>CAVQQE010000001.1:0-383880 GCA_963714785.1 uncultured Acidobacteriota bacterium
GCGGTGGGGATCGAACCCACGACCTTCGGCTTAAAAGGCCGCTGCTCTACCACTGAGCTACGCCCCTATTTCATTTATACTCAATTAGTTAACGGAACCTATTGCATAACATCGATGCTAATTGTCCCTGAATTGTCCCTCTTCCTTTCGTCGTGAAAGTTCGCCAGCTTCTTTCCAGCGTCGGAATTATCATTCGCCGACGTGATGTTGTATCGCTCAAAAGTGCTCCTGGTTTTATGGCCAGAGATTGCCATTGCGACACGCTCTGACACGCCAGCCCGAACGAGATTGCGAACGCCGGTTCGGCGCAAGTCGTGAAAAATTGTGCCCTGAAAAATCATCTTAGCCTTTCGCTTCGAGCGCTTCCGATCGACACGCTGCTTGGCATAAACCGGCGATCCTTCCGCGTCAACCGCTGGAACCATCTCGCCGAGCCCGGCCGCGACACAGGCGGAACGCCAAGCCTTTGTGAAGCTTCCAATCTTAGCAGCGCGGCCCTTGGAGTCCAAACGGAAACAAACCCACGGGCAGCCCGGCTCGCGCCCGGCGAACTGCTCACGTAGCAGCGCCTGCAGTTCGGGAATAACCGGAACGATACGGGCTTCGTCGTTTTTCGTTTCGCACGGGTGACGTGCGGCTGGAGCAGATCGTACAACCAGGCGGCCCAGGTTCCTTCTTCAAAGGTCACGTACAAACTGCCGCGCAGGCCGCGAATAAACTGAAGAATCGTCTCCGCTTTCGTTTCCAGAATGGCTTCCATCACCAGATTCCCGCGTGAATCCCGAACGGCCACGGAGATCGTTGCCTGATGTACATCCATCCCAATATACTTGGCGTCATTCATGAGGGCGCTCCTTGTTGTAGACGTTGATACAAGCAATCAAAATCTACTTCAAGCGGGCGCCCTTTTATAATGGTGGTCTCAATGGGTCGACGCAACACTCGGGTCGAACCCAGTTTGCATTAAAAACAAAGGCTAAAATCGCTCGCTAAGATAGATCGCCGGAACACTGCCCTGGCTAGGTTTTGACCGAGTACAGCCAAACAGATCGCTTCTCCCGGGGAAGGATTGTCGAATCAATGTATTGGATGGTGTTGCATCGACCGGTTGAGCTGGCAATGCTTATCAGGCGCTAAGTTCCTTCCGCCTCGAATTGACGTGCGGGCGAGCAGAACCTTTAGGCTGGCATAAAAAGACCCGCACATGTTAGTGATTGCGAGTGGCGTTGCTCTTTGATCGGATCGGTCAACTGTAAGACCCATGACCCTCGTGACGGTCACTGCGGCTTCCGCCCAAGGCTTTGATTGACGATCATATAGTCCTTCGAACGTAAATATGTCACGGAGGTATTACCATGAGCTTTTATAGGACGCTGGTAAGCGTTGTTCTTTTTTCCTCGCTTGTGATTGCATTGCAAAAAAATGAAGTTCCTCCATTGCCAGCGACTCCAAAGCAGCCGGTGGTAGACGAATATCATGGCGTGAAGGTCACTGATGACTACCGATGGTTGGAGGATAACAAGAGTCCGCAGGTAACCGCTTGGACAGCTTCGCAAGACAGACATGCCCGCGCGATTTTGGACCCTCTTCCTTTGCACGCCGCCATATACGAATTCATTAAAAAACTCGAAAACGAGCGATCACCCAGTTACTACAACCTGGAAACGCGGTACGGAATGGTTTTTGCTATGAACTCACAGCCTGGCAAGCAGCAAGACATGATCGTGACCCTGCAATCAGCGGATGATCCTGCTTCAAAACGAGTCATCTTAGATCCGAGCGAAGTAGATCCTACACACTCTACGGCCATTCAATTCTCTGCTCCCTCGTTAGACGGGAGCAAGATCGCCGTATCCCTGGCAGCCGGTGGTACAGAATCGGGAACTATCCGAGTCTTCGAGGTCGCAGCCGGACATGCCCTGCCGGACGCTCTGGCAGGGGTAACCGGTAACGGTGGCGGCAGCGTAACCTGGAACGCCGATGGCACTGGACTCTACTACACGCGGTACCCTCATGAAGGCGAGCGCCCGCCGGCAGACATGAACTTCTACGAGCAGGTATATTTTCACAAGTTGGGCACGCCTCAAACTCAGGACACTTACGAGATGGGCAAGGATTTGCCGCGAATTGCGGAGATCTCACTCACCGAAAACAAGAATGGCACGTACCTCCTTGCGGAAGTTGGAAATGGGGATGGAGGTCAGTTCGAGCACTTCCTGCGAGATCCTGCCGGGCGATGGAAACAGATAACTCAATTCTCTGACGAGATCAGTGCGGTTGCATTCGGCGGCGACGCCCTATACATGCTTTCCCGCGATCATGCACCCCACGGCAAGATCCTGCGTCTGCCGCTGGACACACCCGACTTGAAGAATGCAAAAACTATCATCTCGGAAAGTTCGGGAGTGATTCAAGATTTCCAGTCTTCGCTCACCGGGCAGCAGCCGAGTTTTGTTCCCACAGCAA
Source organism: uncultured Acidobacteriota bacterium (assembly GCA_963714785.1). Taxonomy (GTDB): domain Bacteria; phylum Acidobacteriota; class Terriglobia; order Acidiferrales; family UBA7541; genus Palsa-295. Next base: position 2,467 of record CAVQQE010000001.1, read on the forward strand.
ACCTGCTTTACGTAACCGAATTGGTGGGCGGACCCAGCGAAATCCATATCTTCGATCACAGCGGGAAAGACTTGGGAACGGTTCCGTCGGAACCTGTCTCGGTAATCACGCAAATCGTGGCTCTTGAAAATGACAGGATCCTTTTCGGCAACCAAAGTTATGTGGATCCGCAGGCATGGTTTTATTTTGACCCGGGCACGAAGAAAACCATCGTTACAGCGCTGCGGGAGAGTTCGCCCGTAAGCTTCGCAGATGTTGAAACAGTTCGAGAATTTGGTATCTCGAAAGACGGAACAAAAGTCCCAGTGAATATCATTCGGCGAAAAGGGGCTAAGTTAGATGGACAAAATCCGACCATCCTCACAGGGTACGGAGGCTTTAATGTTAGCCTAACGCCATTTTTTGCCCCCGGGCTCCATACCTGGCTCGACGCTGGCGGTGTGTTCGCGATCACGAACCTGCGAGGCGGTGGCGAATTCGGTGAGGAATGGCACAAGGGCGGTAGTGGAATCCACAAGCAGAATGTTTTTGACGACTTCATTGCCTGTGCGGAGTACCTGATCAAAGCAAGGTACACTAGTCCTTCCAAGCTGGGCATTCAAGGCGGCAGCAACGGCGGTTTGCTGATGGGTGCCGTGCTAACTCAGCGCCCTGAACTGTTCCGAGCTGTGGTCTCAGATGCCGGTGTCTACGACATGCTACGCACAGAGACGACTGAAAACGGGCAGTTCTGGCCTCCAGAATTCGGTTCCGTGAAAAATCTTGAACAGTTCAGGGCCCTGTACGGCTACTCGCCATATCACCACGTACAAGATGGCGTGAAATATCCCAGCATCTTGTTCGTCGTTGGAGAGAATGACCCGCGGGTTGACCCCTGGCATTCGCGTAAGATGATCGCACGGCTGCAGGAAGCGACCACCTCAGGACGTCCTGTGCTGCTAATCAGCTTTTCCAACGCTGGACACGGAGGCATCGGTTCTCCGGAAGAACAGCGGATCGCTATGGGAACTTATACTTTTGAGTTCATGTACGACCAGCTTGGCGTGAAGTGGGTCAACCCGGCTCCGGCACCGAAATAGATAAGCCCCGCTCTTATCTCGCGAGAATGCGGCGCACGCGAAAGGTGCGTGGATTCTATCCCGTCTGCCTAATGGCAAACTCTCTAGACGAGTATGCAAAACGCGTCACATCTGACTCTGACTACGTCCGGTAAGTGCGTCATTCATAAGGGTGCTCCTTGTTGTAGACGTTGATACAAACAATCAAAATCGACTTCAAGCGGGCGCCCTTTTATAATGCGTTTACCAGATGGGATGAGAAGGCCGGTCTCCAGCGGGATGCGATACGCTCCCAATGATCGGCGCGCTCGAAGCGCACGAGAAAAGGAGACCGGCTATGAAAAAGACTAGCACTGTTGGGGTAAAGGGAAACATGATTTTCAAAGGACACAAGCTCACGATCGGTCTGGATCTGGGAGATCGTTGGTCGTGCTACTGCGTTTTGGATGAAGCGGGCGAAATCCTTCTGGAACAGAAAGTGGCGACGACACCGGAAGCGATGAAACAGATATTTGAGAAGATACCGCGGGGTCTTATTGCCCTGGAGACCGGAACACATTCCCCGTGGGTAAGCCGGCTGTTGAAGGAGCTGGGACACCAGGTGCTCGTGGCGCACGCGCAAAAGGTGCAATTGATCAGCAAGAGCAAGCGCAAAGATGATCGACACGATGCGCGGACACTGGCACGGCTGGCCCGCATCGATCCCGAGCTGTGGGGGCCGGTGCGGCATCGCAGCGCCCAAGCGCAAATCCACCTGACGGTGATTCGGGCCCGGGCGGAATTGGTGCGTGCACGAACCGCCCTGGTGAACGCGGCGCGAGGGTTAGTGAAGTCCTATGGGCAGCGGCTGCCCAAGTGTGGCACGCAGCAGGTGAACCGGGAGCTGGCCGCGGGATTGAAAGCGGAGTTGCGCGAGGTGCTGGAGCCGCTGCTCCAAGAAGTCGAATCGTTGAACGAGCGCATCCAGGAATACGAAGTACGGATGGAGAAAATCGCCCAGGAGAGCTACCCGCACGTCGAACTGCTCAAACAGGTGAAGGGGGTAGGAACGCAGATCGCGCTGACCTATGTGCTGACCTTGGAAGATCCGCATCGGTTCCCGAAGAGTCGCGACGTCGGCTGTTTTCTGGGGTTGCGCCCTGGGCGCAGGAATTCCGGTGAGAGCCAGCCGCAGATGCATATCAGCAGCGGCCACCCCTGCGGGGTGGTTGTATGAGTCTGAAACTCCGTCAGAGAGCTCGATGACCATGGCGTGGCGGAGCTACAATCCGGGACACAACATGGCTCGACAGCTAAGGCCGTTTTTTCCTTGGAGCGTTCCTGCCCGAATATCAGCATGGCTCCGGTCTTGGCGATTGTGTGGATGGTGGCGGGCGTTGTCCTGAAAAGGATAGCGGCCCGACCCCGATGAGGAGATTGCGTAGGTTTCGCCGACCGGGCCGGGCCACGTTGAATTCAACGTGGAGAGGTTAGCATGAAATCCAGACCACCGGAGAAAGCCCAGAAAGCTACTGACCATTCGACGCGCGGACATTGGAATGAGATGAACCGCAAGCAACGTCGGGAGATGATGCGGAAGATCCAGAGCCAAGACCTCAGCTTAGAGGTTGTGCATCCCGATGCCGCTGGCATCGATATCGGCAACGAATTCCACTACGTAGCTGTACCGCCGACGCACGATAGCCAACCGGTACGACGATTCGGGTGCACTACCGTTGAATTGAAAGCGATGGCCCATTGGCTGAAGCAATGCGGGATTCGGACCGTGGCGATGCAATCCACTGGCGTCTATTGGATTGCCGTATACGACATTCTCGAACAAGTTGGTCTGGAAGTGTACCTGGTGAATGCTCGGGACACGAAGAATCTGCCGGGACGCAAAAGCGACGTGCAGGAAAGTCAGTGGCTGATGAAGCTACACACCTACGGGCTATTGCGCAATTCGTTCCGGCCGTCGCAGGAGATCCGCACCATGCGGACATACTGGCGGCAGCGCAACGATCTGGTACAGGCCGCAGCCTCGCACATCCAACGGATGCAGAAGGTGCTCACACAGATGAATATCCAGTTGGCGAACGTATTGAGCGATATCAGCGGAGTGACCGGACAGGCCATCATCAAGGCCATTCTGGCGGGCCAACGCGATCCTCATAAGCTGGCTGAGCTTCGGGATCCTCGGGTGCGGGCGAGCGAGGAACAGATCGCGCGGTATCTGGAGGGCAACTGGCAAGAAGACCTGCTGTTCGTGCTGAAGCAGGACCAGCAGGGTTACGAGTTTTGCCCAAGAGCAGATGGCCGCATGCGATCGGCAGCTCGATCAGTATCTCCAGCAACGAGAAGACCGGAGCAAAGGTACCCCTCTGCCAGAAGAGAAGCGCAAAGGGAGGCTCAAGAAGAAGAAAGGGAGTGCACCGCAGTTCGACTTGCGCGCAGAGTTGTTTCGCATGAGCGGTACGGACCTGACCAAGATTGACGGCATCGATGTGATGACCGCGACGACCATCCTCAGCGAAGCGGGATGGGATATGAGCAAATGGGCGGACGAGGGCCATTTCGTTTCCTGGCTACGGTTGTGTCCGGACAATCGCATCAGCGGCAACAAGATCATTGGCAAAGGTCGGCTGCCGACGAACAATCGGGCCAGTATCGCTTTGAAGATGGCGGCCACCAGCTTACGGCTAAGCAATACCTATCTGGGAGCGCAGTTTCGTCGACTGCGAACCAAGCTGGGCTCTCCCATTGCGATCAAGGCCATGGCCGCCAAGCTGGCGCGCTTGGTCTACCGCATGCTGCGTTACGGGATGAAGTACGTGGACCAGGGAGCACAATTCTACGACGCCCAACACCGCAAGCTACAGATCACCCAGCTCAAGTGGAAAGCCGCCAAGCTGGGATTTCGCGTTGTTGAAGCTCCCGCAGCCTAAACCCCCGGAGTTTCTGAGGAGTAAAGAAGGAGACCGGTATTTGAGGACCATGCTGGTGCAGGGGGCGCACTACATCCTGGGACCTTTTGGAGTAGACAGTGATCTACGGCGTTGGGGGCTAAAACTTGGGGCGCGCGGAGGGAAAAATGCAAAGAAGCGAGACGTGGTTGCGGTGGCGAGAAAGCTAGTGGTACTGCTGCATCGGTTGTGGGTGACTGGAGAGGTGTACGAACCACTGCACAATAGCCACCAAGAGATGCGTGCGGTGGCCTAGAGGGAAGAGCTCTCCACAAAACCGGGGATGCTAGGGGTCGAGGGAGTTGGCGATCGTCGTTCCTAGGCCATCCTGGCGCGAAATTTCTCTGGGGAAAACTGGGAAAGGCAGGAAAAAAGAAAAAGGAGCAAGGAAAGAAGAAAAGAAGAAAGATGGTATCCAAACAGCCGAGCTCGACCGCCGAGATCAGGTGACTGCGACTAACTCCTGGCCCAGTTTCCTCGAAAGGAGGAACCGAGGTCGCTAATCAGGTAGCAGCACCTACTAAATCGAGTACACCCAACTTGCACCGAGCGATCATCGCTCAACCAAGAGTGCGGATGGAAGGGTGGCGACAGAGGCGGCTTGGCTCAAGGGAACAATCTGGAAAAAGAAGAAATGAAGAAGAAAAAAGAAAAGAAAGAAAAATGAAAAAAATGGCTTGACACTCACCGGCCTTCTCATGGAAGGACTTAGGCCGTTCCTCCCGGTTTGCCGACCACTCGTCAAGAACCGTTAGTCGGTGCTAGGATTCCACTAAGGAGGCGTGCTCTATGCCGTTTGTCGACACCAGTAGTCTTCGCGTCATTGAGCGTTTGCCCGGTTGGCATGGACGCTACTTCCACTCACCAAGCATGACATTCGCGCATTACGATTTTGTACGGGGCTCGTCCATTCATGAGCACTTCCATCCCCAGGAGGAAGTATACGAAGTAGTTGAGGGCGAGCTGGAGATAACCATCGACGGCGTCATCGAGGTCGCCCGACCGGGTATGGTGGCGATTGTACCGAGAGACGTTCCCCACTCAGTTAAGGCACTGACTGACGGCCGGGTGATCATTGTGGACTACCCGGTGCGAGGCGAATTCGGCTAAAGTCGCCCGACGCTTGGCACCTCGGGCTCGAGTCACGTTAGAGCTCAATCGGAAAAGTCAAATCGTCCGAATTCCACATGGACGGTTTGCGCGTTTCTCAGGAGTTGACCGCGTAGGTGGAGAGCTATTACGATGCTCGCCCGGCGTCAGCAGGAAATTCGGGCCGAGCGGGGCACAAAAGCTGCAAATAGTTGCACAGTGGTGGAGCAGAAGTCCTATAGTTTCAGTGGGCGATATTGGTGCTGAGCGTGCTCACAAACGCTAGATTCCTCACTTGAGGCAGGGCATCGGTTCCTGAAATCCTGCCAATCCTGGAGCTAATGGTCCGTTTCTGCATTCGCTGAACGTGGGGGAATGCGCAACTCCCGGCTGCCAACAGCGACTTTCGGAGGAGGGGATAGATGAAGATGAACAAATTGCTATGCGGCTTGACCTTGGCAGGGGCGTTTGCGTTGGGTGGGGCCGTAAAGCCCGCCTATGCCGGTGACATAGTGTCAGTAGGCGGTACGAAGTACGATGTCACAACCTCACCGCTCGAAACATTCGCGAGCGCATCGCTGGTACTCGAAGGTCAACCGTGGTGGGGCAACGCCACTCTTGCTGATGAACTCGCATCCGCTGTGTATCTCGCTTTAGGGGACCCCAATGTTGGGGGACAGACTCCGACTTTTGCTTACGGTTTGGAGACTGAGGTGGGTGGGAATACTATTGTCGACAACTACGATTATCTTTTGGTGAGCTACAACCCCGATGTCTGGGACCTCACTAACTGGACATCGGCCAACACCGAAACAATCTCTAATACATACCCGTTCTATTTCGCAACAGCAACCGTGGTCCCCACTCCCGAAACCAGCACAATCAGCCTCTGGCTAATCGGATTAGGGTCGTTAGGGGTAGTGATGACGATGCGAAAGCGTAAAGCTCAGGGTCTAGCACAGGCCGCTTAAACGTATCGCTCACGGTGACACCACTGACCAGCCACCGCATCCAGCGCCGAACGTATAGCTCAATGCGCCGTATGGTTTCCCCCTTGTAGCGTATTTGCATTTCTCCCCGCAAATTCCACTTGGACGTACAGCAGACTTAGCCTGGGTCCGATGCCCATCCACAGCGGGGCTAAGTCGATTAGTCGGATAACCGGACATTTTAAGTAGAACTTCACTTTAGCGCGTCAATCGGACGCCCGAGTTCGTGGATGTTCGAGTGACGGTGTCCGATTGCGCGACATTGGATACGCAAACGAACACCGATTGCTGCAGCTTCCACCCTAAGTTCTTTGCCTTCAGAACATTAAAACGAGCTGGTTGTGGAACTGTTCTTGCTCCTGGTCTCTCACAAAAGAAAAGGAGGCGTTGCGTGCCCGATTTCTGGCAGGACCTCAAATTTGGCCTGCGCATGCTGCGGAAGTCTCCGGGATTCACTGCACTTGCTGTACTGACGCTTGCCTTCGGCATCGGCGCAAACACAGCAATGTTTACCGTCGTTGAGAGTGTGCTGATCCGTCCCTTGCCGTATGCCCACCCGGACCGCTTGATTCGCATAGGCCCACCAAATGGCAATGGCATGGCCAATACGTCATGGCTGAACTATCGCGACATTCGCGACCAAACGCGAAATATGGATGCGGTGGGCTGCTATGCGGAAGATGTTGGCGTTGTGCGTGGCAAAGATGGCTCGGTGACCGTAGTAACTCCTGGTGTCACGCCCAATGTATTCAGGATGCTCGGCGCTCACCCGCTGCTGGGCCGCACGTTTACGGAAGAGGAAGGACATTCCGGCGCTCCCAAGACGGCTCTGATCTCTGAAGGTTTGTGGCGAAACGTTTTCAATTCCGATCCTGAAATATTGAATCGCACGATAGTGGTGAATGGACAAGCGCGAGCTGTCGTCGGCGTGATGCCGCGGGATTTTCGATTTCCTGAGTCCGTGGGCCAGGATATGCAAAAGGGATTGTGGCTCCCCTTGCAGCCGACGGACGAGATGCAGACTGCGCGCGGGGAAAGCTTCTTCTCCATCATCGGCCAGCTCAAACCCGGAGTGACCATGCCCCAGGCCCGAGCCGAATTGAGCGCGATCGTACAGCGGATCCACGAGCTCGATCCGAAGGCCTCGAAGGATCTTTCATTTCAAGCCATCCCTTATCAGGAATCACTTACCGGCCCGGCTGCTCCGGTCTTTATTGCGCTGGTGGTAGCCGTCGGACTGGTGTTGCTGATTGCTTGCGCGAATGTGGCTAATCTGCTGATTGCCCGCTGCCTCGCCCGACAGCAGGAGTTTGCCGTGCGCGCCGCTCTTGGCGCGGGACAGTGGCGATTGGTCCGGCAGTTAATCGCCGAAGGGGGTTTACTCAGTGCGGTCGGTTGCGCCTTGGGATTTGCGCTTGCGGATTTAGCGATCGAATTAGTTCACAAGTTGCCTCCAGATACCATTCCTCGCGCTGAAAATATCGGACTCCGCTGGACCGTTGTGCTCGTCCTGGCGGCAATTGCGACCTTTACGACGGTGCTTTCAGCATTCTTACCTGCGTTGCTCGTCTCGCGGTCCGATCCTCAGCGTGTATTAGCTGGCGCATTCCGTGGTGTCGGAGCGCGGTCAGTGCGGCGCCGCTTGAGCGGCATAGTAGTCGCGGGCGAAGTGGCTCTTTCGGCACTGCTGTTGGTTGCCACCGGTCTTTTGTTTCACACCCTTTGGAATCTCGAACATGTGCAATTGGGATTCGATGTCACGCGCGTCACCACCTTCACGGCCATGCCCGCGGACGCTTCCGGATTCGCGAACATGACGGTTTCCTCTGACGCAGCGCACCCTACCACTTCGGTTGCCACACTTGTTTATCAACCGGTGTTGGATCGAATGCGAAACGCCCCTGGTGTAGAAGACGCTGCCTTAGATACCGCCCCGCCGTTTTCGGGAATTGATATGCACACCAGCTTCAATATCGTAGGACGGCCGCAGCACATCGGGGAAGACGGAAACGCGCGAATTACCGCAGTGAGCGGCGGATACGCGCGAGCAATGCGAACCCCTGTAATTCGTGGCCGCATGATCCGCGACGACGACACCGAAAATTCTCCCTACGTCATCGCCATTAACGAAACGCTAGCGCGAAAGTATTTCCCCGGAAAAGATCCTTTGGGACTGCAGCTTGATCTGGGCGGCAAAGACACCGGAATGATCCAACCCTACACGATTGTCGGCGTTCTTGGCGACCAAGTAGATACCAGCTCATCTCAACCTCCTCAACCTTTTCTCATGGTTCCTTACCGGCAAATCCCGAGCACTTCGCTTTTCTACCAGGCTCTGATAAAGACAGTCGTGAATTTCGTCGTGAAGACTCGCGGCGAAGTGGCCGTGGCACCTTCTATGCGCTCGGTTTTTCACGACCTCGCTCCGGACTATGCCCTTGATAATTTCCAGACCATGCAGCAGGCCGTGGACCAGAGCAATTTCAGCTCGCGATTGGGACTTTACCTCGTCGGTGTCTTCGCCGGATTGGCAGTGTTGATGGTAATTGCAGGCTTGTACGGCGTTCTCGCGCAACTGGTGAGCTACCGCCGCCGCGAATTCGGCATACGGCTCGCGCTGGGCGCCACTCCTGCCGGGATTTTGGGCCTTGTGTTGCGGCAAGGCTTGCTTTTTGTCGGCGCGGGCTTGGCGATTGGCATTGTGGCCGCAGTGTTCGCGGGAGATTTGGTGAAATCCTTCCTATATCAAGTGAAGCCGGCGGATGCGTGGACCTATTCCGCCGTCGTCCTTTTGTTGCTGCTTGTCGGAAGTGTTGCCGGCCTCATTCCCGCGCGGCGCGCTGCCGCAGTCGAGCCGATGACGGCCCTTCGAGAGGAATAAACGGCGTCCTGCAATCCGAAAGTATACAAGCTTGCGCTGGAAAGGTATCTTTGGAGCAATGCTCGAGGCTAACACCTGATAAGTCCTAGTGCTGTATCGAAAGCGCGAAGCGGCAAGAGGGATACACGAGCATGGCGCGGTTGCGCCCTTTCGATAGAGCGACTTGAAGGAAGCCGCTTGTGTTTGGGGCAGATGCGGGGCATGGGAATTGAATCGATTCTTGCCTGTAACCCACAGACGTTACACCAGTTGCCAAAACCAGCCGAAAATGAAAATGGCGATTCAAGACGTCATGCTACAGCACGGTTTTCAGAGACTAGCACGCGCAGCGTCTGGCGCGCAAGCGGCTTCGTTCAAGTCGGATTGCCGGCATCGTTATGCAATCAAGTTCCGGTCTAGTACTGCACTTGTCGGGTTTGTTCGTTTACCAGGACTTGGTGTCGCGAGCGTTCATCCTTTTGCTAGAAAGACACCTCTCCTCCTTGGGATGAGCGGCACGCAAATAGCTAATTCTTAACCGACATACCTGAATCCCAATAAATTTCTCGCCACCCTGCCGCCTTATTAGACTTCCGGTAAATGTCAGTCAACTCGCGGGCCGCGGACATTTCCGGTGGAAACTGATTTTCGACCGCCGCGAACACCTGCATTTTCTGACCGAGGTTTGGCTTGCGGAAGGACGATTCAGCGTTCACCTGTATCGGTCGCTCCAGGACTCGGATCCGGACGAAAAGCACGCGCGAACTGAAGTTATTCTCCTGGTTGAGGCCGACAACCACGGCAATTCCGTTTATGTAACCGAAGATTTCGGTTGAATGGCCTGAGCTGAAAAACGGGCCATCTGCCGAAGGCAACCTTGCTGCTGGCATTCGCAGTTGGATTGTTCGGTGTTTACCGCTACGGCGCAGCGCAGGAAAGCGGATCGCGCAGAGGCCTAGTCCCCATCCCGCTTCCCACGCTCGACGTACAGATCCCACAAGACCCGGAAGCGCTCGCCACCAAGCACGTACTCGAAGGTACCTATATCAATCAAGGCTTTTATGGCGCCGTTGTTGCCGCCGAGGCTACTTCGCCGATTGACCCGCAGCTTACCATGGCTTGCCCGGGCACGTCGGGAACGTGCACGATAGAAGCCGACATGTGGGTGCAGAGCAACGCTAGCTCAAGCGATAATGCGATCTCGGTTTGTCTTTACGTGCACGGCAAAGCTCCCGCCACGGGTTGTGTCCTAACGGGCGAGACGCCAGCAGACGGTGCGTGGGCGGTGAATTCAAGTATCGCCTGGAGATTTCTACGAACATCTTCGTAATGTTTAACTTGCTCCAGGATTTTCCCAAGCCTATTTCGCCGGTATTCAAGTGCAAAATGATTGGGGATCCAAAGTCGTTCTTTAACTTTCTTTAACAGAGCTGAGAGCGTATCGCGCGTAGAAGGGGAGACACCATAAACGGCCAAAAGAACATTTGCGTCGACTACGATTCGGCCCTCGGTCCATAAATCTTGAAATTCGCTTTCGGAGGGAGTGTAATAGCCTATAAATTCTTTTTTCATACGGTAGCTACAATCTCTTTTTCGATTTCGTTGTTGCCATGTTCCGCCATGCGCTCCACCTCTCCCAGTTTATGCCTAAGAACCCATATAAACTGAACTATACCTGTACGGTGCAGTAAATTACCGCAATTAAAACTCCCCGGGGAAAACGGAGTGTAGCACATGTAGCGACTCACTATCCTTCAAGGGCGGCGATTTGCAGATCGAAAACATGTGCACCAAAATGGTGCAAATCGTCCCTTTCTGTCCCGAACTTATTAGAGAACCCCGAAAACAGCCCAAGTGAACGGAAGTGAAAGATAGCGTACAACACTTTAGAATCAGAGGTTTAGTGATTTTGCGGAATTTAGGAATTTCCAGGATACAGATTAAAAGGCCGCTGCTCTACCACTGAGCTACGCCCCTAAAGTGTTTAGTTTACAGAATACTTGAACGACGGTCGATGAAACCGCCGTTTGCTCAGTGTCACCATGCGCGGTAAACGCGTTGGCGCAAGGACTAGCGGATACCTGGGCTTCAATGCAAGAGTTGCCGGAAACGTACGCAGCGGGGCGCCAGTACCGCCAGTTCGGAGCACCCAGTCGAGAGTGGGGCGAAATCAGAGGTCGGCTGGATCATTTCTCCGAGCGAGAATTTCTTTGACTTGGGTTCGTGTTGTATGCTCATCCTGCCTCTAAATTGAAATTCGTGGGGAGAAAATCACTTCATGTACCAGTCGTCGCGAGTGGTTGTGCGTCTGTTGTTTGGGCTGGCACTGTCTGTCTTGGCTTTTCAGCAAACGCAAAATACGCCGGCGCAGCGGTTTTCGGCCAGTCTTTATTCCGGGCTGCACTGGCGGATGATTGGCCCATTCCGCGGCGGGCGGTCGAATGGTGTTACCGGCGTGCCGGGGCAACCGAACACTTTTTATTTTGGTTCTGTTGGCGGCGGAGTTTGGAAATCTGAGAATTCGGGGCGAACGTGGACGCCGATTTTCGACTCACAGCCGGTGCCCTCGATTGGGGCCATCGCGGTGGCTCCGTCGAACACGAGTGTGCTTTACGTGGGGACGGGCGAGTCGGACATGCGCTCGCAGATCTCGTTTGGCAACGGCGTATACAAGTCAACGGACGCTGGGAAGACGTGGACACACGTTGGGCTTGATAACACGCGCCAGATTGGCCGCATCCTGGTCGATCCGCGAAATGCGGATGTTGTCTTTGTCGCGGCACTTGGGCACGCCTACGGCGCCAATCCGGAGCGGGGAGTGTATCGGTCGAACGACGGCGGCGCGTCTTGGAAAAAAGTGTTGTTCAAGAACGAGGATGTCGGCGCGATTGATCTGGCGTTCGATCCGCAAAACTCGCGCACGATTTATGCGGCGCTCTGGAATACGCGACGTCCACCGTGGAGCATTTATCCGCCGTCGTATGGTCCGGGGAGTGGAATTTTCAAATCAACAGACGGTGGGGAGACCTGGCAACAACTTACCGCGGGACTGCCAAGCGAACGAGTAGGACGGATTGGAATCGCTGTCGCCCCCTCAAATTCAAATTTGGTTTTCGCCATCGTTGACGCCAAAGAAGGCGGTCTTTATCGCTCGGACGATGCGGGAGCTTCCTGGCACAAAACTTCGGGCGATCACCGAGTTTGGGGACGCGGCTGGTATTTCTGCCATGTGGTCGTGGATCCGAGAGATTCCGAAACAGTGTACGTTTCTAACACCTCACTGTATCGTTCGACGGATGGCGGAAAAACCTGGACGTCGATTCGAGGCGCACCGGGCGGAGATGATTATCATCAGTTGTGGATTTACCCGGACGATCCGAAGCGGATGGTACTTGCCAGCGACCAAGGCACCATCGTCACCGAAGATGGCGCGGCAACGTGGAGTTCCTGGTACAACCAGCCGACTGCGCAGCTTTATCATGTGGCTGGGGATTATCGTTTCCCCTACTGGGCTACGGGTGCGCAACAGGACAGCGGGGCTGTAGGTGTTCCGGACCGCAGCGGGCACACCGAAATTTCAATGCATGATTGGACCGGGATCTGCGCGGGGGACGAAGCCGGTTACACTGCGCCGGATCCGCTACGTCCTGCGATACTCTTCGGCGATAACGTGACGAAATGTAATGTGATTACCGGCGAACTGCGCAATGTTTCGCCTGAGTTGAGCCGGAAAGGACCGTTCCGAAGAACCTGGACTCTCCCCCTGGTTTTTTCTGAAGCTGACCCGCACGCGCTCTATTTCAGCGACCAGTTTTTGTTCAGGACGTTGGACGGCGGAAACAGTTGGGATCAGATTAGTCCAGATTTAACGCGCGAAGATCCGGGAGTACCGTCCAATTTGAATGATGCTGCGGCGGCGGATGCGCCTTCTGACAAGCGGCGCGGCGTGATTTATACGATTGCCCCTTCGCCGATTGCCGCGCACGCTGATTTGCTCTGGATCGGCACGGACGACGGCTACATTCAGAAGACAGTTGATGGCGGCAAGACTTGGGAGAACATGACGCCGCACGAGCTCACAGCCTGGAGCAAGATCGTAATGATGCAAGCGTCACACTTTGACGCGGACGAAGCGTACGCAGCCGTCGATCGTCATCGGCTGGAAGATAACGACCCGTATATTTATCGCACACGCGACGGCGGCAAAACCTGGCAGCGTATTATGAAGGGGTTACCCTCGGGCGTGTATATGCAGACCGTGAAGGAAGACCCGAAGCGCAAAGGTTTGCTCTTTGCTGGAACGGAACTTGGCGTGTTTGTTTCATTCAACGATGGCGATGATTGGCAATCGCTGCAACTGAATTTGCCGCCCGTTTCGATGCGCGACCTGGCGATTCACGACGATGATTTGATTGTTGCGACACATGGCCGCGGATTTTGGATTTTGGACGACATCACGTCACTGCGGCAAATCACCGACAAAGTGGCGCAGTCGGAAGCGTATTTGTTCCAGCCTGCCGATGCTATTCGCATGCACCCGGGAACGGACTACGGGTCGCCCATGCCTCGGGATGAAGCGCTAGCCGAGAATCCGCCTGCTGGCGTAACGATTGATTATTATTTAAAATCGCCCGCGAATGCTCCGGTGCTAATTGAGATTCTCGATGCCAAAGGCCAACTCGTTCGCCGATATTCGAGCGAGGACAAAGCGCCGCCCGTGAAACCCGAAACACTTGATTTCCCGACGTTCTGGAGGCCAACGCCGCAGGCCCTATCGGCTGATGCCGGGATGCACCGCTGGATTTGGGATCTTCATTACACGGCGGTTCCAGGAAGCACTCACCTGGTGGGCGACGAATTTGTCGTCGCGCCTCGTGGAGTAACGGCGCTACCCGGGACTTACACCGTGAAACTCACGGTGGGCGGCCAAAGCTACTCCCAGCCGCTGACAGTAAAGATGGACCCGCGCATACAGACTTCCGCTTCAGAACTGCAGAAGCAGTTTGACACCGCGACAGAAGTATCGCGCCGGCAAGCTGAAATCAGCGAAGCGCAACGTGCTGTAAATCACCTTCTCTCGCAAGCGCGTAAACTTCGCTTGCAAGTTCACGATAATGCTTCGCTGGCCTCGGCGCTGGATGCCCTCATCGCGAAAGCGGAAGATGTCGCTGGAGCTCCGCCGGCTCATTTCGGAATGGTTCCGTCAAAACCAGCAGCGGAGCGTGCAGATTTAGAATCTCTGAGCAGCAAACTTGCAAAAATCTTTTCCGCGATAAATGACGGTGACGCAGCGCCTACGGAAGACGCCATGAAGGCATTTAGCTTAGCTCAGACAGATCTCGCTGCTGTGATGGCGAAATGGAAAGCTCTAACGACTAAAGAACTTCCTGAAGTGAATGGCCCACTGAAGCAAACTGGGCTTCCAACAATTGTGATCGGAGCTCAAGCGTCCGCGCCTGCTGAAGAGATCTCGGGTGAAGACGACGACATGAACTAACCCTCTAGTTTCGTCGCTGAAACGAATCGGCCGGGATGCTACCGTGGTCAAACATATTCGCGACTCAATCTGCAGAGGGAACTTCTCGCGGCGTTGCGATTGTTGCGCGCGGACGCTTGCGTTTCCAAAGATAATCTTTGCGGAGCTTTTCCTGATGTTTCTTCACTTGCCGTTCAATTTCGGCAAAGGCCGCTTTGGCGCTGGCACGAACGTCGGAATCAGGTCCCACACCAGTTGCGTGCAAGGTTCCGGTGGGAAGAGTCAGGTTGAGAGAGAAGCTAAATTCGTGCTGATGCGGATTTTTTTCAAGCGATTCGTGGAGCAGAACGGAATCCGCAGGATACCGTTTCAAGAGTCTATTCAGTTTCGCCACGTAATGTTCGGTTTCACGTTCGATTGTTTCGCGTAATTCCGGCTCTATGTGGCTGTAGGTGATTTTCATCAGAGCACCTTATGTAGAATTGATGGTACAGCGGAAGGAGGAGTCGCATAGAAGACGCTTTCAGCATAGCGCTCGGCGCGGCGCGTTGCAACCTATGTTGCCGTGAATTTCCCGTTGAAGAACAGTGCGAGTTTTTGATGGGGTTGCAGGATTGACACCCCGGACAAGGGCATCATAGGCTGCCAAGAGATGACCCGCGGAACCCGTAAGGCTAGAGAAAAACGAGTTGAACCTGTCCAGCGCGCAAAGGTGCTGGTAGGGCCCGCTGGATGGGCTTACAAAGATTGGAACGGCGTGGTTTATCCGACGCCTCGCACACGCGATTTCCATCAAGCGACCTATCTCGCGGAATTCTTCGACTCGATTGAAATTAATACTTCATTTTATCATCCGCTACAAGCGTCGCACGCGGCGCAGTGGATCCGGCGTGTGGCGGCGAACCCACGATTCCTTTTCACCGCGAAGCTATGGCAGAAATTCACCCACGAAGGCGGCACAAATCTGGAAGATGAGAAAGCCGTTCGAGCCGGATTCGATCTTTTGCGTGGGGCAGATAAGCTTGGCGCGGTGTTGCTGCAGTTCCCTTTCTCGTTTCATTTCGAAAGCGAAAACCTCGCTCGCTTGACGCAGATGCTCGATTCGTTTCGAGATTACCCCTTGGTGGTGGAAGTGCGGCATTCCTCCTGGGCCAACCCAACATTTTACGAACTGCTGCACGAGCGCGGAGTGGGATTCTGCAACATCGATCAGCCAATCATTGGGCGGTCGATCGAGCCAAGCGAGCAGGTGACCTCGCCGATCGGATATGTGCGATTACACGGCCGCAGATACGACACCTGGTTCAGCGACGATCCGGCCGCGCCGGTCGAGGAGCGCTACAACTACCTTTATTCGGAAGAAGAATTGGAACCGTGGGCGGAGAGAGTTCGCAATGTATCAAAAGATGCGAAGACGACATTCGTCATCACCAACAATCATTTTCAGGGCAAAGGTGTGGTAAACGCACTGCAGCTGATTCACATGCTGGAAAACAAGAAGGTGAAAGTTCCCGAGACGTTGCGCCACCATTATCCGCAGCTTGATTCCATCGCGACGGAGCCGTCGAAAGAACCCACGCTTTTTCCTCTTCCTCCAAGATGAATGGAACAGCGAAAGTGGCCACACGCCCCGCTGCGTCTGGTTTGGGGCCGAAAAATTCCAGCTGTTGGGAAGCTACTTCTTGAAGAGATCCTCGAAGGCCTTGCGCGCGTCGTTGGGACGCCCAGGAGCGGCAGCAATCGGAGCAGCGACGGCGTAATTTACCGGAGACGTATCTTTTTCGACAGTCATACGGAATTCGAAAAACGTGCAATCGTTTTTCGCGTCTTTTTTGGCGATGCGCTCGGGGATAGGCTGCGTGCATTCAAACTG
The DNA here is from genome assembly GCA_963714785.1 of uncultured Acidobacteriota bacterium. Taxonomy (GTDB): domain Bacteria; phylum Acidobacteriota; class Terriglobia; order Acidiferrales; family UBA7541; genus Palsa-295. The sequence continues at coordinate 18,754 of CAVQQE010000001.1, forward strand.
CTTGCCAGTATCGAAGTGCACGCATTGTTTGCAGCAGTGCAATTCGGCGTGGCAGCGAGGGCACTGACCATTGGGATCGAAGCCCGGCATCAGCACCGCGCCGCAACTGGAACAGCGCGCCCTCATCACGGTTCCCACCATGCGAGGAGTTCGCGGTCCCATCATTTCTTGTTTCGGGCGGGGCTCACCCTTAGGACGCGAATCGCCGTTTGAACGGTCGGCTCGGTCTCTCTTCTTGTCTTCGGACTCGCGGTCGCTATAGCCCCTTTGCTTATACTTCCGGTCCATCGGACCTCCTGGGAGTTGCCAAATCATACTTGCAATTGCATGCTGCTGCAGAAAATGAAAATGTTGTGGGATACCGCACAAGTAACAGAGCGCTTTTTGTTCTTACCATGATCACGACCCTGCCCGGTTGCGATTGGCCCATAACTTTGAAAAACCTTCCAGCGGGAGATCTGGTTGCAGGAAGGTTCCCAGTTCACCGGATGCGGCCAGGAGCGCTTCTGCGGCCAAGTAGCCGCTTCGGACAGCGCCTTCCATGGTGGAAGGCCAGGAAGTACGAGTCCAATCGCCGGCCAGGAAAAGATTATTCACACTGGTCGTCTGAGCCGGGCGCCAGCGGTCCACGCCGGGCGCCGGTGAAAACGTTGCGTTGATTTCTTTAATCACAGTGGCCTTGCGTAAGCGTGCGTCGCGAGTGGCCGGTAAAACTTCGGCGAGTTCTCGACAGCAAAGATCGATAATTTCCTGGCGCGACTTCTGTACCAGATCGTATGAAGCGCTGATTACGAGTTGAAGATACTGGCCGTCGGCTTCCGCGTCGAAAGACCGATCGCTTTGGTGAGTTTGACGCGCAGCCGCTCCATTGGTTTCCTTAGTTCCATACAACAAAGTTTTGTTAAAGATCCATTGGGTGGTGTGGTCGAGCAGCGTAAGGAAAGGCTCGGTCATCACCGTACGGTCGTACCATAAATGAACTCCGGTGATCGGCGAAGTTTTGATATTCGACAAACCAGAAAGAGATCCATTCCCTTCGCCCATTTGCTTCGGCAGCAGATCCAATAACGTGTCATGAGGCACTGCGGCAATACAGGCATCCGCTGAGATTTCAGTGCCATCATCCATCACGACTCTCACGAAGCGATTATCTCGGACACGAATTTCGCGTATGCCGGCGCGCAATCGCACTTCTCCGCCACGGCGCAGCATGGCTTCGCGGCAGCCTTCGTATAATTCCGCTAGAGGCACTGAAGGAATCCCCACACGATATCCGTTTTTGTTCGCAAGAAAGCCTTTCCAGAAAACTTCAATCCCGTAACGCGCGTCCGTCCGCGATAATTCTTCGTCGAGAGCACTGACCAAGACCACGCGCCAGAAACGATCGATCGCAGCGGGGGTCTGCTTAATCTGCCGCAACCAATCGAGCATCGAAATGCCGTCGATGCCGGGCGGATTGCCGCCCGCCGTCGCGATGGCCATCATGGCGTTCGCGATGCTGCGCTTGTCCGCCAAATTCAACGAACTGAAAAGCAGGAACGATGGCGCCAAGTGCATGGGCGCAGGCAAAGGCGACGATTCCATGGTCGAACGGCGGCCCTGCGCGTCCACAAAATAAAGCCGGTCGTAAAAACGAATCTTGCCGGCGGCGCCAACGCGAGAATAAAAATCAGCTAAATTGGTGCAGCATCCCAGCGTGACATGCTGGCAGTTGTCCACCTCACTGCCATCCGGCAACGTGTAGGATGTAGCGCGTCCGCCCAGGTGGGGACGTTTTTCGAGCAGGCGGACTTGAAGGCCCGCTTCAGCCAGCGCGACGGCCGAGGACAGTCCTGCCAGACCGCCGCCGATCACTAGAACGCTTTGCGAGGGCATCCTTCTTCCACCAACCGCTCATCCCCGCCGTCAGGAGATATTGAATTTTTTCGGCACTGGACAACGAAACACGCGAAGAAAAAACATCGAAATCCCTTTCTTCGATCCGTGCCAGGAGACTGTTGTAGGTTCGAATCAAAGCCCAGAGCGTGGCGCGGCTATCGGCATCCACGCGATCGACCAACGATGCCCCTTCACGATAGAAATGCCAGGCGCGATCGGCTTCGAATTCGAGCAATTCTTGAAGCTGCGGATTGAGTGGGCCAGAAAGTTGCGATTGAGTTATTCCGAACCGATCGAGATCTTCCTGCGGAAGATAGATCCGGCCCATTTCGAAATCGCTGCCGACGTCGCGAATGATATTCGTCAACTGAAACGCGAGGCCCAGGCGTTCTGCCAAATCTGGAGCTTTCGGATCACGGAAACCGAAAACATGCAGACAGGTAAGCCCTACGGTGCCTGCAACCCGATAACAGTATTCAGAAAGGCGGTCGAATGTGGCGTAGGACGAAACCGTCAAATCCATTTCGGCGCCTAGAATCAAATCGTGAAAGTAGCGCGAGGGGATTTCGAAACGCGCAATGGTGTCGGCCAGGGCCGGAAGAATTGCGTTGCCGGCGGTACGGCCGGCGATAGCGTCGTCGAGCATTGCGCGCCAGCGAGCGAGGCCTTCGCGCTTCGAGTCCAGATCGCCTGGCTCGTCGGAAACGTTGTCCACCAGACGCATGAAAGCGTAGAGGGCGCCGAGAGCATTGCGCTTTTCCTTGCGCAGTCCGAAGAAAGCAAGATAGAAGCTGCTGCGTGACTCTTTCGCAATTCGAGCGCATTCGGCGTACGAAGCAGCCACCCTCTCTGAATCGGACTGCAAGACTGAAACGGAATTCGCAGAAGGGCGCGTGAGGCGAGCAGGCTTCGCTAACGTTGCCGCGGGTTGGTCTAGGGAAAGTTTAGCGCTTCGCGAAAAAACGCGTGACATCAGAGCGCCAGCTAGCAGGCGCATCTGCGTCCATTTCGTGAGGGCGGGCCGATGCTCGAGCGTGTTGTAGCCCGAAGATTCGATGGCGTCGAGAATAGCGAGTCCGCCGCGGGTGAACATTTCCAAATCGACGCGCAAAAATCGTTCGACCGTCTGTGCCAGAGGAAGGCCCGCGTGAAAAAGAGCGCGAGTGCGCGCAATCAGGGATTTCATCAGTGCCACGTAACGCGCGTCGAACTTTCGCGCTACGACATCAGTTTTCGTTAAACCGTGTTCAGCCAGAGCATCGATGGGAATATAAATGCGCCCCTTTTCAAGGTCACGCGAAACGTCCTGCCAGAAATTCGCAAGCTGCAACGCGGTGCAAGTGTAGTCGGAGAGTTTTTGACGCGCGTCGTCGCGGTGACCGCACAGATAAAGGACGAGCCTGCCGACGGGATTTGCCGAGTAGACACAATAGTCGAGCACAGAATCCCAATCGGCATAGCCGTGGACTATCTGGTCCTGCCGGAATGCGCGGAGCAAATCGCTGAAGGGCTGAATAGGAATGTTCTTCTGGCGAATCGTTTCACTCAGAGCGATCAAAACCGGGTGGGAAGGCCCGCGGCCGCGTTCGTAAATTGTTCTCAGCTCCACTTCCCAGGCATCGAGCAATTCAAGCGCGCGGGCCGGATTGGCGACTTCGTCGCCCAAATCGTCCGACCACCTGCAATAGGCATACACATTGTAGAAATCCTGATGCAGACGGCGTGGCAGCAGGCGGGAGACAACATTGAAATTCTCATGGTGATGGGTAGCCAGCCAACGTGTGTAACGCTGTGCCGCGGCAGGGTCGCAGCCCTCCGCGGGAAGATTGCGCGCAATTTGCAATTCTGGTGTGGCTAACATGGTGCCCTGATTCGGGCGGCGGTTGTTCCAGTTCAAATTACTACAGCTTCTGCATTTAATGCTAGTGCGAACACCTAGGGAATGACGGCCGTCTTCATCTCTCCATTGCGGTGCTTCATGTGCTCAAAAACTTGGGGCAAATCAGACAGCGGCGCTTCGCCTGAGATGAAATCGCTGGCTCGAATTTCGCCGCGTGCAATGGTTTCCAGCGCTTCCCGCATAAAGCGGGGCGTGTGATGGAAAGTAGACTTGATGGTGATTTCAGAATAGTGCAGCGCCGTGGGATCGATTTTAACTTCGGTGCCGCGCGGGCAACCGCCAAAGAGGTTGACCGTCCCGCCCTTTCGCACCATTTGAAGCGCCCATTGCCAAGTGGTGGCGGTGCCTACTGCTTCAATCACCGCATCCGCGCCGCGGCCTTCCTCAGTGATCTGGCGAACCAAGCCGACAGGATTTTCGATCTCTGCAGCATCAAATGCCGCGACTGCTCCCAGACGCTCGGCCATGCGCATCTGGCTCTTGCGCTTTCCAATGGCGATGACGCGCATGCCACGTCCGGAGAGGATGCGTATGAATTTCAGACCGATGGGTCCGCAGCCGATTACGACTACGGTGTCACCGCGATTGACTCCCATTTCATGAATCCCACGTAAAACACACGCGAGCGGTTCGGCCATGGCCGCATCAACAAACGAAACATTTTCGGGAATCGGCAACATGTTCTGGCGCACGATTCTGCCTGGGATGCGAATGTACTCCGCATAAGCGCCATTGTTGAAAAGCAGATCCTCACAAAGATTGGGCTGTCCCTTGCGGCAGTAGAGGCAAACATTGCAGGGCGCGGAATTCGCAGGCACCACGCGCATGCCTTCGCGGAAGCCGCCGTTTACCGCATTCCCTTTCAACTCGATCACACCGGCAAGCTCGTGGCCGAAAAGCGAAGGAGGCTTAATCATGCGCTGATGAAATCCCTGCTTCCAGACTTTCAAATCCGTCCCGCAGGTCAGGGCCACTTCTACGCGCACCAACACTTCATCATCTGCGAGCGTGGGAATATCGACGCTCTCGATTTTCATATCTTCAGCGCCGTACAGAACGGCGGCTGTCATATGTCCATTGCGTTCGCGATCTACTCTCATTCGTGACGTATCACCACTTTCAAAGTATCATCCGCGGGACGTGCCGCCAACCCCAGCGCTTCCTCAATTTGCTCCAGTGGGAAGCGGTGCGAAATCAATTCGCGCACGGGCAATTTGCGTTCAAAGACCATCGCCGCTGATTCCGCCTGATCGTCCACCGACGCGCTATAGCTGCCGAGAATTTCTTTTTCTTCCACACCCACGGCAGCAGCCGGAAACGTGAGCTGCATGACCGGATCGTTGTGCGCAAACAATAGTATGCGCCCACCGGGCCTGGTTAGGGCCAAAGCTTCTGGAACTAATGCCGGACTAGGCACAGCGACCAGAACGGCGTCCGCTCCGCGTCCATCGGTGCGGCTGCGAATCTCGCGGAGCAAGTTCGTGGCGCCCGGGTCAAAAGAATCTTTTGCGCCAAATCGCTTGCTTGCTGCGCGACGTCCTGGCATGGGGTCGCTGGTGAAAACCTCAGCCCCTTCATATTTTGCCAGCAACATCAACAACATGCCAATGGGCCCCTGGCCAATTACCAGAACAGTTTCATTCTTGGCCGCACGAGCTTTGCGCACAGCCTTTAGGCAAGTATTTACGGGTTCTACGAAAGTGGCTTCTTCAAAGCTGACGTCTGCAGGCAGCGCGATCATACCTCGCTCGACAATCCATGGCATTGCGCGAACGTATTCCGCGAACCCTCCGCCATTGGGATCAAAGCCAGCCGTAAGCCCGACTTTCTTGTATCCGGCGCACTGCGAAAAAAGCTTTCGCTCGCAATAGAAACAGGCACCGCACGGAATGTGATGGAAGCTGACCACGCGGTCGCCGGGTTTAAATTTCGTGACGCCGCGGCCGACCTTAACTACGGTGCCAGCAAGCTCATGCCCCAGAATTTGCGGAGGCGCTATGAAGCCGTGGTGAATCTTTTTGATGTCCGTGCCACAGATCCCGCAAGCGGCCACGCGGAAAAGAAGTTCGCCCTCACCAATTTCAGGAATCGGCACAGACTCAACCGCTATACGGCCTTTGCCGCGATAAACGCCCGCGCGCATTCTTCCGTCAGCTGGATGCTGACTTTTCCGGTGTGAAGAACTCTCGGATTTAATTGGACTGATCGTTAGGCTCATACAACTTCTAAAACGCTCCTGCAGTTAATTTTGTTTCAAGCGGCGCCGTGCGGTTTGCCAAGGAGGCAAGATACACGTCCAAAAAACGAGATAGCGAGTGCGCTGCTACCCGGCTATTTTTGCCGAGCCGAACCAGCCCCGGAAGAGATTGGGGCTTAAGCGCGACTTGGCCGAGTACGCGCGGAACGCTGACCTGGCCTTCCTCGGTAAAAATTTCACTCATATCAAATGGCAAATCTTCATCCAGTGTGTCGCTTATTGCGCGAACGGCCACAGCCGGAATTCCTGCGCCTTGCGCTCCACGCAAGATTTCGAAACTTTCCATTTCTACGGCGTCAGCCTTGGTGCTGAGAACCTGCTTTTCGCGCGCAGTTGAAACCACATGATCCGCGCTATAAAACTGTTCGACTACCGCGGCGCCTGATTCAGCCGCGAACGACAAAAGGGCACCGCTGCATGGGAGTAAACGGCTCGTGCCATCGGTCGGTACCGCTTCGGAGAAAACGCTTCGGGCTGCCAAGACATCTCCAACACCGTAATTACTTTGCAGACCGCCGGCCAGTCCGGACGAAATACAGCAATCAAAAGCATCAAAGCCGCCGCGCATAATTTGTGAAGCAGTCAGAGCGGCCTGCCTGGCACCTACGCCCGTCAGCGCGACCGTCACCAGGGACGACGCAAAATCTGCGACATGCACGTCCACGTTACCCAGCTTTGCCGGCTTGAATTCGTGTAAGGCGCGCCAGGGAGCGAATTCGTTTTCCAATGCGAAGGTGGCGAGAATTCTCACTGCCATTCCTTATGCCGCCGCTGCATGCGCGACGGACTTGTTTCCTGCGCCAGCGTCCAAATATCCGTGCTGCTGATACCAATTTACGGCGCGTTCTAGACCGGCTTCCACCGAAGTAAGTTTATAGCCAAGCTCACGCTCGGCTTTGTCACTCTCCACAAACATGCGATGGCGGGACATTTTTACGCCTTCGACCGGAATCTGCGGTTCGCGTCCCGCAAGACGTGAGAACAGCTGATCTGCATATCCCGCAGCTAGCGCAATCGCATGCGGCAAGCGCACACGCGGCGCTGGACGACCCGTAATCGCCGATAATGCGTCAAGAATCTGCTTCAACGTCATGTTCCGGCCGCCCAGAATGTATCGCTGGCCAGCGCGGCCTCTTTCTGCGGCTAACAAATGTCCCGCGGCAATATCTTCCACTGGGGCCACGTTCAATCCAGTATCGACGTATGCCGGCATCTTGCCTTTCAAGAAATCCAGAATAATGCGGCCAGTCGGCGTCGGCTTCCAATCCCATGGCCCCACGGGCGCAGTGGGATTCACGATCACTACGGGCATACCAGAGGAAGCAGCATTGACGGCGACCTGCTCGGCTAGAAACTTAGAGCGTTTGTAATGCCCGATCATTTCGTCGAGCTTGGCCTGAGTGCCTTCGTTGGGCAACGCACCATGCCGAGGTACTGCAATTGTTGCTACCGTACTGGTGTAAACAATGCGTTCAACGCCCGCATGACCCGCAGCGTCAAGCAAATTGCGGGTGCCTTCGACATTAATCTGGTAAATCTCTTCGGGCCGAGGCGTCCACAACCTGTAATCGGCAGCCACGTGAAAAACGCGCCGAATTCCCTTCAGAGCGCGTTCCAGCGATTTCTGGTCCCGCAGGTCACCTTCAAAATACTCTACCTGTAACCCGGCAAGCGCCTGTAAGTTGCTGTTCGGACGGACCAGAACGCGGACTGATTGCCCTACGCTGACAAGTTGACGGGCGACGTGGCTACCTACAAAGCCGGTGGCACCCGTAACAAGCGTGGTCATAAAATGCGGAACACCTCATCCTGCTGCTGGTTTGATGGCGCTACCGGGAGCACGCGCTTGCTTGACCCATAGCCGTTACCCTGTGTATCGGAATGAGCGTTGCCATTGCCCTGGCCGTTTGCCTTGGCTTGAAGCTCTCTTTCGGTTGGCTCGCCAATCAAGCCACCCATTTTTCCTGAGAGAGTCCAGGTGAGCATCTTCCAGGTATCGCCGAGCTTTTTATTTCCGCCCAGAACGGCGGAAGCTTCGTAACCGGCATGGACCATGCAATCTTCGCAACGAGGATCGCGGCCACGACCGTACTTTTCCCACGGAGTGTTGTCGATGAATTCCTTGAAGGTGGCGTGGTGTGCGTCGGTCATCAGATAGCATGGGCCTTTCCAACCACGCGGGTTGTAAGTTGGATTGCCCCAGGCGGTGCACATCAATTCGCGCTCGCCGCGCAGATATTCCATGTAAATCGGCGACGTAATGATGTTGTAGCGTTCAAGAAGCTTGCTGGCCTGTTTGAACTTGTCGCGAATTTCATCGCGCGACATAAAAATTTCCTTGGTCATCACGGCGGCGTAGGAATATGCCGGAGAAATCATATGGCCATCCACACCCAGCGTTTGCAGGTAAGCGAAGAGGTCCGCAATCTCTTCGATATCAGTTTCCTTGTAAACCGTGGTGTTGGAAGTAACCAGGAAGCCTGCGGCTTTGGCGGCCTTGATGCCTTCAATTGCCTCGCGGAACACGCCATCGCGCTCCACGCAAATATCGTGGGTCTTTTCGAGGCCATCCAAGTGAACATTGAAAAATAGGCGAGAAGTGGGCTTGAATTCTTTCAATTGCTTGCGGATGAACATTCCGTTGGTGCACAGGATAATATTCTTCTTGCAGTCGAGAATCTCGGTTACTAGTTGGCTGAGCCCGGGGTAAATCATAGGCTCACCGCCGCAAATCGAAACGATCGGCGCGCCGCAATCATCCACCGCCTTCAGACATTCCTCGACGGTCAGCATCTCGTTGATCGTGGATTTGTATTCGCGAATGCGGCCACAGCCGGTGCAGGTAAGATTGCAGGCATGAAGTGGCTCAAGCATCATCACCAGCGGAAATTTTTTAGCTCCACTAAGATTCTTGCCGACCAAATATTTCGTCATGCTGGTGGTCATGCTTAAAGGTACTCTCATCCATTACCCCCGTTGTCTTCCAATTAGATGCTGCAACTCCGCCGCGGGTATCTGCATACCATCAAAAGGGCGACGACCTTTGGACAAATTGTCGTAGCGCGCCAAGGCATATAGCGGGAAGGAGTTTCGATACAAATGATATTTGAGATAAAAGACGCAGGGGAACCCGGTACCGGTAAATTCGGGCTCATCCCAAGTGCCGTCAGAATTTTGTTGCTCCAGAAGCCATGCGACAGCCCTTTCCACCGCAGGATCATCGGGACCGACCGTTGCCAAGAGACCGATTAAGCCCCAAGCGGTCTGTGAGGCAGTGCTCTTCCCTTTGCCTTTCAGCGCAGGATCATAGTAGGAGAGGACCGACTCGCCAAAACCGCCGTCACGATTTTGGACCGAACGCAGCCAGTCTGCGGCGCGTTGGCAGTCGGGCTGATTTGACATGCCAATCTTTTCAAGCGCTCGCAACACTCCGCTGGTTCCATACACATAATTCACGCCCCAGCGGCCAAACCAAGAGCCGTCCGGCGTTTGTTCGTGCCGAATGAAAGCGCGAGCTCGCTGGATAACGGGATGATTCGCGGGCCAGCCCATTTGCCCCAGGCATTCCACGGTGCGAGCTGTGACGTCAGCAGTGGAAGGGTCCAACATGGCGTTGTGGTCAGCGAATGGAATGTGATTCAGAAACTGCAAATTGTTTTCGTGATCGAAAGCGCCCCAGCCGCCATCGCCATTCTGCATACTGACGAGCCAGGCTAGGCCGCGGCGCATGGAGTTGCGCAAGCGCTCAGAATCGGGATCGGCGACGCGGCCGAGAGCCATTAAGACGAACGCGGTATCGTCCACGTCGGGGTAAAAATCATTGCGAAATTCAAAAGCCCAACCACCGGGGTCCGCGTTTTGATTCTTAACCTGCCAGTCGCCGGAACCAAGAATCTGATTGCGAACGATCCAGCGCTCGGCATTGATTAAGGCCGGATGCGCAGGATCGAGTCCGGCTTCTTCGAGAGAAACCATGGCGATGGCGGTGTCCCACACAGGCGAAATGCAGGGTTGTACACGAATCGTTTCGTCTTCTTCGATTTCGTAGCGCGCCAAAAACTTAATCTCGCGGTCGACCAGAGGATCGTTCTGATCTTCGCCCTCGGCGAGCAATGCATAAATCGAATTCATCATCGCCGGGTAAATCGTCGCCAGACCTTCGCTGCGTTCCAGACGTTCCAGCATCCAACGACGCGCATAGGACAGCGCCAGCTTGCGGAAGGGCTTCCAGCGCGAGCGCTCATAAATCTTCAGTCCTCGATCGAGAGCAAGAAATACGTTGCGCCAGGTGACGATGCGCTTGTCCCAGTCGAAAGAATGCGGCTTTTCGCCTTTTGTTTTGAAAAGCTCGTTAACGGTGACGCCTTGCGGCAAATGCCAGTCGGGCTTGTTGGCATAGACAATGGAAAGGGGAATGACGATGCCGCGAGTCCACGAAGACATTTCATAAATGTTGATAGGAACCCAATCAGGGAGAAGCATCAGTTCCGGCGGAATGGAGGGAACGATTCCCCAATCGATAGCGCCAACCATAGCGAGGTAAAACCGTACGTAGGAATTTGTGGCTTCGATGCCGCCCAGAGCGATGGCTTTTTCTTTTGCGCGCACGACGTGAGGCGCGTCAACGGGATCGCCAGCCAACCGAAGCGCCAAGTATGCTTTTACCGTGGCATTCAGCTCGGACGGCCCTCCTTCAAAAATGTTCCAACCACCGTCAGGAAGCTGCTTTCTGCGGATGTAATCTGCGAGTTTTCCTACTTTGGGGGCATCCAGTTGGCGGAGTACATGCAGATAGAGAATGTAGTCGGATTCCAGAGTGGTGTCAGCCTCGAGTTCACCCCACCAATAGCCTTCCTGGGATTGTGCCGATAATAGCCATTCCGCGCTGCGGGATATGGCCTGCTCAACCTGAGACTCGAAGTCCCGGACTGGGGCCGTAGCTTGGGCGCTGGCTCCAAATGAACTATCTGTCCGTGATCCGGCTCTCGGTGTCATCATCCCTCAGAATACCTCAGTGATATATCATCAACAGACTGCCCAAATCGTGCCGGGCAGTTTTCAAGCGACCTATGAAGCAACCCTCGCCCTGTTAGTTCCGTACTGGTGAACGATGGACGGCGCTAACCCTGCCAACGGCAGCACCGGTGCTCAACTTGCTTGAATCTTTGCAATTCCTGTTAACCCCTCAATCGCCGAACGGTCTGCCCCGGCATCCAAACGACCGTGGCGGCGAGAAAAGTTTGTCTTCCTTTCTGCCCTTACTTGATCTCGGGACTAGCCGGAACTGTAACAGTAGTATTATCTTTGGGTTTGCCTCCTGGGTCAACCTAAAACGTCAATTTCAGTCCTATGGGATGACTCGGTGGACCAAATGGGTGCACAGAGAATTCGTCCATCGTTAGGGCTCATATTAGAGTGCTTACGGGGTTGATCTGGGAACTCTGCTGCGCGACTTGATGGCGAACGGAAGACGAAGGTCGCAGGAATAGCGCGTCCTAAGACCGCCGAGATTGGTACCAAGTACGAACGGACATCTAAGTATGATTTCCAAAAACAGAGTGAGCCTAGCGCTTCGCCTTTTCGATGTTCTCGATACGCTCGATTAAATCCGGCAGGCGTGCTAATGCAGCGTATTGTTTTTTGAATTTTTCCCAAGGCCGCGCCGGAGTTCCCCAGACCATCTGCCCTTTCCGAATGGTTTTCCCCGATGGCACACCGCCTTGGGCTCCAACGATGGTTCCGTCCTCAAGGTTGCAATGGTCGGCGATGCCTACTTGCCCGGCCAGGGTTACGCCTGCCCCCAATGAAGAGCTTCCCGATATCCCGGTCTGAGCGGCTACGATTGAGTGTGCGCCGATGGAAACGTTGTGAGCGATCTGCACCAGGTTGTCAATTTTGACGCCGGCTTCGATGCGGGTAACACCGAGCGATCCACGATCGATCGTTGTGTTGGATCCGATTTCAACGTCGTTGCCAATTCCGACGGTGCCGACTTGAGGAAATTTCCAATGGCGGCCTTCGCCGAAAACATAACCGAAACCGTCGCTGCCGATTACCGCGCCCGAATGCACTTCAACCCTTGAGGCAAGTTTCGCGCCGGCATAAAGCGTTACGCGCGGATGCAGCCGACATTTCTCGCCGATTGAGCTACCACGGCCGAGAAAACAGAAAGCCTCTACAATACTGCCTTCGCCGATTTCCACCTCTTCTTCAATCACCACGTAGGGGCCGACAAACACATTGGGCCTCAGGCGTGCCGTGGAAGCTACGATTGCGGATGCGTGAATACCGGCAGTCGGCGAGAAATTCGGCAACAAACGCGTGGAGGCTTTGGCGAAAGCGAGTTTCGGATTGCCTGCTACCAAAGTCGTCTTATTTTTCAGCAACAGTCCTTCGGGCGCCAACACACATTTGGCTGCCGATTCTTCGGCTCGGCCTTGGTGGCGCGCGGACTCCACATAGATTAGATCATCAAGCTTCGCGCTCTCTGGGAGGGCGACGCCCGACACAATAGAGTGGCTATCTCCTATCAGTTTTGCGCCGAGAAATTCTGCGAGTTCAGAAGCCATAAGAGCCATGGGTTACCTCTCTTTAGTTAACAATTCAACAGCGTTGAAAAAAGCCGCCTAGCGAGGATAAATTTCCGGCTCGCCGGGTGGACGCGTTTTCCATCTTTTGTGTACCCAGAGCCACTGGTCTGGGTTTGCGCGCACGTAATTTTCAATGATGCGCGTGAAACGCGCGGTGTTCTCGCGAACATCCTGCTCCTCATCTCCCGTGCGGGAAAGTTCTACAGCGGGTTCGAAACGCAGACGATATTTTCGTCGCGCTCGATCCCAGGCGAGGAAACCGGGAACGACCGCCGCGTCGGTCCGCAAAGCGATACGCGCTAGACCGGAGGTCGTGGAGGCTGGGATGCCGAAAAAATCCACGAAGACGCTTTCTTCCAAAATAGTATTGTGATCTGAAAGTATGCCTATTGTGCCGGCGTCTGCCAGGATCCTCAATATAGAACGCGCCGACTTATTTTTTTCGATGGGCTGATTGCCGGACAGGCAGCGATAGCGGTTAACCAGAGCATCCACACGCCGGTTGGCGATGGGTCGCACCAGGAAATGGAGCGGATGTCCATAAAGCGCGTGGGCGAATGGGGCCAATTCCCAAGCGCTCATGTGGCCGGTAAGAAAGAGAACACCCTTTCCGCGTCGGCGCGCAGCATCGAAATTCTCGAAGCCGTCCAGGACCACGATTTTCTCGATGTTGGAGCGCGTGTACCGAGGAAATTGCGAAAACTCAGCAGCCATCCAGCCAATCTGCTGAATCATGCGACCGATCACGCGCTTTCGCTGCGCTTCGCTCCAGTCCGGAAAAGCCAGCGCTAAGTTGAACATTGCGGCGCGTCCTAGCGGGCGTCGAAACGCGTAGGCCGCAGCTGCGAAGCTCGCTCCCACAAATCGCGCCACAGGCCGAGGGAGCAATCCGAGCGACTTCACGCCGATCCATGTAGCGGCGTACTCAATCCATTCACGCATGCGGGAGCTATTATGCTAGAGGCGGTAAACGAGACGCCAGCAGTAGAAACGCGCAGATTCGTGGCGCAATGTTAGACTCATCCCGCTTGAACTCACTTTCAAAAGAGCGTCGCAACAATATTTGGGCAGCGGTGATGGCAGCCTGCGTTGTATTCATTTGTTTGTTTTCGGGGTTGGGCGCTGTGGGTCTGCTGGGACCGGATGAGCCGCGCTATGCGTGGATCGCTCGCGCAATGGCGGAAACCGGTGACTGGATTACTCCGCGGCTGTACGGCCAGCCGTGGTTTGAGAAACCGATCCTTTACTATTGGGCCGCGGCGCTTGGGTTTCGCTTGCACCTGTCTTCCGAAGTAGCTGCTCGGCTCCCATCGGCTATTGCTGCGCTTGCGACAACCCTGGCAATCGGCTGGCTTGGATGGCAGCATTACGGAATTGCTGAAAACTTTCGGGAATCACTTTTGGCTCCATTGATTTTCTCCAGCTCTGTAGCTGCTATCGGATTTTCCCGCGCAGCTACACCGGACATGCTTTTCAGCGCATTCATTGCCTTAGCGATGGTTTCCGCGTCGGGCGTGTTGCGGTCACGGGGATTATTGCGTGTATTGCCAAAAGTGGCTTCCGGAGACTCGCCGCAGGAAAATATCGATCTCGCATTCTTCGGCATATTTCTTGGGCTAGCCGCTCTGGCGAAAGGTCCCGCGGCGGTGATACTTGCGGGCGGAGCGATCGGATTGTGGGCTCTCACCACTTCTCAGTGGCGGCCCGCTTTTCGACTGGTCCACCCCATCGCCATCGGATCGTTTTGCGTTGTCGCGCTGCCCTGGTATGTAATGTGCGCCGCACGCAACCCGGATTTCATACGCGTTTTTATTTTTCAGCACAATTTTGAGCGCTATCTTACGCCTGTGTTTCAGCACAGGCAGCCCTTTTGGTTCTTTGGGTGGATCACGCTGCTGGCGATGTTGCCGTGGACCGTGCTTCTGATTTCCGCCGGTCAAGAAGGTTTGCGGATGTGGCGCGAAAAATCTTGGGGTAGTTCGCCGGGATGTTTTTATGCGTGTTGGGCGATTTTCCCGGTTATTTTTTTTAGTCTCTCGCAATCGAAATTGCCGGGCTACATTCTTCCGGCTGTTCCGCCACTGGCGCTCCTGTGCGCAGTGAGTATCCCGCGCGTTTTTCGACGAATCCGCATGGGAGCAATCGCCGTATCTCTGGGCATCGGTCTCGTGTGGATTGTGCTTTCGTTATTTGTATTTTATATGGCACGCAAATTTCCATGGGGAGGAACGGAAACGGTCTTGCCGCTCCTCTTATCTAAATGCGCGATTGCGATCGGTATTCTGCTCGCGATGATCCTGTTGCTCGCCGGCATTCGCCGAAAACTATGGATGACCGTGGCCATTACCTCCTTATCTGTCGCAGCGACGATGGTAGCGGCAAATATGGCGATTCTTCCCGCGCTGGACCCTTATTTGTCAGCGAGACCTCACGCTGCCTTTCTGCGAGGCGACCTGCGCCCCGATCGCATCTTCACTTACCGTTTGAATCGCTCGTGGAATTACGGACTCGCTTTTTATTTTCGGCGCGAACTTCCGGAGTGGTCTGCGAACGAACCAGACGCGGCGCTGGTCTTGACAAATCAAAAAGGACTAGAGGAAATTACTAAAGCCGGAAGGGTGCAGGGCGAGTTAAACGAACCGCAACAAGGGATCTTATACATACCGATCAGCCCGCTACCACGCTAGTGGAGAGCGGTAGGCGACATGTTCACCAGAAAGAAGCTGACCACGATATTTTCGTAATTCTTCCTGTCCTCGTCTGTCATCTCGGAGTATTTCATTCGCGTGCGCACCATTTGCTTTGGCTCGGGAGCGAGAATGAATAACTGCAAAGTTTGGTTGGCGAGCGCGGGACGGCTGTCCGATTGGATGAAAAGCTTTGGCATGCCTTTGGTCAAACCCAAACGAGTAGTGACGGAAGGCTCGTTGCGGTACTGATAGTTCAATAAGCGAAATCCCCAGTCGCAGAAGCGGC
This sequence comes from uncultured Acidobacteriota bacterium, assembly GCA_963714785.1. Lineage (GTDB taxonomy): Bacteria > Acidobacteriota > Terriglobia > Acidiferrales > UBA7541 > Palsa-295. The sequence continues at coordinate 34,355 of CAVQQE010000001.1, forward strand.
CGACGTAGGGCAAAACCGCGAGGCCCGATTGTGCCGCCTGTATTTGGACCATTTCGCGAGGGTCCGAATAAGCGTCGTCCACTGCCAGCGCTGAGACACGAGGTTCGTGCGTGGCTTCTTCCAGGGCCACATATCCGCCAAGATCGACGCCCCACAACCCGAAGTGTTTCGGGTCAACGTCATCTCGGGTGGATAGCACCTCGACAGCAGATTGGAGTTCCTGCCTCTCGCGATATCCCATCGTGGAGATGCCTGCGCTGGTGCCATGGCCAGAAAAATCAAAAAGAAAGACGTTGAACTGACTGTCTTGAAGGGCGGTCACTAGGGTGAGAACATCGGCACGTTGGGAAAGATAACCGTGGCAGACGATAACGGTGGGTGCGCCGCGGCGTCCCGGGAAAAACCAGCCATCGCGCGAGGTTCCATCCGCGACGGGGAAAGATACTGCGCTGGGATGGCCCATCATGACGGTTAAATCGAACGTCGCAGGCGAACGCGCTGGCCGCAATACTTGGTAAAGCAGAAAGCCGGAAATCATAGCGATTGCGACGAAGGCAAAGAGGATTATGGCCAGCAGGCTGGAGAGAACCTTAGCAAGCCGCGTTGTGGGATAGCGTAGCTCTGAGAAGACGGCCATCCGTTGGGCGCGAGCGCAAGAATTCTGCACTTCGGCGCGAGAATCTTAACACAATTCGCGCAAGCCTATTTAATTGCTCGTTACGCTTGGGACAAATTAGTAAATCCGTGGCGCAGGCTAACCCCAGTTTCATCGCCTAAGTTGGGTTCTACTGGCGCGGAAAGCTATAATGTTTTCGGATATCAAGCCGGGCGCTTCATGCAGATCTTAGATCTCCGCCAAATACCGTCGCGCAAACTGGAGCCTTTGTTCCAGGAGGAAACTCGCCACTGGCGCGACGAACTTCATTGGGACTACCGGCCGTCAGTGGATCTGATCCGCAAGTTCGTGGATTCGCATTCGTTGGGCGGCTTCGTGGCAATGGAGGACGACAAACCTGCGGGATACGGTTTCTACGTTTTGGAAGACCACAAGGGACTGATCGGAGGGTTGTTCGTCTCCTCGCGAAAATCGCAGGAGTCGATCACAAAATCGCTTGTCACGGAAATGGTCAGCGCGCTGCGAGCTACGCCTCGATTGAAAAGAGTAGAAGCTCAGCTGATGCCGTTTGGAACCGAATTGAACCCTGAATTTCTCTCGAAATTCTTCACGCTTCATACGCGGTTGTTTATGTTATTGCCGCTCAGCGAAGCACGCCTTAGCAACAAGCCCATCTCTAGCGGCTTGCGTCTGGAGCCGTGGACGGACAAAGCCTTCGAATCGGCCGCCAGACTGATTCAGCTAGCCTACTCCGATCACGTGGATGCGGAAATTAACGATCAGTATTGCAGCGAGGCGGGTGGGATGAAGTTCTTGCGTAATATCGTACTCTTGCCGGGCTGCGGCCAGTTTTTACCGGAAGCGTCATTTTTGGTGCAACCCATCACCGGAGATCGTCCCATTGGCATGGTTCTGACTTCCACGGTGGCTAGCGGCGTGGGGCATACGACCCAGATTTGCGTGATGCCCGGTTACCAGGGCCACGGTATTGGGCGCGCCATGATGGAAAGGGCGATACAGGTGCTCAAGCGGCGAAAGTACGAATCGCTTTCTCTGACGGTCACGAGCGCTAATTCCCAGGCCGTACGGCTTTACGAGCATTTGGGATTTCGGATTATCAAGAAGTTTGCGGCGGGAGTATGGCAGGCGCATCCCCGCTGAGAATTACTTTTTCGCGCGTTCTTTCAACAAGCCTTTCAGTTCGTCCATGAATTCTTTCACATCTTTGAAATCCAGATAGACAGACGCAAATCTGACGTAAGCAACTTTATCGAGCTTCTTTAACCTATCCATAATCAACTTGCCGATTTCCGTGGTGGTGCGTTCACGCTCGGGAGCTTCGCTGACAAATTGTTCAGCTTCATCGACAATGGTTTCCAGCTTTCCAACAGGCACGGGTCGTTTCTCACAAGCCTTCAGCAGACCTTGTAGGAGTTTTTGGCGCTCAAACTTCTCGCGCCGGCCATCTTTCTTGATCACCATGTAGGGAATTTCGTCGATGCGTTCGTAGGTGGTAAACCGGCGATTGCACTTCAGACATTCTCGGCGACGGCGAATCAGATCCCCTGTGCGAGCTTCGCGGGAATCTACTACCTTGTCATCGAGGTGCGCGCAAAACGGGCACTTCACCGAGCCCTCTCTTCTGTGTGTTCAATTTTCTTAGCCCACTCTGCTGCTTCAACCGCTTCGGCCGCTTCTTCCTCAGCCGTGGCCATACGACGGAGTTCGCCCATGGACCAACCTTCTCTGAACAGCAAAGGCAAGCCTACCAGGCAGCAGCCCGCGAAGGTCACAAACCAAAGGATGATCGAAACCGTTGCCGCCGGCTCTTTTTCTACTCCAAAGATAAGCGTTAAGACAAGAAATGTGGCGAGTTGCGCGCCCCCTCCGACTCCCGGAAGCTGGACGGCGGATCCAACAAGAGTGAAAGCAAGAACCACCAATGCGCCGGACAAGGTCATCGTCGCTAACGCCGGTTCGCTACTAAAGGCATGCGCGATCCAAACGTAGACGAGCAGCACGAGAAACCAATGCGCTGCAGAATAAGCTAGAACCGCTGCGAGATCGTTCCAGGTGCGAATGCCTTGAAGTCCATCGCTAAATCCTTCGAGCAATGCGACTATTTTCCCGCGCCATCCATGTTGCCAGGTTGATTTCTTGAGTCTCCTGGCCAGCCACTCCGCGCCATGGAATCGGAAATAAAGCAAGAATGCAATCGCGCTCGCCAGCAAGACGAACAGTAACACGCCTCCCGTGCGAGCCAGTGAAATGATGCGATAGCTCTGCGGAGCGGACCCCGATCTCTTATACTGATAAGCCAGCAACGCGAGCCCGGCGATTATGGCAGCAGCGGCCATGTCGAACACGCGCTCCAGAACATATACTCCGAACATGCTAGGAACGGGGAGCGAGTCCTTCTTGGCAATCAACACTGGACGGATTGGTTCTCCTGCGCGGCCCAACAGGAAACTGCATGTGAAACCCATAAGCGTAGCGCTGTAAACGTTCCAAAACTTCATGCGGCCAATGGCGCGCGAGAAGCGCATCCATCGAACGGCGCGTATTGCGAAGCAGCCATAAATTGCAATCAGCGCAAGGACCAGTAATGAAATCCGCGCTGTGCGGATAGAATGCGCAACCATTCCCCACTGAAATCCTTCCAGCGTGATTGAATTGCGGAATCTGTAAAACAGATAGCCCAGGGCCAGAACTGCCAGCAGCAGCAAAACTATCTTTCGCAATTTTTGAAACATTGATTTTGCACCGTAGCAGTAAGGTTCCGAAGGTGTCAAGGCGGCGAGCCAGTTTCTAGTCGGTGGTTAGGTAATCGCGGATCTGGTCGTACTCCGTTTCCGAAAGGATTCGTTTGGCGACGAGTTCGCTTTTGCTGCGGTAGGGACGGTTGCGAATAATTCTTTCCGCGTCGGTTTTTGTAATTCCGGGAAGGCTTTCGAGGTCGCTCTCCGTTGCTGTATTCAAATCGAGCGGGTGACTGTGATCACGGTTCCAGCCCTCTTTCACGCCCTGGGCCGCAGCACGAGCATCATCGGCAGCTTCACGAGCGGCTTGGCCTAGCTCTTTCCCAGCCTCTTTTAGCTCAGGCTTGATGCGCTCAGTTGCTTTGGCGGCCTCTTCGCGGGTCCGTTCGTCGCGGCGGCGTTGGTCTTCAGTCGTGGTCGAATTGCAGCCGACACCTACCGCAACCAGCATTAACATGCACGTTAGTTTGCTCACATACAAGGCCGGCAATTTCACGCCATCTCCCCCCGATTCAATTACGGCAAACTATCTCAACACGCACTTTCGGGGCTAGCTAAAACGCTAGCAAAATAACTGTATGAGCCACAATACACTGAAGAAGGTAGATTGAGCGTAGCGCTGGTACAGGAACTTTGCCAGGACGATTGGTAAGAAAATGAAAAAAGAGATTGGATTTCGGCCAAGGTCGCCGAGTGCCGGCCGAGAAGGCCTTTGCGCTGATTGCCAGCACGCGCGGAGAATTGAATCCGATCGCGGAACAGTGTTTCTTTTGTGCGAGCTTTCGAAGAGCGATCCGAGATTCCCGAAATATCCAGCGCTACCTGTGCTTCAGTGTTCCGGCTACAAGCCAAGAACCTAGACACCTTTCGCGTCTCGCTACCATCCTAACTTGCGTCCCAAGGAATGACGAGCAAACAGAACCCAAAGCTAACACAGTAGTTGGCCCTTATTGGACCGAGCGACATCTAGGACCAGCGTGGGCGTTCCCTTCTTTTCTGCGGCCGCGTATCACCTTGTTTTTACAAGCACAACACAGATAAGATGCCCGCCATACGTCACAAATTCCGAAGAGGAATGCAAACGTTCGGAACCGCACACAATGGGGAACTTTTCAGGGGCAAAATGCGTTTCACTGTGTGAGGCCGATAGGAATGCAGGATGAAGCGAGGCTGAGGGAGATTGGAGGCCGACGCCCAACTGGTACAGCGATGTCTCCGGGGCGAAGGGCTGGCCTGGGAGGAACTTGTGCGCCGCCACACGCGGCGCGTGTTCAATCTATGTTACCGGTTCACGGGCAACGCGACGGAGGCCGAGGACCTGAGCCAGGAGGTTTTCCTGCGCATCTATCGCACGCTTTTGAGCTACCAACCGGCGTTTGGAGCTTTTCCGACCTGGCTGACGAGCGTGACGCGCAATTTACTGGTGGATCATTACCGGCGCACTCGGCGCGATCGGCAAACGGATTCGATAGACGACTCCCTGCCGCAGTTGGAAGAAAAGCATTCTTCGGCACGGGCGCCGGACAAACTGGCAGAGGCGCGGGAGTTAAGCATCCAACTGCAACGCGGTCTGGCGCGACTTTCGCCCGAACTGAGGGAGTCGGTAATTTTGCGCGATTTGCAAGGTTTGGAATACAGCGAAATTCAGGCTGTGTTGCAGGTGCCGGAAGGCACGGTAAAATCGCGTATTAACAGGGGCCGTATCGAGTTAGCGCGTATCTTGACGGAGATGGGCCTTAAGCGGACTAATTAGCCGGCGATGATTTGGAGCAAGGACTTATGGATTGGAACTGCACACTAACCGAAGAGCGGCTTAGCGATTACCTCGAAGGCAAACTTTCGCCTCCTGAGGCTGCGGCGTTCTCCGCTCACATGGCCAATTGTGCAAACTGCACAGAGACAGTGGCGCAGGTGAGTGGTCTCGTCAACCAGATGCATAAGATAGAGATGGTGGAAGAGCCGCCTGAGCTTATTGCAAAAATTTTGGATGCTACGCTTGGCCCGCGCACAGGGAAAGAAGCATGGCGACAATGGTTCGGATGGATATCGGTTGTATGGCAGCCGCGGTTCGCTATGGGACTGGCTGCGGCTGTCGCTTCTGTGGTCATCGTTTCTTACGCCGCCGGTCTCACACCAGCTAAATTGAAGAAGGCTGATCTGAGCCCGGCAAACGTGCTGCGCTCGGCCAATCGCCAAGCGCATCTGACTTATGCGCGGGGCGCTAAATTCGTGAACGATTTACGCGTGGTTTACGAGATTCAATCCAAGCTTCAACCAGAGCCGGAACCCATGCCGGTGAGTAATCCCGCGCCAGTACCTCCAGAAGAGCATAATTCGATTCCGCCTAATTCGACACCACAGCAGAAGTCGCAATCTTCAGCACCCGCAAGCCGTACGCGTGTCAGCAACGGACCCATGTTTGCGTTTCTTTTAACCGAGAGCCTGGCCGATAATCTGGCCGAAAATTCGATCAACATTTCCAACAGGAGTGCCCGATGAAATGCGCCACGCACCCGGAAGTGGACGCCACTGGATATTGTCGCAACTGCGGCAAGCCACTGTGTCCCACTTGTACGCGGGAAGTTCACGGAGCGCTCTATTGCGAGAGCTGTCTGGCGCCAGTAGCCCTACAACCCACCCTGCCTCCCCAGACCGGCCCGAATCCGGGGCTTGCCGCTACCCTTGGTTTTATCCCGGGACTTGGCGCGGTTTATAACGGCCAATATATCAAGGCACTAATTCACGTGTTGATATTCGGCGGATTGATTGCGCTGCTGAGCAGCGATTTGCCAGGAGGATACGACGCGTTTTTCGGGATCGCACTCGGCTGCTTTTACTTTTACATGCCGATTGAAGCCTACCGCACGGCAAAAGCCAGAATTACCGGCGAAGCTGGTCCCGCCGATTTTGCCTCCGTGGACGGCCCGAAACCTTTGGGTGCAATTATCTTAATCGCCCTCGGAGCGCTGCTGTTGATGAGGAATTTCGGATTGCTGGAATCCGAGTGGTTCGCAAAAAGCTGGCCGGTCGGGCTAATCATCCTGGGCGGATGGCTGGTCTGGGACCGCATGCAAAAGAAAGCGTAGGAGATATTGGATGGCGGATGCAAATCGAATTCGTTGTACTTGCGCGCATTGCCGGCTTCGAAGTCTGATGGGGCCGTTCATTATCATTACCGTTGGCGTACTCTTCCTGATTGCGCAGTTCAGCCGTTATAGTTTTGGCGATCTTTGGCCGGTCCTGCTGATCGTGATAGGCGCGGTGCTCGTGGCCCAACAACTTGCCTCGAAACAAGGCCACATCAGTTCGTGAGGCCTGCGTGAGCGACGCTCCCAATCAACGCGGTTCGATCTTCAGCGGATTACTGCTCATTTTTCTTGGCGCAGTTTTTCTTTTTGAACATTTCCATCCTGGATTTCGGCTCTGGCACTACTTCTACCGGTATTGGCCTTTGCTGCTCATCCTTTGGGGCCTGGCGAAAATAATCGATCATCTTTCAGCACAGCGATCTGGGGAAGGGAAACCTCCGCTTCTGTCCGGCGGAGAAGCTGCGTTGATGGTTCTGGTAGTTTTTGTGTTCATCGGTTTGGGCGTGAAGAGCTGGGTGATGGAAAAAGACGCCAACTTGAATTTGAACGTGGATATGTTCTCGAAAGAATATTCCGAAACCGAGGAGTTACCGGCTAAAACTTTGCCGGCGAACGCGCACGTAACCCTAACCACCGAACGCGGGGATATTTCAGCGCACACCGGCGCAGGCGCGGGTTTGCGCGTGATGGTGAACAAGTCAGCTTCCGGTGCGACGGAATCAGCGGCACAAGAACGCATGAAGAAAGTGAAAGTTATAATCGAACAAACGGGAGGCGGTTACGTCGTCCATCCGGTAAATCAGGAAGATTCTGAAGGGGCCGTAGGCGTGGATTTGAATGTGACTCTGCCCTCTCAGACTGCGCTCTGGGCCAACACTTCACACGGCAACGTCAGTATTTCAGATGTCGCCGGCAGCGTAACTGCAGGTAGCGGCAATGGTGACATTGAAATCCATAACGGCGGGTCGGACGTCAGCGCGAAAATGTCAAAGGGCGATGTTCGTATTACTGGGATTGCCGGAAACGTTAGCGTCGCTGGACACGGCAACGAAATCGAGATTTCCGATATTAAAGGAAATAGCGCGATTGACGGAGATTTCTTTGGACCCATTCGCGTGCGAAGTGTGGCCGGTACCGCTCGTTATCATTCGCAGAAGGCCGATATCACGGTTGTTGGCGTGCGCGGCCGTTTGGAACTCGATTCAGAACAGATTGAGATTTCGGACCTAACCGGCGGGGCCAAATTGAACACCTACGATAAAGATATTGACGTGGAAAATGTGAACGGGCGCCTGGATATCACGGACACTAAGGGCGACATCAAGGCGCGCTACTCTCAGGCTCCGCGCGAAGATATTAATATCGCCGATGATTCCGGCGAGGTGGACATAACCTTACCCTCGAATTCCAGCTTCGAAGTTTCCGCGGTGTCTCAGTCGGGAGAAGTACAAAGTGATTTCGAAGAATCCGGATTGAAGCCTACGAATGAGAACGGCACGGGACGGCTTAGCGGGAAAGTGGGAACGGGCGGACCGAAAATTCATATCGCTACGAGTTACGGCACTATTTATTTGCGCAAGTCTTCTTAGCTATTGGTTCCTTCCCCGCGCAAACGCTTCAAGGTGTCAAAAAAATCCGGATATGAAACCGCAACGCAATCGGCATCGCGAATCACGGTGTCATTTTGGGCTCCTAAAGCTGCAATCGACATAGCCATCGCGATGCGATGATCGCCGGCGGCATCGATTTTTGCGCCTCGGAGCGATCCCGCGGAACGTCCTTCCACTCGCAACCCATCTGGAAATTCTTCAACGGTGGCACCCATACGCCGCAAACCCGCAGCCAGCCTGGCGATGCGGTCGCTCTCTTTCACGCGTAATTCTTGAGCTCCGCGGATTTCGATTCCCTTCTCTGTGACGGGCCCGAGGGCGGCAAGCATGGGAAGTTCGTCGATCATTTCAGCGGCTTGCGCGCCTCCTATTTCTCCACCGCTTAGAGTGGAGTACTCCACTGACACATCCCCGATCAATTCGCTGTCACGCAACTGCACGGATGCTAGATGAATTGCGGCGCCGATGGAGATCAAGAAATCGAGAACACGCGTGCGCGTAGGGTTCAGTCCCACGTTGTGCAACATCAACGAGGAGTCCGGGAGAACCAGCGCAGCGGCGATGAAAAAAACGGCGCTTGAAAGGTCACCGGGGACGATCAATTGGCGAGCTTGGAGCTTCGGGCGCGCATGGATACGCACGGACTTGTTCACACTTTCAATCGTGGCACCAAATTCGCGAAGAGCCAGTTCGGTGTGGTCCCGCGTTCGCACAGTTTCGCGCACGATGGTGACACCGTCGGCATAGAGACCGGCTAACAGGATTGCCGACTTCACTTGCGCGCTCGGAATGGGCAAAGAGTAGTCGATCGAATGCAAAGCGCCGCCACGGATTTCCAATGGCGCGCGATCTCCTTCTTGTGCCTCGATTTCCGCGCCCATCTTTCGCAACGGTTCCACCACCCGGCGCATTGGGCGAGCGCGCAAGGAACTATCGCCAGTGATGGTTGAGGAAAAAGACTGTCCGGCAAGAACGCCTGAAAGCATGCGGATTGTAGTGCCTGAATTTTCCGCGTCGAGCGACCGCTTAGGAGCTTTTAACCCATCCAACCCATTCCCGGAGATGCGCAGACGTTCGCGTTCGAAGTCGATTTTTACGCCGAGGCGGCGCAAACAGGCCAGCGTGCTCTTGCAATCTGCGGCGGAGGAATAGTTGAGAATTTCGCTGCGGCCTTCAGCCAGGGCGGCCAGGATGGCGTAGCGATGAGAGATGGATTTATCGCCCGGAAGTTCAAGAAGGCCATTGATATTGCCGCCGGGTGAGATGGTTTTAGCGCGGAACATCTTCGGCATGCGCGATTCTAGCACGGTCGATTTGCTTCCCGCGGACATGGCGGGTATCATTTGTATTCATGCATTTAACCCATCGAAAGCGTTGTTTATCGTATCTATTTGTATTGATTACCGTTCTCTGTCCGGGCCTGTTCGCCGGTGACACCTCCACGACGTTTCCTTTGGACCAAGTACATCCGGGACTCAAGGGTGTGGCGTACACGATTTTCTCGGGCGATGAAGTCGAGAAAGTGGACCTAGTTGTTATCGGAGTACTGCACGACGCGATCGGTCCGAAGCAGGATGTGATTCTCGTACAACTGCTCGGTGAAAAAGCGGAACACTCCGGTGTGGTCGCTGGAATGAGCGGAAGTCCTGTTTATTTCGATGGGAAACTGGCGGGCGCGCTATCTCTAAAACTAGGCAGTTTCACGAAAGAAGCTATCGGCGGAGTAACGCCCATTCAAAGCATGCTCGATGTCGAAAGAGATGCGACCAATCCTAAGCAAGACGACGCGAGGCCTTCTCCGTCAGCCGTGAACACAGGAACTTTTCCGGCGAATTCGCGCGTTCCGTTACCACAAGAATTTTCGAGCCGCGCCGGCGCTGGCGCCGGTCAATTTCTGGTCCCCATTGAAACTCCTCTGATTTCAGCGGGGCTGTATCCAGAAACGATCGCGCAATTCAACAAGCAGCTATCGGGCTGGGGAATGAGCATGGCGGCTGGCGGGACTGCGGAGCCAAGCCCGGAAGACGGGCATTTGAAACCGGGAGACATGGTGGGCGTGGAGTTAATTCGCGGCGATCTTTCGATCTCTCCTGGCTGCACGGTGACCGCTGTAGAGAGCGACGGAACAGTTCTTGCGTGCGGACATCCGATCTTTTCGTTTGGTTCGGTTTCCATGCCGATGACTAGAGGGCACGTGGTTATGACCCTGGCGTCCTCGATGGCTTCGACGAAAATCATGACCTCAGGAGCTACCATCGGCACGCTGACGCAGGATCGCACGACGGCGATTATGGGCAAACTCGGCGCCGGTCCACCAATGATTCCCGTGGATGTAACGCTGGCTATGCCGAACGTCGAAAAGAAATTCCATTTCGAAGTGATTGAGAGTCCGCAACTGACCCCGTTGTTGGTGGCGCTGGCTACGTTCAATGGCATCGTGGGGAGCGCGGCTTACGGTGAAGGCTGGACGTTGCAACTGGACGGCGACATAGACTTAAAGGGCCACACTCCAGTCCATTTGGAAAACCTTTTTGCGCCCAACGATGTCCCAATTCCGAGCGGCTTCTACGTGGCGACGGAAGTTCAAGGTATTTTTTCGCGTATTTACTCGAACCCTTACGAACGCGCGCACGTGGACGGAGTACACATTAAAGTGACGGCCTTGGCCGAACGGCGCTGGTCCATGATCGACAATGCCTGGACCGAAAAAAGCGAAGTGGCGCCTGGAGAGACGGTTGCCGTAAAGGTCTTGTTGCGGCCCTACCGAGGTGAGCCATTCATTCAGGAAATTCCTATCACCATTCCTCCGCAGACGGCCCGCGGCACGCTGCAACTATTAATCAGCGATGGTGAGACGTTGGATCGCACCGTGGACCCGATGGCCGCTACACAGGGACCGCTTCCGGGACTCGAGGAACTCATCAAATTAATCAATCGCGAGAGACAAAACGACTGTCTTTACGCGACGCTTCTGCAACCAACCACCACGCTGCTCGTCGAAGATAAGGTGATGCCCAACGCGCCCTCTTCGGAAATTAACGTTTTGGATCAACGGCAAAGCGTAGGTGGCGCACGGCTGTTACATCAATCACTGGCAGGCTCGTGGTTTGCGGAAATGCATCAGGTAATCACCGGCGAACGCACACTGACCATAACCGTAAAATGAAGTTTGGCTTCGAAAGGAGCTTCGGATTGATAAGCTCGCGAAAACTACTTGTGTGCACTTCGGTGATTGGAATCATCGCACCTGTTTGCGCTTTCGCGGAACATACGCGCATTTGGCGGCAATCAGACTTCACCGAATTTGAGCGCGGCACCGCGAACGGCGTGGCGATACGCAGCGACGGCAAGCTTATGCCCGCGCCGAAGTTCACCTCTTTGGCTGACCCCAATCTCGCCTATCTTTGGGCCTTGCGTATGGACTCACGGGGGCGCATTTATGCGGCGGGCGGATCCAATGCAAAAGTGTTGCGCCTGGACGATCCTGCAAAACCCACCACGGTTTTTGAATCGGGTGAGCTCGCGGCGCAGGCCATCACTTTTGACTCGCACGACAATTTGTATGTAGGCACGTCACCGGACGGCAAAGTGTATAAGGTGTCTCCGGACGGCCAGAAAAGCGTTTTCTTCGATCCAAAAACGAAATACATCTGGGCTTTGGCAGTGGATGCCCAGGGAACGCTATTTGTGGCAACAGGAGATACCGGCGAAGTATTCGCCGTAACTCCCGATGGTAAAGGCCAGCTCTTTTATCAAAGCGACGAGCGGCACGCGCGTTCGATAGCGTTCGATCAAAGAGGCGATCTTCTAATCGGGACGGATCCAAATGGCCTGGTTTTGCGTGTTGCGATCGTGCGTAAAAATTCGCAAGCGGCGCCGGAGGCAGGTGCCGCGTTCGTAATTTACGAAACAAGCAAGAAGGAAGTGACTTCCCTGCTGACGGACCAGCAGGGAAACGTTTATGCCGCTTCGATTGGAGAGAAGCAGCGCGCTGCGACGACGGCACCGGTTTTGAATCTGCCGGCGCCTTCGGGGCAGCCGCAAGCGGCTGCAACTCCTCAGGCGAGCGTTTCGCTGCAACTGCAAGCGCAAGCCTCGCAGCCTATTGTTTCATTTCCATTTATTTCATCGCCGACAGGTGGCGCAGAAGTGATAAAGATTTCTTCCGACGGCTCTCCGCAAACATTGTGGTCTTCGCGCGACGATTTGGTTTTCTCCATGGGACTTTCGTCCACCGGCCGTATTCTTCTGGGCACTGGGAATAGGGGCACGATACTTTCGCTCGACGGCAACGATGTTTTCTCCAGCATCGCGAAAACTGCTTCCGCTCAGGTAACCAGTCTGGTGCCAGGCCGCAACGGTGAGATTTTGGTAGCCACCGCGAACCCGGGAAAAATCTTCACGCTCGGGCCCGGATACCAGCAAGGCGGCAGCTTTGAGTCGGATACTTTCGACGCCAAGATTTTTTCCCACTGGGGCCGTCTGTCGTGGTGGGGAGACAACGCGGCGCAAGGCAACGTAGAGTTCTACGTACGCTCCGGAAATACTTCGAGCCCGCAAAAAAATTGGAGTCCCTGGGCTGGACCTTATAAGAATGAAGCGGGAGAAACGGTGGACTGTCCCGCGGCTCGATTCTTCCAATGGAAAGCAGTGTTTGTCGATACGGACAAAGGGATCGTGCCGAATGTGGCGTGGGTAAGCCTGGCATACCAGCCCAAAAATGTTGCGCCGGTGATTGATGACATCGCCATTCAAGACCCTGGAATTCGCGTGCAGGGGTTCGCCGGCCAACCGTCTGGACCGACGATCCCTGCTTCTGTTCAGCTTCGACAACCGCAGCGCAGCACGGCAAATTTTCCGGCTCCAGCAAGCCTGAATCCGGACCTCGCTGCGCGGCCGCTTAAGATTGACGTGTCTCCGCAAGGCTTCGAGGAAAAAGGTTGGGCGAGCGTATTGTGGAGCGCGCATGACGACAACGAGGACGAGCTCGTTTATACAATTTTTTATCACGGGGAAGGCGAGAAAAACTGGCGGCTGCTGAAGGGCAAGCTAACACAGAAATATTATTCGTGGGACACCACCACCATGCCCGATGGCGCCTACGATCTGAAAATTGTGGCTTCGGATTCTCCCTCCAACCCCGCCGATCAAGCGCTAACCAACGAACGTGAAAGCGATCGGTTCGAGATCGAAAATACTCCGCCACGCATAGAGAATTTGCGGGCAGACCGGTCTTCGGCGGTGGTGAAAGTAACTTTCGATGGGATCAGCTCTGCCAGCGCGATATCGAAAGCCCAATATAGTGTGGACGCGGGCGACTGGAGCATCGTTTTCCCGAACGGTTTGCTCTCCGATGCGCCGAAAGAAAGCTATGAGATTTCGCTTAGCGGCCTTTCGGCGGGCGAGCACACGGTTGCCGTGCAAATCGCCGACCGCTTCGATAATAGCGCGGCCGCTAAAGTAACCCTCACTGTGGCGACACGCGGCTCAAAATAAGCAGGCGGACAGTGCCTATGAACGCGCCATCGATGTTAACCGACGCTCCAAACTTTGAATCGATTCTTACCGCGCACAAGCGCATTTCTCCGCATATTCATCGCACACCGGTGGTTACTTCGATGTCTCTGGATGAGATCGCTGGCGCTCGACTTTTTTTCAAGTGTGAAAATTTGCAGAAGACCGGCTCGTTCAAGATACGCGGCGCCACAAACGCTATTTTCTCGCTTACGGACGAGGAGGCGCGTCAAGGTGTGGTCGCCCCTTCCTCTGGAAACCACGCGGCGGCCATGGCGCTGGCTGCTCGTTGGCGGGGCATTCCCGCATTTATCGTGATGCCTTCGAATTCGTCTGCTGCGAAAGTGAGGGCTGTAGAGTTTTATGGCGGGAAGATCACCTATTGCGAACCGAATATGACCTCGCGGGAGGCTACTTGCGCGGAAGTAATGCGAAAGACCGGCGCACACCTGGTTCATCCCTATGACGACGCTCGCGTGATTGCAGGTCAGGGGACAGCAGCGCTCGAATTGCTCGAAGAGGTCAGTGATCTCGACGTGCTGATTACTCCGGCCAGTGGCGGCGGCCTGCTGTCCGGCTCGGCCATCGCGGCGAAAAATATGCGTCCCGGAATACGCGCCATCGGAGGCGAGCCGAGCAACGCGGATGACGCCTACCGTTCCCTGAAGGCTGGGAAAATCGAAGCGGCGGCAAAAAGTGAAACCATGGCCGACGGACTTCGCGCCACGCTTTCCCCGTTAACGTTCTCGATCTTAAAATCTCTTGTGGATGAGATTTCACTGGTCACCGAAGAAGAAATTGTTGCGGCGATGCTATTGCTGTGGGAACGCACCAAACTGGTTGTGGAGCCTTCCGGTGCGGTAGCAGCAGCTCCGGCATTGAATCGTAAGATTCGCGCCGGAGGCAAGAAAATTGGAATCATCCTCTCGGGCGGAAACCTCGATCTGCGTACACTTCCTTTCTAATTGATTCGAACGGCGAGACGGTTTTACAAATCGTCGTGGGGACGCCAATCCGATGGCGGAAAAGCGATCCGCCAGAAATTGGGGGCAGGAGAATCAAATTCCAGAGGTATGTGGAAACCTTCCGGCATTTCGCGGGCAATTCTGGCGACCTTACACGCCACGCGCTCTTTCGTCCCGCTATGCTCCAGCACCAGCCTGGTATCGCAAGGAAGGCTCTGTTTCAACACAACCAGCGCGCCGTGATTGCTGACGCTTAGCGTGACTGTGTCGAAGGTTACCGGCTTTCCTTGCAGCGCGACATGGATGCTCGCGCGCACGCGTAGAAGGACGCGATAGCCGCGGCGGCGCTCTTCACCCGGGGTGGCTTGCGCAGCGGATTGCGAACCGGACTTAGTTGATGGCGAGTGTGCCGGAACCACCGTTGATTTAAGAGATGGCGCGATTATCTTCGCCTGCGAGCCAGAAAGTTTAGCTGCCGGCACCCTCAGACTTTCAAATTTCACAGTTCCACACCCCAGAAATCCTGACCCTGCGTGGCAATTTCGACTCCCATATCCCAACCGTCTGGTCTTTGAACGCCCTTCCAAACCACCACACCTTCCACTGTCCGGCGCGTGGACAAATTCGTGAGTCGCAAATGCTGTTGCAATTCGAGTTCCTTCGGGCTCACAAGTAAGCAGCCGTTCGCGCTAACCACTCGTGTGAATGCCGGCTCGTAGGACGGCGGGCCGTTATGTTCATTGCACGCAATCACTACCGATACGCGCGAATTCATACGCGGTCCGCGCCGTCTCGGGCGCGTTCTTATATCTCTTGGGAAATCTTCTCCATAACGCATTCTGGCTGGGTTCCTGCGGACCAAAACGAAACACGGGCGAAAACAACCCCGTCTTCCGGGATGCATCTGCGTCCTGATTCATAGTATGGATGGACTCGCATGGCAGCAATGGTACGCAATGACAGCGAGATTAGTACCCTACGACAGCAAAGAAAACTGTACGGAAGGCCAGTAGGGTGAGGCGAAACTGAATGAAAGAAAAAACTTATCTTCGAAATTCGGCGTGTCAATCGGCCGATGAGTGTTCGTCGGCAAGAACGGCGTTCCGTTTCCGGCTTAGTTTCCCGAAACGGTTCTCGGCCCACGTTTGGAAACGATCCATATAGGTATAGAAAACGGGTGTCAGATACAGCGTCACCGCCTGCGAAAAAACGAGCCCCCCTACTACTGCGAGTCCCAGCGGACGCCTGGAATCTGCGCCAGCGCCTGAACCCAGAGCGATGGGCAGTGTGCCCATCAACGCCGCCATAGTGGTCATCATGATGGGACGGAAGCGAATCAGGCATCCTTCATAGATCGCCTCTTCCGCGGTCTTGTTCCCGTGGCGTTCTCGCTCTATTGCAAAATCAACCATCATGATCGCGTTCTTTTTTACGATGCCGATCAACATGATGACGCCCACGAATCCGTAAAGATCGAGACTGAGATGAAATATCTGCAAGGTTAGAAGAGCGCCAAAAGCCGCCGACGGCAGACCGGAAAGAATCGTGATCGGATGTATGAAACTCTCGTACAAAATTCCCAGAACAATGTAAATCACTAGGATTGCCATGAAGAGCAGTATGCCCAAGCCCGACAATGACGATTGAAACGCTTGCGCCGTTCCTTGAAATTCCGTGGTCACCGTGGGGGGAAGAAGTTCGCGAGCGAGTTTATTCACGCTGTTTACCGCATCGCCAATCGCGACTCCATGTTTCAGGTTGAAAGAAAGCGTGACGGCGGGAAGCTGGCCCAGATGGTTCACGGAAAGGGGCCCAAGATTCGTAGATAGTGTGGCGACCGCGTTCAATGGCACCAAGTTTCCGCTGCTCGAGTGCACGTACAGCATGGATAGTGCCGCTGGGTCCGCCTGATATTTGTCTTCGAGCTCCATCACCACCCAATATTCATCGTTGGGCGCATAGATGGTGGAGATTTGACGCTGGCCGTAGGCGGTATAGAGGGCGTCTTCCACTTGTTGCGCCGACACTCCGAGGGCGGAAGCTTTATCGCGATCGATATTCACGTTCACTTGCGGGTTCGCGATCAGCAAATCAGTGGTCACGTCCTGAAGGCCCGGAAGCTTTGCCATTTCCTTCATGAACGTCATGGAATCGCGATACAGCTCCGCGGTATCCGGACTCTGCAAAGCAAGCTGATATTGGCTTTTGGTGAGCTGCCCGCCGACCTGGATGGGGGGCAAATTTTGCATGTAAGCATTGATTCCAGTCACAGTTGCGAACTTCTCGCGGAATTCCTCGATCAATTCATCGATCGAAGGATGGTGCGCGAATAAAGGAGCGACTCCACGAATCGCGCTTCCAATGACCCGGACGTCGCCATACTTCTGCTCCAAATGCAATATCGCGGCCGGCTCCGTCGCTGGGCGATCTTTACGATCCTTTAGATGGATGAAGATGATTCCGCCATTGCTAGCGGTAAAACTGCCGATGCTTGAAAAGAAATCGTTACGATTGGGATCATTCAAAACAATTTTGTTCAGTTCGAGTTGATGCTGCTTCATGGACTGGAAAGAAATGCCTTGGGACGCTTCTGTGAACGCAAATATTTGCGATCTGTCCTCAGCAGGCAAAAACCCTTTGGGGATCACCGCGAACTGCCAAACTGTAATCATCAAAATAATTCCGGACACAACCATCACGAATACGCGATGGCGCAACGACCACCGCAGCGAGACGTCGTAAACCCTCAGCATCCAATCCAGAAATCTTTCCAACGCCATGTACACACGCCCATGTTTCATTTCTCCGGCTGGACGGAGAAACCGGCTGCACAGCATGGGCGTAAGCGTCAACGAAACAACTCCGGAAACAAGAATTGAAGTGATAATCACAACAGCGAATTCATGCAGCAGGCGTCCCATGATGCCGCTCATGAAAAATACAGGCAGAAATACTGCGGCCAGCGAAATCGTCATGGATAGGATCGTGAAACCGATTTCGCGCGAGCCACTTAGCGCCGATTCCATTGCGCCTTCGCCCATCTCCATGTGCCGTACGATGTTTTCCAGCATCACGATAGCGTCATCCACCACGAATCCCACTGAAAGCGTCAAAGCCATCAGTGACAAGTTATCGACGGTGTACCCGAGCAGATACATCACGGCAAAAGTGCCGATGATCGACATGGGCAGCGCAAAGCTGGGGATGACGGTAGCCGAGAGGTTTCGCAGAAACAGGAAAATCACCAGGATCACAAGCGCGATGGCGAGGTAGAGCGTGAATTTCACATCCGCGACGGAGTTGCGAATCGAATCGGATGCATCGTACAGAATCTGCATTTGCACGGAAGGCGGAATAATCGCGCGAAATTGCGGTAGCAACTGTTTTACGGCGTCTACAACTTCCACCGTGTTAGTGCCGGGCTGCCGCTCGATCGCGAGAACCACCGACTCCGTGTCGTTCCACCAGTTGGCCACTCGATCGTTTTGGACGCTGTCGTAGACCTTACCCAGATCTTCGAGCCGCACCGGCGAACCATTGCGGTAGGCAATTATCAACGGACGATAGAGCGAGGCGTGCGTAAGCTGGCCGTTAGCTTGCAAAGTAAATGCGCGATGTTCGCCGTATAACGTGCCGACAGGCAGGTTTACGTTGGCGTTCTGCACCGCGGTGTGAACGTCGTCGATGCCGATTTGCCGCGTGGCCAGCGCTTGCGGGTCGAGTTGAATGCGCACCGCGTATTTCTGCGAACCGTACACTTGGACTTGCGCCACGCCTTTCACCATCGAGATGCGTTGGCCCATCAAGGTTTCGGCGTATTGGTCCACGGTGTAAAGCGGCAAAGTCTTCGAGCCCATCGCGACATAAAGAATGGGCTGATCCGCAGGGTTCACTTTGTTGTAGGTTGGCGGGGTGGGCATGCTGGGAGGCAGCTGCGCAGACGCGCGCGCGATGGCTGCTTGCACGTCTTGCGCGGCGCCATCGATATTGCGGCTCAAATCAAATTGCAAAGTAATACTCGTGCTGCCAAGCGAGCTCGTCGAGGTCATCGAATCGATGCCCGCGATTGTGGAAAATTGCTTTTCGAGAGGAGTTGCGACCGCAGAGGCCATGGTATCCGGACTCGCGCCAGGCAAACTTGCGCCCACCTGAATCGTCGGGTAATCCACGTTCGGAAGTTCGCTGACAGCGAGCGCGCGGTAACCGAGGATGCCGAAAAGAAGAATGGCCGCCATGACCAACGTGGTCATGACTGGCCGGCGAATGAATGGCTCGGCAATATTCATTGCTGATCCTCTAACTTCCCTGCGGCGCAGTTTTGATTTGGACTTTAATTCCGGGGATCAAGCGAAGCTGTCCGTCTGTGACGACCGTTTCGCCGGGCTCAATTCCCTTGGCAATCACCGATTCAGTTCCCAGCGTGCGTGCCACTTTAACTGGACGCGATTCCGCGGTCTGATCGGGCTTGATCACGAACACAAAATCGCCGCTTTGTCCAGTCTGCACCGCCTGCGTCGGAACTACCGTTGCGTTTTCCTGCTCGGACAAACGAAGCGCGACAGTGGAGAACTGTCCAGGCCACAGGCGATGGTCTGTGTTTTCGAACGTCCCTTTCAGCTTGATCGTTCCGGTGGTGTTGTCCACCGTGTTGTCGACGAAAGTCAGGTAGCCGGTTTCCGGCGCAGTATCTCCGTATGGAGTGGCTTCAATTTGAAGGCGACCTCCGGCCATATATTTCTTGATCACGCCAAGATATTGTTCCGGCACGGAAAAATCCTCGTATAACGGAGCAATCTGGTTGATTACGACGAGCACTGGAACATCGTTTTCTTTCACCAGGTTTCCGGGATAGACCTGCAAAGCCCCTGTACGGCCGTCAACCGGCGAATAAATTTCGCAATATTGAAGTTGGAGTTTGGCTGATTCAACTGCGGCCTCATCGGCATGCACCGAACCTTGCTGCGCGGCAGCGTTAGCCTGCATTTGATCGTATTGTTCTTTGGGCGAAATACCTTCGTCGTAGAGTTTCTTGTAACGTTCTGCCTGGACGACGGTGAGGTCGGCTTGCGCTTTGTCGCGAGCTAGATTCGCTTGTGCTTGCGCGAGTGAGGCCTGGAAGGGGCGCGCATCCAGCGTAAACAGCAAATCGCCTTTCTTAACAAAATCACCCTGCTTGAAGTGCACTTCTTGCAGTACCGCGTTAACTTGCCCCTTGATGGAGACCGTGGAATAGGCCTCGGCAGTACCGATAGCGCTTAACTCGATCGGGACGGTTTTTTTCACGGCCTTAGCGACGGTTACTGGCACAGCCAAGTCCGGCCCGACAGCGGAAGTCTTCGAACTGCATGAGACGAACGAGAGCGACGTCGCGAGAATTAGGACAAGCGATGCCAAGCTCCTGGTATTTGTCGCCGACGATTTCTTCATGGCCCTTTTGCTCACAGCTTCACTGCCGCTTTATCGACAATTCCATATTCTGCATGTGATTTCGAGTTCTATTCTTGGAACAGTCCTACCTTTAAGATTTAGACGTTACGGCATGGGAAACGCTTCAACAAAATGCGGAAGCAGATGAAATCTTACCCCGCTGCCGGTTCGTCCAGGAACCAAACAGGCTCTTTCGGCGGGTGAATCCTTGCAGCAGGATAACGGCTGGTTTGAGCGTTGGATTCTGCGCGGATGGCTGAAAGTATTGGGCGTTTGTTTTCGCCGGCCGCAAGGAAAAATGTGTTACGCCCTTTATTGAGGACGACGGGCGTTAGAGTGATTCGTTCCGGTGGCTCTGCCGGGACGCGAACCGCGGCAACCCAGCGCGACTTCTCATCCAAAGCGGGCGAATCAGGAAACAAAGACGCAGTATGGCCTTCCGGCCCAATTCCCAGAAGCTGAACGTCAAATGCCGGCGGTTCGGCGCCAAAGAATTTCAGTAGCTCGGTCTCGTAGGCCCGCGCGCACTCCTCGGGCGGAGACAGATTCGTCGGCATCGGATGCACGTTCTCCGCCGGGATGGGAATGTGAGAGATCAACGTTTCGCGGACCATATGATAATTGCTCAGATCGCTATCTGACGGGACGTATCGCTCGTCACTCCAAAATAAATGGACGCGATGCCATGGAGTCTTGTCGCGATATTGTTCCGTCTGCGCCCACAGCGAGTACATCTTTTCGGGCGTGTGACCACCGGACAAAGCTATCGAGAACTTGCCGCATTTGGCGATCGCTTCCTTGATGATAGGAAATGTTTCTTCCAGCACAGCGCGGCTGAGCGAAAGGAGGTCCGGAAGTACGCGTACATCGAGCTTCATATTTTTCGGCCCGGCATAAATAACGCTGACTAGCTTGCCGTTTTCTTTACCGCGTGACCGCCGAATTCGTTGCGCATCATGGCCAATAGCTTGTTGGCAAACGGCTCAGGGTCTTGCGAGCGGAAGCGATTGTCCAACGCCGATGAAATGGCCGGCAACGCCACGCCGAGCTCCACACCTTCGATCACCGTCCAGCGCCCTTCCCCGGAATCGGTGACATAAGCCGCGATGCCTTCCAGCGTTGGATTCTTGCTCAAGGCATCGACGGTCAAATCAAGCAGCCAGGAACGGATTACACTTCCGTACTGCCAGATTTTTCCAATTTGCAGCAGGTCGAGGTTGAATTCTTTTTTGTGGCGAAGGAGATCCAGTCCTTCCGCGTAAGCTTGCATAATGGCGTATTCGATTCCATTGTGGACCATTTTCACGAAATGGCCAGAACCCGTTGGCCCCACGCGGCCCCAACCTTTATCCGGACCAGGCGCGAGCGTTTGAAAAATCGGCGAAATGCGCTTGATGAGCTCCGCATCGCCGCCGACCATCATGCTGTAACCTTCTTTCAGACCCCAAACTCCACCGCTCGTGCCAGAGTCCACAAAATTGATTTTCTTCGGTGCCAGCGCTTCGCCGCGACGAATGGTGTCCTTGTAATACGAATTGCCTCCGTCGATGATCGTGTCACCCTCAGCCAAGTGCGGAAGAAGCTGTTCAATCGTTTGATCCACAGGCGCGCCGGAAGGAACCATAAGCCAAACAACACGCGGTGCCTTCAACTGCGCGACCATTTTATCAAGTGAATCTGCGCCGGTAGCGCCCTTGCCCACCATGCCTTGCACCACCGATGGAGTGCGGTCGTAGGCGACCACGCGATGACCACCCCTCAAGAGGCGTTCGGTCATAAACCCGCCCATTTTGCCGAGGCCAACCATTCCTAATTCCATAAATTTTCCTCCTGATTATTTTGCGCTAAATGAAATGTTAAAGCCTGCCAATTCGTTTCGCAATTGTGCGAGATCTTTAAATAATATGGTTTGCATCCCCAATTCGCCTGCGACTTCCAGGTTCAATCCGCGGTCATCGATCAGAATACACTCCGCGGGCTTTTGCTGAGTGATTTTCAGCGCCAGTTTGTAAATTCCGGGATCCGGCTTGCGTACTCCCAAATAACAAGAACTGAAAAAGGCTTCGAAGTAATCTCGTAGCGCAAATTTATCAATGCGGTATTCGTTGATTTCGCGCGATTCGTTATTGAGTGAGGCCATCAGAAATCGCCGGCTCCGCGCAATTTGGCCCAGGAACGCGAGCGGTTCAGGATACGGTTGCGATTGGGCAAACATAAAAGCCTTGAAATCGTCAGAGGAGAAAGGACGCTCGCGGTAAAAAATCGTGCGATGAAGATAGTCGTCAATCGAAGCGCGGCCAGTTTCAAAAGCGTCCAGCATCAGCTCGTGGCGGTCCTCGAAGTCATTCCAATCGAGGTGAAATTTCTCTACAGCCGCACGGCGCGAATGGCGATCCCATCCGTTGGTTAGGAACACGCCGCCGTTGTCCCAGAATAATGCTTTGATTTCCACCATACGCCCTCAGTTCAAATCCGCAGCCCATTTCCACGACGCGCGTGAAGAGTTTCTATTATCGCCGTTCAGCCTTCATCGCCGAAGGAAAATTGTTGACCCGGGATTCGACCGCCAGGGGCGCCTGCCGTATGATTCATCAATGGGTTCGAAAGTTCAAAAAACGGCTAAGGAAGAAAAACAAACGGTCTTTACCATTGGGCATTCGACCCGAGCTTTTAAGGAATTCCTGGAATTGCTGCGAGCACATGGAGTACGACGTGTAATCGACATCCGCACGATCCCTCGCTCACGGCGCAACCCACAATATAGCATCGAGACGCTGGGACCATCGCTGAAGGCTGCCGGAATCGACTACCTTCATTTGAAGGATTTAGGCGGATTACGCCGCCCAAAACCTGACTCGAAGAACATCGGCTGGCGCAATGCAAGTTTTCGTGGCTATGCGGACCATATGGG
Source organism: uncultured Acidobacteriota bacterium (assembly GCA_963714785.1). Classification (GTDB taxonomy): domain Bacteria; phylum Acidobacteriota; class Terriglobia; order Acidiferrales; family UBA7541; genus Palsa-295. Next base: position 57,246 of record CAVQQE010000001.1, read on the forward strand.
CACGCCTGAATTCGAGGCTGCTCTATCACGCGCGATCGAACTTAGCCAAAACAAGCCGACCGTGTTGATGTGCGCTGAAGCAGTGCCCTGGCGCTGCCATCGGTCGTTGGTGGCAGACGCACTTACGGCGCGCGATATCCCGGTTAAGCACATCATGAGCGAGACACTCGCAAATCAGCATGAAATGACCCCTTTTGCGCAAGTGCGCGGCGGGAAGGTTACCTACCGCTTGGAGAAACCCGTGCTGTGAAAGCCTGCGACCGGTGTCTCTAAGCAGCAGTTAAAGCTGCCGCTGTGAGTTACTGAACGCCGCGAACTTAGGGAATGTCGCGTCCTTCGCCGGTACCTAAAATCAAGAAAGGGTTCGCCTGCCTACGCAATGCGAGCGCTTCCCGCAATTCTCTGGCAGGCAGATCTTCTGCGTCGTCCGCCAAATGGAAAGTGCCAAAGTGAATTGCGATACTCGTAGCGGCGCCGAGCTCTTCGTGCGCGCGGACCGCGTCAGCCGGAGACACATGAACTGGCCCCATGAACCATTGGGGGAGATAAGCTCCGATGGGAAGAAAGGCGAGACGAATTTCCGGGAACCGCCGCCCGATTTCGCCGAAATGCGATCCATATCCGGTGTCACCTGCGAAATAAATTGCGCCGGCTGGACCTTCGAGCACGTATCCACACCAAAGAGTTTTATTGCGATCTCGAAGTCCCCGGCCCGAAAAGTGTCTGGCTGGTACGCAAGTGATTTTCAGTTTTTCTGAAATCACCAGCGATTGCCACCAATCCAACTCGCTGATGCGTTCGACGGAAGCAATCTTATGTTTGTCGAATCGAGAACGCAGCCCAAGCGGTACAACGAACTTCGTTGGCCATCGCGAAGCGATTCGCCGCTGAGTAGGAATATCGAGATGGTCGTAGTGATCGTGGCTTTGCAAAACAATATCGATGGGACCCAAATCTTCGAATCGAATCCCAGGTGCGCGATGTCTCCTCGGTCCGATCCACGAAAAAGGACTGGCGCGCATTGACCATATCGGGTCGCATAGAATATTCACCCCACCCGTTTGAATGAGCACGCTTGAGTGGCCTACGAAAGTGGCTCTGATGCGTTCGCCAGTGACGCGCTCAAGGGGTCGTGCTCCCCACGGTTCGTCAATCCATTTGGGCCAAGGCCCGGGCTTGCGATTCATCATCCACTTCAGCACGCTGCCCGTGCCACGCGGACCATCCCCGGGATTGAAAAAATGTTGGCCGTCAAAATGGTCGGTAGCAGGTCCTCGATAAAATTCCATCTAAGGCCTGACCGGCTTATTTTTCCGCTGCATTTGCCTTCGGCTTCTTTTCGGATTTTTCCGGCGACACAGCCTGTTGGCAAGAAGCGGGAGTCCAGGCACGCAGTGGATTTTCTCCCTTGACCCTGTTTTGGATGAACGGTTCAAAGAATGTGTAAGGGTGGAAGGGTTCCATCGCGCTGGCGTCATCTAAACGCTTTCTAAGTTCCGCGGGAATCGTGAATTCAAGCGCGCTGAGATTATCCTGCAGTTGCGCAGTGTTCGAAGCTCCGATGATGGTTGAGGTAATTCCCGGTTGCGTCGCCACCCAGTTCAAGGCCACCTGCGCCGGCTTGTTATGGAGTTGTTTCGCCACCTCGAGAAGCGCATCCAACACCCGCCAATTGTGCTCGGTAAAGCGGTCAGTGAGTTGAGAGAACTTCGCTGCGTCAAGCCGGCCTTCGCCTCGTCCTGTATTCCCCTCGCGCCGATATTTCCCGCTGAGAAAACCGCCTGCAAGCGGGCTCCATGGGCAGATTCCAATGCCGAGTTCCTGCGCGACTGGAATATGCTCGTGTTCGATATTGCGCTCGATAAGGGAATACTCCAATTGCAGGGCGATGAGCCGTTCCTTGCCTTCTTTTTCTGCCAGCGTTTGCGCGCGCGCTACGTACCATGCCGGAACGTCCGAAAAACCAAAATGACGAATCTTGCCAGCGCGCACCAGATCGTTCATGGTTGAGAGAACTTCTTCGACCGGAGTAACCATGTCCCACACATGCATCCAATACAAATCAATGTAATCGGTCTTCAGGCGACGCAGCGAACCTTCCAGGGCACGGTATATATTCTTGCGGCCGTTGCCGCCCGCATTCGGGTTTGCCGGGTCGGCATTGAAAGTAAATTTTGTCGCGAGCACCAAGCGTTCACGCAAACCCCGCTCGGCGATAAAATGGCCAAGTAGTTCTTCGCTCTTTCCGTTCGTATATCCATCCGCAGTGTCGATGAAATTCCCGCCCTGCTCGATATATCCGTCGAATACCTGTCGCGCGACTGCCGGTTCACTTCCCCATCCCCATTCAGTGCCAAATGTCATGGTGCCAAGCGCTAGCGGACTCACCCGCAGTCCAGAACGTCCCAGCGTCACATACTGTTTCAAACTCATATAAGAGTCTCCCTGTCGAAGTTGGATGCAACCGACCAATCGATTGATTCGCTATTCCTATGGCTAAAAAACTCTATAGAATGCTTTCGAAAGTATATTTAGTACTTCTTTATATGAAGGCCTTTTATGGAAAATATCACGACAGAGAAAGTCTCGCTAAAAGTTGCCGATGGAACCGCGATGAATGCTTACGTAGCCCGTCCTTCGGACGAAGCCAAGCATCCCGGTGTGCTTGTGTTCCAGGAAGCTTTCGGTGTGAACGCCCATATCCGGGACCTCACCGAACGATTCACTCGCGAAGGCTACGTCTCAATCGCTGCGGAACTCTACCATCGCACAGCCCCCGGCTTCGAGGGGAAATACGACGACTTCCAGTCCGTAATGCCCCATATGAAGGCCATGACAGAGAAAGGCCTTCTCGAAGACATACGCGCCGCTTACGATTGGCTGAAAAATAATTCGCACGTCACGCCTGATAAAATCGCGAGCGTCGGATTCTGCCTTGGTGGACGTGTTTCTTTCCTGGCTTGCGCCACGCTCCCGCTGCAAGCATCCATCTCATTTTATGGCGGGAATATCGCGCCCGCGCTACTGCCTAAAATCGCCGATCTGCACGCACCCATTATGTTTTTCTGGGGTGGCCTCGATAAACATATCGGCGTCGAACAGATTCGCGCGATCGTAGACGAATGCAAACGGCTGGGGAAAACCTACGTGAATGTCGAGTTTTCCAATGCGGATCATGGCTTTTTCTGTGATGTTCGACCCTCTTACAATCCGGCAGCCGCAAGTTTAGCGTGGAACCTCACCACAACTTACCTTCTCCTCCATCTTGGTAAGATCGACGATCGTACCCGCCTGCGTGAATAAAAGAATCCAGTCGAAATCGACAGTTTTGTGGCTGATTTGTGCACCTAGCTGCACGTATACGGGGAGCATCTCGAGCTCGACTAAAACTTGTTCCGCGGCCACCTTGTGCTAGCATCAGTCAATCTGTCAATCGCATTGCATCACCCGCAACCACCAACTGAAACTGCTTTAGCTCGAGGTGAGATGGCCGCGCAAGACCGCCTGAAAGTACTGGTCGCCGACGATTCAGTCGTTTACCGCAAGCTGGTGGAACAAGCTTTCACCGACGCCAATTACTCGCTCCTGGTGGCTCAAAGTGGCCAGGAAGCGATCGATTTGTTAGGCCAGCACATTCCTGCCATCGTAATTACTGATTGGATGATGCCCGATCTCACCGGGATTGAGTTATGCCAACACATACGCGCGCGCTCCCAAAATCCCTACACCTACGTAATCATCTTGACTAGCGTATCTGCGAAAGAATATGTCGTAAAAGGCTTAGCGGCGGGCGCTGATGACTATCTAACCAAACCATTCCACCCCGAAGAATTGTTGGCGCGCGTTGAAGTGGGACGCAGGCTCGTGGAATTGCACCGGCAAGTGGAAGCCAAAAATCGCTTATTGGAAGAATTGGCGCTCACCGATTCCTTGACCGGGCTTCCCAACCGGCGTGCAATCGATGAATGGGCGCCTCGCCAGCTCAGTGGGGCGTCTCGCCACGGTTTTCCTTTCTGGGTCGTAATGGCAGATCTGGATAATTTTAAAAGTGTGAACGATTCCAGCGGTCATGACGCCGGCGATAAAGTTTTGAAGAGATTTGCGGATATATTAAAAACAAATTCGCGACGCTCGAATATTTGCGGACGCATCGGCGGCGAAGAATTTCTTTTCATTTTGACTCACGCGGACAAGGAAAATGTCGTGTCGGTAGTAGAGCGTGTTCGAAAACAGTTTGAAGAGCAGGATTTTTTCTTTGGGAACCGCGTAGTAAAGGTCACCGCGAGCTTTGGTATTTCCGGTTTTCAAGGTGAACAGGGCGTGCTTCCTCCAGATTTCAGTTCTCTTCTAAGCCAGGCCGACTTGGCGCTATATACCGCCAAGCATCGCGGCCGTAACCGCGTCGAATTCGCCCCCGAATAGTTCTTATCCTCTCAGTTTGCATCGATCGTACTCCCAAACGGAACCCACTCCCGGCCATCGAATCGCATCAAGAACAACTGCTTGATGGGTTGATAATCGGTGGGACTTGTGGTGATTTTGATTCCGGGACGAAGCATTCCCAGTTCCAGATCTAAACTGGCCGCTTGTCTCATTACATTCGCGCGCGTGAGATTGTCTCCGCACTTCTTCAATACTTCCACCAATACTTGCGCGCGTTCGTAGCCGGCGACATTGTCTTGGTCGCGCAGACTTGCTTGCGAATTGTACTTTTTCATCCAATCCAGGAAATCGCGCACGGCCGGATCATTTTGGGCCCCAGGAACCAACCAGCCTTTGGACCGCGCGTTCGTGATGATCCCCGTAGATTTCTCAAGACCAGCCGGATCCAGAAACGCTGCCACAGAGAGCGACGCGTTCGGAATGAACTGCAATGGATGCCAGTCGTGATCGTACGCTGCCCTAATCGCTCGGGGAGCGAACGGCCCAATGGAGAAATTGAAGAAAACATCGGCTCCGGAATCTTTGAGCGCGACGATTTGTGGATCGAGCGTTGAGTCTGCTACCTGGTAAGAAACTTCCTTGACGATCACCGTCGACGCTCTGTCACCCAGCCCGTCGCGCACTCCCGCAACATAGTCTTTGCCGGTGTCGTCATTTGAGTAGAGCATTGCGATTTTTGCGGCAGGCTTGTTCTGTAAAATATATTTCGCATAGGCGAACCCTTCGCTTCGGTAGCTGGCAAAAAATCCCATGGTCCACGGAAAGTGCGCGGGGTCGTTGAAAACCGCGGAACTAGACTGTACGAATAATTGAGGAATTTTCTTTTCGTTCAAATAATCGCGGATGGCGAGATTGCCTTCCGTTCCGATAGTGCTGAAAATCAGCAAGACTTTTTCATCTTCCACCAGCTTCCGCGCAAGATCGACTGACTCGGCGACCTCCGACCCATTATCCAGGCTGATAAAATTTATCTTCCGTCCGTTGACTCCGCCGCGGTCATTGACCATCTGGAAATAAGCGGCTTCAGCGCGCGCAATAGTCGCGTATTCCTTGGCCCAGCCTGTATAGGGGGCGATGTTACCAACTTTAACTTCGCTGTGGGACGCTCCGGGGTCGTAGGATTTCTGTGGGGAAGCAGACGCCGCCATCAGCGCTACGGCCAGCCACGTGATAATGGAACGGCGACACAATAATCTGTTCACCGAATATTCCTTCTCCGCTTGGTTATAAATTTCAAATTCGTGCGCCCATTCTGCGTGCTTGCACATCTCTTAGGTTGACGCTGAACGAGCGTTATTTTGTACTTCATAACACTTGACAAGCGCTAGGCCTAAGTCTAATAAATAAGGGTCGGCGACTCTTGAACGGATCCGGAGGTCCTCGATGCAGGCATCGCGCAGAGAGTTCTTCAAGGTAGCCGCTGTCGGCGGTGTTGCCGCCACCATCTTCGGATTTGACCTCAAGCCTGCTTACGCCCAGCTGAAAGAGCTGAAGATTGCGCGCGCCAGTGAGACGCGCTCAACGTGTCCTTACTGCGCGGTTGGCTGCGGGGTTCTCATTTACACCATCGGCGACAAAGCTAAAAACGTCACGCCACAAGTAGTTCACGTGGAAGGCGATCCCGACCATCCTACCAATCGCGGAACGCTCTGCCCCAAAGGCTCTTCACTCGAGCAGGATATGCTGAACCCGCGGCGCTTGACCAAGCCGCAAGTTCGGCGTCCCGGGGCTACGGACTGGCAGGATATTTCCTGGGATGAGGCCCTGAATGAAATCGCCCACTGGACTAAGAAAACCCGGGACGAGACCTTCATCGAAAAGGACGCAAACGGGCACCTCGCGAATCGCTGCGACGGCATCTCGTTCATCGGCGGCTGCACCGACACAAATGAATTCAATTACCTGGTGGTAAAGGCCATGAGGAGTTTGGGCTTGGTGTATTTAGAAAACCAAGCCCGTGTTTGACACGGCCCCACGGTCTCAAGTTTGGGACCAACATTCGGACGCGGGGCGATGACCAATGGCTGGATCGACATCAAGAACACCGACATGATGTTGATCATGGGCGGGAATCCCGCCGAAAACCATCCCTGCGGATTCAAGTGGGCAATGGAGGCCAAGCGAAATCGCAACGCCAAGCTGATTTCCGTGGATCCGCGGTTTACCCGCACGTCTTCCACTGCTGACCTCTTCCTGCAAATTCGCGCCGGCACCGACATCGCATTCCTGGGCGGGCTGATTCGCTACGCAATCGAGAATAACCGCATTGCGAAGGAATATCTGGTCAACTACACAAACGCGTCGTTCATCGTCAAAGAAGGGTTCAAGCTGCCTGAAGACGGGCTGTTCTCCGGGTTTGATTCCGCTGGCGGTACCTACGATAAATCCACATGGAACTATGAAGGAGTAGGAGGTTCCGGCGGCCAGGCTGGGGCGACGGGCCACGCGCCCGAACCCGTGCCAGGCAAGGTTGGAGGAGCGACGCCGCCGCCCGGGCTGCCGCCAAACGTGGCCTACGACCCAACGCTTGAGCATCCGCGCTGCGTCTTCCAATTGATGAAGCAGCAGTATTCGCGCTATACGCCAGAAGCCGTTGAGCGAATCACCGGCATACCGAAGGACCAGTATCTGAAGGCCGTCGACCTGTTCACATCGGTTCGCAAAGACGGCGACATGAAGAAAGTTGCGACCATCATTTACGCGGTGGGCTGGACCCAGCACACCTTCGGAACGCAAATCATTCGGACCGCCGCGATGATTCAGCTGCTGCTCGGCAACGTTGGGAGAGCGGGCGGCGGCGTGAACGCGCTGCGCGGACATTCGAATATTCAGGGCGCCACGGACATGGCTGGTTTGTTTGACAGCTTGCCCGGATACTTGAAGGTGCCGACCCCGACGGACACGGATCTGGCCTCATTCCTGAAGCGCATCACCCCCACTGCGTCGAAGCCTTCGCAATGGGGTTCGTGGAACTACTATTCAAACACCCCAGCATTTTTCGTATCGCTCATGAAGGCGATGTATGGAGACGCGGCGACCAAGGAAAACCAATTCGCATTCGATTATCTGCCGAAGACGGACCGCGATTGCTCCTGGACGCACATCTGGGAGGACATGTACAACGGCAAGGTCAAAGGCATGATGGCCTTTGGCATGAACGGCGTAATGATTGGGCCGGATACGAACAAAAATATTAACGCGCTAAAGAAGGCGGATTGGTTGGTGGTCGGCGAAATTTATCCTGATGAGACCAGCGAATTCTGGAGAGCTCCGGGAATTACCGCCGACGAGCAAAAAACCATCCATACGACCGTGTACCGGTTGCCCTGCGCAGGCTTTGCGGAAAAAGACGGCAGCATGACGAATTCGGCGCGCTGGGTGACCTGGAAATACGCTGCGGTTCCGCCTCCAGGAGATGCGCGGCTCGATCAGGACATCGTTGCGCAGATTTTCCTGCGTGTCCGCGATCTGTACAAGAAAGAGGGCGGAAAATTTCCCGATCCCATTCTGAATGCAAGCTGGGCGTACGCGGATGCGGCTCACCCGCCGCTCTCTCAAGTGGCCATGGAACTCAACGGCAAGGCCCTGGCGGACCTCACAGATCCTGTCACAAAACAAGTGATCAAGGCCGGCCAGCAGCTACCCGGTTTTGCATGGCTGAAAGACGACGGTACGACCATGTGCGGCAACTGGATCTACTCCGGTTGCTGGACGGAAGCCGGAGCGCAAATCCAGCGGCGCGGCACTGAAGACCCATCCGGAATGGGCGTCTTCCCCAACTGGTCGTGGTCATGGCCCGCCAACCGGCGCGTGCTCTACAACCGCGCGTCCTGTAACCCCGAAGGCAAACCTTGGGATCCAACACGGAAGCAGGTCTGGTGGAACGAAGCAGCCGGAAAATGGGCCGGCAATGATGTTCCTGACTTCAAACCGGACTCCCATCCGAAGGATCACATGGGGCCTTTCATCATGAATCCAGAAGGCGTCGGTCGATTGTTTGCCCCCATCGGAGTGCTTGCTGACGGACCGTTCCCCGAACACTACGAACCCATAGAAAGCCCCACCAAGAATCTGTTTCATCCGCAACAATCGAATAATCCGCTGGTGAAGAAATTTAAGACTCCGTACGACAAGTTCGGCGAACCGGAAGAATACAGCATCGTATGCACAACCTACCGGCTGACGGAGCAATATCACTACTGGACTAAGAACAATCCGATGAACGTGCAGCTGATCCCGGAGCCATTCGTGGAAATTCCGGTAGAGCTGGCCAACGAAAAAGGAATTCGTGGGACGGATCTGATTCACGTGATCAGCGCGCGCGGAACTTACACCGCTAAGGCTTTTGTCACGCGTCGCTTGAAGCCGATGATGATTGACGGGAAAAAGGTCTACCAGATCGGCTTGCCGATCCATCAAGGCTTCCGGGGAATCCCCGAAGACGAAGGAAGAGATGCGCGCACGCCGGCGAATCTTCTTACTCCGGCCGTGGTGGATCCAAATGCTCACACCCCTGAATCCAAAGGCTTTCTTGTAAAGATTGAAAAGGCCTAGGAGCGAACCATGAGCCAGGCTTCAACCGAGATAATCAGGATTTCAGGGCACGCCGGCACCGTTCCAGGCGCCGGGCTCAACCGCGAGTATCAAGTCTGCAAACTTGTAGACACCACTACGTGCATCGGCTGCAAAGCTTGCGAAGTAGCCTGCCTGGAATGGAACGGTTACACCTTCAGCGAAACGAAGTTCGACAACAGCTACCAAACCATGCCGGAAACCGCGTGGAATTACTGGAACCTGATCAAGTTCAACGAACACGAGCGCGACGACGGCACCATGATGCTGCTGATGCGCAAAGACCAGTGCATGCATTGCGAAGATCCCGGCTGCCTGGCGGCTTGTCCGGCAGACGCGGCCATTGTGCAGTACGCCAACGGCATCGTGGACTTCCAGGAAGCGCACTGCATCGGCTGCGGGTACTGCATGACCGGCTGCCCATTCAATATTCCAAAGTTTAGTCCCACCGCCCGCAAGGTTTTCAAATGCACGCTCTGCAACGACCGCGTGTCGGTAGGGCTCGAACCAGCCTGCATCAAGGCGTGCCCGACCGGTTGCTTGCATTTCGGAACAAAATCGGAAATGAAAGAAATGGCCGAAACGCGTGCAGATCAACTTCGCCAGCAGTCCGGCTTCCCCGATGCAGGAGTGTACGATCCGGCAGGTGTGAGCGGCACTCATGTGATTTACGTTCTTCACGATGCCAAGAATCCGGAGCTGTACGGCGGATTGCCAAGAGATCCGCACATCCCGCTATCAGTCCGTCTGTGGAAAGGCCCGCTGAAGTGGATCGGCAATCTGGCGATGTTAGGAGGATTGGTCGGTTTGGCGCTGCATTACATGCGATTCGGGCCAAAAAAGGAAGAACCGATCCCGCCTGAAGATCGGAGGCCGTCATGAGCACCACCGATACAACGCCGCGCGTGCGGACAACCACGGCCTTTGACGAAGAACTCATCCCACGTTACACAATGGTCGAACGCATAAACCATTGGTTTGGCGCAATAACATATACCTACTGTTTGATGACCGGACTCGCTTTCTGGACGCCCTACCTCTACTGGATGGCCGCCATTGTCGGCGGCGGATCAACGGCAAGATTCTGGCACCCATGGTTCGGCATTTTTTTCACCGTGTCCCAGTTCCTGATGTTCCTCCAGTGGAGCGGGGATATGGAAGTGGATAATGACGATCGCGTTTGGGCCGATAACATCCAAGCCTATATAGAAAATGAGGACGACAAGCTTCCTCCAGTCGGCCGCTTCAACTGGGGCCAGAAACTTTACTTCTGGGGAATGGTTGGAAGCACGATTCTTCTTCTGCTTTCCGGGTTTGTGCTGTGGTACGTCGAAGCCGTTCCGTGGAATACCCACATGCTGCGTTACGTGGCTATTCTCGTTCACGCCAGTGTGGCGCTGATCACTATTGGCCTCTTCTTGATTCACGTGTACATGAGCACCATCTTGGAAGAAGGAAGTTTCGGTTCCATGATTCATGGAACGGTTACGCGCGCCTGGGCCTGGACGTTTCATCGAAAATGGTATTACAAGGTTACCGGTCGAGCTCGACCCGCCGAATGACCCTGCCGCAGTGGGACCGCCGAATCCGGCGTGCCAACGAATTAACTTCCACATATCCATTCGCCGCCGAAGGATTGCGTTTCTATTCGCGCGTTGCCACCTTTCAGAAAAGTCTTTATGAGGAGATCCAGAAGACGTCGCCCGTTTCAGGGAAAATATCGAGCGAGGCACCGTTGCGTGACGAACTGGACCTCTTCGCTCTCCTCCCGAAATTTCCTGATTTTCTATCGGCGATCGAGCAGGTTGCTCCGGTGCCTCTTGCGCAGGCCGCTGTCGATTTGTCACAAAAGGGTTCAGCAGCCTGGCAGCGGGCGATACAAGATTTTTGGCAAGCTGAAGCGGAATCACCAGCAGACGTCAGTGCGGCAGAAGAAGACGCAACAAACTACGCCAATGAGGCAGTTCCATCACAACGATTGCTGGCCTGGATTTTCCTTCAGCCCTATGCCGAGTATCTTGCCAACCGGCGCGCTCCCATGCATCTGGATGGAACTCCGTCTCTTTGCCCTCTGTGTGGCGGCAAACCTGTCGTGGGCGTCTTGCGCGGTGAAGGCGACGGAGCGAAGAAGTCGCTGATTTGTATGCTATGTGCGCACGAATGGAATTTTCGAAGAATTTATTGTCCTGCATGTGGAGAGGAAAGAGAGCCGCAGATGGCGTTCTATTCTGCACCTGAAATCGCGCACGTCCGCGTGGACGTCTGCGACACGTGCCACACGTATCTAAAAACCATCGATTTGACCAAAACAGGTCTCGCCATTCCCGTCGTGGACGAGCTTGCGACAATACCTCTGGACCTATGGGCTGGCGAGCACGGCTATCACAAATTACAGATCAACCTCTTGGGTGCCTGATTTCGCTCGCGCCAGAACCTGCCGCCACGTTGGAGTGCTAGGGGACGGCGGAACCGCTCTATGCCGCCCGTCGAAAAAACGATTCCAGCAACTCTCGCATCGGAACGGAGCGATCGTTAGAATGCGTAACAACCGCTCAATCTTTTCGCGCCGACGCGACCGGTAAACGGTCTCACTGCCACAGTTAGGACAGACCTGCGTTGCTTTTTTATAGATTATGCACAACTCGTTTGTTCGATTATTCTGAAGTTCTATTACCAGTCTTCATTCACCTGCCACTTGTAGGTGCGGCCCTGTGGAACCAGAATTGCGGTGTTGTCACTCTCGAACGGCCCCATTAAGAGCCGATACGGCTTCGGTCGTGGTGGGCCAAAACCGAGACCTTCATATCGTAGGTCTAGACCTGACTCCACAAACGCTGGCCATGCTGTTTTAGAACCAAACGGTCCATTGAAGACCAACAGAGTAAAATTGTGGACGGATTTCCTACGCTCTATCACAACGACCGCGAAATCCGTTGCTCCGTCGCTATTGAAGTCGCCAGTCGCAAGGTACGGATGGTAATCCGGAACCGGCCCCCAGTTCCCTCCGTAACCGTTTTTCATTTGTTGAATGTCTTCCGCGCAATCGCAATCGCTGTCCGTCGCGACGCGATATTCTGGATGGCCTGCCAACCAAGTATCCAGAATCTTTTGCTCCTGCAACCTCAGCGTGTGACCACCCCAAAGAGGTTGGGCCAGTGCGATGCTGATTAGGACCATCATCGCGACTCGGGTGCCGGACATGAATTAATTAGACCATTGCTGTACGCTCGTGGGAATAGAACCAACCTGCTTCGAGCTACTTTTTCATTAACGCATTACCGGACAAATGAAATGTAACTCAAGGTTATCCGACGAAATCGGACCCATCATCGGCGTTGTTCCTCCCTGCTGGGCCCAGTAGCACAACAGGGGATAGTCACAGCAAATAAAATCTGCTTCAAGCCGAGTTTTTCAACAGGCTCAACTGTTTCTGGGCAGTCGTGAGGAGCAATACAAGAGACTACGACAAAATCACCAAGCCGGATAATTCTCTCTTGGGTCTCGGAATTTCGAAATACTTAGAGGTTGGAGTGGTATTCTCGGCACGGCCAAAATTCGCAAATTCTGAGATGAGGACGTCGTGACCCAGCAGATCGCGTGGTCCAATGCGGCGGGAATTAACGTGTGGGATCTGGAATGGGTGGGCCCTGATCAGTTGATTGATCCTACAATTCAAAACACGATTCTCACCAATGCGCACATCGGCGATATTAAGTTCGCAATCTTTTACGATTACGCGATCCGCTTCAATGGGAACTTTAATCTAACATCCGACAAGGTCACCGCCATTGTCTCGGATTTCCAATACATTGCCGCGCATTACTTCCCGAATGCGAGTTATTTGACGCTGGGGCAAGGGAGACCCGTGATCTATTTCTATGCTTCCTTGCAATTGACGCCAGTCTCCGCCGTTCAGTCAATGGTTTCTTCCGTCCGACAAGCGATGACGGCAGCCGGCTTCGACGTTTATTCGATTGGCGACGAATATTACGCTCTGAACCCTCCGGATCCCGCGCGCATTGGTAACTGGGACGGAATCTTCGGGTACAACACTTATCTGGGCTATGCAGGTTATTCGGATGACAACGGCTTTCTCGCGCTGCACACCGCCATGTACGCAGAATACCAGGCTGCGGCTCAGCAGTTGGGCGTCGATTTCATTCCGTCACTGACTCCTGGATACAACGACCGGGCCGTGCGTCAAACCTGTGCCAACAACCCTGCGTTAGCCCGCAGGACTCGTGCCGAAGCTCGCAATTAGCAGAAGCGATCAAGGACCGAGAACGTCTAAATGATACGCTCGTGGCCATTGACGTGGCCCCGGAAGGAGGATACAACTACCGGTAAAAGCACAACGCTGACAAAAACTCCGAGTGAAGGCCAAACCTTCACCTGGGCACAGGGCGGCGCGCTGGAGGTCTACGAGATCATTCGATGCAGCGATTACCCTCCAAACAAATCGACCGCGTTCTACAACCTCGCGCTATATGACAACAACTTCAACATATACTCCGATCCAGGATGGGTGCTTTTCAATTACTGGGGTGGCCTTACGCCCGTATGAATTATGGTGGGACAATGGCCCAAACGACGGTGACGCTCCACTACGAAATTCGGTGCGAAGAGATGCCTAGTAGGTCGGCACTTGGCTCGGTACGTAAGTATCGAAACCATTTCCCGCGAGAGATTCTCAAGTCCTTATTTAGAGGCGCGACCGCCGCGTACGTGTAATCCAATGGCTGTGAGGAACAATGAAGAAACCGACGAGCTTTCAAGCGGACATTCGCCCGCTTTTTACGGAGCGAGACATTCGTGGCATGAGCAAGGCGTTCAATCTGGCAAGTTATGATGACGTCAAGACGCACGCGGCCGCCATCTACGACCGCATTCGGGGAATTGGTGGCGCGGTAATGCCGCCCCCGCCACCGAGGGGCGAAGGTCCTTGGCCTCAGGCTCGCATTGAGCTATTCGCAAAGTGGATGGCGGACGGGTACCAACCTTAGGCGAAGTCATCTCATAAATGCCGTTGACACATTGCTAACTGGCAGCTTTTCTCCATCGTTAATGGCCGTCTCATCACTGGCCAGAACCCCGCAATTAACCAACTACCGGCAAGGAACAAATGATCCAGATCTCGAGAAAACGTTGGGGTAATTAACCGGTTTCCGAGACTAACAAATACAAAGGAGAACCCAATGACAACTGCATACGCACCTACGAAACCCGCACAGATTCGCTTGGCCCGCCAGTCGCCCGCCTATTGGCGTGTCACGATCGACAACCCGCCAATCAACGTGATGGGCCCGGAAATGCTGAAGCAGTTTCAGCAAGTCATCGGCGCTCTCGAGGCCGACGAGCAGGTCAGGGTCGTGGTCTTCGACAGCGCGGTCAACGACTACTTTCTGAATCACTCCGACTTCGAGGCCAAGCTTGAGGACCTGACCGGAATGCCGGCGGGGCCCACAGGCTTGCCGCCGTGGCCGGACTTTCTCGCGCGTTTGACCCGCTTGCCAGTCGCCTCCATCGCCCTCATCCGTGGCCGCGCGACGGGCAACGGGAGCGAGATCCTGCTGGCCTGCGACATGAGTTTTGCCAGCCGCGAGAAGGCCATCATCTCGCAATGGGAGGTGGGCGTGGGGATGGTCGCCGGCGGCGGCCCCATGGCTCGGCTTCCCGAGCTTATCGGCCGAAACCGCGCCCTTGAGGTGCTCTTGAGCTCGGAAGACATCAGAGCAGACCAGGCCGAGGCCTACGGCTACATTAATCGCGCCCTGCCCGATGCCGATCTAGATGCGTTCGTAGAGGCGCTCGCGACCCGGATCGCCAAGTTCGACAAATGGGCGATCGCCAACACTAAACGCCTCGCCAACACCAGCCTGCCACCGGACGTCGAGCTCGGTGCCGGGTGGGACGCGTGCATCGCTTCGCTCGGGCGATCCGCCGCCCAGGATGGGATCAAAGCGCTGATGGCGCGCGGCTTTCACAAGCCGGGGGATGTCGAAAATCGGCTCGGATACTACCTCGGCCAAATCGCCCGCTAGGCCGGCGCCCGACGTGATTCTCAATTCCAGGACGTTGAGGATGGGAGGCGTTCGAAGCCAATCTTGGCGGACATGTTTCGAAAGTCTGTAGTGATGTTTTACATTTTCTGCACGAAGCAGGTTTGTATGTCTCAGAAATCCAGCGCCGTAAAGCGTGCTCAGCAAAGCGAAGTCCAGCCTCACCAACTCGGGGCTCCGATTCCGCTAAAGCATTTAGCTTCTTGTCAAATTGAGGGCTCAAGATGAACGATCAACAAAAGAAGGAGCAGTATTCTGGAGTGCGAGATCAAGAGATCCGTGCGGCATCGGATCAGCATTGGGCGGCGTCCGATGCCACCGATTTTGAAACGGAGCACCGCATCTATCGCAAGGACGCGGTGCTGGATTACCGCAGTCAGGCGACCCGCGGTCGACGCAACATACAGAACCAGCGCGCCAGTCAGCCGAGCAAAAAGCGGTTTTCTGTCCAACGAATCATTGGCGGCGGTGATCTTTGGGTCACCGAATTGATCCTGACATATGACGGCAAGCCGTCCTACACCGTGAGCATCATGGAGTTCAGGGACACGAGGAGACTTCACCAACCCGCGTGCTGCGTTCAGCAAGGCCGTTCGAGCACGCACCAGGAGACCGGCCTTCTCATCCCATCTGATTAACGCGGTTACCGGAGAAGTCGAACTGCATGATAGGGGGTATCGTTGCAGCACATCTTCCGATGGAGGGACAAGAGATGGATTGGAAACGGTTGGTCCAGTTTGCGCTGTCGGGTAGCAGTGATTTCGAACAATATGCCATCCTGCTGGTACGCGTTTCGCTCGGGCTGTTCTTCGCCATCTCCGGGGCAAACAAATTGTTTGTCGCCGGCGGCACGAAACCTGTTTACGAAACGCTCGTTAAGGCCAAAGTCCCGTTTCCCCACCTGATGGCTTATTTCGTGTCGGGTGTCGAGTTCGTTGGCGGATCCTTGGTGACCGTGGGTTTTCTTTCGAGCCCGGGCTGTGTGGCTCTATTGATCGATATGATTGTCGCCATCCTGACCAACACGCTTTCCACCGTGCCTAAAGGACTTTCGCCTCTTAACTGGCTCGACGATTTCCTCTACCTTCCGGAAGTCCTGTACGTGCTCCTCTTTATCTGGCTAATCTGCTCTGGTCCGGGAAAGTTCAGTGTCGATTACTGGCTCGCCGGCAAGTTACTGAGGTGATCGATCGACGAAGTAGCTTGTTGCTAGACAAGAGCTTGATGGTCATTACCAGAATCTTTCAGCCGCAAGACTGGCGCTAAGTCCTTCCATGAGAAGGCCGGTGAGTGTCAAGCCATTTTTTTCATTTTTCTTTCTTTTCTTTTTTCTTCTTCATTTCTTCTTTTTCCAGATTGTTCCCTTGAGCCAAGCCGCCTCTGTCGCCACCCTTCCATCCGCACTCTTGGTTGAGCGATGATCGCTCGGTGCAAGTTGGGTGTACTCGATTTAGTTGGTGCTGCGACCTGATAATCGACCTCTGTTCCCCCTTGCGAAGGAAACTGGGCCAGGAGTTAGTCGCAGTCACCTGATCTGGGCGGTCGAGCTCGGCTGTTTGGGATACCCTCTCTCTTTTTCCCCGCTTTCCTTCTTTCTTTGCTCCTTTTTCTTTTTTCCTGCCTTTCCCAGTTTTCCCCAGAGAAATTTCGCGCCAGGATCGTCTAGCAACGACGATCGCCAACTCCCTCGACCCCTAGCATCCCCGGTTTTGTGGAGAGCTCTTCCCTCTAGGCCACCGCACGCATCTCTTGGTGGCTATTGTGCAGTGGTTCGTAGACCTCTCCATTCACCCACAACCGATGCAGCAGTACCGCTAGCTTTCTCGCCACCGCAACCACCGCTCGCTTCTTTGCATTTTTCCCTCCGCGCGCCGCAAGTTTTTGCCCCCAACGCCGTAGACCACTGTCTGCTCCAAAGGGTCCCAGGATGTAGTGCGCCCCCTGCACCAGCATGGTCCTCAAATACCGGTCTCCTTTTCTCGTGCGCTTCGAGCGCGCCGATCATTGGGAGCGTATCGCATCCCGCTGGAGACCAGCCTTCTCATCCCATCTGATTAACGCCATTCTCGGAGAAGTGAAGTACTAGGCGAGTACATGTCCGGGAATCCGACGCTGGTTTCGACGAGGTATGAATGCCCAGATTGCTTTCAGTAAATGTCGGTCTTCCACGCGACGTGACATCGCGCTTAAAGGAGTTACACGCTTCGACGCGGTGTAGGCTCTGGGGTGATCGAAGAAACAGCACGGCTTCACAAGTGGTACACTTCGATTCCGCTAAAGCATTTAGCTTCTTGTCAAATTGGAGGCTGCCGATGAACGGTCAACAACAGAAAAAGCAGGATCCTGGAGTGCGAGATCAAGAAATCCGTGCGGCACTGGATCAGCATTGGGCCGCATCCGATGCCAACGATTTTGTAACGGAGCACCGCATCTATCGCGAGGACGCGGTGCTGGAATACCCGCAGTCTGGCGAGCTAACCCGCGGCCGGTCCAACATACAGGGCCAGCGCGAGAGTCAGCCGAACAAAAAGCGGTTTACTATCCGACGAATCATTGGCAGCGGGGATCTTTGGGTCGCCGAATTCATCCTGACATATGACAGCAAGCCGTCCTACACCGTGAGCATCATGGAGTTCAGCGGCGACAAGGTTGCGCGGGAAACGCAATACTTTGCGGATCCATTCCCGGCTCCCGCATTCCGCGCTAAATGGGTCGAACGGATGCCCACATAATCTCCAGGCGCGAGAGAAAATCTTGATGACGGGCCCGGGAGTCGTTCCACTTCGACGATTTCGCTGGCTTACGGGAAACTTGGGTGCGCCGGGAAATCATTCCGAGCGAAGCGCTTGTATGACGTCGACGCGGGCGGCGCGTGCCGCCGGGAGCATCGAAGCGATTACCGCCGCGCCTAACAGCACAAACGCAGAAACGATCACCGGCAATGCGCCCGGCATTTTTAAGTCGCCGAAATAACTGCCTGCCACGCGCGCAAAGACGAGCCCGAACGCCGCGCCCGCCAGAACGCCAACGGCAGCCATCACGACGCCTTCCGCGACGACACCTCTGAGGAGATTTCCCGGCTGTGACCCAAGCGCCAAGCGGATGCCGAATTCGCGTGTCCGCGCGCTGACAGAAAACGCCAGTACGCCCGTGACGCCAACGACGGCAATCAGCAGCGCGACCCCTGCGAACACGCCAAAGACCAGAGAGTTCAAGCGGTCTGGCGCAAGCACTTTTGCACGGATGTCTTCGAGAGTGGCGGCGTGCTCGACGGGTTCATCGGGCACCACCGAGCTTTCTTCCACAGATGGCTAGCGAAGAAACCCGCAAACAATATCGTCGCCGGGGGAAGAATCGCGGAGTTTTGTCGCGCCTGGATCAAGAGCAAGCTGGGGCTACGGCAGTTCCATGTGCGGGGCCTGAAGAAGGTGCAGATGGAAATGCTGTGGGCTTGTCCTACCTACAACCTGCAGCAGTGGATCCGCCTAAGCAAGCTCAACACAACACCAGCCATTACCTGAGAGAAAAAGAGAGCACTGCTGAGCACCGAGACGCTCACACCAAGTCGCAACTCACAAATTCAATAAACTCACGCTCAATGCACAGTCGCACGCTGTATTTAGGTTTCTTCACGGCTTCAGTTTCCGGTAAGTGCTGCGTTTATCAGGACTTAGTCGCCCCGTGAGTTGCCTAATTGGGGTTGGTAATGATCGCGGTATCCCCATTTGCAGTCAAAGCCTCAAATCCGCCCAACCGGACTCCCGTGCCGGACGTCGTACTGCCCCCACTGTCGGAAACAATCACCAACCACGGGTGAGTTAGGAAGGTATCGGCTGTCCAGGTGGAATTTGCGGCCAAGCCTCGATAATAAAGCACGCGATGTCCATCGTAGTTGATCCAATAGATGTCCACTGCCCTACTACTTTGATTCACGAACTTGATTGTTGCGCGGGTAGCACCATTAGAGGACCGCAACGCATTGTCAACCATGGCCGCATCCAGCGGCCTAAGAGTTACGCCGGGCACGCGAGGTGCCTGAGCCTTAAGGCTGGCCGGTTCGATCAGGAGTAAAGCCAGCATTGCAGTCACGGACGCGGTTCTGTATACATTTTTCATTCGATCACCTCCTCATCGGGGATGGATTCTAATGCAAAACGGCCCGAACTGCCTTGAAAAATAATGTAACTTCCGAAGATGGGCGGCGTAAGTCCTTCCATGAGAAGGCCGGTGAGTGTCAAGCCATTTTTTTCATTTTTCTTTCTTTTCTTTTTTCTTCTTCATTTCTTCTTTTTCCAGATTGTTCCCTTGAGCCAGAAGGATTTCGCCCGCTTCATCCAAAACGCAGTAGAACGACCTGCGATCTCCCAGATCCAGACCGATCGCGAGCTTCCGTCCTTTGAAAATTATGTTTCCCTTTACCCCAACAGTGCTAGTCTTTTTCATAGCCGGCCTCCTTTTCTCGTGCGCTTCGAGCGCGTCGATCATTGGGAGCGTATCGCATCCCGCTGGAGACCGGCCTTCTCATCCCATCTGATTGGCCCTGACTGCGTCTTCGACGCGTCACTGGTGCCAGAAACTTGTCCAGAGTTCCCCGCTTTTGCAATTCTAGTCCAGGATTCGATTCGGCAAGCTAAGCCCGATATCCGACTGGCGCTTCGTGCCCGACGCCGTTCGCCACCGGGCCGAACCGAATCCCAATTCCCACCCATCAAATGCTTGAATAAATAGCCGCTTCTCTGTTTATGGTAAGGGGCCGGAATAGAGAAGCCGTCCCCATTCAAGCCAACGATTTTCGTTATTTTGCGGAGGCCTTCCCCCGCGCCGGGACGTATCGCGATTGTCCATTTCCGATTTGGGCTCATTCCCGTGCCCTCAAAGATGATTCTAGACGCGGCATGTGCATCTGTCAGCCATCATCCAAGCAGATACCAAGCCATCTACGCCTCTCGTCTATGGTAGTGGCATTCTGCCTATTGCTGACGTGGAAAAGGCGTCGTGGTCCCCGGCTGCGTTCCTTGCCAGAAATCCAGTCTGCAAAATTGCGTTCATCTTGGCGAGACCGGCTGTGGCAAAGCCAGAACTGTTCGAGAGGTTATTGCCGTTATTACCTCGGATCGCGACCGTTAGATCGACGGCGTCGACGGCGTCGTTGACTTGCAGCCACGCGCAAACTAAAATCGCGCGCACATGACAGAGATTTCGTCCCCGATCGGCCAAACCATCTCCCATTACCGCATCGTGGAACGGCTAGGTGGCGGCGGCATGGGTGTCGTTTACAAGGCCGAAGACACGCGTCTGCACCGTTTCGTAGCCCTGAAATTCCTGCCAGACGAAGTAGCTCGCGACCCGCAGGCGCTGGGACGTTTCCAGCGCGAAGCGCAAGCCGCATCAGCGCTCAACCATCCGTGCATTTGCACGATCTACGACATTGGCGAGGACCATGGCAAAGCCTTCATCGCCATGGAGTTCTTGGATGGCTCAACCCTGAAGCACCTGATTAACGGGCGTCCGCTGGAAATGGACCGTCTTCTCGACATCGCCATCGAAATTGCCGATGCACTCGACGCCGCGCATTCTCAGGGAATAATTCATCGCGACATTAAGCCCGCTAACTTGTTCGTCACTCGCCGCGGCCATGCCAAAATTCTTGATTTCGGTTTGGCGAAGTTACTGCCGGCCCGCGCCGGAAGCGCGCGCGTCGGCGAAACTGTCGGTACCGCCACATACGCCGCTGATGAGTCTGCGGACATGTTTACCAGCCCCGGGACTGCCGTGGGCACAGTGGCGTACATGTCGCCCGAACAGGTCCGCGGCAAGGAACTCGATCCGCGCAGCGATCTTTTCTCCTTCGGTACGGTCCTGTACGAAATGACCACCGGCGTGATGCCTTTCCGCGGGGATACCACCGGAGTAACTTTTGAAGCCATTTTAAATCGCGTGCCGCCTCCCGCGCTGCGGCTGAATCCTGATGTGCCGGTAAAACTTGAAGAGATTTTGGAGAAGCTTCTCGAAAAAGATCGTGAGATGCGCTATCAGGTTGCTGCCGAAATTCGCGCAGACCTAAAACGCCTGCGGCGCGAGACGGACTCGTCAGGACGCGCTTCGTCGAACAGCTCTTCACAAGCGGCCGCCAGCGGAGCAGTTCCGCTTTCGGGTTCTACGCCAGCAATAGCCCTGACTGCTTCTTCAGCCTCTGTGCCAACCTCATCGAGCTCGTCTGTGCGGCAAGTAGCGGGCCAGCACAAATTGGGATTGGCGCTCACCTCGGTAATCTTGTTGGTGCTGGTAGCTGCGGCGGCCTTCGGCGTGTATTCGTTGTTTTCACGCAAGAAAACGCCGAGCTTCGAGAACTTTACTGTGTCGCGCGTAACGGAAACGGGCAAGGCCTCTCTCGCCGCGATATCTCCCGATGGCAACTACATCCTGAATGTGCAACGCGACGGCGGCCAGCAAAGCCTATGGTTGCGCAACGTCCCCACGAATAGCAATACACAGATCGTTCCTCCTTCCGACGACCGTTACTTCAGCTTGAATTTTTCTCCGGACGGCAACTCGATTTACTTTACCAAGGAGCAAAAAGGCGAGAAGGGTGTAACCAGCTTATTCCGCGCGCCGGTGCTGGGCGGAAGCCCTGAACGCATCGTCCATGATATCGACTCGAACATAAGTTTCTCACCCGACCACGCACGATTCGTATTCGTTCGCTACAAACGAAATGAAGGAGAAGGCGATTTGGTTGTTGCGAATGTAGATGGCTCAGGCGAGAAAGTCTTGTCCCAGCAATCCACCCGCTTGCGACAACCTGCTTGGTCTCCTGACGGGAAATCCATCGTGGCGGCGGAAATACTTGCAGACCAATCCGGGTTGTCTGCGCTGGATATTTTTGATTCGTCGACCGGCCAGAAACAAACTTTCAAGAAAGCCGACATGTTTCTCGATTATCCCGTTTGGCTGCCCGATCAAAGCGGCATACTGGTGATAGCCAGCGGACGCGATTCGAATTTCAATCGCAGCCAGATCGGCGTTGTTTCTTACCCGCAAGGTGTTTATCGCCCGATCACCAACGACACGAATTCTTATCCGATCATCAGCCTTTCGTCAGACGGCAAAACCATCACGACTGTGCAATCCCAGTACGTTGGGACATTGCAGACCGCATCCTACGAGGTCAAAGGCGCGGGAAAGCCGGCCACCATTAGCACCCGCCCGCCCACGAACTGGTTTGCCTGGACGCCCGATGGCAAACTGCTCGTCGAGCAAGAAAATGGAATTTTTCAAATGAACGCGGATGGTAGCAATCGCGCTCCTCTGCTTCATGATGATTTTCCTTCTTTCGGCCCCATCTCGTGCGACCACGGACGCTACGTCATGTTCGGATCCGCGCTGCGCAGTGGAGGCAATTCCATCAACATCTGGCGCATCGATGCCACCGGCGGGAACTTGAAACAGCTCACCACCGGTACAGATGACGAACCAGCTATGTGCTCACCCGACGGCAAGTGGCTCGTTTACGCCAGCTTCGACAAAGGAAAATTTGTGGCGAAAAAAGTTCCGGTGGACGGTGGAACTCCTACGCAACTTTCCGAAGCGCTGCTCACTTGCGGCTGTGTCAACGTATCGCCCGATGGAAAGTATTTGGCCTTTCAGACGCAGGCGACGACGGGCGGCCCTGTGGTCATCAAGATTTTGGATTTCGAAACTTTGCAGCCAGTGAAGACGATAGAACGCGATCCGCGCGCGGGTGGCGAGATTCGCTACACCTCCGACGGGAAAACAATCGGCTATCCAATTCGCGAAAATGGTTTGTACGCGCTGTGGGTATCGCCGGTGGACGGCTCACCCGGCCGCCTCGTTACGGAATTTGAATCCGATCACATTTCCGATTTCCACTGGACAGCAGACAACAAAACACTCGGCTTGCTTCGCACTCACAACGATAGCGACGTCGTGCTCATTCGCCAAACCACCTCTTCGCATTGATTTCTGCGGCCCTTCTAGTGCTCCTGCATGGACGCCAGACTCTCGTGGGCGGCTGCGATGGCGCGATCGATGTCGGCGTCTGTGTGCAAGGCAGAGACGAATAAGGCTTCGTATTGTGAAGCCGCGATGAAGATGCCGCGGCTCAGGATATTTTGGAAAAACGTGGCAAAGCGCGCTGAGTTGGATTTTTTTGAGTCGACATAATTGCGCACTGGGCCAGCGGTGAAAAACATGGTGAGCAACGAACCGGGGACGTTTACTTCGCCGTGCAGCTTTGTTTCTTTCAATGCGGAGCGCAAACCTTTTGCTGGACGCTCGGTTTTGCGATTCACGTCTTCTTAAAATCCCGAGAATTCGAGTTTGGGAAGCGTGGCGAGTCCTACGCGCATGGATCGTCGTGAAATAAGCCACACGGGAGCGGGTTACTTCATTGCGATACACCGGAAGATCTACTTACCAATAGAGCTGGCTTATGCCTAGGAAATTCCATGTAACGTAGGTCTGTACTCACATGGCAAACCAGTGTTCTGGGAAGGCCACGTCTGTTCGTCAAACACGTCAATAGTGTCATCTTTTCCCCGAACGCGGGCACGATCTGGGCACGATCTTGCGTGCGGTTTTGCGGCTACCATAAAAAGCGGCAAGCCACTACAAACCAGGACGGCCTCGCAATCGTGTTCAGATTGTCGACCCCGCCTGGTTTCCGATTCCATCAGCGGAGGTAAAAGTCAAACCTGTTGGCCGAAACATGCAGGCAAATTCTGTTCGTACAGACAACGACGGTTATGCGAGGTTTTTTGTTCCGACCGAGGCTGAATACACCATCGAAGCCGGATTCGCAGGATTTAAGAATGTTCGCCTGAAGCATTTTCATCTCTCTAAACCCAATGCCGCATTTCCAACCGTGTACGTCCAGCTCCAACTCTTGGGTTCCGGAACAAAGGTGTATTAGAAATAAACGTCCTGATTGACGCGCTAACCGGACAAAGTGAAGTTCTACTTGAAACGTCCGGTCGTCCGACCTGGTGGGCGTTGCGAGCTAACGCGTACCCGTGCCTTCCCTCTGGACTGGGGCAACCCGACAACCGTCCGAGTCGTACGATGTCTTGATCAGGCACACAATAGTCTTTTATGTGCATCGATTTGCATAATTAACAATCATGGAGAGTCTAGAACTAGGGCAAACATCTCACTAATTCGCGTAATTTCAGCGGGATTACGATTACCTCGATATCAGGCCTAAGCAACAGGATCTAGGCAATTCGATTGCTTGGGCTGCGCGGGGATCTTTCCACTTTTCGAGCAGACTAACAGGTTGTCATGTGCCAGTTGCGGCGTCAACATTCGACGCATACATTCGGGTTCAATCGTCAAAATTCAGGTCGAAGGGAGATTTGATTATGCGTGCTTTCCGTATAGTGTCCCTCCTCGTAACGGTTGTCCTCCTTTCCTCAATTTCCACAACGATTGCTTTTGCGGCGGGCAACTCATCGGCTAAATGCACGCCAATGTCGGCCAGCCGGGTCACTGCTGTCGTCGATGACAGTGTGCGGTCAGCGCTCCCCGGTAATGTTCATCCGATGGCTCGAAAGGAATTTGACCAAGGGAAGGTCGATGACAGCATGCCGCTGGAGCACCTCATCGTTCTGCTCCAGCGCAGCCCCGAGGCGGAGACGGCACTGCAAACGCGCATCGATCAGATGCACAATCAGCAATCGCCGCTGTTCCAACAGTGGCTCAATCCCGAGGACGTGGGAACCTGCTACGGCGTGGCCGACGCGGATATCGCGGCCGTAAGGTCGTGGCTGCAAAAGCATGGTTTCACGATTGACACCGTGCCGTCATCCAAGATGATGCTGATATTTACCGGCACTGCAGGCCAGGTGGCGGAGGCTTTCCAGACCGAGATCCACAATCTCAATGTGCACGGTGAGAAACATATCGCCAATATGAGCGCGCCACAGGTGCCGGCGGCGCTGGCGCCAGTCATCGCCGGTATACGCTCGCTCAACGATTTCTTCCCAAAGCCCATGATGCATCTAGTCGGAGTTGCAAAACGTGATCCAAACACAGGCAAACTGTACATGGCCCAGGGTACCGAAAAACTGCCATCGGTCAGCAATTCCATAGTCAGCAAAAAACCTAGCCCCCTGGTGACGTACAGCGATAATCCCTACTGTCCGGGAACTGATTGTGAATGGCTGGGTCCGCAGGATTTCTATAAGATCTACAATGAAAAACCGCTGCTCACGGGCAATTCCTGTCGGGGCAAGGCCTGTGACGGCACGGGGCAAACCATCGCAGTGCTCGAGGAAACCGATGTGTGCGCGGGCCAAAACGGCACCTCGCCCGATGACTGCGCCGGAGCGAATGATCTGGCTATGTTCCGTTCGCAATTCGGGCTACCCTCGCCGCACGCCAGGTACTACTTCGGTATCCCGGGATACTGCGCCGATCCCGGCGTTCAAGGTCCGAATGGTACCGGCGAGGAATCCGAAGCTGACGTTGATATGCAGTGGGCTAGTAGCGTGGCGCCGGGCGCACAGGTAGACTTCGTGGCGTGTGCTACCACCACGACTACGGCCGGCGTTGACTTGGCCGGCATCTATGTGGTGGACAAGATGTCGGCGACGATATCCTCCTTTAGCTTGAGCTACGGGGTTTGCGAAATCGGACTGACCGACGGGGAATACGGCGGGATTTTCCAAACCAACCGCTTCTACAACAACCTTTGGCAGCAAGCGGTAGCTGAAGGCCAAACGGTAAATATTTCCGCGGGCGACTCCGGCGATGATACCTGCGACCGAGGGGCCCTGGCTGCCACGTCCGGTTGGAACGTCAACGGAATTGGCTCAACTCCGTACGACGTTGCCGCGGGTGGAACCGATTTTACTGACAACTACTCGACCAATTTCGCGCTTGCGCCCAACGCGTACTGGAACTCGAACGATTCGCCGCCGTATGGATCAGCTCTCTCCTATATTCCCGAAGTCACTTGGAACCAGAGCTGCGGCAGCACGCTCCTCGCCAGCTACCTCGGCTTTTCAGAAGGCACCTCTTACACCACGGAGCAAGTGTGCAACGGGGATAGTCCCGTTGGCACGGCGTTTACGTACGTAAATGGCAGCGGAGGCGGGGGCATTAGTTCCATCTATGACCTGCCGACATGGCAGAGCGTGTATGGCGTAGGCCGGGGCAACACTTCCCGGACGATGCGCAATTTGCCTGACGTCTCTCTCTTTGCGTCCGCCAATTTTTGGAATCATGCCCTGCAGTTCTGCGAGTCCGATATCCTGACCGGAACTGGGGGCGGCACACCATGCGACTACTCCAATGTCAATGAAGGCGGAATCATGGCCGCTGGCGGCACCTCCTTCGTGGCCCCCGAGGTCAATGGTCTGATCGCACTGATCAACCAGGCTTGGCCGTCGCAAAATCCTAAGTGGCCGACGCGGCAGGGACAGGCGAACTACAGGTTCTATGCCATAGCCAGTTACGAATACGGTGGCCCCTACCTGCCAAATCTCCTTCCCTTCGCGCCGAGCCTAATTACGTGCGAATCCAACTATCTTTCCATTTCCGAGTTCAGCCACGTCTTTCCGAGCTGTGTCTTCTACGACATTAACCGGACGCCTGCCATTAGCACGGCGACCTGCGGCGGATTCAATAACAGCGCCTGCGTGGTGGACGGCAACGAAATGCCCTGCGTTACCGGAAGCACAGATTGTTTTACGGCAACCTCGGGTGACGCCTATGGCCTGCTATCGCTTTCCACTTCTCATTTCGAGCCGGCCTGGTATCAAAGCGCGGGCTTCAGCGATGCCGTGGGTTTGGGAAGTTTCAACATAACCAATCTGGTAAGAAACTGGAACAGTCCGATCTGGCTGACTCCGCTTGCCAGCACCACCACCGTTTCCGCCGATACGAGTACAACCGACACAGCCGGCAAAAGTGCGACAACGACGTTTACGGCTACAGTCATCGCTACGGGCCGGGGTAGTTTGGCGCCGGCGATGGGCACCGTCGATTTTTATGCATCCGCGAGTGGTTTCTCGCCGCTTGACTGCCGCAACGTGGACCGCTTGAACCTCTTAGGCACTGCAGCGTTGGTGCCGGCAACCGACCGCACCGCCGGTAGCCATGCGACCGCAGTGTTGTCCGGAGTCACAGCCGGGAAGCTTGGCGCAGCGGGCCCGCATGATGTGATCGCCTGTTTCGGCGGCGACGGCGCGAATGACGCTCCTTCTTCCAGCACCACAACGGTGAACATGGATAATCCGTAGGCTTCTTTTTCGTGGTGAAAAAGCGAGGTACATTCCTCGTCGACGAGCAGGGGTGGTACCGAGCCGCTGTCCCGGTCCTTCGGCGAGAGTGAGTCCGTCCCGTTTAACGCTGCCAGCTCAGCCGGTCGATGCAACACCATCCAATACATTGATTCGACAATGCTTCCCCGGGGAGAAACGATCTGTTTGGCTGAACTCGGTCAAAACCTAGCCAGGGTAGTGATCCGGCGATCTAACCCTAGCGAGCGATTTTAGCCTTTGTTTTCAATGCAAGTTGGGTTCGACCTGAGTGTTGCGTCGACCCATTGAGATCACCCGACTTGCCAGGCATTGTTATGCAATCACTTAAACGCGCTATTCAGGAACGATGGGAAAAAGGGCGGCTCATGCGACGCATAAATTCGACTGCCCTTTAGGTTCCCGCGCTTGCGTTGCCCTACCTCTTCGGCCACGAGCCGCCGACTTACTGGAGGTTTTGTTTTGCCGAAAGCGTTCCGACTGTGGCCTGACCCGACGCGATCAGGGTCGTTCCAGGTGAGGATCCAGAGAGCACACCGCCCGACGCGACGTTATAAGAGTTGGTGTTGTCAGACAGGAGGCAGTCCGCAAAGTACATGTGGCCTGTGCTGGTGACCGCTAGGCCGTTCGTATTAAAAATGGCGCGGTCGCTATAGAGTTTCGCCGAGCCTCCGTCTGCATAGAACCCATATTGATTGAATTGCGCGGAGGAATCTGTAATCTCCATGAGTCCTGTAACATTGTCCGCGCCGGCGAATGCGTTGTCATCCAAGTCGGTGTTATGAACGAAAGCCCGGTTCCCGGAACCCTGCACCTGGAGGCCGTCGTGACCGCAGCCGGATATGGCGGAATCGTCGATGGTTAGGCTACTGCCGGCGCCAGTTAATTGAACTCCGTCATTTGCAAAGTTCTGTATTTGCATGTTGTACAGGCGTAGGACGCCGACGGCTTGAACCAAGATTCCGTCGTTACCGCTCCCACCGCCAATCAGGTTAAGCCCGTTAATGGTTACGTTTTCGGTCGTGTTTATGTAGAGAGCATTCTGGCCGGCCGTCGTCTCGCTGATGGTCGCAACAACGCCGACCGCGTTGATGGTTACCGCCTGAGAGATCGTGGCAGCCCCGTAGCCGCCGGAACTTACCACAATGATTTCGCCGCCTGAATCCGTTACCGAGAGCGCCTTAGCGAATGTGCGGCAATGAGCACTCAAAGTGCAGGCGTCTGTATCCGTACCGGTAACGGACACATAGCTGACCGTGTTCTGAGCTTGTGCGGTGAAAGTAAAGGCGAGCGCCATCGCAGCGCCAACTATGAAATTCGTCGAGAATCTATGCTTTTGCATTTTTGTTGCCTCCTTTTCCATCGTCTAGTTCAAAGGTTATCGAATTTGCGCTTCCCACTCTGAATAGCGGAATCTGCGGTCGAAATCTTTCATGCAGATTTAACTTCAAAGGGCAATCCAAATGTTTAGTGGGGAAATTCTCCGTCGACAAGAAAATCGAGTATGGGCGGTACTGGCACGCTCTGTGGAGAATGCAACTACATCAATCTGCAATTCAGCGCGACGGACCGGTATCTCCTCTCCGTCTGCTCCGCGTGTTCTCAACTCCCGATAAACGCTGCGGCTTCAAAGGGTCGGTGCAATACTTGCGCGCAGTTTACTCGCTGGAGTCTGAAAGCCCGAAGTTGAATTTGCATAACACCCGCGTCCGCCGCAAACCGAGCAGCTTCCTTCAAGTCGCTGTATCGAACGCGCGCAACCACACCGTGCTCGTGTGCGCATCTTGCCCACTCGCGCATCCGATACAGCACTAAGATTTACCAGGCAAGTGGAAATGAATCACAGGAGCGATAACTTCCGGTTAGCCTGTCACTCGGGATAAGCCGACCCCAGTGTTGACACTCGCAGCTTTGGCGCGTCAAGACAACCAACTACTGGAACCGCTGGCTACCATCCTCCTTCGGGCGGAGATCAATCAATGGGGAGGCAGCGGCTTGCGAGGAATCCCTTCATCGCGCATAGCGATTTGGTAAATGAGTGACGCTGCAACAGCGGCGGATTGCTTCAGGTCGTCCTCGAGGACGTGGTCGTAGGTGTCCATGTTCGTGTGAGGGGCCGGCGTGTTTTCACCCTCCATGTAGTCTCGTATCCATTGGAAGGCAGGCCCACTTCATCAAACGGAATATGATCCGTGGCCCCGATGTCAGCCATAGACAGTGCAGAAGCGCCCAGATCCGTGTATGGATCGAGCAACTCCCGGAAAATTGGCCGGGCTGCCTCGTTGCCTTGCAAGTACAGTCCGCGAATGCGGCCGGTACCGTAGTCGAATTTGAAATAGGCGTCGAACTTTTCATATTCCGGCTTGAACTCGTAGCGCGCACGACCGGGCTGGTCCTCCGCTACGCTCACTTTCCGTCCGAGGTGAGCGGCCACCTAAGCGTGAGAACCCAGTGTTCCCTGCTCCTCCGCGCTCCACAAACCAATGCGGACGGTGCGCCGAGGCCTCAGCTTTAGGGATTGCAGGATTCGGATAACCTCCAGCGCAGTGGCTGCGCCCGCGGCGTTGTCGGTGGCGCCGGTGCCTGAGTGCCAGGAATCGACTGAGCTACCCAGCATCACGACTTCGTCTTTCAAATCGGTACCGGGAATTTCGGCGATGACGTTGTGGCTCATGGGGTCTTCATCGGAGAAACGCACGGCGATGTTCACTTCAAGCTGAACGGGGATTCCGCGGCTCACTTGACGCACGATTCCGTTGTACTGTTCGGCGGCAACGTTGACCTGAGGCGTAACCACCGGCTTGCTGAGATCCCAGGCGTACGCGCGTTTTTCGAAGGGCACATCCGGTGGATAAGGTACGGTGGCGGAAGTTACGTAGACAGTCCCCGCGTCGCGATAGGACGGTTGCATGACAACTGCGGCACCCTCGTCCTGGATCAACTGCCATTTGCGATAGTTGAGTTCTTCTGCCAACCGTTGTTCAGGCGTGAATTGGAATGGTCGAGGCTCGCTCAAGGCTCGGGCGTTAGCAAGACGTAGCAACTCTTCATCCGTTCGGCGATGCGCCGGAGGGTCGAAGAGAGGATCGATTTGCCGGGCCGGCGAGAAGAGGACAATCTTTCCTCTGAGTTTGCCCTTGTATTGATCGAGATCGGCGACAGTCTTGGCGTCGAGCAAAACAACTTCACTGCGGACCACGCCGTTCGTGCCAGGACTCCAGGCTTTGGGGTAGGCGATGAGTGGGCTGAACCGGGGCGAAAGCACATTCGCGGTGAAACTTCTCCAGCGACCAGCCACGGCCAAACGGGCCCCAGGCTTCAAGATGCGCGTTCTCAAGGCCCCAGTCGCGAAGTTTGTCGCGAGCATACTCCTCAGCTCTCTTCAGGTTCGGCGAGCCCGTCAAGCGTGGGCCGGTGACGTCCGTGAAGTAGCCAGCCATTTCCATGATTTGCGAGTGATTCGACGCCGTATCGCGAATTCGTTTGGCTGTATCGAGGTCTATGTTCTCCTGTGCTGTGGCAATGCCCGTGGTGAGGAGAACTATGGGGCACAAGAACGCAGCGAGGAGTCTTTTGCGAGGACGAGGAAGGTGCACGCGCGTTGCTTCCGACATCACTAACACTCCTTGCGTGAGAATCTCCAATTGTAGGAAGACGAGATCGTGATTGGAAGTGTTAACAACGAACGTTATCCGAGCTGTGGGTTCTGCGCCTTGTAGGCCCGGATCTTACTCGGCAAACTGCGGGCTTCGACGTTCGAGCATTACCAGTTCGAGACGCGGGAATTTTTGGAATTCCTACGAGGGCGCGGTATTCAGTTGCTCATGCAGATTGACCGTCCGCTGATCGAACAATTTAAAGTCTGGCGCGTCGAGCGGATTCGCAGCCGGAGCAAATTCGTGGGAGCCAAGAGCCTCGTGCTTTCAGCGGCGATTCTCCATAGAGTCTTTGCTTTCGCAGTCGAAAATGACATGCTCGCAAAAAATCCAGTGCGGCTAGAAGGACGCCCGGGGGGAGAGCCTGAACGCGGTTCGCAACCGTTCAAACCGAGTGAACTTCGGAAGCTGCGCGAACACGCCGAGCCGGATTCTCTTGCATTCACACTGTTGCGCTGGACGGGTCTGCGCGGCTCTGATGCCGTGGCCCTCACGTGGGCTGAGGTGGACTTTGAGCGGGAGAGAGATAGAACGCGTGACACAGAAACGGAGCAAGCGAGTAGTCGTCCCAATCCACACGGAACTTCTCTTTGCTCTCGAAGCGGAACGCGAGACGCGAAAACCGAATCCGTGGGAGCGGGTCTTACTCAATCCAGAAACGGGGGAGCCGTTCACCCGGCCGCGACTCTACTACAGGATTATGGCATTAGGCCGACGCGCCGGAGTGGCAAACGCCAACCCGCATCGCTTCCGCGATTCGCTGGCTGTCGAGATGCTTTGTCGTGGAGCAACTCCCTACGATGTCGCCAAGGTCCTTGGTGATACGATCGAAACCGTGGAAAAGCACTACGCGCCATTCGTGCCAGAGCTTCGGGAGCGTGTCCGGCGTATTATCGAGTCCGGCTCAGAAGTGGAAAACCCGGGCACGATTCGGGCACGATCCGAAGGGAAAACGGAACAAGCGCAATGAAATTAGCGGTGAGCCTGTAAGCCGGATTCTGATGGCGCTTCTTTGAAATCTGTAAGTTACACAGAATCAATAAATTTTGAACTGTGTGAAGGGGTGAAGTGCTCACAGAAGATAGGTTTGCTGATGAGATAGTGATGAGGTTAGACTTTCCGGGGCTGACTGATCGCGCGATCCTGTGCGGTCAAAGTTGAACGCTCACAGCAGTGGTTTCAAGCTTGATTCGATCACGCCGGTGTATTCAAACCCAACGATTTTGTTCCTCAAAATTCCGCGACGGTCATAGAGCAGTGTGGTTGGCAGGCCCTCGATTCCGCCGAACTTTTGCCACAAGTCTTCCGATGCAGTGGCAAGCGGGTAATGCACACCAATTCTCCGAGCAAATAGTAGCGGGTCCTCTGTATCCGCCATCGTGTCAAATTTCAATCCAATGACGGCAAATCCACGCTTTCCGTACAGATCGAAAAGCCTTTGATAACCGGGCATTTCTTTCTTGCACGGCTGACACCAGGTCGCCCAAAAATCAACGAGCACGACTTTGCCTTTGAAATCGGCTGAGGAAAGCTCTTTCCCACGCAGGTCCTTCACTGAAAATTCCGGCAGGCGGGAACCGATTTCCCCTGTCCCGCTTTCAATCTGCTTCGGAGCCGGGAGCTTTGCCGGACGCGGTATCCATCCGGCGATTCCAACCGCAACCAGGGTCATAACCAGAAGTGTTGTTTTCATTTATTCCTTTTTCTGGACTTCAAGAACCAAGAGCTTCAGGGGAGCTGAACCATCGGCTTTCTTTTTCCCCGGAGGCTTTTTGTATAGCTGGCCACGAACAGTCACCAGCGTTTGTGAACCAGCGAGCGATTCAAGCCCCTTTGACAGTTCGCTCGGATCGAACACAAACGACCGATTCGGTTCCACCTGCAAACTGAAGTTGCCCGAAGAGTCTTTGGTGATCTTTCCTTGCGCAACGACATCCATTTCTGTGACGGTCACGCCGCTGTCATAGGTCGCTTTCATTAATTGAACGGGGTCAATCTGCCCGTCGTCTTTTGGTGTCACTTGCACTTTTCCGTCGATCAAACTGACTTCCACGTTTTGAACGCCAGACTGGCGTCCGAGGTGTTGTTTCACCCCGTATGCTCAAAAATTTCAAGTCATTCCTTCAACGCGCATTTCGATATGTTTGATTTGTGCTAGCGATTCGGGCACAAGAACAAAGGTCAGCAAGCAAAGCAAACTGACTTTCCGCAAATTCATCGTTCCTCCTTTTCACAATAAGTGAAATTTAAATTGCTGTGTGATCCCAAAGCTGATGTGGCGTCGAACCGGCTGAAACATTTCACCGTTTGAATGGGCAACGTCCCAATCCATCCCGAGCCATATGTGAGTTCCCGGCCTCACCCCAAAATAAGTTGTGGCGCCAGCGAGCAAAACGTCACCTCCGCTGCCGTGCTGATTTACTCCGGCAATTCTGTCGTCCTGAGCATGGAGCCAAGTTAATGCAGGCCCAATGAACCACTCGCGGCTTCCATCCTTAGCCTCGTACGGGCGATAGGACAGCCAGAATCGCGATTCGATGTTGCTATCTAGGCGAGTCGCCTGCGTGCCTTGAGAGCGGATGAGTGAATGGAAATCCTCATTGGCAACCAGACGCCGGAGGTTGAAGAGTCCGGTGTAGGTCCAATTTGCGGCTATAAAGAAATCCGTTGAACCGGAACCGGCTTGCAAACTTGCGGGAAGCAGATTCCCATTTCCATCGGTGAAGTGTGTTGCGCCCGTTGGAATTTTCGGGCCAAACGTCACGGACGCTTGCGTCGTCCCTCGCGGCGAATCTTTCCGGTAGAAGCGATATTTCACTAGAAGCATCGTATCCCCTAAACCAGTCCCACCAACCGATGGACCGCCTTCACTAGCAAAATGATTTGTGACAATCGGGACAAGAATCGTCAGGTCGAAGTTGCGGTGAAAGCCCCACGTAAAATTAAAATCGCCTTCATGTGAAAGGGTAGGCCGAGCCGTAGGAGAGATGCCCGTTGACGAATCGGGCTGCACGCCACGTGTCGTGAATACAGAATTGTAGGAGATCAAACCTCCGCCAGGAAACAGGGGTGGCGCTGTCTCAGGACCAGACCCTTGCGCCAACGCACTCGGCGCTGCAAGAGCAAACGCGAGCAGCCACGGGCCAAGTATCCGCCAAAGTGAAACCAGTCTACGGAATCTCAAAGCACCCTCCAAGAAATGCACGTCCAGCCACGCAAACCAATGCGCGGAAGGTAGAGCCTTGGAGAGTCGTTTAGATTCTTAGGGGTGAAAGCGTGGAGGGGCTGATTTGCGGAGGTCCGTGGAGGTTCGCTCCAAGGGTGACGGCTTGCGCCAGCGATGAATCCAGATCCTCAAAGGTCGTTAAGACCGCAACCACGGCGCGTGCGTGTGAAGGGCCATGCAACGCTGATTGAACGAACGGAGCGTGCATTGATGGCATCGACTTGCAACAATCCTGACCGTCGTGACCGTGCGGCGCGCAAGGCATAGAGGCGCAGCACTGCATCGCCTGCTCAGGTGTCGTCATGGCCCCGCAGTCGAATGCGTACGCCGCAAGCGCGACGACAAGTATCGCCATCAGAATTGGTTTGCAAAACCTCATCAGTAATTAACCTACCCGCCCATTCTGTCTGAGTCAAGCGCGGATCGGGACTTCGCGAAGCTGGAAGGAATCTGTACTGAGGGAATATTGCACGCCCGGCGGGCCGGGTGTAGCTTACAGGTCGTCCGGGATGTTCAAAATGGAAATCCCGGTTTAATACTACCCGGCGTTAGTGAGGCTGAGAGGGATTCGGAACATGCTTACGCTTATTTCTTCGGCCTCTTTGGGAATCGCTTTCATCTGCGCTATTGTCGTCGCCATCGACGAGTTCCGCCACCCCCAAAAGATGTGGATTATGAATCCCGTATGGCCTGTCACCGCTCTCTATTTCAGCGTGTTTGGCTTGTGGGCCTACTTTCGCATCGGCAGACGCATGGCAAAGGACGCCATGCAGGGAATGTCCATGGACCAGATGCAGCCTCTGATGACAGGGCATGAGGACCGAACGGGACACGATCCCACCTGGCGCCAGATTGCAGTCTCTGACTCCCACTGCGGCGCTGGTTGCGTGATTGGCGATGTCATCTCAGAGTTCAGTTTGTTTGCATTGGGATGGACGCTCTTCAGCAGTTCGTTATATGCCGGGTATGCCGGAGACTTACTACTCGCCTGGCTCTTTGGAATCGCCTTTCAATACTTCGCAATCAAGCCAATGCGCAATCTCTCCGTCGCACAGGGACTGATTGCGGCGGTCAAATCCGATACTCTGTCCATTCTCACATTTGAAATCGGACTGTTCGGCTGGATGGCCTTGACCTTCTTCGTCCTTTTTCCCAATCCGCATCTTGATCCCACACAAGCCAGCTATTGGTTCATGATGCAAATTGGGATGATTCTTGGATTCTTCACGTCCTACCCAATGAATCGTTGGCTCATTAAGTCTGGCTGGAAGGAAGCGATGGGGTGATCGCTGTCGCCCGAGATCGCACTTAGATGCCCAGCAACACAAGCAAGAAATTGAACGCTTTTCCAAAAAGAGGCGCCGCATTCATCGAACCAATGGAATGTCTTCCCGCAAACAAACTGCCTGAGGGCCAGCAATGGCTCTATGAAATCAAGCTCGAAGGATATAGGCGTGTCAGCAGCTTTACTGGTGAAGCGAGAGAAGCTCTCAGGCTTCTGAGCAAGGACTTCGGGACCATCCCGCAAGCATACGCAGTCTGATAAGTGTCGAGCGGCAACAGGCCCACGATCAAACACATTTCGTGCGTCCAACTCGATGATTAATCCGCCGCCGACGTAAGTACCCATGGATTGCTGAGTCGTGATCTCTTTGCCAGGGCCGCGTGATTTTTTTTTCCAGGCCCCCGGGATACTGGCGGGGTGTGGAACCCCGTGGAGGGTTTTGCGCTTGATGAGGTATGTACTGGTCGTTTTTTCGCGAGGACTGCAAAATTGCGCGGAAAGGGCCGCTCGTGGCGCGCTGTAGCTAGGGCTATGGGCGCGAGATTGCCAGATCCGCCCGCCGCGGAATCCAATTTGCGGCTAAAAAGGCGGGCGCATGGCCCACTTACCGGAATCGTCCTTATAGAAATTGCCGGATGTGATGTTGTTGTACATGCTGGCGCCGATATTCCGCGACGCCACCTGAACCTCGAAAGTGCAATGGAATCCTTGCGCGGTCGGCGGTTTGTCGCAGGCCTCCTTCTTGAAGAACTTGATCGTGATCGGATCGGAGTTGGTCAATCCCGGAGGGTGATTCATCAAATACAGCATGGCGTCTCTCATCTGAGCCTCATTGGGTTCGCTTCCTCCCCCAGTACAGCCCGCCAGGCCGAGCATCAACGTGGCACACAAGGCACAATATCCGAAACATAGGCGCATGTTGTTCTCTTTCTACTCTGCGAATTTCATAGATACAGGTTGAGGGGCCAGGGGCAATTCGAGCAACTGGTTGTACCACCTCTTAGCAGCCAACGCTCAAGCCTGCCCCGTTTTTATGGTAACTGGGATTTCCATTAGAAAAAAATGGATTAGTGAGTAATGCACAAAACAAAGTTTGAACCTCCCGGACGGGTACCCTTATACACCCAAGGCCCTTCCGAGTGAAACAAATTGTGCGTTGCCGGAATGAGGCCGCCATCGGAAGTCACGCGGGAACCTTGGAAATCGACCTTGGCAGAATCAGATGTTATTGGCGATATTCGGGGGGAGGGACATCGCGGGGCGCTTCTTCACTAGGCGTGCTCACAAACGCTAGATTCCTCACTTGAGGCAGGGCATCGGTTCCTGAAATCCTGCCAATCCTGGAGCTAATGGTCGGTTTCTGCATTCGCTGAACGTGGGGGAATGCGCAACTCCCGGCTGCCAACAGCGACTTTCGGAGGAGGGGATAGATGAAGATGAACAAATTGCTATGCGGCTTGACCTTGGCAGGGGCGTTGGCGTTGGGTGGGGCCGTAAAGCCCGCCTATGCCGGTGACATAGTGTCAGTAGGCGGTACGAAGTACGATGTCACAACCTCACCGCTCGAAACATTCGCGAGCGCATCGCTGGTACTCGAAGGTCAACCGTGGTGGGGCAACGCCACTCTTGCTGATGAACTCGCATCCGCTGTGTATCTCGCTTTAGGGGACCCCAATGTTGGGGGACAGACTCCGACTTTTGCTTACGGTTTGGAGACTGAGGTGGGTGGGAATACTATTGTCGACAACTACGATTATCTTTTGGTGAGCTACAACCCCGATGTCTGGGACCTCACTAACTGGACATCGGCCAACACCGAAACAATCTCTAATACATACCCGTTCTATTTCGCAACAGCAACCGTGGTCCCCACTCCCGAAACCAGCACAATCAGCCTCTGGCTAATCGGATTAGGGTCTTTAGGGGTAGTGATGACGATGCGAAAGCGTAAAGCTCAGGGTCTAGCACAGGCCGCTTAAACGTATCGCTCACGGTGACACCACTGACCAGCCACCGCATCCAGCGCCGAACGTATAGCTCAATGCGCCGTATGGTTTCCCCCTGTAGCGTATTTGCATTTCTCCCCGCAAATTCCACTTGGACGTACAGTCGGATAATCGGACATGTTCAGTTTCGCGCTCAATTAGGCGCTAACGGGGAGTTGTGGTTTGCTGCGTTGGATTCGGTAATCCAGGATTTCACTTTCTTCAGCCGCACGTCCGTGAACGCAACGGGGGCAAGACACTTGAAGAACTTGCCGCTCATGTTGTGGAAGCAGTACGCAATCACTTTAGCGTGCAATTTATAAGGCGGGGACGGGAGTGATTCGCCGGTGCAATTGACGTATCCGGTGTGGACTGTTGCTTCGGGTGGGTCACCCAAAAGGGTCTCCGAGATAGCGTAGTCAACAGACTGGAGGATGGCCGATTTGCAGGGGACGTGTGGATTGATACTCCCCAATGCGGTTATTTCGCCAATGAACAGAATGCGGTCGTGATCGTGTCGCGCCTCGTAACCTGGCGTCCTTAACCGCCTATGAATATCAGCGAGGACGGCTTCATCCTGCGCGATTCCAACAGGAACCGCCAGTGTGTAGATTAGCGCAATAATCATGGCTCCGAACATGTACTTCACGGGTGAACCTCAAAACAACATTGTCCATCGCGATGATGAAAAGTTCAGGCGCAGTATAACTCTGCCAATCGCGGTATAGCTCCTTCCATGAGAAGGCCGGTGTGAGTCAAGATAGTTTTTTCTTTTTTTTCTCTTTTTCTTCCTGTGGATCCTAACTTTTTAACCGAGCCGCCTCTGTCGCCATCCTTCCATCCGCAGTCTTTTATGAGCGATTGTCGCTCGCTGCAAGGTGGGCGTACTCAATTCAGTAGGTGCTGCGACCTGATTAGCGACCTCGGCTCCGATCTCTTCGACCGGAGTTGGGCCAGGAGTTGGCGCAGTCACCTGATCTCGGCGGATGAGCTCGGCTATCAAAATCCACACTCTCCTATGCTACTGCGGTTACCAACTTTCGGTTGTTCCTCAGTGGTTCATAGACTTCTCCGCTGACCCACAACTTGTGAAGCAGTACGGCCAACTTCCGCGCTACGGCAACCACCGCTCGTTTCTTGGCATTCTTTCCTCCCCGCTCGGCTAGCTTCAGTCCCCAGCGCCGCAGATCACTGTCTTCTCCGAAGGGACCCAGAATGTAGTGCGCCCCCTGCACCAGCAACGTTCTTAGATAACGGTCTCCTTCCTTGCTGATGTGTAGCTGAGGTTCGCTCATGCCAGAGTTCCGGCGCCCAGGACGCAACCCCAGAAAACATCCCACGTCCCGGCTGCGGCGAAAGCGCTGCGGGTCGTCCAGAGTCAGAACGAAGGTCAACGAAATCAATGGTCCTACTCCCTTCACTTGTCGCAGCAGTGTGACCTCTGGATGCACTTCCTTGGCGATTTGCTCGATCCGCCGGTCGTATTCCGCGATGCGTGCGTTGAGCGATTCGATTTCTGCTAGCAGTGGGTCCAACGCGTCCCGTAACTCCTGGCTCAGTCCCTGGGCCATCTCCCGATCCATTTGCTCGGTCCCGCACTGCGGCAGTCGCGCGCCATAGGATTTCGTCAACCCGCGTGCCGCATTCACCAGTGCCGTGCGCGCGCTGACCAGTGCCGCTCGGGCGCGGATCACCGTCAGATGGATTTGTGCTTGGGCACTGCGATGTCGCACCGGACCCAGCAACCCGGGATCGATTCTGGCTAGCCGGGCCAGCGTCCGGGCATCCAGCCGATCATCTTTTCGGCTACTCTCCCAGATCAATCGTACCTTGCGTGCATGCGCCACGATCGCTTCATGGCCTAACTGAGTCAACTGCCGGCTGACCCAAGGGGAATGCGTCCCGGTTTCTAGTGCGATCCGACTACGCGGAATCCTGCTGAACACTTCCTCGATTCCTTTCGGCGTCGTCGGAAAGTTGCTCTCCACGATCACTTCGCCCACCTCATTCAACACGCAGTAATGGCTGGTGCGATCTCCCAGATCCAAACCAATCGTTAGCTGCTTGCCCTTGAAAATCCGGATTTTCTCTATCGCCACAGTGCTAATCTTCTTCATTGCCGGTCTCCTTTGCGCCTTGAGCGCGTCGATCACTGGGAGCGTATCGCATCCCGCTGGAGACCGGCCTTCTCATCCCATCTGATTAGTCGGATTACCGGGTCCGGGTGCGCCGTGAAAGGTGGTGGTCCACTGCGGGAGTTAAACCCGCCCGGGAACTGGTTCGCTCCACCCGGTAGCAATCAGAGCAGCAGTGGAGGCAACGAAACTGCTGAAGCCTCTGGTGCAGAGAGTCGCTAGGCGACTTGGCGAGCATGCAGGCCGTAACTTGAGTAAACGCTGAGCAGGCCCCGAAACCGACAATGCAGGAGCCGACCCGCCCCGGTTCGTGGGAAGGCCGAAGCGAATGGAATCGTACGAGCGGACAAGTTCCATCAGACCTGCCGGGGTATTGGCGACGGCATGCAGGCAATGGGGACCATGCGCAACACGGGAAGTCCCAGCGGTGATCGCAATATGGAACAACTGGCAACTCGCGAGAGACAGGCCGGGCCGTCTGGGATGGCGGAGAGGCTCGTAGTACCGACGAAGCCGGGAAGCTGTGAAGAAACTCTCTGAATTTCAATCTTGCAAAATAAAAAGTCTGCCGTAAGCTCGCGGCATGAGCCAAGAAAATGCAACCAGCAAACAGCCTTTGATTCGCTACGTGAACCGTCAACAGATGAGCTGGCGCGCAGTGGATGTCGAGCAGTTAATCAGCGAGGACCATCCCGCACGCGCTATCTGGACGTTGGTCGGGCGTTTGGACTTGCGCCGGTTCTACGAAAACATCGAGAGCAGCGCGGAGGAAGGCGGGCGGCCGGCGATTGATCCGCAACTGTTAATCAGCCTGTGGGTGTACGCCTACAGCCGTGGAATCGGATCGGCCCGAGAGATCGAGCGGCGGTGTGAATACGATCCAGCGTTTCAATGGCTGACGGGGATGGAACCGGTGAACTATCACACGTTGGCGGATTTCCGGGTGGAGCAAGGGAAGGAGTTGCATCAGTTGTTCACATCAATGACCTCGACGAGACGTTCCCAGGTCCATGGGAGTGGGACATGAAGCGGCTCGGCGCCAGTCTGGTGCTTGCGGCCAGGGATAGCAGCTTCTCCAAACAAATCGCGGCCGATGCTGTCCGCGCAGCCGCGACGTCCTATCGAGAGCGCATGTCTGATTTCTCCGAAGAGAGTGTACTGGGGACGTGGTACGCGCGGGTCACCGCCGACGATTTATTGCATTTTTTCCGCAAGGATCAGGACTTCATAAAACGATTGAAGAAGAAGGGAGTCGAAGCTCGCTCCCGCACATCGGAGGCGGCATTTCCTAAGCTCAGTGAAGTGGTGAATGGACGCCGTAGAATTAAGGACAACCCTCCGATCATCTACCATTTCCGCGAGAATGTCAGAGATTCCGAAAAGCTCCAGCAGGCATTCTGGGAGGGCTATAAGAAATCATTGCAAGAGGACCGACGCGAATTGTTAGATCGCTACAAGCGGCAGGACGGCGTCATAAAAGTTGTAGGCGTCGGCAGCGTTGGCACTCGGTGCTTTGTCTCGCTCTTTCTCGCCGATGAGGACGACCCGCTCTTTCTTCAAGTCAAGGAAGCGGGCAGATCCGTGCTGGAATCGCCACAAGGCAAAAGCCGCTTTGCGCACCAAGGTCTCCGTGTAGTAAAGGGCCTGCGTCTGATGCAAGCCTCCAGCGACATTTTTCTCGGCTGGGGCAGTTCGCCCCGCCATAATTATTATGTCCGTCAGTTCCGCGACATGAAAGTCGCCGCCGAGCCCGAAACTTTCAGGCCGTCCACTCTGGAATCCTATGCAACCATGTGTGGCTGGGTCCTGGCGCGGGCCCATGCAAAAGCGGGCGACGCATCGATGATCGCGGGTTACCTGGGCTCCAAGGACACATTCGATGAAGCTTTAGTGAAGTACTCAGCGGCCTACGCGGACCAGGCGGAACGCGATTTCGCACTTTTCAAAGCGGCCATCCGTTCCGGCCGCCTCCGGACAAAACCAGACAAGGCCAGCGGCCTTGAGTTTCTGGTATAGCTAGAAAATAAAAATCAAGCGATGCCTAGACGGAACACTGGCTGTGAGCTAACACGTGATTACAGTAGTGTCCCAACGTTATGCGAACAAAATCAATTGGTTATCGGAAACCGGTTGAATTTCGTCGCTGATCGTTTGTGCAAGTAGTTGATCCAGCGGGATTTTCTCGAACATGGTCAGGCTGAGGATCTGTAGGATTTCATACAGGCTGGCCGAGAGATGCAATCGCTTTTTGACGATGGCGACCAGAACGTAGACAGAGACGGCGATCCAGATTTGTGACCTGACCGCGTTCTCCGAAGTTCCGAAGAAAGCTTTGATTCGCAGATGCTGCTTGATCCATTTGAAGAAGAGCTCTACTTGCCAGCGGCAGCGGTATAGTTCGGTGATCGTAAATGCTGGCAAGACGAAGTTGTTGGTAAGAAAGATCAGGGTCTTGGCGGTTTCGGGGTCCTTGAAGCGAATGCGGCGCAGCGGTGCCTCGAAGCCTTGGTGCGAGTAGAAGCCAGTAAGGACGACACTTTGGTCACAGATCAACCCCGTCTTGCGATCGACCGGATGCGAGTAGCGGCGTTGGACCTTGAGGTTCGACTTGCCGCGGGTCACGAAGAAGCTGCCGGCTTGGTGAAAGCGATAGAGGCGCTCGAAGTCGAGGAAACCACGATCCATGATGTAGAAGGCGCCGGGCTCGGGCAGCAGTTGGTCGAGGATGTTGACCTCGTGCACCTTGCCCTCACTGATGTGAATGAAGGTAGGGATGTTGCCGCGCAGATCGAGCAGTGTATGCAGCTTGATGGCTGCCTTGGCCGTGCGGAATACCGCCCACGGAAATACCGACAGACACAGATCGATAGTCGTGGTGTCGAGCGCGTAGACGGTTTCTTGCAGATGGACGCCGAAGGACTCTTGCGCATACAACGGCCGGGCGATGCCGATCAGGCTCTGCGCAAAATCAGCATAGATGCGCCAGTCGCGCACAGCGTTGGCATTGGCCAGCGTATTACGAGCCACCGCCGAACGAATCCCGAGATGATAGAGCTTGGAATTTTGCGCGCGGAGACATACTTCGATGTCTCGAAGGCTCTCCCGAAAGGTCAACTGAGCGAACGCCATGCACAGGAATTGATCCAGGAACGAGAAGGACTTCACTTTGAACGCGCCTCGATAGCGGGCGACGCAACGACGAAAGGTGGTCAACGGAAGATGTTGCATCAGTTGCGCAAACACCAGCTTGCCTCGGTTCATCGATGCCCCCCACGAAGCTATGCTCCGCAGGGTCGCAGAACCGAGTTCAAATCGAGACCAAAAGAATTTGCCGCTTATGCATTTCTCATCAATAATTTACGGAAGGCAAGAGGCACAATGTTGGGACACTACTGTCTTCTTATATAAGGTCTATGGGCGCTAGCGTGGGAAAAAATCCGAATTAGCCTTATAATTGGCCTGTGTATACACGCCAACCGACGAATCTCAAATCCGTCGTTTTCCTGAAGCCCGAAAAAACAAAATCGGTGGTGTTGGACGGCGTTCTACTCACCCTGAAAAAGTGTGTGAAGTGCAACGTGGAATTTTGGGCCGAACAGAATGATGTAAAGTGCGAACCCTGCCGGAGTGCGATTGCGAAAAGTCGTACGGCGCGAAATAAAAAGAGAGCCTGATAGCACTCACCCTTTTCTCAGGGCTTGAAGCATAAAACTACACAGTGTGATGCAAGCGATGAGCATGACCCAGAACATGGGATCCTGGAGCGTCCATAGTTTTATTATGCTCAGATCGGTACCGACTTGTGTGTCGGCTGGATGGGGAGTGGCGTCAGAAAGCATCTTCATCCGCAGGGCCACGTAGCAAACTGCTACAAATGCGAAAAGAATGGTTCCGAAGAACGCGCCTTTGAGAGTAAGCATGTTTCCTCCCGTTGCTTTAATATTACCGCCGCTCGACCTTCCGCGGAGGAAAAGACATCGGACGGATTGTTATCACATCCGCGAGCGGCGTTCATTCGCCGGAGATTTGAAGTAACACTTAACTTGTACGATTTGGGCGGTGATCTCAATAGGTCGACGCACTAGATAGACGTTTTCGTGGAGTCAGCGGCGAGATGTTTAAGCAAAGTCTGGAATCGAGGTTGGTCGCGCAGCGATGTAAAGTCCGGATCGTTTTCGATCCACTCTTTATGACCGAACCCGTTGTGGACCGCCTTTTCGAGACAGTCCAAGGCTTGCTCTTTTTCCCCGAGATTCGAATAGGTGCAGGCCACGTTGTACAGAATCGTGCTTTCTTCGGAATCGATTGCCAAGGCACGTGCTGCCCACTCCAGGCCGCGCTGACGGTCGCCGATTTGCGCAAGAGCTGCGGACCCGAGATATAGGGCGCGCACATCCTCAGGATACAGATCAAGGTTGCGTTCCGCCGCACGCAAGGCATCGGCGTATGCTTCACGCGCTTCTTCCGCGCGGCCTATGGCCTGAAGGCAGTTCCCGAGCGATACACGCGATTGATAATCGGCAGGATTCAAGCGGCTGGCCTTCAGGAACAATCCAGCGGCTTGCTCCATCTTTCCCTGAGCGAAACAGGACCGTGCATAAAAATAGCAGGCTTCAAACAATTTCGGATTCAGCCGCTGGGCGAGAGCGAATTCTTTTTCGGCCGCATCATAATTCTTGCTCAGTGATTCCGCCAAACCGCGCGACGCGTGCGCTTCGGCCGATTCGGGGTCGAGTTCCACGGCGCGGCGGCTCGCGCCAACTGCCTCTTTCAAATTATCTTCGCTCGCATCAAAGTACATGTAGAGAAATGAACAGCAGTCCGCGACGCCAGCAAAAGCGTGGGCGTAGCTGGGGTCGATGACGAT
This sequence comes from uncultured Acidobacteriota bacterium, assembly GCA_963714785.1. Lineage (GTDB taxonomy): Bacteria > Acidobacteriota > Terriglobia > Acidiferrales > UBA7541 > Palsa-295. The sequence goes on from CAVQQE010000001.1 coordinate 101,755, forward strand.
GGCGCGGGCAAACATCTGGCGCGCGAATTCCAAGCCTTTCCGTCGAAATTGAAAAACATCTTTTCGGCCGCGAAGGTAGTAATCGTATGCTTGCACGTCACGAGTGGGCACCTTTTCGATTTCGTGTTTTTCCTTTTCGGTGAGCATTACACGGAGAGCCTTAGCGATGTTTTGCGCGATTTCGTCCTGGATTTCGAATACGTCCTGAAGCTGACGGTCATAACGCTCGGCCCAGACGGAATGGCCTGTGCGCGTCTCAGCAAGTTGAGCGGTGATACGCAAACGGCTGCCAGAGCGGCGGATGCTGCCTTCCAGTATGTAGGCGGCGGCTAACTGCTGGCCGATTTGGTTGGCGGGAAGGGGCTTGTCGCGAAATGGAAGCACGGCAGACCGTGGGAAAAGCTGGAGCTCCTTGATCTTTGCGAGTTCCGTGATGATGTCTTCAGTCATGCCATCGCGAAAGTATTCGTCCTCTTTTTCGCCGCTGGGATTCGCGAAGTACAGCACAGCGACAGTGTTTTCCGGCTTCAGAGCAGGGGCTGCGATGTGGCGAAGGGCGCCGAGAACTTCTTCCATTGAAGCGCAACGCTGTTCTGCGGATTTCGCTAGGCAACGATCGATGAGTTTTTCCCACTCAGGAGAAGCATCAGGGAGAAGTGTGCGCAGGGGCGCGTGAGGCGTTCGCAGTATGGCGTGAAGGATGTCGATCGGCGTTTCACCACGAAACGGCAGGCGCCCGGTCAAGCATTCGTAGAGAAGAACACCAAAAGAAAAAATGTCGCTGCGAGCGTCAGCGGGCTCACCGCGAAGTTGTTCCGGAGACATATAAGGAATGGTGCCGCTGGTGCTATTTTGTGTGGAAGTGCGAGTGGCAAAAGCTTCTGCCGTTTCGCCAATCCCACGATCCCTTTGGGCCAGACTGGCAATTCCGAAATCGACGATTTTCACGCGCGATTTGCTGTCGAGCATGATATTGGCAGGTTTGATGTCACGATGAAAGACACCCACGCTGTGAGCTTCCTGTAACCCCTCAGCGATTTGACGGGCAATGTCGGGAATTTGCGACGAGTCCAGCACGCCGCGCTGAAGGACTTGTTTCAACGTCGAGCCGGTGATCAATTCCATGGCGATGAACGGCGAGGCTTCTGATTCGCTTACCTCGTAAACCGTGGCGATGCTGGGATGATTCAAGCGCGAGGCGGCTTGCGCCTCTTTTAGAAGGCGCTTGCGGGCTTGAGGATCAGCTGCCATGTCCGCGGGAAGAAACTTGAGGGCGATTTCACGGCCTAAGGTAAGGTCCTGCGCGCGATACACGGCGCCCATACCGCCCTCGCCGAGTTTGGCTACGATGCAATAGTGGGAGATGGTCTGGCCGATCAAAGAGGAGAACTCCACCATCAGCCACACATATTAGGTTGGGTCAGAAAGCAAGTCAACGAACCGAGACCACCTCGGCGCTAGGTCCTTCCATGAGAAGGCATGTGGCTTGGATCCTACCGCGTGACGATCTCTGATATGGGAGGCGTTGCGCATACGGTCGAAGTAACCGCTGCAACCTTATATGAAGCGGTTGCGTTAGGCCTCAAACAGCTTCAAGGAAATGAATGGGTCGAAAATATCGCAGGAGGTTTGAACGAGGTGTGTGTTTCAGTAAAGAGCGTACACGTCGAGCACAGAGTGAAAATGGCGGAATTCAAAAAATGGCTCGAACGTACAGGCGGAAGTCCTGCCGACATGACACGAAGGCGAAAGGTACGCGAGATTTTAGGTATGCCAGGTTCTTTTTGACAACTCGGAGAGCAACGGAAATGGAGGGGCAAAATTGTACGAGGGGCAAAGGGTAATCGCGGAAATGGGGTAACACTAGAATTGGCGGAAACCTACTAGCGTGGGGTTTCGGCAAAGACTGCGTTGAACGTTACTTCTTTTGCGGCTGGATTGATGTGATCCACAAGTAACCTAAAAAACCTCATCCCGTCTTCGTGCGTGTAGAAAAAATAGACACATTTTGTTTCTTCGTCGGCGCTTTCCCTCTGAGGCACCAAAAATTCGTTTGTCGCGACGTGTGTGGTTTCTTCGCCGCCACTTAATACCCCTCCACCATCATCGACGTGAAGTTTCGCTTGGTCGGCATCTGCCAGAAAATGCTGCGGGTCGTGTATTTTCGCATGAACGATATCCAACAGCGATATACGTATTCTCCGCGAATCCCATGTGAAATCCTGATAATTTCCCACGGAGACTCGGAAGCTTTTCATTGTATACGGCCCCTTAACAGCTTGTTGAAGTATTTGGTTTTCGAAGCTTTTTCGTTCTCAGTTTTGAGTTTTCGCTGAGTTGTAAGGGACTGCTTTGGGTTTTTCTATCTACCGAGCCGGCTCGTCGAAGCCACGTGTCACGTTCTGGCCATCAGGGTTCGCAATCGGCACAAGTTGTAGGCGGCTCCGGTGAAGATAAACAGCCACCCCACCTTCTCGATTCCTCTCAACTTCACCTTCTTTAGCATCCCAACCATCTTCATCCACCCGAACGATTGCTCCACTCGTTTTCTCTTCCGCTGACTCACCTCATACCCCGCATGCCGCGTGGTCCGCTCGTCCACCGCGCTCCGGCGCTTCGTGGTGTTCTGCGCCACGTGCGGGGTGATGTTCATCCCGCGCAGTTCTCGCACGAATTCTCGCGTGTCGTAATTCTTGTCTCCTCCTAACGTCACTCGCTTTCCCGGCGGGAGCGCCTCGGCCATCAGCAGCGCAGCATCTCGCTCCGCTCTTCCGTTCGCCTCGGTCAGAAAGGTCTCCACCAATAGGCCGTTACGATTCTCCATCATTACATGTCCCATGTAGCTCAGCTTCGCCTCGCTGCCGCGGGACTTCGTCCACAACCGGGCCTCGGGATCCGTGCTCGATTCATGCGTCTGGTTCTTTCGCTTTTCCCCTTTGAAGTCGACCTCTCCTCCCGCTCCAGCGGGCTTCCCACTCCCATCCTTTGGTCGGAAACTCTTCTGGCTGGCCCACGCCTCCATCAGCGTTCCGTCCACCGTGAAATGTTCATCCGACATGAACGGCCTCGCTCTCTCCAGCACCCGCGCGAAAAAGGACGCCGCGATCTCCTCGTTCAGCAATCTCTCCCGGTTCTTGCTGTACACCGCGTGATTCCACACCGCCTCGTCCATCTCCATTCCCACGAACCACCGGAACAGTAGGTTGTACTGCAATTGCTCGATCAGCATTCGTTCGCTGCGGACCGAATAGAAGATCTGCAACAGCAGCGACCGAAACAGCCGCTCCGGCGCTATCGATGGCCGCCCCACGTCGGAGTACAATTTCGCAAACTGCGGCGACATTTCCTTCAGGATCTCATCCACCATCTTGCGGATCGGCCGCAGCGGATGGTCCGCCGGGACTCTCTTCTCCGGCGAAACGTAACTGAACATTCCTTCCTGCTGGTTATCGTCTCCGCGCATTCGCTCGCCTCCTTGACCTTCTTTGTTTCAGACGAGTTTTTTCAATTAAAGTTGCAGAACAAATGGGTTTTTCAACAAGCTGTTAATCTCAATCGGAAGGTTTGGATCGATTGTCTTTTGCTCAGTTACGGGCGTGGATGAAGGACCTGTTCCGACTTTGACTGCAACGTATGAAAGCACCACAGCCAAAAGAAATAATACGATTCCAATCAACCATTTCGTCTTCTTTTCCTTGATGTGGAATGGATTGAGGATAGCGACAAATACTTCGGCCAGTACAACAAGAACGAACCCGGTAATAAGAATAGGCAACATAGACCAGATCTATAGTGTTTCCTATTTTGAAAAATGCGAGACAAGGGCGTGGATAAGTTCAGTTACGACAGCGCCCGCGACAGCGGCAATACCCAGTTTCCATAAATCGTCTCGGTTCCTTGACAGAAAGGAACTTTCTGATTCCGTGTCGAGCTTTATAATGGACATCCCACGCCACACAAAACACATAAATAACAACTGATATATGTCGGTTCCCACTTCTATTCCTGCAGGTACTTGCCTTCCGATGTGCGTGCTCAGGAACGTGCGCCAAGGAACATACATGGTTGACAGGTTCAATAATCCCGATGCGACAAAAATCCACCATCGAAAAAAATACGACGAAATGCGTTGTTGCTTTTTTAAGAATTCCCGAATTCTAAGAAAAAGAGCCTCTCCGTCGTCCGTTTTTCCAACGTAGATTCTGTTGGTATCTCGAAAAGAAAAACCGAGTCGTTCCTTTCCGACGGTTAAATTTGAATATGGATTTCGCGTAGTTATATCGATTCGCTGAATTTTAACGTTTTTACTTTCGTCGATCTCTGCAAGGGATTGATATTCATACTCATCATCAAAAAATGTTACCTCCGCAGATTCTGAGTGCTGACTAAGGATGTTCATAATGTCATTGAACTTTCTGCGATCAATTATAAGCGGCCGAAAGTTCTGGGAGTATCAAGTAGGAATTCTTCGCACGGCGCGCATTATATCTAATCGACACTATCCTGTCGCGTTATCCCCAGTCGGGGTTGGCGCACGCTGCAAGTCTGCGCTTTGATTTATGCAGTCAGTGACGGAGATAAAAGGGATCAGGGCGGCGAATCGGAGTAAATTTTGGTTGAAACGAGTCGCCTATCAGATTCTAGGACGAACTGACACGCATCATTTAGAATATTATAGTACACGTTATGGCTACAGACGGACCCAAGACACATCCTTCTCCAAGCGATACGGTTACCGACCCCAGCCGAAGGAAATAACGGTCTGGGAGGACGCTCCGGAATCGCTACGGCATTTTGTGCTCAATGTGGCTTTAGAATTAGGGTATCGACCGAGTCAACTGCGCGCGATCATTTGCGATCTTCTTCATGTCCGCACGGATCCCGGCAATTGGAGCGAATATCCGAATATCTGGTCCGAGGTCGAAAGCCTCGTTTACGGATGCGAATGGTTTAAGTTCTACGACTTCGTCGAAAAGATTTCTGCGGGCTTATTAACGCAGTCGAGTTATGGAGTCACCGGCGAAGCGACGGATGCGCGGTCAAAACGTTTTCAGGACACAGTTAATGAATTTTTTGTCGATGAGGGTATCGGCTGGAAGATGGTCGATAGGGAAATCGTTGTGCGTGGGACAGAAATCTTCGAATCAAATGTGCATGGTGCCGTTGAGTCCCTAGAGAGAGTGGGGCGTTTCACTGCCCGTGATGAAATCCACGAGGCACTTCTGGATCTTTCGCGAAGACCAGAGGCCGATTTGACCGGGGCTATCCAACATGCAATGGCGGCATTAGAATGCACCGCTAGAGACATTTGTGGAGATAAGCGTGCGACGCTTGGAGAAATAATCAGGAAGTATCCTGGCACTATCCCGAAGCCACTCGATGAGTCAATAGCAAAGGCCTGGGGTTTTGCTTCTGAGAGGGCAAGGCATATGCGGGAGGGTCACAAGCCAGAGCGTGCCGAAGTCGAACTTATCGTAGGCCTCGCGGCTACAGTTGCGACATATCTCGCCAACAACCACGTCGAGAATCCGAACCCTTCCCATTAGTCCGTTTGGAGCGGCTGAGGATAAAGACGTTTAGCCAATTTTGCGCCCAGTCTTGATCCCCTCCCCGAAATCAAGCCTTCCTCCTCAAGCAATTCGAGGACTTCTCTTTGCACGTGCTTCCATAGATACAGGCCTCTTGAGAGTCTCGGAAGGTCACTTTCTCTCAGCCGTCGGTTATCTCGGAAATGGGCGAGGACTGCTAACGCGAAATAAAACTTCTTGTCCTTATTCGGCGAAGAAAGTTTCTCCCAAATTCGCTTCGGGTGCGTTTCTCGCTTGATTAGATACTTCGTAAGGCTCGGGAGAAGAGCAGCATCCTCGTAGCCTTGAATCGAGGAATAATCGATTCCCTGCATGCCTTTGAGGTCCGAAGGAACATCCTTTGATTGAGTACGATTCACCAGAATGTAATATTCCTGTCCCAACCCCTCAGCAAGACCTAATTCTAAGGCCACATTTGCATTCCAAAACGATAGATCAAAAATACAAAAATCCACTGCCTTAACATAGGTCGTGAGAATAGAAAGTAAATGCCTGGTACTTAGAGTTGTATCAGCGTAGTACCACGCAAATGGTAATTTCCCCAAGGTCTCGCGAAAAGCCGCGAACTTAAAGGGTTTTCGGTACGGACACCCTACAAACGCGGTCGGCATAAGACGATTTAGTCCAACGAGAATTGATCGAGGTCATTTCAGGTAACTGGGACAATCCGTACGTAAGGCGAATGCCGCCCCGCAAAATAGAAAATCAACTTGAGATTCTTAACAAGCGCGACACGGACTGCGCGACCGGCCCTCGTGGGGCCCTGATCGACGATGCCACCAGTCGCATGTGAGGACGGTCCCTACAAATGCCGGTTTATCCCGGCGCACCCTGATTAACGCGCAAACCCAGACAAGTAGAGAAGTACTTCAAATCTCCAGCGGTTAAACCCGCATAACGGATGTATCCCTCAAGTGTTCTGGCGGGCTACCTTGAAGTCTGCCGCCATATACAGCGTCAAAGGGATGTCTAGGGCTGGTAAAAGCCACTAACATCGCTGCGCCGCTGATAAGGGAGCTGGTAGTAAAAGGAACTCCATTGAGACTGACCGCTATTTGTACTCTTCCTTTGTTGGGCCTTATTCTGACTTCTAGTTTCTACGAAATACCGACCGTAGGCGCGGAACAGCCAGGTGCTCCCCCGTCCGATGAAGCGGTGAGGATCGGGATGAAAAATGTTGAATATCATCTGACGGACCGAATCATCGTGCACATTGCCACGCTAAGCGGAAGCATGAAACCCAAGCCTGGAGAAATACCGGTTTTTGATGATAAGCGATCTTTCACGATCGACGTTGATTCCGCGAACGTTACGTTAAGTATGACTGCTTTAACCAACGATCTGAACGATTACGTTTTTGCAAAACCTGGTGCTCCTCTGAAAAAGCTTAGTGCAAGCACACAGGGTAATCTGCTGGTGGTGAAGGGCTTGTTAGTTAGCAAAGGTGGCATTCCTTTCGAGACAGACGGCACGCTATCGATAACGCCAGAAGGAATGATTCGGGTTCACACTACGAAAGTGAAAGCGTTGCATCTGCGTGTAAAAGGATTGATGGACATGCTCGGGCTGGACACCGCGTCGCTGCTCAGCACAAAAAAGGTAGAGGGCGTCAGCGTGGATAAAGACGACTTGATTCTCGACCCAGGAAAAATTCTACCGCCTCCTGAATTGAACGGACATTTAGTACGCGTCGAGGTAGAAAATAATGCGATCCTTTTAGCATTCAAACCTTTCGACGGAGCGACGAAACAGACTGCTTTAACAAGCAGTTGCGGCGGACGAAACTATCTGTTGTTTAAAGGAGGATCGGTCCGTTTCGGGAAGCTCACTATGAGCGATACTGACCTGGAACTGATCGATTCTGACCCAACCGGCCCATTTGATTTTTCGATCGACCATTACCAAGACCAACTCGATGCGGGATATTCAAAAATGACTCGGAAGGGCGGTCTCTGCGTTCACATTCCGGATTTCGACAAGATTAAGCTGAGCCCGAAGCCAAAATAGCAATTGCGATCGACTCGAATCTTGGGAAGTCGAGATAGTCCTCTAGACCGTCAGGAACGCCAATTATGCGAACTTTGGAGCCGACTTCCATCAGCGCTTGTTGGAGGCCGCGGCACGCTGTTGAGACGAACTGTTGAGACCTGAACTTTTCCGGTGTCGGTGTCATGCAAGTATTTCCACTTCAATAACAATTCGCGGGTGAGCCTATAAGCCGGATTCTGTCCGCCGTGCGCCGGTGGCCCCGATTTGCATCGAGATTCGCCAGCGCGCAACGCGATGATCATTCCTCTAGGTCCCGGATCGCTCCGGGACTCAAGCAGCCTACCCGAGGGTCGCAGCAAACACTCCTTCGAGTGTTCGCATACGGGCTGGGCCAGCCCTCCCCTCCTATTTGACCTTGCTCCACGCGGGGTTTTCCGTGCCCCGGATGTTGCCACCCGGGCGGTGGGCTCTTACCCCACCTTTTCACCCTTGCCAAATGCGCCGACCGTTAGAGGCGAGCCTTAGGTTTTGCCTGCGGCCTGCCGCCGAAGTTCAAGCGTCACCGGCGGTTTATTTTCTGTGGCACTTTCCGTAGCAGCGTTTCAGACATCCTTGCGAACGCCTTAAACGCAACCCCCTGGCGTTACCAGGCGCGTTGCCCTTCACCGTGAGAGGCTGCCAGTGGCAGCTTCAAGGTTGTGGAGTCCGGACTTTCCTCCCGTCCATCTCGCTTTCGCGAAACGGACCGGCGATCACCCGGCTCACCCGCGAATTAATTATACGCTGTCACCTGGCGGGCAACAATGAGGGACAATTCGACAATTATCGCGAAGGATATACGGGCGGTGTTTATTTCGCGGAAACAAGTTTCTCGAACTGGCCCTCATCTAGGATCGACACCCCAAGAGATTGCGCCTTGGCCAGCTTTGAGCCCGGATCAGCGCCCACCACCACGTAGCTGGTTTTCTTACTAACCGATCCGCCGGCTTTCCCGCCATGCGCGGCCACAAGTGCTTCAGCAGCCTCCCGCGTGCGATTCGCCAGCGTGCCGGTAAAAACGAATGTCTTGCCGGCAAATTTGGCGCTGATCGGAGCAGCGCGTTCTTCCTTCATGTTTACGCCGACAGCTTTCAGATGCTCGATGAGCTTCCGGTTCGCCGATTCGGAGAAAAATTCCAGCACGCCTTCCGCGACTTTCGGTCCTACTTCTCCCACTTCCATTAATTGTTCCGCCGAAGCTGACGCTAATTTATCCACCGAGCAAAAATGTTCCGCGAGTAACTGGGCTGTGCGTTCTCCCACAAACGGCATCCCAATCGCATAAATCAGACGCGCCAGGCTGTTTTTTTTGCTAGCCGCAATTTCGTCGATCAGCTTCTGCGCGGATTTCTCCGCCATACGATCCAAGGCGGCGAGTGTTTCCAGGTCAAGCTTGTGCAAATCTGCAAAATCTTTCACCACATTTTTCTCAAGCAATTGATCGACAATCTTCTCGCCCAGCCCGTCGATATTCATCGCATGGCGCCCTGCGAAATGAAGAAACGATTCCCTTCTGCGCACCGGGCAAGAAACATTCACGCAACGATAGGCGATCTCGCCTTCCACATGATGCACATGCATCCCGCATACCGGACATTTGTCCGGCATCTTGAATTCCTTCTCTTCGGTTCCGTGCTTAACCACCTTCAGCACATGAGGTATCACTTCCCCCGCGCGCTCCACCAGCACCGTGTCTCCGGCATGAATTCCCAACCGCTGCACTTCATCCATGTTGTGCAATGTGGACTTCACCACGGTGACTCCGCCGATCTGCACCGGCTCAAAGACCGCGAAAGGGGTTAAAACACCGGTTCTTCCCACGCTCACAAGAATGTCCCTCACGAGCGTGGTTTCTTGATGCGCCGGATACTTGTAAGCAATCGCCCAGCGCGGCGACTTCGCGGTGAAGCCTACTTCATTCTGCAGCGCGATTTCATTCGCCTTCACCACGATTCCATCGATCTCAAAGGGAAGCTTCTCGCGCTTCGACTCCCATTTATTTATATATTTGTCCACCGCCTCGATAGACTCGCAAACTTCCCAATCCTCGCTAACCTGGAACCGCAGATCCGAGAGCGCTTCCAAAATCTCAGAATGCCTTTTCTTTGGAGGACGCCCATCCACCAATAAATAATAGGCAAAAAAATCGAGCCGTCGCGAAGACGTGATGTTAGGGTCCAACACGCGCACAGAACCTGCCGCCGCATTACGCGCATTCGCATAGCGCTTGCCGCCGATAACGTCCTGCTGTTCGTTTAAACGCTCGAAGGCCTTACGTGTCATGATGCCTTCACCGCGAATTTCAAAGGTGCCCGATAGTCCGGCCTTCTTTAGCCGCGCTGGATCCAAGGTAAGCGGGATGGTTCGAATCGTTCGTACGTTAGCCGTTACATCTTCGCCGGTTCTGCCGTCACCGCGCGTAACGCCACGAACGAGCGAACCTTTTTCATACAACAATGACATGCTTAGCCCGTCAAATTTATGTTCCGTCGTATATTCAATCTTTTCGCGGCCAGTCGCTTGCCGCATGCGCCGGTCAAAATTCGCTAAATCCTCCATGGAGAACGCATTGTCCAAACTCACCATCGGCGTTCTGTGCTGAACTGTTTGAAATCCTTCGCGCGGGGCGCCGCCCAATCGCTGCGTCGGGGAGTCCGGAGTAACCAACTTCGGGTTTTCGGCCTCTAATTGCTTGAGCCGCTTCATCAGACGGTCATACGCAGCATCGGAAATTTCCGGATCATCCGCCACGTGGTACAGATAATCGTGGTGGCGTATTTCCTCGCGGAGATGCTGAATCTCTTTGATGACCTCGCTACTCTTGGACATGGAAACCCCGGACGGATGCAGTCGGTTCGAGCATCCAAATATTATACAATGCGCCCTTGTCTCCATAATTGGACGGAACTATGACCCACGGCATCACTGACGCTTTGCTGATCTATAACCCGACGAGCGGGCGCCGCCGCAGCCGGCGCTTCGCTGAGATCGAGCAGAGCGTTCGCATACTGAAAGAAGCAGGCATCAAGGTTGAATTAGCACCTACCGAGGCGCGTGGTCATGCGAAAGAACTCGCGCGCCACGCGGTCAAACTAAACCGCGGCATGGTGATCGCTTGCGGCGGTGACGGGACGGTCAATGAAATCATCAACGGGCTTGCTGGAAGCCAAGTTCCTTTGGCTCTGCTTCCCGCCGGAACAGCCAATATTCTTGCTAAAGAGCTGGGAATCCCTTGGGACATCCCGCACGCGGCTCGCCTGATTGCGGATGGCGTGGTCCGCCGGATCGCCATTGGCGTTGCCATACCCACGAATGGAAACCATTCCGCAAGTCTTCCGAATGAGGGTCGCTACTTTCTTTCCGTTGGCGGGGCCGGTCCTGATGGCGCAATTGTCCACGCGGTCGATGAAGGATGGAAAAAACGCGCGGGCGTGATTGCCTATTGGGCCCAGGGCTTCAAACAGCTCGTCAATTACGGCTTTCCCGAGATGAACGTCCACTGCGACGGTCAAACACGCCGCGCCTCCATCGTCGTGGTCGGCAGAACCGTAAATTATGGAGGGCCATTCAAAATAACCACCGGCGCAAGTTTGTTCGAAGATTCTTTCGAGATGGTCACGAATTCCACTTGCAGCCGTTTTCGCTACCTCACTTGCTTGCCGGCGCTATGGCTTGGAAAACTCCGTAAGATGCGCGGAATTGATTCCTGGAAAGCGACAGAGATCACATGCGAGCCTGTCGGTACGGGCGCGGTTTATGCTCAGGTCGATGGCGAACCCATCGGCCCGCTGCCTCTGATTTTTCGCATTGTGCCCAACGCGCTTTCCATCGTTACTCCCGCAGCGTTGCGAGCATAATTCGCGGAGGACCTAAGCCTGGATCCAATTACACATGCGCTGGCGTCGCTTACACTGGCGCGTGCCGGCAAAAATTACTTGCCGCGATACGGTACTGCAATGCTTCTCGTCTCTGGCGTCGCGGCTGACTTGGATTCTTTAAGTTACTTCGGCGGACCAGCCACATTTTTGCGCTTCCATCGCACCTTGCTGCATTCCATCGTCGGTTCCGCGCTCGTTGCGTCCACCACCGCCGTAACATTTTTCCTCCTGAACAGGATCTCCAAATCAAAAGATCTCACGAATCATGTAGAAGCCATGCGGCCAGAGTTCTCGGCCGCCGTCGCTCTTCTCGTCTGTCTGATTGGCACGGGAAGTCATATCTTGTTGGACTTGGTCAGCGGTGTCGGCATTCAACTTTTCTGGCCATTTCGTTCAGGCTGGATCGGCCAGGAGTTACTGACAAATCTCGACCCATGGGTTTTGGCGTTGCTTACGACCGCTCTTCTGTTACCAGAATTGCTTAAGCTGGTCAGCGAGGAAATAGGCGAACAAAAAAAGACCACCCGCGGTCGCGGAGCAGCAATTGTCGCGCTCGCGATTCTCCTTCTTTATGTCGGAGCTAGAGCTGCCTTGCACAGGCAAGCGGTCAGCTTACTATCTTCCCGCGAATATCACGGCAGGCCGCCTCTAGCATCAGCGGCTTTCCCTCTGGCTGCGACGCCTTTCAATTGGCGGGGAGTGGTCTCCACAGATGCCACAGTTGAGGAGTTACAAGTTTCTCTACTCCCGGGCCGTGATTTCGACACCGATCGCAGTTTCGTTCGCTACAAACCGGAACCTTCCCCGGCGCTGGACGCAGGGGAGAATACCCAAGTCGCGAAGACATTTCTCGCCTACGCCTGCGTGCCATTTGCCAGCGTTACCCGCAGCGGAGATGGTTATCGCTTCGAATTACGCGACCTGCGATTCGCAACGAATGATACAAGCCCCGAAAACTTAGTTGCCCGCGTGGATTTCAACCGCAACCTCCTGATCCAGAACGAAGAACTGCGCTATGCATCCTCAAAAAACCCCTAATTTCCTATTCGATTGTTCAACGCAGTTTCTACTCTTTGGCGGGCAATTCTCGAAACGTCAAGTGCGTCGCGATATAGAGCACAATAAGAATCCCGACAATCCAAAGCGCGAATGCCCGGCTATGCGTCAGCAGAAAATCCAGCGCCGCGTCACCATACAGAACAGCAAGCACTCCTTCGATGCCATAGCGCAGACCTCGTCCCAGCAAAACTCCTAACACAAACGTGCGCAACGGAACCTGAAAAACTCCCTCGGCGAGAACAAACGGCTTGAACGGCAACGGTGGCGGAAGTATGGCGGGGATAAAAATACTCAAAAATCCATTTTGCTCAACCCAGTTCTTGATTTTTCCCGCTTTTCCACCCGCGTGCCGATGAAAAAATGCTTCACCGCCTTTTTTCGCAAGCAAATATAACCAAATGCTACCCGCGATCGAACCGATAGCAGCCATCCCTGCGTAATACGCCATCCGCTTCGGATGTACGAACGAAAGTTGAATCACCAACGCATCGGTGACAAACGGAAACGAAAGCACCGAGGAATCCAGGAAGGCGACCAGGAACAACCCACCGCCTCCCATCGTCTCAACGAGACGTTGCAGCCAAACCGGCAGCTTATGTGGATGCATTTCTGGAAGTCTTCCCGATCAAATCGGAGGGATTGTAACAGACTAAGTTCGAAGGCTTTGACAAGAAGACGCGAGTGGGCCGTCTCACGGATTCGCGAATTTACTGACTAGCACTTCCTGCTGGTGCATGGGAGAGAAACTTTCGCAACAACTCAGCACACGCGCAAGAACGTGGTAATAAAACGTATTATTATCGCTGTCTCGAAGATCTTCCGCTGAATCCCAAACCGAAATCGCCATGGCTTCGCGGCTCGATTTATCTTCGCCATGCAAAACTAAAAGCACCCGAAATCCCTTCAGTTTATCCATCGCGGCAGTAAGCGACTGCACCGTAGCGACAAATTCGTCAACTTTCCCCTCACGGATGCGATAGTGCGTTACCCGGGCGACCATGGCGCCTCCCGTTTCGAAGAGATCCTTGCGGGCGCGCTAATTCTATGCCAGCTCGACCAATCCGTAAACGACCGGCACCTTCAGGCACACACCATTCGAAAATTGCTGATTCATCTGCGGTCAGATAGAATTATTTACTTGAGTGCTCCGCACCTCTCCATGACTCTTCTGAATTCTCTGAACGAACGCCAGCGCGAAGCCGTGCTCACCACCGAAGGTCCGCTGCTTGTCCTGGCGGGCGCGGGCACCGGCAAAACTCGCGTGATCACTTATCGTATCGCCCACTTGCTCGAACAAGGAATTCCCGGCAACACCATTCTTGCGGTCACGTTCACCAACAAAGCCGCCGAGGTAATGAAGCAGCGCATCATCGAACTGTTGCGTTCCAGCGGACGTGACGCTTCCGATGTTTGGGTCTCCACATTTCATTCTTTTTGCGCGCGGCTGTTGCGTCGCGAAGCAAAAAATCTGGGCCTCCCGCGTGATTTCGCCATCTACGATGACGACAACCAGAAAACTGCGATAAAACGCGCCATGGACCGGTTGGGATTCTCGGCGGAAGACTATGCTCCACGAAGCGCCCGCGCACAAATCAGCCATGCCAAAAATAACGGCATTACCGCGGGCGATATGGAAGCCGAGGCCCGACGATCTCGCGACCCGGAGCGGAAAGACGTAGCCGCAATTTTTCGTGCTTATGAAACCATGCTGCGAAACGCCAACGCGCTCGATTTTGACGACCTGCTGCTGCGCGCCGTGGAGCTTTTGCGCGAGCATCCCAAAGTTCGCCAAGCCTGGAACTCCCGTTTTCAATACCTGATGGTTGACGAATTTCAGGACACCAATCACGCACAAGAAGAAATCGTGCGCCTCCTCGCCGGATCTCAAAAGAACGTTTGCGTCGTAGGCGATGAAGATCAATCCATTTACGGATGGCGTGGCGCGCGAGCCGGGAACCTAAAGCGCTTCACCGAGGATTTTCCCGATGCGAAAATCATTCGCCTCCAGGAAAATTACCGCTCCACGCAAACCATCCTTGACGCAGCGGCCGCGGTCGTTGAAAACAACACAGGCCGTCTGGGTAAAACGCTTCAAGCTACTCTAGGCGCCGGCGGCAAATTGCGTTTCTTTGAGGCTCACGACGCTCCAGCCGAAGCGGAATTCATATGCGGCGAAATCGCGACGCTCGTGCGCAGCGATCCCGACGCACGTGTCGCCGTCCTTTACCGCACCGGCGCGCAGTCGCGATCGTTCGAAGAAGTTCTCCGCCGTCTCGGAATTCGCTATCGCGTCGTAGGCGGCTTCAGCTTTTACGAACGCGCCGAAGTCCGCAATGCTCTCGCCTACCTTCGTTTGCTTTTCCATCCCGAGGACGATGTTGCCCTTCTGCGCGTGCTGAATGTGCCTGCTCGGGGCATCGGCGCTGTTACCGTCTCCATGCTGGAGGCGCGGGCCAAGGAAACCGGCCAGTCCCTTTGGGATGTGATTCGCTCCGGTGAATTCCTTACCGGCAAAAAATTCAGCGGCGCGCTCAATTATTTTCGCCAAATGATGGAGGATCTTCAGGCAGAGCGCGCCGAGATGTCTCCCTCGCATTTGATCGAAAGAGTGCTGGAACAAACCGGCTATCTCGATTGGGTCGAGCAGCAAGATAACCTCGAGCACACTTCTCGCGCCGACAACCTGCGCGAACTTGCCAACGCCATGGCCGAAGGCACCGAGCAAGGCCAAACGTTGGAAGACGTTCTAGACCGCGCCGCGCTGGTAGCTGATTCCGACGAGTATGACGAGTCGATCCCGGTTTCCTTGATGACCTTGCACAGCGTCAAAGGCCTGGAATTCGATGCGGTTTTTCTCGCCGGGCTCGAAGAGGGCGTCCTGCCTCACAGCCGCTCGGTCGATAAGACTGCCGACATAGAAGAAGAGCGCCGCTTGTTTTACGTCGGAATGACGCGTGCAAAGCAGTCGCTGTGTTTCTCGCGCGCCATCTACCGACGTACCTATGGTGAAGAGCGTTTGCGCGCCTCTGTTCCATCGCGCTTTCTCGCCGAAATTCCCGGCGAACTTATCGAAGCCGTGTCCGGCTCGCTCGCTGAACCCGGTGAAACACGCCGGTATGAAGCTGATCCCGACTACGCCGAGCGTTATTCTTATAGGCCGGAAAAACGTCGCACTTCCTACGGCCAAACGCCCAAGCCCCCGCGCGGTTCCAAGAATCCCCTGATCGGTACGCGCGTCCGCCATTCCAAATACGGCGTTGGAACCATCATTGGAATCGAAGGTGAGGGCGAAGAACGCAAGTTAACCGTAAGCTTTCAGAACTACGGCGCAAAAAAACTTATGGAACGCTACGCCAATCTTCAACTTGCCTAGCGATGGAAGAATTCTTCTCAGCCGCTCAGCCCGTCTGCTGTAGGATGTGTGCGCGTCGCCGCCCGACTATGGAAGATTACCTTTTACTTGATTGGGAGCAGAGCGGTTGCGCGAATCCATTGCACAAGGTAAAGTTTTTCTCTAACACCCGGGAAGGTGGCGATTGGGCGCACAGCTTTTTCGCAAAAAAGATATTGACCAGCTCATCACCGATTCGGAAGACCCCGAAAAACGTTTAAAGAAATCACTCGGCTGGCTGAGCCTCACCTCGCTCGGCATCGGCGCCGTGATCGGCTCCGGAATTTTCACCATCGTTGGAACCGCCATCGCGGGACAAACCCTACAATTTAAATCCGTTCTTAACGCGCCGCTTCTTGAATACCTCATTTACCACTCTGCTTCGTTCGGACGTCCCGGCGCGGGCCCTGCGATTGCTCTCTCGTTCGTTCTGGTCGCGGTAGTTTGCGGATTTGCGGCTCTGTGTTACGCAGAGCTTGCCGCCATGATTCCTATCGCCGGCAGCGCTTACACCTACACCTACGCGACAATGGGCGAACTGATCGCTTGGATCATCGGCTGGGATTTAATTCTCGAGTACGCGGTTTCAAACATGGCTGTCAGTGTTGGTTTCTCCGCGCACGTTGTGGATTTGCTGGATTGGTTCGGCATACACCCTCCCATGCGCTGGATTGTTCCAGCCTATCTGCCCAGCGGCTTGAGTGACTTGCAAGGCCATCCGCTTTACGGTCCCGGGTGGCATTTCGGCTTCAACTGGCCCGCTTTCATTATCGTAATGCTGCTTACCATCGTTTTGGTGCGCGGGATTCGGGAATCAGCAGAAGCCAACAACGTGATGGTAATGCTGAAGATTCTTGCCATCCTGATTTTCGTCGGATTCGGATTGCATTTCATTCATCCCAGCAACTGGCATCCGTTCGCTCCCAATGGCTGGCCCGGAATTCTCACCGGCGGCTCCATTGTTTTTTTCACCTACATCGGTTTTGATTCCGTTTCGACCGCCGCGGAAGAATGCAAAAACCCGAGACGCGATCTGCCTATAGGGATCATCGCCACACTGGTAATTTGCACCATTCTTTACATTGCGGTCGTAGTCGTTTTGACCGGCCTGGTCCCCTGGCACACGCTTATGGACGACGCGGCTCCCGTAGTCAACACGATGAAGCGACTCCATTTTGGCAATGTGGAAGTAATCGTCCTGCTCGGTGCCCTGCTTGGCATGATTTCCTCGCTACTCGTTTTTCAACTGGGACAAGCGCGTGTATGGTTTGCGATGTCGCGCGATGGATTGCTGCCTGGCGTTTTCAGCCACGTGCACAAGACATTCCGTACTCCAGATTTTTCCACTTGGGTTGCTGGTTTACTGGTCGGCATTCCCGCAGGATTGTTGGACATTGGTACGCTAGCGGATCTATCCAATATCGGCACACTGTTTGCGTTCGCACTCGTGGCGGGAGGAGTTCTAATTCTGCGCTACACCCAGCCCGAGCGTCCGCGCGCTTTCCGCGCACCCGGTGGTCCGATTGCTCCTGTTCTCACCATTCTCACCTGCTTGCTGCTGATGGCCGGCCTGCCTATCACGAATTGGATTCGTTTTATCGTGTGGCTAATCATCGGTCTGATTTTTTATTATTTCTACGGACATAAACACAGTCAGCTTTCAAACGCTGCCTTGCAAACGGCTGCGGAGAAAAAGCGATAATGCGCGTAAGGCTATTCGCGGCGCTGGCGTTTATTGCGTTAGTTCTGGCCTTCAGTTCGCCAACTTCCTTCAGTTGGGGCGAGAACGCTGACCGTCTGGTCGCGAATAAAGCTGTCGACACTTTACCGGAAGAGATGCAGCCGTTTTTCCAAGCGAATCGGCAATTCCTGGTTCAGCACGTTACCGATCTTCAAGAGGGAGTGCCGAAAAGCGTGATCCCCTTCGAGCATCCACGCACCCCGGATTTCGTGGAACTCGACCACTATGGCCCTTTCCCTTTCTCGGCGCTTCCGCGCGACTACAATCACGCCGTTTTAAAATTCAATCGCCGCGTACTTGAGCAACACGGCTTACTTCCCTGGCAAATAGGACTGTATAGCAAGCGCTTGACGGATGCCTTCCACGATCACAACTGGAACGAAGCAAAGCTTTCCGCGGCCATGCTGGCTCACTATGTCACCGCGGCGCATGATCCATTCAAAACAACCGTTAACTCTGACGGAAAGCTTATCGGCCAGGCCGGAGTGAACGATCGCTTCGGCACCGGACTAGTTGATCGCTATCAACTTTTTTTCTTTGTAAAGCCTGGCGAGGCGGTATTCATCCACGATCCCACCGACGACGCGTTTGAAATATGTTTGACCGCTCACTCTTTGCTCGAAAGTGTGCTTCTCGCGGATCGTCGCGCTCACACAGGCTTAACCGGTTATACGGACGAATATTACGATCGGTTTTATGCGCAGGCCGGAACGCTGCTGGTAAGTCAGCTTTCCGACGCAGCAACTGATGTAGGCTCATACTGGATGACCGCATGGATCAACGCCGGCCGCCCGCAACTTCCGTCACAGTAAACTGGCCATGGTTACAGAAACAACTCGACGTCCCACAGCGATCGACAATCTCCCAAAAGCTGAATTGCACCTGCATCTCGAAGGAGCTATTCGCTCGCAGACAGCTATACAGCTTGCTGCGCGGCACGGCGTATCCCTCACCCCGGAAGACCTGGCTGCCCGCTACAATTATTCCGACTTCCGTGGATTCCTGGAAACGTTCAAATGGGTCACTTCATTCCTTCGCGATCCTGAAGATTACGCTCTAATCACGCGAAATCTTGCGGAAGAACTCGTAAAACAAAACGTTGTTTATGCCGAAATCACCATGTCCGTCGGCGTAATGCTTCGCCGCACGCAGAATGTGGAAACAAACTTTCAGGCTATTCGCGAGGTCGCGCAAAGCGTTCCCTTCAGTCGTTTGAAAACCGCGTGGATTTTTGACGCCACGCGGCAATTCGGGCATGACGCGGCTATGGAAGTGGCACGTTGGGCCACGAAACTCCAATCCTCCGGAGTTGTTGCGCTCGGAATGGGCGGTGACGAGCTGGCTTTTCCGACTGTCAACTTCCGTCCCGCATTTGATTACGCACGCCAGCAAGGATTGCACACCATTTGTCATGCCGGAGAAATCGGAGGCCCGGATTCGGTCCGCGAAGCCATCGAATTGTTAGGGGCAGAGCGAATCGGGCATGGAATTGCCGTCCTGCGCGATGAAGCTTTGGCGAGCTCGCTCGCCACCACCGGGCGTGTGGTACTGGAAAATTGCCTGACCAGCAATTTGTGCACCGGCGCGCTTGCCAAACAAACCGGGAACCCGGCTGCAACTCTGAGTGACCATCCTTTGCCGAAGTTTCTTAAACGCGGACTGCCGGTTACCTTATCCACAGACGATCCCGGCCTCTTTCACACTGACCTGCTGTCTGAGTACTCTCACGCGGCATCCTTGGGCCTCTCGAAAGAACAACTCGTCAAACTCGCGGAGCAAAGTTTCCTCGCCGCTTTTCTAGCGCCAGAAGACAAACGCCAGATGCTTGTTAATTTTCGTGCCGCAGTGAAATCCGCTGGGCTGGTATAATTACCTCATGAAAGCACACGTCTGGGTAATGCTGAAATCGACGGTCCTTGATCCTCAGGGGCAAACGATTCAGCGCGCGCTCGGATCACTGGGTCACACGAAGATTAAAGATGTCCGCCAGGGAAAATTCTTCGTGCTCGATCTCGATGGAATGTCTCGCGACGAAGCTAAGTCAGAAGTCGAACGAATCGCCAAAGACGTGCTCACAAACCCCGTAATCGAGGAATTCCGCTTCGATATCGTTGAGTGACTGCCGGTACTGGTACCCCTTTTTGTACACAAATCGCGGTCGGCGTTGGCCTCATCAGAAAATGTGCTAACCTAAAAGGGTTGGACTTGCCCCGCTTTTGACGCCGTAGCCACTTAGGAGTTCACACTGTGTGCGGAATTGTCGGCTATATCGGTCCTAAACGCGTTGTGCCGCTAATACTCGACGGCCTGAAACGCCTCGAATACCGTGGCTACGACTCAGCCGGCATCGCCGTGGTCGGACAAAACGGCGGCTTGAACATTCGCCGCGCGCCCGGCAAGTTGCGAAATCTCGAGGAGTCTATCCGCATCACTCCGCTAGACGGAACTTACGGAATTGGCCACACACGCTGGGCCACGCACGGGCGACCCACGGAAGAAAATGCGCATCCCCACCGCGACTGCACCGGCGAAATCGTTGTAGTCCACAACGGAATCATCGAAAACTATCTCGAGCTGAAACATCAACTGATTGCGGAAGGCCATAAGTTCGTCACTGAAACAGACACCGAAATCATCGCGCACCTGATCGAAAAATATTCAAAAGATACTTCGTTGGAAGAAGCCGTCCTGAAAACGGTGAAGGTAATGAGCGGAGCGTACGCGCTGGTTGCGTTGTCCACACGCGATCCGTTGAAGATCGTAGCAGCGCGCCTCGGCCCGCCCATCGTGGTAGGGCTGGGCGAAAACGAATTCTTTGTCGCCAGCGACATTCCCGCAATTCTGCAACACACCCGAAATGTTTTCTTCCTTGGCGACGGCGAAGTAGCCGTGCTCACCCCCCAAGGTGTCCGCCTGATGGATTTCGAAAGCCATGCCATCAATCGTCCCGTGCAGCACGTAACCTGGGACCCGATCATGGCCGAAAAGGGCGGCTTCAAACATTTCATGCAGAAGGAAATTTTCGAGCAGCCGCGAGCCGTGCGCGATACCCTGCTCGGACGAATCTCGCAGGAAACCGGAAAAGTCTTTCTCGATCAGATGGACATCAGCGAAGAGGAATTTTGCAATTTCCATAACGTCAAGCTCATCGCCTGCGGCACCAGCTGGCACGCCGCGCTAGCAGGCAAGTTCATGATCGAGAAGTTGGCGCAAATGCCGGCCGAAGTGGATTACGGCAGCGAATTCCGCTATCGCGATCCGATCATCGACAGTAAAAGTCTGGCCATCGCCATCAGCCAGTCTGGAGAAACAGCCGATACGCTAGCCGCCGAGCGCGAAGCGCGTCAAAAAGGCGCCAGAGTTCTTGGGATATGCAACGTAGTCGGCTCCATGCTAACGCGCGAAGCCAACGGCACGATTTACACACACGCAGGTCCGGAAATCGGTGTCGCCTCCACCAAGGCATTTACCGGCCAACTCACCGCCTTGCTGCTCACCGCTTTGTATCTCGCGCAAGTTCGCGGAAAATTGACCCCGGCTTCGGCGCAGAGCCTGATGCAAGAGCTCACTCGCGTCCCGCATAAAATTGAATCGATTTTACAACGGGACGCGGCGCTCGAAGAACTCGCCCGCTTATTGTTCCGCCACACCGATTTTCTGTATCTCGGACGCGGCATCCATTACCCGATCGCTCTGGAAGGGGCACTCAAGCTCAAGGAAATTTCGTACATCCATGCGGAAGGTTATCCCGCCGGCGAAATGAAGCACGGCCCCAACGCCCTGATCGACGAGAATTTGCCCGTTGTCATTATTGCTACGCGTGACGAATCCGATCCCGCCTCGATGATCCGTTATGAGAAGACAATCTCCAATTTGCAGGAAGTGAAAGCGCGCGACGGAATTGTAATCGCCATCGTCACCGAGGAAGACAAGCTCGCTCGCGATACTGCTGACCACATAATCGAAATTCCCGCCGTCCCCGAACTTCTCGCGCCAATCCTCGAGATCGTCCCGCTTCAACTTTTGGCGTATCACATCGCCGTGCGTCGCGGATGCGACGTGGATCAACCGCGCAACCTCGCCAAGTCCGTCACCGTCGAGTAAATAAGCTCGTCCACCTTCCACTTTTATCCGCCGTACCCTAAAATCAAGAAATGAAAAGCATTCGCCTTTTTCTGCTCGCATCCCGGCGGATTTTTTCTCGCCGGTCAGCATTGATTCTCATCCTGATGCTCGGTGCCTTCCGCGCACCCGCCACGCAACCCCAACAGTCAAAAGGCGGCGCTTCTCATCTGGATTCCGTCGAAATTTCGGGCTCGAAGAAATTCACTTCGCAGCAGATTGCTGCGGCGGTTGGTTTGCGTGCCGGCAATATCATTACTCGCGAGGATCTGCAAGCCGCCGCTGACAAGCTCGCCGCGCTCGGCGTTTTTGCCAACGTGCAATATCACTTCACCACTGTTGAATCAGGCGTAAGGGCAAGGTATGACGTTTCCGACGCGGCTACCGTTGCCGTTACATTCGATAATTTTCCCTGGTTCACCGATGATGAATTAACCGCTGCTCTCAAACACTCGGTCCCCCTCTTCGATGGCAGCGCTCCGCAAGGCGGAGCAATCCTCAACTCCATGTCCACTGCTCTGGAAAATTTGGTTCAATCACGCGGAGTATTAGGAACTGTCTCGCATACGCTTGTAAATTTCCCTTTAGGCGGCCAGCGCATGCAATTCCGCGTCGAAGGCGCAGATATCACAGTGAAGGCCGTCGAATTCTCGGACGCCCTCGCCAGCAACGATCGGGCCGTGCAACAAAGCACAACTCAGCTGATCGGCAGACCGTATTCGCGAAGCGCAATCGAGCTTTTCGAGTTTGAACAAGTCCGCCCCATATATTTGACCCACGCGTTCCTGCACGTGCAATTCGGCCCGCCCTCTGCAAAAGTCGCTAGCGCAGGCGCCCAACCTGGGTTAACCGCCGTTGTCGTCAGCATACCAATCACTCCCGGCCTCGCCTTCAAATGGGGTGGCGTCGCGTGGAACGGAAACGCGGTGATCTCCGAAGAGGAGCTGAATTCACTCATAACTCTCAGGCCTGGCGAGATCGCTGACGGCAACAAAATCACCGCACTATGGGATGCCGCTCGATCTCTTTACGGCCAACGCGGCTACCTCGACACCAAGCTGGAACCCCAGACCGAGTTCGACGAACCAGCCGGACGCGTCGCATTTACAGTCACCGTCACCGAAGGCCCGCAGTACCGCATGGGAAATTTGGTGCTCAGTGGCCTCTCCATCGATGGCGAAAAACGCATTCGCGCTGCGTGGCATATTCCGCCAGACTCAGTGTTCAATGAAAAAACTTATGAAGATTTCCTCGACGCGGGAGTGAAACAGGCCTTTGCAGGAACCCCGGTGCATTATGAAAAGATCGGCCGCTTCCTCCAGGAGAATCCCGGCACCAATAAAGTCGACGTGCTTCTGGATTTTCAGTAGACAAATTTAAGCTATACTCGAATTGATATGAATGTTGAGCCAATTCTGCCCGCACCGAGCACGGGGCAATCTCTGCGATCAGATCAAACCGCCATCGCCAAGGAGCTGCGCCTTATCGACTCGTTGCGGTCGCTCGATTCCTTGCTGATTGCTTTTTCGGGCGGCGCCGATTCAGCGTACCTCGCGTGGGCTGCGCACACTGCGCTAGCTGATCGCGCTTTGTCCGTAACTGCCCTCTCCGCGAGTTTTTCACGCCACGATCGCGAGCAAGCCGAAAGATTCGTGCGCGAAACCTGTATTCGGCATGAATTTATCGAGACCCACGAGTTTGAAAATCCGCTTTACGTTGCGAACAATGCCGACCGCTGTTACCACTGCAAGGACGAACTCTTCGATCGCATGGAAGCTCTCGCAAATGCCCGTAATTTCCGCGCCATCGCTTACGGAATCAATGCAGACGACACGCACGATTTTCGCCCCGGCCATCGCGCCGCGCACGAACACCGCGTGCTCGCGCCACTGCTCGACGCAGCCCTATCCAAGCCTGAAATCCGCTCGCTCTCGCAACGTGCCGGGCTCACTACCTGGGACCGCCCGGCATCCGCATGCCTTTCCTCGCGCGTTCCGTACGGCAGCGAGGTCACCCCGGAGCTAATGGATAAGATCGATCGCGCGGAGTCTGCCTTACATGATCTCGGTTTTCGGCAATTTCGCGTCCGCGCGCACGGCGAGCTGGCCCGCATCGAGTTCGCTCAGGATGAATTGTCGCGTGGATTAGAACCCGCGATGACCCGCCAAATTCTCGCCGGTGTAAAACAAACCGGCTTCGCCATCGTGGCCATTGATCTCGAAGGATATCGCCAGGGCTCACTCAATTCTTTGCTCAAAATTAGATGACTAACGCTTCACCAGTAGAAGACTGATCTCTCGCCACCGTACTTGCGCGGAACTTCCAGTTGCACCTTTTCGTATAACTTGATAGGAAGGGTGCTCGGTAATCATTGCTTCTAAGCCGAAAACAAGTCGAAATGACGCAAACAAACAGAAACCTCTGGCTGGCAATGGTCACACTCTCTGTGAGCGCGCTCGCCGGCTGCGCCTCGCATTCAGGTGTGGAAGGCAGCTTCGACCGCCAGTTCACAGTCAACGGTCCAGTCAGTTTGGAACTCACTAGCGGCAAAGGTGACGTCCACATCACAAGTGGTCCTCCAGGTGAAGTTCGCGTTCATGGTGATATTAGTGTCAAAGCATGGTCTTCCGAAAGTGGACGCCGCCGCTTGCAACAGATCGAAGCAAATCCGCCGCTGTCGCAGGAAGGAAGCCTGATTCGTATCGGTGGCGGAAGACAGGGCGAAGGCGACGTTGATGTGGACTACACCATCATCGTGCCGCAAGACACTCAGCTCCGCAGCATCGCTGGCTCCGGAGATTTGGAAGTTCAAGGGATCGAAGGACCCGCAAATTTCACCAGCGGCTCCGGAGATGTCCACGCTTCTGAAATCAACGAAGACGTGCAAATTGTTTGCGGCAGCGGTGATGTCGTGCTCTCTAAAGTAAAGGGTCAGGTACAAGTCAACACTGGGTCCGGCGACGTCGGTCTCGAAACAATTGGCGGTCAAATCCGCATCCAAACAGGTTCCGGCTCGATTGAAATAACCAATCCTGCCCAAGCGTTGGAAGCAAGCACCGGCAACGGTGATGTCACCATCAACGGAGCATCCGCGGACATCCGCGTGCGCACTGCATCCGGTGACGTTGACGTCGAAGGGAATCCGGGCGAGTCAAACTACTGGGATTTTCATACCGTCTCGGGCGAAGTCGTGCTTCACGTGCCGCCGAACGCCAGCTTTCGCCTTTACGCGCGTTCAAAATCGGGCGATATTGACGCCGCTATTCCGATCATGATGGAAGGAACGGCAGCCAAGCACGAATTGCGTGCGCGCATTGGAGACGGCAAAGCTCGCGTGGAAATCCAGACTTCTTCCGGCGACATTTCTCTCCACTAAACCCTCGGCCATTACGATTCGAAACACTGCCTTGTTCTTTCGCGCTAGAATTGCAACATACAGAATGCGCTCGATTCATATCGCTTCAATTTTCGCTATCTTGCTGGCGTTCACTTCTCCGGCGTTTCCGCAAAGGCCTCCCTCCAGCGGGCAACAACCCAAGGATTCAGCCGCCAATAACTCGAAGCAAGACGCAGAAGCCGAAGCACAGTTACAAAAAGCCATTGCCGACGCCGGTAACGATCGTGCAGCTCTCGTGCGTAACATGAAAAATTATTTGATTCGATTTCCCGATGCGCCACGAAAAGCGGGCGTGTACCGTGCGCTCGTGGAATCTTGCGAGCAACTCCAGGACATTGCCTGCGCGCTCGATTACGCTGAAAGGCTGGTGGCCGTTCATCCTGACGATTCTGAAATGATGCTGCTCGCCATCGGCCTATTGCAGAAGGAAGGCAGCGAAGCCAGTCTCACTCGCGCGACCGGCTACGCTACGCGCGTGATCGATCGCATTGAGAAAACTCACCCTGAAGAGAAATCTGCGCGCATATCGCAAAAGGATTGGCAAGCGCAGCAAGATCGCTTTCGGACGGCTCTATACAGCTTGCGCGGCCAGATCGAAAAGGCGCAGATGAACTACGACGCCGCCACGAAGGACTTCCAACAAAGTTACTCGCTGCATCCCAATGCCATGGCTGCGGAACAACTCGGCGAGATCGCCGAAATGAAAACTGATTACGCCAAAGCCATTGAAGAATATTCTCTCGCCTTCGTGCTGCCTGAGGAGGGTCCGTCCGGAAAAGTCGATCGTCGCGAAGTGCGAATGAAATTGGGCAACGTTTGGCGGCGAGTGCACAGCACCGATCAAGGCCTCGGCGAGAAAATTCTTGCTGCTTACGACAGCCTCGGCGCTACTCCTGCCGCTGCTGCACCGTGGGCCCGAAACAAGGGTGCCAAGGATTCTTTCGCATTTGTGCTGCGCAATCTCGATGGCTCTTCTCTTCCTCTCTCGCCATTGAAAGGCAAAGTCATCGTCCTGAGTTTCTGGGCTACTTGGTGCGGACCCTGTCGCGAGCTGGAGCCGGAATTTGTGCAAATCGCGAAAAACTATACGGGCAACACGAACCTTGCGTTCTACGCCGTCAACACCGATGAAGATGAAAGTCTCGTACCGGGATTTCTGGCCAAAGAGAAATGGAATGTGCCGGTAGTTTTTGCCGATGGCCTGGATGATTTTATGAACGTGACTTCTTTGCCGACCGTAATCGTTCTCGACCGCACCGGGAAAATCGCTTTCCGCATGGATGGATATCCACCAGAAGGCTTCACGGAATCCCTGACTGCCGCTATTCAGGAAGCTCTCAACCCTGCAAAACCATCGGCAAACTAAAAAGGTTTAGGCGCCTTGAGTGGCGCGCTTCAGATCTTGTTGCGCGGCATCGCGAGCCGCCAAGATTGTGTTCACATGAATCCGCACCGTATCCTCAACGTGGCGTGCGTATCCTCCCGCCAAAGTAATCGTCACCGGAACTTTGTGGCGACGCGCGTAATCAAAGACCAGAGCGTCGCGACTCTTCAGGCCTTCCATGGTCAAAGCCAAGCCGCCTAGTTGATCTTCGCGATATGGATCTGCACCGGCAATATAGAAAAGTATCTGCGGTGTAAAATGCCGAAATGCTTCCCGCAAATTCCGTTCAAGGATGATGAGATAGTCGTCATCGCCGATTCCGTCGGGCAGATCGATGTCCACGGTAGAAGGCGGCTTG
Organism: uncultured Acidobacteriota bacterium; assembly: GCA_963714785.1. Classification (GTDB taxonomy): domain Bacteria; phylum Acidobacteriota; class Terriglobia; order Acidiferrales; family UBA7541; genus Palsa-295. The sequence continues at coordinate 128,701 of CAVQQE010000001.1, forward strand.
GGATACGGATAGTTGTGTTCCTGATGAATCGATAATGTAAAAACGTCGCTGTCGCCGCCGAATATCGACGCCGTGCCATTTCCCTGATGCACGTCCGTGTCCACCACCATGGCGGTCTGAATCGCGCGATCGAACTGCAAGCGGCGTATTGCGACTGCAACATCGTGTATCACGCAAAATCCTTCGCCGTGATCGGCGTACGCATGATGAAAACCGCCGCCGATGTTCGCTGACCAATAGTCTGCGAGCGCCCGCTGCCCCGCCAGAATCGAACCGCCCGCCGCAAGCCAGCAGGCATTTACAAGCTCCTTTGAGTAAGGAACCTCCATGCGAAGAATTTCTGTGGGCGTAAGAGAACCATGTTTGAGCTTGTACACGTAATCCTGGGAATGAACTCGCAGAATGTCTGCGTCCAACGCCGGCTCTGGCGCCAGAAAATCGCCCGCCGACGCAGTTCCATCGGCAAGCAGTTTGTCGTGAACCAAAAGATATTTCTGCGATGGAAAAACGTGCGCGCCCAAATTCAAATCGTATCGCTGATCGTAAACAAGTTTGAACGGCAGCATGATTCGCCCAGACTACCGCGAAGTTTTTCAGAACTCAAATACTTGAATACGGTTCGCCAGAGACGCAATGCGCCTTGTGTGCCCCATCCTCGCTGCGCTATGATGACGGCTCAAACATGCGCCGCGCTCAAGCCATTCTCGTTGTCGTCGCGCTGCTCGCCACGCCATTAGCTTTGCTTGCCCGCAGCTCGGACCGAAGTATGTCGGGTTGCGCCGGAATGTGTTGTCCTACCCATGGGTCTCACACCGCTCGCGTGCTTCACGAAGAGATGCTGTGCCATCACGGCGAAGCCGGACACTTCTTCGAATGCACCATGACGGCCGGCCATCACGGTCTCGACTACGGTCTTATCGCCCCTATAGCGCCCACTACCCCCTCGGCGATTGCGTTCATTGGCTCTCCTGACGTTAATCGCGCGATACCAGGGCAGTTCCGAGAAGTTGCAACCCCTGGTTTTCTTCCAACTCCGCTTCAACCTCCGCGACGTTAGCCTCCGTTTCAGCGATTACATAATCCAAAAATTTAGATTTGACGGAGGATCTTTGTGCGAAAGCTCTTATTTTGTCTTTTTGTCGCTGTGGGTCTGTTCTCAGTTTTTTCTACATACGCGACTATTTTTGGAAAGATTCAAGGGATCGTTCACGACCCGCAGCATCGCCCAATATCGGGAGCGACAGTTAAGCTAGAGGCGATCACGTCGGACTGGTCCCAAACTACACAAACGAACGACAATGGTGAATTTTTATTCACGAGCGTCCCGGTAGGTGATTACAAGATTACAGTCACTCAACCAAAATTTCAGACCGCCGAGCAAACTGTTACGGTCGCCTCAAGCTCCTCTCCTATTCTCCACTTTCAGCTAGCTATCGCGAGCGTGAATCAAACAACCGTGGTTGTCAGCGAAGCAGAAGTAGCTAACGTGGATTCGGTAACTCCTACTACCCTCGTCGATCGCCAGGACATAGCCCTAACTCCCGGCGCGGACCGCACAAATGGTCTCCAGATGATTACCGATTACGTCCCGGCTGCCTACGTGACCCATGATATGTTGCATATGCGTGGCGGACACCAAGTGGACTGGTTGATCGACGGCGTACCCATACCCAACACGAACATTGCCACTAATTTGGGCCCGCAGATTGATCCGAAGGATATCGACTATCTCGAGGTTCAGCGCGGCAGCTATGACGCCGACTACGGAGACCGCACCTACGGAATCTTTAACATCGTGCCCAGAAGCGGTTTCGAACGAAACAACGAAGGGGAACTCGTTACCAGCTTCGGCAATTGGTATCAGACCAACGATCAGCTCAATTTCGGTGGACACACCGAGCGCTTCGCTTACTACTTCAGCGTCAACGGCAATCGTAGCAATTACGGCTTGCAAGCTCCGATCGGTCAAGTTGTTCACGATGCAGAAAATGGTTACGGAGGATTCGCATCGCTTATTTTTAATCCAAATCCCAAGGACCAGTTTCGCATGGTCACCTCTCTAAGGCAGGATTATTACCAAATTCCGATCGACCCGAATCCCAACTCACAGGGAAATCAGGTCTTTCCCAGCTACGGTCTTCGCGATAGTGAACGCGAACCCGACGCTTACGTGACCTTCTCCTGGGTTCATACGTTCAATCCAAATCTGATCATGACGATTTCGCCTTTCTATCATTACAATCAGGCCAGCTATAACGCGTCGCCCGACGACGTCCCCGTGATCACGGACGTGCGCCAGACTTCGAATTACGCAGGCCTGCAAGCAACCCTGGGCGCGACTGTTTGGAAAAACAGCGTTCAAGTGGGGCTTTACGGATTCGCTCAGCACCAAAGTAATTATTTCAATAACGTTTTCACAGTTTGTACCCCTCCCAACAATCCATCCTGTCAGAACTTTCCACCATCTAGGGCTGCAATAACCGGCGGTCTAGCCGAAGCATTCGTAAGCGACAGATTCAAGGTGACCTCATGGTTGACGATAATTGCCGGGCTTCGGCAAGCGCATTTTTACTCGCCACCGATCGGAACTAATCCGGAAATCGTGGAGAATGCTACGGACCCCCGCGTTGGAGTAGCCGTCAGGCTGCCGCGACTGAACTGGGTTTTTCGCGCGTTTTACGGCGAATATTATCAGGCCCCTCCTCTGTTGACTGCCACTGGTCCTTTGCTCGATTTAGCCAACAGCCAGAACCTGACGTTTAGTGGTCTGCGAGGCGAGCGGGATATTGAATACCAATTCGGCGTCACCATTCCTTATCACGGGTGGGCTCTGGACGCCGATACTTTTCAAACCCGCGCCAGGAATTGGCTCGATCACAACAATATCGGAGAATCCAATATCTTCTGGCCGATCACTTGGGATCACGCGCTAATTCAAGGCTGGGAACTGACCTTACGCTCCCCGCGTGTTTGGCATCGTGGGCAGTTCCACCTGGCTTACTCAAATCAAATTGCGCAGGCATCCTCACCCATAACCGGAGGGTTGGTCTGCCCGAGCAACACGCCATCATGCCCACTGAATATACCGCCTGGATTGGCACCGGTCGATCATGACCAGCGGAATACGCTCAATGTGGGGTTCAACGCCAGCCTTCCGTGGCAGTCGTTCGTTTCGACCAATGTTTATTACGGGTCCGGGTTCACGAACGGAATGCCCGACGCTCAGTACCCCGGCGCGTACTTGCCGCAGCACACCACGTTTGATATTTCGTTGGGCAAAACTTTCCGTGAGAAGTACACCGTATCGTTGACGGCTTTGAACGTTGCAAACCGGCGCGTGCTGCTCGACAACAGTCTGACGTTCGGCGGATTCCACTTTAACGATCCGCGCGAAATTTACGCTGAGTTTCGCTGGCGCTTTCATTACTAGGTCGCGACGGCCAGCCGAACGAATGCGTCGCGAAAAAATGTTGTGGCTTGTCATGGGTTGTAGCACTTCAGCCAATCGGCTATTTCCGTGATGACATTGCGGCACTGTTCGGCTAGTTGGGGAAAGTGGGGAGCGCCAGGATAGGTGACCATGCGAACGGTTTTTCCGCGTTCGGCGAGCAATACGTAAAATTCGCGGGCCTGGAACGTTGGAACGCGTGCATCCGCTTCTCCGTGCAGGATTAGCAAAGGCGTGGTGACTTTATCCGCAAACATGACCGCGGAAAACTGAAGCATGGGCGTGGGATCTTTTTCCTGCAACCTTGCGTCGTAATCAACTTGCCACAGGTCGCTGGTAGGGATGAAGCTGAGCCAGTCAGTAATTCCAGCGCCTTCAACCGCTGCTTTGTAACGATTCGTTTGCGTGACAGTCCACGCCGTCATGAATCCGCCTGCACTCCAACCAAAAATCGCGAGGCGGTTTGGGTCTGCCCAGCCTTGGGCGATGGCAAAATCGGTGGCGCTGTCGACGTCGCTATAAGCACGGTCGCCGAAGTGCTGATAAATCGCGGCTAGGAAATCTGCGCCGTAACCTGTGGAGCCACGGTATTCCGGCTGCAAAACCATGTAGCCCATTCCCGAAATCGAGCGAACGAGAAAATCGAAAGCGAGGGCATCGTTGCCTTCCGGGCCGCCATGCGGCAAAACCACGAAGGGATATTTCTTGCCGGCGACATAACCCGCTGGAAATGTGGCGATTCCCTCCAGCTTGATTCCGTCTTTGGAAGTCCAATGCACGGTTTTTACTTCACCCAGGTTTACGTTGGAGAGCGTGTCATCGCCTTCATGCGTGATTTTCTGGAGTTGGGAGCCAGAAACCACGGCAATATTTGTGGCGTGCGAAGGATCGCCCACATTGAATGCCAGCACTTCGGGCGCGGATGAGAACTTTGAATAAACCGGCAAACCCTGAATGATGCCTTCCGGCCAGTGATAGGCGGGCTCGAGTTTTCCATCGCGGTAGGAATACGTCTCGATGACGACACCTTTATGCATCTCGACCCAGATGTTGCCGTGCGGATCGCCTTCCAGAGTTACGGCGGTATAGACGAGGCCGGGAGTTCGATCAACAGCCTGGCCACCATTCGCTGGGATGGTCCAAATGTGCTCGGGAGTGAGAACCGCTGTAGTGGTGCTAGAGAAGACGAGTTCTTTTCCGCTTGAGGTCCAGGCGAGACCGCTGGTTCCGTCCGGGATTTCCGCGAGGCGGCGGAGACCGCTGGCGCTGCAAACATCCACGAACGAATGCAATTCGTGGTGCCCGATTTTTGTCCACTGCGAGATTACCGCGATTTGCGAGCCGTCGGATGACCAGGCAATTTCGGCCACGTCCGTCAACGACGGGCACCACCACCCACCGTCTGCTCCGTTTAGGCTGACAACATACAGGCTGGTTTCATCCGCAGAGGCGACGGTGCGTACGGCTGCGAGCGCATCCGGTTTGCGCGGGTCGGCGAGAACAGCGAAGTGGGCGCCATCGGGCGAGATTGTCGCCGAGCGGATTCCGGAAGGCAGCGTGAGGATTTGTACCAGCTTCCCTTCTTGGAGCGGGACGATTGCAAGCTGCGGATATTTGCCGACGGGATAAATCCCATAAAGCGCGCCCTCTTTTGTGAAGCCCGCGGGCTCGAAATGTTCCGGCAAGTCGAGTTTTCGGGAGTTTTGTCCGTTGAGATCGATCAAACGCCATTCGTGTTTGTTGACCGGTCCGGAAGTGCCGTCCCAGGAGACGCGGTAGAGAATGGTTTTGCCGTCCGGTGAGATGGCTTCGGCGCGCGCGGAGCGCAGTGCGGAATAATCGTCGAGGTTGAAAGGATGTTTATCGGCGGCCAGCGCGGATGGGATGATTGCGACTGCGAATGTGATCGCTGCAATGAGCGTTAACAGAAATTTGATGGCGTGATTGTTCACAATGCTCTCCGATTTCTGGCCTGCTGCGCCATTATTTTTGAGGATAAATCGTGCTGATCGGTGATCGGCACATAGGTGGCTGTGGCCCCGGGTAGAAATTCTCCGGTCGTTTGTTTTGAGAGAGTTACGTCGCTTTCTACATTTTGAGTAGAACCGGGTAGAAACCCAGAACAGTGGCTCGTGGTTCGTGGCCAGTCACTAAGGCAGCGAAGCGGCTTTTTAGCTCTCTCTTGGAAGAGTGGAATAGAACTAAGGCGGTCAGACTGGCAGGAGTTGACGCGAGCAGGCCTTCTGGAAATTCGGCGGGTAGGCTGCGTCGCTACTTGGTGAAGCGATCTAAAATTTTCTAATTTAATCACGCCGAACGGTAGCACGCGATTCTACGAATTTCAAGGCCCTGTGTGTGTGGACGCGCTAGTATCACACCGAGGTTGTTCCGTTCTTGGGAACGAAACTAGCGAATCACGACCGTGGCGGCACCGCGTTGGCTTTATAGCGCTCGATGGAGTTTAACTGATGAAGGACTCGCGTCAGGGTCTAACCATTGTCGCGGATCGGATCGATGCCAAACGATCTTCAACGCTTTCAGCTTCTTTGGGCCGTCCCATCGTGCGGAGAACTTGCGCTTCACTAGTCAGAGTGCTGACAAGCTGCGGACTGTTTGCCCCGTATTGTTTTTCGAGCACTGTAATCAGCTGGCGATCGCAAGGTTCCAGCTTATCGGGCTTGCCCCATTTGTCATAGAGGGTGCAAACATTGAAAAGAGGCATGAGGATATCAATGCCATCACGGCCGAATAATGATTCGTCGATATTCAACGCACGCACAAGATAGGTTTCCGCTTTAGCGTAATCTTTTTGCACGATATATACGCTGGCGGCCATCAGAAGGCTGTTGGCGACTTTATCGCTTCCTTCTCCATAAACCTTTTCGTTCAGGTCGACAGCACGGAAAAAGAATTTCTCGGCGGTAGCGTAATCTTTCTGCTTCAGCGCATTGCGCCCCAGGGATTCGAGAGGCGGCGTCAGATTCGCAGATTGCGGACCATATATTTCCTCGCTAACTTTCAGTTCGCGCTCGTAAGCGGCTTCGGCAGCGGCAGGATCTTCTCCGAAATATTCGTTGCCGAGATGATCGAGTGCCGACACCAGACGCTGATCGTGAGGCTGAATTTTGTCCGCAAGTTCCACGGCTTGCTTGAAATCCCGCTTCGCCGCTTCAAAATCGCGCTGTCTGTTATCGGCGGCACCTGCTTGCAGAGCCATATCGAGTTTTTCCGAAATGCTTGGAGCAGCTTGTGAATTCTTCAGGCTGGCCTCTAACTGGGCAGCTTCAGAAGACTTTCCCACGGCTTTCAAAGACGCGATATGTTGGCTCAAACGCTCCTGGGCATATTTGTATTCGTTTTGCGGGTTGAGTTCGTCGGAGCGGGTGATTTTGCCACGCCAATCGACGCCGGCGTCGGTCAAGGCCGCCTTGCGATATTCGTCATTGGACGCGACCCAGTCTCCTTTTTTCTCCAAGGCGGCCGCGAATCTCAGCATCACCTGAACCGCTTTCGGATCTAGCGCCATAGCTTGCTTGAACTCGCTGATAGCGGCGTCGGTGTTCCCAGAGCCCAGGCAGGCTTGCGCATAATAATCATGAATCACCGGTTGGCTGGGCTGCAAATACTCGGCTTGTTTCAAATCCTCGAGCGCACCAGCAAAGTCCTTTTTTGCTATCAAAACGCGTCCAGCAGCCAGATGCGCATCCCAGGATTTAGGATTAACTTTCATAGCGTGGCGATAATTTTCCAAAGCCTGGTCGTAATGCTTTTCTTCTTCTTGAATACCGCCGAGGCCAACCAAGGGCGTGGCATCGGTTGGATCTAACTGAATGGCCGTGGAGTATTCAGCTTCCGCGCCCTTGAAATCCCAGGTTCTGAAAAGAGCCATGGCTAAACAGACGTGACACATTTCCGCGTTAGGAAAAATCTTCTCCATGTCGCGAAATTCAAGTACAGCGTCAGCGGCGAAACCATGATTCAACAGGTCCGCAGCCAAATTCTGCCGTCCGTCGAAACGGTGGGGATCAATGCGCTTCACCTCGCGATACTCGCGGATGGCCGATTGGAAGTCGCCGGTCTGGTCCCAACAATACCCCAGATTATAGTGGGCCTCGATGTCGTCTGGGTCGAGCGCAATTGCCTTTTGGAATTGTGCAAGGGCATCGTTCCAGTCACGCATATCCGTAAACGCGAGTGCCATATCCAAATGGGCCGTCTCATAGTCGGGCTTGAGGCGCAGCGCTTCTTTGAATTCCACCAGGGCGGCGTCATATTTTCGGAGCGTTGTGAGGGCTAATCCGGCGAACTTGTGGGCCTCCGGGTTGTCAGGAGTTATCGCCAACGCAGCCTTAGCTTCGCGTAGAGATTCTTCGTAATCTCCTAAACGAATAAGGATGAAGCTCAATTTTGTGTGCACTTCAGGGAAATTCTGGTCTTCACCCAATACTTCTGAATAGGCCTCTGCTGCTTCGGGCCACTGCTGCTCGAGACGAAAGAGTTGGCCCCTCACGAACTCACTGTCGGGGCTGTCAGAACTGGCTTTCGTGGCCGCGTCGAGCTGGGTGGTGGCCTCGGGATAGTCCTTACTGTTCATCAGCTTCGCGGCATTGCTGATGTGCGCGAGAAAATCTTTATTGGGTGCTTCCTGAGAACTGTTCGGCACAACAACTTTGGCAGAATCGAGTGCGGCCAAAACTTTCGGATCGGCTCCGGCTTTTTCCATTTCGGAGCGGTAGGAAACATCCACATGGAAGCACAGGCCGCGGTTATGGATTTCTGCGACAAGATTCTCTGGAAGGGCAGCGCCGGCTACGAGTGCCATTAGCTCGTTTGGGCCTAGGGGACCTTGGTGTGTTTGCGTTCCTCGCGTACATCCGACAGAAAAAGAAGAACAGAATACGATGAGTAGCAGGCGCGCAATATGCTTGTGCATGGCTCCCCCGTGAAACCCGTATCACTTTTACCTTATAGTCATTCCTTCGCAGTTAGTACGTTGGTACTACGGAGGAGGATGTGTTTCTAATGAAGCACCAGTCGAGAACGCGGTTACGGGACAATTCAATTATTCGCAAGTTCTTTACGAGGCGTGATTATCAAGTTGGGTTGGGCTTTGTTAGAGTGATGAGCGTCCAGAGCGCGCGCGTTTGCGTGCGGCTGTGCGGTCGCTGAGTGGCTACGGGGGCCATTTTAAATCCATTGCGTTTCAGAGTTCTCAAGAGGAGCGGGGTTGCTGCGCTGTGCTTGTTGGTTAGTTCGTTTTTTAATTTATTGGCGTATGGCGATGCGGGACGAATTTACGGGAAGATAGTCGATCCGCAAGGCGTTGCGGTTGCGGGGGCGCGGCTGAAACTTGTTAGCTGGCGAGGGACTTTTGTTCGCGATGCGATTAGCGACGCGCGGGGAAACTTCGTTTTTGACGGAGTTGCTGCGGGCGAATACCGGCTTGCGGCTGAGTCGGACTCCTTCGTTTCGATAAATCTGAATGTTTCGGTGGCTGCGGGAGAACAACAGGACGTCACCGTTCAATTCAAGCAACTCTCCTCGGTGCGGCAAGCGATTACGGTGTCTGCGTCTGCGCCATCGTCGCTAACCCCGGACCCTTCTGAAATGATCGTGGTACATGACCAAGTTTTGGATGCCAATCCAGGGCGGCCGGGCGCTCCCATATCAATTCCGGGACTGCCGATCGAAACCGCGTCGGGAGGAATTAAAGCTCCGCAGTATTTCGCTCCAGGAGTTGCCGGGGACCACGGCGAGCCCATTGCGCAATTTTTTCAGATCGGCAATTTTCTTTATCCCAATAATCTTCCAGCTAACGCGCATGGAAACGGATACGCCGATCCGAATTTTCTGATTCCGGCGGTGATTGAAGCGGTTGCGGTGGATGGCGGCGCGTTTAACGTGCGCGAAGGAAATAATTCGGTGGATCTCGCGGCTACTTATATCCCGAAGCAGCGTTTGAATGATTTTATGCAACTTACGGGAGACTATCGCGACGCTGATCTGGTGGCGGGCTGGAGTCCGGCGAATCCGCAAACGAATGCATGGGTGGCGCTGGAAGCTTCGTACGGCAACGGATTTTTGGATCGGCTGGAGCATCGCCAACAGTACAAATTGAACGGGCTACGCGAATTTAATATCGGCCGGCACCAATTGACGCTATTCGGAACTGGCTATTACGGTTTTTCGTTTGTGCCTGGGCTGATTCCGATCAGCATTCCTGTTCCCACCGACACGATCGACAATCGTCAGCTCGATCGCACGCATAATTTTATTTTAGTGGCGACTGATAACTGGAAGCTCAGCGACCAGCGGCAATGGTCTTTCTCCAGCTTTTTTCGTAATTATGGGCTGACGCTGCGTTCTAATTTTGGCGCGGGGCTGATCCAGCAAAGCGAGATGCGCAACATCGTCGGCGGCAATACAACTTATGCGCAAAGTATTCGTCCATGGCTGTCTTTACTGGCTGGCATGGACCTTCGTCACGACGCGCCTCGCAATCTCGATTTAAAACATATAGACGCCGCAGGAATGTTCGAGCCGGTTACCAGCAATAATTTGACGCTTTCGTTCATTGAGCCATTCGTCTCGCTCGACGGGACGCTCGGCAAGTATTTTCATTACGATGCGGGCGTTCGGCAGGAATTTGTTTGGATGGACAATCAGGACTTGATCAATCCGCAAAATTCGTTCGACAAACTTGCGACCTTGACTTTGCCTAAAGCTACGCTGACTTTTCTGCCACCACAGCAAAGCTACCTGCCGACGGTGGCTTTCAGTTACGGCGAAGCGTTTCACACGGAAGACCCGCGAATTGGAACCGGGAGCGCAACGCCGACTTTGCTGGCTCCTTCACGCGCGTATCAACTGAGGATTTCCAAAGTCATCGAACAATTTCAGTTCAACATCACGCTGCGGCGAGAGTGGAACTCGCAGGAGCTGGCGAAAATCGATCCGGACACGGGATTGCAGGAAGATGTGGGGCCTTCTATGAATCGCGTGATTGAAGTTTCCGCGCAGAGAACTTTTTCACGCGGTGCGATTTATATTTCCTACGCGCAGGCCGATGCGCGGGACACGTTAACAGGCGCGCCTGTGCCAGAAGCTCCGCGGCTTATATGGGACGCGGTGGGCTCCTACAACCATCTGCCATTTCATCTGCAGGCGCGCGGCGAGTTTGAATATGTTAGAGCGAAACCTGTGGGCGACGGTCTTGTGGGCACACCGGTACGCGAAATTCGGGGAGCGCTGCTGCGATCGTTTCTGGACAATCGCACCTCGTTGGGCGGAAATTTCCTAATTGCGAGCGGTTATACCGGGCAAACTAGCGAGTCAATTCCGTTCGAGCCGGGATGCGCTGTCGCGTGCGTGGTGGGCGTGCCGCTGAAATCCTACATAAGCATCAGCTGGACTTATTACTTCAAAAGATGAAACGGCCCAAAGCCACTGCTGTTTAGTGAGAGTGTGTCGCGGCTTCTTCGATCAGGGCCGCGACTTCCTTCCTGTGCGAGATGTAAACGCAGTGGCTTGCGCCAGCGACTTCGATCTTGTGGCTGTTCGCTCTGGTGGCGTACCAGCGTTCTAGGTCGGGGTTGATGGTTCGATCGCTTCCGGCTACCAGCATCCAGCTTGGTTTGGTTCGCCACGCGGCAGTGGTGATGACGGCTTTGAAATTGTCAGCTTTGTTCAACACTTGCGAACGCGCCATGAAAGCGGCTTGCTCGGCAGGCAAGTCGGCGGCGAAGAATTCGTGAAACTGCGCGGGGTCAATATAGGTGAAGCCATCGGAGGTCTTCTTAATCGCGGTGGATTTACTGAGGTCGCTGGGGAAGCGTTTTCCGTCGTCGGACTCATTCTCTCCGGCATCGGGCATGTGCGCGGCGATATAAACCAGGCCGACGACAGAAGGGTCGGTGCCGGCTTCCGTGATCACGGCGCCGCCGTAACTGTGAGCGACTAGAATGACTGGCCCATCCTGCAGAGCGAGGGTGCGTTTCACGGCGGTGACGTCATCCTGGAAGGATGTTTCGGGCTCCTGGACGATGCTGACGTTAAAACTGTCTTTGACAAGGATTTCGTAAACGCCTTTCCAGCCGGAACCGTCGGCCCAGGCGCCGTGAACTAGAACGATGTTTCGGATGCGGGGCTTTTCGTTTTGCGCGGAGAGTGTGCAGCCGGTGCCCAGCAATAATGTGACGCAGAGGGCCTGAGACATTTTTTGAACGATTCGCATGGCTAACTCCTCAGTCAAATATTTGCCGGGATGCGGGGGTTGTCTAGGACTTCCCTTTCAACCGAGAAACGGTAGCCATTTTCCCGCGAAATTCGTTTGGCGGCGACTTTCCTAGCGTGACGACGTGCTGCTGAACGGTGAGTTCTTTTAGGATTTCTTTTTGGCGGCGCAGGATTTTAGTGTGACCCATTGCTGCGGATTTTGTGGCGCGCCGTTTACGTAAACGACCCAGTGGAGGTGAGGACCGTTCGCGCGTCCGGTGGCGCCGACATAGCCGATTACGTCACCTTTGTTTACGTGAGCGCCTAGTTCTACGTTTAATTTCGACATGTGGAGATACATGGTTTCGAGGCCTTGGCCGTGATCGATGGCTACCGTGCCGCCGAGGACGTTGAATGGCTGGACGATTTTTACGACGCCTGCCGCCACAGCGCGAATGGGAGTCCCCTCTGCGGCTCGCTGGTCAATTCCGGCATGAAATTCACCGGTGGGCTTTCCGTTGTGAAAGCGCTTCACGCCGAAGGGGGATATGACACAACCGGGAAGCGGCGGGGCGAGCGGATCTTTCCAGTATTTCACGTCGGATACGGAGTCGCGAAAGGTGGTGAGGGTTTGCATCTCTTCGGTGGTGGAATGGAGCGCTTCGATTTGCGGAGCGAGAACTACATTTTGCGAGGGGAAGATAGTTTTGCGGATGGTTAGGCTAACGGAGGCAAGAGTGGTGCCGTCGGCTGCAATAAATTCGATTGGGTAGGTGCCGGGTATGTCGGCTACGGCTACGGGCATCAGGCCTTGCCAATCGCCGGTTTCTTGTTTGAACAGGCGCACGGTGCGTGTGTTCAGACGCGCCGTTACTGCGGGGAGTTCGCAGCGGAGGCGAATTGTCTGGCCCAGCGGGATCGACGCGGGCTTTACAGTGCACTGCTGAGCGCCGGCTGCGGAGGCTACTAATGCAGCAACGAACGCTGCGGGCAACGCAGCAAAGATGCGCCACGACGTATAACTAAATCTGGGATATTTCATTCCTACTTAATTTACACGTTTGGGAGTCCCGCTTGAAATTTTGGAGATGAAGAGTTCCTGATTGTTACGGAGCGTTTAGTCTCGCCGGTACCAAATATTGGGCAAGCGCTGCGGCTTGGATTAATCTGAGTATGCGGCGCCGGTGTAATCGACATGAAAGATGCTTACGCCGTTGGGACCTACAACCTGAAAAACATCGTACTGCAGCGGATTCTGGGCAAAAGCTTGGGCGAAGGTAGCGCCGACAAATTTTCCTAGAAGCGCAGCGGTTGTGGGGAAAGCCGGGTTTAGGTTGCTGGAACCATCCGCCGTCAAATTCTAGACGACTTTACCGTCTTTGTTTACAACCTGAATCAAATCGAGATGCAACGGGTTGGAAAACGCAGCGGCCAAGGTCGACGCTTCAACGAAATATGTGCCGGCTCCTACCGTTCCGTCGGTTTGTTCGGCCGTGACCGCTCCTAGTCTTTAAATATTTATTTGCAATGGTCACAAGGCGGAGTATACCCTCTCGCGAAGTTTCCGCCGAGGGCGGGCGGTTATCTGGCGACGGACTGGCCCGGGGCAACGAGTAAGGCAGAAGCGGAGGAAACACGATGGAGCCTAATCCCACGAACGTCGCGCGAGTTGTCGCGCAGCCGATTGTTGCACCGCTCTCGCGGGCCGCGATCTTTCTGATAGTGACAATAAAACCTGGAGACGAGAATCGCGCGACGTTGCGGTCGTTCTGCGGAGACCTGAGCGGAATTTTTCGCGCGGTGGAGTATCGCAATATTGAAGCCGGGCTCTCTTGCATCATGGGGATTGGGTCCGACGCATGGGACCGGCTCTTTGGGCAGCCGCGGCCAGCGGAGCTTCACCCGTTCCGCGAGGTTCGCGCCGGAACGCGGCATGCGGTGTCCACGCCGGGCGACTTTCTGTTCCACATCCGCGCGAGGTACATGGATCTATGCTTCGAACTTGCGACGCAGATCATGGCGCGCATAGGAAATGCAGTTGTCCCGGTGGACGAAGTGCACGGCTTCAAAAACTTCGACGACCGCGATCTGGTCGGCTTCGTGGATGGAACGGAAAATCCGCGAGGTGAAGCAGTGGCCGATGCCGCGCTGGTGGGGCAAGAGGACGCCGCGTTCGCCGCCGGTAGCTACGTGATGGTGCAGAAATATCTGCACGATATGAAGGGGTGGAATGCGCTGTCGACGGAGGCGCAGGAAAACATTATCGGGCGCAAGAAGCTGTCCGATATTGAATTGGACGCATCAGTGAAGCCGACCTGCTCGCACAGCTCGCTGACGACGATTGAAGAGAACGGCAAAGAGTTGAAAATATTGCGCGACAACATGCCTTTTGGCAGTGCCGCACAAGGTGAATGGGGGACGTATTTTATTGGCTACTGCCGTACGCCGCGCACGCTGGAGCAGATGATCGAGAATATGTTCGTGGGCCGTCCGCCCGGCAACTACGACCGCCTGCTCGACTTCAGCCGTGCCGTCACTGGCAATTTATTCTTCGCGCCGTCCGCAACATTTCTGGACGCCTTGGGCGACGGCTAGCGCGATATTAAGGAGCCGCGCTTGCGTCTTCGTCGGCGGATTGTTCCAGTAATCGCGTTATCAGGCAGTGGATTCTCAACCGTGTGCGCCGTCATCCAGGAAAGGTCGTCCAAGCTCAGATGAGCGGACACGGGTCGATTTCGCACTGGACAGTGACGATCAGCCTTGGGGACACTGCTGCCGCCTCGCCGTCTGTCAATAGTCCCCGCTGGCGCAGGGCTTCGACCGTGGCATGAAGCTTCTCTCTCTGGGCTTCGGTGATCTCGCCGAGCCGCCGTTGGTACGCGGCCTTGTCGGTCCACATGATAGTAAAACCCTCAACCGGCTGCCAGGACATGTCCTTTTCCTGGACGCCGAGCCAATGCGCAATTAGCCGGTGCCGTGTTGACGGATCGAGCCCTTCAACTCCGTTGCAAGATCCCCACGGACGATTTTCCTCGAAGCGTCTAGAAGCGATACGATCGCCATCCAGATCAACGACGATCGGTGCGGGCGCTTGGGGATCGTTTTCGACAAGGTCATAGATATAGACCTGTGGCCACCCGGGAGCGAGCGCGCGACCGATAAAGTCTCCGCAACCGCCGGTGCCGCCAAGGCCGCGAACTGAGCTATCTGAGCTCACAGTGATCCGTAACTCCATCTCGGAGGCCGCGATGACACTCGCAACGAATCCCATTTGCTCTTGGTTCCAGAAGCTCCGACTTCGTCCCGGATCCTTCGCTAGCATCATTGATGCAACACGTGCGAGGATGCGTCCACTCCCCCCTCCGGTAAGCTCCAAGGTCCAGTCATCCAACGTTGCACGAGATTCCGACAACGGGAGGCGGGCGATCAGGATAGTAGCCTGTGCTGGGAAAAACTCTGCTACCGCAGTGATTGCTGGAATCGGAACTTGAGCGTTTACCTGAATGAGCGTGTCCAGAACAGCGGCCACTGCGCGCCGTTGAGCGGCTTGCGATTCGCCGCCATCATAGGCGTGCGGTATGTTCCAGTGTTCAAGCAACGCCGGCATTTCGGCGACAATCTTCGTGTCGTGCGTTCTGCGCGCGAAGTCGGCAGCCCATGCGACCAGCCGCGGGTCGTTGCTGTGAAGCCGTTGGTGCAGTGTGCCGTAGTCGACTGGAGTTTCGGGAGTGCTGAGCGGTTCTTGTGCGAGGAGCAAGCTGGCCACAGCGAAAAGTAACATTGACGCGGACGACAGACGTTTCGTGAGCACCGCGCGGACAAGACCGTGCCAGCGTCGTACGCCATGCATCAATGTCAGGTGCTGCACCGTGAACTCGCAAGAGCGGCGTTGGCGTCGGCGGATTCTGTTTTGGGACGCAAATATTGAGGGGCGTCGGCCAGCCGAATGGTTAGCCCATCCGGACCCGCGGTGATTGGGGAAAGTTTTTCTCCAAGATATGAGATGACCTCGTAGGTATCGGGCCGGAGCGCAATTAGCGCGCTGTGGCTTTCGCCGCTGGTCCAGGCCAGGACAGTTAAACGGCCGGCTGCGTCTTTGAATTCCAGGATCCAATCCTCAGACTTGCCCTCATCGATGCGCCGCATAAAATTGTAATCCAACAACAATTCATTGGCAGTTTTAGTCGCGGTGTGTGACAGCTTCGGATTGAATACGGGCTGGCGGCCGGGGAAATATTCTCGAAACACGATGCCAAAGTGGCTTGCGGTATTCGGAGCAGTCTCGTCGACAGATCGAATGGCCGGCACAACACCGGCGGCGTCCTGGGCACAAGCTGGAAACGCGCCAATCTCAGCAATGAAGCAAGGGGTGAGAGCGATCCAGACAACGCTGGCAGTGAGCCTAGTTCTCATTTTCGTCTCGCGATGTATTCACTACACTCGGGGATTATGTTTCACCGAATGCAAGCAGTGCTTTACCACGACCCGCCAGGAAAGCGCTGCGGGTAGCATTTGGGACTAGTTACGCCATTTAGGATAGAGCAGCGCAACCTAGGGTTGCCCTGCCCCGGTAAACCCGCGGTATCTGCCAGGGCTATTGATGGCGGGAACAGGAAAAGACCGAGAACATAAACTGCCGCTAGGCAGCAGAGCCTCGGTCTTGTCTTCACGGTGTTACGTTCTAGGTGCCTTCGGACCAGGAGGCCAGGTATTGCTCTTGATCTGGCGTGAGCTTATCGACCTGGATGCCCATGGAGTCAAGTTTGAGCTTGGCGATATGACGGTCGATATTTTCGGGGACGGAATAAACCTGATGCTTCAGGGTGCTGGCGTTCTTGACCAAGTATTCGGAAGCTAGCGCCTGATTGGCAAAGCTCATGTCCATCACCGAAGCGGGATGGCCTTCGGCGGCGGCGAGATTGATTAGGCGTCCTTCGCCGAGGAGGTAGAGTTTGCGGCCGTCTTTCATCACGTATTCGTCAACGAAGGGGCGGACCGGCTTTTGGGAGCTGGAAAGTTTTTCCAGCGCGGGGATATCGATCTCAACGTTGAAGTGGCCGGAGTTCGCGATGACCGCGCCGTCTTTCATTCTTTCAAAATGATCGTGGGTGAGAATTGATTTGTTGCCGGTGACAGTGATGAAAACGTCGCCGATTTTCGCGGCTTCGGGCATGGGCATCACGCGGAAACCGTCCATCACGGCTTCGAGGGCGCGCACGGGATTGATTTCAGTGATGATCACGTCTGCGCCGTGGCCCTTGGCGCGCATAGCGACGCCTTTGCCGCACCAACCGTAGCCGGAAACAACCACGCGAAGGCCTGCGATCAGAAGATTCGTGGCGCGCAGAACGCCGTCAATTGAAGATTGGCCGGTTCCGTAGCGGTTGTCGAAGAGGTGCTTGGTGAGCGCGTCGTTCACGGCGATGATGGGATACTTCAGCGTGCCGTCTTTGGCCATGGCGCGAAGGCGGATCACACCAGTGGTCGTTTCTTCGGTGCCGCCGATGATGTTCTGCACCAGGTCAGGACGCTTGGTGAGCAGGATGGTGACGAGGTCGGCGCCATCGTCCATGGTGATTTGCGGCTTGTGGTCGAGCGCAGCGTTGATGTGCGCGTAATAGGTGGCGTTATCTTCGCCCTTAATGGCGAAAGTGGGGATGCTGTAGTCCTTCACCAGCGAGGCAGCGACTTCGTCCTGGGTGGAAAGCGGGTTTGAGGCGCAAAGGACAACGTCAGCGCCGCCATCGCGGAGAGTGATCGCGAGGTTGGCCGTTTCGCTGGTGACGTGCAGGCAGGCGGACATGCGAATGCCCTTCAACGGCTGGTCCTTGATGAATTGTTTGCGGATGAGTTGCAAAACGGGCATGTGCTGATTGGCCCATTCGATCTTGCGTTTGCCCTTTTCTGCGAGCGCTAGGTCCTTCACATCGCCGGTCATCTTCGTTGCAGTCGTCTCCACGAGAACTCCCTTAAGTTTTTTATTTTGCGGAAAATTTAGAAAAAAGCGCCAGGCTAAAGCCCGCCGCTACAAAACCTGAAATTCCAGCATGCCCCTCAGGGCTGCACACAAATTATGCCCGCGATGTTGCTACTACTCCGCGCGAGCCTGCTTCTTTCTTGATGGCCTGGGCCTTATCTGTTTTTTCCCACGTGAAGCCCGGGCCGGTGCGTCCGAAATGGCCGTAAGACGCAGTGGGACGGAAAATTGGGCGCCGGAGATCGAGCGTTTCAATGATTCCCTTGGGCGTAAGCTTGAAAAACGCACGAATCAGCTCAGTGATTTGGGAATTAGGAATCGTTCCGGTGCCAAACGTGTCGGCCATGACGGAAACGGGTTCGGCGACGCCGATCGCATACGCAAGCTGGACTTCGACTTTGGTGGCGAGGCCAGCGGCCACGATATTTTTTGCGACGTAACGCGCCATGTAGCATGCGGAACGGTCAACCTTGGTTGGATCTTTTCCAGAAAGCGCGCCACCACCGTGACGGCTGTAACCGCCGTAGGTGTCCACGATGATCTTGCGACCGGTGAGTCCAGCGTCACCCATGGGACCACCGGTAACGAAACGACCGGTGGGATTGATGTGATATTTGGTTTTCTTATCGACCATGGATTCGGGGAGAACAGCGCTGATGACTTCGGTCATCACCGCTTCTTCCAAGTCGCGGTGAGAAACTTTGTCGCTGTGCTGCGTGGAGATCACGACGGTGTCAACACGTGCCGGGCGGCCGTCGGTGTATTCGATTGTGACTTGGGATTTTCCGTCAGGGCGGAGGAAATCGACAGTTCCCTTCTTGCGGACTTCAGCGAGCTTCTGCGTGAGACTGTGCGCGAGCTGGATAGGCATAGGCATCAACTCGGGGGTCTCATCGCAAGCGAAGCCGAACATTAAGCCCTGGTCGCCGGCGCCGCCGGTATCAACCCCCATGGCGATGTCGGGAGATTGCTTGTTGATGGCGCAAATTACGCCGCAGGTTTCTGCGTCAAAGCCGAACTTCGCGCGAGTGTAGCCAACGTCCCGGATTACATCGCGAGCAAGGCCGGAAAAATCGACGTAAGTGCTGGTGGTAATTTCGCCGGCTACGACGACAAGTCCAGTGGTGACCAGGGTTTCGCAGGCCACGCGGCCCATGGGGTCATCTTTCATGACGGCGTCGAGGACGGCGTCGGAAATCTGGTCGGCTATTTTATCGGGATGACCTTCGGTTACAGACTCAGAGGTAAACAGGAATTTTTCGTTAGCGTGCGCCAAAAAAGTATCCTCCAGCGGATTGATGGGCAATTGTGGGGCCAAATCGCGCTACGTGCAGTTTGGGCCGACTCCCGAACCTAGCATAGGGGTATGGGGGTGTCAATCTTATGCACCGAAAGGTCTTAAATCGAGCTCGAAGTGCGATTAATGCAGCTAAAGGCCACCGTTGATAACCGCTGAGAGCTATCCGGATGGCGAGATGGGCAACAAATTTCCCTGTTTTACTTCGCCACAGACGCCGCGCTGCCGCTTTCGTTATCGCGACGGTAGAGCAGGTAAGCGCGGATGAAAGGGTCGAGGTCGCCGTTCATTACTTTGTCCACGTCGCCACGCTCAAGCTTTGTGCGGTGGTCTTTGATGAGCTGATAAGGCTGCATGGTGTACGAACGGATCTGGCTGCCGAAACTGATTTCGGGTTTGGAAGCGTCGAGTTTGTGCAGAGCTTCGCTGCGTTTCTCCAGTTCCAGCTCGTAGAGCTGCGAGCGTAGAACCTTCATGGCCCATTCGCGATTTTTGTGCTGACTGCGTTCATTCTGGCATTGAACGACGATGCCGGACGGAAGGTGCGTGATGCGCACAGCGGATTCAACTTTGTTGACGTTTTGGCCTCCGTGACCGCCGGCGCGGAACGTGTCGATGCGGAGATCGTCGGGTTTGACCACGATGTCGATTTTGTCGTCAATCTCGGGGATCACGAAAACGGAAGCGAAAGATGTGTGGCGGCGGGCAGCTTGGTCGAAAGGTGAAATACGGACCAATCGATGCACACCACTTTCACCGGCGAGCATGCCGTAAGCATTTTCTCCCGCTATCTGCACCGTGGCAGTTTTAATTCCAGCTTCTTCTCCGGGAGTGGAGTCAATCACCGTGGCGTTGAATCCTTTTTGTTCCGCCCAGCGAAGATACATACGGAGAAGCATTTCCGCCCAGTCCTGCGATTCGGTGCCGCCGGCGCCGGGCTTGATGGTTACGATTGCGTTCAGCCGATCATTTTCACCGGCGAGAAGAGTTTTTGTTTCCAGCTCGGATAAATATGTATCGGTTGATGCAAGTTCTTTGCTGACGTCGTCCAGTAGAGAGTCGCGCTGAGCATCATTGGATTCTTCGTGCACAAGGTTGAAATAGGTTTCGATGTCGCTGGATTTAGTTTCGAGAAGCTTTTCCGCGTTGACGCGGTCTTCCACCTGCTTGCGCTGCTGCAAGACGGCTTGCGCTTTTTCCTGGTCAAGCCAGAAATTTGGATCGCTTACTTTTTCTTCGAATGTGGCAAGTTGCTTGCGGGCGGAATCGGCGTCAAAGAAAGCTCCGCACGAGCTCAATACGTTTCTTAAGCTCGGCGTAGCGTTGTTGCAGGTCTTCGATGTGTTCAGCCATTCTCTTTTTGCCTTTTTATTCAGGGAGCGGTAACGGCGCGCCCGGCTTCAGGGCGAAAAACAAAAGCAGCGCAGTCGCTATAACACAAAGCCAGGCGAACCAATCGCCAAAACGAATATAGGGCGTAAGGTTGCTATTAAAATCGTACGGAGCATCGAGCTCGCCGCGAATGTCGGTGGGCAGCTCGGCTACGATGCGGCCGTACGGATCGATTGCGGCGGTGAAACCATTATTGGTATCGCGCAACAGCCAGCGGTGACTTTCCACCGCACGCACTCGCGACATCATTAAGTGCTGTATCGGAGCTGCCGAGCGTCCGAACCAGCCATCGTTCGAAATATTAATTAGTAGCTGCGCACCCGACGCTGCGAAGCGGCGAATTTCGCCAGGAAAAATCGCCTCGTAGCAGATGAACGTGCCGAATTTTCCTCCGGGAATTTCGCCCAATGTATAGACCGTTCCAGGAGTGAAATCGGAAATGTCGGCGGTCAAGCGTCCGGCGAATGTCAGCCACTGGCGCAACGGCACATACTCGCCAAAAGGCACCAGGTGAATCTTATCATAGGTGTAAATTCGCCTGCCGAGAGGGTCCAGGAGCACCGCGCTGTTGTAGAACAGCCAGTTTCGTTGCGCATCCTGCCTGTCATCCACAACACCTACGAGGAAATATGCGCCGGACTCGCGTGCGATGCGGCCAGCGCGAGCGGCAAAGGCGGGGTCTTGCAGGCTGAACGGCGCGGGCACTTCGGGCCAGACGATTAATTCCGGTCCCGTGGGATTTTTCTTTGCGGCAGTAATGCTGATGCGCGCGAGTTCATCCAGCTCGCCGGAGTGAATTTGAAGCCAATCGTTGGGGTAGCGCTCCGACTGCGGAAAATTCGTTTGCACCAGATGCGCCGTGAAGCGCGGGGTTTCCCTGGGGACGAGATAGCTGCCGCCCACCGCGACAAGGATGAGCGCAGCCGTGGTGATGACAACTGTTCGCCACGCGCACCGCGTATCCGTCAGAACTGCGAACGCGAAGAGCGAGCCGTAGGCTGCGATCAGAAAAGAAAGGCCGTAGATTCCAGTTACCGTGGTGACTTGCAACAGGGCGAGACTTTTAATGGCGGCGTATCCCGCGAGGTTCCAGGGAAAACCAATGTAGGGCAAATGCGTGCGCACGAATTCCAAGGTGACCCACAGGAAGGGTGCTAGCAAACACGCAAGCGCGATGCTTTTTCTGGACGCTCTGGCGAGGCCCCAGGAAAACAGAGAGCACAATAGGCCGCCTGCTACAGCCATCAAGCCGAGGATTCCGGCGGAGGTCCACGGGTCCAGGTTGCCGTATTGCCGCATCACGGTGTCGATCCAAGGAACGCAAACCGGGTAGAAGACCACGCCGTGAAGAAATCCGTAGAGCGGCGATTCGCCGGGACGCGAGCCGACTGATGCCAGTACGAGCATGCCCACGGAAAACCAAGCGAGAGGCCAAAGGTTGTAATCGGGAAATGAAAGAGCCAGGGCCGCACCGCTCGCCACGGCGAGCAGCACTCGCGTTGGACGCTTAAATTTCATTCAGCGTTTAATTATAGGCTTGAAGCCCAATTGTTCGAGGGAGCGTTTGGCGGATTCAGCAGAGGCGAGGTCCTGATAGGGGCCGACTTGAACGCGGTAGTAATTGTCCGAGCTGGGAGTGGCGACAAAACAAGGGAACCTTTTCTGCTGAATGGCTTCGGCCATTTCCAATGCGTCACTCTGGCGGCGAAGAGCGGCCACTTGAAGAAGTATTGCAGACTTGGGAATTGCAGGCTGCTGGAGATGAGCGGCCTTTGCGTCGTTTACGGATGGCTTGGCAGCAGAAGCAGCCGGCGCCGAAGCATTCGCGCTGGGCTTTGCCGGCGGGCTGGAGGCTGGTGGCGATTTCACGGCAGCAGTGGGCGCTTCGAGATGAGTTGTGTCTTTGTTTTTGTCGTAAAAATCCCAATCAGGAGCGGCCGCCGCTGGAGCCTCCGCCCCTTTGGATTTCGGGGACGACGACGGCGTGTTTTTTGTGCCTGATTCGGCAGCGTGCACAGAGCCGCCGAGCTGATTGCGACCCATCACGTAGCCGAGGGTGAAGAAAACTCCGCACAAGAGGACAACGCCGAGAAACAGTCCGACCAGATGCCTGCTTTCCAGGACTCTTTCGCCACCGCCGCGTTTTCCACTTCCTGCCATGGTTCCTACTTATTCTGCGCCTGTTTCACCCATTGCGAAATAATGTCAACGGGCAAAGGGAAAACTATGGTCGTATTTTTCTCCACGCCGATTTCCGTCAAAGTCTGCAAATAGCGCAACTGAATCGCCGCGGGCTGCTTCTCCAGCACTTCGGCTGCATCGGCCAATTTTGTGGAGGCTTCAAATTCGCCTTCCGCGTGAATAATTTTGGCCCGGCGTTCGCGTTCGGCCTCCGCCTGTTTGGCGATGGCGCGCTGCATATTTTCCGGAATATCGACTTGTTTGACCTCAACCTTCGTTACTTTGATACCCCAAGGCTCGGTATCCTGGTCAAGGATTTGTTGCAGCTTGGCATTTACCTTTTCGCGCTCGGAGAGAATGGAGTCCAGTTCGAACTGGCCGACCAAGCTGCGTAGGGTGGTCTGAGCGAGCTGCGACGTGGCATACAGATAATTCTGCACCTGCGAGAGCGCAAGATTGGCGTCCACTACGCGAAAATAACAGACGGCGTTTACTTTTACCGAGACGTTGTCGCGCGTGATGACGTCCTGCGGCGGGACGTCGAGTGTTTCGATGCGCAGCGAGATGCGAGTGAGCTTATCGATGGGAAAGAAGACGAGCTGCAAGCCCGCGCCTTTGGCTTCCGGCAGCATGCGTCCTAGGCGCAGCACGACGCCGCGCTCCCACTCTTTGATGACGTACACGGAATTCACCAGCCAGAAAAGAAAAATCAGTACGGCGAATCCCAGCAAAATCGTCGCAAAATCCATTCGCTGTCTCCTTCGATACTTCTAGGAAGAGGCCGATTGCGGCGTCTTCACCGGCTCGACTTCGAGCGTCAGCCCGGCAACTTTTTTTACTCGAACGCGCGTACCTTTGGGAATTTCTTCACCGTACCGCGTGATAGCGCGCCACAATTCACCGTGAACGAATACCATACCCGCTTGACTGGAAGATTCCAGCGGCTCGGTAACTTCGCCAACTTCCCCGATCAATTCTTCTTTCCCGGTGGACTGTTTCCAGGTGCGCGAGCGCAAAACCAGCCGCATTAGAATAATTATGATGATCGCGCACGGAATAGCCACGCCCAGCGCAGCGCTGAGGCTGACGCCCCCGCCCGTGAGCGGCGAGTTAATTAGAAAGAGCGCGCCCAGCACCATGGAGATCACTCCTCCCACACCTAGAACGCCATGCGTCGGGTATTTTGCTTCCATCACAAAAAGAACCAGCGCCACGACAATGAGCAACAAGCCCGCGAAATTAATCGGCAGCATGTGCATGGCATACAAAGCGAGCACCAGCGCAATTACTCCGAATACGCCGGGCGCGAACATTCCGGGGTGGGTGAACTCTGCGTAGAGGCCAAGGACTCCGATGATTAACAGGATGAAAAACGCGTCGGGTTGCACGATGCGCGAGAGGAATTTCTCGCGCGAGGTCATGTCGGTGGCGACGATCACCGGGTGCGGCAGCTCGAGTTTCTGCGTGTTGCCGTCGAAGCGGGTGATGGTGCGGCCATCGAGCTTCGCGAGCAGTTCTTCCGGCGACAAAACGACGATATCGATTAATTTGCCGTCGAGCGCTTCTTTGTCGCTGAAAGCTTTTGCGTCGGTAACCGCGGTGGCTGCCAGGTCGGAGTTGCGGCCACGCTTGCTGCTGTAGGCGCGGAGGTAAGCTGTGGCGTCATTTACGATTTTCTTTTGCAGCGTTTCGTCAATTTTGACCGGCTGGCCGCCCAGTTCGATCAGAGGCGACGCAGCGCCAGTTTCGGTTCCTGGAGACATGGCAGCGATATCGCCGGAAAGCAAAATAAAAAATCCCGCGGACGCGGCGCGGGAACCTGTTGGATACACGTAGGTGACCACGGGCACACTCGAGCGCAGGATCGCTTGAATGATTGAGCGCATGGACGTGTCCAGGCCGCCCGGCGTGTTCATGGTGATCAGAATCAGATTGGCGTGCTGGTCGTTCGCTTCCGTAATTCCACGGACGAGGTATTCGGCAAGGATCGGCTCGATTTCGCCGTCGATGTGAAGCTCGACAATTTTGGAAGTGGTCGCAGAAGATTGAGCGGGAGATGATTGAGCTACAACGGCGTGATTGAAGCCGAGAATCGAGCCAACAACCACACACGCAAGCAAAATCAGCAAGCGAAATGAACGGGGAGCCATTCCGGCAGTCATTATAGCAGTAGATGGCAGGGCCACGTGCGGTGAGGAAGGAATTAGTGACGATATTCTCTAGAAACTCCCGAATCCTTGTCCCGGCATCATGCGCAGAAAGATCCCCAGCGCAAAAAGTAGGACAATAGAGTAAGCAGTGATGGCGCGGTTTCCTTGCGTGGGCAGATCCTTGGTGAACAGACGCCAGCCAGCTCCGAGCGCTACTAAGAAGAACACATTCTCGCCAAGTAACAGCCACAAAGCCAAGCGGTAAGCAGCGCGAGTCGCTCAACCTTATTCATAACCAAAGCTACTTGTCCGCCATCCAGCAACCAGATTGGAATCAAGTTCAAGACGTTGAGCCACGCACCTGCGCGCGCTAGCGCGGCCCAGCGAAGCCAATGCCAAATTTAGCTCCGAAGAGCGCCGCGTAGACACCCATGAATGCGAACAGACTTAGTGACGACAAATCATGGCAGTTTCGGGCTAAGTACCCTGGTCGTGCCGATTCGAGGAATGATCGGGCGCGTTGCTGCGTTTGCGCGGAACAAAGAACTGGAATATCGCGTATCTTGGAGCGAGGAGAAATTATGACAAAGCTTCAATCTATTTTGGGCGTGAGGCTGAAATGTTTCGCGTGGCACGGTGCCGTGGTTCCGGCGATTGCATTGGGATTGATGATTATGGCGCTACAAGTGGCTGCGCAGGACAAGAAGGACAACGATGCCGATAAGCAGGACAACCACAGTATTGGATTTGTCGCTAGCAAGAATGCGGGTGCGAAGGACATCGGGTTGCCGCTATATCCCGGTTCGCGGAAGCACAAAGATCGCTCGGATGATAGCGCGTCGGTGCAGCTCGGCGCCTGGGGTGGATCGTCCGGGTTCAAGCTGGTGGTGCTAAAGATGGATTCGGACGACGCGCCCGATAAAGTTACGGCGTTCTATCGCAAGGCACTGTCCAAGTACGGCAAGGTTTTGAGTTGTTCTGATTCCGGCGCGGCGGCAGCGGCAAAAGAGAAGCCCTCGAACGGGCTGGACTGCGAAGATGATCATGCGGATGAGAACGAAACGGTTTTGAAGGCGGGGACGAAAGAGGCGAAACATATTGTCAGCGTGAAACCGAATGGGAGCGGGAGTATTTACGACCTGGTGTACATCGAAGCGAGGGGAGCGGTAAGCAGCAAGTAAAGTTTCTCTGGAAGAGCTGGCCTCTGCAAGTGACAACCGACTAATAAAAGACTAACGGAACGGCGCGATTTTTAGAATCGCGGATCGCGTAACAAAAATCGCGGTAAGCAGTAATAAGTCCAAATCCCCAGCGGCTAATTCGATTCCGGCTTTTTTGACGAGCCGACATAGGATGGAGGCATTTGCAAGACTTCTTGGACGCGCGGATCTTTAATCACGCGCGCGAAGGTCACGTCGGTCTGCGCGGTCATAAACCCGATGTAGCCATTGTCGCGCGCCATCTTTAGGTAATGAGCGGCACGCTCGGCGTCTCCATTTTGCGCGTAAGCTTTTGCTACGAAGAAGTAAAACATCCCGGGATCAGTGGCTTCTCTTTGCTGGATGATCGAACCGTTCTCGCTCTTCTTCTCGAAAAGGTGAGGGTCAATCGCGAGCGCTTTGGCGAAAGTGCTCATGGCCAGCGTGTATTCCTTGTTACCGAAATAGGCGTAGCCAAGATTGCTGTAAATGGTGGCCAGGTCCGTGTGGTATTGAACGGCTTTCTTGTACTCGGTGATGGCCTTGCCGTAATGTTTTTTCTCGTATTCGATGGTGCCGTAATTGTTGATGGCGCTTGCGTAGGTCTTCTCGGCATGTATGGATTTTTTGTAGTAGCGCTCGGCTCGTTTCAAGTCGCCCAATTGCTGATAAGCAACTCCCACTTTGTTCAGGAGCTGCGCATTCTTCGGCTCCGTCTCGATGATCTTGGTGTAAGCATTGACCGCCGAGGGGTACTCCTTGCGCGCCATCAGAATGTCGCCTTGAAGTTCGGCCATCTGTCGCGGCGTCATCGACGAGGTGCCCGATGAGGAGGGGTCGGAAGATTGTGCCGGCTTGGTGTAACTGACAGGCGTTTGTTGCGCGTGGCTCGTTGTGATGAACAACAGAGCCAGCGGAACGGCAAAAAGAGTCGATCGACTCATCGCCCAGCTCCTTTTTCCGCGCGTGACCTACGGCTGTGGTTTCGAGGAATCCGCAGGTTTCTTGCTTGTTCCAAATATACCAAAAACCTTGCCTAGCAAGCCTTTTTTCTTTTCTGGCTCGGGCGGAGTGGTCTCCCCCGGGGCGGCCGCCTGGTTTGCGGGGTTAGACGCGGCCGACTGCTGTCCGGCAGCGGGCGGGGGTGGATTTCCATTCTTTCCGAAAAGATGGGATAGCCAATTTCCCTGGGCTAGGTGTCCGCCATGCAGTTCGCACATTTGGGTAGGCTCGGTGCCGGAAACGAAGTATTCGCTCACGGTCTGGGGACAACTTGGCCCGGCAAGCTGGCCGGTTTGGGGATCGATCGATTCCGCAATCACGCCGGGAGGCGCGGTGAAAGGCTGCGTGTTGCGATATTGCGGCAGAGCAACAGCGCGCTTCATGAATTCCGCCCAAACGGGCGCAGCCGATTGGCTTCCAGACAATTCCAGGTCGCGGTTATCGTCAAATCCGATCCAGACGACGCAGAGGAGATTTGAGGTGTAGCCCGCGAACCACCCGTCGCGCGATGTTCCGGTCTTGCCTGCCGCCGGAGCTTCAAATCCCATGGAGCGAACGGTAACGCCGGTGCCGCGGTTGATAACGTCTTCCATCAGGCTGGTCACCAAAAAGGCGACGCGCGAATCGAGCACGCCGCGCGTGCGCGGGCCCGCCGATTCTTCAACGCTGCCGTCGGCAGCCAGCACGCTGCGGAGGAACAGCGGCTCAGAGCGATAACCGTTGGTAGCGAATGCGGTGTAGCCCGCGGCAACGTCAACGGGAGTCATCTCATAGGCGCCCAGAGCGACAGCGGGCGTGGCCTGGATGTTATTTCCAAGACCCATTTGGCGGGCGACATCGACGACGCGTTGGTAGCCGATCATTTCCGCGACTTTTACGGTGGCCACGTTCAACGAATGGATCAGCGCGTCTTGCACCGTTACGGTGCCGTAAAATTCCTGGCCGTAATTGTCAGGTGTGTATTCTTTGCCGTCGAAATCGAAGGTGGTGGGGACATCTTCGATGGTGGTGACCGGCGTGACGACCGGTTGCATGCCTTGCGCCGCATTCTCGAAGGCAGCAGCGTAAACGAACGGCTTAAACACAGAGCCCGGCTGGCGATGCGCGAGGGCGTGATTGAGCTGGCTTTCGCCATAATTGCGTCCGCCGACGAGAGCGCGTATTTCTCCCGTGCGCGGATCCAAGGCTACGAGCGCGACCTGCACTTGAGGTACGGCTTGGCCTTTTTTCTTCCACGCGGCATAGCGCTTGGCGAGAAGCTTGTCGACTCCCAGCATTCCGGATTGGACGGCGGCGCTCGCGGCTTTCTGTAGCTGGGGATCGAGTGTGGTGTAGATGCGATAGCTCTGGGTCTGAAGATCTGTTTCAGAAAACTGATCGAGGAGATGGTCTTTCACCATGTCGACGAAGTACGGGGCGGAACTGCTTTCGATGCCTCCACTAACGAAGTGAAATTTTTCTTTCTTGGCAGCGTCGGCGTCCGCTTGTGTGACGTAGCCATTCTCGACCATCTGGCCGAGGACGCGGTCGCGCGATTCGATGGCGCGATCCATGTGGCGTTCAGCGGCAGAGTAGCGATTGGGCGCGCGGATGATTCCTGCCAGGAATGCGGCTTCGCCCAGGCTTATCTCGCGGAAGTCCTTGCCGAAGTAAGCCTGCGCGCCCTCTCCGAAACCTCGAATGGAAAAGCTGCCACGATTACCGAGATAAATTTCGTTGGCGTACAACTCGAAAATCTGCTGCTTGGTGAAACGCTGGTCGATTTCGAAGGCCATCAATGTTTCTTTGATCTTGCGGCGCCATTCGCGTTTAGTGGTGAAGAAAAAGCTTCGCGCCACTTGCATGTCGATAGTGCTGGCGCCTTGCGCGCGATGGCCAATTTTCAGGTCAGCCAGTCCCGCGCCGATGACGCGGACGATATCGAAGCCGCCGTGTTCGAAGAAGCGTTTGTCTTCGGCGGAAAGGACGGCATTGACCATCACGTTCGGCAAGTCGTCAAAGCGCACGATGCGGCGCTTCTCGCGCGAGCTGTCAAAGAGATTGGTGATGACTTCGGGCTCAAGCTCGGCGGAATCACGGGGAGTACCGTCAGAAATCTGCGTTATTTTAGAAATGGACGGACCGGTGAAGACGACGCGCAGCGCATTTCCTCCGTGGAAATAGGACTCCTTGGAAGGCCGGATTTCCAGCGTGGTTCCCTTCACGTGTATCTGGCCGGGGGCTCCGGGGACTTCGCCATCCTGATAACCGGCACGCAGGAGGTAGGCGCTAAGGTCAGCCAGTTTTATCTCTTCTCCGGTATAAATGCGGCTGGGAGCGGAATAAAGGCGAGAGGTGTTCTGAAAGATCTGGCCGGTGAGACGCTGGTCAACCAAGTGGCCGAACTGTATGTAGTAATAGGCGAAGATCGAGGTCGCTGTGAGGAATACAGCCAACACAGCTACCAGAACGCCAATTCCGACTCGAGAGGTCCAAAAGCCGGGGGCAATTCGAATCCGCAATCAGTTTCTCCGCTGAGCCTTGAGAGGGTCGGCTGAAGACATCCAGAGCCCGCAAATCGGCATGATGATTCCCAGAGCAATACTCCAGCTTCTACTATATTAGATTGGCGACTTAAAGCGAGTGGTTGTCCCCATGGGCATGGAAATCCATGGTGAACTGAGTGAATTTCATATCAACGGGAATCGAGTAGTTCACGGTAATTTGGACCGTGTTGTTCTCGTTCACAATGTGGATGTCTTCTTTTTTCACCGGAATGCCGAGTTCTTGAACTTTCTTCCAAACGTCATCGCGAATTTCTTCGTCGCTTTTCCGGTTATAGCCGGCGAAACGGGCCTCGGTTTTCATGGCATCCTGCAGCTGATAATTGTTGAAGTAGGGCGGGGCAATCATCACGCCGACAAATACCATGCCACCCAGTATTAACAGGGTCAGAACGAGGTTGATCTTAGCTCCGCCTCGCTGCTTAATTTGGTCTCTTCCAGCTTTCAAAATGGAACGCCTCCCAGGAGCGGGTCCTTGCTGTGGTTATGCTATCACCGCGGCAATATTGCGGAAGCCCGACGACGGAACCATGTTCAGAATGAGTAAATGAGGGATAGGAACGGCCTAGGGCCTTAGTACGCGCGCGCGAAGATAGCCTTCTCCTTAGCCGGTTGGCCGCAGTGGATACACTTCCCTGAGCCGCCGGGCTGTTCCAGTGGGATACAACGCATGGTGGATTTGGTTTCCTCTTTGATGTTCGCTTCGCATTCGCTGCTGCCGCACCACCAGGCGAAGGCGAAACCTTTCTCTACCGCTTTTTTGAACTCGTCGTAGGTTGCCGGTTCGAAAGTATTGGCTTTGCGGAAGGCGAGAGCGCGGTCGTAGAGCGATTGCTGAATTTCTTCCAATAGTTGTGCCACGGCAGTGGCTAGCCCTTGCTGCTGCGCGAAGGACTTGCCTTCTTTGCCAGGACGATCGCGGCGAGCCAGCACTACGGAGCCTTTGGCGACATCCTTTGGACCAATCTCCATGCGCAGCGGAACTCCGCGCATTTCCCAATCGTTAAATTTGAAACCGGGGCTCACGCCTTCGCGTTCGTCCATCTTGACGCGAATGCCGGCGGTGACCAGCTCTTTGCGGAGCTTTTGGGCACATTCCATAACCCCGGATTTCTCTTCGTCCGTCTTGTAAATCGGCACAATAACCAGTTGGAACGGGGCTAGACGCGGTGGGAAGATCAATCCCTGATCGTCGCCGTGCACCATGATAATCGCGCCGATAAAGCGCGTGGAAAGGCCCCATGAAGTCGTCCAACAGTGCTGATGCACTCCATTTTTGTCCAGATAACGTATCTCGAAAGCTTTGGCGAAATTTTGGCCTAGATTGTGAGAGGTACCCGCCTGAAGAGCCTTGCCGTCGCCCATCATGGCCTCGATGGAAAATGTTTGATCGGCGCCGGCGAAACGTTCGGAGTCCGATTTGCGGCCGGGAATTACCGGCACCGCCGCCTCGCGCACGGCAAAGTCGGTGTAGATGTCAAGCATCTGGCGCGTTTCGAAGTCCGCCTCTTCCAAGGTGGCGTGGGCGGTGTGGCCCTCCTGCCAGAAAAACTCCAGCGTTCGCAGGAAAAGCTTGGTTCGCATCTCCCAGCGCACCACGCTGTTCCACTGGTTGATCAGCACGGGCAAGTCACGATAGGACTGAATCCATTTTGCGTAACTGTGCCCGATGATGGTTTCCGAAGTCGGTCGAATAACCAGGGGCTCTTCAAGCTCTTCTCCGCCGCCATGTGTTACGACCGCCAGCTCGGGTGAAAATCCGGCCACGTGCGACTTTTCTTTGTCGATAAAGCTGCGAGGAATCAGCAGCGGAAAGGCCGCGTTTACGTGGCCCGTAGCCTTGAAGCGGCTGTCTAGCGCCGCGGTAATGTTTTCCCAAAGCGCCCAACCGTACGGACGCACGATCATGCAGCCGCGCACCGGTGCGTAGTCCGCCAGCTCGGCGCGTAGAACGACCTGGTTATACCACTCCGAATAATCTTCCGCGCGAGTGGGAAGTTTCTGGTCCGACATACGTTATCGGGCTCTTTTCTGCGCCTCATGGAACCGTCGCATGGGCCGAAGCCGCGCGACGTGAAGACGCAATCGAGTTAGGTTAGGGGAGAGCGCATCCGAAGTCAACCAGGCGCGTTTTTTAGGCATTTTCTGCGTGAACGAAAGACTATTTCGATGGTAGGCTATGCGGCGCGCCTGGTCCTCCGCCAGTGTTGGCCAAAATTAAAGGAGTTCAGCCAGATGAAGATGTGCCGCGCCGTAACCCTGTTTGTTGCTTTCGCAGGTTTCGCTATATCGCAACCGTTGGCTAGGGCGCAGTCGTCCAGCAGTTCAGGCCCGACGAATCAGAGTCAGACTCAGACTCAAACGCAAACACAGCCAGCGCAAGCTGCTCCGACGTATTCGTCGAGCAACCCGCCGCCGGTCACTTACGCGTATCACAAGCCCACGGAGAAGGAAAAGCTGAAGAATTATGCGTTCGATACTTTTGGGCCCTACGCGATCATCGGGTCCGCGGCAATCGCTGGAATCCAGCAAGCCGAGACCGCCAATGCTACGCCACACAATTCAGGGATCCCACCGGATTGGGGACAAGGCTGGGACGCGTATGGCGAACGAGTGGGTAGCGATTTTGGAATTCACCTGATTACACAGACCGCGCGATATTCGATGGCTGAACTCTTCCGCGAAGATACCTTGTACTATCGCTGCGAGTGTTCGGGTATTTTGCCCAGACTGAAGCATGCGCTAATTTCGACGGTCACCGCACGCCGAGGGGACGACGGGCATCGTGTCTTCTCTTTTGCGTCACTCGCGGCGCCTTATGCGGGTACGGAAGCGGCTGCGCTGTTGTGGTACCCCGGCGCGGATAGCCTTCGCCCGCGCGGCTTCGGTCCAATGGACGGTTTCCGGATGGGCAATTACAACTTGCTGATACAAGCTGGTTTTAACGTGGCTTTGGAATTCGTCTATGGCGGACCCCATACTTTGTTAGGCCACCGTCATGTGCCGATCGTTTCGGGCGTATTAAAATCCAATAGTAGTAACTAACCAATGCAGAGAGTTTGAGAAGCCATTCTTAGGTTCGTAGCCGAATTCTCATCGCTTTCGTGCGCTGGAAAAATCGCACAAGTCTTTGTTAACGCGGTTACCGACAAATGAACCAATAGTTGAATTGTTTTTCTACGTTGGTGCATCCACTCTGGTACGGGTTTTTGTCCTCAGATTATCCGACGGGTCCTTTCTTACTTGGGTGTTTGTGAGGCAGTTTCTATAAGAAGGAGTACAACCACTTTGTCAAAAACGACTTCTGAACAGAGAGAGAATCTTGGCTGATGGTCTCGGGTCGCGTGACCTTTTTCTGAAAGAGCGACTCAGACGTCAAAGCGGGGCATTTTCGAAACCAAGAAATCAAGAGAGCACGGTTCACTCCGATTTGTTTATAATAACTTGTGCGGAGATAGGAGCGTTTGGGGGCACGGTTGGGGGATCAATTACAACTACACACCAGCAATTGGGACCAATTAAACAAGTTAAACAAGGAAAAAGGAATCGTGGAAAACAAGCTGATGTCGCGAGACTCTGTTCTAGCGACAAGTCCATTGCGCTCACTACGGGGGAACCTCTTGATCCCCGAGACAGAGGTTCGAACCTGGTTTTGCCATTGCTGACCCTCAAACGCCGTTTCTGGACCCGTTGTTCCCGATTCTTCTTGGCGGCGGTTGCGGCCTACTTTTTTCAGGCGCTGCCCGCATTCTGCCAAGAGACACCGGCACAGCCTTCTCCGGCTCCAGCAGCCGTTCCGAAGCAGGATAATCCAGGGAACCAATCCTCTGGCCCCAATAATCCTCCGGGTCAAACCACTCCGGCCCCCAAAGATGCAGAAAAATCCAAGGACGACCGGATGTTTTACGTGATGCCGAACTACTTGACGGTCGATAATCAATCGAAAGTGGTACCGCTCACGTGGAAACAGAAGTTCGCCATCACGGCGAAGGGCTCTTTCGATCCGTACGAATTCGTGATTGTGGGAGTGGTAGCAGGCATCCGGCAGGCGGATGATGCTTATCCGGCGTTCGGACAGGGAATGTCGGGATATGGGCAGCGGTATGGTACGGCATTCGCCGATCAGGTGGATGGCAACATTATGGTGGGCGGCGTATTTCCCTCGATCCTAAAAACAGATCCTCGCTATTTTCGACTGGGAAAAGGCGGGACTGGTCACCGTTTTGTCTATGCATTTAGTCGTGTTCTAGTCACCCGTAAAGATTCGGGTGGTAGTATGTTTAACATTCCTGAGTTCGCGGGCAATGCAACAGCAATTGCCATCTCGACCGTCTATTACCCCGCCGCGGACCGGAGTTTTTGGAACAGCGTTAACAGCTGGGGAGTGCAGATGGGCATCGACGCCTTCGGGAATGAGCTGAAGGAGTTTTGGCCGGATATTCACCACTATTTGGTGAGAAAGAAGAACCCGCCTCCGCAGCAGTAGCGGAAGGGCAGCACCGATGTGAGGAAAGATTTGAAAGTGATTCGATGTTTTTGCATGGCGTTGATATTGGCCGGGACATTGGGGACTGGGCGTGTTCGAGCCCAAGAACCAACCGAAGCGCGAGAACAATCCGTGGAAGATACGCCGCGTTGGAAGCTGCTTGATGTTTCGATGTTTGGGCGGGACCCTCAGCAATCGAGCACAACACAGAATGGAAAATCCTCATCACCAAACGCGCCGGTACCTCAGACCAATCCCACAGATCAAAATAACCCAGATACCCAGTACGGTAAGCAACCCAAGAGAATTCTGGGAATCATCCCGAATTACCGCGCGGTGAGTGCCAACACTTATTTGCCTCCGATGAGCTTCAAGAAGAAATTCTGGCTGGCCAGCCAGGAGACATTCGACTATTCCAATTTCATTCTCGTGGGGGGGATCGCAGGAATCTCCTTGGCCCAAAATTCCCAGCCGAGCTTTGGCCATGGCGCTTCGGGCTACGGCCAATACTATTGGCACGTCTTTGTCGACGGCGCCATTGAGAACTACATGACCGAAGCGATCGTTCCAACGCTTACGAAAGAAGACCCGAGATATTACACCGTGGGCAAAGGCCCATTCCTTAAGCGCACGGGCTACGCAATCAGTCGCTTGGTCATCACGCGGACCGACGCGGGGGGTAGAACTTTCAACATTTCAGAGATCGCGGGAGCGGGAGCGGCGGCAGGCATCGGCAACGCGTATTACCCAGCGGAGCACAACCCCTGGGTGAAAACATATCAACGTTGGGGAACGCAGGTGGGGTTGGACGGAATCTTCAACGTATTGAAGGAATTCTGGCCAGACATCAATAAGGCAGTGTTCCACGAAAAATACTAATCCCGGGTCTGGGCGAAGCATAATACCTCATTTTGGTTAGCCGCTCCACCGCGGTAGCAACAGTCCGCTTCCCGCATTCGTTGCAAATACCGCGCCGGCTCCGATAGAATCACGCTCGCGTGTTCTTAGTCTGAAAAATCGAACATGGAATCTTTACTGGTGCAATGAATGATAAACGATAGCCCTGAACTTGTACGAATGAGCCGCAGCCTCGATGAAGTCGATCCCGAAGTCGCCGAGGCGTTGCGCGATGAAGTGCGACGTCAAGCGACCGGCCTTGAACTGATCGCTTCTGAAAATTTTGTTTCAGAAGCTGTGCTGGAAGCTGCCGGCTCCGTGTTCACCAACAAATATGCCGAAGGTTATCCGGGCAAGCGGTACTACGGCGGCTGCGAGAACGTGGACCGCGTGGAACGGCTCGCTATCGAACGCGCGAAAACGCTTTTTGGCGCTGAGCACGCGAACGTTCAGGCGCATTCCGGGACGCAAGCGAACATCTCGGTGTATATGAGCACGCTGGAACCAGGCGCGACCGTGCTGGGAATGAATCTGGCGCACGGCGGACATTTAACCCACGGGCATCCGCTGAATTTTTCGGGGAAGACTTACAAGTTCGTCGCCTACGGCGTCACGAAAGATACCGAAACGATCGATTACGATGAGATCGATCGGCTGGCTCACGAACAGCGACCAAAGATGATTGTGGCGGGCGCCAGCGCTTACGCGCGCGCCATCGATTTTCCGCGCATCGCCAAGACTGCCCAATCGGTGGACGCGCTTTTCTTTGTGGATATGGCGCATATTGCCGGGCTGGTGGCTGCCGGGGTGCATCCGAGCCCGATGCCGCACGCTGATTTTGTTTCCACCACTACGCACAAGACTTTGCGCGGGCCGCGCGGCGGCTTGGTTCTCTGTCGCGAAAAATATGCCAAGGACTTAGACCGTGTTACGTTTCCGGGTGTGCAGGGCGGACCTCTGGAGCACATCATCGCGGCGAAAGCCGTGTGCCTGAAGGAAGCTGCGGCTCCGGAGTTTCGCGACTATCAAAAGCAAGTAGTGGCTAACGCGCGTTCGCTGGCTGCGGGCCTGGCAAAATTGGGCTTCCGCATCGTTACAGGCGGCACGGACAATCATTTATTTCTGGTTGACATGCATTCGCGAGGAATTACCGGTCGTGACGCGGAACTCGCGCTCGAACGCTCAGGCATGACCGTCAACAAGAATGCGATTCCGTTCGATCCTCTGCCGCCCATGAAGGCTGGCGGAATTCGCGTGGGTAGTCCGGCCGTGACCACGCGTGGAATGCGCGAACCGGAAATGGAAAAAATTGCCGGATGGATTGCCGAAGTGCTCACGCATCTTGGAGACACCGCTATCGAACAGCGCGTTCGCAAAGAAGTTGCGACCCTTGCTGAAAAGTTTCCCTTGTACGCGCGGCGGTTGCAGGCCGCTGATAAGGCCGACGCGCAGCATAGCCATCGCGCTGGCAGTTAAACCGGCGCCGCTAGCGTTGCAAGCTCGCTGTTTCACTCAGGTACACGCATCTCTCTTTTGGGTCAGTGGCATTGAATTGCTTTCAGGCCGCATCTTATGCGCTCGGTAACGAGAATGGGCGAAATCTGGGGACAATGCCGGAAAGTGTCCGCGGGCGAATCTCTACAATGTCTTCTTCACGAGGCGAAGAATTTTGCCGTGGGCGGAATTGAGCATGACGACATTACGGCGGTTGCGCAGAAGATTCCGCTTCTTTTGGGATTTCGCCTGTTCTCAAACAATTTGAATATCCAGTGCGACGATGTTTCCATTTTGAATTGTGAAAGCGCGCACGGGGTTTGGCGCGTCATTGCGCGGCGATAGAATGAAATACGCCACGTCGGGATAGTAGGCCTGCTCGATATCGCGTGGTGATGGTGTGTTGTCGCCGTTTGGATGCGAATGATAGATCCCCGTTAGTTCCAGCCCGGCTCGGCGGATTTCTCGCATATGCTGAAACAATTCCTTAGGCGCAATTTCATACTGTGTGGGACTTGCTAGCGAATTGCTCGCCGGGAAAATCCTTGTAATCACGCCGTCATGGCCTGCTAACAATCCGCAACATTCCAATTGGGGATTTCCGGAGGCGTGAGTTGCCATCGCGTCCAAAATTTCTCTCTTGATTCGAATCATAGGCGGCAAATGCTCACGCGAAAGGGCACGGGACTATTTACTGGAATATCAAAGCGCACGCCCACGCGCGTTTCGCTGTTCAGCGGAAGAAGATTTTGGGCTGCCGCGGAACCAGCGGCAACCCATCTGCAGCAAGCTTGCGCGTTAGGCCTTCTGGGCCTGACGGCGAAGAAATGTGGGAACGTCGAGATCGTCAGCCGGCACTTCATGAACCTGGCTGACATTGCGCGCGACTTGGTGGACAACCTCATTAACGTTTCTGGAAACCTGTTGCACCACGTTGGTATGTTGCGGTTGCGGCATGGTGGGCTGTTCCGGTGCGGGCTCGCGCGTGGCTTTCCAGGTCTTCGGCAAGTAGGAAGGACGCGATTGGCTCTTCCTACCGGCTACTTCTCGGAAACCGGCGGCGATTACCGTGATTTTCACCGACTCTTTCATCGCATCATCCATTACCGCGCCAAAAATGATGTTCGCGTTTTCGTGTGCGGCCTTCTGAATAATCGAAGAGGCTTCATGCACTTCCTGCAAGCTCAAGCTCGACGACCCTGTAATGTTGATCAAAATTCCCTGCGCGCCCTGGATGCAATTGTCTTCCAGCAGCGGGCTATTGATTGCGCGGTTAGCGGCGTCAATCGCGCGGTTCGATCCGGAAGCGACCGCGGTGCCCATCACCGCATAACCCTGGCCGGACATGATGGTCTTCACGTCCGCGAAGTCGCGATTGATGATGCCGGGAATGGTAATAATGTCAGAAATTCCCTGAACAGCTTGGCGCAGAATATCGTCGGCGATGCGGAACGCTTCGAAGAAGCTGGTCCCGTGTTCAACGCATTCCATCAAGCGCTCGTTCGGGATCACGATCACGGTGTCTACGCTGCCGATCAGTTCGCCGAGAGCCTGCTCGGCCTGCTCCATGCGGCGTTTGCCTTCGAAGGCGAACGGCTTGGTGACCACAGCGACGGTGAGCGCGCCCAATTCACTGGCGAGGTTCGCTACCACTGGCGCGGCGCCGCTTCCCGTCCCACCGCCCAGTCCGGCGGTGACGAAAACCATGTCCGCGCCGTCGAGCGCTTCCAGAATTTTTTCGGTGTCTTCCAGCGCGGCTTTGCGGCCAACCTCGGGATTAGCGCCGGCTCCCAGACCTTTTGTCAACTTCGCGCCGAGTTGCAGCTTCACCGGCGCTTGCGAAAGTTTCAGCGCCTGCAAATCCGTGTTTGCCGCGATGAACTCCACGCCTTCTACTTTGGCGCGGATCATGCGGTTGACGGCGTTGGAACCGCCTCCACCCACGCCGATCACTTTAATTTTCGCCCCGTTCTGCGCTTCTTCGCTGAATGAAACTTTAAAGCTCGATTCTTTTGGTGACATGTTTCCTCCCCAGTCGTTCGCCCTCTTGAAATTTTTGTTCAATGCTTAAGACGCTCCTGCAAACATACTTTTCAACTTGCCCACCCAACCGGTCGGACGTGCTCCCGCGTTGCGCCTGGTGCGCGCTCCGTAAAGCACAAGTCCCACTGCTGTTGCATATTCGGGCCGGGAATCTTGTTCGCTCATGCCTTGCAAACCGCGCGGAACGGCCACGCGCACCGGCAGATTGAATATTTTTTCAGCGAGTTCGCAGAACCCGCGCAGTCGCGCTCCTCCGCCGGTAAGAATAATTCCGGCGGGGATGGACGACTCAACGCCGCCGCGGCGAAGTTCATCGCGAACCAGCATCAATAATTCCTGCGCGCGCGGTTCCACGATGTCAGACAGCATGCGCGCGAAAACTGTTCGCGGCGGACGATCGCCCACACTCGCAATTTCGATGGCGAAGTCTTCTTTCAAAAGCTCGCGATTCGCACAGGCTTGCTCGCGCTTGATTTTTTCCGCTTCATCGATGGGGGTGCGCAATCCTACGGCAAGATCGTTGGTGAAATGGTCGCCGCCAACTGGAATTGCCGCGGTGTGCCGCACAACGGCGCCAGTATATGCAAGTAATTCGGTCGTCCCACCGCCAATGTCCAGCAAACAACAACCTAGTTCGCGTTCATCCTGTGTCAGGCAGGCCTCGGCGGAGGCCAGCGGCTCGAGAACGGTGTCGTCCACGCGTACGCCCGCGCGATTTACCGCGGTTACGATATTTTGGGTTGCCGTTCCGCTGGCCGTAACGATATGAACGTTGGCTTCCAGGCGCTGCCCTACCATTCCAATTGCATCGCGGATGTTGTCCTGCGCGTCGAGAAAAAATTCCTGGGGCAGGACGTGCAGCACTTCGCGATCTTCCGGCAACTGAATGCCACGCGCAGCTTCCACCGCGCGGCGAACGTCCTCCCGCTGAATGTCGCGCGGACGGTTTCCCACTGTGATTCCGCCGCGGCTATTCACGCCACGCACATGCGTTCCCGCGACGCCAATGAGCGCCGATTCCACCGGCACGCCAACGATGGTTTCGGCTTCTTCCACCGCGCGGCGAATCGAACTGACTGCGAGATCCAGATTTACGATTTGCCCTTTGCGCCAGCCCTTTGATTCCGCTGCACCCAGCGCAGCGAATTTCACGCTGCCGTCGTCACTCAGCTCTCCGATCAGCGCACAGGTTTTGGTACTGCCGATGTCCAACGCTACGATATGCCGTTCTTTCTTCGTCAAATCCGCTCCTTATAATTTCCGCTGGTCAATTTCTACTATGTGATTTCTTCTTCGTCTTCTTCGAATTCTTTTGCGCTGGGTGCGCCGGCTTCGCCGGTTTCCTGACGACAACTGGCGCTCGCTTGGGCACCGGTCGCGCTGCCGCCACTGGTCGTGGTGCAGGTTGCGGTATCACGGGCGAGTCTGGATTCACGATTGCTTCGCCGTTGAACCGCAAGTCCACAGACTCCACGCGCCCTGTTTTAGCGCGCCATTGGTCGATGCCGTCCAGCAATGTTCGATACTTCGTTTCGAAATCGTTGTCGCCAAAGTGGACCAAAACAGGCGAGTCCGTTTGCACCCCGGATTGATGGACTGAGTTGTCTGACATTTGATTCGAACTGCCGCCAGCGAACACATTATCGCCGTTCAAACCGGAGATAGTGGCGCGCAAGTCACTGGCGTCTGAAAGATCCACTTCGCTTACTTGTTCCATCGCGCCCGCACGAGTCAATTCCACTTGCTGCGAAAAACCCGCAAAGAGCCGCATCCGTCTTTCGCGTTCCACGGAGGTCATATCCTCATGAATGCCGGCGACCACCGGAAAATGAAAATCCGCTTTCAGCGGACGCTCGAGTATCACGCCATGAATATCCACCAGCGCAAGATCGCTTCCCTGCCGAAGGAATGCGATTGGCGCGCGCTCGGCAATCTCCACTTCAATTTTATTCGGCAGCGCCCGCCGGACGATGGCTTCCGACACCCACGGAATTGCCTGGATCTGCTCCCGTCTTTCATTCAACGGAATGCGTAGGACGCTCCGCCCATGATCCGCTTTAAAAATCGCGAGTACGTTCGCGCGCGTCACATAATGATTTCCCGCCAACTCCACTTGTTCCGGATGAACGAGCGCCATTTGCTGCGAGGCCAGCAGAAAATGCCCGAAGGCATAGGCCACGCAAGCGCCGGCGATTCCAAGGCCCACGCCAAACGTCACGCGCAAATACGTTTTCCAGGCTTTGCTGCCGAATTTCCGCCGCTTGATCTCCAGAGGCTTTTGCCTGCGAAGATACTTTGGCTCTTCGTCGGCCAGGAGCTCCTGGGGATAGGCGTCCGCGTCCATGGTCTTCAGTTTTTCCAGAGAATGACCTCGTTCTCGAGTTCCGCGCCAAAACTTTTGTGAACGCGCTCGCGAACATCGTCGATCAGCCTGAGCATGTCGGCGCAACTCGCGTTTCCCGCGTTGATAAAAAAATTCGCGTGGCGATCGCTTACCATTGCGTCGCCGGCTCGATGACCCTTCAAGCCTAATTCGTCAATCATTCGTCCGGCCGAACCGCCCGGAGGATTTTTGAAGATGCATCCGGCGCTTTTTTGGTTAAGCGGCTGGCTTGCTCGGCGCTTTTCGTTGCACACTTTAATGCCTGCCAGAATTTCCTTAAACGGCTTGGACGGCAGTTCAAGTTTTACCCGCAGCATCACGTCCTCTGGCGCAAACGAAGTGTGGCGATAATCGAAGCGAATATCGTTGCCACGAACGGTTTCAATTCCTCCGCTGGCCGCGCGATAAAGCTCCACTTCACGCACATACGATCCAATCTGCGTGCCGTAAGCGCCTGCATTCATACGCAACGCGCCGCCCACGCTGCCGGGTACTCCGATCAGTCCTTCCATGCCGCCGAGATCATGTTTCGCACAAAATGTGACCATACCTCCGAGGTCGGCCGCTGCATCTACATAAGCCGCGTTGCCTTCCACTCTCATCCCCGGCTGCGAAGTTGGCAAATGCAAAACGATCCAAGGCAGCTCGCCATCGTCAACCAGCACGTTGGTGCCGCCGCCGAGGAAGCGGTAAGGAATTTTTTCATTCGCCAACAAACGCATCACCTCAGGAATCGTGTCAAAGCGGCGCAACAAAAGCTCGTCGGTGGTTCCCCCAATTCCCAGCGAAGTTTTTTCGCTGAGTGAAACACCGGGCCTCAATTCCACTCCCAGTTCCTTCAAACGCGCCACAACCGGCTTCTCGCTAATCCGCATAACGACTAGGAACCTTGGACGCAAGCAACATGGCAAGTTGGTCGAGCACCCGGCCAACGCTTCCGGCGCCGATCGTGAGAATGGCATCTCCCGGACGCGCTTCTCTGTACAGAAATTCCATGCCCGCTTGCATGGTGCTAGTGAAAACTACGTTCTTGTGCCCGGCGGTGCTTATCGCTTCGGACAAAATTTCGCCATTGACGCCTTCTAACGACGATTCGCCCGCGGCGTAGATTTCCGTGATCACTAAAATGTCGGCCTCGTTGAACGAACGCCGGAAGTCCTCCCAGAGAAACTTAGTCCGCGAATAGCGGTGCGGCTGAAAGAGTACGAGCAGACGCTTGTAGCCACAGCCGCGCGCCGCCTCCAGGGTGGCGCGAATTTCGGCGGGATGATGGCCGTAGTCGTCAATTAAGGTTACGCCGCCATAATCGCCTTTAATTTCAAAACGTCGTCCGACTCCGGAAAACTTCGCCAGGCCAGCGCGGATCAAATCTGCCGGGACATTCAGCGAAAGTCCAACAGCCGCCGCCGCAGCGGCATTGCGCACGTTGTGAATTCCCGGCGGCGCAGGCAGACGGAAAATTCCAAGATCTTCGTCGTGATACTTGAGGCGAAATTCGCTGGCCAGCCCGTTGAGCCGCACTTCGCTGATGACCAGGTCCGCTTGGCTCGATGTGCCGTAGGTAATCACCGGCCTTTTTACTTGCGACAGAATCGCTTGAACATTCGGCTCGTCAAGGCAAAGAATTACCGTCCCGTAAAAAGGTACGCGATTCGCAAATTGCAAGAACACTTCTTGTATTTCTTCCAGCGAGCGGTAGTGGTCCATATGCTCGCGGTCGATGGTAGTAATCACCGCGACGACCGGCGCAAGCAGCAAGAACGAACGATCGCTTTCGTCCGCTTCCACCACCATATATTCACTTTGGCCCACACGCGCATTCGAGCCAGCGTGATTTACGCGTCCGCCCACAACAAATGTAGGATCCAGCCCCGCTTCAGCCAGCACCGCGGCGACCATGGAAGTGGTAGTGGTTTTTCCGTGCGCGCCGGCCACCGCAATCCCTGTCTTCAAGCGCATCAATTCGGCGAGCATCTCGGCGCGAGGGATTACCGGGATTTTCAGCTTATGCGCTTCCACCACTTCCGGATTACTGAAATGAACGGCGGAAGAGACCACCACCACGTGCGCTCCGCGAACATTTTCAGCAAGGTGGCCTTCGAAAATATTGGCGCCCAATCGTCGCAGCCGCTCGGTGACCGGAGTAGCTTTCAAATCCGAACCGGAAACAGCGTAACCACTCGAAAGCAAAACTTCCGCGATGCCGTTCATCCCGCTGCCGCCGATGCCAATCAAATGGATGCGTTGGAAATTACGGAAGGTCACGGTCATAGCCGCACCATGCCTTCCAGCGGATTTTCAATTTGCGCTTCCAGCAGATCCACAATGTCCTCAACCGCGCGCGGACGCGCCAGTGCGCGCGCGCGCTGCTGCATTTCTGAAATTTTCCCGGGCTGGTTCAGCAGGGAGAAAATTTCCGTAGTGAGCCGCTCGGGCGTCAGCTCAGTTTGAGGCAACATCCGCGCAGCGCCAGCATCTTGCATGGCTTCTGCGTTGCGGGTTTGGTGCGCGTCAGTGGCGGCGCCGAAGGGAATGAAGATGGCGGCACGTCCGGCGGCAGATACTTCTGCGACCGTGATCGCGCCCGAACGGCAGACGATTAAGTCCGCCTGGGCAAACCGCTCCGCCATATTCTCGATGAAGGGCACAACCTCCGCTCGGAATTCGCGACGCGCATAAGCCACTCGCACCGCATTATAGTCGCGTTCGCCGGTTTGATGCACGATGAAAAGCTGATTTTTTCGCGCCGCTAAAAGATCCAGCGAATCGACCAGCGCGCGATTGATCGGCAGCGCGCCCC
Organism: uncultured Acidobacteriota bacterium; assembly: GCA_963714785.1. Taxonomy (GTDB): domain Bacteria; phylum Acidobacteriota; class Terriglobia; order Acidiferrales; family UBA7541; genus Palsa-295. The sequence goes on from CAVQQE010000001.1 coordinate 172,207, forward strand.
GGCTTCCGCCTGTAATTAAAATCGTGAAAGGCTCGCGCAGTTCTTTCCGCGGTACGGCAAAAAATTCCTGACGCACGGGACAGCCGGTGACGTCGGCTTTGCGTCCCAGTCGCTTCGCGGTAGCTTCGTTCGCTACGGCTACGCGGGTGGCAATCGTGGAAAGGACGCGGTTGGTGAACCCCGGCTCGACATTGGGCTCGAAAATCACGGTAGGAATCGAATGCATTTTCGCCAGAAGCATCAGGGGGCCCGACGCGTAGCCGCCCACGCCAAACGCCACTCCAAAACTATGGCGGCGCATAATTTTTTGAGAGTCTGACAGCGCCAGTGGCAGCATCGCCGCGTTCTTGAGAAATCTCGTACCGCCAATTCCCTTCAAGCCCGCTACTCGGATGGTTTCAAGCGGCAGTCCGGCTTGCGGCACCAGCCTCGCTTCCATTCCGCGCTCGGTTCCAACGATCACCACGCTTCGTTCCCCTTCTTGCTTCCGCTTGAGCCACTCACGCGCCACAGCAATCGCCGGGAAAACATGCCCGCCGGTGCCGCCGCCTGCAATCAGCAAACTGTTTGCATCCGCCTTCACGTCTCGTCCGCGTGCTGACTGATGTTCAACAGCACGCCGGTTGCCAGCAGCATTCCGATCAAACTCGATCCGCCATAACTTATGAACGGGAGCGGAATTCCTTTCGTGGGCATCAATCCCAACACGACGCTTAGGTTGATCAGCGCTTGTCCCACCACCATCGCCGTAATTCCAAGCGCTAGCAGCCGACCGAATTCGTCCGGAGCTTTCATCGCAGCTACAAATCCGCGCCAGCCATACACGGCGAAAAGTGCGAGCACAGTCACCGCGCCGATAAATCCAAGTTCCTCGCAAATCACGGCAAAAATAAAATCGGTATGCGCTTCAGGGAGGAAAAATAGTTTTTGGCGACCCTCCATCAAGCCCACACCAGTGAATCCTCCCGAACCGATGGCGATCAGCGATTGAAGCAATTGAAAGCCGTGCCCTTGCGGGTCAGCACCCGGCGACATGAAGGCCTTGAAACGCTCCAGCCTGTACGGAGTTCGCGCGATTAATAAATAGATGGCCGGAATGGCCGCGAGTGCGGCGCCGAAGATATAGCGCATATCGAGCCCGGACACGAAGAGCATGGCCGCGGCGATCAGAACAATCATGCACGCGGTGCCCATGTCCGGTTCCGCCAGGATCAGAGCAACGATCAACAGAACTGTTCCCAAAGCGGGAAGAAGCGTGCGCACCGGATCGTTCACTCCAAACCCTCTGGGCGCTCGCCGAATTTCAAGAAACCAGGCAAGGAAGAAAATTAAAACCAGCTTCGCAATTTCCGAAGGTTGCAAGCTCAGAGGACCCAGTCGGAACCAGCGATGCGTGGCATGCGAGCGGTCCAGAAAGAAAACTGAAATCAGCATCACCAGGGTGAGCGAAACAGCCGTAAAAATCACACGCGGCTGGCGGAATTTTCGGTAATCCGCGTTCATCAACCAGAACATTCCGGCCAAGCCCAGCGCAATCCATACGAGTTGCTTTAACAGAAACGTGTAGCCGTTGCCGCCCGATTCCCGTGCAGTAATTGCCGACGCGCTGAAGACCATCACCGCGCCGATCAGGCAAAGGCCTAGTGTCACGCCAAATAATTTTCGGTCCGGTTGCAAGCTACGCGGCATTCGTCATCCTTTTTGCGCGGAAGCGCCCGCGGCAGATTGGTTCTGATTTTCCAGGTTCGCGACTAATTCCTTGAACGTTCGGCCGCGATGCTCGAAGTTTTCAAACTGGTCGAAGCTGGAGCAGGCCGGAGCGAGCAAGACGGTGTCGCCTGCCTGCGCGTTTTGCATCGCAATTTCCAGCGCGCGGTCGAGCGATCCGGCATTCGTCACCGGGACCGAATCGCCAAGGTCTTCTGCAATTTTGTCCGCAGCAGCGCCGATCAGAATGGCCATGCGCGCACGTTCGTGCAGTAACTGGCGCAACGGAGCATAGGGACTGCCCTTATCCTTGCCGCCAAGGATTACGATTAGCGGACCCCGGAAAGCTTCCATCGCTTTCACCGCGGCGTCCACGTTGGTTGCCTTGGAGTCGTTATAAAACTGCACACCCACAATTTCCGCCACGAATTCCAAACGATGCTCAACGCCCTTGAAAGTTTTTATGCCGGTAGCGATTGCCCCGGGGTCGGCTCCGGCAAGATAGGCAGCAGCGCAGGCAGCCAAAACGTTCTCGACGTTGTGTTCACCGCGCAGAGCAATTTCTTCACGACGCGCGAGCGCAACCTCCGATCCTTCATTCCGGAAAAAAATCTGCTCATCGCGCAAGAACGCGCCGGCCGCCACTCGCTTTTGCCTACTGAACCAGAAAATGTGCGGCTTGATAGGCATACGACGCGTAATCTCCGGATCGTCTGCGTTCAAGACGGCGATGTCCCGTTCAATCTGGTTCTCGAACATGCGCATCTTCGCCAGCGCGTACTCGTCGAAGGAAGCGTGGCGATCGAGGTGGTCCGGCGTCAGATTCAGAAGCACGCCAATTTCCGGGCGGAACCTTTCGATCGTTTCAAGCTGAAAGCTGCTGATTTCGGCCACGGTCACGGTGGTGTCCATGGAATTTTCAACCAGAGCCAGCAGTGGCGTACCGATATTCCCGCCAACCAGCGTGGGAATCGACGCGGTCTGAAGAATGTGTGCAACCAGCGAAGTGGTAGTCGTCTTGCCGTTCGAACCCGTAATCGCAATCAGTTTTCCGCGCAAGAATCGCCAGGCGAGTTCAATTTCGCTCCATACTGGAATGGAACGCGCGCGCGCCAGTGCAAGCGCAGGGAGCTTTGCCGGAACCCCGGGACTGACAATAATCAAATCCTGATTAGCGAAACTTTCGGAATTGTGTCCGCCAAGCTCGAGCTTCACTCCCGCCGCGCGCAGCTTCGCAGCAGTTTCTCCCAATTCTGCTTCCGTACGCTCGTCGGTCGCAGTTACAGTTGCTCCATAACCTGCGCAAAAAAGCGCGGTAACCACCCCCGTACGCGCCAATCCCACCATCAGCACTCGCTTTCCCGCTAGATCGATTCCGGGCCTCACTGCAATTCACCTCAATTTCAATGTAGTCAACGAAAACAGCGCGAACACCAGCGCTACAATCCAGAAACGCACGATGATTTTGGATTCGCTCCATCCCATCAATTCAAAATGGTGATGCAACGGCGCCATGCGAAACACTCGCTTGCCCGTCAACTTGAACGAGCCAACTTGAATGATGACCGATAAAGCTTCCAGAACAAAAACTCCGCCAATCGAGAGCAGCAAAATTTCCTGCTTGATAATCACGGCAACCACGCCGATAGCGCCGCCCAGCGCCAACGATCCCACGTCGCCCATAAACATTTCGGCAGGGTGCGCGTTGTACCAAAGAAATCCCAAGGACGCGCCGACCAGTGATCCGCAAAACACCACGAGTTCGCCGGCAGCCGGTATTTTTTGAATTTCCAAATACTCAGCCATGCGCGCGTTGCTGGAGACGTAAGTAAGCACCGTCAGCGCGGTGGAAGAAACCAGCACACATCCGATGGCCAGCCCGTCCAAGCCATCCGTCAAATTCACCGCGTTGGAGCTGCCCACGATTACGAGCACAAGAAACAAAACAAAGGGCACGAACGCCAGCGGCCAGACGTAATTCCGAACCAACAGCGAGTCAATCACCAGGTTCGGGTGCAACCGTTTGAAAAACGGGACGCTCAACTGCGTTGAATACGCGCCTTGCGATTGCAGTATGAGTAGCGCGACGCCGACCGCCACACAGGTCAAAAATTGAAAAAAGAATTTCTTTTTTGGCGACAGTCCGAGATTTCGCCGCCGGACCACTTTGTTGTAATCGTCCACAAACCCGATCGCGCCGAACGCCATGGTGGCCCCAATCGCAAGCAACACGTACGGACTGCGCAAGTCCGCCCACAGCAAAGTGGGAATCACGATGGCGGCAACAATCAAAACGCCGCCCATGGTTGGCGTCCCTGCTTTCTTTTGATGCGCCTTGGGACCTTCTTCGCGAATGTATTGCTTCACCTGCAAGGTGCGCAGCCGTTCGATCACCCACGGCCCCATCACCAGAGAAAGCAGCAAAGCCGTAACGCTGGCAACCGCCGTGCGAACCGTGATGTAACGAAAAACATTCAGCGGACTGAAATAAGGCCGCAGCACGTAATAAAAAAGATAGTAGAGCATCAGCGCGTGCCTTTTCGTCCCGCTTCAATTGCTTCAGTGCCCGCGCCCGGTACGATTTTCTTGTGCCGCACTTCGATGGTCTCCAGGATTTTTTCCATCTTCACGCCGCGAGAACCTTTCAGCAGCAGCAGGTCTCCCGCGCGAACGAATTCCGCCAGAAATTTCGCAGCGTCGTCTGAGTCGTCAAAAAACTTTGTGCGCTCAGTTGAGTGCCCAGCATCAATCGCCGCACGAATGAGGGCCGCTGCATCGCCGCGCACTCCGACAATCCAGTCAATCTCCTTCAGCGACCCGGCAAACTTTCCGCATTCGCGATGCAATTCCGCGGAACTGGTTCCAAGTTCGAGCATCTCCCCGGCCGCGAGAATCCGCCTGCGGTACCCAGGGGTATCCGCCAGAAGCTGCGCCAGCGCATTCAAAGCCGTTGGACTCGAGTTGTAACTGTCATTGATCACCGTGAGGCCGCTCTCAAATCGAACTACCTCGCCGCGCTTGTCTGCAGGCACAAGAGCGGGAAAAACTTCTCGCGCTTCCGCAGCGCCGATGCCCCATACACTAGAGGCCGCCAAACCCGCCAACGCATTCATCACGTTGTGCCGTCCGATCAGCGGCAATTTCAAACGCGCGTTTCCTCCCGGCGAAATAAATTCAAAAGCCGAACCTTCCACGCCGCGTTCCTGAATTTTTTCGGCGCGGAATTGCGCACGTGCGCTCGTTCCAAACCAAATTACGTTGCCGCGCGCCTCATCCGCAAACTTCGCGACGCGCTCATCGTCTGCGTTGAGCACCGCGGTTGCACCGGGCCATGCCAGATTTTCGATTAGCTCGCGCTCCGCCAGTGCAATCTCTTCAATCGACGAAAAAAACTCCAAATGCTCCACCGCGATGCGCGTAATCACTCCTACATCAGGCGGAGCAATCTGCGCCAGCCGCGCCAGCTCTCCCCGATGCGACATGCCCATTTCCACCACTGCTGCGTCGTACTGATCGTCAAGTTGCAGCAAAGTAAGCGGCAGACCGTACTCGTTGTTCAAATTTCCTTGCGTTTTCAGTACGCCGAACCGCGCGCCCACAAGCGCCGCAAAGATTTCTTTCGTGGTTGTTTTGCCGATGGAGCCGGCCACCGCACCGATTCGCCGTCCCGGTTTCGCGCGCCTCCAAATTTCGCAGGCTCGCCACGCCAGCCGATGCAGCGCGACGAGCGTGTCCTCCACGGCGAATAGCTTTCGTTGCAAAACCTCCGGATATTCTTGTAACCGTTCGCGCGCCACCACCCCGGCCACAGCCCCGCGAGAAAGTGTCTCAGCGACAAAGTTGTGTCCATCGTGACGCGGACCGCGTATCGCGAGGAACAGTTCTCCAGGCCGAATCGCGCGAGAATCAATCGAGACGCCGGCCATCCCGGCCATGGGATCGAGGCCGGCGGGAAGCGCGACACCCAGAGTTTCGGCCACTTGAATCGCTGTCCACCGCATTGCGTCTCCAATGGGCTAATAGTCGCTCGCAAGACTACTCGTTCGAAAACATTTTCGAACACTGCAAATTTCGCGCCGAAAAGGCTACTTTTTGGCGCTTTTCTTGGAATAGCCTTTGCGCCGCAAAATCGCTCGAGCTTTTTCGCGATCGTCAAACTCAAATGTGCGGTCGCGCAAAATCTGATAATTTTCGTGGCCTTTTCCGGCCAACAAAACGATATCCCCGGGTTGCGCTTCGTCGATGGCTATCTCCAGCGCCACGTCGCGGTCCGGCTCAATGCGGTACTTCGCATTCACTTTCTGCAATCCCACCACCACATCATTCATGATCAGCAGTGGGTCTTCTTTGCGAGGATTATCGTCGGTAAGAATCACCAGGTCGCTCAAGGCTCCAGCAGCTTCGCCCATCAGTGGACGCGTGGAGCGGTCGCGCTCGCCTCCCGCTCCAAAAAGCGTGATGACTCTGCCGGATGGATTCAGTTCGCGCGCAGTAGTAATCAGGTTGCGAATCGCGTCGTCGGCATGCGCGTAATCCACCACCACTAGGAAGGGCTGCCCTTCGTCGATTTGTTGGAAACGTCCGGGCACCAATTCCAGATTGGCGATTCCCTCTTCGATTTTCTCGCGCGGAATTTCCAGGGCCATGGCCGCACCGATGGCGCTCAAAATGTTGTAGACGTTGATGCGCCCCACGAGCTTCGAGCGCACTTCGATTTTTCCCGCCGGCGTTTGTGCGGCGAATGACAGCCCATCAAACCGCAGCGAAAATGTTTTTGCGGTCAGCTCCGCAGTCTCTGTGAGCCCATATTTAAGCGTGCGCTTCGCCAAGCCTTCCAGACGCGACGAATATGGGTCATCCGCGTTGATGACTGCCGCATCCGGCGCGCCCGCGCCCATGCCTTCGAACAGGCGGCGCTTGGCGGCGAAATATTCTTCGAAAGTTTTGTGAAAATTCAGATGATCGCGCGAGAGGTTGGTGAAAATCGCGACAGCAAAGTGGCATCCCCAAACTCGCTCCATGGCGAGCGAGTGCGAACTGACTTCCAGCACGGCATGTGTACCGCCGGCATCGCGCACTTCCGCAAACATCTCCTGCAAGTCCAAAGATTCAGGCGTGGTATTGATGGCTGTGCGAGTCCCGCGCGGTGTTTCATAACCGGTAGTGCCGGTACGTCCGGTTATAAATCCCGCAGCGTGCAAAATCGAATCCACCAGAAACGTTGTAGTGGTTTTTCCGTTTGTGCCAGTCACTCCAATAAGTTTCAGAGCACTCGCGGGATGGCCGTAATAGTTCGCGGCTGCGATAGCTAGCGCACGACGCTCTGTGCCGGGAACGAGTTGAACCCAAGTAATCGCCGCGCTAGCATCCGCACCTCGCGGCTCGGCGCTCGCAATGGCGATAGCACCACGCGAGATGGCCTCGCTTACAAATTTATTACCGTCCGCTTTTTGTCCCGGCAAAGCGAAAAACGACGCTCCGGGCCTGGCTTTCCGGCTGTCATAAGCTACTGAAGAAATCTTAGGATGTGCAGCTCCGCTGGCGCCAACTCGATCAATTCCCTTCAACAATTCTTGCAAGCTTACTTCGCGTCTCTTCGGCGACTCCGAGCTGCCTCCCGAATTCGCGTCCGTACGCTGCTCCATTACAAATCTCAATTTACGTTCCTTTGCAGATCTTTGGATCGCGCATCGGCCACCATGCGCCCAAAGCGCACGGCCACCCTGCTTCCCCGGACCAAGCGCGTGCCCGCTTCCGGCGACTGTTCTAAGGCAACTCCGCTGCCAATCAACGACGGCACCAAGCCCAGTCGCGAACACTGTTCTGTCACGCCGCGAACTGTCTGTCCCGCCAAGTCTGGAACCACGACAGCATCCTCATCGCTAACCGCCACCGTAGTCGCTTCCGAAGATTCCGGTTGATCCTTTGCCGCATTAAAACGCGCTTCATTAATTCCCGCGCTGCTATCTTCGTGCGGCTCGTGGGGGTGCTTGGCATTCTTCGCAGTTTCTACGGTGGATGGCCCCGGAATGTCGTGGTCCACATCCATGTATGCCAGCACCTGCTCCGCGATGCGCTTGAACACCGGGCCTCCGATTTCTCCGCCGTGGTGCGCTCCTTCCGGCGAATCGAACACGATAAGTATGGTCATGGCCGGCTCGTTCACCGGCGCGAACCCAACGAACGAAGCAATGTATTTATTCGGCGAGTAGCGGCCGGTGTTGGGATCGATTTGTTGCGCGGTGCCAGACTTCCCCGCTGCCGTGTATCCATTTAGCTGTGCCAGTTTGCCTGTGCCGGACAGCACCACCGTCTCCATCATTCCTCGAACGGTCGCTGCCGTCGTCGCGTCCGTTACTTGCTGGGGCCCAGGATGGGAAAGAACCAGCGGTGGCGACGCGCCTTGAATTTCTTTCACAATTCGAGGCTTGTAGAGCATTCCCCCGTTCGCCACCGCCGAAATCGCAGAAATGATTTGCACCGGTGTCACGCTAACTTCCTGTCCGATGGCTACCGAGCCAATGGAACTGGCAATCCAGTTATCTGCGGGACGCAATATCCCGCGGTTTTCGCCGGGCAATTCGATTCCGGTCAACTGCCCGATCCCAAACGAATGAATCACGTCGTAGAACTTCGGTGCACCCAGACGCATGGCCACCTTGATAGATCCAACATCGCTGGAATTCGCCAGTACGTCACGCACGCTGAGAATTCCAAAGGGGTGCCAGTCATGAATCAGCCGTCCGGCCACCACGATCGAGCCCATCTGGCAGTCGATAAGTTCATCCGGATTTGTGACCCCGTTCTCTAGCGCTCCGGTCATCGTGATTACTTTAAAGGTCGATCCCGGCTCGTACGCGGCCGAGACACCGCGGTCCATACGCACTTCCTCTGAATAGCTGCCTGCGTCATTTGGATCAAACGTCGGAGAATTTGCGAACGCCAATAGCTCGCCGGTATTTGGGTTCTGAATCACCACAGTCCCATACCTCGAGTGCGTCTCTTCCATTCCTCGTGCCAATTCTTTTTCGGCGATGAACTGAATGGTTTCGTCCACCGTGAGCACCACGCTAGCGCCCGGATCAGCGGCGGCCTCGCTGCGGTCGTACCAACGTCGTTTGCCGTCCGCCATTACCATCATGCGCCCAGGCTTGCCGCGAATCTGCTTGTCAAACGCGTACTCGATCCCGCCAATTCCTTTTTCGTCGGTATCCACATAACCCAACGCGTGCGCCAGGCTTTCTCTTTGCGGATACACTCGCCGATTTTCTTTCTGGAAGAAAACGCCTTTCAAATTCATGTCATCAATACGTTGGACGGTTTCCGGCGAAAGCTTTTTGGCCAGACGAACGGGCGTCTTCGCTTCTCGAATTTTCGTTTCGATTTCTACGGCAGGAATATTCAGAACGCGCGCGAGCAGTCCGGCAACGAGGGAAGCGTCTTTGATGTCGGTGGGATCGCCAAAAACCGAGTCCATCGGGATGCTGATGGCCAGTTCCCGGCCCTTGCGATCGTAAATCGCGCCGCGTTTCGGACTTATTTCAAATACGCGCCGTTGTTGATGCTGGGCTTTCGCGAAGTATTCTGCATAGCAGACGAGTTGGAGATAACTGAGGCGGAACAGCACCGCCGCCATCCAAATCAACGCCACGACCCCTACCACCAACCAGCGGCGACGCAGGCTGCGCTGCTCCATGGTGCTCCGGCCTATCCCGCAAAAACTTAGCCCCGCGAGTGTTCGAAATGCTTCGCGGGGTTCGGACCCGGTCAGCCGGGTCTCTGCCAATTTCGTATACCAAACTTTTTAAGGGCGCTGGTTTTGTGAAACAGGGCGCGCTTGCGCCAACACCCCGTCGCTGTCCGCTGCCACCGTAGGCGCCTGGCCGACTACCGGCACCGTCAATCCCAATTCTTTCCCGGCGATTGAATAAACGCGGTCCGGCGCGCTCAAAGTGTCCACTTCCACATGAAGCTGTTGATTCAGCACCGAACTTTGCGCTCGTAGCGTTTCGAGCTGCTCCACCTGGTAGCGCAGTTGGATGCATTCAAAATGCTGCCAGGTATAAACCAGCAGGCAGGTTGCCATGGCCGCTCCGGCTGCAACGCGCCGCCAAAAATCCTGCACACGCGCCGGCGAAGTGGGACGAACCAGCCGCGAATTATCGATGTGTTTTACTGTGTGATATTCGATCATGACCATGCCTCAGGCGCCGAGCTATCCGCCGTCGCCACTTTCTCCAAAACGCGCATCTTTGCGCTCCGCGAGCGAGGATTGTTTCTGATTTCCTCATCCCCGGGCTGAATCACTTTCTTGGTCAGCACGCGAAAATTTCTTTCGCGCGCGAGCCGCTGGAATTCGTGTTTCACCATGCGGTCTTCCAGCGAATGGTAACTAAGGACGATCAACCGTCCCGCTGAAGCTAAAGTGGCAGGGGTCCGCGAAAGAAACTGCCCGAGTTCCTCCTCTTCTCGATTCACCGCTGTCCGCAGCGCCAGAAACGTTTTTGTCGCGGGATGCAGTCTCTGCCTTCCCCTTGCTTTACGTCCCCCTGCCACAACCGTTGCCAGATGTTCGGTGTCGCGGATCGGCCGCGCGCGAACAATTGCTCTGGCGATTCTGCGTGAGTCCCTCTCGTCGGCATTCTTGTAGAGAAGGTAGGCCAGTTCTTTCTCCGGCCAGAAGTTCACAATTTCTTCCGCTGTCAGCGGCGAGTCGGGATTCATGCGCATATCGAGCGGCGCGGCCCGGCGAAACGAAAATCCGCGCTCGGGAGTATCCAGCTCGAGTGTTGAAATCCCCAGGTCGGCAACGACACCATCCAGCGGAGGGAGATTCAGCTTTTCCACCACTTCGCCGATCTTCGAGAATTCTGCGTGCACCAAAGCCACCTGCCGCTCAAGCGGCCCTAATCGCTCCCGCGCAATTTCCAGCGCGCGCGGATCGCGATCCATCCCCAGTAAACGCCCCGTGGTCAGCCGCCGGGCAATTTCGATGGTGTGTCCGCCCGTGCCGACCGTGGCATCCACATACGTGCCTTCTGGTCGTATCCGCAACCAGTTCAAAACTTCGTCCAGCAGAACCGGCGTGTGCAGAACGCTCAAAAGCTAGATGCCCAGTAAATCCAATTCCTTTTCGTCTTCCGCCGTTAGAGGGTTACGGTTCAGTTGTTCCAGGAACTGCGCGTGATTCCAGACTTCCAGGTAAGTCAGCTGGCCCTGAACGTCTACCTCGCCCTTCATTTGCGCTGATTCCCGTAGCGTGGGTGGAATTAGAATGCGCCCCTGTCCATCCACCTCCACTACTTGGCCGTAATAGTTCACCCGCGCCAAAAACTTCTGTTTGGAACGGTTGTGAGAGGAGACTTTCGCGAGTTTTTCTTCGATCTTTTCCCAGGCTTTCATGGGATAGATGCGTGCGGTACCGCCGGTTTCGCTGGTCACGTAAAACTTCGAGCCTGTCTTGCGCAGCTCCGCCAAGAAATCGGCCGGAATTTTCATTCGGCCCTTTTCGTCGACTGTCGCTAGATAGCTTCCCCGAAGCATTGGTGCCTTTAAAAGCCACGCCCGGCTTGTACAGCCAAGAAATCACTCTTTTGTTCGCCCCTACTTGCTTGTTGCTTTTACCACTGCGTCCCACTTCTTCCCACTTTGTGCCCCGATTGTAGTTAGGTTCGAAAACATGTCAAGAGGAATCCGTTATGGAATCGAAGATTTTTGTGGAAAACAAGATGCGTCGTTGTGGTTCACGGCAACCAAACCACAATTAGTGGTGGATGATCATGAACGCTCTGCGCACGCCTAGTTGCTCGATTCAAAAAAAGTGCGAAAAATGTTTTGTAAGAGTTAACAGCAAGAAAAATTCTTCGCACTCGTGGTTTCGTTGCTACCTCAGCGCACTTTCGCGCGAGCAAACCTCAAAGTTGGGGATGGTGAAGATTTGAATGAGCGCCGCGGCCTTCAGCGCGGCACCTTCTAGGCCGGAAAGCACCATCAGGCGGCTCCGCGAACGCTTCCCCAGGCCCCATGAGATCGTAAACGGAGGAAACTAAGGACGACCTGGGCTGATCGAATCCAGCCCGCGTAGTACGGACTGCTCGTCAGGACTCAACCCGCGCATGAACTGCGGATCGTTCAGCGCCGCCTGCCGCTCTGCCGGGCTCATCCCCTGCAGCGTGTGCAAACGCCCTGTCACGATCTGCTTCCGTTGGGGAGACATGCTCTGCCACTTCGGCAGGAGGTTGTTCTGCGCGTACTGGCGCTGCTGAGGCGACATACGCTGCCAAGTACGCGCGCGATCGTTCATCGCGTTCCGTTCCGTGGGAGACAAATTGTTCCACTTCTGCAGGTTATTTCGAATCTGGGCCTGTTGTTGTGGCGGAAGACTTCTGAAACGCTCATTGTTCTGCATGTAACGCCGCTGTTCTTGCGGTGACATGTCCCGCAGATTCTGCCGGACGCCCGGAGACAGGTTCCTCATACCGCCTTCGCGGTTAGCGTTCGCTGCCGGATTAGCTGCGTTGTTAGGGCGCTGCACACCTTGCGGCGCACGTGCGTTAACTCCCGGGCGGTATGCCCCGGGCCGTTGTCCCCCACTACGCGCATTTGGACGCGCTGGAGCTGCTTGGCGCGGTGCCGCTCGCATACTAGGCGTATGCGAAGGCGCAGCACCACCATGCTGCCTCTGCGCCAAGGCAGGCTGCGCCGCAAGCCCCGTCAAAAGAGCCAGCGCAAGCCCGCAAATAATTCTCAACCGCTTCATTTATCCGCCGTTATTCCTGTTGTTGCTGCTGTTCATCGTTCTGCTGATCTGGCTGTGGCGCCGGCTGCTCGTCCGCGGGGACTTCGTCCAGCGCATCAAATTTGCTCAGCACGTCGTAATTTTCCAGCACGTCCAGATTCTTGATCACCTGAAATTGCTGCTGCTCGTTTTGCGCGCTACCAGCCAAGCCGGAATTATCTTGTGGCAGATGCGTGATCCACACGCTCACCGCCAACAGCAGAGCCATGGCCATGGCCAGCCGCGGCTGCGGCACAAACCAGCGAAACCAGCGTGGTCGCGGCTCTTCGGCGATTCGCGCGCGCATGCGGGCGTCAAAGCCAAGCGACGGCTCGACAACGGGTACCTCATCCAGCACACTCCACAACGTGCGCAGTTCCTCCGCTCGCGTGCGGCAAGCCACGCAAATCGCCAGGTGCTCTTCCACCTCGTGGCGCTCTGCCGAATTCGACCGGCGATCCAGGTACGGAATCAGTTCTTTTGATACGTCTTCGCATTTCATGATGGGCTTCCCTCTCTGCGTGATGCGCTGGCGTTAACAAGAGGCGCCAACTGCACACGCAGCGTCTCGTATGCGCGAAATAACAGCGATTTCAACGCGCTTTCCGAGCACTCTAAAATTCTTGCAATCTCCGCATAATCCATTTCTTCATACTTATGCAACAAAACCGCGACACGTTGCTTTTCCGGCAGCTCCGAAATTACTTTGCGGATGTAATCTGCGCGGTCGCGTTCGATCATGTGTTCATCAATCCGCATTTCCGGCGCCGGCAACTGCATCGGAGCGGCATCTTCATCCGGTGAAGAAGCTGTGTCGATCGACACGTCCTTCTGGCGATGCCGGTTATCCCGCACCGAATTCAGCGCCAAGTTCGTCGCGATGCGGAACAACCAGGTGGTGAACTTCGCACTGGGAGAGTACTGTTTGCGGGCCCGGTAAACCCTGAGGAAAACTTCCTGTGCCAGATCCTCGGCCGTCGCCGTATCTCTCACCATGCGATAGAGGAAATTGACCAGGGGCGTGCGATATTTCTGCAGTAGAAGGTCAAAGGACGCATCGTCCCCAGCCTTCACGTCCAGCATCAATTGGACGTCAGACCTGGTCATGGCCTCCACATTGTATCTAACACCTGTAGCCACTTAAAGTTGCAGCAGAGACAAATGTGCCTAAATAGAAGGATTCCCAGGACTCTAAACCCAACATGTACGAACGAGTTGCTGAATCCATAGGCTTTAACCCTGAGCATCCCGACGGCATAGAGGAACTCCTCGTGCGGTCGTCGCAGCATCCCACGCCCTAGACCGGCTTCTAGTCCCGGCCTTCGTAGCGCTGCATCTTGCCGGCGATTTTCGGCCAGCGTTTCCTAGCGCCGGGCTTTTGGCCTGGCATCTTGCCGTCTGGGTTCGGATCGCGTCAGACGTGGAAGAGGTACTTAAGCCCTAGCAGGATAGCCACGCCGAGGAAAACCAACAGCGGCATTCCCGGCCCAGGCTCCCGGTTTACCTCGGGAATCAGATCCGAAGCAGCCACGTACAGCGTAACGCCCGCCGAAAACGGCAACGCTTCAGCCACCACATTACCCAACGCAAACATCAGCGCCATCCCCAGCAGCGTTGCGCCACCCAATATTGCCGACGACAAAAACGCCGTTCGCCTGCTCTGCCCGCTGGCCAGCATCAGCGACGCCACGGTAAATCCTTCCGGCAGCTTGTGCAGAAATATCGCCAGAAAAATTACCACCCCCAAGGAAGTGGAAACCAGAAGGCCAGACGCAATCGCCACGCCGTCGAAAAAAGTGTGGATCACCAAGCCCAGCAGCGCTGCATAGCTCGCATGCGCGTGCGACATCTCCTCGGTGTGCGTCTCTTCGCCAAAATGAAAATGCGGCGCTACGGTATGCTCGAAAAAATGCACCACAAAGTAGCCCGCCAGGACGAAAATAAAAACGGAATTTGTTCGATGGAAAAATAGGGAGCCGTTTTCGCCCTGTAGCTTCAGCGATTCGGGAATCATTTCGAGCACCGCGGTAGCCAACATGAACCCGGCGCCCAGTGCGATGAAGTATTTAAGGTAACCGCGCAGCGATTTCGCGCGCGCGATCAACGAGCCGCCCACCACATTGGCTCCGGCCGCTGTAATTCCAAGCAGCACAGCGAGCAGCACCCGGTTTGCGTTGGAGGAAAACATCGTGCTAGCTCGAGTGGCGGAACAAAATCACATCGCCATCCTGCACGATGTACTCTTTCCCTTCGAGCTTCACCTGCGCGCGTTCCTTGGCCACGGCGAAACCGCCGGCTTTCAACAGGTTTTCCCAGTTCACCACTTCGGCTTTGATGAATCCGCGTTCGATGTCGCTGTGAATCGCGCCAGCAGCTTGCTGCGCATTCATTCCGCGCTCGATGGTCCATGCGCGGCACTCCGGCTCGCCGCAAGTGAGAAACGAAATCAAACCCAGCAGCCGGTAGCTGGCTTGAATTAACCGCTGGCGGCCCGATTCCGCCAACCCGTAGGCGCGCATCATTTCGGCCGCTTCCGCGTCCGGCAGCTCGGAAAGTTCTGCTTCAATTTTTCCGCAGAATGGCACCACCGCTGTGTGCGGTTTCGACGCCAGCTTCTCCAGATGATATTTTTCGACCACACGATCGATGTCCGCAGCTTCTTCGTCGCCAAGATTCAACACGTAGAGCATTGGCTTGCGCGACAAAAATTCAAACCCCGTAAGCATCTTCAATTCTTCCGGCTTGAATTCAAGTTCACGCAACGGCGTTTCACTCTCCAACGCTTTTCGGCAGCGAGTCAGGAGCTGCAATTCAGCTTCGAGCACCGTTTCTTTCTTTTTCTTCAAATCTTTTTCCACCCGCTCGATTCGCTTGGACGCCTGCTCCAGGTCGTTCAGCATCAGCTCGATTTCAACGCTCTCGATATCGCGCAGAGCGTCGAGCGACCCGCCTTCGTGCGGCACCGCCGGGTCTTCAAAGAGCCGCACCACGTGCGCCAGCGCGTCCGCTTCACGCAACGGCACCAGCGATGCGGAATTTTTCTCGCGATCCCTTTGCAACCCGCCTACATCCACATATTCAATTGTCGCGAAAGTGATTTTCTTGGGCTTGAAGATTTCCGAAAGTTTCACCACGCGGGCATCAGGTACACGCGCAATCCCCACATGCGCTTGATTTGGCGAACTTCGTGCCTCCACACGCGCGCGCGTTAGAATCCGGAAAAGACTCGTCTTCCCTACTTGCGGCAGTCCAATAATTCCAGTTTTCATAAGCCGACGATAGTAACACACACGATTGCACCGAACCGTTTCCGTCGAACTATACTAGTTGCCATGTTTAAGCTCGTGCTGCTCTGCTTCGTGCTGGCAGGATTTTCTCCTCCAGCTACGGCACAGCAGAGCGATTCGTCAGCCGTCGCGCCGGAAAATCTGCGGACCGGCGTTGTCATCTCCAAGGTTTCCTGCGTAACAGAGTCCGTCCAGAGCTATGCGCTTTACCTGCCGTCACATTACACTCGTGAAAAGCGGTGGCCGATCGTGTATGCATTTGATCCCGACGCGCTCGGAAGCGTGCCGGTGGAGTTAATGAAAGACGCGGCGGAACGTTACGGGTACATCGTGGTGGGCTCCAACAATTCCCACAACGGCCCGTGGAAGAAAGGGGCGGAGGCGGCGCAGGCCATGATTCAAGACACGCGTCTGCGCCTCTCGATTGACGACAACCGTGCCTATTTCGCGGGCTTTTCTGGAGGCGCACGCTTGGCACTCGTGCTCGCGCGACAGTGCAAGTGCGCCGCGGGTGTGCTTATGAACAGCGCAGGGTTGGGGCCTGGGCCCCCGCAGCCGCCGGATGCGACTTTCGCTGTCTTCGCGACGGCAGGAACCACTGACTTCAACTATAGCGAAGTCGTAACTATGGACGCGAAACTCGAAACGCTGCACTGCGTTCATGCTTTTAGCGCGTTCGAAGGCACTCACTCGTGGGCGCCTGCCAGCGTGATGGACGAAGCATTCGCTTGGTTTCGCCTGATGGCGATGAAGGATGGGCGCGAGGCGCGCGATATGGCTTTCCTAAAAGAGCAGGCCGCGGAAGCCGAAAGGCGCGCGAAAGATCTGGAACTCGCGGGAGATCTGTATGGCAGTTGGAAAGAATATCGACAGGCCGTCAACACCTTCACAGGTTTTGGCGAGGATTTGAACGAAGCTGCGGCATTTCGTGATCGCGCCACCGCGCTGGAAAAAGAGAAAGCTGTTCGCGATGGCGCGAAAAACGAGCAACAGGAATTTGAAGAGCAAGCGCGCTTGACCGCGGATATTTCTTCAGGACTGTCCACCCTGCGCCGGGATTCCGCCGACAATGCTGATCGGCGAAGTGATCTCGAACAGCAAATCTCCGGGCTGCGCGTGCGCGCGGAGCATGAGAAGAATCCGCAAAAACTTCGGGTGTTCCAGCGCGCTTTAGGAGGTATTTTCGTCGAGGCGATGGAGCGAGGTGACGAGTGTTACGAGGCCAAGGACTTTTCGCATGCGCGCGCTTTTTACGAGCTGGGAGTTAGCGCCAAGACTGACTCCTCTGGAGCGTGGCGCCTGGTAGCGGCGGCTCGTGCCGTGACCGGTGACCGCAAAGGCGCGTTCGAAGCGATTCGTCAGGCCCAAGAGAGAAGCAAAGACCCCGCAGCGTTCTCCGCGTGGCTGCAGCAAGAGCCCGCCTTTTACAAGTTCCACAACGCTCCCGAATTCCGCGCCCTAATGGTCAGCGCTCAAGAGACCCGTTGAATTGGGCCATCGCCTGGACCGTTTGCTGACTAGAATCGGACTACGCCGGCGAAAGGGAGACTTTTCAATATTTCGTTCGGCGAAATTGTCCCAGTGAGTGGCGGGAGAGTATCCTGTTACGCAGACATGAACGAAACAATTGTACTGCCATTCGATCACAAAAAAGCGCATGCGCATCTTTCGCAGGCCGATAAGCGCCTGGGCCGCCTGATTGCCGACATTGGCGCGTTCGCTTTTAAGCTAGACGAATGCGACAGCGTGTACGAATCGCTGCTCGAAGCCATTACGCATCAGAGCATTTCCGGAAAAGCCGCCGCCACGATTTATGCGCGCATCAAAGCGCTGGGCAAAAATGGCGAATGTCCCACGCCCGCAGAAATTCTCGCTGCCTCTCCGCAATCGTTACGCGAAGCAGGACTGTCAGCTGCGAAAGCGCTAGCCATGAAGGACCTTGCGCAGAAGACGATCGACGGCGTGGTCCCCTCTCTGGAAGCCGCGCGCAAAATGTCGGACGAAGAATTAGTCGAGCGGCTGATCTCGGTTCGCGGCATCGGCGCTTGGACGGTAGAGATGTTTTTGATTTTCCGGCTAGGACGTCCTGATGTTCTTCCGATCCACGATTATGGAGTGCAAAAAGGTTTCGCGATTCTCTATCGCAAGAAAACGATTCCCAAGCCGCGCGAGCTTGCCGCCTTCGGCGAACGCTGGCGTCCGTATCGCACCGTCGCGAGCTGGTACATGTGGCGGGCGGTCACCCGCGCGGGCAAAAATGCCAGAAAAATCACGAAGAACACCGGCAAGAATAGCGTGAAGAGAAAGATAGCCAAAAAGAAAAACCTAAAGAAGCGCGCCATTCGCAGGAAACGGAATCGATAGTTCGTCGCTTTGGAAATAACGCAGCTCGAACTATTTTCAGGCCGTGGGACTCAACTCGCGGAAAATTTCGTCATCTCTCGCACAGTAAGAAACAACGTTGCAAAACCAATCAGCAAGACCGAGCCTTCCAAATTGACAGAAATTCTGTGCAGGCGATTGAACTCTACGCGCAACGGATCATTCACCGGCGTCGCTGCAACCGAACCCATCTGCGTTCTTAGCGCGGCCAGCTTCGGTGTCACAAGTCGCTGGGATACGAGCGTAAGCAACAACATCAGAACGACGCCAATTGCCGCCGGCCGAATCAATCCCTTGAACGACTGCGCGAGCGCTACGGACGCAAACAGGTAGAGCACCGCCGCAACCACGCCCAACATATGCAGGCGTCCCAACGTAAATTGAACTACCGCTCCCGCCTGGTCTGGATTTGAAAGCGTGCGAAACGCTCCCGGCGCAACGGCTGCGCTAAAATAAAAGATCGATCCCACCCAGGTGCCCAACGCGAATATCTGTATAAACCGCAAAATATTTGTCATCTCTCGAGGCCAGCCTCTTCAGAATTTTCGCCGCGCTACATGTCGGTCAGGCCCAGACTATCACGCCCCGCATCAAACGCCTGCCATCACCGATGGCGACGGCTTTCATCCCTATTGCCACTCATTCTTCAATTGAATAAACTCCCGCCATTCAGAAATTGTTTTTTTTGCTCAACATCACACGCAGCAGGAGCTCAACATGAAATACAGGTTTGGATGCATCGCAGCGCTTGCGCTGATCACCATGTTGAGTACTGGCGCTTTGTTTTTGTCATCACGATCGCTGGCCGCAACGCCACCACAAAGCGGCGGAATTTCCGTTACTCTCGGTATCGGCCAACGACCCGGCGCCCCTTACACCGTAACGTGTGAGTCGAGATCGCACCGGCGCACCTACTGTGCGGCTGACACCCGCGGTGGAGCTACGCTTCAGCAGCAATTTCCCGGCAGCGCTCCGTGCATTTTCGGAACCACCTGGGGAGCTGATGGCGAAGGTATTTGGGTGGAAGGTGGCTGTCGCGCAACGTTCGTGGTGAACCCTTACAATGGCGGACCATGGTGGTGGGATCCAGGTACCGGTCATCGGCCTCCCAGCCAAGGCATTCCGAGCCGCGGCGCCTGCTTCTTCAAAGAGAAATACTATCGTGGCGAATATTTCTGCATGACCCGCGGTTCCAGCTTCAACGCCATGCCCGGCGGGTTCGATAACGCCATCAGCTCGATCAAGGTCTATGGACGGGTTAGCGTGATCATCTACAAGAACGCAAACTTCCAAAGCGACAACGCCAGTTTCAGCAGTAGCGTTCCGGACCTTGCCGCCTGGCGCTTGCCCAGCGACCGTTCGCGCAACTGGAATAACAAGATCAGTTCAGTCCAGGTGAACTGAGATTCGCTGCATCTTAGTGTGCTGGCGTTGCGAGCGTTGGTTCTGTCTCAAGTTGCGTAAATCGAAAACGCAAACAACCTTTTGAACACACCTGTACCCTTCGCATTTTCACTTCGTCCAATGAATGGTGGTAAAACTTATGTGTGGGGTAGTGGTGGGCGACCAAGGACTTGAACCTTGGACCTCTCCCGTGTGAGGGGAGCGCTCTAACCACTGAGCTAGTCGCCCGCAGTACTAACTTTTTGTAGCAGAAGGCCACGCGAATTGCAATCAACGACGACAACAGCTAGCACTCGACTCGCCGGACTCCTGCGCTCAATCTCAGGAGTAGTGAAAGGCAAAGAAGACGTCATCCAACTTGCGCTCACCACGCTTCTCGCGCGCGGCCACTTGCTGATTGAAGACGTTCCCGGCGTCGGTAAAACAACTCTAGCGCAAGCGCTAGCGCGTTCTTTCGATTGTTCGTTTCAACGCATCCAGTTCACCTCGGACATGCTTCCGAGCGACGTGATTGGCGTCAGCGTTTTCAATCCTTCTACGCAAGGATTCGAGTTCAAGCCCGGGCCCATCTTCGCAAATATTATCGTCGCGGACGAAATCAACCGCACCACGCCGAAAACACAGTCCGCGCTTCTGGAAGCGATGAATGAATCGCAAATCACCGTGGACAATCACACACATCCGCTGCCCAAACCTTTTCTGGTGCTGGCCACGCAGAACCCGATCGAACATCACGGAACATATCCGCTGCCCGAATCGCAACTCGACCGTTTCCTGATGCGCATTCGCATGGGCTATCCTTCGCGCGCGAGCGAAAAAGAAATCATTCGCAATAATTCCGGCGTTGCCCCGGTGGAGAAAATCTCGGCGCTAATGGACGCGGCGGACGTGATCGCCATGCAAGGCACTGTCTCGCACGTAAAAGTGGAAGAAAGTTTGCTGGATTACGCGCTGGAAATTGTTGAGCGTACTCGCCAGACCGAACAACTGAGCCTCGGCGTCAGCCCGCGCGGCGCCGTGATGCTGCATCGAGCGGCGCAAGCCCGAGCATTCCTGGAGGGCCGCGACTACTGTTTGCCTGACGATTTCAAGCGGCTTGTCGTCCCAGTTTTCGCGCACCGCGTGGTCGTCAGCTCGCGCTACGTCTCAACCCAGAAAAAATCCGAGCAAGCCGAAACGATTCTGCGCGAAATTATGGAAACCACGCGCGTTCCGCTGTAAACGAAGCCGCGAAGTCGGGCCGGAATTCGTAGCGCCGGCTTCTCGCCGGCCGTTTTGGCCGCGAGTTTGTGGCGCCGACATCGTCCCGGCTATTTTCGATCCGACTGGGACAGACCGTACGAAGGTCAGGCACATTGCAACAAAACTCTCGAGGCTTATGCAAGTAGCAGAACCCGATTCATTCGCTGCACGCTGGTGGCGCGGGATTGATCGTCCCGGCTGGCGCAACTTCGGCGTCGCCATGCTCGTGCTGTCCGCCGCGCTGATCACCGCGCTTTTTTCAGCAGCGGCTGCCCAGGAAGGTCGCGTCGGAGTCGCCTCTATTACCACCGTAATTGCGCTTGGCCTCGCCGCCTGGGTCGCTATCGTCATCGTTCCGCGGCTCGCTCGGCGAACCAGTCTTCGCTGGCTCGTTTACCAAGTCGATTACCGCTTAACGCGCGAAGGAATTGTTTACCTCGTCGCTGTTTTCATTCTCGTTCTCGCCGCCGTAAATACCGGAAATAATTTGCTGTTCATGATCTTGGCGTGCTCGCTCGCCGGAATTCTTATTTCCGGAGTACTCTCTCGCGCTGTGCTCACCGGTGTGGACCTAAAGTTCGACATGCCCGAACACATTTTTGCCGAGCAGCCCGTACTCGCTGAATTAGAATTGCGCAACGAAAAACAAACCTGGCCTTCCTTTTCTTTGCGCGTCACGGGCGAGAACAAGAAAGGCGCCGCAGAAGTTCTTACGCGGCCCGTATTTTTCCCTTACATTTCGCGCCAGGGTTCTGCCCGGCAAAAAGTTGAGCTGACCTTTCCTCGGCGTGGCGTTTATCAGCAAGATGCGTTCAGCATACGCACGCGCTTCCCTTTCGGCTTCTTCGAGAAAAGCCGCCAGGTCAATTCGCAACTGAAAATCGTGGTGTACCCGCGCGTTTCGCCGACCGACCATTTCTACGAAGTCCTTCCCCTTCTCAGCGGAGAAATGGCCAGCGACTTTCGCGGACGCGGCCACGAATTGCATTCACTCCGCAATTATTTGCACACCGACAGCGCGCGCTTCGTGGACTGGAAAGTGACTGCAAAAGCCGGACGATTAATGGTTCGCGAATTTGCGCGCGAAGACGAACGCCGCGTGATGCTGGTTCTGGATCCCTTCGTCGGCGCTCCCGATCCAGCGCTAGGGCCGAACGCGATTGCAGAACACGCCGGGCGATTCGAGCGAGCCGTCACAATGGCAGCCTGCATCGCATGGCACTTCAACGAAATTAATTCCGTACTCCAGTTCCGGACGCACCGCTTTACCAGTTCCATGGCGCCAGCGGCCGAAATTATCTACGACACGCTCCGCGAGCTCGCCACATTGAAAGCCGAAGACTCCGCAGTCGGCGGCACATTCCTCGATGACCTCGCCACCGATCACGAAATTTTCAAAATCATCATTACCAGCCGCCCGCAGCGCTCAATCCCCACCGCGCTGTGGTCCTCGTCCTATTTCCTTTTCATCGACTCTCTGTAATCCTCAAACTCCTGATCGCACTTGTAGCGGCCGCCTTCAGTGTACGGTGCCATGACATCCTTTACAGTCGTTGCCAGGACATTCTTTACATCTCGGGTAGAGTTTTCGGCCAGGGAGGCCGGAGACGATGCCGTGGAAAAGGATGGATGTGGACGAGCAGCGGATGCAGTTTGTGATTCGAGCGGCCAGCAGCAAGGAGCGCATGACGGCGCTCTGCCGTGAGTTTGGAATTTCGCGGCCGACAGGTTATCTCTGGCGACAGCGCTACCGGCAGGCCGACAGCTTAACGCAAGTATCCGAGCGCAGCCGCCGGCCACACCGCAGTCCGCGCCGCACCGACTCTTGGAAGGTGCAGCGGGTCGTGGCCCTGCGGAAGCGGGTAGGTTGGGGCGCGAAAAAGTTGCGGGTCTTGTTGCAGGAAGAGGACGGGATTCCGCTAGCGCTACGGACGATTCACCGGATCTTGGAACGTCACCGCTTGGTCAGCGAAAACGCGCACGGTCCAGCGCCAGGCCGCTTCGAGCGTTCCGAGCCGAACGAGTTGTGGCAGATGGACCGCAAGGGAAAATATCCGTTGACGGATGGGGAGTGTCATCCGCTGTCGATCGTGGACGATCACAGCCGCTACGCGGTGGGGCTCTACGCGCTGCCAGAGTTGAGCGGCGCGAAGGCTTTTCCATTTTTGGTCGAGACGTTTCGGCGTTATGGAGTGCCGCAGTCCATGCTGATGGACCGCGGCACGTTGTGGTGGTGGGCCTGGAACGGCTGGGGGTTGACGCGGCTCTCGGTGCGGCTGATCGAGCAAGGGATCCAGCTTTTGTACGGGCGGGTGCGTCACCCGCAGACACAGGGGAAGGTGGAACGATTCCATCGCACACTGGGCGAGGCACTACGGCATGGAGGCGTGCCGAAGCAGTTCGGCGAGTGGGCGGCGGCACTGGAGGAATTTCGGTCGAGTTACAACGAACGACGACCGCACGAAGCGCTGGGGATGAAGCGTCCAGCCGAGCGCTACCAGCGGAGTCAACGAAGCTACGAAGAGCGCGTGAAAGAGTGGGAGTATCCGGCGGGCAGCGAGGTGCAGCGTTTAAACTCGCAAGGAATGCTCACCGACGAAGGGCATCGATGGTTCGTGTGTGGTGCACTGGCGAACCAACGCGTCCGGATCGAGCGATTCGACAGGAAATTGCTGGTGAGCTACCGGCACATGTACGTTCGCGAGATCGATCTGAAGCGCCGCGGGTCGCGGGCACTCGTGGTGGCGCGCGGCGCCAGGGAGAACGCTCCGGTCGCCCTACGGGCTTCCTCCGCGTTCTCCCCGGAAAAAACACCAGCCAAGACGGATGCCAATGTGTAAAGGATGTGTTGGCACCCGCTGTAAACGATGTCGTGGCACTTTACACTTCAGGCGGGCGTAGTCTCGCAGCCTCCTCCTGACCCGGTTCCCACCCCGCCGTGGCCCGATTGCTACTTCCTTTTCATCGATGCACTTTAAAGCTCTCTATTCCGTCTTGAACGGTCATCCTGAGCGCTGCAAAGCTTCAAAGGCTCAAAGACTCGTGTTCGGTTAGCAGCCTGTCATCCCGAGCGCAGCGAGGGATCTGCTCTTTTGCTCCCGCGAGACGGATTCCTGAACCATCACAGAATCGTGCGAGAATACCTCGCGCATGAAAACAAATCTTCTCCTGCCGGTGCAGCTTAAAACGTTTCAAAAACGCTTGCAGCGCTGGTTTCGCGCGCACAAACGCGACCTTCCGTGGCGTGCGAGCCGCGATCCATATCGCATATGGGTAGCTGAAGTAATGTTGCAGCAAACGCGCATCGGCGCCGTAATGCCCTACTACGATCGTTTCCTGAAAAATCTATCGGATGTCGAGTCACTCGCCAGCGCGCCAATTGCCGAGGTTTTAAAGCTCTGGTCCGGCCTCGGCTACTACAGTCGCGCACGCAATTTGCATCGAGCGGCAAAAGCGATCGTTGCGCGGCACAACGGGAAATTTCCGCACACTCTCGACGAAGCTCTGGAACTCCCCGGAATCGGCAGATACACGGCCGCAGCGGTTTTAAGTATCGCCTACGACGTGCCTCTAGGAGTCGTCGATGGCAACGTCGCACGTGTGCTAGCGCGCTTGCACGCCATCCGAGGCGACCTGCGCGCGCCTCGTCGTTGGCGCGAACTCGCAAATACCGCGCAAGACTGGCTCGCTCGAGATTCGCCCGGCGATTGGAACCAGGCCCTTATGGAATTGGGCGAGGTAATCTGCACGCCACAAATTCCGCGATGCGACATTTGTCCAGTATCGAAATGGTGTCGCGCATACAAACTCGGCCTAACGCAGAAAATCCCGGCGCCTCGCATCAAGCGCGCCACCGAGCATATAAAAATTGCCGCAGCCATTCTTCGTGACCCGCGCGGCCGCACGATCCTGGTAAAAGATCCCGGCGCGCATGACCACGTGCTCTTCTCCCGCATGTGGCAATTCCCCGCCGTACAAGTAGCGCGCCATCCCGAAAATGAATTAGAAGCGCACGTACACGCCACGCTTGGCATTGCTTGTGTCGCTCTGCAAGAACTTCCAGTCGCGCGCCACGGCGTCACATTCCGCAACATCAGGTTGCTCCCCTTCCTGGCGCATGTTGAACAGCTTCCGAAACTCCCGCGCACCCGCATTCTGTCGCTGGAAAATTTGAGCCACGTCCCCATATCAAACGCCACGCGCAAAATCGCCGCATCGCTCGGAAAGGTCTTAATGTAGCGCCGCGGCCTTCAGCGCGGCAGACTTGCGTCGCCGCACACCATCCAACGCCAGAGAACGCATTGCCAGACTTTATTCTGCACCATACGAAAGTACAGTTATTCCCTGGTCATCAATTTGGATTCAATCCGTCTTCATTCGAACTTCCAGGTGCTAGCATCGTATTAGGACTATGAGTTCCATCGCGTCAACCAAAGCCAGCGCGCCACCGCTTCCAGCCGTACAGCGTTACTTCGAGGTGTCTCTGTTTCTGCTGGTATCCACTGGCATCCTCGCCGTTGTGCTCACTGGCAAGCTCGATCCAATCTCGCTATTCGTTCCGCTGATCGCGCTTGCCTATAAAGGATTCCGCATCTGGCGCGGACGCGGCCCGGAGATTTCCGCGCGCGTTGCCACTTGGCTGGTGCTGGCCTACTTCCTGTTTTTCCCACTCGACCTCTGGATTTTTTCACGAAGCTTGTCCGCCGGCGCGCCGAACCCGGCGTTGTACGCGGCATTGCTCGCCGCGATCCACTTGATGCTTTTTGCTGCGCTGGTTCGCCTTTACTCTGCGCGAACGAACCGCGACTTTGCATTCCTTGCAGTCCTGGCATTCACCTGCATGCTCGCGTCCGCCATCCTAACGGTCGAAACGAGCTTCTTGATCACGCTCGCAATTTTCCTCGCGCTAGCGGTATCCACTTTTGTCGCGTTGGAAATTCGCCGCAGCGCCACCGGAGCCGTATCGCCTCCCTTCGAACCGGGTTCGCCCATGGCGCAGCAATTGAATCGCGCGCTTGGACTGACATCTGTTCTCGTCGCGGTAAGCGCCCTACTCATCGGCGGATTTCTCTTTTTTCTGATTCCGCGCTTCACCACCGGCTACTTGAGCGCTCTGAATTTGCAGCCGAACCTGATGACAGGCTTCAGCGACAACGTCACCCTCGGCGAAATCGGAAAAATAAAACAAAGTTCCGCCGTCGTGATGCGCATACACGTGGAAGGCGACCCCGGCCGCGCTGCGGACGTTCACTGGCGCGGAATCGTGCTCACCGATTTCGACGGCAAGCGCTGGTTTACTCCCACGCACGACCAAATAGTGCTCTCGCCCACTCCCGACGGCGAATTTCGTTTTGCTGCCCTCCCGCTTTCCAGTGGTGATTCCTCCCCGCTTCGTTACACCGTGCTAATGGAACCGGTGGCCACCGACGCAGTTTTTATCGCGCCTCACCTGGAAGCTTTGCGCGGCAGATTCGCAAACGATACCGAGCGCGTCGGCGCATCGCAACAGCGCGGATATCTCCTCGTTGACAGAACTGGCTCCCTCTCCAACCCTTTTCACAACGAAACAAAGGTACGTTACGAGGGTCTTTCGTTGCTACCCGCGATTCCGCCGGTCCAATTGCGAAAAGCCTCCTCCGCTTTTCCCGACGAGATTCAGAGCCTTTACCTGCAGCTTCCCGAACTTGACCCGCGCATCAAACAGCTCGCCCAAAAAATTACAGAAAGTTCTCACAACGAATACGATCGCACCGCGAATATCGAGCGCTATCTGAAAACTCATTACGCCTACACACTCGACCTCAGCGGCCCCAAGACCGACGACCCGCTAGCCTATTTCCTTTTCACTCGCCGCGCAGGACATTGTGAATATTTTGCCGCTGCCATGACCGTGATGCTGCGCGATCTGGGAATTCCCGCGCGCTACGTCGGCGGATTTTTGCCCGGTGAATACAACGACCTCGGCGGCGATTACATCATTCGCGCCAGTGACGCTCACACCTGGGTCGAAGCCTACTTCCCCGGTTACGGCTGGATCACATTCGATCCCACTCCGCCCGGAAATGGAAAACGAAACACGTTTCTCTCGCGGCTCGCCCTCTATTGGGACTGGTTTCAGTTCGCCTGGAGCGAGTGGGTCGTCAATTACGATTTCGTGCACCAGGTTAATCTCGCGCGCAACATGCAGAATACTTCGCGCACCTGGGGCGACCACGCGCAGCATTACTATCGCGAGAAACAACGCCAAGCCATTCGCCTGCTGATGGCGCTCGACCGCCGAACCGAAGCCTCGCCCTATTTTCTTCCTAGCGTTCTCGTGTTTTTGATTGCCTTGTTGATCTATCTGCGCGGTCGTCCGCTGATCGGATATTTAATCGCGCGGTGGCGGGTCCGTGCACGTCGTGGCGGAAATTTGACCGCCTCGCTGGCGTCCCTCGAGTATCGCGAAATGCTCCGCCTCCTCGAAAAACGCGGCTGGAAAAAAGCCCCGTCGCAAACCCCTCTTGAATTCGCGTCGGCTATTCCCGCGGCCGACATAGCCGCCCCCGTCGCCCAACTCACCGAGCTATACCAGTCCGCCCGCTTCGGCAGCCACCCCACCCCCGTCGCTCAAATGTCTACCCTCCTCCGCGCAATCCGCGAATCGCTCCGGACGCGCCCTAGTCGTACTCCATAGGCATTGGATTTTGTAATTCTTTGATAAGCTAATTCGTAATGAATCGTTACTAGAACGACGGCGGAGCTAAAAGAATTGTTCCAAAAGCGAATCGTGCTGTCCTTGCTCCAAGTAATTTTGCTTTTAGCATTTTGTACTCTGGCCCTTCACGATCAGGCAGGCTCGACCTTCCAGGGTACCGTACTCGATACATCAGGCTCCCCAATCGCTGGCGCTTCAATCAAACTCTCAGGGCACGTTAATTCGTCTTACGGATCGGCGGCCGAGGGCGTTCCTGGTGTGGTAGAATTGAGGTTTCCACACCAGCTGAAGGACCGCACTGAATGCCGAAGGTCGGATTCGTAAGTCTAGGATGCCCGAAGAACCTCGTAGACAGCGAGGTAATGATGGGTATTCTCGCGCGCTCGGGTTACGAAATCACGCCGCGCGCGGGTGATGCCGACGTCCTGGTCGTCAACACGTGCAGCTTCATCGCCCCGGCGCAGCAAGAATCCGTACAATCCATCCTGGAAATGGCTGAATATAAAAAGTTCGGCCGCGCGCAAAAATTAATCGTGGCCGGATGCATGGTGGAACGCTATCGCGACGAAATCCGCGAACAAATTCCGGAAGTGGACGCCGTGATCGGCACCGGCGAAATCGAAAAAATCCTGGAAGCCTGCGAAGGCGGCCTGCGCAACGACGACACCGAATCCGCGCAGTTGCCCACGTATCTTTATCACGACCTGACGCCGCGCATTCTCGCCACTCCGCGCCACACTGCCTACATAAAAATTAATGAAGGCTGCAACCATCCCTGCACTTTCTGCGTGATCCCGCAGCTCCGCGGAAAATTCCGGAGCCGGCGTTTCGAATCAGTCGTACGCGAAGCGGAAAATCTGGCCGAAGCTGGCGTCCGCGAAATTTCGCTGATTGGCCAGGACACCACTTTCTACGGCGAAGATCTGGGCCTGCGCGACGGCCTCGCTATCCTTCTCGAACGTCTTGCGCAAGTGGAAGATTTGCACTGGATTCGCTTCCTCTATTGCTATCCGAATCGCATCACGCCGCGCCTGCTTGACACGATTGCCGCACATCTGCGCCTGGTGAAATATATCGACGTTCCGCTGCAACACGCCAGCCGCAACGTTCTCGCGCGCATGAAGCGCGGCTCAAGTGGCCACGCGTTCCTGAAAATGCTCGAGAAAGCGCGCAAAGCCATCCCCGGCGTTTCGATTCGCACGTCATTCATCGTCGGCTTCCCCGGCGAAACCGAAAATGATTTCCGCGAGCTGTGCGATTTCGTGCGTGCCGCCGAGTTCGATTGGATGGGCGTCTTCTCCTACTCCGACGAAGACAAATCCCAAAGCTTCGCGCTCGACCGCAAAGTTGACGAAAAAACCATCGCGCGCCGCCGCGACATGCTGATGTCCATCCAGAAAAAAATCTCCGCCCACAAACTGAAAAGGCATGTGGGCCAGAATCTTCAAGTCATGCTGGAAGGTCCGTCGAAAGATACCGACCTCGTCTGGGAAGCGCGCCTGCAAGGAATGGCGCCCGACATCGACGGCAAAGTTTACGTAACAGAATTCGAAGGCGTGAATGACACCGCCGATCTCCCCGCCCCAGGCACTCTAGCCACCATCGAGATTACCGAAGCAAAAGACTACGACCTGATCGGCCGCGTCACAAATTTTGAGTCCCCACGTGTCACGCGAGAAACCTCTGCGCCAGCCCCCACCCTTTTTCCCATCCTAACCTGAAGTTTTCAAAAATATAGGTGTCACGGCCTATCTGGCCCCCAAGGTTTACATGCAGCGCCGTGGCCTTCAGCGCGGCATGGTGCCTTACCTCGGCGGCGGATCTCCACCACGGACGGATTCTGCTTTGCTTTCCTAGCGCCGGGCTCAGCCCGGCATCTTTCTTTTGAATTCAATCGCCCACCGTCCTCAATCCCGCACATAGTCACTTCAATTCCATTCGTGTTAGTCTAATCTTGGCACTTCCGTGAAATACCATTGCCCAATCTGCCGAAAGCCTACAGATTCCGACGCGAACGCAGACTTCCCCTTCTGCAGCGAGCGCTGCAAATTGCTCGATCTCGGCGCCTGGGCCAGCGAAAAATACGTAATTAGCGAGCCCGTCATCGACGAATCTTCGTCAGAAAATTCCAACCCAGAAGCGGATGACGAACGAAACTGATCTTCCGCCCGTTGATAAGGAAACGCTTTCAGCGTCTGACTGGACGTCCGGGATTCCGGCGAGTAGCCAACGCAAACCGCGCCTCGCCATATTCATAGCCACCGCCGCCGGCCTCGGTTACATGCCCAAGGCTCCAGGCACGTTTGGTTCTTTCGCCGGCTTAATAGTGGCGCTCCTACCCTGGTGGACTTTACAGGGAGCCTTCAGCGCTGTTCTGTTGGCCAAGCGCGGTAATGGTTCCTTTTATTTTTTGATCTCAGGCCGGCATTGGGATCCGATCTTATGGACTCAGATTATCCTCACGATTTTAGTTGCAGCAATCGGAGTCTGGAGTGCAAACCGGGCGGCTGAATATTGGCAGCAGAAGGATCCTCAACGCGTCGTGATCGACGAAGTTTCTGGACAACATCTCGCGCTGCTACTTGGTTGCGGTGTTCCTTTATGGTGGCGAGCTGTTTCGGACGCTCCGTGGACGGGCTTTCCTATCGGGCTCGTCACATTTCGTTCGGAGCTAAACTGGAAATATTTGTTGCTGGGTTTTATACTTTTTCGTGTCTTCGATATTTGGAAACCGTTTCCGGCGCGCCAAGCTGAGTCATTGCCCGGCGGCTGGGGTATCATGGCTGATGACTGGGTTGCGGGGATTTACGCCGGTCTAGGTCTGTGGATCGCAAGAGCGCTTGGCCTGTGAAAACCTCTAGGTCCAAACGACTGTCATCCCACAGAGGCCGCTTTTGGGCCGGCGAGGGACCTGCTTTTTGTTTGTTAGCTATAGCATGCGAACGCTTTCATTCGCGGGCGGCCTTCAGGCCGGCGATTTGGAATAAGGCGCGATGTCCGAACGCAACGTTTACAGAGTGATTGTGAAAAAATTGGAAAAACAGTTTTGAAAACAATCGGCAATCCGAGAATTGAAGCCGTCAAACCGCCAGCCGCGCTCCCCGGCGGAGAAGTTTCCATACAAGGCAGCGGTTTCGGCACGCGCAACCACACGCGTCCGCAAGTCCAATTCGGCCTGGCGGAAGGCAGCCTGGTGTTAGCCGCTGAAAATTTACTGATCGCGCGCGTCCCTGAAGGAGCAGCTGGCGGCGCAGTGCGCGTGCGCATGGGCAGCATCGAAAGCGCGCCGTTCCCCATGTCGCTGGGCATGCAAGTCGCCGACAATCTGCACCCCGTCGCCAACCCCGCCGTTGATGCCGACGGGAATGTTTACGTCACATTCAGCGGCCAGCGCGGACAAAAAGTTCCCGTTTCGCTTTACCGCATCACTTCGAACCACACGGTGAAGCCTTTCATCACCGAAATGATGAACCCCACCGGCCTGGCCATTCATCCTGACGGCCATCTGTTCGTTTCCTGCCGTAACGACGGCACTGTCCATCGCGTCTCGCCCGACGGCCGCTCGATGCAGTGGATTGAAGGCATGGGCATCGCCACCGGGATTGCATTCGACAAAGCTGGCAGCCTCTACGTCGGCGACCGCAGCGGCACAATTTTCAAGATTGCGCCGGACCGAGAAATTTTTGTTTTCGCCACGCTGGAGCCGTCTCTTTCCGCTTATCACTTAGCATTCAGTCCGGCAGGCGAGCTCTTCGTTACTGGCCCAACTACCTCGAGTTACGATCGCATCTATCGCATTAATCCCGCCGGCGAAGTCACCACATTTTTTCGCGGCCTGGGACGTCCCCAGGGCCTCGCATTCGACCGCCGCGGCAATCTTTACGTGGCCGGATCGCTGGGAGGTCAACGCGGCATTGTTCGCCTCACTCCGCAAGCCGAAGCCGAACTCGTTCTCAGCGGCAGCAATATCGTCGGCCTAGCGCTTTTGCCTTCACATCGTGCCATGATCACCACCAACAATGCTCTGTATTCCCTAGATTGGGACGTCGAGGGTCTCCCTCTCAGCGATTAAGTAAGTGCGCCCCCATCTTGCCCGCTTTTTCTTTCCTAACTCGAGCAAGCGCCGATGGCTGCAGGCTCTTTTCTCTTTCGCGTGGTGTAGCGCCGGCATCTTGCTGCTCTTTTCTTTCCGTGCCGGAGTGTGTCATTTCCTTGCGCCCGCGTACGTCATCAAGTAAAACAGGTTCTGATGAAAGCCGAAATCATCGCAGTCGGTTCCGAGTTACTCACACCCTACCGCCTCGACACAAATTCGCTCTATCTGACCGGCGAGTTGAACAAGCTCGGCATTCGCGTAATTCACAAAGCGGTGGTGGGCGACTCGCGGGATGAGATGCGCTCCTCGTTTCGCCACGCCATGAACCGCTCCGAACTTATCGTGAGTTGCGGCGGTCTTGGCCCGACCGACGACGACCGCACACGCGAAACCGTCGCAGAATTGCTGGGCCGCGAATTACATCGCAACGACGAAATTCTTCGTAGCATTCAGGAACGTTTTCGCAAATTCGCGCGCACCATGCCGGAAATCAACGTGCGGCAAGCCATGGTTCCCGAAGGCGCCGTAATCTTGCAAAACCCCCGGGGCACCGCGCCCGGTCTGTGGATCGAAGCCGAAGGCCACATAATAATCTTGCTCCCCGGCCCCCCCGCTGAAATGAAGGCGATCTTTGAAGCGGACCTTCGTTCGCGTCTCGCGCGCATGGGCGACAGCGAACGTCTTTTCTCGCGCGACTTGCGCGTGACTGGCTTGCCCGAATCCGAAGTGGAACAACGTGTCCGCCCGCTTTACGAGCTGTATCCCGACACTGAAACCACAATCCTGGCCACGCCCACCGGAACGCAACTTCATCCGCGCATCTGGTCGCACAATGCCGCGCAGGCCGAAAAAATTCTCGACGAGATCGTCAGCCGCATGCAACTCGCTCTCGGCGAGCATTTGTATTCCACGCAAGGCGAAACGCTCGAAGATGTAGTAGCCCGGGCACTCACCGAAAATCGCGCCACTGTCGCGGTGGCCGAAAGCTGCACTGGCGGAATGCTCGCCGAGCGTCTCACCAACGTTCCCGGCAGCTCGTCCTATTTTCTCGGCGGAGTGGTCTGCTATAGCAACGAATTAAAATCGTCGCTGGTCGGCGTTCCCGCGGACATCATCGACTCGAAAGGCGCGGTCAGTTCCGAGACTGCTCTCGCCCTCGCCGAAGGCATTCGCAAACGTACGGGCGCAACGCTCGGCATCGGCATCACTGGCATCGCCGGTCCCGGTGGTGGAACGCCCGAAAAGCCGGTCGGCCTGGTGCACATCGGCATTTCCGACGAGCGCAACACTCGCGAGCGCGCCACACGCTTCCCCGGCGACCGCGAACGCATACGCTTCCAAGCCACGCAACAAGCGCTCGACACCGTTCGCCGTTATTTCTTCTTCCCCGCGCATGGACGCGCCTAAACCATGCGCCTCTTCGTTGCACTCGACATACCAGATGCGGTTCGCCGCGCACTCCGAGAATTAATGGCGCGTCTAAAACCCGAATGCAGCGGTGCGCGCTGGGCGCGCCCGGAAGGAATTCACATCACCTTAAAATTTCTGGGTGAAACGGAGGGAGCCAAGCTCGACTCGATCAAGTCGGCTCTTTCTTCGTTGGATCGCGTGGGTCCGGTCCTGTTGGATTTCCGCGGCATCGGTTTTTTTTCCCATGAATTTCATCCGCGCGTAATTTGGTGTGGTGTGGAAGCATCCCCCAATCTCACAACGCTAGCGGCGTCTGTCGATCGCGCTCTCCAGCCGTTAGGTTTTCCGGCAGAATCGCGCGCCTTCACTCCGCATCTAACCCTCGCGCGTTTCGATTCGCACAAAGGTCTCGACACTCTTGTGCGCGCAGCTAATAATCTCAAGTCTTACGACTTCGGCTCAGCGCGCCGCCAGTCCGAATTTTATCTATACCAAAGTGTTCTAAAGCGCGGAGGCTCCGAATACACTCGGCTGGCAACATTTCCTTTCGCGGAGAAAGTGTAGCGTGTAGCTTGATCGATAACGCAAACTGGCTGGTTCCCCTGATCGCCTATCTGCTGGGCTCGATACCGTTTGGCCTTCTGATTGTGAAAGCGATCGGCGGTCCTGACATTCGCACCACCGGCAGCGGCAATATTGGCGCAGCTAATGTCACGCGCACCGCTGGCTTCCTGCCCGGCATCCTCACGCTGGCCCTCGACGCCGCAAAAGGCTACGCCGCCGTTTGGCTCGCCGCTCGTTGGACTGGCGCCAACATTCGTTGGATGATGGCCGCGGCAATCCTCGCGGTAATCGGCCACATGTTTCCCATTTGGTTGGGATTCAGCGGCGGAAAAGGAGTGGCCACCGGCCTGGGCGTCTTCATTCCCATCTGCCCCGAAGCAGTAGCAGCCGCCTTCGTTCTCTGGCTGGCAGTGGTGATCTTCTGGCGCTATTCTTCGTTAGGATCGATCGTTGCCGCAGTAGCGTTACCGGTTCTGGTTTACATTTTGTACGCTCCGCTCCACGCTCCTCCTCTTTCCGTTACGCTAGGCACGGTATTTATCTCGATGCTTATCCTCTTCAAGCATCGCGCCAACATCGAACGCTTGGTAGCCGGCAACGAAGCCCGCATCAAATTTCCGCGCTAATCGTCACCATCAATTCGCCTAGCATTAGCTGCAGCTAAGCCGTTTATGTGGAACTAAAGCCCAGGGTTATCGACCCGCACTTGTTCGTAAGTGCCAACAGGTCTGTGGCTTATCAGCCAACCCCAGTACTTTCGTCCCGTTGTACGCTACGTCTCTCTTCACCATAATTTTAATGCGGAAATCCCTGTGCCTATAGCTGACACCCTCAAGCAGCTTACGAACAGACGCCTGCGCATCCTCTGGATTGTGCTGGGCGCTCTGTTGCTCGTCAGCGTCACTCCCTTGTGGCTCTACCATCGCCAGGTCATCGGCTTGAGCGAACAAAAGTTGCAAGACACCGAGCGCGTTCAGCAAAGCGAAATTACTCGTTCGCTCGCCAGCGAAACTCTCGAATTCGAACAAAATCTGAGCGAACAGCTTCTTAGCCAGCGCCAGGTCCTGGCACTAACCGGATGGATTGTGGACGTCGATGACACCACGCATGCGCCTCAACTCGCGCGCCTGTTGCAAAGTTTCGTCGAAAATAATCAAAATATTCTTTACGTTACAGCGGTCAACAAACAAGCCCGTGGCCAATCGGCAGGAAGTTTTCGCGCCGATGGCGACCCTTTCGTGCAAGTTGCGCTGAAGCATGCGTTCACTGCCAGCATTCAAGGCCTGAATTTCGTCAGCGAGCCTTTCGCGCTGGGGGAAGGCAGCCGCCCGGCCCTGATCGTCTCCGTGCCGCTTTCTTCCGGCGGACAGTTCACCGGAATGCTCGCTTCGGTCGTCTCCATCGACGGCCTGCTCGCTAGGATTCGCGACGCCAGCGTCCGCGACCGCGTTGTCTTCATCGTGGACGGTCACGGCCACATCGTCGCTCACCCTGACACGCGCGACATGGTTCCGGGCCGCGACGTCTCCACCAATTCTCCGGTCGTAAAACATTTGCAGGAATTGCCGCAGGAATTGCGCACCACGGAAACCATGCGCTTCTTCGAACAAGGGCGCGATGCGAAGCATCCCGTAGAAATGATCGGCACGTACAGCACGATTCCCGAACTTCGCTGGGCTGTCATCGCTCAGCGCAGCCTTGACGAAGCGCGCATCGACGCCGGAGTCCACGAACTCACCGCGCAAGCCTTGCGTTTCGTCGTTGGCGTCACAGTGATCGCCCTGCTGATCGGATATCTTTTCGCCGTCGGAATCACGCGTCCTATTCGCGGACTTGTTTTTTCCGTTCACGCCATGAGCCGCGCCGAATTTCACGAACGGGTAGAAGTCCGCGGCGCGGCCGAAATCCGCGAGCTTGCCGAAACTTTCAATCACATGGCTGGCGACATCGAGCAGTACGTCGAACGCCTGAAGCAAGCCGCTGCCGAAAATCGCGACCTGTTCTTAGGCTCCATACGCATGCTCGCCGCCGCCATTGACGAAAAGGATCCCTATACCCGAGGTCATTCCGGCCGCGTCGCAAAATATTCCACCATCATCGGCGAATATCTGGGCTTGAACGCGGAAGACCTCGACCGCCTGCGCATTTCCGCGTTGTTACACGACGTCGGCAAAATCGGCGTGGACGATCGCGTCCTGAAAAAGCCTGGCAAGCTTGACGACGAAGAATTCGCGCTGATGAAGCAGCACCCGGTGAAAGGCGCCAACATCATGCGCCCTGTCGCGCAACTGAAAGAAATGCTCCCCGGCATCGAGCTCCACCATGAGCGCATGGACGGCGCCGGCTACCCCTACGGCCTCCCCGGCGATCAAATTCCCATGATGGCGCGCATCATCGCCGTCGCTGACACTTTCGACGCCATGACCACAAATCGCCCCTACCAGTCCGCCATGGATTTGGAATTCGCGCTCGACCGTATTCGCTCGCTGGCCATCTCCAAGTTTGATCCCGCCGTCGTAGCCGCTCTCGACGCAGCCGTCGCCGCCGGCCGCCTCCGCCTAAACGTAGCCCTCGTCGAAGTCTAATCTTCGACATCTCAACCGTTGTTATTTTCCGTCTCGCATCCAGGGAGTAAAAGTAATGCCGATCAATAGTCCCTCCGGCGAAATGAATCGGGACACAATCTGGCCCCACGGCTCTTTTTTGTTCCTGACCAGCATTCGGTGCCCGCGAGCGTCCAACTCGGCGGTTGCTTTCTCAACATTGTCCACATCTAGTTCAAGCCATGCCTGCGGAACAGCAAGGTCTTCCGGCCAAGAATCTTTGCCGAAACAAGATTGTGCTGCCTGTTCCAGTGGCCAAAGAGCAAAGCTTTTCGCTCCATTCAAAGCGCTCGTGTGGAGATAATCTCCTGCCTCTTCTTTGAAGGCGATTCCGAGGGTGTCCACATAAAGCTGTTTACTCGAAACTTTGTCACCCACGATCGGCCCGAATCCGGCAATGAATAGAACTTTGAAGCTCGCGATTTCTGACATAAAGCCCCCTGAAAAAAATGCTTTTCGCAGACATTAAGCCAAAACCCGTTCATTGTGCTAGCCTGATTTAAGAAAACGATATAATTGAGGCCGCTGAGCAAATGATTTCTCTTTTTGGACCACCCGAACCCACTCTTCTCGAACGCCTGAAAGACTCCGTCAGCAAAACGCGGACAGAGCTCGCGGCACAAGTTGAAAAAGTTCTCACCGGCAATCGCCCCGTCGATCCGGAATTGCTGAAGCAGCTCGAAATCGCCCTGCTCAGCGCGGATATCGGCGTGCGTACCACCAAAGAAGTTCTCGCCGCTTTGCGCCAGCAAGTGAACGAACACAAGCTCACCGAAACCGCCGAGCTGAAGAAAGAACTCAAACGCCACATCGTAAAAATTCTGCAAGCTCCTACGGCACACGCGGATGGCAACGGGACCGGCCCGTCGGCCGACGCAGCGAAAATTTCGCCGCGCGTGATTTTCGTCGTCGGCGTAAATGGCACTGGCAAAACCACCACCATTGGCAAACTTAGCAATCGCCTGAAAAAAGAAGGCGCTAGTATTGTCCTCTGCGCCGCCGACACGTTTCGCGCCGCCGCCATTGAGCAACTTGAAATTTGGGCGCGCCGCTCCGGCGTCGAGATGGTAAGACAAAAACCCGGCGCTGATCCTTCCGCCGTCGTCTTCGACGCGCTTACCGCCGCCCGCGCGCGCAACGCCGACGTGGTAATCGTCGACACCGCCGGCCGCCTTCACACAAAATCGAACCTCATGGCCGAGTTGGAAAAAATGAAGCGCACCGCCGGAAAAATTGTTGCCGGCGCGCCTCACGATGTCTTGCTCGTTCTCGACGCGACCACAGGACAGAATGGCCTCAACCAAGCCCGCGAATTTTGGGGACACGCTGGCGTCACCGGAATCGTGCTGACCAAGCTCGACGGCACCGCCAAAGGCGGCATCGTCGTCGCCATCGCCCGCGAACTCAATCTCCCCATACGCTTCGTCGGCACCGGCGAAAAAATCGACGACCTCGTCCCCTTCGACGCGCAAACCTATGTCAACTCGCTCTTCGACTAGCTCCGCGGGCGCGTCCCACGACATATTTTTAAAACGCGCTCTGGATTTGGCACAGCGCGGTGTTGCGCTCGCGCACCGGAATCCGATGGTCGGCGCAGTCCTGGTAAAAAATGGCCTCGTAGTAGGAGAAGGATTCCACGCGTATGAGAAGCGCGACCACGCCGAGATCGTGGCGCTTAAAAAAGCCGGCGAGAAAGCTCGAGGCGCGAGTCTCTACGTCACGCTAGAACCTTGTTGTACCAAAGGCCGCACAGGCCCGTGCACAAAAGCCATCATCGCCGCCGGAATAAAAAACATTTACGCTGCGATGGAAGATCCGAATCCAGCGGTGGCAGGGGGAGGATTCGCAGAATTGAGGCGCGCCGGAATTAAAGTCCATCTATCGGAAAATTTCAGAGAGAGCGCCGAAGCCCTGAACGAAGACTTCGCCAAATGGATTCGCACCAGCCTTCCCTTCGTCATTCTGAAGACTGCGCTCACGCTCGATGGCCAAATTGCTTCCCGCGCCGGCAGCACTACATGGATCACTTCCGCCGCATCTCTCGAACAAGTCCAGCGCTTGCGTCACGAGGCTGACGCACTCCTCACCGGAATTGGCACGGTGCTGACTGACAATCCGCGGATGTCTGATCGCACAGGCCTGGCGCGTCGCCGAAGACTCTTGCGCGCCATCGTCGATTCGCGACTGCGTACGCCTCTGCGTTCCAAGCTCGTGCAATCTGCCAAAGACAAAAACGATGTAATCGTTTTCACTACGCAAAGCATCGATTCGCCAAAAGCGCGCGCCTTAGTCCGGGCCGGCGTCGAAGTTTTTCAAGTGCGCCCCCGCAATGGTCGCGTGGACTTGCCCGCCGTCATCCGCGAGCTAGGCCGCCGCGAGATGCTCAACGTCCTGCTCGAAGCCGGAGCCGAACTCAATGGCGCTGCCCTGCAATCTGGAATTGTGGACAAAATGATTCTCTTCTATGCTCCCAAGATCATGGGCAGCGGCGGTGTTCCAATGGCGCGAATTCCGTCGAAATGGTTTCCCAAGTCACCGACGTTGAAAAATATATCTGTAGAAACTTGCGGCCCTGATTTTGTAATCCAAGGATATTTTCACGATGTTTACAGGGATTACCGAGCAAGTCGGAAAAATTGATTCGCTCGAACAGACGAAAGATGGCGGCCGGCTCCGCATCGCCTTGCCCGACGCCGGAGATTTTGCTGCGTCCATCAAACTCGGCGACAGCATTTCCGTAATCGGTTGCTGCCTAACCGTCGTGGAATTTTCGGACGATCATTTCTCCGCCGACCTTTCCGGGGAAACCCTCCGCCGCACGTCGTTCGGCGAAAGAAAACCCGGTGACCTGGTAAATCTGGAAAGACCTCTAGCCGCCTACGCCCGCCTAGGCGGACATTTCGTGCAAGGTCACGTGGACGGAATCGGCCGCGTTACCCGCCTGCTTCCCGAAGGCGACAACTGGTGGCTCTCGGTCCGCGTCCCCGAAGATCAGCGCCGCTACGTCGCTGAAAAAGGATCCATCGCCATCGACGGCATCAGCCTCACCGTCGCCCGCTGGCAAGAAGGCATCGCGGACATCGCCATCATCCCCTTCACCTACGCGCACACAAATGTCCGCGCCATGAACCCGCACGACGCGGTGAACATCGAGACCGACATCCTCGCAAAATATGTGGAAAGCCTTCTCGCCAAACAAAAATCGCCCGCCAGTTCGCACCTATCGGTAGCCAAGTTAATCGAGGAAGGCTTCTAGCTTTAGAACGCGGTTTCCGAAATTGCAGTCCGCAGTTAAGGCTGCTTCGTCACTACCACCGGCTTGCCTTTGGCATCTTGCTTGATCACCACATCCGGCTTTTCGTCAGAAGTCTTCGACTCGCGCTGTTCGCGGGCCACCTCACCCAACGAAGGCACCGGCGCCGGAGTCTGCTGCGGCGCTTGTTCTCGCTCCCCTGTTGCCAGCGCCTTCGAAAATCTCACGTATCTGGATGGCTGCCAGGACGCGTCCCCATGTGCGATTACAACTCCGTAGGGAGCCCTACGGTCGCTATCGGTGCCTGCATCTCTGAGCTCGCCGGAAAAACCTTCCGCAGTACAACAGTATCTGCCGAGGTGAGCGTGGAAATGGTAATTCCCGGCGGGCGCAACCTGGCTCGTTTCGGGCGGACGTAATTCCACCAGCGGACCTTTGCTCTGCGCGAAGCTCGAACCAGCGAGCGCCATAATCGAAGCGAATAAGGAAAAGGCCCCAATGGTTTTCCGTTGCGTTCGCATGGCGATCCTTCCGTTCCGCATCTTTCTACTCACCTTAATCAGGTTCTCCGCAGCATGAAATAGTACTAATGGAAACGGCGTTCCCAATCTGCTACGAGCTTCGCGGTACGCACGAGCACCGCAGAGTTTCTGTCCCACCTTCCGAATTTGTGTACATGTTACAACTCTTGATTTCGTGCTAGCTTGGGTGCCGCCGACAAAAATCGCGAGAAAGCTGTGGTGCGGCGCACCGAAAAAGACGGGAGCGAAACGCATGACCGAATCCAGAAATTACGACGTGGCAGTAATCGGCGCCGGTGTGTTCGGCTCTTGGACCGCTTATTCCCTGCGCCAATCAGGAGCCCGCGTCGCGTTAGTCGAGGCCTACGGTCCTGCGAATTCCCGCGCAAGTTCGGGAGGCGAATCGCGCATCATTCGCATGGGCTATGGCGCCGATGAAATTTACACGCGCTGGTCTGTTCTCGCGCTTCCCCTGTGGCAGCAACTTTTCGCCCAAGCCGGCAAACCCGAACTTTTTCAACGCACCGGCGTCCTTTGGATCGCCCACGAAAATTATCAGTACGCGCTCGACACGTTAACTACCTTGCAGAAACTTCAGATACGCTTCGAAAAGTTATCACTCGCCGATTTGCGTCGGCGCTACCCACAGATTTCCTTCGACGACGATGCTTGGGGAATTCTCGAACCGGACAGCGGAGTCCTGATAGCCCGCCGCGCGGTCGCCGAAGTCGTCCTGCAGGCCAAAAAAGCTGGAGTAGATTTCCGCGCCGATCAGGTAATCGCACCCGAAAGCCGCGGTCGCATCAGCTCCCTGAAAACGTCCAGCGGCGAAGAAATTTCCGCAGGCACGTTCGTATTTGCTTGTGGCCCCTGGCTTCCGAAACTTTTCCCGGACCTGCTGGCCGATCGCATGTTCATTTCGCGCCAGGAAATTTTCTTCTTCGGAGTTCGCGCGGGCAGCTTGCAATTTGCGCAGCCGGCCCTCCCAACGTGGCTTTACCTGCGCGATGAATTCTACGGAATGCCCGACCTGGAAAGCCGCGGCTTCAAAGTTGCCGACGACCATCACGGACCGATTGTTGACCCCGACACACGACCTCGCATGGCCAGCGTGCAAGCAATAGCCGCGGCGCGAAACTTCATCGCTAAGCGTTTCCCTGCCCTGAAGAATGCACCCATCGTTGAATCACGCGTCTGCCAGTATGAAAACAGTTCGAACGGTGATTTTTTAATCGATCGCCATCCCGAATTCGAAAACGTCTGGCTAGTAGGCGGAGGTTCCGGCCACGGCTTCAAGCACGGCCCATCGCTAGGAGAATACGTCGCAGGTTTGGTTCTTCAAGGCGGAGCGCCGGCACCACCAAAAATCGAGCCCCGCTTTTCTCTCGCGACAAAACAATCCACCCAAAACCGCGCCGTCCACTAAAGCCATTTTGCCGAAAGAAGGTATTAGGGTTTCAATGTAGCGCGGCCTTTAGCGCGGCAGCTGTACGGGCGAAGAAACTCTTATATATCGATCGATTGAGAAGCTCATCCCTGTGGGTCAGGGCTCTGGCCGGGATATAAAGAAACTGGCGCGCAGCGCCTTCTTTTGCGCCGGTTTCCCGCAGCAAGTATTCCAGCGCGCGCAAAACATGCAGCGATTACCGCACAACTTCCCGCGCCTTCGATCGCGCCCCACGCACAAAAAGAACCACGCCCAGCAGAAGTGCAAATCCCGTGCCACCAATTAATTTCACTTCGAATATCCATTTGTGCGTGCTCTCACCGGGCGGAATCACGGAAAGGACGATGCTCATCAGCACAATCAGAAAACCGATGCCGCCGGCAAGCCACACGCCCGCCTTGCCGCCAGGTATCAGCGCGGCCGTGGATGTTTCGCGATCGGGCCGATACGCCAGCACGATCACCGCCGCATACATATACAGAAACGGAATGAAATAAAGAATGTTCGTAGCGTCCACCAGAATTTGATAAGCGCTCACCGTCGTTTCACTGATCTGGCTGAGCAGCAAGATCGCGCCAGAAACCCCAGCCTGCACCAGGATGGAAATGTAGGGCGTCTCCCACTTCGGATGCACTTTCGCAAACGCCCGGGGCAAATATCGATCCACGCCCACGGCAAACGGAACACGCGAAATTCCCGCCACCGTCGAACCCACGCCACCCGCATTTCCTATCGTCACCAAAATCGCCGCAATGATTCCAAGCGCGCTGATTTTCAGAGCAGCCGAAGCAATCGTCAGCGCCTGAAACACGCCGCTCTTCGGATCCA
Source organism: uncultured Acidobacteriota bacterium (assembly GCA_963714785.1). GTDB lineage: Bacteria > Acidobacteriota > Terriglobia > Acidiferrales > UBA7541 > Palsa-295. The sequence goes on from CAVQQE010000001.1 coordinate 214,425, forward strand.
CTTGCACGCTACTCATCAAAGACAGCACAGCAATCGTCCCAGCAATATAAATCACCGCAATAACGATGCCCGACCCTAGAATCGCGCGCGGAAAAGTTTTTCGCGGATTTTTCACTTCCTCGCTCATCGACGACACCAGTTCCAGCCCGCCAAATGCAAACGCAATCTGCGGCCAGAAATTCACCGTGTCCCAATTCCAGTGCGGCTGAATATTGCTCCAGGTGAATTGCGCAAGCGAACCAAAACGAGCCCAAACAAAAGCCGCCGCAACGATCAACATCACCAGCGGCACAAAAGTACCCACCGCGCCCGCGTTCTGCAGCCACTTCCCGATGCGCAGCCCAATGATGTTCATATACACGGCCACAAAAAAAAGCACGAAGGACACAACCAGCAAGAACGTCCGGTTCTGTGCCAGCGGCGCGTACCCAATCCCACCGATGTATGCCGCCATCGCAGCGCTCGCAAACAATAGCGCCGGAAAATAAAACAAGGTGTAAATCCAGTAAGTCCAACCGGCCACGAATCCGTGAAATTCTCCAAACGCGTCTTTAGCCCACGCGTACAGTCCGCCTTCTTGCGGAAATCGCGTGGAAAGCTCTGCAATCACCAGCGCCGTGGGAACAAAAAACAACAACGCGGCCAGAAACCATAAACTTATAGAAGACGTGCCGTTGTGCGCCGCCGCCGCAATCCATCGCGGACCGAGAACGGTCACAACGTTGAACAACAAAACATCCCAGAAACCCATCACGCGCGGGAGTTTTGGTTTGGAGTTCTCTGACGGAGTCTCGCTCACGCCGGGGCGTCCAAAGCAGGGATCAACTCATCCTGCGCCAGAAAATTTCGCAGGAAGGGGTCCGGCGAATTTTCCAGCTCTTGCCAGGTCCCGAAGAAAGCAACGCGCCCTTCCACCAGAAAAATCACGCGGTCGGCCAGTTTTCTTCCCAGATGAGTGTCGTGCGTCACGACAATGGAAGTTTTCTTGAATTGCTTCTTCAATTTGACGATCAAGTCGCCCACATGCGCCGCCATGATCGGGTCCACCATGGTGGTTGGCTCGTCATAAAGAATCGCGTCCGGATTTTCAGCAAGCGCCCGCGCAATCGCCACAGCGCGTTTAGTCCCAGTGCCCAGATCGGAAGGAAGTTGGTCGGCATACTGCTCCACTTCCAGCATTTTCATCAGTTCGCTTACAGTTTGTTCAGCCTTTTCCTGCTCTTCGGCCAAGCCGCGCGTTTCCACCGGAAACGCGATGTTTTCCTTCACAGTCAGCGAATCGAACAGCGCGCCGGACTGAAAAACCATGGTCACCCGCCGCCGTATTTCCGAAAATTGTTTTTCGGTCCAACCGGCCACATCTTTTCCCGCCACGATAATTTGCCCGGAATCCGGCTGAAGAAAACCAAGCAGCAGTTTCAGCGAAACGGATTTTCCCACTCCGCTGCGTCCCATAATCACGGCAGTCTCGCCTTGATTGACGAAAAAGCTTACGTCCTTCAATACCTCGTTATCGTCAAATGCTTTAAAGACGTTGCGAAATTCGAAATAGTGTTCGCTCATGAATTTTTCTGCTTGCTTAGCCGCGCCTTAGCTTCGTCATAGTCCGCGGGCGAATTCACATTCTTAAATAGTACGCCGCGGGAAGCAAAGGCTTTCCATTCATTCGGTTCCACATGCTCCACGGACAGATTTGCGAACGAGTCCGTCACTTTGCGCATTCCGCCTTCCACCGCTGTGCGGATTCGCACCTCTGCATTCTTGTGATACATCGCGCAAAGCGGCTCCGGCCCGCGCACATTCATCGGGACCACCGCGTCCGCTTCCGATTTCAAGGCCCGCTCAACCAAATATTCCAGCCACGGCTTGGTAAGGTATGGAAGATCGCACGCAATCACCAGGTTCCATGGCTTCGCGGAAATGTGCAGAGCCGTGGCAATCCCTCCCAGGGGCCCGTACCCCGGAAAATCGTCAGCCACAATTTTCAGCCCCAGCGCCTCGCGACCGGGAGTGGAGACGATTACCACTGGTTCGCTCAGCACGGCCCGCACAAGCCGCGTCGCGCGCGCGATCAGTGACTCGCCGTCGATTTCCAGCAGCGCTTTGTCGCGGCCCATGCGCGAGCTTTTGCCTCCCGCAAGAACAAATCCGGCCACGTTTTCCTTACTCATAATTTCGCGTTAGACTACCACGACCAGAGGGCCAATCAATCACCTATATATCAGAAAATAAGCATTTTAACGATGACGCAAAGATGTGAGCGAATAATTGTCAACTACTGCCTTGACTGTATCCGTGCATTTGATACTATTGGCACTCGTTCATGAGGAGTGCTAACGCCTCGGCTGCAGCCTCCCTTCGAACGATACCTAAGTTCTCCACCGGAGGAAAAGCACAAATGGCAGTGAACATCACGCCACTACACGACCGCGTGTTAGTGCGGCGCTTGGAAGAGAAAGAAACCGTAAAGGGCGGAATTATCATCCCTGACTCGGCCAGAGAGAAACCCCAAGAAGGCGAAGTGGTTGCCGTAGGCGCAGGCCGCATGGAAAAGGGTACCCGGATTCCGCTGGATGTGAAGCCTGGGGACAAGATTCTGTTCGGCAAGTACAGCGGTAACGACATCAAGATCGACGACGAAGACTTCATGATCATGAAGGAAGATGAAATCCTCGCCAAGATCGGCGGCCAAGCCAAAGCGGCTGGCGGCAAAAAGTAACTTTAAACGCTGCCGCGAAACCCGACACAATCGGGCGAATCGGCGGCCGAGACAAGTCCCGCGTAGAGCGGGCGGGTCCGGACGGCTTTAGCCGGGCGGACACAGTTAACAGATTAACTTCTGGAATTGGCTAAACCTCAACGCGGGGCTGGCTGAGCCGGACTAACACATAGAAATCAGGAGGAAGGAGAATTATGGCAAAGCAAATCGTGACCGGTGAGAATTCACGCCAGGCCATTTTGCGCGGCGTCAACCAATTGGCGGATGCCGTGAAGATCACGCTGGGCCCCAAGGGCCGCAATGCGGTGATCGAAAAGAAATTCGGCGCGCCGATCATTACCAAAGACGGCGTGACGGTAGCAAAAGAAATCGAGTTGCAGGACCCCCTCGAAAATATGGGCGCACAGATGGTGCGCGAAGTGGCTTCCAAGACTTCCGACGTAGCTGGTGACGGCACCACTACAGCGACCGTACTGGCTCAGGCCATCTTCCGCGAAGGCGTGAAGACGGTGGCAGCCGGCGCAAGCCCCATGGCACTCAAGCGCGGTATCGAACGAGCCGTGGAAGTTTGCGTCGAGGAAATCAAGAAGTTCCACAAGGACGTAAAGGGCGACATGATCGCGCAAGTCGGCACGATCAGCGCCAACAATGACAAGCACATCGGCGGAATCATTGCCGAAGCGATGAAGAAAGTCGGCAAGGACGGCGTCATCACCGTTGAAGAATCCAAGACGATGGAAACGACGCTGGAAGTGGTCGAAGGAATGCAGTTCGACCGCGGCTACCTCTCGCCCTACTTCGTTACTGACCCCGAAAGAATGGAATGCGTTCTCGAAGACGTCCGCATCCTGATCCACGAAAAGAAAATCAGCTCGATGAAGGATTTGCTTCCCCTGCTCGAGCAGATCGCCAAGATGGGCAAGCCTCTATTGATCATCGCAGAAGACGTTGAGGGCGAAGCGCTCGCGACTTTGGTGGTGAACAAGCTCCGTGGCACGCTGCAGTGCGCTGCGGTTAAGGCTCCCGGCTTCGGCGACCGTCGCAAAGCCATGTTGGAAGACATCGCTACGCTGACGGGCGGCAAGGCCATCACCGAAGATCTCGGCATCAAGCTCGAGAACGTGAAGGTGGAAGATCTCGGCCGCGCCAAGAAAGTCACCATCGACAAGGACAACACCACGATCGTTGAAGGAGGCGGGAAATCCAGCGAGATCGAAGGCCGCGTTCGCCAAATTCGCACGCAGGTGGAAGACACCACGTCCGATTACGACCGCGAGAAGTTGCAAGAGCGTTTGGCCAAGCTGGTAGGCGGCGTCGCCGTGATTAAGGTCGGCGCAGCTACCGAGACCGAGCTGAAGGAAAAGAAGGCTCGTGTTGAGGACGCCATGCACGCCACGCGCGCAGCTGTCGAGGAAGGCATTGTTCCCGGCGGCGGCGTAGCGCTGGTTCGCTGCATCTCGGCTCTCGAAAAGCTCAAGCTGCATGATGACGAAGCCATTGGCGTCAACATCGTGAAGCGCGCTCTCGAAGAACCCATGCGTCAAATCGTTCACAACGCCGGAAATGAAGGCGCTGTGGTGGTTGGCCGCATCCGCGAATCGAAAGACGACAACTTCGGCTTCAATGCCGACACCGGTGAGTACGGTGACCTGGTCAAGGCTGGCGTTATCGATCCAGCCAAGGTTACGCGTCTCGCTCTCCAGAACGCAGCTTCGATCGCCGGCCTGATGCTCACCACCGAAGCTTTGGTGGCCGACATCAAGGAAGACGAAAAGAAGGGCGCAGCAGGCGGAGCCGGCGGCGGTATGCCGGGGGGCGGCGGTATGGGCGGCATGTACTAAATCGCCCCACAGGGCGATTCATCCCGAGGCTCGGCAATGCCGAGCGGAAGGATCTCACAAAGGGCGTCCGGGGCAACCACCGCGACGCCCTTTTTTATTTCGATCGTCGCGGCTGTGGCGATTAGTTTGACGGCGCCCGGCTGGCTGGCGGGACAATTCCGTTCATGCGCAAATACTCCACCATTTGTCCGTAATGATCGTAGGCATGGGCCACCGCAAATGTGGCCCGGTAGACGCGAGCGTTGTTGCTGCGCCCAACAGGCTGCAACATATTTTCAGGGGTCAAGCTAGCCGCAGCCTTGTGACCCAGGGCGAAGGAATCCCTCAGGAAATTGATGATGTCCGCTTTCGTCTTCATACTCTCCGGACCGTTTTCATCCGTCAACCAGTCTGGCACCTTATCGCCGGTGACCGGGGACCAAAGGAAATAATTGGAAGCGGCGACGTGTTTGATCTCCACGGCGAACGTGCGCACACCTCTGTAATCGCTCCCGGGGTTGTTCAAGCTCTCAGGCGAAAAATTGAATTTATCCTCCGGCATGGCTTCGGCAGCGCCCACCATTTCTTTTTCCAGGGCGCTGATCTCGCGGTCCACGACGGAAGCCATGGTTAGCACCGGCTGAGGCGATTGTTGTGGCGGAGGCGCGGGTGGGGCGCTCTTTCTTTGCTGCGCCAAAACGGGCACGGTAAGAATGAGCACTGCACATAGCGGAAAGATCAGCGCTTTCATCATTCGAGATATGGTCCTCATAATTCTCCTTGGAGCCTCTTGCCTTTGTAGCGCCGGCAAGATGCCGGCGCTACAAGCAACCATTGCTTGGGGCTGCGCCTAATCGTGTCTCAGCGCGACCAGTGGATCGACGCGTATCGCGCGCCGCGCCGGAATATAGCAAGCGAGCAGAGCCACGCCGATGAGAAGAACAGCGACACCCGCAAATGTGAGAGGATCCGTCGGCCGCACGCCGTAAAGCAGCCCGGCCATCAAGTGCGAAACGGCCAGCGCGCAAACAAGTCCCACCGCGGCGCCAGCGATGGCCAGCCCCAACCCCTGACGCAAAACCATTCGCAGGATGTTGCGGCTTTGCGCGCCGAGCGCGAGGCGAATGCCGATCTCGTGCGTGCGCTCGCTCACGATGTAGGAAATCACTCCGTAAATCCCAAGCCCGGCGAGCAACAACGCAGTCAGCGCGAACAGCCCAACCATCTCCAGGGAGAATCTTCGTTCGGAGAGAGATGCGGACACCATGTCGTTCAGCATCTGCGCGCCAAAAACCGGAAGCTCGGGATTGATCAACCGCACCTGCTCGCGCAACTCTACGGGAGTAGCGGCGGAGTCCAAGCGTCCACGCAAAAATATCGCCAGATCTTTAGGCCGGTGTTGATACAAGCTCACATAAATTTGTGGAGCGCTCGATTCCGCGAGTGATTCTGTTCGAGCATCCGCGATCACGCCAACCACTGTGGTCCAGGAAGGGTTCATGGTGGTTCCGCGGGCGTTATTTAGCTTGAGATGTTTGCCAACAGCGTCGTCGTTCGGCCAGTACGTTCGCGCGAAGGTCTCATTGATCACTGCTACGGCCGGAGCATATTCGTCGTCCAACTCGCCCAGCAAACGGCCGCTCTGCAAGGTCATGCCGACCGAGTGGAAATAGGATGGCGTGACCATTGTGGCGTTCACCAAAGGGGACTGATCGCTTTGATTTTCGCGGCCTTCGAGAATCAACGCGTATGGGTTTAGATTGTTTCGATCGTGGCCCAACGGAACAGCGGCCATGTCACCAACAGCTACTTCCTCCACGCCGGGCAGCGTCCTGCCACGACGAAGTATTTCGCGTATGAACAGCGCTTCCTGAGCCGACGTTTTGTAAATGTCAGTGTCGGGATCATTGGGCACGGGCAACCACATACGCACCGCCATTACGTTTTGCGGACTGAATCCCGGGCGCACATTCAACAAATCCCAAAAGCTGCGCAGCAGAAGTCCCGCCGCAATCATCAGCACAAGGGAGAGAGCAAATTCCGTGACCATCAACACGCGACGGGTGCGCGCCTGCTCTCCGGAACCTGTTGAGCCGCGGGCCTCCCGTTTGAGCATGGGGATCAAATCCACGCGGCCTGCATGCAGCGCGGGAGCCAAACCGAAAATCATTCCGGCGACAACAGAGGCGGCGAGAGCGAAAAGCAAAACGGCCCAGTTAATCGACACTTCGTTGAGCCGCGGCAGGCTGTCGGGCACGATTTGCAGCAGGAACCCCTTCGCACAAAAAAGAATTGCTAGACCAGCTATTCCGCCGAGCAACGAAAGAAGCACGCTTTCGGTGAGCAACTGGCGAATCAGACGCGTGCGTGCGGCTCCCAGGGCTTGGCGAACAGCCATTTCGCGTCCTCTGGCGCTTGCGCGAGCCAGCAGCAGATTCGCGACGTTCACGCAGCCGATCAGCAGAACTAATCCCACCGCGCCAAGCAGCAATATCAAAGATTGGCGAACGTTGCCGACCACGCTCTCCGTAAGCGGGACCAAGCGCACCGACCATGCGCTCTGCAACGGATAATCGTTGGGATATTCTTTCTGCAAAGATGCTACCAGCGCGTCTAACCGGTTTTGCGCTGACTCAATCGTCAGTCCAGGTGCGATTCGAGCGATGGCTTCCGGAAGGATCCGCAAATTGCGTTGCGGAGGCGGAGCAGGAGGACCAGCGAAACCTGCGGCCGCCCAAACGTCGATGTTGCTTTCCTCCACCGTTGCTCCCGGGTCGTGAAAACCGTGCGGCATGACGCCGACCACGCGATACAAGTCGTTGTCTAGCCGTACACTTTTTCCGAGAATATGCGGGTCGCTTCCGAAGGCCCGCTTCCATAATCCGTCGCTGATGAGCACTTCTAGATTGAATCCGGGCGTCTGATCCTCGGGATCGAATGAGCGGCCCAACTGCGGTTTCACGTCTAGCAGCGCAAAATAATTCGGCGGTATGGTAAGCAGGCGGATTCGCGCGGGCTCGGACGCGCCTGTGAGATTCACGTCCCCGCCGCCTATTGGCGAAACATATTGAAAAATGCCGGAGCGCTGAAAATCGTGCCATTCGGGAACGGATATTCCTACGGCCTTCGCGCCAACGCCGGGAAGATCATCTTCGACGCTTACCAGCTGCTCCGGATGCGGATACGGCAGCGGGTGCAGCAGCGTTGCATCCACCACACTGAAAATTGCAGTGGTTGCTCCAATCCCCAATGCAATCGTCAACACGGCGATGGCAGTAAAGCCGGGAGACTTGCGCAGCATGCGCGCGGCGTAGCGAGTGTCTTGCCAGAAGTTGTCCCACCATGGGTGGTGGCTGGATTCGTAGAAGTGTTCCTGCGCGCTTGTTACATTTCCAAAGGCGCGGCGTGCCGCGGTTCGGGCGTCTTCATAGCTGAGGCCCTGTTCGCGCAAGCGTTCTGTCTCCAGCTGAATATGAGCATCGATTTCAGCGCCGAAGTCACTAGCCTTCCGCTTGCGTCGGAACATACCTCTAGCCCTCCTCAGCCTCCAGAATGCGCCCGATGGCTGCCGTCAATCTGTTCCACTTGGAGGTTTCTGCTACCAGTTGCTTGCGGCCAGCCGATGTCAGTGAATAAAAACGGGCCTTGCGGTTATTTGCGGAGAGTCCCCACTTCGCGGAAATCCAGCCGCGCTCTTCCAGACGCTGGAGCGCAGGATAAAGTGCTCCGTGTTCGACGAGCAGTTCTTCATCCGAGGTTTGTTGGATCGTCCGCGCGATTCCCTGCCCGTGCTGCGATCCAAAAATCAGCGTTCGCAAGATCAGCAGGTCCAGCGTGCCTTGAAGCAATTCCAGGCGGTCTTTGGTTTCCCGGGTCGACATACGACCCGAAGATACAGATTTATGGGTAAGATGTCAACCTGAAGAAAAGGCGAGAGCGTACAAACGATTTAAGAAGAGATTGTCACATCGGCCGGCGACGTTTCCAACGATTGCGTTCAACGGCGGCCGGCAATTACCGCGTCGAAAAATAATCCCAGCAGATGGCGGATTTCTGTATCCGACAGCGAACTTGAATCGACCAGATGTTCGAGAAGCATCGCGTTTGAGAACGCGCGCAGAGCAGTGACAGCGGCGTTGCTCGAGACTGGCAAACTTCGTCCCATCGATTTCGAAACGCGGCGCAAATTTTGCTGGTGAGCTGGGTGGTTTGGGAATGGCGTCACGAGCATCCCATCGTCGAGCTGAAACTGTTGAAGAATCGAATTTTCGCCACGGCCATGTTTTTCATGTTTGTACTCGGCGCGGTGTTGTACGGGACAACTGTTTTAATTCCGCAATACTTGCAACTTCTAATGGGCTACTCAGCGGTAAGCGCCGGCGAAGATTTAGCAGGCGGCGGCTTCATCATGATGCTCACCATGCCGCTTTCAGGATTTCCTGGTGTCGAAGATGGACCAGCTTCCGGCAAATGATCGATGGCCTCACGGCCACGCTACGCAGCCAAGGTCTGAGTCCCACCGAGGCGATGCGTCAAGCGTACGGGCGCGTGGCCGCGCTCTTGCAGCAGCAGGCTACTACGCTGGCTTACACCGACGTAGTGTCGGGACTTGCGATCATTGTGGCTTGCCTGGTGCCGCTGTGCTTCATCATGAAGCGTCCACCGAAACATCTGGAAGCGCCATCGATGCACTAGTAATCATGGTCACGAACCAATATCGTTTTCGCAGGTGTAAGCTAGGCAGCGTGGGCATGCGCGAGCGACGCCTTGGCCAGCGTTCCAGCAGATCGTCGCTGAGCGAATTCTTCCAGTGCTCGCGCGAAATCGGCGGGCCGCAACATTTCCTCTCCCCAACAATTTCGCCCTGCGTCGATGGCTCGTAGCCAAAGGCAGCTGTCCTCCACCGGCACACAAAGGAATGCGGTGACCGGCAACCCCGTCAAAGTCGAAAGCAAGTTGAAACCGCTTCCGTCTGGAAGATGCATCTGGCTGAGCACCAGGTCGCTGCCACGCGATTTCAAAAATTCCAATGTAGCTCGCATAGTGCCGGCCAGGTGACATCGAAATCCCCACCGGTGTAGCGGATCCCTCAAAGATTGCGCGGTCGCATGGAAATCCTCTCCCACCAAAAGCACGTTCATTCCGCTATATCTCATGAATTCCTCCGACGAATCCTCCGTGCTGCTGCGGGCTGGAACTCAAATAGAAAACGGCATTCAGGTTTGGCTAGCGGTTTTCTCCAACTCGCACGCAGAACAGCGCGCCACTCAAGAAACTAAAAAGCTACTAGGCTATCTGCCGGGCGTCTTGGAAAGGTTGCAGGTTTCTTTGCAGAGCGCGGAGAGCAGACAGTGCGTTTGCAATGATCTCTCTTTCGTGGCTCGAGTCGGGTCTTGGACCAAGTCTTGGATTCGTGAAAACATGGCAATCTCTGCCATCTGGATTCGCGCGCGAAGTTTTATGGGGTCGTGTTCAAGGAGAGCGTCGCAGTACAGGGCGTACCATTCGGCTTGGTTCAAATCACACCTCCTGACGCTTGCCAGGATCGAAAAAAACTAAGAGGGCGAGACTCAGCTCGCCCTCGCGGCTGCCTCTTTCTTACTGGTTCGAGCGGATCTGAACTGCTTGTGTTTCCCCGCCGAATTGCACTTCGGTGATTTGATTGTTGTCGAGCATTACTTCGGTGGTCTTGGCTTTATTGGGAAGCTGAACCCATTGGACTGGAACGTGGGCCACGAGTTTGCCATCTTGAATTACTTGAAGTTCGGTTCCATTGTCCTCGACCTTCAGTTGGTAATCGCCGGCTTTCAATTGGGTTCCGGCGATGGTGGTGGTGCCGTCGGAATATGCGGTGGTGGAATGTGTGCGTGCCCAGACTGGCATGGCAAGGGTGAGTAGAGTGATCGCACATAGTAATCGATTTATTTTTGGACGCATCGCTACAAATACCTCCTTCGAAGATCGCAATTTCCCCGCGGAAAACTCGGTGGGCCCGCCGACTTCTACGAGTGAGCGTTGCACAACGAATCGTGCGCGAATGCAGCCGCTCAATATAATCAGACGTCAGACCCCACCCAAGGTTTCATAAATTTTCCGAATACTGGAAAGATTTTTTGGGAACTTTTTACCCACAATCCGGAATTATCTTCAGTAAGACGCACGAGAATTCCACAATCAAGCATCGGATGCTTGATGAAACCTATGTCGAACGAGGGAGAGAGGTTACCAAGATGAAAAAGATAATTATTACATTAGTGTTAACCTGCGCGTTTGCCACGCCAGCGCTTTTTGCACAGACAGCAAACACGGCTACGGAACAAACCGGGTCAACATCGACACGCTCGGCGAAAATGACGCAGCATTGGGTCAATTATCTGACCACCGTATTGTCGTTGACCTCGGCGCAGCAGACGCAGGTCACGAACATTATTTCCACCGCGGCGACGAGCAAGTCCAGCGCGTCCAGTAGCATGAAAACCGCGCGTACCAATCTTCAGAATGCGATTCATTCAAACGACGCGGCTGCCATGGAACAAGCTGCCAACTCAATGAGTACCCTGATCGCGCAGAATATGCTGGCGCGCGCCAAGGTTGAAGCTGCGATCTATCAAGTGTTCACGTCCGAACAACAAACCAAAATGGCACAGCTTGAAACCGAGCGTGGTCACCACGGTGGACACGGTTTCGGAGGGGGCTTCTGACCGTTTCGCTTCAGCGAAAAGAACTAAATTCTTTTGGACCAACCGGACCGGGGGACGATCTTTCACGGGTCTATCCCGGTCCTCAATTCCGGCACAACGATTTCATAAAGGCTTACTGAGTTTTCCAGTCTAAGAAACTCCGCATCTTTCCCACCCCCTCTGTGTTTCTAGCGCCGACACGTTGAACTAAGGTCCACTCCATCAGAAGGTGGGTTTAACCCTTAGCGATGCGCAGCCGCCTTAGGGTGTTTTATTTCGCTAACACGCCGGCCCGTCTGGAACCGAGCCTTATGCGGTTGACCCAATATCACAAAGCGGGAGGTAGTAGGTGCGTCGCGCTAAGCGCTAGCAGTACACCTCGTCCCCGCCACTTCCTAGAAGGAGAATCCTATGAAATCCAGTCTCATGGTACTGTTTCTTCTCACCGCCGGTCTTTTCGCAACAACTTCCGCCCACGCTCAGTATGGCAGCACACCAATCAAGCACGTTATCGTGATCTTCCAGGAAAACCGCACGCCGGACAATTTGTTTCAGGGATTATGTACCGCAAACGGCGGCGTGCCGGGATGCAGCATGTTCGTTACTGCGGGAAAATACGACATCGCGTCAACCTATGTGAACGCCGACAACCAGATCGTGCCACTAACGCCCGTCGGCCTGGCGACTAACTTTGATCTGGACCACAGCCATGGCGGGCCAGATCTTAACGGAACGATCAGCGGGTTTAATTTCGAATACAAGAATCAGGGAATCACCAACAAACCGGCAGCCGTCGTTCCACAAGTCTGCGGCGCCAACATCTTTGGCTGCGTGGCGCCGGCCTTTAATTATTCTCAGTTCATGTATGTGTACAACACGCCTGTAACAGATACGAATGGGACAAAAGGCGGCCTTCTCGATCCGTACATCACGCTAGCAACCACATACGGGCGGGCGAACCTGATGTTTCAGACCAATCAAGGCCCCAGCTATCCGGCGCACCAGTTTATTTTTGGCGCTACCTCTGCACCCACCGCTACCGACGATATGCTGGGTATCTTTGTAGCAGAGAATGCGGACACAAATTACGGATGCGGGTCTGGAGAATCTGTTCAACTGATCAGGCCCAACGATAGCGCCGAATTCCCGTTCGGCACCGAAACGCCCGGCGATAAAACGGTGGAATGCTTCGACCGCAATGCCATGGATTATCTGTTTGCCAAGCATAACCCTGCAATCACTTGGACGTATTACGCAGCAGGACAGAGCAGCCTGTGGGTAGCGCCGAACTCGCTCGCGAATATTTGCATGCCGGTGAATGGTGTTTGCACCGGACCAGACTGGGTTAAGGGCGAATCGAACGGTGACGTGGACACGCAACCGCCCGACGTCCTAAACGACATCGCCAACTGCGCGCTTCCGCAAGTAAGTTGGATTACGCCGGCCGGACAATATTCTGACCACCCGATCAACAGCGGGCAAGGGGGTAGCGGCCGTTGTGAATGCGATCGGAAATAATACAAGCTGCGACGACGCCACCGGCTACTGGAAAGATACCGCCATATTCATAACCTGGGACGATTGGGGCGGTTGGTACGATCACGTCCCGCCGGTTTTCCAGACTGGCGCGAATCAGCGCGACTATCAGCTCGGCTTTCGTGTGCCGCTCGTCGTGGTTTCGGCCTATTCACCTAAAACAGGTTACATCAGCAATGAGAAATGCGATTTCGGCAGCATCTTGAAAGGTATCGAGGGTATTTTTGGTCTCGGCAGTCTTGGTTTTGCCGATGAGCGCGCAACCAATGATCTCCACGAATTCTTCGATTTTCACCGGGCTCCAACTGTGTACAAAACGATTCCGGCTCCGCTGGCTGCAACCTTCTTCAGCGACACGATCACCACGGAGGTAGAACCCCCGGATACCGACTAGCCAAGGTATTCGGCGATTGCGTGGATTGATGAGCGGACCGATTGCGGTGAATTGATCGCAGTGCATCTGTTACGGTGAACTGATGTCAGCGAATGCTCTCAAGCGCCCTAGGCGCGACAGAAAATTAGTCCAGCTCGTGACCGCTGGGTAGTAGATGTCTAAATTGATCTAGCGGCGTAGGCGCGGCACATGCAGTTTACGTACGGCGAAGTTGCTCGCGTCGTTTGTGTCGCCGGTACCCTTGTACACCGCTTCCTGTGGGTAGGGGCACAACGGACGCGTAAACGCGACTCCTTGCGTCGGCACGTTGTTGACGTAATGCGTCGCGATGACATTTTCCGGTGCAACGTCCTGCTCAACCCACTGCACCAGCGGCGTCAACATGTCGAACACGTTAGCGCCCGGCCCACCGCTGCAGTGGTTCATCCCGGGCACCATGAAAAGCCGGTAATATTCCTGAGTTTTTTCTTGCGACGCGCGCTCCGCGCTCGTTCCGCCGGACCAGTCCGGAAAATTCCTGACGCTCTCGAAATACTTGATGCTCGTCTCGGGCGGAACTTCAGGATCGCTGAAGCCGTGATACTGGATCAGCTTGTCGCCATGCGCGCGGAACTGGCTCAGGTCTGGATCGATCGAGTTTAAAACTGCCGCCAAGGTCTGATTCCCAATCACCACTTTGTTGTCCACATACGCTGGATCGGAGTTCCAGTTGAAAGTTCGAAAATCCCAGTTCGGATTGTCGAAGACGAAATTAGCGAAGAACGAAATCCCAATCGCGGCATGATTATCCGTCTGCGGCGCAGGTGCCGGTTGCGGTGAAATGCTCGCGGGCCAGCCATCCGCTTCCCCGCCTCTTTCAAATGGCGGGTAATAGCCGCGCTGGTGCACCAACTGATCCGGCCCGGTCCATATATTTCTGACCGCTTCGACCTGTTCGCTCGTCAGGCAGCTCGGAGGCCTCTGCGTTCCCTGGCACAGCAGCGCTTTGGGATTAAAGTGGCAGCGCCGCGGATTATTCAGAACGCCGTCCACCACGCCATCGAGCGCGTCGCACGCCGTGTTCACCGCATTCCCCAGAAGCATATCCTGAGTAGTGAAAACTGTGCTGGCAGGATTGTTGAACATCTGCCGCACCACCCACAGATTTCCTCCCACATGGTGGTGCGTGTAGTACGCGACAGGATCTCCCGCGACGATCCCGTCGTAATCGTTTAAAAAACGCTGCGCTTCCATCAGCGCCTGCCGCCCACCGGTTGAGCATCCGTCGAAATACGAGTGCTGCGGATTCTCGCCATAAAACGCGGACGTAATCCGCTTGCCAATCACTGTCATCAGATGAACCGCGCGATATCCGAAATCGATAATCTTTTGCGGATGCCCCAGCGCAAAAGATCCGTCAGTGGAGGTCCCAACGTGCCCAGTGTCGGTGCTGGCGGTGGAGTACCCGAGCTTGACACCCGGCGCCAGTGATGCGTACGCGATGGCTCCACCAAACCCGCCATTTCCAACGCCCTCAAACTTTCCGTTCCAGTCCGAGGCCGGCATCCACACTTCGATTCCAATCTCGGAATCGCTGGTCGGAGTCAGCGTGGCTGCTACGCGACAAAACGCAGGCATATTTTCGAATACTTCACCATTCGGAGCGGTGTAAGTTCCCGCGGGTATCGACTGCGCCGCCGTGATCGTGGTGTTCGGCAGCTCGAGGGACGCGAGGCTCTCGCAAGTCCCCGCAGCAGCGCGATCAGCTCTCGCCACGGCAAAAAGCAAAAATGGCCACCGTCGCTATCCTTAGCAAGAACATGTCGGTCCCTTCCTCTCCGCTAATTGCAACATACCTAGAGTTATAAGAACCCACCAAGAAAAATTTGTTGCCAAAAAAATTACGGCAGAGCCTACATTAAAACCCTTATAACCCGCAAAACGCTTCGCGCGACTTTAGTCTTACCTGCGTGTTTAACACTGTAGCGCCAAGAAACTGGGGTCGCGGAAGGTGCTGGATGATTCACGGTTTCTGCGTCAGGGACTTATAAGAAGGAGAAGCACAATGAAGAAAATAATGTTAGTCGGTTTGCTCACGGCGGTACTTGGAATTTTCATGATACCAAACACAACATCCGCAGCCGGCTTCGGCGTGGCCATCACCATCGCGCCGCCCGTCTTGCCGGTTTACACGCAACCAATCTGTCCCGGTGACGGCTACATCTTTACTCCCGGTTACTGGGCTTACGGCGTCGACGGTTACTACTGGGTGCCCGGCACCTGGGTCCTTCCTCCCCGTATCGGATTTTTGTGGACTCCCGGTTACTGGGGCTGGGGCGGCGGAGGGTATTTCTGGCACGCCGGTTTCTGGGGACCACATGTCGGTTTTTACGGCGGCATTAATTACGGCTTCGGTTACGGCGGGTTCGGTTACGAAGGCGGCTACTGGCACGGCGGTCATTTCTTCTACAACCGCTCGGTGAATCACATCAACGTGAACAGTATTCACAACGTCTATAACAAAACAGTTGTGAACAATCGCGATGTGAATCGGGTGAGCTACAATGGCGGCCGCGGCGGACTTACTGCGCGTCCCACGGCCACTGAAATGAGAGCGAATCGCGACCAACACGTTGCGGCAACTTCCGCGCAAACGCGTCAGGAACGCGCTGCAAGCGCGGATCGGAATCAACTCGTGTCCGTGAACCATGGCCGGCCAGCGGTAACTGCCTCAGCGAAGCCGGGTGAGTTCAATGGCCCGCGCAACGTTGCGTCACGGACTGAAAAAAACCGCAGCTCAACGCGAGGCACCGAACGAAGTACACAAAACAGCACAGCACGAACCAACACGCGAAGCACAACCGACAGATCGCCTTCGACCAACTTCCAGCGTCAGACCACCGCAGCGCGTTCTACAGCTAACCGCTCCGCGATGAACAACTCACGCTCGAATAACGCAGCGCGCTCCAGCAACGTAACACGTTCACAGAACAACGCCCGTACATCGCGCGCCACGAAGCACACTAATACCGCGCAGCGTGTACAGAACAACGCGCGTATGTCACACACCGCAGCACGCACAAACACAGCAGCGCGTTCGCAGTCGCGTGCTTCCGCTCCGAGAGCTAGCCATCAGTCCGCGCCGCAACAACACGCGGCCCGGCAGTCTAGCTCCCGCAGCAGTTCCGGCGGGTCACATGGCGGTGGCGGTTCACCTAGCAGCGGGTCACGCGGGAAGAAGTAACAATTGACCCGGTGATCGGCGGCATCTACAAGAGGCGCTCTGGCGCGCGGTACCAGGGCGCCTTCTCTTTTTCGCCGAATGTTCGAAAGGGGCCTCTACACCCCACCGGCTGCCGTCGGATTTGCATCATCGTGAAACATGAAGAGTATTTGCGATCAGCCCGACAATCGCCCCAACCATCACCAGCCACGCGGAATTCAGACGGAATCGCAACAAAGCGATCAAGGACACGACGGCCAAGACTACGGTTACAACATCCACCACAGACGCTCGCCCCAGTTGCCAGCTGACGGCAGCCATCAAAGCTAGCGACGCCGCGTTCACTCCATCCAGGAAAGCACTCGCCGGTTTCGATTTTCGAATAAGCGGCACCAGCGGCGCGCTCACCGCAACCAGCAAAAACGCCGGAAGAAAAATTCCCACCGTGGAAACGACCGCGCCGCGAATTCCTCCGAGGATGAACCCGATAAAGGTGGCAGTCGTGAATACCGGTCCAGGCGTTACTTGCCCCACAGCAACTGCGTCAATGAGCTGCGAATCCGTCAACCAGCCTCGATTCACAACCAGATCTGCGCGAAGGAAAGCCAGCAACACGTAGCCGCTGCCGAAAACAATCGCACCAATTTTCAGGAACACCAGAAATAGCGAACTTAGACCGAACGATGTTGCAGCTCCCGCCAGCCCTCCGATTTCCAGCGCACGGAACGAAAAGGCAGAAGTCCGTTGGCGGCGAGCCTTCAGACTGGCTACGCAAGCTATTCCGCCTCCGAACAAAAGTAAAAGAAGCGGATGCACATTCACAAATGCGAGAGCCACGCAAAGCACTCCGACGATGGCCAGAAATGTTGTTTTTACCGCCGTTCGTACCAGCCCCCACAGCGCCTGCAGAATCACTGCAATCACCACCGGCTTGATTCCGTACAGCACGCCTGCCACAGTCGGCAACTTGCCGAAGCGTACGTACGCCCATGCCAGTACACCAACCATCACTGCCGCCGGAAGAATGAAACAAAATCCAGCGACGAGCAGCCCTCGCCAACCGCAGAGCAGGAAACCAATGTGAATCGCAAGCTCACTGGAACTCGGCCCAGGGATCAGGTTGCTCGCACCGAGCAAGTCGAGAAATTTTTCGCGGGAAAGCCACTTTCGTCTGCGAACGAGTTCGTCCTCCATCATGGCGATGTGCGCTGCCGGTCCGCCAAACGCGGTAGTCCCTAGTCGGAGAAAAAACTAGTGCGAGCTCGCCAAGCGAAACCCGCCTACTTTCTGAAAATGACTCTGAGGTTTGCAGAGGGGGTGCTTCATCCATTACTTCGGTCTCGTCTTTCGGCCAGTCGTGTATCTAGAGACCACGCGCCACCGCCAACCAGCAGCAGAAAAATCAGACCAAGCAGCATGCTTACATCCGTGCGCGCTTCGTGCAGCGTCGACCAAAACCCGTTCTTCGCAAACGTCACGATCTTGGTGGAATATAACGCCACACAGATGTCGATCAGCAGCGGCACGGCCGCCAAACGCGTGAAGAGGCCAACCGACAAGAGCGCGCCGCACACAATCTCCACCACGCCGACCAACGGCGCCATAACCTGCGGCGAAGGAATGCCGATCTTCGTGAAACGTCCCACTCCCAGCGTATCCGGGAATAAAAATTTCTGCAGGCCTTCAGAAAGGAAAACCCAGCCAACCAATAAACGAATCAGTAAGATCGCTTTGGAAGTAGTTCTGGCCCAAGAAGCGCTGTTGTCTAACGCCATCGAAAGGCTCCTCACGAGATCACCGGCGAGCGAAGCTCGGTCCTCGTTCAAACGTAATCAAACAAGGTCATGAAGCCAAAGTCCATGTGAAGCTGCTGATGGCAGTGAAACAGCGTGAGGCCTGGATTGTCCGCCGTAAAGTCCACTTCAACACTCTGGTATCCGCCGACCATGACGACATCCTTCATCACGCCAGTCGTACTGATCCCCGCAAGGTTCGTGAGTTCAAAACTATGCCGGTGAAGATGAAGGGGATGAATGTCGTCACTCGCGTTGTGCATCCGTATGCGATAACGTTTCCCTTCGCGCAAATGAAACGACGCGGGCGCAATGCTCTGCGTCATCGGGTAAGCCACTCCATTTATCGTCCAACGGTTGAAACCCTCTTCAACGGCATTATCTTTTGCAAACGTCATCTCAAACGTCTCGTCCGGTTGCGCAGCCGACTCGCCAGCTTTCCCAAACCGCGCGTAGTTCCAATGGAATGGTTGCGGCGCGGTCCAAACCGGCTTGCCGTTGCGTCCTGCATACTCAACCACAATGCCCATGCCGTGGCCGCGATCGTCGTCCGCGAGATCACCCATGACCCACACACCCGGATGATTCATCTCTACAATCGCGGAAACGCGCTCCGCGGTCCCCAGCCATAGCACCGGAACTTCCGCAGCCGTCGGAACAGCATTGCCATCTAGCGCGATAACTTTGAACGTGTGTCCCGGCAGCGCCAGACTGCGAATCTCGGTCGCGCTTCCGTTCAGAACATGAAATAAAACGCGCTCGCCCTGTTTCACCAGCACCGGTTCGCCGTGTCCCAACATCCGGCCATTAATGGTGAAGTATCGATAACCTACTTCGTAACCGTGCGGCATCCCTTTCGCCAGCGACGCTTTCATCGCTGATTCGCCGACTGTCTCCCATACCTTCACGCGAACCGACGGCGCCAGAAAATCCTGCGCCATGTCTCCGCCTCGGCTGAACGTTGGTTCAAACTCTTTGAGCACCAGAAAAATTTCTTGGTCGAAGTTCCCCGGCTCGCTCTTAGGCTCAATGTAAGCTGGCCCCACTTGCCCGCTGTACTGCCCCGCATGCAAATCTGCGCCCGCCCGGTTGTGCGTGTGATAAAAACGCAAACCGCTCGGCCGCGGCGTGAACTCGATACGACGCATCCCGTGCGCCGGCACAAAGGGTGTGCCTTCCTCTGCGGCGCCGTCCACATCCGTCGAAACCATTTGCCCGTGCCAATGCAATTGCTCCGGAGTATCCGTATCGTTGCGTACTTCCACCGTTAGCGGTTGGCCTTCCTTGAACCGCAGCAGCGGCCCGGGAAACTTCCCATTATAAGTAACGGCCGACACGATGCGTTTCGGTGCGATCTCAACAGCGCTCGCCACGATGCGCAAAGTGTAATCGGCAGCTGCTTCATCGTGCGCACGCGATAAGCCGTTCCCAGGCGCGCCAAGACTCAAATCCTTCACACCGGGTCTTGCGCCAGAAATTCCAGCCGCCGCGAGCGCGCTCGCCGCACCCAGAAACTGTCGACGCGAAATATGTGAACCGCTCATACAAGCTCTCCAGTCTCAGGTTTAATCCACTTAACCCCTTCCATCCTAGTTCGATGTCAGAGGTCCTCACAAGAATGCAAGACAATCGGAAGTCGGTAAGCGCTCTTATCCAAGGGAAGGATCACCAATTCCGCTGCTTCCGCGGGACGTGTTATTATCGCGCGCGAAACCATGACTACCCGCCGCATTGTCGCAAATCTCGCAATATGCGCTCTCTACTGCGCGTCACTGTTCATCTCACCAATTCATGGGCAAACAAACGGCTCGCAGGCCTCCTCCGTGCCGCGCGCCATCGTCCTGCACGCCGCGCGCCTGCTGGACGTCGAAACCGGCCGCATCTCGACCCCCGGCGAAATCCTGGTTCAAGGCAACCTTATCGTGGAAGTCGGCTCGCACGTAACGCATCCACACGAGTCCGAAATCATCGACCTCGGCGACACCACTCTCCTCCCCGGTCTCATCGACGCGCACGTCCACCTTTTCCTGCATCCCGGCGCCGAAGATTTGCAGACCGTGCAAGAATCCGTCCCGCAACGCACCATACTCGCCACCATTGCAGCGCGCGACGATCTTCTCGCTGGATTCACTGCTGAGCGCGACATGGGCACAGAAGGCGCCGGCTCCGCCGACACCGCCGTCCGCAATGCAATCAACGATGGCTTGATTCCCGGCCCGCGGCTGCGCATCAGCGGCAACGCCATCGACATTCTCGGCGGCCACGAAGACGCCATCGGCTACAACCCCGCGCAGCACGTGCTTTCGAACGCCACCTATGCCAACAACGCCGAAGAACTGGTCACCGCAATTCGCGGCGAACTAAAAGAAGGCGCCGACTTCATCAAAATTTACGAAACCGGTCCCGACAAAATTGTCGATGGCCGCTTCTCCACTCCCTATCAGTACAGCGAAGAAGAACTCACCGCTGCGGTTCACGAAGCTGCGCGCACAGGACATCGCGTCGCGGTTCACGCCATGGGCGAGCCCGGCACACTCTATGCTGCCCGGTCCGGAGTTGCATCCATCGACCACGCTTTGCAACTCAGCGACGAAACCATGCGCCTGATGCGCGAAAAACAAATTTTCGCCGTGCCCACCTTCACCATCTTCGAATATTTCGCCGCGCACCCCAACACTCCGGCGCAAGGTGCGCGCGATGCTCAGCTTCTCGATCTTCACGCGCAGGAATTCAAAAAACAAGTCGCCGCGGGTATACCGTTTGCCATGGGCTCAGACGTCGGCCCATTTCCGCATGGCACGCAGGCTCGAGAATTTGTGCTTATGGTGAAATTCGGAATGTCGCCGCTCGCCGCGCTTCAGGCCGGAACGTTGAACGGCGCAAAATTATTAGGCTGGCAAAATCAAATCGGCGCGCTGAAGCCCGGTTATGACGCGGACATCATCGCCGTCCCCGGCGACCCACTCCAGGACCTCTCCGTCCTACAAAAAGTGTCCTTTGTAATGAAAAACGGCGTGATCTACCGCAGGTAGCTTAAAAATAATTTTGCGGATGATACGGCGGCGTCTGCCGAAGTTGCTTTGTGGGTCGCGGCTTTAGCGGCGACATAACAGCCAATACAAAAGGACTCTTCCTCCCGGCGGAATTGTCGCCGAGCGTTCCGGTGTTTCTCTGAGTACGAAGCCCCGACCTTTACGACTAATGTTTAGCGTTTATTCGCAAGACGACTACCCTTTTTGGACGCGCCCGATTTCGTCGCAAGGTTGCTCGGTGTCTTACTCGGTAGGTTGCCGGCAACTTTACCCACCGACTTGGCCTTCGTTCCACTTTTCTTCGCCGCACCACTCGGCAAAACTTTCCCCGCCTTCAAATCGACGCACACAGAATCCAACGTCGCCAAGCCTCCATTCGGCGCCGGTGATTTAAATGAAACACACAACGTCATCCCGTCGCACGTGATTGTCAAATATCCGAATTTCACAATCGGATCGACCACCAAAGTATCGTTGCCCACCGTAATCGGCGCTTCCCCCACTGTGCTTTGCGGAGGAGTTGCCGCAAATCCGCCGCTGCCCGCGGTGATGTACGGCGTCTCTTTTTTATTCGGTCCCGCGATGCATGTAAATCTCTGGTACAGATGCGCGTGACCAGACAGAACCGCGTCAGGCCAAAGTCCAGTCTCTTGGCAAACGCTATCCAAGTCCGCCTGCACGCCCGTCGATCCCGCATGCAACGCGTCCACAGATAGCGGCGGATGGTGCACGGCAATAATCACCGCGCGATTCCCAGCATTACGGTCCGGCGTCAAACGCTGCAATTCGCTCTTTAGAAACGCAAGTTGGTCGTCAACAATTGGAAATTTGCCGCCTTGCGAAGAGATCACGCCCGGCCCGTCCAACACATTGCTGTAAAGTCCGATGATGGACACGTACGGCGCGTCGAGCGTGAAATAAACGCCCGGCTGCGTCATCACGCTGCGAACCAGTCCGCCCGCGTCCGGTGACTGTCCCGGTGTCGGCGCGCAAAAATTATTCAGGAATGCTTCCAGCGTGGGAACCTGCGGCGCGCTCGATCCCGGTCCAAACACCATGCCATCGTGGTTTCCGGGAATGGCAAAGATCGGTCGGTCGTACGCGCGGAACGGCTCGTAGAACTGATCGTAATAATATTGGCCTTCACCGAAATTGTAGATCACGTCGCCCAGATGGAAAAAGAACGCTGGCCCGTTGGTATCTCCTGTCGCGACGTCGTTTGCCATCGCGTCCGCCACCTCCGCTTCATTCTCAATCGCACGTTGAACAGTCTGCTCGCGATTCACCTTCGCCGCTCCAGTATCTCCGACGGAATGAAACGTTATCTTCCCCGCCTGTTGAATCGCGCTGATGATCGCTGGCCCGGCGAAATCCGCGAGTTGCAATTGCATAGGAACATTTTTGCGAGGCGGCGGAATCTGCTGCAAATCGTTCTTGTGCAGCTCGTAGTACGGCGAGTTGTAATACGCCTCGCTGGTATTATCCACGCGAAATGAGACTTCATCTTTACCCGGCTGCGGTTCCGCGAACAGCCGCCCGCCCGGCCCTACCAAATTTGGTTTCATAGCCATACGTTGTTTTCCATTTTACCTTTGCGCTCACGTAATTCGAATTACGCTAACGTGAAAATATTGCGTGCTGTCGGATGCCCGAATACAACAGCCGTTCTCAGCATTGCATCGCAACTGCGTAAGGGACGCTAACATGACCTCTTCGATGCAAGTCGCCGCTGGCACACAAACCTCACGCGCCTTACCGGCCATTTTGTTCGCGGGGCTTCTCTCCGGCTGTATGGACATTACCGCAGCCTTCATCACCTGGTGGCCAAAAGGTGTAAAACCCTCACGCCTGCTGCAAGGAATCGCCGCTGGCTGGCTCGGTCCCGCATCATTCAACGGTGGAACAGCCACAGCCGCGCTCGGCCTCGCATTCCATTTCTTGATTGCCTTCACCGCTGCCGCCGTATTTTTCGTAGCCAGCCGCAAACTCACCTTTATGGTCCGCCGCCCGATTCTTTGCGGAGCGCTCTACGGCATAGCGGTTTATCTGGTGATGTACTGGGTCGTGATGCCGCTCTCGAATTTTCACGGGACCAAGACGGTCACTTCCTCCATCATCGCTATCGTCACCCACATCATCTGCGTAGGGCTGCCCATTTCGCTGGTCATCTACCGCTTCTCCCGCTAGCTGTGCGAGCTTAAGAGAATTTCTAAGACGCAGCCTGCTATACTATATCGACGCAGTAGCTGATGTTCCCTCAGGACACGCAAACCGTCTTGGGCCACTTCCTGGCAGCTTGCTGACGTGACGTGCTGCTGCGAACGCATCCTAAATCCACGATCTTCATTTTCGAGGTGTTTTTTGAACTTAATGCGCCGCGCGTGCATTCTTTTCCCTTTGGCTGCATTTTCGTTGGCCGCTCAGACCTCCCCAGACCCTGCGCGCGCCGTAATGAAATCCGATAGCAAGATCGAGTTTCACGCCAGCGCGACGTTCGCCAAGGTAACCGGTGTGTTCCATTCCTGGGACATCAATCTGAAGATGCCTACCGACAAGTTCGACGATGCATCTCTGGACCTGCAGCTCGAAGCCGAGAGTGTCTCTACCGGCAGCGGTCTAAGAGACAAAGAAGTGAAAGGAAAGAATTTCTTCGACGTGAAGCAATATCCCCAGATTCATTTCGTATCGAAGACCATCACACCGGACGGTGGTCCCGATCCGACGAAGTTTCTGATGAATGCGGAACTCACTTTGCGCGGAATCACCCAGCTTGTGTCAGTCGCTCTTACCGTAGGCCCATCGGAGAAAGGTCATCAGTTCATCGATGGAGAATTCACCTTCAACCGGCGCGACTTTGGAATGACGCACAACGCGCCGCTCAATAAAGTGGCCAACAATGTTCAGGTCCAGTTTCATCTGCATGTTGCGAACGCTTCGGCGCCAGCCGAGGCTGAGCAACTACAGCCTCAAACCCACCAATAACCCCTTTGTAGTTGACCCGTAGTCAAAAAAATTGCTTAAATTCGCCAATTCCTGCGGGCCATTTGCATCTTTGTTGCAGCCTTAGATCCCTTAGAATCCAATAGAAACCAAAAAATCTGATTTATTGGCTAGACGCCAACCTCGACTATCGTGTTATATTTCGCCGGGGTTGTTCGTTCTAGACATGGGTCCCGCCTTGTTATCGAGGGGAAATTCGACGGCGAGTCGCCTATTCTCGCGTGCAGCGTTCGTGTGTTCCTTCGGTCCCAAGAGTTTCCGCATCGGAGCCCCTCTAGCGAATATTGCTCGAAATCCGAAGCGAGGGATGCGCAGCTATGAATAGAGCAATTCTCATGACCGTTATCATGGCGCTTTGTGTGTTGGGCGTCGCCGGCTGCGGCTCCGGCGGAGCTCCTCTGACCATCGCTATCACTGCTCCCAGTAGTTTGGCAGCCAGCAGCGGCGGTAACATCTCCGCCACAGTCACGCACGATCCGACTGCCGAAGGCGTCACTTGGAGCTGCGCTCCCGCCGGATTTTGCGGCATATTCACTCTTGCTCAAACGGCCAGCGGCGCTACCACCGTTTACACTGCTCCTCCAGTCCCCCCGGCCGGTGGCTCGGTCACTATTACAGCCACCTCCGTTGCGATTCCGACGCGCACCGCCATTGCGATGATAATGATCACCGGCATCGCCACACAGAATTTTGCTTTTTACGTAACTGGCGAAGAAAACAATTTTGCCGACGATCCCTACTATTCCCTCGCAGGCGTCGTGCAAATTGCCAATACACTTTCTGCAGGCGGCGTTTTCGCGGTTACGGGCGGCGAGCAGGACTACAACGACGGAGACGGCATCACTTCTCCGGAACCTCAAGGCGATATGATCACGGGCGGAGGACTCGTCCCCAATGGCGATGGAACTGGAACTCTTACGCTGATCACCGATAACCCGAACCTGGGCGTCGACGGCACGGAAACTTTTGCTGTCGCTTTTGCCAACGCGAATCACGCGCTCATCACACAGTTCGACGGAACAGCGACCTCGAACGGGAGCATGGACCTTCAGACATCCTCAGCTTTGCCTTCCGGTTCGTTTGCCTTCGTGGCCTCCGGTACAAGTTCCGATGTCAACGGATTTTTCCCAGCCGCATACGGAGGAGTTTTCACAATTACCTCTGGCGCCTTGAGCGGCACCGTGGACAGCAACCTCGGCGGAACCGTGACGCCGAATACTCCCTTTACTGCCTCGCTTTCCACGCCCGACGCTTTCGGCCGCGGCAACATCAATGACAGCACTGGGATTGCCACCTCGATCAACTACTACGTCGTCGGTCCCGAAGTGTTTCGCATCGTCGATGTGGATTCCGCGACCGCCGACACGGCGGCGGGCTCGGCGTATGGACAGGGTGCTATGCCAGCTTTTACCGCTGGTTCCATCGGCGAGTCGGTGTTCGCGGTTGAAAATCCCTTCACTGCCTATGCTGCTGTCGGCCAGTTCAAGACGACTGGAGGCACTCATTTCAATGGTAACGGCGATTTGAACGAATTGAATAATGGAATTCAATTGACGGCGCAAGCCATCCACGGAACCTACACACTCGCCAGCGACGGGTACGGCTCCATGACGTTTAGCCCAACCTACGGAGACGTTTCGGTTTTCGGGATCTACGCCGTCGATCCCACGCTCAATATATTGGATCCCAACGCCACTACGGATGGCGGAGGCGCTCTGGTTGCGGAGATGGACGAAAACCTCGTCGGTACCGGCCAACTAGTTCCACAAACCGATGTCACGGTAGCGGACTTCTCCGGCTACTATGCTTTCGGAGCACAGGGGGGCACGGACGCCGACGGCCTCTTCGAATTTGATTTTGTCGGCGCCCTAAACGTCACGGAGCCAGGCGGCTCTCTCGTTGGGACCGGCGAACTGAGCGACCCGTTCGGCGCCCTCACCGGCATTGGACCAACTTACACCGGCGTCGCCTTCACCGGTGCCGCAGTTCCGGACGGTGCGCATCAAGGACGCTACACCATCAATCCACTCACATTGTCGAATGACAACTTCACAAGCGACATGAGCCTGACTGTCAGCGCTTATCAGGCCAGCGCCGATCAGTTGTACTGGATCGAAGTCGATCAGGACAGCTACTTCGGCGGCTCGTTGGAGGCCGGCGCTATTCCGGCAGGCGACGCAAAGAAGCCAACACCGAAGATTCAGAAACACTAAACTTTGCTGGATTGTACGGCGAACGAGTTGTCTTTCCGCCTACGCGCTATGGGCTTGTCTGGTCGCAAGCCGTCGTTCCGGCTTCCCTAGCGCCGGGCTTCAGCCGACATTTTGCTTTCGCAAAGCGTCGAACCCTCGTTCTCTTCCCGAGAATATCTACGCGCGATTGCTTCAGGTCCTGTCTCTCAATTGCGTTTTTTGTCAGGGCACGACTTTTTAGTCGTGCCGTAAGTTGCGCAAAATCACCGCGGCTTTACCCGCTGAGGTACGCGTTCCACCGTTGCGATACAGACTCTTAATCGGGTTCTCTTACTTAAGAGTCGAAATGAAGAAAGAGGTTGTTCAACGATTCGGCGAGCGTCGGGTGTGCAAAAATGGCATCATGCAAAACTGTATGACTTAGCTTTCCTATCATCGCCAGTTCCAGCATGGACATAATTTCTCCGCCTTCAATTCCCAGCACAGCCGCGCCAAGGATCTGTCCGCTGTCGGCGTCCACCACAGCCTTCATGAATCCGCGGGTCTCGCCCGTTTCCGTCGCACGCGCCACCGAAGTCATCGGCATCCTCGCCACGCGTACTTTTTTATTTCGCGCGCGAGCCTGCTCTTCGGTCAGTCCGATGCGGCCCAGTTGCGGATCGATGTAAACCGTGTAAGGCACCAGCCGCCCTTCCGTCGAAGCATTTCCCTTCTCGATCACATTCGTCCGCAAAATGCGAAAATCGTCGTAAGAAATGTGCGTAAACGCCGGCCCACCGTTGATGTCTCCCAACGCGTAAATTCCCGCGACGTTGGTCTCCAGTTTCGCATTCACTGGAATGAAACCGCGCTTATCCGTCGCAACTCCCGCAGCCGCCAAATTCAACGTATCCGTATTCGGCGTGCGCCCGGTAGCCACCAGCAAATGCGAGCCATCCACAACGTGCGATTCTTCGCCCACGCGCACGGTCACATGAATCTGCGCACCGGTCTTTGCAACGCCCGTAGCTTTCGCTTTCAGCAGCACTGACACGCCGTCTTGTTGCAAAATTTGAGCCACGGCGCTGGCCACATCCGCGTCCTCGCTCTTCAACAATTGCGGCCCCGCCTGCACGATCGTCACACGGCTGCCGAACCGCCGAAACATTTGCCCAAACTCCAGCCCCACGTATCCTCCGCCGAGAACGAGCAAATGTTCCGGCAGGCTGTCTAATTCCATGATCGAAGTGCTGTCGAAAAACGCCACATCGCGCAGCCCATCGATCGCCGGCACCGCAGGACGCGTCCCCGCATCGATAAAAATCGTCTCGCCGGTAAGTTCGCGAACTCCTCCATCTCTCAACCGCACGCGCAAAGTTTTCGCGCCTGTGAAACTAGCCTCGCCGAAAATCAGCTCGAAGTTCGCCAGGTTTTTAAAACGCCCTTCGCTCCCGGTGCGAAAGCTCTCCACCACTCCGCGCTTTCGTTGCCGCACGCGCGCCATATCCACACGAACGTCTCCGGTTTGAACGCCGTAGTCAGATCCCCGCCGCGCCAAATACGCGACACGCGCGCTCGCCACCATGGTTTTTGTCGGCGTGCACCCGTAGTTCACGCACGTTCCGCCGATAAACTGCCGCTCGATCAGCGCCGTACGAAACCCAGCTTGCGCCAACGACACGCACAACGGATTGCCGCCTTGCCCGGAACCGATTACGATGGCTTGAAATTGATCGGAAGGATTCATCAGAAAAATACCTCGAGGCTGGAAATATTTCGCAGCGTGTATTTAAAAGTGAAACGCCCGCCTAAAAGCGCCACACGATAAATATTGCGCCGCCAATCGCCACCACATCTTCCAACAACGCGACGGGCAAATCTGGAATTTTCTGACCCTTCACCAGATGTGTGCGAACTCCGTAACCTAAGAAAGCACCTGCCACCCCACCGACCGAACCTAGTACCGCTCCGAACGCAAGCGATTGGCCCCCTGCTGCTGCCAGGCAGGCGCCCGAAAGCCCACCGGTGATGATACGTGCGATCAGACCCGGCGGCTTCAATCGGCTTGGAGTGGACGGAAGTTGATCCGTAATCAACTCAACCACAGCCAGCACCGTAAAAATAATGGCGGCGGTAAGCGTGCCCATAAAGTGAAACGACGTGTGGGCTAAAATTCCGCGGCCGTATCCTGCCCATGCCACCACGGCAGGCGCGGTAAGCGAACGCAGCCCCGCAATCACGCCAATCAGAAGTGCCAGCACCAGTACTTCAGTCGAACTCATACAGGCGTCTCCTCTTCGCGCTTATGGATTCCGGGTTTACTCGATCGCGCTTGGCTTCGTCCATCAATCTGGATGATTTTTCACTTCATTTCGCCGCTTCATTCAATAGCGCTTCGATCTTCCCATCCAACTCTTTCGCAACTTTCAGCACTTCCGCATTTCTATACGACGTCAGCAAACTCACCATGGTGTCGTAAGAAATGTGCAGGCCGTCCGCCCGCTCGTCAACAAGTACCGTCACCGGCGCATAGGATCCCGCGTCCGGAACATGTTCCACCATTCTCTTCATCACCAGCGGATTGCCGATCAGAAAACGCATCACTCGCGGCGCTTTCTCCCCATGATCTTTGCGCAGCACTTCGCCATGATCGAATCGCATAAATTCCATCAAGCCCGTCGGACCCAGCCCCGGCTGAATGGCTTTCTCCACTTCGTCGTACTCTTTCGCCAAGCTGATATTCTTGAACATCGCGCGCATATCCGGATGCCCAACTCGGGCCGCAATCTTCGCCACCACATCGTCAAATTTCTTTGAAGAGACAACGCTAAACCGCTGCACGCTAATTTGTCTGGTCCCCATTTTTTCAACCCTTCCCGCAATATCAAAAACTTCGCCCGCAGTATACCCCGTTTACCCCGACCAGTCGTCCCGCTGACTGAGGGCCCGGTCCCATATTTTTTCCTGATTTTTGTTCTTTCCTTACGTTGTCATCTCGAGAGAGACCGTTTTTCGGCCGACGAGGGACCTGCTTTGCAGCTTAATCGCGCACCTTCGCTGGTATGAATCTCTAAAACTTAGTCGATTCGATCAATGGGCATTGTTTCGTCGCCGGACCGCAAAACCATGCGCGTCACTTTGCCACTCGGGTCCATCTCAAAGGTGTACACATCATCCGCCACTGTCGAGAAAAATTGCGTAGCGCTCTGGGGGTCCAACTCCTGCACCGGCTCGTCGTTTTCCTGCACGGTAAGATGGTCGCCTTCATGCCGCACGACAAGAATCAACTTCGGCGGCGTGCCATATCGCCCCACATATTTCTCCAACGTCTGCGCGTCAACGCTTACTTTCGTGCGCTGCTTCAGCGCAGGACGCGCCGGCAGCTGATCGTACGGCGTAAATCGTTCCCACTCGATCGGTGTGTACGTATCCGCGAGCACTTTTTCCAGCAGCTCCTTGTAAATCCCTTCACCGTTTCCACTATTGGTCATGATGATCATGCCGGCTTTCGGCATCCGGAATCCCACGCAGTAGTTGCGCCAACTGTCGTCGTGCCCCTCTTTAAAAAATGCCTCGCCGTGCGGCGACCAATAAAGTCCCCAGCCCAGTCCGTAACTCAGCCGTATGGATTTATTTTCGTCCGTCAGTTGGTTCTCCATGGTGGGAAATTCATGCTTGGCCAGAATTGGAATCTGCGCGCTGAGCATACGCCCCCATGTCCGTGTGCGTAATCCCTTGCCATCAAGAATTGCCTGCACGAACCGTGCAAAATCCAGTGGGGTGGTCGATAGCGACCCCGCTGCGTTCGGATTCTTCCAACGCAGTGGCCCCAGCGAACGCCCATATTCGTCGTAACCATTCGCGTAGTCGTCCTCAAACCGCGCTTGCCACACCATGCTGCTACGCGTCATGCCCAGAGGCTGAAAAATATTTTCCTGCATCAAATCCTGCAGCGGCCGTTTCGTAATCGTCTCGATGATAAATTGCAGCAGGTTAATTCCCTCGCCCGAATACGCGAAGCGCGACCCTGGCTGAAAATTGATATTCAACTTACGGTCATCATTGATCCAACGATAATTGGGAAACCCGCTGGTATGGTCCAACAACATGCGCGCCGTGATCAATTTGTAGCGCTCGTCTCCCGCTAAATCTTTATAAAAATCGTATTCCGGAAGCGGCTTGGGCAAATATTCATAGACCGGCTTGTCTAAGTCCAACACGCCTCTGTCCACCAGCTTCATCGCCATATACGCGAACACCACCTTGGTGAACGACGCGCCACTCATCACCGTGTTTTCCGTCAGCGGAAGATTTTTTTCTTTGTCACGCAGCCCATAGCCTTTCGCGAACACCATCCTCCCGCCGTTGATGATGACGATCCCCGCCCCCGGCACCTCCGCCGCCTTCATCAACCGCATAACAGTCATATCAATTTCCGCCGCCGTGATTGTGCTGCCGTCCAACCGCTTTACAGTGGTGCCTTTATCTTCGAGCAAATTCATAGCCAGGACGTCTTTCGCCGCTGCGGACTTCGCAGACGACCTCGCGCTCGCCGCAGCGCCCATGACAACTGCCGCTATCAACACTGCGCCCATCGCCGCGGACACTGCGGCACAATTAATTTTTTGCATGGTCAACTCCTGTAGACTATGAAACGTAAATTAATCCCGCCAAGTTCCCAAACTAAAAACATTCCTTCTTACGTTGCCGCCCCGAAACAGGCCGTTGATGTCGTCGGGACAGAGAACCTTCCAGAGTGAAATGACCGCGATTCAGCACCTGATTAATATTAAATCTGCGCTGGAACGGAACATGCAACATCGGAGTGCCAGTTCTAAAGGTTCCACTGGGAAGAAGTAACCGATGGTTGCGCTACGCTTTCGCAGGTCTTAAGCTGGCCGAAACTTCGCGCCAATGAGACTACGTAGATCCGACCTCGAAATTCTCGGAACAACCTTCGCCATATTTCTGATTTTTTATTTCCCTAGGAAAATGCCTTGGACGCCCAGGCACATCGGCGGCGCCATACTGCTCGCTATCGGATTTATCGGCTGGCTCACTGCACGTCTGCAAATCGACTTTTTTGCCGTGACGGCACAAGCGCAGGGACTCGTCACCACCGGCATCTACTCCAAAATTCGCAACCCAATTTATTTTTTCGGAGTGATTTTCTTTGCCGGGATGGCGCTCTATTTGACTCTTCCTCGCTGGGTGCTGCTCTTAATGTTGCTGATAATTTTTATGCAAGTATTGCGCGCGCGCAACGAAGCCCTCGTCCTGGAAGCAAAATTCGGCGACGCCTATCGTCACTACCGCAGCAAAACCTGGTTCTAAGTCTTCAGTTTCCGGATTCCGATCTTGGCAGCCATTCGGCCAGCCGGCAGACGGAAATGTGCGATTCCGCGACAGTTTCATTCCGCAATCGGACGATTGTGGAACATACACGCACGTTGATAGGCTGATAAGGTTATATGACACCGCAACTTAATTAATCGGAAGTTCGGAAGGGTATTTGCGTTTAGTTGAGCAGGCTCTAGGGGCGAAACCGATGCAAACCCTGTGGCAGGACTTGCGATACGGGCTGCGAATGCTGAGGCAATCGCCGGGATTTACCGCGATTGCAGTGCTGACGCTGGCCCTGGGTATTGGCGCCAACACAGCCATTTTCAGTTATGTGAACGCCTGGCTGATCCATCCTCTTCCTTATCCTCAAGCCGAGCGCTTGATGGTTCTTCTGTCTCACGACACAAAAAAGGGCTGGACCAGCAGCGGCGTCACTTCGACCGCTGATTTTCTCGATTACCAGCAGCAGAATACTTCCTTTGAGCAGCTCGCAGGTTGGACGCAGTGGGCATTCAATCTCACCAGCGCCGGTCCCCCCGATCGCATACGAGGCGGTTTGGTCAGTTGGAATTTCTTTCTGACTCTCGGCGCAAA
Organism: uncultured Acidobacteriota bacterium; assembly: GCA_963714785.1. Classification (GTDB taxonomy): domain Bacteria; phylum Acidobacteriota; class Terriglobia; order Acidiferrales; family UBA7541; genus Palsa-295. Next base: position 246,709 of record CAVQQE010000001.1, read on the forward strand.
GCCTCTGCTTGGCCGTGTCTTCGTCGAACAGGAATCGCAGCCGGCGTCGAGCCACGTCGCGATTTTGAGCCGCGGGCTGTGGGAAAGCCGCTTCGCCGCGGATCCGAATATCGTTGGGCGCAAGATCGCTCTGCAAGGCGAGACCTACACCGTTGTCGGCGTCATGCCGGCGGATTTTCAGTTTCCTCTTATGGGCGTCGCCAACATTTGGTCGCCTCTCGCTTTCGATGATCAACAGCGCGCCGACCGCACGACTTCCTGGTTTGAAGGGTTCGGACGCCTTAAACCCGGCGTCACCCAGGAGCAAGCTGGCGCGGAAATTGCAACCATCGCGTCGCGGCTGCAGAAACTCCATCCGCAGACCAACACGAATCAAACAACGCTGCTCAGTTCCATGGCTTTCGAAATCGGAAAGAACGAGGGCCTTCAGCAGGTCATGGTCTGTTTCTGGATTGTTGGGCTGGTGCTTTTGATCGCGTGCGCCAACGTTGCCAATCTGATGCTCGCGCGCGCCAGCCGGCGAACCAAAGAATTTGCGGTTCGCGGCGTCTTGGGAGCTTCTCGTGGCCGTCTCGTTCGTCAGTTGCTTACCGAATCGATGTTGCTCTTCACCGCCGGTGGCGCCGCTGGAGCCGTTTTTGGAATATGGGGCGTGCACTGGATCGAAGATGCAATTCCCGCGCGTATTCGCGGTTACCTGGTGAATTACGGCCACGCCAGCCTGGACGCCACAACGTTTGCATACACTTTCGGAATCGCTTTGCTTTGCGGCGCGATCTTCGGGCTTGCACCCGCGTTCGAAAACTCCGGCATTGACATCAACCGCTATCTCAAGGAAGCCGCCGGACAACTTTCGGGCGGCCGGCGGGGCGTTCGGATGCGTCGCATCCTTGTTGCCGGCGAAGTTGCGATGGCAATCGTAGTGCTAATCTCCACCGCTTTGCTGGTCGAAGACTTCGCTCGCGCGATGTACGGCGACCTCGGCTTTAATCCACAAAACGTCACTACGGCCGAACTCGTTATCCCTCCGTCCAAATACGTCTCGGATTCCCAGATTCGAAATTTCTACGACCGTGTGATAGCTGGCGTGCGCGCTCTTCCGGAAGTCGCCTCCGCCGATGCAAGCGAGTACATCCCATTCGGTGAATCGAGCCAAACCTATACCATTCACGTCGCAGGGCGTCCACCGGCTCTGCCCGGCGAAGGAATTGGCGCCGACTATAGCGCCATCACTCCGGGATATTTTTCCACCATGCAGATTGCCCTGCAGCGCGGCCGCTCGATCGAACCGGGCGACGGCCCCGCCGCGCCAAATGTAGTGGTCATCAATGACACTCTGGCGCGCCAGCAGTTCGCGAAAGCGAATCCGCTCGGCCGTCAGCTCGAAATTGGCGACAAGCACGACGTCTGCACCATCGTCGGCGTGGTCCACGACGTGAAAAAATTCAGCCTCAGCGATCGACCGCACCGCCAAATCTACGTCTCGGCCGCGCAATTCCCGAACCGCTACATGTCCATCGTTGTGCGCGCGTCGCGTTCGGCCGGCGGCCTTCCTTCCGGGATTCGCACTGCAATCTGGGCCGTCGATAGTGAGCAGCCCATCTCCACGGTGCGTCCGCTGAACGACTTGATCACCGAACGGAATACGCCGAACCGGATCATGGCACAATTGGTGGGGTTCTTCGGCGCGCTGGCATTGCTGCTCGGAGCACTGGGCATATACGGCGTCATGGCTCATGCGGTGCAACAACGCATTCACGAACTCGGCGTTCGCATGGCCTTGGGCGCGAGCCCCGCCGAAGTGATGCAACTCGTCTTAAGACAAGGGCTCAAGCTGACATTTGCCGGCATGCTTTTCGGCTTGCTCGCAGCGGCAGGGACTACCCGAGGCCTTTCAGCAATTCTGCAAAACGTCAAACCCGGCGACCCGTTGACGTTCAGCGCTGTCGCCGTCTTCTTCTCGCTCGTTGCGCTTGCTGCCTGCTACCTCCCGGCGCGCCGCGCCTCACGCGTGGATCCCATGATCGCGCTGAGATACGAATAGCCCTACCCACGACCGAGCCACAACCCTTCGCAGCTCTGGCGCGCGCAACAAAGCCGGCATCCTCGAAGCAAAATTCGCCGCCTATCGCGAGTACCGGAGCAAACCCTGGTTTTAGCTAAAAAAGCGCGCGGCTTACTTTTTGTGTTCATCCACCTCGCAACCTTGTTCAACCGGTGTTGGGTCGGGCATATCAAATTGCATGACGATTGGTGAGCCGTTCTTGTCCTGAGCATTTATTTCAACGGTGTGCGCGCGGATCATTTTCTCCAGCGAGCCTCTAGAAAAAGAGGCAGAAGTCTTATCCGTCGATGGCGTCCACTCCTGTTTTTCCTCTTTGGCATCGTTCAATCGATATACCACGTCAACTTTCGGAAAGTACGAGATTCCATGGATCTCTTCCGGCTCAACCCAATCAATCTTCAGAGGGTCGCCCACCACGAGAGTTCCGCGGAAGAACTTGGACTTGTGCGAACGGTTATACGTTCCGCAGTCCACAACCAATAAGGGGCGGCCGGACTCATCTCCAGGAGCCGCTTTGACGAATTTACCCGCTACACTATATCGAGTGTACTCACCGCGGACAGGATCAGTCCTTTGAGTTTGTCGCCATCCATTCCCGTTCTGCGACTGTTGCGGCATTGGCATTATTGATGAGAATGCAAAAGACACCCAAGCAAGCGGCAAGAGCAAGAAGGCCAAGGCTGCTTTCATCGTTTCATCTCCTTTTAGCCCTAACAAAAACTATGTAAGACCACGCTTTGAGGGGAACCACTATGGCATTTAGGGCTAAAACGCCGTTCCCAGGATATACCCTCGCAACATAACCCTCACTCTATAGAGTATCGCTTGACCTTGTTGGACGCGCTGGAATGACACATGTTTCTTGCGTTACGATAGCTGCGCATCCTGCCTGGGGCCAGGTATGGGACACAGCATGGAGACGCTTCTTCAAGACTTGCGCTACGGGCTTCGCATGCTCGTGAAGTCGCCAGGATTCACGGCGATCGCAATTTTGACGTTGGCACTCGGCATTGGCGCGAATACGGTGCTATTTTCCGTGGTGAACGGCGTCCTGCTCAATCCGCTGCCCTACCCACAGCCGAGCCAGCTCGTCGCGATTTACGGAAAAACCTCCGGAGTCGATCAAGGCCCGATCACCTACCTGAATTTCCTCGATTGGCAACGCGACACGAGAACGTTGTCATCCATGAGCATTTACCGAAACGAAGATCACATCTTCACCGGAACAGGTGAAGCAGAACGCCTAAGCGGTTACATGATTTCCGCAGATTTTTTTTCAACGCTCGGCGTACAGCCAATTCTTGGCCGAACGTTTGGCCCCGAAGACGGCCAACCGGGCGCTGCGCCAGTCGTTCTTCTCAGCGGAGGTTTCTGGAAACGAAAATTTGCCTCATCGCCCGATGTCGTCGGAAAATCGATCATTCTGGATGGTGAGTCTTACACGATTGCAGGAGTGCTTCCCGCGGACTTCACTTTCTATGGCCGCGACCGAGATGTGTACACTCCCATCGGCCAGTGGACCGATCCATCATTTCGCGACCGCCGCATCGACATGAGCGCTCACGCTGTTGGCCGCTTGAAGCCGGGCGTAACGGTCTCGCAAGCGAAAGCGGACATGGATGGCATCGCGCAAAATCTCGCCACGGCCTACCCCGAGGCCGATAAGGGTCTCGGCATCACGCTGGTTTCCATGAAGCAAGATATGGTGGGTAACGTCCAGCCATTCCTGATCGTGCTTCTCTCCGCCGTTGGTTTCTTGCTCCTGATTGCCTGCGCCAATGTTGCCAATCTTTTGCTGGCACGTTCGAAGGGACGCTCGCACGAGTTTGCCATTCGCGCGGCACTGGGTGCGAACCACACGCGCGTGATTCGCCAACTTCTCACCGAAAGCATTCTCCTCGCGGGCCTGGGCGGGGCTCTAGGACTGCTGCTCGCCTTTTGGGGTAGCAAAGCGGTGTTGGGCACCCTGCCTGCTGCATTGCCGCGTGCCAACGAAGTTTCTCTCGACGCCCGCGTGTTGCTCTTCACCATGGCACTGTCCTTGTTTGCCGGAATCGTTTTTGGTTTGGCGCCGTCGCTGAAAAGTTCCCGCATGAATTTGCAGGAAATATTGAAGGAAAGCGGACGCGGCTCGAGCGGCGCTGGTCATGGGCTCTATGGAGTCTTCGTTTCCGTCGAAATAGCCCTGACCTTGGTTTTGCTGGTCGGCGCTGGATTGATGGTGCGCAGTCTCGGGGCGCTCTGGGCAGTTAATCCGGGCTTCAATCCAAGCCACGCCATCACTTTCAATTTGTCGCTGCCTCCCTCGCCCACGACTAACTCTGCCGTAACCCGCGCTCGCCTGCGTGAATTCGATGACAAGATTCGCACCATTCCAGGCGTTAAAGCCGTTTCCGTGACGCTCGGCTCGCGCCCCATGAAGCACAATTCCTCTTTGCCTTTCTGGATCGAGGGCCAGCCGAAGCCTGCCAACATAAACGACATGAACCAGGCGATGTTTTATCTCGCCGAATCCGGTTTCCAACAAGCCATGGGAATCACCTTGGAGCGTGGACGTTTTATCACACCGCCGGACAACGAGAATTCTCCGGTAGTGATCGTCATCGACGACGTTTTCGCGCGCACGTATTTCCCGCACGAAAATCCCGTCGGGAAGCACGTCAATCTTGCGCTTTTCGGCGTGCAAGCAGAGGTGGTTGGCGTGGTTGATCACGTAAAACAGTGGGGCCTTGACGCAGACGCGAAATCCGCTATCGAGGCGCAGTTTTACTATCCTTTCATGCAACTCCCCGAAAAGCTTATGCCGCTCGCTGCGAGCGGCGCGGCCGTCGTATTGCGCACAAAGGGCGACCCCACTGCCATCATGGCCTCCGTTCGTTGTATGGTGGAACAAATCGATTCGCGCGATGTGATCTATGGCGTCGAAACCATGGACGAAATCGTGTCCAACTCGTACGCTGCCCGCAGATTTTCGATGATTCTGCTCGCCGCGTTTGCGGCTCTAGCGCTAGTGCTGGCGTGCGTGGGAATTTACGGAGTGATTTCCTATCTAGTCGGACAGCGCACCCACGAAATCGGAGTTCGTATGGCGCTGGGCGCGCAACGCGCCGACGTTTTGCGCCTAGTCCTCGGGCACGGAGCACGCATGGCGTTGACCGGCGTCGCTATCGGCATCCTCGCCGCAGTGGGGCTGACGCGCCTGATGGCCAATCAACTCTTCGGCGTCAGCGCGCATGATCCACTTACGTTCGCCGGCGTCTCTGCGCTTTTGGTTATTGTGGCCGTGGCCGCGTGCTACATCCCGGCGCGCCGTGCAATGCGCGTCGATCCGATGGTCGCGCTGCGATACGAATAAAGTTTGGAAGGCCGGTCGATGCCCGACAATTACAACCAGGCGCTATTTTCCTTGGTGGAAGGATTTCTCGTCCTGGATTGCGCGCCAAACTTGAACCCGCCCTAACCAGGCAAGAGCGTTTCCTGGCTCGCGATGGCTTGCCAGCCACGTTGGCTCCATACATACACATGGGTAACGCGCGATTGCTGCGAAAAACTGTGTCCGTTCCTGGTTCCGTGCGCGCTCCAGAGACAAGTGACCACGGCTGTCTCCTCAAACATGCGCACCCGTATATCTGACGCAACAAACGAAGTGTACCGGGCGCCCGAATTCTGCACTGAGACGATCCACGCGGCCTTGTCCAGGACCTGTCCCGTGGGCAATATTCCCACGAAGTCCTCACCATAGACTCGCCGGAACAGCATCACGCTGTTCGTCTCCAACGCCCGCACCGTATCTTTTTCTATGTTGACTAGCTCGTCTTGCTTGACCTCTTTTTCCTTCGCCAGCTCCCTTAATTCCGCCGCGTTTTGAGGGTTCTGCGCGCGGCTGCAGGGAACCAGAATGCTCGCCACTATTATCAAGAACAGTGTTAATAGGTTTCTCATGGTACGGCACCTCGTCATCCGAATAGCCCTGACCTTCCCATCACAAAAAGTTGTTGTTCGGTGAACCTTCCCCAGTAACTGAAAGTATAACGCGAGCCACGCCACCTTCGCCGAGCCTGCGTCCTTCTTCTAAACAGCAAGTTCGCAGCCGATAAATGCCTCCGCAGTATCACAAGGCATTTCGAAGCCCGCATTTCGCGGTGCTGTTCTTCGCCGCATGCTGCGCTATTTGTGGCTTCCGCGGTGGGTACTGCTCTTTCTTTGGCAGGGATTCCGGCTAATGCTCTCGAGTAGTTGTTATGCGGGTCCAGACCGCGCAGCAAAGCTCGGCTCCTGGAACTAGAATTTCGGCGACACCTACTGCCATAAGCGTACCGGGCGTGGTCTGTGACGTTTTACTTCGCGCAAAATCAGTGCGGCTTCCCGCTATTAGAACTGCTCTGTTGCTTCGATGAACTCTGCGACGATTGCCGCTGCTCCATCTGCTTATTCTGGCTGGCGTGCTGTTGCTCGAGCTGCTGGGTTTGCTGAGAATGACGCTGCTCCATCTGTTGTATTTGCGCGCCACTGTAATTTTTCTGAGTGGCTTGCTGGTGTTCTTCTTCTTGTTGCTGCTCGAGATTTTCGTGATCCTGCGTTTGCCGGGCAGATAGCTCATTGAGTTGCTGCTGATAACTTTTGTTGGTTGCTGCGCTGCCGGTGTTTGGCGCGTTGAACTCGTGAGCCGGCAATTCGCTCGCGTGATTGATGGCCGGAGGAGCTTTGTATTCTCCCCCTGCTTGTTTTGCAGCAACAAAGCCAGATGTGAATTCACCGGGTTTCGCAGTAGCCGCGATAGGCGGTTTGCCTTGGTTCACAGACGCACGCAGCTCAGGATTATTCCGGGCGACCTGCATGTGTTGCGTTTGCGCCGCTACCGGACCCACATGTTGCTCTTTGGCATAAGCCTCTTGCTGCGCCGTCGGACGCGATTCCACCCCACCACTACCTCCGTTGTAGCTGACATGATTTTCAGAAGCATTGCTCACCGGAGCGCTATAGGTGCTGTGGATGACGGCGGTGTTTACTTGATTCACAGAAGTGTTGTACACGAAGTGATTCCCTTCCCAGCGCCCGCCTTCATATCCAACGCCGCTGTAACCGTAGCCGTAATTAATCCCGCCGTAATAGCCCACCGTCGGGCCCCAATATCCTTGATTAAAATAGTACGCGTTTCCGCCCCAGCCCCAATAACCCGGGGTCCACAGGAAGCCGGGTTGAGGCGGATAGACCCACGTGCCCGGGACCCAATAGTAGTCGTTAGCCGAGTAGTCATAGCCCCAGTAACCGGGCGCCCATAGATAGCCGTCGGCAGGAAGGATCGGCTGCTCGTATATGGGAAGCAATGGCGGGCCAAAGCCCACCGAAATGCCGATTTGAGCAAATGCCCCGTGAGAGAAAGCCAGCAACACCAACGAAAACAGCAACAAGCGAATTACGATCCCCGTACGCATGGTAGCTCCTCTCTGCAATCAAACGTGGCCGGACACTTTCACGGCTGGTGATTTGCACAAAACTCGCGACAGCGTCTTGTCTGTAGGAACCTAAACGAAAATGCGGCATGCGCCAGGATGCATCATAGCCGCCCGCCTATGAACGTATCTATCACTTCAGCGCGTAACGTACAACCAAATTCAATTTCGCACTTCTGATCGAGGATTTCTTTGACCGAGAGGCCAGCAAATCGAGTTAGGTCCACAGCCTTGCGCTCTACCGTTTCAATGTCGCGAAGCGGGTTCCTAGCCGGCTAGCGATCTTCTCAGCCGACAATCTTATACCGCCGCATCGTTTCGTTATCCTCATGACAACCTGTCGCAATCCCCTGCTTGCCTCGTGCCAGGCGTACCTCAAGAAAATTCATGGGCGATGCTGCTAACAACACAGACTGGGCAAGCCGGCCGATTTCTTCCTACAAATCACGCTGCCGCGAGCGCGAAACCATGCAACTTAAATCGTCAAATTCCGTAATTAGAACACGCTCTAACTTAATGAAAACAAACGACGGCGACATGCTTAAGTGGCCAAAAAAGCAAAAAATCGATTCCTGCTTTTTCGGCCTCTTCCCGCTGCGCGCAACTTCGATCTTGCTGCCGGCGCTGCCCCAAATTTACAAGTGCTCTAGACCACTTCTAACCGGCACAGCCCCACAGACAGAAATTGACGCAACCCCCAGAAAACAAAAGACGGAAAAATTTCTAACCGGGGGCCAGAACACACATTAGGGAAACGGGAATTTGCGCTAAAATGAGTAAAGAAATGAGCGAACTCCGATGACCGACCGCAAAGCCCCATTCGCCACGGTGGAAGAGGCGCTGGACGAAATCCGTGCCGGCCGCATGATCGTCCTGGTGGACGACGAAGACCGCGAAAACGAAGGGGACTTGGCTATGGCAGCCGAAAAAGTCACGCCGGAAGCCATCAACTTCATGACCAAATTTGGACGCGGCCTGATTTGCCTGGCGCTCACCGAGCAGCGCTGCGACGCGCTGAATCTCACTGCTATCACACCGCGAAATACTTCCGCCTTCGGCACGCCGTTCTGCGAACCAATCGACGCGCGCCGCGGCACCACCACCGGCACCAGCGCCTCCGACCGCGCCACCACAATTTTGGCTACTACCGATCCCAACACGCGCCCCGAGGATCTCGCGCGACCGGGACACGTTCACACTCTTCGCGCGCGCAATGGCGGAGTGCTCGTTCGCGCCGGACAAACCGAAGCTTCGGTGGACCTCGCTCGCCTTGCCGGCCTCGATCACTCCGGCGTAATCTGCGAAATCATGAATGACGACGGCAGCATGGCGCGCATGCCCGACCTCACCGGATTTTGCCGCCTGCACAATATGAAGTTACTCACCGTGGCCGATTTGATTCGCTACCGCATGCAGCACGAGCGTTACGTTCGCCGCATCGCCGAATCGATTTTGCCCACGCCGCATGGAAATTTCCGCATGATTGCTTACTCCAGCGACGTGGATCACGAGCTGCACGTCGCGCTGGTTCGCGGCGACGTTTCCAATGACTCGGCTGGCGGCCCGCCTCTCGTGCGCGTGCACTCGCACTGTCTTACCGGCGACGTGTTCGGGTCAACCGCCTGCGATTGCCACGCCATCATTGACCGTTCGCTAGCAGCCATCGCGCAGGCGGAGCGCGGCGTCTTTGTTTATCTGCATCACACCGGGCGAGGATTTCAAATCGATTCGCGCCAACTGGACAACAATGAAATCCCACAGATCCGATTTCATCAGCGCGAGGAACTCGATCAGGATTTAGGCAGACAGCGTTTAGTGCAGCGCGAAAGCGGCATCGGCGCCCAGATACTGATCGATCTGGGCTTGCGCCACATACGCGTCCTCACCAATCATCCGCGTAAAGTGGTCGCGCTGGAAGGCTACGGACTCGAAATCGCCGACCAGGTCCCGCTATCCGTCGGCTCCGCAAAATCAACCCACCAAACTCACTAGGTTGTATTCAAAAAATAACTTACAGAGTTTTGTAGGTTGTAGAGTTCAAACAAACTCAACAAATTTTGAGCTTCGGAAAGGTTAGAAATCTAGGATGTATCTAACCTCTGTAAAATTACGCGCCGCGATTATTTGCCGAAGATCAAAACAACAAATGAATCCTTCACCATCGTCGGACGCGGATGCGCGTTGTCAGGCGTGGCTGCCGGGGTGGCACCGAAGTCCGCCGTCACCAGGAAAACCTGGTGCGTCTTGGGGTCCAGCGCCATGGTGCGGGCGTGCGCCTGCGTCGGCACATTCTCCACAGCGGAATACTTGTCCGGTGCATCTTCGTGCACTACGGTGAGCGTCGCGCTCTCACCATTGGAAGCATATGCGTACTGGAGTTCCGGATCGAAAGCGTTCGCGTCCACTCCCTCGCCGATCTCCGGCGTCGCGACAACTTTGCCCGAATCGGCGTCGACCACCGCCATCATCTTGTTGTCGCAGCCAGCGAACAAGCGCCTGTGCGCGATATCCATCGCTAGGCCGGTAGGTTCTTTGCACGGCGCCAGCGGCCAGGTAGCCGTCACTTTCAGATTTTGCGAATCGATGCGCTGCCCTTCGCTTTTGTCCTCGATGTTTACGTACACGTGTCCAGCTCCATCGGCGACCGCAAATTCAGGTTTGCCATCCACGGGAATCGTGCCCACCACGCTTCCGGTGGCAGCGTCGATCGCTGTGGCGTTCTTGCTGCGGCCGTTCATGGCGAAGACGCGCTTCGATGAGGGATCGTAGATGATGGCATCAGGATTTGTTCCGGCCTGCGCGCTGCCGATCACTTGCAAGGTTTTCAAATCAAAAATTGTTACCGTTCCGGCTCGGCCATTTGATGTGAACCCGCGGTTGAACTCCGGAGCGAGCGCGATGCCGTGTACCCCTTCGGTGTTCGGTATTTCGCCGACCACTTTTCCGGAGTCGACTCCCAACACGACTACTTTCGTCCCGCGCGAAATGTAAAGGCGCCGCGTGGCCGGGTCGAACGTGATGTAGTCCCAGAATTCTTCACCGCCCAACGGAATTTTCTTCAGCAAATGGTAGCCCGACGAGCCAAATGCTCGGGACGCCGCGGAAACAACCGTTGGCGCAGCGACTTCACGCGATCCTGCCACAGACAGAAGCGGAGTCGCCGCATGGGTCTTATTCACCACGAGAGCCGCAGACACGGCCAACAACGTAATTCCGCAAAGGATCGCCACCATGCTTCCAAGGGATGGCACGCGCGACATTTTCATTCCGTTCTCCCCAAGTTTTTGCTTATTAGAATTCGCAACCATGCTATTCCGCGCTCGCATCGGCGTCAATTGCTCTGCCGCACCCCGGTGCAATCACGTGGACGTGCATCTCGCGGCCGCATTCTACGGCGATTTTTGAGCTGCCGCTCCGACTGATAAATATGGACGCATTTTCTCCCAACGCCCTTTGGAAATACTTCTAATCGTTATTTTTCCGAAGGGGCCGCTTTTTTGGCGGAAATTTACAATGGCTTTTGCGGTGCTGGGCCCATACCGGGTACTTGTTGTAACTGGTCTGCGGTCGCCTTCAAATCGACGGGATGCGCCGGAGGCAAGCGTTTGGTGTTCGCGCCGACTTGTACGACGAACAATGCCATCAGCAAAGAAGAAACCGCGATCAAGGTGCCAGATGTAATTCGGCACGTCTGCGACTTCCACTCGTCACACACGATTTCCTTGCGGGTCGTACTCCGTGACTGCGCCGAAGAGAGCGGCTTGGTCGGCGATTTGTGCGCGGTCGCCGACTAGAACGATTTGCTCGTTGGCGGAATCGAAATGGCGACGGGCGGCGGCCAGAATGTCGTTCTCGGTGAGCGCCTGGATTCGCGCGCGATAGGTTTCCAAATAATCTTCAGGCAAACGGTCGAGAAAAACGGTGGAAAGCTGCGACAGCACGCCGTCCTGTGTGGCAACGCCCAGAGAAAAGACTCCGCTCAAATAGCTGCGGGCGCTTTGGAGCTCTTGCGCAGAGACGGGAAGCGAACGCATACGGTCCATTTCGTAAAATATTTCGGTGAGCGTCGCTGCAGCTACTTCGTTGCGCACGGCAGCGTGCACGGTGAAATATCCGTACTCGCGCAACGCGTTAACTCCGCTGCGCGGGCTGTAGGTGTAGCCTTTTTGCTCGCGTATATTCATCACCAGTCGGGAATGAAACGCGCCTCCGTAGATTGAATTGGCGAGAACCATGCGATACCAGTCGGGATCGCGACGAGTGATGGCGAGATTCCCCACGAGGACTTGGGTCTGCACGGAACCAGGAAGATGAACCAGGTGAACCTGGCGTCCCGACTGACGCGGCGGCTCGGGCCATTTCTGAGGCGCGGGAGCGGGAGCCGTCCACGGGCCAAATATTCTTTGGACCTGATCGAGAATGAGTTCGGCCGAAAAATCGCCTACCAAAATCAGCAACCCGTTCGCGGGCGAATAATTGTGGTGATAAAACTCTTCGAGCTGCTCACGCCGGAACGCGGCGACTTGCTCTGGAACGGGAGCGACAATCGCATAGGGATGCTCGCCGAAAAGAGTGCGACGCAGGCGTTCAGTGGCAAGAAAATCGGGAGTGGTGCGCTGAATTTTCAGACCTTCGATTCGTTGCCGGCGCTCCCGTTCGAACTCTTCTTCGGGAAAAGAAGCATTGCGCGCGAGATCGGCCAACATTTCAAGTAGCCCTTCCGAGAAGTCGGCTACGCCTGAAATACCAATCGCACTGGTATCGGCTCCAGCGTGGGCTGCCAGATCGGCGCCCATGCGGCGGAGATCTTCCTCAATGCGGCGAAGCGGACGATTCATGGTCCCGGTGCGCGCGACGGTTGCGGTGAGTTCAGCTAAGCCCGGAGCGCGATACGCGACTGACGCATTCCCGCTGCGGAAAAATAGCTGCGCCGAAATTTTTGGGAAAGTGCGGGCCTCCGCCAGGACAACTTGCAGGCCATTGGCAAGACTAACGACAGTCCGCTTGGGCCATGCTACCGGGCGTTCGGGGCCGAGAGTGGGCGGAGAAGAACGGTGCGCCTGCGTGGTAACGGTTGTCGAGGTCATCGAGATTCTCCGTGGTTCACCGGAACCCGCGCCAGGACAGCACGGTTGGTGGGAACCAGATATTTCGTTGCGGCCGCTTGCACTTCCGCAGGCGTTACGGCCATGAAGCCATCGAGCACCGTATTGATACGGTCCGGGTCGCCGTCGAAGAGTGTAAAACACGCGAGATAGTGCATCAAACCGAAACGCGGCATGTAAGAGCCCATGCCTCCTTCGAGCATCGAATAATAATCGGCGCGGAATTTCACTTTTACTGGCGCGAGTTCATCTTCGGAAATTTCTTTTTCCTGTACTTCCCGGATGACTTCGTCATAAGCGGCAACCGTTGCCTCAGTACTGAATTCAGGACGGTAAAAAACGCGTGTGACCATTTGCGTGGGTCCATTCGCGTCGAAAACGTCCAGACTGCCGTCGGTCTCGATGGCAATTTGCTTTTCGAAAACGAGCTGGCGATAAATGCGTCCTGCGCGGCCGCCGTGCAAGATGCGGTCGAGAATGGTCATGGCGTACCAATCTTTTGAGCCGCGCGGTGGAACGGTGTAGCCGATAGCGAGAGCGGGAAGCGTACCGAACTTCTCTTCGACATTGCCGCGACGTTCCTCCGTCTGCTTCGGCTCGCTCACGTCTGCGGGCGGCGGCAACGCGTGTGACGGAATATCTTCGAAATACTTTTTTGCAAGAGCGAAAGCTTCGGCGGGATCGAGATCGCCGAGCATCAGCAACACAGCATTATTCGGAGAGTAATAGGTGCGGTAGAAAGACTGAACGTCGGCAAGGTTGGCAGCATCGAGATCCTTAAAATCTCCATAAAAATTATGCGCGTTGGGCCAATTGCGGAAAGCCACAGGCGGCAAATCAAGCCAGGGAAATCCGCCATACGGCTGATTCATCACGTTCACGCGAACTTCTTCTTTCACCACATCGCGTTGATTGCGCAGATTTTCATCATCCACTTTCAAGGCACGCATGCGGTCGGCTTCGAGCCAGAGCACGCGTTCGAGCGCGTTGGAAGGCACCGCTTCGAAATAATTGGTGATGTCGTAATGCGTGGTGCCATTGAGCAGGCCGCCAGAAGCATTGATCAGGCGAATGTGTTCCATTTTTCCGGCGTTTTCCGAACCCTGGAACATCATGTGTTCAAAAAGATGTGCGAAGCCGCTGCGGCCGCGCGGCTCGAGGCGAAAACCGATTTGATAATAAACACCGACAGTGACCACGGGCGCAGAATGATCGGGTGCGACTACAATGCGCAGCCCGTTGGCGAGCGTGGTGTGCTCGACCGGAATATGCAATTTCTTCAACTTTTTCCTCCCGTTGATTCCTTCAATGCTCGCTTCAATTGATTCGATGGTCCAGCATGGCCTTTGGACAAAACCTTGCTCGAGAGAAGAGCAAGAGCCGCGTAGGCTTCTTGAAATTCTCGCGGATAATGCCGCATCGCTTTTGTATGTTTCGCTAGCGTCTCGAAATCGCCGCGCGAAACCGGGCCAGTCCACGATTTCTTCGGGCCTAGTTTCTCAAAATTATCTAGCATCTGGCGCGTTAACGGCAGTAGCGTGCTCAGCGCATCCCGCCGGCTGAATCCCAGCTTCAGCAGAATCTGGGTCGCGGCTTCCATTAAACCCAAACTGTGTCCGGCGACTAGCAATCCCGCAGCGTGATACGCGGGTTTATTCTCTCCACGAATAGTGACCGGCACACCACGCAAAGAGCGTGCGATCTGGCGCGCAACTGCTGCAGCGCGGCGATCGCCTTCAACCGCAAATATAACTTTTTCCAGGTTCGGCGCGCCGCGTCCGCTGAACGTTTGCATAGGATGAAGCGAGCCCGTGGAAGCGCCGCGGCGAGCAAGAGGAGCTAGAACTGTGCGATCCATTGCGCCGCTGGTGTGCAGAACAATTTTATCGCGGAGTTTCGATTCGTCAAAACTCGCCAACGCGTTCGCAACGGTACCGAGCGCGCTATCCGGAGTGCTCAGAAGGATAACCTTCGAATCCAGAATCTCCGGAACCAGCCGCGAATATGGCTTCCCTGCTCCAATTTGCCGCACGGCTCCGTGCGAAGTGGCCGCCGAGTGTGTGACGACAGCTCCAACACGCCATCCCAGGCCGCGCAGACGCTTTCCCAATGTGCGGCCCACGCGCCCTGCTCCGACGATGGAAATAGAGCGCTCCATGGCACGTGATAGCATAACGTGTAAGCGGAATTTCAGGTGGGAGAAATTGTCTCTACATTTATTTTGGACGATTGCGTTGGGAGCGGCGGCACTGCTTTGGGTTTACGGGATGCTCGAGGCGGCTTGGGGCTTGCGCAGGTTCGAGTCTGTGGCCGATGTAACACCACTGAAGGACAATGATTGTCCCAGCGTTTCCATTCTTTTCGCCGCTCGCGATGAAGCGCAGAAATTGCCGGCTGCACTGGCGACATTTTTGCAGATGGATTATCCACGATACGAAATCGTGGCGGTGAATGACCGCTCGCAGGATGATACGGAGCAAATTCTGAAGAGTGCGGCATCGAATGATCCGCGCTTGAAGATTGTTTCGGTGCAGGAGCTGCCGGCCGGGTGGCTAGGAAAACCTCACGCGCTGCAAAAAGCATACGAACAATCCACTGGGGAGTGGCTGATCTTTACGGATGCGGACGTACAGTTTGCGCCTTCACTGCTACGGAGGTCTGTTGCGCTGGCTCAGAAAAAGGGCCGGGACCATTTAACGCTTTCGGGCCGCACGGATATGTTCACCTTCGGTGAAAAGATCGCCATGACGTTTTTCGGCCTCGCATTTCTGATGAGTGTTCGGCCGTGGAGAGTGTGCGATCCGCGCTCCGGCGCTTTTGCCGGCATCGGCATGTTTCAGCTAATCCGGCGCAGCACGTACGAAGCCATCGGAACGCATCGCCGCCTCGCCATGGAAGTAGTGGACGATATGAAACTGGGTAAGCTAGTGAAACAGGAAGGTTTTCGCTCGGCGGTGGCGCTAGCTAACAACGAAATCAGCGTCCACTGGCATAGCGGCGTGAGAAATATTATTCGCGGGACAACCAAAAACTTTTTTGCGTTTACGGGATTTTCGTTTTGGACTGCCGCGGTGCAAATGTTTGGGCTCTTAATGATGTGCGTGGTGCCGTGGGTCGCGCTGTTCTTCGCGCACGGCTGGCCACTGGCATTCGCTTGCATTTGCGTGGGACTGGCTATCATTCTGCATATCGGCGCGTGCCTGGAATTCAGGGTTTCGCCGCTGTATGCGTTGACCTTCCCTTTCGGCGCGCTGATTTTCATCTGGATGCAAGCGCGGTCGATGATTGTCACGCTAGGGACAGGCGGGATTACCTGGCGCGGGACGTTTTATCCGTTGAAGGAATTAAAACGCGGGTTGGTGTAGAGAAAAAGTCTTACGAAATTGCCACGAGTTGAGAATCTTGTTCTATTTGAAAAACGTATAGCCCACGAAAACGCCTTCCAAATCCACGCCCGGATTTATTTCACCACGCTGCGCGTTGGAGATGTGCTGATATTTGTATCCGAAGGTCCAGGCATGCGAGCGCGCAGAATTGAAGAGTTGGAATCCGAGTTGGAGGTCGAAGTCGTAATTGAATTGCGTTTCGCCGTGAATATCGACTGGAACGGGACGCAACGACGAAACGAACCCTGCCGTGGAGGCCCCATAAAGCTGAAGTTTGTGTGTGCGGAAACCATTCAACTTCAGGCCCAGAGGATTTACGCCACCGCCATAGACCGCCTCACGCGCGCCGGTAATGTAAGTGATGTTGCCTTGGGGATTAACAAAACTGCCGAGAATTTTCGGCTGCAGCATAATCGCCACAGGCATTACGTCCACGGTCCACTCCAGAGACCAACCCGAACCGGGATGCTCATGTATGCGCCGGGCGTAGCGAAACCCAAGAACGCCAAATTGACGCGGGCTGGTGACACCGAGCACGTGAGGCGCGTACGGCGCGTACGAAGCCCATATGCCGAACTCGTTGTCTCCGACCTGAAAATTTGCCGGTTGCGCGGGCTGAGTTTGGCAGCGAGCTGCGGGTGAAACGCAGAGAAACATCGCGATGCTCAGAAGAAACGCTGAAAAAATGCGACCAGAAACTGTTTGTAGTGGAGTCACGCGGTTCCTATCAGGAGATTTTTTTTGCGGCACGCTTTTTAGCCGGCTTGGCTGAATGATCCTGAGTGGGAGACGCCGCAGCCTCCATTTCGGGCTTTGTCTCAGCCGGCCCAGAAGCAGATGCAATTTCCGCGCCTGCAGGTGCAGAAAAAATCGCGCCCAAATCGCGCTGCTTCAGAGACCGTATGCGATCGCGCAAAGCTGCGGCGCGCTCGAACTCAAAATTCTTCGCGGCTTCGCGCATTTGCGATTCCAGTTGGCTTATAGCATGAACCAACTGGGCCTCGGTGGAGACGTCCTCGATCACCACGTCATCCAGCGGCACAGTAACATAATCCGCTTCCACAATTCTGGCAAGCTGCATGTCCACCGATTTCACGATGGAGAGCGGCGTGATGTTGTGCTCGCGGTTATAGGCTTCCTGTTTCGCGCGGCGGCGGTTTGTCTCACCGATGGCTTGCTTCATGGAGTCGGTCATCACGTCGGCATACAAAATTGCGCGAGCTTCCAAATGGCGCGCGCAACGGCCGATTGTTTGGATTAGCGAAGTGGTGCTGCGGAGAAAACCTTCTTTATCAGCGTCGAGAATGGCGCACAAAGAAACTTCGGGCAGGTCTAGACCTTCGCGAAGAAGGTTGATGCCGATGAGGACGTCAAATTCTCCGCGCCGCAGATCGCGAAGGATGCGGATGCGCTCGAGCGTTTCGATTTCCGAATGGAGATAGCGGCAGCGGACGCCTACCTCGGTGAAATATTCGGCGAGATCTTCGGCCATGCGTTTGGTGAGCGTGGTGACCAGGACCCTTTCGTTGCGCGCGCCGCGGATGCGAATCTGTTCCAGCAGATCATCCACCTGGCCTTTTACCGGGCGAACTTCCACCTGCGGATCGACGAGTCCCGTAGGACGAAGCACCTGTTCGACAACCACTCCGCCTGATTTTGTGAGCTCGTAAGGACCCGGCGTGGCGGAAACGTAAACGGCTTGGTTTACGCGATGCTCAAATTCTTCAAAGTTTAGCGGGCGATTGTCGAGAGCCGAGGGCATGCGGAAGCCGTATTCCACCAGCGTTTGTTTGCGCGAACGATCACCGTGATACATCCCGCGGATTTGTGGAATGGTTTGGTGCGACTCGTCCACGAACAAAAGAAAATCGGACGGAGTGTAATCGAAAAGCGTGGGCGGAGCTTCGCCGGGCAGCCGTCCTGAAAGATGCCGCGAATAATTTTCGATTCCGTGGCAATAGCCGATGGTGCGCATCATTTCGATGTCGAAATGCGTTCGTTGAACCACGCGCTGAGCCTCTACGATTTTCCCCTGACGCTCCAGCTCACCTTTCCACCAATCGAGCTCTTCGTAAATGCTTTGAATGGCGCGCTCGCGCTGTTCGGCGGGCAAAACGTAATGGCTCTTGGGATAAATCAAGATGCGATCGATTTCTTTTTCGCCGGCGCGCGTTTTGATTTGTCCTGTGACGGGATCGAATTTGCGTATGGCGACGATTTCGCTGCCCCACATTTCCACGCGCACGGCAAGGTCGTCGTACGGCGGATAAATTTCGACCATATCGCCGCGAACGCGGAAAGTTCCGCGGCGAAGGTCTTCGGCACGCTCGTACTGAATTTCAACCAGCTTGCGAAGAATGGTTTCGCGAGCCACGGACTGACCCTTTTCGATGAGCTGCATCATGCTGTAATACGCTTCGGGGGAACCGAGACCGTAAATGCAAGACACGGAGGCGACCACGATGACGTCGCGGCGTTCGAAGAGAGAACGCGTGGCGGACATGCGCAATTTGTCGAGCTCGTCGTTGATGGTGGATTCTTTTTCGATGTAAGTGTCGCTTGCCGGAACGTAGGCTTCGGGCTGATAGTAATCGTAATAGCTGACGAAATATTCCACGGCGTTGTTGGGAAAGAACGAACGAAATTCGTGATAAAGCTGCGCGGCTAGGGTTTTGTTGTGCGCCAGAACGATCGTGGGGCGATTGATTTGCTCGATCACCTTGGCCATGGTGAACGTTTTGCCCGAACCAGTGACGCCGAGAAGGACCTGGTGGCGGTCTCCGTCATTAACACCGCGGACGAGATTCGAAATCGCTTCGGGCTGGTCGCCGCGCGGTTCGTAGTCACTGGCGATCTTGAAATTCATCGGCGGACTCTCAGTTGCGATAAATGGGTCAAGCTGAAAACTACCATTATATCAAAGGTTGCAAATTGGCGCTCTGGGCCAAAACCTAAGTGCGGCGGACAGGTTTTCAGGGCTGCGGAGCTGTGGACGGAGCTTCCGTGGGCAACAAAGAAATTTCGGACTTGCTATCCACGCGGCTGACGTAATGAATTTTCGAGCCGGTCTTTACACTCAGGATTTGCACGTCCATATTCTGAGTGGAATTTTGAGTGGACCGGATCAGTGTGCCGTCCGCGAGCGAAATATATTCAAGGCTGCCGCCCGAGCCGGTCCAGGTGCCGGAGGTGTCCAAACCCTTGCGGGAGTAATCGTCTGGCGTGGCATCGCCATTGCGAACGATTTTGAACTCAGTGACGACAACCGCGCATGAGAGGCTGGCATTAGCGGCAGACCGAGTACCAGTGGAGGTTTTTTGCGAGGCGTCCGTTGGAGAACAAGACTCGTCGTGAAGATATGTGGAACGGTTTCTCCAGACCAATCCGCCGAGAGGTGTGCCCTCCATGGGCTGATCGGTATTCCACTTCTGCCCAACTTCAATTCCCCCCTTGGGGAGCCGCGCGCCGAAAGAAAGGCCGTTCATCCACGCGTGGACGTTTTCAGCTACTACAGGATTCGCCAGTAGATCGTCGATGCCAGTGATATGAGAAACCTGTCCGTCAGGCTCGATGGTGTATTCGAGCGAGCGGCCTTCCAGATGTTTGTATTGATCTTGCACTTGGGAGCCGGCTAGATCGAAAGCATCGCTTTTAAACGCAGCGTCGGATTTCTCGAAGGTGGTTCGAATTCGCACGCTGCCGGCGGGCGTTCCATTGGCTGGTGGCGTGTTCAGCACATCAAGACGCAGAATTAGGCTAACCGATTGCGTGGATTTGGATGCAGCCTCGGGATTCTCGATAGGCGTTTCCATTTTGTTGTTCGCCGTGGTACTGGTTTCAATTTGGTAGCGGAGGATTTCGCCTGGCGTGAATCTCATCGAGAGATGCACTTTCGCTGGCGCCGCTGAAAGAGTAAGCGTGGCTACTATGAGGCATGCGACGGTCGTCAGAAAATTCCGTTTGTTACGCCGTGAAGTCTGAGAATTCGACTGCATTCATGAACGCTAGCACAGCCTTATATGGTGCGCAAATTCGTCCACAAGATTGCGTTTCAAGGACGGGCCGCGGGCATAGGGATGCGGGATAGTTGGGGCGACGAGAGCGGACCGGTAAGGCGATAGTCAGAAGCGGAGGCGCCGCGTTCTACTGCTTCGCTTGGAAGAACCCGTAAACGCAAATCGAGGTTGCGACTGAAATCGAGCGAACCGAAGCCTTCGATCTCAGACCCTGGGCTTTGCAGCAGCAAGCCCTGGAATTCAATCTCGCGGTCGGCACATGTAAATGTAGTGGACGCCTGGCGGAAAGAGCTGTCGCCAGGTGTGGCGGCGCTGGCGTGTAGCGACTCCGCAAGATTCAGGCTGTGAATCTCGACGTCGCTTACCCGCGCTTTTCCTTTGCACGAGAGCGAGGCTAGCATGTCGGACTTGTCAGTGCCGCGAGCGTTCAGCAAAAGTTCTCCGGAGGCCACACCTGAAAACATCTTGGCCAGGTTTGGCGAATCCGCCGAAAGCGCAAGCAAATCCACGCGCGAAAAGTTCAGGTTCACGCGATAAGAAGGGATCGCCGCAAAATCCGCTTCGAACGACGCGGCGATGTTTCCTCCGTAGAGTTGGCCCCGAGCATTCGTAAGCTCGATGTGATGGCCCGAAACTTTCAGATCGCCCTGAAGGCGATGCACGGTGACTGGTGCCAAGGTGAATTGGTCGAGCGCCAGGCGGCCGCTGGCTTGCAGCGTATCGCTGACCGCGTTTGTCGGCGAGCGCGGATTCAAAAATGGCAACATGCGGTCGAGAAAACTTTCCCGCCAGCGGGGATTGAGCCAGCGATCGACATCGGCTGCCGCCAGGTGGTCGGCTGAAAGCGTGAAAAGCCATCCGCCTGCGTCGCGACGATCGAACGAGCCACTCCAATCCGCGCCAAATGCATTCGCTGATGACACCGCAATGTGGTGCGAATCCGGTTTCCAGTCTGCGTGGGCCTTAATGTCTTTAATCGGCAAGTTCAGGAACGGCGTGCGAAGCGACATTCCGGTTTGTTCGCCGCCGAAGTCCACGGTACCGGTTGGCTGCGTTCGCCAAGGATACGCAACGTCCTGCCAACGCAAATCGCAACGCAACGGGCCAGCGAGGTCCCATCCACGCGAAATATTCCAGCCGAACGCGCTTGCGGTGGCCACCAAATCGCGAGCCTGCGTGAGATTTCCGCTCAAGTGGAAGACTGGCATTTCAGAGCCGCGCTTCGCGGATGTTTCCATGTGAAGCGAACCGCCGGCAGCGCCAAATGTTAGCGACACCGGCGAAAGCGCGGCAATGCCGCGATCGTATCGAAAGTCCACATTTCCAACATGAACGGGAACGCGCAGAGTAGCGCCACTGATCTCGGCCCTGCCAATTATTAACGCCGTGCGATTCATCCGCAGCGGCCAACCAGAAATGTTCCCTTGAACGCTGGCGAAACCGCGGAATGAAATGTTTGACGCGACGTCTGAATGGAACGCGCGTCCCCATGCGAGCAGATCGTTCAAATCAATGGTAGAGGATGCAACATTGATGGAGACCGGAGAAGATTCCGACGACGAAGCGCCTGTTGGCAACTCCCAGCCAATTCGTCCGGTGACCCTCGCGTTAGAATGGGGCGCCTCCATCGAGGCGTCGCTTATTTCGATGGCCGAGTCCATCGGATTCCAGTGAATGTGGGAAACTACGTTTACGGCGGGATCGTCCGGATGCAAAGGGAGATCCCAGCGGTGAAGCTGGCGTAACTCGGCGCGAGATTGAATCGTCCATCCGCCATCGACGCGGTCTTGCGTTCGAGCATTCATCATTAGAGTGAGTAAGCCGCGCACGCCGTAATCGGAGCTGCGAGCCAGTCGCAGAACATCCGATACAGAAGCGTCGCTCCAGGAAGCATTTAGTTCCGCTGGACGCATGCGCGAAGAAGTTCCTCCCATTTGTCCGCTTACATGGAGAACTCCGGCCTGTTGCACGATTACGGCGGCGCGAGTTGGAATTGCTTCCAGATCCATGGTCCAGCGCCCCGGGCCGGCAGGTTCGACGTAACCGGTCACATCCACCAACGCGAACGGAAGTTTATCTTCGCCACGTTTGAAATTAATTCGTCCTGAATCTATCTCGATACGCCTGAAGCGCAGGGCGGGCGCGCCCGGCGCTTCAGAGCCCGAAATTCCTGCAGAAGACGCCGCGGGTGGAGGCTTGGGCAGCCATTCAGCAAGGTTCCAATCGCCATCCGAGTTACGCACCAGATTCAGGCTCGGATGCTCCAGCGAAACCGTGCCTAGCTGAAGATGGCCGAGCAACAGACCTTGCCAACGAAGGCGCACGTTGACTGATTCAGCCCGCAGGAAATATTCGTGGCCGAAACGCGGATCTTCGCCAAAGGTCACTGATTGCGCGCGCAAGGTAGGACCGTCTAACAAAGTGAAATTGTAGCTGCCTACTTCCACCGGCCGTCCGAAAGCGGCTGCAAGACGCGCCGTGATTTTCTTTTGCAAAGGCGTGTGGCGAATGAGCAGCGATATCCCAGCACTGGCGAGCCATACAAGAATCAAAAAGAACAGAATCCATTTGGGCCAACGCGTCCAGCCCTGCGGGCGCGGCCTCGCTTGCGAGACAGTTTGCGTATGAACGTCGGGATGGGAGAGCGTGCTTGCCACGGCGATTTTCCAGCTTAACGAGCCGGCTAATGGACCTCGTGCATCATACGCCGCCAGCGGGTGCGTGCGGGAAGATGCAAAAGATTTTGCCCCAGGGCGCGAAGCGTGCCGAAGAAACCGCGGTTAACGTAATCTCCGGGAGCGGCCTCAACGGACCAGTAAATCATCACAGGACGACCCATCACGGCGTCACGATTCACAAAACCCCAGTAGCGGCTGTCCCAGCTTCGGTCGCGATTATCGCCCATCACAAAATAATTGTCAGGTGGAACGACCAGCTCGCCGTGCCGGACGTGGCTGAGAATTTGTTCCGCCCATTCCGGACGCAGCCCGATTTCAGCGAAATAGCGGCCGGAGGGCGGAAAATTGTCGCCGAAAGGATCTTCATAGATTGGATCGTGTATCACGTATGGTTCGGATAGAGGCTCGTCGTTCACATAAACGTGTTGATTGATGATGCGCACGCGGTCGCCGGGCAAACCAATCACGCGTTTCACGTAATGCGGATGGTCATCAAACGGAAATTTGAAAACGATGACATCGCCGCGCCGGATCTCGCGATAGGGCAGAAATTTTTCGTACCACGCGCCATGACCGCCAAAAATGAATTTGTTCACCAACAGATGATCGCCGATTAGAAGAGTGGGCTCCATCGATTGCGAAGGAATCTTGAAAGCCTGAACGATGAAGGTGGTGCCGAAAAGAGCCAGCAGAATTGTGACTAAAAGCGATTCGGCATACTCCGCGAAGGAACTGCGCCTTGCCACAACTTTCGCAGGCGCAGGTGCGGGCGTTGAGTCAATCGAGGGCCCTGGCTCGGTGGTGTCTACTTCCACGAAACTCCTTCAGGAGATTCCATCGTTCGATTCGAAATGTTCCAGCGCCATTCTTGCAGCGCCCTGTTCCGCTTCTTTTTTGCTGCGTCCTTCCGCGCCAGAAAGTTTTTTTCCGGCGTGCCACACTTCCACCTCAAACATCTTTTGGTGGTCGGGGCCGGACTCACTGCGTACCCGATATTCCACCGGCGGCAGATCGCGCTGCTGCAGCCATTCCTGCAAAGCGGATTTATCGTCGGCGCGTTCCAATCCGAACGATTGGCTGCCGAGTGCAGGCCCCAGCAAGGTGCGCTGAAGGAACGAAACGGCCGCAGGGAGTCCAGCATCGAGATAAATGGCACCCAGGATTGCTTCGTACGCGTCAGCCAGCAGCCTTTTTTTATCGCGGCCACCTGTTTTCTCTTCGCCGGGGCCGAGCCGCAAGTAATCGCCGAGCTTCAGCTCTTTGGCCGCGGCATAAATAGACGATGCGCTTACGAGCCTAGCCAAGCCCTTGGAAAGCTGTCCGGAGTCCCACTCGGGAAAGGTCCGGCAAAGTTCGTCGCTTGCAACCAAGCCCAGAACGCGGTCACCCAGAAATTCCAGACGCTCGTTATCGGTGTTGTTGGAATTTTGCCGATGAGAACGATGAACCAGCGCGCGCTCAAGTTCCACCGTGTCTTTAAAATGATGACCCAGGATCGTCTCCAGTTCCTCGCGCTCCTGTGGGGTCATGATTGAAATGGCCTCGGTTAGGGTTTGGATCCAGCAGGTTTTGCGGCGGCCAACTTTTTGGTTTCGTCCGCCTTCTGCTTGCAACGGTCCGCCAAACCTCCGGGAACTTGCGCGCACTTTTGAAATGCATCGGAGGCATCGCCGAACCGATTTAGAGCCTGCAGCTCGATTCCCATCACATAAAAATCAGTGGGGTCCGGAGTGGTAGCGAGTTTTTCACCCTGCTGCAGCTCGGTGACAGAGTTCGCGAAATCCTGCTTGCGAAAATCAACCAAGCCAAGACCGCTGTGCGCCTGCGACAGCGCCGCGTCCTTTGCTTTCGAGAATTGATCGTCCGTCATACCGGCGGGCTTTGGCAGGTTGGGAATTAATTCGATGGCGTGCTTCTCGTCGGCCTCGGCCTTGTTCAGCAGGCGCTCCGAGTTCATGTCGTTGGGATCGTAATTGTGCGGGATTACCCAACCTTCCAAAACCAGCACGCTGACGTTGTCCGGATTTATCGCCAGAGTTTTGGCGGCTGCGTCATACATTTTGTCAAACTGCTGTTTGTTGAAGTAATCCTGCATCAGCCGGGCGTAAACAACTTCCGCATACTTACTCTTGGGATATTTTGCGACAAAATCCTCGCCGAGCTTGATGCGCGCGTCGGCTTGCGCCGGAGTGTTTGCGTCGTAAAAAGCTTTGTAAGCTTTCTCTTCTTCAGGATCAACTTTCGGCGCTTCAGCGGGGTTCTGCGTGCCGCTTTGCGGAGCCGCGGCTTGTCCGGGCTTGGTGGGAGCCGGAGCTGGCGCCGGTTGCTGTTGCTGCTGCGCGTCGCATGCCCGGGCTAGAGCCAACGTGGATCCCACTGTTAATAAGATGACCGTGATGATCGCGTTTCGCACCGACTGGAAAATCATTTTTCACCTTCCGTGGTTGATTACCCTCAGCACGCAAAAAAAACGGCCTGGGGCTAAGGATTATGGGACGCTTTGTCGCTTTCCGGCGCGCGAGAACTATACGGCGAATCCAAACCGCGTTGCGCCGCTGCCCGCGCATTTTCCGGTGAGCCATGAACCGCCAAAGCCGCATGGTATTCAGCTACCGCCTCGTCGCGCTCGTCTTGCAGATCGTGAATGCGTCCCAGATATACGTGCGACCACGCCAAAATAGAAGGATCAGGCGTCCCCGGCGGAAGGGGCGCTCCCGGTATTCCCGAGGTCCAACTCGCAACAATCTGCTCGAACAATTCCTGGGCGCGTTCGCCGTCGCCTGAAAGTATGGACGCAACTGCCAGGCCGTACACCGCGCGCGGCTCGTTCGGATATTTCTCCAATATCTTTCCGAATGTGGCCGTAGCGGCTGCGGCATCCTTTAACGCGATTTGATGATCTCCTTCCGCCAGCATGCTATCAAGCTCCGCGGTCTGGCTCGCGGGTGCGGCGGCGGTCTTCGATTCTGCGGCTGTCTGCACCGGTGCAAAAGCAAAATCTTTTAAGCGCTTCTGCTCCGCCGATACGTCGATACCCGTGATGATGTCGGGGAAATAATACGTCATGGCGGGCGCAGCCTTTTCAAACTTTTCCAGCTGAATGACGATCGGACGCACGAGAATGAACCCCGCTTTGTCATTTTGCGCCAGAGCCACTTCGAGTTTTTCCGACGTAAGGTGACGCAAACGCAGCTCGACCGCCTTGATCAGGCATTCGTCGGTGAAAGCGATAAAGTCGGTGCGGTATTCCACCGGAAGTTGCGGCGCGCGCGCGGCCACATTCAGCAGGCTATTTTTGCTTTCAACTTCCTTGCGATACCTGAGCGGCAGCGGATCCAGCATGAAGTGCAGGTAAGCGTGCTGTATGTCGTCCGCTGGAATTTGTGCGGTGAACCCCACGGCCATGGCGTAATGGTCGCCCAGGTTTCGGAAGTTGGTGCGGGCACCGACGAGGGGTTCCACATACACGGTGAATGTACGGCCGTGCGCGGACTTCAGAATCTCCCGCAGATAAGCGTTTGATACGGTCACGATACGCCGCACTACCGGCTGGTAACGCGCGATCACACGGTGATATTCAGGTTCAATTTGAGTCCAGCGAATATCGAGATGGGCCTCGTGATAAAAAGCCCCGAGAATTCTCTGGAAGCCTTCGAGCGAGCCAACATCGGGAGGAAGAAGGTCTGGATCGACCTGGTAGCGAAAATCCGGAGGCGGGCCGACAACCAGCGCGAAGGTGATGTAGCGCGAAAGTGTTTCGCCGGGGTCTGCCAGCAAGTGGTCGCGGTAAAACTGTCGTAACGCTTCCGTTGCAGGTCCATGCAGATTCAGAAGTTCGCCGCGCAAAGCCAGGCGTGACGGCATTTCCGCCAGCGTACTTTCGTCGGCGTCAAAGCCGGCGGCGTCGAGCGCGCACATGGTGGCAAATAATTGCTGATTGGCTTCGACTGCGATCCCACTGGTGAATTCCTGCTGAGGCGGCGCCTGCCCCTGGGCTTTGGGGACGGGCGCAATACTCACCAAGAGCACAGCAATGCAGCAGCAAAATGCAGGAAACGGATGAAAAAATCTTTGGATGGCCAGACTCCTCAACGCCTTCATCATCCGCTGGCAGCGCCAAGCTCCCCTGTTCGCAAGCGGCTGACAGCGATTAATCAAACATTGAAACTGTATCGGTCAGGCTTCGCGTAGTCAAGAAAACGCGCAGATAAATCAGTCGGCGAAGAAGCGCAGAAATCAGGACGAAAAATCTTATCCGTGGACGTGAACTTCGCTGAAGCTCAGCAGAACACGACCGCCGCCCGTCGGTCGTCCGAAGCTGAGCTCGGGACGAAAGCGCGAAAACAGAAGAACCTGATCGATCTGATGTTTCACGGCAACATCGTTGGGCCCGGAAAGAATATTGTAGGAGACCACTTCGCCATGCGCGTTTAGCGTGGCTTCCAACACCAGCACGCCGGAATCAGGGTGCCCTTCAGTCGCTACCACTCCGGGAACCGGGAACGGCGCCAGACTTTCAAGCCGTGCGGGCTGAACCAGATTTAGCGGCAAATCATTGGCGACGATTCCCATCGGCACGCCCACCAGGATGTTCTGTACTACCAGAACAAACACAACTAGTGCCGTAAGAATTCCGCCGGTGGCCGGGACAGCAAGGGGTTTGAAAACGTCCTGGAAGGACAATAGAGCTCGAGACCAGGCGCGCCGGAAACCTACCCAAGAAGAAACCGAGTGCGCCACTTGCACGCGAATTCGCATGGCCAGATCAGCGGGCACGGCCACAGGCTCTACATTTGCCAGGCACATGGAAAGCCGGCGATAACTTTCCAGCAAATCTCGGCAGCTTCCGCAAACGTTTAGGTGTTCGCGAACAATAGCGTGATCTTGCGCCGGAATAGCACCATCGATGTAACCGGGTAGGCGTCGTGCAGCGTCGCGACAATTCATTGGGCGCCTCCGTGCCTCTTGGTAGCGTAGGTTAACGAGCGCGTGACTGCGGGCTTTGAGGTTGAAGGAGCCAAGCGCACGGTTGCTGTCGATGATCCTCTCGAAAATTCTGGTGCGTCCTCGGCCTGAGTATTGCGTTCGGTAGATTTCGCCGCCCGAGCAGCATGCAAAACAGGGTCCAAAATCTCGCGAAGAATGCGACGGCCGCGCAGGATGCGTGATTTCACAGTGCCCACGGAAACTTCCAGGACTTCCGCCACTTCTTCGTAAGATAAACCTTCGAGATCGCGCAAGATAACCGCGTTGCGGAATACGTCAGGCACTTGTGCCAGCGCTCTGTGTACCACTGCTTGCATTTCGGCTGCTTCCACTTGTTCCAGCGGAGTCGCTTCCAAATCCTTCAAATCGAGCGCGGGATTCTTCCCTTCTACTTCGGCATCAATCGAAACCTGTTGGCGATGATGACGCCAGCACCAGCGCCGATGGTTCAAAGCCTGTCGCACAGAAATACGATATAGCCAGGTCTTCAGCGAGCTGCCCTGCCGGAAGCCATGAATGCCGCGAAACGCTCGCAGAAAAACTTCCTGCGTTACATCAGCAGCGTCGGCAGAGTCAGAAAGGATTCCGTAAACCAAGTTGTAGACCCCGGCATGATAGTAGGTGACCAGCCAATCGAATGCCGAGTCAGACCCCGCCTGCAGCTCGGTGACGAGTCCAGCCTCGTCACGGCCCCACGGCAATATTTGTGCAAGGTCGGACATGCCTTGCGCCAGTCTCCCTTAAGGGCCTGTCCCTATCTTAGGTTAGACACCATACAGCCCTAATTTGTTGCTAGGGTAACAGAAATTAAGGAATTGGCTATCCGCCGAAGGTACTACGCCGAAAAACGCCTAATAGAGGTAGGTGATTGAAAGGATTAGCAAGGCGAATTGGTGAAGTTGGCGCAGGACGTCCGCGCGGAGATGGAGCAAAAACTGCCTTAAGGGGATTTAATCCGCCGCAAGGACAATACTTCGATTCCCTGCGCAACCTTCGGCCATTTAAGAGCCGAATTACACCTCCAAAGCGGCACTGAAGGACGCACTCGGCCACAGCATGGCGTTACGGAAGCTCCATCCAGGTAGTACCCCTCGCCACAGAGACCTTTGTAGCTGGCTAGAGAAGAAGGTTGTTGGGACTAGAAACGAAAACAAGGGCGAGACGGACGAATCGAATAGCGTGAACGCGCACCATACGATAACCCACATAGACCGAGCTGCCGGCAGTGTCATCCTAAGCGGGTCAGATGGAACATCGCTCGAAGTTCCGTTGAACTCTTGGGGACCGTCTGAATGGTCCCAACCTTTAATCGGTAGTAAAGTCCAGCTACTACCTTGGATTAGGTCGGGAAAATGGTAAGCCCTGATGAAGAGTATCTCCCAAACTTATTTGTCGACTTTCCTAGTTGGCACGTCCGGGCGAGGATCGCCAACAAATCCTTCCCGATTGGGCATTTTCACGCGAGGCAGCGTCGTTCCGTTCAACTCAGTTTTTTCGTCAACAATTCCGTTCAGGTACAGAATGAACGCCGTAACCGCGTAGGTCTCGTCGGGCGTAAGGCTTCCTGGTTGTGCATACGGCATAGTGCGATGTATGAAGTCCCAGACCGTCGTCGCATAGGGCCAGTAGCTGCCCACCGTCTTCACTGGGTTCTTGCTCCGCAGCGTACCCTGGCCTCCAACAAGCGCGGGATATTGCAACATTCCCTGGCCGTGATCTCCATGGCAGTTCGCGCAAAGCATCTGATATTCGTGTCGTCCTTGCGTGACCGTGCCGTGTCCTACAGGCAGGCCAGAGCCATCCGGGGCCACTGAGATGTCGCGCTTGTGAATTTCTTCTGCGGTCGCTGGCCTTCCGAGTTTGTAACTGGGAGTTTGCGCAACTGCGGTTGTGACTGCAGCGATCGCTGCGCAAAGTATGAAGAGCCTAGCCTTATTCATGGCTTACCTTCCCATCTTTGTGGACGTACCACACCTTGATGCCGTTGTAATGGTCGGTTGCGTTTAATCCGCGTACCGCCACGAGTTCCTCTCGAGTCGGCTGTAAATAGCCGGTTTCGTCCGTGCATCGCGATTGAAGCAACGTTTCTGTCCCATCCCACCACCACGGAAAGCGAAAGCGAGTAACTGCTTTCGGCAGGATTGGCTCATTGAGTTGCGCGTCTTGCCAGCTCTTACCGCCATCCGTCGAAACCTCAGCTTTGGTGATCCGTCCTCTGCCCGACCATGCCAGGCCGGTGATCTCATAGAAGCCTGGACCAGATAGTTCCTGCCCACCTGCGGGGCGCGCAATCACAGACTTGGCTTCCATTACGAATGTGAATTGTCGCGCCTTTCCATCCGGCATGAGGTCCGTATAGTGACCCGTTTCGTACGCCGTCATGTAAGGTTGATCGACCACTTGAACGCGCCCCAGCCACTTGATGTTTACATTCCCTTCCCAGCCCGGGACCACGAGTCGTACGGGATACCCCTGCTCCGGGCGCAGGGCTTCGCCGTTTTGCCCATAAGCCACCAACACGTCATCCAGCGCTTTCTCAAGGGGAATGCTGCGTGCTAGTCGGCCTGCATCCGCACCTTCAGCGACGATCCACTTCGCGCTTGGTTTTAATCCGACTTGCTCGAGCAGAGTCCGCAGGGGGACGCCCGTCCATTCGCTGCAGCTCAGAAGGCCATGGCTCCTCTGCGGATCCCTGGCGGGCCGCCCGATCTGCTCACCGCCGCTATTGCCGGCGCACTCAAGGAAGTGGATTCTGGAGACCGAAGGCAACCGACGGAAGTCTTCCATCGTGAAAATCAATGGCCGCTCTACCAAGCCATGAATCATTACCTCGTGACGGCGAGGATCGATTTCGGGCACGCCCGAATGATGAACCTCGTAATGCAAAGCGGAGGGCGTGATAATGCCGAACAGATCCTGTAATGGCGTTCTGCTATAGCTTGATGCCGGGGTGATTGACTCTGGAAAGAAACGAACGGATTTTTCGAATGGCGACCGTTCCCCATAAGCGCGTCGTGGCGCTCCCAATTCCTGCGGGAAGCCAACCGACGGCACAGCCGCGGCCCCGAGGGTTGTGCTCGCGGTCGTCAAGAACGCTCTTCTGGTGAGTTCGCGCCCTTTCATAGATTCCTCCAGAAATTGTGTGCAGAGAATTCGGAGCACTGGAGATAGTCACGAAGGCCGTCTCTGGATTGCGATCTATCCTTCTCTCTTCTTGCGTGTGCGCGCTGATTTTGGAGTTGAGCCTGCACGGAGTTCGATTTGCCTGTTCGCGACGCAAGGGCAGCAACCACCGCTTCGCCGCTGATAGGCAACGACCCCACGGCGATTGTCGAATTCAATTTCACAGCACTGCAGCAGCATGGTCTTTAATTTGCGTCGTGCACGTTGGACCCGAGTCTTCATTCCTGAGACCGAAAGGCCGGTTTGCTTTGCTGCCTCCGACTGTGTCACACCTCTTAACTCGGTAAGACGGATGGCGTGCTGATATGACTCTGGAAGAGCCTCAATCATTGGCTCAAGGCAGTGAGCGAGCTCTTTCAATGCATAGTAATCGATTTCAGGTTGTTCGGTTGCAGCAGGCAAAGCAAAATCTTCGGCAAGACCCTCCGCAGGCCTAGCATTCTTACGAAAATAGTCCACAATCGCATTGCGCGCGATTCTGAAAATCCATGCTGGCAGCCGCGCTTCATCCTTCACAGTCGAGAGATTTCTGTGAATGTGGAGGAAGATTTCCTGCACCACGTCGTCTGCATCGGCGGGCTGCTTCACGCGGCGTGAGACGAATGATCGAAGACGCCCATGAAAGTCCTCCCAGACGCCCTGTGAGTCGGTATTCTCTTGCGCTGTGTTCATCGGTATCCACAAGTTGCAGCCGTGCCCTGCTCACCCAAACCACAACAGCTTGATTTCTCGGATGGCCCACAGCAACTCGTCTTTTCCTCAGCGGCGCAACGTGATTCTGCCGCCTTCTTTGCTACCTTTGCTTCAAAGAAGTGCTTCAAGTTCTCCGATAGCTCGAACGGACGACTGGATGCTGGACAGTCAGTATTCTGACCGTCGTAAATTTCCGATAAAAGTGCGTTTACGATCAGTGGGAGGGGAGCTTCGGTATATGCCTTGCCCTCGTGGACCCATACCCGACAGTCTACGCCCTCACCAGCACAGGCTCCTGCGCAAGAGTCGCACGGAGTTTCACGAAACTTCAGGGCAATGTCACGGCCATTGATTCTGATAGTGGGCGACGACAAAAACCTGAGTTTCCTCGCGGTTTCTTCCGAATCCACAAGCACTTTGCGCGTCGCAACATCCCTTCCAGAGGTCTGGAGAACTTCTTGAAGTATGCGAAGTGCCGTTTCAAGATTAGCACCAGTCCCCTTACAACGGGTGCAGACGTCCAGGTCAAGATACAGGAATTCAATTTCGAGCCGCTTTTCCCCGCCGCTTTTTGAAACTCGCATGGTTTGGCCTCCTTGCAGTAGTTGTGTTCAACAAGAGAGACGGGGCAAGTGAGAAAAGGACGCAACATTCAACAACCATCCAAATTGACAAATTTGGATGTGTGGAGTCGAGGTGTGGCGCGGTGGTTTAGGTGGAACCTATCGGTTGCCGGCTCTTTCGTTTGCCGGTGCCTCACTAGCGGAACCATGCTGCCGTCTTCACACCCCGCTCATCGACTCGGACGTGCGGATTTGCCGCATCCGGCTCTCGGAGAAGACTCACGCAATGGCGATAGCTATTGCATGTGACGTCGTCTGCGACTTCTGAAAACAACTGGGGAGTTATCAGGCTCATCGCCAATCTCCCTTTCTATCGTCGCTTCTTACGTCCGCCTTCAACTGAGGCCCCTTCCGCCGGAATTACCCGGCTTCGCCGGTACTACGAGCCTCTCCGCCATCCCAGTCAGCCCGGCCGGTCTCTCACGAGTTGCCAGTTGATCCGAACCGCAATCACCGCTGGGACTTCCCGTGTTGCGTATGGTCCCCTTTGCCTGCATGCCGTCGCCAATACCCCGGCAGGTTTGATGGAATTTGTTCGCTCGTACGATTTCATCAACTTCGGCCTTCCCCGAAACCGGTGCGGGTCCGCTCCTGCATTACGCTTTTCGAGGCCTGCTCAAGCGTTCACTCACATTACGGCCTGCATGCTCGCCGAATCGCCAATGCGACCTTTTGCACCGAAGGCTTCAGCAGCTTCGTTGCCTGCGCCGCTGCTTCGATTGCTACCGGGCACTAGGTTGCATGGGAACGACAATTTGCTTGGCTCTGGTGTCGAGCACACTAGGAGCGAGCCAACGGAATAGAAGTGTTGCTGCAATTGCTCCGGCCAGCTGCGCCGTCACAAATGGTGGCACATCAACTGGGCGTATTCCTGCGAATGTGTCAGAGAATGATCGGGCGATTGTGACGGCCGGATTTGCAAACGATGTTGACGAAGTAAACCAATACGCGGATGTAATGTAGGCGGCCACGGCGAACGCTACCATGTCCGAGCGTTTACGCGTGCAGCCCCAAATCACGCAGATTAGACCGAACGTCGCGACAAATTCACTGAATGCTTGCGCTGAACCGCCTCGCACATGAGTGGACACCGAAATTGCGGGCAAGCTGAACATCAGGTGAGCTGCGACTGCGCCGCATATCGCTCCAGCACACTGCGCGGGGATGTAGCACGCAGCTACCATCCACGACACACCGTCCTCCATCGCATCTACGAGCGTAACGGCGGGATTGAAATGCGCGCCTGAGATCGGCCCGAACGTGAGAATTAAAGCAAACAGCGCCGCGCCTGTTGCAATGGTGTTGGCCAGAAGCGCAATCGCAACGTTGCCTGCGTCCAAACGTTCACCCATGATGCCGGAACCGACAACCGCGGCGACCAGGAATGCAGTGCCAAGGAACTCGGAAACGATTCTGCGCAGAAGAGCGTGCGTCATTGTTTCCCGATCCGATCGATTTCCTTTTTGATCGCGAGAGAATCGAGGCTTGCGAGCGGCAGGCTAAGAAACAGATCAATTCGGCGTTTCAATGTAAGAAAGGCCTCGCGGAAGGCCCGGTCGATTTCTTCTGGTGTACCGGTCACTGCAGCTGGATCTGGAATTCCCCAGTGTGCAGTCATGGGTTGGCCGGGCCATATGGGACAGACTTCTTTCGCGGCGTTATCGCACACCGTGAATACAAAATTCATCGTGGGTGCGCCGGGCCTGGAAAATTCCTCCCAGTTTTTGCTTCGAGCACCTTCTACTGGCAGATTGGAAGACTGCAACAGCTTAAGCGCTTCTGGACGTACGGTCCCGGCGGGAGAACTCCCCGCGCTATACGCGGTGAAATTCGGATGGCGTTTCCCGTTGAGAATGGCCTCGGCCATTATGGACCGAGCAGAATTGCCCGTGCAGAGGAACAGAACGTTGTAATGTTGCGGCATAATGTTCCTACGCCCTTTTTAGTTGCAGCAGGCCGGGCCACATCACCGCTTGCTTTCGGACACCGGCTTTACCGCGCGGATAAACGCGCTGAAGAATTTCCCGTCCACTTGCGGAGCGAGCGAATCGACATCGAAACCCTGGCCGGATAGAAATTCACGCGCGTCTTCGACGTGATAGATGCGAGTGGGTTCCACTTCTGCTTCCGCGAACCCGGCAGCCGCAAGTTTGCTCAAATAATCGTTTTCTTCCAGCGCGCCCGCGATGCACCCCACCCACAACAGAACGTTTTTGCGAATTTCGGGAAGCATTTCGCCGCGCGTGACGACGTCGGAGACGGCAAAGCGCCCGCCCGGTTTCAAAACACGGAAGGCCTCGCGAAGGACCGCTTCTTTGTCGCCAGACAGATTGATCACGCAATTCGAGATAATCACATCAACCGAATTGTCAGGAAGGGGAATATGCTCGATTTCTCCCTTCAAGAATTCCACGTTGTCGACCCCTGCTTTTCTTTTATTCTCATTTGCCAGAGCGAGCATTTCATCGGTCATGTCCAGCCCGTAGGCTTTTCCGGTGGAACCAACGCGCTTGGCAGAGAGCAGCACATCGATTCCGCCACCCGAGCCGAGGTCAAGAACGGTCTCCCCGGCGTTGAGCTTCGCCAGAGCCGTAGGGTTCCCACACCCGAGCGAAGCGAGCATCGCTTCGGCCGGAATTTGCCCAGACTGTTCAGCGTCATATAGATTGGAAGTTATCGGGTCGCAGCCGCAACTGTTTGATGGCGCCGCGCCACAGCATGAACTCCCACCTGTCGTCACGCGCAGTGCCGCGCTTCCGTACTTTTCTTTCACCACCTCTTTCATATTTGTGGCCGTCACGACGGCTCCCTACTTGCAGATTTGGATCACGTCTCGGGGCGATACCGCCTTATTGCGCGTGCAGCACTCCGCATACAGAAATTGCAGAACTTCTTGCAACGCCTCGGTGTTCGCGGAATAGCGCAGGAATGTGCTTTCGCGGTTCACCAGAACCAGGCCCTCGTTTCTTAGCTTGTCGAGGTGGTGCGACAGAGTGGAGTTTGGAATATCGAGTTCCGATTGAATTTCGCCGACGACTAATCCTTCCGGATGCGCCGATAATAGTAATTGCATGATTCGCAGGCGCGGCTCAGTCCCCATCGCCGAGAACATATCGGCGAATTTGGCCACCTGCTCGGAGTGCTTTTTACCGTATGGGTTCATCACAATATTTCGATATTTGCAGAAATATGAATAGATGTCAAGGTTTAAGAAAAGCGGGTAAAGTCTTGATTAACGCGTCAATCAGGCGTGGAATCCGTGTTTTGGATTTGCGCCGCGCCCCTCCCCAACTTTCAAACGCGGTCAGCTAAGCCAATTGTGAGTGTGATATAAACGGCGTATTGAAACGCGCACTCCGAGTACCCCCGAAGCCGCTTGCCCGGTTGACTTTTTGGCCGTGACGGTGTCCAACCCCGCTCCCTGTGGAACCTCCAATGCGATAACCTTTACTATCACCGGCGGCCTTAACTCCGTCCCGACGATCAGTACTCTCTATCCAAGCTGCGCTCCCGCAGCAGAAAAGTTCGTTGATTCAGTAAATAATCAGCTGACGGTAGTTGGGCAAAATCTTGCGCCTACTTCAGTCGTGCGTTGGAACGGCAGCGACCGGCCGACCACTATGGATGCCATTAACGGACTCGTTGCTCAGATTTCGGCGAGTGACATTGCCGCAGCCGGGACAGCCGCGGTCACAGTCTTCAACCCTGGGCCCAGCGGGGGCAGCTCGAATCCGTTGACCTTCACCATAACGACGGGAGCAGTTGATCCGCAATCAATCGCGGTGGACCCTGCCGGAAAGTTCGCCTATGTGGCGAGTTTGGGCTGCAACGCCGGCGCTGGTGGCTACGTGTCAATGTACACGATCAACCCCACCACGGGTGCCCTAGCGTCCATCGGACCACCTGTATCGACATACGGCTACGGTTTCTACGCCGATTCCGTGACCGTAGATCCATCTGGCAAGTTCGCCTACGTGACAAATTCGGGGAACGTATATGATTACGGGGATGGCTCTGATGGCAGCGTCGCGACGTACACCATCAACGCCACGACCGGGGCCTTAACCTCCACGGGAACGATAAACGGGAATTGTCCGGGATTGTGCCTTCCCTCGTCGGTAGTCGTGGATCCATCTGGCAAGTTCGCGTATGTGGCGAATGGGGGCGGCGGTTCAACCGGCGTCTCGATGTACACCATCAACGGCACTACCGGAGCCTTGACGTCCATTGGGACGATCGCCGCAGGAGGTATTCCGAACTCGGTGGCCGTGGACCCATCTGGCAAGTTCGTCTATGTGGCGAATGCGAATACCACTCCTGGATCCGCTGGCAACGTGTCTATGTACACGATCAACGCCACGACTGGGGCCTTAGCGTCCATAGGGACGATTGCCGCGGGAACAGACCCTGTCTCAGTGGTAGTGGATCCTGCGGGCAAGTTCGCCTATGTGACGAATTCTGGCTCGAACGACGTCTCGATGTACACCATCGGCCCCACGATCGGGGCCTTAACATCTATAGGGACGATCGCCGCAGGAACACAGCCTGTCTCAGTGGCCGTGGATTCTGCGGGCAAATTTGCCTATGTAACGAATTTCGAGTCAAACGATGTCTCGATGTACACCATCAACGCGGCCACCGGGGGCTTAACGTCCATAGGAATGATAGCTGCAGGATCGTATCCTACCTCGACAGCCATCCATCCGTCCGGAAGGTTCGCCTATGTAACGAACTCCGCTTCGAACGATGTCTCGATCTACAGCATAGATGGTGTCACCGGTGCCTTGACGCTCATAGAGACAATAGGCACATGAAAAGATCCCAGCTCTTACGCCTCCGGAATCCATGACAGTTGCTCACTGCAACTGCGCAGAACACTTGTAATCCATCGAGTCACGAACAGGACGCGCAACCTTGAATCTGATTCATTCACTAATCGCTGCCCGAATTTTGATCTAACTCCCTCCATGAGAAGGCCGGTGAGTGTAGGGCAAGAAATCGAATCAGATGTTTCTCCCGGGCAAGGATTGTCTAATCAACGTATTGGACGGTGTTGCATCGACCGGTTGAACTGGCACGACTTCTCAGGAGTTAGCAGAATTTTCGGTTAGTCAGTGAATGGATGGGTATATTTCGTCATTTATCCAATAACTAGCTAAGATAATCGCAAAGAGCGTCCCCATCAACCACAATACCCAGCGTCGGCGTCGCCAGACAGCGCTAAAGGATAACTGCTGCAATGGAATATCCACGAGGTAGGCGGCGCAGTAGCAAACATTTGCGAGCAACGAAAGGACGACAAGAGGCGGGAGAGAAGACCAGGCCAACGCTGGCCGAAAATGCGGCCACGCTACAACGAACCAACCGACGCATACTGTAAACAGCGCAAAATTGTAAATAAGGCGCCGTAATTCCCAATATCGGATTGATTCGACCAGGCACGACCGAAACGAGCCAAACGTCTGGTCGCTAACATGATGTGATTCCGTTGAACGCCGCGTTTTCATTTGCCTTACCCGAGCACGATGCACAGCTGATGATCGCTTACTATACATCCCTCCTTCTCTGCGTAAAGTACTTTGCAATGAAAAGTATATTCACATAGTCTTACTTGGACATTGCCTAAACAGCGGCTCTTGCATGTAGCTAGGGCTCAGAGTTTTATCGAAATCCCAGATCACTGCGATCGTGTTGGTGTGAAAAGGTTTTGCGTCATTTTTGCGGATTTCTCCTTGCAAACGATGGCATTCCTTTTTCGTTCCGGACCGCTTGACCGAGGGGCCAAGAGCCAGAGGGGCACCGGAACCACAGAGCGCGGGTCCGACAGACGAAGGCTAGCAAGATTATACCATGCGCGAACGTGGTAATTGGTGGCTGCCAGAACGCGAACGTCTCAACGAGTCGTAAAGCTTACGTAGAAGTTACGCGGAAAAACTCCTGCCTCTAACTAACTGTAAACAAATAAGAAAAATGGTGGAGGCGGGGGGAGTCGAACCCCCGTCCGAGAAGCCTTGCAACGCGAAGACTACATGCTTAGCCCGTTCCGATTTTTTCGTCGCAAACGCTCAGAGCGGGCAAGACGCGCTTGCAACTAGTCCGATGATCTCGCCACCGCGTTACGGACCGAAACGCGACAGCCAGCCTACTGTGTGACGCCTCATCTCAAACGCGTAGGTGACGCCTGAGGAAGCGCGTAGCCTAATTTAAGTTAGGCTGCGAGTGCCAACTGTGAGTTGCCAGTTGTGTTGTTTCACTCTGTTACGGGCGAGTGAGCCCCGGCATGCCTTCGGGCCGCGACAGCTTCCGTCGAAACCGTGTCGCCCCCTTGGGACTTACAGTTTACCACCCGCAAGTGACGCAGCCAAATCCGAGCCGTATTCGTGGCGCATAACGACGTTTTTCGTATGAAAGAAGAGTGATTGCTGTCCGCGTGTCAGGCGGTGCCGTGACAGCGCACTAGCAACATTGATTGGTCATCGGCGGCGTGCCCGTGGTGGTGGACTGCATCCACGATGGACTGGAAAATGGCGTCCAGCGGCGCTGCCACATGCGCGAGCATCACTGGCCTGATGCCGGACAACGTAAACTCTTCGCCCTTTGCGTTGGTAACTTCGAGCAAGCCGTCGGTGAGAATGAGAAACAAGTCATTGGGAGCGCAATGCACTGACGCGGTGTCGAAGGTTTGCTGGTCGAACATGCCTAGCGGCATGTTGAGACACGAAACCTCGGAGATTTCATTTGTAGCGGCTTGGTAGTGCAGAATTGCAGGATGGCCCGCCAGCGAGTACGCCAGGCACGCGCCGTCCCACGCCAGGTAAGCGAACGTTGCGAACATATCGGGCTTTTTGATGGGTAGCAGAACGGAGTTGAGGCGGCCGAGAAGCTCGGAGCTTCTTTCGCCGGATGAGATTTGCATGCGGGCCGCGCTTTTCACCATGGCCATTACAACACCGGGCGCGATCCCGTGGCCGGACACGTCGGCGACATATGCGATCCAGCCGGTAGAATCTTGAAACACATCGATCAAATCACCGCCGACCTCGCCGCTGGGAACCGAGCGCCCGTAAAATTCAAATTCGCCGATTTTCATGTCGATCGGTGGGACGAGAACGTGGTGGATTTCCGCAGCCAATTCCATCTCTGCGTGGACGCGGAAGTAGCGCCGGCCCTCGCTAACAAACACATACGCGAAGCAGGAATAGCCCAGCGCGATCGCAATTAACATACATCTCGCGTCGAATGTAAGCCTGCTTTGCAGATGGGCAACATCGGCAGCGTTCATGACTACGAGAGGTGGAAAGGAAGGCAGCCAATAATGCAGCAGGTTTATCAGCAGCATATGCAGAGCAAAGATAGGCACGAAAGCCTTCCACATTTGCCTGCGAAGAACAATTCCCACTGCTGCATAGATGGAGGTGAATACGCCGGATATCAGGACCATTAAAATGTAGAGAAGAGCAGGCTGGCGCCCCATTTCTACCAGGTCACTCGCAATCCCAACAGTGCTGAAGGTGAAGAACACTCCCGCCAGGAAAACGATGACAGATTTCCGCGGAAAGGTTTTCCAGAAGGATGGCATAGAGATCATGAATATTCGCGAACTTGCGGCATCCTATCACAACCGTCGGTCATGCCTTCCCGGGAGGATCAGCATCGCAAATTACCGGTCAGACTTGGCTCCAAGGTCACCCCTTCAGGTGACGGTCCACCCGCAAAGGTCGTTTTTTGCTTCAGGAACGCGCGGGAGGAATGTCAGTTGACACCCCGTTCTGCCGTTTCCATAATTCAAATAGGTAGAACTCTTTGACAGCTCGGAAAAATTCGCTGGAGCACGCTCTGGAAGAGGCGGTTTCGCGCGCTTTGCGCGACAATCTGGCGCCTTTGCAGCGCACAGCGGACGAACTACAACAGGCGTACGCTGACCTGGTTGCGGCTTGCTCCTCCAGCCGTCCAAGTAACGCCTTGCCTGCGCTTCTCCGCGCGCAGACTTCTGCCGCAGCGCTCGCTGCCGGGCTCTCTGTGCTTTCGAATTTCGTGGCGGTGGCGCTGAATCCTCGCGATGGAGCTGGATCTGGCGCACCAGCTGGCGCGGTTGCCGCAGCGACTACTGAGGTAGAAGAGGAAGAAGAAACTTCGGCACCAGCTCCCGCGAAAGAGGAAAAAGAAGAAGCTGCTACGCCTGCAGCTGTCGCAGAGGCAGAACCTGAATATGAGTCGGAATGGGCCGAAGAACCAGCAGAGATGCCCGCCGGCACAATGGTTCCCGAAGATGTGCCCCTTGAAGAGCCAGCGGGCCACTCCGTAACCGCCGAGATCCCGCTGGAACCGGTGGCCGCGGAGCCAGAGGTAGTGGCGTTCGACGTTGCAAGCCTACCGTCGGACATGAAAGAGCTGCATCGCCGCGCGAATCGTGCAGCCAAAGTTTCCATGCAAGACATCAAATTATTGCGGCCTAAAGAGGTTAAACTGGGCCGCGAACACAAAGACATCTGTCACAGATTGCGTGGAGAAATCGATAAAGCCCGCAAAGAATACGACCGCCGCTTCCGCGCGATTCAGGACCACCCGGTGGATTACTTCCATCACTGGATGGTGGAAATCCTCGGTGAGGGTGACAGCAAGACCCTCGGAGAATATCCTTATCCCTCGCCCGTTCTGCGGCACTAGGAAGGCTGGGATGAAATTGGCCGTCCGTTTTATTAGTGTGGCGGCAGCCTGCCTGATTTTTTCTCTTTCTTCGGTTGCACTAACCTCCACGGACACTACGAAGGCGAAGACGGCGGCCGCCGCGGCGAAAAAAGCACCCGCGCCCAGTGAAAAACAACTCGAGCAATTAACGCGTGCTCTGAAACAGAAAAATCCGACGGTCGCCTATGCGCGGCTCAGCGCGTTTGCCATGCAGAAATCTTCCGGAGTTCTGGGTGCGCGCGCGGCGTTGGCGCTGGGCTACTACGATTACAGCAAGGCGCATTATCAGGAGGCTGCCAAATGGCTGGCGCGCGCAAAGAACGATCCGCTGCTGAGTGATTACGCGCTGTATTGGAGCGCGGAAACAAATATCGCACTAAACCACGACGCAGATGCACTGGCGCAGCTGAAAGAATTTCGCGAAAAATATCCAGACTCGGTGATGACGGAACAGGCTCTGCAAGCGATTGGCACCGCCACGCTAGCGTTGAACCAGCCCGCCGACGCTCTGGCAGCGCTCGATGCGTATGCGCTGACTTCGCAACGCCCGGCCCTGCTTTTTCTGCGCGGCGAAGCTCACGAGCAATCAGCCCAGCTAGTGGAAGCGGCGGAGGACTATCAAGCAATCTATTTGCAGTATCCCACCAGCACGCAGGCTCGCGAGGCCGGGGAAAAATTAAATTTCCTGCGCAGCGGCAAGGCTAGCGAGCAAATTCCAGGGATTCCGCTCGATCAGCAACTCACGCATGCCGGAATACTTTTCGGCGCAAGACTTTGGGGCGATGCGCGCAACGAGTATTCGCATATGGTATCGCAACTTTCCGGCACGGTGAGCGAGCGCGCCGCCTTGCGCGTCCTGGAATGCGAATTACAGCTGGGGAGCGCTCCAACCGCGATCATCAACCTGCAGATCGCCGATGCGGACGTGGACGCGGAAAGATATCTTGCGTTGGCGCAATGGTATCGCTCGCAACACCGAGACACCGAAATGGCCACCGCGGTTGAATCCGCAGCATCGCGCGCGCCGGCCAGCGAATGGACGGAGGCCGCTCTGTATTTAGCTGGAAATTACTACTGGGTGCAGATGGATCGCGACCGCGCAGCCGGTTATTACAAACGCCTGGCGGATAATTTCCCGACGATGGCGGACGCCAAGCCGTCGCAGTGGCGCGTCGCGTGGGTGGCGGTTCTAAAACGACAGCCGGACGCGAGCGATCTGCTGACAGAACATCTTCGCCGGTTCCCAGGCTCGCCGTTCACAGCAGACGCGTTGTATTGGCTAGGCCGACTGGCCGAGGAAGCGGGAAATTCTTCGCTGGCTCGCGGATACTACGGCAAATTGCAGGAACGTTACCCGCAGAATTATTTCGAGAGTCTTGCCATGGTGCGCGTGCGTGCACTCGGCGCTGGGCCAGTCGTTAACGCGGAAGTGCTGGAAAAAGTTCCGCCTGTGCTTCCAGCCCAGCCGCTCGGCACGATTCCGCCGGCAGCAGCAGAAAGGCAGGCGCGCGCGGACGGGTTGCGCGC
Organism: uncultured Acidobacteriota bacterium; assembly: GCA_963714785.1. Classification (GTDB taxonomy): domain Bacteria; phylum Acidobacteriota; class Terriglobia; order Acidiferrales; family UBA7541; genus Palsa-295. The sequence continues at coordinate 289,112 of CAVQQE010000001.1, forward strand.
GATCGCATTTGACGCTTCGGCGGAGCTTGAACTTCGTGCCGCGTATGCATCCACCGGAGAACCGAGACTTTTGTTGGAGGCGGCGCAAGCGGCGGTGGCTGCCGGGCATGTGGGAGCCGCTATCGTCACTGTGCGGCAAATTTATCCGCAACTGGATTCACGTCCGTTCGATCAGGTGCCCCACGACGTTTGGATGGCCGCTTACCCGCTTCCATTTGGTACTTCAATCCGGCAGTGGTCGGCGCACGCAGGAATCGATCCGATGTTGACCGCCGGCTTGATCCGTCAGGAATCAGCTTTCGAGCCTGACGCGCATTCCGGCGCGAACGCGTTTGGCTTGATGCAGCTTTTGCCCAAGACTGCGCGGCAAATGGCCAAGAAGGCCAAGATTCGATATTCTCATTCGCTTCTCACAGACCCGGACTACAACGTGCGGCTGGGCACCATCTACGTGGCGGGTTTGAAAAACGATTTCGGCAGTGTCGAATCGGCGCTAGCCGCGTACAATGCAGGCGAAGACCGCGTAGCTCTGTGGACTGCAGGGCAATCGTATCGGGACCTGGCTGAGTTTGTGGACTCAATCCCGTTCACTGAGACGCGCGAGTATGTGGAAATAGTTACGCGCAACGCGGACATTTATCGCAAGCTGTATGGTGGCCAGAAAGATGAACCCGTCAAACTCGCCGCGAACCGCAAGCATCAGCCCTGAACTTTCCTCGAAGACCGCGCAGTTCACCGAGTCCGTGATCCGCGAAATGACGCGGTTGGCCATCCAATATGAAGCTGTGAATTTGTCGCAAGGTTTCCCGGATTTTCCCGCTCCCATCGAAATAAAACGCGCGGCGCAGGAAGCGATTGCCGCGGACATCAATCAGTACGCCATCACCTGGGGCGCAAAGTCGTTGCGCAACGCAATCGCTGAAAAATTCTCGGGCACGCAGGGCGTGGAAATTGATCCCGAGCGCGAAATCACGGTTTGTTGCGGGTCCACGGAAGCGATGATGTCGTCCATGACGGCCATCGTGAATCCGGGCGACGAAGTGGTGGTGTTCGAGCCGTTCTACGAGAATTATGGGCCGGACGCGATTCTTTCCGGGGCGCAGCCGCGTTTTGTGAAACTGCGCGCGCCGGATTGGAACTTCGATCCGCAGGAACTGGCGGCAGCATTTGGTCCGAGAACGAAAGCGATCATCGTAAACACGCCGAACAATCCCACCGGGAAAGTTTTTGAACGCGCGGAGTTGGAGCAAATTCGAGATCTCTGCGTGCGTTGGAATGCGTTTGCGATCACTGACGAAATCTATGAGTACATGTTGTATGACGGCACGCGTCACATTTCCATGGCCACGCTCGAAGGCATGCGCGAGCGCAGTATCACCATCAACGCGCTCTCTAAAACTTATAGCGTCACCGGGTGGAGAGTTGGCTGGGCCATCGCACCTCCGGAAGCGACCTCCAGGATTCGCAAGGTCCATGATTTTCTTACGGTGGGAGCCGCTGCGCCGCTCCAAGAGGCGGGCGCCACAGCTCTGCATTTTCCGCAGGAGTATTACGACACGCTGGCCCGCGAATATACGGCGCGGCGCGACCGCTTGCTGGGAATTCTCACCGATGCAGGATTTCGGTGTTTCAAGCCGCGTGGCGCGTATTACATCATGACGGACATTTCGGCTTTTGAATTTCCGGACGATGTTGCGTTTGCGAAATACCTGGTAAAGGAAATTGGCGTGGCCGCCGTACCTGGTTCGAGTTTCTACCAGGATCCCGCGCACGGACGAACGCATTTGCGTTTCACATTTTGCAAAACGGAAAAGACATTTCAAGCCGCCGCCGAAAGGCTCGCCAAGTTGAAGGTAAGTTCCAGCGCGCGACAAAAGTAAAAAGGCGAGCGGCTGTGCTAGAATCCGCGAGATTTTAGCGCACAGAGGCCAATGAACATGAGACTCGATCTGATTCCGCCCGGCACACGGCTGACGGCCAACGGGGAAGGCCACGCCTTCGAAATCGCGGCCAGTGAGACGCGGGTCTTTATGTGCACCATGTTCATCAGCGAGCAAATCGAGCAGGAATCGGTGGATATTTCGGTGTGGGGATCGCCCGACGGGCAGGATTTTGGAAAATTACCTTTGCTGAAAATGCCACAACGTTTTTATCGCGGCGAAACGCGGCAGATTCTCGATCTGACGTTGAAACCGGAAGCAAAGTTCCTGCGCGCGAAGTGGGAACTCACACGATGGGGCCGGGGCGCGCCGCACCCGGTGTTCGTGCTTGGATTTAATCTGAGCGAAATTCCCGCGTTCACGCAAAATCCAGCTTTGCCGCGGACCGCTTAACCGCTCAATCCGTTCCCAAATCGATTGACTGCAGATACTGCGGAACTGTCACCGGCCAATGAAACTGGTTGATAATGGCGCCGTGAAACGAATCGAGCGCGTTGGGCTCGCCGTGTACCAAAAAAGTTTGGCGCGGCGGCACGCTGATACCAGAAAGCCAGCGTAAGAGTTCGCTGCGCCCGGCGTGCGCGGATAACTGATCGATTTTCACAATTTCAGCGCGCACCGGCACTTCTTCGCCATGGATGCGGAGATATTGCGCTCCGTCTGCCAGCGCGCGGCCTCCCGTGCCTTCCGCTTGATACCCTACGAGCAAAACAGCACTGCGCGAATCGGGTAAGCGGCGCGCCAGATGATGCAAAACGCGTCCGCCGGTAGCCATGCCGCTAGCAGAAATGATGATACAGGGCGCCACCACCTCGTTAATTTTCTTGGAGTCTTCCACCGAGCGCGTCATGTGCACTTCTTTCATGTTTAGCGGATCGAGTTTGCCTGGCTGCTCTTGCTGAACGAAATCGGCGTCGTGGTCTTCCTTGTGCTGCACGTAAATGTCCGTCACGTTAATCGCCATCGGACTATCCACATACACTGGAAGGCGCGGAATGCGCTGTTCTTCTAACAGTTCGCGCAGGTAATACATCAGAGTTTGCGTGCGACCCACAGCGAAGGCAGGCACCACTACTGCGCCGCCGCGTTTTACGACTCGGTTGATTACCTCAGCCAGTTCGTCGGGCACCGAGCCGGTTGCATGGTCGCGGTCGCCATATGTGGACTCGCACAGTAGAAAATCGGCGTGCGTCGGCGATTCAGGGTCCTTCAAGATAGGCTGATCATACCGGCCCACATCGCCGGAGAAAACGACGAGTGTCTGCTTGCCGTTTTCGGTGATAGTCAGCTCCAGCCATGACGAACCAAGGATGTGGCCCGCATCATGAGGGCGCACGGAAAACTCCGGACTGATCGAAAAAACATCGGCTCGCGGAATCTCCCGAAACCGCGCCAGGGAAGTTTGCGCTTGGGCCACGGTGTAAAGCGGAAGCGGAGGATGATGCGAACTGTAGTTTTTCTTGGCTGCATACTGCGCGTCCTCTTCCTGCAGGTGCGCCGAATCCAGCAGAAGTAATTCGCACAATTCGCGCGTGGCCGAATTCGAATAAATGGGGCCGCGGAAACCGTTTTGCACCAGCCGTGGTATATAGCCAGTGTGGTCGATATGCGCGTGCGTCAACAGAACCCAATCGATGCTGGCCGGATCGATGGGGAGATTATTCCAGTTGCGTTGCTGCAGTTCCTGGGGGCCTTGGAACAGGCCGCAATCCACGAGGAGGCGTTTGCCGCCGGCTTCGATCAGATATTTCGATCCTGTAACAGTTCCAGCTGCGCCTAAAAAAGTAATTTTGGGCATAGGGCGCTTATTTTAGACTTACCAGGCGGAAAATCCTCGGCCTTTCTGATTCTTCCGCGTCTGTACGCTGGCGCCTTGACCGCAAGGGTGAGAGGTTTTACGCTCGACGGGATTTAATATCCTGATACCAGAAATCTGCCGCATTGTGGAGGTCGAAGGATTCCGGAAACGTATGAAATTGGGGGAGTGCATGAAGATTTTCGGCGTATTGATTCTGCTTCTGATGTCGGGTTCGGCTATCGCGGCCCAAGATTCGTCTGCGACTCCCATTCAAAAAGGTACCTGGGAATTGGCGCTTTTCGGCGGAGGCGGCATGGGCCTGGGTAAGTCTGATACCACTCAGTTTTTTTATGCGGGCGGTCGCGCCGGCCGGGTATTTACCTCCGATCATCTATCCGGAATCTTTCGCGGCAATTTTGAGTGGGATGTTGACGTGATGCCGATCTACGTAGTCTTCCCGCCGGAAAACGCCGTGTATGGAGGCAGCATTAAGCCCGTCATTTGGAAATGGAATTTTACGAGCTGGAAGAAAGTCGTTCCCTACTTCGCTCCCGAGGGTGGCATCGTTTTCAGCAGAGATAATATTCCGCCGGGAGATACCTCACAGGTGAACTTCACGCCGGGAGCTGCGTTTGGAGCGAACGTGTTCGTGAAAGAGAAGCGTGCGCTACTTTTGGAAATTGAATTTGGCCATCTGTCGAGCGCGAGTTTGGGTCCGCATAATCCGGGATACAACGGCACTTTTACTTTTACCGTGGGGTATACCTGGTTCCATCATTCCTGAGCGTTGCGGCAGCTACTCGACGGCCACCAATCGAATAGTGGTTTGCAGTGCGACTGGCTATGCGGCGCGCTGAAGTTGAAATACCGCTACCTCCGGACGCGCGTTGAAACGAACACGAAGCAAGTGGCCCACGCCTCGGCTGATGTACATATTGCGGTTTCCAGACAGTTCAATCTTGCCCGAAATATAGCGCTTGTTTACGACCGGAACCAGCGGCGGCGGCAGAAACGGCGGCTTGCACTGGCCGCCATGCGTGTGACCGGCAAGAATCCATCCCTGATAGCCGGCCCAGATCCGGCGATCTGCTGCGTCAGGGTTATGGCAGAGTACAACGGTGGAGGCGTCCTGGCTTTTCTCTGCCAACAGATCAGCGGGATGGAAGTGCGGACTCCACAAGTCTTCCAACCCAACGAATTGTAATCCGGCAATCGTGACCGCTTGGTTGCGAAGCACCGCGATGCCTGCGTCGCGCGCAATTGCGGCAACGCGGTCAGCGACATCAAGCATGCGCCAGTGAAAACCATAATCGTGGTTGCCAAGTATCCCTACGGTTCCTAGTCGGCCGTGCGGGATGTGCTCCAGAACGCGGCGCAACTGCTCGAACCGCTGCGTACCTCGATAGGTGATGAAGTCACCGGTGAACGCTACGAAATCCGGCGCTAGCTCCGAACTCTTTGGAAGGAATGGATGATGTAGTCGTCGTCAACTCTGGTTCCCACGTGGATGTCGCTAATCTGCGCGAGAGTGCGGCCTTCTAGCCCGGTGGCCAAGCCGGAGATGGGTAATGTGGGAAAAGTGAACTCCAGCCAATGAGGTTCCACGCGCCAGGTGTAAAGTCCCAACGCGAGCGTACCGGTTCCGGCGGTGGCCGGCAACTTGGTCATATCGCGGCGCGTAATCTTTCTGGTCACAGGGCCTAGTTCGTTTTCTAACGCTCCGGGAACGCGTTGTGTTATGCATCCATTCGATGGGAGTCGTTTGACGCTCGCGTTCGCAAGGTGCTATAAACGCTATAAGAGCATGTGCCTTTCGTGGGGCCGTAGCGCAGTTGGGAGCGCGCCTCGATGGCATCGAGGAGGTCGCGGGTTCGAACCCCGCCGGCTCCACCATACTTTCAACCACTTAGCGGTATTCCTTTTGCAAAATGTTCCGTGTGCTTCACATCGCCTTTGACCATGTCATCGGATACGAAAACGGCCAGAGAAATCCTTGGCGCCTATTGGACAACCAGCAGCAACTACGTCGGGATAATGCAGAATAGTCTTAGTGGCGAAGCGTGAACACCGTCGATAATTCAGGTCGACTAAATATCGACAATAACGGTGTCACTCACAAATTTAGCCAGAGTGGAACTGTGATTACCGTTACCGTTGGTGCCAACGAAATGCTGATTGTGAAGCCATAGAATCCAAGCCAAGTGCCTCGTTAAGCGCGTTTACCGGACAAGTAAAGTTCTAGTATGTCAGTCGTCTCGTAATCCGACTAAACGGGAATCCGAGGGTCAGCGTACTGGCTGTCCGCGCCTCCAGCCAGCTAGTTCCCGAAAACCAGAACCCCGAAGTTTCCAGATTCGTTCGCGGGCACAAAAAGCTGATGGGTTTTAAGATCAAGCGCCATCGTCTTTGATCCAGGACATGTCGGTATTCGGGTGACAAGAGAATATTGATCTGGGGAATCTTGATGAAATACATCCACGCTGCCCTCGCCAGTGGAGTTAAAAATCAGGCCGGTCGGGGGATCGAATGCCGACGCGTCCACATGATCGCCGATCGGGAGCGTTGTGATTACTACTCCGGTCTCGGCGTTGAGCACAGCCATTACTTTGCTGCGGCAGCCGATGAATAGACGGTGATTTGCGCGATCGATGGCCATGCTCGACGGACGCTCACAAGGTGCGAGGGGCCAGCGATTCTTCACAGTTAATCCGCGTGAATCAATTCGCAAAACGAGGCTTTCGTCCTCAAGGTTGACGAAAACGTCTCCACTGCTATTGGCTGTAGCAAACTCCGGACCACCGCCCAAATCGATCGTGCCCATGACTTTCCCGGTGGAGGCGTCGATGACGGTGGAGTTATTGTTGCCGCCATTCATGACGAATACCCGCCTGCTAGCGGGATCGTAAACGATCGCGTCAGGCTTCTTTCCGGTCGGAACTTGCGCGAGCTGCTTAAGTGTCTTCAGGTCAAAAATGGTGACGCTGGCGGCGGCGCCGTTGCTGGTGAATCCACGACCCAGCTCTGGTGCGATCGCAATCCCATGGACGCCAAGTGTATTCGAAATCTTGCCAACTACCATTTTGGAATCCGGATCCAGCACCTCTACCTGCGTCTCGTGGGAAACGTACAGGCGACGGTTTACTTCATCGATGGAGAGATAATCCCAGCTTCCTTGGCCACCGACGGGAATTGTTTTCAGCAGATGATAAGCGGACGCCGCGAGGGCCGCCGCGACGGTGCCGAGAACAATTGCAAGCATCACTATGATTTTTTTCATCAGTGTCTCCTTATTGGCAGCTTCCGGTGCCGGAATCTCGAAAAGTTTTTCCCGTTTCCGGGATGAACTCCCAGCTGTAGCCATGCGGAAGCAGCGTAAGCTTCAGGACGCCATAAGTGTCCGCGTTGCGAACTTCGCTGGTGGCCTCGGGCTTGGCAAAAGGACGGTGATTCTTTCCGCCGGTGCCTACAACAAATTCGCGTATACCTTTTGCCGGATCAGATTTCCCGTCTGGATCCTGGGGCGCGAATCGTTCGTAATCATGATCGTGGCCGTTGATCACGATAGTGGTATGCGCGTTGTAGAGGTCTTGCCAGAACGCTTTCATCTCGAGATCGTTTCCGTGCTTGGCGCCCGAGCTGAACAGCGGCTTGTGCCAGTAAGCCAGAGTGCATACGGTAGGATGAGCGCTCAGGTCCGACCGCAGCCATTTTTCTTCGGCCGAGCCCGCTTGGCAGCCTCCTACTTCCGCGCATTCGCTGTTGAGAACTATGATGTGCCATGCGCCGAGGTCGTAGCTGTAATAGCCTTCCTTCGGATCACCGGCATTCGCGCCGAAATAATCAAAGTAAGGCGTCGCGCCTCCAGAATGGAATTCGTGATTGCCAACCGAAGGTCTTGTACGCGCTTTGTGCCGTCCCCATGTGGGGGCGTAGCATTTGGCAAACTGTTCCGCCGTGCCACCTTCGTATGCGTTGTCGCCTGCCGTGAACACCGTGCCGGGAATCGCATCGAGCAATTTCGCCGTGGCCTCCGCTCCGGATAGGTCCGCGCAATCGGCGATGTCGCCTGCGCCTACGAGGACAGCGGCTTCACCGCTCTTTTGCTGCGCCGCGGTCGGCTTTGTACCAACAGCGAAAATAAGAACCGCACCCATAAACAGCAATCTTGCGTCGCTCATTATTCATTACCTCTCGTTGATTCTCTTTTAGCCGCATTTGTCCGTGCTTCGAGATAAAGTGCGGAAGACTTCGCAGCGCATCAGTCGTGCTTGAGCGGGTTCCAACGGAAGCCTAGCGAGTAGGTGGGTTTGTAATACTCGCGTTGAGTCACGTAGATAGGCATGCCGGTGTAAAATCCGAAGACCTCGTTTGTTAGGTTCTCACCTTCTGCCAAAATACTGAGTCCACTGTGCACTCGGTAGCTTACCTGCGCATCGAGCTGGAGGTGCGGGTACAAATAAATGTCACCTGCAGGGCCCTTGACCCCGAGATTTGCCGGGTCAGTAGCGGTTGTGTATTGATACTGGTAAATCATTGCGCTGTTGTACGTCACTCCAAGGTGGGCAGACAACCGACCCCGATCGTAACTTGGCATAATGTTGAAGGAGTTAGGCGCTTGGCGCTGGAGAGCCGGATGGTCGGTCCGTCCCAACAGACCGCTGGCTTGAGAGTAGGTGTAGGTGTAATTGGCCGCCATGCCGAACCCGGCGAGCGCCCCGGGAAGAAAATTGAATCGCTGTAGATAGGCAACTTCGACGCCGCCGACGTACGCGTTCGACCCGTTGACAATGGAGCTCGACAGACAGGTTGTCTGAGGTGGAGGCCCACACAAGGGATTCATGACGTCAAGGTTATTTGTGTAATAAATCGGCTCGTAGAGTTGCTTGAAGAAGTAGCCAGCTTGAACCACACCGTAAGGCTGCAGGTAGTGCTCATACAGAATGTCGTAGTCGTTTGCGTGCTCCGCTTTAAGGCTCGGATTCCCAAACGAGATGGTGTAGGGATTGGAGGATTGATCGACTGTTTGGTAGGGCACCAAATCGTATGGATTAGGCCGCGAGAGTCCTCTGCCGTAAACCGCGCGGATATCGGAGTCGGCAGTCAGCTGATAGCGAAGTTGGACGCTCGGAAGAGGATCTATATACCATTGATCGGAGCGCGTGGCGGTGGTGCCGGTCCAGTTGCCGTTTATGTCATTGGTCACATTAAAGCCCTGTATGTACAACTGCGTGGCCTCCAAACGCAAGCCAGCCTGCAATCGCCAGCGGCCGAATTGCAGCGTGTTCATGATGTAGCCGGCGGTGACGCGCTCAGTTAGATTGTAGTTGGCGGGGTCAGAACCCAAATGGGTATCGCTAACGTCGAGAGTGAAATCGCCAGGGTTGTTGTTGAAGAAATTTTTGAGTTTGCTGTAACTCGTAACGGGTCCGATGCTATAGCTGCCCTGGTAATAATCAGAGTTCTTGAAACCACTCAGAAAGTCACTCATCAAGAAATTGCCATTGGGATCCCAAACGGGCGAAATTGCATTTTGATAATCGTGGGAGTTGCGAATTTTTGCGCCAAACTGCAGAGTGCCATCGTGTGATCCCCATTTGTAGTTCTTGCCGAATGTTACTGAGCCTTCGAGATTGACTTGATCTGTGGGGCCACTGGACGTATCGAACTCGGTCATCGAATACTGCGTCGGGTCGAAGATTCCGGAACCCCGGCTAGTGCAGCCGGGATTCCACTGGGGGCGGTAGGGAGTCTTGTTGGCGGATGGATCGTAAAAGCAGTCGGCGGTCCCGTTGTAACCGAAGCTAGCGCCTGGATTGCCTGCTGCCCCATTTTCCCGTCCGTTGGAAATGGAAAGATCCCAAGCCAACCAGGAGTTGGAAAACACGTGTTTCCCTCCGCCTGAGAGGCTGGCAATGGAATAGTCCGGAATGCGCTGCGAGGTAGTAAAACCATCACCACACTGAGTCGCTAAGGTCGGTCCGCATACTCCATCGTTGGTGAGCGTGTATACCCATTTGTTACCATAATCTTTGAAATCAGAATAAAAGTAATGGAGATAGATGTCTGAATCCCTCGAAATCCTATCGTCCCCGCTCCCGGCAATCCCCCAGCGAGTCCGCTGATATCTATATTCGCGCAGGTCAATACTGTCATACAGCGGAGTTGCGAAACCCGGATCGACTGCAGGTTCGATATCGTCGATACCACGGCCATTGTAGTCAAACGTAAATCCGATAAGCGCACCGAATTTTTTGCTCTCACCAAAACGCTGACCCACGGTAGCACCCGACTGGCCGACATAGCGGCCACCGAGGATCGGCGTGTATCCGCCGATACCGTCAACTATCAGAGTGGGTTGGTCACCGGCATTTTTGAGCCTTAAATCCACCGTACCGCCGATGGCGTCGCCGTCTTGATTCGGGGAAAGAGTCTTCTCCAGAACGATGGAGTCAACGAGATCGGCTGGAATGACGTCCAACTTAATTTGCCGAACCGCAACTTCTGGCGACGCAACGTTGATGCCTTCGATTGTGACGTTAGTCAGGCGCGGCTCCGTACCGCGGATTTGCACATATTTACCTTCGCCTTCATCGCGTTCAAGCGTGACACCCGGAAGACGGCCAACAGCGTCCGCAATATTTGCGTTCGGAAGGCTGCTGATCACATCTGCATCTATCACGTTGACGATATCTTCGGACGTGCGTTGGACCTGTATTTCCTCTGCTTCGCCCTGGAGATCCGCGTGCACGCTGATTGACTGGTCCGCAGGCGCGACCTGCAGGATTACGTTAACCGAAGCGGTTTGGCCCGCAGTCACGTCCACCGCTTTGTTAAATGAAGAGAAACCTGAGTAAGAAATGGTTAAGGTATAGCTCCCCGCTGCCAGGTTCGAGACTCCGAATTGCCCTTGATTGTCAGACACGGCAGAAAAACCGCCAGGCTGAACTTTTATGGATGCTCCCTGAAGGATTCCTCCATCGACATCCGTGACGTACCCAGCGATTGCTCCCTTGCCGACTTGAGCAGGCACGGGACTTGTTGCACTCCCTGTCTGCGCCATCTTATCCGTTTGTCCAAACGCTGACTGATGCGCTCCCAATATGAAGACTGCAAGTATCAAAGTTCGCCTTAAGCTTGGCCACATTTCCATTTACCCCATCGATTAGAATTGTTGTCTGAAACCTAAGTCGAGCAATACAGGCGAGCGCGAAATACGCGCTTACCTTGTGGGCCCTGTATAAAGGAAGGACGAACAACACTAGATGAACGAATGTTCACTGCTGTTTAAATAGAGGCTGAATAAAATTTCAGATTCGAGCCGTTAGGCTGGTCGGGGAGTTAAAGGATTGGCTTGCCGATTGCCTGGTGCGAAAGGCAAATGGACTTGAAAAACGGAACCGATCCCAGGCGCCGATTCAACTCCGATCGCTCCGCCGTGTTTCTCGACGATCCATCTGGCGATGGAAAGTCCAAGCCCAAGGCCGCCTTGTTCCCTGGAGCGCGCTGGATCCGCTCTATAGAACCGGTCAAAAATATGTGGCAAGTCTCTTTCGGCTACCCCGATTCCGGTGTCTCTGATTTCCACCAGCGCCGCGTCGCCTGTCCTTTGATATCGGAGCCTGACTTCGCCGCCCGGATCCGTGTACTTCACGGCGTTGTCGAGAAAAATAAGAAACACTCGCTCGATCGCAGCGGGATCAGCGTCAATCCACACCGGCTCATTTTCGAAATCGCCTGCTACTCGAACCGCTTTTGCCTCCGCCAGTATCGCGCTTTGTTCCTTCACTTTTCGCAAGCTCCCCATCAGATCAACGCGCCGAAAATTCAACGCCTCGGCGCCGGCATCGGCGCGAGCCATCTGTAGGAGATTCTCCAGCAGCAAGGTCATCTCCTCGGAAGTACACAGGACGTTCTCGAGGACATCCCGGTAACCTTGTCCGTTCCGCGGCCGGCGTAAAGCTACTTCCGTCGTAGTGCGTAGAAGGGCCAGAGGCGTGCGGAGTTCGTGTGATGCATCCGCTGTAAACTGCGTAATCCTCTTCATCGAGGATTCGATCCGCCCCAGCATCTCATTGAGTGTCTCCGTCAACCTTCGAAGCTGGTCGCGTGGCAACGGAACCGGCAGACGGCTGGAAAGATTTTGTCCGCCAATGTTTCGCGCTGCTTGAATAATCTCATCGACAGGTTCGAGCGCCCGCCGGCTCAGCCAATATCCGCCCAGAGACGCAAGAACGATCAATAGCGGCGAGGCCAACTTTAGAATCCACCGAAACTGATCGAGTGATTGATCGAACGCTTCTGTCGGCGTCGCTACCGCTACATCAAAAATTTGCCCGTTGATGGACACACGCTGCGCGCTAATTCGATACTGGATGGCAGCCACGTTAGCCGTATAACTGGCGGAGTTTACGCTCTCCAAGGCGTCTATTTTTGTGCTGGCAAACGTCGAGGATTGAAAAATTACGTGGCCGCCCTCGTCCGTCACTTTCAGGATGGCGCCGTCCCCCCAGATGTCTGCCAACTCACCGAGCTCGTGACTCTCTTTTTCTGTACCCTTGGACAACGACTCAGCAATCACACGTTGCGCCGTCCGGAAATTTCCTTGCAGGGACTCATCCATCGTCCGCGCAACGCTGTGTCGGAATCCAAAGTCCACGACGCAGCCGAAGAGAAAGAACGACACAATCAATACGAGGAAATACCATGCCGTTAAGCGCGTACGTAGCGTGAAATTCACTCGGGAGACTCCTCTCTTAGGCAATATCCGAATCCGCGCCGGGTCTCAATCAATTTCAATTTTTCTCCAAAATCGATTTTCTGACGCAGGAGCCGGACAAATGCGTCCAGCGTGTTCTTCTCGACCACTCTGTTTTCGGGCCAGATTTCGCGTAGGATAGCCTCGCGCGTGGCAACCCGGCCCTTCCGCAACATCAGAAACTCCAGGAGCCGGAATTCAGTCTGCGTAAGATGGATCTCTCGGATGCCGCGAAACACACGCCGCGTTTCCCTTTCCAGCACTAAGTCGCCGACACCCAAAGAGCGCGGCTGCGAATCGGCACACCGCCGTTCGATCGCCCGGATCCTTGCGAGTAACACCTCGAATGAAAACGGCTTTGTAATGTAATCGTCCGCGCCGCTGTCCAGCCCCTCCACCATGTCGGGAATTGCGTCGCGCGCTGTCAGCATCAGAATAGGAACGGATTGCGCTGTTCCGCGAAGGCGTCGCGTGACTTCGATTCCGTCGATGCCGGGAAGCATCAGATCCAAGAGGATTAAATCGAACCGGCCATTCCCAGCCAACTCCATTGCGGAAAGACCATCTCCGATGGTAGTCACAGAGTAGTGTTCTTCTTCAAGCCCCCGCGTTAGCGCTTGAGCCATTCTTTTTTCGTCTTCCACAATCAAAATTTTCATATGTTTAGTTAAAGCTGAAAAGCGGTTAAATCGTTGCACAGAATGCTACGGAAATGTGACAGGCAGATGAACGTGGCAGGCGCGTCCTAACAGGGGCCTCGTATCGTCGAATTCGACGGGGTTAGGTAACCGTGCGGCTAACGCGCTTACCGGCCAAGTAGAGTTCCCTTACATATCCGGTGACCGACTTATCGGGACTTCGCCGAAAAGATTGCATCGACGTCGGGCTACCATAGATTTCTCTCCCGGCGTAATGGTAAGCTCCAACTCCGCTACAGAATCGCTGCATGAGGTTCAAATGATTGCAGAACTGATGAAGAGCTATCGTGCGGTGTCTTGCATCCGATGCAGAGAGCCAATTCCCGTTTCTGCCAAGGTTGCGAGACTGCAAGATGAACTTGAATCCGAGGCAGGTGCGACCCATTCTTTCATCGCTCGCTGCAAGCTGTGCGAGTGCGAAAACACATACGCCATAACCAACGTTCAAACCTTCAACGGGGAGCCACGGAAAAGAAACACAAAGGCAAAGGCACGGTCTGCTGGATCAACGGCGTAATGGAAATTCGTATCGTGTTTAGTTCAATCATGGGTAAGTGCGCGAAGCTGAATACTTCCAGCACGTTCGTACCATAGCTTTTGCGGTTGGGTATCCTGGCTACGCGCCTTCGACATTTGCAGACATGGTCGAAACTCGCCAGATTGCCCCGACGGTACCGAAGACTCTGGGATTAGATCCAAGTCTGCTCACTGCCGTGCAGTCTGAGCACACGGAAACCTTGCCGGGTCTTCCCTTAGAAACAATCGCCCCGCCGTGTGCAGAGGCACTACAATTCTTGATGGAGCAGTACAGGCCTTTTGCATTTTCCATGTGAGTTTATTCCCCTCTAAACACCTAAATCGCCACTAGAAGGAAAATTTCCAGTGAATTTTTAGTGTCCACTCAGTGTCCATAACAGGAATAACAGGAAACAATCGACCTTTCCAGACGTTCGGTCAGATTTCATCTACTATAATAGCCGCAATGAGATAGTCCTAGGGGCCAATAGGAATAGATCTCTCTCTCCGAATGGCATCGAGGAGGTCGCGGGCACGAACCCGCCGGCTCCACCAAATTATCGGTCTGGTATTATTTGCGGCAGAAGGCCGGCTGACTATTTGAACTCAGCTCGGCGCTCCGGAAAGTTCTGTTGAAGCAACTCACACTAGTTCCCGTATTGCGCCTTACACTGTTCGATCGCGTCGCGTTTCTGCTTTTCGATGTCCGACGCAGTGGCGCCATCACTACGCTTCGCGCCGTTTCGTTCGAGGCTTCCTTGAAATTTTGAATTTGCTTCGAAAATGCACACTTGAAGCTGGGTATGGCGTTTGGTCTCTTCTTCAGTGATTTTGCTTTGGGCGATCTGCAGCGATTTCACCGATTGTTCTAACGCCTTCACGCGCTGATCGAGGTCCGAAACACGCCGGTCTTCACACCCCTCCGCAGCTACCAACAGAAGAAGCGCGATCGGCAGCATAGCTTTCATAGGTGCATTCTGCAATAGCTATCTGTTATTTTCTTAATCTCTTCGGCTTTCGTCAGCCACACCCAGTTCGAAAATCCAGTTGCGATCCGATCTTGCTTCGAACTATTTGGCTACCGGCAGTGACACAGGTTGCTGCAGGCGAAACTCGAGAAGAGTTTCGCTTGGAATAGAGATTTGCTCGCCCTTCTTTGCGGCGGATATCGCAGTTCCAGCGCCCGCGCCGGCAAGCGCTCCAATTCCAGCTCCTTTGCCTCCTCCTGCTATGCCTCCAATGAGCGCGCCCAGCCCAGCGCCGCCCACCACTTTCTTGGCGGTGTTGCCGCCCTCTCCCTTTCCTTTCACCTCGTAGGTGCTGGTTAGAAGCGGATACGTTGTTCCATTGATGACGATGTCGGTCAGCTCCAGAACCAGTTGCGAACTTCCCTTGAGCCTTCCGGACGAGGACGCCTGGGCCAGCACGCCGTAGAGCGTAGTTCCCTTCGGCGCGACCGTGATTTCGTAAGCTTGTAGATTGGCTTCCAGCGTGGCAGTAAATCGAAAGCCCGCTTTCTGTTTGCTCGAGTCCACCGAATCCACCATGCGCACCAGGATTCGCGTCCCCGCCGGCACGGTCACTCGATTGGAATTCTGCGCCGACGCAAACGGCGTAGTCGTGAGCGTGGAAATCATGAGCATCAAAACTGCCGCGACTCCAATTCCACGTCGCTTCATTTTCGATCTCGTCCTTCGGACCATCATGATCCCACCACTGGCAGAGACGAATCGACCTTCAGATCAATCAGTAGAAGTAATTGGTTCTCCACTTGAATGAAGCGCGCCGCCGTTATGGCGCCCAACTCCTGCTTCATGCGCTCGTAATATTTAGCCAACAGCTCGTTCCGCTGCTTCTGATAGGCCATCGCCTTCTTCACCAGTTCGTCCGCTTTCTCATCGGTCATTTGCGCGTACGTTCGCGAATACTCCAGAATGTTCGCCACACGCAGATCGTTCACCTTACTCAGCTCGGCATCATAGTCGCGATAGATAGGCCAAAATTTGGCCGCATCTTCGGCATCCAATTCCATCACCGAACCCATCACCTTCACTTTTTCCGCTCCGACATCCTTCCGCAGCAGCTTGATATACTCTTGAATGTTCTCTTCCTGCGCCGTCAGAGCTTTATGCCCGGTCTTTGCAGGAGCCTTGTCGGACTCCGGTTTCGTTTGTGTTTGTGCCATTAGCCCGGGAGCAGAAGCCGCCAGCACGAAAAACCACACCACCAAACGCTTTAACATTCTTCGCCTCCAGCTTTAGTAACTCGCATGCGGATGCCGACTGAATCTTTGGACAGACCATAAGCCCACTCCACTTTTCTGTCAATTTCAAATGAAATTAGCCAACGTCAAGCAGCAGAACGGCAATCCTTTGCGTCTAACAAAGTGCTGAAGGAGGTAAGTATGGCTAGTGGAATGCGGTTACCAAAACTGGAATCTTTCGGCCACGCGCCAGCGCTGCTTTCAACCGTACTGCGAGAACTTCCCAAACAGATGTGGCTCTATAAACCATCGGCGGAACGCTGGAGCGTCCACGAAATCATCCTGCATCTCGCCGACAGCGAGGCTATCTCCTATATGGTTTGCAGACATTTCATCGCGGAGCCTGGAAGTCCCCTATTGAACTTCGATGGTGCGCGCTGGGCCGAAACTCTGGGATATTTTCATCAAAGCACGCGTGAGGCGCTTGAGCTAGTCCGGCAACTGCGCCGCATGACCTATCAATTGCTCCTCACGCTGCCGGAGCCGGTGTGGGAACGTACCGTGGAGCATCCCGCGCAAGGTCCTTTAACCCTGAGCCAATGGATCGAAATTCAAGAGCGCCATATTCCGCATCATCTCGATCAAATGAAGCAAAACTACGAGAACTGGCGGGAGACGAATCCAATGAGGGAGATGCCCACCACTTACCGGCGCCCCCGTTCTTCAATGCGCAACCCAGATTCTCAAATTACTTCCATGCGAAAACGCCCGGAAAAAGAATTTCAAAAGTCTTCAGTGTAAACGCCTTAACCCATCCTCGTTTTCGACGCGACGCGATTTACATCGGCTAAATCGAAGCCAAAGTACGAAAGAAAAAGGCGGCCCTGGGGCGGGGCCGCCTTTTCTTTTGCAACCTTACAGCTGGGTTAGAAGGTGAACTTAGCCATCACTTGCAGAATCCGAGCGCTGGCCAAGGAACCCGCGAACGCGCCGTATGGCGTGGTCGGTGGGCTGGTGGTCTGCAGAATCGTACCGAACACTCCCGGACCATCGCCCGTCGAATTGATCGGGTTTTGGAAGTTAGGATGATTCAGCACGTTGTACGCATTAGCTCCGAGTTGAAGTGCCATCCGCTCTGTTACGCGGAAGTTCTTCCGCAGGCTGAAGTCGGTGTTGAAATAATCCGGCCCACGGAAAGCATTCCGGCGGATGTTGCCAAACCCGGTCGGCGCTGGATTGCTGCAAGGATTGCACGGGCCGGATAGGGCTGGGTTTTGCTGCCCGGCAAACTGCGCCAATGTGTAGCAAGACACTCCCGGACTGGTGCAGGAGTTGGCCACTGCGGTAATCGGCTGAGCCAAAATCGCTCCAGCCGATCCATTGTTTCCTGCCAGTTCTGAGTTGAAATCACCGGCATCTAGCAGGCTGTATGGGAATCCGGTGTGGAAATATACCGTACCGGACATAATCCAGCCGCCAAGCGCCGCATCCACCAAACGATTTTCGCTGTGGAACGGCATTTGATACAGGTAATTGGCAGTGATGTTGTGCCGCAAGTCGTAGTCTGAGTTTGAATAGTTCTGGCACCTCAAGCAACTGGGATTAATCTGCGTGAGAATGCTGATTTGAGAGGCCGTGATTTGGTACGGCAGCACGCCGCCATTCGAAACATCGTCGAGCGCGTGGCTATAGGTGTAATTGAATCGACCCATAAACCCATGCCACATGTTCTCTTGAACCGAAAGCGTGATGCCATTGTAGTTCGAGAGGTTATTGTTGGTCAGTTCGGCAATGTTTGCCACGCGCATGTCCAGCGGTGTGGTTGGAAGGCCGCCGAAGCCGCTGGGATTGAACGCGTTCTCTGTATTGTTGAAGAGCAGTCCATCATATCCACGATTTCCGACGTAGTTCGCCGATACCACGGTCCTGGTGCCGAGGGTGCGCTGGATTTCGACGTTCCATTCGGTGTATTTCGGATTCAGCAATTTTCCTACACTGTTCAGGTTCGGAACCGCGCAATTCGGATTTGGCGCCAGATATTGCCCCAAATTTCCGCCCGAATGGTACACGGATTGGAACGTTGTATTGCAAGTTGACACTGCATTCACAGCCGAGCCGGGATCGGTGAACGCGAAATTGCTAGGCGCCGTGTAGTTGAACGACGTTACTTGCGGGAAGTTAGTGGTCAGACTGTCCAGGATCGTGCCGGGATACAGATCAGAGAACTGGCCTACACCGGCGCGAATGACCGTTTTGTCTCCAAACGGTGTCCACGCAACTCCTATACGCGGCTGAAACACAACCCTCTCGATGCCGGGCAGGATGCTGTGCGACCCGGGATTCGTGATCGTATCGAACGGCAAAGCTGCGTCGTGGCTCATTTGCGTGAACGGGAAGAATGGGGCCGAGCCGCAGTCCGATTGGCAAACGCCGCTCGAGTTGCGGTCTGCTCGAAGCGCGAGGGTCAGTTTCAGTCTTGGATTAACGCGATACTCATCCTGGAAATACAGCCCGACGCTGTAGATCGCGATAGGCTGCCGTAGGTTCAACGCGAACGATTGAAACACCGAGTCGCCCGCAGAACCCACGCCCCCTGGGTTCATCACGTCGTTCGAAAAATCTAACGCGTTTAGGACCACGTTGGGGAACTGGCCTTCACTTGCCTTGTAGTCGCTGACATCATCACGGCGGAAGTTCACGCCCATCTTAAAGCTGTGATTTCCGCGGGTGATCGATAGGTCGTCCACGATTCCCCACTGGGTGACGTTGCGGCCCTGTGGGAACGGAGAAGGCAGACCGGCTGCAGTATCTGCGCAACCCTGCCCCAGGCATGCAATACCCAGGTCGCTAAACGCGAACAATCCGGGGAAAGCGGCAGTCGCAGCAGGCGTATTGGGACTCTGGAAAAGGGCCGAATACCACAGCACGGAGCCAACGATGTTGTTCACTACATTGGGGCTGAATACGTGCGTGTAGTTCAGTTGCCCTTCGTCTTGCGGCTGAATGCTGTGAATATTAAACGCCGGGCTGACAGGGTCTGTGAATGTTGGCTGCGTACCACGATCGAACTTGGTGCGTCCGAAAATCTTATTGTTCTCATTGATGTCCCAATCCACACGCCCTGAAAGCAGCCATTCCTGGTTTCCGTTCGGGCTGGTTTCGTCCGTAAGGCCGGCGCATGCGTTGTTCGGAATCGCACCACCGTTATTACCGTTCAGGGATCCGCAACTATTTGCCACCGGAGCGGCGTTGGCCGCGGTGTACCCGGTCGCATTGTTATACAAGTTGAAAATCTGGTTGTAGAAAGCCGTTGGAGCTGTCCCACCAGGGCCGGTAGTCAGATTTGCGACATTCCCCAACACGTAATTCTCGAACGCGGTCGTGGGATACTCGACCGGGCCGCCTGCACCCAACGAGTAACGCAGTCCTTCCGTGTTCGCATAAAAGAACACTTTGTCCTTGATGATCGGTCCGCCCATTCCGGCTGCCCACTGGTTGTTCGTTTCAGGGGTATAGCCATTAAAGTAGTCGGTGCCGTTCATGCCGCCCGCGTTGTAGTAATACACCGCGTCGCCGTGATAGGCGTTGCCGCCGGACTTTGTTGCGTAGTCGATCTGCGCGCCCGCTTGCCGTCCGTATTGGCCGGTGTAGGCGTTGCTGATCACCGATACTTCCTGAATTTCGTTCGAACCCAGCAGCAAGTTGCTCGCGCCCGAGTTGTTCAGGTTCAGGAACGGATCGTTGTAGTCGTTTCCGTTAATGGTGAAGAGGTTCGCGGTTCCCGGCAATCCGAATGCGCTGAAGTTGCCGTATCCGCTGCCGGCCGTATTCATCGAAACGCCCGGAGCGGTCTGCGCGATGTTGCTCAAGTCGCCGCCAGGATTGGGAAGATTTTCGATCTCAGCGGTCTCGATGCTGGTCGAAATATTTGCGTTCTCGGTCTGCAGCAGAGCGCCCTGGCCGGTCACCTCAACCGTGACTGAACCACTGCCAAGTTCCAGTTTCACGTTGGCCACGGCGGTTTCACCAAGTGCCACTTCTACAGCCTGCGTGGATTGCTTAAATCCTGTTTGCGATACAACCAGCGTATATCGGCCCGGCTTTACCAGCCCGAAGGAATAGCCGCCGCTTGCGTTAGTTTGCGTAGTCAGCGAAGCTCCTGTGTCGCTGCTCGTCAACGTCACCGTAGCGGCCACAATTACTGCGCCTGAAGGATCAGTTATCGTGCCATTGATAGCGCCGGTAACTATGCTCTGCGCCGACAACATGGCCGGCAGCAGGAGCAGCAAGGCTGCGAACAACGCGCCCAGCCTAAAGTATTTGTTCAATCGCATATTCATCTCCAGTTTTCTTTCAATTTATGGGGCGCCCTTGCCGAGAAACTAGCTTCCCCCGCGAGCTCATATGGCACTTTGGTCGCCAAGATTTGCGCAAAATAAGACGTTTACTAGCAATCAGCTACGTAAATTCGGATATGCGGTGTATATGCAGGAGGATATTTCTATGTGTATCTAAAAAAGGAAGCCGATTGTCGTAGTGATATCTATTATCTGTATCAAAATGTCCGGGCTAAGCGCTAGGAGACGCTTGGAACTTATCTGACCAGGCGGAACGAATGTAGGAGCCGCCGAAAAGTACTGGCAAACTGTGTTTCGTGAACTTTTCTGTTGTGGGCCAGCGTCCTGCGATCTTAAGCGCTCAATTATTCGCTCCTATTAAGGACTTCCAAAATGTCTGCAGAAAATTTTTTCCAAGAAAATCTTCCTAAGGCCCTTGTCGCGCTTTTACTCTCCTTCTCAGCCGGCCTGGTCGACATCGTTGGCTATGTCGGAGTTTTCGACTTTTTTACGGCACAGCTGACCGGCACTAGCGTGCAGCTTGGCAACGGCCTGGTGAATCACAATTGGGTGAACGTTTCCGCGGCAGCGATCATTGTGGGCGCATTTTTGTGCGGCTCGATTTTGGGTCGCACTCTGATTGAGCTAGGTTCCCGAAAACACATCCGCAGAATAGCGTCGGTAACCCTTGTCATTGAAGCAGCGTTGCTGTCTGCTTTAGCGCGAGTTCGTCCAGGTTTCGCCATCAGCCTTTTCTGGAGCTTAGCTGGGCTAGCGGCCGCCATGGGTATCCAGACCGCTACCTTAACGGGAATCGGCCCGCTCACGGTTCACACGACCTTCGTCACAGGAATGATCAACAAACTTTCCCAACTTATTTCGCACCTCATGTTTCGCGGTTACGACTTGCTGCACTCGAAAGCTCGAAGCGCCGAAGCTCACCGCAATCAAAGGCGCGATCGTCAGCAGGCTCTTTTCCGTTTCAAAGCGATCGGTGCCCTCTCGCACGTGAAGCTCGGCTGGTTCAACTGGGAAAGCAAAAAATATGAACTGGCCGCTGAATTTAATGAGCAGGGTGGAATTGCTTTCGCTTATCGGCGATATCGCGCTCAAAGACGGCGAGCCGCAGGTACATGCACATTTATCGATAGGCCGTCGCGATGGGACAGCGCACGGTGGCCATCTCTTGAAAGCTCATGTGCGTCCGACTCGCGAACTGATCCTCACGGAAAGCCCTGAACACTCTCAAAAACGAGTCGACCCCGAGTCGGGCTTGGCTTTGATCCGGTTCTGACGACGCCCGCGTGATGTCTTCGTCGCGATAAAATGCATTCAAGGAAATCGCTCCGGAACATCTTTCATTTCCAAGCCGGACGCGTCTAAGCCATCATGCTAGGCCGAGATAGGTCGAGTTAGAAAATCCAGGTGGCGGCAAATATGCACCTTATAGCTCTGACCTTACTTCTCTTCAGCAGTTCACTCTTTGCTCGGACCACTCTCCAACAGCAGGTCCGCGCAATTGCTGCTGCCGCCGGTGGCAAAGTCTCCGCATCCTGCTCGCTGCTCAACTCCGTCTTGAATTGCGATCTCGAGCCACACGCGCATCCGCCCATGCAGTCGGTCTTCAAATTTCCGCTGGCAATCACCGCGCTTCATCAGGTGGAACAAGACACGCTCTCGCTTGACCAGCCTGTGCGATTTCTCCCCAGCGACCGCATACTTCCTCATACCCACAGTCCGTTGCAGGACAAATATCCCCAAGGCAACGTCGACATCCCTCTGCGAGAACTTCTACACCTGTCAATCTCTGAGTCCGACAACGTAGCAACCGACATTGTGCTGCGATTGGTCGGCGGTCCGTCAATTGTCACCAGTTACATCAATTCAAGCGGAGTAAACGGCTTTCATCTGGAGGATGGTGAGGACGGCCTCGCTCGGGAACTTGCAGCCCAATACCGTAACTGGTTCGAGCCCGCAGCCGCAGTCCAATTGCTTCGCCGCATCAGCGACAATTCCCCGCTGACGCCCGAACACACGCAGACTCTCTTAGACTGGATGAAAAATTCCTCGAGTGGCTTGAACCGAATCAAAGGCAACCTACCCGCTGGCACCATCGTTATGCATAAGACCGGCACTTCGGGAACCAGAAACGGCGTGACTTTCGCTACCAACGATATCGGCCTCATCACATTGCCCGACGGCCGCCGTGTCGCGATCGCAGTTTTCGTCACCGATTCCGCCGCCGATGAGGACACCCGCGACGCTGTAATAGCCCGTATAGCAAAGGCCGCCTACGACCAAGCTATTCGAACCAACCCATAAAACACAGTCTTGACAACGCAATGAACTGGCTTATCCTCTAACGACGCTCGGCTCTGGAATTGAGGTGTGCCGCTCGGAGGTTGCCATGGTTCGAATGATCCGCAATCCACGTCTTACGTTGGCGTGTCTGCTGTTAATGTTTTCTGCGGTGTCGCCACTCGCGCACGCGCAGACGGCGCCATCCCCAGCGACGATCGGATCGGGCAATACCATCACCGCGGATCCACCCGTCCCGCATCCAAACACCAAGCCATGCGTGGTTACGCTCTTCGAGGAGCAGGAGTTCGCGGACTATAGCGCGCAGACTTTCGCCTACACGCCTCCCGATGGCTGCACAGGTCCCTGGGCTAAAGTCATTTTCGTCGGTAATTTCCATGTTACTGAAGGGATTCAATTTGACCGCACCGCCGCGATTTATGTCGGCCACCTAAACATTTTCTACGGCACCACGCCTGAGCCTACTCCAACGCTCAGCCCCTCGTGGCAAGTTGAGCGCGACATCACGGATTACAGCGCGCTTCTAACTCAACCGCAATCCGGCGAAGCCGACATCTACAACATCGTGAATTCCACTTATACCGGCATCATTTACGGCACCGCAAAAATCGAATTCTATCCACCTGACGCTCTTAACCCAGCCCCGCGAACACCTGACAATGTTTTGCCTATCCCCGATGCTGCGGGTGGTGCCGTCGAACTGAGTACCCCAACACAATCTTTGTCCGAAACATTTACGCTACCCACCAACGTCGAACGCGCTTATCTCGATGTAATCGCACAGAGCCAGCAGACAGATGAACAATGGTTCTTGTGTCCGCCGACCGCGCTGGAAACCGAGCTGGAAGATTTCTGCGGCAACACCGCTTTTCGCGAAACAGAAATCACCATCGACGGCACGCCCGCAGGCGTCGCCCCGGTTTCCCCGTGGATCTACACAGGTGGAATCGATCCCTATCTCTGGGCGCCAATCCCCGGAGTCCAAACCCTCAATTTCATTCCTTATCGAGTGGACTTGACGCCGTTCGCCAGTATCCTCAGCGACGGCTCGTCGCACACTATTTCGCTGAGCGAATTCAATACCGAATATTATTTCAACATGTACGCAACGCTTCTGCTCTATCAAGACCACGGTTCCAGCAAGATCACTGGCGAAGTTACCGGAAATACCATCTCCGCAGAGCCCAGCCCGACCGTCACAAATAACCTATCGGTGAATTCCAGTGGTGACGTCACCGGCTCGTTAACCGTGGCCTCCAAACGCAGTTTCACCGTCGAAGGTTACGTCAATACTTCGCACGGAAAAGTGGACACCAAAGTTTTCCAGAGCATCCATTTCGCGAACACTCAGCAATACAACATCACCTCATCGCTCGATGTGGAAAACGTAAACCAGACCAGCACGGTTGAGTCCACAACCACCACCCGCACTCCAGCTCTCACTTTTGTCCAGAGCAGGCAATGGTCTTTCCCCATCGTCGCGGACATTAAATTCATCGAGTATTCCAACGGCAATTTCGCGCAGATTTCCAAAATCGCACAGAAGTACGAGGTCACAGACACCGAGAAGGCGAATGGCATTCCAATTTACTTCGGCACCGTGGCCAACAGCGTCTCTTCCACTGACGATCTTCTTCTCAACTCGTCGTTCGAAATTACTGGTAACCTGGACCAAGCCAGCTCCCAGGATTACTACTCGCTCGACACCATACACGGTTGCTACAGCCATTCGCTCACCGCAGCGAATAACGTGCTGACCGGAAACACCAAGGGCCACGGATGCGAATCCGCCCCCCAGCCAAGTGGGAGCAACTGATTTGCGATGGGTGCTATAGAGCAGTCCGTTTCGTTCTGCGAATAAAAAGTACTTGGTCTGTCGGTAGCGTCTTTCCGTTTAGGACGCCCACAGCCTTCGGATCGACAACGCAACAAAAACCGGCCACATCAACGGCACCACCGCCGCCACTCTTCGCATTCCTTCTAGTCCTTGCTGTGCCCCAGAATTCGTCACAGCCACGATTTCGTTTCGTGCAGCTTTTGCATCCACGCCGCTCGGCGTCCCCAAATCTCGCGCATCCGTAATCCGCAATCGCCCGAAAATATCCAGCGCCCCCAGCAAGTTTGCTACTCTCCGCAGCCGCTCTGACCCGCCATCGTAAATCACGGTGATTCGTTCACCGAGATACGGGCCGACGCAGCCGCTAATCCAATTCCACGCCCTCCCCAGATCCGCCCCATCAATAAACAAAACGTACGACGTCAAAATGTCCCACTGAAACATTGGAATATTCATGGAATATTCGATCGAAAGATGAAACACCAATCCAATCGCCAGCAAATAGTACCGAATCTCCCTGATCCATATCAGCACTCCCAACGCAAATTCCAAGACCAGCGTGAACCAGGTCGCCAGCTTCATCAACGTCTCATTCAGAAACCACGACGGCAGTGGAAACCGTTGCAGCTCATCCAACCTGTAGATGTACGAGAGCGCGGTCCCCTGCACCCACATCGCCCCCGCCACTTTCCAGCAAAAACCTACGAAATACACCAGCGAAAGCTCAAACTGGATCATGCGTTGCGCCCAAGGTCTTCGCGGCCGAATTTCGACGCCTTCTTTTCCGCGCCAAATCCGAATCAGCCGGTCCACGGACAGCGCCGCTCCCGCCGCCGAAAAAATCAAAAAAAATCCCGCCACGCGCAAAAACGTATCGCCGCCATGAAGAATAAATAAATTTCTCTGCTGCATGGACGCGAGGCAAACATAAACGACCACACTATTCAGCCGTGTGAGAAATCCAATCGTTAAAAAAACCGCCGACGCCGCGAAAACCCAAAACAGCAATTGCACCCAGGAAACGTTCGCCGGCATCACCGTAAACAAATTCAGCCGCGGCCCCGGCTCGAACGCTTGCATCGTTGACAAGCTCACCCACGCATGCGGCCCGTACCAGGCGATCCAGTCGTCGCGCGTCAACAACAGCGTGGCCAGCGTCGCCATTCCATACAGTATGCGAAACAGCGCGATTGGAATCGGCGACTGTTCGGCGAAGAAGAATTGGTTCCACGCTTCGACGAAGGACTTCCCGGTCACTGCAAATCCTCAGGTTTCACGTCGTAGCTGTAAAAAACGTGCTCGTCCCAGGGCGCGCGCGTAAATGTCCCATCGTCTTGACGCACGATGTCGGACCATTTCACTAACAGCATTACTTTTTGCGGCTGACCCGCTGCTTGAATCTCCGGCAGCCGTGCCACATAACGCGCCACATCCGGCCACAGCGCGGCATTCTTGTTATCCAAAATTGTTTCCACAAATTTACGATAGCGCTCTTTCGAATATTTTTCCGTCAGCGTCAACTGCTCCATGCGAGGAAAACTCCAAATCTTCGTGGACCCATCCTGGTACAAAACCAGCGACTCCAAATAACTATTGGTCGCCTTCGGTTGCGGAGAAAACATGTCCCACGACTGAAACAGCCCGGACCAGACAAAATATGGCCGCAGCGCGTCTCTGCACACTCCAATAAATGGACTGCTCAGCGGCATGCACCAGCAGGTAATCGCCAAAATGTGAAATATCAGGAAAGTGTTAATCGCGATGTACTGCCACTTCTTCAACCCATGCGGGTTCTTCGGCCGCGTGCCAGCTCTTTCCTCTGCACCCTTCGCCTTCTGCGCCATCCGCGCATCACCTCTCGTCACCATGTTGCCTTAGACCAAGTGCATACGCAAAAACAGAATCCTCAGCATCTTTACAAAAGGGCCCGTCGCTTAGAGTCAAATACTAGTTGAACTAATCTGGAAACAGGAACGAGGCAGGCTTTCTACTGCACAACGATTGCATACTCAAAGGAGTAGGTCTGATCATCGGGATTAATCAGTGCCATCGAGGTCGGGCCCGAAGGCAGATTAGGGACGGAGCAGGATAAAGTCTCGCCGTCCGTTACCGCGCAGGCGGCGGCTTGGCTGCCGATCTTCACAGAGGTACCAGGGACGAAGCCGCTGCCACGAATCGTAATACTCCCGCCCACCGATGTTCGAGCTGGCGAGACGGTTCCTACGGCAAGCGGCACCACGCTCAACTCGAAATAGGAAACTCCGCCCTGCTGCTCGGCTGCCAGGATTTTTTCCCCGGAAGGGTCAATCACAAGCGGTCTGTAAGGACCGATGCCAGAGGGCAGACCTATCAGAGACTCAACTCCATTGTGTGTATCGAATACCTGGATCGCCGTGGATGCCACATAGAGCAAGCTTCCGGTTTCATGCAGGCGCGAGTCCAATCCACCACTGGGCAGAGGCACGAACGGAAGCAAATTCTGGTCTAGAATTCCGCTACCTGTTGCAATCACGCTTCCGTCGCTGTTCGCGGTAGCTTGACCTCCGACCCACGGCGCGTCACCTACGATCGCCGGGCCACTGAAAGTGTCTGATGACGTGCTGTACTTCCAAATGTATTCCGCCCCCGGTGCCTCCGCGCCGGAATTTCCAGAAAAAATGTACTACCATCCGCACTGGGCCTCACCCAACGCCGGGGCACAACTTTCAGTTTAGGTCTCCTCTCGCTAAACTTAAGGGTCTAGACGGTGCCTAACTCTTACATACCACCCAGTACTAGGCCGTCCACACACACGACTCCTTGTTTTTCGTAAATCAACATGCTACCGTTCCGCGTGATTCAAATAGAACAGCGTCGGACTGTTCAACAGGGATCAGCCAATCTATCCCTCCCGGAGCTTTGCCGATCGAAGCTTTCTCTTGGTACTCGATCTTTACGGGACATCTTACACGCGAAATTAAATCGCCAAATTGCAGAATTAGAACGCGCTGTAACACTAAGAAAACAAACCGCAGAGAACAGCTCATATCGCCAAAAAATACCAAAACGCTTGAGCTCAATTTCTGCATCCAGCAATTTCGTTTTGACGCAAGATTTCGCTAACTCTGACTCTCAAAATACCGGGCTTCCGATGCGGAAAAAGGCGCGTTTTTTGCAAAGTGGTCGGCCACTTCTACCCGGTTCTGACAAAGATATAGGAAGCGATGTAACTCAAAGAAAACAAACGATGGGGGAATTTCTACCCGGGGCCACCCACACGTAGCCGCGCACCAGAATTTCACAAAATTGCGCAAGGATTTGATGAGTTACATTACTAAAAACCTGGTTCCTGGCGAGACGCTACTGTTCGAAACGCGCCACCACTGGATCGTCCTGCTAGGGCCATTACTCCTCAGCATGCTTTTGGGAATTCCGGGTGTCGCACTCCTGATCGATGCGGTCGCCGCAAAAAACGGGCACGGCGACATCCCCTCCCTTGAGTCTTCCCTCGGACCCGGCGGCATGACAATGTTCGGCGCGGTCCTCGTGCTAATCGCGGTCATCATCTTCGCCTGGGGCGCGGCAAAACGAAACGCCACCGAAATGGCCGTCACCAATCGCCGCGTGCTGGTTAAAACCGGAATGGCCAGCCGCCGCACGCTCGACGTGATGCTCAACAAAGTGGAAAGCATCGGCGTCACGGAGACATTTCTCGGCAGAATCTTCGGCTACGGTTCCGTCGTCATCCACGGCACCGGCGGCACTCCGGAATCGTTCGTGATGATCGCTCACCCTCAGCAATTCCGGGAGAGCGTGCAGGAGCAAATCGGTGGTCGCTAGTCCGCGCCCAGAAACAAAAACTCCGCAGGCAGCTTCGCGGCCTTATGGTTGCTACCCAGCCGTACTAGAACCCAGCTCTTCTACCGTAAAAAGTGTATTGTCGGATAACTCGGTGATTGCTAGATTTTCGTATTTAACACGTAGGTGGAGACGCGCATGAAAAAATTTATCGGTATCCTGGCGGTAGCGGTTCTAATTCTGGGGCTGGGCGCCACCGCCGCCCGCGCCGACGGCGGAACAACGTCCTACACCGTTGACAGCACCTTTTCTTCGACCACGACTCCAACGCTTTTTTCCGCGCCGAGCGATTCGTTTACCTTTACCTTCCACTTGCCTTCTACCTGCACTTGCGGCCCATTCAGCAGCGGCTTCAGCGAAAACGCCATGGTGAACTACACCTTCGGCGGCACTTCCTTTACAAACGTTCCGGCTACCATCATGTATGCGCCCAGCAGTCTTGATGGGTTGTTTGACATCATGATCACGTCGGGCGGCCAGACGTACGATTGGTATTTGACGGGCGCGCAGATTTACAGTGTATCGGGCTCTACCGCGACCCTGTCAAATGGCATGTTCCCAATCACGCCGTTCAATGCGTCCGATGGATCCGGCAGCGTCTTCTACGATCTATCGGGCGATTATGGCGGGCTTACAGGCGGAACGGTGACGGCCACATCTACCTCTACAACTGTCCCAGAACCGTCGGCCCTCTTGCTTCTGCTCTGCGGTTGTGCGTCCTTGGTGGGACTCTGCCGTAAGGTCGCAAACTCGAATTCTTAATCCGATAGCGGAAGGCGGATGGGTTCAAAGCGGTACACCCGTTTATATGGTAAATCATGTATTGACAATTAACTATGGATCTGCTACAAATGTCGTTGATCTTAGACGGGGATGTCATGAAGAAGTTGCTCGGTATTCTTGCTCTAGCGGCCCTATGCCTCAGCGCCACCACCGTACGCGCCGATGAACCCGTCCTTTCCACTTCCGGCCGGTCTATGAATATTTCGTCCCCGCCTGCATCATTCAGCGATGACACTCTAACGCTTGATGCGAGTGCGGCACGCGAGATCTCGACGCGAGAGAGCTCTAGCATTGGGGACCATCGATTTACGGGCCACTACGAGTGGTTCAATAGAACCCATCGCGGCTCCGCCACTACCACACAGACACCCCAAGCCGCGCCAGAACCATCTGCGTTCCTGTTTCTACTTTGCGGCTGCTTGGCTTTGACTGCCCTTAGCCGCAAGCTCGCGAACCCCAACTCGTAGAATCCCGAAGACGCTTCTTCGCCTTCAGCCGCTTGATCGCCAGCCAATAATTTTACAAAAATTATCCATCTGTCCGGTCGCCCGCGCATCATAATGCTGATACGGTGAATCGAGTTGCACAAGCCGCATGAATGGAGAAGAACATGATGAAATGTTCCAAGCTGGCGATCACACGGATGGTTGCGGTACTGGCGATTCTGGCAGGTATGCTGGGCCTAGATTATATCGGGCTGCGGGCTGCTAGCGATAAGGCCCCCGCCACGGGAGCGGCCGCGCCCGACTTCACGCTAAACTCCCAGGACGGTACCCCAATTAGCTTGCACGAATATCGCGGCAAGTGGGTCGTCCTCTACTTTTACCCGAAGGATTTCACGAGCGGCTGCACCACGGAAGCGCACAACTTCCAGCGAGACCTAGCGCAGTATCAGCAGAAGGACGCGGTGATTCTGGGCGTCAGCGCCGATACCACGGATTCGCATCAGAAGTTTTGCAGCAAGGAAGGTTTGAACTTCAAGCTACTTTCCGACACGGACCACAAAGTTTCTGAAGAGTACGGCTCGATCATGAACTTCGGGGTGAAGAAGCTGTCGGCGCGGCACACGTTTCTGATCAATCCTGATGGAGTGATTGTGAAGGAATATCTCGATGTGGATCCCGGCAAGCACAGCGAAGAAGTGTTGGCCGCGCTGACGGAACTGCAAAAAAAGTCCTAGTTCGTCGGCCGGTAATGTTTCAAAAGAATCGCGGACTAGAGCGCCTACAAGTTGGACGAGGCAAGCTTTGCGTCTGAAAATTCGCCGAGAAAGCTTGCCCCGATTGACTGCAAAACTTAGTGCTAGTTAACGCCTGCCAGATTCGCCGAACGCCGCTTCAATCCCATACCCACTGCAAATAGGCCCGCCATCAACATCAATACCGTAGTTGGTTCCGGCGCAGTGGTGCTCACTGCGTTCGCAGTCAGCGTGTAGGAGGCTCCCGTCTCCAGGTCGTATAGGCAAAAGACACCGGTGAGCAAGGTAGGATCGGACTCGTTACCCGAATAGAGCTGTGGGCCGCCCAGATCCGGCAGCGCATCGAAAACACTGTTCAACCCGCCTAGATCGGACGAGTTAAAGAACACGATGGTGTCAATCAGGGAGACGCCATCAACGACGAGGTCGGTCGGCTGTACCATGAAAGAGTAAATCTGCCCGGAAACCTCCGGCGAAGGCGCAGGCGAAGTACCCATAGATACTGTGAAAGTCGCGTCCGTCGGTCCGGTGAGTGTATAGGATACAGTTTGGCCAGAATCAGCCTTGATGGTCGCGACCGATAGTAAGAGGAGAGCCGCGAGCGTGAGAAATCTTGTGACTAACTTCATAATAAATACTCCTTAGCTCCGCCCCCTCTTTGCGGCGCGATTGTCGCGCTCGCAGGCGTTACCGAGATATGGCAATCAGCGCTCCATAATGCCCTGCTCACAAGTGGTTTAAATACTTAAAGTTGACCGGCCCGTAAAAATGCCATGTAGGAAGACGTTTTCCCATTGCTGGCGTTGCGAAGCGCAAATTCTTCCTCTATTTCAGTGTTGCGAGCGGGTGCGGAGATACCACGGAGGGTCCAAATACGCTCAGAATGTCCGCAGTAAATCAGCCGCGCGGCAAACATTTCCAAGGGCACAAGGTTGCTGACGAGCTTTGAACCGATTGGACGATGCAATTCGCGAAATGGAGTGTAAATAAAACCTCGATTGATAGAAGCCGTGTTCCTCGATAGCTCGCTGTTATTTTTCGACGAAGAGTGACCGCGCACCGGCATTTGAGCGTTGCGACTACGTGCGCATCGGATGACCAGCAGGGCCGACTTCATTCAAAGGATCGAGCCCCCGTGGAATCGATTATAGTTTTTTTGAAGTCATCTACAGGTTTCCCCAAGACTCCTCGCAGAATTGTTCGCTGGGGTCACGAACCGAAATCACTTTTGAAAATAATTCGACTCGCAGTGCAGAAAAGTCTTGCATCGCGGAAGAATATCCGTATTCTGCACAATGCGAACTCGCGCCAAACACGCCAGAAAGAGCGCGAGGGTCGCTATATGGAGGACGCGACAATAAATTGAGCACTGTATCCCTCCCAGCCCAATTTCCCACCCGGGCGATTCCCCAAACAAGACGCACTGCCAAGCTGACACTCTGGCCGCTAGTGGCGGCGACCTTCTTCATGGTGTCGGGCGGAACGTACGGTACGGAAGACATCATTCACGGCGCAGGCTACGGCCTGGGAATTTTGTTGCTACTACTGACGCCGCTCATTTGGAGCCTGCCGACCACCTATATGATTGGCGAGCTTTCGGCGGCGCTTCCTGCAGAAGGCGGGTTTTACGCTTGGGTTCGGCGCGGTCTTGGGAATTTCTGGGGATTTCAAGAAGCATGGCTCTCGCTGGTCGCCAGTATCTTTGATATGGCGATCTATCCGACGCTGTTTGTGGCCTATCTTTCCAGACTGATTCCCTGGTTCGGCATGGGCCATCGCGGAGTGATGGTTGGGCTAGGGGTGGTGACAGTTTGCGCGCTGATGAATATTGCGGGAATTCGCGTGGTGGCGACAACTTCGCTCTGGCTATTTTTTCTACTGTCGGCTCCATTCGCGCTGATTATCCTGATCGCGCCAACCAAAATAGGGGCACTCTCAGGTGTGACTACCGCCCCGACGACTTCATCGGTGGGCCTGGTTGGCGGGCTGCTGATCTGCATGTGGAATTACATGGGGTGGGACAACGCTTCCACAATTGCGACGGAAGTGAAGCGACCCCAGAGAACTTATCCGCGAGCGATGCTGGTCGCGGTCGCAGTGGTTTCGTTGAGCTACGTTTTGCCGTTCGCGGCTATGTGGCTGACGGGAGTGCCCTCATCTGCGTTTGAGACAGGATCCTGGGCTGACCTTGCAGGAATGATGGGCGGCTTAGTAGGCGGCCCATTGGTCGCGCGAGGGTTCCGCGTGGCGTTGGTGCTGGGCGGAATGATGAGCGCTTTCGGAATGTTCAATGCGCTGGTGATGAGCTATTCGCGGCTGCCTCTGGCTATGTCGCAGGACGGGATGCTGCCGGCGGTATTTCAAAAGCTGCATCCGAAGACGCGCGCGCCCTGGGTCGCTATCGTGGTTTGCGCGGCTGGCTGGGCGATGTGTCTGGGCTTGGGATTCGAACGGCTCGTGACCATAGACATTTTATTGTACGGGATGAGCCTGACGCTTGAGTTCGTGGCCCTGGTGGCGCTGCGCATCAAGGAGCCGAATCTACGCCGGCCGTTCAAAGTTCCGGGCGGTCTGGCAGGTGCCATACTATTGGGCGTGTGCCCCGTGCTGTTGCTGGGCTTCGCGATGGTTCACGGCGAATCCGAACATATCTTCGGCATGAACGGGCTTGCCTTTGGATTCCTCCTTATTATCGGCGGATTTTTGGCCTATTGGGGGAGTGCTGCGGTGAAAAAAGACGGCTGGGTTGCTACCGCCATCAAGCAGCGCAAAGCTGCTTAGCGTTTATCTCACCGCGAACTCACGGCTTCCGTGTAAGTTATTGCTGCGGATTTTCTCCTAATCATTTAACCTCGCCGCAGGCGTGACGAACCACAGAAATACATACGGTTACATCATTGTTGGTGCGGGGTCCGCCGGGTGCGTTCTGGCGGCTCGTCTGACAGAGGATAAGCAGGTGCGCGTCCTCTTACTCGAGGCGGGCGCGCCGACGACGCCGAGAGAATCGCAGATACCTGCAGCTTTTTCAAAGCTATACAAAACGGCCGTGGACTGGAATTATTCCACGGAGCCTGAACCACATTTGCATCGGCGTCGGCTGTATTGGCCACGCGGGAAAATGCTGGGTGGGTCGAGTGCGATCAACGCCATGATTTATATGCGCGGAAATGCGCTTGATTACGATTACTGGAAAAGCCTGGGAAATTCGGGCTGGGGATTTTCGGACGTCCTGCCGTACTTCAAAAAGTCGGAGAACCAAACGCGCGGCGCATCTGCGTATCACGGCACCGGCGGTCCGCTGAACGTGACGGATTTGCGATATGTAAACACTCTCACCCGCGTGTTCCTATCTGCCGCCGCTGAACTTGGAATTCCAAGCAATCCGGATTTCAACGCGAAGGATCAGGATGGTGTTGGTCTGTACCAAGTCACACAGCGGAAGGGCAAGCGTCACGGCGCGGCCGACGCCTATCTCAATTCGGCGCGCAAGCGCGCGAATCTATCTGTGATGACTGGCGCACACGCAACACAAGTGTTCATGGAAAAAGGGCGCGCAGTGGGAGTGGCTTATATTCGCAATGGGGTTTCGGAGGAAGCACGCGCTGATGGCGAGACGATTCTTTCGGGTGGAACGATCAATTCTCCACAACTGTTGCTGCTCTCAGGAATCGGCCCGGCGGATGAAATAAAAAAGGTGGGGATACAGCCAGCTCACGACCTGCCCGGTGTGGGCAAAAACCTTCAAGATCATGTGATGGTTTCGGTGGGCTATCTTTGTACCAAGCCAGTGTCGCTCGCCAGCGCCCAGTCAGTGCCGAATCTTTTGAACTATTTTTTATTCAAACGCGGGCCGCTGGTATCGAATGTGGCCGAAGCGGGAATTTTTCTGCGCACCAGACGCGACCTTGTTGAGCCGGACCTGCAACTATTGTTTGGTCCAGCCTATTACGTGAATCACGGGCTTTCCCCGCGAAAGGAACATTGCTTTGGCTTCGGGCCTACGCTGATTACGCCGGAAAGCCGGGGCGAAATTTCCCTGCGTTCGGCGAATCCGCTGGAGCCGCCGGCAATCCATGCGAACTATCTTTCCACCGAAGCCGATATGCAGGTGGTCATCCACGGGGTTCGGCTTTCGCGGCAGCTCGCGCACTCAAAAGCATTTGAATCTTACCGCGGCGACGAGCTGCATCCCGGCACAAATGCGCAGACCGACGCTGAAATCGGTGAATTCGTCCGGCGGGAAGCGGAAACACTTTACCACCCGGTGGGAACTTGCAAGATGGGAAATGATTCGATGGCGGTGGTGGATGCGCGGCTGCGCGTTCGCGGAGTCGAAAAATTACGGGTGGTGGACGCGTCCATTATGCCGCGCATCATTGCGGGGAACACCAATGCTCCGACGATCATGGTTGCGGAGAAAGCTGCGGATATGATTCGAGAGGATGCTTAATCGTCAGCGAATTCCCTTCTTGGCGGCTGGACATTTCTTCATTTCTGCTATTCTCTTTTGCGTGCGGAATTCATTTCTATTCGTGGCAATTATTTCCCTAGCGAGCGCTTTTGTTCTAACCGCAACACCGCGGTCGACTACGAGGAGTGTGCAGGCTACCGCGCCGTCTCTACCGCAGCAAGGACAGCCGGCGACGAACGTACTGCCGCAGCAAGCTGCTCCGCCCCCGGGCGTTCCCCAGCAAGTGGCTCCCCAGCCGCCAGCTCATACCGGCCCCGTGATCGTAATCGATCCCGCTCACGGCGGAACCGATACGGGAGCGCGCGGACAGAATGGAGTGATCGAAAAAGATATGGTTCTGCTAATGGCGCGAATTACGCGTTATGCGCTGGAACGCGAGGGATTTCGCGTGGTGATGACACGCAACGATGATTCAAATCCGTCGTATGACGACCGCGCGGCCATAGCTAATGCTTATCGCGACGTGATTTTTATCAGCTTTCATATTTCTTCGACGGGAACGCCGAACACGGCGCGGGCATATTTCTACCAATTCTCACAAACGCCGCCAAACGCTAGCGCAATAACCGCAAATGCAAACACGCTTCCTATCACGCCGCCAAAAACAACAAGCCTGTTGGGGTGGCAGGAAGCACAGCGTCCTTTTGCGGATGCCAGCCATCATTTGGCAGATATTTTGCAGGCCGATCTGACGCTGCGGTTTTCAGGATCGCCCGCGGCAGCTTCTGGAGTAGCGCTTCGAGGATTGCGTTCGGTGGCCGGTCCGGCGGTGGCCATTGAACTTTCTAACGTAGCAGTTTCGGATCGGAATCAACTGGTGGCGATGGCCGAGCCGGTGGCGACTGCGGTCGCGCACAGCATCACAGCCACGCGGCCAGCCAGCGGGCAATCGGGAATTCCAGGGACAAGATAATGCCTCGCAACCTGAAAATCACTTTGGCGATTCTGAGCGTGGCGGTGCTGATCGGTTTGATCAGCTTGCGCAGCCTGCATCGGCGAATCACGGGGCTGAAGGAAAACCCAACCAGCGAGGAACAGGCCCGCCGCGACCTGCTGGCAACGACAACTTCGGCGCCAACAGACGCGAGAAGCCAGGCAAAAGTTTTTTGGGCCGCGGGGCCGGATAAAATTGCGCCGGTTCAGGTAGCCCTAGCGCTTTCCCCGGATCCGGTGAAACGCGCCAAGCAAGTGTTGAACGAACTTATCACGGACGCGCCGGCCGCAGACCAGCGTACGCTTCCGTCCGACGCGGTTGTGCTGGGCTTTTACATACTTCCGGACGGAACCGCTATTGCAGATTTTTCCGAAGCGCTTGCTTCCGAGATGCCGTCGGGAATACTGAGCGAACAAATGGCCGTTGATTCAATCAAGAGCACGCTCGAGAATAATGTGCCGGGGCTCAGCCGGCTGAAAATATTGATTCACGGGCAGGAAGTGGAAACATTGGCGGGACATGTGGACCTGACCGGGTTCTTCGATCTAAATCCTCCGAGTGCGCAAACTCTGAGCGCGCCTGCGGGAAATCCCACGCCGAGCGGGACGAAAAAGTAACGAGTCTTTTCACTTTTGGCATGTGTTGACACCTGCGCCGGTAGTGGTCACACTTAACACCGAAGATTTAGCACGCCAGTTTTAAATCGAGGAAGGAGCTTTATCTTGCGAGCAGACGGACGCGCGGCCGATCAACTGCGGCCAGTGAAAATTACGCCGGACTTTATTCCTCATGCGGAAGGCAGCGCGCTGATTGAAGCAGGACAGACACGCGTAATCGTCACAGCCACGCTGGAAGATGGGGTCCCGTCATTTTTGAAAGGTTCGGGCAAAGGCTGGGTAACCGGCGAATACGGGATGCTGCCGCGCTCGACTGAGAATCGCACGCCGCGCGAATCGAGCCGGGGGCGCCAATCCGGGCGGACGCTGGAAATTCAACGCATGATCGGACGAACGTTGCGCGCGGTGACGGATCTGAAAGCGCTGGGCGAACGAACAGTTTGGATTGATTGCGACGTGATTCAAGCGGACGGCGGCACACGTACTGCCTCCGTTACAGGCGCCTTTGTGGCGCTGGCGCTGTCACTCGAGCGAATGGTTGCGGGAGGAATGCTGCGAAAAGTCCCGCTGATCGACTCGCTGGCGGCTATCAGCGTGGGGATCGTGAAGGATGAACTGCTGCTCGATCTCGCTTATGAAGAAGATTCACGAGCGCAAGTGGATATGAACGTGGTGATGACCGGGAGCGGCGAGTTTGTGGAGGTGCAAGCAAGCGCGGAGGGGCGGCCTTACACTCAACGCGAACTGGAATTGCTGCTCACGTTGGCGGCGGGAGGAATTCGCAAGCTTACGCAGGCACAGCACGAATTGCTGCACATGAATTTTTTGAGTCACGCGCGGTAACAGCGCCGATGCGGAGTATCGCGCGATATGAAACTGCTTTTGGCTTCTTCTAATCCTGGCAAGCTGCGGGAATATCGCGAGCTTGCCGGTGAATCCGGAATTGAGCTCGCGGGCCTAGCAAATCTCGCTGAGATCGAAGAGTTTGAAGAAACGGCTCCGACGTTTGCGGAGAATGCTGCAGGCAAAGCGCAGTATTACAGCCGATTCATAGGCGAATGCGTTTTGGCGGACGATTCGGGATTGGTTGTTCCTGTGCTGGGCGGCGCGCCAGGAGTGCTTTCGGCGCGTTATGCGGGAGTGAATGCGACGGATCAGGATCGCATCAACAAGCTACTGCGCGAAATGAAAGACAAGCAGGGTGACGAGCGGCGTGCGAAGTTCGTCTGCGTTACCGCTTTAGCGAAGCAGGGGCGCGTGCTCGCGGTGACTTCTGATTTCGCGCAAGGCGTATTGACGGAAGCGCCGCGCGGCGCAAATGGTTTCGGTTATGATCCGATATTCTTGTTCCCGGAACTGGGTCGGACTTACGCAGAGCTTACCAACCAGGAGAAAAATCTTTATAGTCACCGGGGTAAAGCCTTTAGAAGTATGCTGGAGGCCTTGGCTATCCGATAGTTGCCACTTTTGGGCAGCTGGCAGCGTCTAATGCACGTGCTACCCCGTAGGCTCTTATCCTCATCACCTTAGAGCTGCGGAAGGCTCGTATTACTTCCTGGGTGAATTATGGCGACTCCGCGCACCGCAGTTGTCCTACAACCATCACTGCTTGCCAGGTTAGACGAGGCACGCGCACGCACGGATAGTCTTTTTAATCTTCTACCTCCGAATTCTTTTTACGATCGGCCCATCCCTGAAAGACATCGGCTGATTTTCTATTTGGGACATGTGGAGGCGTTTGACCGGAACCTGCTGAGCGGTGCACTGGGATTGCAATCACAAGATACGAATCTGGACAAACTTTTCGCGTTTGGTATCGATCCTGTGGACGGCGGATTGCCGACAGACGTGCCGAGCGACTGGCCGAACATCGGCGTGGTGGAAAGATACAAGCGTGACGTGCGCGAAAAACTGGATTCTAAATTGCGCGACCGGAACGGCGTGAGTTCGCAGGAACCGGCGCTGCTGGATGGGACACTACTGCAAGTTGCGATCGAACATCGGCTGATGCATGCCGAGACGCTCGCTTATTTGCTGCACAATTTGCCGGTTGACAGAAAAACGCCGCAGCCTTTGCCGTCGGCAGATACAAGTCCGTCGCCGGAACGACGGCAAGCGCCGATCCCTGCGGGAAGCGCTACGCTCGGGCAAAGGAAAGGCACGGATGGACCATTCGGGTGGGATAACGAGTTTGGGACGGAGGAAATTTCAGTTCCGAGTTTTTCGATCGATGTTTTTCCGGTGACCAATGGCGAGTACTTGAAGTTTGTCCAGGCCGGTGGATACGAAGATTCAAAACATTGGACGGCGGAAGATTGGAATTGGAAAACTCGGCAGGGACTCGAACATCCGTTTTTCTGGTCGCACAGGGCTGATTTGAATTCATCGAGTGCGTCCGCGTCTGATCCTGCCACACAGTGGAGCTATCGCGCGATGTTTGGAACGATGCCGCTGCCGGAATCCTGGCCCGTTTACGTGAGTCACGCGGAGGCTTCCGCTTTTGCGCGCTGGTCGGGAAAGAAGTTGCCGACGGAAGCGCAGTGGCATCGCGCTGCCTACGGGACGCCGGACGGCAGCGAGCGAATGTATCCGTGGGGCGACGGCCAGCCCGAAAACCATCATGGAAACTTTCATCATCAGCGCTGGGACCCGACTGCGGTAGATGCGCATTCCGCGGGGGCTAGCGCATTTGGTGTTTTCGATCTTCTGGGCAATGGCTGGGAATGGACCTCCACCTTGTTCGGCCCACTGAATGGGTTCGAACCCTTTTCGTTTTATCGCGGGTACTCCGCAGATTTTTTTGACGGCAAACATTTCGTTATGAAAGGTGGCTCGGCGCGCACGGATGCTTGCATGGTGCGGCGATCGTTCCGAAATTGGTTTCAACCGCATTATCCGTATGCATACGCCACGTTCCGTTGTGTGGAGGAATAGAAATGGCTACCGCTCCGCGAATGGCAACTTCAACTTCAACCGTCAGAAGCCAGGCTTTGGCTGAATTTTCTTCAGACGTGATCGTCGGACTCGGGCAGCCGGGGCAGAAAGAGCTACCTTCAAAATATTTGTACGATGAAGTGGGTTCGGCGCTTTTCGATGTGATTTGCGTGCTGCCGGAATACGGATTGAGCCGGGCAGGGATGCGTTCTCTGAAGCGGTACGCGCCCGACATCATCAATTGCCTCAATGGACCATTCGTGGTGGCAGAGCTCGGCAGCGGCAGCGGACAAAAGACACGGTTTTTGTTGGAAGCGCTTTCGCGACGCCAGCGAGTGAACTATTACCCTATCGATATTTCAGGCAGCGCGCTGCACCGTTGCCAGCGAGAACTTGGTGAGATGGACCGAGTCAGCATCGTCGGATTCGAGCGCGCGTATTTGGACGGCTTGCAGGAAGTAGCGGCACGGCGGCGCGAGGGCGAGCATCTCTTGGTTCTCTTCCTCGGCAGTACGATTGGAAATTTCGACCGGCCAGCAGGAGACCAATTTCTTCGCGAAGTGCGCAAGATTTTGGTTCCCGGCGACGCGCTGCTGTTGGCTACCGACTTGGAGAAACCGATTCCGCAATTGCTGGCAGCATATGACGATGCGGCGGGCGTTACAGCGGCATTTAACAAGAATCTTCTTGCGCGCATCAATCGCGAACTGGACGGCAATTTCGATCTCGCGCACATCCAGCATATCGTGCGGTACGACGAGGCAGAGCGCCGGGTGGAGATGCATCTGCGCTCAACGAAATGGCAGCGCGTGACGCTTCGCAAGGCTCAATTTAGCTTCCTCTTGCGCGATGGCGAAACAATTTGGACGGAAAGTTCGCATAAATACAATCCGCAGGAAGTTCCGCAAATGGGCGAACGTACTGGGTATCGCTGCGCTAGACAATGGTTCGATACGGAGTGGCCGTTCGCACAGAACCTCTTCTTTGCGGTGTAAGCTGCGATAATCGCACCGTTTCTTTCTGGAAAGAACCGGTGTGCCGGTGGAAGCTTAGCCTGTCCATGATATAGTTTTTTGCCGGATGTCGAAAAAGCCGAAAAAAAATTCAAAGAAAAAGGCCGCGGCGGACCGAGGCGCGGGGAAAGCTAGGTCCGCGAAGGTCCTGGGACGCGGCAGCGGAATGCGCGGAACCGATCCGGGGCGCGTTCGGCTGATTTTAAAGAAACTCGACGAAGCGTATGCGGACGTTACTTGCGCTCTCACGCATGAAAATCCTTTTCAGCTTCTGATCTCGACGATTCTTTCGGCGCAATGCACAGACGTGCGCGTGAATCAGGTGACTGAGACGCTCTACAAGAAATATCCGAACGCGAAAGCATTTGCCTACGCAAATCCCGCAGAATTGGAACAAGACATCCGGCCCACAGGTTTTTTCCGCAACAAAACGAAATCGATTATGGGCGCGAGCAAGCAGATTGTTGAACAGCTGCACGGCGAAGTGCCGAAAACGATGGAAGAACTGCTAAAGCTGCCGGGAGTGGCGCGCAAAACTGCGAATGTGGTGCTCGGCACAGCGTTTGGGATTGCTTCCGGAGTGGTGGTTGATACGCACGTGCTGCGCGTGTCGCGGCGGCTGGACCTGACGAAAAATGTGGATCCCAAAAAAGTTGAACAAGATTTGATGAAGGTGATTCCGCGCGAAAAATGGATTTTGTTTTCCCACCAGTTGATTTGGCATGGACGAAGAGTATGCCAGGCGCGCAGGCCCAAGTGCCTGGAGTGCAACCTCGAGCAAATCTGCTACTCGAAAGACAAAACTGTTTGAGCCGTTCTACTTAGAAATCCCAGCGTTAATGGACCCGCTCTAGTTGTTCTTCTGAGTTTCGATACTAAGACTACTCGCTACTTTGTTTGTGCATTTGCTTCAGATGATCGATCAGCACTCGCCGACTTTGGGCGGAAAAATGATTTCTTCGCTGCACCAAGCCGATTTTACGGCAAGCATGGTCATGGTCGACGCGGATGAATTTGCATCCTTTGCGCTTCTCAACAGCCATACATTGCCGGATCTTTGCTCGGAGCATTCGCCGGCGCGGTGGCGGACGGCGCGGTCGGCGTTCTTGTCGGAGTGGGAATTCCGGAGGACGCAGCTAAACCTTATGAAGAACGCTTGAAAAAGGGTGGACTTCTCCTCTCGGTACACGCGGAAACGCGCGAAGAGGCGGATCGTGCGCACGCAATTTTTCAGCAAACCGGAGCCACCGATATCGCCGCGACTCATGAAGCAAGACCCGAACCAGTCGAGACAAAGGGCATTCCTCGGGCTGCAGGTCGTTAGCTCTTGGTGGGCCACATCAAGAAGAGCAGGTGACGCTAGGACTTTGCGGAATCCTGGAAAGATTCGGCAGGGTCGAGAGACGCCGCCTTCCAGAAGGAGGCGTCAGACATCGATCCGTCCTGGAGGGCTTTCAGGTTTTCCATCGTGGCGGCGATTTGTCCGCCGTCTGCGGAATCAAAGACGACTACAACTCCGGCTACTTTTTCATCGGACGAGGCCGATTCTTTGTAAGCTTTGAGCAGAAGATATTTCGCGAACTTTCGTTTATCGGCAGGACTGGACGAAGATCCCTCTGCGGGCTCAACCCAAACTACTCTCACTGTTTTTCCTTGCAGCGGGTCCCATTTGCCGCTGAAGGTGTTCGTTTCTTCTCGCGTAACCTTGAAAAGATCGGCGTTCGCGGGCGACGCAGGGGCTGCCGCTTTCGTTCCGCCGGGCCCACCGTAACTTGACGGCAATTCTACTTGTGAGCGCCGTATCCAGCCCCGAGACGCGCCGGAAATCTCCACATGTACCCAGGCGCCCTCCAGGCCAATAATCTGAAACTCGTCTTCTTCCTCCGTGGTAAACAAGACTTGAGCCCCTTCTTCCGGCTTCGCAAAGATCGAAACTCCCGGCTTTTTGACGATTACTAAATCTACGGGGCGGACCTGATTCTGTTGAATCTGTTCCAACCCTTTTATATCAGCGCTAATCTGGCGCGCTCTTTCTTCCGCGATTGCGCGGCGAGCTTGAATGGACTCCAGACTTTCTGCCGCCGGCAGTGCTGTGGGCGGGCTGGCGGTGCGACCGGGTAGGGCCGGGGGAGCATTCCTGTTTGACGATGATTCGCCAGCGGCTGACGCCGGTGAATTGTTAGCCGCAGGTTGAGGAGTTGCCGAAGGAGCAGCGGTGGCCGGCGTTTTCGGTCCGGGCTGGCTTGCTGGTGGGGGCGTGTACAACGGGCCAGCCGGCGGGACCCGAATAGTGGAACCTGGAGCATGCGGAGAGGCTTTGTGCGCTAAGGCGTCTTCGATGCGGTCAAGCAAGTCGGTCTCGACATGACCGTTCGAACTGAGTTCACGATAACCGGAGCGCGCTGATTCCGGATCCGTGTACCAAGCGGTTATTTTCGAGGTGACTTGAACCTTAGCACCGCCATTGGCAGCAGGAAGCACCTGAAGCGTGCAAACGTAGTAGCCGCGTTCGTAGCCTTTGAGGGGTTGGTCGCCCACATCGACAAAACCTTCGAGGAGGGGGAGACGACCGCTGGAAGAAGACTTTACATCATCCACTACCTGCTGAACCTCTGAGAGCGGATTCGAGAAGGTCCGTTCAACAGCTTTGGCCTGCGCAGAAGCGTTGGCGGTGACTAACAGGATGGCAAGGAACAACGGCGGGACAAAAATTGTGAATCCGGAAATTTTTCTCACGGTAAAGGCTCTACCTGGTCTTGCCGCAGCCATCCGCGTTGTCCCTGGTCAGTTTCCACGCCGTACCAATACGGCGTGATGATCTCGATGACAACCTCGGTGCCTTCCGTAAGGGATTGGAGTTTAGCAGCGCGTTGGAACGGAGCGGCCTTGAGTTCGGTATTTGGATTTTTGACTTTCACCTCGACATCGTGGCGAAGCTGGTGCGCGCGAGTTTGCAAGTCTTTCAACGAAGCTTCCGCCGAGTTCAGACGGGCGAGTTCCTGATCGCGCACTTTTGCTGCGGCGCGCGCTTCGTCATCCTTTTGTCTTTGTTTTACGAGTTCCGCGGTTTGTTGTTCTTCTTTGTGAATCTGAAGCAGGCGCGCATTGATTTCGGCGAATTCGCTGGTTTCGACGGTGGTGTCGGAGGGATGTACCTTGTGCATGGCGTCTTCAACAAATACCGCGTCAATCTGCAGATGCGTTCGATTGGCCGAAACGGCTTGGACCACGTATCGAACAGTGATGGTGCCCATATCGTTTGGGTTCTTGAAATGTTTCGGGGAAAGCGCTCCGCGGCGAATCTTGTAGAAAACGTGGCCAGGGCCTTGCCAGGCTCCATAGTATGCAGAGGAGGTCGCGGATTCGGCCTCTGTTAGGTTGTCCTCGCGGGCATATACCGAGGTGCCGTGAATTATCTGATCTTCAACGACATCCTGGACGGCTTTGATGACATCTTCTTCTGTCGCTTTTAAATCAATCGCAAACCCTTCCAACTCAGGCGATTTCTGAGCGGAAGATGGCGACGGATTCGCTTGCGTCATAAGCGGCGCTAAAAGAGCGAACAAAAAAAAGACGCGCCAGTACGAGT
Source organism: uncultured Acidobacteriota bacterium (assembly GCA_963714785.1). Classification (GTDB taxonomy): domain Bacteria; phylum Acidobacteriota; class Terriglobia; order Acidiferrales; family UBA7541; genus Palsa-295. Next base: position 332,891 of record CAVQQE010000001.1, read on the forward strand.
GTTGTGACGATTGAGTCATCGGATCTTCAAATTTCGAAATTCCGCGAACGCCCTGGCATCCTATCGCTGTTTTCGCCATTCCGCGCTATTGTATCTGAAAGTTTGTGCAAATGAGCCGCGACGATCGGACTGGCTTTCAGCGCATAACTTGAATCGGTAGGCGTTCGGGTGAACAGTCCACGGTCCGATGAGGTAAAATTACGGCAGGAATCACCTGGAATCACGCGGATAAACGAGTGTCGAATCCAGTGGTTGAGCAGATTGAAATCGAAAAAACGGCGGAATGGCCGGGTCCGCGCATATTGGTGGTGGACGATGACGCGGAGCTGTGCGAGCTGGTTGCCGAGTATCTGATCCCGGAAGGATTTCGGGTGGATTCGGTTTGCGACGGCCTGCAAGGTTTGGATCGTTCTCTTTCCGGTCAATATTCCCTGGTTATTCTGGATGTGATGCTTCCCGGAATCCAGGGGTTCGAAGTGCTGCGCCAAATCCGAGCGAAGTCGCGGTTGCCCATCATAATGCTGACCGCTCGGGGCGAAGATGTGGACCGAATCGTCGGCTTGGAAATTGGAGCCGACGACTATCTTCCGAAACCATTCAATCCGCGTGAGCTGGTCGCGCGCATACAGGCGGTTCTACGCCGAACTACGCAAGTCCCGCCTCCGATCGCCGATCGGATAGTTCTCGGCGACGTGGAATTAGAAATTGGCGCCCGCATTGTACGCCGTGGGAACCGTGACGTGGATCTGACTTCGCTGGAATTTGACATTCTGGCTGCATTTCTGAGAAAACCCGGTCAGGTAATTACGCGAGAAGAGCTGGTGAAAAGCGCGCTGGGGCGTGACTTCGTGCCGGTCGATCGCAGCATCGACGTGCACATTAGCAACCTCCGCAAGAAATTAGGGACTGCTCCTGATGGAAGCAATCGCATCCGGAACGTGCGGAGCGTAGGTTACATTTACGCAATACCGGGTGGGCCTAAAAAACGCTGAGAGCAAAACATGCGAACGTTATTCCTGAAGATTTTTCTTTCTTTCTGGCTGGCCATGGTTTTGGTGAGTGGCACGCTGATTTATTCCGTGGTCACTACTCAATCTGTGTTTAGGCTAAATCGATCCGAGCAGTCGGACAGAACATTGATTCCAATTGTGGCCGCTCGGGCCGCCGACGTTCTGGACGATCACGGCATGGGAGCGCTGGCGGACTATCTTACCTCGCTGCAAACCACTTTGAGCTGGCAGGCTTTTCTTTTTGACGATGAGGGAAAAGAGATCCTATCGCAGCCAACTCCGGCAGAGGCTGATGCCATTGCGCAAAAGGCTCTGCAAGCGGGCGACACCGAATTTTTTGTTTCCCACGGAATTAAATACGTGGCTAGAAGAACGACTGGGTCCACCGGGACTCGCTACGTCTTCGTGACGGCGATGAAGGTTGAATCCGTGGCCAGCGTTCTGCGGGCCCCGTTGGGAATTCAAATCCTGCGCGGCGCGGCGATTCTGCTGATCGCCGGCTTGGTCTGTTTCTGGTTGGCTCGATACATTACGGCGCCTATACGACATCTACGCACCGCGACGCACCGTCTGGCAACCGGAAATCTTTCGGCGCGCGTTGGTGGTTATGACGAAAGACGTAAGGATGAACTTGCGGACCTGAGCCGCGACTTCGACCACATGGCGGAACAAATCGAATCCTTATTGAAATCACAACGCCGCCTGATTTCCGATATTTCCCACGAGCTGCGCTCGCCGCTTACTCGCTTGTGCGTGGCATTGGGCCTTGCACGCAGACATGCCGGTCCGGAATTCTCCAGCGCGCTTGACCGGATTGATCTGGAATCGGAGCGTCTGAATCATTTAATCGGCAGCCTGCTCGAGCTCGCGAGACTGGAAAGCGGGGCGGAGGTTTTAGAGGGAGAGCCGATAGAGCTGCACTCCTTGCTGCTGGAGATCGTTGCCGATGCGGACTATGAAGCGCAGAGCCGGAACCGGCATGTGCGGATTGTGTCCGCGGAGGCTTGTACGGTGAATGGCGACGCACAACTGGTTCGTGCAGCGGCTGAAAACGTGATTCGTAATGCGCTCAACCATACTGAAGAAGGCACCAGCGTCGATGTCACTTTGAAACTCGTGTCTGGAACCCATAACGAAACTGCTGTGATTCGCGTGCGCGACCGAGGTAAGGGCGTGCCGGAAGAATCTCTGATGGACATCTTCCTTCCCTTTTACCGAGTGGGTGACGCTCGCGAGAGGTCTGCCGGTGGTTCAGGCTTGGGGCTTTCAATCACCGACCGCGCCGTACGTCTCCATGGCGGAAGCGTCAAGGCCGAAAACTGCAAAGATGGCGGCCTAGTTGTCGAGCTGGGGTTCCCTGCGCTGGCGAACGACAAGGAACCTGCTCAGGACGCTATGCCCTTAACGTCGCAAGCCTAGGCTCAATCGGCTTGGCCCGGAACCAACTCTCTTACTGTTTGTCCAACTGGTTCTCCACCATTCCAAAGCTTCGACCGGGCTAATCTGAGTAAGTGCTTGCTCGTTCGGAGTGTACGGTGGGAGCGCTCCTACAGAGATTACTGTATGTAAAGAAATGTTAATTTTTGTTCTTGTGTTCTGCAATCTGAAAGAGTATTTTCTAGGCGTTTTGCGGAATCTGAGGGACGCGCTGTTGCTCGACCATCTTAAGATCGTCGAACCGGTTCACTATTGCACGCAGCGGCAAGAGTATTTCTCGAACTGCAAGTTCATCTCCCGCAATTGCTCTTCCTCACTTTCTTCCGAATTTAACAATGCAAATTACAACCATTCTGACAGCTTGAAGAGGAGGCTGTATGTTTAAGTGGTTTGCAAATGGTGCGGACCGAACGCGGAATTCTTGGGTACGTCCATTCGTCACCTGCGCAATTCTGATGCTGGCAACTGTGATCGGCGATTGCCGGACGGCGAGTGCCTTGCCGACTGGCAAAGTAATGGCGATTCCAGCCTTCGCGCGGAAATATGGATTGCCTTGTTCCGCTTGCCACACGGCCTGGCCGGAACTGAACAACTTCGGCATGGTTTTTCGCGACAATGGATATCAGTTGATGAACGATCGCGACTCACCGATTTGGCAAAACCCCTCCTACTTCCCGATAACTTTCCGGATCACTCCTCAGTGGCATCGAGAGAGCACCAGCAATCAACCGGTTGACTCGATTCCGGGCGGCGGGACAGGGTCCGCTTTGGTGTCTCGTACCGTGACTCAGGCCGGATTTGACCTGTCGGGAATGGATCTATGGTCGGCTGGAACGCTCTACAAGAATATTTCGTTCCAGTTGCTGCCATCGTCAGACTCGTTCGCAGTTTGGCACTTTGAAAGCGCTTGGGTCCGCTTTGACAATATCAAGGGGAGCTCGTGGCTCAACTTTAAGTTCGGAAGGTTCGAGCTGGACAACTTGATTTCTGAGAAAAGATTCCTGTTCCTCTCCGCCAACGGCGGCCTCTACCAGGTTTATCATTTCAATGTTCCGGGAAGCCTCAACGACTTCGGAATTGGCGACAATCAAATTGGCATGGAGTTGTTGGGGCACAATGCGGATAGCTCGACACGATACTCGGTCGCTCTACTCAGTAGCAACGAAGGCGGGACGGGTCTAACGGAATCGAACCTTCCGGGCGGTGCGCCGTCAAATCGAAGCTTCGACGGTTACATGGCCTTCACCAAGTCTTTCAACGCTGGAAGTTGGGGTTACGAACAATTTCAAGCTTACGCGTACGTCGGTCAGAGAGGGACGTATTACCAGACAACCACGCAGGCGGGCGTCACTACTCCGCTAGTTGCCTTGGGTAACGAGCCTTTTTATCGCATTGGCTTCGCCGGGCAACTCCACTTCAAGAATCTAGAGTTACTACCCTATTTTATGCATGGGCATGACAGTGCCTATCTCGGAACCGGGACCCCTGATACCGGACCGTTACCAACCGGTGCTCATGCACCTTCCTTCAACGGTGGTTTTATTGAGGGGCAGTATTTCGTTAACCCGCAACTTGTATTCTTTGGACGCTTCGAGAAAATCGACGTTGGCCAGCAGGCTTTCTCTGGAACCCCTGGGGACTACGGCAACGTGACAGCCTATTCCGTGGGTTACAGATATTACCCAATCATGTTCAGTCGCGCCGGGTTGGCTTGGCACAACGAGTATTCGATCTCCAAATCTGTAGGTATCGTACCTGAAAGTGGCGATGGCACGGGATTACCTCCGCTACCATTCCCGAATTCACAAAATGTATGGAGCAGCAGCATATTTATCGGATTTGACTTCGACTTCTAGGGACGAGGCCCAAAATGACACTAAAAAACTTTGCTGTGACATTTGTTTTGGGGTCGATGGTTCTGGTAACAGTCGGAGCCACATCCATGCGCGCGCAGTCGCACGTAAACTCACCTGATCCGGCGCTTGGTGCACCGAGCGTTGAAACCACGGAGAGCCATCCAGATGGTCTAACAGGCCACGCGGCGGATGGTAAGAAGCTTTATCGCCGGTTCTGTATCGGCTGCCATGGGCCGGACGGCAATGGCGAGGGAATGAACGCCCAGTGGATCGATCCGAAGCCTAGGGATTTTACCGAAGCTACGTTCAAGTGCCGGTCAACTCCGACGGGCACGTTGCCCACTGACGACGATCTGTACAACGCCATCACGCGCGGTTTCGTTACAACGAACATGCCGTCATGGCGGCCTTTGACGCCGCAAGAACGCGCCAACCTTGTTGCGTTCGTCAAGACCTGGTCGCCGCGTTGGGCCAAAGAGAAACCAGGGACACCGCTGACTATTCCGTCGGAGACGCCCATCACCATCGACAGCATCCTGCGTGGACGACAAACCTTTCAGCGACTGGAATGCTGGAAGTGCCACGGTCCGCAAGGACATGGCGACGGTCCTTCCGCTTCGACGCTTACGGATGATAAGGGCAATCCAATTCGACCATATGACTTCTCTTCGGGCTCGCGCTTCATGTGCGGCGTAACCAATCAAGACTTGTACCGCATTTTCATGACCGGTCTCGACGGATCGCCGATGCCGTCTTTCGCGGACGTTGTGAAGCCTGATGAAGCCTGGGACTTAGTCCACTTTCTGCGGACTTTGCAACCACTGAAGACACAAGAAACGGCCCTTTGGCAAACATATAAGGCTGCGCACGGCGCCGACATCAAGCCAATCGGGCCTGATGCCGCGACGGGCGCGCAGTAACTTTTCATATCCTGGAGGACTTTTTATGCGAACCAAGTATTTTTTCGCTCTGACGATTGCTGTTTTGCTGGGCGGCGGAATGCTGGTATTTGCAAATCCGCCGGCGGGTTCCGCTTCGATCAGTGGCAAGGTTACCTACACCGGAACACCTCCTAAGATGAAACCTATCGATATGTCAAAGGAACCGACCTGTGCGAAGCAGCATACGACGCCGGTTCTGACGGAGAACGTGGCAACCGGACCCGGGAACGTGCTCCAGTGGGTTGTAGTGTACATTTCGGCAGGCGATCAGGAGTCTTCAGCCCCCTCCCAGGCTGTGCGCTACGATCAAAAAGGCTGCCAGTACATACCTCACGTTCTGCCGATGGTGGCGGCTCAGGAGCTTCAGATTTACAATGACGATCAGACCTCGCACAACATTCACCCGCTAGCAAAAGTTAACTCCGAGTGGAATAAGTCGCAGCCGCCAGGTTCGCCCCCGATTGATACGAAGTGGGAGAAGCCGGAATTCATTTCGGTGAAGTGCAATATTCACCCGTGGATGCACGGATATTTCGTCGTACTAAAGACCTCGCATTACGCAGTTTCCGGCGAGGATGGCTCCTTCGAGATTAAGGGCCTACCGGCTGGAAAATACACGGTGACGGCTTGGCAAGAACAATACGGCTCGCAGAACCAGGAAGTCACCATCAGCGGAAGCGAAGCTAAGACGGCGAACTTTACTTTCAAAGTATTGCCGTACTAACCGAACGGTTGAATGGGGTGCCTGATTCCGCCTGGGGAGTCAGGCACCTGACTTCACGTCTCGCAACCAGCGCTCTCTTTCCGTGGCGGAGGTAAGTCAGATGGGCAAGGTGTTCGCTGTCGCATTAGTAATAATCACGCTCGTTTCCGTTTACCCGATTATTGCCCACACATGGTGGCTGCCTCCAACGATTTCGACGACCGGTCCGAGTGTTGATCACCAGATGGACGAAACATTGGTCGGCACCGGCATTCTCTTTATTTCCTCCCAACTTGTTCTGGCAGGGTTCGTGTGGGCCTTCAGCAGTGGGAAAGGAAAGATCAAACGCTGGCCCGGTGGTGCCGGGCCGGTAGTGGCGTTTGGAATTATTATCGTGGGCCTTGAGATTCTGAGTCTCACATTCGTGGGTTCGAAGGTTTGGGCGTCTATGTACATGACTCCTGCAAACGAGCACGCATTGCATGTCGACGTCCAGGCTGAGCAGTTTGCTTTCTTTTTCCGTTATCCCGGCCCCGATGGGGTGTTTGGACCGATCCATGCAGACAAGATCAGTGATGGAAGCGGCAACTATTTCGGATTGGATCCCGCGAACGATGTTTCCGCTAGAGACGATATTGTCGTTGGTAGCTTGACCATTCCCGTTAACACTCCGATCCTGCTAACGCTGCACTCCAAGGACATGATCCACAATTTTTATGTCCCCGAGCTGCGCCTGCAGCAGGACATTGTCCCCGGCCTCGATATTCCGCTTCACTTCACGGCAACAAAAGCGGGCAGGTATGAAATTGTTTGTACGCAGCTTTGTGGACTGGGCCATTACTCGATGCGGGCCTTTATGGACGTGATGTCGCAATCGGATTACGACAGCTGGCTGAAGCAGCAGTCGGGCGATTGATGTCCAACTGAACTGGGCAGGTTGGCAGAGCCAAAAGTTTCTTGGGAGGCATGATCGATGAGTGACGCGTCAACACAACCAGAGATTCACCACCTTACGCCGCCCACGGGCTTCATCCGCAAGCACGTCTTCAGCTTGGACCATAAGGTCATTGGCCTGCAGTACTACGGGCTGGCGCTAGCAGCGGTTTTTATCGGCATGATTTTGTCGTGGCTGTTTCGCATCCATTTGGGTTGGACCACCGCCGCCATTCCTGGCTTACGGTTTCTGTCGCCGAACGGAGCGCCGGGCGGTGTGATGACACCCGAATACTACCTCTCGCTGCTGACCATGCACGGCACCCTCATGGTCTTCTTCGTGCTGACCAATGCGCCGTTCGCGGGTTTTGGAAACTATTTCCTGCCCATTCAGATCGGCGCGGAAGACATGGCTTTCCCGAGATTTAACATGATGTCGTTCTGGACTACTTTTGTCGCATTCCTGGTGATGATGGCAGCTTTCTTCGTCCACGATGGTCCTCCAATTTCCGGCTGGACCGCGTACGCGACGCTCAGTTCTGTGGGTAGGGACGCAGGTCCGGGCGAAGCAATGGGCCAGAACCTTTGGGCGGTCTCGATCGCCCTTTTCTGTATCGGCCAGTTGCTCGGCTCGTTGAACTTTATCGCTACGACACTTGACCTGCGCACAAAGGGCATGTCTCTGGCGCGCATGCCGTTCTCGACTTGGGCTTGGTTTATCACCGCCTGCATCGGCTTGCTGGCCTTCGCAGACCTTCTACCAGCCTGCATCCTCCTCATCCTTGATCGCACGGCCGGCACTAGCTTCTTCAATCCTGCTGGGTTAGTGGTTAGTGACAATCTCCAGCCACACTCCGGAGGTTCGCCACTGCTGTGGCAGCACCTGTTTTGGTTCTTTGGCCACCCGGAAGTTTACATTGCCATCATCCCCGCCTTCGGGATCGTCGCGCATATTCTCCCAGCGTTTATACGCAAGCCGTTGCTGGGCGGGGTGCGTGTATTGGTTGGTTGCTTAATCGCGGCTGCCTTCCTGAGTTATATGGTGTGGGGCCACCACATGTTCGTCAGCGGGATGAACCCGTTTTCGGCGCTGCTATTTTCGGTGCCGACGCTGATCATCACGATCCCGTTTACCGTCTCAACTCTAATGTTTCTCGGGTCGATCTATGGCGCCCGTTTACGATTCACTTCCGCGTCGTTGTTCTGCCTGGGCTTCATCTCAGTGTTCATCAGCGGTGGTATCAGCGGATTCTTCCTGGCGCAACCCAGCCTCGACACTTACCTGCACGCGACGTACTTCGTGGTTGCTCACTTCCACTTCGTTATGGCCGTGGCCGCAATCTTTGGAATATTTGCGGGGACCTATTTCTGGATGCCCAAGATGATCGGTCGCATGATGAACGAAACTCTGGGGAAGATACATTTCTGGCTTACGTTCATCGGAGTCTATTGCATCTTTATGCCCATGCACTATCTTGGGCTAGCCGGCAACGTCCGTCGATATTCTGCGTTCACGGACAACTATTTGATCCCGCTGATTCCGGTGCACAAATTCATTACCGTGGCCGCGTTGCTGACTGGTGCCGCGCAGTTTATCTTCTTCTATAACCTTTTTCACACTCGGTTTTGGGGTCCCAAAGCTCCGGACAACCCATGGGAAGCGACCTCGCTCGAGTGGTCCACAACTTCTCCACCGCCCTTTGATAATTTCGGCGGTCGCCAAATGATCGTTCGCCAGGATGCTTACGAGTACGGCGTAGAAGGAGCCGCGACGGATTACATCATGCAGACGGCAACAGACACCATTGTTGAACACTGATCAGCTTAACGAGGACACCATGTCAACGACCACCTACGTTCCCGCGCAAACACCCGGCAGCCGTGCTCGGGTCAAAACGCCGGTAGTCCCCGCGACTAAGGGGATCGCTTCACACACCGGCGTTTGGGTGGCCGTGTCCGCCATCGCAATGTCATTTGCGGCGCTAACCAGCGCTTTGATTGTGCGACAAGGTTCAGGCTCCGATTGGCAGCGATTCGTGCTTCCTCGTATCTTGTACTTCGATACCGTCATCCTAATCGCTAGCAGTTACACCCTCGAACTGTCTCGAAAGCGTTTTGCAACGGTTTCCAGCCTGCGCGGAGCGGCGTCTAAATCGGCGCTTGTCGATACAGCAGCACTTCGGTCCAGCGGACTTTACTGGCTGAACATGACTCTGACGCTAGGGTTGCTGTTCATAGTCGGCCAATTCCTAGCTTGGCGCGGTCTGGCCTCGCAGGGCCTGTTTCTCGCGACCAGTCCGAGCAGCTCTTTTTTCTACGTTTTGACGGCGATGCATGGTCTGCATCTGTTGGGGGGTGTTCTTGGCCTGATCTACGTGGGCTATCGGTTGCGTCGGAACAGACCCAATGCCCAAACGAGTTTGGGGACTGCGGCGGTGTACTGGCATTTTGTGGATCTGTTATGGGTCTATCTCTTGATGGTGATCGCGGTACGAATGTGAGCAATTTACGGGAGGCGTTGTGATTGATTCAGAGCTGACAATAGGAGCAGGGCACGGGGCTCTGTCGGAAGCGTCCCCTTACGGATTGCAATCCAAAAAGCTGGCGATGTGGCTGTTCATCGCCTCCGATGCTGTGACATTTACCGCCGCCTTGGTGGCGTATGGCTTTCTTCGCATCGGGAGTCCGGACTGGCCCAGGCCGTTCGAGTGGCCGAGCATTGCAAACGGTCTGGTAATGACCTTCGTGCTGCTTTCAAGCAGCGTTACGATGTTGGTTGCCGTGCGCGCCGCAAAAGCCGGCCAGAAATCCAAGGCCATCCAATGGCTTGGTTTCACAATGCTTCTAGGAGTTGTTTTCGTGGCCCTCCACCTTCGCGAATGGTTTCATATGTTTGGCGAAGGCTGGGGGCTGCACAAGAATCCGATGGGCGGCCCGCTCGATTTCGGCGCCGCCTTCTTCAGTATCACCGGACTGCATCTTTTGCACGTAATCTCCGGAGTTGTCGCCCTGCTTGTAATAACCATTGGCTATAAGACAAATTGGGTGGATGACAACCATGTCGAAACAACCAGTTTGTACTGGCACTTCGTCGACATCGTTTGGATGTTCGTGTTCCCGCTTATGTACTTGATGAACGCTCGCTGAGCGGACTGGACGGGAGGTATAGAGCAATGGCAACCGATCACGATCCTAGTATGGCAACCTACCTTGGCATCTGGGTGGGATTCCTCGCCATCGTCGGCATTGAAGTAGCGGTCACCTATCGGCACCCCGCCACAAAGGATTTGCTAGCTGTCCTGCTGATTCTGGCGTTGATCGAGGCGGCGATTGGGTTGCTCTATTTCATGCACATGAAATACGAACGTAAAACTCTCTTCTGGACCGTAGTGCCTATTACTCTATTCGTTCTGCTCATGATGGATCATTTCTGGGCGGACGCATTCCGTATGTTCAACCTGCGGCTAACCCAATAAAGTTGCGATTAGTGGAGATCTCCATTCGCATCACGATAACTGGAACGCAACAGAGATGATATGATTCGCAAGATGACCACAACGACCCTAAAGCGAGCCAGTGTCGTGATTGCGACCCTTCTGAGCCCATCGGCGTTGTGCGCGCAGGGCTGCGCGATGTGCTACCAGAGCGCGGCAAGTTCGGGCCCGCGGTTCATTCAAGCTCTTCGACACGGAATCCTAATCATGTTTTTTCCCCCGATTATCTTCATGGCCGCGATCGTCTATTCCGCTTACCGCAAGCGGAACCAGTTTAACTTCAGCGGTGATGTGGCGGCCGACGGCGGTTTCGACGAAGATGCATTGTCCGCGTGGACTCTCGAGGACGAAGCGTATCTTCAAAAGCTTGCAGAGGACGAGACCTAGGCAAGTGCGAAGCTAGCAGTACCGAAGACGCAACAAATCAACGAAATTCTGCTTTCCCCAACTTCTGCGTCCCCGAGTGATTAATTTTTCCGTGTCGAAATTGGTTACAAAAGCCGGGGGACGGCCATGTCAATCGGTCCGGAGAGTCTCACCTCAAGGTTTCGGCGGTATGAAGAAGCGGGTGAGACGCGAGTATATTCGAAAAGCGGCGGTAGAGGGCGCACGCGGCCGATCAAAAAAACCCATTATTCTGGTCAGAATTGAGCACATCGGTCGCGACGGTAAGAAACTGAGTTCCGAGTCGTCCCGGCGTAGTACCGACGAGTGTTTATTTTTGCTGTTCTTGTTTTAACTCTTCGAACCAATGGAGTACGACGTTGATCTGATTGCCGCTTCCCTTTTCGTCCGCGTCAACCGCCACTACGAAACGTCCATCCGCTGCCAGATCGTAACCGCTCCAAATTCTCTTATCCTGGAATAACTTGACGGGCTTGCCTGGATTCAGCGTATTTCCCGGCGCGAACTTCACCGACATCACTCCGTCCTTTGCGAGAAAGACCAACTCATTGCCGGAGTGCGCCCATCGCGGAGCCGTTCCGCCCTCCGACGAAATCTGTGCGCGTGTATTAGGATCGTTCATGGCTTGCACGAAAATTTCACGTTGTCCGGACTCGTCCGAAGTGTACGCAAGCCATTTTCCGTCGGGCGACAGACTGGCCCAACCTTTCTTGTATTGGCTGACGACCAGCGGCCGCGGCTTATGATCACCTTCGACGGCAGCCGCATACAGGTCCCATCCTTTGTCTTTGTTCTCTCGGCCAAAGATAACTTCGCGTCCATCCGGCGTCCAACCATAGGCTTCTTTGAACTCCGGACCATCGGTCACCACAGTTTCATCACCTTGCACGATGCCGTGTTTCACATACAGCTGCATGGCTCCGGATTTTGAAGACCTATACATCAGCATCTTTCCATCTGGTGACCATTTCGGGCTGTAATCATCCGCTCCAAAAGTCACTTTGGTGAGCGTGCCGCGCTCCAGGTCGTACACCCATACATCGTAGGAGCTGCCCTCCAGAGTCAGGGCGATTCGCTTGCCGTCGGGCGAGATAGCAGGAGAGGAATAAGGCTTAACTTCGTCCGTGATATTCGTAGCCCTCCCGGTTCGGTCCATCCAGACCAGGTTGCGCTCTCGCGCAGAAAACGTGCCGGGTTGAAATACGAGCGTGCCGTTGTTCGAAACTGCCAGGACCGCGCCGCCGTCGGCTGCTCCAGTCCTCACTCCTTCCACCGCTGGAACCGGCGTGCCCTTCACTTCCAGCCGTTCCGGATCGAAGCCAACCACGAAAAAAGTACCGTTGCGCGCGTAAGCAAGGTAGCCGCCAGGAAGGTAGCGTGCGTCGCTACCACCCTCGATTAACACTTTTGGTTTTCCTGATTTGAACAACAAACCCGCGATTCGCGCCTCATTGAAGGTCTTCCCCGACCAAGCCGTGAAGATCAGTCCGGTATTTCCGGGCAGCGCGTTCGGCCACAGATGGCTCCGATCATCCGACATTGATCCTGTCTGCGTCACCTGTTTCGGCGAGCCGCCTCCGGCCGGAACTGCGTGCACTCCAGAAAAGAACGACTTCTCGTAATAGATTGTGTCGTCATCCGTCCACGTAGCCCCAATAGGGGCAGCCTCCTCTGCCATCACTATAGAGGTCCCGCCGCGTATTGACATTTTCTTCAACTTGAAATCCTCGGATACGAATCCGAGCCATTCTCCATTCGGCGAGAAGAACGGACAAACGGCTCCCTCCGTGCCGGATATGGGCGTGCTCTCAAAAGTGCCGAGCTTGCGCGAATACAGTTGCGTTTTGCGATCGTCGCCGCGAGCGGAAAAGACGATTGTCGAACCATCTGGGGAGATTGCGAGTGGGCCGGTGGAGTCGACGGCCAGTGCCTTGTCGGGCGGAAGCGTCACTGACAAGTGGATGGGGCTAACAGCGCGCTGCCACAGCGCGCTCTGCCACACCAGGTAAGCCGCTGCTAGTGCCACGAGAGCGCCCACTGCAAACCATATTGCACGATCGCGCGTCTTGCGTTTGGACGCTACTGGCGCGGGGATGCCCGCCTGCGAACCTGCGGAAGCGATCCAGCCAAGCTCGCGTTTAAGGTCACCGGCGTTCTGCCAGCGCTCGTCGGGATCTTTCTCCAGACACGTCTTCACCACCCGTTCGAGCGCCGGCGGAGCCATCGGCTGCAATTCGCTGATCGGTCTGGGCTGCTCTTTCAAGATTGCGGCGATAAGGCTCGCGGTGCTTTTGGCCGAAAACGCTTTCTTCGCCGTTGCCATCTCGTAGAGCACGGAACCAAATGAAAAAATATCGCTGCGCTCGTCCGCTTCGCCCCCCTCCAGTTGCTCGGGCGACATGTATTGATATGTTCCGACAATTGTTCCTTGCGCGGTGAGCGCATCGCTCTGCGCTTTGCCCACCAGTGGACGGCTCACCGTCGGCGAGCTGGAAAAATCACCGGCAATCGGCGGCACGCTTGCTTTCGCAAGACCAAAATCAAGCAGCTTCGCGCCAGACTTCGTCAGCATGATGTTGCCCGGTTTCAAATCGCGATGAATCACTCCCTGGCGGTGGGCGCGGTCGAGTGCATCCGCGATCTCGATCGAATATCGTAAGAGCTCGTTGTTCGGGAGCGGGCCGTTCTCCAGGCGCTTCGCTAGCGTCTCGCCCTCGATATACTCCATCACCAGATACTCGATGCCGTCCTGATTGCCCACGTCATAGAGCGCGCAAATGTGCGGATGGTTCAGGCTGGAAACAGAACGTGCTTCACGTTCGAATCGCTGGCGAACTTCCGGCGTGTCCGCTAGACCCTGTGGGAGAATCTTGATAGCAACGGTGCGATCCAGGCGCGTGTCCCGCGCACGATATACTTCGCCCATGCCGCCAGCGCCCAGCAGCGATTGAATCTCATACGGGCCGAGTTTGGTGCCAGCGGCGAGAGCCATCGGTGCGCGCGATTATAGTCCAGGGGAGAGTGTTGCTACATGAGGATATTAGGGCTATCCCGTCCTAGTGCCCGGTAAGTCGTGGCCTCAAAGATAGAATTCGCGAACGCCCCTTCGTCGAAGCTCGTTATTGAAAACGTCTCTGGCTTTCTTCGAGAAGTCTTATGGAGCAGCCAGAATAACCCCATGCGGAACTGTTGCTCCAGACGGAATCATCTCCTCGAGATATGCTGCAATCCTCTTCGGCGTTATGGATTTTTCCCTCTTACATTGAATTTGCCAAAGCCTCTCCTCGCGGCCGGAGGTGCCGTGTGCTTTGCGAAGGGCAAAGCGACTCTGGAACGACTGGTTCAGTGGTTTCTTAACTAGTAGCAGAGCTGCAGCAACGTGTTGGCACCTCAATTCGAGCCAACACACACGAGACAGTTCCTGAATTGTCGGGAATCCGGAAGTCATCGTCGGACCTCATGTGCGAACTACCCATACCAGGAACTGTGTCTTTTGGGGGGTGCTCCACACACTGGAGTGAACCCTTATTTTGAGACAGTTTTCGCGGCCACGCTTCCGAGTCCGACAATTACTTCCGAGTAGCCGACCAGCTACCCGCCAGGCCAGCCTCGGCCATGATACTGATCATTCTTTCCCTCGTGGCCCCCCTCATCGCGAGGTATCCTCTCGCCGTCGCCGCTCGCTCTCCCTGATCATTTCGGCTATATCCGCCGCTGGACGTATCTCGATTGTTCCACACTTCAACTTCACTCCCGGACTTTGGGAAATCAGCTGAATTGCGTGATTCAGATCGCGCGCTTCCAGCACCTGAATTCCACCCAATTGCTCCTTCGTTTCCGCGTACGGACCGTCTATCACGGCAACCTTTCCGTCCTTCCAACACACGGTCACCGCGGTGTTGGCGGGCTGAAGAGGTTCCTCAGCGACCAAATGTCCGTTCTTGCGCAGTTCGTCGTTGTAGCTAAAACACTCGTCCAGCACGGTGTTGCGGTCGCTCTCAGACATGTTTTCGAACTTGTCGGGCTCGAGATAGCCCAAACAGATGTATTTCATTGGGTCCTTCGTCAGAGACCGTGTAACACATCGATTCATGCAGTTGCTTGTCGCTAGCAAAATCAGACTTCGCGGGCTAGCCGGTGGCAAATGCTCGCCGAAGGGCAACCATCCACGATTCGGTGAATCGTTTCGAAACTGCGGCGTCGGGGACTAGCACATCGAAGCCGTGGTACGCGCCTGGAATTACATGGAGTTCCGTCGAAACTCCGACATTAATCAGGCGGCGGGCGTATTCCACATCTTCATCCACGAACAGATCGATAGCGCCGACGCCGATGAATGCGGGAGGAAGTCCGGCGAGATTTTCGACGCGCGCAGGAACCGCGCCTGCCGGAACCGTAGGCGAGCCGGCCGGGACGCCGAGGAAAGAAGTCCAGCCGAAACGATTCGAGCCCGCGTTCCACACGAACTGTCCGATATACGGCGGAACTTGGCGAGTGCTGCCGGTGCGATCGTCGAGCGCCGGATAAATCAGCAACTGAAATAGGATGGGAATTTCGCGGCGATCGCGCGCGGCAATGGCGAGTTGCGCAGAATGGCCGCCGCCGGCGCTTTCTCCGCCTACGGCGATGCGTTTGCGATCCACGCCGAGCTCGTCAGAATTTTTGTAGAGCCAGCGCAGCGCGGTGTAATTATCTTCGAGCGATCCCGGGAAATGAGTTTCCGGCGCGAGGCGATAGTCGACCGAAACGACCAGGCATCCGCAATTCTGTGCCACTGCTTGCAGAAACGGATTGAATTGTCCGGCGATGCCGGAGACATATCCGCCGCCATGAATGTGCAGAAATGCAGGACGCCCTTTCGTGCCCGGAGCCGCATCGACAATCACCAAGCGCAAGTCCGGCGCGCCCAATGGGCCGGGTATGCGCCGTTCAAATGGCTGCGGCGCCGGCGGAGGGAGCGGAGGCACCGGCGGCCATTTGCGTCCGGCGACGAGAGTTTCGCTGGTGAAGGACTGAGTGGGGAATGGGAATTTCTTGATTACGTCAAGCAACTCCGGATCGACCATGGCATAGGGGTCCGCCCCCGCTTCAGGCGCAAGCGCCTGCCGGGCGACGGTGGAGCGCAGCAATTCAGGCGCAATGCCGATCCCAATTCCCGCAGTCAAACCGCCGCGAACAAAATCACGCCTCGTGAGCTCATTCATCCTTGACTCCCGTTTCTGAAATTGAAGTGTCTTGCCAGGGCATTCTTGCCGGCTCGAGATAGCCCAAACAGATGTATTTCATCAATTCCTCCACGACGCGACTTTCTCCGTTCTGCACAAAACCCGCTGTGTATGTGTTCGCGGCATCCGCCCTTCGCCAAAAACGCGAAGGACGGGACACCCCACTGTGTTGCTGACGCCAGCGAGATCAAAAAACTGGGTCACCCGCCTTCCGTTGGATCCTCAGTCCTGACCGAGCGCGGGGATCTGCGGGTTGTCGTCCTGGGTTCGAGTGAGGAACGCGCGCACCTCGACCGGCGCCCGACAGGCGACGACAGCCTTGCGCCCCCACGCCAATGCCTCATCTAGGTTCGCGCATTTCAGCAGCCAAAAACCGCCTACGTGCTCCTTGGTCTCCAGGTACGGCCCGTCGGTGATGAGCACCTTGCCACCGGGCTGCGCTCGCAGCGACTTCGCACTGCTGGCGGAGGAGAGGCCGCCAGCGAAAATCCTGGCACCGGCGGCCGCCATCTCTTCGTTGAGCACGTCAATATCGCGCATCATCGCTTCGCCTTCGAGGGACCCGTCGTAACCGTCGGGGTGGTGAATCGCAACTAGATATTGCGGCATGATTTCTCCTTTTCCCGTAACGGGATTCGGGCCGGGCGGTTGCCCTACCTTCACTACATAGACGAACGGCCGGACCGGAATTCGACAAAGCGCGGAGAGTTTTTTTATTACTGGCTCATCTCAGCGGCGGCGTCGTCGCCGAACTTCTTTTGGATCTCTTTTTGCGTCTCGGGATCGAAGTCGATCAGATCGAACAACCGGCGGACTTCGACCACCATTTCGTCATCCGAGCCGGGGATGCGGGAGGCCCATTCGAGCGCCTCTTCGCGCGACTTCACCTGAATGATCCAGAAGCCGCCGACCACTTCTTTCGTTTCGGGAAACGGGCCGTCGGTGACTTTCGACTTGCCGCCTTTGAAGCTGACACGTGCGCTCATCGTTGCGGGCGGGGTCAGACCGTCGAGCGCGAGCAGCACGCCGGCTTTCCCTAGTTCCTCGTTGTACTTGCCCATTCTCTCCATGGCTTTGAAGTCGGGTACCCAGCCGGGTTTCGCGGTTTCGTAGACTTTCGGAAACTGGATCATCATGAAACGCATGGTGTTCTCCTTGAGTGTTGTGCGGACACCGTATCAGGGCCGCTACTTTTATATAAGAGTTTGGACCGCGCTGGGCCTGGAAAGTTGCGAGGCGCCGGGTGCGCGGTGCGGCTCCGCTTACTAGTCGAACGGGGTGATGGGGAATCGACACGCGATTGGCAGATTTTTCGCGTAGCGTATCACCCGGGAAACACTTTCTGGCGGGCCGGTTGCCCGGCCTTCACCATATAGTCGAACGGCCGCACCTGATTTCGACAGATCGTCTTAGAAATTTTGCTTCTTCCGCGCTTTAGAACTGTGCTTTGCGTCTGGTCATCTCAACACAGAAGATCGAGCGGCCCGTTGGGATATCACCAGGAGGCGGTGCTGCACTGTCCGATAAGGCGGTTATCCGTCAACTTGCCGGCAGGACGAACCACACGAACGCATCCTGGGAGACCAAAGTATTGGTCGGATATTAGGCGCAGAGTCGGCATCCTACCCGCGCCGAGAGTTAGCCGTACTTAAGGGCGGTGCTTTGTCCGACCTCGATGATGTATCCGTCAGGATCGCGGATGTAGCAGCGAATCTCGCCGTACTTGGCAATCGGTTCCGTGAGGAACTCGGCTCCTCGACTTTTCCACAATTCGTAGCACGCTTGAATATCCGCAACGCGGAAATTCATAAAGCTGTTGATGTGATTCGGGTCGGGGACGCGGAGCGTTACCGTGGGCTTATCCGGGGTCGGCCCGCCCCCAACGTTCAGAATCATCCAGATATTCGCAAGCTGAAGGTACGGAGGCGCGTTGCCGTCACCCATGGTCAGAATGCGAGCGCCGAAGATCTTTTCGTAGTAGCGGGCCGATCGTAACAGGCGTAGCAGCACTTCCGGATCGATCGACGGTCGGCCCGTCGGACTGTAAAACTCCTTAACCTGTTTCCGCACAAAGCTGAAATCAATGTGGCGATCTATGAGACGCAACAGGTGATCTTCGGGAATCTGATCTTCTAAGCGGAAGTAGTAGAACAACGACTCGGTATGCGTTTGCTGACCCATCATCGGCGACTTCCTCCTTGCCGTGCTCAGTAGCACAACAGGGGCTAGTCACCGCAAATAAAATCGGAGCGGACTTTTTCAACAGTCTCAGTTCTTTTTGAGGCAGCGCGGAAGCAGTTTTGGGCAAGCACATTTGCCAATAATCCGGCGAGGCGGGGAATGGGGATTTTGGGCAGGGAGGGTTTTTGGGCAAGAACCTATTTGTCCGTGCGCGTGCCGTTGATCGAAGACTTGCGTGCCGATCCGTATGAGCGGGCCTCGTACGAAGCTTCCGACTACGACCACTGGATGATTGATCGTGTTTACGTGCTCGTTCCGGCTCAGGCGTTCGTCGGAAGGTTCCTGATGACGTTCAAGGATTTCCCGCCGCGCCAGGCCCCAGCCAGCTTCGGTATTGATCAGGTGATGGAAAAGCTGCGGCAAGGTGTGGAAGGAGATAACTGAAGTGCTCTTTACGACCCAGAATTAGCGACGACCTTTCCATAATCTTCTCGCGACTGGTACTTTTGACAATTCCGTTCATAGTCTCCGCCCAGCATACTAACCGACGGCTCGCCGTGATTTACAGGCGAGACATTCTTTCAGGGGGACGCTGCCCAAGTCCCACGGGACGGTAGTGAAAGGCGTTCCCCTCTTTATTCATTGGTATGTTCCAGTCGGATTTTTCCCTTGTTGCATGATTGTTACTTTTGACAATTCCGTTGCCTCTGGTCGGCAGGGATACTCGCCAATCACTCGAAAAGTCAGGAGGGAGTTATGAAACGGTCTGGGAAATTAAGCCTTGCTTTGGCAATTGTAGCCATGCTTTTCGGAATGGCCGGAACACCCGCCAAAGCCCAGGAGAAGAAACCCAACATCGTCGTCATTATGGGTGACGACATCGGCATGTGGAACATTGGCGCTTACCATCGCGGCTTAATGGCTGGCAAGACTCCGAACCTCGACAAGCTGGCTAAAGAAGGAATGCTATTCACCGACTATTACGCCGAGGCAAGTTGTACCGCAGGTCGTGCAAACTTCATCACTGGCGAACTGCCGATCCGCACGGGAATGACCACCGTCGGCCAGGCAGGCGCGAAAATCGGTATACCCGCCGAGGCCGTAACCATTGCCACGGTGCTGAAGTCGATGGGCTATGCCACCGGCCAATTCGGCAAGAATCACCTTGGCGACCTTAATGAATTCCTGCCCTGCGTTCACGGCTTCGACGAATACTTCGGTTATTTGTATCACCTGGATGCGATGGAAGATCCCGCGCACCCGAACTATCCGCAAGATCTCTTAAATGTCGTCGGCCCACGCAACATGGTTCATTGCTGGGCGACTACCACGGATGACACCACCGATATGCCGCGCTGGGGAAAAGTCGGCAAACAGAAAATTGAAGACGCTGGCCCGCTCTATCCCAAGCGCATGGAGACGGTGGATGACGAGATTCGCGATCTCTCCATTAAGTTCATGGACAAGGCCAAGCAGGATAACAAGCCGTTCTTCGTCTGGCTCAACCCGACCCGCATGCACATCGTCACGCACCTCTCTCCGAAGTATGAAGCGATGCGCGACTCTAAGAATGGATGGTCGGAGGAAGAAGCTGGCATGGCGCAATTGGACGACGACATCGGTATCGTGATGAACAAGCTGAAGGACATGGGTGAGGACAACAACACAATCGTATTGTTCACCACTGACAACGGCACGGAAAACTTCACTTGGCCGGATGGCGGTCAGACGCCGTTTGCGCAGGGCAAAGGAACAGTCCTCGAGGGCGGCTTTCGGGTGCCTGCCATAATCCGCTGGCCCGGCCATGTGCCTGCGGACTCGGTGCAGAACGGAATTTTCTCTGGCATGGATTGGCTTCCGACCTTCGTCGCGGCGGCCGGTAATCCGAACATCACTGAAGAATTGCTAAAGGGCAAAACGATCGGTGACCGGACTTACAAGAACCACTTGGATGGCTACAACCAGATGGCCGCGATCACTGGCCAAGGCCCGTCCAACCGTCACGAAATCTTCTACCTCGGCGAAAGCACAGTTGGCGCGGTGCGCATTGACGATTATAAATTCCGTTTCATCGATCAACCTCAAGGCTGGCTGGGTGAAAAGACCCACCCGGACGTGCCTTACATCACCAACCTGCGTCTCGATCCGTTCGAGCGTACGGGCTGGCCCAGCAACGGTACGAAGGACGGGGCGCAGCAATACTTCGATTGGTTCAAGTACCAATTCTGGCGCTTCGTATTCGTCCAGCAGGTAATGGGCAAGGAAATCCAAACCTTCCTCGAATACCCGCCGATGCAGCGAGGTGCGAGCTTCAACCTCGACGCAATCAAAGCGGAGATGGGGAAGCGAATGGCGGAGGCCGAGGCGGCATCCAAAGGCCCCAGCAACTAACCGGAGCGAGCTTCGCGCTGGGCGACTCGAAAAGGCCGCCCCCGCACGCAATCAAGCAATCGATTCCGGAGCGGAGTGCTAACTCCCGATAAGTAATCACAGTTGAGCCAAAAAAACGACGTGAGAATCCCTCAATACTTGCAGGTTATTGCGACCTGAGGCTCTTGGGATCAACCCGGCAACCATGGCGGTTCTAGGCTACCGATAGTTGTCATTTTCTGACAATAGCAACCGGTCAGCGCCGGGGAGAGCATTGGCGATACCACTATTGAGGTTCATGTTTATGGAGGCATTCGATGCGATCAGCCACGGTCCTCTATTTTATAGCGTCGGTAGTCTTCCCGTCAGTAAGCCGAGCACAGGCTCCTGTTTTCGTGATTACACCGGAGCAAAGTACAGTTAAGTTTTTCGTGAAGTTGTCGGTCGCTATCGCCGGTGACTTCGCCAAATGGGACGCTACCCTCACATTTGCGTCTACCGATGTTTCGACGGGCGTTTTGGACATCAAGATTCAAGCAGCCAGTGTGAATACTGGAAGCGGCATGAAGGACGGTAAGCTGAAGAGCAAAGACTTCTTCGACGTGAAGCACGATCCGTTGATCACGTTTAAGTCAACAAAGTTCGTGCCGACTGGTCCCAACACCTACGCCGTGCAGGGCAACTTTACGATACGCGGCGTAACTAAATCCGACACGCTCATCCTAACAGTTGAAAGAGATGGCACAGCCTCAGGCGATATTAAAGGGACCATGGCCTTCGACCGTAAGTACTACGGAATGGACGGCAGCATTCCGTTTATTTAAGATCGCCGACCGCGTCGAAGTAACTGTCGCCCTTGAAGCGAAGCCGGTCAGCGGGCCTCCGGTGATCTTTAAGCAATAGCAGCTAATCAGGGCCTGTCAATTTTGACAATTACGACCGGTCAACAGTATGGGTAGTGTGACCACATCTTTGCAGGAAAAGGACAGAAAAGTGAAAAGATTGATCGTGTTTGCGCTGTGTTTAGCGGTAGCTTCCCCCCTGTTCGCTCAGAAAAAGGAAGAGGAGCGGATCTCGAATTCGGCCACGGTATTGCGGGCGATTATTGCAAATGGCCTGCCCACCAGCATTCTCGACCAGGCTGATTGCGTGGTCGTGTTTCCCAGCGTCAAGAAAGTCGCCATCGGAATCGGCGGCAGCTACGGACGCGGTGTAATGGTTTGCCGCGAAGGCGCCGACATGAATGGCGCGTGGGGCACACCGGCGATGTATAAGCTCGATCAAGGCAGCATCGGCATACAGCTCGGTTCCACAGCGACTGATTTCGTACTGGTAGTTATGAATAAAAACGGCGCGGAGCAAATCCTGAACGGCAAGACCAAGCTAGGTGCGAATGCTGCAGCCGCTGCAGGCCCCACGGGCGCTCAAGCCACCGGTTACAACGCCGCTGCGATGCATGTCGACGTTCTGACCTATTCGCGCAGCAGCGGAATTTTTGCCGGCGTATCGCTGGAAGGTGCCTCGATGGACTCCGACGAAGATGCCAACAAAGCGCTGTATGGTAAATCGATCAGCGCGAAGGACATCATTGAAGGCGGCCAATCCAAGACCGCAGCTGCAGCGCCGTTGGATGAAGCGCTCACCACAGCGTCACCAGCCCGCAAGTAGTTCCAGCAAATGCTGAACGCATGGGGCGCTGCTACCTGACCGAGCGCCCCGCCAACAAGTCAAATCTACTGTTCCGGAAAGAGCACTAATCAAGACTTGGCGCGTATTACGTGTTGCCTGGGGCTCACCCCTTCGTGCTCTGTTCTAGTGTGAGTTTATAGGCTACGTAGTATTTGTAGATGTTGTCGACGTATTGCACCGTCTCTTGTCCGACTTCATCCGCTACAACGAGTTCGACATTTCCGAACCATTTATCGGGGTCGAGGCTTTCACGAGCGGCCTGCTTGCGCAAGCGCGCGATTCTGGTCGGGCCGGCGTTATATGACGCGAAGACCATAAGAGTTTTGTTCAAGCTGTCGAGTTTGGGGTCATTGAAGTAGGTATCCGCGATGTCGCGCAGCATCTTTGCACCGGCGCGGATGTTGTTTTCAGCATCGTTCACGTTGGGAATGCTGATGGGCGGCGCGGCTGCGTATTTGGGAATCACCTGCATGATGCCCACTGCTCCGCTCGGATTCCTTCGGCTCTGGTCTAGAAGGGATTCCTGATATCCCTGCGCCACCAACATCAGATAATCAAAATTGTATTCAGCAGCATACTTCTGGAAGAAGCGCACGTACGCCTGAAACTTTTTCATTTCTTCAGTGGATGTTGAATCCTTAACCCACTTGGTGTTTTGCAGATAGCGGTGCGCCAAAGTGCTGCCAAACGATGTGCCAAATTCCCGGCCCTCTATGAATTCGTCCAGCAGCTTTTTCAAGTTGGGACTGTCGGTGCGCGCGGCCCAAGCCAGTTGGCCGTCTTCTTTCAAGACGGCGTTCGAATGAACGGTAAGGTGGGAAAATACTTTGGACCAAAAGTCGGCGCGGATACTTATCGTCACGGTTGCGGGAAGCAAACCGGAATTCACCATCTCAAGTAGGTCCTCATCGGTCAAGTTGGGATCGGCACTCTCAATCAGGATCGGCGGCTTGCCCACTTTTTGAAATGATGCGCTCAGATGTTGGAGGTTGTCGTAATAGACAGTCAAAGGATTGACGTAGATTTCTTTCCCGCTCAAATCCTCTAGGCCGGCGATGGGCGGCGACTTCGGTCCCGACACGATGACTTGCTTCACGTGCGAGTAGATGGGGCTTGTGAACAGCACTATTTTCTCACGCTCGGGCGTCACAATCGCCGGGTAACCTATGACGTCGCCAACCCCCTCCAGCAGAGCGTGTTCCAACTGTTCCGGCCTGACCGGAATATACGTGACGTTGACTTTCAAGGTTCCGGTTTTGAGCTTCTGGTTCACAAACCGCTGAAATTCATCGAATGCTTCGAAGAAAATCCCCTCCGGATGAGCCTTGTCGTAAAAGAAACCGGAACGGCTGGGCACAACTAGAACGCGAATCTGATGTCTCTTCTTCATGCCATCCAGATCGCCAAGTTCCCGCCCAAGGGTCACTGGCAATTCGAGCGAGGAAGTTGACTGCCCGGCATCCGTTTTAGGATTTGCGGCCGCTGGATGCTGGTTGGCTTGTGACTGCGGATCCGCTTGAAAGTTACTCGCAGAGAGACATGCGGAAAACAGTGTCAGTGATGCAAATACACAGAACAGTCTGACGCGGATTATTAACATTTTCCCTTTCCACAAAGGGTGTCCACGCGATCTGATGGAAGTATTGTACGCAAGAAGCGGACGGTCTAGGCGAAAGTTTTCCATGCCGCTGAAAATGTTTGAGCCATGAGGCAGTCGTCGCGACTTGCCCGCTGATGAGCGTATCTACCTAAATCGTTTTTGGCTAAGGTAAGAGACTGTCACTTCTGACAATAACATCCCTTGGCGCCGGAGGCAAAGTAGTGACGCCTTGTGAACTCCGGGATCATTGCCGCTGCTAGGCCCGTTCTGCTATGTTTGCCGATCAAGGACACCAAAACGGATACTGCATCCATCCACCTCCTAGCGAAATCTCTTTCGTTCGTGGAGGTCCATTCTATCGGTTCCAGCAGGCGCTTCGACTCATCCGCCCGGATCGATGGAATCTGGGTCGGCGCATTATTTTCCTGATAGCTGTAGGCTGGCTGCCACTGGTTCTGATCACCACAATTCTAAACCCCGACCGCTTGTTATCCCTGCTGAAGGAATATCGTCTCGTTTCCGCATGGTGATGCGTCATATTCGGCAAGTAGATCTTCTGGACGCCACTGACCTGGCCTACATCGATGGAGTCATCGCAACTTTAGTACGCGTTCGCGACGCGTTCCTTTCCGAACTTATGGTCCTAGTGGTTCTAATTGTGATCAAGGAGAACATTCGTCAACCTAACACGTACCCGACACAGAGCGAGAAACACGTGTCACAAGGGCTGATGAATGTTCCTCGCTTTTGCTGTTTGGGACGAGCCTACTCGGCTTGATGCCTTTCCGGCGTAAGCTGTTCGGACGGTAGTTCGAGAATTAAATTGCCAGATTTGTAGGACGGGCGAGTCAGGCAAACTGGCTCGCCTTTCTCATTTCTGCCAGCACACAGCTTCAGCACCGGACGCATTGCCCAACGCGCCGTGGCGCATTTTGCATTTTTTCCCAATGAATTTAACTTGGACGGTTAGGTCGGATAGCCGGAGAAGTGAAGTGATACTTTATTTGTCCGGTTTGCGCTGTCGGCTCAGACGGTCGACGCAACACTCGCCTGAAGTTTACTCGCAGGAGTCTGGAATCCTAAAGTCTTTCTGGGACGTTGATTCAAGCGCAGCGCAACCTGGTTGAGCTGCGCTTGCGAGTAGCCAGACAGGTCAGTGCCTTTAGGGAAGTATTGTCGTATTAGCAGATTGGTGTTTTCGTTCGAGCCGCGCTGCCAGGGACTCTGCGGATCGCAGAAGTAGACCTGCACGTCCGTAGCTACGGTGAAGTCCTTGTGTTTGGCCATCTCTAGTCCACGGTCCCAGGTCAGCGAGCGTCGCAGCGTTACGGGGAGTTTGTGAACATGCTGACTCAAGGCAGCAACCACCGCTTCCGTTTCTTTGCTCGGCACCTTGATCAGCATGGCAAAACGCGAATGACGTTCTACCAGGGTCGCAACGTAACTGTTCTTGGCGCCGCTCAACAGATCGTCTTCCCAATGACCAGGAATCGCCCGGTCTTCCACTTCTGCGGGCCTTTCCCGGATGGAGATGGCATCGACGATTTGACCGCGCGAGTCTTTAAAGATACGAGAGTGCTGCGAGCGGCGCATGCGCCGCTTCGACCGCAGGTGCTCCATCAGCTCTTTTTTCAATACTCCTCGCGCTTGAATGAATAGGCTACGGTAAATCGTTTCGTGTGACACGCGCAGGCTCTCGTCATTGGGATACTGGGTTTTCAGCCATCCGGAAATCTGTTCGGGCGACCAGTCCAGGATCAGTTTACTCGCAACGATGTTCCCTAACTTGCGGTGGACGGCAAGGAGGCACTTCTTCGGTCGCAAGGTCGAGTCCCAGGCCTGGCCCTCCGCCACATGGGCTCGATAGGCCGGACCACCGCCGTGGCGAGAAATCTCCCGGCTCACCGTCGAGGCCGCTCGATCCAGTCCTCGAGCAATCTCACGAAGCGGCGAACCGGAAGCGATCCCTCGAGATATATTCTCGAGCTCACTCAGGGTGAGCGCTAGACGCGAGCGACGACGAGCGGCGGGAGGAATCCCTCCGCGAGGCAACAACAAACACCGAATGGAGCTATGTGGCTTATCAAAGGCGCGTCCAATCTCATGCAGCGACTGTCCCGCCTTCCAGCGGCTCCAGATGTCGCTCTTCTCCTTCGCAGAAAGCCCAAACCGTTTTCCTGGCTTCATACAACACCACCTCTCAAAGCAGATTTATATCAGATGGTGTTGCATCGACCGGTTGAGACCACCGCGTTTATCAGGACGTAGCCGGTCCAAAAGTCGCGAGGCTACTTTCTGCCGGGATTAGGTCCTGCTTCTTCATTCGGACGTTGGCTTCGCGCCCGGAACACGGCTCTTCAGGAATTTGATCTGGCCGTCGTGGTTGGATTCGTGTTCAGCGACATGAAACCATTTGGCGTAGTTGTTCGCTGAGAAGTCGCCCTGGGTAACGACCGTCGCTAACCACTTATCGTCGCGAGTGCGAAATTCGGCAAGGCTCTTCTCTCGGGCTTGATGCAGAGCATCAAGGTAATAGTCGAGGCTGTTTCCCTTGATTGCCTTGCGTGCTGGCTCTCCGAGATTCATCGGAATGTCCCACTTTTTCTTCACTTCATCGGACCACGAACCCCAGCTCATCCCGCCAAAGGTGTTCATCTGATAGTAAGTTTCGGTGGCCGCGAGATGCAGGAGCAGTGCGCCTATGGTGTTCGCTTTGGCATCCAGCAGAAAGTCAAGATCCGGCTGCGACAAGCCCGTCACGTTATGGACAATCTGCACACGGGTGAAGGCCAGCATGGACGTCAGCGTTCCGATCTCGGGCGTGTACCCAGGTTGCGGTCCAACAATCCATGCATTTTCCGCAGCGTTGACTGATACGGGAACAATGGCAAGAGCGGAGAACCCGACTGCCATTCCGAGCCCGCCCTTCAAGAAATTGCGCCGAGTGGGCACACATTCGACTGGGGGCATAGGATTTCCTCCATCGGAGATGCGATTTGTTGAAGGGATCATACTGCGATGAAAGCAAACTGGCGAGTGAATCTGGTACGAACCTCAAATATTGGAGACTGCTCAGCGGAACCCACCTTTCCGCATCTGGGACTGTCTCCGCGCAATTTCAGTAGCGAGAAAGCAACGAATCAATCGAGCACAGCTTACCGACCATTCCAGATATTCCGGGGTTAATACAAAGCAGCGTTCGTCGATTTTTCGACGCAAAGGAGGCGCGTTGAAATGAGGAACTCTCTCGCGGTCGTGTTGTTGTTTGCGGCCGTTAGTGCTGGGACACTTTGGGCGCAGGAGCAACCCTCGGAGTTTGAGGCGTATGGGGGCTACTACTACACGCGCTTTAATGTAAATGCCAATGTCCCGGGCATCGCACCCTCGGCAAGCTACAACGGTAACGGTGGGGGTGGCCAGCTCGAGTACAACGTCAACCGCTGGCTCGGTGCGGTAGCAGACCTGGGCAGCTTTGTTGCGTCCAGCAGCGGGAACGGAGCATTCGCCGGAGCAGGGTTCACCTATCTCTTTGGGCCTAGAGTAAATTTTCGGCGCGGCAAAGTTACGCCGTTCGCACAGATCCTCTTCGGAGGCATCCGCACAACCGACGGTATCGCCCAGTCAACGGGGACCGAAAACAATTTTGCGATGACGGCAGGCGGCGGCATTGATTTCAAAGTGTCCAAGCACGTCTCCATTCGCCCCGTACAGGCCGAGTACTTCCTGACAAAAATCCCGGACGGCCTGAATAACCGCCAGAACAATTTCAGGTTCGGCGCCGGAGTCGTGTTCCGGTTTGGCTAAAAGCATTTGCATCTTCCGACTTGGGAGCCTCCGATGAGAGGTGACAAGGCAGTGGCCGCTCATTTTTCAGGTTCAAGTCCTGATAAGTCGGGTGGTCTCAATGGGTCGACGCAACACTCGGGTCGAACCCAGTTTAAAAACAAAGGCTAAAATCGCTCGCTAAGATAGATCGCCGCAACACTGCCCTGGCTAGATTTTGACCGAGTACAGCCAAACAGATCGCTTCTCCCGGGGAAGGATTGTCGAATCAGTGTATTGGATGGTGTTGCATCGACCGGTTGAGCTGGCAGGGTCAACCAGGCACAAGCGTCAAGGGTGTTGATTTGGATGGCTAAAGTGCGAGGTAATTAGGCGGCCGACATCTGACATTCCTGGACGTCCGCCCAGTCGCGTGCCCGCCACCCCCAGAGCCGTCCATTTGCCAGCGCGGTCACCATGAGCCAGGGTAGACCGACGCGTGCGCCTGGCCTGCCAGGTGCGCGAATAGCGCGATCACGAATCCCGGCTGCGGATGCCCGGCCTCGCGAAACAGATTCGGGTAGCGCTTGGTCACGTCGACCTCGCCGCTCTCGCCATCAAAGCCGCGGATTTGTGTTGCGTTCATCGGGCTACTCCCTTTTGGGCGTGCACAAAGCTATCCACGCGGCCAGTGCGTCCCATCCTGAGTGCATCCTCACTCCCATCGCCACTATTTTTCATGCTTGCAAGTTTCTTAGTTCGTTCGAGAAGGTGGCGGGCACGCTAGTAAGGTGTTCAGACGCTTGCAACTAACTTGGCGAGCGCATCTCCGCTCCACTCAACAATCTCCGGCGGGCCCTCGTTATAATTGCTATAGCGAATCCACGTTGGCCGCACGCGCACATAAGTAATGTGCTCCCACTTCAAACGCTCGCGCCCATCAGGAAATTGTTTGAAGTAAATCTCCTCCTGCACGCGTTTGAGTTCTGCTCCACTCGGAATATCCGCAATTCCCTCATACTGAACCGTCCGCTCGTCATGACTGCCGCTCACGTACCCACCCGCCGCGCCAAACACCACCGCAACTCGCCCGTCGCGCTGCACATTCCGGAACTTCCGCGAATTATCTACCGTATCAAACACAAGCTCCAGCTGATCGCTGGCCGCCACGCCCAATATCGCCGCTTGCGGCGCGCCATCCGGCGAAATTGTCGCCGTCGTCACCAGCGGTACGCTTCTCATGAACGTCAACAACTCGTGTCGTCGAATCACTGGTTTTTACCTACGCCAGCGCCTCGAAATCAGCGTCCCGCCTTTGTGTTCGTGGAGCGCCATCCACGCGGCCAGCGCTGCTTTCTTCTGGTCCTGCGTCCATGGCGAACCGAGGCTCTTTCCTGCATTCGCGATTTGTTTCATTACCGCCGCAGCCGACCTTCCCAGCAAGGTGTTCGCCACGCTCTCGATCTCGCGCTCCCGCACTCGCAATACGCTCAACCTTAGCACTTCACACGCCGAGCAGATCGCGTTGCGAAAAAACTCCCCTTCCGCGGTGTGAATCAGCGGATGCGCCGCAAGTATCCTCACAAGCGGCGGCAGTTCGCGCCCCGACGCCGTCAGCACCGCGCAGTTCGCCAACCGATAGCCGCGTTTCTGCAAGTCCTCCGTCAGCCCGCGAATCGATTGCGTCGCCAGGCGCTTCGACTCCGCTGCGCAGCGCGCAAGATATTTCTCCGCTTCGTTTAGCGCCAGATTTCTCGCGCGATGGTACGGCTGCCGCTTCCCGCCAGCCTTCTCGTCTATCACCTCGATCCGCTTCCGCGCCATCACGTTCACGCGCCCGTCCTCATTCGCCACAACCACCAATGCGCCCCATCCAGAATGCATCTGCACGCCCATCGCCGCCATTTTCATGTCCGAAGGATCCCCGCCAACCATCAAGAGTCTAGGAGTTTATCCGCAGCGCGTCTTGGAAAAATCGGCCACGCGCTCGGGGACAATTGCTCCAGGACTTGCTCCAGCAAGCTGGGCAACCTCGTTGCTCATGTGCGCCTGATCGAAATAACCCAGCTCCAGAGCCGTTTCCGTTGGCTTCTTCTCAGAAGATGTCTCGGCGCGTTGCAAGAACGCCTGAAGTCGAATCACACGCGCCAAGCGCTTCGGCGGCAGACCTACCCACTTCATCAACAGCCGGCGCAACTGCCGCGCGCTGACTCCGCATTTGCGAGCCAGTTCCTCAATACGTATTTGCCCGCCGCTTTCTTCGATCCGTTTGAGAAACAACGCAACGCGCGG
Organism: uncultured Acidobacteriota bacterium; assembly: GCA_963714785.1. Classification (GTDB taxonomy): domain Bacteria; phylum Acidobacteriota; class Terriglobia; order Acidiferrales; family UBA7541; genus Palsa-295. The sequence goes on from CAVQQE010000001.1 coordinate 362,789, forward strand.
CTCGATTCTCGCTCCTGCCAGCCGCTCGACGAGGAATCGCTCCAAAATGTCGATCCGCTCCCCTGCAGTGGCCGCCTCACCAAGGCTTTTTGCGAGTCTGCTGCCCTGCCCAGGCATTGCCATTTCCAGCGTGATGCGACGCCCAGCCATTTTGTGCATCGGGACTCCGACCAGCGCGAAAGCCACGCCGGGCCGCAAACGCACGCCAAAAAGTTCCTGTCCCGCTCTCGGTCGGCGCTCTCGTGGCGCTAAGAGCGGCCCAACAAGAAAACAACGCGCCGGTCCTCGCGTGAGCACCTGGCACGAAATCGTCACGCATGCGTCCGGCAAGCTTCGCAGACGCGTCGCAACAGAAGTCCTAATTGTCCAGAAACACCCAAGGTAGGAACGAAGACATTCAGCCGGCTGCCGCAGCCTTAGCTCTGCGCCCTCGACCATCGCGCTTGCAAAGCTCACGCTCCGACTCTCCACGAATCAGCAGCACTCTTCGCGCACAACTTCACGCCAGCGCCTTCGGAATTAATTCTATCAAGCAGTCTTGAGAACATCGAAATATAATGGTTCTGGCCTCACCCTCGCACTCGCTCGTGACAGTCAGGCCAACTGCTGAAAACTGACGGCAGTACCCTCTACCACCAGCTTCGCGAGTGCACGACCGTATTGTGGGTAGACGAATTCCAGTCCGGCATCTATCAAGCTTACTACAGCAATCGACCGGATTAGTAAGTGAGGAAGGCGGGTGGTGGACCATTTGGTCTCGATGATTTCTCCGGTTGGCATGAGAGCAAGGCAGAGTACCACACAGATAAAACACATGTTTTGGGGCAGGGAAATTGACAAATTTGAGATGCGTCGCGTCAACCACTTACAGGTCGAATTAAAGGAGGGTTATTGGGCAAAGGAGTGGAACAGAATGCAGTTGAGCTACTGCTTGATTTCCACGCGCTTAACTTCGAAGCATGATGGCAATTTGTCGTAGGGGATTTTTATTTTGGCAAATGCGTTTTCAAACAACGTTATGCCCATCTTGGGATGCAATCGACCGACTGCGCTGAAAGATGTGTTCTTGATTTCCGACAGCGATTGGTTTCTACCGTAAAATGGTTCACCTAGAATCTTTTTCGTAGTCCTGTCGATAAGCAATGTATATTCACCGTACATGGCTGTGATGAAATCCCCATTTTCCGTCCCGAACAGGTGCAGAGGATCCAGGTTGTTATAGATCAGAAGAATGGACGGGACTCGCTGCTTTGCTGCGTATTGAATCTGTTTCTTCGCTTCGGACATTTTGCGGCGAACATGGTCGCCGACAATGCGTGAATGGACTCTTATTACGGGAGACGCAGTGTCATCTATATCTCGAAAGCTCTCATCTGCAGCGAGTTCCTTGACCTCGAAAATCAGCTTCAGATCGCCTGCATGCACCAAGTAATCTGGCCGCGGCGTGGTCGCTTCCTGTATCCTTTCGAAGGCAATTTGGTTCGCAATGAGAAAACCTTCGAATACCGTCTCGGATATTGTCTTCGTATCCCGCACTTTAGCTGTGTGACGCTAGAATTGCTTCCACATCTTTAGGATCGCGCGAAACGTCCGATGTCCACGTGCCGAACCCGCCATGCCCGTTCACTGCCCGGACCCATTCAGAGAGGAATTCACGCTTTGTTTGCTGCTGTTGGTCGTCTTGACCTTTCACTTCCAGAATAAGGGTCTTGCCATTTGTCAGTCGGACCAGAAAATCAGGTCTGAATTTATGAATCACGCCCTTAAATGAGTAGGTGATTTCAAAACCAAGGTGGTCGTTTTTAACCCAAGCACGCACGTTCGGATTGCGATCAAGCTCCAAGGATTCGTTCGCTTCCCACCGGCTGTCGTAGACGCACATGTTTATGTGAGACCGTTTCGTGTGCTCGCAAGCCTTGCCGGTGTACCAAGGGAGCATGTCGCCCGTGGAACGGATCGGTCGTTCTGTGTCGAAAACGGGTTCGAGTGTCAGGGCATTCTCAAATCGGATCCCCATCTTCAACCCGTTCGGAAAAACGCCGACCGCCCGTCGGAAGCTCACGATGACCGACGAGGTTTGTTCGATATTGAAGGCCCGCGCTCTCGACGCAAAGAGCAAATTCGCCTTCCCATCCCCTGAAGATCCTGAACGCCCGATTGGCAGCGTGCGTAAGGCACATGACGCCGCGGTTGGGAGAGCGAATATAGCGCTCGCCTTCGGACTCTATGACCTTCGACACACGTACGCATCACGGGCGGTTATGGCAGGTGTAGATTTGCCGACACTTGCAGCTTTGCTCGGGCACACCAGCATTCAGATGACGATGCGCTATGTTCATCCGGCCGAAGAGCACAAACGCGAAGCCGTGGGAAAGATTGAGAATTTCAAAGCGGTCAGTGCGATGAAACTGGCGGAGCGAAGTCACGGAGTACCTACAGTTTCCACTACAGTGCAATGAAAACGATGAGAGTCGAAGATTGTAACTCGTTGAGAAGATTGGTCGGGGCGTGGAGATTCGAACTCCAGACCTCCTGCGCCCAAGTCAGGCGTACGATCTCAAAGAAGTCCTTCCTTTTCAATCTTTGTTTTGAAAACAAGCGAGTTAGAAAACTATTTGATAGTGGCATGATGTACCGAAATGTGGCTCCGCATGGATGGAGTCCCCTGAATTTTCACCATAGCGAAGAAGAGGCGAAAGTGACACCTGAGCCTCAATTCAGTGTCGAATCTCGGCGCACTTGCGTGCTTTAAACACAGAGTCCCTTGTACTATTAATTCTGTCCCCTCTGGGGTAGAATAAGTGAATGAACACCACAGAATATACTCCGGCGCAAGCTTCGGCTGTTGCGAATCTGCCGCTTCCCGCCGTTCACAAGCTTATCGAACGGCGACTCATTCGACCGCGCCGGCTCCGCACAGGCCGTTCCATCCAGCGAATGCTCAGTCGCGGGCAAGTTTTGTATCTGCGGCTCGAAGCGGAAGGTGTGCGGCTCTTGCCGATCGCTGCTCGCCGTGCAATCGCCAAGAAGATTGAGTCGTCTCCCGAAGTTGACGCGGTAGTTCTTACGGAGAGTTCAGCTGTAGTAATTCAAGTGAAGTCAGTACGGCTGGAACTCGACCTTGACCTGCGAAAGCTTGAGCGCGCAGAAAACATGATCGTTTCCGACCCTGAGATTATGCGTGGTACGCCTGTGTATCGTGGGACGCGCATTCCCGTCGAACTCATTGCCGATATGTTGAGCCAAGGAGCGGCACCAGACGAGATTCTCGACGGCTACCCAGCGCTGGACGTAGAGAAGATCGAGCTCGCTCCGCTTTACGTCCAAGCCTTCCCGCGGCGGGGGCGTCCAGCTTCCCGCCCTTGGGCGAAACGAAAACCGATTCGTGCAACCCGGCATCGCCGCGCTCTTGCGGAGTGACAGTGAAGCTCTTGATCGATGAATGCTTACACACATCCTTGGTCGATGTAGCGCACGTCGCAGGTCACCTGGCAGATCACGTCAATTATCTCGGGCTCGGCAGTTCGAAAGATTGGCAACTCATGGCCACCATCCGCACAATAGCGACATGACGATGGACACGATCTCGGGATCCGGCTCTCCGGCCATCATCGACTGGCTGCTCGATTCGGACCCGTCTATCCGCTGGCAAGCGATGCGAGACTTAACCGATGAGCCTGCGGCGAAGGTCGCAGTCGAGCGCGCACGGGTTAGCACTGAGGGCGTGGGCGCGAGGTTGCTCGCCCTCCAGGCAGACGATGGTCGCTGGGGTGGAGCGGCATGGAACCGCGGGTGGGACTCTACGATGCACGCCCTCATGCTGTTGCGGGACTTTGGTCTGGATCCCGCAAACGATCGGGCACGTCGGGCAGTGGCTCTCGTCCGCGACCGGGTAACGTGGCAAGGGTGTGGTCCGCAGGAATGCGATGGCCGCGCCTTCTTTGAAGGCGAGCTAGAGCCGTGCATCAACGGGCAGGTCGCAGCAGTGGGTGCCTACTTCGCCCAGGACGTTCGGGGCCTCGTTGACCGGCTACTCGGCGAGCAGCTACCCGATGGAGGGTGGAACTGCGAGGCGCCGAACCGCTCGACAAAGTCGTCGTTCAACACCACGATCTGTGTGCTGGACGCTCTGCTCGAGTACGAACGCGCTGGCAACGTAATACCCGCTGTGACGGGGGCCCGTCTTCGCGGACAGGAATACCTTCTTGAGCGCCGGCTCTTGCGTCGGCGGTCGAGCGGTCAGGTGATCGAGCGAGATCGTAAGGGTGGCATCTCGTGGATGCGCTTCGCCTTCCCGACATGGTGGCACTACGACGTGCTTCGGGGGCTCGAATACCTGCGCAGTGCCGGCGTCAGGCCCGACGAACGAATGGCCGAGGCTATAGAGCTGGTCGCATCCAAGCGCGACAGCCACGGGCGGTGGCTGCTCGACACCCGATATCCCGGTGTGAGGCTGGTCGAAACGGACGAGGGGGAAGGCCGACCAAGCCGGTGGAACACCTTACGCGCCCTGCGAGTGCTCGGGTGGTATGGGCGCGCTAATTAAGTGAAGTGAGATTCCGCCCACGAGCCGCGCGGACACTCAAGGGGGATCTGTTCCTGTAAGGCAAGCCCCAGAAACAACGAAACAACAAGCAATTTCGATAGCGGCATCTTCATTTCAACAGGCCCGACTCGAAACATTGAATTCCTGCACGTCTGAGTAAGCAGAAGTACTCAGTGATGGTCATCACTCGCCCCACAAGCCGCACTGTCGGAACGCTTCACAGCGTCTCAAGCACTGGAATTACTCTAAGAATGTCGCGGGATCAAGATAAGCTGCTCGTTCGGCTATTTCGGATATGCGGATAACCAGTCTGATTGGGCCTGGGTGAAGTTGTCGATGGAACTCAGTGAAGCATTTGGTCGATGAGTAAAACCGCAATGCCGACCGCAAGGCTAAGGAGATAGATACCGACCGATTTCACGGCGCGGTGTTTCTCGAAGCTGTAACGGCGCGCAACCACCACAGCCAGCGAGAAAAATACCGCCAAAATGCCCAGCAGAAGGACCGCGCGTGCGGCAGGATTAGTTGTCATCGCGAGCACCACATCGCCTTCGTCCGAGAAAGGTGTCGCTTTCGCGATGGCCTGAATAATGTCCATGACCAGGGGAAACAACCTGAGAGTGGCGTTGGTGAACGCAGCGGTTACCCAAAAGAAACTCGAACGGTGCCACGCCATGAACAGACACCCCACGGCAGCTATGAGGCTGAACGCAGGCCCTGCGGCAAGCGCCAGAAGATTCGACTCGGCGCTCACGTTGCCTATCGGTCGAACACTTTGCAAGGTGATGCGAACTGGACAGCCCGCGAGCCGGTAAACGATGAAATGTCCGAACTCGTGAAGCGCAATCGATACAATTGCCAGCAGAACAACAGTACTCAACCGGTACGCTATGGTCGCTGATTTCACTCTGAACCTCTTCTAACAGAATTGCCCTTGCAAGTAGCACTCACGCGCGTCATTAGTAGAGCACTAGGGGTGGGTGCCGACTTGAATGAGCTTAACCTGGGCGAATCCGGTAGCCAGTTGGAGTGAGACCCATAACGCGGGTATCGATACGACCGCTGCTCACTGCGTTGCATATTGCTCGATGAGACCGGCCACCGCGTCCGGCTCATCCTCGACCACGTAATGTACGGCGCCGCGGATCAACCCAGTCTCGACATGAGTGCATCCGTTTGCACGGAGGCCCTCGGCAATCTTTGGAACCAGCTTTGAAAAAGGGGATCCGTCTCCGGCCCCTACAAACAACGGTGCGTCACATGGTCCATGTCGCATTTCGTTGAATTGTGCATTGGCGTGAAACGCGCGGTACATTTCAAAGACGGCGTGAAGCTGGGCAAGACTGGCCTAAGCCTTCACAAAATGGGCCTCCTCGCTCGTCGTGAATTTGCCAAACTTGAAGAAGTAGCCAAAGTATTCGGCCTGCCGTCCTGTAACAAGTTTTTCTGGGAGGTCCGGAACTTGCATAAACCGGACGTGCCACATGGCGGGATGTCCTTGAATCTCGTCCCATCCCTCAATTCCCGGAATTGGAGTATCAAGGATCATAGCCCCGCGCAGCGCATCCGGATAACGGCGAGCGAACGCGTAGGCCACTTGCCCACCGAGGTCGTGACCGACGATGTAAACGTGCTCCAATTTGAGCACTGCCGCAAGCTCATGCACATCTGCCGCCATATTGGCGGCTTCATAGCCTCCTGGCGTCGGGGTTGACCCACCCACGCCGCGCAGATCAATGGCGATCACCGTGAACCGTTTCGCCAAACGCGGCATGATCGCGTGATACTCGAACCAATCTTGAGGGAACCCATGGATCAGGATGACGGGAGGTCCTTTACCGACGCGAACATAATGAAGTGTGATGCCGTTCACTTTCGCAGTTTCCGATGCGAATTCCTTGCCTAACTCTGGCGTCATTGAAGTCAGTTGATCTTGTGCCCTAGCTGAAGAATCTTGTGCCTTAGCTGAAGAAAAAGAAGTAACCCACCCTAACAAAAAGGACAAGAAGACGAAAATTAAACGGCCAAGACAACGGTCTATGCGCAGCTGCGTAATGACTCCAAGCCTTGGAAGCGCAGTTCCTTCCAACCGGTCGATCAAAGAATTTCTCCTCCCGCGGGTCCAGACGAATTTCAACACGGTTGTGTACTGGCGCGTTCGAATCGCAATCCAACCGGACCGATGTATTGAGACTGTGGCCGAATGAGGCGACCATCTCGAAGCTGCTCAAGGCAGTGAGCCGTCCACCCGAGTACGCGACCAATAGCAAATATTGGGGTGAACAGTTCCTTCGGTATAGCGAGCCCGTGCAGGAGTAAAGCCGTATAGAACTCGACATTCGTATCTACGCGATGCCCCGGTTTTTTTTCGCTAAGAACTCGAACAGCCGTTTTTTCAATGCTCCGTGCCAGCCCATAGATGCTACGGTCACCCTCAGTCGCATAGAATCGCTGCGCCGCCTCTGCAAGCACGTCCGCGCGAGGATCCCTGACGCGATAGACTCGATGTCCGAATCCCATCAGCCGCTCGCCGCGGGCGAGCTTTGCGAGAATTACCTCTTCGGCGCGCTCCGGCGCTCCGATCTCGAAAACCATGTCGAGGGCCGGACCCGGCGCCCCGCCATGCAAGGGGCCCTTGAGGGCCCCAACTGCTCCGGTGATCGCCGAGATCAAGTCCGAGTGCGTCGAAACGATCACCCGCGCGGCAAATGTCGAAGCATTTAGGCCATGATCGCATACCGTATTCAGGTACGTCTCTAGCCCTCGTGAGCGTTCTTTTCCTATTTCGCCACCGAATGTCTGATGGAGGCAATATTCCGCGTGTGACAGATCCGTGCGCGGTTCCAGCGGTTCTTGCTCGCTCCTCAATCGCCAATACGCGCCAATGATGGTTGGGAACGATGCGACGAGTGTCCGTGCATCTTCATCGGGAGATTCGGTGCGTCCTACGCTCAGCGTAGCTGCTGCCATCCGCAATGCGTCCATGGGAAGAACCGCGTTTCGCGCAGCCTCTCGCAATACCGCCAGCGTGACTGACGGCAGAGATCTTCGCGACGCGAGATCGGCAGTTAGGTCGCTCAGTTCGCGAGCGTTTGGCAGTCGCTCCTTCCAGAAAAGGTAGATCATTTCCTCAAAGCTAGCTCTTGGTGCGATATCCTCTACCGCGTAACCCGCCAAAGTAAGTCGGCCTGCTTCGCCATCGACCCGACTCAGCCGCGTCGTGGCCGCCACAACACCTTCAAGCCCGCTTAGTTTTTCCAACACATTCTTCCGCCCTTTTGACATCATCTTACGTCACGAGTATGCTGTCAATATTGATTGACCAATCAATGTATGAGACGAAGTAGCGACAAAATGTTGTGCAATGACCGTTATATGAACGCGAGCGGCGCTGCTGCGGCGCTAGACGTTTCTCTTTCGACGCTCTACTCATATGTGAGCCGAGGGCTCCTGCACTCCGAACGGATTGCGGGCAAGCCTCGGATAAGGCGTTACATGAAGGAGGACGTACTCCGCTTAATTGAGCGGAAGGAGTTTCGGAGCAACCCGGCGAAAGCCGCCGAGAAGAGCCTGCATTGGGGAAGTCCTACGCTTCAATCCGCCCTAACTCTTATCGATGGCGGTCAGCTCTTCTATCGGGGGCTAGATGCCATCAAGCTCGCGGAGTACTCGACCCTGGAAGAAGTCGCCGCTCTGCTATGGACGGGCAATTCAGGCCAGGCAGCCGGTCTTTTTTCGCACACGAGAGCATCACTTCCGCAAGAGATCATCGATCTGTTCCAGCGCTTTCCGGATCTCGGACCTGTTGAGAAGTGCCAATTGGTTTTGCCGCTCGCCGCCAACTTGGACCTATCGGCCTATGATCTGCGACCCGTCGCCGTTGCAAAGACTGCAGCTCACATTCTTCGAATTATCTTTTCCGCCGTAATTGGCTTTCGCGCAAACTCACCGCTCGATATGGCCGTCACGCAAGCCTGGATGCCGAAGAGGCAATCAGCAGCAGGAGCGTTGCGTGCCGCTCTGATCCTTTGCGCCGACCACGAGCTAAATGTTTCAGCTTTCACGGCTCGATGCATCGCGTCAGCACGAGCAACGCCATACGGAGTTGTGCTCGGTGCGCTCGCTGCTTTGCGCGGCAGCCGTCACGGCGGTGTTTCTGAAGCCTTGGTAACCCTTTTTCGCGACGCCGAGAGGGTACGCGACTGCCGCCACATTGTCGCTATGCGGCTGCAATCGCTCGGACACATTCCTGGCTTCGGTCATCCGCTCTATCCGAAAGGCGACCCGCGCGGCGCAAAGCTGCTTTCTCTCGCCAAGACGCATGGCACCGCGAAGGAAGGCGAATTGGCGAAACGCTTGATGCAGGCAGCGTACAGCATCTCGGGTGAGCATCCGAATTTGGATTTTGGCCTGACCGCGTTGGCCCGGGCGCTTCGGTTGCCTGCTGAAGCTCCAATCGCCATCTTCGCACTTGGTCGTACTGTTGGCTGGATTGCCCACGCTATTGAACAATATGCCGATGATCGGCTTATCAGGCCGAGAGCTCGATACATAGGTCCAACCCCCGACGATTCGCTCACGACCTCCTCTGGATGGGGCGAAGAAAACACCTTAATGAAGACGAGAAATTAGCTCACGAGCGGTAACAAGTTGTCCCTAGAACGAAGTTAAAGCTAGTCGGGCCATTGAAGACCCGTTTTGAAGACCAACAGAAACCACCATAAGACATCAGTTGTCGAACGGACAACGAATGTCAGAGTACCTCCTAAATATGGTCACGAAATGAGATCTTGTGACAGACACAGTTCTGACACCATCAGCCGCCTGGAATTCCCGCGTGCGAAATCTACGATGTCCTCGACTTCCATTCTCGGAAAGGCTCCTCACCACTTTAACTTAACTCTGATAACGTAGAGTTATGACCCGCATTTGGAGCTAAATTCAATGCGCTCGACTTAGGTTCAGACCAATCATCTGAATAACAAATCAGTCGGCTGGCTAGCGTGGTTGTATCCTTTCGAATTGGTTAAGTTGCTCCGTCGGCGACGACGGCCTGTACGACTTTGACTAGATGAGAGATTAGCGGAAGTTTTTCCGAACCCCGATTCCAGGCTATGCCGATGCGCCACAATGGCTCCTTCCAGCCCAGATCATGAAATCGCACCCCCGGCACTTTAAGGCGCACGGCAGACCTAGGCACCAAAGAGATGCCCACGCCAGCGCGAACCAAGTGCAAGATAGTCAAGATTTCGTTCGCTTCCTGAACAACTCGGGGACTGAATTCCGCGCGCAGGCAAAGGCTGAGCACGCGATCGTGAAAAGCTTTGGAGACCGACGGTGACACGAATATAAAACCGCTGTTGCGGAATCCGTTGATGCCCGCCTTGGACCGATAGGGCACGTCCGCCGGGGTCGCCAAAATTAGGTGCTCGGCGAATAGCGGAACGCTGACCAGTTTTTGGTTTGGGATCGGCATCCGCAGAATTCCCACATCCAATTTACTCTCAATGAGATCGGTCACTTGCGAAGGAGAGTGCATTTCCCGCATTCGAAGTTCAACATTGGGGTAAAGCTTGCGGAAACGCAAAATGGTTCGCGGAAGGACTTCAGATATCGAAGCAATCCCGAAGCCGATCCGCAGTGTGCCGGCTCGACCTTCGAAGGCCGCTCGTGTTTCGCGCAAAGCATCCTCCGCGTCCTGCAACAGTCTTGCGGCCTTCGGAAGGAAACTCTTGCCAGCATCCGTCAAGACCACTTTCCGATGCGAGCGCACGAACAAGGCTCCCTTTAGCTTCTCCTCGAGTCTTTGAATCTTCTTGCTGAGTGCAGGCTGGGATAGAAACAACCGCTCCGACGCTTTGCGAAAGTGGAGTTCGGCGGCTAGCAATACAAAAGCTTCAAGTTCTGAGAATTCCAAATTCATGATCCATTGTTATCACAGAATGAAAATTAATTCATTGGACGACATGCTAACCATCTGTGAAAAATGACGAGAGCGGAGAGCCAATGGGAATTTCAGAATGCTCCATCGCGATATAGCACATTTTCCCAAAGACACGGCTGGAGTCTAGCGAGGCCGCGGGACGACAAACAATCAAATGCCAGGCTTGCTTCGGCTGATCGGCGAGAACGCACGACTCGTTCGGACACCGCAGCCGCGCAGATATATGAGACCGGCTTTGCAAACACCGAGGCGCGTAGGCGCTGGATGTTTTATTGGTTTGCGAGATGTTATTCGGTCCGCAACCGGTCGGATCGGGATAGCCCTGACCCACCGCAACTTCCGCCTCCTTTGGATAGGCGCCCTTACGTCTAGCGTCGGTACGTGGATGCAAAAGGTCGCACAGGCGTGGCTGATCGTTACGATGGCGAGGTCCAGATCGGCTTTTTTCTTGGGTCTGGATAGTTTTCTCGGCGACTTACCTCTTCTACTCTTGACGATGATTGGCGGAGTGTTCGCGGACCGACGTGACCGGCGCCACATGATCCTGATGTCCCAAACCTTCCAAATGTTGGTAGCCTTACTGCTGGCAGGGCTGATTTACGCGAAGTGCATACGGATATCGCACGTGCTCGTCCTGTCGCTTATGGTCGGTTGCGTGCGGGCGTTTGGTGGGCCCGCGTACGAGTCGCTTCTACCCACGCTCGTGGGTAAAGAACATCTCGCCAACGCGATTGCGCTCAATTCCATTCAGTTCAACCTCGCGCAGGTTATCGGCCCTTTTGTCGCTGGCGCAGCCCTCACGGCGTTCGGCATGGTGGCGTGCTTCGGTTTGAACAGCATTTCTTTCTTGTTTGTAATCGCAGCGGTCTTGGCCCTCAGAGACGTGCATGTGCCTCCGATAGCCACCGAAAGCATGGTTGCTCAGTTCAAGGGTGGTCTGCGATTCGTCCACAACTCACCGAATTTGATGACTGTAATGGTACTTGGCTTCTTCGCGGCCTTTCTGGCAGCGCCGCTGCTCACGTTCCTTCCTATCATCACCAAAGATGTATTTCACCGGGACGTCGGCTTCTATACGCAACTAATGACGTGTTCGGGCGCGGGCGCGGTGATGGGTGCGCTTATCGCGGCCTGGCTGGGCAAGAACAAGTATATGGGAAGAATACTGCTGATCTTGCTCACGCTATTCGGCACGGTGATAGTCGGCTTCGGGCTGTCGCGGAATGCCTACCTATCCGCATCGATCTTGTTCATCGGTGGGGCTCTCTTCGTGATGTGCTCTTCGCTCACTACTTCCGTGACGCAGATTCTCGCGCCACCGGAGTTCCGCGGACGAGTGGTCTCTATTTACTTGGTGGCGTTCTTAGGCGGCTCACCGCTCGGTAACCTTGCGAGCGGGTGGCTGGTCACGAGAGTCCACTCAGCCCCGATGATGTTGGTGGCCAACGGTACGGCGCTCATGTTAGTGGGGCTCTCTTTTCTGGTGCGTGGCCAGGGCCTCAAGTATATCTGTGTACCGTCACCGATAAGTGACTCCTCAACGAAGTGACCTGACCGGGGCTTTTTGTACCAGCCGACGTGAGAGAGAATTCACGAGGAGGACGGCTGGATATGCCAAACAAGAGGTACAAAGCAGAACAGATCGTGACGATACTGCGTCAGATCGAAGTGGGAATTGCGAACGGAAAGCTCACCCCGCAAGCCTGCAAGGAAGCTGAAATCACGTAACCAAGAGGAAGCCCTGCATTGGTTCACGGAAACTCTGGGCCTCAAGAAACTGCAAGATGCAACTTATGGGAAGGGCACGCGATGGCTCGTTGTGACCCCTCACGAGCAGAGCGATTTCGGCATCGTTCTTCAGAAACCGGAGCTCGACGAATACGGTGCCGACCGCGCCCGCATGAAGACGGAACAAATCGGCAAGGGAACCACCTGGGTATTCCGGGCTGACGATCTAGACGAGACCTACCAGACTCTGAGCGCGCGCGGCGTAAAGTTTCAGAGCCCACCTAAAGCGCTGCCTTGGGGCAGGCAATGCATTTTTGAAGACCTGTACGGCAATCAGTACGCTCTGATGGGTAAGTGAAGGAATTTGACCGCAACCGCTGGACGTTTGCTAGTTCGGCGCGTATATGCGGAAAGGCGCGTCGGCGCAACGAATCGGAGTGCGTCGATATGGACGGAACATCTGACAAACTCGCTCTCGTTCCCGAACAGTAGGTCGGACATTTCCGGTCGAAACTAGGAGTATTTCAATGGAACAATCGAGTTGTATCAGAGTTTCGCGTGCAACCGCTGGATGGATTGCGCCTTGACCTCGCTTTCCGCACCGCTGTTGATCGTGCAGAGAATCGATGCACAAGCGCCAGCCTCTCCTACGGCCTCAGTCCTGAAAGCCGAGATCGAGCCGTTTTCCATTTTCCTTGGCCAATGGAATTGCGAAGGCGAGTTCGTGGCCTCGAAGAAACCCATTGCTTCTCACATCGCTGTCGCGCCTGATCTCGGTGGATCCTGGCTTGCGTTCCGTTGGGATGACAACGCGCCCAATCAATATCACGCACTTGAACTCTGGGGCTTTGACAAGAACGAGAACAATTCACCCACTTCACACAGTTCTAGTACGGCAAATGGACGGTTATCCAACTTACCAGTCACTTGGACCAGTGCGTTCGATCTCTACGCGTACATCAAAGGCAAGTTCTGACAACCTTGATTTATTGTAACTTCGCGTATTCGGATTTCGCGGCGATCAGGATGGGGATGTCGGGGTCGGCCTCTTTCCACAACGTGAGGAAATCCTGATACGTGGCGCTGGCTTTAGCCGTGTCACCTTGCAAGGCGAAGGCGCGGGCAAGACCAAGATGCGCCAGTGCGCCGATGGGCCCGTTAATCACGATGCCGCGATGATCGAGGATTCTCTGGAATTCGGCGGCGGCTTCGCTCCCTCGATGTGCGGCCAGATAGGCTTCTCCTCTCACAAAAACCGGGTACATGGCGGTCCAACCGTAGGTGCTACCTGTCGTTTGTCCTAGCTCGTACGTCGTGGCGGCCCTGAGATTTTCAATGGCCTCGGAAGGATTCCTCTCGTTGAGAGCGAGCTTTGCGCGAAGGGTGGGCAGGTAATTGAACTGCACGATGGTATCCTCCGGAAACTTCTTGCCCAAATCGTCGGTCAGCGCTTGAGCTCGCTTGTCGTCTGCGGCATACGACAATGCCAGCGCTGCGGCGTATCGCACATCGCGTCCCGCCGAGCGGCCGACTGCCAAATTCGTGAGCCGTCGTGCTTCGTCTGCATTGCCGAACAAGGCTTCCCTCAAACTGGATAGAGCGATGTAGGTTGCTGCTGCTTCCTTCGCTCCTATCCGGTCGTCGGAATCAACAGCTCGTCGGGACGACTCGCGGGCGGTCCAGAGCCGACCGGAATAGGCGGCTGTTTCGGCTTCCAGACCCAAAACTATATCTTCTGCTTCCAGCTTTCCGGATGAACTTGCAACTTCCTGCGCCATCCCTGCTGCATCATTCTGCAAAAAAGCAATCTGATATAGGGCAAGCAGGTACAAAGGATTATTCAGTTTGCGTTCGAGAGCTTGCTCATGCGCTGCCTTCGCCTCATCGAGGCGATTCAGAGGGATGTAATTGAACATGAGAAAGGCATAAGAGATAGGAAAGTCCGGTTTCAAAGCGATCGCCTCTTTGGCTTCTTCAACCGCTTTCTCATATTCGCCAACTACCGGGTAAACGGCCCCCGCCAAGTAAACATGCGGCTCGTACGCGCGCGAATAGGCCTGCATCCAAAGCTTGCAGGTTTGCTCGGCTTTGTCGATATTCCCAAGGACCTCCTTGTAATAGGTAGTCGAGATGAAGTACTTCTCTGCCTCGGTCGTGCGGTCGCGAAGTTCATATGCCCTGCGGGTGTAGCCGGCGGCAATGCTGGGTTCTCCGACCGTGGTAGTCGCCATGCCTAGATGCGCGTAGGCCAGCGCAAAATTCGGGTCGAGCTCGATAGCACGCTTAAAAGACGGAATCGCTTCGGCATCACCATCTGTGATCCAAAGTCTATTACCCGAGCTGAAGGCTTTAAGGGCCTCCAGTGACGACGTAGTGGCCTGCTCTAGAGGGGTATCAAATTTCTGCACCGTGCTGAGCGACTCACCCAGTTTGTTGCGAATTTCCGACGCCATCTTTCCCAAAGCGTCAAGCACATGGTTTTTGTCGCCGGCTTGGGCTTCCGTGCTCGCGAGAGACTCCCCGCTTGCGCAGTTCACGGCTTTGAGGGTGAGAAGGTACTGCGTTCCAATCTGCGCAATCGAACCATCGAGGACGGCGGCGCTCGCCGTCCGCTGGCAGAGATCCCGCGCAATTTCCGGCGTCAGCCTCGCATCCGGCTTCTGGTCCATCATCTTTAAGGTCTGCTGGATTTGTTGGTCCGAAATGATGCTCAAGAAGGGTGACTGTTCCAACTGTACGGAAAGGCCCTGCCGCAGAGTACCGTCGAAGACCGCGTCACCCGTCGTGTTGGTGAAGTCTGCGAGGACAATCGTATCCTTCTCAGTCAGCGCGTGCGCCTTGCGGGAGAAAAACAACCAGCCGCCAAGGGCCAGGGCGACGACCACAACTGTTGCGCCGGCCACCATTCCCCCACGAAACCACGTGGATTTCGCGGCGGCCTTCGACTCGATTTGCGCTGCCGGGACTGACGTGCGGCCAGTATCTGAATCGCGTTTCAGGCGCTGCAAATCGGCGCGAACTTCGGAGGCATTCTGATAGCGCAGCTTTTTGTCTTTCTCCAACGCTTTGTCGATGACCTCTTCGAGCCTTGCGGAGACTTCGGGATTCAGACGGACTGCCGCGGCTGGCTCGCGATTTAAAATCGCTTCCGCGATCACACCAGGTGTGTCGCCCAAAAAAGGCAGAACTCCAGTCACCATCTCGTAGAGCACTGCGCCGAACGAAAACAAATCGGTGCGCGCATCGAGTTCTTCGCCGCGCACCTGCTCCGGCGACATGTACGTGATCGTGCCGATCGCTGCGCCCAATCGAGTGAGCTGCTCCAATTCGCTCGCGGTGGCCATCACCGAAACGTCAGCCTTGCCGCCCTTGGATGCGACCTTCGCTAGGCCAAAATCTAGAATCTTGGCGTGCCCGCGCTCGGTGACAAAAATGTTGGCGGGCTTGATGTCGCGGTGAACGATTCCTTTGGCGTGCGCCGCATCCAGCGCGTCGGCAATTTCGATACCCAACTCCAGCACCAGCTCCAGCGGCAGCGGTTTGCCGGGAATGCGTTCCTTCAGGGTCTGCCCGTCGAGACACTCCATGGCAATAAAAGGCTGACCGTTGTATTCGCTGATTTCGTAGATGGTGCAGATGTTGGGATGGTTCAGGATGGAGGCAGCCTGCGCTTCGCGCTCGAAGCGCTTCAGCGCTTGCGAATCCGGGACGAACCCGTCAGGCAGAAATTTCAGGGCAACGAAACGGTGAAGTTTGGTGTCCTCGGCCTTGTAGACGACACCCATACCTCCTCCACCGAGTTTCTCGATGACGCGGTAGTGCGAGATGGTTTGGCCAATCATGGGCAAGAAGTGCGGCAATCTTAGGTTGCGCCGTCCATCAAGTCAACGAAGAGAGACCGCCTGTGGGCTAGGTCCTGAGGAAAACAGGTGTACGCAGAACGCTATCGAGCAGAGTGCTCGGCAAGATCTCGGAAGCCGGCGTTCGTCGCCAAGCGGAGTTCTACTACCAGCACTTCGATGCGCTGCGAGTGCTGCGCCAGGAAGTGCGGCGCGAGCTGCTCGCCGAAGCTCAGAAGCACCACGCCTGAAAATTGTTACGCGAGATTCCGTTCATCGGCAACGATCCGGGCGGCGCTGCTGATCGCTTTGATCCAGACACTGCATCATTTGCCTACCAAACGACAGCTCTGGAGCTACAGCGGATTTGGAATCGAGACGCACAGCAGTGCCGAGCAGCGCTTCGTCCAGGGAGAACTGCAGCGGGCGAAGAAGCCGGCTTCGATTCGCGGGCTGAATCGCAATCACAATCACGAGCTGAAAAATCTATTCAAGGGTGCCGCCACCGTGGCCGCTGCCAAGACTGGCCCGTTCAAAGAGTTTTGCGATGCATTGGTGGCCAAGGGAATCCGGCCGGAGATGGCGCGCCTGACTTTGACGCGCAAAATGGCGGCCATCACCTTGATCGTGTGGAAGAAAGGAGTGCGTTTCGACGCCCAACATCTGAAACCACAAACAGCTTGAGTGCCTCCAGCGAATCCGTTCCATCCTGGAATTTCTTCCGGTGGTGGTCCGTCGGGTTCTGGAGACATTCGGGTTCGAGGGCGAGTCTCAGCTGATTAGTTAGGCCAGGCGTGCCTCGGGCACGCTGAATCTCTCACGCGACCCTAGTTCCGCTCGGACAACCCGAAAAAGCTATGGGCCACGAGTCCCCAATAGAACCATGGTTGGCACCTGACAACCGTGCTGCTTGTGGTCTCCGAACGGACTGGCTTCGTTGCGGCAAAATGACGAAAACCGCTGGCAAAGAAAACCAAAAGCGCTGCCCGAATCCAGCAGCGTCCCGAGATCCCGGAACGGAAGGCAACGACAATCCCGCTAAACGTGCTGGGCTGGACGGCAAGAAAAATCCGGCCGCCGGAAAGCTGTTTTTCTTGACTCCTTTTATAGAACTTATCAGGACTTGTCACCCCAGACGCACTCACTGGAGGCGTGAAATTCGTTGAACTAACCAGGTTCACGGTTATAAGGGTTCGGCAGGTACGATTCCATGTTCGATAGCCCGTAGGCCACGCTGAGAAATGGCAATTCGTCTCGCGCGATCTTCTGGCGATCGGCCCTGATTAGATCGAAGGGCAGCTCCAAAGCCATCAACGAAAGCTTGCCGAAATCCGGATGGGTTCGCAGCAGGTCGACGAGGAATGGCATACAGCTCCCCCCGCCCGTTACGAATAACTTCTGCTGCCGCCATGATGAAATTTCGAGAGCATTCCCGTGCATCTTGACACAGGCATCGTTCCAGGCTTTTTGGTAAGTATCGTAAATCTGTCTTGCGACTGGCATCAGCGCGTTACTCCGCTCGAAGTTCACTTGCAGAGTGGGCTGCTCAAAATCCTGAACGCGCGGACTGTCGCGATCTAATCCTTGGCCACTCGCAATGGCACGATGCACGGCGCCGGTGCCAACCGCTGAAGCAACCGCGCCGTAACGCACCATGCTTCTTTTCACAGTTTTCGCCGGGCCAAAGATTCGGAACAGGTTGGCGTGAGTCGTCCCAGCGCCGATGTCAACCTTCGCGTAGGGGCCGGCGGCAACACTTGGAGATCGCAGCAACCACCATAGTCCCGCCTCGTCTTCAGGCCGAATAATATCGATCGGACTTTTCGCTGCTATGATGTCGCGATTCTCCACCCATTCTTGAACCTCGCGATCCGGAATCGACGGCGATTGCGCAGGATGTTTTCGCAACAGGCGGCGCGCATCTTCGATCGAGAGCTCCGAATCGAGCAATCCTTCATTGCTGTAGAGCGCCCAGGCTCGTCGCGCAACGCTCAGGAAAGGTGCCCTTCGCTGTTCGTCGTTGAAGATCGGCATCGGCACGCCCACGGATACGCCCGTCTCCGCGCGTTCGAGGCCGCCGTTCAAACGAGCCGCAGCGGCTCGGTGTCCTTCAGACATCAAAAACCAAATCGTCAGCGCAGCAAGATCGGCAGCGCTGTGTCCAAATGCCGGTTGGGAACCGCCAGTCGATTCCGTCGTCACGGCAGCTTCCGTTGCGATGTCCGTTTTAATATTTTCGTAGATGTCGCAACCGGCGCGGGTTCGGGCATCATCGCCAAAAAAGAGCGTGGTCGCTGTTGCGCACACTCGCGAGGGAATTCGAAACGAGCCATTCCGCAAAACGACCACGGCGCTCTCCTCCTGCGGCGCTCCGTTATCGCGGAAGACGATCTTAGAAACGCAGGTGCCGTAGTCGATGCCGAAGTGGATCGGTCGATGAGCCGGCGCTGTTACCCGGCTCCAGAGTTTCCAGGGTGGCCACGGCAATCGCTTGAGCTTCACTTGTTCACCTGCCCGGCAGTTTCCGATTTCGGCTCACTTATCGGCTGGTAGAAAATAGCGACCAGCGACTCTGGCTTAGATCTCACGAGGGTCGTCGCGAGTGATCGATAGTTTCTGGTTTGCGCCTCACACGGGAGTAATCTAGACGGAGCATCTTCGAGGTCTCGGCGTAATCGAGGGAACGATCTCTGAAAACCGGTGAATTGCTCGAAGATTCCAGCGAGAGTGCGCGGATTTGCCGAGAGGATGCGCAGGTGGACCATCACGGCCTCGGCCCGGGCGGACTTCGGATAAAGATTGACGTTTTCCAACCGGCCCGAACTCGCGCGAGGGTTACTAACGAACGTCTCGCTGTAGGGGCGAAGTCGGTCGTCTTGGCTGGTGATCAAGGCTTAACACTTGCTAAGACTACTTTTTCGGTGTCTCTCATCAGGATATCGATAGATTCAAAGCCGGCATCCGTGAGCAGACCAACCCACTGCATCACAGACAGCCCATCACCGATGCGATTTTGATTGTCAGGCTCGCCGAGGAAGCCATAATCGCAGCCCAATAGGGCGTTCACTCTCGACCAGAAGCGCCGCCAATCTTCGTACTTGTGCTGACTTGGCTGTTCCTTTCGCCACGCGTCGAATGCGTGCGCAAACGCCGCCTCGGCTCCTGCCGGCTCCATGAGCAGAAAAACGCCACCTGACCGGAGTGACTGAAAGATGTCGCCGAAAAGTCCTGCGGCCTCTGCCAAGCTGAGCCAGTGCACGGCGTTGACGGCCACCACGACATCATAGTCGCTCGCCAGATCGCGCCGCCAGTTTGGTTTCGACAAATCACACGCCCACGTCCGCCCGCCTATACCATCGCGGCGATTGACCGCGCCGCACAGCGAGACAAAGAACTCATTCCCATCCACGGAATCGGTCCACGCGTGCGGAAATCGCGAATGAATAGCGCGGCCCGCGTCACCTGGCCCACAGCCGACGTCCAAAACCCGAAGGCTCTGGTCAATCGGTAATGGAATCACTGCGGCCATGAGCTTCAGTGCGCCTGGCTTGGCGGAACCCTGCTCCGCGCGCCACGAGTCGAGCCATGTGTTGAGATCTTCGCCACGAAGTTTATTCTCGATCTCGGCCTGAGTAGGGTTTGCCATTGGTTTCTTCCTTTCCTCTTCGCAAATTCACCGATAAATCGTTAACGCACGCGACTCATTCCGGCAAAGGACCTGAACTCGTTAATGGAATGGGGCTGGTCGTAGCAGCTGGAGCCGAGCGCCAGATCCGTCCGTCGTGTCGCCGTTTGAGTGGCAGTGCAAGCAGTGCTGACTACCTGACAATCGAGGTACGGCTTTCCCTCCACATACGATAAGGGATTTGGCCGCCCTACGCGACGGGCCGCTCCGATAGCCAGATGAGACACTGTGTCTCAGAACTTGGTAAGCGTGTATTTTTCGGACGTTTCGGACGTGCCCTCTTTCCAAACTATTTCCAGGGCGATTTTTTTATCATCGGTGACGGTGTAAGTAATTTTCTCGACGTGAGCCGCGTCTTCATTCTTCAAATTCGTGATGTCGAACATGTCAAACTCGAATAGCCCTGGCCGGCCGCTTTCCTTTAGGCGCAAGCGTGGCTGGTTGCCTCCGTTGCAGAAGTGGGTCATGAGAAGACTCTGGCCATTTCTATAGATCACGGAAAGTTCCTTGCCGAACTGCTCCGTCACAATAGAGCCGTTGGAACCGACTTCGTAGGTCATTTCAATGGGAAGAGTTTTTCCGGTCGATTGAATAGCCCATTTTCCCCGGAAGCCTTTGAACGTGTTGAAAGCTATTTCAGAATTCCCGTTTGCCATGTGAGGAGCTTGAAGCAAGAGAAGTAGAAGGACAATTCTGAAGAAACTCTTCATCTTCCATCTCCACGAATCGTATCTCTCGAAAGCCAAGTTATCACGAATTCAGTGTATTCCGTCTCCCGTCGCAATGGCGGATGGGGATTTGGGACATTGGGCGGGCGTTTGGAAAGGGGGATAGGTCATCATGTAACGCACTTGCTATTCAGTGTCCGGAGCACAAATGAATTGAGGACAGTCGGGTCACACGGGACCTGAAAGAAAACGTGAACGGGTTATTTGACCGGACTCTTGCGGCCAGCATCTCGCGCGTTCCACGTTCAACCAGCAAATGCAGAAACTACTGAAAGGCGCAGTGGAAGGCGAGTTGAGCGCGTGATCGCCGATTTGCATTTCCGAGGATTGATGAGACCAGAAATGCACAGGGTCCCCTGAATTTTCCCCATACTTGCCAAAGGGCGCGCGTTTAACTTGCCTCCGGTCGATATTTTGTGAAATCGCACTCCTGCCTCAGCCTGTTTTTGAAAATTTGTCATGCGGCGAACTCTTTAGAATTACACGGCTTGCGAACTTAGACCGCCTGTCTGGTCGAATTCCACAGATGAGTTTTGAGTGAAGCGGGCTTTCAATAACTCAAAGAAAACACGCGAGATGATCTTGGTCGGGGCGCCCGGATTTGAACCGGGGACTTCCTGCG
>CAVQQE010000002.1:0-53039 GCA_963714785.1 uncultured Acidobacteriota bacterium
GTCATTACGATGGGAAGGCTCTTCAGAAATTCGCCGGTATTGCCGCTCAGCATCAGAAATGGCAGGTAGGCGATGACGTTGGTGATCGTCGCGTAGAAAATCGCGGTGGCAAGCTTTGTGGGCCCGAGCCAGCACGCTGTCGTGCGCGGGAACCCTTCTGCCAAATGACGTTTTATGCCGTCGCCAGCG
Source organism: uncultured Acidobacteriota bacterium (assembly GCA_963714785.1). Classification (GTDB taxonomy): domain Bacteria; phylum Acidobacteriota; class Terriglobia; order Acidiferrales; family UBA7541; genus Palsa-295. The sequence goes on from CAVQQE010000002.1 coordinate 190, forward strand.
ACTACCGGCACGTCAACGAGAAGGCCAAGTGCGATGATCAGCGATGCGATGGAGACTTGTTGCAGATCAATTCCCAATACATATACGACGCCAAATGTCATCGCCAGCGTGATCGGTATTGCGAGAGCCATAATCAGCGCTAGGCGCCACTCCCAAAATCCGAGCAGCGAAACGATGACCACGAGAATGATGGCTTCGACAAGTGCGCGCATGAACAGACTGATGTTTTCCTTCACTTGGAGCGGTTGATCGGACGTGTGCGCCAAAATCAGGTCGGCGGGAAGAACTTGGCGAAGCTGCTCAATCTTCGAATTCACGGACTGTCCGAAGCGCGCGATTTGCTTCTTATCGCGCATGTAAACTGCCAAGGTGATGGCCCGGCTACGTTGCCAATGGCCACTGGAGTCTCGCCATGTGTAGTAATTGAGGTATGCGGCAGGAGCTTGGTACCCGCGGCTAATTTGAACGATATCCCGCAAATAGACTGGGGCACCCTGTGACGAGGCGGATACAGCTACATCGCCGATGCTCCTGGCGTTGTCGAATTGACCGGAAGGGATGAGCGTAATCCTGTGTTCCCCCGTTTCCACCGTCCCACCCGGCGCGATGATGTTCCGAGCCGAAATGACTTTGGAGAGATCAGCAGGACGCAATCCGTAGGCAGCCAGGCGGTCCTGCGAATAATCGAGATAGATGGTCTGCGACAAAACACCCCGCCGTTCGACCTTGGAAACTTCGGGAGCTCCCTGGACCGTTCGGCCAATCAAGTCAGAATAATTGTCGAGTTCGGCATAGCTGTACTTGTCGCCGGCGACGCTGGCTAGTTTCGTCCGTGTCTCGCTCGGGTCGCGAATGATTGTTGGCTCCCACGCGTCGGGATGTAGCTCGGATCGTTTTAGGCGCTGCGAGATGAACCGTTTGACGAACGCTTCAATGGAGCTGTCATCTGCATCGGAAACACCATCGAGTCCGATGAATCCACTCCCCTGAATGATTTCCGAGTCTCGAATTATTCCAGCGCTCTGCGCTTCCGCTTGGAATAGGTATCCAGTGTCGAGGACTTCCTTTGCGGAGATGGATTGAGGAAAGGAATCTACCACCGTAATGCGCTGTCCCTCTCGATTCTGCTGTTTTGCAACGCGAGCTTTGCGGATCGCGGCCTCAACGGAATTGGCGCGAGCCGCAATTTCAACGTCGTCCGCCTTTGGGCTGGCGACCGTGAGCATGAGAGCGGCGGTATCTCCAAAATCGCTTTGGAAACTGATTGGCCCCGCGCCCTGAGGCAGCTGAGAATTTAGGGCGTTCAGCTTAAGGTTAATATCGCTGAATTGCCGCTTCGTATCGGCGATGCCCTCATCCAGTTGTATGGTCACAAATGAATAGCCCGGAAGGGATATCGACTTAATGCCGTAGTCCGCATCCGTTCCCGGATGAATGGTCTTATTCTCTGCGGCGACATCCTCAATTCGACGCGTAATGAATTGCTCGACCTGTTGCGCCGTCGCTCCGGGCCACGGACAAGCCGCGACTCCGACGCGCACGGGGATTTCCGGGTCTTTTCGTTGTGGCATGGACTTGTAGCCGAACCAACCCCAAATGAGGACTCCGGCTAGAAACATCCAGGAGATGTGCGGATGCTCGACGAAGAATCTTGGGACATTCCGGCGATTAGTGATGTCTTGCTCGTTTTCGTGTGTCATTTTTTTTTCCTGTGCCTCTATGGAAGAACCTGGACCGAATCGCCGTCCTTCAAACCGGCGGCTCCAACGACGACGATCTTTTCTCCTGGCTTTACACCATCGACTGCCACATCGCTCTCGTGCGTTTCGCCGAGCGTGACCTCACGCAGATGCGCCACCCATTTGCTGCCCTGTTCTTCGGCCACGAAAACCGCGTAGCGTCCAGGTGAGGCGGCGTCAGCAACGATGGCGCTTAGCGGGACGGTGGGAACCGGAGCCTTTTGGACTCCAGACACTGTGAGCGAGGCGATCATCCCGGGCTTCAGATAGCTCTTTGGATTAGGTACGGTCACTTCAATAGCGAAGACGCGATTCTTTTCGTCAGCGCTCGCCGCAATACTCGTGACTCGCCCGCTGTATTCTTTCGGATCATCCTGGAGATGAATGCTGAATTGTTGCCCCAAACGCAGATGCCTTAGGGCGTACTCGGGGACGCCGAAACCGATTTTGACCGCACTCGTGTCTGCAATCGTGAAGGCGGTCGACCCTGGTTCCGCCAGGTTCCCCAGTTCAATGTTTCGGGCAAGGATATATCCCGAGAACGGTGCTCTCAGATCGGCATCGTCAAGTGCCAGCTGGGCTTGGTGCAGACTAGCCTTGGCCTGATCCACACCTGCACGGGTTGAATCGAATCTGGCCTGCGCTTGATCGAAATCGGGCTTGATCAAGCTCTGTGTGGCGTAAAGCGCCTTCGCGCGCTCGTAATCCTGCGTTGCTTCCACATGCTGCGCTTGGGCTTGAACGAGCGTTGCCGCAGCTTGGTCAAACTGATTCTTCAAATCCTGATGCCGAATCTGCGCGAGCACAGACCCGCGGCTAACATAATCTCCTGGCCCTATGTCGCGACGCCGTCCATCTGCTCCCACGACCTGCTTGATCTCCGTTACGTAGCCTGCGGATTTGAACGACAAGCTCGCTTGGGCGAATGGCAAGACGGAAGCCGAGTAGCGCAAATCTTGTGAAGACGATTCCAGAGTCACGTCCACCAGATGAACTGGCGTGGGAGACTTGGCTTCGACTTGCGTGGGTTGATGACAGCCATTTATTACTGCCATCAAGGCCAGAAGAACAGCCGCTTTTCCTAATCTGAGCCCTATCTTCAGTTTGTTGTCCATGATTTTTACTCCGCTCCAATTGCTTCCTCGAACTCCGCTCTGGTTCTCTGAAATTCTGGACGCGCCCGCTGGCACTGCAGTTCGGCTTCCTCGGCTGCCGGTTTGGGATGACGCTGTTCTCATGGCTACTCTTCTCCCATCGACTTTCGCAGCTCAGCGAAGGAGCTCCAATATGAGGAAAGCGCTTCCTGATACTGAGCATTGGTTTCCGAACTCCTGGCCTGGGCTTCGAGGAGATCCTTCAAAAGCGAAGCCTCCTGTTTATATTTGTTGTTAGTCTCACGGAGCTGTTCCACAGCCGCTTCGTGGGCGGTCCGAGAAGCCTTAAGCAGCAAAGAGGCCTCCCGCCATTTGCGGAATTTCGCGCCAATTTCGACAGCTATCTGCGATTCCGTCTCGTGAATACCGTTGCGGGCCTGTTCGATAGTGTTACTTGCTTCGGCGACCTTGTTGTGGCGGCGTCCCCAGTCGAACGGCTCCCAAGTCAAAAGAAAACCGGCCGTGGCAACGTTTTGAGGAAGAACTTGCACGTTACTGATCCCCTGATAGCGCACGGAGAGACTCAGGTCCGGGATGTATTCGGCCTTCGCGAGACGCCGGTCATACTCCGCTTGCTTTTCTTTCAGACGCGCTTGCCGATTTTCCGGGCGGTTTGCCAGAGCCTCCTGGCGGGCTGAATCGAGCGTGAGATCGCTGGCGTCCTGCTCTGGAATGAAGTCAACACGAAAAGGCGTGGCTACATCGCGGCCAAGCAGTTGGTTCAACGCCTCACGTTGTGTTACCAAGCCATCCTCTGAGACGGACAACTGATAGCGCGACTTCTCTAGCCGCGCCTCGACATCCAGTACATCGCCCCGCAGCGCTTTCTTTTCAGTCTCGTACTGCGTGGTGACGCGCTCTGCTTCTTCGAGTGTCTTGACCGCCTCGCGCGCTGCATCCACGCTCGCCTGGGTCGCGACGAGATGAAGATATGCGCTTCGGACTTCCGCAGCGATTTTCTGGCGCTCGCCGCGTACATCTTCACGGGCGATGTCGCGTCCCAATTCCGTCGCGTGAATCCCGAGACCGATCTTGTATTGTTGTGTCAACGGTTGATCGATGCTGCCGGTCAGGTAGGTAGTGAACACCGCAGGCGTGTGGATTTTGGCGTTCGTTGACGGGATTGGCCCAGTGCCCGCAAAGGTGCCTAACGAACCTTTCGGGATAGTAAAGTCAAACGGCTGCAAGAGCTCGCCCCCCAGCATGGAAAACTGAAATTGGGGCTTCCGGCGGCTCCGAGCGGTATTCACCTGAAAGTCGTATTTCTGAGCCTCCAGCACCGAGTTCTTTACAAGTCGGTTTTGTTGTAGTGCTAGCGTCACCGCGTCATTGAGCGTGAGAAGCTGAGCATCGACATCGCCCGAGGAGACCTGTTGTTGTTGACCCAATGTCATCTCCGGGAATGCTCCGGCCAAGAATGCGATAATCAGCAACAGGCGTTTCCACGCGGTCGTCTTGCGAGATCCTCTGGCGCCGAGTGAATGCGGCTGCGTCGACTGGCCTGTCCTCCAGCGCGTCGCTTTATTTTTCGAAGCAATTAAGTTCATCGTGTTGCTCCCCATTTATGAGCAGTGCATAAGGCATGCCAATTCATGTGTCTCGCAAGTAGTTGAATCTACATGGGCAGGAGAGACTCTTGCCGTGCTGCGCCGCCCGTATGCGGGCAATGCCGCTGACTAGGTGCCGCGGGCTCGTCAACGCCGGGGTTTGGTGTACGGAGCTACATCTATTTAAAAAACACCAACCTCACGGGTGCAAAAGCGGGATGGAAATTCAAGTGGAGAGTCACATACCAAGTCAAGAACGTGAGCGCTCGAGAGTTTTAGACTGCGTTTCGTGGCTGTATTTAGCGGGGCTTGCGTCGGCCAGCGTTTGTGCGGGAAGTGCCTGACGTGTTCCCAGCCGATGCCTGACTCGGAGCAAGGCGAAGGTGCAGCCGCTCACATGTATCGAGTGTATAAGATGTTGGGGCGACGAATTTCGCCCCGAATCGACCAAAAACCGATAGTACTTCTTCCCCTACCGAGTCGATGAACGTGACTTCCGTAAGGTCGACGATCAGTGTCATTCCGTCATGGCAACGCCCCATGAGCGCACAAGTATTCTGTGCGTCATTACCCGTGAATCGACCTTCGAGCTTGAGGCTCAGGGCGTTCGCGGAATCGCGTATGTCAACGCGCAGCATCTCACCTCCGTGAGAATCTAAGCAGCCATCGGCAGTCGGCTGGAGAGAATCATGTCAAGTTGTTGCAGGTCTTATGCCAGAAATGAGTCTACGTAAGTTGTTGAAAGCACAAGCAACCGTCGAGGTGTGTCTGGGGTCACCTGTGCCCGACCGACGGGCACTGCCGTCATGCGGGCGTGGGTCTCAGGGGGTCGGGGTTGAGAAGCTTCAGAAGGAACGTTCCAGAGCTAACGGATTGTTACTGGGTATACGCAACACGACTGATGTTCAGCTTGTACATCTTGTTTTGGAGCGTTGTTCGTTTCAGGCCGAGGCGCTCTGCGGCTCCGCCTTGGCCGGCGATTCTCCCCGAGACGGCTTTCAAGGCTTGGATGATGACCTGCCGCTCAGCCTGTTCGAAAGTTGATGCGGCTGAAGCAGCAGATCGCCTTAACTCTGCACGTGGGACATTCAGTTCGTCCCCTTGCGTGAGAATCACGCATCGCTCGATGAAGTTTTCCAACTCGCGAATGTTACCTCGCCAATCGGCATTCACCAGCACCTCCATCGCCTGCTTCGGAACGGATTTAATGCGCTTTTGCATTTGTCGCCCGTGGTGCAAAACAAAATAGTGCACCAGGAGCGGTATGTCCTCGCGTCTTTCGCGAAGCGGCGGAATCTCAATCGGAAAAACATTCAATCTGTAGAAGAGGTCTTCGCGAAACTGGTTGTTACGTATCATGCTCTGCAGATCGCGATGGGTTGCGGCAATCAGACGAACGTCCACGCGAATGGTCTTCGTACTCCCCAGTCGTTCAAACTCACGTTCCTGCAGAGCGCGCAACAGCTTTGGCTGCAGGTCGAGACTGATATCACCAATTTCATCTAGAAAGAGAGTGCCGTGATCGGCCAGCTCGAACCGGCCTTTCTTTTGCATCAGGGCTCCGGTGAAAGCGCCCTTTTCATGCCCAAACAGTTCGCTTTCTACCAGCCCGGAAGGTATGGCCGCACAGTTAAGCCGGACGAAAGTGCGCTCGCGACGCGGGCTGAGGTTATGAATTGCTCGCGCGAAGAGTTCCTTGCCAGTGCCGGTCTCACCATGTAGGAGCACTGTCGACCCCGTGGGAGCGACAATCGCAACTTGATCCAGAACTTTGCGAAGAGCGGCGCTCTTGCCGACGATGTCCTCAAAGTTGTACTCGGAGCCCATTTCCGATTCAACGTAAAGGCCCTCTTCTTCCAGCTGGGCCACTTCGGGAAAACTTGTTCCTGCGAAGCCTCCGAAGTCCGTGAAAGCAACACCTGCGTCTCCCATACTTCCTCCCTACTGCTTGTTCAACCGTATTGGCTTAAACTTGAATGCAGACCCTGTTGGTCTAGTGATGAACCATTGTCCAATTCAGTTCCGCTTTCCGACAACCCCACATGGAGCCAAATCGCAGACTCTTGGGTGGGCAATTTCACCCTCTTCTGAGGTAAAGAAATTTAAGGGAAGCGTGTTAAAGAGAGTTAGAGCTCGCTTTGCGAGGTGGAGCTTCGACGCGCCGCCATCCAAAGAGGTGCGCATCGACTGACCATAGACCCGGTCCTAACATTGCGAGAGCGGCACCGGCGGTTCCCAACAGCAGCCAAACCGATTTGTCTCCGGCCAGCGTAAGGATGTTCCAGATTTCAATCACTGCTATGGACGTTCCGACGATGGGTGTCCATAGTCCTACGATCAGCAGTATTCCTGCTCCCATCAAGAGCACAGCGGGAATCGTCATATTCATCGGCGGCAGATCGCTCCACAGCCATAAGCCCGCGTGCACAATCAGCACGGAGCCGACAACCACGCGCATGAGAAGCAATCCTGCGCCAGGCCAACCGCCAGCGAATGTTGAATATAACCGTCGCAAAAACGCACCCGTCGAGACGTTATTAGTTTCCGTCGTTGGCGAGGTGAACCGAAACCCCAAATAGAGCCCGGATCGTCACTCTTTAGGGGTTTTGCGCCTGCCGCATACAAGGAAGGTGGGTGGACACTACAGCTCGATGATTCCTCTCTTCAGGCCGATCATTGCGGCGTGCGTTCGATCGTTGGCGCCTAGTTTAGAAAGAATACTCTTGACTCGACTCTTGACGGTTTCCTCCGTGGTCGAGAGTTGATCCGCAATTTGCTTGTTCGCATTCCCAGCTGCGATCAGTCTCAAGACAAGGATCTCTGCGGGCGTCAGGAGGTCATCCGTCGCGTGCTCGGCGATCTGGTACGAGACTTCTGGCGAAAGGATCTTCTTTCCAGTGTGCACCGCGCGGATCGTCTCCAGTAATTCCTTATGCAACGTATTCTTGAGCAGATAGGCCTGAGCACCGGCCTTAAGCGCACGGAGAATTTGCGTATCGCCTGCGTATGTCGTCAGCACAATCACTTTTGCATTGGGAAATTCGTTGCGAATCGCAATCAGGGAGTCGATGCCGCTCATCTCCGGCATCTGCAAGTCCATGAGCGTGATGTCCGGATGGTGCGTCCGGAATTGCTGAATGGCATCGCGTCCGTTGGATGCTTCGCCTACCAAAATCATGTCGGTCTGAATGCCAACCAGACCGGCGATTCCCTGGCGCAGCATTGGATGATCGTCAACGGCAAGAATTCGAATTTGCGAGATGCCGGCGCTCATGAGCTCCTACTTCATGCCTTCGCTTTGCGTGAAAACCACGGACGCCTCTGTGCTGTCGCGTAGGCCGTGCGGGCAGGAATGCGCAGCTCCACTTCTGTGCCTGCATCGACTTCGCTCCACACCACTAGCTTACCTCCGATAAGAGTTGCGCGTTCCCGCATCCCGGGCAAGCCGTAGTGTCCCTCGCTGCCTTGAGTGGAGAGAATCGCTGGATCAACGCCTTTTCCATCGTCCCGCACCCGAAGTCGGAATTGCTCATTGTCATAACGGATTTCAACCTCGATCTGCCGTGCCTGAGAGTGGCGAAACGCGTTCCGCAGCGCTTCGGCAGCAATTTTGTAGATCTCGTCTCGGAGGATGGGATGCAGATTTCGCGCCTCGCCCTCAAGGGCGACACGGAAGGTAGGTTGATGATTGGCTGGGTCGGTTCCGAGTTCTTGCCCCAGAGTGCTTATGGCTAGCGCGAGGTCATTGTTTTGTACCGTGGAATCCCGCAATCCCTGCACCTCATCCCGGGTTTCGGTGATGAAGTCCGCAGTCTGATCGATCGCATTGTCTAGCTTCTCTTTCGCCTCCATCGGGCGGTCCGGCAGCAACTGGGAAACCGTTTGGAATCGAAGCAGCAGCCCATGTGCGCTTTGAAGCAGAGTGTCGTGAAGGTCCCTTGCAACCCGTGTACGTTCACCGACTCGCGCCTCCAGAGTCATGGCGAACTCATGATGCAGCTGCCGGACGCGGAATTGGTAAGCCGCCCACAGTAATGCCAAGAGCACGGCTGCGCACAGAGCACGGAACCAGTTCGTCTGGTAGTACGCGGGAGCGACCGAGAAATCCAGCTTGGCGGCGTTGTCGTTCCAGACACCGTCACTATTGGACGCGATCACGCGAAATGAGTACTTGCCGGGAGGCAGAGCCGTGTAGAACGCCTGCCGGCGGGTACCGGCATCGCGCCAATCACGGTCATAATTGTCGAGTCGGTAGCGAAAATCTACCTTCTGTGGAATCGAGAAGGAGGGTGACGTGTAGTCAATTTGTAAGTCTCTAGGATTCGGCGGAACCTTGAGGTTGGGCGTTGCTTTGAACTCTTTTCGGTCAGCGACGAGCGATTCGATGTACGCCTGTGACGGGAGCGCTTTCTGCGAGAGATTGGATGGATCCACCATCTGTACGACAACTCCACTGGCAAACCACACCCGTCCATCGGGGGAGTATGCGGCCTGATTGAAAGAACCTATGTTTGGCTGTGCCCCATCGAATGTGTCATAGACTCGGTTTTGAACCATCGCATCCGAGCTGGCCCACCATCGTTGCAGCTCAGAATCTGAGAATTCCACTACGCCGCAACGAGTGTAAAGCCACCAGCGTTTCTCTTTATCCTGAACGAAGGAGATGACGAAGTCGCAGGGCAAAGCATTCTTCGTCGTCATGCGCTGCAGTTTGCCCTCCCGCCATCCCACCAGCCCGTCCTCGGAGCCTACGAGAATGGAACCGTCTGCCTCGACCAAGATTTGGCGGTTTAGCGAAGAACTTCCTCGACTGAGCGGAACCTTTGTTTCCAGAATGCCGTTCCGGAACAGCACCAAATCTCCCTTTGATGTGACGATCCAAATTCCTCCGTGTGGATCTGGGGCGAGGTTATGCCCAGGCGGAACTTGTGAGGCCGGGAAAACTTCGCGCACCTGGAAATCGCGTATGCGCACAAGCTTTCTGGGTTTGCTTGCACATTCTGCCCAAATATTGCCGTCGATGTCCTCGGCAATTCCAACGACCATTCCAAGCGGTTGGTGATCGGGTTCCGGGATGCGGTGGAATCGGCCATCCTTGAACAGATATAGTCCGTCATCCACTCCCACCCACATGTTGCCGGCGCGGTCTTCAAGTAAGGAGGCGACTTGATCACCCGGAAGACCATTGCTCCTGCGAATGGATGAGACAGTCCCGTTCTTAATGCGATCGAGCGATCCATTATTTGCGACCCAGATTGTCCCGTCTCTGCCTGCCAGAATGCCCGCCGCTAAATCCTTCCCTAATCCCTCCACGGCCGAGAACGTCACGATACGTGGATCACGAAAACTGTCTATTCCGCTTGTGCTTCCGGCCCAGACAATGCCTTCTCGGTCTTCAAAAAGTGCCCACACGGAATCGCCGGACAAACCCTCGGTATGACCGTAGGCCTCCACAGTATTTCCATAGATACGAAAGAGCCCTTTTGCATCGGTGCCGACCCAGAGATTGCCGTCACGATCGAACATCATGCTGGTAACGGCGAGCCTACTTCCGTCGAAGGTGGGAGTGACGAACGGCTTCACCGCGCCATCTTTGAAACGTGCAAGTCCTAAACCCTCGTCCGTGCCCAGCCACAAAGTTCCATCGGGACCACATGCCAGGCTCGCGAGGTCGTGTTTTCCCACGTTGTACGTCTCCGAGACTCCAGCATGCCAGTGGACTAAAGTTCCCTCCCCTCCCAGCCAAAAGCCACCTTTTCCGTCAGCCAGTAAAGAATTGACGCTGGAAATGGGTATTCCGTCGTCCTTTCCGAAACACTTAACGGCGCTGTCGGTAACATGGCAAAGGGGCGCGTCTGGGGCGCGTAGGGCTACCCACAAAGAGCCGTCAGGATCCTCGCTGATGATTTGAAACTGTTGAAGCCCTTCCAGCTCGAAGTGAGCAGTGACAACTCCATCTTTCCAGTGCACAAGCTCATCCCCTACTACCCAGAGCCCACCTACGTGGTCGGCGAAAATCTTCCCTATTGGTCCGTTTGAAACACCAGCAGGCAATCGCCAAGACAGAAACCGAACGCCATCGAACCTGTAGACATCGCCCGGGAGAGATAGGAACCAGAGAAAACCGTCGGAGGTTTGCGTGATCGAAAACATACCGGCCGGCAGAGAGCCATCTTGTGTTCGCCAAGCCGTGTGTATGTATTGGGTGAGATGCTTGTTCCCATCGAGGGCGTGAACCGATGCTGTGCCTAACAATACATAAAGAAGATAACCGGCCAAGATGGCCGTTCGTGTTGTGCGCGGCAGGCTAAAGCGAACGAGGACGGATCGGCAAGGAGCTATTTTCCCCATGTTTGTAGCCGAGCGGTGGCAGAGATTATGGCACCCGTTCCGATGAGACTCAACGCGTGATTCGATAAAACAAAAGGCCCTGATCCCGCCCAGTCCGCAAGCTCTGGAGCCCGTTTCCAGAACAGCCCGATTCTTACCCGGAATACTCAGCACGCCTGATGTTCAGCTTGTTCATTTTGTTTTGGAGCGTTGTTCGCTTCAGTCCGAGGCGCTCTGCGGCTCCGCCTTGGCCGGCTATTCTGCCGGAGGCGCCGATTAATGCATCTATAATGGCTTGCCTCTCGGCTTGTTCGAAACTTGGTGCGGCTGAAGCGCCGGACCGAACTAATGGTTTCTTCAACTCTGCTCGTAGGACATTCAATTCGTCCCCTTGCGTGAAGATCACGCAACGCTCGATGAAGTTCTCCAGCTGCCGAATATTGCCCGGCCAGTCAGCGTTCACCAGCACCTCCATCGCCTGCTTCGGAACGGATTTAATGCGCTTTTGCATTTGTCGCCCGTGGTGCAAAACAAAATAGTGCACCAGGAGCGGTATGTCCTCGCGTCTTTCGCGAAGCGGCGGAATCTCAATCGGAAAAACATTCAATCTGTAGAAGAGGTCTTCGCGAAACTGGTTGTTACGTATCATGCTCTGCAGATCGCGATGGGTTGCGGCAATCAGACGAACGTCCACGCGAATGGTCTTCGTACTCCCCAGTCGTTCAAACTCACGTTCCTGCAGAGCGCGCAACAGCTTTGGCTGCAGGTCGAGACTGATATCACCAATTTCATCTAGAAAGAGAGTGCCGTGATCGGCCAGCTCGAACCGGCCTTTCTTTTGCATCAGGGCTCCGGTGAAAGCGCCCTTTTCATGCCCAAACAGTTCGCTTTCTACCAGCCCGGAAGGTATGGCCGCACAGTTAAGCCGGACGAAAGTGCGCTCGCGACGCGGGCTGAGGTTATGAATTGCTCGCGCGAAGAGTTCCTTGCCAGTGCCGGTCTCACCATGTAGGAGCACTGTCGACCCCGTGGGAGCGACAATCGCAACTTGATCCAGAACTCTACGAAGAGCAGCACCCTTACCGACAATATCCTCGAAGTTGTATTCGGAGCGGATCTCCGATTCGAGGTACAAACGCTCCTCCTCCAGGCGATCCCTGGCCTCCGTGACACGTCCATAAGCGATCGCGTTGTCAACCGCGAGCGCAATCTGATTGCTGATTTGCGACAAGAGGTCCAGGTCTTCTCGTCCGAAGTTTTCCGGCTGTCGACTGCCCATAGCCAGAACACCCACAGGACCACCAACAGTTACCATTGGGGCGATTGCCATCGAGGTGATCGACTCAGCCTTGAGCTTTTCGACGATTTGCGCGGGAAGCCCCTCCATTTCGTCAATCGACAACAGTTCAGGAATGTGTCCACGCAGTTTTTCATGATCGGTGTCGCTAAGTTCAGAGTTGAGCACAGCGGTCAGGGAACCTTTGCCGCTGGGGAAGTCCAAAACGACGCATTGAAGCTGGTTCGATTGCTTATCGACCAGCCAAAATCCCGTGAAGTCGTTGTGAAAATAAGTCCGAATGGATGCCGATGCCGACCGGAACAATTCGTTGATGTCCAACTTGGAAACGATATGATTGTTGATCTCCAGCAACAGCCTGAGCCGATCCCGCTCTTTCACCACTTGTCGCTGGTACAGCTCTGCATTGTCCCTCGCAAGCGCGCACTCGAGCGCAACCGCAACGTGCGACGCCAGAGAACGAAGCAGTTCGACATCTTCGGGGGTGAATTTCTCGCCCTGCAACTTTGTTACGGCCAGAAACCCGTATCGTTTTTGGGCGGTTGAAACCGGAAACAAATAGGCGGTCCGTCCGACAACTTCGGCGGCAAACGGAGCCAGCTCAGAATGCTTCAACATTTCCTGCGATACGTCCGGGATGAAAACTGGCTTCTGTTCCTCAAGCACCCGCGCCGCCGCCCCAATTCGTGACACTTTGGTTCCGATCTTGAATGGAGGTGCGTCCGGGTCTCGATCGAACTCAAGCACGCGCAGACTATCTTGCGCATCGTTTAGGACGTAGAGTTCGGTTCCGTGCAACTTTGAAGTGCTGGACAAAACGTCACGCAGGCTGTGTAGCACAGCTTTGATCGTGGGCTGATCGGCCAGAGTGCTGGACGCATCCAGCAAAGTTCGATATCGAGCTTCAGTGCTCTTCATGTCTTGCGAATCTCGACAGCCTTAACTTTGCTACGTAGGCCGTATCATACGCTCAACCTTGCATGAGACTCATAGGCCTTCTTACTTTTCTAGTTGCACCTAATGCACCGAAACCGAGTGTACTGATAATTCGGGACAATTCACAAACAGCGCGATGCTCGCATCGCGGGTAACCGCATTGGTCTACTCGGGCGCATAGCCTAAGCGGACCGAGTACGCGAGGAGGCGTCTCTGCGTGCTGACAACACTTCGGTCACAGACCGAATGCTCGACAGCCTGAACGAACTGCCCAGAGCCTTCGGATGACAGCCTTGAAACCAAATTAATCACAATTTGCCGGAGCCGAGACTAATCGAAGGGAACCAGCAAGTTACGAGAAAACGGGACAAGTCACTTCCACCTTCTCTTTTCAGTTTTTGGTTGCCTTTTGGCGCAATTCATCACAATTTGCATGACACTGGCATGACACCGCGCGCGCCAATGGAAATCGACGAAATGCGGATCGTCGGATAGCTCCATCATCGATTGAGTATCGCCAACTGAACTGCCGTGGGCTCGCTCTTACTCGCGCTATTGCGGGTTTTCTGCTTTTGGACGGGAGTTGGATGTTCGAATTTCCACTGAATCGCCATTGCTTCAAAGAATTGCAATCGTCGCCCTTCAGTTTTAAAGAGTTCCTGAGTTAACAGGGTAGTCTCCATCAAAATCAAAAGTGTCTCCCTTGCTTGCAGTAAACTCTCCAGGCTGGAACTCCGTCTCAGTTCGTGTGTTGAGTATTCCGAGGGGGTTGGCATTTCCACGCAGCCTATTTTGGTAAAGTTCGCACACCACCGAGAGCTAGATTCATTGCTGCCGCTGTCTGTCGTTGGACAGGGTCCCTTGGGTTTCTGAGCGTCTTCCTCCACAACGATTCCATCTTTGATCTGGTAAGTAACGTCGTCCGTGGTCTGGAACCATTTCTCCTCTTCATGCGTGGCCAAAGCCATGAACTCGGGATCGCACGCGTGATACGCGAACGAATACACGGGCTGCTCGTCGACTAGCGGTACCGGACGCGGCAATGCCTTATCGCCCTTATTCACCGGAGCGTCATGCCATAACCAATAGCGAGCGGCGTTGACGGATAATATTTGATTTCCTTTCAGCAGTTCGACCTCGTCGTCATTCAGGTGTTCTGCGTCGTAAAGCCTGATTCCCCAGTCGGGCAAAGTAGCATCGCCGCCGAGCAACGCGTGCTGCGCGATTGCTATGTTAAGTTCGCGAAGTTCCGCGTTCCAACGGCCTAGCAATTGATTTCTTTGTGCCTGAGTCCAAAAGTCAGACGTGGCAGCAGCAACCCCAAACCGCGTCGAGTCATCGCTCATTTCCTGTTCGACTGAAATCATGTACGAAAGCACCACAGGATCGAGCATCTCATTGACGTTCAAAATGGTTCGACAAAGGCTTTTTTGATCGTCAGTGGCCGGTGGTTTTGCGGGTGGATTATCTACATCGTGCAGAGAAATTGCTCCAAGCATCAGATTCAAGCAGGCATTTTTCGCTGAAGGACTATTTTGGAACGTTTTAGCCGCAGACTTCAGTTTGCTTAGCGCATTGTCTCTGGAAACGTTCGTCGTCGGAACATTGTAAATGGCTCGTCGAAGCGTCCGTCCCTGATCAGTCTTCATGAAGTCGCTGAGTCCGGTGTCACACTTCGTGATATTGGCGAGCGGAGAACTTTCTGCTCTCAGGTCGAGTTTAGGGGACGCAGGATAGACAAACTGCGCTGTTCCCGAGTCGACATCACTCTTGAACCTTTGGCATGGACCAAATGTCCTGCCCAGCAGGTCTCCCAGAAGCAGGTCATGAAGCCGATTGACATCGTAGGAGATACTCTCAAGAGCGTCCATAATCTGTATCTGGTTTTGTTGGATTTGTTTTTGCAAGGCGTCAAGTTGCTTGCTGATGGTATTCAGTTGGGCGCTGATCTGAATTAGCGCTTGATTGATGGCTGCGAGCTGCGCTGAGTCATCGTGACCCCCGCCAAAGAGTCCACCGCCGCCGCCGAACATCCCGGCGAGTTGAACGAATCCAAGTGGACTCGCAAACGACGACAATGCAAGTAGCGGCCCAGCGGCTTGCATAATCGGAGCAAACTTATTGAAAGTATCGCTTAGTGGAGCGAGAGCCGGAACTACACCTGCCAGGGAAGCCAAGACCGCCCCGCCAGTCTGAAAGGCCGAAGCCTTTCCGTCAGTGATTGCTTTGTATCCGTTTACTAGCAAATCCACGGTTTTCGAATCGCCACCCTGTTTAGCGATTGCCGCCAAACCTTCGACCATGTCAGATGGCAAAGTTGCCCGGTCAAATCCTCCTTGCATCAAACGGCTAAAATCATTCACAACGTGCACAACGCCAGCAGCCTTTATCAACTCTGGGGGCATACCTTCTTTGCCGGTAGCAGTTGCGACGGATTGATAAAGCGAATCCCAATTGTCGCCCACCAAATTGTGCAATTTGCCGAGGCTCGTGGTTACGTCTATCCCCCCAGAAATGATCTTTGCCGCAGACTGCCTCTGGATGTTCTGAAATTCCCCTATCTTCGAGAGTATGTCGAGCGCGGCTTTAGGCTCTGCGTTGACCACCGCAGAGAAGTTCTTTGTCAATGCGGTCTTGTCGGCTGCACGCAGCACTACTTCGTTCGCAATTGCATCCAAAGCCTGATTTTGAATGTCCAATTCATCCTTGTTAAATTCTTCAGCCGCACTATCTTTCATATAGGACAGGACTTTGTCTCTCAAGCCAACAATCTGGTGTGGACTCCAGCCGATGACCTTCTCAACATCACTACGAACCCGTTGCAAATCGTCTTCACTCACGACAACTTCTTGACCGGGATGTAATGCCGCAAAAACAATTCGGCCAGCCGCCACATCGTTCAGAGACTGTAGCTTTGGTACTTCGCGGTTCACATCTGCCGCAACATCTCGAACAAAGGCTTCTTGGTCGATCCCGTTTTTCAAAAGTGGATCAAGCGAATGTGCACTCGCCTTGTGCAGTCCCTCCTGTAGTTGTCGCTGGGTTTGCGCCTGCGTGAGTAAGGCATTGGCAATCAGAGCCTTTTCGAGGCTCACCAGATAGGGCCTAGTCATGCGGGACGCAATATGCGTAGCGACTTCCGGCGGCACGCCACTGTTCGTGAGAGCATCCGTTGAATAGCCGACGGCTTTCGCACGCAAATATTCTATGTAGGCAGAGGCAACATTTGGATCACTAAACTGGCTGCCGGTTCGCAGATTCGCAAGACCTTTGGCGTACACTCCTCCATTCTTATGGGTTGTTAGCGAATCCTCGGAGAACAACTGAAGCACATCCCAAGGAGCAGACTGCAAAGGAACATCCCTGCCGAGATAGAGCGACAGGCTTTTGACACACTCATGTGCGCCACTGCATACGGGGGGATTTGAAACGTCATTCTGGGAGGACTTCGTTCCCTGTGCCCAACACCGAACTCCTGGGAACAGGCAACCGACCAGCACGCTTATACCTAGCAGGTATCTCATCAAGTGCGTCTCCTAACGTTACTTCGTGGCCCCAGACGGATTTGCGGATGATGTCTGCGGCTTTGCTTCTTGCTGTTTCTTTACCTCTTTAGCAACAGCTTCCTCAAGCTGGGCCTTAACTGTCGTTTCGATGTATTGCTTAACTTGGTCTTTTGTCACAATGTTGTCCTTAACCGCTGCAACGATGCCGTTGTCCACTTCAGACCGAAAATAAACGAACTGTTTGTCGGAATCGTCTGCCGTCCAAACCGACTCTCGCCTCACCTGAGGCGGCAACCCGACGCCTCCCGGCGCACATGTCCATTTTTCTTGCCCACCCTCAAGTGTTTTCGTCCAAGCGAACTGGCCTACATATACGCCCGTTTGACCACCCATATTGCTCACTTGCGGAACTAATTGAAAACATGATGTATCTAGGACCATGATTTTCGTGGGAGTGGGTCGCGAGTCGCTAGCTGCGGATACAACGCAAAGAACTAGAATCGCGATCGCATAAAATGAACTTTTGATAATCCTCATCGCAAATTCTCCTTTGGAATTAGAATAGATAAGTAATTGTCGGAGTTGAAATTGATCTCATTTAATCCTAACTAGAATCCGTTTGTCAGGCGTCGCAACAGGCGTATCTGTTCCATAGAACAGTTTCCGGAGTTTTCGAAGAGGATGATCCGGTCCAACCGTTAGTTCCAACGTCGACTGGTCGCGCCCGACCGGCCCAAGCAGAATGCATCCCTTGGATTGGTATGGCTTATTCCCTCCATGCAAGAGAATATCGGTCCTACCAGGTACTCCAGATACTTCGAGCAAGAAGTCGCCGGTCTTGCCGAGTTCTCCCATTGGTCCCTGGACGAAATTCTTGTGAGAGACGTATCGTAGAACTCCGTTGTATTCTCCCGGCAGAACCAGATAATCGACGTTCTCGTATGTCGCGCCTATGATTTGATCATTCACTGAGATCTGGCCAGGCACAAGTTTGCCGTTCGGAGTTTCGCGCTCAATAACAATCACGAAGTCCTGTGTGGCTCGACCCGAAGCGACGGGGCGCACGAATGCAATGAACCACATGAAGGCCAACCCCACGACCAGAGCCATCTTTGCGAGCCTCTTCATGAGAGGACCTCCGTGACAAACGACGGGTTTTCCGGTTTATATATCCTGTTCATTTCCACAGCGACGAAGGACTGATCGTTAGTGGGCAGACTTCTAGTACGACACTACGAATATGTCAAGTGAAGATTTGTTTAAGATCCCTTGTCTCAATTCCTTCCCTCTCTGTGGGAAGGCTGCGTGTCAACGCGCATCTCCGGCTATTTGTTGCTGAACCTGCCGCCTGAATTCATTCGGATGTTCGATCTTGCCAAATGTCTCGAACGTGCCACCGGTCCCACGGACGATTACACTGCCATAGCCAAGCATTCGACCAAGACCCGACTCATCGACACCGATACTTTCGATCTTTGGCAAAAGCACTTCAATGCTCTTTCGATTGATAAAACCAGACTTGATAAGCACGCGCTTGCTCGATACGGCCACCTCAGTCGAATTCTTTCGGATCAGGCCAAGGCTGATCAGAATGGCAGCGCCAAGCAGCAACAACAGTCCAATGATTATCATCCCAGGGTACGAACTGCCCTTGCCACCAGCCTCGTATCCTCCGGCAACGAAGACAAGTCCGATGCCCCCTAGAACCACTGCCCCGACGAGCGGCCAAATTACGACAATCCAGTGCAACCGGGCCTTATAAAGAACGGTTTCTTCTGGAACCAGATTCTTCTCGATGTATCCCATGCCTACCTCAGTCTTTATGTCTTTTTCACTGCCACTTCAACAATCCCGGCTTCATTCAGAAACTTCTCCAACGCCCCAAATGCACCGTCAATTCCCTCCGACAAACGGCACTCCTTCGCTAGGGCTTCGAATGGCTTCTGCCAATCAATGGGCGGATGAGACAGCGTTCTTGGCAAAGTGTGAGTTCCTCGACGATCAAACGTGAGGCGGACCGCCCCACGAAGCCGGGCTTTGTCCAGCGTCCCGGATTGAATCAAGAGAACCATGTCCACAAGGTCTCTCACGCGGGTATTTGCCGCACCCTTTCGTGGCAGAGTGTAGGCGTGAAGTTTTTCTGCAAACTGTTGCTCGCGCGGGATCATGTACAACGACGGGCTCGCGATACCGGCGAACCTCAACCAATCGCGACCCTCGATGACTTCCAGGGGTTCCATCACAGCATCGCCTATCCCTACGTCTAGGTGAAATCCAACGAATATGCGGCCATCGAGGCGGGCTTCGACCGGAAACCTCGCCCCGCCATACGGGGCAGCATCGAGATCAGCGATTGGCTCACCTATCGTGTAAACGATAAAATCGTCACTACTGAATGCAGCGGCTTCTTGCAGCTTCTCCAGCACGGCCAGATTCTTCTTGTTATCTTTCTTCGCGCCCGAAGTGGAGGCGCTTCGCATTGTCAGGTCAATATCCTTCGTAGTGCGCGCGGCTTTGATCCGCAGCTCCATCGCGTAACCACCCTTCAGCACCCAAGGCAGCGCGCGAGGCAGTGCCGCCTGAAACAGTCGGGCCAATAGCCGGTCAAAGGCAACCTGACGCCGCAGACGCTGCAAGTCAACGCCTTCCTTCTCGGCAATATCCTGAAGCCTGTCCTCCAGTGCCCTTCGAAAGGCTGCGGCGGTCGCGTATCTCTTGGATTCCACTAGGCGGCTACCTTCTGAAAGAAGGTTCGCAGTTGTTTGTCGCCCGTGAAACGTTTCTTAGCCTCTGCAATTTCGCTCCTGCGAATCAGCCCTCGCCGCAGCCCCTCCCGTAGCGCTCGTCGAAGAGTCGCAGGCGGCACCTCGCCATGTTCGAGCAGATCAAGAATCGTTCGCATAGGCTTTGTCACCCGCACTCCATGAGCAACTCCGATGTCATTCTGAGGGACATCAGCGAAATGCAGGATGAGCACGCGAGGAATCTCACTATTTCGCCGGAAACTTCTCGGTACAGTCATGTGCAGTTTCGCTGGCATTACGTCCGAGAGATCGTGAAGGCTCAGAGCAGTTTGATGACTGTAGACACCCTGGGTGGCCTCCCCCCGATTCCTCGACCACAGCGACCAAAGCATCAGGTCGGGGCGCTCGTCTCGCGGGAAGCTCGCCAGCCGGTAGACTCCCCGATGCTCACGAATCCAGTTGCCCGCGTGAACGTGGTACGGGTGAGTATTCTCCGCGAACCCCGCAGCCTTAGCCTGCTTCGTCGTGAAGAAGCCCTGCTGCCCTTCCGCGATCTCGTAGAGCCGCTTCGCGGCTTCTTTCCGCTCTTTTCGCATAGCACAATACTACAACTTATTTGAGGTATTGTGTAGCCTTTGGTTTCATCTAAGACTACCAATTGCAGGCGGATGCGGAACCGACTCTCGATTCGAATCATGTTGGGGTTCCTCGCAGAGCGATGATCCTTCTACACCGTACTGAGGCTCCACCCCTTCCCTTAGTCGTTTCTTCCGAGCTCTCCGCTCTCAGTATTTCTTGCTGGCCGTGATCCCAAGTAGGCGCGAAACACTCCGCTTTCAGAAAACCTCCGAAATCTAACCATTCGAATCCACGCGAGTCTGGCCGCTAGACCGAGGAGTCCCAGGTAACACGCAATGAGCAAAATAAATGCATGAATGGAATGGGTTCGATCAAATGCCAAACGGCATGCGGGTGCCACACCAAAAACTGCCAGAACCAGAAACGAACGTGATAAATCGGAAGTCGCAAGGAATACGTCGCGTCTGGAGAAAGCATCGCCACTCCGGGTCAGGCAGTAATCAAAAGCCGTATCGACATCTCCCAATGCAAGCCCCGACTCGGTCCAGATTGCACTCTTCACTGGCTCCGCTTCCGCGCTCGCCCAGAACTCGTCTCTTCCTTTTTTGAAGAAGCGCTCACCGCGAAGTCTCTTCAGACTCGCGTCAGCGAGTTCTTGAACAAAGTGGCCCAACAGAAACGATGTAATAAGCAGAAGCGTAAAGGAAACCGCAGTAAGGCCGCTCACTCCCCGCGTGAATCGGGGCCAGCCGCGCACGAAGACCCAGCCCTCACAAAGCAAGAGCATGCCTGGAATTACGAGCCCCAGAAACTCATAAATTCCGATTTTTATGTTAGACAGATTCACCGATTCTTCTCTCATCGCTTCGCTTGTTTAATCGTCACCCAATGATCAATCGACCCGACGAAGATCCGAACATCTTTTTCGCCAACTATGAGCATAACTGGAGGATTACCGTCGCGCGCGGTGTGCGTCGCAAGCCAGTCCAGAACCCTTTCATCGTCACCACTTGGTTCCGTAGAATGGCCATTCGGATGCGAGTGCCATTCACCCATGTATTGCAGTTGGCCATCAGTTCGCTCACGCACCTGGTTCACGGCGCCTTCAAGCCCCTGTTTTCCTCGAATATATAGCGTTGGCCATTCCTCACTGTCAGGAGGTGAGGGGATTACGTCAACCAAATACACAATTCGGTTCTGTTGGTCAAACCCACCGACTAGCACTCCTCCCGTCTCCTTGGGTAATCTGTTCTTCCGGTATCTCACAATCTTCTGTACGAACGCTTCGTCGGTTTGGATTTGCCATCCCTCAATATCCACCCGAAGAGCCGGGAATTGTTCAATTCGATGAGCTCGAACGTTCAAAGCTCCGTCCGAATGCCAAATTCGCAAGATCGCTTGGTCTTGTATCAAGCATTGCTGCAACGCGCGTGCAGCAATTCCCGAATACATCGCTACAAGATGCTGCGGTACCGTGCTTGTCAAGTCTCGGCATGATTGAGCATATCGGATTCGTCCCGGTTCCTGCCGGAAGTGACCCGCAAAATCTTTGTTGTCCAGAAGAGCCCGATAGTATTGGAATTCGAGCCAATCCAAACACACCTTTCGCGCTTGATCTTCACAGAGTAAGACAAGATCGGAGCCAGAGGGATTCAGAAAGATAGAACACCTACGGATGTTATTGTCTGGGTAGTGCGCCAGTTTTCGACCAACGGCTAGGCTGGCCGATAGGTCGAGGATTACATCCGAATTGGTCAATGTCTCCTCAAGTTGCGCACGATTTGCGCCTGGCTGAAGCACATTTGTTTCCAGAGCGCCGGGCATAGCTGCTTCATCCAGAATGGCGTTGAGACGCAATTGCACACTGTGAACCTTCGGCATTCCGACTTCCCACTGAGTTAGTTCATGTCGCGCCGCGTTGTGAGGCAAAACAAAATCTTCGTCGATCCCCATCCACACTCCAAATCCTGACCGAACGAGATTCGTCACAACTTGCGAACCGAGCGCTCCCAACCCGATCACCGCGATCCGTAGAGAAGATGGGCTGGTCCCATTCAGAGCGGCAGCACCTGCCCGAGAAAGAGTAAACGTCGGATTCAGAACATCTACGCCGATCTCCTCAATAAGACGTTCGCTCACCGTGCCGCCCAAGATGCCACCAATCGTGCCGTTTCGTACTTCCCAAAGGCCCAGTGCGGTCCCCAATTGGGAAACATCTTTGGAAAGCAAGAACGCCCAACATTCGTTGTGTTCGATTTCCCCGCCACTTTGTCTCTGCTTCGGGAGCACGGTCACGAGAATGAGATAGGATGCCAGCAGTTCTGCTGAAAGCTGCCATTGGTTGAGGCGGTCTCGCAACCCTGAAATCAACTCCAATTTTGTCCCAGCCAGGATTTCACTCAACTGCTTAAGTGACTTCGGCCTTGCTCTGACAACTCCGTGAGTATGAGGAGGGCAACAAAATCCCGTCGCCAAAAACCCTGGCCTGAATCGTCGGCTAGAATCTCGCTCGGCGACGAAAACTTGCCCTTTCCCGACAGTACCGACTCCGATATTTAGCGGCTGTGGCTTGTCGTTCATACATACGCTCTTCAGAAAATCGGAGGGCAACACTAGGGGTGGAAAATTCCCGACTAGGAGGGGTTCAAGCGGTTGGTCTTCTTGATGGAGCGTACCTTTAGCCGTCTCTCGCAACCACCACCGTACTCGTTCCACGAACGCAGCTGAGGTCCATGTTAATTTTACTTCATCAAAGGCTTGGTCATAGAGGCACAAACTACGCGGATACTCTTCTTCGCGCGGATTGAGATGCGGGACGAATGGAAAAGTGGAACGCAAGGCGAGTATTTCGGGGAGGGTGTCATCGCGCACGTCAAAGGCCGCGCTGAGCCGTTCCCTCGGGCGAATATCGTAAGCGCGAAGTTGAGAGACTTCCACATCCACATCAAACACCACGACTTCCTGCGTCTCTGGGACCCGACGCACTTCAATCAGTTCCGCGTGTGGATTGACGCGGCTTTTGAGAAAACTGGCAAACGCTTGGGTTCGAGGTAGTTTCAGTTCTCCCAGAGCGATCCTATCGCCAGGCGCTTCGAGATACTCAGAAGACATTAGAGGCCTGCGCGGGGAGCCCGTGACGTGATCACCGCGGCTGCTCCGGAAACGAACCGCTTCTTGATCCGCGCTTTGGAACCGTCAATTTCGATGACCAATGGCTCAGGCTTAATTTTGCTAGGATGTTCCATCGTTACTTTGAATTCCCCTCCCACCGCCTCTACACATTCCCGATAGTATGCTGCGGCTTGTCGGTGCGGTGGCTGATCATCTTCGTCGTCCGATGGAATGGGTTTACTAGTTGAAATGATAATGGCGTTGCGCGGCAGTTTTTCTTCGAAGATCCATTTCACTTCTTCGACGGGTTCAGTTTTATTTTCGCCCTTCTCCGGCCCGACTGCCGTATAGCTACAATGATGCCAAAGCTTTATTACGTCAGATTCGAGCCGCTCGTCCCGATTCTTCGCCTTAGTAACGTTCACGATGTCACTGATCGCGGTGTATTCAAGGTCAGACCCGAGAAGCACACGGGTCAGCGTGTCCTTGCATAAAAATGTGGCTTGGACAACCAGGGAATCCACGTTCCGATCAATCACCTCAGCATCGTTGAGCCGCGTCGCAAACGGTGAGTGGACAAAAAACTCCACTCCTTGTCCTGTAGTGGAGAAGCCGGGAATGAGTTGGCCCGCGTCGGTGATCAGGTGTCTGCGGTCGTCAATGCTCAAGCCCTCACCTTCCAGCCAATCTTTGAGTTTGTCTGGCCGCGAAAACACACGTATGCCCGCTCCCTTTTTCAGTCGGTAACGCGCCTCCGCTCGAATGATTCGGTCTTCGTCAGTACAACCCTCTTCTATCACTGCCGCCGCCGGAACCCACAGTTCATCAATCCTGATTCTCTTATCACCTTGGTATTTCTCTGCATGATCCAGTTGAAAGAATTCAGATGCCCCACAGATGTGATCATTGTCCAAATGAGTGAAGGCGACCACATCGTAGTGCTCTCGCTTCGCGGTTTTCAGGTCCTCGCGCAGTTCGTTCGCCAATGCGATCCTGAGGTCGTCTGGATCGTCCGTACAACGCATTTCTGCAAAATCGAAAAGAATCTTTTGTCCGCCTTCGAGATCGATTCGGCAACAGTCAGCATTCCCCAAAGGGAAGAACGTGAGCTTGTGCATACTGCTGGCCTCCTACTTCAAGATTAGTCTTCAACCATCATTTGTGAAAAAGTCTAATCAATCATTACTTGACGTTCGCCTTAAATCGTACGTGAACAGGAACCTTCGCCTTCTTGTTGGCAATGAAATCGATATCCTTGCCGTCTTTCGTGGTGAATTCAACCTCAGTCGGCTTCTTGACGATCCTATGCGCTTCAAACTCGACTTTCTTCTTCATCAGCCTTCTCCTTTTATTTAGGATCAATTCCATCGCCAATTAACGCCCCAAGAATTGCATCCGTCGCCGAGCCAGCCGCGTCCCAACCCCAGCGGTTGTCCTCACGCGAAATGCGAACGCTGCTCGTTGATACAAACAAGGAGCGACCTGCCCTTTCGCTCTCTTTCGACTTGAGTTTTGGCCCTGTCTGCGGTTCAATATCCGCGTACGCTGACCCGTTGTCTTTTCACAACCGAGGTTAGCGCAGGAGGGCAGTTGGGTCAACACTTATTTACGACAGGTTGTATATAATGGACAGCAAAACTATCGACCTGACGAAGCTGGGCCATCGAATCCGATTTCTACGGCAGGGGAAGGAATGGTCGCTTGCGGACCTGGCCAAGGAATGTGGGCTGTCAAAGGCGTACCTTTCCGACCTCGAAAATGGTTCGGCGGGAAAACCGAATATCCAATATATCTATTCAATTTCCGTCGTCTTTGGACTTACGCTGAATGAGCTTCTGGAAGAAGGCAGCGCCAGAACGGAAATTTCCCGCGCGAAACGCAAGGAGTCCGATCTACCCGCCGGACTCAAGGACCTTCAGGGAGAGCTCAAGCTGTCCGACGATGATGTCGAGGTGCTGGCTCAGATAAATTTCAGGGGAAAGAGACCCAAAGATAAGGAGGGGTGGCGATTTCTAATCGAAACATTGAATATGTTGGGCCAAAGAAAGCCACAGAAATGAGCAATGGAAACTGTTCGTGTGGGTGGACGCAAATATTCTGACCCGGATGTCATATCCTTAATTCGTGCTACGGGAGAGCTCGTAGATCCGCGTTCGGCTGTTGTGAATCAAGCGCGAAAACTCAACTGCGAGTACCGTTCGTACGACGGCGACGAGGCCACCCCCATGAAGCGGCTCGAAATTATAGCGTCTCTGTGTGGGCTCACGATATCCTCGATGAACATCGAACGGCGAAGAGCCGAACCCCGTGACGCTATTCTTATCCTCAGCGGCAAGATTCGCGGAAATAGGGGCCAAATTCTATACAATCCCCAACGGCCACAAGGCAGGGTTGCTTTCTCGATTGCCCACGAAATCAGCCACACGTTTTTCCCAAACACGATGACTGGAGCAAGGTTTCGAGATATTTGTGGTTCCGACTCACGCGAAGCAAATGAGCTCGAAAGACTTTGCGACCTGGCAGCGTCGGAGTTGTTGATGCCCCTTGAAGAATTCAGGGGTGAACTTCTTGGACGATTTACGCTGGCTAACGTTGAGGAGCTTGCCGCAAAGTTTGGAAGCTCGTTCGAGGCCACGGTATTTCGTCTTGCGACCGCGCACCCCGGAATAGCGGTGGCAGGCTTACTGAGATATCGATTGCGGAAGGGCGAGGAGCGCGCCCTCGCCACCTCGACTGAACAGCTCTTGTTTCAAAACATGAAACACGCCAGCCACGACGCCCCAGGACCCAAGTATCGCAGGCAGTCTTTCTTCTCCTCGACAGCTTGCGGAGATCAACACACGATTCGCTGGAATAAATCCTTCGATCTTGAGTCCTGCGTCTATCTTGCCGCAAAATCTGGGGCCATCGTTAAGGGACTCGAGGTCCTGCCAAATCAGAGCAGTCAAGAAGGTACCTTAGAGGTTGTTCGCGCGCCCTTCCAGCGTGAAGACGCTCATCCCGAGTTTCCCGATCTTCTTTTTTTCTGGTCAACCGCCGCATCGACATATGGAGTGCGTACCAAAGTGATTTCCGTGCCTACGCAAGCAGCATTTTTGTGATGGTCCGAAGAAATAGCAACGCAGGCAGCTGCCGCGCCTCATAAGACCCAAGCGTAATTTTCTAAAATCGTCATTTTAACCACATTCCAACAGTACGCTCGTTTCATTGTTCCACGGCTTCCGCTAGCATACGGTCGCGCCAGGTAAACAGCGACCTCTCACGCCCGTTGCCATCCGCTCCAGCCGCAATTCCTAGTCCGCTTCGCTCTCTGTCCTTTCAGTGAGTCCGTTGCGATTTGGTTCCCCTCCCTGGTTGAGGGAACCAACTCTCAACTCACCGAAAGGACAAAGAAATGAATTCAGAAAACATCAAGAAAATTACAAATCAAGCTACCGAACAACTTATTACGGCGCTGAACGAGGGTCGCAGCGAGATGTTGACGCAGTATCTTGCCGCGATTGGCTGATTCCACCGCTATAGTCTCCGAAACGTGATGCTTATCGCATCACAGAAGCTGACTGCATCGCACGTAGCGGGCTTTCACGCTTGGCTCAGGCTCGGGCGTTTCGTGAAGAAAGGCGAGAAAGGCATCATGATTCTCGCCCCGATCGTTCGGCGGAAGAATGAAAGTGCCAAACAAGACGACAGCGACGAATCATCGACCGCTGTCGGTTTTCGCGCGGCCTATGTTTTTGACATCAGCCAGACGGACGGCCAAGGACTTCCGACAATAGGCAGCGTTAACGGCGAACCTCGCGAGTACCGTGAGCGTCTTGCGAAGTTCGTCGCCGAGAAAGGAATCGCTCTTGAGTATTCCGAGGACATCGCTCCGGCGCGAGGCACTTCCGCAGGGGGCAAAATCACCCTACTACCCGGACAGTCTCCGGCTGAAGAATTCGCGACCTTGGCGCACGAACTCGCACACGAAATGTTGCACCGTGGCGAGCGTCGCAGCAGCACTTCAAAGCGCGCCCGAGAGACTGAAGCCGAGGCCGTCGCGTTCGTCGTTTGCCAGGCCATCGGCCTTGAGACCGGCTCGGCCTCTCAAGACTACATTCAACTTTACGAAGGTGACGCGAAACTTCTAACAGAGAGCTTGGCGCACGTCCAAAAGGCCGCCACTGAAATTCTCAACGCTATCGGCGCGGATGAAATATTCGCGCCGCCCGCCTGAGGCAGAATATCTCATTATTGAACGCCGAACTGGTGGTAACACTCGTCTTTCTTGACACCAGACCCGCACGAACAGTATCCGCTCGGATCACCGGGCGTAACCCCGCCGTAATACCGACGAGGCAGGGCATAAATACCTCCAGTCAAGAACAGGTCATTTCTCGTTCGCTCAAACAGAACCCACATATGACCGAGCCACTGTAGCGACCAAATGGTTCCCTTCCCAATCGCGTACGGCAGATTACCCAAAATGCCTGGGGCGCGGCGGCTTCCAGTGAATTCAAGCAATCCTTCGTCAGTGGAATCCGGTTCGTTAGTCCAAAAGCACCGATTAGCTCCTATGCTGGGATGGACGGTATCGCAGAGGATCTCATAGAGGCGGAACAAGCCGGAGTATTCAGATAATGTTTCGGCTTTTTTGATAAAAGTAACGATGTTGGTTCGTTGTATGCCGGTTTCGGGTTGTTGGTTTTTTTGAAGTCGGGTCCCGAACATTATTTGACCGATCACCGCGGAGACAGCCTTATCGAAGTCCATAAGGCTTTCGATGTCGGGGGCAAGCTTACGTTTTCTTTCTCGCCATAGCGCCCCAATGGCTTCCGTTTCGCAGCCAAATGCTGCCGTGCTTTCCATAAGTGATCTCGCCATGGTTGCGGCAACAATCAAGTCTCCTGCATTTAGAGCAGAACATAGAGTGCGGATCAATTGATCTGATTTCCAGAGCACTTGGACTGCGATGGCGCACAACTGAGAATGCAGCGGTCGCAGGTAAGCGGCGATTGACAACTGCTCTCGCGTGAACCCCTCAATGCGGGGAAGCACCAGCACAGGTGCCCACTGTACGAAGAAGAATTTTGTTGTTTCAGGCACACGCTCTGCCCATCGACAGATCATATTCATGTGAACTTGGAGCTGTACGATATCGTCATCGGTTAGCCGACGCTCGCCCTCAGAGGTCAATAGACGCTGAACGTCAGAAGAAAGGGACAGTCTGGGAGTATCGGCCATGGCAGCTTCTCGCAATCCCGGAAGGGTTGTTTGCGGCTCTTCAGTGCATCAAATAATTGCCGGACTAAGGGTTCACGTCAGTGTGTCTCAACATCAGCGCTCAGCCCCAATTCCTGCAATGCCATTCGAGTCTCTTCAATTCTTTGCGCAGAAATTCCACCGTCGGGGCTCACTTCAATACTCAGAGTCAACTTCAGTCCTTGCGCGCCTGCGAATTTAGAGAGCACCTTGGTGTAGAAATTCATCCACTTCTGAGCTGGTATTTCGCCAGTCCACTTCAGAGCCCCAGGCATCGCTGGGGGCTGTTGAGTCGGCGGCGATTGCGAGCCTGGTTTGACCACATCGAGCATAGCCGAGCCTTTGATTGCTCCACTGTGGGCAGTAACCGCAAAACTTCCCTCATCTTGCGCCGCCGTGAACACGCCCTCCCTATCAATCGCGCCGCCCGTTGCCTTCCACTCCACGCCGGCAACTGCAATATCCTGGCCGTATTGATCGACGCCCCTCACAACGTAAGCCTGTTTCTTGCCTGGCTGAATTTGTGCGCTACTCGGGGATACAATAAGCGATGTCAGCACCGGAGGCTTTTCTTTCAACTTCTTGTAATTCTCAGCCGTCTCATGCGTCACGATGTACATGTCATCAGAAATCTCTACATCTTGCGCGTTGAGGCTCCCCCCGTAGCGAAATGGCTCATAGTCACCCGACGCGGATTTTCCGACGTATGCGAGCACCTGTCCCTCGACGCCTCGCGCAATCGTGTCTTTAATCGACTCGGGATCGAGAAGCCTCGGAAATAAAGGAGAGGCAAAAAGTGCATCCCGTACTGCTTTGGTACTCCATTCCTTGAAGGCGGGATTCCAGTTCCTGACCAACAAATTGGGACTGATACCCTTTTCGACTTCTCCATCTTTCCGTAATCGTTCGAGAATGAACGTAACCATCGAGTCCGCCACGCTCGAATGAACGAGGCCGAGGTCCACGACGCGCAATTGGTTGTCCTTCCCCAAAAGCACGATGTTTTTGTAGGTGCGCCACACACTTTCCTTGAGGTCTCGCTGCGCCTTTTTAACGTTTTCGTTTAGTTGACGCTTCTGAGTTTCATCGAGATTCAAGTCTTCCTGTTCGTCTCCAATGTCCTCCCAGGCCAAGACCTTCCTTGCTTCGTCGTGAATCGACCCCGCTGAATCCGCAATGCTCCATAGAAGCGCGCTCTTGAACGTCCGCGAAGACCCTCCACATTCCCTCGTCATTGATTCGACCATCTGCATGGCCTTCGTTTTGTCCAGCATCGAAATATCCGGTCCAAGAATCGCCAGCGTGAGTACCGGGCGGTCGGGTATTTGCCCGCTCTGCTCGGGAAAATAGACTCGTTCCAATCCTGATCCGGCGCTGAACACCCGTTGAATTTCAGTACGCGCCCGCTCATCAATCTTCGGTGGCTGAATACTGGCCCGCCTATCAGCGAATCTTTTATTGAGGTTCTCTTTTAGGCTGAAGTGGTAACGCGTGCGCTCAACGGTCAGGTAGTAGCAGGCCTCGGTCAGCGATTCGAGAACAGTTTCAACGTTCCCTATATCAAGAGATGGCTCCGCAACAGCGAGCCGAATCTCCGGCACGGTCGCTTCAACGCGGGTTTGCCCACCATTCGATTCGAAAAAGATTGTCGTCGCTGCCTTCCGGTGAAGGCGTGCCTTCTGAATTGATTCAACTGCTTCCTTGTCGAGTCGGATGGCATGAGAGTCTTTTTTGCCGCAAATATCAGTGGTAATCGCGCCCTCAAGCCGTGGCTCTCCTAATTGCTCGAATAGAGCCGCACGAAACATCGGGTCTTCCAGCGGAGCCGTACCGATTCCGATCAAAGGGTCGCGATGTGCGCCCTTGAATCCTTCCTGATAGGCCTTCGAGACCCATAGAGCCAATAAACGCAAGATGCCCCGAGTTCTTTGGAAGCGAGGCAATGCTTGCCACTTCCGCTCAAAGACCGACAAAACCGAAGGATGGAACGGGTAGGTCGCGGCGAAAGCCTCACGTCCGCCATCAACTGGAAACCATTCGGGAATCTGCTGGCGATGTTCGAGAATCCAGTCCGCGTATTCCGCGATTGCCTCGCGCGCCTCGTCCGGTACGCCATGCCACTCAAAGAGCCGCCGCCTAATGATTTCAGAAGTCTCGGCCTCAGCAGACATCATCACGGCCTTGCCCACGCGATCCAGAAGCTTTTTGAACCGTTGCTCGTCTGCTTCATCTTCGGATGTGTACTCAAGTTCGGACGCCGGAATCGATACCACCAAAACAACATTGTCTTGGCCGCGCACCGTTTCCGAGAGCGCCTGAATAAAATTGTAGAGCGAATTGTGGTAGCCCTTCTTGCGATACGTACTGACGTAGTTGATGATTTCATCCATCAGAATCAGGCAGGGTCGATCCTTGGGCAACATGGCACGAATCACGTCGCCCTTGGGCTCAATGAACTGTTTCTCATGCTCGGCGACGAGGGCGAACGACTTCTCTCCACCAAGCTGAAAGGCGATTTCTCCCCACGGAGTCTTCCGCAAGGGCGTACCGTCGTTTCCTCCGCGTCCGGTTAGAGAGTCGAACTCGGTTCCAACGAATACTGCCGTTGCCGCCTCTGGGACCGACGAAATGCCTGCTTTCTCCAGAAGTTTGGGCACACCAGCCCATTTGTCGGCTTTCGCACCGCCTTTGGCCAAGTGATAGAGCAGAGTCAACGCGTGAGTCTTGCCACCTCCAAACTGAGTCGCCATGTTGAAAACGGCTGAGGTTTCGGTCTTTTCACCCGACAAGCGGCGAATGACCTGAGCGCCAAGCGTTGTAAGCGTTTGAGTGAGATAGGTCCGTTCGAAAAACTGATCGGGCTTTTGATAGTCCAACGGTGCGCGTCCGTCGCGCACCTGATCGAGGTGAACAGCGAACTCCGCAGCGTCGAGCGGTTTTCCTTCGCGCAAATCCTCGCGCGGTGTGACAACCTTGTACCAGGGTTTGAGGGCCATTACTTGTCCTCCAATTTCAGGCTCGACCGAAGCGTCCTACGTTGGTGTCGTATATCCAATCCTTGAAAAATCCATAGGGAAATGTTTTCGACTCAGACCGCGAACCGACAACCACAAGGGTCTCCCCAAGCAGGGCAGCTCGTTCCGATAGCTCCATCGCTTGTGCAGCCTGAGCAGAGAGGTGTCGCACTAGCTTCGCTCCCTCAGCTCCATCCTCGCGATAGCAGAAGACGACGCGCAGTTGCGCGCGAATGCACAGGACCTTCCACAATGAATAGGCAACGCGGTCGTCAGTAACGCTGTTTTCCAATTCAAAAACAGCAACTGGAAAACGCCATCGCCGTTCGCCCGCGGGCTCAAAGGCGATAGCATCGAGACCTAAGTATTCTTGTCGCGAGACGGGCAGCAAGCTCGACCGATGTCCCTTTGCGGCACCCTTCCATTCCATCCCCTCGCAAGTGGCGACCACAATCGATGTCAATGCTCGCGTCCATTCGCCTAGTTGCGCCCTTATCGCTGCATCACGCAACGGCCCTGCGGTCTCGTGACCGCGAACCGTCTCCATGAATTTCGTGAACCATCGTTCGGCAAGCAGGTGGGCCATTAGAAACCTAGCCCCTTCTTCCTTGCCAGTACACCTTCCACCCACCGTCTTTCGTCGGTTCCTTTCGGGTAGAGTGCGGAAAGAGCCTGCGCCAAGCGCCAGAATCGCTGGTCTTGGCCGACGCCGTCGTTTACCAAGAACCGTTTAACTGCTTCGCCTCGACCGGCGGCAAAAAGAATCATGCTTTGGTGAATCCTGTCCAGCACAGTGGCGCCAATTCGCGAGCCACTTTTTTCGCCCCAACCCCCTTCGGATTCATCCCCCTCCCCAACTAAATCTAGTAGGGAGAGTTGTTTCGGTTTTCCCTTTCGTTTCGTCGGAGCCGCGCCTTCTTCTCGGCCAAATAGATGGCGCGCGCGCTCGGCGACCGGAAGGAGCCTGGCCTTGTCCCCACTGACTTCAATGAGGCTGGACAGTTGCTCTAAGTGTGCGCCCAGACCTTGGGCAATTTTCCGAGCCGCATCATATTCCAATACAAATCCGCTCATCTTTGGTTTTCTGCCAGAATCCTCTTCGTCCTCGATCTCATCTTCACCTCCTGCGGAACCATTTCCATCCGCACCTGTAGAGAGAGTCCATAGCCACATCGCAGTGAGCCGCGCATCTTCTTCAAAACCCGTCGCATCAGCGCCAGCAAATATCATGTTCAGAGCTTCTTTCGAGACAGCGGCCCAGACATATTCCAAGTATTCTTTGAGTTGCACTTGCTCGCCATTTGCTTTCTCGACGCGGTCATATCTAGAAAATATCTCCAGGGCGGGACCCAGGCAGGCGAAAATCGCATCCGCACCTATGACATTCTCGTCTCGCAAACGTGGCATCCACTCGTGGATGCGCTTCGGAAGTTCGGCAAGAACATCGCGCCAGTCGCCGGGATCAGCGGGTTTAGCCCCTCCGTCCAACTCCGGACGCGGTCGGCAAACGAGTTGAATCGATGAAGCCAAAACGGCGGAATCCATCGCTCTAAGTCGTCCTTCGCGCTCTGTATCGATTGGCCACGATCCGACTATCGTCCAACCCCCATCAATCATTGCCTGAAGTTGAGATTCCCAGGCCGCGGTTCCTTTGTGTGCGAAGAAGACAACTCCAATGCCGGTCGGCGTGAGAATCCGCCGACACTCACGCATTGCCAGTCCCATGAGGCGTTCGAAATTCTCGCGAGTCTTGTAGCCGTAAATCGGATTTCGTTCCGCGAGTTGTACGATCTCCTCGCGCTTTGGCGACAAGAGATCCTTGAATATCCCTGGGTGAAGGTGACCTATGGATCTCTTGAGCCACACGTAGAAGAAATCTGAAAGGTCGGCGTACGGCACGAGGTCGTAATACGGAGGATCTGTAATGATTGCCGCAACTGCATTATCAGGCAGAGGAATCGCTGTTGCGGAACACTCTTGGACCGTACCAGAAAAAACTGAAGTTGTTTCATGCTCAATCACTTGAGCTAGGTATTCAACGCAACGGTCCCACGAACCGCTAATATCTGCGAATGGATTTGCCTCGGCGTAATCCCAGATAATACCGAGGGCTTGCCTGCCGAAAGTGTTTCCAATCTTTTCTCCCTTGCTGATCCAACGCGCCAATATCGTGTGAAAATCGGCTACTTTGTCTAGGACAATTCCCAAGCACGAAGACGTGGCTAGCTCTAACTCTTTGTTTCCAGATCGTTGAGGAATGTCTCTGATTATTCTCGCAAATGTTGTTAGGTCCAATGCCTGTCGCGGCGTAAATAATTGCCCCCACTTTACGATACCGAGTAGGTTGATGTTGAAGATGCTCCTCAGATATGGGAGCGGTTCGCCCGGAACAAGAGAAGCGCCCTCCGTAACACTTAGAGCTTCCAGCTTGTGTCTTGCGCGTCCGGCTACTGCGAGATCATTTGAAGTGGGCTCCCTATAGGTTCTCGCTTTGTCCTTTCCCTTCATTGTTACCACCGCGATGAGTTGGTCATCCTCAGATCCGCCGTTGCGATCAAGAAATTGCCTCCGGACATGAGCAGCTGGAGTCGTATAGTTACAAATAGGACAGGTGACAGAGCTTCTTCGAACTGTTCCATCAGGGAACGGAGAGCGTTTGGGCTGCTCGACGATCCCCGTGCTAAGAGTTTTGCTTCCAGTACTGTCTCGCCTGATTCGGACAACTACGTTTAGATTACGCCGCTCTGCTACAACGGTGTTCGTAATCAGTGGGACTCTGGCTCCGCATCCAGGGCCCTCGCATAAAATTGTGCGTGCCCACAAATATGCAATTGGTGTTGCACCATCAGGGTCCTGGGGGTAAAACTCCCCTAGTTCCTTTTCCGCCTCGTTCTTAATCCTCACTCCGCATCGCCTAACCTCATCGGCGAGTTGCTGTCCGTACTTTGGGATGTATTCGAGCAACACTTTGTTCAGCAGGACGGCCACCGGATTCAGATCGCTGGCAAAGGCATCTGCACCAACTCGAAGCGCCTCAAGCGGAATCGAACCTCCACCCGCGAAAGGATCGACAACCAATGGTTTTGTGCCGAGTGAACCGCCCAAGGCTTCGTGCGACGCTTGAGTTAACGCACGGCTTGTATCCAAATACTCCCGAATCGTCGAATTGTCCCAATTCGCGAAGTCGGCAATAAAATCAAGCAGAGCAAACCGCAGAACGTTCCAATGAGATTCCTTCGTTGCATCAAGGCCAGACGAATTTGCCAGTTTCTGCCACTTCTCCCAGCTTTCAGGAGAGCAGTGGGCGGCAAGTTCCTTATTCACTGCTGCCTTTCGAGCAAATTCATTGATCTCTTTTGAAGCTTCATCACGGAAAGTCTGTGGACATAGCGGGTCCGCCGGGTCCGGCCACAGCGTTGCACAGATGATTGCCCGACAAGCGGCGAGCGGTCGTCTCGCCCACCATATGTGCATGGTCGAAATATGCCCATGGCGAATGCTTTTTTCTCTTCTGGCATGCGCCGATATGCGCTTTATCGGAAGATCGACCTCGATGAGGCGCTTTGGGAAGGGTTTCACGCTCTACTCGCTTCCTGTAGTTGTTGTGAAAGGGCAGCCGCCTCAACTTCCGGCACGCCTCTCGCGTATATTCTAGCTAGTTCCCATACTAAGGCGGTGTCGTCGACGGCCAATTGCTGTGCCAATCTCGCGCACCATTCGTGGTGATTCACACCAATGAGGCGGGCGGAGAAATCCTGAAGACTCAGGCCATAAGTAGCCTGAACGTAGGCTTGAACAGCGGGGCTGGCGAACAGTTCCTTCTCGGGAGACTGTGTGCCGGGCAGCTTCAGGATGTTTTCCGCAGGCGTGGGTTGTTGGTCACCATCGAGGACGACAGCAACACGCAACGCTGCCTCAGAGACCGTACGAATCGTTGTCCTCAATGTGTCAGCTCCACCGGCGGGGTAGATACCTATGGTTGCCAACAGATTCGGATTTATACGTCTCAACAATTCGGTCAGGATCGCGTTCGCGACGGTGTCCTCGACGAGCACATTGAGCGCCTTCTCGCGCCCTTTTGACATCAGACTCTTCGCCTCAACGGCGGTCAAACCATAGATTAAATTGATTCGTTCGCCGGAATTGTGGACGTAGATTGTTGACAAAGACGGCAGGGCTGCAAGCAACGCTTCGCTGTGGGTGGTAAGAAATACTTGATGGCCGAGCCTCGTTACAACGTCCACCAGGTAGTTGCCAAAAACATGCTGCGCGTGGGGATGCAATGAGGTCTCCGGTTCCTCAATTAGAACTACGCTCTTAGGAGGTAAGGCTTCGAGTGTGGTAACGAGATACTGAATCCGCCCTTCACCGCATCCCATGTGCGCTTCCGAATAACGATTGCCACCTCGCAGGACCGATACGACACCTTTGGTTCGCTGCGAATACGAGACAGTATGCCGATGCATCTCGTCATAGCGTTGATCCATGATCTTGCAGGTCCACTCTTGAATGTGCCGAGCGACTGTCTCAGAACTATCAACGTGAAGCTTCGAAGCAAATCTAACTATGAAGTCCCGCGTTTCGATGCGAGGCAGATAGAGACCAACCCCCGCAAACTGTACCGGACGCTCGATTCTTCTTCTATAGCCGGACCAGTTAGAGTTTGTCGATCTGCGCGAGATCGTGAGTGGTCTGAGGTTACGGTCTTCCTGCCAGAATTTATACTCGACCCTTGCATCATTTGTGAATGGCGCGGGATCGAGGGTACCGACTACCAGGAAGTCCTTGATGTAATAACCGGGCCCCTCTTCACGAGGTCTTTTGTAGGCCACCGCCGCTAGTTGTAGAAGCGTCGATTTGCCCGTCCCGTTTAGTCCACAGAACGCCGTGATCGGGCTCTTGATATCTACTACCGTATCGGCGTGACAACGAAATCCGCAGACCTTCATCTGAAGCAGGATGGGGCCGAAGTTCCCGAAACGATTTGCGTCCGCAAATTTGGCTTGCAAGACAGAGCGAGGGTCACTCATTGCGCGACCCTAAGATTTTGCTCGCATCGACATGGTAGTGCTCGACTCTAACGATAGGTTCCCAGCCCAGCCGCACCGGGTCTTGTACGATGTGAATTGCAGGCGTCGAACCGCAGTTGAAGACCGCGTAGAGCCAATAGTCCTTTTTCAATCTCTCCGAAGTCTTGTATTCATTCGAGCTGAGTGCAATCTCACCGACCGCCGCGCGACCTTTCACTTCTATAAACCTGACTTCAATTGCCGTCTTTGGATCTTCCGGATGGGGTTTTCGTGAAATGAGATCAAAACCGCGATTGTCCTTTTCGACGCTTTCGACCTTCCAACCTCTCGCTTCTTCGTGGGCGATCACCGCCTGTACAGCGATTCGTTCGATTTCCTCGTCCCGCACCATCGACGCGATTCCCGGTGACATCCGTTCGGGATGGGGAAGAACCCAAGCCCTTCCGTGATGACGAATGTCGGAAATCGTGCAGTGGCGCTCTTGTTTTAGTTCCACACGCCGCCGCTCCAGTCGCCCGTTCAGTTCGTCCAGGCGATCTTCTGTTGTCTTGATATTTGCTGCCAACAGCGGACTAGCATCACCTTTTTGTTGCTGTTCCAGGAGTTCGGCCATGTGGAGATTTTGCCGGTCGATTAAAGCGTTGAGACTGATTTCGACATGCTTGGCGATTGTAGAAATTTCCTTCTCTCGTTGGGCCGATATCTCTTCGAGGAAAGGTTGGAGAGCATTCTCAACCACTGCATGTTCCACGCGCGCCAGATCAGGCAGATTAGAATCGTCTGGCGTCGCACTCCGTTGTTCAGTTGGGACGAGGTCCAAGAACAGAGTCGGCTGGCGTACCGTCATCGAGCCGGTCATTTCTGTCTGAACGACGAACAATCGCCGATGTAAGACGTTCCCGCTCCCGTCCCGAATGGCGGCAGAAAATACGTCCAAGCGGCCCGGCTGCTTTGCATTGATGTCGAAAAACACTGTCCCGCGAGAAAGGTCATCTTGCACGCGCTCCCAAACATCCTCTCGCACGCATTCAAAAAGCGCGTGGCCCGGCGTTATCCATTCAAGGGTCGGATCATCTGTCAGCAGTCTCTTGTCGAACGCGGCCTGTTTGTATTCGCGGCCCAATTTTCCGAAGCGGCTCTCCAGGCGTTCTCCAAGCGGCCAAAGCGTGCGAGGAATTCGTCCAATGCGATAGATGTGTTTGTCTTTCTGAACTTCCTTTGGATACAGGCCGCTTACCGGAGCCGCTTGTAGGAAGAAATCTTCGACAACCTCAGGCACGAGGCGACGCTCCTTGGCTTCCGCCGATTTTCCGAGGATTGCCGACAGATTCAATTCGCGTTTTGCCAGGCCCTCAAGCGCCGAGTGTGTGATCTTTCGAAATCGGTCTGTGTCCACCTGCTCAACGATGCGGCTCTTGATGACTTCTTCTGTAAGATTTCGCGCATACATGTCGCGGACCATTCGTTCAAGTTGATTGGAAGAAAATACATCTCCAAGAACATTGAAGACTGCTCCGGTGCGCTTCGGGTCTAGGTCGTCTTCGATCTTCTTTATGCGTTCAAACAACTTCTGAAGAACCCTGCCTTCGCGAGTATTCGTTGATACGAAATTTAGAATCAGGCAGTCCTTCTCCTGCCCATAGCGATGAATTCGACCCATGCGCTGTTCGAGGCGCATCGGATTCCAGGGGATGTCGTAGTTGACCATCAACCAGCAGAATTGAAGATTGATTCCTTCGCCTGCGGCCTCCGTCGCGACAAGGACTTGGCAATTTTCACGAAATTCGCGCTCCGCATAAATTCGCGTCCCAGGACTATCACGGTCTCCGATCTTCATGCCGCCGTGAATTTGAGTGACGGACAAGCCCCACTTCACGAGTTTTCCTAGCGGACGACCTTCTTTGCCGTCGCCAGCGAGGAAATCGAGTGTGTCTTTGTGTTCGGTGAAGAGAAGCAACTTCATCTTGGGGTCGCTGAAAAGGCCCCGCATCGTGAGCACTTCCTTCAGAACAACTAGTTTTCGCTCAACTTCTTGTTCCTCTAGCTCGCACGCTTGAGTGATTAGCTTTCCTAGCTGAAGAATTTCCTCACGAAGGGCCACTGGATCAACCGATGCAACTACATCCTCTAGTTGTGCGACAATTTCTTCGCGTTCGTCCTCAGGAAGGTCCTCAAAATCTTCCGGTAACTTTCGACTGATTTGTTCCTGTCGGTAGGCTTCGGGATCGGCGAGTATTTTCTCGCGCTTTCCCTTCATTCTTTCCAACGTCCGACGAACCGCATATACGCTCGAAGCGAATCGACGCTGCAACATGGCCATCGTGAAACCGAGAGCACGTCCGCGAGGAGAATCATCGGACGCCGCCTTTATGGATTGGTCCTCTACGTAACGGGTCAGCGCGTCGTAAAACTCCCACTCGTCATCATCGATCTGAAACTCGGTCGTTTGAACATTCCGCTTGGTAAAGAGCGTCTTCACCTTTCCCGTTTCAGGATCAGGGAAAGTTACAAGAGCCTCTTTGATCCGACGCAGATAAAACGGAGCGTCGTGCCGCTTCATCGCCTCTTCCAGGCTCTGCACGTCTCCATATACGTCCTTATCGAGCAAGCTGAGAAAGAGACAAAAGTTCTCAGGATCGCCTTTGTGCGGAGTTGCGGTCATTAAGAGGTAATGATCGGTGCGTTCTGACAATGCTTCGCCGAGCTGGTAAGCGAGCGTTTTCTTGTCTGTGCTGTAAGCGCTCATCTTGTGCGCTTCATCGACAATGATCAGATCCCACTGGCTTCGCAGCAGACTTTCATTCGCATCATCGACTCGCGATACCCAAGACACAGAAGTAATGACCTGGTTCTTGTCCTGCCAGGGGTTTGCGCCGTAGTTCGCGCGAAGCACATCACTGCGGATGATCTCGAAGTTCTCTCGAAATTTATCTTTCATCTCGCGCTGCCATTGGAAGGACAAACTGGCGGGCGTGACGATGAGAGTGCGCTTGATGAGGCCGCGTATCTTCAGCTCTTTTATTAGAAGCCCCGCCATGATTGTCTTGCCTGCACCAGGGTCGTCTGCCAGGAGGAACCGAATTCTCGGAAGCTGAAGGAAATAGTCGTAGACAGCCTCAAGCTGATGAGGCAGCGGGTCTACCCGAGCAATCGACAGCGCGAAATAAGGATCATATTCGTAAGCCAATCCCAACCGGAGCGCTTCAACACCTAATCGGAATCTTTGGGAATCTCCATCGAACGCAGCTTTGTCAGGAGCCGCCACCAGCGAAGCGACTTGTTCGGCATTCAGTATTGGCTCGTGCACCTGCCCCGTCGTCAGGCCCTTTCCGACCAGCTTCACAGACTGGCCCATCGGAATTAAGACAATCACTTGAACTGGTTCCGGGAAAATTGGACCTCGAACGATCACGCTGGGCTTGAGTTGGTCAATTCGCATAGAAACTCTTCATGAGCTAAAAACCAAATTCGCTGAGTCAGTTGTCAAAGCTATGGATTACCGATTCTCTCACTAATCAAGCGCTTTGGATTGTAATGGAAGCAAAGCAGTTCGGCTATTTTTCATCCCGCTCTCAGCGCGTACAACGGAGCGAGCGCAGGGTGCGCAGGGGGCTTTTATGCCTTTGGGAGTGCTGTCTTGACTTTTCGCTTTTTATTCGCCTATACTCTTTGAATCGGCGTTCGCAGAAAGAAGGAGCCGCCGTAACACGGATATGACTTGCCACCGATTCTCCGCAGGCACCCTTCTTCAGTTCCCCAACAAAAGATTGCTCTGCGCGATGAGGCTTCCACACCCGAGCCATAGCCGCGTCAAGAAATGTAACCTTCCTTCAACAGACAGACGAGAGCGAACTAGGCAATCTCGATTCGAGTCGTCCTGAACCAGAACTTTCGGCGCTCTTCCGCAGATCCGTCAGCCGATCTTTTCGGCTCGATTTCAGGAGTTGATGTCATGCGAGACAAAATTCAGTGCAATTGCCATATTTGCAAGATTGAGAGACATCTTGTCATTTCGCTGAGTGAGCCGCCTTACTCGGAGGAATTCCTAACAGTCGCTAGCTCTGCAATTCCGCTTGCGACATTCTCAACCGCGCTCGCGCTGGTCGAACACTTGCATGCCCACAGAGACGGAAGGATTGGTGTGCCGTCAGCCAGCGAAGTTGTGGGCTCTCTAATGCAGTGCGGCTCTATCGTCCCCGAGAGAGAACTCAGGAATTCGGTCTTGGTTTTGTCGTTCATTCCTATGATTCATCGCACCTTTCGCGAAGTGCGCGCTTGGTTCCGGGAGATCGAACCCGAAGACATCGCTCAACAGGTTCTGGCGTTGTTCTTGGACCTAGTGGGTTCGGTTTCTCTGATGCCAACGAACAATTATCTTCCAATCGCGCTCACGCGAACGCTACGCAAGAACGCCTTCCGCTGGGCAGAAAAGGAAAAAAGACACACGATTCAGAGAGAAATGGATAAATCTCAGGAATTTGCGGAGCCAGGTGCCAATGACACATTCGAGACCGTCTCCGTCTTGAATGATTTCCTCAACCATTGCCACAGAATTGGAATTCTCTCCACGTTCGAACGCGATCTGCTCATCAAATTGAAAGTAGAAGGTTTTTTCGCCAAGGA
Organism: uncultured Acidobacteriota bacterium; assembly: GCA_963714785.1. Classification (GTDB taxonomy): domain Bacteria; phylum Acidobacteriota; class Terriglobia; order Acidiferrales; family UBA7541; genus Palsa-295. The sequence continues at coordinate 41,041 of CAVQQE010000002.1, forward strand.
AATAATCCAAACGCATACAGCGTTGTCAGAGAAAGCGGTTCACTGGCGCGTCGAGAGAATCTTGCAGCGGCTTCAGAAGGCGGCGAACGATCTTGGTATCAAGGACACGCAGCTTTCATTTTCTGTATCCCCTAAAGATTTGCGAAAGAAGAAAAACAATTCGCTGAAGACGGGGAGTTTTTCTTCGGAGAATCAAAGCGATACTTCGCCCATTAGTAAGAGTAGAAGGCAACTCTCGCTGGACTCCTCACCGAAGCAGAGCGAATCCAAACAGCAACAGTTCGCCGCGCCTCAGCGGAATCTGTCGCCAACCATCGCAACTCTGCCCTCGGCTAGTGGGCGCGCACGTGTAATTTCGGGAGTAGCTCCGCAGCGGCGCGCTGCAACTCAATCTTCAGTCCTCCCACCAACACTAGCCCGCCACACAAAGTTCGGCGAGAGATTGTCTTCGAATCCCGATGCGGGCTCGCCTCGCATCATCCCAAAGGAACTCGACGCCAATGAAGAGCTTCTCTCAAAACAAATTCGTCTCCCGCTGGCTCCGGCCAGCGTTCGTCGCATTTTCCTCGTCTCTCGTTCTCGCAACGTCAGCATTTGCGCAAGGGGCAGGCGGCTCACCATGGGAGAACGCAGTCAACGTTTTGATGACGGCGTTCACAACTACCATCGCGCGTGGGCTCTCACTCGTCTCCATTGTGGTCGCCGGACTGACCTTCGCTTTTGGTGAAGGCGGCTCGAAACGAGTCCTGGCCGGCGTGCTCTTCGGCGTTGGCATGGCCATCGCCGCAGTTAACTTCTTGGCATGGCTCTTCCCCTGATTCCTCCACGCGCAAAACGCTTTTGGCAAACCCGATCATGACGACCGGAAGAAGAATCAACACGGTTTATCGGACCCTTCATCGCCCACTGACCATTCTTGGCGCAGAGCGAAAGCTGTTCTTCCTTGCAATGTGCATGGGCGCTGCGACATTCAACATGCTTTCCAGTCTGCTGGGGGGCATCCTAATCTTCTTTCTTCTGTACCTTGCCGCCCGGTGGGCAACGAATACCGATCCACAGATCCTTCGTTTTCTTTTGTCAGCAGCCAAATTCAAGACGCAGTACGACCCATCCAAGCTGAGTCCCATCACGATCCGCAGAGCCTCGAATGCTTAATCTGAAAAAAGTCTTCAAGTCCTACAGCGAAACCGGCTCACTCAACGAACAGGTGAACCTCTACGGTTTCGTTGACCCGCACGCCTTTCTGACCAAATCCGGCGACGTGGGCGTGATCCTTCAAGTCCATGGCGTGGATTACGAGTGCCTTGACCCCAATTCACTCGACACGCTAACAAAACGCTTAGAATCGGCACTGAAGCTCTTCGACGAGAACTTTCGCATCTACCAGTACCTCTTCAAGCGAAACAACGAGCCAATTCCTTACAAGAAGTATGCAAGCCCCATCGTCAACACGGCTATCGAGAATCGCATTCGTCACTTCGCCGAGAAATCCGAGCGGCTGTATTCGCTTCAAATGTTCTACGTCGTCGTCTTCGAGGGCTTCCGTTACAAGCGGGCTCTATTAAAGTCGCTCACCGAGTTTCACAAGAATCCAAAGAAGGCACTCGAAGACCTGAGGGCAGCTTTTTCATCACGCAAACAGGTTGTTCTGCTTGACCGCGAGGTCACAAAAGCACTGGCTGCTCTCCACCAAAAGGTGAAGAGCTTCATCCTCCACGTCAGCGATTTCGTTCAGGTCGAACTCCTCGGTAAGCAGGAGGCTTTCCGAGTCCTAAAGCGAGTGTTGAATTTCGCGCCCCAGAAGCTCCAGCTCGCACGGCTCAAGCACGATACGTTTCTGGACTACTACCTTTGCGAATCGCATCTGGAATGCCATCGCGGACATCTGAAGCTCGACGACTACTACGTCAAGGTCTTGACACTCAAAGAGCCCCCGGCCCAGAGCTTTCCGCTCATCTTCAAGCACCTTCTCGAAGTGCAGGCCAACTTTCACATCGTCACGGAGTGGAAGAAAGAGGATTCCGGCAAGGCACGGAAGGCGATCCAATCGAAGCGCCGCCACTTCCACAACACGAAGCGCTCCCTTGCGAGCCATCTTAATGTCTCGGATGCGCCACCAACGGACGTTCTGGTGGATGACTCGAAGGAAGCCCAGGTCCGCGAACTAGGCGCGAGCATCAAGGAACTCGAAATCGAAGGCAATTATTTCGGGCACTTTTCACTGAGCGTCGTTATCTATGACCTCGACCCCGCGAAGGTGGACACCGCCGCTGCCGACTTCTACAAGGTTTTCAGCGTTCACGACGCACAGCTCTATGAGGAAAAGTACAACCTCTTGAACGCGTTTCTGGCAACCGTGCCAGGCGGCTCGCCCTTCAATCTTCGTTCCATGTATTTGCTCAACACAAACTACGCCGACTTCTCATTTCTCTTCACGCTCCACTGTGGAGAACCCGAGAATCGACATCTCAAACAAGAATATCTCGCAGTTCTGGAAACCAATCACAACACGCCCTATTTCCTGAACCTTCATCACCGCGATGTAGCCCACACGATGATTCTTGGCCGCACGGGCTCTGGAAAATCGTTCCTCTTGAATTTCCTCATCACGAACATGCAGAAATATGAGCCCTATACCTTCATCTTTGATTTGGGCGGCAGCTTCGAAAGCTTGACTCGACTGTTTGGCGGCTCTTATTCCCGCGTGGGATTGAACTCGCCAGGCTTCAAGATCAATCCTTTCTCGGTTCCGCCGACCAAGGAGAACCTCGATTTCCTCGCGCTGTTTGTCAAAGTTCTCATACAGGGAGCGTCGCCCTTGGAACTGACGCCCACAGAGGAACGCGATCTCTACCACCAAATAGAGAATCTGTACGAAATCGAGCCAACGACTTCGCACGCTGAGCGTTCTATCGAATACGCTCGACCGGCGTCTCTCTGACAGGCTCGCAAAGTGGACCACTGGCGGACAATTCGATTTCGTCTTCGATAACGCTGAAGACACGATTACGTTTTCCCGTTTCCAATGCTTCGACTTTCAGGGGATGAATCAATATCCCGAAGTCCTGGAGCCGCTTCTCTTTTACATCCTGCACCGAGCGAACACCGCGATCTGCGATCCGAAGATCAGCCACGTCTTCAAGGCATTTTTCATTGACGAGGCTTGGCTGTTTCTGAAGAACCCGAGCATCAAGAGCTACATCATCGAGGCGCTCAAGACCTGGCGGAAACAGAACGCCGCAATGATTCTTTCGACTCAATCGCTGGACGAGCTTAGGAAGTCGGAAATCCTCGACATCATCATCGAAAGCTGTCCGACGAAGATATTCCTGGCCAACCCGGACATGGACCGGGACCTTTACCGTCGCCAGTTCAACTTGAACGAAAGCGAAGTCGAACTCATCTCTACCCTCCGACCGAAACAACAGTTACTCATTAAGACGCCGGAACTGGCCAAGGTCGCCAATCTCGAAGTGGACCGAAAGAGCTACTGGCTCTACACCAACGATCCCTTCGATAACCGAAAGAGGCGAGAAGCATTCGAGACGTACGGATTTGAGAAAGGCCTTGAAATCTTGGCGGGAGGTCAACCATGAAAGTGGCTGCGCTGGTTTGCGCCCTCGCGCTCTTGGTATCTCCCTACTTCTTTGCCTACTGCGAAGTCGAGCGACTGTTAGGTTGGCCGCAGGCCGTCTACCGCTGGTTTGACCCCTGGCTTCCGCTCGCTATGATCCTGGTAGCGTCGCTCATCACCGTCGCCCTGCCTTGGATTGTGAGCCTTTTCGTCGACCGGAACTACCGTCTGTAACAAATCCAAATCTCTGACAAGGAGCAAGGAATGAAAGGTACATCTATCTCTCCGAAGCACAGTTTCCTGACGCTTATGGCCCTAGCCATCCTCGGCATATTGACCGTAGGGCAACTCCCAACACATGCGGCCACCGACTCAGCTCGCATCGTGAAGTATGCACAGAACGATATCGTTCCGATCAAAGCCAAACTCCGCTTCTCAACCCTCATCATCCTGCCCGAGAAAGAGGAAATTCTCGACTTCACGACTGGCGACAAGGATTTCTGGATTATCAACGGCGCGCACAATCTCTGTTACATCCATCCAGCACAGGCCGGAATTCGCAGCAACCTGAACCTCATCACAGCCAGTGGCCACGTTTATTCGTTCCTGCTCACCGAGATCAGCAGCGATCCGAACGCTGACCCGGACTTGAAAATCTTCATCGAACCAAAGGAGCAATCCGGCATCGGAACTGGCAATTTGTCGCAAGGCTTTGTCCCAGCTACCGAGGCGGAAGCCTATAAACGGGAGATTCAAACAATTCGCGACCAAGCGAACGCCCAAGTTCAATCAGCGCAGACAAACACGCAGCAGCAGATTCAGAAGTTTCGCTCCGAGTATTCGACCAAACTCATGTTCGATTACCAGTTCGACGCGAAGGAGGCCGGCAAACCGTTCCTAGTCTCCGCGATCTATCACGACGACACGTTTACCTACATCAAGTGCGCGGCTTCCGAAAAGCCAGCGATTTACGAAATCAAAGACGGCAAACCGAACCTCATCAATTTCGAACTCCAGAACGGTGTCTACATCGTCCCGAAGATCGTTGACACGGGCTATCTGGCCATCGGCAAGAAGAAACTCGCTTTTTCCCGCCATCAGTAAGAAGCCCACCAGCAGAATACTTTCCGCCAAATGAGAGGAGCCCATGACCGAACCAGTTAATTCCCCGGCCACTCAGCCTATCCAAGACAAAGCACCAAAGCCGCCCGGCCTCATGCCGAAAAATGTTCAGACGTGGGCCATGCTTGGCCTGGCCGTTTTGATGGTCAGCATCATGTGGCTCACGGGCGGGAAGAAGGACCAGACGTTGCGCAAGTCAGGAACGTCTTCCGTTCAAACTCCTGTCCCGCTCGAAGTCAACGAGGGCAAAATCGCCGAGTTACAGAACCGGATTCAGGAGCTTCAGCGTGAACAACAGGTCGCACTGAATCAACAGAACAAGTTCTTCGGCGCAGTCCAGTCTGAGAATCAGCCCGTTCCAACTACTCAAATCGAGAATCCACAAGCGGGTTCGCCGCAAGCCAACCGATCCGATTCAGGACGAACGGAGGAAAAGAGCGTACCTGTCTATGTTTTCGTCGAATGTGGCCTTGAGTTACAGGAAGGAGCTATCCCAGCCGGGGACGGCTCCGAACGCTGCCTCCTCCACAAATAATCCCTTCGACTTGCCTAGTCCTCCGGCGCAGGATCCAAATATCAACCAGGAACTCGCCCAGATCCTCCAAGGATTGTCGCCCGCACTCCAGCCTATTCCACCGCCTGTCGCGGGAACCACTCGCCCAGCGGGAACAACCTCAGCCGAAGAAGCAGAAAGGAACTCTTCCGAGAGTTCCTCGAAAAAAGCTTCACCAAACCCAAATGCACTCAATGCCGCCGAGGGGAAAAACTACGTCATCTTTGAAGGAACGATCCTCGAAACCTTACTTCTGAACCGCCTCGACGGCCAGTTTAGCGGAGCTGTCGAGTGCCTTGTCACCAATGACATCTACTCCCACGACCGTCAGCATCTTCTGATCCCGTCCGGCTCTAAGGTCTTGGGCGAAGCAAAGCGCGTGGAGACGTTTGGTCAAACGCGGCTCGCCGTAGCTTTCCATCGACTCATTATGCCGGACGGCTATTCCGTCAATCTCGATCAGTTCAAAGGGATGAACCAGATCGGAGACACCGGCCTACGCGATCAAGTGAATAACCATTACCTCAAAATCTTTGGCGCTTCGCTCGCAGTTGGCGCAATCGGCGGGATTGCCGAAGCAGGCTCGGGCGGGCGTGCTGACTCAATCTGGCACCCAGGGTATTGAACAGGGCGTAGGCCAAAGTCTGGGTCAAACGTCACAGCGAATCCTCGACAAATTCCTGAACATCCTTCCGACTGTCACAATCCGCGAAGGCCATCGCGTGAAGATTTATCTCTCCGGCGACCTCGCCGTTCCCGATTACGCAAACCACAAAATGCCTTCCGACCTGTAAATACCAGCAGCAGTCATTCGACGAAGTCAGCAAAAGGAGAAATTACATGAGGAAACGAATATTACCGCTCTTGCTCGCCCTCGCTCTGATCGTCGGGACAGCCTCCGCTCAATTCGGAGGCGGTATCGTGTACGATCCGACCAACTATCACAACGCGCTGCTCCGGTATTATCAGCTCCAGCAGCACCTTGTCGTACTTCAGCAGCACCTTGCCCAATTGCAGAAGACCTACTCCAAAATCACCTCTCAATACAACCTCGCCATGCAGATGGCCCAGTTCGTAAAAAACATGCCCGCTCGTTACCGAGCACTGTTCTCGCAATGGCGAAATGTCACTTCGCTGAATACCTTCGGAAATACGGGCTCTTGGATTAGTGGCATTAACTCCGGCCTGTTGCCCACTATCAACACCGGTTATATGAACTCTACGACCCAACTGCTGCCATACAGCACGTATCAGCTCTCTGGCATGAATGATCCTGAACTGAAGCGGGTGCAGTCCCAATACGCCACGGTCCAACTTGTGGACGGCGCGAACATCAACGCAATGGCTACAATCGGTTCCATTCGCGGCAGCGCTGAAGATATTCAGACGCGGATCGGGAACCTCGAACAAGATTCATTCTCAAGCGATCCCAGTCTCAACACGGAAGTCTCCGTTCTCAACAAGATCAATGCTGCGAACATGCTCACGCTTCGTAGCGTGCAGGACTCGAATAAGCTCCTCGCGTCTCTCCTCGAACAGCAAACTGTCCTCGCGAAGCAGCAGCGCGAGTCCACTACCAATTCCATCAATGCCGACATCCAGCGCCAAGCCAACATCTCATCCAACATGACCCAGATGACGGGCTCCCTCACCAACTCTCTCCAAAGCTTCCGTATGCCGTAGCCAGACAAATACTCAATCCCGCCGCGTCGAAGGAGCTGCCCGATGCAGACAGACTATCTCCAGTTCATTTTTCAAGCCATCACCAACCTGCTGACGCAGAATCTCGGCTTCTTCGACGCGATGGGCCAAAACCTTTTCCGCATGTTCGCGACTATTCTCATCGTCTGGTTCGGCGTGAAGTCCGCGCTCGCCGCTACCAGTGGCAGAGGCGGCTTCCACTTTGAGAACTTCGCCAGTCTTTTGTTGACCATCAGTTTCGGATTTGCGATGGTCAACTACTACAGCAACCCGATCCCCGGCGTAGGGACCAGTTTCCATAACCTCATTACGGACGAATCACAGTTCCTGGCCAACAAGATCACACAAACGCAATTGCAAGTCGTTGTCCAGCGAGTCGCCGATTTCGAATCACGAATTGATTCGCCGGGATTCGGGGACTTCCTCGGCACAGTCATCTATGCAGTCATCATTATCCTGCTGTCGGCTGCGCAGGCCATCGCCATCGTCGTGATTGCTTACGGCTTCATCGCGACCGCAGTATGCGTCTTAGTCGGTCCAATTTTCATTCCCTTTTTCATCGTCCCGAAGCTCGAATGGCTGTTCTGGGGTTGGTTCAAGGCATTCATCCAATATGCTTTCTACCAAGTCATCGCGGCAGCAGTAGTGTTTGTGATTGCCAATCTCATCCTCGGCACGCTGAATCTCCAGCCGAACGGAACGATTTCGGCAGCACAACTTCTCGAATTCTTTCCCGTCCTCTTCATTACGTTCCTGGCATCCATCTACGCCCTCTTAAAAATCCCCGCTCTCACCAACCACATCTTCAGCGGCAGTTCTGGCGGATCTTCCGCCGGCATCCTGGAGGGCATGAAGCCATGAGCAACGATTCGAGTTTCCACGACGCGAAGCGACTCTACCTGGAGCAATACGGCGATCCTATGGTCACCAACACATATCTGAAAATTGCGCTCGTCCTTCTTGCCTTCGTTGCGGTCGGCCTCGGATTCATTGATCTGCGAACAATCCGCACTTTCCAAAACTTCCGACCGCTCGTGATTCGGATTGACCAACTCGGCCGCGCGGAAGCGCTCAGCTATGCCAATTTCGAGTACAAGCCCCAAGATGCCGAGGCGAAATACTTTCTGTCGCAGTTCTGCGCGCTCTACTACCGGCGCAACCGCTACACGATGAATGACGATTTTTCGAAGTCCCTGTACTTCCTCGACGGCAAGCTGGCCAGCGACATCATTGATGCGTACAAAAAGAGCGGTGTCATCAGGAGCTTCCTGACGGACCCGTCACAACCTGAGATCGATATCGAAGTGAAGAACGTGGCGCTCGAAGGAATGCAGACTTCGCCGTACAAAGCTCGTGTTGACTTCGAGATGGTGTACTACTCGGCTGCCGATCATAGCGAGCTGAAGCGGACGCTCTACACGGCCAATTTCGTCTTCGTTTTCAAGACCAATGTCCCGAACGAACTCATTCCGATCAATCCGCTCGGGCTAGCAATTACGTATTTCCGAGAAGACGAAGCTTTCAAGTGAATTCTAATCGGGAACGTGGCGCACACGTCCGGCTGCGCTCCAATGATGCGCGACCTCAAGACACGACCGAAACTAATTAATATCGAGACTAACTGGGGATCATTAGAGAATGGCCTATTCGTACTCAGAAGCCAGGCGAACTTCGTTGCAACTCAATCGGTTGGCGGCGCGTCGGCCAGATACTTATCTCCTTCAATTAGCTTCCACGAGAGCGGCATGTTCTTTCGTTCCACGTGCAGCGGAATAAATCGTTTATCTCCGTCCGTCATTACCCATACCAGGCGATATAAGGCATCGGGGAAACGTGCCTCTTCATTTCGATATTCTTCTTGGAGTTCCAACTTCGCTTCGCCGATCCCAAGTCGTGCTCCGCAGAGCGTCACGGAGTTCATCGCCGCCGCCTTCGTGGGATGTGCCACTTGGCTTAGAACCCCATAGTCGCGCCCCATCGAAGCATTTGGAACGCCCCGTTCCTTGGCAAATGCCAAAAGCTCACTGAGAGGAGGCGACCAGGTTCCTTTCTGTTCATCGAGCCATCTTGAAGCCTTTTCTACTTGATCAGTGAACCGAAGAACAACCCCGAGATACCAAGCTTCCTCAAAGGCCCGCACGACTACTTGGAATCCGTCGCTCGCACCCCGCTCAAATAACAACAGTGCAGATCGAAGCGTGCTGGAACACCGCACGAGCAAAATCAAGACTGCCGTCATTTGGGTATCTTTGTGAAATCCTCCGCAATCACTGTGGCCAGCTACTCGAAAAAGTTCACGATCAATCTCGTCCAGGCATGCAGCGATTTCCTCACATCTTAGCGCCATGGCTCCTCACGATCAGCTAGAACAACACCAAATGAAACAGCACGTTATACCAAATATCAAATCCCGCACAGCCGTCGTCCATTTTGCTGTCTCGCAAGTGTGGTGCGTCTTGTTTCACGGACAGGCCGTCATTGCCTAATCACGGGGAATTCTTCGTATGGTCGCAAATACTCTTCTACTAGCTCTTTCCTTCATGCTCGCCATCGCCTTCTATCTGATGGGGGAACTGAAGTTCCTAGCCCCTTATCGTGCGTTTCTTTTTCACAAGTACAGTTGGGCACTGGCCATCTTTTTCGGTGGACTGTTTCTCAACATTTTCGCGGGCGCGTTCGTCCTTATTCGCAAGTCCTTTCTCAAAGACACTGGCCGGAAGCTGTCCCACATCGACAAGCAGTTTCATGTTGGAAACGCGCATCTACCCGCAGACTCAGATTACGACGAAAGAACCTGAACAATGTCCCGCTACGACTTCGATCCAGAAGACTACCGCGCACCCGATTCACCGACGAAACAGGAGTCGGAACGCAAGCCTGAGGATGCCAAGCCGGAGCCTGGCAGAGGCGGGGCTAGTGGCGGCGAACAACCGGAATCGAGAAACCGCGCCGAACGCCCTAGAAACATCGAGCGAGGGAATCGTCGCCCACGTCAGGATCGCGACAGGGAATACAACTTGCGTGATTCGGAAGTCGCCGCCCTTATTGAAATTGCCAAGTTCCGCAGTGTGAAGACTGACGACCTCGCAGAGTTTCAATATCAAGGCGACACGGACAGGGCCACGCAAGACCTCAGAAACCTCACGGCCCAGGGACTTATCCAGCGAAGAACTTTATCGGGGACGGAGAAAGGACAGATTCTTACGGTCACCCGATCAGCGCATGCGTTTCTGGACCGTACCAGACCTCAGGGGCTTGCCGCAAACCAATCCTTGCATCACGGCTTCGTCAAACCCCGTGAAGCTCGGCACGATGCAACGCTCTATCGTTTGTATCAGAAGGTATCTGAAAAGATTGAAAAGGATGGCGGCACGAATCTCAGGGTTGTCCTCGACTATGAACTGAAACGCGACCTCTATAGAGAGCTGGCAAAACTCAAGTCGTTGCCACCTTCGGAGCAAGAAGCAAGACGGGAACAAATTGCCCAGGAACATGAACTGAAAGTAGTAGACGGCAAGATTCCGCTTCCTGATCTGCGGATCGAATACGAGACGCGAGACCACGAGCAGTCCCGCGTCGATTTGGAACTCGCCACGCGGGACTATCGCGGGCATCACCTCGCGGAAAAGGGCAAAGCAGGCTTTTCGATCTATGCACCGGCAGACGACGCCTCTCGCGTGCGTGCCGCCGCGCAAGACCCTCACCTCATTTCGGAGATCCTCTCGCTATGAAAATTCAACAAGAACACCTCACCGCTATCAAGAGCTTCGGGTACACGGAGCGCGAAGCCCGATTCCTCTACATCGTGGCCGTACATTCGGGCTATTTCACGCAGGCACACTTGCGGCAGTTCAGCGGCAATAAGTCAGGCCGTACTGTCCGCGCGTTCATCAAAAGAGTTCTCGAACAGGAGCACGTTAAAGAGAGCAAGCATCAGAACAACGCTCGCGTCTATCAACTGACCCACAAGCCGATGTACGCGACCATCGGTCGGGCAAACATTCGGAATCGCCGCGAACACTCGTTTGATTTCATCAAGACAAAGCTGGCTTGCCTGGATTTCATCATTGCCCATCCTCACCACGATTACTTTGAGGGAGAAGCGGACAAGGTCCAGTATTTTCAGAATCACTTTCAAATCCGTCCTCAAGAGATGCCAGGAAAGACCTATGCCGGAGCGAATCGCGTCCCAGATACCATTCGCTACTTCGTCGACAAGTTCCCAATGTTCCTCGACGAAGCTCGCCCCGGAGAGGCTGTCCCCACCCTGACGTACGTTGACCCAGGCGTCGGCCATCTTTCAGATTTCAATAGGCACCTTGAAACCTACTCGGGCTTCCTGAAACGATTGCCACTTTTTGTATTCGTTTATGCAGGACCGCGCGCGGCAGTCTTTTCAAAGGCAGAGGCCCTCTTCAGGGGAACGCTCGATCCTCAAACCGGGAAGCTCTCCTCGCAGCTCGCCCGGTATTTCGCTCTACGCACCGCGTGGGAAGCAAAACGATATGAAACGCTGACCAATAGCGATCTCGAATTTCTGAATCACGCGAAGCAATGCTTTCCAGGTGAGCCGTTTGAGTCCGCTTACAAGAAGTGGCAGACGGGCCAGATCAGCCAATATCAATTGGTTGAGGAAATAGAAAGCCGTCCTTCTCACAGGCAGGAAGCGCAATTTAAAACCTGCCTGCTTCCTCGTGACTATTCTTCGTTTGGGCAGAACTCAAAAGTCGCTGGAAAACCGTGCTGAAAACGGTTTTCCTCACGGTTTTCCTTTCGGTTTTCCGCACCCGGCAATCCGAAAACTCGAACCACCAGCGACATACGAAGTCCCGAGACACAAAACGGGACGCAGGAAAAATCGCGGAAAGGGCGGGAGCGACCCCACCTAACGGACCGCTTCGCGGCCCTGGTCCTTCGGGCTTCGGGGGTCGCTCCCGCCCTTTCTCGATTCGCCCAATACTTCACCCGCGTCCCTCGAATCGTTCCGAAACAATCCAGCAAAGGAGATAGACAATATCCATCATCAAAAAGCCATCGAGCCACCAAAAA
>CAVQQE010000003.1:0-890021 GCA_963714785.1 uncultured Acidobacteriota bacterium
GTCCTGCGCTTCGGGAACTTGCTTCCAGGGCTATATCACTGTTGTCCGCGCATTGGAGAGTCCCAGTCGATTTATTTCACGAGTAGCCAAAGCTCAGACCGGGCAATGGGTCGGCCCGGTGCCGAACAGCCATACACACTTGGAAGGAGGTCTATGCGCGACGTCGTTTGTACCAGTGATGCTCCCAACGTCATCGGGCCCTACTCAAGCGGCGAAGGCGGTGGAATGATTCTCGTGAGCGGACAGCTTGGCCTCAATCCCGCTACCCAGCAGATCATAGGGGGTGACGCCCGGCAAAGACCGAACGCGCCCTTCAGAACATTGCCGCTATTCTCAAGGCCGTCGGATCCAACCTGGACAAAGTCTTGCGTTGCGGAGTGTTCCGAAACTGGGCTTCGGTACGTTCCTGGCCGCCGGGCAAGGTGAGCATGGTGATGTCCATGTCTTTGGACAGGGACGGCACGTTGCCGGCGGAGGGAATCACTTTGCGGCAGTGGCCGAGGATGTGGATACACTGTTCGTCGGTCCAATCGTGAATGATGTGGCGGAAGAGGTAGGCGTCGGCTCCGGCGGGGATGCTTTCGAAAAAGCTGCCTTTGATGACACTGCAGCGGACAGCCAAGCCTGCGGCCTTCAAGTTCTCCTTCGTCCGTTCAACGACCAGTGACGATGTTGGTAGCACGTGAGTCCGACCAGTCGCCGCGCTACGCTGCCGCCGCTCGCGTACCGTGTTACCGGGTTCGGGCCGACTATTCCTTCGGCGGCATACACAGTCTACCGAGAGGACCAATGGCAGAGACGTTCGAAGCGTACCGAAACCGAGTCCTGAGCTATCTTGGCGATGAGGAGCCCATCGGTGTCCAACAAGCCACCCCATCCCAGCTCGAGCGTCGACTGCGCGATGTCGCGCCCGAGGAGTTGATCCGGCGTCCTGCACCTGAAAAGTGGTCAATCGCCGAGATCGTAGCGCACTTGGCGGACGCGGAGTTGGCGATGGGGTGGCGATTGCGAAACATGCTGGCGAATCCGGGCGTGGCCTTGACGTGGTGGGATCAGGCCGTATGGGCGGAGCGCTTGGGTTACGCGCAGCAAGAGGCGAGTCTTTCGGTGGGGGTCTTTCGAGCGCTGCGCGGGAGCAACCTGCGACTGTTGGAGTCGGTCCCGCGCGCACGGTGGGTGGAGTGCTACGGGGTCCACGAGGTACGCGGACGACAAACGGTTGAGGAGTTCGTCCGCTTGGAAGCGGCACACGACTTGAACCGTCTTCGGCAGATCGACCACATCTTGGATTCTCGGCCCGGATGAGGATGTACGTTGGATTAACAGCTTGTTGAAAAACCCATTTGTTCTGCAACTTTAATTGAAAAAACTCGTCTGAAGCAAAGAAGGTCAAGGAGGCGAGCGAATGCGCGGAGACGATAACCAGCAGGAAGGAATGTTCAGTTACGTTTCGCCGGAGAAGAGAGTCCCGGCGGACCATCCGCTGCGGCCGATCCGCAAGATGGTGGATGAGATCCTGAAGGAAATGTCGCCGCAGTTTGCGAAATTGTACTCCGACGTGGGGCGGCCATCGATAGCGCCGGAGCGGCTTGTCTTAGCTACATAATTCTGTCACCCTTAACAGCAACGTGAAAATGTCACCCCATGCGACAGGAGACATTCACGTTGACTCAGAAAGAACTGAAGCGTGTGACCGTTATTTCACAATGCGTGCAGGGGAAACTGGCGTGTGCCAGAGCCGCGGAGCTGCTCGATCTATCGCCTCGGCAGGTCAAACGCCTCAAAGCGTGCTACCGGCAAGGCAGCGCAGCGGCTCTGGCACACGCCAGCCGCGGCCGGCCTAGCCCGCGCCGCTTGCCCGAACGTACGCGCACCCGTATTTTGCAGCTCGCGCGCACTCGGTATGCTGGCTTCAACGATCATCACCTACACGAGAAACTGATCGAGCAAGAAGAATTTCTCTCAGCCGCGAGACCCTCCGCCGTTTGCTCCGCAGCAACGGCATCCCCTCGCCCCGCAAACGCCGCCCGCCCGCTCATCGCCAGCGCCGTTTGCGCTCCGCTCGCGAAGGAGAACTGGTGCAACTGGACGGCTCCCCGCATGACTGGCTCGAAGGTCGCGGTCCTCATCTCAGCGCTCTCGGCATGCAGGATGATGCCAGCGGCAAAATCCTCGCCGCCCAATTCTTCCCTTCTGAAACTGCCGAGGGCTATTTCCTCCTCCTCAAAACCCTACTCCGCCGATTCGGCATTCCCGTGGCCTTCTACGGGGATCGCAGCGGCATCTTTGTCCGCAACGATGACCACTGGACGATGGAAGAAGAATTGGCCGGAAAACGCCAGCCCCCACAATTCGGACGCGCACTCGATCAACTCGGCATCACCTTCATTGCGGCCCAGAGTCCACAAGCCAAGGGGCGTATCGAACGCCTCTGGGGCGTCCTGCAGGATCGCCTCGGCAGCGAACTCCGCTTGGCCGCTGCCTGCGATCTCGACTCGGCCAATCACGTGCTGCGCCGTTTCGTTTCCAACTACAACCGCCGCTTTGCTCGCGCCCCGCGGGAGACCGTCAAAGCCTGGCGCCCAGCTCCGGAAAATCTCGAACGCATCTGCTGCTTCATACAGGAACGCATCGTCAGCAACGACAACGTGGTGCAATGGGACGGCCAGCGGCTGCAGATCCCGCCCCAATCGCGCCGCTTCAGCTTCGCTGGCGCGAAAGTTCAGATCTGCGAAGCCCTCAATGGCCGTGTCTCGCTCTACTACGGCGATACACGCCTGAAACACGGAGCGCTTTGAAAAACAGGAATGTACAACTCGAGGGCAGCCAGAGAAATCGTCCTACGGGCTTCTAAATCGCAAATTTTCAGGCAAAAGGGCAAAGAGAAGAGGGAAAACAAAAAAACGAGAAAAGGAGAGGCGCCCCAGAAACAAGCTGAACGGCGTGCGATCGCGAACCTGGCACCGCTCTGGTCTCGCGGGAAACAGACCGAGGTGACATTTTCGTGTTGCCATTAGGGTGACATTTTGATGTTGCTACAACATAGCGCCGGAGCGGCTGTTTCGGTCGCTGCTGTTGCAGATCTTCTATTCGGTCCGCAGCGAACGAATGCTGATCGAGCAATTGCAGTACAACCTACTGTTCCGGTGGTTCGTGGGAATGGAGATGGACGAGGCGGTGTGGAATCACGCGGTGTACAGCAAGAACCGGGAGAGATTGCTGAACGAGGAGATCGCGGCGTCCTTTTTCGCGCGGGTGCTGGAGAGAGCGAGGCCGTTCATGTCGGATGAACATTTCACGGTGGACGGAACGCTGATTGAGGCGTGGGCCAGCCAGAAGAGTTTCCGACCAAAGGATGGGAGTGGGAAGCCCGCTGGAGCGGGAGGAGAGGTCGACTTCAAAGGGGAAAAGCGAAAGAACCAGACGCATGAATCGAGCACGGATCCCGAGGCCCGGTTGTGGACGAAGTCCCGCGGCAGCGAGGCGAAGCTGAGCTACATGGGACACTTACTGCACCCTATTTCGGAGCATTTTCCGGTGGCCTTCGAGTATTCCGAATCGGGATTCTAGCTGCAAAGCCGCTCCGACCCTACCCACAGTTGAGCCAGATCTCTGAGGCTGTGTTTGTATTTACGTGTTACCAAGTATTCCTTCCCACCCTTTACACGCAGCCTGTATTCCCCCGTCGGTAAAGGTTGGATCTTCTCCACGGCCGAAATATTCACGACGACCGAGCGGTGGATGCGGACAAAACCGTAGGGTTTGAGCTTCTCCGCCATGGACGACAGAGACTCGTGCACCAAATAGGGATTAGTTCGGGGTCGCAGCGAAACGTAATTACCTTCGGCTTGCACCGCCAAGATGTCGGCTAAATCCAAGAGTAGGATGCAACCGTTTGCCTTGAACGCGATTCGTGGCGCCTGTGGTGCAATGGCCTTCTGATCCTGAATTTCGCGGGCACTCATGATGGAACCCCTTGCTCTCTCATTTCGACTTCCTGCTACCGGAAACGAGAATGACGAATGCACTGCTTCTAGATGAAATGGTCCTACATAACCGGAGCAGCGGATCCGTCTGACCACCTGCCCACGGGAACGATAAACACGTCGATCGGTTGAATGCCGTTGAATTGTGGATTCAGCATTACCGGTGAATTTGTGAGATCGGCACCCCAAGCCTTGCCGTCCAGCGGAGGCGCATAAAACATCAAGTGGGCGACGTTGTGATCACCTCTATCGGTGAGATAAGCTTCCTTCGACATCATGTAACTCATCGAGCCGGGTTCGAGCGGTGGCAGTTCACCTTTTTCGAACGCTGCCTTGTTGCCCTCGATGATCTCAGCCTTCGTTTTCCCTGCTAATGCCAGCTGTGTTCTCTTGTAAGTAGCCGGCAAAACGGATCGCGCGGCTGGCGGATTGAAACAGACTGGGCCTCGAAGCTTGGGGTTCCAAAACTCCGGAGCATTGGAAGGGGACATCCACCCCCGCTCCACAACACACACAAAGCCGTTCTTCCCCTCGACGGCAGTTTCGTAGCCATGGCGCCCGAGGACCAGAATTTTTGCATCGGCCGATATGGCATCCGGAGCCGCGCTCCGCGCCAGGACTATTTCGGCATTTCGGTCTGCCATGAGGTACTGATCGAGTGGCGCCATGCTCGAATATGGTGTCTTAGCGTCCTGTGCCTGCCCTTGCTTCATTGCAATGAGCCCCAGGATTAGAGCGAAACTTAGAGAAGCTACCTTTGCCAATGTTCTTCGGTTCATTGTTTTGCCCCCGGTGAATCGCTGTTTTGCTCCTAGTCAGAATCCTCGTTTTGCCCCGAGTCAGAATCCCTGCCGTTGCCTGAGAACATGCTTCTTTAACATCCGCCGTCCGCCTCTCCGAGATTGACGTGGCGCCCGGAGAGACTTCAACCACCCCACTATGTTTCTGGTTCCGACTTCCCAAACCTTGGCATTTTGAGCATTCTTTGCTAACGAGGCGTGGCCCTCGACCATCGCGACAAGAAAGCTGGCAGTCTCGTCTGGATTCAGGTCGCGGCGAACTGTTCCCTGGGACTGCCCTTTCCGCAAAAGCGTAGCAATTCCTTCCTGCCAGGCAAGAAATAGCCTCTCCAGCCGCTTGCGGAATTGTTCGTTCAGCGGAGACATCTCCTGTGCCAAATTGAGCAGCGGACAACTTTCTCGAACGTCTGCGGGTCGAGTTGGTAACCGCCGGACAATGCCGATCAAAATGTCGATGGGTTGCCCGTCGCTAAGCAGAGGGAGCAACCACCTGTCGCGGACAAGTTTAGCGATGACCTCGTCGACGATGGCATATCCCAAAGCTTCCTTGCTGTCGAAGTGGTGATAGAGGGCTCCCTTGGTGACGTTGGTGGCAGCGAGAATTGTATTGATGCCGGCACTCTGGAAGCCTGATCGGCGGACCTCCCGGAAAGCCGCTTGCAGCAAGCGTTCCCGTGTACCGTCCGGATCACGGAGCCTTCGCTTCCTCACCTTCGCCTCCTCTCGCCCATCTAATATACCGACAAGTATGTATGTTGAACCATTGGAAAGTCAATCGAACCGATCTACCTGACTCCTGGCTGTGCGTGCTATCGAATTTCGTAACCTCTAACCATAGTGTGTGTGAAAAGTTGGAGAAACAATCGCTCCAGCCGTTTTGGCATCGTCCCAGAATTTTGTTAGTCCGCCACTCGTTTTCGAACTCTGAGGTGTTGGGCCCGTTGTCTCACGTAATCGTTATGAACGTGGAGCACCACATGCTCCCTCAGTTCCCTGCGAGCCCTCTCAGCACGAAAACTTTGCTCGGACGAAAAGGAGAAGATATGAGCGCACTAAGACGGTTGCGGAATTTCTGGATGCCGTGGGTTGCGATGATTGTTCTGGGTTGCTTCATTGACGCGGCCGCTCAGACGAGCTACAAAATTACCGATTTGGGCATTAACAACAGCAAAGACAACTTCAGCATGGCCATGGGCCTCAATAATGAGGGCTGGACGGAGAACATGGATGGGACCGTGAACCCTCCCGAGAATAGTCTGTTTACGTCAGTTGCAAGGGGCCGCGCGGTGATAAGCATCTACGGATTCAACATCGACCTGGGCACGCTTGGAAAACCCGACGGCAACAGTTGGATTAACTGGGGCGGGATCAACGACCTCGGGGAAGCCGTTGGTCAGTCCGAAACAGCTGAACCAGATCCGAACGGCGAAGACATTTGCGGCTTCGGCACACACCTTACGTGCGTTCCGTTTCTTTGGCGATACGGCCACATGAGCGCTCTTCCGACGCTCGGCGGAAATAACGGGCAGGCCAGCGCTATCAATAACCGCGAAGAAGTCGTCGGATATGCCGAAGACGGTCCCGTGGACCCCACATGCCCAGCCGGCACAACCAACAATCGGATTACGTTGCCGGCGTTGTGGGAAAGAGGCAGCGCCGAAGCTCTTCCTCTGGTGGGTAACGATCCAGACGGTGTCGCATTCGGGATTAACGATCGAGGCCAAGCCGTAGGCTACTCGGGAACCTGCACCACAGCGACGCACGCCGTAATGTGGAAAGACAACACTGCCTTCGTGCTTCAGGATCTCGGAGGTACAGGTTCCAATTTCGGCTACGCCATTAGCAACCAAGGCCAAATCGCCGGGCAAGTCGGCAGTGCTGACGGCACAACCTTCTACGCCGCGGTTTGGCAGAACGGCGCGGACGGCGCAGTCACAAACCTCGGCGTTCTGCCGGGAGATTTTGCCGCCTTTGCCACCGGCATCAACAACCGGGGCCAAGTGGTGGGAAACAACTTTGACTCCAATTTCAACTGGTCCCACGGCTTCATCTGGCAGGATGGTGTGATGACCGACCTAAACACTCTCATTCCCGCGGATTCCAACCTCTTCATAATCTCGGCTAGCAATATCAATGAAAGCGGACAAATCTCGGGCATGGCAACGGTGCTCAGCGGGCCGCATGCGGGCAACATTCACGCCTATCTTTTGACTCCCACAGAAGGACGCATAGACGTTTCGATGGCAGATTTCGCACGTACACACCCGCATTCCGTTTTGGCCGCGAATGCTTGTAACCACTCTTTGCAGAGACTCGGACCCGGCCGATTCCAGCGTTAACGGGCATTTTCGGAGCTTCCGCGCCGTATATTCCAGGCATACGCTGCGCGAAGGCGCAAGGGCGGATGATGTACGGGACATTCTGGGTCACGCAAATATCGACGTGACCCAGAATGTTTACGGCAAAAACTGCTGGGAAGAGCGAGAGGATGCGGTCACCCAAGCTGTCGAAGCAATGACCAATGCCGCTCAAAATGCCGAGAAAGAAGAGAATCAGCCTGAATTAGCCCCAGCAGACGGGGCCAGAATTACAAGTTGATTCCACTTGCCCCGCAGGTCGCGTTAATCGTCCATTTGAAGTGGAGCTTCACTTCTCCGGTTAGTGCGTTGATCAGAAGTCTTGCGATTAGACTTGAAACACTCTGTTGTCGCAGTTCATAAGTGAGCCGCGCTGGCCCGGTGGACTTCCGCACGGGCGCTGTACGAAGCGATACGCCCCAGTTCGCGGCTTTGACAAAATAGCGCACATACCTTCACGACTTCGTACTCCATCATCATCCGGTTGGTCCCTTTTCTACTTGGTCGTGTCCGCCCGTCGGATCGCCTTCGCCAGTGGGACCGCCACCTCCGCGCACGGGTACTCCGGGTTGAGTGGGCCCGGTAGAGCCTCCTGAGCCGCAGTATTTCGTGTATTGGGCCTGGAGTGTTCCGAGTGCAACCGACGCCGCTGTGACCGGACCTGACCCTTCTGCGGATCCGGGCGCGGCTTTAATCGCGGCCAAAACTGCTTGCTCTGTCTTCGTTATTTGCTCTGCGAGGTTCGCGCAGAAGTCCAGATTCACCGGAATTAAAGTGCCTCCGGTAAGCGTGAGTTGCGCTGATGCGGTCACGGTGGTGTCTACCTCGAACGAAATCTGGAGGTCGATAATCCGAGCCGTATCCCTGCGGAAAGCGAACGACGTGATCGGCGTATTGAAAGTCACAGAAAACATAAATGTAAGCTGCTCAGGTACGCCCTGGATCTGGGCCTGGCTAGTCTGAGTAGCAAGTGTATTTGGGTTTGGGTTGACTAGTGTGCATTGGAAACTAACCTCGCCAGGAGACGCGCCGCCGCCAACAACAGCGGTTATCATTGGTACGCGCGTGTCACACGATCCGCCACCCTGCAACGGAACTCCGGGAACCGGCGGATTGCGCTGAGATTGCGGTACCCAATTGGGGACACCAGCATACGTGTCGATAAACTCGTCGGGTTCGAAGCCGGACACGACCACAGTGAACGCATTCGGTATCGTGGCAGTCCCTTGCGCGCCCACCGCACTCAGCACCTGCTGGCTCGAGATCTGAGGGTTGTTCGCGGCGCAAGACTGGGGAGTCGGAGGGAACGAAGGCGGATTCGGAGGGTTCAGCGGCACAACGGCGGCACGGAAGCGCGCCTCTGCATTGTTCTTCCATCCCAGTACGGTATTCGAAGATGGCAGTATACTTACAACCACTGCAGATCCCACCGGGTTCGCAAAGTCGAATACTGATGTGAGGTCGCCGAACGTTTGCCGCCGATATCCTCCTTGCGGCAAATTTTCGCAAATGACGGCCGTGCCCTGGGCGCTGGTGACCTGCTCCAAGAACTGTATGATTGACGTGTGATCGAAGTTATCCGATTGAACTCCCGCTCCCACAGTCCAGGGAGAAATGATTATCGCCGGAACTCGGAAACCGGCGCCAATAATCTCACCATCCACAGGCTGCTCCGGCGGCAATTCATTTACGGACTCCACAGGTGGCGTAACGTGATCGAAATGTCCGCCGCTTTCATCGTAGGTGAGGATGAAAACCGTGTTGTCCCATAGATTGCTGTTCAGAAGCGCCTGAAGCTTGAGCGCGATGTAGTAAGCTCCCTCAGCTGGAAGATTGTTTTCCCATTCGGTTACTCCGAATGGTGGAATAATCCAAGATACCGTCGGCAGCGTTCCGTTCGCACAGTCTGATTCGAATTGACCGTAGCCCGTTCGGTTGTGTACGGGTCCCTGATACGTAGGCCAGTTTTGGAACTGCTCCAGGATGTTCAGCGATCCCCAACTGTTGCCTAGGGGATTCGGATTGATCATAAGCCAAGGCGGCGGGTCCCCAGTTTCGTCATAAATGGCCCAAGACACGCCCGGTGCACTGAGTGCGTCAGGGTAAGAACACCAATTTGCATTCAAAGGGTCAGGATCACCCTGACTCGGGTTGTCCTGGAAGGGTCCCGCACCCGGAGTACCAGCAGAACTTGGATTCTTGTTCCTAATTGCTCCGCTCATCAGATACAGGCGATTGGGGGATGTTCCTCCCAACACAGAGCAAAAGTAGTGATCGCAAAGCGCAAAGGTTTGCGCTAGCGCCCAATGGTACGGAATGTCGTCAGCGGCGTAGTAACCAAAGATCTGTGGTTCCTCGGGGTTCACTCCTGCCCAACCATTCATGTTCCCACCTGCATAGTCGTTATGCATGTCATCCCATTGATGGGCTGTGGGGGGACACTCCTCCCCCGTAGACGTGAATGTGCTTAAGCGGAAAGGCGGAACTCCTCCTGGCTGGTTGTTGAAGAAACTGATTGGGAGGTCGGAAAGGCCGGTTGCTTCTGGAAAACCGCCGAAGTACTCGTCGAAAGAACGATTTTCTTGCATCAGGATGACTACATGTTGCACGTCCCTGATGTTCCCATACATAAGCGCTGATTACCTCTACTTTGGGAGCCTTTTATCACATCGTACCTTAACACTTCAAGATTACCCTCGATCTTCGAGCAGGCGGCAGCGTCGTCAAGCAGGACATTACTGCGGCACCCGGCCTCCGGCTAGAGTTTGGGAATCTAGTCCTCACCACTGCAATTAGACACGCCCGTCTTATTCGGGCCACTCACGTACGATCAACGCTGAATTAACTGCGCTTGGTTCTCCTGAACCCATCAGCTTTCCCTCGCGTTGACTTGATTGAGAATGAAACCTAAGATTGCGCCAAGTCTCTTTCCATGATTGGCAAAACCATCTCGCACTACCGCATTCTCGAAAAGCTCGGAGGCGGCGGTATGGGTGTAGTGTACAAGGCAGAAGACACTCGGCTGGACCGCTTTGTTGCTCTGAAATTTCTCCCCGATGATGTGGCGAATGACCCGCAGGCGCTGGAACGTTTTCGCCGCGAAGCCAAGTCCGCATCCGCACTGAATCATCCCAACATCTGCACCATTTATGACATCGGCGAAGACGGTGGTCGCGCGTTTCTGGCCATGGAATTTCTGGATGGTCATACGCTGAAGCATCTGATTTCCGGCAGGCCGGTGCCGGTGGAACAAATCCTGGAACTGGGGATTCAGATTACGGATGCCCTGGACGCTGCGCACGCGCGAGGCATCATTCACCGCGACATCAAGCCCGCGAACATTTTCGTAACCAAGCGCGGCCACGCGAAGGTTTTGGATTTTGGATTGGCGAAGCTTTCTCCGGTGGCGGAAGGCGTGGGAGTTTCCGGCGTCCCTACGGTAACATCAGACTCAGTACTTACCAGCCCGGGCGCGACGGTAGGCACGGTCGCGTATATGTCTCCGGAGCAGGCGCGCGGAAAAGAACTCGACGCGCGCGGCGATCTCTTTTCGCTGGGCGTGGTTTTTTACGAAATGTGCACGGGGGTCTTGCCATTTCGGGGCGATACTTCAGCGGTTATTTTCGACGCCATTCTGAACCGAGCGCCGGTGCCGCCGGTGCGGCTGAATCCGGACCTGCCACCCAAGCTGGAAGACTTGATCAACAAAGCGCTGGAAAAAGATCCCAAGCTGCGATGCCAGAGCGCCGCGGAAATGCGCGCGGACCTGGAGCGACTGAAGCGCGATTCGAGTTCCGTGCGACACCTGGCTTTGACGCAGGACGCGGAATTAGAAGATGCCGGGTCGAAGCCCGGCGCTACAAAATCCAGCCTCGGACGACGCGATTCGGCCGCGGTCGCGACGGCGGATTCGGGACGAGCGGGCGCCGTTGGCGTTGCTGCAGATTCCGCGGGGGCTACGCTCGGGCGAAAGCTGATCCTTCCAGGTGTAATTTTCTTGCTCGTGCTACTGGGTGTTGGCGGCTGGCTCTACTGGAAGGGGTTTTTCCGCTCAGGCATGGCGGCGAGCGCTTTCCAAAATCCTACGATCTCGAGTCTGACGGCCAGCGGCGACGTAACGCTGGCCCGAATCTCACCTGACGGCCGCTACATTGCTTACATTTCAAAAGCGCACGGACTCAACAGCCTATGGGTCCGCCAAATGGACGTCGCCAGCGCGGTTCAGATACTTCCTCCCGGCATAGGCGAGATCCTCGACGTCAGGTTCACTCCCGACGGAAACTTCCTGGACTATCTGTCTAGCAGCGCCAACGCGATAAACGCGATTGTGTATCAGGTTCCCGTTCTCGGCGGCACACCCCACCGTCTCCTCGATTCCGCAATTGCCGGAGTGTCCTTCTCGCCCGATGGACGCCAGATGGCCTACGCAACCCTTGATTTTGCGTCAAGCGAAGGCCACCTTATGATTGCGAACTCGGACGGTAGCGGCGCGAAGCAGTTGGCGGTTTGGAAGACAGCTTCCGGAGGCAATCTGGGTTATCAAGATGTTGCGTGGTTCCCGGATGGCCGAAGTATTGCGGCAGTTGTCAACGATCCGGAGCCCGGCGGACAGAATTTCGAGTTCGTGATGATTGATGTGGCGGCCGGAGCACAAAAGCCGATGCCGGGGCGACGCTGGCGTTATGTGGGTGATTTCGCCTGGCTCCCGGATGGAAGCGGATACTTGGTCACCGCGCAGGAAAAGACAGGAGTACCTATGCAGCTCTGGATAGTCGGCTATCCGGGCGGCAAGATTCGGCGTGTCTCCAACGATCTAAGCGACTATTATTCCGTTTCCGTGTCGGCGGACGGCCGGACAATCGTTGCGGCACAGCGGAATGGCAGCAGCCAGATCTGGGTGGGTGCGGCCGACTCTCCTGACAACGCAAAACAAGTAAGCTCGGGCAGGCTGGATGGCAGCCATGGAATCGCCTGGACTCCCGGTAACCGGATCGTGTACGTCGCCAACAACGCAGAGAATTGGGCTCTTTTCATTGCCAATGCTGACGGAGGAAACGTGCGGCAGCTTACGTTCGACGGCCGATACCACGTGAATCCCACGATCTGCGATCATGGCGGCGCCGTAGTTTTTGGATCTGATTGGGGTGGCAGCTACCATCTCTGGAAACTCGATCTGCAGAGCGGAGTCTCCACAGAACTTACAAATGGCGGCGGCGAACAGCAGCCCGAATGCGATGCGGTGGGGGAATGGGTGATGTACTTGGGACAAGTTCCTGGAGGGTCGTCGTACATTTTCAAAATTCCGATTTCCGGGGGAAGACCCGTGCAAGTTTCCGATCGGTTGGCAACCATGGGACCAATGGTCTCCGCCGACGGGCAGAACGTGGCGTTCCAATCCCCCGGCAAAAACGGAAGAATTGTTGCGGTGAATATCGAGGCAGGTGTTGAATCGAAGTCCGATCTCGAGCTTGCCGAGACTTTCGATCCCACCGATCGGCTGGCGCGTTGGATTCCGGGGCAGCGGGCCGTTGCGTACGTGGATATACGAACCGGCGTACCCAATCTTTGGACCAAGCAGCCCACGGCTGGGGCTCCGGAAAAGCAGTTGACCCACTTCACCTCCGACGCAATCTGGGATTTCCGCTATTCACTCGACGGAAAATACATCGCCATAGTCCGTGGGTCAGAGAAAACCGACGCCGTCCGCTTCACCGACAACGACAAATAACACGCCAGGAGATCGACCGTAGTGGCGGGAAAGTGAATGGGGAACTCCGCGGGCAGTCTCGCATGTGTCCCGGTGGTCTAGCGCGGAGACTCAGCTCGCATTCCGAGTTCAGATCCGAGCGGTCGAAATCATCTGATTTGTGGACAAGAAATCTGCTGGTCTAACTCACTGTGATTGCAGCGTTGAGCGGCCCTCGATACGTAAGGGTTTTGTGGACAAGGCTGCGAGACACTCCTAGGGTTTCAGCAATCTCACGCACAGTGCGGCCTTCGGCTCGCAAGCGGACAACCTGGGAAACATCAAGACTGATCCGCGGCCGTCCGAGCCGCGCCCCTTTCGCTCTCGCGTTCCGCAGACCCGCTCTAACACGCTCAGCAATTAGGCTGCGCTCCAGTTCGGCAACAGAAGCCAGAACGGTAAATACCATCTTGCCAATCGGCGTGCTTGTGTCGATTTGCTCACTTAAGCTGACAAATCCAACGTCAAGGGCGTTGAAGGTTTCGAGTGCCCGAAGCAATATAAGCGCGCGAAGTGTTGGTGGACGGATTTTAGTCTCAACGGTCAGCGATATCGGCAGAGTTTGGACACGACGGACTGGCGTGAAGCGCAATCTAAGGAAAAAGATTTGATCGGGCAAGCCACTGCGGGCAATCTGGCACCGAGCAGCCAGTTATTTGCAAAGCTTGGCTTCATCGAGGCTGCTGACCGCTATGTCGCGGACCGACTGGCGCACTTGGCCCCGCGTTCTATTGCCACCGAGCAGGAACGTCTTAAACCTTTGCGCGGCTTTTTTTCAGTGCTGACTCTGAAGCGCATTTCTTCGGATGCCATCAGGAACTACGTTGCTCATCGTAAGCAGAAAGGCGCGGCAAATCGCACAGTCAACATGGAACTCGGCATTCTCCGCCGCTTCTTGAAGCGAGCGAAGCGCTGGCACCTGCTTGCCGAAGAAATTAAGCCACTACCAGAACGACACAATGTTGGCCAGGCGATGCAACAGGGTGAGAAGCTTAAATTGCTCAAGGTCGCTGCAAACAGGCCGGAATGGCAACTTGCTCGACTCGCAGCAACTCTAGCTCTGAATACCACGATGCGGGCTGGTGAGCTTCGCGGGCTGCAATGGCGCGACGTCGATTTAATGGAGCACACGCTGACGGTGCGACGGAGTAAGACAGAAGCCGGGGAGCGAGTGCTTCCGCTGAACGCCGAAGCGTGGACGGCAATTCTGGAGTTGCGAGAGTGAAGCAAGCTCCTGTTTGGCGTGGAGCCCAATCCTAGCTGGTATTTATTTCCGCGAGGCGAGGGATAAGGACCTATAGCGAAACCCAAGAGCAGGCCAGGACCGGCAGTATCAGTCAAGCCTGACCCGACCAAACCGATGAGAACGTGGCGGACGGCCTGGCGAAATCTGACAAAAGAGGCGGGACTCCCGGGGTTGCGATTCCATGACTTACGCCATCACGCTATAACGGAGCTTGCCGAATCGAGCGCGAGCGATCAAACCATCATGGCAATTGCTGGGCACGCATCGCAGAAGATGCCAGCCCACTATTCTCATGTGCGCCTGGAGGCGAAACGCCAAGCGCTGGATGCGCTCTCGAAGAAACCGGGAGGTTCAGTTACGTCACAAACTGCGTAACAAAAAGAGAAGCCAAAACCGCAAGTTATAGAAAATATGGTGGACGTGACAGGGTTCGAACCTGCGACCCCCTGCTTGCAAAGCAGGTGCTCTCCCAGCTGAGCTACACGCCCACAGTAGAAGCTACCTTCATTCTAAAACATTTCCGCGCGCTCCGAAATCCATTCCTTCGCTTTTTTACCATCACTGTACCAAAACTGTATCAAAACCCCCGTAAACAGGGGCTGCTGGCGCCGCGTCAATGGTCATTTCATTGGCTCGGCGGTTGATCTGCTGCAGCGCCTCGCGTTTCATCGCTAGCTTCATCTGGGAATATTTCTTGAATACGTCCGAGTTCCTTTGTCGAAGCAATTGAACAACCCATTCATCCGCTACACCTCCGGCACTGAGACGCGTAGCGTAGGTCGAGCGGAGATCGTAAATCCTGAAATACTATCGAGCAAAGTAGGGTGAGTGTGAAGGATGAAAAGGCTCATCCATACAACTTCTTTCGCGAGTATGTCAGATTGGAGCAGCACGAACATCTTGTTTCCCCGCCAAGGCTTCTGTTGCTCGACCTCGCGGCAGTTTTGCACGCGGGGAGACCCCAGATTGCTGAAAACACAGAGAAGCCAAAGTAGTCGATGGAGCTGCTGGGGTCGGACAACGCGCGCCCGAGGCAGGCGCGTTGCGGTGGAAGATACGAAGATAGAAGAGGGCTGGGGTTGGGTGCAGGATTGGGTGCAGCTAGAAGATTGAGAATGGCTCCGAGTTTTATGTAAGCGACACCAGACGCGGCACTTAGATTTTTGGACCACCCTGGCTGCTAACCGAATCGTTGCAGATTTGAATGCCACGCCGACATCCCGGCGAAGCGCGCTATTGCGCAGGCCCAAAGAAGTGACGACGATTTTCGGTCTAGCTTCAGTCCAATTCCATAGACATTTCATTGGCTCGGTGGTTGGGGGAATTACTATAGCTCACGGCCTATTGACTGCCGTACATGCAATAGGCCATGGTCTATCGACATACATGCTAGAAATAGGATGTGACCTATGAGAAAAGCCAGACTTGCTAGTCAATCCCGCTCGCAACTCGATGAACGCTTCAGAGAACTTGGCCTGGCAAAGCGCTACGCGGTGCCAGGCCGCGGATGGATCAAAGCGATCCGGGAGGCGCTCGGCATGTCAACGGCGCAGCTCGCGAAACAACTGGAGATCAAGCAACCTTCCCTAGTGCAGCTCGAACAATCCGAGGCAAAGGGCACTATGGAATTGGCAACGCTGCGGCGCGTGGCTGAGGCGCTCGACTGCACGCTTGTATATGCGCTCCTGCCGAACAAACCGCTGGAAAGCACCATTCGCGAGCGCGCACGCGCGTACGCGCATCGGCACCGGGCGGCGGTCGAGCACTCGATGTTGCTGGAGGACCAGAACGTGCCGGCGAAAAACGTCGAAGCGCGGCTCGATGAAATCGTACGTGAGACGAATCCGCGGCTATTCTGGGATTAGCCATTTGAGCGACCTTTTCGAGGAGCCGGACGATGCTACACCGCTGACGGCTGAGGAAAAGCGCGAGCTGATCCCCGCGCATATCACCTATCGGCGCGAGCTGAACGAAGCCGAACAGGAAAACATCGTGCGCGCGCAGGATTGGGCGCTCAACCGGCGTCGTGATCCGGTGAGCGAAGAATTTGTCAAGGAGCTGCACCGGAGGATGCTCGGGGAGGTGTGGCGCTGGGCGGGCAAGTTCAGAGCGAGTGAGCGCAATGTCGGAATCCCCTTCTACGAAACTCCTGTTGCGCTGCGACAATTGCTTGACGACACCAGGGCGTGGATCGAGTACAAGACGTATCCACCCGACGAGATTGCGGTGCGCTTCCATCACCGGCTGGTGCAGATTCATGCTTTTCCGAATGGCAACGGTCGCCATGCCCGCCTGATGGCGGATCTTCTGGTGATGAGGCTCGGGGGTGAGCGGTTTTCGTGGGGGAGCGCCAACCTGAAGGATGCTGGTGGGGTGCGCAAACGCTATATCGCCGCTCTGCAGGCCGCCGACAATCACGATATCGGTCCGCTGCTGGCATTCGCGCGGTCGTAGATTCCGTGGTAATGCTGAGTTCCTTTAATAAATGGAGGAGCGAGACGGTATGTTTAAGATTCTTATCGATACCTGTGTATGGCGCTATCATCCTGCCTCGAACAGTCCTCGACGAGTTTACTCGGAATAAGAGCCGTGTTGCGGAGGAGGGCGGTCGCAGGCAATCTTGCCTCTCGAGGAGGTTTCGTTGATATAGGAATAGTAGCCGATTTATTAATCATCCGAAGAATTTCTGGCGACGACAGCCATACTGCCGATGCCAAAGGCAGTCGTCAAGACTGGAGGAGTCTGCGCATGGGTGTGCGTGCCGAAGGGGCTCGGCAGCCCGGCAATCCCCAAACCGCCAGGTATCTCCGTGCAGTGCGGAGAAGCTGATTGTTAGTTTGTCGATGCGGACCCTCATGACACTTTCCGAATCAGATAGTCATGAGCATCTGCTGTTGTTGGCTACGACTTCCAATACTTTGCAGGTAGCTCTGATCACGGCTGGGACTAATTTCTTGTACTTGGCCTTGATAATCGGCTTCACTTGGTCCTGGTCGAAATAGAGAGCCACTCCAGGCACACCAATAGACATACGCATCGTCGTTCTCCGTTAAGTGGTCTTGGGATTCGCTACCGAGGTGGGACTAGACTGTTTCTCCGGAACTTTTCGGAGATAACTGCCAGGACTTGCCTCCCTGATACGTAACCAAACACCATCAGGAAGTTAATAACCGTTCCTCCGAACGTGAACATGACGCCGTGCGGTGACAACCCGTGCAGAAGAAAGTTCACTCCTTCCGCGATCACGAGTGTGAGACCCTTATGGTCTTCAACCCAATCGAGGACTTCTTGGCCGGATGAGATGTTCTTCAGATACGGAATCTCATCCAGTTTGTGAATTGCTGCCCGGATCAGCGTCCAGAATGCGGCGCCAGCGAGCAACAGACCCACGAACGTGGGCGTTAACAGCATAGAGTTCTCCTTTTATATTGGATTTATACGACGCTCCTTTCGTCAGGTCTAAACGCAGAAAGACCCACCGGGGCTCGAAATGGTATTAGCAAATCGAGTTGGTGGGTCTAACTAGGTGTCTATCGGATTAGAAGTTTCAGCCTCGCGTGTTGTGTTTCCTCCAATGTGGATAAGCTACGGCACAAGGTGGCCTGAAATACACTGGTTCGGGCCACAGCGGATGAACGACCGTAGGTAAAGGGTCTTTGGAAAGGTCCAACTTAGATTTCAAGCTAACCGTCTTGGCGTGTCTGCTTTAAGGATATATAGAAGTAGTACATTCTTCAGTCCTCTTGAAATGCGCTGCCTCTAGTTG
Organism: uncultured Acidobacteriota bacterium; assembly: GCA_963714785.1. Taxonomy (GTDB): domain Bacteria; phylum Acidobacteriota; class Terriglobia; order Acidiferrales; family UBA7541; genus Palsa-295. The sequence continues at coordinate 17,902 of CAVQQE010000003.1, forward strand.
GCTTCGTGGCCTTAAGCATCCCTAGCTAGCTAGCAGCTTGTTGAAAAACCCATTTGTTCTGCAACTTTAATTGAAAAAACTCGTCTGAAACAAAGAAGGTCAAGGAGGCGAGCGAATGCGCGGAGACGATAACCAGCAGGAAGGAATGTTCAGTTACGTTTCGCCGGAGAAGAGAGTCCCGGCGGACCATCCGCTGCGGCCGATCCGCAAGATGGTGGATGAGATCCTGAAGGAAATGTCGCCGCAGTTTGCGAAATTGTACTCCGACGTGGGGCGGCCATCGATAGCGCCGGAGCGGCTGTTTCGGTCGCTGCTGTTGCAGATCTTCTATTCGGTCCGCAGCGAACGAATGCTGATCGAGCAATTGCAGTACAACCTACTGTTCCGGTGGTTTGTGGGAATGGAGATGGACGAGGCGGTGTGGAATCACGCGGTGTACAGCAAGAACCGGGAGAGATTGCTGAACGAGGAGATCGCGGCGTCCTTTTTCGCGCGGGTGCTGGAGAGAGCGAGGCCGTTCATGTCGGATGAACATTTCACGGTGGACGGAACGCTGATTGAGGCGTGGGCCAGCCAGAAGAGTTTCCGACCAAAGGATGGGAGTGGGAAGCCCGCTGGAGCGGGAGGAGAGGTCGACTTCAAAGGGGAAAAGCGAAAGAACCAGACGCATGAATCGAGCACGGATCCCGAGGCCCGGTTGTGGACGAAGTCCCGAGGCAGCGAGGCGAAGCTGAGCTACATGGGACATGTAATGATGGAGAATCGTAACGGCCTATTGGTGGAGACCTTTCTGACCGAGGCGAACGGAAGAGCGGAGCGAGATGCTGCGCTGCTGATGGCCGAGGCGCTCCCGCCGGGAAAGCGAGTGACGTTAGGAGGAGACAAGAATTACGACACGCGAGAATTCGTGCGAGAACTGCGCGGGATGAACATCACCCCGCACGTGGCGCAGAACACCACGAAGCGCCGGAGCGCGGTGGACGAGCGGACCACGCGGCATGCGGGGTATGAGGTGAGTCAGCGGAAGAGAAAACGAGTGGAGCAATCGTTCGGGTGGATGAAGATGGTTGGGATGCTAAAGAAGGTGAAGTTGAGAGGAATCGAGAAGGTGGGGTGGCTGTTTATCTTCACCGGAGCCGCCTACAACTTGTGCCGATTGCGAACCCTGATGGCCAGAACGTGACACGTGGCTTCGACGAGCCGGCTCGGTAGATAGAAAAACCCAAAGCAGTCCCTTACAACTCAGCGAAAACTCAAAACTGAGAACGAAAAAGCTTCGAAAACCAAATACTTCAACAAGCTGCTAGTCGGCCCAGCTCAATATTAAGATCGTGTCGAAGTCTCCATTTGATCGAATTTAGAGTTGCTTCTAGAGCCTTTTTGCTCTTCTTCGCAGTTAGACCGGTGCTGGCTATTATCGTTGCTGTGAGGTCGGCTTTTGTCATGATATAGGTCGTAAGTCTCTATAAATAGGTTGGCGCTGATACCCTACTATCTCTCCGCTACCTACAGCTGGCAAATTGATTAAGACATCGAAGAGATACAGGATTGGTGGAATCCGATTTCTCAGGTAGATTGCTTGCGGAGGATTTCATGAGCATTTTGGGAGCAATTAGACGCGAAGAGAAAAAGGTAGAAAAGCAGTTGGCTAAGTTACAGCGTGATTTGAGTGGCTTGCGATCGGCAGCGAAGGCCCTTGGTAAGTCGGCAAGCCGGGACGTCATTAGTGCTAAGAAGCGGATGCTGTCACCTGCAGGGAGGGCTAAGATTTCAAAAGCTGCGAAGAAGCGCTGGGCAAAGATCAAAGCGGAAGCAAAGAAAGCGGTCACCAAATAGCGAGGTATTTTACAAGCGAATCTGACAAAAGCTTCTATCTCTCCGATGCCCTTGCAGGTGTGAGGAAAGGAGTGCGATGGTCAAACCACTTAAGGCACTCCCCTAGCTAGGACCGGTGGCTTGTTGGCACGCGCCTCACACTAGTTTTTTACAGAGAGTCGAGGAACTGATAGATCTGAAGAGATAACTGTTTTTCTTTCTCGCTGCCGCCGGCAATCACCAAGATTCGTGTGAGCTTGGTAGCAAGAGCTCCGCGAGTGAGGTCGTTAGACATGGCCTGGACTTGAGCTGGCGATATCTTGTCTTGCTTGGACTGCTTAAAATGCTCAAGCTGTTTGGATAGTTCAACGATGGCAGCCACGATGACTTCATCTTTGACCTCGATCGCTTTATAGATATCTGGACGATCCTTGCCGGTCTGATGCGCCTCGTCGAGTACTTCGTTTGGTCCTTTCATATGATTATCCTTGAAGTGGTGTATGGTTTTTTAAAAACCCGAATCATCTCGGAGAGGGTGTCGATCACGATATGGGACGCCTCTTATGAGAGATCCCAATAATGACTAGCTAGTATAGTTAGTTAGCCAAAAAGAACGGACCGCGGGTGACAATCGATTCAAGTTTATAAGAATCAGATACCCGTATTTCGTTAGAGTTTTAGACCAAGGCCTATATGCCCTATCCTTTTATGTTGAGCTTAGCTCACAGAAAAAAGAAATAAGTGACGAGGTAAGTCTGAAAAACGCACCCTCGACAGAGAAAGTCAGCTGGGCAGGCTATGCCTACGTAGTGGTAAAACGCGTTAGTAGCTGACTGGTATCACATAGCTGGTATCACATAGAACCCATATGAGTCGAATATGTCTGTCGCGCTCAATTCCGCCCAGGAAAATATGCGCTTCCTTGGGTCTAAAGTTGGGTCCATCTAGAGAGTGGATCAGTGCTAAATCGTAGGGCTAAGCGAAGTCTGGTCAATGAGTTACTGCTACACGCCCACATTCAACAACATTATTCTAGAGCATTTGCCGCCGTTCGAGAAACGCCAATCCTGATGGCTGGCCTGATGTCGAACGGTTCCTTTGTGCGGTGCGCAGTCATTCCGTAAGATGATGAATCGCATCCTTCCGAAATTTTCTGAAAACGCTTACACTAGCCAGCCCTTTATGTTTTCGGAGATCTACAGTGGCTATTGAACGGGCGCTGATTAGCGTCTATGACAAAACTGGAATCGTCGAGTTCGCGCGCGAACTGGCCGCGCTTGGTGTGGAAATTGTTTCCACCGGGGGAACGGCGCGGCTTCTACGCGACTCCGCGATTCGTGTGCGCGATGTCGCCGATCTAACTGGCTGGCCCGAAATGCTGGGAGGCCGTGTGAAGACGCTGCATCCCAAAGTTCATGGCGGGATCTTGCTCCAACGCGCAAAGCCTGGCGACCGTAAAGAAGCTGGCGACCATGGGATTGTCCCCATTGATTTAGTCGTTGTGAATCTCTATCCGTTCTCAGCCACCGCCGCGAAACCGGGGGTCACCGCCGGCGAATTAATCGAAAACATTGATATCGGTGGTCCTGCAATGCTGCGTTCAGCGGCAAAAAACTTTCAGAGCGTTGCCGTTGTTACTGACCCTGAAGACTATGCTCGGATCGCCGCGGAATTGCGCGTCAACCGCGAGTTGAGTCTGTCCGCCAAATTAAACTTGGCGCGAAAAGCATACGCTCGCACTGCTCTTTACGATGGTGAAATTGCAGCGGAACTCGAGCGTCTCTTGGCAAACGGCGAGGTCACCATCGGCGCCAGAGAAAAATTGCCACAGCGAATCCACATATCTCTGGAGCGTACGCAAACGATGCGTTATGGCGAAAATCCTCACCAACACGCCGCGTTGTATGTACCCGCAGGACGCCCCGTCGCCGGGCTGGCCGGCGCGAAGCAACTGCAAGGCAAGGAGCTTTCCTACAATAATCTTGTGGATCTGGACGCAGCGTGGAATCTTGTCACCGAATTCCAGCGCCCTGGTGTCGCAATCGTAAAACACAACAATCCTTGCGGCGCTGCTGAACAGGGAAGTTTGGTGCATGCCTATCTGAAAGCGCTGGCGTGCGATCCGGTATCTGCTTTCGGCGGCGTGTTGGCTTTCAACCGCGCTCTTGACGCAGAGACGGCCGAAGAAGTTGCAAGATTATTTGTCGAATGTATTGTCGCGCCGGGATACGAAGACGCGGCGCTTCAGAAATTTGCCTCCAAGAAAAATCTGCGGTTGCTCGAAATGCCACTTGACTCCGCTTCTGAAGAACTCGAACTCAAACGAATTTCCGGAGGCGTGCTGGTTCAAGACGCCGACCGACACGAGCTATCCGAAAGCGATTTGAAGGTGGTTACCGAGCGGGCGCCCACACCGGAAGAACTTCGCGCTCTGTCTTTTGGCTGGAAGGTTTGCAAGCACGTGAAATCCAACGCGATCGTCTTCGCTCGCGACGGGTTTACGGTGGGGATTGGCGCCGGCCAGATGAGCCGTGTTGATGCCGTAAAGATCGCGGTGATCAAAGCAGCGACGGCTGGCCTTTCTCTTGCTGGGAGCGTAGTCGCGTCCGATGCCTTTTTTCCCTTTCCCGACGGAGTGGAAGAAGCGGGAAAAGCCGGAGCCACCGCGGTCATTCAACCGGGCGGATCGGTTCGCGACTCCGACGTGACCGCCGCCGCCAACAAACTAAGTATGGCTATGGTTTTTTCCGGTGTGCGGCATTTCCGGCACTAGGATTTTCCGCCGCCGGTTTCTGCCGGTGATAGATAATTTCCACCACCTGAATTTCGCCGCTTTCGGGGATGATTTCAGAGCGCGCCACGAATGTATCCGCATCTAGGCGGGTCAAAATCGCGCGCTTAGGCATCCCGTTTGCCGGATTTTCAAATTCAAACTTCGTATCGCTATGGCTTGCCAGATGAAGCAAAGTCGCGTCTGACTTCTCCCACGGGATTAGTTGTGGCGTGAAATGCCGCAGATGGAAATCTATGCTACTTGAATTTTCTACCAAGGTAAACAATTCGACTACCAGCGTTTTGTCATTTTCCACCAACCTGAAAACCCCGAGCGCCACGCCCGCTTGGGGAGCTAACCAGACCTGTTCTGCCGATCTTGGTCCCCACTCGCCGCGCCAAGTCCCTTCCAGCCAGGAAAAATCTGCTAGCGAGGGACGGGTTGCTTGTGCTGTCGGGTTTGCGGATGTTATAGCGTGCTGTTGCGCAGAAACTCCCGGGCTTAACAGCCCCGGCAGAGTGCATAAAAAAAATGCCACAATCATTCGTCTGCTAATTTCAGTCATGAATTTTCCCTATCTCTGTGCCGAAGTCTCAGGGATGCTCTTACGAGCTCGTGTGACATTTTTCGTCCTTACGCATCCAGACGTCCTTTCCATACGTCTAAGTGAATGGACCGAGGAACGCCGGTCAGGGGAATACTTTGACCGCGTTCGGCTTGCTATACGATAATGGAGTTTCACGGCTAACGCATGAAAACATTTTCGAGTTTCCTTACTTTATCGCTTTTTCTAATGGCGCCTGTTGTACAGGCGCAAGATTCCGTACCTGATCATTCGGTCGCACCGGCTCAGGGTTCATCATCTGCGGTTCCATCAAAGCAAGCTGACGCCGCAAGCACTCCCGCGCATTCGGATTCTTACTATTATTTCGCACTCGGCCATTTGGACGAGCAGCGCTACGAAACCACGCGCCGCCCTGAACTCGCCGCGCAGTCCATCGAAGCTTACAAAAAAGCGCTCGACTTGGCTCCTCGTTCGACCGTAATCATGGAGCGGCTGGCGGAAATTTATGCCAAGTCGCAGCGCATCCGCGAAGCTGAAGTTCAAGCCCAAAATGTTTTGACGCTCGACTCTGACGATGTAAATGCGCACCGCCTGCTCGCACAAATTTACGTGCACGCGCTTGGCGATATGAGCGCCGGCGACTTACAGAAAGAAAATCTTGCCAAAGCCGTCGAACAATTTCAGGCCATTTTAAGAATTCAGCCTGATGATACCTATTCCGCGCTGTGGCTCGCGCGCCTCTATCGTTTTCAAAACAAGCACGAAGAAGCTGAGAAAGTTCTGCGCAACACAGTAAATTTGAATCCTGGCAACAGCGCCGCACTCGAACAGCTCAGCCAGCTGCTTGTTGACGAAGGACGTTCTCAGGAAGCTGTCACACTGCTGACGCAGGCGGCTGGTGATTCCGCTTCGCCGGAAATTTACGATCTGCTCGGCGACGCCTACGCGCAGTCGAAAGAATACGCGAAGTCTGAAGATGCTTACCGCAAGGCGGTACAAGAAGATCCCGACGAGCCCGCGCATGTTCATGGCCTCGCGCAAGCGCTGGTATCGCAGGACAAATACGCTGAAGCCCTCGAGCAGTACAAACGTCTCTCCGAGCTGGAACCCAGCACTTGGGAAAATTTCCTGCGCATGTCGGAGCTCTATCGCAGAATGGGAAAATTTGACGAAGCGGAGTCTGCCCTCTTGCGTTCGAAGCAACTTTCTCCCGACAATCTTGAAGTCCTTTACAACGAAGCGCTGCTTTACGAAGATCAGGGCCGCTATGACGATGCCGTAAAGGTCCTCACCGACGCGATCAACGGCATGAAGAATCAAACAGGCACCTCCGGAAAATCTGCTGCTGGCGGAGCCGACACCCCCAACGCGAGCGCGTTAGCCATTCTTTACGAGCAACTCGGCCATGCCTACGTCGGCCAGGAAAATTATCCCGCCGCCATTCACACATTTGAAGAAATGGGCAAGATGGGCCCAGACGCGCAGAAGCGTGCGGAAATGCTTCTGATTGACGCTTACCGCCAGAACCGCGATCTTGATCGCGCCATTGCCGAGACCAAAAAAGAACTTCAGGCATCGCCGAACGACCAAGGTCTGATTATCACGCTGGCTATGTTGTACGGCGAGAATTCGAATACGGATCAGGCTACTAAGCTGCTGACCGGCTTGCTCCAAAACAACGACGGCGACGAAGGAATTTACGTGGATCTCGCGCAGGTCCAGGAGCGCGGCCGGAACTATTCTGACGCGGAGCAGTCCGCCCAGAAAGCCGATCAACTGGCGCGGGAAAATGGCGACAAGGAATCTGCCTGGTTCATGCTCGGAGCTATCTACGAACGCGAGAAAAAATTTGATCAGGCCGAAGAGCAATTCCGCAAAGTGTTGGAGCTAAATCCGAACAATGCCGCAGTGCTGAATTATTACGGGTACATGCTCGCCGATCGTGGTGTGCGTCTAACTGAAGCTACCGAAATGATTCAGAAGGCCGTTAAACTCGAACCCAACAATGGCGCGTATCTGGATAGTCTCGGCTGGGCGTATTACAAACAGAACAAGCTAGCCGAAGCAGAAGAATATCTTCGCAAAGCTTCCGAACGCCAGGCTCACGATCCCACGATTCTCGGGCATCTTGGCGATGTTTATATGAAACTCGGTCAAACTGAACGTGCCGCCACTTATTGGGAGCGCGCGCTCGTCGAATGGCGGAAAGCTATTCCCGCTGATTACGAAGCCGACAAAGTGAATGACGTTGACGCCCAGCTTAAGAATCTCCGTCGCCATACTGCGCAGAAATCCACTCCGGAAACGGCCAAACCGCAGTAAGCTCCCCGCATGACTCGCGCGGCACCTAGGAAAAGATCGCTGCGCCTCCCTGCCTTTGCAAAAATCAACCTATGTCTGCATGTAATGGGAAAGCGGCCGGATGGCTATCACGAGTTGCGCACAATTTTTCAAGCCATCTCGCTTCACGACACGCTGGAGCTCTCCATCACTTCCAGTGCGTCAGCTAAGTTCGAACTAACTTCGAATGACGCGACATTGCCGCTTGGTCCCGAGAATCTTGTTTCTCGCGCGTTCGATGCAATAACCCGCGAAATCGGTTTTCGCGGCAGTGTCTATGCTCACCTGGACAAAAAAATTCCCGTGGCGCGCGGACTAGGCGGCGGGTCGAGCGACGCCGCAGCAACTCTCGTGGGTATGATGCGACTCACAAAATCGCAAGTACCGTTGCCGCGTCTGATGGAACTCGCCGCAAGCCTCGGCGCCGATGTTCCGTTTTTTCTGTTCGGCGGCCGCGCTCTGGCCGTCAATCGCGGCGATGAAATCTATCCGCTCCCCAATGCGCCGAAACAAACTATCTTGGTTGTTTCTCCGCGCGATATCGGCGTGTCCACTAAAGACGCCTACGAATGGATTTCTGCGGAATTGACAAAGACTGCAAAACCGCCTAAAATCTGGGGGTTCTGCGCTCTGTGCTGGAGCAGGCAGGGAGACGGTCTCTCGAATGATTTCGAGGGTCCTGTCTTCCGCCGTCATCCGCGACTCGGAGAAATCCGCGACGCATTGCTCAGGCGAGGAGCTGCAGATGCCGCGCTGGCGGGTAGCGGGTCGGCGGTGTTCGGAGTCTTCCGAAACCCAGCGCAGGCGCGCCGATCCGCTCGTGCATTCCCGGAAGATTCTGTTTTCGTCATCGAAACTCTATCCAGGGAACACTATGGCCGTTCGCTGGGGTGGCGTGCGAGCGGTTTAAGAGGAAAATTTGGCTGACGACAAATTTAAGATTTTTTGCGGGACGGCGAATCCCGCTTTAGCCAAAGCTATTTGCAAGTATGTGGGCGTTCCGTTGGGGTTGGCCGAACACGGTCAGTTCAGCGACGGCGAAACGCGTTTTCAGATTTTGGAAAATGTGCGGGGCGCGGACGTTTTCGTCGTGCAGCCTTGCAGCCATCCGGTTGATTTCAACCTGATGCAGCTTTTGCTGATGATCGATGCGTTCAAGCGCGCTTCGGCTTGGCGCATTACGGCGGTGATTCCGTATTATCCGTACGCGCGCCAGGATCGCAAAGATCGGCCGCGCGTGGCGATTTCAGCCAAGCTTGTCGCGGATTTATTGGAGACCGCAGGTTCGAGCCGCGTGTTAACGCTCGATCTGCACGCGCCGCAGATTCAGGGATATTTTAATATCCCGGTGGATCACTTGTTTGCGTCACCGGTTCTGGTTGAATATTTTCAGAAGATGCACCTGGGGCCCATGACCATTGTTTCGCCGGATGCTGGTGGAGTGGAGCGCGCGCGCTACTTTGCAAAAAGAATGGATGCGCCGCTGGCCATCGTGGACAAACGGCGCATCGATGTGAACGTAAGCGAAGTAATGAATTTGATTGGAGACGTTTCCGGGCGTCCGGCTCTGATCATCGACGACATTATAGACACGGCCGGAACGCTGGTGAAAACAGCGGAAGCCTTGCTGGATAACGGCGCGACGAAAGTGTTTGCAGCCTGTACCCATCCGGTTCTTTCCGGGCCGGCTGCCGAACGCATCACCAAGTCCGCCATCGAAGAAGTTGTAGTGGCAGATTCAGTGCCGCTCAACGAAGCGGCGCGAAAAGTATCGAAGATCAAAGTGCTCAGCGTGGCGCCGTTGCTGGCTCGCGGCATTCAGTCGATTCACGAAGAGACTTCGATCAGCGAATTGTTTAATTGAAGTGCAAAATTTTTAAACAACCAGCGGCATAAGAGGACGTATGGAAACTTTTACAGTAGAAGGCAAAATTCGCGAGGGTCGTGGAAAAGGCCCGGCGCGCCGCACTCGTCTTACCGGCATGGTCCCCGCCATTCTTTACGGCGGAAAGAAAGATTCGATCTCTCTCTCGGTGAACGCGAAGCACGTTGCCCGCATTCTGCGCTCAGAGACGGGTCACAACACTATTTTCACCGTGCAGGTTGCCGATGGCGCTGCGGAAAAAGCCATGGTGAAAGACTGGCAGGTTGATCCCGTCAGCGGATCGTTGCTTCACGTGGACCTCTTTCGCATCGCGATGGACGTGCGTATGCGCGTCCGCGTTCCCGTGCATACATTCGGTGAGCCGCAAGGCGTGAAGATGCAGGGCGGCATTTTCGAAATGGTTACCCGCGAAGTGGAAGTCGAGTGCTTACCGGCTGATATTCCCGAGGAATTCAAGGTGGACGTGAGCGAGATGCTCATCGGCAAACAGCTTCGCGCCGGAGACCTTCCATTCGACCGCGAAAAAGTGAAGCTGCTCACTGATCCATCGCGTGTGCTGGCTCACGTAGTCATTCTCAAGAAGGAAGAAGAGCCCGCGCCGGAGGCAGCAGTGGCTGCGGAAACTGCACCCGCCGAGCCCGAAGTCATCAAGAAGGGTAAGAAAGAAGAAGAGGGCGAAGCCGAAGGTAGCGCGGAGCCCGCGGCGAAAGCCGAAAAGCCAGAGAAGAAGGGCAAGGAGAAGTAGTCTCCGCTCAGTGCTGTTCCATCAGAAGCGCGGGATGTACGCTTGGGCCAATCTATGAAACTGATCGTGGGCCTCGGCAATCCCGGCACCGAATATGAATGGACGCCGCACAATTTGGGCTTCCTGGCGGTAGATGGTTTAGCTGGGCGCGAAGGAATTCGAGTCACGCGGCCCGAATCGAAATCTTACGTCGGTCGCGGCAAGATGGCGGGGCAGGAAGTTGTTCTGGCCAAGCCGCAGACCATGATGAATTTGAGCGGAATCGCGGTACGGGAATTGCTCGAGCGTTTCGGATGTACTCCGGCGGACTTGATTCTTCTGCTCGACGAAGTGGATTTGCCATGGGGCATGCTTAGGATTCGCGAACGCGGCGCGGGAAGCACGCACAACGGATTTCGGTCGTTGGTTGGCTCGCTCGGCACCGATGAGTTTGTCCGCATACGCCTGGGATGCCAGCCGGATTATCCGGTAGGCGACCGCGCGGACTATGTGCTGAAGCCCATGCGCAAGCCGGAGCGAGAGGTTGCGGCGCAAATGGTAGCAGATGCCGCTGAAGCTGTGGATTTGGTTTTAACCGAAGGTGTTGATAAAGCAATGACCCGGTTCAATCGCCGGGTAAGTTCCACGGAAGAAGAATCGCAGTAAAGATTGGCAGTAAGCACCGAAATCGCGGATTAGATTCTGGAAATCGAGGGCATATGGAAGAGCGGCTATACGATCTAATTTTCATCCTTCGGCCGGACACGCCGGAAGCGGACATCGACAAAGTCATCTCCACGCTAGAGCACGCTGCCACAGAAAAGGGCGGCAAGATCGACTCCGTAAATAAGTGGGGTCGCAAGCGCATGGCCTATCGCGTGCAGAAATTGCGCGAAGGTTATTTCGTTTATATGGTCATTCGTTCCAGCCACGGTGAAGTAGTGAAAGAGCTCGAGCGCCGGCTGAAAGTGTCCGACCCGGTCATCAAATATCTCACCGTGCGTCTCGACGAAGAACTAAAGCGCCAGGATAAGTTGAAGCGCCACCGCGAGCGCCGCGCCGCGCGTCGTCCGCGCAAGACTGTTCCGCCAGCCCCGGCCACGCCCGGAGCAGAACAAGCCGCTGCGCCAACCGCGTAGGCGAGAAATTCATTCAGGATTTTGATTAGGGAGAAATCGAATGGCAGAAGAAAACGCACAGCAGCAATCGTACGGAGGGGGAGGCGGTCCACGCTCCTCAGGTCCAGGTGGTGGTTCAGGCGGACGCCCCGGCGGCCCCGCAAAGCGCGGCAAGCGCAATTTCGTTCGTAAAAAGAAAGTTTGCCGGTTCTGTGTAGACAAAGCCGACTTCATCGACTACAAAAAAGCCGAAATTCTGGCTCCGTTCATACAGGAGCGCGGCAAGATTCTTCCGCGTCGCATGACCGGAACTTGCGCTCGTCACCAGCGCTGGCTCACGGTCGCGATCAAGCGCGCGCAAAACATTGCGTTGTTGCCGTTCGCCGCGGAACTCTAACCAGATCTCCGGCGAATCCGAAAAACGAATTAAAACATGATTAAATTTAACTGAAACGATTTGAGGAAAACGCGATGCAGATTATCTTACAAGAAGATGTGGAAAAGCTCGGCAGTCGTGGCGAACTGGTCGAAGTAGCTCCCGGTTACGCACGCAATTTTCTTCTGCCGCGCAAGCTCGGCATCGAAGCCACTCCTGGTAACATGAAGCGTCTGGAACGAATGCGCGTCACCTTCGCCAAGAAGGAAGCCACCGAAAAGGGCGCGGCGCAGACGCTCGCCGATTCTTTGCAGGGCGTCTCCTTGAGCTTCGCGCGCAAAGCCGGAGATAACGAACAGCTCTTCGGTTCCGTAACTTCCGCGGATATTGCCGAAGCTCTGGAAGCGCAGGGCTATCACATCGACAAACGCAAGATCACGCTCGCAGATCCCATCAAGGTCGTCGGCGATTACGAAGTCCCGGTTCAGTTGCACCGCGAAATCGTTGCTAAAGTAAAAGTCGCTGTCACGAAAGAAGCGTAATCGCAGCAGCACTGCCGAGTGCATCGATATGCGGCGACCCTAGGTTTGCCGCATCGGAAGATTTTTCGTTTTCTTTCGATCACTCGCGCGCAAAACCTTTTCTCGGTTTTCCACTTTTCCTAAAGCGTCCACAGGCTCCTACTCATTGACCTTCGGCGTGCAACTCGCCACAATGTCCGCGCTTCATTCAATGAAGTATTTCAAAATCGAACAAAGTTGAAATCAAGATCAGAGCAGCAGCGGACGCTCTTGTGCTCGCGCGGTCTTTGAGCGAAAATGGTGGGCGAATAAAAAGCGAAAAATGGCAAACGATACCACTCTCGAGCGTCCGCTTCCTCACAATCTGGAAGCGGAGCGCAGCATCCTCGGCGCCATCATCCTCGATAACCACGCGCTAAACGCCGCGGTGGAGAAAATCCGCTCCGAAGATTTTTTCCTGTCGCAACATCGCCAGATTTTCGAACGCATGATCCAGCTCGGAGAAAAACAGCAAGCCATCGACGTGGTCACCTTAATGGACGACCTCGCGCGCCGCGGTGAACTGGAATCCGCCGGCGGCGTCGCCTATCTCTCGCAGCTAGCCGATGGTTTGCCGCGCGTCACCAACGTCGAGCACTACGCCCGCATCGTCAAAGAAAAAGCCGTCCTGCGCAGCCTGATTTTTTCCGCGTCTGCGATTCAGGAACAGGCGCTTGCTGCAGGCGATGATGCCGACGTGATTCTAGATCGCGCCGAATCGGTTATCTTCCAACTTGCGGAAGATCGCGTCAAAGCCGGCCTGATCGGCGTCAAAGAACTCGTTCGCGACAATTACGCGCGCCTCGAAAAGATTTTCAGCGAAGGCCGCCGCATCACCGGTCTCGCCAGTGGCTACCCTGGGCTTGATAACGAGACGGCGGGCTTGCAGCCTTCCGAATTGATTATTCTCGCGGCGCGTCCCTCGATGGGGAAAACAGCTCTGGCATTAAACATCGCAGAAAATGTCGTTTTACGCCTTCGCGAACCAGTCGCTGTTTTCAGTCTTGAAATGTCGAAAGAATCGCTGCTCTTGCGCTTGCTCGCATCCGAAGCGCGCGTCGATGCTCACAAATTCCGCACCGGTCACATGGGTCGCGATGATTGGGGAAAAATCACCGGCGCCCTCACAAATCTCGCTGAAGCGCCGCTATGGATTGACGACTCAGCTTCCTCCACCGTGATGGAGATTGGGGCCAAAGCTCGTCGCCTGAAACGCGACCGCGGCCTTTCGCTTCTTGTTGTGGATTACCTTCAACTCGTCGTCCCCACTCACACTGGCCGCGGGACCAATCGTCAGGAGGAAGTTTCCAGCATCTCGCGCGGCTTGAAAGGTCTGGCCAAAGAATTAAAAGTTCCCATTCTCGTGCTCAGCCAGCTCACCCGCGCACCAGAGCGCGACGAGCGCAAGCCTCAACTATCAGACCTTCGCGAATCGGGCGCGATTGAACAGGATGCGGACGTGGTTCTATTCATCAATCGCCCGAATTTTTACAAAACGGACCTGCCCGAAGAAGATCGCGCCAAAGCCGAATTGATCATCGCCAAGCAGCGCAACGGCCCTACCGGCAGCATGAATTTCGTTTTCCTAGCCCGCCACACGCGATTCGAAGAAGCCGCCCCTGACGCCTGGAGTAGCACCGTCGGCGACGTATAAGGCGTTGTCGCTCACCCACAGGACGTGTCGCCCCTTTGACGTTTCCCTTGCCGTGCTCTCGGGCCCAAATGTCTTCGCGTCCTGCTACCGATAACTTCTGTATTTTCCATGGAATGCCAGAAGCGAATCTTCAAGCTGTGATTTTCGAAAAGGCCCGCCAACTGCATCAACCCGCCGTGCGACTGTTTACCTAAACGCAGCGTTCGTCCCGGTTGGCCCGAATTTCGTTCGCGCCACTGATCAGGAGTCTGGCATTCTAAATGACGATGTCGAAAGCTATTCATATCGAAGGTAGGCCGGTTTGGGCGGAGATTTCGCTCAAGGCCATCATCCATAATTTGCGCGTAATCCGCCGTCACGTCGGCGCAAATCGAAAAGTTCTCGCCGTCGTTAAATCCAACGCCTACGGCCTCGGCGCTGTCCCAATTTCCAAAGCTCTGCAGAAAGCCGGCACCGAATGGTTCGGCGTCACCTGTGCCAACGAAGGTATCGAGTTGCGCGACGCTGGAATTCGCAAACCGATCCTGGTTCTCACCGGTTTCTGGCCCGGCGAAGAAAAACGCTTGATACAGAACCATGTCACTCCCACCGTCACTCGCGTGGACGACGTACGCTATCTCGAACGCGCCGCGAAATCGTTGCACACGAAATCGTCCCGCAAATCGTCCTCACGTGTCCGCTTCCATCTGAAAATAAATACAGGAATGAATCGCCTGGGAATCTCACCGGATGAAATCGACGCCTTCGCCGCAGCATTGGCCGATTCGCCGCACCTACAACTCGAAGGCAGCTACACTCATTTTGCGTCCGCGGAAGATTTCACTGCCGAACAGACGAACCAGCAAGAGCAGCTTTTCCGCGACTGCCTCGCTCGCCTACGCGCTCTCGGAATTTCTCCTGGCATCGTGCACATGGCTAATAGCGGAGCCATCTGCGCGCGTCCTAGCACTTGGGTGGACATGGTTCGTCCCGGCGCAATTCTTTACGGATACCATCAGTCCTTCGACCCCCCTCAGAAAAGAGAGGAAGTGAAGGGCGCGATGCCGCTCGCACCTTGTCTGTCTCTGCGCGCCCGCATCATTTCATTACGCGAAGTTCCAGTAGGACAGGCTGTAGGTTATGCCGCGCGTTTCGTCACCACGCGCCCGTCGAAAATTGCAGTAATCAACGCAGGCTACGCCGACGGTGTCGTGCGCGCCAGAACGAACCGTGGTTGCGCCTTGGTCCGCGGCCTTCGTGTCCCGCTGGTCGGAACCATCTCGATGGACTTAACCATGCTGGATGTAACCGACGTACCCGGCGTAACTTTAGGTGATGTCGTCACAATTTATGGAAAAGACGGCGAGGCCGCCATCGAAGTTTCTGACGTAGCTCGCGAAATTGGCACAGTCACTTCTGATTTGCTTTGCGCCCTCGGCCGTCGCGTCCCCAAATATTATCTTTAGTCTTCCAAACACCGCGTTGCCACCGTAATTTTCTCCTGCTTTCTTTACAGGAAATATACTTCCGGTTTTCCACTGCCGATATACCGAAATTCGGTGCTATGATGTTCTTATAAATTTGATACTTGCCGTTTCTTCATTTCGGCGCAGTAAGAAATTTCATAAAGCCGAACGTGCGAAAGGATGTAGCAGCGAACCAAAATAAATTGCATTACCCGCTCTTTCATACGCTTCATAAAGGTGTTTCGATGCAAAGGCCTACTAACGTACCAAGCCGTCCCCCGGCGCTTCCACCTTCGGAGAATCCTGTTTCAAAGTCAGCCGTCCATTCTCGCCCTGGCCAGGAAAGCGTTGGCAGTTTCTGGGACATGCTCGGCATCCGGATCATCTTCACCGCCATTTGCGTGGCAGCCGGCTTTCACTTTCGCCCGTTCAGTGTTTCAAAAGAATCTGGCGCCGCAGCCGGCTTGCTCTTCGCCTTGGCCGTCATCTTATTTGAAGTTAGGCTCCGCCGCGCCAGCCTGCGCCGCCTGATCGGCGCAGCTGCCGGTTCGATTCTCGGAATTTTGGGCGCCTACTTCACCACCTTGGTTCTCTCGCACACTTCCATGCCCGAAAGTACCCGCTCGTTCTTCAGCTTGGCGACTTTTCTCGTCATGGCTTATACCGGGCTGATCCTTGGCGCTAATAAGGGCGACATGCTGAACCTGCAAGCCCTCGGCGGCCTGTTCGGTAGCGAACGTAGCCTCAAGCATTCTTTCAAGGTGCTTGATACCAGCGTCATCATTGACGGCCGCGTGGCCGATATCGCCGACGCCCAATTTCTCGACGGCACGGTAATCATTCCTCAATTTGTTTTGCACGAACTGCAGCTTGTCGCCGATTCCGCCGATCCGCTAAAGCGCCAACGCGGCCGTCGCGGTCTCGAAGTCCTCCAACGCATTCAGAAAATGGCCCATCTCGAAGTCCAGATTGTTGACGAGGACTTTCCGCAAGTGCCGGATGTGGATTTGAAGCTCATCGAACTCGCCAAGCGCTACGAAGCGAAAATTGTCACCAACGATTACAATCTGAATAAAGTTGCCACCCTGCAAGGCATCGAGATTCTCAACGTCAACCAGCTTGCTAATGCACTCAAGCCCATCGTGTTGCCGGGCGAGACCATGCGTGTCTTCATCCTGCGCGAAGGCAAAGAATACAATCAGGGCGTTGCCTATCTTGACGATGGCACCATGGTCGTCGTGGATAGCGCGCGCAAAATGATTAACAAGACCATCGACATTACCGTCACGTCGGTGCATCAAACCACGGCCGGCAAAATGATTTTCGGCCGCTACGACGAACGTGGCGAACAATCTCCTCCGCGCCAAATCTCCTCCATGCCGCAATCTCAACCAGAACAGCAACCCGGTCCGCGCGCCGTGGACGATCGCGTCGGCGGTGAACGTCCGCCCCGCCCGCTGTATCCCGAGCCCGGCCGCTCTTAATTTTTCGCCGGTTTCTGAAGCCAATAGAACAAATTCGCGATCATAATTGAGGTGCAGCGGAAGGAGTGTGAACATGAAGTTCCGAAAACTCGGTAATACAGGACTCATCGTCAGCGAACTGGCGCTTGGCACCATGCAGTTCGGCGGCAAGATGAACATGGGTAACCTCGGTCAGGAGGACACCGCGCGAATGGTGAAGTTGGCTCTGGATCGTGGAATCAACTTCATCGATACCGCGGATGTGTACAGCCTGGGCGAAAGCGAGACCCTGGTCGGTAATGCTTTAAAAGGTGTGCGGAAAGAAATTGTCCTGGCTACGAAAGTCCGGCTACCCATGGCCGAAAATCTCAACCGAAGCGGCGCGACCCGCGTCAACATCCTGCGCGAAGTGGAGGACAGTCTGCGCCGCCTGCAGACCGATTACATCGATCTTTACCAAGTTCATGGATGGGACAGCAACACGCCGCTCGAGGAGACGGTGCGTACGCTCGACGATCTCGTGCGCGATGGGAAAGTTCGCTACATCGGACTTTCCAATTATATGTCGTGGCAAGCCGCAACCGCAGTAATGCTGCAGCAGCGCTTGGAGCTGGAAAAATTCGTGACTGCTCAGATGTATTACAGTCTCGTCGGTCGCGGTCTGGAATACGAATTTCAGTCCTTCGCCGAGTATCACAACATTGGCATCCTGGTTTGGAGCCCGCTAGCTGGCGGCTTCCTCTCCGGCAAGTATAGCCGCGCCAACCCTGCTCCCGCCGGCACACGATTTGCAGAGGCCGGCGCGTTCGTGCCCTTCGACAAAGAAATGGGCTACCGCGTTGTGGAAGTACTGAAGCAAGTAGCTGGCCGGCATAAGGTAAGTCCCGCCCGCGTGGCGCTCGCCTGGGTGTTGGGACGCCCGGCCATCAGCAGTGTGATCATCGCTGCCCGAAAGGCGGAGCAGTTGGAAGACAACATCGCTGCTACAGACCTTCAGCTCTCGGACGGAGATGTCCGGATTCTGGACCAGGTGTCCGATCCGGGCGTTCCATATCCAAAATGGATGGTCCTTCAGCTCGACACCGCGGAGGACCCGCGATCGAGGGCTCTGTACCCTGAGCGCTACGCAGATGGCGGTCCTTGGAAGGATCTGCGCGGGAGCCGCTGGTCCAGCTGAGAGCACCAGGCGTTTCGCTTTCCTTGAATAAAGGTCACCATCGTTGAGGATTAGTTGTGCCTTTCGGCATTTACAGCAGTTTCGCCAATTTTCCCATCAGTAAACGAATTAAGATTGAAATCTGTGAAAGTAGCTCTGTCAACTCGTGTCCTCGTGGGATTTCTGCTGGCTGTGATCTTGATCGCCCTTTTGGGGGTGTATCTGCGAAAAAGAGCGTTGGAATTTCGTTTGTATCGGGACCAAGTGACACATTCACGAATGGAAGTTGATGCTTTACAGAGTTATTTGACCACGGTTGAGGATGCCGAGACCGGGCAGCGGGGGTTTCTGCTAACCGGGGATGAAAATTATCTCCCTCCCTATAGTGCCGCTAAAGCTAGCATAACCGAGCGACTCAACCGACTATCGGATCTGACCAGCGAGGATGCGGACAGCGCGCGGTCACTGGAGCAGTTGAAAGATCTCACCGCGGCGAAATTTAGCGAACTGCAAATAACGATCCAGAAACGGAGGGAATCCGGCCTGGAGGCGGCGCTCGCCATAGTGAACTCGGACGAAGGTAACAATGAAATGGCCGCGATCCGGAAGTTAACTGCGGAAATCGATCGCAAAGTTCGTGGACGTCAAGCGTTGAGCGAGGACAACTATGATGCCAGCGTAGTTCGAACAGAGCTTTCCTTTACCACCGCCTTGGTCAGCCAGATGGTTCTTTTGTTAATACTTTCCTTTACCGTCCAGAGCGATTTGAAATACCGCGCGAAAGCGCAAGCCGAACTCCAAGAGCATAAACGGCGACTGGCTCTGGCTCTTGAGAACGAGAAATCCCTTTCGCGCTCCGACTATCTGACGGGCCTGGCCAACCGCAGGGCGTTTGAGGAATTATTTGATATGGAGTGCAAACGGTCACAACGATATAAACGGCCGATAACTCTGGTGTATATGGACTTGGATGACTTCAAGAAAGTGAACGATGGACGGGGACATCAGACGGGCGACGAGGTCTTGATCGCGGTTGCCGCGAGTTTACGCACAAATTTGCGCGCAACCGATTGTGTGGCGCGTCTCGGTGGAGATGAATTCGCAATCTTGTTGCCTGAAACGGACGAGGAAGCCGCGCTGATCATCATGAAAAAGCTTGACGCACTGTTGCAAAGACTCCGCACGTCCAAAGATTGGCCGATCGGGTTCAGTTTTGGCGTGGTCACGTTTCCTGCCCCGCTGGAGTCGCTCGAAGCGATGCTGGAACGCGCGGACAAATTAATGTACGAGGCTAAACACGGTGGCAAAGGCGCGATGCTGTTCGAGTCCGTCTGAACGCCGACATTCTAAGGATTATTTCAATACTAGTTTGGGATCGAGTGCACCGCTTTTTCGTAACTTCCGGCAAGTCGGGTTACCGGCAAACTGACCGGCAAGCGATTTTCCCACCTGCATGCGCAATTGCGATAGACTGTTGACCCTTCGATGAGCCGGATTGCTGCCATAATTCCCGCTGCTGGTCTCGGTACCCGCATGGGCGCCGAAATGCCAAAGCAGTTTCTCGAACTGGACGGCATGCCGCTGGTCATTTTTGCCCTGCGTCGGCTCACCGCATGCACGGACATCACCGACTTTTTTATCGCCACGCGTGCTGACGACATCGTTTCCTTGCAGGACAAAGTTGCTAAAGCCGCGCTCGGTCGGCCTGCGCGGGTGGTCCATGGCGGCGACACGCGCCAGCACTCCGTAGCGAATGCGTTAGCGCAAGTGGACCCCGCCACCGAGATAGTGTTGGTGCACGACGCCGTCCGCCCGTTCGTTACCCTCGAGCAAATCGAGCGCGTAATAGCCGAAGCGCGCGCCCGCGGTGCAGCAATTCTTGGCATCCCCGCAATTGACACAGTGAAAGAAGTAAAACGTGCTAGCCTTCCCCAAGACGTCGCGCTGATTACCTCCACGATTCCACGCGAACGAATCGTTCTGGCGCAGACTCCGCAAGCGTTTTCATATCCCCTTCTGCGCGACGCATTTCGTAAAGCGCAGCAGGATGGCATCACTGCCTCAGATGAAGCCTCGCTGGTCGAACGCTTCGGTCACGATGTCTTCGTCGTCCTCGGATCCGAGCGCAACCTTAAAATCACGCGCCCCGCCGACATGGACCTCGCCCGCTTCTACCTAGAACAGGAGCGCCGTAAGGGACAGCCGTGACCAGAGGGGATAAAGTTCGCGTGATTTTCTTTTGGTCGCCAGTGGTGTTTTTGGCTCTTGTGTTGGCGAAAATGAACACCGTTGCAGACTTTTTCGTGAGAATGAATATCGCGGATCAAGATGACAGAATGAATTGGTACTCAATTACATTCCTCTCGCTTTAGTTGTAGTTTTGTTTTTTGTTTGTTTGTGGGATTGATTTGGGGCGAAAGTCGCGGCAAAGGATCATATCGTGAGCGTGCGCTCCGGAATTGGTTACGATTTGCACCTCTTAGCAGAAGGCCGCAAGCTGATGATTGGCGGCGTCGACGTGCCATTTGACAAAGGTTCCGTTGGACATTCCGATGGTGACGTACTGGCGCACGCCCTCTGCGACGCACTCCTCGGAGCCGCCAGCCTCGGTGATATCGGCACGCATTTTCCGGACACCGATCCGAAATGGAAAGGCGTATCCAGCTTGCTGTTCCTCGAACACACCAGAAAGCTCCTGGACGAAAAGCATCTGCGTATCGCTCATCTTGATGCCGTAGTGATTTGCGAGCGCCCCAAACTGGGTCCGCATTTCCCCGCCATGCGCGCAGCACTAGCGAAATCGCTGGGTATCGCGCCAGAACAAATTAATCTGAAGGCCAAAACCAACGAAGGCACCGGCGAAATCGGTCGCGGCGAAGCCATCGCCGCCCATACCATCGCCACCGTGGAAGGCTGACCTGGCGCCCAATTTATCATTCCGCACGGAGTGTCCCGGTTCATCTTCCCTCCGCAAAGCGGAGGGCGCGACAGGCAGAGAGGAACCCGCCTTTGTATTCGAAGTACCGCGGCGAGGACAACCACGATTTGGAGGCCGCCGTACAGCAGCGAAAATTCAGACCTAAGCTCGACTTGTCATTCCATGCGAAGTGTCCCGAGAGTTCTTTCATTCATCTGTAGTCCGGACGAATGTCGGGACAGGTAGAGAGGAATCTGCTCTTGGTTTAGAATCACCCGTGACAAACCTACCCGCACCTATGAACTGGCTAACCGGATTCCACGCCGTAGAAGAAGCACTCGCCGCCGGACGTGCACTCGAGCGCATCATGATCGCCCGCGGCCGTCACGGCGACCGTGTCGAAGTCGTCGTCCAGCTAGCGCGTTCGAAAAGCGTTCCCGTGCGATTTGAAGACCGCGTGCAGCTCGATCGCCTCACCGGTACGCGTGAACATCAAGGTATCGCCGCTCTGGCTGCCGCGAAACCCGCGCTCGAGCTGGAAGACTTGCTCGCAGCCAAAACTCCGCAAGGCCTCCTCGTTTTTCTCGACGGAATCGAAGACCCGCACAACCTCGGCGCGATTGTTCGCACCGCACTCGCAGCAGGGGCCAATGGCGTCGTGATCCCGGAACGCCGCGCCGCTGGTTTAACCGATACGGTCGAACGCGCCTCCGCCGGCGCCCTGGCACATTTGCCCGTCGCTCGCGTAAAAAATCTAGTTCGTGCTATGGAAGAGGTGAAAGAAGCCAGCTACTGGCTAATTGGGCTGGACGAGCGCGCCGAAAAAAAATACACCGACGCAGACTTTTCAGGCCAAGTCGGAATTGTTCTCGGCGGCGAAGGAGAAGGACTGCACGAGCTAACACGCAAACGTTGCGATTTCCTGGTTTCGATTCCCACTACCGGCCCCGTCCGCTCCCTCAACGTTTCCGTCGCCGCCGGCGTAGTCCTGTTCGAAGTAGTCCGCCAACGCAACGCTAAAAAACCTGAAAAGACAAAATAGGAAAAGGAAGGCGCGCTTTGTTTCCTTCTGCATGGAACAAATCCACCGTTGTCTTTACTTGTCGTATTTCAAAAGTGAAAAAACGTCGATCCCTGGCAGCTTTGCCCGCCCATTCAGAAAACTTAACTCCACCGCGAACGCCGCACCCACCACTTCTCCACCAAGCTGCCGTATCAGCTTCACCGCGGCCGCCGCCGTTCCACCCGTCGCCAGCAAGTCATCGCACACCAGAACGTGCTGGGCAGGCTTTACCGCATCCTCGTGAATGTCGAGTTGGTCCGTGCCATATTCCAGCTGATAGGTCACCGACGCGCACTTGGACGGCAATTTTTTCGGTTTTCGTATCGGAACGAATCCCGCATTAAGCCGGTACGCCAACGCCGGACCAAAAATAAATCCCCGCGCCTCGATTCCGGCCACAACATCCACTTTTCGCCCGTCGTAATGAGCGCACAGATTGTCCACCATGGAATGAAATCCCTTGGGGTCTTTCAGCAGCGTAGTAATGTCGTAAAACAGAATTCCCGGCTTCGGATAATCCGGAATTTCGCGAATCAGTTCCTTCAGTTCTTCCATCGTCTCCCCTTTAAATGCTATCAAACCTCATAAGAATCGCGTTCAATCGAAAAGCCGTGCTCGAATTTGGGCTGAATCGCCGCGTCTTCTTCAGCCACGTCGGAGACCACAGCCGAACGTGGCCCGCGTTGAAGTTCCTTGCGCAGCGCAGCAAGCTTTGTCGGCGTGCCGATGGCGTAAACTTCCACACGACCATCGCGCAAATTCTTGGCGTAGCCGTCGATCCCCATCTGCCGGGCCACGCGACTTACAAAGAAACGAAACCCCACCCCCTGTACTGTTCCGCTGACGCGATACAGTTTGGCCTGGAGCGTTTCGTTACCTTCCTGAACGGGGTTGTCTGACATTTTGCAAGCGTGTGATTTTATCAGACGCGCAGCTAGGCCTCGCTTGAAAAAATAATGATCGCGGTTTCGGGGGCCGCACGGCTTTCGCTGGCCAGGCTGTGATATCTTCGTGCGGATGCAGTTTTTTCGCAGCAGCTCAACCTGAGGAACCCAGGCTGCATCTAAGGTTCAGGAGAATCAGAAGTGAAATTACTTTTCCAATTCGTTCTTCTCTCGCTACTGGCGTTTGCCACCAACGCCTCCGCCCAAAACAGCACCGGCCCCATGGCGCCTCCGCCGAAATACGAAGTGAAGCGCATCCCCACCGAACCGCATCCCGGCCCTCCGCCCATTCCCGAAGAAGTAATCATCCAGAAATTTGCGGCCAACGAAGACGTGATGAAACAAAAGTTTGACACCTACGACTACACCCAAACCATTCGCATCGACGAACTCTCCGACCCCGGCGGAAAGTTCAGCGTGACCGGCGAGGTCTACACTCGACCCGATGGCCAGCGCTACATGCGGGTGGAGAAGCAGCCCGAATCCAATCTGAAAGCGGAAATGTACACGCTGGAAGACGTTCGCACGATTTCCAGCCTGCCGCTTTTCCTTCTCACTTCGCAGGAAATCGCAAATTACAATTTCAAATATGTCGGGCAAGAAAAACTCGACCAGCTCACCACCTATATTTTTCAAGTGAAGCCGAAAATGTTGAGTCGCAAACGACGTTTTTTCGAAGGCGTAGTCTGGGTGGACGATCAGGATTTCGCTATCGTCAAATCCTACGGCAAGCTCGTCAGCGAACTTTCCGGCAACGGAACCGCCCTGCCTTTCACCATGTTCGAAACCTACCGCGAGAATTTCCAGGGGAAATACTGGCTGCCAACTTACACGAGCTCCGATGACGTCATCAAAACTTCGGACGATCAAGAAGTGCCCGTGCGCCTGGTGATTCGCTCCACCGACTTCAAACCTCACAACGCCGAGGCAAACCCGGCCACAAGTCCGTCAGCCGTCCCACCGTCCGCCGCTGCCCCCGCATCTTCTTCCGCCCAACCGAAGCCTTCCTCTCCGAACTAGCTCGTCGAAAACCCGATCAACCGCAGCGCTACAAACTTTTGCGCAAAAATGCTAACGTGACTCGGTCCCATTTTTTCGTTTTACCTTTGCAACACAGCGAACGCCTATGAATTTAACAGCGGTCCTCGAATTCGCGCTGTTGGCCCTTACCTCTGTGTTTTTCCTCGTCGACCCCTTCACCGTTATCCCGTTATTTCTTGCCATCACGGCAGATTCACCCGCCTCCGAGCGCCGGCAAATGGCTCGACGTGCCGCTTGGACGTGCGCCATCGTCCTCTGCTCTTTCGCTCTGGTCGGCAGTTTGATTTTCAAAATGTTCGGCATCACATTACCCGCATTCAAAATTGCCGGCGGCATCATTCTTATGCGCATCGGCCTCGATATGCTTCAAGCGCGCCAATCCCCCACCAAGGTCAGTCCCGAAGAAACAGAAGAAAGCGCCACCAAAGACGACGCCAGCATTATCCCGCTAGGTATGCCGATGCTCGCCGGCCCCGGCGCAATTTCCACCGTGATGGTTCTCGTTGGCGAATCCCATGCCGTCTGGCAACACGGAATAGTCTACGCGGCGATCCTTCTCACTTCTTTTGTTTCCTTTCTAGTTCTGGCAGGAGCGAACCGCGTGCGCGGTTACCTCGGCGACACTGGAATTCGCATCATGACGCGTCTAATGGGATTGCTGCTAGTCGCACTGGCCGTGCAGTTTGTTGCCAATGGTCTGATCGATTTCGGTTTGCTAAAGCCGCTAGGTTCGCCATTTTAAAATCGCCGCTTCGCTCAGAACTCTTCTTCCACTTTCTTCAACTTCGTAATTTTTAACTTGATTCGGAAATCCCGAGACCGCAGCTCAGCCACGATTGCCCGGCGTATATCAGCAGGCAGCATTTCCGGTTCCAGCACTCCGGCCTCGTCCCGCGGAAAATGTTTGACGAAAAGCGCAGCCACATGCGCCGTAGCGTATGAAATCGGAGTCGAAATCAACCCACGCTGTCGAATCTGAAAAAGGGACGGAAAACTTGCGTCCCATCGCACTAGTAACGGCTGTTCGTCCTTCACACCTCGCAACAACACGGCCGCCGCAAACCGCGCGTTATAAAGGATGCCTCGGCGAATCAACGCCGCCACGTTCCGAGGAGTAAGCGTTTTCGGAAATCTTTTGCGAACGATTCCTTGCGAACGGTTCAACCGGCCCTGACGGAACCATCGATACAGCCGGTCAAAATCATTTCCGCCGATTTTTGCATCCATGTCGCGAATCGGAATCGCGTAAGGCAGCATGCAAACCTCGTCCTGCGCCGCCAGATAAACAGTCGTCTCGCCAATAGGCGGAGGGAAACGAAACTTTTCGCGCTCCGCAAACCGTTTCGCCAACACGAACCTGCCGTTCCGGTAAATCCTCGGACTCGAAATGGCCTCGTCGTAAGCCCCTTCCGGCGACCACGTCGAAACCGGATCCTTGCTTTCCGTGCTCTCGAACAAACGCAGCTGAATCGACTCCACTGAATCCAGCAATTCCGACCCGCGCTTCGCCAAAAGATTCGTCAACCCTGGCGCCGCTCCGGTACAAATCAGCGCCACACGATTTTTCGCCGTGAAGCGCTTGTTGAATCGTAATTGTTCCGGCTTGAACAAGCTGCGCGTTAGGTGGCTGTTCAAATCCAGATAATGCGAGCGCAGGCGCAACGCAGCACGAAGAATAATTTCGTTGAACACCGCAGGAGAGGCGTTGACCAGCAGATTGCAACCGCGTGCCGCGCGAACGATCGACCACAAATTTCGCGCGTTCGCTTCCACAACTTCTATATCACTTTTCTTTCCAAGAAACTTTTTCGCGCGTTCCGGGTCGCGGTCTCCGCACCAGACGGTATGTCCCTGACGCACCAGCAGATGGGCCAGCAAAGAGCCGGTGCCGCCCACACCCAGAACGAAGATACGCATCGGCTCGCAACTCTACCACATCCAATCATTCCTTCAACCGCAGGCCGCCGCGCCGAAACCGTAGCAGATACCTGTCTCCGGCGCTATACTCAGAGCTTATTCCACGGCCGCTGCGGCGACCCTAGGGAGTCCCGCATCATCCAATCATACTAATGTCGCTCCTCGACAAATTCGGCCGCCAGATCACCGACCTGCGCATTTCGGTCACCGACCGCTGCAATTTTCGCTGCGTGTATTGCCGTTCGGCGAATCCCGAAAATCACATGGCCGACCACGCTCTTCTCGAATGGGACGAGTACGAACGCCTCGCCCGCATCCTCGTGGGCATGGGAATTCGAAAGATTCGCGTGACTGGCGGTGAGCCTTTGGTGCGTGCCGGCGTCGAAGATTTTATCGCACGCCTGAAAGCGCTCGGCGTACAGGATCTTTCGATGACCACCAATGGTCATCTCCTTGCCGAACGCTGCGACCGCTTGGTAGCCGCTGGTCTGGACCGCATCAACATCAGTCTGGATTCTCTCGACCGCAAAAAGTTCGAGCAGATCACCCGCACAAAAACGTTCGATCAGGTCCTCGAAGGAATTAAGGTCGCGCAGGCCTCTTCGCTCCGTCCGGTGAAAGTAAACGCCGTCCTCGTTCGCGGAATTAATGACGGAGAAGTGGAAGCCTTTGCGGAATTTGCCCGCGAGTACGACATCATCATGCGCTTCATCGAGTTCATGCCGCTCGATGCTGACCGCTCCTGGACGCGCGATCAGGTTGTCACCGCTGCAGAAATCCATCGGCGCATTTCCGAGCGCTGGCAGCTGATACCCGTAATTCACGAGCGCAGCGAGACTGCTCGCAAATTTAGGTTTGCCGATGGAGCCGGGGAAATCGGCCTTATCGCTCCCGTGTCGCAGCCTTTCTGCGGCCATTGCTCCCGCATTCGCCTCACTGCCGATGGCAAACTTCGGACCTGCCTTTTCAGCAAGGAAGATCACGACTTGAAATTCATGCTTCGTGGCGGAGCCACTGATCGCGAAATCGGCGATGTGATTATCGCCGTCGTCCACAAGAAAGAGAAAGGGCATCGCATCAACGAGGCCGATTTCATTCCGCCATCGCGCACTATGGTTTTTATCGGCGGTTAGTTCAAGCTTCAAACGCTGTCCGCGGGTGCGGGCTTCGGTACTGCCGGAAAAGCGGCTTTGTTTGTCTTAAGAATATTTCAGGAGTTTGTTTAGATGTCGGATGACGAAGCCAAATACTTTTCACTCACCGAAGCCGAACGTTTACGCACCCAGCTTGAGCCCATCCTGATCGACGCAATGGAGTCGCGCCGCAAATTGGGTGAAGCCGAAGAAGAGTTGAACGCGCTCGCGGAACGAATCCAGCGCTCCGGCGGATTAATGGTCTCCTACGAACGCGCTGCGCGCACTCGTCTGGAACGCAATCGGTCCGAAGAAGCCGTCCGTTCTGCGCTCGAGCAAATTCAATCCACCGGCTGCGTGGTGAAAGATCTCGACCTCGGCCTACTGGACTTTCCTGCGCGCATGAACAATCAGGACGTCTATCTCTGCTGGCGTCTCGGCGAAGACCGCATCCGTTTCTATCACGCCCAGGACGAGGGTTTTTCCGGCCGCAAGCCCATCGATCCGCGCGACGCCGGCCACTCCAGTCCGTTACAGTAACGCCTTGAGTAGAAGCCCGGCGTTCGCCGGCTCGTTTGCCTTGTGTAGCGCCGGCATCTGGCCGGCGTGGTTGTCTCATCCGGAACTCTCCAGCTCGCCTCGTTTCCGGCCCGGCTGACTTTTCTTTCTAACGCGCAGCGGTTTCCAGCGGCCGAACGTCGCGCGAGTTTCTCGTCCCCAGTACTCTGCAGATCGTATTTCGTCTGAAGGTTCAGCCAGAACTGGGTAGCAGTAAGAATCCAGCGTATCGCCAGCGTCCCGCACCAGCGAACGTATACCGGTCTACCCGCCTGTGATAGGGTGGAAAGTGAAAGGCAATCCATGACGAACGGCGAAAATCGCCTTAAAGATTCTGCCAGCCCTTATCTTCGCTCCGCAGCGCATCAACCCGTGGACTGGCACGAATGGGGTGAAGAAGCCTTCGCACGGGCGCGTGCTGAAAACAAACCGATCCTGCTCGATATCGGCGCGGTCTGGTGCCATTGGTGCCATGTGATTGACCGCGAAAGTTACGAAAATCCCGAAATCGCGGCCATGATTAACAAGCTCTACGTTCCCGTAAAAGTGGATCGCGACGAGCGTCCCGACGTCGATTCGCGATATCAGTCCGCCATCAGCGCAATTTCCGGTCAGGGTGGCTGGCCCCTCACCGCCTTTCTCACGCCCGACGGCAAGCCGTTCTTCGGCGGCACATATTTTCCACCCGAAGACGCCATGGGCCGCCCTGGATTCAAACGCATCCTGGCTTCGATTGCGGAAGCCTTCAAAACCCGTCGCGCTGAAGTAAACACCTCCGCAGTGGCGCTCGAAGAAGCCGTAGCAAAATCAGAGGTTTTTCGCGCGGCCCGCGGAGAGTTCGACCCCGGAATCGTGGACGCCGTTCTCGAGTCGGTGCTTCATCTCTTCGACGAACTCCACGGCGGTTTCGGACAGTTGCCTAAATTCCCCCACGCGAGCGCTGTCGATTTATTGCTCGAGCGATACCAAACCAGCCACGACCCGCATCTCCTGCTCGTTGCCGAACGCACGCTGGAAGGCATGGCCCTGGGTGGCGTTTACGACCAGATCGGCGGCGGATTTCACCGTTACTCCGTGGACGAGCGCTGGTGCGTTCCGCACTTCGAAAAAATGACTTACGACAATTCGGAGCTGCTCAAGAATTTTCTGCACGGCTATCAAGTTACTCACAAGGCGCTTTTTCGCGAAACCGGCGAAGGAATCATTTCATGGGTAAACGAGGTTCTGTCAGATCAAGATCGCGGTGGTTTTTACGGAAGCCAGGATGCCGATCAAACTCTCGACGACGACGGCGACTATTTCACCTGGACGCAATCGGAAGTTCGCGCAGTCCTTTCGCCCGAAGAATCACGCGCGGTGGAATTGTTTTATGACGTGAATCGGTGCGGCGAAATGCACCATAACCGAGAAAAAAATGTTCTGTGGGTCGCCACCAGCATTGCCAACCTCTCAACAAAACTTGGAATCAGTGAGTCCCAATCCAAGAGTTTAATCGCGCAAGCCAAAGAAAAACTGCTCGCAGCGCGCCGTCTGCGCCAACCTACGCCTGCGATCGACACCACAATTTACGTGGCCTGGAACGCTATGTTTGTATCCGCTTACCTCGAAGCTGCCCGCGTTCTTGGTCGCGAAGATTGTCGAAAATTCGCGCTGAAAACTCTGGATCGTCTGATTGCCGAAGCCTGGGACGAAGCGAAGGGTTTCCGCCATCGTGTAGGCGGTCCGCACCTCGAAGGCTCGCTCGACGATCAAATCTTCGCCGCCGCCGCGCTTCTCGATGCCTACGAAACCACTCTAAACCAAAAGTATTTTAATCTCGCCGAACGCTCCATGCACCTAGCCGTCGAGCAGTTTGGCGATCCCCAAGGCGGTGGATTCTTCGACCGCGCCAAAGATGCAGCGCCCATGGGCGGCCTCGAAGTCCGCCGCAAACCGATTCAAGATTCACCCACGCCGGCCGCAAATTCCGTGGCAGTCATGGTTCTCGATCGCCTCTATGCATTCACCGGCGAAAAACTCTATCGTGATTGGGCGGAGAAAACTTTGGAAGCCTTCGTCGGCCTAATTCCGCAGTACGGACTATTCGCCGCTACCTACGGTCTTGCTGCGCTCTTGCATTCGCGCCATCCAATTCAAGTAGTAGTCCTAGGATCCGCGAATGACCTGAAAGCAGCCGAGCTGGAAAAAGTGGCGAACGAAATTTACCGCTTTGGAAAGGAGGTCTTACGCGTCACTCCCGAAAAGCTCGCCTCCGCGTCACTCGCTCCTGCACTCCGCGAGACTTTGCCTCATCTCGACGCCGCAAAAGCTCAAGCCTTGGTCTGTGTCGAAACAAGTTGCCACCCGCCCGTGACAACGTCCGCGGATCTAGCTTCACTTCTAGGTGAAACCGCAGGCGCGACCGGCGTAGCAACCGCGCCTTAGGTTTAAATGTAGCGCGGCGGCCTTCGGCGCGGCAGCTGTGCGGATGGAGCTCCGCTCAGGGAAACCATGCATTGAACCCAGACTCTCCTATAGATGGCACCTTGACGTAGGTTGCTGGGTGCCTAACGCAGTGCGATAATGACTCTTTCCTGGCGAGCACAAATCACTTCTGAGATGTATAAGGAGGTTCACATGGCCATGCGAGATTCGTGGATTGAGAAACGTTCGGCGGCGATGAATGGCGGCGGAAGGAATTTCTCGCAGATGTATTTTGCGCGCAAGGCCGTCGTCACCGAAGAGATGGAGTACGTCGCCAAACGCGAGAAGCTTGCTCCCGAGCTGGTGCGCAGCGAAGTCGCGCGCGGCCGCGCCATCATTCCCGCCAACATCCATCACCGCAATCTCGAGCCCATGGGCATCGGTGTGGCGTTTTTTTGCAAAATCAATGCCAATATCGGGAATTCCGCCACCACTTCCAACGTCAGCGAAGAACTCGAAAAGCTGCACCGCGCCGTGCACTACGGTTCCGACACAGTGATGGACCTTTCCACCGGTGGCGACATTCCCATGATCCGCAAAGCGATCATTGACGCGTCGCCCGTGCCCATTGGCACCGTGCCGATTTACGAAGCGCTCTCACGCGTTCGCCGCGCCGAAGATTTGAATTTGAACGTCATGCTCGAAGTCATCGAAGAGCAAGCCGAGCAAGGCGTGGACTACATGACCATTCACGCCGGAGTGCTGCGCGAATTCTTGCCGCTGGTGCGCAATCGCATCACCGGAATCGTCAGCCGCGGTGGCGCGTTGCTGGCGCAGTGGATGAGTTTTAACAAAAAACAGAATTTCCTGTACGAGAATTTCGACGCCATCTGCAAAATCTTTCAAAAGCACGACGTCAGTTTTTCATTGGGCGACGGCCTGCGTCCCGGCTGCCTGGCTGACGCTAGCGACGAAGCGCAGTTCGCCGAACTGCGCGTTCTCGGCGAGCTCACGAAAAAAGCCTGGGAATACGACGTGCAGGTAATGATTGAAGGTCCCGGTCACATTCCTCTCGATCAGATCGAGTTGCAGGTTAAAAAAGAAAGCGAGCTGTGTTACGAAGCCCCATTTTACACGCTGGGCCCGCTGGTCACTGACATCGCGCCCGGCTACGACCACATCACCAGCGCCATCGGCGCAGCCATGATCGGCTGGCACGGCGCTTCCATGCTTTGCTACGTCACGCCAAAAGAACACCTCGGCTTGCCCAACGCAGATGACGTTCGCCAAGGCGTGATCGCTTACAAAATCGCAGCGCACGCAGCAGACGTCGCGCGTCATCGCCCTGGCGCGCGCGACCGCGACGACGCGCTCAGCTACGCGCGTTTTCTTTTCGACTGGAACAAACAATTCGAACTTTCCCTGGACCCCGAAACCGCACGCGCGATGCATGATGAGACATTGCCGGATGATTTTTACAAGGAGGCGAAGTTCTGTTCGATGTGCGGACCGAAGTTTTGTTCGATGAATGCGACGCAAATCGCTGAGATCTACCAGGGACTGGACCAGAAAGACCGCGAGCAGAAATTCGCGCAACTGCTTGAGAAGGTGCAACCCGCTGACACCAAGTCTGTGGCGACTTCCTAAACCTCATGGAAGGAGCGAAGTAAGCATCGGAGTGGAACAGATCGTGGGCCACCCACAAATGGACGACCGGGAACGCTGCTTGGGATGCCGAGGCTAGCCTGAGATAGATGGAAGCTTGAATGACGTCGAGGGGCGGGGGCCATGGAACAAATTTGCAGGCGGGAACGTAACTTCGAGTGGAAGGAGAAGTGCGATGACATTTTTACTCTTTGCGACGCTGATGTACTTCCTGCCGTCGATCATTGGACACAGGAAGCGGGATTTCACGGGGATTTTCATACTGAATCTTCTGTTTGGCTGGACGGTGATTGGATGGGTGGTCGCCTTGGTTTGGGCGTGCGCGAGCGACGTCCAGCAGCCAGTGTTTGCGATGGCTGGTCCGGCGCGGTACTGCGGTCGCTGCGGAGCAATGATCGCGGGCGCTCATTTCTGCCCGAGTTGCGCGAGGCCGCTGTAAGTCGGGCGAACGACAAAGCTCTGTCCGAAACACAACCGTCCGCCGTAAGCCGCTGGAGGCGCGACGCGCACGCCGAGTTGCGCGGGTCCGCTGGAATTCAAGCGACCAGTGCAAGTCTCTCCGAAATAGCGCCATCCGCTGTGAGTCGCACGACTCGGTCAGGTAAGAATTTTGCCTGCGCCAGTGGAATTTCCCGCTCTTTGTTGAGGAACGCAAAGGATGGGGCGCCCGTAAAAGCGAGAATTGTACTTCTCTCAGGACAAGCCGGCGCTACGCGAACCGCTGCTGACTCGGGGGTGCGCTGATGGCGAATGCGGAAGCTGGGGAGACGCTGCGGGAGGAATTTAATCGTTGGGCGGATGCGGGCAAGGGCGAATCGATGGAGCACGATCACTGGCCCATCGCCAAGCCCACGCTCGGTCTGATGCAGATCGAGCCTACCGACAATGTCCTGGACGT
Organism: uncultured Acidobacteriota bacterium; assembly: GCA_963714785.1. Lineage (GTDB taxonomy): Bacteria > Acidobacteriota > Terriglobia > Acidiferrales > UBA7541 > Palsa-295. The sequence continues at coordinate 50,315 of CAVQQE010000003.1, forward strand.
GGGCTGCGGCGCGGGCTGGCTGTCGTGGATTCTGGCGAAGCGCGTTCCGGAAGGGCGCGTGGTGGGGATGGACATTTCCGACGAGATGATTCACCACGCGCGGCGCGGCAGCGTGGACTGCACGAACCTGGTTTTCGTGGTGGGCGAAGTGAACGAAATTCCCTGGGAAGCGAACTTTTTCTCGCGCGCGATTTCGGTGGAATCGTCCTACTACTGGCCGGACCCGGCCAAGGGAATTCGCGAAATTTATCGTGTGTTGCAGGAAGGCGGCTCGGCATGGATTCTGATCAACTATTATCGCGACAATCCGTACAGCCATCAGTGGGGTGAAAAGCTTGCCGTCCCCACCCATCTGCTTTCCGCTGAAGAATGGAAGAAAATGTTTCGTGATGCGGGGTTCACGGGGGTAAACCATCGCCTGCTCCCCGATCCCACGCCTGCGCCTGACGTTTATACTGGCCGCTGGTTCCGAGACGCCGAAGAACTGGCCGCGTTTCGGGCCATCGGGGCGCTCTTAGTCCACGGCACAAAATCCCCTGTCGTTTTCTAAATGTACGCGCCCGCAGCAGCTAACCCGGTCCCCTCTCCTATGCGCATTCCTCGACGGTTCTATTTTTGTCAGCTATTCCTTACGAGCGATGCATGAGTTTGATTCCATGTAAGCCTTATGGACTCAAGGACTAAACGCTGACAGAATAACTTTTAATAAAAGTATGCTTCTAACTATTACTACAACGCATCCGCCTGCCACAGATCTTGGCTGCCTCCTGCACAAGAATCCATCCCGGATACACTCCGTAGAGCAAGTTTTCGGAAAAACACATGTGTTCTACCCTGAATCCACGCCCGATACTTGCACTGTCGCCCTTGTGGTTGAAATTGCCGTGGGCGCGAATATTTGAGAATTATCTATGGCCCCGAGTATTTGCTGCCCGAAAACCTAGATCGGCTACGTAGCCGAGGTGTATCAACCAAGCGATCGTTGGCACTTCGCGAATTTGCTCTTGGCGTCGAAGCGCTGGAACGGTTTGTTCGCCAGGAACCGCTTCGCCGCGTTCACGAATGCGTCTTCGGTGTGCTCGCATTGGAAAGCGAGCCTGTCGACCCGCGTCTCTGATATAGGCGCGTATCAAGTTGGGTTGAATTTGTTGTCTCTAGGTTTCACCCCCTCCTAAGACCAGACCAAAGTGTGCTTGCAGTACTTTTCCGTCCACAGCGTCCCGCTCCTAGAAAATTCTCGAACTCGCGTGCTAGCGTCGCGAGCGAAAAAGAAACAAGCAGGTTCCTCACCGCCATCCGCAGAAGACGCGGCTGGGATCGGGATGACAACGTTAAGGCCGGGGCGGTCTGACAATACGGAGGACATACGTGTCGCTCACACCGGTTACGGCGGGTGAAAATGGGTAGCCAAGTTGGGAGCGCGAGGGATGGTCACTGCGGTGGGGTGGCGTCTTTGATTTCGTGCACGATTTCGCGGGCGCGGGCTTCGTCGTCAGGCATGACGAAGACTTTTCGCGAGCCGTCTTCTAAAACATCTGTACGAGAGTAGATGTTGTTCTCGCGCAGGGAGGCTTCGATCATCCAGGTAGTTTCATCGCCGTTTTCTGACCAGACTTCCACGGTGGCGTCTTGCGGGTTCCAATTGTCGGGGTCCCAATCGTTGTGATCCAAGTCGGGAGCGGTGACTACGTCATCCTCGGCAGGTAGTTCCATGGCGGCTTGTTCTTCCTCTTCATCCCTAGCTTCTTTGTCGATAAGGCTGCTGGCTTGATCGTAGTTGTTTGGCAGGACGCCGATCCTGAATCGCGAATCCCGATGTTTAAGGAATTGGAGATCGGGTTGATTGACCTTAAATGGAATCCCGGCTTCTTTGAGTCGGTCGCAAATGGAATTGCACTTGCCCTCATCGTCACCTGCCCATATCTCGCGGAGATTTTCATCCGGTAGATCCTCGTCGGAGCCGCTGTTGGGCTGTGGAAGCTGTTCCACCAAATCTACACCGCAATCGGGGCAATGCGTAAATCCGGAGCGGTATTCGGCTTTGCATTGGGGACAAAACATAAGGGCGTCGAGTTTACTACAGAGCGAAAACGAAGCAGAAGGCAGAGGGCTTCTCTTGGCCCCAAAGATCCCGCAAGATTCTAAGGTCGGTTAGCGCGGTGTCCACAGCACACAGGTCCTAGAGATTTTGGAAATGGCGTGCTAGCGTCGCTGGTCGAGAAAAGAGCAAAGGCGAGCGAGAAAAGCAAGAGCAGATCCCTCACCGCCATCCGCGAAGGCACGGCTGGGTTCGGGATGACAGCGTTAGGCTGGAGGGCGTGACAAGAGAAAAAGAAAAAGCAGATCCCTCATCGGACTTATTCCGGCCACTTCGTGGCCTCTTCCCGAGTTCGACTGATTGATCTCCCGGGCTCGACTGACCGTCGATCCGGGAGCCCTACATCGACTTGGACGGCCCCGACGCAGAGGGCCTCGCTCGGGATGACAACTTTGAGATTGGAGTGGCGAGTGCGATGAGAAGTGGAGAAGCGAACAGGTCCACTGCAAGATCGAATAGGAAAAATCGGGATGTATGTGACAGATCCATGAGTGCTAATGGGGCATGCGTATGCTGGAGTTCGATGGACTGCGGCGCGAACCGAATACGGATTTAGAGCTTCCTGAGGGCCCAAGGATTTGTGATAGGGTGACTCACGATAAGTAGACAGTCCAAAAGCAGGCAGCTCGAGGAGAATGCTTTGGAAGACACGCGGTATAAGTGGGTCTACGACATGAAAGGTGTTCTGGAGACCTTGAACCAGGGGGTGATCATCAACGATGATCGCAAGCGAATCATCTTCGCAAATCGTCTTTTTCTGAAAATGATTGGCATCCCCGCCGAAGAACTCTTGGGGATTACCGTCACAGACTTGTACCCGCCCGAGGACGCTGCGGTGCTTGCGAAACGGATTGCGAGAAGACAGGCGGAAGGGCAGAACCAGTACGAGTTCTACTTGCCGCAAAGAGGCGGGGGAAAATTGCCGGTGCTGGTGACCGCACGGCAAATCGAAGATCCCGAGGGCAACGTGTTCGCGGTAATTACGGCCACGGACATTACGGAGCAAAAGCGCGCGGAGAATGCGTTGCGGGAAGCCAATGCAGAGCTTGAGCAGCGCCACCGGGAAATTGAAGAAGATTTATTGCTAGCGGCGCGGGTGCAGCAGAGTCTGGCGCCGAGCGGGTTGTCTTGGGGCAAGGTCTCTGTCGAGACGTTTTATCAGCCGGTGCGAACGATTGGCGGGGATTTTGGGCTGGTTGCGCCACGCGGAAAGCACCTTAGCTTAATGGTGTGCGACGTCTCGGGCCACGGCATCGGGTCAGCGCTCGTCGCCAACCGCATTTATTCGGAGACCATGTCGCAAATCGAGCGCGGCGCGGGGCTCGGCTCCATGATGAAGCACCTAAATACCTTTGTGAAAGGAAATCTGGGCAGTTCGGTGTTTTTCTTCAGCATGGTTGCTGCGCGGCTGAACTACGACGACCGCAGCCTCGAATTTGCCGGCGCGGGACATCCTCCGGCGATGATCCTTCAGCCGGGCAAAGTGCCGCGGCTACTTGAATCGCGCAGCGCGGTGCTCGGATTGCTCGATGACGCCGTTGATAACGAAGCGGCGATCGAAATTCCGGTACAAGCCGGGGATCGCATGGTGATTTACACTGACGGCTTTACGGAAACTTTCAACCTAGACCGCGACATGCTCGGCGTCGAGGGCTTCGCGGAAATTGTGCGAGAAACTTCGAAGCTGTCATTGCCTGAAATGAAGCAGCAGATTCTGGAGCGAGTCGCAGCGTGGCGGAATGGGCCTGCCGCCGACGATATGTCGCTCGTTCTCATCGAGATTCCATGAATTCGCGACGCTCCCGAGCCACGTTAACTATGGGAAGGCTGCGGTTTGACTGAACGGAGTGGTGCGGATATACTTCGCGTCTTTGTAACGCGGATGGGTGAGGTAGAATAGCGGGATGGGAGTTCTCGATAACCGGTTTGAACGCAGTTACGTCCTTTCCACTGTAGATTACGTTTTCAATTGGGCGCGAAAGAGCGCGATATGGCCGCTGACGTTTGGGCTGGCTTGTTGCGCGATTGAAATGATCGCGTCAACTACGTCGCGATTCGACATTGCGCGATTTGGTGCGGAGGTTTTTCGGCCTTCGCCGCGGCAGGCGGACCTAATGATTGTAGCGGGGACGGTGACGCTGAAAATGTCGCCGGTGCTGAAACGCGTGTGGGACCAGATGCCGGAGCCGAAGTGGTGCATCTCGATGGGCGCGTGTTCCAGCGTGGGTGGCCCGTTCAACGTGTACTCGGTGCTGCAAGGCGTGGATCGGATCGTTCCAGTGGATGTGTACGTGATTGGGTGTCCGCCGCGGCCGGAGGCGCTGTTCTATGCGCTGCTAAAGCTCCAGGACAAGATCGACCTGATGTCACTGGCCAAGCGGCCCACCGAAGTGCGGTTGAAACCCGAGATGGTTGAGGAATTCAAGAGCGGCGTGATGGTGGCGCAGTCGCCGCAAGCGCGGTAAAGCTAGAGGCTAACGAATGGCGTTTCTGCGTACAGCGAAGAAGGATGAAGTGCCGCCGGGAATGATCCGCGAATTCCAGATCGATGGGAAGACCTTCGCGCTATCCAATGTTGACGGCAAGCTTTATGCCATCAATAACTTATGCCTCCATCGCGGAGGGCCGCTGGGCCAGGGTGAGCTGAAAGGGAATGTTGTTACTTGTCCATGGCATGGATGGCAATATGACGTCACCACGGGCAAGCTGGTGACCAATCCGGCAGTAGGCTGCGAGACCTACGCGGTGGAAGTTCGAGGAGACGACATCTTCGTAGATGTAGGATAAGGCTAGACTTAGCCGCGACGTTTCAATGCGATTCGAGCTGCGACTTTGATAGTTTTACATTTCCCGCCAAGATTCCATCAACAAAGTTGGTCATTTTGCAATCCTTTCCGTGTATAGTGCGCGCGACACTTTTTGACGGATGACGCAACCTCCTTCCAAACCAAAACGTTGGCTGCTGGCTGTGGACCCTCGCGTTTACCACTGGGACACTCTCTTCGTGAAGGGCAAGGAAATGTGGCGGCATGCCGGGAACCGTCCGGATGCGCTGCGGCAACTCAAGCAAGTGCAACGAGGGGACCGCGCGCTTTGCTACCACGGGAAGGCGGAACATGCGGTGTATGCGTTGGCGGAAGTGAGCCGCGATCCGTATCCCGACCCGCACGATCACGACTCGAAGAAAATGGTAATGGATTTGCGCGCGATCGAGCGCTTGCCTCGTCAAGTGACGCTGGCTGAACTGCGCGAAAATAAATTGTTGCGCAAAATAAAATTTCTGAAGAACACGCGACTTTCGATTTGTCCACTTACCGACGAAGAATACTCCGAAATTCTGCGCATGGCCGGCATCGTGGCGTCGCCTGGCATTCCTCTGCCCTGACGTTCAGCGCTGCAATTCCGAAATTTCAACTTAGATTTTATCTCCGGCGACGAGTTTACCTGGTCCGTTTGCGTTCTCGCGCGGCTTGCTCCAGCGTAGAATGGAAATATGCCGGAACTTCCTGAAGTAGAGACGGTAGTGCGCGGGCTGCGCGCGGTTTTACCGGGCAGGCGCATCTTGAATGTGCGGCTGGGCAAAACGGATTTCATAGATGATCCTGGCGCGCTGGAGTTGCAGTTGCCTGGAAGCAAAGTTGTGGCGGTGCGGCGTCACGGGAAATTTATCGTGGTGGAGCTGGAAACCGCCAATGGACGCAAGCACGAATCATCTCTTCTGATTCATCTGGGCATGACCGGACAGATCGTGACTTGTCCGCCAGAAGTTCCTGTGGTGCCGCACACACATGTTTTTCTCGGGCTGGATGACGGGCGTGAACTTCGTTACACCGACATTCGCCGGTTTGGACGGATGGGAATGCTTGCGAGTGCAGCGCACGAAAGCGTGCTGGGCAAACTCGGGCTCGATCCGCTGGAAGCGACGGAAGAAGAATTTCGTACCAGGATTCGCGCCCGACGCGCGCACATCAAGGCGTTGCTATTGGATCAAAGCGTGCTGCGAGGCATGGGCAATATCTATACGGACGAGAGTTTGTGGCGCGCGCGCATACATCCCCGGCGGCGCGGCGCAAACCTGAGTGATGACGAGCTAAACAGACTTTACGGCGTCGTGCGGCGCGTGTTAAACGAAGCGATACGCCTGGGCGGTTCGTCAATTTCCGATTACGTAGATGCGGAAGGGCAGCCGGGAGAATTTCAGATTCGGCATCGCGCTTACGGGCGCGAAGGAAAGAAATGTTCGCGCTGCGGCAAGAAGATTCGACGAATCATTGTAGCGGGCCGCAGCAGCTACTTCTGCCCATTCTGCCAGCGCGCGCCGAGGGCCAGCCCGATCGTAAAGAATGCTATTCCCGCAAGAAGCTGATTCGGCCAGGGTCTTCCAGTCTTACTGCGTTCTAATTTTCCAGGCATTAGTGAAATCAACATGAACAAAAGAGCACCTGTTGGGTCAGACTAATTGCCTGAGGAGTTCGCTGCTGGGTAAGCGAGCACGCGGAAATTATGCCTGAGCATTTCACGGGTTTGGCGACGCGCTGAAGGCCGCGGCGCTACATTAAAATCTCCAGAGCGATCTCCGCTAAACGTCAATATCGAGCAGACATCGTCAATCCTTGCCTGGCACTAAGAAATAAACCAGCGTGGCACCGGCCAGTGTGAAGATTCCTGCGTAGAGAAATCCTGCATTCGGACTGATGCTTGACCATAGCACACCCACGGCTATGCTCGAGACCAGATCGCCAATACCGTTTACGGTAGCGAGTACGCCGAAGCCCGAGCCGCGCACTTGCTGCGGAAGCAATTCGGCGGCCATCGATTTTTCAAGCGAGGCTTGCATCGCGCCATGAATGCCGGCTAGTCCAAACAAAACAACAAGGACGGGGATTGTGGGTCGCACGAAAATAAAACCGCAATAGGCAACCGCTCCGGTGAGATATCCGAGTGCCAGAAGATTGCGTTTTCCGATGCGGTCGCCGAGGGCGCCGGCGGGATAGGAGGCAGCCGCGTTGGCGATGTTATAGAAGGTGTAAAGAGCAACGGCCATGGTTGCGGCGCGTCCGGTGCCAAAACGCGGACTAAGAATCTGGCTGGCGCGCAGGATCAGAAGCGTGGGCGCAAAATCTCCAATGCCATGTGCAAAAACTCCGGCGAGAAAGCGCCAGTAGGGTTTTGGCATTTGCCCAAAGCTGGAAGCGAAACTGGGAGCACGATGTGACTCCGCACCTTGGGCGGCGGGTACTAGCAAAGCAAACGCTACGGCCGCGGCCAAGCCGGGAATTACAGTTAATTTCAAAACGCCACGCGCGCCAATCAAGCCAACCAGAGCCGTGGCGCAAAGCGGTCCGAGCACGGCGCCAAGGGTGTCCATGGCACGCTCGAATCCGAATGCGCGGCCTTGCTGCTCAGGAGCTACGGCGCCGGAAAGAAGTGTGTCACGCGACGGGCCGCGACTGCCGCGACCCATCCATCCGAGCGCGCGCATCACGAGAATTCCCGGCCAGGATTGCGCGAACGCGTAAGCGAAGGTGGAAAGGCCGGTAGCCAGGTAACCGAGAATGCCGGTCGGTTTGCGCCATTTGGGACGGTCGGCGATCCAACCGCCAGCTAGTTTCGCAAAACTCGAAAGGCCGTCGGAGACGCCTTCGATCACGCCGAGTGCAAAAGCGGGCGCTCCTAGGCTGGCGAGGAATGCGGGAAGAATCGAGGTGGCGGCTTCGTGTCCCCAGTCGGAGAAAAGGCTGGCAAGGCCGATGCCCAGAACGCCGCGCGTGAGCCAACGCTTTGGCGATGAAGATGGATTCGCGCTAGAACGTTCGCTCATGTCTGAGGGAAAATCTAGTGGGCGGCTCTATCGCGGAGTGCTGTAGATGTCGAACTTTCGATTAGGGGCACCGTGACGCTTACTATTCTTTCGGCCCAATTGGAGCGCTTTTCCGCATCGAGCCAGATTATTGGCGCGGACAAATTGTTGAAAGGCGGAGAGGCCAGGAGTTCGATCAGCAAATTGTGGATACGCAATTGAAATTCGCGGTCTTCGGAGCGGAAACCGTCGCGCGGAATTTCTTCCTGGATAGTGGGAACGCCGATGAGCAGCGAGTAGCTGGTCATCCACCAGGCCAGCCAAGTTTCCAGCTGGGGCTGGCGGCCGAATTTATTGACCAGGTAGCAATAGTTGTCGAGCACGGAGCGATCGGTAATCACAATGGGCGCGCGAAGTGACGCTTCCAGCTCGGCTGCGATTTGTTGGTGCAAAATCCAAAGCTGGCCGGCGAGAGTCGTTTCCGCATTCACGGGGAAGGGAGATTGGCGCGCGACTTCGGTGACAAGCTCAACGTCATGGTGCGCTTTCTTCAGCAGTGAGCACACTTCGTACACCAGAGTCGTCTTGCCCACACCGTGTGTGCCAATCAGTGCGACTTTCAAATTGCGGCCTCCATGGGGTCATTTTGTTCTAGCATATTTGCAAAGTTATGAAAACCGGGCTTGCAACGTTCCATGAAGCATGCACGTCTACTAGTCGACGAACTGACTGCAGATTTGTTCGGAGGAAACTGAAATGAAGCTTCGGCCTATCTCTACTCTTGGCTTATTTGTGATGTTCGGGGTTGCGCTAACGTTAAGCGCAGTTTATGGGCAACGGGGCACAGATACTGCGAAAGATCCTGTGGCCGAAGCGGACGAGAACATTCTCGCTGAGATTCACGACCATAACGAGATCATGAGCAACCTGGAATATCTTTCCGACGTGATTGGCGCGCGTTTAACCGGCACAGAAAATCTGAAAAAAGCGAATGACTGGACACGCCAGAAATTCGCGGACTATGGCGTGGCAAATACGCAGCTGGAGCCCTGGACTGTGGCGCACACGTGGACGCGAGTAAGCGCGACCGGGCAAATTGTCCGCCCGTCAGTTCATACGCTGACCATCGCGTCATACGCCTGGGCGCCTTCCACAAATGGCACGGTGCGTGGCCATGTGGTTTACGTGAAGGCACGCACGCTGGATGATCTCGCGCAATATAAAGGCAAATTAAAGGACGCGATCGTGATATCTGCGGAGCCCTCTCTGATTCCTGCTCCAGACCAGCCCGCGCCGGATCCCGTGGACCTGCCCTATGGAGATTCGTTTTTGCTGGTTGCACCACGACGTCCCGGCGCCGAACCCGTATACGGGCCGGATTTCCGGAAATTTATCCAAGCACGGACTGCGTTTTTCAAGAATGAGGGTGTGTTGGCGGCGCTTACTGATTCTGGTAAACCCGACGGTCTACTGAATATGACGGGAATGGGCGGACGTAGCTATGATATCGCTGCGATTCCCGCCGCATTTGTGTCTTCTGAAAGCTATGGAATGATTTGGCGCTTATTGCAACGTGGACCTGTGGACGTGGAATTGATTATTACAAATTCAATTAGAGACAAACCCACCGAAGTTTACAACACGGTTGCAGAAATTCGCGGTAGCCAGAAACCGGACGAAATTGTGATTCTCGGCGCGCATCTGGACTCCTGGGATCTCGGCGAGGGTACCACGGATAACGGGACCGGATCGATGATAGTGCTCGAAGCCGCGCGTGCGCTGCAAAAGCTCGGTTTGCGGCCAAAACGAACGATCCGGTTCGTGCTATTTTCAGGCGAAGAGCAAGGTTTGGTTGGCTCACGGGCCTATGTTGCCGCGCACAAAGACGAACTTCCCAAAATATCGGCTGCGCTGATCCACGATGCCGGAACCGGACGAGTGGTGAGCATCAGCTGATGCGAAATTATCAAGACCGCGAAGTGATGGACAAAGTTGTAGCTCCGCTGCATTCGCTCGGATTGCTGGAATTGACGCAGCGTTGGATGAGCGGAAGCGATCACGCGTCGTTTGAAGAAGCAGGCGTTCCGGGTTTTTTCTGTTTGCAGGAGCCCGCGCAATATTTCCAGACGCATCACACGCAGGCAGACACTTTCGATCAAGCGCGCGAAGCGGATTTGGTGGAAGGGGCGCAGGTGATGGCGGTCTGGGCTTACAATGTCGCCCAGTTGCCTGACCTTCTGCCACGAAAGCCGGCGGCTGTTTCTGGTGCCACTGCAGGAAATTAAATTTAATTTTCGCCAGCCGTGGCGAGAGAAAATCTATGCGAGCTGTATTGCAAAGAGTGACTCAAGCCCGTGTGGTGGTCGACGGAAAGATTACCGGTGAGATCGGGGCTGGGCTAGTCGTGCTCATCGCTGTGGGGCGCGAAGATGTGGCGGCGACGGCTGCATCGATGGCCGAGAAAATAGTGAACCTGAGAATCTTTCGCGACGATCAGGGGAAGATGAATCGGCCGGTGCTTGATGGCGGAGGCGCGATCCTGACGATATCGCAGTTCACGCTGTACGGCGATGCTCGTGGGCAACGCAGACCGAGTTTCATTCAAGCTGCGGCTCCGGAGGCGGGCAAGGCGCTCTATGATGAGTTTGTTGCGGCGTTGCGCGGGCATGGCGTTCGCGTCGAGACCGGCGTTTTTCAGGCGCACATGTCACTCGAACTCACCAACGATGGTCCCGTGACGATTCTTCTGGATTCAGACAAAGTTTTTTAAGTGTGTGTTTCTGTTGTCGAATTGGCGGACAGTATAGGCAAGAACTTAGCAGGTCTCACGCCGGCGGCCCATGATGAATGGCAGAAAGGGTGTATCTGAAAGTAACGGAGAATTAGGTGAGTGAAATTAATCGAATTCTGGATCAAATGGACCGCGCCTATTCGGGTGAAGCATGGCACGGGCCCGATCTAAAGCAACTGCTCGACGGCGTTTCGGCCGAAGATGCATCGAAGCATCCTGTTCCCGGAGCACATTCGATATGGGAGTTGGTGAATCACATCGCGGCCTGGAACACGATCGTGCATCAAAAGTCGATCGGCAAGCCTCCTGAGGTGACCCCGGAAATCGATTGGCCGCCAGTTTGGGAAGCCAACGGCATTGCCTGGAAGCGCGCGCTGGAAAATCTTGCGCAGAGCAGAACGCGTCTGCGAAATTATGTGAAGACTTTGCGCGACGACCAGTTGGATGAACCGACGGTGCGTGAAAATTATTCTCGATACGTGCTACTGCATGGTTTGGTTCAGCACGACCTCTACCATGCTGGGCAAATTGCCGTTTTGAAGAAGGCGCTTAAGTGACTGGCGCGGACAAAGCGTCGGGTTCGATTGCGCGCGATGTTACTTCTGCGCGATTCGCAGCTGAAATCCGCGAAGCTCAGCCGCAAGATTACGCGCGTGTCGCTGAACTCGCCGGGCAGCTCAGTTACCCGTCTTCAGCAGAAGAGATTGCCGCGCGCCTTGAGGGTATGAAGCGTTCCAGCGATCACGCAGTTTTTGTAGCGGAGCTAGATGGGGAAGTCGCCGGATGGCTCGGAGTCTACGTCTGCCGGATGGTGGAAGCACAGGCGCGAGCCGAAGTTAGCGGACTGGTTGTCGACGAACGCTTTCGTTCGCAACGAATTGGTTGGCATCTTCTTGACCGGGCCGAGCGCTGGGCTCGTGAAAAAGGCTGCGGCGTGATTGGACTGCGATCCAACGTAATCCGCGACCGCGCGCACGCCTTTTATGAGCGCAACGGTTATCAGCACGTTAAGACGCAGAAGGCGTTCCGCAAAGATCTCTAGCCCGCCACAGGATTTCGACCAGCGGCAAAAAGATTTGTTATATTCCGTGCCTCGGCGTGCAATTGAGAATAATGACTTACAATCTGGCAGCCCTCGCACGCTTCGTATTCTTCGCGGTACTCGCGGCTTGGGTCGCATTCGCGGCTCTTTTTATTTTTTACAAGCTGCCCTCGAAGGGGAAAAATCGAGCGCGTGATCCGATTTCGGTAGCAGGACTGGCGTTGCAAATGGTCGGATACTTCCTCGTTTTTAACTTCGCCCGTAAATACTACTCGCCGATATTTCCTATGCCCGCTGCGGCGGCTCTCGCTCTTGCTGTTTTCACGGTAGCGATTGCTTTCGGCTCGGTGTGGTTTTGCCTGCTGGCGATACGCGCGCTTGGCAAACAGTGGGCTTTGGTCGCGCGAGTGATGGAGGGCCACGAGTTGGTGATGCGCGGGCCGTACGGAATCGTGCGCCATCCGATTTATCTTGGAATGTTCGGCATCCTGGTGGCAACTGGACTGGCCGTCGGCCGCTGGCAGGCGCTCCTAGCCGGCGTGGTTCTATTCCTCATTGGTACCGAACTCCGTATCCGCAGTGAAGAAAAGCTTTTGCGCCCGGCTTTTGGAGAGAAATTTGACCAATATGCGCGTCGCGTTCCGGCCTTTTTTCCGCGGGTATTCTAGACCGCAAAGCGGTCTCGCATAGTTTCGGAAAGCGTTGAGGCTGACGGAAGCCGCCGAAACCGCCGGCCGCTCCACCTTCGCGGCCAAAGTCGAGTCTAGGGGCGAAGGGAAGAAATCCGGGCGCAAGAGACCCGCCCGGATCGGTTGTGCGGCATGAAACAAATTAGACTTGGCCGATGCCTCCGCCGACGCTGAGTTCGATACCCGTCACGTAGGATGAATCCGAGGAAGCAAGAAAAGCGACGGCGCCCGCAACTTCCTCCGGTTTTCCGATGCGTTTCAAGGGTGCCGCGGCGATGAATCCCTGGACCGCTTGATCGACCTGTTCTTTGGGCAAACCAATGCGCTCGAAGATGGGCGTTTCAATCGGGCCTGGCGCGACCGCGTTCACGCGAATATTGCGGCCGGCAAGATCCGCAGCTAGGCCGCGAACAAACGAACGCATAGCGGCTTTCGTGGCTCCGTAGGCGACGCCCACCGGATTACCAATGTGGCTGGCCACGCTGGTGTTGAGAATGACAGAGGCACCATCGTTCAAATGCGGAAGCGCTTTTTGAATGGTAAAGAAGGCGCCCTTGGCATTGATGTCAAAGAGTTCATCGTACTGGGCTTCGGTGAACTCGGCAAAGGGAGCGAAGGTGGCGACGCCGGCGTTGACGAAGAGCACGTCAATTTTTCCGAATTTTGCGGCCACTGCGGAGAAGAGTTTGTCAATTTCCGGTAGCTTGGAGACATCGGCCTGAACGACGAGGGCGTCTTTGCCGAGAATTTTCGAAGCTTCATCCAGGGTTTTTTGGCTACGTCCGGAAATGGCGACGCGGGCGCCTTCCTTCTGGAGACGTTGCGCTGAGGCTAGTCCGATACCACTGTTTCCGCCGGTAACAACGGCGACTTTTCCATTGAGACGACTCACGAGTTCCTCCTCTGAATTGCTCATAGACGGCCCAGGCCTTGCCTCGGGCGGCTTGCGACTTCGATGATTAGATGAGTATCTAAATACTAGGATGCGGAAATATTCGGTATAATCGATAAGCGCGTGTCGCCCGCCAGACGCCCTTATCTGCCGTTGGGATGGGAACTAAACTGTGAAACGACAACAAATTGAAAAAATATCGAAAGCCCTGGCGGATGAGACGCGGCTGCGGATTTTTGAGGCTATCTCGTCGCAACCAAAAATGACCTGCGGAGACATCGTGGCGCTGCGCGGCGTAACTCCGGCAACCGTTTCGCACCACTTGAAAATTCTGCACCATGCGGGATTGATCGAATGCCGAAAAAAAGGACAGTTCGTGCATAGCCAGCCGGTGCCAGAGACGATCGCCAGGTATGCGGAGGCGCTTTCAAAGATGGCCATGCCCCCAATGAGTCGAGGAAAGAAGTAAGAATCTTAAGCTGCGGACAAGACGGAAGATTGGCCAATTCTAGAAACCGCCGCCACCTCCACCACCGAAACCGCCGCCCGCTCCGCCTCCGCCACCGAATCCCGAACCGCCCGAGCTGCGCGGGGAGGAAGCCATGGTGGTTCCAGCCTGCGTTGACATCATATTCAGATCATTGACCAGCAAGTAAGGCATGAAGCCGCTTCCGTAAGAACCCTGATACCAAGTCGGCGGCTGCATGGTGATGCCAGAGAAGGCTTGCACCCATTTTTTTTCCACGTGCAGCGCCATGGCGTATGGCAAAAATTTCTCAAAAAGCGTAGGGCTCGTTTGCAATCGATCAATCTGATCCTTCTGGGTGCGACCGAGGAAGTCCTCGAAGCCGAGAACTTTTTCAAGAGCGCGCTGGCCGGTGACGGTTCGCGCGGACATGAAGTAGCCAAAAACGCAAATGACCAAGCCGGATGCAATACCGGCGATGATCCAGGTGGGGGAGGCGATACCGGTAGCGCGGGCCAGAAAACCGTTTCCTGCCACCATTAAAAATCCGACAACTAGTCCAGCGCCGATATATCCCTGACGAACAGAGTCAGGCCGGTGCAAATAATAGTTGTCGGTCATCAGCGCTTCGAAAATGCTGTCGCGAATGCCGGGAAGTTCCGTATAGAAATGATTCTGCAAATCTGAAAGCTTCACGTCGGCGCTGGCGCCATTGTCGAATAGCGCAGCGAGCATGCGCGCCTCATGGGGGCGCGCACTGGCCCACTCCGACGGAGGTTTTTTCAAATGAAAAATATATTCCTTGCTGTGGCTCAGACCGAGCAGATGGCTTTCGTCTCTCTGCTCGATGGTTAGGTAGCCTTTCACCGCGAGGTCGACGAGCGTTGCGGTGATGTCACGCATAGCTGCTTCGTTATCTACGAGAGTGCCGCACTCGCCGGGCGTGAGTTTGTCGGGCGGCTCATACTGGACGGCGATGGCCTGGCGTTCGGGACCGCGTCCGCGCGTCCACCAGAGCCAGAACATCAAAAAGAAAATTCCAATGGGAATCAGAAGCGGAGTATTGCTGCGAAGGAATTGGATGAATCTGGCAGCGCCGCTTGGTGGATGAACGAATCCCTTATCAAAGCCGAGCACGGCGGTGAGGCCTTCGTGAAATGACAGTGGACGCGTGGTGTGAATGTCGACGAAGTTATCGTGGACCTCCACAACAGCATCCTGCGCCCGGGAGTTGAGAGCGCCGGTGTAAGCGATAGCATGAAGTCCTGTAACTCCTGCGGGCACTGCGATGTGAGCGCTGGCAGATTCGATGGGAACTTCCCAGTCGTTTCCGGTTACGTTCCAGTATAGCTCGTCATGATCTTCGAAAAAGAGGATGGCATCGATTACGCGGTAATGAAGAACGACGGTGTGCGTTGAATCGTTCGCATTGGAAATATAAATTTTGAATTTGGTGTACCGGCCTTCACGGCTTTGCTCGTATTTCAACGAATGACCGTCACCGTCGGCAAGCGTGATGTGGTCGATCAACAGCGAATAATTCAGGCCTTCGTCATTGGTGTACTCGGTCGGAATCATGCGGTAGAGGCCGTGCCAATTCTCGCCGCTGAAATGCGCCTGGATGGTTTCGGTGACATCGATGGTTCCGTCTTCGCTTACGATTACTTCCTCATCGAAATGCTGAATGACAAGCTGACGCAGGGCGGAGAAGGAGGGTCGCGCAGAAAGAAATATCGTCAGGCAAATTGCGAGTAGTCCAATCGATTTGCGCGCGTATTTCATTTTCGCGAGAGTCAAAGGGCGCTAGGTGGTTGCGCTTCCGAAGCTGACTTTTGGCACTTCGCGCTCGGCCGGTGCACTGATCTCGAAAAACTCGCGCGGCTTGAAATTAAACATGCCCGCAATGATGTTGGAGGGAAACTGCGCGATTTTCGTATTGAAATCGCGTACCACCGCGTTGTAATAGCGGCGCGCATTCTGAACGCTGTCTTCAATCTGATTCAGCGTGTTTTGAAGCTGGGTGAACGATTCCACGGCGCGCAATTGAGGATAGGCTTCTGCCAGCGCGAACACCTGCCGCAGCGCGGACGTTAGAGCGCCTTCGGCTTCCGCTTTCGCGGCGGGGCCTTGCGTGCTCATCGCGCGATTACGCGCTTCCACTACACCTTGCAGCGTGCCTTGCTCGTGTGCGGCGTAGCCCTTTACGGTTTCGACCAGGTTAGGAATCAAATCGTAGCGACGTTTGAGTTGAACGTCGATATCAGACCACGCGTTATCGCACTGAACTTTGAGGCTGACCAGACCGTTGTACATGCTGATGACGAAAATCACGGCCAGGACGACGACCGCCAAGAGTATCCAGATCACGTACCCTCCCAAGATGGCTAGCTGAGCTTCCCTGCGAGAAGCATACGGTGGACCGCACTGTGTGTAAAGAGGGAGCGTTAGCGTGGTGTGGGGTCTGTAGATCCGAGCTTTGCGCTTTGTGCTCAGAATTTAAGGTGCGCTGTGAGAAGCAGGAAGAGAAAGAAAAACGCCGGCAAGATGCCGGCGCTAGGAAAACAAGCAGCCGGCATAGCAGAATTTACCTAGCGGTCGATATTTTTCATATTCTCGGCGGCGTAGCGGGCCCCGGCAACTTCATCCTCTGGCACTGCAGCTTCAATTTCGGCCACCTCAGCCGGAGTCAATTTGATATCCGCCGCAGCGGCATTCTCCTCCAGATATTTTCTGCGCTTTGTTCCGGGGATCGGCACGATATCTTCGCCCTTCGCCAACAACCATACCAATGCCAACTGGCCGGGAGTGACTCCCTTGCGTTCGGCAATAGCGCGAACGCGCTCGACCAAGGCTTCGTTCTTTTCAATATTCTCGCCCGCGAAGCGCGGATAGCGCCGAAAGCGCGCGTCCTTAGCGCCTAAATTTGTATTCTTTTTAATCGTGCCGGTAAGGAAGCCGCGGCCCAGCGGGCTGTAAGCCACAAAGCCGATTCCGAGTTCCCGTACGGTGGGAAGAATCCCTTTCTCTACGTGACGCTCCCAAAGGGAGTATTCCGTTTGCAGCGCGGTAATCGGATGCACTTTATGCGCGCGTCGTATGGTCGCGGGGGACGCTTCCGACAGGCCCAGATACTTCACCTTTCCAGCTTTCACCAATTCCGCCATCGCGCCCACAGTTTCTTCAATCGGAGTTTGCGGGTCCACTCTATGCTGGTAATACAGATCGATGTGATCCAGGCCCAGCCGTTTCAGCGAAGCATCGCACGCCGAGCGGACGTATTTCGGCTTGCCGCTGATCTCCCAAAATGTGGGGTCAGTTTTCGAGCGGATATTGGCAAACTTGGTGGCGAGAAAAACTTCATCGCGCCTTCCGCGAATGGTTTTGCCGACTAATTCTTCGTTATCACCAATGCCGTATGTGTCCGCGGTATCGAGAAAAGTAATGCCCAAATCCAGGGCGCGCAGTATTGTGGCGGCCGACTCAGTATCATTTCGATCACCGTAAAACTCACTCATGCCCATACAGCCAAGTCCCATGCGGGATACGACGGCGCCTTGCGAACCAAGTTTTACTTTTCTCATAGTCATAAAGGTTTAGATGCGTGATCCCATTCGGAGTTTCTTTTTCCCTGCGAGGCCACAAATCGACTGAGGATAGTCAGGAGAGTTACTTCGGCGGAATAAGGGCAGGGTCAATTCGCTTGGCTTCCTGAAATTCTTTATCGGCAGCTTTCTGATCGTTCAGGCGCAGAAGAGCCATTCCCAAGTTGTAGTGCGCGTGAGCCAGATTTGGGTTCATGCCAATGGCTTCGCGGTAGCTGTCTGCTGCCGGTCCATATTGCCCCTTGTTGAAGAAAACGTTCCCGAGGTTGAAGCGCGCATCGGCATTATCGGGCTGCATCTCCTTTAATTTTACGAAGGACATTTCCGCAGCCGTCAGATCGCCCGCCTGCATTTGAGCGATTCCCAACCCTTGCAGTGCGATAGTGAAGTTCGGTTGAAGATCGAGCACCTTGCGAAACAACGGCTCTGCTTTCGCCGGTTCCTTCAAAGTCAGATAGGTATTGCCCAAATTATATAAGCCGTGCAAATCGTCTGGTTTAAGCGCCAAGCCTTTCTGGTAGGTTTCGACGGCGGCAGAAAGATTGCCCGCGTCCTGATAGGCGCGTGCGAGATTGAAAGCGGTTTCCGCTTGGTTTGGCTGCAAGGCCAAACTTTTTTCCAGCGCTGCGATGGCTTCCTGCAGCTTTCCTTGCGTGTATAGCAAATGACCAAGTTGCAAGAAGGTGTGCGCATCATTGGGACGAGCCGCTGCGATTTCGTGATACTCAGCGATGGCTTCGTCCGTGCGCCCGGCGCCTTCCAGCGCGGTGGCGAAGTTCATGCGGATGTCGCTTGCTTTGGGCTCGATCTTCAGCGCTTGCTGGTAAATCTGAATCGCTTCGTCATATTTCTTTTCCGTATCGAGCGCGCTGGCGAGGTTGTTCATCGCGTCAACGTAGCGCGGTTGTAGCTTAAGCGCGGTCCGGAAGGCGGCAATGGCTTCGTCGGTTTTGCCCGCGGCAACGAGCGCCGCCCCCATTCCGTTGTAAGCCTGGGGAAAATTGGCGTGAAATGAAACGGCCAGTTGATATGCCGCAACCGACTCCGCGTATTTTCCTTGGTGATAGAGCGCAAGACCGCGATTATTTTCCGTGGTGGCATCCCTAGGTTTCAGCGCAAGGGCTTTATCGAGATCGGCTAGTGCTTCGAGGTCATTTCCTTTGGCGTCGAGCGCCAGACCGAGATTGCTCAGCGCCTCTGCAAAATCCGGCCGCAGCACCAGCGCCTGCCGGTATTGTTCGATGGCCTCGTCAACTTTCCCTTGCCTGAACAATTGAAGGCCGCGATTGTTCAACGAGACGGCTTGAGCGGAGTTGCTACCCGGCGCTTGGGCAAGCGTTGGGACATTTACAGCAAGAACAAGAATGAGCGTAAGCAAGGAGGCGTTCCAATTTGGGAATTTTCTCATTGTGGCTCTCACAATTTCCGAGAATAGCACAATCTCAAATGCTGTTGGATGCATCAGCGTAGTATCGCTAGCGTTACGTACTCTTTTGAGTTATGCTGCACAGCGCAAAGGGATTCCCCTTTCTGGCCCCCCTGCCTTAGGTTATCGACAGATATTATGGACATTGATTTCTACGGTCCCTTGCGTGATAGACAATGCCACACCTATTTCTCTGTTGTGCCTATTCGCAGTGATAAGGCGAAGAACTTGAATTCCACGCATGGTCAATTGCATTTTCCTCGCCGGCTCTGATGAATCTTGAGCTGACGGTTTTTGCCGTTCTGCTTCACGTCGCGTTCGCATCGTCGAGTCGCAACAGCTCGAAAAAGAAGCGAAGAATTGGTGGTCGGCTCTAGACTGCCATTTCACTGGCCGTCAAGCTCAAGGAGATTTGAACACCGCGCGGACAAGGAGAAGGACAGGCGACCGGAACATATATACGGCTCAGGTTGCGTTCGTTATTCCTGGCGATTGTTCCCGAGTTGACGGGCTAACCGGAGGTTATCGCGGTCCACAAGTGCGCTTCTTGGAAGTTGCGAAGGAGGACGCTGCGGTGACAGAGCACCTTGAATCGGAATTTCGAGGACTTACGAGCACCGGCAGAAGGCGAGGACCGCATTCGATTCCCGTCGTTGCTATCCTATTGTTCGTCAAAGTTCAGGCAACTATTCGCGCGGAATTGACGCTGTGAGATCGACTTCCTAAAAACTCGATTGACACCGATTTATCGAGGACCAACCCACCGGCACTTTTTAATTCGATACCGATCTGGTACAGTCCACCGTGCGCGAATGTGATAGCCACCATCCAGCGGTCCTTCGTCGGCGCAAAAAACTCTTACGAGCGCGGGCAGGAAATCCAACTTGACCAAAATCGAAGGCCACACGCTCCGGTACCGGGACTAGATTGACTTGTACTCCAGCGCTGTGATACCCATACACCCGTCTTTTCGACAAGGACTTCCCTCGACTCTAGGAATGGCGGCCCAAACCCATCGGATCGAGGTCACGCTGGAGACGCTGCTGGAAAGCGTGGACCTCGCAGAAAGTATATGCATGCGCATTGCGGAAGCCGCCGGCTTCAGCGAGGAAGAACTCCATAAAATCGGTATGGCTGTTCGCGAAGGCGTGATCAACGCCTACAACTACGGCAACCAGCAGGATCGTCGCAAGAAAATTCTGATGACAGTGGAACTTGATCCGGAAAACATGACTGTGCGCGTGCTGGACCAGGGAAAGGGCTTCGAGCTGCACGAGATACCCGATCCGTTGGAAGAGGAAAATCTGCTGCGCACTTCCGGTCGCGGTCTTTTCCTGATGAAAGCTTTCATGGATCAGTTCGACGTGCATACCGCACCCGGCGGCGGGGCCGAACTCGTAATGGTTAAAAAACTTCCGCATAAAGTTTCCAACAACGGCACCCACCAACCGGAGTAGAATTAGTTAGAGGCACTTCCGTGGCTATTCAGGCGACCTGCAGACAAATAGGCGATGTTTCAATCGTGGACTTCAGCGGCAAGATTACGTTGGGTGACGGCAGCGCTCTGCTGCGGAAAACCATCCGCGAGCTTGTCGAGAACGGCCAGAAAAAAATAATCATCAGCTTGTACGACGTGGATTATATCGACAGCTCCGGAATCGGCGAGCTGGTGAGCGCTTTTACCACTGTGCGAAATGCAAAAGGCGAGCTGAAGCTGCTGCACCTCACCAAGCGCGTACACGATATTTTGCAAATCACGCGGCTTTTTACGGTTTTCGACGTGCAGTCCGACGAAGAAGTCGCGATCCGCGCTTTCCGCTAAAAACACTCCGCTTCGCGGCACGCCAAGTCGCGTGGGACCTCGCAAATCGATCGTTTTCCCAATCATCATAAAGTTGTTTTAGCTGGGAGGATCTTTTTGGCGCGTGCTTTTAACGCCTGTCACAATTCCCATGCCCAGCAGGATGATTGCGCCGACAGCGATCCAGTGCGCCGGAATATGCATCAAGTAAGCGGCATAGATCAGACCAGCGATCACGATGGCGAAACCCGCGGCGTAGAGTCCGAATGACATCGCACGTCTCCTTGTTCCGGCGGAGTATCTGATTCCTTAGCGACGCAAGTTTTCGACGTTACCTTTGCAAGCGGGATGCCCGCAAAGACACTCCATATCCGGGGTTTTTTCCATGGCTTCGCATTCTGCGCTGCAATAGCTTCCTTTCGTAACGATGCAGGAACAAATCGGATGTTCACACTTCTTGCCGTCGGCCATAAGTTTCTTCTCCTTGGTTCGCTCTCAATCGAACCCTGCCAATCTCAGCCTCTACAGCGAAACCTTGCCACGCAATAAAGATTAAGAAGAGAGCCTGCCAGAGGCAGGGCCGGCATTTTAGTTCAGCGCGCGCCTTGTGATACCATGTTCTTTTAACCCTCCTTCAGGAGAAGCAATTGGCGCAACGTCTCACCCGTAAAGAACTGAAAACGGACGAAGTGCGCGACACGCTGGTACAGGGCGCGGGCCTGGTTTTCGATCATCAGGCAATTACATTTTTAGTCGTAATCATAGGCGTAGTCATCGCTCTGGGCATATTCGGCTGGAAGACCTATGCCGAACGCCAAACGGTGAAAGCTGCCGCAGCGTATGACGACGCCATGAAAGTATTTGATGCAAGTATCCGTTCGCCACTCGAGCCTCAGCAGCTAGGTGAACTGAGCTACACCGACGAGAAGAACAAATATACGGAATCGGTCCGGAAATTTGAGGATGTCGCCAAGAAGTACGCGCGTACGCGTCCTGGCCAACTGGCCAGCTATTATGAGGCGATCAGTCAGGAACGCCTGGGCAACAATGATGCAGCCAAAAAATTGCTCCAGAACCTTGCTGATTCGGGCGACGAAGATTTTGCGGCCATGGCGCGCTTTGAACTAGCTCAATTGGACGATAGGCTAGGCCAAGGCGATGAAGCCGTGAATCTTTACAAGAAGCTGATTGCCAAGCCTGCCGTGCTGGTGCCTAAACCAGTTGTGATGCTCGCGCTCGCACAGCATTACACTGCAAGCAATCCGGCGGAAGCTTCGAAGTTGTACGCGCAAATTAAGTCGGAATATCCCGATACGCCCATGGCCGAGCAAGCTGACCAAGAACTTTCCCTCCTGCCCGGCAAAATCTAAGGATCCAGTATGACGCCGGCGCCGCTGGCAACTTATGCGATGGACGAGCGGCGCTCGCGTGGCCGTCGTCATCCCGAACCGCCGCATCCCTATCGTGGTGATTATGCGCGCGACCGCGATCGCGTAATCCACTCACGCGCGTTTCGCCGCCTGGAAGCTAAGACACAAGTTTTCACCACGCGCTATTCCGACCACTTTCGCAATCGCCTGACACACACAATGGAAGTGGCGCAGGTTGCGCGCACCGTCTCCGGTGCGTTGGGCTTGAACACCGACTTTACCGAAGCGCTTGCCCTGGTGCACGACATCGGGCATCCGCCCTTTGGCCACGCAGGCGAAAAGCAACTGGACCTGCGGATGCGCGAGCACGGCGAGCAATTTGACCACAATCTGCATGCTCTTCGCATCGTCGAACAGTTCGAGCAGCGCTACTTGGACTTTTCCGGCCTCAACCTGACCTTCGAGGTGCGCGAAGGCATCGTGAAGCATTCGCGGAATTATTCTGCTGGTGAATTTCCATCGCTTGCTGAATATCTGCTGGACGAGCGTCCCGCTCTGGAAGCGCAACTCATCGATTTGGTGGACGAAATTGCTTATAACACCGCGGATCTGGACGATGGCTTCGAGTCGCGACTCTTCGACTTCGATCTGCTGCGCGCGGAAGTTCCCCTGTTTGACGAAGCCTACGCTGAAATCGATCGCCGCTACCCGCATGGCCGCCGCAAGCTGAAATTTAACGAGGCGCTGAAGCAGATTCTCAATCGTCTGGTGACAGATTTGATCGACAACACCGCCGCTAAAGTTCAGCAAAGCGGTGCAAAAAATTCCGAAGACGTCCGCCACCTAGCCAAGCGCGTGGCTGCCTTTTCGCCAGAAATTGCCGAGAAAAATGCTGCGCTGAAGCGCTTCTTGTACGGCCATCTTTACTCCCATCCGGCAATCGCCGAGGACCGCGATCGCTCGGTAGCCTCGCTGGACGCGCTCTTCCTTTTCTTCCTGGAGCATCCTGATCGACTACCCAAGCAGTACGCGGAATTGGCCGAAAACGAGCCACGCCATCGCGTTATATGCGACTACATAGCGGGCATGACGGACCATTTTCTCCTCCGCCAATGCAACGAATTGCGGGGTCTTCCGGCGGCGCACTCTGGCTAGCAGCCGGAACAGTCCATCCAGCATCTAAACCAGTCTAAGAAAGTCATTGTCCATTTGGTGTCAGCCGGCATTGTTCTCAAAGTGGCTTCCTTGACATCGCTGGCACTGGTCATATAATTAACTTTACTAACGCGGAGAACCCCATGTTTCTGGACGTAAAAGAACTTGCCGTCCGAAAAATCCGCATCCGTAAAAGCTATATTCCCGGGACTCTCGACTTCCATTCCGGCGAGTTTCGCCAGGTGGAACCGCTGGAAGTACGCGCGACGGCCGAGCTAACGGAAGGGCAAATCCGTGTGTATGGCAACCTTCATACGCGCGTGGAGATGGTGTGTGCGCGCTGCCTGGACACCGTGGTGGAAGAAATCAGCCGCGATTTTGACTTGTTTTACCGGCCCATGACCTCTATTGCCAATAACGACGAGTTTCATCTTAACCTGGATGATACCGAGATAGCCTTCTTCGAAGGCGACGGCCTGTTCCTGGCTGACGTGCTGGCCGAGCAGGTTAATCTGGCGCTTCCCATGAAGGTGATATGCCGCAGCGACTGCCGGGGCTTATGCTCGCATTGCGGCGCGAATCTGAATAACGAAGAGTGCCGCTGCGAAAAGAACTCAGCCGACCCGCGTCTGGCTCCGCTCGCCCGTTTGAAGCAGGACTGGTTCAAAAAGCAATAAAACGCTACACTATCCCTTTCCATTTCAGCTATACCAAGCCGCCGACGGCTAATTTAGAGGAGCAGGAATGCCTAATCCAAAACGACGTCACTCCCATGCGCGCAAGAACAAGCGACGCGCCCACGACCATCTTCACACGCTCTCGCTATCCGAGTGTCCGAATTGCCACGAGAAGAAACTGCCTCATCAGGCATGTCCTCATTGCGGGCAATATAAAGGCCGTGAAGTGATTGACACTTCGGCCAAGTCGGCCTAAGTTTTCCTTCGTTTCTTTCCGATTTCGCGCGATTGGAGCCCGTTGGTGCTCAGATGACCACCATTGCAATGGATGCTATGGGAGGCGACCATGCGCCTCGTGCGGAAGTGGAAGGCGCCATTCTGGCTGCACGCGAGTTTGGTGTCCACATCGCATTGGTTGGCATCGAGGCCGCGCTCAAGCAGGAACTGAGTCGCCACCGCGCGCGCAATCTTCCCATCGAAATTGTTGGCGCTAGCGACGTCATCACCATGAGCGACTCGCCTTCGCAGGCTTTCCGCCGCAAGAAGGAAAGCTCCATGCATGTGGCCGCTCGACTGGTGCGTGACGGCAAAGCGGAAGCTATGGTGAGCGCGGGAAACACCGGCGCTGCAATGACGGTCGCCCGCTTCGTCCTTGGCACGCTTCCTTCCGTGGACCGTCCGGCGCTCGCCGCCGCCTTTCCTAACATGAAGGACAAAATTTCCGTAATCCTCGATGTGGGCGCGAACGTGGATTCGAAGCCTGAGCAGCTTCGCCAGTTCGCAGTGATGGGCGAAATTTATTTCCGCGCGATATGGGGTGTGAAGCGTCCGCGCGTGGCTTTGCTCTCGATTGGCGAAGAAGAAATGAAAGGTAACGAGTTGACGCGCGAAGCATCCAACCTGCTGAAGCAATCCTCGCTTAATTTTGTGGGCAACGTGGAAGGCCGCGACGTGTTTCGCGGAAATGTGGATGTGATCGTTTGCGACGGCTTCATCGGCAACGTCGCGCTGAAAATCAGCGAAGGGCTTGTGGAGCACGTTCAAGGCATGCTGAAGAAGGCTATCAAGAGCTCGCTTAAATCACAGATCGGTTACGCTCTGTCAAAACAAGCCTTCGATGCTTTCCGCAAGCGCACCGATTCTTCGGAAACAGGGGGCGCTCCTCTGCTGGGCGTGCGCGGAATCACCATTATCGCTCACGGCCGCTCAAATCCCAACGCCATCAAGAACGCCATACGCGTGGCCAGCGAACTCTGCCGCGCGCGCATCAACGAAAAGATTGACCAGGAGCTTTCCGCTGCCGCCGTCGCTGCTCGCGGCTGACCTCAGCGGAGTTTCAGTCGCATATGGGTAAACTCGCATTTCTTTTTCCGGGTCAGGGCTCGCAATATTGCGGCATGGGCCGCGATCTGGCGGAAAACTTCGCCGAATCCGCCCAGGTTTTCGACGAAGCGAATGCCGCGCTGGGCTACTCCATGTCCGACATGTGTTACACCGCTTCGCTGGAAGAGCTCAAGCAAACGGAAAATACGCAGCCTGCGATTCTCACGGTCTCCGTGGCGGCTTATCGCGCGCTTGAGAAAAGAGGCATGCAGCCTGACTTTGTGGCCGGCCACAGCTTGGGAGAATATTCCGCGCTGGTTGCCGCTGGCGCTCTGGATTTTTCGTCGGCAGTGAAATTGGTTCGCGCCCGCGGCCGCTATATGCAGGAAGCCGTGCCGTTGGGTGAAGGCGCTATGGCTGCTATTCTGGGTCTGGCTCCCGCGGAAGTATTGGAAATTTGCAAAAAAGCCGCCGACCACGAAGTGGTCTCGCCCGCGAACTTGAATTCTCCGGAGCAGACCGTCATTTCGGGTAACGCTACGGCAGTAAAACGTGCCGTTGAAATCGCTTCGCAAAGCGGCGCCAAGCGCGCTGTAATCTTGCCCGTCTCTGCGCCCTTTCATTGCGCGTTGATGGTTCCGGCGCAAAAGCGATTGGAACACGATCTCCGTGGCGCCAATTTCGGTCCGCTGAAAATTCCTCTGATCACCAATGTGGACGCCGAAGCCGTCACTAGCGGCGACGAAGAGCGCGAAGCGCTGATCCGCCAAGTGACGGCACCGGTGCGCTGGCTGGATTCGGTCCACGAAATGATCGAAAGCGGAGTGACAATTTTCGTAGAAGTCGGCCCCGGAAAAGTTCTCTGCGGTTTGCTGCGACAGATCGATCGTTCCGTCCGCTGCATAAACGTGGAAGACGCCCCCAGCCTGAAGGCCGCCATCGACAAAATCGCCCAACTCCGCGCCGAAACCCCGGAAAGTTAGATTGCCAGTCTTGAAATTTGATCAGGAGCTACGCATGGTCCTGGGTCGCTCGCTAATTGCATCCGCCAAAATCAGAGCAGCTCCGCTGAGGACTAAGGTATCGGCGACGAAGTTGAACCCGTCGCCGATGTTGGAGAGGTAGGAAAACCAGATGGGAAAGTAAATAAAAAGGACCACAAGCAGAATCATAATCCCAAGATATGTCGCCGCCACGCGCGTCTTTTTATTCACGACAATACACGCGCCGCAAACAACCAGAACTGCGCCCGAAAAATAGGCCCAGAAAAGATGCCCGGGAATCCAGGTTGGCGTTATTTTATCGAGTGGAACGCCGGGCGCAATCTCGGGATGCAGAAAGTCCTCCACGCCAAAGACCGTCGTTGGTATCCCCACGAAAAAGCGCCCGAGAGTTACCAGCACTGGCGCGCCGTCCGAAGGCGCCCTCTTCGACAGGCTTCCGGCCAACGCAAAAGCGCCGCCACTGAAAGCGGTGTCCCTCAGAGCGATGGCCCAGAACAGACGAGCGCCGTGTGTCTCCACGATGTTAGGGATGTGCATTAAAATCACGAAGAGTAGAAGCATGCTCCCCAGAAGTATGGCCGCCATCTTTGAATATCTCTTTAGAGTGATGCTTAGCGCTGCGGCAATCAGAGCAATGCCCACCAGATAGGTCCAAAACAGGTGCGCTGGCATCCAGGATGGAACCAGGGCCGCGATCTCCGCCGTATCAACCAGGTGCTCGGTGCCGAATACTCCCATCGGCATGGCAAAGAACAAACGGCCGAACGGCAGGATTTTTTCCAGGCCGCGCCTTGGCGGCAGTTCTTTATCCTTGATGATTATTGCAAGGCCGATTGCGAAAAGGACGACAGCAGAGAAATACGGCCAGAACACATTCGCCGGGATTCGGAAGGCGGCAATTGATACAGCAAGACGAGCGTAGGTGAAAAATTGGAAACTGCCGTTCAGCCGATACATTCCAGGATCACCCTTACGGGACTCTGAATCACAAAGCCCTTAAAGAGTTGCTCGTTAACCGGCCATTTGATGTGAAAGCCACCATCACCAACACCAGCATTCGACGCATCCCAGCCATTGAATCTCCGGTAGTTGCAACAACCTACGCGCCTGAACCAGATTCTCACAGTGGTCGGAGGCCTTCGATGCATTGCTCAAAGAAATTCCGCACGCTCCCTTGGTGCATTTTGCTCGCTACTTCGCTATTTCTCTGCGGCGCTGAAGCCGAGCCAGCAAACCCGAGGCGATATTGCTAGCGGCTTGCAATTGAACATCTATCTCGACCAGGAAAAGGTCGGATCCAAGAATCCGAAATTCAGGCTCGAGTTGCGCAATGCTGGAGAAGACGATCTGGTTCTGAATCTGGGTTTCATGCTTGGAGGGAAACAGTATCCGGACGCGATTGTCTTGACGCTTTGCGATACACACGGGAAATCTCGGCCGCTTCGACTCCGCGAACCTTTCACTGTCGCAGGCCGAGTGGATCCGCTTGTTCTGCCTCTCCCGGCTGGCGCGACATTTTCTATCTCTGTGGATTTCGACAAATATCTGATAATGCCCCGGCCAGAAGAATCGGATTTCAGGTTACAAGCAGGCACTTACACCCTAGAAGCTCGATTCAAGGGCAAAGGCGTTAGTCCAGAAGACTTCAACGATGGCGTGATGGCATACTGGCAGGACACTGTGACTTCAATCTCCCACGGTTTGAGGTTCCAAATCAATAAGGCTTAACCTCGAGATGTGACCATTACTCCTCTGTTGCGCTGCACGTTTGATATGCGATAGCTTCACATCCTATGTTCTCTCTCAAGGATAAAGTTGCTCTGGTGACTGGTGCGTCTCAGGGGATTGGCAGGGCTACGGCGCTGGCACTCGCTGAAGCTGGCGCAAAAGTAGCCATTGCCGCCCGTAACACTGAAAAACTTATGTCGCTAGCAGAAGAAATTTTAGCTGCTGGCGGCGAGGCGGTCCCTATTCCCATGGATGTGGCTGACGCCGCGCAAGTGAAAACCGGCTTCCAACAATTGCTCGCGAAACTCAGCAAGCTCGACATCCTGGTGAACAATGCGGCCATCACTCGCGACACGCTCGCGCTGCGCATGAAGCTCGAAGATTGGGACGCAGTATTGCGTACCAACCTTACCGGCGCGTATTTGTGTACTCAGCAAGCGTTGGGTGCCATGCTGAAACAGCGCGCAGGGCGCATCATCAATATCTCTTCGGTGGTCGCGGAAACGGGCAACGCCGGCCAGGCAAATTACGTCGCCTCAAAAGCCGGTTTAATCGGACTCACGCGCGCCATTGCGGTTGAAGTCGCCTCACGCAACATCACAGTGAACGCCATTGCGCCCGGCTTCATCGCCACGCCCATGACCGATCCTCTCTCAACAGAACTGAAAGACAAAATGAAGGCTATGATCCCGCTCGGCCGCTTCGGCAGCGACCGCGACATCGCCACCGCCATCGTTTTCCTCGCCAGCGACGAAGCCGGCTACATCACCGGCCAGGTCCTCGACGTCAACGGCGGCCTGCACATGGGCTAAATTTTCGGTCGCGAGTGCTCGAGGAGAACACGCTGCTGCCGCTGACGTATCAATCTGGCGTACAGATAAAAAAGGAGATCGAGTCTTGTATTTCGACGACCCTAGCGAAATCGAACTCGTCGCCGATCCCCTGGTCGAGGATGTGGAAACATCTTGGGGTGCAGGAATACGAACGGGGCGTCATGATGGTCGAACAGGAGCCCAAGAACTTTGGACGAATATTCATCACCAAGCCGGAGGACGATTGCGAGCTGATCTTCGTCTCCAGGCAAGATTAGATTTGGCAAAGGTTGACCCTGCATTCTGGCTTGCATAGAATGGGCAGGCTGTCTTGGGGCGCTCCCCTATCGCCGTACACCTGGGGTGCGAGATCGCCGATACCGGAGGATACATCAGAATGGCCAGCGTCGAAGAACGCGTGAAGACAATTATTGTCGAGCAGCTCGGTGTGGATGAAGGCGAAGTCACTCCGACCGCTTCCTTTGTGGATGACCTGGGCGCCGACTCGCTCGACACTGTCGAGCTGGTGATGGCCTTCGAGGAAAATTTCGGCATCGAAATTCCGGACGAAGATGCCGAGAAGATTGCCACGGTCAAAGATGCCGTCGATTACATCGAGAAGCACTCCAAAGGAAGCAAGTAGTCCGCTGGCCGTCCCCATTCAGTATAGGAGAAGTTCCTTTTGAATCGCCGAGTTGTCGTTACAGGCGTTGGGCTGATCTGCGGATGTGGCATTGGGACCGAAGAGGTCTGGCGCAATCTGCTCGCCGGAAAGAGCGGCATTGGCCCTATTACCCATTTTGATCCCGCCGGATTTGATTGCCGTATCGCCGGAGAAGTCCGTAATTTCGATCCGCTAAATTGGATTGAAAAAAAGGAACTGAAGAAAACCGGCCGCTTCATTCAACTGGCCATGGCAGCTTCTGATTTCGCCGTCAAGATGGCAGGCTTGGAAGTCACGGCTGAAATTGCCGACTCTACCGGCGTTTACATCGGCTCCGGCATCGGCGGATTCGATGTCATCGAACGCGAACATTCGAAATATTTGGCTGGTGGTCCGGGCAAGATTTCTCCTTTTTTCATTCCTGCGTCGATTGTGAATCTCGCTTCAGGCCACGTCTCGATTCGCTACGGAGCGAAAGGCCCTAATTCCGCCACCGCTACTGCTTGTTCCGCGTCCGCTCATGCTATCGGCGACGCTTTCAAAATCATCCAGCGTTCCGATGCCGAGGTGATGATCGCCGGCGGCACCGAAGCAGCCATCACGCCCATGGGCGTCGGCGGATTCGCCGCCATGCGCGCCCTCTCCACGCACAACGACGAACCTGAACGCGCCAGTCGTCCCTTTGACGCGGAGCGCGACGGCTTTGTGGTGGGCGAAGGCGCCGGCGTTTTAATCCTTGAATCGCTCGATTATGCCCAGCGACGCGGAGCAAAAATCATCGCCGAAATTGTAGGTTACGGCATGTCGGGCGACGCTTACCACATCACGCAACCGGCCGAAGGTGGCGACGGCGGATACCGCGTAGCCATGGCGGCGATCAAAGATGCAAAAATTACTCCCGACGATGTGAGTTACGTCAACGCGCACGGCACTTCCACTCCCATCGGCGATGCCATCGAAACCGCCGCGCTCAAACGCGTATTTGGCGAGCGCGCGAAAAAAGTTCCCATTAGCTCGACGAAATCCATGACCGGACATTTGTTGGGCGGTGCAGGCGGCTTGGAAGCCGGCATCAGCGTTCTCGCGCTGCGCGATCAGATTCTTCCGCCCACCGCGAATTACGAAAATCCTGATCCGGCATGCGATCTCGATTACGTTCCGAATCACTCCCGTAAGGCCGAAGTGCATTATGCGCTCTCAAATTCCTTCGGCTTCGGTGGAACAAATGCGTCCTTGATTTTCAAACTTTGGGACGCTAAGTAGTAGTGTGCTAATTCGATCCGATTCGAATTTGTAGCGACCGCCTTAGGCGGACGTATTTATTTTCTTCTTATGAATGTTGCTGCGGGGAGGCATTTTGAAAATTGGAGTATGTGTTAAACAAGTTCCCGCGAAAGATGCTCCGCTCGCCATTGTCGAGGGGGGCGCCTGGATCCGCGAATCCGACATCGGCTTTGAAACCAACGAGCCCGACAGTTTCGCGCTAGAAGAATCGCTGCGTCTGAAAGAAAAGCATGGTGGCGAAGTGGTGGCCATCTCCATGGGTCCTGACCGTGCGAAGCAAACCATTAAAGAAGCTCTGGCCAAAGGCGCTGACCGCGGAATCCACATCGCCGACGATCAATTTTTCAAGCTCGATCCGCTATCGTCCGCGCGTTCCATCGCGGCCGCAATTAAAGACGAAAAATTCGATCTGCTGCTGACCGGCTTGCAAAGCGACGACCAAGGTTTCGGCCAAACCGGTGTGCTTCTGGCAGAATTGCTGGGCCTCCCGCACGCCACCATCATCATGCACATCGACATTGTGGACGGCCACATGAAGCTTAAGCGCGAACTGGAAGCCGGCTGGTTCCAATGGGTGGAGTTGCCGCTGCCCGCGGTGCTCTCGATTCAATCCGGCATCAACAAGCCGCGTTACGCCACGCTGAAAGGCATTATGGCTGCCAAGAAAAAAGAGATCGCAACGGTGAATCGCGCAACGCTCGGGGTTGCCGATGCGCCGACGCAGCGCATAGAGAAAATTTACATTCCGCAAAAAACCAAGAAGACGGAATTTATCACGGGCCAGCCAAAAGAAGTGGCCGCGAAGCTGCTTGAAAAGCTAAAGCACGAAGCGCGGGTGCTCTAGCCATGAAAATTCTTCTCATCACCGAGCAGCGCGAAGGCAAGTGGAACAAAGTCAGCTTCGAAACGCTGGCCGCAGCGCAGCAAATTGTCCAGCAGACCAAGGGTTCTCTCACTGCCGTAGTCGTCGGCAAAGGTGTCGCCTCTCTGGCCGGCGAGATGGCCGGCTATCAAGTGGACGAAGTACTGCTGGTTGAGCACGACCTTCTGGAAAAGTACACGCCAGACGGATTCTCGCTGGCTCTGCGCCAGGTGATCGAGTCCACCAAGCCCGACCTGGTTTTATTTCCGCACACTTATCAGATCCGCGATTTCGCTCCCAAGCTCGCTGCCTCGATGGGTAAAGGAATGATCGGCGACTGCATACATTATCGTTACGAAAACGGCAAATTAACTTTCGTGCGCCAAATGTTTCAAGGTCGCACGAATGCCGACGTCGTGTTTGCCGGCGACGCTCCCTGGATCGCCACTTTTCAAGCCAGCGCATTCCGCTCGGATCTAGCTGCCAAGCAGGCCAGCGGCAAAGCTCCCGTAAAGCCGGTCGCCGTTGATTTGAAGACCGAACAAATTCGCACCAGGCCGCTCGAACTTTTCCGCGAAGCAAAGCAAGCCGTGGACCTGACCCAAACGCCCATTCTGATCTCCATCGGCCGTGGTATTAAAGCTCCCGAAAATATCCCCATGGTTGAGAAACTCGCAAAACTTCTTGGTGGAGAGATTTGCGCGTCGCGCCCGATTTGCGACGAAGGCTGGCTCCCCATGGATCGCCAGATCGGCAGCTCCGGACAAACTGTTGCGCCCAAGTTGTATCTAGCGCTCGGCATCAGCGGAGCCATCCAGCACGTCGTCGGCATGAAAGGCTCGCGCACCGTCGCTGCTATCAACAAAGACCAAAATGCTCCCATCTTCGAAGTAACCGATTACGGAATCGTCGGCGATCTCTTCGAAGTCGTCCCCGCTCTAATTGAAGAGCTGGAGAAAACCGCGCACAGTTGAAGATTGTCTAAAGATGGGCGGGGACGAATCTCACACATTCTAATCGGATCTCAGCTCTCTCATTGAGTAGGTCCGAAAAGCATTACACACTGCGATCGTTGAAACCGTCAAAACCAGAAGTAACAATCCCAATATTACCGTGTGCTCTGCGTCAGGGATGGGATGCCCATCGATGGGAGGTAGAAACTTGTAAGTGTTCCCGAACCAGTGTTCGTAAAAGCCCATAAACTGAGAGGAGGCGCCGCGGAAGTACGGAACCCACCAGGAACTGACCTCCACATAGAACCAGAACCCATAAAGCCCGAGCCCCGCGAGCATCGGCCAACGCCAGCGCCTCCAATAGAAGACAAGAATGGTAGCCTGCAATAGGACGAGAATAATGTCGGTCGACTTCTGGCCGTTTCCACTAGACACGTTATTCCAGCGTCCCAAAGGTATCCATTCCACCACCTGCAAATAGGCGCCAAGAGCAATTTGCGTCACAATCGCAGATTTCAATACTTTGTTCATAGTAAAGCACTCCCCTTCGTGTCTCCTCCCGGTTAATACGATACTCACTCTGAATCTGTTTCCCGGATTCTCTAGGCGGGAGAAGTGGATGAAGTTAATTAACTAACGCTCACTTGTGTCCGCTTTTGCGACGGGTTCTCGCGCTAGCGGTCATCCTGCCGCATCGAGATTTCAGCGCCACCCTCTATGCTGCTGAAAACATGCCATTTGTCTAGGGTCTCCGGTGGAACGCCACATGCTAATCCGTCCTACGATTAATTGTGCTCGCCGCAAAGCACGCGATGGGCGGTCGGGGGCGACGGATGCATACCCTGCTACAAGACCTGCGCTACGGCATACGCATGCTGGCCCAGACGCCGGGCGTCGTCCTACTCATAGTTCTCACTTTGTCGCTTGGCATCGGCGGCAGCACGCTGCTTTTCAACATGGTGCGCCAATGGGTTTTGCATCCGGTTTCGTTCCCGGAAGCAGATCAGCTAACAGTCGCCTGGGAACTCGACTCGAAGAAGGGCTGGATAGGGCAAGCTTCCGCGCCAGATTTCGCTGCTTGGCGCGACCAGAACACCGTCTTCGAAAATTTATCCGCCTGGACCATTTCAAATTTCAATCTCACGGGAAAAGATCGCCCAGAGAGAATTTTAGGCGCTCGCGTAAGCGCGAATTTCTTTCAAACGCTTCGCGCACAGCCGACGATGGGCCGGGCCTTCAGGCCCGAAGAAGATGAGGCAGGTCGCAATCGCCTCGCTATTTTGAGCTACGGCCTCTGGCATGACCGCTTCCATGCCGATCCAGACGAATGGGGAAAGACGATTACCCTAAACGGCGACTCCTACACCGTCGTCGGCGTCATGCCCGAAGATTTCCACTTCACATTGATGGGCCGGGCCAATATTTGGGTTCCTCTCGCGTTCACTGACCAGGAGCGAGCCGACCGCGGGAACGGATTCCTCAACGTAGTGGGCCGTCTGAAACCTGACGTCACGCTCCTGCAAGCGCAACAGGCGATGGATCCCATTGCGCAGCGTCTTGAGAAACTTTATCCCGCAACGAATACGAACGGCGGAATTTTCTTGAACAGCCTGCGCCACGAGATCGGAAAACATGTGGGCGATCAAGGCATTTACATGAGCTTCTGCATCGGCATCTGCATTCTGCTGATCGCTTGTGCCAATGTGGCGGGAATACTTCTCGCGCGTTCCCTGGCTCGCCAAAAAGAAATGGCCCTAAGAATTTCTCTCGGCGCGAACCGTTTCCGCATCGTGCGCCAACTCCTCACCGAGAACGTCTGGCTATTCTTTATTGCCGCTGCTCTTGGCATCGTGCTGGCGAAATGGGGCGGTGAGTGGATCACCAACCTGATTCCGTTCGAAAACCGCGGCTATCTTCCAAACTACGGCCGCCTTTACGTAGATGTCTCCACGTTGGCTTACTTGGTGGGAATTGCGCTTTTCTCGGCCCTGGCTTTCGGATTGACGCCTGCGTTGCACAGTTCCAAACCTGACCTCACTGGCATGTTGAAAGATGCAGGCAGTTCAGTTTCCATCAGTTTGCGCGGCCGACGCATGAGAAAAATTCTGGTGGTGCTGGAAGTTTCTCTCGCTTTAACGTCTCTCGTGCCGGCCGGCCTGATGATCGAATGGTTAAAAAACATCAACAACATCGATCTAGGATTCCGCTCCGACCATGTGCTGACCGCGCAAATCACTTTGCCAGACACCGCGTACGCTGATCCGCGCCAAGTGGCGAGTTTTTATAATCGCTTGCTCGACCGCATTCAGGCTTTTCCACAGGTCACCTCTGTGGGCGCAAGCCAGTACATTCCTTTTGGCAACGGATACGATTCCGCCGAGATGTTTTTCGAAGGACGCCCGGCGTCGATTCCGGGGAATATACCGAGTAGTGCGATAACCTCTGCAACGCCAGGCTACGCCTCTGCCCTCGGCCTGCAAACGATTCGCGGCCGCTTCATTTCCGATCAGGATGGCCCGGACACGCCTTCCGTCATCGTCATCAATCAAACGCTCGCCGATCGCTATTTTCCACATCAGGATCCCATCGGCCAAAGAATTCAGCTCGGCCGCGATAGCACCACGTTGCATACCGTCGTCGGCATCGTGAAAAATATTCGGTTGGATACGGATTTCAACCGCCCGCTCGCGTCCGAAAGCTACATTCCCTTTTCACAGTCTCCCAGCAGATCGATGGCAATTCTGCTGCGAACATCCGGTGATCCGATGGCTCTCGCCGCTGGACTTCGCCAAGCCGTCTCTTCGCTGGACCAGAATCAGCCCGTTTCGCAGATTGTTTCGCTCAGCCAATTGATTAGCGATCAGGAAGCGCCCATCAGGATATTCACCGGGTTCACGAATTTCTTCGGAGTTCTCGCCCTGTTCCTTGCGGCCATCGGAATTTACGGAACCATGGCATACATCGTCGAAGGCCGCACAAAAGAAATGGGCATTCGTGTAGCCCTCGGCGCGAGTCCCCGAGACGTGATGCGATTGGTTCTGGCCCACGGCGTTCGTATCACTTTCGTGGGCATTCTTCTGGGCTTGGCCGGCGCGTTGGCGTTGGCTCAATTGATTGCCGGAATGCTCGTTGGCGTAAATGTGGCTGACCCGCGCATTTATTTCGGCGCAGCACTCGTCTTAGGCGGCGCGATTCTGCTCGCGAGCTATTTGCCCGCGCGCCGCGCCATGCGCGTGGACCCGATGGTCGCCCTGCGTTACGAATGATTGAGATGAAAAAGGACGCGATAGATGAACAGGCTGATCCAGGATTTGAAATATGGCTTCCGCGGGTTGGTGAAAGCCCCGGCGTTTACAGCTTTCGCCGTCGGCGTGCTCGCCCTGGGCATCGCTGCAAATACTTCGATTTTTAGTTTTGCAAACACCGTCCTGTTGCGCCCGCTGCCGTATCGCGACGCCAGTCAATTGGTGACGGTTTGGGAAGATGCGTCCTCCATTGGTTTTCCGACCAACACGCCCGCTCCCGGAAATTTCCACGATTGGAAAGAACAGAATCGCGTTTTTCAGGATATGGCCGCCAGCCGCAACGTATCGCTCAGTCTGACGGGAGGCGCTGTTCCGGAAGAGATTCTCGGCCGGCAGGTAAGCTGGAATCTCTTTCGCCTGCTAGGTGTTCAACCCGTTGTGGGCCGCGATTTTGTCGCCGAAGAAGATAACGCCAATGCCGGTGACGTGGCCGTCCTAAGTCACGCGCTTTGGAGGCAAAGTTTTGGCGCCGATCCTCAAATCGTTGGAAAAAAGATCGAGCTTGATAACGAAAAATACACAGTAATTGGCGTGATGCCGCAGGGCTTCGAATTTCCCGACCGTACCTCGGCAATTTGGATACCGCTGGCTTTCTCGAACGAGCAGGCTACCAACCACCATCGTCATTTTCTTCAAGTAGTGGCTCGCCTGAAGCCAGGTGTCACGGTCGCACAAGCTAACGCAGATTTAGCTTCCATCTCCAGGAATCTCGCCGAAAAATATCCGGACAGCAATACGCACATCGGCGCCTATGCTGTGCCTCTGCGGCTGGATCGTGTCGGGAGCCTGCGCCTCGCGATTTATGTTCTTCTCGGCGCAGTTGGATTCGTATTACTGATCGCTTGTGCCAATGTCGCAAACCTGCTTCTTGCCCGCGCCGCAGGCCGCCAGCGCGAGTTCGCTGTCCGTATGGCACTGGGTGCCGGAAGGCAGAGAATCCTTCGCCAACTCTTAACCGAGAGCCTGCTCTTAGCTGCACTCGCAGGATTCGTTGGAGTCTTGCTGTCGTTTTGGGGATCGGCCCTCCTCTCACGTTTGGTTCCTGCCGGAGTTCCACTGGCCTCGGGATCGGGGATCGACGTACGAGTGTTTTTGTTTTCTGTCTGCGTTTCCATGGCCACCGGAGTGCTATTTGGAATTATGCCGGCTCTGCGAATGAGTGGTATCAACCTCAGCGATGCCCTGAAACAAGCTGGCGGACGCAGTGGTCTGGGGGCCCGGGGCAAATACACACGCGACGTTTTGGTCGTGGTGGAAGTAGCCCTCGCCATGGTTTTGCTTACAGGCGCAGGCCTGATGATCCAGAGCTTTGCCAAGTTGCGCACGCTGAATCCCGGATTTCGCAGCGAAAATGTTCTCACCCTGCGCGTACCGCTGCCGAGTCCGAAATATGAAGCGATCCAAAAAAGAACAGCCTTCTATGATCAAGTGCTCGAGCGCATAAATCGTGTCCCGGGAGTGGTTGCTGCTGGGTTCACGTCCTGGGTGCCGCTGACGAATCGTGGAGGATCCAGCGAGTTCACCGTCGAGGGCCGTCCCGCGTTAGCTCCTGGTGAATTCAACGACGCGAATCTGCGTGTGATCAGCAAAGATTACACTCGCGCTATGAGCATGCCTCTGAAAGCTGGCCACTCCTTCACAGGAGAAGAAAGACAAGATTCACCCCTTGCGCTTCTGGTTAACGAGACAATGGCCCGTCAATTCTGGCCCGGTGAAAATCCTCTCGGCCGACGGATTAAGCTCGCCGATTATGCTACTGCCTCCCCCTGGTTCACCGTGGTCGGCATTGTCGGCGACGTACACCAGATGGGTCTCGATGTTCCGCCCCGTGCGGAGATGTACATTCCATATTCACAGTACGAATACTTCGCGCCGGAATATTTGGCGGTGAAAACTTCGGGCGATCCGTCGTTGCTCACTACCGCGATACGCGACCAGATTTGGGCCGTGGACAAAGACCAGCCGGTGGCGGACGTCATGCCCATGCAAGCGATCGTGGATGAAGAACTCGCACCTCGTCAGTCGCAAGCAACAATTCTTGGCGGCTTCAGTGGACTTGCCCTGATTCTCGCGTGCTTGGGAATTTATGCGGTGCTCTCCTACGCCGTCACACAGCGAACCCAGGAGATCGGCGTGCGTGTGGCGCTCGGAGCACAGCCGGCTGACGTTCTCCGCATTATCATCGGGCAAGGATTTGCGTTGACACTGACAGGAGTCCTGATCGGCCTAGCAGGCGCCCTGATCCTTACGCGCGTGCTCGCGAAGTTGCTCTATGGCGTCAGCTCTGCGGATCCCTTTACCTTCGTGGGTCTCGCGGCTGTCCTCACATGCGTTGCGTTGGTCGCGTGTTACATACCCGCGCGCCGCGCGATGCGCGTG
Source organism: uncultured Acidobacteriota bacterium (assembly GCA_963714785.1). GTDB lineage: Bacteria > Acidobacteriota > Terriglobia > Acidiferrales > UBA7541 > Palsa-295. Next base: position 88,438 of record CAVQQE010000003.1, read on the forward strand.
GATCCCATAGTCGCGCTCCGATACGAATAAAGTAGGAACGGTTTCGGGAACTGGCTTTGCGAAAATAAGGTAAGAAATCAATCGAGGTTTATATGGGAACGCTGTGGCAAGACGTCTATCTCGCCTTTCGCGCGCTAAAAAAATCGCCGGGCTTTACCGCTATCGCAGTGCTCACGCTTGCGCTCGGCATCGGCGCCAACACGGCGCTCTTCTCTGTGGTGAACGCAGTACTGCTGCGCCCTTTGCAGTTCAAGAATCCGTCGAGACTAGTGTGGGGCTGGGGAAAGTGTCCCCTCTGCGAGCACGGCGCCGTTTCGCCGTCCGACTTTCTGGACTATCGCACGCAGAACCAATCCTTTGAACACTACGGCGCCAGAGCAGTGGGAGATTCGCTTTTCAATCTCACCGGAACCGACAAGCCCATTCAGATCACAGGCTCCATGATAACGGCGGGTTTCTTCGACGCTCTTGGAGTTCAACCCCGCTACGGCCGCGTGTTTACCCTATCCGACGAAACAACCACCGATCCCGAAGTCGTAATCCTCAGCCACCATTTGTGGCAGGAACGCTTCGGCGGCGATCCAAACGTCATCGGCAAATCGATCGCTCTCGACGGCAAGACCCGCACGGTTGTCGGCGTTCTCGCAAGCGATATGCCCGTCCTAACCCAAGCCGATCTCTGGTTTCCTGCGCCTTTCGAAAATCCGGAAATGCAGAGCCGCCGCTCCCATTTTCTGCGCCCCATCGGCCTTTTGAAGCCCGGCGTTAGCATCTCTCAAGCGCAAGCGGAGCTAGACACCATCGCAGCTCGCCTTGCCACACAATTTCCCGAGACGGACAAAGGGTGGCGCCAACAGCTCGAGCCTCTCCAGAGCGTTCTGGTCGGCAATGTGGGTCCTGCATTCCTGGTGCTAATAGGCGCAGTCGCTCTGGTTCTCTTGATTGCATGCGCCAACATCGCGAGCCTGCTTCTCGCGCGAAATAGCGTTCGCCAGCGGGAGATCGCCATCCGCACCGCCCTAGGAGCTGGGCGATCACGGCTCGTCCGGCAATTGTTGACAGAAAGCTTAGTGCTGGCGCTGATGGGCGGCGGCGCCGGTATTTTTGTAGCCACCGCTGGCGTGGAGCTCTTAAAACAGCTCGGGCCGGAGAGCCTTCCACGCCTTGAGGAGGCAAATGTGAACGGCGTCGTCCTCGCATTCACCTTCGCGATCGCGATTTTTACAGGAATCTTGTTTGGCCTCGGGCCTGCGCTCAAAGCAACCCGCCGCGATTTGACGCAAAGCTTGAAGGAAGGGGGCAGCTCCGGCCATTCGCGCTCAAAGCATCGCGCGCACAATGCGCTCGTCGTCGCGGAAGTAGCCCTTTCACTGGTGGTATTGATCGCCTCCGGTCTTTTGCTTAACAGCTTCTGGCATTTGATGCGCGCTCCTCTCGGATTCGATCCGGCTAATGTTATTACCACCGAAGTGTCTCTTGTCTCGCCGAGGTATGACGACCCTCAACGGCGCGAATCATTTTTCCGCGATCTCCAGGAACGTATCCAATCTGCGCCCGGCGCCACCAGCGCTGGATTCATCTCGGAGTTGCCGCTGAGCGGCGAAGGCAACGACACGTTTTTCACCATTGTCGAACATCCACCGGCAAATCCAAACGATAATGAGGACGCGGACTTCCGCGTCGTTGCTGGCGATTATTTTGGAGCCATGCGGATTCCGCTCCTGGCGGGGCGCAGCTTCGAGAGTCAAGATGGATCCGAAGACCGGCAAGTACTGGTCGTCAACGAGCCGTTCGCAAAGAAGTTTTTCCCCCACGAGAGCGCCATCGGCAAGCACGTGAAATTGTTTGAAGGTAAATCCCAATTCGCGACACGCGAAATCGTGGGAATCGTGGGAGGGAACAAGCACTTCGAATTGCAGGAATCTTTTCGTCCTGAAATATTCATTCCTGGTTCGCACATGAGGATGAGCATCGTGGTGCGCGGCGCGGGTGATCCCGCCGTGCTTACGGCGACGGTGCGCCAGGCTCTCCACCAGATCGATCCGGACGAGGCCACCTCCACCTTCCGCACTATGACCGATGTGGTATCCGGTTCAGCTGCGAGTGATCGCTTCAACACGCTCCTGCTTGGGGCTTTTGGGGCGATTGCGTTACTGCTTACGGCCGCTGGAATCTTCGGTGTTCTGTCTTACCTGGTCACGCAACGCACGCGCGAAATCGGATTGCGAATGGCGCTCGGTGCGCAGCAAGCGGATGTTCTTCGCGTGATCGTAGGCCATGGATTGCGGCTAATGTTGGTTGGTGTGGGTATCGGGGTGGCCGGAGCTCTGATAGTAACGCGCTGGATGTCCAGCGTTTTATTCGGCGTGAAGCCTAGCGACCCATTCACGTTTGCCGTTGTGGCTCTTGTGCTAGGTACCGTCGCCTTTCTTGCGGCTTACATTCCCGCGCGCCGGGCCATGCGGGTCGATCCCATAGTGGCGCTCCGATACGAATAGTGTGCTTCGGAATAATCGGTCGAATTTCGGGTGGCCAGTTTTTGGAGGCAGGAATGGGAACTTTGCTGCAAGATATTCGCTACAGCATTCGAATGCTGGCCAAGAATCCTGGCTTCGCGGCGGTTGCTGTACTCACTCTGGCGCTTGGCATAGGCGCCAATACCGCCATCTTCTCCGTGGTCAACGCCGTTTTGCTTCGCCCTTTGGCCTACAGAGATTCGGCTTCTCTCGTCAACGTCTGGGGAAAGTTCGATAAAGAACACCTCCCGCGCAATTGGATCTCCGAACCTGAATACTGGGACTTGCGCGATCGCAATCAATCCTTCTCCGATCTCGGCGCTTATTCCCTCGCCGGCAGCTCAAATTTAACCAGCAGCGAAACTCCGCCGGTGCAAGTTTCCACTCCTTCCGCCACGGCGTCTCTTTTTTCGCTCCTCGGCGTACAAACAGAGCTCGGCCGTACATTCACGCCCGACCAAGATTTGCCCGGCCGCGATCACGCGGTAATCCTCAGTTTTGCGCTGTGGCAAAGTCAGTTTGGACAGGATCCCAAAATTGTGGGGAGAAGCATTCAGCTCGACGGTGAGTCTTATTCAATTATCGGAGTGCTGCGCAAAGACTTTTCTTTGGAGGGCAAACGCGATCTGTGGCTTCCTCTCAGCTTGGATCGCGCACATCCCGGCAGCCGCGGCTCGCACCTCTACCACGTCGTCGCTCGATTAAAACCCGGAGTCACGCTCGCCCAAGCCGGCTCGGACATGGAGCGCTTTGCGCTTCAACTGCAGCGCGAGTATCCGGATTTCTACGGCACGGAAGACAAGGGCTGGGGTATGTTTCTGGTCCCCATGAAAGAACAGCTAGTCGGCGATCTCCGGCCCGCGCTCCTGATTCTTCTGGCGTCCGTAGGCTTCGTTCTTCTGATCGCTTGCGTCAACGTCGCAAACCTCCTGCTCGCGCAAGCTTCCGCGCGTGAGAAAGAACTCGCCGTCCGAGTGGCCATGGGCGCGGGTCGCGTTCGTCTCATACGCCAGTTGCTTACGGAAAGCCTCGTGCTCGCGCTTCTCGGAGGCCTCTTTGGTTTGTTTATAGCGTATTGGGGAGTGGATGCTCTGCGCTCGCTGATTCCCGAAAACGTGCCCCGCATCGGTGAAATCCAGGTTGACCATGTTGTTCTGGCCTTCACATTCGGAGTCTCCCTACTCACCGGCTTGATCTTCGGGCTTTTCCCGGCGTGGCATGTAGGCCGAGCCGATTTGCAGGACACATTAAAGGAGGCCGGCCGCGGTTGTTCCGCTGCAGGGGGAAGCCGTCGCTTGCGCGGCGTCCTGGTGATCTCGGAAGTTGCCTTCGCGGTGCTGCTTCTTGTCGGCGCAGGCTTGCTGATTCGTAGTTTCAGTCATTTGCTCGGCGTCAGTCCGGGCTTCCAGACAGATCATTTGTTGACCATGGAACTTTCTCTTCCTGAAAAGGCTTACCCAGACGGCCCTGCGGTCCAGGAATTTTATAAGCAGCTTATAGATCGCCTGCGAGCCGTTCCCGGAGTCCAAGATGCAGGCGCTATTTCCGAATTGCCGCTGAGCCAGTCCTATTCCTCCGGCAGCGTTCTCGCTGAAGAATCTTCCGCGTCGGATCTCCCGCACATGGCGCACATGAACAATCTTCCCTATCTTGAAACCGACCGTCGAACGATCACTCCCGGATACTTTGGCGTCATGGAAATTCCACTTCAGCGCGGCCGCCTCTTCTCCGACTCCGACACAACTAGCGCCCCTTTTGTCGCCATTGTTGACACAGACTTCGCTCACCGCTTCTGGCCCGGCCAGGATCCCATCGGCAAGCGCATTGCCATCGATCCCATACCGGACTCGAAACCCGAAACGCCTCGATGGCGTATCGTCGTCGGCGTTGTGGGCCACGTCAAGCATTATGGCCTCGACGCGGAAGGTCGCGAGCAGGCGTATTTCCCCCAAACGCAAAAATCCAACGAGCGAGCCATGTATCTCGCCGTGCGTACGCCTATGGACCCCTCCCGTGTCACCAGCGCCATTCGCCAGCAGGTTTCTGCCATGGACAAGAATCTGCCTCTCTACAACATCAGCACGATGGATCAACTTCTCTCGAATTCCGTCGCGCAGCCGCGTTTGAATCTCACGCTCCTGGTCGCCTTTGCCTCTCTCGCGCTTCTTCTCGCTGCTGTGGGTGTCTACGGCGTAATGGCTTTTGCCGTGACTCAACGCACGCATGAATTCGGCATCCGCATGGCCCTCGGCGCGCATCCCGAAGTGGTCCTGAAGCAATTGCTGGTCGAAGGTGGAAAACTCGCAGCTCTGGGCTTGTGCATCGGCCTCGCCACGTCTCTCGCTCTCACACGCTTAATGGCCAGCTTGCTTTTCAACGTGAAGCCGTCCGATCCCGTAACATTTCTTGCGGTCGCCGCAATCCTCGCAGGAGTGGCCCTGCTGGCCTGCTACATTCCAGCCCGCCGCGCCATGCGCGTGGATCCCATGATCGCGCTCCGCTACGAATAAAGAGCGCAATGCGCCTAAGTTGGCTCCGACCAAAGCCAACTTCAAGAAAAACTGGATTGGAAAACATCGTCATCTCCACACGTATCGGTCGCGCTTTCCTCCGCTTACTTCACATCGCTCGGTCTTCCGACCTTGGAGGACCCGCGTTAGCGTAACCATCTCGAACCGCCGTGTACGGACCCGTACGCACGGTGGTGTGGCAGGGGTCCGCGGGCAACCGCTGCCCCCATGGCGATCTAACGGGCTTACCGGAAAGGTTGGTTCTGGTACGATATCCTAAAACTAGTCGGAGAACGTCGATGGACGAAGAAGAGTTTGATTCGTTGATGCAATCGCGCCCCTTCGGAATGTATGATGCAGCGCGGGTGGATGCTCGTTTCCGGCGCCGCGCGACTCTCGCTGCGGCCTTATGGGGTAGGACTTCCGAGGACCTGCAACGTCAACTCTTTGCTCCATATCCTGAAATACCATTCGGGTTTGAGTTGGCCGATTTTCGAGAACTCCAACGGAGCGTTCAGACAATTTCAGGCCGATTGAATGACCCGCGATATGCGTGGTTGTCTGCTCTGCTGGCTCCTTCATGGACCATCGTCGTTGGAACTGAACGTTTCACGGTATGGGAGGCGCGGTGCGAGATCGTTCGCCGTGCGATGGAGTATTTGGAAAAGCGCTGAGAATCTGGGATGAGCAAAGTTCTCTGGGATCAACAAATCGGTCTGGACAAGTTTGTGGCACCAGTGACGCGTCGAAGACGCAAGTCAGGGCTAATCGGGACTTAAATTCGCGAAATACTTTCAACGGCCACAGCGGAAGCACGCAGCTGCGGAGGCTAGCTTACTTTTAATCGATAGCTCATCGGTGCTCTACATCCATATTCCCCGAGAATTCACAGAGACTTCAAGAACTCGACAATGGTTTCCTGATCCTCTCTTTTCAGTTTTTCAAATTGCGTGGTTACGTGTTTTGCTTCGCCAGCGTGGCGCAAAATGGCGTCGCGAAAAGTCACCGAAGCGCCGTCGTGCATCAATCGCGGACGCAATCGCACGCCCCACAAAGGCGCGGTGCGAATCTTGTTGCGGCTGCTTTCAAAGTTCTGTTTCGCCATATAGTCCGACATCAGTCGAAAAACTTTTTTCCCGTAATGTTCCGGAATCGCCTGCAGAATTCCGTCGCCAGTACCCACATCGTGCATCAGGAAATCCCCGTACGGATGGAATGTTACGGAGCCCAGCGCGGCCGGAATCGTGAACGTTCCACCGTTAATTTTTGTTCCAGCGGCAGCAGTGTTCATGTTTTCGGTGTGGCAAGTCCCGCAACCGATCTTTTCGAACAGGGCCCAGCCCTTCCTCGACGCAGCAGTGCTCGCTTGCTGCGTATCGCGCGCGGGCGCTTTCGTCGCACGAATAAACCGGGCGAAGTGATCGATATCGGAAAGCCCATCCGGCCCCGGCGTGTCGTTCGGCTCCGAAACGGTGTTGCAAAGCTTGGTCACCTCATCCGGTTGCAGGCGGTTGGTGATGCCCATCTCATTCAGATACGCGTCGGCGGCGAACGATAGCAGGCTCGCGTGCTGGTCTTTCCAGCCGAAGCGGCCCACGCCCATTTGCCCTGGTGCTTCCACGATCGGTACGCGAAGAATCTGGCCGCAGATTTTCCCATGAGAAGATTTGCATTGTTGCTGTGCAAGGTCCACGAGCGTTTGATCGGCTACCGCCTCGACGAAACCATCGCCCAGCAGGTTGAGCGAGAGCCGAAACGTCCGAATCGTCTCGGTGTCGGGAACTCGTTCTTGAATTTCGGTGCTGGGAAAAGCCCCGTTAGGACAAATCCCGCGATCATTCACCAGGGACCGGCCGGTAATTACTTCGGCTCCGTGCGCGATCGGGATTTCGGGATTGCGGAAGTGTCCGTCCGGCCCTTGATGGCCCACGCGCAATTCCGTCACCTGTGAGGCCGCGCCCGAGATCGGATTTTGGTGGCATTCGCGGCAGGACTGCGCGTTATAGATCGGCCCCAGGCCATCGCTGATCTGCTCAATTTCCTCGAATGTCTTTTGATCGGCCTGATGAGTCGCAGCGTCCGTGACGCCGTTGCTTTCATTGTCAAAGCCGGTGGGCGCTTCCATTAATTGGGACGCAGCAGAAGCGAAGATAAGACCGAGGAGGGCCAAAGGAATCAAGGGTCGCATGCCTTTTTCTCCTTTTACTTTGTTGGCTCCGCGGCACCGGCTCTTTGGATCAGGATTCGGCCGCACTCGTTAGCGAAATTGGGCTGTAAGCTGGGTTGCCTCCTGCCGGTGCGCGGATCATTGCCCGCGCCTAAGACCGCATTCTCTATCCCGAATGTTACGCCTGCTCTCCGGCCCCGAGACAAAAAAAGAAGTGCGATGCCCAAAGCGTGACGTCCATGGGAGAGCCTGGGGCCTGCAAGGGGCGCACTACATCCTCGGGCCCTTTGGACAGCGGTACACATGCTTGCTGTTTACATGCCAACCTTCTCGCCGCAACATGACCGTCAGTCTCCGATAACCGGAGCGGATTCGCGTGGAAGCTAGATCTCGCAATCGCACTCGCAGTTCTGTCTGCGGATGGCGCCGGCTCTGATAACGATTCGACCAACGCGTGATTCCGATCAGCCCGCAAGTGCGCAATTCGTTCAACTGGTACGCCTGTCGTATTTCGCGCACGAGTTCGCGACGCTTCGCGGGCTTCCTCTCTTTTTTGAGAGCACCTCCTGCAGGATATGCTTATCCAAGGTGAGGTCCGCCACAATGCCCTCCAGCTTGCGATTCTCTTACCGCAGTAGCCGAACTTCCCGTACTTCGTTCAATCCCAATCCTCCCTATCGCCGCTTCCACCCGTAAAACGCGCCTGCGACGATACTCCCATCTCCCGGCAGACTTCGCTGACCTTCTTGCCTCCTTCGACCTGCGGCAAGGCCTAGACAATTTGCTCCTCGCTGTGCCCCTTTCTCGGCATGGCTCCTCCTTCGTGGATCCAGAGAACCATATCCAGCTCGCCGCTCTCAACTTTCAAACTGTCTCGTTTTTGGGTTTTGGGTCAGAGGAAATAATCATTTTGGAGAATCGGAACACCCGCCAGCTAACACAGTGATAAGATTACAGAACCACACGGTGCGCCCGTAGCTCAACTGGATAGAGCATCTGCCTTCGAAGCAGAGGGTTGGGGGTTCGAGCCCCTCCGGGCGCGCCATCATTATAAGCCCCCGGCAGAGTACCTTTGATCTGGACCGGCTGAAATGTATCTCCGCATCTGCTAGCGCATGACGTAGCCGCGCTCTGCGAATCCGAAGTAAGGGCCTGGTTCCGGAATAAAGACGGAATAAATTCCGCCGATAAGCAGTCAGTTTTAATGAAACACAAGCCGAATGTGTATTCCAGGGAACGCTGGGTTGGCGGGTCGCGTCTAAAACAGGTTCGGCGAAAGGTATTCATGCGATTACGACTCTTTGAGATTCACGAACAGCCGTGGTTTCCACAATTCCTTCGAGACCAATTCGTGGACGGACTGCAGATGATCCTGGAGGTCACCAAGACCTATCAGCCGATCGCGCAATTGTTAAGAAAACGGCTGGAGGAGTGCGGTTCTGAACGCGTGCTGGATTTGTGCTCCGGGGCAGGCGGACCATGGCCATCGCTCGTGCGCGATTTCCAAATGCAGGGAGCGAGGTCACCCGAAGTTTTCCTGACGGACAAATTTCCCAATACGAAAAAACTTCGTGAAATGAAATCTACAACTGCGAATCGCATTCATTTCGTTCACGATTCGGTGGATGCAACTCAGATACCGAAACACCTCCAGGGGTTCAGAACGCTCTTTTCCTCTTTCCACCACTTGAACCCCGACCAGGCGCGGCTTCTTCTGCAAGATAGTGTTAATAGAAGACAGGCTATTGCGGTCTTTGAGGCTTCTGCACGACATTCGCTGACGTTGCTGGCGGTATTGTTCGTTCCCATCGGTGCCTGGCTCTTCGTCCCTTTCCGGCGGCCCTTCCGTTGGTCGCGACTCCTCTGGACATATTTGATTCCGGTGATTCCTTTCGTTCTTTTCTTCGACGGCTTGGTTTCCTGTTTGCGCGCGTATTCGCTCGTGGAACTTCAAGAAATGACAAAAGAACTCGAGAGCAGCGGATACGGATGGGAGATCGGTGAACAGGCAGGAGGATTATTGCCCCTCCGAATTACGTACTTATTTGGCTGGCCGCAAAGCGTATCTGCAGAATCCGCCGATTAATTATCCGCAAGCAACAAGCTTCGACGGCGAGCCGCAATTCCTCTTTGGACTCCCTGGCTATATAACCTGCGCTGACAACCCTGTGACGTTATTGGGTTTTTCTAACTCTCCTGCAAGGCGCGATGAACCATGTGGACAGAGATCGCTCCTTCTCCCACGGCGGAAGCAACGCGCTTCACATTACCGGCTCGAACATCGCCAACTGCAAACACGCCTGGCAAAGTCGTTTCCAGCATTTGCGGCGAACGGGCCAACCGCCATGCCGAACGCCCAGCGCCGGCATCAAAGTCACGCCCAGTAAGAATAAATCCTTTTTCATCCATGGCGACGCAGCCGCGCAGCCACTCCGTTCGCGGAGACGCTCCGGCCATAATAAAAACGTGTCGAATGGGATGCACGGAAGTCTCGCCTTTTACCTTATCTTTCCAGGTGACGCTTTCCAGATGGCTGTCACCCTCAAGTGCGACGATTTCTGTTTGGAAGTGCATTTCAATACCCGGATTTTCTTCAATCCTCTGAATCAAATAACGTGACATAGTGTCTGCCAACTGGTTCGAGCGCACCAGCATGTGAACTTTGCGTGCCGTCTGAGCTAGAAACACCGCTGCCTGCCCGGCCGAGTTTCCTCCTCCCACGACAATGATTTCTTCCTTCTCGCATAGCTGTGACTCCATGAAGGTCGCACCGTAATAAATTCCCTGGCCTTCAAAATGGTCCAAATTGGAAATTCTCGGCTTGTTGTATTGAGCTCCGGTAGCTATGACTACAGAGCGTGCGGCTAGCTTATTGCCGTTGTCGAGAATAATTTTGTACGGGCGCTTTTCGCAGTCCAACCGCGAGACGGCGTGCGCCACCATCATCTTGGCTCCGAATTTCTCGGTCTGCGCTATCGCGCGTGCCGCGAGTTCCTGACCAGAGAGACCGGTCGGGAATCCCAAATAGTTTTCAATTTTGGAGCTAGACCCGGCCTGACCTCCTGGGCTTACGGCCTCGACCACAAGCACGTTCAGGCCTTCCGAGGCGCCATACACAGCCGCTGCCAATCCGGCAGGCCCGGCGCCTACGATGATCAGGTCGCGAATTTCCGTCTCGTCGATTGCGACGTTCAGTCCCAAACAGTCGGCCAATTGTTGAATCGTGGGGTTCCGCAGCACAGCTCGCGCGCGGCAAACGATCACTGGAATTTCGTCAATCTTCACTTCAAAGCGATCGAGCAGTTCCTGCGAAGTCTTGTCGCTGTCGAGATCGACGTAGGCGTACGGATGTTCATTGCGGGTGAGAAATTCGCGCAGCCGGAGCGTGTTGGCCGAGTGCCGGGAACCCATCAAGATAATGTTGCCTTGCCCTTGGTTCACCAGCTCCAGGCGGCGCAGGATGAAAGCCCTCATAAAAACTTCGCTCAATTCAGCATCCCTGGCAACGAGCGCCCGCAAAGCATCTCCAGAAAGTTCCAGAAACTCACCGGCTTCGGTGACGCGGCCACGCACCAGACATCGGCGGCCGGAAATCATGGTCATTTCGCCGGTAAACTCGCCGGGGTCATGTTTCGCAATAAGCTGCTCGCCGCTAAGCCCTGGCTGGACGATTTCCATGCGCCCAGAAAGCAAGACAAAGAACGGCACATTCGTGTCACCGACGTCGAACAAGATTTCGCCCTTCGTAACTTGGCGTAGTTTGCTTCCAGAGCGAACGCGATTAATTTGTGCTGCGGTCAACGTTGGAAAAGCTTGCGTGCGAGCATTCAGCGCGCTAGGGGCTGGCAGAGACGCCATATCACACTCCTGGAATTTATTGCGGTAAAGACCATTAAACCACAATCTAACCGGTCTTTTCGGATGGGGGATGTTGCCTGCTCTCGACTACTTGCCAGCGAAGTTTAACCATAAGCTTTCGGTGCCTCCCGCGTCACGTAATCTGATAGCTAGCATCTACTGTCAAGATTGATTGAATCTTTTGCTCAGTTGAGAGAAAATCCTCACCACGATTCGTTCTGGATCGGTGCCGGGGCAGCCTGATCTCGGACTGCAGGCCGTTGGTGCCACTCGGAGGCTGTGATGCGCCGCGCCCAAATTGTTTCTCCTGTTATAGCTCCCCTGTTTGCGGTCTTCTTGTGCGCCGCCGCCGTTCTGGCTCAGCAGGCCGCTAAGGAGAAAGCTGGCCAGCATCCTTCCAATCCCAATTCGACTTCTCTGAAGATTTCCCTGCGGCTGCCCGACGACTCCGCATTTAGTGGGTTAGCCAACCTGCACGTCGCCAATTCCGAGGGAGCTGAAGTCGTCGGAAAGCTCACAGAGTTCGAGGGCGATATCCTCTTCTCCGATCTCGCGGCTGATACTTATTCCGTCGAAGCAACCGCGCCGGGCTTCGTTTCGGTAAAACAGTCCGTTGAGATTAAGCCAGGCCACGGTTTGGAAACTATTTTCCTGGTCATGAAACCCGAAGAATTTTCGGGCGCCGCTTCGGTGGCATTTCCAACCGCAAACGAAAATGATGCCTGGCATATACCGCCCGGCGTTGATCAAGTTATCCCAAGAGTTCTGTCCGGAGTTTCTTGCGATCTCCCTGTTGTACTGCGTGGCGTAGGCGAACGCATGACTCAATTGGTGAGCAACCTTGAAAAATTTAGCGCTACCGAGCACATCGAGCATTTCAGGGTCGATAACTCCGGGGTTCTACGCGCCCGCGAAACTCGATCTTTTGAGTATGTCGTTCTGGTCTTGCAGAATCCTGTCCAAGGATTTCAATTGGACGAATATCGCAATGGTAGTACGGATCCTCGCCAATTTCCCGCGCAGATCGCGACTGAAGCGTTGCCGGTGATGGCCCTGATTTTTCATCCGGTGATGGTGTCCGATTTTAAGCTCACCTGCGAGGGCTTAGGTGAATGGGCCGGCCGGCCAGCGTGGCAAGTTCGTTTCGAGCAGCGCCAGGATCGTCCAAATCGAATCCGCTATTATAAAATTAATGACAATTATTATCCGGTCGGCTTAAAAGGCCGCGCCTGGATCGACGCCGGCACCTATCAAGTATTGCGATTGGAGACGGATTTAATCCAGCCGGTGAAAGGGATTGAATTGGCGCGCGAGCGCCTGTCGATCGAATATGCCCAGGTTCAATTCCATTCCCACGATCTTCAGCTTTGGCTGCCGAAAACTGCTGAGCTTTACTGGGAACGGCACGGGCACCAGTACTTTCGCCGACACGAGTTCAGCGACTTCAAAATTTTCTCGGTCGATACGGATCAGAAATTCCAACGCCCGAAAGAATCCTACAGTTTCACCAACACATCCGATCGCGACGTTCCCGGAGTGCTGATCGTAAATCCTGTTTCAGGATCGAAATTCAAGCCGGTATCAATCGAATTTACGGTGCCGGCTGGACAAAGCATTTTCAAAACGATTGGAAACGGTAAAGACGTAGCCATTCCGGGGCAGTTCGTGGGTTCTGCTAGATTTGTTTACAAAGGGCCTGCGGGGTCGGTAAAAGTCGACGCCTATCTCGCCACAGAGAGCACGCTCGAGGTGGTGCCGGACACTTCCCAAAATCCAAGCTCTGCTCACTGATTAGTTCGCGTTCTTAGCCTTGTTTGCTGGCAAAACTAGCTGAGAGCGCTCCTCAAGCGTTTGGTAGTCTTCTGCAACTGGCGCTTGAGTGAATCCACTTGTTTCGACAATTGCACAAGTTCTTCTTTCGCTACCAATCCCGCTTTAGCCACTTTGCGAGCGGTGCGGTCCGCTTTGCCCATCGCCGCGCCGATCCTCTTTGCAGCCTGCTTCAGCTGATTTTTTGCCATCCTTGCCTCCTTAAGAACCGATGCCATCGTATACGCGACGCATGTAAATCGTCAATGAGGCACCGCATCTCGTGTTCTGAACTAGCCTTAATTGATGGTCGTGAGATGAACAAGCTATGACTTGGCAGCAAATCTACCTTGGAAGACGGAAAACCAGGCTGATGTCTTCTTGCGTTTCGATGGGTCGGTCGTTTAGCAGCGTGGGATTGTAACGCCACTCACGCACGGCACTAAGCGCGGCCGGAAATAGCGATGGAGGCCCGCTCAGCGTTCGAAGATCTTTAATCGTTCCGTCTGTTCCAATTGTCGCGTGAAGTTTTACCGTGCCCTCCACGTGATTCTTCTGCGCATCCGGCGGATACAGCGGTTCTACAAGATTCACCAACTGCCCAACGTGAAGATTCTTTCCAGGTTGCGAACCTCCCGGCGAGGAGTCCGTCGGCACGCTGACGGAACGTTGTGAACTTATCGCCACTGTGTCCGAAGCGCCCAGAGAGGTTTCCGGCAAACTTAATAGAACGGGAGATTTTTTCTCAACAGTGGGCGTGCTGTTTATCGGCTTTGGCTGCGTTGCGTGAGTGGCGCTTAAGGAATCCGCTCCTATACTTGGCGCCGACGAGCTTTCGGCATCCTGGTTGACGTGAACTACAGGAGATTTGGCGGGAATCGTCCACCGTCGGTTACTGGAGTCGACAATTTCGATATTTGAAGATTTTACGGCCGGGCCGGACGGCGCCGCATTCCGGACTGCGCTCGGCCTTTCGGCGTTATTCTGAGGTGCCTGAGCCTGTGTGCCACGCGAAGATCCAATCAAATCGCCTCTTCTTATGGCCATTCCGGCGGCAAATGAGATAGCTACCAAAAATACAACGAATGCAGCCAGCACCCAGCCGCCACCAATTTGGATTCGAAAATCCATCCAGTTTACTGGCGGTTTTTCAGGCCTGACCGGCCTCTGGGCGATTGAAGATTCGGTTTTTGGTTGTCCAAAGATTGACGAACTCGAGAGATAGCTTTCAGCTAGGCGCATTTCGCCGGTTTCGGCGTCTTCACTGGGTACCGGGTTTTCTGCTGTTGATTCTATGGCTGGCGTATTTTTTCTAGAGGACTGGCGCGGAACAGACATAATGGGCTTTTTAAAATTTAGCGGCGACTCCTCTTCGGAAATCCAGGTCTTGATTTCGCCAAGCGCTTCGGGTGGCAGATCCACGAACCGGACGCCTGCTTCCTTCCGGGAATTACCTGTCCAGACAATTTCGCCGCTCGCGATCAACTGCTTCGAGGAGCCGTGGGTTTGGAATCTCATTTCCGGAAGGGAGTCTTCGGTGATGGCTTCGGCAGCTCGAACGGCAAATCCGCCTTCTCCGATATTTAGAACAATGCCGCCGTTGTTTTCCCCCAGCTCCACATACGCAAGCGATCTGATTCGGTGGCGCGCATGTATGCGCCGGTTCGCATCGCTTGAAAAGTTCCCGATAAGTTCAGACGATTCTGCCATCTAGTTGAATTGTGCTGCGGCGAGGAGTTCGCAGCAAACCTCGCTTCGGGGCGTGATTATACCCATTTCTAACGAATTTCAGAACTACCGATCCATGCGTTCGCTAATCAAGCGCCGCCGACGAAGCTGCAGTAGATACCTGCCAATCGGCCGGAAATTCGATCTTGTAGCGCGCGGTTTCGTCGAACAAAATGAATTCCTGCACGTTTGATACTTCATTATTGACCAGCGATCTGAATTTTTCCTGCGTAAGGGGCCCAACTTGCCCCACCACCATCTGCGACGGCCAGTTAAACGGACGGCTGGCTTTCAGAGCAACGTGCCCGTGACTTCTGGCCGGAAGAAAAATTGACTCATCAACTCGAACCGCATCCGGCGCTCGCAAACTCCCGTCCGACTTGAGATGGGCCACCAAGGCCGCGTTCGGCCCGCTTGCCAGACGGTAGTCCGAGCCCGTCGTATTCTCAAGATCGTAGGAAAAAACCACTTCTGCGTGTGTCGGATCAATTTCCCGTACTTGAATTCCGGAGAAGCTGCTTCGTATGGCGCCCGAGTTCCACTCTTTCGGTTGGGACTGTACCGCTTCTTGCTTGGTGGGAGCGCGGAAAACGAAAAACACCACCGCTGCGGCGGCGGCTAAGAGTGCCAGAGTAAGAAAAAGATACTTCATGATCACAAAACGAATTTAACACAGACCGCGAGAAATAGCAGGCTGCAATCCAGTGCAATGCAGTTTGAAAATTATTCGTCGAGGTACTTCACAAAAACTACTTCGTTCTGCGCTTCGTTATAAAGGAGTTCGTCCACGCTAGCCTTGGTCATCAGCAAGCCAAACCCGCCGGGACGCAATCCCTTTTTCTGGCGAAACTCATCGTGCTCTGTGGGACTGTCGGGCGCATACGAAATGGCGGCATGTTCCAGCTCCGTGAACTTGAACCCTGGGCCGGGGTCCGCGATGCGATACATCAACATACGCTTTGCGCGCAGATAGGAAATCCGAACTTTGCGGCTGGCGTCGAGTTTGCCTCCCCACTCCACTGCGTTCAGTAATAACTCATGAAAGGCCTGTCCCACGGCCCGCTGCACCTCTTCCGATAATCCAGTTTTAAGATGGGCCATGAAATTCTCGATACGTTCGGCTTCAGCGAGCGAACAAGAAACCAGCAACTCCACCCATGTGGGCGTTGCCGAAACAACTTCGATCGGCGCCACGTCCGCCTTTTTCTCTAGCGTTTCACGCACCAGCGAAATGAGAGCTCTTGGTTCAACTGGTTTTGAAACATATTGGTAAGCTTCTTCGCGAATGGCGCTCAGTAACGTCTCAGGAGCGTCATCCGAAGTCATTACGATCACTTTCGGACGATTCTTCGTATTGCGAATTTGTTTCAGCACTTCCAATCCGTTCATCTTCGGCATCCATATGTCCAGCAGCACTAAATCGAACTTGCCGTCATTCATCTTTTTCAGCGCTGCAGCGCCGTCTGCCACACACACGGTGGAGAATTTCTGAGCGCGAAGTGTTTCGGAAAGCAGCAAGCGCGTGGTTCGGTCGTCGTCTGCAACGAGAATGCGCGTCATTTTTTCCTCCGCCGGGAACGCCGGGAGTGGCCTTTCCTTTTTATTTTCTTCTTTTCTTGCGCTACTGCTAAGAGTGCCGGTAGGAACTCTGCCATACACTCTTCCAGGACCTGGCACAGTTCCCGCGTGCCGTCGAGTTTACCCTGACGAGCCAGTTTTTCAATCTCCCGGGCCGTTTCAAAGGCCACGGAAGGGCCAAAATTCCCCACCGCGCCCTTAAAGGCGTGGGCCGCATCCGCCAGAGTGACGGCATTTCGCGCCGTCGATGCCTTTCTGATTCTGGAAATCATCCGAGGGCAATCGCCGTGAAAAGCCCTTATAAGCGTTCGTACTAGTTTTCGATCGCCACTGAAGCGCTCCAATAGAGCGCTTGCGTCCACGGCATCTTTGTTGATTGGAGCCGGCGTTTCCGATTCCGTGGCGGATTGCGGCGAAGCCATGCTTTCCACCGTTTGTTGGAATACTTTAGGATCCAGCGGCTTGGAAAGATATCCGTCCATGCCCGACTCGAGACAACGTTCGCGATCTCCCTGCATGGCATGCGCCGTCATTGCAATGATCGGCACATGTTGGCCTGTCGCTTTCTCGTTTTCTCGAATTGCGCGTGTGGCCTCCAGGCCGCCCATCTCCGGCATTTGCACGTCCATGAGCACTAGGTCGAATTTGTGCTTGTCCATGGCGGAGAGTGCTTCCCGTCCGTTCTCCGCAACCACTGCCGAATGTCCGCGGCGCTCCAGAAGATGCAAGGCCAGTTGCTGATTTACCGGATTGTCTTCCGCCACAAGAATTCGTAACGGACGCTGGGCGTCGCGCGGTTTGCCCGATGCGAGAGATGTTCTTCTCTTTGTGTTGGCCGGCACATGAAGAGCGGTTACCATTGCGTCCCACAGCTCAGATTGTTTCACCGGCTTTGTTAACGCAGCGGCAGCTCCCAAAGCTTTCGCCCGGCTTATATCCTCGCGCCGACCTGCAGAAGTGAGAAGGATTACCGTCGCGTGTTTCAGCCGCGGATCCTTCTTCACTTTAGTGGCCACTTCAAATCCGTCCATCTCCGGCATATGACCGTCCAACAAAACTACCTGGAACGGATTGCCCTCCGCTTGGGCGCGCTCCATCGCTTTCAAGGCGGCCGTGCCATTTGTTGCCGCCACCGGCTTCATTCGCCAATTCGAAATCATTTCCTCTAGTATGCGGCGGTTGGTTGCATTGTCGTCCACTACGAGAACAGGGAGGTCCTGCAGTTTGACCGGCGATATCATCGCTGGCTTCTGCGGCGATGTATCCTGCAGCTTAAATCGCGCGGTAAAGTGAAACGTGCTTCCGCATCCGACCTGGCTTTCCACCCACACGCGTCCGCCCATCAATTCCGCCAATTGCGCGCAGATCGCAAGCCCCAGGCCCGTGCCGCCGTATTTTCGGGTGGTGGAAGTGTCAGCCTGTGCGAACGCTTCGAAGATTCTTTGTTGTTTTTCAGCCGGAATACCGATGCCCGTATCCGTGATGGAGAAGTGAAGTAATGCGTTCTCGCCTTCAATCTTTTCGACACCGGCGCGCAAAACCACTTCGCCATGCTCGGTAAACTTAATCGCATTGCCCACCAAGTTCACGACGATGCGGCCCAGCCGGCTGGGATCACCTACCAGATCGTCAGGGACATCCTGCGGGAAATGAGAAACTAATTCCAGCCCCTTTTCCTGCGCTCGCAGGGCCAAAACCTTCATCGTGTCCGCGAGCGTATCGCGCAATTTGAATTCAACCTGATCCAGTTCTTCCTTGCGCGCCTCCACCTTGGAGAAATCCAAAATATCGTTGATCAAGTCCAACAAAGACGCCGCGGAAGTTTTTACCGTGGTCAGATATTCGCGTTGCTCCGGGGTCAATCTTGTTTCCAGCGCAAGTTCC
This sequence comes from uncultured Acidobacteriota bacterium, assembly GCA_963714785.1. Taxonomy (GTDB): domain Bacteria; phylum Acidobacteriota; class Terriglobia; order Acidiferrales; family UBA7541; genus Palsa-295. Next base: position 106,488 of record CAVQQE010000003.1, read on the forward strand.
GTCATGCCCACGATAGCGTTCATCGGAGTGCGTATTTCGTGGCTCATGTTCGCAAGGAACTCGCTCTTGGCGCGCGTGGCTTTCTCGGCCTTTTTCTTGGCTACTTCAAGCTCTTTCACCAGTTTGGCAAGACGCTTCGCGTCTTTTTCCTGAACGTGTCTCGCTGCTTCCAGATAATCGGCGTAAAGCTTTAAGTCCATTTCCGCCCGGCGGCGCTCGATGAACTGTCCGATCTGGCTGCCGATCGAATCGAACATTTCCACCAACTCGCCTTCTAGCTTGCGGATTTCGCGGCTGAAGAATTCCACGGCGCCGAGCAAGCGGTCCCCGGTGCGGATCGGAAAGCAGAATGCTGCGTGCAAATTTTCTGCTTTAGCCAAAGGTGCTCGCGGAAAATTCGAGTCGCTCGGCACGTCGGGAATCCATGCCGATTGCCCGGACTCCCAAACTCTGCCAGGCAAACCTTGGCCCCGTTTGAAGGTCATTTGTCGCGTGGCGCCGACAAACTGAGGAAACTGCAGATGCGGCAGGTGCCAAATATCCAGACAGAGAAGCGCGTCGCCGTTATCGTCCACACTCCAAATAGTCCCCAATTCCCATCCCAAGCCTTCGCAAATGGCTTTCAGAATTTGCGGTGCGGCCAGTTCCAGAGATTCGACGTCCGCGAGCAGGTTTGTCACCGCATAACCCGTAGCCAGGCGGCGCTCGGTTTGTTTACGCTGCGTGATGTCTCGCGCCACCGCGAAAATCAGTTTCAGACTTTTGCTCGGCGTGGCATTCCACAGTAACCACAGATAGGTCCCATCGGCCGACCGATAACGATTTTCGAATGAAATCGTCAGCTCGCCTTGATCCATTTTCCTGGCTTCGCGAATGGTAGCTTCGCGGTCATCAGGATGAACGAAGTCCACGTAGGGACGAGACAGCAGCTCCTCTTTAGGAATTCCTAGCGTCCCCTCCCAGGCGGGATTAATTCTTTTGAAATATCCATCGAAGCCCGCAATGCAAAGCATGTCGAGCGAGAGTGTAAAAAGTTGATCGAGTTCTTCTTCGGCGCGGCGGCGCTCGCGAATCGCCAGCGACTGATCGGATACGCTTCGTCGCAGTTCGATCTGCGCTACTACCAACCGGCTCAGCGCCTTCAGCGCTTGTTTCTGCTCGGACGTCAATTCGCGCGGGATGTGATCCAGGACACACAACGTTCCTAGCGCATGGCCGTCCTGCGTAATCAGCGGCGCGCCGGCATAAAAACGAATGTTGGGGCGATCAGTAACCAGAGGGTTACTGCGGAATCGCGCGTCCGCCAAAGCATCCGGCACCACCATCACATCTTTTTGCAGAATTGCATGGCCGCAAAACGCGACATCACGAGGCGTTTCCGCGTCGTCAATTCCAACTTTCGCTTTGAACCATTGCCGGTCTGCATCCACTAAACTCACTAGCGCAATAGGCGTGCCGCAAATCATTGCGGCCAGGCGAGAAAGATCGTCAAATTCCTGCTCCGGAAATGTATCCAGAATGGCGTACCGCTGAAGAGCTTCCAGCCGGGCAACTTCGTTCTCGGGTAAAGGCGCTTTCATGGCGGGCAAGGTCGGAATGGTACTGCGTTTCATCTTATTGTGGCTCGCAAGGGCAAGTCAACGTATGACGCGAACGGATTGTTTGCGCCAAAACAACTTTAAGCGTGCCCGGGAAGGAACTTCGTAATTATCGCGCATGAGCCGCCACGCGACCTTCCTGCAACCACTCGTCAACTCGCACTAGCGCTTTTTGCAAATGTTCTGTGTCGCCGCCAAATCCGAACCGCACGAAAGATTCCATGCCCAATTGCTCCCCGGCAACCAAAAGAACGCTCTTTTTCTCGCGCAGCTGTTCAGCCATCTGCAGGGAGTTTTGGCCACTCCGCAACCCAGCCCAGGCAATGGCGCCGGCCTTGGGCGGCACGTGCGTAAACGAATCCGCATGGCTGTCCAGCCAGGCGCGCAAAGGAGGATAGTTACGCAATAGGGTTTCCCGCGTGCGATTCAGAATCCACGCCCGGCGCTTCGGCTCTAGTGCGACCGAGGCCAAGCGATCGGTGAGCATGCTAGGGCCAATGCTCGTATAGTCGTGATAGCCCCAAAACTTCTGCACCATTTTCGGCGCCCCGACCACCCATCCGGTGCGAAGTCCGGGCAAGCTGAATGCCTTCGAAAGCCCCGCCGTGCACAGAATGCGGTCGTAGCCGCCCCAAAAACTTGTAGTCATTGAGCCGTCGAATTCCGCGCCGCGATAAACTTCGTCCGCAACGATCCAGGCGCCCACTCTTTCAGCCGCGGCAACGATTGCTTCGCGTTCCTCTTTTTTCAACACCGAGCCGGTAGGATTGTTAGGATTGCAAATGGCCACTAGCCGCGTTTTTGGCCCGATCAGCCGCGGAAGTTCATCCACATCAATGCCCCACTGAAGCTCTTCGCGTAGCCACAGCGGTTTTACGGTTGCGCCAAATGCGCCAGCAAGACCCGCAATCTGCATGTAATTCGGCATCATGAAGACGATCTCGTCTGCGGGCTCCAGCAGAGCCCAGGTCGCAACGAAATTCGCTTCAGAGCCGCCGCAGGTCACCAGGACGTTCTCGGCTTTGGCGCCTGGATATAATTCCGCAATGCGCGAGCGCAATTCTTCGCTGCCGTTTGTTTGCGGGTAGTATTGCGGCACATCCAGAATCTTCTGCAGCGTCGCGGCGTTCGGGACAAGTTCCGAAGTAGAAAGCGGGTGCACGCCGCTCTCGGAAATATTCAGTTCAACTTTGTTTTCCCATATGGACTGCCAGCGCTCGAGTTCGAAGGGTTGTATTTTCATGTGACTCGCCTTTTGCGCAGTAATGTGCGCGTATCAACGCTTCTGATCGCAGGTCTTTGACAAAAGAAATGTAAGCGACCTAGTCGCATTTTTCCAAACGAATTCGCGATTCTGCGATTGCCTGCGCTGTGTGCCCGCGAGACAATGTTGCTCGTTGTGCGAAAGTTGCCAAGGAGGCTGAATGGAACGGTCTAAAGTGCCGGTTGTAGCTTTGCTGGCGCTTGCGTCTGTCTTGGCAAGGGGTTGGACCACTCAACCTCAGAATCCGGCACAGTCGTCAGATTCTGCGGACGGCACGTGGTACTTCGCGGTTTCCGGCGATTCGCGCAATTGCGGCGACGTAGTGATGCCTGCAATCGCGGCCGGCGTCATCCAATCCGGGGCGAGTTTTTATTGGCATCTCGGCGATTTCCGAGCTATTTACGAATTCGATGAAGACATGCAGCATCAGCCCGAGCATCTCGCCAAGCCCATGGACATTGCCGATTATGAGCAATCAGCATGGGACGACTTCGTTCGCAATCAGCTCACGCCCTTCGGCACTCTTCCGGTTTTCCTCGGAATCGGCAACCACGAAACGATCCCGCCAAGGACTCGCGAGCAATACATCATACAATTCGGCGACTGGCTGGATTCGCCGACGCTTCGCGTGCAGCGTCTGAGCGACGATCCCCTCGCGCACAAACTGACCACTTACTACCACTGGATACAGAACGGAGTCGATTTCATCAACCTGGATAATTCCACGCCGGATCAATTCGATTCCGCGCAAATAAAATGGTTTGAAAAAACTCTGCGCGCCGCAGAATCAAATTCACAGGTTCGCACCGTGGTGGTGGGAATGCATGAAGCGCTGCCCGAAAGCATCTCCGCAAATCACAGCATGGATCAATCTGCGAATGGTATCGAAAGCGGCCGCCGTGTTTACCTCGATCTGTTGAAGGCTCAGAACGAGGCGCACAAGCGCGTGTATGTTTTAGCCAGCCATTCCCATTATTTTATGGACGGTATTTTTAATACCGACTACTGGCGCGCTAATGGCGGTGTGTTGCCAGGATGGATTATCGGCACGGCTGGAGCCGTGCGTTACGCTTTGCCCAAAGAATCGACCGAGGCGCACGCCGCGGAAACCAACGTATACGGTTTCTTACTCGCCGAAGCGAGACCTTCCGGCGAAATTCAATTTACATTTAAGCGCCTTCAGGAATCGGATGTGCCCGCCACCGTGAGCGACCGTTATAAGTCAGAATTTGTTCACTGGTGCTTTGCTGAAAATTCTGCGGCATATTAGTACATGCAAGTACCATTATCTTTCGAGGAGAGTTGAATGGCTGCAGCCACCGATCATTCCATGCCGACTCCAGAACGGATTTTTGGCACGCTCAACGCCTACCAGCAAACCGCCGCTCTGAAAACCGCGATCGAGCTAGACGTGTTCACCGCGATCGGCCAGGGCATGAACACTACGACGGCGCTGGCACAGAAATGTCAAGCTTCCGAGCGCGGCATCCGCACCTTATGCGATTTCTTGGTGATCAACGGTTTCCTGGAGAAAAGCGATCACAGCTACGAGTTAACACCAGACGCAGCAATTTTCCTGAACAAAAAGTCGCCCGCCTATCTCGGTTCGGCCGTTAATTTTCTCACCTTGCCGGAATTGATGGATGCTTTCAAGGATTTGACAGCCATCGTACGCAATGGCGGCTCGCTGCAAGGCGACGCCACCACTACAGATCCAGATAGCCCCAAGTGGGTTGAGTTCGCACGCTCGATGGCGCCTGTGCAGACACTCGCCGCCGAAGGACTCGCGGAAATGCTAAACGCCGACGCTGGCGCAAAGTGGAAGGTACTCGATATCGCAGCAGGTCACGGAATGTACGGCGTCGCCATCGCAAAACATAATCCCAACGCCGAGATTTTCGCCGTCGACTGGCCTCGCGTTTTGGACGTCGCCAAGAAAAACGCGCAAGCAGCGGGAGTGGCGGCGCGCTATCACACCTTGCCCGGCAATGCTTTCGAAGTGGAGTTCGGGAAAGACTACGACTTGGCCCTGCTCACCGGTTTCTTGCACCACTTTGATCCCGCCACAATTGAAAGATTGTTGCGCAAGATTCAGTCGGCGCTTAAGTCTTCAGGCATGGTGGCCACTGTGGAATTTGTGCCCAACGAAGATCGCGTCTCGCCGCCAACCCAAGCGGCTTTCAGCATGGTGATGCTCGGTTCCACACGAGCAGGCGATGCCTACCCATTTTCCGAATACGAACGCATGTTCCGCGCGACAGGATTTTCTTCCAACGAACTCCGACGCGCAGATGGTCCACAGAGCATCATTCTTTCAAAAAAATAAATTGCGGGAAATTGCTACCCGCTGGGCACGCCGAATGCCAGGGACAGCAGAGTGTGCTGTTCCATCTCATGCGCTTTGTGCGAGCCGGTGGCCGGGCTCGCGCTCGCCGAACGCTTTACAGACCGCACCGATCGCCCTCGTGCCAGCCGTTCAAGCCGCGGCATCAAAAACGCCAGCGCGCCCATATTGGCAGGCTCTTCTTGCACCCACACGAACTCCCGCGCACTCGCATGGCGGTCCATCTCCGCCGCCAGGTCCGCTTCCGGAAACGGATAAAGTTGTTCCAAAGTAACGATGGCCGTCGAGGTATCTTTACGTTTTTTGCGTTCCGCTTCAAGCTCGTGCCTGATTTTGCCGCTACAAAGCAAAACGCGCGTTGCAGAACCGTCGCCTCCATCCGGGATCACACGTTGGAACCGAGGTGCCGCCAAGTCTGCTAGCGACGAACACGCCACCGGATTGCGCAGCATGCTCTTCGGCGTGAACACTACAAGCGGTTTCCGCCACGCCCGCAGAGCCTGCCTCCGCAATAAATGGAAATATTGCGCTGCACTGGAAGGCTGGCAGATTTGGATGTTGTCACGCGCCGCAAGCTGCAAGAAACGTTCCAGGCGCGCGCTGGAATGTTCCGGCCCCTGCCCTTCGTAGCCGTGCGGCAGCAGCAACACAACTCCCGACAACAAATTCCATTTGTCTTCGCCCGCCGCCACGAATTGATCGATGATGATCTGCGCGCCATTCGCAAAATCACCGAACTGCGCTTCCCACAACACCAGCGCTTCTGGAAAATCGCGGCTGAAACCGTATTCGAATCCCAGAACCGACGCTTCGGAAAGCGGCGAGTTGTACACTTCGAACCATGCTTGGTTTGGCGACACATGCTCGAGCGGGACGTAGTCCTTTTCCGTTTCAATATCCGTCAACGCCGCATGCCTCTGATTAAACGTCCCGCGTCTGGTGTCCTGCCCCGTCAAACGCACGGGAGTTCCTTGTTTCACCAGCGAACCGAACGCCAAAGCTTCAGCCATCCCGTAATCAATCGCCCGTTTTCCGCGCGCCATCTCCAAGCGCTGCTCCAGGAGTTTTTTCACCTTTGGATGGATGTGAAATCCTTTTGGATAACTCGCGACCGCCTCGCCCATAGCCGTGAGTTCCCTTTCCGGCACGCCGGTGTCAATTTCCATCGCAGCGTTGTATCGGCCGCCGCGATACGCGCTCCAATATTCCGGAAGTTTGCGCATGGGCGGATTTTTTTCCAGCTCCAGCGCGTTTTTCTGCGCTGCATCCAGCTCTTGCCGCACACGCTCCACAATCGGCTCTGCATCCACGCCGATTTTCTCGGAATAAATCTGCCAGAGCTGCTGATGCGCCTGAATCTTTCGGTAGCGCAAAGGTTGCGTGATGGTGGGGTCGTCCACTTCGCTATGGCCATGCCGCCGGTAGCCAATCAAATCCACTACCACAGGAGAGTGGAAGGCGTAGCGATACTCCAACGCCATGCGTCCCACGCGCGCTACCGCATCCGGATCTTCCGCATTCACGTGAAAAATGGGAATCGGCAAACGCTTCGCCAAGTCCGAAGAAAACCGGGAAGAATGCAGATCACGCGGGATGGTGGTAAATCCGAGCAGGTTGTTCACGATAATGTTTATGGAACCGCCGACGGTGAACCCTTCCACTCCGGCCATATTCAGAGTTTCCGCGGTAATTCCCTGGCCGGCAAAGGCCGCGTCGCCGTGCATAATCACGGGAACAATTTCCCTTCTGCCGGAGTCTCCCGTTCGCGTTTGCTTCGCGCGTGCGCGTCCCATGGCTACCGGATCCACCGCTTCCAAATGGCTCGGATTGGAGACCAAGTGGATTCCCACTTTTCGACCGTCCGTTGCGGAAAAATCACCGGTCGCGCCCATGTGATACTTCACGTCGCCGCCGCCCAGCACGCTACGCGGATCCACGTCCTCAAATCGCGCAAAAACTTCCGCGGCGCCACGCCCAACGATATGCACCATCACATTCAAGCGCCCGCGATGGCTCATGGCCAATACGGCTTGTTGCGCGCCTTCTTCCGCTGCCGCGCTTAAGATTGCATCCAACAGCGGCAGCAACGCCGCTTCGCCTTCCAACGAATAGCGCTTCGTTCCCAGATAGCGTGTCTGCAAAACTTGTTCGAAAATCTCCGCGCGAACCAGCCATTCCAGGATTCGTTCGCGATCGACCTCAGGCGCCTCCTGCTCCATGCGCTCCTGAATCCATTGCCTTTTCTCACGGTCGGGAATGTGCATGAATTCCACGCCGATCGTTCCGCAGTAAAAACGTCGCGCGGCTTCAGCGTCCGGCCCGCTAACGTCCAACTCCGGCATTGCTACTGGTTTTAGATCGCCCAGCGGGTCCAGGTCCGCCTGCAAATAGCCCCAGCGGCGAAACGCATCCCACACGCGTTCTTGGTTTTCTTTCGATGCTGCGGATTCCACCACAGCGTGTTGCCGGCTCATGAATCTCCTCGCAAATTGATCCTTATATTATAACGGGTGATCGACCGACCCAGAAATCTCGCGCCTATTCTTTCGGCCAGTCTCCCAGAAGCCGGCGTACCAACACAAATTGCCCCAGATGATACGAATTGTGATCGACGAGCAGCAGCACTTCGCGCAATATTGTTTGTCCGCTTCCCTGGGCAATCGGTGCAAAAAGATCCTGCTTCGGATCCATCACCAGATCCCCCAGCGCTTTGTTGTCCTTTTCAAACTGCTCCACAGATTTGTCCCAGGCATCGTCACTCGGGGGCGCCGGACTCTTTGGCCAATAGCCTTCGGGCCATTTCGGCGAAGAATGTTTCGGATTCGTGCAAAAGTCGAAGATGTCCCACTGCGCGATTCGCATATGTTCCAGCAGCTCCCAAGCCGAATGAGGCGAGCCCGGAGGCCTCACACCGCGCTTTGACTTCGAGACACCATCAATCGCCTTTTTCCATTCTGTATGTGCCTCACCCCAACTCACTACTTTTCGTAAATTCTCTCGCAGTTCTTTTTCCATAAAATTCCCCTTTAAGAATGATTGATAACGGGTCGCAAAAACGCAGCTCCATCCGTCCATCTATACACAATTGTGCTGCAAAAAATAAACCATTCCCTTGTTTCGCGCGGCTGACGAAGCGTATCATCCAAGCGAAATCCCAGGAGCGTGACTCGTGTCTGCTTCACTTTTTTCCCGGCGTGACTTCTCTCGTACCCTCGGTTCGTTGGCTGTCGCTTTCGCCGTCCCACGCCTTCCTCTTGAATTGGATGATCGGCACGCCAAACCGGCTCCGCCGAATAGCATCCACCTTAACTTCAATGAAAACCCTTACGGTCCTTCGCCCAAAGCCCTGGACGCCCTCGCTTCGTGCGGGCAAGTGGCTTCGCGCTACCCTGATTCTTTCGAACGCGAATTAACCGACGCGCTGGCAAAAAAGTATAACGTGTCTCGCGAAAATATCGCGCTGGGTTGCGGCTCTACTGAAATATTGCGATGTGTGGACATGGCTTTCCTAGGTCCCGGCAAAAATATTGTTGCCGCGCAGCCCACTTTCGAAGCGGTGCTGGAATATGCTCGCATCACGCGCGCCGAGCCCATCACTATCCCTCTCAACTCCGATCACCGCCACGACCTTCCGAAGATGGCAGCCGCATGCACTTCAAAGACTGGCGTCGTCTATGTGTGCAATCCCAATAATCCCACCGGAACAATCGTCTGGCGCGATGAGTTGGCATCTTTCATTCATGCCGTCCCTGCTTTCACACTAATTCTTGTTGACGAGGCTTATTTCGACTTTGCCGACGATCCGCGTTACAGCAGCGCCGTCGAATGGATTGCTACGAATCCAAACGTCGTCATCGCACGCACCTTCTCTAAAATTTACGGCATGGCCGGAATGCGCTTGGGCTATGCGGTGGGCGCCAAGGAAACCATCACCCAGATCCGCGAGCAGTCTTTGCAGGACAACGCCAACGCCGCCGTGCTTGCGGCAGGCCTGGCAAGCCTCAGGGATCCCGCCAACATCGGCTCTTGTCGCGAAAAACTCAATAGCACCCGTGCCTGGCTCTCCAGCGAACTCTCAAAAGACGGACGATTCTTCATTCCCTCGCAAGCGAATTTCGTAATGATCGACATGCAGACCGACGTACGGCCCATCATCGATCAATTTGGCGCGCGCAATATTCTTGTCGGCCGCCGCTTTCCATCGATGAGCAATTACCTTCGAATCACCATCGGCACACAGCCGGAGACGGAAACGTTTCTCGCTACCTTGCGCGAAATTGCTCCGGCCAATGCCTACAAGGCTGCCTGAAATCCGGCGGCTTAGTAGGCAAGAAAAATGGGCTTTTCTAGCGCATCTAGAAGTTGCGCCGGAAAAGCCCAGGGACAATAAGAATGCCGCTTCGTTAGAAGAGCCAACGGTTTATCCGCAATTCCGGACGAACACCGAACCGTCGGTTCCACCGTGCAGTTTAAGGCCCGTGCATGGCCTGCAAGCGTCTAATTCGCCGTCATACCAGTAGGCCCTGCGCTCCGTCGCTGTTGAAAACATTCGCGACAGAACACCGGACGCCCTTGGGTGGGTTTGAAAGGAACGGTGGTTTCTTTACCACATTGCGAGCAAACAGTTTTGGTCTCGACTCGTTGCATATTTCCCGAGCCGGAACCTGCGCTCATGCTCTGTCCACGGTTCCCTTTACATGCTTTGCACCGCTTGGGTTCGTTCTTAAAACCCTTATCGGCAAAAAACATCTGCTCGCCGGCTGTGAATACAAATTCCGCCGAGCAATCCGCGCACTTCAAAATCTTATCGCTGTATTCCATATGCCACTCCAGGCTGGGAAGGAGTAGGCAGCGGGGCAGTTCGCGTCAGACGAACCTAGGAATTCCTTCGGGACAACTGCAGTTCCCGATTGCTGACGGGCACGAAACTGCCGGAATGGACCCTGGTAACCTGGCCTAATCCTGCTCACGCCGTTGCTTCTTCCGGAGACGTTTACGCGAGAGGGCTTCCTTTGCGCGACGCTTTTCACCGGGCTTCATATAGTAGCTATGCTTCTTGATCTCTTTAATGATGTCTTCCGACTGCACCTTTCTCTTGAAGCGCCGGAGAGCATTTTCCAAAGATTCTCCCTCTTGAATTACGACTTCTGCCACGCGTATTCACCCCCATTCCCTATAGGCTGTTAAGTTGGTCTGATGGAATCCAACCAGTTTACCGGTTCAGACCCCTCCCGGCAATTGTGAAGTTCTTCTAACGGAGGCTACCACCGAAGTCAAGACATATATTGCTCAACCATCGTAATCAGGCCGTTGATACCTTGCTAGTTACGATCTTTGGCCGATTTATCCAGCGTACGCTAGCGCACATTGGCATTCGGAGATCCGCCAGCGTATGCTCCCTTCTTTTGTGCTGTTAGAATGACTTCTCCAGAACGAGCATTTGGAGAAAGTTTCGATGCCTCCTTTAATGCGCAACGCACTCGGCGTGCTCCTGGCAGGTGGCCAGGGCGAACGCCTGTGGCCTTTGACGCGTGACCGCGCGAAACCCGCCGTTCCTTTCGGCGGCGTGTACCGCATCATTGACGTCACGCTCTCCAATTGTCTGAACAGCGACTTGCGCCGCGTCTTTGTCCTCACCCAATACAAAGCGCTCAGCCTAAATCGCCACGTTCGTCGCGGCTGGTCCGTACTGATGGGCCTGGGAGATTTTATTGAAGTACTTCCGCCACAGATGCGCGTTTCGCAGCATTGGTATCAAGGCACCGCTGATGCCGTTTACCAAAATATTTATTCCATCGGCAGCGAACAATCGAGTTACGTCTTCATCCTCTCCGGCGATCATATTTACAAAATGAATTATCAGAAGATGCTGGAGCAACACGTTGAGGCGGGCGCCGATGTCACCGTAGCCACTCTCGAAGTAACGCCTTCAGAGGCCAGCAAACGCTTCGGTGTTCTGGAAACGGAGAATAACTGGCGCATCGTAGGTTTCGAGGAAAAGCCCGAGCGTCCCAAGGAATCACGCATCAATCCCGGAAAAGTGAATGCGTCGATGGGCGTCTATCTTTTCAACACGCAGCTGCTTTTGCCCATGCTGATCGCCGACGCCGAAAATCCGAATTCCTCGCATGATTTCGGTAAGGACATCATTCCGCGCATCATCGAAAAATATCGCGTCTTCGCTTACAACTTTCTGGATGAAAATAAAAAGGACATGTCCTACTGGCGCGACGTTGGCACCGTCGCCGCGTATCACGAAGCCAATATGGATCTCGTTTCCGTCTCGCCCATTTTCAACCTGTACGATAAAACCTGGCCTCTTCATACCTGGCAACAACAGTATCCGCCGGCGAAATTCGTTTTTGCTGACCCTGAACGCAAGGGCGTCGCGCTCGACTCCATCGTCGGCAGCGGCTCAATCGTTTCGGGCGGACGCGTCGAAAAATCCGTGCTTGGTCTGGACGTGCGCGTAAATAGTTATAGCGAAGTGGACGACTCAATTATTTTCAATCACGTGATTATCGGCCGGCACTCCCGCATTCGCCGCGCGATCATCGACCGCCACGTGAATCTTCCCGAAGGCACCGTCATCGGTTACGACCTGGAAGCTGACCGCGCCCGCTATTCCGTTACGGAAAACGGCATCGTGGTGGTAGTGCGCCCCGAGTCGATGCTGGAAGAACCCGAGTGACGCTGGTTTTTCACGACTGGCCGTGGTTTTGCCAAGTAAAATGAAGCAGGCTTCACTGCGGGTTTCTGGAGATGCTAGTACTTGGCTGTGTTGCGCCGTTATCGGTCTGCGCGTTTGCATTCCTGCCTGCTGGCCAAAACAACGCGGTACTTGCCGAAGCTAAGAATGATGACGTTCGGTCGGATTTTCATCGCAGTTCTCCCCTGCCAAGTTTTATTCGGTGGCAATGCTTGACCGCGCGGGAGGGGAGCGCGGTCATTAAGAGGCGGGCGGGGACCCCAAACAGCTAAAATCTATTCGGTCAAAGACTATACACAAAAGTGTTCAAGATTCTAGACGCAATTGTCCGCTGTGTTCAGATCCTTCGCTCTATATTCGACCCAAACGAAACCGGGATGAGAGAGATGATGGAAAAGTCAGTATCATTGCAAACCACCGGCTAACGCAGAGCACGGCCAGATTTTTTATTCCGCTCGAAGGGCCACAATCGGATCCAGTTTCGCCGCGCGGTACGCCGGTATTAGGCATGCCGACATAGCGGCAGCCACCAATGCACCCGCCACCATCGCAAATGTGGATGGATCTGCCGCCTCAACGCCGAATAGCAAGCCTTCCAAGATGCGCGTCAACGCAAGAGCGCCAAGCAGGCCCGCAATGGTTCCGATTGCTACCAGCGCCAGGTTTTGCAGAAGCACCATCTTCAAAATATCCGACGGACGCGCCCCGATCGCCATGCGCACGCCAATTTCATGCGACCGCAGCGTAACCAGATAACTCGTCACGCCGAACACTCCGAGCACGGCGATGCCCAGCGTCGCCAGACTGAATACTCCCAGCACACTGGCGCTCAACCGTTGCCGCCATAATGAATCGCGTACGCGTGCTTCCATTGACGACACATCTGCGATGGCGAGTGTTCCGTCGATTCCGTGAATCTTCTGCCGCACAGACGCGAGCGTCGTGTTTGGGTCGACGTCAGTGTCTGCCACAAAAAAGAGATTGCGCCAAATATCCTCACTGGTGTCCTGCTGAGTCATCGGAACCCATGCAGCGGAGTCGGGCTCGCTCTCGACCGCATACATGTGGCTGTCTCCGACCAGGCCCACGATCGTTCGAGGTGATGAAGTGGGCAGCGATTCCGCATGACCGATCCAAATCTGTTTGCCGATGGGATCCTCGCCAGGAAATTGCTGGCGCGCGAGCTTTTCGTTGATCACCACTACCGGCAAAGAATCGTGCGCGTCCGAACTGGTTATCAAGCGCCCAGCCCTCAACTGCATGCCCACACCTTCCAGGTAGCCGGGTGTAATCACCGTGTAGCGAACCAGAGGCAACTGCGAGAAGTTTTGAATGCCTTTGGGATCTGAGCGTGTAATCGCTTGCAACCATCGTGGACCGACGGAAAAAGGAATGGCCTGCGCCAATCCAGCTTGACGCACACCCGGAATCTGCAAGGTTTCTTCGCGAACGCGTTTTGCCAGGTCGGCGATTTCCGCGGGCTTGACATAATGCGCCTTGGGGGCCGACAGGGCAAGCGTCAGCCGATGTTCGGGAGCAAAGCCTAGCGGGACTTCCTGCAAACGTACGAAACTCCGTATAAGCAGACCTGCTCCACAGAGCGGCACCAGTGCTAGAGCGATTTGCGGCACGATAATTGACCCGCGCAACCGGCGGCCTATTCCGGCGGAACCTGTTATTGCTCGGCCCGATCCCAGAAGCCTGGCTAGATCCGAACGGGAAGCTTCCATCACCGGAAATAGTCCGGAAAGAACAGCAGCCAGCAATGTGAGCGCGACTGTGCCCAATACAACCAGGCCATCGATGGGAGCGTGTAGCCAGGGAATTTCCGCAGCTGGAACAAAAGAAAGCAGCAGGCGCACGCCGAGCGGTGAAAACAAGATCCCGATTGCCCCGCCGATACCAAACAGGAGCAGGGTTTCCTCGAGCAGTTGACGCATCAACACCGTGCGACCAGCGCCTAGGGCCAAGCGCAACGCAATCTCTTTCCTGCGAGCCTCCAGATGAACTCGTCGAAGGTAGCTGATGTTGATACAGAGTAAGACCAGTGCAAACGCCAAGGCGCCCGAAAACGCGATGATGGGCGTACGAAAGTCTCCGGCCACGGCTTCGCGCATGGGAACCACCGCAGCTCCGTATTCTTTGTCTTCCTTATATTGGCCGGCCAGCCGTTCCGTTATGACATCCATAGCAGATTGCGCTTCTTTCGGTGTCACGCCTGGCCGGAGCTTGGCAGCTACGCGGTAGCTACGTTGCGAACGTTCGGCGAACGAGAGGATGGATCGGGGAAGCACCGTCCACACGTCAACTTTGTCCTCCGGGGGAAATGAAAATCCTGGCGGAGCGATCCCTACGACGGTATGAGTGGCTCCATTGAGTGTAATCTTCTTGCCGGGCAATGACGGATCCGCGCCATACGCGCGCTTCCAGAATTCGTAGCTCAGGACCACTCTGCGGTCCTCACTGGCGCTGTCCTCTTCAGTCAGCAATCGACCCGCGGCCGGTGCGAGGTTCGTTGCGGAAAAGATTTCGGGCGAAATGACCGCCGCGCGAACGCGCTCCGGGTTGCTGAGGTCCGCGCCAGAAGCCGTATAGCTCCATGGGATCCAAACCACCACATCGGAGAAGACGGAAGCACTATCGCGTTTCCAATCGCGAAAATTCGGCATGGAAACACTGATCTGGTTCATCGATTGGGATTTCAGGCGATGTTCCCACAGATACGCCCAACGGTCTGTGTTGACCGGACCGTACGGTTTCAAAAGAACGGCATTCACCACTGAAAACACAGACGTGAGCGCGCAGACCCCCAGCGCCAGCGTCAAAATAAGTCCAATGCTGTAGCCCCGCTTGTTCCACAACAATCTCGCGCTGTAACGCAGGTCCTGAAGCAAAGTATTCATAATTCGCTCCACCCAGCTTTTCTCATCGTTCGGAAAAGGAAATCAACAGAGGGTCAGGGTCATTATCAGAGCGGATATTACACCCAGATATGGCTGGAAATAATGAAACCGACTCCTCCGCCAGTTCCTCGATTCTGACTTCAAGGACTTTCTCCCGAAATATACCTTGGCGCCTTTATGAAATATTTGACTCTCGCCTCCAGTTGGCATTATCTAACTCCCACGGATAACGCTAGGAAGGCACTTTTGCTATCTCTCGCTCTACGGGCATGTCCTTGCCACGCCGACTGCCAAAAAACTCCGATCCTGTTTCAGCGTGTCCGCGTATTTGACGGACTGAAATCGATTTCCGTCACCCGTTGCTTCCCTTTTCCAACAAGAGAAGTCTCATCCTGCGGGACGGTGAACCAGTGAGTGCGGCTGGCAGTCTCGGCCGGACGGGAAAGCTTCGTCTCCATGCCGCGGTAGGAAATGCATGCGTGCATGAGCGCTTGCGATCTGATGGTATGCGACGGGACCAAAACAGATTTTGACGTGAGGGGAGATGGGAACTTTAATTCAAGATGTTCAGTATGCACTCCGGGGACTAGGTAAAGCCCGCGGCTTTGCTGTGGTTGCCTTGTTGTCGCTGGCTATTGGGATTGGGGTGAACACCGCGATCTTCAGTATTGTAAACACCCTACTGCTTCGTCCGCTTCCTTATAAAGACGCCAACCGGCTGGCCATTCTGTGGAATAGGTCCCCCGGTTTAGGCATCACCGAGGATTGGTTTTCCACCGCTCAATATTTCGACATCAAAACAGGCCACCACGGTTTCGAAGATGTGGCCATTGCCATCGGCGGCAATGAAAACCTGACTGGTGATGGGGAACCTGAGCGTGTGGGTACGATTCACGTATCTTCAAACCTTTTACCAATGTTGGGAGTAACTGCGGATAAGGGCAGACTGTTCGTTTCCAGCGAAGACGTCAAAGGCAGCCCAGGAACCGCGGTCCTCAGTTATGGCTTTTGGGTCCGACATTATGGCTCTGATCCGCAAGTCATCGGGAAATCGCTAACGATCAACGGATCGACATATCAGGTAATTGGCATTCTGCCGCGTAGTTTTTCTTTGCCACGCGAAGTCTTACCCACCTTGGGCGGCGCAGAGCAGGCCGAGATTGTTCTCCCGCTACCGCTGGGGCAGGATGCGCCGCAAAACCGGGATCGCGAAGACTACAACATCATGGCCAAGCTGAAGCCGGGCGTGTCACTGCAGCAGGCCCAAGCCGAAATGAACACGATTACCGCGCGCCTGCGCCGAGATTACCCCGCGAACTACCCGCCGAATGGTGGTTTGACGTTTGGCATCGTTCCCCTGTCTGAACAAGTGGTGGGTGACAGCCGCACCGCGTTGTTTGTGCTGCTTTTCGCCGTGGCATTCGTTCTCCTAATCGCTTGCGCCAACGTGGCGAATCTTCAGTTGTCGCGGGCGCTTGGCCGCCAAAAGGAAATTGCACTTCGCATGGCTATAGGCGCAAGTCGTATGCGCATTGCTCGACAACTGATCACCGAGAGCCTGCTGCTCTCTCTCTTCGGCGGGGCCTTCGGAATTTTGCTGGCGTTTGCCAGCCTGAAGTGGGTTCGGATTCTCGGACCTGGAAGCATCCCGCGTCTCGATTACATCACCATCGATGCAAGAGTCCTCCTGTTCACTCTGTTGCTCTCGCTCGTTTCCGGGACGATGTTCGGCTGGGTCCCGTCGTTGCGAATTTCACTCATCGACATCCATTCAACACTCAAAGAAGGAGGCCGAGCCTCCGCGGACACTGGCGCAATGTGGGGCAGGGGAAGGACTTTTCGCAAAGCGCTGGTTGTTTCCGAACTCGCGCTTTCCGTCTTACTTCTAATCGGCGCGGCTTTGCTGGTCCGCAGCTTCGCGAATTTGGAAAGCGTTTCACCCGGGTTTAACGCGAAGAATGTGTTGACCCTGGAACTCACCATGAACGGGGACAAATATCGCGAAGATCAGTTCGTACTAGCGACGTACAAACAAATAGCGGAGCAGCTGGAACGCCTCCCGGCAGTGAAGTTTGTCGGAGCCATCACTTCGCTGCCATTGAGCCAAATGTTCGCCTGGGGACCGATCACTGTGGAAGGCAGGATTCCGCCTCCAGGTGAGAATTTTATCAACGCGGACGTGCGCGTAGTAAACGGTCATTACTTTGAGGCCATGCAAATCCCGCTGCGCGAGGGCCGTTTCTTCAATGAATCTGACATCAAGACCAGTCCTCCGGTGGGAATTGTCGACGAATATATGGCCAGGGAACTATGGCCAAATCAGAGTCCGCTGGGAAAGCGGGTGCACAACGGCGGCCTCACGGATAAAGACCCCTGGATCACTGTGGTAGGCGTGGTTGGGCGGATTAAACAATACACGCTCGACTCCGATTCGCGGATCGCCATTTATTATCCTCAGACACAGTTCGTAACCCACGAGATGAATGTTGTCGTTCGCACCAACGGCGATCCTGCCGCGCTGTATTCGGCCGCACGCAAGGAAATTCAGAACGTGGATCCCGATCTCCCAATTTTCCATCCGGTGACGATGGACCAGCGAGTTCAAGAGTCTTTGGCTCGGCGGCGATTTTCAATGTTGTTGCTCAGTCTGTTCGCGGGCCTCGCCGTTGCGCTCGCTATGGTTGGGATCTATGGCGTCGTTTCCTATGTGGTGAGTCAAGGAACGCGCGAGATTGGCATTCGGCTCGCGCTGGGAACTACACCGCACGCTATATTGCATCTGGTGATAGGCCGAGGCATGGCATTGGCAATTCCCGGCGTGGTCATCGGGTTGCTTGGAAGTCTTGTATTCACGCGCATGATGCGAGGCCTTTTGTTCGGCGTTAACCCGATTGACCCTTTGAGCTTTGTTGCCATTCCCATGCTGCTCGTCTTGGTCGCATTGCTGGCGAGCTACATCCCGGCCAGGCGTGCAACCCGCGTGGACCCAATGGTTTCGCTTCGCAGCGAATGAACGAGTCAGGCCTGTAATGTAAGCCTGCCCAGAACGGGTTTGACCTTCTCTAGCTAACGAAAGGAAAAGGCTATATAATTTCGTTACCTAATTTCTAACGAAACGATGGTTTTGTGATGGCAACACCAACCCTTGATTCTGCGTGAGGGATGGGAAGCGATGAAGGGCAAACCCTGTTGCGACGCAGTCTGAGAATGTGCTATCTGCTTCCCTCCAAAGTTGCCTCTGCATTTTCTCGATATGAATGTTCCTTGGCGGACACCCTATTTCACTTCGTCGAACCGGTGGGTTTCTCCGTTCCAGCGGAAAGTTTGCCTCTTGACCTTCGGCAGCGGCTCCTTGTTCTGCGTGCATCGGGACTCGGTGGCGATGCTCAGCACGTTTCCTGCGTTATCGCGCACGTAGCTAGTCTTGGACTCGCAAATTGTGTGGGTGTCGGCATCTTCGGCTGAATCATCGTAGCTGTCGAGTTCCGTCCTCTCGTCCACTGATAGAGCCTGTTTTCCATCAGACAAGTCCAGAATGACCCTCCGGCTTCCGCTCTCCTCGTCGACCCCGTCGCAGCAAAGATTGTCGGTTGAGTGGTAGACCTGTAGTTCGACAAGCTGCGCTCCGAGGGCTGTGAATACCTGCGAGAAATCCAGTCGATAGAGAGTCGGGTCGCCGTTCTCTTGTGGTGCCAGAGGAACGAGTCTCAGCGTGGCGCTCTCTGGGGTCAATGAGACGATTGCTGGACGCTCGTCATAATAGTCTTGCTGGCCTTGAGCGGTTGACGCGCACTGGAGCGCCAGCACCGCCTCCGTTCCTTCTGAGCGGCGCAGTGAAAACAGCACGCGCACCGTCCACTTCGCCTTGCCCCTCGCATTTTCTCCCCAGTTCGCCACCATTGCGTGGCAGGAATTTCGGAATTCCTCCGGCACGCTATCCATCAGCGTTGCAGCGGAATCATCGGGAAGCAGTACCGGCCCGCTGCCGGTAGCTCCAGAGAGCGTCGCTTCCAGCATCGTCCGGGCGGTTCCCTGCAACACGACATTTTGGTCCGCCTGCGGCAAATCCTCTCGGCTGCTCGCCTCATACACTCCTCCCTGATTTGCGTTTGTCGTTGGTGCTGTTTTTGGGGTGGAGAGCGTCGTTGAGTAAACCAAAACCGAGGCGGCTTTCTGCACAGTCGTCGGTGCGCTGCTTGGTGGGGGAGGAGCCGCTGCCTGTGTCACGGCGTGTGCGCTGGTGGGCACGGTCTGCTCCGACGCCTTCTTACAGCCTGCAATCATGATCGGGATTGAAGCAGAGAGTGCCACCAGCCACATCACTTTCATGAAAAATCCTTTGAGACTTCGTGACCCTGATTCCTATTGCCCGACAATCTGAATAACGGTTCGGCAGGTTCCGACTGCCTACTATGTTTCGCCGTTCAAGTGCGAGATGGGGCCCCGGTTTATTGCGTGGGTGCCACAGAAGTAGCTAACCCATACCGTACTAAGACGTCTTTGATCCACAACTCTCCCGAGGCAGGTATTTCGAAGCAAAATAGATTGGCGATTTCTTCCAGTTCCCACGAGAGCGAACAGCGGGGTGGGTGGCCACCCGCCCTACTCCATTTTTTTTATTTTAACTGCCGAATCCGCTCTCGCAGGAATTGCCGCTCTGGTTCCTGTTGGGTCAGGGCCAGAGCTTTCTCATAAGAGGACCGAGCCTCAGCTGTCCTGCCGAGCCTGCGGTACATATCTGCACGGGCTGAATGCGCCAGGTAATAATTTGCCAATTCGCCATGTTCCAACACCGCGTCGATATGCGTCAGACCGGCCTCTGGACCATCGCGCATTGCAATTGCCACGGCACGATTTAGCTGTACAACTGGCGAAGGCTGAATTCGTACCAATCGGTTGTAAAGCGCAACAATCTGCCGCCAATCGGTGACAGCGACCGATTGCGCCTCCGCATGAACGGCCGCAATCGCAGCCTGCAGTGTGTAGGAGCCGAAGCGGCGGGACTTCAGGGCTTTCTCCAGCAAGGCCACTCCCTCCGCGATCTGCTTCCGGTTCCAGAGCGAGCGATCCTGGTTTTCCAGCAAAATCATCTCTCCGGTCGGCGAAGTTCGCGCGGCGCGACGGGATTCCTGTAGCAACATCAGGGCAAGCAGCCCAATGACTTCCGGCTCTGGCTGGAGTTCGGTCAGCAACCGGCCCAGTCGAATCGCCTCGCTGGTTAGCTCGGCCCGGGTTACTTCCGCTCCCGCCGCGGCAGAGTAGCCCTCATTAAAGACGAGATAGATGACCTGAAGCACCGCGCCCAGTCGCTCCGGCAATTCCTGCGGCGTCGGCACTTCGTAGCGAATCGGTGTGTCTCGAATCTTTGCCTTTGCGCGCACAATGCGCTGCGCCAGCGTGCGCGGAGTGATCAGGAAGGCTTTTGCTATCTCCTCGGTAGTCAGCCCGCACACCTCACGCAAGGTGAGCGCAACGTGCGCTTCCGGCGCCAGAGATGGATGACAGCAGGTAAAAATCAGGCGCAGCCGATCATCTTCAAGGCTGTCCTCTTCATTGGAACTTTCCGCCGAACTCGATTGCGCTTCGAGATATCGCACGAGCTCGTCTTGAGACGCATCAAATCTTGCCCGTCGACGCAGAGTATCGATGGCTTTGAATCGGGCCGTCGAAATCAGCCATGGCCGCGGGTTGCCGGGTACTCCACTGCTGGGCCACACGCTCAGCGCAGCCGCAAAGGCTTCGTGCATCGCCTCCTCGGCAAGATTAAAATCGCCGAGCAAGCGGATCAGAGTTGCCAGGATTCGTCTCGAATCCACGCGATAAAGGGAGTCGAGCAATTCGCGGATCTGCTCGGTGGAACGCTCGGACATGACGACGACCTTAGCAAAAACAGCTACCCCGAATCAATTTGGCAAACGGCGGATCGATGCAAAGTGCCCAGGTCGTGACTCTGAAATCTGGACAACAGAACGCTTCCTCGGTTGACTCAAAACCGCCAATGCACTCATTTGAGCTTCGTACAAGCTCAACACTACCGCGTTGCTATCGAGTTACGGGCAACTCGGAAGCCATCCAATGACCTGCGCTACGCGTAGAAGTGCCCTTAGCTCGCACGAAATGGCAGTGGAAGATCTTGCCTTGATGGTTGCTCGCAACGAACGCAGTAGCAGAATGACATCTTGGCAGAACGCAGGGATTTGAACCGGGCTTTTTGATTTTTCTTCCAAAAGCCTGACCCTGTACCTACTTTCTCGAAAACTGGATGGTCGGTAAAGCGAACCTTCCGTTGCAAGGCAATGAATTCAAAGAACAAAGAGCGCTTGCGTCCAACGGACATGAGACAAGAATGCTTGGTTTCGAGCCAGGCGCTCTTCGCATTTTCGAGTCGCTCTTATTTCCCCTCTCTTAGTTGTACCTACCTTGTACCTAGACTTAGAGTTGACTGCCCTTCAGGCGTGGAAAGCAGAATTCCGCTGCAATTTTTCGGAGGCCTACCAGTTTCGGAGTAATGCGTCCGGCCGAATTGCAGCCTAACCAACTGCTCGCGATGCGTGAGCCGGGCAGATTGTGTACAGCTGCAGACGGGCAACGACCAGTTCACAGTGAAGCACAGCTGACGTTTTGGTCAGCGAAGCTTTCTCTAGGGATGGGAAACTTGGTTAAGGACCGAGAGAGCCATCGGGCAACGCGGGATTTTTTTCACGCGCAGCGGTTGGGATGAGCCAGATGCGGAATATAGCCGAAGCAAGTGTTTTGGTCCCCATCCTCTTACTTGCGGTCTGTCCTTTTCTCGTACTTGCAAGACAGGCCGCGCAACAAGCACACTCGCCAGTTGCCCAGTTTGGCCGGCTCCAGCGAGGGCCGATTTCAGTGCCCATCCCGCCAGACGCGCGCCCGCCGGGCCGATTGCTCCAAGGTGCAACTGTTTCCGGCATGCTCACAGCTTTGGCTTTCAGTCCCGACGGCAAGTGGCTGGCCTGGAGCGGCTACGACGACACAATCGTGATTTGGAATGCGGCAACCGGAGCTGAGGAACGTAAACTCACTTGGCCCCGGCCTCCAAATAGTCCCTTTATGCAGCTCGCGTTCAGCCCCGACGGAACGCATCTGTCGGCTCTGGCCCTAGGAAAACTAAGAGTGTGGGATTTGCAGACCGGCACGACTTCCTCTGTGGACTTTCGAGCAAGGGTCTTCTCCCTTGCTTACAGCCCGGACGGGAAAATCTGGGCGGCAGTTACCTTTGATCCGCACGAAGACTCGCTCGGAACCATCGAAATCCGCGATGCCGCAACCGGGAAGATCCTTCGAACCATTCCGACAAAATGGTCCTGGGCCACCGGCTTGACGATCACGAGTGACGGTCTGCTCGTTGCGTCTGGCACAGCCAACGGAGACCTCGACGATGAGCAAGACTTGCGCGGCACCGTCCAAGTTTGGGATGTGGCATCCGGAAACCTCGTGAGGACTTCTGCTGAGTTTGCTGTTGTCGGCCAGGTGAGCCCGGACGGCCGCTTCATGGCCGCCATGGCTTCCAGCGATCCGGGAAATGCCCAAGATCAGACCGCGGGAATTGTCATCACAGATCTCTCGACGGGCCAAGTGAAATGGACGCTTCGGCACACAGGTCGAGCGCGTCTTTTTTTCAGCCCTGATTCTCAAGAACTCGCCGTTACAAACGGTTCGGACCAAGGCTTCACCGTGTGGTCCCTCGTAACCGGTTCTGGCATCACTTCTGTCCATGGCGAACGCGATCCGAATGAACCGGGCGGGCTGATGACGGTCGCTTTCAGCCCAGACGGAAAGCGCCTTGCCGCCGCTCCTTATCCCACTTTTTCAGCCAAGATTTGGGATGTCGCCTCGGGGCAGCAGCTCTGCGAATTCGCTGGCCAATTTGCCGTATAGGCGTTGGCCATGAGCCCCGATGGCAAATGGTTAGTTTCTGCCAGTCCCGGGGTGACCGTCCAGGATGCAGCAACCGGCAAGGTAATAAGGACGCTCACGCTCGAGGACGCCGACATGCTTCTCTTCAGCCCCGATGGCCGCTGGCTGGCCGCGAATCCGGGCGTCTTTCCGGGAGGAATGGGCCACTCCCTGGAAGTGTGGGACACAAGGACGTGGACTCTGATTGTCAATGTCACGCCGCCGCGCGACCCTCGCCGAAATGCTCCTGCGACGTGGTTTGCGTTCGGCAGCCCAGCGCCACAAAGCAACCTCGGCAACGCCCAATTCCTGAAATTCACAGTTGATGGCCAGACGCACACGGTTTGGTTTAGCGACTCTCCCATTGCGGTCAGTCCAGACGGAAAATTGTTGGTCCAGCTGGGCTACCCCCTAAACAACGTAGATATTTGGGACACAGCCTCGGGGCAAAAAGTGCAAACGCTTTCGGCCCACGATGCGGGCACAATCTATCTAGCGTTCAGCACAGACGGCCGCTGGCTGTTGACCCTGGGACAGGACTACCGCTACCCTCTGGAATATCGAACTTACCCGAGAACTAACTTGTATAAAGCTAAGGTGTGGGATGTCGCCACCTGGAAGGAAACCACCTCGGTCTCGTTTCCCATTATTCGCCCTTTCAGCGCCCTTTTATCTCCTGACGGCCATCGTCTCGCTGTCGAAAGATCGAGACAACTTGTCGATTTGTTCAACGCCGACAATGGCGACTCCCTCGGCGCGTTCGCGGCCCCCATTCCAGTAACCGAAGGTGGCTGGAGTATGGGCAAACCCAATCTAGCCTTCAGCCCCGATGGAACTCTCCTGTTTCAGGGCGCAAAAGGCGGCATCCGCCTCTGGAAACTCCCGCACCCCTAAGCTCAGACTAGCATCGTCAACACAATTTCACCCGCAGTTAGCTGTCAGCTCTTTTTCACGAAGGGACGTAAAGAGCGAGCCCCAGGAACTTCCAGGAACCTCTCTAAGGATTGACGGCGCACTCGGAAGCAATCCAGTGACCCCGCGCTGCGCGCAAGAGAGCCTCAGCTCGCCCAAAATGGCAAGTGGAAGATCTTGCCTTGGATGATCGCTCGCAAAAAACGCGGTAGCAGAATGACATCTTGGCAGAACGCAGGATTTCAACCGGGCTTTTTGATTTTTCTTCCAAGAGTCCGATCCTGTACCTACTTTCTCGAAAATCGGATTGTCACTAAGACGAACCTCCTGTTGCAAGGCAATGAACTCAAAGGACAAAGAGCGCTCGCGTGCGACCGCTATCAGAGAAGAACGCTCGGTCTTCGACCAGGCGCTCTTCGCATCCTCGTGTCACTTATCGTGTGATATAAATCGTTGATTCTGAAAGGAGTGGTCGGGGCGAGTGGATTTGAACCACCGACCTCCTGGTCCCGAACCAGGCGCGCTAGCCAGGCTGCGCTACGCCCCGAAATTTTGAAGATGGCCGCGAACAGTTTATCGCGCATCACCATCGACCGCAACCAATGGTATCGCGCCGTGCTCCAATACAGGGAACGCGAGTCCTCGATACGACTAGTCTCCGCGTTCACCTCGCGATTCAGATTGCGTTGGAAAAGCATCGCCAACTCATTTAAGCTCCTGCGCTGTGGCTTGGAGCGCTTTCACAAAAGCGGTGAGCCATCGGAGGAATCATGTTAGTTTCGAAGTTAGCCACTGTTCTCGTTCTCTCTTTCAGCTTCGCGATTGCTTCTGCGAGCGCGCAGGACCAAGCGCAATCGAAAGCGCAGCCGCAATCGCAAACGTCGCAAGCCCCCGCAACTCTGCCAGCTCCGCCTGCCGCTAATCCAGCCGACGTGGCCACACCTGACGCAATTCTCGCTGCTACCTACGATGTGATTTCAGGGCCGCCAGGTAAACGCGATTGGGATCGCTTTCGCTCGCTGTTTCTTCCTGGAGCGCACATGGCCGCGGTTAGAAAAGGAAAGGACGGCAGCCTCTCCGCTCGCTCCTTCACCCCGGATGAATATGTCGCGCTTGGTGATGCGTACTTCACGAAGAACGGGTTCTTCGAACGAGAAGCTTCGCGCCATGCCGACCGTTACGCCAATATCCTGCAAATTTTCAGCACTTACGAATCACGCCACGACAGCAAAGACCCCACGCCCTTCGCGCGCGGCATCAATAGCTTCCAATTATTCTTCGACGGCAAGCGCTGGTGGGTCGTTGACATTTTCTGGCAGGAAGAAACTCCCGACGCTCCCTTGCCCGAGGAATTTCTGCCCAAAGCCCACTAATTCTTTCAGCCCGGGTGCGGGACGCACACACCAACACGTCTCCGCTTGCGTCTTTGTTAGGATCCGCGGAAAGTTCAGTCGATTGTTGAAAATTATTTCGTGACGAGTGGTAGCGGCACCGCCGAAGTCGAGCCGGCAGTAGCTGCAGCTCCGGGCTTTAGAGCTTCTTGTACTTCCGGCGGCAACTTGTCGGCTCGCGCAAGCAATGCGCTCACCTGCCACATTTGCTGATCCGTAAGTGAGGCGCTGAATCCCGGCATTCCGGTCAGCCGTATGCCATTCTTCACTTTCCAATACGTTTCTCCAGCCGGATCATCGCTTACTGTTTCTTTCACCGTCAGAAGCTGCGGCGGCCGCGGAAACATCCCGATCGCCGCGGTTGAAGCAGGTTGTTGCATGAGCCCATGGCAGAATGCGCAATTTCTCTGGTAGACCTCCGCCCCGCTCAGTAAGTCCGCTGTGGTGAACCCCGAAACGTCGCGCTGCGGCATTTCTTTATCCATGCGCGCGTGCAATCCCATTTTTGCCAGAATTCTTTCAAACGGCATCTGCGGATCGGCCGTAGCCACCGGCGCCATCCCAGTCTTGAAGTAAAAGATTGCGGCCAGCACAATGACAAGTAGCGTAACGATTATTCCGGCGAAAAAACCTCGCATCAGGATTCCTCCCTCTTGGGCGCACACGCAGTCAGCACTTAAAATGGAAACTCGCAGATCCGCCGTTCTCGGCGCGGGCATTATAAAACAAAGCCGCGCCGCGAATCTTTTCCGATTGCTTTTCACCGTCTTGAGCCGGGAGCATCCGCAGTAATTGAGCTTGCGATGCGCGCAACGATGCGTCCAGAATACGCAACGTTTTGGAGGCTGCCATGTTCGAAAAAGATTTACTGAAAGGCCGCACAATCCTGATCACGGGAGGCGGCACAGGCCTGGGCCGTTCGATGGCCCTGCGATTCACGGAATTGGGCGCCAACCTATTCCTCGTCGCTCGCCGCGAAGAACCTCTAAAAAAGACAGTCGAAGAAATACGCGCAGCCGGTGGACACGCCGCTTACTCCTCAGCCGACATTCGTAACTATGAAGCTGTGGAAAAGGCAATCGAATCAGCAGAAAACGAATTCGGCAGCGTTGACACGCTGTTAAACAACGCCGCCGGCAATTTTATTGCCCGTACTGAAAAACTTTCGCCCAATGCCTTCAACGCGGTGGTGGGCATCGTTCTTCAAGGAACATTTTTCTGCACACTGGCGCTGGGAAAGAAATGGATCGCGCGCAAGCAGCCCGGAACGATTCTGAATATCGTCGCAACCTATGCATCCGCCAACTCAGGCTCGGGATTCGTCGTGCCGTCAGCGTGTGCTAAAGCCGGAGTCCTCGCTCTGACCCGTTCGCTCGCCGTGGAGTGGGCTCGCCATCATATTCGACTGAATGCAATCGCGCCCGGACCGTTTCCTACCGAAGGCGCTTGGTCCCGCCTACTTCCTTCCAAAGACCTTGAAGAGCGCGCCAGAAATCATCATCCGATGAAACGTTTCGGCCGCCACGAAGAGCTGGCCAATCTCGCGGCCTATCTCCTCAGCGAGCAAGCTGCCTACGTGAACGGCGAATGCGTGGTGATCGACGGCGGCTTGTGGCTGCGCGGCGCCGGTGAGTTCAATGATTTCGTCGATCTGCCCGATGCCGCTTGGGACTCACTTGAAAACGCGAGAAAATCGCAGCGCTGATTTTTCTAAGCTCACGTTTCAAGGATTTATTTTCTCCAAACAAAAAATCCTGCTTCGCCAGGCCACCATCGCAGCGAACTCTTCGTAAATGCTCGCAAAACCTCCCATTTCGACCAGCAAGTACCCTTTTTCCCTGCCGTGGTCTACATCGTCACGTTTCAAACCTTGGTACTTTAGTGCCATTGACCGTTCCGGACCCAAACGCTACTTTGTGCCTGTAAGGATACAGAAAGGCTCTAGCTTTGCTAGGGAGGGAGGGGTGTGTACTGTTTGGACACACACCTCAAAAAAACTCCCTTGACGGCATAAGACCACCTATAGACTCGCCGCGGTAACTTTCCCTCGGAGGGTCTATGAACAGGTGGCTAATTGTAGTCGTTTTGGTATTGCTGGTTCTCACCAGCGCAGTGGGTCTAAATGCTTTAGCGACCCATGTAACGCTGGCTAATACCAGCAGTCCGATGCCGCCTACTCCTTGGTTTGCGGTCAATACGAGCAGCCCGATGCCGCCCACGCCGTGGACGAACACGAGCAGCCCGATGCCGCCGACCCCTTGGTCAGCAGCGAACACGAGCAGCCCGATGCCGCCCACACCGTGGACGAACACGAGCAGCCCGATGCCGCCGACGCCTTGGATTGCAGCGAACACCAGCAGCCCGATGCCGCCCACACCGTGGACGAACACGAGCAGCCCGATGCCGCCCACTCCTTGGCTCTAGCCAAGGTATAGGAATCCCGCAGAAGCGGGGCGAAGCCAAGCCTGAAGGCAATCTTAGATGCTTGGCCCGCTAGATTATTTTATTTGGAGTGTTGGCTTCCTCCTGGAAGCCTACGTGGTTTTGTGTCTCGCCTTTCACAAGGATACTTTCCGCTATTTCTCTTTAAATCTCTACATGTTGGCGGCTGCTCTAGTTACCCTGGGCCATTACCTGACTTTTCATATTTACGGCTTTTCCTCCATGCAGTATCGCTACTTCTATTACTACTCGGAGAGTCTACTCATCGTCCTGATCTACTTCACTGTCATGGAACTCTACCAGCACGTGTTCCGGGAAATGAAGGTTAGCCGCTATATACGTGGTGCCGCTGCCCTGCTATTGATTGCCACCGCGTTCTTTTCCTACGCTGTTGTTCGTCAGAACAAGGACCACTTGACCAGCCACTTCGTCGTCGAGCTCGGACAGAACCTTTACTTTGTTGGCGTGGTGCTTACTTACCTTCTGTGGGGCGCGATCCTGAAGCTTCGAGAGACGCGCACGCGACTCATTCAATTGGTGCTCGCTCTGGGCGTTTACTTCAGCGCCACCGCCGGAACCTACGCGCTACGCAACCTCTTCCCAGGTTTGCAGGAAGTCGTCCTGCGTTGGGTGCCGCCGCTAATCGGCACTTGGTTACCGCTGGCTTGGGCTTACACATTCTCGAAGATTCCCGAAGACGCTCGGCTGGCGACAGCTCGCTTGATGGTGAGGGCCCGATGATTATGGCAGCAATCATCTGCGTATTTTCGATTGCAGCCTTTCTGCAGTTCTTTATCTGGCACTGCCGCTCGATCCTTGCGTCGAGCCGCAGAGTAGAACTTTCCGAGCGCGTGCGTGAAGTTGCCGGCGTCGAAAGCAGGAATTTCAACGCGGAAGATTTCCAGCGCCTGCTTCAGCTCGTTCGCCTCTGCCCGGAACGCGGCGACGATCGTGGCGAAATCCGTGCAGTCGGCACTTACTACGGCTTGCTCAACGTCCTGAGCCGAATAGCGCGACAGACGGTGCCTCCGATTGCAGCATGGGCCGAGCAGGAGCGCGAAAGCTGCTCCTACTTTGCGGCTGTTGCGCTCGACCGGCGAATTTCCTACAGCCGCAACCTCTTCACTCAACAAATCGCAGATCGCCTGTAATTCATTGTTCCCGCCAAAATTGATTCCTGATCCTAGCAGCGCGCTCTCGACCCCGTGAGTCTCGGCTGCTACCATGTCTACTACAGAAGGTGATTGGCGAAGTTTTTGGAGCTTTTCGCCCGTAGCTTTCGCAATGAGAACAGCTCTTGAACAATCGGTCCTTCATAACATCCGCGCCGCGCAAATAATTGCGCCCGGCGATCGCATCGGTGTAGCTGTTTCGGGCGGCGCAGATTCCGTAGCTTTGCTGCGCATTCTCCAAAATCTCCGTGAAGAACTTGGCATCACACTTCTAGTGGTCCACTTCGATCACATGCTGCGCGGCGAAGCCTCCCAAGCCGATGCCCAGTTCGTGAAAGATTTAGCTCGTGCGCTTGGACTTGAAATCGTAACGGCAAGCGAAGATGTTTCTGCTGCAGCTGCGCTGCAAGGCTGGAATCTCGAAGACGCCGCGCGCCGGTTGCGCTACGCTTTCTTCGAAAGCGTTTGCTCCAGCGGACAAGCAACCCGCATCGCTGTCGCTCACACCGCGCAAGATCAAGCCGAAACAGTTCTCGCACATCTGATCCGCGGAACTGGCCCGACAGGTTTGGCAGGCATCTCTCCGAAAGTGGGCTCAGTAATCCGTCCGCTGCTTGCTACCCAGCGCCAGGATCTGCGCGACTATTTAAAATCTCTCAACCAGCCCTGGCGTGAAGATGCCACCAACCGCGACACCAAACGCCAACGCGCGCGAATCCGCGAACAACTGATTCCTCTCCTGGAAAATAATTTCGCGCCAACCATCGTTTCTCATCTAGGAGAACTCGCGCGCCTCTCCAGAGAAGAGGAATTGTTCTGGTCCGCGATTGTGGAAGATCGTTTTCGCGCCTGCATTCGCCCGCTCGGGGAGACCATCGCCATTCGAGTTCTCGATTTGCTAACGCCTCTGGACGTAAATTTCAGCCGCACTTCATTTTCGACGGAAGATAAAACCAGCAATACCACCGTGTTACGCCCGCTCACCGAACGCTTAATCCGCCGTCTTTATCAGAGTATCCGCGGGGATCGCAAAGACCTCACTGCCGAGCACGTAGAGCAAATCATCCGACTTGCTACTGAGAAAACTAGCGGCCGCCGTTTGGAACTGCCGGACGGAGTTATTGTCGAGCGCAGTTTCGACAAGCTGATCTTTTCGCGTGCTCAAAAAACTGCACTGATCGATTCTGAGGAAACTCTCGCTTCTCCGCATGCGTATCAATATGTAGTAAACGTTCCGAGCCGTGGGGCAGCTGTTGTTTCCGTTCCAGAACTCGCAAGTTGCTTCTGCTTGAAAGTGATTGACTGGACTTTGCAGCCGCGCGACACTAAAAGTGCTGGCCAAGCCCTTGATGCTGACCTCCTCCGCGCTCCTTTAATTCTGCGGAATTGGCGTCCGGGTGACGCCTACAGACCGCGCGGTCGCCGGCACATCCAGAAGTTGAAGCAAATGTTTCTGCAAAATCGGATTCCTGGCTGTGAGCGGGGACTCTGGCCTGTCCTGGAATGCGAGGGGCGTGTTATTTGGACTCGCGGCATGCTGCCGGCGGGCGAATTTTGCGCGGGAGAACAGACGCTGGTAGGCGTCTCTATTGAGGAGCATCCGCTTGAGTAGCCTGTTCATTCTTTGCGTGCATACACCTGCCTTCCTACCGCATCTAAACAAGAGTGAGTTAGAATTAGAGCAGCCATTTAGGCAGGTCTTTTTGGGCAAGCCAGAAGGCGAGGTAAAACAGTGAACTCTACAGTACGAACAATTCTCTTTTGGCTTCTTATGATTTTGCTAGCGGTGGTCTTGTGGAAAATGGCTTCTACCGGTGGGCAGACCGCGCGTGAGGACGAGCCAAATTACACGAGTTTTCTTGCCAACGTCCAAGCTGGCAAAGTGAAGGACGTCACCATCTACCTGGCCCCCAACAGCGCCGAGATTCAGGGCGAATATCGCGAACCGGCCGGGAAGTTCAAGGGCGTCACGGTTGCAAACACAGCGATACCGGACATCACCAAAGTCCTCCAGGACCACGGCGTCCTTTACAGCTACAAAGAAGTAAAGAACGCCGATTGGATGACCTTCCTGGTGAATTTCGCGCCACTAATCCTTCTCGTTCTTTTCTGGGTTTTCATGATGAAGCAGATGCAAGCCGGCGGGAACAAAGCCCTGAGCTTTGGAAAATCGCGCGCGCGTTTGCTCACTGCGCAACAGAAGAAAGCAACTTTCAAGGATGTCGCCGGAATTGACGAACCTAAGGAAGAACTTTACGAGATCATCGATTTCCTGAAAGATCCGCAGAAATTCCAAAAGCTTGGCGGACGCATTCCTAAAGGCGTGCTTCTCGTCGGGCCTCCAGGAACCGGTAAGACCTTGCTAGCGCGAGCCATCGCTGGTGAAGCCAACGTTCCGTTCTTCTCCATCTCGGGCTCTGATTTCGTCGAAATGTTTGTCGGCGTAGGCGCTAGCCGAGTGCGCGATCTGTTCGAACAAGGCAAGAAGAACGCTCCTTGCATTATCTTCATCGATGAAATTGACGCGGTCGGCCGCCACCGTGGCGCAGGCCTCGGCGGCGGGCATGACGAGCGCGAACAAACTTTGAACGCTTTGCTGGTCGAAATGGACGGCTTCGAATCAAATGAAGGCGTTATTCTGATCGCAGCAACAAACCGTCCCGACGTTCTCGATCCGGCCCTGCTCCGTCCCGGTCGTTTTGACCGTCGCGTCGTAGTCCCGCGTCCGGACGTAAAAGGCCGCGAAGAAATTCTCCGTGTCCACACGCGCAAGGTGCCGTTGTCAGAAGACGTCGAGCTTTCCGTGATCGCTCGCGGCACCCCGGGATTTTCCGGCGCCGACCTTGCAAACCTGGTCAACGAATCCGCTCTCTGGGCCGCCCGCCAGAATCGCAAATTCGTCGCCATGTCCGACTTCGAAATGTCCAAAGACAAAGTCCTCATGGGTGTTGAGCGCAAATCCATGATTTTGTCCGACGAAGAGAAGCGCAACACGGCGTACCACGAAGCAGGCCACGCTCTAGTCGCGGCCATGACTCCCGGCGCCGACCCGCTACACAAAGTTACGATCATTCCTCGCGGAATGGCTTTGGGCGTCACCATGCAGTTGCCCATCGACGACAAGCACACCTATACCAAGGAATTTCTCGAGTCGCAACTAAGCGTTCTGATGGGTGGACGTGCCGCTGAAGAAATTTTCCTGCATCACATCACCACCGGTGCCGGAAACGATATCGAACGCGCCTCCGAAATCGCGCGCCAGATGGTTTGCGAATGGGGCATGAGCCCGCTCGGTCCGCTTACCTTCGGTAAAAAGGAAGAAGCCATCTTCCTCGGACGCGAAATCACACAGCATCGCGACTATTCCGAAGACACCGCAATCAAAATTGACGCGGAAGTTCGCAGCATCGTCACGAACGGCTACAGCCGCGCTCGCAATATTCTCGAAACGCAGCGCGACACCCTCGAGCGCATCGCGCAAGCTCTGCTCGAACGCGAAGTGCTCGACGCAACCGAGCTCAAGCTCTTGCTCGAAGGCAAGCCGCTGCCCGACAAAGTGCCGCCACCGCCTCCGGCCGCTCCGCCATTGCCGACGAAAGAGCCGCAGCTCTCGCTACGTCCAGAGCCGCGTCCGATCCCCGGAATGGCCAAGGGCGAAAAGCCGGCCCCAGCTTAATCCGAAGTTATTGCTAAAGTTCATAACGGCGCCCGATAATCATCAGGCGCCGTTTTCATTTTGATGAATGCGTTACCTGCTGCGAGCGCTGTAAGACCGGTACGTAACCCAAACGAAAGCTATCAAGTTCAACTCCGGCCAGGTTTAATAATTCTCCTTGACATATTCCTATATGGGAATGTATTATTTGCCATGCCTCGCGCAACCACAACTTCAGACGCATTCAACGCCGTCGCCGAACCCCGCCGCCGAGAAATATTGAACTATCTCGCGCTGCAGGAACGGCCCGTTGGCGATATCGTTCTGTCTCTAGGGTTAGAGCAGCCCTCCGTATCGAAGCACCTCCGAGTCCTAAAAGACGTGGGCCTCGTCAACGTGCGCCGCGATGGCCGCCGGATGCTCTATAGAACTAACGCCGATGCAATTCGCCCGCTTCACGAGTGGGCCGGCACCTTCGAGCATTTGTGGCGCAATCAGTTGGCGCTTGTGAAGGAACGCGCGGAGAGCGAAATGAAAAAGTAAGCCGCATCTCACGAGATTTGTATAATTAAGGAGGAAGCAATGAGGTTAACTTCACCAGGAATCGAAAACTTGACGCTGACGCTGAATCAGGAAATCCACGTCCGAGCCACGCTGGATGTCACCTTCGCCGCGCTGCTTGAACAAATCGGCCCGCAGAATGAAACATCCGAGGGAAAACCGCTGCCCATGAAGATCGAGCCGTGGCCGGGCGGCCGTTGGTATCGCGACTTGGGCGACGGCAACGGCCATTTCTGGGCCACCGTGCAGGCCATCAAGCGCCCAACGCTGCTTGAACTAACCGGGCCGCTCTTCATGTCTGCGCCGGTCGTAAACAATTTGCAGTATCGCCTGAGCGAGGAAAAAGACGCCACTTTGATCACCTTCCGCCACACCGCACTGGGATTCGTTTCCGAGGATCACAAAGTTGGGATGACTCAGGGCTGGGCACATATATTCGAACGCGTCCGCAAGCAGGCCGAAACCCAGCGTTCCGGACGAGGAGCAGGAAAGTAAGCGGTCAAGGCAGCAGCAGAAGGAGGCGCACATGTGTCCATTTTGTCTCGCAACCGCGGCGCTGGTAGCCGTAGGCACCGCATCAACAGGCAGCCTAACCGCGCTGGCCATGAATAAATATTTTCAAGCGCGGAGTAAAACGAAAAGGAATAATTCCGAACTCAAGCTAAAGGAGAACGCATCATGACGCAGAAGCAAATAGAACATCCGAAAGTCGTGTCACAACCTGAATGGATCAAAGCCCGCAAGCAACTCCTGAAGAAAGAAAAGGAACTCACCAAGTTGCGCGACGCTCTAGCCCAAGAACGACGCGACCTACCCTGGGTCAAAGTCGATAAGAACTACGCCTTCGACGCTCAAGGTGGAAAGAAAACCCTAGCCGAGCTATTCGACGGCCGAAGCCAATTGATCGTCTACCACTTCATGTTCGGTCCGGAATGGAAGGAAGGCTGCCCAAGCTGCTCGTTCCTCATGGATCATACCGACGGCACGCTTGTGCATCTCGCTCAGCGCGACGTAAGCTTTCTCGCCGTATCACGCGCGCCATTCCCCAAGATCGAAGAGTTCAAAAAGCGTATGGGCTGGCATTTCAACTGGGTCTCGTCGTTCGCGAATGATTTCAATCGCGACTTCCACGTGTCCTTCACCAAGGAAGAGCTAGCCAAAGGCAAAGTGGAGTACAACTTCGACCTGACCGAATTTCCCAGCGAGGAAGCGCCCGGCATTAGCGTGTTCTATAAGGACAAGAACGGCGACATCTTCCACACCTATTCCTCTTACGCGCGTGGCACTGAGGTCGGCGTCGGCACCTATGCTTACCTCGATCTGGTGCCCAAGGGTCGTGACGAAGACGGTCTGCCTTTCACCATGGCCTGGCTTCGCCACCACGATCGCTACGCC
This sequence comes from uncultured Acidobacteriota bacterium, assembly GCA_963714785.1. Classification (GTDB taxonomy): domain Bacteria; phylum Acidobacteriota; class Terriglobia; order Acidiferrales; family UBA7541; genus Palsa-295. The sequence goes on from CAVQQE010000003.1 coordinate 140,754, forward strand.
GATGGCCGCCTCGCCGATGCAGACAGGCCATACTGGCCCACTTTTCCCACCGACGCGGCGAGCGCCGCGGGAAAGTAGCGCTCGCTGACGCTCATCCGCGCCAGGATCTCGCTTCGTAGAAACTCATCGCGCACAAGCGTGACCGGAGATTTGAGATGGCCCTTCACTTCTCCGGCGGCCGCCTTTGTCAGGACTTGACACGACCCGGGTGGCAAAAAAAGATTCTGGCCCTCTCAGTTCCACTTTCAGTCTTGCCCTTTACCTTCTCGAAGGTTAAATTATCGCCTTCCTAAACGTCGCGGCCTCAAAATTTTGGCGACTGCCGAACACGTACCGCTCTCGCTGGGAAAATGCTCATGACGTGCTGGTTCGTTAAACGCGACACCTTCTCTCATTGGTCCCGACGTTGGCTGCAGCCGCTCGCTATCTTCTATTGCATTTGGTTCATTCCCAGCTCAGCCCGAGCGCAACAAAATGTATTTCAACAAGATCCTGTTGATCACTACGGCTCTCGATTCTTGGCGGTAGTAATTATCTTGGGGATGGCCCTGGTTCTATTTAGCCTTTTTCGTTATCGTGGCGTCGATTCAGGCGCGCCCTCCTGGGCCATCCTGATCGCCGGTACTGCCGTTTTTCCCATGATTTTGTCCGGCTTTGGGAACGTGCTGGTGTTCGAGCGAGCCAAGACTGTTCAGCTATGCGGGTCATGCCACCTCACCATGAAATCCTACGTAGACGACATGGAAAATCCGCAGAGCAACAGCTTGGCCGCCGTTCATTACAATAATCGCTACATTGCGGAGAACCAGTGTTACGAATGCCATACTTCCTACGGCATGTCCGGCACCCTCGAGGCTAAAGAGCAGGGCATGGTGGACGTTTACCGCTACTACACCCATACATTTCGTCTTCCGTTGAAGCTGCGCCACCCTTATCACGATGGTGACTGCCTGAAATGCCATGCGGAAGCCGTGAAATGGGTTGCTGCTCACCGGGAATTTCAGCAGGATATATTTTCCGGTAAGTTAAGTTGCATGCAATGTCATGGAGAATCCAACCCCGCGCACAATGTCGTGGCGCAGGAGCTGCGCCCTTGAGCCGCACTGCGATCAGGACTATCGAGCTGGACCCCAAAATCATCCGCACCGCCTTGATCGCCGCCCAAGTCCTTGCGCTGCTTGTCTATTTGATGGGCGCGGCCTTTTTGCTCCATACCAATGGCGGCACGCTGTTCCTGTTCTCGCTGGGTGCGCCTTTCCTGATTCTGGTTGCAGTTGTAGCTCTCGCTGGAGTCGCTCTATACAGATATTTCAGACGCCAAAGTCTTTTTGCCTTCGCTCTGTTCGAGCCCGGGGACATCCTCTTCCAACAAGGGGATTGTGCAGATTTTGCTTATTTCATTCAGAAGGGTGAAGTCGAAATGATTCGGCGGGATGGAGAAGGCGAGATTGTGATCGCGCGCTTGTCCGAAGGCCAGCATTTTGGCGAGAGCGCCCTGATTAGCAACACGCCGCACCACGCCACTGTCCGCGCCGCCACGCGCGTCCGCGTAGCCATGCTCGGCAAAAAGAAATTTCAGCACATGCTTCATTTTGTGCATCCCGCACAGGGCGATATTATGCATGCGGTGAATCAGCGGGCCAAAAAACAGGATTCCAAGCGAGCAAAAATGGCCTCGCAAGCTCCTAAGGGAGAGACCACATGAAAATATACAGAACTGGTAGCACCGCTGCCTGTGTGGTTTTTGCCGGCCTATTTGTAACCTGGATGTTTGTGACTGTTCCGGCTGGCGCCGCCGGCGACGCGGCCGCAGGCAAAACTGTTTACAGCAATAAATGTTTGATTTGCCACGGTGCTACCGGCGACGGCGCCACCGGATACGCTAAGGCCATGAAATTGCAGCCCGCCCAGCTCAGTTCCGACCAAGTGCAAAAGAAAACCGACGCCGAGCTCAAAAAAATCATCGTGGAAGGCTCCGGCAAAATGAAACCGATCAAAGGCCTCAGTGACGACGACATTGCCAACGTCATAGCCTACGTCCGCACGCTCGTCAAAAAATAACACCCAACCGTCCCTCCCGCCCTTCGAGAGTATGATAGCGGCTCGGAGTAATTTGTATGACCTTCCCGCAATTGGCGCAGTTCAGCGACGCCGCGCTCCTGCTCCTGCGCTTAATGGTTGGCCTCGTGTCATCACCAGCGGCGACAAACATCTGAAGGATCCGGCAACGCGAAGCAAGGACATCGGCATGAGCAAGAGCTTCACAATTTTTCCGGGGGCCGCTGAATTGGCCGGTGGCCTGGGAGTAATTTCGGGCGTTCTCGCACAACTCGCCGCCATCGGTTTAATTCTGATTATGTTCGGGTCGATCGGAAAGAAGATATTGACCTGGCACACCGGTTTCTGGGGCAAATCAGGGACGAACGGCTGGAGTTACGACACCATGCTTGTCGTTACGAATCCGGTGATCGTCACCACCGGCGGCGGAACCTAACGCTCACTCACTCACCTATTCAAGTAAAACCATCTTCCGCTTAGGGTAACCAACGCAAGCGCGAACGGGGTGTAGGATCCATGACGATCAGCTCCGGAGTTCCGCTGAGCAAACCTGTTGCAGAAAAGGACTGCAAAGACCTCTCCGCCACCGGCGTGAATTCCGTCTCCAACATGTGATTGTCCTTAAGAATTCCTAACCACACCAAATAAGGACCGTCTGTGCGCACAGGAAGCTGCGGATAATTATTTTTCACATCCAGCGTAACAAGCACGCCTGCTTCCCGCGCGCCTGTCGCTCGATAGGCGGCAAATTCCGTTTCCGCGGCTTCCGCAAACGCTTCCACGCGATCCGCCTTCACCGCGAATATTTGGGCTACCACTACACCTTGAGCGCCGTTTGCTTCGGTAACGGGATCCACGTCCGGCAGAATGGGGATGCTTCGTTCAGCCGTCAAAGGGCGAAGCAGCATCACGTTATCGGAGTCGGCAATCAGATTGTTCGCCGTTTTCCTGTGTTCCTTCCAGACTGCTCCGGCGTAGAAAGCGGCATTCGCCGTAGCGCGCTCGTCAATGGTGTGAAAGCCGCGAATCCATGTGAAGCCATCTTGGTTTTTGCGCTCCAGGAAAGATCCGGCGGTGATCGCCCCCACTTGTTCAATGGCACCCGGAAAATAAGTTTCAAAGTACTTGGTAAAGTTCTCGCGGCCTCCAGGTTTGATGGTGTAGCGGCGAAACTCAATAACCTGAAAGTCTTTCAGATTGGCGGCCGGATCGATGGCATTGCTTCGGATTGTTTGTTCTGTTTGAGTCGCCATTAAATTGCAAACCGCTGCAACGAATAGCAATCCCGCGAGGAAGCGCATACCCACTTTTCCCGCCCTATTAGGTAAAACGTCTGGCCGCCCGTCCGACGAGTGGCCCAAACAATTTAACCGGTGAGCGGTCTCCCGCAAGAGCCACTTTGATGCAATTAGAAGTAACCACTTTAACGGCCGATCAAAGCAATTGTCGAAGGATTGCCGCAAGCCCTGCTTCGAGGTAAGTGAATGCTGGGTGCCGGTGACTAGTGGAAAAGGATTGCCCTCCATTCGTTCCATATACAGTCGCACCACGCCTAGCCGCGTCTCTTGCGCCTACCCGCAGAAATGGGCGTAAAATGTGCCTATGTCCAACAAGCGAGCAGACACTTTCGAAGTAGAGTGCCCGTGCTGCCGGGCGAAACTAAATGTTGATCGCGAACTCGGCGCCGTTCTTTCTCATGTGCCTCCGCCAAGACCGCCGTCGTCCGTCGATTTGGACGACACCGCTAGCCTCTTGCGCGCGCAGACGGATGCCGTGGAAGCGAAGTTCCGCGCATCCGTAGAAGCCGAAAAAACAAAAGAGGACGTGCTCGCACGCAAGTTTGCCGAAGGATTGAAGAAAGCCAAAGACGGTCCGGTCGAGAAACCGCTGCGCGATTTCGACCTGGATTGAGTTCAAGCGTCGATGCGCTTCAGCTCCGCTCCGAAAAAAATTAACTTGGTTCGCCTTCCTTCGGCATATTTCTGTTTTTCCCTTGGAATGCTGCTCTTGTTCTTGATGCCGGCCAATCTCCACTCGCAGACATCGCAAAAGTCCAAACTTCCCCGCCCACGTATCCTCGATTCCGGAGTTTCCCTGCAACGCGACCCAATCACCGGTGAGTTGCGCACCACCACATCAAAGGATGCGCGGACTGAAACAAAAAATGAACCCGCGGTAAACGCAATCCGCGTTGTAACGCCGCTTGTCCCGGTCACTTGCAGCGTCAGGGATTCCGGGGGCGCCGCTCTCACGGGCCTGTCTCGCGAAAACTTTCGCGTCTTCGATGACGGCGTCGAGCAACCTCTTACTTATTTCGACGCCTCCACTCAACCCGCCACCATCGCTCTAGTCATCGACGCAAGCCCCAGCATCCTCCCGCAAAGCGACGAAATGAAGGCCGCAGCTCGCGCGCTCGTGGACGGCCTCAGCCCAGCAGACCAGGTCGCCGTTGTCGACTTTTCCGCGCACACCTATCTGTTGCTCCCTTTCTCAAACGATTGGGGTTTGATCCGACAAGCCATCTCGCGCATCAACGTCCGCGAACTTTTTAGCGATACAGGTGGCTCGAATATTTACCAATCCGTTTTTCTCGCCGCGCACGAGCTTTTTGCCGCACGCACCGGCCGCAAAGCCATCGTCCTTCTCACCGACGGCCAGGACAGTGGCCTCGGCCTGACCCTGGATCCCGTCACTGCATCCCCGCGCCCAGGATTTCCAGGTAACCGCCTGACGTTCGACGATGTCTCTCTCTCACTCGCCATCAACGACATTCAGCTTTTCGCTGTCTCCACTCAGAGCAGGCCCAAAATAATGACCCCGGCTTGGCTCGCCTCGCATTCCGCAAATACATTACTCACCGACGACGCGCGCGACCTGAAAATCCCAGCCTATACTTTGTACCTGGCCGAACTCACACGCCGTGTAGGTGGCCAACTCTATTTCCTGCGCGAGTCCGACTCCCTCACCGATACCTTCCGCGAAATCGCGCGCCGAGTTCGCGCCGAGTACACCCTGGGATTCGCCCCGCCTCAAGCCACCGTCACTCGTCTGACCTGGCACTCCCTGCGTGTCGAAGTCGTCGGACACACCGGCGTAAAGGTAGCTAGCCGCCCCGGCTATTTCTCCGCCCCCCCACAATAATCTTGCAAATGTGCTATACGCGATGCGCGGAGCTGATCGGGCCGCGCGCCCAAAATGATCTCTGACCGTTGTTCCTTCATATATCGCCCGAGGTTTCGCCGCCGGCTTCTTCTCCGTTGCTTCGATTGGCCCAGTCTTATGATTTAATCGGTGCGCATGTTCCGTCGCCGAAAATTCAAGTTGCGCTTGCCCTCCAGAACTTTATCGCTGGGCGAACGCACCCTGGTCATGGGCGTTCTCAACGTCACGCCCGACAGCTTCTCCGATGGCGGACTTTTTCTAGATACGGACGCAGCCGCGGCCCGCGCCCTCGAAATCGAACGCGCCGGCGCAGACATCCTCGACATCGGAGGCGAATCCACCCGCCCCGGTTCAACCGGTATTCCTGCAGACGAAGAGCTACGCAGAATCCTCCCGACGCTGGAAAAGCTCCGCGGAAAAATAACAATTCCAATCTCGATCGACACCAGCAAATCCGAAGTGGCAGAAGCCGCAGCGGCCACCGGCGCAGAAATTCTGAACGACGTCACCGCCTTGCGCAACGACCCGCGCATCGCCGATGTCGCGCGACGCCGCAAGCTGCCGTTAATCCTGATGCACCTGCGTGGCGAACCACGCACCATGCAGAAAGGCCCATTTGCGAAGGACGTGATCCGTGATGTCCTTGCAGGTTTACGCCGCTCAATTGTGCTGGCCCGCCGCGCCGGCATATCAAAATCTCAAATCATCATCGACCCCGGCATCGGCTTCGGTAAAAGCTACTCGCAGAATTTTGAATTGCTCGCGCGTCTGCCGGAGATCACCCGACTCGGTTTTCCGCTCTTGATCGGAACTTCGCGAAAAAGTTTCATTAGCCGGACAGTGCAGAGAACCACGTCCGCTAGCGCTCCAGAAAGTGCCCGCCTCTGGGGCACGGCCGCGACCGTGGTCGCCTGCATCTTGCAAGGTGCCCACATCGTGCGCGTTCACGACGTCGCCGAAATGGTTCAAGTCGCGCGCGTCACCGATGTGTTAGCATCGCACTGGAAATGAATCGCTGAGCAAAAGCCATGAATGTTTTTGCTCCCTTTCGCCGCCTCACATCCACTCAGCGCAACACCTTCTTGGCCTGCTTTCTCGGCTGGTCTCTCGACGCATTCGACTTCTTCATCCTGGTGTTCTGCGTAAGCGCCATCGCGGGAGAATTCCACACCAAAGTCTCTGCCATAACCGAAGCAATTTTCCTCACGCTGGCCATGCGCCCCATCGGCGCATTCCTGTTCGGATTCCTGGCCGATCGCTTCGGCCGTCGTCCAGCATTGATGATCGACATCATCTGTTTCTCGATTTTCGAACTCGGCTCCGCGTTCGCTCCTTCGCTTCACTCGTTTCTCATCATGCGCGCCCTCTTCGGCATCGCTATGGGAGGAGAATGGGGCGTCGGCGCCGCGTTGGCTTTCGAGACGCTGCCCGCTAAAGGCCGTGGCTTTTTCTCAGGGCTTTTGCAGGAAGGTTACGTCGTCGGCTACCTCCTCGCGGCTGTCGTTTACGGAACCCTGTTTCGCTTCATCGGTTGGCGCGGCATGTTTGTTGTCGGAGCGCTTCCCGCTTTTCTAGTGATCTACATCCGCACCAAGGTTAACGAGTCGCCCGCTTGGCTGCAGGGCCGCGTGGCCAGAGAAACGGACACCCACGTGGCCAAAGGCATCCAGGTTTATCTGAGTAGTTTTCTTTTTCTCATCTTGCTGATGTTCGCCTTCAATTCCTTCAGCCACGGTACGCAGGATCTCTATCCCACATTTCTTCAGAAGAATCTTGGGTTCACGCCGGGTACTGTTGGCGCCATCGCCATCATTTACAACATCGGCGCTCTTTTGGGAGGAATCACTTTCGGCTCGTGGTCCGAGCGCATCGGCCGCCGGCGCGCCATCATGATTGCAGCTCTTCTTGCCATTCCCCTGATTCCGCTGTGGGCCTATTCTCATACCGCTCCGATGCTGGCGCTGGGCGGCTTCCTGATGCAATTCATGGTGCAGGGTGCCTGGGGGGTGATCCCCGCGCACTTGAACGAGCTTTCTCCTCCCGCCGTCCGAGCCACCTTTCCGGGTCTTGCCTACCAACTCGGCAATCTACTCGCCTCGCGTAATTCCGTGATTCAGGCAAAATTCGCCGAGCAAAATTACGGCGGGAATTTCGCTCCGGTTCTTGCTTGGACTGTTGTGTTGGTTGCGACGCTGGTCGTCGTCATCTCCCTAAGTGGAAAGGAAATAAAGGGAGCGGACCTCTCAACAACTGCCGATCTAGCCGTGCCCGAGCAATAAAACCGCAAATCCGGGAGTTCCGATTGCTCGCGCCGCCGCGCTAGCTCTGCGCCAATTCTGAAGTTTGAAATGGCAGCCGACGCAACCGTTTCCCCGTCGCCGCAAAAATTGCATTGGCCACCGCCGGAGCAGCGCACGGAACTCCTGGCTCCCCAATCCCGCCCGGCGTTTCATGACTCGGCACGATGTACACTTCCACCTTCGGCATGTCCGGAATCCGCAGCACGGGGTAATTATCAAAATTGCTTTGCTGTACCTGCCCATTCTCAATCGTAATTTCGTCGTATAGCGCCGACGTCAGCCCAAACGCAACTCCGCCTTCCATCTGCGCAACAACCATGTCGGGATTAATCACTTGCCCGCAATCGATCGCCACCACCACGCGGTCCACGTGCAAGGTTCCATCTTTTCCAACGCTAACTTCCGCAACGTTTGCCACGTAGCTCCCCCACGAATAAAGCGCCGCGATACCACGTCCGCGCCGCACCGTACCTGTCCCCCCCGCCGACAGCGCCTTTCCCCATCCGGATTTTTCCGCCGCCAGATCGATCACGTGATGCAGCCTCTCAATGTTCACCGGGCTTTCATCGCTGTCGGCCGCGGCCGCCACCGGAGTCCCGGCGATCAATTGCTTGCGCATCTCCACCGCATCTTTTCCTGCCGCCGCCGCAATCTCATCGATAAAACTCTCCACCGCAAAATGATTCCAGTTCGGATCCACCGCGCGCCAATACCCCCGCGGAACCGCGGTGTGCAAAAAACTCTGCTCCAGAAAATAATTCGCCACCGAGCCATTCGGCAGCCCCACGCCCGCGATTTCCGTTCCGCCAATATCGGGAATATCGCCGCCAAGATACGTCCCGTCCGTCGACGGTGCTGCAATATGGTGCAACCACGCCACCGGCTGGTCCTGCGCATCCAGCCCGGCTCGCATCCGGTGACGCGTCATCGGCCGGTAAAAATCGTGGCTGATATCGTCCTCACGTGTCCACGTCACTTTCACCGGCGCTCCCATCGCGCGTGAAATCAACGCCGCTTCCACCCCGTACTCGATATTCAGCCGCCTCCCAAATCCGCCACCCAGTAGCGTCACATGAATCGTAATCGCCGACGCTGCTAGTCCCAGCGCGCTCTGCAGCGCCGTCGCCATCCCGCCCGCATTTTGCGTGGGAGCCCACACTTCGCATTTCCCGTCGCGCACAAACGCCGTACAGTTCGGCGGCTCCATCGCCATGTGCGCCAGAAAAGGCGTCTCGTACTCCGCCGCCACTTTTTTTGCAGCGTTCGCGAACGCCGCCTCCGGCTCTCCAATTTTTCGCAGTTCCTTCCCGGGACTTTTCAAAAGTCCCGCCAGCTCCGCGCGATGTCCCTCCGTCGATTCCGACGCGCCCGGCCCATCGTCCCACTCCACCGTCAGCGCGCGTCTCGCCGCCACTGCGCGCCACGTCGAATCCGCCACCACCGCCACTCCGCCCCACAAATAATGTTGGTGCCCCGAATTCGGCGCGCGCTCTTCTCCAAATAGCGGAGGCAATTCCACCCGCGGCACTTCTACCACTTTGCGCACTCCCAACGCCGCTTGCGCCTTGCTCCCATCAAACGTCTTCACGCGCCCGCCAAAAACTGCCGGCCTCGTCACCGAGGCATACAACATCCCCGGAACTTTCGTATCGATTCCGTAATGCGCTTCGCCGATCACAATATGTTTGTCATCCACGCGCTTTCGTTTCGTGCCAATAATCCTGTAGTCCTGGAAATTTTTCAGCGGCACATCTTTGGGCACTGGAAATCCAGAAGCCTTCTCCACCAGCAATCCATATCCGACTTTCCTTCCAGTCTTTGTGTGCTCGATCACGCTGCCACCAATAGCACTGCATTCTTCCTTGGGCACGCTCATCATTTGTGCTGCGGCGCTCAGTAACATGTCCCGCGCCGTCGCCCCCGCTTTGCGCAACGGATCCCATGAACTCCGCACGCTCGCGCTGCCTCCCGTAGTCATGTCCCCGTATTTCGTATCGAAGTCCGCCTGCTTCACCGTCACGCGCGCCCAATCCGCGTCCAACTCCTCCGCCAAAATCATCGCCAGCGACGTCCGCACCCCCTGCCCCATCTCCGACCGCGCCACCGTCAAAAAAATCTCGCCGCTAGGCTTGATCTCAATAAACGCATTTGGCTGGAAATCCCCGCGCGCAGAATCTTTTGTCCCAGCGGAATCTTTGCCGCTGGAGCACGCTTCTTGCTGCGTCATCCTTGCAGGCAAATGAAATCCAATAACAAGACTGGCCCCCGCCACAACTCCCGTCTTCAAAAAATCCCGCCGCGTACTTTCCGCAGAAAGCGATTTCACCGCGCTCATCGAGTCCCCCCGGTAATTATGCTCATATCCATTGCGCAAGGATCCATAGCATTGATCAACTTGTTTTTCCGACAAACTCTCGCGTGAACTTTACGTTCAGGCCGCGCCAATTGCAATTCGTCTTTGCCTCTCAGCCGAGATCAACGAAAGCCAGCCTACCGCAAAACTATTGATTGACCTTCGCTCGTCCGCGCTCGTAGCATAGTCCTGGGTCCGAGTTGGCGTCCGGCCCGTCATGTTTGCCAGCTTCTGTTCCCCCCAGCCTCAGGACAGCCATGAACAATTCAAGCAATAAAGTTGCAGTGATAACCGGAGCTTCCAGCGGCATCGGCCGCGCCTCCGCAGTGTCGTTAGCCAGCAAGGGATTTCAAGTTTTCGCTGGCGTCCGCAAGCTGACCGACATCCGCCCGCTCCGGGACGAAGCCGGAAGCAACCTCACTCCGGTAATCATGGACGTTGCTGACGCCGCCTCCGTCGCGAACGCAGCCAAAGAGGTTACCGCTCAAGTCCAGGGTCGTGGAATCGATGGCCTCGTGAACGTCGCCGGCATCGGAATTTCCGGCCCTCTAGAATATGTGCCTTCGCAAGACCTTCGAAAAGTATTTGAGGTAAACGTGTTCGGCCAGATCGCTGTCACCCAGGCATTTCTGCCCATGATTCGCAAACGGCGCGGTCGCATCGTCAACATAAGTTCTGTGGGAGCGCACATTGCCATTCCGTTTGGCGGAGTGTTGGGCGCGAGCAAAAGTGCCTTCGGTTCGCTAAGCGATTCGTTGCGATTGGAGCTTCGCCCATTCGGCATTCGCGTTTGTGTGATCGAGCCCGCGTCAATACGCACGCCCGCTGTCGATAAAACGCTTGGCGATGTGGAAGGCCTCATCCAACGTCTTCCCCCGGAAGGCGCGAAGCGCTACGGCGACATGCTCCGAAATTTCACCAGGCGTGCTTACGCGCGCGAAATGAACGGCAGCTCGCCCGAGGTTGTCGCGCGAGCTGTGCTCCACGCTCTCACTGCTCGGCGTCCCAATATCCGTTACGTCGTAGGAAAAGGTTCCAGACCGCTCACGATCTTGCCGCGATTGCTTCCAGAGCGTCTAATGGATAGCCTCGAGACGCAGCTCTTCGGCCTGCATGTTTCCGCGGAAGGCAGATAGAGCTTTCCTTCGAACCGCGCCGATCGCCGCAACCCATAACTAGAGAGGCCTGCCATGAACATTTCGGGTAACACCATTTTAATCACCGGCGGCACCAGCGGCATTGGATTCGAGCTTGCCGCTGAACTTCTGAAGCTTGGCAACACCGTCATCATTACTGGACGCGATCAGCGCCGGCTCGAGGAAACCCAACGAAAACTTCCGGGTGTCCACACGTTTCAAAGTGACGTAAGCGACCCCCAATCGATTCCTGTCCTCTTCGATGCCGTGATCAAAAAATTTCCCGGTCTGAATGTGCTCATCAACAACGCCGGAATCATGCGCAAGATCAATCTCCAGGACCGGAAGAATGAAACGCAAAACGGCGCCGCGAATGCCCTGCAGGACATCGGCCGCGAAATCGAGACCAACCTTCTCGGCCCCATCCGCATGGTGAAACAATTCTTGCCCCACCTGAAAGTCGTAAATGGCGCCGCCATCGTAAACGTCTCATCCGGCCTCGCCTTCGTCCCTTTCCCCATAGCGCCAATCTATTGCGCCACCAAAGCAGGCCTGCATTCCTTCACACAATCCCTCCGAACCCAGCTAAAAAACACCAGCATCAAGGTATTTGAACTGGCTCCGCCCGCCACTCAAACGCCACTGTTAACAACGGAAGGTTTCACCCCCGAAGATATGAAGGGCGCCCAAATCATGGACCTCCATAAGATGGTCGCCGTAGTCATCGACGGCCTAAAAAACGATCGGCTCGAAATCCGTCCAGGCCAGAGTAACATCCTGAAGCTGATGAGCCGAATCGCCCCCCAGTTCATCCTGAACCAACTCAGCAAGTCCGTAGACCTCATGCTGGCCCAGTCTTCACCGTAGGAAGCCAGGCCGTCCTGTCGCATGTCCTCTCCGGCAAACTCCCGCGTGAACTTTACGTTCAGACCGCACCAAATGCAATTCGTCTTTGCCTCTGGGCACCGACTGGAAGGATGTAGTTCGCTGGAGGCAGTGGCGCGTCACTTTCCGCCGCGCTTAATTAATTTAGGTAACTTGTCTTATCACGAGTTGCAACTGACGGTGGCTACTGCGGAAACCCGATTCGGCGCACGAGTTCTTGGAATCGAGGATCGGAACGCAATGTATCGTACATAGGTTCGCCTGTTAAAAAGGTGAGCCAGAAATCACGCTGTTGATAACCCTTTTCGAGCCAAGCGAAAGCTTGGTCTTTGTCACCCAGGCCGATATAAACTCTCGCAAACATGCTCGGGGCTATATAAGCGCTCTTCGACTGGGTCTGTAAATCCGCGAGCGCTTGGTGTGCATCCGCGGCGCGTCCCATTCGACCGTATACGTAACCCATCGTGGCTCGAGGCTCTGCCGTATAATCCCCCGCCGTTTTCAATTCTTCGAGGGCTTCAGGAAACTGGCCCTGCTCAGCCAGCGTCTTGCCGAGATACACATGCGCGGGCCAAAAGCGCGGTTCGAGATCCAAGGATTTGTGTAATTGGGAGATTGCCTCATCGTAACGCCGTGCTTCATAGAGAGATTGCGACACCATGAAATTTGCTGGTGCGGACACGGGATCGAGTTCAGTTCCGCGTCGGCCTTCGCGAATCGATTCTTCAAGTTTTCCCTCTTGACGCAGGAAATGTGCATAGGTGGAATGCGCGAGGGCAGAATTTGGGTTTAACCGTAGTGCCGTTTGATATTCCTTCTCTGCGCCCTTCCAGTCCCAGTCGTAATCAACCAGGCCGCTGGCCAAGCAGATATGGGCTTCCGCAAGATGATCGTCAAGCTCTAAAGCGCGCCTGGCCGCGGACATCGAGAGCGGAGCAACGTCCGCTGGAGCGACGTTGCTATTGAAGATGAGCGCCCGATAAGAATCCGCTAGTGCCGCGTAGGCCGCTGCGTACGACGGGTCTTTTTTGATGGCGGCTTGAAATAGTTCAATGGCCTGCCGTTCGTCAGGACCGTTGCGCAGATTCAAGTGGAACAGGCCTCGAAGATAGTCTTCGTGCGCTTCAGGATCGACACTCTCGTTATGCGCGAAGTGGGCCTGTTCCTGTGGAGTGAGCTTCAACTGGATTTCATCCACAATGGCTTGGGCCACTTCGTCCTGCAGGCGGAGCGAATCGCGCAAATCGCGTTCGTAACCCTTGGCCCACAGATGCGTGTCGCTGGGACCCTGAATTAATTGAGCGGTGATGCGGACGCGGTCACCTTCGCGTTCAACCGACCCTTCCACCACGGCATCGACATTCAGCTCCTGTGCAATCTGTGGGACCGATTTCTGCGTTCCCTTATATCGCATTGCAGAGGTGCGCGAGACCACTCGCAAGGAGCTGACCTGCGATAGCGCGGTGGTCAATTCTTCGGTCATGCCGTCGGCGAAATATTGCTGCTGCGCGTCGCCGGAAAGATTCTGAAGTGGCAACACGGCAAGCGAATGAATACTTGTAGCCGGCGCACCATGAAAAATTCTGCGACGCAAGCCACCTACGTTGGCAGCGAACAGAGCAGCGACGATAAGAAACACAGCCAGCGCGATGATGCCTGGAATCCATGGACTTCGCTTCGCTGCGATTGCGGGTTCGGCGGATGATGGAATCGTCGAGGAGTAGGAAGAACTGTCCGGCCGCGTCTGAACCGCTTCTAACGCCGCGCAAATCTCACCGGTCCGTTGGTATCGGTGGCCCGGCTCTTTCTCCAGGCAACGTTCAATGACCGTTCGTAATCCGGTCGGTACTTGTGGTGGAAGCGGCGGTAGTGGCTCGCGAAGTATTCCGGAAGTCAGCTCGAATCCCGTATTGCCGCGAAACGGTCGATTGCCGGTGCACATCTCAAACAACGTGATTCCCAGCGCCCATATATCACTGCGCGCGCTGGCTTGCTCACCACGCAGAATTTCCGGCGCGATATAGGGAAGCGTGCCTACAACTGCGTTGGCATTGGCGGCTGATTCGTTGGAGCGGGTCGCATCCGCAAGTTCTGCATCGCTATAAAACCTGGCGAGACCAAAATCTAGAACCTTCACTTGCCCGGCGGGTGTGATTACGATGTTAGCCGTTTTGATGTCGCGATGGATGACGCCATGATCGTGAGCATGTGCCAACGCGGCGGCAATCTGCTCTCCATAACGCAAGACCAGCTCCGGCCGCAAGCCTCCCGCGGGAATCAATCGATTAAGTGTATTGCCCTCGACCAGCTCCATCACGATGAAGTGATCAGTTCCGTCTTCGCCCACTTCGTAGATGGTGCATATATGCGGATCGTTTAAAGCCGAAGCGGACTGCGCTTCGCGAAGCAGATCCTTCTTGGCGGCGGAACTGGTTTTAGAACCCGGTTGCAGGATTTTCAGAGCCACATCGCGTTTCAATCGCTCGTCGCGTGCGCGATAAACTTCGCCCATGCCTCCGGCCCCGAGCTTTTCTGCGATTCGGTAGTGCGAGACAATGCGGCCGATCAGCGGTGAGGAGTCCGGCATTTACGCTCATCTTAGGTTGGGCCTGAACCCAAGTCAACGAACCCGACACAAGGGGAATCGTCGCTGGAAGCAAGGCATTTAGCAAGCATAGTCGGTACTTGTTGACTGTGCTTGACGATCCGCCTGTGCGCCGCTTTCGACCATTCGAATTTCTCGCGCAAAGACAACCGGTAAAATCGCCGTTTCCCATTTTGGAATTGGGGCCTTCTAACTGCCACTCCTAAAAGGATTTGCAAATCGTCCACTGCGTGTGAGATTTGCATCGTGTGTTAGGCTGGAAATGGAACTATGTGGAGCGCAGAAAAATTCGGCGCAGTGGTGAGGGAAGAACAGGTACCGTTCTTCCGCTCATTTCCCACGATCCAACTCGCCATTTTTCGTCGAATAAGCGGCTAATACGGCCGGGTTTTTACAAGTGGTCTAGGCCATTTCTACCCGGCACAAGCTCACAAACAGAATTCGACCTAACTCACTCAAAACAAAGCATCCGAAAATTTCTAACCGGGGTCAGAACAGCGATTGGGATTTTGCAATTTCGGCCAAATTCACAGCCAAGCAGAGCGCCCAGCGCAAAAAAGAATCTGTCTCGCGGGACGCCTCTGAACAGGGTAAAATCCCGCTGAAGGCACAAAAGGAAAAGGAGCCACTATGAGCGCCACTCCCACCACCGCGCCGTCCGCCGCCATCATCGCCAACATAAAGGAAAAAGCGCGACTGCTCAGTATTTATTCCATGATGTCCACCACTGCCGCCGGCTCAGGACACCCCACGTCCTGCATGTCCGCTGCGGAATTGGCCGCCGGAGTTTTCTTCTACGCCATGAAGTTCGATCCCAAGAACGCTAACTCTAACGACGGCGACCGCTTCGTCCTCTCCAAAGGCCACGCCGCTCCCCTTCTATATTCCGCGCTCGCCGAAGCCGGAGTTTTTCCCGTATCGCGCGTGATGACTCTCCGCCAGTTCTCCAGCGAACTCGAAGGCCACCCCACCCCGCACATCCACGGGGTTGATGCAGCCACCGGATCCCTCGGCCAGGGCCTCTCAGTCGGCGCTGGCCTCGCCATCGGCGCGCGCATGGACAAAAGCCCCACCCGCGTGTACGTCCTCACCGGAGACGGCGAACTCGCCGAAGGTCAAATTTGGGAGGCGGCCGCCTTCACCGCACATTACAAGCTCGATAATCTCACCGTCATCTGTGACATCAACGCGCTGGGCCAGAGCGACCCCACTATGTATCAGCACGACATGGAAGTTTATCGCCGGAAATTTGAGTCGGAAGGTTTTGCGACAGAAGTAATCGACGGCCATGACGTCGCCGCCGTCCTCGCCGCGCTCGACCGCGCGAAAGCCACCAAGGGCCGTCCACAGGCAATCCTGGCCAGAACCATCAAAGGCCACGGCTTCAGCGAAGTTGCAGGAAAAATGGGCTGGCACGGCAAGCCGTTTTCGAAAGAACAACTCGCTGCGGGGATTAAAGAACTGGGAGGCACGCCGCCGGTAGTTCCTCCGGACCCGGGAAAATCCTACGAGCGCACGAATTTACCGAAGCCGCCTGATTTTCCGGAGCCGCCCGCTCCCGAATACGCGCAGGACAAACCCATCGCCACACGCGAAGCTTACGGCTTCGCGCTGAAGCGCCTCGGAAAAGTGAATCCGCACATCGTGGCCATCTCCGGCGACGTGAAAAATTCTACCTTCTCGGAAATTTTCCAAGACGCCTATCCCGATCATTTCTATCAAGGCTATATCGCGGAGCAAAACCTGGTTAGCGCCGCAGTAGGGCTCGCCGCTCGCGGCAAGGTACCCTTCGCCGATACTTTTGCCTGCTTCCTCTCTCGCGCCTATGACAACGTGCGCATGGCCGCTATCAGCCGCGCGAATATCAATCTGTGCGGCTCGCATTGCGGCGTCTCCATCGGAGAAGATGGCCCGTCGCAGATGGCTCTGGAAGACATCGCCATGTTCCGAGCTGTGCATGGCTCCGAAGTTTTTTATCCCAGCGACGCGATTTCCACCGAGCGCCTCACCGAGCACATGGCCCGGCGCGCTGGAATAAATTACCTGCGCACTTCGCGCCCCAAGATGCCCATCCTTTACTCCAAGGACGAAAAGTTCCCCGTCCCCGGGTTTAAAATCCTGAGGCAAAGCGCGCAAGATAAAGCCACGGTGATTGGCGCGGGCGTCACACTCCACGAAGCCCTTAAAGCCGCAGACCAGTTGAAATCGCAAGGCGTCGCTATTCGAGTGATTGACCTCTATTGCGTCAAGCCGATCGACGGCAAAGCCATCGCCGAACAAATCAACGCAACGGGCGGCCGCTTGATTACCGCCGAAGATCACTGGCCCGAAGGCGGCCTAGGCGAAGCCGTCCTAACGGCGCTCGCGGAAGTAGGCGCCTCACCATCAAAATTCAAACTAATCGCGGTCACCCGCATGCCGCATTCCGGAAAGCCCGACGAGTTGATCGAAGCCTTCGGCATTTCCGCCAAACACATACTCGAAGCCGTTCGCGCCATCTCATAACCGAGAGCCGCCAGTGGATGGAGGCGCGGGCGAATAGCGGCCGACACGGCGGATTGATGGATGTAGGCGTGGCGGCTTCGACGCAAATGCGCTCGACGATAAAATTCAACGAAAGATTTTGGGACGCAGTGCAGTTTGAGCGGAGGTAAAGTTCCGCGGAAGAGCACGCTGTCGGTGCAGTCGGATTGGGAGGGAAATTTTTAGTGAAAGTTTGCTGTGTGAAAGTTAGAGAGGAAACCGAGTGACGGACAAGCTAGTGGTAGTGGGAGTGCTCCCCGAAGTAGTAGTGCTTGAACCCGGAGATCAAGTCGAATGGTTCTCCAACGCCGGGAACCTCAAGATCGAATTCGATCCGCAGCGTTGTCCCTTTTCCTCCAACGTTTTCCAAGCCCCGCCGGGCGTTCGCCTGCAAAGCGGCGCCATCCGTTCCGGCCTGAACCCCGGCGCGTACCGCTATAAGCTGTCGCTCAACGACGCCATTGTAGCCAACGGCGAAATCTTCCTCCGCCCGAAGATGTAAGACGATTCGATGCGAGGCACGAGCGGAGATCGGCGACAGAAGCTCCGAAACTCCGGAGCCTAGTCATCGGTAGGGATTATGAGATTTACAGCGGTCAGTCGCCGGCCGCAGCGAGCGAGACGCGCTCCTGCGATACGGAGTCGGCCAACACGCGGCGTATCGGAGCCAGCATGGACGCCGGCACCGGCCGTTCGCGCTGCACGTTGACCTCAGCCACTTTGCGAGGGTATTCCTTGCGGCGATCCAGCCACAACCCAAATTCCTTCAGAAGGTCTCCAGCGACGCCTGGGTCATCGGAGCGTTCGACGCCCCAAAACCTGAGCCGCTCTTCATTCTTCTGCAGCAGTTGCAACGCTTCTTCGAGTTTTTTCATAGCCGCATTAAATGTCGACGCGAGGAAATAGACCGGCAACGACCATCCGCCGCGTCCAAAGTACGCACGCACCCGGACGTTGTATTTGCCGTTTTGATTCTTCTCCATCGCGCATAAATATTCGTTCCCTGATGACGTGCTCTTGGTAGGCATCCTGGTCCCCAGTTTTTTCGCCATAGCCCCAAAGTCGAGTGTTTTCGACCCTTGGCGGCGGGTCTTTCCCAATGTGAGTGCTACCACAAGCCTGCTAGCCCTGGAACGTTTTTCCGGCATCGGAATGCTCCTTTACATGGCGCTCAGCAATTCGTGACCGGGCAGAAAATTGGGAAAATTCTCGCCTTAGATCAGAACCCCGCTGGCGACGGGGCAGGCTCTGCGGATACACACCATTTTATAGGAGCTTCAGGAAGGAGGCAAGGGACCTGATAAAAAGTTGTTAACACACTTATTTACAGTAAATTACAGCGAAAGGCGAAGCGCGGAACGGCGGGAAATTGGAAACGAAATTTCCAGAGTTGTTATGCGGCCTGATTAGTAGGGCATACCTGCCTAAGCCATTTTGCGACTCGTCGTGGCGCTAGCTTGAACGAGACAAGCGCTTCATCACGTCCGCGTTGATGGTCAGCTTGCCCTCGGTCTTGAGTCGATCCTCGAGCGCGGTGCGAAAAGCCTCGAAGGCAGCCGTCTGCTTCGCTTGCAGTAGCTGCTGCTTGATCTGGTCGGACTGCGTAGCGAGGTCCGCGGGGTTAGCGGGCTGATGGCCTTCGACGCGATAGACCAGCCAATTGCCTGCCACCTGAGTGGGTGGGCTGACTTGGCCAACCGGCATCCCAAAGGAGGCCTGCAACAGCTTTGCTGAGCCGACATCTGGAACCGAGCCGTTTCGTGCAAACGCCTCAGGCGTGACTGCGGTAAGACCCAAAGCCTTGGCGGCTTGGTCAAACGATTCGCCAGATGGAACGCGCTTGGCGAGTTCCTGGGCCTTGGTCCGAGCCAGCTCAATGGATTTTTCCTGCTGATAGTCCGCCAGGACTTTGTCGCGAACTTCCGCTAGCGTTCCTTGGTGGGCGGGCTGTATGTCCTTCGGCGTCAAAATCACGAAGCCCAGAGGGACCTGCAGTGGCTGGCTCAGTTCGCCGGGGCGCAGTTGAAAGAGAATCTGGTGAAGTTCAGGGGAATTTCCGAGATCGCCGACTGGGTCAGTAACGGATGCGGGAGGCGTGTCACCAAGCTTCAAATTAAATTTCCGCGCCAGGTCGTCCAGAGACTGGCGATTGGATTGGCGAACGGCGCTGGCCATCTGCGTAGAAATATTGTTGGCCTGTTCGGCGGCCTTTTGATCGGTGAGGATGGGAACGATCGTGCTGCGCACTTCCTCGAACGGTTTGGTGTGAGCAGTTTCGCGATCCAACACTTTAATAATGTGAAAGCCGTACTGCGTTTTCACCAGATCAGACACAGAACCCTTGGGAACGCTGAAGGCGGCCTGTTCAAATTCAGGGACAGTCTGCTTTTCAACAATCCAGCCGAGGTCGCCACCCTTTGCTTTGGTCGCATCATCTTCTGAATACTTTTTGGCCAAATCTTCGAAGTTGGCTCCGCTTTTGGCTTTCTTCAGCACATCTTCGGCTTTCTGGCGGATTTCGGCAATTTCGGCATCGGTTTTGCCGATGGTCTTGAAAAGAATATGTTCGACGTGAGCGCGGTTTTCGACCTTATATTGGTCGATGTGGGAGTTGTAATACGCGCGAAGGTCCGCATCGCTCACCTGCGTGGTATCGCGCAATTTTGCCAGGTCTAGCAGCGCGTAGCGCGCCGACCGTTTTTCGGGAACCTGGTAGCGGCTGGCATTCTTGGCGTAATAGGCGGAAAGTTCCGCGTCCGTAGGTTGAATCGAAGAGGCAAGTTCGGTCGGTTTCACCAGCGCGTATTCGATCTGCACTTTTTCATTTCGCCGGCGGAATTCGTTCTCAATCTCGGCTGGGCTGACGCTAATGGAGGAGGTGACCAGCCGGCGGAACTTTTCCATCAGCATGTCGTCGCGTAAAAATGATTCGAATTCGGGAACAGACATTCCCGTGCGATTCTGAACTTCCGCAACGTATCGATCCTTGGTCCAGGCCCCGCCTTCCCATGCCGCTGGCAGCAACTGCTTGATGCGATCCGATTCTTCCTGAGAAGTTACGCTGATGCCAAGCCTTTGAGCTTCGAGGTCGAGGGCGCGAGAGAAAATGATCTGATCGAGAACCTGTTTGGCGTACAAGCCCTTCAACATTTCGGGAACGTTTTGTCCGTGCAGAACCATATTCAAGTGGCGCTGCACATCGAAGACGGAAATGTCCTGGCCGCCAACGGAAGCCACCGTATCGGGGCTGTTGGTAGTCGATCCGCCAACCAGCCCAGGCACCAAGGTAATCACCATGCTGACGCTAATGAGGATCAACAGGACCCACATAGTGACCTTGACCCATCGATTCTTGTCGAGATCCCGCTGCTGAATGCTTTTCAACATAGACCTAGCCACTCCTGTAGCAATACTGAATCTAACGATTATAGTGGAGTTTCTCGCGAAGCCCAAATCAGATTCATGCGCGGAAACAGAAGCAAAGGCGGGATTTCAGAGTTGTGAGCTAGCCGCCGTATTTCCAGGGTGAATCGCAGACAACGAGGGGATCGACTTCGCCGCGATTGCCGGCTTCGACAACTTCCAAAATCGCGATGGCGTGATCCCCGTAGTCTTCAGAGATCGCGACAAGTTTACATTCCAGATACGCCTTCAAATTCTTCAGGACCGGGGCGGAAGTTTTACCTTCGTAGAACGGCTCGCCATTTAGGAAGCCGTCGGATTCTTTGGTGGCTGAAAAAAACTTTTGCGCGATTTCTTGCTGCTCGCTTCCCACGATATGCAAAACCGAGAAGCCGCTCGGTACCAGGCAACTGAGAACGCTTCCATCTTTTCGTAGCGCGGCCATCAACAAGGGCGGCTTGAACGAAACCTGAGAGACCCAGGTCACTGTCGCCGCTCCATAACGATCGCCATCTCGAGAGGTCAACACGTAGATACCGTTGGTAAGCAGGCGAAGGTTTTTTTGTTTCGCTTTGGCATCCATAGTCTGGATTCATCATACCCTTAACATAGAGATGCAACTTGCGGCAGTGGCGGTCTCCAGTCGAAATGTGAAATGTTTCCTTCAACGGCCGTAAAGCATGCAGGTTACGACATTTCCACCCCGCCACCATAACCTGAATAATCGAGCCAGCCTCCTAAGATTTAGGAAGAGTGTGGTCTGATCCCGTAGAAGTACCCGAAGAAGTACTGAGCTGAATTCGCAAGCGCCGATTCGGAAAGAAGCAGAGGAGAACACAAAATGATCTGCTGCCGAGGCCGAGCGGAAGAAGCGCTGGCCACCATGCGGGACATCATGACGAAGCTGAAGCTGACGGTGAATGAAACGAAGACGCGGGTCTGCAAACTGCCGGAAGAGAAGTTCGACTTTCTGGGTTACACGTTTGGTCGGTGCTATTCGCCGAAGACCGGGCGCGCGTACCTTGGTACGGTTCCCTCGGATCCAGATGTTCATTATGGGCGCGATACACTTCTCCCATTCCTCCACTGCCGATCTTCTCGTCGCAACTCCCTCTTGCTCATCTCGGTCCGCGCCAATCTGACCTCCTTCCGGAGGTCTACTTTAGGGGGACATTTTTATCGAGGAGAAAAGGGGACATTATCATCGAGGCGCAACACTAACTGCACTTTCTTGCGGGCCGAAAGGCAGGCTCTCTTTGCAGCTAAGTTATTGGCGATACCGATCGCGAGAATAAGGAGCTACCTAAGGTTTTTGAGATAACTGTAAGGAACGGCTCGGCATGACCTTAGAACTTGGAATTCAATTGCTAGTTACAGAGTGGCCAGAGTTTTCTTGATTTCTTCGGCTTGATCCGGTTTGGGATTGAGTTTCAGCGCAGCCGCGAGTTCTTTTTTTGCCATTGGAACATTATTTGATTTCTGGTAGGCCAAGCCAAGGTGATAGTGGTAGGTCGGATTAAGTGGATTTGCAGTGACCGCTTCCTGCAGGGTTTCAATTGCCGCGTTATACACACCTTGCTTGTAATAAGCCCAACCCAGAGTGTCGGCGGAGAAAGCTTCGTTGGGCAAACCTTTGCGCGCTGTTTGCGCGAGCGAAAGAGCCACGTTGACGTTGCCACCGTGCTCGAGCATCACGTACGCGAGATTATTTGCGGCAAGAGGATAATCCGGCTGGATTTCAAGAGCCTTTTTGTAAGCATCCTGGGCCTGCTGCCAATCCTGGTGTGCTTCGTACGCACCGCCTAAGCCCGCGTAAAGGCGAGCGTCGCCAGGGTTGTTCTTGACAGCGTTCTGATAGCTTGCAATCCCCTGATCCACAGCGCCGCGGGCCACTTGGATGCTGCCAAGCAGTAGAACAGCCCCCACATTATTCTTATCGAGGTCAACAGCTTTCTGGAGGGCCGCTTCCGCTTTCGCCTGATCCTGGTTGCGGAGTTGGATTTGCCCCAACAAAAAGTAAAAGTTGCTGCTGTTGGGTACTAGTGCGACCTGGTCTTGCACCAGGTGAAGCGCTTTCGCCGGATCTTTGCGTTCAACGGCAATGTTCACAAGCCCGGTGAGCGCATCGGACGATGATGGATCGAGCTTCAGCGCTTGAGCAAAATACTTTTCGGCTTCGTCTAACTTCTTCTGACCTAGGCGAAGATTTCCCATTTGAACATAACCAGCAGGGTTCTGTGGAGCTATCTCCATGGCCTTTTTTAAATCGGCTTCCGCACTAGCCTGATTGCCTTGCCAGAACGCCGCCTGCGCTTCGTAAATATAGCCATCGACAGCTCCAGGCTCGATGGACTTTAGAGCCGCACCGCTTTCTGCCAGCAGCTTCGCGTCCTGCTTAGGCAAAGCCAAACTAGCAAGAGCGCGATGCGCATCGATCATAGTGGGTTGCAGTCGGACAGCCTCTCGCCACTGCGCTTCGGCTTGTCCGAAGTTCTTGGTGCCCGCGTAAGCCAATCCGAGTTGGAAATGGCCCACGGCATTATCCGGCGCACTTTTTACGGCTTGTTCTAGAACGTGAATAGCATCGGACTGTTTCTGCTGCCGACTTAAAATCGCTCCCTGCAGGATCATGACGGCGGGATCTGAGGGGAAATTTTTCAAAGTAGTGTCGTTCACTTTGGCCGCGTCATCCAGGTGACTCTGCTGAAGTAAAAGCTGAACGTAGGTCTCGGCAATCGCTTTGTCTTTGGGATGCTGGGAATAGAGCGTGCTAAACTCATTGGTTGCCTTCTCGAGTTCTCTCTGGCTTAGGTAAAAGTCGCCGAGCAATCGATAACCTGCCGGATTATCTTTCAGCGCGCTTTTGGCCTTCTGCATGGTTTGCTCTGCTGCGGACCCGTTTCCTTGCGCGAGATAAAGATTTGCCAGAGCCACGCGTGCGGACGGATTCTGAGGATCCATAGCGATGGCAGTTTGAAATTCTTTTTCCGCATCCGCCCAACGCTTCTGCCGCTGATAAAAAGTTCCCAAGGCAATTACCGCGGGCATGGATTTGAGATCCAGTGATACAGCCTTCAAGTAGTTTTGTTCCGCGGCTTGTGCGTCGCTCAATCGTTCATACATCAATGCGAGATTGAGGTAGGACGGAGAGCGGTTCGTATCCATCTGAACCGCTTGCTGAGCTTCGCTCAGAGCTTTCTTGGAATCACCCAACGCAGCGTCCGCGTTGGAAAGAATCACTTGGGCTTGCGCGTTTTTTGGATCGCTCTGCAAAACCAGTGCGGCGTGATCGCGGGCGTCTTGAAACTTACGGCCAGCAAGATAGAAATCTGCGAGGTCGAGCTGAGCTTTGAAATTCTTTGGATCGAGTTGAACGGTGCGCTGGAGCTCTTGGAAAGCATGGGTCCAATCGCCCTGTTTTACTAAGGAGCGCGCCATCTCATAGTGGGCAGCGGCGAAGTCTGGATCGATCTGAATGGCGTTTTGGTATTCGATAATCGCGGCGTCATATTTGCTTTTCTCGAAATAGGAAACGCCCTTATCGAGGTAGGCCTTCTTTCGAACTTGAGGATCGCGGGAGCAACCGGCGGATAGAGCCAGCGCGGTCACTGTGCATAGAAATAGAGCTTTGCCGACCTTCATCTCTTAGCCTTTGCAGACGCCTAAGTTAGTCATTGTGCAACCCGTAATTCTATCCTTCGAGTTTGCGGCAATCCATAAAAGTGTTGCGGGCTGCCGACTTCGGAGTAACCTCCTGTATAGCAAAGATACTACACGGTTTATTACCACCGTAGGAAATCCGCCTTAAGTCATGTAATCTTGTATAGTGAGGGCGATCTCTCTTTGGTGGGTACTAAGCGGAAGCATTTTGCCCAAACATGGAAGTTTTCAAGGATTTCCACGACTGCAAATGTAACCATTTACAAGCTGATGAACACTCCTAAATAAAAGATAAAGAGGTATTTAGGTGCGTACTAGGGTCTCTCATAACGCTTCGGGGCTTGGCAGTAACCTTGCATCCACCAGCGTAGCGAACGGTAGTCCTATGTACAGGCGGACACCGGTAACTGAGGATGAGAGAACAAGCGCTATGGCAAGCCACGGGATTGATGTCGCTCAGGTAAAAGGGGAGTCGGGGTTTGTCGGCGGCATGTCTGCCGCCATGCAAACGCTTGAGAGTGTTGTGGCGGAAATCGCGCTGACCAACATCCCGGTTTTGCTCGTAGGAGAGAGTGGAACGGGTAAGGAAATGTTCGCGCAGAGAATTCACCAACTCTCCGCGAATTGTGATGGGCCGCTGGTGAAAATCGCTTGCGCGTCTATGAACCTGCCGAACTTCGCGAGCGAACTTGGGTTAGATGGTAATGGCGATAGTTCGAGCCAGAGGTCCGAGGGCAGTCTAGGGACTATTTTCTTCGATGAAATCAGTGAACTCGACCCGAGCTGCCAGCGCAGTCTTCTTTACGCATTGCCGGATGGTGATGCCAGACCACGACGAGGATTGCTGGTTGCGCGCGTGATTTCAACGACCAGCCGGAACCTTGATGAAGAAATGCGGATCGGACGCTTCCGGAGTGAGCTTTATTATCGTATCAGCGGCGCTTGCTTGCGACTTCCGCCGCTGCGAGACCGTAAAAATGATATCCCCTTGCTGGTGGAATCTTTTTTGACAAAGTACGCCGCGGAATTCAACCGGACACGTCCGACGTTGGGTCCACGCACGATCCGAAGGTTTTTGGATTATTCCTGGCCTGGAAACATTCGCCAGTTGTCAAACGTGGTTAAAAAGATTGTGGCGCTCGGCGACGAAAACCTGGCGCTCCCGGAAGTTCCGAGGGCACCGGTTGAGGCGCGGACCGAACCACGGGAGACGCGCAGTTATTCGCTGAAAGCCGCCGCGCGAGCCGCTTCTCGTGAGGCGGAGCGTGGAATGATTCTGGAGGCGCTGGCGCGTACGCGCTGGAATCGGAAGAGAGCGGCTCAAGAACTGCAGATCAGTTACAAATCTCTACTTTATAAATTGAAGCAGATAGGGATGCCAGAGTCGCAATCTGAATGATGGAAGCAGGAGAAAAAATGATTAAACGGCTGTATGCATTAGCGATCGTTTCAGTGTTGGTTGCAATCCCCACGTTGGCTCAGCAAGACGGAGCCGCGCAGCCGCCGCAGCCTGATTCACGAGTGAGTGCGCCACCTGCATCCGGCGCAGCTCAGCACAGCGCAACATCAGATCCGAACTATGTGATTGGGCCGCAGGATGTAATCGACGTGAACGTTTGGAAAGAGCCCGATATTTCCCGCACTGTTCCGGTACGTCCGGACGGAAAAATTTCACTTCCATTGCTAAATGATGTGCAGGCAGCGGGAATGACTCCAGCACAATTAGGAAACCAAATAACAGCGAGCTTGAAAAAATACGTAACGAATCCACAAGTCACCGTGATCGTCACGGCAATTAACAGCCAGCGAATTTATGTTCTAGGTGAGGTGACCCGGCCCGGCGCTTTTCCATTGCTGCCTGGAACGACTGTGTTACGCGGCCTGTCGAGCGCGGGCGGGTTTACGCAATTTGCGAAGATGAAAGCAATTTACGTTCTTCGGCTCGAAAACGGAAAACAAGTGAAGTATCCGTTTAATTACAAGGATGTGGTGGGCGGAAAACATCCGGAGCAGGACATTTTGTTGAAAGCCGGCGACACAATTGTAGTGCCCTAGGGCACCATTGCGCAGGTTCCTGCACTGGTAACCTGATTAGTGCGGGATTCGCATGGCGACCTAGAACGATTTAAGCGGGAAATTCGCCGCGAAGAGGATGGCATGATTCAACGAGAACTAACCTTTACAGACTACACCGCGATATTGCGGCGGCGGTGGGTTCTAATCACGGTTCTGGCAGTCGTCGGAGCGCCTTTGGCGTATGGAGTTTCACGGTTCCTTCCGAACCGTTACACCTCCCAAACGCTCGTTCTTATCGAGCAACCAACGGTGCCCACTGATTTTGTGAAGCCGGTGATTACCACGGAAATTAACGCGCGCCTCGCAAGCATGCAAGAAGAAATTCTCAGCAGGACTCGGCTCGAGCCCATTATCCACCAGTTCGGACTGTATCCAGGTGACGTAAATCACGTGGCAGTGGAGGAGTTAGTCGCACGCTTGCAGAAAAGTATCCAAGTGACTCCAGTGCAGCCCATGGCCGAGACCCAATCGCAGGCGCTGCCGGGATTTCACATTATCGTGACTCTGGACAATCCAAAAACAGCCCAGGAAGTTTGTGCGACCATCACATCAATGTTCATTGAAGAAAATATTCGGCTGCGGCAACAGCGATCCGAAGATACTACTCAATTTCTAGCGCAACAGCTTGTGGACGCTAAAGCAAAACTGGACGCACAGGACGCCAAGCTAGCCCAGTTTAAGAGCCGCTATATCGGCTCACTTCCAGATGAAGAGCAAGGAAATTTGAACCTCCTGATGGGCTTGACCTCACAACTGGACGCGGCGACCCAAGCTCTGGCGCGCGCGCAGCAGGATAAGAGCTTCGCGGAGTCGATGTTGGCTCAGCAAGTCGCTGCCTGGCAAGCGGCGCAGACTGGCTCGAACCCGGAAACGATGGATGCGCAACTCGCTGCTCTGCAAACGCAGCTGGCGAATTTGCAGGCTCGTTATACCGACGACTATCCGGATGTCGTGAAGACAAGGAGTGAAATTGCTGCGCTGCAAAAAAAGATAGCGGACAACGAAGACAATCCTAAAGCTGCTGGTACAGGTAAATCGTCCAAAACGGCGGAACCGGCGCAAATCGCGCAATTGCGTGCGCAAGTCCACACCACGGACCAAGTGATTGCCGAAAAAACCAAGGAACAAGCAAAGATTCAACAGGCCATCAAACTTTATCAAGATCGAGTGCAATCGAGCCCCGCAGTCGAGCAGCAATATAAAGAAGTGACACGCGATTATCAGACTGCGCTCGATTTCTACAACGATTTGCTGAAGAAGCGAGATCAATCGGCGATGGCAGCGGACCTCGAACGGCACCAGGAAGGCGAAAATTTCTCGATACTGGATCCCGCGAATCTGCCGGACCAGCCGTCGTTTCCGAACCGCCCGATGTTCACACTCGGAGGATTGGCCGGAGGTTTAGCTTTGGGGATTGGAATAGCATTTTTCCTGGAATCTCGGGACAGATCATTCAGGACTGAAAGAGATGTTGAGAATGCGTTGCGACTTCCCGTACTGGCAATGGTTCCCGCTGTTGAATCACTGATGGCGAGGAAATCCAAGCACGGTCCGACTGGGAAAGACGGCGATTCTCCGTTTCATGCTGGAGCGGGAGCTTAGGGCAAATGTACCAGAAATTTTTTGGGCTTTGCGAAAGCCCGTTCAATGTGAATCCGGACCCGCGCTATCTGTTCCTGACGAAACAGATTCAGGAAGCGCTGGCGGGCTTGACCTACGGCATACAAAACCGTAAGGGATTCATATTGCTCACCGGCGAAGTCGGAACGGGCAAAACAACGCTGCTGAACCGGCTGCTCGATTGGCTGCACGGACAGCGTGTCGCGACAGCTTTCGTTTTCAATTCGCAGCTGAACGTGAGCCAGCTTTTCGATTTCATGATGGCTGACTTCGAAATCCCGTGTGAGACCCGCCACAAGAGCCAAGTACTGTTGAAGCTTAACGCCTGGTTGCTGGAACGATACCGAGCCGGCGAAACAGCGGTTTTGATCGTGGACGAGGCCCAGAACTTGTCGCTACAGGTGCTTGAAGAAATCCGCTTGCTGACCAACCTGGAAACCTCCACCGAAAAACTTCTGCAGATTGTGCTGACCGGCCAACCGGAGCTTGAAGAGAAGCTGAAATTGCCGCAGCTGCGCCAGCTCCGCCAGCGCATCACGTTGAGATGCCGCACCGGCGCGCTCACGCTGGAGGAAACGTTCGGGTACATTGCCGAGCGTTTGCGCATCGCCGGAGCGAATGGCGACCCGATATTCTCGAAAGAAGCCATTCAGACCGTGCACCTGTATTCCCGAGGAATCCCACGCATTGTGAACCTGCTTTGCGAACACGCTTTGATCAACGCATATGTGGACCACTTGCGGCCTGTTCCGGCGCACCTGGTGGAAGAGGTAGCGCGAGAATTTCAACTGGACGAGATCGAGCCGATTGCACCTGTCGGTACTTCAAATGGAAACAAGCCGCCTGTAGATGCGCAACTATTGCTTCAGAACCTTGATGAACTGCTCAGCCGCCTACGCGAGGCGAATATCATGCCGGTGACAACGCGCGAGAGGAAACCATGAGTCGTATTCACGAAGCCTTGAAAAAGGCCGAACAAGAACGGGCCGTGAACCAATCTGCAGACGGCGTTGCGCCCATGCAAAGCACTGCAGTGAATGTCGGCACGCTGCCGGCCAACGGCAATTCTGTTCCGGATATCTTCAAGCAACCCCCGGCTCCTACTACGCAATCGGGCGCTCTAAGGCGGTTTGAAGATCTGTGTCAGCGCTGTGCTCATCCCCACTGGCACCCAGATCTAAATGTAAATATTTTTCACAACCCCGCCCTCAGCGTCCATGCAGCGGAACAATTCAGAACTTTGCGATCGCGGCTTTACCAACTACGCGGCAGCCAGCAATTGCGCACGCTCTTAATCGCCAGCTCGATGCCGGCAGAAGGAAAAACGTTTGTAACTAACAATCTTGCGCAAGCGATCGTTCGCCAACCTGATCGCAGGTGCCTGATTATCGATGCGGACCTACGATGTTCGCGTCTCCATGTTCCTCTTGGCGCTCCGTCTTCTCCCGGCTTGACGGAGTACTTGATGGGAGAAGCCGATGAGATGGCAGTGATCCAACATGGAGCCGAAGGAAATCTCTGTTTCATTCCCGGTGGGAAGGAAGTGTCCAATCCGAGCGAATTGCTTTTGAACGGGCGGCTCAAGACGTTGTTGGAACGTGTAACGCCGGTCTTCGATTGGGTGCTATTGGATTCACCACCTTTGCTTCCGGTGGCGGATGCAAGCCTGCTCGCCGATCACGTGGATGGAGTGATTTTGGTTGTTCGTGCCGCGTCCACGCAGACATCGACTGCTGAAAGAGCGTGTCAAGAGCTGCAAGGCAGGAATCTTGTTGGGGTAGTGCTCAACGCTGTGGAAAAGGCGCACGCCTACGGTTCTTATTACTACCACGGGTATGGCACGGCCTACGGACATGAAGACATAAAGCCGATTCAGGAATAAGTTTCCGATTCGGTTCACGCGATGGACGTACGTCAGGGAACATTGATTTTGGAGATTTTGGTATATGTCCTTTGTTGAGTTTTACTTGCAGGGCGGAAAATTATTGCAACTATGGGATAGCAATGTTCATGAAATTATACGGTGGCAGAGCTCTGTGAACTAGTTTAGCGGTTTCCGATTCTCTAAAGGTAGTAGAAACAATGGTTTAAGGGAAGCAAGACTAGGTTGGCAGGTGGCAACTGTCGTGCAAACCTAGATAACTTCAGGAGAGTCGATTGGGACTCTAATGGCGGTAGCGCAGTTGGGTATTTATTGGAATGATAACAAAACCACAATTCGATGCGAGCGCGGGGACGACAATCGACAACAGTCGCACTGCTAAGTATCCGTGGTTTGCTTTGCAAGTGAAATCTCGCCATGAATCATGTGTTGCTGATTATCTAAACGGACAGGGATACGAATGGTTCTTGCCGCTTTACAAGAATAGAAAGCGTTGGTCTGACCGAATCAAGGAAGTGGAATCTCCGCTCTTTCCAGGCTATCTATTCTGTCGATTTAACCAACACGACCGGCTGCCAATTCTGAAAACACCCGGAGTGATCCAGATCGTTGGTTTCAATCGAATTCCAGCGGTTGTCGAGGAGTCGGAGATTCGTGCGCTTCAGACATTGATGGTGGCAGGCGTTCCGAATCATCCCTGCCCATTCGTGGAACTTGGCGACACGGTGAGAATTGAATCGGGTCCGCTGCGCGGTCTGGAAGGGATCCTGATGGATTTCAAAGGACATCACCGCCTGGTTCTTTCGGTTACTCTGTTGCAGCGTTCGGTGGCGGTGGAAATTGACTCGGCATTGGTAACCCCGGTAACCAGCGCGTCGCAGTCGTCTGCGGGAGATAAGACCCACGTTCGGAACCGCGCAGCTCAGTTGGTGGTCTAGAACTCAGTCTACAAATTTATGAAAACGAAATCTCAAGAAGAATTTCAAGATAGAGAGCCGCTGGGGAGCTATTTTCCCGCGGGCAAGCCTAATTCTCCCGAAAAGTCGAACGGGAACGGGAACACCGCCGCCGACCCGGGCAACTTCCTTTCTGAAGTGCACTTCCGCCGGATGCTGGCCCGAGAAAGAAAAAGATCAGAACGATCCCGCAAACACTTG
Source organism: uncultured Acidobacteriota bacterium (assembly GCA_963714785.1). Lineage (GTDB taxonomy): Bacteria > Acidobacteriota > Terriglobia > Acidiferrales > UBA7541 > Palsa-295. The sequence goes on from CAVQQE010000003.1 coordinate 171,573, forward strand.
GTCTTGATGTTAATCGACGGTGGCTTAAAAAATAAAAAGACAGACGCTTTGCTCGAGCAGATCGCGGTTGTGTTAAGCGCGGCCGTCCGCGAGACAGATTTGGCCGGCTGGTTCGAAGCGAACTCCGTGTTTGGAGTCATCTTCACTGAGTTCGGAGCGAGCGACGTAAGCGCCGCCGTCAAGACAATCGAATCGAAAGTCACCGCTAGCCTTCAGAAGGCGTTCAAGGCCACTCAGCTCAGCAGTTTTCAAATTTCTTTTTACGCCTTTCCGGATGGCTGGAAGGGAGACGGGCATCAGCGTCCGGTTGATCCGACGATGTACCCTGACCTTTTCGAAGTAAAAGAAAGGAAAAAACTATCACTGTTGACGAAGCGAGTGATGGATATACTGGGCGCTTCGGTAGCGTTGATGCTTTTGTCGCCCGTCTTTCTGGTTCTCGCGATACTGGTCAGGCTGACCTCGAAGGGCCCTACATTTTTCCGCCAGGAGCGAGTGGGTCAGTTCGGTTCGCGTTTTGTATTTCTGAAATTCAGGTCCATGTATGTTTCTACAGACACCGCCATCCACAAGGAATACGTCAGGAATTTCATCGCTGGAAAAGCGAGTTCTGAAGCTCGAGAAGGAAGCAAGAAGGGCGTCTACAAGATCACGAACGACCCTCGAGTAACTTGGATCGGAAAATTCATGCGGCGCGCGAGCTTAGACGAGATTCCCCAATTCTGGAACGTTCTCATTGGCGAGATGTCATTGGTGGGACCGCGGCCTCCAATCCCCTACGAAATTGAGGCTTATGACATTTGGCACCGTCGCCGTTTGCTGGAGTCCAGACCTGGTATCACCGGCTTGTGGCAAGTGCGCGGACGCAGCAAGACTACTTTTGATGAAATGGTCAGGCTGGACCTGCAGTATTCACGCATGTGGTCTCCGATGTTAGACGTGAAGATTCTACTTCAGACTCCCCGCGCGGTGTTCACGGGCAATGGTGCGTATTAATCTCGTGGCACTCACAGCAAGATTTGCGGGCTGTAACAATTCGTTGAGTCGCACGCTTCCGATTTAGACCGCTCTGCTTCTTCTGCGTATTTTCCTTTCTGTAGGCGCAACGATTCGGCCCCTTCAGGGTTTGCATTCCAAGGTGAAAAAATGTCTACTGGTCTAGATGCAGGCGAATTGAAAGCTCAAAAACAAAACAATTCAACCGACGTGATCAGAATGGGAGTGGTCGGGTACGGATACTGGGGCCCGAACATCGTGCGAAACTTCCACGGGCAAGAGCGTTCGCGCGTTGTAGCTATTTGCGATCAGAGCCCGAAGTCACAAGACCGCGCGCGGCAATCCTATCCGGATATCCGTGTAATCGCGGAGTGTAGTGACATTCTGACGGCCACAGACATTGATGCAATCGCTATCGTGACGCCGGTGTGGACTCATTACGAGCTTGCCAAACTGGCACTCGAGCATGGCAAGCACGTTTTTGTTGAAAAGCCTTTTACCTGCACCACTGCGCAAGCCGAGGAGTTGATCGAGTTGGCTGACCGGAAACACCTGAAAATCATGGTGGACCACACTTTCTTGTTCACCGGAGCGGTCAAGCGCATTAAAGAATTCATCGATAACGGAACGTTGGGAGATCTTTACTACTACGATTCCACACGCGTCAATTTGGGCCTCTTCCAGCACGATGTGAATGTGCTGTGGGATTTGGCTCCGCACGATCTTTCGATCATGAACTATCTGATCAAGGGCAAGCCTGAGGCCGTGGTAGCCACCGGCGAACGCCACTTGAATGGCGTGGCCGACATTGCATTTCTCACTCTCTATTATCCCAACAATATGATCGGCCACATTAATGTGAACTGGCTGTCTCCGGTGAAAGTACGCACCACGCTGATCGGCGGCGAGAAAAAAATGCTGGTCTGGAACGACCTGGAAGCCGACGAAAAGCTAAAGATATACGACAAGGGCGTACAGATGAGCGGAGATGGCGTTTATCAACTGCTCGTAAGTTACCGCTCCGGCGACATGTGGGCGCCTCGCGTGGAACAAGTGGAAGCTCTGAAGCTGGAAGCTGCCTACTTCGTCGATTGCATCTTGAATGATAAGAAACCCTTCAACGACGGAGCTGCGGGACTGCACGTTGTGCAAGTGCTCGAAGCCGCCGACCAATCGCTGCAACAAAGAGGTAAAGTCATCAAGCTCTAGAATTTCAGCGTATCTGCTTAAGCGGGCCTGACATCTCTTCGAAAAGGAAAAATTCAAGCATGGACCAGTACTTGTGTGTTGCGCCGGACGTAAAACTTGGCAAGAACGTGAAACTATCAAAGTTCATCAACCTATATGGGTGTGAAATAGGCGACGACACGAAAATTGGCGCTTTCGTGGAAATTCAGAAGAATTCGAAGATCGGCAAGAATTGCAAAGTTTCAAGCCACACGTTCATCTGCGAAGGCGTGACCCTTGAAGACGGCGTCTTTGTTGGTCACGGCGTCGTTTTCATCAATGATTCCTATCCACGAGCAACTACAGAAGAAGGGCAGTTGCAAACCGAACAGGATTGGAAAGTGGAAAAGACTCTGGTGAAGGCGCGCGCTTCCATCGGTTCGGGCTGCACCATACTTTCCAAGATTGTTATCGGCGAGAACGCGATTGTTGGCGCGGGAAGCGTGGTTACCAAAGACGTTCCCAAAGACACGATTGTGGCCGGCAATCCTGCAAGAGTGCTGCGCCAGATCACGCGAGAAAAGACAACTGTATAGCTCAGAAATAACTTACTAAGGAATCGAGGAAACGTTATGTCCCTTACCGAGAAGATTCCGTTTTTAGATCTGGTTACCCCGCACATGGAACTCGAGCCTGAGTTGACCGCGGTGTTTCACAAAGTTTTGAGCACCGCTGGTTTCGTCGGCGGCCCAATGGTGGAGAACTTCGAAAAGGCTTTCGCCGCATTTTGCGATGCGAAACATTGCGTGGGCGTGGCCAGCGGCACCGATGCGGTTCGTTTTGCTTTGACGGCTGCCGGCGTGCAACCCGGAGACATCGTCATCACGGTTCCGCATACGTTTATTGCTACTACGGAAGCTATCAGCCAAGCCGGAGCGCGTCCCGATTTTATCGATATCGACGAGCGCACGTATTCGATGGACGTCGCCAAATTGCGGGAATATCTCGAGCGGGAATGCTACGTGGACCGCGAAACCGGAAAGCCGTACCAAAGAAAGTTTCGCGCACCCGTCACGGCGGTAGTCCCAGTCCACATCTATGGACAGTGCGCGGATATGGATCCGATCTTGGAGCTGGCTCGCCGCTACAACCTGATTGTGGTGGAAGACGCTTGCCAAGCCCACGGCGCGGAATATTTCTCGAAGAAAGAAAATCGCTGGAGGAAAGCGGGCTCCATGGGCCACGCGGCAGCGTTTAGTTTCTACCCGGGAAAGAATCTGGGCGCTTGCGGAGAAGCCGGCGCGATCACCACCAATGGCGAAGAAATGGCGCGCACGATGCGCATTCTTCGCGACCACGGCCAGTCCAAAAAGTACTACCACGACATGGAAGGTTATAACGGGCGTCTGGATTCGCTACAGGCGGGGCTGCTTAGCGTGAAACTCCAACATTTGGCGGAGTGGAACCGGAAGCGGCAGGAAGCGGCGGCTCTCTACGACAAGTTGCTGTCATCGTTAGATGGCGTAGTTGCGCCTTACCAGCCCACATGGTCGCGTCCGGTATATCATCTCTACGTAGTACGAGTTTCAGATCGCGAGGGCTTGCAAAAACATTTGGCGGGCGCCAAGATCGACACCGGTATTCATTACCCGATTCCGCTTCATCTGCAAAAAGCGTACGAAACGTTTGGTTTCAAAAAAGGTGACTTCCCGGTCACCGAAAAGGCTGCGTTAGAGATCCTCTCTCTTCCCATGTATCCGCAACTTCAGCCCGCGGCGCAGGAGCGCATCGTTCAGAAGATCCAGGAATTTGCCTCCGTCGGCGTCCTCCGTTAGGCATGTTTTTCCTAATATAATCAACCGAGCCTAGGGCTTCGCGGAGGGGCGATGTCGGGGCGCGAGCCCACTTGGTACACGGCAGTACCATTACTAGCTTCGCGCGGTCTAGGAAGGTCGAGCTAGCGACTCTAGGTATCTCGAACACCGTTCTACACATCTAGCTTGGTGGGGACTTCACCGCCAACGAGAGTGACGAGTAACGAGTACATTTTCACCAGCTAATCGAACGAAATCTTCAAGGAGGTTCAGCGGTGAAGCAAGAAAATAGTGTTGTTGTGATGGGACTCGGAGAAGTGGGCCGGCCCCTGCTCGAACTTCTCTCTAAGCACTACAAGACCGTGGGAGTGGACCTTGTGCTGCCGGAACACCCGATAGGGAAAGTGGACGTTTTGCACGTGTGCTACCCGTTTGAGATCAAGGATTTTGTTGGCGAGACCGCGCGTTACATCGATCTCTTCAAGCCAACGTTGACGATTATCAACAGCACCGTCGCAATCGGGACAACGCGAGCGGTAGCAGCTCGAACCGGCGCAGCTCTGGCGCATAGCCCGGTACGGGGTAAGCACGTACGAATGTTGCAGGAGCTGGAAACCTACACGAAATTCATAGGGCCCATCGACGCTGCCAGTGGCAAGCTTGCTGCGGAACATTTTCACGGCGCGGGTCTCAAGACAAAGGTTTTGGCGGCTCCGGAAGCGACGGAACTGGCGAAGTTAACCGAGACCACCTACTTCGGCCTGCTGATCTCCTGGGCGCAGGAGCTTGAGAGATATTGCGAGAAAACGGGACAGTCTTACGATGAGATTTGGAGCATCTACGAAGAAATCGGCTTTTTCCCCAAGACTAAATACTTCCCAGGAGTTATCGGTGGCCATTGCGTCATGCCGAATATTGAGCTTTTGTTAAAATTCGATGATTCATCGCTTTTGAGGGCTATCCAGAGCTCAAATCGTGCGAAAATCGAACGTGAATCGCGTAAGAAACTGGATGATCAGAAGATAGAGACCATTCGTTCCCGAGGTTAAAACGAGCGCTTACCGACTGCGGGTTTGGTGACCTCGTTTGAAGACAGCCAACGATACACGATGACAAGTTCTACGATGACACGAACGACGACTACCACGTCGCTTGAAAGCCCCCCCACCTCGGCCGGTAAGAGGCTTGCCGGGAAACGTGTGGCCATGGTCACCTTTTCCTCTTATCCGTTCGATCCTCGGCCGCGACGGTCTATCGATGCGCTGTTAGCAGAAGGCGCTACGGTAGATCTAATTTGCCTGCTCAATAAGAACGATGCCAAGGCTGAAGTGCCCGTGGGCGTCAAAGTATTCCGAGTACCACTGAAACATCCGCGCCGTGGGAAATTCGAATATGCATTTCGGTATGGGACCTTCATCCTGATCTCGTCTCTGATCTTTGCCCTGCGCTCACTGGGGCGCCGCTATGATTTAGTTTACGTGCACAATATGCCCGACATTCTCGTGGCCAGTTCGCTGATACCTAAGATGTTGGGAGCTAAGGTGGTTCTGGATCTACACGACCCAATGCCCGAGCTAATGATGACGATTTTTCGCATGCCTGAAAACAACAGAAGCGTGCGGATGATGAAACGCCTTGAGAAATGGAGCATTGCGCGGACGGATTTGGCGGTCACAGTGAATGTTGCGTGCAAACGAATCTTTTCCTCGCGCAGTTGCTCGGCGGAAAAGATTGCCGTGGTGATGAATGCCCCGGACGGCCAGATTTTCCCTTTCCGCGAGACGCGATTAAGCGTATCGCCAAGACAGAACGATCGGCCGTTTGTGATCATGTATCACGGCTCTATTGTGGAGCGGAACGGATTGGACCTTGCTCTCGATGCGCTTGCGCGAGTTCGCGAGACTATACCGGGCGCGGAACTGCGCATTTTTGGCTCACAAACTGCTTTCCTGGATCGTGTCATGGATAAAGCTCGAAAGATGGGGCTGCAGGATAAAATCCACTTTATGGGTCCTCGACACCTTGAATATCTCGTATCGGAAATCGAGAAGTGTGACGTGGGGATTATCCCGAACCAGCGAAATCCGTTTACCGACATCAATACCCCCACGCGCGTTTTTGAGTATCTCGCGATGGGCAAGCCGGTGATTGCTCCCTCCACACAGGGTATCCTGGATTACTTCGACAAAGACTCTCTTCTATTTTTTGAGCCCGGAAACGCCGCAGAGCTGGCGCAGCAGATTGAATATGCCTTCTTCCATCCGCGCGAAGTTCTGGAAATAGCCCGAAAAGGGCAAGAGGTCTTCGTGGAACATACCTGGGAGCGCGAACGAGAAACTCTGGTTGGACGCGTAAGCGCGCTTTTTAATTAGCTATCGGAACCTCCGCAATACCCACTCTTAATGTGGCTTCACCCAGGCCTGGTTTAGCAGAAACAATGCTCAACTTCGGAACCCCACAGTTCTCATGAAAAAAATCGCATTAGTAACCGGCGCAGAGGGCTTTATTGGTTCTCACCTGGTCAATTTTCTGCACGCGGAAGGCTGGAAGGTAATTGGTGCTTATCTTAACCAGGGCCCGGCCACTGCGGCTAAGCTCCAGAATGTAGGCTTTGAGCAGTGTGATCTGCGGAACGGCCAGCGCGTCTCGCAAATCTTGAGTGAACATCAGCCGACCCACGTATTTCATTTAGGGGCGCAGAGCCTGCCAACGTTGTCATGGTCGAACCCGGTGGAGACATTCGAGTCCAACATCATGGGTTCTTTGCATCTGTTCGAGGCTGTGCGTCGTTTAAAAAAGCTCCCTGTGGTGGTCTGCGCGTGTTCGAGCGCTGAATATGGACACGTTCCGCCGGTTGCCATTCCGGTCACTGAACAGCAACCGCTTCGGCCACTGCATCCGTATGGCATCAGCAAAGTCTGTTTGGATTTGCTGGCGCGCGAGTATTTCCTGGATTATAAAATTCCGGCCGTCAACTTGCGGCTCTTTAATACCACTGGGCCAGGTAAGACGAGCGATGCGCCATCGGACTTCGTGCGTCAATTAGTTCGGATTAAGAAAGGTTTGCAACCGCAGGTAATCGAAGTGGGAAATCTGAACCCGCATCGCGCCTTTCTGGATGTTGATGACACCGTTCGTGGCTTTTACCTGGCTGCTTTGAAGGGAAAACATGGCGAGGCTTATAACCTATGCGCGACCAAAACGCACGAAATTGGCGAGCTATTGCGCACAGCGATTCGCTTGTCCGGAATAAAGGCCGAAATACGGCCCGTGCCGCGCTTGATGCGCCCGTCTGACGAGAAAATTATTTTCGGTAGCACTCGCAAGATCCGCAAGGACACAGGTTGGAAGCCGCTAAAATCGATCGAGCAAACCCTGAAGTCCATGTTGGAATATTGGGACGCGAACATTTAACGCCAGCGCGTTGCGGCGTTTAATTAATCTGAAATCGATCGTGTACTCGAAATGAATTCTGCAAAAAACATTTCCGGGCAACTGGATATCGATCTTCGAGATATGCCGGCCGTCCTGCTTGTTGGGGGAATGGGTACGCGTCTGCGATCGGTGCTGCCATCGACACCTAAACCGTTGGCCCGGGTTGGAAATCTGCCTTTCCTACAGCTATTGGTTCTGCAGCTTCGCTCACAAGGCATTCGGCGCATCGTACTGTGCACCGGTCATCTCGCCGAGCAGATCGAAGAAGAATTCGGCGACGGCCGCAAGTGGCATGTTGAGTTTGATTATTCAAAGGAATTGAAGCCGCTTGGAACAGCAGGAGCAGTGAAATTTGCTGAGCGCTATCTTCAAAATGTTTCCGACTTCCTGGTTATGAACGGCGACTCATTTCTAGAACTTGATTTTCAAAAGTTCGTCCGTTTTCATCGGGAGCGTGGCAGTGTGATCAGCATGGCGGTTCGCAGAGTTTCCGACGCATCGCGATATGGAAGCGTTCAGCTTGACACAAATCATCGCGTGCTTGGTTTCAGCGAGAAGACGAGCAATTCAGTTCCCGGCATCGTAAATGGCGGTGTATATGTGTTCAATCGCGCCGTTTTGGAACAAATTCCTGAGGGACCATCGAGCTTGGAGAAGGATATATTTCCCAAGGCACTCGAACTTGGGGTTTATGCGCTCGATCAGCAAGGCATGTTTATAGACATCGGCACACCGGAAGATTACGCGCGGGCTCAAACGCTCGCTGAGAATCTTTATCAGGCAGCCTCAATCAAATCATAATTGGTTTGACGGTTCTCACGGTCAATAAGATCATTTCCGAACTGAAAACAAAGGCTTACGTTGTATGAGCAAAGCAGTTTTTTTGGATCGCGACGGGGTCATCAATCGGAAGCCCCCGGAGGGCGACTACGTAACTCGCTGGGAGGATTTTCACATCCTTCCAGGAGTGGTAGAAGGCGTTGCTCTGTTAAACCGAGCTGGATTCACCGTGATTGTAGTTACGAATCAGCGCTGCATCGCGAAAGGCTTAGTGACCGTAGTGGAGTTGGAGAACATTCATCAAAGAATGGCCGAGCTCCTCGCTGGGTCTGGTGCAATCATTGATGGGGCTTTTTACTGCCCGCACGAAATCGAGCCTGTTTGTGAGTGTCGCAAACCGGCGCCAGGAATGTTGCTGAGCGCGGCGCGTTTGCACGGTATTGACCTATCCGCATCCTGGATGATTGGCGACTCCGACATCGATATACGGGCTGGCAGAAATGCGGGCTGCAAAACAGTCCTGCTAATAGCAGGTGGCGAAACGCCGGATCAAGCGCAGCGCATTTCTACCTCAACGACTCACGCGGATATTACCGCCCGATCATTCTTAGAGGCCATTTGCCGAATATTTGAACGGGAGGGAGTCGCCATCAACTCGTTTTCCAGTAGACCCGCGGCGATATAGAGCTGAGTTCTCGACGAGACATGACAGTCCACACGAACAAAAGGAAACCAACCGCATGATAACGACCCGCACTCCTATGCGTATTTCATTCTTCGGTGGCGGCACCGATTATCCGATATGGTTTCGCGAATTCGGCGGTTCTGTGCTATCCACCGCTATCGATAAGAGCTGCTACATTACCTGCCGTCGGCTTCCTCCATTTTTCGAATACCACAGCCGCATTTCGTACTCAAGAATTGAAAACGTCAATGAAAACAACGCGATTGAACATCCCTCTGTCCGCGGATGCTTACAGTATATGGGCGTTGACGAAGGGGTTGAGATTCACCACGTAGCCGATCTTCCCGCCCGCACTGGCTTGGGTACGAGTTCGGCGTTCACGGTAGGACTTTTGTTGGGTCTGTACGCGCTGCGGGATCAGATGCGCAATAAGCACGCTCTCGCTTCCGACGCAATCCATGTGGAACAGGAAGTGATTAAAGAGGCGGTTGGCTCTCAAGACCAAATTAGCGCCGCCTATGGTGGCTTCAATCGCATCAATTTCAACACCGACGGAAGTTTCGAGGTCAAGCCGATCATAACTTCCCCGGACAGATTCGCCGCACTGCAGCAAAACTGTGCACTCTACTTCACGGGATTTTCCAGGATAGCCGCGGAGATTGCCAAAGAGCAGATCAGACTGACGCCCCAGCGAAAGAATGAGTTGGAGCGGATGCGTCAGATGGTGAGTGAAGCCGAAGCGATCGTGACGAATCCGACTCGTCCGATAGATGAATTTGGCCATTTGTTGCACGAATGCTGGCAAGTGAAGAAGACATTGACGCAGAAAATTACGAACACCGACCTGGATAATATTTACGAAGCCGGGCGGAGCGCCGGAGCGCTCGGTGGCAAACTGCTAGGGGCGGGCGGTGGCGGTTTCATGCTTTTCTTCGTACCGCCGGAACGCAGGGAAGCGTTGCGTAGGCGCCTCAAGAACCTGTTGTGCGTTCCAATGAAGTTCTCGGATCGCGGCAGCCATGTAGTCGTATACGAACCGGAAGAAAAGTACGACGAGTCGCTTACGATCGAACGGTCCGAGGTATATGCCCAAAAAACGTCTCACGATCGGGTTTGACAAAGCTATTGGCGCATATCGCGTCTCGAGCTGACACCTATGCACAAAAATCCTTTAACTCACTTGCCTTACGTCCTCATTACTCCCGCTCGTAATGAGGAAAAACACATCGAACAAGTTATTCAATCAATGATCGTGCAAACCGCTTTGCCAACGAAGTGGGTTATCGTGAACGATGGTTCGACGGATGCAACGGCGAGCATTGTGGGTCCATACCTCGAGAAGTATAGCTGGATTGAGTTAGTGAACCTACCCACACACAGAGATCGAACCTTTGCTGCTAAGGTGCATGCATTTAACGCTGGTTTTGAAAGAGTGAAGAATCTTGATTATGAAGTGATCGGAAATTTAGATTCCGACCTTTCATTTGACGCGGACTACTGCGAATTTCTATTAAATAAGTTCAAGGAAGACTCGCGTCTCGGCGTCGCGGGAACCATTTTCCGGGAAGAAGGCTACAGTTCGGCGACGGATAGCTTTGAAGGACAAAACCACGTAGCTGGAGGTTGCCAACTCTTCCGTCGCCAGTGCTTTGAAGAAATCGGGGGGTACGTCCCTAACAAAGCCGGAGGTATCGACTGGATTGCGGTTACCACTGCCCGGATGAGGGGTTGGACCACTCGATCGTTTCGCGAAAAATCCTTCTTTCATTACCGGAGCTTAGGGACGGCTGAGCGCTCGCTACTTGCCTCCACATTTTCCTATGGAGAGAAGGACTATTATCTCGGCGGGCATCCGGTGTGGGAGTTTTTCCGAGTGGCCTATCGAGCAACTAAGAAGCCGTATTTGCTAGGTGGTATTGCACTATATTCGGGGTACCTGAGCGCATTCCTGCGTCAAATGAAAAGACCGGTCTCCGACGAATTGATCCGTTTTCATCGTAGGGAACAGATGTCGAAATTGAAAATTATATTCAGGTCCATGTCTAAGTTGAAGCGTATAGACAGCTTCGAAATTAAGCCAAGTTAGATGACTTCGGTAGCAGAAAAACTGGTGATTATGTCGGAGACCGAAAAAGTCGAGAAGGTGCGAGCTTCTATTTTTGAGTTTATCGGTTGGCTTGATCGTTTTGGAGAAACTTCGTACGACCATCAGAGCTTTTTCGCCAGCGATTTAGCGCGCGCAGCCAAGGCTTTGTATTACAAGAAGCCGCTGCTGGGAACGCTGGCGGTTTCCCCTATGATCTTTTGCGAGGCTTTCTTACCTTCGGCCCGCAGACTCTTTTGGAAGCGACAACGATTTCCCATCGCGGACGCTCACTACGCTATGGGTTTTGCTTTCCTATCTCGCGTTCTTGAGGAGAAGCGATACTACGAACGCGCCGTGCACTTCCTTGAAGTTCTTATCGAAACCAGGTCACCCGGCTACGTTCACTACGGGTGGGGATATCCATTTAACTGGGAAACCAGGCGCGGGCCGATCTGGCATGACACTCCTTTCATCACCACAATTCCCTATGTCTATGAAGCTTTTCAGGAGGTGTACCGGATCGATGACAACCCTAAGTGGCGCGCGATTATGCAGTCTATTGCGCAGCACGCCGTTGAGGATTATCGGGACGTCACAACATCTCCTACCGCTTCGTCCTGTTTCTATGACCCCCGGCCTAACGATTCGAGCGGTGTAATAAACGCGAGCGCTTACCGGGCGTTTCTTCTGACGTCGGCATCTATTGAATTCTCGAATGACAGCTACAGAAAGATCGCAGACAGAAATCTGAATTTTGTTCTTCAAGCTCAGAATCCGGATGGCTCTTGGCCCTATTCCACGGATGAAGTTAGGACGTTCGTGGATCACTTTCATACTTGCTTCGTGCTGAAGGCATTGGCGAAGATCGAGGCCATTACAAAGAACTCGGATTGCACGAAGGCGATCGAGCGCGGAGTTGATTATTATGTCAAAAACCTCTTCGATGAAGAAGGACTGCCGAAGCCTTTTTCGCGCAAGCCTCGCATGACAGTGTATCGACGCGAATTGTATGATTATGCGGAATGCATAAATCTAGGAGTGCTTCTGGCGGGACGATTTCCGGCACTCGATGAGGTATCGTCGCGCGTGATAGACCTGGGCGGATGGCAAAAGACCGACGGCTCTTTTCGGAGCCGCCAACTTCTACTCGGATGGGACAATACTCCGATGCATCGTTGGGCTCAGTCACAATTGTTTCGCAGCCTTTGCTTTTTCCTGTACCGGAATAGCCGGAACGCTGACGCCAAATTTTTAAGGCAGAACTAGCCAATTTATGTGTGGGATTTGCGGACAATTTAACTTCGGAAGCAAAGCTCCGGTCCTCCGTCAAGATGTTGAACGGATGACCCGGAGCATCATCCACCGCGGGCCGGATGACGAAGGCTATTACATTGCAGGGCCGCTCGGATTCGGATTCCGCAGGCTTTCGATCATCGACCTGGCGGGCGGGCATCAACCGATGTCCGATCGCGAAGAATCCGTTTGGGTAATTTTCAACGGCGAAATCTACAATTTTCCCGAGCTCAAACGCGAGTTGGAAGACTACGGCCACGTTTTCCGAACGAAGTGTGATACCGAAGTCATCATTCACGGATACAAGCAGTGGGGTGACGATGTACTCAACCATCTGAACGGGATGTTCGGATTGGCGATCTGGGATGCGCGAAAAGAGCGGCTCGTCATTGCTCGGGATCCCTTCGGCATCAAGTTAATTTATTACAAGATTGACGGAGACCGAGTTCATTTCGGTTCGGAAATTCGCGCGGTTGTAGCGGCAAAAAAAGAAAAGTCCGAAGTCGATCCGGTTTCGTTGAATCTCTTTCTTCGATACCGTTACACGCCATCACCTTACACAATATTCAGTGGTGTTCGAAAACTAGCCGCCGGAACCATGCTAGTTTTCGAAAAGGGAACCTACGCCGTACGGCGTTGGTACCGCTACAAACCCGTACCGTTTTCACCAACGAAGTCCGCCGCCGAAGCTACCGAAGAGTTATGCGAACTTTATAAGCAATCGGTGAAAAGGCAATTGCTTAGCGATGTGCCCTTGGGACTGCTCCTCAGCGGTGGTGTCGATTCCGGACTGTTGCTTGCCCTGATGAATTTATACGGCAAGTCATGGCGCACCTACACTGTTGGATACGGTTCGAGTTTTGCCGACGACGAACTGACGGATGCGGCAGATACCGCGGCGCGATTTGGTTCTCAGCATGCCTCGGTTGTCCTTGATCGGAAAACATTTGAGGAGGCGCTTCCCCATATCGTTGGCTGTTTGGAAGAACCGATCGCGTCATCATCTATCGTCCCGATGTATTTCGTCTGCAGGCGCGCACGAGAAGATGTGAAAGTCGCACTCGTCGGCCAGGGTCCCGATGAGTTGTTCGGTGGTTATCGCCGACATCTTGGTGTTCGATACGGGGAATACTGGGGGGGGTTGCCGAAGTCGGTGCGCTCGGCTGTGGGTTCGGTGATCAGCGCTCTGCCTCGAAATGAGATGCTTAAGCGAGGTATCTACTCGCTGGACCTTCCGGACCGGATGAGCAGGTATCAGAACGTGTTATCGCTACTTCCCGGCAATGAAATCGACGGACTCTTTCAGGACGGAATCCTTCCCGCCGACACGGGAGACAAAATCCTCGAGTCTTGGCAGGATCTGGCACCGCTGATGGGTGGGACCGACGAGCTAGGTGGATTCAGTTTCCTGGAGCTACGTTCTACGCTGCCCGATGAGCTTCTGATGTATGCCGATAAGCTTTCCATGGCTCACAGTCTCGAAGTGAGAGTGCCTTTCCTGGACAAAGAAATTGTGGAATATGCGGAAAGGCTACCGTCGAATTTGAAAGTCCGCAACGGCTCGGGAAAATGGCTGCATCGTCAGGTGTGCCAAGAACTGCTTCCCGCGACAATATTGAAACGAAAGAAGAGAGGCTTTGGCGTGAATGTTGTTGACGATTGGTTCCGAGGAAGCGCGCGGCAGAAAATGGAAGGCATTCTGCTGAATTCCGACAGTGAGATATACAACCACCTGCGCCCGTCAGCCGTAAAGCAAATCTACGACGAGCATCGCGCTGGCCAAAACGACAACCATAAAATTCTGTTCAGCCTAGTCGTTTTTGAAGAATGGCTTCGTACGCACGAGGAACCCGTAACGGCATTGGGCTAGAAGCCTCGCTATGATAGGCGTTATTGCAGATTCCGCCGACCACGCTGTTGTGCGGGAGTTCTTCGAACTGTTCAAAACTCCGTGGGAGTTTTTTCGCGCAGATCGGAAATATGAGGTTTTGCTCTGCGCTGGTGATGCCCGTTTCGATGAGACTGCAAGGCTCGTGCTCCTATATGGCGGAAGCAAAATAGCGTTCGACGATCAACAGAAGCTTCAAACGCGCTGCACTGAAGGGAACCCCCACATCCTTTCGCACCGGGGCAATCAAATCCCAATCTATGGAAACTGTCTAACTTTTCCGGAAATTGGGAATGGCATTCTGGTAGAAGAAGATTCCCGCGAGTGTGCGGCATATCTCGCGCAGTCGGGCGAACGAGTGGTGGCGCGGATTGGCTATGACTTGTTTAGCGAGATCCGCACGTTGCTGACGTCAGGTCAACCCGTTGCTAATGCCAGCTTACCGGCTGTGGAGTCGAATATCGCGCTTTTGAGAGATTTGATCACCGGCTGTGGGGTTCCGTTGGTTGAAATTCCGCCAGTTCCGAATGGATATCAATTCACGGCTTGCCTAACACATGACGTTGACCATCCAGCGATTCGCCACCACAAATGGGATCACACCATGTTCGGTTTTTTGTATCGAGCTACATTTGCTTCTTTGCAAAAACTTATTCGCGCACAAATGTCCGTTCAAGATCTGCTTGCAAACTGGAAGGCGGCTTTGAAGCTACCTTTCATCCACCTCGGCTTAGCGAAAGACTTCTGGAGCGAATTCGATGATCGTTATCTGGAGTTGGAAAAAGGCCTTCGCTCGACTTTTTTCGTGATTCCTTTCAGGAACTACGCGGGGAGTAACTCTCATGGTCCGGCACCGATGCTTCGTGCGGCTCGCTATGAGGCCAGGGATATCGCAGCCACAATTCTCAAGTTGTCGGAGGCGGGCTGCGAAATCGGGCTGCACGGGATTGACGCTTGGCTTGGCAGCCCTCAAGGGCGCGAGGAACTGGAAGAGATTCGGCGCCTCACAGGGAACTCCGAAATCGGAGTGCGCATGCACTGGCTCTATTATGACCAGCAATCACCCGTGGCGCTGGAGAGAGCTGGAGCGGCCTACGACTCAACGCTCGGCTACAACGAAACGGTCGGATATCGCGCTGGAACGACGCAAGTCTACAAGCCGCTCAACACGAATCGGCTGCTCGAATTGCCATTGCATGTGATGGACACGGCTCTCTTCTATCCCTCTCATCTCAACCTATCCCCCAAATTGGCGCGGACACTCCTTGGTCGTATGGTGAACAATGCCGTACGGTTTGGAGGGTGCCTCACGATCAACTGGCACGATCGCAGCACCGCCCCAGAGCGTCTGTGGGGCGCATCCTACCGCGACCTGGTCCAGGATCTGAAGGATAGAGGCGCGTGGTTTGCAACGGCGCGCGAGGCAGTCTCCTGGTTTGGAAAACGGCGATCGGTTGAATTCGAAGAGGATCCCACATATCCCAACTCGGTGCGGGCCAAGATTTCATCTAACTATGGCCATGACCTGCCGGGTTTGCGCATGCGAATATATAAGGAGCAGAACTTAGGCGAGATCGACAGTTGCAGTTCAGGGGACTACGTTGACAGCGCGATTCCTGAGGGCGCTGAAGGCCATATTTCCCTCGGTGTCAGAAACTAAGTGTTATCCGAACCAACTCGGCAAGCCAGAACCACATAAAACGGAGCGGAATCGAGGACATGACATGGAAGCGTGCGGTTTTGAATGCCTGCAGCAGGTTGACGCTGCAAGCCTATCGTCCGCCAGCGGGAGTACTTTTCCCGTACGCTCACATCGTTAGCGACGTCATTCCGCTACATGTGAGGCATCTGTACTCAATACCGAGCATCGCCAAGTTTAAGTCTGATCTTGACTTCCTCTGTCGACACTACCGACCATTGCAGCTGTCTGAGCTGGAACGAATCCGGGGACTCCGAGACAGCGAGGTGTCCGCGCGTTACTTCCTTTTATCGTTCGATGATGGAATGCGAGAGGTATATGACGTAATTGCCCCGATCCTTCGCAACAAAGGTGTTCCCGCCATTTTTTTTCTGAACAGTGCAACCATTGATAACAGGCAGCTCATGTGGCGACACAAGGTCAGCTTGCTGATCGAGCGATCACAACAAACGCCCGGACGTATCCCACCTCAACTAAACGTTCGTTCCAGCGAAGGATTGACTGCCAAATTGAAAGCGTTGCGATTTGCTGATGAGTGCATTCTCGATGATATCGCGATGTTTTTTGAGCTTGACTTCGATGAGTATTTGCAAGGCGCCAGACCCTATCTGACAACTGCCCAAATCTTGGAGCTCGCTTATGCTGGATTTGAATTTGGATCTCATAGCGAAAGTCACCCATATTTCAATGAAATGACAGTCGAAGATCAAAAGAGGCAAGTTTCTGGAAGTGTGCAATCTATTCGGGCACTTGGCGTACCTTGCCGGTACTTTGCTTTTCCGTTTCATGATAATGGAGTTCCGGTTTCCGTTTTCAAGCACATGGCGGACCTGGGTGTTATTCTGTCATTTGGAACGAGTGAAGCACGTTTGGATTCAGTGCCGTTTTCGTTCCAGCGATTTTCGCTTGATGGAGGCAATGCTGATTCCAGCATTCAAGACTTGCTGAAGCAGCTATCAACAAAATCAGCTGTGCGCCATCTATGTAGAACCGATGTTATTCGTAGAAGATAAATAGACTTCGAAATGTCGATTTCGTCAATGCGATCTATCATCTATGAAGGGCTAGTTGAGGCCCATAGAGCGGTAACTAGCGGGGTACGATGCCTCCTTCATTAGCGCTGCTTGTCTGGCTCTTCCTCCTTTTGGGTCTGCTGTGTTTCGATCCGGCAAAGGTGCGGGGGACGTCGCCGCTGGCCCTATGGGTTCCATTGACTTGGATGTTTTTCATCGGATCACGGCTGCCTTCACAATGGCTCGGCGATCCGGTGGGAACATCAGCTGAGGCGTATCAGGAAGCGAATCCTTTGAACCGAGGTGTCTTTCTGGTATTGATTGTAGCGGCGATTGGCATCCTGCTATCACGGTCCTTCAGATGGGACGATTTTTTCACGCGCAACTGGTGTCTGATGGCATTTCTTTTTTTCGCTCTGGCAAGCGTCTTTTGGTCCGATTTTCCTCTCATCACCTTCAAGCGATGGTTTCGGGACCTAGGGACCTACCTGGTGGTCCTCGTGGTTCTGTCCGATCCTCATCCGCTGGAGGCTGTCCGTACGGTGCTGCGACGTTTCTGCTATTTGGTGATCCCGCTTTCGATCTTGCTCGTCAAGTATTACCCTGAGATCGGTAGGACTTACGACACGTGGACAGGAGCTCCGATGTTCGTGGGGGCTACGACGAACAAGAACCTCCTTGGTGTCGCATGCCTGGTCGCCGGGATCTTCTTTTTTTGGGATACGGTGATGCGTTGGCCTGATCGTGCGGAACGACGGACGAGACGGATCATACTTGTAAACATCGCATTCATAGCCATGACCTTCTGGCTGCTGTACCATGCCGATAGCGCGACGTCACGCGTTTGTCTGGTTATCGGATTCTTGGTGATATTGGCAGTTGCTAGCAAAGCATTCAAGCGTCATCCTACTTTCTTCAAAGTCCTTATTCCAGCTTCTTTCTGTTCCTATGTGATC
Source organism: uncultured Acidobacteriota bacterium (assembly GCA_963714785.1). Classification (GTDB taxonomy): domain Bacteria; phylum Acidobacteriota; class Terriglobia; order Acidiferrales; family UBA7541; genus Palsa-295. The sequence goes on from CAVQQE010000003.1 coordinate 189,385, forward strand.
CTGGCATACTGGTTCAACGCCAACGCCTACCTAACTCGCGTGGTCGGCCGTGATGCGACGCTCACGGATCGAACTTTTATATGGGAAACTCTCTTGAACATGAAGACCAACCCGCTGGTTGGCACCGGGTACAGGAGCTTCTGGCTAGGTACTCGACTACAAACAGTCTGGCAGACCTCTCGGGCAATTAATGAGGCGCACAACGGCTATCTCGACATTTATCTCAATTTGGGGATGATCGGACTCGTTCTCCTCCTTGGATTCCTGATCGCTAGCTACCGGACGATCTGGGATCGGTTTAGATCGTCCCGCCCACACGCTTCGCTCACCTTAGCCTTCTGGACCATTTTCCTCTTTTATAACGTCACAGAGGCGGCGTTCGACAACAGTTTGCTGTGGTTGATTCTGATGCTGGGAGCGATTGCCGTCCAAGAGAGCGCCGCGGATCGCGTGCCCTGTGTCGCCACAGTCGGAAGAGCAAGTGCGAAAGAACGATTCCTCAGGTCTCCATTAGGACCCGTAAGTCGGCGGTGGTAAAACTGTGCTCGATCGACCATGCACCGAAATCGGTGGCCGCTGGAACATAACTTCAATATTCCGTCAGGAACCATGTGGAGCACCATCGCAAGACAAGTTAAATAGAGTTGCCGGCTTGCGCATTCCGGCGATTGAACACGAGTTATCTTTGGCAGCGACGCACGGCGACCACCAGAAGAGAGGCGGGTGACCAATGGAAGTTTGCGGCAAGGAAATCCGGATCCGTGGAAGGCTGATCCGAATCGGTTTCGTTGATGGGGAGGGGTACCAATTTCTCGAGGAGCCGGAGGCCGCGCTGGAATCACTCCGAATTTCCAAACCCCGGATTGATCTTTTCACTTTCATCCAGAAACTGTCTGATACCTCACCGAAGTATACCTATTCGATGGAATGGGACAACTTTGCCGCCCTTCGCGTTTCGACCTATGATGAGTGGATGACGAAGCAGATCGACTTTAAAGTGAGGAATAAGGTTCGAAAAGCCACGAAAAACGGCGTGGTCGTCCGGGAGGTGCCTTTCGACGACGCTTACGTTCGGGGCATACACGCCATCTACAACGAGTCCCCGACCCGTCAGGGAAAGGCCTTCTGGCACTACGGAAAAGACCTCGAGACAGTGCGCAAAATGAACGCGACTTTCATGGATCGAAGCATCTTCATCGGTGCGTTCCTCGACGGCGACCTCATTGGCTTCGTCAAACTCGTGTTCGACGAAACTCGAAGTCAGGCGGGCCTGATGCAGATTGTTTCTATGATTCGGCATCGCGACAAGGCCCCGACGAATGCGCTGATCGCCCAGGCCGTTCGGTCCTGCGCCGAGCGAGGGATTTCATACCTCTGGTACGCGAACATGTCTTACGGGAACAAGCGCGACTATGGAAATGCTGATTTCAAGCGGCACAACGGATTTCAGAAAATCGAGCTGCCTAGGTACTACGTTCCGCTAACACTTGCAGGCCGGATGGCCCTCCGTTTGGGCCTTCATCACAGCATGGCCGATTGGATTCCCGAACCAGTCGCTGCCACATACCGCAGAATCCGTAGACAATGGTATGCAATAAGATTTCCCGGCCTGAAGACGACTTAGCATAAGGTGATATCGGAATCCCGCGAACTTGAGAGCCGTTCCAGAGGCGAATACTAACAAAGAACCTATGCCAGGAATTGTGGGTTTCATTAGCCGAATGCCCCAGGACCAAGCGGAGCGCCAGCTTCGCCGGATGGTCCAAGCGCTCCAGCACGAATCCTTCTATATAACAGGCACGTGGGTGGAGGAGTCGCTCGGGGTGTATGTCGGGTGGATCGCACGGCGAGGCTCCTTCTCCGAGGAGATGCCTGTGCGAAACGAACGTGGAAACGTGGAGCTGATTTTTTCCGGCGAGGAGTTTCCGGAACCAGGGACGGCTCGGCATCTGAACGAACGAGGGCACGATCTGGAGGCGGTCGGGCCTTCCTATCTCGTCCATCTCTACGAAGAAGACCGATCCTTTCCGGCCGGACTAAATGGCAGATTCCACGGATTATTGATAGATCGCAACCGCCAAACGGCCCTGCTCTTCAACGACCGGTACGGGATGCACCGGATCTATTACCACGAATCGAAGGACGCTTTCTATTTCGCTGCAGAGGCCAAAGCCATTCTCGCCGTGCGTCCTGAGCTAAGGAGAATGGACCCACGTGGAGTTGGAGAGTTCATCGCCTGTGGCGCGGTCTTGGAGAACAGGACGCTGTTTGAGGGCATCCAGGTTCTGCCTCCAGCTTCGGCGTGGGTCTTTCGGAACAGCTCACTTGAGGCCAAGAGGGCCTATTTTGATCCACGAGAATGGGAAGAGCAAGAAATACTCGATTCGGAAACCTATTACCGGGAACTCCGGCAGGTATTCGCGCAAAACCTCCCTCGGTATTTCAATGGCCATGAAAGGATCGCAATGTCATTGACGGGTGGACTGGATACCCGAATGATTATGGCCTGGGAGAAGCCCGAACCAGGATCCCTTCCCTGTTATACCTTCGGAGGAATGTTTCGCGACTGTCAGGACGTCAAGTTGAGTCGGCAAGTAGCTAGCATGTGCGGACAGCCCCACCAGGTAATCACCGTGGGCAATGAATTCATCTCCAGATTTCCGCACTACGCTGAGCGTGCGGTGTATCTCGCCGATGGATGCGTCGAGGTGAACCGTGCTCCCGACGTGTTTTTGAACGAAAGAGCGCGCGCGATTGCGCCAGTCAGAATGACAGGAAACTACGGAGGGGAAGTTCTCCGGCGGGTCCGAACGTTTAAGCCCGAGGAGCCCCTGCCAGGATTGTTCCAATCTGAGATTCTTACATATATCTACCAAGCGAGGGAGACGTTTGCCGCGGCTCTCCAAGGGCACCCAGTTTCCTTTGCCGTTTTCAAACAGATTCCCTGGAATCATTACGGCATACTGGCGCTAGAGCAAACTCAACTCTCTCTGCGATCCCCGTTCCTTGACAATGACTTGATTCGCACCGTTTTCAGAGCACCCGAATCTGCCCTTGCCAGCAACGCGGATTCTCTCCGATTGATTGCTGATGGGAAAAAGGAACTCCTGCATATTCCAACCGATCGTGGCTTCGCGGGACGCAGACGCCTTTCCGGTGTGGCCCAACGGGCACTTCTCGAATTCCTTTTTAAATCAGAGTACGCCTATGACATGGGAATGCCCCAAGGACTAGCCCGCATAAACCATACCCTTTCCTCTTTGCACTTGGAACGTTTGTTCCTTGGGAGACACAAGGTATTTCATTTCCGGGTCTGGTATCGGGACGGACTCGCTGGATATGTTCGGGAAATGCTGCTCGACCTGCGCAGTCTCGGCAGGCCCTATATTGAACGAAAGCGGCTAGAGGAATTGGTTCGGGGCCACCTCAAGGGCGATCGGAACTACACGAACGAGATCCACAAGGTGCTGACCCTGGAACTCATCAACCGTCTTTTTCTGGACTCAAACTGACATGCATAATACGTCAACGCCACAGTCATTTTCCGCTGATTAACGTAATTGGTCCCCGTCCCCACCATCCCGGCCGCACAAGTAGTCACTGCGGCGGAGTCGGACTGACCATTCCTCAGCTCCCTGCCATGTGCAGTGGCTGTCCCTCATTAGCTGGTAATGGTTTAATGATCCACTGTCAAGCTTTTGTCAATTGCCGCGCACGAGATTTGAAGCCAGATGCTTCGGAATGCGCGGATCGCGAGCTCAAGGATTAACGACGGCCGTCAAGTTCGTCGGAGCGGCAGGGGTTGAGCCGGAGCCCGAGCCCGAGCCCTGCGTGAGCGGGTGGGGATAGGTGTAGGGCGTGTAAGAAGCGGGAGTGGATGACAGAGCACTCCAGACGTTTGTTGAGTTGCAGAAGTCAAGTTGACTATGGTCGGTTTCCCAAAAAGCATGGCCCGTTGTGCAAGTAGATGGACGAGCAGAGAGCAGTCCACTTGCGATACCTGCCGAGCCGCCAACATCCTGATAGAAATCTTGATTCTCTGTGAAGATGGTGGGATAGCCGTTGCTAACAAGGGTGCTACCACCGTAGCTGTTTTTCCAGATGTACAGCGGCGTGAGCACTTGATTGGGCCAGTGCGCTTTGCCATATACATTGTCTTGGCGAGACGGGAAGTTTCCAGACATAAGGTCTGACTGTCCGCGTCCCGGCTGGTCAAGACAAGGATACCCACCGGAAGTTGTAGAGCTTCCGTCCCAAAGTGATCCGGTTCCATTGAAGAGCGTTCCGCAGTATCCCCAGCCGTTCGGGACTCCTGACTGGCTATAGCCCAAAGAGTTATCCGAACGGGCTGTTTTCAGGTCAACGAGCGAATTGTTATAGCCTGTTGGAGCATTGTTGTTCCACATCATCAGCGTGCCGCTACTCATAAAATGGGCAGTGTTTAACCCGTCGGTGTTGGAGGTATTAAAGAGATTAGAGTAAACTTCCATTGCGTAGCAGCCGCGTTGCGGCCCATTTCCTCCGGTCGGATGCGTTTGAATCTTGCCGTTGTTCAGGGTGTTGTAACGCCAAACGAGCTTTCCCCCATCGAGGCAGTCGTTTGCCTGAACGTAGGCAGAACCTTGCCCTCCGGGTGCCCCTAACATGTTAAAAGTGTTGGCTTCTACAAATAAGAACTGGTTGCTTCCCCATTGGACTGCTTGAGCGAAGAGGCCGTCACCCCAATTGCCGCCACCGCAAGTTCGTCCATTCTGAACTGCAATACTGTTAGCTCTCGCCGGCGTTGGCGATGCGTTGTTATCAAATAGATTGTGGTCAATCACCCCAAAGATACAGCCTTCTATCAATAGAGGGTTGGCTTCTGGGTTACTGCCACTCCATGTATTCATGTTCGAGTGATTGTGGTCGAAGCGAAGTTGCTGTCCGCCACCGCCACCATAGAAGGCAAGTTGCGCATCGTTGGTTAGGGCGTTCAGGCCAGCATTTATGGTTATTCCCGTCCAACGCAGAAACCCCGTAGAGTTCAGCGTGATGCCTATCAGGTTGGTTATATCTATCGTGTCATCGTCAACGATGATTGTGCCGTCGGTGCAGGCCAGATTGTTCAAGCTAGGGTCGCCGCTCCCGGTGCAAGTGGTGGCTCCCTGAATGGTCAGCGATCTGTTACCGGACGGTACGTTGAACCTCTCAGTCGTTGTCCAGTGACACGTTCCGGCAGGAATCGTGACTGTCGTGGTCGAAGCGGTTACTGAGTTCAGTGCGCTCTGGACGTCCGCCGAGGAGCAACTGGCAGCATTAATGGTCTGCGCATGCGCCAGCGGACAGCATAGCGCAGTCAACAGAAAGGCGAATAAAGGCAATTTGATCATTCCGGTCATAGGTACCGTTCCTCTCAGGCGAGACGCATTGCGGGCTCTCATTCCCTCTTATAATGCTCAGAAAGAACAAAAGAGTCCACTGTACAGATGGACAGCGTTGGGACAGGTAAACCCCGAGACCTAGACCGGTACAGTCCTCGCAAAGAGAGAACAGCATGAAAATCGCACCTATAACGGCTGTTCATAGCCAGCCGCGGATTTTCAAGAAGTGATCGCAGCCCTTTCTACGGGGATTGCGGCTTCATTTCCAGACTCACCAGCGTCCGGCAGCGAGAACCTTCTAATTTGCAGAGAGCGCACAATTTGTTTATCGGGGCTAATTTTTTCCGGTCGAAGCGACAATGGCGCTAGTGCACCAAACGATGATGGCTTCGTAGGTTGCGGCTGCTTCATGTTACTATTGATGGCCATCTCTTTCGACCTCCATTACAGCTGTAGTAGCGGATAGGTGCGGCTTTTTTAAGGCGCAGGAAAGGATGTCAATTGAAGATGAGTGAACGACCTGCAGTCGTAGTGGCCTTGCTTACAGGCGGTTCTGACAGGCCGTACGTATTCGGCCTGGTAAACGAACTCATCTCGAAGAGAGTTATCCTCGACTTGATCGGGAGCGACGAGCTGGACTTTCCCGAATTCCGCGGAGCGTCCGGAGTCAGGCTTTTCAAGCTGCGAGGCAGTCAACTTCGGGATGCCGGTTTTGGAAGCAAGATGTTTAGGGTTTGCATGTACTATGCGAGACTGATGTGGTATGCAGCGACGGCCAAGCCAAGAATCTTTCACATCCTTTGGAACAACAAATTTGAGCTATTCGATCGAACTGCGCTGATGCTTTACTATAAGTTACTCAATAAGAAAGTTATCTTAACAGCTCATAACGTTAACTTAAGTAGACGCGATTCTAGGGATACACTTCTGAATCGGCTCACGCTGCGGATCCAATATCGACTTGCCGACCATATTTTTGTCCATACTCAAGAGATGCAGCGCGAACTGACGGAAGAATTCGCTGTGCAAGCATCCAAGGTTCGTGTCATCCCGTTCGGCATCAACAACCAAGTTCCGAACACCAGTCTTTCCCCCAGCCAAGCAAAGGAGCGACTCGGAATCCGCAGCGCGGAAAAGACGATTCTATTTTTCGGGAAAATCAGGCCTTACAAAGGACTCGAATACCTTGTCGAAGCCTTTCTCCGCTTGGCGAAGAGGAGCGAAGATTACCGAATGATCGTAGCTGGAAAGCCCGGGAAAGGTTGCGAGAAATACTGGGACGCAATTGAGAAGCAAATCTCGGGCTACGTACAGGAGGGGCGAATTCTTCTCAGGCCAGATTTCATCCCAGATCACGAAGTCGAGGTTTATTTCAAGGCTGCAGACGTCCTGGTCTTGCCATACCGGAACATCTACCAGAGCGGTGTTTTATTTTTGGGCTATAATTTTGGCCTACCTGTTCTTACAGCCAACGTAGGTTCACTGAAACATGAGATCATCGAGGGCCAGACGGGGTTTGTATTCAAGCCTGAGGATCCGACTGAATTGGTTGAAGTGATTCAACGGTACTTCACCAGCGATCTGTACCAAGACTTAGGTAGGCGACGCGAGGGAATACGCTCTTTCGCGGCTAATCGGCATTCCTGGGACGTGGTTGGCCAAGCTACGGTAAGCGTATATGCTGACTTGCTTCGAATGCATTGGCGAGAGGATCCGCTGAATCGTGAGCCATCGACCACTTCCTTTGACTAAGATCTCCCGCAGAGAATTGTGCGGACCAATCTTGGCTCTGTAGTTAGTTTCCGCTCATCACCCATACAAATCGTAGATCCCAGATCAAAACAGAAGGTAGCATAAGGAGTCGCACGAAAGAGCGCTAAGATTGAGGGTGCCAGCTTTTGGCTTGGGAGCCCTATATCGGCTTGCCCCGGCTCCTGAGCCCACAAGTATTTGGGGGGGGGCGCCATCGCTGGAGTCTATGTCGCTTTCATGCATATTTTGTGAATCAAGGGCTTGGAACGACGGCCAGAAAAGTTAGGTCGTCAGTGCTCTATGGGCCTAGTCCAATGCGTATGGTTCTGGAGTTTTGGCGAATGTGCTTACTGCGCAGAATGGAGTAATGAAGATGTCCGAATCTCTGAGCAACCAGCAGAAGCAACTGCCCGTAGCAAATTTAATTATCGGGGGCGTGAATCGGTCAGCTACAACTTCGGTTTTTGCGTACTTGTCAGAGCATCCACAGATCTGCCCGTCAACAATCAAGGAAACGAATTACTTTCTTCCTGTGCTGAAGGGAAGCTCGCTGGAGCCAATCGAGACCTATGCTGGGTATTTCAAACGCAGTAAGAACGAGAAATACCGTATGGAAGCCTCACCGCGGTATATCTTTGGAGGCGCAAGCATAGCTAAGACAATCTATAGATACCTCGGGCCGATCCCGATCATTTTCGTATTGCGCGATCCTGTCACGAGGATGGTGTCCTACTTTCAGCAGATGAAGCGCAGCGGAGAGTTGCCACCCACCATGAACATTGACGAGTATGCCCAGCGTGCTTTGGAGGAGCTTCCTGCCGTCCTAGCTGTGAACAATGGGAAGCCAGTCGACGTCTATCGCGAGAGTATCTTTACTCGTGGGTTGGCCCAGGGGTTTTATGTGGACTATCTTGAAGGGTGGTATGAGGTATTCCCCGAGACCATCTACGTCACTTTCTTCGAGCATATAAGTCGGAATTCACAGGCCGCCGTGGAGGAAGTGTGCAGGTGGCTCGGTTTGGATACCTCGGTATATGAGAGCGTTGAGTTCACTCAAGAGAACCGTTCGATCGGACACAAGAACGCCGCGCTATTCAAGATCGCTAGCCGTATCAACGACAGATTTGAGCCATTTTGGAGAAAACACAAGAATGTCAAACGCCGGATGAGGGATATTTATTTTCGGCTGAACGAAAAACGTTCCGGCGACAGCTCATTGTCACAGGCCGTTCGTGCCGAGCTTGAGCGTATCTATGCGTTTCGCAACCAGAAATTGCGGGCGATGCTTTGGCGAAGGGGTTATCGGGATTTCCCAGCTTGGCTTGCCCGATCTCCAGAGGACTAAACTTCGAAATCGATGGCCTGAGCTTGTGGTCATGGACGATTAATTTGGCCTCGGTTCACATCTTGACGGAGTGTTGGATTTAGTTCTTCGGCCGCATGAGGCGCTATTGGCATCCTCACTGTGCCCATGAAAATAGGATATATCCGGACCCTTTGATAGCCATGGGAAGTTCAGCGCAGGATAGGAACTTGTTCGTATATCTTCTTCGACTTAGCGAATATCAATGCTGCGATGAACGGATCGCTGTGCTCCGAATTGAACCACTCGTCCCGGGTAGTGTTGCCCGTCCAAATTGCTGGCCACAAGAAGAGCTTAGAGCGCGCATCAACAAGTGGGCGCTCTACGGTCCAACAACAGTGTGAGCGTGCAAGGTAGTGAGCCGATGATAGGGATCACACTAGCTCGCGGAAATGACCTGAAGGAATTAAGGTATCCGGAATTTGCAAATGGTTTGGTACACGGGAATCAATCGTCTAAGGAGCTATTGCGATGAAACCGCTGGTCTCGATTTTGATTCCGGCTTACAACGCCGAGGAGTGGATCGCCGATACCATCCGATCTGCGATGGCACAAACATGGGAACGCAAGGAGATCATCGTCGTGGACGATGGTTCCCGCGACCGGACGGCGGAAGTTGCGCGGCGATTTGCCTCGAATGAGGTTGCTGTGGTTTCCACAGAAAACCTAGGTGCTGCAGCGGCGCGCAACTGTGCCTTGAAGCTCAGCAAGGGAGACTACATCCAGTGGCTGGATGCGGATGATCTTCTTGCGCCGAATAAGGTTGAGCGCCAGCTAGCGGCGCTGCGGGAAGTTGACAGCAGACGCGTACTTCTCTCCTCGGCGTGGGCATACTTCAACTATCGGACCCACTGCGCACGCTTCGTCCCGACTTCCCTGTGCCACGACCTCTCTCCTGTTGATTGGCTTCTGAGGAAGATGAGCGAAAACCTGCACATGCAGACTTCCACCTGGCTCACGAGCCGGGAACTGGCCGAAGCCGCCGGACCGTGGGACACACGGCTCATTAGCGATGACGACGGCGAGTATTATTGCCGTGTGCTTTTGGCATCCAAAGGCACCCGTTTCGTGCCCGACGCAAAAGTATTCTATAGAATTACTTCGGCAAGCCGCTGGAGCTATATTGGCACATCAGACAGGAAAAAAGATGCCATGCTCCTTTCGATGAAATTGCATATTCAGTACCTCCGATCGATCGAAGAAAGCCAGCGCGTCCGAAAGGCTTGTTTGACCTACATGCAAACTTGGTACCCAAATTTCTATCCAGAACGGCCGGATATTGTTGCAGAGTTGCAAGATCTGGCCGCGCAACTTCAGGGCCACCTGGAAGTGCCCCGCTTGCGTTGGAAATATGCCTGGATGAAACCGATCTTTGGATGGAAAGCTGCGAAACAGGCTCAAATGGTGCTTCCGCAGCTGAAGGCTTCTTTGTTCAGGTCTTGGGACAAGGCAATGTACAGGTTAGAGACTCGCGATCCGGTCACTAGCCATACCACCCCCGCTGAGCGCGCCACCCGAAAGAGTTTAGGATAGGAGAGTACGAACGTGGCAAGTCCAACCCAACAAGTCGATAGGATCAAGGCTATCTGGAACGAGCATCTGGAGGTTGCCAAGTCTCTTCCGAGGCTGGCCTCAGCCGTATCCGACGCCGTTGACCTCATGTATTCCTCACTGGCTGCCGGCGGCCAGCTGCTTATCGCAGGGAATGGGGGATCAGCGGCCGACGCGCAGCACATTGCCGCAGAACTAACCGGCCGCTTCTTAATTGAGAGGCGTCCTTTTCGGGCCCTCGCCTTGCACGCCAATACATCGAGTCTCACCGCGGTAGGCAATGATTATGGATACGAGCAAGTATTTGCTCGCGAACTCAATGCGCATGCCCGGCCGGGCGATATACTGCTGGCGATTTCCACGAGTGGCAACAGCCCGAATATTCTGCGCGCAATCGAGGCGGCTCGCCAGGGCAAAGTCATCGTAATCGGTCTCACCGGTGAGACCGGGGGCCACATGCGAGATGTGTGCGATCTTTGTTTGTGTGTTCCCTGCAAATCGACACCGCGGATGCAGGAAATGCACATCACGATCGGCCACACGATCTGCGAGCTTCTGGAAGAGAGGCTGGCGAGGCATGAAATAAAATCTTCAAACTCCTGAGGATGCCAAAGCCCCGTTCAGGAACTGCCAAATCACCAGGCAGCGAAGGCTGCTCCACTAGATTGATCTGTTTCTGGACTCACAAATCCATGCCCTCTCGTTGCACAGCTGGACAATTAGTCTTTCGCCATGAGTAAAAACGACTCCCTGCCCAAGTATATTGTTAACAGCGTATTTTGCGGTGCTTCTATGCGAGAGCGCGATTAGATCATGACAGCAAAATTCACTTCGATAGGACAAAGGCTGCTTTCCGGTTCCGTGTTGCAGATTGGGAACCTGATCGCGACGGCCGTCGCCGCTTTCTGCGTGATGCCATTCATCGTACATCACCTCGGAGACCGGATTTACGGATTCTGGGCCCTCGCAGCCTCATTTATCGGCTACTACAGCTTGCTGGACTTCGGGCTCTCGAGCGCTGTCTCTCAATATATGTCTTTTGCGATCGGGCGCAACGACGACGCTGAATGCCGCGGGATTTTCAACACGGCTTTGCGTATTAACCTTCTACTGGGCGGCATCGCCCTGCTCGTTACCGGGGCAATCGTGACTGTAACTCCCTGGTTCGCTCACAACGCCGCGGACGCCCATCTATTCCGAAGCGTGATAGCCATCCTGGGAGTTAATGCGGCGATCGGACTTCCTATGAGGGTTTACGGGGGCGTCTTATATACGAAATTTCGATTTGATATTCAGTCTTGGCTGACGATACTTGGGTTGGCATTGCGCACGGGACTCATTGTTTGGGTAATTTTGCTTGGATATGGACTGTTGGCATTAGCCTGGGTGACCTTGATAGCGAACCTGCCGGTGAACATACTGCAGATTTGGTTTGCAAGACGGGAGGCCTCGTGGGCGCGAATCGAAAAGAAAGCCGCCGATCTAAAAATAGCAAAGAGTCTTTCTTCTTATAGTATCTACACTTTTTTGGCCTACATTGCCGATACCATACGATTCCAAATTGATCCTCTGGTCATCTCGGGCCTCATCGGATTGGCCATGGTGACGCATTACAGAGTCGCTGGCGTGTTCGCGCAATACTATATGCAGATGATAATTTTTTCCGTAGGCATGTTGCAGCCGGTGTTCAGCCGTCTCCATGGCGCGGGAGACCGCCCTGGCATTGAGAAGGTCTTCTTTTTTGGCACGAAGCTTTCATCTTGCATTTCCATTTTCATCTGTCTGGCTCTCATTGGTTGGGGAAAGCCGTTTATCATTCGTTGGATGGGTCCGGCATATGAAGACGCTTACTGGCCTCTAGTTGTGTTGTCGCTGGCGGTGCTGCTCGATGTATGCCAGAAACCGTCGATCGATCTGTTGTATGCAACGTTCAATCATCGTTTTTACACTTATACGAATTGGGCTGAGGGACTTCTAAATCTTGGGTTCAGCCTGGCTCTTGCCCGGCCAATGGGAATTCTCGGCGTGGCGATGGGAACATTGATAGGCGCATTTCTTATTCGAATCGTGCTGCAGCCTTGGTGGGTGTGTAGGGTGAACGGAATCCCATACGGTGTCTACATGAGATTCATCGCACGAAATTTGTTGTATTGCAGCCTACTGATGGTGGGTGCCACAGCAGTTTCGGCGTGGGGTCTTCGACCGAGTTATCCCCTTTTGGTAGCTTCGGCGACTTGCGCAACAGCGATATACGCAATTGGATCATGGCTGGTGGTCTTTAATCCAGCCGAGCGGGAGTATTTCAAGGCGGCTTTGAGAAGAAAGGATGATCAGGGAACTCCTGACCCAGCAGCCGTGAGTATGGCAGCTCCGTGAAAAATAACAGAGCCATAAAAGTTAAGAGTTCTCATCGTCCGCCTGACTTCGGATCCTGGTACGTTGGCATTCATGGATAATCCGACGCAAATCACGGTGATCTTGTGCACCCATAACCGTGCCCGAAGTTTAGCGGCGGCTCTGGACAGTGTTGCGGCACAAACTTTTTCGAAGCCAGTGGGATGGGAGATACTGGTTGTCGATAACAATTCGAGTGATGAAACCCTTCAGGTGATTGAAGGTTTTCAACGCCGATATCCGGGTCGCATTCGATATTTGTTTGAACCCCAGCAGGGCCTATCGCATGCCCGCAATTCAGGCGTACGGAATGCACGCGGCGAGATTTTGGCTTTCATCGATGATGACGAAACAGCTGCTCCTGGGTGGCTTCAAAATCTTACGGCGAAATTATATAACGGTGAATGGTCTGGAGCGGGGGGACGCATTCTGCCGTCATGGAATTGCTCTCGTCCGCGGTGGCTTTCGGACCAGAGCTCCTTTACGTTGGCCCCTTTGGCGATATTCGACCCCGGTACTCAAGAAGGGCAACTAACGGAAACTCCTTTCGGTGCCAATATGGCATTCCGAAGAGAAGTGTTTGACGCGTGCGGCGGGTTTCGGACTGATTTGGGTCGTATTGGCAAAGGCATGCTCAGCGGAGAGGATAGCGAGTTTGGCCGCCGTGTGCTCGCTGCTGGGCGGCGGTTGCGTTACGAGCCGTCAGCTTTCACCTATCACCCTGTGGATGAGACTCGCGTGAACCGGAAATATTTCCTGGAATGGTGGTTTAACAAAGGGCGGTCCGACGTTCGGGAATTTTGGAACCAGTCTAAGAACACGCACCTCCTCGGAATCCCAGTCCGATTGTTACGAGGTCTGGTACCGCAAGCAGTGCGATGGGTACTTGCCGTTGAGCCATCGCACCGTTTCATTTGCAAGCTCAGAGTCTGGGTTTCTGCGGGGCAAGTTTTTGAGTACTATCATCAATCGCTTGACGCGAAGCGAAAGAGAACAGAAAGGAATGCTAACGTTTGGCCGCCGACGGAGAGTGGCGGGTGACGGCGAATGTTTTTTGGTTTTCAGCTTCCCCCAACCTTCTCCGAGACCAGTTTACTGAACATCACACGGAATCTGTCCCGGCTGTCTGCTGGAGTGCCGTACTTCCGGGAAGCGGCGCGATATCCTTAGAGAGACCGATGAGATTTTATCAAATCGAAGTGAGGAAAAAATGATGGGGAAAAGCACACAGACCTACGATAAGTTTCTTGAGGAATACGGCTCGGATGAAGCGGTACGCAAATATACCGCGGAGACAGCAGGGTTTGGAATCAATTACCTGTTGCGCAACGACTATGCCAGAGTATATCTAGCCGCCGTAGATTCCTACTTGCAGACCTCACCAACGCGCTCTCTGCGCCTGCTAGAATTCGGCTGTGGCGGGGGGATGAACATCATCGGCCTGGTCTCACTTCTGGAGCAGAAGGGAGTTCCGGTGGGATGTGCTTATGGGACAGACTTCTCGCCACGCTTGGTGGAATCCGCGTTGCAGGAGGCCAAAACGTCTTTAGCACCTGCCCTTGCGAAAAAACTGAGCTTCCACGTTGCTCGCAACGAGCGGCTGGCGGAAGACCTGGCGGCGGCGCGCGGCGAGCCGCTCGAGAATCTAGTCGGTTTCTTCGACCTGATCGTGGGAGTCAACACATTTCGGTATTGCCATCGGCTTGGAAAGGAGAAGGATTGTGCAGCTGACATCTATCGCTTGTTGCGACCCGGAGGAGTATGCGTCAACATCGATATGAATAATCGGTTCCCTGCGTTTCGAAGCAATTTTAGACGCTCGGTTGAGGATTCGACCGAATGCTATGTGCCCACTCTTGAGGAATACGCCTCTCCGTTCAAGGCAGCCGGATTTGAGATCACGAGGAAGGAAAACTTCTGCTGGATACCACACTCAGCAGGGCGCGCTCTTACACTCTCCTGCCGGCTCCTGAGCCCCATGTTCAATCTTGTGGCTCGCGGCCGCGCTATGCGCTCACTAGTTGTAGCGCGGAAACCTGCTTAGTAGAAGCGCAACACAAACTCCGATCAAGAGGAATCATTCTTGGCAAGACTTGCAATCATCCTGTATCTAGGCAGCCCCGGATCGAGGGAGCTGCGGCTCGGCCGTATCCTCGATTTCTTCGGAGTGCCTTGGAGGCTGGTTGAAGTCTCTAAGCTAGGGGAAATGGATGAGAGTTGTTTGGAATATGTCATGTTCGGATCGATCCGCGTAGTCGCAGTCGTGCTTAAAGAGTACCAAGGAGCAAACCGTGCAGTTTTGGGGCCGACCGCTTTCTACGCATACCTAGATGACCAACGAAGTCTTTGCGTAAGTGCGCTCCAGTCTTCGTTCGAGGATGCAAATTTGTTACTCCAAGAGGCCCCTCCAGGTAATCTCTCACTTAGTGTATCCGACAAGCTGGCCGATTTGGCCGGACCAATGGCTGGCCTCAAACTCTCATTGCGATTGAGGACTGAAGATGCCGTCCTGGCTGGCGCCCAGACCGCCGGACATCCGACATTTGCGAACGTCATCTTGGTCGGAAATGCTCCGGTCTTCCTTAGGTTCCAGCACAAGGACGCTCCCATTTTCTTCTGCACAAGCTCGCAAATGATTGACATCGATCAGTCTATCGGCCAGGGGTTCTATGACGTCAAAGATCATTTCTGCTCCGTTGTTCCGCTCGTTATGTTCATCAGATTCATATTCCCGGACGTTGCCTGGCATCCGCAAGAGCTTGGCGCTTGCCTAATCATTGACGATCCTCTGTTGAAATCCCAGTACGGGTTCTGCAATTTTGCAAAGCTGTGCGATCTCATGCGAGGACACGGGTTTACGACAAACATCGCCTTTATCCCTTGGAACTGGCGACGCACGTCTCCTACTGCCAGCAAGTTCTTCAGGGATCAGTCGGAGTTTTTCTCCGTTTCAATTCATGGCTGTGATCATACCGCAGGTGAATTTGGAGCGAGATCGCTTGAACTCTTGCATGCTCGAGCCCAGCTAGCTCGATCCAGAATGCGAAGTCATGAAGCGCGGACAGGCATAAAACACGATTCCATCATGATCTTCCCACAGGGGGTTTTCTCCTCCGTGTGTCCCGATGTTCTCCGGCGCAACGGTTATCTTGCGGCAGTCAATACCGAGTTAGTCCCTGTTGACTCCCAAAATGCTCGAACGCGAATTAGAGACGTTTGGGACGTCGCCATCATGACCTACGGTGACTTTCCGATTTTCACGCGAAGGTATGTTTTCCATGGTTTGGAGAATTTTGCCTTCGACCTTCTCTTAGGGAAACCCTGCTTGATCGTAGCCCACCATGACTCCTTCAAGGATGACGGGGCGGCGCTGATCGAATTGGTTGAGAAGCTTAGGTCGCTCAACTGTAGCCTTCGCTGGCGCCCGCTTGGACAGGTAATCCGAAGCGCCTGTCGCCGCCGAGCCAATGGCGTTGGCGCGGAAGAAGTGGAGATGTATGGAAATGACCTAATAATTAGAAATCCCTCGGATCAAGCAATTGATGTAACAATACGTAAGAGAAAAAGCCACGAGGATCTTGTTTCCGAAATACTGTGCGGCGAAAAGTCGATCAGGTGGTCGACTGACATCGAACACTTTATCTTTGGGGAACAGATCGGGTCCCATAGCGAAAAGCGCTTCCGAGTAGTCTATCGAGAGCATGCTCATACCGAGAAAGTTCGCCGGTCGTTTCGCTTCGAACTGGGTGTGGCCGTCAGGAGGATCCTTTCCGAACTCAGAGACGATTATCTTTCCAGAAGTCAATTTCTAAGGGATCCAGCAAATAGGTTGAAAAGCGTGTCCGGAAAGACCATTTAGGATATTAGGGGATGAGACACTTGGAGTGGCGATCGGAATCCCCAGGGACGGATCTCAGCGTCTACGCTGGTGATCCGATCCGGTATCAATTACCTCTAAATCCGTTGATTGGCTCCGGAATTTGATTGCTTGCGGAGGTTCGCTAGGACTTACTAGCGCTTACGAGGATGAGCAGTCTACTGCCCACAGATACGGACCAGCGGGTTTCTCGCTTCTGTTGCTATCAAGTTGATCCGATAACTGACGCGCGGTGGGCGGAACTTGTGGCGCGTCACCCCAGTTCTTCAGTGTTCCACACGGTAGGCTGGCTTAAGGCGCTTCAACGCACATACAAGTATGCGCCGGTAGTGTTCACAACATCACCGCCGAGGAGTGATTTGAAGAATGGGCTTGTATTCTGTCACATTAACAGTTGGCTCACCGGAAATCGTCTTGTGTCGCTACCATTTTCAGATCATTGTGAACCGCTTTGCGACTCAGCCGAGGACGTGAATTTCTTAATCGGACACTTGCAAACTGCATTCGTGCACCAGAAATGGAAATATCTGGAGCTCCGTCCAATTAGCGGGGATTTCGGGAAAGCGAGTAACAACATCGCCTTTCAGCCTGCGGCTACGTATTTTTTGCATCGGCTTAGTCTGCGTCCAGATTTAAATAGCCTATTCCAGAGTCTAGACAAAGATTCTATACAGCGTCGGATTCAACGCGCTCAACGGGCCGGTCTAGTTGAGAAATGCGGCAGGTCCGATGAACTTCTGAGGGAATTCTATGCGCTCTTTGTAATAACGCGACGCAGGCACAGATTGCCACCTATCCCATACGCTTGGTTTAAAAACCTAATTCAGTGCCAGGACAAATCGCTAGAGATTCGTCTAGCCTATAAGGACAATACTCCAATCGCTGCTATTCTCACTTTGAAGTCCAAAGACGTCATGTACTACAAATACGGATGTTCTGATACTCGATTCAATCATTTTGGGGCAACGCCATGGCTTTTGTGGCGGGCGATCGAAGTCGGGAAATCGAACGGAGCAAACGAATTTGATATGGGGCGGACGCAGGAGGACAATGCGGGTCTTCTTGCGTTCAAGAGTCACTGGGTACCCCGACCCGAACGACTGGTATATTGGAAATTTCCTGACTCTCCTGCTGTAGATTCATTCGATCGCTGGAAATTAAGCATGGCGAAACGCATATTTTCCTACATGCCAGATAGATTACTGACAATTACTGGAAGGCTAATCTATCGCCATATCGGGTAAGAGTAGCGAACGTCGGCCGTTCGCAATATTGCAACAAGGAAGAGCTCGAGCTGGGCAGCTAGGCCGATTGCCCCCGGCAAATTGAGGAACAAAAGCACTAAGGGACACTGCAACAAATTGATTTAATTTGTCCCTGGCAAGTTTTTCGAAGCGGAAAGAAGAGGCTAGACCGAACCGTGATTCGAGCCCTGTTAGACTATTATTGTTTTCCCGCTGACTTGTTCAGCAATATATCTCCAACGATTGATTCCGCCCCCGGAGAAAGCGGCTTCTTTCAATTTGGCGAAAACAATATTTGTTATGGGCGAAACCGATCCGGTGTCTCGGTGGATGTAGCAGGCGCCGGCAAATTCGACGCTTCGAAAGATATTCGCGCCGAAGGCAAAACGATTGGGCTTCCTTTTGACTTTACGGAGGTGATCGAGAATCTTCGGCGGGAACGCTATCGGCGGAATATGGTAACGGGAAAGAAAGCTTTTTCCGCGAGTAAATCAGTTCGCAGACTTTACTATCTCATCCGAGAGTGGTTGCCAATTCGGCTCCGACGCCAATTACAGAAAATTTACCTTCGTGATTGGAAGGAATTGCCGTTTCCAGCTTGGCCGGTAGACTTCACCGTGGACGATCTCCATGAGGAGTTCTTGGGGCTGTTCATGAAAACTAGCGGAACAAAAAAAGTTCCCTTCATCTGGTTTTGGCCAGATGGCGCGTCGGGTTGCCTAATCATGACGCATGACGTGGAGACTTCCGCTGGGCGCGACTTTACCTCCGTGCTGATGGACCTGGACAGTTCCTACGGAATTAAAGCCTCGTACCAAGTCGTCCCGGAAGAACGCTATAAAGTCCCCGAAGAATATATACAGCAAATTCGGTCCCACGGCTGTGAGTTTAACGTACACGACCTGAGTCATGACGGGCGGTTATATCAAAAGCGAGATATATTCCTCCAGCGAGCCAAGAGAATTAATGAGTACAACAAGAAATTCAACGCACGCGGGTTCCGAGCGGGAGTAATGTACCGCGATCTCGATTGGTACGAAGCCTACGATTTCTCCTACGATATGTCGGTACCCAACGTAGCGCATCTGGAACCGCAGCGCGGCGGCTGCTGTACAGTGATGCCGTTTTTTGTGGGTAATATCCTCGAACTCCCTCTCACCACCACGCAAGATTATTCGCTATTTTATATCCTGAACGATCACTCCATCGATCTCTGGAAGACGCAATTGGAGCTCATTAGGCAAAGAAATGGAATGATGAGTTTCATCGCCCATCCGGATTATTTGATCAACCGAAAAAACCGCAGCGTGTACGAATCGCTGCTGGACTATCTCCGGCAGATGATTACTCGCGAAAATATTTGGGCAGCGTTGCCGGGGGATGTGGATCGCTGGTGGCGGGCTAGGAGCCAGATGAAAATAGTGTCGCGCGATGGTGGCTGGGAGATTGAAGGCCCCGAAAAAGAACGGGCACGGTTAGCCTATGCTGTTTTGGATGGCGGTCGCGTGAAGTATGAACTTGCGGAGGTTTCTCAAGAGAACGTGCATAATTAACTTCGCTTTGCCGGTGCCCAGAAAGTCTCTCACTCAATTTGATTATGAATCCGAGCTGCCATACTTATTTGGATGATGTTGGGGCCGTCGTGATTGGCGGCGACTTTCAGGGCCTGGGCATCGTGCGTAGTTTAGGTCACCACCAAGTGCCCGTCGGACTGATCGATGATGAACTGTCAATCTCTCGCTTTTCTCGATACGCTTCT
The DNA here is from genome assembly GCA_963714785.1 of uncultured Acidobacteriota bacterium. GTDB lineage: Bacteria > Acidobacteriota > Terriglobia > Acidiferrales > UBA7541 > Palsa-295. The sequence continues at coordinate 208,685 of CAVQQE010000003.1, forward strand.
TTTTCCGTTAAGGTCTCTACGTTTGGCGATGCGGCCAAAACTGTGGAAATTCTGCTCGACTTGGCGAGAAGGCGAGGACTGCAGGGTTGGGTGCTTTATCCGACTCGCGACGAGACGGTTGCAGCTATCTCCCAAAATAAAGAAGAGTTGGAAAAGTTTTATCGAGTTCCAACTCCCGATTGGAATACGATCAAACATCTTTGGGACAAACGCAACACCTATAACTTAGCAAAACGGCTGGGAATTCCAATCCCTCGAATGTGCCAGGTTGGTGACATAAAGGAATTGAACGACCTTGAGTTAACCTTTCCTGTCGTAATTAAGCCGGCCATCAAGGAACACTTCGTGTATGCAACGGCAGTCAAAGCTTGGCGGGCTAATAATCGTCCGCAACTGAAGGAGTTCTTCTATCGCGCTTCACGATTCATGCCCATCGACGAGATTCTGATACAGGATCTAATTCCTGGCGACGGGAGGAGCCAATACTCGTATTGTTCTTTTTTCAAGCACGGTCAAGCCACCCTTAGCCTCGTCGCTTGCCGCCGGCGGCAGCATCCCGCTGAGTTCGGAAAATCTAGCACTTATGTCGAAAGCATGGAGCTGCCTCTGTTGGAAGAGTACTCCGAGCGATTCCTTCGGGCGATTGATTACTACGGCCTGGTCGAATTGGAATACAAATACGATTCGCGAAACGGTCAATACTGCCTTTTAGATGTAAATGGGCGAACCTGGGGTTATCACACGATCGGGCGCCGTGCTGGCGTGGACTTCCCATATCTGCTTTTTTTGGACCAGCTGAATAAGCCTGTCGGGCGATCGCGTGGGAGGGCTGGAATCCGCTGGATTCGCTTGATTACGGATTTGCCGGTCGGGTTGATTAGCATCCTACAAGGCAAATTACAGACCGGGGCTTATATTCGGTCGCTCCGCGAATTCGACGAAGAAGCTGTCTTCAGTCGCGACGACCCCCTACCTGGCTTAGCGGAGATCGCGCTGATTCCGTATTTGGCGATTAAGCGCGGGTTTTAACGGAGGAATGAGCATCACATACGGCGCTGATGTATGATTCTCATAAGAGACTTTCCATCGAAATGGTTGCTTTAGTGCCGAGTTGGCCGAAAATATCCCAAGGATTGGACAATTCAAAACCATCTTCATTCTGGCGAACGAAATTAATGTCATCCTGTGATGTCGCAATCATCGGTGCTGGTCCCTATGGGTTGTCCGCAGCTGCACATTTGTGCAGGGTGAAAGGCTTGGAAGTGCGAGTATTTGGCCAGCCCATGTCATTTTGGGACCGTCAGATGCCGCGCGGAATGTTGCTTCGATCCAATTGGACCGCGACGCAGATCGCTTCCCCGGATTCGTTTCTAAGTTTAGAAGCATTCCAGAAGGCAAACGGTGTCAAGTTCAACATTCCCGTGCCGCTGGAACGCTTTGTTGAATACGGGAAATGGTACCAGACACAAGCAGTGGCCGATCTGGATCAACGTGAAGTCAGTCGGATCGAAATCGACACGAGTGGATTCTATGTCGTACTTCACGATGGCGAGATTTTCCGCTCTCATCGCGTAATCATCGCCGCTGGCATCAGTTCATTCGCCTGCCGCCCACCCGAGTTCAAACACCTGCCCTCGCGGCTGGCCTCTCACACTTCTGAACACTACGACTTTCGCGAATTTGCCGGCAAGAAAGTTTTAATAGTCGGAAGCGGCCAGAGTGCGCTGGAATCAGCCGCACTCTTGCACGAAGTCGGCGCGCAGCCGGAAGTAATTGCTCGATCTCAGAAGATTCACTGGCTACAGGGCTGGGCGTCAAAGACTCTCCATCATCGGTTGGGAGCATCTGTTCGGAAGCTTCTGTACGCGCCGACTGACGTCGGACCCGCCGGAATCAGCCAACTCCTTGCTAGACCCGACTTAGTTAGACGTCTTCCCCGCAGCGTACAAGATCGCTTACATAGACGGGCCGTGCGTCCCGCCGGCGCGCGTTGGCTTAGGCAGAGACTTCGCAATGTGCCTATTAGCTTCGGGTGCTCGGTAAGATCGGTCGATCTGATCGGCGAGCTTGTAAGGGTACGCCTGGACGATGGAAGCGAGCGAATCATCGACCATGTCTTGCTAGGCACAGGATATCGGGTCGATATTTCCAAATACAATTTCTTCTCTCCGAAACTCAAGGAGGCCATCCGCTGTTTCAACGGCTATCCAATATTGAAAGCGGGACTGGAAACATCGGTTGCTGGCTTGCACGTTCTCGGGGCGCCAGCGGCATGGAGCTTCGGGCCTCTCATGCAGTTCGTGTCGGGAACCCGCTACGCCTCGCAGGCGTTAACCACTTATATTGGAGGACGCTCTCATGGCGGCACCTTCGGGTCTAGGATGATCCGCAAGCCAGCACTAAACGAGGTTCCTCAAACGATTAACAGCTAGCTGGAAAGGATTACCCCAAACTCAGATAGCGCAATTGCCACTTGTTTCCCTCGGCGATTATTGCTCCAACGTAACCTGGATCCGGTGCGAAGGAGCGCACGGCCCATCGGGAACGATCGGCGCTGTGCAGCTCTGCTGGTAGCCCAGGCGTAAGTGAGACCTCAAAACTCTGAAGCGGGATAGACAGTCCATCACCTTGGGCCTTGATATAAGCTTCCTTGCGGGTCCAACAATGAAAAAACCCTTCAATTCGCAATTCAGCGGGCAGTCTGTTCAACTCGTTGACTTCCTTTGGGGAGAAATAACGCTTTGCTATCTCTTCACTCGCAATTTCAGGCCGGATTAGCTCAATATCGATTCCAATTTCACGTTTGCAAGCCACTCCTATCGCCGCGAGTCCATGCGCGTGCGAAAGATTGAAATGAATGGACGGCCGCTCTCCGCCGCTCGCAATCGCAGGCTTCCCGCGCGGCCCGTAAACGAAATCAATGTCTTGCGGAGGACGTCGTAGATATCGGCCAAGTACATCGCGGAGAATTCCTCGCGCGGCAATAAAGCGATTTCGATCACGATCAAAGATAAATCGCTCAGCGCGAATCTTTTCGTCGTCCGCCAGTAGGTCTTCAAAACGTCGTAAGGCCGCCGAATCCACCTCGAGCGATGCACGCCATATGTGGACTTCGTTATCCGGCAATTCGGGGGTTTCGACCGGAGTTACCCACTGAACTGAGGCGCTCATACGCGTAGTAACCTGGCTGCCAAGATCCGAAGCTTTTCTGATTTTGCAGGGTTTCTGGGTACCTCTACCATGGTCCTAAACCTTCTGGTACTGCAGTACTCTTGTAAGCGGCTAATCTCGTATGTATCATTGTTTTACAGGCTAGCAAAGCCGGTTGTGTTTTGCTATCTTGAGGACGCGGTTGCGTGTCCTTGGATATGCTGCATTCTATGGTCACAGACGACCCCAACTCCTCCCTCTCTCCGCTGTTCAGCGTGATTATAGGTGCGTATAACGACTGGACAGCGCTAGATAACTGTCTTGCTTCGCTTGCGCTGCAAACCGGGCCAACTTTCGAAGTCATTGTCGTGGACGACGGTAGTGACGAATCTGCGCCTGAATTTATTCGCCGCTGGGAACGTTCTTACCAGCTGACAATCGCCAGGCAGGCGCACGCCGGCGTAGCAGCCGCCCGAAATCGCGGGATCCAGATATCGAAAGGCTCGATGCTGTTGTTCGCGGATGCGGATTGCAGGCTTCAAACAAATTGCTTGTCGGCGCTTGCCACAACTATCGCTGACTCTCCAGAGCACAGTTGTTTTCAACTACGCTTGGTTGGCGATCGCTCCACGTTCGTTGGCGAAACAGAGGAGCTGCGTCTTACAACGCTACAAGAAAACCTCATTCAGCCAAACGGCTGTATCCGTTATTTGAATACTGCCGGTTTCGCGATCCGGCGATCAAGAGTCAATGCCGAAGGTTTTGCGTTTGAGCCTGCCGCAATTAGAGCGGAAGACACTTTGGTATTGGCCAACCTGATGCAGGGCGGCGAACTCCCCTATTTCGTTGCCAATTCGGTTGTACAACATGCCACTTCGCTTTCGTTAACTGATTACTTCCTCAAGGCGCTCTGTTCCGCCTATCAGGAAGGGAGAACCTACGACATTATTGCTTCGATGGGCATCAGAGTGCGAGCGAACTATGGCGAGCGCTTAGGCATGTTTTCGTCTATGTGGAGAACTTGCGAACAGAAATCGATTCAGAGATCGGCTTGTTTCCTCCTCGCTGCTAGACAGCTGATGCGGCTGATGACATCTTTTGTTTACAGATTTCTTCACGGAACTGTACAACTCTCACATCTCGACAATCTATTCTTGGAAGACGCCGCCTCGCGCCGCCTTAGCGCGCTAGTTTTGCCGAATAGCACTCGCGTTCAAATTTCTGACTCTCTGGCCCCTAGATACCAGAGCAAAATTCGTTAGATTTTCTTGAGTTCTTAGATCGCGCTATGCGTGCAAAAATAACCAGCTTCCGCGCGAGAATTCTGCAATGTACGCCTGGTACAAACAGGCCTATTTTGGGAAATACCTTTCCATACAATCGTGGAAAGCAATGACTCGCCACCTGGTCATTGCGTTTGTTTTCAAGGGATTCTCCGGACTCCCAGATGGTCCGGGAATTGCACAATTCGTTCTTGGCAGTAACTCGCAGTTGATTCCGAAGCGCGCTTGGCAAATTGCGTCGGAATTGAGAACAAATGGATTCAGAAGTGACACCCACTACAAACGTCATGGCGGAACCCGTCGCTGAACTGGCCACCGCTGCAACCCACAACGTGCAGGTCGCCACCACCCGAGAGCTCGCTCGCATTTGGCAGCAGCTGTTGGGCGTTGAGTCTGTAGGTGTCGAGCAGAATTACTTCGATCTGGGCGGAGATTCCGTCCTGGCCGTGCATTTGTTCGCGGAAATTGAGAAGGTATTTAAAATTAAGCTCCCGCTGGCCACGCTTTTCGAAGCTCCCACCATCCAGGAATTGGCTGAAATTATTCGCAGCGAAGCTCCGTCAAATGGGTGGTCCCCGCTCGTTACAATTCAAGATTCAGGTTCGCGTCCCGCATTTTTCTGCGTTCACGGTGCCGGTGGAAACGTTTTAATCTATCGTGAGCTTTCAGAAAACTTGGGCTCAGACCAGCCGTTCTACGGATTACAATCTCAGGGCTTGGATGGTGTCGATCCGCCACTGACACGAATCGAAGACATGGCGGCTTTGTATGTGAAGGCCATCCGGCGCCAGCAACCTCGTGGACCCTACCTCATCGGTGGATACTGTGGCGGTGGGCTGATCGCTTTTGAGGTGGCTCAGCAACTCCAAAGCGAGGGGGACGAAATTGCCCTGCTCGCGTTATTGGACACCATGAATTTTTCCCACATCCCCCCTCTCTCGATTTGGAGCCGCGCCTATTACTCCTGCGAACGAGTGTGGTTTCATGCAGCCAATTTCATGCGTCTCGACTTCAAAGGGAAAGTCAGCTTCTTCCGCGAGAAGATTCAGGTATTGAGAAATCGTCTGCCGGTATGGTGGGGAATGCTACTCGGCAAGCTCGAAAAAAGTTCTAAAGCAACGAACTCAGGATCCCGCGTTCTTGGAAATATCTGGTCAGCGAATGACCTTGCTTGTCAGAGGTATGTTCCCAAGCCTTTCGCTGGAGTTGTCACGGACTTTCGGCCGTTGAAACAATATCGAGCCTTCGACAAGCCTGATGCGAAATGGGATCGCCTCGCTCTACAAGGACAAACGGTTGTCGTTCTTCCTGTTTATCCCGCCGGCATGCTTCTCGAACCATTCGTCAAGCATCTTGCTGTCGCCCTGCGAAAAGCCATCGACGGCGCGATTCGTAAATGACAAGACTCTTCTGACCTCCTGCACTTTAGATGCGCCCAGCAATTTGCTTAACTCCGACTAGACGATACTCGGAGTAATATTGTCAGCGGCACATCTCGCGAGATGATTGTGCAAGTGAGTGGTTTGTGTCGCGTTTTACAAGAATCGTTTGACGCGTATTCAGTTTGAGAGGACTTGAATGACGGTCGGAACAAATTGGTCCAAGACCTGGACTTTCTTCGAGGACGCCTGGCATGAGGGCAACGTTCCGATCATGGGTCCTCGCACACACGCGGCCTGGCTCTGTTCCCTGGTTTTCGACGGCGCGCGATATTTTGAAGGGGTTGCGCCGGATCTCGATCTGCACTGCGCGCGCGTGAATCAGTCCGCCGCGAAACTATTCTTGAAGCCCAAAGTTTCGCCGGAGACTTGGGTGAAACTCGCGCGAGAAGGTTTCACTCGCTTCGATAAAGATGCCGCGCTCTACATCCGTCCGATGTATTGGGCAGAGAACGAGGGGCCCTGGGTGCAAGCGCACGACCCGGAATCAACACGCTGGTGTCTTTGTATTTACGAAGCGCCTATGCGTCCCCCGAAAGGGTTTTCCGTGACACTATCTCCCTATCGCAGGCCTACTGTGGAAACCATGCCGGTCGATGCCAAAGCCGGATGCTTGTATCCCAGCAACGCGCGCGTCCTTTTTGATGTGCATGCGCGAGGCTTCGATAACGCCATCGTCTGCGACATGCTCGGAAACGTGGCGGAGCTGGCCACGTCCAATATTTTCATGGCCAATGACGGCATGGTTTTCACTCCAATTCCGAACGGAACTTTCTTGGCCGGAATTACTCGTCAGCGTGTAATTGGGTTATTGCGTGGGGCTGGAGTAACCGTGGTGGAGAAAACGCTGACCTACAAGGAGTTCACACAGGCCGACGAAATATTCTCTACTGGAAATTACTCCAAAGTTGTCCCAGTGACGCGTATCGATGATCGTACACTTCCATTTGGTCCCTTGTATGCCAAAGCACGAGAACTATATTGGGCGTTCGCGCATTCTTGATTTAATTTTTGCCGAAAGCCTTGAGTTAGTTTCTCGATCGCCAATTCGTTGCTCTCTGCCCGAAGCGAAGTTTTCGAAACTCACTCGTCTAGCTGCCGCGTGATGCACAAGTCCACTTCAAGTCTGGCCGAAGTGCTGACCCCGATTTGGGAGCGTGTACTGCTGCGTCCCGGGATTCGCGTCGACGACAACTTTTTCGATCTCGGCGGCGACTCCTTGCTCGCCGTCCAACTATTTTCTGAAATCGCGCGAGTGTCTGGAAGAGAACTCGCGCCTGTCACGATTTATTGCGCCCCCACAATCGCTGCGCTCGCCGAAATTCTCGAAGAACCTTCGGCGCCGCGGTTCCCACCTCTTTTGCAACTAAAAGAGGGCGTTGGCGCGCCGATTTTTCTCGCGCATGGGCTAGGTGGCACAGCCATGGATTTTTTCCAGCTCGTCAAACACCTCAAAACTCAAAGGCCTGTTTATGGCATGCAAGCCAAAGGTACAGACGGGGTGGACGAGCCTTTCGATCACATCGAAGACTTGGCGCAGTTTTACCTCAACGCCATCAAGGAACTACAGCCCCACGGACCATACTTTCTCGTCGGTTACTCATTAGGTGGGCTGGTCATGTTGGAGATGGCCCAGTGCCTGATAAAGGCTGGAGAAAAAATTGCGCTACTGGTGATGCTGGAAAGTTATCCACACCCGAAATTTCTTTCGCTAAAACAGCGCATTCGCCTCGGCTCGCGTTTGGCCAATCAGCGTGCTTCGACGGTCGGAAGGTTGCCGCTACGCGATGCTTTTTCTTACATTATTCGTCCCTCCGCACGCAGGTTATATGTCTCGCGCGATAACGGCAGCGCGCCCAGTCAAATACCCGCTGGCGCAGCTCATACACCGGCCATGCAGCGCGCGCGCGAACATGCTTACCGGGCGTTGACTCGCTATCGTCCCCATTTCTATAACGGCACGATTAAATTCGTCCGGGCTGAGGTCGTAACCGACTACCCGGACGATCCTCAAGCGGTTTGGTCTCATCTCGCTGGAAAGTTTCAGGTCGAAACCGTTCCAGGCGACCACCTAGGAATTCTCGGCGTCCATTTCGAAAGCCTCGCCGCGGTAGTTTCCAACTACGTGAATGAAGCTTCCTCTTAGTCACAAACCCGATATGCTAGGGATCTACGTGGAGCACATTCCAATAACATGAATGGTGCAGAAAGTCTGATCCGCACGTTAATCGCTGGAGGAGTGAATACTTGTTTCACGAATCCAGGCACCTCGGAAATGCACATCGTTGCCGCGCTGGATCGTGCAACGGAGATGCGTTGCGTGCTCGCTCTTTTCGAAGGCGTCGTCACAGGCGCTGCCGACGGCTACGCGCGCATGACCGAAGAACCGGCTTGCACCCTTTTGCATCTGGGTCCGGGCTTCGCCAATGGTGTTGCCAATCTGCACAACGCGAGCCGCGCACAAGTCCCGATGGTAAATTTAGTCGGCCAGCACCCTGCTTATCATTTGCGTTACGATGCGCCGCTCGCCTCTGATATCGAAGCGATTGCCCGTCCCTATTCCAAATGGCTACGTACGTCGGCCACTTATTGTGAGCTTGGCCGCGACGCCGCCCAAGCAATCGTCGCCGCGCGCACCGCTCCCGGGCAAATCGCCACGCTGATCGTTCCCGCCGATGTGGCCTGGACGGAAGGTGGCGTGGTCGCGGAAATTCCTGCCGTACCGCATGCAGCTTCTTCCTCTTCTGAATCCGTCACCCACGCCGCATCCATGCTTCGCTCCGGATTGCCCGCCGCGCTATTGCTCACCGGAAATGCTATATACGGTGAAGGCCTGCAAGTGGCTGGACGCATCGCGGCGGCTACTGGCGCCAAACTACTCGCGCCTTATCCCGTCGTGCGCGTTCAACGTGGAGCCTGTTTCCCCTCAGTGCAACGCATCCCGTATATGCCCGAGCAGGCCGTGGAATTCCTCAAAGACATCCGCAAACTTATTCTGATCGGCGCGGCCGCCCCTGTTTCCTACTTTGCCTATCCCGGCAAGAGTAGCGTGCTGACTTCACCGGAATGTGAAATCCATACTCTGGCGAGACCGGGAGAAGATTATGTCGGCGCACTGGAGGCGTTAGGTTCCACATTGTCGGTCCAAAATAAAAAATTATCGATCGCTGAGAAGGTCCAGCGGCCACCTCAGCCAAGTGGCGAGATCACTTTGCAGGGTCTTGCAGCCGCAGTGGGAGCGCTTCTCCCAGAGAACACTATCGTGGTTGACGAAGCCATGACTTCAGGCCGCGGCATGATGGCCGCAACCGCAGGATCGCCCGCTCACGATTGGCTCGGAAATACAGGCGGCTCAATCGGCATCGCCCTGCCATTAGCGGTAGGCGCAGCAGTGGCCTGCCCCGACCGGCCGGTGTTGTGTCTCACTGCGGATGGAAGTGGAATGTACACCGTTCAAGGACTATGGACGATGGCACGAGAAGGTTTGCGCGTAACCAATGTGGTTTTTGCGAACCGAAGCTACGCTGTGCTGCAGCGTGAATTTTCGGGCCTAGGCGTCGGCGCTCCGGGACCTCGCGCCGCGGCTTTGTTCGACATCGGCCGCCCCTCCCTCGACTGGGTTCAGCTCGCAAAAGGAATGGGCGTACCGGCGAGCCGCGTCACTACACTGGATGCATTCGCGAAGGCATTGAAAGAAGGCTTTGAGAGCGGTGGACCGTCGTTGATCGAAGTTCCGCTATAAAAGTTCCGCCCGAAAATTTCATGTATCAACTTCTATTAAGAAATTTTATCGCGCGTCAGACTCCGGAGCTGGTGATGCCGCGATCCTGTTGAGCTCCTCTTTCCGAACTTTGCCGGTCGGAGTCAGAGGCAGTTCGCGCACCAGCAAAATCTGCGAAGGCCTTTTATAAGGAGCCAGGTTCCTGGCAGCATGTTCAGCCAACTCAGCAGCTGAAATGGACGAACCCGGCGATAATTGCACGAAAGCAATGACCTCCTCGCCTCCTTCCGCTCCCTGCACGGCTCGTCCGATTACAGCGGAATTAACCACCGCCGCATGAGTGTTCAATACCGCCTCAATTTCCGCCGGATAAACATTCATTCCAAATCGAACGATCAATTCCTTCGTTCGTCCAACAATGAAAAGATGCCCGCCCTCCACACGCGCGAGATCGCGCGTATTGAACCATCCTTCAGAATTGATGGCAGCGGCAGTTTCTTCCGGCGCGCGATAGTAACCTTTCGCCACGTTCGGCCCCCGTACCCACAGTTCGCCCACTTCTCCATCTCCCACGTTTTGTCCATCCGTATCTACCAGCCTGATCTCAACCCCCGGAAGCACGCGCCCCACCGATAGATCGCTGCGAGGCTCATCGACTCTCGCCTGCGCAATTGTGGGCGAACATTCCGTCACCCCGTACCCGTTGTGCAGCGGCATTCCGAACAGGCTTTCGACCGCTGATTTCACCACCATCTGTAACGGTGCGCCGGAAGAGGAAATAATGCGAAGCGCCGGAAATTTCAATGGCCCTGCCAGTTTCTTTTCTTTTGCGTAATCGACCAGCAGCGCAAACATGGCCGGCACGCCCAGCACGATTGTGAGCCGGTCTCGTTCCAACGCTGCAAGTGCCGCGACCGGATCGAATCGCGGCGACAAATAAAGTGTAGCCCCGCTCAACAGTGTCCCCAATAAAACCACCGAAAGTCCCACAGCGTGTGACATCGGCAGAACACCATACAGGCGGTCATCAGGAATAAGCGAACGTATCTGCGCCGATACCGCCGCAATGAATAGCAAATTCCTATGTGTCAGCACCACGCCTTTCGGAAGTCCGGTAGTGCCGGAGGTATAAATCAACGCGGCCACGCGATCAGCACTGTTTTTCGCAATCGGCTCGGGTTGCACCTTTTCATTCAGTTGCCCCACACCAATCGAACCCAGCCCGGCACGTTCTTCAATAATCGCGCTATGCCGCTTGGCATGTTGCGCAGCATGCGGCGGAACGCCCGCCATATAAATCACGCGCCGAGCGCCACAGTGATCTCGAATATCGTCGATCTCGCGAGCCGAGAGACGCGCATTAGCGAGCACAGGCCAAGCGTCCATCCCCGTCAATGCCAAAAAAATCACAACGAACGCGCGGCAGTTCTCGCACACCAATAAGACTCGGTCGCCAGGCCGCACACCTGATTCCCGTAGCCAGGACTGCGTTTCGCCGACTACAGTTTCCAGTTGTTGATAAGTCAACGACCTGGATGCCTCGACCACAGCCAATCGTTCAGGCGAGCGTTCCGCCCATGGCTTAATCACATCGCTGATGTTCTCCGGTAGGGATTTCAATAGCTCGGACGCCTGCATATCAATCATGAGCCCCTATCATACCAGTTGGCCGCAAACAGCTGTCGAGCGGGGTTGGTGTCGGGTGAGCCGAGCGAAAACGGGACAACGCGGCGAATTCTATCCGCGCACGGCTGGAGTCATGGACGAGAGCGAAGAAGCCTCAGCTTTCCTCGAAATCAAATACTGCAGCCACTTTCGGTACACAGACGCGGCGGACGCCTGCCAAGTCTCTTGCGGCCCGCTCGTGACAGCAGTCTCAGGAAATTCAGTCAAGAGTTCCTCGCGCGGATTCGCCGTGACCTCGTCTTGAAAGTCGGAAAGAAGTCTAATCGCCGGTGCATCGAAATATCCGTGCGGCATGTTGGGATATGTTTCTCTTTCTCCCCGTAAAAATCTCTTGATGTCTCTGCGGTATTCCTTCAACAAAGTCCGGGTCCCATACTCCGGATGTCCCTGGAAGTGCACGAACAAACTGTCTCTTTTTTTCTTCACAAAAAGATCAACGCCCGCTTGCGCCGATTGCAGCAGGACTTCGTAGCCGCAGGATTCCAGCGCATCCGCTCGAACTTCGTTCCATCGAGAGTGGGGAATCCGCATCGCGCTCTCGCCGCCGGCCGTCAGCGCGTGGTCCCGAATTTTTTTGTACTCGAACACGCCGAATTGCTTGTCGATAAGCCGGTGACGCGGAATGCCGTCGCTATGGAGAACACCGGCGTGGGCCGCTAAACACGATAAAACCGTGGACTCTGTATTGGTCTCCGCCCAATCCAGAACCTTCGCCAAAATCGACCAATACGGTTCGTCGCGTAAGTTCGGTTGGCGTGGCTCGGTTCCGGTCATGATCACACCATCAAACCGGCCGTTCAAAAGCTCATTGATATTAAAATAGAAATTGTTCAGATGACGCTGCCCGGCATCGCTTCGAGGAAGTTCCGGCAGCGAGAAAAGTTTTAATGATATTGGAATGTCACCGGCTGCCGCGTCGAGAAGTTCGTAGAATTGAATTTCAGTGTCTTCCAGCGCGGAATCCGGCATGTTGTTAATCAACGCAATTCGGATGTAGTCGGTTTGCTTGCTGGCTGGTCGCTCGGAACGCGCACGCTCTTTCAGCGTCAAAAGCTTGGGAACGCGTCCTCCGTCAATTACGATCGGCATTTCCTAACTCCGAGGCCGGAGATACTTCAATCCGTCAGTTAGACCATTAAGCAGCTTTATCCAGCGCTTGTGCCAGGTCCGCAATGATGTCGTCAATATGTTCGATGCCCACACTCAGGCGTAGCATTTCCGGCGTCACGCCCGCTTTCAACTGCTCTTCCGGCGTCAATTGGCGATGTGTGGTGGATGCGGGATGGCAAGCCAGCGATTTCGCGTCGCCCATGTTGACCATGCGCTTGAACAAACGTAGCGCATCAAAACATTTTACGCCCTTCTCAAATCCGCCCTTCACTCCGAACGTCATCAGAGAACAGAACTTCGAGCCGAGATACCTGTGCGCCATCGGATATAGCGGGCTGTCCGGAAATCCCGCGTAATTCACCCAAGCCACCCGGCTATGATTGCGCAGAAATTCAGCCACCTTGCGGGCGTTCTCCACATGCCGCTCAACGCGTAATGCCATGGTCTCAATCCCTTGCAGCAACAAGAAACCGTTGAACGGTGAAAGTGTCGAGCCCGTGTTGCGCTGCGCAACGGTGCGGCAGCGCGCCACGTAAGCAGCCGCTCCATAATGTTCCGTGTAAACCACACCGTGGTACGCAATTTCCGGCACATTCAACATGTAGTAGCGTTTCGGATGATCGCGCCATGGAAACTTCCCGCTGTCAACGATCATTCCACCTAGTGTGGTCCCGTGCCCTCCCATGAATTTCGTCAGGGAGTGCAGCACGACGTCCGCGCCATACTCAATTGGCCTCAACAAGATAGGCGTGGCCACTGTGTTGTCAACGATCAAAGGCACACCGTGTTTGTGCGCCACCCGCGCTAGTCCCTCGATATCGGCGACGTTCCCAGCGGGATTGCCCACGCTCTCGCAGAAAACAGCTCGCGTATTTTCATCGATCAGTTTTTCAACCGCGTCCGGATGATCGTTTTCAGCAAACCTTCCCGCGATTCCTTGCTTCGGCAAAATATGCGCGAGCAGCGTGTAGGTCGCTCCATAAAGCTGTGGCGTTGAAACAATGTTGTGGCCCATCTCGGCGATATTGATGAGCGAGTAGTGAATTGCCGCCATTCCCGAGCTAACGCTCAGCGCTTCCACGCCGCCTTCCAGTGCGGCCACTCGCTTTTCGAGCACTGTGTTGGTCGGATTGCCGATGCGGGTGTAGATGTTCCCTTGAACTTCCAGGTTGAAAAGCGCTGCGCCATGCGCCGCGTCGTCGAATTCAAACGCAACGGTTTGATAAATCGGCACAGCTACAGCTTTGGTGGTGGGATCGCCATCGTAGCCTACGTGAAGTGCGATGGTCTCTCGCTTCATGCGTTATTCCGTGATGGTCGCAACGCCGGAAGCTCGAACGGACGCTGGATTCCGTGCGAGTGATTTCACAACAGTCTGCGTCAGTCGTTTCGCAGCGAAACCTGCACCGAAAGCGAAACGCATCACCGGCCCGAAACTGTTAGCCGCAGCAATTCCAGCGAAATAAAGGCCCGGAACCGACGACTCAAAATTGGACGACAATATCGGCGTCGCGTTGACACACTTGAGCTTCGACCGAATTCCTGAATCGAGGAAAGCCAGTCGTTCCACATTGACTTTGTATCCCGTAGCCGCAATCACGTGTTCGGTCACAATCTCTCGCGTTGCCCCATCCAGCCCTCGCAGATGCAAGCGCACCTTGCCGTTCTCCACCTCGGCTCGCTCCACCGAATGGCCGAGTATCAGAGGCACGAGTCCCATAACTTTGTCCTTCACAAACCATCCCGCCGACGGACCAAGCGTTTTTCGAACTAAATGGATGCGCACACTTTCCGGCAAATAGTGAAACAACGCGGGCGCATCGGCAAAGAAGCGCGACCGCAGCCCGGGTCCGAGTCCCGAATCCGGATGCCGTATTTTCTGCCACCAGGAACGAGGTTTTCCATGCTTCGGCCCGGTATGAAATCTCAATGCCGTGGCGCGAGCGACGAGTTGTACATCCGCGCCGGCGTCGCGTAACAATCCAGCCAGATCGATGGCCGAAGAGCCTGCGCCCACCACCACCACACTTCGCCCTTTGAATTTCGCAAGATCATGATGCCGGTAGCTGTGCGATAGAAACTCAGCAGGAAGCGCCAGGTTCTCAGCTACATACTCAAAATGCGTGATCCCCACCGCGAGCACCACACGCTTTGACTGCACCTCTTCGCCATCGTCCAATCGCAGAAGAAATCCGTCAGCCACGCGCTTGATATCGACAACTAATTTATCTTCAAGCTCCGGCACCATTCGGTCGCGGAAGGCCAGTCCATAATCGCCAAAAGTCTCTAGCCGCACGGGGGTTCCCATGTCGGCATACTCAACTTGGCGCTCCGCACAAAATTGTTTTAGAGTGAATTTGCTATCGGGATCGTAGATGTTCGAAGCGAACCCATCAGATTTGAGCATCATGCCTTTCGGCATGTGCGCCACCCAGCTATCCATGGGACGTCCAAATATCCGAAACGGGATACCGCGGCGGCGAAAATGTGCAGCGATGGAAAGTCCGTATGGGCCTGCGCCAATGATTGCGGTTTCTATCATAAGCCTTGGAATAAAACGCCTTCGATTGATTGTGAAAGTGCCCTTCGGTTCTCCAAAAGGACCATCTTCGATACTGGCCTGAAATCGGCTCTATGTCTAGTTACTGTATGCAAACCTGTAGCCTCAGAGGCATGGTCCTCGGGGATTTAAATGCAATCGAGTTGCCTGAATGCTGTGCATGTAAGTCTTTAAGATTTAAATACTTAGATGAAACTTAGGAGGCGTCGAAGGAGAAATGGTTTTCCCTCGCGACCGATCGCTTTGGACCTAGGCGATAGGTGGCAAGGTTAGGCAGCTCAAAGAAAGCGGTAACCTCAGTTTATTCTCGGCGCCGGAATATCGCGCCCTCCTTGCTGTAACACCAGCCTCGTCGCGCTCCCCTGTGGCCCCGTAACGAAAGTAATCATTGCGTCGGATCCTTTAACGAAAAATCGCGCTTCCGATTCAGGAAAGATCTCAATCTTCAGCTCGTCCGACCTTTGAATCATTAAGCCGTTTTCGTCCTTGCTTACCGCCAAAACTAATCCCGGACTTAGTTCGTATCGCCCAACGTAGGAATTCAGAGCCGCCGGACTCAGGCTAATTGCCTGATGCTCAGCAGGTAGTTCGTAATGTTTTTTGAAGAGGATCGCCGCCAAGTCCCGGCTGATTCTCCCCGCATCGGAATCGACTGAGTCGCTGAGCACTACCACGCAAACGTCGTCGGGCGCGTAACGTCGAATAGCAGACTCAAAAAGATAAATGCCGCCGGCAGTAGTATCCAGTATTCGTTCGAACTCCATCGAAACCACCCAACCAAAACCATAGCCATCGATATACGGTGTAAACATCGCATTTACAGAATTCTTCGAGAGCAATGCTTCACCGCTCAGCGCGAGATCCCACCGGTAGATATCGTCGACTGTGGAGTACAGCCTGCCCCAGCTGTAAGGAATCGTCGACTCGAGATCACTTGGCGTGATCGAAGTGGACTTTCCCAGATATATGGGAGCTATTTTCCCAGCGTCGTCATATCCCGTCTCGCGCATTCCCAAAGGAACGAAAATGTGTTTCTTCAAGTATTCCAGATATGGTTCGCCAGACACTTTTTCAATCACCGCTCCCAAAACCGCATAGCCCGAATTTCCATATCTGAATTTCTCGCCCGGTTTGAACTCCGGCAGCCGGTCCGCGAGATTAGCCAAAAGTCCAGAAGTCGTGTTTGTCGACTTTATGGCTTCCGCACTTATAGGCGGGCTTATTTCGGGAATTCCATCCGACTGCACTAGCAGATTGAAAATCTTAATTTCCTGCCAAGCGTTCGGACACTTCGCGATGTACTTGCACACCGAATCCTGCAGCTGCAATTTACCTTTTTCTTGAAATTGCAAAATTGCCGCCGCGATGAATTGTTTGGCAATGGACCCTACACGGTATCGGCCGTCCATCCCGGTTTGAGCGTTAGAGGAGCCGGTCGTCGATGAGCCATATCGCTGTTTGAGCACTACCTTTCCATGTTGGGCGACAAGTATTGAGCCGCTAAAGTGATTCACTTCAACTTGAGCATTCATATAATCGGAAATCTTAGAGGTGACATCCTGAGCAGTCGACACAAAAGCCAAAGCAAAGACAAGAAGGCAGGTCACGAAGAAATTTCTGGCCAAGCAGCGTTCAGAAGTAATACGTAAGTTTACTTTCATAGTTGGGATGGCTACGACACGAAAACCCTGCTTCGCGAGGAACGCAATCTACTGCGGCACTATTTGAATTCCATTCACCGGCGCCCGAGGAAACCCATCACTGGCCGTGCCACCGGTCGCAGAAAGAATAAAACCCGTGGCGTTGATAGTAAACACTACGTAATTGCCCGCTGAGTTGTTGGCCTGCGTGAACGTCCCGCTGAAATTCGTGTTCGCCCCGTCAATTAAGTCAATGGTTGTGGTCGTAATACCCGCGCCACTGATCGTGTAAATACCCGTGCGACTGGCGCTACCATTGTCGCCGTCCGCATAGACATACACTTTGTAGCCTGCCGCATGAGTCGGCAGCCCAGCTACGGTGACCGTTGTCGTCGTGTTGCTGCCGGTGTCCAGATACCCCTTCATCATTCGCGCGTTCCCGGGCTGATCCGTGATCGGTATTTCCCAAATGTCGTTTGAACTCCACGCCACCGTGGCAGTCGTGTCAGCGCCAGTGCTGTCAACGAGCGCAAGTGGAGAGGTGCTGCTAACACCAGTCGCATCATTCCAGTTAGGTTCTACCACTACCCCGGCGACCTCTGTGGACGCCATGGCGACATCCTCGCCGACGAAGTCAATACTGATCGGATTGCCGGAGCCGCTCGCGGCAGTCACATTGAGCACAACCGTAGTTGTGTTGTTGAGCGAACCGTTTTTGCCGGTGATGGTTAAAGGAAAGCTACCTGTGGGAGTACTGCTCGTCGTTGTAATTGTTAGTGTCGAACTGCTTCCCACACTTACCGAAGTAGGGCTAAATGTTCCCGTAGTATTGGCCGGAAGCCCGCTCACACTTAAAGTGATGGAGCCGGTGAAGCCATTGGTCGCGCTGGTATTCACGGTGTAGGTAGTTTTGCCACCGGGATTCAACGTCTGAGTACCTGGCGTAGCCGAAAGCGCGAAGTCAGGCGTCGGGTTTATCGGCACGATTTGAATGCCATTGATCGGGGCTCGCGGGAATCCGTCACTCGCCGCGCCACCAGTGGCCGAGAGGGTAAAGCCCGTGGCGTTGACAGTGAATACAACGTAATTGCCCGCCGAGTTGTTCGCCTGTGTGAACGTCCCGCTGAAATTGGTATTCGCTGTATCTGTCAAATCGATTGTTGTCGTCGTGATTCCTGTGCCGCTGATTGTGTAAATCCCAGTCCGAGTAGCGCTGCCGTTATCTCCGTCCGCATACACATACACGTCGTAGCCACCGGAACTCGCCGGCAAGCCGGCGACAGTCACGGTCGTGGTGGAATTGCTACTCGTATCCAGATAGCCCTTCATCATTCGTGCGTTCCCGGGCTGATCCGTGATGGGCGTTTCCCAAATGTCGTTCGAACTCCACGTGACCGTCGCCGTTGTCGCCGTCCCGGTGTCATCCATTAGAGCAAGCGGAGAAGAACTGCTCACACCGCTGGCATCATTCCAGTTGGGTTCCGGTACAACTCCAGCGACTTCAGTAGGGGCCATGGCAACGTCCTCGCCGACGAAGTCGATGCTGATGGCATTGCCAGAGCCACCGCTGGAAGACGTCACGATAAGGGTCGCGGTCGTCGTGTTCGTTAGCGAACTACCGGTGCCTTTGATGGTCAAAGTCGAACTGCCCGTCGGCGTATTGCTCGCTGTCGTAATTGTCAGTGTCGAGCTACTGCCCACGCTGACGGATGTCGGATTAAACGTTCCCGTTGCGTTAGCCGGCAGCCCGCTTACACTCAAGCTGATAGTGCCGGTAAAGCCGTTTACGGCGCTGGTGCTCACGGAATAGGAAGTGCCTCCTCCAGGATTCACTGTTTGTGAGCTCGGAGTAGTTGACAGCGTGAACGATGCCGGTCCAGTAACATCGAGAGTCACGCTCGAAGAACTGGTAAGCGAGCCGCTCGTTCCAGTGATGGTCAAAGCGTAGCTGCCCGGCGGTGTGTTGCTTGCCGTAGTAATTGTCAGCGTCGAACTGCTTCCCACGCTAACCGAAGTTGGGTTAAAGGTAGCTGTCGCATTGGCTGGCAGCCCGCTCACACTCAAACCAATCGATCCCGTGAAACCATTCATGGCGCTGGTGCTCACCGAATAAGAAGTGCCGGCGCCGGGACTCACCGTCTGCGAGCTTGGCGTAGCCGAAACCGTGAACGAAGGAGTCGGTGTCAACTGTACGATTTGAATGCCATTGATCGGGGCTCGCGGGAATCCGTCACTCGCCGCGCCACCTGTGGATGAGAGAGTGAAACCTGCGGCGTTAATAGTAAACACAACGTAATTGCCCGCCGAATTGTTGGCTAGCGTGAACGTTCCGCTGAAATTTGTGTTTGCCGCGTCAGTCAAATCGATTGTAGTCGTTGTGATTCCAGCGCCGCTGATCGTGTAAATTCCTGTCCGAGTAGCGCTGCCGTTGTCTCCGTCTGCATAGACGTACACCTGGTAGCCGCCGGAACTGGCAGGCAAGCCGGCTACAGTCACCGTCGTGGTGGTAGCGCTGCCGGTATCCAGGTAGCCCTTCATCATCCGTGCATTCCCAGGCTGGTCTGTGATTGGAGTCTCCCAAACGTTGTTCGAACTCCACGTCACGGTCGCCGTTGTCGCCGCACCCCCTGCGTTGACAAGCGCAAGCGGAGAGGTGCTGGCGGCGCCGCTTGCATCATTCCAATTAGGTTCGGCCACCACCCCAGCAACTTCGGTAGAGGCCATCGCTACGTCTTCTCCCACAAAGTCGATACTAATCACATTGCTCGATCCCGTCGCGGATGCGACGTCCAGGATGGCTGTAGCCGTATTGGTGAGTGAACCGCTGGTGCCGCTGATGGTGAAAGTGAAGGCGCCCGTGGGAGTGTTGCTCGCTGTGGTGAGTGTAAGCGTTGAACTGCCTCCCGCACTTACGGAGGTCGGGTTGAAACTTCCCTTAGCATTGGACGGCAAGCCGCTCACACTCAAGTCGACTGAGGCCGTGAATCCGCTAACGACTGTCAGGTTTATGACGTAAGAAGTATTGCCACCGGGAGTCACCGTTTGAGAGCTGGGAGTGGCGGACAATGCGAAAGAAGCCCCGCCCGTTACATTCACAGTTACAGCAATCGTGTTCGTCAGCGCACCACTCGTGCCGACAATATCGAACGTGTAATCGCCGGTGAGAGTGTTTGTCGCTGGAGTAATCGTCAGTGTCGAACTAGAGCCAGCCGCAACCGAGGACGGACTGAAAGACGCGGTAACGCCGGCGGGAACTCCTGTCACACTCAAGCCTATATTTCCGCTAAAGCTGTTGAACGCCGAAGTGGAAACCGTAAATGTCGTATTGCTCCCAGCAGCCACTGTCTGGGTTTGCGGCGTTGCAGACAATCCGAAAGACTCCAGGCCAAAGACGTTGAGCAGATTAGAAAACGAAGCTAGATAAACTTTCCCGTTGGCCACTGTTGCAGGACTGAACTTTGCCCACAAACCGACGTCGTCTCTCGCATCGTTCATTTGAGAGTCCCACAGTTCGGTCGTTAAGTTGTTAGCATCGAATGCGCGCAAAACTCCTGCGACGGTTCCGTGAGTTCCATCTGCAACTCCGGTTGAAGCCCACACGATGCCAGTACCGGCCGTACTGCCATTGGCCGAAAGACTCAGTGTCCCGTCCGTGAATCCTGTGGGGTTTAGGATCGTGCTCTCAGAAAGCGGGGTCGTATTAAACTTGGAATTCGTAAATTGCAACGCTTCGAGAGCATTGGGATCGGATGGCCAAATGTATAGTGTCGGGCCGGCTCCGGTGGTTCTATTCCAGAAAACGGGGCCGCCTTTGATCGATCCGGATAAGGAAAAATCTTGAAGGGTTGTGCTATTCCCGCTGGCCTCGTGCCCGAGATTCGTACTTTGCAGCAAGAAAAATTCGGATGTTTTTCCGGCGGTAATCAGGAAACTCGTGCCTGGAATCACCAGAGGCCCCGAAGAACCCAAATCTAAATCGTCGGCTTGAAGCGTCGCATAATTGTCAGGAGTGAAGTAATCTGTTTGCGTCAAAACCCCGCCCGACGTGCTCAACTTGACGATGCTATCTCCAAAGCTAGACACACCGTCCCAGTCTCCATTGCCGGTCGCGTAATAAAGATTTCCGCTTGAGTCCACCACCGGCGCGCGGCCCGACATCCACATCCCGCCATTCTGCCCATTCGGGGTTGAACAATAAATGCTGGTTTGCTGAAGCGTAGTAGCGTTGTACGACAAAACCCATCCGTGCCAATCATACTGGTCCTCGTGCGAAGCGAAGGCGAACACAACCAAGCCCTTCACCAGCGCGAGACTTGATCTTTGGTTCTGGAAGAATGTGTTAAGTGTCAGCGTGCCTCCGGAGCTGCCTTGCCCGGTACCAGGTACGGAACCCTGTATTATTACGGGTCCGCCAAATTTTTCACTACCTGTCGTTATATCCAGGGCATGCAACCGCGCAACGTAGTTGGTTGTCGATCCGGAAACTTCCATGGTTCTCGCAACCAAATAAATCGTGTTCGAAGTCAAATCGATCACCGGTGTGCTTTCGATTCCCACCGTGCCCACGATGTTCAGGCTGTTAGAACCGACGATGTTAGCGATCGGAATTGCAGTTACACCCGCTGCTGGATTTCGTAAATCCACTTTCCACAACACGCCACCGTTGACGGCGTTACTGTCCGCATCCAGCGCATAAATCACGTCGTTCATCGTCGCGACGTACACCACATTGTGCGTTCCCTGGCTCGGTATCACTACACTGGGCACATACAATGGCTGCGCGTAGATCGAACCGTCGATGGTGTAGCTGTATAACTTCCCGAACTGATTCACATTTACGTTCGATGTGTTGAGGGTTGTATCGCTGAGATTTGCGCCGGTGCGG
Organism: uncultured Acidobacteriota bacterium; assembly: GCA_963714785.1. Classification (GTDB taxonomy): domain Bacteria; phylum Acidobacteriota; class Terriglobia; order Acidiferrales; family UBA7541; genus Palsa-295. Next base: position 230,159 of record CAVQQE010000003.1, read on the forward strand.
GATAAATCGTTGCGCTCCATCGTTACACTGACTTGTGCACGTGTCGGTGCAGGAAAGAAGGCGATCAACAGTAAAGTTGCGGCAACCAGTACCGAAATGGCATATCGCGGCACATTTTGACTGAGGGTATGGGACATTCGAACTAATTCTTTCGGCAATCGTTCGGCCATACTTCGTCGCAGTCAGGTTGAAACTGAACCACTATGCTCATTGTATTTAAAGGACTTACAGCGAATTCTTCTGCTCCAATGCTCAATCCCTTCTTCCATGTTTACCATATGAGAAATTCTTTGCCTACGAGGTGGCAAATCTCTGGATATTCGCCAAGATCTCAATGACTTAGCCCCTTTTGAGCAGGCAAACCCCAGTCCACGGATAATTCCCCAGTGGCCCTTTCGGCTCTGGAAGTAGCGAAAGTAACTCTTGTGGTGCCCTACCCAATTGCGCCGCAGTTTTCAAGAAGCCCTGAGTGTCCCTCGGCCTCCACCCGCAGGCTAGGAAAAAATTCGCACCTTCTGGCGGTCCGAATTTGAATGCCGCATTCGCTTCGCTAAGCTGTTTTCCCGTTGAACGTTGCATTAATTTGAGCTGTCCCGGCGAAGCGAGATCGATGACCCAGCTTTGGAATTGATCTCCGAGCGTAAGATCGCGCGCTAAAGATGAAACCTCCTCCGCAGAAAAATAAATGAGTAAGCCTTCGCTCACAACTGTAATTTTTTTTGCGCGGCCGTTGAGCTGTTCAAATAAGGCGCGGCGCCCCGCTATATCCGATAAATCAAGGCTGATCCTTTCAAGTCCACATTTTGGCCTTTCGTTGCCGAGAACCTCTTCTTTGTAAGAGACAATTTCCGGAAAATCCACTTCTACCCATTGCAATGCGGAAGGAAGGTCCATGCGATACGGCCGCGCGTCCAGACCTGCTGCGAGATTCAGCACTAAGTCCGTCCCCTCATTAATTTCGCGGGAAATAAACTGATCGAACAAGTATGTGCGTGCCACCCACGCCCACTCGTGCTTGTTTCCCTGTGCCAGCGTGTTCGCGATTTGAAACCCATGCTCTCCGGCCAGCCGTTCGGCGAACGGATCGCGGAACAATGCATCGGGCCGTTGCGTTTCACGCGCGCGGAAATAAGCAACCCAGCGCGCTGTATCGGAAATATTTCGAACGGAAGAATTACTCTGGTCCATTTCCACACCCACAAAATTTCAAGAAAGACATTATATCCGGAATTTGATAACGTGCCTCTCAACAGGTTTCCAGGGCCCCGATTTGCACGCCTTTTTAGGTCATTGTGTGTGAGGTGCGCCAATGTTGCGAGATTTAGTGGAGGGAGTTCTGTTCTTTCCTACGGCAAAGGTCACGTTTTTCGACCCCGATTCCTATCCCTGGGTGCGCGCCGTAGAAGCGGACTGGATGGCCATTCGCAAGGAATTGGACGCCCTTCTTGTACGTCGCGAAGAAATTCCGAATTTCCAGGACCTTTCCGAAAAACAGAAACCTCTCACGGAAGGTGATCAGTGGAAAACCTTCTTTCTTTATGGCTACGGCGTCGAGGCTGAAGAGAACTGCGCGCGATGTCCTGATACCGTGCGAATCCTAAAGCGTATTCCGGGGATGAAGACGGCGATGTTTTCTATTCTCGCGCCAAAAAAACACATCCCCGAGCATCGGGGCATGTGGAAAGGAATGCTGCGCTACCATCTCGGGTTGATTATTCCAGGGCCAAAGGGCAGCTGCAGGATTCGTGTCGGTCAGGACGTGCGGAGCTGGGAGGAAGGAAAAAGCCTGGTCTTCGACGATAGTCACCTACACGAAGCTTGGAACGACTCCGATTCCTATCGTGTAGTGCTCTTCGTCGATTTGCTGCGCCCGGTCATTTTTCCGCTTTCTCTTGTGAACCGCGCAGTCGTCTGGATCACAGCACATATGCCAAGCATCACCGAACCGATGGACCGCGTCAAGAAAACCGCCCGTGCTACCCGGGACGCGGCGCAGGCAAAACAATAGTCGAGTGCCAGAGCCGACCAATTAATTTCCTTACAATCAATGGGTAAACCTTAGTTGGAGCCTTCTGCGTCAAATGTGATAGCACTTGTGCGCGAGTTTCTTTTGGCAACACCCATTTCTAAGTTCGCTCAGCAGAAACCGAGACCGGATAGAATAACTATCTTAGGGCCTCATGGTGACTTCCACTACTGGGACGCGTGCGCTTGCCGGGAATTCCAGAAGGCACGCTATGTTTGTCGCTTTTATCGTTATTTCCAGCCTGTCCTTTTATAAAACACTCAGCGCTGTGATTCGGTACTCGCTTGCTAGCAGCGACTCCAGTTCGCACATCGTTCTCATTCCTATAATCTCTTTTTTCCTGCTCTACTTGGAAAGGCAAAGAATATTCTCCGTCACTCGCACGAGCATAGTCCCCGGAGCCAGCCTGGCGCTGCTGGGCATACTTCTTTACTGGCTGGTTAACAGAAGTTCGACTTCGCAGGAAGCGAATTGGCGGCTCTGCCTGGAAACGCTGTGCGTGGTCCTGGTCTGGATCGCAGGATTTCTACTCTGTTATGGTTTCGCTGCCCTGCGTGCAGCCGTTTTTCCACTTCTGTTTCTCCTGTTAATGGTCCCGCTGCCAGATGTAATTTTGGATCGCGCCGTTTATGCTCTGCAGTCAGGTTCTACCGAAATTTCGTATCTCATTTTTCAATTGGTAGGCACGCCTGTCTCCCGCCACGGATTTCTGCTTTCCGTGCCTGGTGTCACCATTGAGGTGGCCAAGGAATGCAGCAGCATTCGTTCCAGCATCGCGCTTTTTATAACCTGCCTTCTTGCGGCTCATTTGTACCTTCGTACAGCCTGGAAAAAATTCGTTTTTGTGGTTTTAAGCCTACTCTTGTCTGTCGTGAAAAATGGTATCCGCATCACCACCCTCACATTGCTAAGCGTCTATGTGGACCGTGGTTTCTTGTACGGAAGGCTTCACAGGCAAGGTGGATTTGTTTTCTTTCTTATCGCGTTGTTCATTCTCTTGCCCGTGTTCTTATGGATGGAAAAATCCGACAAACTACGCAAGCCTGCTAGCATCCCGGAAGCATGAACAGGCACTGAAAGTGCCGGGCGGCTTTCGCCTCAAGCTTTCCTCGAGGCGTGAGCATTCACTCAACCACAAATTACAGAACTACCAGAAGTGTCTTTAATCCCCTGAATCCAAAATTCGGAGCCCAAGCCGGCCGCTGCTTTGCCAGCCGCATCTCCGGAAATCGCTGCACCATCCGCAAAATTGCAGCTTGTCCTTCCAGCCGAGCCAGTTGATTCCCAACGCAGAAATGCGCTCCCGCGCCAAATGCCAGATGCTGATTGTTCACTCGTTTCAGATTCAGCCGGTCAGGCTCCCTGAACTGTTGAGCGTCCCGGTTTGCCGCTCCCAACATACATAGAATCGTTTGCCCGCGCCGCAGCCGTGTTCCGCAAATCTCCGCTTCGTCCTTCACGATTCGCGCCGTGTACTGAATAGGACTTTCGAATCGCAATAACTCTTCCACCGCCGTGCGGATTATCTCGGGGGTTTCCCGCAGCTCCCGCATCTGTTCCGCATTCTGCAGTAACGCCCACATTCCATTCCCAACCAGATTTCGCGTCGTCTCATGCCCGGCAAAAAGTAGCATCAAGCATTGCGCGTACAGCTCCTCTTCACTTAACGTTTCTCCATCGGCCTCAATATCAATCAGCAGGCTAATCAGGTCGTCCCCTTTATTCCGCCGTCTCTCGGCCACCGCTTGTCGGAAAAAATCAGTAAGTGCTAGCACGGCTTCCTGCGCTACACGTGCGTGCTTTGCCGTGCGATCAGGATTCCCCATGAAATTCGCGATGGCCTCTGACCATTCCATGAAATGCGCGTACATCGTTTCGGGAACTCCCAACATTCGCGCAATCACCTGTACCGGCATCGGGTTGGCAACTGCCGCCATCAGATCCGCCTCGCTCCCGCGAGCGAGTGGCTCCAGCATCCGATCCACTACGGCCTCAATTTTTGGACGAAGTGACTCCACCACCGCCGGCGAAAATCCTTTGTTCATCAGCTTCCGCAGCCGTGTGTGCTCCGGCGCATCCATGAAAATCATCCACATCCCCATCATTCGCACTAACTCTTGAAACTCCGTCTGGTGCTCCTGGGGCAAGGTCAACAAAAGTCTTCCTGTGCGTTTAACTGAAAGTCGTGCATCGCGCGTCGCTGCGAAGCATTCCGCGTAGCCGAATACTGCCCACACCGCCCACATGCCGCCGCTTACTTCCACATAGTGCAGCGGCCCTTCCTCTAACAGCTTCCGGTATGTCGGATAGGGGTCTTGCACAAATTCAGGCGTAAACAAAACCTTGGGGACAAGAAATGTCGGCGGCGACATCAGTAATGATCTCCAGGCAAATTGTGGAAATCGAGCAACTAGATAAAACGACAGGTCTTCGTCACCGGCAAGTCTAACATGGCGTTCTAGCCTCACGCGGCCACGCTCACCAACCTGTCGGCAGAGGAGATTTCTAGAAATGAATTTGCCACAAAGAGAAAGTATTTCGGCCTACCGCTTGCTAGTACTCCTCAGGCATACCCAATATCCGTGTAACTAGCCTGTTTTCAGTGAAGTTATCGTTGAAAGGGGTCATCCCTAGAAGGGCCAGTTTGGTTGGTAGATTGCGTTTTAAAACCGTCGTACCATTTTCGAATATCAGCGCCCCCGGCAGCATCGATGTAGCTCGATAGGGGTTCTAAAGAATCTGGAGGCTGTAGCTCGGTGAAACCAACGGTCCTCATTGCTACAACGACTCGCTGGATTCCAACCGCTCGGTTGGCCGTTGCTCTCGCAAATGCCGGGTTTGTAATTGACGCCGTTTGCCCTTCTAAACATCCGCTCGCCAACACCGACGCAATACGCCAAATATATAGTTACCGCGGCCTCGATCCTTTCACTTCATTTGCAGATGCAATCTCCGCCGCAAAGCCCGATTTAATTGTCCCGGGAGACGACCGCGCCACTCAGCACTTGCACCTGTTATATGACCAGGAACGCCGCAAGGGCGACGCAGGCAAACCGATTTGCGCGCTGATCGAGCGTTCGCTTGGAGCCTCGGAAAATTTCCCCGTCTTGTACGCCAGAACCAAATTTATTCAACTGGCTCAGGAGCAAGGCGTCCGCGTTCCAAAGACCGAAATAATTCGTGACCACACCGATCTAAAAAAATGGATCGCTCAAACAGATCTCCCGATGGTCCTGAAAGCAGACGGCAGTTCCGGTGGCGACGGCGTCAGAATCGTCCGTACCTTCGACGACGCCAAACGTGCTTGGCGGTCTTTGCAAGCTCCTCCTCTCATCGCGCGCGCTGTCAAACGAGCCCTGGTCGATCAAGACAGAACACTTGTTTGGCCCTCACTGCTTCGTCGCCGTTCTGTCGTGAACGCGCAGGTCTTTGTGGCGGGGCGTGAAGCTACCACCTCGGTCGCTTGTTGGAAAGGTGAGGTGCTGGCCAGTCTCCATTTTGAGGTCATCAATAAAACTGTTTCGTCCGGACCGGCCAGCGTTCTTCGATTGATCGATAACACCGAAATGTCCGCCGCCGCGGAAAAAATGGCGCGTCGCTTGAACCTTTCCGGTTTGCACGGCTTCGATTTCATGCTTGAGACGCAAACCGCAAACGCTTACCTTATCGAGATTAATGCGCGACTGACGCAAGCCTCGCATCTCACACTAGGCTGCGGACGAGACATCCCTGCAGCTCTTTTCTCGGCCATATCCGGGCAGCCAATTTCACCATCTGCAAAAGTCACCGAGGAAAATACCATTGCGCTCTTTCCGCAAGAATGGATCAGAGATCCGGCCAGCCCTTTTTTGCAGGCGGCCTATCATGATGTTCCTTGGGATAAACCAGAATTGATTCGCGCCTGCGTTCGCTCCCGTAGAAAGCAGGCCGCCTGGTATTCACAACAAAGTCGCGTCCAAGCTCTTTCGATGGCGCGCCAACCTCGCATATGACAAATCCATTAAGAGATCGCGTCGAACGAGTGAAAGTCTCTGTGGCCACCTCCGACCGTTATCCTGCGCGCGTCTTGCAACCCCACTTGGTCCCCGGCCACCCTCGCACGAACGCACACAGACCGTTGCAAGTCATGAAGTTTGGCGGTAGCTCCGTCAACGACTCAGCCTGCATCGGGAAAGTTGCCGAAATCATTGAAGCCGCCGCATCCGACAGTGATGTTGTAGTGGTTGTCTCTGCGATGCGCGGAGTTACAGATCTTTTGATCGAATCGGCCACCCAATCCGAGGTCGGCAATCACCACCGCGTTAGCGCGATTTTTCAAGAACTGCTCCAGCGGCACGAATCTGCTACAAATGCGTTAATCCACTCAGCCGATAGGCGGCAAGGCATCTCCCGCAAAATCCATGAGCTAATTCAACAGGCCGACAACCTCTGTCAGGAAATCCTCATACAACAGAAATTAACCTTGCGTGCGCGCGATTCGATTTCCGGTTTCGGTGAACGCCTCTCAGCTCCTCTCGTTGCTGCTGCGCTGGAAGAGCGAGGCTTGCGCAGTCACGCGATCGACGCTACTGAACTAATCGTCACAGATTCTTGCTATGGCTCCGCTGAGCCGTACATGGACCTCACGCGTGACCGCTGCGAAGCTCGTTTACGCCCGCTCTTGATGCAGGGAATCATCCCAGTGGTCACCGGCTTCATCGCTGCCACAGCCGACGGAATACCAACAACTCTAGGTCGCAACAGTTCCGATTATTCCGGCTCCATTGTGGGCGCAGCCCTCAATGCAAACGAAGTCACCTTGTGGACCGACGTCGACGGCATACTCACCACCGATCCCCACCTGGTCCCTTCCGCTTCTTCCATCCTTGAAATGTCCTACCGTGAAGCTTCTGATCTTGCAAACTTGGGAGCCAAAGTTCTGCATCCAAAAACTCTGCACGCACTGATGCAAGGTGGAATCCCACTTTCAATACGCAATACATTTGCTCCGGATCGACCGGGAACAAAAATTACGCCGGACGGTTCTTCGAACGCAGCTGGCGTAAAAGCAGCCACGGTCATTTGCGATTCGGCCTTGATCACCGTCCGTGCTTCCAGCGTTTTGGAAACCCCGGATACTTTGCGCCGAACGCTGGCGACGGTAGCGGCCGTTCCGGTTCCGGTCCGCCTGGTGCCGCAATCGTCTTCTTCGAAAAACGCGCTCTGTATCGTCGTTTCATCGGATCACGCCGAATCAGTATTCGAAGCCCTACGCCTCGAATTCGCGCACGATTTGGAGCGCGAAAAAGTAAAACACATTACCCTCAACCCATCGGTCGCCATCGTCACTTTGGTCGGGCGAAATCTGCGCGATGCCGGCGATATCGTCGGTCGTTTAACCGCCGTGCTCGACCGCGACACTTTAAAACTCTTCGGACTAGCTCAACCTTCTTCGGGGGCTAATATCTCCTTTGTGGTAGCGCAGCAAGACGTCAAGGCAGTCCTTGCCACTGTCCATCGCGAACTCCAACTCGACGGTCCCATTCGCTAGCACTCTCCGCGAAAATCGCTTGAGCAATGGCATAATTAACCATACTGTGCGACTCAATTTAACGACACCGCGCGTAGGCTTCATCGGATGGCGAGGTATGGTCGGCAGCGTCCTCATGCAGAGAATGCGTGAAGAAAACGATTTCGCCGGCCTGGAGCCCATCTTTTTCTCCACATCCAACGTCGCAGGCGCCGCCCCCAAAGAATCCGGTACCGGGTCGCTCAAAGACGCGAAAGATCTCCATGAACTTGCTGCCTGCGACGTTCTGATCAGTTGCCAGGGCGGCGAGTACACCGCCGAAATCTACGGCCCTCTGCGCGATAGCGGTTGGAAAGGCTTTTGGATTGACGCCGCTTCCACCCTGCGTATGAACGACGAAGCCGTGATCATCCTCGATCCTGTAAACGCAGACGTAATCCAAGACGGTCTGGCCCGCGGCCTCCGCACCTTCGCAGGCGGAAATTGCACCGTTAGTTTAATGTTGATGGCCATCAGCGGCCTTCTCAAAGCCCGCCTGGTCGAATGGGTCAGCACCATGACTTATCAGGCCGCTTCCGGTGCCGGCGCCGCTAAAATGTTGGAACTCGTAAAGCAGATGGAGTTCGTCACCGCACCAAATCGCGCCACCCCTTCTGAAAACGCCTTGGAAGTTGATCGCTTAATGACGGAAGCCCAACGTGCCTCGAACTTGCCCACGCAAGAATTTGGCGCCCCTTTGGCGGCCAGCCTGATTCCGTGGGTCGATCGCGAAATGCCCGGTGGACAAACTCGAGAAGAGTGGAAAGGCATGGCCGAAACCAACAAGATCCTGAGCTTGCAAACGCAGGTGCCCGTCGACGGCATTTGCGTGCGCGTCGGAACCATGCGCTGCCACAGCCAAGGCCTTTGCATCAAGCTCACAAAAGACGTGCCACTCCGCGATATTGAACAGATTTTGGTGAACAGTAATCCCTGGGTGCGATTGATTCCCAACGACAAGGAATCAACTACGCATTGCCTCACTCCTGCAGCCGTTTCCGGCACCATGAATGTGCCGGTTGGCCGCCTTCATAAATTGAAGCTCGGAGCGGAATTTCTGGGGGCTTTTACTGTTGGCGATCAGTTGCTGTGGGGTGCCGCCGAACCGCTTCGGCGGATGTTGAAGATTCTCCGCGAGCTTTGAACTCTCCGCTGCGCTTCTGCCCGTTAGTTTGCTGGAATACTCACGTCTATCGGGCTTGAGTAACTGCTTTGAACTCCGTCGGAACCAACGGATGTCACCACGTAAACGTATGATTGGCCGCTGGCCACCGTATTGTCCGTGAAACTTGTCCCCGAGTCCGGCTCGGAATTTAGCTTCGAATATGCACCGCCCAACTTCGTGCCTCGATAAACGAAATATCCCACCACCTGGGAAGATGTACTTTGCTGCCACTTCAGCTCCACAGACGGTTGCTGGTTCGATGTTCCAGCACCAGAGAGCGTGATGTTCATTTTCGGGTTTCGGGCGTCGCTGGAAATCGTCACGTTTCCCGGCGAACTTCCCGTCGTCTTTGGATCAAAACTCACGCTCAGCACTGCGCTCTGGTCCGGATCCAAGACCGTATGCGGCGCTACTCCGCTGAACGTATAGCCGCGTCCACTGATAGAAACGTTCGAAATGTCCACGCTCGAATTTCCCGTGCTTTTCAAGGTTATCGTTCGGGTAGCCGGGCTTCCTACCTTCACGTTCCCAAACGCAAGGGTGCTCACGCTCGCACTCAAGCCCACGCTGGAGGAAACGCCTACGCCACTAAGATCGATCGTTTCCGCACCGCCGCTTGCTACCACTGAAATCTTTCCTTTCGCGCTGCCGGCTGTTTTGGGATCGAACTTCACAGTAAAAATCAAGGATTGGTGGGGAGTCAGCGTTTGTGGCGTACTAAGTCCTGAAATGCTAAAATACGTGCCGCTTACGCTCTTTGAAATAACCAATACGCTCTCCGTGCTGTCGTCCGTCAACTTCATCGTTTGAGTAGTTGGACTGCCTACACTCACGTTTCCGAAATTCACTGCGGATGGCGTCATACTTAACCTGCTTTTTGCTCCTGTCCCGCGCAGAGTAGCCATCGCTTCCGCAGCTTTGGTAACAGTCGTAATCGAAATGTCTCCGGTTAGCTCACCTGCGGACTTCGGCGAGAAGAACACAGTAAGTTTTATGGTGTGCCCTGGCGCCAATATCGTTCGCCCTGAAAAACCCGAAATTCTAAAATCCGAACCCTTTGCAGAAATATTCGTGATGGTTAAATTCTCGGTGCCGTGGTTGCTTACAATCGCTGTCTGGCTCGCAGTTGACCCGACTCCAACACTTCCGAACTGGATAGCGCTCGGAGTAACGATGAGGTTCCCCTTCGTATTCTCGAAGTTTGGGCTTCCCGCGTAACCCACGCAACCGGAAGTGCTGAACAATCCTAGGAACGCCACAATCGCGCCAAAAAACCTCGCGACCGTTGCCCGGCGAGGCATCAGGATCCGCGGGATTGCCGTCGATTTCGCTTCCTTTGATTTCAAGACACCAGTCATATGCAGGGGCATTCTGCGGGAAGGAACTTGCCGGAAACTACTGGCCAGGGGTACACGGGGGAGGACAGGGGGTGCTCCTGTCCGCTAAAAACAAACTCATTTCGTCCTTAGTGGACGATGGACATTCTCTGCACTACTTCGAAGATTGCTACATTCTTATCGTTTCTCTTGACCTCGTTTCACCCTTAATCTAAGGAATCGATGCACTAGCCTGCCCGGAGTAAACGCTCTCTACGTCGTTCGAATCAACCGACGTGACCACATAGTAGTAAGTCTGCCCGGATTGCACTGCCGTATCCGTGAATTGTGTCGAGGCCACCGGGGAGGAAGTTAGCTTCGAGGAGTAAGGACCTCCTGTTACCGTCCCTCGGTAAACGTTGTAGCCAATCACGATTGACGTGCTGGCTGTCCACCCCAACGCCACCTTCTGCGCCTGGGTTCCCGTCCCCGATAAGGTGATCGAAGTTGGAGAATCCGTGGCACTGCTTACGACGGTCAGATTTCCATTCACGGTTCCGGATGCGCTAGGCGCAAATTGAACGGTAACGGGAATCGATTGGTTCGGGCTCAAACTCTCTCCCGACGACACGCCGCTTACCGTGAAGCCCGCGCCGGTCGTATTTGCCGAGGAGATTGTCACGTTGGAGTTGCCTGTATTCGTCAAAGTCGCCGGCAGACCGGTGTTACTCCCCACGCTCACGTTCCCAAAACTCAGGCTCGACACATTAAAGCTCAACAGCTGGGCTTCAGCCACGCCCGTTCCGCTTAAGGCGATCGTATAGGGCGAGCTTGGCGCGTCATTCGCTAACGATATGGTCCCGGAAACCTTTCCGGCTGCAGTAGGCGTAAACACGGCATTGAACGTCGCATTGCTGCCCGGCGTAATCGTCAGAGGAGTACTCAATCCGGTAATCTTGAAACCATTGCCCGAAACACTTCCTTGCGAAATTATCAGGTTTGCCGTTCCGCCGTTGGTCAGTGTAATCGTCTGGGAATTAGTGTTTCCCACCGTCACATTCCCGAAAGGTGCGCTCGATGGGATTGCGCCAATTTCAGGTTGGGTTCCTGTTCCGGTTAGAGCGATGGTCATCGGAGAATTGGGCGAGTTGCTTGAGATTGAGATGCTCCCGCTCGCGCTTCCCGTCGATGTCGGCTGAAACTGTGCTGTAAAACTTGAGTTTTGTCCCGGTTGGATTGTCAGGCCCGCAGCCAATCCGCTCATCGTGAAAGCTGTTCCGGTCACGCTTGCCTGAGAAATCGTCACGGCCGCGGATCCGATATTCGACAGATTTAACGTAGCCGTCCCGCTGTTGCCCACAACTATCCCTTTGAAGTTGACCGCCGCAGGGGAAACCCCTAGTCCCGGTACTGTCCCGGCGCCCGTCAGCGCGATCGTCATCGGAGAATTTGACGCATTGCTAGCTACCGAAATGCTTCCGGTTGCATTCCCAACAGAGGTGGGCGAGAACTGTGCCGTGAAACTGAAGCTTTGACCCGGTTGAATCGTCTGTCCCGTCGGAGATCCGACCATACTGAATCCCGTCCCAGTGACGCTCGCCTGGCTAATTGTGACACTCGCTGATCCAGTATTAGATAAGTTCACCGATGCCGATCCGCTTGCTCCAACAACAACCTTTCCGAAACTTACAGATGTCGGTGTACTCGCCAAGCCCGCTTGCGTGCCTGCCCCCGTCAACGCAATCGTCATCGGAGAATTTGGCGCATTGCTAGCTACAGAAATCGTTCCGGTTGCGTTCCCAGCCGATGTTGGCGAGAACTTTGTCGTAAAACTCAAGCTTTGGCCTGGCTGTATCGTCTGCCCGGTCGGCGATCCAACGATAGTAAAACCCGTGCCGGTGACGCTCGCTTGGCTAATTGTGACACTCGCTGATCCAGTATTAGATAAGTTCACCGACGCCGATCCGCTAGTCCCGACAGCCACGTTTCCGAAGCTCACAGACGGTGGCGTACTTGCCAAGCCCGCTTGCGTGCCGGCCCCCGTCAACGCAATCGTCATCGGAGAATTCGGCGCATTGCTAGTTATTGATATGCTTCCGATTGCATTCCCAACAGATGTTGGCGAGAACTTTGTCGTAAAACTCAAGCTTTGGCCTGCCTGAATCGTCTGCCCGGTCGGCGATCCAACGATAGTAAAACCCGTGCCGGTGACGCTCGCTTGGCTAATTGTGACACTCGCTGATCCAGTATTAGATAAGTTCACTGATGCCGATCCGCTTGCCCCAACAACCACCTTTCCGAAACTTACGGATGCCGGTTTACTCGCCAGTCCCGGCTGCGTTCCTGCTCCGGTTAAAGGGATGGTCATCGGAGAATTCGGCGCATTGCTAGCTACAGAAATCGTTCCGGTTGCGCTCCCAGCCGATGTTGGCGAGAACTTTGTCGTAAAACTGATGCTTTGTCCTGGCTGTATCGTCTGCCCGGTCGGCGATCCCACCATGGTAAAGCCTGTACCGGTCACGCTCGCTTGGCTGATGGTCACGCTTGCTGATCCGCTGTTAGACAAACTCACCGATGCCGATCCGCTAGTCCCGACAGCCACGTTTCCGAAGCTCACAGACGGTGGCGTACTCGCCAAGCCCGCTTGCGTGCCGGCCCCCGTCAACGCAATCGTCATCGGAGAATTCGGCGCATTGCTAGTTATTGATATGCTTCCGATTGCATTCCCAACAGATGTTGGCGAGAACTTTGTCGTAAAACTCAAGCTTTGGCCTGCCTGAATCGTCTGCCCGGTCGGCGATCCAACGATACTAAAACCCGTGCCGGTGACGCTCGCTTGGCTAATCGTGACACTCGCTGATCCAGCGTTAGACAGGTTTACTGACACAGACCCGGTCGCGCCTGCGACCACATTTCCGAAACTTACGGATGCCGGCGTACTCGCCAGGCCCGGCTGCGTTCCTGTGCCCGTCAACGCGACAGTAAGAGGTGAATTTGAAGCGTCGCTTGCAATCGTGAAACTACCAGTCGCGCTGCCGGTCGCCTGCGGCGCGAACGCAATCTGAATGGTTACGCTTTGTCCCACACCGAGCGAACCAGAAGGATTTCCTGAAGCCACCGTGTAACCTGCACCTGCGATCCAAGACGAAGACACGTTTACAGCCGCCGTTCCCGTATTGGTCACCGTCAAACTTTGCGTCGCTGTTTTGCCCATTCCTACGTTGCCAAAAGCAACGGTTGCGCTATTGCCCGACAATACTCCGGCCTTGCCTGTGCTTGTTTTGGCGCCCGTGTACCCAGCGCAACCAGACATCCCGCCCATCGCCACAAAAGCAGCGAGGAACGCCAAAGCAAGCAGTGGTCCGCGGCCCATAGCGCCTTGAAACCGGCCTGTTATGTTGTGTGACTGAATCTGTCTTGATGAGTTCTGCTCGGAGTATTTCATGTCCCGCACAGTGTAGGGACCACGGGCGGAACGGGACTACTGGTCAAAAGAAGCAACGAAGTGCAGGCCGGTTCGCCTGTCCTGAAGTACAAACAGACACTGCCCGAGTCAAAGTACAGGCCCGCTTACCCTCTCTTGTTCAACTACTTAGCGGAACGGTTTCGGTTCGACTCAAGTCCGGCCGTCGGACGCTGAAAGTCAAGCGGCGGCATTCCGGCGAACAACTGGCCATGCCCTGATCGTGCTAAACTTTTAAATGCGTATCGAGGAATTCTTTTTCTGAGCTCAACGCCAATTCATACTGCCGCTTTTCGTTCACCAGCGCAAAGAGATAGCTGGTCGAACCGCTTTTTGATCGCCGCACTTGCAGGAATTTTCTTTCTGACGCTTTCTCCCTTCCGCTTTGATTTCCACTCGAAGCTCCCAGGCGATGCCTCGCCTTTTTTATTGGGCTCTCAAACAAAGCCTGGCGGGCTTCTCGATGTGTTTCTGAACGTTTTGCTGTTTGTTCCCTTGGGCTTCGGGCTCGCGGAGAAGTTGCGCGAACGCAACATGTCTCGGATGGCTACTTTCTGTATCGCCCTGGGTACCGGGGCCATCCTTTCCTATGCAATCGAAATCACTCAGATCTATATCCCGATGCGAGACTCAGGTTGGGAAGATGTATTTACCAACACGACCGGTTCTGTTGTGGGTTTTTTTCTTTTTGAGCTATTAGGCGCGCCAGTCATACGCTTTCTCTCCCAGTGTGAAGCCGCCCTCCGTTCATGGCTCACACTCAAGCGTATTGCCATTGTGTTCCCTATTTATTTCTTAGCTTGGCTTGCGCTTTCCGCCGCTTTGCAAACGCGAACGCGACTCAGCAATTGGTACGCCGACTCCTTGTTACTGTTGGGTAACGAATCTACAGGCCAGGACCCTTGGAAGGGTGAGATCGCTCAACTACAAATTGCAGACCGTGCCATCCCCGATTCTACCGCCCTCTTCCTTTCATCCGGGTTATCGAGCCGTGAAGTCCCGTCCTGGCGCGCCCAATATGATTTCAAAGCGGCCCCTCCATTCAACGACAGCAAAGCATTTCTTCCCGCTCTCTCATGGACACCTTCCGTCCCGGTTCCGGCATCTACAGATGCCCTTGCTCTCAACGGCGAATCGTGGCTAACCTCCAGTTCCTCCGTCGCCGCCTTGGTTGGAGATATCCAGACATCAAATCAGTTCGCTCTCCATATAATCTGTAGTGCGGCTGTGCCTCACATTGGAACCGGCCAGATTATTTCTATATCGCGGTCGCCCTCGTTCACGGATCTAACTCTCAAGCAGGAAGAAGCAAACCTCGTTTTCTGGTTTCGCAGCCCGCTTTCCGTAAAACACGCTGCTCTGGCGTGGTACGTTCCGAACGTGTTCACTGACTCCAGATCGCGCAATATCGTCTATTCCTATGACGGCGCGAACCTCTCGCTGTACATCGATGGAAAAAAGAGCACGCGCTTGTACCATCTGGGGCCGGGCGCAGCATTGGCGCAGCTCTTGCGCAGGATCCGTCCCTCCGAGTTGGAGAGCTACAGTGATGTCTATTGTCTTCTGGTTTTTTTTCCGGCCGGCATTATTCTGGGCATAGCCGCCGAACGACGGACCCAGTCGAACGCAATGGTCATCTTGTCACTCGCGTTCTACTCGGTTGTTCCCGCTTTTCTTCTTGAACTGATTCTTATGCGCGTTAGCGGCCGGCACTTCTCCATCTCAAATTTCTTATTTTCCGCCTTACTGGTCATTGCTGGATTTTTGTGGATTCGCTCCGACGAAGAATTACCTGCTGCCGTACGGGTTCGTCAGGGCGCCTGATGAAACTCTTTGTAACCGGTGGCGCGGGCTTCATTGGCTCGAATTTTATTCGGCTGGCCCTTTCGCTCGACAAGGGCCACACCGTCGTCAACTTTGACAAGTTGACCTACGCAGGAAATCTCTCGAATCTCAACGACGTAACCGGTAATCCCAATTACAAATTTACAAAAGGTGAAATCTGCGATGCAGTTGCCGCCGAATCGGCCATGGCTGGCTGCGACGCGGTAGTCCATTTCGCTGCGGAATCCCACGTCGATCGCAGCATCTCTCAACCCGCCGACGCCGTTCGAACGAACGTCACAGGCACCTTCGTACTCCTGCAAGCCGCTCGCAAATTGCAAATCGAGCGTTTCGTCCACATCTCGAGCGACGAAGTGTATGGCGATATCCGGGTGGATTCTTTCTCCGATGAAAACTTTCCCCTCATCCCCAGCAGTCCTTATTCCGCTTCGAAAGCTGCTGCCGACCTCGTGGTTCTCTCTTTCGTGCGAACCTACGGCTTTCCTGCGCTCCTCACGCGCTGTTCTAATAACTATGGCCCGCATCAGTTCACGGAAAAATTTCTGCCGCTAATGATTGCCCGCGCATTAGGCGGCCAGCTTTTGCCAATATACGGTGATGGCTTGCAGCAAAGAAACTGGCTCCATGTCGAAGACAACTGTCGCGCAATCTTTGCAGTATTGGAACGCGGCCGCCTGGGCCATGTTTATAATATTGGCGGCGATGACGTGAAAGACAATCTCACCATGGCCCGCGATCTTCTTAAAATCACCGGCAAGCCGGAAAGCTTAATCTCGCATGTTCCGGATAGGCCGGGCCACGACCGCCGCTACGCATTGAACTCCGGTAAAATCAGGAGCGAGTTGGGTTGGAAGCCGCTGATTCCGCTCGAGGAAGGGTTGCGGCAGACAGTGGCGTGGTATTGCAAAAATACCATGGGCTAGACGGGAGTGTTTATTACCGCCTGAGAACGGTATCGCTCGTAACTCAGACGAATTGAATCCATCATATTATCGTGACTTTTCATTTCAGGGCTGTTTCACTAGTTTAGATAAGCTGTGCGCAGGAAGTCGAGAGTTTGCACTTATCTTATTAGAACGAAAACCTAATCCAATCAGGAGTTCTGAATCTTGCGAATTTCGGTAATTGGCTGTGGATACGTTGGACTCGTAACTGGAGCTTGCTTTGCGGAAATCGGGCACCAGGTCACCTGCACCGACAATGACGACTCCAAAATCGTCACCCTCCGCTCTGGAAAGCTGCCGATTTACGAGCCGCACTTGGACTCTCTGGTCGAAAAAAATATCCGCAAAGGACGCCTGCATTTCACCAGCAACGCTGGTGAAGCCGTGCGTTCTAGCGAAGCTGTTTTCATTTGCGTTGGAACTCCGCCCTTGGACAATGGCGATGCAGATCTAAGCGCCATCGACAACGTTGCCCGCATGATCGCCACCGAAGGCGGCGGTCCCAAATTAGTTGTGGAAAAAAGCACCGTACCGGCTCAAACGGGTCAAGAGTTAAAACGCGCGCTCACTGTTTACAGTCGTAAAACCGGCACGAATTTCACCGTAGCATCTAATCCCGAATTCCTCCGCGAAGGTACCGCTGTCACCGATTTTCTTCACCCCGACCGAATCGTAATTGGCGTGGACGAACAAGCCGCCGCCAAAAAACTTCGCGAAGTTTACGCGCCCATCCTGGACAAGAAATTCACTTGCCCCGCGCACAACGGCAAGTGCCCCGATTCTCCCGCGCCCGCTTTCGTCGTCACCACCGTCAATAGCGCGGAGCTAATCAAGCACGCCTCCAATTCATTTCTCGCCCTGAAGATCTCTTTTGCAAATTCGCTGGCGGATATGTGCGACCAGTTAGGCGCTGACGTTCAGGAAGTTACCGCCGCAGTAGGAATGGATCCCAGAATCGGCCCCCAGTTTTTGCAAGCCGGGCTCGGTTTCGGAGGGTTTTGTTTGCCCAAAGACGTTCAAGCCTTCGTTCGATTGGCCGAACGTGTGGGCATCGATTTCACTTTGCTAAAGGCTGCTGAACAGGTCAATAAGCAACGCGTCGATCTGCTTCTCGCCAAAGCTCGCAAAGCTCTTTGGGTGCTCAAAGGAAAAAAAATTGCGCTGCTTGGTTTGGCCTTTAAGCCAAACACCGATGACATCCGTTTTTCGCCCGCCGTCGACGCCGCCAAGCGCTTCTTGGCCGAAGGCGCGCATTTACACGCGTATGACCCTCAAGCCATGGAAAAAACGCGCAAATTGCTTCCGGAAATATCGTTCGCGAAGGATCCTTACGAGCTGCTCAACGACGCGGACGCCGCCGTCCTGGCCACGGAGTGGGCCGAATTCCAGCGCCTCGATTGGAAGCGCATTCACAATGATATGGCTCGGCCCCTACTGATTGATGCGCGAAACTTCCTGAACCCTGCGGAGATGAAAGCCCTCGGCTTCGAATATTATTCTTTCGGCCGTTAAAAGGTCCGGAGTTCTACGAACTCTTACGGACCTGCTAGGCCATCAGCGCGCGTCCGGGAAATCGGACGCTCTCTGACTTATTCGTCATCGGAATCGGCGCTTTGCGTGCAACCGCCATCGGCCCCGGATTTCTTTGCTGCCCCCCCGAATCGTCCTGCGAAGTCTCCGACTCTAGCATTGTAGGACTTGCAAACCCTGCTGCCCGCCGCGCCAGTTCGGTTCGAGTTTCGACACCAAACTTGCTCAGCAGTGTCGAAATATGGAACTTCACCGTGCGTACCGTAATATTCAGTTTGGAGGCAATTTCCTTGTTCGCTCGATTCGAGAGCACTGAATGCAGCACTTCCTTTTGCCGTGGGCTTAAAGAGGCCGGACAGGTGATCGATCGCCCTTCCTGCAGAAGCTCCTCCGCTCGCGATACCAGCCGACCCATTAAAGCTGTCTCGGCCGGAACCAGCACCTGAAAATCGCTCGGGTTCTGGCCCCTTACCAAACACTGCATAGCCAGTAGTCCTGCTACCCGTTCTACAGTGGCCTCAGGATCGGCTGCCGATTCCGTGCGAAATTGAGCGGCTCCTGTGCTTGTTTCACAGAAAACGAAGAAGTTAGGCTTGTTCTCTTGTTTTTTTTCTTGCTGCGCTGGCTTTTCAAATACGCGTACTTTTTTCACTAAGACCTTCCCGTCTGCTCCCCCAGGACTATCCGGTGAAGTCTTTAGATTTTGTTCCTATTACTACAGCATACGGGACTTACGGCAGCTCTCATGACCGTCGCCCTGATCCAACTGCCTTGAGAACCGTTCTACCAAAACATGGATAGAAGCACGGCCACGGCAGGTAGTGTGCCACTCTCCAATGAAGTTAAATGACTCAAAATGAGACAGATATTCCGCGGTCAAAATTTGGCCAGATTTTCTTTCTAGGTAGAAACTTCTCTCACGCAGCAAAATGTTCCGAACGTTGTTTCAACTGAATGAATGCGTGCGATGAACCTGCCGCTCACAGCCAGTTGCTTCGCGATTAAAGCACGCGGGCGTACTACGCGACGGGACTTTGGGGTAAACTCCGCTCGCCGTCTAGGCAGCACTTATCCTGAAAGGAATTGTTCGTGAAAAAAGTCCTGCACATCCTCTTACTCTTGCCCGTCTTAGCCTTGTTCCCGGCCGGCTCACTTGCCCAACTTCCCCCAACGCATCCGTCCCCCCTGCAAGTACCCACCGGGACCGGCATATGCTCGGTCGAAAAATCCTGCGACGACCTTGCCCCTGCGATGATTCAAAGCGCCCTCGGCCCCTCGCCTCTGGAAGAGAATTTGCGCTACCTAACTGACTCCATCGGCGGCCGTCCCACTGGATCGCCCGCCGCCGACCGTGCTGCAGGCTGGGCCGTCGAGGCGCTACGGCATGCCGGAGTGGACGAAGTCCACACCGAAAAGTTCACCATCCCGGTTAGCTGGAGCGAAGGCAATTCGCACATCGACATTTTGTCGCCCGAGCCCTTCCCGATTCGCATGGTATCCATTGGCTGGTCGCCCGCTACGCCAGTTGGAGGCATCACTTCAGACGTTGTCGACGTCGGAAACGGCAGCGACGACGGTTTTGCCAAAGGCGGTACGCTTGCGAGCGGCGCCATCGTTTTGGTGCACACGAACTTACTTGTCACCTGGGAAGACCTCATCACGGAATACGATGTGGACCACGAAATTGTTGACCGTGCCGTGAAAGCTGGCGCAGCCGCCATATTCTGGATGTCCACGCGTCCCAATCTCCTGCTGTATCGCCACAACGTATCCATCAACGGCGAACTAGAACGGTTGCCGCAAGCGATCTTGGCGCGCGAAGACGCTGAACGCATCGCCAGGTTTCTGTCCACCGGACAAAAAGTCCGCGCCCGTGTCGATATGCCGAACCACATCGGGGGTCCCACGGAATCCGAAAACGTCGTCGGAGAAATTCGCGGCCGTGAAAAGCCGGACGAATTCGTCTTGCTCGGCGCGCATCTGGATTCCTGGGACTTGGGCACCGGCGCGCTCGATGACGGTTGCAACGTAGCCATGCTAATTGACGCAGCTCGCGTCATCCACACCTCAGGCACCATCCCTCGCCGCTCGATCCGCTTCGCCTTCTTTACCGGCGAAGAACAAGGAATGCTCGGTTCCGGCGCGTACGCGCACGCCCATCGCGCGGAACTCGATCGCATGGTCGCAGCCGTAATTTTCGATTCTGGAGTAGGACGCATCACTGGCTACTCGCTTGGCGGCCGCAAGGACATCGAATCAGCCGTGCGCGAAGCCCTGCAACCGCTCCACACTTTTGCCCCCTTGGATTTCACTTTTGACGCCGGTATGGACACCGACAATTTCGATTTCATTCTGGAGGGCATTCCCACGTTGGAAGCAAATCAAGAGCCGGCTAATTACATGCTGAATTACCACGCCGCATCCGACACCTACGACAAAGTTGATTTCAAAGAACTCAAACGCAGCGTCGCAGTCGCCGCTGTCACTGCCTTCGCCCTCGCAGACCGCCCTGAACGCATCGGTTCTCGCCAATCCCGCCCGCAGATCGAACAGTTATTCCAGCAGACCGGCCTCGACAAGGAGCTGAAACAAGCCGGCTTCTGGCCCCTATGGGAAAAAAGCGAGCGCGGCCGCCAACCCTGACCCGGCGCCCCCCAGCACACCACATGCTGTGCACCTCAAGTATAATAAGAGGAATATGACGAACCTCGAACGCGCGCGGAATATCGGTGTGTCCGCACTCTCGACAGGCGAATCGAGCCGTATCCTGGCGGTTGACTATGGTCGTAAGAGAATTGGCCTCGCGTTATCCGACGAACTCGGGGTCACCGCGCAGCCTCTCGTCACCCTCACACGCACCAATCGCCGCAACGACGTACGGCGCTTGCGCGAAATTTGCAGGAAGCATAGTGTTGCGCGTATCCTCGTGGGCCATCCTTTGCACATGAGTGGTGAAGCAAGCCCCATGGCGGATGAAGCGGCGCTCTTCGCCGCACGATTGCAGAAAGATCTCGGCATCGAAGTGGAACTCGTAGACGAACGGCTGACCACCTGGGAGGCGGCCCAAACTATGGCGGAAGTAAATTCCTCGTCGCGACGAAAACGAGCCCCACTCGACGACGTCGCCGCCGCAGTTCTCTTGCGTGATTACCTCGAACACAAGCTCCAGTACAAGAAAGTAGTCGAGCCTCCCTCGGTTCCCATCGTGGAGAGGTCCTAATACGTAAATGCGCCGACTCGGTCTCATTGCTCTTCTTCTTATTGCCGCCCTGGGTGCCGGTGCAGGCTGGCTCGATTCGCAAATCAGCCGTCCGTATCGCGGCCATCGCCCGGAAAAAATTTTTGTGGACATTCCCCACGGCACTTCTCGTCTGGGCGTAGCTCGCATTCTCAGAAAAAATGACGTAATTCGCAGCCAGCTGGCATTCGAATTCTTCAGCATGTGGCATTTTCGAAAACCTTTGCAAGCCGGCGAGTATTACTTCGATCGTCCGCTTGATTCGCGTGAAGTCTTTTGGCAAATTGCCGGAGGCAAAATCTACGTTCGTACCGTAACGATTCCCGAAGGCTGGAATATGTTTGAAATGGCCGCGGAACTCGATCGCCAGGGAGTCTGCACCCGCGAAGGTTTTCTCGAAGCCGCAAAAAACGCCGCTCTTATTGCCGATATTGCGCCAAACTCACCCAACCTCGAAGGTTTTCTTTTCCCTTCCACCTACCAATTTAATCGCCGCACCACTTGCGATTCGATTGTGAAACGCATGGTCCAGAATTTCCGCGCTGAACTCGAATCCTTGGATCCTTCAGGAGCCACTAATTTCCCGCAAGGTTTGACGCTCTATCAAGTCGTCACCCTCGCCTCTCTAGTTGAACGTGAAACCCCTAAGCCGGAAGAGCGTCCCATGATCGCCGGAGTTTTTTATAACCGCCTTCGCAAAGGTCTGCCGCTGCAATGCGACCCCACCGTGCAGTACGCATTGGAACTGGAAGGTCACCACACTAAAAATGTCCGTCCCGCGGACTTGCACGTCGATTCCTTGTACAACACGTACGAACATCCCGGCCTGCCTCCCGGCCCGGTCGCAAATCCTGGAGAAGCATCCTTGCGCGCTGCAATGGAACCAACGCTAACCGAGTACCTATATTTTGTGGCCAACGATCAGGGCGGCCATTTTTTCGCGAAAACTCTAGCTGAACACAATCGTAACGTCGCGCGCTACCGCCATCTGCTAGCCGGCGACACTGTAACCGCCGATCCATCCAAGCCCAAACGTCGAGGTCCCTCTTGACCGAAAGTAATCGTAGCCCGAATCTCGAGAGCGGCTCTCCCACCAAGAAGAAATTGATTCTTCAAGTGGCTGCGGAATTGGCCAAGCCTCGTTACACTCCCGCCGAAATCGAGCAGATCAGGCGTAAGCTCATCGTGCATCTCGGTGAAAAAGGAAAAACCTCAGCCGATTACATCGTCAGCGTTCTCGAAGAAGCGGGCATGCGTGTGGTGTGGTCCACGCGCTCGGATACCGAAGGCCGCTACGAAGAGGAGTTCAGCGACCTGCTTCATTTCTCCACGCTCGACGAAGCGGAAATGTGCCTGGTTCGTCTCGACGAGCTCCTTCGAAAATTCGTGCTCGAAGCCGACAGTCCTGCCGCAGAACGCGTTCGCGAGGTGGCGCGCCTCGGCCGCCGCCGCGCCGAAATGATCTCGCGCAATCACAAAGTGGACGCCAACAAGCGCGCCGAAAAAGAAGAAATCGCCCACTGGTTCGGAATCTGGCTGGAAACTCCCGACGCGTTTTTCGATTGGCTGGAAGTCCGCAAGCAGTCTCTCGACTTTCAAAAGCGCTTCCCGCATCCATCTGACGAGGAAGTTTAGATGTACCTTCTCGATGTCGAGCCTCTCGACTTGGGCTCAGACGTTCGCGCGATCGGCCTGGAACTGACCGAAGCCGACGAAAATCGTGAACCTGTGCGCGGCGTCGACGCTTCGAAAATCTGGAGCCGCGTTCTGCGCGCCACCGCAGTCGACGAAGTCTGGGCCCTCGATTTTTTCAGCCACCTGGACCGCGTCCGCGAGTACTGCAAGCTTCACCAAATTAAATATCGTGAACCCAACAATCACTCCGTCGTAATTCCCGCGCCGGAACTCTCCGTGCTTCAAGCTCTCCTCGACCGTTTTCAGAAGGAGACTTTCGGCGCCCGCGCCGGGGCCCTTGTCGCCGAAGGTGACCCTGGGCTTGAGGGAGAGCTTGCCCGTCGCGGCGTGGACGCCTATCACACTACCTTCTCAAAGTATTTTTTCTGTGCTATCTGCGTATTTGAAGACGGCTCGCTTGTTTTTCTCAGTGAAAAGCTCTGGGCCGGCGAAGTGATTCGCCGCGTCCGCCCCGCTTTGGAAGGTCAGGACGTCGAAATCCGCCTGCCTTCCTAAAAAAGTCCTCAAAGGATTTCGCCGAGCCGCCGGACGCCTTCCCGAATTTCATTTTCCCTCATGCGAGAATATCCAAGCATGAATCCTGCTCGCGAAGGTCGTGTTAAGAAGTATTTGGATATTCCGTAAATTCCAACTCCACGCGACGCCGCGCTCGAAATTACCTCCTCTTCCGAGACGCGTTCTCTGGGCCACAGGACAACGTGAGCCCCCGCGCCATCGCCCGTGAGTTCCACGCGCTCGTCCAAATATTTCTGAATGGCATCCAACAACGCCGCGCGTCGTGCTGTATTTCTGCGACGAACCCGGCGCAAGTGTCGTTCGTAACCTCCCGTAGCGATGAACTCCGCAAGAGTCTGCTGTTCAAGCGTGGCTGAGTGCTGGTCATTCAGCCACTTGGCCGCTGTAAACGCCGCTGTCAGCGATTTTGGCACGATCAGGTAACCCACCCGCAACGCCGGAAACACAGTCCGAGAAAATGTTCCCACATAAATAATTCGGCCTTCTGCGTCTAAGCCCTGCAAGGACTCCAGCGGCTGTCCTTCGTAACGGAATTCTCCATCGTAATCGTCCTCCACGATCACCGCGTTCTTACGTTTGGCCCATTCCAGCAGCGCAAGACGGCGTGCCAAAGGAAGAATCGCGCCTGTTGGAAACTGATGAGATGGCGTCACGAAACATATTCGCGCATCGCTGGGAAGCTTAGCCGGATTCAAGCCATCGCGGTCCACTGGCACCGGCAGCAGGCGAGCGCCCGCAGCGATAAGAATTTCCCGCGTGCCCTGATACGACGGATTTTCGATGGCCACGCGGTCGCCCCGCTCGAGCAACACGCGCGCGACCAAATCTAGCCCTTGCTGCGAGCCGTTTACCACAATCACGTCCGCGGGCTCGCAGGCTACAGCGCGAGATCTCCGCAGGTGCGAACAGATCGCCTCACGCAGCGCCAGGCTTCCCGCCGCCGGACCATAATCAAGTTCGAATACCGGCGCCTTTCGCGCGCGCCGAGTTAAAATCCGCCGCCATGTTTCGAACGGAAAAGTCTCGATATCGCTTTCGCTCCGTCCAAACGCGAAGTCGTAGCGGTAAGAACGCGATCGACGGCCGGAAACATTTAGACTTACTGCTGTGT
This sequence comes from uncultured Acidobacteriota bacterium, assembly GCA_963714785.1. Taxonomy (GTDB): domain Bacteria; phylum Acidobacteriota; class Terriglobia; order Acidiferrales; family UBA7541; genus Palsa-295. Next base: position 254,556 of record CAVQQE010000003.1, read on the forward strand.
CCGCCGCCGCGGAGCCAAACCTCGATAACTGGAATTTAATTTCTTTTTTCGCAGTTAGCGGGCGGTGGGACGAAAAATCGTTAGCCACATACGTTCCGGAGCCGCCCCGGCCCGTCACAAAGCCCTCCGCCAATAACTGATCGTAAGCCATCAACGCAACCGTCCGCGAAATCCCCAACTGGTCGGCTAGGTCCCGTGTCGACGGCAATCGATTTTCGACGCGAAACGTTCCCGCCAGGATCGCTTTCCGCAGCCCGAGATAAACCTGGCGGAAGAGCGGCCCGCGTCCTCTTGAAAGTGGTATCGCCAATTGCATAAAAAGTGGTTCTTCAAAATTACCACAATTTAGGCGAACTTTGGTCGTGTACAAGTGCCTTCTAGGCAAGGCACGAAACACCAGAATCCAAATGGAGAATAGAAAATGAACACAGTTCGGAGCCTTCGGATTTGCTTCATCTTAAGCATTTTGATTTTGGTTTTGACGTGCCGCCCAGCCGCGGCTCATTCGGCCACAAAGCGACCCGGCACTTGTCAGGCAAAAGCAAATTCGGTCGCAATTCCCGTCACAACGATTCAGAACTCAGCCACCGAACGCGATGGCCAACACGATTTTGACTTCAACCTCGGTACTTGGCACACCCAAATAAAACGTCTCGTGCATCCGCTCACGGGTTCTACCACCTGGGTCGAAATGAACGGCACCGTCGTCGTCCGCAAGGTCTGGGATGGCCGCGGTCAGCTCGAGGAAATTGAAGCTGCGGGCTCCGCCGGCCACTTCGAAGGTTTGACCCTATTTCTTTACAATCCCCAATCTCATCAATGGAGCCAATATTTTTCTAACAGCAATGACGGAACGATAGCTCAACCGGCAATCGGTGATTTCAAGAATGGGCGCGGCGAGTTTTACGATCAGGAAACATTCCATGGTCGCGCAGTCCTGCTTCGCATTGTCTGGTCCGACATCACCCCAGATTCGCACCACTTTGAGCAGTCGTTCTCTGATGACGGAGGCAAAACGTGGGAGCCAAATTTCACTGCAACGTTAACCCGGGTAAAACAATGAGCCTACCACGACGCATGACGATTTATTTTATGTTCAGCGCGTTAGCCTATCTGGCTCACCCGCTCGCATCTTTTTCGCAAACGTCCTCTGTTTCATCCACAACAGCGGCTCAACATCCCGCTACACCGCGAGATGGCCAGCACGATTTCGATTGGCAACTCGGAACCTGGAGGATTCATATGCAGCTCCTCCAGCATCCCCTGACCGGCTCAACCCAGTGGACGGAATTAGACGGCACCGTTGTCGTTCGCAAGATTTGGAATGGCCGCGCCAACCTGGCCGAGATCGTCACCGATGGCCCATCAGGCCACCTCGAGTTTTTATCTCTGCGTCTCTACAATCCCGAGGCCCACCAGTGGAGCCTGAATTTTGCCAGCAGCAACAGCGGCACTCTTGGCGTGCCCATGATCGGCGAATTCAAAAACGGCCGCGGCGAGTTCTACGATCAGGAACCTTTCAATGGCAGAAACATTCTGGTCCGCTTTGTCTTTACTGCGGACTCTCCGAACTCAACCCGCGACGAACAATCCTTCTCAAACGATGGAGGTAAAACCTGGGAGGTGAACTGGATCAACACTGCCACTCGCATTCCAGATGAGTCCGTCAAAATGCGCTGAGTGCCTTACTATCCGGTTAACAACTCGTCGAACTCTTGCAGGAACTGGGCCACAAAATAGCCCTCACTGCCTCCCGGCATGAAAACCAGTTCCTATCCTTGTGGCCGGTGTCCTGTCCCTGTACTCCTATAGGCCCTTCGTACCATTTCCCTAGACAATCGTCCTAGTACACTGTCTGTAGAACAGCCGATGTCTACCCTGCCCCATTTGCCGTCCGTGTCCACCGAGCCCCGGATACCGAACGCTCGCGCCTTCATTCGCAGCCTGAATATCTTGCTTAAGTACGCTCGGCTCTATGGCTTGGAGCATTCCCGCTCCTCCCGTCAATTCGATTCCGCCTGGACTGAACTCCGGGACGCCGTGGAAGCCGCCGGACAGGGTGGCCTTCTACTAGGCGCCTCCGGCACCCAACTTTTGCTCGATGGCGTGCCTTTGGATTCCTCGCCAGCCGAACGCAGCTTCGCCAATCTGCTCACCAGCTCCGGTGTGGCCAGTATCGGTTTCACCTCCAGCGTCACTCAGGCTGAGTTTTTGAATCTGGTGAGAGCTTTCATGGAAGCCGGTCCCAACGCCGGCACCCTTGCCGAGCGCCTCGAGGTGCATTTCGGAAAGAAAATACCCTCCGGAATTCGGGTGAACGAAATTCGTTTCGTCGCGGAAGACGCCGGTTTCTCCGAAGCGCGCGTTGCTGCCACTCTCACCGCGAAAACCCTCGGCGCCGACGCCGAGATGATCCAGGAATGGTTTCGCACTCCCGAAAAAATGATTCAGCTCATCGCCGCAGCCGAAGGTGCGGCGCGTGGGGGCGGCCCCGCTAGTCCGGGAACGGAAGCAAGCGGCGGATCCCCTTACCCCAGTGGCGGTTCTCCCTACCAAAGATCATACGTTGGAAGCGCCGAATCCCTCCTAATCCCCGGATCCGGTACAGTCGCCGGATTAAACGAAGACGCCGCAGCCGCTTCGGCCTTAGCCAGCGCGGCTGAAATTCCCGGAGCCGCCAGCGCATTTTCGCGCCTCGAAGAAGCCCAGCTTCAAAGCTTGCTCAGACTTCTCGTCCAGTTCGGCGAAGCCCAAAATTCGAAAAATCCTCAGCTCGATAAAAATTCTTTGCAGCAGAAACTCGCCGGTCTTCCGCAAGATGCGCAAATAACTTTGCGACAGGCTCTCGCGCAGGTTGCCGCAAAATCACCTTCCGCAAAAGTGGACGAAGCCATGCTGCTTCGCCTGGCCGAAGATCTTGCCATTAAATTCGCCATCGACCGCTACCAGCGCGGTGAAGTCCAGGTCAACGCCGTGCGCCAGATGCTCGACCGCATGGGCAGCGAGCTCAACACCCTCCGCAAACTCTTGCGCTCGCGCGAAGACAAAATGGCCAATGCCGGTATGGCCATCGAGTCTCACGCCGACGTTCTTGATCGCCAGTTCTGGGCCGCTGTCCCCGAGTCCGGCAAAAAGCAGGTGCTGCTTTCCGCCGAAGCCTGGTGCATTCCGCCGCGCAACGTGCAGCAGTATGTGGAAGAACTTCTGGGTCGCGGTGAAGCCAACACCGCGGGAGATATTCTTCTTCAGTACGCCACTTGCGTCCGCAATAAAGATTCCGAAGCGCGCAAAAAAGCCGCCATTGGGCTTGGCCAGCTCGCTGAACTTTTCAGCAAAGCCGCGAGCCAGCGCTTGCAAGACGCTCTGGTGCAAATTGGCCAGCAGATGGCCGCCGAAAAAGATACCGAGCTGCAAACTTTACTGAGCGCCGCTTTCGTCCGTCTCAGTCAGGAATCCGCCACACGCCGTTACTACCGCGCCATGCAGCAGTCGCTTGATTCTCTCGCTGACCTCGAAGAATCGCGCCCCAGCTGGGTACAAAGTCTGCGTCCGCGCGTTGGCATTGATAATCGCGTCCCGGAATTTATCGAAGAAGCGCTTACCGCCGAGCAAATGCCCGAAGGCCTCGTTGGCGTCCTGATGCGCGTCCCGCAAACTGCTTCTGAGTATCTGGCCGTCCGTCTCGCGCGCTCCGGCCGCCGCACCGAACGCGAAGCCATTGTCGCGCTCGCGAAATCCGTGGGCTCGCCCTGCGTCCGCCATTTGAAAGAAATTCTGAAGAACGAAGTGCCGGCCAAAGCTGCCACCGTAGTCGGCCTCTTGGGCCGCATGGACCCGCTCGCTCTCGAAGACATGCTTCCCGCGCGCCTCAAAGAAAATGTTCGCAGCTTTCACGACGCGGTCGTGCGGCAACTCTCCATCGCCGGAGCGCCCGAGCGCGGAAAGCTCCTTGCCGAGTCGTTGGAATTGTTCGATCCCATGATCGTCCCGCTCGCCCTCGACGAAATCGGAATGTGCGGCGACACCGAAACCGCGCCGAAGCTTCTTCGTATCGCCGAAGGCGAACTCCTGGCCCAGGGCTCCGAGTATCTCCGCGTGAAAGCCATCGAAGCGCTCGGCCGCATGCGCGCTCCCGCAGCCGCCGGCCACCTGCGCCGCTTCGTCGAATCACGCAAAACCTTTGGCTGGGCTTATCCCGACGAGATCCGCATGGCCGCCGCCCAGGCTTTAATGAAACTTGACCCCGAATGGATGCAGGCCTTTCTTCCGAATTCGGGCTTGGATACAAAAGTCATCGCCCTCGCTCCGCTCGATCCCATCCCGGAGCGGGATTTCGTGCGCCATCGTCGCTATCGCCGCGTGCGTCTGCCGCGCGCCGTACCCGCCACCATCACCTCCGCACGCGGAAAATTTACATCCGCCATCAGTGTACTCAGCCTAGACGGCGGCTTGCTCACTGGTGACATCCAAATTCCAGTCGGTACCGAAGCCACTCTAAAAATTCCCGCCGGCCTGCGTTCCATCAGCATGCAAGCGGTCGTGCGCTTCGTGCGCTCCCAACAAGCCGGCTTCGAAATGATGGGCATCAACCTCGAAGACCGCGCCAAACTACGCCGCCTCCTAATCTCACTAGGCGGTCCCGAACCCGCCGTCCGCCCCACCATAATCACTCACGAATAGGTGTCAAGGTTTGAAGATAGCGCCGGTTCACCCTGACGCAGGAAGGACTCCTTGGCCCGGCATCTTACGTTAAGATCTTTCCTCAACTACCCTTACACAAAAAAACAATCCACTGTGGCACAATCCGAGGATCACAAAGGAGAATCACCTCAGTGATTCGCGACCAAAAATACAAGTCATTCCGGACACTTCACGAACGACCCGGCGCCTTCGTAATCCCGAATCCATGGGATGCCGGGACCGCAAGAATTCTGACGGCGTTGGGTTTTGAAGCTCTCGCCACCACCAGCGCTGGCTATGCTTTCGCTGCCGGACGTCAGGACTCTGCCGCTAGCCTGACGCGCGATGAAATTTTGCAGAATGCGAGATCCATAGTCGATGCGACACACTTGCCCGTATCCGCCGATCTCGAAGACGGCTTCGGACGCTCGCCTGAAGTGTGCGCGGAAACGATTCGACTCGCGTCCGCCATCGGCTTGGTCGGCGGTACCCTCGAGGACGCCACCGGCGATCCAAATGATCCGATCTACGATTTCTCGCTAGCCGTCGAGCGCGTTGCCGCCGCGGCAAAGACAGCTCACGATTGTGATTTCGTGCTAACGGCAAGATCCGAGAATTTCCTCCAGGGCCGCCCTGATCTCGACGACACAATCCGCCGCCTGCAAGCCTTCGACGAGGCTGGCGCCGATGTCCTATACGCGCCGGGCCTTCCGAATTTAGAAGCCATCCGTGAAGTGTCTGCTTCCGTTTCAAAACCTGTAAACGTCGTGATGGGTTTGAAAGGCCCTACCTTCTCTGTTGAAGAACTTGCTGCTGCCGGAGTAAAACGGATCAGCGTAGGTGGATCGTTCGCTCGCGCCGCCCTGGGAGCGTTTGTGCGAGCCGCACGCGAGGTGAAAGACAGAGGAACTTTTACTTACGCTGCTGACGCTTTGCCGCACGCAGAAGCCAAAGCCTACATGGTTAACGTCAAGCGCTAGCCTCCTGTAAAGAAAGACCCCACCCCCCATTTACTAAGTCCCTGAATTCCATCGAGCGCTGTTTTTCGTCGGCCTCCCACCGAGCTCTCTGTGTTCCACTATTCCGTTGAATCGTGATTACCTCCATTTGACCTTCCAGGGGGAACCGAATTAAGCTGCGCCGGGCACTTTCAAAATGCCGAAGCATCCCTCTCGCTATTCCGAAATTGGCTGCCGGATTCCTAAGGAATATTTCTGGGTGATTGGCTGGGGCGAAAGCGACGTCGGAATCGAGACTGGATCTTACGACGCAGCCCTGCATATGGCGGGCATCGAGAATTATAACGTGATGCTTTACACTTCCGTGCTTCCTCCTGAAGCGGTCGAGCTTCCACACTTGCCCGACATCCACCACGGTTCAGCACTTGAAGGCATCATCGCTGTTCAACATACCGAAAGGCCGGGAACACGAATCACCGCCGGAATCATTTTGGCCAAAGTTCATCGCGCGTCAGACGGTTCTTACCTTGGTGGTTTTGCCTGCGAGTATGCCGGTAACGGATCAGTGGAGGAAGCGGAAGCCAATCTACAGCAAGCGATGCAGCAGCTTTTTGCGCGCCGTTACAAAACAAAATCCTACAAGCTCGAATTCGGTAAATCGGTCATTCGCACTTTCACGCCTGAAAAATCCTTCGGCACAATTCTCGTCGGCCTCGGCTTCGCCAGTTACCTAGTGCCAATATTAAGCGCCGAAGTGGATGTAACCCCGTCCCACAAAGACAAGTCCCACGTAAAATACACGACCCGATAGGTCGGCGCCGCGACGGGCCAAACATAACCATGTCGGGTAGAGTAGAATCCTCGGTTTAGTGACAGCTTTGAAATTAAGAAGCGAGCCATGGTACGCATTTCTTCTCCTCGTCTGCCTTGTAGCGGGCCTATTGCCGATTTTAAAGGCTCAGACTAACCAACTCCCTGTCTCGCAGAAGCCTCCCCTGTGGTCTATCAAACCAAAACAGGTTGGATACAGTTTGCCGATGTATGGCCACTCTCCCCATGGTCGGTCGCCATCGAGTAAAAATCCAATTCTTGGATGACCAGCGACTTGCGCTGGCGTGGCTAACCTCCGTAGAGATTAGTGAGAAGCCAATCGGACCAGCGATTGATGTACCTTCTCATCTGCACCTTGCAATTCTTGATGCCCGTACCGGACATCCGATCGAACACCACGAATGGCCCTGTTCATCAATCGGCGTGAATCTTGCCTACACTGCTTCAGGCCAATGGCTCCTGTCGAGCGACCAAACCATTACACTTTATTCTTCATCATTCGATGAAGTACGGGATTTAGACAACGTTAGAACTGAGAGTTGGGGACACCTTTGTTTCGGTCAGTGGGCGTACCTTCCTTACACGCGTCCAGGATTCGCAAGGCGAATGGTCCGCTCAGTTGAGGGACTCATCCAGTTTTGAAGTGCTGGACTCCTGGGATGACGCGCGCGTTGCGAAGGCTCATCTAACATACTCAGATCATTTCATTCTGGCCCACGCTACCAATCCGCCAAGCTATCGGCAGCTCTACCTGAGAAAAGTTGGAGGAGATTGGAATCCATATTCGATTTCGGTTCCTCATTCCGGGATGCCCGGAGAGGTTGGCTACGGATTCGTGAACGACTTTACGATCGCGAGTTTCGCAGGAGACAAATTGGCGTTAGCGACCGTCGAGGGCGTTGAGTTGTTAAACTCGACGCTTCCCGACGATGGTTTGTTTCTTCCCTCGTGGTCCGTGACGGCACCTTCAACAGGCGGAGAAAGATTTGCGGTTGTCCCTGGATAGATTACGAGGAATAAACAGCCCTACTTTAGATTTGTATCCAGTACCATCCGAAGATCGCGTTGTTGTTTATAGCATTTCGGAACGAAGCGCAATTTACAGCCTAAAAATCAGGGGCGTTTCGATGTCAGTATTTCAAACACACCCCATCGGGAACGTAATCGCGCTCTCTCCGGATGGGCTGCTGCTTGGGATCGTCCCCGACGAAGGCGTCCGAGTTTATGTTCTTCCTTCCGCTGTGTGAGAAAAGTATGACGCGGTTAGAATCGCGGCAGTGCAGCGGCCAGGGTTCTTGTGCCGAGGTGACGTGGTGTACGATGGACACGCGTATCTTGCATCTGATTCTCGAGAGGGTTACTCGTCCCACCCATGGTCGTTCAAGGCTACTTCCGCATCCTCAGCTTCTATGACGTTGCCGAAGCGATTGAGATGGAAAGTTTGCGCGGTATTCTCGGTCCGGAAGCCGCTCCGCGCCCGCAGAGCTTCAGTCACCGTAGCCCGGAATATGCCCAGGCGCAGAGTGCTCTGATCGTTGAGTCAGCGGGCCCGGTTGCGCTTCCCACCGGCGAGAAACTGGATGCTCGAATCAAGTATTACTGGTTCGGCGTCGTAAGCGTTGAACTGACCACCGGCTTCGATTGTGACTTCGAGGCTCTGTCCCCGCAATCCTATCGCTGGATGAACGCGCCGGAAGTGGAGGAAGCTGCGGAACAATTGTTGCGGAGCCGCTTGGATCGTTGTCGCCCTTGCCTTATTAAGCCGTCACCAAAATGGCTGGATGAAGATTACCTCGTCATCGACATTGAGTCGGCGCGGAACACGGACGGCCGCTCGGCCACCGCCGCCGAAATGCTCCAATGTCACGCCGATCTGATCACGCAACTCGTGCGCGGCGAACTCGTCCCGCTATCGGCTGCCGAGCGCGAAGAGATCGTGCGCTCCGCTTTGTCTTACTATCCCAACGACCTGGTTGTGGTCGGCTGGGCGGCTGCGCTTGTTTACGATAAACCTGAAGCTACGCCAGCCGTGATCGATCTTCTGGAATACGCCAACACCCAACTGCTGGAGTTTCGCTATTACGACGAGCTGCTCACCAACTTGCTCACTAACGTGTATAGCTCGCTCGAAGGGCACGAAAGCTTCTGGTCTCGCTGGCGACTGGCTCGGCGCGCCGGCCGTTTGAACCGCATCCGCCTGGACATCATGGATTTGGCTGAGCGAACCGAATACGCTGTGAAATTTATTAGCGACACGTACTACGCTCGAGTCTACGGCGTCAGCTCGGCAAAAATCGGAGTCAACGACTACAAAACTCTGGTAGCCGAAAAATTAAAAACGGCAGGCGAGCTTTACGAATTCATGGTCGCTCAATTCAACGAGCGCCGCATGTTCGCCCTGGAAGTGGTTGTAGCGGTCCTCGTGCTGCTCGACGTGATCCTCTTGCTGCGCGGCCGGTGACCGGCACCCGTTCCGAAGAGAGTTCCTCGCCAGCACGCGTATCTGTTGATTTTCGTCCAACCGCTTCTTGTCATATAGTTAGTTGCTAGCGCCCAACAACAGCGGGGTGCCGCTGCCCTGTAAATTCCGCTGAAGGGAACCTAGCTTGACTGTTTCACATGCGTTAATCGCTTTCCTGATCGCATCCGGTTTGTTAACCCTCACACCCGGGCTCGACACCGCGCTTGTCCTGCGAACTGCCGCAGTCGGCGGAGAAAAGCGAGCCATCGCTGCCGGCACGGGTATCTGCCTTGGGTTACTTGTATGGGGATTTTCGGCCTCCGTAGGACTCGGCGTCCTGCTCAGTGCCTCGCGGATCGCTTACAACATTCTGCGCGTCGCCGGCGCATGCTACTTGGTATTTCTCGGCGGCAAGATGTTCTTCCGCTCTGCTTCTACTCTCACAGCAAGCCCCGAATCGGATTCCACCGCAGCGTCTGAAACCGCGAGCAAAGACGACCCTCGGCGCTGGTTCGTTCGCGGTTTGCTCACCAATCTGCTCAATCCAAAAGTCGGCATATTCTACGTTACGTTCTTGCCTCTCTTCATTCCTACCGGGATGAATGTTGTAGCCTTCAGTATGCTGCTCGCGAGTCTTCACGTTGTCGAAGGGATTGTTTGGTTCGCCGTACTGATCGCCGCCGTTCGTCCCCTTTCAATTTGGTTGCGCAACGCCCGAGTGGCCAAGACATTCGATCGCATTACGGGTGTAATCTTTGTCGGCTTCGGGTGGAGATTGCTGTTCGATAACGGCCGATAAAATCACACAACCCACGGAGCAGTTAGCAAAGCTCCGATCTCACTTCTCGTACCGGTACCTTACACACACGACTCCTTGAATTTCGTCTAGCTGCGTGCTAGCGTTCCCCGTGGCTAAATTAGAATACAGTCGGACGTGCTACCAAGGGCTGACAACCTCTCCGGTTTCTTTCCGTCTTTTCAGTCTCGCCTTATCAGCCATATCAGCACGACATCTCTCTAGACCGCCTCTCGCTCTTGCCGATGTGCGCCACCGAAGGGCAGAATTTAATCGCCAAATTGCTGAATTAAGACATCACGTAACTTACAGAAAATGCACGGCGACGATCCGCTCAAATCGCCAAAAAATTCAAAAATCCACGCGCGAGTTTTCTGCTCTACTTTGTCCTTTCGAATCCGGCGGTCCCGTTCACTCGCCCCGAAGGCAAAGCTAAATTGTCACTCCAACATTTGCGGAGATACACGAAACTCAGAACTCCTAGCCTCGACCTCGGGGTGGCTACGGTATCGCTGGCCGCTTTAATCTGTGGCTGCGCGGTCAGCCACAAGACGGTCGTCAATCCAGCCAACGCTCCCGCCAAGCTCCTGACCGCAAGCAAAGATGACCTCTTAGGGCGCTATAATCAGCAGGTTCAATCCATCACTTCCCTAAATGCTGGCGTCAACATGAAACTGACCGCGGGCTCTGCTTACTCGGGAGTGATCGAGCAATATCACGAGGTCAACGGATTCATCCTGGCTACCAAGCCCGCCAACATACGAGTGATAGGTCAAGCACCCGTGGTGGCTAAGAATATTTTTGACATGGTCAGCAATGGCGAAAAATTTGATATATACATCCCGTCGAAGAATGAATTTATCGAAGGTCCGGACAATTTGACGCGGCAAGCATCCAAGCCCATCGAAAATCTTCGCCCGCAACATCTGGTTGATGCGCTGCTGTGGGATCCGATTCCCACAGGAGCGCCCGTTTTGTTCGAGGAAGCCAGCGAAGGTGCCGGTCGCTATTACATCCTGACTGCAATCCGCGCCGCATCTGGAGAAGGCGCAACAAATGGCAGCGCGGCGGGTTCATCCGACTGGGAAATAGCGCGCAAAATCTGGTTCGACCGCACCAATCTGCAGATAGTTAGAGTGGAAAATTTTACTTCCGGCGGAAAAGTGGCTTCAGACGTTCACTACTCCAACTGGCTCTCGGTAGCCGCGTCACCCAACTCCGGGCGAGCAGCCTCCGCCGCAACATCTGCGGAATCTGCGATGGCAACAATAGCTTATCCGCACCAAATTGCGATTAGCCGCCCCAGCGATGATTACCAACTCCAGATTGAAATCAAAAAGCTCACTGTAAACGAAGCCATTCCCGCCGACCGCTTTGTATTGGCTCAACCTCCGGGAACTAAACTGATACATCCGGACGAATCTCCTACGGAGATGCCCAAGCCATGATCCGCTACATGATCGTGCAAAACGTGCTGCACCGGCCCCTCCGTACTCTGCTTACAGCCATCGCCGTCGCGGTCGAAGTCACGATGGTAATCATGGTCGTCGGTCTAACCACTGGATTGCTACAAGATTATGCCAAGCGCACGGAAGGCATTGGAGCAGACGTCATGGTCCAGCCTCCCTCCTCTTCTCTGTTCATGAACTTCGGCGGCGCGCCCATGCCGATCAGCATTGCTGACAAGTTGCAGCGGCTCCCATATGTCCAAGCCGTTTCTCCTGTGCTAATTTCGCTTAATTCGGTCGCCGCGTTGGAAAACATTTTCGGAATTGACCCGCAAAGTTTCCGCGCGGTATCCGGCGGGTTTGTCTTTTACGCAGGGCGAGATCTTAAGGACCCCAATGACATTTTAGTGGACGACATCTACGCTAAAGGTAAGAACATAAAGGTGGGACAGACGCTGCACATCCTGGCCCACGATTTCCATGTCGTTGGAATCGTCGAGCACGGCAAGTCCGCCAGGCTCTTTGTCCTCCTTCCCACGCTGCAGGAAATGGCTGGAGCGCACGACAAGGCGTCAATCTTCTTGATTAAGGCCGATCGTTCCAACCATTCAGCGGCCGTGGCGGAGGAGGCTAAGCAGCTTCTGCCGGGATACGAAGTCCGCCAGCCCAAAGACCTGATGGCATTGATGACTTCATCGAACGTGCCTTATCTAGGCACCTTCATAAGCGTCATGATAAGCATTGCCGTCGTTGTCGGATTTTTGGTCACTTTCTTGTCGATGTATACCACCGTCATCGAGCGAACGCGCGAAATTGGCGTGTTGAAGTCACTGGGAGCTTCCAAGAGTTACATCGTGAGAATTATTCTCAGTGAGACGATCCTTCTCTGTCTGGTGGGGTCCGCTGTCGGGATAGGTTTGAGCTTTGCCCTGCGGGCGACCATCCACGATCTCCATCCATCGTTGCCGATTCAGATGACGTACGCTTGGATTGTTCGCGCAGCGTTGATTGCTGTCGCAGGCGGACTTCTGGGCGCTTCCTATCCCGCGTGGATCGCCAGCCGCAAAGATCCCGTCGAAGCTCTCGCTTACGAATAAGCCCACCACAGATGAATTTAGCCAAATCGACATACTTGCTAGGAAGAAATGGCGAACGCGACTAGAATATTTGCGTCCCCAGAAGTGTTGCCACTCGCACGGGAGCGAGCGTTGGAACCGATTCTCAAAACAGAAGATTTGTGGAAAGTTTATCGTTCGGGCAAGGTCGAAGTTCCCGCTCTCCGCGGCGTCAACATGGAAGTTTATCCCGGAGAATTTGTCTCCATCATGGGTCCCTCGGGGTGCGGAAAATCCACCATGTTGCACGTAATCGGAGGCCTTGCTCAAGCCACGCGTGGTCGGGTTCTACTGGATGGCAACGATCTCACGACGATGACCGACGCTGCCCGTACCCTCTTGCGGCGCCATAAAGTCGGGTTCGTTTTTCAGAAGTTTAACTTGCTGCCCACGCTCGACGCCTATCACAATATCGCGCTCGCCCAACACATTCACGGAAATGGCTTTGATCCGCACCGCTTCGAAGTGGTCGCAAGACTTCTCGGCCTCACCGAGCGGCTAACCCACAAGCCCTCTGAGCTTTCCGGCGGCGAGCAGCAGCGAGTGGCACTCGCTCGCGCAATCGTCAGCGAGCCGAAAATCGTTCTGGCGGACGAACCCACCGGAAATCTCGATACCAAGAGTTCAGACGCCGTCCTGGGCTTGCTGCGCGAACTGAACAAGGACCTTGGACAGACCATCGTGATGATTACCCACAACCCCGATGCCGCCGCCTATGGAAATCGCGTGCTGCACATGCGCGACGGTCAGGTTGTGGACGGCTCCGCAGTTCACTAACATGCGCAGAGTGTGGCGAGGAATCGTCCGGACGATTTTTTGGTCCTTCGAGCGCGGAAGTTGGCCCTACGACTTGATGGTCATCGCCATCGTTCTTTTTGTCCTTCTCACGCCGCGCACCCTGTTTCACGATCAGCCGCAAACAACTGCGCAGGCCAGCTCAGACGTGCAGCTTCTCTCCGAGGACAGCTCGACTCAAACCCGCACCTATCGCCTGGATGCCACAATGCTGCAACCGCAGAAGCGTGCCAAGGAACCTACCCCCGAACTGGAGCGCGAAACCCACGACATTCTTAGCCGCACCGTCGGCGATCTGAAGGAACGCACCTTCCAAGTGAAGCGCATCGACCCCGTACGCGCCGGCGACGGCTCGATCGACTATTACGACATTACTATCCAGCCAGATTTCCGGTAACCAATCCAGCTGCGTCATTTTGAACACGGGAACCTCTCCGATAGGGGCCGCATCTAAACCAGTGTGTTATCATGACGCGATTTTTACACTGCAAACGGGGAGCGGGGTGGGGACCTTTGATCGTTAACAGAATCAGGATTTTTGCGCTCGCTTTACTAGCCATTGGCATGGTGTGCACCGGGGGTTGGGCTCAGAACCACGGGGCTTGGACGCTTGAGTCGATGCTGCGCCAGCTCGACGCGCAAGCGAAGACCTTTCGCAGCCTATCGGCAGATGTGGAACGCACAAAGGTCACCCTAGTGGTGAACGACCACTCCACCGAAACCGGCAGCTTGCTTGTGCGCGGCGACAAAATGCTGCTGCAAATGAAGGCTCCTGACGCGCGCACTATCTTGCGAACGGGTGACAATCTCTATGTGTATACCCCGGGTCTAAATCGCGTGGAGGAATACAACCTCGGTAAGAACCGCACAATGGTTGATCAGTTTTTGCTACTCGGGTTCGGAACATCCGGAAAAGAGCTTCAAAAAAGTTATCTGACCACGTTGCTCGGCGAACCGATGTTGGACGACAAGAAAACCGTCGAACTGGAGCTAACTCCGAAATCCAGTGAGGTCCGCAATCAAATTTCTAAAATTCAGATCTGGTTCGATGAATCGTCCTGGCTTCCAGTTCAGCAGCAATTCTATGAAACGGGTTCAGGGGATTATTTCACTGTGCGCTACTCCAAAATGGTCCGCAACCCTTCGATCAGCGAATCCGAGTTTAAGCCTCACTGGCCCAAGAATACGGAAAAGGCCCGCCCTCAGGGTTAATTCACGCAGGAACAAAGAGACTTACTGGCACTCAAGCCTTCGCGCCTTTAGCGGTCTTCGCTTCTAGCCCCATTGATTCCTGTTCAAGAAGTGCACGCTTGCGGTCAAGCCCCCAGCGGTATCCCGCCAGGTTTCCGTCTGCTCGCACCACGCGATGGCACGGAACGACGACCGAAACAGGATTCGTAGCGCAAGCGCTAGCGACGGCACGGATAGCTTTGGGATGCCCGATGGCTCGCGCAACCTCCGAGTACGTGCGAGTCGCGCCATAAGGAATACGCTTCAGCTCCTCCCAGACTCGCCGGCGGAATGCGGTCGCTTGCACATCGGTTGGCAAATTGAGATGCGGTTCTTTGCCGCGCAGATGCGCCAGAATTTTGCTCAGCCATCCCGCGAGATTCTTCGATCCAGCGCTATCACTGTCAATTTCCGCGCGAGGGTATTCCTTGCGTAGCGCGGATTCCAGCGAAGCATCCTTTTCTCCCAGATAGAGCGCGCTGATTCCGCGGTTCGTGGTGCCAACGAGCAAACGCCCGAGCGGTGAATCGACAATGGTGTAGTGAATCTGCATTCCGGCGCCTCCCTGTCGATAAGTGGCCGGCGTCATGCCAAGTTGCGAGGGGGAGCGCTCGTATAAACGGCTGCTGGAGCTATATCCTGCGTCGTAAAGTGCGGTAGTCACGTCATCTCCTTTTTTCAAGTTGGATTTTAAGCGACGCATGCGCTGGGCGTCTGCGTATTGCCGCGGGGTGATACCCATTACCCGCCGGAAAGCGCGCTCAAGTTGATGTGGACCTAGGCTCACACTCGCCCCCAGCGCGCTAAGAGTCAGACTATTGTTGCTATCGTCTTCAGATTCAGTTCGGATCTGTGAATCAATCTGGCGGCAAACACGCGCCACGGCCTCGGCCCGAGGATCGTGAAGCTGCGCAGCACGCGGCCGGCAGCGCTGGCACGCTCGAAATCCTTTTTGCTCAGCAGCTTCCGGTAATGGGAAAAAGACCACTTGCTCGCGTCGTGGTTTGCGAGAAGCGCAGGACGGCCGACAGTAAATTCCAGTGGAGCGCACGGCGTAAACGAAATCGCCATCGGCGCTACGGTCGCGTGATTGTACAGCTTGCCAATACGCTTCCGCTCTCGGGCGTTCGATATGTCGCAGCATGCGATTCTTCTTCATTTGTAGTAGCTCTATCTAAACTTCTGGATCCAAATTCCGAATTCAAAATTATCGAATCCCGTTTCGAATCGCTATCCGTTTCTTGCGTCCAAATTGAAATGAGCTTTCGCCCTCCACCTGTGAAACTGTGTGCGGAAACGTACAAATACCTTGGCGACTGAGGGTTACATCATAAGACACTTTCGCCTGTACCCCCGTTGACGGCATAATGGAGGACGCGCATATTCGGATTCCACATGGGGTGGGTTCGGTAACGCTGGGGGGACTGCTATGGGGGCTGCTCCGCAAAGGAACAGACAGCAGTTAGCAGCAACACCGCTACGCATAGTTGAAACTCAGCCTTTAACGACGTCGGTGCCGGCATTAGGTAAACCTGGGCCGCGCCGCTTCGCTCGTATTCCAACGCACGCTATCGGCGTAGCAACTGAACGCCGGCGAGCTCCACGTGCCTCTCTTTCGCTGCCGCTTCGCTTGATTCGAGTGGGAGGAGCCGAGGAACCCGTTCCGGTCACGCTCGTTACCCGGAATATCAGCTCCAGCGGGATTTATTTTCTGGCTCCGCGGAAATTTGAGCCTGGAACCGCCATTGAGCTGGAAGTCGCTCTGGTTGAACGTCCTCAAGGCCAGGGAAGCGTGCAAATGTGCACGGCAGCCCATATTATCCGCGCAGAAGAAGTGGACGAACCTGGTTGGCACGGATACGCAGCGACCTTCGATGACTTCGCGCTCCGCCGTGACGACGTGCTGCCGCCTCGCTACCAAGCCAGCTAACCGATTTTCGACTCGGTAAGCTTCTTATTCCGCCCACTGAGAGTTCAGGTTCTGTCCTAGAGCTGAAGCAGCCGCGTAGGGACTCCCCGCTCGGTAGCGCTTTTCGAATTCTTCGCGCGTGCAGATGGTCTTGATGTCGGTAACGCGGTCGACGGCGAGGATGCCGTCGAGGTGATCGATTTCGTGCTGCAGCAGTTCGGAAAGGTTGCGATCATGGTCAGCGCGGAATTCATGGTTCTTGCCTGCCAGGCTCTGATAATGGATCGTGATCGCTCGATGCCGTTCGACCTGCATGAAGATAGACAGGAAGCTGAGGCACCCGTCCCAAATAACAATCTTTTCCTCGCTGCGGGCGACGATTTCAGGATTTACTAGCGGCCACGGTTTTTCTCCGGGCAATTGGAGGAAGATCACGCGTTGGCGCACGCCGAGTTGAGGAGCCGCGATGCCGCGTCCATATCCAGTGGTCGAACGCCAGTGGGCCAGTGTGTCAGCAAGGTCGCTTACCAGATTTATAAGGCCAGGATCGGAGGGGGCAGCAACAGGTAACGCGACTTCCCGAAGTCCCGGATCGCCAAGCTGCAATACGGTTCGGATAGGCATAGCTTGGAAAGCTCCTCGAACCTAAGAATAGTCTAACCGACCGCACGTGAGCTCGCGGGGTTCGCCAGCAAGTAGGATGGATGGTTCACACCCGTGGGCGGATAGAATTCTTGGTGTGTAAAATGAAAGCCGAGCCTTTCAATCAGTCGACGTGAAGCTGTATTCGCTGGATGGTGTCCGGCAAAAAGAGATTTTATTCCTAGGGTTTCAAAGGCGAAGACGATAACAGCGCGTCCAGCTTCTTGCGCTAAACCCTGGCCCCAATATTCAGGACGCAGGTGCACACCCATTTCGAAAATTGTGTCTTCATTCTTGTATGGCCGCAACCCTGCGCAACCAGCAAGCTGGCTATTTGAAAGCAAGAACACGGGCCAGTATTGAATCTTGTAGGCGAACGCGCATTCGATTTCTCTGTTGAGCCGCGCGATCACCTCCTCTGGTGTGAAAGGCCCTCCGATTAAAGAGGACACTTTCGGATCGCCCCAGAGTTCTGTTGCCAAAGGCAAGTCGTCCGGTTGCCAATGACTAAACGCAAGACGATCCGTCATTAGGAAGTAATCACGCGATGTACTCACGTCGTGGTACCCCAATCTGACTCGAGTCGGCTGTTGGGGACTGAAAGCAATAGAATACGATAGGGTCTGCCAGGAGTCTAGGAGGTGCTTCGCTTGCCTGTTTTCGGGGCTGCTGCTACACTGTCGCGGCAAGAGCTACTGCTGCTCCTGCCATACTTCCTGTAAAAGGTTTATCCATGTCTGGACATTCAAAGTGGGCCACCATCAAACATAAGAAGGCTGCTACGGACGCCCGCCGTGGCAAGGTTTTCACCAAGATAATCCGCGAATTGACCATTGCGGCGCGTACCGGCGGAGCTGATCCGGATACCAATCCGCGCTTGCGCACGGCGATTCTGACAGCCAAGGGCGAAAACATGCCCAACGACAATATCGAGCGCGCGATTCAGCGCGGTGCTGGCAATCTGGAAGGCGAGACCCTGGACGAAGTGACGTTTGAAGGTTACGGCCCGGGCGGCGTGGGCCTGCTGGTTCAAGTGGTGACCAGCAACCGCAATCGAATCGTTAGCGAAATTCGCCATATGCTTTCGAAAAATGGCGGGAACATGGCGGAAACTGGCGCAGTTGGTTGGATGTTCGAGCGAAAGGGCGACATCGTAGTTCCCAAGGAAGCCGCCGACGAAGACAAAATGATGGGCATCGTGCTGGACGCGGGCGCTGAAGACTTGCGTGACGATGGTGCGGCTTGGGAAGTGACTACTCCGCCGGAGGCGATGGAGAAAGTGCGCGAAGCGCTAACTGCCGCGGGAATCAAGCCTTCCTCAGCGGAAGTTGGCTTCGTGCCGAAAAATTATGTGAAGCTCACCGGCGCGCAAGCGCAGCAGATGATTCGCATGATGGAAGCATTGGAAGACCACGACGACGTGCAGCACGTTTACGCGAATTTTGACATCGACGAAAACGAAATCCAGGCTGCCGTGGCCAGCTAGTTCCCTTCGCGGCGCCCGAAACAAAAAAACACTAGCCTTCATTTTACGCCCGCACGTACACTTGTGTCGGCCGCCATGCATTCAACCCCTGTTCCTAAACTAAAGACGACCTCGCGTGGATTGCGTGTGCTCGGTGTGGATCCGGCGCTCGCAGGTGCAACCGGCTACGGCATCATTGAGTTCGTGGGCTCGACTGCGAGCCTCGTACGTTTCGGCTCCTTCAAACTTCCTGCGCGCGCAAGCCTTGCTGCGCGCCTTTACGAAATCCACTCGCTGATAACGAAGCTAGTTGCTGAGTTCACGCCCGACGCAGTGGCGGTGGAATCCGTTTTCACTGCGCTGAATGTCAAGACCGCTCTGAAACTCGCAGAAGTTCGTGGCGTGGTGCTGCTGGCCGCGGCCCAAGCTTCCGTTCCCGCGCACAGCTATTCACCTCGGGAAGTGAAATGCAGCGTGGCGGGTCATGGGGCTGCGTCCAAACAGCAAATGCAGCAGATGGTAACTTCCGCGCTGGGCCTGAAAGAAATTCCCGAGCCCGCGGATGCCGCCGATGCGCTGGCCGTGGCGCTCTGCCATGCGCATCTCGCGCGAGCGCACGAACGCATGGAACTTGCCATGGCGGTGACGCCTGGCACGGTCGCGTCACCTGCAAAGATTCGTGCCGCACAAATTCGTTCGCGCAACCAGGTCCGCTCCGCCCACGTCTTTCAACCGTGATAGCATCCCTGGCGATGATTCGACTTTCCCACCATCGCTTTGCAGTGTGTGCTCGTGGGGTTCTCTTCGTGGTCGTTGTTGGTTTACTGGCATCCGCAGCTCCTCTCTCAGCGCGTAAGGCGGTGACCGAAACCAGCACAACGGCAATCACCGCGGCTTCCGACACTGCTACGATTACTTACCAAAAGATTTTTAAATCCAGTTATCCGGAATTCGCCGAAATCAAGCTGGACCAGAGCGGGCACGGAACCTTCGATATCCGTCAACTCGACGAAGAACCCAATCCTCAGCCCTTTGAAGTGAACGCTTTGCTTGCGGAAAAGATTTTTGCGCTAGCCGCGAAATTGCACAATTTTCAGGGCGTGGATTTGGACATCCACCGGCGCATTGCGAATCTGGGCGAAAAAAGTTTCCGGTACGATAAGGGCAGCGAGACGCACGAAGTGAAGTTCAATTACACGCTCGACGATTCCGCCAGTCAGCTGATGGCGATCTTTGAGGGGTTGGCGCGGCAGGCCACTGACCTTTCCGACCTGGAGCGCACGATGCGCTACGACCGGTTGGGCGTGAATGACGTGCTGCAGCAAATCGAGCAGGATTACAACAACAAGCTCTTTCCCGAGCCCGAGCGATTATTGGGTGCGCTTGATCAAGTCGCTGCTGACAGTAAATTTATCGATATCGCACGCCAGCGCGCGCGCAACCTTGCCGCGAAGATACGAGCCTCGCACTAGAACGGAGGCGAATTCGTCTGTAAAGAGTTTGCAATTTCTTAGATCTCGGGATAAGTCTTTGGTTATGTGCGCGCTAAGTCAACGCCTGTGCTGTTGGACAGGTTGACACTTTTTACAATTTGTCGCTATCCTGGATCGATTTCTTGTTCGCAACGTCCGGCATCCCGAATGGACATATCTTGCATCTGAACTAACCGAGCCAAATGAGATCAAAAAAACTATTTGCTATTCAGTGTACTGCGCTTCTTACCCTTCTTTCAATCCCCGCGCTGCAAGCCTTCGCGCAAACTAGCGCGGCGCAACCGCGTATCACGCAAGCTGTGGACGAAACCAAGTTGACTTTATTGAAGGGCAACACGTTTCCGCTCGCTCGCCACGAATTTGACCGCGGGCCGGCCCCGGCGAGCCAGGTGATGGAAACCATGATGCTTGGACTCAAGCGCAGCCCACAGCAGGAAGCTGCGCTCGAGAAGTTAATGGCTGAACAATTGGATAAGTCTTCGCCTAACTTTCACAAGTGGCTCACGCCAGTTGAGTTTGGGAAGCAATTCGGTCCCGCTGACCAGGACATTCAGGTGGTTACATCGTGGCTCGAATCTCAAGGATTCCAGTCCGTCGAAGTATCCAACGGTCGCACGGTAATCAAGTTCGACGGCAATGTGGGCCAAGTGCAAGCGGCTTTTCACACCGTTATCCACAATTATTTTGTGAATGGAAAAGAACACTATGCAAATGCAAGTGATCCTTCCATCCCAACAGCTCTCACATCGGTCGTTACTGGCGTAGCCTCGTTGCATAACTTTCACAAGAAACCGATGTACGTCCCGGCGCATTCAAGAAACGCTGGGTCCGCGAATCCGCTATACACCTTCATGGGCGGGTGCGATCCGAACGATTTCTGCTATGGACTGGGTCCGACTGATTTCGCGACTATCTACGATGTCACTCCGCTCTGGAACGCAGGCATCGACGGAACTGGACAAAACATCGCCGTGATTGGCCAAAGCGACGTCAATATGCAGGACATTAGTACGTTCCGAAGCGTCTTTGGCTTGCCGGCCAACGCTCCGGTCAAGGTCTTGGCTGGCACAGATCCGGGTATTGTGGAGGGCGATGAAACAGAATCTGACCTCGATCTAGAGTGGGCTGGGGCAGTAGCCAAAGGGGCGACGCTGCAGTTCGTTGTTTCCCAATCAGTGGACACCTCGGCCCAGTACGCGGTTGATCACACTCCGCTTGTCGCGACGGTATTGAGCGAAAGCTATGGCCTATGCGAGCTTCAAATCGGCACAACCGAGAACGGGATAATTAACGCGAGGTGGCAACAGGCAGCTACAGAGGGAATAACGGCAGTCATCGCCACTGGCGATGCTGGATCGGCGGCTTGCGATATTACAGCGGGTAACGCTTCGGCTCCGGTCCCGGCTCAGAACGGCTTGCAGGTTAGCGGATTAGCTTCTACACCATATAACGTGGCTGTAGGTGGTACGGATTTCGACGACTTCAATAATCCTCTGACTTATTGGAATTCCGCGAACACTTCAGGTACGTTGGCTTCTGCCAAGTCTTACATTCCTGAAATTACCTGGGACACCACCTGTACGAGCACGCAGCTCGGTTCGGACGCAGAGGCGGATTGCAATAACCCGGCTAACAGTGTGCTCTTCTGGACAGTGGCCGCCAGCGGCGGCGTAAGCAACTGTACGACTTCAGACGGCGAAACTCCGGGAAGTTGCTCGGGCGGCTATGCCAAGCCTTCCTGGCAAGTGGCAACTGGGGTGCCAAATGATGGCAAACGCGATATACCTGACGTCTCCTTATTCGCGGGCAACGGATTCAATGGCAATTTCTATTTGATATGCGCAGCAGATCAAACGGGCGGACAATTCTGCAATGCGAATAAATTCAACGATTTCTATCCGATAGGCGGTACTTCTGGTTCGACTCCGACTTTCGCAGCCATCATTGCTCTGGTAAATCAGAAGACAGGTTCTACTACCGGTCAGGGCAATGCCAATGCAGTTCTCTATCCCATGGCGAGTTCGCAACCTGAAGCGTTTCACGATATAACTTCGGGAACTATCACGGTTCTTTGCACTACGGGCTCTCCAAACTGCATCAAAACGGATTCTTCGGACACTTATGGAGTCTTGGAATACAATCCCGGCAGCGGTGAAGTGCTGGCCTATGACGCCGGGCCGGGCTACGATTTGGCGACCGGCCTGGGAACCGTGGATGCCGCTAATTTGGTGAATAACTGGGGTGCGGATTCCACTTCACCGAACTTCAATCTTGCTTTTAGTGCCTCCTCGATTACGATATCAAGCCCGGGCGGCTCTGGCACTACATCCCTCTCGGTGAATGCCACGAACGGCTTCAGCGGGACTGTCACGTTTTCATGCTCGAGCCTGCCAACCGAAAGCTCTTGCAGCTTTACTCCGCCTTCTGTCACCGGAAGCGGGAGTACTACAGTCACGATTAACACGACGAAGGCAAGTGTGGTGACGCCATTGCGCCATCCAACGGGTCTCGATGCAGGGCCGAAGGAGTTCGAGTTGTGCCTGGTTTCTATTGGACTGCTATGGATGGCCATCCAGGTGAAGCGGCGTCGATGGAGCTCAGTCGCGACTGCATTGGCAGTTTTTTGCCTCCTGGGCGCCGTGGCTTGCGGAGGCGGTGGTAGCGGTGGCTCGAGCAGTGGAACGACTCCGGTTCAGAATCAACCCGTCGTGGTCACGGCTACGGCTGGAACCACCACGCACACCGCTACTCTGAGCGTAACTGTCAATTAAATTGTAGATTACAGCTAACGCCGGTCTATCGCACGATCAGGCCGGCGTAACCTACTACTTCTTCGCGGTCACCTGTGATATCTCCCGAAGTCGCGTAGCGCACGAGTTCAGCTTGAGTGGCACCCAGATCGCGCATGGCGACGAGCATTGCCACGGTCGCAGCGACGCCGCACATGGTAATGTCCTCTGACTGCACCGTATCGTATAGGCCGCGCGGATCGAGTTCTAGAATGCAATCGATTGCTTTCTGGTCTTTTGTGCGGGTGACTGGATCGCTCTCGTAGTGATTCATATCTGTACTCGCGACTACAAGAACCGGGTCGTTCTGCGCTTTTGTCACCTTCGCAACCGCATGCCCGAATGCTTCCAGTTCGTGATATCGGTTTGTGGCCAGCACTACGGGAACGAATCGCAGGTTTGAGTTGAGCTGTTGGAGGAATGGAATTTGCACTTCGAGCGAATGCTCGCGCTGGTGCGCTACGCGGTCTTCACGCAGAAAAGGGCACGCTTGCTTCAACTCTGTCGCGAGCTGCGAATTTATTTGCGCGTTACCGAATGGAGTTTGCCAACTCCCCTCTGAAATTATGGCCATGGCCTCGCCGCCGGGGAAATGGCGCGGGCCTAGAAGGATGCACAGAGCTGGGATTTCGATTGCCGAATAAACGGCTCCGGCCACGTGCCCGGAATACATATATCCCGCATGCGGCACTACGCACCCACGCATGACGGATTTTTTATTTTCGCTCGCTGTATATTGCTGGATTTCCAGAGCGAGTTTTTTTGGATCTGAGGGATAGAAGCGGCCGGAAACTGCGGGCAGACGAATCATAGAGTTGATCGATGCAACGGAATATTATGCAGTAAAAGCTAGGTCAGAGGGAGGTTTGGGGCAACCATTAGATAGCTTTCGACGGTTTGCCCTTTATGTCGAGCGCTTCGGAGCCGCCGGTCATCCACAGAACTTTGATGGGATCTCCGGTTTGATAGCCGCCTTGGTCCAGAATCCTGCCCATTTTCTTCTGCGCCTTGTCGGCATAGGTGAACGTGTGAACGTTCATCTGATTCGCTTGCTCGCGCACCATCAGGGTGTGGTTATCGGCGTGGATAAATTGGGCCTTGAGCCACACAGGTTTCTGAGCCTTTTTCTTTACAACTATGGGAGCGCTGCTGCTCATCTGCGCGCGGGTCACCGGAACCGCGGCTGACAAACATCCGGCAAGAAGAGCCAGAGCAAATCCAGCGAAAATTTTAGAGTTCTTCATCGAATGAAATTTTCAGAGACTTCAGAAATTTAATATCCTGCGGTGTGATTTCCACGCGCGGAGCTACAGTTTCTTCTTCCAGGGTTTCATCGTCTACGCGGATGTGCAGCGATTCCAGAAAACGGCGGTCGAGCGAAGTCAGCTTAGCGTCTTGCTCCGAGCGGCGCGCCAAGCCGATGGTAGCGTCCAGCTTGAGCACAATATCGAAGCCGGCGGAACGCACACTGGAAATAGCTTCAGCGATGCGATCGGAATCCGACACGCTATCGTTGATGGCGTGCCCCAGATCGCGCAGTAACTGCTTCATGCGGTCGTCGAGTTGCAAGGGCGCCTCCTGTAAAAGGCCCTTCCTACACCAATTCTAGGGCCGCCGCAATCACGAAACAAGACCCACGTGCGGTGTTGGAATCGCGAATGTTACCTGTACCCCGGCTCAGACGACACCTGCCCAAAGGCACGCTCGCTGCTGGTCTAGTCAAGATTGGCACCGGACACGCAGCACGCTGCGGCAATCTATACTAGAATTGCATTATGACCACGGGCTTCTACTCCACACTGTGGAATTCTTCTAAGCTCACCTGGCGCGTCTGGTGGCGTGCTGCGCGGCAATTTTTTCATGAAGCCGTCGGCGCTCTTTTCGCCACCTTTGCTCTTTATGGCGGGGTAGCAGTGTGGCGTCAATGGCATACCCGCGTAGCGGCGTGGCTTTTGGGATTCGCCGTCGTTTATGCCATCACTATGGCGGTCTTCGCTTTCACGTCCTTCCGCCGAGCGCGGCGAGTGCGCTGAGTTTTCCAATGCCTGAAGACATCAAAAAGCGCGCAGAATTTTCAGAACGGAAGCTCGCCTCTCCTTCCGGCCTGCCCATGGAAACTGTGATCACGGAAGAAAGTTTGAACGGTTGGGATCCCGAGCACGATCTCGGTTATCCGGGAGAATTCCCCTTCACGCGCGGCGTTTATCCCACCATGTATCGCGGCCGGCTGTGGACCACGCGGCAATACGCTGGCTTCGCCAGCGCAGTAGAATCGAACCATCGCTATCGCTATTTGCTCTCGCAAGGGCAGAACGGTTTGTCCGTCGCGTTCGATCTGCCCACACAAATTGGAATGGATTCCGACCATCCGTTGGCGCAGGGAGAAGTTGGGAAAGTGGGCGTGGCGATCGATACGCTCGAGGACATGCAAACGCTTTTCGACGCCATCCCGCTGGAACGTGTCTCCACTTCCATGACGATTAATTCCACCGCTGCGATCCTCCTGGCCCTCTATGTAGCCGTTGCCAAGCAGCAGGGTGCGAACCTGAAGCGCCTGGCCGGCACGGTGCAGAACGATATTTTGAAAGAATATATTGCGCGCGGGACTTACATCTATCCGCTGCGGCCGGCTATGCGTATCGTTACAGATATTTTTGCGTGGTGCCGGCGCGAAATACCGAATTGGAATCCTATTTCGATTTCCGGATATCACATTCGCGAAGCGGGCTCGACCGACGTGCAAGAGGTTGCTTTCACACTCGGTAATGGAATCGCGTACGTGGTCGCGGCGCTTGAAGCAGGTCTCGCAGTGGACGAATTCGCTCCGCAGCTTTCTTTTTTCTTCAATTCTCACAACGAATTCCTAATGCAAATTGCCAAGTTTCGAGCAGCCCGCCGGTTATGGGCGCGAACGATGCGCGAGCGTTTCGGCACGCGCGACCCACGCTCGATGATGCTTCGCTTTCACGCGCAGACGGCCGGCTCTTCTTTAACAGCGCAGCAGCCCGAAAATAATATCGTTCGCGTGGCGCTTCAGAGCCTCGCGGCGGTACTGGGCGGTTGCCAATCGCTACACGCCAACGCGTTGGACGAAGCGCTGGCCCTCCCGACCGAAGAGGCGGCGCTGATAGCTTTGCGAACGCAACAAATCATTGCCCAGGAATCCGGCGTGGCCAATACGATCGACCCTGTGGCGGGATCCTTCGCCGTGGAGAAGTTAACCAACGAAATCGAAACTGGCGCGCAAGATTACATCTCGAAAATTGACGCGATGGGCGGAATGCTGCGCGCTATTGAAACTGGTTACGTCCAGCAGGAGATTCAGAAATCGGCGTATGAATACCAGCGAGCGGTTGATTCCGGCGAGCAGGCAGTAGTGGGTGTGAATCGGTTTCAAGCGGAAGAAGAACGTCCTATTCCCACAATGCGAATCGATCCGGAAATTGAACGTTCGCAGGTCACGCGACTTAACAATTTGCGCGCCCGTCGTGACCAGGCGAAAGCACAAAGCGCGCTGGCGGAAGTAGAACGCAGGGCCCGAGGTACGGAAAATCTAATGCCGGCCATTTTGTTGGCGGTTGAATCGTATGCCACAGTCGGTGAAATTTCAGACGCCCTGCGACGAGCCTTCGGCGAATATCGCGAGTCAATTGTAATTTAACTATTTTCAGCGCCGACTATTGCTCGCCCAAAAGTAAGATATTCTCTTGAAACTCATTCTTGCATCAGCTTCGGCTCGCCGCGCAGAAATCCTGCGAAACGCCGGAATTCAATTCGGGATTTGCAGTACGGATGTCGATGAATCGCGCCTGGATAATGAATCGCCCGGTGATTATGTTCGCAGATTGGCGTTAGCAAAGGCGGTTTCAGCCGCCGAAAGAAATCCGAATCTCGGCGCGGACGCTTTGATTGTCGGCGCCGACACGGTCGTAGTGGTTGATTCGGCTATTCTCGGAAAGCCGGCGTCGAGTGATGACGCGAAGCGCATGTTGCGCAGCATCAGCGGGCGCGTCCACGAAGTTCACACCGGTCTTGCGTTGCTACAAATATCTGGGATGCAACAGCGGGTGGTCGAGGAGATTACGAGAGTCCATTTCGCGCATCTCAGCGATCAGGAAATCGAAGGCTATATCGCAACCCGCGAGCCTTTTGACAAAGCGGGCGCGTATGCAATCCAGGGTACGGGAGGCCGTTACGTAGCGCGAATCGAAGGCTGCTATTTCAACGTGATGGGCCTGCCGCTGGCGCGATTGTGGACTTTGCTGCGCGAATTCGGACTAGGAAATTCGGCCGAAAATCAGCGCGATACCAAATAAAAACGGCGGCCCGAAGCCGCCGTTTTTACCTTCACTATCCAAAAATTACTTTTTATCTTCGCCCAGAGGAGGCGGCGCCGTCGTTACGGTCGGCGGATTTGCCGGCGGAGCGGGTGGCGGAGGAGTCTGCGTATTCGCATGCATGCCTTCTTTAAAGTTGCGAATGCCTTCGCCAAGTCCGCGCATCACTTCAGGAATTTTCTTGCCTCCGAACAGGAGGACGATGATTGCCAAAACGATTAACCAATGGATTGGGCTAAATTCTCCCATGTTTACCTGCCTTCCCGAGGGCGCCAGTTGAACGAAAGGCGTTTTGAGAGCCCGGGTGTCAAGTTACAGTATAACACGCTCGTCTCCGACCCGGCGCGTCAAGTGTTCCCGGTCAAGATACTCGAGCAATGGAATTGCGTATTTCCGAGACACGCCTGTAAGTTCTTTGAACGCGCCAATGGGGAGCCTGACACCGCGTTCTTTACGATACTTGGCGAGCGTTTCGCGCAGGGTTTTTACAGCGAGTTGGTGAAAAACCAGGTCGTCCGCTACTTTTATCAGCACTTTTTCGCGCAGCAGAATCTGCAAAATTTTCTGTGCGCGGCGTGATTCCACCGGCAACTTGGCCAGCACGACGGCAAAACTCGGAACCGTAAGACCGGCCGTGGCAAATTCCTGCTCGATCAGTTCTTTGGCCCGCGCTTCTTCCGGCGACAGGGCAATCTCTCGTCCGGCTCGTTGAACCAGGTCTCCTGAAATGAGAATCGCTCGTGATTTCAACAAATCATCGAGCGCCGCTTCAAAAAGTTCGGCGCGAGGATTTCCCGCACGGCCGTGGAGTTCTTGCTTCGGAATTCCCGGCAACAGCGGATTCGCAACGTGAAAATCGTCGATCGCCTTTCGAATTCTTGCCAGTGATTCTGCAAACGCGGGCACTGAGGCTATTGTGAAATCCGACGATGCCGCGTCGCCAATAATTCGCAAGCGCTTTGATTGGGCAAGCTTCTTTGCCGTAGCCTGTACATCGTCTTTTATCCAGCCGGTGCGAGCGACGATTTCAGGAAAAGTTAGTCCACGAGGCGATGCCTCAGCAAGCGCAACCAAAGTTTCTTCTTGGTTCCCACGTTCGAGAATTTCAAGGAAACTTTTGACACCAATGTCATTGCGCCGGTGCCTGGCAGGGCGAGTGTCCAGCACTCGGCCTCCTCCGATGGTTGCCACGGGAGAAAGCTGTCGCAGAATAAACCGATCTCCCGGCAGGATTAAAACCGGCTTATCTAGTTTCAGCTGCACAAAAGTACTTTGGCCCGCAGCAAGTTCCACATGGCCATCCAGGAAAATCATTTCGGCCACCGCTTCGGCCGTCCCCTGATGCATATGAACGCGCGCACGGTTTTTTAGCGCGTGGGCAGAGGGCAGCAAAGTCACAGTCGCGTCTAGGCGCGAACTTGGCTCGAAAATTCCGGGAGTTGCCAGAACCATCCCTCGTTTTATTTCGCTGGAGTCGATTCCGGCTAAGTTCGCCGCCGTGCGCTGCCCGGCAACCGCTCGCTCGATTTGTTTTCCGCCGGAATGGAGGCCGCGCACGCGGGCTCGCGCGCGCGTGGGATAAAGTTGTATTTCCTGGCCAATATTCAAAGCACCCGCTACGAGCGTTCCGGTGACTACCGTCCCAAATCCCTTCATTGCGAAGGCGCGATCGATGGGAAGACGCAAATGTTGTTTTTCGTTTCGCAACGGGACCGCATTCGCCGATCGGAGTAGCTCGTGTTTTAGATCTTCAAGCCCTGCGCCATTGCGCACGCTAACGGGAACGATCGGCGCGCCTTCCAGAAACGAATCGCGCACAAATTCTGCAATTTCGAGGCCCACGGTATCTAGTACGTCGGAGCTCACTTTGTCGGATTTTGTGACTGCTATAATTCCGCGCGAGACGCCCAACAAGCGGCAAATATCGAAGTGTTCGCGAGTTTGCGGCTTGATCGATTCGTCGGCAGCGATGACAAACAGAACTAAATCAATCCCGCCCACGCCGGCGAGCATATTGCGAACGAATTTTTCATGACCGGGGACGTCAACAAATCCAAATCGAATGCCATCGAGATTCAGGAAGGCAAACCCGAGGTCAATCGTTATGCCGCGACGCTTTTCTTCTTCCAGCCGGTCAGGATTGGTTCCCGTGAGAGCCTCGACCAAAGCGGATTTGCCATGGTCAATATGCCCGGCAGTGCCAACGATCACATGTTTGACGTCTTCCATGAGGAGAATGCAATTTGCACACTGATGCTAGCGAAGGCGGCAGCAGCCGGTCAAATGACTGAGCACAAAAGTTCGCTCCGACTGGCTACCCAGACGAATCCGAGGAACTACTCAGCCTTTTCCTGAAGTGGCGGCGCGGTGGTGGATCCTTTGAACCGCGGCTTGCCCAGTTTTGCGATCCAAATTCCAGTGTTGATGTCGTTGTAGTAGATCAAACCATTCGCGGGCTGCGCTCCCCAGGAAAACGGCAAATTCGCACGATAGCCGGCAGGGTCGCCGGTCCATATGCGAGCAATCTCGCGTCCCTGCTGGTAAAGATTTCCGCGCAACTCTCCGGAAATATCGAGCACGCGTCCGCCCCCGGCGTAGTCACCGATGAACAGCATGTCGTTATCGGCCCAGAAATTATGGATGCCGCCTTCGGGCACTTCGTAAATCGCCACTTCGCGCGGATGCTCGATATCGTTGATGTCCATCACATGGCAAATTCCGCGAACGGGGATGCGCTCTTTGCTATCGATATCGAACTGCGCTGGGAAAACTTCGTCGCCTACAAAAAGATAATTGTTGTAACGAAATGTTGTGTGCGTTCCGGCCAACCAGCCGTTGCCATAAAGTTCATAATGATTGAATTTGTATTGCGAGACAAGCTGCGGGTGCTCCGGACTGCCGCCCTTCATGCCATTGCCAACGTCGAGGATGATCAGTCCGTCGCGCCAATAAGCCAGATAGGCGAGGCCGTCCTTTACGTACAAATCGTGGAGATAACGCCCGCTGGACATCGGGCCCATAGGACCGGCGATGGTCGCGGCCGTTGCATTTTGCACCTCCCACCGCGCTACTTCTTTGGGATGTTGCTCATCCTGAAAATCGATCACGCGCAAAGAGCCGGTTGCGTCGTCCGTGATGTACACGTAGTGCGTGTTGATAAACGCGCTGTGAACCCCTCCGGTGACCGTTTCGGTGTACTCGGACAGAACTTTCAAGTGCGCGGGATCGGAGGGATCGAAAATTACGATTCCATTTTTGCGAGTGGATGCGCCCTCCCTCGTGAAAACCCCAACTTTTTCGTCGGGCGTGGTGCTGACGTCATTTATCAAGCGCGCATCCGCCTTCAAGGAATCGAGCGCCTTCGGTTTCGAGGGATCGCTGATGTCGTAGTCGTAGATTTTGTCGCCGAGCGACGCAATGTACAGATGATTGCCCATGATCCATTCTTCGGTGGTTTGAATCGCGGACCCGTCGGCAGCCTTTAGCGGGATGTGCGCAACCACGTCGATCTCGCGTTCCGCATTTCGCGGCGCCACGGTAATCGACGCCACAGCAGTATGCGAACCTACAGACGCCATTACTTTGTAGGTACCCGGCAGTGTGGCCACAAATGCGCCGTCAGGATAAATCGTGGCATTGGGTCCGCCCACAGTCCAACTCGTAAAAACATCTTTTATTGGTGCACCCTTTCCGCCCTGCGCTGTGGCCGTGAAATGAACTACATCGCCCGTTTTCGCATTCGTAGTTTCTGGCTCGACTCCAATCTTTTGAATAGTGTCCGCAACCACTCGTACGCTTACTTCGGCGCTCGCCGGACCCGCTGTGGCTACGAGCGTCGCAGTGCCGGCGGACTTCGCGGTCAGCAAGCCCGATTCATCCACCTGAGCAACAGCGGGCGAGTTCGAGGTCCAGTGAACGGGCGTGTCAGCGCGTGGGTCGCCATTCGAAGAGCGCGCGTTTGAGGAAAGCACGGTGGTGCTGCCTGCCACGAGCGCCTGTGTTACCGGAGCGATATCAATTTTCGCAACGGGCGGCGCCACAACTGTTACATGGGCATATCCGGGCTTGCCTGCCACGACCGCACCCACGGTTACTTCACCCGGTTCATGAAATACCACCACGCCTTCTTTGTCAGCACCGGCCACATCAAACGGTGCAGCGAACCAGATCATTGGCTTCGCAGACAGAACGTTTCCGGCAGCGTCTTTTGCGACGGCGCTGAATTTAACTTTGTCTCCAACATTTGCCTGAATATTCGTCGGAGTGACTTCAACCGCCTGTGCTTTCGGAGGAATGGGAGGCGCGCCAACTTCTTGCGCTTTAATCGCTGTTACCAAGGTTAACGCAATGCCCGCCGCCACTGCAGCCGTCTTCAACAGAATCCGCATTTGAAAAGCTCCCTTCGCTAAGTGAATGTCCGGCAGAGAAGTTGTACCGATGGGCGTGTTTTGTCAATAGCAGGAAGGCGAGATGAGAAACTTGAGCCGGATTGCTATAAAGCGGACCTTATTTCGGCAACGATGTCCAAAACCGCAGATTTCGGATTCGGAGCAGCCGTGATCGGTCGTCCGACTACCAAATAGTCCGCGCCCTCCCGAATTGCTTCTGCAGGAGTTGCAATGCGTGATTGATCATTCGCTGCGCCACTGCGCGGGCGCACGCCTGGGATGAGTATTGTGAACTTCGGCCCGCAGGCGCGCCGAATCGCACGAGCTTCGTGTGCGGAACAAACCGCGCCATCCATTCCTGCTTTCTTGGCCAAACGTGCGAGCGCGACCGCGCGGCTTTCGATTGGGCCTGACATACCAATTTCTCGCAAGGTCGCTTCGTCCAGGCTCGTCAAAACGGTAACCGCGAGCAGCTTCGGCCGATCCTTTCGGTCTCCGGCTGCTTCGCGCGCAGCCTGCATTACGGCCGTGCCGCCCGATGCATGGAGCGTGAGCAGACGTACATGCGGAAGCTTTACCGCGCCTGAAATGGCCTTCGCCACAGTATTGGGGATGTCGTGAAATTTCAGGTCGAGGAAAATCTGGGCGCCTGCGTCCGCGAGCTTCTCTACTGCTCGCGGCCCTTCGGCGGTGAAGAGTTGACTACCGACTTTGAAGAGTGCAACTGCTCCGCGGAGCTTCCGCGCTAAAGCAGTGGCAGACTGGAGATTATCTACATCCAGGGCAACGATCAGTCTTCGTGATGGATCGGTTCCAGCCGTGTAGGCACCTTGAGCAGCTCGAGGCGAACTTTTGCAACCCCGCGCTGGTCAAATCCTAACCTACGTGCCACCTCATAGGAAACGTCCAATTCGCGTCCCTCAACGTACGGTCCGCGATCATTGATTCGGACGATCTGGCTACGGTGGTTACGTGGGTTCACGACGCGCACAATGGAACCTAAGGGGAGGGTGGGGTGAGCGGCGGTCTCGCCGTACATATCATATTTCTCGCCAGTGGCGGTCGGCTGGCCATCGAAATCCTCGCCGTACCAGCTGGTGGTGCATTCCCAGACCGCAAGGGGCTTTAGGGTATCAGTTTTGCCAGAGGACGCCTTCTTCGGGTGCACAACTAGTTGAGGTGGGTTGCTTGGTTTTCCGGCAGTCGTAGGGTTCACCGACGGAGTGAACGCAAGCAGACCCAATCCTAAAAACACCGATTCGAGCACTACGAAGATTTTTGCTTTCATGATCTCCTAACCTTTTTTGAATCAATAAATTGTACTATCTAGAGCCTGCTCCAGCAACCTCTATACCGCTTCGTAACTTGCTGATTTCAGGAACTCTATTGTCTTCGCACCACCTTTCTAATCCCTTCAAAAGCGTTTCTGCGGCCCGTGGGTCGACAAAATTGGCAGTGCCAATTTCAACTGCTGAGGCACCCGCCAGCATATATTCGACTATATCGGCCGGGCTCTCAATACCGCCAAGCCCTATAATCGGTATCTTTATTACCTTACTGGATTCGTAAACCAGTCTCATAGTTATAGGTTTTATGGCCGGACCCGACAACCCACCCGTCGTACTACCTAGGCGTGACCTCCGGTTGTGTGCATCTATACACAATGCCGGGTAGGTATTCGCAACTACCAGGGCGTCGGCTCCGCTGGACTCGGCGGCGCTAGCCGTAAGTCCAATTCTATTAATGTTGGGGGATAGCTTCACCCAAAGGGGCCTTCGGGCCACCTTCCGAGTGGCTTGGACGACCTCCGCTGTTAGTACTGGGTCAACTCCGAACTCAGCCCCGCCGTGTTCCACATTGGGACAGGAGATGTTTAACTCGTATGCCGCTACCCCCTCGGCGTCTTCAAGGATCCGGATGACCTCGACGTAGTCTGAGATGGTGCACCCGAACACGTTTGCCACAACGGTGGCGTTGTGCCGTTGCAGCTCGGGCAGCTTCTCGGCGACAAATGCCCGCACGCCGATATTCTGCAGCCCGATCGCATTAACCATGCCGCTCGATGTTTCGCAGATCCTGGGAGGGGGTGCACCGGCCATGGGCTCGAGCGAGAGGCCCTTCACGACCATCGCCCCCAACCGGTTCAAGTCGACTATCGGAGCGAATTCGATTCCGTAACCAAAAGTACCGCTGGCGGCAATAATAGGGTTTTTAAACTGGAGGGTGCCGACGCTGACTTGAAGGTCAACTCCCGCGGGCCGCTGGGACATGCTTGCCGGCTGCGGCGCATTCACGGCCGCTAGTCTAGCACTTAGGTCACGTCTATTCCAGCGAACGCGGGATTTCTCAGCGTTTGCGGCTTTATTCCGCGGCTGCGAACATTCCGTGGTCTATGCTAGGATGGCGTGCCAGAATGCGCGTCGTAGAAAAAAGACAATTGCTTTCTGCGGAAGAAATGAGCCGCACCCTCCAGCGACTAGCCCATGAAATTGTCGAAAAGAGTGGTGGGACGAACGATTTGGCTTTGATCGGCGTGCGCCGCCGTGGTGTTCCCCTCTCCCAGCGCTTGGCGAAAACCATCTTCGCTTCCTCCGGCGTCAAAGTTCCGGTTGGCACCCTCGATATCACGCTCTACCGCGACGACCTCTCGACAGTAGGTCCTCAACCAGTCTTTCACTCCAACGAGATCGACTTCCCGGTCGATGACCGGGACTTGGTGATTGTCGACGACGTGCTTTATACCGGCCGCACGATCCGGGCTGCAATGAACGGCCTTTTTGACCTCGGACGCCCCAAACGCATCCGGCTTTGCGTTTTGATCGACCGCGGGCACCGCGAACTCCCGATCGAGGCTTCCTTTGTTGGCCGCACCGTGGAAACGAGCGACACAGAGATTGTTGAAGTCCGCTTGATAGAAATTGATGACCAAGAACGCGTGATGCTGGTGGATCGCGTTTCTTGAAAAACCCGGCAATCCTTTGGGGGGCCCGGAGAAAACGGCATTAAAGGGAAAACGTGCTGCAGCGTCTGCAACACCTGCTTGGAATCGAAGACCTCACCCGTGAGCAAATTTCATTTATTCTGGACCAAGCCAAGCCCTTCCAGGAATTCCATCGCCATCCGCTAAAAAAACTCGCGACGTTACGTGGCAAAACCGTGGCCCTGGCCTTTTTCGAAAATTCCACACGCACCCGCATTAGTTTTGCCACTGCGGCTGCCCGGCTCGGCGCCGACACCATGAACTTGCAAGCGGAATCTTCCAGTTTGAAGAAAGGAGAATCGCTCCTCGACACCGTCTGGACGCTGGAAGCCATGCGTCCCGACGGCATCGTAATTCGCCACAGCTCTTCGGGAGCTTCGGAATTCATAGCCCAGCGTCTGGGGATTCCGGTTGTGAACGCCGGAGACGGCACGCATGAGCACCCTACCCAAGCGCTGCTCGATGCTCTTACGATTCGCGATCGCAAAAATACGCTCGACGGATTGCACGTCACGATTCTTGGCGACATCCTGCATTCCCGCGTGGCCCGCTCGAATATTCATTTGTTAAGCAAGTTTGGCGCGCAAATCACCCTCTGCGGACCAGCCATGTGGGTGCCGCGCGAATTAGAATCGCTCGCGGCCAATGTCCGCCGCGTATCGCACATAGACGAAGCCCTCGACGGCGCCGACGTCATTATCGTGCTACGGGTACAGACCGAGCGCATCCATGAACCTGCCCTGGCCCCCGAAGAATACATTTTGCAGTTTCAACTCACTCCGGAGCGCCTGCGACTGGCCGGAAAGGATGCGCTGGTGTTGCATCCCGGGCCAATGATTCGCGGATTAGAAATCGACCCAAGCGTCGCCGATGGCCCGCAATCTTGCGTTCTCGATCAAGTGACCAACGGTCTCGCGGTTCGCATGGCCCTTCTTTACCATCTTGTGGGCGGCGCTGCGTCGGAACCTGCTAGCGGGCCCGGAATGGCAGGCAAGGATAAATAATGCTGCTGATTAAAAATGGCCGGGTTCTGGACCCGTCAAGCAACACCGATGCAACGCTCGATATCCTTGTCGACGGCCCTCGAATTTTACGACTCGGCCCGGATCTCACAGCTTCCCACGTGGATATTTTCGATGCCGCCGGGATGATCGTCGCGCCCGGTTTCATCGATTTGCATTGCCACTTGCGCGAGCCTGGCCAGGAACTTTCCGAAACAATTGAAACCGGCACGCGCGCCGCCGCACGCGGAGGCTTTACCGCCGTGTGCACCATGCCGAACACGCAACCTGTAAATGACAACGCCTCGGTTACGCGCGGAATCGTGGAACGCGCCGCCGCAGCCGGCACGGTGCGTGTGTGGCCCATCGGCGCTGCTTCCGTAGGAAGCAAAGGCGAATCTCTTTCAGAAATCGCAGCGATGAAAGAAGCCGGTATCGTCGCCGTCAGCGATGACGGAAAACCCGTGGCGACCGCTCGCCTGATGCGCCAGGTAATGGACTATTGCCGCGCTCTCGATCTGCCGGTGATTGACCACTGCGAAGATACTTCGTTATTCGCCGGTGGGCTAATGCGCGAAGGGCCTCGTTCCATTCGCCTGGGCCTAAAGGGCATCCCCGCGCAATCGGAATCCATTTGTGTGGGACGTGATGTGGAAGTTGTAACGCTCACGGGAGCGCGCCTTCACATCGCGCATATGTCCGCTCGCGCTTCGCTCGAATATGTCCGCGCGGCTAAACAACAAGGTCTTCAGGTCACTTGCGAGGTCACGCCGCACCATTTCACGCTCCTTGACGAAGACGTGCGCTACGATTCGCATTACAAAATGAATCCGCCGCTGGCCTCTTCGGAAGATCGCGCCGCGCTCATCGAAGGCTTGGCCGACGGTTCTGTGGATGCCATCGCCACGGACCACGCACCGCACCATCCTTCCAGCAAGGACGTTGAATTCGACCGCGCGCCGTTTGGAATTATCGGTTTTGAAACTGCTCTCGCCCTTGCATTGAGCGAACTCGCGCATCCCGGGAAAATTTCGCTGATGCGTTTGGTTGAGCTGTTTACGACAGGTCCTGCGCGAGTGCTTGGCATTGAGCGAAAAATCGCGGCGGACGAGCCCGCGGATTTAACGATTTTTTCGACCGACCAAGCATGGACGTACCGGACATCTGAGTCGCCGAGCAAATCGCGTAACACTCCGTTCGATGGCCGTGAGTTTCGCGGCGCGCCAATGGCTACAATTGTCGCCGGCAAGATCGTTTATCGCCGCTAGAACAAGTCAGGGTGCAAGCAGGCTTTTCCAGCGTTTCCACGATTCTTGTTGGGCTTTCTTGTTGGCTTCGGTCGCGTCCGGAGCTTCTCCGGCGCGCATAAAGCCGTGACCGGCGCCCTCGTAGGTCACCGGGTCATAGGTTTTTCCTGCAGCTTTCATGGCCGCGATTGTGTCCGGAATCGTCGCGTCGATGCGCACATCGTTCCCTGCATAAAAGCCATAAACGGGCGCCTTTATGCGCGACATGTCATCTGTGGGCGGAGGTGAGCCGTAAAAAACGAACGCTGCCGAAAGGTCTCCTCGGTTGGTTGCAAAGCGAAAACTCTGTGCGCCACCCCAGCAGAAACCGACCACATAAATTTTCCCGTTGGAAGCGGGCAACTTTAAGCCATAGTCCGCCGCAGCATTCAGGTCGGCAGTCACCTGATCGGGATTCAACTTGCTGACCGCTTCCGTAACACCGGTAGGAAGATCTCTTGTGCGACCGCCGTTTGGCGCCATGCCGCTCAAAAGGTCCGGCGCTACCGCGATGTATCCTGCTGCGGCGACTTCGTCTGCCAGTTCTTGCGCCCAGTCGCTCAATCCAAATATTTCATGGATCACAAGCACCACCGGCCGCTTGTCTTTTGATTCTGGGTAAACCACGAGTGTGTCCACGCTTCGGCCATCATGTTTCACCGTAACCCACTCACTGTGACGCGGCGATTTTTCAATTCGCGCGCGAGCCCACGGCTGCGACCATTCCTGTGCAGCAACTGTTTGCGTGCCAAGAAGGATCCCAACAAGCACAATTACGATTTCGATGTATTTCTTCACCACGCACCTCGAGCAAGATTCAGTCGGGATGATAATTGCGCAAATTATCCTCGGCAAGGTTTTTTAACTCGGAAGAGACAGATCAGTAGCTGACGATTTTCCGATGCGAGGCCATCCCGACAAATCGGCGGCTCTTAGATTGACGTTTTAGTGCGCAGCTGGTTCTGCGGCTGGATGCATGCCGTGTTGCGGAACTTCGTGCACGCCGCGCAAAGGTTGTTCCTGATGAAAGCGGAAAAGCTGATTCAGAGGGCCAGCGCCTTTACCGATTTGATAGGACTTCTCGATTGCCTTGGTAACGTAGGCCTTCGCCAGAATTACGGCTTCGCGCAATTGCTGCCCGGAAGCTAGTTGGCCCAGGATCGCGGACGAAAAAGTGCATCCCGATCCATGCGTGTTCGGACTCTTCACATGGTCGCCGGCAAAGGTTTCTACTTCTGTTCCAATACAAAATACGTCGATTGGTTTGTCCAGATGCCCGCCGGTGACGACAACCGCGCGCGCACCCATCTCAATTAACTTCTGGCCGGCCGTTTTCATCGCCGCCAGATCTTTCACTTCCATGCCGGTAAGAAATTCCGCCTCCGGCAGGTTGGGAGTGATCAGGCTCACGCGTTTCAGTAACTCGTCGCGCACGAATTTCAATCCGGACGTATCCAATAGTTCGGCATTGCCCGCAGTGGGACGGAAGACCGGATCTAGCACGACATGCTGGAATTTATGTTTGTCCAGAAATTCGGTGACCGCAGATGCATTACCGCGATTCGTGAGCATACCGATCTTCACGCCCGCAATTGCCACATCATCCACTAACGCATCGAGTTGCGCGCGCAGAGTGGCCGACGGCGTCGGGTGCACCGATACCACGCCTTGTGTGGATTGCACTGTAAGCGCGGTGACGGCGGCAACACCGTAGCAGTTATGCGCAGCAAAAGTTTTCAGGTCTGCAGCCACGCCCGCGCCGCAGGATGGATCAAAACCAGCAATGGTTAGAAGAATCGGTGGAGTGTGATTTATGTGGTTGTTCAATTCTCAACTTCCTCGCGCAAGTCACGCAGACAAATATGCCGGCGCTGCCCTTTTTCGCGTGAGCGCACCGGCTAAGCAAAAATGTACGCGTGTTCTTACTCACTGCGCAAGAGGAAATTTTTCAGGGGGCTTCAAGTTGATGGCTGATTGGAACAACGGAGTCAGCTAGCAAATTTTTATGGAAAGAGTCCGCGAACGAGAGTGGCGTCCGCCACACGGCCAACGGCAAGAACGTAAGCGCCGGTTCGCATGTGCGTGCGATGCTTGCGCGCCATTTCGTGCACTTCGTGGAACGCGCGACGCATCACCATCTCAAGCTTGGCGTTCACTTCGCTTTCGGACCAGAAGAAACTCTGCAGGTCCTGCACCCATTCGAAGTAACTCACCGTCACGCCGCCGGCATTCGCCAGAATATCCGGGATCATGGTGATGCCCTTGCGCGCCAGAACTTCATCCGCATGGGGCGTAGTTGGGCCGTTGGCCGCTTCGGCGATTATTTTCGCTTTGATTTGGTCGGCGTTATTTAGCGTGATCACGTTTTCCAGCGCGGCAGGAATTAAAATATCGCATTTCATGGTCAACAAATCGTCGTTTGAAATGCGCGATGTCCCCGGCATGCCTACAACAGTTCCTGAGCGTTCTTTGTAACGCGCCGCTTTCAACGGATCGATTCCTCGCGAGTTAAAAACGCCGCCGCGAGAGTCACTGATGGCGATCACGCGCGCTTTCTTTTCCGCAAATAAACGCGCAGCGATAGATCCTGCGTTTCCGAAACCTTGAATCGCTATACTAGCGCCCCGCAGAGGCATCTTCTTGACCTTGCAAGCCTCTTCCACGGCTACCAGGCAGCCGCGAGCTGTCGCTTCGTTTCGTCCTTCCGACCCCCCGATCGAAATTGGCTTACCGGTAACCACGCCGAGCGACGTGCGCCCCTTCGTCATGGAGTAGGTGTCCATGATCCACGCCATCGTCTGCGAATCGGTGTAAACATCCGGCGCGGGAATATCCTGATCGGGCCCGATAATCGGAAAAATTTCCGAGGCGAATCGGCGTGTCATGCGTTCGAGCTCGGACTTGCTCATCCGCTTCGGATCGCAAATCACGCCGCCCTTGCCTCCGCCGTAAGGAATATTCACGGTGGCGGTCTTCCACGTCATCCACGTGGCTAGCGCCTTCACTTCGTCCAGCGTTACCGCCGGGTGATAACGGATTCCGCCCTTTGCCGGGCCGCGCGCGATATTGTGCTGCACGCGAAATCCGGTAAAAACTTTGATCTGCCCGTTGTCCATTTTGGTGGGCACGGACACTTCCAGCACGCGCTTGGGCGTTCGCAATATCTGGCGAAGACCCGGATCAAGTTTCAAATATTCGGCCGCGATATCGAACTGAATTTGCGCGATGCGGTATGGATTCAAATCCTCGCGCGGTGCAATGCGCGGAATCGGCTGCGGTGCGGCTTTGGCGACGGTGGCCATTTAGCTTCCTTCCTGTCGTGCTTTCGACGCAGCGAACTGCTTTGCTTCGCCGCTCAGAACTTGGTTCGATTGTTTGAGTGCCGTAAGTCTCACGCGAGTCGAAGTTTAGCCAAGCCGCCCAGGATGTCAATGGAAACCGCTGACAAAGTGAGAGATTTAAAGCCACTTAGTTCATAATTATCGGGCAAATCATCTAAGCCTTTCTCCTTTATCTGGCTGTATATAAAAGACTTAACGGGCAGAGTCAGGTTAGCAGATGAGAGTCCGAGGTAAGGACGCGCGCGACGGAAATACTGGATTGACGGCCTTTCCCTCGCAAGCTACTCTGCGCGCGGTGCTTGGGGAATCGGATTTGCGCGTGCATACCGCAGTCCTCGGCAGCTTCCGGCTCTTCTGACATCCGGAGAGCCTGTCTTCGCGTACTTTAGATAATGGAGTCGCCAGAGCCTGGTGAGCGGTCAAACGGGAACAGAGTTGAGGGCCTCGGACGCGGCGCTCATTCAGAAAATCGTCCAGCGGGACGAGTCGGCGCTCGCCGCGCTATACGACCGCTACGCCTCTTTGCTGTCCTCGCTTCTGAACCGCATTCTTCGCGATACGCAAGCGTCCGAGGAAATTTTGCAGGATGTTTTCTTTCAGCTGTGGATGAACGCTGCGCAATTTGATCCTGCTCGCGGCTCACTGCCGGGATGGCTCGTGGTGATCGCGCGCAACCGGGCCATATCGCGGCTGCGTCGGCACAATCCGAGCGACGGCGAAGAGCTGCTCGAGACCAGCCTCATCGTGCCGGTAAATTTGGAAAATACGATAACGCAGCAGCAATTACTCGGACGCGTGAAGGGCGCCTTAGAAAATCTTTCAACAGAGCAGCGCGCCGCGATCGAGTTGGCATATTTTGAAGGATTGACGCATAGCGAGATTGCAAGCAGGACGGGCGATCCGCTGGGCACAGTGAAGACGCGGATTCGTACGGCGGTGGAAAGTTTGAAACGGAATTTATTGTCATGAACGGACATCCAACTCGGCCGGAAGACTTCGACCTCTACGCCCTGGGCGTTCTGGAAGGCGAAGAGAAGGCTGCGATCGAATCGCACGTGCCCACCTGCGCCGAGTGCGCGAATAAGCTGGCGGAAGCGCGCGGCCGAATCGCTCTGCTTGCTTTCTCGGCACCTCGCGTCGAGCCCTCTGCGGCAGTGCGCGAGCGGCTGATGCGCCAAGTGCACGCCTCCGCCCAAAGCGCCGGAGTGAAGCCCGCGCAACGCGAGCCGGAAAGGGCTGGCGGATTCTTCGGCCGATGGTGGGCTGCGGTACTTGTGCCGGCGTGCATTCTCCTTTTTTTCGTGACGGCTCGTCTTCGCAAGGAAAACGAACGGCTCAGCCGCGAATTGGGTCAGGAGCAGGCCACGCTGCGGCAGCAACAAAAGCAGCTGGATGAAGCTTTGCACGCGCAAGCGCTGTTGGAATCGAAGGACACCGTTTCGGTCGCGCTTGCTCAGCAACCGGGCATGCCCAAGGGCGACGTCCGCGTGATGTACAACTCGAAGATGGGCATGGCGATGTGCGACGGGTGGGTGGAACCGGCGCCGGCGAACAAAAGCTATCAGTTGTGGCTAGTGCCCAAGGAAGGCAAACCCATCAGCGCCGGCTTGATTGATGGCGGGCCGATTAATCCCTGGACAGTGAAACTGCCGCAAGGAATGGCGGCGAAGGCGTTCGCGGTCACGCTCGAGCCGACGGGCGGCATGCCGCAACCTACCGGACCGATGGTCCTCGTCGGACCAGTCACGTAACGAGCTCATGGAGTCTTCGCTATCAGAAAGTAAGTGGTACTAGCGATCGCAACGAGAACGGCCAGAACTATCGAGAGCGCGGCGTAGATTCTTGTGCGACTCTTCGGGAAAAGCCTTTCGTGTTCTGCCCAGAACCAGTGCATTCTCCAGCCAGGTCCCGGTTCTGATAGACCCCACTCGAGCCGTTTATCTTCGGGAAGAGTTTTGTTCACTTCGCGGGCAACTTGGCGAAGGCAATACAACCGAGAAAGCCCGCTTAAAACAATTCCTGCTCCTCCAGGAATCCAACCAAATCGTCGTCAACGTCATTTTTTCTTCTAGGGCCTTGGTGTCGCGGGGATGTGATCCACTCCCATGTAGGGGCACAAAACTTCGGGGATGAGGATTGTGCCGTCGGCCTGCTGAAAATTTTCTACCAGGGCGATCCAGGTGCGCCCTACAGCGAGGCCGGAGCCGTTTAGGGTGTGGACGAATTCGCTTTTGCCAGTTTTTCCTTTGAAGCGGATACCGGAGCGGCGCGCCTGGAACGCTTCGGTGTTGGAGCAGGAGGAAATTTCCATGAACTCACCGGTGGAGGGGAGCCAGACTTCGATGTCGTAGGTCTTTGCGGCTGCGAATCCCATGTCCGCGGTGCAGAGCAGCATCACGCGATAGTGCAAGCCGAGGCGTCGCAGCATTGATTCCGCGTCTTGCACCAGGGCTTCGTGTTCGTCGTAGCTTTGGTCGGGGCGCGTGAATTTGAACATTTCCACTTTTTGAAATTGGTGCTGGCGTTTTAGGCCGCGTGTATCTTTTCCCGCGGCGCCGGCTTCGGAGCGGAAGCAGGCGGTCCACGCGCACAGTTTGACGGGCAATTTTTCCGCATCGAGCGTTTCGTCGCGGTGCAGGCTGGTGAGTTCCACTTCGGAAGTGGGCGTGAGCCACAGGTCCGTGTTTTCCACGTGAAACATGTCGGCGGCAAATTTCGGCAGTTGGCCTACGCCGGTGAGTGACGCTGTGTTCACCAGGAACGGCGGAAGAATTTCCGTGTAGCCATGTTCACGGGTGTGAACGTCGAGGAAAAAGTTCGCGAGAGCGCGTTCGAGGCGCGCGCCCAAACCTTTGTAAACTGCGAATCGCGCGCCGGCAATTTTTGCGGCTGATTGAAAATCCAGAATGCCGGCACCCTCGCCAATATCCCAGTGCGGGCGCGGCTTGAAGTCAAACTTTGGCGGAGCTCCCCAGCGTCTGACTTCCACATTATCAGCGGCGCTTTTTCCCACCGGCACGCTGGAGTGCGGAATATTCGGGATGGTGAGCAAAAATTGTTTCAGGCGTTCGTCCAGCTCGTTGATACGCTCGTCGTCGCGCTTCAGGCGCTCGGAGACTTCTTTCATCAGCGCCAAAAGCTGCGAGGCATCTTCGCCGGCTCGTTTCTTTCGCGCAATTTCTTCGCTGGCGCGATTGCGCTCGGCCTTCAGGCGCTCGGCGGAGGTGATGAGCTGGCGGCGCTCGGTGTCAATCTCGCGAAAGGGCGCGAGGTCCAGCGTGATGCAGCGGTCGCGCGCCATCTTTTCAATCGCGTCGAGGTGCTCCCGTACGTATCCGAGATCCAGCATAGGCTCAGCAGAATACAGGAAGGGAGTAGGCGCTGTGAAGCGACGCTTGCGGACTGGGCGGACCTGTTCGCTCGGACAGGTCTTGCCCGATTGGGCGCAGGGCCTGGGATGCGCGTGGATGCGGGCGCTGGAAAGGGTTAGGCTCGTATGCGGAGAGCAAATCGGAGCCACGGGCATGCAGATCAATAAAATGGCGCGCGAATCGGAAATGCTGGGAACGTTAGCGCTGGCGGCGCCCAAGACGGCGGACTTTCAATTCGTGAAATTTCGGATTGAAGGCGAAATTGCGCGGCTCACGCTGGACCGTCCTGAACACAATTTGCTGAACGAGCGCGTGCTGATGGAGCTGGTGGCGGGAATCAATTCGGTGAGCGAAACGCGCGAGATAAAACTCATCGTGTTGGATTCAGCGGCGAAAACTTTCTGCGGCGGGATCGAGTTGGGCGAATATACGGCGCGGCGCGTGTTTCAGCTGCTGGACGCGTTTCACAGCGCGTTTTCCGCGATGGTGGAAACGGCCAAGCCGATTCTGGTGGTGATCAACGGGC
This sequence comes from uncultured Acidobacteriota bacterium, assembly GCA_963714785.1. Lineage (GTDB taxonomy): Bacteria > Acidobacteriota > Terriglobia > Acidiferrales > UBA7541 > Palsa-295. The sequence continues at coordinate 298,399 of CAVQQE010000003.1, forward strand.
CGGCGTTTGGCGGAGGCGCGGAGCTGGCGGCGTTGGGCGACCTGGTGATTGCGACGCCGAATGCGCGGTTTGCGCAACCGGAAATCAAGCTGGGAGCGTTTCCTCCGCTGGCTGCGGCGGTGCTGCCTTATATTTTGGGGCCGAAGATGGCGCTGGAACTGGTGCTGACGGCGGAAACGATGTCGGCCGAGCGCGCGCGCGAGCTCGGGTTGGTGAACTGGCTGGTCCCGGAAAAAGATTTGCAGAAAAAAGTGGATGAAGTTTGCGCGAAGGTTACGGCGCAGTCCGGGCCGGTGTTGACCATGGCGAAGAAAGCCATTCTGGGTAGTTTGGGTTTGCCGTTGCGCGAAGGTGTACGCAACTCGATGAAAGTTTTCCTCAATGAACTTGCCGACCTGGAAGATTCGCAGGAAGGTCTACGCGCGACCGTCGAGAAGCGCGCACCGAAGTGGAAGAACCGCTAGCCTTGCATTTTCCCAATTGATTGACAGTGAAAGGTGGGACGCATAAACTCCCCAAAGACAACTTAGCTGGCTTGGGGTACAAAGTTTTCGAACGTCCATCGATGATTCGGAAATGAGGGGAAGGCCGTGAAAATCGGCCACGGTCCCGCCACTGTAATCGGCTGAAGGCATTGCGGCAGCCGAAAGTCAGGAAACCTACTCGAGCTGGTGGAAGCTGACACTCTTCGCGAGAGAGGGTGTGGCGAGGCGCCTCGCTCTATTCGCGAGGCTTTTTTGTTGGAGGAATATTTTACGCGCGCGGGGCGAAAGCTTTTCTGTGTGATTTGTTTTTTGGCGTGCTGCGGCGCGATGCAGGCTGCTTCGGCGGTGCCGCGTCAAGCGCCTGGTTTCAAGCGCGCCATGAAATTTGTAACGGATGAGACCGGGCGGCGCGTGGCGATTCCGTTTTCAGTGCAGCGCATCGTGACGCTGGCGCCGGATTTGACCGAAACGGTGTATGCGTTGGGACTGGAAGACAAACTCGCGGCTGATACGACTTTTTGCTACGCGCCGGCGGCGGCGAAGTTGAAGCCGCATATCGGGTCGCCGCAGACTCCGAGTTTGGAAGCGATTGTGGCGATGCATCCGGATCTGGTGCTGGCTACGACTTCGATTAACCGTCCGGAAACGGCGGACGCGCTGCTGCGGCTGGGGATTTCTGTTTACACCAGCGACCCGCATACGGTGCGCGGAATGCTGGATTCGATTGCGCGGCTGGCGGATTTGATGGGAGCCAACGAACAAGGGACGGCTTTAGTGGCGCAACTGAAAGCGCGGCTGGATGCGCTGCACGCGCGCATTGCGGAGCTGCCGCTCGTTCACGTGCTGTTTGTGGTGTGGGAAGATCCACTGATTACGATTGGGCAGAACACGTTTATTGCGGACGCGTTGCGATGGGCGGGCGCGGAGTCGGTGATTGTGGCGGACCAGAATTGGCCACAAGTAAGCATGGAAGAAATTGTGCGGCTGCAGCCGGAATACATTTTGTTCACGGAGAATCATTCGGAATCGAATGACGATCATGAGCTGAACCGTCTGCGCACCCGGCCGGGCTGGAAAGCGTTGAAGGCGATTCAAATGGGCCACATTGTTAGAGTGGATGACGAAATTACGAAGCCTTCGCCGGGATTGGTCGGAGCCATCGAACAAATTGCACGCGCGTTGCATCCGGATGTGTTTTCGCCCGACGCGCGCGGGGAGAGCTTCGAATATCAAGGCGGAATGATGACGGAATTGTTTGCAAATGTTGGGTGTGAAAGGGAGCGTGATTTTTGCGTCCTTTAACGCCGCACCGAATTGTGGGGATTTGCGCGTTGCTTTGCGGCATTTTGTTTGTGGTGTGCGTGGTTTCGTTGCGCATGGGCGCGTATCAGATTTCCGTGCGGGATATCGTGAGCACGCTTTTTAACGCGGCGACGGGGCGTCGCGACGAAATTCCCGTGGAATTCTGGCAAGTTGTGTTTGGGCTACGGCTGCCGCGGATTGCGCTGGGAGTTTTGGTGGGAGCATCGCTGTCGACGGCGGGTGCGGGGTTTCAAGCGCTGCTGCGGAATCCGTTGGCCGATCCGTATGTGTTGGGGGTTTCGAGCGGTGCTGCATTGGGCGCGATCGTAAGTTTAATCGTCGCGCCACACACGGTTGGCGCGATTCAGCTGGCGGCGTTTGTGGGCGCGGCGTCAACGATCGCGGCGGTTTATTTTTTGGGACGGCGCGGCGGACAGCTTGATAGTCCGACACTTTTGCTGGCGGGGATTGTGGCCGCGTCATTTCTTTCGGCGATCATCATGTTTCTTTTGACGATGGTTACGGGATCGGAATTGCGGAGCATTGCGTTTTGGCTGATGGGCGATCTTACCGCGCCTCCGCCTACGACGAATGTCTTGGGATGGCTTGGATTTCTCTTTTTTGTGTTCATCGTGGCGGCGGGAGCGATGTATACGACTTCGTCCGATCTGAATTTGATTCTTACGGGGGAGCAGGAAGCGAAGCATTTGGGCGTGAACGTTAACCGCGTGAAATTTGTAGTTTATATCGCGGCATCCGTGCTTACAGGACTCGCGGTTTCGGTGAGCGGGGCGATTGGATATGTGGGGCTTCTGGTGCCGCATGTGATGCGCATGCTTTTTGGCACGGATTATCGAATGTTGATTCCTACGGCGGCGATTGGCGGAGCGATTGCGATTGTGTTGGCCGATACGCTGGCGCGGACGGTGGTGGCTCCCACGGAATTGCCAGTAGGGGCGATGACGGCGCTGGCTGGGGCGCCTGTTTTTATTTATTTGATGCGCCGGAGAATGCGATGAGCGCGGGAAGCGGAGCGGTGGCGTTGCCGCAGCCCGTACGCCCGGGCGGGAACGTCAACCTGCGGCTGAAAGTTGAACAAGCGAGCTACGCATATGCGGCGACGGATCGTTCGGCGCCGAAATTTACTTTGGGGCCGGCGAGTTTTGAGGCGCAGCAACGGGAGTTGGTAGCCATACTGGGGCCGAACGCGAGCGGGAAATCCACGATGCTCAAGTTGCTCGCGGGTTTGTTGAAGCCGCTATCGGGCCGGATCGAAGTGGATGGTACGGAAGTGAGCGAGCTTGACCTGAAAGTGCGAGCGCAGAAAATCGCGCTGGTGGCGCAAGAGAGCGAGCTTTTATTTCCGCTACGCGTGTGGGAATACGTTTTGCAGGGGCGCTATCCGTACGGCAGAAGCCTGCGGTTTGAGTCGGACGAGGATTGTTTGCTGGCGGGGAATGCGCTGGCACAGGTGGGGGCTGACGCGTTGCGCGATCGTTGGATGGACCAGCTTTCCGGTGGAGAGAAGCAACGAGTAATATTGGCGCGCGCACTGGCGCAGCAGCCATCACTGCTTTTGCTTGACGAGCCCACACAGCATCTGGATATCGGCGGAAAAGTGGAATTGTTGCGCCGGCTGAGGCGACTGGCGGACGAAAACCGCTATACCGTAATCGTGGTGACGCACGAATTAAATCTTGCCGCGGAATTTTCGGATCGGATCGTGCTGGTACACAAAGGGAAGTTTCCGAGGATTGGGACTCCTGCGGAAGTGTACGAACGAGGATTGCTTGAAGAGGTTTTTGAGGCGCCGCTCGAGGTGGAAACCGGGTATAGCGGGCGCCCGCGCGTGATTTTGAGAGCGACGCGCTGAGGGTTCACAAGTTTTTGTTTAGTTAGGTCGCGGGGGTAGCAATTTACCTTCGCAAGCGGCGAGCTGCAGAGGATGCGGCGCGCTGTTTGACAATTACCCGAGACTCCGCGTACGGGAAGACGGTGAAAAGCCGTCGCCGCCGCGCGACTGTAAGGCGGAAATTCTCGGCGCGTGCCACTGTCGCTCGTTTTAAGCTGCAAGCGATTGCGATTTAAGACTTGCGATGGGAAGGCCGCGCTGATGTTTTGGCGTTACCGAGGGAAATCGGTGGCGCCAGGCGAGCCGCCAAGCCAGGAAACCGAGCGGAATCTCAATCTTGGTAGATGTGCGGTGTGCGGAGCTTGCCAACCGTTTGAATCGCTGACGGTTCGCAAGAAAATGGCGCCCAGCATAGATGCCAGGACAACCTTCAACTCCCGCGCGAGAGGGAGAGGAGGAAAAATGAGACTGCTCCGCTTCTTAGTTCTTGCCTCAGCAAGTTGTTTTGGAATTTTGTTTTTTCTCCCCGCCGTAACACCAGCACAGCAAACCGCCACAATCACTGGAACGTTAACAGACCAAACTGAGGCAGCAATTGTGGGGGCTCTGGTAACAGCACAGCCGATCGGCGCCACGGGGGCGAGTTTTTACGCGGAAAGCGGGCCAGACGGAAGGTTTTCGCTGACACTAAATCCTGGACGATACCGCGTAACCGTTGAGCATCACGCGTTCAAGAAGGAAGAACAGGAAATCACTCTTGCTGCGGGGGAGACGCGGACTTGGGACGTTAGGCTGCAACTTGAACCAATGTCGGCTGATGTGGTAGTGAGCGCATCCGCCGAACCGGCGACGATCGAGAATACGGCGGCGCTCGTGAACATCGTGACGCGGGAGGAAATCGATCAGCGCGGTGAGATTTGGCTGACGCCGCTGACGCAGGGGATACCGGGAGTGAGCTTTTCGCAACTCGGACCCATGGGAGGCTCGACGACGTTTTTTCTGGACGGTGGGAATTCGAATTACACCAAGGTGCTGATTGACGGAGTGCCGGTGAATCAGCCGGGGGGGTTGGTGGATTTTTCCAATTTCTCGCTGGACGGAATTGACAAAATTGAGGTGGTGCACGGAGCGACGAGCGTTCTTTATGGATCGGACGCAATGACCGGCGTGATGCAGATTTTCACGCACCGCGGCAATACGAGCCAACCGGTGCTGGAATTGAATGCCGACGGGGGAATGTTTAATACTCAACACACTTCCGGCCAGTTGAGCGGGATGCTGGGGGCGTTCGATTATTCGGCGGGCGGGGCTTATTTTGACAGCGACGGGCAGGGCCCGGATGATTATTTCCGCGATACAACGCTGTGGGGAAATTTCGGCTGGAAGTTTTCCGACACAAACACGCTGCGGCTAACGCTCAGGAATAGTTCGAGCGACGCCGGACAGCCGGGGCAGACGGCGCTCGATCCCCCGCTTTTCGTGCCGGGGCAACACACCGTCCTCCACAATTTTTCCTCGGGGTTGACCTGGGATTTTCAGACCGACGATTGGCAGCACCAGATTATTGGATTCGAATTCCGCGACTATTCGCTCGATGTGGGCCCATTCGGGTCTTTCCCTTCTGATTTCAATCGCGCTGGGCTGAACGAGCAATCGAGCTACCTTTTTCCTAATGGCGGGGTGTCCGTTGGATATTTCTTTGAAGTGGAGAATGGCGGAGCGACCGCGCGGCACAATCAAGCGGGTTATGTGGAGGCGCACTACCAACTCGTTCATCGGCTGACGATGATTGCGGGCGTGCGTGTGGATGGCAATGGATTTTATGGTGTGCGCGCAGTTCCACGAGTCGGCGCGGCATACGCGTTGCGTTACGGTCCCGGTTTCTGGGGTTCGACACGACTGCGCACGTCGTACGGACTGGGAATTAAAGAGCCGGAATTGCTTCCGCCCGATTGCAGCCCACAGCTCGATCCGGAACGCAGCCGCACGGTGGATGTGGGATTCGATCAGGTGTTGGCCTCGGACCGGATTCGTTTTTCGGCCACGGCATTTTTCAATCGGTTTCAGGACATTGTTAGCTTTGCGGAAGTTACAACCAACCCGAACTGTCCCGCGTTTGGTGGAAGCTACTTCAATACGGACCTGGCGCGGGCAAACGGCATTAATTCGACAATTGAGGCGCAGCCGTTGCATTGGCTGAACATCGTGGGGAACTACACCTACGACGACTCGAAAGTGCTAAAGACCACGAATCCTCTGATGGACCCGGCGCTGGCGCAGGGGAATCGCCTGTTCAAGCGGCCGCTGAACTCGGCCAGCCTAATCGCCAATGCACATTTTCACTGGGCCAACATCAATCTGGCCGGGTATTACGTGGGGCGCCGGACGGATAGTGATTTTGACAGCGTGACCGTCGGAGGGGTCTGCACCGGTTACTGCATTACCAGCGATCCGAGCTATGTGCGTTGGGATGCAGCGACGACCGTTCCAGTCGCTAAGGGACTCTCGGCAATCGCGCAAGTGCAGAACCTATTCGACCGGAAGTATCAGGACGCGGTGGGATATCCTGCATTGGGCAGGGGTTACCGCGTGGGAATCCATTACGTATGGGGCAGAGACTAGGGGCGTTCGGGCGGGCCGCATTCGAAACTCCGTGTATTGGCTTCAATGCTGTGGTCTGAGCACTGAAGGATCGCGGAGAGGTGCATCCGATTAAGGCATTTGGAAGCTGCCCTTATCGAGGATTTTCGCAACCCAATCAGAGTGTGGAAGACCGCAACTGGAAAGAGCCTCAAGCTCTTTTTCCACGTCATATTCCACGCGCCGGATTGACGGCCTATCTTCATCCAGCAATAAATATGCGGCACGGCGATCGCCGTCGTAGGAAAGGCTAACGCTGCCTGTGTTGGCGACTGTCATTCCCGAGACGCTCCGAATGTAGGAGCGATGGATATGAGCATAGACGGCGATGGGCTGGCCAAGCGGTGCGTAAACCGACTCCAGCTCGGCATCGCTCGCTGAGTCGAGGGGTGCGCGCCACAAATTTTCGGGACTGGCATGCACGAGCGCCATCGAACCATGAACCTGAATTCGCGGGAGGCCGCGCAGCCAGATGAGCCGCTCTTCTCCCAGGGCTGCGCGGGTCGCAGTCGCCATTTCCTGGAACGTGGCGAGAAGGGGTTGCAGCTTCGGAGATTGATTCGCCAACTCCGTCAGGGGCTCTGGCGCCCAGAGCATTTCATCCGTATTGCCAATAACGCCTTGCCATCCGAGATCGCGAATGCGATCTACAATCTCCGCAGGACTCGATCCCGAGGCGACTAAATCGCCGCCATGAAAAATTAAGTCGGGTGAGGTTAGCCGCAGATCTGCTAGAACCGCCTCAAACGCGGTTCGGTTGCCGTGGATGTCGGATACGACTGCAATGCGCATAGGGTTGTTCCGTTCGAACAGAACTACGATACCACTGCGGTTTTACGGTTTGGCAATGACTTCAGCCAGTATCGTTGGAGTGAGTGCGCGGCATTCGGTCGGCGTGAAGGCCACCGCTACAAAGGCAAACGCAAGGCGCTGCCGGCATTGGCAGTCCGGTAGGAGGATCTTGAGGATTCCATTATGGCGAGGGAGTCCCGATAGCATGACGGACACTGGATTGGGCGCGGATGTTATAATTCTGCGCTACCCATGAGCCGCACAACAGAAGAACGGCCGCGTTTCGCACCGGAAGTCAAAGAACGTTATGAAGCGGTGATTGGGCTGGAAGTACATGCGCAGCTCAAAACGCTAACCAAGGCGTTTTGCGGCTGCCCGACGCGCTTCGGCGATGCTCCAAATTCCAATACTTGTCCGGTGTGTCTTGGTTTGCCCGGCGCGCTGCCGGTGCTGAACCGAAAAGCGCGTGATTTGGCGATTCGGGCATCGCTTGCGCTGCATTGCGAAATTCACGAACGGTCGGTGTTCGCGCGCAAGAATTATTTTTATCCGGACCTGCCGAAAGGCTATCAGATTTCGATGTACGAATTGCCGCTGGCGACAAAAGGCTCTTTGGAATTTGAGCTCGATGGCGCGGTGAAGCGAGTGGGAATCACGCGCGTACACATGGAAGAAGACGCGGCGAAGAACCTGCATGAGGGTTTCGCGGATTCGGACCGCTGGAGCTACATCGATTACAACCGCTGCGGCGTGCCGCTGATCGAAATTGTGTCGGAGCCTGATATACGGACGCCCGCTCAAGCGTATTCATATTTGACGACGCTGAAACGGGTGTTGGAGTACACGGACGTGAGCGATTGCAACATGGAAGAAGGTTCGCTGCGCTGCGACGCCAACGTGAGCGTACGGTTGCGCGGTGCTCCGAAATTCGGGACTAAAGTGGAGGCGAAGAACCTGAATTCGTTTCGTTATTTGCAGCACGCTCTGGAATACGAAATCGAGCGGCAGATAGGCGTACTAGAATCGGGCGGGCAAATCGTGCAAGAGACGCGTTTGTGGAATGTGGCGGCGGGACGCACGGAGCAGATGCGCTCGAAGGAATTCGCGCACGACTATCGCTACTTTCCAGATCCGGACTTGCTGCCTCTTTTGGCTCCTGAAAGCTTAGTGGAAGAAGTTCGGGCCGAGATGCCGGAGCTTCCGGACGCAAAACGCGCGCGCTTTTTGCGGGAGTACGGGATTACATCGTACGACGCCGAAGTTTTGAGCGCGACGCGGGCGCTGGCGGACTATTTCGAGGCGGCGGTACGCGCGGGGGCGCCGGAGAAAGCGGCGGCCAATTGGATTTCGACGGAGTTGCTGCGACGGCTGAATGAAGCCGGAAAAGCGATTGAAGATTGTCCGGTGTCGCCGGTTGCGCTGGCGGAATTACTCGCGAAAATTGAGAGCGCTGAAATTACCGCAGCCACCGGAAAGAAAGTGTTTGCAACGATGTTCGATACCGGGAAGCGCGCGGCTGATATTATTTCCGCCGAAGGAATGGCTCAGATCAGTGACGCGGGCGCCATCGAAAAAATCGCGCGAGCGGTGGTGGCCAAGAATGCGGAGAACACGGCGAAGTATCGCGCGGGAAACGAAGGCGTGTTCAAGTTTTTCGTGGGCCAAGTGATGAAGGAAACGCGCGGGCAGGCGAATCCGCAAGTAGTGAACGACGTTTTGAAACGCGTGCTGGCGGAATCGTAGCGCAGGCGAATCGAGGGATCGAACGAAATGCTGAAAGAAGGCGATAAGGCTCCGGACTTCTCGGTGACAGCCGATAACGGCAAGACGGTTTCGCTTAAGGATTTTCGCGGGCGGAATTTGGTCCTCTACTTTTATCCCAAGGCCAATACTCCGGGTTGAATTAACGAAGCGTCCGAGTTTCGTGACGCAATGAAGGAATTTGAGAAGCTGGATACGTCCATTTTAGGGTGCAGCGGGGACGATGTGGAAGCACAGACGAAATTCAAGCTGAAGCATAAGCTGAATTTTCCCCTGCTGGCGGATACGGAGTTCGAAGTGATCGAGCCTTACGGCGCGCGGCGAATGAAAAGTTTTCTGGGGAAATCATTCCTGGGAATCGTGCGCATGACGTTCTGGATCGGCCCGGACGGAATCATTCAGAGAATTTGGGATAAGGTGACACCCAAGGGCCATGCGGCCGAAGTGATCGCTGCGATCAAGGCGGGATAACTCGGAAGAAGAAGCGGGCTACAAAGTGACACGGAAGCTTCCGTTATTTTCCTCGATCAGCGCGTTATCAATTAGGCGTGTTTTTCCCAACTTTGCGGCGATTAATATGAGGCATTCGCCTCCTAAGCTCACCACCGGCTCAAGAGTTTCCGCGTCAACAATTTCCGCATAATCGAGAACAACACCAGGTTCGGAATCAATCACATGGCGCAATGCTGCCAGCAAAGGGGTCGCGCTGCGTTCTCCCGCCATGATTTTCTGGCGCGTGGCTTCGAGCGAGCGATTCAACGCAAGGGCGGCGCGGCGCTCGTCGGCGTTCAAATAAATATTGCGAGAAGATAGCGCCAATCCGTCGGCCTGGCGAAGGATTGGACGCACTACGATTTGTGTGGCGAGATTAAGGTCCAACGCCATTTGACGGATGATGCGAGCCTGCTGGGCGTCCTTGCGTCCGAAATACGCGCGGTTGGGCTGAACGATCTCCAAGAGTTTCAGCACCACGGTTGTGACGCCCTGAAAATGTCGGGTGCGCGAGCGGCCTTCCAACTTTTCGCTTAGGCCTTCCACAGCGACAGTGGTGCGGAAACCGCGCGGATACATTTCTTCAGGAGCCGGCGCGAACAAATAATCGACTCCGAGATTTTCCAGGGCGGCGCGGTCAGCTTCAAAAGCGCGCGGATACTTCTGGAAATCTTCGGAGGGCCCGAACTGTTTTGGGTTTACGAAAATCGAAACGACTACTGGGGAACACTCCGATTTCGCGGCGCGGATCAGCGAGAAGTGGCCTTCGTGCAAGGCGCCCATGGTGGGAACCAGACCGATGACGCGTTCCTTCAGGTGGGCTTCGCGGGCTACTTGACTCATCCACGATATGGTGCGAATTATTTCCATGGTGTTGTCGAGGGAGGGGTTCTCAGTGGATCGTTCCGCGCGAAATTCGCGGACTTGGGGCCTGGTTCATGCTTTGGCCTGCGCCGCGCGCTCGCGATAAAAAAAGATCAAGTCGGTAGCGATCGGCTTGGCATCGAGCTGGCGCAGCATGGTGGCAATTTGTCCGCGATGGTAGGTGCCGTGATTGACGAGGTGCTGCAACATTTGCGTGAGCGGCGCGGCCTGCGGCACACCTGCGGTTGTTTTATGTTCAATTACGCGATCTAAATCTTCGGGCTTCAGCGAAGAGATGTAGCCGAGAAGATTGCTTTCTACTTCAGCCCACCGGCGGCGGACCGCTTCCAGCGTGGGGAAATCGGTTGCGGGCGGGAACTTGTCAGGCGAACGTCCCAACCACCGCTCACGCCACAACCATTCCACCAGAAGAATGTGAACGAGAGTGTCGCGCACGGAGCGAAAGCTGGAGTGTAAGTCTCGCGTGAACTGCTCGTCGCTGAGCGGCAGGCAAGCTTCCAGAGTGCGACGGTTGGCCCAGGAGTTGTAGTCATACAAGCGACGGAAGTCTTCGAGGTTCATGCGAATTTGTCTCCTCCAGAATGCGAAGCGCGCGTTTCGGACCAGCAGAATCGTTTACGTGCGCTGGCGCGCCAGAAGTTGTTCGCGTAATTCGGCCGGCGAATGGAAAGATTCCGCGTCGGATGGAAAGCTGCCACCGCGCACATCGTTACAATATGCTTCCGCGGCACGCGAAATCTCGGCGCCGAGATTGGCATACTGCCGCGCGAATTTCGGCTTGTGACCGATGGTGAGACCGACCAGATCGTGGAAGACGAGAACTTGCCCATCGCAATCAGGTCCGGCGCCGATGCCGATGGTGGGAATGTGGAGCTTGTCAGTAATGCGGGCGGCGACTTCGCGCGGGACGGATTCCAGCACGACGGAAAATGCGCCGGCAGATTCGACCACTCGCGCGTCGCGTTCGAGCTGGCGCGCAGCGTCAGAAGATTTGCCTTGCACGTGAAATCCGCCCAGAGCGTTGATCGATTGCGGTGTTAGACCGACGTGGCCCATCACAGGAATTTCGGCTTCGACCAGGCGCACAATTAATTCCAGACGGCGTTCGCCGCCTTCGATCTTTATCGCTTCGGCGCCGCCTTCTTTCACCAAGCGCATGGCGTTGCGTATGGATTCATCGATCGAGACGTGGAAGCTGCCGTAAGGCATATCGGCGACTAACAATGCCCGCTTCGTGCCACGACGGACGGCGCGGACGTGGTGCAACATTTCTTCGAGCGTGACGGGCAGCGTGCTGTCGTAGCCAAGGACCACCATGCCTAGAGAATCGCCGACCAGCAAAATCTCCACGCCGGCTTCGTCGAGCAGACGAGCGGTGGGATAGTCATAGGCTGTCAAACAAGTGATTTTCCTATTTGTTGTGGGAGAACCAGAGCTGGAATTGAATTTGCGGGATTGAATGTCAGGCACGGTAATCTTACCGTTGCCCGCACGCGGTGCAACACTCATATGAACCTCCGGTGCCGCTCCCAGTTCGGGATGCAGCCCAACCAACAATCTGATTCTAGCAAATGGCGGCTGGTTGCACTACAAATTGTTAGCCAGGTGCGCCGCCGCTAATCGCCGACTTGGCTAACGTTTATTGCGCGTCGGTAACTTTGCCGTTCACGAAAGTGACTTTGAGATCCTTATAAACGTAAATCTGTTTAGTGCCCAGGTTGATGATTTTCTCCGGTTGGCCGAGTATGGCAAGGACCTGATCGGGAGTTTGACCTTTGTCAACAGTAGCCGGCGGGGCCGGAGGAGGCGCTTCCGCTGCGGGCGCCGCATCCGCCGCGGGAGCCGCGTCTGCTGCCGGTGCCTGGTCCGCTGCAGGCTGTGCGTTTCCCTTGTCGTTGGACTTCGCGGAATCGTCTTGTTGAACTTTGAAAACTTCCGCGACGGTCTTCAGCACGTCGTCAGTTGAGGGCGTGGAGCCTTTGGGATAAACAAACTTGAGTGTGCATTGATAGCGCACATCGCTATAGGGATCGCTAAACAGTGTGAAAACGACGCCATCTGACTGGGTGGCGATGCTGGTGACCCAGAATTTTTCACCAGTAACGAAGTGCCGCGATTGCGTCTGCGCCTGTTGCGGGGCCGGATGGCCTATGAAGCTGCCAAATTTCTGGACGTTATCGTGCACACCGAAAGCGCCCTCGGAGAGCTTTCCGGCTTTATACGTGTTCTGGGGCAGCACCTGGTTCGCGGTGCTGTACATGATGATTTTGTCTTTTTGCAAAATCAAAACGGCGCCGGCGGTGACGATGTCGCTCTTGTCGTCGGTGGGCTTGGTGAGCGCGTAGGTTGATTCCAACTGTTGTTGAAGTCCCTGGGCTGCGCTGCGGGGACTGAGGCCGAGGGATGAAAACACCAAGGCTGCCACGACGCTTAACTTAAAGATTGCTGGGCGCGAGAACATAGGCTTCCCTCACTAGGAAGAAATTTTTTTCGGGGAGCGGGGGAGCATCCCTTTGAATAAAACGCCGTAACTATAGGTAAGCGGATAAGTCCTGTCAACAAATCCGCGACACGAAATTTGACTCGGATTCCATCCGCTCTTACCTGCTGCGTAAAGCTAACCGGGAAAGCCAGCTTTTAGCGCTGACTTTCCCAGTCCCGTAAACACTTTGCTCTGGTAAATGGGATTAAGCGCCGTTAATTGCTGATCCCATCGTTTTGGGCTACCTGGACGTCTTTATCAGCCTGGTCAGCCTCTTCTTGTTGTTTCTGCAAATCGGCTGCGGCATTAGGGTCGGGCGTTGCCTGACCTTCGGGGTTGGGCTTGGAAACAGCCGAGCCCGCCGGAGCGGCAGGCATGCCGTTCTTGCCCTGATTCTTCGCCAGCTGTTCGAGACCGTCATCGATCTGCTCGCGGAAATGATTGTGCATTTCCTGCAGGCTATCGAGCGAGACGGCAAGCTGCGAACCGGAACTGCAGTCGCCCTTCTGGCTGCCGCTGACAAGCACTTTAACGTTGTTGTTGGAGTCCGGGGTGTCGTCGATGCGAGTAAGAACATCGCCCTGGGTCAACGAACACTCGGTGCCGTCGGGCAATTGCGGGTTGAGGGCATCGGCCACGATGAAAGTGCGATTGTTAGGATTCAGCGCGTCCGGCACTACTTCAGGCGGAGTGGCTGAGGCTGACTGTGACGCGTCTGCTGCCGGCGACGCCGTCGCCGGAGCACTGGCTCCGCTCGCCTGTGCAGCAGCTGCATCGCGCTCGGCCGCGATTTGTGCTTTCACCTCATCCGCGATGGCCTGTTTCACTTCCGGGGTGAGAACGACGGCACTCTGAGCACCGCCACCTCCGCCACCGTCCGCTGGGGCGGCTGCGCCTGCATCACCGCCTGCTGCGGCATTGGCGTTTGCAGTGGCATTGGCTTCCGCCGCGGCTGCGTAGGCAGCCTGCAGATTTGCTGCGATCAAATAATCAGTGATCCAGAATGCCGGAGCTGCATAGACGGGATACGGGTTGAAGTAATAGCCATAGAAACCGAACCACGGCGCTCCACCCCATCCCCAACCCCAGCCAACCCCTGGGCCCCATCCGCCGTAGGCCCATCCATAATAGCCACCGCCCCAGTAGCGTCCGGGATAGTAGTGGTTGTAGTAGCCGCCGTGATAGTAGCCCCTGCCATAAGCACGCGCATAGGCGTGGCCACCTCGGTAGTAGGTGCGGCTTGTGTAGCTGCGGCCGCCGCGTGTGAAACTATGTTCTGTGTAACCTCGGCCTCTTCCGTTGCTTACTACTCGGCTGCCGTCCGCTCGCCGTGAACTGACGGTTCGGCTGCCGTTGGCACCGTGGTTGATGGTTGCGCCGCTTTTGGTATGGACCGAGCCGACCTTGCCGTTGGAGCTGAAGTTCGCTTTATTCCCGCTCTTGGTCGTGACGCTCGTTGTCTTGCCCGAGCCGTTTATAGTTTTCGTGTTTCCATGGGCGGTTGTGACAGTCTTGCTGCTACCCTTGGCACCGCCAGCAGTATTTGTCTTGCCCGCAGCGGCGTTGGTCTTAGCGCCGGCTGCAGTGTTTGTCTTGGCTCCGCCAGCCGTGGTCGTCTTGGCTCCGCCCGCTGTGGCTGTCTTGGCGCCACCGGCAGTAGTGGTCTTAGCGCCGCCGGCAGTAGTGGTCTTAGCGCCGCCCGCTGTGGCTGTCTTGGCGCCACCGGCAGTAGTGGTCTTAGCGCCGCCCGCTGTGGCTGTCTTGGCGCCACCGGCAGTAGTGGTCTTAGCGCCGCCCGCAGTAGTGGTCTTAGCACCGCCAGCGGTGGTTGTGTGACCACCGTTAGCCGTAGTCTTGGCGCCCCCACCGGCCGTGGTTGTATGCGAGCCACCGGCAGTGGTCTTCGCGCCACCACTCGCATTCGAATGCGAAGGAGCCGAAGATTTGGCCGGCGCCGACGCCTTCGACCCGCCTCCACCGCCACCGCCACCGCCCTTATTTTTCTGGCCCCAGGCAAGGCTTGGGAGCATGAGCAAGACTAGAAACACAACCCACTTTGCAGCGAACTTACAACTTGGCTGGCCCGATTTCATAGTTATCTCCTCTTTTCGGAACTTTATTTGCAATTCGACTTCTGAGAGCGATCGATAGCGAAAATTTGTACAGTATTAACTTACGTCCCTAAGCTTCTTGCATTGTCGACAGTTCATGCCCAGAGCGCGCTTTCAAATTGACGATGCAGGAATGAGCATCAGTGAGCGCCATCGTCTGAGTCGACTGTGAACGAGCAACCATTTAGCCCCGAAATGGGCTTACTACAGGCCTCTGCAAGAGCCAGGTTACAAGGGCAGTAATAAGTGAGGAAACTATAATCCGAGCTTCGGCAAGGTGTCAATTCGAAACGAGAACCGCTAGTACCCTTTTCCACCACGCCGAAATCGAATTTCTTCATATCCGGTCTTGTAAACCCGCATAGCTCGCAAAAGTTGCGATCCAAGATGTTTTCGCACTTCTTCTGTCAGTAGAGGGACTCAGCAGGGGATTTTAGACGAAGGTTCAAAGTGCAATTAATAGATATAGAGCGAAAGAAGGCTCATCTGTATCAGGCTTGCTGTTACAAGTGCAGGGCATCCATTCTGGGATTTTCGTAGACGTCATCCTCTCCCGGATAACGAAGCTCGCCTTCAAACTTCCCGGTTTCTTTCGCCAAAGCCCAAATCAAGCTCTCACCAGCCGGTAAGGTCTTGGGCTGAAGATCGTAGATTGGATCCCTATATGCATAGCCTGCGTCCACAGGCTTCCACTTATTTTTAACGAACATCCCGATCAAGTCGCTGAAAAACAACGCATTGAGCGGGTTGTGGTGCAGCAGAACCGTGTGTCGCACGGGTTGCGCGAGCACACGATGGGTTAGCGATTCGTAAAATTGGGCGCGCTCCCAAATGTGCTGGAGGAAAAAATCCCGGTAATCTTTAAGGTCCGCCTTGGGATTGTTCCCTACCCGCTTCTCCAGCCTGGCGCTAATGGCCCAATCGGAAGCGTCGATTGTCGCTCGACCGACGCGATAGCCCTGTGCTTTCAGGAAGGAACGCATTCCGTCGCGCTTGTCCGTGGTGTTGCCTTCTTTGAAGAACGGATAGCGAAATAGACGCGTGAAATGATCGCAGGTATGAATCACGGGTTCGTTCTTCAGAGCATCGCCTTCGAATTCGGCCAAGGTCGTGTCGCCAGAGTTGAAGTTAAGATGTGAGTAGGGGTGATTGGCAATGAGGTGTCCGCCGCGGTCCCAGTCGGCTACCAATTGCCGTCCATCTCTATTGTCCACTCGCATGCCGCAAACGAAGAGCGCCGATTTGATCTTATGGTTGGCAAGAGAAGCCAAAATATTCTCGTTGATCTGATGCCCGCCGAGATTGGCCCGCTGAGTGCCAGATGGATCATCAAACGTGAATGCAATTTGCGGGGTTTGTTCCGATTTCGGAGGCAGCGGCACGCCCGTCAGCGACGCCGCTACGGCGTAGCGCATGAATTCTCTGCGATTCATCTCTGCAACCCGTTTAAGACTGGACGACGGGAGTGGGCATTTGGGGCTCTACGCCACGCCACCCGACCGGGCGTCCCTGGACCGCTTCTTTTAATGCGCGGAACAACACGACGTACATCATTTGGCGGTAGTAGAAACGCTGCAGGATTAGCGGCGATAATAACGTCCAATCCTCGTTTTTTTCCAGGGCGAAGGCGACCACGCAAGTTAACAGGTCGATGACCATGAAGATAGCAAAGAAAATCAAGGAACGTTCGACGTCCTGAAGCGTCCACAGCTGCGGCAAACGGGCAATTCGGAGTTGCGCGAGACCCCACAGAGCGATGGAAAGTATAAACAGAAGATCGATGACGGGTGACACGAGCGGAAGGATAATCTGGAAAAGGAAAATATTCGGAATCGCGATCCAGCCGAGCGTGCCGTAGCGAGGTTTGCCCACTGCGTCGCGATGCTTCCATACGGCTTGCAGCGTTCCAAAGGTCCAGCGGAATCGCTGGCGAATCAAAGCTTCCACAGTATCGGGAACTTCCGTGCGTCCGATCGCTTCTTCGTCATACAAAATCTTCCAACCATTCCGCCGGATCGTAAGTGTGAGATCGGTATCTTCCGCTACCGTGTCGCCTGAAAATCCGCCGTTCGCTCGAAGCAAATCCGTGCGCCACGCACCGGCGGCGCCAGGCACTACCGGAATGCAATTCAGCAGATCGAACGCGCGTTTTTCCAGATTCTGACTGGTGATGTATTCGAGAGCCTGCCAACGTGTGAGCCACTTGTTGCGGTTCATTACTTTTACGTTTCCCGCAACCGCGCCTACTTTTGGATTTGCGAAATGCCGAACCAGGCGTGGAACGGCTTCGGGATCCACAATCGTATCGGCATCAATGGAGACAACAATTTCACCGCTGGCTTCGGCAAGCGCGTGATTGAGCGCCGCGGGTTTGCCCCGATTTGGCTGCAGCAGCAGGCGTACACGCCGGTCGCGGCCGAAATTGGCACGCACCAACTCCGCTGTGCGATCGGTGGAACCATCATCGATTACAAGAATTTCCAGCTTGGGATAAACAGAAGCGAGCGCCGAGCGCACGGTGTCAACGATCACAGTCTCTTCGTTGTAGGCCGGGATCATCACGGTGACTTCGGGCTTGTACTCAGGATGGTCCACCGGTGACGGACGCAGTTTTTCGGCCAACGCAAGCAAGCCAATAATGAGGGCGCGGCCGCTTACCAGCAAAATCCCCGTCATAAAAATGAAAGCGATGCCAAAGCGGAACCAACGGAAGGCTTCGAAGGCGAATGCATCTGCGCGAGCGAGCAGCCATTCCTGATGGCTGAGCGGCGGCATTACTTGCGCGCGCGTTTGACCCAGCAGACTGCCGACCGAAGCGAATTCGTAGCCCTTGGCACGGAGGCCGTCGATAATTTGCGGCAGAGCTGCAATAGTGTGGCTGCGGTCGCCACCGCCATCGTGCATCAAGATGATGTTTCCGTGGCCGTTCTGAGCATCGGTCAGCACGCGCTGGACAATCGTGTCCACCGGCGGAGGCGCGCCGCCATCTGCTTCTCCCCAGTCGTGTGGGTCGATCTGTGCGCCGACAATGATGTAGCCCATGGATTGCGGAACGGGAAGCATAGCGATTTCGCTGGCTGTTTCCGGCTGATGATCGATTCCGTACGGCGGGCGGAAGAGGAGAGTTTTCACTCCCAAATTACTTTCCAAAAGCAGCTCGGTGAGATTTAGTTCGAACTGAAGCTGAGATTTCGAAATGGTCTCAAAATCGGGATGCGTGAAAGTGTGATTGCCAACTTCATTTCCGAAATCGAATTCACGCTTGACGATTCCAGGATATTGATTCGCGGACTCGCCAATCACGAAGAAAGCCGCAGGAACTTGCTTCTGATGAAGGATGTCCACAATTTGTGGCGTCCAAGTGTTGTCCGGACCGTCGTCGAAAGTTAGGGCGACTTTGTGCGGGGCGTATCCCATCTGATCGATGCGCCAGGAAAGAGGATAGGTCTTGAAGGTTTCGTCGGTGAACAAATCGGTGGAGGAGTCATATTCGTATTCACGTCGGCCACTTTGCGGAGTGGCAGTAATACGCCAGATATCGCCTTGGCCCTCCAAAATTAAATCGTAGCCTGGAGGAACTTCCTGCACTTTGCTGCGAATCGAATCGTCGGGATGAGTGGCATCCCATATGAACCATATCGATGGATCTTCCATGCCCAAGCGCCATAACGCTGTACCGCGTACTCCGGCTCGCTCGGCGGCGCGCAACTCGTTGTAAGCGGTGAGTGCGTCCAGCATCCAGACTTGGTGCACGTTGTTTTTTTCGTCTTCGTAGGAGTAGTGCGGATTCAGGGAGTCGGAATCGAACTCCAGGTCCGTTTCTGATTCCACCGCAGTGACAATGGCCTGCTGGAACGTGACGGGCTGTGCGATAGGATGCGGAGCGGTCTTCGTTTTTGCCTGCCAGTCGTAGCCATAGTTCGCAATGCCCATCACAATTTTTTCGGCCGGCACCAGTTTGAGGATGTTCTGTATGTTGGTGACAAACCAATCTTGAGCCGTGATCGGGCCAGGGTCGGAAGTCGAGTAATGGAAATCGTAGTTCATGAAGATGATTGCGTCGCTTTGGGCTGCCAGATATTTGTAGTCGTAAGTCCAGTCCGCTGCCGGGAGCGCGACCATCAATTTCAGATTGGAGGCGCGCAGCGACTCACCTAAATCGTGAATGAAACGATTGAAGTCCGGCATGCTGGATTTCGGGACCTGCTCGAAATCCACGACTAGGCCGGGCTGGTGCTGCGAGTTTACGAAATCGGTGAGTTCTTTAACCAGGCGGTCGCGCGCTGCAGGATGGGCGAGCATGTCCGCCATGTCTTTGATGGCCCAGTCTTTTCCGTTGTAGTTGTTGACCATGGACATGATCGGAAGTTCCAGACCGGTGGGCTGCATGGACTTCATCCAAGCATCGAGTTTCGTGTGGGTGTCAATCTCCAGGTGACCATCGGGCCAGGCGGCGTGGAGCGCGTCGGGAATCAGCAAGTCGATGTCGTGATAGTGCAACTGCAGAGAGGCCAGGCTGGAGGCGTCGTCTTCTTCATAAAATGCGGCGCGCAGGGGATCATAGTTTTGCGGAATCTTACCTAGCGCGGCGATTTTGCGTTTGCGGCCGCGAGTAGGCTTGGGCTTTAAAAGAGGCAGATGCGCGCGAACGGCATGGAGGCCCGCGTGCGTGTCGGCCTGCAAAATATCGGGGAGCTCAGGATTGCGGCCGACGTTAATCAGGAAAATTATGAGAACGATGGCGAGAAATCCGCCGGTGATTTCCAACACGCGGCGAGTGCGGCGCCAGCGGCGACGCTCCTGGTCGTAGAAAATGGGCTTGCGTTCAGGCATCGGGACAATCCAAGCTAGCCGTCCATTGAGATGGTGTCAATTACCCAACACACTAAGATGCGCGTAAATGCTGGCCTCGCTGTATTAGCTGGGTTGGCCCTGCGAGTGTTCTTCGTACTGAAGTTCCCCGTCACCGACTCGGGTGATGCTCCATTCTACATTGAGTTGGCTTGCAATTGGTTGAAGAAGGGAGTTTACGGATTCCCGGTGAATGGGCAGCTCACGCCTGTGGACATGCGCGTACCGGGCTATCCGGCATTTCTTGCCGCGGTGTTTGCGTTTGCTGGAAATTCTCCGCGCGCAGTGATGTTGGCGCAAGCGGTTCTGGACTTGGCTACCTGTTTCCTGATTGCGCTCATCGCTTCGCGGCTAGCGCCGGAGAGGGCCCGCAGACGTGTAACGCTCGCTGGATTGTGGCTCGCGGCGCTCTGCCCGTTTACTGCAAACTATACGGCGGTGGTGCTGACTGAAACGTTGACGATATTTCTGACCACCTTGGCGATTTTAATTTTGATGGAAACGGAGTTGGGCAGAGAAATCAGCCACTTTCGTGATGGTAGCTTTGCGCGGGGACTCTTGAATCGATGGTTTCTGGCTGGGATTGTTGTTGGGTTTGGCACCCTTGTGCGTCCCGAAACGCCTGTGCTGCTTTTTGCCGCGGGTCTGGTGCTGGCGATTCAGTGGTGGCGGCCGGCGAATTGGCCGAAACTTTTGCGCGCGGGTCTCTTGCTCGCGGTGGGAGTCATATGGCCACTGGTTCCCTGGGCTGCGCGGAACTGGCGGACATTGCACGACGTTCAATTCCTAGCGCCACGTTACAGCGAGCTACCTGGAGAATACACGCCGCTTGGTTTCAGCGAGTGGACCAACACATGGCTGTGGCATTTCCGCGACGTGTATCTGACGCAATGGAGAATAAATGTGGAAGAGATTTCGCTGGACGATATTCCGGCTACCGCATTTGACTCGCTTGCTGAACGCGATCGGGTTTCCGATTTGTTGGACCAATATAACGAAGAGTTGACGGTGGGTCCTGCGCTGGACCAGCAATTTCGTGAAGTTGCCCGGGAGAGAACTTCGCGCCATCCCTTGCGCACGTATCTGAAAATTCCATTTTTGCGTGCACTTACTTTGTGGTTCACGC
This sequence comes from uncultured Acidobacteriota bacterium, assembly GCA_963714785.1. Lineage (GTDB taxonomy): Bacteria > Acidobacteriota > Terriglobia > Acidiferrales > UBA7541 > Palsa-295. The sequence goes on from CAVQQE010000003.1 coordinate 319,178, forward strand.
CTCGTCTTGAACTGCTGCCGTATTCCGGGCATCTTCGTCCGGTGCGCTTGGAATGGGAAGACGATCGACCGGATTTTCTGGTGACGCTCGCTCTGGTTGTGGTGAATTTCATTTACCTGGCGTTCGCAGCGGTGGGGACTTGGATGGCGCGGCGCCAGCCCGGTGTGGCGTTCCTGGTTGCGTTCATCATTATTCGCACCGCATTTTTCACCACGTTTGTGGAAACGCCGGAGCCGCGCTACGTTCTGGAATGTTTCCCCGCGGTGATTGCGCTGGCGGCGCAGGTTTTTGCTGGGCGGGCGTTCGCGCAGAGGCTCTCGAGCTAAGCGTCTTCCACCGGCTCGGGATGAATCGTTAGCCTGAAAATTTGTGGGAATTTTTCTTTTACACGGTCTTCCAATGCGGCGGTAATGTCGTGAACGTCGGTGATGGGAAGACTTCCGTCCATGGCGCAATGGCAAGAAACTAGGATTTTGTGATCGGCGCTACGCACGCGCACGTCGTGGCAATCGGTTAACTCGTGATATTCGGATTTAAGCGAATTTAGGAAGTCCTGAACTGCGCGCGCGAGGTCTTTCATTTCTTCGGCGCTGCCGATCTTTATTCCCAACGGCTCGATGTGAATGTTTACATGGGCGCCCGGTTCTGTGGCCTTTAAGATTTCGTTTTCAAGCTCGGTGGCGCGGCGGTGGGCTTGGCGGAGGCTGGATCCCTCTTCGACTTCCAGATGGAGTTCGATGAAGAGGTGGCCGTCGTAGTGATTCGCCGATATTTCGTGGATGGCGAGGCCGCGGCGCTGGGCGATGGCACGGATGGTTTCAAATAAATGTTCATTTTTGCGGGCGCGTGGTTCCACGTGCACTACAACATCAGCGGGAACAATCTGGCTGATGCGCTTTTCTACCGTTTCGCTGGCGGCGTGGGCTTGCTCTAGACTCGTGGTGCGCGGGACGCTGATAGTCGCGTCCACAAAATAACGCTGGCCAGCGCGGCGCACGCGCACACGCTCTGTGCGCAAGACGCCTTCGGTTTTGTCCAAAGCGGCGGTGATGCGTTCGCGCAAACCGCTGGGAGCAACGTCGAGAAGTGCGTCGGCCGTGCGTTTACCGAGGCGCGAACCGATCCAGATAATTACTCCGGCGACGCCGAGCGCGGCGACGGCGTCCAATTTGCCCAGCCACGGGATGCCGTACTTTTGCCCGAGCAATGCGCCGGTGATGCCGAGGATGACTACGAAGGTGCTCCAAACGTCCGTGGAAAAATGAAGCGCGTCAGCTTCCAGCGCTTCGCTGGGATATTTTTTGGCCACGCGATTCAGTGCGCGCGAACGGACGAAATCTATGCCCATGGCGACGGCGAGAACTAGAATTGCGGTGAAGCTGGGGCGAACTTCGACCGAGTGGAAGATGAGGCGTTGAATGGCTTCCCATATGATGTAAACCGCGGTGAATAGTAGGAGCGCGGTTTCCACAAAAGCGGAGAAGCTTTCCACTTTTCCATGGCCGTAAAGATGGTCGGAATCGGCGGGCTTGTCAGCGACGCGAACTGAGAGATAAGTGATCACCGCCGCTACCAGGTCGAGAATCGAGTGCAACGCTTCCGACAGAATTCCCAAGCTGCCGGTGAGTGCGGCGAGAAAGACCTTCAGCGTCACAAGCACGACGGCGGAGCCGATGGAGGCGAGGGCCGCCAGCCGCTTTTCGCGCGAGGCCTGTTCGATGGAAACTGACGCCGAAGACATCGCCGGATTATACGCTGAGTCGAATGGCGCTTCGAAAAATCCGGCAAATCAATGCGCCCATGACGGAAATGCGTTCGGTCATGTATGTTAGTGCAATGCACTTGAATCAAGGGAAGCGCAAAGGCGTTTTCGTTATTGTGGGTCTGGTATTGCTGTGCGTCGCGGGCTGCGATAGCCGATCGGGTGGTGGAAATCGCTCACCTGCGGCTACCGAGTCGGCCGTGGTGCAAGCTACGATTCCCCCAGCGGCGCCTCCGGCATCCACTACCGGCGGGTTTGACGGCGCTAAAGCTTTTGAACATGTTCGCAAATTAGTGGAGGTCGGACCGCGTCCGCCAGGGTCGGATGGCATTCACCGCGCGCAGGCTTACATCGTCGGGCAACTCAAAAGTTTTGGCTGCCAGCTGGAGGAGCACAATTTTAACGGCTCGACGCCGCTTGGTGATATCGCCATGAAAAATATTATTGCCAGGGTTCCTGGCACAGGTCGCGACATCGTTCTCTACACCACGCATTACGACACATTGCGCATGGCAAACTTCGTAGGCGCGGACGATGGGGGCTCGGGTACCGGCACGATGCTGGAACTGGCGCGCGTTTTTTGCGGCCGACAGGCAAAGAGCGCGCTTAACGTGTGGATTGTTTTTTTCGACGGAGAAGAAGCCCAGAATAACTGGACCGACAAAAGCAGCGTGCAATGGATGGATACAAACAGCACTTTTGGCAGCCGCGAGATGGCAGCGAGTATGGCGCTATCGGGAGACCTGGAACGCGTGAAAGCGATGATTCTCGCCGATATGATCGGGTCGTCGGATCTGAGGATAAAGCGTGATACAGGTTCGACGCCATGGCTCGTGGATCTAATCTGGGCAACTGCAGCGCGCCTCGGATATCAAAAGATTTTTTTGGATGAACCTTATACTGTCGGTGGAGACGATCATTTCTCGTTCATTCGCCGCGGCGTGCCCGGGTGCGACATTATCGATTTCGACATCGAGCCGACCTATTGGCATACGCCCGAAGATACGCTAGACAAAGTGGATCCACGCAGTCTTGCCATTATGGGCCACGTACTAGTGGAGACATTGCCTGCGCTGGAGAAGAAATTTCACTGACCCAGACTCGCAAGGAGATTTGTCGATGTGCAGGAACATCAAAACGCTTTTTAATTTTGAACCACCGGTCACTGCGGAGGAGGTTCGGGACGCTTCATTGCAATTCGTGAGAAAAATTAGCGGGTTCAACAAGCCGTCCAAGGCGAACGAAGCGGCCTTCCTTGGCGCGGTAGAGGAAATCGCGGAAGCGTCAATGCGTTTGCTCAAGTCGCTTGAAACGAACGCGCCGCCCAAGAATCGAGAAGAAGAGGCTGCTAGAGCGAAAGCGCGCGCCGCCGAAAGATTTGGCGCCCAGGGATGAACAGGGTAGTGATGCAAAAGGCGCCTTTCCTCGCGAAACCAGAAGCGAACGGAAGGCACCTCGCTAATTCTGGGTTTCCCCAGATCTACCTTCCCCTCAGCGCAGAGAACTGACAACCCTCCATCCGGCGGCCGATGGTTACTGGTTGGCGCTGTACTATTGCGACCGGTTTTTGCGGAGCGGAAAATGGAAGGTGGAAACTGACGCCAAGGATGGCTCAAGGGTAGGGCTAGCCAGGGTGGAAAAGGCTGTAAATCCCGTAGGGTGTGTGAAAACGAATGGCTGATCCTGTACAAACTGCGCAAGCAACCGCGCTCGAAATTCTGGTCACGGTTCAGGGGTCGAAGACCGTGGAGGGAGCGGAGCGCCGGGAGCTATTTACGGAGACGACTAAGACGATGCTCGTCTCTGACAATGGCGCGGTACTGAAGCTAGACGCGAAAGTTTCGCCGGGGCAATGCGTCTTTTTGCGCAATGACAAGTCCGGAAGAGAAATTCTGTGCAAGGTACTGGGGTCGCGCCAAGCCGGCTATACCGATTTGGAATTTACCGTTTCCGATCCGAAATTTTGGGAAGTACCGGCGGAACAGCCTCCGACCGGCGCGCCGAAGCCCGCGGCGGAAAAAGTGATTGAAGAAGTGATGTCGAATTCGGCTCCCGTACCGCGTGCGGAATCCGGGGCTCCAGCCAGCGAAGGAATTCCTGTCGCAAATCCGGAGACTGCTTCTCCGGCTGCCGCCGCTCCTTTACCGGAAGCGACAGAGACTTCTGCTGCGCCGCCAAAAAGCGCCGATGGAGCTGATACAAACGACGCCGTGCCTGATTGGGACGAAGCAAGGGATGCTCAGCTAGTAGCCTTGCTGGCTTCCATGGATGGTAAGTCGAAGGCCCGGCGAGAAACTACGGCGAAAGCGACAAAAGATGCGGTAAACGCCGCGAGCGCGGGGACAGGCGCGGATGCCGCGAACCAAGCTGCTCAGACAGGTTCGCAAGCCGCGGACAAATCAACGGCACTCTCTTCGGTATTTTCTACGGTTGGCAAGATTCGCGAATTCTTAGCAAAGCAGAATCCGCTCTATGTGGGAGCCGCTGCTGCTGTTTTGGTTGTGGTGGTAGCGACCGGCGTTTGGCACGCGAAGAGTTCTCCGGCGCGCATCGACAGTCGATTATCCGCGTTCTCTGCGCAAACAGCGCAACAGGCGCCATTGGTTGCCGTACAGGCGTCGCAAACTCCGCCTTCAGCAGGGGCTGCGGGCGCGAACAATACTGCACCAGCGTCTGGTGGAACATCACAGAACGCTAAGCCGCTTAGTGAACCTCAAAAGGGCGGTGTTGCAGTCGCACAAAGCGAAGGTCCGGCGACGACGGGCTCTGACGTAGCGCGATCCGGCAAAGGCACGGATCCCGACGCCTCATCCGAACCTAGATTTGTTGAGCCTTCGGTGAACTCCGACGAAGGCGGAGCAGCGCACACAATACATCGAAACTCAAACGAAACGAAAAACGCGGAGAACATCCCGGCGAAAATTGTGTCAAAAACTCAGCCGGACATTCCTGCGTGGGCAGAAGGGTTGGATATTGACCCGGTGGTGAAACTGGACGCGCTAATCGACGAAAAAGGCAACCTGGTTGAAGCAAAACCCATATCTGGCCCACGCATGCTGCAAGCCTCGGCGCAACGAGCAGTGGCTCTGTGGGTATTTGAACCCGGGCTCTCCGATGGAAAACCTACTGCGACACACATGACGCTGACTGTCCAGTTCCAGAAAATAGGCGACCAAACAAACTAGCCGCCATTCCCCAGAAGTTATTGAAGTCCCACAACAAGTGGAATTTCCACAGCGAAATAGCGTAGAAATAAGTCATGTGCGACAGAAAACTTCGTTCCGGTATGCGCTCGAGCATTCCGACATATATTTCGCAGAGCTTTCAAGGCTTATGGTGGTCGCTACTTCCTGTCATAGCTTTTCTCCTGACTTGTTCTTTCCTGCCGTCCGTTGCCGCGCAAACCTGTGACACACAGGGTGTCGCGGTGCAAGTGCTTGGCTCCGGAGGACCGGAGTTGCAGGACAAACGAGCTTCGAGCAGTTACTTAGTGTGGGAAGACGGGCAAGCGAAAGCGCTAATCGATGCGGGCGGAGGAAGCGCGCTGCGGTTTGGCGAAAGTGGCGCGCAAATGTCGCAGCTCGACGTGATTTTCTTCTCGCACTTTCACGTCGATCATAGCGGGGACTTTTCCGCGTTGATCAAATCGTCGTGGTTTGAAGATCGCAAAAATGCGCTCCCGATCTACGGTCCTCCAGGAAATGATTTTATGCCCTCGACTACCGAGTTTGTGAGCGATTTGTTCGGAGATAAGCACGGCGCGTACCGCTACCTCAGCGAACTTTTGGAGCCGGACGAAGATGGTAGTTATAAAATGCAGCCGCACAATGTGGAGGCCGGCTCTACGCCGATCGCTGTATTTCATAATGCCGACCTTTCGGCGTCCGCTGTGCGCGTGATTCATGGAGGCGTTCCGGCGCTGGCTTGGCGAATCGAAACGCGGGGCAAAGTGATCGTTTTCAGTGGAGATACCAATGGCGAAGGTGCCGGGCTTGTGAAATTGGCGACCGATGCGGATTTGTTCGTCGCGCACAACGCGGTGCCGGAAGGCGTTACTGGAGTGGAGCGGAACCTGCACATGCCTCCTTCGGTGATCGGTGAAATTGCGCAGCAGGCCCATGTGAAGAAATTGGTTTTGTCTCATCGCATGCTGCGCACCTTGGGAAAAGAGGCTCAGACCGAATCTGAAATCAGGAAACGGTACGCGGGGCCTCTTCAATTTGCTAACGATCTTGACTGCTTCCCCATCAAATAATGGATTCAGCGCGCTGTGCGACGAGTGCGTACGGCAAAGCGAGGCTAAGATGACGGAAAGAATCTGGAACGAACTGCAAGAGTCCGAGAATGGCGGTGCGCATATCCAGCGGCTTCGCGCGAAGAATGGGGCTGTCGGCGCGCTGGCAGTTGGCGCGTTGGCGTTGGGCGCCGTGGCGGTGGGAGCGTTGGCGATCGGCCGTCTTGTGGTTGGAATGTTGAAAGTCGGGCATGCGCAGATTCGCGGCCTGGAGATTGAAGAGCTGAAGGTGAAACGTCTGCACGTCGATGAGCTTGTGATTACCGAAACGCTGATCACACCGGCTGAGAATGAGCTGGGAAGATGAGTCTCATAGTGGGATCGCGTTAACCCTGAGCCTAATCGACTGTTTCGGCGTGGCAGAAGACCACGACGGCCAACATGAATCTGCGTCAACGGCAGCATGCCGCTGCATTGACTCGCCTTTTGGACGCGGAATAAGATATGCGTCCACATGAATCGCTCTAAGTTCATCCGCGTCCAAATTTTCTGGACCCTTCATGCTCTCCCGCTGATAGGTGTTTGTTCGATTGCGGTATTTTCCGTTGTACCGGCAAACGCCCAATCACAGGACCAGTCCAAGCCCAGCGCTGCGACATCCTCGCCAGCGCCAATGCCAGCAAAGAACGATTACAGCAACGGGAACACCTGGATATGCCGACCTGGACGGCAGGATTCTTGCACGGTCGATCTGACAACAACGATCGTCTCAGCGGACGGAAGGTTAACGCTAGAGAGGTACGCGCCTAATCCCAAAGCTACCATAGATTGTTTTTACGTCTATCCCACGATTTCTGCGCAACCCACGCCCAACAGTGACATGACGCTTGGGCAAGCGGAAAAAGGCGTGGTTCGAAGCCAGTTTGCGCGGTTCGGATCGCAGTGCCGGCTGTATGCACCGCTTTACCGGCAAGTTACATTGACCGCGTTGCGCGCAGCATTGATCGGCGTACCGCCCACGCCAGAGGTGATCGAGCGCGAACGAGCGGTGGCTTACAACGATGTGGTGGATGCGTGGCATTACTATATCGAGCATGATAACCACGGCAGGGGCGTGGTCCTCATCGGGCACTCGCAGGGCGCCAGCATATTGATGCGACTGATCCAGGACGAAATTGACGGCCAGCCGGTGCAGTCGCGTTTGATTTCCGCGATGCTACTGGGAACAAATTTTTCGGTGCCAAAGGGAAAGGAGATAGGCGGCGCTTTCGAGCACATTCCGTTGTGCCAGTCCAATACGCAGACAGGATGCGTCATCACGTATGTCTCTTTCCGGGCGAACGCGCCGCCGCCGGCGAACAGCCGTTTTGGCCGCGTGAAAGCGGAGGGCATGATCGCCGGATGCACAAATCCTGCGGCACTCGGTGGAGGCAGCGGGGAGTTACACGCGTATTTGCCGGCCGGAATGGGCGGCAATATCGTGAGCGGCGTATCGGCGGATCCACCTTCGTGGGTCACGCCGTCGCAGCCGATTGATACAGTTTTTGTGAGTGTTCCGGGTATGCTTAGCGCCGAGTGCGTTTCGAATGAGCAGGGATCTTATCTTGCCATCACAGTTCATTCCGATCCGACAGGCGCGCGCGCACGCGACATCGCTGGAGACTTGGTGTTCAACGGGATGGTGCTGCAGGATTGGGGATTGCACCTGATTGACGTGAACTTAGCGATGGGGAACCTGGTTGACATCGTGCGCCAGGAATCCAAGGCCTATCTCGCAACGGTGGAAAAGAAATAAAGCCACAAAAGTTTGTTGGCGTTTGAAATTGTGGCTGTTGAGTCATGCGTGATGCGGCGCTAACAAATTCGCAAGGGGGGAAAAAAGATGCTAGTGGCGCTGCTCCGCCTTTCCTCTGGATTCTTTTCTTGATAATTTAGAGCGAAAGTGGAATGCTCGCTTGGTAATTCAATCAATTGGCCAGGTGAGAGGCTATGGCCCTGATCTTCTCACGCTCCGACGTCTGGCTTTCTCTTCCTGAGTTCCCATGTGTTCCTGGCGCCCCTTTCCGCTGCGCGGCCGTACGCCCATCGTGTTGAGCAAGAGGAGGAAGACATGTTCCTGAAACGCGTGTTCTTTTTCGCGGCGGTGATTGCAGGCGCGCTAGCGTGCTCGCAGATTGCGTTGGCGCAGGACGACGCTCAAGAGTCTTCACCACTGAGCATCGCGATACAGTTTTCCAGCGATCTAGGAAAGGAATGCCCAGGAGCTAGGGGTGTGGTCGCGCAGTTCCATTATGCGGGCACCAAACCGCTTCGCGGATATCTCGTCGTATTTAGTTTCGCTGACTCGACAACCGGCAGGATTGCAGAGGGACCATGGGTTCGAGAGATCCGTAGTTCAGATCAACGGATGATTGATACCGGCTCCGAGTGGAGTCGAACCGTCTGCACACCAGAAAAGTTCACGGGAGATACTCTGACCGTGACCGCAAACGTTGACGTGCTGGATTTTGCGGACGGTTCAATTTGGGGGCCGGCGTCGCTCGCGAAATCTCATGAACTTATCGGCACTCTCAACGGTATCGATTTTAAGCGCAAAACGACAACACAATTGGAAAGATATGTATCTCCAATTTCGCCACAACGCGGTCCCTTCCCGGTCGCGGACGTGCAGACGCAAACGATTGGCCCGCTGAAGATCGAATCGGGTGTCTGGCGCGATGAACACGGGCAGGACATGCTCGCTGTGGACGTAACCAATGAAAGCTCTTTTCCCATCCGCGCGTATCTGCTGACTACGTCTTTTTTTGATCCCGCAACCGGTACGCGCATTCGCCGATGCTCAACCAAAGAGCTTGAGACGCACGGGAATCCTGCGGATTATCTCGCGCCTGGTGCGACCTGGGTTGCCGATCCGCGAAAGTTTTCCTATTTGTCAGACGGCACTCCGGCCAGTTACAAAATCTCTGTGGACCTCGTCGCCTTTGCCGACGGTTCGATTTTTGGGCCGAAGAAGTCTGCAGAGTCTGATGAGGTTCTGGGCATGTTGCGCGGTATCGATGCGGCAAATGATTCTAGTCGAGAGACCCCCGGACATCAGTAATTTTGCTTGATTACAAATTGATTTGAGCCCGCCGGCTTAGATTTGTATATACTGCGCCAACCTATTGGCTTAGGAGGTAACGCCATGTCTTCCGCGGCGCAACCGATTTCAACACTTGAGAAAAACAAACAAATTCTCATTCGCTGGTTTGAAGAAGTGTGGAATCAAGGCCGGCGGGAAACCATCTTCGAACTTTTCCCGGCCGGAATACTGCATGACGGCTCTGCACAATTGAATGGGCCGGAAGAATTTTGCAGTTTTTACGACGCCCTGCACGCTCAGTTCTCAGACTTTCACTTCAGCCCGGTTGTTTCGTTAGCTGAAGGCGAACTTGCCTGCATGCACTGGACCATTGCGTTCCGTTACACAGCCAGCGGTAAGGCGCTGAAGGTGACCGGGACAACCATTGTGCGCGTTGAAAATGGCGTGTTCGCCGAAGCTTGGCAAAATTGGGACGCCGCCAGCCTGAATGCCCAACTCAGCGGCCAGCCCCCAGCACCTCTATGGTGAGCTCGCCTCGTGTGCTATCAGCCGCCATGCGCATAGCGCGCTGGCGATAGACAGCGCTACGCAAATCAGCATTACGGCGCGAAATCCGTACACGAACGATCGGTCGATCGCCGTCGTGATTTCAGCCGCGGTAGAAGAATCAAGCCCAGCGGGAACGGCAAGCGCCGCAAGCTTAATCTCGCTCGAACGCAGCTCGCGCGTTGTCTCTGGCGATAGGCCCAGGCTGCTGAGGCTTTTGTCCAAATGAGAGCTGAAGGCGCTGACCATCACGACCCCCAGCATTGCAATCGAAAGTAATCCTGCAACACGAGCAACGGCGTTATTGATGCCCGAGGCGGTCCCGGCACGATTTTGGTCCACCGCGCTCATCACAATGGTGGTCAACGGAGCGACACTCACCGCCATTCCCAGACCGAGCACCAGAAACGCCGGAAAAAATGTTCGCCAGTAACTGCCTCCTGTGGATGGAACGGCGCATAGAAGGAATCCAAGAGCAGCGATGATGGGACCAACGATTAGCGGCAGTTGCGGGCCGTAGCGGGCGACCAGACCTCCGGACCAGCGCGAAAGCAAGAATATCAGCAGGATCAACGGGAGCGCCGCCGCGCCAGCGGCCGTTGCCGAATAATGCTGAACCTGGATTAAATTCAGAGGGTACAGAAAGAAAAAGATTCCGAGAGCGGCATAGAGAAAAAGCGTAAGCAAGTTGGCGCCGCTGAAATTACGCGAACGAAATAGATCAAGCGGGACAATAGGCGACTTGACGCGAGATTCAACGTAGAGAAAAGCAACCAGAGACGCGCACCCGATTCCCAGGCTGCCCCAGACCAGCCTTTGACTCCAGCCGAGACTGGAGGATTCGACGAATCCATAAGTGACGCCCGCCAAACCTACGGTTGCGAGCAAAGCTCCAGTCCAATCCACGGTTGTCGGTTCCGTGTTCTTACTCTCCGCCACGCGCCACAGCCCAAGCACAATCACAACCGCGGCGATTGGCACGTTGATGAAAAAGGCCCAACGCCACGAAACATGTTCAATCAGCCAGCCGCCCAGCACAGGCCCTATGGCTATGGTCATAGCGGTGAAGCCTGACCAAGTGCCGATTGCTCGGCCACGTTGTTTCTCGCTGAAAGAGGCGCTGATGATGGACAAGCTGCCAGGCACGAGGAACGCAGCCCCAACGCCCTGAATGGCTCGCGCGATTACGAGTTGGTGAATATTGGGAGCCAGGCCGCAGCACGCAGATGCAATCGCGAAAACTGCTACGCCGGCCAGAAACATCCGCCTGCGTCCGAGCAAATCGCCCAATGAGCCGCCCACTAGAATCAGCGCGCTTAGGAAAAGAGCGTAACCTTCGGCGACCCACTGCATGTCAACGACCGTACCGCCCAGATTTTTCTGAAGTGCAGGCAGAGCGATGTTTACGATGGTGCTATCGATGAAGGCCATGCTGGAGCCGAGGATGGTTACTGCGAGGATCCATGGTTCGGCACTTTTTGCATACGGAGCGGCCGCGCTTCCCGACTGGATGGCGGCCTCGTCACATGGCGCCTTCATAAAATAGTTTGGAGAAAAAGCAACCCGATGGCGTTGGCTGTAGAAAGGTTGGCACTGAGTCGATTGAGTCGCAACATGCTTGATGTGGAGAGTCTACTTCGCGATGGCTTGACGCGCCACTTTAGTGGGATCGAGTGATTGGTTTACTTCGTTGCGGCAAGAGACGTAGCCTATTTTAGAGGCGGAGCAGGGACGATGGGCAGACGTCGCGGTTCGCCGTGGAAGCCGCGGACTTCGATCTCATCGAGCAGCAGCGACGGCGCAGTGACTGTGCTGGGAATGCCGCCTTGCGCCGAGCCAAAAGCTCCCAGCGCTGTGCCAGCAAAACCGCCGGCAGGATTCTGCATATAGGTGCTCACGGCGCTATCGCCACCAACGCCCAGAATATTGCGCATGGAACGAAGCGTCAGTCCTTCGATGTGACCGCCGCGAACCATTTCCTCGCGACCATCGGCAACGTATACGCGATAAACGGTCAACGGCATGCGCTCGCCGCTGGAAAGTCCGCCGGCAATGGATCCAATGAACTCGTTGAAATCTTCCTGCCGGATGGAAGAGAGCGCTGGATTGTCCATCCGTTTTACTTCCAGGCACCACTCGTGGCCGTCGCTATGACAGGCATCCAGAAATTTCTTTTTCAGCGCGGCTGCGTCCAGCGAATCGCTGGCTTGAAACGAGAGATTGCTGGCAAGCGGTATAGTGTCAGAAAGCATAGCCGAGCGTGCATGGCCATTTGATTTCTGAAAGTCAGGGCCCGGGCGGCGGGACATCAGTAAATTTCTCAGAATCCCATTGTCCACCAGCGTTACGCGTTCGGCCTTCACGCCTTCGTCATCCACCGCATAATTCCCGAGCAACACATTTCCTTGAAATTCTTTCAGCGTGGGATCGTCCACCAGGGTGACATTGCTCGGGAGTACTCGCGTGCCTACGCGTCCCGTCCATTCGCTGCGGCCGCCAAAACGCTCCATGATTGCGTCGAAAGAAGAGCCCATGGAAAGCGGCGGACGCTCTCCGGACAATGAAGGCGCGAGAACCTGAGCGAGGACGGAGCCCGCCGCCGGCGCGTCAAAAAGCACGGGACCCGTGTAATCCGGAACCAGCGAGCTGGCGCGCAGTTGCATCAGCTCAGTTCCAGTTTGCGCCAACGATTTGCTCAAGGCCGCCGAATCCGGAAGGTCTGTGGGCCGCGCGACGTACAGTGAATAATAGTTGTGCAGCAGCATGCCGTCATCGGCCTGCGTATCAAGCGCCGCTTCCACCGCAGCCAGGCTTCGCGACGTGCGCAATGTGGTGCCTTCGCTATTCATCAAATAATAGGTGACGTACACCATGTAATAGTTCACGCGCGAACCGTTGAGCTGCGGAAAATCCTTCAAAACTTCCGAAGCCTTGCGCGCTTCTTCTTCCCAATTGCGCGAGGTCCAGTCGGGATCGACGCGCGGATCAATCTGCTGCGTGGGCGGCTCCTGCGCGAAATCGTCAATCTCCGGCGGCTTGGTCAAACTGCGGAGAAAAGCTTGCTTCAGCGACATCTGCGTGGCGGCCTGTTTGTAAGCTTGATCGGTGGCGAGCCACAAATCCTGCCGCAGCGAATTGTAGTCACGGTCAATTCCCACTTGGCCAGTGGAACCGAGAAAGCCCTGAAAGCTATCTTCACTGATGAAATTCGAGCTATCCAGGTGATAGTCGCCGACGCGTACTTCCACGCTCATGATGCGGTCGCGCGTGGTGGAAGTGTTCACCAGCGAGCCGAAAGATGCGGTCACTGTGCGCACGTCCAAATCCATCAAACGGTATTCGATGTAAAAAGGTTTGCTCACGCCGGGAATCTGCAAGCGCGTTCGGGCGCGCTCCATTTCGTCGTGCATGGCATGGAGGGTTTGGTCAGTTTCGCTGGGCGGCACGGCCGCCTGCGCAGGGGCTGGAACATGCAGTGCAGAGGCCGTCGGCAAGTTGTGCGCGGGCGTGCCTGCAAATAGAGGAAATGCAAACGCCGCAATCAAAGCAAACACCGAAAAGTTCTTCAAGGCTATTGTCCCTTTGACTGCGAATTGTTTTCCGTGGTCTTAACGGAGCCCGGGTAATGTCCTTGTGGGTCATGAGCGGGAGGCGGAAGAATAGGCGGCTTGTCCGTGGACGTTTCTTTCTTCTGCACTTCCATTTCAGAAATCAAAATTGCCGGCGCGACTGCTGAAACCGGAACAGAACCGGATTCAGCGCCACAATAGCCATTGAAAATATCGGGGGTATCGCCGGTGGCCACGATTTTCGTCAAAGAGACGAGCGGCGTGCCCACGATATCGACTCCACGAACTAATTGATCGGGGCTACCGTCGGGGAAAACTTTGTAAACAACTAACGGCAGCACCTGAAATGCTTGCGGCTGAGAGCGGCCGGTGAAGGTGAAGCCGCCGGCAATGTCATCAATTAGCAGCCCGAACGGTTTTCCTTGCGCCTTTACAAGTTCGATCAGCTTGCTTCGCAGTTGCGCGTCGGTCATGGTCTTGGAACTCGAAACGATCAAATTCCCCTGGCGCGCGACGGGGACGTATCCAAGCTGCCGGCGACCGTGACCGTTCGACTCCGGAATCGTCACCAGCGGCGAGCGCGACATCAGAAAAGTCTTCAATACGCCGTGATCCACGAGTGAAACGTTCTCGCCCGGCACGCCTTCATCGTCAAATGCATAATTGCCCAGCAACATTTGGCCGTGGAAAGAGGCTTCCGTGGGATCGTCCTTGATGGAAATAAAGTCCGGCAAAATCTGCTCGCCGACTTTGCTGGTAAAGGTTTGGCCCTCGTTGATGTCTTTCTGGCGGAATCCTTCAGCGCGGTGGCCAAATACTTCGTGGAAGAAAACGGCGGCTGCGCGTCCGGTCAAAAGAGCCGGACCTGCGTAGGGCTCAACCAGCGGGGCCTGGTCCAAAGCTTCCGTTTCGGCAATCATCGTCTTGATGCGGTCGAAAACAATTTTGTCAGTGGGAGCGTCTTTAGTATCCAGCCAATCGAAATTCGCGTAGCGATTGATGTCCATGCCATCGGGCGCTTTGCTTTGAACGTAAAGCTCGAGGCGGTAATGCACCTGGCCGAACGCGAGCTTGGTTCCTTCGGTGTTCACCTGATACTGATTCATGCCGAGGGCTGTGAATGTAGCGATGGAATTCAACACCGCAGATGATTTGCTGAACGCAGCAGTATATTTCCGCACGCGCTCTTCCCAAGGCGTGCGGTCGACTTTGATCTCAACGCGCGACCCGATGGAGACGTGCGGCTTCTCACGCGAAAAATCCGGCGCGTTCCCTTCGGCTGTTTGAACCTGAACTTGCTGGCTGGTCTCCACCTTGATAAGCGCTTCGGTGGCGGCGCGGTATTGCCGGTCAGTTTCACGCCAGATTTCCCGGCGTAGCACGTCGATATCATTGTCGAGCGCCATGGTCGTGCCAGGGCTGGTCCAACTCGGTTGGCGATCGCCCAGCTTGTGCGTGTCGTCGAGCTGATAGGTTCCCACTCTGGTCTGCACTTCAAGCCAGCGCGCGCGATTTTCCGAGCTGGAGAGCAGAGCGCCATTCGAGCCGGAGACTTCGGCGTACTGGCGATCGGCGACCGTATAGCTGATGAAGTAATCGGACGGCTCGGACTTTGAAATACCGGTCATCGAGCGGTTAAGCTCTTCCTGCATCGCGGCAAGCACAGGCGGGGTCGACGTTGACGCGGGTTTCGCGTCGCCAGCGACACAAACCCACGCGCTGACTAAAACGGCTGCGCTAATAAATATTGTTGCGGTCTTCAGTTTAGTTTTCATCGTTGCACAAAGCCTTACAGTTTAAGATAGGATGCCTCGAATCCAAAATGAAAACCGGCGAGATAGAAAACCCGGCGCGGAAACGACAATAACGGCACAAGGAGACTTAGATGCGCGCCATGGTCGTTAGGAAGTATGGAGCACCTGAAGTTTTTGAGGCTCGTGAGGTCCCCGATCCCCAACCAAAAGCGGGAGAAGCGCTCATCCGCGTGAAAGCGATCGGCGTAAATTTTGCCGACCTTTTGCAGCGCATGGGCATCTATCCCGGAACGCCCAAACCGCCTTTCATTCCGGGCCTGGAAGTTGCAGGGGTGGTTGAGAAAGTTGCAGAGGGCAGGGGCAAATCGGCGGAAGGTGAGGTGTTTAGACCCGGCGAAGCAGTAGCCGCTCTTACACAATTCAATGCTTACGCGAGCTGGGTTGCTGTTCCAGCGCGGCAAGTCTATCGCCTTCCCGCGGGAATGCCATTTGAGGATGCCGCCGCCATCCCGGGGAATTATCTGACCGCCTATCACTCGATGTTCACGATGGGCAATCTGCAGCCAGGGGACAGAGTTCTCATTCATGGCGCGGCGGGTGGCGTGGGGATCGCCGCCGTGCAGCTTGCGAAGGCGCGCGGACTTGTGGTCTTCGGCACTGCGGGCCCTACGAAGCAGGAGTACCTCCGCAAGATCGGAGTCGATCACGCGATTGATTATCAGAAAAACGATTTTGTCGACGTCGTGCGCAAATTCGCTCCGGACGGAATCGAAATGGTGATGGATCCGATCGGCGGAAAATCCTTCTCGCGAAGTTATAAGTGCCTCGGTGTCACCGGCCGGCTCGTGGTTTACGGTCTCTCCTCCGCTGCGGGACCAGACGGAAAAAGAAGCTTGGTGCGGGGAGCCATGGCGCTGGCTCAAACTCCCCGATTTCATCCCCTGAAGCTGTTGAGCAGCAACATCTCTGTAATCGGCGTGAGCCTTGGGGGTTTGCGATCGCGCGGCCCGCTGTTGCGCGCCGAGCTTGACGAGATTTTTCGTATGTATGCCGCGGGCAAAATCAAACCGGTAATCGGCAGATCTTTTCCGCTGGCGGAAGCCGCCGCGGCGCATACCTACATTCAGGAACGGAAAAATATCGGCAAGGTCATCTTGACCGTGAAGTGAAAGGGCCATCAATTGTTAACAGCGGGACCCGGCTTGGCGAATAGCGATTCGTCCAACTTAGGATTCAACTGCACGTTTTGGATCGTAGATTCGAAAAATTTTGTTCCGTCGCGATAGGTCACGGTTGAAAACGCAAATACCCGGCCGTCCACCGTACGGTAATCGCTCCAGCGCTGCTCGTTGTCGGAACTCCCCTGCGCTCCCCTGGATTGAAATCGCGCGGCGGAAAGCAGGTGCGTTGTGGGATCGAAATAAAGTTTCACCGGGCCAAAAGGTCCGTCGATGGACACGCCCAGCGTTTTCTTTCCGTCGATGTCCGCTTCGCCGATGAATTGCCCGTTCTGCTTCCCGGCAAGCACTTGCTCGTAAACTCCCCATCCGCCTCCGAAAAGGGAGATGCCGCGCTTGAATTCTGAAATCACGGGCGTGGTGTCCCGCGTACCTTGAGGAAGTTGCAGCCAGGCAGAAGTTCCATCGCAAACTTGGACCACTTTTTGCCCGCCGAAATCTACTTCGCCATGCGAACGGTCGGGATATGCAACCATCCACTTCACAGCGAGAGTTGTGTCTCCTTGCGAAGTCATGATTTTTCCGCTTTCATCAATTGCAAGTGTGGCCACGGAACTGAGTTTTTCACCTCCGGCGGCGTTTGCCGCTTCCAGCAATACCTGGTTACCTCGCTTCGTTTCATCGCCGGCATTCGCGGCAGATTGGGCCGGTCGCGTGCCTGCTACCAGCGCTGCGGGAATTGCGGCGAGACAAGTAATTGCGGCGAGTTGAGACCACTTCGTCATATGGTCATTGCTCCTCTTGAATAATACTTAGACGTCTTCCGCGCAAAAAAGGATTTCGCGCAACTTCTGCGCTTTTTTTGCGCTGCCGGATTGCCTCTTGCTCGCATGGAACTCGTTTGGTCGCAAAACATTGCGGAATGCGCGCATGCCGTAAAATTGAAGAACGAGGGACCCATGAAAAGCCTGGCTGGAATTCTGGTGGTTTTGGTGATTTCGCTGCTAGTTTACAAATATTATTTCGGAAAGGCTGAGTCCGAGGGAGCCGGAACGCCCGCGCAAACGATCAATATTGTCGGCGTGAAAAATGACCTTATCGCCATCGCACAAGCAGAACGCGCTTACCAAGCCGAACACGGCAGCTACGCTTCTTTGGACGACCTAACGTCGAACGGCGCGGTGACATTCGAAAAGCGAGGACGCCAGGGTTACACCTACGAAATTCAAAATCCCGCCGGAGGATTTCGTGTAGTTGCGCACTGTCCCGCAGCTACAAATCCGGGCTGCAACGATTATTTCATCGACCAGAGCATGGAAGTTCAAACCGGGCAGTAATCGCTTTCGCGCTTTCGGCTTCTTCTGTACTTGCGGCCACCCACACCCCGCAACAATCGCGTCCGCTTCCCAGGATCAACGGAACATCCAAAAGGCCATCTGCGTACCTTTGCATGAAGTTCAAGAAGCTAGAAAACCGAGGAGGCTTGCTATGGAAACCAATCGGACTTGCTGCAGTTGTGCTGTCGTTTTCAGTGCCGCTGGCTGCAATTTATGCCTGGTATCGCGTGCGAAAACTCAGGACTGAAGAACGCTTGGCGGCGATCGCCAAAGGAGTTCAGGTTCCCATCGCGGACGAATTGCCGCCGCACGCGCGTTCCCGGCATTCAGCAATTTTGCTGATCGCGGGCGGGCTGGGTTACACGTTGACGTTCGTTCTGCTGGCAAGATTTGATGCGGACGCAATACAAGCCGCCGTTTTCGGCGTTATTCCGGTCTCGGTCGGAATTGGTTATTTGATTGATGCAGTACTCGTGCGCCGCGAACTCGGGCCGTCCGCCTGAAAAATGCTCTGCCGACTGTTCTAGCGCGTCTTGCCTCCGGCTGACGTGAATTCAGGGAGTGCGCTTCTGATCGGCAACGGTTACGCCCGCCTCGGCGTAGTCCGTTGCCGGCAAATCGACAAACGTCACTTGAATATTTTCGCGCTTGGCTTTTCCGTCTTCGATTAAAACCTGCGTAATGCGCTCGGCCAGTTTGCGTTTTTGCTCCGGAGTGCGCCCGGCCACCCAGGTTACCTGCACGTATGGCACAAAACCTCCTCGTGTTTCGCGACCTTCTACACGAAGTGTATCAATCCACACGCCATCTGCGCTATGCGATGCGAGCGGTTTGTGCGGGCAATTTTGTTCCGCAGTGAGGGCAGTTCGACCAGCCTCGCTCCACGCCCCGCCCGCAATTCGAGCAGGTGGCCTGAAGGGGCGTGCCGCAGTGAGGGCAGAAAACAAATCCGGCCGGAACGTCCTGAGCGCAGCCTGGGCACGGTTTCGGCATCGCACTGCGCAAGATGAAGTACAAAATCATGCCGATGCCGTCAGGAATGAAAATCGCCAGCAGCGTCCACATTACGTAGCGCATACCGCGACGTCTTGCGTCGCCATAGACATAACCCGCAAGCAGCACATAGGCGAACATGACAAGCGGGATGCCAAAAGAAAATAGGAGTTGCAAGCTGGGATCCCACAAGCGCATGTGGTTATCGCTCGGCAATGCCACGGTGAAAAGCAGCAATCCCATTCCAAAGTAAACGAGCAAACCGATAATCCAGGCAACCCGTGGAATTACCTTCAGTTCCTTCTGAAATCGGCTCATGCCAAGCTCCTCTCGCGCCGCTGCTGAAGTGACAAGAACACGGCCGCTGCGCCACCCGATGCCCAAACAATCGTTGTAAAAATCGCGAACGCTATCCAAGCGTGGTTCAAGCCCGGATCCAGCATTCCAAGTATTCCGCCGCTCACTAGTTTCACTACCGGCCAGCTAATCAGCGTCATGGCCCAAGCGAACAAAATTACTCCCATCATCACAATGCGGTGCCAGCGATGTTCGGCTTCTTCCGCAAGACGTATGGCTGCTTGCGCTCGAGCGCGTTCCACAATCACGGGCCGCGGTTGCGGTGTCGGCAGGCGGCGCATTCCGGCCGCAAGCAGACGCCATCTGTCTACTTCAGCCGAGCAGTCCGCGCAGGTTCGTAGGTGCTTCATCACCTGCTCCTCTTCCGCGCGTGTGAGCGCATCGGCTGCAGACAGAGCCAACAGTTCGCGGATTTCCTCGTGGTCGCTCATTGCCATACTTCTCCCGGATAATTTGATTCAAGCGTATTCCGCAAACGATCGAGCCCTCGGCGCAATCTCGTTTTTACAGTGGAGAGCGGAGCATCGATTACATCGGCGATTTCTTCGAGCTTCATCTCTTCTTCGAACCGCAGAGTCAAAACCTCCCGCTGGCTTACCGGCAAAAGTTCCAGTGCCTGGGCCAGCCGCCCGGAGCGTTCGCGGTCCATAATTCCATCGAGAACAGGACGTTCGCCCGACGGCAAACGCGTGGCCGGTGATTCTCCCGGCATTCCCGGGATCGGCTCGTCCAAACTTTCCGGCCGTATTCGACGCAAATGGTCGATGGCAATATTTCGCGCTACGGTGAAGAGCCATGCTTCAAAATTACGCTTCGAATCGTATTGCCGGATTTTTTCTGCCACACGCACCCAAGTCTGCTGAAACAAATCTTCCGCCTCGGCCGGCTCGCGCACGAGTCGCAGCAAATAACGGTAGAGGCGATTTTGATAACGCGCTAGTAGCGCTGCCAGCGCGTCCAGATCTCCGCGCTGAAGCTGGGCTACTTCGCTTTCAAGCCCCACACGCCCCTCCCACGCAATGGCTGCGCTGGCTATCATATCCATACTACGGACGCGGCCTCGAAAAAGACTCATTCTAGGTGCCATGAAAGGGGCCCGCAAACGCCCGGCTATCGGCGGGCCTGGACAGCGGCGTGTGTTAGAATGTTTCTACAGTGCTGAAGATTCTTCAGGATCTGCTCGAATTACAGGCCGTGGACATGCGCCTTCAAGACGTCCGCTCGCGGCTGGCAGCCTTTCCCAAGAAAATTGCGGATGCCGAAGCGCGCACGGCTGCGGCCAAAGCGGAGCTCGAACGCAGCAAAGCCGCACAACTGGCCACCGTAAAAGACCGCAAGAAATACGAGCTCGACGTGGAAGGTTGGAAAGAGAAAGTCCGCAAGTACAAAGATCAGACCTCCCAAATAAAAACCAACGAAGCGTACAAGGCCTTACAGCACGAAGTTCAAATGGCCGAAGAGCAAATCGCCAAGGCAGAAGACCGTTTGCTGGAGCAGATGGTTTCCGGCGAAGAATACGACCGGCGCATCAAGATTTCCGAGAAAGAGCTGAAGGAAGTGGAAGAAATCGTGCGCGGCGAGCGTTCCAAGATTGAAGCCGAAAAAGCGGAAGATGAAAAAGCTCTCGCGGAATTAGATACCAAACGCGCAGCTGTGGTTCCCCGGATTCCTGAGAAACTGATGGATCATTACGATCGCATCGTGAAGAAACATCACGGCGTCGCGCTGGCGGAAGTTCGCGACGAAAAATGTACCGCTTGCGGAATGCGTGTACGTCCGCACGTATTTCAAGAAATGCGCCGATCGAATAGTGAAGAAATGTTCCACTGCGAGACTTGCACGCGCATTCTTTATTACTACGAACCGGCATCTTCGGCGGCTACAGCTTCTTCCGCCACTCCTTCCGCTCCGGCCGGCTCTCTCTCCCATGAAACCTAGGTTTCGAAAGTCCCGCAGTTTTCTTCGCGTGGATCTGTGCAAATGAAAACTGGTATTAAGTCGTCCAAGTCCAACGTTCCGGGAAGCGCGCGCCTTTTCGCCGACGCTCATTCGGCGGCTCCGCCTGCCGTACACATTGCTAACATTGACGGCGCCTCGCGAGGCAATCCCGGCCCAGCATCGTACGCTGTGGTTTTGCGCGACCCTTCTGGAAAAATCGTTCTCGAGCTGGCGAAAAATATCGGTCGCGAAACCAATAACGTAGCCGAATACTACGCGCTACTCGCGGCCCTCGACTACTCCACCTCCCACGACATCCATGCCCTGCGAGTTCGCAGCGATTCAGAACTACTCGTACGCCAGATGCAAGGCCGCTACAAAGTGAAAAGCCCGGACCTGAAGCCGCTGCATGAACGCGCCTCCAAGTTAGCGCGGCAGATTCAATACTTGGTGATCGAACACGTCCGTCGAGAATTAAATTCGGACGCCGACGCCCTTGCCAATATCGCCCTGGACCAAGCCAGCGAGCGCCGTGCACCGCAATTGCAAACCTCGTCCGCCAAGGAAGCTCTGGCCAGAGAATCTCGCGCGCCGTCCACGCGGGAACCAGGTCGCCCAGCTATCAAAATCCGCGCGCGTTTTCAGAATGGCGTGTTCGTCCCTAGCGAGCCGCTCGATCTTCCGGAAGGCAGCGAAGTCACCTTGAATGTCTGCAAGTGACTGAATAGGAACCTCTTAGGTGTCCATTTTCGGGCAGCCCTTTCGCGGAGTTTGGTACCAACGCTCTATTGTTCCACCTTCTTGCGGCCTATAACCTCAAACCTGCAAGAGCAAATCTGTGACTCCACTGCTCGACAAACTTCCGACGATACTTGTGCTCGCCGTTCTGGTGGGCATTTTTCTTTCGCTGCGCAAACACGCTCCCTCTGCGCGAATCCGGCTCTGGACCTATGCCTGGGCCTTAATTTTCCTGCATTTCTTCATTCAAGCATTCGAAACGCACACGGGAACCCTGGAAACGGCTATTGAATCGATTGATCTCGTCGCTCTTGAGCTTTCCGGAGTAGTTTTCGTTGTATCGATGCTTCGTGTGGTCGAGAATCGTGCGAAACGACTGGGCATCCTGGCACTTCTTGGAATTTCTGTGGCATTTCACGCCGTTGCTGCCAGTTTCAATTGGCAAATCCCTTGGATCATGTCCGCAGCACTCGCGATTATCTTCTTTGGGTCAGCCATTCTCGCCCTTCGAGTTCGTCCGCTGCCAGGGTTCAACATGGGGGTCGCCGTAGTTCTTACCGCCGTGGGAATTTGTGCCTTTCAGAAACAGTTGCATGGCAGTCCCGATTTCGCCATCAACGCCATCTTGACCATCTCTTTTGGATTGTGCGGACTTCTTTTTTGGAAACGCTATCCCAGAAGTTCAGTCGGCGTAATCGCTGTGTCAGGCGGATTTCTCGCGTGGGGCGCGGTTTTTCCGCTCGGCGCGGCGTTTCAATACTTTTGGCCGAAGTTGCAGATGAATCCGGAAATATGGAACGTCCCGAAATATTTCGTCGCCTTCGGAATGGTGCTGACGCTTCTGGAAGACAAGTCGCGCATCATTGAGCAATCCAGCGCGCGCGAACACGCCGAAAATTTGCTGCTCCAGCGGCTTTCACACATCACTTCACGGCTGCTGGCGGGAAAAGATCCCGCTGCGCTCTGCAAGGAAGTCGCGGTAGCGGTTACCGACGCCAGCAGTTTCAATAAAGCTGCTCTGTTGCTGGCCACGGAAGAACGCTCGTTCCACCTGGCCGGCGCAAATGGATTTTCGATGGATGAAACCGATGGGCTCGAAGAACGCGCCAGAGTTCTTACCATTGAGCAACTGAAGAAGCTTTGCGACAGCGCCACAAAGCTGGGCAACAATTCTTATCGCATGGCCGATCCTGAAAACGAAGTTCTGATCCCGCTAATTTCATGGCGAGGTTCATACGTGGGCTGTCTGTTTCTGAGTTGCGAGAATTCCACAACGTTTCCGGATGTGTCTGAGATGGTGAAGCTGGAGGTTTTGGCGTCGGATCTTGCCGTCACAATCGAAAACACGCGTTTGCATCATCAGCTCGTGCGTGCGGAAAAACTGGCCGCACTCGGCCAACTCGTCGCCGGCGTGGCGCACGAATTGAACAATCCTCTTACCGGCATTATTGGCTATTCGGAACTGCTTGCGGAAGAAGTACAGGGCGAAAAGGTAGTCAAGCGCTTGCAAAAGTTGGGACACGAAGCCCATCGCATGAAGCGCATCGTGGACGGATTGCTGCGTTTCGCGCGTCAAAATAATCCCGCAGCGCGGGCGGCCAATCTTGATGCTGCATTGCGCGACGTCATCCAGCTTCGCGAATTCCATCTGCGTAAACTCAATATTACAGTGGAAGCGCATCTGGACCCGAAACTGCCGCCTATCGCCATCGGCGAAGACGAACTGAAACAGGTACTCCTGAATCTTTTGAACAACTCGATGGACGCGGTGGAAGACAGCGCACAACGGACCATACAGATTCGCGCGTCTCGACAACAAAACACGGTGATGATTCAGTTTGAGGATTCGGGCCCCGGCTTTGCCGATCTTAATCGTGCTTTCGATCCGTTTTTTACCACTAAGCCAGTAGGCAAAGGCACGGGATTGGGCCTCAGCATCTGTTACGGTATCGCGCAGGAATACGGCGGGGAAATCGTGCTTTCCAACAAACAACCTTATGGCGCGAGCGTAGTGCTTGAACTTCCGGTTTCTCTGGCAGCCGCACAGCCCGTTACTGCACTCTCCGTTTAGCCGCCGATAAGAAAGCCGGTTGAATCCAATGCGCTATGGGACTTGTTTCAAAACGTAGGAGCGGTACAACGTGTCGCGTTGCGCGGGTATGTATCCTGCGTCGGATATAATACGGCGCAACTCGGCTTCGTTCGTGCGGTTGCGCACGCCCGCTGCATAAACCACATTTTCTTCAATCAAGATGCTGCCCACATCATCGGCACCAAATTGCAAACCAACCTGGCAGATTTTAATTCCCGGTGTGAGCCAGCTCGATTGGATGTGGTCTATATTGTCGAGGTACAGGCGGCTGACGGCCAACGTCTTCAGATAATCAAAGGCGGTCGCCTCCGGAATCTTCTTACCCAACGGAGTATTTTCGGGAGCAAAAATCCAGGGAATGAACGCAGTAAACCCGCCGGTGTCTTCCTGAATGCGCCGCAAAAGTTCCAGATGGTTCACGCGGTGCCGCGCTTCTTCACCACAGCCGAACATCATCGTGGCGGTGGTACGCATGCCCAACGAGTGCGCCGCTCGGTGCACCTCCACCCATTCTTCGGAGCGGCATTTCAACCGCGATATGCGCGCGCGTATTTCGTCGTCCAGAATTTCCGCTCCGCCTCCTGGAATAGAATCCAGTCCGGCATCACGCAACCGCGCGATGGTGTCGCGCAGTGAAAGTCCCGAAACTTCAGCAATGCAGGTAATCTCAGGCGCGGAAAAACAGTGCAAGTGAACTTGCGGAAAGCGCTCTTTGATCGAGCGCAGCATATTTTCGTAAAACTCAATGCGCAGGTCTGGGTGCAAGCCGCCCTGCATCAGCACGCCGGTTCCCCCTAACTCGATCATCTCCTCAATTTTTTCGTAAATCGT
The DNA here is from genome assembly GCA_963714785.1 of uncultured Acidobacteriota bacterium. Classification (GTDB taxonomy): domain Bacteria; phylum Acidobacteriota; class Terriglobia; order Acidiferrales; family UBA7541; genus Palsa-295. The sequence continues at coordinate 343,589 of CAVQQE010000003.1, forward strand.
TTCAAGCGGCAGGATGTAACCATCTTTGGCGCCGAGCGGACGATAGAAGGCGCAGAACGAACAGTACTCCGTGCAGAAATTCGTGTAGTTAATATTGCGATCGATTTGATAAGTGGCCACGCGCCCATCCGTCTTTTTTCGGCGGACTTCGTTTGCGGCCATGCCGATTCCAATCAAATCATCGGAGTTGAAAAGATCGAGCGCTTCTTGTTGTGAAATACCCATTTTGCTTCGTCCTTACCGGCAATCAGACCAAATAAACCGGATTGTTCACGCGTACAACACCTTCGCGCAGCACCGCGCCGTAAACTCCCAAGCACCCCTGATGGCGGAGCGCCACGTTTTGCAAAACCGCCGCCGCAGGTGTGGCGGTTTCAGGATCCAGATTGATCATTACACAGCGCTCGTTTTTCTTTAGCACCTGCAGCGTGACGTCGTCGCCGATTTGCAGCTCGCTCCCAATCAATTCGTCTTCGTAATAGGGCTTGTCATTATCCCAACGCACATAAAAGTTAGCACGAAATCGCCGGGTGTCCAGGTCCAAGCCTACTTCTTTTGATAGCGCGCTGGCCGTACTCAAACCCAGGACAGAAACCGGGCGCGCATCGGTCTGGCACCGCTCCGAAAAACGCAATCGCAAAGATCGGCCGAAGCGCTCTTCCAAATGTCTGGTGAAGCGCGAATCACCCATGCGGAAAACTTCTCGCTCCGGGGTGCTCACCTCGGCCGCGTAACTCGCCGGGTCCGGATTCTCTTCTTCTATTTTCGGCGGCTCAAGAAAACGCGGCCGAAAAAGAATCAGCTCGCGGCCCTGCCGTGCCGTCATCCAGGGGAAGTTCGAACGGTTTCGGTTGTCGATGAACGCAAAAACGCGGTCCCCGATCAGACCGGCAAAACTAACACGCGCTTCCTCCAGATCCTCGCCAGCCATGCTTTTCACCGGATAGCGGCGCAGAATGCTCAACTGGCCAATGCGCTCCACATGTCACTTCCCGGATCCTGCCGTGGTTTTCACCGGGGAATGGAAAAATTCCAAAGGACGCGCGCGAGGAATCAGTCGGGCCGCAGCGGCTTTCTCATAATACAGGCGCAATCCAGCGAGATATTCTTCTTCCAATCCGAAATGAATATTTTCGGATAAGTAGCGTTCCAGGGCGCGAACGGGCAGGTCAAGTTTCAAGGAGGCACCTTCCGCGATTTCTCGTATGCGCCCGAGTCCATACGCTTTCGAAGCCTCAAAATCGGCGAGAACCTCCGGAGTGACCGACTCTCCGCGGCCGGCCCAAATCGCCAGCACGCAAGGTTTGCCGGTCAGTTCCTGCCACTGAAAAGCCACGTCGTACACGAACAAAGTCTCAAATCCCGGCACGGGCATAGATTCGGGATCGCCCTTGCAACACTCTTCGCCGCTGGGAGCCTTTCCTGCCAACGCTTCCATCTTGAGCGCGATGCGCAGCGCGGGGTCGCCAATAACCAGCGCTGCATCGGCGACCTTCAGCATTTCGGAAGCGTCAGGTGAAGCATCGACAAATTCAGGATGAATCTTCCAGTGTTCCGCGGCAAGCAGACGCACTAGGGCTGCCGAACTGCGTGAACTGGTATCCAGCGCGATACGTTTCACTTTCTCAATCGGCCTTTTGGCTACCACCAAAATGCTGCGGACCTCGCCTTTTGCGGCCACGCCCATTCCCGGCAGCAGAACCATATGGTCCATGCGTTGATATTCGATGGCGGGAATGATCGCGATGTCAGCATCTCCGCGCCGCAGAGCTTCGGCGCATTGCGCAGGCAGAGTAAACGACAAATCGTACTTGCCTGTGAGCGGCCCATCGGTAAAACCCCATACCAGCGGAGCGGTATTCAGAAATTCAACAATCGAAATTCGAAGTCTAGCCATATTTAGTTATTTCGCACGCTTCGTACCATCGTAGCACATCGATTTAGACCCGGGCATTTTCGCCAGCAGTATCGGAAATTGGTTACGGGATCGGAGCAAAGCGGATTACTTCGTCCTCCAACGGAATTTCCATTTCGTGCTTCACTGCCGCTTCGTGCGAATCCGATGGTTTCCAGCTTTCTCCTTTTCCCTCAACCTCAAACGACGCGAAAGCGTATGGCATCCCTTCGCAAGCCAGCATCGAACTCGCATTGCAAATATCAAAGTGCAGGTGAGGCTCCGACGAATTCCCCGTATTGCCCAGCAGCCCGAGCACCTGCCCGGCTTTCACTTTATCTCCGACCTTTACCCGCAGCGACCCTGGTTGCATATGCGCATAAAACGCATAAAGCCCATTTCCAATGTCCATAATCACGTGATTGCCGCCGATGGTTTCCAGTGTTATCGGTACGGCCAATGATTTCGCGCCGGGCGTGTTCTGCGGAATACCGTCTTTCGTTTCCGTCACCGTTCCGTCCGCCACGGCGTGAATTTCGTGCCCGTATGCGCGATAATTTTTGTTGTCCGCCGGATCGCCTTGATACGTCTTGCCGTCCGGATAAGCTTCCACCCAATCGATGGCGAATCGCTGGGAGATATAAGCGCGCCCGTTGACCGGAATCAGCGCGCGCCGGTGCGCCGAAGTATTCGAAGGACCATTCCCGGCCACCCAATCCTCGCCAGTCAATGGCGCGCTGATCACCACAACCGGCTTTCGATCCACGGGTGTCGCGGGGATATCAACCGAAAAGGCTTCCGGATAATCACCAATTTTTGCAGTTACCCGGTGGCTTATTGAAGCAGGCACTGCGTCGAGAGTATCGAAAGTCGCCCACATGTACACTACAGCAAATTGCGTGGGCCCTATTTTTGATTTTTCCGCAGCGTCTCCGCCGGGATGAACGACCATTCCGTCAAGCTCGCCACCGGAAAAACTCGCCAACGGTTTCTGTCCGCCGTTTGCATCCAACAGTTCGATACGCGTCAGTTCGCAGTCCCATTTCCAAAGGTTGGAAACGTGCAGCTCGTACACCAGATGCCACTCTCCATCCGCTTTGAACGCAGTGGGCGCAACTGGAATCACCATGTCCAACGGAAACGTCAGCGGCTTCGGAGTATGTTCCGCGCTTTTCGTCGCATTCTCTTGAGGCGGTTTCGATGCCGCGCTGCGCTTGAACGAAAGCGGCTGCTCCGGAACTCCACTTTGCTCCCAGGTTCCGGAAATCTCCGTGCCTTTGTCATTCATTTTTCCTTGGTATAGGCCGCCGATCCGGCTCACCTCAAACTTAACCTCGCTCCCGTCCAGAGAAGCCTTCTCGATGGGCAGCGTCGCATGCTGGTCCACACTGTCCATCTGCCCAGCCAGCTCACCGCTGCTCGTCTTATGGATGATGACCACCAGGTGAAGGCGGCCGCCCAAAATACCTTCCCAGGTTCCTTCCAGGCCGGGCTCAGGATTTGTTTCTTGTGCCATCGCGCGCGCGGTCGGGAAAATGAAGATGAATAGTGCTGCTAAAAAGAAGCGGCAGCCACGAGCCATCCATCGCGCCCGCGTAAAGTTCGCCGGTAACCCCCACGAATTCACTTTTTCTGCATAACGCACCCTTCTCATTCTTCGCCCCCTTGCGGCCTTGTATTCTTACCGCAGTCCAGCCGCATGTCCAGCGCAAGCCGTTGAACGGAACATAAGCGCATTTGAATGGTCTATTTGCCGGGTCTAGAATTCAAGAACTAGGAGATTTCGATTCGCTGGAAACATTCAGGGAAAATGGGCGTATTGCTTTGAAGAGACCTAATTGCTCGGAGGATTCATGAAACTGCTTGCCCGCTCTGTCGCGATCTTTTCTTTAGCTTTGCTGCTCCTCTTCCTCGGAATTGCGCGGGTCCAAACGACAGCAGCAGATAGCCAATCGCTAGCGCTTACCGGCGCAAAGATCTATACCTCTCCTACCGCCGCCCCGCTCGCAAACGGCGTGATCTTGATTCACAACGGGAAGATTGTAAGCGTAGGCCCACTCTCGTCCGTATCGGTCCCCAAAGATGCGAAGAAAGTGGATTGCACCGGGACCGTAATCGTCGCTGGCTTTCAAAACAGCCATGTCCATTTCACCGAAGATAAATGGAATGGTGCGGCAGACCAGCCCGCCGAAAAATTAGCAAAGCAACTCGAAGATATGCTGACACGGTACGGCTTTACGACCGTGGTGGACATAGGCTCGTACCTTCCCAATACCGTTGCCATCCGAAAACGAGTGGAGTCCGGCGAAGTCCCTGGCCCGCGCATTTTCACCGCGGGTAGCGGACTTTATCCTCCCAACGGTGCGCCGTTCTACATTCCCGACTCCATCAAGCCGTTCCTCCCGCAGCCGGCCACGCCGGAAGCTGCGATTCAGATTGTTCAATCGCAAATCGACGCCGGAGCAGACCTAACCAAACTTTTCACTGGTTCACTTGTCAGCCACGCAGAAATAAAACTGATGCCGCAGGACGTCGCCAACGCTGCCGTTTCCGTCTCGCACCAGCACAATCACCTAGTATTCGCCCATCCTTCAAATATTCCCGGCCTGGAAGTTGCTCTCAATGCCGGTGTCGATGTACTCGCGCACACCACTCCCATATCCGGAAAGTGGGACGATGCGCTTATCGCAAAAATGATCGCTCACCATATGTCACTTAGTCCAACTCTTAAGTTGTGGCTTTACGAAGCGAGAAAAGACGACGCCACACCCGAACAAGCCGAGAATTTTGCGGCCAAAGGTGCGGCAGAACTCGGCCAATATCAGCGCGCCGGTGGGCAAATTCTTTTTGGAACCGATGTTGGCTACGTAACCGACTACGATGTCACGGAAGAATATCGCTTGATGTCACAAGCCGGCCTTACGCCGATGCAAATTCTCGCATCCCTCACCACCGCTCCAGCCGCTCGCTTCAGCGAATCGCAAACACGCGGCCAGATAGCCTCTGGTATGGATGCGGATCTTGTAGTTCTCAGCGCTGACCCTGCGAATGACGCAAACAACTTCGCCAAAGTTCGTTACACCATTCGACGCGGCCAAACAATATACACAGCGCCCTCAAACTAAACGCGAGCCGCATCAGCCGAAACAGGAAGTATGAATATTAGAGAAGTCAGATTGGATCAAATCGCAGAACTGCGTATTCATCCCTACTCCAGGTTGAGTACTAACACCGCTGGACAATCCAGCAATCCCCCGCTTAATCTCAACCCCGAATCCCACTTTTCCCAAAAGCGCGTCACTTACCGCTCTGGGATCCAAACGCCTCCCCCGCCGCCGTAGCCCAGGCAATCCACACACGCCAGTCAATCAGCGCCGCGTCAAAGGAGCTAGCGCAGGTCCGAGCCCTGGGCTGCAATCTCGTCACTTGGGCCGAACCGAACTACCTTCAGCGTCTGCGTGAGATCTACGACCCACCATCCCTCCTGTATGTCCGCGGAAATGTTGAACTTCTAGGACGTCACACAATTTCCGTGGTCGGCTCGCGTCGTCCAACCCCTTACGGGAATCAAATGGCTCAGAGGCTGGCAAAGGACTTGGCCAATTGCGGCCTAGTAACCGCCAGTGGTTCGGCCCGTCGCATCGATTCCTGCGCGCACAAAGGCGCTTTGAGTTCTGACACCGGAGCGACTATAGGGGTCTTTGGGCTGTGGTATCGACGCGGTTTCTCCCAAGGAGAACAAGAAAATTTTCGAAGAGATCACTCAGTGCGGCGCAATCATCACGGGATTCTCCATGGGAACTTTTCCTGCACCTGAGAGCTTCCCGATTTGGACCCGGATCATAGCCGGTAAGTCGCTGGGTGTTCTAGTGGTGGAAGGCGCACAGTAATCCGGCTCGCTGATTACAGCGCGGCTGGCCACGGAATTCGGCCGCGAAGTGTACGGCGTACCAGGCAACGCGACGCAACCTTCAAGCTTTGGCCCGAATCAGCTTATAAAGCAGGGTGCTAAGCTGGTCACGTCGTGGGAAGATGTGATTGAGGAGCAGCCAACCTCGGTCCGGTCGCAACTATCGCCAGTCGAGGCGGCGAACTCCGAAGAGCGGGCTAAGCTTGTGCATGAAAGTCTGGCCCCGGCAGAGCGCACGCTCTACGAGTTTTAACGGAGGACGAATCGCGCCATATACGATGATATGGTCGAACTTTCCGGCCTAACTTCTTCGGAAGTGCTGGCCGCGCTATTTGACCTGGAGCTCAAAGGCGTGGGACGTCAGTTACCTGGTAAGCAATTCCTGAAAGTCCTGTTGTAATCTTCCAGGGGATAGCAGGCTAGGATGGGAGTGCGCTTAGTGCGCTGGCCGAAAAGCTGTTTCACGAGGAACACGATAGAAAATGGCACGATCGCTCGTAATCGTTGAATCGCCTGCCAAGGCGAAAACAATTAATAAGTATCTCGGCCGCAATTATACGGTCAAGGCTTCCTACGGCCACGTGATGGATTTGCCCCGGAAGACCATCGGTATCCTTCTGCCCGGCGAAGAAAACGGAAAAGGCAAAAAGAAAAAGCGCAAGACGAAGAAGGCGAAAGGCGCCGAGGCTGCTCCGGAGAAAAAAGCTCCCAAGCCGGTGACGATTACCGCTAACAATATCTTTGAACCGACCTATCAAGTCATCCCGGGGAAAATCAAAGTTATCAACGATCTTCGCAAAGCGGCGCGCGGCGCTGATGCCATCTACCTGGCAGGTGACCCGGATCGTGAAGGCGAAGCTATCTGCGCGCATCTGGAAGAAATCCTGAGCAATCCGCGCGAGTACTCGAACCTTAAAGAAGAAGGCGAAGAATCAAAAAACGGCGACAAATCAAAAGAAAGCGCCAAGAAAGAACCGAAGCTCGCCAAAGGGAAATTAGAAGTTCCACCGATCTACCGCGTGATGTTCAACGAAATCACCCAGAAAGCTATCAAAGCCGCCTTCGACACGCCGTCGAAGGTGAATGGGAACTTGGTGGACGCGCAGCAGGCTCGTCGCGTTCTGGATCGCATCGTGGGTTACAAAGTATCTCCGCTCTTGTGGAATAAAGTGCGGCGTGGTCTTTCCGCCGGCCGCGTGCAAACTGTCGCGCTCCGATTGATCGTTGAGCGCGAACAGGAAATTCGCGCATTCGTTCCCAAAGAGTATTGGACTATCCATGCGCTTCTAGGCGCAGACGAACCGCCTTCTTTTGAAGCCAAGCTGATTAAATACAAGGGCGAAGACATCGAAGTCCCGGATGAAGCGGAAGCGCAGCGCGTTTTGGCCGCCGTTCAGCACGCGATTTGGCAAGTTTCCAGCGTCGCGCAAAAAGAGAAGCGCCGCTTCGCACCGCCGCCATTCACTACTTCGAAGTTGCAGCAAGCCGGCTACAACCGTCTGCGTTTCACCGCCAAGCGCACCATGATGCTCGCGCAAAAATTGTATGAAGGCGTCGAACTAGGCTCCGAAGGTTCCGTCGCGCTCATCACCTACATGCGTACGGATTCCGTCAAAGTTTCGAATGACGCTTTAGCTCAGGTCCGCGAGCATATCGGCTCGAGTTATGGCGAAAAATATCTCCCGGAGAAACCGAATTTTTTCAAATCGAAGAAGGATGCGCAGGAAGCTCATGAAGCGATTCGTCCCACCGACGTTTCGCGCACGCCGGAAAGTGTGAAGCCGTATCTCGACGAGTCCATGTTCAAGCTCTACCAGATGATCTGGCAGCGCTTCGTGGCTTCGCAAATGGTCCCTGCCGTGTTCGACCAGACCACCATCGACGTGGACGCCCACGATTACACTTTCCGCGCCACTGGCTCAGTCCAGAAATTCGATGGCTACCTCGCCGCCTACCAAGCCGTAAAGGAAGAAGAAGAAAAAGATGACGAAGGCGACGCCGCGGGCAATCGGCTGCCGCCGGTTCGCGAAGGCGATCAGCTTCGCCTGGAAAGCATCCGGCCCGAACAGCATTTCACCGAGCCGCCGCCGCGTTACACCGAAGCGACGCTGGTGAAAGAGCTGGAAGAAAAAGGCATTGGGCGGCCTTCCACTTACGCCACGATTATCTCCACCATCGTGGAGCGCGAGTACGTCACCAAAGATCAAGGCCGCTTCACGCCTACGATGCTGGGTGAACGTGTCAGCGTGTTACTGGTCAAAAGCTTCGAGGATATTTTCGACGTGGGCTTCACCGCCCGCCTTGAAGAAGAGCTGGACGAAATTGAAGAAGGCAAATTGCCTTGGCGCCAGGCGGTAAAGGAATTCTGGGATCCTTTCCTGCTCGACCTGGATAAAGCCTCGGATGAAATGCTTTCTTACAAAGCAGGCATTCCCACCGGGCAAAAGTGCGAAAAATGCGGCCAGGGAGAATTGCTCGAGCGCATCAGCCGCCACGGTTTTTTCCTAGGCTGCGACCGTTACCCGGAATGCGATTTTATTAAAGACCTTTCGCCTGAGCTACCCGCGGATGATGGCGAAGTTAAAATCGAATATTGCGATAACTGCGGCAAGGAAATGGCTATCAAGCGCGGTCGCTTCGGCGTTTTCCTCGCTTGCACCGGCTACCCGGACTGCAAAACCACACGCCGCCTGGTTAGCGGCACGCGCACGGCACGCCAGCCCGATGTCCGTCTCGACGAAAAATGCCCCTTGGATGAGGGCCAGCTTCTCCAGCGACAAGGCCGTTTCGGCGATTTCATCGGCTGCGAAAACTATCCGAAGTGCAAGTACACGCGGCCCATCACGCTTGGCATCAAGTGTCCGAAATGCGGGGAGGGCGAATTCGTTCGCCGTGGCACGGCCAAAGGACGCGGGCGCGGCCGGATATTTTACGGCTGCAGCCGCTATCCCGATTGCGATTACACTTCGCCATATGAACCCCTTAACGAGCCGTGTGCGAAATGCGGCGCTCCATTTATCGTCGAGAAGCGCACCAAGGCCGGCAATTTCCGTTCTTGCGTGAAAGAAGGATGCGACTGGGAAATCGAAGCACCCTCTGAATCCTCCGGTCCGCCGGTCGGCACTCCTACTGCCGCGACTCCCTTTGTGCATCCACAAGAGCCTCGTACAGAAAATAATCTCGCTCCCGTTAAATCCTAACGAAACTCTAGCTTCACTTTGCGGCGGGAATCGCGTTCGCTTCGCGTCACCGGCGCGCAGTTATGCTTCTCATTCAAAAATAAAATAACCGTAATGTGGTAGTAAGAGTCAAACTGATATATGGAAGTAGTAAAGACACAGGCGCAGGGATCCTTTGGGTCGTTCTCCCCTTCAGCCGCATCTAACTTGTATACGAATTGCCAGGCCGCGTATCGCAATCCTAACCGCTTTTAAGGAGTGTTTTTGCCCATGAGCGAGAAAACCATGAAGCACTATTTATTTGTTAGCGATTTCGACCAAACGCTGACGTTCAACGATTCCGGCTACGTCCTAAGCGAGATCGTCGGCATTCCTACCGACGAATTCGAGCGTAAGGCTGCGGGCATGGCTAAGCTCAATCTTGTCCAACAAGGTGCCGAGCTCGCTTACCTGCTGCTGCACGATCCTGAATTCAAGTCGCGAGTTCGCAAAGAGCACCTTTACGAAGTGGGGAAACGCATTCGTCTAAAAGACAACATTGCGCTCTTGGACCAAATTCTGGATCACGGAATCGATGGTTTTCATTTCGATTTCTCGATTGTCTCCGCCGCGCCGGTGGAAGTGATCACGTCCGCGCTGGAAGGAATTATTCCTGCGGACCGAATTTACGGGACGGAATTCCAGTACAAACCTTCTGGAGAGATTGATTCGATTCTGCGCGCTCGTGCGGGTTACGGAAAAGTCGCCATCCTGGATCAACTGCAGGCCGATCTGAAGATAGGTCCGGACCATATTATTTACGCGGGCGATGGAAACTCCGATATCCACGTAATGCTGCATGTGAATGCGCGGGACGGCTTCACTATCGCGGTTTCGGAAACCAAACATGTAGCACACATCGCCAGGCGCACCGTGCTCGGCAACAATGCCATAGTCGTTCTCGTGCCGATTCTGGAAAAAATTGCCGGCTGGCAGCGTCCTCAAATTCGCACATTCCTGGAGTCTTACGGATTTCTGATCCAAGAGTGGGACCGTGTGCGTACCGACTGGCTTACGCTGCGGCCTTCTATCCCGGGGTCCGCACACGCCGCGATTGCATACTAAGAAGATGTTGTCGGCATCGCTTGATTGCTCGCCGGTGCTAAAAGCACCGTTGTCAGTCGACGTTGAAGCCATTTGATGCTGTGTGGTTTAAATACCTATTTGCCGATTCGTACAAAAGCTTATCGAACATAAACCGCCACGCTAGTTCCGCGGGCTTATAATCTTGATACCGGCCGAACGGCCCACATGAAACAGCACATCGAACATTTCATGAAGTACTTGCTGTACGAGCGGAATGCATCGCCCGCAACGATTCGGAGTTATCGCAACGATCTGAATCTTCTCCACGGATTTCTCACTCCGCCGGGTGAAAAGACCATGCCGCTCGGCGAAGTGGACCATCGCATCATTCGCGAATTCGTGAGCTGGCTCTACGACCGCAAGCAACAGAAAGCCTCGGTGGCCAGGAAGCTCGCCGCACTACGTACCTTTTTCAAGTTTTGCGTACGCGAGAAAATTACCAAACAAAATCCTGCACGCCTGATTAGCACTCCAAAAATTCCCAAACGCGTGCCGCGCGTTCTGACCGCGGAAGAACTGAACAGTTTTCTCGATGGGTTGCCCGGCGGGTCAGCCGGCCGGAAACAAGCACGCCGAAAAAGCCAAACAGCCGATGACGCGATTCTGATTCCATGCCGCGACCGCGCTATTCTGGAATTGCTGTACGCCTCAGGCCTTCGCGTGAGCGAACTCGTAGGTCTCGCTATGGGAAACCTGGACCGCGCTGGACAAATGCTTCGCGTCCTCGGGAAGGGGCGCAAGGAGCGCGTGGTGCCTTACGGCGCGAAAGCCCATCAAGCGCTGGAAGCGTATTTGCCTTGGCGCGCCAAGCTTCTCGCGCATCCGCGCACCACTCCCTGCCCCGAGGCCGTGTTCCTGAATCATCGCGGCGGCCGGTTGACCGGCAAGTCCATCCGCCAACTGGTGAAGAGCTACGCGCGGCTGGCCAACGTGAACTGGGATCTGCATCCGCACTCGTTGCGCCACGCGTTTGCTACGCATCTACTTGCCGACGGCGCGGACCTGCGCGCGATCCAGGAGTTGCTCGGCCACGCTTCTCTTACGTCAACGCAGCGATACACGCAGGCGAGCATCGAACAGCTCATGGCCGTGTACGACAAAGCTCATCCGCACGCTTAATTTCTCCTCGTATTCTTTCGACGCGTCTAAAGCCGAGTTACATTCACTGAAAAAAGTGTGGCGGTTTTCTTGCGAGATTTATTCTGCTAAATATTTAGGGTTAGAGAAGTTTCGGGGATGAAGCCGTCGATGCTGTTGGACGAGGGGCGAGTGGGCGGAATTGGCATTTTTGCGCGGTCAACCGGATTGTAGAGTGTGTCGCGCTCTACTGGGACGCGGGCTGCGGCTCGGATCAGGCGCTCGAGCTCGGCGCGTGTCATGTGTTCCGGGGTGGTTGCGCCGGCGTCGTGATAGATTTTTTCTTCCACCACCGTACCGTCGAGGTCGTTTGCTCCGAAACGTAGCGCTACTTGCGCGATGCGCGGCGTGAGCATGATCCAGTAGGCTTTGATGTGGTCGAAATTATCGAGAAGCAAGCGCGAGCAGGCAATGGCTTTCAGATCGTCGAAGCCGGTTGGATTGGGAATGTGCGAAAGGCCGGTATTCGCCGGATGAAATGCCAGCGGGATGAAAGCAACGAAGCCGTGCGTTTTGTCCTGCGCGTCGCGAAGCTGGATCAAGTGGTCCACACGCTCTTCGTTGGTTTCGATGTGGCCATAAAGCATGGTGGCATTCGAGCGCAGGCCGATTTCGTGGGCGGTGCGCGCAATTTGCAGCCACATCTGTCCGCTGACCTTGTGGTCGCAGATAATTTTTCGCACGCGCGGATGGAAAATTTCAGCGCCGCCGCCGGGGAGCGAATCCACTCCCGCTTCTTTCATCGCAAGCAAAGTGTCGCGAACGGATTTCTTTGAGATGCGCGCGTAGTAGCCCACCTCCACCATGGTGAAAGCTTTCAGATGGACCTGCGGGAAGCGTTGTTTCAAACCTCGAATTAATTCCAAATAATATTCGAAGGGCAAATCGGGATGCAGGCCGCCGACGATGTGGAATTCCGTGGCGCCTTCCGCCACGCCTTGAGCGGCGCGTTGCCAAATTTCATCGAGCGCGAAGGTGTAGGCGCCAGTCGCGTCGGGCGAGCGTCCGAAAGCGCAAAGTTTGCAATGCGCCACGCAAACATTGGTGGGATTGATATGGCGATTGACGTTGAAATAGGTGACGTTGCCGTGGCGTTTTTCGCGAACGTAGTTTGCGAGCCAGCCTACGCCGAGCAAATCGTGTGATTGATACAGCGCGAGGCCGTCGTCAGCCGAGAGGCGTTCGCCGGCGACAACTTTCTTTGCTATCGGATCCAGGCGCGGGTCCTGAAACGCGGGAACCGTTTGTGGATTAAGTTGTAATCCTGTCGCCATTTGCGTCAGTTCATTCCTCTAAACCCGCCCGCCTGCGCTTTGTTCCTCTGGCTAAAAAGGCGGCCGCTAGAAAACCTGAAACCCACGAAACGCGCATTCATGGGCGCACCACCGCGGCGCCCCAGAACAATAAGAACAACAAACTAATATAGCCATTCACGGTGAAAAACGCAGCATTCATTTTGCTCAGGTCATTGGGCTTTACCAGCGAATGCTCGTAGGTTAGCAGTGCTGCCACTACAGCAATTCCGGCCCAGGCGGGCCAGCCGAGTTGAAAGCTTAAGGCCAGCCAGGCTAGCAATCCGACCATTACGATGTGCATGGCACGGGCGATTAGCAGGGCTTTCGCTATTCCGAATTTTTTTGGAATGGAGTAGAGGCCGGCGGTCTTGTCAAATTCCACGTCCTGGCAAGCGTAGAGGACGTCGAAGCCTCCTACCCAGAGCGTGACGGCGGCGCAGAGGATCAGCATGCGCCAGTCGAGCGAGCCCCGGATTGCGATCCATGCGGCTGCGGGAGAAATGCCGAGGCAGAAGCCGAGAACGAAGTGCGACCAGGAGGTGAAGCGTTTGGTGTAGGAGTAAAAAAATAAAATTGCGAGCGCGAGGGGAGAAAGTTTTAACGCGAGCGGATTCAGTTGCCACGCGGCGATGACAAGAACGGCTGAGGCAATTAACGTGAAAATCCAGGCGAAGCCAACGGAGAGTTCGCCTCTTGGCAGGGCGCGATTGGCAGTGCGGGGATTGCGCGCGTCATATTTCAGGTCGGCGATGCGATTCATGGTCATGGCGGCGGAACGCGCGCCAACCATGGCAACGATAATCCAAAGAATTTGGCGCCAGGTGGGAAGGCCGCCTGCAGCCCGCGCGGCGAGCAAAGCCCCTACCAGAGCGAAGGGCAGGGCGAAGACGGAGTGCTCGAATTTGATCATCTCCAGGACGGTGCGGACGCGGCTTTTTGTCATCGCAATATCCGCCAAATTGCGAAATCGCTAATGTGTGTTCTGGCCCCAGTTAGAAGCTTTTCCGTCGTTTGTTTTCTGTGAGTTAGCTCAAATTCTGTTTGTGAGGCTGTGTCGGTTAGAAGTGGTCTAGACCACTTGCAAATCTGCACCGAAATTTCGGACTTTCCGTTCTTGAAGGCAGATGCTAGGTGCCTCGGAGTAAAAAGGGGGCACTCTTGAAGTGCCCTGGTAGGTGGAGGCAACCAGGACACGATCCCGGTCGGATAGTGGCCGCTACGCCCCGACCGGCCTTCGTCAATTTTGCCAAAAATAATCACAATTGACGCTAGCACTTCGTTTGGCGAGATTCAAGGAGTCGTGTGTGTGGACGGCCTAGTACTAGAGTCCGATTCGTTGCCAACCGAGCTGACCAGCTAAAACGGCACTATTTCCACAGAGTTCCATATTGAGAATTGCCGCAGCGGAGAAAATTTCGCGAGCAGCCCACAGGACGAAAGAACGGCGAACTGCTCGCGTTAACGATTCGAAGGTTCCTGATTTAATCTCCCTCTAGTCAACGACACTAACGTATTTCCGATAGGCAATCTGTGACTCTGCTTTAGCCAAACCGATCCGCTGCCCGAGCACAAGATAGAAAGGGCCTGTTCCAGGCTGCAAGTTGAAGGCATTTCCCGATACTTGCCCAGCGCCGTTTTCGATCGTCACACTACCCACGCCCTGGGCATCGAAATCGTTTTATCGTCCGCGCCCGGCCCGGCCTGTTCACCCCGCTCAAATGACAACAATACTCACTAGAGCGGATCCCAAATATGTGCGTGGAAGTGCGAAAACTTACGCGATGAAACTGCGGGCGAGAACCTACGGACCGTACGTGGGGTTCATGCCTTCTACCGTGGGAGATGATTTTTCTTCGAAAATGTTGAGGAACGACTGGACTCTTTTTGTTAAGGAAGCTCCAGACAAAAATCGTTCCTGCGGGCGAAGATACAAGGATCCAAACTTGGCTGTAACCTGCTGATAACAGGCCTACTATTCCGCTTGACATTTATATAGCGATATGTGATATGTATATTGCATATTGCGATATGACATTGGGCGAGAAAATTCGGCACCTCAGGATGGTGGAAGGAAACCTTCGAGGGCTGGGGCGAGCTTTGACGCAGGCGGAGGTGGTCGATTCGATCAAGCGGGAGTTGCGAAAGACGATTAGCCAATCGTACTTGTCGCAGATTGAAAGCGGGGCGCGGCCACATTTAACGCAAGCGACGCGTCAATTGCTGGCGCGTTTCTTCAAGGTGCACCCAGGGTTCTTGGTGGACGACGCACCGGGTTATCAAACGGGTCTGGGGTCGGAGTTGAGAATTGAAGACGCGAAGATCGATTCGTTGTTGTATGCAGCGGCCGAGAACTTTCCGAACGATCCTGAGTTCGGACGAACGTTGCAGGCGATTGCGGATTATTCGGATACCCGAAAATCGCTGCTGCTGCTGGGAGAAATTTTGAAAGTCCCCGGGTTGACAGATCATTTGTACGACGTGTTGAAAAGTGGGCCAAGTGAACCTGCAGGTGCTTGAAGCTGGGAGGAAATGGCAATGACGCTTGCGGATTTTTATTTGATCTGCTTCGTGCTGGGCTTTTCGCTGTGTTTGCTGTCGTTTGTCCTCAGCGGCTTGCACGTGCACGTGCCGTTCAAATGGCATGGAGGGAGCGTTTCGGCGCCGCACGGCATGTTGCGCGGAGCACCCCATGCGGGAGCGGCGCAGGGTGCTCATGGTTCGACGGCACGGTCAGCGCTTTCCTGGCTCAACCCGGCGACGTTTTTTGCGTTCCTGGCTTGGTTCGGAGGGACGGGTTACTTGCTGACGCAGTATTACCGAGTCTGGTTCCTTCTGGCGCTCGGCTTGGCGATTGTGGCTGGCTGCGCGGGAGCGGCGATTGTGTCGTGGTTCTTGGTGAAGGTCTTGTTGCCGCACGAAACAATATTGCGAGACGCGGACTATGAGCTTGTGGGCACGGTGGCAAAAGTGAATAGCCCGATTCGAGAAGGTGGAATAGGCGAAATCATTTTTTCCCAAGCCGGTGTGAGACGTTGCGCAGGAGCGCGAATGGAAGGCGGAAGGACGCTAGAAAAAGGGCGAGAAGTGGTTATTGCGCGAGTGGAAAAAGGGATTGCGTATGTAGCGCCGTGGGAAGAGTGGTCGAAGTGACCGGCAGACCGTAGGTGGTCATAGCAGCGGACAAAAGTTTAGGGCCAGAGACTGGAGAGATTCTTAGGAACTTGGGACCCCGGAATCATTTTGAAAATTGGTTAACGAGGAGGGATGCCGTGCACGTAGAGACCGGAGTTTGGGTGATTGTTGGGTTGATGGCTTTGGGATTGGTGTTCCTGATGTCGATGTTTGCATCGATGTTTCGAAAAGCAGGACCGCACGAAGCGCTGATCGTGTACGGATTTCGCGGGACGCGCATCGTGAAAGGCGGCGGAACGATTATTTTCCCGATGGTGGAGAGCTATAAGGAACTGTCGCTGGAATTGATGTCGTTCGACGTGGCACCGCAGCAAGACCTTTACACGAAACAAGGCGTGGCGGTGACGGTGGAGGCGGTGGCGCAGATAAAAGTGAAGTCCGACCCGGAATCCGTACGCACTGCCGCAGAACAATTCTTGACCAAGACACCGGCATTGCGCGAGGGATTGATTCGGCTGGTGATGGAAGGACACCTGCGCGGAATCATCGGACAATTGACGGTGGAGCAGATCGTGAAAGAGCCGGAAATGGTGGGCGACCGCATGCGGGGCACCTGCGCGGACGACATGAACAAGATGGGGCTGGAAGTGATTTCGTTCACGATCAAGGAAGTGCGCGACAAGAACGAATACATCACGAACATGGGGCGACCGGATGTAGCACGGATCCGGCGAGACGCAGACGTAGCGACAGCGGAAGCGGACCGCGATACGGCGATCAAGCGCGCAGAAGCCACGCGAGCGTCGGCAATCGCGAAATCGCAGGCAGATCAAGAAAGAGTTGCAGCCGAGACATCGTCGATGGCGAAGCAGGCCGAAGCGCAACGCGACCTTGAAGTGAAAAAGGCTGCGTTCCTGGAAGCCACGAAGAGGGCGCAAGCGCAGGCGGACAAGGCGTACGAACTCGAAACCAACAAAATGCAGCAGCAGGTAGTGGTGGAAGCGGTACGGGTGCAGCAGGTGGAACGGGAAAACCAGATCAAAGTTCAGGAAGCGGAAATCCTGCGCCACGAGAAGGAGTTGATCTCGACAGTGTTGAAGCAGGCGGAAATCGAACGTCAACGCATCGAGATGCTGGCGAATGCGGAAAAGTCGAAAAGAATCGCGGAGGCGGAAGGTCTGGCGTCAGCGATTCGCGCGCAAGGCGAGGCTGAGGCGGAAATTGTGTTCAAGAAAGGCGAGGCCGAAGCGAAGGCGATGAACGTGAAGGCCGAAGCTTATCAGGAATACAACCAAGCCGCGGTGGTGGACCGGTTGTTTACGAATATGCCGGAGATCGTGAAGGCGATTGCCGCTCCGCTGCAGAACATCGACAAGGTGACGATTGTGTCGACGGGCAACGGCGACGCAGCGGGCGCGTACAAACTGACCGGCGACGTGACCAAGATTGCCGCGCAGATTCCGGCGCTTTTCGAGGCGCTATCGGGTATGAAAATGACCGAGTTGCTTTCCAAGGTGCGGAATATCGGTGACGTAGCTGCGAAGCCAGTCATTGAGGGCGTTGCGGGACGGTCCGGCGATGTTCGATAGAACACAAGTGATGGCGCTCGGGGAAGACCGGGCGCCGTCACTTCATTTCCTGTGAATTATTACAGGTGAGAGAAAAAAAAGGAGCGAGGCCATGGCACTACTTGAACGCGTCAGCACATTGATACGAGCGAATCTGAACGACCTGATTGATCGCGCTGAAGATCCCGAAAAAATGATCAAACAGGTGATTCTGGATATGGAGAATCAGTATTTGCAGGTTAAGACACAAGTGGCGATTTCGATTGCCGATCTGCACATGCTGGAGAAGAAGCGGAAAGAAAATCAGGATTCCATGGACGAGTGGTTTCGCAAGGCGGAAAAGTCCGTGGAAAAACAGCAGGATGATTTGGCGCGCGTCGCCTTGGAACGCTACAGGAGTTTCCAGCGAATGTCGCACAGCTATTCCGAGCAAGTAAGCGACCAGCAAGCACAAGTGGAAGGGCTTAAGACTGCGTTACAGAAGCTGGAGCAGAAGTTGGTGGAAGCGAAGTCAAAAAAGGATTTGCTGATCGCGCGGCACCGGCGTTCGCAAGTGGCGACGCGAGCGGGCCGCGCCGAAGCGGCTATGGGAGGCTCCGCGCAAGTTGGCGCTTTCGGGCGGTTGAGTGACAAAGTGCATCACGCGGAGGCAGTGGCAAACGCGGAAAAGGAACTTGCGGGTGAGAATGTAGAAGAGCAGTTTGCGCGAATGGAGCAGAACGAGGAGATCGAACGGCTGTTGGCGGATATTAAGAGTCGAAGAACGCTGAACCCATGAAGCTGGGTTTTCTGGAGCGAGGTTCGGCGCCTAAGATGAGAATCTAATTCTCTGGCTGAGCGAGAAGGTAAGGTTACAACTCCCGAAATATGTGCGTGGAACTGCGAAAATTTACGTGGTGAAAGTGCGGGCGATGGGCGTGCCGAAAGAGCGTGTTGTAACTGGAGCATTTGCTTAGTGTTGCAACAGGAGACTCCGCCCCACCTGGCAATTGGATTGCTGTCTGTAAGGAATTGCCGGATAGCCGAGTTATCCGGGGGCATGTAACTGGACATTTTGGGTTTGGGAGGAGAGCCATGAAGGTGACTTACGATATCTTCCGGAGACTTCCTGGCGGGCCGATGTGGGTGGAGACGGTGCAAGATTTGGAAGATGCCAAGAAGCGACTCGCGAACTTAATCGAGAACCGTCCCGGTGATTATTTTGTGTTCGATGCGTCCAGCGCAAAGATTGTCCTCGTTGTTGAACCTGCTTAACTCGAATCCCTAATCCACAATTTCTCTCTCGGGTTCAAGACCCGATTTAATTGGCTCATTGGCCGCGGTGTCCGGATGATATTTGGATTCGGGCGACGGGGTTCGTGTGTTAATTTCTCCCCGGCAATGAAATGGGAGGAATTTAGTATGACTAAGAAACTCGTGTGGCTGCTTGTAACTCTACCTATCGCGGCGGGGCTTGCGCTTACGGTTGCGGCGGCGCTTGCGCAGCAGGGTGGGCAGGCGCACTTTGATGGCAAGACGTGGTGGGGGTACATCCAGGTACTGGCGGACGACAACATGGAAGGACGCGACACGGGGAGTGACGGACTGCGGAGGGCGGAGGCGCACACCGTCGAGCAATTGAAGATGAACGGGCTGGTGCCGGCTGGGCGCGACGGATTTTATCAGCCGGTGAAATTCGAGTCGCGGGAGGTTATCGAGAAAGATTCGAGCGCGGCGCTGGTGCACGACGGCAAGAGCGAGCCGCTGACGCTGGGCGAAGACGTGTACTTTGGGACCAGAGTGGATCTGGCGCCGAAGGTTGAGGCGCCGCTCGTGTTCGTTGGATACGGGCTGAAGATTCCGGAGCAGAATTACGACGACCTCGTGGGACTGGATTTGAAGGGCAAGGTGGTGGTGATTTTTGCGGGTTCAACGGCGGAGACGCCGGCAGCGCTGTCAGCGCATTATCAGTCGGCGAGTGAGCGCTGGAAATCGTTGCGCGCGGCGGGAGTGATTGGCGTGATTTCCATTCTGAATCCGGCGTCCATGGATGTTCCGTGGTCGCGCATGACGGCGAACCGCACGCATCCGAGCATGGCGCTGGCGGATCCTCAATTCGACGAGACGGAAGGATTGAAACTTTCGCTGACTGTGAATCCGGCCAGCGCGGAGAAATTTTTCGCAGGCTCGGGGCACACGTTTGCGGAAATTGCGGCGTTGGGGAAAGACCGCAAACCGCTGCCGCGCTTTCCGCTGGCGGTTTCGATCCAGGCGAAAGCAAAGATTGAAAAGACCACGGTGGAATCAGCGAACGTAATTGCGAAATTGCCGGGCAGCGATGCGACGCTGAAGAATGAGTACGTGGTGCTGTCGGCGCATGTGGACCACTTGGGGATTGGAGCGCCGATCAACGGCGACAAAATTTATAATGGAGCGATGGACAATGCGTCGGGTGATGCGGTGCTGCTGGACGTGGCGGCTTCGCTGAAAAAATCGGGAGAGAAGCTGAAGCGCTCGCTGCTGTTTGTGTTTGTTACGGGAGAAGAGAAAGGCTTGCTGGGTTCCAGATATTTTGCGGGGAATCCCACCGTACCGGCGAATTCAATGGTAGCGGACATCAATATCGATATGCTCCTGCCGCTTTTTCCACTGAAGGTTCTGACGGTGTATGGCTTGCAGGAATCGGACCTGGGCGACCTTGTGACGAAGGTGGCGAACGATCGCGGCATTCGCATACAAAGCGATCCGGAGCCGTTGCGGAATGTTTTCATTCGCAGCGATCAGTACAGCTTTATTCGCGCTGGAATTCCGTCGCTGACGATGAAGGTGGGATTCGATAAAGGAACGCCGGAAGAGCAGATGGTGAAGGACTGGCGGACGAATCGTTATCATGCGCCGTCGGATGACTTGAACCAACCGGTGGATCTGTCGGCTGCCGTCGGTTATGAGGAAATTATGCGCGGATTGATGATTGCGGTGGCGAACGATCCGCAGCGGCCGCAGTGGAAGCAGGACAGCTTCTTTCGGCGATACGCGCAGGCAGCGGGAAATTAAAGATGCACGCCAAAACTTCTACGCTTTAGAAAAACCAGGATAGGCTCCGCACATTTTTCTGGCGCACTTAACAGGTGGGTTTCCTACCGTTTTGGAAAAAGAGTCGGCAGGATGCCGGCGCTACGGATTTTTGCCGCCGTGCCAGCGGTATTGTTTTTCCTGGGGCAGGTCGAGCTGTGCGAGGACGCGGTAGGCGAATTGGATGACGATGTCGTCGATGGATTTGGGCTCGTAGTAGAAGGCGGGCATGGCGGGCATGATGGTGGCGCCAGCGTCGTGGACGCGCAGCATGTTTTCGAGATGAATGCGATTGAGGGGAGTTTCGCGGAGGCAGAGTACGAGGGGGCGGCGCTCTTTCAGGCAAACGTCGGCGGCACGGGAGAGCAGATCGTTGGCGATGCCGGTGGCGATGGAGGCAAGTGCGCCGGCCGAGCAAGGGATGACGACCATGGCGTCAACGGGAGCGCTGCCGGAGGCGATGGAGGCGCCGATGTCTCTGTTGGGCAAGTATTCGACTTTTTTTGCGGGCATGCCGGTGAGGAGTGAAGCGATTTTTTTCCCGTCGGCGGTGACGATGTCGAGTTCGGTGGCCAGCAGGCGGAGGCCCGCGTCGGTAGTCACCAGGAAGACGCGTTCGACGCGCGGGTCGGCGTCGAGCAAGCGCAGGACGGTTTGCGCGTAGATGGCGCCGCTGGCTCCGGTAACGCCGACCGTGATGTGGGTTCCTCTAGATTTCGCCATAGGCAAGACCGAATCATCGAGTCTAGGTGGGCGGTTTCTGCAAAGTCAAGACGAAGGCCTGGCATTGCCTTTCAATATTTGGTGATCCATCTGACGTCTGCCCACTCTTAGTAATCCACACGCGGAATATTCCGCCGGATTCCAAATAGGCGTCTCTTCGACATTATATTCTTTTCTAGGAATATTCCTTGACACGCATATTCTAATTGAGGCATATTATCACTCGCCATGATCGAGACACTTCAAGCCCTGGCTGAGCCGAACCGGTTTCAGATTGTGGAACTGTTGCGCGGGGGGCCGCGGCCGGTGGGTGAGATGGTCGAGCGGCTGGGGCTGCGGCAGCCGCAAGTCTCCAAGCATCTGCGGGTGTTGAGCGAGGCGGGGCTGGTGGATGTTCGCGTGGATGCGCAGCGGCGGATTTATGGGTTGCGGGCGGCGCCGCTTCGCCAGTTGGAGCAATGGATTGGGCGGTACCGGCGGATTTGGGAAGCCAACTTTCAGCGGCTGGACGCCGTGCTGGAGGAATTAAAAGCTAAGGAGAAAAAACGTGGAAGCAAAAAGCGAAAGAGCGCCGATTAAGAAAAACAGCGGAACGTTGAAAGTGACCACGCCGTCGGAGCGAGAGGTGGCGATGACGCGCGTGTTTGATGCGCCGCGACGGCTGGTGTTCAAGGCCTGGACCACGCCAGAGCTGATGAAGCGCTGGTTGTATGGGCCGGAGGAGTGGCGGCTGGCGGTCTGTGAGTTCGATATGAGGGCGGGCGGCAAAGTTCGCTTTGAGTGGCGCAACCCTGAAGGGAAAAGCATGGGGCTGAGCGGAGTTTGTCGCGAGGTCGTGGTGCCCGAGCGGCTGGTGTTCACGGAAGTGTGGGACGAGGATTGGACTGGCGGCGAGACGCTGGTGACGTTGGTGTTCACCGAGGATGCGGGTAAGACCACGATGACGCAGACGGTGCTGTACTCGTCACAGTCGGCGCGCGATGGAGCGCTGAAAACTGGCATGGAGCATGGCGCAGCTATGAGTTATGACAGGCTGGCGGAGCTGTTGACCTCGATGGCATAAGGCGAGGCGTGGAACTTCGTTTTTCGCTGCGCGAGACGTAAGGGAAGCGCAGGGATAAAATGGAGCGATGCAGAAGAAGATCTTCTGGGCCACGTTCACGGTGCTGGGATTGATCGCGGATATGGCGTTGCCTTTGTGGTGGGCGCTTGCGGCTACGATTCCGATTGGGGTTGCGAGTTGGTGGTTTGCGTATCGGACGGATTGGTTTGGTTAGGTGATTCTTGCCCAAGCTACAGCGGGCGCAGCACGCTGTGCCCCTACGAAAGCAAACCCGTGGCGCCCAGAGCGCTACCGGGTAATGAGATGATGTTGGCGTGCGACGCTACAAGGAAAGGCAAGCGCAAAGAAGGATGCCCGGCTTAAAGCCCGGCGCTACGAAAGCAATATCGAAGACAACTCCGAAAGCCAACAACATGTCCGACATGCGATTGGAAACCCGGTGAAAATAGGCGGCACCGGGGCGCGATGTATGTTATACTGCGTTTGCGCTTAATACCGCGGTTGTGTTGTGCGGTTCCTCTGGTTAAGTAGTTGATCTGAGAACACCCGCCATCAGTCTTCTCCGTAAGTCTTCAGCGTAATTTAAAACAAAAGAACTGGATTTGAGCTGATCGTCGTGCCCCGCCTAAATGGTGTGTGTGCGCGGCGACGGCCAGCCAGACAAAAAAGGTAAATGATGCAAAGTTCCACCGAAGTAATTTCAGAAGTATTTTCAAACATGGCGATTTCCGCCTACACCAAGGAGCGGCTGGCAGCAGCCGGGTTTTCTATACCGACTCCGGTACAGGCAGCGGCTATTCCAAAGGCATTAGAAGGCAAAGACGTGCTAGCCACCGCGCAAACCGGAACGGGCAAGACTCTGGCGTTCCTGATTCCGATGATCGAGCAGCTCTTGCAGCAGGTCACGCCCGGGATCGCAGCACTCGTGCTGGTTCCCACGCGCGAGCTTGCGATGCAGGTGGTGGCGCAGTATGACGCGTTACGCGGCAAACAGCTTTCGCCGGCGGCGCTGGTGGTGGGCGGATTGTCCGAGGGGACGCAACTGAACGCGCTGCGCCGAGGGGCGCGCGTGGTGGTAGCGACACCCGGGCGGCTCGAGGATTTTCTCGGACGCAAGCTGGTGAACTTCCGTTCGCTGCGCGTGCTGGTGCTGGACGAAGCGGACCGCATGTTGGACATGGGTTTTCTTCCCGCGATTCGCAGAATCGCAGCGGTGCTGCCAAGAGAACGGCAGACGATGTGTTTTTCGGCGACGATGGAAGCTTCGGTAGCGCATTTGGTTCACGATTACATGCGCAATCCGGTGCGGCTGGCGTTCGGATCGATACTGAAGCCGTCAGAAAACGTGCAGTTGCAGGCGTTCGAAGTTTCGAGCGATCGGAAATTCGGAGTGCTGCACCGCTTGTTGGCCAAAGAAAAAGGGCGATGCCTGGTTTTCGTGCGCACCAAGCATGGGACCGAGCGGTTGACGAAAAGCTTGAACCGCGAAGGCATTGCTGCGGCGATGATTCACGGCGGGCGTTCGCAATCGCAACGCACGGCGGCCTTGACTGGATTTCAGCAAGGACGCATTCGCGTATTGATCGCGACGGATTTGGCTTCGCGCGGCATTCACGTGCAGGACATCGCGCACGTGATTAATTACGACCTGCCGGACATCGCGGAGAATTTTATTCATCGCGTCGGCCGTACGGGACGTGCGGGCGAACGCGGAATTGCTTCCACAATTTTCGGGCGCGAACAGCGTCTAGAGTTGCAACAGCTCGAGCGCACGCTTGGCATTCGCATGGAGCGAATACAGCTGGCCGATGAGCCGGTGTCAGCGCAACTCAACCGTAAACCAGTTGCTATAGGACGCATGGAAGCAGCCATGCGCGCAAGGAACGGGCGAATGCCTCGGCTGGCGGGCGAGATTTTGCAAGTGCAATACGAGAACTAAACAACCGTAACATGAGCGCCGCCGGGTTAGCTTCGGCTGACCGGCGGCGTTTTTTTTCGGGAGGCAGCTTTGCCTGCTATCTCGTCTGAGCTACCGTCTCCATTGGAATTGCGTCTAAATTGAGTTGCTCGAGGTGTGGTTTGCCAGCGATACCAGAAATGTGGACAATAAAGCCCCGAATTGGGGAGGAGACAAAATGTCTTTGAGGCGGAAAGCGATTGCGACCTTTGTCGCAGCGATAGCCCTGATCCTGGGCGCGAGTGCGGCGTTGGATGCATCGCCGGCGGATAACGATCTGAAAGTACCGAAGCTTGAATTTCAAGACGTGAAGCTGGACAACGGGCTGCGCGTGATTCTGGTACCGGACCACAGCGCGCCGGTGTATGCCATCGACGTTTGCTACAACGTGGGAAGCCGCAACGAGCGGCCGGGACGTACGGGATTCGCGCATCTGTTCGAGCACATGATGTTTCAAGGCTCGGAAAATATTGGCAAGGGCGAGCATTTCAGCCTGGTGCTGAATAACGGCGGGGGGATGAATGGCACTACGAACGAAGACCGCACCACTTATTTTGAGGAGCTGCCGAAAAATCAGCTCGACCTGGGATTATTTCTGGAGTCCGATCGCATGCGCGCGCTGAACATCACGCAAGCGAATCTGGACAACCAGCGCAACGCGGTTCAGGAAGAGCGGCGGCAAGCGATCGACAATCAGCCGTACGGGCGCGCGTCGTTGGATTTGGACAATCTTTCTTACGACAATTTTGCCTACAAACATTCCACCATCGGGTCGATGGCGGATTTAAATGCGGCCACGATTCAAGACGTGAAGGACTTTTTCCGAATCTACTACGCGCCGAATAACGCCGTACTCACGGTGGTGGGCGATTTCAATCCGCACGAAGCGCTGGAGAAGGTGAAGAAATATTTTGGCTCGATTCCGTCGCAGCCCGCGCCGCCGAAAGTGCTGCTGGATGAAGAGCCGCACTATGGCGAGCGCAGAGAGATCATTTACGACCCGCTGGCGCGTTTGCCGGAAGTCGATATGGCTTACCACATCCCACCGGGAAACACGCCGGAAAACTACGCGGTGCAGCAGCTTGCTATCGTTCTGGGGCAGGGCGAAAGCTCGCGGCTCTATCAGCATCTGGTGAAAGAAAAACAACTGGCTTCGGATGTTTCGGTGCAGGCTGACGCGCGCATCGGCGTGAGTCAGCTATATTTTTCCGCGAACCCGCGGCCGGGCGTGAAAGTGGAAGACCTGGAAAAGGCCATGTATGAGGAAATCGATGCCGTGGTGAAAGACGGGATTACCGAGCAGGAACTGGCGAAGGCCAAGACGCAGCTTCTGCGACAATTCATCGAGCGCAGACGGTCGGATCTGTTTACCGCGATTCTGATCGGCAGTTACACGGTTTATTTTAACGACCCGAACCTGATCAACACGACCCTGGCCAAAGAGAACGCGGTGACTTTGGCGCAGGTTAACGCAGCGACGAAGAAATTTCTAGCGCGCGATCAGCGAACGGTAGTGGTCACCTTGCCTGCCGCAGAAGACACCTCTTCGCCGCCCAAGGCGGGGAAATGAGCGGAGCCACAGTGTTCTACGCGAGATTAGCCAAGGGCAAGATGAAAATGGGAGAAAGCACGATGAGACGAAATTTCTCGAAGTCCTGGGCCGCGTTCGCCAGTGCCGCAATGTTCGCCGCTCTGATTTTTATGGCTCCCGTCGCGCGGTCGCAACAGGGGCAGGACAAAGCGGCGCCGCTGAGCCAAGTACAGCGACTGAATCGCGCGCCGGTGAACAAGGAAATATTGCGCGTTCAATTGCCGCGACCGCAAGTGCAAACACTGCCGAATGGACTAACGCTAGTGCTTCAAGAGGACCATAAGTTGCCAACCATCGCGTTCACTATGTGGATACGGCCGGGACAACTTGCGGATCCGGCGGATTTGCCGGGGCTGGCGTCGTTCACAGCTGAAATGTTGCGCGAAGGAACGGAACGGCGGACGAGCGCACAGATTGCACAAGAAGTGGATCAGCTGGGCGCGACGTTGGACGCCAGTTCTCGATTTGGAGCCAGCTTTTCGTCGATAAACGCGTCGGGCTTGATCAATAGCACGGCCGATATCCTGGACTTGATGAGCGATGTGGTGTTGCATCCGGCGTTTCCCGTCAGCGAACTTGATAAATATAAGCAACGTGAAGAGGCAAGCCTGGAAGAGCGCCTGTCAAACCCGAATTTTCTGGGGCAACGGGAGTTTCGGCATGTGATTTATGGCGACACACCGATGGGCATTGCGTCGCCGACGAAAGAATCTATCGAGAAATTAAGCGTGGAGGACTTGAAGAAGTTCCACGGGCAGCATTATGTTCCGGGCAACGCGATTCTGGGAGTGACCGGCGATTTCAAGAGCGCCGATATGCGCGCCCTGGTGGAGAAATATTTTGGCGCGTGGAAAGGCGCGGCGGAAGCGCCGTTGTCTTTTCCCGAGGCGGTGAGTCCGCAGCCCACGAAGATCACGTTGGTGGATCGCCCGGGCTCGGTGCAGACATACATCGTGGGAGGCGATCGGGGAATTCGGCGCGTGGATCCGGAATATTACAAGCTGGTGGTTATGAACCAAGTGTTGGGCGGCGGACCGCAGGCGCGGCTTTTCCTGGACCTCCGCGAGGAGCGCAGCCTTACGTATGGCTCGTACAGCCGGTTCAATACGGACATATATCCCGGCGACTGGCAGGCGTTTGCCCCGGTACGAACGACGGTAACGGGTGACGCGATGGAGCGCTTTGTTTTCGAATTCAAGCGCATCGATGACGAACCGGTGCCGGCGAGCGAACTCGACGAAGCGCGTCGCTCGATCATTGCAGCCTTCGCATTGTCGCTGGAGCAGCCAGCTCAGCTTCTGAGCGATTGGTTGACGGTGCAGTATTACGGATTGCCCATGGATTATTGGGACAAGTATCCGGATCGCGTCTCCGAAGTTGATGCAGCCGGCCTTCAGGCAGCGGCCAAGAGATTCGTGGACTTAAACCATATGCAATGGGTGGCCGTGGGCGATCGCAAACAGATTCAGGATAAGTTATCGAAATATGGGCCGGTTACGGTGGTGGACGTGAGCGGAAAAGCGGAAAACTAACGGGAGCACGGCACGGCCTAATTTAAGCCTGAGGGCATGCACCGGAAACCGTGCATGCCCTTCGTTTTTTTTAGCTAAGCGCGCTTGATCAAACGTACTAGCAGGAGAAGAACTACGGCGCCGATTACTCCCATCACCAACTGACCGATTAATCCGTAAGCGGCGAGGCCTAGCAGGCCGAATATCCAGCCTCCCAGCAGTGAACCGATGATTCCAACGATCAGGTCAACCAGCAGTCCCATGCCGTGGCCTTTTACAATTTGTCCCGCGAGGAAACCGACGACGATACCAATCAAAATTTCCCAAAGTAGCCCCATAGCGTTCCTCCAGATTGAATGGAATGGACCAACAGGCGTCTTCCAATGGTGGGTGCGGACGCCGACTGGGCGCAACTCTAGCACATGTGGAACTGGAGAGCTAAAAGAATGCTCGTTCCGGGAGATGCTAGAATGCGAGGGCTGCATTTTAAAGGATTCTTCAAAGCAGCCGAG
Organism: uncultured Acidobacteriota bacterium; assembly: GCA_963714785.1. Lineage (GTDB taxonomy): Bacteria > Acidobacteriota > Terriglobia > Acidiferrales > UBA7541 > Palsa-295. The sequence goes on from CAVQQE010000003.1 coordinate 371,237, forward strand.
TGAAAACATCCCATGGATGAGCGCGACGTTAAGAAATTTCTGGCTGAAGTGCGAAGCGGAAAAGTCAGCCTGGAAGCGGCGCTGGAACGATTGCGCGGGCTGCCCTACGAAGATGCGGGCTTTGCAAAGATCGATCATCACCGCGCGCTGAGGCAAGGTTATCCAGAAGTAATTTTCGGGCGAGGCAAGACTCCCAAGCAAGTGACAGAAATCGCGCGGCGAATGTTGCGCGCAAAGGCGTCGCATAACATTTTGATTACACGCGCCGACAAGAAAACTTTTGCGAGTGTGAAAAAGATTGCTCGCGCGGCGGAATTTCATGCACTGTCGGGGGCCATCGTGATTAGGCGCTCGCGTGCGGTCCGCGGAAAAGGCTTGATCCTAATTGTTACGGCGGGGACCAGCGATATTCCTGTGGCGGAAGAGGCCTTGGTTACCGCTGAAACCATGGGAAATCGAGTGGAAGCGGTTTATGACGTGGGCGTGGCGGGACTGCACCGGTTGTTGGAACATCGTGGGAAACTTTCTGAAGCGAGAGTGATTGTTTGCGTGGCGGGAATGGAAGGCGCGCTGCCGAGCGTGGTGGCGGGATTGGTGGGCGTACCGGTGATTGCGGTGCCGACCAGCACAGGATATGGGTCGAGCTTTGGAGGACTGACGGCGCTGCTGGGTATGCTGAATAGTTGCGCTTCTAATGTAAGCGTGGTGAACATTGACAATGGATTTGGGGCGGGGTGCGTGGCCAGCGTGATTAACCGGTTGTAGGTTTGTGCGGTAGCTGCAAGGCGGAGCTTCAGCTGCTAAAGCCGCCTAATTAAAATCTTAATGTCGTGGCTGAAGCCATGACCCACAAATCTCGTTCGGTCCTCTTCTTTTAGTCTGGTTCGGTCCAGCTCGTTCGATCTACGTCTACCAAACACTGACTCTTTAATGCTACTCAGGTGAGTGCAGCGGCTAACGCGGCGGCTAGAGCGTTGGCGAGTTCTGATTCCTCGGTGACCGATACGGTGCGGAGATCGAGAATTAGCTGATCGTCTTCAATGCGCGCGATTACAGCGATTCCGTTGACTGGTTTGCGCAGGCGGTGCTCCAGTTCGGCGGCAGAGTGGCGGGCGGTGGTGATTGTGATTAGAGTGGTGGGGAGTCGCTGATCGGGCGTGGAACCTCCGCCGATTAGCGAGAACCCTGGAGTTATGCGGCAAGTTACATCGTTCGATACCGTGGATTTCAGTTGCGCGATCAATTTTTTGGCGCGTTCGCTAATGCTGTCAGTGGAGAGGCGAATCATTCGCAGGGCGGGAATTTCCTCCAGAGCGCCGCGCAGATAGGCTTGCAAAGTAACTTCGAGAGCGCCGATCGTTAGTTTATCTACTCGCAGGGCGCGAAAGAGTGGATTGCGACGGATGCGTTCGACGATTTCCTTTTTTCCCGCGATGATGCCTGCCTGCGGGCCTCCCAGCAATTTATCTCCGCTAAATGAAACGACCGAAGCTCCGGCGGCGCAACTTGCCGCCACTACGGGCTCCGAGATACCGCTCGATGAAAGATCCGCGAGGCAGCCGGAGCCAAGATCTTCGAATACGGGGAGCTGCGAGCGTTGGCCCAGCGCCACTAAATCTCCTAGCGACGGGCGCTCAGTAAATCCGCTGATGCGAAAATTCGAAGGGTGGACGCGCAGGAGCAGGCGGGCGCGGTCGGTGATGGCGCGTTCATAATCGCGTATGCGCGTGCGATTGGTGGTGCCCACTTCGCGCAAGATCGCACCGCTCTCGGACATGATGTCTGGGATGCGGAAACCGTCGCCAATTTCTATTAGTTCGCCGCGCGAGACGATGGTTTCGGCGCCTTTGGAAAGAGTGTTGAGCACCAGAAATACGGCAGCGGCATTGTTGTTGACGACGATAGCTAATTCCGCGCCGACCAGATTGGCGAGCATACGCGAGGTGTGAACGTCGCGCTGGCCGCGTTCGCCCGTTTCAAGATCGTATTCGAGATTCGAATAGCTGGTGGCAACTTGCGAGATGCGTGCGGCGGCTTGCGCAGAAAGCGGAGCGCGGCCGAGATTGGTGTGCAAAATCACGCCGGTCGCGTTAATTACGCGGCGCAACGAAGGCGCAATAAGGGATTCGAGGTGGACGATTATTTGTGTTTCGAGATTTCCTGGGTCGCTTGCCTGCGGAGTTGCGCTGGATGCGTCGGTTTTCATGCGGGCGCGGACATTTGCGAGAACGAAGCGCGCGGATTGCGTCACCAGGGCGCGGCCAGATTTTTCGGCAAGAGCGAGCAAGCGGGGGCGGCCGAGCAGTTCGTCCACGGAGGGAATTTCGCGCATTTTGGAAGAGCCGTTTCGCGGTTTCTGTGCTGCATGGGCGTGAGAAGTCATCGCAGACCTATTGGAACACAGCGAAAACGGGCTGGCAATCAGTGCGCGGACCCCATGTCTTAGCTACATAATTCTGTCACCCCCTAACAGCAACGTGAAAATGTCACCCCATGCGACAGGAGACATTCACGTTGACTCAGAAAGAACTGAAGCGTGTGACCGTTATCTCACAATGCGTTCAAGGGAACCTGGCGTGTGCCAGAGCCGCGGAGCTACTCGATCTATCGCCTCGCCAGGTCAAACGTCTCAAAGCGTGCTATCGGCAAGGCAGCGCAGCGGCTCTGGCACACGCCAGCCGCGGCCGGCCTAGCCCGCGCCGCTTGCCCGAACGTACGCGCACCCGTATTTTGCAGCTCGCGCGCACTCGGTATGCTGGCTTCAACGATCATCACCTACACGAGAAACTGATCGAGCAAGAAGAATTCTCTCTCAGCCGCGAGACCCTCCGCCGTTTGCTCCGCAGCAACGGCATCCCCTCGCCCCGCAAACGCCGCCCGCCCGCTCATCGCCAGCGCCGTTTGCGCTCCGCTCGCGAAGGAGAACTGGTGCAACTGGACGGCTCCCCGCATGACTGGCTCGAAGGTCGCGGTCCTCATCTCAGCGCTCTCGGCATGCAGGATGATGCCAGCGGCAAAATCCTCGCCGCCCAATTCTTCCCTTCTGAAACGGCCGAGGGCTATTTCCTCCTGCTCAAAACCCTACTCCGCCGATTCGGCATTCCCGTGGCCTTCTACGGTGATCGCAGCGGCATCTTTGTCCGCAACGATGACCACTGGACGAGGGAAGAAGAATTGGCCGGAAAACGCCAGCCCCCACAATTCGGACGCGCACTCGATCAACTCGGCATCACCTTCATTGCGGCCCAGAGTCCACAAGCCAAGGGCGTATCGAACGCCTGTGGGGCGTCCTGCAGGATCGCCTCGGCAGCGAACTCCGCTTGGCCGCTGCCTGCGATCTCGACTCGGCCAATCACGTGCTGCGCCGTTTCGTTTCCAACTACAACCGCCGCTTTGCTCGCGCCCCGCGGGAGACCGTCAAAGCCTGGCGCCCAGCTCCGGAAAATCTCGAACGTATCTGCTGCTTTATACAGGAACGCATCGTCAGCAACGACAACGTGGTGCAATGGGACGGCCAGCGGCTGCAGATCCCGCCCCAAGCGCGCCGCTTCAGCTTCGCTGGCGCGAAAGTTCAGATCTGCGAAGCCCTCAATGGCCGTGTCTCGCTCTACTACGGCGATACACGCCTGAAACACGGAGCGCTTTGAAAAACAGGAATGTACAACTCGAGGGCAGCCAGAGAAATCGTCCTACGGGCTTCTAAATCGCAAATTTTCAGGCAAAAGGGCAAGAGAAGAGGGAAAACAAAAAAACGAGAAAAGGAGAGGCGCCCCAGAAACAAGCTGAACGGCGTGCGATCGCGAACCTGGCACCGCTCTGGTCTCGCGGGAAACAGACCGAGGTGACATTTTCGTGTTGCCATTAGGGTGACATTTTGATGTTGCTACAACATCAGTGCGCGGACCCCATGATTTCTCTTGCGACATAGAGGCGCACGACTGCATTGACGGGTACGGCGGCAGACTCTAGGCTGGAATTGTTCACAGACAATCATGGCTGCTTCCATTGACGACGAACTGAACCAGATTGAGCGCGACGTGCGCACGCTGAAGATTGAATACGAACAATTCTTCGGCGGAGGACGGCCGCGGCCTCCCTCGGACACGCAGTGGCGCGTGGAATCGCTTTTGCGGCGATATAGCGAGCGCACGGCCGAATTAAGCTATGCGCAACGGTTTCGATATAATGGGCTTGCGCAGATGTACGCAAAGTACGTGGAAATGTGGCGCAAGAAAACCATGCAGAAAGAAAGTGGCACGCAGCAGCGCCATTTCGGAGCGGCGGCTAAAGCGATTGAAGCGGAACGGGTGCGGGCGGCTGCTTTGAATGCTCCCAAGAACGTACCGGCTGCGTCTCCCGCGAGTCATGGCGTTGCGGTAGCAGAAAGAAGTGTTGCCGTGGCTGAGCGAAAAGCGGCGGAGGCGTTCACGGCATCGTTCTCCGATCCGGAGCGCGAAATAGAAAAAGTGCAACAGCTTTATCAGAAGCTGATCGATGCGCGAACGGAAACCGGAGAAAAGGCGGGAGCCCCCAATTTGAAAGATTTCGAACGCTTCGTACGGCAAAAAACGAAAGAGCTGAAGCGTAAAGGGACCGAAGAAGTGGAATACACGGTTAGCGTGGAAGGCGGGCGAGTAAAGCTAAAAGCTCGCGTCTCCAAGTAAGTTCCTACCAACAGTTTTCCAGAGTTCAATCGATATCCTGGCCTTCGCCTTGGTCTGAATCTTTGCTGGGTTCGAGATGGATTTCCGGACGATTTGCGGCGCGAAGCTGACGATTGAGCGCTGGCAAGTCTTGAGACTTCAGGTTGTCCCATTGTTTTGCGACGGTTGCGAAATCTTTTTCGAGTTTCGATACGGCTTCTGCTTGCGCGGAAGTTGGTCTGGCGTCGGCTCGATCTAATTCCGCGTAAACAGCGGTCGCGGAACCGTTGACGCTGGTCAGGCTTGGTTGCCCGCCATCGCCGCCAGCCGGGCTTTGCAAGATGGCTGAGACGTTTTTGTCGAGGTCTTTGAAGGATGTGGCAAGCGAATCATTTGGATCGGCGGACGATTCGTCGAGTTGGTCGTGAAGCGAACGTGCTTCCTGGATTGCGTGCGTGCTGTGAGTCATTACGGATGCGAGACGGCTCTGCGTTTGGAATTGTTGTTCCAGGTCGGCTGTAGATATTTTCACGCGTGGGTCCATTTTTACAGTGAGAGGCGCGCTGAAGGTATGGCCGTCGGAGGTGAGGCGGACGGTATATTCGCCGGGCACGGCTGGGGGACCGAGCGGCAAGCGCGGCGTGTCGTGAGGGACGGCGGCGATGGGATATTCATGGCGCAGAGAATCAGGCGCGGGGTAGTGAAGATCCCAGACCCAGCGATGCATTCCTGCGTCGGTGGAAAGAGCGCGAAATGGGCGCACCCAGTAAATGGGGATGAGCTGTTTTTCCAACTGCTCCTGAGTTAGTTCAGACTTGTCCGTGCTGGCGTAGGTGCGGACTACATTGCCGCGGCCATCTAAAATTTCCAGAGTCACAGGGCCATGCGCGGAAGAGGCTAGGAAATAATCAATGATCGCGCCGTCCGGTGGATTTTTTCCCGATGGTTCATCAGGCGGAATGGGAGTATCGGTGTTTGTGTCACGCTTCACGCGATAGGCGGGTGCAGGCTTGAAAAGAAGTGCATCGGCATTTGCGGTTGATTGGTCGATTTGGCGCAGCGGAGTAATGTCGTCGAGTATCCAGAAGGAGCGGCCGTGGGTGGCGACGATTAAGTCATCGTCGTGAATCCAAAGGTCGCGCATGGAAGTATGCGGGAGATTCAGTTGCAGGGATTGCCAATGGTCGCCGTCGTCCAACGAAACCCAGACGCTATTTTCAGTGCCGGCGAAGAGCAGGCCTTCGCGGACGGGATCTTCGCGCACGGTATCGACCGGCGCGTTAACGGGAAGGCCATTGATGATCAACTGCCAAGTCTTGCCGCCGTCGTGCGTGCGATAAATATACGGGTGAAGATCGTCAATGCGAAAACGGCTGACGGAAGCGTAGGCGGATTGTTCGTCGTAATGCGACGCGGTCATCTGTGTCACTTTGCTCCAGGGAGTGATTTCCGCAGGAGTAATGTTCGCCCAATTTTTGCCGCTGTCGCGGGTAATCCAGAATAAGCCGTCGTCGGTGCCGGCCCATAACGTGTTTAGGTCTTTGAAGGATGGCGCGAGGGCATAGATGGCTCCGCGTATCTTTTCCGCTTTGGTGTCATCAGCGGCCAGATTGCCCAAACTTGCGGGGATGCCGGGCTTTTCGCGCGAAAGATCGGGGCTGATGGTTTGCCAGGTTTCGCCGCCATCGCTGGTCTTGAATAAAAAATTCGTGGCGTAGTACAGCACGTGCGGATCGACGGGCGAGAACATGATTGGTTCGGTGCGATCGGCGCGGAACTTTGGACCGTTGTCCGGAATTGGCGTGACATTTTTTACTTGCCCGGTGCTCCAGTAAAATCTGGTGACTTCTTTTCTGCCGGCCCCGTAGACGAGCTCGGGATTAAGCGGGTCGGGAGCAACGTAGCCGTATTCAATAGTGCCCACGGGGTGCCAATCCCTGAAATTAATTTCACCATCGTTGCCGCGGCTTGCAATGCAGACCGAGCCGCTCTCCTGTTGTCCGCCGCAAACACGGAAAGGAAATTCATTGGTCACCCCGACGTGATAAAGCTGCGCGGTGGGCTGGTTGTACCAGGAACTCCAAGTGTCTCCGCCGTTCACGGTGACGATGGCGCCTTGATCGCTGACTAGCAGAATCGTTTTGGGATCATTGGGATTGATCCACAGGTTCTGATAATCGTCGCCGCCCGGTGCGCCGCGAAAACTGACCCAGGTTTTTGCGCCGTCCGTTGAGCGCATGGTGACGATGCTGGCGCTGTAAACCACGTCAGGATTTTTCGGATCCACTTTGGGGATGGGCAGATCGCCTCCTCCTATGCGGTAGGCTGGGCGACCATCGGTGGTGGCGATGTGCCAGCTTTCGCCGCCGTCGTCGGATCGGTAGAAGCCAAGGCCGCTTGCTGAAGAATAATCGCCAGCTTTGGTTGTTCCGAGAGTGGCATATAGGCGACGGGGCTGGCTTGGCGCAATGGCGACGTAAATTTGCACCAGATCTTTAGGCAGGCCGTTGGTGAGCGGACGCCAAGTATTTCCGCCGTCCGTGGATTTAAAAAGGCCGCCGCCAGTTTTGTTGTATTCGTTGCCGTCTTCCCAGGGGCCTTGGCGGACTTTCCAAAGCGAAGCGTACAGTACATCAGGATTTGTGGGATCGATCTGAACGTCCGAGCCGCCGGTGTTCTGGTCCTGGTATAGAGATTTCTTCCAGGTTTGCCCGCCGTCGGTGGAAACAAAAATTCCGCGTTCTTCATTTGGGCCGTATGGATGGCCAAGAACAGCGGCAAAAACATGATTGGGGTCGCGCGGATCGATTGCCAAAGCGGGGATCTGCTGTCCATCACGCAAGCCGAGATGAGTCCAGGTTTTTCCCGCGTCAGTGGATTTGTAAATTCCATCGCCAACTGAAAGATCTGGGCGTTGCAAGCCTTCGCCGCTCGCAGCGTAAACAATATTTGCGTCAGACGGAGCTACGGCAATAGCGCCAATGGATTGCGAAGGTTGATCTTCAAAGATGGGTGTCCAGGTGCGGCCGTAATCGTCGGATTTCCAAACGCCGCCGTCTCCTTGTCCGACATAAAAAACATTCGGCTGATTGGGGACTCCGGTGGCGGCGCGCGTTCTACCGCCGCGAAATGGGCCTATCATGCGCCAGCGCAGTTCCTGGTAAGTGCTTGTCGGGTACTGCTGGGCATCACTTACGCGCGCGTTTACAGCGAGTATAAGCGGCGCAAACAGAGCCAGGCCAATCCGCAAAATTCGAAACAACACACACCTCCAAGGTTTTACGCTAGATAGCATACCTAAAAAGTGAACATGAGGCAGGTTAGAAAGTTAGGCGCCCGCCGATTTGCGCGGCGAAAGGAATTCCTACCGTGGTGCCAGGACCAAAGAAATCTCCCAGAGCTCCACCGGGTACGCGCAACTGATGTAGGCTGGTGATGGGCTTTGTTGTGGTACACGCCGCGTTCGCGCAGATGTCGGTGATATTTCCCGCGGCCACTTGCGATGGCGGGACCGGTAGTGCTCCAATGTCGGTCACGTAATTGGCTCCTGGATTGTTGCGGTTGAAGAGATTAAAGAACTCGATGAAAGGCGTTAACGTCCAGCGCTCGCGAAAATGAATCGGGCGACTCACGCGCAAGTCAACTTGGATATAGGGGGTTCCGCGGAGTTCATCCAGAGTGGTGGGAACACCGTTGACTACCGCGCGGTCGTCAAAATCGTCGCCGAGCCCGGTGACTGGAGTGGTAGTAGTCAAAGTAAACGGCCGGGCGCTTTCCGCTTGCGTCAATGTAGTTAGTTCGAATCCGCCTGGAACTTTAAACGTTCCGGCCAAAACAAAACGGCTCAGGACATCTTCACCCGACGGACCGTAATCCCCTTTGCCGAACGGTTGCAGCGGATTGCAAACGCCGTTAACGTAATCAAAAAGCTCGCCGAGCACGCAACCCCAGGTGCTGGCGCGGGAGAGAGTGTAATTTGCAATGAGGTTGAAACGGCGCGAAACGTTGCCCTGCAGGTGAAGAAGCAATCCGTTATAGCTCGAGCGGTTGTCCGATTTGAAAACGGTAACGTTCGGAACGTTGTTTCGCTGATCAGTCACATCGGAGGGGAACAGCGGAGAGAACAGCGTGAAGCCCGCTTGATATTGATAGCGCCTAAAACCGTGATTACCTTGCTCGTGGATGTAGTCGGCGCTGACCATCCACTGGGAGTTGAAAGCGTGCTGGGCGCCGCCGCTAACGTGCAGAGCGTAGGGCGTCTTGTATCCCGGCGCGATGATGGCGCCTGCTCCGGCAACAGTGCCGACCGGGCCCGTCGAAGCTGCCGGAGGCAGACACCCCGAGCCCACCAGCGTCTTCGTTGCAGAATCGAAGGTGCATGGTCCGACGGGCGTATTCACAGCTTGTAGAGCCGGGACCCAACCGTTCTGCGCGAGGTCGTTCGAGTAGATGCCAATGCCGGCGCGAATCACGGTGTTTGTAGATTGTCCGGGTGAGTATGCGATACCAAGCCGTGGCCCGACGGCCCCATTGAAGTCGTGCGCAGCGCCGTTGATCAGCGGAATATTGAGGGCTTTGAGAGTGAGGTACGTGGGATTTTGCAATTGGCTCCGGTCAGAGGCAGTGAACAGGCCAAAGCTGCGGTCATAACGCAAGCCGTAGTTGACCGTGAGGTTGGCGCGCACCCGCCAGGAATCCTCAGCGTATAGCCCGACGCGCTGCACGTTTTGCGAAAAACCGCCATTGCTTCCGGGAACTGACATACTGCCATTGGCCAGATCAATGGTGAACTGCGCAGGATTCGTAAGATAGAAGGTCGGATCGTTTGGGAAGCTAACCAGCGTTTCCGCATTGGATGCCAACGCGCCATCCAGAACTGGTTCGTGGATGAAATTCACGCCGAACTGAACGGAGTGGGCGCCAACTGTATGAGTTACGTCGTAACGGAACTGATATTTTTCCTGATTGCGCAGAATAGGAAATGCTGTAATGGGTGTGAGGAACTGATTGTCGCCAAATGTCTCCAGGCCTGAGATGGTCGCTGATGTAGCAGTGAACGGAAACGCGAGTGCGAAGCCGAGGTCCGAGTTACGTGCTTCGGTGAGGTGTAAGCCACCAGCGCTGAAAACGAATGATCCCACCCATGTGGGACTCCATGTGAATTGGTTGCTGACGACCAGATTCATGTAATTGTTGTGCGCTTCAGCGCCGGTGGAAGGAAGAGCGGCCTGCTGCACTCCCGCGTTATGCGTCAGGTAATTGTCGATCCCTGCGCGCAAGAACCATTGCGAGCGCGGAGACTGCGCCCAATCGAAGCGAGCGGTGCCCAAATAATCGCGAAACGGAACTGCAACAAAATTTGGCACCGGGATAGAGGTCACGACTTTGCCGTTCACGTCCACCAAACCTTCAGCCGCTAATTGAGCGAGCGCATTAAATTGCGTCTGGCTGGCTGGGCTGTAGGCGATACTGGCGTCTTCGTGTACGTATTCGAAGGAGGTGAAGAACCATAATTTGTCACGAATGATAGGGCCGCCGATTGTGCCGATGTAATTCTGGCGTGAAAATGGCTGCTTCGGATTTGGGGAGGCGTTTTCAATGGGGAAGCGTGCGTTGAGCGCCGCGGCGCGCTCATAGAAGGCCTCATCGCCGTGCCATTCATTGTTTCCGCGCTTTGTCGTGATCACCACGGAGCCTGCGGTGGTTCGGCCAGTGTCAGCATCCTCCTGCGCGGTGCGCACGGCAAATTCCTGAATCGTGTCGGGCGAAAAATTCTGGAGGAAGCCACCGATGTAGTCATCGGAATCGTCGCCGCCGTCGACGGAGAGTTCGTTATTGAGTCCAGAACTGCCTCCGGTGGAAACCGCCGTTATACGCGCTTTGGTGGGATCGGATGGCTCGACTGGCTCTGTTCCGGGGACCAGGTAGGCGATGTTGGCGAAACTGCGTGCAGCTAGTGGAATTGTTTCCAGGTCTTGCGAACTGACGACCCCTTGATGGACGGCGCTGGCAAGGTCGATCGACTCGGTGGTAACGGAGGAAGCTTGTCCCTGAACGTTCACAGTCTGTTGCACGGCGCTTGGTTGCAGGGTGATAGTGATGTCCCGCACGGAACTGACCATAATAGTTACGTCCGAGAGCGCCTGAGCGAATCCCTTGGCATTCACGAGCAGGTGATAAGTTCCGGGGGCCAGATTGTCGACGCGGAACTCTCCCTGTTCGTTCACGGTTGCCTGGACTTCGACGGAGGATTCAGCAGCATGCAGAACAACCGTCGCGGACGGGAGGCGCGCTTGACTGACATCCTGGACGATCCCGCGAAGGCTTCCGCGGAATTTTTGCGCAGGGGTGAACTGAAAAGCCAGCAATACGGCTGCGATTAGAATTACGATCTGAAGCAAGGCGATGATGCCGCAGCGTCCTATTTTCATCGTTGTATTGGCCTGTGCGCGCAAGGATTGACTGCTACTTCTGCGGCGGTCTGTTTAGTTTAAATTCGTAGCGTAACCTTAACCCGTCGGTACCTAATTTTCCAGCCGATTTTTGGCGGGGGTTTTATACATCATTAAGGCGACCTCTGTCGCATGTTTAGTGCAAATCGCTTCCTGCTTGGAAGAATCTCTGGTAGCATGATTCTTCAAGGGATTTGAAACTTCCTGTCTGGAGCAAAGCAACAATGGCAATGGTATGTGAACTTTGCGGCAAGAAGCCGCGTTTTGGCAATACGATCAGCCACGCTCACAATGTGACGCGGCGCCGCTGGAATCCAAATCTGCGGCGGGTAAGAACCGTGATCAAAGGTACGCACAAGCACATTCGCGTCTGCACTTCCTGTATCCGTTCTGGCCGCGTGAAAAAGGCTGCTTGAGGCCTCCTGCGAAGGAGTTTTCCGTTTGAAACGAAAAATCCTGATTCTTGCGGCGGTGGCAGCGTGCATGTTTGTGGCCGCCTGCAAGAAAGAAGCTGCGCCGGGACCCGATGTGTGGGCTACGGTGAACAGCAAGGATATCTCGCGCGCGGAGGTGGAAAAATATTTTCGCACGCGCGTGAATGCGGAAGCGCCCGCGCCTTCTCAGGAAGAAGCTCTCTCGCTGAAGCTCAGCATTTTGGACGAATTGATCAACAATGAAATTCTGCTGGAACGTGCGAGCAAAATGAATTTGATTGCCACCGACGCCGAAGTGGAAGACAAATTTACGGAATCGAAGAGTCCCTACACCGAGGAAGAGTTTCAGAGGAAGCTGCACGACACGGGACTTACCGTCGATGATTTGAAAAACGATATTCGCCGGCAGCTTTCCGTCCAAAAGCTGCTGAATCGCGAAGTGATTGCGAAGATTTCGATCACGGACCAGGACGTCACTGACTTCTACAACAAGAACCGCGCGCAGTTCAACGTGACTGAGCCTCAATATCACATCGCGCAGATCGTGGTTACGCCACATCCCGACCCTTCGGTCCACAATCGCAAAAACGATAAAGCGAAAACCGATGCGGAGGCCAAGAGCAAGGTGGCTATGCTGGAACAAAAGCTTGCTTCTGGCGCCGATTTTGGCCAGTTGGCGATGGACTATTCGGAAGATTCTACTGCGACGACAGGAGGCGACTTGGGATTCGTTCCCGAGTCCGCTCTAAATCGCTCCGATCCGGCGCTCAAGATGTTAGTTCTGAGTATGAAGGTTGGCTCGGTGAGCCAGCCGATTGGTAACCAGGGCGGCTATCGCATATTGAAAATGATTGCCAAGGAAGCGGCGGGGCAGCGCGTACTTTCCGATCCGCAAGTGCAGCAATCCATTCGCGACATGATGCGTAACCGCAAGGAGCAACTGCTTCGCTCGGCCTATATGATCGAGGCGCGCGATGACTCGCACGTAACCAATTATCTGGCGCGGCAAATTCTAGAATCTGCCGGAAAACTCCCCGCTTCAAACTAGACGATTTTTCCTAAGTCGAGCATGACCTGGATTCCCGGGGTAAGTTAACGGGAGGACCGCGCTGTTGGGTCTTGCTGCGTGAGACCGAGATGTAACAAAAATTGCGAGGGGATTAGCCGCGGCTTGTGGTTTCTGCCAAGGACCGGGCGGTTCGCGGCGGTTTGAACGATAGAACCATTAATGCTCCGGCCAGCGGGGTTAAGAAAAAAGAGAGCGTGAAGGTTTTCCAGAATGTGAGGCCTTCTTTTTCGGCCCACTGAGCGGTTGCTCCGCAGAGCATGATCCACGCTAGCGCAGCAGTGGCCAGCACCAATCCCGCAGCCAACCAAACCAAGAAAATGTGAAGCATGGTGTCTCCCAAGCGCATCCAGGCTTTGCTTGCCTGAGTTCGCTAGAGGTATGTTGGCAGCGGCCGCAAAGTTTGGGAAGACACTGTGAAGACGAAGCGAACGTAAAGGTAAACGGCTGGCGCTGGGAAATTGGCCGTGATCGGGATATTCAGCGTTTCGGGAATTTGGAGGATGCGGAAGGGTTGCTTTTGGGTTCGAGCCGTCGGAACTAAGGCTTCAGGTGACGATGGCGACTACTTCGCCGGCATTCACGGTTTGTCCCTGCGTGACCAGTAGCCGCTCGACTGTGCCGGACTTGGGCGAGCGAATTTCGTTCTGCATTTTCATGGCTTCCATCACCACGATTTCTTGTCCGGCATCAACTCGATCACCGGCTTTTACCAGCAGAACCACGATTTTTCCGGGCATGGGAGCCCTGAGCTGCTGACTTCCCTCCGCTTCTGCACCGAGCCCGCGATTGCGTGTCCATTTGCGGGGATTGCGAATCGTGGCGCGGTGCTCACGGTTTGCCACCGTGACGCGGAGTACGGAATCAGGCTCGGGAGCTAGGTGCGCTTCGAAAGATTGGCCGGCGATCAGGATGGAGTAGATGCCGGGCGAGATTTCTACTGCGTCGGCGTCCATAGCGCGGCCGTCGATGGTCCAGCGGGCTCGCTCGCCGGTGTGGATCATTTCGACGCTTCGTGATTTTCCGTCCAGCTCGATTTCAATTTTCAAGGTACTCGCTCAAATTACTGTTTCTAACAACACGGCTTGCTGTTCCTACCGCGTTATATTTCTATAGTTCACGCTCGCCTCTTAATTGCTCGCGGCGTGCTTCCAGTTTCCAGCGCGATTCGGGCTGGCTAATGATTGACTTCGTGTCCGGAGAATCCTGGCGATGGGACATGCTCCACAGCGCAGCAGCAATTGTCGCAGCATCTTCTTCGAGCGAGCTAGTTCCGGAAGCCCCGACGGTTGACGTACGGGGCTTGGAGAGAAAATCGTCGAGCCAGCGGGTGTATATTGCGCCTGCTTGAAACTCGGGGGTCGCGAGAATTCGCTGGAAAAGCTCAGCGTTTGTTTTTATTCCGTTGGCGTAAAACTCTACTAGCGCTCGTTGAAGGCGCGCGATTGCTTCTGTGCGGTCGTTTCCATACGAGATTAATTTCCCGAGCATGGGGTCGTATTCGTGCGGCACGGTCCATCCGCTGTAAACGCCGTCATCGAAGCGTATGCCGGGGCCTGCGGGTGCGCGCCAGTCCAGGATTCGCCCGGGCGAAGGGAAGAAATTATTGTCCGGATCTTCGGCGTAAATGCGGCATTCCACGGCGTGGCCGCGGAGCGTAATGTCTTGTTGCGTGAATGGGAGCGGCTCACCGCAAGCGATACGAATCTGAAGTTTTACGATGTCCTGCGAAGTGACCAATTCGGTGACCGGATGCTCCACTTGCAGGCGCGTGTTCATTTCCAGAAAATAAAAGTTGCGGCTCGAATCGACCAGGAATTCCACGGTCCCGGCGTTTGTATAGCCGCCGGCTTTCGCTAATTTCACAGCGGCATCGCCCATCGCGCGGCGAAGCTCCGGCGTCACAGTGGGCGACGGCGCTTCTTCGATTACTTTTTGGTAGCGGCGTTGCACGGAGCATTCGCGTTCGCCGAGATGGACGATGTGGCCGTGAGTGTCTGCAAGAATTTGGATTTCGATGTGCCGCGGCTTTAAGAGATATTTTTCGAGGTACAAGCGGCCGTCGCCAAATGCGTTCTGAGCTTCTGAAGAAGCGTCGCGCCAGCCTGCAGCAAACGCGGCCTCGCGTTCAATCAAGCGCATGCCTTTGCCGCCGCCACCGGCAACGGCTTTCAGTACAACGGGGAATCCAATTTCGCGAGCCGCTTCGCGGGCATCTTCCATTGTTGCGATGGGATCGCGCGTGCCGGGGACGGTTGGCACATTCGTCTTGCGAGCCAAATGGCGCGCCGCGGTTTTTGAGCCGAGTTTTTCCATGGCCTCGGGGGAGGGGCCAATGAAGGTGATCTTTGCATCAGCGCAGGCACGAGCCAGAGCGGGATTTTCGGCGAGAAATCCGTAGCCGGGATGAATCGCGTCGCATCCCGCATAACGCGCGGCGCCAATGATTTTCTCAAGGACCAGGTAACTTTCGCGAGAAGGAGCGGGGCCGATAGGATAAGCCTCATCGGCAAGACGCACGTGAAGCGAAGCACGGTCCACGTCGCTATAGACGGCCACAGAGCGCACGCCAAGTTCTCTGCAGGATCGCAGGATGCGAACGGCAACCTCGCCACGATTGGCAATCAGGATTCTCTTGA
Organism: uncultured Acidobacteriota bacterium; assembly: GCA_963714785.1. Classification (GTDB taxonomy): domain Bacteria; phylum Acidobacteriota; class Terriglobia; order Acidiferrales; family UBA7541; genus Palsa-295. Next base: position 386,471 of record CAVQQE010000003.1, read on the forward strand.
ACATTTCCCCTGCGCGAAAAGCAGTGGGATTCTAACATTTTGGTTCTCAATCGTCTGCGCGTTGAGGTCGTCCGGCTTAGGCAGAATCTAAGAACCCTTTTCGCGGCGTGTACTACGGTTGGCAAGGGCGGCGTGTACGGCTATGATGTGCCTCGCCGGAGATGCCGAGATAATGAGTTCACCTGTGAATCTATCGCCGCAAGATCAGTGGAAGAAGGCCGCCGCCGAAGCTGCTGCGAAGCTGGTTGAAAACGGTATGGTCGTCGGATTGGGAACTGGCTCGACCGCTGCATTTTTGGTGAGCGCGCTGGGGCGCCGCGTGGCGCAAGAAAATCTGCGCATCGCAGGTATGCCCACCTCGCAGCGCACCGCGGAGCAAGCCCGCTCGGTAAATATTCCGCTCAGCACGTTCGCAGAACACACGGAAATTGACCTTACCATCGACGGCGCGGACGAAATACTGCCAGGGCCGCTATACCTGATCAAAGGCCATGGCGGTGCTTTGCTGCGCGAAAAAATCGTGGCGGCCGCAAGCAAGCGTATGGTTGTGGTGGCCGACGAATCTAAAATTGTAGAGCGGCTGGGCTCGCTGGTATCTGTTCCGGTAGAAGTTGTTCCGTACGGCTGGCAGGCGACGGAAAAGAAGTTAGCTAAACTCGATGGCAAACCGACCTTGCGGCTTGGGTCCGACAAAAAACCATACGTTACCGATGGCGGGCATTACATTATCGACTGCGCGTTTGGGCCAATGAGTGATCCAAAAGAGATCGCGCATCACCTCGATCATGTGGTGGGAGCAGTCGAGCACGGATTGTTTTTGAAGTTCGCTTCCGAAGCATTCGTAGGCGGCCCCGAAGGTGTGAAGGCGCTAAAGCGCCAGTAAATCTTTCTGGAAGGGCTCACGGGCCGAGCTGACTTTCCTCTGCGCATCGAGCTGCTAACACCACAGAATAGTCCAGTCGCGGCGACTAGCTGAAAGCTTTTCATTTCTTATCGGGTACTAGATGTGGAAAATGCAAAGCATCTTAGTGAAGATGGAAAAGAAAATTAGCGACCCGAATCTTGCGATAGCCTTCAGACCTGAACTCGAAGAAATATCCTAATTTTTCGACGCGCAGCCTTGCGGATACACCGCATCGAGCGCGCCCCACAATGCCTTCAGACCACGCTCGGCGGCGCATAACACCGAGACTGTGTCTGCGTCATTTTGCTTCATAAGCCAATCACGCCAGGCGGCGCGATGGCGGACGTCGGCTTCCTCGTGAACGGCGAAATAGGCGAGGGCGCGCGGTTCCGTGATGTCGTAAAAGCGCCGCAAACCGGAAATCTTTTGCGTGGCGATTTCGGGGACCTGCGCTTCGTACACGTAAAATGCGGCTACGGCCTGAGTTTTGGAACCTTGGGCAGCGACTTCATCAAACGTGTCGAGCAACGCGGCGATCCCCGGCAGCGGGCGCGCATCTTCCATCGACGCTTCGCTTACGCCGAGCGACTGTGCGAAATGCCTCCAAAGCATCGGATGAGACGCCGCGGGATCGAGCTCTTCAGCCAGGTTTTCGTTTACCAACGCCCGAAGGTTCGCGTCGCCATTTGTGCGGGCTGCGAGCTGCTTCAGGTTATCCGGGAAGGAACGAACGTGTTGATAGTACTGCTCGGCGTAAAGTGCGAGCGAATCCTTGGAGAGCTTGCCTGCAGTCCAAGCCTGGTAGAAAGGGTGCTTCAGCAGGTGATATTTTTCAATCAGCGCATCAAGCGCTTCGACCAAAGTCTTCGTCCTCGGGGCATTCTTGGGCATTGCATCTCCAATTCTTAGCGAATCATGGCGGTGAGGAAAACCACGGCATGCTACCGGAAATCGACTCAAAAAGCCAGCTTTGTGCCCTCAAGTAGTTTTCTAGTCAACTGCGACCGAAGGCTCCAGGAGGCACTCCGTGCCACCTTTGAAAGGCACGATGGAATACGCTGTGTTCGGCGTATCCGAGCGCCTGGGCGGTTTCCGTGGCGGTCATGTGAGCGTCAAGAAGCAGATGCTGTGAAAGTTCGCGGCGAGCCTGTTGAACCAGGTTTCGATGCGATGAACCCTCGTGTTTTAGTAGTCTTTGGTACGTACGTCGACTGACGCCGAAGTGTCGTGCGAGGGTGTCGACGTCGAATTCCCCGTAACTTAATCTTTGCCTGATCGAGCTGAGTACGCTCTGAGAAAAGCTGGCCTCACCGGCAGCTTGTACCAGAAGTTGTTCGGCTACCGCAGTGGTCGCAGCATGCAAAAACGGCCTGGCATTTTCCAACGGAAGGTCGAGTAACGCGGTATCAAGAAGCATCGCATTCGACGGCATCCCGAATCGAACCGGAGCCCGAAAAATGCGCGAATGTTCGGAGGTCTCTCGCGGTTTCGCGTGACGGAACCAGACTTCGCGCGGCGTCCAGGTTGAACCGGTGGTGAGCCGGTTGAATCGCGCCACGGTGGCCATGGACATTTCGCAGTCGTGGCGAGGTTCGGGGAGGGAAGAATCCGAATACTCCCATTGGAAATGTGCGAGCGAGCCTTCGAAGTCCAACTTAAACACGCCTACATTCGTCCAGATGGGCAAATAGCGCACGAGGCTGCGAAGCGCCTGGCCCAGAGTTGAACTCGTGGTGACTGAATATCCAACTACGCCATACTCGTGTTGATCGACATGTTCGCCTACGTGCAATCCGAAAGCGGAATCTTTCGTCATCCTGGCGGCATGCTCGGATAACAACATCATGTCTGCATAGGGAATTCTTAGGGAGGAATCATCGAGGGCATCGCGGTCGAGACTGACGCTTCGAAGTAAATGATCGGTATTCGCGCGAGGAGCTACAGCATCGGCGATCTTGCGCGCCGATATCGCAAACACTGTGGAAACATTAGACATAGAGTTAGCCGCCAATTATCAGTTGATGCTTTTCTTAGACACCGGTTTCATCGAATTGGCGCAAAAAATCATACTTTCTTCCGGGAACCGATGCTAGCGTTCGAGCCATGGACAGGCAGCTTTGGCAGGCGATTTATCTTGAAAAAAACGGATGAGCTACATTTCTCAGCCCGTGCGCGGAGATTACACAGAGAAGGATAACGCTTTCAGAGGGCCCAACGGGCTCCGCGCCGGGTGGCGTCTAATGATTTTTCTCGCGTTTTTGGTACCGATCGGATACTTCGCCCCCCGCACCAGTTACGCGATTTTGAATCGGCTGAATTATCGTGGTTACGTGCTGTTCACATTGACCACAGGAATCGGCTTCTGGCCGGCGGCAATATTCACTTCGCTTCTGATGGGAGGCGCGCACTATTTTAATCCGGGAGGTCGAGGGCTTGGACCGGTATCGGCAACGGCATACTGCTTAGTTACATGCCTCATTCTGCGCAGGACCGGAGAACTGTGGATGCCTCTTGGGATTCACTCCGCATGGAGCTGGGGCGAGGTCTTCTTCTACTTGGTGCCCTCCAGCGGTCAGGTAGCGCAAGGACATCTTTTGAACGCAAACTTGCACGGGTCGGCGTGGCTTACAAGTGGAACATTCGGACCGGAAGCAAGTGTGATCGAACTCATCGTGCTGGCGATCTGGTGGTTCGGCTTTTCCGCTTGGTTGCACGGCGTCAAGTATCCGAATCCGGCGGCGATTCCGGATCCTCTACGAAATCGCAGAAATGCCGACGGGGAAGCACAGGCATCTTATGGCCGTGAATTGCACTGAGAGGCAGAGAAGGGTGGCAAGATGATGGCCGGAAACCGGTCGTGCCGGTAGCAAATGAGGTCAGAATATGCGCCGTCAGTTACGGAGTCTCTTATGCTGGATTATTTTCCTCTCGACCTGTGCGTGGGCACAGGAAATTGACCCGATGACGGGACAGCCGGCGAATCTAGGCGCGCCTGCAAATCTTCCCGAACCCGATGTGCCCAGGCATAACGGCGCGGACCAAGAGAAAAAGCTGGTACTCAGGTCAAAGACGGTTCTGGTGCAAGTGCCCATTGTGGTTTCTGACAAATCCGGCAACCACGTACGGGAACTGAGGCGAGACGATTTCAAAATCCTGGAAGACGGCAAGCTGCAACGGATCGCCATCTTCGAGGAAGTAAACGCCGGCAACGCGCGCCCGGTTCAAACAACGAACGCGCCGAACACATTTAGCAACATCACGCTCGAGCAACAGCCATCCTCCATTACCGTGATTGCTTTGGACACGATCAATACTCCGTTTCTCGATCAGACTATCGGGCGGAAGCAATTGATCAAATATCTGGCCGACAATCTGGAATCAGGGCGCGTATTCGGACTGGTGGTAATTGGAAGAAAAGGCTTGCAGGTGCTGAGCGGGCTGAACAGCGATCCCGCTTCGATCGTTGCCGCGTTGAAGAAAGCTAGCGGAGAAATGTCGGAGATGGAATCGTTCGGCACAGAAGGGAAAATCATCGCTGCGTCCGGTGATACTAGCGAACTGACTGGCGGAATCGGTCTGGGTGAAGATCCCTCCCAGAAAATGCGCCAATTTATTACCGGTGCGGACGCAGTTCAAGGAGGCTACCAGCAGACGCGGGCTATCGAAGACACGATGAAAGCTTTTTTGGCGATTGCGTGGTCTCTTTCCGGAGTTCCGGGAAGAAAATCTCTGATCTGGGCGACGGGAAGTTTTCCGTTCAGCCTGGATTCACCTTCTTCGCTCCCGGGCGGGAGTTTGTCGGTGCTGTACGAACGGACGATGGAAGCATTGAATGACGCGCAGATTTCGGTTTATCCGGTGGATGTTCGCGGCTTGCTGAGTACTTCGCCTACTGGCGATGCCACGTATTCCGGCGGGCTCAGCGGTCCCGGATTCGCCGATGCTGCTGCCGGTAGAAGCTCGCTGCAAGCTTCTACTGTGCAGAGCCTTGAAAATTTCGCCGAGATGACGGGCGGCCGCGCTTTTTTCAACAACAACGACCTGGCCGCGGGCTTTAAGCGCGCCGCTGATGATTCCGCGAGCTACTACTTGCTGGGGTATTACGTCGATAACACGAACAACAAGCCCGGCTGGCGGAAATTGCAAGTGCAGGTTGCGCGCAAAGATGTTGAGGTGCACGCGCGGACAGGATTCTTAGTCACAAATGCGACGATCGATCCGCAATTGACACACACGGACGATGTCGCGTTTGCTTTGAGTTCTCCATTTGAAAGCACCGGAATTCAGGTCACGGTGCGATGGCAGGAGGTTACACGCGATGGAGACAAGAAAAAAATAAGATTTGCCGTGCATCTGCCGGCTTCGGGGGTGATTGACGAGAGGGACAAAAACCGTTTCGATATCGACTTTGTCGCGCAAGCTACGAAGACCGGCACGCCGGTGGGCAACGCTGGCCAAACGATCAAGGGAACCGTCCCTTCGGCGGCGCTGGACAAAATCAAGGCGGACGGAATCTTGTATCAAAATGCGCTGGAACTTCCGGCCGGGAATTATCAAGTACGCTTTGTAGTGCGAGACAACCTGAGCGGCAGGATCGGCAGCGTGTCGGCGCCGCTTACGGTGAACTAGAAAGCATGTAACTCACAAAAGCTACTTCTTGAGATCCGCGGGCCAATTGCTGACCAAGACAAGCGGGGTGGCTGCAACTTCTTCGATTGTGTTGATGACAAAGGTTTGGCCGTCCGGTGTAGCGTCGAATACGTTCCCAATGGCTGGGGAGTGGTAGAACGGGAGCAGTGAAAGTACCTGGCCGACTTCGAGCTCATCATTTTTAGCGCTCACCTGGGCGGCGTGGATCGCTGCGTCAGTTCCGAGGAAGTAGAGCTCCTTGCTATCTTCTCGCCAAGTGGGGTAGTTGCCTCCGGTCTGGGAAACCCGCCATTTCCCTTGTCCGTTGGGAAAGTGCGTGACATATATTTCCTCCTGGCCGGACTCGGTGGAGACGTAGGCCAGCCAGCGGCCATCCGGCGAGAGCCGAGGCTCAGAGATTTGAACTTGGGAAGACTGAGATTGCACGACCGCGAATGCCTTCTTTTCGCCTGTCAGAGGCAAGGCCCATACTCCACTGTCACTCACATCGCCTTGCTCCGCATACATCAGGTAACGCCCGTCAGCGGACCATTGCGGCTCTGCCAACTGCCTGGAGTTCTTTGAAAGATCACGCTGCAAAAGGACATCCTCTTGTCCGCCGCCGTCGCTCGCTCGGGCACACAATGAAACGTTGATCCCCGACGCTCCGCTTGTCTGCTTGGAATAAACGATCCGCTTGCCGTCCGCCGACCAGGACGGCATCGCGTGTGTGCCGCCGCCAAAGGTGAGACGAGTCTGGGAACCACGCGCTAGGTCAACCACCCAGACGTCGGGCTGGGGTTCTCCCATAGTCATGACCAAACGTTTGCCGTCCGGCGAGAAGCGGCCACTGCCCTGGTGAAATGCAGGAGTCCCCAGAACACCCAGCACCTTCCCGCTACGGTTGAATAAGGAAAGAGTTGTTCCTTGTGTTTTCGTGCCGGGTTCGTAAACCAACACGCCGTTCTGGCTGGCGGCGAATGTGGTGTGCCATGTTCCCGAATCGTATTGCACATTATTTGCCAAGGTCACCGGTTCGCCGGAGATCACACCGGAGGAAGGATCGAATTTTTGCGCCAGCAATTGCGATTGCAGGTGATAGAGCAAATTCCCGGAGGCATACACCGCGCCAGAATCCGCGTCGAGAATGCGTTTGTACGAACCGTCCGCGGTTGACCCGAAGTAAAGACCCTGCCCCGCCTCACCCGAGTGATTGGCGGCGAAGAATACGAAATGCTTGCCGTCGGGCATGAACTGCGGCCAACGGTGGGTAGTCTGTTTGCCGGATTCAAACTTGGTCAACCTGGCAGAACCTCCGCCCGAGGCGCTCACTCGCCACAACACTTCGCGATAATCGGGCTCGTAGATGATGACATTGTCCTGATTCCAGGTTGCTCCTCTGCCAGCGGGCGCATCGGCGAGAACAGTGACTGGACCGCCCGATGCCGGAACTTTTTTCAAATGACCATCGGCGAAGAAGCCCAGGTATTTGCCGTCTGCGGACCAGAAAGGAAACGCGGCACCCTCTGTGCCTTCAAGTTTCTTGGGCGCAAGTTCGCTGAGGGACTGCACCCAGACCGAATCGCGTTCCTTCCCGCTGTGAGCCAGAAACGCGACTGAGCTGCCGTCGGACGAAATCTGCGGCGGGCCCGAAACATCGCCGGTGAAATTGAAGACCATGCCCGTGGGTGCGGCCAAATAGGATCGCATCGTTTGCGGCAGCGCGAGCTGACGCAAGCTCACCCACAGCAGTGCCGCCAGAAGCGCCGCGACTGCCGAAGCCCAAAGCAAATTTTCGCGCAGACGATGGGCGCGAACGGGCGGTCCACCAGTCGCAGCGGGGGCCGGGGCAAAACTTCCACTTGAACCCCTGCTTGCGATCCAGCGCAATTCGCGCGCAACGTCCGCGGCATTTTGCCAGCGCTGCTCCGGATCTTTTGCCAGACATTCCTGGACCACGTGATCGAGCGCGGGCGGAGCCATCGGCTGGACGGTTGTGATCGGTTCCGGATCTTTTTCGAGAATGGCTGTGGCAACGGAGAGTTGGCTCTTGCCGTCAAACGCGCGCTTGCCGGTGACCATTTCGTAGAGCACACAGCCGAAGCTGAAGATATCGCTGCGCGCGTCCGCCTCTTTCCCTTGTAATACCTCGGGCGCCATAAACTGATAGGTGCCTACGATCGAGCCTTGCCGGGTAAGCGCATGGGGGGGAGCGGCCAGCGCTGACAGGCTTACTGTAGGAGAGGAAGGTGTGAGGCCTTTTTCGCTCAAAGCTTGCACGCCCAGAAGCGCCGCAGCTCGCTTCGCCAATCCAAAGTCCAGCAGCTTCGCGCCCGAAGGCGTGAGCATGATGTTTCCGGGTTTCAAATCCCGGTGCACGATTCCGGCGCGATGCGCTTTTTCTAGCGCGTCGCAGATTTGTACGCCGCATTCCAACGCCTGTTTCAGTGGGAGCGGCCCTTTCAGCAGACGATCTGCCAGGCTTTCGCCTTGAACATATTCCATCACCAGATAAGCTGTCCCGTTCTCGTTGCCAATGTCGTGCAAAATACAAATGTGGGGATGGTTCAGCGAAGAAATCGTGCGTGCTTCACGCTCGAAACGCTGCTTGGCCTCGGGATTGTCGGAGAGATGCGCCGGAAGAATTTTGACGGCTACGGTTCGGTCCAGACGAGTATCGCGCGCGCGATACACTTCGCCCATTCCGCCTACTCCTAGCGGCCCTTCAATTTCGTAGGGACCAAGTTTGGTGCCGGAGGTGAGAGCCATTCGGGATGAGCATTTATATCATAGTGGCGGCTTCCTCGCCGTCCTGCGCGGGCGCAGGTTAGAGAGGGATGTTGCCGTGCTTCTTGCGCGGGTTGGTGTCGCGTTTATTTGCCAGGGAGCGCAGCGCGGTGATTAACTTCGCGCGGGTTTGGGCGGGCTCGATAATGGCGTCGATATAGCCGCGCTCGGCGGCGACATAGGGATTTGCGAAACGGTCGCGGAAGTCGTCGATTTTCTCGCGACGAATTTTTTCGCGGTCCGCTTCGGGAGCGCGATCGATTTCGCGCTTATAAACGATATTCACCGCGCCTTCCGGTCCCATCACGGCAATTTCGGCGGTCGGCCACGCGTAGTTGATGTCGGTGCGAATGTGTTTCGAAGCCATCACGCAATACGCGCCACCATAAGCTTTCCGGGTAATAACCGTGATTTTCGGCACAGTGGCTTCGGCAAAGGCGAAAAGCAGTTTCGCGCCATGCTTGATGATTCCGCCAAATTCCTGCTGCGTGCCGGGTAGAAATCCAGGCACATCCTCAAACGTGATGAGCGGGATATTGAAAGCGTCGCAGAACCGCACAAAACGCGCGCCTTTCACCGATGCGCTGATATCGAGCACTCCGGCAAGGAATGCCGGCTGATTCGCGACGATCCCTACCGTGTGGCCATCAAGCCGGGCGAAACCCACTACAATATTTTTGGCGAAATGTTCGTGGACTTCAAAGAACTCGGAATCATCGGCGATGGCCTGTATCACGTCTTTGATGTCGTAAGGCTTTCGCGGATCTTCCGGGACCAGTGCATTGAGCGCCGGATGCGTGCGGTCCCAAGGATCGCTGGTAGCACGGCGAGGAGGGTCCTCCAGATTATTTGACGGCAGGTAGCCGAACAGTTCGCGGATCATGGCCAGGCATTCAGCGTCGTCGCGGGAAACAAAATGCGCTACACCGCTCTTTTCGTTGTGAGTCATGGCGCCGCCCAGCTCTTGCTTTGTGACTTCTTCGTGCGTGACGGTCTTGATCACGTCCGGACCGGTAACGAACATGTAAGAAGTGTCGCGGGTCATAAAAATAAAATCGGTGATGGCGGGTGAATAAACTGCGCCGCCCGCGCATGGTCCCATGATTGCGCTGATTTGCGGAATCATACCGCTGGCTAGTGTATTGCGAAGAAAAATTTCGGCGTAACCCGCGAGCGACTTCACACCCTCTTGAATGCGGGCTCCGCCAGAATCGTTCAAGCCGATCACGGGCGCGCCCGCTCGCATCGCCAAGTCCATAATTTTTGTGATCTTGGAGGCGTTTGCTTCGGAGAGCGAGCCGCCGAAAATCGTGAAGTCCTGCGCGAAGACGTACACTAGGCGGCCATCGATGCGGCCATACCCGGTGATGAAGCCATCGCCGGGCGGGCGCTGGGTTTCCATGCCGAAATCGTGGGATTGATGGCGGACGAATTTGTCGAGCTCTTCGAAGGAGCCTTCATCGAGCAGCAAATCGACGCGTTCGCGGGCGCTGAGCTTGCCCTGCTTGTGCTCGCGTTCGCGGCGCTCGGCTCCCCCACCAGCTTCAGCCTCGACATTGAGTTTGCGGAGCTCTTCAATGCGGTCGCGATGTTTGCGGTGTTCGGTCACCGCAGGCCCGCCGTTGGGGTGCGAATTAGAATTCCGACGAAATGAAAAGGAAATTGAGTGTAGGCAAAGTCTTTAAGAGTGGCGCGCTTGCAATTCCTCATCCGAACAAATATAGCGGAAGCCGAGAATTAGTCAAAGTTTCGGCTAGGACAATTTAGGCGCTTGCCGCGCGACACTTGTTTCCGATTGAGAAGACCCGGACTCCATTGCCGGAAGCAACTCGTCATTTTCGCGCGCCGGTAAATCTTTTTGCTTCGGGGTGGTAGTGATGGTGACCACGCTGATCAAAATGAGCAAGCCTCCCAGCAATGTTCGCGGACCGATCGGTTCCTTGCCGATAAAATATCCCACTGCTACTGCTACTACTGGATTCACATAGGCATAGGTGCCAACTTTCGTGGGAGATTCATAGTGCAGCAGCCAGATGTAAGCCGTAAATCCCACGATAGAGCCTGCGATAATCAAATAAACTAGCGACCACCACGCAGTCGCGGAAACCGCCTGCACATGAAACCCCGAAAACTCATGCGTCAGCGCGGCGAGCACAAATAGCTGGAGTCCGCCGGAGAACATTTGAGCGGCCGCGCTCATCGGTTTCGAGGCTGGCAGCGGCAGGCGGCGCGTGAGAATCGTAGCGATAGACCAAGTGAAAGAAGCGAGCAACAGTGCGAATGCTCCGGCGCGGTTGATGGGCACTTCTCCGAAGCTAAAAGAATGATTCACCAGCACGGCCACACCGCTGAGTCCTACTAGAAGCGCCAACGATAGACGCACGGTCAGACCTTGCGTGCGGAGAAAGATAATTTCCATCAGCGTGATAAATACCGGTATGGTCGCCAGAACCACGGCGGCTATGCCTGACGGAACGCGTTGCTCGGCCCAGAACAGACAGCCATAATCGAGCAGAAAAATCAAAGCCCCGAGAAAAGTAGCTGCCAGCCATTCGCGGCGGCTCGGCGAGGGAGTGCCGCTCAATCGCAGCCAGCCGTATAACACTAATCCTGCGACGCTGAAGCGCATGCCTGCCAACAGAAATGGCGGAACTTCTCGAACGCCTACGCGTATGGCTAGAAAAGTTGAGCCCCATACGAAGTAAATGATGGCGAACGCGAGAAGGATTTTCCACGAAGGCGGACGAGCGGTTGACACTTGGATCTCTCCGTTCGTAAATCAAAAACTACCTTAAGGGATTCAGATTTCGAGTTGCAGTTTCGAATGAAACACCTTTGAGAGCCAGATCACAACAGCCAAATTGGACATTCGAACCGGAGGTTCGGGTCGGCGAAAATACGCCCACCTGAGGGTGGCCGTTACAAAAGCGATTGAATGGTCCCCGTCTATCTATAGAGCCGCGTTCCGGGGCTAGGTTTTATCGGTTTGGAGAACACGGCAAGATGCCGGGTTAAACCCCGGCGCTACATTGAAACCCCCATAACAAAACCTTATTGTGCTCGGCACACGTCCGCTGTGGCCGGCGGGCTCTGCGGACCCGGCAGCGGCGCGAGGTTGTATTTGGCTAACAGCGAGTTTATTGAAGCGAAACCTTGGGCCGCCAGATCGCGCCACGCCGCGATGTTTTTATTCAGGCTGCTGCACGATTCGTCCAGGGCCGCTTCAGCGGTTTGCGACGGAGCTGCGTCGCCGCTCTGGATCATGAAAGAGAGCCGAGCCAGATCGCGATGCGCCGGGCCAATGGCAGGATCGGTGAAAGTGCCTTCCTGAATTAGCGCAATTTTCTTGTCGAGATCTTTCAGCGCGTCGGCCAAATCCTGTCCTTCCGCAAGCTGAACAGGCTTCGCCGCCGACTCTTTCGCTTCGGCGTTTTCCTTTGGTTCAGCGGCTACATCTTTTGCGTGAGGGCTTTGTGCCGCAGCATCGGAAGGATTTGGCGGCTGGGTTGAAGTTTTTGACGCTTCGTCGGTAATACCTTTTCCCGGAGGATTTTCTTTCTTCTCTGCCGCTGGATGCAGCTTCATGAAATCTTCCAGACTTTTCCGGCGCGCGGCGATCGCTTCGCGTATCGGTGCGATTGCCAGGTAGGCCTGGTAACTTGACGCCAGGCCAGCGTCGATTCTGTTCACCGCGTCCAATTGTTTTACAAGATCAGTTTGCGGAACGTGTACGCGCGGATCGAGAGTGACGGTGAAAGGCTGCTTCATCAGCACGCCATTGGCGATGAGTATCGCTTCATATTTTCCAGGAACAGCAATGGGACCGAGCGTTTGCTCGCGCGGCGTGTCTTCGAGAATCGCGTGGTCGGAAAGCGTGTACTCGATGTAGTCGAGAATGTTTCCGTAATAGCTAAAGGGCAACGTTTTCGGAGAATCGTAACGCAAGTCCCAGACGAAACGATTGTGTCCCACGTTTTTTGAAAGAGCGGGCATGGGACCAAACCAATAATCGGGAACGTTCTTCGGCGTGGTATCGGGCGCGGCAGCAATGCTCGTGAATCGGCGCACAAATTTCCCCTGCGCGTCGTGGATTTCCAGTGTAAGCACTCCCGTGGGAGCGGACTTCAGGTAGTAATCGAAAATGGCGCCGTCCGGAGGATTTTTTCCGGCGGGCGTTTGGGGCGGCAGCGGAGTTTCCTGATCGTTGTCCCAGCGCACGCGGACGGTTTCGGCGGGCTTTAGCAAATAAGCATTCGCGCCGGCTATTTCTGCGCTGGCTTGGCGCAGCGGCGAGAGATCGTCAAGAATCCAAATGGCACGACCATAGGTAGCGGCCACGAGGTCGTCGCCATGCAGGGCGAGATCGCGAACGTCGGACGCGGGAAAATTCAGCTGCAACGATTGCCAGTGGTCGCCGTCGTCGAAAGAAAGGTAGAGCGCGTTTTCGGTTCCCGCGTACAGCAATCCTTTGCGCACGGGATCTTCGCGTACAACGCGAGCGAGCCAGTTATTCTCGAGACCATCGGTAATTTTTTGCCAGGATTTGCCAGCGTCGCGAGTGCGATAGATATACGGATGTTTATCTTTGGCAGCCTGCGTGACGATGTAGGCCGCAGCCGCGTCGTAGTGCGAAGGCTCCATGGCGATGATCGAACTGTGAGCCGGCAAGCCTGCAGGTGTGACGTTTTGCCAGGTCGCGCTACCATCCTGCGTGCGTTGCACAAGGCCGTTGCTGGTACCGACCCAGATCACCGTGGCTTGCAAAGGCGACGGTACCATCGCCATGATGGCAGCGCGCCGGCCCGGGCGCTGGACTTCGAATTCTTTCTCGTCAGAGTCGGCGTCTGCGCCGAAGGCGTTCAGCTCATCGGTGTCCTTTTCGGCGCTGGGTGAAAGATCACTTTCAGGCGTATGCCCCGAGGCGCTGGCCGGTGATTTCTCGCTGTTTGCTGGAGCGCCGGGAGGGACAGTGAGGTCCGGGCTGATGGTTTGCCAACTATTTCCTTCGTCCGTAGTTTTCAAAACAAACTGCGTGCCGAGATAAAGTGTTTTTGGATTCTCAGGCGAGAAGACCAGGGGAGGCATCTGCGTGGTGCGGAAATCTCCGGTGCGCACGAAAACGTGAGTGATCTGGCCCGTAATTTTGTCGAAGCGCACGATGCTGCCGTACCATCCACCTGAAAAAATAATGTTTGGATTCGAGGGGTCCGGCGCGATGTAGCAAAATTCAAATCCGCCCGTGGAGAACCAATCGCGGAAGCTGATCTCCCCATAGTCACTGCGATTCGGCACCACAACTGTGCCGCTATCCTGCTGCGGGGCGTAAGAATAGTAAGGAAACTGGTTGTCGGTGATCACGTGGTAGAACTGCCCGGTCGGTTGGTTATACCAACTGCTCCAGGTCTTGCCGCCGTCCACACTGCTGGTGGCGCCTTGATCCACGCCGAGAATCATGCGTTGGGAATTTTTTGGATCGATCCACAGGACGTGGTAATCATCGCCGCCCGGCGCGCCTTTATATGCGTTGAAATTTTCGCCACCGTCGGTGGAGCGATAGGTGCTCGTTTGCATTACGTAAACTATGTCTGCGTTATTGGGATCGACGAAGACGCGGCTGAAATAAAGATTCCCCACCACGCGCGAGTCATTCGTGATTTTGCGCCAGTTCTGGCCGCCGTCGTCGGAACGGAATAGTCCGGGCTCGGTGATGGCGAATATTCGTTGGCCGTGAGTGCCCGGAGCAACGGCGAGTCCGATGCGGCCCAGCGGTTGATCGGCCGGAAAGCCGGTGGTGGGAAGTTCCTCCCAAGTGAGGCCTTGGTCCTCTGATTTATAAATCCACGAATCCGGTTTTCTGACCTCGGGAGGCCCGCTGAAGAAATCGAACGGCTTCCACAGCGCGGTGAAGAGCACGCGGGGATTGTTGGGATCGGCGACAGTGTCTGCGGCGCCCGCGAAATCATCCCGATACAGAGTTTTTGTCCAGGTTTTGCCGCCGTCTGTGGACCTAAAAATGCCACGCCACGGGCCGGCTGCTGCGACGCCGAGAATCGGATGGCCGAGCGCGCCTACCACCAGAATATTCGGATCGCGCGGATCAACAATAATTGAATTGATGTAACGGACGTCGGCGAGGCCGATATGCGTCCAGGTCCCGCCAGCGTCGGTGGACTTGTACATCCCGTTGCCGTCAGTCTGCTCGCCGGTTCCGACGTACACGACATTCGGATCTGAAGGAGCGATGGCGACCGCGCCGATGGAAGCGACATGCTGGTCGTCAAAAATCGGCTTCCAAACCCGGCCGGCATCGGAGGTTTTCCAGACACCGCCGCCGGGAGTGCCCATGTAATAGACCGCGGGATCGCCCGGAATTCCAGCCACTGCGGAGACGCGCCCGGCGCGGTACGGCCCAATCAAACGCCAGCGCAGGGCCGAATAAAGGCTCGGATCGACCGGCTGAGGAGTCTGCTGTTGACCATGCAGGGATGCGGAGGCGGCGATGAAAACAAGGAAAGCGGTGACGATCAAACGCTGGATGCGAATCAAATTTCCCTCCGGCCGAATGATGAGTGTACCACTGCTCGTAGCGACTATTTATTGCCGTGGATTAGGGCAAGCATCAGAGTTTGTAAATTTGCGAGTAAGGATTGGCCTTAGTGCAAGCCTGACCAGTCATCGGCGAGAAGTATCGAGTTACTGGGATTTGACGGGTCGTACTTCACGCTAGCCGTTTGGCCGGCGGCGACGCGAGTGAGGTGTAAACGCTCCTCGAGGCCGGTCACGTCCTGGGCAGTTTCGTAAGTGACGCCGGAAATTGAATACGTGTAGTAGAGAAGTTTTTGCGTGCCGTTGGGCGCAACTCCGGATGACGGAGGTTTGTTTTTCACAAGAATGCCAGCCGGCTTTTCTGCGTGAGCGTCGCGAGCGTGGTCAACAATCTCAAGAACCTGGCCCTCCACGATGCGTCCCACGCGATTCAAAAACGCGCGCCGCTGCCGTTCGATTTCGCTCGGATCTACAGGTTTGCGTCGCAGCCAGAAAATAATTCCTAGGAGTGCCAGCGCTGCGAGGCCCGCCAGCGGAATCCAGTTGTGCCAATCTCTGAGAAGTTCTTTCAAGACTCGCCTTGCGCGCGGGGCAGCATTACATCCGGAAGCAGACTCGGCTCAATTTTCCGACTCTGCATCCGGCCCGATGACGAAATTTCGCAGCGTGCCGACGCCGCTTACGCTGACTTCCAGAACGTCGCCCACGGCCAGTGGACCCACTCCGGAAGGCGTGCCAGTAGCAATAACGTCTCCGGGTTCCAGCGTCATCACCTGCGCGATGTAGCGAATTATAACATCAAGGGAAAATATCATTTCCGAGGTATGTCCAAACTGTTTCCTGATCCCATTCACAAAAGTTTCGACGTTAGCAGAGGCTAAATCGAGCGAGGTTTCAATGACCGGACCGAAGGGGCAGAAAGTATCGAAACCTTTGCCGCGTGTAAACTGACCGTCCTTTCTTTGGAGGTCGCGCGCCGTTACATCGTTGAGACAGGTGTATCCAAGAATGTAGGCAAAAATATCTTCGCTAGCCTTCAGGTTGCTGAAGCGGCGGCCGATGACCGCGGCGAGTTCGCCCTCGTACTCCACACGCTGCGAAAGGCGCGGCAAGACGATGGGCTCATCTGGTCCGATGACCGAAGAGGGCGGCTTAAAAAAGAGCAAGGGTTCTTGGGGAACCTCATTGGCCAATTCTTTGGCGTGCTCAGCATAATTTCGGCCAACGCAAACGATTTTGCTCGGAGTGCAAGGTGGAAGAAGTTTCACGGAATTCAGCGGCCAACTGGGACCTGCAGTTTCGTATTTGTCCCAAAACTCTCCGCGGATTTCGCGAACCTCATTGCCTTCGATGATTCCATTGCGGATGTCGGGATGAATTTGATGAACCGAGCGATGAACTTCGTTGGCAGAGAAGCGGGAGGTTTGAAAGCGGCAGAATTTCATCGATGATGCGGAGTCGGATGATGCTCACGCCGGCGCGATTCGATCTCTTGATGCCGCGCATGTAACGCCATGGTGGCAACC
This sequence comes from uncultured Acidobacteriota bacterium, assembly GCA_963714785.1. Taxonomy (GTDB): domain Bacteria; phylum Acidobacteriota; class Terriglobia; order Acidiferrales; family UBA7541; genus Palsa-295. The sequence goes on from CAVQQE010000003.1 coordinate 402,863, forward strand.
CAGGAACCCACTGCGAAAACGCCGTATATAACGGCGCCTTCAATCAAGGCCTCAAATGGCGTCCGCAAAACGTCAAAGAGATTGCGGAAAAACATACCCGCGATGTAGTAGCCCACCACGAACATTCCCCAGGCGATCATGGCGGAGGTGAACATCTGTAGGGGGCGATTATAGAAACGAACGATCGGGATCAACATGAAAATCACAAACAAGCCACAAAAGACCGCGTTTCGTTCCAGAGCACGGTTATCGAGCCAGGGCATGCGATTCGCGGCCACCAGAGATGCGAATGTCACGATTACGAGCAACGCGCCAGTGTAGATTCCGGTGGTCAAAGCGGGCCGAGGCAGCGGCTTATCGGTTTTACCGCCGATGATTTTATCGATGGGAGAATTTTCAGTCATGGTTTTATTGGTTGACCTTCCGCTGGAATGCTGCCGGAAGCGGGCGCACTGGCGGAGCTTTCATTGCTGGCGCGGTCCACCGCGGTTGCAGTATAGGCATATTGGTGACCGGGAAGCGCATTCATATCGCGAAATGCAGGCGTAAGTAACAACCCCGAATTCTGGCGCGTACCCGGAACACCGTCACGTTCGCTTCTATAGACGTTGTAACCCGCTATATCGGTTTCAGGGTTGATGGCCCAGGAGACGTCGAGGTAGGCAGGATTTTCACCCTGCGCCGGGACTAGAACTACAGTTAGGTTTTGTGGCGCTGCCGGTGGAAAAATATCGCGCGGAGTTACGACCACCAGATTCGAGTCTGCGGATTCGAGTGCTACATCGGGATATTGCGCGAAGCTGCGAACCGAGTACACGTACGTCTTGCCGAATTCCACCTGCATGTCCTGGAAAGTTGGCCCGGGTGATTCGCCGATTCGTGCGAGAGGCGCTTTCAACTTGGGAACTCCAGCAGGAGATACAGATGCGTTTGGAGGCGCTTCTGGTTGTAGCTCCAAAACCGGTTCCGCGCGATAAATGTGGTAGGCCGTGATTGGCGGCACCGAACCTAGGATTGTTTTCTGCGGCGGAGTCCAAGCGAGCACAATGCCAGAGTGCGTGACCTGGGTTTTGAGATCGGCAATTGGGTCAGGCGCTGGATAAACTCGCAAGCTAGCGCGGTTCGAATCCGCAGATTCTTTTTTAGCGGATGCGCGCGTGCGAACCGCGTAAGACGCAGTCCAGCCTACGTGCGGGGCCAGATCGCTCGCGTCCAGGGAATTCACCACGCGGACATGATCTTTCTCGGAATAATTGGCGACCATCGCCGGCGGGATCGTAAGAATCAAAAATAACGGTTCGTGGGTGGCGGAAGTTGTCGCCGCAGGGGGATCGAAGGCGCGATAAATCTCGATTGCCGGAATATTTTTCAGCGGGTGATGGTCCACGGTATCTTTTGGCAGAGTGAAAGTCAGGATCACGTCATTCCCTTGCTGCTGCGCTGCCGAATCCGTTATCGCCGTAGGAACGGGGGGCTTGCGCTCGGTGGGTTCGCCGGGAGCGGCGCAACCTGCGAGCCAAGTTGCGGAAACAAGAAACAGGAATGGAAGCATTAGGAAAAAGGAACGGGCGCGCGTTTCGGAGGCGGGGCGGGGAGCCAGTTCCCCATTTTCGTGTTCCATTTTTTATTTTCTAAAGTATGTAGCGGCTCAGGTCCTGGTCTTTCACGATGTTGGCGAGCTGCTTCTGCACGTAAGCGCCGTCCACTTTCACGGTTTTCTTTTTCATCTCCGGGGCTTCGAAGGAAATTTCCTCAAGAACTTTCTCCAGTATGGTGTGCAGCCTGCGCGCGCCGATATTTTCGGTCTGTTCATTCACCTTGGCCGCAAAACGCGCGATGGTTGCGATGGAGTCCTCAGTAAAGGAAAGTTTCAAGCCTTCGGTATCAAGCAGAGCGATGTATTGTTTTATCAGCGCATTCTTTGGTTCGGTCAGGATACGAACAAAATCACCCTCGGTGAGCGAGCTGAGCTCCACGCGAATCGGAAAGCGCCCTTGCAACTCGGGAATCAAATCAGATGGCTTCGTAGTGTGGAATGCGCCCGCGGCGATGAAAAGAATGTGATCTGTTCGAACCATCCCATAACGCGTGTTTACTGTAGTCCCTTCCACGATCGGAAGAATATCGCGCTGCACGCCTTCGCGAGACACGTCCGGACCGTGCCCGGACTCGCGGCCTGCAATTTTGTCAATTTCATCGATGAAGAGAATTCCCATCTGCTCGACGCGATCAACGGCCAGCCGCGTGACCTGATCCATGTCGATAAGGCGGTTTTCCTCTTCCTGGATTAAATAATCGAAGGCTTCCGACACAGTCATCTTGCGTTTCTTTTTCTGTTGGCCGAAGAAGCCGGAGAGCATGTCTTTGACGTTGATGTCCATTTCCTCAACGCCCTGATTGGTGACGATTTCAAAGGCGGGCATGGCGCGCTCCCGAACTTCCACCTCCACCATGCGCTGATCCAGTTTTCCTTCACGCAACTGGGCGCGAAGCTTGTCACGCGAGCGTTGCAATTGCTCGCGACGCTGGGCTTCGGCGGTCGGATTGGCATCCGCAGCAGGCATCGGCGACGGTGGCAAAAGCAAATCCAGTAAACGCTCTTCCGCGGATTGCTCGGCGCGCTCGGCCACTTCGTCGAGCTTTTCTTCGCGCACCATGTCGATGGAAGTTTCCACCAGGTCGCGGACCATGGACTCCACGTCGCGGCCGACATATCCCACTTCGGTGTACTTCGAAGCTTCCACTTTCACGAACGGGCAGCCAGCGAGACGCGCCAGGCGCCGGGCGATTTCCGTTTTTCCCACGCCGGTGGGCCCAATCATCAGAATATTTTTAGGAAGAATGTCTTCGGCGAGTTCGGGCGTCAACTTCTGCCGCCGCACCCGATTGCGCAACGCAATGGCAACAGCTTTTTTGGCTAGATTCTGCCCCACAATGTATTTATCGAGCTCGATCACGATTTCCCGAGGGGTCAGCTCGTCAAACGACGGAATCGGTTCAGGCTCGGCCGCTTGCGATTCACCTGCCAAGTAGATCACCATGTCTTTCTCCGACTTTCCGGTCATAGTTCTTCGATGCTGAAATTCGCGTTAGTGAAAATACAAATTTCACTGGCGATGCGCATTGCTTCCTGTGAAATGTCTTTCGCTCCAAGCTTGGTGAACTTCGAAAGGGCACGCGCCGCAGCCAGCGCGTAAGGACCGCCCGAGCCGATGGCGCAGATTCCGTCGTCGGGTTCGATCACGTCTCCGCTGCCGGAAAGCAGGAAAGTTGATTTTACATCTGCGACGAGTAAGAGCGCTTCCAGGTGCCGCAAAGAACGGTCCGTGCGCCAGTCTTTGGACAGCTCGACTGCCGCGCGAGGCAGGTTGCCATGAAATTCCTGCAGCTTATTCTCGAAGCGCGAGAAAAGAGAGAGCGCATCCGCGGTGCTTCCCGCGAAGCCCGCGATGATCTTGTCATTATAAAGACGACGAGTCTTCTTGGCGTTGTGTTTGATCACACCTTCGCCGAGCGTCACCTGGCCGTCGGCGGTAAGAACCACCTTATTGTCTTTCCGCACGCACAGCACCGTGGTGCCGTGCATCGGTTCACTATTTCTCTTTACGGGCATCTGATGATTATACATCGCGTGGCGCGGAAACGCTCAATCCGGGCGAATTGCTGTTATTTGACAGGTTCTAGAGTCATGGCAGCAAGCCATTGACCATGCGGCAATGGCGCGTCTATAGTTCCTGACGCATGGAGGACGGTCCATCGAACAGATTTCGCATTATCGCATCCTGGAAAAACTGGGCGGGGGAGGCATGGGCGTGGTGTACAAGGCAGAAGACACCACGCTGCGGCGCTTCGTAGCGTTGAAGTTTCTTCCTCGCGACGTAGCCCGCGATCCTCAAACGCTCGTGCGTTTCCAACGCGAAGCGCAGGCTGCTTCCGCTCTGAATCACCCCAACATTTGTACCGTTTACGAAATTGGCCGCCAAGGCGACGAGCAGTTTATCGCGCTAGAGTTTCTCGATGGCCATACTTTAAAGCATCGCATCGAAGGTAAACCTCTGCCGTTGGAAGATTTGCTGGACTTGGCAGTGGAAATTGCCGACGCGCTCGATGCTGCGCACTCTGAAGGGATCACTCATCGGGATATCAAACCAGCCAACATCTTCGTTACCCGCCGTGGCCACGCAAAGATTCTTGATTTCGGATTGGCCAAGCAGACCAGCGCAAATCGCGTAGCTGAAGGTGTCGGAGTGTCGGCAATGGCCACGCAAGCGACGGAAGAATTCCTCACGAGTCCGGGCACGGCTTTGGGCACCGTGGCGTATATGTCACCGGAACAGGCGCGCGGAGAAGAACTGGATGCACGCACAGACCTGTTTAGTTTTGGCGCCGTTCTTTACGAGATGGCTACCGGTCGGCAAGCATTCGCTGGCGCGACCACGGCAGTGATCCATGATGCGATTTTAAATCGTCCCGTCGTTCCACCTTCCAAGCTGAATTCGCAGGTTCCGCCGGAACTTGAACGCCTAATCGATAAGGCGCTCGAAAAAGATCGCAAGTTCCGCTACCAAACCGCTTCCGATATGCGCGCTGATTTGAAGCGGCTGAAGCGCGACACAACCTCTGGTGGCGTTCCGCTCGCTAGCGGTTCGGTGGCGAGCGTCGCGACACCAAAGAGTCGCAAAGCTATCTACGGAATTGCGGCTACGGTAATACTGATCGCTCTCGCGACTGGCGCGTATTTTTGGACGAATCGGCCGCGTGGTTTCAACTTGCAGAACATGAAGATCACGCAAGTTACGGCCACCGGAAATGCCCGGAGCGCCGCGCTCTCTCCGGACCGTCGCTATATCGTTTACGTTTTGCGCGATGGTGAGCTGGAAAGCTTATGGGTGCAGCAACTGGCCACCGGTAGTCACGTGCAAATACTGCCGCCCGATCAGGCGCGGTTCGTCGCTGTTAGTTTTACGCCGGATGGGAATTACGTAATGTTCGTACGTTCGGACAAGTCCACTGTGAATTTTCGCTATTTGTATCAAATGCCGGTGCTGGGAGGAACTCCGAAGCAGCTTATTCGCGATGTGGATTCTGCGCCCAGCTTTTCGCCCGATGGCCAGCAGTTTGCTTTTGTTCGCGGCATTCTAAATCCTCCCGGAAACCAAGTTCTAATCGCGAACGCGGACGGTAGCGGCGAGCATGCGTTGGCGCAACGCGACGGATTCGGGCCGGCGCAAATGAATGTGTCATGGTCTGCCGACGGGAAAATCCTGGCAGTTGTGTCCCCAGAAGTAGTCGGCACTGCAAGCGAATGGATCCTCACGGTAGTTTCATCGAAAAGCGGCGAGATCAAAGACCTGCGATCTTTTAAGACTCCTGCCCGCGCAGCAGCATGGCTGCCGGATGGTCGAGGGATCCTGGTGGTGGCGCTAGATGAAACTGGCCGCGGTCAAATTTGGTTTGTGAGCTACCCGCAAGGCGAGATATCGCGATTTACGAATGATCTAACGAACTACGATACATGTTGCTTGGACGTCACTCGGGATGGAGATTCGCTGGTCGCTATCCAAGGCACGACTCTCAGTGATATTTGGGTAGCTAAAGGAGATGGTTCGGAACCCAAACAAATCACCTCCGGCGAAGCGCTTGGACTTGGACTGGACTGGGTGGGGAATAAAATTGTCGCCGTCGACCCTCTCTTGCAATGGATCACCATAAATGCTGACGGAAGTAACCAGAGCCAATTGACGAATGACCACGATATACATTTGCAATTGTCCGGTTGTCCAGACGGTAAGCATGTTCTTTACACCACTGTTCACGAGGGAAAGGCCGACCTTTGGCGCGTCCAACCCGATGGCTCCAATCCAGTGAAATTACCTGCTACCGGACTACTTTTCGGCGCGGCCACCTGCTCACCCGATTCTCAGTCCGCTATCTATGTTGCCGACAATGCGATTTGGAGTACCCCACTCGAAGGAGGAAAGCCTACAAAGCTAAATGTGCCGCTCGCGTTTTCCGGATACTCGCCTGATGGGAAACTACTATTTTATATTTCCCAGACGCATCAAGACACGCTCCTGCAATCCAATTTTGTTGTGACATCCGCCGCGGGTGGGACCCCTCTGTACAACTTAGCGGTCCCTTACGGCATGCAATTACCCAGGTTCACTCCCGATGGCAAGGCAATCGCATTCTTGCTAACGCGAAACCGCGCGACGAATATCTGGGAGCAACCGTTGGCAGGAGGGCCGCCAGTCCAACTTACAAAATTCCCCAGCGGGCAAATGTTTGCCTTCGCTTGGTCCGCGGACGGAAGACAACTGGCCTTTTCGCGCGGACAAAACAAGACCGACGTGGTCATGATGAGTAACTTCCACTAGTCGTCCAGGAAGAATTCAACCAGCCAACTTAGTTCTCTGCGTCTTTGGATTTCGACTTCTTGTCTTTCGATTTCTTGCCGACTTTGTCCCAGCGCTCGTCGAGGGATTCTTTGGTGAAGAGGGATTCGGAAATGTTGGTGTTGTAATCGCACTTATCGAAGAAGACCTGGTAGATCTTGATTCCGTTGCGCTCGCGCGTGATTTGAAACGGAGTTTCGATCCCGGAAAAAGGATGGTAATTCGAATAGTACTCAATTTCTTCGGCGCGCATGCGGGTGTTGGCGTCTCGCGTATCCACCACTTTGCGAATTGGCAAGTGCGACGATTTAGAAATGGCGATACGGATGGTGCGGTTGTCGCTGTCCACTAACTCCACCCAGTCTGCTTCCTTCAGATCCACCACATCGGGGCCGCCGTATCGAAAAATCATGTCCTTCTCGTGGATTCGATGGCGCAAAATGTTGTCGATATCTTTCTTCAGGTCTTCCTGGTACTGCATAAGATCACTCGTACGCGCTTCCGTAACGCCGCCACGATCAAGGTCCCAGCCTTTGTCTCCGTTTTTCACTTCAATGATGTTCCGCTTCGGTAGATTTTCCATGCGATCCTTGATCGGAGGAATGGGGATGGTGTAGTCAACGAAGTGCCCAAACCCGTTGAGCTCGCCGGAGTGCCCAAACTGGCTCAGGCGTCCGGTGCAAGTAAGGTCCTGGACGTTCAAATACGCGTCACCGCCCAATGCCTGAATGGCCTGCTGTAAGATTTCTTTGGCTTTCGCCGAGCTTTGCGCCGGCATCATCACTTCGGAGTCTTGGGCGAGCAATCCAGGGACAATGCAAAGCGAAATAATCAAAATGGCTGCCGCCAGCACGCGAGCCGTTATCCGCAAAGGACCGATCCTCCATTAACGTTGATTACTTCTCCGGTGATGAAGGTTGCCAGGTCGGAAGCGGCAAAAAGAATCGGGCCTGCAATTTCATCCGCGGTCGCGGGACGCTTCAAAGCAATGGGCGCCACGGCCGCCTTAATCAGCGCCTTCTTTCGCAGCACCGATGCGGACATATCGGTGTCCACCCAACCGGGCGCAACGCAGTTCACCAGAATATTGTGTCCAGCGAGCTCAGAGGCCAGTCCCTTTACAAAACTGATGATGGCTCCCTTACTCGCACCATAGTGGGAGTGGAAAGCTTCGCCGCGCTGACCCGCCGTGGAGCTGATCGCCACAATGCGGCCACCTTTTTGCGCGATCATGTGAGGCACGCTGTAATGAATCACGGAGTAAACGCTTTTCAGGTTCACGCGTATCATTTCGTCCCATTCGCGCTCGGTGAGTTTTTCGATGGGCGTGTCCTGCTCATTCCAGATGCCTGCGTTGGCGACAAGGATATCCAGGCGGCCGAGCCGTTCGCGCGTGAAATCGACCAGCTTCTTCGCGTCCGCCATCTTGCCCAAATCAGCTTTCAACGATTCCACCCGCGTGCTGTGCTTGCGTGTTTCCTGCTCCACCTGCTCGGCAGCTTCGCGGTTGCGATGATAATTGAAAACTACGTCCGCACCCGCCTGTGCGAAAAGCTTCACGGTTGCGGCTCCGATGCCGCGCGAACCCCCGGTTATGAGTGCGGCTTTTCCAGCGAGTGAGATCATTCGTCCCCCGAAAAGTCAGTTAGATGCTTCGACAGTCGATGTTGCTAAGAAATCAAAGTGAATTTGCGATTCTGGGAAATGTCGAGAGTCTAGTACTTCAGGAATGCACCGGCGCTTTGCGTGCCACTTCCACCAGCTCGCGAAATAGAGCTTGAGCCAGCAAATCGTCCTTGATCATGCGCTCCGGATGCCACTGCACGCCCGTGACCCAGTTTGCGTCTCCCGTCCATTCGACAGCCTCAATTACGCCATCCGGGGCATGCGCGGTTACGCGAAGGTCGCGCCCGGGTTTTAGCACCGACTGGTGGTGCGAGCTGTTCACTCGCGCCTCATTTTTTCCGGCGAGTTGCGCCAGACGCGATCCCGGCTCGATCTTTATAAGGTGAAATGGCTCCGGCGCGCCTTGCTCGCGCTCCCATTTGTGCTGGATATCGGTCCGGACTTCGGTGCGGATGTCCTGAAGGAGCGAGCCTGAAAGAAAAACGTTCAAACTTTGCACGCCGAAACAAATCGCCAGGACCGGCTTGCCTTCCGCAAACGCATTTTCCAGCAGCGCCGAATCTGTTTTTTCGCGGTCCGGATCGCTCTCCGCGCATTCAGGGCGGCGCGCAGCGTGATAGCGCTCTGGCGCAACGTCGGCGGGGCTTCCGGGAAGCACGAACGCATCCAGCGTGTTTGCCAAATCGCGCCGTTCATTCGCAGGTAGCTTCAGCGAGATTTCAACCGGCTCGCCGCCAGCCGAACGGACCGCTTCGCCATACCAGTTATATTTGCTACGCTCTCCGCTAAGCTCTTCTTTTCGTGTGCGATAGGGGATGCCAATGCGCGGTCTTTGGCTGGGTTGGGAGGCCATAGTGAGCCCATCCTACCATCGACTGTCTACTCCAGCAACCGCGACCGGGATTGGCACCGGACGTGTGGCAGATAGCAAGTCGCACCTGGGCAGGGGAGCAAGAACGGCGAGAGTAATCAGAAGATTAGTACGTGTTTACCGTCATTCTCATCATGGGCAGAGATTGCGAACGGCGCGATGGTGTGGCAGGCTTCCTGGGTGGATTTGACTCCAGCCACTTATCGTAATTCTGTTGCATTTGGTCGATGTGATGAGGGATGTGGCGTTCCTGGATCTCGATCCACTCGCCAAGGCTTATGCGACCTTGTATCGGATGCTCCACGGTGTGCTCCCAGACCGGCTCAGGCAGACTCACCAGCAATTGGTAGGTCATCCTACGTAACCGGCGGATAATCTCCAGAGCCTCGCGAGTGCTTTGATGAAAATATCCCAAGCTGCCAGCCCAGCGCGCTCCGTCAAATTTCAGCACCGGGCTCCCCGGCTCAGCGATAAAACGCCGGCAGCGCACATAGGCGCTGGCTTCGCTGTCTGCGAGGTGCAGAATGATTTCGTGAATGCTCCAGCGGTCTGCCGAAGGCTTATAGAGCCACATCTTCTTGGGAAACTGGCGCAATGCTACAGACAGTAACGCTGGAGCGCGTCCGAATGATTCCAGTTGTTGTCGCCGCATTCCACTGTTCATAGACACCTCCCGCATTACCTCCTTAGACGCAGTAAGTTGCACTTTTACTGCCAGCCACAACTGAATAAACGTACAAAAAGCGTTAATTGTTCCGACACGAACAGGAATTCCTGGGTAAGCGCGTTTGTTTGGCGTTCGACTTGGGGAAAACACTGTACGAGTATGGGACGAAAATTTATTTCCGATTTCGCAACACGGTCTCTGACGTCCGGCGGGCCTATGCAGTTTCGCGTAGACTTCCGCAAACCGGAAGCGATCTATACAAAAAGCGGAAGGTGTCAAGGATTCGACAGCGGTTCGGGAATCTCTTTTTTTCTGCTGCGCGATGACCAAGACCCCAGAACATCGCCGACGAGATATAACGATCCGGTAACAAATATAGCGTCTTCTTGTCCGGCGAATTGGATTGCGCGCTCGATTGCCTGGGCGGGGTCGGGAACGATATATGACTGCTTTGCAAAATGGCCGGCAATTTCCGAAAGCAGCGGAGCGGAGACCGCGCGTGCCTGGCGGGGTGCCGTAAAGATCACAGCTTCAACACGCGAGAAAAGCAGACCGGCAATTTCGTCAACCGCTTTATCTCGCATTGCGCCGTAAACTAAAAATATGCGGCGTCCGGCGAAGTTCTCTTTCCAAAAACCTAGAAGCTCCCGTGCGCCAGCGGGGTTGTGCGTGCCATCAACATAAATATCCGGCCGCTCGGCGATTCGCTCCAGACGCCCCGGCCAATGTACGGTAGCGATCCCGCGCGCGATAGCTCCGTCGCTTACTTTGAATCCTTGACCGGTCAGAAGGATGCTTGCGGTGGCGGCTGCCAGCGCGTTCTGAATCTGGAAACGCCCGGGTAGTGCCGGCGCGAGGTTGATCTTGTGGGACATTTGCGTGAACATTGCTTCTGCGCTGTAGAGACCGTTCGATACTTTCAAGTTCTGGACTTGCCAAGCCGCAGCCACTTCCACCAGAGGAGCGTTCACTTCCGCGCAGCGCTTGGCGATCACTCCCCGCGCTTCAGGGCGCTCGACAGAACTTACAACGCGCACGCCAGTCTTAATGATCCCCGCTTTTTCTCCGGCAATTTCTTGAATGGAATGTCCCAAATAGTTTTCGTGGTCGAAATCGATCGGGGTGATGATGGCGACTTCCGGCGCCACGATATTTGTGGCATCAAAGCGCCCGCCCATTCCGGTTTCATAAATCGCAAGATCAAGCTTGCGGTCGGCGAAAGCAACAAAGGCCATCGCCGTTACGCATTCGAAAAACGTGGGATGTGCTACGAGCTTGCCGGAAGCCATCAAAGATTCAATCGCGGCGCTCACGCGCGTCCAGATGCCGGCGAATAGCTCGTCGGAAATATTTTCACCATTGATGCGGATGCGTTCGTTGATCACTTCCAGATGCGGCGAAGTGTAGAGTCCTGTACGCCGCCCAGCCGCGCGAAGAATCGACTCGAGCATAGCTGCGGTGGAACCCTTGCCGTTCGTTCCGGCGATATGCGCGCACGACACTTCCAGGTGGGGGGAACCCAAAGCCTGGGCGAGTATCTTGATATTTTCCAGCCCGAATTTCTGCACCGGAAGGACGCCTGAAGTTGCTCCGGTCGTCGCGGAAGGAATCCGCGCGGGCTGGCGCGGCGCAGCAAGCTCCCTTCCTAGTGAAAAGAGGGCGCGAACGGATTCTTCGTAGTTCATATTTGCCGATGGGCTAAGCGAGGAAAAAATTGAGCGCCTGCGAGATGTATGGCTTCAATTCCTTGCGCGGAACCACGGCATCAAGAAACCCGTGCTCCAGTAAAAATTCAGCGGTTTGAAAGCCCTCCGGCAATTTCTGGCGGATGGTCTGCTCGATCACCCGCGGGCCGGCAAATCCGATCAGCGCACCAGGCTCGGCAATATTCAAATCGCCCAACATGGCGTAGCTGGCCGTCACGCCGCCGGTGGTGGGATCCGTAAGAATGGAAATAAAAGGAAGGCCTGCTTCATCAAAGCGGGCCAGACCTGCGGAGACTTTTGCCAACTGCATCAAGCTGACGACGCCCTCCATCATGCGCGCGCCGCCCGAGCAAGACACAATAATCAACGGGATTTTTCGCTCCAGTGCTCGTTCGATTGCGCGCGCCACTTTTTCGCCAACCACCGCGCCCATCGAGCCGCCGATAAATCCAAATTCCATCGAACAACAAATTACCGGCCGCCCGTTCAAATGCCCCTCGGCGGTCAGGATCGCGTCTTTCATTCCGAGTTTGTGCTGCGCGTCTTTCAGGCGCTGGGCATAAGGTTTGGTGTCCGTAAAATGAAGCGGATCGTTGGACGCAAGTTCGGTGTCCAGTTCGGTATAAGTCTCGTCGTCCAGAAGAAGTTCCAGCCGCCTGCGTGCGCCCAAACGGAAATGATATTCGCACTTGGGGCAGACTTCCCAATTAGCTACGAGATCTTTCTTCCAGATGATGGCGCGGCAAGAACCGCACTTCGTCCACATGCCTTCGGTGCGCACGCGGCGTTCTTCCACCGGAGTGGGATTTTCAATCGGCTTTTTTTCTCGCTTAAACCAAGCCATGGCTAATAATCAATCCCTCGCTGCGCCAGGATGCCTTTCGTATAGGGATGTTTCACTTCACGCATTTCAGTCACTAGGTCGGCTGCTTCCACCAGCTTTGGATGCGCATTGCGTCCCGTGCAAATCACATGAATCCGTTCCGGACGGGCTATCAGAGATTCTACTACGCGTTCCGGGTCGAGCATTTTATAACTGATCACGTAATTGATCTCGTCCAGCACGACCAGGTCGTATTTTTCGCTGTAAATCTGCTCGCGCCCATACTCCCAGGCCTGCTCGCAAAGGCGTACATCTTCCGGGTCGGTTTCCGTACCGCCAAGCTTCACGAAACCACGGCCCATTGGCTTCATTTCAAATTTATCGTCTCCGAGCATCTTGGCCGCGTCCAATTCGCCATAATGCCAGGAGCCTTTGATGAACTGCACCATTAGAACTCGCAGACCCTGTCCCACTGCGCGGAAGGCGGTGCCTAAGGCGCAGGTAGTCTTACCCTTGCCTGGCCCGGTATAAACGATCAGCAGTCCTTTACCTTCCGGCATCGATTCGCGCCTTTGAACAATTCTCAATACTGGCTGTCCAAGTCTGAAAGGTCAAGTTGCAGGCAGCACACGTCTAATGTGAGAAGAATGTCAGATCGTCCATCCTCTTCGCAATGGGATATACTTCGTGAGAATTATTCGTTTGAATAAATGCAATCGATCAAAATTCCCAGGAGGCTTTATGGTGAGAAGGCTCGCATCCCTTACGGCGATTTTTCTAGCGGTAACTATTCTAGCGATTCCAGGTTTCGCGCAGGAGAAGGGCCCGCGTCCTAGCCCCCCGGCCAAAGCAACTTGCTCTTTCCCCGACGGCAAATCCATAACCGTGGACTACGCAAGTCCGCGCGCAAAGGGCCGCAAGATTTATGGCGGTCTGGTTCCTTACGGCGAAGTGTGGCGCGCAGGAGCGAACGAAGCTACTACCTTCGTTATCGATACGGATGTAGTGGTTGGCGGCAAGACCGTTCCGGCAGGCACTTACACTATTTTCACTATTCCGAATGAAAATAAATGGACGCTCATCATCAGTAAGAAAACGAAAAACGCCAAAGGCGGCCCGTTATGGGGCATTCCGTATCCTGGCGAAGGCGACGATCTCGCGCGCGTGGATATGACGGTAGCCAAGCTGCCGTCCAACGTGGAAAATTTCACCATCTCGTTCGATAAGTCCGCGTCCGGATGCCTCATGAACCTGGATTGGGAGACGACGCGCGCCTCCATCGATGTCTCAGAGAAAAAGTAAGCGCTTTCCTTTTTCCTGGCCGAGCTACGGTCTCATCACAACCTTGATGCAGTGGTCTTCTTTATTGGAGAAGACCTGGTATGCCTGCGGCGCGTCGCTAAGACTCACGCGGTGGCTGATCACCACCGACGGGTCGATCTTGGAGTTCTCGATTTCTTTCAGCAGCGGAGCCATGTAAGGGTGGACGTGGGTCTGCCCCATCTTTAACGTCAGTCCTTTTCCAAACGCGGTGCCCATCGGCATTTTGTCGACAAATCCGCCGTAGACGCCGGAGACTGATACTGTCCCGCATTTGCGGCGGGCTTTGATGGCCTGGCGTAACGCGGTGAGCCGGTCCGTAGCCAGGCCCCTGGCCTGTTTAGCGCGATCGTAATAAGCATCCGCGGAATTGCCGTGAGCTTCGAGTCCGACGGCATCGATACAGGAATCAGGGCCGATTCCCCGGTCAATTCCTTTAGCTCTTCCACCACATCATCCACTTCTTCGTAATTGATGGTTTCAGCGTTTCCTTTGCGTGCCAGCGCCAGGCGTGCAGGGAAACGGTCGATTGCGATAACTCGGCCCGCGCCCAGCATGAATGCGCTACGAATGGCGAACTGTCCGACCGGTCCGCAGCCCCCCCATACCGCAACTACGTCGCCATCCTGTAGGTCACAATTTTCCGCGGCCATATATCCAGTCGGAAACATATCCGAGAGAAACAGCGCTTGTTCGTCGGGAATAGTGTCTGGAATTTTCAACGGTCCTATGTCGCCGTAAGGAACGCGAACGTATTCCGCCTGGCCTCCGGCATAACCTCCTTAAATATGGCTGTAGCCGAATAGGCCGGATGACGCGTATCCATCTTTCTTCTCCAGCATGTCAGCGTTGGGGTTGGAGTTATCGCAAGCGGAAGTTCGTCCCTTACGGCAGAAAAAACAGTTGCCACAAGCGATCGCAAACGGCACAACAACTCGGTCGCCTTGCTTCCATCCATTTTCAATGCCTACTTCGACCACTTCACCCATGAACTCGTGGCCCAAAATGTCGCCGCGCTTCATGGAAGGAATAAAGCCGTTGTACAAATGCAAATCCGAACCGCAGATCGCAGTCAATGTAATTCGCATAATTACGTCGCGTGGATTCGTGATTTTCGGCTCTGAAACATTGTCCACGCGAACATCTTGCTTTCCATACCAGCAAACAGCTTTCATTAGCGTTCTCCCGAATAATTTCAATGGAATTTTGTTTCAAGGTTTAGAAGGACGAGCTACCCGAAGCGCTGGCCGATTTTGCTTTCTCTGGAGAAAGCTCCGTCTCGCTTGGTATCGCTTCCGACGAAGATTCCCGCAAGTCGCGATTCCGCTCTTGTGCTCGCTCGTACTCCCTGCGCGTCTGGAATCCGCCGACTGGCTGTCCTTTCGTAGTCGAGATTTCCCCCGTTTCCAGAAGCTGTTTCAAGCGGCGAAGGTCAGCCGCAATTTCCGCCTCGGGGTCTTTGCCGAAGAGTTTTGCGATTGCGGCGCCTATGGACCCAGCCGGGGGCATATACCGAAGTGAAAGTCGCAGAATCGTTCCTCGATCTTGCGGTGCCTTTGCAAGACGTATGGATCCGGCGTTTTCCATGTCAGGACAGTTGACCGACTGCCAGGCGATTAGCTCGTTCGGAATATCATTTATGATTTCGCTATCCCATTCCATTTTGCGTCCGGCTGGACCCGCGATTACCCAGTGCGCGTTCTTATCGCCCTGCATTTCGACAGACTGAACGTGGCTCATGAATCGCGGTAAGTTTTCAAAGTTTCGGATGAAGCCATAAATATCTGCCAGCGGCAAACCAATCGTAATCGTTCGTTGAATCTGCACACCGAGCTGATGCGGGACTTGCGCGTTCTGTCCCCTCTGTGTAAATGACGTGACGCCGAAGGTTTCCAACAAATCGTGACCGGTGACGCATTTGACGAGTAAATTTGCTCCGGCGAGCGAAAGTATTCCGCCGAAAAATGAGCCGCGTTTGATTCCCAGCGCCAACAGGGCGCCGCCTGCCAGACCATAAGTTAATCTCAATTGCTGACGCGATTTGCGTCGATCGACTCTGGGGAATATATGTTCCATGATGGCCTCCTGGGGTGGGCTGAATTACTGAGCGTTCGTGCGAATCCCAATGTTCACGCACTGAATGGGCACGCGGTATCCCCTGAATCCAGTAAAGAGTCGATGGATGAACTGTAGAGCGTGGAAATTCGCAATCACCAGGCTGAAATGTGCCGCCTATTTGCTTTGAGACATCAAATAGATGAGCCCAGTGGAGGGTGCAGGGAGGGCGTAGCGTTTTATACTCTTGCAGCTCATTAGCAAGTCTGGATGAAGGGAAGGAAGGCGATGACATTAAACGAATATCAGAAGAAGCGTCACTTTGGCGTCACCCCCGAGCCATCAGGAAAGGCTTCCGATAACAGAGAAAAAGACTCCCATCTCATTTATGTAGTTCAAAAACATCGCGCCACAAATCTCCACTATGATTTTCGCCTTGAATGGCACGGCACACTGCTTTCGTGGGCGGTCCCCAAGGGCCCTTCGCTGGATCCTTCCGTGAAGCGTCTTGCGATGCAGGTGGAAGATCATCCGATCGATTACGCAGACTTCGAAGGTGTGATACCCGAGGGTGAGTACGGCGGCGGCACGGTGATGGTGTGGGATAAGGGTACCTGGGAGCCCGAAGTGGAAGACGTGGGCGCCGCGTTGCAAAAGGGAGATTTGAAGTTCACTCTGCACGGGAAAAAATTGAAAGGCTCGTGGGTGCTGGTGCGAACACGTGGCTACGGTAGAAGCTCCGATAAATCCTGGCTTTTGATAAAGCATCGCGATCAATTTGCCTCCGCTCGAGAGGTCATCGAAGACGCGCGTTCTGTAGTCAGCAAGCGCCTATTAGCAGATATCGCCAGAGAGGGTGAAGGGGATGTGGCGAAAGCCGCTACAGGGGATCCCGCGAGCAAAAGCACTGCGCCCAAGCGATCCGTTCGACCAAAACATGCCGTGGTGGACGCCAAAATTCGAAAGCGCGCGAGGTAAGATCAAAGCCACTGCTCAAAGACGATTTGAAAGACAAAATTCCATTTCGAATTCGCCCCATGCTGGCTACGTTGGTGCGCGAGCCGTTCAATCGAGAAGGCTGGATATACGAGGAGAAGTACGACGGCTATCGAATCGTAGCCTACAAGGAAGGCGACAAGGTGCAGCTCTTTTCCAGAAATTCAATCGATCGCACTGAGAGATTTTCTCCCGTTGCAGCGGCAATCCAAAAACTTGCTTCTCGCACGCTCTTGCTGGATGGCGAAGTGGTTGTATTCGATCGTAAACGAGTTTCGCGCTTCCAGCTTCTGCAGCAGGGAAAATTCGCGTTCGTTTACGCGGTGTTCGATTGCCTTTACAAAGATGGAAAGACACTCATGCGCGAGCCTCTTTCATCGCGACGTCCAACAATGGAAGCGTCCATCGCGCCCGACTCATCCGGTGTTTTAATCCCGTCGGGCGTACTTGCTGCCAATGGTCTTCAAGCCTATCGCGTTGCAAAACGAAAAGGTTTCGAAGGATTAGTGGCCAAAGATTTGGCTTCGCCTTACGTCGAAGGGCGTTCCAACAAGTGGCTGAAGGTTAAGGTGCATCAGGAAGATGAGTTCGTGATCGTGGGATTTACGCAGCCTGCGGGCTCACGCGAACATTTCGGAGCGCTCCTGCTCGGCGCATATGACAAAGGAAAGCTTCGCTACCTCGGCAAAGTGGGCACGGGATTTAACCAGGAGTCGCTGAGTTCACTTTACCGAAGATTTCGGCCGCTCATTCGCAAAGAGCCAGACCTAGTTGACCCGCCCCGCGCGAAGGGTGTCACCTATCTGTGGCCTAAACTTGTTGCACAAATCGCCTATCAGGAATTGACGGAAGACAACAAACTGCGGCAGCCAGTTTTTCTTGGTCTTCGCGACGATAAGAGTGCGCGAGAAGTTACTCTGCCTGGAAGTCCTCAATGAAACGTGCAAAGCCCCAGAAAACGGCCGCTTCAGAATTTCCGGTAAATATTTCACATGCGGATAAAGTTTTCTGGCCGGACCATGGCTACACGAAAGGCGACCTTGCAAAGTATTACCAGGAGATTTTCCCCAAGCTCGAGCCTTACGTCGACGATCGCATCCTTTCGATGGAACGCTGTCCGGACGGAATGCTCGGTTCGTGTTTTTACCAAAAGGAAATGCCAAAAGGTATGCCCGCCGGTACGGCGTCAAAACGTATCAAGCATGTGGGAAGTTCCACCGAGTCCACCAACTATGTGGTGGGAGGCTCGCTCGCGACACAGCTGGCCCTGGTTAATCTTGGTTGCATAGCCGTTCATGTTGCGGGAACGCGCGCGAGCTCCGGACGCAAGCCCGACTGGGTTTGCTTTGATCTGGATCCACAGTCGGGAAAATTTTCCGACTCAGCTCAAGCAGCCATCGTAATGAAAGAGGCCCTAGATACGTTGAAGCTAGCTTCTTACGCCAAAACTTCCGGTAGCCGCGGCGTACACATATTTATTCCGATCCGTTTGGGGCCGGACGCGGATGAGGTGTTGTCTTTCGCGCAGGCTGTTGTGGCCAGAGTTGCTGCAGCGCATCCAAAAGATTTGACCGTCGAGCATTCCATCGCCGCACGCGGTCAGCGCGTCTATCTGGACCCATTTCGAAACGGGTTTGGCCAAACGGTTGTTGCGCCATATTCCGTTAGACGCCGGCCCCAGGCGCCATTTTCTACGCCCCTGGAATGGTCCGAACTGAAGCCTTCGCTCGACCCCGCGGATTTCAATCTCGGCAATTACCAAAAACGATTAAAAGGCGCCGATCCCTGGAAAGATATTTTCAAGGATCGGCAATCTCTGAAGACTGCGACTCAGCTCTTAAAAAAATTGTAATTACATCAGTTACCGGCGCGAAAATGCCAAAGATTCGGCAGTTATTGCAAAATCCAATCGATCGGCCTTACCACGAATTTAAAGTCAGATCGTTGACCTACGGCACCCGGCTCATGCACTTGCGTTAGGCGAGCTTTCCCGGCGAATGGCGATCCGTCGATGGCAAGAAACACTGCGACGAGCGAATTCAGTCCTACGAACGCTGTACACTCGCACAAAAAACCGGTCGGACTAACATTTTCAGTGGCCCTCACGATTGCGAATTCCGTTTCTGTTGAGTCGTAAGACCCGGGAACTTCATGGCTGACGTTGCGTTAAGCCGACGCGGATACTCTTCTTGCTCGGTGCTCGGACCCCGCATCTATTGACAATGGCTCTTTGCCAAAAATAGAATCTGCGCTCATTCCAAGGCGGCCTATGGATGTTCTTTAAGCTTCTCGCTTACATGCTCGGCTGTCTGGCGAGCCTCTCGGCAGTAGTTTTTGTCCGATCCATCCGCGTGCGCCAAATACTTTTGCTCGCTGTGAGCTACGCTCTGTACCTGCTTGGGGGCCCGTGGTTTCTCGGAATTCTATTATGCAGCTCAATCTGCAATTATTTTCTGGGCGCATACTTGAAACGTCGCGTCACATTGGGCCGTCTATGGCTGGGAATTGCATTCAATCTGATTCTTCTCGGGGTCTTGAAGTATCTTCCGGGCCTGGCGAACACGTCCCTATCTTTTTTTCACGCTTTCCGCCAGTTAATTTTGCCCTGGGGAGTTTCATTCTGGACCTTCCAGGCGCTTAGCTATCTTTTTGACATTTACCGAGAAGAAGAACTGGACCCGTCACTTCTGGAGTTCTGTTTGTACCTGGCTTTTTGGCCTACGGTAATTTCCGGTCCAATCTGCCGGCTCGGCAATATGCTGCCGCAATTTCGAAGTCAAAAAAGGCCGCTGTGGGACGACTACGGTATCGGACTTCGGCGCGTGGCAATCGGATTTTTAATGTTGGGAGTTGCGCAATTGCTGGCTGATGGTTTGGCCCCGGGGCAGGGCATCAACGGCGGCTTTGATCGCCAGAACGTTCATTGGAGCGCGCTCGACGTTTGGCTCCTGGCGATCGCTTACGGCTTCCAGTTATTCATGGATTTCGCGGGATACTCACATTTGGTAATTGGCGCCGCGAGAATATTTGGATTCGAGTTGGCGGAAAATTTTAATCGCCCGTATCTTTCCAGTTCACCGTCCGTGTTCTGGACGCGATGGCACATGTCGCTTTCGTTTTGGATCCGGGATTATGTGTTTTTGCCGCTGGCATCGCTGAGACGCGGCCTTCTGTGGCGGAACTTCGCTCTAATAATCGCCATGATCCTGTTTGGACTTTGGCATCGCGGCAGTTTGCTGTTTATTCTGTGGGGCGCGTACCAAGGAATTTTACTCGTCTTGCATCGGCAATGGCAGCAAATCGAACGCCGCGCGGGGATAACCTCCGGCGGATTCGCGATCGCGATTTTGGGATGGGCTTATACATTCGCCGCGATATGCCTGGGATGGATTTTGTTTCGAGCTAATTCACGATCCGAAGCGTGGACCATGCTCTCCTCGGTGTTCTCGGCGAAATCGTATTTTTATCGCGCCTTGCCTGATAGCATGTATTTGCTCGTGGTGACTGTTATGGTCGGTTATTTTGCTTGCCTTGGCGTGGCAAGCTTTCTGGACCGGCTCGCTGCTGCAACGTTATCATCTCCGCAATATCCGGCGATAATTGGAGTGATTGCGAGAGACCGCTGGGTATGGATTGCGCCGTTGGCTGTCATCGTCGCAGTCTATGTTTTCGTGCTTGCTCACCCAGGCCAGGCCATAACGCAACCGATGTTGTACCGCCTTTTTTAGTCCAGGCTCGGCGATCGAATGGCCCGGGAGTTTTTAGTTGACGCGACATTCGGACAAGTAATGCCTATCCCTCTCAAAAAATTCCTCCTGCGATGTTGCGTTTGTGTCACGATCCTGGTTGCACTTCTTATCTTCGGCGAGGGCATTTGCTATCTCGATCAGAAATACACGGCCGCAGTCGAAATCACGCCACCGCCTTCGATTTACCAGGGCCAGCCCTGGACTGAATCTTACTGGCGTGAATGGAAGGAGACGATCAACCGCCTGCAGTACGAGTCGTACGTGATTTGGCGCCGCGCCCCGTTTACGGGCCAAACGATCAACGTGGACAATGCCGGCATTCGAAAAACTTATTATTCTTCCTGCGACCCGGAGAACTACACGATATGGATATTTGGAAACTCCTCGTTGTGGGGAACCGGAGTGCCTGACTGGCTTACGATTCCCTCCCTGCTGGCGAAAAAGTATGAAGACGCCGGGCGTAAGGTCTGCGTCAAGAATTTTGGCGAGAAAGGCTGGGTCAGCACACAAGAACTGATTGAGCTGATGCTTTCCCTTAAACAAGCTGCCCAAAAACCCGATCTTGTGATTTTCTACGATGGCGTGACCGATTCCTATTTGCCGTATCAATCCAATGTCCCGGATGCACAGTTTAATTTTTTGCAGACCAAGAACGAGTTTGAGAGCCTGGGCGACAACGGCGCGAGCGTGGAATATCTGAAACGAACGAATACCTATCGCACCTTAATGGCGCTGCGGTCTATGCTCGTCGGAACCGGCACAGGAATCGACCGCGCACACTTAACTCCCCAACAATTAAATTCCATGGCCGAAATTACTTATGACAATTATTTAAAGAACATTCGCCTTGCGGACCTGTTGGCGCAATCGTATGGATTTCACTGCGCATTTTTCTGGCAACCCACTTTGCTCGCTGGCCAGAAGCCACTTACCACGGACGAAATCCGCCTCCGCCAATCGGAACTAAGCGATCATCCGAGCGGCGGCGCCGTGGTTCAAACGACTTACAATTTGTTTGAAAATTATCGAAAAGAAGATTTTTTCGACCTGGCGGATATTTTTGACAAAAATACCGACGCGCTCTTTGTAGATTTCAGCCACACCGGCCCGGCCGGCAACCAGATCATCGCCGATAAAATGTTCTCCGTCCTCTCGCATGGAAATTAAACAACTCAGGTATTCTTAGGCGACCCATGTCCGCTTCGCATCTACCCGTTTCAATTCCATTCGCTACGCTGACGGAAGCTCTGGTGGCTGCTCCCGAAGTTCAGCCCTTCGTCACCATGTGGTTTGACGATGACGACGAGCGCACTTTCAGCTTTGGCGAGTTCAGACGGTGGTCCAACTCTCAAGCCGCTCGATTTAGTTCGCACGGCCTCGGAAAAGGAGACACCGTAATTCTGATCATGCCGCAGGGAGTCGCGTTGATGGCCGCTTTCGCAGGCGCGATGCTACTCGGCGCGGTGCCGGCCATCCTGGCGTATCCCACTTTTAAAGTGGAGCCTGCAAAGTACCGCTTTGGGCTGAAGGGCGTCTCGGCGAACTTGAAGGCGAAATTGGTTGTGGTCGATGATTTATTCCCTGCCGAGTTTTTGGAATCGGTAAGTCTTGGCGACCGATCAAAACTGATTCGTGTCAGCAGTGTGCCGCCCGTAACCCAAGATGTCGCCGCTCCCCAATTTCATTGTCATCAAGACGACTTGGCGTTCATTCAGCACTCAGCGGGAACTACCGGCTTACAAAAAGGAGTGGCCTTATCGCACGGAGCTGTCCTGCGGCAACTGGTCCATCTGGGCGGCCGTCTGAAAATTCAATCGAGCGATCGAGTTTATAGCTGGCTTCCTCTTTATCACGACATGGGGTTGATCGCCTGCTTCATTCTTCCGATGGTCTATCATTTGCATTTGGTAATGCAGTCGCCCACCGATTGGGTCATGCAGCCGGAAAGCATGTTGCATTTGATTTCTCGCTACAAATGCACTTTGTCTTGGGTTCCAAATTTCACACTCCAATTTTTGGCACGCCGGGTGAAACCGCAAGATCGAGAGGAATATACTTTAAGCAGTTTGCGCGCCTTGATTAACTGTTCGGAGCCCGTGCGCGCCGAGAGCATGAATGCCTTCACAAGTGCGTTTGTTTCATGTGGACTCCAGCCAACTACCTTACAGAGCTCCTATGCAATGGCCGAGAATGTATTTGCAGTCACTCAATCAGAAATCAGCCGCGAGCCGCGCCGTATTTGGATCGATGTTCGCAAGTATCAATCCGAACGAATTGCAGTTGCAGCGGAACACGATTCAGATTCAGCGGTATGCTTTGTATCTTCTGGAAAATGCCTTCCGAAAAATGAAGTCAGGATCGTTTCCGAAAAAGGTGAAGCACTTCCAGACGGCCATGTCGGCGAGATTCTCATTCGCAGCGACTCCATGCTCGATGGTTACTACAGCCGGCCTGATCTGACCGCCTTGAGCTTGCGGAATGGTTGGTATTGGTCCGGTGATTTGGGATTTCTTCTGGAAGAAGAGCTTTACGTGACCGGACGCAAGAAAGATTTAATTATCGTCGGCGGGAAAAACATCTACCCCCAGGATCTCGAAGAAATTGTTTGCGGACATCCATCGATTCACGACGGCCGGGCAGTCGCCTTTGGATGGTACAACCCGGATTTGGGAACCGAAGAAATTGTGATTGTTGCCGAGATTGAGGATTCCGCCACTTTGGCAGATTCTTCCACCATCGAGCGAGCCGTTCGGACCGCTATCGTTGAGGAATTAGCTGTCGCGCCGCGGGCAATTTATTTGAAGCCACCTCGGTGGATCATAAAAAGTACCGCAGGAAAGCCGGCACGTTCCGCGACACGCGAAAAACTTCTGGCCGAACACCCGGAATTGCGAATAAGCTGATCAACGTTGCGCCATGCCTGATCCCGCTAACGAACTCATCGACTATATCTGCAAACAAATCATCCGCCGCCCGGATATCAAGCTCACGGCCGATACTCCGTTAGTTTCTTCAGGCCTCATCGATTCCTTCTCGCTGGTCGACGTCCTTTCAAAATTGGAAGAAGTGACCGCAATGCGTATTCCAGCCAGTAAAGTACAGCCCAAAGACATGGACACGGTCAGCCGGATGCTCACGACCGCTCAACGCCTGGGCAAACCCCGGAAGTAATGCACGATTGAAGCAGCGATATATCTTTATTTGAACTTTAGACCTGGCCGAATAGCAGCGGCGCACCGAGCTTGTGCGTATATTTCGGTCTGTAACGATCGGTGTTATAGAGGGCGCCCACGTCCACCCTGCGCGAGCCCGACGTAGAGTCCGGCAGCGATGTCGCTGCGTAACAACCGTTTTGGATACCGACCATTCGTCCAGTCGCGCCGTCGCGTATCAAATCCAAAGCAATATTGGCAAACGTGATTGCTACGATCTTGTCGATGGCGTCAGGCTCTCCGCTGCGCAAGTCATACGTTAAATCGCTGGCCATGGTTTCTTCGCCGGTTCGACGCTCTAATTCTTCGGCTAGGGCATGCCCGATATCGGCTTTTTTGCGATGGCCGTAGGCATCCGCGTCGCCCACTTCGCCAAGTTGCCCTTCTTTCCACATGGCGCCTTCCGACACCACCACCAGCGAATAATTACTGGGGTTGTTTCTTTTGTCTTCCATTAGCAAATCGGTGAGCCTCCCGAGATCGAACGGGTATTCAGGAATCAAGCACCTCGCCGCGGTTACGTAAGCTGTATAAAGCGCGGTGAAGCCCGCATCGCGTCCAAAAATCCGGAAAATTCCGATACGTTCGTGAGAACCCAGGGTCGTGCGTTGTCGCGTGATGGCTTCTTTAGCCCGCGTGATCGCGGTAGAAAATCCAATGCAATATTCGGTACCGTGAACGTCGTTATCCATCGTTTTCGGCACGCCAACCACTGGAAATCCGGTGCCCGAAAGCACCGTCGCGAAACCGAGCGTGTCGTCGCCGCCGATAGCGATCAAACAACCGATTCCCAGCCGCTGCAAATTATCGACAACGATCGAAGTGAAATTATAGTTTTTGCCGTCAAACGGAAGCTTTTTCAGTTGCTCGGCGGAAAGATGCTTTGGAACTCTTGAGCTCGATACCCGGCTCGGATTAGTGCGAGAAGTATGGAGGATGGTGCCGCCGGTGCGGTCGATTGTGCGGGTGTTTTCCCGCGTGAGGCGCCGGTGATATAGGCTGTCGGCGTCAGCGCGATCAGCGGGGTTCATGTTGGTCAGCCCTTGCCACCCTTTGCGAATACCGATCACTTCTCGCCCTATCTCGCTCGCGCCATAAACCACGGATTTAATCACCGAATTCAGACCAGGTACGTCGCCGCCTCCGGTCAAAATTCCAATATTCTTGCTCGCCGCCATGATGCAGTGCTCCTTTTGGTCACAACACCGGTGCAGAATTAACAGATCCCTATGATACACAAGCGGACTTCATCCATTAAGTGGACAAGGTTGAACCGTTGTACTTCGGGAAACGCTCGGTGATGCGTTGAGTAGCCGAAAAAATGTTAGCCGGTTTGATATCCCGGTGGACGACACCTTCGGCATGGGCCGCGTCGAGACCATCCGCTATTTGGATTCCCAAATCAAGAATGGCTTCGATTTCCATCGGACGGCCAGCGATGCGGTGTTTCAGCGTCATGCCATCCAAAAATTCCATGACGATGAACGCCTGCCCAGTCTCTTCGCCGATTTCGTGAATCGTGCAGATGTTCTGGTGATTTAACGCCGATGCGGCCTCTGCCTCTCGGCGGAAACGTTCAAGCGCCTGATGGTCCCGGGCAACCTCGTCCGGCAGAAACTTAAGTGCCACGAACCGGTGCAGGATGGTGTCCTCGGCCTTGTACACCACACCCATGCCACCACCGCCGAGCTTCTCGATGATGCGGTAGTGAGAAATGGTCTGGCCAATCATGGTAGGTCCATCGGTTGGGCGTCGTCTTAGGACGACCTATGGACATCGTCAACGAGAGTGATAATGGAAGAGCCGATGAATTGAACGACCGTCGCATCGTACTTCCGATTCTAGAACGAATGCACAGCGGTGATGTGCCGGTTGTCACATCCTGGAGGAGGTAAATACTATCTGTGTCTACACACGGTATTGGTAGACAGTTACAGAGTATGGGGTCAAAAGCAGTGAGGTAATGAGAATTCTGGTATCAAGAGGTAAGTTTGGCTTTCAGAAAGCGAGAAGAAGTTGAGCAAGTCGACAGTCCGGAGTCGAACCTCTGGAAATAAAATTTTACGAGACCCATTTTTGAATCGCTTCCAAACGCCGCGCTCCCTAAACCACTCTCAAATATTCCCGCATCTGGCCCCCAAACGTTGGCCCCAGCGGCTGCTATTAGCGCCTAGCGGCTTTTAATTGAGCAGCGTAAGCCTGCCGGAACGTGAATTCTTGCGTTTTTTTCAAATCTTGGCTTTTCGGGCGAATCCCGGCACCATCACTTGGACGATTGCACAGTCGTTGCTCCAGCAGGAATAATTCGCCATCTGGAACGAATAAACGAATCGGAGAGCTTCTGTTAGCCCGTTCGGCGTTAAACGAATACACAGTCGGAAGCAGAAATTTCAAAATGTTCGGCGGCGCAAATGGAAGAGGGGGTCAGGAAGCCGACGCCGATGCATTAATAGACTTACCTGTTAACTATAGATACGGCGGTTCTAAAACTCTTGAAATACAGGCAATCTTTGTTACGGATGGCAACGGAGCCATAAGCGTGAGCTTTAATAACGTTCAGCCTGTGAAACCACGGCCGGACAGTATAGATGCGGCTCCTGGCACGATTCGCGCATTTTTACCTCAGACGGGCTTCAGTGGCCCTGATCCGAATGCACCTCTTGCAATCAAAATAAACATGC
The DNA here is from genome assembly GCA_963714785.1 of uncultured Acidobacteriota bacterium. Lineage (GTDB taxonomy): Bacteria > Acidobacteriota > Terriglobia > Acidiferrales > UBA7541 > Palsa-295. Next base: position 428,964 of record CAVQQE010000003.1, read on the forward strand.
AAAATCTCCAATCTCTGAGCGACGCAGAATTGAATGCTGCCGAGACTGCTCCATCGCACTTTGGATCGCGTCCGGCAAATGGAGCATGAAGGCATTCGTTCTTCTGGTTGTTGGAGCGATGGTAGGTGGTTGGACCGCTCTGGCTCTAACCTTTTTTCTTGCAGATTTTGGTTATTCGATTCGAATCAATTCAGAGGATTGGACGTTCGTGGGCTTGCTCACGATTCTTGGGGAAACGATACTTGGCGCCGTTTCGGCAGAATGGATCGCATCAGCCTCTAAAGACCGGAGGTTTAGCCTATAACCGCTGTCATGACTGTCTGAACGGAGCCTCCTGAAACTTTGAACTAGGAGGATTTCGTTCACATGGCTCGCAAAATTGCGTCAGTGTCGCCGGCACAAACGCCGGTAACATTCTCAAATCCCGAACCCCTTTTAACGGGCGAACAAGTTGCCGAACGCCTGCAATTAAAAACCTCAACAGTTTATGAATTCACTCGTAGGCAGAACAAACGACCGTTGCCGGCGATGCGTGCGGGAGAGTTTCTGCGCTTCTATTGGACCGATGTTGAGAAGTGGTTGAAGGGTGACGCGGCGTAAGTGGGCCCGCCTGGACTCGAACCAGGAACCTACCGATTATGAGCCGGACGCTCTAACCATTGAGCTACGGGCCCCGCTAACCTTTAATACCATACTTCTTCCGCGCAACTTGTCCAAGCTTCTTTAACCCAACCCCGGCGCGTTTTCGATTCGGCAAAATGTAGTAGGCCTGGGTCGTGGAAACATCGGCGTGCCGTAGAATACTTTGAATCTCTTTGTCATCAACATTAGCTTCGTTCAAACGTGTTCCCAGCCCTCTACGAAACGCACGCCAGCCAAACCACGCGCCATTAATGTGTTGGGGGATCTCCCGTCTGGATAGATTATCCAAATCCAACGGCCGCAGAAACTTCTCTCCTCGAAACATCCAACCTTCACCGCCCTCCGGGAAATGTTTTTTTGTATTTCGCGAGGATCTTACGGAGTAACGGCAGGACAAAAACACCCGCTTCCCTAGCTTCTGTTTTTGTCGGTCCCGCTTGATCTTTCCAGATCTTGCGCCGGACGGAAATCGTTTTTCCGTCGTAATCACTCCACTTCAAACCCCTCAACTCGCTGCGCGTAAGGCCGGTGAACGCTGCGACTGCGCAGACTGTTCGGGCTGGTTTCGGAAGTTTATCCAACATTTCCGCGACTTCTTCCAACGTATACGCATGCTCGTTTGACGCCTTAATCATCGTCTTGCGAAGCACCTTATTTACTTGTTTGATACATACCCACACAAATACAGTAGGGCCGCCCCAAGCGATGCTAATCTTTTTTTCCATGGCACATACTCCGAGGCACGGATACCCAGCGACTTTCGATCAGGCGGATCTACCTAGGCACATGCGTGGGCATATTACGTCACGTGCTCCGCTTCGGAACTGGTTCGTATTCGCCATCTTGACAGGAACTATCCTGGCCCTTGCAGTGGTTGCGCTTGGATACCTGAGGTTCTGAAGAGGAAATTCACACACAGGGTCAACAATCGACCGGAGTAAATTGCTTTTTCAAACTGTAAAGCTACCAATCTCCGCGATCCAACCTTCGATTGTCTCCTGCTGCGCAGGCAGGGTGTCAAAGAACGCTATGCCAGTTCCGGTTCCAGGCTTGACATAGACCACCCTAGCCCAACTTTCAAAAACTCCAGCGTTTCGATGGATGAGGATTTGAATGATCGTGTTTTTCGGGAGCTCATCAAACTTGTCGATGTAACAGCCCTTGGCGCTTATCTCCGAGGTTTGTGCCGAAACTCGAGTTTGACTGAGGGGCTCGATGATCAGCGCGTCGGCGACATACGGATAGCGGGGCACAGACCGCCTTTCGGCGAAACGCGAGCCTGCCTCCGCGTTTCCGGTCGGTTGCGGATTGCGAATCGCAATTCGAGTCTCGTTAGATACTTTGGGGTCGAGCGCCTGCGTGGTGATAGTCGGTTTGACATACTTCTTTTTCATTTCCTGCCTCACGGACAGACAGGGACGAAAGCGGTGAGAGCGGTAGCATACCGACGCGCTCGCTGGGCTGGGCTCTCGCTCCCGACTAACGTAGGAATTCGATGGACGGAATCGTTCCAGCAACTATTGTGACGACGCTGGTGAGTCCCGGGTTTCAGTCAAGAACACAAAGAGTATCTGGCGATCGCCCGCGCACAAGACATCACCGTCATTGCGAATAGAACAAAGAACGTCGAACGCGCACACTTCATATTGGCTTAAGTCGGGATCTCTCTTTTTGACGCCAACTAACGGCTGGCATTGTCCCCCCAATTGCCTCACCGCCGCAAAGTGAAACTTACGCGGCGTAGTGAACCTGTTCGCTGCAGAAGGGTATGGATAGTAATTGTAAATTCGGGGCCAGGGATTTTCGCGAGCATTCCGTCCATTGCATCGTTCCGAGACCAGCGCCAAACGAAAACGATGTCATCATCTGGATCGATCCAGATGGCGTTCGTTCCGTTCCCCAACGCCGCAAAACTTGAAGCTGGGGCGCTCGGCCACGCTTCTCGATTCGTGTTTAGCCATCAGAAATAGCCGTAGCTAGGCTGGAGCATTCGCCCGAGTGAGGTAAACGGGAAGTACACATGGGCGGCGGATGAGAGGCTCAGTTTCTAATCCTTTTAGAAATATCGCTTCCTTTTGCCAAGAGAATGAAATTGTCGGCAACCGACCACCAGATTCTGGCGCAATCGCGTTGTGCGTGATTCTCAAGCTCTCTTCCGGGGTCTGAGGAATGTAGATGATCGAACCGTGCTGCCCGTGCCGAACTCCGAATTCCGTGTCGTCGCCCTTCGCCCGTGCTCCTTTGAATTCTGATCGATCCAGAGCTGTCCCTCCCATCCGCGCCGAAGAATGCCTTGATGCGGAACCGGCAGAGAGAAGGCGGACACGACAACCTCGAGTACGGTACCTTGCGGAAGAAATTCATGCCTGATTTCATTCAGCATGGGTATGCTTCCGCACATTGCGACCACAACAACGGTTGCAAAACTGGGAAAGGTCGACCTATCGATGGTTGAGCGGATGAGAGCCCACCGGAGGAAGCTGACGGCAAAGAATCTCGTCCATTGACGCGTGTGGATGAAGCTCGATGATGAGTCAACTCGCCGGCCGATCGATGTCTATAACGCTTTTTTCGGTCGAAGATTTCGGTTTCAATAAGACCAACGTTGCAATAAAAATGGCGCGGTTGGCGGGGGAACGATTGGTTTCACGCTCACAAGCGAAAAGAGTGCGTGCGCGGATCGGCGAGTTCAAGGTTGCTGTGTTTGATTTCGCAGGCGTAGAAATGATTGGGCAGGCTTTTGCCGATGAAATCTTTCGGGTCTTTCATAATGCACATCCTGACATCGGCCTGGAAGCCGTGAACGCCGCACCAGGAGTTCTTAGCATGATTCGCCACGTTAGGAGTTCGCTTGTGGATACCTAGGGCTAGCCTGCACGCACACCATGATATCGCATCAGCAGCACGGAGCAGCAGTATCATCACCATCAGCAGCAACAGTACGCAGCTACACAGCGTTTCTAGAGTTAACCGTCGGTCCCAGGTTCGAATCCTGGCGGGCCCACTATTCCGCTGAAAACATTCACCACGCTCCGGATTTTTCTTCCGAACTTGCGATCTTTTGCGCGGGACTACTGCCTGGTCCAGGTTTGGCCGTCATCGGAAGTGATCCAAACTTCGCCGGCGCTGGTTACGATTCTGCCGTGTTGCGCGTCGGAAAATCCTATGCTAGTGATGTCGCCGGTCAGCGTCGTGCCGGATGAGGACGGCAGCACGCGTGTCCAATGAACTCCCGAATCGGACGAATGGTAAAGCGTCGCCGCCGAACCGCCCGCCCAAACTTCGCTTCCGTTGGCTGCCACGGCTTGGAATACCAGATTCGGTTGTACCTTAACTTTGCTCTTATTACTCTCGTACGCGTTCTCGGAGGTTCTTGCCGCCTTTGAGCGGCTGGTTGCCGGCTCCGAGTTCACGTTTACATAAGCCCAGGTTTTGCCTGCGTCGAAAGAGCGCACCAAAGCTCCATCCGCACCGATGCTCCATTGCGGGGACGCGCGCAACATGCCGGACGCCTCGGCGGTCGCCGCGTCTTTGGCTGCCACCACGCCCACAGTCGGAGAAGACTGGTACGACAATGGCTGCTGTTTTTTATTTTCAATAAGCTGATCCGAAACCTGGCTTTCTGTGCTCGCCGAAACTGCCTCGCCCTGCGATTCGACCTCGATTGTCTGCGAAGAAGAAGGGGGAGCCGCACCGGCTTGGCCGCCGCTCAAATTTGGAGCGAGCTTTGCGGTTTCTGCTGGCGTCGCATTCTTTAAGCTTCCACGGCCGGTGAAAGTGTCGCCCGAAGAAGAAGGCGGGGCTGCCTTCGGAACTACGCCGGCGCCAGCATTAGCAAACCCGAGAGCACCACGTGACGCGCTTCCTGCAGCCGCACTTCGCATTGCCGGAGCCCTAGGCAGGGCCGGATTCACCGGCACAACTAATCTGTCTGCAAACAAATTATCTGTCTGGCTTGGGGCCGCCTTCTTTCGCATCTTCGTTTGCCTTTGCTTGTCCGTCGGCGAAAGAACCTCTTTCGTTTCAGGCACCGCCGGAGACGGAGACGGCGCTACGTCGGCAGTCGCGCTCGTTTCATTGCTCGATGTAAGAGTGGAAACCAAAATCTCACCCTTCTGCCTCTGTCTGTATTGCAAAATTCCGACCGAAACAATCGCGATGATTCCAGCCACCGCCACCCCCCACTGAATCACAGGCCAACCGAACCAACTGCGGCGCGTCGGCGCAACGGAAACGTTCACAGCCGCAACTTCCGTAAGAGGCAGAGCAACCAACGCGACCACCTCGCGGCAGTCGCTGCAACGCGAAACATGCTCCATCACCCGCGCACGCTCGGTTTCACCAAGTGACCGCTCAGCAAACGCCGTAAGCAGGTCCGCGTCCGGATGGGTTCCTGCCGCCGCTGTTTTCTGCAACCGCTTGAGCACGATCTTGGGTACGTCTTGCATTCCTGGTTCCTACCGCCTCCTTACAAGCTTAAATTTCAGTTTCTTCTAAATCCTTAGCCCGCGGCGTAATCTTTCCCTGAAAATTCAGCGCATTCTCCTTCTCCGAGAACGCTGCTGCCACAGTTTCTTGCCCCAAACTCCGCCGAATATTCACTTTCAGGTCGCGCACATCCACTTCCAGCGCTTCTTCGGCTGCGCGGCGGTCAACGCCTTGCTGCACCATTTTCGCCACAATTTTCTTGCGCAATGATTTAGCCAGTTTGTCCAGCTTGCGGCTGATAGTGGATTCGTGAACGCCGAGCATGCGCGCCACTTCGGCCAGCGTGCGCCCATCGAGATAATACGCGGCCAGCACCAAACGGTCTTCGCTGGAAAGCGCCGCCAAAGCTGCATCGGTTGACGATTCCAGCCGCGAATCCGCAGTCGAGGCCATCTCCGGTTCTGGCGCTGCAAATTGCGCGCCGTCCTCCATCTCTTCGTCCAGACTCACTAGCCGTTTGGTCCGGCGATAGCGATTCACAAATTCTTGCGTCAGCACCGTCCGCAGCCAGCCTTCCAGCGATCCTCGTCCTGTGAACGACTCAAGTTTTGAAACGCGCTCTCCGTCGCGCGTGCTGGTTCCATAAAGCTCCGCGTACAGACTGTCAGCTAGGTCGCGGGCCGCAGACTCCTCGCGCGCGATCCGCAGCGCCGTCAGATAAAGTTTTTCGCGGTAGCGCGTAAGGAAAATCTCCCAAGCCGAGTTGTGTCCGGCGGCACACGCTCGCGCGAGAGCAAGCTCGTCCAAGCGCAAGGTCCGCAGAAACACGCAAACCTCGGATGCGCTCGCTCCTGCGGGAATGTACTTCGCGGCCACACTACACAGAGTCGCGGCAAAACTTTCGCAGCTCAGACCGAACTTCTCGCACTCGCTTTTTTCGCACAGCTCCGGAATCATCTCGGCCACTGCCGATTGCACGGCGCCCGAAATCGGTAGCCTAACGCTCATATCGTAGAAATAGAGAAAACGCAGGCCCGCTGCTGCTCATGCTATCAATTTCTCAGATGCCGGTAACGTGAATTTTGTCTGCAAGCTCCCCTTTTCTTTTCGTTCTTCCACCAGGTCGAGTTGAACGGCGAAAAGTTCGCGGCGGCAAGGACACCAGTCCTAGCGCAGCGCACCAGTCCGCCCAAAGAGAGGATAGTTATGCGTCCGAAAGGTCCGAAATTATTCGTCACCGTGATTGCACTGTTGGTCGTCACGGCCACACTTTGTCTGAAGCTGCGCTTGGTCCGTGCCGGACAGGAATTTTCCGATTCCGGCCTCAAAGTTCTGGAGCCCATCCGCAACGGAAGTCTCACCGTGTTTCCGGTCGTCGCTTCGAAGTCCTACCCCACGGGCGAGTTTCTTACACTCGACGAAGGTTTGCGTTCCGGAGACGTGGTAGTTACCGAGTACGGAAATGTTCGCGGCCTGATCCGGCGGCACAATACATCCCCAATTCAGCACGATAGCGCCGAAGTAAACCGCCTCGTCTTGATAAACAACTCGAAGCGTCCGCTGTTGCTTCTCGCTGGTGAGATCGTGGCCGGTGGCAAGCAGGACCGCGTGATTGGCAAGGATCGCATCGTTCCGCCGGAAAGCGATCCCATTGACCTCAGTGTGTTCTGCGTGGAGCCCGGTCGCTGGGTCGCAACGAGCGCTAATTTCGGAACGTCGGGAGCCACTTACGGCTCGGCGGCTGGCGGAGCGGCAGTCGGCAGCTCCAACGCAAACGCTTCCACACTCATGGCTCAGCCCTCGGTGCGCGCCAAAGCGATGGGCGACAAAGATCAGGCACAAGTCTGGGCCGAAGTAAGAAAGGAGCAACGGGCAATCACAGTGGAAGCGGCGCCCTCACCCGCAGCCGCTGATCGAATAGCCTCAACAAGTTCGTACGCCGTGGTGATGGAGAACAAAGACGTAAAGCAAGAAGTGGACAAAATTGCCAAGCCCATTGAACAGAATTACCAAAGTCTGATCCAGCAACTGCGCGATCGTAAAGCGGTAGGAGTAGTCGTCGCGGTGAACGGACACGTCATCTGGTCCGATGTTTTCGCCAGCACCGAGTTGCTGGAAAAATATTGGCCGAAGCTGGTCCGCTCGTATGCGTCAGAAGCCATCGTGACGCAAACCAAGGGCGGAAAGGCCACTATGTCCCAGGCCGAGTCTTTCCTCGACGATATGCAAGGCCGCCGCGAAACCATCGAGAGCGAGCCTGGAGTCTTCCGTCACACCGAAGTCGACGGCAATGGCTTCAAGGCCTTCGCCCTCACTTCCTTGTTGCCGAAAACAGGTTTCGATGTTCACGTCGCAAAAATGTCTGAGTGAACCGCTAGGTCCTCGGATGGAGGTTATCATCCTCGTGCTTATGCCGTATTATGAGCTGGAGAGTTTTTCCGAAAAAGTGACCAGTTCACAGACTTGTCCGAAGTGCGGCGCCATCCTCGTGCTAAAACCGGTACCGGGAGCAAAGCATTTTCCGCTTAGGTTGGAATGTCCGGAACACGGCTGGCAGCCCGAGGAATTGCGTCCGATCCGCATGCGCTTTCACAAAGATCGCCCGGACTGGTAAGCCAACATGGGTCACATGCCGTCGGCGTCAGACATCCACCATCGCCGGGAAACAACAAAACCCCCAGACGCCCACGGGCTTTCGAATCGACTTCCGGAGCCTCCCTGGTAGAAGCCCCGGCTCGACACAGTAAATCCCGGTGATTTAAGCTGGGGTGCTGCCGCGAACGAAATGCATGATGATCATAATGATTCCGATCACCAGAAGTATGTGAATGAATCCCACCGTCACATGAAAGGCCAGAAACCCCAACAGCCACAGAATGAGCAGTACTACTCCGATTGCGGCCAACATAGAATCCTCCTGGTTACGAAAATCTTCGCAAGCCTACTCGCATGGCATCCCTTCAGCTATACAAGACTCCCGTTATAATCCCGGTTAATTTAGTGTAAGCAGCCCCGCAAAAAACCCGCTCTTTATTGGCTACGCTCCTTACTTCACCGCGCCTGTCACATCGAACCCGAATTTCGGATCGTGATATGTGCCGGTCATCTTCACCGGAATGTCCGCCCCTGCCTTCTTTCTCTTGAACAAAGGATTCAGCGGTTTCAGCAGCGCCGATTTAATCCCAGTGGTGTCCTGCGAAAGCTCTGCTTCCGTCTTCAACGTTCCGTGAAAATCGATCTGCTCATTCTCCAGATTATAAGTTCCATTCATACGCGCCGAGGCTCCCGGAACATCAAAGGTCAGTTCCGAAAACTTAGCTAGGCCGTCGCGCAATTCTAAATGTCCGCGCAAATTCATCACTATATTCTCCGGATCGTCTCCCGCAGGACCCACTTTCGCATTACTGCCGTTTTTGCTCTGATCTTTGTCTTGTTCTTTACTTGGATCTTTGCCTTTGTCCTTACCTTTGTTTTCGCCACGCGCGCGTTCGCTCAACTCATCCACCTGTTCCTGCCTGCTGGGCTTCCTGAACTCAGCTTGGTTCACGCCAAAATCCCCGCGCATTACCAGCTCTTTCAGAAACGGACGTCCCAGCGGCAGTATCATCACCTGCGCTTTGAAACTCGTCGCGCCATTCATCGGCGCATGTTTCGTCGCGGCGAGTAACACCAACAAGTCTTGAATTCGCCCGTTGTTCACTGCTACGTCCACCGAAGTTGTTTTCCCGTCTTGCCCCGCTTTACTCGCCACGCTTCCGGAAGCCGCAATCGAAGTTTGCAAAAACGAAGTTTCAACCTGCTTCAAAAAGACGTCGCCATTCGTCCCGTCCACACTCGCATTAAATCGCGAAGTCACATGCACATTGTGTTTACTTCTCACCACTTCAAAGTCCGGAATATCCAGCGCGCCGTGGACCGCAACTTCTCCCAGCTTCCCCCCGAAATCGCCCGTTGACGATAGCGTTCCCGCGATCCCGTCGAACACACTCAGATCCGCTTGTTGAAATTTGTACTCACCCGAAAGCGGAGTCGTTTCCAAATCCTCCAGATTCAAAGGTCCGAATTTTCCTTTAGAAATAATTTCGCCCGGCGGTTCCGCATTTTTCATCGAAACCTGGTACGACCACTCGCTGTCGTGCGCGAAAGACCTCACCGCCAACGAGTGCATTTCAAATTTAAGCGGCGGTGTGTCGTCTGATCGCCCAATCTCCAGCACCGCTCCGTTCGCGACGATTTCTCCCACGCGCACATTAGTGCTCTCGCTCGGCGGCGAAGTTGGGCTCCCCGGGTTCACTCCCCGCGGCGGGATTTGCACGCGCAGGCCATTCAGTTTCACCAGCGCGACATACCCAGGCCGCACGATCATGTCCGCATAATGCGCTTCAATCTCCAATCTCTGGATCGTCACTATCGGCGGAATATTTGCCGGACTACCCTCGCGCGTGAAGGTCACATTTTCAGCCACGCATCCCGGATGCGGAAAATAAGTCATGCGATACTTCCCAAACGAAACTTTCGCCCGAACTGTCTCCTCGAGACCCTGAGCCACCTTTCCCTGCGTAAAAGGAGATTTGATCGCCACCACAATCACCACCACACACACAATCGCCACAACCGCCGCAGCGCTCCATACACCCCAGCGAACGCTCCGTCCGCGCTCCGCCTTATTTTTATTTGGTTTGGTTTCTCTGCGCACGTCAGGGGCCGCTTGATTTCCCAAAGGTTTTTAAAGATCTGAAGCCGCCGGCTAGTGTTGTGTCCCGGAAATACGTTCACATAGTCGCTGGATTTTTTCCAGGATCGAATCGGGTGTCGCCGTCCAGGAGAAGGGGCGAGCCTCGGCGTTGTAGCGATGAACGAAGCGTTCGATTTTGGCGACCAGTTCTTTGACGCTGCCGAAGGTCCCACGTCGGATGGCTTTCTGCGTGATGATGTTGAACCAGATTTCCACTTGGTTGAGCCAGGACGAGTAGGTCGGTGTGAAGTGTAAGTGGTAACGGGGACGTGCTGCCAACCAGCGTTGTACGCGAGGGTGCTTGTGGGTAGCGTAGTTATCCACGATCAGATGTACGTCGAAAGCTTTCGGGACACTGGCGTCCACATGGCGCAGAAAGTCGAGGAACTCCTGGTGACGATGACGGCGTTTGCACTGACTCAGGACTGTTCCGGTGACGGTGTCGAAGGCTGCGAACAGTGTGGTGGTGCCGTGTCGAACGTAGTTGTGCGTGATCCCTTCGACGTAGCCGAGCCCCAAGGGCAGGATCGGCTGGCTGCGCTCCAGCGCTTGAATCTGGCTCTTCTCATCCACACACAGGACCAGGGCTTTATCCGGTGGGTTCAGATACAACCCGACGATGTCCCGTACCTTCTCGACGAAGAAGGGGTCGTTGGAAAGCTGAAAGTGACGTGCTCGGTGCGGCTGCAAGCCGAAGGCGCGCCAGATCCGGTGAACGGTCGATTTCGACAGACGCGTTTCTGCCGCCAGCGCACGGCAACTCCAATGCGTGCCGTCTTTCGGTTTGGTTCGCAGGGTTCTGCGGATCAACGTGGCCACCTTTTCATCGGGAATCGAACGCGGCCGGCCGGGTCGCAGCTCCTCGTGCAATCCCGTGAGTCCCTGTTTCACGAACCGTCGTCTCCAGAGACCGACCGTCACTTGGTTCAATCGCAACCGGGCCGCGATGTCCTTATTGGACAGGCCGTCGGCACTAAGCAAAACGATGCGCACACGGGTCACCAAGCCATGAGGCAGCGAGCGCGAGCTAGCCATCGCTTCGAGTTGTTCGCGTTGTTCCTGCTCCAGTTGCAATGGGGTCAGGGGTCGTCCCAAACTCATAGGCACCTCCATTCTCCACAGAAGATGCCTAAGGGGAAGACCAACGCGCAAGGATTATATTAGTTACTTAAGGGACACAACACTAGCTCAGTCCACGATAAATAGCCTCGGGCCTGTCAAGGTTACGAAACGGTGTGGCGGATCCCGGTCACCGACGTGCTAGCTTTGTCCTTGCTTGATTTTCACGTCCTCGCGCGAACTCTAGCGAAGCTGCTCTCCATTTCCCCTCCGATTATGAAGCATCATCTTTGAGCGTACTGTACAATTCTGCACAGAATAGAGTTGCCCCGTTACCCACTTCTCCTATAGTGGACCGGTTTTAAACGGCAGCATTACCAGGAGATTCTCATGCGTTGGACACCCGGAGGAATCAGCAACGACGTAGAAGACGACCGCTCCAGCAGCGGCGGCGGAGGATTTCCCGGCGGCATTCACATCGGCATCGGCGGCATCTTGATCCTTCTGGTCTTAAGTTTTATTTTTAAACGAGATCTGCTCACGCCTTTCCTCGGCGGCTCCTCCACCACCGAATCCACGCAGAGCGCGCCAGCCACTCCCCAGCAAAGCGCGGCCGAACAGCGCGAAGTCCAGTTCGTCTCATTCGTCCTCGATGACGTGCAAAACACCTGGACCAAAATCATTCCAAACTATCGTCACGCAAAACTCGTCCTCTATCGCGGCGGTATCGATTCCGCCTGCGGTCTCGCGCAGACTGCCACCGGCCCTTTCTATTGTCCCGGCGACGAAAAGGTTTACCTCGACCTCAGCTTCTTCAACGAGCTAAAAAATCAGCTCGGCGCAGGCGGCGAATTCGCCCAAGCCTACGTAATCGCTCACGAAATCGGCCATCATGTGCAGAAAATTGTCGGCACCGAAAATAAAGTCCGTCAGGAATTGGAAGAACATCCCAAAATGGCTAACGCCATCTCCGTCCGCGTCGAGCTCCAAGCCGATTGCTACGCTGGCATTTGGGCTAATTCAACCGAGCAGCGCGACCTCCTGGAAAGGGGCGACCTAGAATCCGCTGTAAACGCCGCAGCCGCCGTAGGCGATGACCACCTGCAAAAAATGGAAACCGGCCGCGTCATGCCCGACAAATTCACCCATGGCACCTCCGCCCAGCGCACCTACTGGTTCAAGCAGGGCCTCACCACAGGTAGCCTAACGGCCTGCGATACCTTCTCCTCATCCCAATAGCGCCCGGCATTTTACGAGTCCCGCGGGCCCTTGGGAAGTATCAGGGTTTGTGTTTTAACTCTTCCTCTAGCGCAATTGCGAGCTCTTGAACTCCGCGCCGGATTTCACGCGCCTCCACAGCGGCAAAACCCAGTTGCAATCCCTCCCGCGCAATCCTCCCGCGGCTATATCGACTCAGCGGAAATACTTCCACATCGCGAGCCGCTGCCGCTTTCGTTGCGGTTTCGCCGTCAATCCTTTTGTGCAACCATCCTACGGTCTGCAGTCCCGCTTCAATTTCGGAAATTTCAAGCAGCCCGCCTAATTTTTCACGAGCCCCTTCCAGCAGCACCGACAATCGCTCCGCATACACTTCCCGCATCCGCCGCAAGTGCCGACCAAAATGCCCTTCGCTGATGAAGTCACACAGCACCGCTTGTTCAGGCAGCGCCGCGTGACGCGTGGTTAACGAGATCGTGGCCGAAAAAAGATTTACCAGGTCCTGCGGAATCACCAGATATCCTAGCCGAAGCGATGAGAACAGCACTTTGCTGAAGCTTCCGCCAAAAAGCGCGAGCCCGTCGCGATCGAGTCCCTGTAACGCCGGAACCGGCCGCCCGGAATAACGAAACTCGCTGTCGTAGTCATCTTCAAAAATCATCGCGCCGCAATCCCGGGCCCATTTCAGTAGCTCCAAACGCCGCGTCAAGCTCATCGTAATTCCTAACGGAAACTGATGTCCCGGCGTGATGTAAACGAGCCCAGCCGCTCGCAATCGCGCGCTCGGTAATTCCATGCCTTGGTCATCCACGCAAACGCCAGAAACTTTTGCTCCCACCGCCTCGAACGCCATCGCCGCTCCAGGAAATCCCGGATTCTCCATGCACACGCCGTCTCCGGGATTCAGTAACAGCCGCGCCGTTAGATCCAGCGCTTCTTGCACTCCAGACACGATCGCTATTTGCTCGGGTACGCAGTTCACTCCCCTCGACGTGCGCAAATAATCGGCGACCGCTTCCCGCAACGGGTAATACCCCAGCGGTTCGCATCCCAACAAAAAGTTCGTTGAAGCGCGACGGAAGCGGCGAGCCGCGATTTGCGCCCATAGACTTGTCGGGAACAATTCCAACGCCGGCACATTTGCGCGGAACGCGCGGCTTGGTCGGAGTTCAAAAGACGGAAACAGCTCCACGCGCTTGCCATAATCCGAAATCCTCCTGGGCTGTTTTTGCCGCCGTGTGGGTTGCGCGCCAGCCTTGCATGTCACCTCCAGCAGTTCATCAGGCAAAACTTTGCTCACATAAGTGCCCGACCCCACGCTGCCTTCCACATATCCCTCGGACCTGAGCTGCTCGAAGGCGCTCACAATCGTGCCCCTCGACAATCCATAGCGTTCAGCGAGGTCACGCGTCGCAGGCAGCCGCGTCCCGGGGCGTAGCTGGCCATCCAGAATTTCGCCTCGAATGGCTGCATAGAGCCAACGGTACGCCGGCACTTTGGAGTCTCGCAGCGGCAGCATTAACTCAAACGAAGTGGCTTTCTTCGGCATCGAAAGTGGTACAGAGAGGATACTATAAATGGACCTTGTGATAGATCCACTCTGGCTCTACATTTGCTAAAGACGGAGGCACCCAATGTCATTCGCCAACAAACGCGCCCAACTCGCCTTGGGGATTTTGTTCGCTGCAATAGTCGCAGGCAGTACCGCCGCCCTCGCGCGAGCGATCGTTCGGCTGCAAGCGGCATCCGAACAAACTCGAGTCCCGTTTTCCCACGCTCTGCCACATTTAGACGGAACCCACCTCAAGGCCACCGTCGTCGAAGTCACTTACGCACCGGGCGAGTCCGATCCGCCACACAGTCATCCCTGCGCCGTGATTGGCTACGTCATCGAAGGATCCTATCGCTCACAGGTGAAGGGGCAAGCAGAAGCCATCTACGGGCCGGGCGAGAGTTTCTACGAAGCTCCCAACGGCGTTCATCAGGTCTCGGCCAACGCGAGCGACAAACTTCCGGTAAGGTTTCTCGCCTATTTCGTTTGCGATCGCGAAACGCCACTCACAGTTCCGGCGCCGGAAACCAAAGCCGGGGGAGGCAAATAATAATGGACCATGAACCGTTGTCTACGACAGAAAGGATCCCGCCTCACGACGAGAAAGGCTCGCGCAAGGTCACTCTGGAGCGTCTCGCAGTTCTCTACCTTCGGATTGCGCTCGGCGCCGCGTTTCTATCGGCCGTGGCCGACCGCTTCGGCCTCTGGGGCAAATACGGCGGCTGGGGAACCTTTGCCAACTTCACGAAGTACACCGGCGAAGTGCTCTCCTTCATGCCGGTGTCGGTCATACCGTTCCTAGCGTGGGCGGCTACAATCGCTGAACTCTCGCTTGGCATCCTGTTAATTCTCGGTCTTTGGACGCGCTGGGTCGCTTTGGGCGCGGCTGCGCTTCTCTTTCTGTTCGGAACGAGTATGGCCATCTCGTTCGGACTCAAGTCTCCGCTGGATTATTCAGTCTTCTCCGCATCCGCAGGCGCATTGCTGCTGGCGCTATTCACGAGCAGCAGATCGGGAGCGAATTCATGAACACTTTTTGCAGTTACTTTCTTCGGTTCGTCCCATGATCGAGCGAAGCAACAGATCAAGTTTGGGCCGGTTCGTCATATCCGCAGACTGGCCGCTGATCGCAACCCCCGGAATCATCTGGGGCGGATCCTTTCTCTTCATCGCTGAGGGATTGAAAGCCATAGGCCCCAGTGGCATCACCTTTTTTCGTCTGTTTGTCGGAGCCGCCTCCCTGGCATTGTTTCCCGCCGCACGCAAACCAATCGCGCGGTCAGCATGGCCGGCCATCGCCCTGGTGGGTGTCTTGTGGTTCGCCTTTCCTCTCAGCATGTTCCCATTCGCCGAGCAGAGAGTGTCTTCGGCGCTCACCGGCATGTTGAACGCTGCCGTCCCGCTCTTCACTGCCATCGTCGTCACAGCCATCGCCCGTCGAATCCCCGAGCGCCGTGTGCTCGCGGGCTTGGCCATCGGATTAATGGGTGCTGGGCTGATTGCCTGGCCCACGATTCATCAAGGTCATAGTAGTGTCGTCGGTGTCTTGCTGATTCTCGCGGCTGTCGTGTCCTACGGATTCGCGCTGAACTTTGCTCGCCCGCTCCAGCAGCAGTACGGAGGCCTTCCGGTGGTTCTTCGCGCACAAGCTGTGGCAGTGCTGTTAACCTCCCCTCTCGGCGTGCGCGACGTTCTCGCTGCGCACTGGACACCCGCTCCCTTCTTTTCGCTAATGATGTTAGGAATATTTGGAACCGGAATCGCATTTGTGTTGCTGGCCACTGCTGCGGGCAGAGTCGGAGCCACGCGTGCGTCGTCCGCCGCGTTCTTGATTCCCCCGGTCGCGCTCCTTCTCGGACTGCTGGTGCGCGGCGAGTATGTCGCCACGCTCTCGATCGTCGGCAGCGCAGTCTGCCTAGCTGGTGCGTGGTTTATGCGCCGCGCGCAGAACAGCCCTCAGCATGAGGTTAAATCTGCGCAGCCGTCGGCGCTCGTCAGTCAGAAGTGCGAATCGTGATAGAGGTCAATCTACGTGTTTATTTTTGCGGTGCTTCTCGAACTGGTGGCTGGCTGCCCACCGGCATTTATGGCCCTTGTGCGAGGAATTCTTTTGCGCCGACCTTATTCGGATGAGAAAAGCTGGTTGAATTTATCTTTCGCTTGATTGGAGGAAATATGCGTCGTCTAATCTGGAATACCGCAGCAATCGCTGCTCTACTGGGAATACTGCTAGTCTCGGGACTGGCAGCGCATCCGGACGACCGAGCGGAACTACTCAAAGCGCGCGAATCCGTTTGGCGTTCCTGGTTCGCCAACGATACAAAAGCTCTAGAAGTGTTGGTCCCGCCCGACACCATCGTCATCAGTTCCGGCGAGGAAAAGTGGAAGAATCAGACAGACATTCTTGAATCCGCCGCCAAGTTTCATGTAGCCGGTGGAAAGCTAGTCCGTTTGGAGTTCCCGCGCACCGAAATCCAGCGCTTCGGCGACGTCGCCGTGACCTACAGTCAGTATCTCTACGAAGCCGAAGTTGACGGCAAGCGCTCGGTCACCGCCGGTCGCGTCACCGAAATTTTTGTTCTACGCAACGGCCACTGGACAAACCCCGGCTGGCACACCGACACGGAAAAATAAAACGCGCATCTGCTAGTTCCATCGAGTTTTCATCTCAGGCAGCCGCGCCGCCTTGCCACAAATCTGCGCTATCTTGATACCCCGCCATTATCGTCTAAGGTACGTTCAGGACTCGAAACCGACACGCGGGAGCCGCAGAAGTGTGCGAATGAGACCGTCCAGATGCGGAGTATGAAGTTCAGTTTCATCCTACCCTTGAGTCAGCTATGCATTGCCATATCCCTGCTTGAAGGGGGACGTCGAATACTCGGTCCGCGAGGCCTCGATACTATCTACGTATCGACTCCGACTATGTTCTGTTTTGGCCTCAATGCCCCAGCGATCCTGTTTGAGCTTCCAGTCTTGTTGGCTAGGCACAATCCGACCACGAACCCGTCCGCACTTGAGTATCATTTACTCGAACTCTCCCTGGTTGGATTTACAGCAGCCCAACTTTTATTCTTGGCCGGTGTAGTCGTAGTTTGGTTTCCGGTTGGACGAATGATTGACCATTATGGCTCGCCGGCGGTCCATCAACCATCGCGGACGACGCTCTCTCGGTTCTACTCAAACTTCTCGCGATGTTCGTGGGAGTCTTTATCTTCTTTGCAGTAGTTCATTCATTTAGCGATCCATGGCTATATAACAACATGACCGGCAACCGCTCCCAAGGCCTTCTCTTCTTGGCTTGGTCGCTTGTTGAGCACTAGGCCGTCCACACACACGACTCCTTGAATTTCCCAAAACAAAATGCTACCGTTCCGCGTGATTCAATTAAAACAGTTTCGGGCTCTTCACCAACCCTCACGGAAGCTATACCTTTCGGACTTTCGGCTGCGTCCCATTGAACTCATCTCTAGGCGCAAACTCGCCAAATTAAATCGCCAAATTCAGGAATTAAAACATCCGGTAGCTTGCAAACAAACAATAGAGGCTCACGCAAATCGCCAAAAAATTCAAAAACGCGCATTGCGAGTTCACCAGCCTTTTGGAAGATGCTCACACGCCCCTGCGGCGACTAAACCGCTCAAAGAATCCGCATTTCTAGCCGAAACCAGAATCGAACCTCGTAGCTCGCGGAAGATTGGCGGAATTAAGACGAGTCGCGGATGGTCGACTCGCAATCCTGTTTCGCTGATTTCTAGCGCGAAAAGCCGAGGGACCTCCTGACACCCATGCCCCCGGAGCGCGAACAACTCGAAGCAGACGTCCTGATCATCGGCGCGGGCCCAGCCGGCCTGGCATGTGCCCTCCACCTGGCGAATTTGATCGAACAACACAACAAGGCGAACAAATCCCCCGCACTCTCCGCCGAAAATATTTACGTGCTGGAAAAAGCGCGCGAAGTTGGCGCCCACCAGCTTTCCGGCGCCATCATGGACGCGCGCGCCCTCCGCGAACTCGTCCCCGACTTCGAAAGAACCGCCCCGCTCGACACGCCTGTAACCGGCGACGCCGTTTACTACTTCTCAGAAAAAACTTCCTGGAAACTCCCCATCACTCCGCCGCCTTTCAAAAATCACGGCAATTACGTCGTCTCGCTCAACAGAATTGTGAAATGGCTCGGCGGCCTAGTAGAAAAAAAAGGCGTCAATCTTTTCACCCAATTTGCCGGCAGAAATCTTCTGTACGAAACGGAAGGCGGCAAGAGCGGTATCGCCGGCGTCCTCACCGAAGACAAAGGGGTGGACAAAAACGGCAAGCCCAAAGACAACTACACGCCCGGCTACGAGTTGCGCGCGAAAGTCACCGTCTTGGCCGAAGGCCCGCGAGGCTCGCTCACCAAGGAACTCGTCAACAGTTTAAAACTCGACGGCCTGAATCCGCAGGTTTACGGCATCGGCATAAAGGAATTGTGGGACGTGCAGCCCGGCCGCATCGAAACAGGATTTGTCGCGCACACTCTTGGCTGGCCGCTTCACTCCGACATGTACGGCGGCGGCTGGATTTATGGCATGCGCGACAATCGCGTCTCCGTCGGCATGGTCATCAGTCTGGAGTATCACAACCCGCTTTTTGATCCGCACGAAGCTTTCCAAAGATATAAAACGCATCCGCACATTAAAAAAATCCTGGAGGGCGGCAAGCTCGTTCGCTACGGCGCGAAGACGGTCCCTTACGGCGGCTGGTACTCCATGCCGCGTAGCTACATGGACGGCGGACTAATCATCGGCGACTCCGCGAGCTTGCTCAATTCGCAGCGTCTGAAAGGAATTCACACCGCCATCAAGAGCGGGATGCTCGCTGCCGAAACAATTTACGATGCGCTCTGCTCCGGTGACACATCGGCCAAGTCTTTATCGGCATACCAGACCAAGCTCGACAATAGCTGGATAAAAAAAGAGCTTTGGGAAGTTCGTAATTTCCATCAGGCATTTCACGGCGGCCTGTGGACCGGCCTGGCAAAATCCGGAATTCAATTCATTACCGGCGGTCGTGGCCTCGTCGATCCCATGCGCACCGAGCCCGGGTACAAGGAATACGAAAAACTAAATCGCGACCGCACGCTGGTCGATCAGTCCACGCGCTTCAAAGGCGATGGCAAGCTCACTTTTGACCGTCTTACCGACGTATATCATTCCGGAACACGCCACGAAGAAGATCAGCCGTGCCACCTGATTATTCTCGAGCCGAACATTTGCGGCGACCGCTGCGTCCGCGAATACGGCAACCCCTGCCAATATTTTTGTCCTGCCGCCGTTTACGAAATGGTGTTGGACAAAGGTGAGCCCAAATTGAAAATCAGCGCCGCAAATTGCGTCCATTGCAAAACCTGCGACATCGCCGACCCCTACCAGATCATCAACTGGGTCCCGCCAGAAGGCGGCGGGGGCCCGAACTACGAAGGCATGTAATTCCATCCATGGTCTGCTCTAGTAGTTTCTGGTTCACGAGCAAGCCTCATTCAGTCACCAACGCGCCGTGCAACCACGTTCTTCGCTCTGATCACGTGCAAGATCATTTGCGGGTTTCGTCGCTGCCAACGAAGATGCTTTTCAACGCGCCCCAAAACCCGCGCTTCTTTTTCGCTGGCGGGTTCGCCTGCACCGGTTGCGGCTGCGGAACCACGGGGGTTTGCCCTAGCGCTCGACGCATGTCGGCCGCAAACTCCGGCGCCGCAACGTGGCCCGTGAATTCGTATTCCGGTTCCACACGCGCTACACGCACCAATAACGCAGTGTCCGCAGCAGGCTCCGCAGGCCGCAGTGGTGACGGCGTCACCGAAACCATCAACGGCTGCATGATTACGGTGTACTGGACGGTCACTTCCGGAGGAGCCGGCGGTGCAGCGAAATTCGTCGCCGGGGCCACCGGATGCATTTCGTTTGCGCGGCCCAGCTCGCCAATCTCAACTCTGTACCGCGGCGCGTCCGGTTCAGCCACCGCAACATTCATCGGCGCTACTTGCGGTTGCGCCTGTGATACAACTGGCGGAGCGATTGGAACGAGCGGAACGTTTTGCGCGATTTCCGGACGCCCGGGTTCGAATTGGGCTGGAGCCGTCGCCGGAGGCGGAGGGGTTTCCCGCGCCAGCTGCGCCACGCATTCGCAACTTCCTGGAGCGCCTACTACTGGAACCAAGTTTCCACCCTCCAGAAAAAATTCGCCCGCTTGCGGCACGATCAGACCCTCTCCGCTGAATTGTTGTTCCAGGCGCACGGCGCCGCCAGTGGAAACCACGCACAGCGAATCATTCAAATCAAGACCAACATTGATGTCGCGAACCGCGCCGCCAATGTCGAGTGGCGTCGCAATAATGGTGGGCGTGTAGATCCGCAGAGAAGTCGTCGCGGGAATCTGCACGTGCATACGCCCAAAGTTCAACGCCAAAGTAATCGCGCCGCCGGATTCGAGCACCGCAAATTTCGCCGGCCCGCAAATATCCACTTGCCCGCCGGCCGACAACGTCAGGCGCGCCTGCCCCACATGCACGGTAACCACATTGCCGTTCGAAACCAAAAAACTTGCCAGCGGTCCGTCCGCGCTCGGCGTTCCGCCATTCCCGGATGCGCCAGCGCCCTCCACCGATGTGTCGTTGCCCTCCACCCGACCAATCGCAGCGCCATTTTGTTGCGCGTGTAGGACGTGCGCGTACGAAACAACGAAGATAAAAATAAACAGCGCGCGTGTGAACAGAGAAAGAAATCGCGGACCAAAAATATGTGGCCAGACCGTCGTGAAAGCGGCGTTCTGCCTGTGCGCGGATTTTGTGCGGGAATACATCGAGATTGGCTTGAAGTTCTATACTATACCGCAGTGGCAAACGATGCGAATCCGGCCCTCCCGCCGGTCGATCAAAATAGTCATCAGAAATTCGATGCGCGTCCGCTGAAGCTGTCGCGCTGGCGGCAAATGCAAATTCCAGTCATCGCCTGGCTGGTGTATGGCGTAGTACGGCTGATCGGGCCAACGTTGCGCCTGGAAATTGTCGGCGTGCAAAACGCAGTGCAGATTCGCGACGAGGGCGAAGTCGCCATCGGCGCGTTTTGGCACCGCTGCATTTTTACGGCCATCTGGATTTGGCGGAACCGCGGAATCGTCGTGCTAAACACAGTGAATTTCGACGGCCAGTGGACCCGGCGCGTGATAGAGCGTCTGGGATTTGGCACCGCGCAAGGGAGTTCGTCGCGCGGAGCGATCGAAGGGCTGACCATCATGGCCAGCCGGTTGGAAGAGGGAAAACATGTGGCGCTCACCATCGACGGCCCCCGCGGACCACGCTACGTCGCCAAGCCCGGAGCTGTGATTCTGGCGCGGCGAACCGGGAAACCCGTTTCCGCTTTCCACGTGGGCTTGCAAAGAGCGCATACCTTCAAAAAATCGTGGGATTTGTTTCAGATTCCGTATCCGTTTTCGCGCGCGGTAATGTTTGTGGCGCCGCCGATCCGCGTGCTGCTGGACGCTGATAGTGACACCGTGCATCAAAAACAACAGGAAATTCAAGCCGCTCTGGAACGTGTTCGCGACGTGGCCGAATCCTGGTTCCACTTGACCGAGACCGAGCGTGATCGCCTCCGCGAAGAATGGAGCGAGCTCGGGGCCGTCGAACAGCCCCTGCAAGCACCGAGATCGCAAAAGGATGAGACACGCAACACGTGATTTTGCGCGTACGCGAAGTGCCGGTTATATCGCAGCCTAGTTTGTTATGGCGCAGCCCAACACCGCGCGGCGATTAATTTGATTTTGGCGGGATATGCAACACGCGAAAACCAGTGTAAGCCGGATCGGCCGCTTGATATGCGGCTTTTGAATCTGCGCGACGGTCCGCGCTACCACCGACCGTTTTTCCGGATCCGTTTGCGGCTATGATCCATTCCGCAACGTTGCCGCCGAGATCAAAAACCGGCTCTTCTGCTTGCTCGCCTTCGGGCGCAAAACTGCCGACTTCGCGAAGAAGCGGCGCATCTCCCGGCAATTTCTTAATATCTTCTTCTAGTTTCCGCGCGTCTTCGGGGTTCAACGAATATCCCGCCCAGTAGTCGAGCGTATTCTCGCCCGGACGATCTTTATACAAAGTGCCCGCTTCATTTTCTTTCGGAAGCCGATACGTTTCCGCAGTCAGATCGCTCAACCATTTGCAGTACGCTTCCGCCTGTTCAAATGTAATTCCATTTGCAGGATAATTGTCCGTACCGGCATCGAATTTATATTCTTTATCGAATGTGGCGAATTGCGCGCGAGTAATCTCGAAGCGGCCGATTTCGATTTCGCCACGCTTAACCGTTTCTGGAAGCAAAACATCCGGCGCTGGATTTTCTGGGATCGAAGGCGGTCGAAACGCCACGCCGTATAGCGCACCGGCTTTCTGAACGGAACGCCGTTCCAGCGCGACGTCGAGCGGTGAACCTTTCTTCAGCGCTTCGCTTTCCGGCGGATTCGTCTTGAACAAATATTTGTCGAACCAAGCGGTCTCTTCGTTCAGTATGCGAAGCTGATGGGTGAGCTTGTTCGGGCTGTGCGCCTCGCCCGGGAAGAGCACGAGTTTCACTGGAGCTTTTCCGATGGAATAGAGCGCGCGGTAATGCGACCAGCCTTGCTCGGTAGGGACTTGCCGATCGATGGTGCCGAAGAAAATCAACGTTGGAGTTTTTACGCGGTCCATTTTGAACAGCGGAGATTTCTGGATGTACAGCTCGGGATCTTCGAGTGGCGTCTTGCCGAAATAATAGTGGTCGAAGGATTCGCCGAAGTCCACGTTGGCCCAGTCGCTGATCCACTCCACATCGCCAGCCCCCACCACCGCGGCCTTATAGCGATCGGGATTTGTGATGGTGAGCTGAATCGAGAGAATGGACCCGTTGGACCAGCCCGCCGCGCCAATCTTATCCGGATCGACTAGTCCGCGTCCGATCAAATAATCAACGCCGTGCTCAATATCAGGAACCTCCAGGTCGTAATATTTTCCGCAGCAGATCGATTCTCCCCACTTCAATCCGTAATCCGCGCTTCCGTGGTAATTCGTTTTCAGCACGAACGCGCCGCGCTCGGTGAGAAGATTCGGCGCGTAAAACATGCGCTCGCTCCAATTGTCGCGGTCGGCGAGATGGGGGCCGCCGTGCGTGGCGACGATCAGGGGATACGATTGTCCGCGCTGATAATCGTCGGGGTAATAGAGGAGGCCCTCCACTTCGTCGTCATCGGCGCCTTTCCAATGCACGATCTCTGTTTTGGCGATGGTTTTATTTTTGAACTGCGGGTTTAGATCGGTAAATTGCACCGGCGCAGAAATCTTCGTTCCGTCGAGTCGCGCGCGATACCACTGCGTGGGCAGACTCGCAGTGGAGTACTGATAAACAAGCGTGCGGCCGTCCTCTCCAAGTTCAAAATCAAAATAATTTCTGGGAGTATCGCCGGTAATCGATTTGCGCGACCAGGTAGCTCCATGCCGCGTGTAGCGCACTGGTTTGGTGTAAACGCCATCGGCGAGTAACGCGATAAAGCCATCCTTGGTGGCGCGCAGCGAACCGTCCAGGGAACGGTCCCAATCCAGATTTACTTCCGTGCTGGTGGCAGAGCCGAGATCGTAGAAATAGATTTTTTTTACCGTGGCGGTCAGAAATTGTTTATCAGTGGAAAAGGGTGCGACGACGTAAAAGCCTGAGCTGTCGAGTGCCCACTCAAAATCGTCCGGCTGAATCCGTGTCTCTGTGAAGACTTGAGTCGTTTTGCCGCTGGCAAGATCGACGAGGTAAGTTGCCGGAGGAGTTTTCTGATCCCAGGCGAAGCTCAATTCGCGACGAGCGACGGCGACGGCCTTTGTTTTGTCGCGCGAAACTTTGAAATCCAAAATCCAATCGTTGTTTTCGGTCAGGCGCGTGACTTTCTTATCCTTCGCCGAAAGCTTGAACAGTCGCACCGGAGCTTTATGCGCGGCATCGTCCACCACGTCCGAATCATCCTTGCGCTCTTTTGTTTCGCGCTCGAAGAGCGAAGGCTGTTCTTCGGAGCTGAACAGGATGGTGTCGTCATTCAGCCACTCGAAATGTTGCACAGGGCGCTCAAAATCGGTGGCTGGCCAGGGTTCGCCGCCAGCTGTACTAAGAAGCCAGATCTGCAGGGGGGCCGCGTTCGGCTTGGCTTTTGGAAGCGGACGGTTGCTTAGAAACGCGATGGTCTCACCCGAAGGCGACCAGCGTGGTTGCGAGACCGTGTTTGCTCCGCGCGTTAACTCGATTTCTTTTTTTTCGCTAAGGCTAGAAAGATACAGGTTGCTGACTCGCTCGTCTTTTTCTTTGTCCCCTGTGCTTTTCACCCAAACTACCCATTTGTTGTCTGGCGAAATCAGAAATTCCGAAGCCAGCTCCTGAAAGATGACGTCTTCCGGCTTCCACGAATATTTCTCCGGAGTGCTGGCGGCTTCTTGCGCTTGCGCATGGGAAGTCTGTTTTCCTGGCAGACCTTTAGCGGCCGATAGAATTGCTAATGGAAGGACAACCGACGTTAGAAAACGGGATGCGCATCTCGTAATCATGAAGCCCCCTAACCTCAACTTCGCGCAGAAAGCTTTCTTTGCGACTTAGAAAGCTAGCACAGAGTGAAAGCCCGCAGATAATCTCGCCAAATGTTTCATGCGGAGATTCAGAGGATCGTAGCCACGACGTTATTCGTTGCGGGCGTAGAACTGGAAGCAAACTCCGGACGGCACGATCATGTGGAATTCCCGCCGGCCCCACGATTTTAGCTCGAGCGGGCCGAGGCGAGCGCTGCTACGGCGGAACTCCTCGTAAAGCGCGTCGAGATCCGAGACGCCGATGCTGTAACTAGAATTTTCTATCCACTCCCGATTGTTGTTCTCCACCAGGTTGAAACAAACAAAATCTCGGCTGATGCCCGCCCCGGAGTCCGATTGCCATAAGATAGAAAATCCCAACTCATCTTTGTAGTACTTCAGCGCGTCCGACAGGCTGCCGCCGGTTGGAATCATTGGAGTGACAGAGAGAAAAATGCTTGGTTTATTTGGCATCGCGCCATCTTACCCGCTGCGCCGCAGAAATTCACGGCAAGATCAAAATTGTGGCTTCCTAGGCTACACTTGCTGGAACCCATGGGCCATCAAATGTCCAAGAAAAATCACAACTGAAGCTCGCACTTCGCAAGAAGTTGCTCGTGAGGTTTGCGAGCGCTTTGGAGCGAGGGACCGTCAACGGCTAGGTCCTCGCCGTAGGCCCGCAGTTTTTTCTTATCGCGCTGGTCTCTGACGGTATTCGGCCTAACGGTTTCCAATGCTATCGTTCGTCAGACATACGAGGATTGCAGGTGCCTGATAAGTACGCTCAGTTCCACGAAGCAGTATTAAAAAAGCGCGCAATACGATTTCCAAAGAGGCCGCCTGCAGTCGTTAGCAGCCTTGCGGAACTGTTGATTACGGCCAATCGAGCATTTCCCTTGGTGATGATTCACCGAGAAAAAGTTGACGCAGGTGCGTGCTGGATTGGTCGCGTAGTGGACTTGAGTAAAAGCCATGTGACACTTCTGGAAATCGAACCTGGCGCGATTTGGGACAACCAACTGGAAACCTACCGATTGGGCGAAATCACCCGAGTTGATTTGGGGGTGACTACGAAAGCGCCTTGCAGTTAATGGGAGGCAGCAAATGGCAAGATGCTGTGGATTTAATTTGGGCCCGCTGGATCGCCGCTTAAACAAGTGACGCATCCGTTTTTCCAATTTCGATATTTCATCCAAGACGCTACCCGAGTACCGGGTGACGGGAAACGGACCAACAGCCCCGAATTTTGGCTCGTTGACGGAGGCGCTTGAAAGCCCGTATAATCGGGGTTTGTCACTCGCTTCAGGAGGCAGCATGTACGCCGTAATTCGCAGTGGGGGAAAACAGTATCGCGTGGAGCCCGGTAAGACCATTCGCGTGGAAACGCTGGAAGGAAAGCTGGGCGGCAAGGTCACCTTTGACGACGTGTTGTCCGTTCACACGGGCGAGAAGAAATTTGTCTCCGCCGATGATATTTCCAAGGTGAAAGTAGTGGGCAAGATTGTGGAACAAGGCCGCGGGCCGAAGTTGAAGACGCTGAAGTATAAAACGGGCGGGCAATATAATATTCTGCGCGGCCACCGGCAAAACTACACTGCCGTCCAGGTCAGCGACATCCAAATTCCGTAGGGGAAATTCATGGCACATAAAAAAGGCGGCGGGTCATCCACCAATGGACGCGACTCGCACGGACAGCGGCTCGGCATTAAGAGATTTGGCGGCCAGCTCGTAACCGGCGGCAGCATTTTGATTCGCCAACGCGGCACGCACTACAAGCCGGGAAAGAATGTTGCGCTGGCGAAAGATGACAGTTTGTTTGCGCTGATTGACGGCATTGTCCTGTTTGAAGACAAGGGCGGGCACGGACGCTACATCAGCGTTCTCACCGTGGACGAAGCGGATGCGCGGCAGGCTGAGAAAAAAGCCGTCGCGGCCCCTGCTAGTTAACCTCTACACTCTTCTTACGCGTTCCAGGGCAGCGGAACGCGTATTTTTGTTTATGGACTCAGCATCGGCGTAAGCTCTCGCAGCATCTCTTTCAGCAGGTGATTTGTGTTTGCAGATGAAGCGAAAATTTCGATAAAAGCCGGTGGCGGCGGCCATGGCTGCGTCGCGTTTCGCAGGGAGAAGTATGTCCCGCGCGGCGGCCCTTCCGGCGGCGATGGCGGCCATGGCGGGGATATTTATATCGAAGCTAATCCGCATGACAACACGCTCCTGCGCTATCGCTACAATCGCGAATTTCAGGCGAAACGCGGAGGCCACGGCGAAGGATCGAATTGCCACGGCGCGTCGGGCGAAGATACTGTGCTGAAAGTCCCGGTAGGCACGGTGGTTTTTGACGCAGACAGCGGTGAGCAGCTTTTTGATTTCACCGAAGCTGGCCAACGCTGGAAAGCGGCGAAGGGAGGGCATGGAGGCCGCGGAAACGGGAATCCGCATTTTGTGCGCCCGTGGCACCAAGCGCCGCGCGAACATGAAGACGGGCAGCCGGGTGAAGAGCGCCATCTGCGGCTTGAGTTGAAATTGCTAGCCGATGTGGGACTTGTCGGATTCCCCAATGCGGGGAAGTCCACTTTGATTTCCCGGATTTCGGCGGCGCGTCCAAAAATTGCGGCCTACCCGTTCACTACTCTGGAACCACATCTTGGCGTTGTTTCCGCAGATCCAGACGCCGCGCTGGGGCAGGGGCGCACGTTTGTTGTGGCCGATGTGCCGGGGTTGATCGAGGGAGCGCACGAAGGCGCAGGATTAGGTACGCGATTTTTGAAGCACATTGAACGCACGCGATTGATCGCGCATCTGGTGGATACCAGTGATGCAAACGACCGCGATCCTGTGCGCGATTTTGAAGTGATCGAGCACGAACTTGTTTCGTTCAGCCCGGCGCTAGGCGAGAAACCGATGATTGTAGTGGCTACCAAGCTGGACGCCACTACCAATCGCGAGCATCTCGATGAATTGCGCGCGTTTGCAAAAAACCGTGGGCTGGAGTTTTATGCGGTTTCGTCTGCGACCGGCGAGGGAATTGTAGAACTCGTGCGTGCCATGGCTGACGCGTTGGATCGAATTCCGAAACCATCGCTGCCCGTGGAACCAGAGGCTCCAATCACACCGTCTCGCGAGCGTGATGCGGAAGAGGCACGCGCTGCTCGGGTCATCCACGATGACGATTCAACTTCCTCATCCGGAGCGAAAAGTTGAGTCCGCACTCAGTGCACCGGGCACATGGTGCGCCGCATCGGCGCTCGGTCGCGCTTTTTGGTGGCACGTTCGATCCCATTCACTCAGGGCACATTGCCGTAGCGCAGGCGGCACAGAAGCGTTTTCATCTGGATTCCATTTATTTCATTCCGTCGTCGCGGCCGCCGCATAAGACGAGGCTCGCGTTGACGCCGTTTCTGCATCGTTACGCCATGGTCGCGCTGGGCTGCACGGATCACGCCGGTTTTCATCCGTCCACGGCCGAAGCGCCTCCGGATGGTGCGGCTACGCATGTGTTTTATACCGTCGATACGGTGCGGCGATTCCACCGGGAGCATCCCGACGATCGCCTGTTTTTTATTTTGGGTGCGGACCAGTTTCTTGAAATTCCTACGTGGAAAAATTACGAGGGGCTGATGGATAGTTGCAATTTTATCATCGCGAGTCGTCCGGGTTTTCGTTTGGACGCGCTGCGACTGGTGATTCCCCCCGAAAAGCTAGGCCGCACTCCGTCGAACGACCCGAATACGATTGTGCTGCGCAAGTCCGTGGTTCACCTGCTTACGACCGTGTCGAGTCATATTTCGTCCACCGAAATCCGGCATCGCCTCGAAAGGGGGCAGACCATTCATGGGCTTGTGCCGGCGCGCGTAGAGGAATACATTTTGGAACAGGCCCTGTACCGGTGACAACTAACTCCCTTCGTCCCGAAATTCGCGCGGCCGTGGAAGCGGCTCAAGACAAGCAGGCCGTGGACATCACAGTCCTCAACCTTTCTGGCGCGGGCGCGTTCGCCGAATACTTCTTGCTGTGCTCCGGGCAAAGTCAGCCGCAGATTCAAGCTATTGGCGAAGCCATTGAAGAGAGACTTCACCGCCAAGGGCGCCGCGTGGCGCATCGCGAAGGGAAATCCAGCGCCGAATGGGTTCTTCTGGATTACGGCGACTTTGTGGTGCACATCTTCAGCGAACGCGCTCGCCAGTATTACGATTTGGAAAGGTTGTGGCGTTCCGCCGAGCGCGTCACTTTTCCAGCGCCGACCGCGCATCCTCCATCCCAAAGCAATGCAGAGGGTGATGCAACGCAGCAATGACCGCGCCGAATATCACGTGGATAGCGGAAGATCCCGTATCGCGGCACGTACTTGAAGTTGCGGAAAAGCTTGCGGACACTTCCACCACGCTTTTGATCACCGGCGAAAGCGGCACGGGAAAAGATCAGCTCGCGCGTTGGATTCACGAGCGCGGGCCACGCCGCGATGCCCCTCTTCTTAAAATTGATTGCGCCAGCCTACCCGCCGAACTTGTGGAATCCGAACTTTTTGGGCATGAACGCGGAGCATTCACGGGCGCGGTCGCGCGTAAGCCGGGACGTCTTGAACTAGCGCAAGAGGGGACGATCGTTCTCGACGAAGTTGCTGCGCTAGCACCGGGAATGCAAGCGAAGCTGTTGCGCGTTCTGGAAGAACGCACGTTCGAACGGCTGGGCGGCACCGAAACACTGCGCATGGAAGCGCGGTTGATGGCGCTGACAAATACGGACATGGCCAAGGCGGTGGAGAGCGGCCGCTTCCGCAATGATCTTTTTTTTCGTCTGAATGTTTTGGCGATTTATGTTCCACCGCTTCGCGAACGCCGAGCCGATATCGTTCCGCTTGCCAGGCATTTTCTGGAACGTCTCGCGCCGGTACACGGCCGAGGGGAAGCCTCGTTCGACGCCGACTCGCTGGCCATGTTACAGGCGTATGCGTGGCCGGGAAATGTGCGAGAACTGAAGAACACGGTGGAACACGCGCTGGTGTTCGGCAAAGAACCTTCACTTTCTCCTGGGGATTTTCCCGAGATTGTGCGCACAGCCGGAAATGAGCGCGGAATTACCGGGATGCTCCGCTCACTTGAAGACCTGGAAAGCGAGGCCATCAAGTTGACCTTGGAAGCGACGCACTACAAAATTGGACAAGCGGCGGACATGCTCGGAATCAGTCGTAAAACCCTTTTGGAAAAACGCAAGAAGTACGGCCTCATCTGAAATTTCTGTTTCCGCGGCCATCGTTTTCTAAGTTTCTCTTCGCTTCCCGCAGATGTTTTCATCGGCCAATTCGTCGTTTCACCTTGGGCGGAGAAATGCGCTTCCCAGCCAACCCGTACCTTTTTTCGATTTCGCAGCGAATAGCAGGCAGCTCGCGATCGATCCAAGTCGCTCTTCGGCCGTCTTGTACTTGAACCCAAATTCGCCTCTCCGCGTCCAAAAGCGTGATTTCTACGGTCCCTTTCTGCCCGGAGCTTTTGTAATGCCAATGAATGCTGCCCGGATAAGCGGAAAGTGATCCCTTCATGGATAGCTGCAGCCCTCTGCGAGTACACATATTCTCGATGAATCGCTCAGCGCCGTTGAGATTGTCACCTTTTGTTATCCTGCACTCGACTTGTCTCATTTTCTCTAGCGCAGACTAGCGGCAAACCCAAATTCTTACAAGAGCGAAGCGGAATTTCTAAGGCCATTTCAGATAGAATTGGCTCGCCTCATTGTCGAGCGCGGTTATGAAAATTCGTTTAATGATGCTTGGGAAAACGCGGCGCGGAGAGGCCCAAGCTCTTCTCGAGGACTACGTCCGCCGCATAAAGCATTATGCGGAAATAGAAGTAGTGGCGCTGCGCGACGGCAGTTCTTCTGTGTTCCGAAAGCTGAAAATGGATTCGAGCGCGACCGTGGTATTGCTGGACGCCGCGGGCAAACAATTCACCTCCAGCCAGTTCGCGCGGTGGCTCGGCGATCTGCGCGACCGCGGCGCGCGCGAACTCGTTTTTCTCTGTGGCGAAGCGGATGGTTTCCCCGAAGATGTCCGAAATATGACCAAACAAAAAGTCTCACTTTCCACTCTGACCATGCCGCACGAGTTCGCACGCGTGGTCTTGGCCGAACAAATCTATCGCGCCTTCGCCATCCTTTCCGGCCACCCCTATCCGAAGTAAGCGTCTTCTGCAACAATACGGTCATCATGCCGATAAAAAGTTCACACGACGCAAGCGCTCCCGCAGCTTCGGTGGAAATCATGATCGCCGAGCCTTTGCCGGATTATGATTTGCTTGAAGTAGAAGCGACGATTCCGCGCGACGTGGACCCCATGCTCGCGTCACAAGGATTCAAGGATTTGCTGGACGAAGCGCGAACATTTCTGGATGCCGAGCTCGCAGGAAGTGGTTTGGAAATAGCGCAGCTTACCGGCGCAATTTGCCACGATCAAAATATCCATCGGCCCGGAATTTGGCTGGTGCTTCGAGAACATGCTGCCGCAAAAAACCAGCCGATGTCCGGTTCAGCGCGCGAGCGTGTAACCGAAATTGCCTCTAAGCTGCTCAACCATTTGCAACTGTCCTGATTTGTCAGCAAGCTAACTTGCTATCGGAATGAATCGAGCGGTCTGGAACCTAACGCCGAAATCTCCGCAAGCTTTAAATGTAGGGCCGCGGCCCCCAGCGCGGCAGCACTCTAGAGAAACGATAGAAACATTTACCGCGCCACAACACCTGCGATTAGGCAGGAAGTTTTTGTGAGTTGGGGTAGTGATGTTGCTCTCGGCCAACTTCTCCATCGTATTTCTTGGTAGTTTTGAAAAGTTCATAACGGCCGTCAGCGGCGAAAACTCTTACGCGCTCCCGAAGCGCCTGCATCTCTTCAGGCTTCATGGGCTGAAACCCTTTGGCAATCGCCAGATTCTGTTCCAACACGCCGAGCGAATCCATGCCGCTAATCGTAGTCGCAACCGGCAGACTCATAGCGTAACGAAGCGCATCCGATGGGGTCGCCGCGCCGTGCGAAACAATTTCTCCGGAACCGCCCATACTCTTCATGCCAAGCACGGCGATACCGCGGCGGTTTGCTTCCGGCATAACCTGGGTTTCAAAGCTGCGGAAAGTCGCATCCAAACAGTTCAGTGGCATTTGGACAGTGTCAAACGGGAAATCCTGCGTCAGCATCCTCAGATGAATTGCGGGGTCTTTGTGACCGGTAAATCCCACGAAGCGAACTTTCCCTTGTTGTTTCGCGGCTAGCAACGCTTCCGCCGCGCCGCCCGGCGCAAAAATCAAGTCAGGGTCGTTGTAATAAATCACTTCGTGTATCTGCCACAAATCCAGGTGGTCGGTCTGCAGCCTTCGCAGAGATTCTTCCAGCTGTTGCATGGCCACGTCTTTGCCGCGACCGTGCGTGCAGACTTTTGTCATCACAAACGCCTGATCGCGCTTGTCTTTTAGCGCAACCCCGAGGCGTTCTTCGCTAAGCCCGTCATGATAATCCCAACAATTATCAAAAAAATTGATGCCCGCATCGAGCGCGCGCGCCACAAGCTCATTCGCTTCTTGCTGATCTTTTGTGGAACCCAAGTGGTAACCGCCCACTCCGAGCGCAGACACTTGTACGCCGGTCTTCCCGAGCTGTCGTTGAGGAATCTGATCGGGCCCGCCCGCTTGAGGCGGTTGCCCTGCTAATCCCAAGCTGGGGTTCACTAGAGCCGAAGCGCTCAACACGGCTGCCCCCTTTACAAAAGTTCGGCGAGTGACGCCTTTCTCATCGGACACGCAAATCCTCCAAGCTTTTTACCTACTTCGGAATAACAGGGAACGGATGTCCCGTGTTCGCCGCCTGGACCATTTCCTTCACTTCTTCTGATTGCATATCCAGAGGATAGTCGTGCGCCAGGCGCGCCTCGGGATTATCGAATTTGAGGGAAACTTTGTACAACTCGAATCGCCCATCGCCGGAAACCGCTCGAGTACGGTCGCGAAGCGCTTGCATTTCTTGGGACGTCATGGGCTGAAAGCCCTGCGCAACTCTCAAGTTTTGGTGCAACACATCCAATTTTTCCATTCCAGTAATCGTAGTGGTTACAGGCAGGCTCATCGCGTAACGCAGAGCTTCTTCCGCGCTAACCGCCCCTTGTTGGATCGCTTCGCCGTGGCCGTTCAAAGGCTTCATTCCCAGCGGCGCGATGCCGCGGCGAATCAGTTCCGGCAAAACCTGAATTTCGAAACTGTGAAAATTCGCGTCGAAAGCATTCAGCGGCATCTGCACTGAATCGAACGGAAAATCCGTTTGTAGCATTTTTAAATGAATGGTGGGATCTTTATGACCGGTGAATCCGACGAAACGAACTTTGCCTTGCTGCTTTGCTTTTTGCAGTGCTTCGGCAGCGCCTCCCGGACGCGTAAAAAGTTCTGGATCGTTGTCAAAAGCTACGCCGTGAACTTGCCAAAGGTCCAGATGGTCGGTCTGCAGTCTGTTGAGCGATTGTTCGAGCATCTGCATGGCCAGGGATGCGTCCCGTCCGTGCGTGCAGACCTTCGTCATCAGGAAGATCTTGTCGCGACGGCCTTTTAGCGCCTGGCCCATCCAGTCTTCACTTTTGCCGCGATGGTATTCCCAGCAGTTGTCGAAGAAGGTGATCCCGTTATCCACGGCCTCGTGAACGATCCGTATGGCAGTCTGCTCGTCCTCGGCGTCTCCCAGATGGTGCCCGCCCAATCCCAAGGCGGATACCTGCATATCGTGTTTGCCGAATTTTCGCAGAGGAATCGACCCGCTGGCAGCCGTCTGAGGTGAGGCTTCTTGCTCTTGTCGCCGTGATGTGTTTGGTTGCATAGTCACCGTCTCATTGAGGAATTTTGAGGGGATATCCGTCTGGCCGTTCAACATCCTAACCTGCCTCAGTAGTTTCCTTTCAGCTATACGGGCTTTACCCGAGTTCCCGCCAGTTCTAACTGTAGCCCTAGGAAAATCCATTAACATCCGCGACTAACACCGCGAGGGAATGCTCCTCAACTCTCCGGTATAGGAAATTCACAAAAAATAGTGTGCAAGCCAGCCTCGACCACGACATAAAATCTAAAGATGGCGAGAGGGTGGGAAAGCAAAGCCGTAGAGGGTCAGGTCCAGGAGTTTGAATCCAAAGAAAGCCGCACCCAGAAACTACAATTAACCCGCGAACAGCTGGAAATCCGTCGCAAGATCGAAATACTGTTGCTCTCTCGTGCGCGCGTGGAAAAGGAACTGCAATCCAGCGAGAACCCTCGCTACCGCGAACAGCTTAACAGCGCTTTGAAAGATCTCGACGCACGACTTGCCAAACTGAAACGTAAAGAATAGCTCCGCAGCTGAATAATTTGTCCTTATCTTCGATTCAGTGGATTAATGCGCGAAGACTAGCTGGGGGCGGGTATATCGACTCGAGCGCTGCAACGCAGGTTGCCTGACCCATTGCACGTGAGAGTTATAGCGCCGGCTCCGGTCGTTTTGGCAGTTTCTCCCTTTTTCAAAATTTCATTGAATCCAGGCGTGGAGATGCGGCACGACGGCTCCGGCCGTGCGTTTGGTGTTTCAGAAAATGCCGCAAGGCAAGTGATGGTCACCGGTCCATCAGCATCAAATTTGTCAGGATGTGCGCCCGAAGCGTCGCTGGTTGCTTGCATCGAATGAACTTTCGCTCTATTTCTTGGTCTTTGCGCGTTGAGCTGCCATGTGAATGCGAAGGCCGCAAGAGCCAACATAGCAAATAACGAAATGCGATACCCCAGCTTCATCGCACCCTCCAATTAGGCGGTGAACTGTACACCCATCAACAACGCATAGCAATAATTTAGAAAGGCTGAATCTCACGGGAATTACAGCAAGTCGACTACCGGGAGCCAGCTGGGAGAAATTAATCGTGCGGACGCGCGGGATCAGTATCATCGATGAAAACCACTCCCACGCCGTTCTGTGTCTTCTCTCGGCCAGCGTCAAAATGAACTACCGTTCCACGCAACGAAAGAATGCTTGAGGTCGCCGGTTCTCCAGCCGCTTCTATCACCACCCGAACTTCCGACTGCAATTTCGGCCGGTTATTCAAACACAAATACGCCCCTTGCAAACTTATATCGCGTACCGTGGCTTTCTCTTCGAAGTTCTTGCCGTCTTCCGACTGTCCGCTCACGACCGCGGTGAAACGCAAGCGCCTTCGCTGTCCCACGCGTGTCTCGCGCATCTCCACGTTCACGCCGCGCTCGCTCATGGTAATGGACATCCCTTCGGTGGCGGCCCATGTAGCGGGGAATTCCTGCCGTGCTGCAGAAAGAAAACCATCAACAACCTTGTCGAGAGAATCCGGATCGTGGTGAAAGAGAATCAAGTTCCGCACTTTGGCATCGCGCGCAATCTTCACTCCTTCCAGCCAACTCGAGTGGCCCCAGCCCTTGCGTTCCGACGCGAGCTGCTCGGGAGAATATTGCGAGTCGTATATCAAAACGTCCGCACCCTGTGCGAGTTGCCGCAGGTTCTGGTCATTTTGCGGAACGCCAGGCTCATTGTCCGTGGCATAAACTACCGACCCGCCAGCAGTTTCGATGCGATAGCCTAGGCACCCCTGCGGATGATTCAGCCAGGCGCAACTAATTTGTGTTCCGTTCACCGACCATTTATCGCCGCCATTGATCTCGTGAAACTCGCGTCCCGCGGTCATCATGTTTACATCGACTGGAAAATAAGGGCTGGCCAGTTGCGCTTCCAGGACCTGACGAAGGCTGTCCGGACCGAGATATTTCGATTGGAAACTGTAAAAGTGAAAGCGGTTCTGGCTCTGGAAAAAAGGATTGAAGAAAGGAATGCCTTGTATGTGGTCCCAGTGATAATGCGTCACCAGAATGTGTGCTTCGATGCCGTTGATGCCGTGTGAACGCGTCCAGCGATTGCCCAGCATGCGCATACCCGTGCCGCAATCCAGAATAAAGTGGGTGCCATCCGGTGCGGTCAATTCCAGACAAGGCGTGTTGCCGCCGTAGCGCCACGTATCGCGCTCCAGCGTCGGCGTTGAGCCGCGCACTCCCCAAAAGACCAGCTTGGCAACGTGGTGGGTCATCGCCGGCGCAAATTCGTAGCGCCCCGCTTCCGCTCCATTACGATTTCTTAAGCTTGGAAACTGTTGCAATGGTAGGCGGTGGCGGCGAGTGAAGTCAATCCAGTTTCAGAGCAGACGTTCATTCCCCGAGAGTCCACTCCCAATCGGTGCTGTTGAGTCACAAACGTAAGCGAGGGGCTGTGCGCAAAGACGCCCGGCTAGTAGAATTCAGACGTGCACGTCCATTCCCACAGCCACGATCACACGACCCACGAGCATGGACACAGCCACGGCCACGGTTTGGGCGGGCATTCGCATGCTCACTTGCCGGTAGAGGGCATGACTGGAATTTTGGGCGCTGCCGTTGTTGCCACCTTCGTACTTGTCGTGGCTGAACTCATAGCGGGGTACGCGGGCCATTCGATCGCGCTAATCAGCGACGCCGTCCATAACCTTACTGACGTTCCGACGCTGGTCATTTCCTGGCTCGCCATGCGCTGGGCCAAACGTCCTCCCACGGCTGAAAAGACCTACGGTTATCACCGCAGCGGAATTTTGGCGGCGTTTGTGAACGCCATGCTGCTCGCCATCCTCTCGCTATTTTTGATTTATGAATCGGTCGCACGATTGCGCCATCCTGTTGAAGTTCAAACCGGCATCATGCTGTGGGTTTCTTTATTTGCGTTGGTCATCAACGGCGGTATCACTCTCGCTGTCCATAGCGGCCGACGCGACCTCAACATCCGCGGCGTATGGATCCACAACCTCGGCGACGCTCTTTCCAACGTGGCCATCGTCGCCGGTGCGCTCTGCATCCGCTGGACTGGCGCGGTTTGGATCGACCCAGTAATCGGCATTGGCATAGGCGCGATGGTTCTTTGGTCCGGAAGCGGAATTCTCCGCGAAAGCAGCCATATTCTTTTGGAAGGATTGCCGCGAGAAATGCGTCTCGACACCGTCGCCACTGCCGTGCTGCGCGTCGAAGGCGTTCAGGAAGTCCACGATATCCATATCTGGACTTTAGGTACAGATTTAACTGCGTTGTCGTGCCACGTCCGCATACCCGACATGCACATGGAAGACAGCGAAAAAATCCTCGATCAAGTGCGCGCAGTCTTGGCGCACGACTTCAAAATCACGCACACCACCATCCAGTTTGAACGCGCCGGCCTGCCTGCTGAAGCAGGGCCTTACATGCCCGCGCCTGCCAGCCGTTCAGAAACGTAATATTCTTAGCAGTTTATTAGTAAAAGCGGGCGTGGCTTAAAGAGGAGATTGCAGAGGTGTGCCGCGTTCCTGATTGACCCGCAAGGTGGAATCGGAATCCAGTTCGGTCGCGGCGATGGTGTAACGGCTACCCGCCGGACTGATGTAAACAATCGTGTCGTTTGAGCGTGTGAACGCTACGGCTTCAATCCATCTTCCATCATTGAGCACCAAAGCGAATTGCCCTTCGTCAGGGACAGAGGCCGAAGCTTCCTCGCGCGATTCGGACTGCGATGCAGCGGAATCATCTCTGGCGGACTGTGAACGGTCCGCAGGGCCCTGTTGCATCGACGCGTTAGGCCCTGGCGAGCCGTTGTCGCCGGAATCGACGGACTGCCCGCCGCCCATTTGATCGGTGTTGGTCTGTTCAACCACGGCTTGGTCCGCAGCTTGATCGCCCTCGGCTGGAACCCAATACGTGCCGCCATCGAAAATCCAATAGTAGCCGGTCGTCGGGAGCCTATTTACCGGATTTCCCGGTCGGTGCGGTCCTGTGCGCTGGAATTGCGAACTGCTTACGAGACCTAGGGAGCTGTGACTGGCCGAAAGCCGCGACGATTGTCGACTTACAGTTGAAACGATATTGGCGGCGTGTGCCGTGTTTGCTTGCGAATATGCCGGGCGAGCCGCTGGTGCCGTGGAGACATTGGCTGACTGCGCTCCGTGCTGAGCGCGCGCAGGGGTGGCGAAAAATCCCAGAAGCACTGCGAGTGCGACCGTAATAACAGACGCGGATTGAAGGCTACGTTTCATAGTCGCTTCGCTCGCTGTACATAAGACGCGCTAGACAAACGCTTGGTTGCGCCCAAGATTGTACACCTGCGTGCCGACTCTGCTTCATTTCGATACATCCGAAAGCGTATGTTTATCAGAGTGAAGGGAACAAACCAGCTTCTTTCGGTGTCAATAGGGGTGTTTGTCCTGACAGGGCATCGCGTGCAGCCTGCGGCGAGGTTTCCTTTTCCCTTTTCGCTGGATATGCTATAAACATTCGTCCAAAGGACGCCCGGATTATGGCACAGCCGACTGCGGTTAAATTGCCCGCGAAGCAAGCTGAATCGCAGGCTGAAGCCGGCCCGTTAAAAGAACCGCCGGAAATCGCATCTGCGTTTTGCCCAAGCTGTTCGGCTCGGTTGGCGCAGCGAAGTTGCAAGCTGATTTGCCCAACTTGCGGTTATTATATGTCCTGCTCTGATTTTTACTGAAAACGGACTTATTGCTCTGAAGAGGATTTAAGACTTCCAGGAGGCGCGAACGTGGCATTAAGGATGACGGATCAGGAAGTGAATGGAGTTACTGTACTGGAGATTGAAGGACGCATTGTGTTGGGTGAAGAAAGCAACGCGTTTCGCGAGAAGGTGAAGAGCCTGCTAGCCGCGGGAAAGAAGAAAATCGTGTTGAATCTCGCGAACGTCGGCTACATCGATAGCGCCGGCCTCGGCACTCTCGTAGCGACTTTTCACAGCGCCCGCTCGCAAGGCGCCACTCTAAAACTGGCCAACCTTGGCTCGAAGTTCAAGGAAGTGTTGCAGGTCACCAAGCTTATGACTGTGTTCGATACCTACGATAGCGAGGCGCTTGCCGTCCAGAGTTTCGCCAAGTAAATTCGCTTCTAAATTTTCAGACCGCGGCTCAGCTCAAATGGTTGGGCCGCGGTTTTTGTTTTGCTTTGCGCTTCAGAGTTAACGCTCGCCATTAAACAAGTGAATTACTGTTCGATCTGACCCGCTACCTGATAAATCGCCAGGCCGCTCAGAAGCTTGGGGTAAAAGTCCGTGGATTTTTGTGGCAGAACATCCCCGCCCAGTGCAATTTCCACAACCTGCTGCACTCGCACCGGATTTAGCAAACATGCCAACTGCGCTTCGCCTCGATCTACCGCGGCAATTGCATTATCCATGTCACGCTCGTAAACGACGTTCTTTTCCGCGGTAACCGCTTCCGCCGTTATGCCCAATCCTTTTTCCATGATCAATCGATGGAGCAACACTACATCCAGCCCACGCTGCGCTTCGGTCAAATCCGGCAATAACGTTTCCAGATTCGCGTCGCGGCGCAGCAAAAATAAAAAGAACGCTCCGGCTTGCCCTTCAATCTTGCCTGGGTAAACCCCGATCGCTCTGCGTCCGTGGT
Source organism: uncultured Acidobacteriota bacterium (assembly GCA_963714785.1). Classification (GTDB taxonomy): domain Bacteria; phylum Acidobacteriota; class Terriglobia; order Acidiferrales; family UBA7541; genus Palsa-295. The sequence continues at coordinate 467,671 of CAVQQE010000003.1, forward strand.
TCTGCCTCCCCAAATCCTTGCGAAAATCCGCGTAACTTGTTTCGCGCTCTTCTGAGTTGAGGAAAGGATACGAATACCAATCAAAGAATGGCGCCAATGCCTGGCGGAACCGCTCGAAATCAAAATTAGCCACATTGCGAATCAAACGGTGCGTAGGAAGAATAGTCAATCCCCGGGAGTGCGAATTTATGAACGTCATCATCGCGAATTCATAGTCAGCAGCATGTGGATCGGTTTTCCCTAACTTCGCGCGGCACTCGTTGCGAAAATTGAGAGCTGTTTCATAGCGGTGATGGCCGTCCGCGATGATGATCTTTTTATCCGCCATCGTGCTCTGAATCCGGCGAATGAACGCCGCATCACCGACCGGCCACAGCCGGTGGGTCACACCGAACTCATCGTGTAACTCAAGCTGCGTCGGCGTGCGCGCAATTTCTTCCAGGTATGTGTCGATCGTTCTCGCGCGATCGTCGTACAGCATAAAGAGCTGGCCGGTCTGGACGTGTAGATGCCGCAGCAATTCCATGCGATCGGCCTTGGGTGCCGTCAACGTGCGCTCGTGCGGGAAAACAATCTTTGCACTGTAATCTTCCAGCCGGCCCAGCGCTATGAAGCCAATGCGCACTTTGCGGCTGTTCGTGCCGGGAACCATATACTCCTGCGAGTACACATAAATAGCGGGAGTTTGGTCCTGTAGCAGAATCTTTTGCGTGATCCATTCATGCAATTTCTTCTCGGCACGCGTGTAAACGTTGTTTTCGGCGGTATCGTCGGGAAAGGGCTTGCCTTTCTCTATCGCAATCAAGTTGTACGGACTCGCGCCGTAATAGCGCTCCTGCATCGCGGGAGTGATTTTGTCGTAGGGTTGGGTAAGCACGTCATCCAGCTTCACCTTGTTTGTGTCGTAGCGTAGCGCGCGAAAGGGATGGATTTCGGCCATGTGTACTCTCGTAGCGGAGCGAGCGCCGCGGAAACGAAACATTGTAGCAGCCGCCGCCGTCGAGTTATAGCCCTCCTCCCTGCGCTCGATCAGGTTCAGAGAGACAGCAAAGTGACAATTCCCCTAACCCCACATAAAATCCAAGCTACTCGCAAACAGAACTTTCACAAGTGAGCTGAGCTGAATGCTCCACGCGGACAACCGGTTTGCCGCTGTGCGCGCCCTGATCTTTGATCTCGACGGCACTTTGATCGATTCGAAACTTGACCTAGCTCTCTCGATCAACGCTACGCTGGAGAATATCGGTCGCTCGCCACTACCGCATGAGGCGATTTTTGGAATGGTCGGAAACGGCGCGTCCGTGCTCGTTCAGCGTGCCTTAGGATTGAAAGACGTAACGGATGCAGAAGTCGAAACAGGTCTCGCCTATTTTCTGAGCTATTACCGCAGCCATATGCTCGACAACACCGTGGCGTACCCGGGTGTTCGAGAAGGCCTTGCGCTCCTGGAGAATTATCCGATGGCGGTTCTGACCAACAAGCCAGTTAACTTCAGCCGCACAATCCTCGATGGCTTGGGCCTTTCGCGATATTTTCGTTTTGTTTACGGCGGGAACAGCTTCGAAAAAAAGAAGCCGCATCCCCTGGGCGTGGAGACCCTACTGCGTGAACTTGGCTCGCAGCCCCAGGAAGCTATGATTGTCGGGGATTCCGAAATCGATATTCAAACCGCGCGAAACTCCGGCATCTGGGCTTGCGGCGTTACCTACGGCCTCGGAACGCAGAGCTTGAAAAAATTCCCGCCGGATCTGATGCTAGATAGCCTCATCGAGCTTCCGGCTTATCTCAATCGTCACGCGGACTGAGTAAAGCCCTTTATCATCAGCCCTGTTTTTTTCCGTAGGCGCCTTTGTACCACTGCCAGGTCCGCTGCAAGCCTTCCTCGAAGTGTACCAATGCCTTATAGCCCAACACTTTCTGCGCCAGCGAGATGTCTGCTTGCGAATCGCGTATGTCCCCCGTGCGCGGCGGTTCATATTTTGCCTGAATTTTCTTTCCGCTGATCTTCTCCAGCAATTCTAGAACTTGATTCAGGGTTATACGCGCACCCGTTCCGCCGTTGAAAACCATTCCGGACGCCCCTTGCGCTTCACACGCGCGCAACGTTTCATCCACGATATTTTCAATAAACGTAAAATCGCGAGATTGCTCTCCGTCGCCGAACACCACGGGTTGCTGCCCCTCGATTACGGCTAGCATAAAACGCGATAGCACTCCGGAATATTGCGAGCTGGGATCCTGTCGCGGCCCGAACACGTTAAAATAGCGAACGCACGCATTCTCCAGCCCGTAAACTCGTCCGAACACCCTCGCGTAAAGCTCGCCAACATATTTCGTAATCCCGTAGGGAGAAATAGGATCCGCCGGCATCGTTTCAGTTTTGGGAAGAGTGGGCGTCTCTCCATAGGCAGACGAAGACGCGGCGAAAACAATCCGGCGCACCTTGGCATCTCGCGCGGCTACCAGGACGTTAAGCGTCCCATCGATATTCACGAAGTTTGTCCCGATAGGATCCTGCACCGACCGCGGAACAGAAGTTCGCGCGGCCAAATGAATTACGTAATCAGCGCCGTTGCATGCCGACTGTACCGCCGCCAAGTCCGTGATGCTGCCGACGCGAAGATCAATCTTGCTGCGAACATCCGCTAGATTGGATTCTTTCCCTGCGGAAAGGTCGTCCAACACCACCACTTTGTGGCCGCGACGGACCAGCTCGTCCACGATATTGGAGCCTATAAATCCCGCACCGCCCGTAACCACATAACGCATTCAGAAAATCTCCTTAGGTGATGACAATCAGCTATAAAATGATATTTGCGCAACGCTTTACTATAGCCCGGCACTTAGCGCCTGGGCATAATTATTCGTCTTATTTTTGCGACTCGGCAACTTCAAACTGGACACGTAGGTCTGAAGTTATAAAGAGTATGCCTAAGCGTTGCGCGCGAGATTTGTTCCTGATGGCGCTTACGACGGTCATAGCGGCCGCCCTGTCGTTGCAAAGATACGCCCTCGGCTCCCGGCTTCCTCAGTCCGCAGAAGCTGCCTGTAGAATTGCCCTCGATAAGCCGCCCGCCGAAACGCCCATGCCTTTCCGCATCGGCGAAACGTTGAATTACGATGTGTCTTGGTCCGCCTTCTCAACCGCCGCAAAGATACAATTGTGCGTCACTGAGCATCGCGAAATTCTCGGCTCCCGAACCTGGCATTTCCGCGCCTCCGCCCATACCTTGAGCCCGCTCAGGTCCTTTCTCACCGTCGACGATCAAATCGATTCTTACACCGACACCGCGACGTTCGAGAGCCGCCAATATGAAATGTATCTCTACGAAATGGGAAAGAAGGACAACCAAATATTACATTTTTCCGTGGCAGGCCGAGCGCAGAAAACAAATGTTCCCGTCGTCGTAGTATCACCAGGCACACTGGATCCGCTGGGAGCCTTGTATATGCTTCGTCAGGTCGATTGGCAGCACACGCCGGAATTCCGCGCGCCCGTGTTTGACGGCGATGACCTCATCGAAATGCGCGCACACCTCGAAGCCGCAAAAGAACTCGTGGCCGTAAATGCCGGGGACTATTCCGCCACGCGCATTCTCGTTCGCGAGTACCAACACGGGGTAGAAGTAAAAGGGGAAAGCCTCTCCATATGTTTCGCAAACGACGCAGCTCGCACGCCCATTTTGCTGGAGGCTGAGATTCCTTTCGGCAGCGTGCGCATCGAACTTAGTTCCGTACCACGCTAGAGGAAAATTTCGAGGTTACTGCAAACGATTAATTTTCGGGGACGACCCAATCTTCCGGCGGGAAATCAATCTGCCAAAACGACGGCGAAGGGTTCAGGAACTCAACTCCCATCTGCGCTTTCCCAGCCTGCATGTTCCCGAAATAAACCACGCGGCATTCCTGCGTTTGATGCGTTGCGTTATTTGAAACAGTCACTTTCTGATTCACCACCACTTGTGCCGACAACGAAATCAGCGCCCCATGCGCATTCACCACCAGCGTTCGCGTCTCTTCGCTGAAGTCCTGATTCTTTGCGTCCTTCCCCCGCACCAGTATCGGGACGCTCAACAGCACGCGCATACTGCGACGTCGGCCAGGATCGGTGGCCCAAGTTTGACGCTCTTTCTGAGAAGTTAGCGTAGAACCCATAGTATCCCAGCTTAGCCGGCGTGGGCGTTGCGAGCAATGGGACTATGGGACAGGTGCGTAAATTCAGTAAACAAGAGGCTAGGCGCGGAGAAAGGTCGAAAGGGTCAGAAATCGCGTTTAGTTAAACGACAGAAAACAACATAGTTGCGATCAGCAGTTGACGATTTTTTCGCGGTGTTCCTTTACGTGCCTCGTGGCATTCCGCGTATCCACTACCAGCTTCGCGTTTTTCACGATTTCGTCAACCTTATAACTGGAGTGGTCCGTCGCAATCAGCACGCAATCATATTTCGCTATTTGCTCCGGTGTTAAATCCACCGACCGCATATGCGAAAAATCGTAGTGCCGCATTTTATGCAGCGCCGGAAAATACGGGTCGTTGTAGTCCAGCTTGGCCCCCCTGGCCGTCAGCAATTCCAGCAGCTTCAGCGAAGGAGATTCGCGCAGGTCGTCCACATCCTTCTTGTAAGCCACGCCGAGCAGCAGAACTTTCGAGCCTTTCAAACTTTTCTCGCGTTCATTCAGCGCTCTTACCAGCGCGTCCACCACGTGATACGGCATCGCCGTATTGATCTCTCCGGCCAGCTCGATAAACCGCGTGGCGAAATCGTACTCCCGCGCTTTCCACGAGAGATAGTATGGATCGACAGGAATGCAATGGCCTCCCAATCCCGGTCCGGGATAAAAAGGCATAAAACCAAACGGCTTCGTCGCCGCGCTGTCGATCACTTCCCATATATCCAGATCCATGCGCAAAGAAAGCTGCTTCAGCTCGTTCACCAACGCAATATTGACACAGCGAAAAATATTTTCCAGCAGCTTGACCATTTCAGCGGCGCGCGTGGAGCTTACCGGAACTACCTTCGATACGATTTGCGCGTAAAGACCCGCAGCCGCGCGACCGCTGGGAGGATTGATGCCTCCCACAATTTTGGGGATCTGCGCCAAACCGTACTGCTTGTTTCCCGGATCTTCGCGCTCCGGAGAAAACGCCAAATAAAAATCCGTCGCAATGTTCTCCGTTCCTTCGCCCCTTGCAATCGAGCAGCGCAATCCGCCCTTTTCGAGAATCGGCAGCACCAGCTCTTCGGTTGTCCCCGGGTAAGTGGTGCTTTCCAGAACGATCAGTTGATTGCGCTGCAGATTTGGCGCGATGGACTGTGCGGTTTTTTCCACGTAACTCAAGTCCGGCTCGCGGCGCTCATCCAGCGGTGTGGGAACGCAAATCAGCACCGCATCCATGTCGCGCAGACGCGTAAAATCCGTGGTTGCATCAAAACGCTTGCTCTGTACGTGATGCTTGATCTTGTCCGCTGGTATGTGCTGGATATACGACTGGCCAGCGTTAAGCTTGGTTATTTTTTCCTGGTCGGTATCAAATCCCGTAACTTTATGGCCCACATCCGCAAACCGTAGCGCCAACGGAAGGCCTACGTAGCCGCACCCAATAATCCCGATTTTCAGGTCCTTCCCCGCAAAAAACTCCGGCTTACGCTCTACGGCCATTCTGTTTCCTCTCTGGGGAAGCGATTGCGACGCGACTGCAAGCGTCAAGGAACCGAAATTTGGGTGCAAAACACTATAGCAAGAATCCCAATCGTCACAAAGATTGCGCCCGCAGTGGCGTGCAAAGACTGCAATCGCCTCGAACCTTCGCGCCTTGAAGCAAGCGCAGCTCCGCCGCAAAAGCACTCTTGGTGAATAAGCTGGATTCGATCGAGGATCAACGGTGAAGAAGGCAGGTTAATAAGCGTTGCGGCCAACCATTGCGGAAAGAATCGTCAACTCGATAATGCCAAGATCGAAAAAGAAGCTCCAATTTTGCCGGTAGTACAAATCGTATTCCAAACGCTTCTGTATGGACGTGTCGCCTCGCCATCCATTCACTTGCGCCCAGCCGGTGATTCCCGCCTTCAGCCAGTGGCGGTTGTTGTACCGCGAAATATCGTTCAGAAATTTCTGAACGAAATGCGGCCGCTCGGGCCGCGGTCCCGCCACACTCGTGTCGCCCTTCAACACATTGATGTTTCGCCCCATTCCACGCCTCTGTTTGCAAGCGCTTGGCCAATGTCGTTTTCACTCGTTAAGTCATTCGCGCCGCTTTCTTCCTACTTCGTTGTTATCCTTTCTCCCCTGCGTTATTCTCGTTTTCAATGGTTGACATCCACACCCACATACTTTTCGGCCTTGATGACGGCGCCGAATCGCTCGATATGTCCGTGGCCATGGCTGAAATGGCAATTAAAGACGGCATTACTCACATTGTCGGTACACCGCACGCGCATCCCAATCACGATTTCATTCCCGAATTGGTAAAAGAGCGCCGCGATGAACTTCAATCTCGCTTCGAAGGCCGTCTCACCTTCGCCACCGGCTGCGACTTCCATCTCAGCTTTGAAAATTTGCGGGACATACGCCTCTACCCCGAGCGCTACACCGTGAACCAGAAAAACTACTTGCTGGTTGAGTTCGCGGACTTCTCCATCCCGCCCTCCATGGACCAGGCGCTTCACGATCTGCAACTGGCTGGGCTGCAGCCGATCGTCACCCATCCTGAAAGAAACCCGTTGATACGCGTGAAAGCCGATCGTTTATTTCGATGGGTACGTCAGGGTTGCTACGTGCAAGTGACAGCGCAGTCGTTGCTGGGAAAATTTGGCAGGTCGGCGAAAGAATCCGCCGAGGAATGGCTCGATGCCGGCGCAGTCCACTTTCTTGCCAGTGACGCGCACAACGTCACGACGCGCCCCCCAATCCTAAGCGCAGCTTTCGCCTATTTGCAGAAGGCTCACGGCGATGAAGTGGCGCAAGCGCTGCTGGTAGAAAATCCGCTGGCTGCGTTCGAGGGCCGCCCGCTTCCGTTTGTGCCGCAACTGGCCGAAGACGCAGGCTTAAGCTCCGGCGCCACCCCCGTCCGCAAGAAAAAACGTTTCTGGATCTTCTGACCTGCCACTGATTCCTCGATTTCCCTCTACCACGCGCGCCACAGGAATGGTGGTATGCGCACATCCGGCTTGCCCTGACAAAGGAAGGAAGCGAGGCGCCATTCGCTGACGAGGCCTGCCTACCGCAGACAGGGACCTGCTGTTCTGCTAGGCGGTTTATTCCTACGCCGCGGCCAAAGCAAAGCCCGCAAAACGAAGCGCAATCTGCTTGCCGCCCGCAAATCCCGCCGCCCGTCGGTTCCGCGAAAACAATCTCAGCCGAAAACCCAAGCGGAAATCGACGTCATGCGTCACCGCAGAGTTTGCACCATTTGCCATCACCCCGAGCGCGAAGCGATTGCAGAAGCTTTTCTTCAATGGCGCACCGTCCGGCTGATCGCTCATGATACCGTCATGCGCGTGCCTTGAATCTCTTCAAAACACCGAAACCTCAACCTCGCACTGCTCTCGAATACATCATCGAGGAATCCGAATGGGCCAGGTCCGGCGCCGAGGCCATTGTCAAAGCCGTCCGCGCCCACACACGGATGAGTGATCTCGGCCCGTGGATTGACACTCACACGACTCACATTGTCAAAGTCATCCCCATGGCTCGCGATGGTCGTGACCTCGAAAATCCGGCTGCCGCCCTCACACTGGACGTCAGAAAAGAGCGGTCCAACATCATTTATCCGACCGCTCGGCAGATCGAATCTGTAGCTAAACAGCAACTTCTACCCGGTTCTGCACAAAATGTAGAAAGCGACGTAACTATCTGAAAACAAAGGAAAGGGAAAATTCTACCCGGGGGCCACAACCACTTGCCATTACGCAGGGTCGGAGCAGTTGCCGCTCGATGATATACTCGGCGGTTTACAACCATGACAAAAACTAAGGTAGCTAGCGCCCATGAAAATTGAAGCCTTCAACGAACGCCTTCGCGACTCCATCCTGGTCGTTGACGGCGCCATGGGCTCGCTACTATACGAATCCATCGGCCCGCAGCGCTGCGTGGACGAGCTGAACACACTTGTGCCGGACGCCGTCTTCAACGTGCACCAGCGCTACCTCGACGCCGGCGCCCACATCATCGAGACCAATACTTTCGGCGCCAACCGCCACAAGCTCGGCCTCTTTGGCATGGCCGAACGTGTCGCGGAACTGAATCATCGCGGAGTAAAGATCGCTCGCGAAGCCCGCGAAGCCGCCAAGCACGAAGTTTTGATCGCCGGCTCCATTGGGCCGCTCGGAATCGTCCAGCACGTTCGCGAACTTCCCGACGAGGAAATCTTCGCCATCTTCAAAGAGCAAGCCGGCGCCCTCGAAGAGCGTGGCGTGGACCTCTTCATGCTGGAAACTTTCAGCGATGTGGAAGAATTGCTCGCCGCCATTGACGCCATTCGCTCCTTCTCGCGCCAGCCAATTGTCGCGCAGATGACCTACTCCGACGAAGGCACCACCTTCGGCGGCACTCGCCCGCAAGACTCCTGGGCAAAACTGAAAGAGAAAAATATTCAGGCCATTGGCGCGAATTGCACTATCGGCCCGCAGCTTTTGCTTCCCGTGTTGCGCGAACTCGCTTCCTGCGCCGCCTTGCCGCTGTGCGTTATGCCTAACGCAGGTTTTCCCAAGCGTGTCGGCGACCGCATTGTTTATCCGCGCTCGTCGCCAGAATATTTCGCTCTCTTCGCTCAGGAAGCTGCTGAACTCGGCGCGCGCCTGATTGGCGGTTGCTGCGGAACAACTCCCGAACACATCCACGCCATCTCCGAGGCGGTGAAGAAGATTCACCTCGATAAAGCAAGCGGCGTGAAACCGGTGAAGGCCCGTTCCATAGAAATTTTCGAGCCCGCTGAAAGATTTCGCCGCGTCGCAACCCGCGAGCCGGATAGCAAGCTCTGGAAAAAAATCCAGGCCGAAAAGTTTGTTGTCTCCGTCGAAATTGACCCGCCGAAGGGCGTCACTGTAGAGCGCATCGTCCAACAAAGTGGCCGCGTGATGGCCTCCGGCGAAGTGGATTCAATCGACATCAACAGCGGAACTCTAGCGCGCGTCGGCATGGACGCCATGGTCCTCGCTGGCGCTCTGGAAGCCCACGGTTTCGAAACCATCCCACACCTCACCACCCGCGACTCGAACATTATTGGTCTGCAAGCAATGTTGCTCGGGGCCTGGGCCGTCGGAGGCGTGCGCAACGTCCTCGCCATCACCGGAGACCCGCCATCGCTCGGCGATCACCCCGAAACCAGCGGCGTCTATGAAGTGGACTCCATCGGCCTGGTGAAAGTTCTCGCGCGGCTGAATCAAGGAACCGACTGGGCCGGAAAAAGTTTGGGTGGCGCCACAAATTACACCATCGGGGTCGCCGTGAATCCGGTCGCGGAAGATATTGACGAAGAGCTCCGCCGCTTCCAGGAAAAAATCGAAGCTGGCGCGCACTTCGCCATGACGCAGCCAATCTTCGATCCCCAGCACTGGAACAATTTCCTAAAGCGCCTCGGCGGCAAATCGCCCGTGCCGGTAATCGTCGGACTGTGGCCGCTCACCAGTTACAAACAAGCCTTGCGCCTGAATAACGAAGTCCCCGGAATCGTGATCCCCGAGCCCACTCTACGAGAAATGGAAAAAGCCGGAGATGCCGCTCGCGACCGCGGCTTCGTTCTCGCGCGCAGAATGCTCGATTGGGCCCGCACCGCCAGAACCGAAGGCATCGCCGGCGCATACTTGATCCCCCCGTTCAAACGCTACGAAGAAATTCTGGAAATCTTCTGATGCTCACTAAGTTTTCGGAGCCAGCCACGATGCGACAGAATCTCCTAGCATTTTTCGCGGTAGCAATTCTTATCTTCTCATTCGCTGCGTTCGCCAGGGGACAGAGTCAGAAACCGATTCTGATCACCGCCGACCTCTCCGACGCTCCACGCAAACTTTTTCATGCCGAGGTGGATCTGCCGGTGACCGCCGGCCCGCTCACTCTTATTACTCCCAAATGGATTCCCGGCGACCATCGGCCTACTGGTCCGGTAGACGGCATTACAGGCGTGCTGTTCACCGCTGACGGCCAAACGCTCCCGTGGCGACGCGACCATGTGGATCTATACGAGTTTCATCTGACGATTCCAGCGGGCGTGACTACGCTGCATGCGCATCTCGATGCCATCGTTCTCACGAATGTTTCACCGAAGTTGGCGTACCTGGAATGGGACAAGCTAATGCTCTACCCAGCTAATGTGCCTGTGCGCGGCATCCCCATACAGCCTTCGGTGATCGTCCCAGCGGGCTGGGGCATCGGCACCGCGCTTACTCCCTCCAGCGGCGGCGCATATCCTGTCTCCGCTTCGGGCAGCACCACGCACTTTGCGGTGACCAATGTTGAACAGCTGGAAGATTCTCCAATCCTCACGGGCCAATACTTTCACGAATTTGCTTTGGCTCCGGAAATTTCTCCCAAGCATTACATTGACGTGGCGTCCGACATTGCCGAGGATTCCGACCTTCGTCCAGAGGCGCTCGCTGAAATCGCGAATCTCGTACGTGAAGCGGATGCGTTGTATCGTTCGCACCATTACAACCAATACCATTTCCTGTTGAGTCTATCCGACACCGCAGGCGGCCTGGGCCTCGAGCATGGCCAGTCATCGGAAAACGGCATCGGCGAGAAAGCCTTCTCGGATGAAGATCACCAGTTGGGTGACGCCGATCTGCTTGCGCACGAGTTCACTCATTCATGGAACGGCAAGTATCGCCGGCCGATTGGGCTGTACCAAACTGATTTCGCCACGGCGCAGCAAGGCGCGCTGCTTTGGGTTTATGAAGGCATGACCCAATACCTGGGCAACGTGCTTGCCGCGCGCTCCGGACTCAGGTCGCAGGCGGAGTACCGCGACGTTTTGGCGTTGTCCGCTGCGAATCTTGACTACACGCCCGGCCGTGAATGGCGCTCGACCGAAGATACGGCGGTTGCCGCCAGTATTCTCCGGGATGGAAATCCGGCCTGGGCCAACTGGAAGCGTGGGCAGGACTATTACGACGAAGGCGAGCTGGTCTGGCTTGACGCGGATACCCTGATTCGCAAGATGACCAACAATCGGAAATCGCTCGATGACTTCCAGAGGATTTTTCTCGGCGAAGGCGGAAATACTGGGCCGCTTATCGTTACTTATACTTTTGACGAACTCGTTCGCGACCTGAATGAAGTGGTGGCGTACGACTGGGCGACTTTTCTCCATGACCGCGTGGATAAAATTAATCCCCATGCCGATCTTGCCGGCATCGAGCGCGGCGGCTACAAATTAGTGTACGCGAACAAACCAAATGCTTCTGAGCTTGTTATTACTGCCAATGCCGGCCCAGACGCTACGGTCGTCAACGCTTGGTACTCTATTGGGCTGCGAGTCGGCGCGGAAAATACTATTAAAGATGTTCGCTGGCAGGGCCCCGCTGATAAGGCAAAAATCGTTCCCGGATCGAAGATCATCGCGGTCAACGGGCAGGTCTTTTCCCCCGATGTCCTACGAGCCGCGATTCGCGACGCGAAAGGCAAGTCCGAGCCCATCCGCCTGATCGTCCAGTTGGATAATTTTGTTTCCATCGCCGACATCGATTACCGCGATGGCGAACGCTACCCCGTCCTCCAGCGCGTCGAAGGGACGCCCGCATTTCTAGATGATGTCACCAAGCCCCTAGCGTCGCCTCCACCAGCGCAACCCAAGTCGCCCGGCGACAACCACCGAACCGAGAAATAGCAAGGCACGCTATTTAGGTGGAAAGACCCTCAGCCAAAGGGTGTGGCGGGAATGGTCGGAGAAGCAGACGTGGACGTTGGAGGCTTCTAAGACACCTTCGGTGTGATCTGAATACTGGACGGTAGCGACGATGTCGGCAAAGGCCATCTCCGCCCAGGGCTCGTAGCGAGAGAATTCCCTAGTTTGAGTTTTCAGCAATTTGGTTATGAGGTTGCGGACGTAGTCGGGATTTTTCCAGGTAGGACCGTAACGGCGGATTTTTATCACGTCGATTGGCGCGCCGGCCAAATCTAAGATGGAGGCGGACTTGTTCCAGGGCAGATTGTCGACGTGCTCACCGGATTTTAGATCAAAGGGAATGCAGGTTTTGCCGAAGGGGTTCGGCGCAAAAGGGGAGGAGTTATCGTGCGCAGCTGGTTTTTCGAGGTCGAAGACGATTTTGGGGTCTTCGGGTTTTTCTTGGGCCCGAGCGGGGGAAACTAGGGCGGTCAGGGCGAGAAGTGCGAGGGAACAGTACGAGTAAGGGAGCATTTGATTAAGGTTGTGGGTTTGCGGTTGGAGTGTGACGGCGACCAAGCGCACTTCACTCGAGAAAAGGGCGGACGTGGCGCGCGAATAGGAGACGTAGATGGTCTGGCCGCCGTTGGCGTCGTATTCGGCGTGGGCGAGCGCGTCGTAAACGTTGCCATTGCCTGGCGCCGGCTGCATGGCAACGAAAGCAACGGTCTCGCTGGACCAAGGGCCTTCGGGATTCGCGGAGGTCCGCATCACGACGTTTTGCGAGAAGGGCGGGCTGTAAAGCGCGACATAGCACTGCAGGAATACGTTCCAGGAAATGCTCAGGATGTTAGCTTCGTTGAAGACGGTGACGGCGTCGTCAATTTGCGTGGACCAATTACCGCTGCCGGCGTAAAAGCTCCATGCGCTGCGGACTTGCACGTTTGCAGGGGCTACTTTTCCGAGCTGGCAGCCGGAGTTGTAGTCGCAACCATAGGCGTACAGCATTCCATTGCTAATAAAAGCGGCGGAACCGAAGCGGGGCTCGTTCTGAGCGAAGAGCAAGTCCGGATGGTCGGGCACAATAGACGGATTTAGGGTAGGGCGCTGAGGCTGCTGCTGGATGTTTTGCCAAGTAGCGACGGAAGTGCCGATGCCTTGAAAATTAAAATTTCCGGGCTGGGCGCTGACCACCATATAAAAGATCAAAGCGGTGTTGTCGGCAGGGTTGACGACGATGGCGGAGGGCCAAAGCGCCCAGCGATCTCCGCAAGGCGGCGTTTGGCAGTTAGTGCCGTTGTGGGCCTGGTTGAAAGCCTGCTCCGCGGGAGTCTCCGGCAAAATCATGCTGGCCGCGCCGACCGAATCCAGCCGTTCCTGGAAACCGGTGATGCCATGTTGCGCGTTGAGCTCAGTGGTAAATGACCAGGTGTCACTGAGCAGCGTGCGATCTTCGTAATTTGGCTTGGCAAGGAATGTGTCACTGTAGAGCCAAACAGAATAGCCCTGAAATAGAGCGCTGTAGCCGCCATCTCGTCCAAGAATGTCTGGATTGGTGGGGATCGGTCCGAGATCGGTGGCTTGGACTACGGACAGGGCAGGCGGAGGTCCGGAAGACGGCGAGGAGAAGAAAAGCCCGCAGCCTTGCAGGGCGATGACAGCGAATGATGCGAGGAAAATGCCGAAGCTGGATGGCCTCATGAGCCGCTCCTTACTTCTCGACGTTCCCCGACCCCATGGTTTGCTATGGAGAGAGACCTATTGTAAGCGAATTGTTGCCTGGGGCGAACGTTGAATAAAAAGCGATGCGTGTTTAACGCGGCGGTGTGGGTTGAGCGCTCGCGTGGGTCGGTGAGGGCGAAGACTTCTGCTGCGGCGAGGGCTGGGGTAATGCGTTGGGAGACCTGGAGGTGATGGGCTGCGCGGGTTTGGGCGGCTTTGGAGGCGGCGCGGCGCCGCGGGTTTCGGTCAAGCCTTGCTCGGCGGCGTCGGCGGGGGGCGCGGTGTCGGCGACATCAACTTGAACTTGTTTGCCGGCGGCGACTTTTTCCAGCGCAACGACATTTGGGAATTCTTCTGCGGGCGATCCTTGCACGGCTTGTTGCATGAATTCCAGCCAGATGGGAAGCGCGGCGCGTGCGCCCGTTTCTTTTTTGCCGAGCGAGATGCGCTTGTCGTCATTGCCGACCCACACGCCCGCGGTAATTTGCGGAGTGAAGCCGATGTACCAGGCGTCCGTGAAGTCGTTTGTGGTGCCGGTTTTTCCGGCAGAGGGGCGGCCCAGCTCTTTGGCGCGCACCCCGGTGCCGAACTGCACGACTTCTTCGAGCATGGCGACCATGGTGCGGGCGACTTCAGGGGGAACCACGTCGGTAACTTTTGGGCGCGGCTCTTCGAGGACGGCACCATCGTAAGAAGTGACGCGGCGAATGTAATGCGGCTCAATGTGGATTCCGTCGTCAGGAAAAACCGTGAAGGCGGAAGTGTGTTCCATCAACGTGAGATCGGAAGCGCCTAGCGCGAGCGGAAGATAGGGCGGCAGCGGACTGGTGATTCCGAATTTGCGCGCAAGCGCGATTACGCTTTGCACTCCGACGTGGTCAAGAAGACGCACGGCGGGAACGTTGCGTGAATCGGCGAGCGCGCGGCGATAGGTGATGCGGCCTTCGAACTTATTGTCGTAATTGTGCGGCGAATAATTCTGGCCGCCGCTACGGAAGGTGACCGGCTCGTCAACAACGGTGTCGAAAGGCGTGATGCCCTGCTCGAGCGCGTCGGCGTAAACGTAAACTTTAAATGAGCTCCCGGTCTGTCGCAGAGCTTGTGTGGCTCGATTGAATTTCGATTCGTCGAAACTGTAGCCGCCGACCATTGCTTTGATTTCGCCGGTGGGATTATCGATGGCGAGTAAAGCGCCTTGGGCCGCCGGTTGCTGTTCGAGTTGGACGCGCACGGTGGTGCCGGAGACTTCTTTAATGGAAACGCAGACGAGATCGCCTAGTTTCAGGAGTTGCGCCGGAGATTTGCGGCCGGTCCAAGAAAAGTCGGCCGGCGTGAGCATCGCGTGATATTGGCCGAGCTTTATGGAAGCGAAAGTGGGCTGGACGTTGGTGACCAAGCCGGTAACGTAATCGCCTTTTTGAAGCGAGCCACGCCAATCTTCATTTTGATATTTGTCGAGCGAGCCAAGTTTATTCTGCAAAATATTCGGCAAGTTACCGCGCCAACCGTGGCGTCGATCGTAGGAATGCAGACCGTCGCGCACGGCTTGATCGGCGGCTTTCTGCATGGCGGCGTTTAGCGAAGTGTAAACGCGCAGGCCTTGTTCGTGGACAGCGGCGGTGCCGTAAGTGTGCTCGAGATATTCCCGGACGTCTTCGACAAAGTAAGGGGCGAGATCGTTGTGCCCGGTGAAAATGTGCAGGCCGAGAGGCTCTTTCGACGCGGCGGCGGCTTGCGCGGCGGTGATTTTGCGGTCATGCGCCATCAGAGACAGAACAAGATTGCGTCGCGCGAGGGCGCGCTCGGCATGGTTCACCGGAGAATAGATTGGGCCGCGGATGATAGCGGCGAGCGTGGCGGCTTCGGAAAGGGTTAACTGTCCGACCGGGCGATTGAAATAATATTCGGAGGCGGCTTCGAAGCCATAATTCCCGGCGCCAAGATAAATCTGATTGCAGTACATGGTGAAGATTTGATCTTTGGTGTAGTGGCGCTCGATCTGAATGGCCAGAATGGTTTCCTGAATTTTTCGGCGCAGGCTGCGATCGGAGCGATTAAGGAAGAGGCCGCCGCCGAGTTGCATGGTCAGTGTGCTGGCGCCTTCGGCCATGCGATGGCTGGAAACGTCACGATAGGCGGCTTCGAGGACGCGCGGAATGTCCACGCCCCAGTGCTCGTCAAAGTGCTGATCTTCGGTGCTGAGGATGGCGTCTTTCAGAAGCTTTGGAATTTGCGAATAAGTGAGCAGGATGCGCCGCTGCAAGGCGAAGGTGCCGATCGATTGGCCGTCGTCGGCGTAAAGTTCGGTGACGACGTTGGGACGGTAATCTTCCAGCGCGTGAATTTCAGGTAAGTCGCTGGTGTAAACGAAAAGCAGTCCGATCGCAGCGCCCAAGGCAATGGAGCACAGCAAAAGGAATGTGAAGGCGAGGCGGCCGAAGAGCGTGTCCCCGGTGATCTTCATGGTTGCGCGATAGAACCTTTCCATGTTTCTCCATTCTAGCGCATCCGCGCGGAGGCTGCGGCGGGCGGAGTTGGCGGAATGTTCTCAATTTGATGCGGGCGGCCCAGCGTTGAAAAATATTTGGAATATCTGCTGTTCGATGAATTAAGCGCGGGAATCTTAGGGTAGTATTGCGGCGTGGAAGCGAATCCCATACTTTTTCGCGACTTGACGTACGTATTTCTGGCCGCTGTGGCTGGGGGCTTAATTGCCTGGCGGCTGAAATTGCCTTTGATCCTCGGTTTCGTGGTAGGCGGGATTGTCATCAGCCCTTTCACGCCCGGGCCTCAGCTCTCCGACCTGCATACCTTCGAAGTATTCGCCGAAGTCGGTGTAGTACTGCTGATGTTTTCGATTGGCGTGGAATTTTCGATTCCGGACCTAATGCGTGTGAAATGGATCGCGCTGGGAGGCGGAACGCTGGGCATTTTGCTTTCGATCGGTCTGGCGGTAGGAACGGCGAAGCTGATGGGATGGAGCATCATGCAAGGTTTGGTGGTGGGCGCCACGATATCGGTGGCTAGCACAATGGTGCTAGCGCGAATGCTGGCCGATCATCACGCCATGGGAAAAACTTACGGGCAGGTGATGATTGGAATCACCCTGGTGGAAGACATGGCCGTGGTTTTCATGACCGTGATCATTCCGATTTTCAGCGGTCCTGGCGAAGGGCGTTTCGCGCGGGCGGCCTGGACGCTGGGGAAGGCTGTCCTGCTGCTGATTCCATTGATATTTTTAGCTCTGACGGTGGTGCCTAGAATTCTTCGCGCGGCAGCGCGCACGAAAGATCAGGAACTTTTCCTGCTGTTTGCGATTGCGATTTGCCTGGTCTCCGCCGGAATCGCGCAGGCTCTAGGATTCTCCGTAGCGCTGGGCGCGTTCCTCGCGGGCCTTTCCATTAGCGGCGCCAAAGATCTGCATGAGGCGCACACAGTTTTGATCCCGCTGCGAGACGCGTTTGTGGCGCTATTTTTTGTATCGCTGGGAACGTTGGTGGTGCCACAAGTAATCGTTCACCACTTGCAATTGTTAGGAGAGATGCTTGTTCTGATCGTATTTGGGAAATTCATTATTTGGACGGGAGTAATGCGGCTGTTTCGTTACTCGATTTGGACATCTATAGCGGTAGCCGCCGGGCTGACGCAGATCGGGGAGCTCTCGTTCATTCTGGTGGAAGTGGCCAGGAAATCAGGGTTAGTGGGCGACGAAGTGTTTACAGCAACTCTTGCCGCGTCATTGATCTCAATATTTTTGAACGTATTTATCGTGCGCGGAGTTATGAAATGGGTCGATCCAAAGTTACCAGTTGAAAACTTAGCGACCGCATAGTTCTTAGGGTGAGCGTCAACCGAAGCACCCGCGTTACGATTTCTCGCGGACCCTAAAGCAATTCTTCCGCTTCGCCTACGGTGTCGTAGGATTTAATAAGTTCAGAGACCTTGGTCATTTCGATTAAGGCTTTTACCTGCGTGTTCATCCCAACAACAGCCATTCGTTGAGGTTTTTTCTGGGCCGCCACGTAGGCGCCGACCAAAGCTCCCAGGCCAGCCGAATCAATGAAGGGGACACCGCTGAAATCGAGAATGACCACCGGGGAATTTTCCGCACGCACCGCAGATTGAAACCCGAAGATAGTCTGGATGTTCAGAGACCCTTTCAGGCGGACAATTTTCTGGCCTTCGCGGTTGCCGGGCGACACCACAATTTGCAGATTTTCGTTTGGCATGGCGTGTCATCTTAGCGAAACACTCGGCGGGGATTGTTAACGTTGTGTTACAAACTGCTTGCGAAGCTCGGATACGTCCCAAAACTTGTTTCGGTAACCCTTAACTTCCATCTCTACCGGCATTTCTAACAATTCCTGGGAAAGTTCGGGATATTCTCAGTACATTATTACGGATCGAAACGTGCACGCAAAGCCGGCGGGACGACGGGGCACAGGTCATCTTGACGGCGGAACACGCGGTAGCGGACCCGCGCGACGAAATCGTACACCACGTCGCGCAAAGCACGAGGGATCAGACCCAAAACATTGGCCAGGGGTCGCCAAGGGCCGCCCAGCCGCTCGATGACGTGGAGGGAGGCATTCGAGCGCGCGAGCAGCGTTCCAGCGCGCGTGAGGACAACGAAGGAGTCGGGCAGGCTGGCGCGCTGTTCTGGCACCAGGAGAGACTTTATTGTTTCGCCTTGCAGCGGCGCGAACCGGAAGGCAGTTCCTGAGTGGTCATGTTTTAGAACGAATTTTACGGCGCGATGACACAAGCCGCAGTGGCCATCGTAGAAAATATATTCGGTTTCTGGCGCTACTGGGAGCACAGAAAAGCATAGCACGCCGTCAGGAAACCTATATGTTATCGATGTAGCAAAGAAATAGTTTTGTGCTGGGCGGGGAGGGGTGTAATTTTCGCGCGGGGGGAAGACTAGCTATGTGCTTTTCGGCGGTGGCGAATTTTGTGGGCAGCGGGGCCTTGGCTGCGATCGGGGTGGTTACATTGACGAAGGTGAAGCACCGGCGCGAATTGCTTTTTGCGTCGCTGCCTGCACTGTTTGCGATTCATCAATTCATCGAGGGGTTCGTCTGGCTCGGGCTGGACGGGATACTTCCACCCACGGTGACGCACGATATGGGTGCGGCGTTCATGTTATATGCGCAGGGACTGCTTCCTTTTCTCCTGCCGCTGAGCGTGCTGCTATTTGAGCCTGACGGCGCAGGGCGCAGGCGCATGTTGCCATTTCTGGTAATCGGCACGGGTACGACGCTTTATATATTGTGGGCGTTGACGGCGTTTCCGACGCAGGTGTATGAGAAGGGAAACAGCATCGTGTACATCAACCAGGCCACGAACAACACGGCGGTTGCGGTGCTCTACATAATCGCGACGTGCGGCTCGCTGTTTTTCTCGAAAGTCAGAGCCATGGTGCTCTTTGGCGTGGCGAACCTTGCGATTCTGTTGGCCGTGATGGCTTTTAAGCGCTACGCGTTTACGTCGTTGTGGTGTGCCTACGCAGCCATTGCAAGCGTGATCGTTGTGGCTTATTTCTGGCGGAGCAGTAAAATCCGCCCGCTTATTTACGTGAAACCTTTGTGGGCCCGGGCTTAGGGATTTACGGGCGGCGATCGGAAGCGACTGAGATTGCGAAGGTCTTCTTGGCTATAACTTCAGCAAGCAGGACGAACTGGAACGGCGTTTGGGTTTCACTTTCAGTTCGCCGAGTAAATAATAGTTATCTGCGGTCTTTTTTGGTTTTTCCGGCATGCTTTGTGAGATGCCACGCATCACACCACGAACAAAGATAGGCACGCAGGTCTTTTGGTGCGTTAGTGGAAGAGATTTGGTGCGCGGCCGTGGCTAAAGCTTCGCCTTCGGTTGCGTACCTGCGCTTGCCGCTGACGGGACATTTTGATTCGTTGTCGAACACGAGTTTTCCTAACCTCTTCTTTGCCGCGATCCAGCAATTAAACTGTACAACTTTCCTTTCTACACGAGGAACCACATTTCTGGTGTTGCCAGCAAATTAGAGAAATGCGTAGTAAAGGTATCAGATACGCTCCGAATCAGCTTTTGTGATTTAATTGTCGGCATGGAACAGGTGGGAATTAGTCCGCGGCCAGTAGTTGGCGCGATTATTGTGGTGAGCGGCCTGGCGGTATCGTTCCTACTGTGGCTGCTTTACGTGCATCACGCCTCGGCTGATTTTGCGGGGCGCTGGATGTTTTTGCCGGCCCTCAACGCTCTTCTGAACGGGTTGTGCGCGATTACGCTGTGTGTGGGATTGTATTTCATCAAACATCACAAGATCGAAGCGCATCGACGGAGCATGCTGCTTGCGTTCGCGTTCTCTTCCGTTTTTCTGGTCAGCTATATTGTGAATCACGCCTTGCACGGCGACACGATTTTTCCGGGCCACGGCCCGGTGCGCACCCTGTACCTTTCGATCTTAGCCAGCCACGTGATCCTTTCCATTGTCGCGCTGCCGATGGTACTGACGACGTTCTTTTTCTCGCTGACCGGCCGGTTCGCAATGCACCGTCGAATCGCTCGCGTGACTTTTCCGATTTGGCTCTTCGTTTCACTCACCGGCGTGGTCGTTTTCGTGTTCCTCAAGGCCTTCGCGTACTAGAAACTGTTTGATCCTCTTGGTTCATGTTCCCAACTGCGGATTCTCGGAAACTACCGTGTACTTAAGCCGTGATGCTGCTGGACAGGATTTACAGAAGTCACTAAGCTTGAGATTCATTTCGCAGGATCGTCACGCACTAGGAGAAGCGCGCACATGAAGTGCAACAATATTTTAGAGGCGATGTGCAACACGCCGCTGATCCGGTTGAACCGGGTCGGAAAAGATTCTCCCGCCGAAATTTACGTAAAAGCGGATTACATGAACCCGGGCGGGTCGGTAAAAGACCGCATCGGGCTCTCGATGATCGATGAAGCAGAGCGTACCGGAAAACTGAAGCCTGGCGGAACGATTATCGAAGGCACGTCGGGAAATACGGGCATGGGACTTGCTCTGGTGGCTTGCGTTCGCGGTTACAAAGTGGTGTTCACTATTAATGATAAGCAATCGCGCGAAAAGATCGATTTGCTGAAAGCGTTTGGGGCGGAAGTGATTGTATGTCCTACGGCTGTAGAGCCGGAAGATCCGCGCAGCTATTATTCCGTGGCGCAAAAACTGGCGCGCGAGATTCCCAATTCTTATTACCCGAACCAGTACGAAAATCCGATGAATCCGGAAGCGCACTATAAAACGACGGGTCCGGAAATCTGGAAGGACACGGAAGGAAAAATTACGCATTTCGTTTGCGGCATGGGCACCGGCGGCACGATCAGCGGGGTGGGCAAATATCTGAAAGAGAAAAATCCAAACATTAAAATTATCGGCGTGGATCCAATTGGGTCGCTCTATTACGAGTTTGTGAAAACGGGCCAGGTGGGCAAGGCTAAAACCTACGTGGTGGAAGGAATCGGCGAAGATTTCTTCCCTGGCACCATGAACTTGAAAATTTTGGACGATGTGGTGCAGGTGAACGACGAAGAATGTTTTGTGTGGGCGCGGCGTCTGGCGAAACAGGAAGGCATTTTCACCGGCGGTTCGGGCGGAGGATGTATCGCGGGCGCGTTGCGCGTAGCGAAGGATTTGAAGAAAGGCGATCTGCTGGTGGCGTTTCTGCCCGATTCGGGGTCGCGCTATTTGAGCAAGGTTTACAACGACGGCTGGATGCGCGAGCACGGTTACGTGGAGGCGGAGGTGACATTGACCGCTGCGGATGTGATTCGCGGCAAGCGGCAGAACGGCAAAACGCGCGACTTGATCGTGGCGCGCCCGGACCAGACCGTTTTCCACGCGTTGCATACCATGCAGAAGCAGGACATCTCCCAGCTCCCCGTATTCGAAGAAGAGCATTCGATTGGAACGGTGTTTGAGGACCAAATTCTGAACCTTGCGTTGCAGGGCAAAGATCTGCGCAAACTGGTGATTCGAGAAGTGATGACGAATCCGCTGCCGCAGGTTCCCTCAGACTCACCGGTTGAGCGCGTTACGCACATTTTGAGCCACGATAGTCCGGCTGTTTTCGTGCAGATGCCGGATAAGAAGCTGGAAGTGCTCACCAAATTCGATCTGATGGACACGATCGCGGGGCTGGTTGGACAGAAGCGCTAGAGGTTCGCGCTAGCGGCGAAAGGGGTCCCAGCCTTGAGGCTTCAAAGGCTCCTTCGCGCCGTTCGGACCGACCAGGATCACATTTTTGGTCCGGGTTACTTCTCCGATCGGCGTTAACTGAGAGAACCCGGGAGCTGCGCGCAGGTGCTTCACTTTTCTTGGTGGAATCGTGAACAGGAGCTCGTAGTCTTCGCCTCCGTTCAAGGCCATCTGTAGAGGAGGATCTAGCTTCAACCTTCTTTTATACTTTGACAAACCTGCCGGGAGTGCCAGTACGGGAATCGCCGCCGCGTGGATTTCTGCGCCTACTCCGCTGGCTTGGCACAGGCGGGTGAGATCGGTAGAAAGGCCGTCTGAAAGATCAATCATTGCGGAGGCCAAGCGGTGTTTTGCCAGCCAAGCCCCAAGTGCAAGCCTGATTTCGGGATAAAGATGAGGCTGCAGGATAGCTCGCAGCGCCTGGTCTGTGCGCCCAGCGGGCTTACCGGGGAAGCCTTTCGCTTGAATGTTCCCGTGGAACAGGAGTTCCAGGCCGAGCTGGGCGCGGCCGAGGCGACCGCTAACATATATAACATCCCCCGGTCGCGTGCCCGAGCGAGTTACGCCCTGGCCCCGTGCAATTTCTCCGATTACGGTAACGCTGAGTGAGACGATGTCGTTCTTGGTCGTATCGCCACCGGCAAGGACCATATTCATCGAGCGGGCGGCTCGTGCCATCCCTTTTAGGAACTGGCTTAGCCAGGTCCCGGTACGGGTTGAGGGGATGGCGAGCGTCAAGAGAAAATATCGCGGGGTCGCGCCCATTGCCGCGAGATCGCTCGTTGCACGCACCAGCGACTTGTAGCCGACCGCATCGGGCGGGTGCGTTTTCGCGCGAAAGTGAACGCCTTCGAGGAAGGCATCGCAGCTAAAGACCCAGTCGTTCTTGCCGTTTGACGAAACGATGGCGGCGTCGTCGCCGATGCCGAGACGTAGCCTGGCTCGATGGTTGGCATGCTTTTTCGCAGCGCCGTAGCGAAACGCCCGCGCTACCCTTTCGACCAGTTTTCTTTCCCTGTCCATACTGAACTCTCGTACAGTTGTTTCGCGCTTCCTTAATAAGGTAAGGTGTTCCAAAGTGAAAGCAAGTTTTAAAGCGGGTCAGGGGACAGATCGGTTCGCTTGTGCATCTCCGGGCTCCTATGCAAAATGGAAGATTGGGGTTGACGTCGACTAGACAGGTCACTACAATGCACGCGCCTTCGAACATATGTGTCCAATTCGTTAACAGCGTTGGTGGACCGCGAACGGGGACTCGCGATCTGAATCCAGCGGAAACAACTAACTAGGAAAATCAAATCGTGAAAGGTAAGTACTACACGTTCTTTATTGCATCGAGCGCTTCCGGTGGAATGCGCCGGGTACGCGTCCCTTTCTACGTCCTTCATTTCCTTGCCATTTTGGCTGCCGTGGGTGGCATTACCGTGATTGCTGGGATGAGCTCTTACTCCCGAATGCTGTGGAAAGCCACAAATTACAACGCCCTTCGCCGTAACCAGGATGCTTTGAAGCAACAATATCTTCAGTTGCAGACTCAGGTGAAAGATACCAATCAGCGACTAGACTCCCTGCAATCGCTGGCTAGCGAAGTGGCCATGGCTTACGGAATTACCCGCTTCCGGCAGACGCCTTTTGGTTTCGCCGAAGGCCCTCAGGAGCCTGAAGAAGAATTCGAGCAATCCGTGGATGAGTTTAGCTACCTGCAGAAGAACGCTACCGCGGTAGCAATGTCGGGCAACGGCCTGCGATTACTACCAGCGGCGCAGTTAAGCAGCCTGGGAGTTATCCCTACTCTTTGGCCGGTGAAGGGTGAAATTACGGGACACTTTGGTGAGCGGCTTGACCCATTCAGTGGTGAGGGTGCGTTTCACGCGGGAATGGACATCGCGTCGCACTATGGCGATGACGTCCGCGCCACCGCTGATGGAATCATCAGCGTAGTGGACCGGCGCGCGGGATACGGTCGCCTGGTTGTGATTGACCACGGCTTTGGCGTGACTACGTGGTATGGGCATCTGTCCGCGTTTAACACGCAGATCGGCATGCACGTGAAGCGTGGAGATGTGATTGGCTACGAAGGGGCAAGCGGGCGATCGACAGGGCCGCACCTCCACTACGAGGTACGGATTTACAACACGCCGGTTAATCCCTGGCGCTACCTCAGTACGGCTTCTACCGTTGCTTCCGGCGATTAACTTCTTTTACTGCTAAACACCTCAGCAAGACAGTCCAAGACTAGAGCAGATTCCATACTGTGCGGTCCGACCTTCGTCCAGACGGCGGATGAACGGAGACAAACCTCAGAACTCTGCGTTCGGAATGACAGGTTTTTAGCAGCCGTCTAAATACCTCGGTGTGTCATCGAGCGGGCAGCACGCCAACTCCTGTGCGAGCCGGCCTGGGGGCGCCCAAAATTTCAGGAGTAATACGCAGCGAGAGGCGCACAAATTTGTCCTGGTGGGTGATTTTGGTTTGGCTTAGTACGGATGCGAGGAAGGCGGCTTGTTGCCGAGTCATCTGACCTCGCATCTTGGGGTCGTGCAGCGCCATGGACCCGACCATACGGAAGGTATCCAGCAAGGTCGAAATCTTGATGGCGTTGGTCATGGAGTCGCATTCTGCGTCGAGCGCCACATTCACGTCGTCGCCGGAGGGTTGGCCGGCGAGGGTTAACCCGCGGATGCTGCGCGCCAATTGATCCAACTGCGGCGAATTTTTGAAGCTTGCGTAAAAGCTGGCTGGCAGGCGATCGGTGCGTGCGACAGCAAAAATTGCCGCGCCAGCGACACTCTTGACGCGGGCCTGCATTGCGGGATCCCGCGCAGGAACTCCGCTGGACGATATGGTGTTGAGCAAATCTGTGGCATTTTTCCCGCCGGCGAGAGCGAGGCGCGTGGAAGAAAGAAATTCCAGTGCTATGGGCGGATTGCCGGGAATTTCGTATATCGATTGAGTTCCGTGGGTCGTGAGATTTGCCGTGCGTAGCGCGTAGACCTTAATTTTCTGTTCGTCGAAACGGCCTTCGGCGATAGCGACAACGCGATTTTCGCTGAGGGAATCGTCGGGACCCAAGTTGGCCGGCCAGAAGGCAATGGCGGCGTGGTCCAAATCGCGCGTGTAATCAAAGCCAGTATCAGCGACGAATTGCTGGTATTCGCGATCCGCTTCTGGCCCAGGCGAAGTGAGACCGAGGACGGCGGCGAGCGGTGAATTTTGCAACTTTCGCAGCGCGGATGCGTCTACATAACCGACTACCGGAGCATCCAGCGGAAGCTGCGTGAGTATATCGGGCGGAGGGCCGGGATTGTTGGTAACGCCCGGCAGAGCCGGAAACGGTCCGCGCTGGCGGTAATAAAAGATTCCCAGCACGCACACGATGAGCAAAAGTAGTATTGCAACGACAATCCAGGCGCGTTTTGCGGAAGAAGTTGGCACGTTAAAATTATGTCCGTTTCGCGAGATTTAGTGTAATGTTTGTTCCCTTCCAGCGTAATACAATTAGAGGATGTATTGTGCGACCTTTGAGATGCGCGTAATTTGCTCTCTTCTACCCGGTCGCCCCGCGAATCATTCTCGCGAAGGAAGGTCTCTAAAATGAAGACAAATTGGAAGAAAATATTCGCGGTCACGGTTGCAAGCGCGGCATTGAACTTCGCTGCGTTAGCACAAGCGCCTGCCACCACGGATCAAAAAACGGCGGCATCGGCTTCCGCGGCGACTCCAAGCGCGGACCAAATTCTGGACAAGTATGTGAACGCGATCGGAGGAGCAGCTGCGTGGCATAAAATAACCTCGCGCCTCGCGAAGGGCACGATCGACATTCCGGCCATGAATATTTCAGGCACCCTGGAATCTCACGAAAAGGCTCCGAGTTCGATGCTGGTGGTGGTGAATATTGCCGGCGCGACTTTTGAGCGAGGTTGCGACGGTACCACGGCGTGGTCGGACGATCCTCAAAATGGCCTCCGGACGGAGACTGGCGCAGAAGCAGAAGACTCCTTGCGACAAGCCGATTTCTATCATCAAGTGAATATGCGCAAGTACTATTCCAAATGGAACGTCACCGGCACGGAAAAAATCGGCGATCAAGATAGCTATGCAGTGGAAGCAACCTCCACGGCAGACGATCTGGACAAGATGTACTTCGATACCAAGACCGGTTTAATGGCAAGAGCGATTACAACGGTGCACACTCCGCAAGGGGCTGCGGTGATTCAAACGGACCTGTCGGATTACCACGACATTGATGGAATTAAGCTGCCGTTCACCGTGCACCAGAGCAGCGCACAATCGGAGTACACCATCAAATTCACCGACGTTCAGCAGAACGTCCAATTGGCGGACAGCCAATTTGCAAAGCCCGCGCCTGAGCCGGCACCAGCGCCAGCGGCAAAGCCTCCTGCTCAATAAGGCAACCGGTGCGTTTTGATGGTACTGTAACTATAGCAATGGCATTGGATTTGCCGGGGTTAGGAACTTGCTTGCAATCTGATTGCCGGTATGATATTTTTGTTGGGTTTGAGCGATGCTGGCGTAGCTCAGTTGGTAGAGCATCTGATTTGTAATCAGAGGGTCGGGGGTTCAACTCCCTCCGCCAGCTGACTTTGACGGCACGACGATATTTTTTGCAAGGTTGCGGACGAAATTCCTCGCGACATAAGCGCTAGGGCTGGTGTCTTCGGACACGAGCCTTTTCTGCATTGCGGAGTGCCCCATATAGTAGTCCGGTGCGATTGCAGTCCGGTAAAGTTCTGAAAGAAGCGCGGGAGAGAAAAGTTGTGTCCCGAGTATTTTACGAGAGCGCGCTAGCGGGCGGCTTAGATGTTTTGCGGGACGAACGAGCCAGCGTCCCGAATGGTTCTGCGGGACGGGTGGGTGAGTGGCTAAAACCAGCAGACTGTAAATCTGCCGCTCCTTGCGGGCTACGGAGGTTCGAATCCTCCCCCGTCCACCAGTTTTTTACTGGCGCGGCAGCAGAAGATTTCCAGAACTGAATTGGCGGTATGCAGTACACGGGAAAACCGGAAAGTGCCTGGGTAGCTCAGCTGGTAGAGCGCGTCCTTGGTAAGGACGAGGTCACCGGTTCAATCCCGGTCCCAGGCTCCAGAAATCCAGCGCTTTTTGCTAGCGCTGGTTGCTGTGAATGAGCGGGGGTAACTCAGTGGTAGAGTCTCTGCCTTCCAAGCAGATGGTCGCGGGTTCGAGTCCCGTCCCCCGCTCCATTTGTAGCAGAGATTGGGAATTATAAGTCGGGCATAACCAAGTGAAGTGATTTTAGCGCGGCGTCTTGGGATAAGAGAAAAGTCGCGAAGTCCTTATAAAGAGCGAGGCACGATGGCGAAGGAGAAATTCGAACGAAACAAGCCGCACGTAAATATTGGCACGATCGGTCACATCGATCATGGCAAGACCACGTTGACGGCGGCGATTACGAAGGTGTTGTCGAAGAACAACCCGAAGGTATCGTTTCGCGCCTTCGACTCGATTGATAACGCGCCGGAAGAGCGCGAGCGCGGCATCACCATTGCGGTTTCACACGTGGAGTATGAAACGGCGAATCGTCACTATGCGCATATCGATTGCCCGGGGCACGCCGATTATGTGAAGAACATGATCACCGGCGCGGCGCAGATGGACGGCGGAATTCTGGTGGTGGCAGCGACCGATGGTCCCATGCCGCAAACACGCGAACACATTTTGCTCGCGCGGCAGGTGGGCGTGCCGGCGATTGTGGTGTTCCTGAACAAGTGCGACATGGTGGACGATCCGGAGTTGCTGGAACTGGTCGAGCTGGAAGTGCGCGACTTGCTGAAGAGCTACCAGTTTCCAGGCGACACGATTCCTGTGGTGCGCGGTTCAGCGCTGAAAGCTCTGGAAGGCGATGCGAAGTATGAGAAGTCGATTCTGGAGCTGATGGAAGCGGTGGACAAGAGCATACCGATGCCGGTGCGCGACATCGACAAGCCGTTTGCCATGCCGATTGAAGATATTTTTTCGATTTCAGGCCGCGGCACGGTGGTTACGGGGCGCATCGAGCGCGGCAAAGTGAAGGTGGGAGAAGAAGTGGAAATCGTGGGTTTCCGTCCGACCATGAAGAAGACGGTGACGGGCGTAGAAATGTTCCGCAAGCTGCTGGATGAAGGGATTGCGGGAGACAACGTGGGGTTGCTCTTGCGCGGCACGGAAAAAGATGAAGTGGAGCGCGGACAGGTGTTGGCCAAGCCGGGGTCGATCACGCCGCACACGAAGTTCAAGGCCGAAGCGTACGTGTTGACGAAGGAAGAAGGCGGACGGCACACACCGTTTTTCACCGGCTACCGGCCACAATTTTATTTCCGCACCACGGACGTGACCGGAGACGTGAAGCTGCCGCAAGGTGTGGAGATGGTGATGCCGGGCGACAACGTGTCGGCGGAGATCACTTTGATCACACCGGTAGCGCTGGAAAAAGGGTTGCGTTTCGCGATTCGCGAAGGCGGGCACACGGTGGGAGCCGGCGCAGTTGCCGAGATCATCGAGTAAACGACTATGAGAGAAATAATCACATTACAGTGCAACGACTGCAAGAACCGTAACTATACGACGACCAAAAACCGGAAGAAGCACCAGGACCGGCTGGAGACGTCGAAGTTTTGCAATACTTGCCGGAAACATACCGATCATAAAGAAGTCAAGTAGTCAGCGCTTTGCGCTGAATCTGGCGAGGTAAGTGGAAACCCACCCTTCGCCTAAAATCGGGTTTTAGGGGAGTAGGTTCAACGGTAGACCATCGGTCTCCAAAACCGAGAGTGGGGGTTCGAATCCCTCCTCCCCTGCCAGTTTCGCGGTTGAGGCAGGAGCGGTCGGCGCTGGCGGGCAAGGCTTAGCAAGATAGAAGATCCAGGGGCTTAAGGCGGTCGGCGAATGGCGCAAGCGGCAAAGACGAATCGGGACGAAGCGGAACATCGCGTCAGCGGATTTTCGCTGCTGGAACCAGTCGGCAAGCTGGCGGAGTATCCGCGGCGGCTGCGTTCATTTCTGCACGACGTGCGCGTTGAGATGCGTCACGTGAATTGGCCGTCGGGGCCGGAAGTGGTGTCGACCACCGTGGTGGTTACCGTAACCGTGGCGTTCTTTGGGCTATTTTTCTTCATAGTGGATAGCGGCATCGGAGAGATGATTCAGCGGGTGCTAAAATACTTTCAGCAATAGGATCGATAATGTCGAAGCAGTGGTACATCGTTCACACCTACTCGGGGTTTGAGAAAAAGGTGAAGGAAAGCCTGGAAGGCCGTGTAGCTGCGTTCGGCCTGACGGACAAAATTGGACAGATCATCATTCCAACCGAGTCGGTGGTGGAAGTGCGCGGCGGCAAAAAAGTGATTTCGCCACGGATGTGCTATCCAGGCTACGTGCTGGTCGAAATGGACATGGACGATTACACCTGGCACGTTGTGCGTTCCACTCCGCGAGTCACCGGGTTCGTTGGCTCGGGCCAAACGCCTTCGCCGCTGACCGAAGAAGAAGTCCAAAACATTCTGAATCGGGCTACGACTACGGCAGACAAGCCGAAGCCCAAGTTGTCTTTTGACCGCGGAGAAAAGGTGCGCATCGGGGAAGGGCCCTTCGCGAATTTTACCGGCGTGGTGGAAGAAGTGAACTCAGACCGCAGCACGCTGAAAGTTTCGGTCACGATTTTTGGTCGCTCCACTCCGGTGGAGCTGGATTTCGCGCAGGTTGAGAAAGTGGCGTAGGTATTTCGAGATTCAAGATGCCGCTCATTCATGAACGCGCGTTATTAGACTAGGAAACGGTAGGCAAGGGACAAAATAGATGGCAAAGAAAATTCAATCGACTGTGAAGTTGCAACTGCCGGCCATGAAAGCTACACCGGCGCCTCCGGTGGGCACGGCGCTTGGTCCGCACGGCGTGAACATCATGGATTTCTGCAAACAGTTCAACGCCAAGACGTCGAAAGAGCCCGACGGCATGATCATTCCCGTGCTGGTCACGATTTATAGCGATCGCACGTTCACATTCATTTTGAAAACGCCTCCCGCTTCCGAGCTTTTGAAGCGCGCCGCAGGAATCGTGAAAGGTTCAGCGGAACCGAACCGCAACAAAGTGGGAAAGCTTAGCAAGAAGCAAGTAGAAGAAATTGCCAAAGTAAAAATGCCGGACCTGAACACAATGAATCTGGAATCCGCCGTCCGCTCGATTATGGGTACGGCGCGCAACATGGGCATCGAAGTCAGCGAGTGATGCTAGGCGGGAGAGAACACGATGGGCCGTAGCGCAAAGATTGGCGGAAAGAATATCGATCGCGCCAGAAAACTGGTGGAAGCGCGCGCGTATAAGCTCGAAGAAGCGGCGGAGTTGTTGCGCAAGGCGCACTTCGTGAAGTTCGACGAAACAGTCGAGCTGGTGCTGAACCTGGGCGTCGATCCCAAGCAGTCCGACCAAATGGTTCGTGGAACGGTGGTGCTGCCGCACGGGCTGGGGAAATCGAAGCGCGTGGTGGTAATTGCCGGCGGCGATAAAGTTCGCGAAGCAGAAGAAGCTGGCGCCGATTTCGTGGGTGGCGAAGACATGGTTCAGAAAATCCAGGAAGGTTGGACGGATTACGAAGCGGTGATCGCCACGCCGGACATGATGAAGTCGGCCGGCCGTCTGGGAAAAGTTCTGGGACCGCGCGGATTAATGCCGAATCCGAAGACCGGCACGGTTACGTTTGAAGTTGCCAAGGCGGTAAAAGAAATCAAGGCAGGTAAAGTGGAATTCCGGTTGGACAAGACCGGCATCATCCATTCACCCGTGGGTAAGATCAGTTTCTCGGCAGCCAATCTTGCGGGTAACGCGCACGCTCTGCTGGCCGCGGTCCTGAAAGCAAAGCCCGCTGCGGCAAAGGGCAAGTACATCAAGAAAATTACGCTTACTTCGACCATGGGTCCGGGCGTTCCAATCGACCACGTTGAAGCGGAAGCGTCAGTAGCAGTGGCAGCATAATCAGTAACTTCTTAAGGAGTTCGGCATGAAGAAGAAGGCCGAAAAAGTAAAGCAAGCAGAAGAGCTGAAGACCCAGCTCACAACCGTATCTACGGTTATTCTCTCGACGTTCCAAGGCATTACCGTCGAACAGGACACCAAGCTTCGCCGCTCGGTGCAAGCAGCGGGCGGGCACTACGAAGTGGTGAAGAACACGGTTGCCGAGCGCGCCGCTGCGGGAACTCCCGCGGAAGGCTTGCTGAAGAACCTGAAGGGCACCAATTCGATCGCCTATACCAAGACCGACCCGGTGGCTTTGGCAAAGATTCTAACCAAGGTAGCAAAAGATGTGCCGGCGTTTCAGTTCCGTGCCGGATGGGTAGAGGGCCGCGTAATTTCGATTCAAGAGATCAACCAGCTTGCCTTGCTTCCGAGCAAGGAAGAGCTGATCAGCAAGCTCATGTTCCTGCTGAACGCTCCGGCGCAACGCATCGCGACCGCGATGGCCGCTGTTCCGCGCGGTCTGGCGGTGGTCACCAGCGAAGCAGCAAAGGCAAACAAATTCGGGGGAGCGGGCGGCACAGCTCCAGCAGCGGAAACGGCTTAACCAGCATCTAACTTAGTACAAACAAAAATAGAGTTTTCATCTCGCAGGGGAGGATGGAACAGAATGGCCAGCAAAGTGGAGTCGATTCTAGAAGAAATCAAGGGTTTGACGCTGCTCGAAGCTTCCGATCTAGTCAAGAAGATGGAAGAAGCTTTCGGCGTCTCAGCGGCAGCGGCGGCGCCCATGATGGCAGCGGGTGGCGGAGCGGGCGCGGGAGCGGCGGGCGCACCTGAGGAGAAGACGGAATTTACCGTCGTTCTCACGGAAGTGGGCGCCAACAAGATCAACGTGATTAAGGCGGTTCGTGAAGTCACCAGCCTGGGCTTGAAAGAAGCCAAGGACCTGGTTGATGGCGCTCCCAAGACGGTGAAAGAGGGCGTCAACAAAGAAGAAGCCGCCACTATCAAGAAAAAGTTCGAAGACGCCGGGGCAAAAGTCGACGTTAAGTAGTGCCGCCCCGCTGCGGCCCGCAGCCTGGGCTGCGAAGGAATCCGCTTACACGCGCGCTCCTTTGGAACTGGAACTTCAAAAATCGTCCTTCCCGGACCGACGGGGCGGGTGTCTATCCGCGTCGTCGTATCCGGCTTAGTTTGAAGAGGATACTCACCCATGAGCAATCGTAACGGCAATCGCGCCACTCGGGAACGGGAACGCCTGGACTTCGCCAAGATCAAGACTACAGTCCAGATTCCCAACCTGATTGACGTTCAAAAGAAGTCGTATCAGCGCTTCCTGCAAATGGATTTGCTGCCCAGCGAACGCGAAGACACCGGCTTGCAGTCGGTGTTTACCTCCGTGTTTCCGATTCAGGATTTTCGCGGGCTGTCGCAGTTGGATTTCGTGGACTACGCGATCGGTAACTGGGAGTGCAAGTGCGGACACCTGCGCGGCCTCCATCACCTGCGCGCCACTTGCCGGAATTGCGGCGCGTCCGTAGTCACCAATCCGTATAAGACAGGCGACGTGCTTTGCGCCAAGTGCGGCACCTTTAACAAGAACACGCCAACTTTCTGCAACAAGTGCGGAGATCCGGTCACGCTGCAACTGAAGTATGACGTGAACGAATGCCAGGAGCGCGGCATGACCTACTCCGCGCCGCTGAAAGTCACTATTCGTTTGACCATATACGACAAAGATCCCGACACCGGCGCGAAGTCCATTCGCGATATTAAGGAACAAGAAGTTTTCTTCGGCGACATTCCGCTGATGACCGAGAACGGGACCTTCATCATCAATGGAACCGAGCGTGTCATCGTCAGCCAGTTGCACCGTTCGCCCGGAGTCTTTTTCGAAACCGCCAACAACCGCAGCTACTTCCTGGGAAAGATTATTCCTTACCGCGGATCGTGGGTTGAGTTCGAATACGACACGAAAAACATTCTGTACGTGCGCATCGATCGCAAGCGCAAATTCCTGGGCTCGATTTTCCTTCGCGCGTTGGGAATGAAGTCGAATGAAGACATTTTGCGCACGTTCTATCAAGTGGAACGTATTTCACTGCGCGACAACGAGCTTTTCTGGAATCTTTCAGAAGGCTTGATCGACCGCAAGCTGACCAAAGAAATCAGGCATCCCAAGTCCGGCGAGACGCTGGTTGGCGCGCACAAGCGCATTACCGAGCCTCTTTTCAAGGAGTTGGGCAAGGCGCGTGTCACGCAGGTGGAAATTACTCCAGCCGATTTGGAAGGCGCTATCACCGTCGGCGAGTTGGTGAACCGGCAAACGGGCGAAGTTCTACTCGAAGCCAACAAGCCGCTCACGCCCGAGATGTTCACTGCGATTGCGGAAGCTGGAATTACGGAAGTGGACATTGCCTTCCCTGATCGTGACGACGTAGGCATCGTGGTGAGCCGCACGCTTGAGAAGGACACCATCCGCACTTCGAAGGAAGCGCTGATTGAGATTTATCGCAAGCTGCGTCCCGGCGATCCTCCGACGCTGGAAACGGCAACCGCGCTGTTCAACGGAATGTTCTTCGACGCCCGCAAGTACGATTTCAGCAAAGTGGGACGCCTGAAGTTCAACATCAAGCTGGGCCTAGAGACTCCGCTCGACAAGCGCACGCTCGATCCGTCGGACTTCGTGGCCGCGATCAAGTACCTGCTGAAGCTGCGCAAGAACATCGGCGCAGTGGACGATATCGACCATCTCGGCAATCGTCGCGTTCGCGCGGTTGGCGAGTTGCTCGAAAACCAGTTCCGCATCGGCTTGGT
Source organism: uncultured Acidobacteriota bacterium (assembly GCA_963714785.1). Classification (GTDB taxonomy): domain Bacteria; phylum Acidobacteriota; class Terriglobia; order Acidiferrales; family UBA7541; genus Palsa-295. The sequence goes on from CAVQQE010000003.1 coordinate 501,204, forward strand.
CCGCATGGAGCGCGCGATCAAGGAAAAGATGTCCGTGTATCAGGAAATGTCCACAGCCATGCCGCACGACCTGGTAAACGCCAAGCCGGTTATGGCCGCGATTCGCGAGTTCTTCGGCAGTTCGCAACTTTCGCAGTTCATGGATCAGACCAACCCACTCAGCGAAATTACGCACAAGCGCCGTCTATCGGCTCTTGGGCCGGGTGGTCTATCTCGTGAACGCGCAGGTTTCGAAGTGCGCGACGTGCACCCCACGCACTACGGACGTATTTGCCCGATTGAAACGCCGGAAGGTCCGAACATCGGTTTGATCAGCTCGCTTTCCTGCTACGCGCGGATCAACGAGTTCGGCTTCATCGAATCGCCCTACCGCAAGGTTCGCGGTGGACGCGTAATCGACTTCGTCCAAATCATTAATTCGGGCGACAGCGATTTCAAAGCCGGCGAAGTGGTGGAACGCGAAAAAGTGGAAGACACCAACGAAGAGTTGAAGAGGCGGCGCGTAGTTGTCGAGCCGCACTGCTTCTACCTCTCGGCTTGGGAAGAAGACCGCTACGTGGTCGCCCAGGCCAACGCTTCGCTCGACGACAAGGGAAAAATCACAACCGAGCTGGTCAACTGCCGTCAAGCCGGCAACTTCGTTTTGAAGAGTCGCGATGAAGTGGATTACATCGACGTCTCGCCGAAGCAGCTTGTATCGGTGGCTGCAAGCTTGATCCCGTTCCTGGAAAATGACGACGCGAACCGCGCTTTGATGGGTTCGAACATGCAACGCCAGGCCGTACCGCTGATTCGCGGCGATGCGCCGCTGGTTGGCACCGGTATGGAGCGAGTAACGGCACGCGATTCCGGCGCCGTGATCGTTTGCCGTCGTGACGGCATCGTGGACCAGGTGGACTCCGAGCGCGTGATCGTGCGCGTGGAGTCAGACCAGTCCGGCGTGCTAAGCCGCGAAGTTGGTTCCGATATCTACTTGCTCACGAAGTTCAAGCGCTCGAACCAGAACACTTGCATCAGCCAAAAGCCGATGGTTCGGGCGGGCGACCGCGTGAAACAGGGTCAAGTGCTAGCCGACGGTCCCTGCACCGACCGTGGTGAACTCGCGCTCGGACGCAACGTGCTGGTAGCCTTCCTTCCGTGGCGCGGATACAACTTTGAAGACGCCATCCTGGTCAGCGAAAAGCTGGTGGAAGAGGACTACTACACCTCCATTCACATCGAAGAGTACGAAATCGAAGCGCGAGACACGAAACTGGGTCCCGAAGAAATCACGCGCGATATTCCCAACATCAACGAGAGCTTCCTGCGCAATCTTGATGAAAGCGGCGTGATTCGAATCGGCGCAACGGTAAAGCCGGGCGACATTCTCGTCGGCAAGGTCACGCCGAAGGGCGAGACCACGCTGACTCCGGAAGAAAAACTTCTGCGCGCGATTTTCGGCGAGAAGGCTGGAGATGTTCGTGACGCTTCGCTCTACTGTCCGCCGGGAATCGAAGGCACGATTGTGGATGTGAAGATCTTCTGCCGCAAAGGTGCGGAGAAGGACGAACGCCACAAGGCCATCGAAGGCACGCAGATCGCAAAACTGGAAAAGAACCTCGCCGATGAGATTCGCATTCTCACCGACGAGCGTTTGAAGCGCTTGAACGACTTGATCGGCGGACAGAAGTTGACTGCCGATTTGCACGACGAGCGCACCAACAAGCGTTTGCTGACCAAGGGCACCGAGTTGACCCGCGACATTCTGGAAAAAATCACCACGCGCAACTTGAAGCGCTTGCGCTTGAACGATAAGGACCCACTGCTAATCGAGAAGATCGACGAGATCGAGGAAATGACTTCTCGTCAGATCGATGTGCTGCGGAAAATTACCGACGAGCGTATCGGCAAACTCAAGAAGGGCGACGAATTGCCGCCAGGCGTGATCAAGCTGGTGAAAACCTACATTGCCATGAAGCGCAAGCTTTCCGTGGGCGACAAGATGGCCGGCCGCCACGGAAATAAGGGCGTCATCGCGCGCATCGTTCCGAAAGAAGACATGCCCTACATGCCGGATGGCACGCCGGTGGAAATTGTTCTGAATCCGCTGGGCGTTCCTTCGCGTATGAACGTGGGACAAATTCTGGAAACGCACCTCGGCTGGGCTTCGAAAGAGCTTGGCGCGCAAGTGGCTAAATTGCTCGACAAAGAAACCCGCGCGGAAGGCGTGCGCAAATGGTTCAAGGATGCATTCGGCCCCACTTCGGTTTGGAAGACAATCGCCGAATTGGATGACGATGCGATTCTGGACTTGGCCTATAGCTTCCGCGAAGGCGTACCCTTCGCAACACCGGTGTTTGACGGCGCGCGCGAAAACGACATACGCCATTTGCTGGAATTCACCGCGTTGCCCCAGACCGGAAAAATTACTCTGTACGACGGAATGACCGGCGACATTTTCGCGCAGGAAGTTACCGTTGGTTACATATACATGCTCAAGCTCTCCCACTTGGTGGACGACAAGATTCACGCTCGCTCCATTGGACCGTACTCACTGATCACGCAACAGCCGCTCGGTGGTAAGGCGCAGTTCGGCGGACAGCGATTTGGAGAAATGGAAGTGTGGGCGTTGGAAGCTTACGGCGCGGCGCACATTCTCCAGGAGCTGCTCACCGCGAAATCTGACGACGTCTATGGTCGCGCCAAGATTTACGAGGCGATCGTGAAGGGCGAACCCGGGATCGAGCCGGGCGTGCCCGAATCGTTCAACGTACTGGTGCGCGAATTGCAGTCGCTCTGCCTGGACGTTGAATTGATGAAGCGCCAGAAGCCGCAGTTGGAAAAAGCCGAAGCGGCCGATTAATTAGCGCGCCGCCTCAGAACATCGGGGCGGCGCTTCACAGATTCCTAATTGTTTTTTGCTCCGGAGTTCCGGAGAGGAGGATCTGCCCTTGTATCGTTCAAGCCCGTACGACCGTGCCAGCCAGATTGCGGATTTTGATTCCATTCGCATCAGCCTGGCGAGTCCGGAAAAAATACGTTCCTGGTCTCACGGCGAAGTAACCAAGCCGGAAACCATCAACTACCGCACCTTCAAGCCGGAGCGCGACGGCCTGTTTTGCGCCAAGATTTTCGGCCCCGTCACCGACTGGGAGTGTCTCTGCGGTAAGTACAAGCGCATGAAGCATCGCGGTGTGATCTGCGACAAGTGCGGAGTGGAAGTCACGCTCAGCAAAGTTCGCCGCGAGCGCTTGGGCCACATCGAGCTGGCTTCACCCTGCTCGCACGTGTGGTTCTTTAAGGGGTTGCCGAGCCGCATCGGATATTTGCTCGACATCACCATGCGCGACCTCGAGCACATTCTCTACTTCGAAACCTTTGTCTGCATCGATCCGGGCGAGGTGCCTTCGCTGAAGCAGAAAGATATTTTGCCGGAGGAAAAACTCCGTGAGCTTCAGAAGGAAAATCCCGGAAAATTCCGCGCAGGCATGGGCGCCGAAGCCATCAAAGAGCTTCTGCGCGCGGTGGAAGTGGACAAGCTATCCGAAGAGCTCCGCGAAAAGATGAAGACGGATCCAAGCTTGCAGAAGCGAATCAAATTCGCCAAGCGACTCAAGGTCCTGGAAGCTTTCCGCAAGAGCGGCAACAAGCCGGAGTGGATGATTCTGGATGTGATCCCGGTTCTTCCGCCCGAGTTGCGCCCGCTGGTGCCTCTCGACGGCGGACGTTTCGCTACATCCGATTTAAACGATTTGTACCGCCGCGTAATCAACCGCAACAACCGGTTGAAAAAGCTGATGGAATTGCACGCGCCGGACGTGATCGTTCGCAACGAAAAGCGCATGTTGCAGGAAGCGGTGGACGCGCTGTTCGACAACGGACGCCGCGGCCGCGTCTTGCGTGGCACGAATAATCGCCCACTCAAGTCGCTGTCCGACACGCTCAAAGGCAAGCAAGGCCGCTTCCGCCAGAACTTGCTGGGTAAGCGCGTGGACTATTCCGGCCGTTCCGTTATCGTCGTGGGTCCCGAGCTAAAGCTGCATCAGTGCGGTTTGCCGAAGAAGATGGCGCTCGAACTTTTCAAGCCGTTCATCTATCACAAGCTGGAAGCTGCGGGACACTGTACCACTATCAAGCAAGCGAAAGAATTGGTGGAGGCGCAGGAAGCGATCGTCTGGGACATTCTCGAAGACGTCATTCGCGAACATCCCGTCATGCTGAACCGCGCTCCCACGCTTCACCGTCTCGGAATTCAGGCGTTCGAACCCGTATTGGTGGAAGGAAAAGCTATCCGCATCCATCCGCTGGTTTGCACCGCCTTCAATGCGGACTTCGACGGCGACCAGATGGCAGTTCACATTCCGCTGTCACCGGAAGCGCAAGTAGAAGCGTCTGTTTTGATGCTGAGCTCGCACAACATTCTTTCGCCGGCGAACGGCTATCCTCTCGCCGTCCCGACGCAGGACATGGTGCTGGGCATTTATTACATGACCAAGCATAAGCCCAAGGCTAAGGGCGAGGGCCGCGCGTTCGGCTCACCGGAAGAAGTGGTTATGGCGCTCGAAGCGGAGGAAGTGGAATTGCTCACTCCGATTCGCCTGCGCTACAGCGGTGAAGTGATCGACTTGACCAATGCTTACGACGATCAGGACGTGTCGCACACCGAACCCGTAAATCTAAATCGCCAATTCTTGCACACCACCGTGGGCCGCGTGATTTTCAACGATCACCTGCCGCACGACATGCCTTTCATCAATGGTTTGCTGAAGAAGAAGGGCGTGCAAGCGCTGGTGCAATATTGCTACCTGCGCTTCGGCCTGGAAAAGACGGTAATCGCGCTCGATAAGCTGAAGGAGCTCGGCTTCCTGTACGCAACGAAGTCCGGCGTCTCCATCGGCATCAGCGACATGGTTATCCCCAGCGTGAAATTCAAGCTGGTGGACACTGCCGAGCACGAAGTGGTCAAGGTGCAGCAGCAATATCTGGATGGCGCAATCACCAACGGAGAACGCTACAACAAGGTGATCGCGATCTGGTCGGACGTCACCGAAAAAGTAGCGGACGAAATGTTCAAAGCGCTCGAAGAGCAGGACAAACAAGGCGTGATCAATCCGGTTTACGTCATGGCCGATTCCGGAGCGCGCGGTTCGAAACAGCAGATCCGCCAGCTTTCCGGAATGCGCGGCTTGATGGCTAAGCCCTCGGGCGAAGTCATCGAGACTCCGATTACTTCGAACTTCCGCGAAGGCCTCACTGTGCTGCAGTACTTTATTTCCACGCACGGCGCTCGTAAAGGTTTGGCCGATACGGCGCTCAAGACCGCCGATTCCGGTTACCTCACGCGGCGTCTCGTTGACGTAGCCCAGGACGTAATCATTAACGAATTCGATTGCGGCACGGCCGACGGAATTTACGTCGAGCCGATTTTGGAAGCCGGAGTCGAAGTCGAGCCGTTGCGCGACCGCGTTGTGGGCCGCGTTTCGCTCGAGAAAATTAAGGATTACGAAGGGAACGTCATCGTCGAGATCAACCAGGAAATTACCGAAGAGCTGGCCAACGCGATCCAGGCCGCCGGCATCGAGCGGGTCAACATTCGCTCCGTGCTCACGTGCGAGTCCCGGCGCGGTGTTTGCGGCCGTTGCTACGGTAGGAACCTGGCGACTGGACGTTTCGTCGAGATGGGCGAAGCGGTCGGCGTGATCGCCGCGCAGTCCATCGGCGAGCCTGGCACACAGTTGACCATGCGCACGTTCCACATCGGCGGCACGGCGACTCGCGTCACCGAGCAGTCCAAAGTGGAAGCGCGCAATAACGGCTTCGTGAAATTCATCGACTTGAACGTGGTCGAAGGCCGCAACAAAACCATCGTGGCCATGAATCGCTCCGGCTTAATCGCCGTGGTGGATGAAAAGGGCCGCGAAAAAGAACGCCACCATGTTGTGTATGGCGCGCGCTTCAAGGTCGAAGACGGTCAGCCGGTCACGCTCGGCCAAACCATGGTTGAGTGGGATCCGTACACTTTCTCGATCCTTACGGAAACCGGCGGCACGATTCAGTTCAAGGATTTGCAGCCTGGTATCACGATCGAAGAGCAGGTGGACGAAGTTACCGGGTTGTCGCAGCTTGTCGTCACGCTTCCTCCAGGTGACGAAAAGCATCAGCCAACGATTCTCGTTCGCGATCCGCAGGGACGCGTCCGCAAAAAGTACCTCATGCCTTCACGCGCTCACTTGATGGTGGCCGATGGAGACGAGGTGCAACCGGGCGACGTGCTCGCGAAGATCCCGCGCGAAACCACCAAGACCAAAGACATCACCGGCGGTCTCCCGCGCGTTGTCGAACTTTTCGAAACGCGCAAGCCGAAGGATCCCGCGGTCATTAGCGAAATCGATGGCATCGTGAAGTACGGCGACATCGTCAAAGGCCAGCGCAAGATCTTCGTCGAAAGCGAAGACGGACGAACGGTGAAGGAATATTCCGTCTCGCGCGGCGTGCACATCAACGTGCAGGAAGGCGAACACGTTCGGGCTGGCGAGCCTTTGATTGACGGGCCGCTCAACCCGCACGATATTCTCGCCGTCCTCGGAGAAAAGTACACGCAGGCTTACCTGGTGAACTCGATCCAGGAAGTGTACCGTCTGCAGGGCGTCAACATTAACGACAAGCACATCGAGACCATCGTTCGTCAAATGATGCGCTGGGTGAAAGTCGAGGATGTGGGCGACACCAGCTTCCTTTTGGAAGAGCAGGTGGATAAGTTCCGCTTCCGCGAGGAAAACGATCGCATCATTCACGATGGCGGGCGTCCGGCAACAGGCCGTCCGTTGCTGCTCGGAATCACCAAGGCGTCGCTCTCCACCGATTCCTTTATTTCCGCGGCGAGCTTCCAGGAGACCACCCGCGTCCTCACCGAAGCGGCCATCTCCGGAAAGGTCGATTATCTGCGCGGCCTGAAGGAAAACGTAATCATGGGCCGGTTGATTCCCGCCGGCACCGGTCTCGACCGCTATCGGAACATCCAGCTGCTCACGGAAATTCCGAAGGAAGAGATTCAACAGATGGAGCCGGAACTTACGCCGGAAGAAGCCGCCGCACTCGATTTCCTGCGCAAGGATACCGACGCTGTCGCCGAAAGCTAGTCCACTTCTGTTTCAATCAGAGCGCCGCGACTCAAGGTCGCGGCGCCTTTTTTTTTGCCTACTTGCTGCAACTTGGTCCAAAAGCGAAGCGGCCTGATAATTTAACCGCCTTGTCGAAACGCGTAGAACGTCCCATCCAGCCCACCGAAATAAACGAAACCATGATCCACCGCGGGTGAAGACGCAACTCCGTAGGTAGGATAATTGGAAAGTTCGCTCATGGGATAACGCCAAACCAGTTTTCCCGTCGCGCGATCAACAGCAAAGAACGCGCCGTAATGAGTCATGTAGTCAGGTTTGGAACCGACTGCGCCCACGTACACCAGCTTATCGCTCACCGCCGGGGTGGACCAGGATGATCCCTCGGTATCAAAATCCCAAACTTTCTTGCCATCCGCGGCCTTAATCGCAAATAGTTTTTGATAGTCTGAAGAGCCCACGTACAAAATCCCGTCGCGGAGAGTCGTGGACGAATCCACAAACGAAGTCCAATAGAAGAACGTCCATTTGCTCTGGCCAGTAGCCGCATTCAGCGCGTACAGATTTGACGAACGGCTCCCGATGTAAACAGTTCCATCAACCACCAACGGCGAAGACACCACTTCTCGAAATGTATCGACTTTCCATTTCAACGTCCCAGTCTTCGCATCGAGGGCGTACACATTATGGTCTCCGCTGCCGAAGAACACCGTGCCCTCCACTACCGCCGGAGTCGAACGTATGATGTCTTTGGTTTCGAAGCGCCACTTCTGCCGGCCCGTCTTCGTGTCCACGGCGTAGAAATTCTTGTCTCCGCTGCCAATGTAAACCGTATCGCCGGCGACGGAGGCGGAAGCGCCCAGGCAGTCGAGCGCGGAAGCGTTCGGAGGCATGTCACGTTTTACGCCACCGCCGTGAGTGTCGAATTGCCAGACCGGCTTCCCCGTTTTCTTCTCAAGCTTGTATAAAAAACCGTCGTCGGAAAGTGCGTAGAGGTATTCGCCATCGATCGTCGGACGCCCCATCACCCATCCGCCGGTCTTCTTTTCCCATAGAGGCTTCCCGTTATCGGATTTCAGCGCGTAAATGTTGCCATCGTTGCTGCCGAAGTAGAGCGAACTTCCATCCACGGCCGGTGAAGACCAAATCGCCCCGCCTGTTCTAAATGTCCACACGGGTTGTGAGATGCGCCCTTCAAACGGTTTCGGCGCTTCAGGTACCGGCGCCCTTCCCGGAGTGAGTTCAAAGGAAACATCGTTGCCGTCGAACGACATGGTCCCCACGATCTTTTTTCCATCCGGCGTCAGCCGGAAAGTCATCGGCTGAGCGTCATACTCATCGCCGTGTTTCTCCACCGGCCCGGGTCCGAGATTGTAAAATTTCATGTCGGGCTGATCGAAAGTCACCACCAGTGCTTTCTTGTCATCTAGCTCAAACCGCAAGGCCATTCGTTGCGTTTCGCCGCCATGGCGGAGCTGTCCCGTCCAGGCGCCGAGAATCGGATCCGCCATTGTTTGCGCTGAGGCCCTTATGCCGAATCGGAGCGCTCCGAAAAATGGTAATACGCAGAACAGCAGAAGCGAAAATCGAACTTTGGTCACGGCTCTCCGTGGAATTGGCAAATTTGTGCGTTTAGACGAAAGTTGGATTGATCGGTTATCAAAATGGCCTGTGCAGTGGCTCCAGATTGAGGCCGAACCTGTCCTTCAGTCTGTTGAGCACTTGGCATAAGCGCCAGTTTTCTTTCACCTGCGCAACCTATCCCACCGTTAAACTTAAGAGACGCCATTCGTCTCCCGAAGCCGCCGGTTAATGTGGCAGAATATGTTTATGTCTTCACATTCGGCCGACAATCGATCCGAGCAATTGGCCTTTGAGTCTGCTGGAGAGGCTCAACACAACAAGCTCGTCGAAGTGATTTCGCGTTCGCAGCACAATTATCGCGATCTGATCGATAACCTCGACCACGCCGTTTTCACCCTGACTCTCGACGGAGAAATCCGGGTTGCTAACCGCCGTCTCTCCGAGCTGCTGGGAGTTTCATTCCAGCATTTGATCGGCTGCCACTTGACGGATTTTATCGAGAGGCCCACAAGCCTCCAATTCCAGCAATGGCTTCCTGTTCTTCTGAACAGCGGCTCTTGGACTGGAATCACTACCGTCAAACTAAAAAAGGAGCGAGAATCCCGGCACTTCCAATGCTGGGTGCAAGCGGTCAGTGAGGATGCTGGCGGCTACAGTTCGATCATCGGGTGGGCGCGCGATATTACGTCCGAGCGTCAATCGGAGATTCGCTTCACGGAACTTTTCGCCGCTCTCCGCGAGGGAATTTTTCTCAGCAGTCCGGATGGAAAACTTCTCGACGTGAATCCCGCACTGGTTCGCATGCTGGGCTACGAAACGAAACAGGATTTGCAATCGGTGAACCTTCGAGATATTTACCTGGACCCTGCTCAACGTGACTCGCTCGTCGAGGAAGTCCTGAAAAAGGGCGCGATGGAAGACCGCGCAATCATACTTCGACGCAAAGATGGAAAGGCCATACACTGCCTGATTTCTTCCGCAGGCACGCGCGACGCCGGCGGCCAGGTCCTGCGCATCCAGGGAACCATTGTAGATGTCAGCGAGCGCCGGCAGATGGAAAAGCACCTGCATAAGGAGCAGGAATTCGTCCGCAGCCTGGTAGCCAGTTTTCCCGATGTGATTGCGGTGCTCGACCTTCAAGGTGTTTACACATTTATCAGCCCGCTGGTGCAGGAAGTACTCGGGTGCCCGGCCAGTGAATTCATCGGAAAAACGCTTGGCGATAACGTGCATCAGGATGATGTAGCGAAACTTCGGTCCACATTTCAGAAAGTGGCCTTCGGGGAAGGCTCGCAAGGCCAATTCGAATACCGTACCAAGCACGCAGATGGAAACTGGCGCGTGCTGCGCGCCAGCGCAAGCCCGCTGTACGATTCCGCGGGGAAAATCAGCGGTGTAGTAGCGTCCGCGCGCGATGTGACCGAATCCAAGCGCACCGAACAGCAGGCTGTGCAAAAGGAAAAACTTGCGGCCATGGGCGAGATGATGGCCGGCGTGGCGCATGAGTTGAATAATCCGCTTACCGCTATCTTGGGTATCAGCGATCTGATTCGCGAACGCGCCGTGGACGATTCCATGCGCCACCAGATCGATACCGTTTTGAAGCAGGCTCGCCGCGCTGCAACCATCGTGCAAAATCTTCTGGTCTTCTCGCGACCCTCTATTCTTCGGCAAACAAGAGTTCAGATCGATCAGATCGTCAAACAGGCTCTCGATGCTCAGCGGGCCTCACTGCAACAGAAGAAAATCACCGTGGAATTCAAGCCTGCGCCCGGCCTGCCGCTCATCGAAGGCGATCCAAAACTGTTGGTGCAGGGATTTTCAAACTTGATCGCAAACGCGGAACAGGCCATTGGCGCCGTGCGCGAAACTGGCTCCATCCGGATTTCAGCAGCGCTGAAAGAAGGCAAAATCGCTCTCGATTTTTCCGACGACGGTCCGGGCATCGCGCCGGAAAATATCGGCAAGGTGTTCGACCCGTTCTTTACCACCCGCCGTCCGACTGGCGGAACGGGGCTGGGACTCACTATTTCGCAGGCCATCGTCAAGGAGCACGGCGGGAAAATTGAAGTGGAATCGACGCCCGGGGCGGGCGCCACTTTTCGCGTTCTGCTTCCCGCTGCAATTGAAGAAGTCCCGGCTGACGCGCTTGCTCCTCGAGCCGCTGCGCCGCCGCTTGCGGGTGCGGCAGAACTGCGCGGCCACTCTGTTTTTATTGTGGACGACGAAGAAAGCATTCGCGAGATCGTGCAAGAAGGTCTGGCGGCGCGCGGAATGATCGTGGAAGGAGCCCCGAGCTCTGAAGAAGCTCTCACGCATTTGACCGCGCAGGATTACGAATTCGTTCTTTGCGATTTTAATTTGCCGGGATTGAACGGCGAACAACTTTTCGATCGTGTGCGCTCGCAGGCGCAAGGACTAAACCCGCGATTCGTTTTCATGACCGGAGCCTTGCTCGATCCCCAACAGGTGGCAAAATTCGAAAAGAAAGGCGCTTCGGTGCTCCAGAAACCATTCCACGTCGCCGCGCTGGCGACGTTGCTGACTCAGCTATTGCAAGGACAACCGGTCGGCAAGAAATAAAGAGGGCGAGCTATTTGCTGGCCTTGGCCGGCGCTGGTGCCGGCTCGGCATCCAGCCCGAAATCCCAAAAGTAAAGATTTGTTCCGCCACCTTGAACGATTTCCGCCAGAGCGTATTCTCCCGGGTCCATGTGCTGTTCTAAAGTAAATCTATAAACTCCTGGAGCGATCAGCCAGCGCTGCATCAGCACAGTTGTTTGTCCCGAAGTACCCTGTTCTTTGAAAAGTTCATCGAGATTCTCCAGGTACCTTTCGTCGTCTTTAATCTTCGCTTTTAACAGTTCCAGCTCCGGTTCCCGGCCATCCGCAGTGCGCATATAAAATTCTGTCTGCGCGGACACGATGCGAAGCTTGGCGTGCGCGCCGATCAGCGAAACGGTATGCCGCGATGGAACGATTGGAATCGGCACCAGCACCTGCTTCAGCATTTGCTTTTTGCTGAACTTGATATCCGCGAGCGCTTGCGGAATCTTGGCGACGCTTTTTCCATCGAACGCAAAAATCCCCTCGCCGGGTGGCAGAAAAACTCCGGGCGCGACTTCCAGGCTGGCGTCGATGTCCAGCGCTTGTGCTGTCCGCCCCGCTTGGCGCGCGCGTACCTTGGCCACTAGCTCGGCATTGTGTTTCGATTCTTCGGCCTCCACTTTCTTCGTCGCGTCCCAGTCCACTAAAGACTCCGGCATCTCGTCCCATTGCGATTGCTCAATGCTGTAGTAACGCACCCGGTCGCCTTCCACGTGATATTCGCGCACTAGTTGAAAGGTGCCGTCTTTCAACATCAACTTCTTTCCTCGCGGCAGCGGGGCGGTGGACGATGAACCGGCGGCTTGCGGAGCTTGGGTTTCCTGCGAAGAAGACGATTGCGCGGGGGAAGAAGATTGTGCCGCGGTCGCAGTGAGAGGAATCGTAGCCACACCTAACCCCAGGCTCACCGTAGCCAGCAGCAATCGCGTGCCGTAGCGGGTCGCAAAGAATCTCCGCTGGGATACCGCCTTCTTCTTATTGAGTTGGTTCCACATGGCTGTTGCAAACCCGCTTGTAGTCTTTCACTTCTTATTACGATGCGCTCGGCTTCCACGGAGTTGAGTGCACCTTAGAATAATCCGGCCTGCCAGGGTCTGCAACTAGGGGCTGGGGAGAAGCGAAAGGAAGCGAATAACCAGGTAGCCCGTAGCTAACGGTCAGAAATTAAGCACTCTTGGGAGGTTTCAAAACGAATGTATTTCAACGCGATTGGTCGTGGGGCAGAAAGAGGTTACAAAAAGCAGGGACAGAAATTAGTGGTCGCAGCGCGGCTGCAGAACCGTCACGATCATCAGCTCCGTGTTCGTAAACAGCCATTTCTCGGCTTCAGCGCCAGCCGCTTCAGCGGCGCGAGCCACCGTACCCAAGTGCTTATTTCGCGCGAGGCCGCGGAGATGGTCCAGACAAATGCCGGTCAGCGTGGACACCTCGTCTTCGGTGAAGATCTTTTGGCTGGATTTGATGCGCACCATTCTCGGCCTCCGTATCTTTGATGCTGAACTCAGGTTAAATGTAACGAAATCCCCCTGCAATAGTCCGTCCGTTCTAGTCCGCTGAGTCTTTCGGCCAGCGAAAACCGGCGAAACCCTTATAAACACTGGTGATTTGCGGGATTCACACGAAATGCAGGTGAAGCCGCAAAATGCAATTTCTTGCCCCAAAGTGGAAATTAAACTCTAAAGATGAAATGTTTCTACAACTTCACGGATTTGTTGCGCGTGGCGCACATCGTGGTAAGCGATCATGCGGAACCAATCGTAGATATTCAAGCTGCCCAGAAAAGGATGTGGAAACCGGTAAAGTCCTAAATCCTGATCGCGCGTGGCCTCCATGAAGCCCGGCGTCCCTTCGCGCGCCGCGTCGAGCTGGCTCAGCGCTTCCGCCCGGTTTGTCACTAGCGACCAGTCCAACGGAATTGGCGATTTTCTCTTCTCGCCTCGCCAAGCCGCCAGAGCTAAAGGCATATGTAATCGCTTCACAACTGGCACTGGCTTTGGTGGAGCTTGCAGCACTTTCTTCGCGCCACTGATGATCGCTTGTTCCACCATGCCTACATGCGCCAACTACCTCGGCGGCCGATCAGCGTTCTGCACCGGGTGATTTGCGCCAGACTTCCTCGCGAAGTTCGTTAGCGCTGGCGACGAATTTGTGGCGCGAGGTTTGCAGCAGGTCGAGAATCGGCTCCAGGTTTTTCACGGAAATTCTGCGATCAAATCTTGAAGCCGCCGGCCTTTTCAAATGCGCGAGCCAATTGGAGTATGCCAGCTTCGCTGAAATGCGGGCCTAGGATCTGCATGCCAATGGGCAGCTTCTGTTTGGTCATTCCGCACGGCACTGAGATGCCCGGAATCCCCGCTAACGAACCTGTAACCGTATATATATCAGCAAGATACATCTGCAATGGATCGGATGTCTTCTCCCCCAGCTTGAACGCCGGCGTCGGCGCCGTGGGGGCGACGATTGCATCAACCTTTTCAAAGGCCTGTGAAAAGTCGCGCGCGATCAATGCCCGCACCTTTTGCGCCCGCAGATAGTAAGCGTCGTAGTAACCCGACGACAGCGCATAGGTTCCTAGCATCAGCCTCCGCTTCACTTCAGCTCCAAACCCGCGTTCGCGAGTCTTGCGATACATCTCGATCAGCGTCGCGCCGGGAACCCGCAATCCATAGCGTACCCCGTCGTAACGAGCCAAGTTCGAACTGGCCTCGGCCGTCGCGATAATGTAGTAGGTCGCGATGGCATACTCGGTGTGCGGCATCTTTAGCGAGACCCGCCGGCACCCGAGCCTCTCCAATAGCGCGATTCCAGCAAGCACTTTTTCTTTTACTTCGCTATCGATCCCCTCCGCAAAATACTCCTCCGGAACTCCAATTCGCATCCCCTGCACCGGCTGCTCAAGTCCCGAGGCGTAATCCGGAGCGGGAACAGGGGCTGAGGTAGCATCATATTCGTCACGCCCGGCAATCACCGACATAATCGCGGCAGCATCAGCGATATTCGTGGCGAAGGGCCCAATTCGGTCTAGGGAGGAAGCAAACGCGATCAACCCATAACGCGATACGCGACCGTATGTTGGCATGAGTGCGGGAACGCCACAGCAGGCCCCTGGCTGCCGAATCGAGCCTCCCGTGTCGGTACCGAGGGCTGCAACCGCCAAACCGGCCGCGACCGCGGCCGCCGACCCTCCGCTGGAGCCCCCTGGCACCCGGTCCAACGCCACTGGGTTGCGTACGGGTCCATATGCTGAGTTCTCGTTCGAGCTTCCCATTGCAAACTCGTCGCAGTTAGTCTTGCCCAGGATTACCGCCCCAGCCTTCTCCAGCCGCGACACTGCGGTCGCGTCATAGGGTGGTATGTAAGTCTCAAGAATCTTAGAGCCGCAGGTGGTTCGAACGCCGGTCGTACTAATTACATCCTTCACCGCAATAGGCACGCCAGCCAGGGGGCCCAATTTCTCGCCGCAGGCCGTGGCGACGTCCACGCGATCTGCTTGCGCGAAGGCGCGCTCACGGGAGAGGGTCAGGTAGGCGTTCAGGGTAGGATTTTGCCGGTCGATGTCCGCGTAAAACTCGGTGGCAATCTCGCGCGCAGAGATCTTCCTTGCACGCAGAGCCTCCTGTATGCCGGCCACCGTCCACGGCGTTGCGGCGCTCATCGGTCAATCACTTGGGGAACGCGGAAGAATGGCTTCGCGGCGTCAGGCGCCTGGTCCAGCACCGCGTCGGCGATATTGCACGGTTTTAGGACGTCCTCTCGCAGGTCAAAATCACTTTCGTGCGGTGCGGCTCGTGCAGAAGTACTGGAAACAACGTTCGCGAACGCCATCTTAGTCATGGGCTCGACGTTCGTCACATCCAGTTGCTGGAGTTTGCCGATATAGTTCAGAATTTCGTCCAACTGCCCGCGGTAAAGGTCGGCCTCTTCGGGCGTCAATTCCAGGTGAGCAAGCTCGGCCACACGCAAAACGTCTTCGCGACTTATCGTCATCGGTCTTTAAGACTCCCAGCTCGTGGCGATTAACTAATCTTAGGGAGAGAAGTGCACAAACGCAAGCATGCACGGCGGTGGTATTGGAAGGCGAACTCGCTAGGCGAAGCTTACTTGCCTTTCCGGCTGCGAATAAAAGGAGTGTGCTCGTTGTCCAATTCGCGCGAGCGTTTGGGACCCGGCTTGGAAATAAACTTCACGTCGCGCACGAGATTCCCACCCCAGGCTTGATTCACACGCTCGCAGAATTCTTTTTTCATCGATTCCAGCTGCTTCTGCCAGGCTTTCCCGTCGGCCACAATTTCCAGACGTCCCGCCTCGCAGCGAACGGGCTTGGTATGCGCCGCGAGAATTTTTCCCACCACACGCGGCCATGCGCTGGCCAACCAAGCTAAAGCGGCTTCGGGTTGATCGAGCCGCCGCAATGTACGACCTAGAAATTTCCCCGCGCGTTCCATGGATGGCGGATTCTAACACCAAATTGGTTTAACGTCGCCAGTACTCCGATCTTGCAAGTGTTTGAAAAAAGTTCACCTCCCAGCGAAAAAGTTTGACCGGCCGAAGCGGATAGTTTCATTTTGCGGAACCGTGGAAACTAACAGTGCCACGGGAAGAATATTTCGTGCGTCGAGGAGAATAAAATGGTTTCCACCCGCGTGATGGCCATTCCAACTGAAGTTGCCCAAGCGGTTCGACACACCCAAAAAGATCTACGCTACAATTTTCCCGCTTACACCGGCATTTCCAAGGGCGACGCGCCCTGCCGCCATTGTCTAAGAATAATTCCCGCCGGCGAGCAGGCCCTGCTCTTTACTTACGATGCGTTCGAAGGCGTGGAGAAGCTGCCACTCCCGGGTCCGGTGTATATCCACGCGCAATCCTGCGAGCGTTATCCCGAAGACGCAGGTTTTCCCGCTGAGCTAAAAAATAGCCTGCGCACGCTCAACGCGTATGCTCCAGGCCGGCGGCTTATAGCCCAGGAATATGTGGAAAACGGCAGCGTAGATTCGGCCGTTGACAAACTTTTCGCGCGCCGCGACGTCGAATACATCCATGTACGCAGCACCACCGCAGGATGCTATACATTTCGAATCCAGCGCCAGGATCAGCGGCAAATTACCCTGGCGCAAAATACAAAATAATGCGTCTTACGGCTGTCGGGCGTACAATGTCGCTGAAATTATCTAGCGGAGGACGCATGGCTATGGCCGCCGATCGTGTGCAAGTTTCCTGGGATAACGAGAAATCGAAGTGGTTCGTTCGCATTACGGAAGGCGAAGAAGTTATTCGGCGTCATTGCGACTTGCCGAAGAATGCCGACGAGCAGGCGCTGCGCGCCGCAGCGCAGAAAACCGTACAGGACGAAGGCTACGATTTCGATCCGACAAAATTAACCATCCAGCGTTAGCATAAAACGATTCAAGGGTTCATCGACAACGCTAGACTTTTATTTCCAACGGCTCGAATTTAGGCTTCAAGACGCTCAGTATCGCCCAAGCTTCCTTTGCCGTACGAACGACGTGCAGGTTCGGCCGCGTATGCTGTCCCTGCAACTCAAACATCCGCGCCATGCCAAAAATTTTCGAAGAAGGAGCAATAATGCAACGTGCTTGGTGTGGATCCGAAAATGCCGGCGGCAAATTAGCTAGCTCGCGAATCGTCTGAGGGGAAACTTCCAGAGAACTTACCGCTGACATATCCAATACGCCCGCGCTCGGATTTGTCACCGCCACATATCTCTCAGCGGTCCGATAGTATTCCTTCAGTTCTGCGTCGATAACTTTTCCTTCAAACCGGGCTAGAAGAATCCGGTTGGCCGAGTCGAACTCGAAGTGGTAAGGCATTCCACGTTCCAAGCCGCGTAGCGTATCCCAGCAGTTGTCCGATAGTCCCACCCCTCGCGGGGAATTGCAATTACGGGAGACAATTTCGACGGCCAACGTCCCGCGAGGCCGTTTGGCGAATACGAATAAACCCGGACCGAAAAGCGGATCGAAATATTTCAAACGAAAGGTTTGTTAAGTGGTAGCAGGCGAATAGTGCTCACGACTGCACCATCCTCCATTCGCTAGTCCGCGTACTTCACTGAGCAACCATAAGGACGCGTAGCGGGCGTCTCCACTTTCTTACCGGCCATAGCTTGTTCGAGCGCGAGATTCACATAATTGGTCGCGTCCGGAACATCGTTCAGGTCCGTGGTGGGTTTGTCGTCAATCGCGCCATCGTAGATCACAATGCCTTGCGGATTGATCACTACCATCTGCGGCGAGGTCTTCGCCTCGTATAGATGCCCTATCTCGCCGGTTGGATCCAGTAGAGCGGCGGTCGGCGTTGCGTGCATCTTCGCCATGTAGTCGTTTTCTTCGCTCGCGGTCACATAGCCCTGTTTTCCCGGTGCAGAAGAAAGTATTGTGAGCCATACCACTCCGCGCGCAGTCCACTGCTTTTGCAAACGCTGCATGTTGCCGCTGTTATATTGTTTCCCAACGTAGGGGCATCCGTTGTTGTGCCATTCGAGCACAACATATTTTCCAAGGTTGGCCGAAAGCCGAACCGTCTTGCCGTTGCTGGCCGTCGCGGTGAAGTCCGGCGCAGCCTCGCCAACTTTTGCAGCCGCGATTAGCAGCGGAGCGATGCAAAGAATCAGGGCGAACATCGCGGGATATACAATTGAGCGCTTCATATCGTCTGTGCCTCCTCTACGAAATGTTGCATTTGAACATCAATACTAGAATTATCTTGCGCGGCGCTTGATTTGCTCACTGGTACATCAATCCAATAGGCACGATCATCGGACAGCACCAGCACGCCCTTCCACCGTGTAGTGGGCTTCAAAAGCTGTTCCGACTTTCGTAGCGTCAGTCGAAAGCCAGTGGCCGTGGGTGCAAGATCTTGGGGCGCGGCATTATCAATCTGCGATTCGTTCAACGGGAAAAAGATCGCGCGCGTAGTTTGATACCCAAGGTTTCCCGTAAGCACGAAGGAGCTTTTTGCGTCGTCCACGCTGAATTTCCAGCTCTGCGGCGCATGTTGCGGCAGGGATTTGCGCGCCGCTGCAAATAAACCGGTAGTCTTGCTATCCGGGGCAGCAGTTTGCGATTTGATCGGAAGCGTCAACCAGAGTTGCGCCTTGCCTGGGATGCACATCTCGCGGCATACCAGCACCTTTACTTGCGCACCGATTCGCGCAGATTGCTGCGCCGCCAGATTTGTCTCTGTACGCACCGGCACGATCAGGGTCACGGCGTCCTCGTAACCATAATCTACGATTGTGGACGTTCCTAAGCGATGAGGCGTGGGCCACTCAATCTCCTCCGCTGTAATGTCCTTAGGCATGTTCCACTCCACTCGCGGCGGTTCGCCCGAATCACCAGGATTGGCCCAGTAAATATGCCACCCTTTTTCCAGCTGGAAATGCAGCCCGAGGTTAAAGCCATGCCCGGGCTCAATCGATTCATTCTGAGCGATAATCTCTATCGTGCCGTGTGGAATCGGCGCCTGCGTTGCGCCGGCATTGGCCGCGCACATGAGAAAAGCCAGCCCGAGTGCAACGCACGGCGGCAAACTTGGTTGTGAGATGCGCTTTCTCATCTTTCTTTGGATGCGTCAGCTGTCATGGACAGCTATTTTTATCTGACGGAAAGACTCGGGTAACGGTTTCTGAATAGCGACCATGCAAAGAACGGAAAATCTTTCCAGGCGACCTCAGGAAGACGCAGTTTTTCATCCATCTGTCAGATCTCGGCGTGCAGTCGACTGTATTATGGATGGAGTCTTATATTTCGCCTGGTGGTATCACGTGGAGATTACCACCGCAAACACAAGCGGCTCCCTTCAAGTCGCTCTATCGAAAGCGCGCAATCACGCGATGCTCGTGTATCCCTCTTGCCACTTCGCGCTTCCGATACAGAACTAGGACTTCTGGGGAGGCCAGCGAAATTTCGCTTTCCGCTAAGACATCATGCTCCTTGGGCGCACCACCAAGCATGCCGCGCTCCGAGTACGCGCGGACGTGGCCCCGGTAAAGGCGTGCTAGACGCGTAAGGAACTCTCCGCACTCACTTCATCCCGAGCTGTTAACCAAAACCCCCGCCGCACGTTGTAATGAGTGGGCGGACAGAATACTTCGTAGCTCGACCCGCCCGGAGGGAACAAATCAGTGGCCTCAGATATCGTTGCGTTGATAACGGTTCCAGGCATGTTCTGTTGGTTCGCCTGGCTTATCTTTAGTACGATCCGGCGGTACAAGATCGCGAAAGTGCAGGCGGAAGTGCAAGCCAAGCTATTGGACAAGGTCGGCTCCGGACAGGAACTTCTGGCCTACGCCCAATCGGACGCCGGAAAGCAATTGCTTGAATCGCTCAAGGTGGAGCGCGTTGCGCCTCACGGGCGAATCATCGGCGCCCTGCAGGCGGGAATAATCCTTCTCCTGCTCGGCGGAGCCTTGCTGATGCTGCGCCATCAAGTGTCAGTTGCCGACAACCAAGACGGCTTCACTGTCCTCGGGATGCTGAGTTGCGCCCTGGGAGTGGGCTTTGCATTGTCTGCCGCGGCATCCTATTACCTCTCGAAGTCATTCGGGTTGCTCAATGGCGCGGCCAGCCAGCGTTGATCCGCTGTGTCGAAGCCGCCGGAGGTCGATTGCGAGATTGCGATCGGTACGGGCTAGGACACTGTTAGGGAAACTCGCCATTTCCGGACTAGACATGGAGCTCACCCATCCTATGCCGGATGAGAGTGCTCGTCCCATGGCGAAGGACAAGCTGAGCATGGACGGAGCGGCTTTTCGTGCGTTTTACGAGCTGACGTCCCGTCCATTGCTCGCCTATCTTCTGCGCCTCTCCGGAAATCGCGCGTTGGCCGAGGATTTGTTGCAAGAATCCTATTGCCGCTTCCTCAGCGCCAAGCTGGTCCCCGAAGACGCGCGCCACCGACGGAACTATCTCTTCCGGATCGCGAGCAATCTGATGCGCGACCGGTGGCGAAGCAAAAAGAGCAAAGGCGAAGGTCCCCTGCCCGAATCTCTTCCCGACATGGCAATCTCAGCTCACGATCCGGACCTGAACATCGGGATACAAGAGGCTCTTCAGCAGCTCAAAGTCCGCGAACGCCAGCTGCTCTGGCTGGCGTATGTGGAGGGAGCAAGCCACAAAGAGATTGCAGATTCCACGGGGCTGAAAGCGGCAAGTATCCGGGCGCTGCTCTTCCGGGCCCGCCACAAGCTGGCGGGCCTGATCGGTAGGAACCTGCGAGACCTCGATCCCAAGGTGGATGTATGAACGAACAGTACTGCGAGAAGGAACAAGAGGTGGCTGCGGCACTCGCCGGCGGCGCTCGCGATGCCGAGATTCTCAATCACGCACGCGAGTGTGCTGTGTGCTGGGAGGTCTTGCTGGTGAGGGAATTCCTGCGCGAAGGCGCGCAACTTGCACCGCACGAGATCGAGAACCTGCCGGACGCGACGCTTGTCTGGCGGAAGGCGCAAGCGATAGCGCAAGAGAAGGCGCTCGTCCGGGCCACGTTGCCGATTCGGGCGATCCGCATTGTTGCTTGTGCGGCCGGCGTTCTTGCAGCTCCTTGGTTGGTCCTTCAGTCGCAGCGGCTGTGGCCCGGACTGACAGACGTGTGGCTCGGGCAGCTTTCGTCCACAAGTCGGCTCTGGCCTTCGGGTTCGAACGAACTCGCGTTGTTACTCGCGATTACAGGCGCGATCTTCTGCATCGGCTTGAGTTCCTGGTACATATTGCGGGACGCGTGAGAATTTAGCGCGGGGCGGTCAATTCTTTCTTCCGGGTGCATTGCTGAAGGTTCCCAGAAACCCAATGTTGTGTTGAACACGCACGGAAAAATTGAGTGTGGCATACACTTCGAGTCCAATAGGCTGCTCTTGTCAGCCGTAGTGAAGAGGGCCACGGTCACAACCACTGGTCAGAAACGGGCTTCGAGGAGATTGGAAACGCGAGCCACACTCCCCCGCAACACATTTCCTCGAAGTGGACTTCTCACCCGGAATAACTTCCGGTTAGCTCGTCATCCGCCCTCAATACGTTAGAATCGGCAGAACTGAATGGGGGGGTGGTCACTTCTCGGGAGTCATAACTTGATGGCGATCAATGAATTTCAGAGACTATTGCTTCAAAACGCTGCGTTTACGCCACCCTGCCAAATCGTCTCGGCCATTCCGGAGAATGCACGCACACTGCGCATCCCAAACGTGCCTCACTCAATTGCGGAGGAGCTTGGCATATCGTGTTTTGGCAGGATCACTTCCTACGATGCGCGCGACGGGAAGACTTGGCCTACCCCCAACATGCAAAACTGGGATGGCGGCGGCTTGATTCCTTTAGCGACTCGCAGTGGCAGGAACTCGTTGCGCAGTTTGAATCAGGCTTGACTGAGGCTGCCGACATCGCCGGACAAACGCGGCTGGCAGAAAGCTATTCAACCTTGGAAGAACCCGGCTCAGGCACTGGCCCTCTGACTCTACTAGAACTCATCGTAAATTTGGCTGTACATAACGCCTATCATCTTGGACGAATGGTTCAACTCCGCCAAATCTCGGGATGCTGGCCACCACCGGCCGGCGGCGATACTTGGTGATGTCCTATCTGACGGCGTGACTCCGGGATCGTAGGCAAACCTTCCCTTACCGAGACATTGGAAGGGTTGCCCGTCACTCGGGAGCAACGGCCGGGAATGTCACCAAATCCCCAGATGTTTGCGCAAGATTGTTCCGTGGAAGAGTTGCGCGCGATCTGCGAAGGGCCATTCGTATTTCAGCGCGACCATGGGATCGACGCGCATGGCGCGGCGCGCCGGCACGTAGCACGCCGCGAGGGCCACGGCGAGCAGCACGGCGGCGACCCCTGCGAATGTGAGGGGATCGCGGGCGCTTACTCCGTAGATCATGTTGGCCATGAGGCGGGTGACCGCCAGCGCCGCGGCGACTCCTGCAACGACCCCGATGGCGGCCATTGCCGCACCTTCGCCCAGCACCAACCACAGCACGTCGCGACGCTGCGCACCGAGTGCCATACGAATTCCAATTTCGCGCGCGCGCTGTCCGACTAGGCAAGAAACCACGCCATAGATTCCAATGGCCGAAAGCAGCAGCGCCAGGCCGGCAAAAACGCTGAGCAGCAGCATGGAAAATCGCCGGTTCGCCACCGAATCGGCGACGAGATCGTCCATGGGTTGCGGTTCATAAATGACCGCAGTCTGGTCTACCTGCGTGGCCGTGTGGCGTAGCGCATTGACCACGCTTAGCGGCGGGCCCTGCGTGCGCGCTACGTAGGGGCTGCCACTTCGAATCAGCGACCAGAACCGGTCCGGAATTTGCCAGAGCGGCAAATAGATCTCCGCTTGCACGTCTTGTCCCGAGGCCCCCAGTCCCCACTGCTCCACGTGCCCCACCACGCCGATGATTTCGGGAGCGCGAGCGGCATTCAGCGGAACCACGCTTCCTCGAAGCGGACTTCTGGCCCGGAATATGCTTCCGAGTTGCCCAATATCCCGGGAGTAGCTGGGATAGGTTTTCACAACCCGGCTTGTCGTTAGAATACTGTCAATGAGTACCTTGGAGGTTGATCGCTCCTCGAGAAGCGCGATGAGCGAGGCTCACATTTGGCTGAAGCGAGGTCCCACCCACTCATCAGCGCCTGACTGCAAAACGCCCGCGGTACGCGCTAGGGGCAAGCCCGAAGTATCGCTCGAAAGCACGCCTAAAATTATCGGCGTCTCTAAATCCGACGGAGCGCGCCACACCTTCCACCGTGCACTCAGGTGCGGAGAGGCGCTGTCGCGCTTCATCCAATCGCAAGCGCCGCACGAACGAGGCCGGGCTGCTTCCAAACTCTTGCGTAAACCGCCGCGAAAATTGCCGTGGGCACAATGAAACTCGTGCCGCGAGAGCCTCGACTGAAAGATCCTGCTCTAGGTGCGCCAGCATCCAAGGTATGAGATCGATAAAACGAGTGCGCGTTTGTATTTGAAAATGCAGCGGCTCCGAATACTGCTCCTGCCCTCCAGGCCTCTTCATGTACACGACGAGCTCGCGCGCGACCAAAAGCGCCACTTCCGACCCGAAATCCTCCTCAATCAGAGCCAGCGAAAGATCGATTCCGGCCGTCACTCCCGCAGCGGTCCAAAATTTCCCATCCTTCACGTAGAGCGAACTAGGATTAACTTTCAGCCTCGGATATCGCTTCGACAAATCTGCAGCGAACCTCCAGTGCGTCGCAACCTTTCGGCCGTTCAACAATCCCGACGGGGCGAGTCCATAAATTCCCGTGCAGATCGACGCGACCCGCCGAATCGAGCCCGCGTATTTCTGCAACCATGCCGTAAGCCTTCGGCGATCGTTTGACTCGCGCAAGCCTCTGCCGCCGGGAATGAGCAATGTGTCCACATCTCGCACGTCGACGAGATTCTTTTCTGCCGTCAACGTGAGCCCGAATTCCGTGCGAAACGTTTTCGCTTCCAGTGCGGCTATGGTTACTCGGTAACAAGCTTCTCGGACTCCCTTAGGGGAGTTAACCTGCGCGCATCCGAAAGCTTCCATCGGCCCGACGAGGTCCAGGCCCATTACCCCGTCGTATCCCACGATCACGATATCCCTTGGCTTCATTCGTGCACTTGGACGGCAGGGCACATCATCAGAGTGCTCGTCGTTTGGAGAATGTCTCAAAATGCCGGAATATTGTCATTTGAGACATTCCAGTGTAGCCCTAAACTGTCCCTGTTTCCAAGTTCATCTCAAGGAGATCCACCAATGACCACAAAAATCTACACAGTAATCGCTCTCGTGACGATCTGCGGCACGCTGGCTGCGATCGGGCGCGCTCATCAGGCGAATCCGCACCCTGCCTCCATACAGCTGCGCACCCTCAAGCCGCCAGCCAACGGAATCGTCAATGTCGCGTTCATCGTTTCCGACAACACCACTCTGATCGATCTCGCAGGCCCCTGGGATGCCTTTGTCTCTACCATGCTCACCTCCCAAGGCCAGGCTTGGCATGGCAGCGACGACATGACTATGCCTTTCAACCTATACACTGTTTCCGACGCGCAGAAGCCAATCTCCGCTGAGGGTTTGACGATCGTTCCCAATTTCACCTTCGAAAGTGCGCCTAAACCGCAGGTCATCGTCATCCCCGCACAAGGCGGCCGAAGCGAATCGCAAAAGAAGTGGTTGCTGGAGAACGCAAAAACGGCGGACGTAACCATGTCGGTGTGCACCGGTGCCTCCATGCTCGCCGCGTACGGCCTTCTAGACCATCAAAGAGCGACCACCCACTACATGTTTGTGGAAGAAATGCAAAAGAAGTACCCAGAGGTGCAATTCGTCACCGGACTCCGCTACGTCGATAACGACAGAGTTGCTGCTTCCGCAGGCGAGACCGCCGGAATCGATCTTGCCTTGCATGTTGTGGAACGGTACTACGGACGCGAAGTCACACAAGCAACGGCTGACTTTATGGAATATAAAGGCGAGCTTTGGAAAAACCCGCAATATGGCGAAGTCAAATCTGTCGGATTGGGGCGGAGCCATTGAATTACTGACTTGTGTTTTGACAAACAAACCAATGGGGCCGTGTTTTCACGGTCGAACGGAGCAAGTGGGATGGGACAGTCGCACCTTTGCATCAAGAGTAGATCAACCACTTCGCAATTGAGACAGCTCACTGAACGCTGCATGGCAACAGGTGTGTCTACCCGGCGGATGGTCGGCAATCCGGAAACTATCTAGAAACGGGGTTGGAGGCGATCAATGGCACTTTCCTCGAGACGGACTTCGGGAGAGTGAGGAGAGACTGCCCTGTGTGTCGCCAACAAGGGAAATCAATAGCCCACGTGGTGTAGGTAACCCACGACTGCGGCGGCAATGAGGCAGTAGACACCAAAGAGATACCAGCGTCCGCCCTCAAGCCATTGGCTCAGCCACTTCAACGCAAAAAGGCCAGCGAGGAACGCAAAAACTGCGCCCAGCAGGCTAGGAAATACCGCTGAGCCCAAACCTGCCGTCCCATTCATATGTTCAGTATGAACTACTCTCGCTACCTCGCGCGCAACGACGATCGGCGTCAGAACTACGGCGAGGGCAAAACTGAATATTTCAACCCGCGCTTTCGTAACTCCCAAAAGCATTCCTGTAGAGATTGTCGCCCCGGACCGCGAGAATCCCCGAAATGGCAGGCAGAGTCCCTGAACGGCCCCGATTATCCCCGCTTGTTTGGCGTTCAGATCATTCGCTTCTCTCTTCGTGTTCCGTTTTTCGAGAATACCTGCGATGAGAATCAGTATTCCCACTAAGGCTAGGGCCGGAGCAATCAGTTCTAAATGGCCGAATAGGCTCTCGATTTCGGCATGCGGGACATTACGAAAGAAAGTCGTTTCGATCATCTTGACGAGGGCCTGGCCAATTAACCCAGTGAGTGCAGTTGCTAAGACCACAGATTCAGCAAACTTCTTGAAACCACTCATGCTCTGGAAATAGGCATCTCGCCACTGGTTCCAAAAATACACGATTACAGCAAACATCGTACCGGTGTGAAGCATGACCAAAAGCAATGTCATTGCAGGTGACGAGGGATCAAGGCCGAGCAGCTTTTCAGCAACAACGACATGGGCCGAACTCGACACGGGCAAAAGTTCTGCCAATCCCTGGATCAAAGCAAGGATAAGAATATACAAAATACGCATACAAGAATTCTAAGGCAGCTTCGGGCGTGGCCGGAAAAACATCTTGGTGAAAGACACGTTTCTACCGTCCAGCCAGAAACGGGGTTCGAGGAGACCGGAACTCAAGCATCACGCAGCATGCGCCTCATTTCTCCGAAGCGAACTTCTGGACCGGAATAACTAATGGGATGGTCCGCCCGGTTAGCCCGTCATTCGCCAAGAATGCCGAAGGAGTGTCGATCAGATACAACACTCAACACTGTCGCCCAAACGAGCGGTTTCATCCAATTTACGAGCGTTCGGGAATCGGTTCAGTTGTTCAGCCTCGAAGGCCAGTTCAGGACGACCGATATCGGGGTTATAGCCGACTTCAATTGCGTGTTGACGAGGAATTTTTGTCCATCTCGGCTGACGTCATAGAAAAACTGCTCAGACGTTGCCGCTACGGTTTCGCGCAGATACGCCTGAAATAGCATGACCGGCGTTCCTGCATCGAAGTTCGCTCCGGTCTTCACAGGGACGGCCATGAGCTTGTCATCAGGCGAGAGATAGAACAGTTCTTTGCCGTCGCCTCGCCATCGTGGCTGAGTCCCGCCGGCATTCGAGACCTGCCATTTGCCACGCGCGTCAGGAAATGAGGTGACGTAGATCTCCCATTTTCCACTTTCACTCGAGGAGTACGCGACCCACTTGCCGTCGGGGGAGAAGCGTGCGGTCTTCAGTGTGGAAGTGGCTCTCAAGAACTCAGCGGGTTTCAGGTCCGGGGTGCCCACGTACCACAAGTCCGCGCCACGCTCGTACAAAATATACTTGCCGTCCCGCGACCAATCGTTGGGAAAACGATCGGGACCTTCCTGCGGAATTGCTTTCTCCTCTTGGGCTCCGTCGCTGTCTTTCAAGTACAAGTCGAACTGCGGCTCGCGGTTGTCGGAAAACACCAATCGCTTTTCGTCCGGACTCCAAATCGGCATCGAGTCAATCGCCGGGTCGAAGGTTAGCCGTTTCGCCTCCCCGCTGTCGAGGTTGTAAGTGTAGATGTCGGTGTTCAGACTGCTGGGATCTGTGGCATCGAATGCAACAAATCTCCCGCTGGGCGAGAGCGCAATGTTGCCGTAGATGCTGGGCTTCACTACGACTCCCACCTCATGACCTTTTCGATCAAACCACACCAATTGCGAAGCAGATTCTCCTGCCTTTTGCGCCACCAGCAGCCCGTTCCTCGACGCCGAGTAGACGGCTTTGGAAATGCGCGGCGAAAATCCTATGTCGCTGAAGAGCGGGACCGGTTCGCCAGTCAGCTTGAAATTCTTGAGATCGAAACGTTGCGTAAACAGCGTCCGATCCCGATAGAACAGCAAATAGCCGGAATCAACGTACGCTGCGTTGCCCTGGGTCCTAAGGATGAGGTGTGTTTCGCTGGAATTCAGAGCAGCCACATAAATAGCGTAGAGGTCCTTCCGGCCGGAGAGATTGATCGCCGAATACAGATAGTGGATGCCGTCGGGTAGAAAGAACGGCCAGCGAAGACTGTCCTCTTTCAAGGTCCTGTCCGGTGCGGCGATCTGAGTGGGCATTCCACCTGAGGCCGGGATACGGTAAAGGCCAATGCCCAGTAGTCCGCTGGGCGTGAAAATAATGTCGCCATTCTTGTTCCAGGTGCCGCCACGTCCGGTGGGAGCATCGCAGAGCGTCTGTACGGGACCCCCCGCCAAGTCCAGCCGCTTGAGTTTTCCATCTGCGAAGAATCCCAGGGACCGCCCATCAGCGGACCAGAATGGAAAGTTCGCGCCCTCGGTGTTGGGGACGCGAGTCGCCTCCTGCGATCCTGGTTCATAAATCCACAGCAAGCTGCTTCGTTCAGATTCCGGATGACCAACAATCACGACCGTGTGACCATTGGGCGAGATGGCCACATCCTGAGCCTCGAATGCAAGAGGAGCAGCGAAATAGGAAGTCTTCTCTTTTCCCCTGGACGTCAGCCACCACCAACCGGATGCGACCAGCATGAGGGCAAATGCGGATGCCACCAGCCACGCCAGACGCTCGCGAGAATTGGAGGTCGTGTCGGTTGATTTGACAGCTGGACTCCCACTCTGGGCGATCCACCGCAACTGCAGCGCGACATCGTGCGCGTTCTGAAACCGTTCGTCGGGGTTCTTCGCCAAACATGTACTGACGACGTACTCCAAAGGCGCGGGAGTGAGCGGTTGAACTGCTGAAAGCGGCTCAGGATTTTGCTCTAGAATCGCGCTTGCAACGCTGATCTGGCTCTTGCCCTGAAATGGCCTCGCGCCCGTCAGCGTTTCGTACAAGACCGCGCCCAGCGCGAACAGGTCGGACCTGGCATCAGCCGGTTTGCCTTCGATTTGCTCCGGCGACATGTACAGGATCGTGCCGATCACGGCGCCCGCAGTCGTGAGAGGCGCCATCGGACTGACGTCCGTCGTCGTTCTTACTGCCGAGAGCAACGGCGCGCCTGTCGCCGATCCAAGCGCATCAGCTGCGGCGGATTTTGCCAGGCCAAAATCCATCAGCTTGGCACCGGTCCTGGTCAACATGATGTTTCCCGGCTTCAGGTCACGGTGCACGATTCCGTGCTGGTGAGCGAAGGCAAGCGCCTCAGCCACCGCGATCCCAATCTTGAGCATCTCGCTGAGCGGAATCGCGCCCTTGCGAAGCCGGTCGGCCAGGGTTTCTCCTTCGAGAAACTCCATGACGAGGTAGTCGGTGCCATTGTCTGTCCCGATGTCGTAAAGATGGCAGATGTTCGGATGGTTCAGCGCGGAAATGGCGCGCGCCTCGCGCTCCATGCGCTGCTTCAGCTCTGGCGAGGAAGAAAGGTGCGAGGCGAGAACCTTGATGGCCACCGTGCGGTCAAGGCGCGTGTCCTTGGCCCGATACACCTCGCCCATGCCGCCCGCGCCCAGCGGCGATTGGATTTCGTAAGGACCTAGTTTTGTGCCCGAGCTGAGTGCCATGCGTGCGCGTGATTATAGCCCACGCAGCACGTTCCACGCGGATGCGAAGATTCTGGATGGTTTGGCGGCAAACCGAAAGTTGGCCAGAAACGGGGTTCGGGGAGATCTCCTCGAAGCGGACTTCTGGCTCGCAATGACTTCCGGTTAGCCCGTCACTTAAGTGCCACGAACCGGTGCAGGATGGTGTCCTCGGCCTTGTACACCACACCCATGCCACCACCGCCGAGCTTCTCGATGATGCGGTAGTGAGAAATGGTCTGGCCAATCATGGTAGGTCCATCGGTTGGGCGTCATCTTAGGACGACCTATGGACATCGTCAACGAGAGTGATAAAGGAAGAGCCGATGAATTGAACGACCGTCGCATCGTACTTCCGATACTGGAACGAATGCACAGCGGTGATGTGCCGGTTGTCACATCCTGGAGGAGGTAAATACTATCTCTGTCTACACACGGTATTGGTAGACAGTTACAGAGTATGGAGTCAAAAGCAGCGAGGTAATGAGAATTCTGGTATTAAGAGTTATTGCGAAAGACCAAGATGAAGAACCGTACTTTTATTGTCTTCTCGAAGATGATGCGCTGATTAGCGAGGTTGCCGTCACGACGGACTTTTTGTTAACGCCATGTGCGCCGAACGGGGAACATGATGTCCACCTTATTGTAAAGGCTAAAGTCCGACCTAATGAGTTCTCATTTGAAAACTTAGCTTTTGTGACTTAGGAGGATTCCTGGAACCTAAGAGCCATGCAAGCTGGTGGGCCTGGGGAGAGTTGAACTCCCGACACACGGTTTAGGAAATTAGCGTTGATGCGCCGTGTAGTTTGTTTGCAGCAAGTTACAGCGTGGCTTGTAGTGCTAAGTTGTGACTGTCAGCGCCTATTCTGTTCGGAAATGCGTACCACTTGCGTACCGGTGTTCTTGCGGCGACCAGGTCTCTTAGGTTTCTTTGGGCGCGTGTAACCCATCTAACGACCTACCATCGTCGGAGGAGAATGAAAATGAAAGCATTTGCAAAAGGAATGTTGGGTGTTGTAATGGCTGCCTGTTTCGTGGCTTCTGCGGCATTCTCGCAGGACAACCCTCGCGGCACGTCGATTTTGCACCTCAGGGGGAAAACGGTTTCAGTTGAGTACGGGCGGCCCTCGCTAAGGGGACGCACGGTGGATGCGTTGCTCGGCAAGTTGCCACCGGGAGGTATCTGGCGGTTGGGAGATGACACCTCCACAACCTTTAAGACTGAAATCGACCTGGCTTTTGGTGACGTTACGATTCCGGCCGGGGAATATAGCATTTGGATGCAGCGGCAGGCCGATAATTCCTGGAAGCTGCTATTCGACAAGCAGCACGGCCAATGGGGAGAACCCGCTCCCAATGCTTCAGAGTGTTTCGCATCTGTGCCTTTGTTTATATCGAAGCCGCATGATGGTATCCCCCCTGAGATGGTGACGATTACGCTCACATGGTTCGGGACCGCGGAGGCTGGGTCACGATTCAGTGGGGCACATTGGAAGCAAAGGCCTTTTTCGCACCGAAATAGCTGAAGTAGTCAGGGGATGAACGTCAAATAGAAATCTGGCACGGTACGACCTTCTTACTTAGAAGACTTGGCAATCCGATACTTTCTGTTCTTCTGGCTGGAGGCCTTAACTTCGTCTGCGTCGAAGGACTTTCCCCGAAAAGCGGTTTTTTCCGTACTGAGTCTTAGCAACCACAATGTTGGAACAGTTTCGCCGCGATTGATGTCAGCCCAAGCCAATTCGTTTTCATTGAAACGACCGTCGTCGCCCACTAAACCTTCGCCCTCAACTCGAACTATGGCGTAACGATTGCCAGTCTCATCGTATTTGAGGGTATGACCGGGTTCGGGTTTCGCCGGCAGGCTTCCGTAATAATACGGAGTCGGGGCGTCCTCTTTGCTTAGCCCCAGAAATTTGTACGTGTACATTTCCGTTATCCTCTGGTGGGCCTGGGGAGAGTCGAACTCCCGACCAAGCGGTTAGGAACCGCTTGCTCTATCCATCTGAGCTACAGGCCCACTCGCCAGTTAGTTTAACACCGTGAAAAAATCTGTGAAGGAGGGCATTTCAAATGGCCGCTACCAGTGACTCGGACAGAAGTGCATTTGAAAATCTTACCAAGGGAATCCATGATTTCAACGGAGACGAACTAGCACGGATTCACAATGCGGCGGAAGTAGTGAAAGCGGTTGTGAAATCTGCAAATGACCGCAAACAAAAACGCATGGGAGCAAGTTTCAGGCAGGCGGGTTAGCACTCACTCGGTTTTTAGTAACAGATCGCCCTTAGCTGTCCGAATAGATTTGTGAACTACGTTGTACGGCTGGAAAAGACGTTTAAAACCACTTGAAAAGCATGCGCGTTGACGTGCTCAACATGAAAGCAATCTGAGAACCTTCATACTACTTCGACTCAATTTTCAATTTACTTTAACAGCTGCCGTCGTCTTAAGTTCAGATTTTCCGATTTTCCTGGGTATCAAGGAAACGTGATTACAACCTTTCCACCTATCGTTCCGCTATCAATATCCTTGTAGGCTTGCACTGCTTCATCCAACGTGATCGTCTTAGCGATCGCCGACGATGTGAGCTTTCCGTCCTCAAAGGGCCTCCTAAGTCCATCCAAAATCTCT
This sequence comes from uncultured Acidobacteriota bacterium, assembly GCA_963714785.1. GTDB lineage: Bacteria > Acidobacteriota > Terriglobia > Acidiferrales > UBA7541 > Palsa-295. Next base: position 532,788 of record CAVQQE010000003.1, read on the forward strand.
CCGCACGCCGCGGTGTCAAACGGCACGGTGTCGAGGCCGTATAACGTAAGCCCCCGGTGATAAAAATCTTGCAAATCAAAGCTCACACGCGCGGTGCCAACCGAGACAATGTTCACTTGCCGGCCGTCGAAACCCAGCGAATTTAGCGCCATTTCAAACAGCGGCCCGCCTACGGCATCAAACACAACATTCACGCCTTTTCCTGCCGTGAACTCGTTCACGCGGGTTTTGATATCATCCGTTTCGCTGCTAAGCCCTAGATCGATTCCAAGTTCGCCCGCTTTTGGAGCGTGCCGGTCGATTCCAATCACGCGCGCGTCATGAATCTTCGCCAGCTTGACGACTGAGCTGCCGACGCCGCCCAACGCGCCGGTTACCAACACGGTTTCGCCTTCCTTTAATTTGGTTTTTTGAATCAAACCAGAATAGGCTGTGATGTAATTTATTCCCACGCTCGCCGCTGCCACCATGGAAAGATTTTTCGGTTTTAGCCGCGCTCCCGATCTCGGCAACACAATAAACTCCGCGTGACTGCCGTCGCGCGTAGAGCCGATATCTCCCCCAGCCGCCCAAATCTCCTGTCCCTCCATCGACGCGTCGCCGCCAACAACAATCCCAGCAAGATCGCGCCCAGGCGTTCGCGGCAGCACGGTAGCCTTGAGCTTGCCCAGTACGTTTTTCACGTCGCTGGGATTAATGGAGGCCGCTCGCACGCGAACCAATACCTCGCCTGCGCCAGGAGCCGGTGTAGGTATTTCCTCCACCCGCAGAGCCGACAAATCACCGAACCGGTCAAAGCGCAACGCTTTCATAACCATCGCCTCAAAAAACGGCTAAAGACGGATAACGTATCGAACTCATTATATGCGAGGCGGCCTTTGGCGGTATCGTATGGCGAGGGACCAAACTCTGAAGTACAGCGTCCAATTGTTATGCTGCAGTCGGCGATTCCAATAGCGAATTAGGCGCAAAAATGAGCAGGTAGCCAAAGTTAAATAGCACCACTCACGTCGCCAAAAAATTAACCAAATTGGGCAGACTTCACGGATGCCTCGGTTCCAGTTCAAATTCGCAACTTAATCTGCGCAGCGTGTTAGTGTCCGGAGCGAAGCTTGTGCGTAATAATCTTTTACACTTCGAGCCGGTTGCATCGTCGGTGGCGAACGAGATACTTGGATATGTTTCGCGAACCAGCATGAAGACGACTAAGCCCGTTGCAATATCGTTTGCGTTTCTGCTGGCGACGGCTGCGCTAGCACCACCTGCGCTCGCACAAGACATCGTCGTGACCGAGCTTCGCATCCCCACGCACAGCTCCGGAAAAAAGGGACTGGAAGCCGTCATGGTGCGCCCCAATGATGCAAAGCCGCATCCACTGGCCCTGATGACGCACGGCACCCCGCGCGAAGCCAAAGATCGCGCGGACATGACTCCGCTGAGATTCATTCCGCAGGCCCGTGAGTTCGCGCGTCGCGGTTGGACCACGGTAATCGTGATGCGCCGCGGCTTCGGCGATTCCGGCGGAGGCTACGCCGAGGACGGCCACGTCTGCGGCCGCGCCCCCGACTTTGTCGGTCCCACAAAGCAGGCGGTGAAGGATCTTCGCGAATCCGCCGCCTATCTCCGCACTCGTCCGGAAGTGGATCCCTCGCGCATGATTAGCGTCGGAGCTTCCACCGGCGGCCTTGCTATGGTTGGCCTATCTGCCGATCCGCCGCCGGGACTCGTCGCTGCAATCAGCTTTGCAGGAGGCCGTGGTTCCGACGCCCCCGATCACGTTTGCCACGCCGGCGATCTGGTCCAGGCGTTCGGCGAATTCGGCAAGCACTCGAAAGCTCCCATGCTCTGGATTTACGCCGCTAATGACCATTTTTTCGGGCCGTCGCTAGCACATCGCTTTCATCGGGAGTTTACCGAGAAAGGAGGCAACGCGCGCTTCATCCCTGCCGCTATTTTGCAGAGGATGGGCATACGCTTTTTTCTCTGCGTGGAATATCCATATGGACGCCCATGGTGGACGATTTTCTGAAGAGCCAAAATCTTGTGCTGCGCGACACGCTGTTGCAAATTTCTGTGCCCGCCGCAGCACCTCCCCCGTATCTCAGCACGCAGGGTCGCGACGAATTTCAAACTTACCTGTTGAGCGCGCCTCACAAAGCCTTCGCCGCTTCACCGGCAAAAGGATATGGGACTAGCGTGGGGCGACGCACCACCGAAGAAGCGAAAAAGCTGGCGCTAGAAAGTTGCAGAAAATTCGCGCCGAAAACCGAGCCGTGCACCATCGTCATGGTTGACGACGAAAAGCCCCCGAACTAATCCCTACCATTATTCCGTGCGCAAGGCGCGAATGGGGTCCAGCGTCGCCGCGCGCTGAGCCGGCACCACCGCAGCCAGGAGCGCCGCGAAAGTCAGCGCCGCGCTCGCCATCAGCAGAATGCGTGGATCGTACGGCTTGATCCCAAATAGTTGCGTAGCCATCCCGCGACCGGCGGCTATCGTGACCGGAATGCCGATCGCCAACGCGATTGCCATCTGCACCAACGCTCCACGTAGCACCAGTCTCAAAATGTTCAACCGGTCCGCGCCCAGCGCCATGCGAACTCCAATTTCGTTCGAGCGCCGCTCCACCGAATATGCGGTGACGCCGTACAGACCCACCGACGCAAGCACCAGCGCGAGCAATCCGAACAACGAAGTAAGTCTTACAATCATCTTCTGCTGAGAGAAGTTCAAGTCCACTTGGTCTGCGAAGCTCGTAAAGTCGATCACCGCGAGATCCGGATTCACATCCGCGAATGCGTGCCGCACCTGCGCTTCCAGCTCCGGCACCTTGCCAAGCGTTTTCAGCTCCACAGAGTTCAGATCGTGCGAGCGCGCTTCGAAAGCTTTGAAACGCGGATTGTCAAACACGACGCTCTGCGTTGACGGCAGGAAAAACATCGGTGGGATTTTATGCGTAGCATCGCGATATTGGGTGTCTTCCGTCACGCCCACAATTTCAAAAAATCCCGCATTTTTCTGGTCGATATAGCCAAAATGATGCCCCAACGGCTCCTCGCCCTTGAAAAACTTTTTCGCGAATGTCTGGTTCACCACGGCGACGCGTTGCGACGTCGGCGAATCCTGCTCGCTGAAAGATCGTCCTTGCACGATTTTCGTTCCCAGCGTTTCGAAGAACCCTGCGCTCACACGCAGCCACGAAGCGTTGTTCTGATCCGAGTCCGGTGGAGGCGGCGCCTGCCCCTCGATGTAAACAGTTTCGCCCCAGTTATCGCCCTCCATCGGAGTGTAAAGTGAAAAGCTCACCTGCCCAACGCCCGGAATCGCCGCAAGCGAATCGCGCAGCTGGCGGAAGAGCGCCTGCATCTGCTCAGGTTTGTATCCCGCCATCACCGGATCGATATGCACGATGTACCGGTTGGGTGTCTCGAATCCAAAATTTTGCCGCTGCATGTTGTAAAGGCTCTGCGTCAACAATCCCGCTGCGGAAAGCAGCACCAGCGATAGCGCGGCCTGCGCGATCACTAGCGATTTTTGCGGCCAGCCTCTGCTACGTCCAGTCGAACGCCCTGCGCCGCGGAGTGCATCCGCAGGTGCTGCGTTGGCGGTGCTCCAAGCCGGAGCCACGCCGAAGAGAATTCCCGTTAGAACGGCCACTGCAAATGTGAACGCAAGCACGGGCAACGACGGCGAAGCGTGTATTGCCACGTAAGTATTTTGAAACGCGAGTCGCAAAATTAAACGTGTTCCGCCGAACGCGATCGCCACTCCCACGATCCCGCCCAGCAGCGCCAGCACCACACTCTCGATCAGCACTTGCCGAATCTGAGTCCCCGGCGACGCGCCGAGCGCAGCCCGTATAGATGTTTGCAGTTTGCGCGTAGTAGCGCGAACCAGCATCAGGTTGGCCACGTTAGCGCACGCGATGGCTAGCACCAGCGCTGAAATCCACATCAGCAAGTGCAGGCTCGATTGGTATTCGTCGCGCAACTGTCGCACACCGGCCCCGCCCGGCGAAAGCCGAAGCGTTTGCTTGGCCACCGCGTCCCGCTCTCCCGGCTGAAGTTGTGCGATAGGACTTAGCAGCCATTGCTGCAGTTCAACCTGCATGTGCGCGCCAATTTGTTTTGGGTCCGCTCCTGGCTTAATGCGGCCGATGATGTCGAGCCAATCCTGCTGCGGGAAATTGATCAGAGCGACGGTGCCGTCGATGAGTGGTTCGTCCGCCAGCGGAATCCAAAATGCAGCGGGATCCGTTAGCCGATCGCCAAAAAACGCTGGGGGTGCTATTCCCACCACGGTGAATGGCTGCCCGTTAAATGTAAACGCCGCACCCACCACCGCCGGATCGCCGCCGAAGTTTTGCTGCCACGCGCGGTAGCTGATCACTGCCACGGGCGACGCGCTTTTGCGATCGTCGTCCGGCATCAAAACGCGTCCCACATACGGCCCAATGCCAAACATGGAAAAATAATTTCCAGACACAAATTCGCTTCTCATCGATTGCGCAGGCTGGCTGCTGCCGGCGCGCCGTGCGCCCACCAGATCGTGCCCCGCCTGAAACGCAGCCATCTCCACGAAGCCCGGCGTGTTGTCGCGAAACATTTCGTATTTGTCGTACGAGAAGAGCGCCCAATCGTCCTGCAACCCGCCATTCACACAGCAATTTTCCACATCGCCAACGCGGTATAGCTCGCCAGGCTTGGCCACCGGCAGCGAATTCAACAGCACAGCGTGCACCAGCGTGAAAATCGCGGTAGTCGCGCCAATTCCGAGCGCCAAAGTCAAAACAGCAGTAGCAGTGAAAATTGGAGCGTTGAGAAATTGCCGCAGCGCATAACGAACATCTTGCATGGGGTGTAGTTCTCCCAGTCACTTGATACGAAAGCCCCATGCGTTTTGTTCACTTGTCTTACTCTAGGCAGGGTGATAGCACTCTTTGCGGATGTCCTGCTAAAGCCTTTCATGTAAGGCCTTTCCCGTATAACGATTTTCCCTGAAGTGTGTCGAATTTCCTCCTTGTTCCAGGCCTAAGGCCTTCTTTCTCGTTCCTGCAACCCATTGATTGCGCCAACTTTCGCTCTCCGGGGCGTTGTTTGGCCTAGATTTTGCACCCCTGCCACAGGTGAATACATTCCCAAGGAGGGCGTGGTATGAAAAAGCGACAGTCATATTTTAAGCATTCGTTAGTCTTAACAGCTTTGACGACGTTTTTTTGTGTCGGTACGCCCACTATTGCTCAATCGCAGGGCGTTCAGAGTGACCGGCCTGTGCAAGACAACGACAGCACTCGTCAGGAATTGGCGCGCTTCGATCAGTTCCTCGATGACCATCCGGATATCGCCGAGCAGCTTCGCAAAGATCCCTCGCTCGTAGATAACCCAGAATACGAGAAGAATCATCGTGAGCTGCAAACTTATCTGGAAAACCATCCGAACATTCGTGAACAGATAAAGAAAAATCCAAATGCCTTCATGCGGGAGGAAGATGGTTACGACCGCCGCGAGGGCGATCGTGGCGAACTGGCGCGCTTCGATCAGTTCCTTGACAGCCATCCCGAAATCGCCGAGGAACTCCGCAAAGATCCGTCGCTCGTAGACGACGCGCAGTATGAGAAGAACCACCCTGCGCTGCAGGCATACCTAGCGGATCATCCGCAGATTCGCGAGGAGATAAAGGAAAATCCGAACGCCTTCATGCGGCAGGAAAGTCGCTACGACCGCAACGAGAACGGGCGTGACGATGACAATCGCTACGACCGTGGCAATGGCTACCGTGACAATGGAGATCGCGGTGGAGATCGCAATGACCATGGCTTCACCGGTGGCGAACTGGCGCGGTTCGAGCAGTTCCTCGACAGCCATCGCGAAATTGCCGAGCAACTTCGCAAAGACCCTTCGCTGGTAAACAATCCAGAGTTCGAAAGCAATCACCCCGCGCTGCACGCGTATTTACAGGATCATCCTCAGACTCGTGAGGAGCTGAAGGAAAATCCAAACGCTTTCATGCGGCAGGATGATCGCTATGACCGCCGCGAAGGAGGGCGCAACGACATTACTCGTGGCGAACTGGCGCGGTTCGATCAGTTCCTCGACAGTCACCACGAAATTGCCGAGCAGCTTCGCAAAGATCCGTCGCTCGTGAATAATGGAGAATTTACCAAGAACCATCCTGCGCTTTATGCCTACCTGCAGGACCATCCGGAGATTCGCGAGGAGATTAAGGAAAACCCGAATGTTTTCATGCGGGATGAAGACCGCTATGACCGCCAGGAGAACGGTCGCGGCAACGACATGGACCGCGACTCGCACGAGCAGGCAGCTCGTTTCGGACAATTTCTCAACGGCCATTCAAATGTCGCGGACCAGCTGTCTAAGGATCCTTCTCTAGTCAAGAATCAGGAATACATGGAAAACCATCCTGAACTCCGCGAGTACTTGAAGGACAATCCTGACGTTCAAAAGGAGTTGATGGCAAACCCACCGACTTTCGTTAAGTCGGCCAAGGAGTTCAGCACCAACAACGGTCGGCCCGTGCAAACACAAACCCAGACTCCGAGTTCGATGGCCGATCCCAAACCGAAGCAGTAAGGATTCAAATTTCGCGGCGGATTGGGAGGCCGCTAACCGACCTTCCAGTCCGCTGGCAGTTTTATTTCTTACTGAGCGACCATGAAGCGGTTGGCAGCTAGGCTGGGTGATGAGTCCAAGGAGACTTTATGAATTTCAAGACTGCACTAATTTTGGCTCTTGTCCTGGTCTCAGCGGTTCCTCTTAGCGCTGACGACAAGAAAAAGAAGCAGCCCGAACGGGCCTTGCTGGAGAAAATGGAAGCCGTGCCTTGCGGCGCGAAAGAGAAAGGCGTCACGGGGTTAGGTACAGTGTGGGCTTCAGCTGGCATTACTCATGTGAATTCGGACGAGAAGTTATGCCCGCAATATATGGTGATAACCGATGAAATGGAGTATCACATCCGGCCCACAGACACCAAACATCCAGTCCTTCTGCCGGTCGGCAAGGAAATTGAATTCAAGATCAAGAAGGACGAAATGTTTCTCCGAGTGGTCGATGGTGATAAGAAAATGGAAACCTACCACGTGGTCTCCATGAAACCCGCAAATGCGGACGCGGAGCCGCAGGCCGCCGCAGCCAAGTCGGATAACCCCTAAGCCGTCGAATTGACCTAGACGCTGGCTTTTGTTTACAAGACACCGGCCAGCGTCTTCGCTCTCAACCTCCGATATTGCCGGATAAGTCGCTTCTCATCGACTACGCAGGTTGGCGCTGCCGACGCGCGCAGACCAGATGCGTTGTTTAGTTATTTCGTTTGGGGTGGTGCTCTCCCCTTAAAATGGCCCTAGGGCGACAGAACGGCCTGCGCGGAAATGCCGGGAACCAACCCGAGTGGGAGTGCCTGTGGAGAATTATTCGTATCTCAGCGACCATTGCATCTACGTGCATCGCGCGTCGCGCCGGAATGTAACAGGCCATCACGGATATTAGAATCAATACAGCCGCAACAACCGTGAACGTAAACGGGTCCGTCGGGGTAATCCCGTATAGCATGCTTGATCGCTCTCACTATCGCGCGGTGTGAGGTTTTCGAATTTGGTCTTTCGAGCGCCACTTCCCCTAAGGAGTTACAAAAAGTCCACCGCCTCGCACCCTTGTATTCGGGTTGCTAACTTCCTATCATTGTCGCGATGAAAATTTGGTTTAGGATCGACGGTGAACAAGGCGGGCCGCAGTCGCCCGGGGACTCCTCCTCAGACACGCCAGCGCGACTGTTGCTTCCTGGACAAATCAGCCGGGTGCGCTCTGTGCATCCCGGGCGAATCAGCAAGACGCCCCTGTCACCAGCACCACCCACGGGCTTTCAGACAGCTCTCCGGACAAAAAAATTGCTCAAAATTGAACAGTTTTTTGCAAAGTGGTCGCCCACTTCTGACCGACACAAGCCTAAGAACAGATGTTATAGAAAACAGACGATTAAACCCTGTCTAACCGAGGCCAAAGCAGCGATTAGAGAAGTGAGCGAATTGTGAAATATCGCGCGCTGGGACGAACGGGTTTTCGAGTCAGCGACATGGCTGTCGGCCTATGGGGCATGGGCGACTGGACCGGCTCGGACAACCGCGAATCCCGGAACTCGTTACGGCTATCGGTAGAATTGGGGTGCAATTTTTTCGATACCGCTTGGGCCTATGGTAACGGGAAAAGCGACGGCCTTCTCGGCGAAATACTTCAGCACGATAATTTTGCCAACTCGCAACATGGGCGGCTGTACGCCGCCTCCAAAATTCCTCCTATGAACGATATATGGCCCGCCACCCCGGAATTCAAATACCGCGACGTTTTTCCGGCCAAGCACGTTTTTGAGTACGCAAAAAAAATTCGCGAAAAACTTCGCGAAGATTCCATCGACGTGCTGCAATTCCACGTTTGGGACGATAGCTGGGCCGACGAGCCTGAATTTCGAGAAACGGTCGAGAAACTCAAAGCCGACAAATGGATTCGCTCTTTCGGCCTCGGCCTCAATCGCTGGCAACCGGAAAACGGTATCAAAGCCCTGCGCACAGGTTTGGTGGACGCCGTTCAGGTCATCTACAACATTTTCGACCAAGCCCCAGAAGACAAATTATTTCCGGTCTGTCACGAATTAAACATCGGAGTGATCGCCCGTGTTCCCCTCGATGAAGGCAGCCTGGGCGGAAAAATGACGCGCCAAACAAAATTCCCCGAGCACGACTGGCGCGCCCGATACTTCGGCCCCGAAAACCTGCCGGAGACCATGGATCGCGTGGACGAACTAAAGAAAATCGTGCCCCCTGGAATGACCCTGCCGGAGATGGCGCTTCGCTTCATCTTGTCGAATCCTACGGTCAGCACCACAATCGTCGGCATGCGCAAACCCGAGCATGTAAGACAAAACATGGCGCTCAGCGACGCTGGACCCCTCGACCCGGCGCTGCTCAAAAAATTGAAGTCCCACCGCTGGGACCGCATATGGCAACCCTGGGCCGACTAAAATGGCCGACAACCGACTCTTACATCAGCCCGCGGAGCCCTTCACAACGCCGGAACTCCAACACGTTGTCATCCCGAACCGCGCCTTTCGCGGACGCCTTGAGGGACCTGCTGTCGGTTTGGAGTGTGGGATTCGCCACGAACCGCCCGCCATGCAAGGGAATCCCCGTTCGGTATGGCATAATCATAGAGGGAGTTTTGGCGGCAAAAGCAAGGCGCAACCGCCCCTAGCGGTCGAAAAACAGTGACGGCACGCAAAACAATTCGACGAAAACTTCTCGCCGCGCATCGCAAGGCGCGCGAGATTCGCATGATTGTGAAAGGACTGGCGTCCGAGCGCCATCCGTTGCTCGCGCACATCATCCCCACGCGACGCTGCAATCTGGCCTGCACCTATTGCAACGAATTCGACGACGTTTCGAACCCAGTCCCGACCGAAGAAATGTTTCAGCGCATCGACCGGCTAGGCGCTATGGGAACCTCCATCGTCACCATTAGCGGCGGCGAACCTCTTTTGCATCCGGATCTCGACGCGATCATCGCGCGCATCCGCCAAAACGGAATGATGGCTGGCCTGATTACCAACGGCTACTTGCTCGTTGCCGACCGCATTCAGCGCCTGAACCGCGCTGGCCTGGAATATTTGCAAATCAGCATCGATAACCTAATGCCCGACGATGTGTCGAAAAAAAGCTTGAAGGTTTTGGACCAGAAACTCGCGCTGCTCGCGGAACACGCCGACTTTCACGTTAACATCAATTCAGTGTTGGGCAGCGGTGTACGCAATCCTGAAGACGCGCTGGCCGTCGCGCACCGTGCCATCGAGCTAGGGTTCACCTCCACGGTAGGAATTTTGCACGATCATAATGGCCAGCTCGAGCCGCTGGGTCCTCGCGAGCAGGAAATTTTCGAGGAAATTATTTCACTGGAAAAACAATCCTTCACGCGCATCAATAAATTTCAACACAACATCGCGCGCGGAAAAGAAAACGACTGGCGCTGCCGAGCGGGCTCACGCTACCTCTACATCTGTGAAGACGGCTTGGTCCATTATTGCTCCCAACAGCGCGGATATCCCGGCATCCCGCTGATGCAATACACTGACGAGCAGCGCCATCGCGAATTTTTTACAAAAAAGGGCTGCGCCCCGCGCTGCACCGTGTCCTGCGTACACCAGGTAGCCACCATCGATTCCTGGCGCTCGCCCCAGACCTTCGATTCCGGCTCCTCCGCGAATACCGCTTCGGAACCGCTGGTCCAACTCACGACCTCTTCCACTCGGGAATAGCTCTCCGCGAGTTCCGCAAAAATATCTCAGCATTCACCGCTTTTTGTCTCGCGTTTTCGCAGGATCTCTCGCTGTCATTAACACATAAACAACTTCGCTCTCAACCATTGCAAATATCTATTGCAAAGAGCTATACGCGAGAGTAGAAGTCGCTCATCGTCCGATTGCTCTGCGGGGTTCAGGGCAAATCCAGTTCAGAAGTATCGAGCGGCTATCCAGCCGTGCAACACGAGAAATCCTAGGAGGCCTGCAATGCCACGGCATAAGTTTGTGTGGTTTATCTCGCTGCTAGTTGTGCTAGTCCTCATGGCCCCTGGCACGAGCCGGGCACAGGTGAACACCGTGAACCTGTCAGGCACGGTGATGGATCCGCAGGGCCTGGCCGTCAAGGGCGCCAAGATCACCATCGTTAATCCCGGCACAGGATTCCGACGCACGGTGATGAGCGACGCCAATGGCCACTACGAGATTGTGGGGTTGCCCCCGGATAACTATACGTTGACAGTGGAAGCTCCCGGCTTCGCCACGCTGACGAACACCTCCTTCGAGCTAACCTTGGGAACCAACCCGGAATACAACCCGGGGTTACAACTGCAGAGCCAGGGTGCAACTGTGAGCGTGACGGCAGAGCCCGATTTGGTGGATACGGCTAAGACGGATGTGTCTTCCACGATCAATCAGACTCAAATCGACAACTTACCGATCAACGGGCGCAACTATATTAATTTTTCACTGCTGGATTCGCAGGTCGCCCGTGATAACACGCCCTCGATCGGTGCGGCGCCAAACACCGGTCTAAACATCGGCGGCCAGCGGGGCCGGTCCAATGAAATTTCCGTGGACGGCGCAGATGCCATCGACAGTTCGGTGAATGGAGTCCGCGCTACTGTATCGCAGGAAGGCGTGCAGGAATTTCAGGTGATCACCAGCAATTACATGGCTGAATACGGGCGCGCTTCAGGCGGAGTGATAAATATTGTGACGAAGTCAGGAACCAATGCAATCCACGGAAATCTCTTCGGATTTTTGCGAGACAGCGCGCTACAGGCGCGAGATCCGTTCTCCGTGACTGCCTCATGCGACCCCGCGACACTCGAGTGCGGGACAACTCCCGTGAAGCAGTCTTACACACGTGTTCAGGCTGGCGCCACCATCGGCGGACCCATCCAGAAAGACAAAACGTTTTATTTTTTCAGCTATGAAATCACACGCCGTGAAGAGACCGGCTTCACCGCCATCGGTCAGGACAGCTTCGGACTTATCAACACCACGATTCTGCCCCCCAATGCGGGACCATGTCCACTGCCAGCCTATCTCGTGACGCCTACGCAGGAAGCGTTTGTTGCGGCAAACGCGCCTGCTTCGATCCCGTACCTTTGCGCGGCAGCGGCGAGTTCGTTGACAGCTATTTTTGGGAACACGGCGATATACCCAGGCGCCACGTTTCCCAGCACCAGCGCGCCCGTACCGGCATCCTACACAGGATTGTTCTCAACCATCGGCAACTTTCCGACTTCTGAAAAGGGGAGCATCTATTCTCTGCGGGTGGACCACATCTGGAACGCCAAGAACAACACCTTCGTCCGCGCCATGGTTTCGCCTGACAGCGTGACCGGTATTCAAGTAAATGCGGAAAATCAAACATTCGGACAGAACGCCGGAAACCGCACTTCCACGCAGCAGACGCACGATTGGGCCCTGATCGCTCAACATACGACTGCGATCCGCGATGACCTATTCAATGAGATCCACTTCCAGTTTGCACGCCGCAGTCTTTTTTACGGGTTCTCAAATCTTCCGGGAGGCGCTGACCCAGCCGTCAATATCGCCGGCGTCGCATACTTCGGCCGCGAGCCTTTTTCGACGGAAGACCGTCTCGAAAAGCGGTATCAGTTTACTGACAATCTGACGTGGACCAAAGGCCGGCACACAATGAAATTTGGCGGTGACTTTAACTTCATTCAATTGCAGGCTCCGGCGTCGCAGATTTTCACTTTGAATTATGGCGGTGTTTATGATTTCGGCAGTATCTCGGGCGCTCCTTTGGTTCCGTCCGCATTGGCGAATCAGGTTCCGAGTTTAACTCCAGTTCAGGCTTATGGTTTTGGCACGCCGACGATTTTCTACCAGGGCATCGGCCAATCAAATCGACCGTTCAACGACAAGTTGCTGGGTGTCTTTGCGCAAGATAGCTGGAAGGTAAATCAAAAGCTCACAGTCAATTATGGCGTGCGCTACGACATTGGATGGCAACCCACGTTCGCGGCGGGCACGCCGCTCAACGCGATCGCTGAAAAGGCGTTCGGGGTCCAGGAAGGTGTTCCGATTGATTCCAACAACGTATCTCCGCGCATCGGGATTGCCTGGGATCCTTGGGGCAACGGCAAGATGGTAGTTCGCGCCGGCTACGGATTTTTCTACGACAACCCCGCTCTTGCGCTCACCTTCCTCGCGACAGCGGAAGATGGTGCGCTCTCTTCGTTGCTCCAGTTTCCTGGCGGAACGCCGGATGGCTCATTAAATGCGGCTTCGATTTTTCAGGGAATTCTGAATGTGCCCAACATGGGCTGTTCGACAGCTACACCCAACATGTGCTACCAAGCGAATCAGCAACGGTTTAATGCGTTCCAGCCCAATTCTCTATTCATCAATCAAAACTATCTGACGGTGCCAAATCCCCTGGTACCTGGAGCACTGGGTTATCCGCTGGTAGGCATCCCGTATACGATTCCGATCAGTAAGAATTTCCAATTCGCGCTGGCACAACAGGCCAACCTCACGATTGAAGGGGAGATCACGAAGGACTGGAAGGTCAGCGCTGGTTATAACTATACACACGGAACTCACCTCGACCGCACTATCAACATCAATGTGACTAATCCAGCGATCCTCGATTCCAATGCGGCTAATGCCATAAGCGCGGGGCTCATCACACCCGGTACGAACCCTCTTACTATCCAGGTCCCTACTAACGGTGGCGCCCCCGGGTGCGCTCCTACGGGTACGGGAAGTGTTATGGTCGAGGCACCTGGCGTGTTCGGAGTCGGTTATGCCACTCCTGGATGTGCTGGAACGCCTGTCGGACCGATCGGCACAGCTGCCGCATTTAACTTCTTCCGCCCCTCGGGGCCAAATCCATCATTCGCAGGGCTCGTGGGAGGGTATGCCAACCTGGTTGCGCTGGCACAGGCGGGCGGTTTTCCCACCGGCTTTCCGGGCGTGCAAGTGCCATGGAGCGACGTGAACCCCCAGACTTCCACGGGTAACTCTCTTTATAACGGCTTCACGTTGACGGTGACCAAGCGCTTTTCGCATGGATTCGAAATGGTCTCGGGCTGGACGTATTCACACACAATTGACGACTCGACCGATCTTTCCACGCTTCTGAATCCGCAGGATAACAGCAACCCGAACGGCGAACGCGGAAATTCGGACTTCGACCAGCGACATCGATGGATCACGAGCGCGGTGTATCAGACCCCCTACCATCAAAGCGATTCCGCACTCTGGAAAAAAATTCTGGCGAACTTTACGGTGTCACCGGTGATCGAGGTAGCTTCGGGGCGGCCTTACAACGTGCTGCTTGGTTACGATACGAACTTGGACTTCGGGTCTTCCACGGGCCGTCCCTCGGTCCTGCCGAAAGGAGCCGTCGTTCCGCCAGGTTTCCCCCCACCGACCACGTCGCCATTTATTTCCGACGCTGAATTTATTATTCCGACGAATTGTTTTGGAAGCAACGGATCACCGATTCCGCCGAACCCTCTCATCCCGACGCCGTTCGTTGGATGTACCGGAGATCTTGGCCGCAATGCATTCAACCTGCCCGGCTTTTTCCAAATCGACCTGCGCATCGCCAGACAAATTCCGATCACAGAGCGCGTAAACCTGCAAGTGATTGCCGACGGGTTCAACATGTTGAACCGGTTCAATGTGAGCGGCGTGAACCCCGTATGCGATTCCACGGCTGGCGCGCCTCTGTGTGCCGCGGGACAGCCGACTTCGGCGTACGACCCGAGGACGTTCCAGTTCGCGCTGAAAGTCAACTTCTAGGGGACCCGGAAAGTCTTACTCGGAACCGACGAACTGCGACGCAGGAATCGGCATAAAAACTCTAATCGCGCTCTGAAGGGCTGAAACGGCTTTTACGCGCTGGCCGTTCGCGCTAAAGTGTGTGGACAGTATTTTGTTCGTTGTTGACTGCGGACTGAGGAGAGGAATTCATCTATGGGCGCGGTTGTATGGTTTGCATTTGTTGCGGCGGCGATTTTGGTGATTGCGGCAATTGTAATTGTGGTGTGGATGACGGGGCGACGTTCGAACGAAGAGCTTTCGGCAGTGCGCCAGGAAATGCAGAACTCGCTCGCTTTGCAAGGGCAGTCGATGGCTGCCCAGATCAACCATTTAATGCAAGCGGTGACCACGCAACTTGGACAGGTCCGGCAGGAACTGCAAACGGGCGTAGCCGCTACGGGGAAATTGGCGAGCGACGCGCAAATCGCGATGGCGCAGCAGCTACAAGCGTCGAGCGAAACCATACGAAAAATGAGCATGCAGCTTGGCGAGGTGCAGCAAGCGGGACGCGACATGTCGCAGGCGACCCAAACGCTACAGTCTATTCTAGGCGGGGCCAAGACGCGCGGCACGCTGGGCGAAGTTGCTCTCGAACGGCTGCTGGAAGATGCATTGCCGCACAGCGCGTACAGCACGCAGTATCGATTCCCTTCGACCGGTGCGATTGTGGACGCTATCGTACGCAGCGGCGAGCGGTTGCTTTCGGTGGACTCAAAATTTCCGCTGGAGGCTTATCGTCGGTTGCTGGAAACGGGTGACGATGCGCGCCGCGATTTCTGCGTGGCGGTTCGTAAACATGCGGATTGTATCGCGGAGAAATATATCCTTCCGGACGAGCATACATTTGATTACGCACTGATGTTTGTGCCCTCCGAAGGCGTTTATTACGAACTTTTGCTGACGGAAGATTCGAAATACGGGATGCTGGATGAATACTGCCGCAGCAAACGAGTCTTTCCCGTTTCGCCAAATACTTTTTATGCTTGCTTGAGCGCGTTTGCAATCAGTCTACAGGGGCAGAAAATCGAAGAACGGACGCGGCACATTCTTGCAGGCATGGCCGGGCTGAAGAAACAGTTTGAAGGCTTTTCCGATGTATACGAGAAGCTGGGGAATCATCTTCGTCATGCGCAACAGAGTTACGAAGAGGCGGACAGCAAACTAAGCCGCACGCGCAATTCGTTGGAACAGTTAGATCAAGGCGCGTTTTCTGAAGCAGAACAAAAATCGCTGACGGGAACAGAAGAAAAGACGTTACAGGGTGCGGACAGCGAACAGGCTCGTTTCGTTCTCTAAAAACTCTCGCGCGTGTATTTTCGGATTTTCACGCAACTTCCGTCCATACGTTTATTTATTCTAGAGCTGCGTGCGCTGATTCGAGTAGCGTGCGAAAGTCACCCGCGATCGTGTAGGAGAGGATTTTTTCTAACTCCGTCGAGACTTTCCGCGTATCGCGTGGGTTATGTGCGAGTTGTTTCACAAGACTCTGAATTTGATTTTGAAGGTCCTTGGTAGCGAGCGGCTGAGCTGCTTCTAAGTAACGACGCGCCGTTTGGGGATCCGGGTTTTGCAAGATGCGCGCGTGAAAAGAAAAATCTCCGGTACTGAGGGTTTGAATTTGTATCGTTGCGGCGTTTTGGGCGCCGCCGGAAGTGAGCACTTCCTGCGAGTCACCGTGAATGAAGTGAAGAACGCCGGGGGTCTTGTTTTCAGCGAGAATGCGGATCGGAGTACTCGCTCCCTGCACGTGTAGCACCAGAGTGCTTTTTTTCTCAGGCACCAGCGGCGGCATGGGCGGATCGAAATGCAAAGCAACGATGGTAGTGGTTCCGCTGTACGGCGTATCGTCTCCTGTCTCAATCGAAATATTCGCGGGGCCGGGCTCGACGCGTGGACCGGGGAGAATTACGAGACACTCATGAGACGCGGCCAAGACCAGGGCGGGGTCCTCGTTCAACTTTACGTGGTTGGCGTCGGCCTCGCCCTGGAATCCGCCGCCGCAAATCGGGAAAGCATCTATGCGGGACACCGCCGGGGGGAGCGAAATCTCATTTTTCTTGGAATTTGGCGTGGGAGGCGGATCGACAAGCGCGGCTTCGGCGGCGCCGGAAGCCTTCACGATTAGAATGCTCGCATCGGTGGGCGCCAGGAAAACCGCGCGTCCCGTGTTGTCAGTTTTTACGCGCACGTCAATTCCAGAATGTGAACCGAGATCGACGATGATGCCTTCGGCAAGACGGCCATCAACGCCGAGAACAGCGAGCGTGGCAGGGCGGCCGGCGATGAGTTTCGGGGGGAGGATAATGGTGACGGCCCAAGTTTTGGATACGGCGTCTTGCAAATAAGTGCGGGGGGCCGCTCCGAGTAACAAAGCAATCGACAAGAAGCATGCAAATAGTGATGGAAGACGTGAAATGAAACGACCCGGGTGAGAAATAAACGACGTCCGCAATTTGTCCATCATTCGGCGGCGGCCTGCGTAGCCCGCTCATAAACTTTTTCTTGGTGGAACAATTGGAAAAGATCGGGATCGAGTTCGCCTGCGCGAACGCAATCTTCCAGAATAGAGAGAGCGCGGTGGATGGGCACGGCGCGTTTGTAGGGACGGTCGGAGGCGGTGAGGGCGTCGAAGATATCGCAGATGGTCATCATTTTTGTTGGCAAAGGAATTTGAGAACCGGTTAACTTATAAGGATAACCGGTGCCGTTTAATTTTTCGTGATGTGCGCGCGCGATTTCTGGGATTTTTTTCAGCTCCTTGGTCCATGGGATTTGAGTTAGAAAGTTGAACGTGTGAATCACGTGAGATTCAATTTGCAGGCGCTCGGAGGCGTCGAGGCTGCCTTTGGGGATAGAGAGCAAACGGATTTCGTCCGGGTTCAGGTAAGGGCGTTCGATGCCGCGAGCATCGATGAAAGATTGCTGCGCGATTTCTCGCAACCTGCGGGATTTGTTATCCTCAAGCAGAGTGGGCTCATTGGCATCGACGATGAGCTGCAGAAATTCTTCGATGCGTCTCAGGCGTTGCTCGAAATCCTCGGTCAAACGCGCGACTTCGGTGAGAGCATGGCCACGATCGTTTTCCAAAAACGCTTGGAGCTTGCGACGGACAGTGCTGGCTTCGGCTTCCTTGCGGATGTAGTCGAAGCGCTGGCGCAGAAGCTCAAGCTGCAACGGATACAATTTCTTCGCTTTGACCAGAACTTCCTCGCGCACGCCAACTTTTCCGAAATCGTGAAGCAGAGCGGCGTAGCGAATTTCCTTTAATTGTCCAGCGTCAAAAAAAGTATGGGCGTAAGGGCCCGTGGACGTTGCGTTGAGGGCTTCGGCCAAGCGTTGCGTGTAAGCGGCTACGCGCAGGGAATGGCCGGAGGTAGTGGGGTCGCGTTGCTCAATCGCGGTTACGGCGGCGCTGACAAAACCTTCGAAGAGCGTTTCGATTTCGTCGTACAGCTTGCGATTTTCGTAGGCCACGGCCGCCTGGGATGCCAGCGACAGAGCGAGGCGCACGGAGCGTTCACGAAAGGGTTGAACCTGCTGGGCGATGTCTTTGTCGATAGCGAGCCGTGCGCCGGGATTGCGCTTGCAATTGATTAGTTGCAGAACGCCGAGAACTTCGCCTTTCGCGTTGCGCATGGGGAGAGTCAAAAGCGAGCGCGTACGGTATCCGGAATCGCGGTCGTAACTTTTATTGAAGTGATAGGGACGGTCGGTGGGAATTTCGTATGCATTGGCGAAATTCAGAACTTCACCGCGCAGCGCGGTGTACCCTGCCATGGAATTTTCGGCCAGCGGAAGAATGAACTCCTGATACGGAAATTCCAGACTGTCGTTTTGCGTGAGCATGAAGCGCAGATGGCGGCCTTCACTGTCTTCTTCCACCAGATAGAGCGAGCCAGCATCGGCGGCGGTGATTTCGCGAGTCTTCGACAGGATCAAAGTGAGAAGAGCGCCAATTTCGCGTTGCGAAGACAGGGCCACGCCGATTTCGTTGAGCTCTTCTCGTTCTCGCTCCCAGACTTTCAGGGCGTGGCTGCTGGCGCGGTCGCGTTCGACGAGTTCAATATTTTCAAAGGCGGCTTCGAGCGTTCGTTCAACAATGCTTGGAGGGGCGAATGACGGGACAAAGGCAAAAACCGCGTGATCGTTTGGAGGATTTTGAGCATGCGACGGTTTGGTGCCGAAACTGCCATCAGCAGAAAAAACTCCGATAATGCGGCAGTTATTCGCGTTCTGGCAGGATCGGGAATGAAGGAGTTCTCCGGAAGGCTTCGTGTCCGCGAGCCAAACGACAGGCGCGCCGGCAGGCTCCGAGGAATGAGCATGCCGCAGATCGGGTTGTTTATTTTGCGGGACGGCGTGCAGGTCGTAATGCGCGCGCAAAGGCGCTGCCAATGCAGCAGCGGCCGAACCTTCGAAGTACCAAACCTGTCTTTTTCCGGACATGCAAGACCCATATTTAGAGGGCGTGCCACAGTATAACGGAAGCGGGCGGCGGAACACAGCCGGGCTGCGAATCATTGGGTCTGCGTGGCAAGGCCGAGGTGCGGCATGGAAATGCGAGATGCGCTCGAGCGTTGAATCGAGCGCAGTCGTTTGCTAGTCTTGCGCGACTTCTGCTTTCTGGCTTTTCCGCAACACTACGGCGTTCATGGCTACCAATACCAAATTCAGCGCTCCAAGAGGTCCGGGGCTTTTGCAGCAATGGTGGCTGCACCAAGGCTCACTGATCATCAGCGCCATTATCACCGTGGCGGCGCTGGCGATTTATTACGTTACGTTCGTGGGCGAACGTCCGATGCCGCTATTCGATTTTATTACGCGGCTGGAGCTGAGCAGCTTGGATTTGCGTTTTCAGTATCGCGGGCGCATGCAGCCGGACCCCCGGATCATCATCGTCGATATCGACCAGCAATCCCAGGAGTCCCTGGGGCACTGGCCGTTCCCGCGAATTTATTTCGCGCATTTGGTGGATGCGTTGCGCGAGGACGGCGCTCGCGTGGTGGCGTTCGACATTACGTTCAGCCAGGCAGATGAGACGGCGGCTCCATTGCGAGACCTTTCAGCGAGTCTCGCGGAACAGAAGAAAAAAGGGCTGGTGGCAAATGCGGCCGTACGGTCGGAAATCGAGCGTAAAGAACAACAATACAACTACGACCAGCAGCTTGCCGATGCGATACATCGGTTTGGCAGCGTCGTGCTAGGAAATTATTTTCTTTATACAAAAACGGATCTTCAAGGAGTCTCGAACGAAGCGCTCGATCGTTATGCAAACTTGATTGCATTGTTCCCATTTCCGGTGGTGCACCCGGAGCCTTCCGCCGTCGGCGACGGGGGTCGTGTTCGTTTGATAGATCAGTACGAGGCGAAATACTTGGTACCACGCGGAGCTGAAGCGAACACCGAAGTGTTGACAGATGCGGTCGCGTCCGAAAAAGGCGGCTGCGGCTTTTTCAATGTGTTCGTGGATCCAGATACGGTGGTCCGGCAACTGCCGCTGGCGATCCCTTACGGGCGCGACGCCGATCGCGCGAATTGGGACTTTTATCCTTCCCTCGATGTGCAGACTCTACGTCTCTATTTTGGTCTTGCAAACGAACAAACGGTTTTGAATTACGGCGATGGAGGAGTGTCGAGCGTCGAATTCGGTCCCAAGCGGATCGTTCATCCCGACCACGTGAGCCGGATGATGGTTAATTATCACGGGCCTACGCGAACGTATCCGTATATTTCGTTTGCTGATGCTGCAGAAAAGAAGTTCGCTCCCGGAACTTTCAAGGACAAGATCGTTTTAGTGGGAGCGTCAGCGACGGGCATCGCGGATTTGCGAGCGACGCCTTTTGGCGGCATCGATTTTCCAGGAGTGGAAATTCATGCAAATCTGATTGACAACATTTTGAACCAGAAATTCCTGACGCGCGGCGCGCCGCAAGTCCTCACAGATGTGGGGTTTATATTTCTGTTTGGTATTCCGCTTGGGTTGTGGCTGGCCATTGTCCAACCGCGTTGGATGGCCTTTGGGCTAGCGCTTTTGATTCCCTTCACCGCCATTGTTTACTGGGCATTTCTGCATGGTTGGTGGCTTAACTTCATCGTGCCGTCGCTATTCACACTGGTGCCGAATGTGAGCCTGGTGGCGCTTTACCGAGTTTTGATTGAAGAGCAGGAAAAGCGCAAGGTGCGCAGCGCGTTTCAACAATATGTAAGCCCCGAAGTAATTCGGCGCGTCTTGAACGATCCGGGATCGGTGACACCGCGCAAAACCGAGATCACCGTGCTTTTCAGCGATGTGCGCGGCTTTACTTCCATTTCAGAATCGCTAGATGCCCAGGATTTGGCCCGATTGCTGAACAACTACCTTACGGAAATGACGCGCATTATTTTCAGGCATCAAGGAACACTCGATAAGTATATCGGCGATGCGGTGATGGCGATCTGGGGCGCTCCGTACACGGAGCCGAAACATGGCGAACGCTGCTGTAGAGCTGCTCTAGCCATGATCGCGCGGCTCGCAGAGTTGCAAAAGAAATGGGTGGCGGAAGGTTTGCCTGCCATGGACATTGGGATCGGAATCAACACCGGCATCGCCTCCGTAGGAAGCATGGGTTCAGCGTTGCGCTTCGGATATACGGCCATGGGTGACAACGTAAACCTGGCGTCACGTCTGGAAGGACTCAATAAAGTATATGGAACGACGATTTTGATCAGTGAATCTACGCGCAGGGATATTGCAGACGAGCGGATGATCATCCGCGAAATCGATTTCATACGGGTGGTAGGAAAAAGTCTACCGGTTACGATTTTCGAGATTCTGAGCGAACAGGCGGCCAGCAAAGATGGTAAGGAATTGGTTGAAATATTCGGTCGTGGCCGCGAAGCATACAAGGCGCGCGATTGGCGCGCGGCCACAGCCGCGTTCGAAGAAGTCTTGCAACGATGGCCGAACGATGGCCCAACGCGCGTTTTTCTAGATCGGTGTAACGAGTACCTTGCGGAGGGTCCCGGAGTGGATTGGGACGGCGTTTACGAGATGAAACACAAATAATTGCGGCGGTAGAGAATTATTCGTCGAGGCGCACGACGAAAGTAGTGAACTGATCTGAGGAATGCAACTGTAAAGCGAGTTGAGTCGCAGCTTGTTCGGTGGCTAGACGGCCGACGCGCACGCGATAGAGCACCCCGTTCGCCGAGTCGAATGTGACGATGGTGACGGGGAAACTGCGAGCCTCCATTTCCGCCTTTAGCCGCTGCGCATTTTCCTGCTTAACGAAGGCCCCGATTTGCACAGCGAAAACGCCCGCCGCGGGATTCGAACCGGCAATGATTTCAAGCCGAACCTGTGCCGTGCCGGACCCGACCATCTCGATCGCCTGCGCAGCGGAAAGCGAAAGGTCGATTATGCGGTCGGCAACAAATGGTCCGCGATCGTTAATGCGAACCTGGGTCTGTTTACCGTTATTCAGATTTGTGACGCGGACTACAGCGCCAAACGGCAGCGTACGATGCGCGGCAGTGAATTCGTGCATGTCATAAATCTCGCCATTCGAAGTGCGACGGCCGTTGAAGGGTACGCCGTACCAGGAAGCTACGCCTTCTTCGACATATTCTCCGGGCACGGCGGGTTGCCGTTCTGTTGCAGGGGGTGTGCCAGACGGCCTGGATGAGCGCGGCTGCGATGCGGATGAGGGGGGTTGCGCCGGCGCCTGACTTGAAAGGTGATGATGCGCGCATCCGCCTAATATAGTCGCCAGCAGAATCGCCAGCATTGTCATTACGAGAGATTCTCGGGCGGGCGAAGAGCAAAAACTGTTATTTGGCAGCGAGTGAACTTCTGTAGAAAGACGGGTGGCCCTCACGCAGTTTCTCGATTCACTGGTTTGGACGCATCTTAGGTATTATAGGAACGCAACCACATTCTCGCAAGGACGGCTATTGGCTCTTTCTCCGCGACTGCGTTACAAACTCGATCGAATGCGCGAACAATTTAGCGGCCTTTTCGGCGGCGAACGGGAAGCTCCGCGTCCAAAGTTGTGTCCATCGTGCGGCACGCTGGTTGGAGCGAGCGCTACGAAATGCCATCAGTGCGGCGCGAGCATGAATTTCGGGATGGCCGCCGCCAGCCGCTCGCTCAGCCGGCTATTCCCGACCACTTCGCCGGTTACGTACGGGATCCTGAGTTTGAGCTGTCTGTTATATGCCGCGAGCCTTGTAGCGACGATTCGGGGCAGCGGATTTCAAGCGCCTGGCGGCGGATTGTCTGGCATTTTCAATTTTGGGGGAATTGCCGGCCGCGTCTTGTGGGAGCTAGGCGCGTCGCTGCCTTGGCCGGGCGACTTGCAGCAGCCGTGGCGGTTTGTAATGCCGACGTTTCTTCACGCGAGCCTGATGCACCTTGCCTTCAATATGTGGGTACTGATGGACATTGGGCACCAGATCGAGGAGCTCTATGGTTCCGCGCGCTATTTTTTCATTTACGTAGTGACCGGAATTGGAGGTTACATACTCAGCGGGCTAGTTGGAGGCTTCAGCGTAGGTGGGTCGGCCGCGCTACTGGGATTGATTGGGTTGCTTCTGGCACTTACAACGAATCGGCGAAACGCTGCGATGCAAATGCTGCGAAGTCAACTCATCAAATGGCTAATCTATATCGCGATCATGGGGTTTGTTTTTAAGGGCATCGACAATTTTGCGCATCTCGGAGGATTTCTCAGCGGATTTGCGCTAGGAAAGATTATGGATGACCGGCCGCCGATGTCGCAGCAAGAGCGTACTCGCGCGGATCTGCTGGGATGGACGACAGCCATTATCGTTGCGGCGAGTTTGGGAGCGGTGGTCTTCCACTTGCCCCGTGGGCAGTGAAAAATGAATTGAGGCAGCCCGCCGAGCTTCAGCTTCCCGCGTGAAGGCGGCGCGACACTACGATGCTGTAATGCAGTCCTGAAATACATACGAAAACCGCTACGCAATAACTGCAAACTTCCCGCACGATTTCAAGAACATGGTTATTCCGAATGGCCAACAGCAAAACCAAAAATATAAGCAGAAGCTCGAAAAACGTGGTCGCTTTGCCATAAATGCTAGGCGGCAGCGAAATATAGCCGACGGTGATTAGAACTACGGCGCTGGCAACCAGAAGAGACACATCCCTACCGATTACTAGGATCGCAATCCACCAGGCGATTTTCTGATGGAAAGCCAACACGATGTAAGACGAAGAAACGAGCAGCTTATCGGCGATAGGATCCAGATAGGCACCCAGCGGAGTTTTTTGATTCAGGCCGCGTGCGAGCAGACCATCCAATCCATCGGTGAGACCGGCGACTATAAGAATCACCATGGCCCATCCGTATCTTTCGTAATGAATAGTGATGATAAAGACTGGCAGAAAGGCCAGGCGCAGGAACGTAAGCTGATTGGGAACGGTGAGTATTCGGCTGTTCATGAAGTTGTCCGGCTACGGAAAGAAAATATTTGCGTTCAGACGAATTGCTCCAAGTAATTCGCCAGCGAGCGGCCCGTTTTTTTATGGAACATTTCCGCAAGCGAAGGGATGGATCCGCGAGGTTCATCCAACGCAATGCGCTCAATTCGCAGCATAGGGAAAAACAACGTTGGCAAACCCATGCGGTCACCATCGGGATGCAAAACCTGGCTGACGAAATCGTCAAAGGAACTGAGATCGATGCCGCGGACGGTTACACCCGCATTGGTGACGTCAATGAGTTCGCCCCACAACTTTTCCTTGGGATTTTGCAGACTGATAACGACGATTGAATGCGGCTCCATTGCCTCTCCTGGATTTCTCCGTCCCAGTATGTTATCCCAACCTGCGGCGCCGGCGGCTTGCAAACGACGCGCAAGAGTTATCTTTGGCGGCGAAGCGGTTAGCTCGCCATCACTTTCATGTCGGACGCCAGCCGCAGAGACGGTTCGGTAGCTTTTTGAACGACTTCCGGCGAAACTCCCCGAGCAACCTCACGCAAAACAAGACCCTGCGGAGTGATTTCAATCACGGCGAGTTCGGTGACGATTAGATTCACGACGCCGACGCCCGTAAGTGGGAGGGTGCAACTCTTTACAATTTTGGCTTCGCCATCCTTGGTGGTGTGTTCCATGGCGATAATTACACGTTTGGCCCCTGCGACGAGATCCATGGCGCCGCCCATGCCCTTCAGCATTTTTCCCGGAATTGCCCAGTTGGCGAGATTGCCCTTTTCGTCCACTTGCAACGCGCCAAGAACTGTTACATTAACTCGCCCACCGCGTATCATTCCGAAAGATTCCGCGCTGGAAAAGTAACAGCAGCCGGGAATTTCGGTAATGGTTTCTTTGCCCGCGTTGATCAAGTCGGGATCTTCCTGCCCTTCGTAAGGATAAGGGCCGATGCCGAGCATTCCATTTTCCGATTGGAGAATCACTTCCACGCCGGGCGGCAGAAAGTTCGGAATCAACGTAGGCAAGCCGATACCAAGATTCACGTAATAGCCGTCGTGAAGTTCGAGGGCTACGCGACGAGCGATGATTTCGCGCTTGTCAATTTCTGTTGGCATGTTGTCTCCTAGCGTTTGCGGACGGTACGGCGCTCAATTCGCTTAACGTAATTCGGCCCCTTAAAAATCGCATCCACAAAAATTCCAGGCGTGTGAATGCAATCGGGATCCAGTTTTCCCAGCTCGACGATTTCTTCCACTTCGGCGATGGTGTAGTTCGCAGCGGTGGCCATTATCGCGTTGTAATTTCGGGCGGTCTTGCGAAAAACGAGATTTCCCCAGCGATCTCCTTTGTACGCTTTGATAAAAGCAAAATCACCGCGCAGGGAGGGCACCAGAATGTGCGGACGGCCGTTGAAATCTCGCACTTCCTTTCCTTCCGCGGCCATCGTGCCGTACCCGGTGGGCGTGAAAAATGCCGGGATGCCCGCGCCTCCGCAACGGATGCGCTCTGCGAGTGTGCCCTGAGGATTCAATTCCACTTCGATTTCCTTGGTCATGGCGAGTTGCTCGAAAGTCTTATTTTCGCCGACGTAACTGGCGATCATTTTTCTTACTTGCTTGCTTTGCAGCAAAAGACCGATGCCGAAATCGTCAATCCCAGCGTTATTGGACACGAGAGTGAGATCTTTTGTGCCTTTTTTTTGCAACGCGGCAATTAGATTTTCAGGAATGCCGCAAAGCCCAAAGCCACCCAGAAGAATCGTGGCTCCGTCCTGAATACCAGCGATGGCGGCGTCAGCGCTGGCAACACGCTTATCCATTTGGTCTCCTTAAAGGCATTTTACAGGGAACATCGGCAGGAAAGTTTACTGCAAAACAGGTGGGAATTCCTGAAAGTCATTCGCCTGTAGGAATGTTAAGGCTGCTGCATCGTTGACTGAGTCCTGCGCGAGCTGCAGATTTCAAAGTGCGAACACGGGCGGCGACGGCTGCAACTGCCGCCTCCACCGAAGCCGCGCTTTCCACTTCGGCCATCAGCGCGGAACCGACCACCACTGCGTCGGCAATGCCTCCGAGCACGCTTACATGGCTAGGCAAAGAAATGCCGAAGCCCACGGCAATCGGCAAAGTGGTGAGGTTTCGAATGCGTCTCACGAGATGAGGCAAGCCTTCAGGCAAAGCCTCGCGCGCGCCAGTCACCCCAGTCCGCGAAACAAGATACAAGAACCCGCTGGATGCGTTTGCTATACGCTCGAGACGCTGGTCGGTGGAAGTGGGAGCAGCGAGGAAAATTGTGTCGAGACCGTGAGCTTGCATGGCGGCGCGGTATTCGTCCGCTTCCTCGGGCGTAAGATCCGTGGCTAGAACTCCGTCAGCGCCAGCTTGGGCGGCAGATTCCGCAAATTTCTTCAGGCCCATTTGTAGAATGGGATTGAAATAGCTGAAGAGGACGAGCGGGACGTCGGTGTGTGCACGCAAGTCGCGAACGAGCTCGAGTATGCCGGCGAGGGTTGCTCCGTTGCGCAAGGCGCGTTCGCTGGCTCGTTGGATTACCGGACCGTCAGCTACGGGGTCGCTGAACGGGACGCCGAGTTCGATGATGTCGGCGCCCGCTTCTGCAGCGGCAAGGACGATTCGGGCGCTGGCGTCGAGCGAAGGATCTCCAGCTGTGACGTAGGCTATTAGCCCGAGTTCACAGGCGTCTGCAAGAGCGCGAAATTTTCGTTGGATCCTGCCCTTGAGCTTCGTGGACGAATTTCCTTCGGCTCCGTGGCCGGGATTAGAGAGTTTTGACGCAGAAGGATTAGACATTGCGCGACAGGATCTCCATATCTTTATCCCCGCGACCGGAAAGATTCAGAATTACGATTTCATCTTTTCTCATTTTAGGAGCGCGACGAATGAGTTCCGCCAAAGCATGGGCCGATTCTAGAGCCGGAATAATTCCTTCGATGCCTGCCAATGTGCGCGCGGCCGCCACTGCGTCTTCGTCGCTGGCGGCCGTGTACTCAGCGCGATGCTGTTCAGCCAACCAGGCGTGCTCGGGTCCCACAGCCGGATAGTCGAGACCGGCCGATACCGAATGAGTCGTGGCGACTTGTCCGTCGCCATTCTGCAACAGATAAGTGTAAGTGCCCTGGAGAACACCGGGGCGGGCGCCGTCAAATCCTTCGACTGCAGCGAGACGCGCGGCATGTTCTCCGAGCGACTTGCCGCGTCCGCCCGCTTCCACGCCGAGCATTTTTACGTTGGTGTCACCAAGAAACGCGTGGAAAAGGCCGATGGCATTTGATCCGCCTCCAACGCAGGCCATCAGATGATCGGGAAGGCGTCTTTCGACGTGCAGGATTTGTTTGCGCGCTTCTTCTCCGATAATTTTCTGAAAGTCGCGCACGATTTGCGGATAGGGATGCGCGCCGAGAACCGAACCGAGCAGGTAGTGCGAAGTGCGGACGTTAGTGACCCAATCGCGCATGGCTTCGTTGATCGCATCTTTCAGCGTGCGGCTGCCAGAATCGACGCCGGTAACTTCGGCCCCGAGCAATCGCATGCGAAAAACGTTAAGTCGCTGCCGCTCCATGTCCTCGGTGCCCATATAAATAGTGCAAGTTAGGCCGAGACGGGCGGCGACGGTTGCGGTTGCGACGCCATGTTGGCCTGCGCCGGTTTCGGCGATGACGCGCTTTTTTCCCATGCGCACGGCGAGAAGGCCTTGGCCCAGAGCGTTATTTATTTTGTGCGCGCCGGTGTGGAGAAGATCTTCGCGTTTTAGGTAGATGCGAGGACCGGCGAGCTTTTCGGTAAGGCGGGACGCAAATTGCAGCGGCGTCGGTCTGCCGGCGAAATTGCGGAGCAGATCGTCGAGTTCTTTTTGGAAATTCGAGTCACTGCGCGCTTCCGAGTATGCTCGCTCGAGTTCTTCGAGCGGAGCGACCAGGGTTTCAGGTACGTAGCGTCCTCCGTAGGGTCCGTAACGCCCGTGTACATCGGGCATTGCTTGTGGTGCTGCGCTGGTCATATTTTCTGCGCTGCGCGCGCGGCCCGAATAAAATCGATTACTGCCGCTGGATCTTTCTTGCCCGGCTTTGCTTCGACGCCGCTACAAACATCGACGGCGTAGGGTCTGGCAGAGCGTATGGCTTCGCCAATGTTGTCCGGAGTTAGCCCGCCGGCTAGAAAAATGTGTCCGGCGCGTTTAGCGTGGCGCGCGATGTCCCAGCGAAAGGATTTGCCGTTGCCACCTCGCCGGTGACGATCGAAACCATCGAGCAAGAATGCGCTGGCGTTCTTGTAGCGACTGAGTTCAGACATAGAAAATGACTTGCGGACGCGGACCGCTTTGATAACGGGTATTGTTCGTTGAAGCCGCGCGACAGTTTCCGGAGATTCTTCACCATGCAACTGAACATGGCTCAGGCCAATTTGACGAACGATCGTCAACATTGTGTCTTCTTTTTCGTTCACAAAAACTCCTACGGCTTTAGCTTTCTTCGGCAAGCTCTGCATGATTTGTTTAGCTGCGCTAGGAGTTATGTAGCGCGGGCTACGTTCGTAAAAGTTAAATCCGATGAAAGCTGCTCCCGCTGCTAGCGCTTGGCGAGCGTCCTTCAGATTTGTGATGCCGCATATTTTCACTTTCACCATGAGTTTGAGCGCTTATCCAGCCAAATTATCCGCGTCACGCGAGCCGATCAAATCAATCAGAGTTTGCGCGGGATCGTCCTGTTGCATCAGATGCTCTCCGATCAGGAAGGCATCAAATCCGACATCTCGCAGGCGTGCAATATCCTCGCGTGTGCTTAAGCCGGACTCGCTCACGGCGATGCAGTCTTCAGGGATCGCGCGGATGAGATCGAGGGATGTCTTCAAATGCACGGAGAAATCCTGTAGATCACGATTGTTGACACCGATTATTTGCGCGCCGGCACTTAGAACGCGGTCCAGTTCCCGGCGCGAATGCACTTCGACCAAAGGCTCCATCTTCAGGGAACGCCCGAGTACAAGAAGATCGCCAAGAATTCTTTCTTCTAATACAGCGGCGATCAGAAGAAAGGAGTCGGCGCCAGCTGCGCGCGCTTCCCATACTTGCCACGGATCAATGATAAAATCTTTTCGCAAGATCGGAATCTTAGTCACACGACTAGCTTCTTTCAGATCCGCCAACGAACCAGAAAAGAAATCTTCCTCCGTGAGGACGGAAAGAGCCGCTGCACCGGCCTGTTCGAGACTTGCACCAAGCGAGGCGGGAGCAAAGTCCGTACGAATCAAACCGCGCGAAGGCGAAGCCTTTTTGAGCTCAGCAATTACGCGAACGCCTGGAGCGGAAAGCGCGGATGCAAAATCGCGGGGAGGCGCGACTTTTTTATCCACTGCAATCTTCAATGCCACTTCTGGAAGGGCACGTTTGCGATGCGCGACCGACTCTCGGCGCGCTTCCACAATGCGTTCCAAAATGTTTTTAGGGCGTGCGCTAATTTCCATGGGCGAATTCACGCTAACTGGATGAGGCTGCACCTTCCGGTGAGCCCCGAAGGGAGAATCGCTATGAATATGCTAGATGTGCGGCATACAGATGTCAATTTATACGGGTTCGCGCGCTCCGGAAAACTATGAGGTCAAGGCGCTGGGGGCTGGCCTTCGAGTAAAGGTTTCGTGAACTTTATTGGAATGCCAAAATTCGAGCCTCCAAAACCTTTTAGCACCGCGTAGGTGACGCCGATTACTTTCCCCTGCCGATTGAAAAGCGGCCCACCGGAGCCGCCTGAAGTAGTTTGCGCGTCGAAAACAATTTTATCGGGAAGGATGTCGCCAATGTGTCCTTGTGTAATGAGAGGGCGAATCAAATTGCGGCGCGCTAGTTCGTCTAAGACTTGCGAAACATCCGTGCCACTGTGAGCGAGAATTTGTTGGGCAGTATCTTCATCGGCGCGCGCCAGAATCGCGGCGAGCCCAGTGGCATAGCCCATCAAAATTATAGGCTCGCCCGTGACGGCAGCACCTTGTCCCCAATCGACGATGAGAACCGAACGCCTCAGGTCCTGCATATCCACGCGAATGGTTGCGAGATCGGTTTCCTTGGAAATCTCCTGAATCTCCGCGTGAAACGCACGCGGATCTCCGGGGAAATAAGCGCGAATCGTTGAAATTTCGGGCTGGAAACCCTGATCGGTCAGGGCTTTCAGTTCATCATCTTTCCACCACGGCTCGGCCACATGGCGATTAGTGACGAGGCGTCCGTTAGGCCCGGCGATGAAACCAGTGCCGAAAACATCGAGTTTAACTTCGGGCCCGTGGCCTTCTAATGTGAGGATGGGATTGTTGTCGCTATCCTGTAGTGGCTCGCCTTGCTGATTGAGTCCCGCGTAGCGCAGGCGTTGGCCATTATTTTTATCGCGGAAAGCTACGGAAACATGCAACAAGCAAACACTCTGCACGTCGGCAGGTATCAGGGTTTGCGCGCCCTGGCCTTCTTTCTCGATGCGGGCGAGGCGAGAGTTGGTTTCTTCAAGCTGCTTCTGGAGCGTCGTTACATCCTCGGAAGGAGCGGTCGCCATTTTCGATTTCAAATCGGCAGCGTGTTTTTGAAGCTCGTCCTTCGAGGTTGCCGCGACTGCTGCCGTACCCTGCTGTATGCGCAGCTTGCGCGCCTCGGCAACTAAACTTTGTTGGCGAAGGAGTCCGCCTTCGATACGCGCGATGATGGCGTTCCCTTGTTTGGTTTCTTTTTGCGCGGTGCGGACAAAGAGGAAATAAATCCCCGCCATTACCACCGCCGTAGCCAGAATGGCCACGAACCCGACCTTGAGACTGCGGTCGAGCGTGACCGCGTCGTTGGTCATTTTTTCGGTTACAGCGATAGCCTCAAAGGCAGTGTGGGCAATCTGTTGGCCCTCGATAGCAATGTTGGCTGCGTCGCGTAATTCTTTCTGTTCCCAAAACACGCGCACCTGCGTGCGGATGCGGGCGAGCAACTCGCCTGAATCACACGGTTGCGAAATTGCGTCATCGGCCCCGAAATTTAATGCTTCGATACGTTGTTCAGCCGAAGAACCGACCAGTAGAATCACGCGGACCATTTCAGTAGCCGCAGAGCCGCGAATTGTCGCGATGATGTCGCGCGCCTTCGAACCGCTCAGCTCGGACGCCCGCCCAGCATCTGCGTCAATCAAAAGAAGAGTTACTTCGCCGCTGTGGATCGCTTCGAGCGCTTCGGTGGCAGTAGCGAATGCCGCCACGTCATGGCCGGAAGTGTCCAACATCGCCCGCAAATTCTCGCGTCTAGCGGCATCTTCCTCGACAATAACAATTTTCTCGCGCGTGATATTCATAGAACGGTTTCAGAACCCTCGCGCAATCCTCTCATTACGGGAGGAAGTTAGGAAAGCATACGAACTTGCAGACGTGTTCCTCAATTAGAATAGACGCTTGCAACGGTTTGTAGGGTTCAAACAAAATGTCGATGGATAAAAATGTCGACGCGCTGGACAAATTAAACCAAACCATCATCCATTGCCGCAAGTGCCCGCGACTTGTCTGTTATCGCGAGACAGTTGCCTTTGAGAAACGGCGGGCGTTCCTCGGCTGGGAGTATTGGGGCAAGCCGGTCCCCGGTTTTGGCGACCCACACGCAAAATTGCTGATTCTGGGTCTGGCGCCGGCGGCTCACGGTGGAAACCGGACCGGCCGAGTCTTTACCGGGGACCGATCGGGGGACTTCCTCTATAAGGCGCTTTATGAAACCGGCTTCGCGAATCAACCGACTTCCACGCAGCGAGGCGACGGTCTTAAGTTAAAGAATGCTTACGTTGCCGCAGCGGTGCGATGCGCGCCTCCGGCAAACAAACCACTGCCGTCAGAGCTGGCGAATTGCTTGCCGTACTTTGAAAGGGAACTCGAACTGCTACGGCCTCGCGCCCTACTCGCGTTGGGAAGTATCGCGATGCGGACGTACTTGGGCGTGCTAAAGAGGAAAGGTCAAATTAGTGGATTTGCGGCGTATCCGTTTCGTCACGGCGCTAGTTACGAGCTTCCCAATGGTTTGCCGCGTCTTTTTGTTTCGTTTCATCCGAGCCAACAAAATACGTTCACTGGCAAGCTCACCGAGCAGATGATGATCGGGGTGCTGCTGGCAATCCGGAAATTACTCGCCAGCAAGTGAACGCCTGGCAGAAGCTGACGGCGCGTAGGTTTGACAGCGCGCTGTAGGGCTTGTTAGCCTCGCGAGAACACTGTGCTCACCGACATATGAATGCGGAAACCGATCGAAATGCCGCACGCGAGCCTCTCATAGAATTCCGCAACGCCGGCTATCGTTTGCTAAATGGGCAAGGCATTTTACACAACCTTAGCTTGACCGTTAGTCGCGGAGAAACGCTGGCGTTGCTGGGACGCAGCGGAGCCGGAAAAACTACGGCACTCAAACTGATCAATCGCATGCTCGATCCAAGCGACGGGCAGGTTCTGGTTGAAGAGAAAGAAACCACGAGTTGGAATGCAATCGCGCTCCGCCGGCACATCGGTTACGTCATACAAGATGTCGGACTATTTCCGCATTTCACCATTGAGCAGAACGTTTCGCTGGTGCCTCGGCTGGAACGATGGGCCGCAGAACGCACGCAGGCTCGTGTGAAGGAGCTGTTCGACCTTGTAGATTTAGATTTCGATAAATTTGCGAAACGACATCCGCACGAACTTTCCGGTGGCCAGCGCCAGCGGGTTGGCATCGCGCGGGCATTGGCCGCCGACCCGCCGATTTTGCTGATGGACGAGCCTTTCGGCGCGCTGGATCCGCTTACTCGCGGCGACTTGCAAAGGGAATTTCAGAAATTGCAGCAAAGACTTGGAAAAACAATCGTGATGGTCACTCACGACGTCGGAGAATCTCTTTTGCTGGCCTCGCGCATCGCGTTGCTGGAAGAAGGCACCCTCATCGGAGTTTATTCGCCGCCAGAGTTTCTAGCCGCGAAAGAGCCCGTGGCGGCGGCCTACGTAACAAATTTCCGGATGTATGAAGAAGCCGAGAGGACGAATGAACATCATTGAGTTTTTTGCTCGCCACCAACGCGAAATTCTGCAGGCAACGCTTGAGCATATATGGTTGGTTGACATGTCGATGTTGCTGGCTGTGGCCATTGGCGTTCCGCTGGGGATCATCGTCACGCGCCAACCCTGGCTTTCAAAGCCGATTCTTGGCGGAGCCAATATTGCCGAGACCATTCCGAGCCTGGCACTGTTTGGATTTCTTTTGCCCGTTCCGTGGTTAGGAGAGCGCGCAGACCGGCTGGTGATTGTCGCGTTGACGCTGTACGCATTGCTCCCAATTATCCGCAATACATCCACGGGCATCGAAAACATCAATGCGGCGGTGCGACAAGCCGCCCGCGGAATGGGAATGACTGACAATCAAATCCTCTGGCAGGTCGAACTACGCCTCGCGATGCCCACGATTCTTGCGGGAGTACGCGTTGCCACCGTGTTGACCATTGGGATCGCGACAATTGCAGCGGCCGTCGGCGCGGGCGGACTAGGTGAATTTATTTTTCGGGGTTTGGCCATGGTGAACAACCAGTTGATTTTGGCGGGCGCGATTCCTGCGGCGGCTCTTGCGCTGCTAGCCGATTTCATATTGAGTTTGTTGGAGCGGCGCCTGCGGCCTGCGCGCCAATGATCAAGTGGCTCGGTTTGTGCCTACTCTGCCTGATTCTTCTGTTAGCAGCGTGCCATATTGAGCGGCACGATATCGTCATCGGCTCAAAGAACTTCTCCGAACAAGCGCTCCTCGCCGAAATTCTGGCACAGCATCTTGAGAACAAACTGCATCAGCCAGTCATCAGGCGGTTCTATCTCGCCGGCTCGTACATTTGCCAACAGGCTTTGCTCGCGGGGCGCATCGATGCCTACGTGGAATACACCGGAACAGCTTTGACCGCGATTCTGCATGATCCGATTGAAAGTGACCCTTCGGCGGTCTTCCAGCGTGTGAAAAGTGAATACCGGCAACGATTCAGTTTGGAGGTAATGCCCTCGCTCGGTTTTAACAACACGTTCGCGATTGTTGTCCGTGGCGAAGATGCGCGCCGATTAAATTTGACAACCATTGACGATGCCGCGCGTTATACGCCGCAATGGCGAGCTGGCTTTGGTTACGAATTCATGGAACGCCCGGACGGCTACGCTGGATTGGCAAAGGTGTACGGGTTCAAATTTAATGCCCCGCCGAGAATCCTTGATTTGGGCTTGCTCTATCGCGCGCTGCTAAGCAATCAGGTGGACATCGTCGCAGGAAATTCCACGGATGGATTGATCGCCGCACACGACCTGCTCATTCTGGAAGATGATAAACATTATTTTCCTCCCTATGAGGCGGTGCCAATTGTAAGACCGGACGTCCTAAATCGCTTTCCTGGTATGAACGCTGCCATCCAAGAGTTGTCCGGAAAAATATCTGATACGGAAATGCGAAGGATGAATTACGAGGTGGACGGCGAGCATCGCGATATTGCCGAAGTAGCTCGCGAATTTCTGCAATCCAAACGATTAGACTGACGGGCTATTTAGCGGGACTCTTCGCCTTCTTGCAGAGTTTTGAAATGAGCTTCGAGTGCCGCGCAATACTGATGTTCAGCCTCCAGCTCTGCCTGCAGCTTCTTAACGAAAAGTTCAAGGCGGCGAATCTCGTTGCGCAATTTCTGCATCTCCCAAGACGATTGCGCCGGAGGCCGCGACGCGGCTGTCTCCGCCGAAGTTGGGGTTCTTCCTGAGGAAGCGAATGCGGGAGATGGCGGCGCAAACGATGGTGCGGCGGGAGTGGCTACTAAGGTCTGAATCGCGCGCGGCTGCGTTACGGCTCCGGCAACCTGGGGTCGAGTTGTGGCGGCTCCTCGAGCAGCATCAGGATTAAATAGACCGTTCAAGCTTGACGCAGATTGAGTTGCAGTTCGATCCTGGTCATCACCCAGGGCTGTGCGTGTAGTGCCGGGAACGCCTGGAGTCAACAGACTTTTGACACGAGTGACCAGATCTTGCGGCTGAAACGGTTTACGTATCAATTCATCGGCTTTCACAGCGGTTGCGCGTTCTGCAACGGACTGATTCACCACTCCCGACATCAGTATTACCGGCGTTTTCGCGAACCGATAATGTTGTTTGACATAGTCGCACACTTCGTAGCCATCTTTGTCCGGCATGATCACGTCGGTGATGACGGCGTCTGGAGCAACTTTGTTGAACTGTTCAATTGCCGAAGCGGCATCCGCACAGGTGATGACCTGAATATTTTCTTTACGGAAGGCGATCTTGATTACTTCACGCATGGTCGCGCTATCGTCTATGAAATAGACCGTTGGGACGCGCGCTGTTATGGGATTGTTTGTTTCGCTCATGGGAGTTTGTTCTCCACTTCGTTATGTTCGGCTTCGTCAAATTCCCGCATGGCGTCGAGCAACAAATCGGTCGCCGAGCGAAGAACCGTTCGTTGTGTGGCCGCTGCTCCGTACACGAATTTATAGACGCCTTTCGCAGCGCTCTGGCAAGTCTTTACGATTTCCGTTACAGCTTCATCGCCAAAAAGCGCGCCGCATTCGGCGTGGTGAATTTCTCCAGCTTCAAAGAAGATAATTCCGTCGGTTTCGCAGGCATTGACGTGCAACGCGCCCGTTTGGCGCGCTTGGCCGAGCATCTGAATTACTCCCGGCAGGTCAAGATGCGAAAGGCTGCCGCTCAAATCGGTGTCGGCAGTGGCGAGCATTTGCGTTGGCTGGAAACCTTCCTGACGGCTCAAAAGAAAACTTCGCACGTGTGCAGCAATGTCCGAAGGCGACCGGCGGCGATCGACGAAATCGTCGCAGCCTGCGCGGAAAGCTTCAAGCAGCGCCTGATCTCCACCGCCCCCTATGGCAATGAGCGGAATATTGGCGGTCTTGGCATCCGCTCGCAGAATCGGCGCCATTTCGAGCGCTCCCATTTCGCGTAAATTCGTGGCGCAGAGAATCGCGGTGGGAGCATTCCATTCAAGCATGGTAAGCGCGTAGGAAGCCTGGGTGCTAAGCACTACTTGGAAGCCCTGTTGCTGCAAAGCGTCCGTCAAACGCTTCGAGAAATACACGTTGCTATCGATCAACAGGATTCGCGGAAGATTTGCCAGGGTGCTCATGAATTGAGCTCCGCGCAATTGACTTGATTCTTTTCGCGCGATTCGAAAGCCACTAGCCGATCAAGGTCCAACACCTCGATGCTCTCGCCGCCGTGCATCAATCTGCCTGAAACGTATGCTGGGCTGGTAACTTGCACAGTGTGGGCAGTCACGAGTTCGGAATCGCCGTTCACTGGAATCGCCGCAGGCTCGCTTGCGGATCCGAAGTGTCGCCTCGCAACCAAGTAGAATTGGTGCGTAGGAGAGTTTTTGCCGGTCAACAAAGGGCAAACGTCGTACACCGGAACGAGCCGTCCGCGCCTGACGATAATCCCCGATACCAACGGTGAATTATGCGGAAATTGATGCAACCGAACCGGCGGCGCCAGTTCCGAAACCTCGGCTGCCGGTAAAGCAAAACGCCGCTCCCCGATTTGGAGCAGCACATATGATTGTGCGTTTTCTGTGTCAGTCCCGCTCATATTTGTACCGCCCGTTCCAAATCACGGCGTGAGGCTTCTGCTGTGGCGCCGTCCAACCGTTGAAATTCCTGGGACGTTAGAAATCCGAGCGGGCTCACCACCGGAATGACCTGGTCTTCCATATAAGCGAGACCTCGATACCACTGCCGTTCTGCGCCGAGGAACGCGCGCGGCAAAGCATGCAGGCCCGAAATTTCCGCCATGCGCTCGATTTTGTCCACCAGCACGGCAACACGAATTTGCCGCAACATCAAAAGCAATGTGGGACGCACTACCCGCAGCCCGAAATGCGCGCATGCGTTGACCACGTAGTAGGTCCGGTGTCCGCGTTCGATGGTGTGGCGCACTTTCGGAATTTCCTGCTGCTCAATCTCCAACGCAGCGCCCAAACTATCCGTGCTGCGAATTTCCTGCACGGAATCCGCAGCAATCGCAAAAATCTGATTCGATACGTTGAACAGAATCACCGCTTCCGGCCTGCGGGCCTTTCGCGCTTTCACGGCGTCCTGAGCGGCAATTTTCATTGCGCTCCCACCGGCATAAGCTTGGCGAACTTGACGACACGTCTTTCAATGGCCGCGCCAATCTCGCTGAGGTCCACGACCTCGTCTACAGCTCCGGTTTTGATTGCCTCAGCAGGCATGCCGAAGATCACCGAAGATGCTTCGTCCTGCGCGATTACGTAGCCCCCATTTGCTTTCACGGACTTCACGCCCTTGGCTGCATCGTTGCCCATGCCCGTCAGCACAACTGCGATGGCTAGCGTTCGCGAGTAGGTGGCCAGCGTTTCAAGCGCGGCATTCGCGCACGGAAGATAACCTTCAATTCTGAGCCCTGGGTCTAGCATGATTTTGCCGGTTGGTGACACGCGCAAATGATGTGAACCGGGACACAAATAAATCATGCCAGGCTGCACCAGCTCGTTAGCTTCCGCTTCTTTCACTGGCAATTTAGAAATCTCGGCAAGCTGTAACGTGAATTGCTTCGTAAAAGCGGCAGGCATATGCAGCACCAGAAGCACCGCCGCCGAAAAATCCCTCGGCAGCGTCGCAATCACGCGCATCACCGCTGCGGGCCCGCCGGTAGAAGCCGCGACAACTACGATCGGAAACTTTGCCGCGTTCTGTGAGACCGGGGCAGGCGCATTCACACGGGATTTTCCGTCTGCCGTCAGCGGCGCGGGGGCAGACGAAGCTTTGACCCGTGTCGCAGTCCGCACCACGCGAACTTTTGCAGCCATTTTTAGTTTGCGAGTGAGTTCATCACGCACGCTTCGCATATCCAAATCAATTCCGCTCGAAGGCTTGGGAACAAAGTCAATCGCTCCCAACTCGAGCGCACGCAGCGTGCCGGAAGCGCCTTCACGCGATTCAGAGCTCACAATCACGATAGGCCGCGGATGTTGCGACATGATCATTTCAGTAGCTTGCAAGCCGTCCACGTGCGGCATGTTAATGTCCATGGTGATTACGTCGGGACGCAACGATTCGGCGAGAGTGACAGCGTCGCGACCGTCACGCGCTTGGCCCGCGACCTCGAGCTGAGGATCGGAGTTGATGATCTCCTGAAGCACTTTGCACATAAAAGCAGAGTCATCCACTATGAGCACTCGAATTTTCTTCTCGGTCGGCATGGTCGGCATGGTCATATCAATCCTGCTGCACCGGCACTCGCAATCCCGATCGGTTTTTCGGCGCAACCGGATCAACCAGACTCTCAACGGTTGAAATTAGCTGGTCTTCCTGCACTGGTTTAGTCAAGAATCCGGCGGCGCCCTCTTTCATGGCACGGTCCCGATGTTTTGCACCAGCGCGTGAAGTGACCACTAGAACTGGAATCCGCGCCGTCATAAGATCCTGCCGGAGATGGGCCAGCAATTCATATCCATTCATCCGCGGCATTTCGAGGTCGGTGATCACTAAATGGCAGCCCACTTCCGCGATAATTTCCGAAGCTTCGAGGCCGTCGGAGGCGAGTCTCACGCGGTAACCCGCTTTTTCGAGCATGCGACCCACAAATTTTCTGACGCTGATGGAATCGTCCGCGACGACCACGACACGATCGTTTTCCACCGGGTCCACCGCTTCGGCGGGAATGTTCCCGGCGGCCACAGCTTCCGCGCCGGGCGCGAATACTCGCGCGGCAGGCGAAGAGGAGGGCAACGCATGACGTTCCGCCGTATCGTTGGAAACCAGCCGGTTCAAATCAATCAGCAAAATTAAACTTCCGTCCGGCGCAATTGTTGTGCCAGGGAAGAGCTTCACGCGGCGCAAATAATTGCCCAGATTCTTGATAACGATTTCGTCCTTACCGAGCACTTCTTCGACGACTACGCCAACCTGCTTCCCGGCAACTTTCACAATGACCATATGAAAATAGCCGTTGATCGGCTCGAGCGGCGGGAGAGCCAGCTGCAAATCGAGGCGGACCACTTCCGTGATCACGTCGCGCACGCGGGTGAGAAGTTTTCCTCCTACGTCTTCTATTTCTGCCGGCTTCAGGCGGCGAATCTCTTCTACGACAGCCAGAGGCAATGCAAACACGGCGCTGCCGCAACGGACAAACAAAGCCTGCGAAATGATTAACGTCAGCGGCACCTTCACCGTGAAGCAGGCGCCACGGCCCAGCTCGGAGCGCACCTCAATTTCACCGTTTAACGCGTGGACGTTCGCGCGAACCACATCCAGACCGACGCCGCGGCCTGCAAGCTCGGTCATGGAAGAAGCAGTTGTAAATCCCGGGCGGAAAAGGAATTCGCGCAACTCTCGTTCGCTAAGCTCAGCGGCGGCCAGCGGCGAAAGCGTGCCGGACTCCATCACATGCCGACGAACATTTTCGTAATCAATGCCACGGCCGTCGTCTTCCACTTCGATGAAAATGTGGTTGCCGCGATGGTACGCGCGCACCTCTACGCGGCCTTTTTCAGATTTGCCAGACTCGCGGCGCGCTGCTGGGCTTTCGAGCCCGTGGGCGACTGCATTGCGTACCAGGTGGATCAGCGGATCGGAAATGTGCTGGATAATATTGTTGTCGAGTTCGGTTTCGGCGCCTTCGAGCAGAAGTTCCACCGGCTTGCCGGCTGCCTTGGACGCATCTCTTACCGTGCGGGAGAGGCGCGTGTACAAGTTGCCGATTGGCACCATGCGCGCTGCAGTGATCTCGTCCTGCAGGTGGTGCGCTAATTTTGTAAATTCATCGATGTCTGAATCCACGCGGCCCATGAACCCTTCGAGCTGTGCGAGCACCTCGGTTATGTCGGCGGATATTTCAGTCAACGAACGGGACAAGATATTGAAATCGTCATAGCGATCCATTTCCAGGTCGCTGAATTCCGTCCAATCTTCCCCCATCAGCGCTGGCCTATTGGAAAAATGGCCGCGGAAAGTATCCTTTTGCGGTGGCTGGCTGCCGGGCATCAACGTCGTGCGAATGCGATTGAATTCGTGCTTTTCTTGAAAGTCTCCAACTTTTCCCGAGAGCCGGCTCTTTGAAAAATTCAATATTTCGACGAGTTTGCCGAGTTCAGACAAACGGCCGAGCATGCGCGTCCGATTTATAACGAGTTCTCCCACTGCGTTCATCATGCGATCCAGACGCTCGAGAGAAATGCGCACCGATTTTGCTTGTGGCAAGACTTGTGGCGCAGCGGAAGGGGCCGCAGTTGCCGCAGGTTCGGCAACAAATTCTTTTTGCAGATCGTCGGAAGCGGTACCTGCACGGCTGGGTTCGGCGGTGTCTTGAATTCCTTCTTCAGGCGCCAATTCTTCGATCCTGGCAAGCAGAGGATCGATAGCGCCGCGCATCTCCGCATCGCTCTCCCATTGCCGGTGAAGGAATTTTTTCAGCACGTCTACGGATTGCAGACAGATGTCGATAATGTCTGCGTTCGGCCGCAAATGGCCGTCGCGTAATTCGCCGATTAAATCTTCCACGCGATGCGCGACTGCGGAAAGACGATGTAGGCCGACTTGAGCCGCGGAACCTTTCACCGTGTGCATGGCGCGGAACAGGCGGTTAATGTCTTCCGCCTTTGAATTTGCCTCCAGCATAAGCAGGCACTCGGTCACCACCTGCAGATGCTCCTCAGCCTCGGGAATGAAAAAGTCCAGCACTTCATCGGGAACTTCGCCGTCCTTAGGCAATTTGTCGGTGTACGATATTGCCGGCGCAACCTCCGGTGAAGCGTAGTCCATCCTTGGAATAGAGCCTTCCGCGCTTGAACCGTAATCGTTCTCTGAAGCCGCGGCCGCCTCGGAGGGCGCCACAGGAAATGCGAAAGAATAACGTTGCTTGAACGCGGCAATGTCCTCAGCCGTTTCGGCACCGCTCGAGCTGATTTGCAGCAAATCGAATTCGAGCACGGAGATCGCGTCAGAGATAAACTCGGTCAGCGGTCCGTGCATGTCCGCGGTCAACGTTGCATTCATGGCGTAGTGAAAAATGTGCGCCATTTTTGCCGCGACTTCCGAAAACTGGGGGAATCCGTAGCTCGCCGAAGTCCCCACGAGCGTGTGAGCCGCGATGTAAAGTTTTTCGAGATCCTCAGGCTTGGTTTGTGGTTCCTGCAACATTCCCGAATACTCGCGCAAGTATTGAAGATGCTCGGAAGCTTCCTGCAGGAAGAGTTCCACGGATTCGTGATTAGGCAAGGTCACGGACGTTCCTCCGCGACAGCCATCGTTCGCGCTCCGTCAACGGAAACGGGCTTGCGGTATATTAGGCAATCTCCGGCAACGATGGATTCAAAATTCATTCCCACGTTCGAAAGCGTTTCTGAATGTCCCAACAGAAAATATCCGCCGGGCTCCAGAGCATCGTAAAAGCGCCGCAAAATCGCCAGCCGTCTTTGCGCCGAGAAATACATGAGCACGTTCATGCAAGAAATGCAGTCGAACTTGCCAAAGTAAACCGGCTCGGCAAGATTCATTTGTACGAATGAAATCATTTTTCGGATACGCGGCCGCACGTGATAACCGTGTTTCGTCTCTGAAAAATACGTTTCCACCTGGTCCAGCGAAACATCCTGCAAGCTGCGCTTGGCGTAAACTCCCCGTTCAGCCTGGCTCAACGCGCGGCTGCTGATGTCCGTGGCCAGAACTTCAATCTCCCAAGCTTCTGCAAATTTCAACGTATCGGACAATGTAATCGCGATCGAATAAGGCTCTTCGCCTGTCGAACATCCGGCGCTCCATATCCGCAGCGTCCGCGGGTTCTTCCAAAATTTCCTTTCCTGAATTTCCGGGAGAATTCGTTTCTTCAACGCTTCGTAAACTGCGGGATAGCGGAAGAAAGAGGTCTCCTGCGTAAGCAACTGCTCCAGCAAGGCGTCATATTCACTGCCGGAAGCGCGCACGACGCGCAACAATTCCGTCCCGCTGGCGATACGTTTGGCATCCAGATATTCGCGGATGCGAGTTGAGAAAAAACGTTCGCGCGAAGAATCCAACAAAATCGCAGAGCGCTGCTCGATTAACGCGCGCATTTCGCCGAGCTCGGTCTCGGTGAGTTGTGCGGCGCTGAAATGTTGGATCATTTTCGGCACGCTTATTTGGCCCGGTTCTTCTAATTC
Source organism: uncultured Acidobacteriota bacterium (assembly GCA_963714785.1). Lineage (GTDB taxonomy): Bacteria > Acidobacteriota > Terriglobia > Acidiferrales > UBA7541 > Palsa-295. Next base: position 574,791 of record CAVQQE010000003.1, read on the forward strand.
CTCCGTGCACTACTAGCGGTGCGCTCCCACTGGCGTCGCTGGTCGCGTTTCCTCCGCTGCCGGCGCTTCCGAAGGCCGCCCAGATTGCGAGCGGAATTGAGCAAGCGCCTCGTTGAGTTGTTCGGAGAGTTTCACCATGTTGCCTACCGTAGAGGCAGTCTGTCGCGCGCCCTGCGTGGTCTGCCGAGTAATTCCGGAAATAATCTGCATGGCATTCGCCACGCCTTCTGTGCCGCGCACCTGCTGTTTGGAAGCGAGAGAAATTTCCTGAACCAACTCAGCTGACTGGCGCACCACGCTTGAAATAGCCTCAAGCGCTTTACCGGCTTGATCTGCCAGGCCCGCTCCCACTTCTACTTCGCGGGTGCCTTCTTCCATCACGACGACGGCTTCGTTGGTCTCCGCCTGGATGGCCTTGATCAGCGCCGCGATGTCTTTCGTAGCGCTACGTGAGTGCTCTGCCAATTTGCGAACTTCGTCGGCGACCACCGCGAAACCTCGGCCAGCCTCTCCGGCGCGGGCCGCTTCGATGGCTGCGTTCAGCGCCAGCAAGTTAGTCTGCTCCGTGATGTCATTAATCACGTTAATAATTTCTGAAATTTCCAAGGAGCGATCGCCGAGCGATTTAATCTTCTTTGCGGTGGCTTGCACAGAAGCGCGAATTCGCTGCATACCCTCCAGTGTGTCGCGAACCGCGCGGTTGCCCTGTTCTGCGGCATCGAGAGCGCGGCGAGCTGCTTCGGCACTAGCTTCGGCGTTGTTCGAAACCTGCTTCATTGAAACCGTCAATTCTTCGACGGCCGATGAAGTATTGGTTATTTCCTGGTCCTGTTGCGTTGCGCCCGCAGTCATGTCGTCTGCAGCTTCGAGAATCTGATTCGCGCTGGTGCTCACATCAACGGCCGCTTTGCGCACGCGTTCGAGAACCTTGGTGAAGTTGTCGAGCATGAAGTTCACAGAGTCCACAACGTTTCCGAGAGCGTCGTTGCTTACCTTGCCACGGATATTCAGGTCGCCTCGCGCCACTTGGCTGATCGTGTTGAGCAAATCCGTGATGCTGCGCTGCAGCGAATCTTGCGCTTGCTGGTTCGTCACCGCATGAGCGACCTTGGCGGCGCTGCGATTGAAATTCTCGGCGATAAATCCGAACTCATCGCTCGAGCCGAGCTCCACGCGCGCACGCACGTCGCCGGCCACCAGGCGTTCCGAGAATGTAGCGATCTCCGCAACCGGCGTGAGCACACGTTTGCTCAACACATAGACGAGCGAAATGGCCGCCACAATCGCAAGTACCGCCGCGCCGACCAGCGCGCCGTTGCTGCCGCCTGGAAACGAGGTAGCATCGGCCCCCGCGCCAGCGTGCGAGCCGGCGTAGTACGCCATCCCTAGCACACCCAAGAGTGCGGCGCCGATCCAGAAGACCAGCAACCAAATTGTGGAACTCAAACGAGATTTCATGACTTCCTCCAAAGAACTTGTTTACCGCGCAATTCGCAGAACGGATCGCAAACAGTGGTCAACCCACAAAATGAGCCCGTTCCCATACCTTAAAAAAATGATCAATGCGTTCATCAAATCACCGGGACCGGAAAAACGTCGGTTAGACGCCGGAGGTCCACTACCAGCGCAAGACGATCGTCGTGGCGCAACATTCCGCGGCAATGCGGTACTTCCGCGGGCGCCTGATCCAGCAACGATTCTTCCGTTGCCGAATACGTACCAATTACTTCATCAGCGGCAATTCCCAGCCGCAGGTCGCCGCTTTGTGAATCACCTTTCAATGCCGCTACCACAACATGTTTCGGAAGCATTCCGGGCCTCCGGCCTTCGGTAAACGCGATATCCACCAGCGGGACGATGGTTCCGCGTAAGTTGAAAACTCCCATCAGAAATGCCGGTGCCAGGGGCACGCGCGTTACAATCGGCCAATCCACCACTTCCTCTACCTCGAGCACAGAAAAACAAAAACGTTCGCGCCCAGCGCGAAACACACAATACTGCCGCTCCGGCAAGCGCTCTTCAGAGAACGAATCGTTCTCCAGGAACTCGCCGCCGCCGAGTTCAGCGTGCAGCAGTGTTGTGTTGTCGTGTTCCCTCGACATCAAGCGAGCCTCTTGATTTCGTTAAGCAGCTCATCCAGCGTAAACGGTTTGGCTACGTAGCCATTGGCGCCTTGTTGTTCGCCCCAGTAGCGATCGCTCGGCGCCGTTTTCGAAGTCACCAGGATTACCGGGATCTGCGCATACGAGTGGTGGCTCTTCAAATCGCGACAGGCCTGAAAGCCATTTCGTTTCGGCATCACCACATCCAGCAAAATCACGTTAGGACGCTCTTCGTCAATCGCTTCTTCGATCTTTGTGGGATCGCAAATTCCGATGGAGGAAAAGCCACCTTCCTGCAGCATGTTTTGCATCAGCCGGATTTCGGCTTGCGAGTCGTCCACCACCAGAATTTTCTTCAACATGCCTCCGCCTCCACACGCGAGCCCCGAGAAAGAATTGCAACTAAAGAGCCACCTTTGGCGTGAAATTCTCGCGATGCGAACATGTATCCAAAGCCTTTCATTGCTGGACTTTGCACGCCATTTACCGTTCGCTCACGAGCCATGTACCAGACGATGAGAAACCGTTTCCGTATCAGCTTGAGACTCTTTCTCACCGGCCCGCATTTCGGCGGCGAGCGATGAGAATCGCTGCATAATCTCGTGTAATCGCAAGGCCATGGTGTGCACCGTGCGTATTTGGTTGCGACATTCGCCGGTCACCTGCTCCGGTTCCAGCAACAACAAATCCGCGTTCCCCAGGATCGAGGTCAACGCATTGTTTACGCTCGGCCGCACTTCGAGCATGTAGCGGCCTAATGTCGCTTGGGCTTGGCTTTCAATCGCGAGACGCTCTGCGCGTTGTGCGCGGGTCACGGCTTGCACGCGGCGTAAAGCTTCGGAAGACACCAGAATTAGCGTGGAGATCCATCCGTCCTGTCGCGGAATGATTTGTAAATGCGGATAGTCGGACTGTAGTGACGCAATGTCTTTTTCATCATCGCAAACACAAACGCATGTAACGTTTGGCAGCGAATGCAAAGTAGCCAGGATTTCGGAAACTTTTCGATCGCGAACAGGTCCTACAATTACCAGGTCGTATCCGGTCGCAGTCGAACCCGGCCAGACATTGCTGGTGACCAGCGTAACTTCTGGAACGTAGCGCTCAGCTTGCCAACGTGCCGCTATGGACCGAGCAAATTCCGTATCGTCCGAAACAATCAGGACGCTGGCGTGATTCAAAGGGTCTCCCATCTGTCTCAAGCTTTAGGGCTGAAGCTTTTCTGCTTCCTCGATGAACGAAAGAAGCCGTTTTGTGCTGATACCGAGATTCACCGCTGCCTCCGTATTTTTTGCGCGCTTGGCTTGTTCCACGCGTCCCTGGAAATAGGAAACTTCTGTTCGCGCCAGCACCAGCGCGGAAGCGAGCGGTTTCAAATCGCCTGAGCGTTTTCGTTGATCGATTGCCAGACCGAGCAACGCTCGTGCTACCACGGCGCGCCGCAAGTCTTCCGCTTCCTGTCCGCCATCCGCCACGAAAGCGCCTACTTCCCACGAGGAGAGCAACACTTTCGTATCCTGCAAAACAACAGTGGACATCGAACGTCCGCGCGAAGGCGGAGCGGCAATCAGTTGCTCCCAAATTCCTTCGAGACACTTTTCCATTTCTGCCGTGCTAGTGGGCGCGGCAGGACCATCATTTCCGGAACGGGGAGCTTGAACCGCTGCCGGTGGAATGCTGGGCGGTGTCTTCGCCGGCTGGTTCGCAGCACTGTTGGCGTCTGTATTTTTCGGTCCCGGAGAGTTCGGCGGTGAAACTTGAACTGCCGCTGGCGCAGGTGTACTCGAAATTGCCGGCTCTTCTTCGTCGTGATGTCCAACCGGAGCTACGGCGGCATCGTCAGGAAGGTGAATGCAAGCTGGACCGCCCTGCGCGGTTCCCAGGGCTTCTTCTAAATCGGCCCGCAACGCAAGCAATTGCTCGAAGGCGCGCCTCACCGAATTAGCCGTGTAGTCCTTATGAAAAGGTTGGCGCCAGTTTTCGCAGTAATAGCGCAACTGAATCGTCGGTTCGGCGGCCGAGAGGCCCGCACGCCGGCAATCCACCGTTTTTACTCCCAGGGAGTCGAGCGCTTCTATCGCGTGGTGCACAGCGTTCAGGTCTGCATGCAACAGGCGAATAAAAGCTCGGCGAAGCAGAAAATTGAAACGGCAGAAAGTGATTAGCGCCGCCGGATCGTAAAACAAAGGCCCAGCAGATTCTTTTACCAGCCGGCCTTGTTCCAACAGGCCGTGTTCCATCATGTCCCGCAAACTCTGGCATTGCGCGATTTTTTCCAGGATCTGGTCCAGCGGCGCGCACCATTCCAGGGGCGCAAGATCCACCTCGCCTAATACCGGTTGCAGGACCACTGCAGCGTCGCTAAGTCCGATGTCCTTGCGGTAAAGGTCTTCCGGCGCGCACAATGCGAAATACTGCACCAGAAGCAAGTCGATCTTGTCGCGGTCGGCTGCCGTTTTTTCCTGCTTCCTCAACTGCCGTTGCAAAAACGCCCGTAATCCGTCCTCGCTCGCATTCAAGATTTCCGGCGGGAGCTGACGAATTTGGAACGCACGAAGGTTCTCATCAATGGAGTCGAACCATTTCAGGTCCGCGTCGAACACATCGCGCGTGGGCCGCAACGGCGGCATTTCTCCCGCAGGATGCAGAAGCGGCGCGAAGTTGAATTGCGTAGCAAGCGCAGCGTACAGCGGATAAGCCAGCCGCGCTTCGCTCCATTGCGATGCAGAATCGAAAGGCGTTGCGCTTTTCTTTGAGTTTGAAACATTCGTGTTCGTTGTCATGGTTTGATGATCCAATTGTCGATGCTTCCCACGAATCGGGCTGCCACTGCTTTACGTCCGTTGTGATATCTCACCGCCACTACCGTTGCGCACGCATCCAGCGATCCATCTGAATTCAGCAGTTGCACGCGATCTTCGAATTCCAAAGGCAACTGTGAAGAGAACAAAACCTCGTGCGCCGTGCCGAATTCAATTATTGTTTTCTCCTGCAATCGCTTCCGGCCGGATCCCAGAGTCAACACTCGCACGGGTATTCGCATGGGCGAAGCTCCGGGAAAAAGTTGAGCCAATTTTTCAGCGCAGGTCTGTTCTTGCGAAATCCCCTCTACTTCCGCTTCACTCAACACGCGTCCCCCCGATCCTTCCGGCCTCGTCGTCCGCCAACAACTTCAATGTTCTGGGAAGTTCATGCGAGCAGAGCGGTACGCTACCAAGAAGAGCGGAAAACTCCCCGCCATAGGAATGCACACGAACAGCCAAAGATTGATGAGCGACCAGAATATTAAGTGGTTCTATTTCAGGTTATTGCGGGAGGAAGAGTGAAACTCTTGTCTCGTGCCGTCTCAGTGTGCGACGAAGCGTCTCACGCGACGCAGCGGATTGGAGCCTGAAGCTAGCTAGTGCGCGTCCCGTGAGACGCGTTCAATAATGTTACGACGCCATTCGCACGTGGTCTTTATGCGCTGGTCGCAGCGGAATATTGTAAAGCTTCAATTTGCGATAAAGCGTGGCGCGGCTGATTCCCAGCATTCTGCCAGCGAGCGCTTTGTCCCCGCCGGCTTGCTCGAAAACGCGCAAGATGGTTATGCGCTCAAGGTCGGCCAGCGCCGTAGTGGAAAGCGCGGAGCCACTGCTTTCCGCGTTATCGCTATCTTGCACCATGGAAATGGACGGCGGAAGATCGCTGGCGTCAATCGTGTGATGATCGCCCAGCGCAACGGCGCGCGCGATGCAATTCTCCAGTTCCCGCACATTACCCGGCCAGTCGTACGCCAGAAAATTTTTCATGGCATTAGGCGTAACTTGAATGTTTTCGCCCGGTGCATAGCGGTCCAGAAAGCAATGAACGAGCTGTGGTATGTCGGAGCGCCTTTCGCGCAGGCTGGGTAAATGCACGGTTACCACATTCAAACGAAAATAGAGGTCTTTGCGAAACGTGCCAGCTCTGTACGCGGCTTCCAGATCGCGATTGGTGGCCGCAATCACACGCACGTCCACCGGCACTTTCACATTGCTGCCAACGGGCCGCACTTCTTTCTCTTGCAGCACACGCAACAGCTTGGCTTGCAATTCCGACGGCAGTTCGCCGATTTCGTCCAGAAAGATTGTTCCGCCATTTGCGGCCTGAAAAAGCCCGGCTTTGGTCTTAAGCGCTCCAGTAAAAGAACCCTTTTCGTGTCCAAACAACTCGCTTTCCATCAACGTCGGCACCAGCGCGCCGCAATCCACCGCGACAAAAGGCATTTGCGCCAGCGGTCCCCTGAAATGAATCGCGCGCGCTACCAGTTCTTTGCCTGTGCCGCTCTCGCCAGTAATCAACACCGGCGTGCGCGTTTCTTTCAGTCTGGAAATCATTCGAAGAACATCTTCGATTTTTGAAGATGTTCCCACGATCCCGTCGAGCTGCGTCTCGGTGCTAATCCGCTCGCGTAAAAACTGATTTTCCGCCACCAGGCGAACCTTCTCGGCCATCCGTTGCAAGAGCTGCCTTAGTCTCTCAACGCGAAATGGCTTTTCGATGTAGTCGTAGGCGCCCTGTCGCATGGCATCCACAGCCGATTCAATCGAGCCGTGCCCGGTCATAATTGCGGTTTCTGCGCGCGGCAATTGTTCCCGTATTTTCCTGAGCAGATCAGCCCCGGAGAGGCTGGGGAGTTTCAAATCGGTGACCACGATGTCGGGCGGGCTGGTTTCCACCAGTTCGAGCGCCGACTCGGCCGTTTCCGCCTCAGCGCAGGCGAAACCGAGCCCTTGCCCCACGGTCATGCACAGCCGCCGGATGCTTTGTTCGTCGTCCACAATCAAAAAGCGAAGTTTCGATTCTTCTTTCATGGTTTTCCAATCGTTTTTTCCACCGCTGCAATGAGTTGATGAATGCGGAACGGTTTTTCAACGCAAGGCGTGCCATTTCTCGCTAGTTGCGCAATGGTGTCGGCGCTAGCTGTGTCGCCGGTTATAAAAATAATTCGCGAGGCCAGTTCCGGCCGGTGCCGCGTTAGCCAGTCGTGAACATCAGCGCCGGTTATTCCGCCGGGCGTTCGAAAATCCGAAATCACGCCGCGAAAGTCGCCGGTTGCGAGCAGTTGCAAGCCGTCCGTGGCCGAGGCCGAACACTCTATTCTGTATCCGCGACGTTCCAGAGCCGTGCGCAGAAATGCGGCAACCGATGGCTCGTCCTCGATCAGCAAAATGCGCCCGCCCGCTACCGCCGGAGTCACGCTTGCGCCCATCAGTGCGACTCCCGCTGCTCGTACGCTTCCACCGTCTTTGCCGCCACCGGAAGCCGCACAATAAAAGTGGACCCAATACCATCGGGATTGTTCCGCGCCGAAATCTCTCCCGAATGTGCGCGAACAATGCCATAACAAATGCTGAGGCCAAGCCCGGTGCCTTTACCTACTTCCTTGGTAGTGAAAAAAGGATCAAAAATACGGTCAGGATGCGAGATCCCCGGCCCGTTATCGCGGAATACTATTTCCAGGCTCCCCTCGTGATGCGATGTCGTGATTTCGATTTTTCCCTTGCGTCGCGTCTCATGCACCGCGTCGTAAGCGTTGTTCAATATATTCAGAAATGCCTGCTGCAACTGGTGCGGATCGCCAACGATCACCGGCAAATCATCACCATAGTTTTCGATCAGCTCCACGCCGTGATTTGAAAGATCGTAGGCGCGAAGTTTTACGGTTTGTTGCAGCACAGAATTAACCTGCAACGGTTCACGCTGCGCCGGCATTTGCCGCGCAAAACTAAGTAGATTTTGGACGATCACGCGCGTTCGCTGCGCTTCCTGCAAAATAACGTGCAACTCTTCCTTCGCATTTTCGGGGACTTCGGGATTCTCTAGGAGTAGGTCCGTAAAGCCGACGATTGCGGCGAGTGGGTTGTTCACTTCATGCGCTACGCCTGAAACCAGTTGACCCAGCGCGGCCATTTTTTCCGTGTGCATCAACTTCGCTTGAAGGTCCGCTGCGTCCGTAATGTCCGTCATCACCACCACGATGCTGTTGATATTTCCTTGTTCATCCCGCATGGGGCTTAAGCTCACGGAAAACTGTCCGGTGGTGCCGTTTCCTCGAAATAGCGGGATATCCAGATTATCGAGCGCCGATCCTTGCAGCACGCGCTCTTGCGCTTCAACCAGCAGACCTCGTCGCGCTGGTGGTACCAATTGAACGAGCGCATGTCCCAACAAATCCTGTTCGTTATAGCCAGACTCAAAGCAGCGGCGATTCGCGTAACTCACAAGGCCGGCCGTATCAAGCACCAGGATCATGCTCTGGGTGTTGTTCAGAATATTTTTATTGAAGTCACGTTCACGGCGATAGCGGCGTTCGGCGGTGCGCCGGTCGGTGATGTCTTTCAAAACGTGAATGGTGCGAAGCTCGTCTTTCGGCCCACCGTGAATGCGCGAAGCCGAGACGAGAAAAGTTCTGTCAGCAGCCTCATGAATAAATTCCTCATGCGAGGATTGCGGATTCCTGCAGAAAGGACAAAATCCAGCCTGCGCCGGCGACGAAAGCAGCTCCATGGTGCCGATATCGCGGCCAATCGCTTCTGTGGGCGGCACCTCCAGCAGATCCGCCAGCGCGCGATTGAGCCGCAATACGCGATTGCTTGTATCGTGGACGATAATGAAGTCCGATATCGCGTCGAAATCCTGCACCCACTGCTTGCGCGATTGCTCGATGCGCGAAAACAGTCGCACATTTTCCAGCGCCACCGCCGCATGGCTGGCGAGGGCTTCCAGTAAATGACGCTCAGCCGGATAAAGCTCGCGGCTTAAATCCACAAGGCAAAGAACACCCAGAAGTTCCGCTTCGCTGCCGAAAAGCGGAACGAGCACCAGTTCCTTCCATCCAAGCGATTCTGCCAGGCCCGGCCCGAGCAGTCGCGCGGCAAATCCTTTGCGCAATTCGGAGCCGAGCGACAGGGCCTGTTCCGCCAGCGTTCCTGCCAAACGGTGTTGAGTCATCGCGTCCCAGCGATGCGCCGGGCCGCTGAGCGCAGCAATTTCCCAGTCAGATTCGCGGGCCAGAACCAGAACGGCGGACCGCGCTCCCAACATTTCCGCCGCGCGGGCGGTCAGCCGGCGGGCAAACTCTTTAGTTCCTAGCGATGGATTCAGCTCAAGTGTGGTGGCGGAGAACTGGGCCAGCAGGCTCTCAGACGAGCCGTCGAGTCGAGTTGAGACATCTCCACTTCGTTTCAATGCACGCATGGAGGATGGGGGCTTGCGCGCGAATCCTAGGTACGTAAAAGACGTTACGGCCCCATCTCATTTTGAGTCAAGCCAGCCGCCCGGCAATGTTACCTAAGCAGCAATCGCAGGTTGTCGCAGCCTGAGACGCCGCCGACGCCAGGATCAGTGAACTGAGACAGTTTTCTCTAAGCAAACTTCACTGCTCGACCACTGATTTCTATGTAAGTCTAGTCATATCATTCATTTCCGAAGGCTCTTGGCACATCAATCCAAACCGAAAATATCGGCCGCCGCATGGCAGCGTTCGTGCAATTTCCGAAGTCGGAGTTATCCCCTCAGGGAGGGCTCGGTCATGCGGTCAAGGCCAAGTATTGCTGTTTTGATGCTTGCAATGTTTCTAGGTAGATCATTGGGAGTCATACCCGGAGCCTCGGCACAAGAAAATTCGGCGGAAGCTTCCAAGCGCAAGATTCGTACACGCGTTGTGCCGGAATATCCTTCACTTGCGAAGCAAATGAATGTTTCAGGAAAAGTAAAGATTGAGGCCACCGTGGCAGCAGACGGGCATGTGCTTACTGCAAAAGTAATCGGCGGAAGTCCTTTGTTCATAAATTCCGCGCTTGAAGCGCTTAAGAAGTGGCGCTTTGAGCCAGCTCCGAGAGACACCGCGGAAATTATTGAATTCGAGTTTAACCCGCAGGGCAACTAGGGGGGGCGACCGCTGCTTGAGGGCGGAAGTTTTCAATGGGCGGGAAGTGGAGGCATTACGATATGACAATTGGGAAGAAGCTCTACTTGGGGTTTGGCGCCGTACTCGCCATCATGTTGATGCTTTTCATCATCAACATTTTCACGGTGCGGCGCGAATATAGCGCGCGAGCCACAGTCGCCTCCACGCTTTCTGATGTGAAGGCTATCGAAAGCGTCCGCTTCCAGATGATGGAGAATCGTTTGTATCTGGGAAATTACCTGCTTAGCGGCGACCTTCGCGACGAAGACAAGACCAACAAAGGCGTCGGCGATTTGTCGGGGCTTCTAAAGGACGTCGAATCCAGAGCAAATGACGCAGGCCTCAAGTCAGCGTTTGTCCAGGTTGAAAATGGCGAACACAGTTGGGCCGAGGATTTCGCGAAGCCCATGATTGCGAAGCGTCATCAAGTGGACGCCGGCGACGCCACCGTTTCCGATCTGCAGATTTTTTATCTTCAGCATGATCCCAATTCCTGGTTCAACAAATCTTCCGCCGTTTTGGATGAGGCGAGTCTGGCCGTCCGTAAATCGCTGGATGATTCGAACACCTCTGCTGCCTCCGCGACGGCGTGGAGCACCATCATTACCACCGTCGGCACCTTGCTTGCGATCCTCCTTGGAGGATTCATCGCTTTCGCCACCGCAAAATCGATTAAAGAACCGTTGTATCACTTGATTGAAGTGGCTCACAGCATCGGGGAATCCGGCGATTTGGATCAGTCCATCGATATCCACCGGGATGATGAAGTGGGAATACTCGCGTCCAACTTCAACAAAATGATCGTGCACCTGAAAGAAATGGCGGCCGTCTCCGCGGCAATCGCAGAAGGTCAATTATCTGTTTCCGTCAAGCCGCGTTCCGCGCAAGACACTATGGCGTTAGCCTTCACGCGAATGACGCAAGGTCTTCGCGACTTGGTTCGTCAAGTGCGAGACAGCGCTTCGCAAGTGGCCAGCGGTTCCGGACAAATGGCCAGCGCGTCCGATGAGTCAGCGAAAGTAAGCGTGCAAGCGGCATCTGCAATTGATGAAGTCACCAGCACCATGCACGAAATGAGCATCAACGTGCAGAACGTGGTGAAGAACACCCAGGTGCAAGCTTCTAGCGTGGCCGAAACGTCTGCCTCCATCGATCAGATGGTCACTTCGATTCAACGCGTGGCAGACACCGCAAAACTCCTGGTGGATATATCGCACCGCTCGCGCGAAGAAGTTCAAACCGGCATGGTAACCATGGACAAGGCCACCGAGGGATTGAACCGTACCAGCCATGCAATTCAATCTTCGGCGGAAATTATCGACGTCCTTGGGCGCCGTGCTGATGACATCGGAAAAATTATCGAAGTCATCGACGATCTCGCCGAACAAACAAACCTCTTGGCATTGAACGCTGCGATCGAAGCCGCTCGTGCGGGAGAACACGGATTGGGTTTCGCCGTGGTCGCCGAAGAAGTGCGCAAGCTGGCAGAAAAATCCACGCAGTCCACCAAGGAAATTTCCGAACTCATTCAGGGCATACAAAAAGAAGCCCGCGAAGCCGTGGACAACATGGAGAAAAGCACCAGCATGGTCCAGGAAGGATTGTTGTTGAACAAGGACCTTAGCTTCGCGCTCGAAAAAATCTCTGACGTGGTTTCCGAGGTTTACAAATTCTCGCAGGAAATTGGCGCGGCAACCATGGAGCAATCCAGCGGGTCCACGCAGATCGCCAAAGCCACCAACCGCTTGACCGAAATCACACAGGAAATCAATTCGTCGGTCGAAGAACAGGCTTCCGGAGCGCAAGGTGTAGTACGCGCGATGGAAAAAATGCGCGAACTCGTGCAGCAGTCGAGTTCGAGTTCATCCGAACTGGCGGCAGCCGCAGAACAGATGTCAAAACTCTCTCGCGCACTGCTGGAATCGATGGACCGCTTCGTCCTCGATGAAGGATCAGCCGAGAGCCGCCGTCATGCTTCCCGCCGTGCACCCGCAGGACAGGAACGGCAAACTCGTGAAGAGTACGCGGAATTGGCACACTCCTAGAGGCGCACACATCCAGACATGGACAAAGAACTCCAGCTTGTAGGGTTCCGCATCGGACGGGAAACTTTCGGGGTGCCAATCTCTTTGGTGCGCGAGATCGTGCGTGTTCCAGCTATCACTTCGGTCCCTAATGCGCCCGACTACATCGAAGGGGTAATCAATCTTCGCGGCCGGATCATTCCAGTCGTCGATTTGCGCAAGCGCTTCCACGAAAAGGTTGGCGAGCCCAGTAAGAAAAACCGAATCGTGGTCGTCGAGCTGGAGAATCGCTTGATTGGCTTGATGGTGAATTCTGCATCCGAGGTTTTGCGTATACCGCCCTCTGATATAGAAGCCCCGCAAGATGTTTTTCAGGAAGGCGAGTTGAACTACATAACAGGTGTCGGGAAGCTGCGCGGCCGTCTGATCATTCTGCTCGATCTCAACAAAGTTCTGCAGCGCGGTGAATTACGCCGTTTGGACGACGTCGCCGAATCCGTTGACGCGGTTCCGGCCGGCCACCTGGAGAAATAAATATAGATTTGGCAGCAAGCGGCAACACTGAGGAACGAATGTCCACTACTACTCTCGCGACGCAGGTGCCACTCACAGAAGCGGAATTGAAGCTTTTGCAAACGCTGGTTTACCAGGAATGCGGAATGTATTTCGACGAACGCCGCACGCACTTTCTGAAGGATCGGTTGCAACGTCGCCTAAGAGCTTGCCAGATGGATTCGTTTTACACCTACTACCGTTTGCTTACCAGCCGCGAGGGTAAACAAGAACTCGTATCGCTTCTCGAAAACTTGACCGTAAACGAGACAAGCTTCTTCCGCATTCGTCCGCAACTCGATCTTTTCCAAAAAGTGACGCTCGAAGAAATTCTGAAGCGCAAACAGGAACGCCGCGATTGGTCTTTGAAGATATGGAGTGCGGGGTGCTCCACCGGTCAGGAGCCTTATACTCTCGCTCTTCTGGTCTGCGACGCCTTGGCCTACTACTACTTGCGAAATCCGCTTCCGTTCGAGATGCCTACGCCCAAGCCGCTGATTCCGCCGCCGTGGAAAGTTGAAATCCTGGCTTCCGATATCAATTATTCGGCGCTGCTCACGGCACAGCAGGGAATTTATACCGAGGCGCAAATGGAAACGGTGGATTACACTTGCCGGCTGCGCTACTTCGATAAAGTCGGCGACAAATATTCCGTCAAGCCCGCGCTGAAAAATTTGGTTCAGTTCGACTTTCACAATCTGAAAACAGAATATCTGCCTCTGCGCAACGACGTGATCTTCTGCCGCAATGTGATGATCTATTTCGACGAGCCGGAACAAAAGCGCCTGATCGACAAATTTCACCGTTGCTTGAATCCCGAAGGCTATCTATTCGTCGGGCACGCGGAAAGTTTGTTTGGACTCACCACGAAATTTCACATGATTCACCAAAACAGCGCGACCGTGTACCAGAAAATGGAGGGGGCGCCGTGAGCTTTCTGCCCGACGATCGCGCATCCGAACTCCGCGAGCTTTTCTTCGAAAGCGCCGCGGAGATTCTCCAGAACATGAACGAAGCCGGCCTTGCGCTGGAAGAGCATCCAGCCGACAAGGAAAATATTCGCAGTGTTCGGCGCGCGGTGCACACTCTAAAAGGCGATTCGGCGGCTTGCGGTTTTCGCGAGCTTAGCGAACTGGCCCACGAACTCGAAGACGTCCTTACCCCGGAACTGGCCAAGGAAAATGCTGTGTTGATACCCGAGGTCGTTCTCACTGCGGCTGACACTTTTCACGAAATGCTCGCCGCCTATCGCGACCATCTGCAGCCGCCTGATGGCGGCGCGCTACGCGACCATATCAATCGTCTATTGCATAAGAGCGCAGTCCAGCCTGAGAAAGCATCCGACGAAGCAAAATTCGAATGGAACGAATATGAGCGCTTGATGATCGCTGAGGCATCTCGACGCGGCGAATCGATCTATAACATCGCGCTCTATCTGGATTCGGAATCGCTGCTCCCAGCCGCGGCTTTCGAGCTTGTGCGCAAGGCGCTCGAGGGTGCCGGAAAAATCATGTTTCTGCGTCCTGAAAGTGCTGCGCAAGCTGCCAGCACAAATTTAATTGAGGCCGCCCTTTCCAGCGAGAAGCCAGTCGATTGGATTCGCAAGCATTGCCAGGTTCCGTCCGTGGTTTCGCGTATCTCCGTCGTGAAATGTGCTGTTGCGGAAGCCCCTCCCCGCGATCTTCTCGAGATTCTCGTAGAAGCTGAAGCGGCTGCCCTGTCCGCCAAGGTTGACGTCGGCCGATCGGACACGGCGCTAGATCATCAAGAGGATTCGCGCGAAGGCGGCACGTCTTCGGGTCTAGCCCATGCCGCAGCGGAAAACACCTTGCGCGTGGACGCCGGACGCATCGACATCGTGATGAATTTAGTTGGCGAGCTGATCATAGGAAAGTCCATGCTGCAGCGGACCATTAACGAATTTGAACGTGCGCATCCGAAAGATCCCTTGCGCGGAAAATTCGCCGACGCCCTGGCCTTTCAATCTCGCGTTCTCGGCGACCTTCAAAAGTCCGTGATGAAAATACGCATGGTCCCGGTGGAGCAGCTCTTCCGCCGTTTCCCGCGCGTAGTGCGCGATGTGGCCAAATCACGAAACAAAGACATTAATCTCGAAGTCGCCGGCCAAAATACTGATTTGGACAAAAGCATTCTCGACGCTCTCGCTGAACCTCTCGCGCACTTGGTTCGCAACGCAGCGGATCATGGCATCGAGACCGCAGCTGAGCGCCAAGCCGCTGGCAAGCCTGTCCGCGGAACCGTTCGTTTGGATGCCTATCACGAGGGTGACCAAGTCGTAATCGAAATTTCCGACGATGGGCGTGGCCTCGACCGAGACAAAATTCTGCGTCGTGCGATCGAGCGCGGCATTGTCACCCCGAACGACACGGCGCGTCTGAATGATTCCGACATCATGCATTTGATTTTCGCGCCCGGCCTCAGCACTGCGGACGAAATAACCGAGATCTCTGGTCGTGGCGTCGGCTTGGATGTCGTTAAATCTGCCGTCGATAATTTGAAGGGTTCCATTGAGCTCGAAAGCGATCTGGGACAAGGTACAACTTTCCGGTTGATGGTTCCTCTCACCCTAGCGAGTATCCAGTCGCTTCTCTTCCACGTCTCGGGAAGGCTCTACGCTGTGCCTTTGGCCATGGTCGTGGAAATTACGCGCGTGTCAGAAGTCGAAATCCATCGCGTGGACAACCACGAGGTCTTTCAATTGCGCGACCAAGTTCTCACACTAGTTCGCCTGGAGCGCCTGGAATCGAAGGTCACACGCGCGCGTGAGAAGCGAATCTTTGTAATTGTGATCGGCTCAGGAAGCCGCAAGTTTGGGCTCGCCGTCGACAGTTTGATGGGAGAAGAAGAACTAGTGATCAAAGCTCTGGAAGATCGCCTGGTGACTTCGCCGCTGGTCAGCGGTGCTTCCATACTTGGTGACGGAACTGTCGTGCTGATATTGAACGTACCGGCGGTAATTTCGCATTTGTCCAGAATTCAACCTGTGGGAGCCATCGCGTGAACCTGAACGCAAAAATTCGCGTTCTGGTGGTCGATGATTCGGCGCTGATGCGGAAGCTCATTCCGCAAGTGCTGCATCGCGATCCTAACATCGAGGTTGTCGGCACCGCGATGGATGGAGAGATGGGTCTGAAGAAGATCGCCGAGCTGCACCCGCATGTGGTCACGCTCGATCTCGACATGCCGCGCATGGACGGAATCGAGATGCTGCGCCAAATAACTCGCAAGCACCACGTTCCGGTAATCGTTTTCAGCGCGCAGACAGATCGCAGCGCCTCCATCACCTTAAAGGCTCTCTCCCTCGGCGCTTTCGACTTTGTCACCAAGCCTCAAGATGCTGCTTCGGGCCGCATCGAACATATTGCCGCGGAATTTGCGCTGAAGATCAAATTCGCCGCTGCTTCGGGCGCTCCGAAGATGATTATCACGGTGCCCTCCACCAAGCGCAGAGAGCGCAAGCCGACGGCTATGCCAAATTGGCCCTCGCGCGTCGTCGCCATCGGCATCTCCACCGGCGGTCCCAACGCCTTGCAGTATCTTTTTTCGCAGCTTCCTGAAGATTTTCCCGGATGTCTCTTGGTTGTGCAGCACATGCCGGAAGGCTTCACCGATATGTTTGCGCGGCGCCTGCATGAATCCTCGGCAATCGAAGTAAAAGAAGCCCAATCGGGCGATCTGTTGCTGGCGGGTCGTGCGCTAATCTGTCCCGGAAATCGCCATATGAAAGTTCGGCGAATGGAGCATGGCAACATCGCCATCTTGGTGGATCAGCCGAGAGTTAACGGGCACCGCCCGTCGGTGGACGTCCTGTTCCAATCGGTAGCGCAAGAATTCGGCAGCAACGCAATCGCCGTGTTAATGACTGGCATGGGGGACGATGGCGCCGCAGGCCTTGGCGCAGTTCGCTCTGCTGGCGGTCTTACCTTGGTCCAAAGTCCCGATTCTTGTGTCGTGGATAGCATGCCTCGCTCCGCAATCGAACGTGGATTTGCTTCGCGTGTCGTTTCGCTCTCGAATCTTTCAGGTGTGTTGCAATCGAAATGTGCGGTCGAACGTGCGCCGGCCGAGCCCGTGCCGGCAAAGATTATCGGTGGCAGTGATTGATGAGAAAGATTTCCGAAGGAGATGGTTATGAAACAGTTTGAAGCTTTGACCAGAAAGAAAGACAGCGAGCCCGTCCGCTACTTGATCGTGGACGATTCCGTCTTCGCGCGGAAGAGTCTTGCGAAGATGATCGAATCGTTTGGCGGCCAGGTAATTGGCGAGGCGGGTGACGGCTGCACGGCCATCACCGAATACGCTCGCACCAAGCCTGACATCGTTCTGATGGACATCACCATGCCGCAGATGGAAGGCATCGAAGCTGTCGAGCGTATCGTCCAGGAGCATCCCGACGCCCGCATCGTCATGGTTTCTTCCGTCGGCTATCAGGACAATATTCTTGCCGCTTTGCAAAAGGGTGCGCGCCACTTCGTCCAAAAACCGGTTAAGCCCGACGCACTTTATGAAATCATCCGTTACGTTCTCAATGACGACGGCGTCACCGCTACAGTTGGCGCCGGCCAGGAGAAATCTCGATGAGGATGGATCTGATCCAACCATTCATCGGTTCGCTGGACGCAGTGCTGGCCGAGATGATGAAGGCGCCTGCAAAGATCGTGGACCTTACTATGGAAGTCGAGGGATATCGTCGTAAAGGTGCCGCGGCAGTGGTAACTTTTCGCGGGCAAATTGAAGGCCGTGTAATCCTGGACATGGACCCCGGCGCAGCGGCACAAGTCGCCAGCTTGCTTTTCGGCACGGATGTGGCTCCCGACGAAGCAATCGTTAAAGAAACCGTGTGTGAGCTGGCCAACATGGTCATTGGCAACGCCGTAACCCAGCTAAACGACGGCGGATTTCAATTCAAAGTGTTTCCCCCGGAAGTTGTCGCTCAAGAACAGTGCGCGCAGACAGGAAAAGATTCCGAGGCGACCATACTTTGTTTCGAAACTCCCAGCGGAAACGTGTATCTCAATATCGCCATGAAATATCTACAGCGCCGCAGTCGCGAACGCTCCGCCATACCGGTCGCCTAGGATTTAAGCTGGAACAGTTTCGGCCACTACTGCGATCTAACGCGCCCGAGGACCCACTCTGCGGTATTCCACGCCGTGCCTGAATAACCCCGCCCTCGGAATCTCTTCTGAATACACCACGTTCGCTGGAAGAAAGATATTCGCGGCATCCGGCGAATAGGGAACAGCCACCTGAATCAAGGCTTGTGTGCCGTAGCGCCGTTTGCTCCGAAAGCACATTCCAATGGGCGAAATGTCCTCGCAAACGGCTAGCTCGTCGTCGCTGTCTGGCTGGCGTATGCACGCCGTCAGCCGCGTCTTCATACGCATGCGTTGGCGGGCTCGCTGCTCTTCGCCACCGGGAATCTGGTCCGCTTCCCGCGCGCCTTTTCCGCGAGCGGCTCGCAGTGAGCGCTGCTTTTCATCTTCCTGGGGAGCCTGCGTCCAAATGCTCGGAACACCGCAAGTCTTGCAATGCCGCGCAATGCCGCGATTCGTTTCAAATCCGCGCAGTTCCAGCTCGTTCAAATAAGCTACCTCGCGGCTCTTGCAGTAGCTGCAATGCAACAGCATGCGCGCCACCGCTTCGGTGGATTCTGCAATTGGCGGGAATTCTATCTTCCAAAAATCATTCTCATTGTCCAGTATCTCGATACCATAAAGATGACCGTCCTTTTGACGGCCAAATTCGCCTACGATCCTGGCCGGAACGGTCTTCTGGGAATCGGCTCCCGCCTGACGCCTAATTTGAATCTGTTGCTCGGGCTTCAAGTCCCGCTCCAAAATAATCACCGCGCCGCCGCGATTGATCAGCAGCGTGCGAGTCGGCTCCTTGAACTCCTGTCCGTTGCTATCCGTGCCGGAAGCTTCCAGCAGCACGGTCAACGAAACACGGTCGGTGCGTCGCATCGACGGCGTACCCATCACTACCTCCTAAGGACGTGGAGACCCCACTCGTCAAGATAACATACCGCATCGATTCATTGTCTTTCACGAAACCAGACCGAGACCGCAATAGTTAACTGATTTATCCTGCGCTATCATGAGCGCTCATGACAAAATTGTCGTTACTTCTGCGCATCAGCCTCGCAGGCAGCTAACGTGACGGTCTTTGGTTCGCGACCTCTGCAAAAGATCCTTGGAATAACCTACTTACTCCGTCCGTTTGTAGTTTCGTGCATGTTCTTGATGATTTCAGTATCCGCACACGCTCAATCAGGCGGCGCGGATAGCACGCGCGTCGAAGGTACCGTCCATGATTCCAGCGGCGCTTCCGTTTCTAGCGCCCAAGTTGAGCTGAAATCGGGAGCCTTCTCCGCCGCAATGCCTGTTAATCGGTCGGGAAGTTTTGCATTTGAAAATGTTCCGGGAACCTCCGGTACCATCACGGTCACCGCCAACGGGTTTCAAAATTTCCAGCAAGTTTGGAACGCTTCCGCCGGAAAACCTGTGCACCTAGATATCGTCCTGGCTCCTGTGCCCTTGGCCCAGCAAATTGTCGTCACCGCCAACCGCATGCCAACGCTTATGAGCGACCTCCCGGCAAGCGATATCCAACTAACGCGCGACGAGCTCCAGGCTACGCCCGCTCTTACGCTAGACGACGAGTTGCGCCAGGTCCCCGGATTTAGCCTCTATCGCCGGTTCAGCAGCCGTGTAGCAAATCCCACCACACAAGGAGTTTCACTCCGTGGCTTAGGCGCAAACGGAGCAAGCCGCGCCCTGGTTCTCGAGGACGGTATTCCTATCAACGATCCTTTCGGCGCCTGGGTTTATTGGGACCGCGTGCCGGCTGAATCCGTCGCCAGCGTGGAAATTTCTCAGGAAGGCGGATCCAGCCTGTATGGCAGCGATGCGCTGGGAGGAGTAATCCAGTTCATAACTCGTCCCGCGGAGCCTGCTGGAATCTCGCTGGAGACTTCCTACGGAAATCAAAACACTCCCGATCTTTCTCTTTCGGCTGGCGGCCAAAAAGGTCCTTGGGAGTCCACTTTTGCCGGCGAGGTATTTAATACCGACGGTTACGTTCTCGTTCCGCAAGCTTTCCGTGGAAGCGTCGATACCAGGGCTGGCTCCGACCACGGCACGGCCGACTTGATGATTGGTAGAAAACTAGGCAGCCAGAACGAAATTTTCGCGCGCGGTTGGTTGCTCGATGAATCCCGCGGTAATGGCACTCCGCTCCAAAGGAATGAGACTAAGCTGGGACAAGGCGCGCTGGGTGCAAATTTAACCTTGGGCGACTTCGGCTCGCTTACCGCGCGCTTTTATGCCGACGTGCAGACCTACCACCAAAGCTTTTCAGCCGTAGCCGCAAATCGTGATAGTGAAAATCTGACCGATTTACAGACGGTCCCTTCTCAAGGTGTGGGCGGCTCCGTACTCTGGTCTCGAAAATTCGGAAAGCGGCAAACAGTCGTCGCCGGGTTCGACGAACACGAAGAAATTGGCGTAAGCAACGAGATGTTTTTTTCCAGCGGAATGAATTCGTTCGACAAATCTTCCGGAGGGCGTCAACGCACGCTGGGAGTATTCGGCGAAGATTTAATCCAGATTACGTCGCGCTGGCTGCTTACTGTCAGCGCACGCGTTGATTACTGGCGTAATTTCGATGCCTCCATAATTTGCAGTCAGGTGAACTCGCCGTGTACCTCTCCCAGTGTGAATTTCCCGGACCGCTCAAACGACGCCTTCAGCCCGCGCATGACTTTGCTCTACCAAATTAATCCTAATATTTCCTGGACCGCGTCTGTGTATCGAGCCTTTCGCGCGCCAACCCTGAACGAGCTGTATCGCTCGTTCCGGCAGGGAAATGTGATCACCGAGGCCAATGCGGGGCTTACCGCCGAGCATCTCACGGGAACCGACACAGGCGTCAACATTTACGGATTCAACAGGCGCCTGGAGGTCCAAGGAACATTTTTCTTCAACCAGATTGTCGATCCCGTTGCCAACGTCACCTGCCAACTGCCTCCCAATAACAATCCGCTTTGCCCAGCGCCGATAGCCAACACCATTATTCGCGTGCGGGAAAATCTGGGACGCACAACCGCACCGGGATTCGACTTGGACGCCATCGCGCACATCACCCGCGACTTTCAGCTAAGTACTGGCTATCAATATGTGGATTCGAAAGTAGCGAGCTTCCCCAGTGGAAACTCTTTGGTCGGTCTGTGGGTGGCACAAGTGCCGCATAACGCTTTCACTTTTCAAGCGCGTTACGCGAATCCCAGAATCGTTTTGGTTTCAGTGGATGGCCGTTTCATAGGCAAGCAGTTCGACGACGATCAAAACCAATTCCCGCTAGGTAGTTTCTTCGTGATGGACGTGATGGTTGCCAGAAACGTGGGAAAAGGTGTGCAGTTGTTCGCCGCAGTGGAAAACCTGTTTAACGCACAATACTCCACAGCAGCCACTCCTGTCCCCGAGCTGGGATTGCCAATCGCCGGACGCTTCGGAATGCGCTTCCAATTCCCTAACCGTTGAGGAGGGAAACTTCTTCTCCGTTCTAGCTCCCCGGCGTAAGCGCAGGCGGCGGATACTCCGGCAGCTTCGCGTTCTTTTTATCCGTGCGCTTCACTTCCAGCTCATCAAACAAAATGGACGGCGCGATCACCGTACTTGGAACCGGTCCTTCGCGATTGCTCACTAGCGGATCGTTTCCCGCGGCAACCAGATCGTTGCGCAGAGTATGCGTATCCAGCTCGTTGAAAACGGCGCCGCGCACCAGTTCTTGATGCCCGTCATTCACGTATACGCGATAAAGCAGCCGCGGCTCGTAACCTGATAGTGTTTCGACGTAATATCCGTACTCCCTATTTGCTTCTTTGCACAGTTCAATCAGTCTTTTCTTAATGTCCTCAGTTGAAAGCGCATCTTTCGGCTTCACTATTAGAACGCCGATGCTCGGACCGGGAGCCTGCCCCGGGGCCGCGCGCCCGTGTCCGTTGGAATCGGGAAAATCGCGGATTGGCATTCTGCCCAGCAGGTAATCCACAAGCATTCCGTCCGTGACCACCGCTACGGTTTGCGCGCGGACCCCTTCCTCATCTACCTGATAGCTCCCGATCAGGCCGTGCCCCTGAAAAGATTTTATCGTGGGATCATCTATCACGGAAAGAAACGCCGGGAGTACGCGACCCTTATAGTTCGAAGAAAATTTTCCGGTGGTGCGAGCTGAATCGCCCGGCTTGGGTCGAATCCCCAGCACATTATTTCCGATCATGCCATAAAACACATCGCCCGCAGCATCGTTCGAAAAAAGCACCGGCCCGCGATAGTCTTCTTCCACAAGCGGTGCTTGGCGAAGCTTTTTCAGCGTTTCCAGCATTTTCGCCGTGTCGGATTCCAATTTTGCCGGGTCCGGAAGCTCGGAAGCTTTTGCCGTCATATAGAAGGGGGAGCGTCCCAGTTGCATTCCATCTTCGGCTTGCGTTTCGCCCGAAAGCTGAACCAGATACCACGTGTTGCCCTGGCGAGTGATCGTTCCTTCCGTATTCACAAAATATTCGTTCACCGAGCGAAAGGTAGCACGGGCCCACAGCGACTGAATTTTTGGATCCGATCGATAAAGGTCCGTGGACTTCGCGAGCGCCTTCTCCCATACCGCGGCTGAATATTCGAGTTTCGCCAGCGGCTCGATGGACTGCAACGCCGGCGCCTTTGCGAAATCGTCAAAGGGTTGTTCTGCGCTGTACTGGCTCAGCAGCGCCTTTTTGCCTGCAAGCGCTTCGCTTGCCATTTTGTAAGCACGATCTGTTGCCATCCACAATTGGCGTCGCAGCGCGATGTCGTCGTTGTCCAGGGGCGCAAATTCCACTACCCCCACGCCAGGCCCGTAGTAGCTGTCCTGTTTATAGTTGCCAACCCGAACAACCACTCTTACGCCACGCCCATGGGTGAGCTGATTCTGGCGCAACGCGCCAAATGTTGCTTCGGCGCTATATTCCGTAACATCGGAAAGCCGGTATTCGATGTAGTACGGCGCTGCCACATTTTCCATCTTCACTTGCGATTTCGAGCGCTCCAGCTCCTCGCGCATCGCTCGAATCACAGGATCGGAAGAAACCGCGGTCTTATCGGAAGCGTCATTCGACGCCGAAGCCGGCGAAGAATCCTCCGCTTTCTTTTTATTCTGCCGCGCACCGTCGGGATAGCCGCACGACAAAAACACAATAACCACCACTGCAATGTAAAAGTTCAGGCGAAGTTGGTTTCGGTTCATTTTCATCGCTAACTCCTCGCCTTCGACGGAGTTTTTGAAGATGAGGCAGTACTGGGCTCCGGCGGCGCAAGAATGGGAGGCCTCTCGGTACCTTTGTGCTGTTTCTGAACCTCAATTTCCGAAAACAGCATCGCCGGCGCAGCCGCAGCCACCGGAATCCAACCTGATTCAGCGCCGCAAATTCCGTTGAATACCTGCATGGTGTCACCCGTCACCATAATATTGTTCAAGGAAAGCAATGGCGTGCCCACGATGTCCACTCCGCGCACAAGTTCATCCGGCCTGCCGTCGGCATAGATGCGATACACCATTACCGGCAACACCTGGAACGCTTGCGGCATGGAACGTTCAGTTAGTGTGAAACCGCCCTGGATATCGTCGAAGTACAGCCCGTACGGTTTCCCCTGCTTTTTGATCTCTTCAATAAATTTCTTGCGCAGCTCGGCGTCCGGAACCGTATTGGTGGAAGTGACGATTAAATTTGCTTGACGGCCTGTGGCCATCAATCCTGGCTGCCTGCGGCCGTGCCCATTCGAATGGTCGAAATACTTGTTCGGCATCCGTGACATCAAGAAATTTTTCAGAACGCCGTTTTCCACGGCCTCCACGCGAATCGCCGGCACCCCTTCATCATCGAAATCATACGATCCCGCTAGCTTCACGCCATTCAGTTCTTTCATCGTGGGATCATCCACCACAGTCAAAAAGGAAGGCAGAACCAGTTGATTTATTTTCTTCGTGAAAGTCTGCCCTTCGGTCTCATCGCGCTGCCGGTGTCCTTCCAGACGGTGCCCCAGCACTTCGTGGAAGAAAACTGCGGCAGCTCGGCCGGACAGCAACGCCGGTCCTGCGTACGGCTCAGCCGTTGGAGCAGCCCGCAAAGCTTTCAAGTCTTCAGAAATCTTGTCAGCCTTGGCAAGGAGTTCGGCATCCGAGGGCAGCTCATCGGTGGAAGGCGCTTGAAAAGTTTCCACGCGCATCAATTCCATGCCGTCGTCGGCGCGCGTCTCTCCCTGAATCACCAGCCGGCTCAGCGCGCTGGGACGCACCACCGCCGTGCCCTCACTCGTGGCCAGATACGAACGGTCCTCGCTGACCTGCAGGTACACTGTGGAATCGTACACTTCGGGATATTTCAGAAATTCAGCCGAAATCTTCCGCGCGCGATCCTCCCACTGTTTCTGGTTCAACGGTGCAACCGCCCGCCCATCGCCCACGTGCTCCTGCGCAGATTCCTTTGAAAAGTCTGGCGACTTATCTTCCTCTTCCGATTGCACCGCCGTGTTCGTCTTTACCGTCAAAAACGCGGAAGAGGCTTGGTCGTATCCGCGATTTGTGAGTTGCCATAGCACCCGCGCGATCGCGTCCCGGTCGTTATTCAGTGGTAGTGTCCCTGAGGTGATGCCGGAAGCCCGATTCTTGTTACTGTGCGTATTGTCCAGAGCGGGTGACCCGACCCGCATCATCACATCCGCTTCCCGCCGCCGGACACTGGTCGAAAGCACCAGGCTCCCGTTCATGGCCACGATTACAGTACCGCTGCTATCCGCCACGGCGTAACTCAAGTAATAAGGCGCCGGCTCGGACTTCGCCAGCGACGCGTTGGCGCGCTTCAATTCGTCCTGCATGATCTGAAGCAACGAATCCGTTGCAGAGCCGAAAGAAAAGGTGGGGATGAAGCAAAGAACAAGCAAACAGCAGACTACATATCGTGCGAGCGGCCTGTGCATTTTTTAGTTATCACTCTCTGAGGTACAAACCTACTATACAACTCATTGACGTTTACGAGCAGATTACAGCGTTCCGCTCCCCCATTTGTATTGTATGGATCACCTCCACAGCAGGCTTCCTAAGGCGGAGATTACCGAGAGAAGAGGAAGGTGCTAAAGCGAAGTCACTATTTGGGGGCCGAGGGACTTTCGGATAATACGTCCCAAATGGCATAGGCCGTTCCACCCGCTGCTGCAACGGCCACTATCGACCAGGCAAGCGCTCCGGTATTTACAGCGTGCTTCGGGCCAGAACCGCCTACTCCGGCTGGAGCTTGCGGCTGAGCGGCTGCCGGCTCCAAGTCCATAGTGACTCGATAGGACTTGCCGGCTGGGATATCTCGAACGTCTCCATCATGGTCCAGCACTAGCGTTCCGCGATACGCCGAGATGATCACTTCTTGCGGCCCCACTATAGTCACTTGCCCATACGCCGGCTCGCTGTTGGCGGCGCGCAAAATGCCTTCCGGAATTTCGAGTTCGATGTGATCGCTGCCGTTCGACGTAAACCCAACTGTCCCGCGTCCTACTACCGCATGCACCATATTCGGAGTGGCACTTGGAGATAAAGTGGCCGAACTTGCCGAAAGGAGATAAAGTTGACTCGCTCCAAGATTTAGGCGCAACGTTCCACCTGCTTCGGTAGCCAAAGTATCGCCCGGGAAAATTGTGGTTCCAATCCCGACATTCGCGTTGCCGATATGGGCGTTCTCTGCTTGCATTACCAAGCCCAAGGGTTTCTCGTCCGCGCCAAAAGCGGGAATATTCAGCAGACCAACGATGAGTGCAGCTATCAGAACACAGCGGGAGAGTGCGCGCATAAGTCCCTCCGAATCGGCAACTTCAATTTAGGCCCGAGGCACCGTAAGTGTCAATACCTGAAAAACGGAAGAAGCTAGCTCACCGGTTTGCGCTCCCGTCAGTTTGATGCCCAGCCGATTGCGTATCCATAGCGCGGCAGCCATTGTGCGATAGAATGGCTCGGATCTTTGGAGGAACGCGTTGATTCATCGTTTCGTTTTTCATAACGATCGCCTCTTGCCCGTCGACGAAGTGCGGCTTTCGCCAGGGCAGGCCGGCCTTTTGAACGGCTGGGGCCTCTTCACTACCATACGCATCTTCAGCGGCATTCCCTTTGCCTTCGAACGCCATTGGAAGCGCCTGAAGCGCGACTCCGAGCGCACTCACTGTCCTTTTCAATTCGACCCCGCGGAAGTGCGCGGCAAACTCGATCAGCTTTTGCGTGCCAATCAAGTCCGTGAAGGTTGCGCGCGGATCTACGCCGTTTACAACCAGGGATTTTGGAGCAGTAACGAAAATTTTCCGCTGGCCGATCTGATTCTGTACTCTTCCGAGCTCCCGTCCTACCGCGAGCCCGTAAGGCTCGGCCTGCGCGAAAATGGACGTCATGCCGGCTCGCCCCTGGCTGGCGTCAAAGTCACCTCCTGGCTGAACAATGTCTGGAACCTTCACGAAGCCCATCAAGCGGGATTTGACGAAACAGTGATGCTCAACGAGCGTGGCGAAGTGTCCGAGTGCACCGCCGCAAATATTTTCTGTGTGCGCGGCGAACGCGTGTACACACCGCCGCTGGATTCGGGTTGCCTTTCGGGGATTACACGTAGCGTCCTACTGGAAATTGGTGTAGGTGTCGGCGCGCCCGTCGCCGAACGCACCTTGCTTCCGGAAGATCTCTATAGCGCGGACGAAGTTTTTATTTCCTCCACCAACCGAAGCATGCTGGGAGTTAGCGAAATCCACGGCCATCGAATCGCCAGCGCTCCCGGTCCAGTCACTTTACGGCTGGAAAAAGCTTTCGCCGATTACGTGCGCGCGTACATCGAATCCAAATCCGCAGCCTCAGGTCACCGCTGAACTCAACGGCAAGCCGAGCGGCCGGTTAGTGAATCCTAAGCCCTAGACAAGCCGTCACGACCCCCGCCAGTCCCAGCACAATTCCCATTCCCCAAAATACTTTCTTGCGAGTCAGCAGGGTAATGGAACAAATCACCAAAGCCGCTTCCAGCATCACTTCCCCTAAATCAAAACGATCGGCGCGGCGCTGCTCCGTCATCACTTCATTCTCGGCATTCTTGGCTTCCGCTTGGATGTCCTTCTGTTCGTCTTTATAACGCTCCACTTCCTTCGAGTATTTTTCCTTGATCTTGGCTACTTGCTCGGCATTTTGCAGCGTGAAAACGGAAATCTCGTCCAGGAACAGCTCGTAATTTCTGCGGCGAATATCTTTGGCTTGGTAGTAGGCCCACTGATCGGTGGCTTTGGTCTGGTGCAGAATTTCTTCGGTGTGCGCGCGATGGCCCAGCAGCGAAACGGAGGCCACCAGCACCGCCAGTATCGCCATGGTCACCGTAACCGGAGCCAGGCTGGGTTCGTGCGCGCCATGTTCAGCATTTTCTTGAAGCTCTCGAACTTCGTCGGCCATAATCCCTCCGGGGAAACACTGGGCGGTTCTGTGCGCCAGAGGATATCAGAACTGGCTCGCGATGAGCCAGCCGCAAGCCCTCAGTTCCTGTACAATTGCAATTCGATGGTCGGGAGTTTCAAAAATCGAGTGTGGGGAGTTTCTAATGACCGATCTAGCAAACAAAACGTGCGTGCCTTGCCGCGGAGGCGTTCCTCCGCTAGCCGGAAAAGAACTCGAAGATTTGGCCAAACAAACGCCGCGGTGGAAAGTCGGCGAAAACCATCACATCGTGCGCGAATTCAAATTCCCCGATTTCGCCCAGGCGCTTGCCTTTGTCAATAAAGTAGGAGCCATCGCCGAAGAACAGGGTCACCATCCCGATATATTTTTAACCTGGGGCAAAGCCGAAGTAAAAACCTGGACCCACAAGATTAACGGCCTCACCGAAAGCGATTTCATCCTAGCCGCTAAGATTGACCGTTTGCAGTAAAGGCTGCTCCGCACAATAGCCTCCCGCGTTTCAACCGCGCCTGCCCGGGAGGCCCACTGAGTCCGTGTAGCTAATCTCGTATTGCCTCTTACACCACCAGCTCTCGCATGCGGATTGACCCCCTGTGGTACAGCCCCTACGTTGTGTAAGTACCCCTCGGAGGCGGTTATGCGTTCTATTGCTCGGTCCTGTATTGCGGCGATGCTTGCCGGCCTAATGGCGTTTCCTGGTTTCGGCGCAAACGAGAAGCCGCTCGGCTTGGTGGTCCAGGCCGAAAGTGCGCAGGTTTCTAACGCCAAAGTAGCCATTGGAACCACCGTCTACCCGGGCGACAAAGTCGAAACCGACGCAGGCGGCGCATTGCGTCTCAGACTGGGTACTTCCCAACTTTATCTTCTCGCGTCAAGTTCTGCGACACTCGGCCAGCGCCCCAATTCACTTTTCGCGGAAGTGTCGCGCGGTACTGTAGGTTTTTCCTCCCCTGGTGCCGATCAACTCGAGCTCGAAGTTCCCCAAGGTGTTATTCGAGCGTCGAATGGCCAACCCGCCTACGGGCAAGTAACCATCGTTAATCCCCAGGAAATAATAGTCTCCGCCTTCCATGGCTCATTGGTCCTTGATAATGACGGAGACTTTCACACCATCCCGGAAGGAAAATCTTATCGCGTAACCATGGATTTGGAGCCAGCGACTACCCCAGTGCCAACCGCGGCTGCCTATCGCGACAATGCAGACAACACTCCTGCAAAACGCCGCCGGAGAAAACTAGCCTTCATCCTCCTCTTTGGAGGCCTCGGTGCCCTGGCGTCTTACGGTATCTGGTCCGTACTTGCGGAAAGTCCGTCGAACTAACTTCGAAATTACTTGAAAACTGATTAATAACGCCCAGCATCCGGCAGTCTCACCGAAGATTCCAGCGCCTAAACTCCGGCTTTTTGATGAAGCGCCGACGCTACTTTTGTTTATGATGTCAGCTGGATGGCTTCCAAACCAAGACACAAATTCCGCGAAACCCAGCTATTCCACTTTTACAAAGGCGTCTCGGCCTGGGGCGAATATGCCTCCTGGAAACTTCGCAACGTCCCGGGAGCGGGCGCTCCACATTTAGTGAAGCAGCGCATGATTGCTGAGTTCGCCTGCAGATTCAATTTGCAAACACTCGTCGAGACCGGCACAAATTACGCTCACATGTTGTACGTAAACAAAGACAAGTTTCGCGAGATTTATTCGATTGAGCTCGACGAAAATCGAGCGCAAAGCGCGCGATGCAAGTTCGCAAGCCGTCCTAATATTCATGTTCTGCAAGGCGACAGCGCAAAAGTTTTGCCCCAATTATTGCCTTCTCTCAAAGAACCCTGTTTGTTCTGGCTCGACGGTCACGATTTCGACATATCCACTCCGGTCAAGGAAGAACTCGAGGCGATCTACAAGCACCCGATTCGAGGCCACGTTCTGCTGATTGATGACGCGCGCTGGTTCGACGGCCGCACCCAATACCCCACCATGGAGCAACTTCGCGAAAAAACCGCGCACGAATACCGCGCTCATACGGTCGAAGTAAAAGACGACATCATCAGAATTTACCCCTCTTAAAACGCGTCTGGCGGCGGTAGCCCGGCCTGACCCCATTTTGCTCAGCTCCGCGCTTACCTTTCTCCGCGCCCAGCGTCGAAGATATTGACACTATATCGCCTAGCGTTATAGTATGCAGTACATCGATATAGTAGAATGGTCTCCCAACCATAATTCCTTTGTCCTCATAAGGAGATGGGCATGGCTCGTTCCTTGGAAGAAAGTGCAGCAGAGCATCAACCAGTCTTAAGTCCCGCGATGTTTCACGTCCTGTTGGCCCTGGCAGACGGCGAAAAACATGGCTACGCGATCTTAAAGGAAGTAAAACGGAGGACTGGCGGAAAAGTCCAACTCAGCGCCGGCACACTGTACGGAATCATCAAACGCCTGAACGCCGAAGATTGGATCGTGGAATCGAATGACCGTCCAGCGGCCGGTCTCGACGATGAGCGCCGCCGCTATTATCGGCTTACCGAATTAGGACGCCGTATCGCTATGGCCGAAGCTCGGCGCATGGAAGAGTTGTTAGCCATGGCTCGCAACAAGAAACTCTTTCGGAAACCCGAACTAGCTTAGCAAGGAGAGGCCATGAATTCGCCACCCGCTCCAGTGTCCAAAAAGATCTTCCGCTCGTTGTTGCGCATTCTGCCGGCGGATTTCCAGTCAGACTATGGCCGCGAGATGGAGCATACCTTCGAGGACCAATCTCGTGACGCCCGCGAACGCGGCGGCCTGGCTGGAATCGTCAAGCTCTGGTGGGAAACGATTCAAGGTATTTTTCAGACGGCTCCGCGCGAGCATTGGGAAATCTTGAAACAGGACATGTCCTACGCCGGCCGCATGATGCGCAAAAATCCGGGTTTCACTTTAATGGCAACGGTAATTCTGGCGCTGGGAATCGGTGCTAATACTGCGATCTTCAGTGTGGTTCACGCCGTGCTGCTCCGTCCCCTTCCATATCCTAACGGCCAGCAACTTGTTTTTATTCGCCAACAGGCGCAAAAGCAGGGCCTCGACGATATTGGTTTCTCTGTTCATGAAATTCAGGATTATCGAGAACAAAATCAAACGCTTGCCGGTTTGGTGGAATACCACGCCATGTCTTTCATCTTGTTCGGGCATGGTGATCCTGACCGCGTTCGCTCAGCAGTCGTCTCCGCTAATTATTTCGACTTGTTTCAAGTAAAACCGCTTCTCGGCCGCACGTTTGTCCCCGATGACGACAAGCTCGGCGCGCCTCCCGTCTTGCTCCTCAGCTACGAATACTGGAAGAACAAGTTTGGCAGCGATCCGGAGATTGTTGGAAAAACATTCGAAATGAACGACAAAGTTCATACCGTGGTCGGAGTACTTCCGCCGCTGCCGCAATATCCCACCGAGACCGACGTTTACATGCCCACCTCCGCTTGTCCTTTCCGCTCCTCCAAAAGGATGATTGAGAATCGCGACGCGCGAATGATGGAAGTTTTGGGGAGGCTGAAGCCCAGCATTTCCGTCGCTCAAGCGAACGCAGATTTTTCAACAATTGCCGGTCGATTGAAGTCTGAGTATCCCAAGTCATACACGAACAATCTTGGATATGCGACTAAATCTACGCCTCTTCGGGAAGAGTTAGTGCAGGAAGCCCGGCCTACTTTGCTGATGCTCCTTGCTGCTGCGGCGTTCGTCTTGCTCATTGCGTGCGCGAACGTCGCCAACTTGATGCTCGCGCGCATGTCGCGCAGGGAACGCGAACTGGCAGTTCGCACCGCGCTGGGAGCAGGTCGCAGCCGCCTTCTGCGCCAGCTTTTCACCGAGAGTTTCCTGATTGCGCTGGTGGGAGGGCTCCTGGGATTGACCTCGGCCTACGGCAGTCTGCGCCTGTTGACGGATTTTGCCGCGCGCCTTACTCCTCGCGCACATGAAATTCGAATCGATGGACATGTATTGGCCTTCACTCTTTTGGCCGCACTTTGCACCAGCATATTATTTGGTACGTTGTCCGCGGTCCTTACACGCGCGAATTTGTCGTCAAGCCTGAAAGAGGGCAGTTCCGGCGCAGGTGCCGGCCGCTTCAAGAATCGCGTCCGTAGCGCGCTGATCGTTTCGCAAATTGCTTTTTCCTTCATCCTGCTCATCGGCGCGGGATTAATGCTGCGCAGCCTGATCAAAATCCAGCAAGTGAGTCCGGGTTTTGTCCCAGAACATGTCCTGGCCATGCGCACAACCTTCAGTTTCACCAAGTATGCCAACAAAGAGCAAGTCGTTGAGCTCATCAAGAAAGTCGTTACGCGAGTGCAAACGGAACCCGGCGTAGTGTCCGCCTCCATTGCCGGGCTCTATCCGCTGGAACCTGAGGCCGTCTCGGCCGGAGCCAGCGCATTTTCCGGCCCGTTCATGATCGAAGGTCGCCAGATAAGCCCGGCTGAAGCTCCTCCCGTTGGCAATCAAGTCGTAATTTCCAACGATTATTTTCGGACCTTGGGTATCCCTCTATTAAAAGGGCGGGAATTTGCCGATACCGACGACGGCGGCAAAGAACGCCAAGTCGTGATTATCAACGACGCGATGAAGCGCCAGTTCTGGCCGAATGAAGATCCCATCGGCAAGCGCGTCTCCGGTGACAACGGTGAAACTTGGGTCACCATAGTTGGTGTCGTCGGAGACGTCCGGGAATTCGGCCTCGATCATCCGGTTGCGCCAGAGTTTTATGTTCCCCAGACGGAAGGCTCCAACTCTTCCGCTTTGATCGTGCGCACCATCGCGGACCCGCAGGCAATGGCCATCGCGATTACGCGAGCGGTCCATCAGGCTGATTCACAGGCCGCCGTGACTCACGTTTTGACCCTGGAACAAGCGCGAAGCGAATCCGTCGCTTCGCCTCGCGTCACCGCCAGCCTGCTCGCAATTTTTGCGGCGCTGGCGCTATTGATCGCCGCAGCCGGCATCGGCGGGATCATGGCGCTCACCGTAAGCCAGCGTGTTCGCGAGATTGGAATCCGCCTCGCACTTGGCGCTCGACCTTCCAGCATTTTGTGGATGGTTCTTAGTCAAGGCCTCTTGCTTGCATCTGGAGGCGTCGGCATAGGAATCCTGGGAGCGCTCGGTTTGAAAACCTTGCTGAAGTCGCTCCTCTTCGGGGTCACGCCCACGGACCCCGTCACATTTGGCGGCGTAGCATTCGTTCTAGTCGCGTCCGCAATGATTGCCACCTACTTGCCCGCTCGCCGCGCCGCTGCCGTCGATCCAATCATCGCGCTGCGAACTGAATGATGCGATTTATTAAATTTATTTTTGAGGGGAAGAGCATGAAAGGAAAAAATCTTACTCGCAGGCAATTGTTGCAAACTTCAGGAGCGGTCGGTTTGGCTGCGGCCATTCCCGGATCGCTTGCCGCCGCGTTGACCGCGGCATCGCCACGCCAATCCCCGAGCGGCCAAACATCATCGCAGGCCGTCGCAGCTTCAAACCAATTCAAAGCGCCCGCGAGCGGCCCGATAAATGTCGCCTTCGTAATTTCCAAAGGCGCGGTGCTGATCGATTTCGCAGGTCCTTGGGAAGTTTTTCAGGATGCCACGATTCCTGGCCGCGGCATGATGGATTCCGCGTTCAACCTTTACACCGTTGCGCAGGCGCTGAATCCGATCGTGGTCAGCGGCGGTTTGCAGATCGTGCCCAATTACACTTTTCAGACCGCTCCGGCTCCCCAAATCATCGTCATTCCCGCGCAAAGCGGTAGTACTGATGTGATGCTCGAGTGGATTCGCAAAGCATCGAAGTCTACGGACCTCACCATGTCCGTTTGCACCGGCGCATTTGTCCTGGCTGCCACCGGTCTTCTAAACGGCAAGTCCGCCACCACTCATCACACTGCTTATACCGATCTGGCCATGCAGTATCCTGACGTTAAAGTACTCCGGGGCGCGCGCTTCGTTGAGGAAGGTAATGTCGCCACCGCCGGCGGACTTACTTCCGGCATGGACCTCGCGCTGCGCACGGTTGGTCGCTATTTCGGTCCGGAAGCCGTCCGGCGCACTGCCTTTGAACTTGAATATCAGGGCAAGGGCTGGATGGACGCCGCCTGCAACTCCGAATTCGCTGTCAAGCCGTCTGGCGATATTTGCGCGGTATGCTGGATGCAGGTGGACCGGAAGACCGCTCTGGCGGAAGTTTACAAAGGCCAGACCTACTACTTCTGCATGGACTCTCACAAAGCCGCCTTCGACGCCAAGCCCGATAATTTCATCGAGCTGCTCTCGAAGTCGTAACGACGTCTCTATTAATTCGCTTATGTAACGAACACCTTCACGCCGACGAATCACGCAGACTTGCTGCTCGCCTTGCCGCCAAGTGATGCGAGCAGCGCTGCCCCATCAGGACTGCCCAGTCCAGTGCAAGCATCCCATCCGGTCCCCGCGGAGTAAGTTCCGTTCGTCCCGCTTGTAATATCGTGAAAAGTAGCCGCGCTCTTGCTCGCATAAAGCAGCGGATTCACATATCCCACATCTTTCCCTAGTGATTGATTGATGCGCGCCAGCAATCCCGCCCAAAGCGGAGCCACTGCGCTAGTGCCACCGATCACCGCCGTACTGCCATCCACAACCACGTTGTACCCCGTCTCCGGGTCCGCATCCCCCGCTACGTCCGGCACGCCGCGCCCCACAAATCCGCTCGGCGATTTCGGCACTCCGGCAGTCTGCTGATACGTTGGCAACGCAAAAAATCCGCTGACCCCGCCTCCCGTCGCGCCTTCATCGCTTGAAAGATCGTTCCACACAACTTCCGAGCTGATCTTCGTGCCCGACAAACTCAGCCTAGTCCCGCCGCACCCAATCACGTAAGGGCTGGAAGCCGGAAAATCCACCGTAGGCTTCCCATCGCTGGAACCATCCGTCGACCCGCTATCTCCGGAAGCCGCCAGAACGGTCACTCCCATCGTTGCCGCATCCTGGCAAGCCGAATTAAACGAATTCAAAGCCTGCTGCGTCCATGAACTTTCCGGCCCTCCCCAGCTAATCGAAATAATCGACGGCCGATTCGTGGTGTCATGAATCGCGGTAGTCAAGGCATCGAGAAAACCCTGGTCCGTGTTCGTCGTGAAGTACATCGCGATTGCCGCCGAAGGAGCAACCGCGCCCAGCACTTCAATATCCAGCTCCACTTCGCCGTCCGGCCCATTGGGATCGCCTGTGGGAGAATTCGAGCCGCCGTCCACCGCTACATCGGTAATCTGGGGTGACGAAATTCCCAGCCCTTTAAAATATTGCGTCAGGTCCGCCGAATTATAACCGCCGCCTAATTCCACGATCCCCACAGTTTGCCCGCTCCCGTCCGTGCCTGCAGGAAAATCGTAAGCCTGCGCCACCGCAATCGGAGTGTAGGAAGCCCCTGCCGCTTGCGCCCGCACTTTTCCCGGCGGATCTTTCAAAAGACGAAAGTGCGGCGTCGCTTGCGGCCGGTTATCCAGTCCGAACACGCCTTCAATAATTCCATTGAGCTCGGCAGGAATCTGCAGCGTTCCGGTTCGGCAGCGGTATATGCCTTTCGCATGCTGGTAGCGGTTTAGTTGCACGCTAAACGCTTTGCTGAAAGCCTCCACCGTTCCGCTCAAAAACACAGACCTTCGCTCGGGGCTTTCCTCCACAACTTGCAGACCATATTGCTTCGCAAACGCCCGAACTTTCGAAATATCGTCCGCGCTAGCACCGTGTCGAGCCGCAAATTCTTCTCGCGATAGGTGGTGACGCTCCATCAGAGCCGTCGCGCCCAGCCGCTCCACCGAAGGAAATGCAGATGGCGCCGACCCGCGCCGAAGGACAACTGTCACCGTGATTCGTTCGTTAGGATCCGCCGGCCCAATTTTCCGTGCCCCAGGCATTTCCCTGCGCGCGCTGCTTTTCAGTTCTACGCGACTCTGTTGTTTTTCCATGATGTCCTCCTACAAAGGGATGAAATCTCCAAACTTTAAAAATTTACGAGTGCAGTTTCGATGAATCTCCGAACGCATTCTTCTTTCGGAGACTGTTTCCCGGAGGGCGCGGGTCCGCAGTCCAAGATTAATTATACGCGCACCTAAATTTCCACTCTGTATCGTTCGCTGACTTTTCAACTCCACTTGCAGTAACAAGTACCCTCCTGCCCTCAGTCATTTTGCAGTTTGTTCGCCCCTGCAATCCCGATAAACTCGAATGATATTCAGCGCGTTTCTTTCAAATAGTTGCGGCGTGTTCTTGGCCCAGAACCAAATTTATGCTGAAGCGCTTGTTCGTCCATTACATCGCCGAAGAAGCCAAGCCCATGCTGCGGCTCGCCATGCCACTGGTGTGTGCCGAACTCGGTTGGATGACCATGGGCATCGTGGACACCATGATGGTCGGCCGCCAAGCCCAGAGCGCGGTGGCCATCGGCGCCGTCAGTCTCGGAGGCATTCTCTACATCGCGGTCGCAATTTTCGGCACGGGTTTGATGCTCGGTCTCGACACGCTGGTTTCTCACGCGTACGGTGCCGGCGATTTGGAAGAATGCCATCGCGTCCTGGTCAACGGCATTTATCTCAGCCTGGGAATTTCTCCAGTGCTGATGGGCATCGTTTGGACTTTCGGACCACTCATCCGTTCGCTCGGCGTTCAAAATGCAATTCTGGAGCAGGCCGTTCCCTACGTGCACGCGCTGAATTGGTCCACGCTCCCACTTCTGCTCTATTTCGTTTTCCGCCGTTACTTGCAGGGAATGGACCAAGCGAAGCCCGTGATGTTCGCGCTGGTATCCGCAAATTTAGTAAATCTTGTAGGGAACTGGGCCTTGATTTACGGCCACCTCGGAATCCGCGCGATGGGCACCGTCGGCTCCGGTTGGTCCACATGCGTCGCGCGTATCTACATGGCTGGCGTCCTGCTCGCATACTGCGCCTATTACGATCATCGATACGAAACCGGACTGCGCGAAACTCGTCGCCTGCCCGACTTTTTCCGCATCTGGAGATTGGTGCAACTAGGTCTCCCGGCCGCAACGCAGTTCGGCATGGAAGTCGGAGTTTTTGCGGTAGCCACGTCCATGATCGCTAAATTAGGCGCCGTATCGCTGGCCAGCCATCAGATTGCGCTCAACACCGTGAGCCTCACCTACATGGTCCCTCTGGGACTCAGCGCCGCTGCCGCCGTTCGCGTGGGCCAAGCCCTAGGTCGTGGCGATCCGCACGCCGCCAGTCGCGCCGGATGGACGGCTATGTTTTTAGCCACCGGTTTCATGGGCATGATGACCATAGTTTTTCTGGCGGCGCCGCAATACATCACGCGGATTTACACGCCAGACCCTGTCGTAGTCGGCGCCGCAAGCACTTTGCTTTTCGTCGGCGGCTTTTTCCAGCTTTTCGACGGAATGCAAACGGTCGCAACTGGGGCGTTGCGCGGCGCAGGCGACACGCGCACCCCCATGACCTGCCATCTAGTTTTCTATTGGCTGGTTGGCCTGCCCCTCGGCGCCTACCTCTGCTTCCACCTCGGATGGGGTGCGCCCGGCCTGTGGATAGGCTTGTCCCTTGCGCTCATTCTCATCGGCACCGCCTTGCTATATTTCTGGCGTCGCAAAGAACGCTCTTTCGCCAAACAAAAGATACCCTTAGCTGCTACCGTCTAGCGGCAGCCGGCGGCATTTCGCTTGGCGATCGATTGCCTGCGCTGCATACTTATTCACCGAAAATGTCCGAAAACACTTTCATGCAACGCGCCATCGCGCTCGCCCTGGAAAATGTACAATCCGGCCGCGGCGGCCCCTTCGGCGCGCTAGTCGTGAGAAATGGAGAAATTATTGCGGAGGCCACTAACCGTGTAACCTCCCTGCACGATCCCACCGCCCACGCCGAAATAGTCGCCGTCCGCCAAGCCTGCAAAAAACTCGGAGAATTCCACCTCGCCGGTTGCGAGATCTATGCAAGCTGCGAGCCGTGCCCCATGTGCCTGGGCGCCATTTACTGGGCGCGCCTCGATCGCATTTATTTCGCCGCCACCGCAGCCGATGCCGCGAACGCCGGTTTCGACGATTCATTCATGTACCAGGAGATCTCCAAACCTCACGCCCAGCGCAAAATCCCAATGGTCCAGCTGATGCGCGAAGAAGCGCTCAATCCATTTCGCGCCTGGGTACAAAAGCCGGACAAAGTCAGCTACTAGTCCAGCCTGCACCGATGCTGAAGGTTCCTCGCTTACGCGGGCCCAGCCATTGTTGGGTGACTAATCGTTATGCTACATTTTCGTCGACTTCGTTGTGAGGTGGCTCATGAATACACGGGCCCTGTTTCTGGTCGTTGCATGTGCGCTCCTAGCCGTCAGCCTCTCAGCTCAAGAATCAACTGAAGCCTCCCGCGGCCCAGATGGCGGTACACGTTTCCGCGTTGCCGGGATCGAGGTCCTTCCGGTTGCCGGAAGGCCGTTCTCCGGCACAGATACTATCGAGTGGACACACAACCTCGAAGACGGAAGCGTTGTTACCACGCATCTCACCGCTGTCGTGGCCCGCGACGGCCAGGGCCGCATCTACCGCGAACGCCGCAACTTCGTTCCAGCTAACACCAGCCAGCAATCCAAATTAATCGATAAGATCTTTTACGATCCTAACGCCCATACCAAAACTACGTGTACGGTTGCCACTCACCAGTGCAGCATTACCGGTTATTACGCGCCCGCCTCCTTCACCCCGGCAGCTGCTGGCCCGCGCGATAACGGGAAAGGCTACCTCACTCGTGAGGGTCTGGGAAACAACACGCTCGAGGATTTGAATGTCGTTGGCACTGTCGAGACTCTGAAACGATCAACTCCGGTGCCGTCGGCAACAACCGTCCGCTCGTCATCACTCGCGAGTTCTGGTATTCCCCCGACCTTCAAATCAATTTGTCCGTTACTCGTAAGGATCCTAGGCAAGGCACACAGGTTATTAAACTGGTCGATCTGACCCGCTCTGAACCCGACCCGGCAATGTTCCAGGTCCCCGCTGATTTCACCATTCAAGACCATCGCTCCCAGTCCCAAGGCGGAAATTAACTCCAGCGGACCCGCCGCCACAACTACCGGTTGCACCCCGGTTTGCGTTCAACCCAGTGAATTCCGCGCCGTGTAATTTCCAGCGCGTCAATCGGGCCGCCCACATCGGACCGTTGCGGGTGATACTCCATGGTCAGTTGCACCAAGCGGATCGCCCAGCGAACGTCCCTGTCTTCCAACGGAATCTTTCGTTCAGCCGAAGCCCACTTCCGCTGTTCGGTCCTTGCGAAACGAGTCTTGTCGGCCACCACTTCGTTAACAATTTCATTACGTCCCAACGCTCCAAATTCGAGCGTTGCCGTGTGGTGCTCGGTATAAAAATTCTCCTTAGCCTGTTGGGTGCCAGGATCGAAGACGATTTCCACCTGGTACATCGCCGTAGAGCCGTTCTCAAATCCCAGGAACACTCCGGTGAGAAATATGTTTTTATCCAGCATCAGCTTGGAACGTGCCGGATCTTCCTTCAAAGCTTGATTGATGGCGGCCACCATATGGTCGCCCCAGTTCCTGGCTGCGGCCATTAGAAGCCGCTGAGTCCCCGTACTCTGCGCCTCTTGGAAAGAGTGGATGGCTTCTTTTTGCGCATTCCAAAGCGCTCGCCCGTTATGAGCGTGAATGATGTTTCCGGCGGCGGTAAACACCGAGCGGTCGTCCAGTCTCACGATCTTGCAAATGTCATCGCGATACTTCTCATTGTCGTCAAATCCGCGACTATCAACCGCGATCACAATTTTCGTTCGCGACCACCCGATCACTACAACCGTGCCCGTAGTGCTTTGCAATCCACACTGCAAATTAACGCCGCACGCCAAAACCAAAAGCATGAAGGTCAACACCTCGAGCCGACATTTCATAATTCCATTTGCTCGGTAATTTTATTTGTTCGAAATATATCGTCGCTCATTTCAAGTGTTAGAGCATAACTTACGTTTCCCAAAACGGGATTTAAACATTGCGAAGTACTAGTCCGTCCACACACACGACTCCTTGAAATTCAAGGAATCGCGTGCTAGCGTTTCCCGTGATTAAAATCGAACAGCTTGGGGCCCGCAACGAGAACTCAACGCCGCGAAACTCTAGACGCTTTTTTTCGATCTGTCCCTCGGCCGATCTGCCGCCGTTTTCTACCTCACGAAATACATTTCTACCCGGTTCCGCACAAGATGTAGAGTGCGACGTAACTTTTAGAAAACAAACGACAGAGAAATTTCTGCCCGGGGCCACAACCACATGCCCCCGGGAAGCATGCACAGTGATCGCCGGAGCCGAAACATGGCTGTAAAGCTCGCCGAAAACAATTACGGCGAATCGCGCGTCCGCTTGCTGCGAGTGGTTCGGCAGAAAGGCCGCCACGACATCAAGGAGCTAACCGTCGGGATTCAGTTCGAAGGTGATTTCGAGGCCGCCCACGCAAAAGCCGACAACAAAAAAATTCTGCCCACCGACACGATGAAGAATTCAGTTTACGCAATTGCCCGCCAATATCCCGTCGAAGCAATAGAAGATTTTGCGCTGCACCTAATCGAACACTTTCTCACTTATAACGATCAAGTCTCCCGCGTACGCATTGAAATGTCCGAAAATCCATGGGCCCGTATCCGCCACGGCAGCAAGCCTCATGCCTTCGCCTTCACCAAAGCATCCGGACAAGAAAAACGCACAGCAACCTTGCTCGGAACTCGCGACGGAACCTCTATTCGCGCCGGTATCCAGGGCCTCAACGTGCTCAAGACAGCGAAATCTACCTTCGACGGCTTCCTCCGCGACCCTTACACCACATTGAAAGTGGATCGCGATGGAATCCTTGCAACCACCATTCAAGCCGATTGGCTCTACGAAGGCGATGAAGTCGAGTTCAGTCCGCTATGGCACGGAGTACGCCAAACCCTCCTGGAAACCTTTGCCGAACATGACAGCAAATCTCTTCAGCACACGCTCTACGCCATGGGAGAGGCGGTGCTAGCCACTTTCGACCGCATCCGCGAAATCCATCTCTCGCTGCCCAACAAACATTTCAACTTGGTGGATCTTGCGTCCTTTGGAATGGACAATCCCGGCGAAGTCTTCCTGCCAACCGACGAGCCCTACGGCCTGATCGAAGCGACACTGCGAAGAGAATAGACGCAAATGAACGGACGAGAAAAATCCGAACAAGCGCGGATGAAAGCAACTAAGTATCTTGTCACCAGAACCGCAAGACCTCACCTGTTCCTGAGACTCCGCCTGGAGAACTTCCTGTGACTCGAGAACCGCATATGCTCAATCTCACCAAGGTCTCCGAATGGGACGACGGCCATTTTCACCGCAAAGATGATTACCTGGCCGCCGAAGAACCACTCGAAATTCGCGTCGGCAGCGAACCCCTCAGCGTAACTATGCGAACGCCGGGCCACGACCTGGAACTGGCTGCAGGTTTCCTGTTTACCGAAGGCATCGTACGCTCAGCCGATCAAATCATTTCACTCCAACCCGGCGTGTCAGGTGAAAACCCCAAAGTTAGCAATTTAGTTCAAGCAGAACTTCTTCCCGAAGTTGCTCCGGACTTTGCGACCATGCAGCGGCACTTTTTCGCGGCTTCGAGTTGTGGTATTTGCGGCAAAGCCTCGATAGACTCGGTTCGCTCGCGCCTGCTCAAAGCCCCCAATCCTGACTTCAGGTGCACGCCGGAACTTCTTGTGAAACTTCCCGACGTGCTCCGTTCCTCGCAAGACGTTTTCCAGCGGACCGGCGGATTGCATGCCGCTGCCCTTTTCGATTCTAGCGGTTCGCTGCAAGTTTTGCGCGAAGACATCGGCCGGCATAACGCTGTGGACAAGGTGATTGGCTGGGCACTGCTGGGCGGCCAGCTTCCACTGGCAAACTGCGTGCTACTCGTGAGCGGCCGAGGCGGTTTCGAGATTGTGCAAAAGGCCATCGTGGCTGGTTTGCCGGTTGTCGCGTCGGTGTCCGCGCCATCGGGCCTGGCCGTGCAGCTCGCGCGCGAGCTGCGTCTAACGCTGATGGGGTTCTTACGCGGACGGCGGTTTGTCATTTATTCGGGAGAAGAACGTATAGCCGGATCAAAAAAGCCAGGCGAGTAAGGAGATCGATAGAAGCACACGGTCGCCGCAGCCGACCGCCAAACCACCAGAAAAGGAACTGGCTCGAACCGACGGGGAGCGGCTCGAGCCAGGGGGTTAGGTAATGAAGGACTGCGGGAAATTTCGTTGTCTCGCCTTCCTCGCAGTGGCGATGGCGATTTTGTACCGAGGTTGTTACGGCCAAATGACGGCTTTGTAAAATCCTCGTGCGCTGGAAAACGTTGCCCGCCCCATGTAGAATAGGCAACTTAAACCTTCCTAAGAAATGTTGAATATCCTGTGACAGTCACGATAACTTTGCCCCCTAGCATCCCTGTCAAGCGGACCGGCTTGGAAGTTTGGATGAACCGCGTCTGGGAGATGGCGGATCAGGTCGGGGACAAGTGGGACTCAGACAGCGTCCACGACCTGCGCGTCGCCCTCCGCCGCTGCCGGACCATGGCCGATGCCTTAAGCGAGGTAAACCCCTCGCCCAGTTGGAAAAAACTGAAGAAATCCACCCGAGATTTGTTCCAAGCCCTGGGCGAGCTTCGAAACACGCAAGTTGCCAAGGAATGGGTGAAAAAGCTGACTGCGGCCAAAGACCCGCTGCGTAAGAGGCTGCTGAAAGTCCTGGACGACAAAGAAAAAGAAGCGCAAGAAATCGCGGAGAAGACGCTGGCCCAGTTTGATCGCAAAGAATGGAAAAAATGGTCGCGAAAATTTCCACCTAAAGCCGCGTTCTTCCCCGTCGAGAGCGTGGTTTTTCAGCGCCTGGCGCTTGCGAAACTCAACGAAGCAGTGGAGCTCTACCAGCGAGCAAGAAAAGTCCGAAGTGGAGCGGCATGGCATCGCCTTCGAATTGGATTGAAAGGCTTCCGATACATCCTGGAGAATTTTCTGCCGGCCAGGTATGAACACAGCAGCAAGGAACTAAAGCATATGCAGGATATTCTCGGCGAAGTGCACGACCTGGATGTGCTGCGCCCTCTGGTCAGAAAACAAGCTTCGGGACTGGATCCAAAAATCCTCGAGGGCTGGATGGAAAAAATCGAAAGGGAACGTAAGAGCCGGCTCGAGGAATTCCGCACAAAAACTATCGACAAAGAATCCTACTGGGTGTTCTGGCACAAAGGCCTGGAGTGGGGCCACAACCTGAAGACAGTTTCTCCGCCGGAATTACAGCGCGTTTACTCAGCAAGCTGACGCAACATCTTAGGTGTCACCAGCCAACGAAGATGCCATTTTCCGCGGGCAGCGGTGTGCTCGAAGCAAGCGACCCCAGCTTTTTTCAACTCGGTGACGGCGCCTCGCGCGCCCAGCAAGTGTGAAATCATTAAATCCAGCTGCGGCGCGTGGCCGAAGCACATGACTTCCTTGGCGCGCAACCCGACGATTTCCTTAACAATCTCTGCTGGATTTCCGGCGGGTTTTAGCGCATCGTGCACGCGAATCTTGGCCGGCGCGAAGCCAAGAGTTTCGGCGAATATTTCCGCGGTTTGTGCCGCGCGGACATACGGGCTCGTAATCATTACGTCGGGTTTGATACCCAAGACATTGAGACCGAGCGCAGCGGAGCGCGTCTTTTGTACCCCTTTCGCCGTGAGCGGGCGTTCCGGCTCTGCAGGTGATTTTGGATCGTTGGGGTCCACGGCTATGCCGTGGCGCACGAGATAAAGAATCATAAGTCTAGGCTACCTCTTTTTCCTTCTTTTGCACTCGACGAAATTCCGCATTCAAGTGGAATTCTCTCTCGAACAATTCGGCTTTGCGTTGAAGGCCGGCAAGATCCAAACGCGTGCCATCAGCGGCGCGGATCATGAAAATGGCCTTGTGGCCTTCGATCTGCACATCGACGCCGCTAACGCGCTGCTCGTGCTCGGACTCGAGCTTCTCGGCAATGCGCAGCAATGAGGTAAGCAGCCGGCATTGCCGGCGCTTCTGTCCATCAAGTGCGGCATAGGACGAGTGCCCCAGTTCAGGTTCCGATTTTGAATTATGGTAGCGCACGAGCGCAGCCACCATCTCGCATCGCCAGCCGCGCAAGCCGGGAATTTCTCCATTACGAATCAAATATTCGCCGTGCCGATTATGGTTCTTACGGTTTACGAAATGTCC
Source organism: uncultured Acidobacteriota bacterium (assembly GCA_963714785.1). Classification (GTDB taxonomy): domain Bacteria; phylum Acidobacteriota; class Terriglobia; order Acidiferrales; family UBA7541; genus Palsa-295. The sequence goes on from CAVQQE010000003.1 coordinate 618,151, forward strand.
GATATCGTGCAAAAGCGCCGCCACTTCGAGAAGGAGCCGAAGCTCCGGTCCCATTTCATGAATGGGACGAAGCTGATCGAACAGCGAGAGCGCTAACCGAGCCACCTGCTCGGCATGATGTTGATTGTAATTCAGCCGGCTGGCGAACCATAGTGCGCCTTGCAGCATTTCGGCGGCTCGGCCTTTTTCTTCATCGGAAACAATACCGCCGGAGTATTGCTGCGCGACAAGATCCAGCAAAATGCCTTCGCGAACTCCAACACCGGGGACCAGCATGGTGCGCAGGTCCAGCCATTTGGTGAGTGTAGTAATGATGATGGCAGCAATTCCAATGACTTCGGCACGGTCTTCACGCACGCGAAAAGTTCGCATACGCCCCGGAATATCAAGAGCCATCATGCGCCAGGTCTGATCTTTCAGCAGGCGTACATTGATGGAGGGAATGCGTTCGACCATGGGTCCTGGTGCGATTCGAACCAGGGCTTCCGCATTTCCTCCACAGGCTACGGCAATTGAACGGTTGAGTTTCGGCGGCGAAGGAAGCGCACTGCGTAGGATAGATAGAACATGATGACGAAGACGGTTGGCATCGTCTTCGTCGATCGCGCCTTTGATGGAATACGTTTCCATCAGACGTATGGTGCCAAGTGGTAGTCCAATGCGATGCTCCAGTACACCGCGCTGAAAAAAATTCAGTTCCAAGCTGCCGCCGCCGAGATCGAAAATCAAGCGCGGCTGTAATCGGTCACTGAGCGCCCATTTCACGGCGGAGCAAACCAGCCGAGCTTCCTCCTCATTGCCGATGACTTCCAATTCAAGACCGGATTTCCGGCGAATGCGATCCATCAATTTGCGATAGTTGCGCGACTCCCGAGCAGCCGCTGTTGCCACAGCTCGATAGGCGCTGACCTGATAACGATCCATGCGATCGCGGAATTGTTTAAAGGTGCGAGCTGCTTTTGCAATGGTGTCGTCATCCAGCATCCGGCGCGTGAACGCGTTATGTCCCAGGCGAACTGCGGCACGCTCGCTGTCTAGAAATTGGATATGCTGAGGGGAAGTAGCGCGAGCGATTACGAGCCGAATAGCATTCGAGCCCGCATCAATCGCGGCTAGTTGGACCGGGGCAGCCACTCTTTAGCGCCAAAGATGCGACAGCGCGTGCGAAGGCCTGTATTGCGTGCTACGTATGCCCAGGTGCGAAGCAATTCGCTTGCGTAGCACCCGGTTCACCGCAGAGACGCTGCTTTCGCCGTCTAGTTCAAGAAAACTGTGCCGCTTCGAAAGATATTCGAATTCTCGCTTAATCATCGATTGGTATCGGATGAAGGATTGAAACAAGTCATTCGAGAGCGACATGTCGCGTCCGGATTCCCAATAGCTAATGGTCTGGGATTTCTTGAACTCGCGGTCGAAAGCAATTTCGGGGCGCACATTCAGCCAAAAAGTAAGGTCGGGCCGGAGAGCAGTTTCATAAATTCCGTGGAGATAATCGCGGCCGATGCCGCGAACGGCCGAGCGAGCGATTAAAGTGAAGATATAGCGGTCCGCCAACACGATTAATCCCGAGCGCAAAGCAGGGAGAATGCGGCGCTCCAGTTGGTCGAAGAAATCGGTGCTGTACATCAGCGCCAAGGTCATTCGAGTGACCGCGTTTTCTGCCAGCAGCGCGTCGATATCTTCACCGACTAGATACGATCTGCGGAGACCCATGGTCTGCACCGCAAATCCTTGAGATTCGAGCCACTCGGTGAGAAGAGAAATTTGAGTGGAGCGGCCGGAACCGTCGGTACCCTCTATAACGATGAGAGTTCCACTGAGTTCTTCCGGTCTTACTCCGGGTAGCGGGGTTCCGTAGAAACGTGACGGAGTTTCTACAGCCTGGTGCACCCGCCTTTGCTTCACCGGGCGGCCATTTGCTGGAACGCGGGTAAGAATTTTTTTCGATGAGCGCGTCATTTTTTCTTGGGTGCAAACTGTTGCAGAGCGATCTTCTCGCTCACAATCTGCCGCATCAGTTTCTGAAGTTTGTTCACCCGCACCGTGCCGTCCATCAGAACAAAACGGTCGGTTTCCACCATCTGATCGTAGTTGTTCAGAATGCGTTCCTGGAAAATGCGAAAACTTTCGGAGCGATCCAGCGAGATTCCGAGATCCATCCCGGCTTCATAATATTTCAGCTTTGGGCGGCCGGCAACGATGCGGTTAACGGCAACGTCTAGGGGAGCGCGGAAATAAAAGGTGATATCGGGAGTTGGAGCGAAGCCGTAAAGATTGCGCAACCAGTGGGGAGAACATCCGCGAGCGGCATCGCGCGCAAATGCGGTGTAGATATATCGGTCAGCGAGGACCAGATAACCGCCCTGCAGTAGAGGCATGATTTGGCGTTCACACCGGTCGGCGAAATCCGCCGCGTGCAGAAGAGAAAACGTCGTGGGCGTCAATAACCGCCGCTGTTTGCCTCGCCGGGTGGCGGACTTCACTAGAGGCGAAGAATTCCATTCGGTGAAATGAATGCGATAGCCGCCGATTTCAAGCCAGCGTTTCAGCAGGTATAGTTGAGTGCTTTTCCCGGAGCCGTCGATACCTTCCACGACGACTAGCGCGCCAGGATAATCGCGTTTGGTAGTAGGCTGTTTGAATATGGCCGGATCTGCAGCGGACGCTAGGTCAGGAGTAATGGTGGCCATATGAATAATTTACACAGAATTGCATATCATATATCGGATCGATGAATGGCAAGTAACAAAATGGTGACCCGCAAAAAACATGGGCCAGGTTCGCCGGACTAGCGGAGCGGTCAAGGAGATGGCATGAAATTTAGCGACGAACTGGCAGTGAAACCTGGACACAAGGTAAAGCTGTCCAAGTGGGACCCTGATGACACGCTGGGGTTCGAAAAAGATCGGGAGATGAAAGATAGCCTTGAGAAGGCTATAAAGAGACTCGTAGGATTTCAATACCGGCTGTACGCCGAGAAAAAGCGCGCCCTGCTGCTAATCTTTCAGGGTCTCGACGCGGCCGGCAAAGATGGAACCATACGCCATGTGATGTCGGGCGTTGACCCTCAGGGATGCGTAGTAAAATCTTTCAAAGTGCCTTCGGCGGAAGAAGCAGCCCATGATTTCCTGTGGCGAGTTCACAAAGCGATTCCCGGCTACGGCGAAATTGGAGTGTTCAACCGATCACATTATGAGGACGTATTGATCGTACGTGTGCACGAGCTGGTCCCGAAAGAAGTGTGGTCACGGCGATACGATCAGATCAATCGATTCGAGACCATGCTGGAAGAAAACAAGGTGAAGATTTTGAAGTTCTTCCTACACATCAGCAAGGACGAGCAGAAGAAACGTTTCCTGGAGCGGATTGAAGACCCGGACAAGCGCTGGAAAATTTCCGAAGATGATTTCAAGGAGCGAAAATACTGGGACCATTACACCGCCGCTTACGAAGATACGCTGGAACGCTGCAGCACGAGGGAAGCGCCGTGGTTCATCATTCCCGCCAACAAGAAGTGGTTTCGCAACCTAGCGGTGTCGCACATCATTGACGAGACGTTCCGAGAAATGGATCTCAAATTCCCGCCGCCGACGATTAATCTGAAAAAGTTGAAATGGAAATGAGCAAGTGATGGTGTCCGGAAGTTTTCCTGTTAGAATCGCTCGACTCTGAGCGAAACCACAATGGACGAAGCCGTTTTTCCGCGGTCTTTTCTGAAAAGATACCCGCAAGCCACGCGCGGAGAAGGGTGCTTTGTCTATACCGACGACGGCAGGAGCTATCTGGATGCATCCGGCGGTGCCGCGGTGGTCACCATCGGGCATGGAATAAAAGAAGTCGCCGATGCGATGACGGATCAAGCGTCACGGCTAGCATACGTTCACTCCTCACAATTCCACACCGAGACTGCAGAGAAACTTGCGCGGCGGATTCTTGCGATCGCGCCTGAGGCCATGCGAGCGCAAGGGCGTGTTTATTTTACATCCGGTGGATCTGAGGCCACGGAGACTGCACTGAAGCTTGCGCGCCAATATTGGCTGGAGCGTGGCGAGACTAAACGCTTTCGCGTGCTCTCTCGTTTACAGAGCTATCACGGCAGCACACTCGGAGCGCTGTCAGTTTCGGGAAATGTTCGGCGACGTGAGCCATTTGCTCCCATGCTTCCCGAGTGGGGGCATATTCCGCCCTGCTATTGCTACCGCTGTCCCTATGGACTCCGCTATCCGGAGTGCAACGTGGAGTGTGCGGACGAACTTAACCGAATTCTGGAACGCGACGGATCAGACAACGTAGCCGCATTTATTTTCGAGCCCGTTGTGGGAGCCACGCTCGGTGCTGTGGCACCGCCGGACGGTTACGTTCAAAGAATCGCGGAAATTTGCCGGCAACACGGAATACTCCTGATTGCGGATGAAGTGATGACGGGCATAGGACGGACGGGAAAGCCGTTTGCCGTAGCACATTGGGGCGCGACGCCGGATATGATTCTGATCGGCAAGGGAATCGCGAGCGGCTATGCTCCGTTGGGTGCGGTGATCGTCGCGGGCAATGTGGCAGAAACAATTTCCAAAGGATCGGGGACCTTTCTGCACGGCTTCACCTATAACGCCCATCCGGTAGCAACAGCGGCAGGTAACGCGGTGCTAGATTACATCGAGCGCGAAAATTTATTCGCGCGGGTTGATATTGCCGGACTCGAGATGCGCGCAGCACTTGAACCACTTAACAAATTCTCGATTGTGGGCCATGTACGCGGGTTGGGGTTGCTGTGGGGAATAGAGTTTGTGCAGGACGCAAAGACCCGGGAACCTTTTCCGCATGACGCGCGAATCGCTTCGCGTGTTCAAGACGATTTGCTGGAGGAAAGGATCATGACGTATCCGATTCAAGGATGCGTTGACGGCCTGCGCGGCGATCACATTCTGTTGGCGCCGCCATTTACGATCACGTCTTCCATGATACAAATGCTGGCCGCGGGGCTTGAAAAAGCCATTGCTGCGTTGGAGAAGACACACCTTGCGGGAATCGGAGGGTCATCTGCACTCGGTTGATGGCAGAAGTTATCGTTGGGCGATTGCGGCGTTAGTAATGGCTATTTCCATCGGATTTGCGGCATTTGCTAGTTCCAACGACACCAACCCCATGGTGGGATTCTCCGCGCATGGTGCTGCGGAGGAGACGTCCCTCGAACAGAAATTCCGTTCGATGGCTTCCACTGAACAAATTTCAAAATTTCATCGCTATCTGACCTCTGAGCCGCACCCGGCTGGCTCGGTTCGCAATAATGAGTTGGCGCAATGGGTGGCTGAGCAATGGCGGCAGCAGGGTCTGGAAGACGTCACCGTCCATCAATATGATGTGCTGAATTCGCGGCCGCGCGAAATTTCACTGGAGATGGTCCATCCCGGGCATTATCGCGCGAGCTTGCGCGAAGATCCCTATGTGGTGGATGCTGACACCAAAAATCCGAAAGCCGACGGAGCCTACCTGGGATATTCCGCTTCCGGAGAAGTAACGGCGCCCGTAGTGTATGCGCATAGCGGCAATCCGGAAGATTACGAATACCTTCGCGCGCACGGAATCGATGTGAAAGGAAAAATTGTTCTGGTGCGCTATTCGAATCCTTATAGCTATCGAGGATTCAAGGCGCTCACGGCGGAACGGCTGGGCGCGGCGGCCATCCTAATTTATTCCGATCCGCAGGAAGACGGTTACACTCGCGGGAAAGTTTTTCCGGATGGGCCGTGGGGACCGGAGAGTCACATCCAGCGCGGCGCGATTACATATGACTTCCTGGAACCGGGCGATCCTTTAACTCCGGGGTGGGCGTCGGTTCCAGGCGCGAAACGAATAGCTCCGGAACAAGCGATATCTTTGCCGAAAATCATGGGCCTGCCGTTATCTTGGCACGACGCGAAGCCACTACTGGAAAAGATGGACGGGCCGGTGGCGCCGAATTCCTGGCAAGGTGGGTTGCCGCTGAAGTACAGGCTTGGCGGTAAGCGCGTGCAAGTTCATCTGAAGGTTGACATGGACACGAGCGTGCAGCCGTATTACGTGACCGAAGCGCGCATTCGCGGCAGTGAAGCTCCCGATCAATGGGTGATTCTGGGCAATCATCGCGACGCTTGGGTGTATGGCGCTGTGGATCCTTCCAGCGGAACCGCTTCTATGCTCGAGCTGACCCGAAATCTCGGCGAAATGTTAAAGCAGGGAATCAGGCCCAAGCGCACGCTGGTGATTTGCAGTTGGGATGGCGAGGAGTACGCGTTGACTGGTTCCACGGAATGGGGCGAAGAATACGCGGATGAACTGAAACAGAAAACTGTGGCGTATTTGAATGTGGACGAGGCGACTTCGGGATCCAACTTTCAAGGGGATGCCGTGGGTTCGCTAGCGCCCCTGCTTGTCGATGTGAGCCGAAATTTGCCGGCGCCTTCGGGTAAGACACTTTACGACGAATGGAAAGCTTCGAGAGAAGTAGAACTAAAAGGAAAACAACCTGTGCCGGACTTTGAGCTGGCGAACACTCGCATCGGAAGCGGATCAGATCACACCGTCTTCTTAAATTTTCTCGGCATCCCGACAGTGGGGCTCACTTTCGTGGGGCCGTACGGTGTCTATCACTCTTTGTACGATGACTTTTACTGGATAAATCACTTTGGAGATCCGGGATACCGCTACCATTCATTAATGACTCAGCTTTGGGGCACCGTGGCGCTTCGTTTGGCAAATGCTGAGATTCTTCCGTTTGATTTTGAGTCCTATGGCCAGCACATCCGGCAGTTTCTAATCGAACTTGATGATGCGAGCCATGTTGCGTCGCATATAGATTTTGATTCTCTCCGGAAATACGCTCTAGGATTCGAGCAAGCGGGACAGGAACTGAAACAGAGTGTCAGCCGGGCGGTTGCGAGCGGAGGTATGAACAGCGCTAAAGAGATTTACATAAATCAAGAGTTGATGAAAGTGGAACACAATTGGTGCAATCCCGACGGCATTCCCGGGCGGCCGTGGTTCAAACATTCTCTCTATGCAGCGCGCTACACCTACGCCCATCTCGAGCTGCCTGGCCTTACGGAAGCCGCTGAGGCGGGTGATTGGAAGCGTGCGCAGGAGCAAGCCAAGATTCTCGAAGATGAACTAATGAAAAATACAATGTTGCTGCGCCACGTTAAGCAGGAATTAGACTCTTTCGCTGGCGCTGAAAACCCGTGAAAATATTATCTCTTACTCTCGCCATTTTTTTCGTTGCCTCCGTGCCGGTTAGGGCGCCGCAACCGCCGAATGCTGCGTCGGAGCCTCGCGCGCGTGACCTCGGCGTGCCATTTGAAGGCACTCCGGGCCCGCTGAATTCGATTACAGACGTAAAGGGAGTGGAAGTCGGCTATCGCACGCTCATTTCCGGCGAAGGCAAATTGCAGATAGGGGTTGGGCCAGTACGCACCGGCGTCACGGCGATTTTCCCGCGCGGAAAAAATGCGGTGGATCCGGTTTTTGCGGGATGGTTCACGGAAAATGGCAATGGGGAAATGACCGGTACGACCTGGGTCGAAGAATCGGGATTTCTATATGGCCCAGTGATGATCACAAACACGCACAGCGTGGGAGTTGTACGCGACGCCGTCATCGCGTGGCAATTCGAACACGGCATGCCAGTGCCCGAGGACGATTGGTGGTCGCTTCCAGTGGTGGCTGAGACCTGGGACGGATATCTGAACGATATCAACGGATTTCACGTGAAGCGGGAAGACGCGTTCGCTGCGATGGATGACGCGCACTCAGGTCCGATTGCCGAAGGAAACCTCGGTGGCGGGACTGGAATGATTTGTTTCGAATTTAAGGGCGGCACAGGGACTTCCTCGCGCCGGCTTTCCGAAAAACTCGGTGGATATACAGTGGGCCTGCTGGTTCAGTGCAATTTTGGGACGCGGCATCTTTTGCGAATCGCCGGAACGCCTGTAGGCTACGAAATTACAGGAAAGCGAATATGGGACGACGATACCGGTTCGATTATCGTTGTGGTCGCCACCGACGCTCCGCTTTTGCCAAATCAGATGAAACGGATTGCCAAGCGGGTTACGCTAGGTCTTGGACGTCTCGGCAGCATTTCGGGGAATGGCTCTGGCGACATTTTTATTGCGTTCTCCACGGCTAACGCGGGCGCCGGGCTGGAGCAAAAGAAACCGGTGAACGTCCAAATGCTCCCTAATGATCAAATGGACGCGCTTTTTGAGGCGACAGTGCAAGCCACGGAAGAAGCGGTGGTAAATGCTCTGGTGGCGGCGAAAACTATGACCGGTCCCCAAGGGCATACCGTGGAAGCGCTTCCGCATGACAGGCTGCGCGAAGTTCTTAAGAAATATAACCGGCTGGCCGAAGTAAAATAGCTTTTGTGGGATTCATTGTTTGTAAGGAGGTTGAGGTCAATGAGGAATTTTTTTACAGGCGTTTTCCTGACATTGCTGATAATTGGTATCGCTATTTTTTTAGCTATTAAAGAGGGTTACGTGGATTTCAAAGCGGACCAGGAACCGTCTCTGCTGGAGAAGAAGTTTGCAATGCAGGCGGTAGATGCTTCGACCGACCGCCACGCTCCGGACCAGAAGAACCCTTTAGCGGCCAACGAAGAGACTTTGGTGGCCGGCACTAGGCTTTACATTAATCATTGCGCAGGCTGCCACGGCGTTCCTTCAAATCCCAGCAGCCAATTCCCGAAATCGTTCTATCCTCCCGTACCTACGTTCTTCACCGACGCACCGGATATGCCAGAGAATCAAAATTTCTACATTATCCAGCATGGTGTACGTTGGAGCGCAATGCCGGCGTGGGACAAGACTCTGGATGACACGCAAATGTGGCAGTTGGTGACCTTTTTGAGCAATATCGAGAAACTTCCTCCCGCGGCGAAAAGAGAATTCGATCTGCCGGGGGCACCGGCTGCGGCCTCCGTACCCGCAACGACGCCGAGCTCTTCAATGCCAATGAAACATTAGGCCATTCTGGAAGCGGACGTCCTTTGAAGAAATACTCTGAGCGATGAACGCGCAGTCCTGCTAAAATTTGGCTGATTTAGTAGTTGTCTTATAGGGATGGGTTTTAAGTGTTGCTGGCGTCGCAAATTGAGGACGAAACCTGAACCCATCGGCACTTTGGGAGGAAGAATTTGACGTCTGATGCAGTCGCTGAAAAGGTGATCACTACTCTTGCATCGGTAAAGCGGATTCCAGCCGATAAGATCACACTGGGAACTAATCTGCAGGATTTGGGCATCGATTCGCTGGACGTTTTCACTTTGCTCTTTGAGCTCGAGAACGCTTTTAAGATTTCCATTCCCGATGACGATGTTCGATCCATACGCACTGTCAACGATGTAGTCACCGGCATTAAGAAGATCATCGCCGCTACGCCGCCTGATTCGACTGTGGGTTCGCCCACGCCAGCGAACTAAGAATGGCGGCCCGCCGAGTTGCCATCACAGGTTTAGGGATTATTTCTCCACTGGGACTGAATGTCGCCGAATCCTGGGATTCGCTTAGCCATGGACGATGTGGCATTCAGGCGTTGAAGGGCGTCGATCGGTCGCGCGTGGCCCTGAAGATGGAGAACGGGGCCGAGGTGCGCGGTTTCGACCCCACACAGCACTTCGAAGGCGGTAAAGAAGCTTACCTCGATCGCTTTGCGCAGTTCTCCGTGGTTTCAGCGCGCGAAGCTATGCGCGATTCGGGCCTTACTCTAACCCCCGCTCTTCGTTATAACGCTGCGATTGTCTGCGGCTCCGCTGTGGGAGGCCAATCCGCCATCGAAACCGGCTTCGCGGATCTTTACGTTTCGGACCGCGGAAGGGTTCATCCGCTGACGATTCCTAAAACTATGGCCAATGCCGGTGCCAGCCATATCTCCATGGAACTGGGGATTACGGGGCCCACCTATACAGTATCGACTGCGTGTTCCTCTGCGAATCATGCCATTGGCCAGGCCTTTCGTCTGGTGCGCGATGGCGAAGTGGATCTGGCGGTGACCGGGGGCAGCGAGGCGCCGTTCGCCATCGGACATCTGAAAGCATGGGAAGCGATGCGAGTGATTGCGCCGGATACTTGCCGCCCGTTCAGTAAAGATCGGCGGGGAATGATTCTGGGCGAGGGTGGCGCGATGATGATCCTGGAACCGATGGAAGCGGCGCAGGCGCGCGGTGCCAGAATCTACGCGGAAATTTGCGGCTTCGGCATGTCCTCGGACGCCCATCATTTGACGCAACCGACGGTCGAGGGGCCGTCACGAGCCATGCGTGACGCGTTGCGTCTTGCCAACATGGCGCCTGAAGAAGTTGGTTACATTAACGCCCACGGTACCGGAACACCGGGGAACGACCCGGTCGAAAGTCGCGCCATCCGGGAAGTTTTCGGCGCGCATGCAGACAAACTCGCTGTCAGTTCGACGAAATCCATGCACGGCCATGCGCTGGGCGCCGCGGGCGCACTGGAAGCGATCGCCACCGTGCTCGCTCTGCATCACGGAATCCTGCCGCCCACGGCGAACTACAACGAGCGCGATCCCGAATGCGACCTCGACTACATTCCAAATCAGCCGCGTAAGCAGCAAATTGATGCGGCGCTTTCAAACTCCTTTGCGTTCGGAGGATTGAACGCAGTCATCGCCTTCCGAGCTGTTCGGTCTTAACTCCACGCTCTCCACAATTAGCTTTCTGACAGAATAGCGCTTCCTAATTCATGACCGCAGAATAGCGATGGTTTGTTAAAAGAAGCGTGAAAGTAGTGGAGCGAGAGTTCCCCATCCAGTGGGCGTAGGAGACCAATGTCGCGTCAACTCGTCTGCGAGTGTCAACGTAACGAGGATGGCGAAGAACAAAACTCCCGCGAGAATGAACACCTTAGTCAGCCCGCCGCTGTACTTCACGTGCATAAAAAACAGAACTACCAGCAGCATCTTGACGACGGCAATCGCAAGAGCGGCAACGGTGTTAAATGCGCCGAGGTCAATGTAGGCCACACCGGTCGTGAGTGCGGTGAGACAAAGAAGCGCGACAAAGATTCCGATGTAGGTTTTCACCGGGACAATGTGCTCGGACATCAGTGGCCACCCCCCGCGTAACGTCCTCCAATAAGGTAGAGCAGCGGAAACAGAAAGATCCACACAATATCCACGAAGTGCCAGTAAAGGCCGCTTACTTCGAGCGGACTATGATACTGCGGAGTAAACCTGCCACGATGGGCCATGATCGTGAGCACGGTCAGAATGCCGATCCCGATAATCATGTGCAACGCGTGCAATCCAGTCATAAAGAAATAAAAGCAGAAGAACATGGGCACGTGCGCACCGGGCGCTCCCCATTCGGGCCGTATCAGGAAACCAAAACCGGGAACCAGATGCTCAATGTAATCGTGGTGCCACTCAAACGTAAACTTAATGAACAAAAACGCCGCGCCCAAAATCATCGTGGTAATCAGGAATCCAACTTGCGCGCCGCGCTTGCCAATTTGAGCGCAATGGATGGCCAGCGCCATGGTCAAGCTGCTTCCGATCAAAACAGCGGTGTTCAATGCGCCGAACCTGACTTCCAGCAAATGGCTACCAATTTCGAAGGAAGGCAGATAAAGCGCGCGGTAAACGATGTAGGTGGCGAACAGGCCGCCGAAGAACATCATCTCGGTGAGCAGGAATACCCACATGCCGAGGCTTCCAGCCTCGCGCTGTTGCTCCATGTCTTCAAACTGGTGCGCAAACCCGGGCGGATGCGCGTTGTGAATCGCCATATCAGCCACGGGTCACCGTGCTGTGGGCGTAGTCGTAAGCTTCTTCGGTTACCACCGGAATCTCCTCAAAATTTTCAGTAGGAGGGGGAGAAGGAGTTGTCCACTCCAGCCCCTTGGCGCCCCACGGATTTGGGCCCGCGGTCGGTCCGTAACGCATGGACCATGTCAAGTAGATGAGCGGGATCAAGTATCCGATTCCCAGAATCGATGCACCGGCAGAGGACATGACGTTTAGCACTTGAAACTCCGACGGGTACACAGCGTAACGCCGCGGCATGCCCAGATATCCAAGCATGAATTGCGGGAAGAAAGTGAGGTTGAATCCCACGAAAATTACCAGCGCCGCAAAACGTGCCCAGCCGTCGGGATAAAGACGTCCGGTTATTTTCGGCCACCAGAAATGTATCCCTCCCAGATAAGCCATCACGGCACCGCCGACCATAATGTAATGGAAATGCGCCACAATAAAGTACGTGCCATTCAGGTGAACGTCGGTGGCGAGAGAAGCGAGAAAAAGGCCCGTAAGGCCGCCCATGGTGAACAGGCCGATAAAACCCAGCGCGTACAACATGGGAGCATCGTAGGAAATTGAGCCTTTATGGAGCGTCGCGGTCCAATTGAAAACCTTTATAGCAGAAGGGATCGCCACCAAAAAGCTGAGTACGGAGAACACCAGGCCGGCGTAAATCGACTGGCCGGTGACGAACATGTGATGTCCCCACACGAGAAAGCTGATGATGGCAATCGCAAGGCTTGAGAAGGCCACAAAACTGTATCCAAAGATTCGCTTGCGTGAAAAGCAGGTGATGAGCTCGCTCATCACTCCCATTCCCGGCAAAATCATGATGTAAACCGCGGGGTGAGAATAAAACCAAAAAAGATGTTGAAAGAGAATAGGATCGCCACCGATCGCCGGGTCGAAAATGCCGATGTGGAGAACCCTTTCGAGAAACAGGAGGAAAAGCGTAATGGCGATTACCGGTGTTCCAAGAATAAAAATGATGCTGGTAGCGTAAATGGCCCAGATGAAAAGTGGCAGACGGAACCAGGTAAGCCCTGGCGCGCGCATTTTATGAATGGTCACCACGAAATTCAGCCCGGTGAGAATCGAAGAAAATCCGGTTATGAAAACGCCCAGCGCCGTGGGGACCACCGAGGTATGGGAAAAGCTGCTGCTGTAAGGCGTATAGAACGTCCAGCCGGTGTCCACTCCGCCTGAGATCACGGCGTAAAGCGTGAAAATTGCGCCGATGACGTAAATGTACCAACTAAGAAGATTGAGCCGCGGAAATGCCAAGTCGCGGGCGCCGATCATCATGGGCACCAGAAAATTGCCCAGCGTCGCCGGGATGGATGGAACCAGGAAAAAGAAAACCATGATGACGCCGTGCATGGTGAACAGCTTGTTGTAAGTTTCCGGCTGTACCAGCGCGCCTTGCGGTTCGATTAAATGCAAGCGCATCAGGACGGCGAAAAAGCCGCCGACAAAAAACATCAAAGTAATGGACGCAAGATAGAGAAGTGCGATGCGTTTGTGGTCGGTGGTTAAGAGCCAGGACTTCACGCCATATTGCGCGTTCAGATAATTAACGCGCGACCCGGTTGGTACTTCGTGGACGTCTAAAGTGGCCGTACTCATTTGCCGTTCGAATTCCTTTCTTCCGACCCAAGCGATTTCACGAAGGCGATGAGCTGCAAGACTTGCTCCTCGTTGACCTGTCCCCGGAAGGTGGGCATGATCGGCGGATAATTCTTCAAAACTACAGAGTTAGGATTAATGATGGCTTGACGAATGAAAGCTTCGTCCACAAGACGCTTCTCTCCGGTCTTGACTTCCTCTTCCTTACCGTAAAGACCTACCAGCGAGGGACCGCGGCCAGTGCCGTCTGAAACATGGCACGACGCGCATCCGAGCTTGTTGAATGTTTTCTCGCCGATTTGCACCATAGTCTGGCTTGGTGTGCCGCTCGAGAGCCAAGCTTCGTAATCCGCCGGCGACATAACGTAAACCCATCCGAGCATCTCCGCATGGTCGGCTCCGCAATATTGCGCGCAGAACAGATGATAGGTGCCCACTTTCGTGGCCTGAAACCACAATGTCGAGTAACGGCCTGGGATGACGTCCTTTTTCACACGGAACGCAGGGATATAGAAATCGTGGATGACGTCTTCGGAGGTCATCGTCAACTCCACTGGCACGCCGAGGGGAACGTGTAGCTCGTTGATTTCGCGCACGCCTTCCGGGTGCTGGATGTGCCACATCCATTGCTTGCCGATCACGAAAATTTCCGTGGAAGCTGAAGGCGGGCGGGAATTTTCGAAATACAAGCTCGAAGCCCAGAGAAATAAGCCCGCGCAGATTAGTGTCGGGATGATGGTCCAGGCCAACTCCAGCGGAAGGTTCTCTTCAGTCTCTGCGGGGATTTCATTATCGGCTCGCCTGCGATATTTCACCATGAAGATAAAGATTGTCGAAAATATGGCAATGGTAAAAAATAGGGTGATGAAAGTTAGAACGAAATAAAGGTGATCGACTCCTTCCGCTATGGAGGAAGCTGCTTCAGGGCGAAGTTGCGGCGCCTGAATCGCCAAGGAGAAGAAAACAGAGCCGAATTGGAGAAGGCCCATCACGTTCTATTTGCAAATTCCTTTTGCATACCTAATTTCTGATGGCATGCCATAGACAGAGTGCTCACGTTCTGCGATCAGGCAACGCATAATGTTCTTTCCGGTACAGAACTAAAATAAGACCGCCGATCGCGAGCACCGTTACAGCCCCTGCCCCTTGAATCAGACGCGATATCAACAATCCGTATTTCCCGGTGGACGGGTCGTAGTGATAGCAGAAGAGCAACACCTGATCGACCGGCGTGCCAATTTTTCCTTCTGAAGCTTCCACTAAGCCCAGCCGAAGATCGCGCGATGGGAACTGGATGCCGTAAAAGTAGCGTGAAATTTTTCCTTCGGGCGTGAGCACCATGATGGCGCTGGCATGCGCGAACTGTTTTGAGCCGGGATCGTAGGCGTAGCGGAAACCGACAGCGTTTGCGAGTTGGCGGATTTGTTGTTCGTCGCCCGTGAGAAAATGCCACCCTTGGGCCGCGTTCGTCCGGCCGTAAATGCCGGTATAAAGGGCTTGCTTGGCTTCCGCTAGAACTGGCCTCTCGGTTGGGTCAATGCTTACGGTCACCACATCGAATTGTTTCCCGATGTCCATAGGGATTAACTTGAGGCTGGATTCCAGGCCGTTGAGAACTTGTGTGCAGAGCATCGGACAGTTGTAATACACCAGCGATAGGATCACGGGCTTCTGGCCGAAATACTGAGCGAGCTGAACCGGTTTGCCGTGCTCGTCGCGAAATGTCAGATTCAACGGAACCGATTGATTTAGTTTTTGGTCGACGCCGACATCTTTCAGCAGATCGGGACGCACGCCAATGTCCTGTACCGGGCCTTGTAGCTGCGCCTGTGCGGGCGTTGAAAGAAGCGCCAGCGCGATCCACGCAGCGAACAGGCAAGCCCGCAACCATCCGCAGTCCACGAAATTTCTGAATCTCTTCACTGCTTAACCTGCCTTCTCAAATTCAAAAAAGTTTGTTCACCTTACTTCTGGGTTGTGCGCTTTCTCATACTCATCCTCACCTATCCAGTAAGCGCATGGACCATTTGGCGATGATTGCGTCTTTACCATGTCGCCGGTCGCAGAAGTGTTCGATTGATCGCCGCTTGCTGGGCGCGCTGGCAAACCTCGCTGGACCGTCATATCAATGGCGCGATCGATTGGGATGCGAACGATTCCATTGTCCGGGTCGACCCATCCGTAGCTATCCAGTTTCTCCATTTGCTCGCCGCAATAATTTCGCAGATCCGATCGAGGCTTCGCTTGCAACCTCGGTTCCGGTGGCAGAACACGCGCGTTCTCGAATGGAGAAGCCGGCGGTCCAAGTGGTTGCGATTTCGCGAAGTACAAAAACATCCACTTCATGGACAACAACACCACGGCCAGAACGATCACTAACCCGAGCCCATACTTCAGCAGACTTCGAGTGTTGGCATCCCTATGCTCATATCCTTCCGAAGGATCTGTTGGCGCGCCGGGCGGAGCTTGGCCCGGCCGCTTAGTCTCCATGCTCATGCTGGAGCGCTCCTGCAAACCTTGGATCATGCAACGGCAAAAGCGGCATTTTCTTCAGCTGCCAAATGTAGCTGCCCACCCAGATGCCGCCGATTCCGACAACGGCGAGCAAGTCAGATGGATGCAAACGCGGGCCGTTTCTTTCGTTAAGAAAACCGGGGACAACGAGCCAGTAAACATCTACCAGCGTCAGGACTACCATCATGCCCGTCAAAGCAGAAAGTATATGCAGCCGGCGCTTCACCCCGCGCTGGAGCAGCAGCAGAAATGGCACAGCGAAGTGCAGGATCATCAGGAAAACGGCTAAAGCTCCCCAGCCGCCGAAAGCGCGCGTCATATACCACGGAATTTCGTCTTTAAGATTGCCGGCCCAAATGATCAGGAATTGTGAAAAAGAGAGGTAGGCCCACAGCATCACGAAGGTCAGCATGAGGTTTCCGAGATCATTGAATTGCGATGCGGTTACGATTTGTTTGATGTGCTCGGTATTCGAGAGCAGGCGGAGCACAAAAATCACAAAGGCCATGGCCGCCAAGGCTTCGACTACCATGAACAGCATCCCGAAGATGGTCGAGAACCATAGCGGCTCGATAGACATCACCCAATCGATTGCGGAATAAGTGACCGCGATTCCCCACAGAATTAATCCCGGGGCGCTGAAGGCCTCCAAAACGGACGCCAGGCGGACGTTTCCGGTGCGGTCCTGTTCGTAAGACCATTTGTTCAGGAAATAAGCGAGAGTGAGCCAAATGGCGAAATAAATTACGGAACGTACCACGAAGAAATTCTTGGTGAGATACATCGCTTTGAAATGGAGGGCGGGATCTGTTGGTTTATCGATGGCCCATTGCGCCCAGATGTATAAATATTTGATTCCGAACAAAATTGGGATGAATAAAACCGTCATCACTAAAAATGTTCGGGTGGCTGCTTCCAGCAGTCGCCTGATGGGATAGCCCCACCAGCCGCCGGTCAAGTGATGCATCATCAAAATTGCCATACAGCCAAGAGGGATTGAAATCCAGAAAACATAAGAGAACAAGTAAGACTGGAAAGTTCGCTGTGCCGCGTCGGGACCACGCAAACCAAAAAGCGCGCACAGCAAGAGCGCAAACGCTCCCGTAAGGATCATGCCCCGTTGCATGCGGTCGAGTTGTGGTTGAAATCTTTCTGAATCGCCCATTATGGTTGCCCTGCCGCGTGTCCTTGCGCCTTCGTCTGATTTTGGGTCAATTTCGATCGATCACTTTCCGGCACATCCTGCATGGTGGCGTGCTGGCTCAATTGAAGCGCGCGAATATACGCCGCTATCCGCCAGCGGTCTTCAGGTTCTACGCGAGCGGCATAGCTGTACATGGATCCAAAACCATTTGTAATGACTTCAAAAAAGTGCCCCGCGGGGGCCTGCCGCAAACTGTCGAGATGAAACGACGGCGGAGGCGGAAAGCCGCGTTGCACGATCATTCCCTGGCCGCTTCCGGTGTAGTCGTGGCAAGGAGTGCAGTAAATGTTGTAGCGCTCTCGTCCACGCTCCAAATCTGCTCGCGTCATGGGAAAGGGAAATTTGTCCGACACGACTCCGTTCTCTCGGCCGGTGTAAAGAAGCTCGTCGGTATGGAGCTGGCCACGTGCCACGGTGCCGGGAACTACGGGACGTTCAGATCGCCCGTCATTGAAGAAATTGGTGGGCTCGTAAGGAAGATATTTTGGCTGTATGTGCATATCGAGCCGGCATCCGGCGAGCAGTATTGCAATGCCGCCCAGGCAAGCAAGTCCTCGCAGGCAATCCATTAGTGGAGTCACGCACGCGTTGCCAATCCCGCGACCGCGATGGAGCTCAAACCTCAATTTCGAATACCCCGTGTGGCTGCAAAGTCTTCAAAAACTCAGCCGTTTTAAGCACATCGAATTTCTTATCCCGCGCTTTCACCACCAGAAAAAAACGGTCTTTCGACGCGAGAGCGAACCTGGCCACATTGAAAACCGGATGATAAGGCGTCGGCAGCCCGTTCATGGCCAGCATGCCAAAAACCGCGCAAAGAGCGGCTCCGAGAATGGTCAACTCAAACGTAATTGGTATCCAGGCAGGCCAGCTGTTATAGGGCTTGCCGCCAATATTTAACGGAAAACTGATTACGTTCGCGTAATAGCACATAAAAAAGCCCGCAAGCCCGCCCAAAAGTCCGCCGGTGAAGACCACCGCGGGCAGTCTGGTGTGCCCAAAGCCAACCGCTTCGGCCATGCCTTCCACGGGCATCGGCGTGAATGCGTCGATGCTTTTGTAACCGGCATCGTGAGTCCGATGGGCCGCAGCGAGAAGCTGCTCGGGAGTCTCGAATTCGGCCAACAGTCCGTAGATAGCTTTGCGTTTCATGTGCTACTCGTGAATCTCCGGATTCGGATTGCGCACGCGCGCCAAATACGAGGTGCGCGGTTTGGTATTTAACTCCGCAAGCAATCTGTAATTTCGCGATTGCGCTTTCAGTTTGGAAACGCGGCTGTTCGGATCGTTGATATTTCCGAACGCGATGGCGTCAGCCGGACACGCTCCCTGGCATGCAGTGACGATCTCGCCGTCCTTTATCGTCTGGTTGGCTTCTTCGGAATGAATTTTCGCTGCATTGATTCGCTGCACGCAATAGGTGCATTTCTCCATAACGCCGCGGCTGCGCACGGTGACGTTCGGATTGCGCACGCCGTAAAGGCTCGGTGTTTGCCAGTCTGAAAACAGAAAGAAATTAAATCGGCGGACTTTGTAGGGACAATTATTGGAACAATAACGAGTTCCGACGCAACGGTTATAGGTCATCTCATTCAGTCCTTCAGGACTGTGTGTGGTAGCTCCAACCGGACACACGACTTCGCAGGGCGCATTTTCACACTGCATGCAGGGCATGGGCTCGTAATACATTTCCGGATTTTCGAGCCCGCCGCGGAAATAAGTATCCACGCGGATCCAATGCATGGCGCGTCCTAGCATCACCTGCTCCTTGCCAACAACTGCGATGTTATTTTCAGACTGGCAAGCGACGACACAAGCATTGCATCCAACGCATTTGTTTAAATCGATGGACATACCCCAGGCATAGCCGTCGTATTTGAAGCCGGGATAAAGCGAAAGGCCGGGAGTCGGTTCTTCTTGCGGATCCTGGGCAAAACGCGGATTCGCGCGAAATTCTTCGAGCGTTGCAACCTGGATCAAATCGCGATGAAACGCGGCGGTGCTCTCTTCTTCGGATGCCTGGCCCTGATGATCGATGATGTATTGATGTTGGGTGACTGCGAAATAGTATTCTTCCCCTGTTTTTTCGATGCGCAACCCGGTGGCAGCCCAGGGCGTCGTTGAAGTGCGAATGAAATTCGCATTGAAACCTGGTCCCGTTCCTACCTTTCCCGCTCTCCGCCTACCATAGCCAAGGTGCAGGGTTACGGAGTTGTCAGCGTGGCCCGGCACAATCATGACTCCGGCTTTAGTTTCGTGGCCGTTTAGCTGGAGCTTCACATAATCCCCCGTCGTAATATTCAAGCGCTGCGCGGTGGCCGGGCTGACCATCGCAGCATTGTCCCAAGTCAATCGTGTGTTCGGCTTGGGAGTTTCCTGCAGCCACCCGTTGTTGGCAAAACGCCCGTCGAAGATTGAGGGATCGGGGCGAAACGAAATTTCGAGATCCGCTGCTGTGGCAGTATGGGAGCCGGCACTCTGCGTGTTCGGTGGTTTTGCAAAATCAGTTCGCGCTGCAACATTGATCGCCGGCAGCGCCGTGCCCGTCATTACTCCGTCATGCAGCGACCGTTCCCAGAAATCTTCGAACGCTTTGTCTTTTTCAGGACGCTGGCCGGCCCAATAATCGCGCACCACATCGTGATTTGATTTGCCCGGATCGTTTCCGAGCGATCCGAGAATTTCATACGGTGAGTGGCAGCCCTGATACAGCGGCGCGATCAGCGGCTGAATAATTCCGAGGGTGCCATCATAAGCTCGGGCATCGCCCCAGGATTCCAAATAGTGTGTGGCGGGTACGTGCCAGTGGCACAGCTCGCCGGTCTCGTCGTAGTACAACCCCGAATGTATGCGTACCTTTACATTCAACAGGGCAGGGCCGAAGTCGAAATCAACGGGCGCGTCGTACACGGGATTACCGCCAAAAATCAGCAGGACATCGACTTTTCCCGCCTTCATATCGTTTGTAAGATCGCGCAACGATTCCATCCCGTCGGTTGGATTCGTTTCGAGCGGGTCGGTGTAATAGACGGTCTTGCCGACATTGCCGAGGGAAGCATTCATGGCATGGGCCAACGCATGGACGTAAGCTGACTGCTCTTCGCCGGCAATCACCAAGGAGGATCCACGATGTTGCTGCAAATCTTTTGCGACGGCACGCGTCCAGTCCGCCGGGATACTTTGTGCATTGGGTCCGCCGCCGTTCGCTGATGCGACTCCCACTTCCGCCGCGAGACTTTGAGCATATCCGCCGATTTCGCTGGCACGCACGGGTTTTCGATGGTCGGCCATAGCCCCCGTGCTGGTAGGCATCGATTCGACCACATAGAGCCGATTCGGATTTGCCGAAGGCGTGTCCAGCGCACGTCGCGAAGAAAAATCGCGTGTGTAACGCACATGTCCCGCACCACCGGTAAGAAAATCCGCGTCTAAAGAAACGATCACATCCGCTTTATCAAATTTGTAAACTGGATTGAGGGGCTTGCCGAAAGTAAGTTTCGCTCCCTCGCGCACGTTGTCGCGGCCACACTGTTCGTACTGATGCCATTTCGCTTCCGGAAATTGCTTCAGGACCGCGTTGACCTGAGCTGCGAGCGACGGCGAAGTGACCGTCTCTGTAAGAATCCGCAACCCAGATCCCTTGGGGGATTGCTGCCCGCGCATATTACTCATCGCTACCGCAAAAGAATCCCAATCGCTGATTCGCCCTTCGTGAATCACGGTTTGCGAGCGGTCCGGGTCGTACAGAGTCAATACCGAAGCTTGCGCGAAAACGTCCGTGCCGCCCAGGCTGCCCGGATGCTCGGGATTGCCTTCAATTTTCGTGGGACGCCCCATATTGCTTTCGACCAATAATCCAGTCGCGATACCGGCGAGCTGCATCGAAGTCGCGTAGAAAAGCGGCCTACCGGCAATAATTTCTTCCGGCGGTTTCACGTAAGGGACGATCTTTTCTGTGGGTAACTTTGTGCAGGCGCTGAGGCCAGCCAGCGCAGCGGAAGCCGCGGCAAGTTTCAAGACGTCGCGACGGTCGATTCCTTCAGGATTTTTTGCCGTATCGTGCGGAAACTCGTGCTCCAGGAATTCCCGGTATTCTTTTGTCTGCGACAACTCTTCAAGACTTTGCCAAAAACGCTTTCCGTTGCGCTGCGCAAGATTCCCTCTGGCGGCGGCAAGATCGATCGATTTGCGTTCAGGCGTGTTTGAATTCGAGCTCATAGTGATCTTTTTCCAGCCGTCATCGGTGGCACACCGAACAATTTTGCAGACTTTGGATTTTGTATTCTTTCACGAGTTCTCGTCCCAGCTGCTCTTGATTTGCCGGTACTTCGTAATTGGGATTAAATACTTGAGACTTTGGACGCACGTATTTTTCAGGTTGCCTGTGACAATCGAGGCACCAGGACATATACAACGTGCCCGCGCGGTAGGTTAGCGGCATTTCAGCAATTTGTCCGTGGCAAGTAGTACAGCCAATTCCTTTGCTCAGGTGAATGCTGTGATCGAAATAGACGAAGTCGGGAAGAGCGTTCACGCGCGTCCAGGAAATTGACTTGTCATCTCGGTAGCTCGCGCGCACGGGCTCCAGCATCGAGGAATTAGTCCAAATCTGCGAATGGCATGTCATACAAGTTTGTGTCGGTGGAACGCCAGCAAATGAAGATTTCTCCACTGACGTGTGGCAATAGCGGCAATCGATGCCCAGTTCCCCGGCATGATGCTTATGGCTGAATGGGACAGGCTGCTCGCGCGAAACGTGCACGTCGGTGTACCAAGGCGACAGCTCAATTCCATAAAGAGCCGCGCCAAGCAAGGCAACAATGAACACGCCACCGTAAATGCTCAGGCGCGAGAGAACATTCGTGCTGTGATGAAATATTTGCGACATCTAAATCTTGCGGCCTATTTATTCCGGCTTTCTTCGTTCGTTTCTTCAACCAATGAACGCATCTCGACGATTGAAATCATCGGCAGGAAGCGTATGAAAAGATAAAACAGGGTCAAGAAAAGCCCGATGGTTCCGACATACGTCGCCCAATCCCAACGCGTAGGTATGTAAGTTCCCCAGGCGGAAGGAACGTAATCGCGATGCAAGCTGACCACCACGATGACAAAACGTTCGAGCCACATTCCCACGTTTACGACCAGCGCGACGATAAATAGCATGGGAATGTTGTTGCGCACTTTGCGCGACCAGAGCACTTGCGGAATCACGATATTGCAAGTGATCAGTAGCCAGTAAACCCAAGCGTACGGCCCTGTCATGCGGTTCATGATCATGTAGCGATCAAATTGATTTCCGCTGTAAAACGCTACGAAAGTCTCCATCATATAGCCGTAGGCGACGATTACGCCGGTAGCGAGCATCACCTTGGCCATGTTGTCCAGATGACGCATGGTGACGAGATCTTCGAGGTGGTAAAATTTCCGAATAGGAATCGCCAGCGTGATGACCATGGCGAAACCAGAATAAATTGCGCCAGCAACGAAATACGGTGGAAAGATCGTGCTATGCCATCCCGGAACTATAGCGACCGAAAAATCGAAGCTCACAACCGTGTGTACGGAGACCACTAATGGCGTTGCCAGGCCCGCCAACAGCAACGAGGCCGTTTCATATCGCGACCAATGCACTGCGGATCCGCGCCAGCCCATCGCCAGGAAGCCATAGATAACTTGTGCCGCGCGATTCTTTGCCCTGTCGCGAAGGGTAGCTAAGTCTGGAATCATTCCTACGAACCAAAACAGTAGCGATACCGTGGCATAGGTGGACACTGCGAAGACGTCCCAAACAAGCGGACTGCGAAACTGCGGCCACATCCACATGGCGTTCGGATAGGGAAGAAGGTAGTAAAACATCCAGGGCCGGCCCATATGCAGAAGTGGAAACATGCCGGCGCAAGCCACTGCGAAGATCGTCATGGCCTCGGCAAAGCGGTTAATGGAAGTTCGCCATTTCTGATGCAACAGAAGAAGAATTGCGGAAATTAGAGTTCCAGCGTGGCCGATTCCAATCCACCAAACGAAATTTACGATGGCAAAGCCCCAGGCAATGGGTATCCGAATGCCCCAAATCCCCACACCCTTCACCAGCAGATACGTCACTGCGACGTTAAACAACATCAGAAGAGCGAAAGAAATTCCAAAGCCAATTATCCAGCCCTTGGTCGTCCCGCGGCCCAGGACGATGGAACTGATCTTATCTGTGACGGTGGCAAGCGTATGGCCGGGCTCGAGAACAGGAGTCTCGCGCGCGTCGCTTATATTCTGAGAGTTCTCAGGATCCACGAAGAAGCCTCGGAAACATTAATATCGATGTCTGTAAAACGCTCGAGGACGCTTTAAGGTTCTAAGACCTCGCACAGATGAGCCGCCGAACGCAGCGGGGTTGGTTTGAGCTACGATTTACGAAGAAAAGAGCCGATTAATGGTTCGTTATTTCAATCGCACTTTCACCCTCAGCAAGATGCCATTTATTAGATTGCATAGCATATGACCGGAAAACTCTTGGCGCAAGTTCAAACCCCAAGAATTTGGACTAGAGCAGGAAGTTGAGTTTCTGTGTGGCGGGAACGATAACCTAGTTCGTTTGACACAGAAGAGTCAGATGGGGATCGATCACTAGTCGGGTCGGTCGAATTCGCGAAGTGAATCGGAAGCGAGTTTCCGGTCCTTTGGTGATTAGCACACCGAGACGCAACGGTTTTGATCCAGGTCCTGGTCGCGAAGCATAGATGGGGACGGGAGCGGTAAATAGGTCGTCGACGCCGCTTTGTTCGAGCCGGCCTGTGACAATGAACTCGCTTCCGTGAGGTTTGACGTCGAATTTTACGGCGTAGTGAGGAATTCCGGTCTCCTTTACCCATTCCTCGAAGAACCAATCCATGCGCCGAGTTCCTTCCAAATCCATGTCGGCTGTCATTTGCCGCTCTACCTCACGTTGGAGATCCTGGGTGGTGAAGGCTCGATATTTGTATTTGGTGAGGATTGAATGAAGAAGCTCACGGAATCGTGCATCACCATCTTTTGCGGTGGGGTCGTGCAGCATCTCGTGAAGCATGTGCATTACCCATGTTCCTTTTCCATAAATTATCGCGCGGTAGGCTTCCGGCGTTTTTGACGAGCGCAATCGAAGCCCCAGGCTCAGTGCTCCAGCATCATTAAGGGTTTCAGTTGAGCCGGGAACTTTCGTAAGCAGAATCATTCGGTAGTGTTCCAGCCATTCGGTCAAATAATCGCTCGTTGTTTTTTGGCTTTCGGAGTAGAGCAGCGCGAGATAGTTCGCCATCCCTTCTTCAATCCAGGTATCTCGATAGCTCGCGGGACCGACAACGTTCCCCCACCACTGATGCGCGACTTCGTGAAATGGCATCAGATCCCGAGCCTCGCTTTGCTCCCATTGCTGTAGTCCCGCACGTTCCTGGTCTTCGGCCGGTAGAAACGCGAACGTCGAAAGATAGACTAAGCCCGGCCAACCCTGGCCGAATGATCCCGGAATCTGCGCCACGTCGAGATGGTCAAAAGGGAATGGCCCATTCAGCTTTTCGTAAAAGCGAATCGAGTCGAACACTTTCCGTCCGAGTTGCTTCAGCGCTGCCGCGGGACTTGGCAGCAGCGGCTCAACGGTCGCATCGGGCACTAGATCAGTGGGTGATCCTTCCAAGGATGGAAGCTCGCTAGGCGGCCTTTGTGCGCCTAATCGCACCGCAATTGCTTCTTCGAGCTGCTTGTTCGCATATAACTGGATTTTCGGCTGCTCGGTTGCAGTCTCCGTTTTGTATTCGCCCATGTTGAAGCCGGCAACACAGAAAGGGACACCTGATCGCCAATGTCCAGTCTTCGTGTCTACTTCTTCATGCGATTCAATTCTGATTCCCGTCGCAACGAGTGTGAATCGTCGTGGCCAGTGAAAGGTTAAATCGAAGGGCACGAACAACTCGCTGGCGGTCAGGTGGGGAAACCAAGTTTCGCGCTCGCCGACATATTCCACGCCATTTCCAGCGTCTGTAATTACGTTCCCGTGATAGGAAATTTCCAAGCTAAAAGCCTGCCCTGCCTGAGCGGGGGCTGTAAGGGCGACGAAAATCACGTCATTTCCACGACGAAGAACGTCGCGGCGCCCCAAGTCTTCGTTCTGAAAAAAAACCAGCGGTTGTCCATCTTCGGACTGAATCTTTTCCACCGCCAATTTGCGAGAAAGCTCCAGCGGGACCAAGCGATCCCCGGGCCGCACCGTTTTCAGACGAACCACGGTCTTTCCTTCCAGTGAAAGATCGGTTGCTATCGTTGAATCGATTCGATAATCGACCGGCGCAAATGATTCCACCGGCGCCGGCGGAGCATTTTCTGATCGGAAAGACGCCCAAACGTCGTAAAACGGAACTCCATTATTGAAGTGGGGTTGGCCTATCGAAACTTCTTCATCGCGTCGTGGGTCAACCATCACGTCAAATGCTCCCACTGAATCACCGACCAGCATCGCGTAGAAGAAAGGCAATGGGTCAGTGGAAAGCAGGTCGAGCATGATTCGCAGGGATTGCGAGGGTGCCAAGCCGGCAACCGCGGAGTTCCAGCTTTCCGCAAAATGAGAATCAACGGCTTCTTCTCCTCCTTCCGCTTTCAATTGTTCCTGAATTTCAGAGGCCGTGTCGTCGGTAAAGCGGAGATACGCGCGCGAGAAAGTTTGATCGAGAAGAGGGACTCCCACAAATTGTGCCAGAGAGCGCCGCTCGCCGGGATCTCGAGGCGTGGCCAAAACGTGCCCCCGGCCAGTAAATACTGCACCGGTCAGGTGGCCTCTCTTGGCGGGAAGGAATGCCAGTTTGCCTTCGGTGAAAGTGAAGCTGATGACGTCGCGTCTCAGGTGCAAATCGTGAACGGTATACACATGAGCCGCATCGGGGCGCAGCTCGTTAAGCCCTTGATAAAGAGCGCGGGGACTGTCCGTTGCAGAATCGAGAGTGCTACCGGCGTTTGCGGCAATCTGAGGTTGTTGTGCCAAGCAAAACCACGCAAAGTTCAGTACGGCAAAGCAGGCACCCAAGAGGAGAAACCCTGGCGAAACTGGGGTCTTATGTTGCACTCAATCGACTGTACAACTTAGAGCATCGGAGCGGCAAGCGATGGCACGTCTAAACGAAAGGGCTTGTTAAAATGGAGATGTGCGCCAGACTGTGTTTATCGCTTTCTTCTTAGTACTCGCGGTCTCTTCCGCAGCCGCAGATACCATTGTCCTGAAAAATGGCCGCAGGATCGTAGCCTCCAACGTCGTCGAAGACGGTGAGCGCATCACGTATGAGACGGCTGCCGGCCAGATGTCCATCCCCAAATCCATCGTAGCCCGAATCGATCATGACAATTTTTCTTACTCTTCCGCGGAGTCTAAGGCTTCTGCGCCACCAGTCTCAGCTCCCCAAATTGATCCCGTTCGTGGATACGATGATGTTGCTCGTCTCACCGTTCATGACAATTCGATCGATTTTGCCTACATTGCCGAGCTCGAAAACAACGCAAGATCAGGAGGCGCAGCTGCAATCGAAAAAGTGACCGCTACGCATTACGCGGCCGCTCAATTTTTAGTGAGCAAGGGGGACACGGACGCGGCGATCGATCATTACCGCCAGGCTCTGTCTTTTGCTCCCGATAATCTCGGACTGCTGCTCAACTTAGCCGTTCTGTATCTACGCGCAAACCAATTCACCACGGCTTTGGACACGCTGGAGCATGCGCGTCGCGTCATGCCCGATTCCAGCCCTGCCGCTCCTGATATCGCAAAATTACTGGGATGGGCTTATTACGGCGCGAACAAGATGGATCGGGCAGTGGAAGAATGGAAACTTGCGCAGCGTTTGCGAGCTGATCCGGAAGTCGAGAGCGCTCTTGAAAAAGCGGAGCGTGATAAAGCCGAAGAGGAAAGCTATCGCGAAGGCGAAACGGCCCATTTCGCGCTCAAATATAACGGCAGCGCGACGCCCGATCTTGCACGCGGAATACTGCGCACCTTGGAAGAAGATTTTCGCGACCTGGAATCCCAGCTTGATTTCAGTCCGCCCGAGCAGATTGGCGTGATTCTCTACACCGAGCAATCGTTTGCCGACATTACGCGGGCGCCGAGCTGGGCCGGAGCCATTAACGACGGCCGCATACGCATACCAGTCCAGGGATTGACCAGCGTGACCCCCGAACTTGGACGTGTGTTGAAGCACGAGCTCACGCACAGTTTTGTGGGCCAGAAATCGCACGGCCGCGCACCCACATGGCTTCAGGAAGGTGTCGCTCAATACATGGAGGGACGCCGGAGCTCCAGCACGGGAGCGTTGTTGGATGAAGCGAATCAGGGGTTAGTGCCAACTCTTGGAGCGCTAGAAGGTTCCTGGATGGGACTCTCCGCTAGTTCCGCGGCAATGGCATACGCATGGTCGCTTGCGGTGGTGGAATCAATCGTGCAGTCGGGAGGAATGAGCGACATTAGCCGGTTACTGGATCGCGTAGGTTCCGCGCCTTCCACCGAAGACGCCGTGCGCGATACATTGCATTCCGACTATTCAGATCTTCAGCAGCAGACAATTGCCTACCTGCGCCGCGAAGACGTGCGCTAAAGCGGATCGTTTCTTAGAACCAAGCAGCTCAATAAATTCTTAGCGCTACAGAGTGGCTAACAATCCAGCGAGCAACGCTGCGCGCTCAGGCAGTGCGCGGATGATAATGTGCTCGCGCGGGCTATGCGGGAAGTCGCCAACCGCCCCTAGTCCGTCGAGAGTAGGAACGCCGAGAGCCCCGGTTAGATTTCCGTCCGAGCCTCCACCGGTGGCCGCCTCGCCGAGCGGCAATCCCATATCGCGCATTAAGGACTGAGCGTGCCGAAATAGAGCACGGACGGCTGCCGTTCGTTCGAGCGGCGGACGATTCGTTCCTCCTCGAATTTCCACTCGCGCACCTTTTGAAATTGGACGCAAACTTCGCAGTTTCCGATTGAGCCGAGGCCCATCGGCAGCCCGCGAAAAACGGATGTCCACTTGGGCGCGAGCATGCTCAGGAATCACGTTAGACACCGTGCCGCCCGACACAACGGTTGTTTGTACCCCGATCCCACGGCCGCGATTGCTGACCTTCATCAGCCGCTGGATTTGTAAGGCGAGCTCTTGGACTGCGTTCACACCCTTCTCAGGATCCACTCCGGCATGGGCGGACCGTCCGGTAACGGTGATTTCGGCGGTTCCTACGCCTTTGCGGGCGGTCTTTAAACGGCCGTCGCGGCCGAACGACGGTTCCAGAACCAGCACCGCATCGCTTCTGAGCGCTTCGGTTTCAATCGCTCGCCGCGAACTTTCGCTGCCAATTTCTTCGTCCGAGGTCCACAAAAACGCCAGTCGCTTCGCCGGCTCGATTCCGGCAGCTTTCAATGCGTCCACAGCAAAGAGAGCCAGGACCAGTCCGCCTTTCATATCAAACGTTCCGGGGCCCCAAGCGCGACCGCCAGAAATTCGAAAGGGCGTTTTTGCCAGAGTGCCTAGCGGATATACGGTGTCCAAATGTCCCAGGATCATTATTTGCTGCTTGGTTCCCGGTCCGCTCCTGAGATCGATTTCTGCGCGCACTTGGTTCCCAAGCTTCGCGACCGCGAGAACTCGCACTTTTGCGTCCCGCTTACGCCATTCGGCTGCAACTAATTCACCGAAACGATCGACTGCTCTTTTATCGTGGCTCGGGGATTCGCAGCGCACGAACGATCCCAGCGTCCGCACCATCTCCGCCTCGCGACTCTTCAACAGGCGCAAAATCTTTCGCATCTCGTTCTTTGGCAGATGAGTTCTTGTGTCGTTCATCGCGCGGGTATGCTAGCAGCCGCATTCGAATGCGGCAACGTCGATTCCCGAAGCCTCACGGGTGAGAACCTTTAAGAAATTCCAGGGCGGCTGGGGCAATTTGGGGGTCATCGCCAAATCCAGAGAACCAGTGAACCGCCGGCTCTTTTCTAAACCAGGTAAGCTGGCGCTTGGCGAATTGCCGAGTGGCCTGCTGAATTTTTTGCGCGGCAGATTCCAGCGTCAATTGTCCATTCAGATGAGCACGAAGTTCGGAATAACCTATAAATTGAAATGGTTTTGCATCCGGAGAAATACCTTTTGACATGAGCCGGCTGACTTCATGAAGCCAGCCGTCCCGAATCATCGATTCAGTTCGTTCTTCAATTCTTGCGTAAAGATCCTCGCGCGGAGGTGACAATCCGATTTTTTTCACGGCATAGCCTTCCAGGCTACGGCGTCCTTCACCATGGATTTCACCCACCGGCTTTTTGGCAAGAATCCGCACTTCAATCGCTCGAATAACTTTTTGCGTGTCGCGAGAAGCGATTCGAGAAGCGCTTGCCGGATCTAAACGCGCGAGGATGCGATGAAGATGTTCCGGCCCGCGACGCTCGGCCTTTTCACGCAAGCGCGTACGCAGCTCTTCAGATCGTTCCGGAGCATCCGACAAGCCTTCGAGCAATGCCCGGAGATATAGACCCGTGCCCGCCGTCAGGATAGGCAATTTCTCGCGTTGAGTCACTTCCTCGAGGACTTGCAAAGCCCGCCTTCGATATTCACCGGCGGTAAAAATTTGTTCGGGTTCGCAAAGATCTACAAGATGATGCGCGATTCCGTGCTGTTCGCTCAAAGCCACCTTGGCCGTGCCGATATCGAAATACTTGTAAACCTGGGTGGAATCGCAAACAAGTACTTCGCCGCTTAACTTCTCAGCAAGCCAAATCGCGAGCGAAGATTTTCCGGAAGCAGTTGGTCCCAGGATGACTGTAAGAGGAGCCAGCGCGCTCATCTAGAGACAGTCCAGAAACGCCACAGCAGCCAAGGCCGCGCCACTGCCGCCAAGAGAAGTGTTGCAGTAATTTGCGTGTGATTGAGCTTCACTGCGCTGTTACTGCCCGGAGTTAGGTTGAATATTGTAGTAAAAAGCGCCGCGCAATTGGAGGGAGTCACCTTTATATTCGGGGGGCAATGGTTCGAATGGAACCGATGAACGGATCGCAGCCATCACTGCGCGGTCAAGGGCTTCCTTTCCCGAAGTTCGGTCCAATATCGGCTCGTCAACGTGAATGCTACCATCACGATTGATGGTAAATGTAATCACGACGATTCCTTTATCTCCCATGTAATAGGATTCAGGAAGAACCGCGGTCCAGTTCCTCATGACGATGGCGTGAAGCCGGTTCATATAGCTCTTAGGGTCCCAACCCTGCAGATCGCTAAGGATCGTCATGCCCGCGCCGTCGCCCACTCCGTGACCACCACCCCCTCGACCTGTGCCTCCGGATCCGCCAGAACCTTCGTCGCCGTAAGTGGCACCGCCGGGACGTTTAATCGCATCTCGAATCTGATCCTGCAGCTGTCTATCCGGCGAGGAACTCGGCAAACCAAGGTTAAGTCCCGGTTTAGGTTGTGGCTGGCTAGGCAACAACAAGCGCGACGGCGCGGGCGCTTCGGGAGGTGGTGCGCTCGTCGCCGGAGTGCTCGAACTCCGCGGAACTGGAGCCGAAGGCAAATCCGTCGGCGGTTTTTCGGGGCTTGATGCGGGAGGAGCTTCAAGGGCGTGCGATTCTGGCCGCGGAGGCGCAGCTCGATTCAGCGTCTTGGGACTGATCCGAACTTTCGGCGCTGGCTCCGACGGCGGAGCCTTCGACAAGGGAGGCACATCCGACGGCAAGTACACAACGCCGAGCTCCTTGCTCGCCGCTAGGGTTTCTTCCGAAGTGGGAATGTGGGGCGGAAAGATCTTCGGAAGAAAAATCAAAAAAATGATGAAGCCGACGTGAAACGCGATAGAAAGCGCTCGGGTAATGAGATCTTCCTTCGCGTCGCGCTTTTCTTCCGGCTCTACTAGCAGGTTCGCTTCGCCGGTGTTGAAAATATCCGGCTCGACGAGTTCGCGCAGCTCCGCCGTCATTTGCTGCGGCTTGTTGAATCGTTCTATCTCGCGCTGCTCGGGTGGTTCTACGTAGGCTGGCACCACCACGCGGGAATCCAGAATGTCG
The DNA here is from genome assembly GCA_963714785.1 of uncultured Acidobacteriota bacterium. GTDB lineage: Bacteria > Acidobacteriota > Terriglobia > Acidiferrales > UBA7541 > Palsa-295. The sequence continues at coordinate 649,311 of CAVQQE010000003.1, forward strand.
AGCGAAGGATATTCGGTGATGGGGCCGAAGCTTTCGAATGCTTTAGCCGGCATCGAACGGGAGACCAGCGTGCGATCAACCAGAACGCCAAGCGGAAGATGCGTAGGGATCGTGGTCTTTCCGTCAAGAGGGGCCGCGCTGTCGGACAACTCGGAAGGCACAACCGTGCGGTCGTCCATGTAAGTGGACAGTCGGCGCGGCGGCTTCTTATCCCCGTTGTCAGAAACAGGACGCACGTCGGTCGGCACCAGCGTCCGTGGAATCATCGAACATCCTGTGGAGCGAATGTACCAAGTTGGACGCGTTGCGCATGCTCAATGGTTGCTGCCATCACACGATTTGCGAGTTCCAGAGCGCTCCGGCCTGCTGCGCCATCAACCACTGGTAGACGCCGCGTGCGGACACATTCGAGAAATCCACTTAGCTCCGCGTGCAAAGGCTCTTCGGGCGTCGTGGGAACTTTTTCGAATTTAATTTCAGGTTGCGCACCGCTGGATTCAACGCGCACGCGCAGTACATCCTGCCGGGTGAAATCCAGTGACACGTACTCGTGCGCTTGAAAAAATCTCATCTTGCGAACACGCTCGGTGGAAACTCTGCTGGCCGTGAAATTGGCAACCGTGCCATTTTCGAATTCGAGGCGAGCTTGGGCGATGTCCACCTTGTCGGTCATCACCGGTATTCCCACCGCTTTCAAATCGATAATCGGTGAATCCACAAGGGACAGAACTATATCGAGATCGTGAATCATTACGTCGTAAACCACATCGATATCAAGACTGCGCGGGGTAAAAATTCCCAGCCGGTGTACTTCGAAAAACATGGGACGCGAAACAATTTTCTGTACGGCGGTTACGGCCGGGTTGAAGCGTTCCACGTGGCCCACTTGCAAAATGCGACGGTTTTGCGATGCCGCTGCAATCAGTTCGTCTGCTTCTTTCAGTGACGCCGCGATAGGTTTTTCCACCAGCACATCGAGGCCGGCGCTCAAGAGCTGGCAACCGATGCGAGCATGTTCTTTCGTCGGCACCGCCAGGCTGACAGCCTGTACGCCATCCGCCGAGAGCGATTGAATGTCGGGAATCACCCGCGTGCCGAATTCAGCGGCGACTGTTCTTGCGCGTTCGGCGTTTGCATCCACAATGCCCATAAGCTCCGCACCTTGGATTTCACGCCACACCCGCACGTGGTTCCGGCCAAACTCGCCGACACCGACAACAGCAACGCGTATAGGCTTCTCGCTCACTACTTCCTTTTCGCCGACGGCTTTTCTGCCGGTGCCTGCGTCGAAGTTTTTTCTGGAGCGAATGCCTCAATCGCGATTCCGGCATCGTCTGCAGCACGGATCAGTTCATCGCGATCGAACAAGAGAGTGCGTCCAGCATCAATCGCGAGAGCGGTAACGTTCGAGCGTCTCATTACTTCAATCGTCTTCAGCCCGACCACCGGGACATCGAATCGCATATCTTGTGCTGGCTTGCTCACTTTCACCACCACCAGTTTGTGGCCGCTGGTGATTCGAGCCGCGCGTTCAATCGTTTCGTCCGTGCCTTCCATGGCTTCAATCGCAACGCAGGCACAATCTCGCACTACCACCATTTGCCCGAGGTCGAGCCCTGCAATTTGCTGGGCGACCTTGCGTCCGTAAGCAATATCTGCAGCTTCCGATTTATCTGGCGCGCGCCGCGTCAAAACCCCCGCCGCCGGCAAGAGTGGCCCGAGAAATTTGGTAGAATCCACGAGTTCGATGTCTTCTTCTCCCAGCACGCCTGCGATAGCGCCGATTAATGAGTCTGTATTCTTCGCCGGTAGCGAAAAGAGCAATTTTGCAAGACGCCAATCGGGCCGGATGGCGCTGAAAATTTTATTATGCTTCACTTGTCCGGCCATTACTGCGTGTTTCACACCCTCCTGATGCAACAACTCAATCGTCCGGCTGAGTTCGCCCAGGCTTACCCAATGCAACCGTTTCGCGACGCGCTCTAATTCTGGTGAGGCTTCTTCGCGAATTGCGATCACCGCCATTTCGATACCGCGGCTTCGGGCGCCTTCGAGAACTAAGAAAGGAAAATCTCCGTTACCCGCAATTAAGCCCCAACCGGATGTGTTATTTCCTGAAAGAGCGGCCACGGCTCCTACTTGATCAGGCCGTTCTCGGCCGATTCGATGAATCGAATTAGTGATAAGACGTCCTCGGAGCTCCCCAGGGTTTCACGCATTTTTTCAAGGGCCTGAGAAGTATTTAGCTTTGACCGCAGCAGCAAACGATAGGCTTTCTCGATATTTTCAATGCGCTCCGCAGAAAATCCCTGGCGTTCAAGCCCGATCGCATTCACACCGTAACATCGGGAATCTCGCGGTGACACAACTTTCGAGAATGGCGGAACATCCTGCGTAATCACCGTGTGCGCCCCGATGTAAGCGTATTTTCCTACGCGACAAAATTGCTGCACCGGGCAGAATGCGCCTATGGTAGCGTAGTCCTCAACAGTGACGTGACCTGCCAGCGTGCCTCCGTTGACAAATATCGTGTGATCCCCGATCAGGCAATCGTGACCAATGTGCGCATATGACATGATGAGGTTGTGGTTACCAACCCGAGTGATGCCTCCGCCTTTCACCGTACCCCGGTTTACAGTGGAAAACTCGCGAAATTCGTTGGAGTCCCCTATCTCCAGGGATACGCGCTCGCCTTTGTAAGTTAGATCCTGCGGCTCCCCACCGATGACAGAAAATGAGTAAACATGATTGCCGCGGCCAAGCCGCGCGGGACCTTGTACGACGGCGTGATGGTCAACGATACAATTCGCGCCTAGCTCTACTTCTCCAGCCAGCACTGCGAAGGGACCAATTTTAACGTTACGTCCAATTCGTGCGGAGGAGGAAACCTCTGCCCGTCCATCAATTTCGCTCATTGAGGCTGGTCACCAGAATCCGTTGCGGGATTCACATCGGTTTCCAGGTCGACCATTTTGCACATAAGGGTCGCCTCAGCAGCAAGCTCTCCGTTCACGGAAGCTGTGCCTTGCAGCTTGCAGAACGTTCCGCGCCAGGTGAGCACATTCACTTCCACGCGGAGTTGGTCTCCGGGTATTACCGGCCGCCTAAAACGTGCGTTATCAATGGCTACGAAATAAAGCAGCTTCTTCTCCCGATCTTTCACCTCCTGAAGCAACAATAGCCCGCCTGTTTGTGCCATGGACTCGATAATCAACACACCAGGCATGATAGGTTTGCCTGGGAAATGGCCCTGAAAGAATCCTTCGTTGATGCTAACGTTTTTTATTCCAACAATTCGTTTCCATCGTTCCATTTCTTCTATGGCATCCACTAACAAGAACGGATACCGATGCGGCAGAATCTTCTGGATCCCGCTGATGTCGAGAATCATCTTTTCCCTCAGGGTCTAATTGTCATTGGCGCGCTTTACTGTGGCCTGTTTCTCTCTCGCGCAATCCAGCAATTCTATACGAAACACCTGCCTGTTGGAATCGGCTGACAAATCGTCCTACCCAGAGCAGTGCAATACGGCTTGACCTCGAAACCGCTTCAGGTATCTTCTAAGCGAGGACGCGAAAACCCTATGGCGACCGCAGCCCCCCTTCGACCTTCACCGCTCCAGCCTGAGGATTGGATTCAGGCAGCTTTCTCGCAACTCTCGTCGCACGGCGTCGAAACCGTTCGAGTGGAAATTCTCGCGCGGAATCTTGGGGCCACGAAAGGCAGTTTTTATTGGCATTTTAAAGATCGCGAAGAGCTTCTGGCCCGCATGTTATTCCATTGGGAAGACGAAGAAGTTCGTTGGTTGCAAGAGGCAGCAGGGCTTCAATCCGGAGCGGCCGCACGCTGGGCTCGCTTCGTCGCTCGTTGCGCCGACCCTGGGCGAGCGCGATTGGAAGCTGCACTTTACGCTTGGTCACGACAAGATGAGCGAGTCGCTGGACGCGTTGCGGCGATCGAAACAAAACGGCGTGCACACATCGTGAGCGTCTTGCGGCAGGTGGGCTTCACTCTGTCTGCCGCCGAAAAATGGTCCGAGGTGGCATGGCTGGTCTGCCTGGGATGGATTGACAAAACCACGCGCGATCCTGAACTTCGGCCCGACCGTCGCGAACTTGATGAATTTCTTGCCTCTCTCATTTTGGCAGCTTCGGCACCCGTACATCGCTAGTATTCCTTCCCCCCTTGTGCGCACCGAAGTCAGGCAGCGTATAATGAGGATCACATGACAATGAGTCCTCTAGGCTTCCAGGTCCATAAACCCCATAAGATCGAATGAAAACCGCACAACTGATTGACAATCGCGAACGTGTATTGCTCGTCGGTGTGGGTTTGAAGAAAGCACCACGCGGACGCGCGGGCGATCCCACCGCGGCAGGCCGCGATTCGCTTGAGGAACTCCAGGAACTGGCGGAAAGCGCCGGGGCCAAAATTGAAGGCTCCTTATTGCAAATCCGCGACGCGCTCGATCCAGCAACTCTGGTCGGACGCGGCAAGCTGGAAGAAATCCGCATGGAGGCGGAGATGCGTCATGTTCCGCTCGTGATCGTGGATCACGATTTGACTCCGGGCCAGCTTCGTAACTTTGAAAAAGGAGTGGGCCGTCGAGTAATCGATCGAACGCAGCTCATTCTGGACATTTTCGCCACGCATGCGCGCACCCGAGAAGGCCAATTGCAAGTGGAACTGGCGCAACTGAATTATTTGCTGCCCCGGCTTACCGGGCGGGGTGAAGAACTTTCCAGACTCGGCGGCGGAATCGGAACACGCGGACCTGGCGAGCAAAAGCTGGAAACCGACCGGCGCCGCATACGCGACCGCGTGCGCAAGATTCAGGAATCCATCGAGACGGTGCGCCGCCAGCGAGCCACGCGCCGTCAAGCGCGTCATGCTCAACCTCTCGGGATGATCGCCCTCGTGGGATACACAAATGCTGGGAAATCAACCCTGTTTAATGCGCTCACTCACGCCGACGTGCTGACCTCGCCACAAATGTTTGCCACCCTGGACCCGACTGTACGCGCTGTACGGCTGCCGTCGCGCCGCAAAGTTTTGCTTTCAGATACGGTAGGATTTCTGCGAGATCTTCCGCCTGATCTAATTGCTGCTTTTCGCGCTACCCTTGAGGAAGTTCAAGAAGCCGCACTGATCATTCACGTATCGGATATTTCCAATCCGCATCACGCCGAGCACGATGCCGACGTTTTGAAAGTCCTTGACGATCTCGGCGTGCGAGATCGCCTGCGGCTGAATGTGTTCAATAAAACTGACCAAATTTCGGAAGATGATCTTGGCGCACTGAAGAAATCAAACCAGAAGCGCGAGAATGCTGTCTTCACTTCCGCTGTTACGGGCGCAGGACTCGACGAACTTCTGCTTCGAATCGACGCGATGATGCCGGTGGACCCGCTGGTTCATCTACACTTGCGAATCCCGGTCTCAGACGGTCGCCACCTTTCGCTTGTGCACGCATGCGGGCGGGTGCTTCAATCCCAAGTCCTGGACGGACACATGGATATTGAAGCCGAACTCCCTGAATCGCTCGCTCGTAGGCTCGAAGATTTTGTTTCGCCTCCTCCGCAAGCCTGATTTCGGAAATCTCGGAACAGACAGTTCAACAAACTGCACTGGCGCTGGTTTCTGGCCGCAAATCACAATATTTCCAGCCATTTCGCGATAAAAATTATTGTGCGATGGGCGCCTGACATCAAAATGCCGACGACGCCAACTCCAATTCTTAGTGGCGCTTAGCGCACAAATTGCTTCAAACCTGTGCAAATTCTATCGGCAGTTAATATGGCGCGATTCGCTTGACGACGTCGCCCGTAGAGTGCCCCTTGACGCATTAAATACCGTATTGTCTTACGGTTACAGCACTCCGAAACCACTCGCAAGGTTTGACCTGCACCATTGAAATGCTATTTTCCCCGCCTATAACCTGTGTGTTTTCCACAAGGATTTCCACAGAATCCAGGCTAAAGACTGCATGCAAACGCCAACAACCCAAGCTACTTTTCCTGAATCCGAGGCGTTGACTCGTCACTTTTGCAAGGCTATAGTGAGGTGACGGTAGCGGTCCGAAAGCAAGCCGAGGTTCTTCATAAATAGCTATGAACCTGCCAAATAGCCTCACAACCCTTCGAATCTTTTTTGTGCCGCTATTGGTCGTCGTTCTGTTGACTCGCCAACCCAACTGGGACATCGAAGGTCTTCCAATCCACTTTGAAGTATGGGGTGTGCTGATTCTGCTGGTGGCCGCCGCTACCGACGTTATGGACGGCTATATAGCGCGGAAACGGCGCGAAGTCACCACTCTCGGAATCCTGTTGGATCCTATCGCCGATAAGCTTCTGATTTCCGCAGCTTTCATTTCACTCGTAGAAATGGGTTTGGTGCCAGCGTGGATGGTTGTAATCATCATCGGCCGCGAATTCGTGGTGATGGGTTTGCGTGATATTGCCTCCGCAGAAGGATTAATTATTCCCGCTTCAGCCCTGGGCAAAACGAAAATGATTCTGCAAGTGCTCGCAGGTTGTGCCGTAATCTTAACAGCAAAGCATCCGGCCCTTAAGCCCCTCGGTATTACATTGCTCTGGCTAGTGGTTGCCAGCGCAATTTTGTCTGCTGTGCACTACTTCCAGATGTTTTGGAGCCAGATTAATTTCCGTGTTCAGCAGCGGCGTCGAGGCCTAGTAATTGTTGAACCTCAAGAAAAACCCCAGGATGTCCTCACTCGGTAGTTCCGAAAAGCGGTTACTTCTGGCAATCGCGCGCCAAGCCCTAACCAAGGCCGTTCAGAGTGGAGAATCCCTCGAGAAGTTTTCGAATGATGAGGCCTTGCAGTGTCCAGGCGGCGCATTCGTCACTTTGCATTATCGCGGGCGATTACGAGGTTGCGTAGGTCAGCTCCCGTCCAAGGACTCTCTTGCTTCAGTCGTCGCGCACTGCGCGAAATCCGCGGCACTTGAAGATCCGCGATTTGAAGCCGTTCGCATCGACGAACTTCCCGGTATCGAAATAGAACTTTCCGTGCTTTCGCAGCCTGCGAATGCGACCCAGCGAGAAATCAAGCCCGGAAAACATGGCCTGATCGTAAGTTGCGGATGGAAGCGCGGAGTGCTTTTACCGCAAGTTGCCACGCAATTCCGTTGGAATGCTGAACGATTTCTGGAAGAAACCTGTGTTAAGGCTGGACTTTCCAAGAACGCCTGGAAAGATGCGGGAACGCAAATTCAAACTTTTACCGCTGAAGTCTTCAGCGAAGCGGACTTCCCGGCTAGCTGACAGACGGAAGCAAATCTACTTACTCGATCTCAACATAATCGCCTGCGTAGGCCTCTCGCAAGCAGAATGTGAGAAGTACGGACGAGGAGTTTGGAGCCGTGCGCACTACGATTCCTTCACCAATAACCTCGCGCGGCGTGTTGTCCCATTTATACTTTGCCGGCACGCTTCCGTACCCATACACTCCGGCCCAAGCATCCACATTAAACGCGAACCTGTCCGTTTGATAAGCGTATTCATGCTCGGTGCCTGTATAACGGAAGATTCGGAAATAATCGCCTACTTTCACTCCCTGCGCGCTGCCTAAATTCACATAAAACACATCATTGGAGCCAAGTTCAGAGAGGTACCCTTTGCCCGTGATGATCATGGCCGTCGCTTTGCCCGACGGCGGTGCGAACCGGTCAAAGTTGGTTTCGGACTTAAGCGGCGGTGCGGGGCGTTCAGCAAACGGCAAAAGAATATCGCCGCGCTGCAGGTACTGGCAGGATTTTTCTACTTGCCCAATCGACGTATCGGGATGGACCACCACGACTCTGACTCGCCCTTCGTCCTCCCACATCGTTCCCATTTTCTTAAGAATGAGGAATTGCCACTTGGTCCATTCCGTCTTAACAGCGTCTTCCGTGTGGCGTATCGCGGAAAACTCGTCTCCGACTTTTACGCCTTGATTAGCGCCTTTATTGACGTAAACGTAGTCGCCCTCTTGAAAGGTAACCTTGTAGTTTGAGCCTTCGCCTGTAATGACAAAGGTATCGCGCGGGACAGCCTCCGTCGAAACCGCGCCCGAGCAATACAGGTCGTTTCGTATGGGCACCGCGGTCTGATCTTGCGCCGACGCTACGAGGCCAGATAGGCTAAGAATTAAACCGGCAAGGACAATTTTCCCACGCATAACGCTTGCTCCTTTGAATCATAGGCCCCGGAAACGGGCTCCCCGAAGTAATGTCGATGAATCGACTGTAATAGACGTACTAGACCTCGTCAATACAATGGTCGCCGACGCTTTACACATTGTGCACCACGTGATAGAAGCCTGAATTACCTGTACTTAGGGGCAGGTTTCGCAGCTTGGTTGGACAAGCCGGTCTCGCCCGCCTCCGAACCAATTAATAGGCACGGATCAGAGCGCAGGCATTACTTAGGCCTGTGAAAGGTCACTAGACCTCATGGTAGCGATTGGAACGGACAAAATTTGCGCTGTTGTCGCCGCGGAGCGCTCAGGTTCCATGTGGAACCAGCTTAGGCGAGCTATTCGGCACACTCGAACAGTAGAATTGCGCCTCGATTGGCTTAGAGATGAACGCGAGATTCAAGTTTTCCTCCAGCGACTCGCAACCAAGCCGCCACGCGCCACTCTGATCGCTACTTGCCGCCATCGACAAGCGGGAGGGCGCTTTCGCGGTCCCATCGCGAGTCAACTGCTCATTCTTGCCGAGGCACTCCGAGCGGGATGTGCCTGGTACGACCTTGAAATCGAAAGTAGCTCAAAATGTACACCGGAACTGCTGGATGTATTGCTAGGTGGAGGACGCCGGATCGCCTCGGCGCACTTCTTTCGCTCAAGTCCCGCAAACCAGCGGCGTGTCGTGGCCGATCTTTGGAAGGCTCGGCCCCCGGTGATTAAAATTGCGGCGAACTGTGGCTCCCTCAGCGCTGGTGTGAAACTGCTCGGCCTGGCGCGAGTCAAACGAAACACCATCGTCATACCGATGGGCGACGTTGTGCTGCCTTTGCGTTGTCTGTCTCTACGCGCAGGTAGTGCGCTCACCTACGCCCCGGTGGAAAACGCAACCGCGCCCGGCCAAGTGTCGCTCGACGCTCTGAAAGATCTCTTTAAGGTAGATCAGATCAGCCGCAAGACCCGTGTGTACGGCGTCATCGGAAATCCGATAGCTCATTCCCTTTCACCGCAACTGCAAAACGCCGGTTTCCAAGCTCACAAGATGGATGCCGTCTATTTTCCTTTTCTGGTCCCTGATCTCCGGGATTTCCTCGGCGCTGTAAAACCGTTGGGCATCCGAGGATTTAGCGTCACCCTGCCGCATAAGCAGAAAATCCTGCGTTATCTCGATAGTTGCGACCCGCTGGCTGCCGCTATCGGCGCAGTCAACACAGTTGTCGTCAACGCTGCCGAAAATCTCTACGGGTACAACACGGATTACGTCGGCGTGCTTCGCGCACTCCAAGAACGCGTTACTCTTTCTCAAAGCCGCGTATTGATTCTAGGGGCGGGAGGCGCGGCGCGAGCCGTGGCCTTTGCGCTGGCACAGTCTGGAACTTCCGTCTGTATTTGTGCGAGGAGGCCGAAGGAGGCAAACCAACTCGCGCGGGCGGTGGGTGGAGAAGCGGTTCCACGTTCCAGGTTGAAGAGCGAATTTTTCGACGCCATCATTAACGCCACTCCGGTTGGCATGTATCCGAAAACTGGAAATTCGCCTCTGGCGGCGCAGGAGTTAAATTGCAGGCTTGTCTTCGACTTAATTTATCGTCCGGTTAAAACTAAGCTCTTGCAACTTGCTTCGGGACGCGGCATCGAAACGGTGTCGGGTCTGGAAATGTTCCTGGCGCAGGGCATCGCGCAGTGGGAGATGTGGACCAGCCAGCGCGCGCCCGCTGCGGCTATGCGCCAGGCCGTTCTACAAGCGCTTCGGGCCGAAACCGGACGCGTACAGGCCAAGCCGTGATTCAGCCTAACTTCACCACTTTTTCTAAACTCGCGAAGCAGGGGAATCTCGTACCGGTTTATGAAACTCTTACGGCGGATCTGCTAACGCCGGTAGCCGCTTATCTTCGCCTTGGGCACAAATCGAAGTATTCGTTCTTGTTGGAAAGTGTCGCAGGCGGAGAGACGGTAGCCCGTTACACATTTACCGGAGCCAATCCCGCAGAAGTGTTCCGCGCGCGCGGCCGCAATTGTTCGCTCGAAACAATGCACGGTCGTAAGCCTCTCGACGGCGATCCCATAGACAATTTGCGACGCCTAACCTCGCGTTATAAGCCAGTTCGCGTTCCAGGCTTGCCCCCGCTTACGGGCGGCGCAATCGGTTACTTTGCCTACGACATGGTAGGTCTGGTCGAGCGCATTCCAGCGTCTGGTCATGACGACTTGGCCCTCGACGATTGCGTAATGATGTTCTACCAAGGATTAGTTGCCTTCGACCACGTGCAGCATCGTCTGTGGATCGTACACAACGTTTTTACCGAGGGACCCGGAACCCTGCGCCAGAAATACGACGCCGCGGTGCGGGAAATCCGAAAGACGCACTGGACTCTAGAAAGTCCAGCGCCGCGTCAGCCTCGGTCCGCTAAACGCGCCTCACTACGATTCAAATCCAATTTCACTAAAAGCAAATACCTAGCTGCCGTGCGGAAAGCAAAAAACTATATTCGCGCGGGCGATATTTTTCAGGTCGTTCCCAGTCAAAGATTTTCGGCGCAGACAGATACCGACTCTTTCGAAATCTACCGCGCGTTGCGCGTGGTGAATCCATCTCCCTATCTTTATTTTCTCCATCTCGACGATGTTTCGGTGGTCGGGAGCTCGCCGGAGATGCTCGTAAAGGTGCAAGGTCGCGATGCTTACTATCGCCCGATCGCCGGCACTCTTCCGCGCGGCAGCAGCGAAGCGCAAGACCGCGAACAGGAATCGAAACTCCTCGCCGATCCGAAAGAGCGCGCAGAACACATTATGCTCGTGGATCTCGGCCGCAATGATTTGGGCCGTGTCTGTGAATATGGCTCGGTGAATGTCGAACGCCTTATGTTCGTAGAGCGCTATTCGCACGTGATACATTTGGTATCGAGCCTGCGAGGCCGTCTTCGCAACGATGTCGACTGCTTTGCGGCGCTGATGGCCTGTTTTCCAGCGGGCACAGTGTCAGGAGCGCCCAAGATCCGGGCCATGCAAATCATCGACGAACTCGAACCCACGCGGCGCGGACTCTACGGTGGCGCGATACTTTATGTCGACTTTGCGGGTAACCTGGATTCGTGCATCGCGCTTCGCACCCTGGTCGCAAAAAACGGACGCGCCTATATCCAAGCAGGAGGAGGGGTGGTAGCCGACTCAGTTCCGGAGCGCGAGTACCAGGAGACAATCAATAAAGCCCGCGCAGTCAAGGCGGCCCTTGAAATCGCGCACAACTCAACCTCGAGCAATCGAAAGTTATGAGGGTCAGTTCAGTTCATTCGGAATAAATATGATTCTTCTCATCGACAACTACGATTCTTTCACATTTAATCTGGCGCAGTATCTCGGGCAAATGGGCCAAAAGATCGAAATCCGTCGAAACGACCAAATAACCCTGGACGAAATCGAAGAACTGAATCCTGAGCGCATCATAATTTCACCGGGTCCGTGCACACCGAAGGAAGCCGGCATCAGCGTGCCGGTCATTCAGCGCTTTGCAGGAAAGATCCCTATTCTGGGCGTTTGTCTCGGACATCAAGCCATCGGCGCTGCGTTCGGAGGCCGCGTAATCCGCGCGCAAAAGCTAATGCACGGCAAAACCAGCGATATTCAACACGACAGCAAAACAATATTTCATGGTCTGCCCCGACCATTCCTCGCTACGCGCTATCATTCGCTCATCGTCGAACGCAAATCTCTTCCGCGCACGCTGGAAATTTCCGCTGAGACCTCAGATGGCACCATCATGGGTTTGCGTCACCGCAAGCTGCGCGTCGAAGGTGTGCAATTCCACCCCGAGTCCGTCCTGACGGAAGCCGGTTTCCAGCTGCTTAAGAATTTTTTGACCATCTAGTGGCAGAGTTCCTGATGAACGCCGGGGAGCGCATGCTGATGGTCCTCTCCTGCAGCCTTATCTTGGCGGCTACATATCTGGCGCGATCTGAAACCAGGGTCACGCAAGTCCACGAAAATTCCTCACCCATGTACCTCGGCTTTGATGCCAACGATTATCCCGGCGATGCGGCATTGCCTGACCTGAGAAAAAGTTTTACTTTCTCCGGCTATTGGCTCAACGTGCCGCCTGGCGCAAAAACGAATCCGTGGACCGGTAAGCGCGATGCCTTGATAAAAAATGGCTTTGGTTTTTTGGTGCTTTTCAATGGTCGATGGTCCAACGAACTCAAGCCACCTGCGGATCCCAGCGATTTGGGTATGAGAGATGCTGAACTTGCCCTTGCCGCCGCCCAACGCGACGGATTTCCCGCCGGTCGGAGCGTCGTGATCTATTTAGACATTGAAGAAGGCGGCCGCATGCTGCCCTCCCAAATTACTTACATTGAGTCGTGGACCGCTGGCGTAAATTCCAAGGGTTTTCTGGCAGGAGTTTACTGCTCCGGAATAAAAGTAAAGGATGGTAAAGGCCAGACGATCACTACTGCGGATGACATTCACCAGCGCCTGCCCATCATCAGGGCGTTTTTCGTCTACAACGACGAATGTCCGCCTTCGCCAGGCTGTGTGATTTGGCAAAATCCTCCGCCTCTCTCGCAGAGCGGTTTCTCCGGCGCGCGTTTGGCAGTTCGCCCAGTCGCCGCGGCGCCGCAATCTCACGAGTCGCTGCAGCGCTACCTATCGTCCGGACGGCAATTGCTATCCTCCAGCCGGCGCTGGAACCGATCACATCCTGCTCGATCTGGATGTCTCGGTGTCTCCCGATCCTTCAACGCTTGTGTTTGGTTCGATCGACTGAGTCACGGGCTCAAAGCTAAATCACCACGCGGATTGCCTTGCCGGGCCTGAGGCAGATTGTGAAAACGCAACCAGGGCCTCCAGCCGCTCCCGTGCTGCGCCAGAATCGATCGATTCTGTCGCCATTCGCACGCCGTCGACCCAATCGCTGGCCCGTCCCGAAGCCACCAGTGCCGCTGCAGCATTTGCGCGAACGATATCGCGATGGGGCCCGTGCGCGCGGTAAAACAACGAACGTCCCAGCACTTTATGGATGATCTGGGCGTTGTGCTTCGCGTCCCCGCCCAGAATATTTTCCAACGAAGCGCGCGGCAATCCGAAATCTTCAGGCACTACGGTGTAAATCCGAACCGCACCATCGCGCAGTTCGGCGACACAGGTCTCGCCACCAATGGAAATCTCATCCAAACCATCCGCGCCATGCACCACGAATGCGCGTTTCACGCCAAGCTCGCCCAGCGCTCGCGCCATTAGCTCGGTGAAACTAGCTTGATAGACGCCGGTCACCTGCACTGACGCTGTGGCCGGATTGGTCAGCGGTCCCAGCAAATTGAACACTGTGCGGCCGCGCATCTCCTGACGCGCGCGCATGGCATGGCGAGTGGCCGCATGTATGGCCGGTGCAAACAGAAAACCAATTCCAATTTCATCGATGCACCGCGCCACCTGTTCGGGCTCCATGTCGATTCGCACGCCTAATTCTTCGAGCACGTCAGCGGAACCGCATTTCGAACTAATTGATCGATTTCCGTGTTTGGCTACACGCACACCAGCGCCTGCCACCACAAACGCAGCCGCAGTCGATACGTTGAAGGTGCCCTTCGCATCGCCTCCCGTGCCGCACGTGTCGACCAGCGGCTCACTTTGGCGCGCATAATTGCTCGGGAAAATTTTCGTCGCGTGCCGGCGCATCGCGGTGGCAAAACCAACCAGCTCATCCACCGTTTCACCCTTGACTTGCAGCCCGCTCAATAGCTTTACAATCTGCGTATCTGCGGCGGCGCCGGACAGGATTTGCTCCATCACGCCATCGGCTTCCGCTCGAGTGAGGTCTTCCCCAGTGTCAATTTTTTTTAATATTTCGTCGATCATTGCTTTGCCGCCGGAGGCCCGGAGCAGAATTGGCAAGTACACTGGCGATCAATTGATGTTCCAACCGGCGGCAATGCCGCTTCGAGTTGCGCCACTTCACTTGCTCGCCTCTACAGTTACGGGTAAACTCTCTGATTCATTGTACTCAAACATCCGCGCTATTCAACGCGACCTTCGGGAGCCAATCGGACCTACATGAAAATCCACGAATATCAGGCCAAAGCAATCCTCGCGAAATTTGGCGTTCCCATCCCGCGTGGCGAAATGGTTTCCAAAAAAGATGAAGCGCGCGCGGCAGCGCAACGCCTCGGAGCACCGGTAGTTGTAGTCAAAGCGCAGATTCACGCGGGCGGCCGCGGAAAAGCTGGTGGCGTAAAGCTGGCCAAGTCGGCAGACGAAGTTGCCTCGCTCGCCGAGCATATCCTGGGAATGAAATTGGTGACGCCGCAAACCGGCGAAGAAGGCCGCATCGTTCACCGCCTTTTGATCGAGGAAGGCCTGGACATAAAACGTGAACTCTACGTCAGCGTCCTTGTCGATCGCGTCGCAGGCTCGCCGATCTTTATGGCCAGCGCCGCGGGCGGAATGGAAATTGAAGAAGTCGCCAAGGAAAATCCCAAAGCCATTCTGCGCGAAACCATCGATCCCGCAAGCGGTTTCCAGTCGTTCCAAGCGCGCAAGATCGCATTTGGCTTGGGCCTCGCGCCTGAAGTGGTGAATGCAGCAGTCCCATTCTTTCAGTCACTGTATCGTGCCTTCATCGAAACAGACGCTTCCATGATCGAAATCAACCCCTGCGTGGTCACTGGCGACGGCCGCCTGGTGGCCCTGGATGCCAAGATAATTTTTGACGACAACGCGCTCTATCGTCATCCCGAATACAAAGATTTGCGCGACCTCGACGAAGAAACGCCTCTTGAAGTGGAAGCTTCAAAGTTCAAGCTGAACTACATCAAGCTCGATGGCACTGTCGGTTGCATGGTCAACGGCGCGGGCTTGGCTATGGCCACCATGGACATCATCAAGCTGAGTGGTGGCAGTCCCGCAAATTTTTTGGATGTGGGAGGCGGCGCTTCCGAAGACCAAGTAAAGAATGCCTTCCGCATTCTGCTCAGCGATCCCAACGTGAAAGCAGTTTTTGTAAATATCTTTGGAGGGATTCTTCGCTGCGACGTTCTTGCCAGCGGTGTCGTGAATGCCGCAAACGAGTTGCGGTTCAAAATTCCTGTAGTCGTACGAATGGAAGGCACCAATGTGAAGCAAGGTCAGGAAATTCTTCGTAACTCCGGTTTGAACTTCACGATCGCCAACGGAATGAAAGATGGCGCCGAAAAAGTTGTGAAGCTTGCCGGAGGTGCACGATGAGCGTGCTTGTCGGCAAGAATACGCGGGTGTTGGTGCAAGGCCTCACCGGCCGTGAAGGCAGCTTTCACGCGCAGCAGATGCTTGATTACGGAACGAAAGTTGTCGGCGGCGTCACGCCCGGCAAAGGTGGTACCAAGCATCTGGATGTTCCAGTTTTTAACACGGCCTCAGAAGCCGTGAACGCGACCGGCGCAAATGCTTCGGTGATCTTCGTGCCGCCGGCTTTTGCCGCCGATGCGATCCTCGAAGCTGCTGATGCCGGACTGGCGCTTGTCATATGCATCACCGAAGGTATTCCAACTCTCGACATGGTGCGCGTCGCCGCCGCATTGAAGAATTCAAAAACGCGACTGATCGGCCCGAATTGTCCCGGAATTATTTCTCCCGGAAAATGCAAAATCGGGATCATGCCTGGGTCGATACATAAACAAGGTAACGTCGGCCTCGTTAGCCGCAGCGGCACGCTCACCTACGAAGCGGTCGACCAACTCACGCGCCTGGGCATCGGACAATCCACCTGCATCGGAATCGGCGGAGACCCCATCATCGGCACCAGTTTTCTCGATGCCGTGCGCATGTTCAACGAAGATCCCGACACACAGGCGATCGTTCTGATCGGCGAAATCGGCGGAAACGCGGAAGAAGTTGCCGCGGAATACATTAAGAAGCACGTGCGAAAGCCCGTCGTCGGGTTTATCGCCGGCCAAACTGCGCCTGCCGGACGTCGCATGGGCCACGCCGGCGCAATCATCAGCGGAGGAGAGGGAACTGCCGCGGCGAAATATAAAGCGATGCGCGCCGCGGGCATTCACACCGTGCAAAGTCCCGCTGAAATTGGTCATACGCTCGCCGCTGCTTTGGGCAAGCAAAATAAAAGTTCAAAAAAGAAGAAATCAGCCAGCAAGGAGAAAAAGAGAAAAAGTAAGAAGTAGGGCCCGATGAAAGACAAAATTGATTGGAGATTCTGAATGGCGATCGAGCGAACGCTTGCAATCATTAAACCCGACGCAGTGGGCCGCGGTCTCACTGGTGAAATATTGAGCCGTATCCACGCCGCCAAATTTCATATCATCGCCATCAAGACGCGGCGCCTGACCAGAAAAGAGGCCGAAGGATTTTACGCTGTTCACCGCGAGCGCCCGTTTTTCGATGAATTAACAACCTTCATGAGTACGAGCAAGGTGGTGGTTATGGTTCTCGAAGCGGAAAACGCAATCGCGAAATGGCGCGATGCCATGGGTGCCACCGATCCAGCGAAAGCCGCTCCCGGCACAATTCGAAAGGAACTGGGAGCCAGCATTCAATATAATTGCACGCACGGTTCGGACGCGACGGACACAGCCGCCTTCGAAATCAGTTATTTCTTCTCAGGCTCGGAGTTGGTTTAAGAGTCTTCAGAATATTTCGCCGAACCTCCGGACGACAGATTTCTCGCTGCAGACCATCCATTTAAGTGCTGGAGTAGAATACACTGCGATGGATCCTCTTCGCGAAATCGGGAAGGCCTTGCTCGTCATTGGCGTCGCCCTCGTCGGAGTGGGCGCATTACTATTATTTGGCGCAAGACTTCCATTCCGGTTGGGACGTCTGCCCGGTGACATCGTTGTGCAAGGCCGCAACGGCAGCTTTTATTTTCCGATCGTGACGTGCATTATCGTGAGTCTGGCGCTCAGCTTATTAATGTGGATCGTAAATTTGTTCCGGCGCTAATTTCATGAGCCAAGCGAATCTTTTCAACCTAATGCCCGAACGGCGCGTTTGGAAAGTCAGCGAGTTGAATGCCCGCATATGCGAGCTGCTCGAAGGAACCCTTCCGGATATTTGGCTGGAAGGCGAAGTCTCCAATTACCGGCCGGCGCAATCCGGACATTTGTATTTCACGCTGAAAGACGCGCAATCGCAAATTCGGTGCGTGTGCTTTCGCGATCAAGCGCGCGGTCTGAAGTTTCGCCCGCAAGACGGACTTAGCGTCACCGTGCGAGGTGCGCTTAGCGTCTATGAGCCGCGCGGTGAGTACCAGATTTACGTCAGCCACATCGAGCCGGTCGGCGCCGGGGCTTTGCAAGTCGCTTTTGAACAATTGAAAAAGCGCCTCGCTGACGAGGGCCTGTTTGACGAAAGTAGAAAAAAGTCCCTGCCCCTGCTCCCGCGTTCGATCGGCGTAGTGACCTCCCCCACCGGAGCCGCCATTCTCGATATTCTGCGTATCCTGAAGCGGCGATTTTCTAATGCGCACGTGATGTTGTACCCCGTGCAAGTCCAGGGTGATTTCGCGGCACGCGAAGTTGTGGCGGCCTTGCGCTATTTCAATCGCGTGAAATCTGTGGAAGTGATCATTGTTGCGCGCGGGGGCGGCTCACTCGAAGATTTGTGGGCGTTTAACGAGGAAGTGCTCGTTCGCGCGATTGTCGCCTCCGAAATTGCGGTGATCACCGGCATCGGTCACGAGAGCGATTTCACGATTGCGGATTTTGTCGCAGATCTACGCGCTCCCACACCTTCGGCTGCCGCAGAAATTGTCGTCCGCTCGCGCCAGGAGTTCGAAAACCATCTGTCCGAGCGCTCCCGTCGTTTGGTCCACCAAATGCGATACTACCTTTCAGAATTGCGGCATCGTTCCCGCGATTTGCAAACGCACCGCGCCTTCCGGCAGCTCGAACTATTACTACGTCGGCGTCGGCAGCAGGTTGACGAATGCACGTCTATCCTTGCCATTGGCCTGCAGGCAAAGTTCGTGTTGTCGCGCCAACGTCTGGCGCAAGCGAGCACGCTTGTCGCTTCCTTCGATCTGCGAAGTCGAGGACACCTCCTCCGTCGCCACATTGAAAGGGACCGCAACGCCTTGCAATCGGCGCTCAATCAAGTCGTCACGCGCAAACGCCGACAGTTTACGGCCGCGCGTTTGCAGTTTGCCGCGTTGGATCTGCGCGCTCGCGTAGGACGTTTGCGTCGCACTCTGGATAAGGGTTATGCCGAATTGCAAACACGCGCAGCCCGCGCATTGGTCGCCAAGCGTCGGCGCCTGGAAGCCGCCGCGCTACAATTGGAAGAACGCAGTCCCGTTCTACTCCTCGAACGTGGCTATGCCATCGCCTATGACGCGGAAGGAAAGGTTTTGCGTTCAGTCGAGCAAGTCGCGCTGGGAGAAGACATTTCAGTGCGCTTGGCCCGCGGCGAACTCGGCGCCACCGTTCGCAGCAAAAAAGTAACCGAGCCCTAGCTCGGGCCTCCGCCGCACACCAAAGCGTTGCATATACTCAAAACTAGTCTTTCATTTCCTGCGATCGATACTACTCATCGTCCGATGAGGAGCTAGAGACCTTCAGCACGGCGAGGAAAGCTTCCTGTGGAATGTCAACGCGGCCTACGCGCTTCATGCGCTTCTTGCCTTCCTTCTGTTTCTCTAGCAGTTTTCGTTTGCGCGAGATGTCACCGCCATAGCACTTGGCGATCACGTTCTTTCGGATTGCGCTGATAGTTTCCCGCGCGATCACGTGGCTTCCGATGGCGGCTTGTACCGCAATTTCAAACATTTGCCGCGGTATTAATTTGCGCAGACGCGCCACTAGTTCGCGCCCGCGTTCGTAAGATTGATCTCGATGGCAAATGATCGTCAAAGCATCCACCGGCTCGCCACCCACCAGCACGTCGAGCTTCACCAGGTCGGACTCGCGATATCCGGATAAGTGATAATCCAGCGAAGCGTAGCCGCGCGATACGCTCTTCAAGCGGTCGTAAAAATCCAGTACGATTTCGTTTAGCGGCATCTCATAGGTCAGCATGATTCGCGTCGGCGAGAGATATTCGAATTTCTTCTGCACGCCGCGCTTCTCTTCGCACAGTGAAAGAACCCCGCCCACAGATTCTTCCGAGGTGATGACCATGGCCATCAAAATTGGTTCTTCGATTTTTTCGATCGAACCCGGCGGCGGAAACTTCGTCGGATTGTCCACCTCCATCGTTTCGTTGGCCTTTGTCGTAATGCGATATTGCACACTGGGCGCTGTAGTGATCAGGTCAATGCCGAATTCGCGTTCCAGACGTTCCTGCACGATTTCCATGTGCAGCAGGCCCAGAAATCCGCATCGAAATCCGAAACCAAGCGCGACCGAATTTTCCGGCTCGTAGAAAAACGCAGCGTCGTTAAGCTGTAGTTTCCCGAGTGCATCGCGCAGCATTTCGTAATCACTGGCGTTCACTGGAAAAAGTCCGGCAAAGACCATCGGCTTAATCGCTTCAAATCCCGGAAGAGGCGGCGCAGGCCGGTTTGCTTCGGTGACCGTATCGCCCACACGGGCGTCGGCGACGCGCTTGATATTGGCGATGATAAATCCCACGTCGCCGGCGGAAAGCTCGTCCAACACGATTGGTTTTGGCGTGAGCACTCCAAGATCTTCCACTTCGTACTCGTCATCGCTTGCAGCCAGGCGAATTTTCATATGGCGCGTGAGACGGCCTTCCATCACGCGCACTAAAACGACCGCTCCTCGGTAGGAATCGAACCACGAATCGAAGATAAGCGCCCGCAAGGGAGCGTCCGCCGACCCTTTTGGCGGAGGCACCAGCCGAACGATTGCTTCCAGCACATCCTCCACCCCGAGCCCGCTCTTGGCGCTGATGGCCAGTGCATCATCCGCGGGAATCGCCAGCACATTTTCGATTTGCTCTTTCACGTGGTCCGGTCGCGCGGCGGGCAAATCGATTTTATTGATCACCGGAATAATCGTGAGATTGTGCCGCGAGGCCAGAAATGCATTCGCCACTGTCTGCGCTTCCACACCTTGACTCGCGTCCACGACAAGAAGAGCCCCTTCGCAGGCCGAAAGCGCGCGGGAGACTTCGTAGGAAAAATCCACGTGCCCCGGGGTATCGATCAGATTCAACCGGTACTCGTGGCCATCTCTGGCTTTGTAATGCAGCCGGATGCTCTTCGCTTTGATGGTAATCCCGCGCTCGCGCTCCAGATCCATGGAATCGAGGACCTGCGCTGTCATTTCGCGCTGCGTAAGCGCGCCGGTAAGCTCGAGCAAACGATCGGCCAGCGTGGATTTACCGTGGTCGATGTGCGCGATGATGCAGAAATTCCGGATGAACTGGGGATCCATGTCTATTTTTGCGCTGTGCGTAACCGCTTAAAGCGGGATTGTCTGCAGCCGCCCGTTGCGTCCTTCAAACCATCGAGTGTGCCATAGATTCACGACTCCAGCCACCGCCAACACAGGAAGTGTCTTAGCTACATAATTCTGTCACCCCCTAACAGCAACGTGAAAATGTCACCCCATGCGACAGGAGACATTCACGTTGACTCAGAAAGAACTGAAGCGTGTGACCGTTATCTCACAATGCGTTCAAGGGAACCTGGCGTGTGCCAGAGCCGCGGAGCTACTCGATCTATCGCCTCGCCAGGTCAAACGTCTCAAAGCGTGCTATCGGCAAGGCAGCGCAGCGGCTCTGGCACACGCCAGCCGCGGCCGGCCTAGCCCGCGCCGCTTGCCCGAACGTACGCGCACCCGTATTTTGCAGCTCGCGCGCACTCGGTATGCTGGCTTCAACGATCATCACCTACACGAGAAACTGATCGAGCAAGAAGAATTCTCTCTCAGCCGCGAGACCCTCCGCCGTTTGCTCCGCAGCAACGGCATCCCCTCGCCCCGCAAACGCCGCCCGCCCGCTCATCGCCAGCGCCGTTTGCGCTCCGCTCGCGAAGGAGAACTGGTGCAACTGGACGGCTCCCCGCATGACTGGCTCGAAGGTCGCGGTCCTCATCTCAGCGCTCTCGGCATGCAGGATGATGCCAGCGGCAAAATCCTCGCCGCCCAATTCTTCCCTTCTGAAACGGCCGAGGGCTATTTCCTCCTGCTCAAAACCCTACTCCGCCGATTCGGCATTCCCGTGGCCTTCTACGGTGATCGCAGCGGCATCTTTGTCCGCAACGATGACCACTGGACGAGGGAAGAAGAATTGGCCGGAAAACGCCAGCCCCCACAATTCGGACGCGCACTCGATCAACTCGGCATCACCTTCATTGCGGCCCAGAGTCCACAAGCCAAGGGGCGTATCGAACGCCTGTGGGGCGTCCTGCAGGATCGCCTCGGCAGCGAACTCCGCTTGGCCGCTGCCTGCGATCTCGACTCGGCCAATCACGTGCTGCGCCGTTTCGTTTCCAACTACAACCGCCGCTTTGCTCGCGCCCCGCGGGAGACCGTCAAAGCCTGGCGCCCAGCTCCGGAAAATCTCGAACGTATCTGCTGCTTTATACAGGAACGCATCGTCAGCAACGACAACGTGGTGCAATGGGACGGCCAGCGGCTGCAGATCCCGCCCCAAGCGCGCCGCTTCAGCTTCGCTGGCGCGAAAGTTCAGATCTGCGAAGCCCTCAATGGCCGTGTCTCGCTCTACTACGGCGATACACGCCTGAAACACGGAGCGCTTTGAAAAACAGGAATGTACAACTCGAGGGCAGCCAGAGAAATCGTCCTACGGGCTTCTAAATCGCAAATTTTCAGGCAAAAGGGCAAGAGAAGAGGGAAAACAAAAAAACGAGAAAAGGAGAGGCGCCCCAGAAACAAGCTGAACGGCGTGCGATCGCGAACCTGGCACCGCTCTGGTCTCGCGGGAAACAGACCGAGGTGACATTTTCGTGTTGCCATTAGGGTGACATTTTGATGTTGCTACAACACCGCCAACACAGGAAGAGGAACTGAGCCGGCCAGTCGTTTGCCGGGATCGAATCGATAGAAATCAGTCAGCCCTTATTAGCCGGCGTCTTCATGAACCCTTTTGCAAAAATCTACTTGCTTTTGTCGTGCGTACCACAGTACATATGTACCATGAACAAAACGAACACCAATGCTCAGATTCAAGTAGAGCGTGTGCAAACCGGCGTGCGCCTGGAAAAGCGCTTACTAAAGGTCCTGAAAGCCGTTGCGGAATTAAAAGACATGTCTTTGGGCGACTTGTTGGAAGGAGTCGTGCTTCATGCTTTCGAAGGTTTAGCTCCTTTTTCCGCACAAACGCGGAAAGAGATCGACCAGTTTAAGAAAATCTACGGGCTAACACTGAAGGCATCCGACAGCCATCAATTAAAGGAGCGGCGCAAGTGAAAGGCACTTTAATCCTCATTTCTGTTCTGTTGCTGGTCACCATCGCGATCTTGGCTTTTTTACATTTGCGTTCGCGACCGGAAGACGCGGGTGTGGTCGTTCACGTCGAAAACGAATTCGAATTCACCGCCCATGGGCCATACAAAACGGTCGCTCCGCTTTTCGGCGCCTCTGCCGAGCGTGCCTGGGGAGAGGGCCAATGGAACCCGAAGTTCTTATATCCTTCGCCCGAGCATGACACTTTCGGCGAAGTCTTCACCGTCGCCCATGGCCATCTTCGAACTGTCTGGGTGAATAGCGCCTTCGATCTGGAAAAAGGTCACCTCCAATATGTTTACGTCATCCCTGATGCACAAGCAGTCCTGATCGACATTCATCTGCAAGACCAAGGACCCTCCGCCACGGGCGTGAAGGTTGTCTACCAGCGTACGGCTTTAAATCCCAGTTTCAACGAACACGTCACCAAGTCGGGAAATGCCGATCGAGATATGGGCGATGAGTGGCAAACAGCGATAGACACTTGCCTACGAGGAAACACGCGCTAACCCTCTACCCCCAATTCTAGTATTGCCAATCACTTGACCGCTGGCCGCCACAGCGAACTAGGTATAGTCCCTGCACTTCTTCGTAACTGTCACACCGTTTCGATTATCTCTACTCTTTGAACCATGTCTCCCGGACAGGTCCGAGGGTGAATCCTGGCAAACCCAGCCAACTCACGGATTGCCTCGCAGACCCTGTTATCGTAGGCTGTACCGGGTTTCGGGTTCCTTTCGCCGTTCGGAAGCCCAAAGCGTCTTGTTGAATCTATAGAGGGCGATTCACGACCTACAATGATGATCGAGCAAACCACGCCAAAGCTATCGAGCCCTTCGAATTGATCACCCTGTTCCAGACCGCCGAGCCCGAGAGGTCCAAAATCCCCCTGATTTTCGGCTACACCCTTTCAATCGCGTGTCTCATATGGGTGCTGCACGATTTCCATATCGTCCAGGCCATGAAGGATTTTTCCAACGTAAGTTGGAAGTGGGTACTGATCGGTATGGCTTTCGATGTGATCAGCTACTGTGTCCAGGCGCTCCGCTGGAAATTCTTGCTCACACCGTTCAGAAAAATCCGGCTGTCGCACGCTGTTCGCGCCGTCTATGCCGGACTTTTTGCCAACCTGGTTTTTCCGCTCCGCCCAGGCGAACTGCTTCGTTGTTATCTCATCTCCGATTCCGAAGACATTACCATCGGTCGCGTGGCCGGTTCTGTGGGGGTTGAGCGTCTCGTCGATCTTGTAATCGCCACCGCCTCGTTAGCCGTTGTTTCCCTGATGGTCGATTTGCCGCGAAAATTTCAGCGCGTGGCCGATACCCTGGGCGTCATAACTCTCGCTCTGCTTGCGATTATCGTCGTGATGATTTTTTATCTGGAAGTAAAGTTGGGCAAGGATCCTTCTCTCGGGACCGGTCCGCGCAAGTTACCCGGAAAAATGATGCGGGCCCTTCTCGGTCTACATGCCATGGGAACGGCGCCCAGTTTCTACCTGGCCGTACTGGCGTCTCTGTTTATGCCCTTCTGCCAAGTGATGGGGTTATGGGCCATGATGAAGTCCTATCACTTAAACCTGCCGTTTCTAGCCGCCATAGTCGTTCTACTGATCATCAATCTGGGAGTTTCGCTTCCTAACGCTCCCGCCAACGTCGGCTCTTACCAGTTTTTTTGTGTGTTGGGCCTAAGTGTTTTTCAAGTGGATAAAAACACGGCCACCGGCTTTTCATTTTTTGCGTTTTTGGCGCTGACGATTCCTTTTGTTTTCCTTGGGTTTGCTGCACTTCTGCGAAGCGGCTTATCTCTTAAATCCATGCGAGAAACTGTTACCCATTTGCCCACGCAGACGCGCGGATCGGCCCCTTGTTCCACCTAGAACCTCCCGTTTCTTTCAAATTAATCGGTATTTATTTGTTATTCTTCGCAACTTCTGCGCATTGATTTTTGGACAGGATATCCGTCCGTTATATAGTTGTAGTTTAAGTTCGCGCCGGTTTTATCGCGCGCAGCGAGTTTCGCGGCAGACGCAAGCAAGCGGACTTCCCCAGCGAGCCCGTGAATTTTCAAGCGTGCGCCACTTCCCATGGCTCAGGACCTAAACAAACATCTCGACCGCGCTCGACGCAACCTCGAAAAAAATAAGCTCCGCGAGGCTGTCGTCGAGTATCAGGCGGTGCTGGAAGAGGCTCCCGCACACCAGGAATCGCTGCAGGCTCTCGCCGACATTTACACCAGGCTAAACGAACCGTCCGTAGCCGCGCAATACTATGGCATCCAATTTGACCGGCTGATCGAAGCTGGCGACGGCGCCAAAGCTTCTGCAGTCTTTGTACGTTTTCTTCGCCCGCATCCGCAGCCTGCCGACCGTCTAATGCGTTACGGCACGCTGCTCCAAAAGCAGAACCGTCCCTCGGAAGCGATTGAACAATTTGGAATCGCCGCCGAACTATTCCAACAGCAAGGACAAGGCATCGAAGCACTAGCTTGTTATGAAAGTATGGCCATGCTCGATCCGGATAATCCGGCGCGCCACGCCGTGCTGGGTGAACAAGCCGAACGCTTGAAACATTCCGACATGGCCTCCCGAAGTTATCTTCGCGCTGGCCAACTCATACAAGCGGCGGGTGCATGGGACGCAGCTCTTGAATATTTTGGCCGCGCTCACCACCTTTCACCGGAAGACCGGACCGCCGCGCTACTTTTTGCCGAAGCTAAGTTGCGCAAAGGAGACGCAGAAGGCGCCGTAGTTCTTCTTGGCCCTCTTTCGTCCACCGCCGCCGACGCCACCTTCCTGGCTCTTTACGGCGAAGCGCTTTTGCGCACCGGAAAACTGGATCGCGCCAGAGAAACTTTCGAGTCTTATTACAAACAGAAGCCCGATAGCTTCGGAAAACTCTTCGAGGTGGCCGGAGCTTACATCGGTGCTGGGCAGGATGCTAAAGCGGCTATCCTCCTGATGCAGACCAAAGAGTGGATGCGTGCCAGCCGCAAGGAAGCTGATCTGTCCGAACAAATGGACCGGCTCGCTGCGCTTCATCCAGCTTCTATTGCTCTGGCCGAGGTTGTCGCGCGCCTCTACGAAGAACTGAATCGCGAGGCTAAGTATTTTGACGCGCTGATGCGTCTGTTCGATTTATACTTGGCAGCCGGCCAGGTAAAAGAAGCTTGCGAGGCGCTCGACCGCTTGGTGGACATCGATCCGTACGATTATCGCAACCAGGAACGCATCGCAAAGCTCGAAGGCAGAGCCGATCCCGCATTCTTACAGAATATTCTTGCGCGCGCGGCGAAAGCCGCCACCATTTCCACTCGATCGGATGGTTTCACGGGCGCTGGAAGAGATACATCGGAAGGTGTCGGACCGCTGCCTGAGGAAGAGCGTGCGCAACAGGCACTCGAGGACCTGGTAGTGCAAGTGGAAATCTTTCTGCAATACTCCCTGCAAATGAAAGCGGTAGAACGCCTCGAACGCATCGCCGAACTTTTTCCGGGCGAAGAAGAAAAAAACGAACGTTTGCGTACATTGTACGAGCGCGCCAATTGGTGGCCCAAAGGCGCGCCGGTAAAGGCTGCTCCTAAATCTGCCCCAGTCGCCGCGCCAGCCGTGGAATTGTTGGGCGCTCCTTTCGTAGCTGCACCTACCGCCGCGGAAACCCATCGCGACCTTGCCGCCATTGCGGAAATCAATCGACTGATGTATCGCCAACCCACGCCGCAGGAAGTTTTATCCACTACCTCTGCCGAAATTGGCAAACATGTGCGTGCCTCGCGTTGTCTGGTGGCGGTCGGTACCCCTGGGGAAGGTCCACAAACCACCGCCGAATATTCTGCTGCAGGTCTTGCGCACCTTGGCGCCTCCGGCATCTCCACGATCGTTGGATTGTTGTCGCGAGTATCGCCGGATTCCCTCGGCGGAGTTGAGCTCCAGGCTTCTACAACACCTGCGCTGCGGCAGCTTGGACTCGAGTCTGCGCTCGGTGTGTTGCTTACGGATAAAGAGACGCAAGCGCCTTCGGGAGCTTTATTGGTGGGCGAAGCATTTGTTCGAAAATGGAAGCCGAATGAAAGTTTTTTTCTGCAAGCCGTCGGCGATCAACTAGTTCTTTCTGTAAATCATACGCGCCTGAGGTCATTGGTGCGTTCTCTGGCCGTCGCTGACGAAAAAACCGGATTGCTGAACCGCGGCGCTTACATCGATTGCTTGCTGGCTGAATCGAATCGCGCTCGCGCGCAGAAAAGTCCTCTTTCGTTGGTCATTATTCACATAGACCGGGGCGGGGAGTTGGTGCGCCAACATGGTGACGCCGCGGTGGAGAATTACATCGAGCAATTGGCGCGCACTCTGTCTTCTGCGGTTCGTCAGACCGATATTGCGGTGAAATATTCTACTTGGTCGCTCGTATTCATTTTGCCGGATACTTCGCTTGAAAGCGCGCAGACTCTCGCCGAAAAACTTCGTCAGGTCGCTTCCACCGCGCGGCCATCTTGGGGCGCTGCGGATTTGACTATCAGCGCTATCGTCGCAGAATCTTCATCGCGGTCCGGAGACGAGTCCGAGGATCGCGTTACAGAATGGATCAATCGCGCCGAAGCCGGTTTGGACGAGGCCCGGCAGCTCGGCGGCAACACTCTGGTATCCCTTGCGACTCCCTAAAGCGATACGCCTGCAAATTGTTACAATATAAAATCACAAAATCGAGGACACATGTTCATAACCGACGCCGTAATTCTGCAGGGAGCGCGCACTCCCATGGCCCGCTATATGGGTTCGTTCGACAACACCAGCGCAATTGAACTAGGCGCAGCCGTCGGCAAGGAAGCCGTCCGTCGCGCAGGCACTGATCCATCCGAATTTGATCATGTTATTTTCGGCAACGTGATGCAGACCAGCGCAGACGCTCTGTACGGCGCGCGCCACGTTGGATTAAAAGCCGGTCTGCCGATCGAGACGCCCGCCGTCACGGTCAATCGATTGTGCGGCTCGGGAATGGAATCCGTCACCCAGGCCGCGCAAAGGATTTTGCTTGGTGAGGCGAAACTGGTTCTGGCCGGCGGCATGGAAAATATGTCGCAGTGCCCGCACGTGATCCGCGGTGCGCGCGCCGGGTTCCGCTTGGGCGAAGGCAAGCTCGAAGATTCGCTGATGTCTGGCCTGTACGACACCTACTGTGGCTTTAGCATGTCCGAGACCGCGGAAAATCTCGCCGCCGAACATGGGATCACGCGTATCGCTTGCGACGAGTACGCCTTGCGCAGCCAGCAGGCGGCCGAAGCAGCGGTACGCGATGGCCGCATGAAAGACGAAATCGTTCCTGTAGAGGTGAAAAAAGGGAAGAAAACGGTAGTTGTCTCTGAAGATGACCACCGCCGCCCTGAAACCACCATGGAAATTCTGCAAGCGCTTCCGCCCGCCTTTCGCAAAGAAGGCATCGTAACAGCAGGAAACGCCAGCGGAATTGTTGACGGCGCGGCGGCGGTTGTCATCACGCATTCTAAAATTGCGAAAGAGCGAGGATGGAAACCGCTCGGCCGTATTGTTGGGTGGGCAACCGCCGGAGTTCCTCCGCAGATTATGGGTATCGGCCCCGTTCCAGCCATTCAAAAAGCCCTTGCACTCGCCGGGCTTAAGCTCGACCAAATGGATTTAATCGAAGTGAATGAGGCCTTCGCCGCGCAATATCTCGCCGTGGAAAAAGTTCTCGGCCTCAAGCGTGATAAAACGAACGTCAATGGCGGCGCGATTGCGCTCGGCCATCCATTGGCCGCCAGCGGAACGCGGCTTGTGTTGACTCTGCTTCTCGAACTACGCCGACGCGGGGCGCGTTACGGCGTAGCCAGCGCGTGCATAGGTGGAGGCCAGGGAATCGCCGTCATTGTCGAATCCCTCTCCTGAAACGGGACCGCGCAGTCCTGCACAATCCGCACAATTCGGTTACTATGGCGGGGCCGCAATCCATCATTTTCGACGGGGAAACTATGGCTTACGAAAATTTGCTGTATGAAGTGAAGGATCAAATCGCGCGAATCACATTCAATCGACCGAGTGTGTTGAACGCGCTGAATCGCAAGACCATTGAAGAGTTGGGCCATTGCTTGAACGCAACGCGCCAGGACGATTCCGTCCGCGTCCTGATTCTCACTGGCGCTGGCGAAAAAGCCTTCATCGCCGGAGCGGACATCAACGAACTCGCCCAGCGCACGCCAATCGATGGAAAAGATTTTTCCTTGTTCGGCCAGAAAATTATTCATCGCCTGGAGACCATGGGTAAGCCTTCAATTGCTGCGATCAATGGCTTTGCGCTTGGCGGGGGATGCGAACTCGCACTCGCTTGCACGATGCGTATCGCCAGCCGCAACGCAAAGCTTGGACAGCCTGAAGTTAAGCTCGGTATTCTTCCCGGTTATGGAGGCTCGCAGCGCCTACCGCGTCTTTGTGGAAAGGGCGTGGCGCATGAATTGATTCTCACCGGTGAAATGATCAGCGCTGACGAAGCTCTGCGCATAGGGCTGGTAAATCGTGTCTTCGATTCCGCGGAACTGCTTTCCGCGGCGGAAACAATAGCCAAGAAAATTATCGCGAACGCGCCTCTCGCAGTGAAATATGCGATGGAAGCGATCGAACACGGTATGGAAATGCCGCAGGAAGAAGGTCTTTTTCTGGAAGCGACTCTTTTTGGTTTGTGTTGTGCCACCGAAGATATGCGCGAAGGCACCCGCGCCTTCATCGAAAAACGGGCGGCGAAGTTTCAGGGGCGCTAAATGGCCGGAGAATTCAAGCCACCCACTATACGCGGCGAGTTGAACTGTACAGGCCTTCACTTTGGAATCGTTGTCAGCCAGTTCAACAACTTTATTACTGATCGTTTGCTCGCCGGTGCCCTGGATGCGTTGCAAAGCGCCGGCGCCGCCGAAAAACAAATCGAGATCGTCCGCGTCCCTGGCTCTTTCGAAATTCCAATCGCAGCAAAAAAGTTGGCCGCATCAAACCGTTTCGATTCGATTATCTGCGTAGGCTGCATTCTGCGGGGCGAGACTTCACATTATGACGTCGTGGTGTCTGAAACTGCCCGCGGCATTCAGCTAGCGCAACTCGATTCCGGCGTTGCCATGATTCTTTGCGTGCTCACCTGCGACACTCTCGAACAAGCTATCAATCGCGCCGGCCTGAAAAGTGGAAATAAAGGTTACGAATCCGGGCTCGCTGCCATCGAGATGGCACAGTTGTCGCGCAAGCTCTCAAGAAACTCTGTGCCCCGCTCGAATCGTCCCCGCCGGCCCTCCCATAAATGACACTTCGCCGCAAATCCCGTGAGTTCGCGCTTCAGATGCTCTTTGAGTGGGACGTGACCCGTCAGAAGGCCTCGCGTGTAGAGCAACATTTCTGGAAGTCGGCGCGCGCCGCGGATTCCACTAGGAAGTTTGCGAATCAACTTTTTGAAGGAGCCATCGCTCAGGCGGAGCCCAGCGACAAGCTAGTTGAAAAACTTTCTGAGAACTGGAAGCTCGAGCGTTTGGCGGCAGTGGATCGCAGTATTCTGCGTTTGGCAATTTACGAGCTGCGTTTCGGCACCGCGCCACCCAAAGTCGTGATCGACGAAGCTCTCGAGCTCGCTAAGAAATTTTCCTCAGCCGACTCTGCTTCATTCTTGAATGGAGTTTTAGACGCGGCCTACAAATCTCTCGAAGTTTGAGCGGAGAGTCCTGGAAGCTTCGCCGGCTACTTCGTCAGCCAACATCTTGCACCGTTCTACACGCAGACCGTCTGGAGAATCAGGCTTCGATCTCGCCCTCAAAAACGCGCACTGCAGATCCGCTCACCTTGGGAGTCAGCTTCCCGCGCTCTGACGCTAGGACCACACGTATCTCGCTGGGACGCCCCATCTCCACTCCTTGCATGATTGTCAGCTCTTCCGACGGCCGCAATTGTCCATGCTGAACCAGATAAGCCCCCAACGATCCCCCGGCCGAACCGGTTGCCGGATCTTCGAGCATTCCCCAGGGAAGCATTCCCCGGGCAAATACTTTCCCGCGTCCGCCTAGAGCAAAACAATAAGCCATGGTTCCGCCCGGCGAAATCAGTTGCGCGAGCGCGCGCATGTTCATATGAATTTTAGGCAGCACGCTTCGCCGGCTCAACGGGACCATCAGGTTCGGAATTCCCGTGGACACAAATTCGATCGGCAAGGATGCAGCCAGATCGCTCGGCTTCAATCCCAGTGTTCCGGCAAGCGCCGCGCGTGTAAAGCTAGCGCGTTTAAAAACCGCAGGCTTTTGGGTCATGGTCACCAAAACCGGCCGTCCGTCATGGAATGTGAATTCGACAGGCAGAATTCCCGCGCCGGTCTGTTGCAGTATGTGAACGCTTCCTTCCGACGCCGGCACCACGCCGAGCTCCGCGAGCAGGAACCAGGTCCCAATCACGGGGTGCCCGGCCAATGGTAGCTCTTTGGTGGTAGTAAAAATTCGTAGGCGAGCAAGCGCGCGATTGTTCGTCGGCTTCTGAATAAACACCGTTTCTGAAAGATTCATCTCGCGGGCGATAGCCTGCATCTTCGAGGTGGAAAGCCCATCGCCGTCGGTAACCACCGCAAGCGGGTTCCCGGCAAAGCGCTTGGTGGTAAAAACATCAACCGTATAAAGTCGCCGCTTCATGGTTCACCCTCGCGTCCATATCGAACGCACCGCAATTACAGTTTAAAAGCGTTCCAACTCCACAAGCGTGCGTTCGTTTCGAACATTGCCCGTATTAAGCGTGGTTTTGGGCTCGATCAAGACCACTTCAACTTCCTCGTCCGCCACGGGCATATGCTCCACGCCCTTCGGCACAATGATGAACTCGCCGGGTTTTACTATCTCTTCGCGATCGCGAAATTTCATACGCAGCCGTCCCTTCACCACCAGAAAAAGTTCGTCTTCATTGTCGTGATGATGCCAAACAAATTCTCCCGTGAATTTTACGATCTTCACGTAAGTGTCGTTCAACTCGCCGACGATTTTCGGGCTCCAGTACTCCTTCACTTTCGCCAGTTTATCGTTCAGATTTACAACTTCCATGGTCCCCTCTCCTTTTACAAGCTTGTACCTTCAAACATATTTCAATTGGGATTTCTGACGAGCTCCGTAACTCGGTCGAGAACGCGGCGCGTAGTATCCGCTCGTGTTGTCTCTGAATAGATCCGCAGCATGTTTTCGGTGCCGGAAGCCCGCAACATGACCCAGCCAATATCACCGAGATATATTTTTAGGCCATCCAGATTTTCGCCGTTAGTAACCGGCCAATCGAGAACTTTCGTCAATTTCCCATTGGCGAAGTAGCTCAGCGCCTTTTTCTTCTGACCATCGGTAACCTCAATATCCACGCGTCCGTAATGATGCTCGCCAAATTCGTGATGAAGCATCGCCACTAATTCACCAAGCCGCTTGCCGTGCCAGGCCATTACTTCAGCGAGCAACAGCGCATTCACCGTGGCGTCCCGCTCCGGGAGATACAACTTCGTCCCGATTCCTCCGCTTTCCTCGCCCCCTAGGAGAATGTCGCCCTCCAGCATGCGATCGCAAATGTATTTGAACCCAATCGGCGTTTCCCAGACTTTGCGCCCGAACCGGGTGGCGATCTTGTCGATCATTTTCGTGGTGGAAAATGTTTTCGCCACATCTCCGCTTACCTTCCGAGTGCCGGCAAGATGCCACAGCAAAATAGAAAAAATTTGGTGCGGCGTAATGAAAGTCCCGTCGCTATGCATGGCGCCGATACGATCGGCGTCACCATCAAACGCGAATCCTGCGTCGTATTTGCCGCCCCGCAACGCCTGTCGCAGCGCCTCCACGTGCGGTTCGATCGGTTCGGGATTCACGCCACCAAAAAGTGGATCGAGCGCGCCGCGAATCTCTTCGCATTCAATTCCGTTGCGCCGGAATAGATCACGCAACAGCCCGCGCCCGGCTCCATGCATCGGATCGATAAGAAACCGAAATTTCGCCGCCCGCAAACGGTCCCAGTCCACCAGGCCGGCCAGAGTTTCCAAATAGGGCGTGCGCACATCCAGCGAGTTGATTAAATCTTTTCTCGGCGGAAGCGGAAGAACATCACCGCGCATTACCATCACCAGTTCCGCTTCAATCTGCGAAACAATTGCGGGAGAGGCGGAACTGCCGTAGCTAGCCTTGAATTTCATTCCACTCCAGCGGAAGGGATTGTGGCTCGCTGTGATTTGAATGCCCCCGGCCGCCCCGCGCATGCGCACCAGCAACGAAAGCGCCGGTGTTGGACAGGGCTCAGTGGCAAGCCATACTGGAATGCCGGCAGCCGAAAGAGTTTCAGCCGCAACTCGCGCGAATCTCTCGGATCCGAAGCGCGTATCAAATCCCACCAATACTTCCGCTCCCGGTTTTTCCGCGCGAATCACGTAACGCGAAATCGCACGCGTCACTGTACGAACGTTTTCGTAAGTGAAGTCGTCGGCAATAATGCCGCGCCATCCGTCGGTGCCAAATTTAATCTGTGTCACGGTTCAGAGTATAAGCGATGCATTTTCCATGGGGAAGGAAGTGTTAGGGAGGCAGCCCGGAAATTACCGGCCAAAATGGGAGGACGCTGTTCGTGGTGCAGCTCACAACAAGTGCTTGTGTTTCTGCTGCTCCAGCCATTTCACAATTTTTCCCACATCCTGTGACCTCTCGCGTGCGCAAAGAAGAATCGCGTCATCGGTCTCCACCAAAACCAAATCATGCACACCGATTGCAGCTACGAACTTCTTCGGACTCCAGAAATAATTTCCGCTCGCGTCTGAGGCAAACATCGGGCCGGCCGAAACATTTGCGCCGGGCTTCAACGCCCGCAGTTCGTGCACCGCGGCCCACGACCCAATATCGCTCCAACCCACCTTTGCCGGAATTACAGAAACGTGAACGATGGCGTTGTCTGCCGCCTTGCGCTCCCGGGCTGGTGGGACTCCAGACTGCGTCGCCGGTTCCATCACCGCGTAGTCCACGGAAATATTTTCCAGTTGCGGATAAATTCTCCGCAGTGCCGACGCATATCGACGCGTCCCGATAGTTTTCGCCAGTTCAATCAACGCCGCATGTGTTGCCGGAAGAAAACGCTCCAAGGCAATCAGAAAAGTTGAGGCGCGCCACACAAACATCCCCGCATTCCAAAGATGTTTACCAGACGCGATGTACTTGCGCGCCACAGGCAAGGAGGGCTTCTCGCTGAACCGCCGGACTTGATAAGCCGCCACTCCCCGTGGCCGCGCAAACACGCCGCTCCGCTCGATATATCCATAACCGGTTTCCGGGCGAGTAGCGGTCAGCCCAAGCACCACGATATTCCCAGGAGTCCGCGCCAACTCTACGGCCGCACCTACCAGTTTTCGATACAGCGCCGCGTCCGCAATATAGCTGTCCGCCGGAAGCGCAGCCATCACGGCGTCGCCATATTTGCTCTGCAGATGAATCGCCGCCAACCCCATCGCCGCCGCTGTATTACGACCCACAGGTTCTGCCAGTATTTGGTTTGCCGGAAGGCCCCGAAGTTCGCGCCGCACCGCAGCCGATTGTTCCGCGTTCGTCACCACCCAGAAATTTTCCAACGAAACGATAGGCGCAAGCCGCGCAACAGTTTCGCGCAACATGGTCTTATTCCCGACGATGTTCAAAAGTTGTTTCGGCGTTCGCATTCGGCTACGCGGCCAGAAACGCGTTCCACGCCCTCCCGCAAGAAGCACTGCGCATGTCGGAATCGTTTTTTTTGTTGAGGAATTTCTGTTGACGCCGTTCACTGATGCACCAGCCGCGACCAATCTTTTTTACCAACGCCCTGATTCTCCAACTCCCTCCCCAATTCATCCATATCCACCGGCACGTACGTGCGCAATACCTCTGAACGCGAGCTTGGCCTCAGCTCATATGTTCCCAGCGCCGCCGGAAGTAGCCAAACTTGCGCTGGTCCGTAGTTAAGCTGCTCGCCACCCCAGTGGACCTCGCCGGCGCCTTCCAGAAAGATCAGTAGCTCGAACCGCGCGGACCTCAATCTCCGACTCAGACTTCTATTGAATTCCCATTTTTCGGTAACGAAATATCGGCACGCAGCAAAGTAGGTTGTTACGAACGAATGGCGTTCGATCCGAACAGGCTCAATCTTTCCGCCCTTTTGTTCGCCGAACCGAATTGTCTCCAGCGCCTTTTCAATGTGTAGCTCGCGCGCCCGCCCCTTAGCATCGCGCCGGTTGTAATCGAAGACGCGATACGTCAGGTCAGAGTGTTCCTGAATCTCGCACAGGACAAATCCTGGTCCTATCGTATGCGCCGTCCCAGCCGGAACAAAAATCGCATCCCCGGCACGAACTTCCACGTGACGTAGACACTCTTCCACTGTTCCATCTTGCATTGCGTGCTCAAACTTCTCGCGATTCACTCCTGGTTTCAGCCCGACCATCACTTCCGAGCCTTCCCGCGCTCGCACGACATACCACATTTCCGTTTTGCCGCGGCCACCGGCCGCTTGCTCGTGACGCGCAGCATAATCGTCGTCCGGATGCACCTGTACGGAAAGCTTGTCTTCCACAAAAAGAAATTTTATGAGAAGAGGGAACGCGGTCCCGCGCGCAGAACTTCCAGTCCATTCCACCGGCATTTCTCGCCACGCATCCTCGAGTTTTTTGCCCTCATTCGGCCCGTTGGCAAAGATGCAGTCGTTCCCAGTCAGCCAAGCCTCGCCGAGTGGCTCAGACAAATCCGATTTTTCAGGGAAGAATGGCGCCAGGCTCCGTGCGCCCCAGGGACGCGGGCTGAAGATCGGCTCCAGCCGCGCCGGACAAAGTCTCACGCCGCACGGCCGAAGAAGCGCCCGAGCCGTCGCAGGCCTTCTTGGATTCGCTCCCTAGACGTCGCATACGAAATACGAATGTATCCCGGCGCGCCAAAGGGTTCGCCCGGAA
The DNA here is from genome assembly GCA_963714785.1 of uncultured Acidobacteriota bacterium. GTDB lineage: Bacteria > Acidobacteriota > Terriglobia > Acidiferrales > UBA7541 > Palsa-295. The sequence goes on from CAVQQE010000003.1 coordinate 684,791, forward strand.
CCACAGCTAGATGCTCGTGCTCCAGAAGCTGCTTGGCGGCGGCCACGTCGTCCGGCATTTGTTTGTTGAAGTGCGCGCGAATGTTAGGAAACGCGTAGAACGCCCCGTGCGGCGTGGCGCAAGTAATCCCCGGGATGGCGCGCAACCCTGCCAGAATACTTTCGCGACGTCGCGCGTATTCCGCCAGCATGGTCACAACCGTATCCATGCCTCCGCGCATTGCCTCTAACGCAGCGTATTGCGCGATTGAATTCGGGTTCGAAGTGGACTGGCTCTGCAACTTCGCCACAGCATCCACCAACGGCTTCGGCGCCAACACATACCCCATGCGCCATCCCGTCATTGCAAAAGTTTTCGAAAACGATCCCGCGATAATGGTGTTTTCTTTCGCGCCCGCTAGGCTCGCAATGGAAAACGGTTTCGCTTCGCCGTAGGTGAAATGCGAATAGCATTCGTCGGACAGCAGCCAGACCTGCCTACGCTTGCAAACATCCAGAATCCTCGCGAATTCATCCGGCGGGATCACCGCCCCGGTGGGATTGCTCGGAGAATTCACAATCACCATACGCGTTCGCGCGGTGATGGCCTTTTCCAGTTCGGCAGCGCGTAAAACGAATTCATCCTCAGCCCGCGTTGGAACTACCACCGGTTTCCCGCCCGCATACTTAATGATGTCGGGATAGCTAACCCAGTAAGGCGCGCCGATGATTACTTCGTCTCCCGAATTAATCAGCGAGCAGACCGTGTTGAAAATCGCGTGCTTGCCGCCACAGTCCACCACGCACTCCGCCGGCTGATAAGACGAGCCCAATTGTGCACCGTGCCAATCGCAGATCGCCTGCCGGAGCGGCGCGATACCAGCCACCGGGGTATATTTCGTGCGATTGTCGTCCAGAGCTTTAATTGCAGCGCGCTTGATGTGCTCCGGTGTCGGGAAATCCGGCTCCCCGGGACCGAAGTCCGCCACATCCACCCCCTGCGCCTTCAGCCTCTCCGCTTCCTGCAGCACCACCATCGTTTGCGAGACGCTGATTCGATTAACGCGGTCCGCAAGTCGGATGGCTTCTTCCATTTTTCTCCCCGTCGCAAGTTCCATTGTTTGTCCTTAGCTCACTTTCGCCCGCAACCGTTCTTCTACAATCGGTGGCACCAAATCCTTAATCGTCCCGCCCAGTCGCGCCAGCTCTTTCACCAAACGCGAGCTCAGGTAGCTGTACTGCTGCGCTGGCAACATAAACACAGTTTCAACCGATGGCTCGATGTGACGATTCATCATCGCCATTTGCAATTCATATTCATAATCCGAAACAGCCCGGATGCCTCGAACCACCACTCGCGCATTCTTCGAGCGCGCATAATCCATCAGCAAGCCGTCGAATACATCTACCTCAACATTTTTCCAGTCGAAGGTCACCGTCTCCAACAGCTCCACACGTTCTTTCACTGCGAAAAGCGGATCCTTTTCCATGTTGTGGGCAACCGCGACAATCAGCTTGTCGAAAATCATGGCTCCGCGCGCAATCAGATCTAGGTGCCCGTTCGTCACTGGATCGAACGAGCCCGGGTAGATGGCAATCACTGGTTTGTTACTTTCAGAAGCCATTTGGCGCGTAATTCTAAAGCATTGTATTCGAAAATTATAGGCTGTAATTGGCTCCAAGAGAATCCGAGTCGCCCTCCTTTCTGCAGGCACCGAAAAACCGTTCCCCTAGCAATTCCACCCGTTTAGCCCCGCTTTCCGCCCATTCCCTGATTGAAGTTTGACCAACACGACTAGAATGGTCGTGTATTAAGCCATTGTGAAATCAGGGTTTGCAGTCCTGGCTGAGCTTGACAAGTTGTGCGGGTCGGCCTTACAATTCAAGTGCGACTTATTTAGTCGTATTTGACTCTAAATGATGAAGCTATCAAAAAAGGCGGACTACGGTTTGATCGCGCTGAAACATTTGGCGATTCACAACGGTCACGGCTCTTGCAGCGCATCTGATATCGCGGAGGTTTATAAGATGTCCACGCCGCTGATGGCCAAGGTGCTTCAAAAGTTGGCCAAGGCTGGACTAGTCGACGCGCGGCATGGTTCAAGCGGGGGTTACACGCTGGCACGCGACGCTTCCATGATTTCAGCACTTGATGTGATTCGCGCGATTGACGGACCTTTGTTCATTACGTCCTGCATCACATCGCGCGGCGCGTGCGGCGTCACTACCAGGTGTTCGATTCGCGAGCCGCTACGGCGAGTGAACGACAGTATTTTGGAAGTTCTTGGGAAAGTAACTATTTCACAGATGACCGACGAAGCTCCCATGTCGGAGGTCGTCGAGTTAAGAGTTTAGGAGAATAGAATGGCAATTAAGCTTCCGATTTATATGGACAATCACGCGACCACCCCTGTGGACCCGCGGGTTGTCGAAGCAATGCAGCCCTATTTCACTGAAAAGTTTGGTAACGCCGCCAGCCGCAACCATGAATTCGGCTGGGTAGCGGAAGAAGCCGTTGAAAACGCGCGCGGCCAGATCGCCAAGCTGATTAATGCCACGCCCAAAGAAATTATTTTCACCAGCGGCGCCACTGAATCCACCAACCTGGCCATCAAAGGTGCCGCGGAGATGTACCGCGAAAAGGGCAATCATATTATTACGCAGGTCACCGAACACAAAGCCACTCTCGACACCTGCAAGCGCCTGGAGAAGTACGGCTACGAGGTCACCTATCTCCCGGTTCAAAAAGACGGCCGCATCAGTCTGGATGAATTGCGCAAAGCCATCACCCCCAAGACCATCCTTATCTCCATCATGTACGCCAACAATGAAATCGGCGTCGTGCAGCCCATCGCCGAGATTGGCAAGATCGCCAAGGAAAAAGGCGTCTTCTTCCATGTGGACGCCGTACAGGCCGTCGGAAAAATTCCCGTGGACGTCCAAAAAGATGGCATCGACCTGATGTCAATTTCCGGCCACAAGATTTACGGACCCAAGGGTGTTGGCGCGCTGTACGTTCGCCGCAAGAATCCGCGCGTGCAACTCGCAGCTCAAATTGATGGCGGCGGACACGAGCGCGGCATGCGCTCCGGCACGCTCAACGTTACCGGCATAATCGGTCTCGGCAAAGCCTGCGAAATTTGCCAGAACGAAATGGCTGCGGAAAGCGAGAAGCTCCGCAAGCTTCGCGACCGCCTCACCGAGAGCATTATGTCGCGCCTGGACGAAACATTTATCAACGGCTCGATGGAGCATCGCTTGCCGCACAACATCAATATCAGTTTCGCCTTCGTCGAAGGCGAGTCGCTTCTGATGGGCATCAACGACATCGCTGTTTCCAGCGGCTCGGCTTGCACCTCCGCCACGCTCGAACCAAGTTATGTGCTGAAGGCGCTCGGCGTTGGAGAAGATCTCGCTCACACTTCCATCCGCTTCGGGATCGGCCGATTTAATACCTCCGAGGAAGTTGACTATGTAGCCGATCGCGTCGTGGAGACCGTGCAACGCTTGCGCGAACTCTCTCCTCTATATGAAATGGCGAAAGAGGGCGTCGACGTTAGCAAGATGACCTGGCAGGTTAGCGCGGAACACTAAAATGAAATATCAGGGAACAATCGGAGTTCATGCCACGGTGAGCGAAGACACGCCAGTCTTTGACGTTTTCTTCGCGCCCAACATGAACAAAAGCGCCTGTAACTCGCGTCGATTTCGCGAGCTGCAAGAGCTGGGCGATTTCCTTGAGTCCCTCGCCGTAAGGCATGAACTTGTCACGCGCACTCTCGACGAGGTTCGCAAAGGGCATTCGGCTTCCATCGAGAATATTGTTCTGTCGGACGAAGTGATTTTTGACGAAGGTTTGGATAGCACTATTACCATGAATAGGAGAATTAACTAATGGCTTACAGCGATAAAGTGATCGAGCATTACAACAATCCGCGGAACGTTGGTTCCCTCGACAAGAAAGATCCCAACGTCGGGACCGGCCTCGTGGGCGCTCCGGAATGCGGCGACGTTATGAAGCTGCAAATGAAAGTGAACCCGGACACGCGCATCATCGAAGAGGCCAAGTTCAAGACTTTCGGCTGCGGCTCGGCCATCGCCAGCTCCTCGCTCGCTACGGAATGGGTGAAGGGCAAGACGGTCGAGGAAGCTCTCGCGATCAAGAACACTGACATCGTTCGCGAACTCTCGCTTCCTCCGGTGAAGATTCACTGTTCAGTTCTCGCCGAAGACGCGATCAAGGCCGCTCTCTCCGATTGGAAGAAGAAGCAGGGCGACTCGGAAGCAAAGTCGGCCGAACCAGCAGCCGCAGCAAGTCACTAGTTTAGGCAGCGCAGCCAGGGTTCGCGCTTCCGTGGTGCTGGCTAGGGCTAGAAGCGCCGCTATGGTCGCTTGGGATTCTGTGGGCGGCGGTTTATACCAACGAAAAGAGGCGGCATTAGCCGCTGAAGTTCCGTCGGACGGCGAATAGCATCAGAGGATTATGATTCACGTTAGCGAAAAAGCAGCGGCGAAAATCCGCGAATTGTTGGCAAAAGAAGGCGTGCCGACTGACTCCGGTGGGTTGCGTGTTGGTGTGCAAGGAGGCGGCTGCTCCGGTTTAACCTACGCGATGCGCCTCGACACCGAGGCGCGCAACCGCGACAAGGTCTTCGAAGAGAATGGCGCTCGAATTTTTGTGGACCCGAAAAGCTATCTCTACCTTCACAACACCACGCTCGAATACGTCGAAGACCTGATGAAGCAGGGCTTCGTATTTCAGAATCCGCAGGCCACGCGTAGTTGCGGTTGCGGCAGCTCGTTCACCGCCTGAGATCGCAATGTGTGGTATCCGCCGAGCCCTGTTGTTCACAGCGTCTTTGAGCCTAGCCGCGTCGAAAATCTAAAACTATATGAGTCTTACGCAAACACAACGCGATGAAACTGGCCACGCTTCCGGCACGAAGTGCTGGAATTGTCAGGCCCCCAGCGCCGGAACGCACTTTTGCGCCGCATGCGGCAAAATTCAGCCGTTGCCGGCCGGTACTGATTATTTTGCCTTCTTCGGCTTACCTGAAAAAGTGTCACTCGATGCCGGGCAGTTAGAATCCGAGTTTCATAAGCTGAGCTGGAAACTCCATCCCGATAATTTCGTCCGCGCCAGCGAGTTCGAACGCGATCTTTCGCTCAACCGCTCCTCGGAATTGAACGACGCCTATCGCACATTGCGCGAGCCGGTTTCGCGCGTGGAATACCTGCTGTTGCGCCGTGGACTCAGAAAGGAAGGCACCACCAAGCAACAGGCTCCGCCCGAACTGCTCGAGGAAGTTTTTGAGCTGAACGAATCGCTCGACGAGCTGCGCGAAGCGCGTGCCGAAGGCGGCGATCTAGCCGCGTTACGCGAGCCGCTCGTTGCCGCGCAGAAGAATTTTCAGGAAAAGCTGGAAGAAGTGGACGCGGAACTCGCGCAAATCGGCCAGGAATGGGACGCCGCTCTCGACGCAGGGGCGGACCGGGCGAAACAACAAGCTTTGCTGGCTCGAATGAATGTGGCGCTAAACCGCCGAAGCTACATTCGCAACCTGGTAGCCAGCGTGCAAAAAGAGCTGGCCGAAGTTTAAGAGCTTTTTGAGTTGTCATCCCGAGTGCAGCGAGGGATCTGTTCTTTGCAGCAACAGAGATCAACCAAACGTTGGTCAACGAATTGTTACTTAGAGGGAAAATGGGACGCGCAGTAGGCATCGATCTTGGCACAACTTTCAGCCTCATTGCATACCTGGACCCGCCAGCGGGCGCGCCGAAGTGTATCCCCGGCCCGTACGGCTCCACGCTCTGTCCATCTGTAGTGAGCGTTGACCAAGACGGCAAGATCATCGTCGGCGAACCAGCCCGCGCGCTTTTGCTCACCAAGCCCGAACGCACAATTTATTCCGTGAAACGCCTGATGGGGCGTGGTGTCGCCGATGTACAAGAAGAACTGAAAATTTTTCCTTTCCGCATCGATCCCGCGGGCCGCAGCGTAATCCGCGTCAGCCTCGGCGACAAATGGTTCACGCCCTCGGAAATTTCCGCATTCATCCTGCGAGAACTGAAAGCCTGGGCCGAGAATTATTTCAAGGAGCCGGTTGACCGCGCGGTCATCACCGTCCCTGCGTATTTCAACGACGCGCAACGCCAGGCCACCAAGGACGCCGGCCGCATCGCAGGCCTGGAAGTTTTGCGCCTGGTGAACGAGCCCACCGCAGCCGCGCTCGCCTACGGTTTGCACAAGCGGAAACGCGGCTACGTTGCCGTGTACGATTTTGGCGGTGGCACGTTCGACATTTCGATTCTGAAGCTCGTCTCCACCACCGAAGGCGAAATCTACCAAGTCCTTTCGACCAACGGTGACACGCACCTGGGAGGGGACGATATCGACAACGAGATGCAGCGCAGGGTACGAGAAAAAATCCTTCAGTTGTTCGGAGTTGATCTTGCGAATCGTCAGGAAGACATCCAGGAACTCCGCCAAATTCTAATTGCCGCGAAACATGCTCTCTCAGCGCAGGACAGTGTGATGCTCCGTTTCAATGTTTCCGGCGGCAAAGTCTTCGAAGAGCTCCTCACGAGCACTGAATTCGAAAAGTGGATCGAGCCGATCGTCGCCCGCACCATGGCGCCCGTTAAAATGGCTCTCGCTGACGCAAGACTCGCGCCCAGCCAGATTGAAGAAGTTGTTTTGGTAGGCGGCTCTACCCGGATTCCGCTCGTGCGCAAAACCGTCGGCGATTATTTCGGTCGCGCTCCGCATGGCGAGCTTAATCCCGATGAAGTTGTCGCGCTCGGCGCCGCTGTGCAAGCCGACATTCTCGAGTCCGGCGTAAAAACCATGTTGCTTCTCGACGTTACGCCGCTCTCGCTCGGCATAGAAACCATGGGCGGCGTAGTCGCAAAAATTATTCCCCGCAATTCGATGATTCCGGCGAGCGCTCAGGAACTTTTCACCACGGGAGTCGAAAATCAGACCGGCATCGACGTGCACGTTCTACAAGGCGAACGCGAGCTCGCCAAAGATTGCCGCTCGCTAGCAAAATTTCAGTTGAAAGTCCCGCCGGGCCCCGCTGGCTTAGCTCGCATTGAAGTGAAATTCCTGATCGACGCCAACGGAATCCTCCAGGTATCCGCGCGCGATTTGCGAACGAACGCCGAGCACAGCATCGAAGTTCAGCCAAGTTATGGGCTTTCCGACGAGGAAGTCGAACGCATGCTTGAAGAATCCATCGAGTTCGCCGAGCAGGACTTTTCCGAGCGTCAGGTCATCGAAGCGCGTACTGAAGCCGAAACGATTCTCGCTGCCACGGAAAAAACGCTGGCCAATCCGCGCTCTGGCGAGCTAGCCCCTGACGAACGCCGCTCTATCGATGATTGCGCTGCAAAATTGCGCGCAGCAATGTCCGGCTCGGATTACAAATTGATGCGCGAACGCATCGACGCCTTAAATCAAGCCACCATGCATCTGGCAGAGATCCTGATGAATGGCGCGCTACAAACCGCGCTGGAAGGCAAGCGCCTCGAAGATGTTTAGCCGTAGCGCAAGGAGCGTTTAAGAATGGGCGGCAAGAATCCTTACATCGAAGAAACTAAATTCACGCCGGCGACCAAGAAATATAAGATCACCTTCGTAAAAGACGGCCAGCCGGTCGAAGTCGATCCGGAAAAAATCCCCTACGGCCACGACGGCCTGCCGGGCAGCATCCTGGACATTTCGCAGGGCTATCACAAGGGACTCGACCACGCTTGCGGCGGCGTCTGCGCCTGCTCCACTTGCCACGTGATCGTTCACGAGGGTTTGGAAACGTGCAACGAAGCCACCGACGCCGAACTCGATCAGCTCGACGAAGCCCCTGGCGTAACGCCGAAATCGCGCTTAGGCTGCCAGTGCGTTCCAGACGGCACAAAAGATATCGTCGTAGAAATTCCCGAGTGGAACAAGAATTACGCCAAGGAAGCCGAGCACTAGAGCTTTAGCTTTTGTAGCGGCGACCTCTTTCCCTGAGTGCCTTAGCGAAGGGGCAGGTCGGCGAAATGCTTTTGCAGCGCCAACACAAAATCGGCGTTCTAGTTCTCAGGAGAAACCGTGCCGCAAACATTCGATTGGGACGACCCGGAAGAAATCGGCATCCAGCTTGCCGAAAAACATCCAGACGTTGATCCTCTCACCGTCCGCTTCACCGACCTGCATAAGTGGGTCACCGAGCTCCCGGGTTTCACCGGCGACCCCAAACTATCCAACGAAGGTAAACTCGAAGTCATACAAATGGCCTGGCACGAGGAGTTTCAGGACAGCCAGGGATAGTTTCCTCCGAGGCGGCTCATGTTTGATTCCTCATTCCAGTCTTCCACTTTCCATTTTCTCGAATCTAGTTTTCTCCAGCGTCATCCGATATCCCAATAAAGGGAAAAACATGACCAGAATCCTGATCTCAATCTAGGAGGGAACTGAAAATGGAGTCTGACCTGCGTTACCCCGTCGGAAAATTTCGTCGTCCCGAAGCAGCGTTGACCGACGACCAGCGCCGTGAAACTATCCATGACATCGAATTAGCCCCCGAGCGCTTGGCCGCCGCAGTAAGAAATCTCAAGCCCGAGCAGCTCGATACGCCTTATCGTCCAGGGGGATGGACCGTGCGCCAGCTCGTGCATCACATCCCCGACAGCCACATGAACGCCTACGTGCGCATGAAACTCGCGCTAACCGAAGACCTGCCAACCATCAAACCCTACGACGAAGCCCGCTGGGCTGAGCTGCCTGACAGCAAGACCCCCATTGAGACTTCTCTCGCGATTCTAGAAAATTTGCACAAGCGCTGGGTTCTGCTCCTGAAATCGCTGACTCCCGCCGAGTTCTCCCGAAAGTACGGCCACCCCGATTGGGCTAAGCCCATGTCGCTTGACGACACTCTAGCGCTCTACGCCTGGCACGGAAAACATCACGTCGCGCACATCACCGCCCTACGAGAACGCAACGCCTGGAAATAATTTTCGTACGACTATTGTCGGTGGGCATCCGTGCGTCTACTAAAGTATCCTCCACCGCACTGAAAAACTTCTTCAGCCCTCGTCAACTTTCATGGATTGACTCTAAGTGAGTTTGCGGAAAGCAGCTGGTAGCGCTAACGGGAATCGAACCCGTATTTCAGCCTTGAAAGGGCCGCGTGCTAACCGTTGCACCATAGCGCCGGGGAGTATTTCGCTGTTCTGAGTTTAACGTACTCGCTCTCTTTTACCAATGTTTTGCGTAAATTCGGAGGCACCCTGTGCCGTACGGACAGACATCGTACAAATAATTCCGTTAAAGATTTAAGGCATTCCCCGTATAGCCGCAGCACCCTCTGTGATACAGAATTTCACCGATTCGGCGCGATCGTCAGACGCCGTCAGGACGCCGAACAGTTTCATTGCTCAGCCAACTCCGGGATCAGCGCTACAGCGCGCATTCCCGCAAAAGGAGCAACCAAATGGCAGACCAAACTACTTGCAGCAAGTGCGGACGAAGCTTCCCCTCGTCAAGCGAAGCCCGAGAACACGAGAGAAATTGCCAGGGAAAGTCCCGATAGTTTATTTCACCGATCGCGATTCATTCCATTCATAACAGGGCGGTCCTTCGGGGCCGCCTTTTTTTCGCCCGAACAACCTGCGCCTAATACTGCGGATATGCTTTATAGAAGTAGTTCCACGCACGACGCTGTTGCATTAGGTGTAATGCAGGGCCGGCCTCCAGACGTTGCACACCTCGCGTGTTTCCGGACCTTGAAGAGTCGCTCACAGCCGCTGACCTGTCCTCCCGAGGAAGTCCCGCAGTTCGAAGGATCTGTTCTTCTCTCGTTTTTGCGTTTCAAATTCAAGTTCCACGCTTTACACCGTTCGCTTAGCGTCCTACCCCCTGTTGACATCCCACATGTCGTCTGCGATACTCCTGTGTGCAGGCCACAGGAGGTTAGATGTCCGCCGACAAGTCCGATATTCTCCAAGGCACCCTCGATTTGATGGTCCTGAAAACTCTCAACGCTATGGGCCCTTTGCATGGCTACGGAATCGCCCGCCGCATCGAACAAATCAGCGAAGAAGCTTTGCAAATCAACCAGGGTACAATTTACGCCTCTCTGGTGCGCTTGATGCAGAAGCGCTGGATCTCCGGAGCCTGGGGCACCTCCGACAACAATAGAAAAGCCAAATTTTATTCCATCACTAAAGCGGGACGTAAGCAGCTCAACGCCGAAGCCGAAAACTGGGAACGGATCTCCGCCGTAATTGGCCGCGTCCTTCGACTCGCGGACCGCGGATAATTTTGTGGGCGCGCTGCGGCTAAAGAAAGAGGTTCGCCGATGTTAAATCGCGAAGCCTTATCGAAGTTCGGCATTTATGTGTATGGCCTGTCGTCAGCCACTGTCGGCGTCATGGACTTCATCTGGGGCGATTTTGACCCCGCTCATCAACCGATCCAGGCTTTCGGGGACCACATTCCTGGCCGTGAGATTCTGGCCTATATCACCGCCGTCTGGATGATCGCAGGGGGAGCGGCGATTCTGTGGCGCCGCAGCGCTCGCGCCGGTGGGGCGGCGCTTGCCATCATCTATTTCGTGTTTGCCATATTCTGGTTGCCTCGATTCTATACGGCGCCTCACTATCTTGGGTTTCGAATTCCCGTCTTTATCGGTGTGTCGGCTGGATTTGGTATAGAGCTTATCTCCTGCGTCGGAGGATCGCTCATCTACGCTTCACGGTCGACGCACAGTTCTTCATGGCCGCGAATGATTCTTATCGCCCGCTGGATTTTCGGATTATGTGCGATTAACTTCGGCGTGAATCATTTGGATGCCGTTGCGGACAACCTTTTTTATGTCCCCCAGTGGATGCCTTTGGGACAGGAATTTTGGGTTCTCCTCACCGGAATTTGCTTCGTCCTCGCTGGCCTCGCCGTCCTGTCGCGTATTCAGGACGTCCTGGCTGCGCGGCTGCTTGCGCTGATGTTTTTGGCCTTTAATGTGTTCTCCTTGCCGCAGTTCATCTTTGCCGATCCCAAGGGGCATGCTGCCTGGGGCGGCAACGCGATCAATCTAGCTTTTGTGGGCGCCAGCCTGATATTCGCCGACGCAGTGGCAAGCCGCCGAAAACAGGTCGAAGATCAGACACAAAATCAGCAAGGACTCAACGCCGCCTCCGGCGTAACATCGCAAGTGGAGCTGTCCTAATGTTTGCCTGGATAACGACGCTCGTCTCTCGAATGCGTGCATGGTTTTCGCCGGGCCATGTGGATCAAGAATTTGCGAGCGAGATTGAAACGCATCTGGATATGCTCACCGACGAAAATATCCGCCGAGGCATGCCGCCCGAAGAAGCCAAACGCGCTGCTCGCATCAAACTCGGCGGCCTCACGCAACTGAAAGAAACCAACCACGAACTCCGCGGTCTGCCCGTTATCGAAACTTTTCTTCAGGACGCGCGCTACGCGTTACGCATGCTGCGCAAAAATCTCGGTTTCACTGCCGTCGCCGTGCTTACTCTGGCCCTCGGCATCGGTGCCAACACAGCCATCTTCAGCGTCGTATACGCAGTGCTCCTAAAGCCGTTGCCTTACGCGAATCCCAATCAATTGGTCTCCGCATTTCAGGCGAACACCCAGGAAGGAGTTCCGGAAACCGGCACTTCGTATCCGAATTTCGAAGAGTGGCGCGCTCAGAATCATGTTTTTAGCGAGCTCGCGACAATTGATTTTCACCAACTCACATTTACGGGACGTGGCGAGCCTTCCGAGGTGGACACCTGTGTCGTGACGCCGGAGCACTTTGCGCTTCTCGATGTGAAGCCCCTCCAGGGGCGCGTTTTTTTTCCGGAGGACGGCAAGCGCGGCGCTCCTCCCGTCGTAATCGTGAGCGAGGATCTGTGGCGCGGCGCCCTAGGAGCAGATCCCAAGATACTTGGAAGCTCGATTATCCTCGATAAGCGTCCCTTCACCGTCGTTGGAATTATGCCCGCGAGCTTTCGCTCTCCTTTTATCAACAGTAAGCCGGAGGTCTGGATCCCGCTGGTTCAAGACCCCCTCTTTGGAAGCTGGATGGCTCGACGTGGAGGGCATTGGTTAGCAGTCTTTGGGAGGCTGAAGCCCGGTGTTTCTATCGCGCAGGCTCAGGCCGAAATGGACGCAATCAGCGAAAGGCTGGCGAGCGAATTTCCGGCGGAGAATAAAGGCTGGACCGTCCGTCTCGTGCCGATGCAGAAAGAAATTGCGGGAGATGTCAGAACCGCGCTGCTGGTCCTCCTGGGTGCCGTCGGTCTCGTGTTGTTGATCGCCTGCGCCAATATTGCCAACCTGCTTCTCACGCGAGCCACTTCTCGCTCGAAAGAAATCGCTGTTCGCACCGCGCTTGGCGCCGCCCGGAGTCGAATCATCCGCCAATTGCTCAGTGAAACCGCCGTGCTCGGCCTTCTCGGTGGAGTAATTGGAATCGCTCTCGCCTACTGGGGTGTTCGCGCTCTCAGTTCGCTCCTGCCCGAAAACCTGCCGCGAGTGAACGCGATCCGCGTGGACAATTTCGTCCTAATTTTCGCGCTCCTGCTTTCCGCTATCGCCAGCGTAGCTTTTGGTTTGGTGCCCGCGCTTTTCGCATCCAAGTCGGACATCCAAGCAAGCCTTCGCGAAGGCGGCGGCCGTTCCGGCGAAAGCGGCAATCGTCGTCGCGCGCGCAGTTTCCTCGCTGCCGCAGAAATCGCACTCGCCATGGTTTTACTGGTGGCAGCCGGTTTGCTCCTGCGCAGCTTTTCCAAGCTCACCTCGGTCAGCCCCGGCTTCGAGCCTCAGCACATCGTGAAAGCCGAGGTCTCGCTTCCTCAATTTCAGTATTCCAAGCCGCAACAGTGGACCGCCTTCTCCGACGAATTGCTCGCGCACCTCCAAGCACAGCCCGGATTGCAAGATTCCGCCATCGGCATCCCCGTGCCTATTACCAACGGCTACATCAACCTCGGCTTCGAGATCGTCGGTGTTCCTCCAGCGTCCCAATCCGATTCGCGCCTCGCGAACTACGTCTCCGTCAGTCCCGATTATTTTCGTGTGATGGGAATTCCACTTTTGTCCGGCCGCCTCTTCAACCAGCAAGACATCGCCTCCGCGCCTTCCGTCACGCTGATCAGTAAAGCATTTGCGCAACGTTATTTTCCAAATCAAGGTCCCGTCGGCAAGCGCCTCAGCTTCGCCTTTCCTCCGAATCCCGAAACCTCGCGGGAAATCGTCGGAATCGTCGGAGATGTGCGCGACATGGCGCTGGGTGACGCTCCCGGCCCCATGATGTACGTGCCTTTCGCCCAAGCCCCTTTTTGGGGCGCGAATTTAGTGGTGAAGAGCACCTTGAGCGCATCCGAGGTGGCCGCGGCCATCCGGCAGGAAGTCCAACAAATTGATAAAGACTTGCCCGTCACCGATGTCGGGAAGCTGCCCGACCTCCTCGACGCTTCCGTTTCGCAGCAACGCTTCCGTACTTTCCTCCTCGGACTTTTCGCCGCCATGGCCCTGATCCTCGCCGCCACCGGAATTTTCGGCGTCATTTCCTATTCCGTGTCCTGCCGCACCAACGAAATCGGTATCCGCGTCGCTCTCGGCGCTTCGCGCGCCACTATTCTTCGCATGATTTTGCGCGAAACTCTGCTCCTCACATTCGCAGGCCTCCTCGTCGGAATCCCCTGCGCCCTCTTGGCCTCTCACCTGATCGGCCACATGCTTTTCGGTATTTCCGCCAACGACCCCATCACCCTCGCCGCCGTCGCGTTCACCCTCACTGCCGTAGCCACACTCGCTGGATTCATCCCCGCCCGCCGCGCCATGCAAGTCGATCCCATGGTCGCCTTGCGCCACGAGTAAGCCGCCGCGAACAATCCCCAACTAATAATTCGCCACGAACAATCCGCTGAGCGAACGGAACGACCGCTTCGTTGCGTTGACCGTTGAATAATGTATGCGTCGCTTGCCCTGGCTCGCTCAGCTTTGAACTTGGAGACGGATACTGTCGTCACCGCGTGACCTCGGCGGTGTACAATCCAAGCTGGTTCCGGATTTGAGGCCGGAAACTTCGGTCGGAGCTCCAGGCGGATCATCATGAAAAACGTTCGCAATTTTCGATTTTTAATTTGGCTAGGATGTGTCCTCGCGCTCGCGGGATCTCTGTTCGCACAAAGCACCTCGGATAAAGTTCTGGTGGTTAACGGCAAAACTGTTGACTCTGGCGTAATCCAGATCGGCGGGCGCTCCTACGTGGATGTTGAAACGATCGCCCAACTCACCAACGGCAGTTTCGTCGTTGATCCGCATCGCGTCGTGCTCAACATTCCTGTCGCGAACGCTGCAGTGCCGACCGTCGCTGCCGCCACCACGCCAGCCACCACTGCGCCTGCCGCTGCCGCCACGGTAGCAGCAACCGCCGCGCCCGCAGCCAAAACCGCCGCAGATCCAGCTACCGCCGAAGTCACCGCTCCCAACGGCGCGGCTCCAGTTTCTGCCAGCGCCGCCGCAGCAGCAAATGAAGCCGCTGCCGAAGCCACTCCTGTTCCCGTGCCGCCTCCAAAAGGAATTTCCCGCCAGTTTGCCAGCGTGGCCATCGCCACGTTAGCCGATATGCGGGAGTGGCGCGGCGCCATCTCCGCTATGATCAGTCATGGATTGGCTGTCAGTGACGCATGGGCCGCCGGCTATCGCGACCAGGCCCAAGCCGATCTCGCGCAAGCCGAAGTGGCCGCCAACACCGATGACGACCGCAGCGCCCTCCAACTTCTCCGCAGCGAAGAATCCAATCTGGAGAGCTGGTGGAACACCGTCCTCGGCCAGCGCCAGGATCTCAACGGCGCATCCACCATTGATCCCGATGCGCTGAAGAACGACCCCATGCTGGCCAAAATCCGCTCCTGCAGCCAGTTCCTGAATTCCATGATAGTAAGCGGCACGTTCAGCGATAACTCCGCCTGCCACTAGCCCCGCCGTCGCCGTAGCGGCCTTCATCGTAGCCTTGGAAGGGCGGGGATCCATCTCCGCCATGAACAAATTCGCTCGGAGCTCCGTAGCGCTTGCGCCGTTTCACCCGCGCGAGCTTTTGCATTAGTTTCGAACGACGGACCAACCAGGGACAGAGGGAATCGCGGCTCTAATCAGCCTTGCGGTTGCCATGCTATGATTCCGCCAGAGGGAGCTATGAAATCCACGGGCAAGAAGTCCAAACGGGCGCAAGCTAAGACCTCCGTGTCACGCGACAAGGCTCGCAAAATGCGCGACGATTATCACGCGGTTAAAAAGATTGGCAAGATCAGGACTCCCCTTGCAGAAAGACGCTCGGAAACACGCGCGCAGCGTCATGTGACGAAGGAAAATTTGAAAGAAGTTCAGTCGAAGTTCAATCCTTCTTAGCTCTCGCGTAGGACTGAGCGCGCATCAAAAGAATTGAGACGTAAGCTCGTCGTCCACCGCCCAATTCTTCTGGCCCAGCGCGCGGCCCACATGAGCGGCCATTATTGCCCGCCAAAACGAAATACGATTCCGGCGCTATACCGGAAATTGTTCTGCCGGTCATTGGCGCCGTCAGGAAACTTCGTCAAAAAATACTCGGCCTGAACGGGACGGACTGCAAAACGGCGCGACACCGTTACATCGATTCCGCCTCCAGCCGTCGTCCCAAAAGCAGTCTTTGATCCCAGCACAATCGCATCCGACGCCCACATGGCCCCCAGAAGAACCTGGGCAAACGGCGTGACCCTCCCGCCGCGGAAATTCACTCGAGGTCCGAACAGATACGAAATCTGGTGCGCAGTGGCAAATCCGTTGCGAGCCACGGCATAGCCACCCAGATCTCCCACGACACCGAGCCAGCGAGGCGTTGAATTCCAGCTGACCGCTTTCTCCGTTGCCATTGACCGACTGCGAAGGCGGCACGTGCGTGATGTCGTTGGTTGCATTGTCGCGCATGTAGTCGTAACCCGCATATGCTTCAAACCTAGGCGTAACATCTTGCGCTTTCGCCGGCAGCGCGAAACCAATCACCAAGATCAACACAACCAGCCCGGATGAATTCTTCATTTTGCGTGCGCCTCCATTTAGATTTCCGCATTCTCAATGGTCCCGGTGGCACAGCTTGGCCTGTTTGCGAGTTATCGATTGTGAAAAGTAGCGCCTTCCAGTTCTGATGACGCTATTGTCGCATCGGTTGGCAACGCTTCGCCAAGTTGAGCCTCCGGAAACGAACCGGGAAGCAATCTACTCCTCGCGGAGCGCCTTCAGCGGATCGATCTGAGCCGACCTTCGCGCCGGCACGTAACAGGCGAGCATCGCCACCGCGGCCAGGAGCAAGGGTGCGCCGATAAGCAAGCGCGGATCGTCGGTACCAACCCTGAGCGCCTCGACGAAAATGTTCGCCAGCGCCGAAAGTATTTTATACATTTGCGCGGTGCGGAATGAATGGGGGCGCTCGCATGGGCTCGCGCCAGGAGGAAGGCCTATGAAAGCTGCGTAAGCAGAAATTCAAACTCGAAAACATTGCGCGGGTGAAGCCGCGCAAAAGGTAGGGAAGGGCGCGCAGCGGAACGCTGGCGCGCGGCGAATTCCAAAGCGGCGACAACCGTGATAGCCTGATTCTGCGTAATGAGCAGGAAAGCTCGGACATTATTTGGTGCTGCGAGAATTGTGCTACGAGGCTTTGTGCTGCTGGCGAGTAAAGGAGAAATGAATTGCCGCAATTAATGAGGACTTCAAATCCGGCCCTGAACGATCAGGCATTTCGAGGAGCGGGCGTCGCTATCAGCGAACCGATGACGCTGCAGGGCACTGTGAACAAGACGGGCATGCTGCTGCTCTGCGTGATTGCTACCGCAGCCTGGACCTGGAATATTTTCATGCATACTCATTCGCAGGAATCTGCGATGAGCCTGGCGATGGTCGGCGGCATCGGCGGATTTATCGTTGCGCTGGTCACAATTTTCAAGAAGACCTGGGCGCCGGTGACCGCGCCGATTTATGCGTTGCTCGAAGGCCTGGTGCTCGGCGGAATTTCCGCCATGTTCGAGCTGCGCTTTCCGGGCATCGCGATTCAAGCGGTGAGTTTGACGTTTGGCACGCTGGCTGTGTTGCTGCTGGTGTACCGTTCGGGCGTGATTCCCGTTACCGAGAACTTCAAGTTGGGCGTGGTGGCTGCGACGGGCGGGATTGCACTTTTCTATCTTGCGACAATTGTTCTGGGATTTTTCGGCGTGCACTTCACGACGATCAATGGTTCGGGACCGATCGGAATCGGCTTCAGCATTTTTGTGGTGATCATCGCGGCGCTGAATTTGGTGCTGGATTTTGATTTTATCGAGAACGCGGTTCGCGCGGGCGCGCCAAAATATATGGAGTGGTACGCCGCCTTCGGCTTGATGGTCACGTTGATTTGGCTCTACTTCGAAATCCTTCGCTTGCTCTCAAAATTGCGGAGTCGCAACTAAACTTCACCGCGGTAATGGGAAACTTTCTCGAGATTTTGTGATCTCGTGAGACAAAATTCGTCCAGCAGGTGACCTCCGCAACGGTAACATTTCTACCCCAAAAAATTTGACGCTCGCCTCGCTATCCTTCTTAGCCTCCTGCAATATACAGATAACATTAGGCTTGCTGTTCTATCCCTGTGGCCTGCCAAATGCACTTCCGATAGCAGATTTTAAGGTCAGCCCGCGCCGTTACCGGGCGACGCGAGGTCGTAAACGTGAACCTTCCGCAACTGAATTCTGCGAGCACTCAGCGTTCTGTAAATCGAGAGCGCGGCTTCACCATGATCGAGCTTGGCGTGGTGATCGTCATAATCATAACGATTTTGGCCATGGCCATTTTCTTTCTGCAACCCAGTCTGCAAGTCGCGAAGTATGACAACGCCATGCGCCAAGTGATCGATCAATTGCGGCAAGCGCGCGAATACGCCATCGCGAATCGCCGCTACGTCCAAGTTACATTTCCGACAGTGGTGATCGCTAATCAGCCCACGCAATACCAGGTGGTGACGACCGAGAGAAATGCTCCGCCACTGGGTCCGGCGGGCGTTGACACCGTCCTCAGCACTGTGCCGATTCAAATCCCAGCGCAGTTTTATCTTTTTCCAGGCGCTCCGGACACTCCGGACGGTTTCGGAAACGCTAGCCCGATCGAATTCGAAGGACTGAATCCCGGACCAGTCTTGGGAATGCTGTTTCAGAGCGATGGGGAGCTAGTGGATGGCGCTACGTTCCTGCCGATTAACGGAACAGTGTTCATCGGCTTTCCTAACCAACCGACATCGTCCCGGGCAGTCACAGTTTTGGGCGCGACGGGTCGAGTACGCGGCTGGAAGTACACGGGGGCAGCATGGTTTCAATTTTGAAGGAGATTGGGAAAATGCAGGAAAAGAAAAGACGCTCAGTAGCAGGCTTCAGCTTACTTGAGACGATGGTCGCTCTCTTCGTGCTGGCGGTTGGAATTCTGGGCCTGGCGGCGCTGCTCTACGATTCGTTGTCTTACATGCAGGGTTCGCAGGACGACTTCATCGCGCAACAGAAAGCAGAAGAAGCGGCGGAAGCGATTTTCACGGCGAAGTACAGCAGCAACGCGACCTACGCGCAAATTTCAAACAACACGGCTGGAAATCCTGGGGGGCTATTTGTTACAGGCCCGGTACCGCTGACGCAGCCTGGGCCCGACGGGCTTGTAGGCTCCATCAACGACATAGGAGCTCTACCCGCTTACATCGTATATCCAGGACCTGACGGAAAACTGGGCACTGCGGATGATATTCAGGCGCCGCTTACAAATTTCACTCGCACGATCGCTATAACGAACCTCGCAACTGAGCCCAGCGGCGACGTTCGGGACGTAATCATAACCGTCAACTACACCACTGGAAAATTCACGCGCCAATATCAGCTCGAGACTTATGTTTCAGAATACTAGCGTGGCGAGGAGCAAGGGAATGAAGCGGCAAAAAGGATTCACGTTAATCGAGCTAATGGTATCGATGGCCATCCTGGTGGCCACGGTCGGCGTTGTGGTCGGCGCGCTTTTGCAAGCGCAGCATGCCACACAAGGTGTGGCGTACGAAGCCAACACTCAGGAGAATCTTCGCGCGGGAATGCACTTTATGGTGGCGGACCTGATGCAAGCTGGTGAGGGAATCCCGCAGGGTGGAATCAGCGTGCCCTATAACGCTGCGGGAAACTCCGCGATCGCCCGGCCGGGAGCGTTCGCCCCCACCCCGCCTACTTTCGTAAATCCTCCGGCTCCGAATGGCTTCATTGCGCTGCCCGCGATTTCGCCGGGCTCTCAGGTGGGCCAGGATGCGAAATCGGTGAACCCAACCAACGGCGCGATCCTGGATGGTTTTCTAAAGACCGATATCATCAACATACTGTACGCGGATAACAGCCTCCAAGATGCCGCCGGGCACTATCTTTACAGTTATCCAATAGTGCAAGCAGTGGGTCCACCGGTTTGCGCCGGAAACATTAACGCCACCGGTCTTACAGTGACGCTGGATGCGCGCTGTTTCACGATGCCCGGTGTGACGAAGCCGATCACAGTGGGCAACCTGATCATGTTTCACAACGCAAATGGGACCGCTCTGGAATACGTAACAGGCGTCGCAGGACAAGTTATCACCTTCGCTGCTGGTGATCCTGCCGGGTTAAATCAGACCGGACTACCCAATGGGACGGTGGCGAATCTGCAGAACGCCGGCGGTGGTGGTTTCCCGCCAACTTCTGTTACGCGGGTCTGGATGGTCACGTATTACATCGATTCGACTACGAATCCAGCCGCCCCACAATTGATAAGGCAGGTAAATTATCCGAATTTTCCCGCAGGCCCCGCAGCGGTGAATCCGCCGCAAGCCATTGCGGACAATGTGGAGAATCTTTCGTTCAGCTACGACATCACAGGATCAAATTTTCCGGGACTTGGCGTCTATCCGAATGGTCCGGGCAACGCACCTACACCGCAGCTGCCGGATACTCCCGCTCAGATTCGCGCAGCGAATGTGTTTTTGGCCGGGCGCTCGGAAGCACCCTATCAAGCATCAGGGTATCCGCAATACCTGCGAAATAACTTGAGCACCCAAGTGAGCATTCGCAGCCTGTCATTTAACAATAGCTTTACGACTTCGTCGTCATCAACAGCACCATAAAACGCAGGACCGCAGGCCCAGTGGTTTTTAAAGGAGATTTGCAGTGAGAGCTCAACGCCAGAATGGAGTTGCACTAATAACGGCCTTGTTTGTCCTGATCCTGGTCAGCGCACTAGCGGTAGGTATGTGCTGGATGGTGATGAGCGATCAGCGTTTGGGCGGAAATAACCAGTTCCGCGAAACGGCGTTCTACGGTGCAGAAGCGGGCATGGAGAAACTGACCGCCGACGTGGGCGACCAATTCGCCGTACAAGGCGCACTAACTCCTGCGAATATGATCACTATAACTTCGCCGCCTTATCAACCAACAATCCCTGGTATTAATTTTTTGGATGCCAACGGTAATTCCACGTATCAAATTTTATGCGGGTCACCCCTAGTGAGCCCCTGCGTTCCGGTTTCGCAAAATGCCACCATGCTTCCACCGAGCCCATATGCGGGCATGCAAGGGTTGATTACCCCGTTCACTCTTCAAGTTGTGGCCCGAGGTACTGTGACCGGAGCGGAAGTAAAGCTTCAGCGACAAGTGCAAGTGGTGGCAATTCCAGTGTTTCAGTTCGGTATTTACTCCGACTCAGACTTGAGCTTTTTTGCCGGCCCTCCGTTTAACTTTGGAGGCCGTGTGCACACGAACGGAAACCTTTGGTTAGCGGCGAATACTGGCCCGTTGTATTTGGCAGACAAGGTAACCGTAGTCGGTCAGGTAATTCGCACGAACCTCGAGAACGGATTGGCGATACCCGCCGGAGGTTATGGTGGCGTAGTCACGATTGCTACTACGCCAAGCCCCGCCACGTTGCCTCCGGGTCCGGCTTATGCGAATGCCCAATGGTCACCTTTGGCTTTAACGGAAGGAAGCGTGCTGGCCCCCAACAGTTTCTCCGCCGTGAACACAGCGAACCCAAATCCCGCCTGGGGTGGCGTAACGCCGCGCTATAACGGCCAGTTAGAAAATCTTGTTCCAAAGCTGAGTTTGACCTCAACGGCGTTGAGCGGAATCACGACGCCCATCTCGTTGATCCGTCGGCCGATTGTGGGAGAGCTTGGTTCCAATCCAGCAGAGTTCAACCAGCAATACTTTTCGGAAGCGAGTTTGCGAATTTTGCTGGATGATTATGGCCCCGGCGAAACGGCAGGGGCGGCGGGAGCTTGCAACGCTGCGGACATGATGAGCCTTGACACGGTTACTCCGACGTTTCCAGTGGATCTGGCTACGCTGGCATACAATACCGCTCCCGTCGTTGGCGCTCCTCCAGCATGGTATACAGGCGCGGGAGTGTATCCGTTGCCTCTTTCCCATGCGGTTTCGGCTGCAGGCTACACCACGTATACAAGCGCATCTGCAAAAGATGGTTACTGGATCGTCCCTAATAAGTCCATCATCACTGGGTGCATCAAGATTGAGTATCAAAACGCCGGCGGTGCCTGGACCGACGTGACCCAGGAAATCCTGAAGCTGGGGTTGACAGGTCGAAATATATATCCATCATCGGCTGGAACGGTAAATACTTTACTCTTCTTACCTGCGACAGGAACCGTCGCCCCTGAAACCTGGGCGAACTCTTGCGGTGGCGTTGATCCTAGCCCAAATGCCGTTATTCGCATTGCTAGATTGCGCGATAATCCTTCGACCGCATACCCGTCGCCGGGAAGTCCTTGCACCTCGACTACCAACGGTTACGACTATTGGCCGTTGGTGCTCTACGATACGCGCGAAGCCATCTCTCGCGATAACGCGCTCATAGACAATCCCAACGATCCGGGAAATAACCCGGAAATCACCGCGCAAGGTGTGGTGAATTACCTTGAACTGGACGTGAACAATCTAGCGAGATGGTTCACAGGAGCCATCGGCGCGAGCGGCCTCAACGCAAACAACACCGGGGGATATGCGGTGTACTTCTCAGATCGCCGGGGCAATCTGTCTGATCCAGTGGCCGGTACCAAGGTCGGAGCCTTCGGGTTTAATGACATCGTTAACCCGGGTGACGCTGCGAACGGCTGCCCGAACGGCGCTCTTGACCAAGGTGAGGACTTGGAAGGTACTCTTCCTCCAACTCTTCGAACTTATGGAGGAGTGCCGCTGGTTACTCCGCTCGTTGCACCAGTGACGGTTAACCAGGCAGTCCAGAATCCGTTGCCTGCTGTCTTCCCCTTGGTTTTCGCGAAGAATCCGAATTGCGCAGTAGCAGCTACCCCTCCGAATCCGACCTATGTTTACTTTCATAATGAGGAAGCAAGGCAGAATCCGCCGGTCTTTTTCCGACGTGCGCTGAAACTGGTGGACGGCAAGACATTCAATCTTGGCACCACGTGCTACGGGGCAGCTCCGAATCCTCCGTGCGGCTTAACCATCTCCGCGGAGAACCCCGTTTACATTCAAGGTGATTACAACGCTCCCGTTAACGACGGAACCTGGGCCGGCTTCAGCGTAGCGTCATCGGTGGCCGCCGACTCGGTGACTCTGCTCTCGAATAGTTGGAATGATATCAATTCGTTTATTTCCGCTTACGACCCGGGAAGCCGGCCGGGATCGCAGACGGCCTACCGGCTTGCCATCATCGCGGGCAAGGGTATTCCATTCCTGCAGACGGCGGGCAGTGCGGCAGACTACGGTACCGACGGCGGTGTGCATAACTTCCTGCGCTACCTGGAAGCTTGGGGATCACCCTTGTACTACGAGGGTTCCATCGTCAGCTTTTATTACAACAGGCAGGGCATCGGATTGTACAAGTGTTGCAACACTGTTTACAGCCCGCCGAATCGTGTTTACAGCTTCGATAACAATTTCACGCTTGGGCCACAATGGCTACCTCCGAGAACCCCGTCATTGCGCTCGGTTAATACGATCGGATTCTCGCAGGAACTTTTGCCGACTCAGTAGATTCGGTTAACACGAAGGGACATGGCGGCTCCCAGTTCTTGGGAGCCGCTTTTATTTTGAGGCGAGTCTCGGTCAAGCTTCCTGGTACGTATTGCGCGGTCAGCGCGTACTGAAAATTCCGTACAATTTCCGGGGGAACTACGGCGACGCCGGTA
This sequence comes from uncultured Acidobacteriota bacterium, assembly GCA_963714785.1. Classification (GTDB taxonomy): domain Bacteria; phylum Acidobacteriota; class Terriglobia; order Acidiferrales; family UBA7541; genus Palsa-295. The sequence goes on from CAVQQE010000003.1 coordinate 707,979, forward strand.
AAGTCCACACGTTGAAATTGGTGTTTGCGGCGGGCGCCGGCAGGTCGAAATCAAAGGGAAGAGCGATGCCCACCAGCGGCTCGGCGTACAAATTGTAATTGCGTCCGACCGGCAATCGCTCGAGATCGTAAGCCAAGATTGACACGTCGTGGTTCTCGCCGAATAATGCCGATATGACCAAGCCGGAAACCGTGAGGCGTATCAAGGCCTATTCGGCCGAAACCGGATACGTTTACCAGTATCAATTCCAGGACGTGCACCCCGCAGAAAAGGAAGGCGCGGCTGGAAATGAATATATTTATTACGTCTCTGCTGATCGCAAGACGATGTTTCCGGTGCGCATTTTTGTCCGGCGAGACGCGCTGGATAACTGGACCAAGAAAACCGGACGCGTGTTGACCGGAACTGAAGAGTACGCGGTGGCGAAAATGCGTCTATTCCAAGCCCTGGACGAAGTGGAAGATTTTGCCACCAAGCGTCCGGACCTCGTGGTGCACGAATCGAACTTGCCGGCGATGCTGGAACGTCTCGACCTGTAGTCCGTCCTGCTTTTCTTTTTTAAAACTCTAGAGAAGATACTCGTCAGGTAGATGTCAACGGTGAGGGTTCCTTCTTCGCGAGGATTGCGTGAAGCGCGGGCTCAAGATTTTCGTATCGGAAAGGGAACGTTGCAGCAGGCAAGCGCTCGGAGCTGACTCTCTGGCTGGAAAGCAAAAGCGCGTCAGCCATTTCTCCCAGCATAAAACGCAACGCAAACCCAGGCGCAGGAAAAATTGCCGGCCGATGGAGCACGCTCGCCAGTACGCGCGTGAACTCCGCATTTCGCACCGGGTTTGGAGCCACCACGTTCACCGGACCGCTGGCCTTTTCATCTGAAATGGCGGCCCGCAGTATGCCGACTACATCATCAATCGCCACCCAGGACATCCATTGCTGGCCGCTTCCAAGTCTTCCGCCTAGGCCCAGCTGGAAGGGAGGAACGATCTGTTTCAGAGCGCCGCCTTTTGCAGAAAGAATGATTCCGAAGCGAGCGAGTACCGCGCGTATCCCGCTCGATTGTGCGCGTAACGCTTCCGTTTCCCAGTCGCGGGTCACGGTCGCGAGGAAATCGTTTCCCGCAGCGCTCGATTCCGTGAGAACTTCGTCGCCACGATTGCCGTAATATCCGATGGCCGAGGCAGAAAGCAATACTCGAGGTTTTTGCTTTAGCCGCGTGAATGCGTCTACTAGCAGGCGCGTGGTACCTATGCGGCTGGCGCGGAGAATTTTCTTTCGCGCAGGCGTCCAACGGCCGCCGCCGATACTTGCACCGTTTAGGTTCACCACCGCGTCGGCAGCTTCCATCGCGTTCGTGTTGATAAAACCGCTGGTCGGGTCCCAGCGAACGTCACCCGGCGCGGCTTCCCCTCCGGGCCGGACCAGATGAGCTACCGTATGCCCTTCGCTTCGCAAAGATTCGGTTAGTGCTGTTCCGACCAGGCCGGAGCCACCCGAAACCAGAACTTTCATGCAGCAAGCCTCCGCGTCGACCATGAAGTCTGCATAAACTAAAAAAGGTAAAGCCGGGGATGCAGCACTCGTCGTCCTCTTCTTAAGGCGTGGTTCATTTCCTTTTATTGAAGAAGTTGAGCGGTATGACGCCGGGGGTAGCGTTTCGCGCTAACTTCATTAAGCGAATATTACCGCAATTTTTGCGCAAAGGCTGACGAAAGAAGCGCTCTTCCTTACTTGTTTTGTCCGCCTCAACGATGGACTCTTGAATCGCTTTGAACCGTGTGGCGCGATAGAATCAACCAGATGCGCGTTCGCGTACTTTTTTTTGGACAACTAAAAGAAATCGTCGGCGTGGCCGCTGAAGACGCTGGACTCTCGGAAGGCGCGCGCGTGGAAGATCTATTCGAACGTTACGCGCGGCGATTCCCGAAACTTGCCGAATTCCGAAGCTCGATCGCACCTTCTGTGAATCAGGAATATGCCGAATGGCGAGCTTCCGTGGCGGACGGAGATGAAGTGGCTTTCCTGCCTCCCGTCAGTGGAGGGCAGGGAACCGGTAACAACGACGACATCTTCGAGCTTGTGCGCGAGCCCATTCAGCCCGGCGAGCTTCTGGAAAAATTGAAAACTCCAGAAGATGGCGCAGTGGTGGTCTTCGACGGCTTCGTGCGCAACAATTTCAAGGGAAAGCGCACGCTCTACCTGGAGTACGAAGCTTACGAGGCGATGGCTTTGGCCAAAATGAGCGAGATTGGCGAACAGATCCGCGAAAAGTTTCCGATTCGTCGTGTGGTTATCATTCATCGTTTAGGGCGGCTGGAGATCGGCGAAACAAGCGTGTGGATCGCTATAAGCTCGGCACATCGAAATGCCGCGTTTGAGGCCTGCCGTTACGCCATCGACACTTTGAAGCGCGCGGTGCCGATCTGGAAGAAGGAGTTTTTTGCAGGCGGCGCGGTTTGGGCTGAAGGTGAAACGCCTTCGGAGGAAGCCATTTCGCGGCCGGATGAATCCAAGTTTCCTACAACCAAATGAAGCGACCCCTGCCGGCCGGATTCTCCGTTCTTTGCACAATTATTGGACTTCTAGCATGCGCCTGCGTTGCGCTTAATTTGCGGGCGCAACAATTACAAGCACAACAATCGCCAACGAAACAGCAAGGCGTGATACGCGTGCAGACGAACCTGGTGAGCATCCTAGCCAGCGTAATCGATGCCAACGGACAGCCCATCCCCGATCTCAAACAAGATGTGTTCCAGCTTTCCGAGGAGGGCGTGGCTCAAAAAATCGAGCGCTTCGAGGCCGAGACCAATCGTCCGCTTGACCTTGCCCTAATGGTTGACTCAAGTATGAGCACGTTCAAGGATTTGAGGTTTGAAACCGAATCTGCGGCGCACTTCATCCGGCAAGTGGTGCGGCCTGGCGACACACTGAGTGTTTTCGAGTTCGACGAAAAGGTTACGCAACTGGCCGATTTTTCGGCGGACGTACCCAAGCTGCAGTCCGCGGCGCGCCGAATCACCTCTGGGACAGGAACTTCGATCTACGATGCGATTGTGCTGGGTTCGAATGAGCTTCGGAGGCGTCCTGCAGATCGAAGGCGGGCCATTGTTCTGTTAACGGACGCCGGCGAAACTACCAGCAGGTGGAAATTCGAAGATGCCCGGCGCGCTGCAATCGCTTCGGACGCATTGCTTTACTCGGTTGTGATTCGCGCTGCCAACGAGAGCGGGCGAAATACAGCCGGCGAGCACGCCTTGATTACGATTACAGATAGCACGGGCGGCGCGATGTTCATGGTGGACGAAACGCACCCGCTCGACGCCATGTTCGACCGCATTGACCGCGAGTTACGCACGCAATACTTATTGGGTTACTATCCTACTCCGGTGCCGCCGCCGGGAAGCCGCCGCCATGTGACTGTCAAGGTGACCACGGGCGACTTGGTGCGCTACCGCAAAGAATACTTCACTGCCTACGCGCCGCGATAAGTTCGTTGCGCGCGCGAACGACGGCTACTAAAAACCATGAACCAATTTCTTACCACTGCCATTGAAGCCGCGCGCGAAGCGGGCGCCATCATCCTTGCGGGACACGCCCGTCCGAAAGAAATAATCTACAAAGGCGACGTCGATTTGGTCACCGAAACCGATCGCAAATCGGAAGCGGCGATCGTCGCGCGTTTGCGGCGCGATTTTCCGCAACATACCATCGTCGCGGAGGAAGGCACGGGCAAGGACACTTCGGCATCTTCCTTGATCTGGTACGTGGATCCGCTCGATGGCACTACGAATTTCGCCCACGGTTATCCGTGCTTCGCAGTTTCGATTGGGTTGTTCCAGGATGGCCAACCACTAGTCGGCGTGGTGTTCAATCCGGTTACCAATGAATTGTTTTACGCCTCGCAAGGCGATGGCGCTTACCTAAACCAAAAGCCGATTCACGTGTCTTCTGTGAATACTTTAGCAGCGAGTTTGGTATCTACGGGATTTCCGGTGCACAAGCGGGCCGACAATTTAAATATTCATTATTATTGGGAGTTCACGCTGCGTTCGCACGGAGTGCGCCGCGACGGCGCTGCTTCGATGGATCTATGTTCGGTAGCGTGCGGCCGGTTCGAAGCCTTTTGGGAGTTCGGCTTGAAATCCTGGGACACCGCAGCCGGGATGCTGATCGTTACCGAAGCGGGAGGGAAAGTTAGCGATATTGCTGGCGCGCCCTATCAACCTGGGGGCCCGTCCGTCCTAGTGACCAACGGCTTGGTGCACGACGAAGTAAAACAGGTTGCAGCGGAGATCGCCGCTGGTCCCGCCAAGTTCTAATCACCCGCGCCCCGCTAGTTGGAAATTTCGCCTACGGGTTCTTAGGCTTCTCGATGACCTGCTGGGTTTGCACAGAAAACAAACGAAAGTCAGAAAAAGTGTGCGTGACGATCGTACGGCGTTTGCCGTAATCGATATACGCCGTCGCCGATTGAGGCAGCCACATTTCGATGTCCTGCGAGTGGAATTTTACCGGCGCGTAATCGACTGAAACCGAGTTGCCCCGCATTCCAATCGCCGGTACCTCATTCAGCAGATTCGTTTCCAAGTGCATCACTTGGCCGGAAGCCGTGGCGATCCACGCGCGCCCCTTTAGACTGACCGGAATAACCTGTGAAGCGGTACGAACTCCAAAGGTTCGCGCCCGCTTGTCTTTACTCTGGCGGAAATAAACCACCCAGGCGGGCTGATCGTTCCACACGGTCAAGCCTTCGCAGCGCATATCGTAGTCACTTTGCAGTGCAGGATTAAAAATCAGCGCCAGGGCCGGCAGACCGCGATCCAGAATTGCGCCGAGGTCGGCGTTTTCGGCGCCCGATAGAAGCGTGCGAGTTTCATGTACCTTCGGCGTATCGGATTTCTCGCCGAAATCCACCAGGTAATCAAATTTTGCGGAGGTAATCATTTCCGGCACGCCAAGGTCGTCGGTTTGCTCATAGCGGAGCTGTTCTTGAGCGTCGAAATCCTGCAGATGAGTGATCAATTCTTCAGCGCGGTCTCCAGCCTGTTTCAGAACGTTGGCGATCTGGCAGGGCGGCGTGGCGGAAATCGATGACAGGGCAGCATCCACCTGTGGCGGATTCCAGCGCAATTCAGACTTCTTGCTTTCCTTTTTCTGGGCTGGTTTAGCTCGTGTATTTAGCGTGCGTACGAACAAGCCGAAGATTAAAAACAGTAAAGTAGCGCTGAATGACGAGACAATTCGACCCTTGAGCTTTAGCGAGAGTGGACGGGAACGAATCATTTCGGTGGCCCCTACCGCGCGGCTTCCAAACTATTGCTAACAGTTTATCACCCTAGCTAGGAGTGGGTAGCTGCTAATCCCGAATATTCGCCCTGCCAATCGCCTGCTCTTTTTCTCGCCAGCCGAGCCACACTCATTGACGCGCCTTGCGCCCAATGCTAGCTTGACCGGCTATCCTTCTTCATGCGAGCTGTTGACCTTATCCGCAAAAAGCGAGACGCCGCGGAACTTTCCCGCGAAGAAATTGATTTCCTCATTGAAGGCGTTACGCGCGGGCGAATTCCCGACTATCAGATTGCAGCTTGGCTCATGGCCGTGGTTTGGCGGGGAATGAGCAACGCCGAAGTTGCCGAGCTGACGGAGGCCATGCTTCTTTCCGGCTTGGTCCTCGCTTGGCCGGATTTGCCCGCGGCCAAGGTGGATAAACATTCCACCGGCGGAGTGGGAGACAAAACATCACTGGTGATTGCTCCGGTAGTGGCCGCTGCCGGACTGTACGTGCCGATGATCAGTGGACGAGGACTGGGTCATACGGGCGGCACGCTGGACAAGCTGGAATCGATCCCCGGCTTCAACGTCAACTTAGAGCTCGCAGATTTTCGGCGAGTGTTGGAAAAGTGCCGCTGCGCTTTGATTGGCCAGACACCGGAAATCGCGCCTGCCGACAAGAAACTTTACGCCTTGCGCGACGTTACCGCGACAGTGGAAAGTCCTTACCTGATTTGCGCGTCGATTATGAGCAAAAAAATGGCGGAGGGAATTGACGCGCTGGTTTTGGACGTCAAAACGGGCCACGGCGCGTTTATGAAGAATCAATCGGACGCCGAATATCTGGCGGAATTAATGGTTGAGACCGGGACGCGCATGGGCATGAAAATCGTCGCGTTGATCACCGACATGGAACAGCCGCTCGGGCGCAAAGTGGGAAACGCCTTGGAGGTGGGAGAGTGCATCGAGGTTTTACATGGTGAAGGCCCGGAAGATCTCCGCGAGCTTTGCGACGAGCTTTCGGCCTGGATGTTTTTCCTGGGGAAGCGAACTGAATCAGTGGACGAGGGACGCAAGCTCGCCGCGGAAATGATTGCATCGGGGCGCGCGCGTGATACATTCCGCGAGATTATACGTTTGCAGGGGGGCGACGCGAGCGTGGTGGACGATACGTCGCGGCTGCCGCACGCGAAGCATACGGCGCGGATAGACGCGCCGCGATCTGGGTTCGTCACCGCGATTCGCGCGGAAGACGTGGGAGTCGCCGGCATGATGCTGGGGGGCGGCCGCGAGAAAAAAGAAGATTCCGTAGACCCGGGTGTCGGTTTGACGCTCGAAAAGAAGATCGGCGATAAGGTGGAGGCTGGTGAGAATCTCTGCATCGTGCACTACAACCTGGATTCGCGGCTGGTTCACGCGGTGGAGTTGTTATCTAAGAGTTTTGAAATTGGCGAAAAGCCGCCGCCCCGCTCGCCGCTGGTACGAAAAATCGTTGGCGCGACGGAAACTCGATAAGCGAGTGCTGCATAAAAAAGGAGCGTGCTTCGAATGCACCGTCTGGTAGGCCTTCTGGGAATGATTACCATGATGAGCCTAGCGTTTCTGTTTTCAACGAATCGCCGCGCGATACGCTACAAAACTGTGGCATGGGGCCTGGGCCTACAGATCGTGTTCGCGTTTTTGGTGATGCGCTGGCAATACGGGCGCCTGCTATTTCAAAAAGCGGGCGCGGCAGTGAATTGGGTACTGGATTACGCATTCTTCGGTTCACAATTTGTTTTTGGCGACCTGGGCAAAAAGGGGTCGCCCATGGGATTTTTCTTCGCCTTCCAGGTGCTTCCCACGATTATTTTTATCGCCGCGGTTTTCGCGCTGCTCTATTACTACGGCGTGATGCAATTCATCATCAAGCAAGCCGCGCGCGTGATGACACGATTGATGGGAGCCAGCGGCGCGGAGTCGCTCAACGTCGCCGCCAGCATTTTCATGGGGCAGACGGAAGCTCCGCTCACCATCCGTCCATTTCTCCCCGAGCTCACGCATTCCGAGTTGATGACGGTGATGACCAGCGGCATGGCGCACGTGTCCGGCGGAATCATGGCTGCGTATATCGCCTATGGGATCGAGGCGAAACATTTGCTTGCCGCTGTGATCATGACCGCGCCGGGAACTATTTTGCTTTCGAAGATGCTGGTGCCGGAGACGCAAATTCCGGTCACCTCCGGCCGCGTGGAAATGGCTCCGCTGGAGCGTGATACGAATGCGCTGGGTGCAATTTCTCGTGGCACGATTGATGGTTTGAATCTCGCCGTAAACGTGGGCGCGATGTTGATTACTTTTATTGCGTTGATTTATTTGGTGGATGGAATTTTTGGCGCGGTTCACAACGGGCTTCTACACATCGGGATTTCATGGTTTCCATCCAGCGTGGAGCAAATCTTCGGTTGGCTTTTTTCTCCGATTGCATGGGTGATCGGCATTCCTTGGCAAGATTGTCACACCATCGGCAATTTGTTGGGATTGCGCATGGTGACCAATGAACTGGTCGCGTTTCAACGGCTCGGTCCCCTGAAAGATTCCTTGGACCCGCGTTCTTTTACCATCGCCACTTTTGCGCTGTGCGGTTTCGCCAATTTCAGTTCGATCGGAATACAAATCGGCGGCATCGGCGCGCTGGCTCCCAACAAAAGAGCGGACCTTGCTCGGCTTGGAATTCGAGCTATGTTGGCTGGGACCATGGCGAATCTAATGTCCGCATCCATCGTAGGAGTTATGCTGCGATGAGTGCGGGTGGTTCGAAGGCAGCCGCAACCGCCGCTACTACGGAATTCGCGCGGGCCGAACGCGCCGCGAAATTTATTTTATCGAAGACGAAGCTGCGTCCGAAGGTCGCGCTCGTGTTGGGCTCAGGACTCGGCTCCTTCGCCGATGAATTGACCGATGCGGTGCGGATTCCGTACGAGAAAATCCCAAATGTTCCGCGCCCCACGGCGGTGGGCCATGCCGGCCGTTTGGTCATCGGAAAAATAGACGGCATCGCGGTTGCCGCGATGCAAGGTCGCGTCCATCTGTTTGAAGGATATTCGGCGCGGGAAGTGTGCTTTGCGATGCGGGTATTCGGACGGCTAGGGATTCGATCTGCCATTCTGACAAATGCAGCGGGGGGAATTAATCTAGACTTCACGCAAGGTGCGCTGGTGGTGATTCGCGATCATATTAATTTGCAGGACGCGAACCCCCTCGTCGGCCTGAATGACGAGCGCTTCGGCCCCCGCTTTCCAGACATGACGCAAGCGTACTGGAGTTCGTATCGAGAAATCGCTCTGGCTGAAGCGAAAAAACTTGGCATCAACGTTCAAGAAGGCGTGTACGCCGCGCTTTTGGGGCCGAGTTACGAAACGCCGGCGGAGATTCGTTATTTGAGAACCATCGGCGCGGACCTGGTTGGCATGTCCACCGTTCCGGAAGTGATTGTGGCGCGGCACATGGGAATTCGCGTACTCGGAATTTCTTGCGTTACGAATATGGCTTCCGGGATTCTGGATCGTCCGCTGGATCATGCCGAAGTTCTTGCAACAGGCCAACGCGTGAAGGGCCAATTTATCGCGCTTTTGCGAGCGGTGTTGCCGCGAATCGCCGCGGAGAAAAACTAGGTTAACGCTGGCTATCAGTCGGCTAAGAAAAGGTTAGCATGGGCGAATATGACGCTTTGATTTTGGCTGCAAAACAAGCCCGAGAAAACGCGCACGCTCCATTTTCAGATTTTCGCGTGGGAGCAGCGGTGCGCGCAAACTCCGGGCGCACGTACACTGGCTGCAATATAGAAAACGCTAGCTACGGGCTCACCTGTTGCGCGGAACGCGTGGCCATTTTCAAAGCTCTTTCCGAAGGCGAGCGTGGATTTGACGCCATTGCGGTGGTGACGGAGACAGATACGCTGACGCCTCCTTGCGGCGCGTGCCGCCAGATTATCTGGGAGTTTTGCGGCGACGTTCCGGTGATTCTCGCGAACTTGAAAGGAAAGGTCGAGCGCGAAAGCTCCGCGAATCTCTTGCCGCGTCCATTTGACTCATCATTGCTGTAGAAAAGCGGCACCAAGCGTGAAGAAAGTAAACCGTCGTCCAATGGTTCTTTGGATCGCTGAAAATCATCCCAGAGGAACAATGCAAAAGAAAAACGCGATTTCATTTATCGTGCACTCCTTCATTTTCTGTTGCCTAGCGTTCCTGCTCCCGACCACGCTAGCCGGCCAAGATAAACACGACAAAGTGGATCTCCTCGTCACCAACGGAACCGTAGTCACCATGGACGGCCAACGGCGGGTGATTGAAAACGGCGCCGTCGCCATCCGAGGCGATGAGATCGTCGCCGTGGGACCGCGTGCGGAAATAGAAAGCAAATTCGAAGCCGCGCAGACCATTGACGCGCAGGGCGCCCTCGTACTGCCAGGTCTAATTAATGGCCATGCTCACGCCGCCATGAGCCTTTTTCGAGGCTTGGCAGACGATCTTTCACTCGATGAGTGGCTGCAAAAATATATTTTCCCTGCAGAGGCGCGCAACGTCACCCCCGAATTTGTAGAGTGGGGAACCAAGCTGGGCGTGCTGGAGATGTTGCGCGGCGGCATCACCATCTATGCCGATATGTACTATTTTGAGGACGTCGTCGCGCGGGTAACCAAAGAAGCGGGCATGCGTGGCGTCTTAGGCGAGACCATCATCGATTTCCCCGCGCCTGATAATAAAACTCTGGAGCAAGCCTTCGCTTACACGCAAAAATATCTGGATCACTGGAAAGGCGATTCTTTAATCGTCGCAGCCGTGGCGCCGCATTCCATTTACACCTGTTCCGAGAAGACTCTGCAGGATTCAGCGGCCCTGGCACGCCGAACTAATTCGCCCATCTTGATTCACATCGCCGAAGCTCAATTTGAGCTGGAACAAAGCCGCGCAAAACACGGAGCCACGCCCGTCGGGTATCTGGAACGCATAGGATTTCTCGGACCTGATGTGGTTGGAGCGCACTGCATTTGGGTAGACCAGGCCGACATCGCGGCGCTTGCGCATTTCAACGTCGGTTGCACAAACAATCCCTCGAGCAATATGAAGACCGCGGCAGGCGTGATGCCGGTCCCCGAGATGTTGGCGGCAGGCGAACCGATTGGTGTAGCTACCGACGGCGCCGCCAGCAACAACAACCAGGACCTCTTCGAAGAAATGGATCTCGCCGCGAAGCTGCAGAAAGTTTCGCGCATGGATCCCCGCGCGTTGCCTGCGAAACAGGTGGTCGAGATGGCTACCATCAACGGCGCGCGCGCTTTGCATATGGAAAAAGTGATTGGCTCACTGGAACGGGGAAAGAAGGCGGACCTTATCCTGGTGGATACTGAGGCACCCCACGCCACCCCGATGTATGACGTTTACTCGGAAATTGTTTACGCCCTGAAAGCCTCGGATGTGCGCACAGTAGTGATCGCCGGAAAAATCTTGATGAAAAACCGCCAGATGCTAACGCTCGACGAAAAAGAAATCCTCACCAAAGCTCAGGAGTACAAAGCCAAAATCGCGGCCTCGCTTGCCGCGCCAACTCCCAAGTAACGTTTCACGTTGGCGCTAGGGTTTAGTCCTGAGCCTTAGGTGCGTAGCGCTGGCGGTGGAGTTTCATCGCCGTAGAGCGAAGCGTTTCGGGAATATTCTTGTTCGTAGTGAGAAGCTTCAGATCGGTGGCATTCATTCTGGGAAGCAGATGTAGCGACACGTCCAGAGGCGTCTTCGGATTCTTCGCCAGGTTCCTCGCCACCGTATAAGCCTTCATGAACACGCGACTCGCTGCGATGATGCGCAGAACTTCTCCGGAAACGTTCGCCATAGCGGCGAAATTTTCCACTTCCAAGTCGGTAAGACGAGGCGATTGCAGCACACCTCGTTGCACGATTTTGTTAGGATCGCGAATTAGAAGCATGCGCTCTTCGCGCCCGCCTTTCAGCGCGAGTTGAATGCGTTCCACCACATTCATTTGCGTGAGCCGCTGAAGCAGCGTCATCCGTTTTTTCTTATCCGGCTCGATTTCCGCGGCCACTTCTTCGATGTCCGGAAGGTTTAGTCCCTCGGTTTTCTGTAAATCCGCTAGAAGCTCTTGCTGCTCTGGTGTGGCACCCTTGCAATGCGTCACGGCAACCACCAACTGCGTGTCGGAACTAAGCCGGTCCAGATTGTCCAAAAGCGCTTGTACCCCAGCCGAGGTCAAACGTGAAGCAACATGCGCAATCACGCCCGAAGGACACGCCGCGTTCTTGGCCAACGCATCGGCAATCCCAGTCTTTTGAGAAAGGTTGTCGGCACAGTAAGAGAACATGCGCGGGTCGGTATCTGGACGCGCAAGAGCCGAAACGAAAGGTTCAATCGGCTGGGTCAAAATAACGCTCTGCGCGCGTTCGGCAATCGCGGCATCGGAATCGGCGGTAAGAATCGTGAGTAACTCCGCGCGATCCTCAGGCGTTAATGACGCTCCTCCTGAGAAAACCGCGGTCTTTTGTTCCTTGGTTGCTTTTCCGGTGCGAACGCTTTCGCGAAGTTCGGCGCTAATGGGAATCTCCAGACGCCGGCTGGGGCGCTGTAGCTGGCGGTGTTGAATGTTTATGTAGCCGAGCAGAAATCTGCGGCGCGAAATGCACCGCGGCGACAACCGCAGCCGCTACGAGCAAAATCGTCACAATAATTACCAGGGCGATTGCCGGCCAACGACGGCTGCTTTCCAGAGGAGGGTCGCCCACTACGCCAGGTTCTGAACGTCCTTTGGTTTGCAGCGCATATTCAGACACCAGAGTGTCTTCATCAAGCCCTAGAAAACGCGCAACCGCGCGTATAAATCCGCGGTTGAATACGCCACCCGGCAGCTCGTCCCAGTGTTCGTTTTCCAACGCGACCAGAAAGCGCGGAGCAATGCGTGTGGCGGTGGAAATTTCTTCCAGAGTCACACCGCGCATTTCCCGCTCGCGTTTTAAGTGTTCGCCGAAGGGCGTAGAAGACATCCGACCGAGACCGGTTCCCACACAAAATATAGGCGTGGGTCGAGAGTGTGTCAATGCGCGCGGAAGGTGCAGCTTAATCAGGTGTTGGCCAATTGAAAATCACGGCCGTCAAGGCCGTTGCGGATATTGCAAAGCGTTCTTTATAATGAATATGTTGCCCACAGAATCTCCAGACCCGAAGAAACGTGTCCCCGGTGAGGATATCCGGCGAGCCACGGACGGGAAACCGTTCACCGGCGTAGAAAGACGTCGAAGCGCAGGTATGGGTCTGGACCTGCCCGAAAACCCCAATGAAGTAACCGTATTTCACGAGCTTGGTAAAGCGCTCACTTCTTCGCTGCAACTCGACCAAGTGCTGCGCACCATCATGGAAAAAATTAACGAAGTGTTGCGGCCGGATACCTGGTCGTTGCTCCTGATGGATTTGGAAAAGGGCGAGCTTTTCTTCCAAATCGCTACCGGCAAAGGTGCCGAAGCCCTGAAAGATGTCCGAATCAAAGTTGGACAAGGTCTGGCGGGTTGGGTAGCTCAGACCGGCGAAGTGGTCGTGGTGCCGGATACCAGCACCGATTCGCGGTTCTTCAAACAAGTGGACTCGAAAACGAAGATGGAGACACGCTCGATCGTGGCCGTTCCGGTACGATTCCGCGAACAATGCCTCGGCGTAATTGAGCTGATAAATTGCGTCGGGCCCGAAGGCTTCAGCAAACGCGACCTCGCTCTTCTGGAAGCGCTCGCGGATTATGCTGCAATCGCCATCGAAAATGCCCGCCACGTTCAAAGAATTCACGAGCTCACCATCACCGACGATTGCACCACTCTCTACAACGCCCGGCATTTGAATTTCATGCTGGACACAGAAATATACCGTTCGCATCGCTATGCCTTTGAGTTTTCGCTGATCTTCATCGACCTCGACCATTTCAAAAACATCAACGATACCTATGGGCACTTGGCTGGATCGAAATTACTGGCGGAGATTGGGCAAGCCGTCAAAGATAAATGCCGTCTGATCGACCTCGCCTTCCGCTATGGCGGCGATGAATTTGTCGTGCTGTTGCCGCAGACTTCCAAAGAGAACGCATACGGCGTGGCGCGGCGTCTGCATAAACTGATTCGCGAAGCCGTTTGGTTGAAAGATGCCGGTATAAACGTTCACATCACTGCGAGCGTCGGCGTAGCCTCGTATCCCACGGACTCCCGCACCAAAGCTGAGTTGCTGCATCTCGCCGACGAGGCTATGTACCTGGTGAAAAATACTACCCGCGATAGCGTCGCTGCTTCCGGACTTGGCGTCCTCACGGGCGGCGAATAGTTCAAACTCTCGCGCTTCCGCGTACAGTATCTGACGCCCGCAGTTGTCCGCTGGAAACCTCTCACCTATACTCAGCTTCTAACAAGTAAGAGCGATCAGTCGTCACTAACACGTTCTGGTGTATGCGTTTGTAGCTTTGAGCTGCAAAGGCGCGGGAGATTGAGTTGCAGAATAAAGAAGCAGCGCGATACGCACGTTGGGCCGCTATAACCGCTGGTGTGATTGCGCTGGTCGTTATCGGCGTATATTCGCGCCGTGCAATACGCGAGTCTGAAGCCCGAAAGTCAGGGCCGAAAGCTGTTCCGTCCACCGTGCAACAGCAGTCCGACCAGATGACGTTTTCGAAAGTGGAAGGCGACCGCACCATCTTCACCGTGCGCGCATCGCATGCCACTGAATACAAAGATCAGAACAGCTACCTTCTCGAAGATGTCTGGGTCACGATTTATGGCCGCGATGGAAATCGTAACGACAACATTCACACGCGCGAGTGCAGCTATCAGCCGAAGACAGGCGCGGTCCGCTGCCAGGGTGATGTGCAAATTGACGTGGCCAGTGCCAATCCGCCTGCCGGTAGCGCGGACAAAACAATTCAGGTAAACACGCGCGATCTCACCTTTAATCGCGAGACCGGCGACGCTTCCACTCCACAACCTGTTTCATTTAGCTTCCCGCAAGGAAAAGGCCACGCCGTCGGCGTCAGCTACAGCACTCAGAATTCTCTTATCGTGCTGCAACACGACGTGCACATGGACCTTGCCGCATCGGATCGCACGAACGGTTTGCCGGTCAACGTAACCGGCGGCAGCTTGGAGGTTCGTCGCGACGAGCGCAAAGTTTTGCTGAGCGCCCCGGCGGACGTTCGCCAAGGCACGCGGGAACTGACCGCCGATAAAATTACAATCGATCTGGATCCCGACTTCAAAGCGCAGCACGTCACCGCCGAAGGAAGCCCGGTCATTCACTCCACTGAAGCTGGTGGCAAGGTAACCATCGCAGCAAACCAGTTTGAAGCTTCGCTCGATCAGCAAGGATGGATCGAAAGCATGGTCGCCGATCGAAACGTTCAAGGATCGCGTGAGGCTGCTGCTGGGACCGATCGTTTTTCGAGCGGGCACGTGGAAATTGCCTTGGCTCCGCAAAACGTGGTTCGCATGATGACCACAAGTGGCGGCACAGTCCTCGATTCGGTGCAAGGTGGCCAGTCGCGTACTCTAAAGACGGCCTCCTTACGCGTGTTGTTTGGCGCCGGAAAGCAAGCTGATCAGCCGCGTGCCCAGAGCGCGGAGACGCTGGCGCCGGGGACCATTGAAATGAAAAGTGGAAGTGAGTTAACCGTGTTGCAGGCCAAGAAGTTTGTCACGGTATTCGACGCGAATGGCCGCCTGTCAAAATTATTGGGACATTCCGGCACAGAAATAAAACGAACGATTTCCTCCGGCGCGCCTCAAGTTACCACCGCTAACGAACTCATCGCCACGTTCGGCGCGACCGGCGAGTGGGAAACGCTCGACGAAACCGGCAATGTTCATTTCCAGCAAGCCGATCGACAAGCTACAGCCGACCACGCGCGAATGGTGAGCAAGACCGACAATCTTTCGATGGACGGATCGCCTGTGCTTTTTGATTCGACCAGCCGTACCACCGCGCGCAGCGTATCGATCAATCAAAAGTCCGGAGAAATTCAAGCCACCGGCGGAGTCGCATCCACATATTTATCGTCGGAACAAAATACCGCTGTAAACCTGGGCGCGGGTCCAGCACACGTTACCGCTGCCACGCTTACGGCTTCGAACACGGCGGGCCACGCACTTTACTCCGGCCACGCTCGAATGTGGCAAGGCGAATCCGTGCTGGATGCAAATCAGATCGAAGTCTGGCGCGATGAAAAGAAATTAGTGGCTACCGGTAGCGTGGTAGCAGTTTTTCCGCAGGCTTCCGGACAATTCCCGAAAATTCCCGCGAGCGAGCCCAAGGCGCCGCCCAAGTCTTCAGTCCATGCGCAAGCTCCCAAGCCAGCGCGAACCCTTTCCGAAGCGCCCTCTGGCCCTACGCTTTGGCAAATTAGGGCACCCGTGTTGACATACTGGAGCGACTCCGGGAAAGCCCACCTGGAGGGCGGGGTAAACGCTACCTCCCAACAGGGCTCCCTGCAATCGCCTGTTCTGGACGTCTTTCTGACCCCAGCGCCAAGCACCCAGGCGGGGGCCGCAGCCGCTGGCAAGCCTCCCGCGAGCGCTACAGGACCCCGGCAGCTCGACCGCGCACTAGCCACCGGAGGTGTGGTGGTACAGCAGGGCGACCGCCGGGGCACCGCGGAGCAGGCCGAATACACCGCAAGTGACGGAAAATTCGTCCTTTCCGGCGGAAAACCAACAATTACGGATGCTTCTAGCGACACAACTACGGGCCATTCGTTGACCTTCTTTGTTTCGAATGATACGATTTTAATAGATTCGCAAGAAGGTTCGCGCACGTTAACCAGGCACCGAGTTGAGTAATGAACCGGCATGTTGAAACTTCAGGCGGCCGCTCTGAGCAAGTCGTACAGAGGGCGAAAAGTTGTTAACGACGTCAGCTTGGAAATTCAACAAGGCGAAGTGGTTGGGTTGCTCGGGCCGAACGGCGCCGGAAAGACCACGACGTTTTACATCCTGGTCGGTCTAGCGCGTCCGGACTATGGGCGTGTTTTACTGGACGGCGAGGATATTACCGACCTCCCGATGTACCTCCGGGCCCGCAGCGGCATCAGCTACCTTCCTCAAGAGCCTTCGGTTTTTCGGAAATTAACGGTAGAAGAGAATTTGCTCGCCGTGTTGGAGACGCTGCCAATTACTCCGGAGCAGCGGCGCGACCGAGTGGAGGAGTTGTTGGCGCAAATGGGGCTCGAAGGAGTGCGATATAGCCAGGCCTATGTGCTGTCGGGCGGTGAGCGGCGCCGGCTTGAAATTGCGCGGTCGCTGGTGCTGTCGCCCTCGTTTGTTTTATTAGACGAGCCATTTTCGGGGATCGATCCGCTGACCGTTGTGGACATCCAGAAAATTATCGCGGATTTGAGCGCGGCCGGAATCGGAGTTCTGGTAACTGACCACAACGTGCGTGAAACACTGGCGGTAACCAATCGCGCCTACATCATCAGTGATGGAAGAATATTATTTGCGGGAACTCCCAGAGACCTTTCCGAGAATACAGAAGTAAGAAGGATATATCTCGGCGAAGGTTTCCGGCTAAACTGAAACGAACTTTATGAATTGGCTCCAGCCCAAACTCAACTTACGCGTCGCGCAAAAGCAAATACTCACACCAGGCTTGGTGCAGATGGTCAGCGTTCTGGCGCTGAATCGTCTGGAACTGCGGGAAATGATCAATCAGGAGATCATGGCCAATCCCGTGCTCGACGAAGCAACGGAAGACGACGGAGTCACTGCGGAAAGTTACACCGACGAAGCCTTCCTCAAGAAAGAAACCGAAAAAGTTCCGGAAGTAGCGCCTGCGAACCCGTTTGATGAATTTGATTTTGGCTCGTTTTTCACTCAGTACCTCGATTCAGGCGCCGAGAGGATTTCCAACAGCGAACGCGAAGAAATCGAAAAGCCTTCTTTCGACAAATTTCTTTCTTCTCCGCAGAGTCTTGCCGACCATCTGAATTGGCAGCTCAGCGTCAGCATCTGCACGGAAACTGTTCGCAAAATTGCCGAATCCATCGTTGGCAATCTGGACGAAAACGGATACCTCACCGCGTCGCTCGATGAAATTGCCCAAGCGGCCAATTATTCGATGGAGGACGTGGAAGAAGCGCTGGCCATGGTGCAGGAATTCGACCCCCCTGGAATTGCCGCACGCGATTTGCAGGAATGTTTGCTCATCCAACTGAAGCTCGTCGATCCGCAAAACACTTTGGCGCAGCAGATCATCGCCGATCATTTAAAGCTTCTCCAGAACAATCAGCTGAAAGAAGTGGCGCGCGCGCTGAACCGGCCAGTCGAGCTTGTAAAACGCGCAGTGGACGTGATCAAGCGCCTCGATCCCCGACCCGGTTTGCGATATAACCGCACCGAGCCTCGCCTAGTTGAGCCGGATGTCCAATTCCGAAAAGTGGACGGCGAGTGGCAGGCTTTCATGAACGACGATGACTTGCCGCAGCTTCGCTTGAATCCCACCTACCGGCGCCTCCTGGCGCGCGATGCTGCCGACCGCGACGTGCGCAACTATGTGAAAGAGCGTTTCACCGCCGCGATCCAGTTGATGAAAAATATCGAACAGCGCAAACATACGATTCAGCGCGTTTGCCAATCGATTCTCCGCCGGCAAGGTGATTTCCTCGACTACGGCGCGGATCAGTTGAAGCCCATGATGATCAAGGAAGTCGCTGAGGAAGTGGGGGTGCATCCTTCCACCGTGAGTCGCGCGGTAGCAAATAAATACGTGCACACTCCGCAAGGCGTCCTCGAGCTGCGCTACTTTTTCAGCGAATCGGTGAACGGCCCGCAAGGCAGCGAAATGTCGCTGCTTTCCCTGAAGCGCCGCGTGAAGAAAATGATCGAAGACGAAGATACTTCTCACCCGCTCACCGACGAACAAATTACCAAAAAGCTCAGCGATGAAGGCATCCACGTAACGCGCCGAACCGTCGCAAAATATCGCGAAGACCTTCGCATTCCCAGCACGCATCGCCGGCGTGTAAAGGCCTAGCGCCGCTGCCGTGAAGCGCACGCCGAGAAATCGAACCCGCGATGCCCACCAGCTAGTTCTCCTCACCGGCCTTTCCGGCTCCGGAAAAGGTTCGGTCCTGAATACTTTCGAAGATCTCGGTTTTTATTGCGTAGATAACCTCCCGGTTGCGCTGATTCCGAAATTTGGCGAGCTGTATGCCGAAGGCGTGGAAATCGAACGCGCCGCGCTGTTGGTTGATGCCCGCGAAGGTGAGCAGATTGAAAAACTTCCCGGCATCTATCGCCAATTAGTCAGCGAGCATCCTGCAACGCTTGTCTTTATCGAAGCCAGCGACGAAGCGCTCATGCGCCGTTTTAGCGAGACGCGCCGTCCGCATCCCCTCGGGCGCGGTGGGTCGGTCGCTGAAGGCATTCGCGAAGAGCGCCGCCGAATGGCGCCGATTCGCCGGTTGGCCGACGTGGTCATCGACACCACAAAATTCAATGTACATGAGCTGCGCCAGTTTATTATCGATCGGTTTCAAAAACCGGGAAGGCGCCCGCTTTTGGTGTCTCTAGTTAGCTTCGGATACCGCTACGGTATTCCGGCCGATGCGGATTTGGTGTTCGACGTGCGATTTCTTCCCAACCCGTTTTTTGTGCCGCGCTTGCGGCCTTTTAGCGGAAAAGATCCGCCAGTGACTCGTTACATTCGTTCGTTCCCGCAAACCGGAGAATTTTTGCGCCGCGTGGAGAGCTTGCTGCTATACCTGATCCCGCACTACATTCAGGAAGGTAAAAGCTATCTTACCGTCGCGCTGGGATGCACCGGGGGACGCCACCGTTCCGTCGCCATGGCGGAAGTGATCCGCCGGGCCATTCAGAAAAAGGGCTATTCAGCTAAAGTCGTTCATCGCGACCTGGATAAGACCGCGTCTTAGAATTGCGCATTTTTGCTGATTTGTGCTGAGGATTGCCAATTTGAATTCTGAAATAAAAGACGGTGCCAAAATTATGACCCAAGGCGAAGAATTCCGCCGGTTGCTCGGCTATCTTTCGCCTTATTCTTGGCTCTTGGCCGTTGGTGTTGTTTTGATGGCCGCCATGGGAATGGCCGAAGGACTGGTGCCATTTGCCATTGCACCTGCTGTCGATATCGTGCTCAACCCTCAGTCCGGCATTCAAAAATTAGCCCTCTTTCAGGTTCCCGGAACGAACCATATCGTCTATATGAACGATTTCGTGCCCTCTCGCGTACATCACGTGTGGTCAGTTTTTGCTCTCGCTTTGCTTTTTATCTTTCTGTTCAAGGCGCTTGCGGAGTATTTTGGCGGCACGTTGATTCAATACGTGGGACTGTCCGCCGTTACGGATCTCCGGAACAGCGTTTACCGCAAGGTCGTGCAGCAACCTGTCGGTTTCTTTCACCACAATCCTGTCGGCCGCGTAATGTCCGCAGTGGTCAGCGACATCGAACAATTACGAAGTGCTTTCTCGGATTACATGGCCGATTTTTTTCGCCAAATTTTCAATCTCATCGCGTTTGTATTCGTGCTGTTGAGGATCGATTGGCGAATGGCTGTGGGCTCCGCCGTTCTCGTCCCGCTAGTAGTTTGGCCGGTGGGGAAATTAACTCGAAGAATTCGCCGTTCTACTGAAAAAAGCCGTTCCCGCCTCGCCGACCTTAGCCAAATACTTCAGGAAACCATCAGTGGAAACCGCGTCGTAAAGGCTTTTGGGATGGAAGGATTCGAAATCCGCAAATTCCGCGATGCTGCCCGAAGTTTGCTTCGAGAAAATATGCGCTGGATTCGCGCCATGGCAGCCACAGGACCCATCATGGACGTCCTGGGCGCGGTAGTAGTGGCGATGATCCTTTTTTTTGCGCGCGGCGAAATCAAGGCCGGTCGTATGACGGTAGGTTTATTTGGCGCGTTTACTTTTGCGCTGTTCAAAGCCTACGAACCCATCAAGCGCATCGGCAACATTTATCAACTTTTCGTACAAGCGCTGGGAACATCAGCGCAGGTATTCAGGCTCCTCGATTTGCCGGAAGAAAAGCTCGACATGCCGAACGCTAAGGCGTTGCCGCGCCTTTCGGAATCCGTCGAATTTGCCGATGCCAGCTTTACTTACGACGATGGCGACACGCCTACTCTCCGAAATCTGAAGTTGAAAGTTCCGGCGGGCGCAGTGGTCGCAATCGTAGGCTCGAGCGGCGCCGGCAAGACTACGCTGGTAAATCTGCTCCCTCGTTTTTACACCGCCACGTTAGGTTCGTTGCTAATAGACGGCCAGGATGTTCGCGAAGTCACTCTGCGTTCGCTGCGCGAACAGATGGCGATCGTGACGCAGGAAACCATCCTCTTCAACGACACCATATGGAACAATTTGTGTTACGGCCGGCCCAACATGCCGGAAGATAAAGTGGTCGCAGCCGCCAAAGCAGCGCTCGCTCACGATTTCATTATGCAGATGCCCAATGGCTACCAGACCCTCATTGGCGACCGCGGCCAAAGGCTTTCCGGTGGTCAACGCCAACGCCTCGCCATTGCCCGCGCGCTATTGAAAGACGCTCCCATCCTGATTTTGGACGAAGCGACCTCCGAGCTGGACTCCGAATCGGAAATGCTCGTTCAGGACGCGCTGAATAATCTGATGACCGGCCGCACCGTGTTCGTGATTGCCCACCGCCTCTCCACAATTCGTCGCGCGGACTTGATTGCTGTGCTGGAAGGCGGCACAATCCGTGAGCGCGGAACGCATGAAGAACTCCTTGCGCGTGGTGGAGTATATGCGCGGCTTTACGAAATGCAGTTCCGCGACGTTGACACAGTGACGCGAACCGCAGGTCCCGTATAAAAATGTCAGGCCCAAGTCCGAAGCCTATGCCCGCTACTTCCGTGCCATCCGCGCGTGGCGGTTTGAAATCCATGACCGGCTATGCTCAGTCGCGAGCCGCGGAAAATGGCTGGAGCCTGCGCGTAACGATTCGCAGCGTGAATCACCGTTTCCTCGATCTGCATTTGCGCATGCCCGAAGGTTTCGAACCGCTCGAACCGCGTGTTCGCCAGATCATTCGCGAGCGCGTTCGGCGCGGCCATCTGGACGTCACGGTGCATTACGAACTAGCTGGCCCAGCCGCCATTGGCGTGAATCACGAAATTGCCGCGGGCTATCTGAAAGCTGCCACTTCGTTGCGAAAAGAATTCAGCCTTCAGTCCGAGCCGGATGTTGAGTCCATAATGCGCTTGCCTGGAGTGATAGGCGCGCCCGCCGCGTCGCTGGA
Organism: uncultured Acidobacteriota bacterium; assembly: GCA_963714785.1. Classification (GTDB taxonomy): domain Bacteria; phylum Acidobacteriota; class Terriglobia; order Acidiferrales; family UBA7541; genus Palsa-295. Next base: position 729,533 of record CAVQQE010000003.1, read on the forward strand.
AAGCGAACTCGAGCGCCTCGAAGCCGTGCTCGGGCGCTGTATGGTTGAATCGCTCGACAAGCTCGATGGCATGCGGGAGGAAGAGGCGGACCTCCTCCGCCAGGAAATGTCCGCGAGGCTTCGAAGCATCGCGGTCTTGGCCTCGAACGTAACAACACTGGCCGAGCGCGCGCGCCCCGCTTTCGCAAAACGCCTGGAAACACGCATGAAAGAGCTTCTCGGCGAAACACAAATTGATCCCGGTCGATTGGCCCAGGAAGCCGCGCTAGCCGCCGAGCGCAGCGACGTTTCCGAAGAATTGATGCGCCTGCGCAGCCACGTGCAACAATTCGAAGGTCTGCTCTCGAGCGCCTCCGAAGCCGGCAAGAAACTCGATTTTCTGCTGCAGGAAATGCAGCGCGAAGCCAATACTCTGCTCTCAAAAACTCCCGGAAACGACGGCGAAGGACTGGAAATCACGCGTATCGGCCTGGAGATCAAATCCGAAATCGAAAAATTGCGCGAACAGGTGCAAAACATAGAATGAGCAAAGCGGAACCGTTGGTGCTCATCGTTTCCGGCCCATCGGGCTCGGGGAAATCCACCCTGGTGGAAAAAATTTTGCAGCTGCCCGGTACCATGCTGTCTGTTTCGTGCACCACACGCATGCCGCGCAAGACGGAGAGCGAGGGCAGATGGTACAATTTTGTCTCCGAGTCTCAATTTCAGGAAATGGTGGAACGCGGCGATTTCCTGGAATATGCGCAGGTGTTTGGAAAAAATTGGTACGGCACTCCACGCAAATCTGTAACCGAAGCGCAGGAGCAAAAAAAAGATCTGGTTCTCGAAATTGACGTACAGGGCGCTTTGCAGGTAAAACAAAAGCTGCCTGGAGCTGTAGCAGTCTTCGTCCTGCCGCCTTCTCGCACGGAGCTCGAACATCGCATACGGCAGCGTGGCCAGGATTCGGAAGACGAAATTCGCAGGCGGCTCGAACGTGCACGGCAGGAGATGTTGAACTATAGTAGCTACGATTACGCCATCATCAACGACGATATCGAGCGCGCAGGTAAAGAAGTCCAGGCCATTGCGCTCGGCTCGCGATGTCGGGTGCCGCGTAATGAAGAACGAATTCGCGAAATTTTGAAGTCCTTTGGAGGCTGATCTGAATATGGCCGTGTTGAGAGATCCACCGGAAAGCCAGTTTGCATATGTTGTAGTTGTCGCGCGCCGCGCACGGCAGTTGATGATCGGCGGACGCCCCATGGTCGATAACCCGCGATCGCGTAAGACCACGCGCATCGCCGAAGAAGAATTGTTGAAAGGTCTGCTCGAATACGAAGCCAAGGAATTGAGCGGAGAACCTGAGGATAAGGACGGCAAGCGGAAGAAGTAACATCCGCCGTGCACCAGATGAAAATCGCACTCGGCGTTACCGGAGGCGTAGCGGCGTACAAAGCTGCGGAACTGGTTCGCCGCTTGCAGCAGGAAAAGTTGGACGTACAAGTGGTGATGACCCGTGCGGCACAGGAATTCATCACACCTCTTACCTTCGCCGCGCTCACCGGACAAAAAGTAATTACAGATATGTTCAGCGCCGGCGATTCATCTGCTCCGGCGAATGTGGAAAGCGCCATTGAACATATCGCCGTAGCGCAGCGAATCGATTTGCTGCTTGTTGCGCCCGCCACCGCGGACATTCTCGGCAAATTCGCCAATGGCATCGCCGAAGATTTTCTCGCCACACTGTATCTCGCCACCAAAGCGCCCGTTGTCGTCGCCCCGGCCATGAACGTCAACATGTGGGAGCACCCCGCGACGCAGCGCAACCTCGCGATTCTGCGCGAGCGCGGCGTTCACCTGGTGGATCCCGATGAAGGCTACCTCGCCTGCGGAATGGTTGGTTCGGGCCGCCTCGCCGCCACTGAAACCATCGCAAAGAAAGTTTGCGAGGTGCTTGGCCTGCGCCACGATCTTGTCGGTCAAACAATCTTGGTGACTGCCGGCCCTACGTGCGAGGACATCGACCCTGTTCGATTTCTCACCAATCGCTCCTCCGGAAAAATGGGTTACGCTCTCGCGGAGGCTGCGAACCTCAGAGGGGCCCACGTCATTCTGGTCAGCGGACCAACCGATTTGAAAATTCCCGACGGAGTCGATTGGGTCCCGGTTCGCGCAACCGAGGAAATGCATCAGGCAGTCCGCGAGCGCGCCGCAAATGCGAACGTCGTTATTATGGCCGCAGCCATCTCGGATTATCGTCCGGCTGCGCAGTACGATCAGAAACTAAAGCGCAACGAAGGACGGCTTACCCTCGGCTTGGAACCCACGCCGGATATTCTCGCCGAGCTTGGACGCGAGAAGCAGCCTGGCCGCGTGTTAGTAGGATTTGCTGCGGAAACGAATGCCGTCGCGGAAAATGCGCGCGGAAAATTGGCGCGTAAAGGTGCGGACATGGTCGTCGCAAACGATGTGACCCAGGAAGGCGCCGGGTTCGATGCCGACACCAATATCGTTACGATCTATTCGCGCGATGGCCGCGAAATTCCGCTGCCTAAGATGTCCAAGCTTGAAGTGGCGAATCAAATCCTCGATCGCGTCCTCGAAATTCGAAGGAATTCAAAGTAAACGTTCTCATTTTCCTCTGCCTGCTGCGATAAAATTTCCTGCTACGCGCTGCGTAACCTCGTTCGCTGTGATAAAGTTCTCCCGTTCAATTCAAAATTGGGAGGCCTCGTTGGAATCGGACAAGCGTGCTCTTGTGGAAGCCTGGCTTCGTTATGGAGCTGACCTAGAGTTGGGCCCTTATTATCGCGATCGAGCTTCTTCTAGACCCATTGTGGAGACGAATCAAGTCGTCGGCGCGCAATCGGCTGAGCCGGTGAAATCTCCAATGATCGCTGCCGCTCGAGCAGCAAGTGCAAGTTCCCCCTTCGGTCTTTCGCCAACCACGCAAGCAGCACCAGCGGCCGCGCGTTCGTCCGTCGCCGCGCCGTTCGCCCCAGCGCCATCACTGTTCGAAGCAAGCGACCGCATCGCAGGCGACACGTTTCAGCTCATACGAGAAACCATTGGCGATTGCACGCGCTGCAAACTGCACAAAGCCCGCACCAATATTGTTTTCGGCGTCGGCAGCATGGAAGCAGAATTGGTCTTCGTCGGCGAAGGCCCTGGCCATGACGAAGATATCAAAGGCGAGCCTTTCGTCGGCCGCGCCGGAAAATTGCTCACCCAGATGATCGAAGCCATGGGCCTGCGCCGCGAAGATGTTTACATCTGCAACGTGGTGAAATGCCGCCCGCCGGAAAACCGTCTTCCGGAGAAAGATGAAGTCACCACCTGCTCGCCTTTTCTTTTCCGCCAGATTGACGTGATCCGGCCGAAAGTAATTTGCTGCCTGGGAAGCTGCGCGTCTCAAACGCTTTTGCAAACCACCCAGGGCATTTCCCGTTTTCGCGGCGAGTGGTTCGATTTTCGCGGCTCGAAACTGATTGCCACCTACCATCCCGCTTACCTGTTGCGAAATCCAAACGCGAAAGGTGAAGTGTGGAAAGATTTGCAAAAAGTAATGACCGTCCTCGGTCTGCAACCAAAACGTAAATAGCCTGCCGCTGTTGGAAGACAGTAGAAAACGGTCGAGAATAATCAAAACTAGTCGGGATCAGTTAGTGGAGAATTCTTTGGGTGTAATCCTCGGATTGACCGGAGCGGTGTGCTGGGGCATGGCCGATTTTGCGGCACGTTTTGCCTCCCGCCGAGTGGGCGCGTATCGCACGCTATTCTTCATGCAGTTTTTCGGCTTCATGGCCCTCAGCGTTTACCTCAAGTTTGCCGGCGGCTTTTCGCACGTAGCTCCAGGATGGCAGCCCTGGGCGCTCACAACAGTCGCAGGATTGCTGAACGTCACAGCGTCTCTCTCGCTTTATTATTCTTTCGAAATTGGCGTAATGAGCATTGTCGGTCCGGTCTCATCCAGTTATCCCGCGCTCACGGTGGCACTTTCCGTCGCGAGCGGTGAACGGATTAATGCACTTCGCGGAATTGGAATCGCAATCACACTGACGGGCGTAATCCTCGCTGCAATGTCTTTTGCGCTAAAACCGATGAATCCCGCAGACGCCGCTAATCCCTCAACCGCCTCGCGGTTGTCGCGCGGCGTAGGCTGGGCGATTTTGGCTGCACTAGGTTTCGGCTTCATGTTTTGGTTTCTCGGTTTCCACGTGATACCGCTCGTCGGCGACGCTGTTTCAGTTTGGGTGATGCGCCTCACCGCTCTTATATCGCTGGCAATATTCGCGCTGCCAACGCGCCAAAGCCTACGCCTCCCGCACGGTCGAATCTGGTGGCAACTCGCCGCCGTAGGCGTGATGGACACCACAGCATACGTCGCCAATAATGCCGGCCTGCACATCGGCCCGGTCTCCGTAGTCAGCGTTCTGGCATCCTTGTACGGCGCCGTCACAGTTTTGCTGTCCTGGATTTTTTTGCGCGAGCGCCTCGAACGCAGCCAATGGCTAGGCATCGTCCTGATTTTTGCCGGCATCGTCTGCGTCAGCATCTGAGGCTTCTATTCTCGGTTAACATTAAACGCGTCGCGGAGATCCACCGATGTGGCAAAGTGACATCAAAAACCGCGGTTTCGCTATCATTCCAAGCGTTTTCACACGGAACGACATTGCCTCTCTTCTGAAGAACCTCAATGAGCAGAAAGGTTTTCGCAGCAGGGCAGGACTGCGCCACGCACTCGCGCTTCCTTCAGTCGCCGCTCTGGCCTGGGATTCGAGGCTGTTAGGTCTGGCGCGGAAAATCCTAGGAACGAAAGCGTTCCCGTACCAAGCGACCTTGTTCGAAAAGTCCCCTAACGCCAATTGGTTGGTTGCCTGGCATCAAGACCGAGCACTACCGCTTCGCGAAAAGCGAGATACGCCAGGTTGGGGGCCTTGGTCATTGAAACAAGGCGTAATTCATTGTCTGGCCCCGACGCCAGCCCTCTGCAAAGTATTGGCTCTACGAGTGCATTTGGACGATTCAACGAAACAAAATGGGCCTCTACGTGTGCTGCCCGGCACGCACAGGCGAGGCGTACTCACGGGAGGAGACATCCGACGTCTCGTGAAAAAAATGGATTCTGTAGAATGTCTAGTTTCGCAGGGTGGTGTATTAGCGATAAGGCCGCTGCTGTTACATTCCTCGTCCAAATCGCGCTCAGAACAGAACAGACGAGTGCTGCATATCGAGTATGCTGCCTCCAATCTTTTTGCAAACAGACTTAGGTTAGCCAGAGCAAAAAAGCCCACCAAAACACGTTTCTAACGCGGGCTGCTACACTTAACCGCCCATGAATCGACGCTATTGCGAGGTGGCTCTCCCGGTTCCCTTGCGCTCGAGGTTCACCTACGCCATTCCCGATACTCTGCGCGACGAAGATCTCGTCGGCCGTCGTCTGCTGGTCCCGTTTCGCAATCGCGCAATGGTTGGAGTCGGACTCTCCGTTTGCGACAAAGCTCCCAGCGTCGCGCAGATAAAAGAAATCTCCGGATTACTGGACCGCGTCCCAGCCCTCCCGCCAAAACTAATCGAGCTAGGCCACTGGATCAGCCGCTATTACATCGCACCCGTAGGCGAAACATTTCGCGCCATGCTCCCTCCGGAAATAGAGCTGCGCCACGACCGAGAATATTGGCTCACCGACGCAGGCCGCGTCTATTTGCAAGAACTCGCCGCCAGCAGCGAGAACACGGACGTCGAAAGCTCTGAATTTGAATTCCTATGCCCATTCGACGCCGCCACCGAAAAAACCCGCGCAATCCAATCCGCCGCCGTCCGGCGATTGCCCGGCGGCGAAGCGCTCGCAGAGAGATTTGTTAGACGTGGTTACCTCGCCGCGCAGGAAATGGTCCACCGCCGCAAAACACGCACGCAAAAAATCATCGCCTGGAATCCCGCAAAAGATGAGCCCTCCGCAAATCCAGCCGAGCAGAAAATTCGCGAAGTGCTCAGGTCGACTCGTGGCCCGCTTCCGCTAGCAGTCTTAATGAAGAAAACCGAAGTATCGCGTGCCGTTATCCAACGCCTGGAAAAACAAGGCCGCCTGCTCACTTGGGAAGAGCCGCTCGTATCTGAGGAAGATCCCTGGGACACCGATTTCACTCCGCCCACAAATGATTTAAATGCCGAACAAAAACAAGACCTGGCAGAAATATGGCGCTGGTTGGTGGCCGGGAAATTTACGGCAGGCTTGCTCCACGGCGTCACCGGCAGCGGCAAAACAGAAGTTTATCTCGGCGCCATCGAAGCGACGATCTCGCGCGGTAAGACGGCCATCGTCCTGGTTCCGGAGATTGCGCTCACTTTATGGGTTGGCCGCTTGGTCCGTGCACGCTTTGGCGAGACGGTCGCCGTCCTCCATAGTGGTTTGCCGGATGTGGAACGCGCGCGCGAATGGTGGCGCGCGCGCCACGGCCAAGCAAGCATCGTGGTTGGAACTCGCTCCGCCGTTTTCGCGCCGCTGGAAAATCTTGGCTTGATCATCGTGGACGAAGAGCAGGAAACCAGCTTCAAGCAGGAAGAAACTCCACGTTACAACGGCCGCGATGTCGCCGTTTATCGCGCGCGCCTGGAAGGAGCCGTCGCGCTACTCGGCTCCGCCACTCCTTCGCTCGAGACCTACCACAACGCGCGCGAGGGAAAATATCGCCTGCTTGAACTGACCTCGCGCGTGGAAAACCGCCCGTTAGCTGAAGTCCGCGTCATCGATCTCCGCGAAGAATTCCGCCAACAGCTTAAAGCCCGTCCGGTTTCGGAAGCTTTGCGTGCCGCGATCGCCTTGCGCCTGGAAGAAAAAACGCAAGCGATGGTCCTGATCAATCGACGTGGCTATTCCTGGTCTCTTCTTTGCCGAAGTTGCGGCGCCTTCGTGCAGTGCGAAAATTGCAGCATTGCGCTTACTTATCATAAGAGCCGCCAACGCTTGGAATGCCATTACTGCGGCTACTCGATTCGCCCGCCGAAGAAATGTTCGAAGTGCAATGGCGAGTTCCTCTATTTCGTCGGCGATGGCGCGGAACGCGTCGAAGAATATTTGAAGGAAAAATTTCCCGCCGCTCGAATCGCGCGCCTCGATCGCGACACCGTTCGCACCAAGCGCGAATATCAGCAAGTGCTCGGCGCGTTCGCGAGCGGCGAACTGGATATCCTCGTGGGCACCCAAATGGTGGCGAAAGGCCACGACTTCCAGCGCGTCACCCTGGTCGGCGTAGTCGCAGCCGATCTTGCGTTAGGGCGCCCCGATTTCCGCGCCGCCGAAAAGACTTTCCAGCTGCTCACCCAAGTCGCCGGACGCGCAGGCCGCGGCGAGCTTGCCGGCGAAGTCCTGGTGGAAACGTACTACCCGGAGCATTACGCCATGCAATACGCGGTGCAGCAGGATTACGTTTCCTTCTACGAAAAAGAAGCGCACTTCCGCCGCATGCTCCACTACCCGCCGTTCACCGCGCTCGCCAGCGTCCTGGTGCGCGATCGCAAGATCGAAAACGCAATTCGCTGGGCCAAAGCTCTCGAAACTTATTTTGCTCCCTTCGAAAATCGCGGAGTGAAAATTCTGGGCCCCGCCGCCGCCCCACTGGCACGTTTGCGCAAGGATTACCGCTTTCAATTTGTCTTGAAGTCGCTGCGACGCTCGGCTCTCGCTCAGGCGCTCAGCGGCGCCCTGGATTTCTGCGCCGCCAAAAAAATTCCAGACACGGCTGTAATCGTTGACGTAGATCCCACCAGCCTCTTCTAGGCCCTAGCCTTTGTTGTTCGCCTGCGCCAGATCAAATAAGCGGGCAATCCAGCCAGCACGATTCCCACCCCCTCAATCGCTCCCGCCGGCCGCGAAGAAATCGCATTCAGCACCAGCGCCGTGCTAGCCAGCACAAAAATCGCGGGAGTCCACGGGTATCCCGGCACGCGATAGGGAAGTTCCGCGCCGGGCAGCCTCCTGCGGTAAACGAAAATACTCGCTCCGGCAAGCCCGTAGAAAATCCAGCCGGTAAAGATCACGTAAGTAAACAGCTGCTCAAAACTCCCTAAGCACGCCAGGATCGCGGCCCAAACTCCGGAAGTGAAAATTGCAAACGCTGGCGTGCGAAAATGTGGATGCACGTCCGCCATTCCGCGGAAAAACAATCCATCGCTGGCCATGGCGTAATAAACGCGCGGGCTAGTGAGCTGAATACTGTTCGCCGAGCTGAATGTGGAAATCATGATCAGAAGCGCAACGAACTTCGCCGCCATCGGCCCCAGGATCACAGCCATCGCGGCCGCGGCAATGGTGTCCGACCGTCCCGCAGCTTCCGGCCCCAGCGCAGCTACGTATGACAAAGCGGCCAGCACGTAAATTATGGTCAGCGACAGCGTGCCGTAAAAGAAAGCTCGCGGGAAATCGCGCTGTGGATGGGCCGCTTCTCCCGCGCTGAAAGAAGCGAACTGCCAACCTTCGTAAGACCACATCGCCGCGATCATCGCCAGGCCAAAGTTCGAAACCATCGAGCCATTCACGCGCGCAGGCCACAAAATACTCTGTGAACCATGAAAGCCGCGCCCCATCGCCAACAGCACGGCGCTCATCGCCAGAATCAGCGCGACCTTCACATAAGTGGTCCAGTTCTGCAGGTCCGAACTTTCGCGCGTGCCATAAATATTCACTAGAGTTATCGCAGCGATCATGCCCACTGCTGCCAGCTTCGCCGTAATCCCGCTGAGCGGTATAATCTGCCCCAAATAGGCGCTGAACGCCACCGCAAGCGTGGCTATGCCTCCCGAAGCGATGACCAGAAATAGCGTCCATCCATAGAGAAATGCCGGCAGCCTGCCAAAACAATCACGTATATAAACGTACAGTCCGCCCGCTTCCGGCTTCATTGCCGACAGTTCGCCGTACGTAAGTGCGCCCAACAGCGACAAAAATCCGCCGGCCACCCAAACCAGAATCGCGAGCCCAACTGAATTTCCGACTCGCCGTTGAATCGCTCCGGGCACCAAAAATATACCAGAGCCGATCACGCCTCCGATGACCAGCATGGTTAGGTCGCGAAAGCCAAGCGTACGCACAAGTGTTGGAGATTTCTGCGAAGAAGTCGGAGGATGACCCATTACGATGCGCGCATCATATCCTTCCCACGCGGATCGTCAACTTGGAGCGATTTTCTTACCAGGACGCCTTCAGGGATTGTTCGTAGGCCACTGCGTGAAGCACAAAACAAATATAACCAACGCCAGGATCGCCAATAGTTTTCGACCCGCGTCGAGCGGCTCCCAACGGTCATACACTGGTGGATGCCGAAATCGCAACGAAAGCACGAGCAAAACGATCCCCCATACTCCCCACCCGTGCCACCAACGAATTCCCATGGCGATTAAACCCAGCGCGACGATCAGCGAAATTTCTTTGTGTTTCTTGCTCGCCAGCGTGTACAGAATGTGTCCGCCGTCCAGTTGCCAGCAAGGCAGCAGATTCAGCGCCGTGGCAAACAATCCCACCCAAGCCGCCTGACCGATCGGATGTAGCAAAAGTGACGTCGGGTCCGCGCCGGGATGAAACATCCCCATAAAAATATTCATCAGCGTCGGCTGGCCAAAAACGATGTCGGCATTCTGCTGCACACCGGGAATGATTTTCGAAATCGATATCGCATAGGCCATCAACGGCACGGCGACCACAAATCCTGCAATCGGCCCGGCAATTCCAACATCAAAAAGCGCGCGCCGCGTTGCAATCGGCGAACGTATCCGCAGAAAAGCCCCAAATGTGCCAAACAAAAATGGCGAAGGGATAAAGTAGGGATAGCTCACATCGATGCCGTAAATCTGGCACGCAATGTAGTGGCCCATCTCGTGTGCCATCAAAAATCCCAGCAGCGCAAACGAAAACGGAATGCCCAGCAAGAGCAAATGGGGATGCGCGAGCGGCGCGAGAATCGCCGCAAATGGATTGTCGTCTCCGGAAAACGGCGCAACATTGTGCGCATATGACATCGCGAATTCCGATCCAACCGCCAGGGTCGTGACTAGGGTAGCCAAGAAAAGAACCACTGCCGGCCACCAAGGCTTCCGAGGCCGCACAACACGCGGCGGAGGCAGCTCAATGATCTGCGGGTAACCGAGATCGAGAATTTCGACAGGGATGCGCGCGTGGCCGTTGCCGGGAAGGTGATCCATGAAGACTACAAGTTTAGCACTGAAAAGCGGTCAGCCGCCTTTCGCGGGAATCAACGCAACAACCGCGTCCGCTGACTCAGGACTTGGGAGCAGGCGTCGAAGAGGGAGCCGGCAGCGTCTGGAGTTCCTTGCCCGGTTTGAAGCGTACCGCCTTGCCAGGAGGAATGCTAACCTGTTGCCCGGTGCGCGGGTTGCGGCCAATCCCGGTCTTCCGCGGCTTCACGTTGAACACCCCGAAGCGCCGAAGCTCAATACGTTCCCCGCGGCCCAACGCGTTCTTCATGGCCTCGAACACGGTTTCCACCGCTTGTTCGGCCTTGGTGCGGGTCACGTTGGTTTTCGAAACTATGGCGTTAACGATATCAAGCTTGATCACGCAATCCTCCAGCTTGATCGCGCGATTCCCCAGGGCTTGATCACACGATCCTCCAGCATCAGCGGAAACCTATGCTAGACAGGGGTTTGCAGGTTGTCAAGCGCCTTGGCGTGTAATAATATGCGCAACTCGCTTTTAAACTGAGCAGTGCGAAGGTTCCGCTGAAGTATTGCGGCATTCGCTGGTAAGGCTTATCTGCGTTATTTCTGTTGATTCCGGGAGGATTCGATGTCGGTGAAGTCTGACAAATGGATACGCAAGATGGCTCGCGAGCACAAAATGATCGAGCCTTACGAAGACCGCCAGGTGCGCGACGGAGTCATCAGCTATGGCGTTTCCTCTTATGGTTACGACATGCGCGTCGCCGACGAATTCCGCATTTTTACCAACGTAAATTCCTCAATCGTCGATCCCAAGCATTTCGATTCGAAGTCTTTCGTCGAATTTAAGGGCGATGTTTGCATTGTGCCGCCGAATTCTTTCGCCCTCGGGCGCTCCGTTGAATATTTCCGCATTCCGCGCAACGTGCTCACTCTGTGCGTCGGGAAATCCACGTACGCTCGCTGCGGAATTATCGTGAACGTCACGCCGTTCGAGCCTGAATGGGAAGGGTTCGTAACGCTGGAAATCAGCAATACCACGCCGCTCCCCGCGCGCATTTATGGCAACGAAGGACTCTGCCAGGTAATTTTCTTCGAATCCGACGAGCAATGCGAAGTCTCCTACAAAGACAAAAAAGGGAAGTATCAGGCGCAACAGGGAATTGTGCTTCCAAAAATCTAGCCTCGGCGCAACATTTCCGGTCCTCGCTTAATTCTCAGCGACCGGGGGCTCCCGGCTTTTCCGCTTTTGTTTGCGTAACCGAAGCCTCTCGGGCAAGTTACAATATATTTACCGCGCTCCCTGTCTTTTTTGGGCCCCCAGGTCTCGGTAACATTTCCGCCGGAGGGGCGTAGTACATATATATATATATGGCGCTCGAAGGTAAGGAGATTCACTACTGATGGCATCGTCGGTAAGTCCGCCAAAACACGATCTCGGCTCCTTACGCATTCACGAAGGTCAACGCAGGGGCGGGAAGGCCGGGAAAGTATTCGGCATTATCGGCGCGCTTCTGGGCGTGGTAGTCATTGTCACCGGAGCTGTATTTGCTTTTCATACCCAGAAACCGGTAGTCGAAGTGGCCGTTGCGCAGAAAGCCGCTGCCGGGCGTCCCGCGCTCTTGAATGCCAGCGGCTATGTGACGCCTCGGCGTCGTGCCACGATTGCAGCGAAGATCACCGGGCGCGTCACCAAGGTCAATTTTGATGAAGGCATGCACGTGCAGGAAGGATTCGTCCTCGCCACTCTCGACGATTCCGACGCCCGCCGGGCCCTGGATTCCGCGAAAGCCGATCGTGATTCCGCTCAAGCAGCTATTGCCGATTTTGAAGTGCAGCTGAAAAATGCGGAAATTGAATTACATCGAGCCAAGCAGCTTCTAGCCGCCGGCGTGCAAAGCCAGGAAACCTTGGATAACGCCACCATGGCTGCGGACAGTCTGCGCGCGAAGATTGCGCTAGCCAAAGAACAAGTCGCTGCATCGCAAGCGCGTGTTGGTGAAGCGCAGCAGAATGTGGACAACACCGTAATCCGCGCCCCCTTCGACGGCATCGTGGTCTCCAAAGACGCGCAGGTCGGCGAAATGGTTTCGCCTATCTCCGCCGGCGGCGGCTTCACGCGAACCGGCATCGCCACCATCGTGGACATGAACTCCAACGAAATCGAAGTGGACGTGAACGAAGCTTACATCGCCCGTGTCGTGCCCGGACAAAATGTCACTGCAGTCCTGGACGCTTATCCCGACTGGCAGATTCCATCGCGCGTTCGCACCGTAATACCCACCGCCGACCGCCAGAAAGCCACGGTGAAAGTGCGCATCTCCTTTCTAAAATTGGACCCGCGCATTCTCCCCGACATGGGCATCAAAGTAACTTTCTTTGGCGCTGCGCCCGAACAGAAAAACGGCGCCGCCGAGCCCGCTGCTCTAATCCCGCAAGACGCCGTGCGCGAAGACCAAGGCAAGAAAATTGTTTTTCTGGTGAAAGATGATCGCCTAGAACGTCGTGCAGTGACGCTGGGCGGAACTCGCGCGACTGACGCGGAAGTTTTGGCAGGTATCGACGCCGGTGACACAGTTGTGGTGAAAGGCCCAGCAACTCTTCGCGATGGCCAAGCTGTCGCGATCAAGAAATAAGAAATAGGAGACTCCGAAATGGTTCGAGTGGACGGCAGAGGAAACGCAGGCAACCTGATTCAGATTCGTGGTCTCGACAAGACCTACAGCCGCGGCGGCGAAGTCATCCACGTGTTGCAAGGCCTCAATCTTGACGTGGATAAAGGCGAGTTCGTGGCCTTCATGGGTCCCAGCGGCTCCGGCAAAACCACGTTGCTGAATCTTCTAGGTGGCTTGGACGTCCCTTCTCGCGGCAGTATCACCGTCGCCGGCGACGAGATCACCCACATGTCCGGCAGCAAACTCACCGACTGGCGCGCGCGCCACGTAGGATTTATTTTCCAGATGTACAACTTGATCCCTGTTCTCACCGCATTTCAAAACGTGGAATTGCCCCTGCTGCTCACCAAGCTTTCAAAATCCGAGCGGCGTCAGCACGTGGAAGCAGCTCTTGGAATCGTAGGTCTCGGTGATAGAGTGAATCACTACCCTCGCCAGCTCTCCGGCGGACAAGAACAGCGTGTCGCTATCGCCCGCGCCATCATCGCCGATCCCACTTTCCTACTCTGCGACGAGCCCACTGGCGACCTCGACCGCAAGAGCGCGGACGAGATTCTGGACCTCCTAACCCGCCTTTCCAAGGAATACAGCAAAACCATCCTGATGGTGACGCACGACCCAGCCGCCGCCGAACGCGCGCAAGCCACCTTGCATTTGAACAAAGGCGTCCTGGTCGAAGGCCTTCTGGCCGCAGCAGGGAGCTCGCGATGAAGTTCATGCCGCTCATCATCGCAAATTTACTTCGCAAACCGTTGCGCACCCTGCTAACCATCGGCTCTTTCGCCGTCGCGCTCTTTCTCTTCGGCCTTCTGGTAGTCGTGCACGGCGCATTTAACCAAGGCGTAGACTTGGCCGGCGTTGACCGCCTCGACGTGATCAACAAAGTCGCCATCATCCAGCCGCTTCCCATGTCCTATCGCGATCAAATCCTTGGCATCCCTGGTGTGAAAGCCGTCACCTTCGACAATTGGTTCGGAGGCATCTACCAGGATGAGAAAAACTTCTTCCCGCAATTTGCCATTGACGTTCCGAATCAGCGCCAGGTTTTTCCTGAATTCGTAATTCCCGACGATCAATGGAAGGATTTCGTAGCGGATCGCGAAGGCGCCATTGTTGGCGCTACCACCGCAAAACGCTTTGGCTGGAAAGTAGGAGACCGCGTTCCCATCAAAGGAACAATTTTCACCGGCACATGGGAATTCAACATTCGAGGTATTTACACTGGTTCGCGCGACCAGGACGACCTCACCCAATTTTGGTTTCACTATGATTATTTCGATGAGCGCCGCCAAGTCGAAAAAGGCTTAATCGGCTGGTACATCGTCAAACTCGACGATCCAGACCACGCTGCCAGCGTGGTTAAGGCAATTGACGATAAGTTCGCCAACTCTCCTTATGAAACTAAAACCGAAACGGAAAAAGCCCTGGCCACCGGATTCGCAAAACAATTCGGCAACATTTCGTTCTTGATCCTGAGCATTGGCGGAGTTGTGTTCTTCACTTTGTTGCTCGTCACCGGCAACACCATGGCTATCGCCGTGCGCGAACGCATCGGAGAACTCGCCGTTCTCAAAGCCGTGGGATACACCGACCGCTTCGTACTTTTCTTCGTCCTAGGCGAATCGCTTCTAATCGCCGCGGTTGGTGGAGGCATTGGGATCGGCTTGTCAAAACTCTTCACCATGGGAGGAGATCCTACCCATGGTTTCCTGCCCTACTTCCGTCTGCCCGGTCCCGCGATAATCATGGGAATTGCCATTTCATTAGCCGTCGGCATTCTCGCAGGAATACTCCCGGCAACAACGGCGATGCGCTTGCGCGTAGTAGACGCACTTAGGAGGGTTTGAGCCATGGCCATCCCCATCGTTTACAATTTGCGCAGCGTTCGCGCCCGTTGGGTTTCCGCCATCGTGGCCGTTCTCGGAATTGCCGGCACCGTCGGTGTGTTTATCGCCATGCTTTCCCTCGCGCGCGGCTTTCATGCCACCTTGGTCTCTTCCGGATCCGCCGACAACGCGCTAATCATGCGCGCCGGCTCGACCGCCGAATTAAATGGCGCCGTCGGGCTGGATCAAGTGAAGGTGATTCAGGACGCCCCCGGCATTGCCCGCGATAACGGCGTACCGTTAGTTAGTCCTGAGGTAGTGGTCATCGCGAATTTCCCACTGCAGGCTACCGGCACGGACGCCAACGTCCAAGTACGCGGCGTTTCCGCCGACGCGCTGAAGGTCCGCAAGAACGTGCACATCTCGCAAGGCCGGTTTTTCGAGCCAGGTCTTTCAGAGTTGATCGTCGGCAGGAACGTCGCCGGCACCTACTCCGGCTTGAATCTTGGCGACACGGTGAGCTTTGGCAGCGGTACCTGGAAAGTAGTTGGAATTTTCGACGCCGGGGGCAGCGCTTTCGATTCCGAAATCTGGTGCGACGCCCGTGTCCTCGCTCAGGTGTACAAGCGCCCCGAGAACATTTTTCAATCAGTCACCGTGCATTTAACTTCCCCCGCGGCGTTCGATTCCTTTAAAGATTCGCTCACTGCCGATCCGCGCTTGACGGTGGAGGTAACGCGCGAACTCGAATATTACGAAAAACAATCCCGCGGCCTCACGACGTTGATAACGGTTCTGGGTAGCTTGGTTGCAGCCATCATGGGTGTGGGCGCGGTGTTCGGCGCGCTGAATACCATGTATTCCGCGGTCTCCGAGCGCTCGCGCGAAATCGCCACTATGCGCGCCATCGGCTTCGGAGCTTTCAGCATCGTCATGTCCTTCCTTTTTGAGGCCCTGCTCATTGCGTTCATCGGTGGATTAATCGGCTCGGCCGCCGTGCTTCCGCTAAATGGCCTCACAACTAGCACCTTAAACATGCAAACATTTTCGTCCGTCGCGTTCGCTTTCCGCATCACGCCGATTCTTCTGGCAGTCGGAATTGTCTTCGCCCTCTTTATGGGCTTAATCGGTGGTGTACCTCCCGCCATCCGCGCTGCGCGCCGTCCAGTGGCCCTAGCTCTCCGCGAGCTATGAGCCGCGCAACCGTCCAGTCCGGCTTTGCATCATAGTGCAAAAAATAAACAGGAACTTTTTTGCTTCGGGCAGGAATAACGGTATGCTCAAAGCGCGCTTAGAATAAGATTACAAAAGGTGAGCATGCTCCGGGAAACCCGCAAAATAAAAATATCGAGTCTGTGTATCTCTCTACTATCACTAGCACTCGCTCTAGCCCTGTCAGCTTGTGGCAGTAACAGCGGCACGGCCACGGTGACCTCGGTAACTATCTCGCCCACGGCGGCCACCGCTGACCTCAACACTTCGATCACCCTCGTCGCCGTGGTCAATCTCTCCAACACGACGGTCACTACCAATACAGCGGTAACTTGGCAAGTGAATGGCGTTGGAGGCGGTAACTCCCAGGTCGGTACCATTGTGAATTCTCCCGACGACGTTCAGGAGGGCATTTACACTGCTCCCACCGTTGCTCCCACCACCAACAACGGCCAAGTAATGATCACGGCGACCGCGCCGCAGGTTCCGTCCAGCACCACCAACACCAATATCGTCACCTCAAATACCGCAATCATTACGGTCGGCGTTGGACAAGGTCTTGCCGTGACGCCCACAACTGCCACGGTTCCGGCCGGCGGCACATTCCAATTTTCCGCGCTTCTCAATAACCTAGTGGATTCGAGTGCTACCTGGGCGGTAAGCTCCACAAGCGGCGGCAATATCGGCACCATCAACCCAACCACCGGGCTTTATACGGCTCCGCCCTCGCCGCCTCCCGGCGCCACAATTACCGTCACCGCCACGGATTCCACCCTCACTCCGGCAGTCACCGCCACTGCAACGGCGACGATTGTTTACTCAGACCTGTCTTTAAGCGGTCAATTCGCCTTCTCTTACTCCGGAAATGATCAAAATGGTTTTCTTTCGGTGGCAGGCAGCTTTGCCACCGACGGTGCCGGACATGTCACGAGTGGGATTGAAGACGTCGACAGCTTTACTACCAATGGATGGACCCAGTATCAGATTCCGCCGAACACCAGCACCTATAAGGTGGGCACAGACGGTCGCGGGACGATCCTGCTGAATCCCGGAATTCCGGGCGCCGCAACTTTGCAGTTTGCACTCACTTCCAACCAGCATGCCATGGTGATCCGCTTTGACCGCAGCTTCACGGGTAGCGGCACAATTGACCAGCAAAATTTGAACGACACTTCGGACCTTTCCGCCATCACCGGTCCCTATGTGTTTTCCGGCTTGGGCGCAGATACCGCATTTTCTCCGTTGGGAATTGCCGGTAAATTTACTGCCAGCGGAAATAGCGCCACTCAGACTGGCACCGGTGTTGTGGACCTCAACGACAATGGCGCTACAACGCAGGCTACCTCGCTCAATGTTTCCTACACCTTGGACAGCAATGCGCCTGACACCGGCCGCGGTAAAATGACCATCAACAGCGGCGCAACTGGCCAGCGCCAATTCGCGTTTTACATTGTGGATGCCACGCATTTGTATTTCGTGGAAATTGACAACGCCGGCTATCTGCAAGGGAATATGTATAGCGGCGCCGCCGGAACTTCCTTCTCCGCGGCAAGTCTCGCTACGGGCAACTATGCTTTCACTTTTGGCGGGAACTCTCCTACAGGAGCCTTTGCTGCGGGCGGAGTCTTTGCTTCGGGAGGGAATGGCAACATCACCGGAGGCGTATTCGATAGCAACAACGCGGGCACCGTCACTTCGGACACCACGCTAGGGACTTGCGCCTACACTGTCGATCCGTCCACCGGCCGCATTTTGTTGGGCCTATGTCCGGGATCAAACGCGCTGCAGTTTGCCGCCTACCAAACAGCGCAGGCAAGCTCCACAGCGGTAGAACCCACTCTTGTAATGCTCGAGCTGGATCCCACCGCGGTCTCGATCGGCTCAGGATATTCGCAGAAGACCGTCACGCAGTTCGCTGCGGGCAGCTTTGCACTGCTCCTCGGCGGCCAGGGAGTTTTCCACGACAACTCTGCGGCCATTCAGCAGGACCTGTCCGGCCAGGCGACTCTCTCTGCCTCGGCAGTCTCCAACGGCAATCTGGACATCAACGACTTCAACTCCGTTTTCCAGACTGATCCGATCAGCGCTACAGATAGTTCGATTCTGGCGCCAGACTCGAACGGACGTGGCACGGCAACGATTGTGCTGACCAACCCGAATTCCAGTTACAGCCTGGCCTACTACCTGATCGACGGGAATACAGCGCTTCTGTTCGACGCTGATTCAAGTAACGTGCTGATTGGAACTGTTGCCAGGCAATTCTAGGACTTTAGAAGCGGCAAGCTTTTGCCCCACTGTCCTGTGAACACGAAAGAATCAAGCGGCTTGCGCTGGCGCGGAGCTATTTCGCGCTGGCGCAGTTCTTCCGGCAGAGATTGCGGATCTCCCGGATAGCCGATAGCAAATCCCGCCACCGCTTCATAGTCCGCGGGAATATTGAAAACCTTGCGAGCTTTTTCCGCATCGATTCCCGCCATTTGGTGCACGGAAAGTCCCAGCGCCTCTGCTTGTAAAGCCAGATTCGCAGCCGCTTGCCCCACGTCGTGGAAGGCGTGTCGATTCGGCCGGCCGTCGTCAAATTTCAGTTTTGCGACGCTCAGTGCCAGCACCGGCGCCTGCTTGGCCCAACTTTGATTGAATTCCACAAGCGACTCCAGCACGCGCTTGTAATTTTCCGGGTCGTCTTTTGTCCCCACGATAAAGTACCAAGGCTGTGCGTTGTACGAAGACGCCGCCCATCGCGCCGCTTCAAACAAACTACGAAGTTTTTCTGGTTCCACCGGCCTGCTGCCGAACGCTCGGGGACTCCAGCGGTGCGAAATCAAATCATGAATGGGCGTGCCTGTCTCCGCTGGTCTTTTTGCAGTGCTCATAATTCCTCCCAAGATTTTAGAAATCTTTACCGTAGCGTGCTGTTCGCCCGCCGTTTATATTTGGTTACGTTTTTGCTTCAAGCTTTCGCGCGTGAATGATCAACCGAGTAGGGCCCCGGACCGTTTGCCGCAAGAATCACCAGACCGCCCATGATCGCTACATTCTTCAAAAAATGGATCATGTTGTTCTGCTGCTCCGCGCCCTGCAAGGCCCAGAAGTTGTGAAAAAGGAATGTTGTGGGTATCAGGTAAAGAAACAGAAGCCACGCCGCGATTTTTGTTTGGAAGCCGACAAGAATGGCGAGACCTCCGGCCAGTTCCACCACCGCCGCACAAGCTATCGCCACACTGGCCATGGGCAGGCCTTTCGACGCTGCGTAACCCACGAACTGCGTGTAGCCGCCTATCTTGAAAAACCCGCTAACTAAGAACACCACGCTCATCAGGATTCGGCCCGCCAACGGTGTAAAACTGTTCGAGGAATCACTCATGCTGTCTCCTTTTTCAGATTGATTTACGCCAGATCGAAAAGCAAAACTTCCGATGGTTTCATCGCATTCACACGCACTTCCGCTTCTGCGGAAATTGCCGCGCCATCTCCGGCCTTTAATTCCACTCCATTCACATCCACGTTTCCCCGCGAAACTTGCAACCACGCATGCCGCCCCTTCTTAAGGGCTTGCTTGGTCTGCTCGCCTGCGTTGAGCCGCGCGATGTAAAGGTTCGCGTCCTGATGAATATTTACCGGCGCCTGCGGACCCGCCACTAAGTGGAACTGCCCTCGCAAGTCCTTGTCCGGGAACGTGAGTTGCTCGTATTCCGGTTTCAAATTCTTGCGATCTGGCACGATCCAAATTTGCAATAGATGCGTGGGATCCTTCGGCGACGGATTAAATTCACTGTGCATGATCCCCGATCCCGCCGTCATATGTTGCAACTCTCCGGGACGTATCACGGCGCCGGTTCCCATGCTGTCGCGGTGCTCCAGCGATCCATCCAGTATCCATGTCAGGATTTCCATATCACGGTGCGGGTGCATTCCAAAACCCTTTCCCGGCGCCACAATATCCTCGTTCAGCACGCGCAAGGATCGGAATTGAACATGTTCCGGATCGTAATACTGGTCGAACGAAAACGTGAATCGCGTATCCAGCCACGAGAGTTTGTTGTGCCCTCGTTCTTCACTGGGTCGAACTTGTATCATTTTCTTCCTCCGTCGTTTTCCTTTTTAAATTGTCGTGATCGTTTTCCAAATTCGCTTCTCCGCCGCGCCCCAGCTTGCGGCACAGGCGGCGCAACTCTTCCTGTTCACTCGCTGTTAAACGACTCATTTCTTTCACGACTTCTTTCGCATGCAGCGGAAGTACGCGCGAAATCAGCTGGCGCCCCGCGGGAGTTAGGTGGATCACGATCATGCGCCGGTCGTCCTTCTGTCGCACCCGCTGGACCAATCCGTGCTTCTCCAGATTGTCGATTACCATCGTTATGTTCCCGCCGCTGCGCAGTAGCTTGTCCCCAAGTGCCCGCTGGCACATTGCACCTAGATGAAAAAGAGCCTCCAGGATCCCAAGCTGGCTGGTGGTTATGCCGTGCCGGTCCAGGCCTGCGCTCAGCCTCGTCTGCACCGAATTGGATGCCCGCGAGAGATTGATGAAGGCATTCAGCGCCCGCTTCGTCCCGCTATCGCCTTTAAAGTGTGTCGGCACTATAGTTTAACCATAAATCGTTTAACATCAAACTGTCTATAAGATGCCCACACCACGAATTGGATTCAACCCGGACGACGACGCTGCAGCATCCTAGAAATACACGCCTCAAACTACAGGGGGGGTGACTTACCGCCCTATTGCAGGGAGCCCTGGATACGACCTTCAGTCAATTTACTTGACCAACTTAGTTACCTATTTTTTGCTTAATCTGCGCGAATGGCCTTAGGACTTTGTGGTTTTGGCGTAGGTTTGAGCGTAGCGCCGGGCTTGAAGCCCGGCATCTTTCCCTTTGAGTTGTCTGCAGTACGGTGAGGAGTTTTTCATTCCCTTTGCTTCCAAGATCAATCATCGTTACGGCTTCTGGGTAGGCCGCAGCAAAACTTCGCTGATAAAACTCTGTGGCGCTTGCGTCACGATGCTCTCGACCACACGCGCTATGTCCTCGGGTTGCAACATCTTGCTAGTATCTTTTCCGGTGTGCGGTGAAAAGTCCGTAGCCACCGTCCCAGGGCAAATGGCGCTAACTCGGATCCCATAAGTCCGCAGGTCTTCCGCCATGCACTCCGTCATCCCCAAGAGTCCCCACTTCGAGGCGCAGTAAATCGCTCCGCCCGCAAAAGCGTTTTTACCCGCCAGCGACGCGATATTGATGATGTGCCCGCCCCGCCTCTCAATCATTCCCTTGGCTACCGCTTTGCTCAGCAGGAACACAGATTTTAAATTGGTGTCTAATACAGAATCCCAATTGGACTCGTTCGCCTCATAGAAAGGCCCAAAATATCCAATGCCCGCATTGTTGGCCAAGATATCAATCGCCCCGAATGCCTGTTTGGTTTCCTCCACCAGCGATCGAATATCGTCCGGACTTGTCACATCCGCGGCCACAATTACTACCTCAACGCCCGCGCTCTTCAACTCGTTGGCCACGTTTTGCAGTTTGTCAGCGCTTCGTGCGCACAAACTAAGCTTCGCGCCCAAGCCTCCGAGCTTGCGAGCGACAGCCAACCCGATTCCACGGCTCGCTCCGGTAACCACAGCAACCTTGCCTTCCAGCGTTTTTTCTTTGGCCATAAGTGAACTCCGACGAGGCGACTATTTACCGAGATTTAACATCATAGCATTGGGGCAGTGTCGTTCAGGAAACCACCATATCGAGTACCAAAGTGGGATTCACCTTGCACGCGTGAATGGCTTTTCCTATAATCCGTGGGTTCGTTACGCCGTTTTCTGTGCGGGTAGCAGGCCTGGTTCAATTCTTCCGAGTTACTCTGGTTCAGGAGGCAGTTGATATTATGCGAAAGCTTCTCGGCATCATAGCAGCGCTCGCAATTCTTATGGCGCTAAGTCTCTCTGCGCAGCCGGCCGCTGCCCAGGACCAGGCGGCTCAAAATAAGGCGCCGGCTTATACCATGCCGGAATATAACGGCTTTCAGGCCTGCCACGCAGAAACCAACGCGCAAATGCGGGTCAGGTGCCTTGACGATTTTGTATCCAAATTTCCGAATTCCACGTTGATGCCCTACGTCCTCCAGCTCTACGTGCAGAGCTACAATGAGCTGAAAAATTATCCGAAGGTTATCGAATATGCCGACAAGCTGGTCGCTCTGGGCGACAAAGTTGATGCCGGCACGAAGTTACAGGCGCTTTATACGCGTTCGCTCGCATTCAACTACGCATTTAGCGACAAAGCTCCCGACGCAGATTCGCTCAACAAGGCTCGCGCAGCAGCTCTGGAAGGCCTGAAGATTCTCAGCACTATCCCCAAGCCCGCGAATCTCACTGACGACCAGTTCACTGAGCAGAAGAAGGGTCCCACGGTTCTGTTCAACTACACGGCTGGCTCCGCCTCACTCATGCTGAAGGACTACCCTGGCACGATTCAATATTTCAAGGCGGCGCTTGCGGTAAATCCCACGGACGCGATAACAAACTACCGTCTCGGTCTGGCCTACTTGCAATCAACTCCGCCTCAGCCGCTGGACGGTTTCTGGTACCTGGCGCGCGCCATCAATCAGAAGATTCCCGACGATGCCAAGGTGAAGGATTACCTTCGCAAGCAAATCCTGGCCTACGAGCAACCTGGTTGCGATTCGCTGGTGGACGCGCAGTTGGACGAATTGATGCAGTTGTCGGCGACTGCTCCTGACCGCCCAGCAACCTACACCATCCCCAGCGCGGATGATCTGAAGAAGATTCAAACCTCCAGCAACATCCTCACCGTGCTGTCGGATCTGCAAGCCGGCGGAGACAAAGCCAAAATGAACTGGCTGGCCATCTGCGGCGCTGAATTTCCGGAAGTAGTCGGCAAAGTTATCGACGTCGTCCCGGGAACTGACTCGGTTGAACTGAAGTTGGCTACCGGCGCAACACCGGAGGAAATCGAAAAGGCCACTGTGGCTAACCTTGACGTAAAAGTTGTTGGCCAACCCGAAGCTGCCCGATTGCAGAAAGATGATGGCGTACGCTTCAGCGGCACTCTTGCAAGTTACGATCCGTCCCCGTCTTTCATGCTTCACTGGGATAAGGCCAAAGTGAACCCCGAAGATATCCCGGCCGAAAAGGGCAAGCACACTCCACACAAGGTAGCTCCCAAGCCTGGAAAGTAAAACTAGCAGCAACTTGGTTTAGAAAAGGCCGGCTCGTAACAGAGCCGGCTTTTTCTTTGTGGTGTGCCGAGCATGATCGACAGCTTGGAGGTGCAAGTCCTCTTCACAACCAGATGGAGGTGAAGTGATAGCGAAGCGCAAGGGTGAAATAACACCCGCCGCGAGGCGGGGCCTGAAAGAAGCGCGGAGCAAAGACGCGAGCCGATGAACAAGAACTGGATGTGAGGCAGGCAGTGTTCGGGCGAGCTGGCCACTGGCAGCGAAGCCCCAATCCATCAAGGGCACTGAATGTAAATCCAGCGGTTGCGCGTCGAAGGCGGTCGAACTTACCTCGGGAGATCTGCTACCGGTCTCGAATTCGAGACTGAGGAGCGAGAGATCGTTTCTGATCCGGTGGCAGAAGTCAGCAGAAGGCGTAGTAGCTGCGCAAGCAGTGAAGGCCTGAACGGTCCCCGCAAGGGGATAAAGGGAGCGATGAGTAAGCGGCGCGACTCAACAACCGACAAGCGGCAGAAAAACCAGTACCGTCTGGCCTTCCCGGAGGAGAGTAGGGGTGCAGCCCCGAGGGCCTTCGTGGGAGGGACCGAATCGGAGTTGGCGAAGCGCAAGGCAGAAAGTCCGGCTACCGAGCAGTGGATGGAAGAAGTCTGCGAGCGGGAAAACTGCAAGCAGGCGCTACGACGAGTGAAGGCCAACCAAGGCAGTCCAGGCATCGACGGGATGACCGTCGAGGAATTAACTGGACACCTGAAAGAGCACTGGCCAGCCATCCGGGAACAACTCCTCAACGGAACCTACACACCACAACCGGTGAAACGGGTGGAAATCCCGAAGCCGGACGGCGGGATGCGCAAGCTGGGCATTCCGACGGTGCTGGATCGATTCATCCAGCAAGCGGTGCAGGCGCTGCAGAGGAGCTGGGATGGAACGTTCTCCGAACACAGCTATGGGTTTCGGCCCAAGCGATCGGCGCATCAGGCGGTGGAGCAGGCGCAGCAATATCAAGCTGAAGGCTACCGCTGGGTGGTGGACCTGGATCTCGAGAAATTTTTCGATCGGGTCAACCACGACCGATTGCTCGCAAAGATTGCCGAAAGGGTCAGCGATAAGCGATTGCTGAGACTGATTCGTGCGTTCTTGCGAGCCGGAGTAATGGAGAACGGGCTGGTGAGTCCGGCCAAAGAAGGAACACCGCAAGGTGGTCCTCTTTCGCCCGTGCTATCGAATATCGTACTCAACGAACTGGATCAGGAGCTGGAGCGGCGCGGACATCGGTTCACACGGTATGCGGATGATTGCAACATTTACGTCCGCAGTCGGCGAGCCGGCGAACGAGTGATGAGAAGCGTGACGCGACTCCTCACGGCTAAGCTCAAGCTTCGCGTGAACAGCGAGAAGAGCGCGGTGGCACGACCATGGGAACGGAAATTCCTGGGGTTCAGCTTCACGAATCACAAGCAACCGAAGAGGCGCTTGGCGCCGAAAGCGGTGGCACGATTCAAGGAGCGAGTCCGGGAACTTACGGGGCGGACCCGGGGCATAAGCCTCGTCCGAATGGTCCATGACTTAGCGGAATATCTCCGCGGATGGATCGGCTACTTCGGACGATGCGAAACACCGGACGTGTTAGCCAAGCTGGAGCAATGGATCCGACGCCGACTTCGGTCGATGGTCTGGAAGCAATGGCAACGGGGAACCACACGAAATCGAGAGCTCCGCAAGCGCGGCGTCGCTGCACAGGAAGCCGCGAAAACAGCGGGAAGCTCCGATGGACCGTGGCACCTTGCCAAGACTCCAGCGCTGAACATCGCTCTCTCCAACGCTTACTTCGTCTCGCTCGGGCTTCCCGAGCTCACTGTTCATGGCTAGCTCAACCCGCCGAACCGCCGGATGCGGACCCGCATGTCCGGTCGTGTGGCAGGGGAGAGAGGGCGACCACTTCCCCTATGCCGATTGCCGAGCATGTTCGATAGCTTGGAGGTGAAAGTCCTCTGGCCGGGGCGAGCGGGCGACCGCTCCCCCTATGCCGATTGCAGAGCTGGTCGGCTCGATACGTGACCGGTAAAAGCGTAGCCCGTTCAGGGTAGGCCCGAACGTCCTAGCTTCCGTGCGGTGCTGGAATAAAACGGCCGGCGTCAGGCGCGGCGGCGTCTGCTGTGGTCCAGCTTGTATTCGTCCACTTTGCGGCTAAGGGTGTTGCGGTGGATTCCCAGTGCTTTGGCGGCACGCGACTGATTTCCGTTCAGGCGCTCCAGCACGCGCTTGATAAATTTTTTCTCGAATTCTGTAACCGCTTCTTCGAGCAAAATACCGCGCTCGACCATCATTCCCACCAGCGATTCCAATTGATCTTTCACGGTGCCGGCTCCGAACTTGAGTAGCTCTTCCCGGGCTTGTCAGCCTAATGGATGGCCGGTAATGCGCTGATATGCATCTCGATATTTCTGTGTCGTTCCCGAGACCACTTCGGGCGGCAGAGCCGGCGCGGGGGGGCGCTTGTCCCAGCCGATTTTTTCCAGATAGTCGCGAACGTACTGCTTGTCAAAAGACGGTTGTGCTTTTCCAGGAGAGTATTGGTCCGCGGGCCAGAATCGCGACGAATCCGGCGTGAGCGCTTCGTCGATCCATATCATCTTGTGGTCCATCATGCCGAACTCAAACTTCGTGTCGGCGATAATGATCCCGCGCTCCGCGGCGTATTCAGACGCCAATCGATAAATCTTCAAGCTGGTATCGCGCAAATGTTCTGCCAGTGGCCCGCCGATGCGCGCAACAGTTTCGTCGAACGAAATATTTTCGTCGTGCCCGGTGGTAGCTTTGGTCGACGGCGTAAAGATCGCCTCCGGCAGCTTGTCGGATTCGCGCAGCCCAGCGGGCAGGGAAATTCCGCAGATTGCGCCGGTCTTCTGATAGTCCTTCCAACCCGAGCCGGAAATATATCCGCGCACGACGCATTCGATCGGAATCGGCTCGGTTTTCTTCACCAGCATCGCGCGGCCAGCCAGCGAGCTTCTGTAGGGGGCCAACTCGCCGTCAAAATTCTCCGCCGTGAGCACGTGGTTCGGAACCACGTTGGCCAGTTTGTTGAACCAGAAGAGCGAGAGCTGCGTCAGCACCCGGCCTTTGTCCGGTATCGGCGTGGGCAATACCACGTCAAATGCCGAAAGCCGGTCGGTAGCGACGATCAGCAACCGGTCGCCAAGTTCGTAAATGTCGCGAACCTTGCCTCGCCCTCGAAGTTTAAGTCCTGGGAAATCTGTTTGCGAAATGATGGCGCTCATTTGTGGAGAAGACACGGAATGTTTTTCCTCACTGGAGGCGGGTATTCTAGCGCAGGAAGTACGGATGTCAACGCCAAAGAAATTGTTTGCGGGAATTACCTAGAAAGCAGGTTTGACAAAATGTTTCGGGAGATCTGACGAAAGCGTGCCACGAGCGGGCCCACAGCTCGCGTTCACTGGGTTAGGCAGCGTTGCTGGCAGCTTTCGGCGCGGCCGCAGCCTCAGCCTCAGCTTCCTCCCACTTAACCGAAACCATTTTCGAGACGCCCGGCTCCTGCATGGTCACGCCATAAAGCACCGAGCCCATCTCCATGGTTTTGCGATTATGTGTCACGACGATGAATTGCGTCTGCGCGCACATCTCCGCAAGCATTTTGTTGAAACGCCCCACGTTGGCTTCGTCGAGCGGCGCATCCACTTCGTCCAGGATGCAGAATGGGCTGGGTTGGTAACGGAACACCGCGATAAGCAGCGCCAGAGCAGTGAGCGCCTTTTCGCCGCCCGAGAGCAAAAGAATATTTTGCAGCCGTTTTCCCGGTGGTTGCGCGGCAATGTCGATTCCCGCTTCGCCCGAACTATCCGGTTCGCTTAGCCGCATCTCGCCATGCCCGCCGCCGAATAGCGACTGGAACGCAATGGCAAAGTGCGCGTTGATAAAGTTGAATGCCTCTTCGAATTTCTGTTTGGAGACTTGATCGAGTTCGGTAATCGTAAGCCGTGTATTCTCGATCGCTGCCACCAGGTCGTCACGTTCGCGCCGCAGGAAGCCTTCGCGCTGCTCGCATTCTTGAAACTCTTCCAATGCCATCATGTTCACCGGCCCCATGGCTTCCACGCGCGCTTTCATCTCGTTGTAATTCGTCTCAGCGCTCACCAAATCCTCGCCGATCAGCAGTTGCGCTTCCTGCGCCATCAAATCCTCAGGCTGTGCGTTCAGTTCAGCGATGCAAGTCTGGCGTAGGTAATCGCGGTCCGCATCATTGCGCGCCTTTTCGATTTGCCTCTGGCTGCGCTCGGCGCGGAGTTCGTCCAGCGATTGCCTCTTTCCGCGGACCGATTCTTCGAGTTGGGCTGTACGTGTGCGAGCCTCTTCCCATTCTTTTTCCAGCGCGCCCTTCTGTTCTTCCAGCCGCGCCTTTTCCTTGCGTAAATCGTCAGCCTGTATCGAGAGCTGGCCACACGAAGATTCCAACTCGGACTTTTCCTGGTACATCGCTTTCTGTTGCTGGCGTAGCGAAAGCAACCGCTGATCGGCGATGGCGATTTCTTCGGTTACCTTTTGCCCGGCAGCTTCCGCGCTCATCAGCCGCTCAGTCATGGTCGCAAGCTCTTCGCGGTTGGCTCCCAGCCGCTCCTGCAAAGCCTGAAAATCCTGCCGCATGCGCTGAAGCTTTTCCGCAGCCTCGACGCTCTCCGTTTCTGCCGCGGCCCTGGAACGCGTCGCTTCCGCATGCTGCTGGCGGGATTGCTCCGCTCGCGCGCGCGCCGTTTCCGCTTCCGCCTTTAATCGGTTAATTTCCTGACGCTCGGTTCCGAGTTGCGCATCGATTCTATGCAGTTCCGAGCGCGCCTGGTCCAGAAGGTGCGTCGCGCCCACCAACGATTTTTCCGCCTCCACATGCTGCGAAATCGCCCTGGCCACAGCCGATTCGCCATTGCGAATTTGTTCGGCTAGCCGAGCGAGCTCTTCTTGTTGCTCTTGCGAAATCTTTTCCAGGCGCGCCGCCTCGGTCTCATGCTGACGAAGTTCGCGCTTCAACGCGAGCGGCCCTGCTTCGCCCGCGCGTCCTCCTGAAACGATGCGCCCGTGGTAACAACTGCCATCGAGCGTCAAATAATAGCTGTGCGGATTTTCGTTCGCGAGTTGTTCGGCTACCGCGGAAGTTTCCACCAAATAAGCCGTGCGCAATTTCGTAAGGAAATTTTTCGCAGCAGACCCGATCGGCGCGCGGAAATCCACTAGCCGGTCAAGCCGTGCTACTACGCCCGCGGGCAAGGGAAGGGAACCGTCGGCTTCAAGCGTGGGAGCATCCACATTGTGCAGCGCGTCTACAAAGAAAGTTGCGCGCCCGCCCATTTCGTTTCGCAACAGCGCAATCCCGGCGCGGGCACGGTCAAACGACTCGACCACGATGTATTCCAACTCTTCTCGCAGGAACTGTTCGATGGCGCCTTCGTAACGCTCTTGCACTTCCGCGTAATCAGCCAGCAATCCCGCCGCGCGGAAACCGTTGGCAGAGGTATCCGCCTCTTCGCTGAGCTTCACCGCAAATAATTTCTGAACTGCGTCAGCGGTATAGGCCCGGTCACTCAAGATTTGCTCGATCGACGCCCGCCGGGCCTTCTCCGCCGAGAGGCTTTCGCGAATCACGTCCAGCCGCTGGCTGGCCTGGTTCTGGCTGTTGCGAAATTCTCCAAGCCGCGATTGCGAATCGTGAACGGCCTGGCCCAAATCATGGGCCTGAGTCTGCGCGTTCTGAAATGTCTTTTCCGCCTCCGCCACTTTTTCAGTGAGCGCCGAGTATTCCGTCTCGATCGCCCGCAACGCTGCCCCGCGCTGTTCCTCAGCCGCCGTGTACCGTGCGGCAGTTTCCTCCGCTTGCAACGATTCCGCCTGTTCGCGCGCCGATTCTTCCACCATGCGTGCCGCGAGCTGGCGAAGTTCCGCGATACGAACTTCCAACCGCTCTTGCTCGCCCGTACTTGACGCCGCTTGCTCCGTCGTCTGACGCAGCGCCGCTTCGAGGATCGTAGTTTGCTCGCGCAGCGAACTTGCCGCTTCGCGTTGCGCCAACATGCGCGCGCCTAGCTCAGTCGCCTGGCGTTCAGCCTGTTCCAATTCAACCACTAGCCGCGTCGCTCGCGTATCGATTTGCGCCACCTGCTCGCGATTGAACGTGATTCGGTTTTCCGCGCGATCCAAATCCAACGCCGTTTGACCCAGCAGGTTATGAATCTGCCGCATCTCGCCGTCGAGTTCGTAGCTTCGCGCACTCAACCGTTCTTGCTCGGACTCAAGCTCGTGTACCGTGCGCGCATCGCGCTCTTCAGCCGATTCCATTTCGCGCAACAGGTTTTCCAGTCGCGCCGCTTCGATATCCAGATGCTCCGCTTTACTCGCCAAAACGCTGCGCAACAAACCGCGCATTTGTTCGCGCAACTCTGCGTAACGCCGCGCCTTGGACGCCTGCCGTTTCAACGAAGCGAGCTGCTTTTCCACTTCCACTAAAATGTCGTTCACGCGCGACAGATTTATCTTCGAAGCTTCCAGCTTGGCTTCCGCCAGACGCCGCTTGGTTTTGTACATCGTCACGCCGGCGGCTTCTTCGATGATCGCTCGACGGTCCATCGGCTTCGAATTCAGGATTTGCCCGATGCGGCCTTGTTCGATAATCGCGTAACTGTCCGGCCCCAGTCCCATGCCCATGAAAAGTTCTTGCACATCGCGCAAACGCGCCACCCGCCCGTTGATTAAATATTCGCTCTGGCCCGAACGATAGAGCCGCCGTCCCACTACAACTTCGCCGGGTTTCAAAGGAATCGCGGGTTTCTCCACCAGGCGCTTCTTCCAAGGCTTACCTTTGTCCTTCTGTTCCGCCGCCTCGACATCCGCATCGGCCATTACTATGGCGTCCGGACCGCTTTCGGTTTCCCTGCCTACAATCTCGACAAATCCATCGTCGCTTGTCGCGGCAACGGGCGCAGCAGGTTCAACAAGCGCGATTCCGCTGTCGGCGGGCATTTCCTCCGGGGCCTCGAGAACTTTGGCCGCCGCCTCAGACAATTCCGAGTCCACCAGCGTCAGTGTCACTTCCGCCAGTCCCAACGGAGGCCGCTTGGCGGTGCCGTTGAAAATGCAATCGGACATGCGCTCTGCGCGCAGCTGCTTATGGCTCTGTTCTCCGAGCACCCAAGAGATCGCGTCCACCACGTTCGACTTGCCGCAGCCATTCGGCCCCACGATGCACGTGATTCCGCTGCCGCTAAACGTGATCGGCGTCTTCTCGAAGAACGATTTGAATCCCAGCAGCTCCACTTTACGCAGCTTTAGCACCAGTTTCCTCGCACAGTTCGCTTCCTGAGCCTCGTCAGCAGAAGCGGATTCGATTTAGATTTCTTTGGAGGTCTTCCGAGACAAAAAATGCAGGAGGGTCGATAGATCAATGGCCCTGCCGCCTGGCGCTATCGGATCGGCGGTACGGGAAGAGAAATTAGCATGGCGTGCCAGCGGTGTAAAGAGCGCTTTTCCAATTTGTTCCAGTGCTATTTGGTATCCGCAAGTCTGCGTCGTTTGCTTTCTCGCGGCATTGGTTTAGAGTAAGGGCGTTATGGTTTGGAGGGGAGGCGTCATGGCCGACCACTACCTGTTGAAGACTGAGCCCTCGGAATATTCATTCGCCGATCTCCAGAAAGACAAAAAGACCGTCTGGGACGGCGTGTCCAATCCCGTAGCTCTCCGCAACTTGCGCGAAATGAAGCCCGGCGCGCACTTGATCATCTACCACACGGGCGACCAGAAGAGCGCCGTCGGCACCGCGACGGTCGTTTCCGTGGAGGCCTTAAATCCTAAGAACCCCCAAGTCGAGATCCAAGCCGGAAAACCGCTCCTCAAGCCCATGTCCCTGGCTGAAATCAAGGCCAACAAACTCTTCGCCGATTCGCCCTTGGTGCGGCAGGGAAGGCTCTCGGTGGTGCCTCTGACTCCGGCGCAATACAACGACTTAACCTCTCGTTAAGCTCATAACGCAGCCTAGACAAGCCTTCAGCTTAATCGCCGCGTGAATTTGACAGCGTGAGCGCCGTCATACACAAAAATGCACATAAACTGAAATCTGGCGGATGCCGGGTGGCCTTACAGTGCTCTGCGAGAATCTAAACTGCTTATAATAAACGAGTTAGTAGTAAAAATAGTTGGCGATATACTTGCAATGTCTACTAACTTGATAGACTTACTATTTTTGTCAGTAGCTTACTCCAGACTTGTGAGGCCCTAGGTGCAAAATCCAAAGTTTGCAACAACCCCGGTCGCCAAAACCAATCGGACTCGAACCGTCGTGGACGTCGCCGTCATAGGCGGCGGCTTCAGCGGCACGGTCCTCGCTGTCCAACTCCTTCGCCGCTCCCCCGGCTTGACTATCGGAGTGATCGACAAGAGTTCAATCCCCGGCCGTGGCCTAGCCTACAGCACTCCATACAACTGCCATCTGCTAAACGTGCCGGCCGGGAACATGAGCGCGCTTCAGGACGATCCGACCCATTTCCTGCGTTGGGCTCGGGCCAATTGCGGGCCCGCCGTCCATGCTGAAAGTTTTGTCCCGCGCATGGCCTACGGACGCTACATTGGCTCGCTGCTCGAGGAATCAGCCATGCAGCAGGGCGCTCACTCGCTTCAATGGTTTCAAGAAGAGGCGGTGTCGCTTACCCAGGAGGATAGTCGACCGGTTGTTCTGCTGAAAAACGGCCGCGAGTTGCAAGCGGAAGTTGTGATTCTCGCGATTGGCAATTTTCCTCCCGGCAATCCAAAGATCAGCGGCCTGACTGGGCCGCGTAAGAAATATGTTCCGTTTGCCTGGTCGCCTGCTGCACTCGAAGGTCTAGATCCAAACGGCAACGTTCTTTTGATCGGCTCCGGATTGACCAGCATCGATCTCGCCATTGCGCTGCAAGCCAGAAAATTTCAAGGCCAGATTCAAATCATCTCCCGACATGGCCTGATTCCCCAGCGTCATCAAGCCACCGAGCCGTGGCCTCAGTTTTGGCATGAAGGCTCGCCTCGGGGCATTCGCGGACTAATCCGGTTGATCCGCAATCAGGTGCGAGCGGCAGCGGCCAAGGGCGTGGACTGGCGAGCAGTAATCAATGCGCTTCGTCCCGTGGCGCAGGATATTTGGAAGTCTCTCCCCCACGAAGAACGCGCCCGGTTCCTGCGTCACGCGCGTCCTTACTGGGAGGTGCATCGCCATCGCCTGGCCTTCGAAATTCACAATATCGTATTGCGTTTGATAGCGGAAGACCGCCTTACCATCCACGCGGGCCGTATCACGGAATACTCCGAAGTGGGCGATCATGCAGTAGTTGTTTACCGTGATCGCAAGAACGGAACAAAACAGCGCCTACAGGTTGACCGCGTAATCAACTGCACCGGCTCTGAAAATGATTGCCGCCGAATCGACGATTCTTTGCTCACCAGCTTATTCCTGCAGGGAGAAGCCAGACCCGATCGGCTTTTTCTCGGCTTGGATGTGGACTCCAAAGGCTCCGTGCTGAATTTCAACGGAGTGCCGTCCAATTCGCTGTTCGCTATTGGTTCGGTCAAAAAAGGCGGGTTATGGGAAACCACCGCCGTCCCCGAAATTCGGAAGCAGGCAGCAGATTTGGCCGAGCATATAGTCCACTTGTTAGCCTACCGTTCAAACTCGCGGCCAAAAAATAATGTAGTGGAAGCCACCGTATAAAGTTCAAGCGCTTCACACACATCGTTGCAAAGAATATGCTTCCCGATCTTCTTGCGCATTGACTTGAATCATGGCCCAGCCTAGGATTGCGCGCACGGGGGGCCAATTTTGGAACTGGAAGTTTCTTCTGGTCCGCGCGGCCTACTGCCTACCGCAGTAATTCTGATTGCAATTTTTTCCCTTGCGGTGGCTAGCCGGCGTCCTCCCGAGCCCAAGCAAGCCACCCTACCGGGCTCTGAATTTTCCGCCGGTCGCGCGCGCGCCGTGCTTCGCCGCTTGGTGGGCGACGGCGTTCCGCATCCTGCCGGAAGCGCCGCAAACGATATTGTCCGCGATCGCGTCCTCGCTGAATTTTCCGCGCTCGGCTATCAGCCGCAAGTCCAAACTGGCTTCGCATGTGACGAATACGGAACCTGCGCAACCGCAAAAAATATCCTAGCGCGTTTGGACGGAACCGAACCCGGCCCCGCCGTGCTCCTCGCCGCTCATTACGACTCAGTTCCCGCTGGTCCGGGTGCGTCTGACGATGGCGCCGGGGTCGCTGCCGTACTGGAAATTGCACGCGCTCTTAAATCC
The DNA here is from genome assembly GCA_963714785.1 of uncultured Acidobacteriota bacterium. Taxonomy (GTDB): domain Bacteria; phylum Acidobacteriota; class Terriglobia; order Acidiferrales; family UBA7541; genus Palsa-295. The sequence continues at coordinate 762,901 of CAVQQE010000003.1, forward strand.
ATCGGCACGCCGCGCCACTCCGTTATTTTCCTGATTGACGACGCCGAAGAAGCCGGAATGATTGGTGCGCGCGTCTTCGTAAACCAAAGTCCCTGGGCCAAAGACGTTCGCGCAGCCGTGAACCTGGAAGCTCGCGGCACCTCCGGGCCTAGCCTGATGTTTGAAACCAGCAGTGCCAACTATTGGGCCCTACAACTGTATGCAAGGGTCGCGAAACGTCCCGCCACCAATTCAATTTTCTACGAGGCTTACAAGCAGATGCCTGTTGACACCGATTTTACGGTGTTCAAACCTGCCGGCTATCAAGGCCTAAATTTCGCTTTCATCGGCGGAGTAAATCAGTACCACACGCCGCTCGATAATCTGGAAAATTCCAGTCCTCGCAGTTTGCAGCATCATGGTGAAAACGCGCTGCCCCTGGTTTTGGCTCTCGCCAATGGAGATATCGCGAACCCGCCTCACACCGACGGGGTTTTCTTCGACGTTTTCGAACGCCGCGTGATCTTGTGGCCCGCAAAATGGACTTTGCCCATAGCCATGTTGGCCTTGGTTCTTCTCTATTTTCAAATTGGATGGCGGATGGCGAAAGGCCGCCTTCATCCGGCTGCGCTTCTTTGGGGAGCTGTCAACTGGCTCGCAATCCTCGTCACCACCGGTGTCCTGGCGTTAATTCTTCACCTAGTGCTGCGCGCGGTGGGAGTCACTCCTGCGAACTGGCCGGCGCACGCTCTCCCGCTGCAGACAGCATTCTGGTCGCTGGCGATATCGGTAGTGATTGTGATGTCTCTTGCTTTTGCCAATCGCGCCGGTTTTTGGGGCTTGTGGGCGGGAGGTTGGCTTTGGTGGACGCTGCTATCGGTCATCGTCGCCAGGCTTACTCACGGCGTCAGTTTTATCCTTCTGGTTCCTTCGTGCGTGGCCGTGGTGGTAGGACTCTTCTTCACCTTGCGTCGTACTACGTCCCTTCGAGGTTTGTGGCTTGTCGCGGCACTGCCTTTATTCACCGCCGGAATCATTGGTTTCACTTCTCTGTTTTTTCTTTACGACGGTCTCGGCGTTGGCCTGCTTGCCGGGACCGCGCTTATTGTCGCGATACTGTTCACTCCCGCCGCGCCATTGTTAGGCAGCTTGCACAGTTCGAAAGGTTTGGCGCGTTTCACTTTTCCCGGCGCAACCATCGCAGTAGCAATTCTCGCGATTTTTGCCGCCGTGGTCGCCCCACCTTATTCCGCAAAATCACCTGAGCGTGTGAACTTGCAGTACCGGCGAGACACCGATTCTGGAAAATCACAGTGGGTCGTCTACCCGGAATCTGGCCGCCTTCCCGAATCCATTCGCGTAGCCACCGGCTTTCATCGCGATGATCGCGGCATGTTTCCTTGGGAAACGCGGGCCGCCTTTGTGGCCGACTCTCCGCATCTGGCCCTGGCTCCGCCCACTCTCACGATTCTGGAATCCTCCACGCTTGACGGAAAACATCAGTACCGTGTTTTGCTGCGCTCCGAACGTGGCGCGAGCGACGCCATGGTTTTCTTTCCGCCGGACTCAGGACTCGCTGGCGTTCGCATACAAGGGCAGACCATGCAGCCGGAATCCTCGCGCGTTCGCCGCTTTCTGAACGGTTGGCAAGTTTACGACTGCCCCACCATGCCCGCGAAAGGTATAGAAATTAGTTTTGAATTACCGGCTGGAAAACAAGTGGAAGTGTACGCCCTCGACCGAACCTACGGCCTGCCCCTGGAAGGAATGTTCCTCCTGAAATCGCGGCAATTTACCGCCACGCCTTCCGGCGCAGGCGACGTCACCATCATCAGCCGCCGAGTGCAGCTCAACCCATAACCGATGGGCTACCTCGTTCGCAGGGCCGCCTGGGCCGCAGCGCCGTCCTGATCGTCCCATGATTAGTTTAGTTTTTGTTGCCGCCGTGCCTTGGTGTAGAAATCACCACGTTCCCAGCGTCGTCCTGTATTGCTACGAGCGCCGGCCCTTGCGTCCCGGCTTTCTTCCCAGCCTGCGCCACACGCGCGGCTTCCGCTACCTGGGGACGCTTTGCGTCCAACTCTCTTTGTCCCGCGTTTACCGCTTCCTCGTAATTTTCAAAAGACGTGGGCACGAATTCTCCGGTGTTCGTCCCGCTGGCATTAGCGCGTGGCGTCGAATAGGGGCCCGGAGCCGTGTTGCCAATTGTGCTTGAGCCGCTAGAACTGAATCCGCCGCCACCGCCCGCGCCGCCGCCCCCTGAGTTGTAAGGGCTGGCAACCGCTCCCGCTCTTTGCGCATGTGCTGTGCCGGCTAATGAAAGAAGACCTGCCAGAAAAATCAATTTTCTCATCGTTTTCTCTTTCGCTCGCGACAGCCCTCAGTTTGAGCCGAAATTCTGCCTCTATACTAACTCAGCACATTTTTCAAAAAATGGTCCAGAAGTCCCATAGGTACTAGCAGAACTCGTCTCGAACCCAAAACTACCCAACCCACTTTTGCCATACAATCATTAATTTTCCTGGGATTTTTGAGTAGGGATACGATGGTCGCTGCGGGCGGGTACTATAGGGCCTGCGGAGACACCCTTAACTGCGGCGTAGCAATTCTGTTGCAGTTAGATTTTCGAATTTTGGAACTTTTGAACGCACCACCGGCGGAGTAACCGGAAGAGGGATTATTCGACGAAATACCGTATTCGCCCTGCGCAAATGCAGCGCAGTCCTCAACTGGATTGGTCCGGAAGTTTTAATGTCGGAAATCGAGGATCTACGGCTGAAAAAACAAGACTCTAAGGCTTGAAGAAAAGATCTACGGTCTGCCGCTGGAGGAAGTGCTGATGTCGGAAACAACCGGGGGCTGGCGGTTCACGGCGTTGAGCTTTCCTTGCGTTCTAGGTGTCACTGCTTTGCTCGGGCTGGTGTTGCGTGGCTTCGAGATCACCAGGTTTCCGACGTCATCTTGGTCCGCGACCAGCACGGACTTTTGCGCCGAATTCTTGGCCGCCTGGGCCGTTCGCGCTGCGTCAGCAACGCCAGACTTTGCTTTCAACTGTTGTTCGCCCGTGCTTAGCGCTTCCGAGTAGCCGACATATGTGGAAGGCTCGAAGCCAGGTCCACCCGAAGCACTCGTAGCTCCGTGTGAAGCGGCCGCCGCGGCCGCCCTGGCATACGGACACTGGGCGTGCGTTACGCTTGCCGCCACCATCGCAAAACTCGCCAGAAAAATTAACTTCTTCATTTGTTTTCTCTCTCGTTTGGGTTGCCGGCGGCCGGCCTGGCCCCTGACTTGCTTTTCGTATCGGCCTTCCGCGGCTTGGCAATCACCAGGTTTCCGCCGTCATCCTGTCCTGCCGTACGCTTAGGCTTCGTTCCTGAGTTTTTAATCTGCACAGTGGTGCGCGCTGCGTCCGCCACGCCGAAAGGTTTTGCTTTTTAGCTGTTGCTCACCGGTGGTGAGAGCTTCCTTGTAACCCTCGAATGTAGAGAATACATAATCATCAGAACCCGAGGCGCTGGTACTCCCGTGTGCACCTGACGACGATGAGGAAGAAGACGAAGAGGAGCTTCCGCTGACGCCCGAAGGACCCGGGTTCGAACTAGGGCTACTGTTAATACCAGTGACGGCGTTTAGCGATTGTGCCTTTGCCGTGCCCAGCACCGAAAGAAAACTTGTCAGAAGAATCAGCTTCTCCACTTTTTCCTCTTTCCCCGCAGACAGGTCTTCGGCCAGTAAGATTCTATATCAGTACATATTTACCAAGAATGGTACGGAAGTACTACTCCGTACCATTTCCGGGCTTTTGAAAGCCCTTCATCCTGTAATTTGCCTCGGACTCGCTGGTAAACGCGCCGACATGCCACTACAGCCTTTTGATCATCCTTACAGAAACCCTGCTGCTCTCCGCCTTTGCTGCAAACCAAAGCCTCAGATAGAATTACACTTTTCCAATGGGCGCAAAAAACAACGCTGTTCACTTGCATAACACGCTCACGAACCGCCTGGAGCCTCTCGAGCCGGTTCACAAGGGCGAAGTCCGCATATACACCTGCGGACCAACGGTCTACGACTACGCCCATATCGGGAATTTTCGCACTTTCGTCTTTCAAGACATCCTGCGCCGCTTCCTGCAATCCCGCGAATATCGTGTTCTGCAAGTGATGAATTTAACTGACGTGGACGACCGCATCATTCAGAAAGCCGCGGCCGCGGGCGTCTCCATCCGCGAATACACCGAAAAATATGTCCAGGCGTTCCTGGAAGATATGGACGCGCTGCACCTCGAACCTCCCGAAGAAATGGTGCGCGCCACCGACCACATCGAAGACATGGTCGCTCTCATCGAGCGTCTCCAGAAAAAAGGCTTCACCTACAACAGTGAAGGCTCCATCTATTACAAGATTTCAAAGTTTCCATGTTACGGGGAACTTTCTCACATTGATCTGGCCGGCATGCAGACAGGCGTGCGTGTCGATGTCGATCAGTACGAAAAAGAAAACGCGCGCGATTTTGCGTTGTGGAAAGCGCCGAAACCCAGCGAGCATTTTTGGGAAACTCGCATCGGCCCCGGCCGTCCCGGTTGGCACATTGAATGCTCCGCCATGGCCATGAAATATTTGGGCGACACTCTGGACATTCACACTGGCGGCGTGGACTTAACCTTTCCGCATCACGAAAACGAAATCGCGCAGAGCGAAGCGGCCACCGGACATCCATTCGTCCGCATCTGGCTGCACGCCGAGCACCTCATCATCAACGGCGAGAAAATGTCCAAATCGCTCGGCAACTTCTACACCCTGCGCGATCTTTTCGCGAAAAATAAAAAGCCTTCCACCATACGGTTTCTCCTGCTGTCCGTTCCGTATCGGCGCCAGCTCAATTTCACCGCGGACAGTCTGAAGCAAGCCGAAAGCTCCGTTGTACGTCTGCGAAATTTCGTCTCGCGGCTAAAGTCCGAGCAATTTTCCGCGGGCTCTAGCGCTGCAATGCGCAAACGCGCCGAGAAAGCCGAAGCCGATTTTGATGCTGGATTGGCCGACGATCTAAATACCGCGCAAGCCCTCGCCGCCGTTTTCGATTTAGTGCGTGACGTGAACACCGCCATGGATCAACGCGAATTTCTGCAACAAGACGCCCCGCGGATCCTGGCGGCCATGGAAAAGTTCGATCGCGTCCTAGCCGTCCTCGCCGATGACGATGACGAAAAGCTCCGCAAACTCGGTTTTGGCTCGGGTCAGCAGCGAATGTCCGTCGCCCAAATAGAAGCTCTGGTCAAAGAGCGGATCGAGGCCAAGCAGCGCCGCGACTTCAAACGCAGCGATCAGATACGCCAACAGCTTGCGGAATCTGGTATCATAGTCGAGGATACTCGAGACGGTAGTGTCCGCTGGAAGTACAAGTGAAAATAGAAATGAAGATTTCCACCAAATACGACCTCTCGCTCCATAGCCAGCCCTCGCACGAGCGCCCGAACCTGTTCGGCGTAGATTAAGTCCTCTTCCTCCATTTGAATCGTTCCGCGCGCTTCGCAGAAATCCGCCTGCGCGTTCGCTAAAACCTTCACAAATTCACTTCCCGGAGGAAGACATGCAAGCGATCGACACGAAAGCCGAAAGCACCGCCGAAATGAAGTTGCCGCACCTGATAACGCCGTTGCCGGGACCGAAGGCCAAGCAAATTGTCGAGCGCGATAGCGAAGTCGTATCGCCGTCTTACACCCGCGATTATCCGCTGGTCGCGAAGCGAGGCCGCGGTGCAGTGATCGAAGACGTTGACGGTAACAAGTTCCTCGATTTCGCCGCTGGCATCGCCGTGGTTTCAACAGGCCATTGCCATCCCGAAGTCGTCGCCGCAATCCAAAAGCAAGCCGCCGAATTGATTCACATGTCCGGGACGGATTTCTATTATCCGAATATGGTGGAACTCGCGGAAAAGCTAGCTTCCATCGCACCAGGTAAAGAACCCAAGCGCGTTTATTTCGGCAATTCGGGCACCGAGGCAGTCGAAGCCGCCATCAAGCTCGTGAAATATCACACCAAGCGCGACAAACTCGTTGCGTTTCACGGCGCATTCCACGGGCGCACCATGGGCTCGCTTTCGCTGACCGCCAGCAGAGCAGTCCAGCGTAAAGGATTTGGCACCCTGCTTTCCGGCGTGTTTCACATGCCTTTCCCGGACACTTATCGCGGCACGTATGCAATTCGTCCGGAGACCGCGTCCGCCGATTGCTTGTCCTATCTCGAAAATGAACTCTTTCGCCGCCGCGTGGACCCCGATGAAGTAGCCGGAATTTTCATCGAGCCGATTCAGGGCGAAGGTGGTTACTTGCCCGCGCCAGCAGAGTTCCTGCAAGGTTTGGAAAAAATCTGCCGCAAGTACGGAATCATGCTTGTCGCTGACGAAGTGCAATCGGGTATGGGCCGCACCGGCAAGTGGTGGGCAGTGGATTACGCTGGCGTCGAGCCGGATATCATCTGCACCGCGAAAGGCATTGCCTCCGGTATGCCGCTCAGCGCAATCATCACGAAAGCATCCGTGATGGACTGGAAGCCCGGCGCGCATGCTTCCACTTTTGGCGGCAATCCTGTGTGTATTGCGGCTGCGCTCACGACGCTCGGCTTAATCGAAGGGAAATATATGGCCAACGCCGCCCGGATGGGTGAATACATCCAGCGGCAAACCGCAACCTGGACCGAGTGTCACAAAATCGTCGGCGAAGTTCGCGGCCGCGGTTTGATGATCGGCATTGAATTTGTGCGCGATCAAAAAACCAAAGAGAAAGCGCCCGACATCCGCAACCGTATCGTCCAGATGGCTTTCCACAAAGGCCTGCTGGTTCTCGGTTCCGGCGACACCACTCTACGGCTTTGCCCGCCGCTCATGATTGACGAAGAACAAGCCGATTTCGCCGTGCGCACACTCGACGGCATCATCACCGAAATCGAAAAAACGTTATAACCAGTAGAAGATTCCGCCGATTCATCCGCCAAACAGCCTGCGCGCAAAGCCAGCGTGCCTGGCGAAACCTACGCCTAGTGGTACTTGCGTCGTGCGGGATACATCGTGATCGCGCGAAATTTCACTATTCCAGGAATTCAAGGTGAACTCGACCTCCTCGCCCAGGAGGGCGCTGTTCTCGCATTCGTCGAAGTTAAAATGCGAGCCAAAGCTGAACCGGGCCAGCTCACGCCGGAAGACGCCATCAATCTTGAAAAACGCCGCAACCTCGCGCGCATGGCTCGTCAATTTATTCGCGCTCGCCGCCTGGAAAATACTCCATGGCGGTTCGACATTGAAACAACACCGGGCAAAAACCGCTTGTCCGCCTCCATACATCCGCCTTCAGCGAACAGAAATCATGACCGGCAGTCGTGGCAACGGTTTCCGCGCGCCGCCTTCCTAGTACTGTAACCGCGCAATCCGCGATTAGAATCTCTTGTGCTCCTTCGCCATAGTAGAGAATAATTCATCGCGCACGGAGACGTTTCGCACAATCGCATCGAACGGCATTCCTAACACGGGGGGACAAGTTTGCCAGAGCTTCGCAGGGATCCCATCACCGGACGTTGGGTAATCATTTCTACAGACCGGGCCAATCGCCCAATGGATTTTATTCGCGAGAGCGTTCGCATTCATGGCAACGCGAATTGTCCGTTCTGTCCCGGCAACGAAGGAAAAACACCGCGCGAAGTTCTTGCCTACGGCCGCAACGGTAGCGGCAAAGACACGCCGGGTTGGTCGCTTCGCGTAGTGCCCAATAAGTTTCCAGCCCTTGGCATCGAAGGCGGCCTCGACCGTGAAGGGGAAGGCCTTTTCGACCGTATGAACGGCGTCGGCGCGCACGAAGTAGTCGTAGAAACTCCAGACCACAATCTCACACTCGCGACCATGCCGGAAAAAGCTATCGAAGAAGTTTTCTGGGCCTATCGCGACCGCATGCTCGATTTAAAGAACGACCGGCGTTTTCGCTACGTCCTTCTGTTCAAAAATCACGGCGAACCCGCCGGCGCCACGCTCGAGCACACCCATTCGCAATTGATCGCGCTCCCCATCGTCCCCAAGCGTGTCCGCGAAGAAGTGGACAACGCCAAGCATTACTACGACGAAAAAGAGCGCTGTATTTTTTGCGACATGATTCGCCAGGAAATCGAGACCAGCACACGCATGATTCTCGAAAACGATTACTTCATCGCGCTGGCGCCCTATGCTCCGCGCTTTCCCTTCGAAACTTGGATTCTCCCTCGGCAGCACAGTTCCGCTTTTGAAAATATGCCCGCGCCCTACTACGGAAGCCTCGCCAGAATTCTGCGCGATTTCCTCAACCGCTTGGATTCTGTCTTGGCTTTTCCTTCTTACAATTACGTGATCCACACTTCTCCCATCGGCGAAGAAATTAACGACCACTATCATTGGCACATCGAAATGATGCCGAAGCTTACAAAAGTAGCGGGATTTGAATGGGGAACAGGTTTTTACATTAACCCCACTCCGCCCGAAGAAGCCGCGCGTTTTCTGCGCGAATCAAAGCAGTAGGAAAGAAAACCACAAGAAAATTGTTTAAATCATGGGCCCAAATTCCGAGCGGGTCTAGCGAGCCCCGGCAGGTTGTAACGTTTCCTTCTGGCTGCTGATCACTTCCGCAATCTTCATCAATAGACTTTCTCGCGTGAATGGTTTCTGCAAGAAAGTTGACTCCGGCTCATACCCATCCGGTTGGCTGTTGTGCTCCAGATATCCCGACATATAAACAATCTTCAGTTCCGGATGGCAGTGTTTTAATTTGCGGGCTAATTCCGTCCCGCGCATCCGCGGCATCACCACATCGGTGATCAGCACGTGGATCGAACCACGGCGCTGCGCCGCGATCTCCAGCGCATCCAATCCATCTTTCGCGACCAGCACCGTATATCCGCTGGCTCTCAAAAATTCGGACGCTAAGTCCCTCACCGCTTCTTCATCCTCTGCCAGCAGCACCGTCCCGCAACCGCGCGTGGACCTGCCGCTTTGTTCCGGCCGTGCCGCCTCCACCGTCTCTCGATTTTGCGGCAAGAAAATCTGGAACTTGGTTCCTTTCCCCAGTTCGCTATTCACCCATATATATCCGCCGCTTTGTTTCACCACGCCATAAACCGTCGAAAGCCCCAAGCCCGTTCCTTTCCCTAATTCTTTGGTGGTAAAGAACGGTTCGAAAATTCGCGCTTTGGTCTGGGCGTCCATTCCTTGGCCGTTGTCTTCCACTTCCAGCAGCACGTAATTTCCCGGTACAGTTGGCGGATGCGCTTTCGCGTACTCTGCATCGTGCACAATATTCCGCGTGCGGACGGTCAGCTTCCCGCCTCGGCCTTCCATCGCGTCGCGCGCGTTAACCGCCAGATTCATCAATACCTGCTCAATCTGCGTTGGATCCGCTTTCACCAAACTAAGCGATGGTTGCGGGTCAAACTTGAAATCGATGTCCTCGCCGATCAGCACCGGCAACATTTTGCTGGCGTCCGCAATCAGGGAATTCAAATCTAGAGTTTTTGGCTGCAACACTTGCATGCGGCTAAAAGCAAGGAGCTGTCGCGTTAACGAGGTTGCCCGATCCGTCGCCTTCCGCACCTGCGTGATGCTGTGGTGGAGGGGAGTCGACGCCGGCAACTTTTCTTCCAACAAATCGCTGTGCCCTTTGATCACCGTCAGCAAATTGTTAAAGTCGTGGGCCACGCCGCCGGCCAGCCGCCCCACCGCTTCCATTTTTTGCGCCTGGCGCAGTTGATCTCCCAGCCGTTTGCTTTGCTCCTCATTCCGTTTCAGAGTGCTTCGCATGCGTTCGAACGCCGCGGTTACTTCCGCCACTTCATCTCCGCTGCCCACATCCACTGGATATGTGAAGTCGCCTTCTTCCAGTGCGCGTACGCCATTCACTAGCGTCGCCAGCGGCTTGGTAAACGTATCCGATATCAGGAAGACCAAACCAGTCCCGGCGAACACCGCAAATAATCCAAGACCGATTAGCGCTTGATTCAGCCGCGCGATGAATGCTGCTGCATCATCGTAAGACTTTAAGACCGTGAACGTGACCGGCGGAAACGACCCCGGCGTCAAATCCACCGTGCTGGCACGATAATGTTCCTTCCCAATCTGAATATCGGTTGAGGTCGGAGAATTTTGAAGCTCGGTTGCCAACGCGCGTTCGTCCATTGCTTGCAGCGAACTCACCACCAAGTCGCCGCCATATCGAAATGCAACTTCGCAGAACGCGATCCGCCCCACATCGCTCGCCACACTCGAATCCACTTCGCGTCCAACAATCACCGTGCCCAGGCGTTTGTGTCCTGTCTCCGTACCCAACTCTACCGGACGGTAAGCTACCTGATACAAATGCCCGTTGCCGTACCACCATCCGCCTGTTTCGCTCGTTCCTTTCGCGCGACCCAACATCTCTTCCGCTACGCCCCGCGAAAATCCGGGAGTTGAAGTATGCAACGCAACAATTTTTCCCTGCACGTTGGACAACGCAGCAAGCTCGTAGCCGCCCGAAAGCCACAAATCTTCCGCGGCATCCTGCACGTCCGGCGAATTGTCTTCTTCTGAAAGCAATGACTTCACGCTGGGCAGCGTGGCCAGCAATTCGGCTTGGCGGTTCTCTTCCAGCTGCCGTTCCGCCCGCAAGTTTTGAAATGTCAGGATTGAATCTCGCGTGTCCTTATCTATTTCCCGCTGAACCTGTCCTTCTGCCGTGTGTCCCACAATCAGCAGGGTGGCGAACGTAAGCCCCGCAATAATGAGAACGATGGACAAGAGAAATTTAGTTCGCAGCCCCAAAACGAAGGAAGTCCCGGGTGCGCGGCGAATCAGGTCTAGACACTTCGAGATTTCGAGCAGTCGCATTGGCAGTTTTCCCCGCACACAGAAAGTAGCAATCGCAATCGCACAGGGAAATGGCCCGCTAGTACTAAGGGACAGGTCTGTAAGTTATTGATTCAAATGGAGGATATTTTTGGATTTTGTCTAAAGCACCACTACTAGAGCCATCATCGTGTTCGCTCTCCCGGAAATCGGGAACCAGGCAGATCAGCTCACCAGCAGTTCAAAAAAAAGACAACTTACTCCGCCAATGGCAAGCTAACGTCTATCGTCGTCCCTTCGCCGCTGGATCTTATCGAGAATCTTCCGCCCATCACTCGCACTCTTTCGCGCATCCCCGCGATTCCTACGCCAATCAGCTTCCTGCCCGCGTCGAACCCTTTCAGCACTTCTGGTTCAATCCCGCGTCCTTCGTCACAAATTTCCACGTGAACGCTTTCGGCGTCCGCCTCCATGCGAATCTTCGCCACATGGCTGCCCGAGTGCCGATGAATGTTCGCCAAGCTTTGCTGTACCACGCGAAACAGAACCGTCTCTGTCTCCCGCGCTAATCGTCCCAGGTCTTTCGGCGCGTCCAACTGCACCTGAATTCCGCTTCGCTCCGAAAATCCCTCCACGTACCAACCTAGCGCGGACACTAGGCCCATTTCGTCGAGCAGCGGCGGATGCAGCAAATAAGAAATCGTTCTCACTTCCGAAGTGCAACGGTTCGCCATATCCAGCGAATCTGAAATTTGTCGCGCTACGGATTCATCCAGATTGGGATTCTGGCTCAGCCCGCTCAAGTTCATTTCGATCGCCGCCAGATATTGTCCGGCGCTGTCGTGCAACTCCCGTGCGATGCGCCGCCGCTCTTCGTCCTGCAGACTGATCACTCTTGCCGAAAGGTGCCGCAACTGCTCGGTGCGGTCGTCAATGATCGCTTCCATCTCGGCTTGCGTTCGCCTCAATAGCGTTTCCGTGCGCTTGCGAGCTTCGATCTCGTCTTCGCGTTCCTTGCGAGCCGCACGCTCTGCTTCGATCGATTCCAGCAGATGCAGGCCGCATGAAGTAAATTCCGCAAGCGCGGTCATTAACCGCACATCTTCCGAATCGAATTTCACACCTTCATGGTGCGAAACAATCCACAACGTCCCCTGAATTTCCTCACTGATCGGAAGCGGGAAAATTAAAGTTTCCACGATGGGAGGATTAACGTCCCTGAAATATTCGAAGTACTTCGCCGGGTAGGAAAATAACTGCGGAGATCCCAGATTCAGGCAAACAGCGCTCGGACTAAACTCCTTGGGCTTTATTTTGCCGACGTACCCTTCCAACGCTCCCCTTAAATGCGTCCAACGAAATACCGAATGGGCGTCTGGCCGCTCTTCGAGCAAACTGACACCCGCCGTTCCTGCGCGGCAAAGGTGAAGAGCCATTTCCAACAGCGTTTCTACAAGCTTGTGCGGTTTTCTCGCCATCACGCGCGCGAGCCGCTGCAGCGATTCCGCTTCTTCTCTTGGGTCGCGTCCCTTTTGCGGGCGCGAATAGAGCTGTCCCGTAATTAAGACGTCTTCTAATTTCGCCGCTTCGCGTCGTGGTGCTGGAACAGGAGTGTTTGCCATCATTGCGCCATATCGAATGTGCCCCAATGGCACTGTCGCCCAGGAACAGCAAAGGAAGTTTACCACGACCGTAGGCATACCGCATTTCTGGGGGCGATGTCAGGTTTTCTTTGCGCGCAAACCCTTATCTTTTAATGCAATACCGCGCAGAGGGTGCCAATTTACGTCGTTCCCTGTATAGCTGTGGCTCGCTGAACGAAGTAGCCTTAGTGCGCAAAACTGATTTAGAAGTGACATTAAAACTTAATTCAAAATTTTAATGGGTTCATATCGATCTGCCGGTCACGAATAAGGAGAACACAAATGGGAAATCAAGAGCGCAAGCCTCCGACTCAACAGCAGGGTCATCGCGAAGGCCAGCAGGGCGGCCAAGGCGGCGAGCAGGGCAATCGCGGTGAAAATCAGAAGACCGGCCACCAAGGCGGCCAGCAAGGTGGACAGCACCAGCAGGGCGGTCAAGGCGGCAGCCAGCGCGGCGGTCAGGAACAGGGCGGCCAAGGTGGCGAGCAGGGCAGTCGCGAAAATCAGAAAAGCGGCCAACAAGGTGGACAACAGCAAGGCAACCAGAACCAAAAAGATAAACAGCACAACAAACATTCATCTGAATTCCGGAGTTGGTAATCGAAAAGTTGAAGATTGAAAGGAGATAAACGTGAAAGTCGGAAAGTATTTCGCAGCACTCGGAACCACGCTCTTCTTGAGCGCGTCGCTCCTCGGAAGCGTTCCACAAAATCAGCAACCAGCTCCAGACAACACCAAGAATAACCAGGGTGACGCCAGCAAAGACGCCACCACCGCCGATCAGCAGAAAATGAATCCTGCCGATCGCAACACCACCAAGCAAATTCGCAAATCGATCGTGCAGGACAAATCTCTTTCAACCTACGCGCACAACATCAAGATCATCACGCAGGACGGTAAGGTCACTTTGAAAGGACCGGTCCGCTCTGAGGATGATAAAGCCGCTATCGAAGCCAAAGCCGCAGCAGTCGCTGGCGCAGGCAACGTTGTAAACCAATTAGAAGTCGCTCCAAAGCAGTAAAAGTTTTCCGCTAGGACCGTTGAGATAAACAAAGGAGAAATGAAAAATGTCGGAAAATAAGAAAAAGTCAGTGTTCGGAATCTACAACTCGCGCGAGGCAGTCGAACGTGCTGTGGACACATTCTTGAAGAGCGGCTTCACCACCTCAGATGTCTCCGTCCTTCTGCCGGAGAATCTGGGCGGCAAGCCAATCGCGACTCATAAGGACACCAAGGCTCCCGAAGGCGCAACCGCCGGCGGAGCAGGAGGTGCGGTAGTCGGTGGCACGCTAGGTCTTTTGGCTGGAATCGGAGCCCTCGCCATTCCTGGCCTTGGGCCTTTCATCGCTGCGGGTCCCATTATGGCGGCTTTGGCCGGCATGGGAGTCGGTGGCGCGGTAGGCGGGTTTGTTGGTGCCCTGGTCGGAATGGGAATTCCTGAATACGAAGCAAAGCGCTACGAAGGCCGCATCCAGAAGGGCGGCATTTTGCTGTCCGTTCATTGCGACACTTCCGATCAAATCAAGCGCGGTAAGGAAATTATGAAGAACACCGGAGCCGAGGATATTTCCTCCACCGGTGAATCTTCAGCTGACGTGAAGGATAGCGATGTCAACCGTCGCGCTGCTCGCGCCTCGGAGTAACTACCGATTAACTTCTTCAATGAGGGGGAGGTTTCGTCCTTCCCCCTTTTTCTTTTCGCTGCCGCACCTCAGCACTTTGAGTGCTACACTCTGCGGCGAAGAGAGGTCTCCATGCTTCTCTACATTGGTCTGGGAATATTAGTTCTCTGGATTCTTGGATTCATTGCTTTCCACGTGACGCTAGGTCTGATCCATATCCTGCCAATCCTCGCCTTGGCGCTAATCATCACGCACTTCATCCGTCGCAGGCCGACAAACTAGTTCGCACGCGAGTTGCCGCCCAGCCGGTTTATTAAAGCTTTCCATCTTTCGAGGAGGTTTCAATGGCTACCGAAGCAAAAAAGTGCGCGCATCCCGTCTGTTCCTGCAGCACCACGAAAAAATATTGCAGTGAAGCTTGTGAGGCGATGGAAAAAACTTCCGACATCGACTGCCGCTGCAATCACCCGGCCTGCCGTGGAAAAGTTCGGTAATACTGAGTTCCGGTCAGACAGTCCGTTTATAGGAAACAAGTGGTGAGTCTGGCTTTCTACGCAGCATGCCGAAAGAAACGCGTGGAACATCCCTGACAACGGTAGGGCCAGAAGTTAACGATATTCAATAGTCGATCCAGCAACCCCCGCCTGTGGGATCGTCGGACTATATCGCTTCCGCAGTAAGGACAAGTTTGCGCTTTATCCATCGCCAATTCGAATATCTCCCAGGGGATCGTATAGGCCACGAAAGGCTCAAGCTTCAACCTCTAATTCCAGCCCCGGATAAAGGGGCACGTCGGGACTTTAGCTCTGTCTCACGTGTCGCACAATGCCGGGAATCCTGTAGTACTATGCAGAACCTTCCCTAGTCATTTCTCGTCGGCGAATCGTATTTCCAGCTAAGATCGGCTGAACCGGCATTACCGTCCCCTCTGATTCCGTGTATTTCAACACCGCACGCAGGCTTTCGTTGCGGCGAATATTCTACGAAAGGAGTGTCATTCAGCCGACGCTCACCCCGACTAACCGTACCACTCCACCTCGCGCAACAAGCGCATGAACTCGCTGGAATCGAACTTCAGAATCAGCTCGCATGCTCGCGCAATCCTGAATTTTCTTACTAGGTTTTTCGCCTTACCCATCTCGATATTCAGCCCCTCCAGCGAATGCAGCGTCGCTCGGTGCCGCAAAGCATTTCTCTCAAACTCGCGAGATGCGCGGTAGGTCCGAACTCCGGCCACCAGCGCCGGCAGTAGCACAGCACCTAGCACTAACGTTTCGCCCAACGGATCGTCATCGCCCCGTGTTCCTGAAACGGAATGTAGCGCCACGTGAAACAGCACCAGGCCAAAGCTCACGAAAAATAAAATATTCGTCAAGAGACTCGACTTCACGCCCCTCTTTTCGTCCTCTTCACTCTTGGCCGTCAGATAATCCATCTGCGTGGTCAGCCTTTTTTCGCAGTAATAATGGATTATTTCGTGCAGCGCTTCCTCGCAGGATTCCGGACAATGTATTTCTGAGACATCCGGTATCACTCCGTGTGCCGCGCTCTCCTTCACATCCTCATAAATCAGTCCCTCGAAGGCGCGAACTGCCGCGCGCACGTCGGCGCGAACATGATCAGCTGGCGTTTCACCGCATCTGTCAGATTGTTCACCGTCTTCGCACCACAACCGCGAGTCCATCAGCGTTTTGAATTTCAAAAGTCGCAAATTTTCCGCGCGGTATCGCGCCAGCAGCCAATTATTTTTGGGTTTAGAGATGGTTCCCCCTAGGATGAAAATCAGGCAGAAGGCCGCTGCCAAACCCTCGAGTATTGTCGAGTCTATCCTCGCGATGTGGAAGCGGACCGGTAGCGGGATAATTTCCCAGATTCCCAACACCACCGCCGCTAGGCCCATGCCCACGGCCCCCAGCGATATCTGCTGATATTTCGCTCGGTAATAGGTGGCGCGCCGGTCGGCTTCCCGGAATACCGGCAAGATCAATTCCTGAGACACCGTCAATGCATTCAACAGCGGCAGGTAACGTCGGTGGCCGGCATCCACTTTGTCGCGGCAATAGGAAATCTCAAAGCTGTCGTCCATGTCGTCAAACGATTGAGTTAGCGCCGATTGGGAAGTTGCCATCTCTCACCGTTTGACGATCTGATACCCCAACGCAAGAATTGTTTTCAACGTTTGATTCACCAGCGCACGGTCGTATTCTTTTTCAGATTCCGGAAGCTGATCGTAGGGAACCAGGCAGGGATGCTTCCGCTGGGCATCATCGCGCTGCGGTCCGACCGTCCATCCATCCGCAATCCGTTTCTGCGCCCACACCTCATGAGCGTTGCGCGCAAGTTTTTCCAACAGCGGCTTCAGCTCCTCCAGTTTGATATGGGAAGTATCTATCGGCTGCGGGACGTACACTTGTTCTGCCATGCAGAGCGATCTCCGATGAAAACGAGCCCTCGCGCTCGCAGGAACCGGACTATTCTTTCATGTCGAAATTCCCAGCGCGCGGCCACTATATCAGAAGTCCAAAAGCACCCCAACAAAGCCCTGGAACCTCACCGCGCCTCCATCGCGTGCACCAAAAATGCCCAGTACCGTTACTCGATTTGCGTTTGCAAATAGCTCGACGGCTATTAGACAATGCTTTAGCATCCGTCTCCGCAGCAATTCGGCCCTTGGAGTAGTTAATGGATACCAGCCCTAAAAAGATTTTCGTCAGTTATGTTGAAGAGGATGGTGACGTAGCCCACGAGATCGCCAAGCACCTCGAAGCCCACGGTTTCAGCAGTTGGTATTACGAACGCGATTGTCCTGCCGGCGCTGATTACTTCGAAGAAACCTTCAAAGCCATTTCCGACTGCGAAGCCATGGCCATCATCATTTCGCCGCGCTCGCTGCCTTCTGACCAGATTACTCGCGAAATCGTGCGCGCCGTCGAAGCCAATAAAGCCACCCTGCCGCTGCTTCTCGATCTGACTCACGACGAGTACGCGCACCGCCGCCCCGGCTGGAAACAAGCCATGGCCGCCGCGAATGCCACACGCCTTCGCGCAAAAGAAATTCCCAGCATCATTCCGGCGCTGGTCGCCGGTCTGCACGCAAAAGGTATTAAACCTCACGCAGGCGCTGCAGCTCCCGCACCCGCGCCATCGCCTCAAACGGAAGTGGTCGCGGCCCCCGCCGTTTCACCCCAATCTGGAGTTATGGCCGCTCCCGACGTTTCACCACGATCTGGAGTAATCGCCGCTTCTAACCTCACCCCGGTATCCACCGGCTCTGGAACGATTGTTTTGCCGCCGCAGCGCGCCGATCTCGCTCCCATGCGCGACGCGCAAATCGCCACCGCTTCCTCCCGCTCGGGCGCGGCTGCCGGCAGCAAACTTCCTTTGATCCCTATCGCCGTAGGCGCAGCAGTTCTCATCGCCGCTTTTGCCGGCTGGCATTTTCTGAAGCCTAAACCGAAAGTTGTCGTAGTCCCTCCCGCCGCGCCCGTCGGCGCCACCGTCATGTTGCGATACAACGTTGATCGTCACATGTGCACTCCCGACCTGAACATGACACTCGCTGGCAAGTCCTATCATCTTGCGACGAATCCTTACGCCGTAAGCGCCGTTCCACTAGGCGTGCAGCACTACACGATCGATGGATTAGTTTCTTGCCCCGGCCGCCATCCCAGTAAAGCCAGTGGTGGCGGTGATATCGACGTCCGTGAAGGCGCCGTATTCGACATGACTTGGCAAGCCAAGCCCGGCAACGTCGGAATTATGAACGTTGTTGACGCCAGCACCGAACCGGTACCCACCGCGCCGGTAGAAACAACCCACGTAACCCATGCGCCCGCCTCCCCACCACCGACAGCCGTGGTCCAACAAGCCGATCCGGCCAAGCCGCTGCTCGTAAAAGCAAACGCCGCCTACGCCCAAGGCCGTTACTTCGAGCCCGCCAACGATTCCGCTTTGCACTGGGCGATTCTCGCTGGACGTGCAGGCAGCCCGGCCGGCAAAACCATGGAACAACAACTCGGCAATCTCTTCCGCGCGCAGGTCAATCAGCTCTTCCAACAACAAAATTATCCCGCCGCGCTGCACCTGGTGAACGTGCTGCTGATTTATTACCCCGGCAGCGCCGAGCTCGTAGGCGATCAACAAAAGCTACTAGCGGCCCAAAACGGCGGCCCCGTCCAGCAAGTCCAGATGAACCAGGCAATCCAGCAAATGCTAGCTCCAGGCCAACATCCCCCCGCGGGCTACGGTTATCCAGGCCAACGCCCCGGCGCAATGCCCCAAAATCCATACCAAGCTCAAGCCCAAGCCCGCGCCGCCGCACAACAAAGAGCCGCCCAGTCCCGCCCCCATTAGTTTTTGCTGTACGTTTTTACGTTGTCATCCCGACTTTGGTTGTGACTTTGTAGCGGCCGTCTTCCGGCGGGCGAATTTTGCCTTTGTTTTTCGTTTTATCGTTGGCATCCCGAACGCGAACCCGCCATTGTAGCTTTGCATTTGTTTTACGTTGACATCCCGAATCCTGTCGGGCGGAATCCCTTTCGCACTTCAAGGGTATCGCTCGGCACCCAACTTCTACGCATTTAGTCTTGACAGCATCATACCTTGTAGTACAAGGTATGTGCGCGAATGAGGCCACTCGACCCCAACCAGGACGCCGCCGACAAATGGGAAGTACAACTCCGCAAAGGCTGCCTCGAACTCGCGATCCTCGCAGCTCTCTGGGAAGGGAAGCTCTACGGCCTGGAAATTCTTCGCCGTCTGGAGGCCGACTCGGACTTGATCATCTCGGAAGGCACCGTGTACCCGCTGCTCAGCCGGCTGAAATCGCTCGGGCTCGTTCGTAGCGAGTGGGTAGAGTCCGACGCCGGCCACCCGCGAAAGTATTACTCGCTCACCGTCGCTGGCAAACAGCGCGGCCGCGAGATGGCCGGCATGTGGGCCCGTTTTTCTTCCAGCATGGCTAAATTGCTCGCTCCGTTAGTTAGAGGTAAGTAGATGACCATTCCAAAAGACGACAACCAAAAGATCGAAGCCTATCTCGCCAAACTGCGCGCACAACTTCGCAATTTCAACGATCAGCAAGTCGCAGATATCACCGCCGAACTTCGCAGCCACATTTTGGACAAGCTAGAAATCGCCGGTGACGCAAGGCCTTCGCAAGTGGACACAATTCTCGCCGCACTCGGCACTCCCGAAGAACTTGCCGGCCAGTACATCACGGACAAGGTCCTCGCGCGCGCAGAAGTCAGCCGCTCCCCGTTGCGTATTCTTGCCAGCTTATTCCGCTGGGCCAGTTTGAGCGTCGCAGGCTTCTTCGTTCTGCTCGGATCCGTACTCGGTTATTTCTTCGGAGCCGTTTTCATGCTGGTCGCCATATTGAAACCGTTCCACCCGCAGACAGCGGGCTTATGGCTTTTGCATGACGCCACCTGCGACTCCGAATTTTCTTTTCGCATGGGATTCGGCACTGTGCCCGCCGGCCGGGACTTACTCGGTTGGTGGATCGTCCCGCTAGGCCTTCTCGCAGGCTGCGTACTAGTCACGGTAACCACACGCTTTGCACTCTGGTGCGCGCGCCAATACCGCAAGTCGGGCGTCTTACCGCGAAGCTGATTTAAACGTGCTGCCGGGTTCAAACAGGTTGCAAACAGGAGCAGTACATGAGCTTTTCGCCAAATAACGAAGTGCCCGCCGATAATCTCTCAGCCATCACGCTTCCAGACGCTCTCCGCTCATCCCCACAAAATTCCGCTCCAAACTGGCGTCAAAGCAAATGGCTCGCAATAGCAGAGCTAATCGTCGTCGCGCTGATTTTTTACGCCGATTTCAAACACCACATCTACTTCAGCAAAACTCCGTACTTACTCCTATTCGGATGGCTCTCCCTTCGCGTGCGCAAATTGAGCTGGCGCGACGTTGGCCTAGAACGTTTTCGTAACTGGAAGACTACCATCGCACTGGGCATCGTCGCCGGCGTCCTGCTGGAGTGTTTCGAGTTGTTCGTCAGTCAACCACTGCTCGTAAAATTTCTTCACAAGCAACCAGACCTTGAAGTCTTTCACAACTTGAATGGAAATCTGGAGATGACTCTGATCTTCATTGCTTTGGCCTGGACCCTGGCAGCCTTCGGCGAAGAGATGGTTTACCGCGGCTATCTGATGAACCGCGTCGCCGACCTGTTCAATCGCACGCGCCCCGCCTGGATCATCAGCCTGATCGTGGTCCATGTCGGATTCGGTCTAGCGCATGCTTATCAAGGTTGGACTGGCATCATCGACGAAGGCTTAATGGGACTCCTGCTCGGAATCATTTATCTCCGAACCGGCCGCAACCTATCGGTTCCCATCATCGCCCACGGAATCGGCGACACCATCGACTTCCTCCTAATTTTCCTGGGAAGGTATCCGGGTATGTAACTCGACGACGACCTTCGCGCCCGCCGCTGCGACGAAAGCCGCGAATCTTTATCTGCCTAATTTCGATGGAACGTTTGGATCGCCGTCTGCGTTAGTGTTGCGCCGCTCCATACTGCGCAAAGGTAACAAAATGTCCCGCCGGATCTTTCACTCCCATCTCTCTCGCTCCATAAAACGTAGTCCGCACCGGCATCACCACCGGGACGCCTTTCAACGCCGCGATCACCGCATCCAGGTCATCCACCTCCACGTAAAGAAACGTCGGCCCTTTGCGCGCGTCCTTCGCCGCTTGCGCGTCATCCTTCTCCACACTCGCAAACGTTTGGTACATCACCTCCGTCGTGCCTTTCTGCAGAATCACAAACGCCAGTTTGTTGCCGTCGGGAACTTCCGCTGTCTTCGTAAATCCCAACCGGTCCACCCAGAAATTCAGGCAAGGCTCGATTTCTTCCACCAATAGCACTGGCGTCACTCTTTTCACCTCGATCGTCTTCACGGTCCTCTCTCCTTGCGCCGAAGCGGAGTCCGCCAGTAGCAGCAGCAACGCGATCGGCAGAATTAAAATAAATAGTCGCATATGTAAAAAATCTCCTTGCCTACATCAACTAGTCTGATTTAGACTAGTAGAAGATAGCGGTATAACTGATGCCTGTCAAGGAGGTTTTTTATGCCCCACGCCTCACACCGCCGTTTGCAGGACTTGATCTCCGTAGGCCCCGCCATGCTCCGCGATTTCGAATTGTTGCGCATTCGCTCTATCAGCCAGCTCGCGCGCCAGGATCCCCATAAAATGTACGAAAAACTTTGCCGCCTCACGGGCCAGCCGATCGATGTCTGCTGCCTCGACACCTTTCAAGCCGCCGTAGCCCAGGCGCGCGACCCGTTGCTTCCCGCGGAAAAATGTCAGTGGTGGTATTGGAGCCGCCAGCGGAAGGAAAACCATGCCAAAAAATAAGTCGAGCAGCCTGACCACGCCCGATCTCGTCCTACTCAGTCTGCTCGTCGAACGCCCCATGCATGGCTATCAAGCCAACGCCGAACTCGAGCGTCGCCAGTGGCGCGATTGGGTGGAGATCTCGCGCCCCCAACTTTATTACTCCATGGAAAAACTCGCGCGCACCGGAATGATCGCCGTCGCAAACACCGATGAGCCGTCGGGAGGACCCGACCGCCGCGTGTTCGCCACCACTGCCAGAGGACGCGCCGCCCTGGCCTCGGCGCTCGAACGCGAAGACTGGTCGGTCCAACGCGACCGCCCAGCCTTCCTCACCTGGCTCGCGCTTTCCTGGCAAGCCCGCCCGGGAGTCGTGGCCCGTCAACTCGAACGCAGAAAAGAATTTCTGCAAGCTCAGCTCGCCAAAGAGCGATCCACTCTTCGCGACGTTCGCCGCGAAGTCGGCCACCGCTACCACGAAGCCGTATGGATGATCGAGCTAATGATCGCCCAATTTCGCACCGAACTCTGCTGGCTAGCCAAACTATCCCGCGACCTCCGCCACCGTGCCCCAGCCCGCCATCCCTCCTACGCCTCCTAAACGGTGTTGCTCCCTTCTCGTTGTCATCCCGAGCCAGGCCGCTTTTTGGCCGACGAGGGACCCTGCTGTTCAGTTTGTTCGGCGTGAATTTGTAGCGGCCGCCTTCAGCCGGACGTAGTTTCTGAATCCACGCTATTCGTGTCTCAGCGCGACCATCGGGTCCACGCCCATCGCGCGGCGGGCAGGGAAGTAGCACGCAGCGAGCGCAACGGCGGCAAACGTTGCGGCGACTCCGGCAAACGTTGCGAAATCGCTAGGCGCGACGCCGTAGAGCAGGCCCGCCACCGCGCGCCCCATTCCCAGGGCGAGCGGCAATCCCAGCAGCAAGCCGGCGAGTGCGAGCAGCATCCCCTGGCCGACGACCAGCCGAAAGATTTCTCCGCGTCCGGCTCCAAGCGCTATGCGAATGCCGATTTCGTGAGTGCGTTCACTCACGCTGTAGGCAATTACACCGAAGAGCCCCATTGCCGCCAGCACCAGCGCGAATCCCGCAAACGCGCCCATCACCGTGCCGCCAATTTTCTGGGGTATGACCGATACCGAGCGCCAATCCCCCATGGTCATCACATCGAACACCGGCAGATCGCGGTCCAACGCGGCAACTTGCGCGCGAACACTTTCCGTCAGGCTCCGCGGATCCGTGGTGGCCGTGCGGACAACCAGCGCCATGGTGGTCCTGGTCTGCTGCCGGAGTGGGAAATACATCTCCGCGGGTGCCGGCAAATCCAACTGATTTCGCACGTTGCCGACGATGGCCACCACGGTTCGCCATGGCCGCTTGTCGAGCGGACCGCTGAACCGCATGCGTTTTCCGATCGGGTCTTCGCCGGGCCAAAAGCGCGACGCAAAGGCTTCGTTCACAGCCACAACCGGCTGGCCTTTGTCGGAATCCTGATTGGTGAACTCGCGACCCCGATCAATGGGTATCTGCATCGTCCGGAAATAGTAGTTACTGACACACCGGAAATTGGCAACCGGTTCTTCTCCTGGCTTTGGTTCCGGTCTTCCTTCGATCCGAATGGTCAAGGTGGTATTCATCTTGGCCAGTGGGAGCATGTTTACAGCGGCGGTGCTTTGCACGCCGGGGAGATTCTGAACGCGCTCGAGGAGCTGTTCGTAAAAATTCGCGACCTGTTGGTCCGAATCGTATTTCGCCTTTGGCAGTGCAACAAACATCGTCAGTACCCGCTTGGGATTGAATCCGGGAGAAACGTGTTCGAGGCGGACAAAGCTTTTCATCATGAGCCCCGCGGTGACCAGCAGCGCCAGCGAAAGCGCCACTTCCGCGACGATCAGCACATTGCGCAAGCGGCCTCGGCGTCGCCCCATACCCGCAGATGACGCACCCTCTTTTAGCGTGTCGTTCACATTCGGCCGCGAGGCTCCCAACGCAGGTAGCAGCCCGAAGATCAACCCAGTACCGAGAGAGACAACCGAAGAAAACAGCAGCACGGGAGTATTGATGGCGATCTTGCCCCACCCGGGAATCATGCGCGCAAATTCGGGCGGGACCTGAACGACTGGCACTTTCAAAAACAAAAATGCGAGCAAAATTCCCAGGCCTCCGCCCAGTAGTCCCAGGAGCATGCTTTCCACCAGCGATAGCCGGATGAGACGCAAGCGCGTAGCACCTAACGCGGCGCGAATCGCCGTTTCGCGCTGGCGGCTGCCCGCGCGCGCCAGCAATAGGTTGGAAATATTGGCGCAAGCGATCAATAGAACCAACCCGACCGCCGTCAGCATGATAGCAAGCGGCACCCGTGCCTCGCCCGCTTCGCTTTCCATCAGCGGCATCACATTGATATCGCGCCCCGTGTTGGTTTGAGGGTACTGTTGCCTGAGCCGCGAGGCGATCCCGCTCATTTCCGCCTGCGCCTGTTCGCGACGGACTCCCGGCGCCAAATGCGCGACGCCGAGCAGGTAGTGATTCCCGCGGTTTGCTTGCAAGTCTGGCGGGAAGGCCAACGCAGCCCACACCTGGGCCCCGGTCGGGTAGTTGAAGTTTGCTTCCATCACGCCGACAACCGTGTACTCGACTCCGTTGAGCAACACAGGCTTGCCTACAATGGCAGGATCGGCGGCGAAGTGGTTGCGCCAAAGCTCATAACTCAGCACGGCGACAAGGTCTTTCCCCGGCGTGCCTTCCTCCGGCAGAAACGTGCGCCCCAGCATCGGCTGAGCTTCCACCGTCGCGAAGTAGTCGGGAGTCACCAGAAATCCGTGAAGGTGCTCGGGTCGCTCCACGCCGCCTAAGTTAGCATTCCACCAACTATATGCTGCGATGTGATCGAAGACGTGGTTTTGCTGCTTCCAATCGAGAAAATTTGCCGGAGCGACTTCGTTTCGGTTGAGGCCGGCACTCGGCACACGCTCCCAAAGAGCGACGAGTCTGGCGGGCTCGGAGAACTCCATCGCCCGAAACACCAGCGCGTCCACCACGCTGAAAATATAAGTGTTCGCACCGATGCCCAGCGCGAGGGTGAGCACGGCAACAGCAGTCAAGCCGGGGCTCTTGCGCAGCATGCGCAGTCCGAAACGGCCATCCTGAAGCAGCTGCTCGAGCCACACCATGCTCCAGACCTCGCGAGTGTCTTCCCTGATGCGCGTCACGTTGCCAAACTTGCGCATCGCCGCGTAGCGCGCTTCCTCCGGCGACATGCCGCGATCGATGTTGTCTCGCGTCTCTATCTCGATGTGATCCCGAATGTCCTCGTCGAGCTCCTCCAACATGCGCTTGCTGCGCCTCATGCTTCGTCCTCCTACAATGCTGGCCGCAGAGTACTGGCGATCGCTAGATATGAATACGCCTGCTCAACCTGCAAGATTTCTTCGGAGTTGAATTCGATAGCCTCGGCGATCGTATGGCGGTGCCTAGGCGGCGCTAACAGCAGCATGCGGAGAACCGGCAGGTCCAGCGTCGCTTGCAGCAGCTCGACATGCTCGCGCTCTTCTTTAGTAGACATTCTAGGTGACACTACCTCGCTTCCAGTAGAATGTCAAGGTGAGCGTTACCGATTTACACCGTTGCCTTCGTAGCGCCCGGGCTTTTCGGCCGACGAGGACCTACTGTTCAATTCATTCGGCGAGTAATTCAAGCGGCCGTCTTCACAATTTTTATCTTAGTTACATCACCCCCTATGCGGAGCCCTGAAAATTACTGCTCTCGTGCACGACAGAGCTGCATGGATTAAGTCGCCCGAAAGGCCGCGTCAATTGGAATTTTCCGCCCCCCGGTGCTACCGTGGACTCAGTACGATCAACCTGCGCATCCAAAGTTTCCAGCACACGCGCGGGGAAGAGGTGAATGACGATGACCTGGGGCAAGCGTCGAGCAATCGTAATCATCGTGGTCCTTATATTTTTGGTCGTTCTGATGATCTGGTCTGCTTCCAGGCCCGGCCTGCGCATCCCTTCCAACTCAGTCCTGGTAATCGACGCCAGCGGCCAAATCGAAGAGCAGCGCGCTCCCGATTTCTTCAGCGCCTTCAACGGCACCGTTCCCGTGCTCCACGATTACCTCGACGCGATCGACCAGGCTCGCACCGACTCGCACATCACTGGCCTGGTCGTTCGTATCGCGCCGCTTGAAACCGGCTGGGGCAAACTCGAAGAAATCCGCGCGCACCTTCTTAGATTTCGCGATAGCGGCAAGCCGAGCATCTGTTACCTCGGCTATGACGGTATTCAAAACCCGGAATACTATCTCGCTAGCGCTTGCAAGGAAATCTGGCTGGTTCCCACTGCGCCCGTAAGTATTCGCGGGATGATGGCCGAAGCTGTTTTTTTCCGCGGCACGCTGGACAAGCTGAAAGTCGTTCCGGAGTTTTACCACATCGCTGAATACAAAACGGCCACCAATACTTTTACCGAAAAGAAGTTCACGCCAGCTCACAAAGAAGAAGTGGAATCCCTGCTGCGCAGCGTTTACGAACAATATTTGGGCGACACTTCCAAAGGCCGCGGGATGGCTCGCGAGCAATTTGAATCCATCCTTAATCGCGCCCCGCTTTCCGGCAGCGAAGCGGTGCAAGCCAAGATCGTCGATCGCATGGCCTATTGGGACGAGGTGCAGGACTTCTTCAAACATCGCTCCGGCCACTGGAATCCAATCTCGCTGAATCAGTATCGCTCTACGCCGACGCCTCCCAATTTCGCGCTGGATAAAATCGCCGTAATCCACGCCACTGGCTTGATTGTTTCCGGTGATTCCGGCACCACCGCTGCCGGTGGATTCATCATGGGCGGCGATTCGGTCGCCGCGGATATTCGCAGAGCGCGCCAGGACTCCAGCATCAAAGCCATCGTCCTGCGCGTCGATTCCGGCGGCGGCTCGGTGGTAGCCAGCGAAGTGATTAGAAGGGAAGTGGAACTCGCCCACTCTGTGAAACCGGTCGTCGTATCGATGTCCGACGTGGCAGCCTCAGGCGGCTATTGGATCGCATCGCCAGCGGACAAAATTGTGGCTGACCCCAATACCATCACCGGATCCATCGGCGTTCTGATTGGCAAGATGAACGTCTCGGGCCTTTTCAATTTATTGGGCGTCAGCACCGATTACGTATCCACTAGCGACAATGCCACGCTGTTTTCCGCTCAGCAGGATTTCACGCCCGCGCAGCAGTCCTACGTCGAACGCTCCATGCATGAAACCTACGACGCCTTCGTAAAAGGTGTTGCCGCCGGCCGCAAAATGTCCCCGGAGGCCGTGGACAAAATCGGCAAAGGCCGCGTGTGGTCCGGCTCTCAAGCCAAAGACTTGGGCCTGGTGGATGAATTAGGCGGCACCGACCGCGCCATAGAAGTAGCCAAGCGACTCGCGCACATTCCCGCAAACGATTCCGTACGCATCGTCCGCCTCCCCGAAGAAAAAACATTCTTCCAACAACTTTTCGAGAAGCAAAAAGAGCAGATGCGCCAGTCAGAATCCCTGGAAGCCACGCTGCGTCACATCCTGGGAATGATGGAGCCGGTGCAAGCCCGCCTCCCCTACGAGCTCCACATAAAATAAGAACGAAGAACGGTGACACCCAACTTCAATCCAACGCCAGCGCTACCCTCGCCATCCAGTAGCCATTCTGATTTTCAACAGTTAATTGGCGGATCTTCGTGGGGGAAGAGTTGGAGGTGCGGGTGGGAATCGAAGCAAGCCGCGTCGTTGATGACACACAAAACCGCGGTCCACAGCTTAAACTCACCGCGCGCTTATTTGTTCCGGCTCCACTCCCTCCACCCGTTCGTGAACTCACCGAATCCTGTGCTCATATGCGTGGCCGACCAGAGTCAGTACTCCAGCATAAGACTACGCGATGCTGCTGATCCCCTTCACGAAATTACGTTGCCCGATACCATGGTCACTCTCATTCTTGACGATGTAAGTCCTCTGGTAAATATTGCGGCCCTACTTCGCACCTACGGAAAAACCTCCCGCGTGCTTGGTGAATCGAACACTACGTTAACCGACCTCCGGCGAGGCCCATCCATCTTCATCGGAGCATTTGACAACAGCTGGACATTGCGTTTGACATCTCCTTTGCGTTTCCATTTTGCTAACGACGCCGCAATGAACAAATTGTGGATCGAGGACCGTTCCGATCCTGAAAAACACAACTGGATAATGGATCGTTCGCAACAACATACCGGGACCTACCCGGACTACGCCATCGTGGCGCGCTTCACTGATCCCAATATCGAGCAATTGGTAGTCATAGGCGCAGGCATCGGCCGAGGCGGCACGGTCGCAGCGGGTGAGTTTCTGGTGGACGCGAATCGGATGGAGGAAATGCTGAAGCTGGCATCGGGCGATTGGAAGCGAAAGAACGTCGAAATTGTTCTCGAGACGCAGGTTATTGGAGACCGCTCCGGGCCCCCTCGCATCAGCGCGGTCTATGTTTGGTAGTCGATCGGTGTTATTGGGGCGTCCGGTTGTTACCCGTGCCACCGAAAAGAAAAACAGAACCGCACTTTCCCGCTGATGTTTTCTATACTCCGTAACTCCCCGCTCCAAAAACACCCGGTGCGATTCGGTGAGGTCGAACCAAGGCACTCGACGCGATGGCAATGACGAGCTTATCGGTAATCGAATAAGGCTTCGAATTTTGCCCCCAGGACTCTTAAAGGAGTTCGGCAACTGCGCTCCATGGGCCTGCCCGACTGCCATTTGATATATTTATAGACGATGCCCCCGAAATGCAAAGCAAACACTCAGGTAACTTGTCAGACCGACGGGCGTTAGGCGGAGAGTGTGCTTCGCTAGTTACACACGAACCATTATTGGAGGCGCGGGTGGGAATCGAACCCACGTATAAAGGTTTTGCAGACCTCTCCCTTACCACTTGGGTACCGCGCCCTGGAATGAAGTATAGCGAAAGTTGGGCTTCGTTTCAGCCCGGAAAGCTGTCGCCGGGGCCAATTCGTCTGAGTTCGATTCCGACCTGCGCCTCCATGTTTTTCTTGCGTATCTTAGGCTTTCTCTTGTTTCCTCTCATTTTTTGTTCCTCGGCTTTCGCGCAAGGAGGGCCGCCTTACTACACAAACGATCCTGGTACGCCAGGCAATCTGCAGTGGGAAATAAATCTGGGGTATATGCCGTTTCTCTACCCAGATTCGTCGATCACCCATACCCCCGACGTCGATATCAACTTTGGTCTGGGCGATCGCATCCAGTTGACCTACGAAAGTGCCTGGCTGCGTGTGGACAATCCTGCTCCTGCGAAATACGGTCTGGGCCAGGATCAGTTGGGAGTGAAGTGGCGATTTTACGACAATAAGGATTCTGGATTCGCCATGTCGATTTTTCCGCAGCTTTCGATCAACAATCCAAATCACTCAGTAGAGCGTGGAATCACAGCGAAAGGCGCCAGCCTGATTCTACCCGTGGAATTTTCGAAAAAGTTCGGCCCCATCGATGTGAATTGGGAAGGTGGTTACAATTGGGTTCACAACGGCCCGGACGGTTGGCTCGCCGGCCTCGTCGTTGGCCACGACTTTACCGACAGGCTGGAACTGGATGCCGAGTTCTATTCCACCGGGACATTCCGTCCGGCCACGAACCAGGAGACATTGGAAGGAGGTCTTCGCTACAAAATACATCCGCCTTTCATTTTGTTAATAATGGCGGGGCGAAGCTTGGCATCCGCGGGACCCACTCAGCCTTACTTCGTCGGCTATTTTGGGATGCAGTTTTTGCTGCCGCCGCACCCTTTCGAGAAAGAGTAGACCTGTGCGCAATATCCGAGCAAGCTTAAGTGCGGATGCGATTTGTTTGAAAAATGGCGCCCAGTCGCCGTCTACAGTTCGCGTTGCGTCTTGCGCTCGAGCCGATGAATCAATAAGCTTCGCGTTCGCCAAATCGCAACAGAAACGGCGAACCAAATCACCGTGGCACCCAGCAAAACCAGCCAAGGCGCATGACCCGGCAGGAGCTGCCAAACTACTACAGCAAAAACCATCAGGCCGATGCTTCCCATTGCGGCGCCCGCAGCATCGACGCCTGCCACTTTTCTTCCGCGGATCGTGCCGTGCAATGCAACTTTTTCTTTCTTTTCTTTTTGCTGGTTTTCCAGCAAGGTCGCGCTGGCGGGAAAAATTGCAGGGAAGGCCAGGAAAAGGCCGCCGACTCCGGGACCATATTTTTCAGCGATAAGTCCGGCGACAACGCAAATAGCCCCGCCAAAGAAAAAGCGGAGAGCGAATTGATACCATTTCGCTTGACGTAGCCCTGAAAAATCGACGCTTACGTTCACTTAATTCACCTCAGCAGCAAAAACCAAAGCCCAAAGGAAACCGCAAGCCACACGGGAATCAAACTAACCGTGACGACAAGGCTGGACGCATTGCGCTTCATCAGTAGCCAAGTGGCGCAGAACGCGTAAACAAAAAATGCCGCGGCGCCCGCAATCATTGAGCGAGTTTCTGTAGCGGCGTAAATTTTCCCTTGGGAGGAAATCGTCAGGTATAACGTTGCCAGCGCTACCGAAGGAGCCGCGCCAAAAAGACCTGCGAAGCTCTTGGGTTTCAGAACGTCACTGACGGCTGCAAAGGCGCATACGACAATGCCGCCGACTAGAAAGCGAAAAAGAAGTTGGGGAAGCAATGACCTTTTGAATTCTTTAGAACATCCACCATGCCGAAACGCTAGGGCATGCGCTGACCGTTCAATTTTCCAGCAGCGCCATTGATTTTAACGCAATCGGCATGAACCTTTGTCGGCGACGATGTGCTGCAAGATTGCGTCCTGGTCGTCACGCGAGCGACTACTACAGCCACTGTGGCAGCAACTGCCGCGCCGACGCCAACGGCTACTCCTCCGGCAACGCCGATTCCTCCGCCCACAGCGCCCGCACCAGTAGTCGCTGTGGTATTTACCGCTTCCGTCATGTTCATAGGCGTCGCGGGATTCGGTTGCGACGGTTGTTCATTATTGCGAAGAGTTGACTGCTCGCCGCCCTTCATTAGAACGCAGTGCGCGGCCAGGTCGCAGACTTTGCAAGCGCCCTCGACGCATATGACGTCCATCTTTCCTGTGCTGTCGAAAATTACGATCATGTCGGTGCCGACGACACCGGCAACGCCAACGGAAGTGCGAATCTGGAAGTGCGCATCCGGCTTCACGAGTTTGGCGGCTTTGGCGCGGACACGGCCATAATTCAAATCCAGATCGGTTTGCTGTTGCGAGGCGTCGTGTTTGGCGATGGTTAAGTTGGAATCGGAACCGATACTGAGGATCGAGCCGTCATTGAGCGCAATACGCGCACGGGCCAAATGTCCGGTGTTAATTACGTCGCCCCAGAACACTTGTTGGGATGTCGATGCCGGAACTTGCTGCGGACCCCGGACCACGTTGACGATGGGCACTACTGCAGTGATTTTTCCAGCGCTTTGTGCCGCCTGCGCCGCGACGTCGGGAGGAAAGACCAGCGCGAAGCAGATTACTAATATCAGAGCGAGAGTAATCGGATAGCGAAAATTCATCTAGATATTCCTCACCGGACGCCTTGTAGGGCGGCGAACAGAGCCAATGGCTGCAGATTTCTCCATGACGGAAAAAATCCGATCGCGGGGGTCTGCAAAAAACTATCACAATCTCGCCGCGAAAACCTAGCGAAATTGGCGAATTCACAGAGTCAGCCAAGTCGGCCGGAAACAGCCAGTCGAGGCCCCTGATTTACGGCAAGCGCTATTTCTTGGCTGCGGCCGCCTGCTTTTCCATTTGCGCGAACATGTCACGGATGGCCTGGTTTGTTCCAGGAGCGCGTTTTTCACGCCAGGCTTCGAAGCGTTTACAATGTTCTTCCAGGTTCGAAAGCATGTGCGGATTTTTGAAGAGAGACCGCCAGGCGCCGATCACAGGCTTCAGGCGTTCCCAAACAATCCACTGCTCGCCGGAATTTTCGAAGAACATTTCTTCGTCCACGAGGCCGCGATTGACGATTCCCGCCACCATGTCCCAGTAGCTCATTACCATGCGGAAGTAGGCGTTTTCCTGGCTTGCTGGAGGATACTGGCGCATCACGTCTTCAGGAGACGTAGGGCGGAAATTATTCATGAACCATTCGCGCGCCTCGCGAAGGCGAGGTTCGCGGCGGATGTCGTAAAGCCGCAACATTAGATTTACCTGTTCGTGCGAAACGTCTCCCATCATTTTTCTCCTATCGTTAAAATAATTATGAAGAACTCGGCGCTGCAACCTCGCGCACGGAGACATTGTGCATATGGCTGAGCGGAATGCGCGCTTGCTCAAAGCCAAGTTTGATCCGCCGGCGAAGCTCACGCGATACGTCCTCTTTGCGGTTTAGAGCAGTGCGTATCTGCAAGCGAATGGTGGTTCCATCCAGCGCGAGAGATTCGACGCCGAGCACGCGAGGTCCATCCACCAGCGCTGGCGACCAGTCTGCATCGTGGCGGAATTCCGCGGCTATTTTCTCCAGCGTAGATAAGGCCCGCCCAACCATTTCGTCCGAAGATACGATAACGTCGATGAAAGCCTGGGACCAATCCCGGCTGAGATTAGCAACCTGGCCGACCAGGCCGTTGGGGATGGTTACGATCGCCCCGGAGGGATTTCGAATCACGGTTCGGCGCAAGGTAAGGTGCTCCACGCGTCCTATTTCACCGCTGGTCTGAATCAGGTCGCCGATGACGAACTGATCTTCAAACACGATGAAAAAGCCGTTGATGAGATCCTTCACCAGATTCTGCGCGCCGAATCCCAGAGCCAGGCTAGCCACAGCCGCCGCGGCTTCCACCGGGCTCACGTTGAATCCGAGTTCGGGTAGAGCAGTAAGGAAAGCGATAGCGACGATCAGCCCTACTCCCACGCTATAAAGCAAAGCAGCCATGGTGCGCGTCTGCTGCTCGCGCATCTGAGCCACGCGGGTGGGCGACTTTGCTGTTTGAACCAGGCGGCTGGTAAACGATCTTAGGAGCCGTGCAATTACGAAAGCTACAAGGACAATTATGAGGATGCGCAGAGTGCGTATCCCGGCGATTTCCAACCACGTTCTGAACGAATCAGTCATAAGATAAAGGGACCGGAATTATACACCCACCCGGCATGAGGCAGCGGAGCTTCGGTGGCCCGGCAAAGCTGCTGTGGGGCGCGAGATTGCATCATATTTTAGCGGGAGGAATGGAACGACATGGACGCGAACAAACGTAATTTTTTGGCAGCGATGATTCCCGTAGCAGTCGGCATACCATTGGGTTTGTTTTCCAGCGCTGGTATCGCTAACGCGCAGAGGGCTATGCCCATCCCGCCAGCATCGGCTGACCAACAAGGGAACGCTCCTTTGCACCAGGACACTGTGGGACCGGATAACCTGCCCAAGCCGAATTCCAAAGATATTCTGAAGCAGAACCAGCAGCAAATCCACGATGACGTAGAGAAGCTGTATAAGCTGGCCACCGAATTGAAAGACGAAGTGGAAAAGACGGATGCGACGAATACTTTGTCGCTTCCGCTGATCCAAAAGGCGGAGCAAATCGAGAAACTAGCAAAGCAGGTGAAAAACCTCACACGCGCCTACTGAAACTGCCGCAGTTCAGGATGCCAACGGGAGGTAACCGATGGCGGTGTCTCGTAGCAGGCTGCAAGAAAACGTAATACAATGACTCACATCCAGTCGATTCGGAATGCGCCCGTAGCTCAGATGGATAGAGCGTGTGCCTCCGGAGCACAAGGTCGGGGGTTCGAACCCCTCCGGGCGCGCCATTACCTTAATGAATCCAAACGCCTTCCTCTTTTTTCGGAGTGACGACTGTTTCTGATTTGGGTCCGTTTAGGTCCAATAACGACTGCGCAAGCCTTTCCTCCGCCCTAACCATCGTATCCGGGACCGCGTGCGTGTAGGTCTGCATCGTGGTTTCAAGATCCGAATGCCCGAGGATCGCTTGCGCCGTCTTTGGATTCTCACCGAGTTCGCTGAGCTGTGTGGCATGGGTGTGGCGAAACGCGTGCCACCCCACACGCGGAATTTTCAGTCGATCGCACGCCGGATGAATGATTCTCTTTAGGATATTATCCGGCCGATAGGCTGAGCCGTTCCTAGAAGGAAAAGCGAGAACCTCATCTGCAGCAGATTTGAGGCTCGCTCTCCGATCCAGTAGCAGTTTTAACAGAGTCGAACTTAGTGGGACCCGCCGTGCACTACTGCGCGTCTTTGGCGTACTGAAGCGCCCGTTATAAACTGATTCGCGAACCTCCAAAACGCCTTTCGCAAGGTCCAACGCTCCCCACCGGAGTGCGAACAGTTCACTTCTCCGAAGTCCGGTCAATACCGCTATGATCACCATCAAGCGCAATAAAAAAGGCTTTTGCAACGCAAGAATTCAAAAACTGTGGAATTTCGTTTTGTAAGCGCAATCAATAATTCTATTTCGCGGTACAAAGACAAAATTGCGTTAAACGCTCTGCACGAATTCGTAAGCAGGCGAGGGTGCGTAACATTGCTTGGGTGAGGTATTTCTTTAAGCGTACAATTTTGGGGAAATCTGTCAATTCACAGGATGCCTACTGGAACATGTCCGCTCTGCCGTAAAGTTAAAAGTCTAGTGATGAGCCACTTCATGCCAGCGGCGTTAAGTGCGTTTTGTTCTCCACCAGGCGGGCATCCCATCGCGATTACGCCAGACATCATCATTGAGAGCGACCGACAGGTCCAAGATTATCTGTTCTGCGACTCCTGCGAAGATATTTTCAATAAGAAAGGTGAAACATGGGTTTTGCCGCTCCTCGCCCGGCTTGATGCTCCGTTTCCGCTTCATGACATGCTGGTAAAGCAGGCTCCCTATCAGACCGATGGCGAGATAAAGATTTACGCGACTGCCCTGAATCCCGAGATCCAAGCCGATAAGCTGATTCACTTCGCGATGGGAATCTTCTTCAAGGCGGCAGTTCATCGGTGGAGTGGGACGAGAACTGAGATGTGGATCAATCTGGGGCCTTACACGGAGCCACTTCGTAGGTTTTTGCTGGGCGAGACTGTTTTCCCGGCGCGGATGTGCTTGACGGCGGCCGTGCTCCCCTCGCCGACAAGAGCGATCTGGTACTGTCAGCCCTATCGGGACTCGACGGACGGAAGGTTCAGCTACCGATTCAATGCCTGCGGGATCCAATTCATTCTGGTCGTCGGGAACGCAGTGACGAGTGACGATCGAACAGGTTGTTTTGCCTCGAACCCGGCCCATCCTATGATTCTCATGGATTTCACGAGAGGTCTCCAGATGCCGTTTCACCAAGCTTTCAAAACCACTAGAAAGGCTAAGAATGTTGAGAAGTGGCTGACAAAACTCTAGGGTTTCCTCGATTCTGGAATTCCAGTCGAATGTGGGCTGCCATTTTACCATTAAGAGGCGATTTAAACGGTAGCGTAAGGCTGCGCTTCAACTTTCGTATCAGAAGGGAATGCTTTTTGAAATCTGGGTGAGCTGCGTTGACTTGCCCCGGGGCGCGGCCTAAGATTGCGGTCCGTGATCGGGAAAACCATTTCGCATTACCGTGTCCACGAAAAGCTCGGTGGTGGCGGCATGGGCGTGGTCTATAAGGCCGAAGACACAAAACTCGGTCGTTTCGTCGCACTGAAATTCCTGCCAACAGATTTGGCCAATGATTGTCAAGCGCTCGAACGATTTCAGCGCGAGGCGCGCGCCGCTTCCGCACTGAACCATCCGAACATCTGCACGATTTACGACATCGATGAGCACGACGGACACCACTTCATAGCGATGGAGTTTCTCGACGGGGAGACTCTGAAACACGTCATACAAAGTAGGGCAATTAAACCTGAGAGAATTCTTGAATGGGGAATCGAAATTCTTGATGCTCTCGATGCGGCACACTCGTCGGGAATCATTCATCGCGACATTAAGCCAGCAAATATCTTCATCACGAGGCGGGGGCAGGCGAAGGTTCTGGATTTCGGGTTGGCAAAACAATTACCGAGGCAGGCAGCCGTCGCAACGGGTGCATCAGCACTGCCAACTGCTGGCGCGGCCGAAGAGCATCTGACCAGTCCGGGCGTGGCGATCGGCACAGTGGCTTATATGTCGCCGGAGCAGGCGCGCGGAGAAGAGATCGACGTCCGCACCGATCTATTCTCTTTTGGTGCTGCCCTCTACGAATTGGCCACAGGTCGTCAGGCATTCCCCGGGGCAACGACGGCGGTCATTCATGATGCGATACTCAACCGAACCCCAACCGCCCTTATGCGACTCAATCCGAATCTTCCCGCTCAGCTCCAACACATCATTCAGAAGGCGCTGGAGAAGGATCGCAAGCTGCGTTATCAAACAGCCGCGGAGCTGCGCACGGATCTGTTGCGGCTAAAACGCGACACCGATTCCGGTCGAACAACCCCACGCCCGCCCCGGTCTCGCAAGACTTTTGATTCGATCGCCGTTCTACCCTTCGAAAACGCGAGCGCCGATCCGGATACCGAGTATCTGAGTGACGGCATTACGGAAAACATCATCGACAGCCTGTCTCACTTGCCTAAACTGCGCGTCATGGCACGAAGCACGGTTTTTCGGTACAAAGGCCAATCTCTGGATCCGCAGAAGGTCGGCAATGAACTCAACGTCCGCGCCGTGCTGACAGGAAGGGTAGTCCAGCGGGGTGATTCTCTGACTATTGGGACGGAGCTGGTGGATGTAGCCAATGGGTGGCGACTTTGGGGTGAGCATTACAGCCGAAAACTGGCCGATCTTCTGGCAGTCCAGGAAGAGATCGCGGATGAGATCTCCGAGAGATTGCGGCTCAGCATGACCGGCGATGAGAAAAAGCGTCTGAGGAAGATGCCTACGCATGACGCACAGGCCTATCAGGACTATCTCCGCGGCCGATTCTATTGGAATAAGAGGACGGCAGATGGAGTGAAGAAGGGCATCGAACATTTCGAGGAAGCGATTGAGAAGGACCCGAGTTACCCACTGGCTTACGTAGGTCTCGCCGACTCGTATAACACCCTCGGCTATTACGCTTACGCTCCGCCGCGGGATGCCTTTCCGAAAGCGAAAGCTGCGGCTTTGAGGGCCCTCGAAATTGACGAATCGCTGACCGAGGCCCGAGCGTCTTTGGCATACGTCAAGCTCTACTACGATTGGGATTGGTCGGGCGCCGAGAAGGAATTCAGTCGGGTCGTCGAGCGGAACCCAGCCTACACAACAGGCCACCTCTTTTACGCAAATCTTCTTATCGCGATGGGACGTTTCAAAGTAGGTCTGGCAGAGATGGAAAAGGGTCAAGAACTCGATCCCCTCTCTCTGATCCTCAATGCCGGGGTAGGATGGTGCTTTTACTTCGCGCGCCAATACGACAAAGCAATCGAACAGTTGCGAAAAACTCTTGAGATGGACCAGCATTTCGTGCTTGCGCACGCCTGGCTCGGGGGAGCCTATTTGCAGCATGGCCTTCTTTCGGAAGGCATCACCGAGCTTCGAGCTGCGAGTGAGATTTCTGGAGGAAGCCATATTTACGTTGCGCTCCTGGCACACGCCTATGGTGTGGTAGGAGATAAGGCAGCGGCACAGAAAATCCTCGACCAACTTAAAGAACAATCAGTAAGATCGTATGTTTCGTCCTATAGCATTGCAGAAGTCTATCTAGCTTTAGGTGATCGGGATCAAGCCTTCGAATGGCTCGAAAAGGCGTACGAAGAACGGGCGAGGGCGATGGCCATGCTCAGCGTCGAACCGAAAGTCGATCCCTTGCGCTCCGATCACCGATTCGAGGATCTGTTGCGCCGGATGAACCTCCCGGCCTGATCTTGTGCGGTCCAAAAACACCTAATTTCAAGACAGTCGAACCAAATGGAAATGCTTTCGGCTGACTGTCTATTGCATCACATACTGCACGGTGAGATTAACGTTGGACGGTGAGCTGCCGGAAATCCCGCAGCCGCTAGCCGCCGTCGAAACGATCAGAAGGATAGTTCCGGCCGGAACTGCCACGCTGATTGGGCCGGAGTCGACTAGGAAATTTGCGCTTGGCAGATTGATGTTATAGACAGTGGTGTCGGCATCATAGTTCAAGATTGTCGCCGACGCGGGCGTACTACAAGAGCTGCCGTTGTTGCCCAGTGTCGCGATCACCCTAGTGATGGTGATTCCGACATCGGGTATGAACGTTCCGCCGTTGGGCTGGCCTCCTAGATTCCCAGGCAGAAAAACAGACCACGTCATTCTCGGGTTGTGGCTCATGGGTGTATCGCCGCCGATACCAAGGCTGCCGGATACCGTGAAGTTCCCACCATTACTTTGGTTACCGGTCACTGTAACGGGCCCCTCGAAGTATCCGGCGAAGCCTCCTAAGATGTTCGATCCAAGGACAGCAGCGCCTTCAGAGCTGGAAGAGAAAAAAGAGCCTCCATTCGTTGCGGTGCCGGATGTACCCGTGTTACTGCCATACACAGCGCTCTTACCCACGCCGATGATGTTGGCATTCACGGTACCGGCGCTGATGCTGCCAGTAACCGCTTCATTGCCTACGAAGGTGTTACTTCCCAAGGTGGCGTAGGAGCCTGCCGGTTGGAAAGCACTCGAAGGCAATCCGTTCAGGGTGGTTGCGTTGGTAGCAGTCGCCACAGCTCCCTGCACATTTGCGCCCTGCAGATTGATGAGAGCTGAGCCGTTGCCGGAGAACGATGTGGCGGTGACGCTGCCGGTGTTGGCCACGGAGAAAACCTGGGTGCCGATATTGTTGAGGCCGGACAGGATTTTGCCTCCGCCAGTGTTCTGGAACGCGCCCGCGGAGCCCGCCGGAAACGTACTGCTTCCGAGGATCCCAAAGAAACCGCTGCCGGCTACCCCGGGGCCATTTGGGGCAGAGCCTGCGATTGCCGCTCCCGCGCCGCTCTGCGTAACACTTAGCAATTGAGTTGTGTTGCTGCCGGTGATGGATTGGGCAGCGGTGAAACTGTTGGCCGCCGCCAGTTGCGGCACCTTGGTGGTATCAAGATCGAGTGTCACTTTGCCGCTCGTGCCTCCGCCGGTGAGATCGGTGCCGGCCACCACGTCGGTGATGGTACCCGTGCCGCCAGCACTGGCGCAGGCCCATGCCGTGCCGTTATATTCGAGAATCTGATTTGTGGTGCAAGTCTTTAGTCCTATGGTGTACGTGTCACCCAGAGTCATCGCTCCTGGAACAACCAGTCCACCCGCAGTGGTAGCGTTCAAAGTTATTTTTGAATCCGCCAGCATCGCGTTGGTGATTCCGGCTGCAGGGACTTTCAGGCTCAAAGTACCGGTCGTGCCTCCGCCCGACAATCCGCTGCCAGCGGCCGTAGTGATGCCGGTGATGGTGCTGACGCCTGGGAAAGTTTGCCCGGCGATGAACGTCACTTTGCCGGTCTGGTCAACTTTGAACGTTGTGCCGTTCACGGCCAAGGTGGAATCGGTGCCCTTGGGAAAAAGTGTCAGAGTGTCGCGGACATCGCTTTTTCCGTTCACATCGAGTGTCGCCGCCGGAGCTGTGGTGCCGATACCGATCTCGGAACTCTTCTGGAAAATTACGGAATCAACGATGTCGCTGGTGGTGTCCCACATGGGAATATAGTCCACGATGCCCTTTCCAGTGACATCCGCATTTACTAGAGGAGTTGGATTCTTAGACGTATCGGCGGTGGGCGCGCTCGTCGAGGAAGCAGAAGCCGCTGCGCCAGTCTTAGTTGTGCTGCCTGCGGATTGCGCCGGGTTCGCCAACACGAAGGCTGACGGCGGCAACCCGCCGATCGTTTCGGCGTCACTCGCCTTCAAGGCGTAGGGAACGGCTACCAACAGCGCCCTCGTTTGCTCGGCTTGGCCTTCCGTTTGTACTCCTAGCCAGCGCGATTCACCGGACGAAAACAACTCCAGCGGCAACCCTGCTGGCTTGGTCGCACCTAAGAGCGCGGTGTAATGGCCGTTCTTATCGGCTTGGACATTTTGTGTCTCGAGCCAGAGCGGAGACCCTCCGCTGGCCTCGGCATAGATTGCGAAGGTGATGCCGACCAAACCCGTTAGCGGGTTGCCGTTGATGTCCTGCGCCGTTCCAGTAAATCTGATCAACGGCGGCACTCCAGTTTGCGACAAGGTGCCTTGAGGCTCCGTCGCTAATTGCTGGCCAGAGACTGGAGCCACCCACAACACGCAAACTGCAATCGAGATGATGAGATACGCGACAACCAGGATCTTTCTCTGTCGGCTATTTATCAGTGTCGAAAGACAGAAATGTCGAACTGCACGTGCGGTGCTGGGTCGCATTGTTCCTCCAAAATTCTGCTGCTTCGTAGCAAGTCGCTCTTCGACTCGAGAGCGTGAGAAATGTGTCCCTACCCTCTACAGCGGAATCTCCGGCTCAAAACTGTCATCCAGATTTAACTTCCAAGGACAATCCAAATCTCTAGTGCGGTGATTCTCCGTCCGCGGAGAACTTGAAGGCAAGACAAATGCGATTATTAATCGCGTACGGGCAGTACTGAAACGCCCATAAGTCCTGATTAACGCGGTGGTCTCAATGGGTCGACGCAACACCGGCCCGAAGTCCAATCTGCAGGTGTTTCAATGGCTAAATTCGTTCGAGAGCGCTGATTCAGAGAAAACACTGTTTGAGAGACTCGTATTAGCGTCAGGAGGTGTACCACGCGATTTCCTTTCGCTCTTACTGGAATCCCTATCTCCAATGGCTGCTGGCGAAGAGAGGGTGGGGAAAGATGATGTTCGCTTGCTGAGTCTGACTGTTCTACAGAGGAGAATCGATTGTTAGATTACCGAATTATTCATTCTGTTGGTTCGGCTCTCACCCACAAGAGCACAACCGGAACGTTCAATGCGTACATGATTGACATCGGAGCTTATGCGAATTTGCGGAAGCTCGAAGGTCGATTCATTGAGATCGATATAACGGCCCCAGACGCAAAAGAGCGTTGTAGAAATGCGCCTGTGCTTGACGACAACACGCTAATAGGC
The DNA here is from genome assembly GCA_963714785.1 of uncultured Acidobacteriota bacterium. Taxonomy (GTDB): domain Bacteria; phylum Acidobacteriota; class Terriglobia; order Acidiferrales; family UBA7541; genus Palsa-295. The sequence goes on from CAVQQE010000003.1 coordinate 803,364, forward strand.
CTTTACCGTTCTGCCCCGGAAAAAGCTGAAGCCGCAATCTTATCCCCGGACCAGGAGTGAGTTTCCTCTTTCTCTGTCGCAGTGTGCCGAAAGCCGTACGAAATAAGTCGATAAAATTGCTGCAATAGTAGGTGTTAACTGAAGCTCCCGCAGAGCGCCAAAACCGCACACTTTCCACACGCCAGACCCCAATGTCGGGCAAGCGCGTCTTCGTCCACTTGAGAGCTGAAGGTACCGTGTGAAGGCTCCTCAAGGTTATAATCGCCGCCGCTTATGACCCTCGCTCCGGGTACAAAAGTCGGGCCCTACGAAATCATTGCGCTGATTGGTGCAGGCGGAATGGGCGAGGTGTACCGCGCGCGAGACACGCGGTTGGACCGCGACGTCGCGATCAAGATTCTTCCGCCCGCATTCTCCGATGACGCCCAAGGACTCGACCGATTCGAGCGCGAAGCTCGCATTCTCAGTACGCTCAACCACCCCAACCTTTTGAGCATTTATGACGTCGGTTCACAAGCTGGCATGCACTATTTGGTGTCCGAGTTGCTCAACGGCGAAGTGCTGCGCCGGCGCATGCAGGAAGGCAAGATTTCGGCCCGCAAAGCGCTGGACTATGCGGTGCAAATTGCGAGCGGTCTGGCAGCGGCACACGAAAGGCGTGTCGTTCACCGTGACCTCAAACCAGAGAATATTTTCGTAACCAGCGAGGGCCGCATCAAAATTCTCGACTTTGGCCTTGCCAAGCAGAACGTCGCTGGCGACTCGGAAAACACCGCCTCGCGGGACACCCTGACCGAACGGGGCGCGGTAATGGGCACCGTCGGATATATGTCGCCAGAGCAGGTGCGTGGCGATGCGGCAGATTCGCGCAGCGACATTTTCAGCTTTGGCGCAATCTTGTACGAGATGCTTACAGGGACGCGTGCGTTCAAGGGCAATTCGTCGGTTGAGACTATGCACGCTATCCTCAAAGAAGATCCCCCGGAAAGCCTTGCCGCAGAGAACAAGATTTCTCCTGGCACGGAACGGGTGATGCGGCGATGTCTTGAGAAAGCTCCCGAGGAACGCTTTCAGTCGGCGCGCGATCTGGCATTCGCACTGGAGGGACTCTCGGGAAGTTCGGGAACGGACGCGTTGGCACCGTCGGCCCAGCCAGAAAGGAAGCGGCCCTTTTGGAAGCACGACTGGCGTCTGTGGTCCCTCGCGATAGCAGTCCCCTTGATGGCACTCATGGCCACGCTCTGGCTGCATGCGCCACGGGCGGCTGTAGAGTTCGTGCAACTCACAAACGATAGTCGTGCCAAGAACAGCTTCGGTTGGCCGCCGCCCGTGCTCGACTCTCCGTTAGCGACCGATGGCGTGCGGCTATACCTGACGACAACAAGCCTAGGATCCGGCCCTACCCCCGCGCAAGTTTCAGTGGGGGGCGGCGAAATTGCGCCCATCAGTTTGCCCCTACCTTATCGTGGATTCGAACTCATGGGTATTGCGCCGGACGGCTCCGAGCTCTTAGTGGAGGGCTTCAATGCGTTGGAATTAGAGCAGCCCCAATGGATCGTTCCCGTTACAGGCGGATCACCTCGTCGGTTGGATGATCTGACCGCCCACGACGTAGCGTGGTCTCCGGATAAACGAATGGTTGCATTCGCCACAGGCGACGGCCTCTTTCTGTTGGACAATAACAATGGAAAACGAAAAATATTCACGGCCAGCGGTGTGGTGGTGTGGCCGCGCTGGTCACCGGACGGCAAACGACTGCGTTTTACCCTGGAGGATCCGTCCACGGCGTCCAGCGCGCTATGGGAGGTACGCTCTGATGGGAGCGGCGCGCACGTTCTTCTGCCGGGATGGAACAAACCTGCAATTGAGTGCTGTGGCGAGTGGAGCCGAGATGGGCGGTATTACGTGTTTCAGACCGGCACCTTCGCGCATTCCGACATCTGGGCTGTGACAAACGGTCTGCTTGGCATGTCTCAGCCATTTCAACTTACCGCCGGACCGCTGAGTTTCGCAGCACCGCTGCCCTCGCTCGATGGTAAATGGCTCTACGTTGTCGGCACGCAACGCCGATATCAACTTGTTCGGCTCAATTCCACATCGGGCCAGGTTACTGCACTTTCCTCCATGCCCTCCCTGGAATCGCTTGATTACTCCCGGGATGGCAAGTGGCTGGCCTACGTAACCTACCCAGATGGAATCCTGTGGCGAAGCCGCGTGGACGGTTCCGATCGCTTGCAGCTTACATACTCACCTATGATGACCGCTTCGCCCGAATGGTCTCCCGATGGGACACAGATCGCTTTCACTCGTATCGGTACTGGAGAGCCATTGCAAATCGAACTTATTTCCGCCGAAGGTGGCACGCCCCGAGCTGTTTTTCCTGAGGCACGAAACCAGGGAAGTCCGTCGTGGTCTGCGGACGGTGAATCACTGATCTTCAGCAGGTTGCCGTGGTTTGAGAGTGGCAAAAGCCTTCCCACTTTGCTGGAGAAAGTCGATCTTCATACTAACCAACTCTCGGAAATAGCGGGTTCGGAAGACATGCTGGCGCCCTCGATCTCACCGGATGGCAACCTTCTGGCTGCAGTGCATACTGCTGCCGCCCCGCGTCTGGCGGTATACGATTTCAGGGCAGCAAAATGGAGCATTCTTAGTTCAAGTGTTGGATTCTACCGCCCCGCTTGGAACCAAGATTCCAGCGCCCTTTATTTGATCACCCCTCAGGGAGAGCTTCAGCGCTACCGTTCTGCCAGCCGGCAATTGGAATCCGTAGGGAAGATTCCTAACAATGTTCCCGCCCTCGGATCAACATTTCAGGGGTTTCAATTTTTGGGTATCGGGCTCGATGGTGCTCCGCTCGTTTCTAGTGATCAGGGATCCGCGCAGATCTATGGCATGAAATGGCAGAAGTAATAGCGGTCCTCTGATGGCGGCATAGCAACAGAGTGGGAACAACGTTTCGATTACCCTACTCTCGACAAATAGATGTGGAGTTTGGCGTACCGAAACCATTTCCTTCCGGACCAATTCATAAAACTTGAGTCCGATTTGGGACCATTAGGCGCCAAATATCATACAAAACCTTGCTGTATCGTGCAGGACCGAGCAAGAAGAATCATCAACATAGCATTCTGAGGTTGGTCTCCGGAGCACAAGGTCGGGGGTTCGAACCCCTCCGGGCGCGTATCTTTATCAATAAAAACGCATGTTTTCGAATTAGCACACCTGACCGTACGTTTTTAGTTTACCGGCGGTTTACTATTCGTGGGCGCATCTCCGTGGGGCAGGCTGCGTACGCCCTTGTTGTTTGTTGCGCAGTTCGTCAGAATTTATCGCAGGAGGCAAGATTCAATGCGTTCAGAAGACGGCAAACGCTTTACTAACGTAGTTGGCGTAAGAGACCGTAACCGTGAAACCGGCGAAGAATTTGATGCGAACGTCCACAGGGAGACACTTAATCTCATAGGCGATTCCTGCGAACGTGCCAGCTGCGGCGGGCTTCTACGCTGGTGGCGTGTCGGCGGCGTCGAACCCTGCGAACTCTTCTTCCCAAGTGTAGCCGGGAGTTTGCAGCAAACGAACACAGCGGTTCCAGCGAAGGATGGCATCGTCGTTGCCTTCGGGACGGATTTTCTCGGCGTCGCCGAAGCATTCGAGCGCGCTTTCGAAAAGTGGCAGCACTGTGTGAGGCGGCTGGCCGGTGCGAAGTTGCGCCTTCGCGCGGCGTTCGTACAGGATTCCGGTGTAGTAGAGCCGTTCATAGCGGTCGCTGAGCTTCTGAAAGGTTTCTTCCGCTTCACGGTAGCCATCGGATGAGCTACCGACAAACTGATCCGTGATGGTGAGGCCGAGCAAGCGCAGGACGAGCTGGTGCTGCGGGTCGATCACCAGGATATCGCGGCAGATCGACTCGGCCTCTTCCGGCTCGTTGAGGTAGCGGTAAAGCTCCACTTTGGCGGTGGCCTCGGCGATCCCCGCTTTCGAAATCGACTTCAGCTTGTATTCCATAGCGCCTCCCCTAGATCTTCTTACGCGCCCTTGCCGGCGGCTCAAGCTGTTTTTGCGCCGCGAATCTTGCGGACCAGCATCAACACCGGATCATAGAACTCGTCTACGACACGTTCCTTCAACGGGATGATGGCATTGTCGGTGATATGGATGTCTTCGGGACAGACTTCAGTGCAACACTTGGTGATGTTACACAGGCCGATGCCTAATTCGTCTTTCAGCAGCCGCGCTCGGGAGACGCCGTCGAGCGGATGCATTTCGAGGCCGGCAACGCGAACGAAGAAACGAGGTCCGCCGAATTGTTCCTGCTTGGCGTGGTCGCGGAGAACGTGGCAGACGTTTTGGCAGAGGAAGCACTCGATGCACTTGCGGAATTCCTGCACACGGTCCACGTCACGCTGGTCCATCTTCCACTCGACGCCGGGCTGGGGCTGGAACGGCGGGATTTTCCGGTTCACTCTATAATTCCAGGAGACGTCGGTGACGAGATCCTTGATCAGCGGAAAAGCTTTCATGGGGAATATTGTGATGGGATGATCGAGGGGGAGCGAATCCATGCGCGTCTTACAAGTGAGCCGGGGCCGGCCATTCACCTCGGCAGAACACGACCCGCATTTTCCTGCCTTGCAATTCCAGCGCACGGCGAGGTCGGGAGCCTGGTGGGATTGAATCGAGTGCAGCGCATCGAGTACAACCATGCCGGGAACGAGCGGGACGCGATAATCGGTGGGATTGCCGCCTTCGCGGTCGCCCCGGAACACCCGCAAAGTTGCTTCCGCCATTTTGAGCCTCCGGCAATCGCTACTTATCTTCCGTCAAGATCTGCTTCAAGTCGTCCGGCATCTCTGGCACCGGCTTTTCGAAGAGCTCCATCGCATCGCCCCTCTGGACGATAACATTATTCTTCCGTCCCCACGCGCCGTCCAGCTCCGGGTAGTCCAGGCGGCTGTGAGCTCCGCGGCTTTCGCGGCGGACGAGAGCGGCGCGCGTGCAGGCTTCGGAAACCGTGAGCATGCACTGAATGTCGCGCGACAGGTGCCAGCCCGGATTGTAGAGACGCGAGCCTTCGACACGCACGCGCGAGGCCCGTGCCTTCAGTTTTTCGATTTCCGTCAAAGCGCGGTGAAGGTCCTGTTCGGTGCGAAAGATGCCGACGAGAGTTTGCATCACGTCCTGTAAATCATGGTGAATTTGGTAAGGGCTCTCGCCGCCGGCACGGTCAAAAGGCGCGAGCAACGCCCGCTCGGCCTGCTCGATCTGGGCGCCATCTATCGCAGGGGTTCCCGTTTTCTTCGCATGCTGCGCGGCCGCCAATCCCGCGCGGCGTCCGAAGACCAGCAAATCCGAAAGCGAATTGCCGCCCAGGCGATTTGCGCCGTGCAGGCCCGCCGCTGCTTCGCCCGCGGCAAAAAGTCCGAGAACAGATGCCTGCGCCGTCTCTGCAACCACGCGAATGCCGCCCATGACGTAGTGGCAGGTGGGACCCACTTCCATGGGCCCCTTCGTGATGTCCACATCCGCGAGCTCGAGAAACTGGTGATACATACTGGGCAGCTTCCGCTTCACGTACTCGGCGGGCTTCTGCGAGATGTCCAAGAACGCGCCACCGTGCTCCGTACCACGGCCTTCACGCACCTCGGTATAGATCGCGCGTGCAACGACGTCGCGCGTGGAAAGCTCCATTTTCTTGGGGTCGTACCTTTCCATGAAGCGCTCACCGTTCTTGTTGCGCAGAGTTCCACCTTCACCGCGCACCGCTTCGGTCACGAGAATCCCCTGCACGCCCGGCGGCCACACCATGCCAGTCGGATGGAACTGCACAAATTCCATGTCCATCAACTCGGCGCCCGCGTCGTAAGCGAGCGCCATGCCGTCGCCGGTATATTCCCAGGAGTTCGACGTGATCTTCCAGGCCTTGCCGATGCCACCTGTGGCGATGACGATCGAGTTCGCCTTGAAAATGACGAACCGGCCTTGTTCGCGCCAGTAGGCGAAAGCGCCGGCGATGCGGTCGCCGTCTTTGAGCAGCCGCGTGACCGTACACTCCATGTACACGTCGATTCCCTGGTGCACGCCACGGTCTTGCAAGGTGCGGATCATCTCGAGGCCGGTGCGGTCACCGACATGGCAGAGCCGTTTGAAAGTGTGGCCGCCGAAGGCGCGTTGCAGGATTTCACCGCTCTCAGTGCGATCAAAGAGCGCGCCCCACTGCTCAAGCTCGCGCACGCGATCGGGCGCTTCCAGCGCGTGGAGTTGGGCCATGCGCCAGTTGTTGAGGAACTTGCCGCCGCGCATGGTGTCGCGGAAGTGCGTGCGCCAGTCGTCCGCTTTGTCCACATTGGACATCGCCGCGGCAATGCCGCCTTCGGCCATCACGGTGTGCGCCTTGCCAAGGAGCGACTTGCAGACCACGCCCACGCGTGCGCCCTGCGCTAGAGCCTCGATCGCAGCGCGCAGCCCGGCGCCGCCCGCGCCGATAATCAGGACGTCGTGCTCGTGGGTTTCGTATTTGGTGTTCACAATAGCCGGATGTCCTTCAGGAAGCCCACCGATAGCAGGCGGATATAAAGGTCGGTGAGGCCGACCGAAAACAGGCTCAGCCATGCCCACAACATGTGGCGCTCATTCAAGACGCTCACCCAGCGCCATGCCGCGTGACGTGGCGGGCCGAATGTTGTGCACGAAAAGCAATCAAGCTTTCCTCCCGCGAGATGACGCAGCGAGTGGCAGGAGAATGTGTACATCGTAAGCAGAACGATGTTCAGAAGCATCACGAGCGAGCCGACACCGATTCCGAATCCTTCCGGGAAAAAGAAGGCGCGCACGGCGTCGTACCACAGGAAACAGAGAAACAGGAGCGCGAGGTAGAAAAAGTAGCGGTGAAAGTTTTGAAGGATGAATGGAAACGCGGTTTCGCCGCGGTATTGGCGCCCGCTTCGTTCGCTCACCGCACAAGCCGGCGGATCAAGGAAAAACGCGCGGTAATACGCTTTGCGGTAGTAGTAGCAGGTAGCGCGAAACCCGAGTGGGCCGCCGAGAATTAAGATTGCGGGGGAAAACGGCCACCAGTGGTGGTGAGGATCAATCAGAGGGGAATAGAACGGGGAGAGATACGGCCCCCATTCGTAGAATTTCCCTTCGAACGCGCGGAGCGTGGCGTAAACGCCAAACGCGCCCAGCACCGCCATCACCGGCAGGACTTCGACCCACCAAGGATCCTGCCGCTGCGTGCTGCCGAAACGGCTTACGCCTCCGGCTGTCGATGTCTGTACCATGGGTTCACCGTCCTGCGTGGCATAGAGTAGTCAGGAAATCACCTTTTGCAAACCAGAATTTTTCGAAGGGCTCGCGAAAAGCCGGGACATATCCACGACGAGAATTCAACTCGGCAGCTTGAGCTGTGTTGGCACGTATGGGTGTAAAATGCCGGGCCGAGGACGACCCTTTCTCTCGGGAAGTTGGATATGCACGTCAAGGGATTGCGAAGATACAAGCGGCTTTTGGTCGAGAAGCGCCTGGAATTGGTGACTGTGAACTCGAGCGCGGGTGCGGTGATTCCGGCAGCGGGGGCGAGTCGAGGGAGATCCTGTGGACCAAGCAAATGCGGAGGCAGAAGCGGAGCTCGAGGTTCTGTATTCTTGTGGTGCGTCAGCGCGGCGAATTGCCGGCGTCGTGCAGAAGCACAACATCGGATTCGTCGTGCTCACGGAAAACGCCGAGGCTCTTACCGTCGGGAGAGAAATGGAACGCCTGGATCAGATCCGTTTCGAAGGCGGTGATTTGGCGGCCGCGGGAACCGTCGAGCGGCTGGAGCCACAGATTGTCCACACCGTTTTCGCGAATGGGATACACAACCGCGCTGCCCTCCGGCGTGAATTGTGGATTATCTGCAACCCTCGAATCAGGGTCGAGCAATCGCACCGCAGGACTTGGGCCGGCATCGAGCGGAATCAGCGCGATTTTATTGGTGCCGGAGCCGTTCGACTCAATGTGGTCCAGGAGGATCGCAAGCCACTTCCCATCTCCTGAAATGGCGAAGCCCGGCGAGGAGAAAATCGTGTGCGCAACGATCGTTCCCGGCACAATCTCAGGAGTTCCACCGTTTATCGGCACGCGCATAATGTGCGAGTTTATCCAGTCTTCGTAATACACCCACTTTCCGTCCGGCATGCACTTTGCGGAAAGGTCTGCGCCGCCATAGGTGAGTTGCTTCAGGTTCGAGCCGTCGGCAGACATGCGCCAAACGTTGATTTTGCCAGCGGAGTGGCCGTCCCATTGGAGTATCACGTCGGATCCATTCGGACAGGCGATCGCCGCCGCTATTACGGCGGCAGGGTCACTAACTATGGTCGTCTTGCCCGCGCCGTCCGGTGAGATTCGCAGCAAAGTGCCGCCATCGGCAAAGTACAGGTCTCCGTTTGAGGCCCAGTTAAAAGCAAAAGCGTCTTTGAGCTGCGCCAAAGCCGGAGCCGGAGGGACTCCGGAGAATCCGCCGGCCGGCAACACGTACAGAGTTCTTGTGGCTTTTTCTTGGACGGTGGCCAGCGCCTTTCCGTCGGCTGAGAGTGTCAGCGTCCGATAGCTATTCGTGTCCTTGGTGATGGGCGGAAATCGGTTGCTGTCGTGGAGAGCAGGCCGATCTGAGCCCGCGCAAAAAATGTCGTATTACTCTGATAGGTCACCACCAGGCCGCGGCCGTCGGGCAGCCATGCAAGGTCATTCAGCTGCATTTTATTGAACGGGACAACCGCCTGCACTTTGGCGGACGTCACATCCCGGAACTCAATGTCACTCATCGGCTCGCCGGGGCCGGGCATAAGTGCAGCGATCTGTTTGCCGTCTGGCGACCAAGGTACGAGCCGCGGAGCAAAGGTGCTAGGCCCGCTACAAAACATCCTTTCGTTCGTGCCGTCCGCGTTCGCGATGAGCACTTGAAACTTTCCGACCTCCGGATCATTTCCTCGTGCGTAGGCTATTCTTCCGTCGGGAGAGAAGCTAATCGCGCTGTCGATGTTTCGCACCACGAGCTGCGGTGTGCCACCCAGCACCGGAGCGCGAAAAGCGTTGAACTCGGTATGCGTGTTGTCTGTAGCCTTACGGAAATAAATGTAATTGCCATCCGGCGAAAATGTCAGGTTCTGGTAAAAAGCTTCCGCAGGCGGAATCACTTGGGTGTCGCTATTCGTGAGTACGTGGCGGAGCCAGAGACTTTGTTTGCCTTTGTCCTCCAGGACGCTTAGAAGATATTTGCCATCGGGAGAAATGGCCGCTTCGACTGATTTCCCGTTGTTAGTGACTTGCGTGATAGTGAAATCCGCGAACGGCGCTGGGCCGGCGCGGTGAAGCAGGGCATACAAACCATACCCCGCCACCGCCAGGAACACGATCGCTATCAATGCCCCGGTGGTCAGCCCGAGCTTGTGCTGCTTTGCAACCGCCACCACAACGGAACTGCTTGAGGGCTGTTCGCCCGATGCCGGCGCAATGGAACCCGAAGACGTCCGAGCTCCCGCCTGAAGAACGGGCGTTTGCATCACGCCGCTGCCAACCGCGACGCGTCCGGAAGTGCTGTCGCGTTTCAGGCGCTGCAAATCAGCGCGCAGTTCGGAAGCGTGCTGATAGCGCAGCGCGCGGTCCTTTTCGAGGGCCTTGTGAATTATGCGATCGAGTTCCGCCGGAAGCTGCGGGTTGAGCCGGCCGGGCGGCACAGGATCTTTGTGCAAAATCGCGTCGAACATCGCTCCGGACGTTGCGCCATAAAAGGCCATGGCGCCCGTAGCCATCTCGTAAAGCACCACGCCGAAGGAGAAAAGATCCGAGCGCGCGTCAAGATCTTCACCCAGCGCCTGCTCCGGCGACATATACGCTACCGTGCCCATCGCCGAGCCGGGGCTGCTCAGTAGCTCCTGCTCGGAAGCGGTGGGAAGCGCCGACACTGTGATGCCGGGTGCAACGCGGTGCGTCGCCACAACCTTGGCGAGTCCGAAATCCAGGACTTTGGCTTGCGCATGCCGAACCAGGAAAATGTTCGCGGGTTTGATGTCGCGGTGAACGATTCCCTTTCCGTGCGCGGCGTCCAACGCAGTGGACACTTGGATGCCGATTTCCAGCAGCTCGTCCAGCAGGATGGCTCCTTGCGCGACGCGGTGCTTCACCGTTTGGCCTTCCAAAAACTCCATCACCAGGAAGTGTTGGCCCTGGTCTTCATCAATATCGTGAATGATACAAATATTTGGATGGTTCAGCGCAGAGGCCGCGCGAGCTTCGCGCCGGAAGCGCTCGATGGCATGGGGGTCGCTCGCAGTATCGTCCGGCAGGAATTTCAGCGCCACCAGGCGGCGGAGCTTTGTGTCTTCGGCGGAGTACACCACGCCCATCCCACCGCCGCCGAGCTTCTCCACGATGCGGTAATGCGAAACCGTCGTTCCACTACGTGGCTTCGAGTCCGCCATTAGCCGAGCATCTTAGGTTGCGCGGCGTAGCAAGTCAACGAACCGGTAGGGCGTACAGTATTGCGCGCCGTTCTGGACACTTCTTTCGTACGCGGCTAAGCGGTCGCGTTTCTCAAGTCCTGGTAAGTCGTGCCAGCTCAACCGGTCGATGCAACACCATCCAATACATTGATTCGACAATCCTTCCCCGGGAGAAGCGATCTGCTTGGCTGTACTCGGTCAAAACCTAGCCAGGGCAGTGTTCCGGCGATCTATCTTAGCGAGCGATTTTAGCTTTTGTTTTCAATGCAAGGTGAGTTCGAGCTGAGTGTTGCGTCCACCCATTGAGACCACCCGACTTACCAGGACTTAGCCGAGGCCAGAGGTCAAATTCGTCTTGCACTACTGATATTCCCAAATCTGCAGCGACTTTCCCGCCGCGCTTGCGAACCAACGCTTTCCGCGAACGATTCCACCGCCCGTGAAAGGATGCTCCGTCGTGAGCGATTCAGTTTTCAAAGTTTCGAGATTCCAAACTGCCCAGCGTCTCTTTAGAGTGTCCTCATTGAAATACATCGTTACTGCCCGCTGGTTGTCACCGAGCGGCATGATCTCAATAACAGAACCGACTTCTCCTCCCAGGCGGTGGGTTTCATTTCCTGACGAAAGATCAATTAGCGAGATGTAATCTTCTACGCCGCCCGCGAGCAGAAATTTCCCGTCATCGGTAAAGGCCACAGCGAACGTCTCCAGCTTGAGGTCAGGATATTCCCGCGTCATCTTCCAGGTCGAGGTGTCATAGACGCGCAGGACCGTGTCACCTTCGGCAGTTGCCAATTGCTTGCCGTCGGGACTTACAGCAGACGCGGTGAGGCCTGCGAAATCCGAATGCAAGGGTGTACGTACTGTTGGTATATCGCTGACATCCCAAATCTGTCCAGGTTCGTCATCCCCCGCAATCAGAATGGAATTATCGTCCGCGAGAAACTCAATGGCACTAACTCCGCGGGTCGTGGCTTTCCAACGCTTGGGCTCACCCGAGCCCGACGTGGGTACGATCTCCGCCGATCCATCTCTTAAACCCACAGCGAACCGGCGACCATCGCGGGAAAAGCTGTAACGGGTGACGTGATCGTCGGAGGGGAACAGATGTTGTTCACGGCCGGTCGCAATATCCACAAGGCGGATACTGTGGTCCGTACAACGCACGGCAATTTGTTCTCCGCTGGGTGACACGAATTGGTCCGGCGACTCGCAGGGCAGGGGCACCGTCGCGATCGGCTTCAATTCTGCTGCATGAATAGCCAGACTGCAGCAGTAGAGAGAAAATGTGACAAACAGGCTTCGCATCAGGTTTTTTCCAGGACGATATCGAAGGTCACCGCAGCTAACATCTGATTGGGCTCGCCTTTGATGACCACCGGACGAACCAACTCCACGCTGCTAATCAACGGATCACGTTTGTAATTCTTCTCCGGGTTACCATCGAAGACCGGATCGGTGCCGAAGTACAACTGTGTCGTAAGCGGCTTGTGTCCCGGCGCCTTCACTAGATAATGCACGTGCTGGCATACTCTCTGTGGGTAATGGCCGGGTATCACGCTCTCAAACGCGTATCCGCCTTTTTGATCGGGTTGCAGCATCGCTCGATAAAGATAGCCTTCATTGTCGTAATGTCCCGCGTTGTCGGTTTGCCAAATTTCCAGGGTGGCGTCGAGCAGAAGCTGTCCGTTTACGTCGTAAACATTCCCGGCCACAGCCAGCGGCATTCCAGGTTCGTGTGCGCCGCGCAGCATCGTAATGCGAGGAGCGTCGCGCTTGTAAAACGGTCCGAGTTCGCACCACGGAGTCGGCTTGCGTTTCTCGGCATCGTCCCAGGCGCTTGCCAGGGCAGAGAGCGGAGTCGCGCCCGCGATCGTCAGCGCGCCAAATGCCACACAGCGTTCCAAGAGTTCGCGTCGTCCTATCATCATGGTGGCACCTCGTTCCGCGGAGTATATCTCCGGCTAACGGATAGCAACAAGAAATCTCAGTTTGCTGGCCCAGCTCCAACAGAAGACTAGTGCCTGACTTACGCGGTGATCTCAATGGGTCGACGCAACACTCAAGTCGAACCCGACTTGCATTGAAAACAAAGGCTAAATCGCTCGCTAGGGTTAGATCAGCGGGAAGACTACCCTGGCTAGGTTTTGACCGAGTACGGCCAAACAGATCGCTTCTCCCGGGGAAGCATTGTCGAATCAATATATTGGGTGGTGTTGCATCGACCGGTTGAGCTGGCAGCGCAAACCGGACATCTCTAACAACGTCGGCTCTGTCAAGTCTTTTTTTGCACAATGTCTTAGCTACATAATTCTGTCACCCCCTAACAGCAACGTGAAAATGTCACCCCATGCGACAGGAGACATTCACGTTGACTCAGAAAGAACTGAAGCGTGTGACCGTTATCTCACAATGCGTTCAAGGGAACCTGGCGTGTGCCAGAGCCGCGGAGCTACTCGATCTATCGCCTCGCCAGGTCAAACGTCTCAAAGCGTGCTATCGGCAAGGCAGCGCAGCGGCTCTGGCACACGCCAGCCGCGGCCGGCCTAGCCCGCGCCGCTTGCCCGAACGTACGCGCACCCGTATTTTGCAGCTCGCGCGCACTCGGTATGCTGGCTTCAACGATCATCACCTACACGAGAAACTGATCGAGCAAGAAGAATTCTCTCTCAGCCGCGAGACCCTCCGCCGTTTGCTCCGCAGCAACGGCATCCCCTCGCCCCGCAAACGCCGCCCGCCCGCTCATCGCCAGCGCCGTTTGCGCTCCGCTCGCGAAGGAGAACTGGTGCAACTGGACGGCTCCCCGCATGACTGGCTCGAAGGTCGCGGTCCTCATCTCAGCGCTCTCGGCATGCAGGATGATGCCAGCGGCAAAATCCTCGCCGCCCAATTCTTCCCTTCTGAAACGGCCGAGGGCTATTTCCTCCTGCTCAAAACCCTACTCCGCCGATTCGGCATTCCCGTGGCCTTCTACGGTGATCGCAGCGGCATCTTTGTCCGCAACGATGACCACTGGACGAGGGAAGAAGAATTGGCCGGAAAACGCCAGCCCCCACAATTCGGACGCGCACTCGATCAACTCGGCATCACCTTCATTGCGGCCCAGAGTCCACAAGCCAAGGGGCGTATCGAACGCCTGTGGGGCGTCCTGCAGGATCGCCTCGGCAGCGAACTCCGCTTGGCCGCTGCCTGCGATCTCGACTCGGCCAATCACGTGCTGCGCCGTTTCGTTTCCAACTACAACCGCCGCTTTGCTCGCGCCCCGCGGGAGACCGTCAAAGCCTGGCGCCCAGCTCCGGAAAATCTCGAACGTATCTGCTGCTTTATACAGGAACGCATCGTCAGCAACGACAACGTGGTGCAATGGGACGGCCAGCGGCTGCAGATCCCGCCCCAAGCGCGCCGCTTCAGCTTCGCTGGCGCGAAAGTTCAGATCTGCGAAGCCCTCAATGGCCGTGTCTCGCTCTACTACGGCGATACACGCCTGAAACACGGAGCGCTTTGAAAAACAGGAATGTACAACTCGAGGGCAGCCAGAGAAATCGTCCTACGGGCTTCTAAATCGCAAATTTTCAGGCAAAAGGGCAAGAGAAGAGGGAAAACAAAAAAACGAGAAAAGGAGAGGCGCCCCAGAAACAAGCTGAACGGCGTGCGATCGCGAACCTGGCACCGCTCTGGTCTCGCGGGAAACAGACCGAGGTGACATTTTCGTGTTGCCATTAGGGTGACATTTTGATGTTGCTACAACAGTCTTTTTTTGCACAAACTTCTGCATCCACTCCAAAGAGTGTTCTCTTTCGTCATATTTCCTGGACCCAGTGTCGATAACCACGGCTCGCCTGTAATCTTTCGGGCGGTTTCAGTTCGACCTAAACATCTCTCCGATCCGAATTTCAGACCACGATTACTCGTTCAAACTCCCTCTCGCGAGGGAGCGGGATGCCCATTCAAGTACACGGCGTTCTACTGCACGCCATGTCCGGTTCCGAGCTGTCCCGGGTGCGAACCGAACTTGACCCACTCTGCATATTCCCAACCCTTCCGCCACATCCAGTACAACCGAACCGCCAGTCTTCGGGCCATGGCCACCTTGGCGATGTTCCGTTGTCGGCGCAGCGCCAGATGCATGTACCGTCGTCTCCAGTCCGCATCACAACGTGCGGCGGCTTGGGCTGCTTCTCCCAGCAAGAAACGCAATAGAGAACTACCTTGCTTGCTGATGTGTCCCAGCCGTTGATGGCCAGCACTGGAGTTCTCCGAAGGGATCAACCCCACATAGCTGCCGATCTGCTTGCCCCGACGAAACCGCTTGGGAGTTCCGATGATCAACACGAAGGCCAGCGCCGTCAGCGGTCCTACCCCCGGATGCGTCATCAGCCGCCGTACCTCGGGCCACTTCTTGGCTTCCCCCTCGACCGCTGCGGTTAATTCCTCGATCGTTGGATTCAGCCGGTCCAGCAGCTCCAGCAGATCTTGCCGACGCCGGCTGGCCCAGAAAGCTAAGGGGAGCTTTTCGAATTCCGCTCGTCCTCGTTCGCTCCACAGCTTTTTCTTCCGCCGCTGGCCTTCGTTCATGGCCAGTGCTTGCAGCTGATTCATCATCCGCGTGCGCATCTGCACCAAGCGATGCCGATGCCACAACAGTTGCCGCAGATCCCGATTCTCCGCACTGGGTACCCAGATGCGAGGAAAGGTATTTTCCTGCAGCAATCGCAGCAGCAGCCGGGCGTCCTCACGATCGGTCTTCTGTTTGCGGACGCGTTTGGTCTCAATCTCGGCCGCATTGCCGATCCCCAGCTCCATACCCAGTTCTGCCAGCAACCGCTCGAACCAGCGGGAGTAGCCCGTGGCCTCCATCCCCAGGCGTACGCGGACTCCTCGCCTCGCCAGTTCCCGAGTCATCACTGTGGTTCAATTGTCGTTCCTCATACTCTCCCGTTTCTGTATCTACAAACGCGATGTACTGCTCGCTCGGGTGATAATCCACGCCTATAATGATCATGTTCGGCTCCTTTCTCCCGAGCCAATGGTTCTCGACAAACCACAGTGTACTCGGGTCTAAGGAGCCGACGTTGTTATGGTGCAGCAACGCTAGTTGTCACTCCAATGGGTGAGAGTCCCATCGACAGAACGGTCCAGTGACTGTCGTAGTTATATCCAGCGGCGAGAAGGGTGACCGACTCGTCGGAAGCCTGGAAGTAAAAGTCCCGGTGGCCGGAAGAGCTTCTGGTCAGATCTGCACAGGGGGCGAGCAACCTGACAGGCCGCAGCAAAAGCGAACCAGTGAAGCTCCGAAAAGTCGGCCCTGCGTGAAGCGGATTGCAGGATAGTCGGGAGAGCCGAGCCGCTCATAACATGGCGAAGGCCTATGTCGGGACCGCATGTCTGGAACCAACCGGTTTCCGATCTCCCCGGAGTCGTAGAGGGTGGCATGTTAGGAAGGAACGACAGCGAAAGCGTGGAACCACTCGGAGGTCGCCTAGGCGCAGTGTGCACAGCGAAGGCATCCGGTATAAGCCGCAAAGCGGTGAAATCGGGATGTGCCTGCGAGTGGGGCGGATGGGGCCGATTAAGCGTGGATGGACCGGAACAGAACAACCCGGTCTGGAGCGAGGGCCCCTGGGGTAGAGCGGCAGCGGCCGCTCGAACGGAGGTGCTCCAGCGCCCAACGTCCCCCGGCACAGAACGGGGAACTGACGAGGGAAGCGGGAAGCACGAAGGACAATGGCAAACCGTCCGAGGCGAGGAAGCGTCGAACGGGAAGGCCCTGTCTGATCTACCGGCCTTGAAGCCGTACTGGGGAAAACCCGCCGTACGGAATTTTAGGGAGGGCAATGGAAACGTCGGCATCATACGAAGCCCGCTACGCGCCTTTGCCCTACCCGACCAATCAAGTACAAGTACAGTGCTCGCCCGTAACATGCCCGTAATCGGACTAATCAGGACCTTCCATCGTTCTAAGGTGTGTTAAATCTGTCACACCTGAGCTGGTGAAAAAAGTTCTAAGATCGTCGCCTAGGGCGCGCCATATTTCGTAGATCGGTTTGCGTCGAATGATCAGCGCGATGCAGGCACGATTTGAGCTGCGACTTTCCTACTCAGAATCCCCGGCGTTGTCGCATTTCTTTTTTTCTAACTCTCTAGCATCCTCGATCACCGTGTTGATTTCGGCTCCGATCAGTAATGCCGCTCCGGTCAGGTAAAACCACAGTAATAGAATAGTGACGCCACCTAGGGAGCCGTAGGTGGCAGTGTACGTATTGAAAAAGTGTAAATAAGCCTTCAGGCTCAAAGATACAGCCATCCATAGAAGAAGACCGGACACTGCCCCCGGCGTAATCCAATGCCACTTGCAATCTTTCACGTCCGGCGCGAAGTAATAAATCAGAGCGAAATTGAACAAGACCAGGGTCGTGGCGATCGGCCATTGCACGATTCTCCAGATGATAGTGACCGCGCCCTGCGAAAAATATTGAGCCGCGGAATCCCCCAACAACACTATGGCGACTGCCGCCAAAAGTACTAAGGCAGCTGCGACGGTGAGACCGGCGGCGAGAGCAGTTCTTTTGATAAACGATCGTGTCTCCGGTACTGCTGCCTGGGCGTTCAAGGTGTCCATAACGGCGGACATACCCGCGGATGCCGACCACAACGAAATGATAATTCCGAGAGACAGCTTGGGGCTGGGGTTGGATTGGTTAATCTCTGCCAGTGTCTGTTGTACGAGTTTCCAAGCCGACCATGGCAGAACGCTTGTAAGTATGCCGAACAGACCGTGCTGTATGTCACGCCCGGCCCTAGAAAACATTCCAAGTAATCCGAGGGTGCAAATCAACAGGGGAAAGAGAGCGAGAAAAAAATAGAAACCAAGTTGGGCGGAGTGACCTAGAACATCATCTTTTTCAATACGTCGCGCAGTTTGAACTAGTAATTCCTTCCAGGTGATTGAGGTGGGTTTGAACCAGGCCATTGTAACCAGTTGCTGTAATCGTCATCTCCCTTAAGAGGAGAGATGTTTTGTCGAGCTCAGGGTTACAACGGCAAATTTGTTGTGAGAGGAGCTCATCCTGGAGTTTGTGCTCGCGAAATGCTAGCGTAATTTGTGGTAGTTTGAAAGTCAGGTGGCTACGCCGAACGGATCCCGCTATATGGATAGGCCGGGATTGCCAGGATTGCTGCGGCTTGCTTCTTATTTTGACTCGTTCCTAGCCCTTTGAAAATCGCGGTCCAAGAAGAAATCATCAGGTCTTGCACCCAGCGCAAACCAAAGAAGAGGATATGAAACTGTTCAAAAAATGGCTGGCTCTAAAAGCGCCTCGCTGGGGACGCCTTTTATGTGTTTGGTTGGCCTCATCTTTTTTACTAAGTGTTTTTGTTCTTGCACAAGGCACGCAGCCGTTCGATCGGGACGCCATTCTAGGCCATCTGAACGCGGCTATTAATTGGTATCGAAATGCGTCGGGCAAAGTGCAAACGGTTGGTTTGCCCAGCGATGAGCTCTATCAGGACAATGCGCAAAATCTTGCTGCTCAAGTGGTACGGCTGGCTGTCGAGTCCGCGAGGGCGGAAGCCCAACTGATCTCCGCGGCAAATAATGGCGCCGGCAATGATGCAGGTCAAAACGCGCAGACGCCCACGCAGGAAGAAAAACTGGCCCAGTTTGCCGCGCAAGTGAAAGCCAAAATCGAGCAGGACCAAGCGCAATTAGACGCGCTGGACAAACAGCTCGCCTCAGCAACAGGAAACAGACAAAACCTGGTAGATCAAAGGGAAAAGCTGCAGGGCGATCTTGAGTTGAATAAAGCGATGCAAGACGCGGTCCAGCGCATGAGTACATTTATCCAGAACAACAGCGAAGCGTCAACCAACGGATTGCAGGGAAGCATCAATGATCTGGCACGTTCTATTCCCGAGGTGTTGGGCACCGCTTTGGCACAGAGCGCCGCTGCCAAGGCCGCGGCCAGCGCTCAAACGGTAAGCCCGAGTTCCGGAGGATTGGCCGGCGATGCCAGGTCCGTGTATGACGAAATGCGCAGCATTCATCAACTCGATCAATTAATTAAAGAAACGGCGAGCTTGCGCAATATTGCCACCAACATTCAAAAGCCGTTACGCGCGAATTTATCAGCCACGGTGCAACGCGGACGCGAAATGTCCAATTTGTCGGCCACGCCCGGCACGCAATCGACTCCAGCGACGCCTCAGGATTTCCTGAAGCTAACAGATGAGTTCAAACATTTGTCGAGCGCGCTGATTCCCCTGAGCCAGGAAATTGTTTTACTGGACGAGAGCCGCGCGAATTTTCTGCAATGGCGCCGGGTGCTGGTGCGCGAGTCGGGATACTCCGTGCGCGCCTTACTGATGCGAGTTCTTGCGTTGGCTTTGGCGCTCGCATTCGTGTTCACTCTCTCCGAGTTGTGGCGCCGATTAACGTTCCGGTACATCCACGATATGCGCAGGCGCCGACAATTCCTGATTCTCAGGCGGTTTGTCGTTGGTTTTCTGATCTGCATCGTCCTTTTGTTGGGATTCATCAGCGAATTCAGCTCCCTGGCAACGTTCGCCGGGTTCGTCACCGCCGGGATCGCAGTGGGTCTGCAAGCCGTGCTTTTGTCAGTAGCCGCGTATTTTTTTGTTGTAGGGCGCTACGGGATCAGCGTGGGAGATCGCATCAGCATTGCGGGCGTGACGGGAGACGTAATCGATATTGGGCTGGTCCGCATGTATTTAGTGGAACTTGCGGGGACGGGAATTGAACTTTATCCTACCGGCCGCATCGTCGTTTTCTCCAACTCGGTGCTGTTCCAGGCGACTACACCGCTGTACAAACAGATTCCGGGGACCTCGTATGCCTGGCATGAGGTGGCCGTATCGCTTGCGCCAGGCGCGAACTACAAGCTGGTGCAAGACACGCTCAGCGAGGTTGTGAATTCCGTGTACGCACAATATCGCGCCGGAATCGAAAAACAGTATGGCGATATCGAGCGCAAGGTGGAAATTGAGTTACGCGCGCCGGAAACAGAAGCGAAGTTGCAGTTTTCAGAAGGTGGCCTAGAACTCATGGTCCGCTACCCGGTGGAAATACGCAAAGCGCCCGAAGTTGACGACATCATTACGCGAAAGCTTCTAGAGAACGTCAACAGCAATGCTGACTTAAAGGCTGCAATCGTTGGTTCACCAAAAATACGGGCCGCGATCAGGGGATGAGTGATCAATCAGGAAAGAAATTTGGCTGAGAGAAGAAGAGCATGCGGGCCCAGCCCTTATTTTATTAAGGATTCCCTCTGTTCCTCTTCTCTCTGCGCGCATATTGGTCTAAGAGCCGGAATTCATCAATCAGGGAAATACTGTAGGCGTTTAGGAACGTGACTGTAGTGGATGCCCCAGAAATATTCGCGGTTAGCGCTTCGGAACTTTTCCCTTTTCAAGCTTTTCAATTAGATTCGGCGGCAATTGATGCAAAAGCTCGAGGAAAACACCGTTGGTCCATCCGAAGCCGATTACGTTCTCTTTGTATCCTACTCGAATGCGGGTTTTTGAGGCTCGCGAAACCACATCGTATTTTTCGAACATGGTCTTGGTGCGCTCGAAATCTTCCAGCACCATATGCAGAAAGTGAAACGAAACACGATCTGCGTCGGCATTGAATCCGTAGCGTTTTATTCCCTCGATAGCGATTAAATGAATCGGAGCCCAGCCGTACGGGAAATCCCATTGCGCGCCGGTTTCATGCCGGCTCATGGCTAGCCCGCCAGGATGTTCGAACAACGGAAGGTTGTGCACCACGGCGTCTGCTTGCGCTTTGCTTGCGGCGCCGACCCATAGCGGATAAAACGTAGTTGCATATTCGTAGGTCGAGCGCTTGTTGGTGGCAACGTCATAGTCAAAGTAAAGACCGCGGCTCTCGTCCCACAGATATTTGTTCATACGGTCAAGGCGATCGACCGCGTTTTGGCGCCATTTTTTCGCATCTTCGTGGTGGCCCAGAATGGTGGCCATCTCTTCCAGGTCTTTTTCCTCTTTGTAAAGAAGGCTATTCAGGCAGACGGGAGCGTAGTGGTGTGTGTCGGCGCTGAAGGGGCCGAAGCGAAATGAGACATCAAATCCCGATTCGCGCATGGTGCGGTCGCCTTCGTAATAATTCGCGGTCAGAGCAACGCGATCTGCCGGGCAATCAGGGGCGGGAGCTGGTTGCGACGCGGGACCGCACTCAAATTCAAATACGGGGCCGGCGTGTGGCGCGTCCGGATTCTTTCCCAGGTGCACAACGTAGGAAGCTTCATCGCCTTCGTGGTGCGTGAGCATGTACCGCGCGACGCCTCGGTAGTAGTCCTTTGGATTGCCAATAATTTCGGGCACCGGGCCTTCTCCATGATCGAAGTATCGGGAAAGTCCGGTGTTACCAGCTAGATGGGGCGGGCGAATCCACTCTTCGTAGTCTGCAACCGCGAATTTGTAGGCTCTTTCGAGCCACGAGGAATCTGCTTGTCCCTTTGCCTTATCTGCGTTGTAAATCGCAAGAATCATGGACGTCAGGAACGGAGGCTGAGAGCGCGTAAGATAATAGGTTCGATTGGCATTCAAAATCGCGCCGTATTGCTCGATCTCAAAAAAGAAGTTTTCGACCATTCCTTTGGCGATTGGTTCGCGGTTGTCCTGAAGCAATCCGAGAATTATGAAATAGCTGTCCCAACCATACATCTCGTTGAACTGTCCGCCCGGAACTACGTAGGGATGCGGGAGAAAAAGAACGCCTTCGTTGGGAATTTCGCTGAGATCGATGTCACCAGCGGCGGCAATTTTCTTCGGCAAGCGCGCTACGCGGATCGGGCAGTATTTCTGAAGTTCGACTATCTCGGCAGGCTCGGGGAACCCCAGTGGTAAATAAAGGTAAGGCTCGCCGTCCGTTTTTATGTCCTCAAACGTTTTGCAAATAGCCAGGGAGCGGGTCAAATATTCCCAGCTTGATGAAATATATTTTTGGATTTGTTCCAGAGGATGCGCGGTCTCGGTCATAGTCGGGAGTTGGGATGACGGATGGCTATCGGAGGTCTCGATCCGAGTTGGCATCAAAATCAAGACGCCCGCTGCCAAGAGGCCGTATAAAACCCCCGTGAATGAATTGGGCCAACGCATGATCGGCCGCGCCAATTCCATTGTCGCAATAGAAGCTGATCGCTTCAACCCAAACAGCCAGAAAATGATGACAGTGCAAGTTTCAAACGTAGCTCAGCATTCGGGTCGTGTCGAGCCAGTGTTTACGAAGAATTGTTGGTTGGACTTTGTTTGTCATCAGTTTGCGGCGAGAATAGAATTGTGACCCGACATAGAATTTTGTGAGGTGCGGCTGGTTATGTGGGCTGGGTGCAAGAAAAATACAGCGCTTCTTGGTCTACTACCATTTTTGTTTTTGCCGCGCCTATTCAACACCAGGGGTTCTTTTGATATTTACACGCAGCGGGTTGATAACCAGCGTAGCGGGGTGAATCTAGTTGAAACTCAACTGAACCAATCGAATGTGAGAACTCAGTTCGGAAAACTCTGGACTCTGTATTCCGACGCCAAAATAATGGCGCAGCCACTCTACGTGTCTCATCTGGTGAGCAATAAGTGCCCGCAAGGCTGTAACACGGTCTTATTCGCCTCGATGAATAACACGGTGTATGCCTACATCGCGGACCAGGCACCCGCGACTTCGAATGACACATTGATCTGGTCAAAGTCTTTGGGGCCTCCTCGCGCGGGCGCGCACGATATTGATGAGGCGGCCCTCGATGATCCGTCATGGGGAATTTTGAGTACGCCGGCGATCGATCTTGCGAACAATCTAATGTACGTGGTCGCTTGGAACAGCGATCAGATGTATCGAATTTATGCGCTCGATCTGCGCACGGGCGAAACAGCGCAAGGTCCTGTTGTAATCGAGGGATCGGTAGGAGAAAGCTCGTTCATCGAGCATGCTAAGAATTGGAAACAGCTGCGAAAGCAGCGCGCGGGCTTGCTATTGGATCATGGCTCGGTCTACGTGGCGTTCGGCGGTGACAATGAAGGAGGAATTGCGGGCTGGCTTTTTGTGTACGATGCCGCGACTTTGCAGCTCCGCACGCTCTGGAGCCCCGAGCCTGGCGGAAAGAGCGGCGGGATTTGGATGTCCGGAACCGGACCGGTCGCAGACCAGGGCGTAAATGTATTTTTGCAAACGGGGAATGGGGATTACGACCCAAAGAAAAACCAATATGGCGATAGCCTGGTGAAGTTAAAATTTGATGAAAATAAGCTGGACGTGGTGGACGCTTTTACTCCCTGCAATCAGTCATATTTGAACCATCAGGATTTGGACATGGGGTCGGCGGCACCACTTTTGCTGCCAGGCAATTTGCTCTTGAGTGGAGGAAAATACGGAAATCTTTACCTGATGGATCGCGATCATTTGGGAGGCTATGTTTCGGGCGGATGGCACAAAGAGGAGTGTACAAATTCGCAAAGCGTTCTGCAGACTGTCACGGTAAATCGCGGACACATCCATGGTTCTCCGATCTATTGGAGCGGACCCGAAGGCAAGCAATGGGTATATGTGATGGCGGAAGGTAAGAATTTGACAGCTTTTCCATTTGTGGGCGGGAGATTAAAGACTGGCGTTGATAACATAAAAATGAGCACGTGGAAGCCGCCGCGCCAAGCGCCTGCCATTTGTCACAAGCCTGCGCGCAACTGGATGCCTGGGGGTATTCTTGCGCTCTCGAGCGATGCCAACCGGGCGGGTACTGGTATCGTATGGGCCTTAGTTCCCACGAATGGTGATTCCAACACGTTTCGGGGCGTGAAGGGAATGCTGTTGGCGCTGAATGCGGAAGATGTTTCGCAGGAATTATGGCGCAGTCAGGGACGCGATGGCGAGTCGGATATTCCGGACAGTTTCGGATTGCTCGCGCGTTTTGTACCACCGACGGTGGCCAACGGTAAAGTCTTTGTGGCGAACGCCGGAGATCATGAAGAACTCAAGCGGTATTGCGGAACGCGGCCGACTCAATTCCCGAAAAATTACGGTGTAGTGGTTTACGGCCTGAAGAATTAATTCGAACCGGAGATTCTTTTGCAATTGCATACATTTTATTATCCGTGAAAACCTTTTCCATTCATCAAAAGATCAGGGATTGTCTCTTTCTCTTGATACTGACTTGTGCGGCAATCCTGGTGAACGGCTATCACTATGCCATCGAGGACATGGGGATCTACCTGCCCGCCATCAAAAAAATAATCAATCCGAGCCTGTACCCTTATGACGCGAATTTCTTTCTGCTATTCACTCGCTGGACGTTATTTCATCAAGCAGTAGCGGGAGTAGTTCGCGTTACACATATCTCCCTGGAGACGCTACTTTTTTATTTGCACATCGTTAGCGTTTTCCTAGTGCTTTTGGGATGTCTGCAACTTGCCCGAAAATGTTTTTCTGAAACTTACGCGCAGTGGAGCGGTGTCGCGTTGGTAGCGACTTTTCTAACCATGCCGGTTGCGGGCACCGCGCTTTTCCTGGTCGATCAACACCTGCACCCGCGCACTCTCGCTACCGCGTTTTTATTATTTGCCACCGTAGCCGTGCTCGAAAAAAGGCCTATCGCTTTGTTCTGGATTTTTTTAACGGCTCTCTGCCATCCGACGATGGCAGTTTACGGGACGTTCCACCTATTCATCCTCGCGCTACCGGGCAAAACCTTGGCGCAACCGGCTCTTGCTTATGGCGCGATTCAGTTCGGAGCTCCGCCAAACCCGATCTGGCGCGAAGTGATGGCTGGCCGCAGCTACCACTATCCGTTTTCCTGGGCTTGGTACGAATGGTTGGGAGCTCTCGCACCCATCGCATTGCTGGAATATTTTGCGCGCGTGGCGCGTCGCGACAATATGCCGACCTTGGAACGCGTTTGCCGGCGGCTGGTGATTTCCACTGTATTGGGAATCTTGATTGCGATCGTGGTTTGCCAATTCCTGCAAACGCAGACGCAAACTTGGGCGCGGCTGGAACCCATGCGCGTTCTTCATTTTACTTACGTTGTGTTCATTCTGTTTTCGGGTGCCCTGTTGGGAAAATATGTGCTGCGAGGGCAGCTGCTCCGCTGGCTCGTTCTATTCGTGCCACTCGCTTGCATCATGTTTTTCGCGCAGCGACAAGAATTTCCCTCGAGCTATCACCTCGAATGGCCCGGCAGGGCTCCGCGCAACGAATGGGTGAAAGCCTTCGATTGGGTGCGCTACAACACTCCGCAGGATGCGCTGTTTGCGTTGGACCCTGATTACGCCAAAAAGCCGGGAGAAGATTATTTTGGATTTCGCGCCTATGCGGAACGCAGTATGCTCGCTGACGGTGACAAAGATGCTTCCGTGGTCGCGCTATTTCCAGACCTCGCCTGGCAATGGAAGCTGGAAGTCAGCGACCGCAAAAACTGGCAACACTTCACTCTGTCAGATTTCGAATCTTTGAAAAAGAAATTTGGGGTGACCTGGGTAGTCGTAAAAAATGGCAGTTCGGCAGGACTTCCATGTCCGTATGAGAACCCCGCGGTAACGGTTTGTCAGATTCCTTGATGGTCTGAAATCCAGTTCGGCGCTATTTCTTGGTTGCCCAGTAGAGGCCAATTCCGCCAAAAATATAAGAACGCGCCGTCACGACCGAATATCCAGATTCGTCCAACAAGGCGGTGAACTGCGGCATAGTGAGAAAATTCCGCAGCGAATCAGGAAGATAGGTGTACACGCGCGCGCGCCCATGAAGCAGTAATCCCCACAGGGCTCCTTGCGCAAACAAATATCCAAGATAAATGCGTCGCAGTATCAAATTGGCAGGCAAAAAGAAATCAATGTTCACCATCGAGCCGCCCGGCTTCGTGACGCGCTGGATTTCGCGAATGGCTTTTTTAACGTCGGGACAATTTCGCAAGCCATAGCCGATAAAGACACAGTCGAAGGAATTGGCGGCGAAAGGCAGAGCTGCGGCATCGCTGCACACGGCGTCCTTCAGCCCGGACGCGCGCGCGAGCTGAAGCATTCGTTCTGTAATATCCGCTGCAATAGGTGTTGAGCGCGGAAGACGCTCGAGTACAAGTTGCGAGAAATCCCCCGTACCGCACGCCAGATCCAACACGACAGCATTTTCCGGTAGCGAAGCTTTGGCCACCCCAAGCCGCTTCCAACGGCGGTCCATCCCGAAGGAAAGAACGCGGCTAATAAAATCGTAACGCGGCGCAATGGTGTGAAACATCTCGCGCATCAAGCGAGAGTCTTGTCGTTCAGCGGGAGCTTTCATTCCTGAACGTGAATCTTATCACCCATGCCCGAAAACACTTCGTAAGTTTACGAGTTTATTGTATTTCCGCATCAACTCCTGATTCTGTGCCGCGCGCGACCGCCTGTTGTATTCTGTGTCAATCGGGCTGCATTGCTATCGAACGCAAGTTCTCGAGGGGTGTAATGGCGATCCTTGTTACAGGTGGAGCAGGCTACATCGGCAGCGTAACAGTGGAGCGGCTGCGCGCGAACAATGAAGAGGTCGTGGTCTTAGACGATCTTGTCTACGGCCACCGTGGCGCTGTAGATAAAGACGTCCCTTTTTACCAAGGGAAAGTGGGCGATACCGAGCTGTTAGCACGCATCGCGAGGGAACATAAACTGGATGCCTGCGTTCACTTCGCGGCGCTAACCTCGGTAGGCGAGTCTGTGGCCGACCCCGCAAGATATTTCGAAAATAATGTAGCGCAAGGAATCGCGCTGATGGGATTTTTGGTGAAAGCGGGAGTCCGCGTGGCGGTGTTCTCCTCCACTTGCGCCACGTATGGCGATCCGAAGGAAATCCCTATTTCAGAGAAATGTCCTCAGTGGCCGAAAAATCCGTACGGTTGGTCCAAGTTTTGCATGGAGCGGCTTCTGGAAAGTTATGACCTGGCGCACGGTTTCAAATTTACCTCGTTGCGATACTTCAACGCGGCAGGAGCAACTGAAAAGTTCGGCGAGGACCATGACCCTGAGACGCACTTGATTCCGAACGTATTGGCAGCCGCAGCCGGCGAAAAACCCGAACTTGCGGTATTTGGAAATAATTATCCCACGCCGGACGGAACACCTGTTCGCGACTATATCCACGTTTCGGACCTCGCAGACGCTCACATCCTCGCGCTCGGCCATCTTCGCCACGGAGGAAGGTCCGAAGCACTAAATGTTGGGACTGGGCATGGCTATTCTGTGCTCGAAGTGATTGAGTGCGCGCGTCAGGTGACCAATCGCGAAATACGCACGCGTATAGAAGCGCCACGCGCGGGCGATGCCATCACCTTGATTGCAGACTCATCGAGGATTCAGAGCGTTCTGGGATGGAGACCTGTGGCCTCCGATCTGCGGACGATCGTTCAGTCAGCATGGAACTGGTGGCAGCAACATCCAAAAGGTTATTGCAAATAAATCTGCGGCCTTGCTTTGCGCATAAACAAAGCAAATCACGCGAGGCATCTGGCCGGTTGAGCAAGTAATGAACCGAGATAACGATACGATCGTAAGTTCGTGCAAAGGACTCTTCCGGGCCGCTCCCGTTGTCGCCATCGGAGTGTTTTTCGTGGAGGCGTTTTGAAATCAAGCGCTAACCTGCAATTGTCAGTGCTTCTCTTAGCTGTAACGGCATGCCTTTCTGCTTGCGGCTCGAGTTCGAGCGGCGGAAACACCCCGCCGACTGCGCCCGCGATTTCTTCCCAGCCCTCCACCCTCACGGTTACGACCGGCCAAACTGCGACGTTCACGGTGAGCGCCACGGGCACGGCTCCTCTGGCGTACCAGTGGTACATGAATACTACCGCCGTGGGAACGAATTCGAGCACGTTGACGATTATGCAGACTCCGGTCTCGGACAACGCGGCGCAAATCTACGTAACCATTAGCAACACCGCCGGCACAATCACTAGCAATACGGTGACGCTCAATGTGAAGTCAGCTCCCCCACCGAGCAATGTGAATGTGCTTACGTATCACAACGATCTCGCTCGCTCGGGACAAAATTTGAATGAGACGATCCTGACTCCCGCTAGCAGCTTGTTGAAGTATTTGGTTTTCGAAGCTTTTTCGTTCTCAGTTTTGAGTTTTCGCTGAGTTGTAAGGGACTGCTTTGGGTTTTTCTATCTACCGAGCCGGCTCGTCGAAGCCACGTGTCACGTTCTGGCCATCAGGGTTCGCAATCGGCACAAGTTGTAGGCGGCTCCGGTGAAGATAAACAGCCACCCCACCTTCTCGATTCCTCTCAACTTCACCTTCTTTAGCATCCCAACCATCTTCATCCACCCGAACGATTGCTCCACTCGTTTTCTCTTCCGCTGACTCACCTCATACCCCGCATGCCGCGTGGTCCGCTCGTCCACCGCGCTCCGGCGCTTCGTGGTGTTCTGCGCCACGTGCGGGGTGATGTTCATCCCGCGCAGTTCTCGCACGAATTCTCGCGTGTCGTAATTCTTGTCTCCTCCTAACGTCACTCGCTTTCCCGGCGGGAGCGCCTCGGCCATCAGCAGCGCAGCATCTCGCTCCGCTCTTCCGTTCGCCTCGGTCAGAAAGGTCTCCACCAATAGGCCGTTACGATTCTCCATCATTACATGTCCCATGTAGCTCAGCTTCGCCTCGCTGCCGCGGGACTTCGTCCACAACCGGGCCTCGGGATCCGTGCTCGATTCATGCGTCTGGTTCTTTCGCTTTTCCCCTTTGAAGTCGACCTCTCCTCCCGCTCCAGCGGGCTTCCCACTCCCATCCTTTGGTCGGAAACTCTTCTGGCTGGCCCACGCCTCAATCAGCGTTCCGTCCACCGTGAAATGTTCATCCGACATGAACGGCCTCGCTCTCTCCAGCACCCGCGCGAAAAAGGACGCCGCGATCTCCTCGTTCAGCAATCTCTCCCGGTTCTTGCTGTACACCGCGTGATTCCACACCGCCTCGTCCATCTCCATTCCCACGAACCACCGGAACAGTAGGTTGTACTGCAATTGCTCGATCAGCATTCGTTCGCTGCGGACCGAATAGAAGATCTGCAACAGCAGCGACCGAAACAGCCGCTCCGGCGCTATCGATGGCCGCCCCACGTCGGAGTACAATTTCGCAAACTGCGGCGACATTTCCTTCAGGATCTCATCCACCATCTTGCGGATCGGCCGCAGCGGATGGTCCGCCGGGACTCTCTTCTCCGGCGAAACGTAACTGAACATTCCTTCCTGCTGGTTATCGTCTCCGCGCATTCGCTCGCCTCCTTGACCTTCTTTGTTTCAGACGAGTTTTTTCAATTAAAGTTGCAGAACAAATGGGTTTTTCAACAAGCTGCTAGTCTTAGCTCGTCGAGCTTCGGAAAAATTGGATTTCTATCGGTCGATGGCCTGGTGGATGCCGAGCCGCTTTACGCTTCAGGTTTGACGGTGTCCGGGGCCACGCATAACGTCGTATTTGTTGTTACGGAGAACGACTCAGCCTACGCCTTCGATGCCGACACATTCGCGCACTTTGGAAAGTCTCGGTGCTAGGCGCAAACGAGACGGCTAGCGACAATCGAGGCTGCGGACAAGTGACGCCGGAGATCGGTATCACTTCGACGCCGGTAATCGATCTTAGCGCGGGTTCCCATGGCGTGATTTATATGGTGGGCATGTCAAAAGACGGCAACGGCAATTATTTCCAGAGACTGCACGCCTTGGACATTACGACCGGCGGGGAAATATCCGGCAGTCCGGTCACCATCCAGGCAACCTATCCGAACCAAAGCGGGACGACCACGTTTGATCCCAAACAATATAAGGAAAGGGCAGCGCTGCTCCTGCTGAACGGAGTGATTTACACCACCTGGGCTTCACACTGTGACGACGCTCCTTATACCGGCTGGATCATGGGCTACAGCGGAACTACCTTGCAGCAGAGCACAGTGTTCAACGTAATTCCGAACGGCAGCGAAGGTGCGGTATGGATGGCAGGCGATGGCCCGGCTGCGGACTCCTTGGGAAACTTTTATTTTCTCGATGCCAATGGAACGTTTGACACCACACTGGATGCCAACGGATTTCCGATAAATTCAGATTACGGCAACGCCTTCATCAAGATTTCCACCGCCAGCAGCACGCTCAAGGTTGCTGATTATTTCACCATGCACAACACCACGTCGGAATCGGACGCGGACCAGGATCTCGGTTCTGGCGGAGAAATCTTGCTGCCGGATCTGATCGACAACATCGGCAATACATGGCAACTCGCGGTAGGAGCCGGCAAGGATGGACACATATACGTCGTAAACCGTAATTTGATGGGGAAGTTTAATACGAATAACGACAATGCCATTTACCAGGAAATTTCTTCGAATGGATTAGGCGGCGGTTCCTATGCGACACCGGCATATTTTAACAACGCGGTTTATTACGGCGCGGTCAGCGATTACTTGAAAGCATTCTCGATTGTGAATGCGAAACTCGTGGCCCCAGCCGGATCGCAAAGCTCCAGCGGTTTCGCTTACCCCGGAACTACGCCGAGTATTTCGGCAAACGGAACTTCGGCCGGAATCGTATGGGCGGTGGAAAGCCAAAATGGAAATGGCGTCCTGCACGCATACGACGCGACGAATCTTGGCAATGAGTTGTATAACAGCAGCCAGGCTGCCAACGGCCGCGACAACTTCAGCGACAACAAATTCATCACGCCGATGATCGCCAATGGAAAAGTGTACGTTGGCACCCCAACCGGCGTGGCCGTTTTTGGCTCACTGTAAAAAACAATTTACATTTTTAAAGCTTGTTCGATTGCCGAAGTAACCTGCGGCGAGTCAGGCGTGGTGTCCGGCTCGAAGCGCTGGATCACATGGCCGTCGCGATCTACCAGAAACTTCGTGAAGTTCCATTTAATCTCACCGGTGTACGCGCTGTTCGCGCTTTCGGTCAGATATTTATAAAGCGGAGCTTGGTCGTCGCCCTTCACTGAAATTTTGGCGTACATCGGAAAAGTGATGTTGTATTTCGCGGAGCAGAACTTTTTGATTTCGGCATTGGTACCAGGTTCCTGGCTGCCAAAATTGTTGGCCGGGAAGCCCAGGACCACGAAGCCCTGGTCTTTGTACTTTTCGTAAATGGATTCCAGCGCGCTGTACTGCGGAGTGAACCCGCAACGGCTGGCCACGTTGACTACAAGAATCACTTTGCCTTTGAAATTCGCGAGCGGCATCGGCTTGCCGTCAATGGAGTTCAGCGTGAAATCGTAAATGCTTCCGGCGGCAAACAGTGACGCGCTCATCAGCAAAACCATTACTCCCAAAAAATACGTGCGTAAACTGCGAATCTTCCCGTTCTTCATGGTGCCTCCGTCAAATTTCCCAGTCGCGGCACCGGGAACATGCCGTGAATGATACAAGATTTGCGAGAAGCCACGCAATCAGTCGCCGGGAACGGGCGAAGACCCTCTTGCGTAATTCTAAAAACGACGAAACCATTTCCGCCGCGCGTCAGTCTTCTCTATGTTAGGGGCTAACCCACATGTATCTGAAACGCGACGCCGGGCTACTTAAAGCGACCATGCCGCTGTGCCTATTGATTTGCGTTCAAGTGGGTTTCAGCGCGGCGCCGAGCGGCGTAGCAGACGTCTCCAGTAACCCAGATGCGGAAGTGAAGAACTTCCAACTCGAGGAGCTCGAGGCTCGCCTGAAAACAATGCCTCCCGGGCCCGAGCGCGATTATTTTTCCGGAGTCCTGGCGAATCGCTCGGGTCGTACAGAAGACTCGATTCGCCTACTCGAAAGCGCTCTGCCCGGAATCCGAGCATCGCAGCCGGCGCGCGCGGCCACCGCTTTAGAGGCACTTGCGGACGACTATAACAAAAGCTTTCGCTACGAAGATGCGGCGCGGACCTACGACGACCTTTTGGCAAACTTCTCCGGTCAGCTGGGAGCTACTCAGCTTCAGGGGACGAAGGATGACGCGGGAGTGATGCACGTGCTTAGACGCGCTCCTCCGCAGACCATCACGTGGCAAGGACCCACGCGATTGAAGACGGAGCGAAATATGTTGAACTCCATGAATACGGAGCTGACCGTGAACGGCGTTCAGCAAGAGTGGCTGCTAGATACGGGTGCGAATCTCTCCGTGGTCTCCAAAAGCTTTGCGAAGCGGCTGGGACTTACGCCTCTGGCGGGATTTGCGCAGACGATGTCCGGCATAACCGGGATCGAAAATCCGATGCAAATCGCCGTTTTGCCCACATTGCAAATGGGTGGCGCTACGCTGCACAACGTCGTGCTGCTGATTCTGGACGATGCCAATTTGAACATCAACATGGGTAAGCAGGCATATCAGATCAACGCCATCGTTGGTTATCCGGTCTTTCAAGCGTTTGGAGCTATCTCATTTTTGCAGGACGGCTGGTTCGAGGCTGGTGACTCGGCGCGCAGCAGTGGCGCGGGCACCCGGATGTATATGAAGTTGTTGGCACCGGTGATCGAGTGCGGCGTGGACGGAAAAAATCTGCCATTCAGTTTTGACACGGGAGCTGCTGGGACCAACCTCTCAATGCGTTACTTCGAGCGGTTTCAAACAGATATCGCGCAGTGGAAAAAAGCCCAAAGCAAGAGTTTCGGCGCAGGCGGCGAAGTTACGCGGAAGATCTATCTGCAGCCACGCCTTCAACTGGTGGTTGGGGATAAGACGGCAACCCTAGAGCGCGTGCCGATCTTTTCCGAGCCTATGGGCACGGATCTCGATGAGCTGTATGGAAATCTCGGACAGGATCTTGTAGCAGGTTTCGACAGCTTTACGCTCGATTTTTCAAAGATGACTTTCAGCCTGGGAGCGCCTTTGTCAGCCAAGGCTGAACATCCGCTGGCCGGTTCCAAGTAAGGCGGCTACTGAACAGAAAACAATCAGTAGCCGTCGAGAATGGATTCGCGCGATCTGGGAATCACGCCTAGTCCTCTCGGTGAATACCCAATCGATCGTTTTGCTCTCCGGCTATGAGCGGCCGGATGCACAATTTTGTTCCGTCGGGACTGCATTCGTATAGTTGGTACGCGGGTAGATCTTCGGGTTGCACTTCATACGTGCCGTCTTCCATATCAACCACAAGATCGTAATCGGACATTACGTAGGGATTGCTGGGCGTCGCGCGCACGCGAAATTCGGAGCTGGGTTCGTAATTGCCGTAGCTAAAGCAGTAGCCGATACACGCACGATCCGCGAGGTGTTGAACTAAAATGCGCGAGCCCGCCAGTGGTTTGATGGTCGCTAGAATGCGCGAACTCCGGGGCACGGTTCTTTCGAGCTGCTCCGCTTGGAGTTCCATGTTGTTTGCAATTTTCGTGTCTTGATAAACAAACGTGAAAAATACGGCGGCGATGGCTGCGAATGCAAGCAAGTGCCACCAACGGGGACGCATCACGCCAAGCACGCAACAAGATACGACCGCAGAAACGGAAGTCAAGCGTTCGGTCAACAGAGCTAAGATTGCCGAATTACCGGGACGGAATCTGATGGCGTCGGGTAGCAGCCACGCCGCCAGGATTAAAACGGTATAAAGCTGTGCAGGGATTGCGTATTGTTTCAAGTCCTCGCGTTTACGGATTCTGCCGTAGATATCTATTGCTAGAGCTGCGATGGCAAAACAGATTAGCGCAATGCGCGGGATATCGTAGCGCGGGCCAAAGAGAGACAATTGATCGGAACCGTTGAAAAAATAAAACCGTTGCGGTTGAACCATGATCTGGTAGTGCCGCCAGAATTCGAAATGAATCAGCACGAGAGCCAAGGCCGCTAACAGCAGCAATACAGGCTGGTACCGTGTTGGAATCGCTTCAGCCGCAGCAATGTAAACAATGGCTCCTGCCATCCATGCGAGTCCGAGAGGGTGTGCGAGGACGATTAATGGCGCGAGCGCCAGCGGAATCAACCTTTCCCACTTTTCTCCGCCCCAGAAAAGTGCAATCCCGAAAAACGACAAACCCAGCGAGAGGTAGTAATTGAAAAATCCCATCTGAAACGTGTATCCGTAGGCGATCATCGCAAAGAGAGGAACCAAAAACCACGGAGCTCTCTCGCTGGCGGCGGCAACCAATGCGAATGTACCCCAAAAGAAAATCAGCACGCACACGGATACGGCGAGCTTCTCCGTTACCTGCAGGCTAAAGAACTTTCCCAATACACTCACCAGCAGATCGAAGAGAACGTTGTTCCATCGCGAATCGAGCCACAAGCCGGTTACCTGGCCACGCTCGATCAGTTGGGCAAGCCAGGCGTTGTACATATGGCTGGCCAGATCGCCCGCAGCAATGTGTCTGTGCCAAAAGCAGGGAACCAATAAGAGCGCCGATATGGCAAGAATTTTGAAGTAATTCCGGCGCACGAAAAGCGCTGAAATTACAAAAGCGGAAGAGGCTGTTTCGGTTTTTTCTACAGAAAGTTGCGAGCGGACAGCGTTCGCGTTAAGCGTCTTGATCGGGCTTCGGAGCGTAAGGATATTTTGGAGGTTTGTGCATGTGCGTAGTGCGATATTCATCTAGCTCGGCATCCGTAAGATCGAAATGAGTATCCGGTGGATGATTTTCGGCGGCTGCGAGTTCACGGTGAAGCCTGTGCGAACAAATGTCCGGGGCATCCTGATAACGCACACGTCGAGTATTGAACGCTTCGTTCGGAATGGAAAGCGTGAATTCGCGCGGTTCCGTCTGCGGCTCTCGAACGGTAAAAGTATATTCGCGCGCTGACGGCTTGGACTGGAAACCGACGAACTGGACGATGATCTGCGCCGTCATTTCGCTCCAGGCAAAGCTATCGCGGGCACGATTCCGGCTACCGCTTTCTTGGAGCGCCTTGCACGTTTGCGCTTGGGAGGCGTGCCTTCGGCAATTTCCACCACCATGATGCTGGTGACGAATTTCTTCATGCCGTGAAGGTCAAAATCGATTGAAGTGCGGTCGTGATCGGACTCCGTAATCACGCCCAAACCGTACTGAAAGTGCTTAATGTACTGTCCTTCGGGGAGTGCTTTCAACGGGGCTCCTGAGACCGAAACTGCGTATGCGAAAAAAAAGGGCGAACCGGTTTTTGCCGGTCCGCCCTTCTTGACTAGAGGCTGGTTACGTTCGCAGCCTGCAGGCCCTTGGGGCCACGGGTCACTTCGAACTCAACCGCTTGGCCTTCGTTCAGCGATTTATACCCTTCCGCCTGAATCGCGGAAAAGTGGACGAAAACGTCCTCGCCGGACTGGCGCTGGATGAATCCAAAACCCTTGCTGGCATTGAACCACTTTACTGTTCCTTGTTCTCTCACTGATGTACTTCCTTCTTTTTAAGCTATTTGTAGTTCTCGACCGCCTCCAGCCGTAAAGCAAAAGAGGCCGCAAGTGTGAACTTGCAGCCCCTTCAATCGAATCTAAAGGTGTTACAAGAGCAACAAACGCAGCCCCAGCATAGCATGTTTTGGGGTGCTGGCCTAACCCTATCTTGCGTGGAACCGCACCGCTTCCTGCCGTAGATTCGGTTGTTGACGTTGTAGGGCGTAGTACGGGAATCAGTTTTTTGCATCTGCGTCGCCACCGACGGCATGCGGTGGTCCAAATTTTCTTTCCAACCAGCCGCGCGCTTCTTCGGGATGATAGTTAAAAGGTCCCAATCCGCCTCGATAGGCTATTTCCCCGGATTCGTCGATGATGTAAATGCGCTCGGGCCAACCTCCGTAAGCCAGGTCTGCCGTTTCGTGCATGTCATCCACGCTGATGGGCAACGGGAAATGAAAGCGCTGGATGAAATCGTTGGCGATGGCGACGCGTTGAGCGAGCGTTTGCGGCTGGGGATAGCAAATGCTCTCGTCCACGTTGCTTTTCATCTGCCATTCGTCCTGCGGATGCGCTTCGCGAATATAAACGGTCAAGAAGTTCGCTTGAGATTTGTAATCGTTATAGAGATTGACGAGGTAGCCTACCTCGCGGCGGAAGGGCGGTCAGGTATAGCTGCCGAAGACTAGGACAAGCGGGCGCTGGCCGATGCGGTCGCTGAGATGAAACTGGGTTTGCCCATCGAGGCTCATCAGCGGAACATTAGGAGCGCGATCACCCACGTGGAGATCCCCGCGATGCCATTGCGGCAGGGCATAGCGTAGGAAGCCGTATACGTCTCGCGGGCCGCCCATGAAATGGCTGAGCACACCATAGCCGATAGCGAGAACCGCGAGCAGTATGAGCGCTGCCCACTTCCACTTACTTGATGATGACCCCTGACGCAAAGACAATTTCTTCCGCAAGGAAAGCCTCTTAGTTTTTGAAGCGGCGAGAACCTTCACTGACTCAGCTCGCGTTCAATTTATCGCGAAGGTGTTGCCGCGATCTTAGACTGTGATTGCGGACTATAACATTTGGCGAAGGACGTATTGCAAGATTCCGCCGTGTTGGTAGTAGGCCAGCTCGAAGGGCGTATCCACGCGAGTGATGGCCGTAAATGTTTTTTCTTTGCCATCTGCCGCGCGTGCGCGGACTTTCATTTTCTTGCGAGGCGCGAAGTCGTGCGCGAGGCCATCGATTTCAAATATTTCAAGGCCGGTAAGACCGAGCGTCTTCAGGTTTTCATCCGGCAAGAATTCGAGGGGAAGCACGCCCATACCCACGAGGTTGCTGCGATGGATGCGCTCGAAGCTCTCTGCCAGCACGGCGCGAACGCCCAGTAACAATGTTCCCTTGGCGGCCCAGTCGCGCGAAGAGCCGGAACCATATTCTTTGCCGGCGATTACGATGAGAGGGACATGTTCATCGCGATATTTCATGGCCGCGTCGTAGATGGACTTTTTTTCGCCGCTGGGCTGGTGAATGGTCCAACCTCCCTCGGTGCCGGGAGCGAGAGCATTGCGAAGGCGGATGTTCGCGAAAGTGCCACGCATCATCACTTCGTGATTACCGCGGCGAGCGCCGTACGAATTGAAATCTTTTGGTTGCACGCCGCGCGAGATCAAATACTTGCCTGCGGGTGTGTCGGCAGGGATCGAGCCGGCCGGAGAAATGTGGTCGGTGGTGACGCTGTCGCCGAGCACGGCGAGCGCGCGCAGTCCGGCTAAATCCTTCAGCGCGCCAGGAGTCCGCGGCATGTCGTGGAAAAATGGCGGATCTTGGATATATGTGGACTTCGGATCCCAGGCGTAAAGATCACCTTCTGGGATCGGCAGCGCTTTCCAGTGCGCGTCACCGGTGTACACGTCGGCATATTCTTTTCTGAACATGTCACTGGAAACTGAAGAGCGCATCGTCGATTCAACTTCCGCGGGCGTGGGCCAAATATCGCGCAGATAAACGGGCTTGCCTGCTTTGTCGTTACCAAGCGGCTCGTTCACGATGTCCAGGTCCATACGTCCCGCCAACGCATAGGCCACAACCAGCGGCGGCGACGCTAAGTAATTCGCGCGGCAGAGAGGATTGATGCGGCCTTCGAAATTGCGATTGCCGCTCAGAACTGAAACGGCGAGAAGATTATTTCCTTTAATGGCTTGGCTGATCGGCTCGGAAAGGGGGCCACTATTGCCGATGCATGTTGTGCAACCGTAACCGACAAGATTGAAATGCAGCGAATTCAGGTAAGGCCACAGGCCGGCCTTTTCAATGTAATCAGTAACGACTTTTGAGCCTGGCGCGAAACTCGTTTTTACCCAGGGCTTGGAAGTTAGTCCGCGCTCGACTGCCTTTTTTGCCAGCAGGCCGGCGCCGAGCATGAGGGAAGGATTGGACGTGTTGGTGCAGCTGGTGATCGCGGCGATTACCACGGAGCCATCGGCCAAGTCGAAACGGTCGCCGTTGTTTTGTACACTTACGGATTTTGGTGCGCTTCCCAGGGATTTCTCAAACGAGGTTTTCGCATCGGTGAGACGGACGCTGTCCTGGGGACGTTTCGGCCCGGCCATTGTGGGGACCACGGTGGCGAGATCGAGTTCCAGGCGATCGGAGAAGATTGGATCCGGAGTGGCGTCGGTCCGGAAAAGTCCTTGTTCCTTTGTATAGGCTTCGACGAGTTTGACCTGATCTTCATTGCGCGCAGTAAATCGCAAGTAAGCGAGCGTCTCTGAATCTACGGGGAAGAAGCCCATAGTCGCGCCGTATTCGGGGGCCATGTTGGCGATGGTTGCGCGGTCGGGAAGCGTGAGGCTGGAGAGACCAGTGCCGTAAAACTCTACAAATTTTCCGACTACACCCTTTTTGCGCAGCATCTGCGTGACGGTGAGGACGAGATCGGTGGCGGTGGCGCCTTCGGGCAGTCGTCCATGTAATTTGAAGCCGACGACGGCCGGAATCAGCATCGAAAGCGGCTGGCCGAGCATGGCAGCTTCTGCTTCGATTCCACCTACGCCCCAGCCGAAGACTCCCAGGCCATTGACCATGGTGGTGTGCGAGTCGGTGCCGACCAGCGTGTCAGGGAAGGCCGTCCACGCGCCATTTTGTTTTTCGCGGAAGACGACGCGCGCGAGATATTCCAGATTTACCTGATGGCAAATGCCGGTATCAGGCGGAACGACTTTGAAATTCTGAAAACCTTTTTGGCCCCAGCGCAAGAATGCGTAGCGTTCGATGTTGCGCTGCATCTCGAGGTCGGCGTTGAAGGCGAAAGCTCCAGCGGCGCCGAATTTGTCCACTTGTACGGAGTGGTCGATGACCAGTTCGGCTGGAAGCAGCGGATTAATTTTCTTGGGATCGCCGCCGAGCGACCGCATGGCTTCGCGCATGGCCGCGAGGTCCACGACGGCGGGGACACCGGTGAAATCCTGGAGTAGGACGCGTGCGGGCATGAACGAAATTTCTTTTTCTGTGGCGCCTTCGGCTGCGGAAGGATCCCAGCCGGCTAGGGCGCGAATATCCTCGGCGAAAACGAAGCGCTCGTCTTCGTGGCGCAGCAAATTTTCCAGCAGCACTTTTAGGGAGAACGGGAGGCGGGCCAGGTTTCCTACGCCGGCGCGTTCGAGCGCGTTCAGACGGTGGATTTCAAAGGACTCGTCGGCAGCGCGCAACGGTCCGCGTGTTGAAAACGAATTTTTCGATGTGCGAGTCATCCGCGGATGAATTCTCCTGTTTTAATGATTCTTGGCGTTTTTGCGATGGTTGAAAGTTCGATTAGAACGGGGTGCCAGCGTTTGTTTTCTGTGACTTACGAATGGTTCTAATAATTGGTGTTCGCGATTAGAAAATACAAAGCAGATCCCTCGCGTCGCGTTGCTCGCTCGGGATGCCGATGCTCGTCGGATCGTTAGACTCGAGGTCAGGTCCAATTGGCTGCAAACCGCACCGCTCTGCATGAGGCTCCCTCGCCGGGGCCCAAAAAAACCCCCAATTTGACACTAGCACATTATCTGCGGGAATCAAGGGGTAGCAGACTGTGGACGCGGAAGGTCCAGGTTTGAATATTCGAGAATGACGGACCTCGGCATGGAATTGCTGGCTCGGAAAGGCTTCTTCCCAATTCAGCTTGGGGCCGGTGAGCTAACTTCGCGACAACTTTTGCGTCCAGGCGCTTGTGGTTCGAGCTAATTCCTGCAAGACAGCAGCGTCGGTTCTGCCTGAACTTTTCAGGACGTGGAGCGAGTGATCGGCGGTTTCGATTACGTGAAGAGTCGCTCGCGCTCCCAGGGCGGCGCAGATGGGACGCAAAAGCTTGAGATCGGCGAAGGGATCGCGCGTTCCCTGGAAGAAGAGCATCGGCTGTTTGATCTCGCGCAAGTGGTCGGCACGCTTGGTTCCCGGCTGGTTCGGCGGGTGGAGTGGGAAGCCGAAGAATACTAATCCTCGAACTTCGCTCAATTTTTGTTGTGCGGCAGCGAGCGAAGTCATGCGTCCGCCAAGGGATTTGCCTCCGGCGAATAATGGTAAGTCTGGAGCGGCTTTTGCGGCAGTTTGCACGGCTGCAAAAATCGTGGCAGTGAGTACGGGCGGCCGATCGGGAATTTTTCGTTTTTGCTCCATGTAGGGAAATTGGAGTCGCAGTGTGGCGACTCTGACCGCGGCGAGTTCGGTCGCCAGCGATTCCATAAACGGATGAGTCATTCCGGCGCCTGCACCGTGCGCAAGAACCAAGAGCGATTCTGCGGATGGTGGTCGCAACAGGATCGCTGACACCGCGTCGCCATTTTGAACGGCAAAACTAATGTCCTTGCGCATCGACATTTCTCGGCTCCAATCCCACTTGCTCCGGATTGTTTCCAGCACTGCAACACTTTAAGTACGAAAGTACTATAGGTCGATTTGGCCACCTGGGACCAATATCTATCAATCGCTGTTTATCGAGGGGCCATTTGGGGGAAGAATTTCTGCGCAGAACTGCTATTCCGACACCAACCGAAAAGTTGGTGAATGCCTTAGATCGATCCTCCCGAGTTTCACTCACAGGACCAATTTCTGAAACGCCGGAGACGCCCGTATTAACCACTGAACATGCGTCCACCGATGAGGTACCCATCGGGATCGTTGAGATTCCTATAGGCGTGTGCGGCTCCCGGCGCGCTACTCCCATTTCAAGCCAGCCTGCACGGAACGAGGTCTTTGCAGAGGAAACCTCCACAGTGATCGTTTTCCCGCATGGCGCGGTGATTCGATTATCCGCTGCGGTAGCCCCAGGCCAAATGGTAATGGTTGCGAATCGCAAGTCGGCTGAGGTGATACCTTGCCGCGTGGTGAAAGCTAAAAACTATCCAAATGTTAGAGGGTATGCGGAGATCGAGTTCTTTCGATCGACGAAGGGTTTTTGGGGCGCGTATGTTCCTCAGGGCACGTTGAAACGGACGTTGGGACCGTTGCCAGTAACATCAGGCAGCACTGTTGAAGATTTTTGGAGCAGTGACCTCGCGAATGAAGCGAATTTTGTGTTGGCGAAACCTGCAACTACGTCGCAGGTTATTCCCTTAACGGTCAGAAATAAAGTGGAGTCTGCTCAGAAACTTGGGCCGCAAGCAGCCAAGGTGGTAAATATCGGCGAACCTGAGATCGAATTGACGGCTTGGGACTTTCCCAAGAAGCGCGCTCTTTCCTCGGTCACGACGACGAACTCAAGCGAATTTGTTCCGACACACGTCGAATCAAAAGATGAATACTCACGCAAACCTTCTTGGTCCCGCGGGCTGAGCGCTTCTCTTGGAAAGAAAATGATTTTTGCGTGCGCTGTTGTTGCGATTCTCGTGGCGATAGGCGCGACAGGAATTTTTCTTCTGCACAATGACAGGGAGCAACCAGCCCCAACAGATGAGATGAATTCTCAAGCTGAAGAGTCGTCGGGCTCTTCTACGGCAAACGCCGTGGCGCGTGTGCGACCTGAAAGCAGTCCGAACTCGGCGGCGCCTGCGATACCCATCGCAAATGCTGACAACTTTCCTGGGAATCAAAATCGGGAATATGCTGACAATGTGCGGGCTTTTCAGACGCCGGTAAGGGCGGCCAGCGTGGAGCGGAAGCTTCCGAGTAGAAGACCACTTGCAGCGCCCGTTATAACCCATCACTCGAATACGGTAATTGGTCGAGAAGCGCCGCCGGATGTGACCGCGCTTAACCCGAATACCCACGCTATTGCGAATCCAGCCGCTATCGCAGCTTTTCTGCCGTCGGGTGGCCGAATGAAAGAACCGCAGCTCGTTCTGAGATCCGTGCCGAACTATCCAGCTATAGCTAAACGAGCCGCCATCGAAGGCCAAGTCACCGTGGATGCGGTGATTGACACGAATGGAAAACTTACAAACATGAAAGTAGTTTCCGGCCAACCGCTGTTGCAGCAAGCGGCGCTCGATTCGTTACGGACGTGGAAGTACGAGCCCGCTTACCTCGACGACAAACCCGTTCCAGTACAAACATCGATTACCGTAAAATTCCGAATACATTAGCCGAGTTCTGGAAGCCCCAATCTTCAGGTATGCGGGGGTTGTCACCCTAAAGGCACCTATTGTTTGTCTCCAGGATTTTTTCGCGCCGTTACATGCTGTGGGCGGGTGAGGCCATCGGCGCTCCATTCTTCGCTGGACGATAGGAACGGGAAACGTTCACGGGCCTTCATGATAGTGCCAAGTTTGCGGCTTGGGAACGAAAGGTCGAAGTGCAGTACAATGCGCCCTTCACAAGATTAAAAGGGAGAATCCGCAGATGTCATCGACTGATTCCGCTTATTTTCTGCAAATACGCCTGGGCGCGACCTCTCTAGCGGGACCTCTGAAAATGCGCCGGACCGCGGTGTTCTGTTGGACGTTGCTATTGGCCATTTTGTTTGGTTGCGGCTCGTTGCGGGCGCAGAACGGTAAGATTCCATCCGAGAAACGTGTGGCGATCGAAAAAGCGGTTTCGAGTTTCATGTCGGCGAACAGCGTGCCGGGAATTTCTGTTGCGGTGGTCCAGAACGGGGAATTGGTTTGGTCCGAAGGGTTCGGTATGGCGGACCTGGAAAACTTTGTGCCGGCGTCGCCTGCCACACTGTACCGACTCGGATCGATCTCCAAGCCGATTACTGCGACGGCGATTCTGCAACTTTCCGAGCGCGGCAAGCTGGACCTGGATGCGGAGGTGCAGAAATATTGTCCGGCGTTTCCGAAAAAGGAATGGCCGATCACTTCGCGTGAGCTGCTCGGTCATCTTGGCGGCGTACGGCACTACAATCAGGATGGCAAAGGCGATATTCCGGACGACAGCGCGAAACATTTTGCGAGCATGGAAGAATCGCTGAAGATTTTTGCGGCGGATCCACTGGTGGCGAAACCGGGGACGAAATTTCATTATTCGACCTATGGCTTCACGGTTCTCGGCTGTGTGCTGGAAGGTGCCAGCGGCGAGAAGTATGTGGACTATGTGAAGGAAAACATCTTCGAGCCGGCGGGAATGGAGGAAACGCGGGATGACGATTTCTTCGCGATCGTTCCGCATCGAACTCGTTGGTATCACAAGGACGGATCGGGTGTGGTGCAGAACGCGGGCGTGCTGGATTCCAGTTACAAAATTCCAGGCGGCGGGCTGATTTCGTCCGCGGACGATATGGCGCGGTTCGAACTTGCGATGCTCGCGAACAAGCTGGTTAAACCGGCGACGCGCGAGACGATGTGGACTCCGCAGAAGCCGGCCGACGGTTCGCCGGATGACTACGGGCTGGGCTGGGGCACGCTGAAAAAATATGGCTTGAACCTAGTGGGACACGACGGCTCTCAGCAGGGCACCAGTACGTCTATTGTTCTCGCGCCGGAAAAGCGTGCCGGCGTTGTGGTGCTTGCAAACATGGACGATGTGGACGCAACGGACCTGAGCGAGCAGGTTTTGAAGATCGTGCTGGACCTTAAAGACGAACCTAAGTAGTGGACAATTTCCCCATGCAAACAATAACTCTTACTCCGATTGGAATTGTTCGGTCGAGCCACGAAAGTGGCGCGGGACGACAATTGGAACGATGAAAAGGTGTTTATCGATCTCCATGGGTCGCAATTTTCGCCTGAAGCGCTTACTGGGATCGGAGAATTTTCACATGTTGAAATTGTTTTCTATATGGATCAGGTGGAACCGGGCAAGGTGGAAAGAACCGCACGACATCCGAGAAATAATCCGGAGTGGCCCAGGCTGGAATTTTCGCGCAGCGAGGCAAGAACAGGCCGAATCAAATCGGTACGACAATCTGCAGAATTATCAAGATAGAAAGCGCGTCGCTGCAGGTGGAAGGGCTCGATGCAATTGATGGATCACTGGTGCTAGACATCAAGCCGTGGGTTGCGGAATTCGGTCCTCGTGGTACAGCAACACAGCCGAAATGGATTTCCGAGCTGATGCAGAACTATTGGCGCTCTTAACGCAGATGCTTTTTGCTAGGGCCAGCAAGTTCGCGGGATACGAAATTGCGGCGACGGTTTAGTGTTTTGGAGGCACGTAACTATCGGGGAGCTTGGCTCCTTCGCCGAAGAAAAACAACTCCATTTGTTCTCCCATCACTTTTTGAGAGTTAGGATCAAGCGGATTCAGGCGGAATTCATTCATCAGCATTTTGGAGTGCTCGACCCACAACTTCCAGGCTTCCTTTGAGACGTTGTCATAAACGCGCTGGCCGAGTTCACCTTTCCAGGGGATGCGATCGAGGCCGGGCATCTCGCGGCCGAATTTAACGCACTTCACCATGTGCATGCCTTGTGTGGCGGGCTGCGCGGCTGCTCCGGTAGTGTCTGAATGCTTCTCGTCTGCCATTAAGTCCTCCGTGTAAATGAGTGAATATTCAAGATACTTCAACGGCGCGGGAAATTCCAGTTGGCGTGATAGGTTCGCCCCGCCGGGGGTCTAGATGAAGGCGGCGCATATCGATAATTATGGTAGGCTCTTTGCGAAAGTTTTTAGTTGGATTTAGAAGAAAGGCTCGCACCCGGCAGCGAATGTGGAAAGTCCGGGAGGGTCCTGTTTATGAACGCTCAAGTATCCGAAACCGCCGAAAAGCCGCAGACTGACGCTTACTACTGCGAGGTCCCGTCCCAACCGTGTGCGATTGTGTTGTTTGGCGCTTCGGGCGATCTGGCGCAGCGAAAACTTTTGCCTGCGCTGTGGGATTTGGCGTTTCACGCATGTCTGGCGCCGCGATTTCGACTGGTGGGTT
Organism: uncultured Acidobacteriota bacterium; assembly: GCA_963714785.1. Classification (GTDB taxonomy): domain Bacteria; phylum Acidobacteriota; class Terriglobia; order Acidiferrales; family UBA7541; genus Palsa-295. The sequence goes on from CAVQQE010000003.1 coordinate 847,425, forward strand.
TCGCGCGCACGAAAATGACCGATGAGGAATTCCGGCGCAAGACGGATGACGCTCTGTCAAAAGCGAAAGCGCCGGGCGCGGGGGAAAAAAAGCGGGCTGATTTTCTGGCAAACCTCCATTACTTCGCGGGCGATTACAACGATCCGGAGGCATTCCGCGGTCTGGCCAAGCGTTTAGATGAGTTGGACGCCGAAGGGCAACTGGGGAGTAACCGGCTTTTTTATCTGGCAACGCCTCCGGAAGTTTATTTGGAGATTATCGAGCAATTGGGGAGGGCCGGGCTGAATGGGCCGAAGTCCGATAAATCCTGGACGCGCGTAATCATCGAGAAACCATTTGGCCGCGATCAAGCTTCGGCGCGGGCCTTGAACGAGAAAGTTCTTAGCGTTTTCGATGAATCGCAGGTCTATCGCATCGACCATTATCTGGGCAAGGAGACGGTCCAAAACTTACTGGTTTTCCGATTTGGAAACGGAATTTTCGAGCCGCTGTGGAACCGCAACTACGTAGATCACGTACAAATTACTGCGGCGGAATCGTTGGGAGTCGAGCGGCGCGCGGCTTTTTACGAAAACACTGGCGCGTTGCGCGACATGATCCAGAGCCACGTGCTGCAGCTAACGTCACTCGTAGCCATGGAATCGCCGGCAAATTTCGACGCAACGTCAGTGCGAAACGAAAAGATCAAGGTGCTGCAATCGATCCGGCCATTCGCCGGTGATAGCATTTGGAAGAACGTTGTGCGCGGACAATACGGGCCGGGACAGGTGGATGGGAAACCGGTACCCGGTTATCGCCAGGAGCCCGGAGTAAAACCTGATTCCGCGACGGAAACTTTTGTGGCCATGAAACTCTTGGTGGATAACTGGCGCTGGAGCGGCGTGCCGTTTTATTTGCGCACGGGGAAGCGTTTGAAGAGGGCGGTCACCGAAGTGCTGATTCAATTCAAGCCGGCGCCGCACAGAGTTTTTCGCGGCGAAAATTCAGAAATGAATTCCCTCATTCTGAATATTCAGCCGGACGAAGGAATTTCGCTTTCGTTTGGAGCGAAAGCGCCCGGCGGCCAGATGCACATCAGCCCGGTGACCATGGATTTCCAGTACAAGTCTACGTTTGGCGGAGTTACGCGCGATGCTTACTCTACGCTGATCAACGATTGCATACGCGGGGACGCCACGCTTTTCGATCGAGCAGATAGCGTAGAGGCGGCTTGGGCCCTAGTGGATCCGATTTCGCAAGCGTGGGAAAGCGCGTCGCCACCGCCGTTTCCAAATTATCCGGCGGGCAGTCAAGGTCCGCGTGCTGCGGATGATTTGACGGGATTGGAAGAACGTGACTGGCGCCCTTTGTAAATAGATTTTCTCGGGAATTGAAAAAGTGCGGAGGATTTGATGATTCTGGCGGGCGACTTGGGAGGAACCAAGTCCAATCTCGGGCTATTCGAAGTACAGCGCGAGAAGCTTGTGCGCGTGGCGCAGAAGCGGTACCCCAGCCAGGAACATTCCGGTCTGGAAGAAATTCTGACCGATTTTCTAAATCAAACGAAGGCAAAGGTTACCCAGTCCGCGTTTGGGATAGCAGGGCCGGTGGTGAACAACCGCGTGCGCGCTACAAACTTGCCGTGGATCGTGGACGGCGCGTCTCTGGCCAAGCACCTCGGCCTGAGCTTTGTGCGGTTGTTGAATGATTTGGAAGCGACAGCCCACGGTATTGAAGTACTCGAGCTGAAAGACATCGAGACTATTTATCCCGGAGTGCCTTCGCCGCAAGGAAATCAGGTTGTAATCGCGGCGGGAACGGGCTTAGGGGAAGGCGTTTTGTTTTGGGACGGCAAACGTCACCTACCGATGGCAACTGAATCCGGCCATGCGGATTACGCTCCGAATACGGCGCAGCAAGCCGATCTGTGGAAATTTATCAAGCAGCACGAGGAGTTCGTAAGCGCTGAAAGTATTTTGGCGGGCGCCGGATTCCTGCGCGTACATGAATTTTTAGATCCGAAAGTGCGGCACGCTTCGTTTGACGGTAACGGTGCCGACCCAGCGCCCGAAATTACGCGGCTCGGATTGGCGGGCACGTGCCCCGTGTGCGTGGCAACGCTGGATTTGTGGGTTGAAATTTACGGTTCGGAAGCGGGGAATCTAGCGTTGCGCAATGTGGCGCGCGGAGGGATATACGTCGCTGGAGGAATTGCGGTAAAGGTTCTGCCAAAGCTGAAAAACGGAAACTTCGTTGCGGCGGTGAAGCACAAAGAAAAGTTGGGAGATTTTCTGGCGCAGATTCCGATTCACGTGATTCTGAATGAAGATTGTCCGCTGTGGGGTGCCGCTAAAGTTGCCTGGAAGAACCTCTAGAGCGCGATTCCGCCTACCCAGTCCCCGAACTCTCGCGGAAGCCAAAGTAGATCATTCTTCTTTGGACCGCCTAGTTCCCTTCACAAAACAGGACTCACAGACGCGTGTGCCGTCTTTCAAAGTGAAATCAACACGCCGGGTGGGGTCGATGTCCACTCCGCATTTTCCACATCGATCAATGGATTCAGTCATAAGAACTCGCTGGCATTTCTATCTTAACAGGTGTTGTCGGGAAGGTCGAAGAGGGTCCGGTCGATTTCTAGCGGCAACTGCACGTTTAGCGGCGTCTCGATTGCTTTTTCGACGCAAAGTTTTCGGAATTGTTCCACGGTAGCCGGACCAAATCCTGAGTAATGATTGTTCGCATACGCGTAAATGGTCACGCCGCGGCTTTGAATCCGGTGGCAAACATCAACCCAACTGCGCAGCTCTGTTGTACGATCTACGATCGTCTTATTCCATACTTTTGTGGTTTTTTCGATGCCTTTGCGATCCCCGAGCCAGCGAATGTAAGTGAAATCCGAGGTGACCGGGTCAAACTTCTCGAATAGTTCCTCGGGGCGGGGCATCCAGGATTGATCCTGAAGCACGAGGCCGACGTTGTATTCGCGAAGAAGCTCGGCAAATCGCGGTGTGAGCCAATGTTTGTTGCGAATCTCGACGGCGAACTTGTGTTTGCTGCGCGGCAATTTCCGCAGGAACACCTTGAGGCGGGAAATGAACTGCACATCGCTCGAAAAAATGTCGTCATTGAAGAAAGGGAATTGAAAGACCATGGGCCCGAGCTTTTCGCCGAGAATTTCCATGGTGCTGACAAACTCTTCGAATTCGGCGTCACAATCCAACAGGATCTTTTCGTGCGTAATGATTTGCGGGATTTTTACGGAGAAAATAAATCCCGCCGGGGTCTTCCGCTGCCAATTCGTCACAGCTTGCGCTGTAGGAACCCCGTAGAACGTGGAATCTACTTCCACCGTATCAAATTTCGCGGAGTAGTAAGAGAGGTAGTCCGTGCTCTTCATTCCCGCGGGATAGAACGTTCCAGGCCAGCCTGCCGCGGTGAACGCCGAAGTGCCTAAACGAATTTGAGAGGAGACGGGCACCACTGGATTCTATCAAGAAGGCGGCCCTTCATTTCAGCGCGCCAACGATGCAAAGGCCTACCGAGCCGCCGAATAAAAAAGCCCGGAATTTGCGTCCGAGCTTTTCTTAGAGAGCGCCGAGCACAGCCAGCAGCGAAAACCTGAGCCGCTTATTCGACGACGACGAGAGTGACGATGGTCGTATGGAACATAGTCCCTGCCGTACCTTTCACGGCGATCTTGTGACTGCCGAGCGCGGCTTTCGCGCCCATGCTGCTGATAGTTCCTCGTGTCGCCTTATATTCGTCTATTTTTATGGTGCACTGGTTCCCGTACTACTAAAGCGAGTCAGATAAGGTGCAAATGGAGTAATCTCAAACGGCATTTTTTCGCGCGTCGACGTAATGTGCACAGGTTTGGCGTTAATCAGTTCAACCTGGTCGGTCCAGGGATCCACCTTAACGCGCGCGCCGATGGGAAGGGCTGAAATCTGTTCAAGCTTCGCGGAATCCAGATTTGGAGCCAAGGTCATCAATTGACTGGCCAGAAAAACGCGGTTGCCGAGATGGGGGTTGATCAAAGCGGGAAGTGCCTTAGAATCCACGTCCAACTGTTTCAGGAAAAGGCCGGCGCTGGCGAGCTTGTCCTTGTAGGGTGAGTTCTTCAGCAGCGCCAGCGCTTTCTGGTTCGCCTGCTGAATTTGTGCCGGACTATCTTTGAACGCGAAGCGAGACAAAACGTCGACCGCGTCGACTTTGGTTGTGTCGTTGAAACCCCACTGATCGGCAGAAGGCTTGGCGAGAAGAATGTCGGCTAGTTCCTGGGCCAACATAGTAGCCAAGCTGGCTTCGTCAGGCAACACGTCGATCAGAGCACGACTCAACACAATCGTATGGCCTACGGTGAACATTTCCAAGGTGCCGGTGAGAAGCACGCGGCACTGAACGTCCGGCTGGATGTCGAGATTATTTGTTACTTCCAGATTGTTGACGACGGTCTCAAGTGTTTTGTCGGCGGGACCACGCGGAGCGAGCAAGCCGGCCCGCTCCAGACTGTTCATGACGTTGTTTTCCGCTTGACGCTGCCATTCACGTTCTGCATCGATGGTAGAACCTTGTTTCGCCTGCGATTCCGAATCCAAGAGCTGAGTGGAAGAACCGGGCGCGGGCGTAACGGTGATGGCGGTGAATTCTTCGTGGCCTCCAGAATTTTTCAGGTTGTAACCCCATAAGCGCGTTTGGGCTTTGAAGCGGATCACACTGCCGACGGAATGATCGTGGCCTGAATCTTGACTGAAAATATAAGCGGGCACCCAGAGATTCGGCTGAACGTTCAAACGCCAGCTATCGAAATGAAGATTGAAACCGCTTTTTTCGGCAATGGGAGTATCCATGCCGTTAAAACGGACGATGGTAAAGTTCTGATCTTCCGCCCAGATGCGTCCCGTGAATCGCCCTTTCCCGGTTCCGGGCAGAGGAATAACGTCGAAGACAACGCAACGGACCTCGCCGACGAATTCGCGCCGAACGTATTCGAACTGATAGGTCTGGCGATCAAATCCCTTGGTGTCGATGAAGATCATTCGCAGGAAAACTTCAGGCGAGTGTGGCGAGTTGGAAGAACCGCCGACGTGCGCAATTGGATTGAGGGAATCGAGCACTCCCTTTTTGGAAGCTAACAAAGAATGTTCCACGGCGCCGTTCGACAAATCCGCCTGGCCGAGCAAAAAATGATCACCAGAGGGAACATTTCCCAGGCCTGGGTCAGGCTTCATATCCTGAATGTAGGTCTCTACGATTGGCCGGAAGCGTTCTATGGTGGTTACTTCGTCGCGTTCGCGGGCGATAATGCGATCGATGGCTTGATCCACCGTCTTTACAGTCGCATCAGAGACTCCGGCGTGCGAAGGAGCCTGAGCGGCTGTTTGCCCGGTTTGTCCAACAGCCGCGCCGGCCAGAACGCAAACTAACAGTATCGTGAGGCAAAGATTCTTCGATGCCTGCATATTCACTCCATGAAATTAGAAATGCTCGCAGATAGTAACTTCTCGAATGAGCGACCCGACACATAGGTAACAGTTCGTACCGGACACATAGGTTACACTTTTTCCCCTTTGGGGGGAGTGATGCCCTGGAAGGAGTGTTCGGTAGTTCAGGGGCTGACCGACAGAAGCCGCCGTCCCTATCGGTACGCCCACCAACTTCCCTTTCAGGCGGAGAATTACATCCTGAATGTGAAGCGTGAACACTCCAGCTGGGGCGCTCGTAAAATCCGAGAGCGCCTGATCCGGAGATTCTCGGGCATCAAGATTCCCGCCCAGAGCACCATCCATGCGGCGTTGGATCGTCACGGCTTGGTCGAGCGCCGTGGTCGCTTGCGTCGGCGTGCTCAGGGAACCCCTCTGTCTTTGGGCCACACTCCCGATGAGCTGGGGTGCACAGATTACAAGGGCGAGTTCTTGCTAGGGAATCATCCATACTGCTATCCGCTGACCGTCACCGATCACGCCAGCCGTTTTCTCCTCACCCGTGAAGCCCTCTGTTCCACCGAAGAAGACTACGCTTCTAGGGTGTTTGAGAGGCTTTTTAGCGAGGCTCCGACAAACGAAAGAGTCGGCAACGGATAGGCTGAACCTAAACCACCGCGTCACACCTCGACTCCACAGAAGTGAAATCGGGACAAAACCGCTTGTACGATAATGCGACTGACCAGGCACTGACTTAGGCGGAAGGAGAACTTAGCAAGGAATTACTGCAATTTCGCGTACTCGGCCTTGGCTTGCTTGAGGATCGGGACGTCGCTGTCGGCGTCCTTCCACAGAGCCAAAAAGTCTTGGAAGGCTTTCCTGGCTTTCGCCGTGTCGCTTGCGAGCACGGAGGCGCGCGCCAAGCCCAGGTAGGAAAGCGAATAGAACTGTCCCCAATAGGGGTGTTGCCAAGAACTGCCCCAATTGGCGCCCTTGTGATCCAGGATCTTTTCGAACTCAGCCGCTGCCTTGGCGCCCTCACGCAGATCCAAGTAAGCCAAGCCCCGCAGGTACACCGCCTCGGGGTGAGCACGCTCGTACGGCGAGGCGGATGCCAGCAATTCCACGGCTTTTGCGGGCTGATCGTGCTTGAGCGCGATCGCAGCGCGAATCGCGGGCAGCTGCACCGCATTACAGAGGGTTCCGTTTGGAAACAACTTCGAAGTCTCCGCGGCGAGCTTCTCCGCTTGGGCCGCATCGCCGCACAAGGCCAGTGCCAGCGCAGAACGCCCCAGTCGCCGCACGGTCTGGCAATTACCCGACAGCGCGTCGGCACGCGCATCGGCCTCTTCAAATTCGGCAGCGGCGTTCCGGAGCCCATGGCGCAGCGCTGTCTCCGCGGCCCGCTGGAAGAGTTTGCTCGACTCGCGACGCTGGCCAAGAGCATTCTGATTGGCCGCCTGCAAGCCAAAGCTGAGGTACTCCGCCTGCTTGCCTGCGAACCATTGAATCTCTCGCGCGGCGGCCGCATCATCGCCGTCGACGTAAGCGATCTCGAGGAAGCGCTGGTGGATCCTCGCTCCGCCGAGTCCCTGCGCCCGCAGCTTCTCCGCTACTTGCTTCGCTTCGGTGAGCCGATCCAGGCATAGGTAGCCGTCCAGTAGGCGCCGATACGGAGGTTCAACGTTCGCCTCTAGCCGAGTCGCTTCCTGGCCTTCCTTGAGCCCCTCTTCGAACTGCCCTAGGTCTATGTACTCGACACTCAAGTCGTTATGGAATCCCCAAAAGCGGGGATAGTTCTGTATACCCAATCGATGTGCGTCAATCGCTTTGTCAGACTGGCCCTCATTCGAATAGTAGCTAGCCGCAATGATGTCCCGCTCAAACTCGGAAACTCGGTCGATCAAGCCGAAAGCTTTTTGTGTGTATTCCCGGCTGCGCTCTACGTCCCCGGCATTGTTGAACGCAATGCCGAGCATGAAGTAAGCCATCGCGAAATTTGGATCGAGTGCAATGGCGCGCTCAAACAACGGGACAGCGTCCAGAAATTGGCCCTGGCCCATCTCGGAATAACCCGCGGTGTAGTTCTGGAGAGCTTCCAGCGACGGAGTAGTAGCTTGTTCGAGCGGACGATTCAACTTCTGGATCGAGTTGAGCGACTCCCCCAGCTTGGCCCGCATGGTTGTGGCGGCGGTTCCCAACGCGTTCAACACGTGCTCTTTGTCGCCCGCTTGAATCTGTTCCCGAGCCAGCGTCGCGCCACCCTGACACGTGATTGCCTGGAGCGTAATGACGTAGTCCTTGCCCAGGCTCTCGATGGAACCGTCTACCGTAGCCGCAACTCCTTCTCGCATGCAGATGTCATGCGCGATCTGGTTTGTGATGCGCCCGCCGGCAGGCAGGTTCATCAATCGCAGGTCCTGTTGCACCTGCTCGTCATCCATGATTTTCAGAAAGGGCGATTGCTCAAGCTGGATGGCGAGCCCCTGGCGCAGCGTCCCGTCAAATACCGGGTCGCCCGTCGTGTTCGTGAAATCCGCGAGGACGATAGTGTCTTTGTCCGTTAGCGCGTGGGCTTTGCCGGAGAAAAACAGCCAGCTGCCCACAGCCAGCGCGACGACCACAATTGTTGCGCCAGCGGCCAACCGCCATCGAGTAGATTTCGTAACGGGTTTTGATTCGACATCCACTGTCGCAGTGACTGCACGTCCTGAATCTGAATCACGCTTCAGCCGGTGCAAATCCGTACGGATTTCAGCGGCGCTCTGGTACCGCAGCTTCCGGTCTTTCTCCAGCGCCTTATTGACGATTTCCTCTAACTTTGGGGGAAGGTCGGGATTCAGTCGCACTGACGCAACCGGCTTCTGGTTCAGAATCGCTTCCGCGATCACACCAAGAGTCTCGCCACGGAAAGGTAGAACCCCTGTAACCATCTCGTAGAGGACCACACCGAACGAAAACAAATCCGTGCGTGCATCGAGCTCCTCACCCCGCACTTGTTCGGGTGACATGTACGTGATGGTGCCAACCGCGGTTCCCAGTCGAGTGAGCTGTTCTAGCTCGCTGGCAGTGGGCATGGCCGAAACATTTACGGCACCGTGCGCGGGTATCAGCTTCGCCAGACCAAAATCCAACACCTTGGCGTGTCCTCGCTCGGTCACAAATACATTCGCGGGCTTGATGTCGCGGTGGACGATTCCTTTGGAGTGAGCTGCGTCCAGCGCGTCGGAAATCTCAATCCCCAATTCGAGCACTGTCTCTAGCGGTAACGGCTCGCCAGAAATTCGTTCTTTCAACGTGTGTCCGTCGAGACACTCCATCGCAATGAAGGGCTGGCCGTCGTGCTCACCGATTTCGTAGATAGTGCAAATGTTGGGATGATTCAGGGCGGAAGCAGCCTGCGCTTCACGATCGAATCGGGTCAGAGCCTGTGAGTCTGGCGCGAACCCGTCGGGGAGGAACTTCAAGGCAACGAAACGGTGAAGCTTAGTGTCCTCTGCTTTATAGACGACACCCATACCACCGCCGCCGAGCTTTTCAAGGATGCGGTAGTGGGAGATTGTGCGACCGATTAACGGCTGCAAATCGGGCATTTGGCGCTCATATTAGGTTGAGGCAGAAGGCAAGTCAACGAACGGAGACTGCCTGCGAGCTAAGTCCTTCCATGAGAAGGCCGGTGAGTGTCAAACCCTTTCTTTCATTTTTCCTTTCTTTTTTCTTTCTTTCTTCTTCATTCCTTCTTTCCAGATTGTGTTCCCTTGAGCCAAGCCGCCTCTGTCGCCACCCTTCCATCCGCACTCTTGGTTGAGCGATGGTCGCTCGGTGCAAGTTGGGTGTATTCGATTCAGTCCTTTAGGGCCTCCGGCCCGCGAAAGGTTTTGAAAATCACTCCGAGGTAAGATTGCGAAGGCCCGGAGAGGCGAGATCGAACCTACATTGGAGAAGTCGAGGCTGCGTTTCAGTCTGATCCGGAGCGTGCGTGTCCGAGCGAATAATTGGGCGTCGTTGTCTTCCCCTGAGGGAGCGGCGACAGCCCGCGACCCCGGTTAAAGTAACCGCAGCACGCTCTCCGCTCCTGGCCAGGAGGAAGTGATGTCCTACAGAATAGCGGGAGTGGATGTCCACAAAAAGATGCTGGCCGTGGTTGTGTCTGACGTTGAAGTCGACGGTGAGCACCAGTTTGAGCGGAGGATGTTTGGTAGCAACCCCGAACAACTGCGATTGCTGGCGGCATGGCTAGTCGAGCAAGAGGCCGAAGAAGTCGTCGTGGAATCGACGGCCCAATATTGGAAACCAGTGTGGGAAGCGCTGGAACGGTACCGGAAGCCGCTGCGCGAGAAGCGAGAAGGCGCAAAGACGGAGGTCCGGAACGTTGCACTTGGCGCAGGCACAATCAAATCGCGGACGACAGGGACGCAAGAGAGATTTCCCCGATGCCGAACGCCTAGTGAAGCGGCTGGTGGCCCGAGAATGCTCTGCACTGCACTATCGAAAGCGCGCAACCGCGCCATGCTCGTGTATCCCTCTTGCCGCTTCGCGCTTCCGATACAGCACTAGGACTTATCAGATGGGATGAGAAGGCCGGTCTCCAGCGGGATGCGATACGCTCCCAATGATCGACGCGCTCGAAGCGCACGAGAAAAGGAGACCGGCTATGAAAAAGACTAGCACTGTTGGGGTAAAGGGAAACATGATTTTCAAAGGACACAAGCTCACGATTGGTGTGGACCTGGGAGATCGTTGGTCGTGCTACTGCGTTTTGGATGAAGCGGGCGAAATCATTCTGGAACAGAAAGTGGCGACGACACCGGAAGCGATGAAACAGATATTTGAGAAGATACCGCGGGGTCTTATTGCCCTGGAGACCGGAACACATTCTCCGTGGGTAAGCCGGCTGTTGAAGGAGCTGGGACACCAGGTGCTCGTGGCGCACGCGCAAAAGGTGCAATTGATCAGCAAGAGCAAGCGCAAAGATGATCGACACGATGCGCGGACACTGGCACGGCTGGCCCGCATCGATCCCGAGCTGTGGGGGCCGGTGCGGCATCGCAGCGCGCAAGCGCAAATCCACCTGACGGTGATTCGGGCCCGGGCGGAATTGGTGCGTGCACGAACCGCCCTGGTGAACGCGGCGCGAGGGTTAGTGAAGTCCTATGGGCAGCGGCTGCCCAAGTGTGGCACGCAGCAGGTGAACCGGGAGCTGGCCGCGGGATTGAAAGCGGAGTTGCGCGAGGTGCTGGAGCCGCTGCTCCAAGAAGTCGAATCGTTGAACGAGCGCATCCAGGAATACGAAGTACGGATGGAGAAAATCGCCCAGGAGAGCTACCCGCACGTCGAACTGCTCAAACAGGTGAAGGGGGTAGGAACGCAGATCGCGCTGACCTATGTGCTGACCTTGGAAGATCCGCATCGGTTCCCGAAGAGTCGCGACGTCGGCTGTTTTCTGGGGTTGCGCCCTGGGCGCAGGAATTCCGGTGAGAGCCAGCCGCAGATGCATATCAGCAGCGGCCACCCCTGCGGGGTGGTTGTATGAGTCTGAAACTCCGTCAGAGAGCTCGATGACCATGGCGTGGCGGAGCTACAATCCGGGACACAACATGGCTCGACAGCTAAGGCCGTTTTTTCCTTGGAGCGTTCCTGCCCGAATATCAGCATGGCTCCGGTCTTGGCGATTGTGTGGATGGTGGCGGGCGTTGTCCTGAAAAGGATAGCGGCCCGACCCCGATGAGGAGATTGCGTAGGTTTCGCCGACCGGGCCGGGCCACGTTGAATTCAACGTGGAGAGGTTAGCATGAAATCCAGACCACCGGAGAAAGCCCAGAAAGCTACTGACCATTCGACGCGCGGACATTGGAATGAGATGAACCGCAAGCAACGTCGGGAGATGATGCGGAAGATCCAGAGCCAAGACCTCAGCTTAGAGGTTGTGCATCCCGATGCCGCTGGCATCGATATCGGCAACGAATTCCACTACGTAGCTGTACCGCCGACGCACGATAGCCAACCGGTACGACGATTCGGGTGCACTACCGTTGAATTGAAAGCGATGGCCCATTGGCTGAAGCAATGCGGGATTCGGACCGTGGCGATGCAATCCACTGGCGTCTATTGGATCGCCGTATACGACATTCTCGAACAAGTTGGTCTGGAAGTGTACCTGGTGAATGCTCGGGACACGAAGAATCTGCCGGGACGCAAAAGCGACGTGCAGGAAAGTCAGTGGCTGATGAAGCTACACACCTACGGGCTATTGCGCAATTCGTTCCGGCCGTCGCAGGAGATCCGCACCATGCGGACATACTGGCGGCAGCGCAACGATCTGGTACAGGCCGCAGCCTCGCACATCCAACGGATGCAGAAGGTGCTCACACAGATGAATATCCAGTTGGCGAACGTATTGAGCGATATCAGCGGAGTGACCGGACAGGCCATCATCAAGGCCATTCTGGCGGGCCAACGCGATCCTCATAAGCTGGCTGAGCTTCGGGATCCTCGGGTGCGGGCGAGCGAGGAACAGATCGCGCGGTATCTGGAGGGCAACTGGCAAGAAGACCTGCTGTTCGTGCTGAAGCAGGACCAGCAGGGTTACGAGTTTTGCCCAAGAGCAGATGGCCGCATGCGATCGGCAGCTCGATCAGTATCTCCAGCAACGAGAAGACCGGAGCAAAGGTACCCCTCTGCCAGAAGAGAAGCGCAAAGGGAGGCTCAAGAAGAAGAAAGGGAGTGCACCGCAGTTCGACTTGCGCGCAGAGTTGTTTCGCATGAGCGGTACGGACCTGACCAAGATTGACGGCATCGATGTGATGACCGCGACGACCATCCTCAGCGAAGCGGGATGGGATATGAGCAAATGGGCGGACGAGGGCCATTTCGTTTCCTGGCTACGGTTGTGTCCGGACAATCGCATCAGCGGCAACAAGATCATTGGCAAAGGTCGGCTGCCGACGAACAATCGGGCCAGTATCGCTTTGAAGATGGCGGCCACCAGCTTACGGCTAAGCAATACCTATCTGGGAGCGCAGTTTCGTCGACTGCGAACCAAGCTGGGCTCTCCCATTGCGATCAAGGCCATGGCCGCCAAGCTGGCGCGCTTGGTCTACCGCATGCTGCGTTACGGGATGAAGTACGTGGACCAGGGAGCACAATTCTACGACGCCCAACACCGCAAGCTACAGATCACCCAGCTCAAGTGGAAAGCCGCCAAGCTGGGATTTCGCGTTGTTGAAGCTCCCGCAGCCTAAACCCCCGGAGTTTCTGAGGAGTAAAGAAGGAGACCGGTATTTGAGGACCATGCTGGTGCAGGGGGCGCACTACATCCTGGGACCCTTTGGAGCAGACAGTGATCTACGGCGTTGGGGGCTAAAACTTGCGGCGCGCGGAGGGAAAAGTGCAAAGAAGCGCGCGGTGGTTGCGGTGGCGAGAAAGCTAGCGGTACTGCTGCATCGGTTGTGGGTGACAGGAGAGGTCTACGAACCACTGCACAATAGCCACCAAGAGATGCGTGCGGTGGCCTAGAGTGAAGAGCTCTCCACAAAACCGGGGATGCTAGGAGTCGAGAGAGTTGGCGATCAAAAGAGAAAAAACGCTTGACACTCACCGGCCTTCTCATGGAAGGAGTTACGAGTTTTTTACTCGCACGACCGACAACTCAAGCTACTCGGTTGTGGTTGGACTTATTCTTCGATTAATTTGCGGATCAACTGGCCCACCGAATCGGCATCTTCGAAATTTGCGTCGCGTCCGATATAACGCAGTCTCTCTATCTTGTCCACGACTTGCCACTGCTGGGAAGACGTTTACGTCGTAACTCGCGAGTGTTTCTTCCGAAGTGATCACGACGCCGATGCTGTGCGCCTTTTCAAGGCGGGCATTCTCAAGAAAAGCTTCGATGTTGGAATGAGTGGACGGAGTGAGCTACAAGTTCCACACCCGCGTGATCGACAGGGACGGCTCTGAGAGACCGTCCCTGTCTAATAAGTCAGAGCGTAGGTTAGAACGTGAACTTGGCCATTACTTGCAGAATGCGAGCACTGGCCAAGGATCCCGCGAACGCACCGTACGGCGTGGTCGGTGGGCTGGTCGTCTGCACGATCTCACCGAACAGCGCTCCGTTGGCCGTGGCGTTCACCGGGTTTTGGAAGTTCGGGTGATTCAGCACATTGTATGCATTGGCTCCGAGCTGAAGCCCCAAACGCTCTGTTACACGGAAGTTCTTCCGAAGGCTGAAGTCGGTGTTGAAATAGTCCGGACCACGGTGCGTATTCCGAACTGCCTTCCCGTACCCGGTCGGCGCCGGATTCAGGCAGGGATTGCACGGACCTGTTAGGGCTGGATTCGGCTGGCCGGCGAATTGAGCCAGCGAGTAGCATTGCACACCTGCTGAAGTCTGCGCACCCGCCGAATTGAAGGTCGCTCCCGGTTGGGTGCAGGAGTTGGCTACGGACGTAATTGGCTGTGCCAACAACGTGCCATTGATACCGTTGGTCCCTGCCAACTGATCGTTGAAATCACCGGAATCTACCAGGCTGAACGGGAACCCGGTGTGGAAGTACAAAGTCCCGGACATGGTCCAGCCGCCAAGCGCAGTGTCCACCAAGCGATTTTCACTGTGGAACGGCATTTGATACAGGTAATTCGCGGTGAGGTTGTGACGCAAGTCGTAGTCTGCGTTTGAATAATTGCTGCATCGCAGACAAGTTGGATTGATTTGGCTCTCAATGCTAGTTTGTGAGCCGGTGATTTGGTATGGCAGGACTCCGCCGTTTGACACCAGGTCTAGATCATGGCTATAGGTGTAATTGAACCGTCCCATGAACCCGTGCCACATGTTCTCTTGCACCGACAGCGTGATCCCGTTGTAATTGGAGTACCCTTCGTTTGTGAGGGTGGAGACGTTCGCCACACGCATATCGACGGGACTCGTTGGGAGGCCGGCGAAACCCGAGGGATTGTATGCATTCGTATAAGGATCGGTGAGCAACCCATCATATCCGCGATTGCCCACGTAGTTTGCGGATACCACCGTCCTGGCCCCGATCGTACGCTGAATTTCGACGTTCCATTCCGTGTACTTTGGGTTTAGCAGCTTGCCGACATCCGCCAATCCGGGGACTTGGCCCGCGCAGCCCGGAGTCATGTTGAAATCCGCCAGGTTTCCACCGGAGTGATAAGCGGATTGGAACGCTGTATTGCAACCGACGACTCCATTGGCAGCAGAGCCCGGATCGGTGAATGCAAAATTGCTGCCTGCAGCGTTATAGTTAAACGTCGTCACCTGCGGGAAGTTGGTAGTAAATCGATCTAAGATCACCCCGGGATACAGATCGGAGAACTGGCCTATGCCGGCTCGAATAACCGTCTTGTCTCCCCACGGCGTCCAAGCAAGTCCAATACGCGGCTGAAACACAACCTTTTCCACGCCTGGCAGAATGCTGTGTGAGCCCGGGTTGGTGATCGTGTCGAACGGCAAAGCTGCGTTGTGGCTCTGATCGGCGAACGGAATAATAGGGGCAGAGCCGCAGTCCGACTGGCAAACGCCGCCGGAGTTTCGGTCTGCGCGGAGAGCTAGCGTGAGCTTCAGTCTTGAAGTGACGCGATACTCATCTTGGAAATACAAACCGACGCTGTAAAACGCGATGGGCTGACGGCCGCTAACTGCGAAAGCCTGAGCTAAGTTATCCCCCACATTCCCATTGGGGTTGAGCACATCATTGGCGAAGTCAAAAGCGCTAATGCCGACGGCCGGAAACAGGCCCTCGCTCGCCGTATAGTCGCTCACATCGTCGCGGCGGAAGTTGATGCCCATCTTAAAGCTATGATTTCCGCGAGTAACCGACAAGTCGTCAATCACCCCCCACTGGGTGACGTTGCGACCCTGTGGAAAAATTGAGAACGACGGAAGGGACCCGCAACCTTCACCAAGGCATGCTATGCCACTGATGTCGTTAAGGGAAAAGAGTCCCGGAAAAGCCGCAGTCGCCGCACCTATATTCGTACTTTGGAAAATTGCTGAATACCACAAAACAGATCCGACAATGTTGTTAACCACATTCGGGCTGAACACGTGCGTATAGTTCAGCTGGCCATCATCCTGCGGCTGCACGCTATGGGCGTCAAAAACGGCGTTGACCGGGTCTGTAAATGTAGGTTGTGTACCACGGTCGAACCTAGTGCGTGCAAAGATCTTGTTATTCTCGTCGATGTCCCAATCCGCGCGCCCGGAGAGTAGCCATTCCTTATTTCCGTTCGGGCTGGTTTGGAAAACGGTTCCTTCGCAAGAGTTCGCGACACCCCCCTGCGTGATGCCGAATCCATTTAGGGATCCGCAGCTGTTTGCTACCGGAGTAGCGTTAGCAGTGGCGAAGTGCGACGAACCGTTATACAAGTTGAACATGTTCTCGTAAAAAGGCGTGGCTGTCGTCGCCGTCGGCAGGGTCTCAATGTTGTTTAGAACGTAAGTTTGAAAAGCGGTGGTGGGATATCCAACGTCCCCCCCCGTTGCTAAAGAATATTTGAGCCCTTCGGTATTGGCGAAAAAGAAGACCTTATCTTTTATAATCGGCCCTCCAAATCCGGCCGCCCATTGGTTGTTCTGCTCATGTTGGTAGCCGTCAAAATAGTCGGTTCCGTTCATACCGCCCGCATTGTAGTAATAGACCGCGTCGCCGTGATACGCATTGCCACCTGACTTCGTGGCGTAATCAATCTGCGCGCCTGCTTGCCGTCCGTACTGGCCGGTGTAGGCGTTGCTAATTACCGAAACTTCCTGAATTTCGTTGGAACCCAACAGCAGGTTGCTGGCACCCGAGTTGTTCAAGTTCAGGAAAGGGTCGTTGAAGTCGTTTCCGTTGATGGTGAAGAGATTGGCGGTTCCAGGCAAACCAAATGCGCTGAAGTTCGAGTATCCGCCGCCGGCGGTATTCATAGTTACGCCCGGCGCCGTCTGAGCGATGTTGCTCAAGTCGCCGCCAGGATTGGGAAGATTTTCGATTTCAGCGGTTTCGATGCTGGTCGAAATATTTGCGTTCTCAGTCTGAAGCATGGCTCCCTGTCCCGTCACCTCGACGGTGATCGAACCGCTACCCAGTTCCAGTTTCATGTTTGCCACGGCTGTTTCGCCAAGCGCCACCTGTACAGCCTGCGTAGATTGCTTAAATCCCGTTTGCGATACAACCAGCGTATATCGGCCCGGCTTTACCAGCCCGAAAGAATAGCCTCCACTGGCGTTTGTTTCAGCCGTCAGCGTCGCTCCGGTGTCCGTGCTCGTCAAGGTGACCGTAGCGCCTACGATTACCGCGCCTGATGGATCTGTTACTGTGCCATTGATGGCACCCGTGACCACACTCTGCGCCCTGATTAGGCCTGGCAGCAGAAGCACGAGTACCGCGAACAATGTCACGACTTTGAGAATCTGTTTCAGTTTCATCTCGTTCTCCATTTCGCAGAGTAAATACCCGCGATGTTTCGCTGAATTTCACGATCACATAATCTGGTTGGTTTCCCCGACGGGACCTGTATTGCATGGGAACAGCCATATCCTTACGTTGCAGAAACAGTTCAGAGGACGGGAATTAGGCGGGATCGACGCACAAAACCTAATGATTTGTAGTAAGTACCTCA
The DNA here is from genome assembly GCA_963714785.1 of uncultured Acidobacteriota bacterium. GTDB lineage: Bacteria > Acidobacteriota > Terriglobia > Acidiferrales > UBA7541 > Palsa-295. The sequence goes on from CAVQQE010000003.1 coordinate 864,446, forward strand.
GATTAGCGTATCCACAATTCGGGACGGAAACGGCAGGCGCTATTCTTCTTGTAAGATCCTGAACATAATTAACTCAAAAGTGGCTTGAGAGGGTCAGGAGGAATACCAAAGTGTACGTAGTATCTGAAATTCTTGAGCCTGCCGTAGGCAGCACTATTTTATTCCTCATCCATACTTTGATGCCTAACGAATTGTTATAAAGAAATAACTATCATGCTCTTAAAATATGAGTCCAGCAATGTGGGTAACGAGACAGAGGCGCCGCTTCGGAGTTATTAAGATTATCGGAATGATCGTTTGCGAACTAGAGAATATTTGTGTGAGTGAAAATGATTATAAAGTTCGACAGAAAGACATTCGCTTTATATATCTATTCGGAAAATAAGGAGTCATACAGCATGAAGGAAGAAACTCGGCGTGAATTGGAACGATTCGGATTAGGCCCGTCTTTATTGAGAGGAGCCTTATGTCAATTCCCGAAAAAAATGTGGTGCTACCAACCGCGTGCCGATCGTTGGAGTATTCACGATCACGTCATTCACCTTGCTGAAGCAGAAGCTATTACATATCTGAACTGCAGACGGTGCATCGCTGAGCCTGGCACTTCGGCCATTGATTTTGGGGGCCAGCATGCCGCATGGTCTTTTCTATGTTTCAATCAGAACACCCGTGAAGCGTTTAAGATCATCTCCAACCTCAGAAAATCGACCTACAAATTGTTGGTCGCTCTTCCTGATCGTCTTTGGGACAACATCGTGATTCACCCTCGCGAGGGTTCAATCACCATGGAGCGTTGGATGATCATTCAAGAGCGTTACATCCCGCGTCATATTGAACAAATGTGGAACAACTACAACAGCTGGATCAAGTCTGATTCAGTCAGAAAATCTGGGCCTCCTGCTCCGGATACGTTGGAGGACTTCTCGAACTCGGCTGAGTTGATTTAGTTGCGCTCGTTGCTGGGTATTCGAGGACAGTCGAAGCCCGTAAAAAATAGAGCCTGCATGCCTTATTGTAGACCTATCGATAGGCTATGTTCACTGAAATTGGAAACTAAAGTTGAAGACAATGCCGCTTGGATTAAGCTTCAGGGGCAGTATCTTAGTGCGAACGAAAAAGCCCTAATAGTGAAGGCCGAACCGAGCCGCCATTTCACGTCGGCCGATTCCGGTAATGGTCAAAGCACGACTATCGAGATCACGGACTACCCATTTGCGTTTGAGGGCAACGTTCAGCAGTGCTGCACCGATCGCGCCACCAACATGCGGGCGCCGCTCACTCCAGTCCACGCAGGCATAGGCGAAACGACGGCGTAGCGTCCGCGTCGCCGCAACGTCAACGCCAAGACTTTCGAGCGCCTTCGTGCCAACTTGTGTTAGTTCGTAAGCCTTATCTGAACCTGAACCCCCCGACAGCCAGCCCAGGACCTTGAACCGGTCATGCAAAGACACACCCAAGATACCTGCAATGTGGTTGTAGCAAGTCCGTGCGGCGCGCAATCGGTTTGGCGTAGGAGATATGAATGCATTGCGAGAGCCGCCCGCGAGGACGCTCAAGGCTTCAAGCACAGCGGCCACGTTTGCGTCTCCCAAACTGTAGTAGCGATGCTTCCCCTGAGCTTGCACTTTCACTAATCCTTGCGTCTTCAGACGTTGAAGGTGAACGCTTGCGGTGGACGGAGTTATGTCAGCAACCACGGCAAGCTCGGTGCTCGTTCGTGCAATTCCGTCAACCAGGCAGTACAGCATGCGGGCACGTGTGGGTTCACCGATGGCTGCGGCAATCGCCGAGGCCGCGTCGTCCACTTGATCTTCGACTTTCATACTTTGATGATAGACGAATCGTCTACGTAGAGCAAGTCGCATACCGCATAGTGTCCCGCCGTTGGATGGCGTTTCATTTCAACGTTCGGCTCGCGTAGAGGGAACAGAAACCAGATAACGCTTGAAGAAGTCAACCGTCCTGTGATGGATAGTCTCGACCGAAGGTGAAATAGGCGCATTGCCGATATGTTGAAAATCGTGTCCTGCATTTTTCACTACGATAAACTCGACGGGCACGCCGATCCGGCGGTAGGTCTCGGCCATGCGGACGGACTGGTCAAACGGGACCCCATCGTCGTTTTCGCCGTGGACAAGTAGCAATGGCGGATCGTCTTTGGACACGTAGAAAATCGGACTGGCCTTCCGATATAACTCCGGCTTTTCCTGCTCGGTGCCTCGAAAAAACTTCACAATGACTTGGACTGTGTCCTGGGGGAATTGCGTGGTGAGATCCGATACTCCGTAGTACGCCGCTGCCGCCTGCACTTTGCTGGAAACATTTTGCCAACCCCCATCACCCTCCAGCCCTGCGCTCTGATCCGCGGTTGCGACCAGTTCAGCAAGATGTCCTCCCGCGGACGAACCAGCCACGCCGATTCGGTCGGGATCGATGCCGTATTTAAGTGCGCTCGCACGCAGGAAGCGTATGGCACACTTGCAGTCCTCGATAGCGGCAGGAAAAGGTGAATCGCCACTCAGGCGGTAGGAGAGGCTTGCAGTCACAAACCCTTCGTTAGCGAGGAACTGCGCGCCGGAATTGCCGCTCTTATCGCCGCGTTCCCAACCCCCGCCGTGAATCCACAAGACCGCCGGTGTCGGCGCCCCGTCGCGGTGATTCGGGATGAAAACATCCATAAGCAACGGACTTCCTCCCCCGGTACAGTATTGAACGTCGGAAATAAGGGTAAACTGCAGTTCGGCTGTTCGTGATGTAATTTGTGCCGCGCAAGAAACCGCGAGAACCAATCCAATGAAACGAACCCACATAGACGCCTCCCAAGTGGTTAAAAGCGGATTTTAGGGTTAGTGACTTCTTTCTACCGCCTCCGTTGAACGGCTGGCAAATTGCACCTCGTTTTGCCTCCAAATACTCGAGCTAGAAACTTGGCGTAAGAATCTGTCCTAATCCACCTTGGGAAATTACAGGATGACGGCCGCGACAATTCGTTTAACATCAAAATGTGGATGAAAAACCGGTGCGTGACGACGCGGCTTCAACTCGTTCGGCAGATTGCCCGCTGGCGATTCGCGGTCACGAACACACTAAGTCCGTATCAGTAGTATCAACATTCATACTTTGATGAGCGACGAATTGGGAATATGCGACAGCTGGCATACTGACCGCGATGCGACATGACAGCCCCTTAACCAAACTGATAAGCCGTTGAGGGTAAAGCGAGGTGCCATTTGCGAAAGGGTTGGATGACCTTTGTATTTCTTGTTATCGCGGTGATTTTAGTGTCTGGAGGTCCGCAGGCGCAGGATGCTATGCAGGAACATAAATATGTATCACCGTGGAGAACGCCATGGAGCTATGAAGGAGCAACCGGGAACGAACATTGGAGTGACCTGGATCCAGACTACGCTGCCTGCAACGGGAAGGAACAGTCTCCGATCGACATTCGAGATACGCAAAAAGCCGAGCTCCCCGCCATTCAATTCGAATACAAAAGCAGCCCACTCAAATATGTAATTGACAACGGGCACACGATCCGAGTGAACTACCACGACATCCCAGGAGATGGAAATTTTCTGATTGTAGGAGGCAAGCGCTACCAGCTAACGCAATTCCACTTTCACCGTCCCAGCGAAGAGTACATTCAGGGTAAGCCGTACGATATGGTGGTGCACTTGATGCACCAATCCAGCGATGCGAAGGTTGCCGGAGTCGCAGTCCTTCTGAAGGCGGGCAGTGCGAACGCCACCATTCAACAGATTTGGGAACACATGCCTAAGACCGAGGGGCAGGAGGAGGTTGCCGGACTCGCTGTTAATCCTGCCGGCCTGCTGCCACACGATACCGGGTATTACACGTACATGGGGTCACTAACGGCGCCGCCTTGCACCGAAGGCGTAACTTGGTTTGTATTGAAAACTCCCGTAGAAATCTCTCCGGATGAGATCAGCGCGTTCGCGAAGCTCTATCCGCACGATGTACGGCCTATTCAGCCACTCAACGGACGCGTTGTCAAAGAGAGTAAGTGACCCGAAAATTTTCCAATAACCCCACCGACTACGAGGGTCAAGGCTGTGAGTGATATGTTGTCCGATTTGTATCCAAATGCCATGTATCTGCCAGTCAATCGTTTTAACGCGCTTATCCGGACCGGTGAATCCTGCCCAAAAACCCTCCTTGCCCAAAATCCTCGTTTCCCATGCATGCAGAATCATTGGCAAATGTGCTTGCCCAAAAGTATTTCAGCGGTGCCTCAAAAAGAACTGTTTTGGAGCAGTCCGACGTTATCCTTGCTTGCGCTTAGTTGCGGCTCTTCGCCGCTGCTCAATCGCATAAGCTTGTCTCCCGTCCCGTTACATAAGAGAGTTCGCCACTCATGCTACGAATGGACCGTGCAACTTAACGCTTTTGACGCCTGGCCGGCATCCCGCGGAATTACTTCACTCTCACGAACACTATCGTCCGGGCTCTTCTGGGAAACTCCCTTATCAATCCATCCCACAAGTAATAATTCTCTTGGGCCCTGCGCATTGTTTGTTCATGCAGGAGGCTTCGGTAGCGGCAACGAAGATTGACCAAAGACATATCGCCAGCCTGTTGGCGTGCGCACGTAAGTGTCACTGAACCAAACTGTGTAATCGAAGGGCTTGCCGCTGTCTGTACCTTTTTCCCAGAGTTTAGCGGTCACCACAGCGGTGTCACCCCAAAGGCGAACCGTCTGCAGGGTGTCTTCTTGATGTTCGTAAATTACTCGCCCGCTACGCACCTCCTCGAGTAAATCGGCTTTGTTATAAGTCTTGCCAGAGCCTGTCACGAGCACGAAATCGTCAGCCAAAATACGATCCATTGTCGCGGCGTCGTTTTTCTTTACGGCAGCTTGGTACTCGGTGTCCAGCTTGGATACTGTGTTTCGATCGTCCGCCGCGGAGGTAGCCGTGTGCGGACGGAACACAAGGTCAAATAACGGCGCCCAGGTCTTGCCATCATCGGCTGAGGTTACCGCAGTCTCACGCACGCCTTCGCTCACTGGTTTCCAAGTCCCGCGAATGACGGTTTTTCCTAAGGCGAATTCGTCAACGCCGCTCAGAATCATTTCACCGTTTTGAAATTTCCCCTCGATGATCAGCAGCTTGCCTCGATTGGTTGCCCAACTCTGGTGCCACACTCCCCGAGCAGCGTCGTAGGTGCTGAAGCTTTCGCCGTGCAATCCGTCCGTGCCCTCATAATTCTCCAGCAATACGCAGCCGTCGAGAATGCGGTCGACGCGGTTGTGCGCAACTTTGACGGCCGGATTCTCCACATCAAATGCGTCCCAATCGCCAACCCAGAAATCAAACTGCCGGTACTCGGGCGCTACACAGAAGGCAGGTTTCGGCGGCTCCGCCGTATCGGCGGTTTCTGCTATCCCGACAATCTCACCTTTGGTGCTGTGGTTCGGAAATTCCACCCCACTGTTTGGTCCCCCGAGGGTACCGAGTTCCAGGGAAGTCCCGACCCATAGTAAGGCGTGCTCGCTGGTGTTAGTCGCCAGATTGGCCGCGCCTGATATCCAACCCAGGTTGTTAATGGCAACCGGCTCGGGAGTTCCACCGAGCGGTTGGCCGAGATTGAATACGTAGTACTTAGGAGGGTTTTTTTTCGCGGCTTGTGCTGTGACTGGAACTGGGAGCGTCAGAGCGGCGAATACAGCGATTGCGGTGAAATAGGTCAATATCCTGATCCTGGGTTGCATGTTGCCTCCATTCTGGGTTCATTTCTGAAAGCCGAAAAACTGAACTGCTGGTCTGCGTTCTTGAATTCGCTGGGTGCAAACCACTCAGTGCGGTCCCGACTATAGCGAAACAGATGGCAACGGATTGGACGTTCGCGGACGTTGAGTTTCAAGACTGGCCGTTTGCGGACCTTGTGTCAAGAATAGGCGACCAGTTAAGGCGAGCTGTCTGAACACTTTCAGAATGTTCGATTGCGGCGACTAATTATGGACCCAGACGTGCGATCTTCGCGCCACGTATGCGGCGGAGCTCAATGTGCTTTGTCAGGCTCATCTTGCACACGCGCCACTGTCGAGATCCAATTTGCTTCCCAAGTCTTGCCGCCATCATCCGAGTATGACTGCTCGAAGTGGGCCGAATTTGGGGTAATGTCCGACCAAACATATCGTACAAGGATAACTCTGTCATTCAATGTGTCTTGGCAGAAAAACTCGCCGCGCCCATTCTTGAATTCGCCGACCGTAGGTGGAAGGTTTAAGACGCCAGCCTTGCGGTTGGCCCAGTAGAGGCTCCACTGGTGAGTTTGGGGATTGTATAGACGAAGGGTCAGACCTTCGATGTGACCGGTTGGACCTTCGCCCTCGAACTCATTTAGATTGGCGCGGCCGTCCCAAATCTTTCGGGTGACAATACTGCCGTCAAATTCGGCCCAGGTAGTAGAGCCTGTCAAGGGATTCATAAGGCGCTTTAGGTGTTGTTTCCAAGTGCCAAAGTAGAAATCAAAATCGTGTTGCCCATCCCCGGCAGCTTGTTGCGATCCTGTTTTCGCTACCTCTGAATTCTGCGGTGCGGGCGCTTTGTCAGCTTCGTCGTTTACCCGTGTCTGGTCAGTAATCCAGTTCACTTCCCAGGTTTTGCCTCCATCTTCGGAGAAGGACTGCTCAAAGTGGGGCATGTTCGTGTTGGTGTTCGACCAAACAAATCGAATAAAGATAGCTTTGCCATTCAATGTGTCCTGGCCGTAAAACTCTCCGCGCCCATTTTTGAATTCGCCGATTTGGGGTGGAAAGATGGGGCCACCTTTGGCGTTGGCCCAATAGAGGCTCCATTGGTGGGATTGGGGATTGTATAGACGGAGGGTCAGACCTTCGATGTGGCCTGCCGCAGGGCTATCGGTCTCGAACTCCTCAAGTTCAGCGCGGCCAACCCAAACTTTTCGGGTGACCGAAGTCCCGTTGAATTCGACCCAGGTCGTAGATCCCGTTAAGGGATGCAGGAGGCGCTTGAGGTGAATTTTCCAACTACCCTGCTCGAAGTCAAAATCGTGTTGCCCATCCCGTTCCGTGAGCACTGGTTGGGGTAATGTTTTCACTGCGTCCGAATTCTGCTGTGCGAGTCCCCGAAGGGGTTGCAAGACCACAACTAGGCAGCACACCGCTAGATAGGCCCGAATGTGTTTGAGGTTCATCACTGTCTCCTTAGTAATGCGTCTGTCAATCCTGCCTAGGCGGGCTGCGGACGGCAGGCCACCTCCTCAGACTTGCCCGAGTCCCAGCAGTGAGCGGAAGCACCACGTTTAAGTCCCCGCAGCAACCTGCGTTGACCTATTGCCATGTGATGAAGGCATTCTAGCGGTTTTGGACTCGGAGCCAATTCTCATCGCGTGACAGCAGATTCTCGTGCTTTTGTCAGGGAAGCGAGGGTAGGTGGGTGTGCTCTGCCCTCGTTCCTGTGTCGCGCTGCATCGCTGTGCCAGCCGATGCAACTCGAAGACGGTTGTTCTTGCTAAACCCTCACTGCGGCTTTACCGTCAGGAAGAAATGACCGATCCTGACTTGGCGCGCTTGCGTATGGTCGTAGGCTGGAACAGTGAATTTATGCGTCTCGCCGTAAGCAACGTGATCGTTTGGACTGGCGGGAACCAACAAGACTGCATGCGTCACGTTAGAATTGACCTGGCCATCCACGATCGGATTGGCGTCCGCCGCGATCACGCCTTGGTCATTGATGCCGCCAATGTTGTCTACGTCCCAATTTGCGCTGGCTGAGCCGATAATGTCGTTGAGCGCCGTCATAGTGCCGTTCTGCCAGATGAAGGCGCGCGGAACGTCGAAGCTATAATCGGCGTAGGACGCGCCAACGACCTGACCCTTGTCGTTAACGTCCGTGGCTTCGCTCATAGCATCGAAGCCATTGCCGCTGAGGCTGGGCAAGGTGCCGAGCGACACCATGCCACTCTGTTTGGTCCAGATGAAAGCCAGAAACCGAAACTGAAGCTGGCCGTTGATCACATCGTTCGGACCGTTGTCGAATCCTACTACAACGCCGTGGTTGTTGATTGCATCTGGTGTATTCCACGCGCTGCCTCCGAGAGAGCCCAAGTCAATCGGTTTGCCGTCCAGCCAGAGCAAGGCGTGGATAGCACTGTAGGAGCCAAGGGCGACGTCGCACCGACCGGAGATGCCAACAATTTGACCCAGATCATTGATCGCATTAGCGGCTGAAGTGGAATCGCCCGGGTATGGAGGAAGTTCTTTTACCTGCCACTTCCCGCGCTGATCTTGTTGCCACAAAGTTGCCACGAACTGCAAATACTGGACGCCTGCAGGGTCCGCGCCGTTTCCGGCGCTGACGCCGTCGCAAGTTGGGTCGTGAAAGTTCGTCTCGGCCCAGCCTACAATCCGCCCGAGGTCGTTGTCACCAGCACCGATGGAGTTGTTGCCACCGAGCCCCGGGACCGGCTTCATCTGGCCGAACCGCCAAGCGAAGGCCACACAGGTGGAGCTCAGTCCAACCGCCGGACAGGAAAAAGTCTCGCCGAGCGGGTCGGCAGTGCCGTTATTCGTTATGCCTGTGATCAGCCCAAAGTTATTTTTATTCGGCCAGTTGACATCGCTCTGCGCTCCCCCGTCGATTGTGCCCAGTGGAATCTGGAGTCCGTAGAGCCACAGGGTCGCGATTTCATTGTTGCTCGCATTAAACGAACCACCCATGGCCCAGCCGATGTTGTTAATCGTGTTGGCGAGGCTGAATGTTCCGTTGCCCGCGCCAAGATCAATTACTCGGTAATGAGTCGGTCCTGGCGGGTCTTGCGCAGTGAGCGGAATCGAAAGCCCTAATACAACAAACAGACCTATCGCGGTCAAACAGATTAACGTTCTCGTTTTCATGTTTGTCTCCTTGATTGCCTCGCCTTTCCATAAGGGACCGAGATATCGGCCTGCTCCGCAGTAGCGCACTGGACGCCGACCCGGAACGAGAAGGACAAACCGAAATCTAGGACACCTAGCACCTTGCCAGGTACAGTAGAGCAATTTGCAAATTGAGATTCGCCGTTTGCGGACGTGATATTTGGTTGCCGCTACGTTAGAAGAGTTTTTCGAGACTGAGGAACAACTCCAAGTCCGCAAACGGCCAACTTTCTGAGTGCAATTAACTATCATAGCTGCGCAGAGACATGGCTCTTAACCTACGCGTCTGCTCACGAGCACGTCTGGCACGGGATGCTCGTTTCGACGGCAAATTTTTCATCGGCGTGCTCAGTACGAGAATTTATTGCCGACCGATTTGCCGCGCACGCGTGTCGCGAGAGAGCAACGTCCGCTATTTCCCGACTGCGGCGGCTGCCGCCGAAGCGGGCTTTCGCCCGTGCTTACGCTGTCGGCCCGAATGCTCACCAGGAACTCCGGCTCGGGCAGGTACACGAAACACAGTTTCGCGGGCTCTTCAGCTGATCAATGAAAGCGGTCTCGAGAACGGCGTGGAAGGCCTGGCCGAGCGTCTCGGCGTGACCTCGCGCCACCTGCGCCGCCTATTCGTCCACCACTTGGGCGCAACGCCGAGCGCAGTGGCTCAAACACGCCGCCTAAACTTCGCAAAGAAGTTGATCGACCAAACGAGATTACGCATGGGCGAGGTCGCTCTCGTCTCAGGATTCGGCAGTGTCCGGAGATTCAACGCCACCATTCGAAAGGTCTATCATCGAACGCCCACACAGATCCGACGCCTCGTCCGACGAACAGTCGAACAACCGCAAAATTCTTACCTTTTTCACCTCGATTTTCGCCCTCCCTATAACTGGAAGGGCGTGCTTGAGTTTCTGGGGGCTCACTCGATTCCGGGTGTGGAAGTGGTCGAAGCAGACCGCTACTCTCGCACGATCTTAGAGCGAGATGGTCATGGCTGCTTCGAAGTTTCGCTTGATGCTCCGAAAAATTCTCTCACGCTGCAGATTCAGCTTAGCGACCCACGCTCGCTTTTTTTTGTTACTGAGAGAATTCGCGCGATGTTTGATTTGGACGCAGATTGGGAAGTCATCGCGAGGACCCTGAAAACGGATGATCGACTAGCAGCTGCCTTAACTGTGGAAGCGGGCTTGCGAGTGCCGGGGTGCTGGAACGGCTTCGAGTTGACGGCATATGCGATTCTCGCGCAGGAGGGTGTCAAGGTAGCGACTGATCTTGTAGGTCGAATAGCTCGACACTTGGGCCAGCCATTTTCTGGGTTAAAGGAACTAACGCACGTATTTCCGGGACCTGAGGTGCTGGCAGATACCAAACTCGCCAGAATTGGCTTACCAAAAGCAAGCGCAGAAACTATCCGCAGGCTGGCCCGAGCGATCTGTGATCAGCAGATCAGATTCGACGGGATTGTGGATACTGAGGACTTCCGCAAGCGGCTCTGTGAAGTACCTGGCGTCGAGCCGGAAACAGCAGAATATGTAGCTATGAGGGCACTGCGAGACCCCGACGCCTTTCCGACCGGCAATCTTGTCTTGCGTGAAAGCATAAAGCGCCACGAAATCAAGGAGCTCGAGGGCCGATCCCAGAGTTGGCGTCCGTGGCGGGCATATGCGGCAGTATTACTATGGCAGATCCATTGTCGTACTGCCGTTGCTCCTCGGCCGAACAGGACACATTGCTCTTCAAGAAACCGCCGGAGCGTGACCGTCCCCGCGAGTCACTCCGGTTGATCTGAGGTTGCTGGCGCAGCGCTTCAACCTCCAAAGAAACGCTGGTCAGTTTCCCCTATCGCACGAGAATTTGAGTTGATCAACAGGAGGATGCAATGCAAACGATGGTGATGGCTGTTAGCCCTCGCCGAAACTTGTTCTTGTTTATGACGGGGATAGAATTCGGCGGCCGCAGGATTCAGGAATCGTCAGGCTCTCGAAACAAGACAGCAGCGGTTCGCATCGAAGCAAAACGCAGGACGGACCTGTCGGAGCGCCGAGCTGGATTCGCGAAGCTCAAACTTGCCCCCAAGTTCAAGGAATTTGTCGAACAGTTCCTCAAATGGTCGGAGCAGCAGCACAAACCAAAGACGCACGGGCTGCATCAGTGGAACTGCGAAACACTGAAGCGGTTTTTCAGCGGCAAGTACCTTGACGAAATCACCAGCGAGATGGTCGAAGACTTCAAATCGGCGCGCAAACATGAGCCGAGACAGAAAGCAAAGGACGGGAGGACGGTCAAACACGCGACCGTTAACCGAGCGCTCACGACGCTTAAGTTGTTGTTCCACCAGGCGGAGCGAAGCGGCTACGCAGTGAAGAACCCCGTTACCGGCGTCGCGATGTTCCGAGAACCGCTCGATTCAATGACGGTGATTAGCTTCGAGGATCAAGCTGCCTACCTATCTGAAGCGAGCCAACCTCTCTGTGACATTGCGAATGTTATGCTCGACACCGGGATGCGACCGGAAGAAGTGTTTCGGATGCGAATTGAGAATATTGATTTCAAACAGAAGACTATTTTCAATCCTTTCGGAAAAACGAAAGCCGCCCGCCGGACGATCCCGATGACGGATCATGTCATTTTCCTACTAAAGGTCAGAGTGAAGCGCGCCACAGCTAACGAGACTCCATTCGCATTTCCATCACCTACAAAATGCAGGAACCGATCGGCAGCGTGAAAAAAGCACATAAAGCCGCTGTCGAACGAGCCAAGATCAAACGCTATTTCCGGCTATATGATCTGCGTCACACCTTCGCCACACGAGCAGTAGCATCCGGCGCCGATCTGCCGACGCTCAGCGCGTTGCTCGGCCACACGAGTATTCAGATGACCATGCGGTACGTTCACCCCGCCGCGGAACAGAAACGCATAGCGATCGAGAAGTTTGAAAAATTCCGCGCAGAGGGCATCATCAGCGCTGCCGCAACGCAGCAAAGTCACAGGGTACCTACAAAAGTCACTACAGTGGAGCGAGTGAACTAATGCAGACCATCCGTAAGTTATTGAGGGGTGGCGCGCCCAAGGGGACGATTTCCGAACTTTTCTCTCCGAGTTCATGGCATGTTTGCCACAGATTGAGCTCCCCCGTGAATTGAGCCTGTAGCGTGATCGGGAGCCTTGACGGAAGTTGTCCGGTTATCGGGAGATGGCCGCCAGGGCCATCTCCGAAAATGTAGTCAATCTTCGAGTAATTACTCCCTTTATTGATTTCGCGCGCGACCCTATTTGAAACTCTTTCGGAACGAACTCAGTGGATGAGAATAGTGTAAGATTGTCGGCACCATCAAATCCTGGCAATTCGAAGATTCATTTGACCGGAATTGTGGGTGACTTCGGATGATATCCAGGCTCCTGCGTTGGCTGTTTCCAATTCTTGTGCTTGTTTTGTGCCTCCCCCATCAGCTAAGTGCTCAAACGACGAGTTCGGGCGCTCTAACTGGTGTCGTAACCGATCCAAGTGCTGCGGTCGTTCCCGATGCGGTTGTGGAAGTCAGGGACATCGCCAAGGGGACCGTGCAAAGCACGAAGACAGATCGCGACGGGGTATACCAGTTCTTTTTCTTGGCGCCGAGCAGATATACGTTGACCGTCACGCATGATGGGTTTCGCAAGCTGAGCCTAACGGTAAGTGTGCTGCTCGGCCCCCCTGGCACAGTAAACGTGACTCTGGAAATTGCGACCGCAAGCACGGCGATAAAGGTGACGGGAGAAGCGCCGTTCCTGCAGGCTGAAAATGGCGACGTTTCGACCACGATGAACGAGAAGCAGATCAGCGAGGTCCCCAATCCCGGAAACGATCTTACTTATTTTGCGCAGACGGCTCCCGGTGCGATCATGAACACAGAAGCCGGGGGCCTGGGAAATGTCTCCATTCTGGGAATGCCTGGGACGTCGAACTTATTCACCATCAACGGGATGAATGACAACTCCATGTTCCTGAACACCAACAACAGCGGAGCGTTGGGGATGATGCTGGGACAGAACGAAGTGGAGGAAGCGAGCATCGTTAACAACGGCTACTCAGCGCAATTCGGAGGAGCCGCCGGCTCGAATATCAACTACAGCACAAAATCGGGAGGAAACGCATTCCATGGGAATGCGGCCTACTATTGGAACGGACGAGCTCTTAACGCCAACGACTGGATTGACAATGCAGAGGGCAATCCGCGGCCATTCGATATCGCGAACCAGTGGGCAGGATCGATCGGCGGTCCGATCGTCAAAGATAAATTGTTCTTCTTTTTTGATACTGAGGGAATGCACCTGGTGCTACCGCAACCAGCCTATGTGACTTTGCCCAGCGCAGCCTTTGAAACGGCAACGATGGTGAACATCGATGCGATCTTCGGGCCGATGTCCGCATCCCACAAGTTCTACCAGCAGGTGTTTAACCTCTACAACCAAACGCCGGGTGCGAGCAAGGCGACGCCAGGTAACTTCGTCGATCCCCTCGGCTGCAACGGCTGGACGAATCCAAATGACCCCAACGACCCCAAGGGATTGGGTGTTGGAACGCCGTGCGCAGTTCATTTGTTCGAGAATTTGGACCATTCTGCCAGCGAATCCGTCGTGTCGGGCAGGATGGATTGGAACATGAGGGCCAAAGACAGGGCTTTCTTGCGCGTTCAATATGACCACGGCCAACGCGCCGCGTGGATTGATCCGATCAACTCCGCATTCAATGGCTTCATTCACGTACCGTGGTGGCAGGGACAACTCAATGAGACGCATACCATAAGTCCGACAGCGGCGAACCAATTCTTGCTGGCTGGGACGTATTTGTTCCAAAAGCAGAGCGTGGCGAACCCGGCGCAGACGCAGGCGGTTTTCCCGACAGTATTGGGCTGGTGTAACGCCGGCTGCCCGTTCACCACTCTGGGAGGATTTGACTATACCGAGGCAATGTTCACCGGGAATAAGTCAGTTTCCTTCCAGGTCTCTGACGACCTTACGAAGACGGCCGGAAAGCATAAGCTGGGAGCCGGAATCAGTTTGCTGCGCACGTCTCTGGCAGGCCTGGGCTACAACTATAGCGGGACCGGCCAGATCCTGCCGCAGACAATTAACGCGTTCTTCTACGGCGGAACCGCGCCTTCAAACCGCAACCAGGATTTTACGACGCTGATCCAGAGCCTTCCTCTGAGTACCTGGAATCGACTGGATCTCTACACCCTGGCGCTGTACGGACAGGACGAATGGCGTGCACTGTCAAATTTGACGCTAACCATCGGGTTGCGCGCCGAGCACCAGTCCAATCCCGTCTGTGCGAGCAGTTGTTTCTCCCGGTTGGCCAATTCCTTCGATTTGCTGAATCACGATCCGAATCAACCGTACGATGAGGCCATTCTGACCGATCAGAAACGGGCATTTGCGAGTATGGACAATATCGTATGGTCGCCGCGATTCAGTTTCGCGTGGCAGCCATGGGGCAGTTCGCACCATACGGTTCTGCGCGGAGGGATTGGAATTTTCTATGATCCTTTGGCCGGCCTGATTGCGGCGTCGCAAACCACCAGTTTTCCGCTGGCGAACACCTACACGATTACCGGCTACAACCTGGCGCCCGGGGAAGCGAACAACCTGTTCGATGCGGCCATTAACTCGAACGCAGCGGTGTTGAAGGGTTTTTCTTCAGGACAAACATTGGCGCAAATCCAGGCAGCCGATCCAACCTTCAGCCCTCCGGCGGTTTACAACGCACCGCACACCGTGCGCGTGGCGCAATACCAAAAATGGAGCCTGCAGGCCCAGCAGAATTTCGGCTCTTCGACCTCTTTGACGGTCGGGTATTTCGGGAATCACGGAATCCACGAGTTTTTCCAGGACGCCAACGCGAATGCGCACAACTTTGGAACGTATCCGTCCGTTCCTTGCTGGAGCCCTCCGGTGGTGCCCTGTTACGACTCGCGATTTGGCCAGGTACAGCAATTCGGGACGGGCGCAGTATCTAATTACAACGGCATGGTCGTGTCCTTTGAAAAACGAGTTGCTGGATGGGGAAGCGGCTTGCTGCAGTTCAATTACACTTACGGCCATGCACTGGACGAAGTCTCGAACGGCGGGCTGGGGCAATTCGCTTTCGGAAGCAGTCTGTATCCGCAAGACGGGCGCAACTTGCGAGGGAGCTACGGAGCGGCAGATTACGACGTGCGCCATTCAGTAAACGGCAATTATGTCTGGGAGGTTCCGTCTAAGAAGCTGCTCCGCGGCCACGCGCCCGAGGCGCTGGCGCAGGGATGGCAAGTATCGGGCACGGTCATTGCGCGCACCGGGCTTCCGTACACGGTCTTCGACTATGGGGAGTCAGGCGCTCTATCGAACGACAATTTTTTCGGGCCGATCTATGCGGTTCCTGTCGGCCCGATCGGGTCGCAAGGATCCTGCGGGAAGGGCGCGGTCGAGCCCTCAGCGCCACATCCTTGCCTGCCCTCACAGGTGCAGCAGGACGGTTCTCTGAGCCCCGGTGCGCTGTTCGTGCAGTCTGGCTGCGAAACAGGATTCAACACCGGAAATCTGCCGGGCCCCAATGGGCCGTGCACTGGGCCCAGCGTGACCTTTGCGCAAGGGCGCAATCGCTTCCGCGGGCCGGGATACGTTACAACGGATCTCGCGATCATGAAGAGCACAAGCATTCCGCATTGGGAGAATGGCGTGTTTACGCTGGGATTTCAGTTTTTCAACCTCTTCAACCATCCCAACTTTGGATTTCCCGATGGTTCAATTTCGGATACCACCTTTGGCCGCATCTTCTATCAAGAGCAGCCGCCCACCAGCGTTTTGGGATCGGGACTCAACGCAAACGTTTCCGGAAGGATGATTCAAGTGAAGGCGCAGCTGCGATTTTAATGCGTTGTGCACGTGAATCGCAGAACGCGGACCAGCGATTCAAAAATTCTCCATCATCCACAGATTGCGGCTCAAATCAGAACCCATGATTGCGATATGGCGCCCATCGGGAGATTCGACGCCCCAAGGATAAAAGCCCCCGTTATTGTGCCAAAGGACGGTTGCGTTGCCGTTGAGGTCAAAGAGCACAAGGTCCGCTCCTCCTTTGACGCTGTTGGTGACAAGAAACCCCTTGCCATTGCTTGCCCAAAACATTCCTTGCTTGCTGTTCCATTGCTTGGTCGGGATCACGCGGTCCGACCCGTCGCGCAGTGTGCGGATCCGAATGGGATCGGCAGGGCTGGCGATGAAGGCGAGGCGTGTGCCGTCGGGCGAAAGACCCACGCTCCAACTGCCTGTATTCGGATTGAGGTCAAAGCGCGTAAGTTCCTTACCCAGCCCTTTGAGGGGATCGAGTGCCGTGACTATCACATGCTCGCGATCCGCTGTCCTTTCTACGAGGACGCACATGTTTGCCGATTGCGCGGCACAAGAAAGTCCTCCCTCTTCAATCTTGCCCTCATGAGCCGGAGGGAGAATTGGTTCTGGTGTTCCTCCGGCAATCGGGACCTTCCTGAACTGAAATCCCTTCGTACTCCCAGTTGGACGCGTCACGTATAGGAGCCATTTTCCGTCCGGCGTCGTCTGGGCGCTATAGAAGTCCAGGCCTGGTCCCTCGACCATCAGTTTTGGCGTATTTTCATCCCACTTTTGCCTGAAAATTCCTTGCGGCCCGTTACGCCTGGAAAAGAAAATGATCTCCGTACTGTCCGCCGTCCAGGCCATGGGCAGGTTCCCGCTTTCATCCAACGTAAAACGGCGTGACTTCAGGATCTTTTTCCTGCTCGCGTCCAAATCGGCTAAATACGTCGTCTTCTGACCGGACGACTTCATAAATGCGAGCCGCTGGCCGTCTCTGGTTACGCTGGTTGGGTCCATGCAGAATCCAGTCCAATTCGTCAACCGATCCCGTCCCCCGACGATTTTTCCAGTTTGAGGATCCGTTTTCGCCGACCAGAAGTTGCATGTACCGTCCATGGAATTAGGTTCGTTGATGGCCAATAACAAGCGACCGTCCGGCAAGTGTGAAATTCCCGGCGTAATCATCAACTGTTCAGAAGAGAGAACGGTCGTGGAGGGACCACCGTTCAGATCGCGACTCAAATATGTAGCGTCGGAAGGATCGCCACTTATGTAGTAGATCCTCTTGGAGTCGGGAGGGCAGAGGAACGGGCCGATGGCGCTGTCCTTGTCTGCTTCAAATACCTTGCGCGCCTGCTCGCCGTTAGGCGCCATTAGCCACATTTCGCGGGGGCCAAATTTGCCTTGGTTTGCTCCGAAAGAGACCGAACCGTCCGGAGTAACGCACCACGCGAAGGCGTGCTCACGAATCTTTCGGGGATAGCCGTCCAGTGCTGAGAAGGCCCAAATGCTTGTTGCGTCAGACGCAGTCAGTTCGCCAAGCTGCTTCCCTGCTGGGAAGAGATTGACGAGGAACGTGCGACTGTCAGGGAACCAGGCGGGGTTGTTGTTGTCCCAATCCACGGTCTGCAAATTTTGTTCCGAAGGTAAAGCAAGATCCCGGACGTGGCCATTATCGAGGTCCTTGATGTGTATGCCAACGAGGTCGGTGTACGCCAGGTATCTGCCGTCGGGCGAAATCGAGCCGTTCAGTATCTGGTTCTCGGGGGAATTCGTGGTGAGCGGACGTAGCTTAAACTCGCGACGAGGCGGGAGAGACGCGGGCTGGTGTTTTACGAGCCAGAAAATAACCGCGGCGGAGGAGATCGCAACGACTGCAGCGGTCGCTGCAACCCAGCGGATCGCGCGCGGTTTCGGCTGAAGACTTCGAATCAGGCCCTTCAGGTCCGCCACGAGTGCCGCAATGGATGAGTAGCGCGCGTCGCGATCTTTCTCCAGCGCCTTCTGGACAATTTTTCCCAGTTCCGCAGGCAGGTTGGGATTCAGCTTGCGCGGTGAGACGGGCTCTTGTTTGAGAATGGCTTCATGAAGGGCCGGACCGGTATCGTCCTTGAAGGCGCGCCGCCCAGTAGCCATCTCATAAAGCACGAGGCCAAAGGAAAATACGTCCGTGCGTGCGTCCAATTTTTCGCCGCGGGCCTGCTCCGGAGACATATAGCCGGCCGTTCCCATCGCCACGCCGGTGCGGCTGAGCAGCGGATCCGGAGTCCCCTGGGGGGACGAATCGTTCGCTCTTCGGTAGCCGGCGGCTGGGCCAGGGCCAGCTGGATCCAGTTCTTCGTCGCTGAAGCCACCCCTGGTGAGCTTGGCCAAGCCGAAATCGAGAATCTTGGCTTGACCTTGCTCGGTTATGAAGATATTCGCCGGCTTTATGTCGCGATGGATGATGCCGTGACTATGTGCGGCCTGCAATCCTTCGGCTATCTGCAGAGCGAGGTCAAGAACCTTGGAAATCTCCAGCGGTGGCTGTGCATGACCGTGAGCGGAGAGCAATTCGCGCAGCGTGTGCCCTTGCAATAGCTGCATCACCAAGAATTGCTGTCCCTCATGTTCGCCAAATTCGTAGATTGGACAGATATTGGGATGTTCGAGCGCCGAAGCCGAACGGGCTTCGCGTTCGAATCGCCCGAGCGCCGAGGGATCCTTGGCGGAATCCTCCGGCAGGAACTTCAAGGCAACCTGCCGGCCCAACTTAAGGTCCTCCGCCCGATAAACGAGTCCCATGCCGCCGCCGCCAAGACCGTCCAGAATTCGGTAATGCGAGACGATCTTGCCGACCAGCGGGAAGGTCATGGCATCCAGACCGCCGTGGACTGCAGCCTGCATGCGGTCGCTGGCGCTTTTCTCACTGGCAAGTAACACTTCTACTTCTCGTCGCAAGTCTGAGTCGCCATTACACGCTTCTGCGAGAAACTGGTTACGCTGCTCCGGCGGGCAGTCCGCCACACGGTAAAATAAGTCTTCGATCTGCGCCCAGCGTTCAGGAGTCAACCTGCACCTGCCTGTGCTACATCTGGCTATTGAGCCACGCCTCCGCCAATCGTAAATCGCGGCGCACGGTGGCACTGGAGACTTCCAGCGTCTGCGCTATTTCTTCCAAGGAAAGGCCACCAAAGTAGCGAAGCTCCACGGCCTTGCACTTTCTGGGATCGAACCTTTCAAGGGCTGTCAAACCCATGTCGAGAGCCAGCAGATCTTCGCAGCGGTCCTGCTGAAAACTCACTGCTTCTTCCAGCGGAATTTTCGCGCCAGCGCGTTTCCCGGCGTGCTTTCGCCGCGCGTGGTCCACAAGGATCTGGCGCATCAAACGCGCAGCGACTCCATAGAAATGCGAGCGGTTCTCCCAGTTGGGGCTGGACTGATCCACCAATCGCAAGTAGGCCTCGTGAACCAGGGCTGTGGGTTGCAGCGAGTGGCTCGCGCGCTCTTTTCGCAAGTAAGCGGCGGCCAATTGCCGGAGCTCCCGATACACAAGCGGCGTGAGTTCGTCAAAGGCTTGCTGATTGCCCTTCGCCCATTCAGCCAGCAGCAGCGTCACCGCGTGCGTGTCAGGCATAGCTCTCTAGTTGAAAATAAAGCACTTCCGCAGATTAGCGAGATTATACACCCGCCGTCAAAACAAGGGGTTTGGACTCCCACACTTAAAAATCCAATCCGGCTTGTAAGGTTTTGTTCCCGTTTTGCGCAGGTATAAATAGGAACGATTGCGGGGTTCCTCGAGACGGCTCATTCCCTGGCCGGTGTGAGGAGGCATCATGAAAAAATTCTGGTTGATTCTTCTGCTGGTCTGCGGTGTGCGCCTCCTGAGCAGCTGTGGGGGCGGGGGAGGAAACCCTCAACTTGCAGCCACCCATTTTTCTGTTATCGCGCAGGGTAACGCCGTTGCCGGGGCAGCTTTGAAGATCACCGCAACCGCGCTGGATGCTTCGAACAACATTGTTACCACTTACTCCGGAACGGTCCACTTCACGAGCACCGACGCTCAGGCGTCCCTTCCAGGAAATTCGACTCTGACGAGCGGCACCGGAACGTTCTCAGTAACTCTGATGACTCCAGGAACTCAAACTATCACCGCGACGGATACGACGACAGCCTCGATCACGGGCACGTCGAATTCGATCACGGTATCGGCTGTGGCAACCCATTTTTCGGTCAACGTCCCAACGAATGCCACCACCGGAGTTTCCTTCAACCTGAATGTCACGGCACTGGATGCCTCGAACAACACTGTTACGACTTACTCCGGGACGGTGCACTTCACGAGTACCGACCCTCAGGCGTCCCTTCCAGGAAATTCGACCCTGACGAACGGCACCGGAACCTTTTCAGTCACCTTGAAGACCGTCGGGAGCCAGACCACCACGGCAACCGACACCGTGACAGCATCCATCACAGGCACTTCAAGCGCGATCACTGTCGGCACCGCAACCCCTACTCACTTTTCCGTAAACGCGCCGGGGGGTGCCAGTTCCGGGAGTGCGTTCAACTTCATTGTCAGCGCCCTCGACGCAGCGAACAACCCGGCGCCCACCTACTCCGGGACAGTTCATTTTACGAGCACGGACTCCCGGGCGTCGCTCCCATCAAATTCGACCCTTACCAATGGCACAGGAAACTTCACGGCGACACTCAACACCCTTGGCAACCAGACCATAACCGCGACCGACACGGTGAATGCATCGATCACAGGTACTTCCAATTCGATCAACGTTTGGAAGCTTGCGATTACGTCGGGTGCTCCGCCCAACGGAACGGTAAGAGTTGCCTACGGTCCGCTTAATGAGTGCTTGCCCCAAGGGTTCATTCTTAGCGCCAGCGGCGTCTTCACCAAGTATTATTCTTGGACCGCCACTTCGCTGCCACCGGGATTGCAGGTCGGGGCATTTCTACCCAGTCCAGGCGGAGGCGGAGACTGCCGCCCGGGCCCGGCCGTGTGGATCATATACGGCACACCAACCCAGGCCGGAACTTTCAGCAATGTAGTAATCACGGTGCACTTTGGCTCCGCAACCGCCAGCGCGACGTATACGATCACGATCAGCGCAGCGGCCGCAAACGCCGCCGTTAGCAGCCTCGATTCGCCTCCTATGCACCATCATTACAAGGTCATCGACATCGGCACCTTCGGCGGGCCGTCGAGCTACTTTGACGATCTGCACCTGACGGACAATTATGGATTCAACACAGTCTTCTACAACTTCTCTCAGGTCCTCAATGCTAAGGGAGTTCTTGTGGGATTTGCGGACACTCCCACCCCGGACCCCTACTCCGCGAATCCCATGTTTTGCTATGTCCCAGATTGCTTTGTTACGCACGCGTACCAATGGCAGAACGGTGTAGAGACCGACCTGGGTGCGCTCCCCGGAGGCGCGAGCAGCGCGGCTTTCTGGATCAATTCAAACGGGTTGATCGCCGGCAACTCTCAGAATGGCCAATTTGATCCAGTCAGCCCCGGCCTGCCGGAACTCCGTGCGGTGACCTGGAAGAACGGGAAGATCCACGATCTTGGGACGCTGGGAGGAAGCTCGAGTTTCTCGCAGGCGGTCAACGACCGAGGCCAAGTAACGGGCCTTGCGCTGAACGGAATCTCTGATCCTTTCTCCTTTTACTATCAGTACCTATACTGTCTGCCGTTCGAGATCTGCCCTGCAAATGCAACCCAGACACGCGGCTTCGTGTGGGATGAAGAAGATGGAATTCAGGACATTGGCACGCTGGGCGGCCCGGACGCCTTTCCGAGTCTGATCAATCAGCAGGGTCAGATCGCAGGATTTTCGTACACGGACTCAACTCCCCAGCCGACCACCGGTTTTCCCACTCTTCACCCGTTCCTGTGGGAGAAGGGAAAGGGCATGAAGGATCTTGGTAGTCTCGGCGGCACCAGCACTGCCTCGGTCAACGGACTCAATGAGCGCGGTGAAGTAGTCGGCGGGGCGCTTCTGCCTGGAGACGTAATCAACCACCCCTTCCTCTGGGATGGGGAAAAGCTCATCGACCTCATTGCGCCCCCGTTTGGAGGCAGCGCGGACGGCGAAGCATTCTGGATCAACGAAGCAGGAGAGGTTGTTGGGATCGCAGGCATCCCGGCTCCCTGCCCGGGTTCCTCACCGCCACGCGAGGCCGCGCACGCCTTCCTGTGGAGGCAGGGCGTGATGGCAGACCTTGGTGCGCTCGCGGGAAGCCCCATCAGTCAGGCGAACTTCATTAATTCAAGATCACAGGTTGTGGGCGACTCCATGCCATGCGATTTTTCTGCCGTCACGGCATTCCTGTGGGAAAACGGCTCCCTGGTCGACCTGAATACTCTCATTCCTCCGAGCACCCCGTTTTTCGTGTTCACGGCGTCGTTTATCAGTGATCAAGGCGAGATTGCGGCGTTCGGCGCGCTCGCGAACGGCGACCAGCACGCGGTTTTGCTCATTCCCTGCGATGAGAATCATCCAGATGTCGAGGGCTGCGACTACAGCCTGGTAGATCCGGCCACCTCGGTCGAGGTTCAGTCGGCGCACGTCACTGAGGCGCCAGCGGCGAGTCCAGCCAAGTTGTCCCCAGCCCAACTGATGGCGCGATTTCGATCCCTGCAGGCCGGCCGCAATCGTCGCTTCGGCGTACCGCAATCCCCAGCGCAGTAGTGTGGCCGAAAACACGTGGATTGGGTCGCGCATAGCGGGGGCGGTCTTGAGGAAGCATCATGAAAAAATCTCTATCGCTTCGAATCTCGATTTGCAGTTTGTGTCTCCTCAGCGCCTGCGGCGGGGGGCGGGAATAGCGGAGGCGCGGGAGGCGCCACGCCGACTGTTACCATATCGGCGTCTTCCAATACGACGACGGCGGGTTATCCCCGCGGCCATGACAGGTTGGGATCCTCGCACATGGAACGAGACCGAGCCAAATACTGGGGAACTCATGTGGTGCAGCCGTACTCCCCAAGACGTTGCCACCTTCGTCAGCGATGCCATCGCTTGGACAAGTTCCAATCCAGAACTCAGGCCTGAGCCTTCCCCGACTCCACTGCTAGTGTTGATCGAAGGTTGGAACGAATTCGGGGAAGGAAGCCACATCATCCCGACAGTGGGCGAGGGGGCCAGTTACGGAGATGCAATCGGTGCGCTGCTGCAGGAGCCCCGACTTCGGCGAGATTGCCTTACCGCCCGCATGACAATAGCTTTCCCGCACGCGCCAGACGGCTGCCGATGTAACTCCGAACCGTCTACCCTGAGATAAGAAGAATCCACGATTCCAAAAATACTTGGAGAGATTTTGCTCTAAAAACCCCTCTATATAAGTGAGGGCACAGAATTCTCGCCGCTCGCTCCCAGCTACCTAGGTCAAACCGTCCCACTTCGGCTTGGCCTGGCGCGGCAACGTTCCGGTAACGACACCCCCTCACTGTGGGACTATCGACCCTTTGAAAATATCAGGATCCGATGTGGCTGCAACCCAATACCCACGGGATCGTTTGCACAGCCCTCTGATGAGTGAAAGCGCTTTGAGGACCACGTCGAAAGAGGCTACCTGAAGTGCTCTTCAGTACCAGACTTCAGGTGCAAGAGTTTTCCGCTTCAGCTCGGTGGGGTGAAGTGGACTTCACCCCGGGACTGCACCTATAGCCTTTATTCACTTCACCTTAACGGTGAGGAGAACTTGTAAGAAACAGGAGAATTACACCGTGAAAAACAAGGCCGGAAGCACGCGGCAAAAATTCGGATGGGGCGGGAGCGACCCCACCCTTTGACGCACCGTGCGTCACGGTTGCTCGTGGGGTCGCTCCCGCCCCAGATCACGCTTGCAGCGTGATGTGCTTCGGCCGCGTGCCGGAGTCCGACAAAGTCTTTTGTAAAGCGCACGCACTACATCTTGTAGTTCGAAGGATCGGAGGTCATGACCCAAACCGCGAAAGGCCTGCCCAAACCGAAGTTTGTTGGTGAGTTTCTTCCGAAAAAACCCCTCTGTATAGATGAGGGGAGTTTTTCTGAATGCCCAAACACGAGCGTGGAATCAGCAGCATGCACTGTCAACTAATCCAAGCCAGTGAATGGTGCCTCGCAGTGATGAACCCAATGAGAACAGGTGAAGAAGGAAGGAATTACATTCTGCACCTTTTCATCAGCCATCCTCGTCACCGTGCCGGTTTCGAAGTCACTTATGGCAAAACACCTGCAACCGCGCAGCCAACGAAACCGACAGTGGAAAAAACACGAAATCGGGCGGGAGCGACCCCACTTTTTCGGCTTTCAGCCGCCCAAAAAGTTCGTGGGGTCGCTCCCGCCCGCCCCGAGCAGCTCGGGGCCGTGTTTTTTCCACCGGCAGCAGAAAAGCAGGAATTCTGCCAGACAACGAGTCAGACGATTTGTAACCAAAAAGGAGAAAACAATTGCCAATTCTGAAAGTACCGCCCAAACAAGCCAAGAATGAATCTTTGCAGCTACGTGTCTCTACCGAGTTCAAGCTCAAGCTGCAACACTACTCAGAGTTCCTCGGAGCTACACCGTCCTACGTCGTGATTGAAGCCCTCAACCGCATCTTCGAAAAAGACCGCGATTTCAAAACTTGGCTTGAGCAACACACCGACACGGTCGACGAGCTTCCAACCGAAGCAACTTTCGTGACGGAGATAAGCAAGAGACCCTAATGCCTCGGCACATCCAATTCGGTGCGCGCAAGACTTCAGCCTCCCCGCGACGGCTTGTCTTGCGCTTTGTTATGCTCGACCTCACCAATGGTTTCTTCAAGAAGCTGGCTGACTCATTCGATGATCCGCCATTTCAGGGGCAAAGGCTCCGTGCAGTACAGACGTTCGATCTCCCTCTGGCCGAAGAAAAGCAGGAGACCACAGGGGGAGAGAGTCTCGATGTCCCTGCAATTTCCTCCCTTCGGGATATGTTTCTCTTGCTCGACGATTGGGACCGCAGTCTCTGTGAAAAGAAGTCTGCGGACAATTCTTCCCAGAAACACGAGGTGCTCGTTGACACAAGAACACAATGAGCGCATGGTGGCCGAAATAAGTCAAAAGCGGAGGCCAACGTGAGACCAGCCGTCATCTACGCCCGAGTTTCCAGCAAGGACCAGGAACGCGAGGGGTATTCGATCCCGGCCCAGTTGAAACTGTTGCGGGAATACGCCCGGACGCATGAGTTCGAGATCGTGCACGAGTTTGTTGACGTAGAGACGGCCAAGATCACAGGCCGCAAGCAATTCGGAGAGATGGTCCGGTTCTTTCGGGAGAATGCGTCCTGCCGCGTGGCCATCGTAGAAAAGACGGACCGGCTGTATCGCAACTTCCGCGACTGCGTGACGCTTGAGGACTTGGAGATTGAAATTCATCTGCCCAAGGAAGGCCAGGTCATCGGGAAGGACTCGAAGTCCCAAGCTAAGCTGGTGCACGGCATCCAGGTTGTCATTGCGCGGAACTACATCGAGAACTTGCGGGAAGAAGTCCGCAAGGGAATGCGCGAGAAGGCCGAGCAAGGGATTTACCCGAGCCGGCCACCTCTCGGGTACTGCAACAACAAGCTTGAACATACGATCGAGGTTGATCACGCCAAAGCTCCGATCGCGCAGCGCATGTTCGCGCTTTATGGTTCAGGCCAGCACTCACTCAATGGCGTGCGGAACATTTTGAAAACGGAGTTTGGCGTCAGGATCGCCAAAGGCTATCTGCAACGCCTTCTGATGAATCCCTTCTACAAAGGGCAATTCGTGTGGGAAGACAAGCTCTACAGCGGCACGCAGACGCCCCTGGTCAGCGCCGAACTGTTCGAT
>CAVQQE010000004.1:0-17870 GCA_963714785.1 uncultured Acidobacteriota bacterium
CAAGCTCGCGGCGAGCGACATGAAAATTGAAAAGCTGGTTACCCATTTGTTAATGGAAAGGTGGTTTCCGTGAATCAAACCGGAAGGACCGATCTGCGCGTAAAGATGAAGCCCGTAAAGAGCGAGCAGTGTTCCCCAGCGCCGCCGATGGATGCAAGCAACAGACTTTCAATCAACAACTGCCGGATCACGCGGACACGCGTCGCGCCCAACGCCAAGCGGATGCTGACCTCCCGGCGGCGCATCATTCCGCGGGCGAGCAGAAGGTTGGAAACATTGGCGCAAGCGATCAGCATCAGCAAGCCCACCGCTCCGAGCAATACCAGCAATGGAGTCTTCAAATCGCCAGCCTGCTTTTCCGCAAGCGGCTCGAGGTCGATGGAAAACCCACGATCCATCGCCGCCTGATTGGGATATTGTTCGACAATACGAGCAGCGATGCGATGAAATTCATCGCTCGCCTGTTCGATGGTTTTATCGGGCTTGAGCCGACCGATCACGTCGATGTTATGCCGGCCTCGCGTGCCGGGTGCAGCTTCGGAGGGATCGAAGGCAAGCGGAATCCAGAGGTCCGCGGTAAAGCGATAATCGAAAATCGGCCGGATCACACCGGCAACACGATAGCTTTCGCCATTTATCTGAATGTTCCTGCCGACAATGGATCGATCGCGGCCATAGCGGCGCGCCCACAATCCTTCCGAGAGTATGGCGACGTGGTCTCTGCCGGGCTGATCGTCATCGGAAGTAAAGAGGCCGCCGAGCACCGGGACGACGCCGAGCATTGGAAACGCGCTAGCCGTGATCCGCAGTGCCGGGACGTCCTCAGGCTGCCCGTCGCCCGTCAACGTGGCATCCGCCTCGGTTACTGCTGCGATTTGAGTGAGACACGTAGCTTGGCGCTGGAATTCCGTGTAATCCGCTGCCGTGGGCGCGATGCCGTGCAACGAATAGCGAGGTAGGGTCTCCTGTACGACCACGAGCCGATTGGGATCCGGATACGGCAGCGGATGCAGCAGGACAGCGTCGATCGCTGAAAAAATCGCGGTGTTCGAACCGATCGCCAGCGCGAGCATCAGAATCACGACGAGGCTAAAGCCGGGACTTTTCAGAAGCTGGCGGAGCGCGAACTTAGAATCTCGTAGCATTGTGACCTATTCTAGATCGAAATACTCTACAGAGGTTTGATAAACGCATAAATTGGAAAAGAGCCTTGCGTGCCCGACTGCATTCACTTAAACGCTTCGTCCTCGCGGAAGTACGTGATTGCCAGACCGAGCGGATTGATGGGAATGAGTTCGTTCGGCACGTTGGTCTTGAAGACGAAAACAAAGTTGGCCGTGTAGAGCGTTCGCTTCAGTTCGCTGTGGTCTGCTGCCGAGTAATACACCATGTAGAAGTCCACGCGGGCTTTGTACGGCGAGGTCTGCATTCCTTCGAGCGCGACATTCTTTACTTCGATGTCAATTTCAGGTTGTGAAGGGTCCGTCAGGAAGCTCTTGATGACACCGTTCTTTTTGTACGCATCAATGATGTCACTGGCCAGGTTCCCGTCCAGGAAGTACAGGGACTTCGAGAAATCGTCGTTCATAGTATAGCGGTTGCGTCGGTAGTAGAGCGCGCAGAACTGTGACAGAAAGTACTTCGCCTCGGCGTCCTGGGGCTTGTACTCGAAATTGGCATAGCTGAGCGCTTCCGCACGGCCAAGTTGGTCAATGCGAATTACAAGAGGTCGGAAGTTCTGGAACGTTCGGATCGTTCGCAGATCAATGAGGCCAAGGCCAACCGCAACGAAAGCCAGGAGGACGAGCGCAATCTTGAGATATGTGTTGGTGACCATCGGATCGCCGTATTGCTCCAGGTAAAGTCGCTTCGCGTCGTGGAAGCTCGAATCGTTGCTCATGGCTTCATGCCCTCCAGGATGCCGGCGGAAGACCCCCCGGAAGTGCCGCTGAAGATGTGGTTCGTGAGTGCGGGAATCTTCAAGAGAGCATAGATGGACGCCAAGAACGTAATGAAGATGACGGGAAAGAATTCGAGAAGTTGTGCTACCGAGATTGTTCCGTTTGGTTGGAGATTCAATGTGCCGAGGATGAGATTGGCTATCACAAACACTACTGCTGCCGCGATGACCTGGTAAAAGGCGTATTGGATGAATGCCTTGAACCATCCCCAGAACAGCCATTCGAGCTTCGGGACAATGAAAAATGGAATGAATATTGGCCCGACTAAGACGCATACCGCCGTTGCGATGAAGCCGTAAGCAATCACGACGATGGCGATGGCCTGCGCGGCCGACAGCAAAATAATGATGACCGCGTAGATTATTGTTCCGAGAAAGTCCCCGAATCCGGGCGAATCAATTCGTGATTCGAAATCGGCGACTCGCTGGACAACGACTTGCAATTGCGTTTGTGTGATCTTGTTGGCCAGGAACTGTGATTCGTCAGTGATGAGGTTATGGAAACTGGTCCCTACGCCGGGGATCGGATTGCTGTAGTAGTTGACCATTGCAAATCCAAAACTGATGGTCAACAAAAGACTGGCGAAGTTCTCAAAGTGGAAGCCGCCTCTGCCACTGGTGGCGGCGAGCGCGGACTTTACGCCGAACCAGACGATGAGAATAGTCGCGAACATACGGAAAAGGTTTTGGCCCATCGCGTCGAAGAAGCCGAGATTCTGCGTCAGCAGGTTGGTGATGGCTTGAAAAATGAACTGGAGATAGTCTGTCTGCATCTGGCAGCTCCTTCGACGCGGTGGGATTGAGTGTTTGTCTGGCTACGGCATACGGAAGCTTTGGAGAGAGTTAGTGAGGGAGCCCGTCATCTGGGTCATGTTGGATGACAGATTGGCTTGGCGTTGGATGTCGGCATTAATGGAATTGGTGGTGGACTCGCGCTGTTGCTTCGCGAGGATAGTTTCCTCTTCGAGGAGAGACGCGAGGAGCTTGTTCGAGTCCTGCACGCTACGAAGCGTGAGCATGTTCGCAGCATTGATCTTGTTGAGAACGGAGACTTCCGTGTTGAGACTGGGGTCGCTTGAGAATGAATCTTGTTCGAGATTCCCGATCCGCGTCTGAATATCTTCAGCACTGCCGCGAATGGAACCGATGGTAGCCATTGCGTTGATGTTCGCGCCGTCCACGAGTTGGACTGTGGCGTATTGGGACTGCACCCGCTTTAGTTCAGGATCATTCATACCGGAGAGCTGATACGTGCTGTATGGCAGCAGTTGGGTCGTAGAGTTCATATAACCGGTGTTGATCGTGGGCAGCAGGCCGGAGTTAATGCCACTAATCCACGAGCCCGTATTTCCGAAGGTGTTTAGCGAAGTCACATTTCGCCATTGCGAGAACAACGCACGGTAACGAGCGGGCATATTTTTTACGAATTGGGCCATCTGCATGGCGAGGTTGTACTGAGAGGTGATTTTGGAGTAGGTCTTCTGCAATTGGGCAAGGTGCTGCTGAAGTACGACAAGATGCTGCTGGAGCTGGTAATAGCGGAGCAGCGCGTTGTGATAGTTGGTCGGATCGTACACGATACCGCCGCCGAACTGAGCGGAGGCGGTGCCAACGCCGAGGACAATGATGAGGAAGACACCGAGCATTCTCTTTTTCATAATGGATTCTCCTTGAGATAGGTCGATCAGGGTCCCATGGGCTGCTGACACTACAACAGAGTCGTGAGAGACTTCCCGCGTGAACAACGATGCAGGATGGAGCGGGGAACGTTTAGTCAAGGTCCGACGCCTTGTCAAAGAGCTGTATCGCGTTGTTGCGGAGCTACAAGAAGAATTTGCTCTCGACGGACGCAAATTCACGCCGGACGGCCATTTGGTAGGGAGCATTGGCGAAGTGATCGCCGCCTATGCCTTCGATCTTAAACTGCTTCCATCGTCCAGTTCGGTTCATGATGCGAAATCAGCGGACGGCAAACTTGTTCAGATCAAGCTGACGGGTGGCAAAAGTATTGGGCTATACAGCGAGCCCGAACATCTGATTGTCCTTCAAATGGCCAACATGAAAATTGGGCTGATTTACAATGGGCCAGGTCAGGCCGTTTGGAACAACTGCAATGCCATCCAGAAGAACGGACAACGGTTTATAGGAATCGCGAAGCTCCGAAGTCTGGATTTAGTTGCTACTCCGAAAATCGAACAGGCTCGGGAATTCCCGCTGTGAGGCGTTGCGGTCTATAGATCCGACGGCATTTTGTGGTTTGCGTAATCAGGAACGGCGAGATCGCCGGAGAGATAAATCTTCACGCGATGGCCTTCGCGGATCGTGACAGTCGGAAGGATATTTAGGAATTTGTCGAGGATGCGCTGAGATGTTTGACCGAGACTCTCGCCGACGCCCTGTTGAATGCCTTGAATGCCGGATTGAGTCAGAGCGCCGCCCGACCCTGCCTCGGCGATCCCGCCGATTGCGCCAACTGCGAGAGAAGCCCCGAAGATTTTAAGGTAATGATTGTTCACTTGATCGCGGAGGCCGGTGTCTCCGATCTGGTTCATCCCTTTGAACTGGTCGAGATTGACGGAATAACCGTCCGGCATAATGAGCCGATGGAAAGCTACGGCGAGCCGCGTTTGACCAAACGTCTCCACGCGCTTTGCTTCGCCCAAGACCTTAGAGCCGGACGGGATCAGAAGATGCTGACGGTCGTGGGAGTAGATGTCATTTGTCACAAGGCACTCGACAGCTCCGCTAAACTGGCCGTCGAGGCGGTTCAGAAGTACGGTTTCGAGGATCGTTCCTTCAAAGATGACGTAGTTTTTTCCCTCGGCGGCGTTGAGTACATTTGGGTTTGGTAAGGCTTTTTTCGAGGAACTCTCGGAAGAGCTCCTTTCTGCTTCTTCGGCTGAGGTTGTTCCCGCTGGGCGAGTGGTTCCCGCGACGGGCGGTGGAATGGGCTGGAGTGCGGGCGACAATCCTTGGAGGATTTGGGCGAGTTCCTGGTTGATATTTGGGTCCTGTGCCGGAGGACTAGGCAAGTCGAAGGGATTATTTGTGGAGGAGGCAGCGTTCGGGGCCGTCCCCGGCTGGGATAGCTCCTTCCTGTAACTCAAGGCCACATTCGACGAAAACATAGACAGGTACGCTCTTTTCCGCCGTTCGTCCTGAATCGGATCGGTTGCTTGCGGCGAACCCGCTTGTGGATTCTCGGTCTGAGTAGTTGGGACGGACTGATTGTCGGACTGGACTGCGCCGAAGAACTTGTTCTGTTGATTTAGCGCGACCTGTTGTTCGCGCTGAAGCTCCTGAATCCGGTTCTGTAACTCGGCGATTTTGCCCTCGTTGACTTCGAGCGGGACAGGAGTTTGAACGGAAGACGTTCCTGACTTGCGCAACGTCTGGTCCTTCTTCCCGCTCGTGAGCCACATGATGCTGACCATCAAAACGGCCAGGCCAAGCATGGCCCACGTCTGAACATTTTTCGGCATGAGGCCGGGCGGCTTTGGTGCTTTGTCTTGGATCGGCTGAGTGGCGGGGGAATTGACTGTTTCTGTCATGGGCTCCTCTCATTCGGCAGAAAGTGTTCTGCGGGTGCGCTTTTTACTGATGACGGAAAAAGGCGAGTTTCTTCTTGCCGATGGCCAGATAGCCCGTGTCGACGATCTTCGGGACGATGTAGACACCGTTCTGGAGTTCGAAATTGATGAGGTTCGGTTTGCCGTCTTTGATTTCGTAAATCGCTGGCTTTTCGGAAGCCGCGCACTTGATGTAGGTAAACGCGTCGTCGTGATAGATCCCGGAGACTAAGAAAGGTTTGCCTGCTTCCTTCGCGTCGAACTGGTAATCGAACATGAGTTTGGCCGAATAGTCTGAGCGAAACTTCTGAATCTGCTGCTCCGTGTTTGTCTGCGCTGATTGAACTTGGGCGTTGGCTTGGTCACGAATTGTTTGAATCTCCCGTTTATAGGCTTCCGCCTCGGTAGCTGGGACAAAGCCTTGCGACAAATTGGCGGTTCCGATGCCAGATTGCTCCTTTGGTTCGATGAAGACTTTCAAGTCCGGGTCAGCGTTCGGGTCGCTGCTGATCTCGGTGAGCAGGAACGAATAAACGTGGCCACTGGCTGTGATGAGGTTCAGGTTGCTGCGAATTCCGGCCTGTGCTGGATGGATGTAACAGAGATTGTGCGCGCCGTTGATAATCCAAAAATCCTTGTCGCCAGTCGTGAAGTCGAGAATTTCCTCTTTCTCGGGCAGGATGATGAGTGTTGAGAAGCGGAGTTTGGCTTTGATCGGAACGATGTCGTTCTGTGCGTACTTCACGATGCGAGCTGAGTCAGTGGCCGCATGTGTTGGGAGTTGCCCTACGGTCAATATGCCCAGGATGGCTAAGGCCATAAGCGTCAGGAAACTGTGCTTGGGAGAGATAGATGTACCTTTCATTCCTTGCTCCTTGTCAGAGATTTGGATTTGTTACAGACGGTAGTTCCGGTCGACGAAAAGGCTTACAATCCAGGGCAGGGCGACGGTGATGAGCGACGCTACTAGGATCATCGCGAGCGGAAGCCAGGGGTCAAACCAGCGGTAGACGGCCTGCGGCCAGCCTAACAGTCGCTCGACTTCACAGTAGGCAAAGAAGTAGGGAGATACCAAGAGCGCGAGGGCGCAAACCAGCGCAGCCACTCTCATGGTTGACCTCCCGCCAAGATTTCAAGGCCTTTCTCAAATCCGTACGTCTCGAATGCTTCTCGCCTCTTTCGGTTATCGAAGGGATCGTTGGTGTAGAGCCAGTAGCTCTTTCGGTCCACTTCGAGATTGGCGACCTTGGCCAGTTCCGGCGTCTTGATGAGTAACTGTTGTTTCGGTCGGAGGGTAGAGATGAGTTCGACTTCGCTTTCGTTCAAGTTGAACTGGCGACGGTAAAGATCGCGGTCCATGTCCGGGTTGGCCAGGAATATCTTCGTCGGACAGCTTTCGATGATGATGTCGAGGATTTCCGACTTCCTAAGCTCGTCCAGCGATTGAGTCGAGAGAATCATTGCGGCGTTCTGTTTCCGCCAGGTCTTGAGCGCCTCGATGATGTAGCTCTTGATGCTCGGGTTCTTCAGAAACAGCCAAGCCTCGTCAATGAAAAATGCCTTGAAGACGTGGCTGATCTTCGGATCGCAGATCGCAGTGTTCGCTCGGTGCAGGATGTAAAAGAGAAGCGGCTCCAGGACTTCGGGATATTGATTCATCCCCTGAAAGTCGAAACACTGGAAACGGGGAAACGTAATCGTGTCTTCAGCGTTATCGAAGACGAAATCGAATTGTCCGCCAGTGGTCCACTTTGCGAGTCTGTCAGAGAGACGCCGGTCGAGCGTATTCGATAGAACGCTCAGCGTGCGAAGCGTTGGCTCAATTTCGTACAGATTCTCTACTTGGTGGTAGAGATCGCGTTCCTCTGCGGGCGTCAGTTCCAAGGGCGACGCTCCCTGGATGAGAACTTTGACAAACAGCGCGAGGAAGTCGAGATTTTCCTTGGTCGGGGAAACTGAGAAAGGATTGATCTTGAAGCTTGGCGAGTTCAATCCCACGCGGGAATAAGAGCCGCCAAACAATCGAGTCAAGCTTTCAAAGCTACCGCCCAAATCGAAGATGAAGGTGTAGGGGTCGTATTTCTGCATGTTTGTTATGAGAAAGTTCAAGAGGAAAGATTTTCCAGAACCCGTGCGGCCCAAAATCATCGTGTGGGCCACGTCACGGTGATGCAGGTTTAGGAAGTAGGGTGTGTTGTGATTCGTTTCTAGAACGGCGAGATATTCCTGCTTGAGGTGCCTGTTCTCGGGCTCGCCGCAGTGGAGTGTGAAGAGAAATGAAAAGTCAGCGTAGTTTGTATTGAGCAGGTACATGGAACGAAGATTGAAGGGCGAGCCGCCTGGCGCGGTTGCCAGAAACGCGTTCAAGAGGTTGTACTTTTCCTCATAGAGTTGTGCGTCGTGAACGCTGAAAATCTTGTAGAAGTCGGAAGCGGCCGTATCCACCTTCGCGGGGTCGAGGTCATAGATAACGACACTAAGCGAAAAGTGGCCGAAATAATTGCCTTCGATTTCGAGTTCCTTGATGCTCGCGCCTAATTCGCGGACCTGGGCTTCCTTCGAGTCATCCACCAAAACGTCCGTTGCCGGTGCATCCGAGACATTAAGGTGGCTCGCAAGGGAGCGCTTCGTGTTATGGAAGTGGCGGCGCTTGGATTGGATCGCCTTCCGTGCCTTGCCGGAATCCTCTTTCTTCCACTCCGTGACGATGTGAAAGTTGGCCTGCACTTCGAGAAGGCGCTTGAGGATGAGCGGAAAGCTCTGGGCCGGGGGCTCTTTGAGCGTCAGAACCTTGACGTAGTAGTCGTCCAACTTCAGATGTCCGCGATGGCATTCCAGATGCGATTCGCAGAGGTAGTAGTCGAGAAACGTGTCGTGCTTGAGCCGTGCGAGTTGGAGCTTCCGGGGTGCGAAGTTCAACACTCGCTTTAGAACTCGGAAAGCCTCCTGCTTACCGAGGAGTTCGACCTGAACGAAATCGATGACGTGGAGGATGAAGCTCTTCACCTTTTGGTGGAGAGCAGCCAGTCCTTTTGTGACCTCGCGGTCAAGCAGAACAACCTGTTTGCGTGATGAAAAAGCTGCCCTCAGGTCTTCGAGTGCCTTCTTTGGATTCTTGTGAAACTCGGTGAGCGACTTTAATAGAGCCCGCTCGTAACGGAAGCCCTCGAAAACGACGACGTAGAACATTTGAAGCGAATACAGCCGCTCGGATTTCTCTGCGAAGTGACGAATGCGATTCTCGATAGCCGTGTTGACGATGGGGTTCGCATACTTCTTGTAAGGAATTGGCTCGTTGTTTCGCTTGAAAAGGTACTGGTAGATGCGAAAGTTCTCGTCGAAGAACTTCAGCGCCGATTCCAAGCGTTTTGTTAGCGTGTCCAGTGAATTGGGGTCCAGGCACTCGTAATCCACGCCATGGACTTGAAGGATCACGCCCACGTCGCCGGATTTGGTCAGAAAGGCGTGCGGGTCAACGAAACCGTAGAGGTTCACTTGTTCGTTGAGCGAGCCGGTTTCGCTGTATGACTTGAAGACTTTTTTCAGATTAAGCATTCGAGGCTCTGCGGATCGTGATGGGACTCAGCTTGGATGGGTCGTACTGCATCTTGAATTTGGCTGCTGACAAAAGGAAACGAAGGATCTGTGGATCGGTATTCGTGGCCCACCGGGCGGCAAGGTACAGAAGAAAGAAGATTAGGATGCCCCCCAACAGACTGGAAAGCATGTTGAATGTCGCCGCCCCCATGCACATTGCAAGGAAGAACAGCTTTCGCTCTGCGCCTAGAACGGTCAACGGGCGATGGAGGGTCCGATAAACCGTGTTGATTCTTCTTCCGGTAGTCATGATCGGTTTGCCAAAAGCGTTTTGCGCGTAGAGGAATCAGGGGAAGAGCCATGCCAAGAAATTAACTGCGGCGATGGCCATGCCAACGCCGAAGAGCACGCCGGCCAGGACTCGCTTCGATCCGCCTTCACCAAAAGCGAAGGTCAGTCCGGCGACCACAATGGAGACGAGTGAGAGCCCACGCGCGATGGTAGTTGTGAATGCCGTCATCAAAACGTTGACTGCGTTCTCCCATGGTGAGCCGCCTGCCCCTTGCGCAAATGCTGACGTTGCGAGAACGAGCGACGAGGAAAATGCGACGAACGCTGGCCGGAGCCAGCGGGAGACGAATTTGTTTTGAGATAAGCTCTTCATTGGCGTCGAGTTCCTTTGGGATAATGCGAGGCGAGCCCGCATCGGGATTCGAAGACAATCTCTCGCCGAACTTTGTGTGGCGGGCTAGTGTTGGTGGGAGGACTGAAGATTGAATTGCAGCGCGCCGCTGCGGAGCTGCTCCCGAAATTACACGTGCGCGCCCACTAGCCGAGGACAGAGTTGCAGTGATTGGCGACAGAAGTCGCTGAGGTGCAGCGAACTGTTGCTGTCTGGATTCACTCTGTTTCGGCGAGGAGTCCAGCGAGAGTTGCCTTCTACTCTTACTAATGGGCGAAGTACCGTTTTGATTCTCCGAAGAAAAACTCCCCGTCGTCAGCGAATTGTTTTTCTTCCTTCGTAAGTCTTTAGGGGATACAGAAAATGAAAGCGGTGTGTCCTTGATACCGAGATCGTTCGCCGCCTTCTGAAGCCGCTGCAAGATTCTCTCGACGCGCCAGTGAACCGCTTTCTCTGACAGCGCGGTATGCGTTTGAATTATTTCCTTAGCGAAAAAACCTTCTACTTTCAATTTGATAAGCAGATCGCGTTCAAAGGTGGAGAGTATTCCAATTCTGTGGCAATGGTTGAGAAAATCATTCAAGACGGAGACGGTCTCGAATGTGTCGTTAGCACCTACCTCCGCAAGTTCCTGAGATTTATCCGTTTCTCTCTGAATCGTGTGCCTTTTTTCCTTTTCAGCCCAACGGAAGGAATTCTTGCGTAGCGTTCGCGTGAGCGCGATTGGAAGATAATTGTTCATTGGCATCGGAGAACCTGAACCCACTAGGTCCAAGAACAACGCCAGAACCTGTTGAGCAATGTCTTCGGGTTCGATCTCTCGGAACCAGGCGCGCACTTCGTGAAAGGTGCGATGAATCATAGGAATGAACGACAAAACCAAGACCGAATTCCTGAGCTCTCTCTCGGGGACGATAGAACCGCACTGCATTAGAGAACCCACAACTTCGCTGGCTGACGGCACACCAATCCTTCCGTCTCTGTGGGCATGCAAATGTTCGACCAGTGCGAGCGCGGTTGGGAATGTCGCAAGCGGAATTGCAGAGCCAGCGACTTTTAGGAATTCATCCGAGTGAGGTGGCTCACTCAGCGAAATGAAAAGATGTCTCTCAACCTTGCAAATATGGCAATTGCACTGAATTTTATCTCGCATGATATCAACTCCTGAAATTGAGCCGAAAAGATCGGCTGACGAATTTGCGGAAGAGCGCCGAAAGTTCTGGTTCAGGACGACTCGCGTCGAGCTTGCCTGGTTAGCTTTCGTTTGTTTGTTGAAGGAAAGTTGTGTTTCTCGATGCGGCGACGACTCAGGCGCGGAAGTTTCGTTGCACAGAGCGATCCTTTTTCGGGGAACTGAAGAAAGAAACCTGCGGAAAGTAGATGGGGAGTCATCTTTGTGTTACGGCGGCTCCTTCTTTCTGCGAACGCCGATAGGGGAAGTATAGGCGAACAAAAAGCGAAAGTCAAGGCCGATCAAAATCCGCGAAAATGGCACCGCATGTCGCTTGCGTTGGCCTCGGCGGTAGAACGGAAAAGACTAGCTTGATGGCGAGATTGTGGCGAGAATATGATAGAATTGTGGCGAGATTTACGGCGAGAATATGGCGAGAACATATATACACGAACTTCGTGATTGGCCCAGATTCACATGGGATTCGAAGGCGCTTGCCCCTTTGCTCTCCGAAGTCCGACTACATCAGGGATTGTTGGTCGGGAAGATGCGTAGCTATGGCCTCGCTTCCCGATGGACCGCGACGCTAAAAGTTCTTACGGAAGAAACAATCAAATCGAGCGCAATTGAAGGCGTGGTGCTTGACCCAGAAAACGTCCGGTCGTCCCTCGCTCGGCGGCTTGGGCTGGAGGTCGGTGGGCTCACAGCGCACAAGGATCGAAACGTCGATGGCGTTGTTGAAATGATGCTGGACGCGACGCAGAAATTCAGCAAGCCGCTGGCAAGGGAACGGTTGTTTGACTGGCACGCCGATCTCTTTCCGGGCGTCCGCACGACCCGCGATAAATTTCGCGTGGGCGCATGGCGTGAATGATAGCCAGGGTCCAATGCAAGTTGTGTCCGGGCCAGTTGGTCGCCACAGAGTTCATTACGAAGCACCTGCGGCTGATCGCGTCGAAAGCGAGATGGGGAAATTTCTTGCGTGGTTCGACGGCAAGGAACAAGAAGATCCTCTCTTGAAAGCCGCAATCGCGCATTTGTGGTTCGTTACGATCCATCCATTTGAAGATGGCAACGGAAGAATCGGAAGAGCAATCGCTGAAATGTGTTTGGCCAGATCGGACGGCAGTGCTCAGCGTTTCTACAGCATGTCGTCGCAAATCCTTGAAGAGCGAAAGGAGTATTACGAAGTTCTTGAGAAGACGCAGGCGGGATCGTTGGACATCACCAAGTGGCTAACTTGGTTTCTCGGATGCCTGGATAGAGCCATCGAACAATCGAATCAAATCACAAGCAGTGCTCTGGAAAAGGAACTGTTCTGGAAAAGCTTAAAGCAACGGAAGGTCTCTCTGAATGATCGGCAGACAAAAGTTCTGAACAAACTATTCAGCGGATTCGAAGGGAAGCTGACGAGAGACAAATGGATGAAAATGACGAAAGCTTCCTCCCGCACTGCTCTTCGAGACATCGAAGAGCTGATCGCTATAGGGGTCATCGAACAAGAAGAGGCCGGAGGAAGAAGCACCTCCTACAGGCTAAAGAAGGGGCAGTCGGACAAAGTGCTGGAAAACTGAAACCGGCGACCCAGCCCGGTGATCTCCAAGGTCGACCTATCGGAACCGAAAAACTCGCCTCAGGGAACATCAAAAAGAGAACTCCGCTCCCACAATCGCGCCCTGCTGGGTCAATCGTAGCCCAATTCGGTTTGCGCTCGCGTCATTGTTAACTAGCAGGCGGGAGCCAAGCTGATAGCCAGCATTGAGGCTGATGTGCTTAGTCAACGTCAATCCTATGGCATCTGTCGTCGACAAAAAGTTGCCGTAGCCGAAGAAGTACATCCCGTAGAACGCACCTTCGACGAAAAGCCGCGGTGAGTTCGTCAAATAAACCCGAAATTCGGGACCTGCAGCCGGGATGGGCGCCAAAAGCGACCCGCTCGCCGAAAGCGCTCCACTTCCGCCGCCCGACATCACCGCCGCACGTATTTTCGCGGAGGTATTAAAAAGATCCACTTGTATGCCAAGTCCAAGGTGACCACGTTTCCGCCGGATAATGTCGTATTGGTAGCCAGGAGCGACCAGGAAAGCGTGCAGATAGCTATTGACGGTAGACCCCGCGTCAAATGTCTGGCCTTGGAACGTAATGTCTCGAGCAAGTACGGTCTGTCGGGAGGTATCAAAACGGCTTAGCGCAACGTAGAAATGATTTTTGCGAGTAAATTTCCAGTCGACCTTTACCGTGAAAGTGGAGTAAGTGTTAAAGCCTAAGTCCTTCTGAAAATCGATGGGAACTGTGTCACTGTTGCCCTGAATTGATCCCGATGGATCTGAGTAAAACCAGAACGTATCAACACGGAGTTTGTACTGATCGAAGTCCTCGCGCTGGGCATGCACGATCGCGGGGTAAGCTAGAAACAGAAAACAGGCGATCAGAATTGGTTTGCGAAAATGTTTGAATGCCAACTCTTTGATGTCAATGGAAGACACAGCGTTTTTCCCCCTCTTGTGAACATAAAACTGGACTTTGCGCGTGTCGATTCGCTTGGATCAATTCAGTTATCAATGTGCGGCCACGCTCTCTGCATGACAGAGAAAAGAAAAGCAGTCGTCAGACCAAATAAAATCCACCCGTTCAGTGATTCGAGGGCGCCCATCAGCTGCCATCGCGGCTCCAGGATAAGACCGCCGTGGCCGTAACTCGTCATTGCATTCAATGAGTACAGCATCGCGGATTTGTTATCTCCCCTGGCGCCAAGAAAACGGTACGCGCTGGCCCAGATGAATCCCTCAAATCCGTGCAAAATTGCTGCCGAAAGGGCGGTTGCTCCCATGACGAAGATTGAAGCCCACGAGAAATTCCGGAGACGTCCTCCATGACCGAGCATCGATGAGACTTCATAATTGATGCGTCGAAGCCCATACGAATGGATGACCACGGTCAATACGATGAGCGGCAAGCCCCACGCCCAATCCAAGCCCCAATTATTCGTGAGAATTTCCGGGTCCATATTAGGCTCCAACTAAATTGCTGGAACCCAGCCATCGCCTGGGTTGTATTCCGGCATGGCAGCGGCTAGGTCAACGGTCTTTTCCCCCAAATCTTTTTGGTACACGGTGCCATCCTTGCCGATGACGAAGGTCATGATTCCGGAATTCCTGTAGTCTGCTGGATAAGCAAGAATCGCAAACCCGCCGGTCATTTTTCCGTTTTGGATGAACTCCTTCGCACCTCCTGGAGCTTTGTCTCCTTGTTTGGTGAGAATTCGGAAATAGTAACCGTTGAACGGCTGAGGTTTGTCGCCGGAATTGGTGTACCCTGCGGCCTTGGCAAAATCACCAAGCTGGCCGAGTGGGCTCGGGGTCTGACCTTCCGGCACATGCCAATACAATCCGTTTTGCTTTCCTTCGTCAGCGACAAACTTCTGCGCGAACTGGTGTGCCGTGTCACCGTCGTGAGTCTGGCTGAAATATTGTTGCTGTGCGTCGGCGATAGCATCGCAGGCAGCGATCGCGGTCAACTCGCCGTTGCCGACGCGGCGCGCAATGATCTCGTCCTCTCCGGCAGCAGTGTCGAAATACCATTGGCCGCTGGAGTTCTGCTTCAGCGGAATAGGAAACGGATAATTGTCTGCCCCAACATAGAGCATCTGTCCGCCTATTTTAAGTTTGACCCAGCGATTCATTTGGTTGTAGGCAGCAACAAAGTCTTGCGCGGTATCCTTGTCCTTTACGGCGTCGCCAGAGAACAGGACATCCTTAGACTCTGGGCCAAAGGTGGCGAGCCACGCGGCCTGATCGCCGGAGTTGGCGGCGTCCAGAACTGCGGCTCCTGCCTCGGCTGGCGAGGCAAATGTCTTTTGGGCGACTTTGGTGTCCGATGCTTTGTTGCAGGACGCCAACGAAGTGATCACCGCGAAAAAAAACAAAAATCCCCAAACACGTTTAGACGGAATCTTTTGGTTCGAAATTAAGCGCTGCATGTGCCCTCTCCCTATCTTTAAAATCTGCGGTCCTTGTGTCGTCACCAGGCGGCTCAGCGCCGACCGCCGCCGCGAAATCGCCGCCACGAAATCCACCGCCGCCGGCACTACCCCAGCCGCGACTGCTATCGGCTCGCGACGACCAGCCACCACCGCCGGAATCACCAAATCCACCGGAGTGCCCGCTCATGCCGCTGAACGCATTCGATCTCCCACTGCTGTCGCCGGAATGCTGCGACCATGAATTCGAGCCCGAAGAATGATTGGAATTAAAGCTCTGGGCATTTTGCTTGTTCACGTTAACCGTGTTTCCGCTTACGTTTTTGTTATATGTGTTGCTGCTATTTTTGTAATTGCTGTTGTAGTTTGAGTGGTTGTAATTGTTGTAGTTATTGTGGTTGTAGGAGTTGTTGTAGCCATAGCCGTTGTGATAGCCGCCGTTGTAATAGCCGCCGTGCCAAGC
Source organism: uncultured Acidobacteriota bacterium (assembly GCA_963714785.1). GTDB lineage: Bacteria > Acidobacteriota > Terriglobia > Acidiferrales > UBA7541 > Palsa-295. Next base: position 15,362 of record CAVQQE010000004.1, read on the forward strand.
AGAGTTTCCGTAGTAAGCGCCGCCGTGATACACCACTGCAGTACCATGCCAGCCACAATTCCAACTGCTATATCCCCAGCCGCAGCATCCGCCGCTCATCATGGCGCCCACCGCGATTCCGGCTCCGAATCCGATGATTCCTGCGGCAACCACCGCGCCCGGGGTATAGGTGTAGGCCGGAACTACATACGGGTAACCGTAGACAATTGCAGGGTTGTACTCCGGAACGTAGACGACTTGAGGGTTGGCTGGTTGGATGACGATTACCTGAGGCGACTGTTGAACCACCGTAACTTGCGGCGTTGTTTTTAGATTGCCCTTCGCCTTGGCTTGCGCGCGCAACGTCTGGACCGCTGCCATCACTTCAGCTTGCTGGTTGTGAAAGGCCTGCCCCAGAGATGAAGTCCAACTGAGATTTTTCGCCATGTTATCGAGCACGGAAGGAAATTGTGTGAGCGCTTTCACACTTGCATCCCAAGATTGTTTGTCAACCGCTTGCATTAAAGCACTTCCCGTCAAACTCTTGTTCTGCTGTACCCAGTAATCGGCAATCGCAACCTGATCCGGAAAGGTAGCGGCGCTGAGAATCTGGGCCACCAATGAATCGGGGTACAGCGCAATTGGCGCCACTAACGATTGAAGCTCGGTCGCGGCTAAAGGAGCAGCTTCACTCGGGCTTCCATTGTCGTCAGCCGGAGGTGGCGTTAGGCTCTGGTAACCGTAAGCCATCTGTGATGATGACGTAACAAAAGCCAAACCGAGAACTACTGAAAATATCTTTTTCAAATTTTTCGAGATCATTAGAACCGCTCCCTTGATGTGACTGCCCCTCTAACGACACCGGCGTTCGAGTCGTTCGCTCAAACGGCCGCTCCGTTCACGGATGCGATTGCTTTAGCACGGCGAGGGCGGCCTTGCGAGCCGCCCTCCGGTGTTAGTTAGCCGCCGCCAGGGACGGCCTTCGGCATTTTATTGGGATCCAGCGCGGGCACCGGGTTTTCCGGACGCTGAAGATTCGGTATCAAGTCGTTCGAGGCACCGCCTGGGGAGCGCCTGATGCTCGGATACTTCATGATGGACTTGTCGAAGTCGACCAACGCCGGCGCATACAGCGCCCCGGCCCAGGAGTTTTCTTCGCCGGAATACCTTCCCGGGGAGGTGGTAATTCCACGGGTTGGCGCGGCCCCATTCATGACCATGTCGTATTTCTCATAGGGATCCATGGTGAGGTTATAGGTCGCCGGTAAACTGAGGGTTTGATCGGGTCCCAGCCAGGACTCCTTCGCCGTCCACATGAATTTCCAGGCGATGTTCACCCACGGCTCTTTGGGATCTCCGGCGATGTCAACGCGGAGAGCATTGAGATTTTCGCCATCGATAAAGACCCACGACCGACGTGCGGAGTGCTGTGCCTTGCCCAGGATGTAGGCGCTGTTGTCAATGCTGTCGAAGTAGATGGGCTTGCCGTTGTTGTCGTGCCATTCGCCATGGGGCGGCGGCGTGAGGCCAACCATGCTGGCCAGCGTTGACCAGCAGTCAATATGCGACATCATTTCGTTGTATTGCACCCCGGCGGGGATGTTGTTCGGCCACCACATGATTCCCGGGACACGCCAACCGCCCTCAAACGCGGTGCCTTTTTCACCACGGAAGGGCTGGGTTCCAGCATCGGGATAGGCGTCCAGCCACGCGCCGTTGTCAGCCGTCAGGATGACGATGGTGTTGGGCGCATCCTTGCGGATTTCATCCATGACTTTGCCGATGTCAGCATCCATTTCCATGAGCGAATCGGAGTAGTCACCGAGATGCGACTTTCCAGCAAAATCCGGCGCCGCATGGGTTGGGTTGTGCATTTTGATCCAGTTAATGTCCATGAAGAACGGCTTGCCGCCATTCGCGTGCTGCTTGATGTAATCCACAGCATAGTCGGCCTGCCGTTCGTCCATTGTTGCCATGTAGGCGTAGTCAATCGCGGCGACCCGTTTTGCGGGCTGGCCGGCCACACCTTCCCACTCGCTCAAGTTCACAATGTCATCAAACATCGCGTTGAATTCCGGATTGTAGGACGGGAACCACGGATGAAACCACTTCGAGGTGTCTTCCCAGGTGTAAGCGCCGGCATAGTAGGCGGCGTACTCTTTCATCTCGTCGAAGCCGTGCTCGATCGGGTAGGAGCTCGGTTTGTCGCCCAGATGCCATTTGCCCGAGAAGTAGGTCGAGTAGCCGTTCTTCTGGAAGTATTCGGCGATGGTCGGCGTTTCCTTCCGGAGGTAGTTCTCGTCACCCGGAACCACCACGACGGAGAGCGCCGAGCGGATGGGAATGCGCCCGGTCATAAACGAAGCCCGGCCCGCCGTGCAGCTGGCCTGGCCATACCAGCTCGTGAACACCGCACCCTCCTTGGCGATGCGGTCGACGTTTGGAGTCGGATGGCCCAAGGCCGCGCCGCCCCCGTAGGCGCCGAAGTCGCCCCAGCCGGTGTCGTCGGTCATAAGCACAACGATGTTGG
>CAVQQE010000005.1:0-592783 GCA_963714785.1 uncultured Acidobacteriota bacterium
CAAGACCGCCGGTTTCAACCACTCACCCACCCCTCCGGGCACCTTTGAGTTTACCCGGAGCAACCATATGTTCCAACTAGGTGGAGTTATAAAATGCGAGCCAAGTGGCCATCCCCATAACGCCGCCAGAGCGCGATTGGTTCGCGTTGGCGCCGGAGTTCTACAGATCTCGTCCTTGCGAATCTTCCATCTTCGGTATTTCAAAGGTGGATAGAATTCTTGCCTTGGAGATGACGCACGTGAACTCGACGCTTTTTTCGTCAGTTCCGATAGTAGGTTCTCCACTGTCGGTTTTCTTCGGAAAAACAAACACGACGCCGGTGAGTTTGCCGTCTTGGCCATGCAAAATCTGAGCCTTGACCGGAGTGATTTTTTGTTTTGTCTTTTTCGCCGATAGAAACGCCGAGTCTTGCAATGTCTTCTCATCCGCCGAAGCAAATGGTGTCAAATCGCGGCCGCCCACAAATATCTGATACACGTCGGGGACCTTTGCCACCTCCATTTCTGCATCTTCCGGTTTCATCTGACCTTCCAGAACGGAGTTTCTGACTCCCGCTTCGCGGATTGTTCGCGCTGATACCCATCGCACCACAAAAATAGCCTTACCGGTTGGGGTGTCCCCAGCTCCCGAGCTGCCCTGGCCTGTCTTCAGTGCCATTCCGCCATCGTCCGACATTTCGTACTTCGACCCACCGGCTTTCCATGTGGCGTCAATCTCTACGGTTTTGCACCAAGGTGATTCCGCAAAAATTCTCTTGATGTCGTTCGCATCCCACTGTTGATAGGGTTTGGCCTTCCAGGGATCGGAGCTGGCCCATGCCAAAGTTCCCAGCACTAACAGAAACAACGAGGCCAGCATAAATTTCATCGGATCACAGGCCATCCAAGAAGTACCTTTTCGAGATTCCATAAGTCCTCCGGTAACATCTGTTATTTGGTGCGAGTCCTTAAATAACCTCTCCACAAGCCATTACCTTCTTAGTAGATAATAACAAAAACCAGGAGTTCACCGAAACCGCCTCTGTACACCTTCCTGTAGTTTCGTGTAAGTTGAATTTGGCCTAGCAAGTCGTGGTAAGAGTACCGCACTTCCGTTTGAAACGTACTGCGCTGAGAATCGATGTTTGCCGGAACTACCTTCACATTACGAGATGCCAGTGCCCCGATGCCTTCTGGGTGCGGCGCTTTAGATATTCTGCGTCACGTATCCTACAAACACCTCCTTGCAGCGTTGTCGCTTGGTCTAGCCCTGCGATTGTTTTTCGTCGTCCATTTTCCCTTCTACGCAGGCGACACCAAGTTCTACAACGAACTCGCGCGGAATTTGCTGGATCATGGAGTTTACGGGCTTTTTGTTCGCGGCCAATTGACCTCGGTCGACATGCGCATGCCCGGCTACCCCCTTTTTCTTTCCGGCTTGTATGCCGCATTGGGACGTTCAAGCAAGGCCGTTATGTTTTTTCAAGCCTTCATCGATTTGTTCACATGCGTTTTGACGGCCGTGATCACGGGTTTGATTGCGCCCGCTGACAGTAAGATGCGTGTCGCCACTATAGCCTTATGGATGGCTGCACTTTGTCCGTTCACGGCAAACTATAGTGCCGCACTTCTCACAGAAGTTCTCTCAACCTTTCTCACAACTCTCACAGTATTGGCTTTTTTGATGGCTTTTAGCCGGGCGTCTACAAGTTCTCCAAATAAGCCATCTGACCACCGGGACTTGTATTCGCAAGCTGCTTCCTGGCTCTTAACTGGAATAATTGTCGGCCTGGGAACCTTGGTTCGACCGGAAACTCCTCTTTTCTTGTTCGCGGCAGGGCTGATACTCGCGGTTTGCTGGCGCCAGCGCGCCAACTGGACAAAATTGTTCTTAGCGGTGTCCTGGATGTCAGTCGGCCTAATCCTCACTTTGCTTCCCTGGGCGGCACGCAATGCCAGAACATTGGGCCGCATCGAATTTCTCGCTCCGCGCTACGCGCAAACATACGGCGATTTCATACCTCGCGGTTTTTATTCCTGGACTGGCACCTGGATGGTTCGTTTCAAAGATGCTTATCTGGTGACTTGGAAGCTAGGAAAAGAACGAATTCGCATGGAAGATTTGCCCGACTCGGCATTCGATTCAAACGCTGAACGAGCTCGGGTGAATGCACTTCTTGACCGCTACAACACCGACTTACAGATGTCCCCTCTTCTCGATCGCGAATTCGCTAGGCTTGCCGACGAGCGAAAAACACGTCGGCCAACCAGGGCCTCCGTTGAAATTCCGCTCGAGAGAATGTGTGCGATTTGGTTTACCCCGCGCATAGTGTTACTTCCATACTCCGGAAGGTTATGGCCTCCGAAAGAAATGTGGCGAAACGACAGAACGGGCTTCGCCACCACAATCGGATTCGGCATCTTAAACTTTGTCTATGTCGTTCTGGCCACGATCGGAGCATGGCGTTTTCGCAAGCAGCCCATGGTGGCATTTCTAGCAGCTCTGGTTTTGATTCGTACGTTTTTTCTAACACAATTACAGACCGTCGAGCCGCGCTACGTGATTGTCTGTTATCCCGTGATCTTGGTTCTGGCCGCGCTGGCATGGTCCCGACCTACCAGGAGATCGTCGGCACTAGCCGATTAGTGTCAGCGATTCCTATGATACGATTTATGCGTTACCTGCAAGCTTAGGGTTGTAATTCAGGTCGGAGGTCGATGATGCGAAAATCCAGCTCGCTCGCGGTGATATTCGTTTTTACACTAGCCGGATTCGGTTTTGGCCTGCTGCATGCCCAAGACGCGTCGCAACCTACCCAGCAGTCTGCTCAGGAAAAAAGCCCGGCGCCTGATGTGCCCGCTTACCACCCGACTCGTTCAAAAGAGCCATTGCCCGAAACTCTCGACCCTTCTCAATTCCCCGATCAGCAAACCAAGAATGTGTATGCGCTGGCGGCGAAAGTTAAAAACGTGCTTTATCAGCAACCTTGCTATTGCCATTGTGACAAGGAAATGGGACATACCAGTTTGCTGAGCTGTTACACCGACCGGCACGCCTCCGTCTGCTCGCTATGCCAGAAAGAAGCGGTCCTCGCATACACGGAAACGCAGAAGGGAAAAACTCCGGCCCAGATTCGCAAAGAGATGATCGACGGAAAATGGAAAGCCGTGGATTTGTCCGTATATGAAACGCCGGCGCCTTCGAACTAAGAATAGTCTCGCATTTGATCCGCAGCGAGCCAATTCCCCGCTTCTCACAACGAATCAGTTGTCGGAAGGAATCAGTGGACAGGATGGGAAGATGGGCCCGGCGGCCAATCTTGCGGTGTGAAATCAACGCCCCAAAAATGTGGGCTAGGTGACAGAAATTCAATGCCGACGCGCGTGCCTTTTTCAGATGTATCGCCGAGGTATACCACACGGCACTCTTGCTCTTCCTCAGTAACGGGATTGATCAGCACCAGATCCGCGCCCAGCGCAATTTCTTCCTGCAGATAGAGCAACCCTCCGTGGGCGTTGATCACGATGGTTTGGCTGTTCTCTCGGAACTTTCGGCCTTGGACGCTCTTTCCCGTGGCGCGCACGGGTATTCGCGTGAAAACGCGTGAACTCCGGCGTTGAGCACTAGTTTGCCCGCTTGCCTGTGTTTCACTCATAACTGTTGATATCGTGCATGCCATGCGACTCAGAGTCAACCTTGCTCGCTGCACCAAGTGCCCAATAACGCAGTCAGGCTAAAAAGCTTGCTGAAATATAGGAAGGTTCCGTAGAATTACGGGTTCACACGCTAAATTGCGGCCAATTGCAGTGAGCGGGTGGTTCTCGGCGTCAGGAGCATGAATGAATTTGATTGATTATATTGACTCGCATCGCGAGGGGAATCTGACTGAACTAAAAGAATTTCTTCGGATTCCCAGCGTCAGCACCAAAAGTGAACACAAGCCCGACATCGAGCGGGCCGCGCATTGGGTAGCAGAGAAGTTGCGCGCCGCGGGCTTGGAAAATATTGAAATCGCGCAAACCAAGATGCATCCGCTAGTGTACGGAGAATCACTGCATGCGCCCGGGAAGCCCACCATCCTTTTCTATGGACACTACGATGTGCAGCCCGCGGAACCTTTGGATTTGTGGACCAGTCCGGCTTTCGAACCCGCTGTCCGGGACGGAAAGCTCTTCGGTCGTGGCACCGCTGACGACAAGGGTCAGGTTCACATCCATTTGAAGGCGCTCGAAGCGCTCAAAAATACGACCGGAAAACTCCCAATTAACGTGAAAGTAATGATCGAAGGGGAAGAAGAAGTCGGAAGCGTGAGCCTGTGGGATTTCGTGCAGAAAAATCGCGAGCGTTTGAAAGCGGATGCTTTGGTGGTCTCTGATACTTCCATGCTGGGCAAAGGTGTGCCGTCGATCACTTATGGTTTGCGCGGACTAAACTACTATCAGATCGAGCTCACCGGGCCTGCGCAGGATTTACATTCAGGAGTGTTTGGCGGCGCGGTGCCAAATCCCATCACCATCCTCGCCGAGATGATTGCGAAACTTCATGATAAGAACTTCCGCGTGACTGTTCCCGGTTTCTACGACGACGTTGCTACCGTGTCGCCTCAGGAAAGGAAAGCGCTGAATGCTCTGCCCTGGAAAGAGAGAGATTTTCGGAAAACGGTGGGTGCCCCAGGACTATGCGGTGAAAAAGGATACACCATCGTCGAGCAGCTCTGGATCAGGCCGACGCTCGAGCTAAATGGAATTTGGGGCGGGTATATGGGCGAAGGCGCGAAGACCGTGATTCCTTCAAAAGTTTGGGCGAAGATATCCACGCGGCTTGTGCCGAATCAGAATCCAGCTAAAATCGCAAAATTAGTCGAAAAACATATTCGCAAATTGCTGCCCAGGGAAGTTACCTGCAAATTCGAGGTCCTCAGTACTGGAAAACCATGGGTCGCGCCGTATTCGCACCCAATTTTCCAGAAAGCCATCCACTCTCTGGAGACCGGCTTCGGCAAGAAAGCCGTGTTTATTCGTGAAGGTGGCTCCATTCCGTTTGTCACTCAAATGCACGATACTTTCAAGGTCCCTTGCGTACTCCTGGGATTTGGATTGCCGGACGAAAACGCTCATGCGCCCGACGAACACATCGCGCTTGAAAATTATTTTGGCGGAATCAAGGCTGTCGCGCTTTTTTATAACGAGCTTGGTTCTTAACAAAAAACTTACACGTAATAACACCTATTGAGGAAAGGCCCATTTTTCGGGCTTTTTTCAAGGATTTCCTTGCGTTCCGCGGACAGTGCAGCTATAGTCCGCAAGGCATCCCGAACCCCGGGGCCACACAGAAATTACAATGAGGAGGAAAACGTAACTCGATGGCAAATCCGCTGAGCAAATCCAAAATCATTGCGCACATGGCTGAAAAGGTCAGCACTCCTGAAAAGCCGGTGTCCAAGAAGCAGGTCGCGTCTTTCTTTGACGAATTCTTCAAGCTGGCTGTAAAAGAAACAAAGGGAGCGGGCAAATTCGTAATTCCAGGGCTCGGCCGCTCGGTAAAGGCACATCGTAAAGCGCGTATGGGTCGCAACCCGGCAACAGGCGAGGCTATCAAGATCAAGGCCAAGACCGTCGTACGTTTGCGCGCTGCGAAAGCTTTTAAAGACGCCGTACTGAAGTAGTTCCCTTCGGCGCAGAGATTCGCGGCAAAACCCCCAGGCATCCCCGTCCATGACATTCGACGGAGGTTTGGGGGTTTTGTCTTTTCATTCGCGCTCCGTCAACAATCACTAGTTGGATGCAGGAAACGTGATGACCATCACCCCTCAACAGCGCAACGACTCGATAACCTATGGCTGAATATTCAGGCCTGCTAACCGATCTCTATGAATTGACGATGGCGGCGGGATATTTGCAAACCCGCTTTGACGCCGAGGCTACGTTCGAACTTTTTGTCCGCCACCTTCCTCCCAAGAGAAATTTTCTGGTAGCCGCTGGACTCGAACAGGCATTGAACTTTCTGGAACACGTTCATTTTACGGCCGATGAGATTTCTTTCCTCCGCAAGCACCCCGTGTTTTGCAATATCCGGGACGAATTCTTCGATTATCTCGCGACATTTCGTTTCACCGGCGATGTCTGGGCCATGCCCGAAGGAAGCTTGGCGTTCCCCGGCGAACCGCTCTTGCGAGTGGTCGCGCCAATCATTGAAGGCCAGATCATGGAAACTTATCTGCTGGCTACCTTGAGTTATCAAACCATGATCGCGAGCAAGGCAGCGCGAGTTGTCACCGCGGCGCAGGGCCGCCAAGTCGTCGAATTTGGCGCCAGACGCGCGCACGGCAGCCAAGCCAGCCTCCTCGCAGCTCGTGCCGCTGCCATCGGAGGATGCGAAGGTACATCTAATGTTCTCGCCGGACAGCAATTCGGCATGAACACATATGGAACACAGGCGCATTCCTGGGTCATGGCCCACGAAAACGAAAGAGAAGCTTTTGCTCACTTCCTTGACGCCTTTCCGGGTCACTCCGTTCTTCTCCTGGACACATACGATGTGCGCACTGCCCTGAAGACAATCCTCAAAATGGGACGCAAGCCCTCCGGTGTTCGATTGGATAGCGGTGACCTAGCGAAAGACAGCCGCTGGGTGCGCCAGAAACTCGATCGGGTGGGCTGGAAGGACGTCAAAATATTTGCGTCCGGCGATTTGGATGAATACAGAATCAAGAAGTTGATAGGCCAAGGCGCAGCCGTCGATGCTTTCGGCGTTGGCACATCGCTGGCCACGCCGGGTGATGCCCCGCATTTGAACCTAATCTACAAACTCGTGGAAGTGGAGCGCGCGGGAGAAGTTTACGAAGCCGTAAAATTGAGCACTGCAAAAGTTACATACCCCGGGTGCAAACAGGTGCTCAGGTATTCAAATAGCCAAGGGCAGTACATCGGCGATAAAATTACATTGGACGGCGAACCATCCAATGGCAGTGAGCCCATGCTAATCGAAGTAATGCGAGGCGGCCGGCGTTCCGCACCGGCGGAATCGATTAGCGTCTTGCGGGGCCGCTGCATAAGCAGTTTGTCCCGGCTTCCGCAAACATTTCTGCAAATTAATCGGTCCGCCGTCTATCCCGTGCGCTACAGCCAGCGCCTGAAAACGATGCTGGAACAAGTGCGACGACGAGTTCGTGGCTCCACATTAAAATAGGTTCGTTGCGCGGATTGAAGACCTATGCAAAAAAACCGAATCGTCTTATGGGAAGTAGACACCCAGCAGGATTTCATGCTGCCGGGAGGTAAGCTCTACGTCCCTGGTGCGGAAAAAATCATTCCAAACATTGATCGCTTGGTAGGCTTGGCTCGCGCCGGGCAAGCTCTGCTCGTTTCCGACACTTGCGAGCACTCCAAGGACGATCAGGAATTTCAGACCTTTCCTCCGCATTGCATTCGTGGCACGCCCGGGGCCCGTGTCGTTTGCGAAGGACTTGCGCAAACGGTCTATACCGTTCCGAATGATCCGGACGCAAAATTGCCCGATTCGATTTTCGAGAACCAGCAAATCAATCTGGAGAAACAAACTCTGGATGTTTTCGATAATCCACATACCGAAACCATCGTGAATCGACTGGGCAAAGATTCCGAATATGTGGTTTTCGGCGTGGTCACCGAATACTGCGTGCGCTTGGCCGCCAAAGGCTTGCTCGATAGAGGCTGCAAAGTCTCGGTCATCAAAGATGCGATCAAGACACTGAACGAGGCGGAAGGACAGCGCGCGCTCGACGAACTTAGATCCCTGGGTGCAAAGTTTATTTCTACCGACGAAGCGGTTTCAGCAGTTGCTGGAAAGTCCGCGCATTGAGTTCCAACTGCGAACCATAAAATGTCACGCGATCGATTGCAACATGCCTGGGAACTTCTTCAACAAGCTTATCAGTCACAGATGCAAGGTGACTATGACCAGGCCATTGAACTCTATACAGAATCCTTGAATATTTTCCCCACCGCGGAAGCTCATACTTTCCTTGGCTGGACCTATCACTTCCAGGGAAAAGCGAATGAGGCCATCGCAGAGTGCAAACGCGCCATCGAAGTGGATCCGGAATTTGGCAATCCGTACAACGACATTGGCTCTTACTTGATCGAGCTAGGACGCTTCGATGAAGCGATCCCGTGGTTGGAGCAAGCCATCGCCGCCCCCCGTTACGACCCCCGCCACTACCCGTATTTCAATCTCGGACGCGCCTACTACGCCAAAGGCATGATCACAAAGGCTCGCGAATACTTTCAGGAAGCGCTGCGCATCGAGCCGCAGTACACGCTCGCGCGGCAAGCTATCGAAAATATCCGTCGCATGGTCAACTAAACCGGTTGGGCCGAAACCTTGCTCGGTTTGAAAATTCTGTCGTACAGCCAGGTAAGACTTGCGGTAAGAACTCCCACCGCCGATATAATCCACCACATTTGCTGCGGCCTGTGTATCACTTCACCGTAATAGTGCACCAAGTATCCGCCCAACGGACCGGCGATAAAATATCCGATGGCAATCGGCAGAAATGCGCAACCCATATAAAGCCCTTGTTGTCCCGACGGCGCCAGACGCGAAACATATTCGTAATATCGAGAAACCTGCGTAATCTCACCGACGGCTACGCCGACCAATGTCGCAACCAACATTGGAATAGTCGGGTGAATCGCCAGGAGCATCCACGAAAGCCCTGTAATCAGGAAGCCCAAGGCCATGGCTTTGACCGCCGGCATTTTGCGCGTCAGATATGCCGCCAGAATTTGAAAGCAAATTACGATGATGGGATCCACCGACAAAATCAAATCCACATTCGCTTTCGGATCCACATACCCACGAATGAAAAGCGGAACAGAAACATATTGCTGCCAGAACACAATGTAAAAACCGGATGAGATCAGAAGAAAAAGCACGAATTTAAAGTTGCCCAGTACAACGAACATGTTCCCGAGGGCTGTGAAGACGCTGCCGACTTTCGCTTCTCCTGAACGTCCTGGCTCACGATAAAAAAACAACGTAGTCCAAAACATCAGGAAAACGCTCAGAGCGGCGACGCGAAACACACTTTCGATTCCCCATCCCAATTGTTTCCGGACCAGCCACGCGACGATAGGCCCCAGCGCCCCGCCGATGTTCACTAGCGTGTAGTAAATGGAATAGCCCAATGACCGAACATTTTCGCTGGATGCCCGTGCCGTTGTCCCAGCTACGCACGGCTTCACTACTCCAGGTCCCAAAGCTGGAATCATCAGTATGGCGAGCACCAGCCGTTTATCTCCCATGGCATGACGCAAAGATTCCATCCAGGTAGCCGAGAGAGAACCGAGCAGAAAATATCCAACCGTCATCACCAGGTAAGCAAACATCAACGCCCGGCGAAAACCGAAACGGTCCGCTAAGGTTCCGCCAAGAATCGGCAGAAACCATACGACCAGGCCGAATGTACCCACCAACCATCCGGTAAGCTCACTCGAAAAATGCAACTGCTCACTGAGGTAGATTGCCAGTACAGCGGTCGTCGCGTAGTAGGCAACGCGTTCGAAAATTTCCGTGAAGTTTGCAATCCAGAATGCCGGTTCGAACCCCGAGCGGATTTCGCGCACCCGTTGTGTAAAGCTCAACTTTCCTCCGAAGCCGTGCATTCAACCCGCGGCGCATTCCGCAACTGGGGGCCGGCGGCGATTGTAGCGGAACGAGCACCCATCCGCTCTCGATTTTTGCCTCACATGATATGTTAAGATTGGTTGTTTGGTCTGAAGCGATTTACGCAAACGATGCCCACCGCAACGATGAAAGCCTTGCGCAAGACACGCCCCGAGCGAGGCGCACAGCTGGAATCAGTCTCCATTCCCACTCCCGGCCCGACCGAGGTACTTGTCCGCGTGAATGCCGCCTCTATTTGTGGCACCGACCTACACATCTATGGCTGGGACCGCTGGTCCGCCTCGCGTATTCACCCGCCAATGACTTTCGGTCATGAATTCTGTGGCACAGTGGAAAAAGTCGGCTCAGAGGTAACCTCCGTACATCCCGGTGAGTTTGTCAGTGCGGAAATGCACGTGAATTGCGGACATTGCCGCCCCTGCCGTATGGGCCAGCCCCATGTCTGCCAAAATGTGAAGATCATCGGAATCGATGCGGACGGCTGCTTTGCTGAATTCGTACTAATTCCCATACGCAATATCTGGAAAGTCGATCCCGCGATTCCAAAACACTACGCCGCGATCCTCGATCCCCTCGGTAACGCTGTCCATACCGTGCTCGCCGGAGAAATCGCGGCTCTCAATGTGCTCGTTACCGGCGCCGGACCGATTGGGCTGATGGCCATTGCCGTAGCGCGCGCTTGTGGTAGCGCAATGATTTTTGCCACCGAGGTGAACGCACATCGTCGCGAGCTCGCCAAGAAAATGGGCGCCGACGAAGCTCTCGACCCCAGCCAAGGCGAGGTAGTTGCGCGCGTTCTCGAAGCGACTGACGGAGCGGGCGTCGATGTCCTACTTGAAATGAGCGGCAACCCAACCGCAATTCATCAAGGCTTTCAAATGCTGAGGCCCGGCGGACGCGCCTCGCTTTTAGGAATTCCGAAAGATCCTGTCACGTTCGATCTCGTAAACGACGTCATCTTTAAAGGCGCAACCGTCCAAGGAATTTACGGACGCAAAATGTTCGAAACTTGGGTACAAATGACGGAACTTCTGAAGCATGGAAGACTAAATCTCGAGCCTCTGTTCAGCGAACAATTACCCCTCGAAAGATTCGCCGATGCATTTTCGCTTCTGGAGTCAGGCCAAGCTGGCAAAATTCTGTTCTATCCCAACGGTTCGCCGAAGTAGCCCAGCCCTCCCCAGCCGAAACAGGTAGTCCCAGCACATTTATTTCCAATGACTTTTTCACCCGCGCCAATCTGTAAATTTGCGCTTACAATAAGTTCTCGTCGTCACAACCATTAATTATCGGAGAACTCATGAGCACCACAAGTACACGTCCTCAACTTCAATATTTACACGATGCGCTAGAAGATCTGAAAGCCAAGCACCTCTATTTCCATCTCAAAGTTCTAACAGGTGAGCAAAAGCCGGTTGCAAATTTCGACGGCAAGGAAGTGATCAATCTCAGCTCGAATAACTACCTGGGGTTGACTACCCATCCGAAGCTGAAGCGCGCAGCCATCGAAGCTGTCCGGAAATTCGGCGTGGGTTCCGGAGCGGTTCGCACCATTGCCGGAACCATGGAAATGCACATGCGCCTGGAAGAACAAATAGCGCGTTTTAAACAAGTGGAAGCTTGCGTCGTTTTTCAATCTGGATTCGCGGCAAACGCAGGGACGGTCTCAGCCATTCTCGGCAAAGAAGACCTAATCATCTCCGACGAACTGAACCATGCTTCCATCATCGATGGCGCGCGGCTATCAAAGGCCACCATAAAAGTCTTCAAACACAAAGACACCGCTGATTGCGAGCGCATCCTCAAAGAAACGGAAAATTGGAATGGTAAGAAGTTGCTTATTACCGATGGAGTTTTCTCCATGGATGGTGACATCGCAAACCTGCCCGCTCTTTGCGACCTCGCCGAAAAATACACCTGCATCATGATGGTAGACGACGCGCACTCCTCAGGAGTGCTAGGGAGCCGCGGACGCGGAACAATCGATCATCTGGGATGTCACGGGCGCGTCGATATTCAGGTGGGCACTCTAAGCAAAGCCATCGGTTCCATCGGAGGATATGTGTGTGGCTCACGCGATTTGATCGATTTTCTGTATCAACGCGCCAGGCCGTTTCTCTTTTCCACTTCACATCCACCGTCCGTTACTGCCACATGCCAGGCGGCATTCACGCTGCTGGATTCAGAGGCAGGCGAGCGTCTGATTAAAAAACTCTGGTCCAACACCAAATTTTTCAAACGCAGCCTTAAGAAGCTTGGATTCAACACCGGCACAAGCGAAACTCCGATTACGCCCATCATGGTCGGAGATGCAGAAGAAGCTTTTCAGTTTTCGCGGGAACTTTTTGCTGAGGGCGTCTTCTGCGTTGCGCTAGGGTTTCCAACTGTGCCCATCGGCAAAGCACGCTTGCGCACAATCGTCACTGCAACTCACAAGCGAAGTGATCTGGAACGGGCGCTTGAAACGATCGAACGTGTCGGCAAGAAACTCGCAATCAACTAATTTTTAAAACTACAAAATAGTTGCGTGCTTTTTGACCAACCAGCTACACACGTTCTTAAATAGCCGGCGCCAGCTGTGGGCGCATATATCGATACAGTGCCAGCACCATAGCTCCCAATCCCCAAGCCACTACAAGAAACGAAATCCAATGCCCGACGTAGGGCAGCATCCCGACAGCTCTCAGCAGCAAAAGCCCTAACGCCAATCTTCCGAGGCCAGCTCCCACTCCGACGCCGCTGCCCAGGATTCTTTCCCCTAGCCAGGACCCGACAAAAACCTGCGCAGAATAGATAGCGATAAAGTAAAGAAACAAAGTTGAGATGCCGACTCCGAGACCCACTATCGTGACACAAAGTATAATTGCGGCGATCGGGGTCACAAACAAAAACAGCAAACCAAAACCAACTGCTTGCGCAGTCTTGCCGCACGCGCGCTCCGCATCGAAGAAAAATCCAGGCGCGAGCAACAGCACAGCAAGTCCGAAGACAAAACTCGCTCCCCAGAGCAGAACTTGGTGCCAGTAGAACCTTGGCGAAGAATAATTCCGCTCGTTGCCGTGTTTCTTCAATATGAATACGATAGGGCTTCCAAGTTTCGCCGACGGGGAAACTTCAGCCTCGCGGCCTCCTGTGAATTTTGTGTGACCCCTGATCTCGGCGTTAGGGCCGATATGAAGCGTCCCAGCCTGAAATGACGCGTCATGACCCAAGAAGCCATTCACGTCAAAACTTTCGGCGAAACCCAACACGTCCCCGGCTATAGGGCCATTCAGCTCAGCATTGCCCGCTCCCACAGTTACGGTGCCGCCAACGGTAGCAGTTTCCGTCAGTTCCAATTCCTGCGCCCATGCCATCACGTTCTTTCCGACTTTGTTATTCAACGTTGCATTTTGCGCAAAAGTTCGGACGTTCCCATCAACGCGACCGTTCACAGTGAGTTGTTGTGCAAAGCAAAGGATGTCACCGGTTATGTGGCCGGTCACAATCACGCTGCGCGACCACACAATCAGGTCACCATCCACCGTGCCGCTAATCTGCGTCCGATCAGCAAAAACGATGAGGTCGGTCTTCACTTCCTCGCCGGCGGGCAAAGTGTAATTGGGGTCGCCGTGTTTTGTCTCCGCAGCGGACGCTGCCGGAGGTATCGCCAGTGAGCAAATCATCGCTCCCAAGACGACCGCGATGGTAGTCAGACTTCGCCAACGCCGGCGTAGCAACCACATTACGACCAGACCAAGAATCGCCACTGCCAGAAATTCCATTAGGCTTCGCATCGCGTCCCATCCTTTCCAGAATGCACCGCTGAAAAAAAGCATGGTGAACAGATTTCCCTGAGTAAAACCCGCTTGTGCTGCCTGTGCCCGCCACGGCTCAACAAAACCGCTCCAAAGTGTATAAGCCCCGCCCGCACTCAGGCCCAGTGCTGAAATCCATCCCCATGGCGCTGCATTCCGTTCTCGCCCTTCTGTCAGGCGTGCGGGGACTACTTCGTCTTCTCCCGCCAGCGATTCGCGCAGCCAAATCCCTTCGGTTTGCAGCGCATGCAGCAGTTCGCGGCAGTCGGCACAGGAAGCGGCGTGCGCGGCGATCTCACGCGCGTGGTCGGCATCAAGCTGCGATTCCAGGTACAGGAGCGCGGTCATCTCATCGAAATGGCTCATCTCTTTGCTCCTCCGGCACCGAGGGCCAGCGAACTATCGGTACCTGCCAGCACATCGCGCAATTGATGTCGCGCGCGCAAAAGTAAAACACCAACAAATGCGCGGCGCACTCCCAACGTGTCGGCGATTTCCTCATAGCTCATTTCCGCGAAGTAACGTAAAACCAGCGCCATCCGCGCTCGGTCTGGCAATTTCTGCAGCCCATTGCGCACTTCTTTGCTGCCGTGTTCCGCTTGCAAACGCTCAAGCTGGCTCGGATCCGGATGTTCCAGCGGCAAAGCTTCCAAATCGCCGGTCTCCAGGTCTTGTCGAATGCGGCGACGCCGCAGCATATCCCAGCAGTGATTGCTGGCGACCTTGTAAAGCCAAGCAGTAAACGGCCGCGTCGAGTCGTAGGTCCCGAGTTTCTGTCGTACCTTCATGAATACTTCCGTCGTTGCGTCCTCGGCGTCTTCGCGCGTGGGAAGCGCCCTGCGACAAAACCGAAAAATCGCCGGTGCGTACATCCTATAGAGCTCGCCCCAGGCGTCTGCATCGCCGGCCCGGACTTGGGTAAGCACTTCCGCTATTTCGGCGGCGCTCATCTCTCCGGTGGTTTTTCGTCGCTCCATATATCAATACGCAGAGACCCTTGAGAATATTTCACTTAGGTTACAAACAGCCGCGCTTCCATGGCGGCCACAATTCGATCAGCCTAGCAAATACCTCCAGAATTTCGGAGATATTCCGCAAGATAAAAGCGGAACCCGTTTGGAGAGCCGAGCCGCTAAACTGCGTTCGTTAGGTATTTGCTCAGACTAGAACAAGAGCTTCACAGCGAACTGGATGCTCCGAGGCCCGCCACCACCTAGTATCGGATTCCCCAAACCCACGTCTGAGGTTTCCGTAAGAGGATAGAACCCCTGGCTCCGGCCTATGGGAAGAACATCGGGCGAAACTCCTGTGCTGATTCCGTTCGGGGCAGCGTCGGCAAAGAACGCTGGCAACAGGGGGCTGGCGAAGTTAGGATGGTTCGCAATGTTGTAAAAATCTGCGCGGAACTGAAGTTTGAAACGTTCGTTGATGGAGGTCATTTTGCTGATAGCGAAATCCAGGTTCCGGTAATTCGGGCCAAGCAACGAATTGCGTCCTTCGTTGCCGAAATGACGAGTCCCAGGTACGCAATCGAGGTCCTCGGTTCCTCCGTTAAGAGTGCATGGCACCGTGAAAGACGCCAAATTCAGAAACTCAGCCGGATTACTGTAATTGTATTGGATCGGTGCCACTACATCTGGCCGTCCAAATCCTTCGCCGCTTCCGTCGTAGTCGCCTTCATAGGCATAGTTCAAGCTGAACGGATGACCGCTCATCAGGGTCAGGATGCCACTGAAAGACCAGCCTTCTCCAAATTTCTTTAATCTGTCTATTTTCGGGAAGTCATAGACCGACGACATCACGAATCTATTACGCACGTCGAAGTTCGACGGTCCTTTATTGCTCTCGGGATTGGTACTGTCGTTCGGCTGCGAAGCATTCGGAACATAGTCTTGACCATCACTCGCCGTATCAATCGAATGCGACCAGGTGTAGGAAATCTGATTGTTGAACCGGTGCCAGTTACGTTGTGTGAGCGAAACTTGAAGTGAGTTGTAGTTCGAATTCGCGCCCGTCTCAATCTCGTTCACATAAAATGGTGGGTTTGGCGCTAGCGAACTTAACACGGCTGCATTATCAAAAGGTCGAGGTACGGGAGTTGAGTTAAAAACAGAATTAATGCAGTTGCATAGAAGATCCGCCGTTCTGATTTCTTCATGCGTCGGTTGATTGATATCGCGGAAATAGAAGAGTTTCCTCCCTATAGATCCAACGTACCCCACTTGCAGCACGGTGTTTGGCAGCAACTGCTGTTGAATATTGAGGTTGTAATTGTAAACGTATGGCGTGCGGAGGTTGCGCGACACCGTGAACGCATCTGTGCTGCTGGCCGTCCCCGGCGTGACGGAAGCCGGATCAAATACTGGAATCGTTGGCTGAATAATCGTATCGCCGTTGAAGCCGACAGGGAGCGCCGGATTTAGATTGGAAGTTATGAAAACAGGATTCGGCCCGATGGGGTTATACGCAGGGCCCGTGTTGTCTGTGTTATAGGCAAGTTGTCCGGTGAAAAAATCCTGAGAGTACCCATCATAAAAAACTCCCACCCCCGCTCGAACAATCGTTTTGCCTTTTCCGAAGGGGTCGTAGGCTGCGCTCAGTCGGGGAGCAAAATTGTTAAAGTCCTTGGGATAGAGTTGGCTTGGTCGCACTAACCCAACACTCGGGTTATAAATACTAAACTGATTGCCATCCGTGCCAATCACCCCGTCGTAATCCCACCGCAGCCCTACATTCACTGTTAGCCTGGTATTCACGTGGAATCCATCTTGAACGTAGAATCCCCACGAATTTTGGTGAGTGTTTCGCGAGGTGTTTCCGAAGTTCTCGGTTCCACCGCTGAGCCCGCCGGCTAGGAAGTCTGCCAGACCGTTGAAATCAAGCTCACTGCGCGCAACAAGGTCGTTAAATGAATCCACCGTCGTGCGGCGGAATTCGCCACCAAACTTGATGTCGTGGCGACCCAATTTCCATGAAAAATTGTCAAAAAACTGCCAGTTGGAATCGACGCGATTTCGCGGGTTGGAAAACGCCGAGGAACCGAGCGAGGCTAGTCCGGGAACGGAAGTGCCGTCAGGTAAAACACCTGAGCTAAATTTGATCGTAGGCAAGCCGTAGTCACGCGGGTTGGCGGTGTTTGGACCTAGAAGATCCAGTGTATTTAGTCCCAGCGAGTTGTTGGGATCGCCGAAGATCGAAGCGTCTTGAGGAAAAAAACCGTTGCGATAACGGTTCCATCCAAATCGCGCTTCGTTCACTTTTTCTGGTGAAACGGTCCGGACCCAGCTTATGGATACCAACTGCGTGCGAATCGGAGCGTTTGTGTTCGTGTTGGGAAGATTATTGCCACCGCCGACTCCCAACGGAAAGCTCTGGTGGCTATTACCAAAAAAATAACGTCCAGAAATCTGATTATTCGGATTTATGTTCTGATCGATCTTGATTAGCGCGCTATCGAGATTATTGGTTGCCGGTCCGCCGACTGCCGTAGTCGTAGGCCAGACATTCGTTCCACCGGAGCAGTGGCCATTTGTGTTGCATAAATTGTACAGATTCGAAATTACGGGATTAATGACGTTCGAGTTGGCATTAATACACGCGACAACTGTGGTGGTGCAAGGAAGCGCCGTGCCGCCGAGTGCAGCGATCGCTTGTGTATAATCATTTGGGTCACCCGCCACTCCGTCATTCAAAGTCGGAACAGTGTTGATCGAGGTGATAGCCATGCCTTCGCGCTGCCCTTCGTACGAAGCATAGAAAAATGTCTTGTCCCTTACGATCGGCCCGCCGAGTGATCCTCCAAACTGGTTATTGCGAAACGCATCTTTGGGCTGGCCAATATCATTAAAATAATTTCTCGCGTTTAATACGGCATTCCGAAAATCTTCGAACACGCTCCCATGTAGCTGATTCGTTCCACTCCGCGTAACGATGCTCACCACCGCACCGGAATTTCGCCCGTACTCCGCTTCGAAATTCGTGAGCACATTCAATTCCTGTATTGAATCCTCCGGAAGAATTGTCCCAGGAACGCCAAACACTCCGCCCTGGTTAATCGCAGGAAGGTTCCGATAACCGTCATTCATATCCGTGCCATCAAGCAAATAGTTGTTCGATCGCCCTCGGCTCCCGTCCGCGCTGAATAGCCCATAAGACCCGGGTGAGTCACCACCGCCATTCGGCTCACCCGCCGTCCCCGGGACCATAATCAGCAGCTTGGTATAATCGCGCCCATTGATCGGCAGGTCTTCCACTTGCTGGCTTTCAAAGGTACCGCCGAGAGTGTCGCTCGCCGTTTCTACCGTGGGCAGTGTCTCGCCTGAAACGGTAATGGACTGCGAAGTCGCTCCTGGCTTCAGCGCAGCGTCCACACGGCGCTCTCCTGCCACCGTCACCGTGACACCGGTGGTGGTGACTTTCTGAAATCCCTTCATTGAGAACGTCACGTCGTAAGTCCCCACCGCGAGCTCGGGCATCAGGTAGCCGCCGTCCGAGGTAGTCTCCGTGATGCGGTCCGTGCCAGTATCGACGTTATGCACTGTCACACTAGCGCCCACTAAGGCCGCACCTGTGCTATCAGTCACCGTACCTAAGATCGTTCCGCGAAACGTTTGGGCCTGGCTCGTCGTCGCGCCCAAAAACGTGATGAAAAGAGTTACGCAAATGAACGCGAACTGAAGACTCCACCTACGGAAAAATGTCATAGCACTCCCCCTGAATGTTCAATTCAGAACGGACCACATTTGTGCAGAAGACTGATCGGAGCGGGTGTCCCCAGCCGTCCGGTCACGAGCAGTGCAAAAAAGATGTAATACCTATAAGCCTCAGCGGCTTAGGAGTCAAGGCACAATCTCGAATTCGTTTAACGCGCTTCCGCCCTAGACCGCCCTCGAATGCAGAAATTTGCCGTTTTGATATACTGAATGTTCGCTTTTCACCGCGCGAACCACCTGGTTAAATGCCTTCCAAAGAAACAAAACGGCTGTTCCTTGTCGACGCCATGGGCTACATCTTCCGCGCCTATTTCGCCCCCATGGAACGTCTGCAGAGCGGCGGCATCCCCACAAAAGTCCCCTATCTTTTTGCCACTATGATGCGCCGCCTTCTCAACAATAAAGAGCGCCGCCCCGATTATCTTGCGGTTGTTTATGACCACAGCGCTCCCACCTTCCGCGATAAAATTTTCGCCGCTTACAAAGCGCAGCGCCCGCCCATGCCCGATGAACTCTCTATACAGATGCCTTTCGTTCGCCGCTATTGCGAAGCCATGCGCCTGCCGATTCTGGAATATCCCGGCTACGAGGCCGACGACGTAATCGGATCCCTCGCTCGCCAAGCGCGCCAAGAAAATCTGGAAGTTTTCATCGTGACCAGCGACAAAGACCTGATGCAGCTTGTGGGCGGCCCTGTTCGTCTTCTGAACCCAACAAAGGGCGACCTGATCGTCGACGAAAAGATGGTCGAAGAACTTATGGGCGTTCCTCCCCACAAAGTTCCTGACGTTATGGCCTTGATGGGCGACTCCATTGACAATATTCCCGGGGCGCGCGATCCGAACGATAAGCCCGCACCCGGCGAACGCCGCAAAGCCGGCATCGGCGAAGTCGGCGCGCGCCAATTGATCCAGCAATTTGGCAGCGCAGAAGAAGCTTTGAAACGCGCCAGCGAAGTAAAACGCTCCAGCTACCGTGAAGCGCTAGAAAAGTGCGGCGAATTCGTAAAACTGAGCAAACAACTTTCCACAATTCCACTTGACGCGCCGGTACCGCTTGATCTTGAAGTGCTAAAGATTCAGCAGCCACATCTTTCTACACTCCGCGATCTCTATGCCGAGCTTGGCTTCACCTCCTTACTACGTGAACTCGCTCCCGTCTTGGACGAACAGAAAAGCGACTACTCGACGCTCAACTCGCCCGACGAATTGCGAAAATTCCTCAAGGACACGCCCCGCGGCACAGAAATAGCAGCTTGGCTAACTCTCGATGCCCAAGAACCGGACGACGAAGGCTATGGTACATACGTCCACAGCCTGGAAGTTTCCTCGAACTCGAGAACAGCCCACATACTCCCAAACGATGCCGAGAATAAAAATCTGGCAGCGTGGAAAGAATGGCTCGGCGATTCCAAGCGCCCGAAAATAGTGCACGACCCCAAATTGTTTAATCTTCTGGCTATGCCCGATGCCTCAGATCATCGCGATGTAGTGTCTGGAATTCGTCACGCCACCATGCTCTATTCTTACCTCCTGCGTCCCACGACCTCGAACCATGAATTCGCCGAGGTCGTTCTTCGCCACTTGAATCGAACTCTGTCCGGAGCTCCGGGCGAGCGAGCCGATTTTCTCATTCGTGTAGCACCGATCCTCCGAGCGGAAGTAGAAAAGCTAGGCCTCCTGGACGTTTACGAGAAGATCGATCTCCCGCTGGCACCTGTGCTTGCCCGTATGGAGGCGGCCGGGGTTCGCGTTGACAAAAAAGAATTGGACATTATCTCGAAAAAAGCCGAAGACGAAATCACCCGGTTAGAAACGAGTATTTACGATCTCGCGGGTTTTGAATTCACCATCAATTCTCCCCAGCAGCTTGCCGAAGTCCTCTTCGACAAGTTGAATCTGCAACCACCGCGAAAAAGCCGAGTCAAAACGCGTTCCACCGCCGCGGAAGTGTTGAACGAGCTCGCTCTGATTCACGAATTGCCCAAAAAAATCCTGGAATATCGGGAGCTTGCAAAGCTTAAATCAACTTACTCGGATAGTTTGCCGCGCTTGATCCATCCAGTCTCCGGACGCCTGCACACCCGTTTCTGCCAAACCGGCACCGCCACCGGTCGCCTAAGTTCTTCGAATCCAAACTTGCAAAATATCCCCATACGCACTGAATTAGGACGCGAAATCCGAGCCGCCTTCGTTGCCGCGCCCGGTTGCAAACTTCTTTCCGCGGATTATTCGCAAATCGAGCTGCGCATCCTTGCGCACCTCTCCGAAGATCCTGTACTGGTTGAAGCGTTTCGTCGCGGCGAGGACATCCACTCTCGTACAGCTCAGGAAGTTTTCGGCGTGGCGCCTTTCGCTCAAACACACGATCACCGACGCGTAGCAAAGGTCATCAACTTCGGTGTAATTTACGGTCTTTCGGCCTTCGGCCTAGCCCAGAATCTAAGCATCGACACGCGCGAAGCTGCAAAATTCATTGCCGCCTATTTTGAACGCTACAGCGGCGTAAAGAAATTTCTGGACCGTCAAATTGCCGAGACTCGCAAATCCGGCTATACGAAAACGCTCTTCGGTCGTATCCGCCCCATTTCTGAAATCAATTCCCCTCAGCCGAACATGCGAAATTTTGCCGAGCGCACCACCATGAATACTCCGATGCAAGGAGCGGCCGCAGATCTGATCAAACTCGCCATGATCGAAATGGACCAGCGTCTTCAGAAAGATTTCAAATCGAAGATGATCCTCCAAGTTCACGACGAATTGCTTTTCGAAGGTCCGGAAGACGAAATCCCGCGCCTCACTAAAGTTGTTAAACAAGTGATGGAAAATGTGTATAAGCTCAGCGTCCCTTTGCTCGTCGATACCAAGACAGGCTGCAACTGGCGCGACATGAAGTAATCAGAATAACCTTCTGAAAATAAATTCGGTGCGCAACGTTCCAACTTTTATTACGATTAGATACCGATCTAAGGAGTAAAATCGATGGACCATCCGCAAGGTTTTCTGAATCTCGTCAGGGACGCAAAGAAAAGAATTAAAGAAGAAGACTACCGCGAAATAAAAAAGAAAATGAATTCCGGCCAACCCTTGATTCTGGTGGATGTTCGCGAGGAAAGCGAATGGTCGCGCGGACATATCCCGGCCGCCATTCACTTAGGCAAAGGGATCATCGAGCGCGACATCGAAAAGATCATCCCCGACAAAGATGCTGAAATTGTCCTTTATTGCGGTGGCGGATATCGTTCCGCCCTGGCTGCGGACAATCTTCAGAAAATGGGCTACCGCAACGTGATTTCCATGGACGGCGGGTGGCGCGGCTGGACTGAATCAGGTTACCCGGTCATTAAAGATTAATTTCCAGCAACCTTCCAAACACACGCGGCCTGCGTAGAAACGCCTGAAAATTCTTCTCTCCCTAATTTGAAATGGCTGGGGCGGGTGGATTCGAACCACCACCGTCTGCATTAACAGTGCAGTGTCCTACCAATTGGACCACGCCCCAACAGAAGCTCATTTCAGCTTGCGTCGAAGGGCAGTATTGTACATCAGGGGGTTCCGATTCCCTTGCGGGTCGCAACGGAGTCTCAAATCCTATATCAGCGCAAGCTCCTTATCTTCATCAAAAACAGCAGACCCGACGGTGGATCGTTTTGGTAGCACGAGCATGGTTGAGTTTGTTTCGGGGAGTTCTGTGGCGTATGCACCGCCGGTAAAAGGGGTGTGCGATGCGGTGAAGATGTAGGCCGAGGGAAGGAAGCCGGCCCAGCCCTCAATCCCCGAAGGGATCCTCGGCTTTCCTTCCCTCTGACACTGGCTATGTTCGCACGCCACGAACCAAAGCTATCTAGTTGAAAACAATGGGCCTTGATATCGAAAGACGGGTAAAAAATCCTAGGAACCCGTAAATTTTCCGGCGTGCCCCCTGTCTAAATCCGCCGATTCGTCCGCCTTTCGTCTCATCTTGACCACTACGAGGTCATCTTGCTATGTTGGGAGATTACCCTGTGGGCGTCAGACCCCATGTATGGTGCGAGCCGCGTTGCAGCGCGGTTTAGATTCTCAAAATGAGCCTGAAGAAAATCGTTATCCGGGGCGCCCGGCAGCACAACCTGAAAAATATTCATCTGGAAATCCCTCGCAACACCCTGACCGTGGTTACCGGGCTTTCAGGTTCGGGTAAATCCTCGCTCGCGTTTGACACTCTTTACGCCGAAGGTCAGCGGCGCTATGTCGAATCCCTATCCTCGTACGCGCGACAATTTCTTGACCAGATGGAACGGCCCGATGTGGACTCTATCGAAGGCCTTTCACCATCCATCGCCATCGAACAGAAAACTACCACGCGCTCTCCACGCTCCACGGTGGGAACCATTACGGAAATCTATGACTACCTCCGCGTTGTTTATTGCGCGATCGGTACGCCGCACTGTCCAAATTGCGGCAAGCCTATCACGCGTCAATCTACCGAACAAATTGTGCAAGCCGTGTCCGCATTGAAACCGGAAGAACGCATCATGGTGCTGGCGCCGGTCGTGCGCGGGCGCAAGGGCGAATACAAAAAAGAACTCGAAAAATATGCCAAAGAAGGCTACGTCCGCGCACGCGTGGACGGAGAATTGGTAAATCTGGACGAGTTAATTCCACTGGACCGCAGGAAAAATCACACAATCGAAATCGTCGTTGACCGTTTGCTGCTGAAAAACGGTATCGCACAGCGCCTCGAGCAATCGGTAGAAACCGCCTTGAAACTTACCGGCGGACTGGTGACAATTGCGGTCGTTGGCGGCGAAGAGCGCGTTTACTCCGAAAAACTTGCCTGTCCGGATTGCGGTATTTCGGTACCACAACTGGAACCAAGATCGTTCAGTTTTAATTCTCCCTACGGTGCATGCGCGGAATGTCACGGTCTAGGCTCGAAGTTTGACTTTGACCCTGCCAAAGTCATCGTGGATTGGAGCAAGCCGCTCTTCGAAGGCGGACTCGGCCCCGGATCAGGTTCCTCATTCTTGCAGCGAACGATGGCCATCGCGGCGGCCGCTCATGGATTCGATCTCGATACTCCGTTCGAGAAATTTCCCAGGAAAATACAAAATCTGATTTTGCACGGTAACCCCGCCAATGGCGGCTCCAGCAAGGGTCTGAACTTTCAAGGTGTTCTCGGGCATCTTGAGACCAGTTTGGAAGAATCGAAATCCGATACATATCGTGAATGGATTGCGCAATATATGTCGGCTGTTCCCTGCACCGCGTGCGACGAGCGCCGTTTGCGCCCGGAAAGCTTGGCGGTAAAAATTGCGGGTCTGTCTATCGCCGACTTTACATCGCTGCCGCTGTCTCAAGCCCGTGCGGCAGTCGATAAGATTCGAGGCTGCCTCACTTTGCGGCAAAGAAAAATCGCAGGGCGTCCTCTCAGCGAAATCGCCGAGCGAATCGAGTTTCTTCTCAACGTCGGCCTCGGCTACCTCACTCTGGATCGCTCGGCCGCCACTCTTTCCGGCGGCGAAGCGCAGCGCATTCGCCTGGCTACGCAGATCGGCTCGCGATTGCGTGGAGTTCTTTATGTGCTGGACGAACCGTCAATCGGTTTGCACGCGCGCGACAATGGCCGCTTGTTAGCCACGCTGGAAACCCTGCGCGACCTGGGCAACACCGTCCTCGTTGTTGAGCACGACGAGGAAACCATACGCCGCGCCGACTATGTGATCGATCTAGGCCCCGGAGCAGGAAAAGCCGGCGGTCACTTGGTAGCTGCTGGCTCGCCAAGCGAGGTCGCCGCCAATCCCGATTCCCTAACCGGACAATATCTCTCAGGAAAAACTGCGATCGCCATCCCGGAAACTCGCCGCAGTCCAAACGGAAAATCTCTCACCGTTATAGGTGCTCACGGCCATAACTTAAAAAATATCGATGTCACCTTTCCGCTGGGCTTGCTCACGGTTGTAACCGGAATTTCAGGCTCGGGGAAATCAACGCTGGTAAATGACATACTTTATCGCGCCCTAGCTGCCAAACTTTATCGCTCGATGGAAAAACCTGGCGCGCACACCGCCATCGAAGGAATCGAACACATCGACAAAGTAGTCCAAATCGACCAAGCCCCCATAGGCCGCACGCCACGCTCGAATCCAGCCACTTATACCGGAGTTTTCTCGCCTATCCGCGATCTTTTCGCCATGCTGCCCGAATCCCGCGAGCGTGGTTACCGCCCAGGCCGCTTCAGTTTCAACGTGAAAGGCGGCCGCTGCGAAGCCTGCCAGGGAGACGGCCAGCGCCGCATCGAAATGAATTTTCTTCCCGATGTTTACGTCACCTGCGAAGTTTGCCGTGGCAAACGCTACAACGCCGAGACGCTTGCAGTCCGATACAAAGGTTATTCCATTTCCGATTTGCTGGATATGCCGATTGAAGAAGCTCTCAAAGTAATGGAAAACATTCCCGCGATTCAGCAAAAGCTGCAGACGTTAGTGGACGTAGGCCTGGGTTACGTTCAACTCGGCCAATCGGCTACCTCGCTTTCCGGCGGCGAAGCCCAGCGCACAAAACTTTCCAAAGAACTTTCAAAGCGGCAGACGGGGCGCACCTTCTACATTCTCGACGAGCCCACCACCGGCCTTCACTTCGATGACGTAAAAAAACTGATGGGCGTGTTAAATCGCCTGGTGTCGTTGGGTAACACAGTCCTCATCATCGAACATCATCTCGACGTCATTAAACAAGCCGACTGGATCATCGATCTTGGTCCAGAGGGTGGCGAGGAAGGCGGACGCATCGTCGCCCAAGGAACTCCCGAACAGGTCGCTCGAGTAAAGAAATCCTACACCGGCCAAATTCTTGCTCGTGCACTGAACAGCAACAACGGTTCCCAAACGAATTCCTCAAACGGAAAGATCGCGAGTTAAATCAAAATTTATGAACTATCCTGGGTGCGCGCGAGCCAAAGTGGGCCGCAACTTTCGATGAATCCCAACGAAAACAATTTGTTGCCCCCGGATCCAGCGCCATCGCTAGATCCTTCCGGATACGTCAATTCGACGCCTTCCTCTTCACCCGCCGACCCTTCCACTGCGGATATGTCTCATCCGTTTGCCGCATCGGTGGCCCCAGAAGATTCTCCGCCCACGAATACTTCCGTCACCGCAGACATCCGCGTGCCGTGGGGTTGGACTGACTTAGTCCTATTCGTGGTACTTGCCGTCGCCGGTTTTATTTTAATCAGTTTATTCGTAGGTCTGGCGCTCGCAGTGTCCGGCGCCAATTTCCATCGCATTCAAAACAACCCACATGACATCAATTTGTTAAGTATCTGCATTCAGGTGCTGCTGGACTTAGGTTTGCTCGCCTATCTCGCAGCCCAGATGCGCCTGCGCTTCCATTCTCCTTTCTGGCACACTATCGGTTGGCGCAGACCTGATAGCGGCCGGATTCCCCCGCTTGCTTTTTATTCCGGCCTGATTCTCAGCGGTTTTTTCCTCTCCATTATCGTTTCGCTGGGTTCTTCCTTATTTCCACCCCAGAAAAACCTCCCCATTGAAACTCTTTTCCAGGATCGTTACGCCACTGTCCTATTCATGTCTGTTGCGGTGTTGCTGGCCCCTCTAGTTGAGGAAACAATTTTTCGCGGCTATATTTATCCCGTGGTGGCCCGCTCGTTCGGAAAAGTCTGGGGAATCCTTGCGACTGGAGCGCTTTTCGGATTGTTACACGCATCGCAGTTGTGGGGCGGATGGAGCCAGATCGCTTTGCTCGTGTTCGTCGGAGTCGTTCTCACTTTTGCTCGCGCGGTATCTCGAACAGTAGTCACTAGCTTCGTAATCCATACAAGCTATAATTCTGTTCAGGTCATCGGCCTGCTCGTAGCGACGCATGGTCTGCGGCACCTTCCAGGCGCGTTCTAGTCGGCAGCAGCTGTAGTCGGGCGAGCATACGTTTCGAAATAGTTTCTTGGAGAAAACAATTGCACACGGTTGAGCCCATACGCTGGACACCAGACGGCGTCGTTCTGCTCGATCAACGCAGACTACCCAGCGAAGTAATCCATCACACCTACACAGACTATCGCGACCTCGCGAAAGCCATCAGAGATATGGTCATTCGCGGGGCACCGGCCATCGGCGTCGCCGCAGCGATGGGGATCGCCCTCGCTGTTCAAAGATCAAAGGCCAAATCTCTCGACGAATTGCGCGCGGAATTTCCGATCATTTGCGACAGCTTCGCGCGAACGCGCCCCACCGCAGTCGATTTATTCTGGGCCATTGAACGTTTTAAGCTGCGCTTCCAGGAACTCGCGCTCGAAGCTTCGAAAGACGGCTCGACTGGCCTGGAGCAAATCCGCGTAGCCCTCGTGGACGAAGCCCTGAAAGTCCACGAAGAGCGCCGCGAAGGTGACAAAAATATCGGACGCTTCGGCGCCGAACTCCTCCCTAAAACCGGTCGCGTAATGACCCAATGCAACGCCGGCGCCCTCGCCACCGCAGGAATTGGCACCGCCCTCGGAGTTATTCGCATGGCCATCGAAGGCGGCTACCGAATCGAAGTCATTGTCCCGGAAACACGCCCGTACCTGCAAGGCTCGCGCCTCACCGCTTGGGAACTTCACCAGGACCGCATCCCGCTTACTCTGATTACTGACAACATGGTCGGACATTTCCTCAAAACAGGCGGCGTCGGAGCTGTCGTCGTAGGGGCCGACCGCATCGCGCGCAACGGTGATACTGCGAACAAAATCGGCACTTACGGAATCGCCGTCATCGCAAAAGAAAACGAAGTTCCTTTCTACGTGGCCGCCCCAATCTCTACCATCGATTATTCCTTCGCGTCCGGCGATCAGATTCCTATCGAAGAACGCACTCAAGAAGAAGTCACGCATCTCGCCGGAGTACGCATCGCAGCCGACGTGCGTGCAGCGCATCCCGCCTTCGACGTAACGCCGGCGCGTTACATCTCTGCTATTATCACCGAACACGGCGTGGCTCGTGCGCCATTTGAAGAATCCCTACGAAAACTCGCGGCTCCGCGCTCAGCCCACTAGTAACAAGTATTTTCTTCTATCATCCTGGTGATATAATGAAGGGCAATTCGGCCGGACGGAGGTGTCCATGACCCGGCTTTGCGTGGTACTTTTCCTACTGATCTCGATTCTTGTTGTTCCTCGAAATATCTTCGCCCAAGGCATGGGCTCAAGTGACACCGTCAGCTTGACCGGAACGATTTTCTCCGAAAAATCAAAACGCCCAGTACAGCAAGCATCCGTTCGCTTGTGTGATACTGGTGGTAATTTACTGGCACAGACGATTACTACGGACTCTGGCGAATTCGATTTCCGTCAAATTAAGCGTTATAACTACATACTGACTGTCGACGCGTCTGGTTTTCAACCGCACACTGAACATATTGAGTTGAGTTATACCTCCGATCGCGGCATCTCCATTTATCTGATCCCCATCCCCGGCGATCCCGCAGCCACCTCTCCCGCTGGAAATGTTTCAGCGCATGAAATGTCCATGCCGCAAAAGGCTCGCGATTTGATGTTGTCAGGCGAAAAAAAATTGTACTCGGATAAGAACCCCCAGGCGGCCCTGACGGATCTTCAGCAAGCGGTCTCCGTTGCGCCCACCTATTACGAAGCCTATTACCAGATTGGAATGGCTTATTTGACTCTAGGAACTAAGGCGGAAGCAGAGAAGAACTTTCGGAAATCCGTCGAAGTCAGCAACGATAAATACGGCGAGCCTGTTATCGGACTCGCCTCATTCTTGATCGATACAGGAGATCTAGCTCAGAGCGAAACGATGACTCGCCACGGTCTTGAGCTCAGTCCGAACTCTTGGTTCGGTCATTATCAACTAGGCCGAATCCTGTTTACCGAGACTAAAGTTGCGGATGCGGAAAAATCAGCAGAGCAAGCTCGTTCTTTGGCGCCTAGCGCCCCCATCATCTATCGCCTACTTTCCAATATTCATTTAAGCCAAAAGAACTACTCCGCTCTGGTTCAAGATCTCGATGCTTACATAAAACTTGATCCCGACAGCCCGGCAGGCGCGCGCGCTAAGGAAATCCGCAAACAAGTTCAGGAAAATATCTCCAAGGGTAAGCTAACCCCGGCAGCGAGCCCCGCACCGTAAAGAAGTCATCTCAGCACAAAGTCGGGATCATCCCACGGCCTATTTATTACCGCTGAGGTGAATCCGCATCTGTAGGGGCGCAGTTCGCCTGCCGAGGCGCGCATGCTGGCGCCCGCTGGACACGCGCAGGCCAAGGTGCTCTAGCTAACTAACGGTCCAAGTGAGAGACTGCGACAATTTGTATTGGTATAGCCGAGCCGCTTCTTCAAACACACCGGACGAAAAAAGAGAGGCGGCCTTTTCAGGCCGCCTCTCTTCGATACTAGGTTGCAGTTTAGGTTAGAACGTGAACTTAGCCATTACCTGCAGAATACGAGCACTGGCCAAGGAACCCGCGAACGCACCGTACGGTGTGGTCGGTGGGCTGGTCGTCTGAACGATCTGACCGAACAACGCTCCGTTGCCTGTACCGTTAACCGGGTTCTGGAAGTTCGGGTGGTTCAGCACGTTATACGCATTCGCTCCGAGCTGAAGTGCCATCCGCTCTGTCACACGGAAATTCTTCCGAAGGCTGAAGTCGGTGTTGAAGTAGTTCGGCCCGCGGTAAGTATTCCGTACGGCGTTTCCATATCCAGTCGGCGCCGGATTCAGGCAAGGGTTGCAAGGACCGGTCAGCGCTGGATTCGGCTGGCCGGCGAACTGAGCCAGCGAGTAGCACTGCACGCCCGGACTCTGGCAAGAGTTTTGGACGGCCGTGATGGGCTGAGCCAACAATGTTCCGGCGATACCATTGCTGCCGGCCAACTGTTGATTGAAGTCACCACTATCCACGAGGCTGAATGGGAATCCGGTATGGAAATATATCGTTCCGGACATGATCCAGCCGCCAAGTGCTGTATCCACTAAGCGATTTTCACTGTGGAACGGCATTTGATATAGATAGTTTGCAGTGATGTTGTGGCGCAAGTCGTAGTCTGCGTTTGAATAATTGTTGCATCGCAGGCACTGTGGGTTGATTTGGCTTTCAATGCTCACCTGAGAGAAGGTGTCCTGATACGGCAGCACGCCTCCGTTGGACACCAAGTCAAGAGCATGGCTGTAACTGTAATTAAATCGTCCCATGAACCCATGCCACATGTTCTCCTGCACTGACAACGTAATGCCGTTGTAGTTGGAGTAACCATTGTTGGTAAGGGTGCTCACGTTCGCCACGCGCTGATCCAGGGGAGCCGTCGGAAGTCCAGCGAAACCCGATGGATTGTATGCGTTCGTGTAAGGATCGAAAAGCAGACCATCATATCCGCGGTTGCCTACGTAGTTGGCGGATACCACGGTCCGCGACCCAATCGTTCGCTGAACTTCCACGTTCCATTCGGTGTACTTCGGATTGAGCAATTTGCCGACGTCCTTCAAGCCGGGAACCTGTCCTGCGCAACCCGGAGTCGTGTTGAAATCGGCCAGGTTTCCGCCAGAGTGATAAGCAGATTGGAAAGCTGAGTTGCAGGCTACAACTCCGTTGGCCGCGGAGTTCGGTTCATCGAAAGCAACTGTGCTCCCTGGCGCATTAAAGTTAAAAGCGGTTACTTGCGGGAAGTTAGTTGTGTAAGCGTCTAAGATCGCTCCCGGGTATAGGTCAGAGAATTGGCCTATACCGGCGCGAATGACCGTCTTGTCTCCAAACGGCGTCCACGCAACTCCAAAACGCGGCTGGAACACGACCTTTTCAACTCCCGGCAGGATACTGTGTGATCCGGGGTTGGTGATCGTGTCGAACGGAAGCGCTGCGTTGTGGCTTTGGTCCAGGAACGGAATGGGTGGTGCGGACCCGCAGTCTGACTGGCAAACGCCGCCGGAGTTTCGGTCGGCGCGAAGAGCTAGCGTCAGCTTCAGTCTTGAATTCACTCGATATTCGTCTTGGAAATACAGACCGACGCTGTAAATAGCGATCGGCTGGCGGGTCACGCCGTTCGCCGAGAACTGCTGTCCGAGGTTGTCGCCGACGTTACCGTTTGGATTAAGCACATCATTGGAAAAGTCTACGGCGTTGACACCGAGAGCAGGTAGCAAGCCTTCGCTTGCGGTGTAGTCGCTCACATCATCGCGGCGGAAGTTCACACCCATCTTGAAGCTGTGATTTCCGCGTGTGATTGACAAGTCATCTACCACTCCCCACTGGGTAACGTTGCGGCCCTGTGGAAAGAGTGAAAATGCAGGGTCAAACCCCGAGCCCTCTCCAATCGGCGCTATACCAATGTCGGTGAGGAAGAATAATCCCGGGAAAGCTGCTTCTGCCGCTGGCAAGTTTGGGCTCTGGAAAATTGCTGAATACCAGAGAACCGATCCGACGATGTTGTTAACCACGTTCGGGCTGAACACGTGCGTATAGTTCAACTGGCCCTCATCCTGTGGCTGGATGCTATGGATGTTAAATACCGGGTTGACGGGATCGGTATAGGTCGGTTGCGTTCCACGGTCGAATTTCGTGCGGCCGAAGATCTTGTTATTCTCGTTAATGTCGAAGTCAACGCGTCCGGAAACTAGCCATTCCTGGTTTCCATTCGGACTGCTTTGGAAAACGGTTCCTTCGCAAGCATTGTTTGGGATCGCGCCACCGTTCGCGCCGTTAAGAGATCCGCAGCTGTTGGCTACAGGAGCGGCGTTTGCGGTAGCAAAATGCGGCGAATTGTTATACAAACTGAACAAATTGCTGTAGAACGGCTGGGCCGTCGTCGGAATAGTTGACATCACGTAGTTCTGAAAAGCGGTGGTCGGATAGCCTTCATCACCGCCGGCCCCCAATCGATATCGAAGCCCTTCCGTATTCGCAAAAAAGAATATTTTGTCCTTGATGACCGGTCCGCCCAATCCGGCTGCCCATTGGTTGTTCGTCTCAGGGGTGTAACCGTCAAAGTAGTCGGTACCGTTCATGCCGCCCGCGTTGTAGTAATACACCGCGTCGCCATGAAAAGCGTTACCGCCCGACTTCGTTGCGTAGTCCACTTGTGCGCCCGCCTGCCGTCCGTATTGGCCGGTGTAGGCGTTGCTGATCACCGACACTTCCTGGACTTCGTTCGAACCCAGCAGCAAGTTGCTCGCGCCCGAGTTGTTCAAGTTCAGGAAAGGATCGTTGTAGTCGTTTCCGTTAAGGGTGAAGAGGTTCGCGGTTCCCGGCAAGCCGAACGCGCTGAAGTTCCCGTATCCGCTGCCGGCCGTATTCATCGTAACGCCCGGAGCAGTTTGTGCGATGTTGCTCAGGTCGCCGCCGGGATTGGGAAGATTTTCGATCTCAGCGGTCTCGATGCTGGTCGAAATGTTCGCGTTCTCGGTCTGCAGCAGAGCGCCCTGACCGGTCACTTCCACAGTGATCGAGCCGCTGCCGAGTTCCAATCTCGCGTTGAAGACCAATGTCTGGCCAAGGTTGACTTGCACGGATTCAGTAGTTGTTTTAAACCCGCTCTTTGAGAGCGTTAATGTGTAGGTCCCTGGTTTTACTAGCCCGAAGGAATAGCCACCGCTCGCATTTGACGCAGCGGTCAGCGATTCGCCGGTGGCTGGGCTCGTCAATGTGACGGTAGCACCCGCGATCACCGCGCCTGATGGATCAGTTACCGTGCCATTGATGGCGCCGGTAACCTCGCTCTGCGCCATAATTACGCTCGGCAGCAGAAGCAACGCCGCAAACATTGCGACGAGAAAACGCTTCCAGTTCATACACCCTCCTAGAGATTCGACTAAGAAATTCGGCGGAAACTCAATAGACACTAGATGCCCCTATGCGAAGATACCCCGCGCTCC
The DNA here is from genome assembly GCA_963714785.1 of uncultured Acidobacteriota bacterium. GTDB lineage: Bacteria > Acidobacteriota > Terriglobia > Acidiferrales > UBA7541 > Palsa-295. Next base: position 32,011 of record CAVQQE010000005.1, read on the forward strand.
TGGTCTCATCGCACGTTAATGTCCATGTGGAATACAAAATAAGAGTCGCGTAATCATGCTGTTGCGAGAATTCAAAAATGCATATCGAGCTGTATATACGTTTTTCCATATTCATCAATACGAAACAGGATGTTTTTTGGTATAGCCGAACGCCCGTGATCCCGTAGGCGGTCGGCTCCGATAAGGCCACTTTCGGCCGGAAACGTTTCGAACTACCGTAATGGTCTAGACCACTTCTAACCGCACAGCCTCACAAACAGAATTCGCACTAACCCACGGAAAACAAACGACGGAAGAATTCCTAACCGAGGCTAGAACAGCGACTAGCAATTTCAGTATTTGCAGCTTTCCCGCCCCATTTTCCGCTCCGAATCTTAGAAACGACAGCTCCGTTAAAGCTCCAATCAACCGAGGCGTGGTCAGATGAATTTTGAGCAAGATTTTTCTTAGATTAAATGCTTGACTCTGAAAACATGTTTGAGTAGGATGGGGGTTCGTCTGTAGTTCTTCCAGTTGACCTGGGAGTACCTGCTCTTTGACAATCGGATGATACATGCCAGAACCCGTTTGGTTACTGCTTTGTTCCAAGTGTACCGGAACAAGGCGAATTGAGATAAACCGAGCGATTTAAAGTTCGTTACCAATCGTGACAACTCGATGCAAATCGAATCTTGTCACGGATGGAACACCAGATTTCAAACGAGAGTTTGATCCTGGCTCAGAGCGAACGCTGGCGGCGTGCTTAACACATGCAAGTCGAACGCGCAGCATTCTGTAGCAATACAGGGTGTGGGCGCGTGGCGAACGGGTGCGTAACACGTGGATAACCTTCCTTCAGGTGGGGAATAACCCAGTGAAAATTGGGCTAATACCGCATAACATGACGATGGCACATGCTGTTGTCTTCAAAGGCGCAAGTCGCCAGAAGAGGGATCCGCGGCCGATTAGCTTGTTGGCGAGGTAATGGCTCACCAAGGCATTGATCGGTAGCCGGACTGAGAGGTTGACCGGCCACACTGGAACTGAGACACGGTCCAGACTCCTACGGGAGGCAGCAGTGGGGAATCTTGCACAATGGACGAAAGTCTGATGCAGCAACGCCGCGTGGGGGATGAAGCTTCTCGGAGTGTAAACCCCTTTCGACCCGGAAGAATGCCCGCAAGGGCTTGACGGTACGGGTATAAGAAGCCCCGGCTAACTACGTGCCAGCAGCCGCGGTAATACGTAGGGGGCCAGCGTTGCTCGGAATTACTGGGCGTAAAGGGTCCGTAGGCGGTGCGGCAAGTCGAGAGTGAAATCCCTAGGCTTAACCTAGGGGCTGCTAGCGAAACTGCCGTGCTAGAGTGTGAGAGAGGCGAGTGGAATTACGGGTGTAGCGGTGAAATGCGTAGATATCCGTAGGAACATCCGAGGCGAAAGCGGCTCGCTGGATCACAACTGACGCTGAGAGACGAAAGCTAGGGGAGCAAACAGGATTAGATACCCTGGTAGTCCTAGCCCTAAACCATCAGGACTTGGGGTTTGCCCTGTACGGGGCAAGTCCCGTAGCTAACGCGTTAAGTCCTGCGCCTGGGGAGTACGGTCGCAAGGCTGAAACTCAAAGGAATTGACGGGGGCCCGCACAAGCGGTGGAACATGTGGTTCAATTCGACGCAACGCGAAGAACCTTACCTGGGCTTGAACCGCACAGGACCAGCTTGAGAAATCAGGCCTTCCCGCAAGGGACCTGTGTAGAGGTGCTGCATGGCTGTCGTCAGCTCGTGCCGTGAGGTGTTGGGTTAAGTCCCGCAACGAGCGCAACCCTTACTCATAGTTGCTACCCGCAAGGGAGAACTCTATGAGGACTGCTCCGGATAACGGAGAGGAAGGTGGGGATGAGGTCAAGTCAGCATGGCCTTTATGTCCAGGGCTACACACGTGTTACAATGCGCGCCACAAAGCGTCGCGAACCCGCGAGGGGGAGCTAATCGCAAAAAAGCGCGCTCAGTTCGGATTGCAGTCTGCAACTCGACTGCATGAAGCCGGAATCGCTAGTAATGGCGCATCAGAACGGCGCCGTGAATACGTTCCCGGGCCTTGTACACACCGCCCGTCACATCACGAAAGTGGGCTGTACTAGAAATCGCCGAGCCAACCGCAAGGAGGCAGGCGCTCAAGGTATGACTCATGATTGGGGTGAAGTCGTAACAAGGTAGCCGTAGGAGAACCTGCGGCTGGATCACCTCCTTTCTAAAAGAAAAGGGAGTACGACCTGCTTCGGTAGCAGGCACGACTCTTCATCCCGGATCTTAGGATCTCGGGAGCTCGGTCCGCTTCTCCTCTCGACTTGTCGAGCGGAGAAGCACTCAATGGGCCGGACGGGTTCTGGTAAGTCTCATCCGATATCAAAGAGTTTGCAGACAAACGCAAGCCCCGGTTCAATGAAAATTGAGCCGGGGCTTTTTGTTTTTGCATCCGCCTTCTTTTTTACGCATCTGAAAACCGCATCGCTCACTTATTCGTTCGATCCATGTCCAAACATCGGATGAAAGCAAAGATTGATTCCGCAGCAAATGTTGCTGCGTATCCGCATGTGCGAGACAGCTTTGCTCGCCAGGGTCTAATGAGACATCTCGGTGCAGAGTTGACGGCGCTACGTTCAGGCCAGTGTGAAATCCGGGTGCGGCATCGCGGAGAGCTGACACAGCAGCACGGATACTTTCACGGGGGAGTGACCGCCTCAATCGCAGACAGCGCTTCGGGTTATGCGGCCTACACCATGATGCCGGCGGATTCCAGCGTGCTCGCCGTGGAATACAAAATCAATTTTGTTGCGCCAGCTGAAGGAGATCTGTTGATAGCTCGAGGCCGCGTACTGCGTTCAGGAAGAACTTTGAAGATTTGTGCCGCGGATGTTTTTGTGGTGAACGACAAGCAGGAGACGCTGTGCGCGACGTCGCTCTCCACCATTATGGCGTTACCTGTTCAGTCAGACTCCTCGCGATCGCGCCCTCGTCCCGCAAAGTGATTCCCGTCAATTACGCTTATATGCCTGCTGACCGAAGGCTCGAAATGCGAGAAACTATGCGTTTGCGAGTTTCCTGCCAATCCCAGCGAGGTCTAGGATGAAGTATTTTCGATTGCTGTTGATTTCTTTGCTGGCGGCTTTCCTTCTGTCCGGAATTTCGTCAGCGGCACGAAGTTCTATATTTCACGCTGGAATGCTTGCTCTGCGATTTTCTCCGCAAGATTCTCAGCCGCCCCGAACCTTTCTCGGCCCTGATGAACGCTACAAAGCTGACCTTCTCGTTGTGGTCGCTCATCCTGACGACGAAGCCGCAGTCACACCTTATCTGGCGAGGGCCATTGATGAAGGCAAACGCGTTGCGGTGGTTTATGGCACGCGAGGCGGAAGTGGCGCAAACCAAGCCGGATCCGAACACGCCGCAGCTCTGGCGGACATTCGCGAAATTGAAGCGCGCAGAGCCTGCGCGTCACTTGGAATCGTGAATGTCTGGTTTCTGGGCGGGAAAGATACCGCCAGTCAAAACGTCTTGCAGTCGCTGGCAACCTGGGGACACGGAGCGACGCTTGAAGAGATGGTGCGACTCGTGCGGCTAACCCGGCCCGAGGCTATTCTTACTTTTTTCCCCGGCGTATTCATCGGTGAAAATCATGGCGACCATCAAGCGTCCGGCGTGCTCGCCACGGAAGCCTTCGATTTGGCCAACCACCCGGAGGTATTCGCGTCTCAAGTAGCCGGCCCAACGCGTCGCTTAGAACCTTATCTCGAAAATCTGCGGCCCTGGCAGCCCAAGAAGATTTATTACTTTGGAACTGGGACTGAGAAATTTAAAGATTCTGGGCCTTCCTACGCAGTTACGGGAATTTCAAAGTCGCGCCATATGCCTTATTGGCGTGTTGCTCTGGAATCATTCAAGGCGCATGAGACCCAAGAGAAAAAATATATCGATTCTCTAGCTACCATGAGCGAACAGGATCTCGAGAAACAAGCTACTGACGGGTGGGGTTCGGCTCAAACATTTGTTTTGGGAAAATCATTGGTCGGAGGAGGCATCACCGGAGATATCTTCGAAAACATTTCCGCTTCTCCAGTAGTTCCAGCTCCCCGGGTATTTCCGTCGGCCCTTGTGCCCACACAGATTTCAATCGAGCTGGGCGGTCCATGGAGTTTCTACCGAGACTTCCGCTTAGCCCATGGCCTGGAGCGATTGCCCAAGCTAGATGTTCCCGAAATTGGCGTGGCCGCCGGCGGTATGCTTGAAATCCCTGTATGGTTAAACAATCCGACGAACGCTGCACAAGAAATCAAGCTCAGTGTCACAGCGCCGAATGGTTGGACTGTGAACAATGGAGCGGATCTCTATTCGATAGGACCTGGTGAAAACGACGCAGCGACAATTGAGATTGCTGTGCCGCAACTTCCGACATCTGAAACCAAATCGAAAGAGATCAGCGAGGTGTCCGTTAGCGGGGAGTCAAAAGGCCAGAACATCGGCACGATTAAGCTACGGATCCAATTACGTTCGCACGCCCTTCCGCAGTAGAACGAGGTTTACGTTCCGCCACGCTTTGGCCTTGAATCCTTGCGACAAGCTAACCGCGGCATCACACAGACGAGAAGAGGTTGTGACTCGGATAGGAAGGCCGGTCGCTTTACTCGGCCTTCTCGATTGACTGCCCCGCCCGAACACCGTGGAATTTACCATCTTTGTCGAACGTGAATATTAAGATTACGGTTCCGATCTGCGCGCAAGCATGACAACCGTTGCGGAGGATGTAGTCCACTTCGAATGTTTGTTGCCCAGATTCCGAGTGTTTCACCAACGGTTTGTTCGTGTGGAAGCGATCGCCGGGCCATATGCTGATTTCTGGATACTTCTTCACCAGCGCTGCATAGGTTGGATTCTTGAAGAAGTTTTCTCGCGCTACGAATTTCTGGCTATCGACGTCTACGATTGAAGGGTCGCCATTCACCAGAAGGACTCCGTCCACTTCGTTGGCGCGAAAGGGATAATCGATATAGGCAGTATCCACGACACCAGCTTTGCGAAAGGCACGGACGAAGATTAAGCCTTTGTCGGAATTCGATTTTACAAACTCTATGGCTTGCAAAGATGCGCCGGCAGCCCGCATCTCGTCGAGAAAACAATCATTCAAATCGGCGGGATCGCCTTTAGCACATTTTTCGCGGATCGCGGAGAGGATTTGCGGAGAAGGCTCCCAGTCTACTTCGGATCCTAGCCGTTGGATCGGAGCCTGCGCTGAATCGGCTGAGTTTTGTGCTGCGAAAAGAGCGTAGCACACGACACACAAAAACACCGCGAACCAGCTTATGCACTTCATATTCGCTGCAAAGACAATCCCCTCGCGGCCAGCGAACGCTGGCTATGGACCGGGAACGAAGACTTTATCTGCCGCCGAAATATCCACACCGCGCTGTTCAGTTCGGACCTTGAACCCTCGGAGCTCGCCTTTGGGCTTCTTCGCACGCTCGGTGGCCCAGCTCAGCCAATATTGATTTTTTAAGACCATATCCAGCTGTTGTAGAAATGGAGCGTATGACACTGGCGTGAGAAATCCTTGAAAGAAAGCTTCTCCGCCGGTGGCATCCGCTATCTTGGCGAGATTGCTCTGCCCCAGGTTCAGGCGAAACGAGTTTCGGGTGGCACGACCCACACCGGTGGCGAAGAGCGTATGAATCATAATCCCGGCTCTTTGCGCGTTGATGATAGTGGAGTCAACATCCGGGCTGATCGGGTAGTCGCCGCGGAACCGATCGATGCCGTCTGCGATTAACAGAATTTCACGACGAGCCCCGCCGGTAACCGGCCATCCCTTCATCAGGCTCATGACCGAGAGATAGATGCTGGAATATGCGCCGGTATAACCCAGAGGTATGCGAACAGATTTCGCAACGGCTTCGTGGTCGGTACTGAATTGAAACGCCGGCTGGACCGTGCCATTACTCGCGTAAAACACGCCGATGGCAGTGCTAGCGGGCTGGGAACTGATGAAGTTTTTCAAATCACTGAGTTGGGTGGCAAGGTCCTGGCTATCCGCATCGTCAATAACGATAGCCAGTTGAAGTGCGGCTTTGTCTCCCTGGGCCGGAACCCAGTTGGTAACCTCTCGTTTTTGTTTTCCCTCGGTGACGTTTATGTCTTGTTTTCCAAGAGCAGGCGGGGCGGTGTATTTGGGCCCAAGCGCGGTTACAACGGTCGTTACCTGGACATTGGAAGATGATGCTTGATCCTGTGCGTGGGTTGGAAATAGACTCGCTAGAACGGCTGCAAAAATCAAAAGAGCTGGGGAAACGTAACCGACCTTACGCATTTCTGCCTCCTACAAAGATAGCTTTAGTCGTTTTAACCTGGGAGCACTGCCTTCAGGGTAAAATTTCCTTGCGGGCGTAACTGTATTAAGGGAAACGCCTTTGTGTCAAGTCAGAGGATAACGACTATCAGTAAACCAATGTGAGCTGTTTTCTGCGCTCGACCCATTCCTGAGTTGCGAAAATTCTAGGAGTAAGTTCGATCAGCCGCGGAAGCATATTGAACACAGCTACCGGCCCCCATTCCGTTCCCTTTCGGGTGCGGAATCCTTTTTTGTTGAGTTCTTCTGCTACCTTGGTCAAAGAAATATCTTGGATGATCAGTTCCATCATGGACAGAAGAAATTGCATCTCGGTAGGATTTTCCTCGAGGTGTTCGCAATCTCCTGAGACGCGCGCGCCGAAGGGAGTGTCTTCAATAAAAGTGCGCGGGGCTTCCGTCTCAACGGCTTTTTCACGTTCCCATTCGATGCCTACCATTCGCCAGCCCGCCTGCTGACGCTGCTTCATGTACTCGGGGTCGAGGTTGCCTTCCAGCGATTCCCTAATGCGTTCCAGTTTTGCCATACGCCCTCCTTTGTCTCGAAGAGATATGTTTGAACAACACAATCAATATGCCGTCTTCATACAAATGCGGTGCTCATTTCCCATTTGCTTCATTCGCTGCAACGGCCGGCTCGTGTTGCTGCAACCAGGATTGCAGAAGTGGCTGCTGGTGCGTGCGGACATCGATGCAGCCGTTGATTTGCTCTAGCGTCAATTTCAGTTCGCGTTCGGCAGCAGGAATCTTGTGCTCGGAAAAGAACTGCTGCACTTCGTCGCGCTTGTTGGTATCGCAAAAGACGCCGGCAGCATCTACCAGCGTAGATTCGGAATAATTGCTGAGTTTCGTTTCGATCTCGGTCCAGTGTTGCCGCATGAACTCCCAAGTCAGCTGTCGCCCAGCAGGATTTGCCATGACGGCACGAATCACTTGCGGTGCATCTTGTGCACGCATAGCCGGCGATATAGCGAAATTCAGGGTTCGAGTGAGCAGAGCTGGGTCGCTGAACAGGCAAAACGCCTGCCCAAAGACGATAAATTCTTCCTGAGTCCTGATTTCCCCGAAATGGGCGAGGATGCGGTTGTACAAGGTAGCATCCCCCTCGCGAACGGCTATGCCAACGGCTGCAAAAAGCAAGGTTTGATCAACGGGTTGTCCATGGAGCGCTTTATCAAATAGGTCTTGCGACGTTTGTATAGCTTTGGGATCGCGACCAATCGCTCCGAGTATGGTTAGAAGACTAGCGCGCAGCGAACGCGTTTCATCGGAATCGTTGGGTCCTGAAACCCATCCGAGTTTCTCGGCGACCGGACCATACGTGTTGCGAACCCAGGCTTGGTACTGAGCGCGATCCGCGTCGGTAACCAGGTAATCGTCTGCGAAGGTGAGTTGATTCGAGACGTAGTTCATCACCGCGGCCGAGTTATCGTCCTTCATGTCTTGGGCGAGCGATAAAACGTCTCCGACGGTCAAGCGATTCAGACTAACTTGCGCGATGACGTCGTTTATGAGCAGATAGCGTTCGTCCGCAGAAAGCGTCCGCTCAGCGGAGGAAGAAATAAGTTTCAAGTTTGCCGAATCGTACCCTGAGCGGTAATAGCCGCGAGCGCCTGCATTACCATAGACAGCAGATCCACACCCGGGCAGGATAACCACCTGCTCTTTGGAGGCCAAGAGTTGGCACTTTTCATCTTTTCCGGTCTTCAGGCAAACAGGAATCTGCCACTGTTCTTTAGAACCCGCTTCGAATATGGTGCGATCGGAAAAATAACGCTGTTGGGATAGCGTGACCTTGGTCTTGCCATCGTTGCAGGCGGTCTTCAAAGTGACGAGCGGCACGCCTGGCTGCTTTACGAAGCTTTCCATGATGCGGTCCACAGGCTGGTGCGACACTTGGGTAATCTCATTCCAGAAGTCTTCCGAGGTAGCGTTGGCGTAGGAATATTTTGCCAAGTAAGAATTCACTCCGTTGCGAAAGACGTCTCCGCCGACGTCGCCTTCCACCATGGACAGCACCGCGGCCGCTTTGTTGTAGGAGATGCTATCGAACAGCTCCTGAATTTGCGCGGGTGTTTCGGCATGAGCTTCAATCGCGCGCGTGGAGCTGAGCGAATCGGTATCCATGGCGCCTGTGCTTGAACTCACAGCAGCAGTCTGCATATTCCATTCGGGTTTCCAGGCTTCCATGGGCTTGAAGGACATCCAGGTGGCGAAACCTTCGTTAAGCCAAATGCCGTCCCACCATTTCATGGTGACCAAGTCGCCGAACCACTGGTGCGCCATTTCATGCGCCACGAGGTCCTGGGCGACTATCTTTCTGAGAAAATAAGAGGATTGTTTAGGATCCACAAAAATTAAGTCGCGAGAAATGATGCAAGCGGTATTCTCCATCGCGCCCGCGGAAAAATCCGCGACACCCAAAATATCCAGCTTGCCGTAGGGATATTTGATTGCGAAATACTTGTTATAAAACTTCATGGTGAATTCGGCAGCTTCGAGCGCGAAACCTGAGTATTGCTTCTTGCCGGGAACTCCGCAAACGCGGATGGGAATATCGTCGGCGCTGCCTTCCAGGCATTCCCAATCGCCGATGGCAAGCGCGACAAGATAAGACGACATCTTGGGCGTGGTGGAGAACTTCAGTGTATGCTTGCCGTCGCCGGGCCCCGGCGTGTCAGAAACAATCTTGCCATTCGAAATGGCGGTATCGCCTTTGTCGATGATGGTGGTTATGTCGAAGGTGGCTTTGTAGGAGGGCTCGTCAAAGGAAGGATACATTCGGCGCGCGTCGGTATTTTCGAGTTGCGTTATTGCATATTTGCGATTGTTGGCTTTGCTCAAATAGAGGCCGCGAAGCTGGCCGTTTAGAATGCCGGTATAGCGAATGTGGATTTCAGCTGGCCCGGCTGCAAGCGGCTCCGGCACCGTGAAGGTGGCCATTTCATTTTTTTCGTCGCTGGTTACTTGGGCGGTTTGAGTCTTGCCGCCAGACACAATCGTCACCTCTGCGAATTTAATCTCAGCTGCGTTTAGCGTGATCGAGGAGGATGACTTCAAGAGTCGGATTTGGATCGTCTCGTCACCTGCGAAGTTCTCATTGGCAAAATCCGGTGTGATCGTCAACTGATAGTGATCAGGAGTGACGAGGTCTGGGATACGTTGCCCAATTGCGCCCGGCGCCATCAGCGCGAGCTGCAAAACGAGAACTGTGAAGCCAATCTTCTTCATCCCCACCCCTTTTGCTGTTTTCCATTTTTCGGATATTAAATGACTTGCCATATCAAGTGTCAGCCAGACTTGGCAAAAGATTTAACCGTCAAATTCGCAGATTTGCACCATCAATGCATAGCAAATACCGTACCTTGGCATCAATCTCTAAGACTATGCCGGGAAAGTCTTTAGTCCTTCGACGCTGACTACGCCACTGGGATCCTGCCCGATTATGGGATAGGTTGTCGCTAATCCGAACATCGAAAATAATGCCAAAGTTGATACGCGCGCTCACAGAATTTATTTCAAACTTAGTATAACAATCCGAACCACCGCGGAATGTAGAGCTTCCGGCTGGTCTGCGGTCCTTGAGCTGCACAAAAATGAAGTTAGGTTTTCTGAATTGTTGGCTCTACAATTGACGCTCCGGCCGTTATCTGCGACGTTCACTGAAATCTATTATTTTCTGAATAGGAGCATCTATGAAGATCGTGCATATTGTCATAATTTTGACTATTTTCTTGACTATGGCGGCGAAAGCCAACGCAGACTCCGTGACGCTTCGCAATGGTGATCACTTGAGCGGGACGATTATCACTTCCGACGGCAAAGATCTCACTCTGAAGACAGATTACGCGGGCGAGATAAAAATAAAATGGGATGCGGTGAAAGAAGTATCTTCGGACAAAGCGCTTTACGTTGTTACATCTGAGAAAAAAACTGTGAATGGCACGATCACTTCGGATGGCACGAATCTGATCGTACATACCTCCGGCTCAGGTGAGGTACGAGTGCCACTGGCGCAAGTTACGATCGTGCGTTCCGTAGATCAACAAGCGGCTTACGAAAAAAGTTTGCATCCGAGCCTGGTGGAAGGATGGAAAGGCGGAGTGAACATAGGATTCGCGCTCGCACGCGGAAACAGCGATACCACGAATCTGAACACCGGCGTCACCGCAGACCGCAAAACGCTGACAGATGAGCTGACAATCTATGAGTCCTCGATTTACTCCACCAATGGCGGAGTGAACAGCGGCGTGACGGCTAATGAGATCCTCGGTGGAATAAAATACGATCGAAATTTCACAAAGAGGCTATTCGGATTTGTCAGCGGGGACTTCACCCATGATGAATTGCAGGGACTGAATCTTCGATCTATTTACAGTGGCGGACTGGGCTGGCACTGGATCAGCAATCCGAATACGACACTCGATTTGCTAGGAGGCATCAATTACACGCGTGAAACTTACAGCAGTGGAACAACCGCAACTATGCCCGCGATGAACGTAAATCGCAATTTGCCCGGTATCACTACCGGAGAAATTTTCATGCACAAATTCGGAGCTTCAACGGTGGTCACGCAGGATTTCTATTTCTATCCGGACTTGAACGATATCAGCCAATATCGTTTTTCTGTCGATGCAGGCTCAGTCACTAAGATTAACAAATGGCTAGGCTGGCAGTTAAGCTTCAGCGATCGTTACGTCACAGACCCGCCGATCGTAGGCACAAAAACCAACGATGTAATCCTATCGACAGGATTGAATGTAAGCTTCAGCCATTAACGACTTTTCGCAATTAGAAATGGTGGGCCTGGGTAGACTTGAACTACCGACCTCGCCCTTATCAGGGGCGCGCTCTAGCCACCTGAGCTACAGGCCCAACTTACTTCCATCTTACTGGTGGGTAATATCTTACGCGATTCGCTGCTTTCGTCAAATAACGGCTCAACGTCCGTTTGGCGTCTGGTATGGATCAAAAATCAGCGAACACCAGTGAAATCCAAACGCTTCACAGCAGCCATTTTAGCATCAGCGAACGAATGAGCATAGCGGGTCGTCGTTGTTATTTTACTGTGCCCCAGCAAGTGTTGAATCGTAACGAGATCGACTCCGGTCCGCACGAGACGAGTAGCAAACGTATGACGCAGATCGTGGAGCCGAATATGCGGTATTCCGGCCAGCCGAACGGCTTTCATAAATCCTACTTTGGGATCGAGAAGCCGCTCGCCGATTTTACGCGAACTCGGAAACTCACTTTTTCGCTTCTCGAAAAAGATCGGATAGTACCTTGAAGGTCGCTTCGTTCATTGGAATAGCTCTATTACTCTGTCTAGTCTTACCGTTAATTATCGCGATAAGTCTATCGTTGAGGTCAATGTGCTCCCATCGAAGACCATGAATTTCACCTTTTCGCATTCCTGTATTCAAGGCGATTATGACGGTGGACTTCAAATGAGGAGCGCGAATCTGATTGCAAGCCGTCAGTAACTTCGCCTCCTCCGCCTGAGTCAAGATTCGCGCGGTGCGCTCCGGAACGTGTAGTAACTTCACATCGGTAAATGGATTGCTGGATAGGAATTTCCACTTCACTGCCATCGACGTAATGTGCTTAAGATTCCCAAGCAATCTGTTTACGGTGGCTGGCGCGACGCGCCGTGCCGTTTCATTCTTGAAATTCTCTGCATGAAATGGCGCGAGTTCTGAATAGATTCCGCTTCCCGAAGAACTTCGTCAGCTGCGTTAATCGGGACTTGACCTACAAGCTGCCCCGCTCCGTTGACTTGATTCCTGACGCGCCCTAAGATGTGCTGCACGTGCCAGCCACCGACTCGCTGATCGGCAAAACCATATCGCACTACCGTATCGTGGAAAAACTTGGTGGTGGCGGGATGGGTGTAGTTTATAAGGCCGAAGACACCCGCCTGGACCGCTCCGTCGCCTTGAAATTCCTGCCGCCAGATTTAGCGCACGACCCTCAGACTCTCGAACGCTTCAGACGCGAGGCGAAAGCTGCTTCCGCGCTAAACCACCCGAACATTTGCACGATTTATGACATCGGCGAGGAAAACGGTCAGGCGTATATCGTGATGGAGTACCTGGGCGGTATGACGTTAAAGCATCGCATTGCCGGCCGTGCAATGGAAATCGAAAGTCTCCTAGATTTGGCGATCCAGATTGCGGAGGGCCTGGAAGCCGCGCATGGCGAAGGAATCGTCCACCGCGACATCAAACCTGCCAACATATTTATAACCAAACGAGGGCACGCGAAAATATTGGATTTTGGTTTGGCGAAGTTAGCGCCGAGGCGGGAAGGCGCGGTCTCGGAGGCCGAGGCTACGCTCGCCTCGGATGCGACGCTGGGGGTGAGCAAAGACCATCTTACGAGCCCAGGCACCGCAGTTGGGACGGTCGCCTACATGTCGCCCGAGCAGTTAAGTGCTAGGGACTTAGATGCGCGTACAGATTTATTTTCCTTCGGTGTGGTCTTGTACGAGATGTCCACCGGCACATTGCCTTTTCGCGGAGATAGCTCCGCTCTCATCACCGACGCCATTCTTCACCGCGCGCCCGTGCCCCCAGTCCGATTGAATCCTGACGTGCCGCCGGAGCTGGAACGCGTTATCTCCAGAGCGATGGAGAAAGACCGCAATCTGCGCTGCCAGTCGGCTTCCGAAATGCGTGCCGACTTGCGAAGGCTAAAGCGCGATACCGATTCCAGCCGCTCGGCGACGGTGAATATAGCAGCTGATGCGGACCCGCACATATCGAAAGCGCAGACGCAAATCGAACACACATCCGACACCGCTATCGCCATCGGACTCGCGAAACGCCATAAAAAGAAACTTACGATTGCTCTGGTTGCCATCGCCGTCGCAGTTGTTGCAGGCGGTCTCTGGTTTTACGGCGCGAATCACTCATCGGCTGGACGGTCGCTGGATTCGGTGGCGGTGTTGCCGTTTGCCAATGGAGGCGGAGATCCGGATACCGAGTACTTGAGCGACGGCATAACCGAAAGCGTTATCAACAGCCTTTCGCATGTGTCGCAGCTGCGAGTGGTGCCTCGCAGCACAGTGTTCCGTTACAAAGGGAAAGAGAACACACCGGAGAAAATCGGGCAGGAGCTGAACGTTCGCGCTGTCGTGACTGGAAGAGTGACGCGGCGAGGCGATGCTTTTCTGGTGAGCGCGGAGCTGATGGACGTGGCCCGCGAGTCGCAAGTGTGGGGCGATCAATATTCCAAGAAGCTGGCGGACATCCAAGGCATTCAGGAAGACATTTCCAAAGCCATCGCGACGAACCTGCGCATTGAGCTGAATAGGAAAGAAGAGCGGGAGATTGCCAAGCGCGATACGGAGAACCCGGAGGCGTACCGGCTTTATCTGCAGGGACGCTACTATTGGAACCAGCGAACCGACGAAGGCGTGAAGAAAGGTCTGGAATATTTTCAGCAGGCGATCGAGAAGGATCCGAGTTATGCCTTGGCCTATGCCGGAGTGGCGGACTCTTATGCGGTCGGAAATGGGGAGTATCTTGGCCTGACTCCGCAAGAGGCGCGGCCGAAAGCGAAAGCTGCCGCTCTGAAAGCTTTGGAGATTGATGATTCTCTAGCGGAAGCCCATACCACGCTGGCGGACACGTATCTTTATTACGATTGGGATTTCCCGAAGGCACAGCAGGAATTTCAGCGGGCCATTGCGGCGAATCCAAATTACCCAACTGCACACCAATGGTATGCCGAGTACCTGTATGCCGTGGGTCGATTTGATGAGGCGACCGCGGAAGCAAAACGTGCACAGGAACTCGATCCACTTTCAGTGGCAGTCAGCGGATCGGTAGCAGAGACTTATTACTATGCGCGGAAATATGATCAGGCGATAGAAGCGTACAAAGCGACCCTGAAAATGGAACCTAATTTCATTGCAGCGCACATTGGGCTGGCATTGACTTATGAACAAAAGAAAATGTATTCGGAAGCTGCCGCAGAATGGCAGGCGATGGCGCAGCTATATGGGGACCCTGCGGGGGCCTCGTTACTGGGAGGAGCTTACGAAAGCTCTGGCTATCAGGGTGTGCTGCAGGCTTTACTTGATGGGAGTCTGAAGGCTCCCGCTCAGAGCGTTGATTCAGGGCGGATTGCGCGCGTTTACGCCAGGATGGGAAAGAAGAACGAGGCATTGACTTGGCTTGAAAAGGCCTATGCTGAGCGGTCGGGCGGGATGGTTAGGCTGCGGTCTGATCCGGGATTCGATTCCATGCGCTCTGACCCGGGTTTTGTCGCCATCATACGACGGATGAATTTTCCGGACTGACGCCGGTCCGAAGTGGTTCATGGTCTAATTGCACCGTGAAAAAGCGCGTAACTCCCGATTAGTCGGGTGGTCTCAATGGGTCGACGCAACACTAAGCTTGAACCCACCTCGCACTGAAAACAAAAGCTGAAATCGTTCGCTAGGGCCAGACCAGCCGGAACGCTGCCCTGGCTAGGTTTTGACCGAGTACAGCCAAACAGATGGTTCTCCCGCGGAAGCATTGTCGAATTTAAGGCACTGGATGGTGTTGCATCGACCGGTTGAGCTGGCACGGATAACCAGACATCAAGTCCCAATAACGCGTTCATCAGCGGTCGGCCTTCTTTCGCTTCGACTTGGCCGGAGCTTCGGAACTTAAGAGAGGCCGCTAGTGTAGGTGAAAATTCACTTCCATCACCATTTCCATCGGCACTGGAAGACCTTTTAGTCGTGCAGGATCGTAAGTCCAGCGAGAAAGTACTTCGGCAGCTTTTTGGTCAAGCTCGGGACTCACCGATTGCTTTACACGCATCCCACGGATACCCCCGTCAGCGCCGATGACAACGGCTAGAATTACGGTGCCTTGTAGCTTCTTGTTCTTCGATTGTGTGTCCGTATCGTTCTTAGGCGGATCGACAGACACTTGTTCAGATTTTGACGGCGTGTTGTTCACGTGTACAGGAGTTACACCTTCGGAGCGGGGCCCGTAGATCTTTGACTGTAACTGTTCCCTTCTCGAGGTACGCTCTTTTTCCGTCTCATCGATTGCGCTTGGCAGATCGGGACAATTAGCGCCTCCGCTCAACGCAGCGACTCCGGGCATGTCTGAACTCGTTGTTAAGCTTGCCTTCAATTCAAATCCTGACTTGCGCGCTGTCTTGGCTATTGCCCCAGGAAGTGAGGGCGTAGGAGTTAAGTAGTCATGCGGACCGAGTTCCGGCGAATAAATTTCTCCATTTGTCCCATCAATTTCGAGCCATGCAAACTCCTGCTTTTGCGCCATCAACGATCCGCGCTGAACCAGTTCACATGCCGTCGAACCGATTCGCCGGTGAACGATCACCGGAACTCTTGAATTCTTCGGCGACTTTTGAGGAGGTAAACCACTCAGCAGAAAACATAGAATTGAGGGCAACGCGAAATATATTTTCATCCAAGCTTATCCTCGCAAATTCTGTTCGGAGAGAGTTATTCAAACTTCTTGGTCTGCGAGAAAGCCTATACTGGCAGGCCCATATTCGGCGCATCAAGAGACCGGCCGCAGTAACGGCACAGACGACGATGGTGGCCAGCAAACCTCCAAAGGCGTACCAGAGGTCCGGCGGGTGAGTGTATTCAACCGAATGCTCTGCAATCTCGATCCGCACACCGCGCGCAAAGAGAATCAGGCGAAGCGCAGCAATCAAAAATTGAAAAACTACGACGGCGATGACTGCCAACGTGGTTAGCTTCGCGCTCGATTCATTGTTCATTCTATTCCGGTTGCTGTTTTGTTACAGGTGCAGTTCCTCGCCATAGATCATGTTGAGTTCACGCATGTGGTCGCGCGCCAGTTTTAGCTTGCACTCCAGTTGGAAGCTTGGTCCGCCCGTGCCGCCCTCGAACTGGTGGAAGGCAGCCGAGCAGGCGACTTCGCGGTATTGCTCCCAACTTTGCTCTACGCGCTCGAACTCGCGCTCGAACTCTGGAGACGAGAGCACCGGTCCGGCTATCCCGTTCGCCGGTAGATTCGTCTCAACCGCTGCTTGCCCCGACACTTGCGGAGGCGCAGCGATCAGTTCCCGGATGAAGCTTTCGTAGCTCTTCAGGTTCTGGTCGGTGATGGTTGACTGTTTTCCGTAGCAAACGTTGAAGTCGTAGTCCGACTTAGCGTCAGGGCAGTCTCCTGCCTTCTCGCGGGCCATTTCCGTGTCGAAAACTTGTCTTGCTTGGGCCTGCAGACCACGGTGTTCTGCCACATACTGACGATAAGCTTCCTGCTCGGGAGTGGGGTCTTTCTTCGGGATTGCCGGCCCTTGCTGACCGAGGAAGAGCAGCGGAAGTACAAAGCTGGCGCACAGCGTCGCAGACCACATACGACCATTTCCCGCATCTATAGGAATCTCCTTTTTAGCTCGGCTTCGTGCGAATTCTATCACTCTGCCGCGCGGCGACGGCGCGGGGCTAAGTCCCGATCAGTCGGATAACGGGAGAAGTGAAGTGATACTTTATTTTGTCCGGTTTGCGCTAATCAGGCACAGCCAATGAGGAACGCTCTATTACCAACACTTTTCGTAGAACCACATTGCAGCCACAGCATCCAATTTGCGTTTTTTAGATTCAGGCATTCGCGCGAGCCGCGCGACGGCGTTCCCGATTCACCATCAAATTCCGCCGAACGCACCGAGGTTTTCTAGAGCAATTTTCTCAGCTTGATGTCGAATTTCAATGACTGATTGTCGCGCAGGACAGTCAGGTGATGTTCTGCTCCGACCCGAAGAAAAATATTTTGCGCTTGGTTAAGCGTGAAGTGTGGCGAGGACAGACCGTCAATGGACTGGATTAAATCACCTTCGCGCAACCCCGCATCACTGGCGGGTGATCCCTGCATAACACTATGTACCGAAAAATCTCCCGATTCTGGAACGAGGCGCAGCGTCATACCACTCGCGTCGAAAAGAAATGCGTCCTTGATGTGCTGGTTCGGCTCCAGGATCATGCGGCTGTGCGCAAAGTCAAAGATGACTGTAAATCTTCTTAGGATTTCACCGCCAACGAGCGCCACTCCACCTGCTCCAGCATCAACATCATCGAAGGACACTGCGCCGAGTTTCATCCGTGATACCCGCCCTGAAGTGCTCCTGAACTCTTTTCCTAATCCGACGCCGCTGACGATTTCGATTTTCGGCCCCGTGGACTGTGCAACGAAACTGTCGTCGAGAGCATCGTTCGAGCCGGTGTCAATGAGTAGCTTCCTTGATTGCGGAGCGGCACCTTGCACGGTGATTTCAGCCGTAAGAAAAGGATTTCTGGCTTCCTGGTCCACGATGATTGCAATGCTTTCTCCCACTCCTGAATAGTGGTAGGTCTTCGGGTCAAAGAGGCGAATGACCTTGCTCGCATAGTCGATTTCGACAACAAATTTTTCGAAAAAGTCGTAGCCGATAAGTCCTTCTAGTTCGCGGCCTATCTGCGATTTGTGGGCACTCAAATCGATGACGCCAATCAATGGAACTTGGATATTGAAGTCCAATAAGGAAAAAGTGACATCCTTAACATAGGCGACGTCATAGGTGCCACTCCCTGCACCGGTCCCTTGCGCGGCGTCCTGTTCCAAATGTAAACCGAGTCGACTGGCGGGCGCGCGATCGACTATCCAACCGCCAGCTCCGCTGTCAACAACGAACCAGAGCGGCTCAGAGTTGTTGACCCGAACACGAACATAAATCTCATTGAAATAGAGCTCGAAAGGTATGGTCGCGAGGCTTTGGTTGGAAGCCGTCGAGCGAACTTCCGGTGTAACTTGCGGACGGGTTCCCGCTGAGGGTATTTGAGATTCCGAGCGGCTTGGACAGATCAAGAACACGCACGTCAGAATTAGAAGCGCAGTGGCCCAAAGCCGAATCTTTTCCAGGGATATTGAGTTTTTCCTTATGATTGGCTGCTTCATTTATGGCCCCCTGTTTTCGCTCCGTTGCAGCATCCGGACTAATTCGAAGCACAGGAGAATAGCGTTGCTGTCGAACGAGAGACTAGAACGCCCTTAACATGGAGTGAAAAACTACTCGATGGTGCAGCGGAATTCGGAGGGCGTCATTCCCATTTGGCGCTTGAAGACGCGGTCGAAATGGCTTTGGTCGGAAAAACCTGAACGATGGGCGATCTCAACGATGGGCATTGAGCTTTCCGCCAGTTTCCGGCGAGCAAACGCGACGCGCAAGTAACGCAGGTAATCGCCGACCGTGCAATGCCGCACGGCGCGGAATGTGCGCGCGAGGTGGACGGGGTGCACTCCGATTGCGACCGCAATCTCCTTGAGGGACAGCGGCTCGCAAAACCGCTCATGTAACAAAGCCACAGCCTTACGGAGCCAGCAAGGTGGCTGTTCCTCCGGAGCAAACGCGCGTTCTAAGATCCCTGCTAGTTCAAAAGCGACCGCTTCAATCGTAATGTATGAGTCGTCACCGAGGGCAAGCTCCCTTCCAAGTCGGCTCATGAGATTCGCGAGTTGGTAGACCTCGGCGGCATCGTCGGTCGCAAGATACCCCGGTTCCGGGTCGCAATATTCGGAAGGTATTTCCAGACTCAGGACTCGCCCACCGCTCTCGTCGAACTGGTTCGTATGCGACTCGCCTGCGGGATGAACGAGGACTGTGCCTAGTTCACATCTGCGCGTTTGATTGGTATAGCGCTCAGTGTAGGAGCCGCGCAACAGGAACGAGATGTAAGACCGCTCGTGCATGTGGCGGCCAATCCGCATCCCGGGACCGTAGGCCGTATCGGCCAACACGAAACCCGCAAATGTTGTCGTGCGGACGGTAGTGCCATAAAACTGACCGGATAGTACTTGCACGCCTCACCTCTCGTCCTATGGTACGGGATTACGACCAATTAGGTTCCTCGGCATCGAATGAATAATAAGGGAAGTTGCAGATTGCAGCTATGCCTGTGGTTGCGCACGGACTCGACTGCAAATTGTCATGCAGAGAGAGGCTAAATGAGAATTCTGGACTAGCCAGGAACCTCTTTAGCACAGCGAGCGAGTATTTCTGCGACATAGGACTCACCCATCTCTGTATTAAACATTGCATTATACAGGTGGTGGTCTGGCCAGTTCAGGTTAAGGTATTTATTGATGAACGCAGCGCGATCTCTATCGGTGGTGTCGACCTGTTCGATTGCATCGCGCTCGGGCATGCCGCCACGTACCAATCGATGGATTTTGTAATCGCGCGAAGCATAGAGAAATGTACGGAAGACATCCTTGCGATTCCGAAGAAAATATTGCGAGCCCCGACCAACGATGACGCATGGGCCGTCAGAAAGCGCGTGATTGACCGCCAGCTCGGAAACTGCGGCGATGCGACGAGCGTCGAGTAGAGCTATGCGGTTGGTTGGGGGCAGGCCTCCCTCAAATGCTCCGCGAAGAAAAGAGAGGAAGACGCGGTAAACCGCCGGATCTCTTCTCCATTCCATCTTCTTCACTACTTCCGGAGAACTTTTTGTCAGACTTGCGATTTCCTGCGTTAAGCGTTCATCCCAGAGGTTCCACCCCAGTCGTTGGGCGAGTAGGCTTGCAATCTCGGAGCCCCCGCAGCCGAACTCGCGCTCAATTGTAATTGCTTGAATCATTGCGCGTATCCTTACCCGGCCGCCACACCTCCACTCGCTCTTGGATCATTCCGTTTCAAGAAAAATGCGAGAACGAACATGAGCGAGCAGAAGGCACCCAGGATCCAAAATGTGTCCATATAAGACAGCGCGTGTGCTTGTTGATTCACCAAGCCATAGAACCTCGCAATGGCCTGTTTGCGAGCGTCTGTGGTCCGAAGGCCAGAACGTGCGATTTCAGAGCTCAGCGCGCGAAACGCCGAACGAAACGCAGGGGTATCTGGAGTCACATGGCCGACGAGGATTTCCTGGTGATACTGAGATCGCCGGACGATCAGAGTGGTCACCAGTGAAGTCCCTATACTGCCGCCAATATTCCGCATGAAATTGATTATTCCGGCGACACTATTGCCTTTTTCCGGAGGGACGCCGATATAACCTGCTGCGGTGATGGGGACAAAAAGAAATCCGATTCCAACTACTTGCGTGATGCGCAGCCAGGTTGCAAAAGGGAAGTTGATAAATAAATCGATCTTGTGAGCCGAATAGAATAGTCCGACGGCAAGACAGAGCCATCCCGCCGCAATCAGGTACCTGGCCTGAATTTTCGACGTAAGCCGGCCAGTGACGGGCATCATTGCCAACAAGACAAGTCCTCCTCCGGACAAAACGAGACCTGCGAGTTCGGCGGTGTAACCCATCAGCGTCTGCAGAAATTCAGGAATCAAGACCAAAGTGCTGAAAAGCATGAACCCCATCATGAACATCATCAGGCTCGCCGCGGCGAAGTTAAAACTCTTGAACATACGGACGTCGACGATGGGATCTTTTCGGAACCATTCCCAGATGACCAGTGTGATCAAGCAAACTGCCGCGGTTATCGCGAGGGTGGTGATGAAATGCGAGCCCAACCAGTCGTCTTCCTGCCCCTTATCGAGAAGGATCTGCAGCGATCCAACTCCAAGCGCCAACATGGATATTCCCATGTAGTCCACGCGGATTCCCCCTCTTTTTATCCGGCGGAGGAACGGTGGATCTTCGACGAGTGTATAGGTCAAATAGAGAGCCAGCAGAACGGCAGGCAAGGTGATGAAAAAAATCCAGCGCCAGGAATAGCTGTCCGTAATCCAGCCTCCGAGCATGGGCCCGACTGTCGGGGCCAGAACCGCAGAGATGCCGTAAAGAGCAAATGCGATGCCGCGCTTCTCTGGAGGAAAGGAATCGTTGAGAATCGCTTGCGCCATGGGTTGCAAGCCGCCTCCACCGATGCCTTGTAGAGCCCGAAAGAACAGCAATACAGGCAGACTCGGAGCGAGTCCGCAAAGCAAGGAACTCAGCGTGAAAATAGAGAGGGAGAACATGAAATACCGCTTGCGGCCGATGATTTCGGCGAGCCAGCCGCTCATGGGCAGGACAATGGCGTTTGCTGCGAGGTATGACGTGAGTACCCATGTACTGTCGTCGTAACTGGCTCCCAAGCCTCCCGCGATGTAAGGCAAGGCTACGTTGGCAACGCTCGTATCCAATACTTCGACAAACGCCGCAATCGAAACGGTGGCGCCGATCGCCCAGGGATTTACCTTGGGACGCCAGACAACCTGGTCCAAAGGGAAGGTCGCCGCTTCGGAGCTCATCGCAAGTGCACCGTCGCTTCTACGTTCATGCCCGGCCGAAGCTGATGGTCTCGATTTTCGCCCGGTTCGAGAACAATCTTCACCGGCACGCGCTGAACGATTTTCACGTAGTTTCCCGTAGCATTCTCCGGGGGCAGCAAACTAAACAGAGGTCCCGTGGCCCCCGCGATGCTGTCGACATGCCCGTTGTAGTTGCGGCCGTTCGAATCAAGGTGGATCTGAGCTTTCTGGCCCACGCGCATGTGTTTCAATTGGGTTTCTTTGAAATTTGCGGTAATCCAGACTTGATCCAGCGGCACCACGGTGAGCAGTTGCTCTCCAGGCTCTACGTTTAATCCAACGACAACTTTTTTCGTCACCTCGCCGGTTACGGGGGCGAGTATTTTGGTGTAGCCCAGATTCAACTGGGCCTGTTCAAGCGCGGCTCTTTTTTGGCGTATGTCGGCAACGGCAGCAAGGGCTTTGGCTCGCGTCGAGGCAACGCGCTGCGGTCCCGCTTGCGCGTCTTCGTACCGAGCTTGAGCCTCAAAAAGACGGCTGTGCGCTTCCTGAACGGCTTGTTGTGCGGCGGCCTCGCTCGCTTCCGCCGCTGATACGGCAGCGACGTCGGTCGCGGCGGCGGCAAACGCATGGTCGTAGACCTGCCTGGGTATCTCGTCTTTCGCGAGCAACAGGCGATAGCGGGTGACATCATCCTGCGCCTTTACATTTTCCGCCTGAGCTTCCAGAACGCGGGCATGGGCAGCCGCAGCTTCCTTTTCCGCCGCCTCGATGGCTGCCTGGACATTCTGAATATCCGAGGATGTGAACTTCAGTTGGCTCGACGCATTCACTGAAGATATGGGCACGTCGATATTCAAACTCTCCGCGGCTGCGTCTGCATTGTCCAGTTCGGCCTGGGCTCTTGCCGATGCCACTTCATAGTCTTTTGGGTCGATTTCCACGAGCGTAGAACCTTCCTCGACCCATTGGTTGTCCCCAACGTTGACCTTCTGGATATATCCGGAAATGCGAGCGCTGACGGGGTAGAGATGGACGTCGACTTGCGCGTCGTCGGTGGACTCGAAGCGGGAAAAATACAGCCAGAGGACAATGCCACCAATGACCAGAACTACGAGCGAAGCAACAAGGATCAGACGCTTGCGCGAGCGCCTTTTAGGATAGGCCGGAATCGGCGCCTCAGCCGCGCCGGAATCGCCCGTTGGCGCGTTTGGTACAGGCGGAGTGACTTTTTGAGGATTCGATGCCTGATTTTGTTCAGCCATACTTACTCTCCTTTCAGGTCGGCTTTCAGGTACTCCGCAAAGCGGGACTCGGCGACCCCGATCGCTCTTGCCAAAGATATTTTTGCGAGGTTGTAGCTGTAAAGGCTGGCGATGTACGCGTCATTCGCTGTTGCGAGCGCGTCTTGCGCTTGAACAACCTCTATGTTGTCCGTAACTCCCGAGCTGAACCTGTCGCGAGATTGCTCCAGAGTCTCCGTAGCGAGCGTTACCGTGCTTTTCTCGACAGAGACTTCTTGCGCGGTAGCCTCCAGATCGAGATAAGCGTCGCGAACCTGCTGATCGATCTGGGCTCGCAAGTCTGCGAGCACCTGCTTTGCTCTTTGCAGCGAGGCATCGGCGCGTAAAACGTCGCCGTGCACTTTTCCGCCTTGAAAAATGGGGACGCGGAGCGTGGCAGCCGCATCAACGGTGCCGTGCGTGGAAGCCGGATTGACTCCGGTGATTCCATAGTCGGCTACCTGTTCTATCGACGGATAACGTTCTGCAAGACTGGCTTTTCTTTCGAGCTCGGCTGACCGGACCTGATTCATCATGCTCTGCAAATCAGCGCGAGCCTTGTACGCGCTTTGTATCGCGTCATCCAGAGGCGGTATGGAAAGATCCTGGTAGCCGACCTGTGTGGTTATTTCGAATTTTTGCCCCGGAGGAAGGCCGATCGCTCGCGCCAGAACCAATTTCTGCTTTTCCAAATTATTCTGTGCGACGATCAATTTCTGCGTGCGTGATTGGAGTTCGACCCGTGAACGCAGAACGTCCACGGCCGCGGCAAGGCCTGCGGTGTGTTGGTCGGACGTCTGCTGAAAAAGTACTGCGGCGGTGTCCCTTTGCGCTCGCGCCGATTCGACCTCCGACTGGTCGGCGATGACCAGCAGATAGTTGGAGACAATCACGGTCACAACAAGCTCGCGCGCATTCTTATAGCTATATTGGGCCGACTTCACCTGCGCCTGTGAAGAGCGCTCTCGTTCAATCGATCCCCAATCAAAAACGGTTTGGTTGAGATAGCCCCGCGAATCGAAATAGCCAAATGGGCCAATCACTTTTGGCACGCCCGGTATATTCAAACCGAATTGCGCCTTCAAATCGATTTGACGCACGCCGAATCCGGTATCGGTAATTACATTCGGGAGTAACTCGCTCAGGGCTTGCCATTTCTGTCCACGCGCATCCGTCATTGAATCGGTAGCCAGGAAGGCTCCAAGATTTTGCTTCAGGCCACGTGCGACGGCGCCTTCCAGCGGGAGGGGTATCGGTGTTGCGCTCAGTTCCCCGGCGGGAACTCCACCGAGATAGGGATTTTGCGACAAAGCTACGGAATTATTCTGCCCCGCTCGCACGGCTGCCTGCGCCGGGCCGGCAACTTCTTGCTCAGCAATCGGACTGGGAAGCGGATTGTACTGTGCGAATGCGGCAGCACCGCTTACCCAAGGCACGCAGAGCACTAGCAGTCGAATCCAGGGTTTGAACCGCACTCTCCATCGTCGGGAGACGCTTCTTTTTCAGCGCCGTTGGCTGCCTCAACGACATAAACCTTCTGGAGCGCTATCGGTGACGACGTGTTGTTGGCCATAGCGCATCGATCCAACTTGATTTCCATTTGAGTCTCCCAATGTCCGAGTCAGGAAGCTTTCGTGGCAAACCTGACTCGCAGCAATCAATTCAGACTGTCCATAAAGCGGGGCCCGTGCGAACAACGCCGCGTGGAGAGTGATCAGCCTGCCATCAGGAGTTTGTGCGTTTACGTGTCAACAACATCTGGAGAACTGCGTCGGGTGCCGACTTAGCTAGGTAGTATCCGAGCCGACTTTCGACATCTCCCGGTTTGTGAAAGCCGCGCGCCATCAGCGCCTTGATTCCCTCCTGAGCAGCGGGTCGTCCGAGCGAAGCGATGCACGCACAGCGGTTGATGCGAGTTATGCCTGAGGGAACCCGAACATCAACCACGACTGATTGGCAACCCAATGCGCGTATCGCTCCGTCATCTGATCGAACAGCTCCTTGTCCGACGTTGCGGTTTTCTGCAACCGATCGAAGTCCTGCAGATAGCGCTTAATGTCTTGGATCGCCGAGGGAGAGTCGGGCGCGCCAGGCTTCTTGTGACCGGCGACAACAATTGTCGGGTTCAGCGCCGCTAACCGGTCTAGCGCC
This sequence comes from uncultured Acidobacteriota bacterium, assembly GCA_963714785.1. Taxonomy (GTDB): domain Bacteria; phylum Acidobacteriota; class Terriglobia; order Acidiferrales; family UBA7541; genus Palsa-295. Next base: position 57,047 of record CAVQQE010000005.1, read on the forward strand.
GCGATCCAATTTTTTCGGCTTTCGGCGTTGGTGTCGCCGACGTACATGTGGCATTGGTTGTACACAACGTCGCCCGCGACGATCAGGCCGATTGATGGAAACGTGCAGAGACGTCGTATCGGCACTATCGGTGTAGCCCTGCTCGATGATGCGCAATTCGTGGCCCTCGAGAGTAAATGTGTCGGGCTGATAGGGCTCAGGTGCAACCAACTTAGTGGGCACTTGCCCAGGAAAGCACCGGCGGGCTAACCGTTCCACTGGGGGAGTAAAAGACATCTGCTTGGCGTTCAGCGTCTTGGTCGTTGCTATCGCCCGAACGTCCGGGAAACGGTCGAGCAGAATGCTCAGACCGTAGAAGTGGTCGAAATGGGCGTGCGTTATATAGATGGTCTCCAAGTTGCGGTTGTGCAGAGCAACCCAATCCGCGAGAGCCTCGGCATCAGCCACCGTCATCATTGCGTCTACCAGCACCGCGTCGTACTCGCCGAAGATTAAAGTGGACGTGATCGGGTCAAAGCCGAGCGCTTCGCCGAAGGGCCTTGGCCGCTCGCCGACCATGGCCTTTCCCGGGGCGGCAAAAACGTTCACGCTAAGCGTGGTCTCTTTTAGTCCATTTGCGCCATACATCTGGCACTCCTTTCGATGTCGGAGCGAGTGATTGTTCAAGGCAAAGATTGGCAGAAGCGGGGACGAGGCGCAGAGTCGGCATCCTATCCGCGCCAAGCGCTAACCGTATGTGAGGGAGGTGCTCTGTCCGACCTCGATAATGTATCCGTCAGGATCGCGGATGTAGCAGCGAATCTCGCCGTACTTGGCAATCGGTTCCGTGAGGAACTCGGCTCCTCGACTTTTCCACAATTCGTAGCACGCTTGAATATCCGCAACGCGGAAATTCATAAAGCTGTTGATGTGATTCGGGTCGGGGACGCTGAGCGTCACCGTCGGCTTATCCGGGGTCGGCCCGCCCCCAACGTTGAGAATCATCCAGATATTCGCAAGCTGAAGGTACGGAGGTGCGTTGCCGTCGCCCATGGTCAGAATGCGAGCGCCGAAGACCTTTTCGTAGTAGCGAGCCGATCGCTCGACGTCGGCGACGGTGAGAAAATGCGCGATGCTGACCCCCTCTCGCGGGGGCATCTCATAGCTCTTCTGTTCGACTTGTACGGCGTTCATTGATGGCTCCTTTCGATATAGTGCGCAGACCGATGTGATCGTCAACCTAAGCAGAAGCGTGAGCGGCTTTCTCTCCGAGGTACTTAAGAAGCGATTGGGCTGTGACTGTCGAGGACGCGGGATTCTGCCCAGTAATGAGACGGCCATCGACGACTGAAAACGGCTGCCAGTTGGCGACTTTCTCATAGATTGCTCCCAGCCGTGTTCCTCGCAGCTAGTGGATTATACGAACGCTATGTGAATCGTCGATTGCAAGTGCGAAGTCATCGAGAGAGTGAGGTCTTGGGATCGCAAATTTGCATTCATCCGGAATTCCCGATTTGGACAGCCGAACTGGGGCATCCTACGCTTCTCCCGCCCTCGACGCAACGAATTTGCCATAAGAGCGCCAGAACCGGGACGCGAGTCTGGATTGAAAACATGTCGGGTCCCTGTCGGACTACATATCAAGCTCGGACTCCGTGCCCATGTGTTTGCAAAGGATTGCAAGAACGGTGCATGCTTACGCGACGAGTCTCGGAACAGCCGTAACAAAACTATACTTTTTCCCATTCCCGTGGTCGTGCCCTGACTACATTTCTAGACCGGGCGACTGGTCTTGCCCTTGATTTTGCTTCCAATTTTCCTCCACTGTGGCGCTGGGCGCGTACAGGTTCCTTCTTAATTGAAAGTCTAGTCTTGGTTTTCTTGCCACGCTTCGTCATGATGTCTCCTTCAAACATTTCCAAACAACTAGCTACACACCGTCGCGGGTTGCGCGAGAGTGTTAACATTTCGAGTCAGTGTTGGCGGCAGAGCTCCAGCGCTATTGACCGCAATTGCCAACGAGAGAAAACTTTTGCCTTCTCGGTACATCAGCCTGGCATCAACCAACTCCCGGAGGTAATTCTCGACCTCGATTGCATCCATGCCGCTACCACCTTCCGGGTTAAGCTGCCTACATATGTCAGCAGCCGTCGCCCCAGCGTCGCATGCGAGGTAAATTTTCGCTTCGATACCATCGAAACGGTAGTCTGCGCTTTCGAGGCCCGGGCGTCGATCTTGGACGAGCAAGAACCCTGGGCCTCGCCGGTAAGAAAGAGACCCGACCGCATGTCCGCCGAGCTCTCGCCAGCGTGCAACCGCCTCTGCTAAGTTCTTGGTATAGGTTGAAGGGTCACGTCCATCCGAGTACCGATATTCGAAATCATAGGCAAGATTGCTCAGCGCCTCCGGCGCCACTGAGTAAAGAAATCGATAGTGCGGCAGCGGTCCTATTATCTCGATGCCGAATTCGGTCGCTCTATCAAAGTAGGGACTGAAGCGCTCGAGCTCTACCGGCATGCACATCGGGGGTTCTAAGTGGACGAGTGACGGAACCAGTTCACTCATACGCTCGTATTCCTCCGGCGGCTCGCCAGGAAAACCGTACAGCAAATTCCACGCAGGCATGATGCCAATTTCAGCACACCATTTCAGCAGACGTAGGTTCTGAAGCGCTGTCACGCCCTTTCGCATCAAGCGAAGAATCGGCGTGCTTAAGCTTTCGATGCCCGGTTGAATCGCGCTCACTCCCGCATCGTGAAAGGCATGCAGTTGATCTTTCGTAAGGTTCGCTTTTGTCTCGTAAAAGAGCGTGAGATCAGCTCCGCTCGCACGTAGCAACGGAAACAACTCGCGAATATGATGGAGATCAATAATATCGTCGACCGCGACGAAGTCGAGCACTCGATACCTGGCTGCCAGGTTGAGGATCTCTTCGGCGACGAACGATGCCGGTTTACTCCTGAACATCATTAAGCTGCTATTCAAGCCGCAGAACGTACAGTGGGACTTTGCGCCCCACCAACAACCCCGCGAACTTTCGAATAGAATCGCCACTTCGGGCCACAGCTCGGCCCTTAATGGGGTGCGGGCAAGCCGCTCAAAGTAGTCGTCGTAAGTGGGCGTCGGAACCTCATTGATGGGAACCTGGGGCCCTTCTTTCTGCGGAATTGCTATAGAGCATCCATCGACTCTGTAACACAGCCCCGGGCGGGGGTGAATTGCTTGGTCGGCAAGGATGTCTCTGACCAGCTCGACGAGAATTCTCTCACCTTCACCGCGAATGACGAAGTCGACCCACGGAAAACACTCGTGTATAGCTTGCCCCATCAGACCGTCACAGTTTCCTCCGCCGAATACGATTTTCATCGACGGGTCTCGCGCCTTGAGGATCTTCGCTAGTACCAGTGATGCGATGTTTTGCTGAAAGACGGTCGAAAAGCCCACGATCCGAGGGGTTCCAGCAAGCAACTCGTCTGCCGCGGCTTCTAAGAATTCGGGAACGAGACTCTTCATGCGGATTGCGATCGCGATCGCATCGTCCGAAACACCCTTGGTACGGACGTGCGCAATGTATTTCTCGTCATCCTTTGACGGCTCTGCGTAGGGTGGCACCTTGAAAATCCAGTCACCCAAGTGAACAATAAATTCCTGGGTTGCAACCCGTTGGTACTGATCTATCGTCAGCGGATTACTAGCAACGCCAGCGGCGGTCTTCGCATGCAGGTGATCCATGAATGCAAGCTCAAGAGAGTGAGACCGGGCCGTGATGCTAGCGTGCTCCAGACACCGCTGCAGGATCCCGAGTTGGATTGGGGGGTGTCGCAGGTCTTTGAAAGGCATTGACACGAGGCTGGCCGCAACAGCGGTTGAGTTCCTCGCCAACTTCGCGCTGCGTTTGGTCATTGGATGGTCCTCCCAGCGGACGGCGTTCTCACTTCATCAGGCGCGGTAATCGTAGAGTGAAAGATCAGTCCTTATTCGGCGGTCCAACCCGCAGCTCCGGCGGCGGTTTTCTTGGCACCACAAAAGGCAACCGTTTGGGAGAGTAATCTAAGATAGTTAGGGGGTTGAAACCAATCTAAGCAATCGGCGCGAAACTCCATGTCGGCTCCTCATCGAGGACATCGCACGCGAATCACTCCAGGGGTAAGTAATATCGCGGAGTTTCTACTTCAAGGATTGAAGGCCTGTCAAGTGAAAACACTTACACCTTGAGTTCAAGGTTGTTCGACAAATGATTACAATCCTTTGATTTCGCGTTTCATGGAAAACGGGTCGTTTTCGCACACAGCTCGCGTCTTGCACACAATTCATCCCCATTCGATAAGATTCTAGGCCAGAACTAATCGCACAGAGATCCTGCCGGGTCTTCGGCTGCTGGATCGCGCACGTTCCGCCCATCAAGGTCACCACACTTCCACATCCGACCTCGCGGGCACCGTGATTGACTTGTCCGCTGGGCGCGTCCTAAGATCAAATCCAGATGCCCGATTCGCAGCCTGTGATCGGTCGCACAATCTCTCACTACCGCGTCATCGAAAAACTCGGCGGCGGAGGAATGGGTGTTGTGTACAAGGCTGAGGATACCGAACTCGGCCGCTTCGTCGCTCTGAAATTCCTACCAGGCGACGTCGTGGACGATCCACAGGCCCTCGAACGCTTTCGCCGCGAAGCCCGTGCCGCTTCCGCTCTGAACCATCCAAATATTTGCACGATCTATGAGATCGGACGGCAGGATGGCCATCCCTTCATCGCCATGGAATTTCTGGACGGCCAAACTCTGAAGCGTCGAATCGCTAGCGGCCCCATGCCGCTCGATGTCTTGCTGGAGGTTGGTATCCAGGTCGCAAACGCGCTCGATGCCGCTCACGCTAAGGGCATCATTCATCGAGACATCAAACCCGCAAACCTCTTCTGCATTCGCGGCGGGTCGGCGAAAGTGCTGGATTTCGGGCTCGCCAAGATCATGTTGCCGCGGCGCGCTATCTCGACTGTGCCGGCCGCGGAGCTGCCGACCTCGATCGCGAACGAAGTACTTAGTACTCCCGGCACTACGATGGGAACCCTGATGTATATGTCGCCCGAACAAGCGATGGGCGAAGAACTAGACGTGCGGACCGACCTCTTTTCTTTCGGCGCGGTGCTATATGAGATGGCTACGGGTGCCTTGGCATACCCGGGCGCAACACCGGCAGCTATCTTCGACGCCATCCTGCACAAGGCACCGGTGCCGCCAACGCGGCTCAATCCCGAGCTGCCGGCGGAACTCGAGCAAATCATCAACAAGGCGCTCGAAAAAAATCAGAAGCTGCGCTACCAGAATGCTTCCGATCTAAGCGCGGACTTGCAGCGGCTGAAGCGCGATACCGATTCGGGGCGAGCGACCGTAGAGCACGCACCCCGGACACCGGCAAGGGACGCATCGAGCAAGGCCGTAATTGTGACGGCGGCGAAGCAGCACAAGATCGGCGTGACCGCGAGTCTGCTGATCATACTTGTCGTACTAGCGGCGGCGGGATATGGCATTTATTCGTTGCTGACTGCCGGGCGCGCGGCCCCATTTCAAAATTTCACAATCACGCAGGTCACGAATAATGGGAATTCTATTGCGGCGGCTATTGCTCCCGATGGCAAATATATCCTGAGCGTGTTGGAAGAGGATGGCAAGCAGAGCCTGTGGCTGCGCCACGTGCAAACAAACAGTGACACTCGAGTGATTGTGCCCGCCGACGCCTTTTACCGGAATCTCGCCTTTTCGCCAGACGGCAGTTACTTTTATTTCCGCAAAGCGACGGACAACACGAGTACCTCGTGGAATGTCCTGCGTGCGCCGGTACTCGGTGGCACTCCGCAGCTCGTCGTGCGGGACGTCGACAGCGCGATCACTTTCTCTCCTGACGGAAATCGGATTGCATACGTGCGCGCCAATGATCCCGACGCCGGAAAGTTTCAAGTGCTCATCGCGAATGCGGACGGCACGGTTGAAAAGAAGTTTTTTGGAGGGTCGATAACCGAAGTTCCTCAATTCGTGGCCTGGTCGCCGGACGGAAATCGGATTGCTTCCGTTATCTCCGGACCCAGCGACGCGTCAGGTGCGATTCAGTTTCGCGATGTGACCTCGGCTAAAGTGCAGGCGCTTTCCCCGTTCAATAAAGTCCAGTTGAACGAGCTGGCCTGGTTGCCTGAAGGTCGCGGCCTCATCGTCACGTATCAGAACAATCCGACACCTTTCGCGCGCTCCCAAATCGCATTTCTCTCAGGGTCCGCGGCTGAATTTCGCACGGTCACCAATGACACGAATAATTATCAGACGGTAACGCTCTCGTCGGACGGAAAGACTCTAGCTACCGTACAACAAAAAAGCACGCGAACTTTATATCTCTTGCCAGCCACCGGCTTTTCGGGGGTTCCTCCGAGTCCGGCTCTCGCACAGCACAAGGAGTCGTTCCTATTCGGCTGGGCGGCCAACGGGGACCTTTATTTTGCCGACGGCAGCGACCTATTGCAAATGTCGCCCAACGGCATAACCAAGACTGTACTCCTGAGCCATCCTTCGGTCACGGTGATGAGGGCAAGTGCGTGTCCCGATGCTCCCTACACCCTGGTCGAACAAGCCGACCGCGGAGGCGCCAATAAAATCAACATCTGGCGCTACAACGCCGATGGATCGAACCCCAAGCAGCTCACAGCCGGTGCTTGGGACGTGGATGCTCTATGCACGCACGACGGAAACTGGGTCTACTACAAGGACCTACTCAGTTATCAAATCTTGCGCGTCCCCATTGATGGCGGAGCCCCGCAGGTTGTGCCGGGAACGCTTATCTCCAATGCTGTCTTCGCGGCCACGACCATGGCCATTTCCTTTGACGGGAAGCGATTAGTTTTTCTCGCAGCGGGAACTCAGCAGAATGATTCCGTGGAGAAGATTGTGCTCGTCCCGCTCGATGCGGGCCCAGAAACCACGGTACAGTCGCTTGAGCCTGACCCCAGAGTTACGAGTAGTCCACAATTCACACCCGACGGGCGCGCCATCGTTTATCCCATTCGCGAGAATGGCGTCGAAAATCTCTGGCTCCAACCTTTGGACGGCTCCCGCGGACGCCAAATCACGAATTTCCAGTCCGACGCAATTCAGATGTTTGAGTTCTCTCCCGACGGCAAGACCCTTGGCGTTCTGCGTTCTCACACCGAATCCGACGTAGTGCTCCTCCAAGATGCCGGCGTCTCCGGGCGCTGACTTCGACCCGCACAGGGAACTTCTACGCCAAACCACTTCTGACATCACCATCCTCTCGCCCGTCAAGTCCAAACACACTAAGTTGAAGCAACATTTGCGAAAAAAAAATGTCCGTGACTTTGTACACGTTCAAATCCCCCGCCGGGTTTTGGCTGCTTGGATCGCTTGAGCGGATAGTTTACCTTGCCAACTCAGCCCCACAGTTTTAATGCGGCCTGTTGCCTTTCGGTTTGCGGCCTATCGCAATGAGGCGCTCGGCATCGGGACCATACTCGTCTCCGTCGAGATTCCCGTGCAGCTTCACAGCAACGAATCCTACGCGCTCCATCCGATCCCGTAGCTCTTGCCCGGAATAAATAGTGTGGTGGAATTTGAAGCACCTCACTCGACCGTTCCGTATGACCAGCCATTCGTTCCCAGCCCGGGTCCAATCATCAAAAATCTTGTGTCGCTCGACGACGACCGAACCATCCGGCAAATCAGTGGATGTTGTGGACTGAAAAACTTTTGCGAGACGTTCTTTGCCTAACATCTCGATCAAGCACGCCCCACCTGGCTGCAGCGACGCAAACATGTTCTCCAATACAGTCAGATCCTCTTGCTTATCGTTGAAATATCCAAAGGATGTAAACATGCTGAGCACGAGCGCAAAGGATCCTGGGCGCACAAAATCCCGCATGTCTTTCTGAACCAACTCGAACTTGACGTGTTCGGCCCTCGCTCTGGCCTGCGCCTTATTCAGGAGGTACGTAGTCTTGTCAACCCCCGTGACCTGAAATCCCCTTTTTGCAAGCGCGATGCAGCATCTGCCTGGACCGCAGCACAGATCGAGGACAGACTTGCCTATGGGCTTGGTGAGGGCCAGCGCCTGCGCGATTTGTTCGTCCGCATCGGCGATCCGTTTCTCGGTAAACATGAATGGGTAAAGCTCCCGCCAGAACAAGTCGTCGTCGAACCATTCTTTTTTGCGTGCAGTTTTCATTTGATGTGCTGGATATTAGCACCGACACGGGAGATTTACCGGCGCTTCCCCAAACTTTGGAGCGGAGTCAAATCCCGGTAAGTCAAACTACCCGAGATTTTGGAGAAATTCCAGTTGAGCGGGATGCGATACGCTCCCAGTGAACGACGCGCTCAAGGCGCAAAACGGAGACCGGCAATGAAGAAGATTAGCACTGTGGCGACCGAGAGGATGCAGATTTTCAAAGAGAACCAGCTCACGATTGGATTGGATCGGGGAGACCGCCTTAGCCATTACTGCATTTTGAATGAAGCGGCGAAGTGACTTGGGAGAGCCAACTACCCACGACGCCAAGAGGAATCGAGGAAGTGTTCCGTAGGATTCCGCGGAGTCGGATCGCTCTGAAGACCGGGACGCATTCACCCTGGGTCAGCCGGCAGGTGAACCAGTTAGGCCATGAAGTGATCGTGGCCCATGCGGGCAACGTGCGACGAGGAGCCGTACACGCGAAGTGCGCGCAAATCAAAATTGTTCAATAGGCATTAGCTTCGCCGAGTGCCACTAAAGTTTGTTCAGACCGTCTAACGCGGCTACTTTGTAGGCTTCGGCGAGCGTGGGGTAGTTAAAAACTGTGTCGCGGAAATAGTCCACCTTGCCGCCGTAATACAGGACGGCTTGTCCGATGTGAATAATTTCCGTAGCGCGCTGGCCGATTACGTGAACACCGAGAAGTTTTAGTGTGTTGCGATCAAAAAGAACTTTAAGCATTCCGGTTTCATCGCCCAGCATCATGCTCTTCGCGAGTTCGGCATACTTGGCAATTCCCACTTCGTAAGGAACTTTCGCGGCTGTTAGTTGTTCCTCGTTCTGGCCCACCATGGAAATTTCCGGGATGGTGTAAATACCGTACGGAAACAATTCGGTTATGTGTTCCGAACGCGCACCGAACATATGGCAGCTCGAGAGTCGCCCTTGTTCCATCGACGTGCTGGCCAGGGCGGGAAATCCGATAATGTCGCCGGCCGCATAGATATGCGGGACATCGGTCTGATAATGTTCGTTCACTTTGATCCTGCCGCGCGCGTCGGGTTCTAACCCGGCCGCTGCCAAGTTTATGCGATCTCCATTCGCTTGACGACCGACGGCATAGATTAGTGCGTCACCCTGTACTTTCTTTCCGCTTTCGAGTTCGGCAAATACGCGGTCGCGTTGAGGATCGATGCCTACTCGCGTCACTTTTTCGCCGAGACGAAAAGTCGTGCCCATCTGACGCAGGTGATACGCCAGAGCTTCGATGATTTCCCGATCCACGAAGTCTAGAAGCGTCGGGCGTTGGTCTATTAATGTAACTTCAGTGCCTAGAGCCGCGAGAAAGGACGCGTATTCAAGGCCTACGACGCCTGCGCCCACCACGATGATTTCCCTGGGCAGACCTTCCATGGAAGAAATACTGTCGGTATCGAGAATGCGTTTATCGTCAAATGGAATTTGAGCGTTTCGTGCTGGTCGTGTTCCGCAAGCGATCAGAATATGATCTGCACGGACCGTAATTTTCTCGGTGTCGCCCTGAACTTCGATCGTATTCGGGTCGCAGAACTGCGCCGTGCCTTGAAACACAGCCACACCGTTTCGTTTGAGCTGTGCGCGGATCACTTCTGTCTCGCGCCCTACGATCGCTTTCACGCGAAAAGAAAGATCTTGAACCGTAATATCGTTCTTCCCGCGATAACTTTCGCCGTAAAACGTCCTGACAGCATTCCCGGTAAGTTGAAAAATGGCCTCGCGCACGCTCTTGCTTGGAATTGTGCCGGTGTGAACGCAGACCCCACCTATCATTTGCGTGCGGTCGATGACCGCGACACGCTTGCGCATTTTTGCCGCGCAAATAGCGCCCTTTTGTCCCGCCGGACCGCTTCCGATCACCACTAAATCAAACTGCGAGTTAGCCATGGAACCGCCTGAAATAGATGTCTTTTAACGACCGAACGTGATCCGTTGCGCGCAAATACGAGATGTGAACGCCGCAAGTGTATAGCAGCCCTTTTTCTATAATGTGAACGTTTCTAGGATACTGAAAAAAAAGGATGCCATGCCATTTACCGGCAAATCGAGAGCCAATGGGTTAACTGAGCGCTCTCTCGAAGCAGAAACAACGTAATATCCCACGACTCTCGACTGCTCACGCTAGAGCGATCAAATCGATTTCAACGCGGAAGTCCCTCGGAAGCCTTGAGACTTCTACTGTGGAGCGAGCCGGGGGATTTGCCGGGAAGTATCGGGCGTACACTTCGTTCATCGCTGAAAAATCGTTCATGTCTTTCAGGAATACGCCCACTTTGACGACACGATCGAGGGAAGATCCCGCAGCTTCCAGGATAGCCTTCAGATTCTCGAGCGCGCGCTGCGTTTGTTTTGCCGTGTCGCCTTCGATTGGCTTGCCCGTCGCGGGATCGAAGGCGATTTGACCGGAAATAAATATAAATCCATTTGCTTTGATCGCCTGCGAATAAGGGCCGATCGCCTTGGGCCCTTTTTCGGTGGAAATGACTTCGCGCATTCTGCCTCCTCACACGATGGCTTTTCTAGTTTTTCCCGGCTTCTGCGTTTTGGTACTTTTCTTGGAGTTCCGCCGGAATGCCGACGTTATAGACCCAGGTGCGGAACATCGGTGCGAGATCTTTATTCGTTACACCCTCGAGTGCCGCTCGGATGTCTGGGTAACCGACTTCTTGACCGCGCAGCAGGCTCCTGATTTGCGTCAAGGCTCGACGAACTGGTTCCTCTCCGTAAGAGTCTTCGAGCGCAATGAAAAACAAGGGAGCCTTTGCCAGGGCGATTCGACGCTGTTCGAGGGGATCTTGTAGCGTGGTCGAGATGAGCGGCTTTTCGACCGCTTCTCTGCACGCCTCTCTGTACTCCTTAAGAAACTTCAGTACAAGCTGCCGCCGCATAGCTTGGCCTTCAAGGGCTTCGTCAACCACAATGTGGGCATACTCCGGCAAGCCTTCCTCGATGCCGATAAGAGAATCCGGCAAGGGATTCATATCCGGGAACCAACTATGGGCCAATCCGCTTGCTACTAATTTCGAGAAATGGGGGCTGTTGATTCCAAGTGCGAGGGCTTGCGAATTGACTAAAACTCCGGCGGGAAAAGGAGTGGCCATAGGCTCGTCTGAACCGGCAGCATGTGGTCTCGATGATTCGACAATGTGCACAACAAGATCGCTTTTTCCCAGAGGGCCAAAATTCTTTTGAAGGATATTTGCCACCGAAGCAATTTGCTGCTCGGCGACCGCCGGATCTTCCTTAAGCGGGTCAAAAGTCCAGAAGATGGCGCCACCTTCGCGCCGCTTGGAAGATGTAGTCACATATTGGCCGGCTACTAGGTACGGCTTCAGGTCGTCTTTGCGCAATTCAAACCGATATTCCACCATTCCTTGATTTTCCTTTCGACCTCGCGGCTTTCCCGGCGACCGCACGAGGAAATCTACAGGAATTTGAACGGAATAGGTCGAGCGGTCCGCGTCTGCAGGAAGCGAAGACAACGCATGATTAGGCGATTGAAGCCCAGGAAGCCAGCCGGGCGAAATTAGATAAAAGGAGGCGGCATCAACTCCGACGCGAGTCTGTGATCCTTCTGGAGCACGAAAGGTATATTCGATGACAACGTCGCGACGTTGTTTCGGATTCCAACCCGGATCGAATGCAATGCGGGATTTTGTCGCCTGCCCTTCTGGAGCTCCTTCGGAAGCTGGTGGAGCAGTAACCGGGTGGCCGTCTACTTTAATCAGCAGATCTTTGATTCCGTAACGCGCCGCGTTCGGCAAGGCCACGTCTATAAACGGCAAAACGGTGGTGCCGTAATTTTCGAGTGTGTAGCTGGCGGTTAATTGAAGTCCAGGTGTCTGGCCGGAAAGGAACTCTATCTTATTGGATTCCTTAGTAACTCGATAAGCAGGCGTCAACGAAACGACGCAACCTGATGAGCACAAAATAACGGAAATCGCGAATATAAGATTCAGCAATGGAAACGGAGGAGTGTGTTTCGCCACAGGAATCGGTCGATTCAAGGTGGGAAGATTCTATCGAGCAATCTCGAGGGGGAAAAGGCAGAAATAGTTCAATCGGTTGATTACTTGTGGGCTTGTGAGGAGCTTACGCGGCTGGATATCGGCGAAGAAGATCGGAATCTTTTGCACCATGACGATGAAGCGCGATGATGGTGGGAGCTTCAGAATCGGGGACGCCACGCCGAACAAGTTCCAACAGTGTGGATTCGTGCATACCTGCATTTTTCATGGTGGAGAGTGAGGCGCCGGATAAGACGTGCTTGCCCGCTGCCTCCTGGCGAGCTACTGCGAGGACAACCGTATCCGAAAAACCAGCAAGTCGTATCAACTGTAGTTCACCAATGTTCACACCAAACGCGTTGAGCTTGGCCAATTCGAGAATGGTGTCTTGTCTCAGGCCAGCTCGAAGAAGACCGGCAACAGTGTCGCCAGCGTTAAAAGGCAGGTTACGACCGTGGTATAACCGAACAATCTCGATACACTTGTCGTCAGAAAATCCTGCGTTACGAGCCTTGGCAACCTCATCAAGTTCAGTCCTGCTGATATCCAACGCTACCAATTGTTTGATAGCTGAGTAATTCATTCCGGCGCTATCGAGAGGCTTGGTATCCAGCGGTATCATGCGCTCACAACCTAGGGCCAAAAGTACTAGCGACAAGAAGAAAATCGGGGTCGGACGAAAAAGTGCATTCAGCCGACGACCGGAAAGCGGCCAGATAAATGAACTTGTGTCGGCGTTTGACATCAGTCTAATTCTACCGAGGGTCGCCAGACGCACGCCGCGGACCATGGCGAGTTGTCGCGCACTGATTAACTGCTTCTTGCAGAACTGCCGGCTAGATCAGGTGGGCGAGGTGGGTCTTCAAACGTTGTAAACCCGCTCGATATCGAACACTCCGGGAATCCGCTTGACACCACTCAAGATGCGCTCGAGTTGTTTGCGATCGTGAACGTCGAGCGCCACTTCAATTCGGGCGCGAAGATCTTGTCCGCCGCTTTCAAACGTCCGTATATTGGCGCCTGTATCGCTAATCACAGCAGTGATCCCGGCTAATATTCCAGGGCGGTCTTCGGAGAAAATGCGCAGACGCACTGGAAACGTTGCTTTAGTTTCTCCGGCCCATTCGACCGGTATCCTGCGCTCAGCTTCATAAAGAAGATTTTGAACATTTGGACAATTTTTACTGTGCACGGCAATGCCCCGCCCGCGAGTAACATAGCCAACAATGTCGTCACCCGGAATCGGATTGCAGCACTTTGAACGAAAGACCATCAGCCCATCGTTGCCCCGCACGAGAATGGCCGAATCGTCCATTCCCAGCATCCGCTTAACCGTAGATACGATCTTCGGCTGCTTTTCTTCTCCCGTTTCAGCAAGGGGCTGCCCCGTCGCTTTCGCAAGCACTTGCCGCGCTGACCATTTCCCGTAGCCGAGCTCGGCGTAAAGATCCTCGATGCGGCCGCAGCCATAATCGGACGCGACCCGCGCCCAATCCTCGTCTGAAATTTTCTTCAGCGTAATGCCGGCTTGGCGAGCTTCTTTCTCAAGCAAGCGTCGGCCGACGTCAGTAGCTTCTTCGCGCTCATGAAGATTGATCCACTGACGAATCTTGCTACGCGCTCGCGATGTTTGGATCGAGGATAACCAGTCGCGAGATGGCGCGTGGCCTTTTTGCGTGATAATTTCAACGACATCACCATTGGCCAGCGCATGGCGTAGCGGAACAATGGCGCCATTCACTCTGGCGCCGACACATTGATGTCCCACTTCCGTATGAATGGCATACGCGAAATCAATGGGGGTTGCTCCACGGGGGAGCACTACCACACGACCCTTTGGCGAGAACGTGTAAACCTCTTCGGGATAAAGGTCCACACGCAGCGTTGAAAGAAACTCACTGGGCTCTTGCATTTCCTGCACCCACTCGATTAATTGCCGCATCCACACGATGCGCTGGTCGTCGGACTTTGAAACTTCCCGGCCGTCTTTATATTTCCAATGAGCCGCCACACCCTGTTCGGCAATGCGATGCATATCCTGCGTGCGCAATTGAACCTCGAAAGGTTGGCCGCCGTGGATAACCGTGGTGTGCAGGGATTGATACAGGTTTGGCCGCGGCATAGCGATGTAATCTTTGAAGCGGCCAGGAACGGGCGGCCATATCTGATGAATCACGCCGAGAGCCGCGTAACAATTCTTTACCGTGTCGGTGATCACACGAACGGCTAAAAGATCGAAAACTTGATCCAAGGTGCGTTGTTGCTTTTGGATTTTCAAGTTTAATGAGTAAAACCTCTTCACGCGCGCCTGAACTTCGGCGGGAATTCCGTTTTCGACAAGCCGGTCGCGAATGGAACTCTGCACCTCTTGCAAAAACTTATCGAAAACTTTTTGTTTCGAGGCTAACTTCTTCTGTAACTCAAAATAGGCTTCCGGCTCCAAATATCGGAACGCCAGGTCTTCGAGTTCGCCACGAATCAGGCCCATACCAAGCCGATTGGCAACCGGCGCGTATATGTCCAAAGTTTCGCGAGCGATGCGTTGCTGACGTTCCGAATCGAGATACTCGAGCGTGCGCATGTTGTGCAAGCGATCGGCCAGCTTTATCACCACGACGCGGACATCGTGCACCATGGCTAGAAGCATCTTCCGTACGTTCTCTGCTTGGCGAGCTTCCGGCGCTAGCAAATCGAGGCGGCTGATTTTCGTGGTGCCCTCCACGAGTTGTGCCACATCGGGTCCAAAATGGCTGGATATCTGGTCCAGAGGAATTTTGGTGTCCTCTACAACGTCGTGAAGAAGAGCAGCGCATAGGGAGGTCACATCCAGTTTCATGCCTGCAAGAATGTGGGCCACTTCGACCGGATGGGAAAGAAACGGCTCGCCGGAAAGACGCGTTTGCGTCTTGTGCTGTTCGGCGGCAAAGTCATAGGCTCGTCGAAGAAGCTCCAAGTCATCGCCGGGACGGTTGCGCCGAACCTTGTCCATCAATTCGACGAAGCGTAGATCCACGGTGCGTCTTGCTGCCTGCGTAATGGCGGGTTTTCCGGCTGGTTCCATGGAAATGCCTATTCTAGCTCTTACATCACTTGAGCGCGAGTTCTTGGTGATGCGTTGTTGACACTCCTTGAACCACTGAAGTACGGTGGCTCAGTCCCTAATCTCGCGAAATCGGCTATCGATAAGACGAAAAATGACCGATGACTGAATCTTCTTCTTCGCGCTCCAAATTTTGGTCCGTGGACCAACGGCTCACATTTTTTCTGGCATCTCTTATTCTTATTATTTTCGTGATTTTGCCATTAGCCGGGTTAGGAATGCTCGGCAAGTTCGTGGTGGATATTGTTCTCACCATGCTGATGATTGCCGGCGTGATCGCAACACAGCGAAGTCTGGCTTTGAAAATCTTCGTCGGTTTATTGACAATCGGCGGCTTGGTTTTCCATTGGACTAACGTATACCTGCTTTCTCAGAGACATCCTGAGTTCGATGCGCTCCTGCTGTTGTTCTGTCTATTCGCATTTGTAGTGATTACTTTGCTGCAATTGTTCCGTCCCGGGCCCGTGAACTTGCAACGTGTTCTCGGAGCCATCGCCGCGTATCTGCTGATCGGTTTAATGTGGAGCTATGCCTATCGCCTAACGGACTTGAAGATTCCAGGATCGTTGCGATTCGTCGGTTCTTTTGCGGATGGTGAAGCGCCCATGGCTCGCTACGTTTATTTTAGCTTTACCACACTGACCACCATAGGCTATGGGGACGTCTTGCCTGCTCATCCGCTTTCCCGCATGCTGGCCGTATCTGAAGCTTTAATCGGTCAACTCTATCCTGCGGTGCTGATAGGCGGCTTGTTGGGCATGGCTTTGCAATCGCGCAGCCAGCAATCCGAACACTAATAGCCGCCTGACTGAGCTCACAACCTAGAGATCAAAAAAAAAACGGCGAGCCACATTCGGCTCGCCGTCACAAAAGTATCCGCAGACTAAGAAGACGGCTCTGGATTCTCCATCTTTTTCTGCTTTATAGCTTTGACCTTGTCCACCAAGTCATCCGCTTGCTTGATGTCTGCTTCGCGAGCCTCGGGGGTGTTCTCCATATCGGCCTTTTGACGAAGAAGCAGGTTTAGGTACGCCATAGCGTCGTCGTAATCCGGACGCAGTTCCATGGCCTTCTGAAGGTCCGTAATGCCTTCGTTCACGATGGCCCCATATTTCTGCTGAAATTGAGCGGCGAGCGCGGGTGGCATCGGATCCGTGTCCTTAGTCGTCTTTTTCGCGGTCCTGTTGTATTCCTCGCGGAGGTCTTTATTTCCACGGAACGCGATAGACCAATCGATCACGCCGATCCAATAATACGGTTCGGGATCGGTCGGCTTAATTTGAATGTGCTTTTCGTGGTAGGCCTTCGATTCTTCCATCTTCTTGGGATCGAAAGGGGTGCTGGCCATGTTGTAAAGAATCGAACCGATACCATCGATGGCATTCAGATTACTTGGATCTCTGCTTAGGACTTCTTGCCATTCCTGCATGGCTTGGTTACCCATGCGGACATTGTCTTCCGAGGGGGCGCCAGGAATGTATTGACTTGCATACGCGGTCGCAAGATAAAGCTGTGCATTCGTCAGCGAAGGATCGAACGCTTTGGCTTGTTTGAAATCTTCAATTGCCAAATCAGTCTGGTTCGCTTTGTAGGCTTGTACGCCTTTGTTCAGCTTATCGCGAGCACGAAGCTTGTCACATCCGGCCCCGGCCGCGGCCGACACAAGCACGACTGCTAAAACCAAATATGTGTGGGGCTTACGCTGCATCCCTTACTCTCCTTGATGAAGGCCGTCCTGGCCGATTCCCCATAACCCCAGACGGCGAGGCTGTCACATTTTGCAGTGGACGCTGTTACTGGCCCGCTTCGACCTTTGCGGTAATCAATCCCACGCTATCGATTCCGGCTCCCCGCATGACGTCAATGGCCCGAGCGACTTGGCCAAAGTCCACAGCGTCGTCGCCTTTCACGAACGCTACCTTTTCTGCACGTAACTTGAAAATATCGTCCAAGCGGGGACCCAAATCGTCCCAGCTAGTTTCGTCCTGATTGATCATTACTTTTCCGTTGGCCAAAACCTGGACCACGATTGTCTTCGCCAGCACGTCTGGATTTTCCTTCACGTTAGGCGGTGACGGCTGTGGAACCAGCGTATCCAGCCCTTGCGGAACGGTTGGCGTAATGACCATAAAAATGATGATAAGGACGAGCAGCACATCGATAAGCGGAACGATGTTAGGTTCCGAGATCGAACCCTTACTTCCTCCAACTGCCATTCCCATGGAAAAACTCCTTTAAGTCTTATAACGATCTTTAGTCGCCGCTCGCGCCAGCAGCGGGTGGCGACGGCGGTGCAGGAGCACCCGTCTTGCCCCGGTTCTTTTCGGTGAGCAAGCCGATTTTGTCAACGCCTGCCGACCTCACTTCGTCTACCGCCTTGACCACGTCGCCATACTTCGCGCGCTGGTCAGAGCGCACGAATACGGTTTTATCCAGGCGGTTCGCCAGGAGGTCTTTCACCTTCGTGGTTATTTCATTCAGGCCCACCTGCGTACTTCCCAAATACAGGTGCCCGTCTCGCGTGACTGCCACGATGATGGCGTCGTCCTTGTCCGCGTCCTGCATGTCTTGAGCGTTATTTACCTTGGCCATATCCACCGACACGCCTTTTTGCAACATCGGCGTCACGACCATGAAAATAATCAACAAGACGAGCATGATGTCGGCCATCGGAATCACGTTTGGCGTAGCCATCACTGGTGGTGCTTTGGGTTTGTATCCCATGACTTACTTCTTTCCGCCCCGGCGAGTGATGAAGTAGTTGATCAACTCCATCGAGGAGTTGTCCATCTCGACGTCGAAAGCTTCCACTTTATTTGTAAAATAGTTGAAGGTCCACACAGCCGGCACTGCGACCAGAAGACCGAGCGCCGTGGTGACCAAAGCTTCAGCGATACCGCCGGCGACCGCGGAAAGTCCGGTTGCTTTAGAGGCCGAAATACCTTTAAACGCGTTGATGATGCCCATGACGGTGCCGAACAACCCGACGAACGGTGCCGTGGAACCGATGGTAGCGAGCCCCGAAAGACCACGCTTCATTTCCGCGTGAACGATAGCCACCGAACGCTCAAGTCCGCGCTTGGCCGCTTCGATCACTTCCTCGTCACCCACCTGTGCGGAGGCGGCTTGAAATTCAGAAAGGCCCGTCGCCACTACCTTGGCGATGTGGCTCTTTTTATTTCGCTCGGCGATTGAAATTGCTTCGTCGAGTTTGTTGTCCTTCAAGGCCCCGGCCACCTGCTGTACAAATACGCGGGATTGCTTCCGCGCTGCGCTATACATCAGCGCTCGGTCAATCATAATGCCCACCGACCAAGCAGACATGATGAAGAGAATGAAGACGACCGTTTTCGCCGGGTAGCCCATGTTGTGCCACATCGTGAGCAAATCCCAGCCTACTTCCTGCTGCTGCAACAGCACCACACTCGCCAAGAGTAAATTCGAAAACATAGAGTTTGCTCCTCCATTCGTGCAAAACGATCACGGCAGCGATATTTTGCCGGTCGCAATTAACTTCAAATCAGCCCAGACCCCCAAGAGGACGCCCGAACCGTGTTCTTCTTAACCACCCAAAGTAAACACAACAGAAATTGTCGTATCAACGTCCACTGGCTCGCCGTTCAGCAACGTCGGTTTATAGCGCCATTGACGAACTGCGTCCATGGCGCTCCTCATCAGCAACGGCGGACCAGAGACATATTGGAGGTCCTGAACCGTTCCGTCCTTTCCGATAATCGCGTGAAGCAACACGGTTCCGGAAATGTGCGCGGTCTTAGCGATTGCTGGATAAACTGGCGTCACCTGCCGAATCAAATTTGCCTGGGCAACATTACCGCCTACGCGGATGGACTTAGGAGTTACCTTCGGAGGGGGAGGCAATCCCGCACCGGTGCCGCCAATAATTCCACCCAGAACTCCACCAGCTTGCCCGCCCGGCACGCCGCCAGGGACACCGCCGGTCACGCCCACCGCACCTACATCGGGCGGCAATTCCTCTTCCTTAATCATGGAAACTTTTTTCGGGATCACCGTCGGAGCCGTCATCTGGCCGTTATGAATCAAGCGAGCAACGGGTTTCACTATTCTCTGAACGGCCGCAGCCGGAGGCGGCGGGGGCGGAGGTGGCGGCGGCGCGACGAGGAAAGTAGTCAGCATCTGTTTGGGCAGCGCTTCCGTGTAGATCAGTGGAATCAGAATCATCACAAACACGATTGCGAACTGCAGCAGAAACGATAGCGCCACCGTCCAAGGCTTATTTGTCTTTTGCGGATTCGCGCTAGAAACCACCAGATCGTCAAACATAGCTACCTCCTAGCAGCTGCCGCTACGCGCTTATCGGCCGCGGATCCGGCGCGAACGGCAGTTCCTTGTCCTCGATACTTGTTCCACCACACCACGATGGGCGCCGCAATTCCGAAACTCGAGTACGTACCTACCACAACTCCTACCACCATAGCAAAAGAGAACGCTCGAAGGACTTCGCCGCCCATTAGAAACAAAACTAGAACGGTCAAAAACGTCAGCCCGCTTGTCAAAATCGTCCGTGAAAGCGTCTGATTGATGGCTTTGTTTACTACCTCAGGAAACGGCTCCCGCCGCATCAGCCTGAGGTCTTCACGGACACGATCGAAAATTACAATCGTGTCGTTCATCGAGTAACCAACCAGAGTCAAAAGTGCTGCAATGACTGTGAGCGAGATCTCGAAATGGAAAATTGAAAAGAGGCCCAGCGTGATAAGCACGTCGTGAAAAACGGCTATCACGGCCGCCGCCCCATACACCCACTCGAACCGGAAGGCAATATATAACAACATGCCCGCCAGCGCATAGAGGGTAGCGAGAATGGCCTGGCGTCGCAATTGGGCGCCTACTTTGGGTCCCACGATCTCAACGTTACGAATCGTAAAATTGCTCAGCGTAAAACCGTTGCTCAAAGAACTTATTACCGCGGGCGTCGCGCCATCCACGTTTTTCAACTCATCGAAATTAGTGACGATACCGCCATGCTCTTTGTCGCGGGCGTCGGTCAAACGTTGGGCGAGTTGGTTGTAACGCTCTCCGGCATTCGTGCCCAGATTCAGAGGGTCTTTTTGCGTGAGATGAGCCGCCAAACCAGATGCGGTTATCGAATTGAAATCTTGTTTCCCAGCGGCATTGGCGGTTCCGAAAGTCTTGTGCAGAACATCCAAGATTGCTTGCTTACCGGCGTCGAGCGCCTCATCTCCCTGGCCCGTTTTTTCGATGCCGATAACCACGTCATTTTGCGATCCACTATTCAAGACATTGTCACTGATTGTCTGAATCGAACTGTTCGCCAGGCCTGCGTCCTGAAGCCCCTTACGAATCTGGTTTACCGGAGCCGGCCCCGAGAATCGCACATACACCAGCGTGCCACCGCGAAAATCAATGCCGTAACGCAGACCGCCATAGCGGAGAATTGAAATCCAGCCAACCGCCAGGAGGATCAGCGAAAGTGAAACGAAGTACTTCGCCTTCCCCATCCAATCAATGTTTACGTTGTGAAAAAATTCCATCGAGTCCTATCCGCCATTATTTGACACCGCGACTTCCCGATTTGTTCCCTGGCCTAGATGCTGAGTTCCGCCTGCCGCTCCATACGTGAAAGATGCCAATCGAAGATAGCCCGTGACACGTAGATTGAAGTGAACACGTTAGCGAGCAAACCAATCACCAAGGTAACGGCGAATCCGCGCACGGGCCCGGTTCCGAATAAAAAGAGGAAAACTGCTGAAACAATGGTAGTTACGTGCGTATCGATGATCGTCAGGAAGGCCCGATCGAATCCGACTGCAACGGCCGAGGCCGGAGCTTTTCCACTTCGTAGCTCTTCTCGGATACGCTCGAATACTAGTACGTTGGAATCCACGCCCATGCCGATCGTCAGAATCACGCCCGCAATTCCCGGCAGAGTAAGCACAGCCCCTGCATACGCCATAAAGGCGAGGAGGATTAGCAGGTTTAGGGCGAGGGCCACAACTGCATTGACACCGCTCGACCGATAATAGATCACCAGGAAAATCATCACCACGATGATGCTACCGATGGAAGCGCGTACCCCTTGACGAATGGAATCAGCTCCTAAGGATGGACCAACGGTCCGCTCTTCTAAATACTTGATGGATGCTGGCAACGCTCCCGCTCTCAGTACAAGCGCCAGGTCTTGCGCCGATTCCTGACTGAAATTGCCCTCGATAATCCCCGAATCTTCAATCCGGCCGTTAATGACCGGAGCTGTGTAAACCCTACGGTCAAGAACGATGGCCATTTTATGGCCAATATTTGACTCGGTGAACGGCCCGAACCTCTGCGCCGCCGCAGTGGAAAGTTGGAAGCGAACTTCGTATTGTCCGGGGTTATTCGAACTGGGCGACGGGCTTGCACCACGTAAATCCTGCCCCGTAACAATGGGCGCGCGCTCGAGTATATAAAAACCTTGCTGGGGCGGCTGTCCAGCTTGCGTACTTTCCGCCCTACCCGGCACAATTTCAGCCCCCGGGGGCAACACTCCACCGTGAGCTCCCAAGGCTGCTACTTCGGACGGGTAAATTTGTTCGTCGACTACTAGTTTAAGCTCAAGTTGCCCGCCAGCTTGAATCACAGATTTTGCGCGAGTTGGATCGCCTTCGCCGGGAAGCTGAACAAGAATCTCGTTGGCACCGCGGCCGGTAAAGGCGATGGTTGGCTCGGTAAGTCCGAGCGCGTTTATGCGTCGCGTGATTGTTTCCAGCGACTGATCCATCGTGTCGCGCCGTAGATCGGCGACGATCGAAGGTTTCATGGTCAGCAAGTAACCATTCGGCTCGCCGGCAGCTGGAGCCAAGGCCCAGTCGGTAAACTGGCTGCCGACCAAATCGCGAAAAGCGCCGGATGCATTCGGGTCCACATTGCGTACCAAAATGTGTGTGTCGTCAACGCGGCTGATTTCACCGGTCGTAATATTTTTTTCGTGAATCTGTTTGGTTATCTGATCGACAGCTTGATCGCAGCGCTGGCCAATGGCTTCGTCCACTTGTACCTGCAAAACCAAGTGGCTGCCTCCCTTCAAATCCAGACCAAGCTTGATGCGATCCGCCAGATTCTGCTTAACCTGGACCCATGACGTTGGGAATGTAGGCACGCAAATAAGGCCATAAATGCAAAAAAGTATGACCGCGCCGATAAAAATAAATTTCCACCTGAGCTGGGAATTCATTCGGGCTTTCTAACTCTCCTTGGGAGCTTCTGCCTGGAGCCCTGCGATGGCGCTGCGGGCCACTTTCATCTTCACCTGCTCAGCAACGCGCAACTGCACAGCTTCATCTTCCAGGCCGACTATTGTTCCGTAAATCCCGCCGTTGGTAATGACCTTGTCGCCGGTTTTCAACGCCTTAAGCATCTCCGTGACTTTCTTCTGACGCCGTTGCGCCGGCAGGATCATCAGGAAATAAAAGATGACCATGATGAGGATTAAGGGTAGAAAAAGCGCGATCCCGCTCGGCTGCGCCTGAATCAACGCCGTCGAGATCGTCCGCGGAACACCTAGAGCCAGCATCACGTTATTTGCGCCTTTCCCTTTTAAGCGGGCACGCTAACCGAGGGCGAATCAAGAACCGTTCGCCGAAGAATCCCCTCCGCCTGTTACGGCGCCCAACACCTGCTTAGGTTTGCCTATTTGAGGCGGGCCTGAAGGTCAGAGCGGAACTTTTCGAGCTTCCCAAAACGAATAGCCTCGCGAATTTCGCGCATTATGTCAAGGTAAAAGTAGATGTTGTGGTGGGTGTTTAGGATGGCTGAGAGAGTCTCACCGGACAAATAAAGGTGTCTAAGATATGCGCGAGAATAGCGGCGGCATACGGCACAGCCGCATTTCTCATCAATGGGCCTTGAATCGTTGGAATATCGTGCGTTTTTAATTAGCAGGCGTCCTTCTGAAGTGAACAGGCATCCGTGGCGAGCGCTGCGTGTAGGTAAGACGCAGTCCATCATATCGATGCCCAGCGCGACATAATCAGGCAATTGCTCGGGATAGCCTACTCCCATGAGGTAGCGAGGTCGGTCGTTGGGAAGACGCGAAGCTGCCACTTGGGTCATCTCGCAGGTAATCGCGTGCGATTCGCCTACAGCGAGCCCTCCGATTGCGTAGCCCGGAAAATTCATTTCCACCAGCGCATCGGCATTTTTGCGTCTGACTTGCGGGGACGTTCCGCCTTGAACGATTCCGAAAAGCATCTGCTTCGCAGGGTCGCCATGCTGCTGAAAATAATTCTGCGAGCGGCGCGCCCAATCGAGCGTGCGCGCGGCAGCTTCTCGCGCGCGCTGTTCGGTGGAAGGCGTCTCGATGCATTCATCGAGCACCATGACGATGTCCGCTCCGAGCGCGATTTCGATTTCCAACGCTTTTTCCGGCGAAAGAAAGTGCGCGGAGCCATCGAGGTGAGAACGAAAGGTAATACCCTCGTCTGTCACTTTTCGCAGCTCGCTCAGACTGAATACCTGGTAGCCGCCGGAATCGGTAAGGATTGCTCTGGGCCACGACATAAAGGAATGCAACCCGCCCATGTCGCGAATAAGTTCATGGCCGGGACGAAGAAGCAAATGATAGGTATTGGAAAGAAGAATCTGAACGCCAAGTGATTCCAGGTCTGCTTGAGTCTGGGCTTTCACCGTTGCCGCCGTCCCCACAGGAATGAACGCTGGTGTTTCGATGATGCCGTGCGGCGTGGTCAATCGGCCTAACCGCGCGCCGGTTGGGTCGGTTGCAATTACCTCAAACTGAAATTCCATCTAAGCGAGTCTATCAGGAGAACGCGGCCGTGAATCCCACCTTCACAATCACGTACAGGAGCCAAACGCTTACAATCGTTCCAAAAGCCTTGCCGAACGAAATCTTCTTTGGATTTGTAGCGCTGTAGCCAAACGACATTAGGATGATTGTCCAGAAAGTGAAAAGATCGAACGCAGATAGGAGAGTCTCCTGCCATTTTGGCGCGTCATCTGGAAGAAATGCGCCGGCATTGGCCGCGACAAGATGTTGAATATCAACCGTGGATGGATCTTTGAGAAATATGATTAGGATTCCCAATATTCCGCCAATGATACTTGGCACCCATGAGTGCGCGACAATTGCGAGAGAGGTCACAAAACTGATTCTGGCCCCACCTATCAGGTTGAAAGCGGCCAGAAGTACAGCGGCAACGACGATCGCAACAACGAAAGTACCTAAGACCACGCCAACGTACCCGATAATAGCTGCATATTTCGTCTGAGTTTCGAGCATCTGCTCACGCTGATCTGGGGTCATGTTTTCCATCTGTTTCTGCACCCGCGAATTTGTTTGGTCTTGGCGTTCCATGAACCCGCGCCAGCCGACCCGCTGGCTAAAAAAGAAAATGACCAAAGTTGATACCAGGATGATCAAGACCAGCGGCAAAACCCAGGTGGGGCGCTGCACGATCGATTCAAACGTAGGTTGGGGGCTGAAAAGAACGCCGAAAATTCGAGCCACGGAGCTCGTGCGCTTTGCGGGTTCCGGAGACGGGATCGCAGGGCTAGCCATAACTCTCCTCCAGTAAAGGTTCGATCTAGATGCATTACGTTTGCGTTCGGCGGTTTATTACCGCGGCGAGAGTGTACCGCGATTCTTGCGGATTCAGAACCTCTAGCGCTGGAATGAAAGCGACAATGTATTTGCAAGTGCAGGAACAAAAACGCCCATTTACATCAAACAGGAATCTGCGGTACCGCGGCAATAAGTGCTTTTGTGTAGGGATGCTGCGGGGCGCCAAGCACCTTATCAGCTGGACCAATTTCTACGATCCGTCCTTTCTGCATTACGGCAACTCGGGTGGCGAGTTGCGCGACTACCGGAAGACTGTGGGAAATAAGAATCAACGTCAGCGAGAATTCGCGCTGAAGGCAAGTTAACAACTCAAGAATCTGCGCGCCGACCGAAACATCCAGGGCCGAAACCGGCTCGTCACCGATTACGAGCTCGGGCCTTAGAATCAAAGCTCGGGCGATCCCAATCCGCTGGCGTTGGCCTCCGGAGAATTCGTGCGGATAGCGGTCGAGGGATTCAACGCCGAGACCAACTAATTCGAGAATTTCCGTCACGCGTTTACGACCGTCCCTGCGCGAAAGATTAGGCTCGTGTACAGCAAGTGGCTCGCCGACGATTGCGCCGACTTTCATTCGCGGATTAAGCGACGCCACGGGATCCTGGAAAATCATTTGCATCGTGCGGCGCAAGGCCCGGAGGTCGGAACCGCGTGCTCGGAGCCAATTCTGATTGCGAAACAAGATTTCGCCGGAGTCAGGCTCGATCAGCCGCAAGATCATTCGCGCGAGCGTCGTTTTGCCGCAGCCTGATTCGCCCACAATTCCCAAAGTGTCCCCGCGTTCCAGCGCGAAACTTACGTTGTCCACCGCCACAGTTCGGCGATTGGACTTCGTAAATGCACCGGTAGAAACGGAGTAGGACTTCACGAGATTGCGGACCTCGAGAAGCTTTTCGCTCTGCACGCTAGATTTTCTCGGCAGCGATATAAATTCCGGCGTTGATCATGTAGATGTCCGGCTCTTCACCAGGCTTTACCACTTTGGCGGGTTCGAACCTCGGATGAAAATTGGCACCATCATCAGCCATTGAAGATTCCATCAGCTGCCGGGCTTCGATATATTGAGGGTCCGTGCGTTTCCATCCGGCCACGTGCATCCAATGAGCAAATGTGCGGGGATGGCCGCGCTCTTCCGAAGCAACAATGCGTAGTCCTGCCTGGCTAAAGATTCGATCGAAGTCACTTCGAGCCAGAGAGCGCACGTGCGAGTTGTCGCGTATTCGCTCGATTCGATGATTCAATTCGCGCACCTTTAGGTCTTCGGGTACAAGTATGTCGAGCACGCCCACACGGCCTCCGGGCTTTAGTACCCGCGCCATTTCCCGCAGCACACTCGCTGGATCTGAAATGTGGTGCAAGCTAAAACTGGTAACCGCCAGATCGAGCGAACTATCCCCGAATGGCAGCGCTTGGGCATCGCCGAGAACGCAAACAAGATTGGAAAGTCCTTCCCTCAACGCATTCCGGCGCGCCAATTCGAGGATTGCAGGAGTGAAGTCCAGGCCACAAACCCATTTCACATGGCGGGCAAATCTCAGTGCCAGTGTCCCGGGCCCACAAGCCAGATCTACCGCCCGATCTGTGGGAGCCGCGGATACAAGACGCGCGAGCAATTCCGCATCCGTAACACGATGCGTGACCGCATAATTACCAAAAACTTCCGCGGTGCTCGTAAATTGTTTGCGTACGAGCGCCTTCAGTTCATTGTCATTGGCCGCGCACATGAGACGAGAATACACCTCGCACGATGATTTGAATCCGCCGGACGGTTATCCGGAACTGCGGCATCGCATTCCGTTAGGTGGTAAGGACACCGCGGAGCGAATGCGCAGCCTGGGGGCAGAGCGTTTAGCGCTGGAACGGTGCCTGGAATCGGAATCAACTTCCCCCGTTCGAGACGAGGAGCTGCCCGGAGCAAGCCCTCCGTATATGGATGGCGCGGATGGCGCAAAACTTCCATGGTGGGACCTTCTTCCACGATTCGGCCTGCATACATCACGATAATTCGATCGGCGACCTGCGCCACGACACCGAGATCATGGGTGATAAAAAGCAGCGAAAGACGAAGTTCCTTGCGCAGCTTAGCCAACAATTCAAGAATTTGCGTTTGCACGGTGACGTCGAGTGCCGTGGAGGGCTCGTCCGCAATTAGAATTCCCGGACCGGCGGCTAAGGCCATTGCGATCATCACACGTTGACGCAAGCCCCCGGAAAGCTGATGAGGGTATTGCCGCGCGCGGAGTTTTGGATCCGCTAAAGCGGCTCGTTCGAGCGATTGAATTGCGCGGGAGCGAATCTCGTTTTGATTCGGAAGACTTTCGTGGACGCGGATAGCTTCTTCAATCTGCGCGCCTACGCGCATTACGGGATTGAGCGCCGTCATGGGCTCCTGGAAAATCATGGCGATTTCCCGGCCGCGCAACGCACGCATTTCACTGGGCGACGCCGCAAGAACATTTATCCCGCGTATATCTGCCGGGCTATCTCGCTCGTGGAGCCAGGCTTCGCCTTTTCGGCGCGCTCCCGGCGGTTGCAGACCCATCAGCGCCAGCGAAAGCATGGTTTTGCCGGAGCCCGACTCGCCGACAATGCCTAGAGTTTCAGCTTCGTCGAGGACGAAGGAGACTTCGTTTACAGGCCGCACCCAGCCGCTCTGCGTTGGCAACTCTACGGTCAGGTTGCGCACCTCCAGCCGTGTGGCCATACGAACATAATAAGACGCCGCCGGAGGCGACGATGCCGGAATTTGCATTCGTGGTGCTCATACTGGCGTGAATGCTGCGCGCCGATCCAGAATGCGGCGCTCGCGGACGCCTTCGCAAACAGGCCGAATCAGCGTTTCGCGAGAGGAATAACAAAGCGCAGGGCTGTATGCGTTGCGGAGAAGCGCACTACTTTGTTGTCTGTGAGCCCGGCGGATTTGCCAGCGTTGATTACATCGATTTCGCGAATGTGGGTTTGACCTTTGGGATAAACGACCCAAATTCCGCCGGATTTGCGAATCGAGCGAGAGAGAGATTTTAGTTCCGAGAGGTCTTCCTTCGCTTCTGCGGAAAAGAAAATCAGGTCCGCGTCACTTACCCGATCGCCGCGCGAATAGTCCGAAACGATGGCTTCTAGGTCTCGCTGGAATTCCGCGTCCTCCACACCCAGAACGGCCACGCGTTGGCCTGGCTTTATTCCCAGCTTTTCGCCGAGAGTGCGGTGGGAGTAATCGCGCTCCTGCGCGCGCGGTTTCGATGGATTTTTCGGAGGCATGGCGCAACTCTGGAATCGCGGCGAATCATACACCTATTTACCTGGCTTTGAGGCTGACACATAATGCGCCATTAGCACGCGCATCTGCGATTCGAGGAGGTACCCTCTATGCTTCCGGGCCTAAAAGCGGCGCTGAATTACCATCCAATTTTCGTTCATTTTCCTATCGTGTTGTGGTTCGCCGCATTGCTGTTTGAGTTGTTGGCTGTGTGGCGCACGAGCGACGAGATGCAGCGAACGGCTTCGAGGATGCTTTATGGGGGGACATTGGCTGCCATTGTGACGGCGTTGACGGGACTGGTAGCGGAAAAATCCGTTCCTCCGGGCGTGGCCCAGCGCGTGGTGGGAATTCATCAGGCCTTGATGCTGGTGTCGACAAGCCTCGCGGGAGCACTTTGCATTTTTGCTTTTTCGGTGCGAAGAAATTTTACCGTACCATTGCGAAAGGCGATGTTGCTGGGCCTGTGCGTTCTCGCCGTGCTGGTTATTTTTGGAGCCGATCGCGGCGCGCAGCTGGTTTATGAATATGGATCGGCTGTGAATTGGTCAACGGCCGAGCAGCAAAAATAGATTTCAGTGGGGAGCGGAGTGATGAAAAAACCTCGAGAATCGAAACGGATGAGCGACGATGCGGTGAAAGAGAGAACCGGCAAAACGTGGGCGGAGTGGTTCAAAATCCTGGACCAGGCCGGCGCGAAAAAATGGCAGCATAGGGAAATTTCTGCTTATCTCGGCGAAAAGCAAAAAGTAGGGCCTTGGTGGGGCCAGATGGTCGCCGTGGCATACGAGCACGAGCGCGGGATTCGCGAGAAGTATCAAAAGTGCGATGGAGAATTTTCGGCATCAGGCAGCCGAACGCTGAACGTGCCGCTTTCGAGGGCATATGAAGCTTGGGTGAATGAGAAATCGCGGCCGGGCTGGCTTGGTAGTTCGGAATTGGAAATTACCACGGCCACGCCGTCGAAATCCATTCGAGCAAAGTGGGACGGTGGCAGCAGCAGGCTAAGCATCAATTTTTACGGCAAAGGCGCGGCGAAGTGTCAGGTGGCGGTGGATCACATGAAACTGAGCAGCAGCAAAGAGTGCGCAAAGATGAAAACTTTCTGGTTTGACGCGTTGAATAGACTGCAAAGCAAATTGGAAGGATAGTTTTTTGGTAGGAGCGAGTCTTTGACTCGCTCCACCAGAGGAATTAGTAGTCGTTCGCGGAGCCTTCGAGGAAGGCGCGCAGCTTGCGCGAGCGCGAAGGATGGCGCAACTTCCGCAGAGCTTTCGCTTCGATTTGGCGAATGCGCTCGCGAGTGACGGCAAAGGATTGTCCCACTTCTTCGAGCGTGTGCTCGCTACCGTCATCCAGACCGAAACGCATCTTGATAACTTTTTCTTCGCGTGGTGTGAGGGTCTTCAGCACCGAGGAGGTCTGTTC
Organism: uncultured Acidobacteriota bacterium; assembly: GCA_963714785.1. Lineage (GTDB taxonomy): Bacteria > Acidobacteriota > Terriglobia > Acidiferrales > UBA7541 > Palsa-295. Next base: position 86,695 of record CAVQQE010000005.1, read on the forward strand.
CTTCAGGCTCAGATTGATTACAGCATCAGAGGGCGAGACCACAGCTTTGTCTTCGATGAAATCGCCGAGATGCGAATCTTCCTCTTCGCCAATCGGAGTTTCCAGCGAAATCGGTTCTTGAGCAATCTTCAAGATCTTGCGCACTTTCGCGACAGGAATATCCATGCGCTTCGCGATTTCCTCCGAAGTAGGTTCGCGGCCGAGTTCCTGAACAAGCTGCCGCTGCGTGCGGACCAGCTTGTTGATCGTTTCGATCATGTGCACCGGAATACGGATGGTGCGAGCCTGATCGGCGATGGCGCGTGTGATGGCTTGCCGAATCCACCAAGTCGCGTAGGTGGAAAATTTGTAGCCCCGGCGCCATTCAAACTTATCCACCGCTTTCATCAGACCGATGTTGCCTTCCTGAATCAGGTCCAGAAATTGCAGGCCGCGGTTCGTGTATTTCTTAGCGATGGATACGACCAAGCGCAAGTTGGCTTCAATTAGTTCTTTTTTCGCTTGCTCGGCTTCCGCTTCGCCCCGAAGAATCACCTGGAGGGCGCGCTTCAACTCGGTGGGGCTGACTTCGCTCGCCAGTTCAATCTCACTCAGTTCCTGGCGGCGACTTTTCAGATCTTTGCGCGCTTCCGCCTGGACATCGCCTTTGGAAGCTTCTACCCGGCGTTCCAGCTTGACGGTATCTCGCTCAAGGAAATGAACGCGTTCAACCGTTTGCCGGATTTTTTCGATCAAGCGCTTTTTTTCCAGCGGATTAAAATCCAACTCGCGAAAGCGGTTCGACATCTCCACACGAGTGCGCGCCAACGTGTAGCGAGCTCGAAGATAGGGACGCCTTTTCGATCGAGGAATTTTTTGCAACTTGGCAGCCTGCTTCATCGCCAGCAGATAAAGCTTCGCCACCTTATCAATCTGCTTCAGAGTTTCTTTCGTCTTCTGCTCGATCTTCTCTTCGGTCAGCTCTTCATCGTCGAATTGGACGATTTCTTTGATCGACCGCGAACCGTTGCGGACGTCTTCGCCAACCTGCAGAAGCTCTTTCAAAATGAGCGGGGCGCGCGTGATCGTTTTCAGAACGAGCAACTGCCCGCGTTCAATGCGCTTCGCGATGGCGACTTCACCCTCGCGTGTTAACAACGGAACTGTTCCCATTTCGCGCAAGTACATGCGAACGGGATCGTTCGTCTTTTCCAGAGTCCCCGGAGTTAGATCCAGATCGCCATCTTCAGAAGCGGAAGAGGCGGGTTCATCTTTGACGTCGATTGCGTCGGTGGAATCCGCTGCTGCCAGCGCGGCCTTCGCGCTCGAAAGGTCTTCGTACACATCAATGCCATAGCGTTCGAAAGTTGAAAGAAGATCGTCGATTTCTTCTGAGGAATGCACCTCAGGCGGCAGGATATCGTTCACTTCATCATAAAGCAGATATCCGCGTTCCTTGCCCATAGCGATGAGCTGTCGTACCTGATCGTATTTTTCTTCAAGAGCTACCGTCACACTGCCTCCCTCTTACTGAAGCCGGCCGCACACTCAATTACCCAAGCAAAAATGGCCGGTACTAGACACCCCGGCACACCCTCGCGCATGTTGTGATAAACGCTTATTTTTCAGACGATTCTTCGTTGGTGCCTGCGCCCGTGCTGCTGAAGCCCACACTGCTTCTCCCACAACCAACTATATGATGCTTGACGTGGGCTTAACGTTTCATCCAAAACCTTACGAATATATAACATACAGGAGGTTGGGTCAATCCAATGCCGTAACTTATTGGCCTGCCAAGAGTTTCTGCAATTCCAATCGGCGCGTGATTATGCGTCGAAGTTCCGCGGTAGGAGGCTTCGATTCAAGTTGCTTCTGTAACTCCGCAAGTTCCTGTTCGATGCGACGGCTACGCAGCACGCCCAGACAACTCTCCGCCTCCTCCCAAGTATGCTCGGAGAAAGACTCGAAGAAAATCTCGAATAGAACACGCCTGTCGCGTTCGTCCAGTGCTTCGGCAAAAGTGGATGGATCTGAGGGCTCGCCTGACTTGGCAATAAGCAGCTCGAATATCTTCTCGGTTTCAAGACCGCGGTGCAGTCCCGAGGAAACAATTTCCTGGGCGAGTTTTTCCCGGAATCCGTTGGCTTCCGCCAACATGTGGATTAAACGGCGCTCGGCACCCTTCACGCTCGGCCCTAAGAGTTCGGCTTTTGGCTTTACTTCGCTGCGACGTTCGGTGGCGGCACGGCGGAGCGCTTCGCGCAAAACTGGCTCGTCCACGCGCAACTCGGAAGCGATACGCGTAGCCCACTCCGAACGCAGTAGCCTGTTTGGAAGCCGTTGCACATATGGCATCAGGAAATTGAGGGCCAGCACTCTACCCTCAGCAGTGGTGCGATCCATCAGCTTGGCTCGGCCAATCAAATAATCCAGGTACGGAGGAGCTTGAATCAATAGCTTCTTATAGGCTTCGGCGCCTTGCTCCTTTAGAAATTTGTCCGGATCGGAGCCACGGGGGAGCGCTAGGACGCGAACGTCAAACTCTTTCTCAAGCAATAGAGTTAGGGAGCGTTCCGTTGCAGCTTGGCCAGCGACGTCTGGATCGTAATTCACGATGACCCGCCGGGTGAACCGGCCTAACAATTTGATCTGTGGATCGGCAAGGCTGGTACCGCAACTCGCTATCACATTCACGATTCCCGCACGCGCGACAGCGATCGCGTCCATGTAACCTTCCACTAAGACTCCAAAATCATTTTGCCGCAGAGCTTCTTTGGCTCGGTCGAGATGATAGAGGACATTGCTCTTTGAATAGATAGGCGTTTCCGGAGAATTCAGGTACTTGGGCATGTCGTCGCCCATCGCGCGTCCGCCGAAGGCAATTACTTTCGCACCTTCATTGGCTATAGGGAACATAATGCGTCGGCGAAATCGATCGAAGAAGCGGCCGCTTTGTTCGCGTGATAGAAGACCTGAAACTTCCAGCAGTTTTTCCGGATATTTCTGTTTGAGAAAACGAAGCAACGCGTCTCCCGATGATGGCGCAAATCCCAGTCCGAACTTAATCATCGCCTCGCGATTCAGTCCGCGATCTTCGAGATAAGCGTAGGCGACCTTTCCCTCTGGACTTTCGTGTAGTTGACGCGCGAAAAATGCCGCAGCTTCGCGGTGCATCTCTACGAGGGCGCTTCGTTGCTGATTCTCGCGACGTTCTTCGGGTGAACGCTCGCGCGGCTTGGGAATTGCGATTCCGCATTTCTCGGCGACCGTGCGAATCGCTTCAGGAAAAGTACATTTCTCGAGTTCCATGACAAATTTGAAGACGTCACCACCCACACCACAGCCAAAGCAGTGATAAATCTGTTTCACAGGATGCACGTTGAAAGATGGAGTTTTCTCTTGGTGGAATGGACAGAGTCCCGCGAAGTTTTGACCGCTTTTCTTCAAGCGAACGTACTCGCCGATCACGCGGACGATATCCGCTTGTTGTTTTACTCGTTCGGCAAATGATCCGGCTTCAGCCATGGTTTCTGAGTGATCCCGAAAATTCTGGCGCTAGTTCGCTCGCAACCTTTAATTTCGCAACTCGGCAATGGTAATCGCTGTGCCTCCGCGGTCTTCGGCTTCATGGCGCACTTTATCAACAAGCGGGTGAGTTGACAAAAATTCGGCCAAACCGCGACGTAACGCGCCGGTCCCGTGTCCATGAATGATTCGAACGCTCGGCAGACTGCCCAACGCTGCTTCGTCGAGAAACTTATCCACACGGCGAGTGGCTTCCTCAACCGTGCAGCCGATAACATTTATTTCTTCGGTAGCAGGTTCGTCGCTCTGCTGCGTGTGCACTGTTACATCCGACGGGCGTGCGGATGCCAGTAGATCTGCCCCTGCTGATTTTCCGCCACCGTCGATGCCGATCACGTCCGAAAGAGGAACACGCATCCTCAGAATGCCAGCTTCTACTTCCGCCTTTGTGCCATCCAGCCGGCGGAATATGAGTGGCTGTTTAAATCCTTTCACAATTATGCGCAATCCAGCGGTGAGTTGCTCAGCAGATACAGGCTTCGGGGGAATGTCCGTCCCAACTCCGAGATCAGCCTGCGATGACGAGAGCGTGTCCACTACGGCCGCGTCCGTCTCGGCTCGCGCTTCGGACGCAATCTTCGACATTCGCTTCCCCGATTGCTTTTCTAATTGCGCTCGCAACGCTCGATCATGAATATCCGAGGTAACCCGGACCATCTCGCTTTCGAGCCGCTTGGTTGTTTCTTGAAAGCTCTTTTCAAGTTCAGCGATGCGCTTTTTCTGCCGGCCAACCCATTCTGTTTGAAGAGCGCGTCTTTCGGTTTCAATTTGCGCGAGCTCCTCGCGCGCTTGGGCCCTCAGTTCTTCCATCTCATCGCGGCTGCGATGGAGGTATGCGATCAGATCGCGCGCCTCACGTGATTCAGGCGTGAGACTCGCCTGCGCATGTTCCAGCACTCGTGAAGGTAGACCGAGCCTTCGGGCGATTTCGATGCCACTCGACGTTCCGGGCACGCCAACCAGCAGGCGGTACGTCGGACGCAAATTTACTTCATCAAACTCCATTGCCGCGTTGACGATCCCCGGCGTAGTGGAAGCATAAGATTTCAAACGATCATGATGTGTAGTTGCAATCGTTAGAGCATGCCGCGTCCGAAATTCTTCAAGCAACGCCACGGCCAGTGCCGCGCCCTCTTCAGGAGCAGTTCCGGTTCCCATTTCGTCCACGAGTATCAACGAGCGCTCGGTGGCCACCTCCAACATGGATTTCAAATTGAGCATGTGCGCTGAAAATGTGGAAAGATCCGCGGTAATGGATTGCTCATCGCCAATGTCTGCGAGCACACGATCGAAAATCGGCATTTCAGCGCGTTCAGCAGCGACCGGAATTGCGGATTGCGCGGAAAGCGCCGCTAGTCCCACGCTTTTGAGCGCTACTGTTTTTCCACCCGTGTTAGGTCCGCTGATGACCATGACTGTCTCGTCTCCGCCGAGATCGAGCGACATGGCCACCGCTTTGCGTCCTTGCGGTTTCAGTGTGGCTTCGAGCACGGGATTTCGCACATTAGGGAGGCGCAACAAATTCCCTGCTGTAAAGGTTGGCATCGCACAATCGAACCCGCGCGCGAAACGGGCACGAGCGAAAATTGAGTCCAAGTGAGCCAGTCGCGCTGCAGCGGATTCGAGCGATCCGCGTTCCAGGCGCACGCCTTCAGTCAGCTCTTCCAGAATTCTGTTGATTTCAGCAAGCTCATCTTCGCTGAGTTGAACCAAACGATTGTTCAAATCGATGGCTTCAAGCGGCTCAACGAAAACTGTCTGTCCTGTTGCACTCGCGCCGTGGACTACTCCAGGAACGCTTCGTCGTTCTCCGGCGCGAACCGGAATTACGAAGCGTTCGTTGCGAAGCGTAATGTAATCTTCGCCTCCGGGCTCGCCCCGGGAACGAAGAATTCCTTGCAGAGACTTATGGATTTTGTCGCGTGCACTCGCCATGCTTGCGCGAATACGTTTCAGTTGCGGAGAGGCATCATCGCAGATCTCCCCATTGGGCAGAACTGCGCGCCGGATTGCTGTCGAGAGATGTCGAAAATCCGCCAGCGCTGCTGCTCTTTCGCTCAGTCTCGGATATTTCGTCGCCTCCTCTTTAAATATTTGCCGCACGGCATGCGCTGCGTCCATCAGTGATGCAACGTCGAGGAGCTCCGCGGTAACAAAAATCGAACCTGGGATGATCAAGCGAGCGAGCCATCGTTCGGGATCGGCGAGTGACCCGAAACCTAATTCAGAACCATCGCGCAAATACGCAACAGCTTCACGCATCAACGTGAACTCTGAATCGAGCGCTGCAGCATCTTGTTGAATCTCGAGAGCGAGCGTCGTCCTTCGCCCCGGCGCGCAGGTGGTGTAACGGCCGACGATATCTTTCAGACGATCGAATTCCAGGAGTTGTTCTGCGGAACGAGACACGGCAACCTCATACCGAATTGTAGCTCTGTTCCCTGTGGGAAATCAGCGTGCGGGCAATTTGAAATAGGCGGCGAGCATATCGGCAGCCTCAGAAGGCGACCCCGCAAACTGAATTAAAGAACTTTGTCTCTCGATCCACGGAGATTCTGAAGCACTCTCGGCTTTCCGAACACGATCAATTACCGGCTTCCAAAAATACCCAAGAACGATCACAGGCTTTTTCGCCATCACGCTCTTGTTCATCATTTCCCAAACGACGCCGAGTTCAACGAGCGTGCCCGTTCCGCCAGCGCACACCACATAGCCGTCGCCACGATCGATTAGTTCAAAAAGACGATTTTGCCAGGTCTTAACTCGTATTTCCTTGCTCAACCACTTATTTGCAGTCGCCTTGAAAAATCGCGCGGTAACGCCTATTGCCCGGCTGCCCTCGTCGTGCGCTCCTCTTGAAATTGCTTCCATCACACCACCATATCCACCAGTACAGAGGGAAAACCCTTTCTTGGCCAATTCAGCGCCTAGTTGTCGCGCTGTGGCGTACTCATTGTCTGATTCACGAGGGCGCGAGCTTCCAAAAACTGTGATGGTTCTAATGCGCTGCTTCATTTTTTCTTTTTGGCCGGACAGAACTTCCGAGTGTTTCGACCATCGCGACAGCAATTGCATCCATCGCGACCGTGGCATCGTGGCCAAGCGCGTTGTTATTGCCGAAGACCGTGAATATGAGATGTTCGCCGCGGACGGTTGTCGCGTAGCCGGACATTGCTCGCACATGTTCCAGTGACCCGGTCTTGGCTGAGACGCGCCCAGACGCGGCCGTATCCTTCATTCGATTTTCAAGCGTGCCATCCACGCCCGCTATGGGAAGTGTCGCGATGTAATCCGCACCCCAAGGCTGCTGCGAGATGTATCGCAAAAGTTGGACAACGGCGCGAGGCGTCACTAGATCATCTCGCGAAAGTCCTGAGCCGTCCGAGAGAACAACATCCCCATCTGCGATTCCGCTCGTCTTCAGAAAATTTTGCTCCACCCAAATTCCTGCCTCACTTGAACCGATGCCTGCCTTTTCGCGCGCCACGGTGCGAAGGAATAATTCAGCATGGAGGTTCTGGCTTACTTTGTTAGTAACGCTAAGGCTTTCAAGAAGAGTCGGCGAGATGTGGTCAGCAAGTACGAGTCGACCTGTAGCTGGCAAACTATCGGCGTTCAAAGCGCCGGGCACCGTCATGGCGCCAGCCGGAACAACCGTCGGATCAAAAGGACGCGGTGGTTCAGAATGCCTCACGCGCACGCCCCCCGTAACTTTAACGCCGCGTGATTCGAGGGTCTGCTTCAACGCCAATGTTGCCACCTCGCCCGGATCGCTCATGGCGAAATCGAGTTTGATGGACGCATGGCCCGCCGGAATTGACCCACGCAACAGGACAAAGTTTTGTCCCGGTTGGCGTACTACCGAGAAATCGGGTTTCCCGTTGCTCGGACCAGTGTTTAGTTGGTATGCAAAGCTGCCGTTTGCAGCTGTCGGTTCTACCAGTAATGTAGCGGCTTCACCTTCACGGCTAGCGGGACTGACTTCAATTGAAAAAGAATTATCGTTGAATGCGAGCGCACTTACAGGCGCGCCGAAAGTGAAAAACAAATCGCCCACGCTCCAGCCTGCCGGATAGGGATCGTAGGGGAAATAGCTATCGTCTGCGACGATATCTCCATCCACTTCTTTAAGTCCCTTGGCAACTGCCGCTTCGACCAACTCGGCTAACGGCGCTTCCGCAGTACCTTCACGTTCCACTTTCCCAGCATATGGAAATTTGCGATTGGAAAGATCGGGATCACCGTGGCCAACGAGAACCAGGTCGCCGACAAGCCGGCCATCCGGCCCGAGTAACCCAGTTGTCTCCAAAGTTGTATGAAATCTAAAATCGGGGCCGAGCGTAGACAGTGCCAGCGCTGTCGTGAAAATCTTTGCGTTGGATGCCGGAGTAACGAATTTATCAGCATTCAACTCGGAGAGAATCTCTCCACTATCACGATCCACTATCAGTATTCCCCAGAAGGCCTTTTCCGCGTGACTCTCGGCAAGTGCGGAATCCAGGCGAGCTCGGAATCTTTTTACGTCCGGCCGGCCGACACCCGTTTTTTTATTTGCGGAGACTTTCTTTGTGCCAGTCGTAGCGTTTTGCGCTTCCGCGACATGCGGGCAAATACTCAACATAATCAGAATTACGAGAGCGGTAGAAAACTGGCGACGTAGGACGCGTGAGATGGAATCGTTCATCTTGATTGTTCCAAATTGAAACGACGCTGATTATATTAGAAAGCGCTGCCCGGGGGTTCCCTGCAGAAAGGTTGCGATTCTAACTCGAAACCCATATCATGAGTGCACTCCATAGGAGGAAACGATGAAGAGCATTCTATCGGCTCTGCTGATAGTTAGCCTCGTGGCAGCCCCGGCGATATTTACTCCCACCGTGCGGGCCGATGACACCACGAAAGACGAAGACCGCATTGTGAGTGCAGGTCGAGTAGTAAAAGAAATTATGGATATTCCCGACAACATTCCGCAAAGTCTTATCGACAAAGCGGACTGCGTCATTGTGTTTCCCACCGTTCTTAAGGCGGCGTTCATCGTCGGCGCCAGCTTCGGCCGGGGCGTCATGACCTGCCGTCGCGGCGATGAGTTTAGTGGCCCTTGGGGCGCGCCATCAATGATGGCCCTCGAAGGCGCCAGTTTCGGCTTCCAAGCTGGCGGACAAGCGACCGATTTCGTTTTGTTGGTTATGAACGAGCAAGGTGCTAATGCGATCCTTGCTAGCAAGGTGAAAATTGGCGCGGATGCGTCCGCAGCAATCGGTCCCGTTGGGCGCGCTGCCGCGGCGGAGTCGGACGTCACTTTGCGTGCGCAGATTCTAACCTACTCGCGATCACGCGGGCTTTTCGCGGGCGTCTCGCTCGAAGGTTCCACGGTACGTCCGGACAACGACGGGAACGAACGGGTTTATGGGAAGAAAATTTCGGCCAGAGACATTGTACTTCATAACGCCGTTCCGCCCCCTCCGTCGGCTAAACTGCTCCGTTCGACCTTGACGAAGCATTCACCAAAACACCGATCCTAACCGTAACGCATCCAAAAAAGCGGCTCTATTCGTCTTGCCCTAGAACGTAAACAAGGTGGAATCATGTAGAATGGGCCGCTTCCAAACAAGACAGAAATCGGGCCTAGCAAGACGATTCGAGCGTCAGCTCTGAATCCATCCTCGTTAAGAAAGGTTGAACCGTGAAAAAGAAAATGATGGTATTCGCGCTTTGTCTGGCAGTTGCTTCTCCCATGTTTGCTCAGAAGAAAGAAGCTGAGCGGCTGGATAATTCGGCCACCGTACTTCGGGAGCTTCTCGTCGGGAACAGTGGTCTCCCTACGAGTATTCTCGACCAAGCGGACTGCGTAGTGATATTTCCCAGCGTCAAGAAAGTGGCCGTCGGAATCGGAGGCAGCTACGGCCGTGGCGTATTAATCTGCCGCAACGGCGGAGAAATGAACGGCGATTGGGGCGCTCCGGCAATGTACAAGCTCGACCAAGGAAGCATCGGAGTACAACTGGGTTCGACGGCCACTGATTTCGTTCTGGTCGTAATGAACAAAAAGGGAGCCGAGCAAATCTTGAACGGTAAAACGAAGCTCGGAGCGAATGCTGCAGCCGCTGCTGGCCCCACAGGCGCTCAGGCAACCGGATACAATGCTGCTTCGATGCACGTGGATGTACTGACGTATTCGCGATCTAAGGGTCTTTTTGCTGGCGTGTCTCTGGAAGGCGCCACCATGGATTCCGATGATGATGCCAACAAATCACTGTATGGCAAATCGATCGGCGCGCACGACATCGTCGAAGGTGGCCAGTCCGCTCCTCCGGCTGCAAAAATGCTGATTGACGAGCTTGACAAGGCTTCAGGCAATCGCAAGTAGTTGCCTGTGAAGCGAATCCGGGAGATTTTTGAAGCAAGCCTGGATATCTTCAAACACGTTCGCTGGGGTACGCCGGGGATAGAATCCCCGGCGTATTAATCTTCCGCCAACTCCTCCGAATCGCCGCACGATATTGACTGCCTATAAAATATGACTTATAGTCGTAATCGTCTATCAGTCATCATTAGGAGACCTGCCCATGAAGTCCTCGATCGCTGTTCGTTCCACTCGCCGCGACGGAAATTTTTCTGCGTCGAATCGGCGTGAACGTCGTCGCGTCGAAACTCGCGAGCGCATCTACCGCGCAGCCTTGAGAATTTTTGCTCAACGCGGATATCTCGACACCACAGTGGAAGACATCACCGAGGCCGCCGATGTCGGCAAAGGAACGTTCTTCAATTATTTCCCCACCAAAGAACACGTCCTGGCTACCTACGGGGACGAGCGTCTGGCTGCGGCTGAACGTGCTTTGAAAAAAGCCCGTGCGCCGAATCAATCGGTACGACCCGCACTTAGAGAGCTCGCGACCGATCTAGCAGGACACTCGTCGGAAAGTCCCGACTTGCTACGCTCGATCTTCGCGGCGCACTTATCGTGCGCGCCAGTGCGTGCGGAATTGCACAGGCGGCTGCAAAAAGGCCGCCGGCTCTTATCCGAAATCCTGGCAATAGGTCAGGAAAGGGGCGAGATTCGTCGCGATTATTCTTCAGCGGATCTTGCGCGGCTAACTCAGCTCATTCTCATGGGCGTCACCATAGGTTGGTCGCTAAATCCGGATTCCGTATTACGAAAATCGGCAGAAGAAATATGGGAGCTGTTCTTCCCCAGTATTTTTGCCGATACGAGAAAAAAGCGCAAGGCAACCAAGAAACTAACTGCCTGATTTATCGATAGTTGGGCGAGAGCCCTATACAATTTTATGAATCTCGCCGCAGCTAATTTCATCTTAACTCTAAGCGAATTGGAGAAGACTCCGTGAAACGTAGATTGGCCCTCATTTCCTTTATCATCACGTTTGTCTGGACTGCGCATCAAAAGCCACTTTGGGCTCAACTACCGGCTGGTCCAGTCACAGGGCAGACGGGAACTCCTTCTTCAAATTCCAGCACCAGTTCAACCTCGTCGATTTACTCGCAACCTGCGGCGCCGCAAGGCCAAAGTTCTTTTACCGGCAGCGTTCCATCAAAATTGGTTCCTGGAGTTTTACCAATATCGCTCGAGGATGCCATCAATCGCGGACTCAAACAAAACCTAGGTTTGCTGCTGTCAGGCGAGGACGTTGGTTCCTCACGCGGATCGCGTTGGCAGCAATTAAGCGCGTTGTTACCGAACCTAACGACCACAAGCTATGTAGACACGTCGCAAATCAGTCTGGCTGAGTTTGGGTTCAACTTTAAGATTCCTGGCGTAGCTATTCCTTCGATCGTAGGTCCTTTTACTTATTACGATAGTCGCGCGTACGTTACCCAATCTGTCTTGGACTTAAAAGCTATCAATAACACGCATGCCGCGACGGAAAGTATGAAAGCGGCACAACACACATTTAAAGATGCTCGTGATCTGGTTGTCTTGGCGGTTGGCTACAATTACCTTCTGGGCATTGCCGACGAAGCGCGTATAGAAACAGCTGCAGCCCAAGTAAACACTGGCCAAGCGCTCTACAATCAAGCTTCCGATCAGCTGAAGGCCGGAACATCGCCCGCCATCGATGCGCTTCGCGCGCAAGTAGAATTGCAAACACGCCAACAACAATTGATTCAGGCCCAAAATGATTTAGCTATTCAGAAGTTGACTCTCGCGCGAGTGATCGGACTGGCACCCGGACAAGAATATGATTTAACTGACAAATCTCCATACGAACCTCTTGAAGGCCTTACGGTGGATGAAGCATTGAAGCGAGCGTACGCTTCACGTTCGGATTATCAAGCTGCATTGGCCACGGTGAGCTCTGCGGAATACTCGCGCCGCGCGGCCCAAGCGGGTTATTACCCCTCGATCGGAGTCAGCGGCGATTACGGTGTGGCCGGGACCTATTCGAACCTGTTTACTCACGGAGTGTTCGACGTGCGAGCGACACTGACCATTCCGATTTTCCAGGGTAACAAAGTCCATGGAGATATATTGCAAACCGATGCGCAACTCCAGAAAAGCCGCGATCAGCTTGACAACCTGCGCGGCCAGATTGACGCGGATGTTCGCACGGCCCTCCTAAACCTGGAATCCTCGGCGCAGCTGGTAACCGTAGCCACAAGCAATGTTGGTTTAGCAGATGAGAGCTTGACGCAATCTCAAGATCGATTTGCGGCTGGTGTCACCAACACGGTAGAAGTGGTGCAAGCGCAGGAAGCTGTAGCTACTGCGCACGAAAATTACATCTCCGCTCTTTACAATTACAACTACGCGAAAATTTCTCTGGCGCGAGCGATGGGTTTCGCTGAAGAAGGCGTGAAGCAATACTTTAAAGGAAAATAATACATGCCAGAGAACACGGAAGTGGAAGCACCTAAGAATCCAGCGGACCAGAGCGTCGCGCCTTCGAACACGTCTGCTCCGAGCGGTACAACTTTCCCTTCGGAAACTCACTCTGCGTCGGAACCTCCGCCTTCGCGAGGAAGCAGATTCAAGTCCAATCCGCGCACCCGTTTTTATGTGATCGGTATTGTTCTCGTTCTCATCGTAGCCGGCATTTTCGCTTGGCGCTATTTTCAAAGCTACGAGTCTACTGACGACGCGGAAGTGGATGGCCATCTGCAGCCTTTAAGCGCACGCGTTTCGGGCTATGTCACAAAAGTGAATGTAGATGACAACCAATACGTCACCGCCGGCACCGTGCTGGTTGAAATCGATCCTCGTGACTACCAGGTTGCAGTGGATCAGGCCAAGGCTGCGCTGGAAGATGCCAGAGCGACCGCGCTAGCTTCCAATTTGAACGTCCCGATTACGAATATAAATACTTCAAGTCAGCTTTCCTCTTCGGAAGCGGATATCGAAAACGCAAAAGCCGGGATCGCAGCCGCGCAGCAACAATATGACGCTGCTCAGGCACAACTTGCCGAAGCTGAGGCAAATAGCACGAAAGCTCAGCTCGATCTCGGCCGCTACAAGCAACTTGTCGATAAACAGGAAATTTCGCAACAGATTTATGACCAAGCGGACGCGGCTGCAAAAGCGGACGCGGCTGCGGTTGTGGCAGCACGCTCCTCTGCGTCGGCAGCGGCTCAGCAAGTAACGCAGGCCCGCAGCAAGCTCGTTAACGCCGAAGCTGGGCTGCGCGCATCACAAACCGCACCGCGACAAGTTGCTACGTCCGAAGCGCGCGCCCTCTCTGCCGATGCTACCGTAAAACAAAAGCAGGCTCTTCTCGATCAGGCCGAATTAAATCTTCAGTACACCAAAATCGTTGCCCCGGTAAATGGTGTGGTCACGAAGGACGTAGAGGTTGGAATGAACGTACAGCCCGGCCAGCAACTGATGTCCATCGTTCCGCTTGAGGATGTTTGGGTCACAGCGAATTTCAAAGAGACACAATTGAAAAATATGAAGGTGGGACAACGCGCCAAAATATCCGTAGACTCTAACGGCCGAACCTACAATGGGCACGTCGATAGTTTTGCCAATTCCAGCGGCGCACGCCTGAGCTTGCTGCCTCCAGAGAACGCCACCGGCAACTACGTTAAGGTCGTTCAGCGCATACCTGTAAAAATCGTCCTGGAGCCGGGACAAAACAAAGACCTTTCGCTGCGGTTGGGAATGTCTGTGGAACCCAAAGTTTACGTGAAGTGACCTCAGCGAAACCATGGCATCTGAGGCCTATCAACGTCCGCCAGTAAATCCCTGGATTATCGCGCTCACTGTTACGCTAGCGACATTCATGGAAGTGCTGGACACCAGTGTCGCGAACGTCGCGCTTCCTCACATTGCAGGCAGTCTTTCCGCCGGACAAGATGAGAGTACTTGGATTCTAACGTCCTACCTGGTTTCCAATGCCATTGTCCTGCCAATGAGCGGTTGGTTTTCCCAAATGATCGGTCGCAAGCGCTTTTACATGTCTTGCGTGGCGATTTTTACTATCAGCTCGTTCTTATGTGGACTTGCACCCAGCCTCGGCGCACTGATTTTTTTTCGAGTCTTACAAGGCGCAGGTGGTGGAGGCCTTCAACCAAGCGAACAGGCCATTCTTGCTGACACATTTCCACCCGCCAAGCGCGGGATGGCATTCGCGGTTTACGGCATGGCGGTTGTGCTTGCTCCAGCGATTGGCCCCACTTTGGGCGGGTGGATTACTGACAATTTCGATTGGCGTTGGATTTTCTTCATCAACATTCCAGTCGGAATTATTTCTCTTCTTCTGACGAATCGATTAATTTCCGATCCGCCCTATATGAAGGATGGAAAGCGTACCGGCTTCAAGATCGACTATATCGGATTGGGATTGCTGGCTCTGGGTCTGGGAACCTTGCAGGTTGTGCTGGACAAAGGCCAACGGGATGACTGGTTCGGATCGCATTTCATTGTAATCATGACGACGATCAGCGTAACGGCCTTGTTAGGCGTTTTGATCTGGGAGTGGTACCACAAGGATCCCATCATTGACCTTCATCTCTTTAAAGACCGCTCATTTGCCATAGGAAATTTGTTGATGTTCATGGTCGGCTTCGCGCTAATGTCCAGCACCGTATTGTTACCCCTATTTATGCAAACGATTATGGGCTATACGGCGGAAAAAGCCGGTCTGGCACTAATGCCTGGGGGATTCGCCATCCTGATCGCAATGCCGGTAGTAGGTTTTCTTCTCGGTCGATATGACGCCCGAAGGCTTCTGCTATTCGGAATGTGCATGCTTTCTTTCGCCCTGTTTCACATGACGCGGTTCGACACCGCGATAGATTTCCGGACTCTGGCTACCGCGCGCGTATTCCAAGCGATCGGCCTCGCGTTTCTATTCGTTCCGATCAACACTGCGGCATACGCATTTATTCCGAGAAATAAATCGAATGCGGCCTCAGGTCTAATCAATCTTGCAAGGAATATAGGAGGCAGCATTGGAATTTCCCTTGTAACTACCATGCTTGCGCGCCGCGCTCAGTTCCACCAAGCCAGCCTCGCCAGTAACATTCACAAAGGCAATCCGAGTTTACAAGCTATGATCTCCACCACCACCCACATGCTGATGTCGCGCGGGTCGAGTGCGTATCAGGCTTCTCACCAGGCCTACGCGCTCGTGGCAAATACGCTCGATCAACAAGCGACTATGCTCGCTTATATTGATAACTTCTGGCTCCTCGCCGTGGCCGTGCTGGTCATGATTCCCTTTGTGTTCCTGATGAAGAAAGTTAAGCCCGGAGGCCCAATCGCAGTACACTAGGCTTTCCGGAGGGTACCGTGCAGGTCCGAACGATCACCGTCGAACGTGAGTACGGCAGCGGAGGCGCGCTGATTGCTCGCCGGCTCGCTGAACACTTGAGTTGGAAACTGTGGGATGAAGAACTTACCGCGGAAATCGCGCGTCTCGCCAAAGTGGACCAGAAAGCTGCCAGGCTGTGCGACGAACGCGTGGACCCTTTGGTTTACCGGCTGTTTAGGGTTTTCGCACGAGGAAGCTACGAGAGGGCGCTTCCTCTAGAAGGTATTTCTTCCAGATTCGACGCGGATCAGATGGTCGCCATGTTGCAGCAGGTGATCGAGGACGTCGCATCGCGCGGAAACTGTGTCATTGTCGGTCGCGGTTCACCTTACATTTTGCGTGCACATCCGGACGCTTTTCACGTTTTCATCTACGCCCCGCGAGATGAAAAAATCCGCCGCATCAGAACACTCGGGAAGAGTGAGAAAGAGGCCGCTCAACTGGTTTCCGAGGTGGACGCCGAGCGCGCTTCATTCATTCGTCACTACTTCGGCGCGGAGTGGCCCTGTCGAGCGCTCTACAACGCAATGATTAACTCGAAATTCGGAGACGAGTACGTAATTGAGATGATTCTGCAACATATTGCGGCGCTTGAGAAATTCCAGACTCCACAGGTTGCTGGCGTCTGACTTTTTGCTCCTGCTGTGTATTCCCCGCTGGTACGGCGTCCACTCGGCCGATTATGAAGGCGCACAGACATAGCACCGAGAGAAGCATGGTGAACGCGGATACCTGTTTTAGCTTAACGCCTCGCACAGGTTGGGGCTCCGCAAGCAAAATAAGAACATCCGCTTGTGGCTGCACCTCAAACTTCCTTACACTGTTTCGCGTTTTCGCTTTCATTCGGGTCATTGCGTGATTCCCCCTCGCCAGACGAGCTGCATTTGCGGCGATTTCCAAGCCCTCGATGTATCTGTACGTGAGCGCACACCGAGCTTATATTTACGGCGCAGTTTTTCCACGCGCGCGGCGATTTCCTTCCGGTAAGATTCGGGGATATTTTCATACCTCCCGTACCATTCGCGATATTGCTTTGACAGCTTTGGAAACTTCTCATCGAGAAAAGGCATGAACTGCTTCCACGAGGCGGGCATGAGGAATAACACGCGTCCCGCGAGCCATTGCGCGCCTGCATCTCGCGCACCGCGCGCGAGGGCGTCCAGGTCTTGTTCAGAGTCGGTTATACCGGGCAGAATCGGCATGGCCAAAACACCCGCCGAAATTCCCGCCTCGCCAAGCTTGCGAACAGCCTGAAGGCGAAGATCCGGCCGCGGAGCACGCGGTTCCAGCATTCGTGCGAGGCGCACGCGTACAGTCGTAATGCTCATATTCACCGTGATTGAAGAGCGCTCCGCAATACGCCGCAGCAAATCGATGTCGCGAACTACCTGATCTGATTTTGTCGTAATCGAAAGAGTCAGCCCCTCGCGTTGCACCATTTTTTCGAGTATGGCGCGCGTACCTCCGAACTCGCGCTCCGCCGGTTGGTAGGGATCGGTAGCCGTCCCGATTGCGATATGCTCTCCCCAGATTTTCTCGGTAGACAGATCACGATCCACCAAGGCACCGGCATCCTTCTTTACGTAAATCTTCGTCTCGAACTCGCCGCCATCAATATCCATGTATTCGTGGGTGTAGCGCGCGTAACAATACTTGCAGCCGAACTCGCAGCCACGATAAGGATTCACCGTCCAGCGGAACGGCACGTTATCTGAATCGCAATGGTTCAGGATTGATTTGACGGGAAGAAGGAAATATTCCGTTCCGCGCTTGGCTTCAGCACGCAAAGAGGAAGCGGCGAGGCGTGCAATGCCGACCAGTTCCGTAGCGGGCTTCGTTCGGAGCGGTGATTCCGACTCTGTCGGAACCGGCTCCGGGGGCGCGGAAGCGTCACTCGGTTGCTCACAGGTGCCGTGGCGAGCGGCTGTGGGGAAAAGGGTGAGACTGGTCTGTTCCGGATCTTGCCTTCGGCGCCTGAGCGTCGCTGGAGTAGACCGGAAAATGGGAGAAGTGGCCATTGGAGCCTCGCCGTCACGAGTTGCATTCTATTCGCCTTTTGTTCGCTATGTCAAGAACTATTATTCGCTTTATTTTCGCCTGTACGCATTGCCAAGGCCGATGTGGAAACGCGGCATCCGAGTCAAATTCAGCGAGGGATTCCCTCCGCTATACTGAAATTGAACCCCCGGAGTGCGCCATGGCGGAAGTCGGAATTCTCATAATCGACGACGACGTAGTAAGCCAGCGCGCGCTGAAAAACGTTCTCGACTCTGAAGGCTGGCGCGTCCGTATTGCCCCTCTTGCTTCGCACGCCATGGCGGAGTTAGCTAGCGGCCAATGGAATCTCGTTATCGTGAATATCGCGCTTACCGATGTGCGCGGCCAACTTTTCTCCATATTGAAGGAACTAGCGCAAACAGAATCCAATCCAGCTCCGCAAGCCGAGAATCAGGCTCCTCCAAAGCGCATCCGCGTACTTTTTCTTGTCCCGCTGCTCGCTGCAAAGCATGCGCAGCCCGTCCTCGAACAGGAGGGGCTTCCCTACTCGCTGAAGCCGTATCACCTTCACGATTTCCTCGAAAAAGTGAGCGAGCTGCTGGTCGAATCCGGAGCGCTGGCCGAACCTATTCGCAGCATGGGAGATTTTTCTGCTGTCAAAAAACGCCAGCGCAAAAATCACAATTCGCGCGATAGCCGCAGAGGCACCATGTTCGCATCACGCGAGGATTATCAAATGTCGGAAGAAGAACTGGTCGAATTTGAGAAGCAGGAAGAAGAAGATCGAAAGAAGCGAGAGAAAGAATTGCACGATCGTCAGCATCTTGGATAGAGGCGAGTCTTACAGCTCAAATAGCATTTTATCCCTTCGATTCGCACTGATACGGCCAGACCTCACTTCGGTCGGGGGTCTCTGCCAACAGTTCCGCAATTGTCTTGTTGAAAATAGGATGCCGAACCTCTGGAGCGATCTCGGCAAACGGCACAAGTACGAATCGCCTTTCTGCCATGCGCGGATGAGGAATCTTGAGATGATCCGTGCTCACCACGCGGTCGTCATACAATAAAATGTCCATATCGATCACGCGAGGCCCTCGCAACACCCGCCTTCGACGTCCCAGCGAACGCTCGATGTCCAATAGGGTGTGCATCAATTGCGGGGGAAGAAGATTCGTCCCTGCTTTTATTACACAATTTAAAAACCAGCTCTTCGAACTTGTTTCAATCGGTTCGGTTTCATAAAGGGCCGATCCCTGAATAACGTTTACGCCATGCTCGGCTAGAGCCTCGATGGCGCGAGCGATGTACTGCGCCCGATCTCCTTTATTTGAACCCAGTGACAGATAGATTGTTGCCATAGCGGCGACTAATAATAAACCGTGAACGGACGAAATACAGAGATTGTGTTTAGCTGAATAGTCCAGGTTGGCGGCGAGGTTCATCTAGACCGAAGTGTTTATAGGCCAGAGCGGTAGCCACACGGCCTCGTTGCGTGCGGTCCAGCAGTCCTAGTTGCATCAAGTAGGGTTCGTAAATTTCCTCGATGGCATCTTCTTCTTCGCTTAGCGAAGCTGCGATTGTATTCAACCCAACCGGGCCGCCCGAATATTTCTGAATGATCGTCAGCATTAAATTGCGATCCACTTCGTCGAGTCCATGCTCGTCTATTCCAAGCATAGCAAGCGCATCGCGGGCCACCGTGTCGTTGATGTGTCCTTTCGCGCGAACTTCGGCGAAATCGCGAACCCTTCGCAGCAAGCGGTTTGCAACACGCGGCGTGCCGCGGCTCCGGCGCGCAATTTCTCGAGCTCCTTCTTCATCCATTTTGATACTCAGAATTTTTGCCGAGCGCTGAACGATCTGCAGGATATCTTCGGGGGAATAAAATTCAAGCCGATGCACAATCCCGAAACGCGAACGCAAAGGCGCCATGATCAACCCCGCGCGCGTGGTCGCTCCAATTAGCGTGAACTTATTCAATTGATAAGGATGCACGCGCGCGCCTGGTCCTTGGCCGATGATCAGATCCACGCGAAAGTCTTCCATCGCTGGATACAGTATTTCCTCCAGCGCTGGCTGCAGCCTGTGAATCTCGTCCAGGAAAAAAAAGTCGCGCGGATCAAGCGAAGTGAGCACGGCCGTCACATCGCCTTTTTTCTCCAGGAGTGGGCCGGACGTGATCTTGATGGCTGAACCCATTTCATTGGCGAGGATCTGAGCGAGCGTCGTTTTTCCTAATCCTGGCGGGCCGTAAAGCAGGACGTGATCGAGCGCCTCTCCGCGATTTCTCGCCGCATCTACTGCAATCTTCAAATTTTCCTTCACACGCGACTGCCCAATGAAATCTTCCATGCGCTTGGGGCGCACGCTGGCCTCAATGCGCGCGTCTTCGTCCAGCGCCTTCCCCGAAATAATGCGATTTCGCCCGTCGGTTATCTTCTCTGCCAAAGAATCCTCGTAGTTATCACCAATGCAGCGTGCGCTCTTGCCCGAGAAATTTCAATCATTCCTCTCGGCCAGCACGAACAGCCTTTTTCATAGATGTACCGCCGCCCAGGATCTGAAGCGCAGCGCGCAAAACTTCCTCAAAATCGCTCGTGGACTTTATTCCGGCCTTTTCAATAGCGCTCTCCACCGATCGCGTGTCATAGCCAAGGTTCACCAACGCCGAGGCAACATCCGATTCCAGTTGCGAGCGCGTTGCGGGCTTTCCGGCTTGCGGTACATCCACCACCGCCAGCTTATCTCGCAATTCCACAACAATGCGTTCCGCCGTTTTGCGCCCTACGCCGGGAATGCGGACTAGTTGAGCTAAATCGCCTTTGCGCACTGCTGGAATTAGTTCTTCGAGACTCATGCCTGAAAGAATTTTCAAGGCGAGAGATGGTCCTACACCAGAAGCGGAAATCAGCAGCTCGAAGCATTGTTTTTCACGCGCCGTAGAAAAGCCATAAAGCGCGAGCTGGTCTTCTCGCACGTGGGTATGAATCAGCAGTGTCGATTCGCTGTGAATAGCGCCCAAGCTGGAAAATGTAGAAAGGGGAATAATCACTTCGTAGCCCACTCCTGCCACATCAATCAGCACTACATTGGGACGTTTTTCAATCAGCTTTCCGCGCAGTGATCCAATCATATCGAGCGATTATTGATTAGCCTCGCCAGAGTGTCAACGCAACTCCATTCCTGACCCGGGCTGCGAGATGGCATTTTTAATGAAGCTAAACCTGCTTCGTCTGACTTTCGGGAACTAATAGCCGCATTCGTCCGTACATGTAATCAGCTATCTGCGCACTTCGGCGCGCGTGTGTCCATTCGCGGCCATATTGGGTGTCCTCGCGAATCGGTCCCTCCAGATAATCTCAGACTGAAACAGTTGCGTAATCTCATCGCATACGAATATTCATAAGAACTTATCTTTTCACAAAATTTTCACGGTCAATTGTTCGAAATGGGGATGAACAGTGTTCGTTTTCGCGCGACATGAGTATTAGAAAACACAAATAAAAATAATTGTGAATTTATTGTCTCCATTGCTTTCGACGCGATAACCGCTACGTCTAAGTGCGTGCAAGGGGCGAGTGAGATTCAAAGTCGGATTTAAGGAGGAACCAAAATGTCGCGTCGCAAAATGAATTGTGTGCTAACCGTACTTGCGGCTCTGGCGCTCGTGTTGTCAATCGCAACTCACACAACCCCGGCGAAAGATGCCAAATCGACGGTCACCCCAATCGTCAAGTCGGATGTAAAACTGCTTAAGCCGGCCACTCTTGGTGGTTCTGACCTTAAGGCTGGAGATTACTCCGTGACCGCTGATGACACACACGCCAAGTTTTCAAAAGGCGGGAAAGTGGTAGCGGAAGTTCCCATCCAATGGAAAGACGAAAGTAGCAAAGCGAAATTCACCACAGTCGTCGTCGATGGAAATCAGATCAAGGAAATTCACTTCGGCGGAAAGATGAAGTACGTGGAGGTTACTCAATAACGAAAAGCGAAGATCCCTGAGCGGGCAGCAGCCAGACTGGCTTCTGCCCGCCTTCTTTCAGATTCGGAAAACTTTAAAGATCCAAGGGGAGAGCAGCTTACCGCCGCGAACGATCCTGCCTCACCGCTTCATCCACCAGAGATTCCAGTTCGCGTCGGGTCAAATTGATGCGCTCTGTTTCCACAGTTTCGGAAGTAACCGGTGATTCCGGACCCAAATTGGATGCCGTTTGCAAACCGTAGCGTGCGCGTGCCGCAAATAATTTTTCCACGTCGCATCCTGACAAAAGCACTTGTTTACCCAACATCTGTGTGACGAGCGCGACGCGCGCGAAATGCTCAGTAGTTTCCATTCGGAAGAAAGCCTTCAACAGATCCGGGCCATAGGTCACCACTCCATGGTTTGCCATTAGGATAGCGTCGTAGCCCTCCACCAATGGCTCGATTGCTTCTGTCAACTCGGATGTTCCCGGGGTACCGTAGCGAGCCACCGGAACGCATCCCAGCGAAAGCACCAATTCGCATAACAAGGCTTTATTTAGAGGAATGCCTGCGGCGGCATATCCGGTCGCCACCGGAGGGTGCGCGTGGCATACAGCGTTTATGTCTGGCCGCTGCCGATAAACCAAAAGATGCATACCCAACTCCGATGAAGGGTTCCGCCGACCATTGACCTTTTTGCCTTCAAGATCAGTCACCACTAGATCGTCCGGCGTCATCATGCCCTTGCAAAGCCCCGTTGGTGAAGTGAGGACATGATGAGGGTCTAGACGAAGCGAAATATTTCCATCCGTCGAAGCTACATAACCGCGATCGTGAATCCACCGCCCCACAGCACAAATATCTCGACGGTGTTCGTCTTCCGTCTTCAGAGCGCCCGGCGAAATGGAATCAGGATACATCGTTGCCTCCACGTTAAAAGACTTGGCCAATCAATTTAGGCGTAAATCCCGCGAAGCCTTAGTGCGCGTGCTACACGGTCAATCGCCACAATATAAGCAGCGATTCGATTATTTACCTTGTGTGTTTCGGCGAAGCGTACCACCTGTTCGAAACTATGGTCCATCACGTCTTGCAGGCGTTCGTTCACTTCATTTTCCCGCCAGAAAAACCCCTGGCGATCCTGCACCCATTCGAAATAGCTCACCGTAACCCCGCCCGCGTTTCCGAGAATGTCCGGAACAATAAAAATCCCCTTATCCTCGATGATGGAGTCTGCGTGCGACGTCGTCGGTCCATTCGCCCCTTCGCAAAGAATCTTGCAATCTACACGATCGGCATTTTGCGTTGTAATCTGATTTTCGGTAGCGGCTGGCACCAAAATATCGCAGGGATGAAACAAAACTTCCTGTGCTGTCATCTTGGCTCCTCCGCCCGGAAATTCAGGCAGAGGTTTGCGCCGGCCGTAGACCCAGTCGATTACCTTTGGAATATCGAATCCGTTTTCGTTGTAGAGTCCCCCGTGAATGTCTGCGATACCGATAATTTTGTAGCCCGCTTCGTGCATTAGCATTGCGGCTTGTGAGCCGACGTTGCCGAAACCCTGAATAATCACGCGGCAGCCTTCGCGTTTCATTTTCAGTTTTGCGAGCGCGTTGTTGCAACAAATCATTAACCCGCGCCCAGTGGCTTCTTTGCGTCCCTGCGAGCCACCCAATTCGAGCGGCTTGCCGGTAACCACCGCCGTAGTCGCCTGGCGTACATGCATGGCATATGTATCCATTACCCACGCCATGGTCTGCTCATTCGTGCCAATATCTGGCGCGGGAACGTCGCGCTCGGGCCCAAACCATTCGCTCAATTCGGCGGTGTAACGACGCGTGATGCGCTCAAGCTCGGTCTTTGAAAGTTTGCCGGGATTGCAAATAACTCCGCCCTTCGCGCCTCCGAATGGAATGTTTACCACCGCGCACTTCCAGGTCATCCAGGCAGCTAGCGCGCGAACTTCATCGAGAGACACGTCCGGGGCGAACCGTATGCCACCCTTCCCTGGTCCACGAATCGTCGAATGCAGAACGCGGTAACCGATGAAAACTTCTAGTCGTCCCGTGTCAAGTGGCACCGGAATGTAAACCGTGATTTCTTTACTAGGGTACTTCAGATAACGATAAAGCCCGTCTTCCAGCTCTAACTTCTGCGCCGCAATTTCAAAGCGGGCCTCGGCGGATTTATAAACGTTCAGTTCTTCCTGCGAAACCGCTGACATGACAACCTCCAGAATTGCTCGACCGCTATGAATTTAATTATAAGTCGCGTCGGCTTCACTTTACGACATTAGAGCCTCGTGCAGCGACTCGAACGGCGGCGGCCAGTATACGAACACGGGCAAGGCGGCGCAAGAAAAGCATTTTGGTTTAGGTTGGCGCCCAGATCACAAATCTTCTAATGGCGCGGTTGAGGTTTTACAAACTGGTCAAGCAGAAGCCGGGCTAGCCGCCGTTGATCGTGCCGTACAACTCCACGGTCATGTAGCAGGTCGCCGGTAACATAGCGAAGTTTCATGCGGTCCAGTTCATCATATGAAGGATCCACCGGCTCGGCATACTCCGCGCGGTAACGACGCAACAGGCTCGAGGGAACACGCGAACGGTTAATCACCACAAAATCGAAGAGATCTTTGCCCGTGTGCTCGTAAATTGCGCGGATATGGTCGGCGACCGAGTAGTGCTGCGTCTCTCCGGGTTGCGTCATGAGATTGGCAATGTAAACGCAAGTGGCGCGTGAGCGTTTGATGGCTTGGATAACTTTCTCAATCAAAAGATTCGGAATGATACTGGTGTAAAGAGAACCCGGCCCCACAAGAATCAAATCCGCAGAGCCAATCGCTTCCAAAGCCTCGGGGAGCGCCCGGACTCGCCGAGGCACCAACCGCACCGTGCGAATGGATTTCCGCGAGCGGGAGATGTTTGTTTCACCGTGGACGATCTTTCCGTCCTCGAGTTCCGCTTCCAACGTCACATTTTGGGCGGTGGAAGGGAAAATTCGCCCGCGAATAGCCAACACCTGCGCAGACACTCTTACTGCCTCTGGAAAATCTCCGGTGACGTTTGTCAGTGCGGTGAGAAAAAGATTGCCGAAGCTGTGCCCGGCCAAACCGCGTCCGGCAGGAAACCGATACTGAAACAATTTTCCCAGAAGATGTTCGTCTTTCGAGAGCGCGACCATGCAGTTGCGAATGTCGCCAGGAGGCAGCACACGATACTCTCGGCGTAGGCGCCCCGAACTGCCGCCATCATCAGTTACAGTTACGATGGCCGCAAGATCCGAGATTGGCCGGCCAACTTTGTCCTTTTTCGATGAGGCCACAAATTCTTTCAGCCCACGAAGCACCATGGAAAGGCCAGTGCCTCCACCTAGAGCGACAACGCGGACGGGCCGTACAGGCTGGTTCACTGAATTTTCGCGGGTAGCAGAAGACTAGTTTGCGGATCCGTCTCTTTCCGGGTAAAGCAGCTCGGTAAAGCGCGGGTCTTCCTGCAAGAAGGAAAAATCCTCATCGTTGCGAGCGTGGTAGCGATTCTCGGGACGCAATTGAATTGCGACCTTTAGGTTTTGCATGGCGGATTCCGCCTCGCCGGTCAGACAATCAAGGGCGGCCATGGCGTAAACGATATGGTCCGCTTTGGGCGCAGCTTTTCGGGCGCGGTCCAGATGCTCGCGCGCCTCGTCCCAACGACCAAGATTCATCAGCGCGACACCCTGCGTATAGTGTTCCTCGGCTGACTTAAGCGGCGGAATCGGTGGGCGGGTGATTCGCTGCTCGCAAATGCGCATGTGAACCTGAGCCCGGTCACCCAATTCTTTGCTGGGACCTTCCAGGACGCGTTCAAGCGATTGTTTGGCGCGCTGGAACTTTTGTTGCTGAAAATGCTTCAAACCCTCCTCGTAGAACTTCAATTGGGCTTGTCTGGCTGGCGCGTCGGGGTCCGGTGGGGCCACAATCTTTTTCTTGGATGCCTTCATCGCCTTCTTTTTCAGTAACTTATGGCTCCCCTGCGCATTCGCTGAGGTGCGTACGGTGCGACGCTTCACTGGCACCCTCCGGAAGAAATCATACGCGAACATAGCAAAGTCCCCGAGGCGCGTCAATGCACGGAAATTTACCTCGAAATAGCCTCCGCCTACAAAATGACGTAAGCAACTCCTAGTTTTGTGTCTTTAGAGCCGCAATTCTCCGGCATTTATAACAGGGTGAACATATATAATGCTTCCAGGGCAGGTGGAGGAATCATTCATGAAGCAGATGCACCGCATGATCTCGGCTGGTCTTCTCATTGGCTTGTTTATCGGAATTCTCGCCGTGCGCGCGGAGAGCCCCAAAACGGAAATGGTCAAATTTCCTAGCGGCAAAGATACGATCGACGGTTTTCTGGCCGTCCCGGAAAAGCCCGGCCGCTACCCAGCCGTCATTGTTATCCACGAATGGTGGGGATTGAACGATTGGGTAAAGGAGCAAACGCAAAAAATTTCGGACCAAGGCTACGTAGCTTTGGCAGTGGACCTTTACCGGGGAAAAACCGCGACCGACCCGAATGAAGCGCATGAATTGATGCGAGGACTGCCTCTGGACCGCGCCGTTCGCGACATGCAGGCCGCCTACGATTATCTTTCCGCGAGAAAAGATGTCAACGGACGCATCGCTTCAGTCGGATGGTGCATGGGCGGCGGTTATTCCTTGCAACTTGCGATACATCAGCCGCACCTTGCAGCTTGCGTGGTTAATTACGGGGCGCTACCCACCGATCCCAACGATCTCCAACAAATTGCTGCGCCGATTCTCGGAAATTTTGGCGCACAAGATCACGGAATTACTCCAGCAGACGTCAAAGCTTTCCAGAAAAGTATGACAGGCATAGGCCGTTACGTGGACATCAAGATCTATGACGATGCAGGTCACGCCTTCGAAAACCCAAATAACCAGACCGGCTATCGACCGGAAGACACTGCGGATGCCTGGGCCCGCACGGTTGCGTTCCTTAAAAAAGCCCTGAGATAAAAATCCGTCTTGCCAGTGCAACTTATTGCAGAGTCTCCTGACGATAGAGTTCCGCTGTGTGCCACACCGTTGCAACCACAACCATAAGGCCCATAACGGTTATCGCAGTTACGCCCGCGAAATCGAGGAGTCTCCAGGACACTCCGGGCACTCTCATATTTGGACGAAACCACAAGACGAAGTTACCAAGCGCCAGCAAAACTCGGATTTCCGTTGGCCCGGACTTGGCGAAAGAAAGCCGGAAAATTCCGAGCGCATAACACGCTAAGTAAGTCTCAATTGAAAGAAGTAGGAAAGCGATGAGCATACCCATGGCAATCCTCCAATCGACATAGCCAGAGAGTCCGAGACCAGTCATCAAAAATAATGCTCCAAACGAGTCAACCATATGGTCAACGTAAAAACCGTAGCGAGGGCGCTGACGGTTTCTTACGCGCGCCAAAGTTCCATCAAGACTATCTCCAAACCAGTTCACCACTAGGCACACTGTAGCTAGTAGCAGTCCGATGGGATGCCAGCGTGCTAACAAATAACTGCAGCCTGCCAGAAACATGGCTGCGAATCCGAGAAGAGTCAGTTGGTCCGACCTAACCCACGAAGGCATGCGGCAGGCCATCCAAAGCAATGCTTTCCGTTCCAATCCTGATGTCACGCTCTCTTGAATACGAGTCGCATTAACAAAGTTCTTCATAGTCCGTTGCGTTCCCTCTGTAATCGGGCTCTCCGTGGGTTTTTCGGAACAAAGTCCAGTTTCGACAGCTGTTTCTGTTAGCTTCATTATGTTTTCCTTTGAAAACGACCGACGTAAGCGCCACTATGCGTCGCTGCCAGACACAAACTCAATGCCCTGGACCTCAATTCAGATGACCGGAACATCATTTCGTAAAGCTCTTGAAATCAGTTGGTTGATGAGTATTCTCCATTAGAATGAAACCGCTGGGAGACTTGCCTTGACTGAGCCTGAGCGCGAGTCAAAAAAGCTTCGTTTCGGCGTGTTTGAGTTCGACACCGCCAGCGGCGAGCTGTATAGGGATGGGAAAGTCCAGCCTCGGATTCGAGATCAAGGGCTTCAAATATTGCTAATGCTTTTGGAACGCCCAAGGGTCCTTGTAACGCGAGAGGAGCTGCGCGATCGTCTTTGGTCGTCCGATACTTTTGTCGATTTTGATCACGGTTTGAATACGGCGATAAATCAGTTGCGTAGTGCCTTAGGAGATTCGGCGGCGAATCCTCGCTTCATACAAACCTTGCCTCGCCGTGGCTACCGTTTTATTGCTCCGGTTGAAATCATGCTGAACTTGAGCCCACGAATTGCGCATGATTCGACGGCTGCCGACATCGGAGGTTCGGATCAATTAGAAAGAACTGCGTCGCGGGATTCTCGCTCATCAATATTGAGCGATGCTCGTGAACTACCTTCTGTCTCTAGAAGGCTAGTGCGGATTCTATTTTCCCTGATCCAAATAATGTATCTCACCTTCTACATCGTTGCGCTAACGCGACTTTACCAAGTCGAGTCAATCCTCTCGCATCCCCAAATTCCATCTCTTTCGATCTTGATTGCGTTAATTGTTACTGCAGCTATCGGCATACCGATTCGACTTTATCTTCTCGCAGCGACGGCATTCCACTATGGCGGGTTGAACACCAAATTCAAGAAACTTTTTCCGTTTGTGCTTCCTCTCGACGAACTCTGGGCTCTTGCTCCCTTCTTAATTATTCACCGCATAGGTTTCGGCTTGGCCTTAGCTGCGACCGCCGCACTTCTGTATTTGCCATTCTCCCAGCGGTCTCTGCTGCTCATGGGTTTCTTAGTCAAAAAACCTTTGATCGAACAGTGAGTGCAGGCCGACGCCCCATTCGCTGTGTTAGGATATGGATAAGTCAGTAGGCCCGTAGCTCAGTTGGCTAGAGCGCCACCTTGACACGGTGGAGGTCTGCGGTTCGAGCCCGCACGGGCCTACCATCCATCTCATTGAATCTACTTAGTGGCAGCCGATGCCTCGTCGCTCGATTGGCGTAACTCGTCACCATTGGTCACCAATTGCGAAAGGCTTTCGACTGCCAACCGTAGATGAGCTGGAATGGGTAGGGTGATAGACCTCCAAAGTTGTGGACATCCTGCTGTGGCCGAGTTGTGATTGTGCATCTTTCCGAGAACCCCCACTGGCTTGCAGAAGCGTAGCGTGGGTCCGTCTGAGAGTGTGCCAACTGAGTGACGGCATACCGATTTTCCACTCCACGGGCGGGATTGCTCCCGGAGTAGAAGTTCCACATCCTTGCCATTTCGAAGGCCTTCGACAGGCAAGGCCCTCCACTCTTGACAATATCTATTGACACGTATAGATATAGAATGATATAGATATTGACATGACTAAGATCGATCCTAAGAAGTTCATTCCACTCAAGACCCATTGGTTTCACATCATGCTGTCGCTTGCGGGCGGAGAGCAGCACGGTTACGGAATCATGCAAGATGTCCTGAATCGCACGACCGGGAAAGTGCGGTTGTGGCCGGCGACGCTGTATGGATCGATCAAGCGACTCATTGAGGCGGAACTGATCGAGGAATCCGACGAGCGCCCTGCCCCGGAATTGGACGACGCGCGACGCCGCTATTACCGGCTGACGGCTCTGGGCAAACGCGTGCTGGACGCGGAATGCGAGCGTTTGCAGGAATTGGTTCGCAGCATTCGAGTGAACCGAGGCATGGTGACGGAATGAGTTTCGCATGGCGTATCTACCGGCGGCTGGCGCAGGCGTTTCCGCACGAATTCAAATTGGCCTACGGCGCGGAGGTGACGCAACTCGGGGAGGACGTCGTGGAAGAGATTGCCAAGAGAGAAGGAATGGCAGGGCTGATACGGCTAATCGCGGACATTGCGATTCGCGTGCCGCTCGAATACCTGAGCGAAATGCGTGGAGATATGAGGTACGGGTTGCGAGCGCTGATCAAGTCGCCAGGGTTTGCGATGGTGGGCATTATTTCGATGGCGCTTGGAATCGGGCTGACTACAAATGTGTACAGTTCGAAATGGAAGTTGCTATTTCGTGATCTGCCGGCAGCGGCGAACGCCAAACACTTGGTGATGGTTCAAGAGTCGACGGATGGTGAGCTCGCCCGTGTGTCGTATTACTACATTGAGCAGTATCGAGAGCAAAAGAGCCTGTTCGCCGGGGTCGCTGCATTTCAGAGCGGTGTCCCGTTCAATACCACCTTCCAAGGCGATCTGAATGCGAAACCTGAACGCGTGTTCGGGCAACTTGTATCAGCCGATTATTTTTCCGTGCTCGGCGTCCCACCCCAACGTGGGCGAGTGCTCAGTCCCGAACTTGACAAGCCCGGCGACGCGCCCGCTGTGGTGATTAGCGACCGTTTCTGGCGCAATCGCCTTAACTCCTCTCCCAACGCCCTGGGGCAAACACTTCGGCTGAATGGACAACTTGCCACTATCGTGGGAATTACGCCGAAAGATTTCAATGGCGCCCTGGGCATCAATCCCGCTGAGCTGTTTGTCCCGATTACCGCGGCCGCGCTCGCTCCGGAGCTCGCGAACGACATTTTGCACCAACGCAATGCCAAAGAGTTCCTGGCAATCATGTGCTTGGCACCCGGGGTCACGATTGAATCCGCGGAAGCGGGTCTCGACGCGATCACACGTAATCTCGACGAGCAGGATCCTTCCTCGCTAGTGCGCACGGACAAAGGCCGACGCGTAACGTTACTTCCAGCAGGCACCAACATACCGATGCCCCGGAAATTGAAGCCGGTGTTGGTTGGTTTTTTCATAGCGCTGATGGGCCTGGTGATTGCGCTTGCGTGCATGAATCTGGCGAACATGCTGATCGCGCGCGGCGCGAATCGCCGAAAAGAGTTGGCTATTCGGCTGGCGATCGGAGCGAGTCGTTTTCGTTTGATACGGCAGATGATGTCGGAAGGTATTTTGCTTTCGCTGCTGGGCGGCGTGGCGGGATTTGCGTTAGCGTATGGCCTCTCGATGTTGAACTCTCACTTCACTCCCCCGATGACGGTGCCGTTCGAATCCGATTTCAGCCTGGACTGGCGCGCGAGCGTTTTTGCGTTCGGGCTAGCTCTGGTGTGCGGCATCGGATTCAGCCTGGCGCCTGCAGTGCTAGCGACGAAAGCGGATCTGACTCCGGCACTGAAAGAAGGTTCGGCGCTGCGTTTGCCGGGTTACCGCCGTTTTGGCCTTCGCAACCTATTGATGGTGGCGCAGGTTGCTGCGTCGCTCATGCTCCTGCTGATAACAGGGTTTCTGGTGATAGGCATCAGCAAGACGAGCAGCATTCAAACCACATTCGATCCGGGCACGATGTATCTCTTGTCCATCGATCCGGTGCGCGACGGCTACGCTCCCGGAAAATCGCAAGCTCTGTTCGAGAAACTTACCGAACGCTTGAAGGCTTCCGGCCCGGTGCGCAGCATAGCATTGGCCACGGATGAGCCCTTCTCGGCCAAAGATGATGATGAAGGCAGCCCGCTCATCGTGGAAGACTCGGGGAAAACGTCGCCGCTGCAACAGTACGTGATCGAAGAAACCGTGGGCGCGGGCTATTTTGCCACGCTCAGCGAGCCGATGCTGGCCGGGCGAGAATTCGAGGAACGTGATCAACGGAGCCAGTCGGACGGGTCCAAGGATTTTTCTTTGCCCGCAGTGCTGAACGAATCCGCGGAACACAGACTTTTCGGAAATGAGAATGCGATCGGAAAGCGCGTCAGAGACGAGAAGCAGTCCTATGAGGTAGTGGGCGTGGTTCGCGACCTGAAGACTGGAATCGGGATCAGCCAATCGGTGGTTTATTTGCCCCTGACGCCACGCGATTTTGCGCGGCCGCCCGCCGGCGGGATCACTATTATGGTGCGGTCGGACGCGGGACCCGACGCGCTGAGCGGCATTCGGAACGAGATTGCATTCACCGACCCCAATCTGAATATCTTCAACGTGCAAACGCTGAGCGAATATCTGGAGCGCAGCCGGGCTTCCACGCAGTTCTCGGTTCAAACATACGGCGGGATTGGAGTGTTCGGGCTGGTGTTGGCTGCAATCGGACTGGCGGGGATCACGGCTTATTCGGTGGCGCAAAGGCGCAAGGAGATTGCAATTCGCATGGCATTGGGTGCAAGCAGGTCGCAAGTGCTGCGGCTGGTGCTACGCGAAGGCACGGCGCTGGTGGCCGTGGGAACGGTTCTGGGATTCTTGGGCGCCATAGCGCTGGTGAAAATACTTTCGTCGCTGACGAGCATTTTTGTGGAAGGGTTTAGAATTGGCACGAACGATCCGCGCTTGCTCGTCGGCGCACCATTGCTGTTGGCAGCGGTGGCGATGCTGGCCTGTTACATACCGGCGCGCAGGTCGGCTCAGATCGATCCGCTCAAGGCGCTGCGCGAGGAGTAGAGCGCGTACCGTTCATCTCCGGCGATGTACTCGTTGCACCAGCGGTCTCGGTCCAGTGCCCGGTAATGCGCTGTGGAAGTGGCCTGCCTTGGCATCTCGACTCGAGCTGCCACGCGAGATATCTCCCGGATTTTATCGGTTACTTAGAGCTTATTGTTGAACCACGCGGCTAACTCCCGGTAAGTCTTAGTGCTGTATCGGATGCGCGAGTGGGCAAGATGCGCACACGAGCACGGTGTGGTTGCGCGCGTTCGATACAGCGACTTGAAGGAAGCTGCTCGGTTTGCGGCGGACGCGGGTGCTACGCAAATTCAATGAAGGGAAGAGTAGGTTTGGCGGGTCCCGGGAGAGATGCGGGAAAGGACAGCACCCTACTGGGAGAGAAGAAGAGTTGCTGGGAACTCCGATGTGTCGCGGAAGGATGATCTTGGGGAGTGGGGAAAAAGGATTCCTTAGATAGGAAGACACAAAAAGAGGTAGCGAGCCGAGACACGCAAAGATTTCGTGATGGGGAGAGTCTTCTCATGCGGCAGCGGCAGGCCGTGGAGAACGGAGTTGGAGCTCAGTAGCCGTAAGCCTTTCGATGACCAGCATCGGACCACCGCACTGAGGGCAAGTCCAAAGATCGCTGGGACGGGCGGTGGAGGTCTCTTGCTTGGCTGGTGGCGTGGCACCGAGCAAGTGGAAGCAAACGGGCAGGAGCGTGGCGCGTCGCCGGTTGGCGAGGAAGCCGAAGTTCCGAATGCCCACGAAGACTTTCGGAAGCACGTGGGCAACCAGCTGCGAGCTGATGGAAGTGACAGCCGCGTTGGCTTGCGCGGCAGGCGATCCAAATCTGGCGGTCCAAGTCAAAACCGGAACTGGTAGGTTTTTCGCTGACCTAAAAAAACCGCCTTACAAACTTCTGTTTAATCCCTCGGTAAGCGGCGCAAAGGCATTCAACGCGACAACGACTCATCGAGCGATTGAGGGCTGGATTGAAACGAAGAAGAGAAATCTCTCGAAGAAGTCTGTGTGCGCGTTCGGTGCATTCGACGCCCTCGCAAGTAACAGGCCGATTCAAAACTATTCCTTTTCCGGCAAGACTACTGAGTGCCGACGCTGCAATGTCCGCCTTCTGAGTCCACGAATTGGGCGAGTAAACCGCCGAAATCTTGTTTTGTCGGTGGCATACTGAACTGGACTCCCTTTGCGACCATATCTTGGTGGAATTTTTGAATGTCGGGAACGGTGAAGCCCAATTCAACTGCTCCCGCGGGGTTCTTTGCTGACGCTGGATGCAACGCAAGCCTAGTTTCGCCTGTGACAAATTCGCTCCAGCTCGGAGACTCGAACTTCAACTGTAAACCAAGCACGTCGCGATAATATTTCACCGCGCGGTTCATATCAGCGACAAACTTGATTACATAGCTGAGCTTCATGAGGGATGCCCTCCTTGGCGGGAGAATATCTTACAGACTGCGAGAAGTCCAAAACCAATCAGCGTGGCCGGCTCCTTTCTCCCGAGGCTTGGTCGTCGAACAACCACAGGGTTGAAAGGCCCTGAGTGGCAAATCAAGGCGTGCTGAAATCAAAGGAATTAAATTCATCAGCTCTGCCTGGCCTGACGCTGAGCGATTTTCATGAGGTTTCGCGGGCCGGAGGCCCTAAGTGACAGTCTACTCGGGCCGAGGGGCCGGCATTGTTATGCAATCACTACGCCAGGAATGTACAAAATCCTACTTCTTTAGTGCGCGCTTATTCTGACTGAGGATTTTCGGTGACTTCCGCCAGGGATTATTCGTATCGTAGCGCGATCATTGGATCAACATGCATCGCTCGTCGCGCCGGGATGTAGCACGCAAGCAGGGCCACACATGCCAACAGAATAGCGACGCCAGCAAAAGTGATTGGATCGGTTGGCTTCACGCCGAAAAGGAAGTTGCCCAACAATCCGGGCGCCGCAAGCATCCCAATGAAGAGACCGGCCAAAGTGAGACCCATACCCTGCCGCAGGACCACTCTCAGTACCTCTCCGGATTGCGCGCCCAGCGCCATGCGAATACCGATATCGCGCGTTCGCCGGCTAACGGAATAGGAAATCAATCCATAAATCCCCACTGCGGCCAGGAGAAGTGCAACACTTGCGAACGCTCCCAGAAGCGACGCAAGCACATGTTGTCGAGCGAACGAGTCCGCGAGAACGTCATCGATCGTTTTCGTGTCAAACAATGCCTGGTCCTTGTCCACCGCCCAAACTTGGTTGCGGACAGCATTTGCCAGAAGAAACGGGTCGGACGACGTGCGCACAACCAAATTCATGATGGACGATGGATTCTGAAGATACGGCAGATAGAGTTGGGGAAGATTGTTGTCGGCCAAGCCGTCATTGCGGACATCTCCGACTACTCCAACAATCGTCAGTGGTGAGTTTCTGGATTCTGGAATCCAGAAATATCTTTGCTGCGTGAACTGTGGCCGAATCTGGTGGCCGATTGGATCCGAATTTCCCCAGAAGCGGCGTGCCATGGACGCACTGACGATGGCCACGCCATGAGCTTCATCCGCATCACGATCGTCGAACGGCCGGCCAGACAGCAGCGGGATATTCATCGTCCCGAAGTAGTCCGCGCCAATCACCGAGCATCGCGAATTGAGCACTTCATCCGGAATATGATCCTCGATGGTAAAGCTGACCGTGGTGTATTGTATCGCGAGTGGAGGAAAGTTGATCGCACTGGCCGATTCGACCCCCGGTAATGTGTTGATTCTCCGAAGTACTTCATGATAGAAGCCGGCGACCCGGCGTCCGTCGGGATATTTAGCCCGAGGGAGCCAAATCTGTGTGGTGAGGACGTTGTGCGGATTTAAGCCGCGCGGCATTCCGTGCAAGAGCAATGAACTTCGCATCAACAAAACTGCGCAGCACAGCAAAGTGGCCGCCAGGGCCACTTCAGAAATCACGAGAACGTTAGCCATCCGAGAGGTACGCAGAAAACCGGTTGGACCGGTTCCTATTTGTTTCGATAGATCCTTACGCCGGGCGAACTGCAGAGCCGGAGCAATGCCAGAAAGTATTCCGCACAGAAGCGAGATGACGAGCGCGAAGCCGAGCACCCTGGCGTCGAGCCCGAAGTCCTGCATCCGTCTCACAGCTTGATAGGAGACCAGATTGTTAAGGATGCCCACGCTCCAGAAGGCCAAGAGAGTTCCAGCGGCTCCGCCGAGCAGAGCGAGGAGAAGATTTTCGGTGAGAACTTGCGTTAGCAGCCTGGAAGGGCTGGCACCGAGCGCCGCCCGGACCGCCATCTCTCTCTGCCGGGCAACGGCACGCGCCAGCGACATGTTCCCCACGTTGGAGCAAGCGATTAGCAAAACAAATCCCGCGGCCCCCAGCAAAAGAAGCAGCGTGGGACGAATGTCGCCAGCGAAGCTTTGGCTCAGCAGAATTACGCGTGCCCCGCGTGACGAGTTGCTCTGCCAATATGCCTGCGCGAGCCTGCCGTAGAGCAGATCCATTTCAGACTGCGCTTGGTCTAATGTGACGCCAGTCTTGAGCCGTGCATACACGAACGTGTCGTGGTCCTGCCGGTTCACCGTGCGGGGATCGAACGTGAGAGGGACGTAGATGTCAAGCGGACGGTTCAGCACGCGAAAAATCTGGAATGTGGGTGCGAGAATTCCAACCACGGTGTAAGGTTCGCCGTCAATATCAATTCGCTGACCGATGATGCTCGGATCTTCATTGAATCTGCGCCGCCAAAGGGCGTCGCTTAGAACCGCAACCTTGTCGTGCCCGATCTGCTCCTCTTCGGGGAGGAATGTGCGTCCAAGTCGAACGCGCGCGCCCAGCAAAGGTAGGAACGAGGCAGAAACTGTGAGTCCCTGAACGCGTTCCGGCTGATCCCTTCCCGACAGATTTAGATACAAAATTCGCCAGGCCGCGATCCGCTCAAACACTCGGGTCTGATCCTTCCAATCAATGTAGTCCGCGGCAGAAATAGGAGAAGTTGTTGCGCGATTCTTCAAATCGGTTTCCCAAATGACGACAAGCCGAGCCGGATCGTCGAAAGGGAGTGGCTTTAACAGAACGGTGCTGACGACGCTGAAAATTGCGGTGTTTGCTCCGATCCCCAATGCGAGTGTGAGAACAACCACCGCCGCAAAACCAGGATTCCTTCGCAGCAAACGCGCGCCGAAGCAGACGTCCCGCCAAAATGACCCTAAACTAGGAAAACTGGCCATCTTTAGAGGAGTCCTCCCGAGTCCGTGTTGGCCGATTCTAGCCCTGATGCGACATGCAGTAGCAATAAACCTGTTACTCAAAATCTGCACCGATTAACGATGATACGCACCAAACGATTCAACTTCCGGACCACCAACGATTCCGAAGCGGATGCCTAACTCCCGATAAGCCGGAGAAGTGGAAATATCTGCACTAGGAGCTCGTTAATGATCCGAACGCCCGAAAATCCGTTCCCGATATTCCGAACTTCGTTTCACGCACGACATGCTGGCTTGCCATAAACCATTGGGCAGAAGAAATTCAAGCTGTAGTATCTGGTTATGACGGAGTCGTTCTATGTAGGGATTATTACCGCTTTGTTGCTGCTATCTGGACTGTGTCACATTTTTTTGGAATCCCAGACAGCGCGCTGGATGAGCCAGCCGGCCCTAGTGCGTTTCGTCGGGGTAGTCCTTCTGTTGATTTCTGTTCCGTGTCTATGGTGGCGGGGCCAGTACTTTTGGACGCTATTCGGGGCACTTGTTGTATCTGGGGCGTGGAGACTCTTTTTCCCACGTAACTCTATCCACGCGCAAGAGCGGAGCTATCCCCGGTGGGTGCATGGTTGCTTTCTACTGGCGGGTGCAATAGCTGTCTGGACGCTCCGTCCATAGATTAAATCGTTCCGGTCTTGCAGATTCCTAACTCCCGATAAGTCTTAGTGCTGTATCGACACATAATCCGCCTCTATAGGGAACTTGCACCTAGTGTTGTGTCCCGGAAATACGTTCACATAGTCGCTGGATTTTTTCCAGGATCGAATCGGGTGTCGCCGTCCAGGAGAAGGGGCGAGCCTCGGCATTGTAGCGATGAACGAAGCGTTCGATTTTGGCGACCAGTTCTTTGACGCTGCCGAAGGTCCCACGTCGGATGGCTTTCTGCGTGATGATGTTGAACCAGATTTCCACTTGGTTGAGCCAGGACGAGTAGGTCGGTGTGAAGTGTAAGTGGTAACGGGGACGTGCTGCCAACCAGCGTTGTACGCGAGGGTGCTTGTGGGTAGCGTAGTTATCCACGATCAGATGTACGTCGAAAGCTTTCGGGACACTGGCGTCCACATGGCGCAGAAAGTCGAGGAACTCCTGGTGACGATGACGGCGTTTGCACTGACTCAGGACTGTTCCGGTGACGGTGTCGAAGGCTGCGAACAGTGTGGTGGTGCCGTGTCGAACGTAGTTGTGCGTGATCCCTTCGACGTAGCCGAGCCCCAAGGGCAGGATCGGCTGGCTGCGCTCCAGCGCTTGAATCTGGCTCTTCTCATCCACACACAGGACCAGGGCTTTATCCGGTGGGTTCAGATACAACCCGACGATGTCCCGTACCTTCTCGACGAAGAAGGGGTCGTTGGAAAGCTGAAAGTGACGTGCTCGGTGCGGCTGCAAGCCGAAGGCGCGCCAGATCCGGTGAACGGTCGATTTCGACAGACGCGTTTCTGCCGCCAGCGCACGGCAACTCCAATGCGTGCCGTCTTTCGGTTTGGTTCGCAGGGTTCTGCGGATCAACGTGGCCACCTTTTCATCGGGAATCGAACGCGGCCGGCCGGGTCGCAGCTCCTCGTGCAATCCCGTGAGTCCCTGTTTCACGAACCGTCGTCTCCAGAGACCGACCGTCACTTGGTTCAATCGCAACCGGGCCGCGATGTCCTTATTGGACAGGCCGTCGGCACTAAGCAAAACGATGCGCACACGGGTCACCAAGCCATGAGGCAGCGAGCGCGAGCTAGCCATCGCTTCGAGTTGTTCGCGTTGTTCCTGCTCCAGTTGCAATGGGGTCAGGGGTCGTCCCAAACTCATAGGCACCTCCATTCTCCACAGAAGATGCCTAAGGGGAAGACCAACGCGCAAGGATTATATTAGTTACTTAAGGGACACAACACTAGCAAGGCTGGTCATTATGGCTTTGCCGGTTACTGGATATCAGCAGCGGTCATGGTTCTGCTTGGGCTGAATACAGCTTGGGCGACTCCTCCGAATCGATAACGTCACTTGATTGGTCGGGTAGAGCAATGGCGCGTAGCGGGGTATAACTACGACAGCCACTGGACTGTTCTGTCGAAAGGACTCTCACCTTTTGGAATGACAGCTAGCGTTGCTGCACCATAACAACGTCGGCTCCTTGGACCCGAGTACGCTGTGGTTTGTCGAGAACCATTGGCTCGGGAGAAAGGAGCCGAACCTGATCATTATAGGCGTGGATTATCATCCTGCACGTGCTGAGGAAAAAACGAGTAGTACTAATGGTAGTACCCACTACGCCTTTTTAAGAGCTCTCAAGATTTCTCCTCGATCAGACGCCTTCTGAACACACGCTGCACTGGTTTTCAATACTTGCGGCCAGCAACCTGTAAAGGCAACTGCCACGTAATCAACGGGAGGATTTGAGAACTTAAAGCCTACGAGGAAAAGCTCTTCTTCCTATTACCCATCTGTTTGCAGCTAAACGAAATCCTTCCTTTATCTGTTTCGAAAGTAGAGCAATTTTTGTCGTGAGATTTTCCGCCAAATTCTCGAAATGAAACACTTGAAGAGCAGAATATTTTCTGTGAGTACTATGCCCACCTAGGCCTATCGTATTAGCTCTGCCTTCTGTTCCAGACTCGCAAACAGAAATTCAGAACTATTGTTTAATCACGTCGCCGCCCTTCATCACGAATCGGACGCTCTCTAAAACGCGCACGTCCGCGAGAGGATCTCCGTCCACCGCAATGATGTCCGCAAACTTTCCGGCCTCAAGGGTGCCGACACGATCGGTCCAGCCAAGTAAGTCGGCCGCATTCACCGTCGCAGCTTGAATGGATTGCAGCGGCGAAAGACCGAGCTTGACCATGACCGCAAATTCTCGCGCGTTCAAGCCATGGGGATAGACGGCGGCGTCCGTACCGAAAGCTACTTTCACGCCGGACTTAAAAGCTATTGCAATGTTCTGACGCGCGATGGGTAAAACGATCCTTGCTTTTTCAATCATGTTTGGCGTGAGCCCTATCGTCGAAAGGTTCTCCATCAGCCAATCGCCCAAATAAAGGGTCGGGACTAGGTACGTTCCATGCTGCTTCATCAACTGAATGTCTTCTTCATTCATGTAGCTGCCATGCTCTATGGAATCCGCCCCTGCCAGCACCGCGTTCTTGATTCCCAATGCACCGTGCGCATGCGCCGCCACCTTTCGTCCCAGTCCGTGCGCAGTGTCTACAATCGCTTTCATTTCTTCTGGACTATATTGCGCCAGCGCCGGATTGTCGCCCTCGGACAGCACCCCGCCAGTGGCCATAAATTTGATCACATCGGCACCGTATTTTATGTTCTCTCGCACTTTGGCGGTCACGCCATCGACGCCATCCGCCACCCCGTCGCTGGAAAAATTGAATTGCGGTGCAAGAAAATTTTCATCACCATGGCCTCCCGTGATGCTAAGCGCTGGACCGGAGGCAAGAATGCGGGGGCCAATCACTTCTCCCGCCTTAATAGAATCGCGTAGGGCAATATCTGAATATCCATTCGCTCCCACATTTCGCACAGTCGTAAAACCTGCTTCCAAAGTCACACGCGCGTTGTGCGCGCCAATTAGCGCCTGCCGTGGGTAGGAAATATGCAAGCCTGCTGGACCCGCCATATAAGGCGTGTAGGTGAGATGCGTATGGCAATCGATAAGCCCGGGAAGAATTGTCGAGGTTGAGAGATCAATCGTTTTGGCGCCCGCCGGAACTTGGCTGGAAATATCCGCGGCTTTTCCGATGGCTTTAATCCGGTCGCCCTCGATCCATATGATTTGGTCCGTGAGATAATTTCCCGTACGAACATCCAGCACTTTGCCCGCATGGATTACAATTTCGGCAGGCGCTGTGATCTTAGGTGTTTGCGCCCCGCACGAACCCGCCAACAAGTAATACAGCGCCAACAACGAGCCCAAACGCTTCATCTAGCCCTCCCGAAAAAAGCAAAAGTTTAAAACATTCCGTGCTGGCTGATCCTCCTCACCTGGCCAACTTCGCGGTGGGATTGTAACGCGCAGACCAGAATTGCCTTCAGCTTTTTTCGTTTCATCCCTCGAATATCTTGAACCAGAGCCGGTCATTAGGTGTTGGTATCTACAGAGACACGCTGCTCCCAACATTACTGAGCGTCATTGTTGACATGCGTTCTATGATGTATGATTATGCAGTGAGATGAATAATCACGCATAAGGTTGCTATGGGCGCGCATAAAAGGTTTCGACAGGGGCAAATTTTGAAGTTACTCGCAGGCTCACCGGTGGCCAGCCAGGACGAGCTACGGCGTCAACTGGTGCACCTGGGCGTGCGCGTGACCCAAGCTACCCTCTCGCGCGACATTCGCGAGCTCCGCTTGGTGAAGACTGCCAATGGCTACCGTCCGCTCGCTGCCGCTGGAGCCGAAGAAACTTCTCCAGTTGCCGCCCTGGCCCGTGCTGTAAAGGAATTTTTGCTCGACGTGCGACCGGCGCAAAACATGCTCGTACTCAAAACTCCGCCCGGTGGAGCTCAGCCCATCGCCGCAGCTCTCGACGCTGAGCGCTGGAAAGAAGTTGCCGGCACTCTGGCAGGTGACGACACCGTTCTGATCGTCACCCCGTCCCGCGCGGCATGCGCCGCAGTCCAGAAACGCATCGAGGAAATGCTGCAATGAACGACCAAGCAAAAATCGCAGTCGTGGGCGCGACCGGATACGCGGGATTTGAACTAGCCCGGCTGCTCCTGCGCCATCCTCAGATCGAAAAGCCTGTATTTTTCGTTCGTGGCGAGCATGCGAACGTTCGTTGCCTCACGGAAATTTTCCCTCAGCTTCGCGGCTGGGGCGAAGCCCTTTGCGTGCCTCTCTCCGCCGAAGCAATCGCGAAAAGCGGGGCGCAGCTTGTTTTCCTGTCCACGCCCCATGAAGCTTCGCTGGAAATAATTCCTGAGCTCCTCGCGGGAAATCCCGAGCTGCGCATCGTCGACTTGAGCGGAGCCTTACGTTTTCGGAATCCGCAGACTTTTGCTAGTTGGTACAAGCTCTCGCCGGCTGATTCGGAAACACTTTCCGAGGCGGTATACGGCTTGCCCGAACTTTATGCCGACGCTTTGCCGAAAGCCCGCTTGGTGGCTAATCCAGGCTGCTATGCCACCTCTGTGATCCTGGGTCTGCGTCCTCTTGTAGAAGCTGGGTGGCTCAACGCCTCCCGCGGCATCGTGTGCGATTGCAAATCCGGCGCGAGTGGCGCGGGCAAGGAACCCAAGCGCGAAACTCAATTCGTTGAACTGAATGAAAATTTTCGCGCCTATGGACTGTTCACTCATCGCCACACACCGGAAATTGCCGAGCATGCTGGCCTCGCTCTCGACGATTTTATTTTCACCACGCACATACTACCAGTGGAACGCGGAATTCTTTCCACCTTGCACGTCTGGCTAGCACAACCGCGCAGCGCAGACGAAATCCAGTCGCTTTATCGTTCGTTTTACGCAGAACGCTCTATGGTTCGGGCTTTGCCGACGGGCCGTTTGCCCGAACTTCGGCACGTAACACACACGAATTTCTGCGATATCGGATTTGCGTTGGATCCCTCCGGCGAGCGCCTTGTAATCGTTTCTTGCCTCGATAATTTGGGTAAAGGCGCGGCCGGCCAAGCGGTTCAAAACATGAACGAGATGGTCGGTTATCCAGAAACTGCGGGGTTGCTATGAGACTGGTTGTAAAAATTGCAGGTGCTCTCCTCGAAAGTCCGGAGACAGTGCAAAAAATCGCGCGGCAGATCGGCGAACTCGCGCGCGCTGGAAATGAAATGCTCGTAATTCATGGCGGCGGGAAAATTTTCACCGGGGCGCTGGAGCGCATGGGAATTTCCAGCCACTTCGTCAACGGGCTGCGCGTCACTGACCGCGAAACGCGCGACGCCGCCGTGATGGTCTTCGCAGGTCTGCTGAACAAACGTTTGGCAGGTGCTATTTCGCTTGCGGGTCAGACCGCTATCGGCATCAGCGCCTCCGATGGAGTGTGCTTTCTGGCTGAGCCCATGCAGGTCGGCGAATGTGAAGGAAGCCTCGGATTCGTCGGCTACCTCACGGAAGTGAACGTTGATTTTCTGCGCTCACTCTGGCGCGCGAAGATGGTCCCGGTCGCTTCTTGCCTCGGACTTGGCTCCGATGGCGAACTCTATAACATTAACGCCGATCATATGGCCGCGGCGGCCGCCGAATTCATCCAGGCCGACCGTTTGATTTTCCTCACCGATGTCGCCGGCGTTCTCGACGGAGAGAAAGTCCTTCGCGCGGTGCGAAGTGGCGAAATAGAAGATCTCATTCGCAGGAATAAAGTATCAGGCGGAATGATTTTGAAGCTTGAAGCAGCGAAGCGTGCCCTTACCGGCGGGGTTGGCGAGGTGCACATCGTCGGCGGAACAATTCCGCGTTCCTTGTTCACCGCAGCGAAT
This sequence comes from uncultured Acidobacteriota bacterium, assembly GCA_963714785.1. Classification (GTDB taxonomy): domain Bacteria; phylum Acidobacteriota; class Terriglobia; order Acidiferrales; family UBA7541; genus Palsa-295. Next base: position 129,109 of record CAVQQE010000005.1, read on the forward strand.
GGCACGCGCCGCCTCGGCACGCGCGTCCTTCCCACCATTCATGCCACTCCACGAATCGCCCAGGGAGCCGCCCGCTAGAAATGGCCAAGAAGAAAATCGCGTCGAGAAGATCCGTGTCCGCGGCCCACATCCGCGCGCAGGAAGCGCGACATTTGATGAACACATATAAGCGTCCGCCCATCATCTTCACGCACGGGCGCGGCTGCCGGCTCTACGATTCGCAGGGACGAGAGTATCTCGATTTCCTGGGGGGAATTGCCGTTAACGCTTTAGGACACGCTCATCCGCGCCTCGTTCGTGTGATTCGGCGCGAGGCTGGCCGCGCCATTCATCTTTCCAATCTTTTTCACAACGCGTATCAGGGCCCACTCGCGACGAAGCTTGCTGATTGGTCCGGCCTTAATCGTGTTTTTTTCACCAACAGTGGTACCGAAGCGATCGATGGTGCTCTGAAACTTGCCCGGGCATATGCGCACGCCAAAACAAATGGCGGCGGAGTATCTGGCCAGAAAAAAACGCGGATTCTCGCTCTTGAAAATTCCTTTCATGGCAGAACCTTTGGCGCTCTTTCGATTACTTACCCGCAGAAGTATCGCCGACCATTCGAACCCCTCGTTCCCGGCGTCGAATTCGTGCGCTTTAACGATGTCGCGGATCTCGAAGCCAAATTCGATAATTCGGTCTGTGCTTTCGTGCTTGAGACGATGCAAGGAGAAGGCGGAATTTTCGCAGTGAGTGAACCGTTTTGGAATCGCGCGCGTGCGCTGGCTGGCCGGCACGACGCCGCACTGATCGCCGATGAAATACAGTGTGGTTTGGGTCGCACCGGATGCTATTTCGCCTATCAGAAATTCGATTCCTTGCCGGACATCGCCGTTGTCGCCAAGCCCCTTGCGGCTGGACTTCCTCTCGGCGCAATTATCGCGAATGAGAGATTTGCTTCAGCCTTCGCGCCTGGCACACATGGAACCACTTTTGGCGGTGGTCCGTTGGTCTGCGCCACCGCGCTAGAATTCCTCACCACGGTAGAAGAGGAAGACTTGCTGGCAAAGGTGCGTGAACGGGGTTCTGAATTGCGCGCTGGCCTAGAAAAACTAGCCGCCCGTTTTGATTTCATCCGTGAAGTGCGCGGCGAAGGCTTGATCGTAGGCATCGATCTGACTTGCGACGGCGCTCCCATCATTCAGAAAGCGCTAGGCCGTGGCCTTATTATCAACTGCACGCACGACCACATCCTGCGCCTCCTTCCGCCCTTCATCATCAGCAAACGGGACATCGCAGAATTCCTGAAGAAATTTGAGGCCGTTCTATTGGCCGTCTCAAAGAAAATGCTGGCTCGCCAATCCACCAAAGCACCCAAGTTAGACATTTCAATTCAACCGCAGTCAGGTCTTGCGGCTGCTTCGAGGCAACTATGAACGCTGCAGTGGCTCCTCTAACATTCTCCAACGATCTCTTAACCGGGATGGAATGGAATCCCACTCAAGTACGCGAGCTCCTTCACCTCGCCGCGGACGTGAAAGCTCATCCCGACCGGTATCGCGGTGCGCTCGCCGGCCGCTTCCTGGCGTTAATTTTCGAAAAGCCCTCACTGCGCACACGAGTTACATTCGAAGTCGGAATCTCAAGCCTCGGTGGTTCTTCGGTTTTTCTCGACCACACGGAAACAAGACTCGGTCAGCGCGAATCTATTCCCGATGTGGCGAAGAATCTTGAACGCTGGGTCCAGGGAATCGTCGCGCGAACCTTCACGCAGGAATCGATTGATGCTCTTGCTGAAAATGCGTCCATTCCGGTGATCAACGCGCTTTCCGACCGTTACCATCCTTGCCAAGGGCTCTCCGATTTTTTCACTCTGCAAGAACGCTTCGGTGGACTTCGAGGACTGAAGCTTGCTTATGTCGGTGACGGCAATAATGTCTGCCATTCCCTAATAAGCATCGCCGCACGAGCCGGAGCGCATCTCCGCATCGCGACGCCTGCAGGGTACGACCCTGAGCTCGCTGTAGTATCGGAAGCCAAACGAACTGCACGCGAAACCCGAGGAAAAATTGAACTCTGCAATGCGCCCGAAGAAGCGGTCGCCGACGCGCAGGCCATCTACACAGACGTCTGGACCAGCATGGGCCAAGAGGATGAATCCGCGGAGCGTGAAGCAGCCTTTTGGGGTTATCAAGTGAATGACGCTCTGTTCGCGCATGCAGCATCCGACGCCGTCTTCATGCATTGCCTGCCCGCGCATCGCGGTTGCGAAGTCACTGCGGAGGTTATCGACTCTCCGCGTTCCATCGTTTTTGACCAAGCGGAAAATCGCCTGCATATGCAGAAAGCGATTCTGCTTACGCTATTGAACTAATTAACAAGGAGAACGAATTGCCGAAGAAAATTGTGCTGGCGTATTCAGGAGGCCTGGATACTTCCATCATCATTCCATGGCTGAAAGAAAATTATTGCTGCGAAGTAATTGCGATGATTGGCGACCTCGGCCAGCAGGAGGATCTGGAAGCAGCCCGCAAAAAAGCTCTTGCCACCGGCGCGAGCACCGCATTTGTTGAAGACCTGCGCGACGAATTCATCACCGGTTACATTTGGCCCACGTTACGCGCTGGCGCTGTTTACGAACATAAATATCTGCTCGGCACCTCCTTTGCGCGCCCTTTGCTGGCAAAGCGCCAGGTTGAAATTGCAAAAAAAGTGGGTGCGGATGCCCTTGCCCACGGTTGCACCGGCAAAGGCAACGATCAGGTTCGCTTCGAGCTCGCCGCCAAAGCGCTCGCTCCCGAGCTGCAAATCATCGCACCGTGGCGCGAATGGAAGATAGCGTCGCGCGAAGAAGCCATTGCCTACGCTCGCGCGCATAATGTGCCGGTCGAGCAAACGACCAAAAACATTTACAGCCGAGACCGCAACATTTGGCATTTGAGCCATGAAGGCGGCGTCTTGGAAGATCCTGCCAACGCACCGGACGAAAATATGTGGCAATGGGTGGTGTCGCACGCAGCAGCGCCCGAGAAACCAACCACGGTGGAAATTGGATTCGAGGCCGGAACTCCCGTATCAGTGAATGGCAAAAAGCTTGCTGCTATCGCTCTCCTCACGCTGTTAAACGAAATCGCCGCGGCCAATGGTGTGGGGCGCATGGACATAGTTGAAAACCGCTTGGTCGGTATCAAATCACGCGGCGCCTACGAAACGCCTGGTGGCACATTGCTCGTTACTGCGCACCGTGAGTTGGAATCTCTTGCGCTCGACCGCGAAACAGCGCATTACCAGCAGATTCTTTCCCTGCGCTATGCAGAGATGGTTTATTACGGTATGTGGTTCACCCCGCTGCGCGAAGCGCTCGACGCATTTTTCGCCAGTTCACAGCGGCGTGTTAGCGGCTCGATTTCGCTCACACTTTGCAGAGGCAATGTGTCGGTGGCGTCTCGCCAATCGCCGTATTCGCTCTATCGCACAAATCTCGCCAGTTTCACTATGACTGGCTATAACCCAAAAGACGCCGAAGGATTTATCAACTTGTTCGCCCTGCCCATCACCGTTCCGCAGGAAGAGACACAAACCAAGGCCCAAGCCGCACGTCAGGAGGCCAAAGCTCAATGAGTGATGCCGCCAGCCAGCGGAAAATGTGGGGCGCTCGCTTTGATCGCGACCCGGACGCCTCCTTCTATGAATTTGAGCGGTCCTGGAAATCCGACCGTCGGCTGCTGCCTCAGGAATTTGCGCTCGACCGTGCATGGGCGCGAGCTATCGCACGAGCTGGAATTCTCACGAGCGAAGAGGGCGAAAAGATCGTCACCGCGCTTGACGCTCTCGAGGCACGTTCAAAATCTGACCCCAGCTGGCTCGACACCTCAAGAGCGGAAGACGTTCATCATTTCGTCGAAACCGCCCTAATTGAAAAACTTGGCACCCTTGGTGCGAAGCTTCATACCGGACGCAGCCGCAACGACATGGTTGCCACCGAATTTCGCATGTATGTAAAGGACGCTGCGCGCGAAGTCCGTAGTGCCATCGCGTCGCTGGAACACGCCATCGCAGAGCAAGCCGAGCTCAACTTTAAAGTGCCCATGCCGGGTACTACTCATATGCAACATGCTCAACCGCTGCTCCTTTCGCATTGGCTCCTCGCGCATGGTGAAGCGTTTCATCGCGACGCCGAACGCGTGGCCGCTGCTGCCGTTCGCGCCGATGTTTGTCCGCTCGGTTCCGGTGCTCTTTCTGGCTGTGCTTTTCCTCTGGATCGCAAGGCGCTGGCGAACGATCTCGGCTTTTCCAACATCTCCGCGAATAGCCTGGACGCAGTCAGTGATCGCGACTTCGCCCTCGAATATCTTTTCGCGCTTTCCACTTTGGCGATGCATCTCTCGCGAATCGCGGAAGATTTTGTGCTGTTCGCATCCCCCGAATTTGGATTTGTCGACCTACCGGACGAATTCTCTACCGGCAGCAGCCTGATGCCGCAAAAGAAAAACCCCGACGCCTGGGAGTTGATCCGCGGCAAGACCGGCCGCATTTATGGCAGCCTAATGGCCCTATTGGTCACCATGAAAGGTTTGCCCTCCAGCTATCAGCGCGACTTACAGGAAGACAAAGAGAATCTTTTTCAGGCGCACGACCAAGCCCTCGCCATGGTTCATATTGCCGCCGCCGCGCTAGCGGCCACGCGATTCCACGAAGACCGTTTGCGAGCGGCCGCACAGGACCCAGCCCTAGTCGCTACCGAACTCGCGGACTACCTGGTCACCTTTGGAGTTCCCTTCCGTGAAGCCCACGAAATCGTTGGTAAAGTTTTGCGCGCCGCCGAGCAGGAAGGAAGATCAATCCGCGAAATGTCCATTCAACGCTTGAAGGAATTCTCGCCGGTGTTCGACAGAAATCTCGCTACCGCATTGACCTTGGAGTCGGCCCTGGCTCGTCGTTCGTTGCCAGGCGGAACAGCTCCCGGCGCGGTTCAATCAGCGCTGCAGGAATTCAAGCGTCGCCTCGCCGAGTTAGAGAGCGATTTATGAGAGCGCGACACGCAAAAATATCTGATGCTCCGGCCATTTATGGGTTGATCGCGCATTACGCCAAACGGGGCTTGCTGCTGTCTCGCAGTGAGGACGAAATACGCCGTAACATCGGTCACTTCCTCGTGCAGTTGAATTCCAATCGCATCGTCGGCTGTTTGTCGCTTGAAAAATATAATGCTGACCTCGCAGAAATTCGTTCGGTTGCGGTGGACCCCGAGATTCGCGGATGCGGAGTCGGTGCAAAGTTACTTTCTTTTGCTTTGCAGGAAGCCTGCAAGAGGAATATCGCGCGCGTTTTCGCAGTCACACACGCTCCGGAATTTTTTGAGCGACAGGGATTTATCGCTTCTTCCAGAAATCTATTGACGGAAAAGATTGAGCGCGATTGCTGCTCTTGTGCCAAACGCAAATCGTGCAAACTTGTTGCCGTGACTGCCACACTGTTGCCTGAACGGATCCTGCTTTCGGTTCTCGGCGAGCCTGCAAGCCCCACGTCCACAGCATGAAGTCACAGCCTTTGACGACGGATATACCGCATGGATTCACTTTTGCCGCCACCGCTTGCGGGCTTAAGAAGAAAGGCCTTGATCTCGCTCTACTAACTAGCGACACCACAGCCACGGCTGCAGCTGTTTTCACTACGAATCATGTACAAGCCGCCCCGGTCCGTCTCTCACGCGAACACTTAAAAAAATCTCGCCATAAGATTCGGGGAGTAGTCGTCAATTCCGGCAATGCGAATTGCTGCACTGGCCCGCCCGGACTCGCTGCCTCTCGCAAAACAGCGGCAACACTTTCGCGCTTGCTCGGCTGCGAACCGTATCAGGTTTTGGTGTGTTCCACAGGCGTCATCGGCGTTCCGTTACGCCTAGAGAAAATTCTTAGCGCGGCGCCAACTTTCGTGCGGTCCCGCAGTTCGGAGCCAGCCGCCTTCTATCAATTCAAGCGCGCAATTATGACCACAGACACCCGCCCGAAATGGGCGGCCGCGCAATTCCGCATCGGCGGAAAACAGATTCGCCTCCTAGGATGCGCCAAAGGCTCTGGGATGATCGCTCCAAACATGGCCACCATGCTTGGATTTCTCGCCACGGACGCTGACGTTTCGTCGTCGCTGCTTTCAAGAGCGCTCAGCTCAGCAGTGGCGCGCACATTTAACGCGATCACCGTGGATGGAGATACTTCCACGAACGATACTGTTATCCTGCTAGCCAACGGTGAAAGCGGCGCCACAAAGATTACAAGTGAGAATGGTGATTACCGGAGGTTTCTGGTAGCTCTCGAAGACGTCTGCAAATCTCTCGCGCTCGCCATCATTTCAGACGGCGAAGGCGCTCAACGCGTGATCGAAATCCAAGTTCGCAGAGCACCCTCGATTGCTGCCGCAGATAAAATCGCCCGAACCATTGCGAATTCGCCTCTGGTAAAAACCGCCTTCGCCGGCGCTGACCCCAATTGGGGCCGCATTCTAGCCGCCGCAGGCCGCGCACGAGTTCGATTCGATGCGGGCAAAGTTGATATAGAACTAGCAGGTATCCGCGTTTGTCAAGGAGGCCGCGAGCATGCTTTCAGTGAGCGCGTAGCGCACCGCAAAATGCTAGCGAAATATGTGCCTGTCGTCGTGGATCTGCATGCTGGACCTGGTGTCGCCCGCGTCTGGACTTGCGATTTCACCACACAATACGTGCGTATCAACGCAAGCTACCGCACCTGAGACTTCAGTTGAAATAGGTGCCGCAGGTATGATTTATGAATCCCAGTTCCAATTCGCGTACTGCTCGCGCAATTTCGTCTTAAGGAATTTCCCAACCGACGTTCGCGGAATTTCCGTGGCAAACACAAACGCATCCGGTAACTGCCACTTGGCAAATTTTTGCGCCAGAAACTCGCGCAATTCTTCCGGTTGCACCGATACACCTTCTTTCAACACGATCACAGCTAACGGCCTCTCTTGCCACTTTGGATGCGGGACGCCAATCACCGCGGCTTCCCGCACGCTGGGATGGCCCATCAGCGTATTTTCTAAATCCACGGAACTAATCCATTCGCCACCCGATTTCACCAGGTCCTTGCTGCGGTCAAGAATTTGAACGTAGCCCTCTTCATCCATGGTCGCTACATCCCCCGTGCGAAACCATCCATCGCGCGTCCAACGATCGGCCGTTTCCGGCGACTCGAAATAGCTTGCCGCGACCCACGGCCCGCGAACTTCCAGCTCTCCCGGCGTTACACCGTCCCACGCTGCTTCACCCTTTGCGCCCATCACGCGCAATTCCACGAAGGGCGCGGGAATTCCCTGCTTCGCGCGAATTCTATATTTCTCGTCGTCCGAACGATTCATCAGCGAGGACTTGATCGGAGCTGTCGTCCCCAGCGGGGTAGTTTCCGTCATGCCCCAAAGATGGGTTATATGAAAGTCGAAACGATCGAGCCCGCGCAGAAGTGACTCGGGAACCGCAGCTCCTCCGCAAATAATTCTCACCGACCTCGAGATTTTCCAGCGTCCCGGCTCTTTCTCAAGCGCACCCAACACTCCGAGCCAAACGGTTGGCACCGCAAACGCGAGCGTCACTTTTTCTCTTTCTATTAGGTCTAGCAGACTCGCCGGGTCCACACACGGACCGGGCAAAACCAATTTTGCGCCCACCAAAGTTGCCGTGAACGGTACTCCCCAGCCATTCGCATGAAACATCGAAGACGCCGGCAAAAGAACATCATGATGTCCGATATTAAAGCTGTCAGTAAGCCCCTGAGCCAGGCTGTGCAAGACCAAAGCTCGATGGGAGTACACCACGCCTTTCGGTTTCCCCGTCGTTCCAGAGGTAAAACTCATAATCGCTGCATCATTTTCCAACATGTGCGGATAGACAAAATCATCATCCGCAGCCGAAAGAAAATCTTCATAACTTTCGTGCGAACGCGCAACCTTCTCGCCGCTAAACGGCACCACAAACACCCGTTCGAAATGCACTTTGGTGCGAATGGATTCGTAAACAGGCAGCAGAATGTCGTCAATGATCAAATAACGATCGCGCGCGTGATTCACAATGTAAACCAGCTCGTCAGGATGCAGCCGCAGATTCAGAGTGTGCAAAACTCCGCCGGCCACCGGCACGCCTAGGTAAGCCTCCAGATGTGTCGAATGGTTCCACATCAATGTGGCTACGCGATCGCCCGGCGCCATTCCGGCCAGCTCAAGTCCGCGTGCCAATCTCCGCGCACGCCGGTAGACCTCGCCATACTTCGTGCGCTTCAAGGAGCGATCCGGTAGCCGCGACACAATTTCTACGGTCGGAAACAATTTCCCAGCACGTTCCAGAATCGGTTGAATGGTAAGCGGAAAATCCATCATCGTTCCGCGCATGTTGTCTCCGCTTGCACGTCTTCTTCGAATTTCTGCCGAATCCTACCACTTTCTACCGCACTCAGCGCTCTGCGCTCAAAGCAGCCTTCGCCGCGTAGCCGGTTGTTGACTGCCGGGGTCACTTGCCGCAAGATGCTCGTGAGCTGCTGGAGCGCTCGCTTCAGCTGGGAGTGGCTGAACCATAGCTGGCCGTCCGAGCCGGGATCCTGTCTCTTCAGCTTCGCATTTGGAACCTGGTAATCGCCAGGCAAGAAGGAGACGACCGTGAAGAAATTGTATGTCGGCAATCTGTCATTCAAAGCTACGGAAGAACAGGTGGCGGCGCTATTCTCCGAAATTGGCGTTCAACCTGATTCACTCACTCTGTTGCGGGATCGTTTCACGGGTCAGCCTCGGGGATTCGGCTTTGCGGAAATTGGCAACGATGCGGAAGCCGAGAAAGCAATCGCTGCCCTCAATGGCAAAGATTTTCTAGGTCGCGCGCTGGTAGTCAACGAAGCTCGTCCGCAACGTGAAGGCAGCGGCTCTGGCGGCGGAGGTGGGCGCGGTGGACACGGCGGCGGGCATGGCGGAGGAGGCGGTGGTGGCCGCGGAGGATATGGGGGCGGGGGTGGTGGGCGCGGCGGCGGTGGTAGCCGCGGAGGTGATCGCGGTGACCGGGGAGGCTACGGCGGCGGACGTGATCGTTAGCTGAATCTTCGCTTAGATTTTGGAGAAAATGCATTGGGGCGCTGAACGATTCAGCGCCCTTCCTATTTTCAGCCCGCTCCGGCTAGGCCGTGGCAGTGCTACGCGATGCGCGATATTGCAACGCGGGAAAAACTTCGCTCTGGATCTTCGCCCCTTCGTAATGAAATTGCTCTAGGGTCGTGCTGCGCAATCCCTGTGTAACTAGCGCCGGCACGTCCAGCTTAGCCTCCGCTTCGTCGAGCTCTTCCCCAGAAGCATACAGAGCAGGCATCCGCGGCAGAAAAATAGGACAGCAATCATGAAATGGTTCCGAAGAAATGTCATACGTCCCGATTTTTTGCGCCGTCGCCAGTATTTCCATTTTGTCGGTGCCGATCAATGGCCGGAAAACGACCATGCGCGCCGCGCCATCCACCGCCACCAGATTGCGCAGAGTTTGTGACGCCACTTGCCCCAGGCTATCGCCTGTAATAAGCGCGAGCGCGCGGTCTCGTTTTGCCAGTACTTCCGCAATCCGCAGCATCATTCTTCGATAAAGCAGTACGCGATAATTTTCTGGAGCGTACCGCACGATTTCCCGTTGTATCGGCTCAAAAGGAACGCGGTAAAGTTTCGCATGAAATTGATAAGGGACAAGCTGTCGCGCCAGCGCACTCGCCACATGCAAGGAAGATTCCCCCGGCTTAGCGCCCGAGCCATAAAAATGTGCAAAGCTTAGATGTGCACCGCGCTTCATCATATGGTACGCAGCAACCGCCGAATCGTACCCGCCCGATAGCAGGCACATCATCCGCCCGGCGGTATTCGCAGGTAATCCACCCGCGCCAGGAATCTTTCTCGCATACACCAACGCGGGTCCCGAAGTGATCTCCACGTAGCAAGTCACCTCAGGTTCTTTCAATCGAACTTTTACGGTGCGCCCCGCCGCCTTGAGCTTTTCTAAAAGGTATCTTCCGACTACGGACTCAATTTCCATACTCGATTGCAGGAAAGATTTGTCGCTTCGTTTCGCGCGCACCGCAAAACTCTCAAAACGAAGAGGCTCGATTTCTTCCCACGCCGCATGGCAAATCGCTTCCCGGCTGCGTTCCACTGTGCGCGCCATCGCGTAAAACGCAATTCCAAAAACTCGCTCCATGCGCGCTATCGCTTCTTGCTGTGAAGCGCCGTCGCCCAGAGTGGCCACGAATCGGTCCCCCGGTTTTTCGATTCGAACCACAGGAATCCCCTGCAGCGCCTGACGCAGAGCGTTGGAAAGTTTGCCTAGAAAAAATCGCCGGTTGCGGCCTTTCAGCCACACCTCGTGGTAGTGCACGACGATGACCGGATTGCTCATAGGATTTTCATTTAACTGGCACGAACCCTTAACGTCTTAAAAGTATAACCCACTCGAGCCGGCGTGTCGGCGTTGTCCGTCGCCGTCAATCACCCAAGTCTTCGTGACCCATTGGATTGTTCGACGATTAGCAGAAGCAAAAATGTACAAGTCGAAGCCCTTGTGATACACACAGCACGCGATGACACCCCGTTCCAATAATGCGATAACTCAAAGGATACAGCCCGGTTTCATTCGCGACTTTCCACTACAGGGGGGGTTATTATCTGCTGCACTCCAGTCCAACGGCTGCGAGACCGGCGCAAAAAACAATAAGCGACCGGAAGCGACTGCAAAGCATCAAAGGTTGTACCCCGAACAACGGGAGGAGTTATGTGGAATAAGCGTGACTGGGACGATTTTTTCAACATCGTAAGAAAGCCATGGAGTGCGCGCCGGCCTCCGCGCCCAGTGGATTTGTCGCGCCGCAACCGCTTGGTGCCTACGGAAGGTTACAGCCTCGCTGAACTTGACGACGCCGGCCTCAGCATAGAAAAGGCGGAGTATCTCGGCCTACCCGTGGATGCTGGCCGCGTGGGTTCTTACGGACCAAACGTAAGTGCCCTTCGCGAATTCGTCCGTTCTACTCGATCTCGTATCTGAAGACGCGCAAAGAATTTTTCTCGCGCCATCCCGTGCGTCTACGCCCAGTCCCTGCTTTCACTTCGAGTATCCGGCCAAAAACGCCCTGCAAGTAACGCGAAAATCCCTCCGGCAAGCGCACCACTAATCGAAACCGCATCCCAAGCTAGTCCAGACGCGACTGCCAGCACCGCCGTAGCACCGAACGGAACCAGCAACGCTGCCAGCGCAGCTTCGCGCACTCCGATACCTGCTTGCGTGATCGGGACCGCTGCCGCGAGTTTTGCCAGCGGCCACGCAAACAGCCATAGGCGAAACCGAAGGTGCAATCCGCAAGCATCAGCAAGCACCACGTTCAAGACAATAAAAATCGTCTGAACCGTCACGCTCATACTCAACGCTCTGAGCATTGCGCCCGGCTGTTTCATCGTCGAGTGCACCGCTCGGCGCAAACGAACAAACCTCCGCTTCATGCGAAAAGAAAATGGGCGCACGGGCAGCATCGCAATCACTGCCGCCATAATCGCAACAGCTAAAATCGCAATTCCGCCCAGCAGTTCGAATATTTTTCGGCTCCGTGGATCGAGCGAACCGGGCACCAAAGCTGCCCCCATCACGGCGAGCACCGCCAGCGCGGCAAAATCCGAAATGCGATCCACAAGACTTCCCAGCACAACTCCAGCCCTGCTCTTCGCCACGCGCAAAGCCATGGCCAATCGCAGAATGTCGCCACCAATCAGTGAAGGCAGAAACAGCGAACCAAATAGCCCGGCAAAATAACATCGCACTGCCTGCCGCACATTGATGCTCGCACCACCGATATTAAGCACCAGTCGGTATTTTGCCGCTCCGATGCAATGCGCCGCGAGATATCCGAGCAGAACCAACAACCACAACCGCACCGGCAACAGCCTCAACGCTTGCCAGACTTGGCGTCCGGGCAAAAGTCGGAATAGAAGGTAAAGAACGAGCACGCTTCCGCCATACTGCAGAAGCGCCTGCACCATTCTGCGCAGCCAATTTCCTTTGGAGGATTGCGTTTCAGACCGGGATATCGTCACGGGATCGTCGGCACATTATGCGGCTCTCCGCTTCACGCCACAAGGCCCGCGAATCCGGTTGCAGTCATGCGCGGAAAACTTTAAGGTATGGGCTCTTCAATTTCTCCGGAGGAGCAAGTGAGGAAGAAGATTCGCGCTGTACAGTTTGGCGTCGGGCCCATCGGTGCGTCAATCGCGCGCTTGATGCGGCAGAAGGCAATGATTGAAATCGTTGGCGCGATTGATAAAGACCCGGCCAAAGTGGGGCGCGACCTCGGCGAAGTCGTCGGCGCGCCGGATGCGCCATGGGGAGTGGTCATTTCCGCAGAGTCGCAGCCCGCGCTGGAGAGATCAGTGGATATCGTAATCCATTCCACGTCCTCCTATCTCACAAGCGTGATGGATCAATTGAAGGAATGCCTTGCGGCGGGATGCTGCATCGTATCCACCTGCGAAGAGCTCGCCTATCCCTGGAAAAAGCATCCTGAACTATCGAAGCAGCTTGATGCCGCGGCAAAGGAAGAAGGCGTCGCTTTACTCGGTACCGGTGTGAATCCAGGATTTGTAATGGACAAGCTTGTCCTGACGCTCTCGGCTGTGTCGCAGCGTGTGGACTGGGGCAGTGCTGTGCGCGTAGTGGACGCATCGAAGCGCCGCCTCCCGTTGCAAAGGAAAATTGGTGCTGGTATGACTCCTGACGAATTCCGCGCGCAAGTGGCCGCCGGCGTGATCAAGCATCACGGCTTGCCGGAATCTATAGCCATGGTTGCTGACGGTCTAGGCTTCGCGTTGGATGACATTTCCGAAACGATTGATCCGGTAATCGCAGAAGAAGACGTGAAAACCGAATTCCTACAAGTCTTGCGCGGTCAGGTGGCCGGAGTCCATCAGCTCGCTCGCGGAACAGTCGGCGGAAAAGAAAAAATCTTCATGGAGCTCAAAATGTATGTCGGAGCGAAGCAACCCTCTGACACGATCGAGTTAAAGGGCCAACCAAATATTTCGCTGGTCATTCCAGGCGGCACGCACGGCGATGTCGCCACAGCCGCCGTGGTGGTGAACGCAATTCCCGCTATCCTCGCTGCTCCCGCTGGCCTGCGCTCCGGGCGCGATCTTCCTTTCAGCTTTTTTCCGCTCACAGGAAGTACATAAGACCGGGCTAGGATTTTTCCCAGAACCTTGCCACCGCGGCGTAGTCCGGGTCGTCCTTTGAAGTTTTCTTCACCGCGTCATACGTTGAATACGAAGCAGACGCTGCGGGAAGCGTCAACCCATGCTGCTTTGCAAGTTCCAGAGCGAGTCGAATGTCCTTGTGCATCAACCGCAACGGAAAACTCGGCGGAAATTCGTTTTTCAACATTAGCGGGGCCTTCACATCCAGCACTGCAGCACGCGCCATGCTCGATTGCAACACTTCTATCAGTCGCTCCCCGGCTAGGCCTTCCGTGCTAACGAGCGCGAGTGCCTCGGCCAAGGCTTCCACCTGCAGAGCCAAAATCAAATTCATCGCCAGTTTCACAGTTTGACCCGCGCCGTTTGGTCCCAGAAGAAAAATGCGTTTCCCCAAAATTTCCAGTACCGGCTTCGCGCGTTCCAGAACTTCCTTCTCCCCGCCAACCATGAAAACCAGTTCCCCTTTTTCCGCTCCCCAAGTTCCCCCGGTCACCGGCGCATCCAGGAAGCCCACGCCTCGTTCCTTGCATGTCTTACCGATCTTGCGAACCAAGTCAGGAGACACCGTGCTGGAATCCATGTAAGTACTTCCCTGTCGCAGACCTTCTATCGCGCCGCCCTGACCCCACAAAACTTCTTCCAACGCCGGCGGATCGCTGACGATTGTGATGAGGAAATCTGCCTTCTCCGCCGTCTCACGTGGATTCGCGCCGGCCTTCACATCGGAGCCGGCGCTTTCATGCACGAACTCTTCGGCCTTTTCACGCGTGCGGTTCCACACCACCAGCGGGAATCCGGCCTTGGCCAGATTTTTCGCCATCGGCCCGCCCATTAATCCGAGCCCTATGAATCCAATGGTCGGTTCCATTCCAACCTCCAGAGATAAATTCCAAATATACTCGCGCGCTCGTCCGAATTCCGCACCAAAACTCCAGCCAATCACTTCGCTGGCTTCCGCAAATGAATAGATGCTGTCAGATCGCCAAGGAATGCAGTGCTCTGACTTTAAGAACTTTCTTCGTTAACCGCTGGGCGGTATTTCAGAATTTCCGTTGGGACTGGATGGGAGGGATTTGCTTGGTTGATTGCGGTTCGCGAGTTTGGTTGACGCGAATCACAAACTGATAAGGGATTTCGACGCGGATGGTTTTTTCTTTTTCGCCCTGCGAAATATGGTCCTCCAGGACGATGGAAGTTTCGGAGTCGGAGACCAGCGTCCCGTTAGCCGACAAATGAATGTCCGCGGCGCGATATTGCACTTGCACTCGCTTGCCAACGAGCGAGGAGTAAATTCCCATGACGCTCCAGTCTTAATTTCAGCCGGAAAGGCGTCAATGGTACCACTGGATATACGGTTTAGTTACGGTGAGTTTATCAAATAATTAATGGTGATGTGACGGAGGCGCAGGGGATGTTCCGTATTGAACGTCGACAGCGTCTAAAGGCTTCAGCTTCAGATCAGCGGTAAAAATCAGAGCAAGCGGAGCCGCCACGCTGAAAGCGAGATAACTGTAAAGCATCGGGAGAACCCAGGAGAGCGCTCCGCTCTCTTTGGAATAATGGGTGTTCGTGAGCCAGCACACGATCGCGCCGGCGATCAAGCCGGCAAATGCAGACAGATAAACGCTGACTGCGGCGATTTCCAGCGGATGTTGGCAGTTGGGACAAACCAGGTCATACGAATAAGCGACTATTTGCCCTGCGGGAAGGAAGGCCATGCAATTCGGGCATTGCCGTGCCGACATCATTCACCCCCACAAACATTGAGCTAAATTCCATCTAAGATATTCGCGATGATGACTTCGTAGCGCATATTAAACTGGCGCAAACTCGACGCGGTGGCGGAATGGGTCAATGCGTTCCGCTCGCACCTTGATACGGTCTCCCAAATGAAAAGACGTCTGCGTGCTCTTGCCGCGCGACCCACGTGAGCCGCGATGTGACTCGCATACGATAGAGTGATCGCGCTCGCGATAGACACATCGCTGGGCGGTGAATTCCTCTAGACGGTCCACGCTGACGAGTCCCTCGACGAAAATATCCACCAGCTCGACGAAAAATCCAAATTTTTGCACGGAAATAATCAGGGCATCGTACTCTTCGCCGAGATGGCTTTCCATAAACTGAGCGGTCTTCCATTCCATCAACTCGCGTTCGGCGGCATCCGCGCGTCGCTCGGCTTCGGAGGATTCCGCGGCAATTTCCTTTAACTCGACGCGCCGGTAGGGGCCCAGCATGGCCATAGTTTCAGGTTTGCCGGGGCGCAGATCTTCCACGGGCGCGCGGATCGGAGCCACGTCAGGATGTTCCAGCGTCCACTTCAGGCAGCGATGGACGATGAGGTCGGGATAACGGCGAATCGGTGAAGTGAAGTGGGTGTATTCCTTCGTCGCCAGCGCGAAATGTCCCAAGGGGTCCGCTGCGTAACGCGCCTGCTTGAGCGAGCGCAGCATTAAATAAGAAAGGATGCGCTCTTCGGGCTTGCCTGCAATTTTCTGGGTGAGGCGCTGATAATGTTGTGGACGGATGTCCACCTCGTCGGCAGCCGGTAGGGTAACTGTCATAGGACGCTCGCGTCCTCGCTTCCTTCGTCCGCGTCGCGCTTCCTGTCGCACCGAGCCGTGGCGAACAGCTACGCGACGCTCCGCCAAATCTTCCACACCGAGCGAGTAGCCGAAAGCTTTGGCGAGTTCTTCGAACTCGAGAACCTTTTTTGGATCCGGTTTTTCGTGCACGCGGTGAAGCGAAGCAACGCCGCGCTTTTCCAGATATTCCGCAACGGCTTCGTTGGCCGCGAGCATAAATTCTTCGATCAGGCGGTGCGCGATGTTGCGCTCGCTGCGGACGATGCTGAGCATGCGGCCCTCGGGATCGAATTCGATGACCGGCTCGGGAAGATCGAAATCAATGGAGCCGCGAGCAACTCGGCGGCGGTTCAGCAAGAGTGCGAGTTCTTTCATTCTGCGAAAATCTTCCACCAGTGGTGCGTAGCGCGCGGTCATCTCCGGATCGCCTTCGATGACTTCGTTCACGTTGGTGTAGGTCATGCGTTCGGCGGAACGAATCACACCGGGGAAAAATTCGGAATGAATCATTTTGCCGGTGGCGTCCATTTCCATCACTACGCTCATCACCAAGCGATCGACTTTTGGATTTAGCGAGCAGATGCCGTTGGACAGTTCTTCCGGGAGCATCGGTACCGCTCGATTCGGGAAATACACAGAGGTGCCGCGAAGGTGGGCTTCGCGATCGAGCGCAGAGTTGCGCGCGACGTAATGGGCGACGTCGGCGATGTGTACTTGAAGCTCGTAGTGCCCGTTGGGCAGAGGCGCGACACGCACGGCATCGTCGAAGTCTCGCGCCGTTTCACCGTCGATGGTGACGATGGCGAGATCGCGAAAGTCGCGGCGGCCGGCAAGCTCCGATTTTTCTACCTGCTGCTTCTCTTTGCGCGCTTCGGCCAAAACTTCATCGGGGAAAATGTGTGGTAAATGATGCTTGCGAATGATGATTTCAACGTCTACGCCGATGTCGCCGGGGCGTCCGAGAATTTCCAGGACGCGTCCGACGGGGGCGAGGCCACCTTTGGGATAGCGCTTGATTTCGACGTTTACGACTGCGCCATCCAGTTCCGGCAAGCGGACACGGCGGCTGCCGAGAGATCCTTTTTCTCCAGCGGCGCCGAGTTTCGCGCGCAGCTCGGGAGTGAGTTCGTCACCCGGTGGAATCAAAACTTCGTGGAGGATGCGCGTGTCGTAAGGAAGGACGATGTTGCCATGCGGGCCATAACGAAACAGTCCGACGAGAGTGGGATGCTGGCGTTCGATGATTTGAACGACGCGCCCTTCTGCACGCCCGTCGGGACGGCGGCGTACGACGCGGGCGAGGACACGGTCGCCATGCATGGAGTCACCCAGATTGTCGCGGCCTATGAAGAGATCCCCTTCGACTCCAGGGATCGGAGAATCGGGGACCAGGAAGGCGTAGCCATCTCGATGCGCCACGATTCTTCCGGAGATGAGATTCGGATCGTGAGCACGTTTGGGTGCCGCGGCGGGAGCAGGCTGCTTGTTTTCTGACCGGCTATGCGCGGAAATTTTCTCGGAAGCTTGCTCGCGATTTTTACGCTTGTTCTCAGCTTTCTGAGTTTCTTTTGCGCCGGGCAATTTGTAGCGGCCGCCGCGTGTTTCTTCTATGTCGCCACTTTTTTTTAGTCGATGCAGGACCCGAGGGAGGAAGCGGCGGCCATGGTGCTTCAGCTCCATGCCGTGGGCGATCTCGCGGATGCTGGCGGGTTGCGAAAGCGTCGCGAGGTGGGCCAGAACGAGTTCCGGGCTAAGTCCGGAAGGCGCGGACTCGATTTGGGGGTCTTGGGGATGACGTTGGTTAGGAGCGCCCATAGGATCTCGATAGGTTAGCGGATTGGAATTGGGAGCAAAGCGCTTCCCGGTGGTGTTGTAGTTCGTAGTTTAGAACCCTTGCAGAGATCTGAAAATTGCTACTCGATGCTGTTTCTCTGTACGCGGTTGTGGCCCGGGGTAGAAAGGGTTTAATGGTTTGTTTTCTGTAGCTTCTACTTTTTGACCAAAAGCCCAAGAGACTGGTGGACTTAGAAATTGCGCGCAAGCGTTTCTGGATTTTTTGGCGATTTGAGCAAGTCTCTGCTGTCTGTTTTCTTGATGATGTTACAGGGTGTTCTAATTCCGGAATTTGGCGATTTAATTCTGAGAGTTTGCGGCCAGATAAAGACCCAGCAATAAGAGGAAGTTCCGAACCACGTAAATCCCGGAGGTACACCTTTGCTGCGTTTTGGTGAAGCGCTCGATGCTGTTCTATTTGAATCACGCGGAACGGTAGCACTTTGTTTTAGGGAATTCAAGGAGTCGTGTGTGTGGACGGCCTAGTACTGCGGCGACTCGATTCCGTTTTGGGAATGAGATAAAGATTCGACACTGGGGCAAGGTCAAAACACGGAGGACTCTTCTGAGGAACGAAGGGATCCGGCACCCCGGGAGTTCCAATCATCCCTGGAATGAACTCTGGCGCCGCGCAGATCGGACCAGCCACCCGCCGAACCCATACAGTGATTAACTTGCCCCAGCTTTCTATTTCACTCGCTTGATTGTCCCATCCGCATTGACTACGTATGTGTCGCTTTTGGTCCCGACATATTCGGGCAACGGAGGCGATTGCCGTAAGACGTGAAAAACATCTGTATCTTCCGGCGTGTCGGTCAGTATGTGCGTGTGATAACCCGCAACAGTTTTCGTGTCCGATGAAGGTTCGCGCTTGTTTTCCAAAATGGTCTTATGAAGTTGGCGCGTTTCAATAATTTGGGAGCCATCAGCAGACAACAGGTAGCGCGTGTCACCGCCGTGTGGATAAACATCTGCCGTTGTCTGCGCCGGCAGAATGTACACATAGAACTCTCCTCCAGTCCAATGGAAGAACATACGCGTTGTAGGGTCTGCTTTGGAGATGGGTGTTTTCCAGCGAGATTTGAATCCCTCGTGCGGCAGCGCAGAAGAATCCGCTGTCTTTCTGTGGTGATCGTATGTCTTAATGCTGAATTCCTTGGGGCTGCTCCCTTGGATCGCTTCATACACGATCAGGAAAGCATCTTCGGTTTCGCTGAATCTGCCAAATACGACGATCCAGTGCCCGTCAGACTTTCGCGCAATATATCTGCCAACAACTCCTTGCGCAGGCTTCAGTGGCATACCATGACGCAACATCATACTCGGCCAACATTCGCCCCCGAGCGGTGATTGCAGCCAAGTCTGAGTCAGAGATGGGTTTGGTTTTCTGCGCCAAAACTAACCCAGGACACAAAATCAGCATTAGCGCCAAGTTCAAAAAGATTCGCATACTAGCCTGGAAGGCCTTCTACGATGGAACTGGGAGCGGCTGTGGGGATGATGCGGTTTAGCCGCCAACCGGAGGCGGCAAACAAGTCGCGAAATTGTTTTTGGGTGCGTTCGCAGCCGCTGGGGAAAATCAGCATTTGCAGGTCCAGGAACTTGCCGGAGGAGAAGTCGTTACCGGGCTGGATCACATTGTCGACTACGAGCAGTTTGCCGCCGGAGTTTACGTTTTTTCGACAGGCTTTGAGGATCTGGATGCAGCGGTCGTCGGGCCAGTCGTGGATGATGTGTTTCATGAGGTAGGCATCGGCGCCAGCGGGAACTGAGGAAAACATGTCACCGGACGCCAGGGTGCAGCGATCCATCACGGGCTTCAGCGGTCCATTCTTGGCTCCTTCGAGAACGTGGGGCATCTCGTAGAGCGTACCTTTCAATTGCGGATTTCTTTTCAGGATGGTGGCAAGGAGAAGCCCGTGGCCGCCGGCAATGTCCACGATGGAATGGATGCCGTCAAAATTGTAAGCATCGGCGACCGCGGGGCCATCGATCATGGATATCTGGGTCATGGCATCGTTGAAAATCTGCCCTTCCGCGGGATTTTGCTTTAGATATTCGAACATGTGAGCGCCGTAGATTTTTTCCAGCGCTTGTTTGCCGGTGCGGACGCAATAATCCAGGTTGGACCAGCCTCGTCCGTGCCACTCTCTGCCGTACATGATGGCAAAGGCTCGCAAGCTGGGAGAGGCATCGCTGCGGAGAATTGCGGACATTGGCGTTTGCGAAAATTTTCCGTCGGGGCCTTCGGATAGCACGCCAACGCAGGCAGTGGCGCGCATGAGACGGTAGAGCGCTTGCGGATCGGCATCGATTTGGCTGGCCAACTCCTCGGCCGATTTCGGAGCAGCGTCAATGAAGTCGGGGATTCCGAGTTGTGCGAGACTGGAGACCGCGCCGGCGACGTGAAAGCCATTCATCAGTTGGAATATGCCGGCGTGCGCAGGGGGAGCTGGGCGCTCTGTGATCATTTGTGGTCCACCTAGATTTTGAGATGGGGATACGGGAGCGCAGTATACCTTGAATTTCCCTCCACAACGATTGCTTGCTGAACTTACGGCTCGGGGGATTCTACTGTGGGGATCTCGAGGATGGCGATTTTGCCGTCGGGCTGGCGTTGCAGGGCGGGGGCGTATTCGCCGAGGAGTTCGCGGCGCCACCAACTGCCGTTTACTTTTTTGGTGCGGAGGTCGGTGAACCAATATTGGTAGATCACGGCGCGAACTTCGCGGGGCGGTGCGCTTGGGAAGGGATTTTTGGCAAAGAGCTCGAGGACGTCGCCATTATTCTTGATCAGGCGCTCTTCGGTCCACACGACGAAACGCGAATCCTGCCAGGGACCGAGCGAGGCGAACCACAAATTCCAATCGAAGCGCGGCTGATAAGGCGCGTAAATTCTCGGGGCTTCGTGGATATCTTGAGGCTTGTAGCGGAAGGGATAGGCGGTCCAGGTTTTTCCGTCTTGCGAGCCTTGAAATTCAATTTCATAGCGGCCGTGGGTCATCACGGCGAAAAGGCCGTAGCGATTGGCGATCCGTAAAGGCTCCAGGGCACGAACGGGTAATTGTGGAAGCGGAAAACTGGGAGCGAACATCCAGATCAGTTGCGCGGTGGCGGCGTAAAAAACGAAGCCGAGACAGACCAAGACAATTGATCTGCGGAAGAGAGTGAGGCGTTCGCGCCAAGTTACCTGCGAACGGTTATTTAGCTTTGCGTTACCCACTTCACTGGGTACGGACGTTTTGAGAAAAGACCATGAGGTGATTGCTTCCACCCGAGTGCGGATGCCCGCCGGGACAATCCATCCGATCAAGCGGTCGTCGAGCAGGAGAAAACCCAGCAGGAAAACCAAATAATTCAAGAAAGTGTAATTGGCAGTGAGGATGATGGAAATTTCGAACGGCGTAACGATGCAGAAACACAGAATGCGGAATCGGCGGGGAAGAAAAAGCATCCAGACGATAATAAGCTCGGTGACCAGAGTGTAGATGACGGCGGAAGCGTGAAACCAGTGAGGCAATTGCTGGACGTACCAGCCGATCCATGTGGGGAGCGGGCCGTTCTGGTAATAGTCGTCCATAGCGGTGAGTTTCCGCCAGGCGACGTCGCCACTGGCGATCTTGGCGACTCCGGATTCGAAGTAGATGCGAAACCATTCCCACTGCAATAGAAAGAGGCTAGCGCGAGAAGGCCGATTGGCACGTCCGAGGCCGGGAAGAAATCCGGGAGGCGCGAAGAAGAGTGCGATGAAGCCGGCTTCCAGGAGCATGCCGTCGGATTGATAGTTGGAGAAATCCTGGGCGGCGGAGACAAAAGAGAGAAAACATACGAAGCAGACTAACAGCGAGGCTCGCGGCCATATATTCAGGATAACCAGGAGCGAGGCGACTACCCCCAGCCAGCAGACGGTTATCATCGCGCGGTCGGTTGCGCCGAACCAAAACAAAGTCGGCGCGTACCAGAATTTCGTGGCCGGGAAGGCAGAAGCGACGGCTTTCAGATAGTCGCTGGCAGGGAGGATGCCGTCGGGGCCGATGAGCCCCTTGATTTGGAACAACAAAGAGTAGAAGGCCGAGAAGTAAATCAGACCTAGACAGCGAAGAAAAATCCAGCGAGGCCAGAGGTGGCCGGGATGTTTCTGGTCGATAGGCTCAGGACCCAGGAGCCATTGGAACGCGGAGGCGAAGTCTAGTTCCATAGCGAAATTATAACGGCTTCAATGAAGAGCGCCACCGGGTTCGATATGGGCTGGCTGCGAGTTCAGGTTAGTCTATCTCCGCACTGTACTTTTGGCTAGTTGTTGGAAACAGAGAAGTTGTTATAATCAACTCCTCGGATCGTCCCTCCGCGTAACGCCGCCCTGTCTGTAAGCATCCAAGGTGCGGCCGTAACATCCGAAGCTTCTAGATACCAAGGGGAACGCAAGATGCTGGGTTCGCAACACTGGGCTCTTAAAGGGAGTACTGTTGTCGCCTTGCTATGCGCCGTTGTGTTGATGTCAAGCTGCTCATTTTCACCATCTTCGAACCACCATCCTGCCCTGGTTTCGATCGCGGTAACGGCGCCTAGTTTGTCGATGGCGAAGGGGACTTCCGAGCAATTCACGGCGACGGGCACTTATTCGGATCAAAGTACGCAAAACTTGACGAGTTCGGTGACTTGGATCTCACAGAATATGGGTGTGGCGACGGTTACTGCGGCTGGGTCGGTGACGGCAGCGGGCGCGGGCACCAGCGCGATTCAGGCGGTTTCCGGAACGGTGGTGGGGTCGGCGACACTCACAGTGACTTCCTCGACGTTAGTATCGATTGCCGTGACAGCTTCGAGTCTTTCGATTGCGAAAGGGACAACTGCGCAGTTTACGGCGACGGGAACTTTCTCGGACAATTCGACGCAGAACCTGACGAACTCGGTGACATGGACTTCGCAGACCATGAACGTAGCCATGATCACTGCGGGCGGATTGGCAATGGGATTGGCCCCGGGGACGACCAAGATTCAAGCTACATCGGGAAATGTTAGTGGGTCGGCGACTCTGACTGTGACTTCGGCAACATTAGTTTCCATTGCCGTGACCGCGCCGAACCTTTCGATAGCGAAGGGGACTTCCGAACAACTTACGGCGACTGGGACGTTTTCGGATAACTCGACGCAAAACCTCACCAGTTCGGTGACTTGGAATTCGCAGAACACCGGGATGGTCACTATTACAGCGGGCGGATTGGCCACTGCGGTGGCGACTGGAACTAGCAAGATTCAGGCGGTTTCGGGAGCGATCAGCGGGTCGACAACGTTGACGGTGACGGCGGCGACGCTAGTTTCGATTGCGGTGACGGCGCCCAACCTTTCGATCGCAAAAGGCACTTCCGAGCAGTTCACGGCTACTGGAAAGTTCTCCGATAACTCGACGCAAAACATTACTGGCTCGGTGACCTGGAGTTCACAAACGACGAGCGTGGCAACGATAACTGTCAGTGGGATGGTTACTGCGGTGGGAACGGGGACCAGCAGTATTAAGGCCGTGTCCGGGGCGGTCAGCGGGTCGGCGACTTTGACGGTGACGGGGGCGACACTGGTTTCGATTGCGGTGACGGCGCCGAGTTTGTCGGTTGCGAAGGGGAGTTCCGAGCAGTTCACCGCGACCGGCACTTACTCGGATAGTTCCACGCAAAATATCACCAGCTCTGTGACTTGGAGTTCGCAGACTGCGAGCGTTGCGACGATTACGACGGGTGGGATGGTTACCACGGCGGGAACGGGGACCAGCAGTATTAAGGCGGTTTTGGGGGCGGTCAGCGGGTCGGCGACTTTGACGGTGACGGCGGCGACACTGGTTTCGATTGCGGTGACGGCGCCGAGTCTTTCAATCGCAAAGGGAACCTCCGAGCAGTTCACCGCGACCGGCACTTACTCGGATAGTTCCACGCAAAACATTACTGGCTCGGTGACCTGGAGTTCACAAACGACGAGCGTTGCGACGATTACGACGGGTGGGATGGTTACCACGGCGGGAACGGGGACCAGCAGTATTAAGGCCGTTTCGGGGGCGGTCAGCGGGTCGGCGACTTTGACGGTGACGGCGGCGACACTGGTTTCGATTGCGGTGACGGCGCCGAGTTTGTCGGTTGCGAAGGGGAGTTCCGAGCAGTTCACCGCGACCGGCACTTACTCGGATAGTTCCACGCAAAATATCACCAGCTCTGTGACTTGGAGTTCGCAGACTGCGAGCGTTGCGACGATTACGACGGGTGGGATGGTTACCGCGGCGGGAACGGGGACCAGCAGTATTAAGGCGGTTTTGGGGGCGGTCAGCGGGTCGGCGACTTTGACGGTGACGGCGGCGACACTGGTCTCGATAGCTGTCACGCCGGCGAATCCAACCATCAGCACAACAGGCACGGAACAGTTCACGGCAACCGGCAAATACACGGACAACAGCACACAAAATCTGACCACCACGGTTAGGTGGAGTTCCAGCCAAATGAACATTGCGACGATCAGCAACACGGCTGGGACGAATGGGCTGGCCAGCGCTGTGGCGAACGGAACTACCACGATTCAGGCCATGTTGGGATCTGTGCAAGGTTCAACAGTACTGACGGTGAGTGCGGTATCGCTTCAGGTGATCGTGGTGAGCCCGCAGAATCCTTCTATTGCCGATAACGGCGTGACACAAGCGTTCACAGCTACAGGCCATTACAGCGATGGGAGCACGCAAAACCTGACGGCTTCTGCGACCTGGACGTCTTCGAATACGGGCGTGGCGTCAGTGAATGCGGCGGGGGTGGCGACGAGCGGAACCCTAGGAAGCGGAGTGAACGCGGGCTTCACGTCGATGCAAGCTGCGGTGGGATCGACGACGGGCGTGTCGATTTTGAGCGTGACGAATCACACGAGCAACAGCATTGGATTTGCGGGCGTGTTTACGCAACACAATGATATCTCTCGAACCGGCCAGAACCTGAGCGAGAGCATTTTGACTCCGACGAATGTTAATACGGCGACTTTCGGAAAAATGTTTTCGCAAGCGGTGGATGGATACATTTATGCGCAGCCGCTGTACGTGCCGAACGTAACGATCGCGGGAGCCACGCACAATGTGATTTATGTGGCGACGGAAGGCGACAGCGTTTACGCATTTGACGCCGATAGCAATACGGGAACGAATGCAGGATTGCTGTGGCATGCAAGCATAATCGATACGGCTCACGGAGCGGCGGCAGGCGCAACAACCGTAAATATTCAGGCGGAACTTGGCTCTGGTTGCACTGACTTGGTTCCACAGGTGGGCATTACAAGTACGCCGGTAATCGATCCGAGCAGCGGGACGATGTATGTGGAAGCGAAATCCAAGGAGAACGGAAATATTATTCACCGGTTACACGCGATCGATATCACGACTGGAGCGGAAAAGTCGCCGGGGCCGGTGGTAATCACAGCAACCGTTCCGGGGAATGGAAATGGCGGCACCACGGTGAGCCTGGACGGACTTCATCATTTGAATCGTCCCGGATTGCTTTTGTTGAACGGCACGATTTACGTTGCCTATGCCTCGCATTGCGACATACAGAACTACCACGGTTGGCTCTTCTCCTACGATACCGGGACGTTTGCACAAACTTCTCTTTTGATCACAACTCCTAACGGCGGTCTAGGCGGCTTCTGGATGTCCGGCGCAGGGGTTGCTGGGGATTCCAACGCGAACGTTTTTATTGCATCCGGAAATGGCGACTTCGATACCGTGAATGTGCCAGCGCAAGAATTGGGCGACACAATTATGAAGGTGTTCGATACGAACAGCTCGAGGCTGTCTCTGCTGGACTATTTCACTCCTTCTAATCAAAGCACGCTCGATGACGGCGATAGGGATGTGGGATCAGGCGGCGTCCTCTTACTTCCGGACCAGACTGGCGGGGTTACGCATGAACTGGTGGAAGCGGGAAAAGAGGGGACAATTTATCTGATCAATCGTGATCAGATGACGGCCGGCAATTTGCACTACTGCCAGACGGGGTGCGATGAAGGGGATCCACAGATTACCCAGGAAATTCAGAATCAGATTAACGGGCTATGGAGCGCGCCCGCCTACTTCAACGGCGTAGTCTATTTTTGTGGCGCGGGAGACACCCTGAAAGCATTTCCTTTGAGTAATGGACTATTGTCAACTTCACCGAGCGAAACTTCCGGTCACTCGTTCCCGTTTCCGGGATGTACTCCGGTAGCCTCGGCAAACGGAAACACGAATGGAATTATATGGGCGGTGGACACTTCCACGTACGGTGTTGCAGCGCTCTCACTGGGACCTGCCGTGCTTTACGCCTACCAAGCAGGAACTCTTAGCATGTTGTGGAATAGCAGCCAAACCGGGAACGACACCGCGGGGGATGCTGCGAAGTTCGCGGTGCCGACCATTGCGAACGGCAAAGTTTATCTCGGGACGCAGACGGAACTGGACGTTTACGGGCCGAAGTAAGAATTCTTTTGATCAGACCTGCTTCTTAGACCGATGGGCGCGGAGTTTTTCTGGCGCCTTTGGGAACGGCGCGGAGTTTCACGTAGGTTGGTAATATCGGGCAAGCTTGCTCGTTCTCGCGAGATTCGGTGAAACCGATCAAAAACTCCTGAGCGTTGAAACGGAATCCATTGCGCGAGGCGGAGA
This sequence comes from uncultured Acidobacteriota bacterium, assembly GCA_963714785.1. Taxonomy (GTDB): domain Bacteria; phylum Acidobacteriota; class Terriglobia; order Acidiferrales; family UBA7541; genus Palsa-295. Next base: position 155,425 of record CAVQQE010000005.1, read on the forward strand.
ACTGACCCGCTTTGTGTCCGCGAACGTAATCCCCGCTGGGAAGCAAGACTCGAGTTTTTTCCGTGTCCGCTAAATAGGGCGAAATAACCTGCGTGAAAACCTGACTGCAAAGAACGGGATCTTTCAAGCGGAACATGACTTCTACGCGCTCGTAAATATTTCTCTGCATCCAATCCGCGCTGCCCAGATAGATTTCGGTATGACCTCCATTACCAAAAGCAAAAACCCGGCTGTGTTCCAGGAAACGCCCCACCACACTTCTGACTCGAATGCGGCTGCTGACTCCGCGAACCCCGGGACGCAAAGCGCAAGCGCCGCGCACGATCAATTCAATCTGCACGCCAGCCTGCGAAGCGCGGTAAAGAGCCTGAATGATTTTTTCGTCGAGCAGAGCATTTACCTTGGCGAGAATGAAGGCCGCGCGTCCAGCGCGGGCGTGGGCGGTTTCGCGGTGAATCAAGTCCAGACAGCTTCTTCCTAAATTCAGCGGCGCCACAAACAAGGGCAAGTATTGCGGGCGTTCGGAGTAAGCCGTCAAATAATTAAAGACGTGTTGCACGGAAGAGGTGATACGCGGATCGCATGTAAGCAGGCTCAGGTCCGTGTAGTAACGAGCGGTGGAAGGATTGTAATTGCCGGTGCCGAGATGCGCGTACTGGCGGATCTTGCCGCCTTGCTCGCGGCGAGCGATTAGAGCAAGTTTGCAATGCGTTTTCAGGCCGACCACGCCGTGGAAGACCTGCACACCGGCTTCCTGCAGATTGCGAGCCCAGCGAATGTTGGAAGCTTCGTCGAAACGAGCTTTGAGCTCAACGACGACAGCGACTTCCTTTTTTGCGGCGGCTTCAATCAAAGCGCGGACGATGGGAGAGTTTTCGCTGGTGCGATAGAGGGTCTGGCGGATGGAGAGAACGTCCGGGTCGTTGGCAGCACTTTCAATGAAGCGAACGACCGCTGCATAGGAGTCGTAGGGATGGTGCAGCAGCACGTCGCGCTTTCGAATCAGGTCGAAGAGCGCGCCGGACTCGGACTTCAGCGCTAGCTCACGGGGAACAAATGCCCGATATTTCAGGTCGGGACGAGGAATGGCTTCGTACAGATAGGCAATGCGCGAAAGATTGGGCGGCCCGTCCACACGAAAAATTTGCCAGGGAGCGAGACGAAAATTGGCTACCAGGCGGCCAATAATTTCCTGATTCGCGCTAGCTTCGATTTCCAGGCGGACGGCTTCACCTTTTCTCCGGCTGTGAAGTTGGGCGTCAACCGAATCCATGATGCTGCGCGATTCTTCGGCTTCGAGATAAAGATTACTGTTACGAGTAACGCGAAAGGCAGCAGCGGAAAGCACTTCGTATCCGTGATAGAGGCGTTCGGCGAAGGCGTGAATTATGTCAGAAAGAAAAACGTATTCGACGGAGCCGTTGAAGGAGGGCAACTGCACCAAGCGCGGGAGAGCGCGCGGCACGGTGACAACTCCCAGATAGGGCTGCGAGCCACGCTTTTTGCGACACAGTAGAAACGCTAGACAAATCGCCTTATTAATTACGTGTGGAAATGGATGGGCGGGATCGACGGTTACCGGCGTGAGCAGCGGCTCGGAAGTTTTGGAGTAAAAGTTTTCGACGTGGGCGCGGGCCGACGGACGCAGAGAGCGCATGGTGACGATCTTTATCGACTCAGAAAGAAGAGAAGGAACGAGCTCTTCGCGCCAGCAATCGTACTGAGCTTTTACAAATTTGTGCGTGCGAGCGGCGAGTTCGGTGAGCACTTCGCGCGGTTTGCGGCCATCGGGGCCGGGCTCCTGGATACCGTGTTCCACCTGCTGCAAAAGGCCAGCGACGCGAACTTCCACGAATTCGTCAAGATTGCTGGCGGTGATGGCCAGGAATTTCACGCGCTCGAGTAGCGGATTCTTCGAGTCACGCGCTTCTTCCAGAACGCGCTCGTTGAATTGCAGCCAGGAAAAGTGGCGGTTCAAAAATAAGCTAGGGCCCACAAGCTGGATGCGCGACATATTGTCCTCAAGGATAGGTTATCAGGATATCGCGAGAATATTACTGGCCTGTTACGGCAGGAGAATCGGGCTGGGTTTCGGCAGGGGAAAGTTGCTCGATCGAAGGCCTACCTGTTCACATACTCAACGATCACGCCTTTTCGTTGCGAGTAAATCAAGTATTCCCCGGGAGCTACAGCGCCTAAGCGGTTGACGCGCATGCGAGCTTCTTCAATACCCGGCACGGAGGTGATCCAAAGAGGCTTTCCATTTCTAAGCCGTTTGAAAATATCAAAAGTGGTTTCCATAAGGCCCCCTAGTAGTTCTTCTCTTCCGTTCAGGCCTCTAAAGGGCATCTTGCTTGCCAGCTACGGCCCTTAAATAGGCCTTTAGAATGAGGAAGTTGAGCATGGTCTACAGTATTCTGCTTAGAAAATTCTTCGTTCTGCAAGCCGAACGGGAGTAGCGCAAGGAGGATTAATCGGGGGATACGAATTTGAAGACGATTTCTCCAGTTGAAGCTTCTCGGATGAAATATTCACCGCGGGACTTCAAAGCAAAAGCGTGCAGGTTTGTTTTGGCTTGTTCTAAAGTTGCGACTTCCGCGATCCAGAGAGGATGGCCGTCGTGTAGCGTACGGAAGATGTCAAACCCTAGACTAGCCATCGCGCCATGATGTAAGTTCCAAGTCCCCCGCGGTCCACCAGGATAAAAGAACGCAAAAGACTTGGGCAGGATAGAGGGGAGCGAGATTTTTGTCTGTTCAATGTTAGACAGACAAAAATTGCCCGAACGTACAAGATTGTTTGGGAGGCGCTATAGCAATGATTCGATTTTGCAAAGCAAAGCATAAGTTGAGGAAGAAATGATGGCAAGCAAGCGCGGCAAATCAGCGAAGATTATTTTCCCAAGAGTATTGTCGGGAAAAGTTGTGGAATACGTGCCAAGCAAGACCATTTTTTCCCAAGGACAGCAGTGCAAGGACGTGCATTACATTCATGAGGGGGTAGTCAAGCTGGTGCTGGTTTCTCATCGCGGGAGAAGCGGCGTTCTGGGGTTCCTGGGCCGAGGAGATTTCTTCGGGGAGGCCTGCATTGGGGGACATGCGATTTACCAGACGTCGGCTATTACGATGGTGCCGAGTAAGATCATGGTCATCGAACGAAAAAAGATGATGCACCTAATCGAGAAAGAGCCACACGTCTGTACGCAATTCATAAACTATTTGCTTTCGCGGAACAACCGCATTGAACAGGATCTAATCGACCACTTATTCAATTCGAGTGAAAAAAGACTGGCGCGCGCACTGTTGCTGCTGAACGATTATGAAAAGGGAAGCGAAAATCCGTCGATCCTCCAGCGAGTGACGCAAGACACGCTGGCAGAAATGATTGGGACCACCAGGCCCCGCGTGAATTTCTTCATGAACAAATTCAGAAGACTGGGATACATCAACTACAACTACAACGGCGGGCTGGAAATCTACAAGTCGCTATCGAATGTATTGCAATAGGAAGCAGGGATACCGCCAACAATTGGTGCTGGCGGATTACTGCGCGAAAAAATTTGGAAGCGGCTTGCTTTCCGTTTTTACTGCGTCGAGCTGGCCTTTTGATTCTTGACTTGTAGTTCGTTCACTACTTGCTGGACGTTGGGGACACCTGCCGCTACTTTTTCCCCTTGGGCGCGCTTGGACTGCGAATTCACTTCGCCGGTTAGCGTGACGACTCCATTCTTTACGTCATACTTCACGTCTTTGTTAAATCTGTTTGGGCTTTGTCGGCGTGGGCGGCTACTTGGCCGGTCAAGGTGACGACACCTTTGTCGCGATCCTGGCTGACTTTAACGTCGTGGAGATTGGCTTGATGACGTCGACAGATCCAAACCCGAGTGCATTCGCCGGGAAGGAACAACGCCCTGTCGCGCGAAATACAATGAACCTGCGCAGCGCAAGGAGCCATCCAGAGCATACCCTAAAGATGGATGTGTATTGAGGTATCAGCGGCACGTAACTGGAATTATGTAAAGACGGAAGCGGACGAAGAGGCGACTGCCTTTCGCTTCCACCAGGAGATTCGACAGAATTGGAATCGTTGACTTGCGTTCGACCACGCCCTGCGTGAGGTTTAGTTCGTCAAGCAGGTCCGATCTTTTTACGCAAAAGTATCCGAGCGAGCGGTAAAGCAAAGGAGCGGGGTTGTTACCCCGCTCTCTTTGCAGAATTAACGCCTGGATTTTTTACGAGCGGAGCGCTTGCGGACCACCGATTTGGCGGAGCGCTTTGCCGGTTTGGCGGTCCTCTTCGAGCGCTTGGCCGGACGCGATTTTTTTCTGGCTTTTGCGCGAGGCCGCTGGCGCTTGGCTTCCGCGCTGGCGACCTTGGAGAATTCGTTTACCTTTGCGGCTACGGTACCGAGGGCAGAGCCGATGGTGGTGGCAACGTTGGTGAGCAATTCCTCTGCGCTAGATGGCTTCTGTTCGTCAGTCATTTGAGTCTCCTGGGAAACTGTTTGCACCACGACTTATTTTTTGGGGCCTTTCAGGAATTGTGTGGAACTTCCTGACCTAGAGCGGTGGCGAGAGCGATCTGATGATCCTGTTCGTCCATCAAGATCTCGCGAATGTGCTCGGCCATTGAGAATTCACCGAGGGCTTCGCATTGACGCACACGATCGCGGTAATTGCGAATGGTTTCCGTTTCGTTCTCGAGATCGAACTTCAGCATGTCCCTAGCTTTTTCGGACGTGCGGATCGGCTTAGGCTGAGTGGTGGGCATGCCGCCGAGGTAATCAATCTGGTTAGAAATTATTAGGGCGTGGCTGAGCTCTTCGTTGGCATGCTTTTCCAGCTCTCCGGCTATGTTCATATACTCGGCGCCCTTCAACACTTGCGAATAAATTACGTAGGAAATAATGGCTTGATATTCTCGGGCTAGATCTTCATTCAGGGCCGCGATGAGTTCTTTTCGCGTCAAAGTTTTCCCGGTCGAAGATGGGGGTGCTTCTTTCATTTCACTCTCCTTCTATGGAAGTGCGGTGCGAGTAGATCCAGCACAATTAGCCTGATTGCACTGAATACTTTACTGGTCCGGTTCTCGGAGGTCAAATCTTTAGCAATAACGGATTATAGGCAGGCGGGTTAGGACAGGGAGAGCGGCGGTTCATCGCCGCCTCCCTTTAGCCGGACCAAGGTAGTGATTGCTAATCTACGCGGAGGCGCTTTTGGTTGCGTCGCGGTACGCTTTTTGGCCAGCGTCGGCTGCGTCTTTTACGTAGCCGGTTGCTTCGTCAACATTCTTCTTTGCACGGTTGGCCCACTTCTGGCCCGTGCTTACGGCATCATCGAGCTTCTCTTGGGCTGTCTCCAAGAGATAATCACGCGTGTCCTCACCCGCTTGTGGCGCGAACAAAATCCCGATTGCCGCTCCCACGCCGATGCCGACTACAAACGCCGAAATAGTTTCCGGCCATCCCATCCTCTTCATAAAGCCTCCATTTTGACTTTTCAAGGTTTCTTGCGAATGTTTACAGCAAATTCGAACTCTAGGTCGACCGAATCAGCCGGACATTCATAATCTCATGATACACGGTAGCGTCAGCAAACGATCGAAGCCATACATTGAACGACGTAGATTGACCAACGACATGCCGTAGCATGGATGCTAATCAGGTACGTCGAACGACCAAACACGTGATGTCGTCGTGCTGCGGCGCTCCGCCGACGAACTCGTCGAGCTTTCGCATGATAGTGGACAGCGTCATAGCGGCACGATCTTCTACAAGAGGTTGACCCGCCAGTGCTAGCAAGCGGGACTCTCCAAATTCTTTTCCGTCTTCGTCGCGGGCCTCGGTGACGCCGTCGGTGTAGATAATCAGAACATCGCCGCGTTCAAGAACGGTGCGGCCAGTCTCGTACTTTTCGTTTATCTCGATGCCTAGAGGAATGCTTTCGGACTTCAGGCGTTCGATGGTGCCATCCTGGTGCTTCAACATCGGAGGGTTGTGGCCGGCGCAAAGGTAATTCAATATTCCAGTCACAGGATCTAGCTCAGCCAGAAAAGCGGTAGTGAAGCGGCGGCCGTTCATATTATTGGAGCAGGCTTGGCGGTTCAATCCGGCGACGAGATCAGAAAGCGAGCCGTGCGAGCCGGCCAGCGCGCGAAGACTGGCCTGGAAGGTGGCCATTAACATCGCGGCCGGAACGCTTTTCCCGGCGACGTCTGCGACGGCGAGAAGTAAAGGACCGTCCACGGCGCGGCGGAAAGCGTCGTAATAATCACCAGCGACCATCTTGGCCGGCCTGGTGGCGAAGGCCATATCCACTCCCGCGACTTCGGGCGGCACACGCGGGACCAGCCAGCGCTGAATTTCGCGCGCGATTTCAATGTCGCGCTTCATGGAAATGTGATCGCCGAGGACCATCACCAGCAGGAGCAACAAACCTAGGAAGGCCAAAAGGAGTTCCACTTCTCTGGTGAAAAACAGAAACTCAAGTCCGACGATGGAGAAAACCGCGAGGATGATGGTGAGAAGGAGGAAAACGCGACGCGGCGGCGAAAGCTTTTTTAGAATGCTGGAAGAGATTGCTGCGAATAATTTGAAAGGATGTGTCCAGGACTGATTTTTTCCTGCCTGACGATCTACTTCTTGTTTGAACGGGCGCGCACTGGCTTCTGCTTCGGATTTGAACTGGCTCCAAAGATCGTCAAGCTCCATGCCAGCAGTGAGGTGGCGCCAGCCATCTTGGGAACGCCAGACGGCTCGTCTGACTGCCAACTTGGCTTGGTGAGCCGCCTGCTTAACTTTGGCCAGTTTGGGATCGACGAAGATCCGCCAATCGCTGCGCAGTTCGCTGGTTGAAGTGTGCACGTCTCAGAGTACGTTATAACGACCGATTGGTGGATACGGTAATCTTCGTATTGTTCGTGCTGAAAGAATTTAGCCCGCAATGAAACACTCTTAAGGGGCTTGCCGCTGTGGATTTTGCCGAGTAGAACCTTCTAATACAAAGCAAAAAATCGATGGTGGCGACTCTGTCGGGTTCCTTAACCATATGTTAAATAAAGGCTTATGGCTAAAATAGCTTGGCCCGTGAAATGCACATAAGGGTCTTGCTCGCGACGATTCAATACCGCGCTGTATGGCGGCTGAAGAGGGCGAGCGCTAGATTGAAGGCGTCCGGAAGATGCCCTTGGATGTTTTGAACTTGGGAGAAGCGCACAGATGGCAGCGGCAAGCACAACGATAAAAGTGGCCCCATTACCTAACTGGAGCGAACGAATCAGGGCGCTGAAGAACATTCCGCCGGTATTGCGGTTTGTGTGGGATGCGGCGCCGGGGATTGTTGTTTCGAATCTGAGCTTCCGTGTGGCTGCCGCGCTGATTCCGCTTTCGATTTTGGCGGTGACGAGATTTATAGTCGATTCGGTTACCAACCATCAGAAGTGGCAGATGCCGCTCTCGCATATGTTCTGGTGGATGGTGCTGCTGGAATTTGTTCTCGCCGGTGTGGCCACGTTTATGGCGCGCATCATCGAGTTCTGCGACACCACTTTGGCGGACCGGTTTACGCGACATATTAGTCTGAAGTTAATGACGCACGCGGCGAAGTTGGATTTGATGTCGTATGAGGATCCGGTTTTCTACGACAAGCTGGAACGCGCGCGAGCGCAAGGCGTAGACCGCGTTCAAATGCTGCAGGTGGGCGGCAGGTTGATTCAGGAAGTGATTACCACAGTGAGCTTGGCAGCAGCCATTTTCATTTTCTCGAAACTACTTTTGCTAGGATTGATCATCTGCGTGGTACCGGCGTTTCTGGGCGAAACTCATTTTGGTTTCATGAATTATTCGCTGAGTTATCGACAGACCGCCGGGCGGCGCGAGCTGGATTATTTGCGCGTATTGGGTGGAGCTAAAGAAAGCGCGAAGGAATTAAAGCTATTTGGATTGGCGCCGTTTCTTATGGGGCGCTATTCGGAGCTGGCTGACGAGCTGTATCACCAGACCAAGGATTTGTCGAAACGCAGGCTGACGTTTGGATCGCTGCTAGCGCTACTGGGGCTGGTTGGATACTACGGGAGCTATGCCTACGTTATATATGGCGCGGTGATTAGCACCATAAGCGTGGGCGCGATGGTTTATCTTTCAGGAGCAATTGCGGCTGCTAGCTCGAACATTCAGGCGGTGTTCACGAGCTTTTCGGGTATTACGAACCAAGCGCTGTTCATGACCGACCTGTTGGAATTTTTTGCGGTGAAGCCAAAGATTTCGTCCAAAGCGTCTGCCATGCCTGCTCCTAAACCGATCCGCACTGGATTTGAGTTTAAGAATGTTTCTTTCAAATACCCGGGCAGCTCGCGAATGGTTTTGAAGAACGTTAATTTCAAACTTGGGCCGACGGAACGGATCGCTATCGTTGGAGAGAACGGACAGGGCAAGACCACGCTGGTGAAGCTGCTGACGCGTTTGTACGATCCGACGGAAGGCCAGATTTTGCTAGATGGAAAAGATCTGCGCGATTATGACCTGGAAAGCCTTTGGAAGGAAATCGGCGTGATCTTCCAGGACTTCATGCGTTATGAGATGACGGCGGCAGAAAATATCGCAGTCGGCCGAATTGAAGATTTGGATAATCAGTTTCGGATACGAGCGGCTGCCAATAAGAGTCTGGCGGAACACACGATACGCCGGCTCCCGAATGGATTTGATCAAGTGCTGGGCTGCCGGTTTGAGGGCGGGGTGGATCTGTCCGGCGGCGAGTGGCAGAAAATCGCTCTAGCACGCGCTTACCTGCGAGATGCGCAGCTTTTGATTTTGGACGAGCCCACGGCGGCGCTGGACGCGCGTTCGGAGCACGAAGTGTTCCAACGATTCGCGGAACTAACCAAAGGCAAAATGTCTTTGCTGATTTCCCACCGATTCTCTACGGTTCGAATGGCAGATCGCGTCCTGGTGCTGGCTGACGGTGAAATTGCCGAAGAAGGCAAACACGATCAATTGATGAAGATCGGCGGCCAATACGCGGAGATGTTTGAACTACAGGCAGCCAACTACCGCTAGAGCGCCGACGATTCTAAAACCATTGTCCAATTAACGACCGGCATGGTTATGCATCTCCACTAGCTCCTGAGGCGATGCGGGCTTGTAGGATTTGAATCCCGCGCGTTCCATACCTCGTTGTGCTTCCGGATTTTTCATAAAGGTATCCCACACAAAAGCAGTGCGGGCGTTTTCCGCCATTACCATGCTAATGCCAGCGTCGATCCCCACGATGTCGCTGTCGTACCAGTTCGTCAACGGGTTGAAGGCGTCCACAAAGCCGTAGCGGCTCCAGGTGCCTGCGCCGTAGCGGTATTGAATGGTGCGCAGAACGCGCATTACCGGTCCAGGCAAGAATGGAAGCGAGCCGGCCGAGGCGCATGGCACTACCGTTCCATCGATTGGGCCGGTGGCGGGAGGCCCGCCCCAAACTTCGTAACCGTGCTCGGAATCTGACGCCGTGATACCCCACAGATTTTCGCTGTAGTCAGGAAATTTTTTCGACAGACTCAAGCAGAAACGCCGATGAACGTCAGTGGCAAGAATCGAATTCTGAAAATAATCGACGTACTTGTCGCGCTTGCCGCGGAAATCAAACCAAGCCTGCGAATATTGATGAATGAATAGCGGAGCGTAGGAGCCGATGTAGCGAATGCCATCGAATTCAAACACCGTACGCTTCCAGGCGTCCCAAGCTTGTGGCGGAAGAACATGAGCAGAGGAGCCGAGTCCCAGCAGGTACATCATCATCATTTCGCTGTAGCTGTCCCAGCGATATTGCAGGAATCCTGCTTCGGGAGTCCAGCCGTGCGGAAGGATGCGAGTGTCTTCGGAAAGCCAGTTCCAATCGACACGGTTAAAGATTTCGTGAGCTAACTGGCTAATTTCGGAATGTTCGAAATACTGGCGGCACATAAGGATGCCACAAAGAAGGATGGAAGTATCCACGGAGGAAACTTCGGACTGCCACAATCTTTCGCCGGTGACGATGTTGGCCCAGTGATAATAAAAACCCCGCTCCTGCGGCATTTTCTTCCAAAGGAAACGCAAAGTGGTGAGGGCGCGATCGCGAGCCTGCGAATAAGAAACATACCCGCGCTTTTCACCGATGCATAGAGCTGTGAGTCCAAATCCGGTAGCAGCGATGCTCCCTAAAATGCTGGTGTCCGAGCCGCGGACGTTACATCTATCTTTGACGATCCCGGTCTTCGGGTTGCACTGTTCCCAGAAGAATTGAAAGATGGCATTTTCCAATTGCTCGAGGAAAGTGTCATCTCCCGGCGAGAGGTAGGTGGCAGGAGGAAGCGGGCTTAATTGGATTGAGGTGTCCGGAGTGGGCTTTTGGACTGCGGTCTGATCTGCAAAAGAGCGCCCGTTGGCCAGGACCGGGACGCAAGCCGCCGTGCCCACGAGCTGGCGGAGCAGCTCTCGACGCGAAAGGCCCCTCCGGCCGCGGAATGTAGGGTCCACAGTTCGATTTTAGGCGAAAGTGAAGGTTGAAGAAAACCCGGCCGGCGAATGGTATTTCCATCCGGTGAGTCGGCTGCCTCGCCGGCCGATTTCCAAGTGAGTTTAGGCCCGAGCGCTCTTGGCCTTGCCTTCCGAGAATAGAGAAATCATCTCGCGGTTGAAGGCGGGGATGTCCGTGGGCTGGCGACTGGAGACCCAGTTTCGGTCGCGTATGACTTCTTCGTCTTTCCAATTGCCGCCAGCGTTGCGGATATCATCCTGGATTGTATGGTAGCTGGTCAGGGTGCGGCCCTTGACGAGGCCGGCGGAAACCAGGAGCCAGGGCGCGTGGCAAATTACGGCAATCGGTTTTTTCGCTTGATCGATGCTCCGTACGAATTCCTGGGCTTTCTTTTCGGCGCGCAGGAAGTCCGCGTTTAGCGCTCCTCCGGGAAGAAGCACGGCGTCGAAATCCTCTGGATTCGCTTGGTCAAGGGTCAGGTCGACGGCGACTTTGCCGCCTTTCTCGTCATGATTAAATCCCTGAATTTTTCCGGACTTGGGAGCAATGACAACGGTCTTGGCTCCAGCTTCTTCGAGAGCCTTGCGCGGCTTTTCCAATTCGGCTTGTTCAAAATCGTCGCTGGCCAAGATAGCTACTTTCATTCGTGACAATTTCAGTTCGGACATAAAAATCTCCTTTGAGTGTACTGATCGATTGTTGAAGCACGCCACCTACGGCTGGGCATGCGGCTAACGCAAGAGTTAGCGAAGTTCTTGTGGTGGAATGTCTTCGGGCCGATGCGGGCTATCCGGCCCCGGCTGATCATGACGCCGCGGGTCCGGCGGGTCGATAACTTCAGGAACCTTATCGCCGGGTGTTCTGCCAGGTTCGCGGACAGGATCGCGGCTGGGGTTGGGATCGGTGCTGTGTTCGTAAATGGACATTGTTTTCTCCCTCAATCTCACGCCTTAGGGCTAACAACTTCAAAGTATGGCAAATGCAAACAAAGCCCTCTATCCCCGACATCCTGTACGGTTTATAGGAATTCTCTGTAGTTATCGGCCGCCGGAAGCGGTAGGAGGAGAGGGGCCACTCTCGATTCAGGGGGAGACTATGAGTGGCCCCTTCAGGGGAGAGATTCTGAAGAATTGCCGAGTTTGAAACAACAAAGCATTGAGCTGGTCACCAAGTTACCTAGGTCCAGAGGCTCCTTCTATCGGCTAGGCATTGTATTAAAGAGAGGAAGTCACTGTAGGAGCGGTGCGGCGCGCTGGTTGAGAGCCCTGTTCGAAAAAAAGGGTGGAGATTACCCGCGTCCGGCGCGCCGGGCTCGCTCGGTCTCGTAAGTGTTGGTTTCATCAGGCAACGTCTTCATGGATCTTACGAACTCGTCTGCCTGGCGCTCGGCTTCGTCCCTCGCCGTGCCATACCGCTCCTGGAGCTTTCCCACAAGCTGTTGGCGACGACCGTTGATCACGTCCAAGTCGTCGTCGGTTAGCTTGCCCCACTTCTCTTTGGCTTGCCCTTTCACCTGTTTCCACTTTCCTTCTAGTTGGTCCCAATTCATGGCTTACCTCCGGGGTTTACCCTGGTTATTTTGAACTCCACGGAACGGCCGGGAATTTTTGCAAGTTGCTTCCGCCAGGACTAGAGAACCACACACAGGTTTCCATCGGAATAGAGCAGAACACTTAGTACGTTGAATACGTCCCGGTACGGCTATAGAGGATCGAGGAGTCCACGGGTTTCGGATGAAATGCCAGCTAACTTTAAGGTATTGAAGAGAATAAGGAATTACGGAGTCTCAGGCTTACAGCAAACGAGAGCCGCTATTACGCTGATGCATGTATGGTGATTGCGGTCCAGTGAGCGTACAAGTGTACGGCCGAGCGGTCTTTCCAGGCGCTACTTCGAATTTACTAGGAGGCCGTATGTTGCGTTGGGCACTTGCGTTTTTTGTGGTGGCTTTGATCGCGGCGGTTTTCGGATTCCTCGGGATAGCAGCGGCGGCAGCGGGCATCGCGCGGATTCTATTCTTTATATTCTTAGTGCTATTCCTGGTCTCGCTTGTTGGCGGACTAGTCCGACGCGCTTAGGCCACTCCGTTAGCTGTTATAGTCTTGTCACGGGTGGAAGCGAGGTCGGAAGAAGTCTAGGACAGAAATGAAAACTTTGCCGTTGGTTGGGATTATCTTGATCGTTCTTGGAATCCTCATTTTTGTGTTCCAGGGAATCACGTACACAAAGCACAAGAAGATAGTGGATATTGGCCTTCTCCAGGCGAGTACCACCGAGCATAAGACCATTCCTTTGCCTCCTATACTCGGAGGGCTCGCACTGGTGGGAGGGATCGTTCTGCTTGTAGCTGGAAGAAAAGAAGCTTAGTTCGTTAGCGCTCTCTTAGTCTGACCTCTTGCGAAAACCCTTCATCGATTTTTTGCCTCAGCCCAACACAATACGAATTGTGTGGACTGCTCCATCATCCGCTAGAGGGATTGTTGGAGCTCCGGGCAGGAGTTTGCCGTCCATTTCAGTGAGAGCTACGCCGCGCGAGACATTTGAGGGATTTTCCACTTTGATTTTATATAGCGCGGAGTGGTAGCGAAAATCGATGGAATAGCCCGGCCAATTGCGCGGGATGCAGGGGTCGATATTGAGGATCATACCTCGCACGCGAAATCCGAGTATCCATTCCAATCCTGTGCGATACAGCCAGCCGGCCGAACCTGTGTACCAAGTCCAACCGCCGCGCCCAACGTGCGGAGGTTCCGCGTAAATATCACCCGCCACGACATAGGGCTCCACTTTATAACGCTGCACGTTGGCTCGCGAGTTAGACCGATTGATCGGATTCATGAAGCGGAAGAGTTCGGTGGCCTTGTCTCCGTTGCCAAGTTCGGCGAAGGCGATAGCGGTCCAGGTGGAGGCGTGCGTGTATTGGCCACCGTTTTCGCGAATGCCGGGGACATAGCCTTTTATGTAGCCAGGGTCGTGAGTCGTCTTATCGAATGGCGGAGTTAAGAGCAGGATCAGGCCGTCGGCGGAACGAATGAGTTGGTGATCGACGGCAGCCATCGCGCGCGCTCCGCGGCCAGGTTCGGCGGCGCCGCTGATAATGCCCCAGGACTGAGCGATGGAGTCGATGCGGCACTCTTCATTCTGCGCAGAGCCGAGCGGGGTGCCGTCGTCAAAGTAAGCGCGGCGATACCATTCTCCGTCCCAACCTTCGCGTTCGAGCGCAGCTTTCAACAGACTGACATGCACGCGCCACCTTTCTGCGCGTTCCCGTTCTCCGCGAGCGTCAGCGACTTTCGCAAACTCCCAAAGAACTGTGTGCAGGAACCAGCCTAGCCAGATGCTTTCTCCCTTTCCCAAGTAGCCCACGCGATTCATACCGTCGTTCCAGTCGCCGGTGCCCATCAGCGGAAGACCGTGAGCGCCCACGGAGAGGCTGCGATCTAGAGCGCGTGCGCAGTGTTCGAAAATGGTTGCGCGATTCTGCGAGATGCGTGGCTGGAAGTAAGATTCGTTTTGACCTTCAGCCAGGAGATCGCCTTCCACGAAGGGGACCTGCTCTTCCAGCACGGTCATGTCGCCGGTAGCTTCGATAAAATGAATCACGGCGTAAGGCAGCCAGAGAAGATCGTCTGACATTCTGGTGCGGACGCCGCGACCAGAAGGCGGATGCCACCAATGTTGAACGTCACCCTCCGGGAACTGATGAGCGGCGGCGCGCAACAACTGTTCGCGAGTGACCGCTCGTTTAGACACGGTGAGGGCCATCACGTCCTGGAGCTGATCGCGGAAACCGTAAGCGCCGCTTAGCTGATAGAAAGCGGCGCGGGCCCAAATGCGGCTGGAGAGAGTTTGATAGAGCAGCCAGCGATTCAAAATTACATCCATGCTTTGGTCGGGAGTGTTTACTTGTACTGCGCTGAGCGTATCGTCCCACTGGCGAAGGACGTCGCGGAAAACCTGGTTGAGGTCTGCGGCTCGATAACGATTGAGAAGGTTGCGGGCTTTTTCTTTGGATTCCGTTTGGCCCAGGAAGAAAACAATTTCCGCGCGAGCGCCGGGGCGCAACTCGATGACCGTTTGCAGGGCGGCGCAGGGATCCAGGGCTGCGCCTGTTTTGCGGCCGAGAGGGCGGCTCGTTTCTAGCGCCGCAGGGTGTTCCGGGCCACCATTACGCCCAAAGAATTCCGTACGATCGGCGGTGAAGGAGGATTGGCGTCCGGCCAGATCGGCAAAAGCTATGCGGCCGCCGAAATCTCCGTTCCATGCGCTACGTGCGAAGAGCGCGCCGGATGCCGAATCCATTTCGGTGATGATGTAGGGAGCCGCAGAGGGACGTGAGCTTCCCAAAACCCATTCAGCGTAGGCCGTGACTGAGAGCCGCCGCAGACGTCCTGAATCATTCTGAATTGCGAGGCGCGAAATTTTTATGGGGTCTTCTACCGGCACGAATTGAATCAAGTCGAGTTGAATGCCGTGAGAGCCGTGTTGAAAACGAGTGTAACCCTGTCCGTGACGGCACAAATAGGTGGCGGCTTCATCGCGAATGGGCAAAGCCGTTGGGCTCCAGACTTCCCCGGTAGCATCGTCACGAATGTAGAGCGCTTCGCCGGGTGTATCGAACACATGATCGTTGGACCAAGGCGTAAGTTGGTTTTCATGACTGTTGAGGGACCAAGTGAACCCCGAGCCCGATTCGGAAACCAAAAAGCCGAACGATTGGTTTGCAATCACATTGACCCAAGGCTCCGGAGTGCGCAGACCTTCGTTCAACACGGTTACATATTCGCGGCCGTTCTCGGCGAAACCGCCAATGCCATTGAAAAACTGCAAAGCAGGCTGGGGCAATTGAACGTCCTGGCGCTTGCTGGGCCGAGTTTCGCGACGCAGCGGAGGAAAGAGCGGGTCCCTGTACTGCGATCGGGTAATTTGTTCCGCCAGCGTACCGCGGCGGCTAAGCAATACAGCTCTTGCGATCATTTGTAATTGCGTGCGAGTTTGCTGCGAAACCAAGTCGCCGCGCAGGAGGAAAATTTTGCCGCTCACTCCGCTGGTGTCGGGAGAAAGCCTGAGCTGGCTGCCGCGTACCAGCGCTTCCAATGACGTATGCAATTCCTGAACGTAGGAAGGGGCTTTCTCGTTAATGATCACGACATCGGCGGACAATTGCTTCATGCGCCAGTACTCATGGGCGCGCAAAAGCTGACGGATGATGTCCACGTCATCGGCATCGTCGATGCGCGCGAGCACGATAGGCAGATCGCCGGAAATTCCCTGGGCCCACAGAGTGCCGATATCGAGAGAAGTAGTGCTCAAGATGTCCGACGACGGGCGCAGAGAAGAGTCGGAGTAAAGGACTGCGTTTGCCAACCGTTGAAAGAGGTGAGCTTCTTCGGCGCTGATGCTCAAGTGATGGAGTTGCACTTGCGCTTGGGTCCAAGCGAGAGTGATGGTGCGCTCAAACGTTCGCGTATCGCGGTATTTATCGGCCAAATCGAGAAGCTCTTCGCGCGTGGGCGCGACAATGGTGGAAAAAATTAGATGGGCGGTGGTGCCGGGTGGAATGTGCACCGTGCGGCGCAAGCTGATGATTGGATCGAGCACAGAGCCGACTGAGTTTGAAAGCGGACGGCCATCGAGGATCGAAACGGCGTTGCCTAAGTTGCGGGCCCGGCCTACAAATTTTGCACGGTCTGTCTCGAACTGCAAATCGCCGACTGTTTCACCATCCACAACCAAAACCTGCGCGGCCCATACGGAAGTTTCTTCCGGGGAGCGTTTGCGTCGTGTCGCCACTACCGCGCCGAGATCAGAAAAAAATTCAGTCTCGACGAACAAGTTGGAGAAAGCGGGCGCTGCGGCATCGGATGCTTGCGAGGCAAGAGACACTTCCGCATAAGAGGTGACCTGCACATCCCGCGCGCGCACTCCCAAATTCGTAATGGTTACGCGGCGGACTTCCGCGTCGTCTTCCGACGACACAACGACTTCAAGAGTTGTCGTTAGGGAGCGGTCGCGCCGAACAATTTCGGCATGATCTTCATAAAAAATCGCTTCGTAGGAATCGGGCTCGATACCGGTAGGCTGGTGGCCTGCGGACCACACATTCCCGGTCTGCTCGTCACGCAGGAAAATAAAACTCCCCCAACAATCGCGCGTAGTGTCTTCGCGCCAGCGAGTGACGGCGATGTCGCGCCAGCGGCTATAGCCGGAGCCCGCCGCGGTGAGCATGACGCCGTAACGTCCATTGGAAAGCAATTGCGTGCGTGGGGTGGCGTCGTAGGGCGTGGTGAAGCGGCGGACCACCGGCGGAACAAGCTCACGCACTTTGGCCGAGGCCGAAACTTCCTCCGCACGCGGACGCGCAACCAGGACGTCCCGAGGCGTGCGTTCCTGCAATAGCAATTCGGTGGCTCGCACGATCGGTTCAGTGTGGAAACGCGTTTGCATTACACCGTCATGCAGCACGTTTGCAGCGGACAACAATGTCATGCCCTGGTGGTGGGCCATGTAGGCACGCACTACGGCAACATTTTTTCCCTCGGGCAATCGTGACCCGGTGTAATCGAGCGCTTCATAAAAACCATAAAATCCTTTGCCACCAGCCTCGGCCAGCCGCTCAAAATTATGAACCGCAGCGGAAGGCTCGATCATGGCGGCAAGGGCGGTGGAGTACGGTGCGATTACCAAGTCCTCGCTGAGGCCGCGTTTGAGGCCGAGGCCGGGGACGCCAAAACTGGAATATTGATAAGTGAAATCCATATCACGGGCGTTGTAAGCAGACTCGGAGATTCCCCAGGGCACGCCGCGCTCTGCGCCGTACTCGATTTGCCGCGCAACTACTTGTTCATAGGTTTGGCTGAGCAAGCTGCCGGATGGGGAACGCAGCACCAGAGCCGGCATCAGGTATTCAAACATCGAGCCCGACCAGGAAATCAATGCAGAGCCACGCCCCACGGGCGTGAGCGCCCGACCGAGCCGGAACCAGTGCGAAGACGGCACGTCCCCTTTAGCAATAGCGATGAAACTAGTAAGCCGAGCTTCGGAGGCAAGCAAGTCATAACAATTTGGATCCAGATTTCCATCCGTGCCTCGATATCCAATGGCGAAAAGTTTGCGCGAATGATCGAACAGGAAAGTGAAATCCATGGCTTCAAATAATTTGCCGGCCGTTTGCGCGATGGCAGTGAGGCGGTGAATCAGCGCAGCGGCCTCCGCGATCGAATCTTTCATTGCTTTTATCAGCTCTTCGATCCGCGCAAGCAGCTCGCGATTTTCCAGAGGCTGGTGCACTAAACTTGCGCCCAGCGTAGAGAGCTCACGAATGGCGGCTTCAAATCGCTCGGGGGCATCCGCCAAGGTGGGAACGCTACGGAAGAAAGGCTCAATAGCAACCCATTCTCGAGCCTGGGCCGCGGGACGTTCGGCCATCTGCGTGACGACTTCCGAATCCAAGCGCAGCCAGGGAATCAAGATTCTTGCGTCTTGAAAGTTTGATTCCACGCTAGCTCGGGCGGCTTCAGCGTAATACCGCAATTCAGAATTAGGCAAACTCCCAAGCTCTTGATCGAGCGTTTGCGCGATGTCTGCAACGGTTTGAACACGGTCTTTTAATTCAACGAAGAGGACGGCCCAGTCTGCAGTATCGCTGGGAGGCAACACGCATAAGGTGACAGCGGCGTCTATCGCGTTAGCGAGTTGCTTGCGCGTGACGGTGTGGGTGCGCCGAGTGTCCGTGACGTGGGCAAGGGCTTCACGTAATAATGCGAGTGCATCTTCGATTCCAGCCAACAACGATGTTGCAACAGACGATTTTTGAATCAATTCCCTGCAGCCGTTGCCCAATGCCAACAGATGACCGGCGATATTTCCACTATCCACAGAGGACACGTATTTTGGATCGAGAGGATGGAGGTCTCGCGTGTCGTACCAGTTATAAAAATGACCGCGAAACTGCTCCAATTTATTCATGGTCTGGAAGGTGGCTTCGAGCCGTTCGACCACACCTGTGGTTCCAATCCAGCCAAAATCGCGCGCAGCAAGCGTTGTAAGTAAATAGAGCCCGATGTTCGTGGGCGAAGTCCGATGTGCCACTACGGGCTTGGGATCTTCTTGAAAATTATCCGGCGGAAGGAAATTTTCCTCGGGAGTGACAAATTCTTCGAAGAATCGCCAGGTGGAACGCGAAGTCAATCGCAGAGTCTTCGCGTCTTTGGACGAAAGCGTTTCTATTTCCGGGAGGCTGGGAGGAAGGCTGATCCAGCGAGCGACAGCGGGGGCCGCAACCCACAAGGCAACTAAAGGGATCGCGGCAGGCAACGCGGTGTGCCTGACGAATATAACGGCCAGCAGCGCCGCCAAAGCCAGGACGACACTGGAGATCATTCTTTTGTAGACGCCGAAAATATCCAGATTGACTGCGGACTTGGCCTGCGCCGCGGTAATCCATTGCAGCAAATTTTTTCGCGTTACGAAAATGCGAGCCAGCGTACGAAGGATCGCGTCAGCCATCAACCATGCCTGGTAGGCGAGCAAAATAACCGTTAAAGCGATCTGCTCCAACCCCAGCGTCAGATCCGAAAGCACGCCGCGAAAGTGGCTGCGTTTCGAAATTCCACCGATGCGCGGGCTCAAGCCGGTGAGGAAAGGGATCAGCGAAGGAATCGCCAGTGTCGCGAGGATAAAGCGGGTCCACAGCCACGGTGAGATTCCGGGCACTAACCAACCGACGACGAATGTAAGGAACATGCAAGGCGCGGAAAGGGTGCGGCGCAAATTGTCGAGCATCTTCCAGCGGCTGATCGCCGGAATCTTTACCTTCTTGATTTCTTCTTTGGATAAACCGTCGTGCCCGAAAATCCAGGGAAGAAGCTGCCAGTCACCGCGCGCCCAGCGACTCTGGCGGAGAGCGGCGGCTTCATAGTGCGAAGGAAATTCATCGAACAGCTCAATGTCACTAGCCAAAGCAGTGCGAGCGAAGATGCCTTCAAAGAGATCGTGGCTGAGCAGGGTGTTTTCTTTTACTTTACCTGCCAGTGAAGTCTCAAACGCATCGAGATCGTAAATTCCTTTGCCGGTGTAGGATCCTTCACGAAACAGATCCTGGTATACGTCTGACACAGCCGAGGCGTAAGGATCGATGCCGCTGGGGCCGGCAAAGATTTTCTGGAAGAGCGAACCTTCGCGATCGGTAGTGAGCGAAGGAGTGATTCTGGGTTGAACGATCGCGTAACCATCCACAACGCGGCCCACTTCAGGGTCGAATTTCGGACGATTGAGCGGATGGGCCATGGTTCCTACCAGGCGTCCTGCGGTGCCGCGAGGCAGGCGGGTGTCCGCGTCCAGGGTAATTACGTAACGCACACGCGGAATCATTTCCGGCGGGCGCCCCCCGAGCGGCATGAAAGTGGTGCTCGTTGAGCCGCGAAGAAGCTGGTTGAATTCGTGGAGTTTTCCGCGCTTGCGCTCCCATCCCATCCATTTTTGCTCCGACTCATTCCACACTCGTTTACGGTGGAACAAGAAGAAGCGGTCACCTCCGCCCGGCGGCGGGCCATAACTGGCGTTCAAACTTGCGATGGCATCGACCGCGACAGCTAAGAGTTGATCGTCACCCGGCAGGCTTTCGGTGGGGGCGTCGACCCAGTCGGAAAGCAAGGCGAAGCGCAAGTCGCCATCGGGATTTGCCAAATAATGAACTTCCAAGTGTTCGACTTGTTCTTTGATTCCCTGCTCTGAAGTGAGCAGAGTCGGAACAGCCACGACAGTGCGCAGCTCGGCGGGGACACCTTCTTTGAATTCAAGACGGGCCAGGGTGCGCGGTCCAAGCAAATCGGTTACTGTGCGATTGACGAGTGCGATGGCCAAATCCGATGCGGGAATGGATGCAAGCAAGCCCAACAACACGAGATAACCGGTATGTAACCCCAGACGGTAGGCGTGATGAAGGGGGAAAGTCAAAATGACGGCGGTCAGTAATGCAATGGTCCCCAAATAACCGGGAACTGCAGCACGCACGTAAAGGCGGAGAAGGCCGCGCCGCCACGGAACGTGAAAATCCAGCTCGCGTTCAAATTCCCAACGTCCTCGCGATATCAGGTAGTAGCCGGGATCGGAACGCCTATCGTCGGCAGGCTGGCCATCGATGTTCTCCGCGCGACCGCGCTTGGCGTGGTGTACCGCGCGCTCAGCAACTTCAATTTCGGAGTATTTCGATCCACGCGAGAGATCTTCGATGGCGTGGCGATAATAATCGCGGGTGGTGAAATCCATTTCTGCAAAATTGCTTCCGGCCCGCAAAACCTGGTCCACCAGGCTGACGCTTTCGAAAAAAAACTGCCAATCGAATTCAGAGGTCAGCCGCATGCTGGTGATGATGTTGCGGACAGTAACCGTCATGGCGGCTTGCTGCTGATGCTCGGCGCGGACAATTTCGTCTGCGGTGGTGGCTTGCGCGGCGAGACGCTCGTCGAGCCAGACGAGGATGGGGCCTACTTTCGGATCCAAGTCGCGCAAGCGCTGCACGAGTTGAACGGCGAAAGCCCTTTCGAGAGGCTTCTTTTCAAAATCTCGCAAAACAGTGGCAGGAGAAATGGTGGCTTGGCCGCCCGTTCCGAGGAGACTGTCGGCGAGCAAATCGGCTTCTTCGCGGGCACGGCGGCTTAAGACGAGACGTTCCGCGATCCTGCGCAAATTTTCTACGAGCACGATACGGAGCGTAATAGCTACGGCCCATAACTCACCGATGGTGAGGGGTTGCACGCGTTGATAGGCGGTGACGAAGGCGCGCAACACTTCCGGGTCGAAGCGGCTGTCTGTATGCGCCACATAAGCCCAGGCCACACCGAAGACGCGCGGGTAACCTTCCAAGTGTCCGGAGGCCAGTTTTGGCAACTTTTTATAAAAGCCGACCGGAAGGTCATCGCGAATTTCGCGGAGTTGCTCTTCAACAATGTAGAAGTTATCGACCAACCATTCCGCCGCGGGGGTGATGGTGAGTTCCTGCTGAACTGCCTTGGCCGTTGCGCGGTAATATTCGAGCAACACACGGCCGTTCTCCGCCACGCGCGGGATCAACGGGCGGCCGCTATCGGAGTCCGTGGTGACACCTTGAGCAGCGGCCAGGCTTTCCGCGTGCTGTTCCAAACGTTCTACGCTGAAAAGCTCCGCACGAATCGGCTCGTGGACTTCGGCGACGATGGTTTGGGTTTGTGGGGCGCTGGCCATTGTTTCCCTAGAGAACTGACGAAAGAGCGACTCAACGGTGCGATGCTAACGCACTAGAATACAACGCAAGATGTGAGTGCGGGAACGAGAATACGAGATAAGCAATTTTTTTCAGACCAAGCACCGGCAGACCGATGAGAGCCAGATCAACTAGCTTTTCGTAATCCGGCAGCTCCCGACACCACCAGGGGAGGGACAGGCGAGGGGGGCCTTAACGGAACACCCGCGGCAGAGTGCAGGATTTTTTCCATGTCCGACATTCTGTACGGATGGCAAATAAAATCGAATGCGCTGATATTCAATGCTGCCAGATAATCTCTGTAGTCGTTCGGACAGGAAGGGGCACAGACGATAACCGCGGGAATTTCCGCGCGGCGCAATCGCAAAAACCTCACGACGTCGCGGTAAGTACCATCCAGAAGCCAGAAACCGCACAGACAAAGGCTGACTTTCCCTGGAGACAAGGCGTTCTTTACTTCTTCCATGCCGCGGGCCCACACGGTCTTCACAGGAAACGATTCGAGAAGCTCGGACATATCTCTGTGGATTTCTGCGTCGTTGGTTGCAACTAACACTGTAGCGTCAGGTTTGTGAAATTCCTTAGCCTCCGAATGCACAACTTCTGCAATTTTTTCGTGAATGGCTGGTACCTTCATATTCGCAGTTCCTTTCTTCAGTGGCTCGTAAGCGCAGGCTCCACAACAATTTAGCGAACTAATAGTCAGCTAATTAGGGAGTTCCATCAATACAGACAATTCGTTAGGCAGTTACGGAATTTGCTGTAGAAGGGTGCGCGGGCCCAAAAATCGCCATGATCGCTCGAAATTCTGTTACAGAGGTGTGATAAATACACCGGCGAAACCAAACTCTGAGAACTAAGGCTCGATAATTTGGTTTCTAACGGCGTAGCGAACCAATTCACTGACGGTGTGCAATTGAAGTTTGCGCATGATATTGGCTCGATGAGTCTCAGCAGTTTTCACGCTGATGTTCAGAGAAGAGGCAACTTCCTTACTGCTCTTGCCTTCGGCCAATAGTTGGACAATTTCCCGTTCGCGAGAGGTTAGACGGTCGCGCATGGTCTCGGGGGGGTCGGCTTTCGTTTTTCCCTCGTTAAAATTCGTAAGCATCACTTCGGTCGCTCGCGGGGTAAAGAAGGGCTTGTGATTTGCGAGAGTTTCCACGGCGATTGCCAAATCACGGTCGGAGTCAGACTTTACGATGTAACCGCGGACACCGGCTTCAAGGATGTCACGAATGAGCTGGTCCGAATAATGTACGGAGAGGATCAGAACCTCCGTATCCGGCGAAGCTTTTCGGATTCTCTTGGCAGCGTCGACGCCGTTGAGATCCGGCATGCTGATGTCGAGAATCACAACGTCCGGCTTCAACTCATCTGCTTTTGATACGGCTTCGCGGCCGGTGTGCGCCTCGCCGACTATTTCCCAGCCGGCGTGAGATTGAAGCAGGGCCTTTACGCCACGTCGCATAAGATCGTGGTCATCTGCGATCAAAATACGAAGTGTTTTCATGTTGGTCTCCGACCGTCCTAGATTTGAAAAACATCAACGGGCCCCTGCATCCCAAAAGTTTCCTAACTTAGGTGCTTCATCACTTGGCATTTAATTCCGTAATCGGCGCACAGTCAAGTGCCGAAGGGCTCGTGGAAAACATCGCAGGCATGGGAGTTAATTGGCCGCGTATCGCGCAACAAAAAGAATGAGATCCAGCCACACGCCGAGGAACGCGCCGTCAACGGGAAAGCGTGCGAGGAGCACTGCCGCTTGGACTTCATCTTGTATCAGAGAACTGCAGGGTTAGCTTCCCCTTCTCGGAGATTGTGCCGGGAAGACTGCACAGCCTTGCTTCTTCTAACATCGCTGCACCAGTCATCTGCGACTAACCGCGTAGTGAAAGATTGAATCGGCTCCGCGAATAACGTGTCCGTGGATCGGAACCCGCGGAGACACTCAAACTCACTGCCGGCGCGGGTAAACACTGAATATTCCGATGCGTTACTGTGGCGCGTATTCGATTTAGCAGAGATCGCGTGAGTGCACATAAATTTTGCCTCCGAAATCGAGTCAACTATTATCGTTACACCCGCTCCGCCAAGCATTCCCGCAATTGCTGGCGCGCGCGCGAAAACCTGGTTTTCACTGCGGATTGAGACAGTTTCAAAACCGTGGCAGCCTCTTTTGCTTGCCACTCCTGCATGCCCAATAGCCACACTACGACCCGCGAGCCGCTTCCCAGCCCGTTGATTGCTTCACGCAGAGCGCGGTGATCTTCCGCTTTTGAGTAGAGCTTCTCCGGATGGTAGGCGTCGCCGGCACTCAACATCTGCACCGGACTCGGCTCATCGCCGTTGCTATTCTCGTAGGTCAGGTAGTGATCCTCGGAGCGGCGCTTGCGCACTTTGATCAGAGCTTCGTTCATAGCGATGCGCATGAGCCAGCTTGAGAACCGGGACTGCCCGCGGAATTGGTGAATATGAGCGTAAGCGTTGAGCAGGCTCTGTTGCGATGCGTCTTCCGCGTCTTCTCGATTGCGCGTGATTTTCAACGCAACGTGATAGGCCTTGCGGATATAAGGCTGAATCAAACTGGCGAAAGCGTTCCTGTCACCTGACTGCGCGCGCTTCACCAGATGAAGTTCGTCATCCAAGTATTGAGAGTTTGCATCTTCCCACTTCGAAGGCGACTGAGTCTTGCTGAGTTCTTTGGTATTACCGTGCACGAATCACCTCAACTTAGTATTTAAATGATTGAATATAAGTCGCTTATTAGATCCATTAAGAAGCAAATCCCCCGAAGGACAACTCCGAATGCCCGTACAAAATAATCAAATTCGAGCTGGGGGTCTATCGGCGGCATCCTGTACTTCAGAGCGGGTGTTCCTGTAGCTTCTTTCGATTCAAGGATGAGACAAATCGGGGCAGACGACGGAGTTAACGCGTCTTTAATCTTCTTGGCGCACGCAAAAGTAGGGGCCTAAGCGGGAAATTCGAACTTGAAGTTCCGTGAGAAGTGAACCAGAAAATTTTCGACGTCCGGCATCTACGGAACGGCTTGTATGGACTGAACGTGAATTGTTTTTGTGGCGCCATCATACGTGCCAATCACGGTGACCTTCTGGCCCGCGTAATCGACCGGCTTCTCTTGATCGTCGAGCTGATAGGTAGTCTTGTTCAAACCAAAAAGGACGAATTGCTCTCCAGCCTTCACGCAACCCAGCGCGCAATCTTTCGCAGTTTTGAATCCTTCTTTCTGCATCATATCGGTATGAGATCCTGCGGCAGCGCACTCGTTATCCATGATTTCGCCGGTGAAAGACATGGGCGTGTTGTTGGGTTGCTGGCCAACGGCACGCAGGGAAAGAAGTCCTAGTAACAAAATCGGTAAACTCCAAATAGCTGCCTTCCTCATAGTTCCTCCAGACCGTGCGGAGATACCAAAGGTCCCCTACTCTGAAAGAAAGGCTTGTGCTGGCTTACGGCGTCCACCGCTGCGGCCAACCAATGAGCTTGCGACTTCAACAGGTAACCGCTGGCGCCGGCTTTTTGCGCTTCCCAAACGATTTGATTGGAATCATGCTGAGTGAAGATCAATATCTCGATTGACGGATTTTCCTTCTTGATTTCAGGAGTGGCTTGCAGGCCGTTCATTTCGGGCATGGTGACGTCCATGATTATGACATCGGGCTTCAAGTCCCTGGCCTTTGATACGGCGTCCAGACCATCGGTGCTTCTCCCACAACCTTCCATTCCGGACGGCCACAGAGTAATCTGCGGAGCGCAGAGCGCACCATCTTTTCGTCATCAACAAGCAAAATTGTAAGTGGCATTCAGATTCCTGGAGCTTCAAAGCCGGCCCATGAGAAACAGAATTAGAAGAATAAGCAGGATGAGACTTATCCCACCGCTGGGGTAATATCCCCAGTTTCTGCTGTGCGGCCAACTGGGCAGGCTTCCGAAAAGAGCAAGCAGGAGCACAACTACCAAGATCATCAGCAACAAAAAGGTCTCCCTCCGGCACGAATTTTTACCGTACTTTCTTCAACGGGTTTGCGCACTTCGCCACCGGCAACGCGAGCGTTGACCTGGAAGATTAAGCTGTCTGAGGGGATGGGCACAATAAAGGTAACGCTGTAGGAGAGAAGAGTAATTCCGGTAGAGTATCTGGCTATGGCCACAGCCCATCGCTTAGTTGAGACTCTTTTCCAGGCGCTCGACTGCGGGCTCGAGCTTTTGTCTGGATTTCCAGAATTTGGACCAGAGATCGCCTCTTTCGTCGATGCGACGGCGCATCGAGGATAAATTCCAAGTTTCCGGGCGAAGCTTTGGGGTCAGCTCGGCGGCTAGAATCGGAGTCGATACCGGTGCGTGAGGAAAAGCGCGGATAGAATAGACTGAGGCCAGCGACTGCGCTTCGGAATTTTGATGCGCATCGATGTAGATGCTGCCTTTGCGGCGGCGGCCGACGGTTCGGTCCAAAGTAATTATCCCCGGATGTTGCTGCATGGTGAGCGAAGCGATCGTCGAAACGAATTGGCGGACCTGCTCGTAAGTGTAGAGGCGTTCAATGGGAAGGAAAATGTGAAGTCCGGTGGCGCCGGAAGTTTTCAAGAAGGCCTTCATGCCTATCTCTTCCAGCTTTCTGACTAGTATTTTCGCGAGCTTGACCACCGTGGTGAAGGGAGTTCCCTCGGTGGGATCCAAATCAAAAAAAATATAGTCGGGATGCTTAGGATCATCGAAGCGGGATGACCACGGGTTGTGGTCGATGCATCCGAGATTTGTCAGATACAGCAGACTGGCTCGATCATTGGCCAGAAAATATTGAATGGGCTTCGATTTGCTTTCCGACTGAATGGTGGCGGTTTTAATCCATTCCGGAGCGTCTTTGCCCGCATCCTTTTGAAAAAAGGCCTGGCCTTCGATCCCGTTTGGATAACGCCGCAAAACCAGAGGTCTGTCCTTCAGAAAAGGCAGAAGGAAGGGTGACGTAAAAAAGTAATATGCCAACAAATTTCGCTTGGTGTAGCCGTCAGCAGGAAAATAGACTTTGTTTAGGTTGGTGAGGCGAAGGGAAACTCCGTCAATTTCAACGAAAACTTCCGTGCGCGAACCACGATCAAGTTCTTCAGCGAGCTCTTTATCTGTTTTCAGAGTGATGCCTTCAGCAGGAGAGCTAGTTGAAACTGCTCTTTTCGACGCGGGACTCTCCGGAGTTTTTGGAGCCTTAGAGGAACTCGGTTCTTTCTGTGCACGGCTGGCTTTGACCTCTTTCGTTTCCTTCTGGAAGGTGCAGTCCTTTGGGTCGTGATCTTCCTGGAATCCGAGAAAAGTGGGTTGGCGCAGGTGCCGACCTTCGGTCCAACCGCCATACTTCACTCGTGCGACGAGCTCAGGCTTTACCCAATGAGCTTTTTCGCGAGTAACCGGCTTGGCTGCGAAGGGAGACTTCTCGACCTGCAGAGCTTCCAACTGGGCTGCAACCCGCTCTTGAAGAGCGCCGGAAAATCCGCTTCCGGCACCGCAAATAAATTCAAGTTTTTTGCCTTCATAGAGGCCCAACAGAAGGGCGCCGAAATGCTCGCGTGTTCCGCGAGGGTCGGTCCATCCGCCTACGACGGCGTCCAGTTCTCGAATTACTTTGAATTTCAGCCATGAAGTAGTGCGCCCTTCAGGATAAATACTGTCGATTCTCTTCCCCAATATTCCTTCGAGTTGCTTCGCGAGAGCCAAATCGTAAAGTTCTTTGCCCTTCTCCATTTCATGGTCCGAGAAGCGGACGATAGAGTCTTGCTGGAGAATCTGTTTCAGCAGGGTTTTGCGTTCCAGAAGATGAACTCGACGTAGATCGCAGCCATCACAATAGAGGAGGTCGAAACAGTAATAGACGACCGGGATTTGGCGCATCAGTTCAGCGCTAGGTTTGATGATGGAAAACCGTTGTTGAAGAGTTTGGAAATCGCTGCGACCTTCTTTATCCAGAGTCACGATCTCGCCGTCCAACCAAACGTCGTGCCCTCCCGCGGCACCTAGCACTACGGCGGATATTTCCGGATATTCGTCGGTAAGCTCGCGGTGAGAACGGGACCAAAGGCGCACCTTACCGCTTTGGACACGAGCAAGAGTCCGCGCACCATCCCATTTAATTTCGAAGAGCCACGCAGGGTCGGAAAATGGCCGATCGGCTAAGGATGCCAGGGCGGGTTGTATCCAGTCCGGCATCGGCGCGCGCTTGGCGGCCGGTGGAAACTCCAAATCGGCTTTCTTCACAACAATTTTGGTTTTCTGGCTGCTTGCCGGACGGTTGGAAATCCATTTCTTCTTGGGGCCGTTCGTTTCCGGGAGAACCGAGCCGGCATGCTCTTCGATATTCCAGGTATCGCTCGAGGATGAATCACGATGCTTAATCAGCAGCCATTCCTGTTTTCCGGGTTCTCGGCTGCGGATTTTGACCAGCACAAAACTCCCGGTGAGTTTTTTACCGTGCAAAATGAACTTCAGCTCGCCGCTCTCGAGCTGCTGTTGCGCCGAGAGATTTCCTTCCACTTCAAAGGTGCCGTTGTCCCATATGATCACATCGCCGGCGCCATAATTGCCCTGCGGTATTTCGCCCTGGAACTTGGCGTATTCGAGTGGATGATCTTCAGTTTGAATTGCCAGTCGCTTATCACCTGGATTCATCGACGGGCCTTTGGGCACGGCCCAGGATTTCATCACGCCATTTACTTCCAGGCGGAAATCGTAGTGTAGGCGGCGCGCGTGATGTTCCTGAACAACAAAATCAGATCCTCCGCGTGACGGGCGCCGGCCAGCTGGCTCCGGCGTGGAATCAAAGCGTCGTTTGCGTTTGTATTCCTTGAGCGACATCCGGCCGATTATAGGCTGGGACTCAGCAGCAAAAACTTGAATTCTTAAGTACAACGTATTCTACTGATGGCTACAGGCTTCGCCCGATGGCCTTCCTGCGGCGAAGTCTGTATACGGATAAATTACACTGGAGGTCTGAAAGCCTATGGCATCGTCCGCTTGGAAAGGTTTCATTACCTTCGGATTGATTTCGATTCCCATCAAATTGTACCCGGCCGCGCGCAGCTCCCGGATAGGACTCCACCAGTTGCATAAAGTTTGCAAGACCAGGCTGCGCCAACCTCTTTTTTGCCCGACGTGCAACCGAATCGTGGAACGCTCGGAAGTGGTGAAAGGTTACGAATACGAGGACGGAAAGTATGTGGTGATCGATCCGGAAGAAATCAAGAAGATCACTCCGGAATCTGCGCGCTCGATGGAAATTCTGGCCTTTGTAAACGAGTCGGAGATCGATCCGCTATTTTTCGATTCGTCCTACTTTGTGGTGCCGGAGGGCGAAGGCAAAAAAGCGTACGCCTTGCTGTTGAAGACCATGGAAGACAAGGGCCGTGTGGCCATCGCTAAGATCACCATGCATCAGCGCGAGTATACCGTGTTCCTGCGGCCCTACGACCATGGAATTGCGCTGCACACCATGCACTTCGCAAACGAAATCCGAGAAGCGCCAGGATACGGCAAAATCGAGAACGTGAAACTCTCGCCGCAGGAAATAAAACTGGCGGATCAACTAGTGGACAATTTGTCCGAGCACTTTAATCTGAAGAAATATCACGATGAATTTGAAACCAGGCTCAAAGCTCTTATCGAGGCGAAACAGAAGGGTCGTGAGATTGCGGCCACTCCTCGTCGGGAACGCGCGCCGGTAATTGACATGATGGCCGCGCTAAGGAAAAGCCTGGAAAGAACCGCGGAAGGCCGGAAAGCTCCTCTGCAAGCGACTCGAGAAGCTTCGGCTCACGAAAAACGGACCCGGCGCAAAGCAAGTTGAGCTTTGAATGGCTTTTCCCGGCCGAGGTGCATTGCCTTGGCCCCGTCAAGATTCTGAATAGTCGATAGAAACGCTCATTCCAATGAATATTTTCAAAGCTACCACGAGCTTCGAAGGCTGGCTTCGAGCCAGAATTCCGGTGGTCGAAGCAGACCTCCATCAAAAGCACGAATTAATGGCTGAGGACGAATTCCGATTTTTTCGCGGAACTTTCTATCGCTGGGCTCAGTTGTGGCCGAAGCACTGCAAGGAGCTGGCGGCTGCGCCTTCTGTCTTAGCTGTGGGAGATTTGCATGTAAATAGTTTTGGAACATGGCGAGATAAGTTCGGCCGGCTGGTTTGGGGAGTTGACGATTTCGATGAAGCGTATCATCTGCCCTATACAAATGATCTCGTGCGTCTGGCTACCAGCGCGCGTTTGGCTTATTCCCTGGATCATCTTCAGACAAATACGAGAAGTGCATGTGATGCAATCCTGGAAGGATATAGGGACTCTCTGAAGGAAGGCGGCACTCCTGTCGTGTTAGAGGATCAAAACGCATGGTTTGCGCCGGTGGCGTTGAGCCGGTTGGAGAATCCGCCCTCTTTCTGGAAGAAGCTGGAGAGCAATCCTGCTCTGCGACATCCCGTACCAGCGACGCCCAAAAAAATGTGGAAGGAACTGTTCCCGGTTCCCAATCTTCCCTATCGCGTACTGAAGCGGACCGCCGGGACCGGCAGCCTGGGACATCCGCGCATGGTCGCCGTCGCCGATTGGCAGGGTGGGAAAATTGCGTTGGAAGCTAAGATTTTGATCGCCTCGGCTTGCGCCTGGGCAAATCAGGGAAAAAACCAAAACACTATTTACTACCCACGAATCATGGAAAATTCGGTTCGCTGCCAAGATCCGTATGTGCGGGCGCAGCAGAACTGGCGCGTCAGCAGACTATCGCCGGACTCCTCTCCCGTAGAAATTGAAACGCTACCCAAGAAACGGGATGAAGACCGCATGCTGAATAAAATGGGCTGGGAAGCAGCGAACGTACACTTAGGATCGAAACGCTCGGTGAAACTGATTCAAAAAGATCTGCGAGAGCGGCGCGCGAACTGGCTTAGAGTGGCCGCTAAGGAAATGGCGCGAGTGGTATCCAAGGATTGGAAGGAATGGCGAGCGGAGAAAATGTAACTCCGCTTTTGAGTTTTCAGTCACTTCTATGCCAAGCAGAACAGCCCGAGATCCGTCGAGCTTTCCTCCGTTTGTGACGGCAGTCATATGCGTGGCCGCGCTTTATTTTGCCCGCTCAGTCTTAGTTCCTATCGCGCTGGCCGTTCTGCTCGCCTTCCTTCTGGCGCCACTCGTTAACCTTCTGGAAAAGGCGCGTCTTGGCAGAACCGGGCCGGTAATCGTGGTTGTGCTGCTCGTCGCTGGACTTTTAGGGGCTCTAGGTTATCTGGTCTTCAACCAAGCGATTGGTTTGGCCACTCAAATTCCAAACTACAAGACTACCATTTCAAGGAAAATCGAGAGTTTTCGTGGAGTAAAAGACAATGGAATCGGTAAGGCGGAAGCTACAGTAAAAGAACTGGGAAAGGAACTGTCGTCGACGATCGAGACACCCTCGCCAGACGACGGAGCCGACCAAAATCCGCGGAGCAAGCGTTCTTTACTTCCCGGTGGAAGTATCGCCCACCCTGTTCCAGTAGAAGTTGTTCAGCAGAACAGCCCGATCGCTTCGTTTCGCGCTTTGCTGGGTCCATTCCTGGGCCCCCTGGCGACGCTTGGAATTGTGATGGTGTTTACCGCTTTTATCCTGCTGCGCAGAGACGATCTTCGAAATCGGCTTTTTACGCTGGCCGGGCTTAGCAGATTTCACGTCACCACACAGGCGTTTGATGAAGCCACCAAGCGAGTGGGGCGTTATTTATTCCTTCAATTCGTGATGAATCTCGGTTACGGCGCGCTCTTCGGAACGGCTCTTTATTTTATTGGTGTCCCTAACGCATTTCTGTGGGGCGTGCTTGCTGGACTTTTGAGATTCGTGCCGTACGTGGGAACTTTGGCGGGCGCCGCGATGCCGGTTTTATTATCGCTTGCAGTTTTCGACGGATGGTTGAAGCCGCTGCTGGCCTTCGGATCATTTGTGGTGATTGAGATTCTCACCTCGTATGTGATCGAACCGCTACTGTATGCGGCTCAGACAGGAGTTTCGTCCCTTGCGATTTTGGTGGCGGCGATTTTCTGGGCAGCTTTGTGGGGCCCGGTTGGATTGTTGCTTTCGACGCCCCTAACGGTTTGCATCGTGGTGATTGGCCGTTACATACCGCAGTGGGAATTCCTAAGCGTGCTGCTGGGAGACCAACGTGTTCTTGGAACAGAGGTCCGGCTCTATCAAAGACTGCGTCGCGTGGACGCGGAAGGAGCTCGTCAAGTTGTTGACGCCTTTCTAAAGGAAGGCTCAATCGAAAAAATGTATGAAGCTGTTATCACGCCCGTATTGATCTTTATAGAGAAAGATCGAGCAGAGGTGGGGTTAGGTGACGCCCGCGAGCAATTCGTATTTCAAACATTGAAGGAAATCATCGAGGAGCTCACGCTTAAACCAGTTACTGAAACAGATTCCCAGGAAATTGAGGAGGCGACGAGCGAGGATTCCAGGCTCGCCGTGCCGCATTCGAAGAAAACGAATGGAAACGGTTGCGCGATTACTTGTATTCCGGCTCGCGACGAGGGAGATGAAATCATGGGCATGATGCTCGGCCACTTGTCTAATCGGGCGGGATACAACGCGCAAGTGATCGTTCCGGCGTCAGTGGAAGATATGATGGACGAAGCCTCTGAACAACAATGCGAAGTGATTTATGTTTCTGCTCTGCCGCCTTATGGTGTTTACAATACCCGACGGCTCTACAAGAAACTACGCGTGCGGTTTCCGAAATCGAGAATTGGCATCGGTTTGTGGGGATTTGCGGGAAATCTAGAAGCAATGCGGACGCGTCTGGGAATCGTTGAGGCGGATATGATCGTCACTAGTCTTTCGGAAGCTATTCGCCAAGTGCCCTCCCTCGCCGAGGCGGTACCTCAGTAAGCATTCCGGTTATTGCTTACGAACTTTGATTCTTGTAACTACAGCGTTTGCCGGATTGACCGTTCCTCTAACCTATTGAATACTCTCAACTTGAGCAATCGCTCTTGAGGTTCATAACTGCTTAAAAGGAGCACCTCCAATGAGCATACGCCGTCCGGAAGATTCCAGCAGCGGTCCAGGTCTGACGCCTATCGATAGTTCGAGCCCGTCTTCGCCGACCGACCGCAGGGTTGAGCCAGACCGTACCACAGGGCGTATTCCAGCGCAGGATGATGAAGACGAGGCGTCGCGAAAGTCGAAAAACACTGACAAAAGCAAGAAGACTGGCGCGTAATCGCAGTTAGTTGACTTAGTGGACATAAATGGCGGCAGCAGCTGTTGAGCGGAGACGAAAATGAATATTCTCACCATGTATGACTCGGCTTTACAAGTTGTTGCCGCGTTTTTAATTTTTGTCGTCGGATATCTCGTTCTCTTATGCGCTATCGTGATTTGCCTATTAATTGCGGAAGGACTTCGTCAGGCTTTTATCCACGCTCGAATTTCGCTTTTGAAATCTGGCTTGGGCGGAGCGGAGCTGCCACTCACTCCTGCGGTTGTCAGGGACTCAGCACTCTTTGGATGGACACATCGTTTAACGGTAAGCCTGACGGGCCTGAGACACCGATACTTCCATACCTTGAATTAAGGACGCGCCACAAGGCGGAAGCTTTTAAAGTTTTGCGGTATGTATTGATCTAAACATAGCGCTACCTTGTTTTACTTTGCATTGCACGCGTTTCTTCTGCTATTTTGAACCCTCGAATTAAGAGGTACGGCGTTGGTAAATCTCTTCCTTATTCGTCCGTTGGAGAAAATATGGTTCGACGTTCGGCACTTATTTTGGACCCCAAGACCAATGGTTCTTCTTCCCTTTGCTGTACTGCTCTCGACTCTACAGGGGAAAGCGATGCTCGCGTTTCCGGTCGGAAGAAACCAATGAGAATTTTGATTGCGGATGACCATGAAGCAGTGCGGCGAGGTTTGCGCGCGGCTCTGTCAGCAGCCGGTTGGGAAGTTTGCGCCGACGTAATAAACGGCAAAGAGGCTGTTGCAAAAGCCACGGAACTGAAACCTGATTTGATCATCCTGGACATTAGTATGCCGGTGATGGGTGGATTGGCTGCCGCCCGGTTGATTCGCTCCGCGGATCCGAGCGCCAAGATCGTTATTTTTACCATGCATGAGTCGCAGCAAATGAAGGATGAGATCGCGCGGATTGGAGTTCAGGCACATGCGGTGAAGTCGGCGCCCATGAAAAATCTGCTGGATACCATCAAATCGGTTCTGGGTACGGATGAACTGCAGGTAAACTAGCGCTTCTCCAATTTTTCGCCGCGTTTAGTGAAAATCGTGTGAAATTGTTTCGGCCCGTGTGATTCGCAGCGGTTCAATTCTTTCCGCTTTCACCGAAATTACTCCATCCTGGTTTTGCAGTTCCCCTTCGATCAATAAAAATTGCTGAACGATCACTACATGATTTCTCTCGAATAATTGCGGCGTGACGATTGCATTCGAGATTCCTGTTTCATCTTCTAGGCTAATAAACACAAAACCTTTTGCTGTTCCGGGACGCTGGCGCGTGATCACTCCTCCGGCAATTCGAACGTGCATGCCGTTCGGAAGATTTAGAAGCTCCATGGCTGATCGCACGCCCCTTCTCTTCATTTCCGCGCGATGGTGGCCCATGGGGTGAAGTCCTACGGTCAAGCCTGTGCCGCGAAAATCTGCGACTAATCTTTCTTCCCCGGTCATCGCCGCCAGAGGAGAAGGTATTGCGGAAGAAGCCGGAACGGCTTCCAGTTCTACAGTTTTGCCTTTTATTTCTATTTCCTTTTCTTCCACATGTTCCAGCAAAGGGCCTGGGCGCCTAGAGGCGCGTTCGATTTGCCACAAGGCATCGCGGCGATGGACTTTCTTTGCACCAATAAAATTCAAAGCGCCAATTTCCGCCAGGGTTGCAAGTTCTGTTTTCTGAATCATGGGGACGCGAAGCTTTAGATCGTCAATGGAAGAAAATGGGCGAATGGCGCGCTCGCTTACAATTTTCAAAGCTGCGTCGCTCCGCAAGCCTTTCACAAAACGCATCCCCAGGCGTACGCAGAAATCCTTTCCGTTTCTTTCAAGCTGACAGAGCCACTCCGAGCAGGTCACATCGATAGGTTTCACTTTCAAGCCGTGGCGCTGCGCGTCGCGTACCAGCGTGTCGGGCTGATAAAAGCCCATGGGCTGATTATTCAAAATGGCTGCGGTGAAAGCTGCCAGGAAACGGCATTTCAAAAAAGCGCTGGCGTAAGCAAGCAGCGCAAAACTTGCGGCGTGGGATTCAGGAAATCCATATAAAGCAAAAGAAGTGATGGCCAAAATGATCTTTTCTTGCGCCTCGGATGAGATTTCATTCCTCTCCATTCCAGAGCGAAGTTTTTTCTCGATTTCTTTCATTCTTCGTTCGGAGCGTTTGAAACCGAATGCGCGACGCAATTCTTCTGCTTCGCCTCCGCTGAATCCTGCGGCGATCATGGCCATGCGCAATAACTGTTCTTGAAACAAAGGCACGCCCAGAGTGCGTTCAAGAACCGGTTTGAGCGAAGGATGAAGATAATCGACGGCCTGGCGGCCCTGGCGACGCTTCAAAAAAGGATTGACCATTTTTCCGACGATTGGACCGGGCCGGATAATGGCTACCTGCACGACGATGTCGTAAAAACATTCCGGCCGCAGACGCGGCAAACAAGCCATTTGCGCATGACTTTCCACCTGGAATATCCCGATGGTGTCTGCTCTTTGCAGCGTGTCGTAAACTACCGGATCGTTTGCAGGCAACTTTCCTAAATCTATTTCTTCGCCATAATCTTTCTGGATGATTTGCAGGCAATCTTCCAGGACGGCCATCATCCCCAGGCCCAGAAGGTCCACTTTCACAATTTTCATGTCGGCACAATCGTCTTTGTCCCACTGCACGACGACGCGGCCGGGCATGGTGGCCGGTTCCAGAGGAACGATCGAATCCAATTGATCCTGGCACACCACCAAGCCTCCGGAATGTTGGCCCAGATGACGCGGCAAATCTTGAAACTGCAGGCAAAGCTCGAAGAATTTCCGGATTTGCGGATGCTGCATGTCGAATCCAGCGTCGCGAAATTGCCGCGCGAGAGTGTCATTCGCATCTTTGTATTCCCACGCGCTTACTAGGCTGGTTAAACGGCTCAAAGTTTCAGGATTAAAAGATAGCGCCTTGCCAATTTCACGTGCAGCAGAACGGCCACGATAGGTGATCACGTTGGCGGTCATGGCCGCGCCTAATTTTCCATAACGTTCATATACATATTGAATTGCTCGTTCCCGCTGATCTCCGCTGGGAAGATCGAGATCAATGTCGGGCCATTCTCCGCGCTCTTCTGAAAGAAAACGTTCGAACAGAAGGTCCATTCTTACGGGGTCGACGGCGGTGATGCCCAGCGCGTAACAGACGGCGCTATTCGCAGCAGAGCCGCGTCCTTGCACCAGAATATTTTGTTCCCGACAAAAGCGGATGATGTCCCACACGATCAGGAAGTAGCCTGCCAGTTCCAGTTTTTCGATCAGGTCTAGCTCGCGTCCGATTTGCGCTTGCGCTCGTTCATTATTCAATCCATAGCGCCCGATCATTCCTTCGTGCGCTCGTTGACGCAAAAAATGGATTTCCGGTTTGCCGTCAGGAACCGGATATTTCGGAAACCGATAACCTAGATCTTTCAAGGTGAATTGCAGGCGCGAAGAAAGCACTTCCGTATTCGCGATTGCTTCGGGGAGATCTGAAAATAGCTGCGTCATTTCCGCAGGCGTTTTCATATGCAGCTCGGAATTGCGCGCCAGCAGACAGCCGGCCGTAGCCAGCGTGCGGTGATGGCGAATGCAGGTGAAGACATCCAATACTTCGCGTCGCTCTGGAACGGCATGGCGCACACCATTCGTGGCGAGCAGTGGAAGGCCTAGTTTTTCCGCAATTTCGATGGCGGCATGATTTCGCGCTTCTTCTTCGCGCAGAAAATGCCGCTGTAGTTCGACATAAACATTCTGTTTGCCGAATAGTTCGCATAGCTGCTGAACGCATTTCATTCCGCTTTCAATGCCGCCGTTTTCCAAAGCATGCGCCAGGGGACCTTCCTCGCCTCCGGTGAGGCAAACAAGCCCACGCGCATATTGGGCTACTTCCGCGCCTGAAACATCTCCTTTGCCTTTCGGCGCGCGCAATTTCATTTTCGTGATCAAGCGGCAAAGATTCTGATAGCCTTCGCGCGACTCCACGAGCAAAGGGTAACGCCAGCTCGCGGCGGAAGTAACTTCGGCGCCAATGTGAGCGCGAATTTGACTTTTATCCGCAGCAAGATAAAAACGAGGAGCGCCGTAAACTCCATCGCGATCGAGCAAAGCCATCGACTGCATCCCATATTCGGCGCACACCGCTGCCAGTTCTTCAGGCAAAGATGCGCCTTCGAGAAAACTAAAAGCGGAGCGAGCGTGAAGTTCTGTGTACATCAGTCGTAGCGGCCGCGGGCGAACCAAGCGGCGCGAAGCGAGTCGTAATAGATGCGATAAATTCCGTTCTGCGTGCGCGGGCTGGAGATTTTCTGGCTTTGCCCGCTCACGGAATCAAAGCGAACTTCGACGTCCCATTCATCCTGCTGCCAGGTGTCTTCCCGCCACCAATTTCCGGAAGTCCGCCAGGGTCCGGAAGCTGCCATGATATTTCCACGCATGCCGCGAAAATAAATACGCGTGGGATAGTTTTGTTGCAGTTCAACGTTTGCTTGAATTTCCGGCCTGAAAACGCGGAATGCAGTCCGTGGAGTTCCTCTAGAGCCATGTGCGACAGCGGTTGCATTCTTTGGCGGGATCGTCGATTCGTCGCTCACCGGCGCAAAACGAGCCATTCGGAAATCGCCGGGACGATGCGTGTCGATTAATTCGGGCGAGCCAACGTTCGTATGGCCCACCAGTTTCGCCAATCGTCCGATAGTTAGCTCTAATTTTTCCGGATCTGGGGAGCTGGGAAGAAATAGCCCGCCTTGCGCAGCGCGCGGCCGAGCCGGCTCGGCAGAGAGAATAATTTTTAAAATGGCTGCAGGAGGAGGATCCGCCTGCCATTGCAGGCGCAGCAGTTTCAGAAGCATTTTAGAATTTCGTGTTGGCACGGGCAAACTCAGAACCTTTTCACAAGTTTTCGGAGCAAGCTTGGGAGGAGAATTCTCGCTGAGCAGTTGAAAATCTTTTTCGAAGGAATTCTCTAAATCAAAATGCGTGCGAATTGCACAGGCTGCCAGCGCACGCGCTTCCAGCCGCGCGCACAATTGATCGAGTAACCGGCCTAGCAGGAACGAAAGCGGTTCAAGTTCTGCAATGGCGAAGTCGAGCGCCATTTCTTCTTCGAAGCACACGCCGGGCTGTGCCAGCACAAGCGAACGTAAACACGCGCCGCGCGCCAACTCGTGAAGGCGAACTCCTTCCTGGCCCAGCCGTTCCGACAATTGCAGCACAGGGAGTGCCGCCAGAGCGGCGCAGTCGCGCACGCCCCAACGCTCCAGAGTTTCCAGAATTTCAGCAGAGGGCAAAAGCGCGCGTACGGACAGTTTGCCCAGGCATTTCGCTTCTTCACCTGGAGGAATCACAGTAATGCCAGAAAAACCGCGCGCGGCGTGAAGTGAAACTTCCAGATTGGAAGAAACGGCAACATGCACGAACAAACCCAGAGCGGATGCACGCTGGACTAATTGCACGGAGATATTTTCATCACTTCCAAATAAGGAAGTGAGGCCAGATATATCCAGGATAATCGCGTCCGACGCGGTATCTTCCATGCGTGGAGAAAAAGAAGCACCGAGATCGAGCAGAGCTGCATGAGCTGATTTTTCCTGCACGCGAGAACGTTTGCGAATTTCCACAGCGCGAAATTGCGCTGCTTGTGATTTCGACATGCCTAATTCGATGCCAGCTAGCAAAGCTACTTCGTTGGCCGCGACTACGTTCCAGATTGGAGGAGTTCCATCCACAAGCGCAACGGCTCGATTGCGTAAGCTGGGCTCTGCGCGCACCACGGCTTGCACCGGGAAATTGGGAACGTAAATGGAAGCGAATGCCATAAAAGTTTAGCTTCAGCAGCAGCAATAAGTTCCTCTGCAATTCTTGCTTTCACTTTGGCGCTGATTCCATTCGCGTAACACTGAGATAACTTCGCAGGACGTTTGTTTCGAAGAGTTCTGAGCGGCCCGCTGAAGCGAATGGTTTTTGAAAACTATTTGTAGCAATTGGCTGCATGCGGGAACGAAGTAATTCCGCGCGAATGCTAAAACCTTCCAACAACCAGGAAGGCGGATACCTGAAAAAATCCGGGGCGTCAGTTTCCAGCGTGGTGGACCATCGCGCCGGCTCCGCTTCCATGCGCAGGACCAGCGAGGCGCACGTTTTGGCATTGGACTCTGGCTCCAAAACCATGAAGACGGTGGGCGTATCCTCCACTGCGCGCCGAAAACGAAACCAGGACTCCAGCGGAACGTGACGTAGCATGTCCGCGCGCATGTCACCCAGATCAAGCGCGATGAAACCGAATCCGCCGCCTTGCAAAAGCAAATCTGTAGCGCGCAGAGTTTGTTCAATATTGCGGCAGCGCACCCACAGCAATTGCTTCAGTTTCACACCGGCGGCGACGGCGGAGTAGGGATCGAAAGCGTCGCATCCATCGATCAACGCGCAGGCTTCTGCATGAGCGGTTCTTGCTGCTAAAGCGGAAAGCAATAAAGTTGTACGTGCGGAACAGGCTGAGCCAAAAATTTCGGTTAACGCTCCGCGCGGCAAACCTCCAGCCAATGAATCGATTTCCGCGATGCCGGTGGAAACGGTTTCAACGGCATGGCGGTCACGATACGAAAATGGAGCGGTGACACGCCCAACCAGGGCAAGTTCGACATTGGAGCGCAAAGTAGCGAGATTTACAGCCATAACAGGCCCGGGAAGGAGAAAGAGAAGGGTTATAATCTTCGCTTTTTCTTCGCCTAGTCGGAATTCTCTACGAATTCCCTTCTATTGTCAACGGCTAGTGTTGTGTCCCGGAAATACGTTCACATAGTCGCTGGATTTTTTCCAGGATCGAATCGGGTGTCGCCGTCCAGGAGAAGGGGCGAGCCTCGGCATTGTAGCGATGAACGAAGCGTTCGATTTTGGCGACCAGTTCTTTGACGCTGCCGAAGGTCCCACGTCGGATGGCCTTCTGCGTGATGATGTTGAACCAGATTTCCACTTGGTTGAGCCAGGACGAGTAGGTCGGTGTGAAGTGTAAGTGGTAACGGGGACGTGCTGCCAACCAGCGTTGTACGCGAGGGTGCTTGTGGGTAGCGTAGTTATCCACGATCAGATGTACGTCGAAAGCTTTCGGGACACTGGCGTCCACATGGCGCAGAAAGTCGAGGAACTCCTGGTGACGATGACGGCGTTTGCACTGACTCAGGACTGTTCCGGTGACGGTGTCGAAGGCTGCGAACAGTGTGGTGGTGCCGTGTCGAACGTAGTTGTGCGTGATCCCTTCGACGTAGCCGAGCCCCAAGGGCAGGATCGGCTGGCTGCGCTCCAGCGCTTGAATCTGGCTCTTCTCATCCACACACAGGACCAGGGCTTTATCCGGTGGGTTCAGATACAACCCGACGATGTCCCGTACCTTCTCGACGAAGAAGGGGTCGTTGGAAAGCTGAAAGTGACCTGCTCGGTGCGGCTGCAAGCCGAAGGCGCGCCAGATCCGGTGAACGGTCGATTTCGACAGACGCGTTTCTGCCGCCAGCGCACGGCAACTCCAATGCGTGCCGTCTTTCGGTTTGGTTCGCAGGGTTCTGCGGATCAACGTGGCCACCTTTTCATCGGGAATCGAACGCGGCCGGCCGGGTCGCAGCTCCTCGTGCAATCCCGTGAGTCCCTGTTTCACGAACCGTCGTCTCCAGAGACCGACCGTCACTTGGTTCAATCGCAACCGGGCCGCGATGTCCTTATTGGACAGGCCGTCGGCACTAAGCAAAACGATGCGCACACGGGTCACCAAGCCATGAGGCAGCGAGCGCGAGCTAGCCATCGCTTCGAGTTGTTCGCGTTGTTCCTGCTCCAGTTGCAATGGGGTCAGGGGTCGTCCCAAACTCATAGGCACCTCCATTCTCCACAGAAGATGCCTAAGGGGAAGACCAACGCGCAAGGATTATATTACTTACTTAAGGGACACAACACTAGCATGCAGTGAATGCAGTGAAGTTCGCGAACTATGTGCCAGTGAGAATCCGTCTTGCATCTAAGAAACATGGCAAAACGTATTCCACGTGATTCAGAAAAAACTTTGTTCCCCTTACATGCATCTTTGGACGAATTGCGCGAAGCTTCCAAAACATGCAAGGCCTGCGATCTGTGGAAGCTCGGCACGCAGACGGTATTTGGCGACGGAATGCCGACGGCGAAAATCATGCTGGTGGGCGAGCAGCCCGGCAATCAAGAAGACCTCGAAGGCAAACCATTTGTCGGGCCAGCGGGAAAATTATTGGACGCGGCCTTGGAGGAAGCCGGGATCGATCGAAAAAAAGTTTATGTGACGAATGCCGTGAAACATTTCAAATGGGAGCCGCGCGGGAAGCGGCGCATCCACAAAAAACCGAATACCGCGGAGATTGCAGCGTGCCGGCCCTGGCTTGATGCTGAAATTGCAGCGCTGCGTCCAAAAATAATTGTTTGTTTGGGAGCGACAGCGGCGCAGGCCTTGCTGGGCCGCGATTTTCGCGTCACGCAGCATCGCGGCGAGTTCGTAAAGTCCACTCTTGCTCCGCACGTGATGGCTACAGTGCATCCTTCCTCGATACTGCGCGCGCCCGATGAAGCCACGCGCGAGGGCGAAATGAAAAAATTCATCGCGGATTTGAAGAAGATCACGCAGGTTCACTAGTTTTAAAATAAGGCGGGAAGCAGCGACAGTTGAAAATAGAGTCTTTTCAGCAATTTTGCATACGAGCAGCTTTTCGGGCACAATATATGTGTACTCAGTTTAACGACCCTTCTCTTTTCCCGGGTATATCGTGAGTCAGACCGCTTGCACTGTTTCACCTCCGACCGGCCTCGCCTGGGCGCATCCATTGGTTCAGGAGTGGTTCGTCAACAAGTTCGGCACGCCCACGGAACCGCAGGAACAGGGTTGGCCGCATATTCTTGGCGATAAAACCACGCTGATTTGCGCTCCCACGGGTTCCGGAAAAACGCTGGCGGCGTTTCTGGCTTGCATCGACCGGCTGGTTCGCAAAGCGCTGGCGGGCGAATTGGAAGATAAGACGGAAGTTTTGTACGTCTCGCCGCTGAAAGCGCTGGGCAACGATATTCAGAAAAACCTGGATACCCCGCTCGGTGAAATCCTGCAACTTGCGCAACAACGCGGCTTTTTGATGCCGGAAATTCGCACGGCGGTGAGAACCGGCGACACGCTGACGCACGAACGTCGCGCCATGCAAAAGCGTCCGCCCCACATTCTGGTGACGACTCCGGAATCGCTTTATATTCTGCTCACTGCCGCGAAGAGCCGTGAAATTCTGCGTACGGTAAAAACTGTTATCGTGGACGAAATCCACGCCATTGCTGACGACAAGCGCGGTTCGCATCTTTCACTTTCGCTCGAACGTCTCGACGCTCTCACTGGAAATCGCTCTACGCGCATCGGTCTTTCTGCCACCCAGAAACCGATCGAGTTGATCGCAAATTTCCTGGCGGGGAACGATGGAAATGACCCTGCCATTGTTCAAATCTCGCAACGCCGGCACCTGGATTTGGCTATCGAAGTACCGGCTAGCGAGCTTGGCCCTGTAGCTTCGAACGAAATGTGGGAAGAAATCTACAAACGCATC
This sequence comes from uncultured Acidobacteriota bacterium, assembly GCA_963714785.1. Taxonomy (GTDB): domain Bacteria; phylum Acidobacteriota; class Terriglobia; order Acidiferrales; family UBA7541; genus Palsa-295. The sequence goes on from CAVQQE010000005.1 coordinate 198,014, forward strand.
GCTGATTTGGTGCTAGCGAATCGTTCTACGCTGATTTTTGTCAACACCCGCCGGCTGGCGGAACGCGTGGGACATCATCTCGCGGCAATACTGGGACAAGATGCGGTCGCCTCGCATCACGGCAGCTTGTCGCGCGCTCGACGGTTATCCGTGGAAGGAAACTTAAAATCCGGAGAAATACGCGCGCTGGTCGCAACAGCCTCACTCGAATTGGGGATTGATATTGGAACTGTCGATCTCGTCTGCCAGATTGGCTCGCCTCGCTCGATTGCAGTCGCGTTACAGCGCATCGGGCGCGCAGGCCATTGGCGGGGCGCCGTGCCGAAGGGTCGATTGTTCGCCACTACGCGCGACGAACTGATTGAATGCGCCGCATTGGTTCGAGCGATCAATCGCCTGGAGCTGGATCGCATCATGATTCCGGAATGTCCGCTCGACATCCTCGCCCAGCAAATCGTGGCCGCTTGCGCGGCAGAGGATTGGCTGGAAGATGATTTATTCGCGCTCGTTCGCCGCGCCTATCCGTATCGCAATCTAGCGCGAAAAGATTTCGACGAAATCATCGAGATGCTTTCGAATGGAATCGCGGCGCGCCGAGGCCGCTATGGCGCTTATCTCCATCGCGATCAGGTAAACAATCGCCTGCATGGGCGTCGCGGCGCAAGACTCGCCGCCATCACTAGCGGCGGCGCAATTCCGGATAATTCGCTGTACACCGTGATCGCAGAGCCGGAACACGTCGTGGTAGGCACCGTAGATGAGGATTTCGCGGTGGAAAGTTTGCGCGGCGATATTATCTTGCTTGGGAACACTTCGTGGCGCATTCGGCGCGTCCAATCTGGCTCCGTTTCCGTAGAAGACGCCAAAGGAGCCGCTCCCAGCATTCCTTTCTGGCTCGGTGAAGCTCCCTCGCGCACGATGGAACTCTCCGAAGAGATTGCCGCAGTACGCGAGAAAATTAGTTCGCTCACCGGGGGCCTTTCACCGGGATACGTTCGTGGCACGCTGCCCGAAGCTGCGGCCGCGGTGGAGTGGCTAAAGCAGGAATGTGGACTCGATCAGTCCGGCGCCGAGCAAGCTGTGGAATATATCGTGACTGGCCGCGCGGTATTGCGCGCCGTTCCCACGCAGGACACCGTAATCGCAGAGCGCTTTTTCGACGAAGGCGGCGGAATGCAACTCGTCATCCACGCGGCTTTCGGCGGCCGCATCAACAAGGCATGGGGACTGGCGCTGCGAAAACGATTCTGCCGCTCGTTCAATTTCGAATTGCAAGCTGCCGCCACCGACAACGGCCTGAATATTTCACTAAGCGACCAGCACAGCTTTCCTTTGGCCGATGTTTTTAACTTTCTGCAATCCGCCAGCGTGGAACATTTGCTGGAACAAGCCGTATTGGCATCACCAATTTTCAATACCCGCTGGCGCTGGGTGGCTGGGCGCGCGCTTGCGCTTCTGCGATTTATGGGCGGGAAAAAGGTCCCGCCGCAAATTCAGCGAATGCGCTCTGAAGATTTATTGGCGGCAGTGTTTCCGGAAGCGCTGGCATGCCAGGAAAATATCGCAGGCGAAATTAAGATTCCAGATCACCCGTTGGCTCGCGAGACCATGAAGGACGCGCTGACGGAGGCTATGGACATCGAAGGCCTGAAGAATGTTTTGGATCGCATCGCTTCGGGCAGTATTCGCTGCATTGCGGTGGAGACGCCAGTTCCGTCGCAGTTTTCGCACGAAATTCTAAATGCAAATCCGTATGCGTACCTTGACGATGCGCCACTCGAAGAACGCCGCGCCCGCGCCGTGGAGATGCGTCGCATGCTGCCTGAAGCTGTGCTTTCCGAAATTGGGCGATTGGATCCAGCCGCGATTTCGCAGGTTCTTGAAGAAGCATGGCCTGACGTGCGCGACGCCGACGAACTCCATGATGTGTTGCAGACATTGATTGCGTTTCCGTTGCCTCAAAATTCAAATCCGAACTCGTTAGAGTTAAATGTAGCGGGCGGGGCCCTAGAGCTGCAGCAACGTGCCGCTAATTCCGTTGCACAGTGGGCGGAACATTTTGCGCAGTTGAGCCAAACTCGACGAGCGGCCGGAGCGACCGTTGGCGAACATGCTTATTGGGTCGCCGCGGAGAAAGGGGCAACTTTTTCTGCAGCGTTTCCCGAGGCGCGTTTTGATTCTGCGCTCCCTGAAATCGAAGCTCCGGTTGTCTCGCGAGAAGATGCGCTGTTTGCATGCGTCACCGGATGGATGGGGCACCTCGGGCCGGTTTCAGCTGCAACCCTAAGCGACTTCCTGGGACTTGCCGTCAGCGATGTGGACAAAACATTCCTGCGTTTGGAGGCGAGTGGGGCCATTTTGCGGGGACGTTTCACCGACGGCTCCAGCCAAGAAACGGAATGGTGCGAACGCCGTTTGCTCGCGCGCATCCATCGCATGACGCTGGGAACTTTGCGTAGCCAGATTCAGCCCGCTAGCGCGGCTCAATTCATGCGTTGGCTATTGCGCTGGCAACACCTGGCGCCCGGCAGCCAGGTGCTCGGCGAGCGCGGCACTTTGGAAGTGCTGCAACAATTGCAAGGTTACGAAGCGCCAGCGAATGCGTGGGAGCGTCAAATTCTCGGCAGGCGAATCGCGGATTATGATGCGCAAGCTCTGGATCGTCTTTGCCTCACTGGCGCAGTGGGCTGGGGCCGACTTTCACCGCACCCGGCAACTTACGAAGATCAAAATAGCATTGGCCGTCGTGTAATTCCCACCAGCGTGGCGCCCATCGCGTTTTTCGTGCGTGAAGATTCGGACTGGATGATCTCGCAACAGGCAGATGGAGATATCCAGGATCCGCGCGGTCTCAGCCAGAACGCTCGCGATGCTCTCAACTATCTGCGCCAGCGAGGCGCTTCTTTCTTCGCAGATCTCGTGCGCGGCACTGGCAAGTTGAAATCGGAAATGGAAACTGCTCTGTGGGAGCTGGTTACAGCGGGAATGATTACCGCGGACGGCTTCGATAATATTCGGGCGTTGATCGACCCCAAGCGGCGCTCCGGTCAAGGACGTGGCCACAATTCACGCCCGCGCCATAGCGTTGGACGATGGTCGTTGCTTTATGCGCACGAAACTCCCGATCGCGCCCGGATCGCTGATGCCACCTGCTGGATGCTGCTGAAACGCTACGGCATTGTGTTCCGCGAAGTGATCGCGCGCGAAACGATTGTTCCGCGCTGGCGTGAACTGTTGATTGCATTCCGTCGCTTGGAAGATCGCGGAGAAGTGCGCGGCGGTCGTTTCGTCAGTGGGTTTATGGGAGAACAATTCGCCCTGCCGATGGCCGTCGAATCCCTGCGCGCGATGCGCAAGATTGATCCTAGCGGCGAAATGGTAACAATTTCGGCCGCTGATCCCTTGAATCTGGTCGGCATTCTATTGCCGGGCGATCGTGTTTCTGCGGTCTCTGGAAAAACTGTCACGTTCCGGGATGGAGTAGCGCTCGAGACCGATGATTCCGCCACGCAATTTACCGAATCGATTGCGGTGTAAGACCGGGCTAGCGACTTTCAGCGCAAACGCGATCAAATGAGCAAGAAATCGGCAGACTCGGCTCCCGCAGGCAAAGTTCGCATCGGCATTTCAGGCTGGAGATACATTCCATGGCGCGGCGCTTTCTATCCCGAGAAATTGTCGCAGAAAAAAGAACTCGCCTATGCCTCCAATATTTTTCGATCGATTGAAATCAATGGCACTTTCTATTCGTTGCAGCGCCCAGAGTATTTCGAGGCTTGGGCCGGCGAAACGCCCCACGATTTTGTTTTTTCCGTAAAGGCGCCGCGTTTCATAACTCACATACGCCGTTTGCGAGACGCCAAAACACCGCTGGCGAATTTTCTGGCTTCTGGTATTTTCCGCCTCGGACCGAAGCTCGGCCCGATCCTGTGGCAGTTGCCTCCTAATTTTAAGTACGATGCGGCAAGACTCGAAGAATTCCTGAAACTCCTGCCTCACGATACTGAATCCGCCGCGGCGCTTGCGAAGAAGCACGACAAATGGATGAAGGGTCGAGCTGCGATGAAGCCGGATGCGGCTCGCCCCTTGCGGCATGCGATTGAGATTCGGCATACAAGTTTTGCCACGCCGGAATTTATCGAAATGTTGCGCAACTATAATGTCGCGCTCGTTTGCGCGGATACAGTGGAGTGGCCCAGGCTGATGGACGTGACTTCGGATTTCGTGTATTGCCGGCTGCACGGCTCCGAGATTCTTTATGCCAGCGGCTACGACAATGAGGCGCTGGAACAATGGACCGGTCGCGTTTGCGCTTGGGCTAGGGGAACAGAACCGGAGGATGCTGAGCGCGTCATTAAGAACTGTGGTGCGAAGCTTCCAGCCCGCGATGTGTTCGTCTATTTCGACAATGATGTGAAAGTGCGTGCCCCCTTGGATGCAAAAAGTCTCACCGAACGTGTGGACAAAATACTCCCGCGCTAAGCGGCTCTTAGGCTAACGGGATTTCCCCATCCTCGCTCAGGTATTCCCTGTATCGCTTATCTTTTTCCAGTAAGTATCATGCGCCTTGGCCGACCCCGTACGTGTCAACTCGGATGTGTAAGTCAGTTCTCAACTCAGCACTTGTAAAACGCAACTATGGCAAAAAAAGATGAGTCGATAATTGAGATTGCCGAACAAGAGCAGCCCAAGCAATCGGAAATTCCAGGCCGCTTTACCCGGCGTTCTTTCCTGACGCAACTCGGTACGGCGAGCCTAGCCGTCACAACCGCTCCGTTGCTCCACTCCGCTCCGGTGCAAGAGCCTGAACCGGCCACCGAAGTTACCCCGGGTGCTGACGTTCCGGGCGCAGTTCCCATGGTGCTTAACATCAATGGAAAAGAGCACCATATTGCCTTGGAGCCTCGCGTCACCCTCCTTGATGCGCTGCGCGAAAACCTTCAACTTCCCGGCACGAAGAAAGGTTGCGACCACGGCCAGTGCGGCGCGTGCACGGTCCACATAAACGGACGCCGCGTAAATTCTTGCCTAACGTTTGCCATCATGCATCAGGGAGACAAGATCACCACCATCGAAGGCTTGGCTCAAGATGGCGAATTGCATCCCGTCCAAGCCGCTTTCCTGGAGCACGACGGTTTTCAGTGCGGCTATTGCACGTCTGGCCAGATCATGTCCGCCGCGGCGCTGCTCAAAGAACCTTGCGGCCAGGACGACGCTGCCGTGCGCGAATGTATGAGCGGAAACATCTGCCGCTGCGGTGCTTACGACAACATTGTTGCTGCAGTTCAAAGCGCCCGACGTGGCGCGTAATAAGTTCACCTCACCTCCGAGATTTTATAACTGAGGTAACTCGATGGAAGCCTTTCAATTCAGCCAAGCCAACACAGTAAATTCCGCACTTGAAGCAGGCCGCTCGCAAAAGGAAACAAAATTTGTGGCTGGCGGCACCACGCTGATCGATCTGATGAAGTTGAATGTTGAAACACCGAAAAAGGTTGTGGACATTAATTCCCTGCCTCTCACACAGATCGAATCGACGCCCGATGGCGGATTGAAAATTGGCGCGATGGTTCGCAATAGCGATTTGGCGCACGATGAAACGGTTCAACTACGTTACACCGTTCTTTCCGAAGCTCTCCTCTCCGGAGCTTCGCCGCAACTTCGTAACATGGCTACAACCGGCGGGAATCTGCTTCAACGCACACGTTGTTACTATTTTCGCGATACCGCCTATCCCTGCAACAAACGCGAGCCCGGCTCGGGATGCCCGGCGATCGATGGCTTCAACCGAATTCACGCCATTCTTGGAACAAGCGAACATTGCATTGCGACTCATCCCTCGGATATGGCTGTGGCTATGATGGCGCTCGAAGCCATGGTGCACATTCAAGGTTCCAACGGAGAGCGTAGCGTTCCGTTGAACGATTTTTACCTGCTGCCGGGTTCCACGCCCAATCGCGAAAACGTGTTGGATCCGGGCGATTTGATCACCTACGTGACATTGCCTCCACTCGCGAATGGCACGCGCTCTCACTATTTGAAGCTCCGCGACCGCGCCTCGTACGAATTTGCACTGTCGTCCGCCGCCGTGGCCGTTTCGCTTGACGGCAATCGCATAGAGCGCGTTCGTATCGCTTTAGGTGGCGTGGGGACCAGGCCATGGAGATCCATGGAGGCAGAGCAGGCGCTGGAGGGCCGCGAAGCCAGCGAAAACAATTTTCGAGCTGCCGCCGAAGCCGCTCTGAAGGGCGCGAAACCGAGACACGATAACGCCTTCAAGATTGAGTTAGCCAAGCGCTGCCTTATTCGCACGCTCAAAAACGTTACGCAGTCCGCTTAAGACGAATAGTTTTCAGAATTGTGCAGGAGAGAATGGATGAGCACCTCAGTAATTGGGGAACCAATCACCCGCATAGATGGAAAGCTGAAAGTCACCGGCGGCGCTTTATATGCCGCGGACTATCCTATTGAAAAAATCGCCTACGGCGTGGCGGTCCCCAGCACGATTGCCAATGGGACAATTGCACAAATCGATTCGGCCAAGGCCGAAAAAATGCCCGGTGTGCTGGCAGTTTTTCATCACGGTAATTTCGACAAGCTCTACCGTCCCGCTGGCACCTTTGAGGAACTAAGCCGCCCTGGTGAAAGCCGCCCTCCGTTCGAAGATGAAAATGTCTATTACTACGGCCAATTCGTAGCCCTGGTCGTTGCTGATACTTTTCAGCAAGCTCAGGATTCTGCGGCGAAGGTTCATGTGACTTACAACGAGAAAACCCCGCTAGTTTTGCTGAGTCAAGCGACACCTTCAAACACCACACTGGCTAACAAATATTCCCGAGGCGATGCGGATTCAGCCTTTCCGAAAGCTCCCGTGCAGCTTGACCAGACGTACACCACGCCAACCGAAACGCACAATCCTATGGAAATGCACGCCACGATTGCCGTGTGGAATAAAGATAAAGTCACGCTGTACGAATCGTCGCAAGGCGTGGTGAATCATCACAACGTGATGTCGGAGATGCTCGGCATTCCGCTCGAAAATATTGAAGTGATTTCAAAATTTATCGGCTCGGGATTCGGCGGCAAGCTCTTTCCCTGGCCTCATTCGCTGCTCGCGGCGGTGGCGGCGCGCAAAATCGGACGCCCCGTAAAAGTCTCTGTACCGCGAACTCTGATGTTCACTACGGTAGGACATCGTCCCGCCATTCAACAGCGCATGCGTCTGGGCGCGACGCAAGACGGCAAGCTCGTGTCATTCCAAAATGACATCCTTCAGCACACATCCTTGGTGGACGATTACGTGGAAGACTGCACGCAGGTATCATCGCTGCTTTATAGCTCTCCCCATAGCACGGCCATACAACATTTGGCTCACCTCAACGTCGGAACGCCCACACCGATGCGTGGCCCCGGAAGAACTCCAGCACTTTTCGCCATTGAATCGGCTATGGATGAACTGGCGATTAAGCTGAATATGGATCCTCTCGAGCTTCGCCTGAAAAATTATGCGGAAACCGACGAGGCTTCCAATCTCCCATGGTCCGGCAAACATCTTCGCGAAGCCTATCAGACGGGGGCGGACCGCTTCGGCTGGTCGAAGCGCAATCCAAAAGTTGGTTCGATGCGCAACGGCGACCTAATTCTTGGCTGGGGAATGGCCACTTGCACATGGCCAGCGTCGCGTCACGCGGCCGAGGTTCGCGTGAGACTCCTGGCAGACGGAACTGCTCGCGCGTCCTGCGCTACACAGGATATCGGAACTGGCACATACACTATCTTCGCTCAAGTTGTATCCGACAAAACTGGTTTGCCGCTGGACAAAATTCAGGTGGTGCTCGGTGACAGCGCTTTGCCTCCTGGCCCCACTTCCGGCGGCTCGTCGGCGACCTCCACCGTGCTCCCGGCTATCGTTGAGGCCACGCAGAAAGCCCTTGATGCTGTGATTCAAGTGGCCGTGCGGACACCGAGTTCTCCGTTTCAAAACGCCGATGCCAAGTCATTGAAGATGACCCAGGGACGCATCCATGCGCAGGATAAGTCTCCCGATGCAGGCGTTCCCTTCCAAGACATCCTAGCTCTACGCAACCTCGTAGGTCTGGACGGCCACGCAAAAACGGAGGCAGATCCGAACATGAAGAAGTTCTCCACGCATTCTTTCGGAGCGCACTTCTGCGAAATTTCATTCGATCCAGGCATCGCTCGCCTGCGTATAACGCGTTGGCTGACCGTGATCGATGGCGGCCGCATGATTAACGAAAAGACGGCTCGAAATCAGATTCTAGGCGGTGTAGTGATGGGAATCGGCATGGGCCTGTTCGAAGCAACCATCTACGACACTCGCAACGGCCACCCCATCAATAACAATTTCGCGGACTATATTGTCCCGGTGAATGCGGACATTCCGGAGATGGACTGCATATTCCTGGATTATCCGGATACCGTGCTAAACGAATACGGAGCGCGCGGGGTAGGTGAGATCGGCCTCACTGGTGTTGCGTCGGCGCTTACGTCCGCCGTCTATCACGCTACCGGCGTCCGCGTACGCGACCTCCCCATCCACATCGAACACTTGCTCAGCTAGTGCAGATATTCCGGCTAAACCGCCCAGAACGAGAAATGGCCTAATTTGAGATAGATGCGGGCCACAATATTGGTGCCCAAGAGAGGACTCGAACCTCCATTCACTTGCGGGAACTAGCTCCTGAATCTACACTACCCGGCACGGGAGAGCATCGTGTCGCCCGCAATCGCATCCCATAGAAATTGAACGCCGAGCATCCTTGCGGTCGGTCTTCTGCTTTTTCACTCGCTTGGCCTGGATCTCCGCGGGATCCCCGATCCACGGCTCGAAACCTAATTCAGCCAGGAGCCGTTCGAACCAGCGTGAATATCCGGTGGCCTCCATTCCTACCCGCACGCGGATTCCTCGCTGCTTCAATGGTTTCACTTACAAAGTACAAAATGTTTTTGACCCCGCTACCGGTGTGTATGCCCCGCGCATAGTTCCGTAACTGGTTGGTAGGTTACCGAACTCGGACGATTTGGAACGAACCTAAGCTAAGCCCTTAGGGGTTACAATGTTTACCGCTTTCGAAGCCAAGAAAGAAAATCTCGGGGCAGATGAAGGGGGTCAAGCATGCACCGGCGCGAATTCCTGAAGCTCGGAGTGGTAGCAGGCGGAACGTTCCTAGTGGGCGGCACGGGCCGCTTCGGAAGTTTCCTCGATACTCCGAAGGAAATCCCCACCACTGACCGCCTCGTTTGCACCAACCTGGTGGACAACATTTACGACGTCTTCGCCAGGGGCGGGAAAATGGGCAACCTCACGATCACTCGGAATACTTTGCCCCATCCCTACGGCTCAGAAGTCTCGTTGTTGTCGGAACATGGGCTGGCCTTTCACTTGGAGTCCTTCCGAGGCGCAGAGGAAAAACAGATCCTGCTGGACTTCGCGCTCACGCCTCGCACGCTCACAAACAATTTCAAAGGGTTGAAAGTCGATCCCGCGACGGCCGATGCCCTCATCATCAGCCACGGTCACGAGGATCATTACGGTGGCCTACCCGACTTGGCACAGGCCCTCCAGGGACAAGCCAAACCAGGGCTCACTCTTTATGCCGGAGGGCGTGATACGTTCTGCCATCGCTGGGTGGTGCAACCCGACGGCAGCAAACTCGACTACGGTGAGCTCAAGCGGGATGAACTCGAAGCGCGAGGGTTGAAGGTCGTGATCGCGGAGGAACCCACCGTAGTGGCGGGCCACGCCTTCACTTCAGGTCACATCGCGCGAATCACCGATTTCGAGATGTCTCCTCCGGCAGCTCGCCTTGAAGCTGGTGCGCCCGGCTCCGCCTGCGACGCCACCTTCCACTTCCCTCCCGGCACAGTCAAGATGGAAGCCAAGCCGGGCGAGTTGGTGAAAGACATCTTCTGGGGCGAGCACGCCACCGCTTACAACGTGAAAGACCGGGGACTCGTCGTGATCTCATCGTGCGGCCACGCCGGCATCATCAACTCCGTCCGCCAGATCCAGAAGTCCACCGGGATCGAGAAGGTGCACGCCGTTGTCGGCGGGTGGCACTTGGCACCCTATCCTGATGAGCTCATCGCCAAGACCGTGGAGGCCATGAAGGAGCTCAACCCGGACTACCTGATCCCCATGCATTGCACCGGCTTCCGCACCATAATGGCAGTCCAGCGCGAGATGCCCGAGAAGCTCATCATGCCTTCCACAGGCACGCGCGTCGTCTTCGGCGCCTAGCCCCGATCCCGCTTCTCATTTACGAGTGACGATCCCGGCTAAGAAACCTTCTCAATTCCTAATTCCTAGTTACTACATAACAACAAAACGGAGAAGTACTGACGACATCCGCGCGATCCGTTACCAAAATGAAAAGACTCCCTAGATTGCGGCGAGCGGAGGCGAAAGTGCCGAAAGACAAGATGTGTCCCAAATGCAATTCCATTCTAACGAAATCCAAAGTGCTAATGGGTCTTATAGTCGTCCGTAACGTGGGTACGGAGTTGGAACCAGACCATGTCATCGCATCGGACAGGTCTGGTGCGGTTATGCACCCATACCTTTGCGGTTCTTGCGGATTTATTGAACTCTACGCGTCCGAGGGGACATCCCCGAGTTCCATAGAACTATCGCAGGATCAGGAAAACTAAGGAGCGTTACTTCTTTGAAAGTTCAGCTTTGAAATGCCTTTCAACATCTTCGCGGCTCAGCGGGTTTTTTGCCTTGGCTAATAAGACCGAATAGACTACCTCATTTCCTGCGATCTGCGCGGTGATAAATGCACCGTCTTCCGGCAGTTCTTGGTAGACGAATTTCACTTTTCTGCCGTCGGGAAGCGCTTTGATCCACTCTTCATCTGGCATTTTGTTTTCTTCAGGGGAGATCCAGAATATGTCGCCAGTATAACGCTGCCCGACAGCTTGTCGGCGAACCAAACAAAAGGCACGATTTTTCTGCCTATGGAGGCAACTATCCACGATTTACGTTCTCGTCGCTAATTGTGCCGGTTGTCATTTTTGGTTGTGACGGTTACTTCAGCGTGAGCGCCCTTTTTCAGCTTTACATCATCGCCATGCTCGTCAGTTAGCATATTTTCAATTCGTAGATCACGGTGCCGATGGTCGCCGTCAACAGCGATCTGCGCCTTTTCCGGCTGGCTGGGAGGTCGGGCCGGGATAATTTTGTCCACGGTTCCCGGCATGTTGGTGCTTGGCTCTTCTGGAATTCGCCCCCAGTCGAGTTTTGATTCCGCTATTCTTGCGGATCTGGCCATACGGCGCTTTGCCATTTCCTTCTTGACGCTAGCGCGTGTCGCATGACCGGGTTTGTCACTTCTGTTATTCGGCGTAGAGCGATCATGGCATTGAGATTGATGCCACGCTGTCGACGATGACGAGGACGAACTCATTCCCCCTTTATGCCTTAATAGCGTCTAACTTCCGGTCAACGTGTGGTCCTGAGCGCGGGCACCTGAAAGCAGCACACAACGCTTCCCGGCGCCGGCACTACATGTAGGACAGGGGACAGAGGACGATTGTTTGGGAGTGAGTTCTTTCTTTTTCATCCATTCAAGGGCTGGCTGCCGCGTCCACGGAAACCGCAAGATAGCATCTTCGCCTTGCTGGCGTGTTCCGACGCTTCGCACTCGTATTATCGGAGGTTCAGATTTGGAATTAGCATCTTCTAACCAGCTTTTCCTTCTAGTTTCAGGGGAGACGCGACCTGTCCACGTTCGTCGCCCCGGCCGCGATGGGAGCGGGCCAGAGCTGTTATTCCGGTTCGCCACGAGCCGATGGCGGTACGCAGTTTATTGATGTTGGAAGCTGCAGTAATTAACGCCAGCGCTGACAATATGACGCTAAAACCAAAGATAAAAGCCGAGATGGTCAGGAGCAGGTCAGGGATATACCTGCGTTGGGTGGTCCATCGAAGGCCCATCTTGCCTACAGGACGCCCTGCGGATGTAAGCGTAGAGGTCGGCGCCATTGTCTAGCCTTAGAACACTTATAAGGCAGATGATTTTCTGAATCTGTTCCTTTTTGCACAGTCTTAAGAAAAGGACTGACGAATACACGAGAAAATTCCCGTGATGGTGAGAGAAGAAGTCAGATAGCTGACGGCTGGCAAAGGGTTGTCGGCGCTGGGTGGCCAGTGCCTGGTAAACGCGGTGGTCTCAATGGGTGGACGCAACACTCAGCTCGAACTCACCTTGCATTGAAAACAAAAGCTAAAATCGCTCGCTAAGATAGATCGCCGGAACACTGCCCTGGCTAGGTTTTGACCGAGTACAGCCAAACAGATCGCTTCTCCCGGGGAAGGATTGTCGAATCAATGTATTGGATGGTGTTGCATCGACCGGTTGAGCTGGCAGCGCTTACTGGAACAGTGGATACGTAGGATGTGTTGGAGTCGAGGTGTGACGCGGTGGTTTAGGTTCAGCGTCACCCGGTTTATCGGGACTTAACAAGTTGCCGTTCGCTCTATTTTTCGATTTGCTTTTGCAATTTCCTAACTAAGCGTTCGCCTACACTGTTGGCCCCGGTTAGCAGACCTCCCCACACGTGGGAATCACTAGCTACTGTGCTCTCGTTTGCACGGACGTGGTCGAAGGAGCTAGCTGCGGCGGTTGTTTTCTCGCTTGCGATGACAGCGATGATATCGCAGGAATAGATTTGTTCTAAAGGGATTTGAATCACAATTGGAGTATCAAGCATTCAGCACAGCTGGGAGTCGGAGCCTCGCGGCCATCTTTACCAACTCAGCGAGGGAGTCGGCCTTCATCTTCTGCATCACTTTGCCGCGGTGTGCCTTGACCGTGATCTCGCTTATGTCGAGTTCCCCACCGACCTGTTTATTCAGCAGACCGGAAACCACCAGCGCCATAACCTGCCGCTCTCGATGTGTGAGTGACGCATAACAGTCCCGGAGCGCTTGCATCTCCGCCTCGTAACCAAGTGCAACCCGGCTACGTTCGATGGCTTGCCGGATGGCATTCAAAAGTACGTCGTCACTGAATGGCTTGGTCAAGAACTCCACAGCGCCCGCCTTCATGGCTTGGACCGTTGTGGGCACGTCGCCGTATCCCGTAATGAAGATGATCGGCATATCCGGCCGCTCGACAGCGACACGCTTTTGTAGGTCGAGACCGTTGAGGCCTGGAAGAGAAACGTCAAGGACTAGACAGCTCGGAACAAGCACCCGCGGGTTATCGAGGAACGCTTGTGCGGATGCGAATGTCTCCGGATGCCAGCCTTCGCATTGAATCAGCAACACAGTTCTCCGAAAGCGTCCTCATGTCCTGACTTGGCCTTCCCGACGAGCCAACGTTCGTTGGATGAGTCCTCGTTTCTCACCGCTGGCTGAACCTCTAAAACGCACATCGCTTCTACCCCACCTTTCTTCGTTCCCAGCGCTATCAGCGCCCGCCAGGAGCACCGCCGTCGACGTGAAGCACGGGGCCCGTGACTTGACCGTGCCTGAGCCAGATACAGAACGGCGGTACGATGTCGCTTATCTCGGCGAGGCTTCGGCGCCTTGAACATGCGCGATTAAGCCAGAGGAACGGGGAGGAAACAATTGAACGAAGGTATCGACACTACCTTGGTATCAGATGGTGCTGCAACGACTCTTGCCTGATAGAAACAACATTACGCTATGCACATCTAGGCGAGGCTCATCTTCGTGAGGCCGTAGAGCACCTTATAGTAGTTCCAACTAGTGTTGTGTCCCGGAAATACGTTCACATAGTCGCTGGATTTTTTCCAGGATCGAATCGGGTGTCGCCGTCCAGGAGAAGGGGCGAGCCTCGGCATTGTAGCGATGAACGAAGCGTTCGATTTTGGCGACCAGTTCTTTGACGCTGCCGAAGGTCCCACGTCGGATGGCCTTCTGCGTGATGATGTTGAACCAGATTTCCACTTGGTTGAGCCAGGACGAGTAGGTCGGTGTGAAGTGTAAGTGGTAACGGGGACGTGCTGCCAACCAGCGTTGTACGCGAGGGTGCTTGTGGGTAGCGTAGTTATCCACGATCAGATGTACGTCGAAAGCTTTCGGGACACTGGCGTCCACATGGCGCAGAAAGTCGAGGAACTCCTGGTGACGATGACGGCGTTTGCACTGACTCAGGACTGTTCCGGTGACGGTGTCGAAGGCTGCGAACAGTGTGGTGGTGCCGTGTCGAACGTAGTTGTGCGTGATCCCTTCGACGTAGCCGAGCCCCAAGGGCAGGATCGGCTGGCTGCGCTCCAGCGCTTGAATCTGGCTCTTCTCATCCACACACAGGACCAGGGCTTTATCCGGTGGGTTCAGATACAACCCGACGATGTCCCGTACCTTCTCGACGAAGAAGGGGTCGTTGGAAAGCTGAAAGTGACGTGCTCGGTGCGGCTGCAAGCCGAAGGCGCGCCAGATCCGGTGAACGGTCGATTTCGACAGACGCGTTTCTGCCGCCAGCGCACGGCAACTCCAATGCGTGCCGTCTTTCGGTTTGGTTCGCAGGGTTCTGCGGATCAACGTGGCCACCTTTTCATCGGGAATCGAACGCGGCCGGCCGGGTCGCAGCTCCTCGTGCAATCCCGTGAGTCCCTGTTTCACGAACCGTCGTCTCCAGAGACCGACCGTCACTTGGTTCAATCGCAACCGGGCCGCGATGTCCTTATTGGACAGGCCGTCGGCACTAAGCAAAACGATGCGCACACGGGTCACCAAGCCATGAGGCAGCGAGCGCGAGCTAGCCATCGCTTCGAGTTGTTCGCGTTGTTCCTGCTCCAGTTGCAATGGGGTCAGGGGTCGTCCCAAACTCATAGGCACCTCCATTCTCCACAGAAGATGCCTAAGGGGAAGACCAACGCGCAAGGATTATATTAGTTACTTAAGGGACACAACACTAGCACCACAACTAGCAGCGGAGAAAACGGGGCGCTGCAGGAAGTTTATCAGCCACGGCGTAACTCTTTTCATTTGTGTTGGTGCCCAAGAGAGGACTCGAACCTCCACTCCCTTGCGGGAACTAGCTCCTGAAGCTAGCGCGTCTGCCAATTCCGCCACTTGGGCATTTCTTGCGGCAAAAACAACGAGGCCCCTCCATATTGCCGCGTGGCCTATGGTTTGTCAACGAAGCACACTCAATTCGCGGTAAACTTGACCCTGGAACCTCGCCGCGTTTAAAGTTAATGCTTCGGCCTGCGACCGATCTGAGGAGCAAATTATGGCATCCGCCCGCGCGATGATTGAGCGTCGCCGCTCAAGCCGAATCCTAATCCGTATCCCCGTGCAGGTATTCAGCGATGGAAGCTTTGGACAGCCTCTCGATACGCCGGCTGAAGCAATCGCCGTCAGCCGCTTCGGAGCCCTTCTTCGAGCTCCGTTCTCGCCGGCACTGGGCTCTCGTATAGAAGTGCTAAATCGGGTTTCTCAAGAAACCCAGGAGTTTCGCGTGGTGCGCGTCCAGGGCGCGGATGACGGTAATTTCGAACTGGGCATTGAGATTCTCTATCCCACGAAGAATTTCTGGCACGTTCATTTCCCGGACGAAAGTTTTGCCTGACCCCCCTTGGCTCCACCCATTGCAGGTGGTGCTATAATCCCGCCAATACGGCTTCAGATATGGGCCCGCTTGGCCGGCTCATTCTTCCAGTAACGTCGACTAAAGCGGGCGGGGGAGATAACCATGGAGGAGCTCGGAACCACCCTTTTCACACTGCTAGTCGGCTGGGCAGTAGTTACCACCGTGCTCATCTGTATGCTGATTTATCGCGCCATGCTCGGAGCCCATGAGGAAGACCAAATCTTTCTCGACAAGGCGGGGGATTCCATGGCTCAGGAGCAGCGCCTTCTCGTCGCACGTATTGAGAAGCTGAGTATTCCGATCAACATCCTAATCACGATCTCGGTTTTGCTGCTGATGATAATCGCCGGAATATGGCTCTGGCGGGGATATAAGAACTTCTGAAGCCCAGTCGAAGCTCTTTGTGTCCTTATTGGTTAGGCGGTTGCTGAGGAGAAGTTGCAGCCGCAGGCGTTTGAGCAGGGGGTTGCTGGCCTCCCGCTGGTTGTTCACAAAGCTGCGACGTATGATTGTGGACTATGAGCCAGTTATCTCCTACTTTATTGAACACCAGCGTGGTTTGACCGCGTATTCCGAACGGCTTCCCGTTCAAAACGGAGCTAAACTCCCACTGATACGACGCCCAAGCCACATCTCCGTGCACGAAGACGTTCGTGTTGCGCCGGACCACCTGACTCCCCTGAAACGAGGCGCGTTGTTGCTGATATCCCGCAACGTAGTTCTGCCAGCCTAGAATGGGCGGCCCGAAAGTTCCGCTCACGAACGTGGCGCTATCGGAATAATATTTATGCATCGCCTCGATGTTTCCCACTTGAAAGGCGCCCAGCATTTCTCCGATGTCACGATCGATTTCATCGGAAGTGGAAAGCGGGATCGAAGGCATGGGCGAATTATCCGCCTTTTTGTTCTTGTTTTTCTGTCCCCAGGCTGCCGATGAGGCGATTAAGATTATCGCGAACTCTGCAAGAAGTCGCAGTACGTGCAATTTAGCGTTCCATTGAAAAGTCATCCGAGATCCCCAAAAAAAATGGATTTTTGTCTTGCGCCTTTCATTCACTTTCTCCCGATTTGATTGGGAGAATATCACGAAGAAAAATTAGGCGGCGGTTGGACCTTTCGGGGTGTGCTCATAAAGGAGCGCCTGCTTGTTACTGCTGTCGTGGCACATTTCCAAGTCGTGGAGGATTGCCTGGATAGGGGGTTAGCGCTACTCGCGAACATCGCAGGCAACACGAAATCCGTAATCGGCGTACTGAAATTCTGGAGGGATGCTTGAGCGCGCGGCGCACCGCGATACTTTCGTGAAATGACGCCAGGATCCGCCTCGCGATGCACGCCGAGCCGGCGCGGCCCGTTTTGCCCCGCTGGACGCGCTGTGGGCTGGTCCTGTCGGTCCTTGGGGATTTCGCTCCGGCGATACTCGGTAGTAATCTGCGTCAAACCAATCGGCGCACCATTCGTGGACATTTGCGCCAATATCGCAAAGGCCGTAATCGTTCGCTTCCGCGCACCCTACTGGTTCTGGTCCAGTCTTCCAGCGCGTCGCATAGTTCGCTAGCGATTCAGGACGCTCGTCTCCCCAGGGAAATAATTTCTGTTCCTGGCCGCCTCGCGCGGCATATTCCCACTCTGCCTCGGTAGGTAAACGAAATTTCCGCTGAGTCATACGGCTCAGCCATTCGCAATACTCGACGGCATCAAACCACGAAGGGGCTACCACTGGTTGTAAAGGATCGGAGAAATTTGGACCATCCCAATGCAAAGGTTTGCGATGTCCGGTGGCGGAAATGAATTGGCCATACTCGGCATTGGTCACTTGGCAGGCGCTCAATTCGAAGGTGTCCACCCAAACACGATGCACGGGCCGTTCGTTGTCTTGACCCGCATCGCTACCCATCAGAAACGAGCCTGCCGGAATTCGAATCATGCGCGAGACCGTAAATTCATCGCGCATACTCTTTTGGAGCTGTTCAGTTTTTTGCTGCTGCATGTTGTGTCTGGCTCAGCAAATTAATGAATAGACGGTAGGCACCCGGCACCCCTGCCGGAAGCTCGCGGAAAAATGACAAACCGGTGTAGATGTACAATCCTTTTCCGGCTCCTGCAGCCACAAGCGCACCGGTTACTTCCGCTTCGTTAAAGTCCTTCAGTCCCAGCAGCGCTTGATATCGTGGATCAAAAGTGCCCCAGAAATATAAGCCGCGCTCCTGCTCCCAGCCCTGAAAATCCGCCAGCGTGATTTTGTTGGGAGTGTTCATCAACGGACTATCGGGCGCAAGAAAGCGCACCGGAGAATTCGGATCAGTCACGCGCGCAACCTTATCTCCCATTTTCGCAGGGTATGGTGCGGGCAGTTCCCTGTCCCACGCGAAATCCCGCTGGTACTGCACCACCAGCGTTCCGCCTCGATCCACATAATCCAGCAGCCGCTGATTTGCTCGCAATAAATCCGGACGCAATTCGTAGGCGCGTATGCCCACCGTAATTGCATCGTACTGGCTTAAATCGCCGAAGGCCAACGCCACTTCGTCGAGCAAATCAACCTGAATACCCAACTGTCGCAGAATTTCGGGAATCGGATCATTTTCTGCCGCAATGTAACCGACTCGCAGGTTGGCCGGAACATTCAGGTCCAGCACGTGAACGGTTGCGTCTGAAGGTTCGCTCCAATTGCGCGTTGGAAGAGTTGGAATGGGCTCAAGGGAAGTTCGAAACGTTTCTTCTCCAATGCGCGCGTAAGGACGCAGAGCGTAGGCTCCCGGAACCGTTCGCGCCGGGGGCTCTACGATGAAACGGATCAATTGATCACCGCTGGTCGAAAAATCCAGTGGCGCAACCGGCTGTGCTTTCCATCCTTCCGGCGCATCGACTCCGACATCCACCTTCGCTTGTTTCGTTCCGTGATAGCGAATACGCGCGAACAGCTTCACCGGCTCTGACACTCGCTGTAGCGGAACCATCACTTGCTCCGGCTCGACCGTCAGCGTCACCGCCGGAACCAGCTCAAGCGGATACGTTGCGATGCCCGTGGTGGTCGCCTGCATACTTTCCACTGGCTTCTCAATCGTAAATCGGTAGGAACTCCAAACAACAGTCAAAGCAACACGAACGAGCGGCGCCGGAAACGGCAGGATTGCATTTTGAGGGGAAGCCGGCGGCTTAGCATCCGCTGGAATCGAGACTTTAAAATTTTCGCTTTCGCTGTCTTGTTTCGCTAGTTCTTTGGTCGCGCTCCAGCCCGGTGGAACCTGCATGTCGCTCGCATCCAGCGTCCATTTCACCGGCACGATTGGTTTTCCGTCAAACGCTACTTCCACGGAAAAATCCTCGCCCGCCACTAGCTCGTGACGGTCAGCCTGCGCTTCGAACGAAATCGCCACATCTTCAGCCAGCGCGCGATCGATTCGTTCGCTTATCCTTTGCAACTCAAATAACGCGGATGGAGTTTCGCTGTTGGTTCGATCCGCCATTGCGGTTTTCGAAATATCGTTCCTCAAAACTCCAATTTGCAGTCCGGCCTCCGCCAGCGAAGTAGCGGCATCCGTTCGTTGCATCGAACGCACTGCAACCAGCGCCGCTTTCAAGTCTGCATCCGCCGCCGTAAGCCGCGTGGCCATCGACGTTTGCAGCGAGGGGAAACGTGTGCTGAGCGATGTGAGGGGTTCTGCCAGGAGCTTGGCATCGAACTTGCCGGTCGTTCCTTTCTCGTTTTCTGCGACTAGATAAATCGGCCGCCGGAAAAATACGTTGCCGAAAAATGCCGGCGTACCCTGCGAGCGGTGCAGCGCATGCCCTTCCATGCCCATCTCGGTATAGCTCTTGCCCCAAAGCGGAGAGACATCGTTGACCGGCAACTCGACAGCATCGGGCGATTTTTCCCGCGCCAGGCGCACTTCCAGCGTAACCTTCCACGGCCCTAATCCTTCTGAAATTTGGTCCGGAAACATTTTAGGATCCGCAGCTGCGATCACCGCCTGCGGCGTCAATATGCCGCTCGCTTGATGCTGCCCATGTCCGGAATGCACGCCGCCCCAACCATTGATCACCACTTGCGGACGATATGTGCGAATGGCCCGCACCATATCTTCCAACGCAATGTTGTCCCAAATCTTCATCGTTTGGTCGGCGCTCTTTGAAAAACCAAAGTCTGGCGCACGGGTGAAGAATTGATGCACGCCATAATGCTCGTCGGCTGCGAGCAATTCTTCTGTGCGAATCACTCCTAACGCGCCGCCCTGCTCCGGGCCAATCGCATTCTGTCCCCCTTGGCCACGCGTAAGAGTCAGCAGTCCGACGTCCGCATCCAGGCCGCGCGAAAGGTAGGTCAACAAGCTTGACCATTCGTCGTCGGGATGCGCGGTCACAAAAAGAATTCGAGTGGTCACTCGCGACTTATTGATGGCCTCGATGGTGTCGGCCAGCGACTGCCCCATCACCTGCGGGCTGGCGGAAAGCCCCGTGAATCCCGCCAAGATTGTTGCCATCCAAACCGTTCGCCACCGCTTCATCCAACAACCTCCTGAAATGGCCATTGCCGCAAAAGCCGAGCTCGTACGAGGTACACCAGGATACCTGCTGACATTGCTGCGAGCGAAGCAAGCATCGGCGTTCGTCCTGTGGAAATAAAAATTGCAATCCAGCCCGCGATCGCGATGATCACTGGAACCGGATAAAGCCACATCCGAAAAGGCCAGCGCTCCGCCTTCCATCGCCGATGAAGCAACAGCAGTCCAACCGCTTGGCCAACAAATTGGATGAGGCAGCGCATCGCCAGGATGGCGCGGATTACCGAGAAAAGATTGAAAAACAAGCAAATGAAGATCGACGCCGCGCCCAACGCCAGCAGAGAAATATGCGGAAAGTGCTTGGTGGGGTGCACCCGCGCGAACGCCGAAAAGAAATTACCGTCCAGCGCCGCCGCATACGGCACGCGCGAGTAACCCAGTGTGGCTGAAAAAATCGAGCCGAACGCCATGACTAGAATCAGCGCGGTTGCAAATGTCGCCCAGTTCATTCCAAACGTCCGCTCCACGAACAGGCTTACCACGAAGCCTGAGTTCTGCGCCTCTTGCCACGGAACCACGCTCAAAATACTCGTCTGCATCAGGAAATAAAGAATTGCAATCCCGAAAATCGAGAGGAATATCGCTCGCGGAATATTTTTCCCGGGATCCTTCATTTCTCCGCCCAAATTACAGACGTTGTAATAGCCCAGATAGCTGTACACCGTTTGCACCGAGGCATGGCCCAGCCCGGCGAAAAAAATCCAGGAGAAGCTCCAGGCGCCGGCGGGGTAGCTAAACACGCGGCTGGCATTGAAATGCGTCGCGCCTCCGTAGATCAACCACAGAATTGTCCCCAGCACGATTATCCAAAGCACTGTCGAGATCTTGCCGATAGTCGTAATGCGACGGTAAAGCAGCAGCACGGCGAGAACGATCAGCAATAGCGCCACAGTTCGGTTGTAATTCGCTAGCGCCTCGCCGGCTCGTCCTGTATTCGCATCGAGCCAGGAAGTTACCCCTGGAACTTTGGCCGTCAAATATTTTGAATAATCCGCAAACCCTAGCGCACCAGAAGAAATGCTAAGCGGCGCTTGAAAAAGTGTTTGCCATATAAACAGAAACGATAGAAGCCGTCCCCAACTATTCACGCCATAGGCTTCTCGCAGAAAAACGTAGCTTCCGCCGGCTTGCGGCATTGCCGCGCCCAGCTCCGCCCAAACACATCCATCCACAGCGGCGAGCCCAGCACCCACCACCCAAGCGAAGATGCACTGCGGCCCTCCCATCGCGCGAATGATGAAGGGGATTACGATGAACGGACCAATCCCCACCATAAACGTCATGTTCAATGCGGTGGCTTGGACCAGCCCAAGACCGCGTTGAAGTTTTTCCGGTTCGTTCATGATTTATGATTTGTCGGCCTGCGGTTCGCTCGCGTTTTAAGACGGCAAAGCATAGCAAGTTTCTTACGTTTGCGTCCGCATCCTTCGTGATGTAGGTTAGTTCTGAGAGCGTAAAGTGAGAGACGCGCGCGTCGAACCATTTCTTCGCACACCAGTAACCATATTTTTCGCTGTGCTGGTCATGGCGCTACCGGTCCGAGCGGGAGGGCTTACATTACCTCCCGAAGCCACGCAAGCCATGGCCCGTATCTACGATGGCAACCCCGAAGCTGCCATCGTCATCGCGAAAAAACTCCAGCAATCTCAGTCAGATCACCCGCTTGGCTTTTTACTGGAGGCCGAAGCGGAATGGTGGAAGACGTACTGCGCCGCATCCGAAATCAAATATGGAATGGTGGACGCCTGGAAGCGCGGGAAGAGTCCGGAAGATGAAGCCTACCTCGCCTTAAGCGACAAAGTAATCAAGCTAGCTCAGACGCAACTCTCACAATCCGAAACCGCCGAAATGCATGTCTATGCTGGAGCGGGCTATGCGCTAAAAGCTCGCCTGTTCGGACTGCGCGGCGAACATCATGCCGTGGCTCACGCCGGCGTGTCGGCGCGAACAGAATTTCTTCGCGCGCTAAAACTTGATCCTGATATGGCAGACGCTACTGCCGGTATCGGTCTTTACAACTATTATGTGGACTCGTTTTCCTCCCTCGTAAAGATGTTCGGCTTTTTTATGGGCGTTCCGGGCGGTAACAAACAGGAAGGCATCCGGCAAATGCAAATCGGCATAGAGCGCGGAGTGCTGATGTCAGTCGACACGCGTTTTTATCTCGCAAATAATCTCCGCAAGTACGATCACAAGTACGAAGAAGCTATCCCCATCGCTGAACCACTGGTTACCCAATATCCTCATAATCCTGTGTATCTCTTGCTGCTGGGAAACCTCAATGCAGAATTATCGCGAAACGATAAAGCAGCCGAATATTTTCATGCCGTACTAAACCTGCCGGCCATGCAAACTTCTTGCCCAGCTTCTTCCGGCGTGGCTGACGCTGATGCTGCAAACTGCGCTCCGTGTTTCGCGCGTGCCCGCGACATAGCCAATTCACTTCTGGCTTCACCCCCCTAGCGCGGGATTCGCTGGTGAGTAACCCTTCTTTGATCCAATACGGCTCATCAGCAATGTAGAAATACATCCGGATACGAACGCCGCACCCCAAAGCACAGGCGGCCCTTGTCTTTCAAGGAGTATCGCACCTAACCAGGGCCCCAGCGAAAATGCAAAGCTAAACGACATAGTGTATAGGCCCATGTACTCGCCACGTCTTCCCGCCGGTGCAATTTCTGCCGCATACGCCGCGCTGCCCGGCATTAGTATCATTTCACCGAAGGTCCACACCGCCACCGCCGCGAAGACTCCTGCTGGCCCCTTGGCTAGTGCGAATGACCCAAAACCAATGGCATAGAGAAGCGCGCCGAGCGTTAAAGTTCGTCGATGTGACCAGTGCGTCATTGCGTTATTCAACGGAAGTTCCAGCACAACGATCATGAGCGTATTTAGGGTGAACACCGTGCCGTAGATCGATTCCGGCAATCGCAGATAGTGCACCAGAAAAAGCGGCACGGTCGAGGTCAATTGAAAGAACACAAGTTGTATGGGAATCAGCGCCCCCAGAAAATAAAGCATTCGCCGGTTTCGGAACGCACGCAGGTCCGCAGCCGGATGCGGCGCGGCCAACAGCGCCGGTCCTTCCGCCTCGATTTCGCGTCCAAGGTCTTCTGCATCATCCCACTGCGGCTCGCTTTTCTTCGTGCGCCGCGTTCCGGGCCACGCGAACATAAGAACCAGTGCAGCAAGAACCGATGTCGCGCCGTCAACGAAAAACAAAATTCGAAATGAGTAAAGCGCCAGAATTCCACCGATCGCGGGACCCACGCTCATGCCCAGATTCACGGCCAGACGGCTCAACGCGAACGCCTGTTTGCGTTGCTGCGGCTGCACCAGGTCGGAAACCAACGCGAGGCTCGGTGGCCGCACGGATTCGTTCAGGATAGCGAATGCAAACGTAATGAAAAGGATCGCCGCAAAATCGTGCGCCAGCGGAAATAAAAACAGTACGAGTCCGGAAAGCAGAAGCGAAGCTCGCATTACGAATAGCGAACCCAGACGGTCGGTGAGCCAGCCCGAGACGGGCATGGTCAGGAGCGCAGCGATCCCGTAGATCGTCAGCGCAAGCGCAGCGCGCGACGCGGAAATTTTCAACTCCCGCGTCAGGTACAGCACCAGGAACGGCAAGACCATCGTTCCGCAGCGATTCACCAATGTCGCTGCGAACAAAATCCAAATTTCACGGGGAAGTTCTCGCAGAGCGCGCCAGGGATTCATGAGGATTTCTTCGAGGGCGAAGTTCCTGGGGGCCTTATCGGTTCAGACGCGCGCAGCTTCTTCTTGTTCGAAGGCGTGATAGGAAGATCGGACCAGCGGCCCAGCTTCGACATGTTTCAGCCCCATCGCTTCGCCGAGCCGCTTATATTCCGCAAATTCATCTGGATGGACGTAGCGTTCGATAGGCAAATGTTCCGGAGTAGGCTGCAAATATTGCCCCAGCGTAAGAATGTGCGTTCCCTGCGCCACGATTTCCTGCATCGCCTGCAACACTTCTTCCCGAGTTTCGCCCAGACCTAACATCATTCCGGTCTTCGTCGCGATTCCAGGCAACATTTCACCGGCCCTGCGCAATAATTCGAGCGATCTTTCGTACACTGCTCCTTTGCGCACTGCGCGATATAGCCGCGGAACTGTTTCTATGTTGTGGTTCAAAACATCCGGATGGGCCGCCAAAACTGTTTCCAGGGCTTGCCAATCCCCGCGAAAATCCGGAATCAGCACTTCGACCCTGCATCCCGGCACGCGCTCGCGAATTTTTGTGATCGTGCGCGCGAAGATCTCGGCCCCGCCATGCGGCTGGTCGTCGCGGTTCACCGAGGTCACCACCGCGTATCGCAGCCCCATTTGCTCCACAGCTTCGGCTACTCGCTCTGGTTCGTCTTCTTCAGGGGGACCCAGCGGTTTTCCGCTTGGCACCGCGCAAAATCCGCACACGCGCGTGCAGATGTTGCCCAGGATCATGAAGGTGGCGGTGCGATGTTCCCAGCATTCACCCATGTTTGGGCAGCGGGCGCTTTCGCACACCGTATGCAGATCGAGCGTGCGCATGATCCGCTTCAGTTCCTGGTAATTCGGTCCTCCGAAATACTTCACACGCAGCCAAGCTGGGCGCGGATGGGCCGAGGGCGGCGGAGTGGGGTTGTTCGACAATATGGTGAAAGGAGTTGCCATTTGGGCCAAGTTCAAAACAATTCTACGCTCGGCTACCTCACGAAACAACCTTGTGCCGCCGCGTTAACTTCGATACTACTGGCGCTGCAGTTTGTAGTTCACCTCCTTAGGTTTTCTGTTATGCAGTCTTGCATCTAGCGAAGGCAAAGCGACACATCGGTAACGTGAGATTTGTTCCGTTAGAGCACATAGGATAGAGACCATATGTTGTATATCTACAACACAGGAAAATAATTTCCGACCGAGGACTCCGTAACGTACTGATTACAAACGTGTAAAATGACCTTCAGGCGGTTACCGAAATGCTAGTATAATTACGTCCAGCGCATGCCTTATCAACTTACTATTAAGCGGCCGGTGGAAATTGACGGCCTTGGTCTGCACACCGCTGTTCGCAGCCACGTCCGACTAGTCCCCGCTCCCGCCGACACTGGCATCGTATTTCGCCGCGTGGATCTCGATGGTTTCGAGATCGAAGCTCACGTTCGCAACGTAGCTCGCGTCAGCTACGCCACCAGTTTGATGAAACAGGGCGTTCTGCTTTCCACCGTCGAGCATGTCTTGGCGGCTTTGTATTCCTGCGGCATTGATAATGTGTACGTAGAACTCGACGCGCTTGAGCTGCCGATTCTGGATGGTTCCTCGCAGCCTTACATCGATCTCCTGGCTCGCGCTGGGACACGCACTCTCCGGAGGCGCCGCCGCTACATACGGGTCACCAAACCTCTGGAATTCTCTGACGGTGACCGCCGCATCGGAATTTATCCAGCCGAAGAATTCCAGGTTCACTGCTTTGTGGATTACCACCACCCCGTGGTTGGCCCGCAGGAAGTGAAAATGATCGTGGATCGCGAATCCTTCAGCCGCGAACTGGCCCCGGCCCGCACATTTGGGTTCATGAAGGACTTCCCGGGAATGCAAGCAATGGGTTTGATTCGCGGCGGCTCGGTGGAAAATGCCATCGTTCTCGACAACGACAGCGTATTGAATGGCCCGCTGCGTTTTCCGGATGAATTTGGCCGGCATAAAGCGCTGGACCTTATAGGAGACTTGGCCCTGGTCGGACGTCCGCTGAAAGCGCGCGTGGTGGCGCATAAAGCCGGCCACGCATCACACACTCAATTGGTTACCCGCCTTCTAGCCGACCGCACTTTGTGGACCGAGACCACGGAAGCGCACGTCCCAGTTTCTGAGTCCGAAGCTGTCGCTCTATCTGCTTCGCTTCCTGCTAGATCCTGAAATGCCTACTGCAACACCGGCTTTTCGCACTTGCGGCATCCCCTATTTCATACCGTATGACGTCGGTTTCATCTGTATAGAAGCTTCGCTGCCCTGTCACTCCGCGCTGAACCGGATCAGCTCTTCATTTCATATTTCGGCGTCGCTGCTTCTGAACATTGTGAATTGGGAGATCGCGCGATACGGCCGATGGGGGTCTTGCCGTCAGCCGTTAGGGGTACATAGGTGAATGCATAGCCGTATATGGTTCCATTGGCTAGATTTGAACTAATCACCCCGCGTGTTCGCAGTTCAAATCTTGGTCGTCGTCTTCTTCTGCGAGTGCGTCCAAACTGGCGCTGCAGCCCTTCTTATACTTGGAGGCGTACCAGGATTCTGCTGCATTGATTCTGCGCAGAGCACCAACGGTGGACGCGTCATTCGCCGCCATCCGGGCACGAAGTAAATTCGGTATCGCAATCGCCGCTAAATTAAAACGAACGGAATCACCGCCACTCGGAGGTATCCGAGCATTAAACCAGCGACGGCAATGCCCTGGCCGCCCAAACGGCCTGCTGATTTTCCGATTTCCGATAGCGAAAGGCGCCCCAGGACGATCGCAGCAATCGCGGACGGAAACACGAAAAAGAAAATCCCGCAGATGAGGCTCGCCAGCGCTTTCCCGCTCGATTCCTGTGGGATTGGTGAGGCGATAGCCTTTTGATTGGCGGTCTGATGGCTCGCGGGGGGACCCCGCTGGGGCTAACGGAACACCGCAATTGATACAAAACCGGCCATTATCGGCGTTTGCCGTACCGCAGTTCTGACAGAACATTTCTTAACCTCACGGCGGGCACTCTTGGCTCTGATTGCCACACTAGTTATCGTTTCCGCTGCAAAATGTCAAAGTATTGCCTGTGTTTTGATTGCCAAACCCGCAGCTTAAAAGCGACAATACAACTCGAATATCCACCGTGCGATGAAAGCAAAAGACACCGCAATCGTGTTATTGGCCGCCGGTAAAGGAACGCGCATGCGTTCCGAACTCGCGAAAGTGTTGCATCGAGCCGGGGGAGTTCCTCTTGTTGAACACGTTGTGCGCGCGTGCCAGCCTCTCAGGCCAGCTCAGTTATTGGTCGTGGTGGGACACCAAGCTGAACAAGTCAGAGAGGTGGTAACTGCCCTCGGCGCGCAGACCGTTTTGCAAAAGCCACAGCGCGGGACGGGTCACGCTATGCAAGTTGCCCGGCGTGCCCTTCGCAAAAGCGCGAAATTTGCCCTGGTTGTTCCAGGCGATGCTCCGCTCCTACGTACTGAAACTCTTGCGGCGCTTCTCGACGTACATCGCCGCGGCGAAGCTGCCGCCACGATTCTTACAGCCGAGCTTAACGATCCCACCGATTATGGCCGCGTTCTTCGCGATTCAGAGGGCCGTGTACAAGCGATCGTCGAAGAAAAAAGCGCCACGCCCGAGCAGCGCGCGATTCGCGAAGTGAATTCCAGCATTTATTGTTTTACCCTGGCAAAGTTGTGGCCCTGTTTGAATGCGCTGCGCCCGGAAAATACGCATCACGAGCTGTATCTGACTGACGTGATTGGCCTTCTTCACAAGCAAAATGAACGCGTCCTCGCCTACGTTGCGCCCGATTCGCAGGAAATTCTCGGCTGCAATACTCGTGCCGCCTTGGCTGACGTGGATCGCATTTTCCGTGCCCGCAAAGCTGCCGAGTTAATGGAATCCGGCGTGACGATTTACCTTCCGGAAACTGTTGTGATCGACCCTGAAGTAACCGCCGGCCCCGACACGCTCGTCGAACCGGGCGTTCAGCTTCTGGGCAAGACGCGTATTGGCGCGCGCTGTAAAATCCAAACCGGAAGCATTCTGCTCGATTCTCGCGTTGATGATGACGTTGTGATCGCCGCGCACTCCGTTCTGGATTCTAGCCGTGTGTGGCCAGAAGCTAAAATTGGGCCATTCTCCCGTTTGCGGCCCGGCTCGGATATCCGCAAGGGCGCACATGTAGGAGGGTTCGTCGAGATTAAGAAGTCTTTGGTAAATGAAGGCGCCAAGGTGCCGCATCTTAGCTACATCGGCGATGCGACCATTGGACGTGATTCAAACATCGGCGCAGGCACAATTACCTGCAACTATGATGGTTTTTCTAAGTACCCTACAACGATCGGCGAAAGAGTTTTCATCGGCAGCGACACCACCTTAGTAGCTCCTGTGCGCATCGGACGTGGGGCCTATGTCGCGGCCGGCTCGACCATCACGGAAAATGTTCCGCCCGACGCACTGGCTATCGCCCGCGGGCGCCAAGCCAACAAGCCGGGCTGGGCTGCCGCGCGCCGCAAAGAATTAGTTCGAGCAAAAAAGCTCAAGTCCTCGAAGCGTCGTACCTCTCGATCCCACTCCCAACACGCAAAATCGAAGCGCCGCCGGTAGTTTTTGCATCGGAAACGCCCATTCCAAATGTGCTAAAATTGCTGTATGAAATTCGGCGTAGTCCAATTCCCCGGCTCGAATTGCGACGACGACGCGTATCATGCCATCGGCTCCATCATCGGCCAGCCGGTTGAATTTGTCTGGCACCAATCCGAGAATATTTCTGGCCTGGACGCTATCATTCTTCCAGGCGGATTTGCCTTTGGCGATTATCTGCGTACGGGTGCCATAGCGCGTTTTTCTCCGGTGATGAAAGCAGTGGATCGGTTCGCGCGTTCAGGCGGCTTGGTCCTGGGAATCTGCAACGGCTTTCAAATCCTGTTGGAAGCGGGACTTTTGCCTGGAGCGATGACGCGCAACAAAGACCTGCGGTTTCTATGCCGCCAGGTACACATTCGCGTGGAAAACACCGAGACACCTTTTACCTGCTCCGCGCAGCCTGAGCAAGTTCTGGAAATCCCCATCGCTCATATGGATGGAAATTATTTTTGCGATGCCGCGACGCTCGCTGAAATCGAGCGCAACAAACAGGTCGTGTTCCGCTATGTGACGCGGAATGGCGAAACTGCGGCTCCCGATGATCGCATGGCGAATCCCAACGGTTCGCTTCACGCCCTCGCGGGGATCTGCAACCGTGAGCGCAATGTGATCGGTCTGATGCCGCATCCTGAACGCGCGGTCGAATCACCGCTGGGTTCCGCTGATGGCTTGGTCATTTTCCGCTCGATGGTCGCGAGTCTAGCCAGACGCGAATCGGTTTCCGCATAATTGCTCGCCTCCGCCCACGGTTTTCCATTTCAATCTCTTGCTCGAATTTTGATTTACTGGGACACTTTCATAGTCAAAAATAGCCGTTTCCGCAGTCGGATTAGGCCAACGGATAAAGAATGATCGATACCGAAATCAAAGTTACGCCGCAAGTCGCCGCCGAGCATGGCCTAACACCTGATGAATATGCGCGCATCCAGAAAATTTTGGGCCGCGACCCGAATTTCACCGAACTGGGAATCTTCAGCGTGATGTGGAGCGAGCATTGCTCTTACAAATCCAGCCGCGTCCATTTGAAACGACTTCCAACCCAAGGCACCCAGGTGGTGCAAGGTCCGGGAGAAAATGCTGGAGTGGTGGACATCGGCGACGGTCTCTGCGCCGTCTTTAAAATCGAATCACACAATCATCCCAGCTTTGTGGAGCCGTTTCAGGGCGCCGCGACCGGTGTAGGTGGGATCCTGCGCGATATTTTCACCATGGGCGCGCGGCCGATTGCAGTGCTGGATTCGTTGCGGTTCGGACCCATCACGACGGGGCCTGGCGCTGGAAACGCAACTCCTGAAGAAATCGCGCGTAACCGCCGCATCCTGGACGGCGTGATTCGTGGCATCGGATTTTACGGAAATTGTTTCGGAGTTCCCACCGTCGGCGGCGAAGTAGCCTTCGAGCCGTGCTACTCGAACAACCCCTTGGTAAATGCGTTGGCGCTCGGTATCGCGAGGCGTGAAGATTTATTTTTCGCACGAGCACGCGGCGAAGGAAATCCGGTGATCTACGTGGGAGCGAAAACAGGGCGCGATGGGATTCACGGCGCTTCGCTGCTTGCTTCCGCCGAGTTCAGCGAGGAATCGCAGCAAAAGCGGCCCAATGTGCAAGTCGGCGATCCTTTTCTGGAAAAGCTGTTGCTCGAAGCGTGTTTAGAAGCCATGCGTACTGGCGCAGTGGTGGCAATTCAGGACATGGGCGCAGCGGGGCTTACTAGTTCCAGCTCGGAGATGGCGTCGCGCGGCGGCACCGGAATCGAAATCGATCTCGCGCGAGTGCCACAGCGCGAAACGAGGATGACTCCCTACGAAATCATGCTGAGTGAATCGCAAGAGCGCATGCTACTCGTGGCTGAGCGCGGACGCGAACGCGAAGTTTTCGAAGTTTTTCACAAATGGGGACTGGATGCGGTCGAAGTCGGCAGAGTAACCGCGGATGGCAACCTTTGCATCCTCGATCATGGACGATTAGCAGCCGAAATTCCTGCGCACGCAATCGCGGAGGAAGGTCCGCGTTACAATCGCCCGATCGCTGTACCGCCCGCAACTGCTGCTAAAGCGGCGGAGCCACTTATTAAATTTCAAGCGGAAGGCGCTGATCTAAGTAAAAATTTAGAGCAGTTACTGGCTTCACCGACAATCGCTTCGAAATATTGGATCACCGAACAGTATGATTCCATGGTGCGCACGAATACGCGCATAGGCCCCGGCTCGGGCGACGCTGCTGTCCTGCGTCTGAAGGAAACCAAGCGCGCAATTGCGCTGTCAACCGACGGTAACGGCCGCTGGTGTTTTCTCAACCCACGGCTCGGAGCTATGCACGCCGTGGTGGAAGCAGCTCGCAACGTGGCTTGCACAGGTGCACGGCCTATTGCCGCGACGAATTGCCTAAACTTCGGCAATCCCGAAAAACCGGAAGTGATGTGGCAATTCTCGGAAGCCATCGACGGTATTTCCGAAGCATGCCGTTCTCTCAACGTTCCCATCACCGGCGGCAACGTTAGCTTCTACAACGAAACGCTCGGCAAGCCGATCTATCCCACGCCGATACTGGGAGTACTTGGCCTGCTCGAAGACGCGGAATATGCGCTGGGATCCGGGTTTAAAAACGGGGGCGACGTAATTCTGATGTTAGACGGGCGCGGCAAAGAAGCCAGCAGTCCGGACGTTGCTACAATCGCATCCGAATTTGAGTCCGGCGAATACGCCAAAACAATTCACGGACTCGTCGCCGGTTCGCCGCCAGCATTAGACCTCGAAGCAGAGAAACGCCTAATTGAATGTCTGGTGAAGCTCGCGAGCGAGAAAGCAATTCTCTCCGCCCACGATGTAAGCGAGGGAGGCCTAGCTGTAACGCTTGCAGAATCCTGCTTCATTAGTGAAGAGCGCGCAGCGGACGTAAAGATCGCTTCTGAGGCTGCGAACGAGCCTGCCGAATCCGCACTTTTTGGCGAACGCGGCGCCCGTGCCGTGGTATCTCTGGCTCCTGCTTCCCTTGCTAGCGTCCGTGCGATTGCGGCACAATGTGGTGTTGAAGTGAAGCCAATTGGTACAGTCTCACACGGGGAATTTCGCATCCAATATAATGGCACGCCAGTAATCCACGGGGATATCGATTCGTTCCGAAAAATCTGGGCAAGTCGCATGGAGACAATTGAGGCTCGCTGACACAGCTATGAACGGCTTGATACAACTCGAAGACGATCATTTCCACGACCATTGCGGAGTCTTCGGGGTTTTTGGCCATCCCGAAGCCGCGAAGATGGCCTATCTGGGACTCTACGCGCTGCAACATCGCGGCCAGGAGTCTGCCGGCATCGCCTCCACCGATGGCCTGGAAGTTCACGTGCACAAAAGTTTGGGACACGTGCAGGATATTTTCACGCCGAGTGTAGTTGCGAAACTTCCTGGCGACGCAGCTATCGGGCATACACGATATTCCACAGCCGGCGATACCTCATTAATGAACGCGCAGCCGGTGGTGATCGATTGCAATAAAGGCAAGTTGGCATTGGGCCACAACGGCAACTTGACCAACGCGCTCGAAGTGCGGCGCAAGTTAGAGCATCGAGGCTCGATCTTTCAGTCCACGAGCGACACGGAAGTGATCGTTCATTTGATCGCTCGCAGCTCCGCGCGAAATCTTTCCGGTGCAATCGCGGATGCGCTCAATCAAGTGGAGGGCGCTTACTCACTCTTGCTGCTGACGCGCGACGAAATTTATGCGATTCGCGACCCGCGCGGATTTCGTCCGCTTTGTCTTGGAAGGTTGAACGGAGCCTGGGTCGCCGCTTCAGAAACCTGCGCTTTCGATTTGATCGATGCAGAATACGTGCGCGAAGTGGAGCCCGGAGAAATGGTGCGCATTTCGCGCAGCGGTCTTGAATCCATTCGTTTCGCTCCAGAAAAGCCGCATCAATATTGCATCTTCGAACATGTTTATTTTTCCCGGCCGGACAGTGTGGTTTTCGGTCGACCGGTGAATGAAAGCCGCGAGCAACTGGGACGCCTTCTAGCTCAGGAACATCCGGTACAGGCCGATATCGTCACGCCTGTCCCGGATTCCGGCGTGCCGGCGGCAGTCGGTTTCGCCGCGGAATCAGGAATTCCCTTCCGCATGGGATTGATTCGAAATCACTACGTTGGCCGCACATTCATTGAGCCGCAACAGGCCATTCGCGATTTCGGCGTGAAGCTAAAACTGAATCCCATCCGTCGAATGCTTGAGGGAAAACGCGTGGTTCTGGTGGACGATTCCATCGTGCGCGGCACTACCAGCCGGAAAATTGTGCGGCTAGTGCGCGAAGCTGGCGCCACCGAGGTGCATGTGCGCATCAGCTGTCCGCCCACGATTTCACCGTGTTATTACGGCGTGGACACGCCGCGTCGTGAAGAACTAATTGGCGCGAATCATTCTGTGGAAGAAATACGGCAATTTCTTGGCGCGGATTCACTTGGCTATCTTTCGCTCAAATCGCTGCGCGCGGCCCTGGGGGATACCGAAGGCAAATTTTGCACGTCGTGCTACACCGGCAGCTATCCGACTGAGCTGGTGCAACTCGAAGTGGAGGCTCATCGTGAAAGCTGACGTAGATACGGAAGCAGTATTCCCGGAGAAAGTCCGGCAAGAAAAGATCGAGCGGGTGACCACCGGCGACCGCATATGGCACGAAGTGATGTCATGGTTTTGGGTGATCCTGGCTTTTCTTTTCATCGAAGGTACCCTGGTACAGGCGCGCGTGATTCCGAGCGGTTCCATGGAAAATACCGTCTTGATCGGAGATCACCTCATCGTCTCGCGCATCGGTTACGACGCCGGTATCCCTTTCACAAATATTCATGTGCCTTTATGGCGCAATCCGAAGCGCCAACAAATTATCGTATTCCGCGCGCCGCTACCTGAACAGGGTTTCCCGGATTTCATCAAGCGCACAATTGGATTGCCTGGCGACACCATCGAAATCAAGAAGGGCGTTGTTTACATCAACGGGAACGCGCTGTCTGAGCCTTATCGGCCGGACGCGCCTAATCCCCAAGAGAATCGCGGGCCTTACAAAGTTCCTGCCGGCGATTACTTCATGATGGGCGACAATCGCGAAAATTCTTACGACAGCCGTTATTGGGGCTTCGTTCCGCGTGAAAATATTATCGGTGCACCGCTGATGATTTACATGTCCATCGACGCGCCTGAAGATGTCTGGGAGCCCGGGCATGTTGGCGAACGCTTTGAAACTTATCTCAACGCCATCATCCACCCGAGTGAGGTACGTTGGAGACGTTTGTTTCACATTTTCTAGATCGACTTCATCGCCCTCAGAAAGCAGATTTTTCTAATGCGCTATTCCGATGCTGGAGTAAATATTCCGGCCGCCGATGCGGTGAAGCGGCGCATTGCCGCTGTGGCGGGGAAAACTTTTCGCCGCGGAGTTCTGGCGCCTGTGGGCGGCTTCAGCGGACTGTTTCAGCTTGAGCGCAAACGCTGGCGCGATCCGGTTCTGGTGGCTAGCGCCGACGGAGTTGGCACCAAGCTCAAAATTGCGTTCGCCACCGGAGTTCATTCCACAGTTGGCGCGGACATACTGAACCATTGCGTGAACGATATTTTGACGCAAGGCGCTGAACCATTATTTTTCCTCGATTACTTGGCCATGGGAAAAATGGACGCGCGCGTAGTGGAGCAGGTCATCGAAGGCATGAGCCGGGCTGCCCGAAAAGCCGGTTGCGCCTTGATCGGCGGCGAAACCGCGGAGATGCCCGGCTTCTATTCCGAAGGCGAGTACGACCTCGCAGGATTTATAGTTGGCGCAGTAGAACGTCGAAAGCAGCTCGACGTGCGTCGCGTGCGCCCAGGCGATCTATTACTCGCGCTTCCTTCCAGCGGACTTCATACCAATGGATATTCGCTGGCGCGCAAGCTGGTGTTCGGCTCGGCAAAGCTGGACCCGAACACATACGTTGCGGAGGTCGGCAACAAAATCGGCGCCGAACTTCTAAAACCTCACCGCGCTTATTGGCCCCTTCTGAAAAACACCCTCGAACGAGGATGGGTTTCATCCATGGCTCACATCACCGGAGGTGGAATCACGGGAAATTTGCCGCGCGCTCTCCCGGCAAATGTTCAGGCAGTCGTCGAGCTCGATCAATGGCCCGTGCTTCCCATTTTTCGCTATCTCGCGCGCCTGGGAAAAATCGATCGCGACGAGCTTTTGCAAACTTTCAATCTGGGCGTGGGCATGATCCTGGTCGTTCCGCCGAAGCATATCTCTCGCGTGGAGACGGAACTAAGGCGCCGTCGCGAAAAGTTCTATTTGATTGGCCGCATCGAGCGCGCCAATCGCAGCAAACCGAAAGTGACTTACACAGGAACTCTAGCGCTGTAGCGCGCGGCCGGCCTTTTGATCTTCGGTTACCCGCTCCTTTTCAGGAGCTAGCGATTTGCATGCCCAACGCGCCAAGCTGGTTTCATCTTTTGGTGTGCCAGCGTAACTGTGCTAATTTCGGCCTGCATGAAAAAACGTATCGGAGTTCTACTTTCAGGCCGCGGATCTAATTTCGAAGCGCTGGCCTCGAGTGTTGCTTCCGGGCGTATCCCCAACGCCGAAATAGCCATGGCCCTCAGTAATCGCGAAGACGCGCGAGGAATCGAGAAGGCGCGTGCGCTGGGAGTCGAAGCCCGCGTGATTTCTTCGAAGGGACTTGAACGCGAGGCTTACGATAAGCTTGTCATTGCGGCCCTGCAGGAAAAGCGCGTGGACTTGGTTTGCCTGGCCGGCTACATGCGGCTTCTGTCGCCGCAATTCGTGGCCGCGTTCCACAATCGCATTCTCAATATTCATCCATCGCTGTTGCCTGCGTTCCCGGGGTTGGAAGCGCAGCGTCAGGCGCTGGAACACGGAGTTAGATTTTCCGGGTGCACCGTGCATTTTGTGGACGAAAATCTGGATGCGGGTCCGATCGTGCTGCAAGCTTGCGTGCCAGTCGAAGACAGCGATACACCGGAAACCCTGTCTGAGCGAATTTTGCGAGAAGAACACCGCATTTACGCGGAAGCCGTGCGCATCGTTTTGGAAGGAAAATTTCGCATCGAAGGCCGTCGCGTGCTAAATACTGCCCAGAGCTCGCCGGAGAAAAAATAGTGGCTCAACAATTCAAACCGGTCGAAGAGCAATTCTCTTATCTTCAAAAAGGTGCGGCCGAAATCATCCGCGCCGATGAACTGAAAGCCAAGCTTGAGAAGTCCGCGAAAGAGGGGAAACCACTGCGCGTGTACCTCGGCGTGGATCCAACGGCGCCGGACATACACTTGGGCCACACCGTTGTACTGCGCAAACTCAAACAATTTCAGGATATGGGCCATACGGCGGTTTTTCTGATCGGCGATTTTTCGGCGATGATCGGCGACCCCACAGGCCAGTCAGAAACGCGGCCCCCGCTGGCTCGCGACCAGGTGGACGCAAACGCAAAGACCTACCTCGAGCAGGTGTTTAAGATCCTTGACCGCAAGAAGACGGAAGTTCGCTACAACAGCGAGTGGCTTGGCAAGCTTTCGAGTTCCGAGGTGGTTCAACTGTGCGGGAAGTATCGCCTCGCTCGCATGCTCGAGAGAGAAGATTTTCGTTCGCGCCTGGAAAAAAATATGCCGATTTCAGTCCACGAGCTGCTCTATCCACTGCTGACGGCCTACGATGCAGTGGCGCTGCAAGCCGACCTGGAGCTGGGCGCCACCGAGCAAAAATTCAATCTGCTGGTACACCGGGACATTCAGCGCGAATACGGCCTGCCGGGAGAAGTCGTTCTTACCATGCCTATCCTGGTAGGACTGGATGGCGAGCGCAAGATGTCGAAGAGCCTGGGAAACTACGTCGGCATTACCGAACCACCGGCTGCGATGTTCGGAAAGCTGATGTCGATCTCAGACAAGCTCATGTGGTCCTATTACGAGCTGCTCACTGATTTCGCGCCGCCCGTGATCGTGCGGCTGCAAGAGGAAGTCAACATGGGTGTGCTGCATCCCATGGACGCAAAGATGCAGCTGGCGCATAACATCGTGGCGGGCTTGCACAGCGAAGAAGCCGCCAAAGAAGCTGCGGACGAATTTCGCCTGGTCTATCGCGACAAGAAAGCGCCCACCGATTTGCCGGAAATGAAGTTGGCGTGGGGCACGCGTCCGCTGTTTGGCGTTCTCACGGAGACGCAACTGGCAAGTTCCAGAAGCGAAGCCGAGCGCCTGATCAAGCAGGGAGCTGTGGAGGTAAACGGTGAAGTTGAAAAAGATGTGAAACGTACCGTCGTTTTGAACCCTGGCGATTTGCTGGCGCTGCGAGTCGGTAAAAAGCGATTCCTGCGCGTTATAGGCGTCTAAGCAATCAGCGATGCTCCGCGAGGCGCTGCAATCGATCAAGCCACGAACGGTCGCGCGCGGCGACTCCATACCGAGTGAAAATTCGATCGACTATTTTGACGATGCGTCCCGGCATTTCGTACTGATCGCGCATCGTTAACTTCGTGCCGCTACCCATCTGTTGAAGTTCCCAACGTTGCTTTCCTCGTACACCATAGGAATCCTGGAATTGCCACTCGAATAAACACTCCCATTGGTAAGCTGTGACCACAGTGGTCAATGTGACTTCGCGTTCAGCGAGCCTGCCCGTGATGCGTACTTTCTGGCCCACCGTAAAGTCCGGCGCTCCGCCCTGGACTTCAAAGCAGCTATTCATTTCCGCGCCGTACCACAGCGGCATACGTTGCGGTACAAAGAAAACGAAAATTTCTTTTGGAAGAACCACGAAATTACGTTCAAACTCAAGATTGGCCATTGAGCGAGAGATTTTCTCAGAGTCAGAAGCCTATTGGACTTCCACCAGGACTAGCGAAACGTCGTCGGTAGCGGGCCCTTCCCGCCACGCGGACACGCGATCCAGAATGCCGCGCTTCATTTCCTTAAACGGCAGCGCCGAAGTCTCCCGCACAATTTTCTGCACGCCCTCCACGCCCAGCATTTCACCGTCGGAATTGAAGACGTCGGTGATGCCATCGGTGTAAAGCACGATGCGATCGCCCACTTCCAGATCCACATCGAGCGTTGCTTCCGGTCCCACCGCATCAGGCAGCGCACCTAAGACCATGCTGCGCGATTCCAGAAGGCGTGGCTCTTCACCATCGCGAACGATCATGCCCGGGGGGTGCCCTGCTCCGGCAAAAAGCAAGCGTCGGCCGCCGCGATCCAGTTGAGCAGCAGCGATGGTAAAAAAGAAAACAGAACCGCCGATGTTGTGCATCACGAAATAATTGAGCTGGCGCAACATGTCAGCAAGCGGCGCTCCGTTGCGAAGCTGGGTCATAGTCTCGGCGTAGATTCGGTTGGCCACCAGCGCAGAACCAATGCCGTGGCCGGAAACGTCGCAAACCAACAAATTCAAGCGATTGTTGTCGAGCGCATTCACCAAGCCGAAATCGCCGCCAATGGTTCGCACGGGATGGTAATAGGTTTCCACGTGCACGTTTCCCCAGACGATGGACTTGGGTGCAAGGCTCTGTTGCACGCGCGCCGCGAGCGTTAAATCCTCTTCGATCTCTTTTTGGCGTTCCTCGAGCAGCTTGTTTGCCGTGCGAAGTTTGTCTTCGGCAGATTTCTGATCGGAAATGTCGGTAAAGGTGATGATTGCAAATCGGCGTCCGTCCGGATCCTCAATGGACCGCGCGCTGACGATCACGGGAAGGCGGCTGCCGTCGTGCCGGGGTAATACGAATTGGAATCGGTTATGGCCCGCCCGCAGACCTCTGTCTCTATGTTCTGTAAGCTCTGCAGCTTCTTCCGGCGTGAAATATTTATCAAAGTTGGACCCGAGAAATTCGGAGCGCGCGATTCCCGTCATATCCTCGAAATTTCCGTTGACGAAGATGATTTGGGGGCAATCGTCCGCAATAATCACGCCTTCATTCAAGGTCTCCAGAATACCTTCGATTTGCTCCAGCCATTCCGGCTGCTCGATGTCCACGGGACTCCCCTTTACACACGTATGTTACCTAAACGCGACCGAACCACCAACGCGCACTTCGTTGCACCGAATAAGCTGCCTTCTTCATCTGATTCTCAATGGTGTGTCAACGCTCCAAGGTTTATGGAGTAAAGTAACTGAGACCTGTCACAAAAGAGGAGCGCTTCGCGGATATCGCCATGATCCGCCTGCCAGAGAATAATGTCTGCTAACGGAAATCGGGTCCCGCCCGGCCCGCGCGGATGGCCGCTGCTAGGAATGGCTTTGCAGGTGCTGCGCGATCCATTAGGCACCTTGCAGCGTATCGCCCGCCAGTATGGCGATATCGTCACCATTCCCATCGTATCCGACACTCGCATCCTGCTGAATCACCCGGACTACATCGAACAAGTAACCGTCATGCAACAAAGCAAATTTCATAAAAGTAAGCTCACCAAAGATGTGACTGGACGTTTACTGGGCGAAGGATTACTGATCAGCGAAGGAGATTTCTGGCGGCGCCAGCGCAGGCTGGCGCAACCCGCTTTTCAACGTAACCGAATCAACGAATACGCAGCAACCATGGTGGAAAGCGCGGAGGCGCACTCGCGGAAATGGCAGGACAGTGAGGAACGCGACATTGCCCAGGAGATGATGGCGCTCACACTGGAGATTGCCGTCCGCACACTGTTCGGCACCGCTCTACCTGGAGAAGCGCGGCAAGTTGGGCAATCGTTGGAATTTCTGATGCGCTATTCACTGCGCAGAGCACGCTCTCCTTTCAAAGTCCCGGATAAATGGCCCACCCCTACGAATCGCCGGGCGGAGCGCGAGATTCAATTTCTGGATTCTCTGGTTTACCGGATCATTGACCAACGCAAGAAGCTCGGAAATACGAACGAGCACAACGATCTGCTTTCATTACTTATGGCTGCCATGGACGAAGACGGAAGCCAAATGACCTCGAAACAGCTTCGCGATGAAATCATGACTTTATTTATGGCCGGCCACGAAACCACCGCGCTTACACTTTCGTGGGCATGGTATTTACTCAGCAAGAATCCCGCCGCCGAAACGCGGCTGCATGAAGAACTTCGCGACGTTCTCGCAGGGCGCCTGCCTACTATCGCGGACTTGGGCGGTTTGCCCTATTTACGTGGCGTGGTGAACGAAGTTTTGCGTCTGTACCCGCCTGCCTACATTCTGGCGCGCACCTCGATCGCACCGTGCACCATCGGCGGATACGATTTGCCTGCTGGATCGACCATCATTCTTTCTCAATGGGTCACGCATCATGACCCGCGCTTTTTCTCCGACCCGGATGCGTTTCTGCCCGAGCGCTGGCTAGACGGGCTTGAGGATCGCTTGTCCGCGGGCGCGTATTTTCCATTTGGCGACGGGCCGCGGCGTTGCATCGGCCAGAATTTTGCGTTGATGGAAGTTGTGCTGGTGATGGCGACAATTGCTCAGAAATTTCAATTTCGTTTGGCAACCGCGCGGAAGATCGTTCCGGAGCCGCTGGTAACCCTTCGACCCCGTAACGGAATCCCCATGCGAATCGACGCGCGGAGATAAGGCGATGATCCGTACCCAACATTGCTATGACCGGCGCCGAACAACCTAAGCCTGTGAAAATAGGCGGTATTTCACTCCTCCAGGAGGTTATTTTACAAACTCGCCGGACCCGCCGTTCGCCCAAGGATTGTAAGTGAGCGCAAACTGAATGCGGTTTGGAATGGGCGGATGCGAGTAAAACAGAAATACGTCGATCGGATTTGGCTGGGGATCGGAAAGGTCCACTTCGCCCAGAATCTGAAACGATTGCGCTGCCGTTTGTGCTGAATCCGGCGTCAACCCATGAGTAACTTCCAAGCCGTACTGGTCCGCTTGAT
Organism: uncultured Acidobacteriota bacterium; assembly: GCA_963714785.1. Taxonomy (GTDB): domain Bacteria; phylum Acidobacteriota; class Terriglobia; order Acidiferrales; family UBA7541; genus Palsa-295. The sequence goes on from CAVQQE010000005.1 coordinate 238,408, forward strand.
GTTCGATGCGGCGGCTGAACGCGCTATCGATGGGGTTCGCGATGAAGCCAAAAATCGATAATAGAAGCAAAAGCACGGGCAGCGAGGCCCAATCATCCAACCCGCGGATTCCCCAACGACTGCCCCCGCGCGCCAGAACCCACCCTACGGTGCGGTATCCGAGGTAGAAAAGAACAAAAAGTATTAGCGCAGCAAATGCCAAGCCTTTCCAGATGTGTTCCAGGACGTAGTGACCCATCTCATGTCCTGCTACGAAGACGATTTGCGGCGTAGTCATCTTGGCGATGGTGTTATCCCAAACTACGATGCGTTTTGAAGCGCCGAGCCCGGTGACGTACGCATTGAGCTCCGTGGTTTTTTCGCCGGCTCCCATCCAGAACATACGCTCCGGCGGAATCGTTTGCCCGGCGCGCTGAACCATTTGTTCCAGGGCTGCGGTAAGAGCGGGATCTTTTTGAGAAAGCGGCTCGAATTTGTGAAACATCGGATCCACCACAAGCGGCTGAAGAAAAACCAGCAGAACGACAATCGGCAGTGCGACCAGCCAGAAATAGAACCACCAGCGGCGCGGACTGCTTCGAATTACGGCGTACAGAATCGCAATCAGCACAATGCCCAGCATGATTCCAAGGAACTGGCCCTTGGCCCAATCCCAAACCCAGGAGCTCCAACCCTGAACGGAAATTCCAAATCTCCTGGAGACTTGGTGTTCGTAAATGTCGGTTGGCAAGCTCAAGACATCGAGGGTTACAAAAAATAGCGGAGCGAATATCAGGGCTTGTACGAAACGCCTGCGCGAAAATCGTTCGGCCCAGTCGCGGTACTTGGGCGCCCACCGGAGTGTCAGGACCAACCACAAAACGAAAAGCCCATAGATGAACCCGATCAGGGCCATACGGAAATGAATTTGGCTTAGCTCGCGCGCCTTCTTATAGGTTTCAGGCGGAAGTGTGTACGCAGTTACTTTTCGTTCGTCCGGCTGCGGTCTAGCGGACGAAGCCGCAGGCTGCGTCACGTCCGATGTTTGCTGCATCCTTGCAGAAGCTAAAGGTTGGAGACTGCGGGCGCCGAGACTCGCACTTGCGAACAACGAAACAGTGAAAACTGCGAGGAGCACAACAAGTGTTTTCGCTTGCAAATTTAGGTTGTTGCAAAATGTGAATTTTTGGCGATTTGAGCAGTTCGCGGGTGTTTGTTTTCTGTAAGTTACGAGGGGATTTAATTCGCCGGGAAAATGGCCAGTTTCGGTCAGCAATGGTTGAGAGCCAGAAGGTTCGAGAGGCCTTTTCGCTGTAGAGCAGACCAAAGCAGGGACTGCGGGCTCTGTAGAGCCTCCACGAAGCACTCGACTATATTCCAATTTAATCACGAGCGACGCTAGCATGTAGTTTTGCGAAACTCAAGGATCTGTGTGCTGTGAGATTTTTTGTAGGAAGCCTTGAATCCGTTCGAAAGCAATTGAAACTAATTTCATCCCAGTGACGTTACTCCTGATAGATTCGCACTCGCATGCGCAGGCCGAAGGAGACGCCGGTTGATGAAGCTCTTAATCGATGGGGTTGGCAAACAATATTCAGGAAAGCTGTGGGGCCTGCGCGGTCTGCGGCTGGAGTTAGGCCCGGGAGTGGTGGGGTTGCTGGGGCCTAACGGCGCCGGAAAATCCACGCTGATGCGCATTCTTGCCACCGTCACGCGCGCTAGTGAAGGCCGCGTACTTTGGAACGACAGCGATATCGCGCGGTCTCCTGACGCACTGCGCGCCGTGCTGGGATACTTGCCGCAGGATTTTGGTGTTTATCCACATCTGACAGCGTTAGAGTTTTTGGAGTACATGGCCGCAGTGAAGGGACTGGACGCGAATTCGGCACGGCAGCGAATTGATGAACTGCTGGCAGTCGTGAATCTGGCGGAAGCGCGCGACCGGGCGCTCGGCGGATTTTCAGGCGGAATGAAACAGCGTGTGGGAATTGTTCAGGCGCTCCTGAATGATCCGCAAATGTTGATCGTGGACGAGCCCACGGCCGGCCTCGATCCCGAGGAACGCGCACGCTTTCGCAATTTGCTCTCTGAATTGTCCGGCGAACGCATTGTGATTTTCTCCACCCATATCGTTTCGGACATCGAGGCAATTGCGACGGACATTGCCATTCTTGGCGGCGGGCGGCTACTGGCCCATGCCGCGCCGGAAGATTTGTTACGCGCGGTGGAAGGCAAAGTCTGGGAATGGGTGATTCCTAGCCCGGGAATTTCTGCGGCGAAGCAAAAATTCCTGATTTCTGCAAGCGTGCGCCGGATAGATGGCGTCCACATTCGAATTGTTGCGACGGAGCGGCCCGGTTCTGGCGCCGTTCTGGCGGCTCCCACGCTAGAGGACGCGTATCTGCACTGCATTTCCAGCCAGCGAACGAGCGCTTCTGCATGAGCAACATCGCAAACAGTGCGAGAATTTTGTATCACCTGGCGCGTGCGGATTTTTTGGAGCGCGTTCGCCGCTACAGTTTTCTTCTCACCATGGGCATTTCCATATACCTGGGATATGCGGCGGCTTCGGGCCAGCTGATCATGCGTGCCAGTGATTCGCGGGGTGTTTTTAATTCTGCTTGGATTGGCGGCTTGATGGCGCTCATCTCCGCCACTTTTCTGTCGCTCGCGGGATTTTATGTAGTGAAGAACACCATTGAGCGCGACCGCTTAACCCGCGTTGGCGAGATTCTCGCGTCCACACCGATGTCGAAAACGCTCTATGTGATGGGCAAAGCGATCAGCAATTTCGTTGTTCTTGCAGCGATGGTGGGAATTCTCGCAATCGCTGGAATCATCATGCAGTTCTGGCACGCAGAAGATCCGCACGTGGAACTCTGGAAGTTATTGGCCCCCTTTCTGTTAATCGCTTTGCCGGCCATGGCCGTGGTCGCGAGCGTCGCTGTATTGTTCGAAACCATTCCAGGACTGCGGGGCGGTTTCGGCAACGTGTTGTATTTCTTTGTCTGGTCTTTGGCGCTGGCACTACCGATTTCTATTGCTGAAAAGAATCGAGGCTATTCATTCGATTGGTCAGGATTATCTGTGATTTGGAACAGCATCCGCACCGCAGCAAATGTGCCGCAGGATCATTCTAGCTTCTCCCTGTCTATTGAACCCCCCTCTCAAGCCCACTCCAGTTCTACGTTTCTGTGGAACGGAGTTCATTGGACTGCTGGTCTGGTCTTGGGCAGACTTTCCTGGTTCGTAGTCGCCATAGCATTCACTTTACTAGCGGCGATATTATTTGATCGTTTTGACCCGGCGAGGGGCCGCTTGCGGCGAGCAGCTCCGGCTCCCATCCTGACTCCTGCTGACCAGGCCGAAAATGGAACTCTGGTTAAGCCGGCGTACGCAGCAGTTTCTCTTACGTCCATACGAACTAGAGATGAGCATTTTAGATTCGGCGCCATCCTTCTGGCAGAGCTCCGACTGATGTGGAAAGGGCAAAAATGGTGGTGGTATGCGGTGGCGGCAGGTTTGATTGTTGCTTGTGCCGCGGTGCCGGACGCGTCGGCGCGCGGGATGCTTCTGGCCTGCGCGTGGTTCTGGCCGATTTTGATTTGGTCCAAGATGGGCGTACGGGAAGTTCACGACCAAACCAGCCAGCTTATCTTTTCTGCGCCACATCCGCTTGCGCGGCAGCTTCCTGCAGTGTGGCTCGCAGGGGTGCTGCTCGCACTGATTACCGGCAGCGGTTTCGGCGGCCGGCTGCTCTTATCGGGAGACTGGCCTGGGCTCCTTGCATGGCTAATCGGTACACTGTTTATTCCGGCCTTGGCTTTGACTCTGGGGGTGTGGAGCGGTTCAAGCAAGCTCTTCGAAATTATCTATACATTGCTCTGGTACATCGGACCTATCCATGCCACGTTGCAGCTCGATTTTATGGGCTCTGCGCCGGGCACGTCACACACCCTTATACCTGCCTTTTATTTTCTATTAGCCGCAGCGATGACAGCGGTGGCCTTTCTTGGCCGCAAACGCCAATTGCAAACTTGAGGTTAGGCAGGTGGGAGTGGCTGCTGGCAAAAAAGGACAGGTTGCTTCTTTGGGTGCGCGGGCCAACGCAAACCAGCAGCAAAGGTCCAGAGCGGTTAGGATAAATTCATGCCAATTTGCCCCCGGGGGGAGATGGACTATGAAAATCGCGTGCTGGTCAATCGGATTACTTCTAATTTTGCCTTTCGGCCTTTCTGCAGCCCAACAGGGGGACCAGCCGGCAACGCAACAAGCGTCAAGCAGCTCTTTGGTTGACGCAGCCCGGCGCACGCGCGAACAGAAGAAAGAGCAGCCAAAAGCAGTTCGCGTATGGAATGACGACAACGTCCCGAAGACAGACGGGGTGAGTGTGGTCGGACAAACGCCAGCACCCGAAGGTGTCAGCAGCTCCACGGGCGGAAACAATCCCAGTGCCGCACCCGCACCCGCTCCGGCTCCCGAAAATCTCACAGGCGTCGCCGCCGAACTGAACTCAGCTAAAGAGCAGCTGAAAAGCCTTCAGACTGACCTCGACATTTTTCAACGGAAGTACACCCTCGACGAACAGATGTACCTGAGCAAGCCGGAATATGAGAATGACAAAGAGGCAGCCGCAGCACTGAAGAGCGAACAAGACCGAGTCGCAGCGTTGCAAGCGGAAATAGTTGAGCAGCAGAAGAAAGTGGATGAGCTCCAAGCAAAACTCTCGGCCTCCGCTCCGGCCGCCACTTCCAATTGATGCCAAATATATCCGGTGAATAGAACTGCAGGTCCGCCAACATCATTCCATAGCTGACAGCGGGTTTCGCTTTAGAATTTTCCTGATTCTCCCCGCGAAAGATAGCCACAACTAATTGCGTACATTTTTTCTTGACACACCAGAGTGATCGGCGCACAATCCGGCCAAGTTTTACGGGAGCGCTGATTTTTTTCGGACGCAGTTCTGTAATAGAGAGGCCGCCCGAACGTAGCGCGTGGAGAGGAAACGTTGCAACTTCCAGGCTGGACTGTTCAATGTTTGAATCCGGAATGCGCGGCGCGCGGACGCTGGCTTCGCGTCGAAGATGTGCCGCAGGATTGTTGCGGTAGTTGCGGAGCGCCGCTGCATAAAGTCTCGCCGCCGTTAGCACCCCGTTTCAGGGCGCGCTCGCGTCCGATGATGAAATACCGGCCGATGGGTCGCCGCTAACATCCCCCCAACCGAGAGCCAACGGCCAAAACAACCTGATTTGTCTCAAGACTTGTTTCCGACGCGTGGCGGTCGCGCTAGAAATAAAACTTCAAAGCTAACTGAATAAGACGAGGTCCACGGTCAGACAAGACTTGTCCAAACGTGGAACTGAGCCCCGAGTTATCCACCCTGAAAAATTGCGTGTGGTTAAAAGCATTGAAGAATTCCGCGCGAAATTCCAACGATTTGGATTCTTTGATTGGGGTTTTCTTAACCAGTGAAATATCAAAGTTGTTGATGCCAGGTCCGCGGATGGCATTGCGGGAAAGGTCGCCGTAGGTGAACAGTGGGATTCCCGGTTGATCCGCTGCGAGCGCACAAGTCGGATCTGTGAACGGACAAGGGTTACAAACCATGTTGGTCGGATTGAGCCAAAAATTCCCGGTAGAAGTATTGTCGCCGTTACATTGGCTGGGGAACGAATTGGCCAGGTTCTTGGGGTTCGTATGCTGTATCGGCCCGATTACGTTTACGCGCGTCAGGTCCGGAGCTTGATCCTGTTCGCTCGCGTTGCTGTTGGAATAGAACGTGATTGGGTTTCCTTTCTGGAAGGAAGCAATCACGTTCGCTTGCCACCCTTGGGCGACCTTCTTCAGAATTCCGTCGCTGTGAACGGCTTGCGCAAAGGGTAATTCGTAAAGTCCGCTCAGTACCAGGCGCTGCGGCACGTCGAAATCCGCGAGAGCTCGATCCAGCCGAGGATCGAGAGGATCGGTGTACTCGGAGGAGCGAGACCGGAAACCGGAGGTCAAATCGATCGTTTTCGCAACGGTGTAAGCGGCTCGGAACATCAGGCCGTGGCTGAAACGCTTGTCCACTGTCAATTGAAACTGATCGCTATCGGAAAGTCCGTTGCTGAAATTTGTAAGCAATTGTTGCGGGCCAGTCGGAGTACCGGTGGGATCGTAGGGGTCGGTGGGAAACAAGCCACCCTGGCAGGCGGAATACAACCGGGCACACTCCGGATTTACAGGGGAGGTAATCAATCCTGCCTCGTATGCGGGCAGATAGGTATTCAGCTGATTCTGCAAAATCGAAGGTTGCGGAAAATTTACCTCTCCGGAACTAATCAGCTTACGGCCGAGGCTGCCCACATAAACCGCTTCCACCATCGTGTCTTTGGTGGCTTGCCACTGAAAGCCATAATTGAAGTTTTCCGAATAAGGCGTGCGGAAGTGGGGATAGGTGAGATAGGCGAAAGGAATTGGGCTCGGTTGTCGAAATCCCGGGACGAACGGATTATATGGATTCGTTCCGGGCGCCCACGGATCCGCGATGGCGCCGCAGGGAACCGGTCCCGGACAATCTGACGGTGAGCCGAACCCGTAGGACGGGAATATATTCGCAATGTATCCAAAGGGCGGTTCGCCACCGAATTGCAGGTTCAGGGCACCATCTTCGATGTCGTAGAAGATGCCGAAGCCTCCGCGCATGACCAGCTTTGCATTTCCAAACACATCCCAGGCGAATCCGAACCGCGGAGCAAAGTTGTTGTAGTCCGGATAAACCAGACCATCATTCGGCGTGCCGGGATCTCCGGGGTAAAGAATATTGGGAGGCGCGTCGGGAAACACCGTGGATTGCTTTCCGGGGAACCAGCCCAGGATATTGTCGTGAATGTCGTGCTGCGGAACGTAGTACTCGTAGCGCAAGCCGTAATTCAAGGTGAGACGCGGCAAAATCTTCCAGGTGTCCTGAATGTATCCCGCAGCTGAGCCGGTCCGAATTCCGTAAGTAGCAGGAGAGGACTGATAATACTCATCGGAGAATCCGGCCACGAAATCGGCGTATTCGTCTCCGGTGAAATCTCCAAACGTAAAATCTTCGCTGCCATTGTTGTAATAGTCGTAATAGAAGTTATTTCGAATGCGAGTGAAATCGACCCCGAATTTTATCTCGTGCTTGCCGAGCGTCCATGTGAAATTGTCCGACCATTCAAATGTAGCGCGGTGCAACGTGGTGGGTCCCTGTGTGGAAGGACCTAATACAAACGACGGACCAAAAATTGTAGGCGGTGCCGGAGCCTTCGTATCGGCCGGGGTGACGTTCGTGAACCCCAAAGCGCTGGGCGGCGTATGATCGAGCGGCACTCCCTGGCTCGATGCGAACCGGCTAGCAGCGAAACGGAATTCGTTAATCTTGCTGCTAGAGAATGTGTGCGTCCAAGTGAACGTTCCAATCTGATTGCGTTGACTCTCTAGTCCCGCTGACCCAATCGGGACGTCGCCGCCGGAGCCTATAGGCTGAAGGCCTGTTAGTGAAGAAATCGTGCCACCCTCTTCCGGGAAAAGAGCGCGCGTGTCATCGATCAAATACGCAAAAGAGATGGTGTCCTTAGGCGTGACGTTATAGTCCCAGTGCACGATTCCTTGATCGTCGTTGATTCCAGCCAAGGGGGACGCCGTGAAGGTATCTGTTGACCCGTTGTTAGGCAGAGGCATGTACTTGGCGATGTAATTCGCTATGATCGGGTTCACCGTAACTTGGTTATTGGGATACGCAGAGCCCGTGATGGGATTGATGAGTGGGAAAGGGTCCGCGCTGAAATCTCCGGTGCGTTCTGGAACTGTTAACACGCCAACCGGGCTCGGAGTCATTCCTTCGCCCCGACGCGTCCCTTGGTAGGCGACGAAGAAAAACGATTTGTCTTTCTTGACCGGCCCACCTAGGGTGCCGCCGAATACGTTTCGTCTGTAGGCAGACTTGATTCCATCGGCCAGGTAATCGGTAGCGTTCAAAACATCATTGCGCATGAATTCGAAGACGTCACCGTGGAAATCATTCGTTCCGGTTTTTGTAATCTGGTTGACGATGCCGCCCGAGGTGCGCCCATATTCCGCATCGTAGTTGTTCGTCATGATCTTGAATTCTTCCACGGCGTCGGGATTCGGGCTTACCACGATATTGTTGCCAAGAAAATCGGTGTTGTTCGCTCCATCGAGAAGAAACGTTAGCGATTCCGAGCGTTGTCCGCTCACTGAAAAAGGATTGCCAGACTCATCATCCTGGTCCGGTGGAAAAACGCCGGCCTGGAGCAGGCCGAGCTGCAACGTGTCGCGGTCGAGCAAAGGTAGGTCTCGGATCGCGCGTTCGGTTTCTACCTTGCCGAGGACCGCACTGGTGGTATCCACTTGCGCGACGTTCGCGGTTACTTCCACGGTCTGAGCCGCTTGTCCCACTTTCAGGGAAACGTCGGCGCGGCCGTTCTGGTTTAGTTCCAGGACGATTCCCTCTTGAATGAAAGTGGTGAAACCGCCTTTCTCGACGGTTAGCTTGTATTTGCCCACTTGCACCAAGTCGAATAAATAGGAGCCGTCGCTGCCGCTAGTCGTAGTGCGAGCGATCCCCGTACCCGTATTTGTTAGGGTGAGTTTCGCTCCGACAACCACACCACCCGATTGGTCGGTTACCGTGCCACGTAGTGAAGCGTTGGTTTGGCCCGAGGCGGTACCACCGAGAATTGCAGCGCCGGCCAATGCGATGACTAAAATAAAAATAGCTCGAAGTAATCTCACGCCCACCCCCGTAGTGAGACTCGCGCTGAGGACGTGCAGGCCGTGGAGTGGCTGGAACCACGTCGGAGGAACAAAACCATAGGCTGAACGTCTTTCAGATCGCAGCCGATTGCCTCTAGCCTACAACCCCGTGATGCCCGCACTCTATAGAAGCGTGCGCGCTGGAGTCAAGAAACATTCCATATTTATGGCACACAAGAGGGAGGGATGGAATGACTTGAGGTCAGCAGAAAAGGGGAGCGGCCGGTGGGGGTGCCGGCCGCTCGTGGGCATGGGGTGATGGAGGTGTAGACATTCGAAGCGCTTTGTGCGGCCTCGAACTCAACACGATTCTGGCTGTAAAGCCCGCCAGCGTCGATAGTGCAAAGGGTTCAATTAGTCCCAGTACCTTGGTACCTTAAGGGCGCTTCGCGCAGTGTTCGCTTCATCGGAGTGGCATTGCCCTGCGTAGTGAGCGGTGATAGGCTCGGCCAAAGCAACTGGTTGTGAACCTCCCCTATGGGCGCCACGGGCACAAAAATTGATCGCGCAGCATCCGCTACCTCGCAGACGCTCCACGTATTACGCCAACTTCTGGTGGAGTTGGGAGGACAACGTGGTTTGGCGGAGCTAACGGCGCGCGGCACGGCGGCTCACCTCGAAGGCGAACTTGGTCTCGGAAGCCTCGAGCGAGTAGAACTCATGCTGCGCTTGGGCGACGCTTGCGGCGGGCGCCTGCCTGACCGCGTGGTCGCTGAGGCCGACACGGTACAAGACCTGGTTGAAGCCGTGCTGCGCGAGGAGTTCGTTAGTGGATCCGCAGCTCGGGGTGCGACCGGTGCGGGCGCGGCGATATCAGCGACGCCGTTAGGTCCGCTTACCATCCACGCTGATATCGAAGAGCAAATACGCAACGCTGAAACGTTAACTGAAATTTTCCGCTTGCGAGGGCGCGGTGAACCGGCGCGAGCGCATATTTATCTCTACCAGGAAAACGATGAGCCGCGAACAATAACGCTCGGCGAGCTTTTCGAAAGCGCCTCCAGGGTAGCCGCGGAATTAATACGGCACGGTTTGGAGCCTGGCCAGACCGTTTCAATCATGCTTCCCACCTGCGCGGAATTCTTTTGGACTTTTGCGGGCATCCTGCTCGCCGGCGGAATTCCGGTGCCGATTTATCCACCTTTCCGCGCCGATCGCATCGCGGAATACGCCACGCGTCAATCCGCCATTCTGCGCAATGCGGAAGCGCAATTTCTGATTACCTGGCGGCAAGCCGAAGGGTTGGCCCGGCTTCTCAAGCCCGGAGTACCAACTCTACGAGAAGTGCTCGACGCCGGAGAGCTAGCCAAGCCGGCAACTAAACCGGCTGCGAAATCTAATTCTTCCCCAGCGCATTGGCGGGCAGTCGAAAATCTTTCGCATCATGCGCACGCTGACGAAATTGCCTTTCTGCAATACACCTCAGGATCCACGGGCGATCCCAAAGGCGTCGTCCTCACGCACGCCAATCTGCTCGCGAATATTAAATCGATCATTTCCGGCATCGACATAAAACCAGACGACGTGGCGGTGAGCTGGCTTCCCCTGTATCACGATATGGGACTGATCGGTGCCTGGTTCGTTCCGCTCTTCACCGGAATTCCTCTAGTCGTAATGTCGCCGCTCGCGTTTTTAAGCCGGCCGGAACGCTGGCTGCGGGCGATTCACAAGCATCGCGGCACGATTAGTCCCGCTCCTAATTTTGGGTACGAGCTTTGCGTGCGAAAAATTCCGGATAAGGACTTGCAAGGCCTGGACTTGAGTTGTTGGCGTGCCGCGACGAACGGTGCCGAGCCGGTCCGTGCCGAGACGCTCGAAAGATTCGCGACTCATTTTGCGCCTTACGGCTTTCGCCGCGACGCACTTCTCCCAGTTTACGGACTTGCCGAAGCGACTCTCGCCGTTTCTGTGCCAAAGCTTGGCGCCGGTTACAAAGTGGACCGCATCGAACGCGCCACCTTTGAATCCGGCGGCAAGGCTCAGCCCGCTAAGCCCGACGATCCGGCTGCGCTCGAGTTTGTGAATGCCGGAAAGCCTGTGCCCGGAGTGCAAGTTCGCATCGTGGACGCCGACGGTCAAAATCTCGGTGAACGGAATGAGGGACGCCTGTGGTTTCGCGGTGAATCGGCGACCAGCGGCTATTTCCACAATCCCACCGCGACCAAAGAATTAATGCGCGACGGCGATTGGCTCGATTCCGGTGATCTGGCCTACTGGGCTGACGGCGAAATTTACATAACCGGCCGCGCGAAAGACATCATCATCAAAGCCGGACGCAATTTATATCCGCACGAAGTGGAAGAAATCGCCGGACGCGTTCAAGGTGTGCGAACAGGCTGCGTCGTGGCGTTTGGGGCAGCCGATGAGCGCAGCGGGAGCGAACGTCTGGTGGTAACCGCTGAAGTTCGCGACATGGCAAGCGCGAAGCGCATCGAAGACGAAATTGCACACACGATCACCGACGCGCTCGGGATGCCACCTGATTTAATCGTACTGTTACCGCCTCAATCTATACCCAAGACTTCCAGCGGTAAGTTGCGACGCCGGGAGACGCAGCGGCTTTTCACCGAAGGAAAATTAGGCAGGCGCCAGCAACCCGCTTGGTTGCAGGTCGCTGGCCTCGCGGCACGTGGTTCTGGACCGCGCGTACGGAACTGGACAAAGCAAGCCGCAACCGCCGCATTTGGATTTCTTTATGGCATATATGCGATGTCGATTTTTGCGATTCTTTTGTTTCCCTTATGGGCGCTTGTTGCCATCACTCGAAATCAGAAGCGCGCGGCTTGGCTCCTACACAAAGGCACTCGACTAATGCTCAGAATGGCATTCGTCCCAGTGCGAGTGGAGGGCCAGGAAATTCTGAATCAGCGGAAAACATCGGGCCCCTGGGTTTTTGCTCCCAATCACGCGAGTTATCTCGATATTCTAATCAACCTCGCTTTTCTTCCACCGGATGTCCGCTTCGTGGCCAAAGGCGAAGTCCGCGACATGCCGTTTTTCAGCACCATGGCTCTTCGCAGCGGACAATTTTCTTTTAATCGCAGCGATCCACAGGCGCGCATCCGCCAAGCGGAACAAGTGAATGCCGCGCTCCAAAGCGGAGAGTCGGTCGCGATTTATCCGGAGGGAACCTTCACCGCAGTCACCGGGATTCGTCCATTCCAATTAGGTACTTTCAAAGCGGCTGTCGACACGCAACGTCCTATCTGTCCTGTGTCGGTGCGCGGCGCGCGGCAAATTCTGCGTGACAAAACGAAGTTGCCGAGACCCGGCCGCATTACCGTTACATTCGGCCCTCTTGTAATTCCAGATCGCGCGGCCGGAAATGACTGGCAGGAAATTGTCCGCTTGCGCGATAGCACTCGTGAATTAATCGCGAAAAATTCCGGCGAGCCTCTTCTATAGCATGAAGTCTCTACACTAAATACTTGATACGGCAGCAACTAACATTTCTGCGTCCAGGGAGTAACCTCTTCCCATCAGGTGGCATCTTACTCCCTTCCAGCCCATCGCTGCCGCTCGGTGCGGGTAAGGGCGGGCTGCAGCTGAAGTCGGGATAGTACGGGGCGAATCGTGGCAAGATTTACTGCCCACGATAATCCTAAATTTGATAACCCTGAGGAGGGATTGGTATGTTCAGAAAGCTCTCATTGTTGTGCGGATTGATTTTCCTAATTTCTCTCACTGCGCACGCGCAGGACTCCGACAAAGTGGAATTATATGGCGGCTATTCTTACCTGCGTTTCGATAATTCTCCATCGTTTAATCAGAATGGTTGGGAGGTTTCAGGGGAGTATAAGTTTGCCTCCTGGCTAGGCGCTCGCGCTGACTTCTCGGGTGACTACGGCAACGGCACGCACACGACTTACTACTTATTTGGGCCGCAAGTCTCCTGGCCGGCGCGCGTTTCGCCGTTTGGGCATATTTTGATCGGCGGGGCGCACGTTAGTCTTTCTGCTCCCGGATTTCCAACCGTCTCCGATGATTCCTTTGCGGTTGCTATTGGCGGGGGTATCGACGGTAAAATCATGGGTCCGTTCTACTGGCGCATTTTCCAAGGGGATTGGATCCACTCAAGCGTGTTTGGAACAGGACAAAATAATGCCCGAATCTCGACCGGCATTGTTATCAAGTTCTAGCTGCTTGAGCGTTGGAGCCCTTGGGGCGTCTTGGAACACCAAGGCGCCCTGGCAGCTTCGTGATCTAGTCCAGAACAAAATTCACGGTGATCTCCGTCTCAACTTCCACGATTTCGTGATTCAGCTCCGTGGGCCGATAGCGCCATTCGCGTACTGCGGCCAAAGCCGCCTGGACCAGAAGCGGGTGCCCGCTGAGGACTTGCACATCGCGCACGCGCCCGTCTTTTCCAATGATTGCCTGTAAGCGGACGCTGCCCGCGATGTGCATCAAGCGCGCCGCCGGGGGATATTGGGGTTGAACTTTATTGAGTAGCGCTGCTTCCATCACACCTTCGCTCATTTGTCGTGGGCGCCGGCTTTTCAGCCTTCGGTTTGGGTGGCTCCGGAATCGGACGCGGACCTATTCCGCCAGGAACGTCTTCCCCGCCGCCGGTGCCGAAACCCAGCGAACCACCGGGGCCAAATCCGGAACCAATTTCAGGTGCCTCCCCCGCAGAATAAGGCTGCACTTGGGCTGAGTTATCGGCCGGTCGGCCAACGACAGGATATTTTGTTGTTGAAATACTTGTTTGCTGAGAGCGCCGAGCTGTAGATGGTTTCTCCGGTGACGAGGTCGAACCTCCGCCATGATAGGGCGGCGCTGGCGTGATCAAGAACTGCTGCGGCGGCAGTCCCGGCGTAATCAGAGGCAACAGAAACATCGCGGCCACCAGCGCAGCTTCCAAAATAATTGAGACCCACAATGCTTCTCGCCGGATCCATCTCGATCTGGCAAGCGATGGCTCGTCGCCGTCTACCAGGCATTGCGAGAAATCTTCGCGCTCTCTCATGGCACACTTCTCCGCAAAATTCTTACAATTAAGCCCTCCCAGGGGTTTCGCGCGAATCTCTTGCATAGATAGACACCGCTGTAGGGCTTTGGTTCCAACGCAGCAGTAGACAGGGTTTAAAAGCGCCTAAAAACAGTAGTTTTAGGCAGTTACAAAAATTGGTACGCGCTTGAATCGGTTTTGTCGCGAGGTGCGTCTAAGTACGTGTAACGCTCTTATTGGGGAGGGCCATTATGGAGAAAGAACAGAAAGAAACCATTGGCGTTCGATATACGGGTTGGGCGGCGTTGAACCGCGATCCTCTGGAAGACCTCGTGGAGTTTACTTGTCCGCAGTGCGGCAGGCAGGGCACCAAAGCAGCAAGGCGGCCTCGCGCAGCGTACCATTTCACCGACGGGTTCGTTCAGGATCTACAGGGTGAAGTTACGACTTGCCGCAGCTGCAAACATTCTTTACGCGTGGTGCCGGTTGTGATGCTCCACGATCAGGACGAGAAGCGGCGCTTTCAAGCAGTCTTCGTAACCGAACCGTACTCGAATAACTAATCGTCTATCGAATTTGCCAGGTTCTTGCGCACGGAAGATGGGGAGGAAGTCCCTGGGGGCTTCTTCCCCATTTTTCCTTCTATCGCACTCACCTGCTACATCCGGCGTGTGGGTTCGGTGTATGAATCCGATTCCAACTGAAGGTGATGAGCTTCCAAATCCTTGCGGATGTGATCGAAGGCTTCGTCCACGTTATCAGCGAACTGCAGCAGCCTGAATTCGCGCTGGTTAATCGTGCCGGCGCGAACCATGTGCCGCCAGTTCACGACTTTGTCCCAATATTTCCTTCCGTAGATCAGAACCACATGATGCGAAGAGAGCTTGTTGGTTTGTAAAAGTGTGAGCATTTCCCAGAGCTCATCCATGGTTCCAAACCCACCAGGAAAAATAATCAGCGCCTTGGCCATTTGTGCGAACCAGAGCTTACGCATAAAAAAATAATGAAACAGGAAATTCAGTTCCGGGGTGATGTAGCGGTTTGATTCCTGTTCATGAGGAAGCTGTATGCTGAGTCCAATCGACGGACCGCCGGCTTCGTATGCGCCGCGATTGGCCGCCTCCATGATTCCGGGCCCGCCGCCGGAACAAATAACAAACCGTCGCGGCTTGTCGCCCAGCGTCATGGACCACTGCGTCAGTCGTCGAGAAAGCTCGCGCGCCTCTTCGTAATACCGCGACATCGAAAGCAAAGACCGCGCGGCGCTGACCTTCTGGCGCCATTCAGGAGTGTGCCGTCCCCGCGCATTGCGCTGTACTTGTTTCAGGTGTACGAGAGCGCGATCTCGGGCCTGGATGCGCGCTGAACCGAACATCACAATCGTATCGCTTACGTTTGCGCGGCGCAGTCGGTCCAACGGGTCGATGTATTCGGCCATAATGCGAAGCGGCCGGGCCACCAGGCTTTCCATGAACTTCGTATCTTCGTAAGCTAGCTTCGGATGAGGCCGGGGACTAGGGCGGCGCATGTTCTCTCCCACATAGCACGAGCATTCATTCTAGGAGAACCTCGGCGAAAAGCCAGTCATCGTGCGCAAGCGCTATTACACTGCAAGCAACGCCGCCCAGTTCCGGCGAATCAGATAGACTGAAATCGATGCAAGGCCCTCAAAATACGCTTGCGCGAATGGCACGGATTTCCTGGCTAGTGGCGATTTGTCTGGCGCTAACGTGCCTGGCGGCGCCCAGCTCGGCGTGGTGTCAGGCTCCGCCGGGTCCGCTGCAGCAGAAGCCCGGAGTAACTCCGGAGAAAATACCGCCTGCCGAACAGCAGAAGAATGCGATCCGCGTTCGCGTAAATGAAGTGATCGCCCCGGTGACGGTGACGAGCCACGCCGGGGAAATGCTGCTCGATCTCTCCAAGGAAAATTTCCGCGTTTTTGACAATGGCGTTCAACAAAAGATTGAACACTTCGATCTGGGCGGCGATCCTCTTTCCATCGTGCTGGCAATCGAAACCAGCTCGCATATCGAGCCCATGCTTCCCGCAGTCCGTCAAACAGGAATCATTTTCAGCCAAACCGTAATGGGACAAACGGCCGAAGCCGCTGTGATCAGCTTCGACAGCGATATCGAGTTGCTCAGTAAATTCACCACCGATACCGACGGCGTGCAAAATATGATCAATCACTTGCGCATTGGCGTCGATCAATCGCGGCTTTACGACGCCATGTCACGCGGCATTTCGTTGCTGGAAGAGCGGCCGGCGGTTCGACGACGGATTCTGGTGGTGATTGCTGAGGCGCAGGATTCCGGCAGCGAAAGCAAACTTGGTGAAGTGTTGCGCCAAGCGCAGCTCGCTAATGTGACGATTTACACCATCGGTCTGAGCACGAGCATGGCTGATTTGCGCGCCAAGCCAAATCCGCACCAAGGACCGCAGCTGGGCGCGCCCGGAACGTTTCCAGTTCCGGTGCCGCCCGGTATGGCGCAAACCCCCGACAACGAAACCGCCGCTCAAGGGCAAGGAAACATCGATCTGCTGGCGCTCGCGGTCTGGCTGGTGAAAACGGGGAAGAATGCCATTGGTCCGAACTCACTTGAGATTGCCAGCAAAGCTACCGGCGGGTTACACGTGAACACGATGAAAGACAAGTCGATTCAAAAAGCCATGGACGCAATCGGCGGCGAACTGCACGCGCAATATACGCTCGGCTACCGTCCACCGGGCGACGAGCCTACCGGCTACCACGAAATTAAAGTTACAGTCGATCGCCCGGGTGTCGATGTGCGCACACGTCCCGGCTACTACATCGCCCCGCCGTCGTAAGAAACGAATCTTTTCGCCTACTTTTTCTCAGGTTCCGGCGCAGCGGCTTCTTCCTCTTCCAGAATCGATGCCGCTGCGGCGATGCGGTCGCCTTCTTCCAAGCGCAGCAAGCGAACGCCCTGCGTCGAACGTCCCGCTTCGCGAATCTCACCGGAATGAACGCGAATTACTTTTCCTTGCCCCGTGATAATCATCACGTCGGAATCTTCGCGTACTTGCAAAGCCGCCACTACCGGGCCGTTACGGTCCGTGGATTTTAAGTTGATCACACCTTTGCCGCCGCGCGATGTGACGCGGTACTCGGCGAGAGGAGTGCGCTTGCCGTAACCCTTTTCAGAAACAGTGAGCATTAGCGAGGTAAGCGATTCGCGAATCTGGTCGCTTTGCAGTTCATCCAGGTTCTGTGTGTCATTCTTGTATTCCTTCTGGATGATGACGAAGTCCGGCTGCGCCGCGTCCATGCTGACCACGAAATCGCCCTTCGCCAGGTCCATGCCGTTCACGCCGCCGGCCGCTCGCCCCATCGAACGAACCTCAGTTTCGCGGAAGAGGATTGCCTGTCCATCGTGGCTGGCCAGGAAAATCATCTGTTTGCCGTCGGTAAGTTTTGCTCCGATCAGTTCGTCACCAGGCTCGAGGTTGATGGCAATAATTCCGGATGGGCGCGGATTCGAGAATTCAGCGATGGCAGTTTTCTTCACTGTGCCGTTGCGCGTTGCCAGGAAAACGTAGCGGTCGGCTTCTTCCAGGTTTCGAGCGGGAACCACAGCCGTAAGCTTCTCGTTTTCCTGCAGGCGAACAAGTGTACCGATCGCTTTCCCGCGCGTGGCGGCCGCAGCCTCCGGAATTTCGTAAACTTTCAGCCAGTAAATTCGGCCTTTCGACGTAAACAACAGAATGTAACTGTGCGCCGAGGCCACGAAGAAGTGTTCGACGAAGTCGTCTTCACGAGTTTTCGCGCCAATGCGTCCTTTGCCTCCGCGCGATTGGTGACGATACACATCGACCGAAGTGCGTTTGATGTAGCCCGCGTGGCTCACGGTGATGGCCATCTCTTCGTCTTTGATCAGATCCTCGAGTTTGATTTCCTCGACGCGGTCAACAATCTGCGTGCGCCGTTCATCGCCATAGGATTTCGCAATTTCGCGCAGCTCGGCAACGATCACCGCTTTTAGTTTCTTCTCGCTGGCTAGAATTTCGCGCAACTCCGCGATCTGCTCGCGAATCTGCTTCAGCTCGTTCAGAATGTCGTCAATCGAAAGCTTGGTAAGGCGATGCAACTGCAATTCGAGGATGGCATCGATTTGCGGGTAGCTAAGGCCCACGACTTCGGTGGCCAAGCCATATTTTTTGTTGCTGAGCTTTACGCCGGCGAGACTCTTGGCTTTCCCGCCTTCCGAAATGGAGATCGATTTGTTCGCGAAGAAATTAAATAGATTTTCGCGGGCATTCGCGCGGCTGGAAGAACCGCGGATGACCCGTATCACTTCGTCCAGATAATCCAGCGCGATCTGGTAACCCAGCAAAATATGCTCGCGCTCTTCGGCTTTGCGTAATTCGTATTGCGTGCGGCGGCGAACTACGTCAACGCGATGCGCGATGAATAGTTGGAGCAGCTCGACCAAGCCGAGCTCGCGCGGCTGTCCGCCGACGATCGCGAGTAAAATCATCCCAAACGATTCCTGCATCTGCGTTTGCTTGAACAGGTGGGCCAGAATAATTTGGGGCTCTTCGTCGCGCTTGATTTCTATGACGATACGCATGCCGTCGCGGTCGCTCTCGTCGCGAATGTCGGCGATGCCTTCGAGCTTCTTGTTCTGAATTAACTCTGCAATGTGTCCGATCAGCCGCGCTTTGTTTACCTGGTAAGGAAGCTCGGTGATGACGATGTCCTGGCGGTCCTTGCCGCGCTGTTCAATCGCGACCTTCGCGCGCACCTGGAACGAGCCTCGACCCGTTTTGTAAGCTTGCTCGATTCCCTCGCGCCCGTAGATGTAGCCTCCGGTCGGAAAATCGGGACCGGGGATCAGCTTCATCACTTTTTTCAGGTTTGTTTCGGGCTCGTCAATCAGCAGGATGGCAGCTTCGATTGTTTCTTTCAGGTTGTGCGGGGGAATATTCGTCGCCATGCCCACGGCGATACCGCTTGAACCGTTGACCAGCAAATTCGGGATTCGTGTCGGAAGAACGACCGGCTCATGTTCGCTTTCATCGAAGTTCGGAACGAAATCGACGGTTTCCTTTTCGATGTCCGCCAGCATCTCTTCGGCGACTTTCGAGAGGCGCGCTTCCGTGTATCGCATCGCCGCTGGCGGATCGCCGTCCACCGAGCCGAAGTTTCCCTGGCCGTCCACCAGCGGATAACGCATGTTGAAATCCTGCGCCAGGCGCACCAGCGCGTCGTACACAGGCGTGTCACCGTGCGGATGGAACTTGCCCAGCACTTCACCGACGATTTTCGCGCACTTGCGGTAGGCCTTCGTGGAGGTAAGCCCCAGCTCGTACATACCAAAAAGAATTCGCCGGTGAACCGGCTTCAGTCCGTCGCGCACATCCGGAAGCGCGCGTCCGATGATCACGCTCATGGCGTAATCGAGGTACGACTTCTTCATCTCCGATTCGATATCAACCGGCGTGGTTATTGACTTATCTATTTCGTCGGCCACTTGTCTCTCCGTATCTTTAATTGCTCAGCTTAAGATTGCGTTTTTCTTGCTGCTCGTTCGATTAGGTAAGTCTTCACCGTTTCGAATGCGCTGGCGTTGTTCGAAAAGCGCTGTAGCGCGAAGTGTCCTTCCAACTCGCGCAACAGTGAATCGCATTCCGCCTGGTTCGAACATTCAAAAGCGACGCCTTGCTCGTTGTTCGGCGAACTCGTCGCCGTAGCACTAAATTCAGAACAGCTCATGCCCCGCAAACCCGGCAGAATCTTCCAGTTCAATTGATAAATCATTCTTAGATGTCGAGGTTCACGACGTCGAGGGCGTTGTCCTCGATGAATTTGCGGCGCTGTTCGACGTTTTCGCCCATCAACGTGGAGAAAATGTCTTCGGCCGCAACGGCATCTTCCAGACGCACTTTCAACAGCGTGCGCGTCTCGGCATTCATGGTTGTTTCCCAAAGCTGCTCTGGATTCATTTCGCCCAGACCCTTAAAACGCGTGATGGTGAACTGTTTCTTTGCGTCCTCCAGGACGTAATTCAGCAGGCCGGTTGCATCGTCCTTAACGACTTTGTCGCCGTTATGGCCCACGGTGAACGGCGGGCGATCGTGCACGGCAATCTGCTGATGCAGCGAGCGCATGCGTTTGTATTCAGGCGTGGCGGCCAGAGCCCAATTCACGCGACGCTCTCCGCCATTTTTCAGAACCAGCTCGTGCAGGCTGTGCTCTTCGTCGAAAACGAACTTCGCCTCCAATTCCAGCTTGGCCTTCTCGATGGCTTTGACCAGCTCCTGAAGTTTTTTCTTGTCGGCAAAATCAGTCTTCTTTTCGAGTTCGCTGTTGGCAAGCAGTTCCACGAGTTTCGGCTCGCGTAAACGTCGGCCCAGCTTTGCAGCCACCTGGTCGTATTCCTGAATATTCAAAAGGAATTGGGTGAGATCGCCGCCTTCCAACGATTTCCCCCCTTTCGATTTCACTTCGTGCTCTTCGGTGGCCCGCTTCATGAGCTCGTGAGCGAATTCGCGCTCGTCGCGAATGTAACGGTCCATCTTTCCGCGCTTCACGCGATAGAGCGGCGGCTGCGCAATATAAATGTGGCCACGGTCGATGAGCTCGCGCATATGCCGAAAGAAAAACGTGAGCAACAGGGTGCGAATGTGGCTGCCGTCCACATCCGCGTCGGTCATCAGAATTACTTTGTGGTAGCGCAGCTTGTTGGCGTCGAAATCGTCCTTGCCAATGCCGGTGCCGAGAGCGGTGATAATGCAGCGAATTTCTTCGTGCCCAAGCATTTTGTCGTAACGAGCTTTTTCCACATTCAGAATTTTGCCCTTGAGCGGCAAGATGGCCTGATAACGACGATCGCGTCCACCTTTGGCTGAGCCGCCGGCCGATTCGCCCTCAACGAGAAAGAGTTCGCAGCGGGCGGGATCGCGTTCCTGGCAATCGGAAAGCTTCCCTGGAAGTCCACTAGAGTCGAGCGCCGACTTGCGCCGCGTGAGCTCGCGAGCTTTGCGCGCAGCTTCGCGCGCGCGAGCTGCGTCGATACACTTGCCAATAATTTTTCGCGCGATGGACGAATGCTTGTCGAAATACTCGCCGAGCCGCTCGTTGACCAGCGATTCGACCAGTCCCTTGATGTCGCTGTTAAGCTTACCTTTGGTTTGTCCTTCGAACTGCGGCTGCGGCAGTTTCACGGAAACCACGGCAACCAGGCCTTCACGCACGTCATCGCCGTTGATGGAGACTTCGTCTTTCTGTTCCTTCAACATGCCCGCGGAATTCGCGTAATAGTTAATCGTGCGCGTCAGCGCGGATCGAAATCCCGAAAGGTGTGAGCCACCGTCAACCGTGTTGATCGTGTTCGCGAAGGAAAAAATGTTTTCTGCGTAGCTGTCATTATATTGCAGCGCGATTTCGATCTCCACCTGCTCGCGCTGGCCTTCCATATAAATCGGGGAATCGTGAAGAGTCTGCTTGCCGCGATTGAGGTGTTTCACAAATTCAGCAATGCCGCCGGTGAAGCGGAATTCAGCTTTCTTGTTGGTGCGTTCATCTTCCAGCGTGATTTTCAGGCCTTTATTGAGGAAGGCGAGCTCGCGAAGGCGCTGCGAAAGTGTGTCGTAGCTGTACACTGTGTTCGCGAAAATTTCAGGGTCAGCGTGAAACGTGATTTTTGTTCCGGTCTTTCGGGTTTTACCTGAAGCCTTCAGCTTCGATGTGGGCACGCCCTTTTCGTAGGATTGCTCCCACACTTCGCCGTCGCGCCAGATCTCCAGATCGAGCCAATCCGAAAGCGCATTCACCACCGACACACCCACGCCGTGCAGTCCGCCGGAAACTTTGTAAGTGTCACTATCGAATTTCCCTCCGGCGTGCAGCACAGTCATAACAACTTCCGCAGCCGGTTTCTTCTCGGTGGCGTGCATGTCCACAGGAATGCCGCGGCCGTTGTCGATCACCGTTACGCTATTGTCATCATGTACCGACACATTAATTTCATCGCAGAAGCCGGCCATGGCTTCGTCCACAGAGTTGTCCGCGACTTCCCAGACGAGGTGGTGCAGACCCAGCTCTCCAGTGGAGCCGATATACATCGCCGGGCGTTTGCGAACCGCTTCAATTCCGCCCAGCACTTTGATGGATGTAGCGTCGTACTTATGACCTTTGGCGCCCGAACTTTCTTTTTCAGCCATGGATCGTGCGTCTCCTCAGACCGTTAGCTCGCATGAATGCAAATTTTAGAAATCTCTTTTAGAAATCTTGGTGATACACGGGAAGGCGGTCGCGCGGAGGCTCGACACTTGCCCACTTTGGCGGGCTTGCCTTGCCCATTGGCCTGAGCATCGGAAAAATTCCGGCCTGGGTATTTTCCAGGGCGCTTCTGCGCTTGCCAGACTCGTAGGGTTGCAACTTCATCCCGTCCCGTTCCGAAATTTACGGGGAGACGCGGCGAAGTTTTATTTCGTCTAACACGTGTCGCTCAATTGCCCTGGCGCGAGCAAGAAAACAAGAGCGATTTCGGGTCAGACAGTGCCGTTCAGGAGGAATCCAGAACAATAAAATTGTACCGGAAAAGCGGACTTTTCACAAGGTGATTGTGGGCCGACAGTTAACAATAAGTCCAAGCAGATCAATTAGATATGGGCTTGTCGAGGCGGGATTTTGAGGTCTAATGGACGCGCGCAATAAAATGCGGAAATAGCGTAATTATTCAGTTATTACGAGGGTTTTCTGAAGGAAAACCGGAGCCTAAAAAAGATCGGCCTAGCTAGGCCGCAAACTTCAAATACGCATGGGCATTACGACGTAGCGGTAACGCGTAGCCTCATCGGCAAGCGGGCGCAGCTGGCCGGCGGATTGTTCATCCTTCAGTTCGAAACTGATGGGACCATCGGCCGCGGCGTTCAGGAAATCCAGAAGATATTGCGCGTTGAAACCAATCGCGATGGTGTCGCCTTTAAATTCTTTCTCGATGATTTCCTTGGCTTCGCCGTATTCCGGACTCGAGGCTGAAATTTCGAGGCCTTCTTTCGATAGCATGAATTTCACGGCGTGTGAACGCTGGTCGGCAAGCTGCGAAACACGACGGAGAGCGTCCTGCAATTCGCCGCGATCCAGAGCCACGGTCTTGTTCGCATCTCGCGGAAGGACGGCTTCATAATTCGGAAATTGCCCGGTGAGCTTTCGCGAAGTCAGCAAACGTCCGCCAAACTGGAAGAAAAGGTGGCTTTCGTCCTGCGCAAATTCAACGCTCGCTTCATCGCCGGATTCCGCGGCAAGTCGTTGCAGCTCGGTCATAGCTTTCTTGGGAACCAGAACGCGCGTCTCGGTGGAGAAGCCTTCGAACTTATGATCTTTTTCCACCATCGCGAGCCGGTGTCCGTCAGTCGCGACCATGGTGATCGAATTTGGCTTTAACACGAGCAAAGCCCCATTCAGCGTGTAACGCGATTCTTCCAGTGAAATCGCAAAAGTGGTTTTCGCTATAACTTCTGCAAGCAACGCCGCGGGAATCTTTACCAGCGCGTGTGGAAAAGACGGCAGAGCTGGGAAATTATCTTTCGACATGCCTACCAGTTTGTAGTTCTTCCTGTCGGCAGTTACTTGCACCCAGTGATTTTCGAGGAGTTTAAACCTCACTTCCCCTTCCGGCAGCAGACGCATCAATTCGAATAGTTTCTTTGCCGGAATCGTGCCGGCGCCCTCTTTTTTTACTTTTGCTTCGCAGGAGGTGCGCATGCTCAGTTCAAGATCGGTCGCAGTGATGGTTAGGCGACTGCCTTTCGCTTCCACCAGGAGATTCGACAGAATTGGAATCGTTGACTTGCGTTCGACCACGCCCTGCGTGAGGTTTAGTTCGTCAAGCAGGTCCGATCTTTTTACGCTGAATTCCATCTCAGGCGACCCTCGCGTTGTTTGCTCTTCTTTCGCACTGCTGCGGCTACTACTTTACTGCCTTTATTTATGAAATGAGTATATAAGAAAACCGTCGCCGTCGCCGCATGTGTGGATTCTGCGGAAAACGTTTTAACCGGTATCATCCGAGCGCTTTACCCGCGCGAGCGTCCGGTGGAAATCCGCGCGGTACAGGTGAAAACGATCGCTGAAACCTTGCGTCAGGTTATTTCCACAGCGCGTGCACAGGCTGCATCACAGCGCGAACCTCAGTTCGCAGCTATCTCTAACCGAAAGCGTCGAGTAGCCTGTTGATCGTCTTGTTCAAATCTTTGTCGGACTGTCGCAACATCTCAATCTTGTTGATCGAATGCAGCACGGTAGTGTGATGCTTCCCGCCAAACTGCCTGCCAATTTCCGGGAGCGAAGCCGAGGTAAGCTGCTTCACCAGAAACATCGCTACTTGACGAGGAAAAGCGATCTGCTTTGAGTTGCTGCGCACTTTCAAATCCTGTGCCCGCAGACCGAAATGCTCGCCAACGCGTTTCTGAATTTGCTCGATGGTTACTTTCTTGTCCTGCGTCTCAATAATGTTTTTCAGCACTTGCTGCGCCGTGGGCAAATTAATCACCGCGCCGGTGAGCGACGCGTAAGCCATGAGCCGTATCAGCGCGCCTTCTAACTCGCGAATATTCGATTTGATCGCGCGCGCGATGTATTCGGCCACGTCATCGGGCACCTGCACGCGCTCGCTTTCAGCCTTCTTCTGCAGAATCGCAATTTTGGTTTCCAGGTCGGGCGGCTGGATGTCCGCGATCAGCCCCCATTCGAAGCGCGAACGCAAGCGTTCCTCAATGGACGAAATCTCTTTGGGCGGGCAATCGGAAGAAATAACGATCTGCTTTTGCTGGTCATACAGCGCATTGAAGGTGTGGAAGAATTCTTCCTGCGTGCGTTCACGAGTGGCGATGAACTGAATGTCGTCCACCATCAGCACATCCATATTGCGAAAACGGTCGCGGAAGGCAGGCATGCGCTCGAGCCGTATCGAAGCAATCACCTCGTTCGTAAATTTTTCCGCGCTGATATAGGTCAGGCGCAGCGAAGGATTGCGCCGTTTCAGCGTGTGCCCGATCGCCTGCATCAGATGTGTTTTGCCCAGGCCCACACCACCATACAAAAAGAGCGGGTTGTAGGATTTTGAAGGTTGATCCGCCACCGCCATGGCTGCCGCGTGCGCAAATTGGTTCGAAGCGCCCACGATAAACGATTCAAACGTATAGCGCGGATTCAGTTGATGAGCCACTGCGTCAAAATCAAGCTTCGCCTGCGGAGGCGGCGCAACGCTTGCAGCCACCGGTTGCGTTTCCGCGCAAAGATACTCAAGCTGAAGCTGCGGACGCCCTAGCTCGGTGAGCACCGCTTGAATAAGCTGGCCATAAGTTTCCGTCAGGCGCTTCTTAAACAGGCGCGTGGGAACGCGGATTACCAAACGATCTTCCTCCGCTCGTTCCAGACGCGTGGGCCGAAACCATGTGGCGAAGCTGTGAGGATTTACGCGACGTTCGGAGTGCAGCAGAATCTTATCCCAGAGGTTCATCGAGCAAATTTACCCTTTGCCACAATTTCCACCGACGTGGAAATGTTGTGGAAATCCCCCGCGCCACCGGCGGGATGTTTTCTTATGTCGGATAGGTCTGATGTCACGCGACGCATCCCGCGTCACGGCATCTCATGAGTGCACGCATGAATTGCACGGGAGAAGTCGAGCGGGGATTTTGCCTAATCGCAACGCAGGTAGCAAGAGAAAATTGAACAAACCATTCACGCAGATTTCACAAATCATTCACAGCTTTTCCACAGGCGATTTTTTAGTTGATCCCAGGAAAAATTGTAAGGCCGCTTTTTTAACCGCGATAGGATGGCAAAAACTTGTCAGCGTCGGCCGGTTGAATCAGACTTCTGTTTGTCTGGCCGCGAGAACTCGTAGACGCCAAGGGGGTCTGCCGCAAGAAGAATTCGATTGGGCTCGATCAGAATCGCGCTGGGCTCAAGCCGCATGCCATTCGCGGTAGCGGTTCGGTACGACGCGGCGAAAGCACCGTTTTTATCGAAGTGCGACAACAGATCTCCCGTCTCCATCCACACATCCTGGGAGACGGGGTCCACGCCAAAGGCCTTGATTACAGGTTTTACTGCGGCACCTTGCTTGCGGCGAGCAAGCGCTAAAATATCTACCCCTGGAGTTTGTGAAGAAGCGGTCTGTTCGTCCGGATGCGGAAGAGAAATTTCGTATGCCGAATAACCAAAGCGATCGTACTTTCTGATCGTGGCGTCCGGAACAAATGTAAACGCAAAATAAATAAAACCCAAGGAGTCTCCGGAAAGCCGGCCGCGGTTGATGTAGCGCTTCGAGTCGGCACTCGATGGAAGATCACGAGGATCACCGAAACTTCGGATTAGTTTTCCTTGTTCGCTGTAGATCGTCACAAGAAGGTCGGAGCGGAGCGAAGTAACCGCAAATTCATTTCCCGGCAGGGCTGCCACCGAAGTGGGAGCGAGTACCATGACGGAAGTATGCAGCGAACCGTCAGCCTGGAAGATTTTCACTGCGTTTGCGCCGCGGTCTGCGATGAAAAGGCGGTTGGTGGCGTCAATATCTATATCTTCTGCGAAAACAATTTTAACGGCCTGGGAATTTCCGGTAGGGATTTCGCCGATACGTTTGCCGTCGGCGCCATACACTGAAACCGTGCTCGCAGGCGCCGCCAAAATGTAATACCGACCGCTGGAATCCCGCTTGATAGCACGCAGCCCCGGCCCTAGCCCTGGAAACAAGCGAGCGCGAGCGGCAATATCTGGCACCTCGGTCTGAGTTCGAGCTGCGGCGAACAAAGGCAAAAGATTCCAGACAGTAGCAATAGCCACCAGTACGGCGAGACACACGGACAACTGGGCGCGTCGCGAGATTGGCAAATCCTTGGTATTTAGTATTCAGTGAGTAGACGCCGCGAGTCGCGATTAAGTTTCCCGCGATCAGAAGGGCAGTTTCGCCTTGGCCAACAGCATCGCCAGCCGAACGCTTGAATATTTTGAGATGATTTCGTGCTTGTTCCATGCGCTCTTTCCGTTGGGTCGCTTTAGTCGATGCGAAAAGCAGCGCGGTCGATGGAAACTGCCCGGCCAGTGCTTTCATCCACTTCGATCTGAACTGTATTCATCTGTATATCGCCTTCGGCCACCGCGAATTTCGCCGGCATTTGGTCCAGGAACCGTTGCAAGACACCTTGTTTGTCCATGCCGATTACAGAGTCATGAGGACCAGTCATACCAACGTCCGTGATGTAGGCCGTGCCTCCGGGCAGAACGCGCTGATCAGCCGTAGCCACATGCGTATGGGTTCCTAAGACGGCGGAAACTTTCCCGGCGAGATACCAGCCCATGGCCTGTTTTTCAGACGTGGCCTCCGCGTGCATGTCCACAATAATCACTTTAATGTCCGACGGAAGTTTCGCGAGTTCGCGTTCAGCGGTGCGAAACGGATCGTCCAATGCGATCATAAAAGTGCGCCCTTGCAGATTCATCACCGCATAGCCGACGCCCGCCTTGGTGCGGCCCACGTAATACCCTTTTCCCGGCGAGCCTTCCGGAAAATTCGCCGGACGCAGCAGGCGCGGCTCGTGCGGAAAGAAATCCAGAATCTCCCTGCGGTCCCACACATGATTACCACCGGTAATGACCTCGACTCCCGAAGAGAACAATTCCTCAGCCAGGCGCGGTGTAATGCCGAAGCCGGACGCCGAATTTTCTCCGTTGGCGATACAGAGATCGATTTTCCGCTGCACCAGAATATCCGCCAGCCGGTCGTGCACGATCTTGCGTCCGGGCGAGCCTACGATGTCGCCGATGAAAAGTATTCTCAATTTTCCTCGCGATTCCTTAGGCGTCCAGATTCTTCAGTGCGAGTCGGAAGAATAAAATTGGCGCTTCGAGAACGAATTTAGAAGGAGCGGTCCACTCCGCCGTGCGGGCTAGGCCCTGAACCCCACGAATAGGTGGGTGCCCTGCGCCTGCTTTCAGGCTATCCAGCGGGCCGAAGCCAACGGACGGCACAAGGGCAGGACGACGCGGGCTCCCTGGGATCCAGTGTTGGTTCAAATAGGCTTTCGCGCGACACGTGCGTCGCAGGCCTACTCCAAATCCGATTGTATCAGGAAACTGAAACCCAGCGATTTCCCCTAGGTTTCAGCCATGTCAACGGCTAACAAAGGTCGACGTCTCAGAGTCTAAGCTTGCAATGTCGCACACGTCGGCTCAGCTTAGCCCCGCGAAGAGTGCTTTGGAGTGTTCCGGAATGAAATCAAGTTTCCTTCCTCTGTTATTTCTGGTGTGCGCATTACCGGCAGTGGCTCAGCGTGGACTCTTGTCGAACCCCTCCCCTCCCAGGACCACCAGCGCCCAATGGCAAGCCGACATCGACTTTCTTTCTGACCAACTTCCGCGAAAACACATTGATGTGTTCCACAAAATTTCCAAACCCGATTTTGACCAAGAAGTTTTGGAACTGAGACGACAAGTTCCTAATCTTACGCGCGAGCAGGTGATCGCGGGCATTATGAAGATTGTCGCAAGCGTCGGAGACGGACACACAAGCGTGCCAATTCCGGCGCTGAGAGAACAGGGCTTCCACATCCTGCCAGTGCGTTTCTACGCCTATGCCGACGGTATTTACGTTCAAGGCGTGGACCGCAAGTACGGAAAGGTGTTGGGTGCCAAGCTTATCAGCCTGGGAAACATGTCTGCTCACAATGCTTTTCTCCGCGTGAGCGAAACTGTCGCCCGAGACAACGAAATGACACTGAAGGATCGCGTTCCGTACTACATGGCCATCCCCGAACTACTTTTCGGTCTTGGTATCACCGACAACCCGCAGAAAGCTTCCATGGTCGTGGAAAAAAGTGGCGAACGATTCACGATGGACCTCGACGCTATGGTGATCCCTGACGTCGGTTACGCCGTGCCGATCCTCGCTGCGTTTTCAAGCGACTGGCTCGACGACCGCCCACAAGATAGCTCCGCTTCTCCGCTTTGGCTGCTGCACACAACTAAAAATTACTGGATGCAGTTCATCCCGCAGAGCAATACGCTCTACGTCCAATACAACCGTTGCCGACAAGATCCCAATGAACCGATGGCCGCTTTTGCCAAACGACTAGCGCAGGAAATTGAAAACCAGCCTGTCGAAAAGCTAGTTCTAGACCTCCGTTTGAATTCGGGCGGCGATGGAACGTTGAACAAGCCACTCGTGTTAGCCCTTATCAAAGCCGATAAGATTAACCAGAAAGGGAAACTCTTCGCCATCGTAGGGCGTCGCACATTCTCGGCGGGGCAATTACTGGCGAACGAATTGGAGTACTACACCAACGTCACATTCGTCGGCGAACCCACGGGCGCGCCCCCGCACTTTTTTGGAGACGAAGATACACTCGTGCTGCCGAATAGCCATCTCGTTGTCGCCTACGCACTGGCTTGGTGGCAAAACAATATCGCGCGCGACAATCGCCAGTGGATTTCGCCGGTGGTAGCAGCGGACTTGACCGAGCCCGAATTCGCGCAGAACCGCGATCCCGCCCTGGAAGCGATCGCTTTATGGGTTCCAGTCCAAGCTCAGCTCGGGCGAGACTTGGAGAGCGCATCTATTTCAGACTTTCCGGCCATTGTCGATCGTCACAAGAACGCCCCCGGCAATCGATACTTGGACTTCGAGGCGATTGTGAATGAAGCGGGGTACGCGTTTCTTCGTCGCGGTGCGACTGAGAAGGCCATCGCGCTGTTTCAGTTGAACACAAACAACTATCCCGATTCAGCGAATGCCTTCGATAGTTTGGGCGAAGCGTATCTGGCGGCCGGCAAGAAGGAGCTGGCAATTGAGAGTTATAACAAGGCGCTCGCTATACGTCCTGATTTTCGGTCATCGCAAGAAGCATTAAAGAAGCTCCAAAGCCAATAATTTCGAAGCGCCTGCAATATCCTTCGTCACGATCGCAAAGGAACTCTGGGCCGAAGGACAAAGCATCTTCCATCAAAAGAAAAACTTGGCGCCCAGCTGCATCAGTCTTGGCGGCGCTGCATTAATGACCTGGCCAAAAGTTGAACTGGCAATATTTCCATCAACCGCCTGAGGTCCGAAAAATTGCGCGTGGTTGAACGCGTTGAACGCCTCGAGCCGGAACTGCAGCGATTTGGACTCCGTAAGACGCACGTTCTTCAACAATGCCAGGTCAAAGTTATTCATGCCCGGCCCGTAGAAAAATCGCCGCTTGGCGGTGCCCGGTGTGCCCAAGGCGTTCTCGCTGAATTGGGCCGTGTTGAAATACGGCTTTCCGTTGCGCGGATTCTGATTCAGATTTAGCGGGCCGCCCGCATAGTCGGGCTCATCGATGCCAAAATTATTCACGCCATTCGGTTCCGACCCCAGCAACGAATTGTCTCCAAAATTCACCAGCGTCACCGGAAGGCCGCTGCTGAAACGCGTAATCCCGGAAACCTCCCAGCCTTCCGTCCATCGATTCGTCACCCGAAACAATTGTTCGAAAGGAATCTTGTAGCTATAACTAACCACAAAATTGTGCTTCACATCGAAAGCGGACAGCGCCTTGCTCAGCCCTGGATCGATCGGATTCACTTCTTCGCCCAAATTGGAAGACTGATCCTGGGATTTGCTGAAAGTATATCCAGCCAGAATATTCAAGCGTTTGCTAGTGTGGTTCAGGATCACCTGCAGCGCGTTGTAATTGGAATTGCCAATCGTCGCTTGGTTGGCATTGCTGCCGAAATTCGATCCCAGCGGACCTCGCGTGCCGTGGTACACCTGACCAGTGGAAGTCCGATAGGTCGTGTCCTCGCCGAAGGGCCCGCATGTAGTTTGGCCCGGCGCGAGATTGGCCGGATTGCTCAGAAATAAACATAGCGCCGGATCTCCGGGATTGGCCTCCTCAAGCACCAGAAGCCGATGCGCCTGAGTGCCCACGTAGTTCACACTAAGCACGGTATTGGCTCCCAATCCGCGCTGCAGAGAAAGCATGTATTCCTCAGTGTAGGGAATGCGATTCGTAGTCAGATAGTTCGGAAGCCCGGTGATCGGTTCGAATTGCGACCAATCGACATTCGGGTCAGGATGCTTGGCGGACGTGTTTAGCGGCGCGAGTGTTACTGGGAAAGTCTGTCCCAGATTTTGGCCATTGGACGCCGTAATAAATGGCGTGGCAAAAAGCGGCGGTGCCGGACTTGTGTAGGTGATCCCATAAGGAGCGTTGGCACTCATCACACTCAGCGTCAACGCTTCGATCGCCGTGTAAAACATGCCATAGCTAGCGCGCACGCTCGTTTTGCCGGGACCGCCCAGAATTTTCGCGAGCAGGCCGTCTCCGGAAGCGTTCGGCGAATAGGCGAGTCCGATGCGCGGAGCAAAATCCAGGTTTCCCGCAGGAGCTAAAGTTCGTGGAACTCCAGGGTCGGTTGGATACAAAATGCCAGCGGGGGCGCTTGGGAAAACGATGGACTGCTTGCCTGGCTCAAAAGTTGCAATCTGATTGTACTTCTCATACCAAGGTGCGATGCGGTCCCAACGCAGACCGTAATTGAGCGTCAGGTTCGGCTTTATACGCCAACTATCCTGTGCGTAGAGCCCCAGATATTTGTTGCGACCGTAAAAAGGCTGGAGCTGGCTCTGGTTGTACTGGCTCGGATAGCCCAGCAAAAAGTCCGCGAAATCCAAGCCCGTCTCAGTTCCAAAGAAAAGAAAGCTGCCATTGAATTGGGCGTTGGGATTGACGTTCACCTGATCCAGGTGGAACTCGCCGCCAACTTTAATAGTGTGGGTCCCTACAACCTTCGAAAAGTTATCGAGCCACTGATAAGTGTTGTTGAACTGTTTCAACTCATTTGTATTCGTTCCAAGCGTAAAGCTATTGAAGCCGACGCTCTCCACTCCCTCCGTCTTCGGCGAGAGCGGTACGATGCCCGGAGTTTCCGGGCCCACTACGAATCCCTGCGACGCCAGGCTCACCCCCACTCCTCCCTGTGGCTTGCCTAGATCGTTTGCGTCGCGCACATAACTGAAACGGAATTCATTCAGCGCCGTAGAGCTTAGCGTTTTGGTATCGCCGAGGCTGAGTAACTGCGCGCGCCCCGAGTACAAGGCGTTGAACCCGGGGACATTCGCGCCGCCTTGCGCCACCGGGTAAGGATTGTTTTGCGCCCAATCGTCCAGGAAATAATACGCGGATAACAATCCCCAATTCGTATTGGCATCCATCCGGTAAGAGCCCTTGTCGTCGCGCAAGGTCTGATCGAAAGCTGAGGTAGAAAATAGGTTGCTCCCTGTATTTGGTTTTGGAATGTAGCTTAGCAAGTTCGTGCCGGGCGCCACCCAAGCACTCGCAGGAACTGTAGCGTTCGGAAAAACGCATGCGCTCGAACTCGTACAGGTTCCCGCGCTTTCTTTCTTTGTGGTTGGATCGATGTAATTGCCGTTGAAATAGTACGGTTCGCCGCTCGTCACGGTTTGCCCGAGCTTACTCGACAGCTCGCTTGCAACAGGGGGTCCGCTTACGGTGCATGGTATTTCGTACACCGCGTGCGTAACTGCATCTGTTTGCGAGCCGCAGAAGCCCAGCGGGTTGAAGCCGCTGGAATTAACCGGTAAATCCGAAAAGTTGCCTGTCGTGCGATCCTGTAAAGACGGAACAGGAATCTGCCCGGTATTAACTCCCTGAGTCGAACGAGTGCCTTGGTAATCGCCGAAGGAAAATATCTTGTTCTTTCGAATTGGTCCGCCGAAGGTTCCACCGAACTGGTTCTGATCGAATTTTCCGCGCGTCGGTGAAAAATAGTTTCGAGCATCCAGATTGGTATTGCGCAGGAACTCGAACACATCTCCGTGAAATGCGTTCGTTCCGGATTTCGTCACTACATTGATCTGGCCCCCGCTGAATTCCCCGTATTCAGCGTCGAAGTTGCTGGTCAGAATCCGAAACTCCGCGATGGAGTCCAGGTTAGGAACAATCGCCGCGCCCATGTTGACGTCTTCCTCTACGTCGCTCCCGTTCACGATAAACGCGTTGGCGAATTCGCGTTGCCCGTTAATGGAGACAGTTCCGGGATTTAAATCGCCGGAGGGATTCAGCGCGCTGGCGCCGACATCTTGTACCGTCTCGGAGGTGATGGAAGTCACCGGCGCCACACCGGGTTGCAGAGCCAACAGATCGGTGTAACTGCGGCCATTCAAAGGGACCGCAGTCATCTGCGTACCGGTGATTACCTCTCCGAGCTGGCTACTGGCCGTGTCCACCTGCGCAGAGGTATCGTTGATCTCGACGCTTTCTTTTTTTTCTCCCACTTCCAGCACGGGATCAATCAGCAGCGCACTGTTTACGTCGATCGCTATGTTTGCACGCGTGTAAGGTCGAAAGCCTGGCACCGAGACCGCCAGGGTGTAATGCCCTATCGACAGATTTAAGAATGAATACAAGCCTTTCTCGTCGCTGGTAACTGTCTGTTGAACCCCCGTGTCCTCGTTCGTTACCGTGACAGAAGCCTTCGCGATCAGCGCTCCGGTAGAGTCAGTCACCGTCCCCGAGATACTTCCTCCCACGCCGGCCCAAGCCGCAAACGTGCCCGACAGCAGAAACAAAAACAGAAATGCACAGCCAAGGATCTTCGCAGGAGCTCCTCGAAGAGGAACTTTCGTGTCAGAAGGAAATGCGGCGGAATGTTTTTTCACAGAAATATCACTCTGTCCAATTCGCTGAAGCCATTACGCGGAAGATTCCAACTCGGACGCCACGAAAGTGGTTTCTCAGCTTGGAGAAGTGACCGTCGCGTGTTTTCTTCAGTTGTAACTCATTTGCAACTGGGCTAGGCTATTTCAGTTGAAACTGATTGTCAACTGCAGATTTGTTAAGATTCTGTAAACTCACCAGAGCGGGCGCACAATTGCAGATTCGGCCCTTTTACTGGCAGCCCGCGGGATTGCTAGAACTTTCTCCCAGCCCCTTGATTGCAGGACATAATTCAGATAGCTTTGCAAAGCGCAGCGAGGCACATGTGAACATCGGTATACGTAAGGCTGGCCAAGGTACCATTCTCGATCTGGACGGGCCGTTAAAACTCGGCGAGGCCGAAGAATCCTTTCGTAATCAGATTCAGCAGCTCATAGACGCGGGCTCTACTCACGTGGCTGTAAATCTTGCAGGTGTTACAGAACTCGATAGCTCTGGAATTGGAGCGTTGGTCCGCGCGTTCACCACGTTGAAGCGCGCCGGCGGCAAGTGCACCTACTTTTCTCCCAATAAGCGTGTGGTCATGCTCCTAAAAATGGTCAGGCTGGACACCGTTTTGGATATCTCTCCAGACGAAGCTACAGCGCTCACCCGTATATAAGGTTCCGCTAATTTCTTGAAAGAATTTCCGCAGGCAGCTTCAGTGGGAGCGATGCGCCCAATTCCAGGCGACCGCAATTGCAGATTTAGCGGCGGTCGAGTGCGGGGTGCCGGACATCGCGGCCCGCGACAAAATATATAACGTCTTCCGCAATGTTCGTGGCGTGATCTCCGATACGTTCGATGTTTTTCGCCACTAGAACCAACTCGAATGCGGTAAAGACGACCGCCGAATTCTCCATCATGTAGGTAAGCAGTTCGCGGAAAAGCTGGTCGCGCAAGCGATCCACTTGATCGTCGCGTTGCAGTACGCTGTGAGCGAGTTCGATATCTCCGCGCACCAATGCGTTCAGGCTGTCGCGAACCATGCCTTCGGCCAGTTCGCTCATGCGCGGTAAATCCACGTACGGTTTCACTTGCGGATGGCGCAGAATGCGCATGGCCGATTGCGCGATGTTCACTGCTTGATCTCCGATGCGCTCGAGATCCCCGTTGATCCGCGAAACTGCCAGCAAAAAACGAAGATCGGCCGCCATGGGCTGCTGTAAAGCCAACAGCCGCTGTACGCGCTCATCGATCTCAATCTGAATCTCGTTGATAGCGTCTTCCTCAGTCAGAACCGTCTCGGCGAGATTCTCTTCGGCGTCCAGAACGGCATGAATCGCTTGGTGGACCGCTCGCTCGGCGAGGCTTCCCATCCACAGCAGCCGCTGTTTCAATTCTTCGAGGTCACGTTCAAAATGTCGTTCCATTTTCTTCAGTCCCTTCCAAGTACTGCTGCCGAAACTCCCAGTCAATAAATCTCGACGAACTCAGCTCATCCAAAGCGGCCGGTAATGTAGGCCTCGGTACGAGGATCCTTCGGCGTCGTGAACAATTTTGATGTTTCACTATGTTCGATCAGTTTGCCGTCAAGCATGAACGCCGTAAAATCGCTGGCGCGCGCGGCTTGCTGCATATTGTGCGTCACAATCGCCATGGTGCAGCTATCTTTCAGGTGGAACATCAGTTCTTCAATCTTCGCCGTGGTTACCGGGTCAAGCGCCGAACATGGTTCGTCGAGCAAAAGCACCTCAGGATTCACGGCCAAAGCGCGCGCAATACACAATCGCTGCTGCTGGCCGCCGGAGAGCGCGAACGCCGACTTATGCAGATAGTCCTTCACTTCATCCCAGAGCGCCGCGCGATGCAAGCTGCTTTCCACCAGGTCGTCCAACCGCCCCTTGTAGCCATTGATTCGAAGTCCGTACGCCACATTTTCGTAAATGGATTTCGGAAATGGATTGGGCCGCTGAAAAACCATTCCCACGCGTCGTCTCAAATTAACCACATCCATGCCCTGAATATCCTGCCCGTCGAGCAATATATTTCCTTCCACACGCGTGTTGCGGATGATTTCGTTCATGCGATTCAATGTACGCAGGAAGGTGGATTTTCCGCATCCGGAAGGGCCGATTAACGCGGTAACCTTGTTCATTGGAATATTCAGGTTCAGCCCGTAGATGGCCTGTTTTGGGCCGTAGAAGAAATTCAGGTCGGAGATCTGAAAGCGCACGGGCGTCTCCTTTTCCGAAGCCATCGAGCGGGTCTCGTTCATCGGCACTTTCGGCGCAAATCTCGCGGCTGTGCCATGGCTGCCTTCAGAAACAGACGGCATATCAGACACTCCTGACCGCGCCGCCGCGGTTCAACAAAAGACGCGCCCCCAAATTTGCCACCAGCACCAAACCTAAAAGGACCAACCCGGCAGCCCAAGCTTGGCGGTGCCAATCATCATATGGTGCAATCGCGTAGCTATATATCATCACAGGAAGCGACGCCGTCGGCTGCTCGAATCCTGGGCTCCAGAAGCGATTGCCGAGGGCGGTGAAGAGCAGCGGCGCAGTTTCGCCGGCCACGCGCGCAAGAGCCAGCAGCATCCCGGTTAATATGCCCGCTTTCGCGGCAGGGAGCACCACCGTAACGATTGTCTTCCATTTACTGGCTCCCAGCGCCATGGCGCCTTCGCGCAGGCTGCCCGGCACCGCCTTCAGAAACTCCTCCGTGCTTCGCACCGTTATCGGAATCACCATTATTCCTAATGCCACGCCTCCTGCGAGCGCGGAAAAGTGTTTCACCGGCAGCACCACCAGGGAGTAAGCAAAAATTCCTATAACGATGGACGGTACGCCGTTCAGCAAATCCGTTGTGTAGCGAACCACAAAAGAAAATGTCTTGCCGCCAAATTCAGCCAGATACACACCAGCAAAAAAGCCTACTGGCAAGCCCATGAGCGCAGCTAACATCAGCAATTTCAAGCTACCCACAATGGCATTAGCCATTCCTCCCCCGGTTTCACCTACAGGCTTGGGCAGTTGTGTAAAAAAATTCCAATTTAACGATTTGCCGCCATTCCAGACCAGATACCCGAGAATGAAGAATAAAACCGAAACCACGGCAAGTGCAGCGATTCCCGTGAGGGTCAACATCACGTAGTTCAATGCCCTTCGCCACATGACACGCGGATCCATCATGCCGGGCGTCCTCCTCCGCGTTCCGTGGTGACAATCAGAACCCGTGCCAGGCCATTCAAAATGAACGTAATCAAGAAAAGCACCAAAC
Source organism: uncultured Acidobacteriota bacterium (assembly GCA_963714785.1). Classification (GTDB taxonomy): domain Bacteria; phylum Acidobacteriota; class Terriglobia; order Acidiferrales; family UBA7541; genus Palsa-295. The sequence goes on from CAVQQE010000005.1 coordinate 275,057, forward strand.
CCAGCTCGATCAGCGAACTCAAATACAAATCACCGGTCGCCTCTGTAAATTGGCTGGCGATAGTGGAAGCGATGGTGTCGCCGGGCGATAGCAGCGATGCAGCAATGGTTGGTGCGTTGCCGATGACCATGGTCACCGCCATCGTCTCGCCCAACGCGCGCGCTAAGGCAAGAAACACCGAGCCCATGATGCCCGTGCGAGCCCAGGGCACCACAACTTTCCATGTGGATTCCCAGCGCGTCGCGCCTAACGCCATAGCCGCTTCGCGTTGTTCCCTCGGCACCGTCAGCAGAACTTCTCGCGAAACGGAAATAATGAAGGGCACCACCATGATGGCCAGAACAATTCCGGCGGTAAGAAAGCCCACTCCGTAATTAGGTCCGCGAAATAGCGCGCCAATGTAAGGAACGTTGCCGACCGTATTAATCAACAACGGACCAATGATGGTGCGCATTACCGGCACAACAATGAAAATCCCCAGCAACCCATAAATCACGCTGGGCACGGCCGCCAGCAGATCAATCAAAAATGAAATAACGTCGCTCACTTTTCGGGGAGCGAGTTCGGAAAGAAAAATCGCGCTGGCCAGACCCAGCGGCACCGCCAGACAAAGCGCCACTGCCGACGTAACCAAAGTGCCGTAGATAAATGGCGCGGCTCCGAAATGGTCAAAGTTCGGGTCCCATACTTTTGTGAAGAAAAACATCCAGCCGAATTTCGCCCGGGAAAGATGTGAATTCACCCACAGCTCGTAGACCAGCATCGAGGTGAGCAGGATGATTCCCGCGCCAAAAATAAGAGTAATCAAGTGCGCAATCTCGTCCCCGCCGCGCAGCCGGCGAAGAAATGCGCGAGGCCCCGCTTGTGGCGGGACCTCGTTTACGATGGTAGTGGCCGTAGCAGACATTACTTAATCAGCGAAATCGCCTGGGTCTCCCTCGCGATTATTTCTTTGGGAAGTTGCGCGTAACTCAGACCCTCATTGTATTTTTGACCTTCCGTCAGCATCCATTTGAGAAAATCCTTGATCGCCTCGCGTTTCGTCGCATCCTGAATTTGCTCGGAAATCAACAACCACGTAAAACTCGCGATGGGGTAAACCTTCAGGCCCGGAGGGTTGGTGATCGAAACCCGGAAGTCTGCCGGAATATTTTTCGCATCCGCGGTTGCTGCAGCGGTTACTCCAGCCAAGTCCGCCTTCACGAAATTGCCGGCAGCGTTCTGAACTTTTCCGTAAGGAATGTTGTTCTGCACCGCGTAAATTAATTCGATGTATCCGATCGAGTTGGGCGTCTGTTTCACAAGTCCAGTCACTCCTTCATTGCCCTTGCCGCCCAGACCCGCCGGCCAATTGACGGAAATAGCGGCCTTCCCCACTTTGTTCTTCCATTCATCGCTGACCTTCGCCAGAAAGTCGGTCCAGATGTAGGTAGTTCCGCTTCCCTCCGACCGGTGAATCACAACGATATCGGCGTTTGGAAGTTTCACGCCCTCATTTGCCTTGGCGATTTCTGAATCGTCCCACTTCGTGATCGTCCCGAGATAAATTCCCGCCAATGCTTTCTGCGTGAAGTTCAGTTCACCGGACACTCCCACGATATTATAGGTTGGGACCACCGCGCCCAGTACCGTTGGGAAATGCAGAATCTTGAATTTCGATTGTGCGAGAATGTCGTCGCTCAGCGGGAAATCCGAGGCGCCAAAATCGACGGTGCCGGCTTGAAGTTGGCGTATGCCCCCGCCTGACCCGATGGGCTGGTAGTTAATTTGTACGTTGGGATGCGCGTTATGATAAACGTCAAACCACTTGGAATAAATTGGATATGGAAAGGTAGCCCCCGCAGCATTCAGCAGAATGGTTCCACCTTGCGCTAGAGCGAGTGCGGACAAGCTCAGCGCGAGCGACACGATTAACAGGCTCTTTCTCATAGTCTTAAGTTCTCCTCTCGTCCCCTATTTTTGGCTTGGTTTGTTACGGATGTGTTACATCGGAAAGAATGAGTTGTAAAATGCTCCCCAAACCGGTTCGCTGGTTGTTGATAAAAAAGGACTTAATTGATTCCCGCTAGTATCCAATACGGATTCGGAACGCGAGAGTATGCAAAGTACTGGCCACGTCCGCGCTGCAAGAAAATTATTCTAACCTCGTCGTCTGCTCAGTCGAAATCTCCACCTGTTTCGCACGTCCGTGGCGGACTTCCAGCCCTGGAATCCAGAACAGGATATCTTCCGCGATATTTGTCGCGTGATCTGCGATCCGTTCCAGATGGCGTGAAGCCAGTACGTAATGCAAATTCGGAGCTGCTAGAGAAGAATCTTGCGTCATGCCGGCCAGCAATGATTCAAACAGATGATCGCGATACCGATCTACTACGTCGTCACTTTCCAGAACCTGCGTCGCCAGTTCAGCATTTTGGTAAATCAAGCCTCCCAGGCATTTTGACACCATCGCGCGCACAGCCGTAGCCATAGGTTCCAGTTCCGTGGGTATCTGAACTTGGCCCATCGCAGCTAATGAAATGGCCCGTTCGCTCAGATTCACCGCCAGGTCGCCCATACGTTCCAGATCGTTATTTATCTTCAGTGTAGCTACAATCAGCCGCACGTCCGTGTCCAACAAGTTTCCCTGGCGCAACATGCGGATAGCATGTTCATCGATGGTAATTTCCATTTCGTTGATGCGAGGCTCATTCAGAAATACCTCGCTCGCCAGTTTCTCGTTGCGTTCCAACAAGGCCCAAAGCGCTCGATTCACCGACGCTTCTACCGTTCGCGCTTGCGATACCAGGTAATTCACCAAAACGCTTTGATAAATTCCTTCCGTGCTCGTTTTTGTAGCCGCCATCCCTTTTCCTCCAGGCTAGCCGACCGCGCCTGATTAAATATCTACGCGTACACGATGGCAGAGAAACGCTGCAAGAAAATCAATGGAAGGTGAATGCTTTAAGACAACACTGGCCTTAGGAAGCCAGCGGAATGGAGAAAGAAAACTTCGATCCGCGGCCTACGGCGCTTTCCACCCACAAGCGCCCGCCGTGCGCTTCTACAATGTGTTTCGCGATGGAAAGTCCCAGCCCGGTGCCTCCGGCTTCTCGCGAGCGCGCCGCGTCAACCCTGTAAAACCGCTCAAAAATTCTCTCTTGGTCCGCGAGCGGTATTCCAATCCCCGAATCCGCAATCGTTACAGTCGCGTCGTTAGTCCCCACAGATGCCTCTAATTTTATGCGCCCCCCGGCAGGCGTGTATTGAATTGCGTTATCGAGCAAATTTTGCAATACGTCATGTAACAAGCTGGCGTCTCCGCGTATCGGCTGAAGTCCGTCGGGGGCCTCCACCTCAAATGAGATCTTCTTCCGGCTCGCCTTCAATAAAGTCGTCTCCGTGCAGCTTTCAATTAGTTCGTGCAACCCGACTGGAAAGAACTCCAATTCAAGTTTGCCGGCTTCGATACGCGCCAGTTTCAGCAAATCATCCGTCACTCGAGCTAATCGAGCGGCATGCTCTCGAATAATTTCCAAAAAGCGCCGGTTGTTCTTGGGATCATCTAATGCCCCGGCCAGCAAAGTTTCAGCAAAGCCTTGAATCGCCGTCAAGGGAGTCTTGAATTCATGCGACACGTTCGCGACGAAATCCTGACGCACACGTTCCAGCCGCCGCAGCTCTGTAACATCGTGCAACACAACCACTGCGCCAGACGGCTTGTCCGCCGGCCCCGAACGATCCGATTCCAAAGCTTTCACCGGTGCCGCCGTCACCGAAAAGTTTTGATGCGTCACGATTCCCATGGCGATGTCGCTCTGTAGTCCTTCTTCGCCTTGTAACGCCCTGCGAATCAGACCGAGCAAATCCGAATTTCGCACCACTTCAATTAACGGGATGCCCTCGCTCGTGGCCGACTGCAAATTCAGGATTTCTGAAAACGCGCGATTGCAAAACACCAGCCGCTCCTGCGCATCGACTACGGCCACTCCCTCCACCATGCTTCGAAGGATTGCGCTGGCCCGGTTGCGCTCGCTGCTCAACAAGCGGATCTCGCGTTCCACATGCGCCGCTGTTTGATTCAGAGAGTCCGCCAGTTCGGAAAGCTCGTCACGCGGCCCCCCGGCCGGCTCGGACCGAAAATCACCCCGCGCGATTCGCTCCGAAAAGTTTTTCAGACGTTCCACACGTGCGCGGAAGGAACCGGCGACGATCAGCGATAACGCGATTCCCAGCAGCAACGTAATTAAAGCAGCCACCAGCAATCGCTCGCGCAGCTCTTTCAACGACAAATCAATTTGGCTTAATGGTAATTCCAGGCGAATAACGGCAGGCGATCCCGACGCAGGCTGCAAGCGCTGGGCTCGACTCACAACTTCCCGTTCCCTATCCACCGATTGCCCGAGTCCTTTGGCCCAAGCGTCTTGCACCTCGGGCCCGTTCGCCGGTTTTTCGGATGCGTCCGCGGCGCTTAACGAATCAGCGAGCACCGCGCCGGTCGCATCAAATATAGTGACACGCGCTCCGCTTTTCGCCATCCACCAAGTCCACTCCTGCAATTCCTTTGCGTGAGATAAATCCGGAGGATTCGCCACGGCCAGATTGATTAGCGAAGTGAGCTGATCGTTTGCAGATCGAATGGCGTGGCTGCGAACGACTCGCGCAGAATAGAGGTCAACGGTGAGTAAGACGCCGGCCAGGAGCACCAGATACGGGAGTCCCAGGCTCCAGAAAAACTTAGCTCGCACGGCCTGTTTCGAAGAGGTATCCTGCTCCGCGAATTGTTTTCATGAATCCCGGATGTTGAGGATCGGTCTCGATTTTTTCCCGCAATCGCCGCACGTACACGTCCACGCTGCGTGGAGTCACAAATCTCTCCGTTCCCCAAACCGCGTCGAGCAACTGATCTCGAGTGAACACGCGGTTAGGACGTGCCGCCAAGAAGTATAGCAGCCGGAACTCCAGTGTGCTCATCTGCACCGGCTTCCCCGCGCGTGTGACGCGGTACGCTGCCGGATCAATCTTCAACGCGCCAATCTCCAGTGGCTTCTCCGACGGTGCGCCCGGCTCTGCGCGCCGTAACAGCGCCTTCACCCGCGCCGCAAGCTCTCGCGGGCTGAATGGTTTCGTTACGTAATCGTCTGCGCCAAGCTCGAGCCCCACCACGCGATCCGCTTCTTCGCCCTTCGCCGTAAGAATCAAAATTGGCAGACGATTCAGCGTGACATCCTTGCGAATCTCTTTGCAAATTTCCAAGCCGGAAAGTTTCGGCAACATCAGATCCAGGATCAGCAAATCAGGCGCCGCTTTCCGAACCTGCGCTAACCCGGTCGAGCCATCCGCGCTCGCCGTCACCTGATAGCCATCTTTCTCCAGGTTGTAACGCACGAGTTCAACTATGTCCTTATCGTCTTCAATCACTAGTACGCGTTTCATCGGCTCTCTTTGTCGAGGAATGTGCACACAATAGGCGAATCATACCTCGGAAACAAGCCGCGCCGGATTGCCGGCCGTTTTTTTAACACAGTGTTAACATCGTGCCACATCGGTACGGGACGTCCTACCTGAAACATTTCCCTTCGGCGGATGTTCGGCGCTGTCTAACCCGCACCCCCGCGCAGCCGGTTGATTCTATGCGCCTTGCTTCATCCTGGCGGTGCTCACTTTGGGCCTCCGGTCTGCTCCTCTCTCTGCGCTCGCCGCGGGGTAAGCCCATGGATGGAGAATTGCGTAAGTGCAGTCGTCGGACAACCGGGTGCGCCGTGAAAGGTGGTGGTCCACTGCGGGAGTTAAACCCGCCCGGGAACTGGTTCGCTCCACCCGGTAGCAATCAGAGCAGCAGTGGAGGCAACGAAACTGCTGAAGCCTCTGGTGCAGAGAGTCGCTAGGCGACTTGGCGAGCATGCAGGCCGTAACTTGAGTAAACGCTGAGCAGGCCCCGAAACCGACAATGCAGGAGCCGACCCGCCCCGGTTCGTGGGAAGGCCGAAGCGAATGGAATCGTACGAGCGGACAAGTTCCATCAGACCTGCCGGGGTATTGGGCGACGGCATGCAGGCAATGGGGACCATGCGCAACACGGGAAGTCCCAGCGGTGATCGCAGTATTGGATCAACTGGCAACTCGCGAGAGACAGGCCGGGCTGACTGGGATGGCGGAGAGGCTCGTAGTACCGACGAAGCCGGTAACTCCGGTGGAGGGAAGGGGTTTCAGTTGAAGGCGGACGCAAGAAGCGACGACAGACAGGGAGATTGGCGATGAGCCTGACAACTCCCGAGTTGTTTTCAGAAGTTGCAGACGGCGTCACATGCAATGGCCTCGGCGATTGCGTGAGTCTTCTCCGAGAGCCGGAAGCGGGAAATCCGCACATCCGGTTCGATGAGCGGGATGTGGAAACGGAAGCATGGCGAGGCTAGTGAGGCACCGGCAGACGAAAGGGCCGGCAACAGATAGGCCGCACCTAACCCACCGCGCCACATCTCGACTCTACGAATCGATAGCTATGCCCGGTTTTCGATTTTCAACCTTTCGATAAGGCTCTCGCATGAGAGACTGCATCCACACGTATGCCGCACGAGCTTCATTTCGTCGCACGATCTCGAATTGACGCGCCCGCCGAGGAAGTTTTTCGCTGGCACGCGCAACCTGATGCCCTCGAACGCCTCTCCCCTCCTTGGGAGCCCGTCGAAATCCTGCAGCGAGCGCCAGGAATCCGTGACGGCGACCGTGGCGCCTTGCGCGTCCGCATGGGACCGTTCAAAATTCGATGGTCTTTTGTCCATTGCGAGTACATCGAAGGACGCCAGTTTCGCGACGTGCAAATCTCCGGACCCTTCCGCCGTTGGGAACACACCCATAAAATGGACCCCCAAGGTCCCAGCGCGTGCCTACTCACCGACAGTATTTGTTATGAGTTGCCGCTTGGAATGGTTGGAAACTTCCTAGCTGGCTGGTTTGTCCAACGCAAACTTGCACGCCTTTTCAAATATCGCCATCGCTTGACTGCCGATGCCTTCCGACCCTCGTCAAATTCTAAAACCGCCTCTAGCTGGTAACTCGTCCCACTCCATACAATTCGCCACTACCATACGGTACAGTATGGGAAACCATACTACCTCTCCTCACATTCCCATTGAAACCAATTTCTTGTGTAGCGGCCTTTGGTGTACATTGTTAGTTAGCGATTCAGCGCTCAATTCATCTGCTGAATCCTGAGAGGGTCAAGCTATGAGCTCGACCAAGCCCGAATCCGTTGTTAGCAACGAAACTCCCTCCGGCACAAGTCGGGACACCTTAAGCGTCACCGACAATCGCACGGGACGCCGATACGAACTTCCCATCAAGAACGACACTATCCGCGCTCTAGATCTGCGCCCCATTAAAGTAAACACAGACGACTTCGGCATGATGGGTTATGACCCGGCATTCACCAACACGGCTTCTTGTTCGAGCAAAATCACTTTTATTGACGGCGATAAAGGCATCCTGCGCTACCGCGGCTATTCCATCGAAGAACTGGCGGAGAAAAGCACCTACATTGAAACAGCCTACCTGATTCTTTACGGCGAGCTTCCCGACAAATCGCAATTAGCCGACTGGTCCTACAACATCACCCATCACACCTTCATTCACGAGAGCATCAAGAAATTTCTCGACGGTTTTCATTACGACGCCCACCCCATGGGCATGTTGATTTCCACCGTCGCCGCGCTCTCCACTTTTTATCCGGATGCCAAGGACATTTTCAATCTGGATTCACGCCGCAAGCAGACCTACCGGTTGATCGGCAAGATGCCTACACTGGCAGCTTTCGCCTATCGCCACAGTCTGGGAATGCCCTACGTTTATCCCGACAATGATTTGTCCTACTGCGGAAATTTCTTGAACATGCTTTTCCGCACCACGGAACTAAAATATCGTCCGAATCCCACCCTCGAGCGTGCTCTCGATATTCTTTTTATTCTGCATGCCGACCACGAGCAGAATTGCTCTTCCACCGCTATGCGCTGCGTAGGCAGTTCGCACGTCGATCCGTACTGCGCCACCGCCGCGGCCACCGCCGCCCTATACGGTCCGCTTCACGGCGGGGCCAACGAAGCCGTTCTCCGCATGCTCGTTGAAATCGGATCGGTAAACAATGTCCCGACCTACATCAAGCGCGTGAAATCGGGCGAAAAGCTGCTTATGGGTTTCGGTCATCGCGTTTACAAGAACTACGACCCCCGCGCCCGTATCGTGAAGCATATTGCCTACGAAGTTTTCGACGTGATGGGAAAGAATCCCTTGATTGAAATCGCGCTGGAGTGCGAGCGTATCGCCCTGGAAGACGATTATTTCGTATCGCGCAAGCTGTACCCCAATGTCGATTTCTACACCGGGCTCATCTACCAGTCGATGGGCTTCCCGGTCACCATGTTTCCCGTGCTTTTCGCCATTCCCCGCACTTCCGGCTGGATCTCGCAATGGGAAGAAATGCTGCTTGATCCCGAGCAGAAAATTGCGCGGCCTCGGCAGGTTTATTTGGGCTATCCCCTGCGCAGCTATACGCCTTTGGATCGCCGCGGTTAGCCGCGGTTTCTCCGGGAACCTAGTTTTAGTCCCGTTTGTCCACGCCCTTAGCCGTCCTGGTACCGCGGAAATTGATTGCATCTGGACGCAATCTCTGGCAAAACACTCTGACGTCCCCCGGGGGCTATACTCAAATATGGACATCTCAACGCGCCAGTCTGGAACAGCCACGATCGTGGATGTTGTCGGTGACATTACTCTCTATAATTCCCCCGATGTTCGCAAAGTCTTGCTCACCCTTTTGAAAGAAAAAAAGGCTCCTCGCGTGATAGTGAATATGGAGAAAGTACGATACATTGACAGCGCGGGCGTGGCTTCCTTGGTGGAAGGCTTGAAAGTTTCGCGCGATATGAAAAGCACGTTTGCTCTATATGGCCTGAGCAAGACTGCCCGGGAAGTATTCGAGCTCACACGGCTCGTGAAAGTTTTTGAAATCTACAATACCGAAGAGGATGCCTTACGGGGTGGCAGCGCCAACACCAACGTTGCTCCTGTTAGGTAAATTCCGGGCTGGCCGCGCGATTTCCTGGGGATTCTAGCCCGTCCGGATTCAACGATGTCACTTACTGAAACGATCGGCTCAGCCACGATCAACGGAGTGGCCTATATAGGCGGCTTGGCGCGTTTGGCCGGCGGTTCCTTGCGCTCGATTTTCGTCGAGCCGTTTCACGGAAAGAAATTCCACATCAGCCGGTCCGTTCACCAGGCGATGGCCGTGGGCGTGGAAGCCCTGCCCATTGTTTCGCTGATCTCCTTTTTCATCGGCACTATTCTCGCCCTGAACGCCGCTTACGAACTTCGTAAGTTTGGCGCGCTCCAGGTAGTCGCCAGCGCTGTGGCCATTTCCATGTCTCGGGAGTTGGGCCCGTTGATGACCGCCGTCGTAGTCATCGGCCGTTCCGGTTCCGCATTTGCTGCCGAGATCGGCACTATGAAGGTTAACGAAGAAATTGATGCGTTGGAAACCATGGCTCTTGAGCCGGTTGATTTCCTGGTCGCGCCCAAGTTCCTGGCCATGCTGCTCATGGTTCCTTGTCTTACTGTATGGGCCGATTTTATGGGTGTGCTTGGTGGCGGTGTTTTTGGCGTTTCGGCAGCGAGCTTCACCTGGGGAAGTTATATCCGCGCCACGCTCGAAGCCTTACAGTCCCGCGACATCACCAACGGTTTGATTAAAGCTGCCATGTTCGGACTCACCATTACCGCCGTTGGCTGCCAGGAGGGTTTCTCCACAGGGCTGGGTTCCGAACAAGTCGGGCGCTCCACCACTTCTGCGGTGGTTAAGTCTATTTTTATGGTCGTGGTCGTGGATCTGATCTTTACCGCAATCTTTTATTTCACCGCGCCGCGTTGAGAGACGGCCGGGAGAACTGTTGAAATCGATGGCGATGAAAAGCAATTTGAAAGACGACAGCGCGCGCGTCACCGACGGGTCGGCCATCTCTGTGCGCAATCTCCGCGTGAAATACGGCGAGCGCGAAATCCTTCACGGAGTCAATTTCGAGGTTCCCGCCGGAGAGACTATAGTGATTCTTGGTGGCTCCGGGTCAGGCAAGAGCACGCTTTTGCGCACGCTGGTTGGATTGGAGCTTCCCAGCGCCGGCGAAATTTGGATGCGTGGAAAGAATTTTGCCGCCATGTCTGAAAAAGATCGCGACGAGCTGCGCAAGAAAATGGGCATGTCTTTTCAGGGCGGCGCGCTGTTCGGCTCCATGACCGTCGGGGAAAATGTTTCTCTGCCTCTTCGTGAACATACCCAGCTGGATGATTCCACTATCGAGATTATGGTTCGTCTGAAACTCGATCAGGTCGGCCTTTCGGGTTTCGAGAATTACATGCCTGCGCAATTGAGCGGCGGGATGAAAAAGCGCGCCGCGATTGCCCGCGCTCTGGCCATGGATCCTGAAATTCTGTTTTTCGACGAGCCTTCCGCCGGTCTGGACCCCATCATCGCCGCTGGAATCGACGAGCTGATTCTGAAATTGAAAAAGGCCTTTCGCATGTCCATCGTAGTTGTCACCCACGAGCTGGCCAGCGCCTACTTGATCGCCGATCGTATGATCCTGCTCGATAAAGGCGTCGTTGTCGCCAATGGCACGGTGAAGGAATTGCAAGCCAGCATGCAGCCTCGCGTCCGGCAGTTTCTGGATCGTGTTCCAGAGCCGGAATTAACCGGGGAGTTTGATTATTTGCAAATGTTGACGGGGGACGTTCCGCCGATTCGGCAATGAAAAAGGTTTAAATCGCCTGCCGTGATATACTCGCGCGCTTGTAAGCGCTGAGTGTTGCCAGGCGGGAATCAATCGAGGAAACTGATGGAAGCAAAGCGCGAACAGGCTCTCGTCGGACTATTTGTTTTGGTGGCTGGAGGACTGCTGATTGTGACGCTCGTCCTCCTCTCGGGTGCCTTGACCACCGGTGACACCACCTTCCACGCCTTTTTCAAGAATGCCGGCGGCTTGCAGCCCGGCTCGGAAGTCCGCTATGCCGGCGGTCCCCCGATAGGACGCGTTAGGAAAGTTCAGGTCGACCCAGGAAATTCCACACGCATGCAAGTCGACTTCGCTATACATCCGAACATACCGGTGAAGACCGACAGCACGGTCATCATTACAAGCAACAGTCCCTTAGGCGAAAATTTCCTCGATATTCTGGCCGGAACCATTCCGGCTCAGCGTGCTCCGGCTGGCTACACCCTCCAATCGAGGGAACCTGTGAGCTTTTCCGACATTGCCGACAAAATAAACGCCTTGGCTCCCACCGCCAACGAACTCCTCGTTAATCTAAATGATCGCGTGGTCGAATTAAAGGAAACACTCAACCGCGTCAACGATCTTCTAAACGATAGGAATCGCGAAAACATCGCCGAGAGCCTTGCCAACGTCCGCGGCATGCTCCAGGAAGATCGTCCTTTGGTTCATTCCACTTTGGATCACGTGAACACCGCCTCGGCCAAGCTCGGCCCGCTCATCGACGATTTCAAGAAAACCTCCGAGCAAGCTAACGTAACTTTGGATCACATCGATTCCATGATTAAGGAAAATCGTCCCGATGTCCGCTCGGCGGTGAAGAATTTGCGAGCGTCGCTGGCTAAGGCCAATTCGATTTTGTCCCAACTCGATACCACCGTCGCCAACAACTCGGAGAATCTCGACGAGATCATCGACAATCTACGCCGCATTACTGAAAACATGACTGCCTTTACCGAAACGATCCGAGAGAAGCCTTACCTATTGATTCGTTCTTCAGATCCCAAGCGTCACGAGCCGGGTGAGCCACCGCCGAAATAGGCGAAAAGGAGCACGGAGTGTTTAGGTCACGAACTCAACTTGCTGCAATCATTTTCTCGCTGATCTGCCTCTCGGGCTGCGTTGCCTCGCGCCCCATGAAATACTACGTGATCGATCCCGGCCCTGTCCCGGCGCCGCAGGGAGCTCCCACTTACCAGGTAACTCTGTTGGTTGGCCGCATCACCGCCTCGCATATCTTTCGCGACGACCGTATCGTGTACGGCTCCGGCCCGGTACAACTCGGAACCTATTCTTATGACCGATGGGCTGAACCCCCCGCCGATATGCTCCAGGACTTATTGGTCTCCTCCTTGCGTTCCACCGGCCAATATCGCGCCGTTTCCGCCCTCGGCAGCAACGTCCGCGGAGACTATGTTGTTCGTGGCCACCTCTGGGACATCTCCGAAGTCGATAGACCCGAACTGATGGCGCGCTTTTCTTTCGAAGTCGAACTGTTCGATCCCAACACGCGCACCACCGTTTGGTCCCACAGATACGAACATGACGAGCCAGCCCAGGGCAAAACCGTAAACGATGTCGTCCTAGCCATGGACAAGAACGTCCGCGCCGGACTACAACAAATCACCGCCGGCATTAGCGAGTATTTCGCAACCCATCCGGTACAGCAGCCGCAAGCCCAATCGTCAGAATAACTAGCGCGTGTCGGACTGGCGAAACCTCCGTTTCGCATGTCCTTCGCCTGCAGCTCGGGAAATTGTTCGAATTAACCCCGGTTCCGAGCATCCTAGCGCGCCTAACCTGTCATTCGGACTCCCAAGGGTTTGCTTGGGTTCGTCCGCATTCCGCACGAATGTCAGCACCCGTTGGGAGGAATCTGCTCTTTCGTTTTCTCCACAAAGAATTGGGGTTATAATGCGCGCAGTTTATTGCCTCAGGTAATCCTGACGCCCGGCATTCATTTATGCGGCGGCGCATTCTCGCGCGGCGAGGAGGCTGTCATGGGCCTGCAAATCACGTCGCGAAAATCAGGTAACGTTACGATTCTCGATCTGCACGGGCGCATCATAATCGGCTCCAGCAATGATTCTCTCGGCGTCGAACTGCGCAAACTGGCCGAAGCCGGCCCATCCGAGATCATCGTCAATCTGGCTGGCGTCACGCAAATCGACAGCTCCGGCATTAGCACGCTCGTGCGCTCCTTCGTGAGTCTCGAACGCCAGGGCGGTGGCCTCAAAATCCTCAATCCAACCGGCCACGTCAAAGAGGTTCTCGAACTGACGCGCCTGATCAATTCCATCCCCGCCTTCACCGACGAAGCAAAAGCCATAGCCGCCTTCCGCGGCGGCGTAGCCCACGCCTGACAAAGGCTGTTGAATGACGCGGCATCTTGGTCATCAGAGCGTACTCACGTCTTACTCTTTGCGTATTTCCTTAGTTCTCGCCTTGGCGATATTCATCCCGTGCCGTGCTACCGCTCAAGAGCCGCAAATCAATGAACTCGCGGCTCGCTTCGCTAGGGATCTTAACAAGAAGTACGAAAAAACAGTCGTGGTCTTCGATTTTGTTGGTCCAAATACGCGGCTCAACGCCCTTGGAGAGAAAATGGCGGCCGACTTTCGCGAGGCTCTCTCAAAATCGCCAGCCTCGTTTGTCGTTACAAATCAGACCCAGATCACCCAGGCCCTATCGGCGAATGACCTTTCGCCACGGATCCTGCATGATCCTGACATGCAACTTTGGCTCGCGAGAAAATTAGGTCCGGGGATAATGATTTCGGGAGAACTCGAAACTAAGCCGGACGGCCTCGATGTTTCTGTGCATACCCATCGTGTAGTCGATGGCAAAGCCATCAACGGATTTAAGATTACTCTACCGCTCACCGCGGAGATGAAATCGCTGCTCGATATGCCTCCTGCTGAGGGCCAAGAGAAATTTTCAAATATTCCTGAAATGCAGCCGTGCGGTTATTCCTCGCCAAAATGTGGTTACTGTCCAGTAGCGGTATACACTGACCAAGCTGCCAAAAAACACATACAAGGCACGGTCATCCTGAGAGCTGTGGTTGGAACCGACGGTAAAGCTCACGATATTAATGTCATGAGACCCTTACCCAACGGACTAACGGAAAATGCGATTGACGCGGTGCGGTCTTGGACGTTCAAACCCGCTACCGACACAAATGGAGTTCCCATAGCGCTGGGAACAGTCTTCGAGGTTGCCTTCCACTTGTATTAAGTAAGCCATTGCTTGGAGTTCTTGAAGAACAAAAACAATCACGCGTTTTTCTTTAGTTCCGCAAGCACCAGCTTGGCAACTTCCTTCAGCGTATCGAACACGCCTTGCCCCGTAACCGCTACAGCCTCCAGCGTCGGTTCGCCCTTCACCGAAAGCTGCTTTTTCAACTCTTCCACCGGCAGAATATTCGGCAGGTCGCGCTTGTTCAGTTGCAACACATAGGGAATCGTATCGAAATTGAGATTGTGATCTTTCAGATGCTCGCGCAGGTTGTCTAGCGTTTCCAGATTCGCGTCCAGCCGTTCTTCCTGCGAATCGGCCACAAACACCACTCCGTCCGCGCCTTTCAAAATTAACCGCCGGCTCGCCTCATAGAAAACCTGGCCGGGAACAGTGTAAAGATGAAAGCGCGTACGAAATCCGCGTACCGTACCCAAGTCCAACGGAAGGAAATCGAAGAAAAGTGTGCGATCCGTTTCGGTCGCCAGCGAAACCATCTTTCCCTTTTGATTCGTTCCGGTGTGGTCGTAAATCCACTGCAGGTTGGCGGTCTTCCCGCCAAGACCGGGACCGTAATACACCAGCTTGCAATTTATTTCCCTCGCGGGAAAATTAATAAATGGCACTATCTCCTCGGATTACCAGCCCGTTACTTATAGCACAGCCTCTGCGACACTCCAACGCGCCCCCTTCGCCTCTGCTTCGCAACTGACAACTCTAGTCCCCGTCGTGCCCCCCTGAGCACCAAGGAGTCAGCCCGCTTCATAAGGTTTCAAGGTTTGAATGTAGCGCCGCGGCCTTCAGCGCGGCACTCCGCAGAACGGCACCCAACCCACCAGCAGCAAAACTTCCAGTTCGAGCACCTGCTTGAAGATTGCTAGATTTTAATGTCTCGCCCGCCGGAAGGCTCGAGGTCTGTCTCTAAATTCGTCCTCTCGGGACGTGCTGGACGAACCCCCGCCCTTAGCCGCATAGTAAATTATCCCGTAACACGGAACCACGAGGAAACCCCATGAAGCTTGTCTCGGTCAACACCGGCCTCCCGCGCGAAGTTACTTGGCATGGTATGACCGTCTCCACCAGCATCTACAAAGAGCCGGTAAAAGGCCGCGTTGCCTTGCGCAAACTGAATCTAGACGGCGACCGTCAGGCCGACCTCACCGTCCACGGCGGCGAGTTCAAAGCCGTTTACTGCTATCCTCTCGTTCATTACGATTTCTGGAAAGCGCAGCTTCCGGACAAGGACTTGCCGCTGGCCATCTTCGGAGAAAATTTCACCATCGATGGTCTGCTCGAAAACTTAGTCCATCTCGGTGACCAGTTTTCCGTTGGCTCCGCGCAGGTCGTGGTCACCCAGCCTCGCCTCCCATGCTACAAACTCGGCATCCGCTTTCAAGCCGACGACATGGTGAAACGCTTCCTGGCCAGCGCCCGCACCGGTTTCTATCTGGCGGTCACCCGTGAAGGAGAAGTCGGCGCCGGAGACGAAATGAAACTCTTCGCGCGCGACCCAAACGCCGTCCCTGTCTCGGAAATCACTCGCCTCTACATCGCGAAAAGATTCAGTACCGCCGACGTCGCCTCACTCCAGAAAGCCTTGCAAGTCGCGGCACTCCCCGAAAGCTGGAAGCAATATTTCCGGGAGCGCCTCGCCAAGACGTCCAGTTCATCGGAAGAAACACACCGCGCCTCATAAACGAATTGGAACTGAACGATTCAGCGCCTATCTTTAGCTTGTCCTACGGAGTGCTGATCAGAGACCGCTGGCGGCTTTCCAAAGCGAGCAAGGCTTTTTTATTTTCAAGCCCGCCTCCATAACCCACCAAACTTCCATTGCTCCCGATCACTCGATGGCAAGGAACAATTATAGGAATCGGATTCGATCCGTTCGCCAAGCCAACCGCGCGCGACGCCTTCGGATTTCCCAGCCGCGTCGCCAATTGCCCATAGGAAATTGTTTCCCCGTAAGGAATGCGGCGCAAACTTTCCCACACGCGCAACTGAAATTCAGTTCCCTCCAACGCCAGCGGCAAATCAAAATCTGTCAACTCGCCCGCGAAGTAAGCGCGCAACTGTCGAATCGCCTCCGCAAAGCCCGCGCTATCCTCGCGCCATCCAGCCTTCAGCCGCTCAGCCCTCTTACTAGCAGGAAAATTGACCGACCGCAGCCCCCGCTCATCCGCCACCAGCAGCATCTTCCCCCATAATCCATCGCAGTACGTATACCGAATCTCGCTCATCGCATTCCCTCTGCGTTCCGTTCCGTTTTAGCCTACCAGAATTTTCGCGTGCCGGGTCGCTCACAATATGCCCGCCCCCGCGTCACACACATTTCACCCCGCGCTGAACTATTGCAAAGAATGAATCGCTACTATTGATTTGCGGAGAACGATATTTAACGGGAGGACCGAATGAACTATTCCAAGTTGCACGCTATTCCGGCCATCGCAGTAGCAGCCCTATTCTTTTTCATATCAACACCGGCGCAGCATACGGACGCAACAAAGCCGGAAGCCACACCGCCCTCAACGATCGAAGGCTTGGTGCGCGACATCTCATGCCCCATCCAGAATAAGGAAGCTACCGCGACGAAGTTCAACCTTGAGTGCGCTGTGCAGTGCGCCAAAGCAGGCTCCCCGCTGATCATCCTCACCAAAGATGGCGTCATCTACACGCCGATTTCCGACACCATGCCCGACAAAGACCAGCGCCAGCGCCTCATGCCCTTTCTCGGCAAATACGTCCAGGTAACCGGCCCGGTTTTCGAAAGAGAAGGAACGCACGCCATCGCCATCCAGGACATCAAGGAAATGAAGGAAGTGCACCTGATCACCAACGCGAAATGATCGGGTTTTAAAGCAACATTCCTCGCGTTGCTGTCCACGTCGAGCTTTCGTTGCATAGCCGGCGCAAGCTATGCGCTCGAAGGTGTATCCTTGCATTCGCATATGCCTAACCAATTGTTGGACCCTTCCTCCGAGCCTCGCCCTTGGGGAGGCGCCCAGCGCAATCGCCTGCTGCTTTGGGCCGCAATTGGCATCGTTGTCCCAGGGTTATGTATCGGTGCCTTCCACCTGGTATTCAAGCCGCATGACGACGTCTTCAGTGTGAAAACCGAATTGCCCGTGAAAGCTACCATGGCTTTTTTGTCGTCCTGACCACTTGGATCGTATCCCGCATGGAACAACGCCCTCTCGATGATTACGGTCTTCCTCTCTCCCAAATGTTTGGAAAAAGATTCTGGGAAGGAGGCCTCTGGGGATTTGCCATGCTCTCTGCCATTGTGCTATGCCTCCGCCTGTCCGCCCATTTTCAAATTGATTCCATCGCTCTTACCGGTGGCGCACTCTTCCGCTATGCTTTGGGGTGGGCGGCCGTTTTCTTGGCCGTTTCTATAAGCGAAGAAATGGCCTTTCGCGGCTACTGGCTTTTCACTTTCGCCAGACGGTTACGTTTCTGGCCCGCTGCGCTGTTTACTTCCGTCATATTCGGGGTTGCTCATCTCGGCAATCCCGGAGAAAACTTCCTCGGAATCTTGCAGGTCGTCGTAACCGGTTTGCTTTTCTGCCTGATGATCCGCCGCACCGGCACTCTGTGGTTCGCTCTTGGCTATCACGCGGCCTGGGATTGGGCCGAAACTTTTTTCTACGGCACGCCCGACAGCGGTCTAATCGGTGTGGGCCATTTCCTCAACACCTCGTCTCACGGCCCCCATTGGTTAACTGGAGGCTCCGCCGGCCCCGAAGGTAGCATCTTCGCCTTCCTCGTCCTGTTTCTCTGCGCCTTCCTGATTCATCTCCGCTTCCCAAACACAATCTACCCGGATCGCCCAGTTTAGAAATGGAAGGATAAGATGACAATGACATTAGCGTTCGATTGCTAGCGGTACGTCGATGAGGGGGAGTAAACCATGGAATTAAAAACAAAGAGAATTTTTATTTCAATTTTGGTCTTGTGTGGCGTCGTTCTAACGTTCGCAATACTCGTTCTTACTTTACTTCCCGGAATCAACGCGCTTATTAAAGGCGTCCGCTGATTTCTAACGAAAGAGTGCAGGCGAAAGTAAACCTTCCGCGGAGGCCCCAACGCTATCGATCCAGGCGTTCGGCCAGCGTTTCGCACACCACTGATTCTCAACCCTACTCCAATCCTACTCTGCCGCAATCCTACTCGACTGGAATCCTGGTCCCCTGCTGGGCCGCTTTCGAAAGGTGCTCGATTTTCTCGTCGATCACTTCCCGTATGGCCTTCAGGAACTCCACGCGCGAGTTTGATAAGTGTTGGCGCACGGCCGGTGAAATGCCCAGCCGCGTCCGAATGAAGTCCATCACTTCGTAGCAGGGGCACCGTTCGTGACCAGCGCTCGCACTTGCGGTGCTTTGGTTTGCTTGTTGCTGATTGCTCTGTTGCTGTTCCATCATTGTGCCTCCCGCATTTCTACTGTAAGAAGCCCTTTCTCCAGCTTTGCGCGTGACGGCGATAGCGACGCCATCGACCTTGGCAGCCCGATGTGGCGGCGCAGCGTTCCAATCTCCACTACCAGTTCATCGCCCTTCTTAAATAAACCAATCTCACCTTTCGTGGCAAACGGCAGAAGCACCCGAATTTCGTAAGTACCGTTTTGCTTCTCGAAGCTATAAGGTTTTTCCGTCCGCGTCACGGCCGACGGGTCTTCGCTTCCAGGATACAGCAAGGCGGCAAGTTCCCGTAGCCGATGCGCTCCTAAAACTTCGTGCGAAAACAATGGAACCCGCTTCACCGGCACCGGCGCAAAGTATTCTTCAATTTCGCGCAGGACGTTCTCCTGCGACATATGCCAATCGTTGAACCATACATCCCGCACTTCCGCCGGCAGCACTCGATTCACAATGATGGAGTCCACTGTCAGGCCGTGCAGCGAGAAGTAAACGAATGCGCGCTGCGTCTCGCGCAGCACCATCTTCTCCGGGTTGGTCACTAGCCGCACGCTGGTGATCTGCGGATCTCCCATGATTTCGTCGATGCCATCCAATTTCTCGAATAGCTCGCGGATATTTATAAAATAGCTGTCCGTGGGAAGTTCAAAAGGTGCCACGCGATTTGCGATGGGCCTCACCGCCTTCAGCAAATTGCGCTGAAATGGGAAAATGTGCTTCATATACCAGTCCAGCGTTGTGGGCATGCTGATGAACCGCAGCGATTCCGCGGTGGGCGCCGCATCCAGCACGATTACGTCATACCGGTTTTCGCGCCGGTACTGGTTGATGTACATCATCGCGCTTAGTTCTTCCATGCCCGGAAGAATCGCCAGTTCCTCCGCCTCTACCCCGCTGATTCCTGTAGTGCGCAACACCGCGCTCACGTAGGACGAGATCTCCTGCCAGTGCCGCTTGATCTCTTTCTGAATATTCAATTCGAAAATCGAAAGCTGCTCGCTCACCGCCAAGGGGTCCGAAGTCTGCCCCCGAAACAGGTCGTTATCCAGGTCAAAGCAATCCGCCAGACTGTGCGCCGGATCAATGCTCATAATCAACGTGCGATGCCCCAGCTCAGCCAGCTTCATCCCGGTAGCCGCCGCCAAACTCGTCTTCCCCACGCCGCCCTTGCCCGTAAACATAAGAATCCGCATACCCCATTATACGGCGGTCTGCCTTCTCAACGGTTCGTAACGATGGTTGAGTCGAAGGACTGCGACCGGTCCTCGTATCAAAGTGATCCGAAATTTCAGTACAAATTCACAAGTGCTCTAGACCACTTCTAACCGGCACAGCACCACAAACAGAATTTGACCTAACTCCTAGAAAACAATCACCGGAAGGAATTCTAACCGGGCCAGAACAGCGATTAGGAATTTCGCCAGATAGCCTTTAAGCGGGCGCCCCGACCCCGCTTCTCCTTCTCGAAATTTAACTCCGAAAACGCCCTGAACTAATCGCCAAGAATCACCATTTCCACCTGCTTTGCCCAGAGCGTCCTGGGCGAAGGATTTGTGTCCGCCAAGTGCATTCCTACCCGGTTCTGGCCAAAATATAGAAAGCGACCTAAGTCCTAGAAACAATCAACGGGAAAATTCTACCGGGGCCACAACCGCACCTAGACGTCTCTCAAAATTGTGCCGATTCCGCCTCGGAAAACCGTCCCGAATTTCCCCGCCGCGTGCTAAAATGAACTAGCATTCGTTGCTTCTATCTCCCCGCAATTTTATCGGGTTGCAAGATCGCGATTGCCGTTCTGTCCGTCTAACCAAATCGGCACAAAAATGACAAAGAATATTCGTAACATCGCCATCATCGCGCACGTCGACCACGGTAAGACCACCCTCGTCGACGCCATGCTGCGCCAAAGCGGAATCTTCAGCCAGCATGCCCATCTGATCGAGCGCGTCATGGACTCCAACGACCTGGAACGCGAGCGCGGCATCACCATCCTGGCGAAAAATACCGCGGTCACCTATCACGACACAAAAATCAATATTGTTGACACGCCCGGCCACAGCGACTTCGGCGGCGAAGTCGAGCGCGCCCTCCGCATGGTGGACGGCGTTCTCCTGCTGGTTGACGCCAGCGAAGGCCCACTTCCGCAAACGCGTTACGTTTTGCAAAAAGCGCTGGCCGCGAAACTGCCTCCCATCATTGTGTTGAATAAAATTGATCGCGCCGACGCGCGCCCCGCTGCCGTCCTCGACGAAATTTACGATCTCTTTATTGATCTCGACGCCACCGAAGACCAGCTCGATTTTCCGGTGCTTTACACTAACGCCCGTACGGGCGTGGCGCATCGCGCGGTCGGCGATGCATCCACAAATCTTCAGCCGCTCTTTGAAACGATCGTGGCTTCCATTCCGCCGCCTTCGGGCGATCCCGAAGCCGTCCTGCAAATCCAGGTCACCAATCTTGATTACAGCGAATATCTTGGACGACTCGCTATCGCCCGCGTTTTTCAGGGCACTCTGAAACGCGGCACCGAAGTCGGTATCGCAAAACTTTCTGGCGTTATCCAGGCCACCAAGATCACAAAATTATTTACGTTCCGTGGCCTCGAACGCGACGAAGCTGAAGAAGTTTCTGCGGGCGATATCGTAGCCATCGCAGGCGTGGAGGGAATTCAGATCGGCGAAAGCATCACCGATCTCTTAAATCCCGCGCCGCTTGAGCCGCTGCTAATCGACGAGCCGACGCTCACCATGGTTTTCACCGTGAACACCTCGCCATTCGCCGGCCGCGAAGGACAATACGTTACTTCGCGCGATCTGCGCGCGCGCCTCGACCGTGAATTGCTCACCAACGTTTCCCTTCGCATCGAAGACATGGGCGCCACCGATTCTTTCCGCGTCCTCGCTCGCGGCGAGCTTCAACTCGCCATCCTGATCGAAACCATGCGCCGCGAAGGCTACGAACTAATGGTAGGCAAACCTGAAATCGTGGTGAAGACCGAAAATGGCAAGCGCCTCGAGCCTTTGGAAGTCCTGATCGTGGATTGTCCAGAGTCTTTTATCGGCATCGTGATGGAAACTCTAGGGCACCGACGCGGTGAGCTGGCCAAAATGGTCAACCATCATTCCGGTCGCGTCCGTATGGAATTTCGCATCCCCTCGCGTGGGCTGATCGGTCTTCGCGGGCAACTGCTCACCGACACTCGGGGCACCTCGCTGATTCACTCCATGCTGGAAGGCTGGACCGAATATGCCGGAGACATGGCTTCGCGCCTGACCGGCGCTCTCGTGAGCGATCGCGCCGGAGTTTCCACCGCCTACGCCGTATGGGGCATTCAGGAACGCGGCGAAATGTTTGTAGGCCCGGGCCTGGAAGTGTACGAAGGAATGATCGTCGGCGAAAACGCGCGCGAAGACGACATGAACGTCAACATCACCAAAGAAAAGAAGCAAACCAACATGCGCTCGTCCAGCGCCGATGAAGCCATACGCCTGGTTCCGCCTCGCGAATTGACCCTCGAAAAAGCCATCGAATTCATCTCCGATGACGAATTCGTCGAAGTCACGCCGAAATCCATACGCCTACGCAAGAAAGTTCTGGACGCCAAGAAGCGTCCCAAGCGCTGGCAGGAAATCCGCGCCAGCGTCGAGTCCGCTTCTAACTAGTCGAAGCGAGATTTAGTACTAGACGGATTTGGCGGTCTTAGCCTTGCTGGAGTGTTCGCTAGCGGGATGGAGGATTCCCATGAGCGGGCAAAACGGCTTCTTTCAGACTCGTAATTTCACCGTAACTAAAAGACTATACAGCACTTACGATTGCTATCGCACCGGAATTCAATTTGCGATGTATATAGTCGAGGTTGGTATCTGTGGACATAGCTCGCCCCGAAGCTAAACGGAAGAAAAAGATACGCCGGACGATTTATATCGCCGCGGCCGTGGTTCTAATTCCGCTGGTAACCTACGCGCTCTCCAAGCTCAAGCCTGCTGCGCCTACGGTGGACAGCGCCACGGTCTGGACTGACACCGTGAAGCGCGGCCCCATGCTCCGCGAGGTACGCGGCCTGGGTACCCTGGTTCCCGAAACAATTCGCCTGATCCCCGCCGCCACCGACGGCCAGGTGGTGCAGCGCAATTTGCTGCCCGGCACTCCGCTGAAAGCCGACACTGTTATTTTAGAAATGAGCAATCCTGAACTCCAGCAAACCGCGCTCGACGCCGAATATCAAATGAAGGGCGCCGAAGCAAATCTGGAGCAGACCAAAGCGCTGCTGCAAAATCAGTTGATGGACAAGCGCACACAAGCCGCTTCGATTAGTTCTGCGTATCACACCGCGGTGCTGGACAAGGACACCAATCAGCAGCTTGCCGCGAATGGCCTGGTATCGGATTTGATTTACAAGAAATCGCAAGTAGTGGCCGATGAACTAGCCAAGCAGGACGAACTGGCGCAGAAGGAAGTGGAGACGTTCTCCAATTCGATTGCGTCACAGATCGCCGTGCAACAAGCCACGGTGGATGAAAAACGCGCGATGTATAATTTGAAAAAATCGCAGTTGGACCAACTGAAAATCCGACCAGGTATTGATGGCGTGCTGCAAGAGCTGGATGTGGAAGTCGGGCAGAAAGTAACCCAGGGAACCGTGCTGGCGCGAGTCGCTCAACCTACGCATTTGAAAGCGCAACTAAAAATTGCCGAGACTCAGGCGAAAGACATTACCATCGGGCAAAAGGCATCCGTCGACACGCACAACGGCATAATCGCCGGACATGTGATGCGCATCGACCCCGCCGTAGTAAACGGAACAGTTACGGTGGACGTCGCGCTGGATGGCGAGTTACCGCAAGGCGCGCGGCCGGACCTGAGCGTCGAAGGCACCATCGAGCTCGAGCGGTTGGCCGACGTGTTGTACGTTGGCCGTCCGGTGCATGGCGAAGCGAACAGCACTGTAGGGTTGTTCAAAGTCGTCGATGACGGTGGAGCAGCCGTCCGCGCGCAGGTGCAACTGGGCCGTACGTCGGTGAACACAGTGGAAATCGTGAAAGGCCTGCAAATCGGCGACAAAGTGATTTTGTCCGACATGTCAGCCTGGGACAATTACGACCGCGTACAATTGAAATAATGAGCGGAACATTTTCAGGCCCTGGGAACGTAACTAACTTGGGTAAGAGATTCGTTAGCAAAAGCTGAAGGAGCCAACATGGATACAGCGCCGAAATCAATGATTCGTCTGGAAGGCGTGACGAAAGTTTTTTACACCGATGAAGTGGAGACGCACGCGCTCGGCGGCGTGCATTTGGACATCAAGAACGGCGAATTCCTTTCCATCGCCGGCCCGTCGGGATGCGGCAAATCCACGCTGCTCTCTATCCTCGGCTTGCTCGATTCGCCGACGGATGGCAATTACTGGATCAATACGCAGCCGGTGGCGAACCTTTCGCTTTCCGACCGCACGCGTATTCGCAATCGTGAAATCGGATTCATCTTCCAAGCGTTTAATTTGATCGGCGATCTCACAGTTTTCGAA
Organism: uncultured Acidobacteriota bacterium; assembly: GCA_963714785.1. Classification (GTDB taxonomy): domain Bacteria; phylum Acidobacteriota; class Terriglobia; order Acidiferrales; family UBA7541; genus Palsa-295. Next base: position 299,029 of record CAVQQE010000005.1, read on the forward strand.
AACGTCGAGTTGCCGCTCACCTATCGCAGCATGGCTTCGGCAGAGCGCAAGAAGCGCGTTCAAGAAGTGCTCGAGCGCGTGGGAATGGCTCATCGCATGAAGCACTATCCTTCCCAGCTTTCCGGCGGCCAACAGCAGCGCGTGGCCGTAGCGCGAGCGCTGGTCGGTTCACCTTCGATCCTGCTGGCGGACGAGCCGACTGGAAACTTGGACTCGAAGAACAGCGAAGCGGTGGTAGATTTGCTGCGGCAACTGCACCGCGAGGGCGCGACGATCTGCATGGTCACACACGATCCGCGTTACGCCAGTGTGGCGGACCGCACCATCCATCTTTTCGACGGCCGCATCGTCGAGGAAACTGTCGGCACGCACACCGCGTCCGTTTAACCGGTTTTGCAAAAACCGAAAACTCTTTTGAATGCCGCAGGCGAGAAAAGCATTCGGCTGCCGCCGTACGGGTGTGCTTAAAAAAGTCTTAAGACGGAAAATGACCACGCGAATCAAGCGCCGCTGACTTAAACGGAACTTCCGGAGGCGAACATGGGGGCTTTGCTACAAGACATTCGCTACGGTCTCCGCTTCATGGTGAGGAGTCCCGGCGTCACCGCCGTGGCAGTGCTTTCACTGGCGCTCGGTATTGGAGCGAACGCCGCGATTTTCAGCGTTGTAAACGCCCTGCTGCTGAAGATGTTGCCGGTACAAGATCCGAGTGCCCTTGTCTTCTTCGGTCCTGCAGATGCGTCCGGACGGTGTGGTTCAACGCCGTGGGCCCCGGTTATTTCGCGGTGATGGGTTTGCCGATCCTTGATGGCCGAAACCTTGGGCCGCAAGATGCGCCGGCATCGCCCAAGGCGGCGGTAATCAACCAAACCATGGCGCGGCGGTTTTTTCCCGGAAGTTCGGCGCTCGGAAAAAGATTCGGTATGGACAGCAAAGCGCACAGCAATGATGTTGAAGTAGTTGGCGTGGTTGCCGATTCCAAGTACTTCAGCCTGGATGAAGGACCTCGGGCCATCGCGTACTATCCTCACACGCAGTACGTTCCGGATTGGGGCATCGGGCTTTACCCCAACAACTTTCAAGTGCGATTTGTGGGCGATCCACGAGCCGTAATTCCTGCCATTCGACAATCGATTGCCGAAATCAGTCCAAACGTTCCAACTGAGGATGTTCAAACTTTAGCAAAAAGGGTTGACGATTCTTTCCGTTCCCGCCAAATGGTCGCGCAGCTTTCCGGTTTCTTTGGGCTCCTCGCGGTTTTTCTGGCATGTATCGGAATTTACGGACTGATGTCGTTCTCTGTGAATCGACGCACGAACGAAATCGGAATTCGCATGGCTTTGGGCGCCGGCCAATCGGATGTGCTGGGCGTGATCATGAAGGAAGTTATTGCGCTGGTAGCGATTGGTCTTGTAATCGGCGTTCCTTTGGCTCTCGTGAGCTCTCGCTTAATCTCGAGTCTGCTATTCGGCTTGAGGCCTAGCGATCCTTTGATACTTGCCGCAGCTACCGTAGTGGTGTTGGCAGTTACAGCTCTAGCGGGATATTTGCCGGCGCGGCGGGCGATGCGCGTGGATCCCATGATTGCGCTGCGGTACGAGTAACGAGGAGAAAAATGGGAACGCTACTGCAAGACATTCGCTACGGCATCCGGATGCTGATGAAGAATCCAGGATTCACGACTATCGCAGTGCTCACGCTGGCGCTCGGCATCGGCGCCAATACTGCGATATTTAGTGTGCTTGATTCCGTTCTGCTGCGAACCCTCCCCGTCGCACATCCCGAACAGTTGGTGCTGCTGACGGATCCGGATTCACACGGATCCTCCTTCGGCAGTGAAGGGGGAGACCGCTCGCTGCTAGCCTATTCGGAGTTTCAGTATCTGCGCGACCACAACGAAGTATTTTCTTCAATTTTTGCTTCCGATAGTGAACTTGCTAAGAGGCCCGCAACGATCGGTGGTTCCGCGAGCGGTGCGGCGAGCGCGGAAGAAACGGTTCGTGTCCGGCTAGCCAGCGGTGATTATTTTTCCACGTTACAAGTGAAGCCTGCTATGGGCCGTTTGTTTACTCCGGAAATGGACCAAGTTCGCGGTGGCGCGCCCTTTGCGGTGGCGAGTTTCGCTTTCTGGAAGCAGCGCTTCAATTTCGATCCTGCGATCCTCGGGAAGACCGTCCAGATTCACCAGACATCCTTTGAAATCATCGGAGTAGCTCCATCAGGATTCTTCGGCGAAACCACCGGAGAAGCTGCGGACGTTTGGATACCCATCACGATGCAAGACGCGATCTATCCAGGGCGCGATCTTTTGAGCCCATCGTCGGGTGAGGTAAATAAACACATTTGGCTGCAAGTGATCGCGCGCTTAAAACCGGGTATTTCGCTGGAACAAGCCAAGGCAAGCATCAACGTGGTCTTCCAGCGGATGATTGAATCCAATATAGGTTCAACGGCGAATGCGGAAGAGCGCAAAGAATTTTTGTCTCAGCGTATCAACCTTCAAGGTGGAGCGCGCGGCCCTTCCACGCTTCAGGAAGCGTATGGGCAACCGCTTAAGGTCCTGATGGCTTTAGTTGGGTTCGTGCTGCTCATCGCTTGCGCCAACGTTGCCAACCTGCTGCTCGCGCGAGGCGCGGCTAGGCAAAAAGAATTTGCGGTGCGTCTTGCAATCGGAGCCGGCCGACGTCGCTTGATACGGCAGCTCTTGTCTGAAGGTTTTTTACTCGCGTTTGCCGGAGCGGCTGCCGGAATTCTGCTAGCTCAATGGTGCGATACGCTGCTGGTGCGGATGGTTTCGCGAGTATCTGCGCAGCATGAGGGTATCCAAATTGACTTGCGGCCTGACGCGCGCGTGCTGGCTTTCACATTGGCGGTAACTGTTCTGAGCGCAATATTGTTTGGGTTGATTCCGGCGTTGCGAGTGACTGGTGTCGATCTGTCACACTTTCTGAAATCGAGCGCGGGCGGAACGACTGGCGAAGCCGGTAACCGTCGTCTGTCTGCCGGCAAAGTGCTCGTAATTGCACAGGTGGCGATCTCGCTGATCCTCTTGGTGGCTGCCGGGCTGTTCGTTCACAGCCTCTCAAAGCTGAGCGAGGTGAACCTGGGTTACCAGCCGGAGAACCTGATCTTGTTTCAAGTGGACGGCGCCTCAGGCGGTTACCAAGGTCCTGCCAATCTTCGTTTTCAGCAGGAATTGCTGGACAAATTTTCTAATGTCCCCGGCGTGCGCGCGACAACGCTTTCCAGCAATGGACTGTTCAGTCATTCAGAGTCGGGCGACCCAATCCGGGTAGAGGGCTACGCGCCAAAGTCTGGCGAAAGTCCGGACAGCCGCGTGGACCATGTCGGTCCGCAATATTTTTCCACTGTCGGGATTCCGATTCTGATCGGCCGGGAGATTGGGCCGCAAGACAGTGGCAACGGCCCGCGGGCCGCGGTCATTAATCAAGAATTCGCCCGGCACTTTTTTGGAAACACGAATCCGATCGGCAAAAAAGTACTCGACGTCTATCCCGGAAATCCGCAGGAAATAGAAATTGTGGGCGTCGCCGCCGATGCAAAATACAACAGCTTGCGAGAGAAAACTCCCACGCGCATTTACGCGCCGTACTTCAATCCCATGTGGGAACATTCCTATGCTTTCTTTGAAATCCGCACACAGGCGGACCCCGCAAGCGTGAGCGCTTCGTTGCGCAAAATCGTGCAGGAGACAAACTCCGCGATTCAGCCCATTGAAATAAAAACGATGCCAGGCCTGGTGGACGATTCGCTGCATACCGACCGGTTCATCGCCCGATTGGCCGGCGTGTTTGGTTTTCTGGCCATGCTGCTAGCCAGCATCGGGCTTTACGGCATCATGACTTACACCGTGGCGCGGCGCACGCGAGACATCGGAATTCGCATGGCGCTGGGCGCGCAGCGGGGCGGAGTCCTCTGGCTGGTTTTACGCGAGACATTGTTGCTGGTCCTGATTGGAGTGGCGGTGGGATTGCCCGTGGCATTCGCAGGTACACATTTGCTGAAAAGCATGTTGTTTGGCTTGGGCCTTGTGGACCCTGTGGCGATTGTAGTTTCCACGATGGCGCTGGCAGCGGTAGCCGCGTTAGCTGGATTTCTGCCGGCGCGGCGGGCGATGCGCGTGGATCCCATGATTGCGCTGCGGTACGTGTAACCAGGAGGAGAAATGGGAACGCTGATGCAAGACATGCGTTACGGAATCCGGATGCTGGCGAAAAATCCCGGCTTCGCATTTATTGCGGTGCTAACGCTGGCTCTCGGGATTGGCGCGAACACTGCGATTTTCTCGGTGGTGAACGCGGAACTGCTTCGTCCGCTGCCGTTCCGCGATTCCGGCCGCCTCCTAAGCGTTGCGACCGCCAATTCGCGCATGCACTCTTCGAATGGTTCCACTTCGTATCCCGATTTTATGGATTGGCGCTCGCAGAATCAGGTCTTCGAGAAAATGGCTGCCTACACGGGAGCCACCTTTACGCTGACGGGTCAGGTAAATCCGGCCCATTTGGAAGGCGCCAGCGTTTCGTCCGACACATTCGATTTGCTGGGTGTTTCGCCTGAGCTGGGACGTACCTTTCAGCCGGGCGAGGACGAACCGAATCATCACGTCGTCGTCATTAGCGACCGTCTGTGGAAGCAACAATTTGGCGGCGATCCCAGAATTGTCGGCCGCACGATTACGCTCGATAACAGCGGATACACCGTGGTCGGCGTGATGCCGGCGAGTTTCCGCTACCCGCTGCAGCGCGAGCCGGCAGCAATTTGGTCAACGCTTTCGCCGCTGAATGAGACTACTGACAACTCCCCGCCCATGGTTCAGCATCGCGGCGCGCATTTCCTGACCTGCATCGCGAGATTAAGACCCGGCGTCACACTGGCGCAAGCGCAAGCAGCCATGGACGTGATTGCAAGTTCGCTGAGCAAGCAATATCCCGACACCAACAAATATATGTCCGTGCACCTCAGCTCGGAACAAGAGCGTTTGACTGGTTCCATCCGTCCAGCTTTGCTGGTGATGATGATCGCAGTCGGATTGGTATTGCTGATCGCCTGCGTGAACGTGGCGAACCTTTTGCTGGCACGCGCCACTACGCGTGGACGCGAGATCGCCATTCGTACAGCGATGGGCGCCGGACGGATTCGCGTGGTACGGCAGTTGCTCACGGAAAGCTTGTTGCTCGCAATTGTGGCGGGTATTTTTGGAGCAGCATTCTCGATTTGGGGCAGCGAAGTTCTGGTGCGCTTGAGTCCGGAGAATCTTCCACGCGTTGACGAAATTCATATCGACGGCTGGGCGCTCGCGTTCACAGCGGGCCTGTCGCTGCTGACTGGAATTTTGTTCGGTCTGGCGCCCGCGCTGCAATCCACGCATTCCAACATCGTGGAAGCGCTGAAGGAAGGCTCGTTAAGCACGACCGCGGGACGGAGCCGTCACGGGCTCCGCAGTTCGCTGGTGATTGTGGAAATGGCTCTGGCTCTAATTTTGCTGGTCAGCGCGGGACTGCTGATTCGCAGCCTGATTCGGCTGCAAGATGTGAATCCAGGATTCGACCCGCACAACGTAATGACCGCAAGCCTCGATCTTCCGGACGCAAAATATTCCGATCCGAAGAAAGCCGAATTTTTCCGCGAGCTGATTCCCCAATTAGAAGCGATACCGGGCGTGCAGTCGGCCGCCGCGGTGTTTCCGTTGCCCATGAGCGGAGACGAAATCCGCACAAGCTTTCAGATTGAAGGACGGCCGGTAGCAAAGAGTGACGAGTCGCATACTTCCATTCGTGTGGTCACACCCAATTACTTCGGCACCATGCGAATCCCTTTGTTGCGAGGGAGAGAATTCACAGAGCGCGATGATGCCAGTGCGACGAAGGTTTTGATTGTGAATCAGGCTTTCGCGCAACAATTCTTCCCGGGCGAAAACCCGATTGGCAAACACATACTGGCCGGCATCGCCAATGCCGGAGAGCCGCCCATGCGAGAAATCATCGGCGTAGTGGGAAACGTGAAGTTTGAGGATCTGACTACTGAGTTCAGTCCGGAATCCTACATTCCCTACGGACAACTTCAATTTGGCTCCCTAACCATCGTGGTGCGCTCGTCGAAAGATCCCGAAGGCTTGGCGAAACCGATTGCGTCCGTGGTGCAATCGCTCGATAAAGATTTGCCGACGTACTCTCCCAAGACAGTGGAGCGGTACTTGGACGGCACGATCGCCGTACCGCGCTTCAATACCTTCCTTCTGGCAATTTTTGCAGCGCTCGCGATGGTTTTAACCGCCGTTGGCCTATACGGCGTGATTTCCTACACCGTGGCGCAGCGCACGCATGAGATTGGCATACGCATGGCATTGGGCGCGCAACCCGGCGACATGATGCGTTTAGTGGTAAGCCAAGGAATGAGGCTCGCGCTATTTGGAGTAGCAGTCGGCTTGGTTGCGGCACTCGGATTGACGCGATTTCTCTCGAGTCTTCTTTTCGGCGTTAGTTCCACGGATCCGCTGTCGTTCGCTGCTGTGGTCGCCATGCTTTTCGCCGTGGTGCTGCTGGCTTGTTACATTCCGGCGCGAAGAGCGATGCGCGTGGATCCCATGGTCGCGCTGCGTTACGAGTGATACTAAGGAACTAAAGGAAGGGGCGCATGGGAACTTTCCTGCAAGATATTCGCTACGGACTCCGGATGTTGTCGAAAAATCCGAGTTTCGCAGCAATTGCCATACTGACACTGGCGCTGGGGATCGGCGCAAATAGCGCGATTTTCAGCATCGTTCATGCGGTTCTGCTTCGCCCGCTGCCTTATCCTCATTCCGACCGCCTTGTTGTGGTATGGGAAAAAGGGGACGACGGACTTCAAACCAACACGTCGTTTGCCACCTATGTGGACTGGCGCGCGCGCAGCCGCAGTTTCGATGAGCTCACTCTCGCGTCTTACTGGACCGGCACGCTCACTGGCTCAGGCCGGCCAGAACAGCTTCCCGCCTTGCGCGTTTCTGCGAATTTCTTTCGAACGCTGGGAGTTCGCCCGGCGCTGGGACGCGACTTCCTGGCGGAAGAAGACACGCCTTCCACGAGCAACGAAGTGATTCTAACGGATGGCCTCTGGCGACGCCGTTTCAGCGCGGACCCGGGCATCATCGGGAAATCGATCACACTGAATGGAACAAGTTACGCAGTGGTGGGAGTGTTACCGCGCGATTTTCAGCCTATCGTGTCGCAGGGATTGCGAAATATCGACGCCGAATTATATCGCGTGCTTGGCTACGACGCTTCGTTGCCATGGGCTTGTCGCACGTGCCACCACTTGGTCGCGATCGGCCGCTTACGCCCAGATGTTTCGATTTCGCAAGCGAGCGCAGAGATGGATACGATCTCGCAGAATTTGTGGACGGAACATCCTACAGATTATTCAGCTGCAGGCGTGATGATCAATCCGCTGGTGGAGCAAATCGTTGGGCCTGTGCGCACGGCACTGCTCGTCTTGATGGGCGCTGTGGGGCTTGTGTTGCTAATTGCGTGCGCCAATCTTGTCAACTTGCTGCTCGCTCGCGCTTCACACCGCCGTCGAGAGATTGCCATACGCGAAGCTTTGGGCGCCGCGCGATCGCGAATCGTGCGCCAACTTCTCACGGAAAGTTTACTTTTGGCTTTGGGCGGCGCGGCCCCGGGATTCCTGATAGCGATGTGGACGCCTGGCCTGCTCTCGGCTGTTGCGCCGGGAACCGTGCCGCGGCTTGCGGAGGTCAGGCCGGATGTTCCGGTGTTTCTCTTTACCCTAACCGTGGCGCTCGCGACCGCTTTGGTTGCCGGGATGGCTCCAGCGCTACGACTGTCGCACGAGGATTTACAGAAAAATCTCACGGAAACTGGAAGAAACACTTCCGGGGCTGCCGGTAGCCGACTTCGCGAAGTTCTGGTTATTGCGGAGGTCGCTCTCACGCTCACACTGCTGGTTGGCACCGGGCTGCTCCTTCGCAGCCTGGAACGCTTGCTAGGCGTTAATCCGGGGTTCGATCCCCAAAACGTGCTGACCATGCAAATTTCTGTTTCAGGTGCTCATTATAAGGACGACGCCAATATTCGCCGGTTCTACAACGATTTAATCGGGTGCGTTAGCGCGCTGCCCGGCGTGCAATCGGTGGGGATGACCAGCGAAGTCCCCTTAACTGGAAACCGCGACATGTACGGATTCCACGCGGAAGGAAAGATTCAAGACAATCCCGAGAAAGATCCCAGCGCGGAAAGATATGCGATTTCGCCGGACTACCTGAAAGTTATGCGGATTCCTTTGCTGCGAGGGCGTGCTTTTTCCGCGGCGGACACCAATGGCGCTGCTCAAGTGGTTTTGATCAACGAGACGGCCGCAAAAATGTTTTGGCCGCACGATGATCCGATTGGCAAGCGCGTGAAACTGGGAGGCATGGATCACCCGTGGTGGACCATCATCGGCGTCGTAGGCGACATTCATCACGACAAGCTGGATGTTCCGGCGAACATGCAGGTTTATGTTCCGCATGGGCAGTGGCCGTACACGGATTCGACCATGAGCCTCGCTATACGCACGGCCAAGCCATCCGCAGCGCTGGCTTCTGCGGTGCGCGAAGCGGTTTGGGCAATCGACAAAGACCAACCGGTATCGCACATCGCGTGGCTTTCTGATTTAGTCGGCACGTCCGGGGAAACGCGGCGATTTACGCTGATGCTTCTTGGCGTCTTTGCCGCGGTGGCCATGACTCTTTGCATTTTGGGTATCTACGGCGTGGTGTCTTATGCCGTTTCGCTGCGTACGCGTGAGATGGGCATTCGCATGGCGCTCGGAGCGCTTCCTGCGGACGTTGGATGGCTGGTCGTTCATCAGGGAGTTTTAAGGGCCGTGATGGGAATCGCCGCTGGAATTTTCGTTTCTCTGGCCATGACGCGTTTGATTGCCACTTTGCTCTTCGGAGTTACTCCCACGGACCCGCTGACGTTGGTCGCTTCCACCTTGCTGATGCTCGGAGTGGCTACAGTCGCTTGTTACATTCCGGCGCGAAGAGCGATGCGTGTGGATCCCATGGTCGCGCTGCGTTACGAGTAGAAGGAGAAAAAATGGGAACTTTGCTGCAAGACGTTCGCTACGGGATTCGCATGCTGGTGAAAAATCCCGGCTACACGCTGATCGCCGTGCTGACGCTGGCTTTGGGCATCGGTGCGAACACGGCTCTGTTTTCGGTGGTAAACGGCGTGATCCTAAATCCGCTACCCTTTCCGCAGCCGGACCAGCTCGTGATGCTCTACGAAAACAGCCCGGCATTTGAAAAATCGTCTATCTCCTACCCAAATCTTAAAGATTGGCAGCGCAGCAATTCCACTTTTGCGGAAATCGCGGGGTATCGAAGCGACAACTTCATCGTTACGGGAAGCGGAGAGACAGAGCGCGTTCGAGTCGGTATGGTTTCTGCTGATTTTTTTCCGATCTTAGGTGTACAGCCTTCTCTCGGTCACTTATTTGGCCCGGACGATGATCGGCGTGGCGCCGCGCCGGTCACCCTGATCAGCTACGGTTTGTGGCAGCGCAAATTCGGTTCTGCGCCGGACATTGTCGGCAAGCGCATGACCATGAACGGCAATGATTACACCGTGATCGGCGTGATGCCGGCGAGCTTCCATCTTCAGGCTAACAATTTTGATACCGCTAAAGACGTCTTTATACCTCTGGGACAGTTTCGTGATCCTTTATTTCAAGACCGCGGCGTTCATGACGGGATGGATGCGATCGGCCGGTTGAAACCTGGAGTCTCACTGGCAGCGGCACGAGCGGAGATGAATCAAATCGCGCGAAACCTCGCCGCGGCTTACCCCAATGAAGATAAGAACGCAGGCGTGACGATCCTGCCTCTGAAACAAGACATGGTCCGTGACGTTCAACTGTTCCTGTGGGTGCTGCTGGGAGCTGTCGGATTTGTGTTGTTGATTGCTTGCGTGAATGTTGCAAATCTTCAACTGGCGCGCTCGACTGGCCGGGCGCGCGAATTTGCCATTCGCGCCGCGCTTGGTGCGAGCCAGGGACGCGTGATCCGGCAGTTGCTCACTGAAAGTATTCTGATCGCTCTGGCCGGTGGCGGAATCGGCGCTTGTTTGGCTGCGTGGGGAACCCAGGCGGCGATTCGCGTGCTGCCAAATACATTGCCCCGAGCGGAAGAAGTGCGGCTAGACGTGCACGTTCTGATGTTCACGCTGGCGCTGTCCGTTTTGGCTGGCGTCGTTTTTGGATTGGCGCCGGCACTCAAAACCTCTCGGCCCAATCTGCAGGATACCTTGAAAGAAAGTGGACGCGGGGCCAGCGGTGCGAAACATCGCGCGCTGGGAGTGTTTGTGGTAGTCGAGATGGCCATGGCGCTCGTGCTTCTAACCGGCGCAGGTCTGATGATTCGCAGTCTCGCCGCGCTCTGGACCGTAAACCCGGGTTTCAATCCACATAACATTTTGGTATTTGACGTTTCACTTTCGCCGGCTTTGGGTGCCAATGCATCGACGATCCGGTCGGCTCTCCGCGAACTGGAAGAAAAATTGCGAGAAGTGCCTGGTGTTCGAGCTGTGTCGTGCACTGGCGGAGCACTTCCCATGACCGGCGATGACGAGATGCCGTTCTGGCCCGATGGCAAGCCCAAACCCGCTAACCAAGCTGAGATGGACCAAACCTTGTTTTATTTGGTCGGATCTGAATATCTGGACGCGATGGGAATTCGGCTAGACCGCGGCCGATTTTTCACTTCGAATGATAACGAGCATTCTTCGCCGGTCGTTGTCGTCGATGAAGACTTCGCCCAGAAATATTTCCCCGGTGAGGATCCCGTCGGCAAGCGAATACATATCGCTATTCTGAACACCGCGCCCGAGATTGTGGGCGTGGTTGGACATGTAAAGCACTGGGGTCTCGATTCCGTGGCAGATCAGCAGACGATCCAGGCGCAAACTTACATGCCTCTGATGCAAATCCCGGATCAGTTCTGGTCCGGTAGTCCGCAGGCCCAAGTTGCGATGCGCTCGAGTGTACCGCCAGTCGCAATTGCCGGAGCAGTGCGCGAGGCTATTACGAAGTTGAATAGTCAAAACGTGATGTTTGACGCCAGAACGATGGACGCAATCATCGCGGAATCGCTTGTCGCCAGACGGTTCTCGATGGCTCTGCTCAGTGTTTTTGCGGGAATCGCGCTGCTGCTGTCCAGTATTGGAATTTATGGAGTGATTTCCTATGTTGTGGGGCAGCGCACGCATGAAATTGGCATCCGTATGGCGTTGGGCGCGCAACGCCGGGATGTATTGCGCTTGATGCTGGGTGAGGGAATGAAAATGGCGATAGTCGGAGTGGCTATCGGCGTATGCGCCGCGCTCGGGCTGACCCATCTGATGGTCAAAATGCTTTTTGGAGTTAGCGCAACCGATCCCCTGACGTTCGCCGGCGTGGCCATCGTTCTATCCGGCGTCGCGCTGGCGGCCTGTTACATTCCGGCCCGGCGGGCGATGCGCGTGGATCCGATCATTGCACTGCGCTACGAATAATCGTGAAGGATTATTGCGGTTCAGGCTTAGGTCGGCTTAGCCCCGCGCGGTGCGCGACGCGCTAAGAAAGAGAGAAAAGATGGGAGCCTTACTGCAAGACCTACGCTATGCGGTGCGGATGTTGGCAAAGAGTCCGGGCTTCACGGTGGTCGCGATACTGACTCTGGCGCTCGGCATTGGCGCGAACGCCGCGATATTTTCGATCACCGATCAGGTTCTACTGCGGCTTCTGCCGGTGCAGAAACCGGAAGAACTTGTCGTTTTGCACTCACCTGGACCGCAGCCGGGAAGGAACTGGAGCGATGGCGATAGGAGCGTGGTCTGGTCCTATCCGATGTACAAGGATTTGCGCGACAACAATCGGGTTTTCTCCGGCCTGCTAGCGCGGTTCGCCACGCAAGCGAGCGTTTCCGGTCAACGGCAAACAGAACTCGCGGACGCCGAACTTGTAAGCGGAAATTATTTTGAAGTGCTGGGAGTACAGCCGGCGCTCGGACGCGTTTTCAATTCGCAAGACGAAACTGCGCCCGGTGCGAATCCGGTAGCAGTGCTGAGCTATGGATACTGGCAGCGACGATTCGGTCGCGATCCTGGAATTTTGAATAAGCAACTGGTTGTGAACGGAATTTCCATGACCGTGGTGGGAGTTGTGCGTCCCGGATTTTTTGGAGTTCAAGTGGGGCAGACGCCCGGCATTTTCGTTCCGATTACGATGAAGGCCCAGATGACGCCGAACTGGGACGGTTTGGCAGACCATCAGGATCATTGGCTTGCGATTCTGGGGAGATTAAAACCGGGAATCAGCCCAGCGAAGGCTGAAGCCGGGCTCCAGCCCGAATATAGCGCGATCCTGCAGTCTGAAGTTTCGGCACTGAAATCCTCGCCGCAAACCAAGAAAGATTTTCTAGCCAAAAAAATACTGTTGAATACGGGATCGCATGGGCGCCCGATCCTTCAGCGCGATGCGGGGCAGCCGCTGCTGATTCTACTGTCCATGGTGGGATTAGTACTGTTGATCGCCTGCGCAAACCTCGCCAGTCTTTTAGTGGCGCGCGGCGAAGCCAGGCAACGAGAAATCGCGGTGAGGATGGCCATGGGAGCGGGCCGCTGGCGGTTGATCCGCCAACTTCTCACCGAAAGTTTGCTGATTTCGCTGGCGGGCGGCGCTGCGGGGTTGGTCCTCGGGTCCTGGACTCTTGGTGCACTGGTTAACTCGGTGCCTGAGAATATCGGTGCGTCCGGGCTACAGGGAAAGTTCGACTATCGTGTGCTGGCTTTTGCTCTTGGACTTTCCGTGTTGACCGGAATTCTGTTCGGCTTTTTGCCGGCGTTGCGCTCCACGCGCGCGGACTTGCAGACCACTCTACGCGAACAGGGAGCAAATGTTTTTGGCGGCAAATCGAATGTGCGATTGCGCAAAGTGTTGTTGGTTTCGCAAGTCGCCTTGACCGTGGTTTTGCTGGCATCGGCTGGATTTTTCGTGCGCAGCTTGATGAATCTGAAAAACCAGGATCTCGGAGTGCGCACCGACCACGTCATCCAACTTTCGGTTTCGCCTGAGTTGAATCGATATACCCCCGCGCAGACCGTAGCGCTCGTCGATCGGGTGCGAGAAAGCCTGGCCGCATTGCCCGGCGTGCGTTCCGTGAGCGCCTCGGAAATCGAATTGCTCGCGAACAGCGACTCTTACGCAAATATTACTCCGGAAGGATTTCCGATGACGGAAGACATTAATACGGACGTCCAACAAAATTGGGTTGCTCCGAATTTCTTTTCGACTTTGGGAATTCCGCTGCTCGCTGGGCGCGAGTTCGACAATCGCGATGTTTCCGCTGCGCCCAAAGTAGCAATCGTGAGCGAAAAAACGGCGCAAATGTATTTTCACGGCCAGAATCCGGTCGGCCGCCATTTCGCGTTTGGGTCCGGCAATGGTGTGCACCCGAACATCGAAATCGTCGGCTTGGTGAAAGACAGCAAAAATACCGACCTGCGGCAAGAAATCCGGCCGCTTGTCTATATTCCTTACGCGCAAGACACACACCAGGGAAACGCAAGCTTTTATGTACGCACAAATGTTGAACCGACGGCAATGGCATCCACGCTGCGCAAAACTGTACAGAGCGCCGATGCAAACCTGCCGGTATTCGATTTGAAAACCTTGGACCAGGAATTGGATGAGATTGCTTTTTCCGAGCGGCTGCTGACCTTTTTCTCGCTGTGTCTGGGCGTGCTTGCCGCGCTGCTAGCCGCCATTGGCCTCTACGGCGTGATGGCCTATATGGTGTCGCGGCGAACCCGCGAGATCGGAATTCGCATGGCGCTGGGCGCGACGCAACAGAATGTCGCATGGCTGGTGCTGCGCGAAAACGTGCGCATATCAGCTGCAGGCCTGGTCATAGGACTTGTGGCGGCCGTTGCCGTCGGCAAATTAATCGAGTCCCAGCTATTTGGAGTAAAAGCCAGCAACCCGTTGGTGTTTTTAACGGCGGCTGTGATGCTCTCAGCCGTTGCATTTCTAGCTGGATGGCTCCCCGCGCGAAGAGCTGCTGCTGTGGATCCGATGGTGGCCCTGCGTCACGAGTAAAGTTACTCCAACTCATTTCCCCCGATGGATCCACTCACCTACTTTGGGGTTTCGGCGATACTCCTTACTGTAGCTCTGGCAGCTTGCTATATTCCCGCCCGCCGGGCCATGCGTGTGGATCCAATGGGCCTTGCGATACGAATAGGCTTGCCGGGCGGCACTGTCCGAAATCGCGACAAACATTCCCGTAACTGGTCATGTCCAACCGTAGGTTGTGCGTATAGTTCCCGCAATGTATTCTTGCCACGGTATTTAGAGACAGGCTCTGCTGGAATCCGAACTGCCCATATATGGGAGGCTCCCAATGACCTTCCCGCTAAGAGAGCGTAGACGAGCCTACCGAGATGGATACCATGGCGGTTGAACTGATGAATCCAGCTGGACCGACTCAGGCGCGCATAATCATAGCGGATGACCAGCCAGATGTCCTGGAGGCCCTTCGCTTACTATTGAAAGGTCATGGCTATGTGACCGAAACAGTGACTTCTCCAGCAGGGTTGCTGGAAGCGCTCGGACGATCCGAGTTTGATCTGGTTTTAATGGACCTGAATTACGCGCGCGATACCACCTCGGGCCGCGAAGGCCTGGATATCCTCACGCAACTGAAAGACTCAGGAGACGCGCCGCCGATTGTCGTAATGACCGGTTGGGCTACGGTCGGGCTCGCTGTAGAGGCCATGCAGCGAGGCGTTGGTGATTTTGTCGAAAAGCCGTGGGTCAACACTCGGCTTCTGGAAGTCCTACAAAAGCAAATTGACGTAGGGCGCGAACGCCGTAACGCTCGCCGGAGCGCGATCGAGAATAATCGCTCGCAAAACGAAATCGCTTCCCAGCTTCAACGCCAAGGACGCGAAATTGAAGAGGCCCGCGCCATCCAGCTCGGATTCTTGCCCAAGGAAATTCCGCAAATTGCCGGATATGAAATCGCATGCGCTTGGCAGCCGGCGCGCGTCGTGGGCGGTGATTACTACGACGTTCTGTCGTTTGGAGAAGACACGCTCGGCCTGTGCATCGCCGATGTTGCCGGAAAGGGGATGCCTGCGGCGTTGCTGATGTCCAATCTGCAGGCGGCGGTGCGCGGTCTTGCTTCGCCGGCCATGTCTCCGGAAATTTTGTGCGAGCGCTTGAACACGCTGATTTACCGCAACATCGCGAGCGATCGCTTCATCACATTTTTCTACGCTCAACTTGACCGTGCGTCCCGGCAACTCCGCTATTCCAACGCCGGACATAATGCTCCGATTGTTGTGCATCGCGACGGCACGCACGATCGCTTGGATGAAGGCGGAAGCGTGCTGGGCATTTTCCAATCTCAAAATTTTATCGCGGGAACCTACACGCTTCAGCCGGGAGATCGCGTGCTGCTCTTCACCGACGGCGTGGCGGAAGCTAGCCTTCCGGAAGGCGAAGAATTTGGAGACACGCGCCTGATTCAGCTGCTCCGGGAAAATTGCGAAGCAAGCGCGGAACAATTGCAGAAGAAGATTCTGGATACCGTCGGAACGTTCTGCGGCGGCAACTGGCACGATGACGCAACTTTGATTGCGATTGCAGTGCAGTAGCGCGTTGGGAGAGGAGCGAAATGGGCGCTTTGCTAGCTGACTTCCGGTACAGCCTCCGCATACTAAAGAAATCTCCCGGCTTTGCAGCCATCGCCATAGTTACGCTTGCGCTTGGCATCGGCGCCAATTCGACAATTTTCAGTTGGATCAATTCCACCCTGCTCAATCCCATACCGGGCGTCACGCGTACATCTGATCTTGTCACCATGACGGAAGGTGGAACTGCCAGAGCACCCATCCCATTTTCCTATCTCGATTACACGGACCTGCGCGACCGTAGTCGAAGTTTTTCTGGAATGATCGCTTACCACATTCGTCCCGTGAATCTTACAGGCAACGGCAAGCCTGAGCGCGTTTGGGGCACGCTGACGTCGGCAAATTATTTTGACGTGCTCAACGTCCATCCAATTTTGGGCCGTGGTTTTTTGCCCGTGGAGGACCACAAGCCGGGGGGCGCGCCGGTCGTGGTCATCAGTTATCGCCTCTGGCAGATTCGTTTCAACGGAAATACTTCCGTGATCGGCAAAACATTAAGGATCAACGAACAACCATTCACGATCATCGGTGTGGCGCCGGCCGTGTTCCAAGGCACTCAAACCGGTCTGCGCGCCGAGCTCTGGGTCCCGTTGATGATGCAGGCCGGGCTCGATTCCAATCACGACAAGCTGCAGACTCGCAGCGAGACCTGGCTAATGCTCATGGGACGTCTTGCTCCGGGGATTTCTCGTGCGCAAGCGCAAGCGGAGATGGATCTGCTCATGAGCCATATCGTCGAGCAATTTCCTACTTCGCATTTGGGCGCCAACGCCGTGACGTTGTATCCGCTCTGGCGTGCGCCCTTTGGCGCGAATGCTTATATGTACGTTCTTCTTCCGATGCTGATGGCCATCGCGGGCGTGGTTTTATTGCTTGCTTGCGCCAACGTGGCGAACCTGATGCTGGTGAAGTCGGTTTCTCGACGGCACGAAATTGCCATTCGCCTTTCTATTGGCGCCAGCAAGTCGCGCCTCATTCGGCAACTACTGGTGGAGAGCCTAGTCTTGTCTTTAGCTGGTGGGGTTCTCGCGATGTTTCTAACCGCCTGGACCACCGGAACGCTCGCGGAATTTATCCCACCAACCGGTATTCCCATCGGGCTCGATATACCCATCGATCGCGCGGTGTTTTTCGTTACGTTCGCGATCTCGGTCATCACCGGCGTTATATTCGGCATTCTCCCGGCGCTGCGCGCTTCCGATATGTCGCCGGTTTCGGTGCTGAAAGAAGAGGCCGGCAGCGCTTCCGTGGGGCTTCACAAAGCCCGATTATCAAGCGCTCTGGTTGTCGCGCAAATTTCGCTTTCACTCTTTTTGCTCGTCTGCGCGGGACTATTTATTAGAAGTTTCCGCCAGGCGCAGCAGTTCAATGCAGGTTTCAACCCGGACCATGTATTGCTCGCTTCTTACAGTCTGCTTCCCTCCGGATATAGCCGGGCTCGCGGACTGGAATTTAATCGGCAGCTTTTAGCGAAGTTGGAAGCGCTCCCTGGCGTGGAATCAGTCTCGCTATCCAGTTGGGTGCCGCTGGGTTACACAAACAGCTCCATGCCGGCCTCGCCCGAGGGCTACCTGCCGCAGCCGCATGAATCAATGGAAATTGCCGCAACGACCGTAGGACCAAATTACTTGAGGACAGTGGAGATTCCATTGGTGGTGGGGCGCGAGTTCACTGCGAAAGATACAGACACCTCGCAACCGGTGGCCATGGTGAATCAGAAGTTTGCTGAGCGATATTGGCCGCAACAGAATGCGCTCGGCAAACGTATCTTCGCCGACGGTGTGTGGTTCACGGTGATTGGGGTTGCGCATAACGCGAACTACAATTCGCTGAACGAGGCGCCGCAACCGTTTTTGTATCTTCCGACATTTCAGGACTACGATTCTTCACCAGTCATTCATGCGCGCGTTTCCGGGAACCCGCTCGCCTACACCGCAGCAGTCGAGAAGGCGATTCACAGCTTGGACGCCGATTTGCCCGTTTACGATGAGTCCACCCTAAAGTCACGCGTGCAGGTTGCCAGCACCGGGCAGCGTATCGCCGGCACTTTTGTGGGGGCTTTTGGTTTGCTCGCGCTGCTCCTGGCGGCCGTCGGGATTTACGGCGTGATTTCCTACACCACGCGCCAACGCTCGCACGAAATCGGGATCCGTATGGCGCTGGGAGCACAGCAGAGTGACGTGTTCCGTCTAGTGCTGGGTCAAGGTTTGCGAATGATCGTTACCGGACTTGCGATCGGCCTGCTCGTGTCATTTGCTCTAACGCGTTTTATGCGAAACATACTTTTTGGTGTTGGTGCCACGGACGCCTTTACATTTGCAGCCGTGGCAATTCTGCTTTCTTTCGTGGCGCTGCTCGCTTGTTACATTCCTGCTCGGCGGGCGATGCGCGTGGATCCCATGGTGGCTTTGCGCTATCAATGATAGCGCTGCTGAATGAATTTGGACGGAGACCCGGAATGGATACTTTGCTTCAAGACATGCGCTACGGTTTGCGAATGTTGGCCAAGGCGCCGGGATTTGCCGCCGTGGCCGTTCTCACGCTGGCTCTCGGTATCGGCGGAAATGCCACTGTTTTCAGTTGGATTCGCACGGTTCTGCTGAATCCGCTCCCGGGAATCGCACACGCGGACCAATTCATTGCCGTCGAGAGCGTGATGCCCAGTGGGGAATACCACACCAGCTCTTACCCGGATTACAAAGATTATCGCGACCGCAACGATGTTTTTTCCGGTTTAATTGGATTTGAAATGGCAGGCGTGGATATGAGCCTGCGAAACGATGCTCCAGCGGAACGCGTGTGGGGAATCATTGCGACGGAAAATTATTTTGACCTGCTGGGCGTTCAAGCAGCCATGGGACGCACGTTTCATCCGGTGCCCAATCAGGGCTTGAATTCCGATCCGTACGTAGTTCTCGGCCATGGATTGTGGGCACGCCGTTTTGGTTCTGATCCTAAAGTGCTGGGCCGCATCGTTCACCTCAACGGCCACCCGTTTACGGTGATCGGTGTAGCTCCGCCGAATTTCTACGGAACCATCGTGGGCATCAACGCCGAATACTTCGTTCCCATGATGATGCAGCCGCAGATTTTGCCCGGCGAGGACATTGCAGAGCGCTGGCCTACCTTCGTGCACATCATGGGCCGCCTAAAGCCCGGCGTAACCATGACGCAAGCTCAGGCCGAGATGGCCACGCTGGCCGCCGATTTCCAGAAGGAATATCCAAACGCGGAAAAGGGCGTGGGAGTTTTCTTGACGCCGGTATGGGGCGCGCACTACGGCGTGCAGGATTTCCTCCGCAGCGTACTGGGATTCCTGATGGTCGTTGCTTTGTTTGTGCTGCTAATCGGCTGTGTGAATGTGGCGAATTTGTTGCTGGCGCGCGCGACTTCTCGCGAAAGAGAGATTGCGATACGCGCCGCGTTAGGAGCCAGCCGCAAACGTCTGATGCGCCAACTGCTTATCGAGAGCTTGTTGCTCGCCACGGCCGGCGGCATGGGCGGTGTGCTGCTCGCGCTCTGGGGAGCGAATCTCCTTACATTTTTCCTGCCCCCAATGCATTTGCCGGTTGGGCTTCCGCTCGGAGTCGATCGCGCCGTGCTGGCGTTCACGGTGATCCTGTCGCTCGGAACCGGAATCGTTTTCGGGTTGGCACCGGCCTGGCGCGGCTCGCGTACGGAATTGAACCAGTCGCTCAAAGAAGGCAGCCGCGCATCCGGCGCAGGAAGCGGAACTCATCGCCTCCGCGATCTTCTGGTCATTTCAGAAATGGTACTTGCGACTGTTTTGTTAATGGGCGCCGGTCTTCTGTTGCGAAGCTTGCACAACGCTGAGAGCAAAGGTCCGGGGTTCAATTCAAATCACGTAACGGTTGCCGCCTTTGATTTGCGGGTTACGGACTACACCGGTCCGCAAGGCGCCCTTTATTTCGATCGTTTGATCGAACGAATTCGCGCGTATCCGGGAGTGCAGTCGGTTAGTTCAGAACTGTGGGTGCCCCTTTGGTTTACAGGACGCGGTTACGCAGGTGTACAGATTCAGGGCTACACACCTAAGCCTAATGAAGACATGGGTATCGATTACAACGTAATCGGTCCCAATTATTTCCATACCCTGCAAATTCCACTGATGAATGGGCGTGATTTGTCAGAGCAGGATCGCACGGGCGCTCCCAGAGTTGTGATCGTGAATCAAACCATGGCCAACCGCTTCTGGCCGGGAGCCAATGCGTTGGGCCACCAGGTTCAGGTTGGGGGAGTGTGGCGCGCCGTGGTGGGCGTGGCGCACGATATCAAGTACCACCGCATGAATGAAGATCCTCGCCCGTTCATCTATTTTCCCCAGCTGCAAGCGGATGGAACGGAAGCTAACATTCTGGTGCGGGCTGCGCTCCCCACTGCGGCCGTAATCAGCGACGTCCGTGCCGCGGCAAAGTCACTCGACACCAAAGTGCAGCCGATTGAGACCGACGACCTGGAGGGATTGCTGCACGTGTCACTTTTCGCAAACCGAATCGCGGCCACTCTGGCGAGCGTCCTTGGAGCGTTAGGCATGCTGCTGGCGGCGATCGGAATCTATGGCGTGCTCTCTTGCAGTGTTAACCAGCGCAGACGCGAAATTGGAATCCGCATCGCGCTGGGAGCACAAGCAAAAGACGTTTTGCGTCTGGTAGTCGGGCACGGACTGCGGCTGGCAGTTTTCGGCGCGGCTGTGGGAGCGCTGATTTCCATGCTGGCCAGGCGCGGAATGAGCAGCCTGCTGTTTGGAATTAGCGCAACGGATCCGATGACGTTCGTCGTGGTGTTGTGCGTTGTGACTTTGGCCGCGGCACTTGCGGCTTATATTCCCGCGCGGCGCGCCATGCGCGTGGATCCGATCGCAGCTTTACGCCATGAATAATAATTTTGCACCGTGAAATTGCATTAGACCGAGAGCCTAATAATCGCGTTGGCCTAACAAGGAGTGAGACATAGTGATCAAACTTAGAGATGTTGAAAAAGTTTACGAATCAGGCGCCGGAAAGACCTGGGTGCTACGCCGTATCAATCTGGACATCGCCGACGGCGATTTCATCACCATTATGGGCCCCTCAGGCGCAGGGAAGTCCACGCTGATGGGTATCGTTGGAATGCTCGACGGCGCATGGAAGGGCGAGTACCACCTGCTCGATAACGCTGTCCACAAATTGGACAATCGCCGCCGCGTTGAACTGCACAAGAAATACATCGGCTTCGTGTTCCAGCAATATCATTTGCTCGACAACCTCACCGTTGCCGAAAATCTCGACCTCCCTCTTTCCTATCGCGATATCAAGAAGACTGAGCGCGAAGGAATGGTTGCGGACATCCTCGACCGTTTCCAGATCGTGGGCAAAAAATCACTTTTCCCCAATCAACTCTCCGGCGGTCAACAGCAACTCGTCGCTGTGGCGCGCGCTGTAATCGGCAAGCCCAAATTAATTCTGGCCGACGAGCCTACCGGCAGCCTGCATTCAAGCCAGGGAAAAATGATCATGGATTTGCTAAAGAAATTGAACGAAGACGGGACCACCATCATCCAGGTTACGCACAACGACGCATGGGCTGCCTACGGTAACCGCATTATTCAATTGGCCGATGGCTGGATCGTGGACGGTCAAAAGGCCGGCGCAGCATAACTGCCGGCTTGATTAGAAGTTTCGGGCGAAAGAGGACGACATGGAAACATTGTTGCAAGACATTCGCTTTGGCGCGCGAATGTTGGTGAAGAATCCCGGATTCACTCTAATCGCCGTTTTGACGCTGGCGCTGGGCATTGGCGCAAATACTGCAATTTTTTCCGTGGTGAATGCGGTGCTGTTGCGTCCGCTGCCGTACCCTCAGCCGCAGCAGATCGTCACTCTGAACGAAACCATTCTTGGCAAGAAGTGGGAAGGTTCCGTGTCCGGTCCCAATTTTCTCGATTGGCACGCCCAAAACCAATCGTTCTCTGCTCTCGCTGCCTACTTCACGAACGGATTCAATCTAACCGGAACGGGCGAAGCGCAGCGCATCTCTTCCGCTTATGTCACCCCTGATTTTTTCAATATTTTTGGCGTCAGGCCAGAGTTGGGCCGGATGTTTCTTCCCGATGAGTTTAAAGCGGGCGGCAGCAACGTGGTGATGATCGGCGACGGTCTATGGCGGCGTGTGTTTGGCGGCGATCCCGGTATCCTGGGAAAGCCAGTCACGCTGAGTGGACAATCCTTCACCGTAGTCGGCGTTCTTCCCGCAACCTTCCAATCGCCGTCTAACGAAGAGCTATGGACTCCGCTGCAAGCCGACAATCCGCTGCTCACCCGCTCCCGTGGCTCGCACTGGCTGCAGGTTTTTGGACGCATTAAGCCCGGCGTACCGCTCGCCTCCGCGCGCGCGGACATGGACACAATCGCCAGCCGTTTGCGGCAGCAGTATCCGGATAGCAATGACTCTCGCGGGGTTGTGGTGGTTTCGCTGCAAGAGCGCCGCGTCTCGAGCATACGGCTAGCTCTTTTAGTTCTGCAACTTTCTGTTGGTTTTGTATTGCTGATCGCCTGCGTGAACGTTGCCAATCTTTTGCTCGCGCGGAGTGAGACCAGGCGAAAAGAGATGGCCGTCCGCGCAACTTTGGGAGCCGGCCCGGGTCGCGTGCTCCGCCAGCTATTGAGCGAAAACATTCTGCTCGCTCTTGTCGGCGCTGGGCTTGGTCTTTTGCTGGCCGAGATTGGAACCAGCGTGCTTCTGTCCGCCGCCCCGGCGGGACTTGTCCGGCAAATGGGACCAGTGACACTCGATCGCAACGTTTTGCTTTTCACGCTCAGCCTTTCGTTGATCAGCGGTTTGTTTTTCGGGATGGCGCCCGCCATCCAGGCCCTGCGCATTGATTTAAACCAAGCGCTTCGTGATGCAGGCGAACGCTCGGGATCCGCGGGCGGCGGTTCGCGTTTCAAAAATGCGCTGGTAGTCTTGGAAGTTTCTCTTGCGATGCTTTTGTTAGTCGGCGGAGGGCTTTTGATCCGCTCGTTCGGTTCTCTTATCCGTGTTTCTCCCGGATTCGAGCCCCACGACTTGTTGACCATGAATTTTTACGTCACGAGCCTGACTTCTGAAGCTGTACCGGCACGCCTTGCTTCCGTGCGGGCCATGCTCGCGACCATGAGAAACGTGCCGGGCGTACGTTTTGCCGCCACCATCATCGATCCACCGTTCTCGGGAAATAACATAAATGGAGATGTCACGATCGAGGGACGTCCAGCTCCCAAAGCCGAGCAGGAACAATATGTGGAATTTCGGATCATCAGCGCGCAATTCTTCGCTTCCATGGGCATGCCTTTGCTTCGCGGCCGCGATCTAACCGAGCAGGACGACGCGACCAGAGCGAGGGTAGTAATCATCGATCGCACCGCTGCCGACCGCTATTTCCCGGGTCAAGATCCCATCGGCAAACGCATTTCGTTGTGGACTGATGGTGAAGGAAAGGACAGCAAGCCAGTCTGGCTCGAGATAATTGGCATCGCGCCGGAAGTTCATCAGTTCGGGCTCGATGATATTCCCCGGCCCTCCGCATATTTTTCGATGAGCGTAATGCACAACGACGATCTGGCACAGTTCATGCCCCTATCGGCGATTAGCATGGTGGTGCGCACATCGGTGTCGCCCGCCACTCTGTCGAAACCGATCGTTGACGCGATTCATTCCGTTGATCCCGACATGCCGGTGACCGGAATTCTCCCCATGGATTCGATCCTCGCCCAATCCTTGGCGCAGCCGCGCCTCGCGTCATTGCTGCTGGGTATTTTTGCTGGGTTGGCGCTGATGCTGGCGGCGGTCGGGATTTACGGCGTGATTGCCTACAACGTTGGCCAGCGCACGCGTGAAATCGGAATCCGCATGGCATTGGGAGCGCAAAACTCCAATGTGCTTGGGCTCGTCCTGAAACACGGAATGTCATTGGGATTGATTGGCCTCGGCATCGGCTTGGCCGCTTCGCTCGCCCTCACCAGATTTTTGAAGAGTTTGCTTTTTAGCGTGAGTCCCACGGATCCGCTCACTCTTTTAGTAGTGGCGATTGTTCTCGCGTTTGTTGCTTTCGTTGCGTGCTACCTCCCGGCGCGGCGTGCGATGGCAGTGGATCCAATCGTGGCTTTGAGATGCGAATAGAGTCGAGGTTCTGATCAGGCGTTCAACATCACAGGAGAAAATATGGCGACGTTCCTCCAGGATATTCGATACGCATTTCGCACACTAGGGAAGAATCCTGGTTTCACAGCAACTGTGGTCTTGACGCTCGCTCTCGGCATCGGAGCGAATACCGCAATTTTTTCCGTTGTCAATGCTGTGCTCCTCGCGCCCCTTCCCTACAGTCAGCCCAGCCAGCTCGTGAAAGTCTGGATTTCCAACTTACCCAGAGGCGACAAAATAGCTCCGGCCTCTGGCGGTGATTTCGCTGAGTGGAAATCCGGAAACAGCGTCTTCTCAGGCATAGCAGCTTCCAGCGATGAGATTTTCACTCTCACCGGTGCGGGCGAACCTCAGAATGTGATCGGCTATCAATTCTCCGCCGATTATTTTCGCCTGCTGGGCACGCGGCCCGAGTTGGGCCGCACCTTTCTCGACCAAGAAGACCGGCCCGGCGGCGCAGATGTTGTCGTTCTAAGCGATGCGATATGGAGACGCGCATTCTCAGCTGATCCCCATATCGTGGGCAAATCGATCACGCTGACTGGAAAACCGTTCACCGTGGTTGGCGTGATGCCGCCCAATTTCAAATATCCGTCGACGGTCGAACTCTGGACGCCACTGGCCCTTCCCACATCTTATCTTGCTAACTACGACGACACGCCGCTCCGTATCATGGGGCGGCTAAAACCGGGCGTCACCCTGAAGCAGGCTCAAGCCCAGATGGATTCAATCGAGCTGCGAATCGCGCGGGAGCATCCGCAGACCGATGGCGGTAATAGCGTGACCCTGGTCCCCCTGCGCGAGGAAATCGCAGGCGATGTAAAAATGCCGCTGCTGGTTCTGCTCGGCGCGGTGGGTTTTGTCCTGCTGATTGCATGCGCCAATATTGCCAGTTTGATGCTTGCGCGCGCCGCAGGACGGCGCAAGGAAATTGCCATCCGCGTTGCGCTCGGCGCAAGTCGCGGGCGTCTGATTCGACAATTTCTAACCGAAGGTCTTGCGTTGTCGTTGACGGGAGGAATGTTGGGGTTCGTGATCGCATCCAGCGTCACCAGCCTCTTGCTCTCCATTTTTCCAAATAACATCGCGAATCTGAACATCCCGCAGGTGACCAGCATTCCCATGGACGGTCGCGTGTTCGCTTTCACCCTGCTCGTGGCTGTTCTCACCGGATGGCTATTCGGAATGGCACCAATGCTGAGTCTAAAAGCAGACGCTTCCGCGGAAGGATTGAGAGGATCCAGCCGCAGCATGACCGCCGGCTCGGGCGAACTTCGTTTGCGCAGTGCGCTTGTGGTCAGTGAATTTGCGCTGGCGCTCGTGCTATTAGTTGGCGCGGGATTGATGATCGGAAGTTTTCGCAATCTGTTGCAAGGAAATCTGGGGTTCGACGCAGACCACATTATTTCGGCGCAGCTGATCCTGTCCCAAAACAAGTACTCGCCCGCCCAGCCTCACAAGCCGTTCGAATTCGCGAATGAAGTGCTCGGACAAATCAGACGACAACCGGGCGTCGAATACGCGGCCGCCGCCGACTTTATGCCCCTAAGCGGATTCTGGAACGCTACCAATCTCGCCGTCCAAGGTAAGCCCGAGCTCGCGCCGGGCCAGCGGCCAAGCGCAAAATCGGAAAGAGTCACGCCAGAATATTTTAAAACCATGGGAATTCCGCTTCTGAAAGGCCGCGATTTCACCGAACAGGATCGCAAGGATGCGCCGCAGGTGGTCATCATCAACGAAACGCTGGCTCATCAACTATTCGGAAGCCGCGATCCCATCGGCGAGCGCTTGAATTTGGGAGATTCCAAGAAGCCTGACTTGTGGGAAATCGTCGGAGTCGTGGGCGATATTCATGCCTTTGGTTTGGAGGAGAAAGTTCGCGGCACGCTCTTCCGGCCATTCGCACAGGACCCCGTCACGGTGGTCGCTTTTGTAGTACGCACATCCGGCCCTCCGTCCGGTCTCACATCGTCGGTGAAGCAAGCGATCTGGTCGGTGGACAGAGACCAGCCCATTTACAAAATTGTTGGCTTGGATCAACTGGCGAACGAATCGCTCGCGCTCAGGCGCGTCAGTTCCATCTTGCTCGGAGCTTTTTCCGCGCTGGCTTTGTTACTGGCTGGTCTGGGCATTTACGGCGTGCTGGCTTTTTCAGTAGCGCAGCGCACGCATGAAATCGGCGTGCGCATAGCGCTCGGAGCGCAGCCCGGCAGCGTGCTGAAAATGATGGCGGCCTACTGGATGAGGATCGTTATTGCAGGAATGGCGATTGGACTTGCGGGGGCGCTGGCCTTGTCGCGCGTGGTAGCCAGCCAGTTGTACGGACTGAAGCCAACCGACGCGCTGACCTTTTTCTCTACATCAGCGGTACTCGCATCCAGTGCGCTTGTAGCGTGTTATGTTCCCGCACGTCGCGCGATGCGGGTGGATCCGATGGTTGCGCTTAGATACGAATAGACTCTTAGTCTAAGGAAAATATGGGTTCACTGCTTCAAGACATTCGTTACGGCATTCGGACGCTTACGAAGAATTCCGGCTTCACGATCGTCGCGGCGCTCACCCTCGCGCTGGGCATCGGCGCGAACACCGCAATTTTTTCCGTGGTGAACGCGGTCCTTCTGCAACCGCTGCCTTACCAAAGTCCGGAGAGTCTGGTTCAGGTATGGAACACGTACTTGCCCGCCTGGCCCCAGCTTGGCTTGTCGCCGGGTGATTTTCAGGATTGGCGGCAACAATCGCAGGATTTTTCCGACCTGGCTGCGTATGTGGATATATCTCAAGGCTTCAACCTGACCGCAGAAGGCGAACCCGCGCGCATCAAGGCAGCCTTCGCAACTTCCAACCTATTTCCAATGCTCGGCATTCATCCAATTATCGGGCGCCTGTTTACTCGCGATGAAGATCAGCCCGCCAGCGCTCCCGTAATTTTGCTGAGCTATCGCCTGTGGCAAAACAAATTCGGTTCCGACCCTTCCGTAGTTGGTCGCACCGTCACGCTGGATGGCAAAGGCTACACGCTGGCCGGAGTTTTGCCTGCCGGATTCCGTTTATCGCTCCCAACCGATGTGTGGATGCCCGTCGGCCAATATCGGGATGATTTGACCGGCCGCCTGCACCATCCGTACAAGGTGCTTGCTCGACTGAAGCCCGGCGTCACAGTTGCGCAAGCTCAGACCGAGCTCGCCACGCTAAACCGCCGCGAAGAACTCACCTTTTCAGATACGCACAGAGGCTGGGGAGTGCTCGTGCAGCGGATGGAAGATCCCTCTGCCGCCAAACTACGCGTCGCGCTGCTGATTCTATTCGGCGCGGTCACATTGGTTTTACTGATTGCTTGCGCCAATATCGTCAATTTGCTCCTCGCGCGCAACGCAGCTCGCCAAAAAGAAATCGCGCTTCGAATTGCCTTGGGTGCAAGTAAAACCAGGCTCATACGACAATTGCTTACCGAAAGCATTTTGCTTTCATTGCTCGGCGGTGCTTTCGGCATCTTGCTGGCAAACGCAGGTTTGCATGTTTTGCAAGCCTTGGCTCCGGAAGATCTGACGAGCGTGAAAGTAGCTGCACTCAATGGCGGCGTACTCGCCTTTACGATTGCTGTTTGTGGGTTGGCCGGAATTGCGTGCGGTTTAATTCCCGCTCTTCAATCGCTGAAGACAGATTTGCATGACGCGTTGAAGAAAGGTGGCCGAGGTTTCAACTCCTCCGGTGGAGAAAAGCTGCGCAGCTTTCTGGTGGTTTCTGAAATTGCTCTGGCGCTGATTCCTTTAATTGGCGCGGGCCTGTTGCTGCGAAGTTTTCATCATCTGCTCCAAGTCGATCCCGGCTTCCGCCCCGATCACGTTTTGACCATGCAAGTTTCGCAGCCGCAACTCTCAGCCGCCGAGTTAAACAAACTAACGCCAGACCAGCAAACTCAGTTGGGGATTCATCAATCACTGCAATTTGAGCAGCTGGCCGAACGCATCGAAAGGATTCCAGGTGTCACACGCGTGGGGGGAATCGACGTGCTTCCTCTGGGCCTCACCACCGTTACGTCCACTCGGTTCCTGGTCGAAGGTCAGACCGTTCCGGCCGCAGGCGCTCGTCCTGTTGCTGAACTTCGAACCGCTAGCCTCGGCTATTTCGTTACCATCGGGATTCCGCTTGTCTACGGTCGTTTGTTCACCGAGAAGGATTGGACCAGTTCCAACATCGTTGTCAATTCCAACCTGGCGCAAAGATTCTGGCCCGGCGCAGATCCCATCGGCAAGCGCATCAACTTGTGCTGGCTCGATCCACAACCTTGTTGGAGTCCGGTGATAGGAGTAGTTGGCAACGTCCATCAATATGGACTCGACACGCCGCAGACCTTCGATATTTACACCGCGGGCGGATGGACTCCGTATTTCTTGATCCGCACTTCCGGCGATCCCTCGGTCGTGGCGCATGCTGCGGTGGAAGCGGTATACAAAATCAGTCCCGCTCTACCGGTCACAAATCTAATGACGTTGGACGACATCCTTTCCGTCACCGTTTCGCCGCGCCGCTTTTCAACCGTGCTCTTAGCAGTCTTCGCCGTTCTCGCTCTCGTGCTGGCTGCGGTCGGAATTTACGGCGTCATGAGTTACGTGGTTAGCCTACGCACGAACGAGATGGGCATTCGCATGGCTCTCGGCGCGCAGCCGCGCGATGTTTTGGGTTTGGTGTTGGGCCGCGGAACGAAGCTCGCGCTTGCCGGCGTTGCGATCGGGACGGCCGGAGCATTCACTCTGTCGAGATTTCTTTCGAGCTTGCTGTTCGGAGTGCAATCCACGGACCCGGCAACTTTTTTGGGCGTAGCGCTGCTGCTTGTCGCGGTTGCGCTTGCCGCGTGTTATTTCCCGGCGCGCCGGGCGATGAATGTGGATCCGCTCGTGGCTTTGCGATACGAATGATGGAAGCAGGTTGAACTGCGGGGCGGTTCAAATCGGAATGGTCGCACAATGTATGGAAGAAGCTAGCCTGGCAGGCGTTTCAGCCCTGGCGCAGGAAATTGACGAACGACTGTCGGCGATGTCCCATGCCGCAACCGCCGATTTGCGCCAACTGCGTCGCGACTTTTCAAAACGCTTGAAGGATGCCGCGCCCTACGTAGTGATCGAACTGGCTTCGCTCCTGCTCGAAGTGCCAGGTATGGAATATCGCTTCATCGCCTACGAGTTGATTCATCATCATCCGGGCGCGCTCGGTCATTTGAATGCGTGGCAGTTGGAACAATTCGGCCGTGGAATGGCAAGCTGGAGCGCCGTGGATTGTTTTTCTGTCTATCTTGCCGGCCCGGTGTGGCGCGAAAGGCGGGTGCCCAACAGTCTTATTCACGGCTGGGCGAAATCCATTGACCGCTGGTGGCGCCGTGCTGCGCTGGTCGCTACCGTGCCGCTCAACAGTAAGTCGCAGGGTGGCGCCGGTGACGCTCATCGCACGCTGCAAGTTTGCCGTCTGGTCGACGGCGATCGTGATCCCATGGTGGCGAAAGCGCTTTCCTGGGCCTTACGCGAGCTCGCTAAACGCGACCCGCACGCGGTCCGCGATTATCTTAAAGATCGCGAAGACACGCTGCCGTCCTTGGTGCTGCGTGAAGTTCGAAACAAGCTCGAAACCGGCGTAAAGAATCCGAAGCTAAAGGAAAGAAGAATAATTTGACTTGTGGAAATTGGTACTAAGGTCCCGTGGAGGTAGACAGACGGTCAATACACAGTAGAATAACCGTCCAGCCTAAATCCCTCGGGAGAAAAAACATGGAAACATTTTGGAATGATCTGCGGTATGGCTGGCGCGTGATGCGGCGAAGCCCCGGTTTCGCAGCGGTCGCGCTGCTCACTCTGGCCATCGGAATCGGCGCGAATGCCGCCATCTTCAGCATCGTGAATGGCGTCTTGTTGCGGCCGCTGCCGTTTCCCGACTCCAGCCGCATCGTCACCATTTGGGAGACGGACCCTAATCGCAACGTGGTCCGCGGAACCACTTCGCCCGCCGAACTTCTGGATTGGCAGGACATGAATCATTCGTTTGCCGAACTTTCCGGCTGGCGCTCGCTGCTTTTTACCATCACTGGAAGCGGCGACGCCGAACAGGTTCACGGTTCACAGGTTTCCGGCAATTTTTTCAGGATGCTCGGTGTAGGTCCCGCCATCGGCCGCGATTTTTCCAAGGAGGACGAGCAACCGGGCCGCGAACAGGTAGCCGTCCTGAGCTATGCTCTTTGGCAAAGGCATTACGGCGGAGATTCAAGCATCCTCGGCAAATCCATCTTGCTGGACGAGAAACCGTACACGATCATCGGAGTTCTGCCGCGCTCGTTTTCTCTGTATGGCATTGCGCCCGAGCTCGATGTTTGGGTTCCCTTTGCTTTCAATCGTGCTCAACTCAACCGCGAAGACCATGAACTCGTCATATTCGGCCGATTGCGTCCCGGTGTCGCGATTCCTCAAGCACAAGCCGAGATGGAAACGATCATGGCCCAGTTGAAAAAACAATATCCGGGAATTGACCAGGAAAATGGCGTGCGCGTGGCCGGGTTCCACGATGAGCTCACCAAAAGTCTTCGGCCTTCCATCGTCATCTTGCTGGTTGCCGTTGGATTTGTCCTGCTGATTGCGTGCGCCAATGTTGCGAACTTGATGCTCGCTCGCGCCGCCACGCGAGAGCGCGAAATCGCTGTTCGTGCCACCTTGGGCGCCGGACGCAAGCGCATCCTTCGCCAACTCCTTACCGAAAGCGCGCTTATGGCCGTCATCGGAGGCGTGCTCGGTATCGCGGTGGCCTACGGCGGCATTCACCTGTTGCGTGGAGCGCTTCCGCCCCCCGGCGGTCGTGGCCAGATTCCTCACGCAGAATGGATCGGTATTGATGGCTCCGTTCTCGCCTTTACCCTGTTTGTTTCGTTGCTGACCGGAATTATCTTTGGTCTCGCACCTGCCATTCAAATATCGCGCTCGGAGTTATTCGAGTCGCTGAAGGAAGGAAGCCGCGGATCCACCGGAGGCCGTCGCAGTCACTTCATACAGTCTTCACTGGTCGTTTCTGAAGTTGCGCTTTCCTTGATGCTGCTCGTCGGCGCTGGAGTATTGATTCGCAGTTTTTTCCTGATTATGTCGGATAGCCTTGGTTTCGATCCCGCGAATGTGTTGACCATGCAGATTTTCCTGTCGGACTCGCACTATCCGAAAGGTCCGCAGGTGAACAATTTTTATCAGCAGGTCATCGAAGGCGTAGGCGCGCTTCCCGGCGTGAAGTCAGCCAGTGCGGCCAATTTTCTTCCCCTTACCGGCTGGGGAGCTTTTTGCGATTTCGATATCGCTGGACGCGCCAGTCCTCCTTCCGGTGAGCATTTCACCGGTCAATACCGTGTGGCCGATTGGCGATACCTGCAAACCATGGGCATCTCGGTGAAGGAAGGACGCGATCTGGTCGCCTCCGACGGGGCAAATACTCAAAGCGTCGCCCTGATCAACGAGGCGCTGGCGCGTCGCTACTGGCCCAATCAAGACCCTGTCGGCCAGCAAATTCGTCTGAAATTTCCTGACACACGCATGACCTGGGATCCTGAACCGCGCCAAGGTTGGTTAACCATTGTCGGAATCGTAAGCGACGTTCGCGATTGGGAGTGGGGCGAACAAAAAGTTGGCCAGATTTACCTGCCCTATACGCAGAATGCCTCGCGCATCATGCATCTCGTCGTGCGCTCTGATGGAGATCCCACGCAGCTCGCCTCCGCTGTGCGCAGCGTGGTGAGTCGTGCGGACCCCAATCAGCCGGTCACCGAAGTGCGTTCGATGGATGAATATCTCGCCGCGTCGGTTTCACGTCGCCGCCTGAGCATGCTTTTACTGGTTCTGTTTGCCGGAGTGGCCACCGTTCTTGCCGCCGTCGGTATTTACGGAGTAATGGCTTACGCCGTAACGCAGCGCGCTCATGAGATTGGAATCCGCATGGCCTTGGGAGCAGAACCCGCGGATGTGTTACGCATGGTCGTCAATGACGGAATGAAGCTTGCTGGAATTGGCCTGGTAATCGGCATCGCCGCTTCCTATGCCGCTGTGCATTACCTGGCCAGCCAGCTTTATGGAGTGAAAACCAAGGATCCCATCACGGTTATCAGCGTGTCTGTCGGATTGGCGCTCATCGCCATATCCGCGTGTTATTTCCCGGCACGCCGCGCAACCCGGGTGGATCCATTGGAGGCTCTGCGTTATGAGTAAAAAAACAAAGTGAACTCTCAGCCGAATGCCGGAAAGAGTGAAGAGAGCGGCAAAATTCAGGGAGATGCTTTTCGCAAAATGATGCCTACACATATACCCAGAACGCGAATACTTGTCGCGGACGACCAGCCCGATATTCGCGAAGCTTTGCGTTTATTGCTGAAAGGTGAAGGATTCGAGACCGAGACAGTCGCCTCGCCTGCTGCCGTGCTCGCTGCGCTGGAAGCTCGCGAATTCGACGCGCTCCTGATGGATTTAAATTACGCGCGCGACACTACGTCAGGTCATGAAGGACTCGATCTGCTTTCGAATATTCGCGCAAAAGACAGCACGCTCCCCATCATCGTGATGACCGCTTGGGGAAGTCTCGAACTCGCTGTGGAAGCCATGCGCCGCGGCGCGAAAGATTTCATGCAGAAGCCTTGGGAAAACGCGCGTCTGCTGGCCATCTTGAGGACGCAGATAGAGCTTTCGCAAGCGTTGCGCAAGAGCCAGCGCTTGGAAGCTGAGAACCGGCTCCTGCGCGCGGATGGCCGTCCTGTGATGATTGCGGAATCCGCTGCCATGCGCCCAGTAATGGATTTGATTGCGCG
Source organism: uncultured Acidobacteriota bacterium (assembly GCA_963714785.1). Taxonomy (GTDB): domain Bacteria; phylum Acidobacteriota; class Terriglobia; order Acidiferrales; family UBA7541; genus Palsa-295. The sequence continues at coordinate 331,756 of CAVQQE010000005.1, forward strand.
CGTTGGACCATCCGATGCGAACGTCCTGATCACCGGTGACCATGGAACCGGCAAGGAAGTCGTCGCACGCACACTGTATGCCCTCTCTCCGCGTTCGGGACGACCTCTGGTAACCGTGAATGCCGGTGGTTTACCGGAAGGTGTTTTCGAAAGCGAGCTGTTCGGCCACGTGAAAGGCGCTTTTACCGACGCGAAATCCGACCGCGTGGGTCGCTTCGAGCTCGCCGATGGCGGCACGCTTTTCCTCGACGAAATTGCCAATGTGCCCATGAATCTTCAAGCCAAACTACTGCGCGCGCTGGAGACAGGAGAACTTGAACGCGTGGGGTCTTCCACCACGCGGCGCGTGGATGTACGCATTATTTCCGCTACCAATGCCGACGTGCAGAGCGAAGTAGCCGCCGGTCGCTTCCGCGAAGATTTGCTTTTCCGCTTGAACACCATCGAAATTCATTTGCCTCCGCTGCACGAGCGCAAAGAGGACATTTCAATTCTCGCCCACCATTTTCTACGGCAGTCCGCACAGCGCTATCGCAAGCAGTTAGAGGGCTTTGAACCTGTTGCGCTGCAGGTTCTGATGGACCATCCCTGGCCCGGAAATATTCGCGAGTTGGACCACTCCATCGAACGCGCCGTGCTGCTGGCCGAAGGCCCGCAAGTGCGAGCCGGAGATTTGGGTCTTCGTCCCGCACGCGAGGCATCCTTACGCTTGGATGAAATGAGCATCGAAGATGTCGAACGTGTGCTGATCCAAAAAGCTCTCGCGCGTTTTGGCGGCAATGTGAGCCACGCAAGCAAGGCCTTGGGGTTAAGCCGCAGTGCGCTGTACCGGCGACTCCAAAAATACAGCCTTTGAAACCTCTTCTGTATGAACGCCGCATTTTGCTTCTAGCCCTGGCTGCAGGGCTGGGCAGCACTATCGTCGCTTTGATTTTGCTTTGGACCGGAGCCTATTCTTCCAAACTTCAGTGGACGCTCACCGTGGTATTGGTGATCGCCTGGCTCAGCTTTGCTTTCTCCGCGCAAAGCCGCGTCGTTTTCCCGCTGCGCACACTCTCGAATCTCTTGGCCGCTCTTCGCGAAGGTGATTTCTCCATTCGAGCGCGCGGCGCTAACAGCGAAGACGCGCTCGGCGAGGTCCTGCGCGAAGTGAATGCCTTGGGTGAAACGCTGCGCCAGCAACGCCTGGGCGCCCTGGAAGCTACCGCGCTTCTTCGCAAGGTGATGGAAGAAATCGATGTCGCCGTTTTTGCATTTGATGGCGGCGGCCGTTTGCGGTTGGTAAACCGAGCAGGTGAGCGAATCCTGAGTCAACCCGAAGAGCGCCTTCTGGGGCTGACCGCTGACGACTTAGGTCTGGCGGAATGCCTGGAAGGAGAAACGCCGAAAATCGAGCAGATTGCCTTCCCGGGAAAATCCGGTCGCTGGGAAATTCATCGCGGTAGTTTTCGCGAAGCTGGGCTCGCGCACCAACTCCTGGTTATAACGGATTTAAGCCGGGCCTTGCGCGAAGAAGAGCGCCAAGCCTGGCAACGTCTGATTCGCGTGCTCGGCCACGAACTGAATAATTCTCTCGCTCCCATTAAATCGGTCGCCGAAAATCTGGGCAGCATGCTTCATCGCAAAGATCGCGCACCCGACTGGCAGGAAGACATGCGCAGCGGCCTCAACATTATTGCGGCGCGCACCGATGGCCTTGCACGGTTCATGAGCGCTTACGCGCGCCTGGCCAAGCTTCCTCCGCCTATTTTCCAACCTGTGGATGTCGGCGTTTGGATTCGGCGCGTTGTGGGACTGGAGCCGCGACTCCAGGTGAAAATCGACGCTGGTCCGGAAACCAAAATTCAAGCCGATCCCGACCAACTCGAACAATTGCTCATCAATCTTTTGCGCAACGCCGTCGATGCCGCGCTAGAGACCGGCGGCGGCGTGCATGTGGGCTGGGAACGCGAGAACGGCTCCGTCCGGGTATGGGTGCAGGATGAAGGCCCGGGCATTCCAAACGCTGCCAACCTTTTCGTGCCGTTTTTCACCACGAAGCAGGGCGGATCCGGAATTGGCTTGGTTCTGAGCCGGCAAATTGCGGAAGCTCACGGCGGTTCGCTTACTCTCGAAAATCGGGAATTGCATCGCGGTTGCGAAGCACGTCTGCGTCTGCCACTCAATAATTAGACTTTCCGTTTCTTTTTTTTCCACACTCCAGTCGCGAACAATCTAACAGCATAGAGGGCACCAAAAAAAACCGGCGGCTGGATGATTTCCAGCCGCCGACTAGGTTGAAAAATCAATTATTTATTGCTGTTGTTGTGATTGCTGTTGCAAATCCTTCTTGGCTAAATCGGCCTTCTGCGGATCTGCCGACTGGCCGCTCCCGGGCTTTTGATATCGCGTCAAGTAAGGCATGAATGGCGTGATCTCAAACGGCATTTTCTCGCGCGCCGAAAGCAGCGGTAAAGGTTTGGCTTTTAGCAGATAAACGTGATCGCTCCAGGGGTCCAGCTTCAGCCGCGCTCCGATGGGAAGCGCCGCGATTTGATCCAGCTTCGCGGGTTGCAGGTTCGGCGCAGAACTAATCAACTGATCCGCCAGATAGATGCGGTTCCCCAAGTGTGGGTTAATCAAAACCGGAAGCGTTTTCGAATCCGCATCCAGCTGTTTCAGGAAAAGCCCAGCACTCGCCAGCTTATCCTTGTAAGGCGAATTCTTCAGTAGCTCCACGGCCTTGGTGCTGTCCTGATGAATTTGCTCAGGCGTATCTCTGAAACTGAAATGGCTCAGCGCTTCCGTTGCTGTGACGGTAGTGGTGTCGTTGAAACCCCACTGGTCCGTGGACGGCTTGGTCATGATGATGTCAGCCAGTTCTTGCGCCAACATGGTGGCCAGGCTGGCTTCGTCAGGGAGCACGTCAATCAATCCGCGGCTTAGGACGATGGTATGCCCGATCGAGAACATTTCCAGCGTGCCGGTAAGCATCACGCGGCAGTGAACGTCAGGCTCGACGTCCAGGTTATTCGTGACCTCCAGGTTGTTCACCACGGTTTCCAAAACTTTGTCCACTTCTCCCGGAGGCGCCAATAGCCCGGTTCGCTGCAAGCGATCAACCACGTTGATTTCAGCTTGGTGCTGCCATTCACGCTGTGCTTCGATAGGCGAACGATCCTGCGGCGCAGCTTGGTCCTGAATCGCGTCGGGAGATTCGATGGTCAGCTCGCTGAACTCTTCCTGGCGGCCGATGTTCTTCAAGTTGTAGCCCCATAGCCGCGTTTGCGATTTGAAGCGCACATGATTGCCCAGAAAATCCTTCAGGTCCGACTCCTGGCTGAAAACATACGCAGGCAGCCACAAGCCGGGCTGCACATTCAAACGCCAGCTATCAAAGTGCAAATTAAATCCGTTGATTCCGGCCACCGGGGTGTACACACCATTAAATCGAACGATGGCATACGTTTGATCTTCGGCCCAAATGCGACCCTTGAAACGCCCCTTCCCGGATTTCGGCAGCGGCGTGATATCGAACACCACGCAGCGAACTTCGCCCAGAAACTCGCGTCGAACGTAATCGAACTGGTAGTGCTGCCGGTCGAATCCGTTCGTATCGATATAAATCATTTGCAAAAAGCCCTCGGGGATGTAAGACGAACTAAACATCCCGCTCAGATGCGAAATCGGGTTCAACTCGTCGAGTTTGCCTTTCTTTCCGTTGAGCATGGAGTGGTCCACGACGCCCTTGGAAAGGTCCGCCTGTCCCAGGAAATAGTGGTCGCGCACAGGAATGGTGCCCATATCTTTGTCGGGCTTCATATCCTGAATGTAGGTCTCGATAACTGGATTGAAGCGCCGTATGGTGGCCACTTCCTCGTGTTCGCGCGCAATCACACGGTCGATTGCTTGATCAACCGTGGTTACGGGTCCGGCGTTGACGCCAGCCTGCGGCTGCGTCTGGTCGGCGGTCTGAGTATTTTGTGCCGAAGCGATGCTTGCAAGGCTTCCGGCCAACAACGCCGTTAGAAAGATATTCTTCAACGTACGCATTGCCTTTTCCCCCTATCAATATGCCAGTTCGAACACGATGTGAACGATGGCGGTTGAATCCAATGGCTGGCCATCTTGCTGAGCCGGACGAAAACGGATTTGCCGCGCGGCGGCCTGCGCTGATTCATCCAGGCCATAACCCAACCCCTTCACCACGCTCTGAACTTGCACATCCCCCAAAGCCGTGAAAGTAACCTTCAATGAAACTTCACCCTCGATCTTTTTTGCGCGAGCCTCGTCGGTGTAAGCCGGTTTCGGCTTGAAAAGAATTTCAACAGGCGTGGTCTTCGAGGCGACCGTGGTCTGCTTTGCCTTGGCTCCCGCTGCCACTGCGTGTTCATCCGCAAACACGCCCTGTTGCACGCTTCCGTGGCTTGACCCACCCGGACTGCCAACTGCAACACCGTTGCCAAATCCGGTGCTCGCGACTACTCCCTTCGCACCCTTAGCTCCGCCGGTCCCATTGCCTACTCCTGGCCCGGGAGGCAGGTCGAAACTACCCGCCACCGCAATGTTTGCCGCACGATTGGTCTTGCCGTTCGCGGCCACGCCATCAGGATCGCCGAAGCCTCCCGTTTGGACAGCCTCTCGCGGCTTCCTTATTGTCGGTATTGCAGAACTTCCCATTGAGGCAGGCGGGTTCTGATCTGGGAATGCCTTCGCCACCACCGGCACATCTGGTGTTGGAGTGTTCTTCCGCGCTGTAGCCGGTTTCGCTATCGGCGCCGTTGCAACCGGAGAATAAATTTTTGGCTTGGGCGGCACCACTTCTGCCACCTTCGGAGGCTCCGGCGGCGGTTTCACCGTCTCATGTTTCACCGGCACCGGTTTCACTGGTTGAACTGGTTGAGGTTTCCATGCCACCACCGGCGGCGCCTCCACCGGCATCACCGAGTAGCGATGAAAGAGATCCATTCTTTGCGGCATCAACATAGGAATAATGACCAATGCCGCGACTGCCAGACACTGCAGCCCGAATCCTGCACTGAACAAATCCCAGCGAGGCTGCGCCTCGGGGAGCAGAGATCCGTTGAAGACCGCTCGACTTGTATTCCGCGCCATAGCTTTCACCAAATATCCTTGTTCCTAATTTAAGATGCGTCGAGACAGAATTGCAGCTGACAGTACTTAGTACTAGGCCGGGAGGCATGCCGTGAATAGGACTGAAGTACTATTCTATCTCCAGTCGTGTTGAAAGCGATAACCCGCGGGGTAGCTGTTACGACATAGTAAGCTGGAGGTTGATTCGGAATTACTGGCAGCTGTCCCACAGTTCGCCCCACCTATTTTAATCTAACCCGGCTGGGGGAGTTAGTTGCAGAATTTCTAAATCCAGTTTCGAAAACGAAGGCACGCCGGCGGGAAACCGGCGTGCCCTCTATGCTTTCCTTCTATCCTTACTCTACTCGTTAGTCAACTAGCGCGGCGCAACCACAACGTAAGTTGTAACGCCGCCACGATTTACAAGAAGCAGAACTGACTGCTTGCCCGCGCCCGAAAGTGCCTGTTGATAATCATTCGTATTGTTGATTGGTTTGTGGTTCACTTCCTGAATTACGTCTCCACGATTCAGCGGTGCCGTCGCCGCCGCGCTAGACGGATCGACGGAGGTCACCACCACACCGTGAGTTCCCGCCGGTAGATTTAGCTGTTGGATGATGTCCGAGCTCAGGTCTTGCACCTGCACTCCTTCAAGAGCCGCGCCCGAGACTTCCGCCGAAGCTACCTTTTCGTCTTGATCCTTGAATTCGTCGAGCTTCACCGAAACGTCTTGTGTCGAACCGTTGCGCCAGATCTGCAACTTAATTTGAGTGCCTGGAGCAAACTGCGCGATCTGAACGTGCAACTGATTCATGGCACCGACAGGCTCGCCATTAATCTTAAGAATGACGTCGCCTTTCTTCAGACCTGCTCGCGATGCCGGACTATCCGACGAAACATCTCCGATTAACACGCCGCTGCCGTCTTTCAAGCCGAAAGCTCGCGCAAGTTCAGGGGTCAAGTCCTGAATGTGCACGCCAAGGTAGCCGCGCACAACTTTGCCGTGGGTGAGAATTTGATCCATCACCGGCTTGGCCATGCTTACCGGAATGGCAAATCCCACTCCTTCGTTGCCGCCTTCACCGTTCATCGATCCATGAGAAAGAATCGCGGTGTTAATGCCCACCAGGTTTCCGTGAATGTCGATCATCGCACCGCCAGAATTGCCCGGATTGATGGCGGCATCGGTCTGAATGAAGTTTTCATAGCGCTCAATGCCAAAGCCGCCGCGTCCGGTGGCGCTCACAATTCCCATCGTGGCCGTTTCGCCAACTCCAAACGGATCGCCGATCGCGAATATGAGGTCGCCAACCTGCAGTTGATTGGAATCACCAAGCGGAAGAGTCGGCAAATTCGAAGCATCGATCTTCAGTACAGCGACGTCGGTGTTGGCATCTGTTCCGATCAGTTTCGCTTGAAATTCACGCTTGTCACTGAGGAACACCTTGATGTCGGTGGCCCCATCGACTACGTGATTGTTGGTCAGGATCGTTCCGTCAGAGCTGACGATAACGCCCGATCCCAAGCTCTGTTCACGCTGGGGTCGAACTTCACCTTGGCCTTGTCCGAATTGATCGCCAAAAAATTGACGGAAAAATGGATCGTTAAACATCGGGGACATCTGATTGCGTCCCGTTTTCACTACTTTTGAAGAACTAATATTGACCACCGCCGGAAGCGCCGGTTTCAAAACCGCCGAAAATCCGTTTGCGAAATTGCCCAAACTTACGGGCAGTGCATTCTGAGTGATTGCAATCGGAGTCCTCGGCGCGCCGAAAACCGTGTGGTCCGTCCAGTTTCTAACACCTTGCGAGAGTAGGGCGCCTCCCGCAAGCGCCACCAGCACCACAACTGTGGCTACCCAGCGGCGAATTTTTAATACTCTGCTTTCCATGACTGTCTCTCTCCTGTGTGTTCTTGTCTCGTCTGGCGCGTGAACCGCGATCCGCGAGCTATATTGTATTTGACGTGTCTCGCAGATATTGGTCTTCAGCGCTCGGGGGGAAATCCAGAGCGATATCCCCAAGCTATATAGATGCAGGAATTGTACTTGAGGTCACTCGTCAGATTTCTTTTGGGTACTTCCTATATTTTGTGCAATATGCTCTCTGTACTATTCGTCCATTCTATGGCCGCAGGCGATGGCAACCAACGAGGTTGTTAGCCGTCTAACAATTTAGCTTGAATCGGGTTTCGCTTGCTATTCTCCACGGTCGGGTCCGATCTAATTTGAAAGGGGTTTTATTAAGGATGACACGAAAAATACTTGTATGCGCCTGTGCCGCAGCTTTTCTCTTCGCGCTAGTCCGGCCGGCGGCCTCCGCACCTGGCCGATCCGACACCGCTGCTTCCGCTCCGTTAGACCCTGCTACTCTCAAATCCCTTGGCGCGGTCGCTGGCGCCGGAATGATGGAAACCAATACATACGAAAATCTTCGCGAGCTTAGCGACGACATTGGCGCTCGCGTCACCGGCTCTGCTGAAGCGGGCAAGGCCATAGCCTGGGGCGTTCAGAAAATGAAGAGCGCCGGGCTCGAAAACGTTCATGCCGAAACGTGGCAACTCTCCCGCGGTTGGACGCGCATCTCCGCCCACGCTGAACTCATCGCTCCGATTCACCGTCCTCTAATGATCGATTCCCTTGGGTGGGTTGGCTCAACGCCCATGGGCGGTGCGGAAGCCGAAGTCGTTGCGGTGAACGCCTACCAGCTCGATGACGAAATGAAAAAACCTTCGCGGTGGAACGGAAAGATTCTGCTCGTTGTTCACAACGGTGAAGCGCCCGCCGACCGCATGGCCAGTTTTGCCAAGTTTGGAAGTTTCCTGAAGGCTGCGCATCAAGCCGGAGCGGTAGCTGTCATCGGCGGCCAAGGAGGTAGTGTCGCTCAAGGTATGCATCTCACGCACACCGGAGTGCTGGGCTTCGATACCTATTACGAGATCCCTGTCGTCAGCATGGCCGCGGAAGACCAAGAGCAACTCGAGCGTTATTTGGACCACGGCACAACTGTGCGCTTAAAGATAGATGTGCAGAACCGTGTCACGACTGGGCCGGTGGAATCTGCGAATGTCGTCGGCGATATCCGCGGTTCGGAACAGCCAGAACAAATCATTGTAGTCGGAGGGCACCTGGACTCTTGGGATTTGGCGTCCGGTGCCACGGACAACGGTTTCGGCGCAACCGCAACATTAGGCGCCGCCGAAGCCATCTTAAAATCCGGGCAAAAGCCTCGCCGCACGATTCGCTTCGTGCTCTTTACCGGAGAAGAAGAAGGCTTGTTGGGTTCTATGGCTTACGTAAAAACTCACCACGACGAAATGCCCAATCACATTGCAGCCATAATCCTTGATAACGGCCAAGGTCCCGTCGTCGGCTTCCAGCTCGGCGGACACGCGGACCTTATCCCGGTGGTTGAGAAATTCGCCAATTCGCTGGGCGCATTCGGCAAACTGAAAGTGGATGACGATGTGGAGTTCGGCACCGATACCGGTCCATTTATCATTGCCGGATTACCCGGGATCAATCTCGACCAGGACTCGCCGGAATATAAGTACACGCACCACTCCGCGGTGGATACTTTCGACAAAGTGCAAGCCGACATTCTCGACCGCGACTCCACGGTAATGGCGCTGACAGCTTTTTGGATCGCCGATCGCTCTGATCGCTTCGCAAGCCCGTGGCCGCAAGAAAAAACTGCGCAGATGCTCATCGGCAAACATCAAGATGTGATCCTGAAACTGTTTGGATTGTGGCCGTTCGGAAATCTAGGCAGCGCCCCACAGTAGAGGTTTACAACCAGTTGATTCGGTGTTCGTCAGAGAAACGAGTGGAGTGGGTGCAAGCGATATTTCGTTTTTGTAGAGGAGCAGCATGCTGCGCCCGCTGCCGACACATTCAGATTCGACCTATTTGCTGATAAGCCGCGCGATGCTGAATGCCGCCGCTGCAGCCAGCCCGCCCACCAACACGGTCTGAAACCCGCCCCGCAAAGGTTTCACTCCGGTGTAATGCCCTTTAATCGCGCCAAAAACGAAAAGCGCCATCAGCGTTACTCCCACCGAAACCCATAAGGCCTCCAAAATATTCTTCATCAATATATACGGCGCCAGTGGGACCAGACCCCCTACTATATACGACGCGGCAATCGTCGCAGCACTGCGCCCCGCGCGCGCAGGATCCGGCGCTTCCAGACCAAGTTCAAAACGCATCATGAAATCCACCCATTTCTTCTGATCTGCTGTAATCGCTGTTACAATCGGGTTCATTTGTTCCTGGTTTAGTCCGTAATCGCGAAACACTTTGGCTACCTCCTCTGTTTCAATCTCAGGTAGCTCCACCGTTTCTCGATACTCGCGATCGAGCTCTGACGCATAATGCTCCGTGTCCGTCTGCGCCGCAAGATAGCCACCCAGCCCCATCGCAATCGAGCCTGCGGCAATTTCCGCGAACCCCGCGGTCACCACGATGCCGGTGGACGCGATCGCTCCCGTTAATCCGGCGGCCAGAGCGAACGGCACCGTAAGACCGTCCGCCATTCCAATAACAATGTCCCGCACAGCCGCCGTCGCGGTGAAGTGCTTTTCCACATGCTCTACGGATGGCATCTTCGGCTCCTTCCAAGCATCTAACTTTCGACAGTCTGTTCCGCTGTGGCCTGCCCAGGCGCGTATAATTATGGGGCAGGAACTGAAAATCGGGAGGTACATAATGACCCAAACTTCTGGACAAGGAGCTGCTCCCCAGATGACTTTTACATTGCCGCCACTGCCTTACCCATTCGACGCACTTGAACCTTATATTGACGCGAAAACGATGGAGATTCACCACGACAAGCACCACGGCGCCTACGTCACCAACCTTAACAAGGCTCTCGAAGGACAAACTGATCTTCAAAAGCTTTCTGTTGAAGAATTGTTGGCGCAAATTAACAAAGTGCCGGAGAACATCCGCACCGCTGTTCGCAACAATGGCGGCGGCCACATGAATCACTCCCTGTTTTGGAAAATTATGAAGAAGGGCGGCGGAGGCGAACCCAGCGGCGATCTCGCTGGCGCCATTAAGTCTTCCTTCGGTAGTTTTGCGGATTTCAAGACCAAGTTTAACGACGCAGCCACCAAGCGATTTGGATCAGGCTGGGCTTGGCTTCTGTTCCGCGATGGCAAACTCACCATTGAGTCCAGCTCCAATCAGGACAACCCGATCATGGACGGCGGGAAGGCCTTTTTTGGTTTGGATGTTTGGGAACATGCCTACTACCTGAAATATCAAAATCGCCGGCCGGAATATATCGAGGCTTGGTGGAGCGTGATCAACTGGGCGCAAGTTGCTGAAAATTACGCCCATGCCAAGAAGTAGAGTCGCGATCCGGTGATTCCTTGGATGGAGTTCTCCGCGGCGCTGTCTGATGTGCGGCGTCGCGGAGAACTTCTAATTTTGTCGCCCGGCCTGCGTCAAAAACTAAAAACGGAAACCGCCAACGCAACCGCCGCGTCGCATCTCAATGCCCAGACCTCGCAGGTTCACGCGCTTCAATCAGCGGGCAAAGGAGCCACGCTAAAACAATGACTCGCGGACTTGCCCTTCTTCTTTTCATAGCAACGTTCAGCGGCACCGCTTTTGCCCAACCGGACCCTAGCCAGAATCGCCTGAAAATTTTGCGCGACGTTATCGTCGAGAGCGGAGAAACCGCCGGTGATGTCCAGTGCTTCATGTGCAGCGTACACGTTCACGGTCACTTAACCGGCGACATCATCACACTCGGCGGCGGTATTTTTATCGACGGCAAAGTAGATGGCGACGTGATCGCTGTGGGTGGCCGTATTGAAGTAAATTCAAACAGCAGAATTTCCGGCGAAGCCGTCGCGCTGGGCGGATATATCACCCTCCAACCCAATTCCTCGATTGGAGGCAACGCGGAATCGCTGCCCTACTTGCTCATTCCAGGCCAGTATCGCCCCACGTTTCTGGGCAGCCTCGCGCTTGCCATCGTCAACTTGTTTTTTGTGGCCCTGGGCTATTTGGTCGTCCGCGACAAACGCGCTGAAACTGCTTCGCTCGCCATTGATCGTCAACCTGCTTCCGTCTTTTTCGCTGGTTTCGTTTCCCTGGCCCTGTTTTATGGCCTCGATTGGCTGACGCGTTATCTCGGCAGCGCGGAAATCTTCGCGGACATTATTTTGTTGGTGCTATTAGCGGCCGTTGCCGCGACGGGAGCCACCGGCCTGGGCGATTGGGTCGCGCGTCTCGCGTTTCCGCAAACCAGAGGCATCGGGGCCTGCATCGGCGGCATTTTGGCGCTGTCTCTCCTAGAATTGATACCGCTTGTCGGCATGCTCGTCTTTGCGCTCGGTCTGATCGTCTCGATTGGCGCTTCCGTGGTTACGCGCTTCGGCTCACGCGAAGTTTCCGAACCAGTTCAGGCCTTGAATTAGATTGATGCCCGCATTTTTCCGCGTAGGAAATTTTCTATACGCAAGCCGCTGGGTAAGATTAATCTTAGGTACATGAAAAGATCGCGCCTTCATACCGACCCGCAAGAGCAGAACGCGCCAATAGACGAGTCCTGCCCGTTCTGCAAAATTGCCGCCCACGAAATCGAAGCCAAAATTATTCTCGAAGACCAGATCTCCATGGCCTTTCTCGACGTGCGTCCGCTTTTCCCTGGCCATGTCTTGCTGATTCCCAAAGCCCACTATGCAACGCTGCTCGACCTCCCTGCCGATCTGGTAGGTCCGTTTTTCATCAATGCCCAAAAGCTCTCCCGCAAAGTGCAGGAGGCCATGAAGGCAGAAGGCAGCTTCGTCGCAATCAACAACGTGGTCAGCCAAAGCGTTCCGCACCTTCACGTCCACATCGTTCCGCGAAAACGCAAAGACGGCTTGCGCGGTTTCTTCTGGCCGCGTCGCCAATATCAAGGGGAAGAAATGGTCGCCACCCACGAAGCATTGAGCGCCCCGCCAAAACCCGAATAGCTTTTTTACCAGATAAATTCTTTGGCGATCAAAATAGGGAAAGTTGTCTCTTCGCGGGCACCGGCGGTTTCTTCAGACGGTCGTCAAACACGCTTCTGCCATCCAGCGATTTGGAAATCGCGTTTGCGTGCGCCACAAGTTCGGGCAAATGCGCCACCGGCTTGCAATTTTCATCGCAGCGAGGGTCGGTGGCGAAGTCGCCTAACGCTCGACGAAGCTCCTTTGCAGTGGTATTCAACCCGTGCTGGAAGTCGACGAAAGTGTCCGAAGGCCAAAGCTCCTGGTGCAATTCCTCGCGAGTAACCGCGCTGCCGGCATGGTTGAGCAGGAAGTGCAAGACCTTGAAAGGCTGTGGGCGAAGGCGAACCTTTATTCCATGTTTGTAAAGTTCGCGGGCCTGGGGCCTCAATTCAAATGGTCCAAAGCAAAAAATCGCTGGAGAGCTCTTCGAAAAACTGTTCATTGATAGGGGCTCGGAGTTCAGTGTGGGGGGGGGATTGTCTCTCGCAACGTGGATCGTTGCAACGACAAATGGTTCTATATGAGGGGGTTAGACCTACACATTATCTACACAAACATCTCACCTTCTCTCCATCGCCATTAGCTCTTTGATTTTGCGATATCGGTGCGGGGAACCCTTGACCCCGATCCGCAATCAGGTGAGCCGGGCCCCTCTCCTAATCAAAATCATGATCTGCGCGCTCAAGCTCAAATTCACGTTCAACCGGAGGTTCCCCATCACTTTTTTTCACCTTTCTCTTGGAGACGCGGATTGTTGGAAGGGGACGTTCATTTCGCGGATGGGGCGGTCGATTTCTCCGGGCTGAGAGGGGGCCTCGAGGCCGTCGGTGAGCAAGTAGGACTGGAGCGCCACTGAGTTTGCCTCGAAAGTTTCCAGCGAATTCAGATAGGCGATCTGGAGTTGCATCAGAGTGCGCTGGGCGATGAGCACTTGGGGGTAGGCGGCGGCCATCTCGCGATATTTTTTGGCGTACATCTCATAGGCTTTTTGAGCGCGCGGGATCATCTGAGTTTTGTAACGCGCGGCGGCAGTTTGTGAGTAGGCGTAGTTCTGGACGACGGTGGCGGCTCGCTCGCGGAGCGCAAGTTTCACGCGTTCGACTTCTCGCTCGGCGCGCTCCACCTCTGCTTTTGAACTAGCGATGCCGCCTTGATTACGATTGAAAATGGGAATCTGCACTCCCACATCGGCGAAGCCTTGCAGCCCCACGGAACGGCCGGTTGCGTCAAGCAATTCGCGGTTCTGCTCCATGCCCGCGCGCACTTGCAAGTCGGGGATGGTTTCACGTTTCGCGCGCGCGAGAATGGCCTCGGCTTTCTTTACTCCTAGCTCAGCGATTTTGACGGCGGGACTTTCGTTGACGATTTTTTCGACGAGAGCGTCGGCGTCGATTGCTGGCGTGTCTTCCAGGTTTCCCTCCAGACGCATCAAATGAAGATTGGGATCGCCGACGACAGTGGCGAGCTCTTTCCACGCGCGCTGCTGATTCTGTTCAGCCATGGTGACGGCAAGGCCGGCTTGCTGCGCTTCGACTTCGGCTTCCAGAACATCGGGCGCGTCAGCCTGCCCGACGTTGGCTAGCTGGCGGGAGGTTTCCACCGCGTCGTCTGCTAATTTGCCGAGATTTTGGCGGAGTTCGAGCGTTTGCTGCGCGGCCAGCGCTTGAATGAAGGACATTTTGACGTTGGTGACGACGCGCAACTTTTGCTCGTCGGCCTCGGTTTCAGCCTGCTTCTTCTCTTGCTCGAAAATATTTTGGTTCAGGCCAAGTTTTCCTGCCAGGACGATGTTTTGCTGTACGAAGAAGCCTTGCTCGCCTCCTCGGAAAGAGCCGCCGCGGATTTGTTCGCCTTGATATCCAACTGTGGGATTGGGATACAGGCCGGATTGTTGTTTGCGTCCTTCAGCGGCGCGAATGTTGGCCGTGGCTTGCGCGAAGGTGGGATTGTGTTGCAAAGCCATCTGTTGGAGCTCTTCGAGGCTGATGGTTCTCTGATCCGGGTCTGACGGCGGTGCAGGCGTTTGCGCCTGCCCAGACGCGACGAACAAAAACAGAAAACCGAAAACTGTTAGAAAGAATTTGAGCGCGGAACGTCGAGCTGAAATTCTTGCGCTTCTCGACGAAGTGAACTTCGCTGGCGCCATTGATCTATTCGTTGAGTTATTCATCGTTGTGCTCCATGGTGGGCATCTGCTGAGCCGGTTTGCCGGCGTTTTGTTTTTGGCGAAGTTGCATGATGTGGTCGTATGTTTCGGGAGGCAGGACGCGGACGAAGGTCATCATGCCGCCCATAAAACCGCTCCAGCCTGGGCGCAGGCCGAAGTTTTCCGGCTTATCGACCATCGCGTCCATGGCCATCATGGGGCCTTCCATGAAAGCGTCTTGAGGGAAACCGGGGACGGAATTTGCGTTTTTGCTTACATCGGGAGCGGGCATTTGCAGGCCGGCCGTGTGCGGGTGTTGCATTGAGCTTGTAGAATTGAGCGGAGAATTTGAAGTGGCTTTTTCCGCTGCCGAGCCGCCGCCCATTCCGCGACCCAGGCTTGGGCCATTTTCTGGCGAGGTTGCGCTTCCGCCCCGCGGCATGCCCATGCCTTGCTCCATGCCCTCGCCCGCCGGCATCATCGTTGCGCGGCGCGACATGGGGCCGACGTTGGAGGACATCTTGTTCATCATGTGGTGAGGGAGATGGCAATGAAGCATCCAGTCGCCGGGATTGTTGGCGACGAACTCCACATCGCGTGATTGTGCGACGCCGACAAGAACGGTATTGCCAGCTCCCCAGGTGGATTCGGGCTGGCGGCCGCCTTCCGTGCCGGTAACGACAAACTGGTGGCCGTGAAGATGGATCGGATGGTGATCCATTCCGAGATTGATCAGGCGAATGCGGACGCGTTCGCCATGGCGCACAAGCAGCGGAGTGGTAGCAGGGCCGGATTTGCCGTTGAAAGTGAGCCAGTTGAACTCCATATTCATGGAGTTTGGAACGCTGCTATTCGGGAGCATGGCGTACTCCTGCATGACGACCGCGAAATCCTGATCGACCCGAGGGCGGTAGGCTTCCTTGGGATGCATGATGAAGGCGCCGATCATCCCCATCATTTCCTGCATGGCCATGTGCGAGTGATAGAAGTAAGTGCCTTGTTGGTTCAGGGTGAACTCGTAAACGAAACGGCCGCCTGGAGCGATGGGGTCTTGGCTCGCGCCGGGGGAACCGTCCATGTCGTAGGGCACTTCGAAACCGTGCCAGTGCATGGCGGTGGGTTCGGGGAGGCGATTGTCAACGATGATGCGGACTCGGTCGCCTTGGGTGATCTGGATCGTAGGGCCGGGAGCGCTGCCGTTGTATCCCCAAAGATCAACGACTTGGCCGGGGACGATTTCCCGTTTCACCGGCTCGGCGATGAGATGGAATTCTTTGACGTTTCCGTCCATGCGAAATGGGAGATTGGGGATGTCGGGGGTTTGGACCGGAATTGGAATTCCGTGGGGGCGCTCTGAGGCGGCATTTTGTCTCCTTCTTTTCGACTGCGTTCCCTGCATGCTTGGAGACGTATTAATTTCTTGAGCGGAAAATACCTTCGAGGAAGCGAAGAGTCCGGCTCCCGCAAGAAAATTCTGCAAAAATCCGCGTCTACTGCTCATGTTCTTCTCCCTTCGAACTGAAGCTAATTTCGAAACAGTGAATTGGTTGCTGCGCATCGCCAAGTTGGGGAGGCTTACCGACGCTTCATCACGGACGCACGGTTGGCGTTCGGTGCATGGAAAAGAAAACGTCAGTTGGAGTTTCTAAATGCGGAGAGAGACCATCAGGGGCGCGGAAATGCTACTTTGTCGCGGGGCCAGCGGATTATTGAATGCTGGATTTGTTTGGCTGCCGCGAGACGGGGGTTCGCTCACGTCGTAAAGACCCCCTGCTTGCCAGTCCGAGCTCGAAAGAGTCAAGCGGTAGGGGGATTTGTCGAGCACCTGAGCTTGGTCGATAGGAGGGCAGCTCGAATCACTTATCGAGAATCGGATTCCATGACTAGGGCAATCTTGGCAGTTCGCCATATCGTGATGCGCGTCGTGATGATGACCGGGCATGTCAGAAAGCGAGTGGCTTGGGGGGGCGCTGTTGCAATATAGCTCGCAAAACGAGCCAAGGCTTCCGGTCGCGCAGAACAGGACGCCAACCAGAATCATCCCAATTATTCTGTGAACCGACATTACACAAACGATACGCCCAAGATTGTTCCGCGCACAAGTCCTTCTTGGATTCAGAATTCCACCGTCACGTTGATCCTACGTACGCTATAGTGCGCGTAGGGGGAAAGTCTCACTTTGAAAGCAAATCTTGTATCTGGACTAGATTCCAATAGTCAGGAAAAATTTGCTTCATTGCGCGGGAGAAACGAGCGAGGACAGCAAGTGGAACAAAATTCGGACGACAAGGGGCAACGATGGACGTTCGCGTGAATGAGAACATGATTACGACTGCGTTTGAGCTGCCGGGATACCGCGTGGCGCGGTCGATGGGGTTGGTGCGGGGAATTACGGTGCGGTCGCGGAGCATATTGGGGACGCTGGGTGCGTCACTGGAGACGCTAGTGGGCGGGAACATCACGCTGTTTGAAGAAATGTGCGAGACCACGCGAGAGCAAGCGCTGGAGTTGATGATGCAACATGCGGTGGCGCGCGGCGCGAATGCGGTGATCGGGGTGCGATACGACTCCAACGAATTGATGCAAGGAGTGACGGAAGTGCTGGTTTACGGAACGGCGGTGCAGGTCGAGAAGGCTGGCTAAAGGTAGACTCCGGCTACCTTCGCCAATTTATTCGGGAGTCCACATGGGATGGCCGGTGAAGATTCCGTTCACATAGCCCATTTTGTAAACGATGAAGATGCCGAAGGCCAGGCTCAGCAGCCCGGAGGCGACGCCCAGAGCGCGGTTTACGCGCGCGAATCGTTGCTGCGAATATTTGAACGGCATGGCAATCGCCGCGGTGATCAGCATCATGCCGGCGATGGTCCCCACGCCGAATACAAGAAGATAGGCGATGGCCCAACGCGGGTCGCGAATGGTAGTGAGCACCAGCAGAGCAACGGCCGCAGAGCCCGCGAGGCCATGAACCAGTCCCACCGCGAGTGGGCGAATCGCTTGATACAAACCGAGCTGCCCGAAAACGCGGTCCATCCAACCGACAGGTGTGGCTTCGGGCGCATGGCCGTGCTGTTCGGGATCGTGTGTATGCGGATGGCTATGAATGAAATCGCCATGAACGTGCGGATGCGCATGCCAGCGAGTATGCGGATGCGCGGGATCAGCGGCGGGCGTAAACGTCTCGGTGACCCAGCGCGTGAATCCCATAAGATTTAGAATTCCCAACAGGATCAACATCAGTCCCACCGACAACTCCATGGTTAGTCCGAGCCGGGGCGGAATCACCACTCCAAAAAGAATAATCGCCGAGCCCACCAGAAAAATTGTGATCGTATGTCCCAGGCCCCAGAGCACTCCGATCAAAGCAGCATGGCGTATGCTGCGCTGCCGGCTCACAATCGTGGTCACGGCGATCACGTGGTCCGGATCGGTGGCGTGCCGCATCCCCAGAAAAAATCCCAGCGCGATAATGGAAAGCAGAGTGATCATCTTCTAAGTCAGATTGCTGCTAGCGCCACGCGTTACCAAGCCGCGATCTTAAAATCCGCAGAATCTCTCCAGCGGGCCCAAGCCATCGCTTGCGAACCCGGCACTGGCGGGACGAGGCCGCGTGGGATTTTAACCCCGCCTTTATGCTCTCGTGAAACTAAAAGACAAGATTAGACATCGAAGTTTATGCAGCGACGGACGAGTCACACAGCCGTATCAAGGCCCAAAGACTATGGAAAAAGAGGCCTTCCGGGAAGGCCAGGCAGTGAAGTCCTATGCCGGCTATACCTGCAAGCGAGTTTATTACCAAACTCCTCGCCAGCCAAGCACATGACGCAAAACTTATTTTCTCTTACGCGCCGTGTACTCTTGACGTCTCCGCGGAAATCTGTAAACTGCGATTTTCTACGATGGCAACCTTAGCAAACCCGCTGGAAGAAAGGCTGCAGGATTTTCAGTTCCCGCAGCGCGAGGCCGCATTTTTCTACGGCCTTTTCTTGCGCGGACATTCCGCCGACGAGCTGCGCAAAGACATACAAGTTCCCGCTGCAGTGCTGGCAAAGTGGGACAAGGAAACTGTCCGCGAGCCGCAACTCCGGCCGATACTGGAAACCATCGTGCGCTACCGCCAACACGTCCTCGCAATTTTTGAAAATTTAATCTGCCATGATGCTGCCACGCAGAAACTTCAGTAGGCCGCGCAGTTCGTAATGTCTAAAATCAAGCCGCTATCGAGTTCGGTTCCCGTCCATCTAAATGGTCGGCTTTTTGGCGGGATGGCACAACGGTGGCATCCGTTCTCAAACTAATGTAAATTAAAAGCCTGCTTGCGCGTTCCCCGGTAGCTCAACGGCAGAGCATTCGGCTGTTAAATTCCACAGCAACCGTTGATTCGGCACCGTTTAACCCCGAAATTGGCTTCCTAAGACCGGGCAAGTTGGACCCAAAGTTGGACCCCTGAGAAAGAAGATGGGACTCGTTGAACTAGGCCGGCACACGGGGCTGTCGGCGGCGATGCTGTCCAAGGTCGAGCGCGGAAAACTTTTTCCGACCCCAGCGACGCACTTACGTATGACCGTGCCGACTGGGGCGACGACCGGAAGCGTCGTCGTCACCGTAGCGGGTGTTGCGAGCAGTTGTTTTGAAAAAACGCGCTCCTGGACCGAATGGGACCGAGCACCAAGCCTGACGCTGTTCCGGGGATCCTTGTAAATGTCTCACACAGTGACCTTTGCACCCGGTCCGTTCGCAGTTCAGTCTGCGCGAGCACCTGCTTTGCAAGAAAGCAGGCAAAATCAAACAAGTGCCGCATCTGGTGTCGCTTACGCGGAAACGCGCGGTACGACTATCCTCTTCAATTGCACTGAAGTTGCACCGAAAGCCTCTCATCACGGTCTTGGCGGCAACGCCAGGCGTGTACGCCATATGACTTCTCATCGTCCTAACCCTTCGATCACAGACCGAATGTTTTGAGAGGGACCTAACAGATTAAGGATTGTGTGGCCAACGCCAGACAGCGCATTTAGATTTTTGACCTCCTCGGCCGTTAATGCCCCACACTAAATTAGTGCCTGCTTTGCAAGCGCGTTCGGATCCCCTGACAAGAAGACCGGCAAGCTTTCAGCTGTTTTCGATGGTCAAGCCATCCGCTGGTTGACAGAAAACGAAGTCGAAGACGATTATTCACTGGACGCCCCGATCGGACTCCGCCCCTCTCGGGGTCGCAAGAGTGCGGTGGCTGTTGATTTTCGTACGACGAACTCCGGTTCGATCAGAATCTCCGGAAGGTACTCCTCCCGGCCTTCGATTTGATCAATCAATGTGCGAGCTGCGATCTCTCCCATCTTCTGTAAGGGCTGACGCACGGTCGTCAGACCGGGATTGGCATGAACCGCGATCTGAATATCGTCGAAACCGATGACGGAGATATCCTCGGGAACGCGAAGGCCTGAATCCTGAATCGCACGGATGGAGCCAAGAGCGGAAATGTCGTTGTATGCAAAGAGCGCAGTAAACGGCTGCTGACGCGCAAGCAATTGCTTGGCAAAAGGGTAGCCCAACTGAGGTGTGGGGTCGTCTCCTTCGAGATAAACGATCAGTTCCCGCCGCATGGGAAGGCCAAGTTCTCGTGCGACTTCGCAAACTGCTTTCCAGCGTGGCTCGGCATCCGAGCTGAAAGACGAGCCCTTCATAAACGCAATTTCGCGGTGCCCCGATTCCACCAGATGCACCAGCGCTAGTTGGGCCGCCCGCCTGTGATCCAGGACGATATTCGTCACGCCCGCGACCCGCGCGTGGCCGGCGATTGCAACTGTTGGAACAGCCTGCGGTTCGCGAATCGAAGTGTCGACAGAAATCAAGCCTTCGACGCCTCGTTGGAGGAGAAGGTGCGAATAGGTTTCAAGAAGTCTATTGTCGTGCCGATGCGCGACGGTCAGGAAGAAATAATTTTGCTTTCGAAGATATCGTTCGATTCCGCTGATGATTAAAGACCCGTAAGGGTCTCCGATCTCCTCGGCAATCACGCCGATCATAAATGTGCGCTTCACTCGCAATGAGCGCGCCAGATAGTTGGGACGATAATTCAGGGCACGGGCGGCTGAAAAGATGCGCTTCTTCGTGCGCTCGGGAACAGAACGGGACGCGGCGGAATTGTTCAGAACGGCGGAGACCGTGCTGGGAGTAAGTCCGACGTGCTCTGCTACCGCCTTCAGCGTGACCGCATGGGCTTTCGGTCTCTTTCGTTTTGTTTGCTCAGGCTTCATCTGGAGATTGCGCCCATCTTAAGCGAAACGCTGCGCGCACCGCCATCCTTTCGCGTCGCGCCGAAATCGGCGTAAGCGGCAGACGCAGGCAACCCATATTACTGTGGATGTCGCCTCAAAGCACGGCCCTTTTTAATATTGCCCAAAACCCCTGTAGAATATCGTTATTTTTGTCTTGACAACGCAGGCGAGTTGGAGCTAAATGCCGCCCAGAGAGTAGCTATCTGAAAAACTGATAGGTCGCATCAACAGAAGGGTGGGTTCGAAGCCACGGGGGCAGGTGTTTCTCCGAGGCCAGGGGTGTGTGGGGTGTGTCGGCACCGTTCCGTACCGCCTCGGCAGATACCTTCTAAATAAGTACAACGAAGGTGCTCGGAAATCGTTTCGCGATGTGTTTGCCTCGATCGCGAGAAATGCGGCATGTCCATCCCGACATCTCGGAGGATACAATGGAAAATAGCGTCTCCACAGCAGTTGGTCGCAAGAGGAAATTTACGGCACCAATTCGATTCCGCTTTTGCGCCAGCGCTCTTGCGCTGTTGTGCTTGTTCTTTTTCTGGGGCACTCGAACCAGCGCGCAGCTGACAACTGCGGACATAGTCGGCACTGTGACCGATCCCTCGGGAGCTGTGTTACCTAACGCCAAGGTAACTGTGGAGAGCCTTGCCACTCACGAGACTCGATCCACAGAAACGACTTCCGCGGGCGATTACGACGTCGCCTTTTTGCTGCCCGGCCACTACTCGATACGCGTGGAAGTGTCGGGCTTTAAGCTGTTTACCGTCGCCGATTTGACGCTCTCGGTTGGTGATCGCGCGCGTGTGGATGCCAAATTGGAAGTGGGATCATCAGCGCAGACTGTCGAAGTGACGGCGCAGAGCCCACTCCTTCAGAGCGAGAGTTCCACCGTCAGCAGCACCATCAGCGAACACTTGGTGCAGGACTTGCCCCTTCCTACTCGTAATTTAACAAGCTTGATCATTTTGACGCCAGGGGTGAACGAGGGCCCCAGCATCGACTCGCTCAGCAGCGGGCAAAGGCCGGACGATCGACGCCAAAGCAGTTCATTCTCGGCGAACGGCGAGGATGTCGAGCTTAATAATGAGCAGATCGACGGGACTGATAACAACGAACGCATCATAGGAACCATCGGCGTCAAGCCCCCCATCGATGCCATACAGGAAGTGACGGTAGAGACAAATAACTACACATCAGAGAGCGGGCGAACGCCCGGCGGACTTGTCACGGTTGTCACGAAGTCCGGAGGCAACCAATTTCATGGATCCGCGTATGAGTTTTTCCAGAACGACGCACTGAGCGCCAGAAACCCATTCGACGTGGCGCCCAACCCGAAGTCGGAACTGCGCCAGAACGATTTTGGTGGAAGTTTCGGGGGACCGATCATACATGACCGGACATTCTTCTTTTTTGCCTATGAAGGGTTTCGTCAGGTGACCGGAGTTGCAAGCCCTATCTTCAGCTCGGTGCCCACGGCGGCGGAGCAGGCATTAGGCCCGGCGGGAATCGTCGCTGCAGATCCGGATATCCCAGCGGGGACTCCTGTCGATCCCATTGCGGCGAACCTATTTAAACTGTATCCATTGCCCAATACGGGGGCCGCAAACGCGCTGACAAACAACTTCGTTTTCGATCCAAACAAAACTCAATTCAGCAATGCTTACGACGCGCGCGTGGATCACCGGTTTAACGAAAACAACCTCCTCTTCGCGCGGTTCACTTCCAATAACGTCTCGACTCTGATTCCAACGAATCTGCCTTCGGTCGAAGTCAACAGCGTCCTCATCAATCCGGGAAGTGGTCAATATGGCTTCGCCGGACCCGCGAAAGACATTGCCTACAACGCGCAACTGAATTACACGCATGTCTTCAGTCCAACCCTCCTGCTCGAGCTAAAGGCCGCATACACCCTTATTAACAACACTTCCAATTCGCCGAACTCCGGAACTAACGCAGCCACGGCTGTGGGTTTTCCGAAGAACATCAATTACGGTCCACTAGACAGTTCCGGCCTGCCTCTTATCAGCATCTCCGGAACGGCACCTTTGGGTGACAGCAATTTCGTTCCTATTGTTGACGTCAGCAATACTTTCGAAGAAGACGGCGCGATCAGTTATACGCACGGGTCACACAGCATAAAAGCTGGAGCGGAGCTCATTCGCCGGCAAGCCCGGAACATTCAAAGCAATAATGGAGTTGGAAATATCAACTTTGGATTGCCGGAGGACAGCGGGTCCACAGCCCAGGATGCAAACAACAATCTAGCTACTTTCCTTGTTGGAGCTTTCACTGGTGAGGGCCGAAACACGGACCTTGAGACTCCGAACTATCGAGCGTGGGAGACGGGCTTCTACGCGCAGGACACCTGGAAGGTGAGACCGTGGTTAACCATCAACTACGGGGCCCGGTACGACATTTTCACTCCCTTTACGGAAGCCCACGGTTTCCTTTCCAACTTTGACCCGGCAACAAACCAATTGCTTGTTCCCGCCGCCGGGTTGAAGTTCCTCACTGCCGAAGGCGCGGACACTACTGGAATCGTCGCATCGTCCTCCACGGCTGGTCTGAAGACTACGTACTCAAATGTCGGGCCCCGAGTTGGCTTCGCCGCCACGATCGCACGCGGAACGGTATTACGCGGCGGTTTCGGCATTGCATACTTCCCGGGGAATTACACATCAAACGCATCGTTGAAGAACGCGCCTTTTAATGGGATATACGCGCCGAGTATTAATGGCACGGGGTGCCAATCTCCGCTTGCCAGCCAGATCGAAATTAACGCCACTGGCACAGCCTCGCTCCCGAGCTGTCAAGCAGCCCTTGGACAAACCACAACTTTAGGAGGGGCAACTGGGGGTCTCCCGATCCCAGTTCCCCAAGCGCTCAACAGTCCTGACCTGTCTCTTTCTGACAATGTGGCTCTGAACTTCAGAACTTCGTACGTGCAGCAGTTCAATCTCATGCTTCAGAAACAATTTGGCGAGAACGTAGTGAGCATCGGATATGTGGGCCAGCTGGGGCGTCACCTGCCGCAAGTAATTAATGACATCAACGTTCCCAATCCGCTGACTACTCCTCACACGGCCGCCAACACTGCCGGATTTGGCCTGCCCAATACCGTGACAGGGCAACCTTGTGTGGTTCCCGCTGTTGGTTGCGACCTCCGCTTTACCGTGCGGCCACTCTCGACAATCTTGCCCGGTCTCGGTAGTGTCGGCGAGTACATCAGTGGGGGCAACTCCAGTTACAACAGCCTGCAAGTGTCATTCCAGCGGCGTTTTCACCGCGGTCTCACAGTCACCGCCAACTATGTGTACTCGCATGCCATCGACGATGCAGTTGACTTGAGTCTGGAAGGCCAGCAAGGCTATGGAAACGCAGATCCCTTCAATCTCAAGCGATTCGAAACTGGCAATAGTGACCTGGATCTCCGGCATCGATTTGTTGCGGCAGCGACTTATGTACTGCCGTTCGGAAAAGACTTCACCGGAGCCAAGAAGCTGGCCTTTGGAGGATGGCAAACGAGCGGAATTTTCGTTTGGAATTCCGGCACGCCTTTCAGCATCACGGACAACTACACAGGCTTTGGCAACTCCGTCTATAACGGAATCGGCGGAGGGCCGACGCGGCCGGACATCATTGCGAATCCAAGTGTGCCGAATCCCGGCCTTAGCGAATGGTTCAACCGAGACGCATTCGAAATCCCACTACTGGGCACCATCGGAACCGATCCCCGTAACAACCTCTTCGGTCCACAGTTCAAATCATTCGCTTTTTCAGTTATCAAGGATTTTATTCTCACAGAAAGATTTACGTTGCAGTTCCGAACAGAGTTCTTCAATCTGACAAATACACCGAGCTACTTTGTTCCGAACAATCAGAATGACTTCCCTACTACAAACGAGACGCCGACCGCACAGCAAATCGCCAGTGGCACTGTTTGCCCGTGTTTCGGTCAAATACTAGTCACGAGCCCGAATTACACGCCACGTAGGATTCAATTCGCGCTGAAGCTCCTGTTTTAAAGTGGTCTGAGCGAAGCTTGAATATCGAACGTAGTTCTTGGGCCGCTGCCGGTGAATCACTTTCGGTAGGTCGCCGGTACGCCTCTTGAAGAGCGATGTTCCAGCGGGAGAATTGAACTTCGACGAACACGTTCGGAGTGTCTGCCTGTTGTGACCCGGGTTCGAACAATGCGCCCGGAAAGTTTTCCTTCTGAGATAAGCGACCGAAGCAATTCCGAATTCCAGAAGTTTCTGCTGGGTCGCGTTGCTGGTATAGAGACTCGGCGATGAGGCGGGAGCGGTTATGAACGGTAGAAAATCGAGCAAGCCGCGTTCCCTGCGATTCCATTGGTATGGAGTTGTGATCATCTGTGTTCTGGGCTTGCAGGTTTTCGCTCGATCAAAGTCGCCCGCGCCGGATGATGTCGATCGCCGCGTCCAGTCCATTATCGACAAAATGACGATTGAAGAAAAAATCGACATGCTGGGAGGGGAGGACAATATGTACACGCACCCCCTGCCCCGGCTCGGCCTGCCGCGCTTGAAAATGGCCGATGGCCCGCTTGGGATCCGCAACTATGGCCCCTCGACGGCCATGGCGGCCGGCGTTTCCTTGGCAGCCACGTGGAATCCCACGCTGGCCGAGCGTGTAGGTTCGGAAGTCGGCCGCGATGCAAGGGCCAGAGGGGTTCATTTTACGCTCGCGCCGGCCGTCAACATTTACCGCGCGCCGATGGACGGCCGAAACTTCGAATATTTTGGTGAAGACCCGTTCCTCGCGTCGCGCATCGCCGTGGCATACATCGAAGGAGAACAGAGCCAGGGCGTGAGTGCAACGATCAAGCACTTCCTAGGAAACAATTCGGAGTTCAACCGCCGCGACACGGACTCTGTCATTGACGAGCGTACGATGCGCGAAATTTATCTCCCGGCTTTCGAGGCTGCTGTGAGAGAGGCGCACGTCGGAGCGGTCATGGACTCCTACAATTTGACGAATGGCCTCCACATGTCTCAGAACGCGCTTCTCAATGTGGGCTTACTTAAAGGTGAGTGGGGATTCCGCGGGGTCCTCATGTCCGACTGGACTTCTACCTATGACGGTGTAGCAGCAGCCAACGCGAGCGTGGATCTGGAAATGCCCTCCGGCAAAATGATGAACCGACAGACGCTGCTGCCTGCGATCCAACAGGGCAAGGTTTCCGTCGCCACGATTGATGACAAGATTCGGCGCATTCTTCGTACGGCAGTAGAGTTTGGCTGGCTCGACCGCGACCAGACCGATCTGTCCGTTTCGCGTTTTAACCGTGAAGGCGATCAAGTCGCTCTGGAAGGCGCTCGCGAAGGTATCGTGCTGCTGAAGAATGAAGGGCCTCTGCTGCCGTTAAAAAGAGGCCCCATCAAGTCCATCGCCGTCATCGGCCCTGATGCCTATCCTCCGGTATCGAGTGGCGGCGGCAGTGCTCGCGTCCAACCTTTCAAAGCGGTCAGTTTTCTGGAGGGCATCGCAAACTCGGTGCCTCCGGCGGTCACTGTCTACTACGATTCTGGCGTGCCAAGCCTGAGTGAAATGGCTGAGGCCACAATTTTTTCCGTCGCGCCGCAAAGTGGAGCTGTGGGTCTCCAAGCCGAATACTTCGCAAACCCGGACTTTGAGGGGACTCCGTATCTTGCCCGCATTGAAAAAAACGTCAACTTTGGACCGCCGGGCAAGAAGGCCCTGCCCGATCAGTCTCTCTCTGCTCGTTGGACAGGCTACTTCATCCCGCAGAGCGCAGGGGACTACGATGTTTTTGTCGCTTCGACTGGAGAAGACGGCGGCTACTACCGCGCGTATATGGACGGCAAACTGATCTTGGACAACTGGAACTCCGCCAGGGAACTTACAGGTTTTGCAACACTTTCGCTTGATGGAAATCCACATCGCGTTGTTTTGGAGCACCGGGGACTTTCGGATTGGCTTGGCTCTCGCTTTCGCTTTGGCATCGTTCGTCGCGAGAGCTATGTCACAGCCAATGCCAAAGTATTAGCTGCGAAGGCGGACGTCGTAGTCGTTGCTGCGGGCTTTGATCCGGAGACAGAAAGCGAAGCGGCGGATCGTACATTCCGCTTGCCGCCCGGACAGGACGAACTGATCCGGGAAATGGTGACGGCGAACAAAAACACCATCGTGGTACTCACATCTGGCGGCGGCGTCGATATGACCCGGTGGCTCGACAGCGTTCCAGCTCTCTTGCAGGCGTGGTACCCAGGTCAGGAGGGGGGCAGGGCGCTGGCGGAGATTCTTTTTGGTGACGCGAATCCCTCTGGCCGCTTGCCCATGACCTTTGAGCGCCAGTGGCCAGACAACCCGGTTCACGATAGCTACTACCCGGCGCCGACTTCAAATCGCGTCGAGTATCGCGAGGGTGTGTTTGTTGGCTATCGAGGTTACGAACACAATGGCACAAAGCCCCTCTTCCCGTTCGGATTCGGGCTCTCTTACACAACGTTCAGTTACAGCAATTTATCCATTCAATCTATCGAAGCGGTAGCCACGAACCGCGACGCTTCCGAACCTCACGTTGAGGTCTCCTTTGATATTAAAAATACGGGCAGCCGAGGAGGCGCCGATGTCGCAGAGGTTTACATCGGAGAAGCTCGCCCGAAGGTGCCGCGGCCGGCCCAAGAGTTGAAAGGATTCGCGAGGATAGAACTTGGGCCGGGAGAAATGAAGAGAGTGACAATACGCTTGAATCGTCGTGCGTTTTCGTATTATGACCCAGACGCAAAGCATTGGCTCGCGCAGCCGGACGAATTCAACATATCTGTCGGCCGTTCCGTCGAAGCGATCGAGCTTCGCGGGAAACTTACCCTGGCCCCGTCGCTTGCAACCGCATTCACAAATGCGCAGTAGTCGAGATTAGTCGGACGCGTGTGGAAGAAAAGCGACTGTCTCGTCCCAAATTCGAAACCCATCCTTTTCGCACCCCGCTAAGATGTTTCTGCTGTCAGCTTCGATGATATTGTTGATGCAGCGTTTCAGAACCGTTCGCGAAAAATGGCGTGTCCGCGCGATAGATTTGTTGGATTGAATCTCGCTCTGACAAAACGATTCTTACCAACCAGCGCGCGCTTTCGCAATCGCTTGGTCTCAGCATGGAACTCACCACTGAACTCGTTCCCAGGTCGCGGTCATCGCGAAGACTTATTCTGCTTGTCCATGTCGGTTTCGTCTTAACCGGCATAATGACGACGCTCTTAGGTCCGCTGCTTCCCACACTCGCCGCGCGCTGGGCACTCGATGACATGCGTTCCGGATACTTGTTCCTTGCTCAGTTCACCGGTTCATTCATTGGCGTCATTCTGTGCGGCCGTTTGATACCAGCTCGCGGCTTTCGGTTCTGCTTCGTCACAGGGTTCGCACTCATTGCCCTGGGTGCAGCTTGCCTCGGGCGCGGGACATGGATTGTCGGACTGTCGTCCGTTTTTGCCTACGGGGCCGGCATCGGCTTCAGTTCAGGAACAACGAATTTATGGGTCAGTGAAGTCAACCCGTCGCGTCGCGCCAGCGCGCTCAGCTTGGTGAATTGCTCTTGGACGCTCGGTGCAATCGCATCTCCTTTGCTCGTCGCCCTTGGCGATCAAATTCGACAGCTGTCTCTCTTTATCGTCGCATTTGCAATCGCAGCGGCCTTGCTGGCGCTCGCTTTTGCGGCATCAATGCCTGATAGAGGATTACCCGAACCCGCGAAAATAATTTCCGGCGCTTCGAACCTCTCGCTCGGCGGAATTCTCCGCGATCCTTTCCCATTTGGGCTCGGTTTGATCTTCGTTCTATACATCGGAACTGAGAGCTCTTTGTCCGGGTGGAGCGCAACATACGCCCATCGGTTGCAGTCATCGCGCAACGGCGCATGGGCTTTGATACCATCCTTTTTCTGGACCGGTCTTCTTCTGGGGCGGCTGATCGTTCCAGGTGCTTTGCGTCTGCTGTCGGAATTGCGCTTGCTTCGCGCGGGCCTCGCACTTACGGGAATTGCTTGCTGTTTTGTGCTCGGTGCGTCAAGGTTTTCCGCAATTGCTGGCGCATGCCTGATCGCCGGACTTGGGCTCGCCGGCGTCTTCCCCATTGCCATGTCGTGGCTGTCGGAGTATTGCGGCTTCACAAATTATCGGCTCGCTGGAGTAGTGCTCGCGCTCGGCGGGCTAGGGGGAGGTGTATTTCCATGGCTGGTTGGTCTCACTTCCGACGCGTTTGGCAACTTGAGGGCCGGTCTCGTTGTCCCCCTCCTGTGCGTGATTTTGATTCTCTGCCTGTGCGCCTTTCCGGCCCTTACGCTACCAACGTACCGTAGCCCGAAACAGGCCGTCTAATCGTTGTGTGTCATACAAAGTGGCACCAAGGATTCGCCACCACTTGCGATGAATCCGACACGACAGCAATGGATTGCGATCCGAATCCGACTTTAGGATGTATCCTCGAAATCCCTGCTTACAGAATATCCTGGATGTGACGCCGGTATCAAATCTTCCGGCGCGTATCGAACCCATCCAGATTGGTGATCAAGGCCAAGTCAACGACTTCCTCGCAGATATTTGTGGGCAAGAGAAAGTGAGTTTGGGCCAAACGCACCGAATTTTTCCCGACTCCTGCGAAAGATGACAACCCCGGACCTCCGGGATTTCGGCGTTCCTTATGGATCACGAAATGGTTGCGGGACTCGATTTGAACTTACGCTGGCACAGTTGCTCAGGAGACACGTTTCCACCTCGTTGGAAAAAGTTCGGTGACAGACCGACGGCTCTGCAGTCCGAAGTAACTTTCTCAAAGCATTCGGCAGAGAACCAAATGATCCACGGCGCGTTAAAGCAGCGCGCTCCGGACAGAATCGACGGAAGCCTTAGCCCAATTGGTTCCTTGTCACGCGCCCCATTTCTGTATCGTCCGTTCACTGTCGCAAATTCTGACTGCGTGAAATTTCATCACCGAGCGCGGACATTCATCACCTACGAAGGCTTGGCTGAGTGAAACAGTAAGAGCATTCGGTCTCCGGACCGAATGCTCTTGTGAATTTATGAGGAACTGAGAAATTAAGTGCCAGAGAATCAGCAGGCAAAAATGAGCATTTCGACAGGTAGCCTGAAATAATCGCGACGTTGGACCCACGTTGACCGAATGCTCGAAGTAGCTTGATTTCGCCGTCTGTATTAAAATGAAAACAAATGCGTTGCACGGGTCCCCGGTAGCTCAACGGTAGAGCATTCGGCTGTTAACCGAAGGGTTGCTAGTTCGAATCTAGCCCGGGGAGCCAAACTTCTCAATCAGTTAGCAAGTTGTCGGACGCGCGGCATCTGAGACTGTGCCCAGTTTTGTGCCCCATCATCCTGAATTCCTGCCAGATTTAACGCGTTGACAGCTTGTCGCTGAGCGATCTGTCCAATATGGCCATAGCGTCTCGACATTCGCACTGTCGTGGACGGACTCCATCCCATGATCGTTGCCACAACCGAGAATGGCACGCCTGCTTCGAGCATCCGAGTACAGCCGGTGTGCCTCAGGTCGTGGAATCGGCAAGAAACACCCGCGCGAGTTTTTGCAGATTCCCAGGCTTCCTTCCAGCGGCCAATCGGTTTTGTTGGATCGCTATCATATACCACTGTCAAACCATCGCCGGACGCCCCATAACGTTCGGCAGGGAACACAAAATGGGTTGGCTGACGCCTAGGAAAAAGGCTCGCCCAAAAGCCGAAGATCGCAACTGCGCGATCATTCAGCGGAAGAACGCGACCCGTACCGGATTCGGTCTTGCTAAGGCCCACTGTGAGCGTGCAGGAATTGAGGTCAAGCTGTCCCCACCGTAGTAGGCGAAGCTCTGAGTAACGCATACAGGTATTGAGGGCAATCAAGACAGCCGGATACAACGAGCGCGAGCGACTTGCGCGACAGGATTCCAGCAACGCGGTTTCCTCGTCTCCGGTTGTAACGACATGGCAAATCAGTTACGGATTTCCAAAGCCGTGTCCCGCGGCAACCGCAGACATGGGTGTGGTAATAGCAGATGGACGGCTTCTCGACAATAACGGAAATGTCGTCGGTACGGAGGACTATGATAAGGATGAACTTCAGCCGTACTATTTTGCAGAAGACCGGAAGGCAGGAATCGCCGGCGAGATGGTTCTGTCTTTATCCTTCGACGACCAAGGCAAACTGAAAGATATTCGCGTCGTGAAATCGCTTTCGCCGCATCTCGACGAACAGGCTCTGAAGACGGTACGCGCCTGGACGTTCCATCTAAAAGACCCAGGTGTGCGCGATGCTCGTAAGGATTTGCGCTTGAAATTTACATATGAAGGATACTGCTCTAATTTGTAAACTAGACTTCGGTCGATGGCTTATTTTAAGAGCGCGTTAGTTGGTATTTTCGCCTTAATTGCGTTTGCAGGCATAACTCTCTGTGTGGAGTTTGTCGCGGCGGAGATATGGATACGTGCGCACAGTGGCAACGGGTCAGTTTTTTTCCGGTTCTCGCTCAAATCACCCTTACTTTTGACAATCGCTTTGCTTATCTTCGGCGCCGGGTTCTGGTGGGAATATCGCTCGCTCACTCGCTGACTCCATTTAAATCTTACCGTCAGTTTTAGCGATCTTGGCTAAGTCCTGATTAGAGTCGGATAATCGGACAAGTCAAAATCCACTTCTCCGGTCCGTCTCCTTTCATGGTGGTCAGGACTCTTAAAACCCGTCTCAAGATGTAACGAGCATCCCAACCGCTGCCGCAGTCATGACGGCAAAAGTGGCCCAGCCTAAATATTTGAGTAGAGGTGGGCTCACATGCTCTCCCATCACTTTCTGCCTGCTAGTCAGAAGGAGGACAAGAAGTATCAGAGGCGGCGCAAGGAGGCCATTGACCACGGCTGACCAAAACAACATTTTTACCGCATTGAAACCCAAGTAATTCAGCGCGGCACCCATTACCATGGCAACGCCCATTATTGCGTAGAACTTGGGCGCGCTTCTTGGCTTATCGGACATTGAGCC
The DNA here is from genome assembly GCA_963714785.1 of uncultured Acidobacteriota bacterium. Classification (GTDB taxonomy): domain Bacteria; phylum Acidobacteriota; class Terriglobia; order Acidiferrales; family UBA7541; genus Palsa-295. Next base: position 363,262 of record CAVQQE010000005.1, read on the forward strand.
ACGCCACGCTGCTCCTTCCGTCACAGCATAAGCGCACGATCCCACCAGCACAGGCACTCCCAACATTCCAGTGCCAATCAGCCCAAGTGTAAAGAGCAGGTAAGCCCCATTCCCCGCAAGTGGGCGCAACGCTTCGGCGGCTTGGCGGGCAGTTGTAATGTCCGTTTTCCCGTTCGCATGCAACGTGGCAGCAGTGGTCAGAATGATAAAATACATGATGAGGTTCGAAAAAAACATGCCTGAAACTGTGTCGGCGCGCGCTCTATCTAATTCACGTCCAGTCGCACCTTTGCGTCCTGCGAGCGTGGGATGTTTGGTTCGCTCTTCTTCCACCTCCTCGGCTGCCTGCCAAAAGAAAAGATAGGGGGAAATCGTGGTTCCCAGAATTGCCACAAGCACCGCTGAGAAACCGCGAGACCACTCCAGATGGGGTACGAACGTGACGGCTAGCGCATGCCTCCAATTAACGCGAGCGAAAAACGAAGCAAGCACATATGCGAATAATACGAGCGTCATCCACTTGAAAATCCGGGCGATCAACTCGTAGGAACTCCGGAACAACAGCCCGAGAATGCCCAGGGCGTACACTGGTATCCAGATGTGCGATTGAATGCCTGTCACAAGCTGCGTCGCCTCCGCCATTCCGCCGAGGTCCGCACCAATGTTGATAACGTTCGCGACAACGAGAATCGAGCAGGCGCTCCATACCACCCAACGCGGAAAGTGAATTCGCAATGCGGCTCCTAGTCCCCTCCCGGTTACCATCGCCAATCGGGCGCACATCAGCTGAATCGCGACCATCAGGGGAAAAGTCAACAACGCGATCCACAGCGTGGCATATCCGTAAGCTGCGCCGGCGATGGAGTAGGTTGAGATTCCCGATGGATCGTCGTCAGCTGCCCCAGTGATCAATCCGGGCCCCAAGATCGCGAAGGACCTCTTCAGAACCCTGAGTAATTTTCTTTTTTCAACATTCTGAGTGGACAGATGTTTCTCTCCTTGATATCTGTCGGAAGCGATAGTCTGTATAAAGGGTGATCGTCAAATGGTGGAGTTTGCCGACGGACCGCAACCTGAGTGGCGTCAAAGAATCCAGCCTATCATTTCGTTACGCGCGTGGGCTACTCCGCCACTCGGCTAACTCCTTCCATAAGAAGGCCGGTGAGTGTCAAGCGTTTTTTCTCTTTTCTCTTTTTTCTTTCTTCTTCTTTCTTTCTTCTTTTTCCAAATTGTTCCCGTGGAGCCAAGCCGCCTCTATCGCCACCCTTCCATCCGCACTCTTGGTTGAGCGATGGTCGCTCGGTGCAAGTTGGGTGTACTCGATTTAGTAGGTGCTGCTACCTGATAATCGACCTCTGTTCCCCCTTGCGAAGGAAACTGGGCCAGGAGTTAGTCGCAGTCACCTGATCTCGGCGGTCGAGCTCGGCTGTTTGGGATACCCTCTCTCTTTTTCCCCGCTTTCCTTCTTTCTTTGCTCCTTTTTCTTTTTTCCTGCGTTAATCAGACAAGTGGACTACTTCCGAGTTGCCCGTCATCTTACAAGACATGCCCGAAGCGCGATTTTGGGCCCTATGGCTTGGACTGGCGAGGCCTTTACTTGGTCTTGCTCTCTCCGCAGACCGACTCTTTCCAGTGATCGGGATCGAACAAACCCAGCTGAATACTGACATCCCATCCGTCGTTTATGGCCCATTCTTCAGCTAGCTTTCCGTCTGCGACGCGCAAAATCACAAACTCCTGCATTAGTAGCGAACGGTGCTTGTTCGGAATTGCGGGCGAAATGCGGGGGACCGCCTCGAAATCTCGCGCCTGCGTTCCGCCGGAGATGAGACGCGCGGCAACGTAATCTCCCTCTGCAACAATCGACACAGCGCTCTCCTTCCAGTCCAGAAAGTCCGCCTGGGTGTATGTCAGGGCCTCGGCGAGAGCGTCCATGCCCTTGTGGTCACCCAACCAGTCGTGCACCGTGAAGTCGCTGGTATAAATCTGACGCGCTACCTTCATGGCAGCGTCAACGTTTTTTCCGCTGAAAACTTTGTCTTCCATGACACGGACCAGTTCCTTGTTGCGCTCCAGGCGCAGGTGCTCTCGAAATAAAGCCAGCTTATAACCGCCCGCCATTCCCACGGCGACACCGCACAAGAGCAGAAGAATGGAGCGAAGGGACAACGATTTCATATTGGTTCTCCAACTCGCAAAAACCGAGTGATGAATCATAGGGCGGTGGATACGAGCGGGTCAATGAATGCGCGAAGAGGGGCGAGTAAGTTCTTAGTTGACCGGCAAAAATGTCTGTTCAGGACGTGGTCCGCTCTTGATTCAGTGGGTCCTTAGCAACCGGAGGCGGTTCGTTGACGCGTCCCCGAGCGCAAGCTAGGATGGCGCCCATGCCGGGGCTGCGAACCAAACACATTTAACGGTCGTTGGGCAATGTAAGTATAGATTTTGTACTGAATTCAAAGTCACTGCGTGGAGAAACAAATATGCGACGACGAATCTTGGCGATTTTCGCGACGATGGTTTTGCTCTTTTTTGCGCCGTGCCCTTGGAAAACGCGCACCGCGGCAGAAGAGGACGACAAGCAGGAAGCCATAAACGTCGTACTGGCGCACGAGCTGGCGTGCCAGAACTATGATTTCGACAAGATGGATTCTCTGCACACGCCGGACGCGCGTTCGATCGAGGCGTCCTATCCGCACCCATTCGAGCCCGAGGAACGCCAAGACTATCAAGCTGACAAAGATGCTGGCCTCCAAATCGACTATCATCCGCAAGATGCAGTGGCGGAAGTGCGGGGCGATGTTGCATGGGTCACAGTGACATTACACAGCGTTTGGACAGCCGACACTGCGGCGGGGCGGGCCATACTGGGTGGAAGCGTGTGGCATGTGACCTTCGTGGAGAGCTTTGTCCTGGTGAAAACGCCAGCGGGTTGGAAAATCGCCTTGGGTCATACCGACGCGCTTCCGCCCGATTTTGGAGTCCAGGCGGATTATCGGCAGGACCACGGTGGCATGAAATTTGCCGAAGTCTCCGGAGGCGGTGCAGCGGGTAAGGCAGGATTCAAATCCGGCGATGTGTTAGTCGAGTACGGCGGCCGGAAAATCGACAATCCCGTTGATTACGAGAGACTCCGCTATGCCTACTCCGAGGGAGAGAAGGTAATGGTCACGGTTATGCGAGGACACAGGAAAATCACGAAGGAGGTGACCCTCGAGCAAATGCGGTGAAAGCCTTGCGGTCACCGAACGATCCTTAGCTCCTGATAAGTCGGATAACCGGAAAAGTCAATTCGTCCGAATTCGACATGGACGGTAAGGGCGTTGATCAGGCATTGTTATGCAATCACTTCAGTTCAAGCACATGAGAATCTGGCCTATGTCGTCGCCAAGACCGGGGTGCCTTGCTAAACTCGCCCCATGTCCTTTCGCATTATGCCGGTAACGCTCGACAAATCAGCCAGCTCCTTTCGCCGCGCTCTTCAGTACGCTTTTTATGATTGGACTCGCGATATGCCACTCGGTAGGCGCATCGTGGCCACCGTTGGATTGCTAATTCAAGCCGCAGTTTTGTCGGGCCTGTTGATTGCTATCAGACATCCCGCGATAGCCGTGCCGCTGGCTGTACTTTTCCTAATCGGCCTGATCCTCTTGAACGGGGCGCTAACCTCGGAATTCGTGCGCAAAATGCAGCTCGAATCTGACCAAATTGCCGCACAGCAAATCCAGCAGACTCTCCAGGTCCAAAATCCCGAATCACCGTTAGGGTACGATCTACAAACTTTCTATAAACCTTTCCGCGATGTCGGCGGCGACTACTTTGATGTCATTGCATTACCGCACAACCGAACTCTGTTCGCAGTGGCGGACGTTTCCGGAAAAGGAGTACCCGCAGCCTTACTAGCGGCCAATATACAGGCACTGGTTAGGAGCATCGCAAGTATTGATGCGGACCCATTGACCATGGCAAGACAGATTAACAGCCACCTGAGTCGCTATACACCAGCGGATCGCTTTGCCACCGCCGTTTTCATGGTGCTTAGCCAGGATTCCGGAGAATTGCTCTACGTTAATGCCGGTCATAATGCCCCTATCATGTCGTGTTTAGGAACAACGACATTTCTGGAATCCACCGGTCTGCCGCTTGGGATCTTTGCCGAGGCAGGGTATGAATCTCGCACTGCCGTTATCCAGCCAGCTGGGACTCTCATTTTATTCACCGATGGACTGACCGACTCCATTGCCGCGAAGAATCCTGAAGAATGTTTGCGTGATGTTCTGGCTGACAGTTCGAGTAGCAAGATGACTAGGCTCAAATCTTTAATAGACCCCGAATTGAACGACGACGATGTCACGATATTACTGGTAGGACGTCCTGTGTGTTCCAATCCTGAAGCCAGCGACGACGCCAGCCACCTACAGCGAGCCGTTCACAACATCACACCCGGACGGCTCCCGAGCTTCGCACATTCTGAAGCTGCTCCTAACCGAATTCACGACAGGCGGGGTCAACTCCCGATTAAGGTCGGATAACCGGACATTTAAAGTAACACTCTACTTCTCCGGTAAGTGCTGCCAGCTCCCCAGGCGGGCGATTTTGCGAAGGTGTGCACTATTGAACAGTCTGACGTTTTCTTATTCGCTAAATTCAGCGGGCCTTGACAGGGCCTAAGAAGTCTTCGTCCATCTCCCAAGCGTGGTCAAATTCGCGGAGGTGTTTTGTGTGTTGTCAGTCGTCGTGTACCTCACATAAGGAAGCGGAGTTTACTGCGGAAGTGATGATCCATTTCACCGGCCTAAGAAATCAGGGTAAACCCGGGGTCTTGGTATTTCCGAGGCTTTTGGTCTGCTTGGATTGTGGCTCGTCTCGGTTCACCACTCCGGAAGCCAAATTGAGACAGCTCGCACGAGCAACTCCACTAAATGAGGCCTCACCACGCGAGGAGGGTGGTTGTCTGACTACTTCGCCTGATCAGGTGTATTGATTTCAAGGTTATTGGCCAGCTGCGACGCAAGCCGCTATCGTCTGCTGAAATTGAGTCTTCAACAGCTCGCCACGTTCTTCCTGGCGGACGCGTATCCATGCGCTGGATACTTTTAACTGTTCCACGGAAGCGATGGGACCGCGCTTTTTGTCCCAAGTGATGTTGTGGTCCACCATGTCCACGATGTTCTTTCCGGTCGCTGATTTGAGAAGGACGGTATAGTAGTCGTCAGGCTCGATCCCAGGACGCTGGCTCTCTCCCCCGGTGACTGGCGAGACCGAAATTCCCTTGGCGTCAATGGACGAGAGTGGGACGTCAAAGCGATGCGTCTCGATGTAGATGAGTTGACCGTAGACGGTGCCCTCCTGCGTTTGGCTCACCACCGAGCAGCCGTCAAAGTTTGTCGGCGCGAGGGATATCGAGGTGGTTACGTCGCCAATATGAGGGACGGAATGCTTCCAGTGTACGGTGTGGTCGATGGAAAATTCCTGCGAAAGATTCTGAAGAAGCTGAAACATCTGGGACTGGAATATGAACGGTTGGACGGCTATGCGGGGCGCGGCGTACGATTGATTTGCGAAACTGTTGAACCCCGGCACCAAGAGGATTAAAACAGCAAAGAGAGAGAGCTCCTTTATTTTCATGTTCACTTCTCCTCATTTCAAACTTTTAATAGGTCGACACATTTTTGTAGAAGCTCCTCAAGAGCTGTTCCCCTAATGCGAGACCCGCCCGAGAAGTCAAAAGTCCTGGGGGCGAAGCTGAGGACTCGAAACGGTCTCGGGAGAGGATTGAGATTCCTTCCGAGTCCTAACCTCTCCTGAGGAAGCATACCGTGGCGCGTGCGCGGTCTGAACTGTCAATAGTGACAGCGGCCTGGGCGTCATTTCCCAAATGACGCTTTGAGTCTCGGCGTGATCGCCTTCTAGGTACCGGACATTTCAAGTATTGGCTAACGATTCTGGGCGTCAAAATCGTGTATTGGCGAATGGTAGTGCTAAGAAGGCAAGCGCGTCGCCGAAACCACACGGTTAGTGCGGATTATGTCCCCAGCTAGTGTGCTCCGGCACGGGCAGAGTTGCGAGCGTCGTGGAAGCGGGCGGGCCAACCGGATGTTGCCAAGCCTACGGGCGCCTCAAGCGTGCCTAGCCGGCCAAGAAAGTCCCCAATATAAAGCCTTCCGTTTGGAGCAAGGGTTACCGCTTTCGTTGGAACGTGAGCGGAAGTAAAGTCCGGATCCTCGGGCAGTTGCGCCTTCCAGAGCATAATTCCGCGACGGCTAATTGAGAAGAGATCGCGAATATAACAAATATACAGCGTCCCGTCGGAGGCGAGATTCAACAGACTACTTCCGTTCGGGGTGTTCCATTTAGCCTCTCCATTGGGATCGAGGGCCACCACTTGCTCCACGTTTCCGTCGCCCTCTACATGTACAGATACGGTTATATATGCAGTGCCGTCGGATGCTACTAAGGGGCCGCCCATAAGGTTGTAGGACTCAATACGCCACTTCAGCATCCCTTGAGGGGTTAGAGCGAATAATTGCGAACTCAGCCCCCCGGGATGTCTAATTGTAAAGTGCACGGTGCCGTCTGCGGCAACCGCAAGTTCCCCTGCGAAATATTCCGACTTTTCAAAGGAGTATTTCCATTTCTGCGCGCCATCCGGCGCGAGGGCGAAGAGCACACCATCGGCCAGTGCGTACACCGAGCCATCGTCGCCGATGGAAACGAAAAAGAAGTCCTCGCCGGGCTCAAAGGCCCACCGCAACGCGCCGTCGCTCGTGAGAGCATAAACACCATGACCCAGCCAATATGTGGTCCCGTCCGCCGCAACGGCAGGTTGGCTGCAGGCTGGCGACTTAGCCGGAAAACCGCCCCCACCGGCAAAATCATGACTGCCGAAGAAAGTGTCAGGCGGAAATTCATAAGTCCATTTCTTTTTCCCCTCAGGCGAAACGGCCCACGCGAGACCTTGGCCAACATAGAGCCCTAACTGAGTTGTGCCGCTATTGTCCGTACCGGTTCCAAACAGAATGGTCCCGTCGTCTGCGATGGCCGGCAATGTACAGATTCCGCCACTCGGCCTAATCTCCCATAGCCAATCCGGCCTGAAGGCTGCCAGCGAAAGTCCCCTCGTGACTGTGTCGGCATGTGGTCTGAGGATGTAGATGGTTCCGTTTTCACCAATGGCCGGTGGAAAATATATGGCTCCGTGTTTGGAGACCGAGCCCGGCCTGAATTTCTCTGTGATCCGTCCAGCGCGATCCTCAATGTCCCATTCATAGTCCCATTCAATGCTGGCGGTGCGGTCATCGGTGACATTGTGATAGGCGCCGTTGTAGTACCAGCAGAGCGCCAGTATTCCGTTCCCAAGGAGCACAAGAATCCGCGCGGCTGGCGAAGCATACTTGCTGAACAAAGATAAAAGGCCCACTAGAAGTAAGACGTACACCATCGTCCAACTCAGCCAGGCGCGAGAAAGGCCAGCGATTCCCAAGAATCCGTACGGTAAAGCAAAAGCGGCAATCATCCCAACCACGATCTCGAACATGCGCAGGAGCAGCCCCACTCCTTTCTCGCTAGATCGAAACTCGGCTACCGCCGCCACGCCGAAGGGTGCCAACAGCCCCAACAGAATAAGAAGCGCCAGGATTTCCCCCTTGAGGCTCAAGAAAAACTCCTCTTTCGAGGGTGAAAGTAGCTGTTCACGGTTTTCAGGCGCTGGCCGATCTCGACCTCGCGCAGGTGCGCATTCTGACTCGACGACGAGTCATAGCCAACGGCGGCAAATGCCAACGAAGTTTTCAAAATGAGGCGCATCAGCGTGTTGGCACGATCCTATGCCACGGAATCCTAGCACATGAAATCGTTCCCACTTCACTTTGTGACCCGCTAACCGCTGCCCCGGTCTTCGATAAGTCCCGATAAGTCGTGCCAGCTCAACCGGTCGATGCAACACCATCCAATACGTTGATTCGACAATGGATTTGAAAGTGATCTTGAAAGTACTGGACCTTGTCCGATTCTCCCTCAAAGTAATCATGGTGAGGATGGGTGATGATGAAATCCAGGCAAGCGAGCTTGGTCTTGATGAAATCAAACGAGTGCTCGCGGCGATTACGAATGTTCGCCCGCCCGATGGCCACGTACATTGGCTTGTAGGTCAGTTGATAGACGCGAGCGTTGTTCTGATGCTTGCTCTCTTTGACGTGCTCCTGTTCGAGAATTTTTTTGATGAACGCGCGTATAGTACGGCCTGACTTATTGCCGCTGAACTGCCGCAAGTGTGTCTGTGTGAAATAGCCCGAATGTACGGCCACGATGTAGAGGAATCGGGCCTCGCGCTCCGTGTATCCGAAGCTCTTGATGGCGGTGAGGTGTTCCTGTTGGATTTTCATAGCGAGAGGATCTCCGAAATGAGGTGTGGGTCTTGCACGGCAGCGCGCACGCGAGAAGCGTCGTCTGCCGTTGCGTAAATCGAGAAGCCCGCCTTTCCCTTTCCTGCGAGGTGATGCCCGCGATAGTCTCGCGTCTCGTATTCAATCCTCACATCAGGTAGCGGAATCTTGCCGTCTACAACCTTCAGGCCGTGGTCCTGAGCGATTTGTTCCCGCTTTGTTTCTTGCTCTGAGGGTGGCAATGACTTGAGCTTTGCCAATTCTCGATAGAGGTCGCGTTTCAGTTCATAGTCGAGGACAGTAGTGTCCCAACATTGTGCCTCTTGCCTTCCGTAAATTATTGATGAGAAATGCATAAGCGGCAAATTCTTTTGGTCTCGATTTGAACTCGGTTCTGCGACCCTGCGGAGCATAGCTTCGTGGGGGGCATCGATGAACCGAGGCAAGCTGGTGTTTGCGCAACTGATGCAACATCTTCCGTTGACCACCTTTCGTCGTTGCGTCGCCCGCTATCGAGGCGCGTTCAAAGTGAAGTCCTTCTCGTTCCTGGATCAATTCCTGTGCATGGCGTTCGCTCAGTTGACCTTTCGGGAGAGCCTTCGAGACATCGAAGTATGTCTCCGCGCGCAAAATTCCAAGCTCTATCATCTCGGGATTCGTTCGGCGGTGGCTCGTAATACGCTGGCCAATGCCAACGCTGTGCGCGACTGGCGCATCTATGCTGATTTTGCGCAGAGCCTGATCGGCATCGCCCGGCCGTTGTATGCGCAAGAGTCCTTCGGCGTCCATCTGCAAGAAACCGTCTACGCGCTCGACACCACGACTATCGATCTGTGTCTGTCGGTATTTCCGTGGGCGGTATTCCGCACGGCCAAGGCAGCCATCAAGCTGCATACACTGCTCGATCTGCGCGGCAACATCCCTACCTTCATTCACATCAGTGAGGGCAAGGTGCACGAGGTCAACATCCTCGACCAACTGCTGCCCGAGCCCGGCGCCTTCTACATCATGGATCGTGGTTTCCTCGACTTCGAGCGCCTCTATCGCTTTCACCAAGCCGGCAGCTTCTTCGTGACCCGCGGCAAGTCGAACCTCAAGGTCCAACGCCGCTACTCGCATCCGGTCGATCGCAAGACGGGGTTGATCTGTGACCAAAGTGTCGTCCTTACTGGCTTCTACTCGCACCAAGGCTTCGAGGCACCGCTGCGCCGCATTCGCTTCAAGGACCCCGAAACCGCCAAGACCCTGATCTTTCTTACCAACAACTTCGTCTTGCCAGCATTTACGATCACCGAACTATACCGCTGCCGCTGGCAAGTAGAGCTCTTCTTCAAATGGATCAAGCAGCATCTGCGAATCAAAGCTTTCTTCGGAACTTCGGAGAACGCGGTCAGGTCACAAATCTGGATCGCCGTCTCTGTCTACGTTCTGGTCGCCATCGTCAAAAAGCGATTGCATCTCTCGGCCAGCCTGTATGAAATCCTACAGATCCTCAGCCTGACCATGTTCGAGAAAATCCCGCTGGATCAACTACTTGCACAAACGATCAGCGACGAAATTCAACCGGTTTCCGATAACCAATTGATTTTGTTCGCATAACGTTGGGACACTACTGAGTCGAGGACAACTCTGAGTTTCGTGCCGCCATCCTTTTCAATCTTTTCCGATGCCTTCTGGTACAAACGGTAGAGCGTGGCATCATGCCGGGCTTCACGGGGTTTGACGAAGCCGTGATGCAGGGATTGATTCGCGGCAAGTCCTTGAGGCCGGTTACGGTTCAGAAATGCATGCGCTGATTGGGTGACTGTAAGAATCTGTTCTTTCTCCGTCCCCGATAAGGTTCTTCGCCGGATAAGTCCCTGGGCCGTGAGGTTTCTGAGGTCTTGTGTGGCTCGATCCGCGTTGCGTTGGTATTGAATTTCTACGAGGTCGTCTGTCTTCACGCTCCGGAACTTGGCAATTTCAATGAGGGCAGCGACTTCCGAATCACGCAAGCTGTATTCCCTGTCGCGATCCTGACGTGGGCGGCGATGCCCGCGCTCGATGTGTCTTGGACGTTCGACGCGGTTCCTCGATTCCGGTTGTTCACCGCCACTAGCACCGCCTCTGCTGGGCTCCGGCTTAGCATCGTCAGGCTTGCGTTCCAAATCTTGCTTCGTCGGTGGATCGGGAGCGCGGTAATCTTCTGGATCGAAGTCGTAGCGGGACATTGTTTAAGTTCTCTCGTCGTAATCTGAGTCTGCGGGCAGATGTACATTTCCAACGTGAAACTGCTTGTCGATGTGGGATAGCTTCCGGCCGGTGTCTTTGAGGAAGGACTTGCGAATGAGGACGAAAGCCGCTGCAAAGAAGTTCAGGAACAAAGTGCCCAAGAAAACCGAAAGAACCCAGCCGTACTCGTGAAAAAGAAACGCGCGATACGGCACTAGGAATTTTAGGTCGTCCATGAGATAGAAAACGATAGCAAGTAGAAAAGTGAGAGCTAACAGAAGAGCGTTTGCGACCATTTGAACATACCTCGGTAATTAGGAAGTGGACGGCCCGGCTGCAAGAGAACAAGCACTAGGATCGCCAGGGCGCAGAATAAATTGGTGCAGCTATCTCGCAGGAGGCGAATATTAACGCAATTTCCTGTAGTCTAAAATTCACCTTCGTAGCTGCCTTCGGGGAGTTAGGGCACTTCTCCGGTAACGCGACTAATCAGGCACTGGCAAATTGCTTGCTACCAATGTCGGGAGAAGATATGTTCTGACCGAATTCCGTTCTCGAATTTAGCGAGGTGTCGAATGCGACGAAACAGCTTCATCGCAGCACTCGGTTTCGTGTTTCTGATTTTTTGCGCAATGCCAGCGGCGGCGCAGAAGAAGCCGAACGTCGTCATCATGCTAGCCGACAACGTCGGCTACGATGACCTCGGTCCCTATGGCGCGGGCGAAATCCGAGGCATGCCGACTCCACGCATCGACGAGTTCGCGAGTCAGGGATTGCGACTCACGCAGTTTCTTGTGGAACCAGGTTGCACCCCGTCGCGTGCGGCCCTCTTGACTGGCCGCTATTCGCAGCGAGCCGGTCTGAGCACAATCATCCTCGGCGGCACGCCGAACACCCTGCAATCCAGCGAAGTGACTTTGGGAAAACTGTTCAAGAGTCAGGGTTACCACACCGGCATCGTCGGCAAGTGGCATCTCGGGTCAACCGAAGTGAGTTGGCCGACGCGCCAAGGCTTCGACGAGTACCACGTCGGCGTGATCGAGACGACCGACGGCACTTTGTATCGCGGCCTGATGACGCGCGCTGGGATGCCCGAAGCAGCCATCGCCGCGGTCGAGCCAGGCATCTGGGAATCCGATGCGACTGGAAAACTGACGAAGGTCCGGCCGTACACCCCGGATTACCGTCGTCAAGTGGAGGGCGACATTGCCAAAGCCTCCGTGGATTACATCACCCGACAGGCCAAGGCGAACGAGCCCTTCCTTCTCTACGTCGGCTTTACGCACACCCACTACCCCTCGGTGGTCCCTCCCGAGTTCACTGGAAAGTCGCGCATCGGTCCTTATGGCGATGCGGTGATGGAGCTGGACTACCGCACCGGCCAGGTGCTGGATGCCATCAAGGCCGCGGGTATCGAGGACAACACCATCGTGATCTGGCTCTCAGACAACGGCTCCACCCCGTCAGGCTCCCCGCAGGAGTTCCGAGGCGGTTCAAACGGCCCGTTCCGGGGCGAACTAGGCGATGGATTGGAAGGGTCGCTGCGCGTACCCTGCATGATCAAGTGGCCCGGGAAAATCCCGCCACGCGCGAGCAACGAGATGGTGTCCATCCATGACTTCTTCCCGACGCTGGCGACTATCATCGGCGCGAAGGTGCCTGACGACCGGCCCATCGACGGCGTGGACCAGAGCGACTTTTTCACCGGCAAGCAGCCTAAATCCAACCGCGACAGCTTGCTCACGTTCATCGGAGAAGAGATCGTTGCGGTGCGTTGGCACGAGTTCCGGCTCTACCCCAAACAGTTCGTGGGCTCCGAAGCGAACATGCAGGGTCTCGGCGGGTACCGTCTAGAAGGGGACGGCTTTCCCGCGATCTTTAATATCGAGGCGGACCCGCGCGAGGAGGTCAATATTCTGGCCACGCACGGGTGGGTGATCAACCAGTATTTGCGCTTGATCGGACAGTACCAGAAGTCACTGGTGAAGTACCCCAATCCCAAAGCGGTCGATCTAACGGAGTTTGACAAGTAATCACCATAAGTTAGCGTTCACCGCTTATTCGGCCAGCATAAACCGGACAAATGACTTTACATGCGCGATCATGCGCGATTAGAATTCACTTGAAAGCTTCGTCTTCCCGGAAGTAGGTGATGGCCAGGCCGAGCGGATTGATCGGAATTAGCTCGTTTGGAACGTTGGCCTTGAAGACGAAGACAAAATTGGCGGTGTAAAGCGTGCGCTTCAGTTCGCTGTGGTCCGCCGCCGAGTAGTACACCATGTCGAAGTCCACCCGGGCTTTGTACGGCGAGATCTGCATTCCTTCGAGGGAGACATTCTTGACTTCAATGTCGATCTCAGGTTGTGAAGGGTCCGTCAGGAAGCTCTTGATGACCCCACTCTTCTTGTACGCATCAATGATATCACTGGCCAGTTTGCCGTCGAGGAAGTACAAGGACTTCGAGAAATCGTCGTTCATGGTGTAGCGGTTACGCCGGTAGTAGAGCGCGCAGAACTGCGAAAGGAAGTATTTGGCCTCAGCGTCCTGGGGCTTGTACTCGAAATTGGCATAGCTCAGCGCTTCCGCACGGCCAAGTTGGTCAATCCGAATCACAAGCGGTCTGAAGTTCTGAAACGTTCGGATCGTTCGCAGATCAATGAGGCCAAGGCCAACCGCAACGAAGGCAAGAAGGACGAGCGCAATTTTCAGATATGTGTTGGTGACCATAGGATCGCCGTATTGCTCAAGATAGAGTCGCTTCGCGTCGTGAAAGCTCGAATCGTTGCTCATGGCTTCATGCCCTCCAGGATGCCGGCGGAAGACCCCCCGGAAGTGCCGCTGAAGATGTGGTTCGTGAGAGCGGGAATCTTCAAGAGAGCGTAGATAGACGCCAAGAACGTAATGAAGATGACAGGAAAGAATTCGAGAAGTTGTGCCGCCGAAATCGTTCCGTTCGGCTGGAGATTCAGCGTGCCGAGGATGAGATTGGCAATTACAAAAACTACTGCTGCCGCTATAACTTGGTAGAAAGCATATTGGATGAATGCCTTGAACCAACCCCAGAATAGCCATTCGAGCTTCGGGACAATGAAAAAGGGAATGAATATTGGGCCAACCAAGACACATACTGCGGTCGCGATGAAGCCGTAAGCGATCACGACGATGGCGATGGCCTGCGCAGCCGACAGCAGGATGATGATGACCGCATAGATGACTGTGCCGAGGAAGTCCCCGAATCCGGGCGAATCAATTCGTGATTCGAAATCAGCGACGCGCTGGACAACGACTTGCAATTGCGTTTGTGTGATCTTGTTGGCCAGGAACTGTGATTCGTCCGTGATGAGGTTATGGAAGCTGGTCCCTACGCCGGGGATCGGATTGCTGTAGTAGTTGACCATCGCAAATCCGAAACTGATGGTCAACAAAAGACTGGCGAAGTTCTCAAAGTGGAAGCCGCCTCTGCCACTGGTGGCGGCGAGCGCGGACTTTACGCCGAACCAGACGATCAGAATGGTCGCGAGCATGCGGAAAAGGTTCTGGCCCATCGCGTCGAAGAAACCGAGATTCTGCGTCAGCAGGTTGGTGATGGCTTGAAAAATGAACTGGAGATAGTCTGTCTGCATCGGGCAGCTCCTTCGACGCGTGGGATTGGGTGTTTGTCTGGCTACGGCATACGGAAGGTTTGGAGAGAGTTGGTGAGGGAGCCCGTCATCTGGGTCATGTTGGATGAGAGGTTGGCTTGGCGCTGGATGTCGGCATTGATGGAATTGGTGGTGGACTCGCGCTGCTGCTTCGCGAGGATAGTTTCCTCTTCGAGGAGAGACGCGAGGAGCTTGTTCGAGTCCTGCACGCTACGAAGCGTGAGCATGTTCGCAGCGTTGATCTTGTTGAGAACGGAGACTTCCGTGTTGAGACCAGGATCGCTTGAGAATGAATCTTGTTCGAGGTTGCCCATCCGGGTCTGTATATCTTGAGCACTGCCGCGAATGGAACCGATAGTAGCCATTGCGTTGATGTTCGCGCCGTCCACGAGTTGGACGGTGGCGTATTGGGACTGCACCCGCTTTAGTTCAGGATCATTCATGCCAGAGAGCTGATACGTGCTGTATGGCAGCAGTTGGGTCGTAGAGTTCATATAACCGGTGTTGATCGTAGGGAGCAGGCCGGAGTTAATTCCACTAATCCAAGAGCCCGTATTTCCGAAGGTGTTCAAAGAAGTGAAATTTCGCCATTGCGAGAACAGTGCTCGGTAACGAGCGGGCATGTTTTTTACGAATTGGGCCATCTGCATGGCGAGGTTGTACTGAGAGGTGATTTTGGAGTAGGTCTTCTGCAATTGGGCGAGGTGTTGCTGAAGCACGACCAGGTGCTGCTGGAGCTGGTAATACCGGAGCAGCGCGTTGTGATAGTTGGTCGGATCGTACACGATGCCGCCGCCGAACTGAGCGGAGGCCGTTCCGACAATCAAAGCGAGAGCGAGCAAGAGCGGCAATATTCGTTTCCTCATGTAATTTCTCCTTTTGCGACTTCCTCGAATGACTGCTGCGGATATTTACAGGTCGGAAGGCATTTTGTGGTTTGCGTAATCGGGAACAGCGAGATCACCGGAGAGATAAACCTTTACGCGATGACCTTCGCGGATCGTGACAGTCGGAAGGATGTTCAGGAATTTGTCGAGAATGCGCTGCGATGTTTGGCCGAGACTCTGGCCTACACCCTGCTCAATGCCCTGGATGCCAGATTGAGTCAGAGCACCCGCTGAGCCTGCCTCGGCGATTCCCCCGATTGCCCCAACTGCGAGCGAAGCGCCAAAGATTTTGAGGTAATGGTTATTCACTTGATCGCGTACGCCGGTGTCTCCGATCTGGTTCATCCCTTTGAACTGATCGAGATTGACGGAATAGCCGTCCGGCATAATGAGCCGATGGAAAGCTACGGCGAGCCGCGTTTGACCAAACGTCTCCACGCGCTTTGCTTCGCCCAAGACCTTAGAGCCGGACGGAATCAGAAGATGCTGACGGTCGTGGGAGTAGATGTCATTGGTGACAAGGCACTCAACAGCTCCGCTAAATTGGCCGTCGAGGCGGTTCAGAAGTACGGTTTCGAGGATCATTCCTTCAAAGATGACGTATTTTTCCCCCTCGGCGGCGTTGAGCGCATTTGGGTTTGGTGAAGCTTTTTTCAAGGTACTCTCGGAAGAGTTCCTTTCTGCTTCTTCGGCTGAGGTTGTTCCCACTGGGCGAGTGATTCCCGCGACAGGCGGTGGAATGGGCTGGAGTGCGGGCGACAATCCTTGGAGGATCTGGGCGAGTTCCTGGTTGATATTGGGGTCCTGTGCCGGAGGACTAGGCAAGTCGAAGGGATTATTTGTGGAGGAGGCAGCGTTCGGAGCCGTCCCCGGCTGGGATAGCTCCTTCCTGTAACTCAAGGCCACATTCGAAGAAAACATAGACAGGTACGCTCTTTTCCTCCGTTCGTCCTGAATCGGATCGGTTGCTTGCGGCGAACCCGCTTGTGGATTCTCGATCTGAGTAGTTGGGACGGACTGATTCTCAGACTGCACTGCGCCGAAGAACTTGTTCTGTTGATTCAACGCGACCTGTTGTTCGCGTTGAAGTTCCTGAATCCGGTTCTGTAACTCTGCGATTTTCCCCTCGTTGACTTCGAGCGGGACAGGAGTTTGAACGGAAGATGTTCCTGACTTGCGCAACGTCTGGTCCTTCTTCCCGCCCGTGAGCCACATGATGCTGACCATCAAAACGGCCAGGCCAAGCATGGCCCACGTCTGAACATTTTTCGGCATGAGGCCGGGCGGCTTTGGTGCTTTGTCTTGGATAGGCTGAGTGGCCGGGGAATTGACTGATTCTGTCATGGGCTCCTCTCATTCGGCGGAAAGTGGTCTGCGGATGCGCTTTTTACTGATGACGGGAAAGGTGGGGATTCCGGCGAAGGTAATCGGGGTTCCGGGCGGATCGTGATCAGCATTCCGGAGTGATGTGATCAGTCGTCGGAGCGAAGCGACGCTGGCTGGAGGATTCTGCAGAAAGTGATCACGATCGTCAAGGGAAAGGTGTGGTCGCCGCCGTAGCTGTGGGAAAGTAGGAATCGCGAAGCGATTTCCAAGGGCGTCTTTTGCCCGGCTTTTCCACAGCTTTTTACCCGCCGACGATTTTTCATTTTTCTCCCTTCTCTCGTCGAGGTTTCCGCATCGATTCGCCGCGCATCTCGATACGATGGGCGTGGTGCACCAGCCGGTCGAGGATCCCGTCGGCCAGCGTGGGATCCCCGATCTGCTCATGCCAACGAGATACTGGCAGTTGCGCGGTCAGGATCATCGAGCGTGTCTGGTAGCGATCTTCCGCGATCTCCCAGAAGTCCCTGCGCTCCGATTCCGCCATCGGAGCCATGACCCAGTCATCGATAACCAGCACGTCGATCCGGTTCAAGCGTCTGAGCAGTTGGCGAAGACTGCCATCGGCTCGGGCCATGTTTAGATCGCGGAACAGCGCTGCAGCCCTGGTGTAGTAAACCTTATAGCCATCCCGGCAAGCTTTCTGCGCCAGAGCCGAAGCTACATAGCTCTTCCCGACACCAGTAGGTCCGAGCACGAAGATGTGTTCGTGATTCTTTACCCACCCAGATTCTTGGGCCAGCCCACGGATCACACTTTTGCTCAGCCCCCGTTCCAGGCGATAGTCGATGTCTTCCACGCAAGCAGCGCCCCGCAAGCGCGAAGCTTTTACTCGTCGCGTCAATGCCTGGTTCTCTCGCCAGTCCCACTGCTGGTCGATCAGCAGCGCCAGACGATCCAGGAAGCTCAGCTCTCGTGCCGCCTCATCTTGTTCCTGCCGCTCGATGGCTTCGATCATCCCGTGCAGCCGGAGGGCGTACAGTTTTTCTTTGGTAGGTTGTTGTAGCATCGCTCAGACCTCCTCACTGAAGTATCCGGCGCCCCGGATGTTGTCGTGAGGCGGCGGGGGAGGAGGCGATGGGTCTTCGGTCAACGGTTGTTGGTCCAGCGAGTTCTTCAGGATCGATTTCACGCTCTGGTAGCGGTAGGCACCGGCCCGCAGCGCCCGGTCCGCTGCCGCTTCCATCCTTCCCGCCGAGTACTGTTCAGCCAGCCGGATGATTCCCAAACAGGATCGATAACCCATCTCCGGATGCGGTTTCTCGGCCAGGATCCGTTCGAATAACCGCGCCGTGTGCGGTCCGATCTGCTCGGCCCAGTTCACCATGCGCGAGGGAGTCCACTCCAGATGCGCCTGGTGACTCTTGGGCCGATGCTCTCGCTCAGTGAGCACCTGCTCTCGACCACGCCCACGAAGATGCGAGGCCACGCGCTGCCCTTTGTGGAAGATCTCCACGGTTGTTGGAGTCGCTCGCACTTCCACCAGTTCTTGCACCAGCGTGTAGGGCACACTGTACAGGTTGGCCTCGAAGGCGATGTGGTAATCGATGTTCACCCGCGCGTGCGACCACTGGCTCATGTCGAATGGCTCGGGCGGCAACGGTCGTAGTGCGCTACGTTCCAGAGAAGCGAACAGACTGGCTCGCGATCCATCGCGCTTCCGGAATGGCCGCTGGTTCAACCGCTCCAGCAGCTCCCGGATCGCGCGGTTCAGATCTTCCAGCCGGAAAAACTGCCGGTGACGCAGTGCGGCCACGATCCAGCGTTCCACGATTTGTACACCGACCTCGACCTTGGCCTTGTCCCGCGGACGATACGGACGCGCCGGCACGACACCCACGCCGTAGTGCATAGCCATTTCTTGATAGGTGGGGTTCAGATCCGGATCGTAGCGACACGCGCGGCTTACTCCCGTCCGCGGGTTATCGGGCACCAGCAACCGAGGAACTCCACCGAAATATTCAAACGCATGGATGTGAGAACCGATCCAGGCGCTCAGCTGCTGATCGCGAGTCGCTTCGGCATAGGTGTAGGAACTGGCCCCCAGCACCATCACGAACAGCGAGGCTTGCCAGATCCCTCCCGTGTTCGGATCCTGCACCGGCATCGTCGCTCCGGCCCAATCGACGAAGCCCTTCTCGCCAGCCTTGTGCTCTTGGCGAAGAACCACGTCCTGCTTCCCTCGCCATTGCCGATACAACTCGCAGAACCAGCTGTAGCGATACCCCTCCGGGTTCTTTTCCCGGTACTCTTCCCAAGCTAGCTGCAATGTCAGGTGGGGATGTTGCTGGAGCTGATTGTGGAGAGCTGGAAAATCAAGAAAGGCACGCGGAGAGGATTCTTCGATCGAACACTGCTTCCCAAATACAGCTTCTTCAATCCGCTTCTCGTCCCAGCCTTCCGGCAGCGGCCACTGCATCCCCGCTTCTGCCGCCCTCTTCAGGTAGTTATGGACGGCACCCTGGCTAAGCGAACAAGCCCGGGCGATCTCCCGCTGCCCCAACCCCAGCTCAAATCTTAAACGTAGAACTTCCTTGATCTTGCGCATGGACGATCTCCTGGTTGGCACGCTGTCTGTCTCCTAAGTTACCTTTGGAGACTAGCTTGCCTTCTGTGATGTCCAGCGCCACTCCCTGTGGAAATCATTCCGGGGCATCGTGATCACCGTTCCGGGGATCGCGACAAAGTGATCACGATCACACCGGAATCCTGATCATGATCGTCCGGAATGCTGATCACGATCAGCCCGGAACCGCGATCACGATCGCCCGGAATCAGTGATCACCATCGTCCGGAATCCCCAAAAGGCGAGTTTCTTCTTGCCGATGGCCAGATAGCCCGCGTCGACGATCTTCGGCACGATGTAGACACCGTTCTGGAGTTCGAAATTGATGAGGTTCGGTTTGCCGTCTTTGATTTCGTAAATCGCTGGCTTTTCGGAAGCCGCGCACTTGATGTAGGTAAACGCGTCGTCGTGATAGATCGCGGAGACTAAGAACGGTTTGCCGGCCTCCTTCGCGTCGAACTGGTAATCGAACATCAGTTTGGTTGAATACTCTGAGCGAAACTTTTGAATCTGCTGCTCCGTGTTTGTCTGCGCTGATTGAACTTGGGCGTTGGCTTGGTCACGAATTGTTTGAATCTCCCGTTTATAGGCTTCCGCCTCGGTAGCTGGGACAAAGCCTTGTGACAAATTGCCGGTTCCGATGCCGGATTGCTCCTTTGGTTCGATGAAGATTTTCAAGTCCGGGTCGGCGTTCGGGTCGCTGCTGATCTCGGTGAGCAGGAAGGAATAAACGTGACCACTGGCTGTGATGAGGTTCAGGTTGCTGCGAATGCCGGCCTGTGCTGGATGGATGTAACAGAGATTGTGTGCGCCGTTGATAATCCAGAAATCCTTGTCGCCAGTCGTGAAGTCGAGAATTTCCTCTTTCTCGGGCAGGATGATGAGGGTTGAGAAGCGGAGTTTGGCTTTGATCGGAACGATATCGTTCTGTGCATACTTCACGATGCGGGCTGAGTCAGTGGCCGCATGCGTTGGGAGCTGCCCTACGGTCAATATGCCGAGGATGGCTAGGGCCATAAACGTCAGGAAACTGTGCTTCGGAGAGATAGATGTACCTTTCATTCCTTGCTCCTTGTCAGAGATTTGGATTTGTTACAGACGGTAGTGCCTGTCGACGAAAAGGCTCACAATCCAAGGCAGGGCGACGGTGATGAGCGTCGCTACTACGATCATCACGAGCGGAAGCCAGGGGTCAAACCAGCGGTAGACGGCCTGCGGCCAACCTAACAGTCGCTCGACTTCGCAGTAGGCAAAGAAGTAGGGAGATACCAAGAGCGCGAGGGCGCAAACCAGCGCAGCCACTCTCATGGTTGACCTCCCGCCAGGATTTCAAGGCCTTTCTCAAATCCGTACGTCTCGAATGCTTCTCGCCTCTTTCGGTTATCGAACGGATCGTTGGTGTAGAGCCAATAGCTCTTTCGGTCCACTTCGAGATTGGCGACCTTGGCCAGTTCCGGCGTCTTGATGAGTAACTGTTGCTTCGGTCGGAGGGTAGAGATGAGTTCGACTTCGCTTTCGTTTAAGTTGAACTGGCGACGGTAAAGGTCTCGGTCCATATCCGGATTGGCCAAGAAAATCTTCGTCGGACAGCTCTCGATGATGATGTCGAGGATTTCCGACTTCCTAAGCTCGTCCAGCGATTGAGTCGAGAGAACCATTGCGGCGTTCTGCTTCCGCCAGGTCTTGAGCGCCTCGATGATGTAGCTCTTGATGCTCGGGTTCTTCAGAAACAGCCAAGCCTCGTCAATGAAAAACGCCTTGAAGACGTGGCTGATCTTCGGATCGCAGATCGCGGTGTTCGCTCGATGCAGGATGTAAAAGAGAAGCGGCTCCAGGAGTTCGGGATATTGATTCATCCCCTGAAAGTCGAAGCACTGGAAACGGGAAAACGTAATCGTGTCTTCAGCGTTATCGAAGACGAAATCGAATTGTCCGCCAGTGGTCCACTTTGCGAGCCTGTCGGAGAGACGCCGGTCGAGCGTATTCGATAGAACGCTCAGCGTGCGGAGTGTTGGCTCGATTTCGTACAGATTCTCAATCTGTTGGTAAAGATCGCGTTCCTCTGTGGGCGTCAGTTCCAAGGGCGACGCTCCCTGGATGAGAACTTTGACAAACAGCGCGAGGAAGTCGAGATTCTCCTTGGTCGGGGGAACTGAGAAGGGATTAATCTTGAAGCCTGGCGAGTTCAATCCCACGCGGGAATAAGAGCCGCCAAACAGTCGAGTCAAGCTTTCGAAACTACCGCCCAAATCAAAGATGAATGTGTACGGATCGTACTTCTGCATATTGGTGATGAGGAAATTCAAGAGGAACGATTTTCCCGATCCCGTGCGGCCCAGAATCATCGTGTGGGCTACGTCACGGTGATGGAGGTTCAGGAAATAGGGTGTGTTGTGATTGGTTTCCAGAACTGCGAGATATTCCTGCTTGAGGTGCCGGTTCTCGGGTTCGCCACAGTGAAGCGTGAAGAGAAGTGAGAAGTCCGCATAGTTCGTGTTGAGCAAATACATGGAACGAAGATTGAAGGGCGAGCCGCCTGGCACGGTTGCCAGAAACGCGTTCAAGAGGTTGTATTTTTCTTCATAGAGCTGTGCGTCGTGAACACTGAAAACCTTGTAGAAGTCGGCGGCGGCGGTCTCCACCTTCGCGGGGTCGAGGTCATAGATAACGACGCTCAGCGAAAAGTGGCCGAAATAATTGCCTTCGATTTCGAGTTCCTTGATGCTCGCGCCTAGTTCGCGCACCTGGGCTTCCTTTGAGTCGTCCACCAGAACGTCCGTTGGTGGCGCATCCGAGACGTTGAGATGACTCGCTAAGGAGCGCTTCGTGTTGTGAAAGTGGCGGCGCTTCGATTGGATCGCCTTCCGCGCCTTGCCGGAATCCTCTTTCTTCCACTCCGTGACGATGTGAAAGTTAGCCTGCACTTCGAGAAGGTGCTTGAAGATGAGCGGAAAGCTCTGGGCTGACGGCTCTTTTAGCGTCAGGACCTTGACGTAGTAGTCGTCGAGCTTCAAATGTCCGCGATGACATTCCAGATGCGATTCGCAAAGGTAGTAGTCGAGAAACGTGTCGTGTTTGAGCTGAGCGAGCTGGAGCTTCCGGGGTGCGAAGTTCAACACTCGCTTTAGAACTCGGAAAGCATCCTGCTTGTCGAGGAGTTCGACCTGAACGAAATCGCTGACGTGGAGGATGAAGCCCTTCACCTTTTGGTGGAGGGCAGCCAGTGCTTTTGTGACCTCGCGGTCAAGCAGAACAACCTGTTTGCGTGATGAAAAAGCTGCCCTCAGGTCTTCCAGCGCCTTCTTTGGATTCTTATGAAACTCGGTGAGCGACTTTAACAGAGCCCGCTTGTAAGGGAACCCCTCGAAGACAACGACGTAGAAAATTTGAAGCGAATACAGCCGCTCGGATTTCTCGGCGAAGTGACGAATGCGATTCTCGATAGCCGTGTTGACGATGGGGCTTGCATACTTCTTGTAAGGAATTGGCTCGTTGTTTCGCTTGAAGAGATACTGGTAAATGCGAAAGTTCTCGTCGAAGAGCTTCAGCGCCGATTCCAGGCGTTTTGTTAGCGTGTCCAGTGAATTGGGATCAAGGCACTCGTAATCCACGCCTTGGACTTGAAGGATCACGCCCACGTCGCCGGATTTGGTCAGAAAGGCGTGCGGGTCAACGAAACCGTAGAGGTTCACTTGTTCGTTGAGGGAGCCGGTTTCGCTGTAGGACTTGAAGACTTTTTTCAGATTAAGCATTCGAGGCTCTGCGGATCGTAATGGGACTCAGCTTGGATGGGTCGTACTGCGTCTTGAATTTGGCTGCCGACAACAGAAAACGAAGGATCTGTGGATCGGTATTCGTTGCCCACCTGGCGGCAAGGTACAGAACAAAGAAGATTAGGATGCCTCCCAGCAGACTGGAAAGCATGTTGAATGTCGCAGCCCCCATGCACATTGCAAGGAAGAACAGCTTTCGCTCTGCGCCAAGAACGGTCAGTGGGCGATGAAGGGTCCGATAAACCGTGTTGATTCTTCTTCGGGTCGTCATGATTGTTTTTACGAAAAGCGCTTGGTGCCCGGCAGAATCAGGGGAAGAGCCATGCCAAGAAATTAACTGCGGCGATGGCCATGCCCACGCCGAAGAGCACGCCGGCCAGGACTCGCTTCGATCCGCCTTCACCAAAAGCGAAGGTCAGTCCGGCGACCACAATGGAGACGAGTGAGAGCCCACGCGCGATGGTAGTTGTGAACGCCGTCATCAAAACGTTGACTGCGTTCTCCCATGGTGAGCCGCCTGCCCCTTGTGCAAATGCTGCCGTTGCGAGAACGAGAGACGAGGAAAATGCGACGAACGCTGGCCGGAGCCAGCGGGAGACGAATTTGTTTTGAGAGAAGCTCTTCATTGGCGTCGAGTTCCTTTGGGATGATGCGAGGCGAGCCCGCATCGGGATTCGAAGACAATCTCTCGCCGAACTTTGTGTGGCGGGCTAGTGTTGGTGGGAGGACTGAAGATTGAATTGCAGCGCGCCGCTGCGGAGCTGCTCCCGAAATTACACGTGCGCGCCCACTAGCCGAGGACAGAGTTGCAGTGATTGGCGACAGAAGTCGCTGAGGTGCAGCGAACTGTTGCTGTTTGGATTCGCTCTGTTTCGGTGAGGAGTCCAGCGAGAGTTGCCTTCTACTCTTACTAATGGGCGAAGTACCGTTTTGATTCTCCGAAGAAAAACTCCCCGTCTTCGACGAATTGTTTTTCTTCTTTCGTAAGTCTTTAGGGGATACAGGAAATGAAAGCGGTGTGTCCTTAACACCGAGATCGTTCGCCGCCTTCTGAAGCCGCTGCAAGATTCTCTCGACGCGCCAGTGAACCGCTTTCTCTGACAACGCTGTATGCGTTTGAATTATTTCCTTGGCAAAAAACCCCTCTACTTTCAATTTGATAAGCAAATCGCGTTCGAAGGTGGAGAGTATTCCAATTCTATGGCAATGGTTGAGAAAATCACTCAAGACGGAGACGGCCTCGAATGTGTCGTTAGCGCCTACCTCCGCAAATTCCTGAGATTTATCCGTTTCTCTCTGAGTTGTGTGCCTTTTTTCCTTTTCTGCCCAGCGGAAGGAATTCTTGCGCAGCGTTCGCGTGAGCGCGATTGGAAGATAATTGTTCATTGGCATCGGAGAAACTGAGCCCACTAGGTCCAAGAACAACGCCAGAATCTGTTGTGCAATGTCTTCGGGTTCGATCTCCCGGAACCAAGCGCGGACTTCACGATACGTGCGATGGATCATTGGAATGAAAGCCAAAACAAGAATGGAATTCTTAAGTTCCGCCCCAAGAACGAGCGAGTTGTTCTGGATGAGGGAGCCCACGATTTCGCTGGCAGACGGCAGACTGATCGCTCCGTATTTCTGAGCGTGCAGGTGTTCGACTAGTGCTAGAGCGCTTGGGAAGGTCGCAAGCGGAGTGCAGAGTTAGCAACTGTTAAGAATTCATCGAAGCAAGGCTGATCGCCCAACGTAACGATTAGATGTGTCTCGATCTTGCAAATATGGCAATTGCAGTGAATTTTGTCTCGCATGATATCAACTCCTGAAATCGAGCCGAAAAGATCGGCTGACGGGTCTGCGGAAGAGCGCCTAAAATTCTGGCTCAGGACGACTCGAATCGAAATTGCCTACTTCGCTCTCGTTTGCCTGTTGAAGGGAGGTTAAGTTTCTTGACGCGGCTATGGCTCGGGTGTGGAAGAATCATCGCGCAGCGCAATCCTTTGTTGGGGGACTGAAGAAAGGTGCCTGCGGAGAATCGATGGCAAGACATGTCCGTGTTACGGCGGCTCCTTCTTTCTGCGAACGCCGATTGATAGAGTATAGGCGAATACAAAGCGAACGTCAAGGTCACGAAAAAAACACAGTGGGAAGTTGAGCACAAATGCCTGGAATGGGAGCAGAACAGATTCGGGTAAAATCTTTCACTTATCGAAAGAGCTCCTTCGGGATTTACCGAAGACAGGAACTCCTTGATTTGCGAAAAATAAATGACCACATCGCGCAGATATTAAGCGATGGCTGGGAAATTCTGGCTCAGACAGCTCACAGTTGCGAACGAATACTACTTCGCCCTTTCTCCAAACCCGACACAGTTACTTTTCGAAAGAATTGAAACTCGGCAGTTCGACTAGCGCAACCAGTACTCGCGTAGCCCAGATCGCCGATCAAGGCAGGTCGTCCGCTGAGGTCACGACCCGATAATCCACACCCAAAGCCCCAGAGAAGTGGCGTTCACCACAATGGATTTTCTGATTTTCAGTACCACGCAAGTTGTCAGGCACCGTCGTGCTCTTTGTTTCGCGTATCAAATAAAGAAGGGGTCCATCTTCTCCGAACACTTGTTCCATAACGAGGCCCCAATCGGGATTGTACTGACCAACCGGCGTTCCGACCTTAAACCAATTCGGAAGTTTTATGAACAGCCGGACACTCTTCATTCTCGTCAACTTCTCGGCAAACTTCCTCTCGGTTTCGGACTGGATCACAATATAATCGTAAATAGAGTTCTCCACTTGGATGAGGCGCTCAGAAACCGTCTCTTCTTCTTCCACCCACTCGCTCATGTCATACCAGGTGCCGTCCTTCATGTACTGAATGCCGTCCACCAGTTGCTGCACCGCCTTCTCCCGCACGATACGCGCCGCCTGCAACGCGAATTCTTGCGGGTTGTCCAACGCGGCTTGCCGGTTTTTTGTCCGCGTGACAATCGCAGTCAGTGTCTGCCGCGTGAGCTTAATCGGCGGTGTGATGTGCCCAATGAGGTCTTCGATCATCGCCACAACGTTTGGGGCGGCCTGACGGCCTATTAGCGTGGCAACCACTCGTTGCCCGAAATGTTGGTAGTCCAGACGGTCTTCTTTCTCGTCTGCCGTTACCTCCGCCTTCGAAGCAATAATGCGAGGAGGATCAATCTTCAGTTTGTCCAGCGCGGCTAGAACGTCCGTGATCAGTTTGCCGGAGTCGACCGTGACCTGATACCGCGTCTTCAGTTTGATCTTCTCCCACAGATTGAGAAACTCTTCCGGCAAAGCATCGAGGGGCTTGCGCTTAGCGATTCGCTTTTGCCGCGCGTTCACAGGCCTCGGCGCTGCACCTTCTTTGCCAAAGGCCTCTTCCATCTCCGCCTGCAATGCCGAGACAAACAATTCGTAGCTCTCGTTTGCCACAACCGTAAGGACGTTTGTCTTGTCTTCCGTCACACGCTGACCCTGTTGGTTCACTACCAGCCGCATGCCCCGCCCGACCTCCTGCCGCTTCTTAACTTCAGACACCGTTTGATTCAAGGTGCAAATCTGACAAACGTTCGGGTTGTCCCAACCTTCGCGCAGTGCGCTATGCGAGAATATGAAAGCCACAGGCTCATCGAGCGACAGCAAGCGCTCCTTGTCTTTCATGATGAGGTTATAGGCGGCTCGATCTTCCGCGCTCTGTCCGCTCATCGTCTTCGAAGCCAAACAGGTTATTGATGCCGAGCAAGTCAAATACGCGCAGGACAAGGCCGAAAGCGTCAGGAGACTGACGAGAACCAGTCTACCGATCCCGCATGCGGGCGGGATATTTCCGCCAAAGCCTCTACCGTATATCCTCGCAGGACTGATGACATTCGAAAGCGGCTGGAATCCGCCGATGGGCCAGCCGTTGTTAAACTCGCTTATTTCGGAACCCGAATCGCGGCTCGATCTGGGCTGCATTGCTGCGCATGGAGTTTTCGGATTCGACGAGGTCGGGAGCTACAGTCTGCGGCCAAAGGGAAAACCCGCCACGGCGTTTCTACTGGAGCTGATCGCTCTGCTGCAAAACAGCGGTACCGTGCCGATGATTGATGTCCGAGCCTACGCTCGTTGGTTGGCGAGTTAACTAGGCAATAGTGTTCCCTTACCATCTTTCCGTGTATTGCCTCCATGTCGCTTGCGTTGGCCTCGGCGGCAGAACGGAAATGACTAGCTTGATGGCGAGATTGTGGCGAGAATATGATAGAATTGTGGCGAGATTTACGGCGAGAATATGGCGAGAACATATATACACGAACTTCGTGATTGGCCCAGATTCACATGGGATTCGAAGGCGCTTGCCCCTTTGCTCTCCGAAGTCCGGCTACATCAGGGATTGTTGGTCGGGAAGATGCGTAGCTATGGCCTCGCTTCCCGATGGACCGCGACGCTAAAAGTTCTTACGGAAGAAACAATCAAATCGAGCGCAATTGAAGGCGTGGTGCTTGACCCAGAAAACGTCCGGTCGTCCCTCGCTCGGCGGCTTGGGCTGGAGGTCGGTGGGCTCACAGCGCACAAGGATCGAAACGTCGATGGCGTTGTTGAAATGATGCTGGACGCGACGCAGAAATTCAGCAAGCCGCTGACAAGGGAACGGTTGTTTGACTGGCACGCCGATCTCTTTCCGGGCGTCCGCACGACCCGCGATAAATTTCGCGTGGGCGCATGGCGGAATGACAGCCAGGGTCCAATGCAAGTTGTGTCCGGGCCAGTTGGTCGTCACAGAGTTCATTACGAAGCACCTGCGGCTGATCGCGTCGAAAGCGAGATGAGGAAATTTCTTGCGTGGTTCGACGGCACGGAACAAGAAGATCCTCTCTTGAAAGCCGCAATCGCGCATTTGTGGTTCGTTACGATCCATCCATTTGAAGATGGCAACGGAAGAATCGGAAGAGCAATCGCTGAAATGTGTTTGGCCAGATCGGACGGAAGTACTCAGCGTTTCTACAGCATGTCGTCGCAAATCCTTGAAGAGCGAAAGGAGTATTACGAAGTTCTTGAGAAGACGCAGGCGGGATCGTTGGACATCACCAAGTGGCTAACTTGGTTTCTCGGATGCCTGGATAGAGCCATCGAACAATCGAATCAAATCACAAGCAGTGCTCTGGAAAAGGAACTGTTCTGGAAAAGCTTAAAGCAACGGAAGGTCTCTCTGAATGATCGGCAGACAAAAGTTCTGAACAAACTATTCAGCGGATTCGAAGGGAAGCTGACGAGAGACAAATGGATGAAAATGACGAAAGCTTCCTCCCGCACTGCTCTTCGAGACATCGAAGAGCTGATCGCTATAGGGGTCATCGAACAAGAAGAGGCCGGAGGAAGAAGCACCTCCTACAGGCTAAAACCAGCCCGGTGATCTCCAAGGCCGACCTATCGGAACCGAAAAACTCGCCTCAGGGAACATCAAAAAGAGAACTCCGCTCCCACAATCGCGCCCTGCTGGGTCAATCGTAGCCCAATTCGGTTTGCGCTCGCGTCATTGTTAACTAGCAGGCGGGAGCCAAGCTGATAGCCAGCATTGAGGCTGATGTGCTTAGTCAACGTCAATCCTATGGCATCTGTCGTCGACAAAAAGTTGCCGTAGCCGAAGAAGTACATCCCGTAGAACGCACCTTCGACGAAAAGCCGCGGTGAGTTGCCACCACCGAAATAGAACGATCGGAGCCGCCGATGATCACTCCGTCCGGTGTGTCAAACGGTGAAGAATCTCCGAAATCCAGGACGAAGCCGGTTTTCTTTGACGTGCTTTGCCACGTAACAGTTGTGCTACGTTGTGCTGGCTGTTGCGAATGGTTCGCTGACGGCGAGCGGTCCCCTCGAAATTCCCGAATTCGGCATCAACGCGGGAGGGTTTGGTTTTGCGGATATGTACGTCCAGCCCGTGAATTTTGGTTGGCATCTGAAGCGCGCTGACATAAACGCAGGATATGGCTTCACCGCCCCGACGGGCCGGTACTCTTCCGCTCCCGGAACCACGAACAACATCGGCTCAGGCTACTGGGGCAATGACATAACGAGCAACACCACTTTCTATGTGACGAAGAATAAGGGAACCAGCGCTAACCTAGCTACTATCTGGGAAATTCACGGGCAAAAACCGATCACAAACGCTGTCTCGGGTGCACCCCTCAAAAAGACTCCAGGTCAGGCTTTCACTATTGAGTGGGGACTTGGGCAGGTTCTTCCACTGAAGAAGGATTTCAGCAGGCTCTTCCAAATTGGGCTGGTCGGATATGACCAATGGCAGGTTTCCGATAGCAGCGGCTCGACCATTCTCGGCACCCCCGCGAGCGCGCTTCCTTTCTATTCGGCTCATGCCATTGGTTTTCAGACTAATTTCATTCTGCCGCCTAAGGCGTTGAATTTCTTTTTCAAGTTCTACGACGAGTACCGCGCCTTGGCCCGTCCGGAAGGACGCACGATCGTGTTCGGTGGTTCGTGGACGTTGCGCATTCCGAAGCCGAAAGCTGCTGCAAAGTCTTAACCGCGCACTTTCCCAGACTAAGGAGAGTTGCGCATGGCAATTTCAATCACGCCGCCGAGAGGCAAGCGATTGTTGGCGCAATCGTGATGAGCAGATGCTTCGATAGCAGACCCCCTACGACTGCGAGACGCAACGAGCTCGGGTTGAGCACTGGAGTCGGCTGGTCGTTCTGGAAACATAAAGCTAATCATGAGTTGAGATTTCCAGCATCTCGGGAACGAGTAGTGGCGGATAGATTGGCATTTGATCATACATCGCCAAGTCAAACGCAGGAGAGGCACTTCTTAAGGCGATTGAGGCGGAGCTGTTGGAGTCGGACAGTGCGCGCCCAAGGAAGGGGAGTCTGACGTTCGAGCCCAGCGGTGTCATGCCAGTGTCATGCGAATTGTGATGAGTTGCGCTAAAAAGCGAATAAAAACTGAAGAGAGAAGGTGAATCTGATTTGTCCGGTTTTCTCAAAACTTGCTGAATCCCTTCGATTTGTCTCGGCTCCGGCAAATTGTGATTAATTTGGTTTCAAGGCTGTAACCCGAATGCTTTGGGAAGTTCGCCCAGGCTGCGCGCATTCGGAGATGAGAACGACCTTCGGTTTGAGTGCATGATCGGGCGCAACTAGAAAAGTAAGAAGGGCTATGAGTCTCATGCAAGGTTGAGCGTATGATACGGCCTACGTTCCAAAGGTGAGACAGTAGGGCACGCAGGACATG
Source organism: uncultured Acidobacteriota bacterium (assembly GCA_963714785.1). Lineage (GTDB taxonomy): Bacteria > Acidobacteriota > Terriglobia > Acidiferrales > UBA7541 > Palsa-295. Next base: position 393,333 of record CAVQQE010000005.1, read on the forward strand.
AGGAGCACCGAATCTCGATATCGAACTTTGCTGGATGCCTCCAGCGCCCTGGCCGATCAGCCCACGGTCAAAGCCGTTCTGCACAGCCTGCGTAACGTTCTCTCCAGCACTTCGAGGTTGCACGGAACCGAACTCTACGTTCTGGACGATGACGAACAGAGTCTGCAGGTGCTTGAGTTCGATAGAGACCCCGACGCACCTGCGTTCAAGATCGGAACCAAAGTGTCACGAATTGGCGCGGCGGCGCGGGTGCTTGAGGAACAGAAACCAGTTTTCATCCCGGACACATCACAGGAAATGTTGAAGCATCCTGAGCTGGCTCCGTTTGCCGCCGAAGTTGTCGGACGAACGTCCTATTTGTTCCCAGTCACTGCCGCCCAAAAACGGTACGGGTTTCTCGCCGCGACAAAGTTGCAGGGCGAGAAGTTTGCCCCCGAAGATGTCGAGATGCTCCGTTCTCTGGCGTCACACGTCGCGGTCGCGCTCGAGTGCGCTTGGCGAGGGACAGCGCAGAGCTGTACCAGCGACAGGTGGTGAAAGAGCGGGATCGCCTCAGGCTGTTGCTGGAGATCAACAATCACATCGTTTCCAAGCTAGACATTAACGAATTGTTCCGGTCGGCGTCGGCATCGATCCGGACGTATTTTCGGAACGACTTCACCGGATTCTGGTTCCGAACTTAGCGACACCGATCACGAAAAGCTGCGTGCCCACACCCCTGAACTGCTGTCCGTCAAAGAGCTTCCGGCCCCTGAATTGGTTCGTTGAGGGTTTTGTGATGATTCTTTTTAATCAAGTTGCGGCGGCTGTTCTTTTGGTGACTCTTACGCTCTGCTCAGACTCAATTGTTCCTAGCGCCTGCGTTCGCGCGCATTTTCATTTTTCTAACCAACGATACTGACTTTACCCTTCGTCGCAATTGCCAAACAGCGACCGATGAGATTAGCCATATTACGGTAGCGACTAGCAACACAAGCCACGAGGGCCTCCACAATACGAGAAATTTCCAAACCACCAGGGCGAATGCAGCTAAGCCTACACAGCCGATAATGGACCCGCGTGCTTCGACACTCACCGCGTTCCTAGCTCGCACGGTGCCGTCAATTCCGGCACGCTCTTTCTTTTCCCTTTCGTGTTTTTCAACTAAAGTAGCGCTCGCTGGAAAAATAGCTGGAAACGCCAAGAATAATCCACCAACGACAGGCCCGAACCTCTTCGCGATCAGACCAGTGGCGACGGTGATCAAGCCTCCGAAACCGATGCGCAGGGCTAACTCATACCACTTTGTTCGGCGCAATGCTGACAGATTGAATTTGATGACCATTACTTAAGCCAAAATCGCCAGATTGTGAAAGCGGCTGAAAACCAAACGGCTAGAAGCGCGGCTGTAGCCAGCATCGCAGGGGGTTTCCGTTTGAATATAACGTACGTGACGGACCACGCATAAATGAGAAACGCGATCGCTCCAGCAAGCATCGACTTCGCTTCTACGGAAGCGTAAACGATTCCATCGTGGGCTAAAGTTAGACCCAGTGTGGCCAAGGCGACGGAAGGCGCTGCTCCCAAGAGCCCGGCGAAACTTTTTGGTTTTAACACGTCGCCCACAGCGGAAAATGCTGCCACCACCAATCCTCCGATAACGAAACGAAAAATTAGCTCTTTCAACATTTTTTATCTCGTCTGTCCAAATCCAAAGTCGCGTTAGAGGTTACCGGGTGCCAAAGGGACAAAACATGCGGCGAAATATGTAGAAAGGCCAGTCGGTTGTTGTATTGAAGCCGACTGACGGAAGTTTATACGGTGCATTCAGATGTGATTTACATCGTTGCCTTGATGGTCGGATAGGAGAGGGCACCTATAATGGAGCGGCAAGAAAATCGATAAGCGATATAACTCCTATCGACAACTCGCAGGGAGCAATTATATGAAAGCTTTAGTCTATAACGGACCCAGGAGCGTGAGCGTTCAGGAAGTCCCCGATCCAAAGATTGAGCAGCTAACAGACGTTTTGGTAAGAATTACCACAACGAATATCTGCGGCTCCGATTTGCACATGTATGAAGGACGCACTGACGTCGAAAAAGGCAAAGTGCTCGGACATGAGAATCTCGGCGAAGTGATTGACGTGGGCGACGCGGTTTCGAACGTCAAGGTTGGAGACCGTGTATGCCTTCCGTTCAACGTGAGCTGCGGATTCTGCAAAAACTGCGAGCGGGGCTACACAAGCGCGTGTCTGACCGTGAATCCAGGCAAAGCCGGCGGCGCTTACGGTTACGCCGGTATAGGCCCCTACGAGGGAGGACAGGCCGAATACTTGCGCGTTCCGTTCGGCGATTTTAATTGCCTGGTATTGCCGGAAGGAGCAGAAGAACAGGAGAACGACTATGTAATGCTGGCGGACATTTGGCCCACCGGTTACCACGCTACTGAGCTTGCCTGCGTCGAGGTAGGAGATTCCGTCGTAGTCTATGGCGCTGGACCGGTCGGTTTGTTCGCCGCCTATTCAGCGATTATCAAAGGCGCTAGTAAGGTGATGATCGTAGACCGACTGAAGGATCGTCTAAAATTAGCTGAGCAGATCGGCGCGATGCCAATCGACGATTCCAAGGGATCGCCTGTTGAGCAGGTGCTTGAGATGACTGACGGGAAAGGCGCTGACAAAGGCTGCGAATGCGTCGGCTATCAAGCGCACGACGTTGAAGGTGAGGAACACCCCAACATGACCATGAATAATCTGGTGGCCTCGGTACGAGAGACCGGGAAAATAGGAGTGGTCGGGGTTTTCCCAGAGAAAGATCCTAAGAGTCCAGATAGCTTGGAGAAGCATGGCCAAATAGCATTTGATCTTGGAAAGTTCTTCGAAAAGGGACTCAGCATGGGATCGGGACAATGCAACGTAAAAAAATATAATCGGCATCTCTCCAATTTAATTGCTACGGGCAAAGCGAAACCTTCATTTCTCGTGTCGCACGAACTGTCGCTCGATGAAGCCCCAACAGCCTATGAACATTTTGACGCGCGGGATAAAGGATGGACCAAGGTGGTTTTGAAACCAATTGCAGTGCACGGCAAGCGAAGCAAGGCAGCATCCGCTTCGAAACATTAGAAGCGGCGGGAGAAATGCGAAATGTCAAAGAAAAATAAAAAAGTGACTGGTATGGCTAATCCACTGAAGCTTGCTCCGCGTGAGGACAAGAACGACGACGATTTCATTCAGATCGTGATTGAAACTCCTAAAGGAAGCCGAAATAAGTTTGCATTCGATCCAGAACAGAAAGCGTTTCAGTTGAAGAAAGTTTTACCCGTGGGGATGGCGTTTCCCTACGAATTCGGCTTCGTCCCATCGACCAAGGCAGAAGACGGCGACCCTGTGGACGTGCTGGTGTTGATGGACGAGCCTGCTTTCCCGGGTTGTGTCGTAAACGGCAGAGTCATCGGAATTATTGAGGCAGAGCAGGGCGAGAAGAAAAACATGGAGCGAAATGACCGAATTGTTGCGATTGAAAAAAATAATCACGCCTATTCCTTCATCAACCACATCGATGATCTCGGCAAAGAATTCATAAAGGAACTTGAGGAATTCTTCGTGAACTACCACGAGCTGATTGGCAAAAAATATCACATTCTTGACGTCAAAGGCCCGGGCGAGGCTCGGCGGCGGATCAAAGACGGGATGCGAGCGATGCACAGCAAGGCGAGTTAAGGATCTTTGGCCGCCGTTAAACAGCGTTTAAGCACCTTAGATGCCACAAAATACCCATAGAAGTCATCGCCGCTCAAGCAGCGACGTACCTGCGCTTCTGTTCGATCTCGATGGCACTCTAGTGGACAGTGTCTACGAGCATGTGTTGGCGTGGACTGAAGCTTTACAAGACGAAGGCATCCATTACCCCAGTTGGAATATTCATCGGCGCGTAGGCATGGGTGGAGAAATATTCCTGAAGGCGTTGCTCCGAGAGGTTGGCGCGAGTGTTAGTGAATCGAAAGTGAAACGCCTGGAAGAAAGCAAAGCCCGAGCCCGATATTTTCTTAGCTGCGGCGAAGCGTTTGGGCGCGGATCTGAACGACTGCATCATCGTCGGGGATAGCGTGTGGGATCTTTTGGCCGCTCGGCGCGCGAAAGGATTGGGCGTTGGTTTGCTTTGTGAAGGCTACGGCCAAGCTGAATTGGATGGAGCTGGCGCGTATAGGGTTTACAAAGATCCTGCAGAGTTACTGGCACACCTTGAGGAACTTGGTATTCAAATGGATTAATAGCCGGAAATCACCTCCATGCCCGCAAAAACGAGTCACAAGAATCGAATCCAGAGCATTCATAGCATATACACCGAAGACATTCGCAGGAAATCCATCATCCGAGCGGTCGCAACATTTTTTGAGAATTTCACGCTGCAACCCACCACGGGATTTTACAAAGGCCGCGCTGAGCCTTCGATCATTATCGAGATAATTGGCGCAAAAGAAGGCCAGATCAAATCACTGGCTGCGAGGATTCGCGAGATCAATGGGCAGAAATCAGTCTTGATTCTCAGCGCTTCCTGCCGCGCCGAGAAGATTAAGAAACGCTGAACATGCTTGCTGAAGGAATCCACCCTGACAACTCTTAACAATTCCGAGATCGCAGAATTACTTGCCCTGGAAGCTGAAAACGCGAGTCACTTTGTCCAAAGAGCTCTGCGACGCGCGTCGCGCAGAGCTTTTGTTTGGGATGAAGAAGCGACTCAGCTATTCGAGCAAAATCGCTCGCTGACGGAACTATCGGGTATTGGTCCTTATATCGAAAAGTTAATGACACGGTGGATTGAAGATCCCCCACGCGTTCCAAAGCCTCCTGCAATCCGAAGAGATTTTCTCACGATTCCTCAGGCGCGAGCAGCACTCGCTAGGAAGCCTGCGTGGCTAAGCAGGCTTAAGGGCGATCTGCAAATGCATACACAGTGGAGCGATGGGTCGGGGTCTGTTGGCGAAATGGTCGAAGCCGGTGAACAGCGCGGTTACGAATATATTTCTGCCACTGACCATTCCAAAGGACTTGCGATTGCGGGCGGGATCGATGAGAAACAACTATCGCAACAAGCGAAGGAGATTGATTCTGTAAATCGCATGTCGAAAGATGCCGGAAAGAAAATCCGTGCGTTACGTTCGATCGAGTTGAATTTGAATCCTTGCGGAGAAGGAGACATGGATAAGCGATCTCTCGATCGATTAGATTTGGTGCTTGGTTGCTTTCATTCTTCTTTGCGAAAGAAAGAGGATCAAACTACCCGCTACATCGCTGCCTTGCGCAATCCATCGATTCAGATTCTGGGCCATCCTCGCGGGCGAATTTATAATTTTCGGATCGGATTAACGGCTGATTGGCCCAGGGTGTTTGGCGTGGCCGCTGAATTGGATAAAGCTGTGGAAATTGACGCTTATCCTGACAGACAAGACCTCAGCCTCGATCTTGTTCGTCTTGCGAAGAAAGCCGGCTGCCGGATTTCCTTGGGCACTGACTCTCACGGCCAGTCACAGCTCCCGTTTATCGAACTCGGCTTGGCCTCCGCGGTACTGGCTGGTGTGGAACGCGAACGCATCTTGAACTTTATGTCGCTCGAAGAATTGCTCTACTGGGTCGCAAGCGTCAGGGATTCATGAAAATCGAGGTGATAACTTTCGCGCATACTCATACGATTCTCCTGTTACCTCGCTACTACATTAATCCCGGCCATTTACAGGGTTCCCCGCATGGCTCGCCGCTACTTAGGCGTATAGCGTCCCACAAGCAATTCCGCCGTGCCCGTATCGGTTGGAGTTCCAATCTGATTTAACACCGAGCACGTAAAGATGCTAAAGAAAAAAGGACAAGTCAAAATGGCGCGCCAAAGAACGAGCAAATCCAAAACATCACAGCCGGAACTCAAGCAACTGAACACAAAAGGAGGAGAAACCCACCAACAAGCGGATCTCACTGAAGTTCCCCTGACCACGAACCAGGGCCTTACCGTTTCGGACAATCAAAACTCTCTGCGCGCTGGAGAACGTGGGCCGATTCTCCTGGAAGATTTTGTTTTGCGCGAGAAAATCACGCACTTCGACCACGAGCGCATACCCGAACGCATCGTCCATGCGCGTGGTTCCGCGGCGCACGGATATTTTCAGCCGTATCGTTCGATGAAGAAGTTTACGAAGGCCGCCTTTCTGTCGAATCCGGACATTAAAACTCCCGTTTTTGTCAGGTTTTCCACCGTCGCTGGGGAACGCGGTTCCGCCGACCTGGCGCGCGACGTAAGAGGATTTGCGGTGAAGTTCTATACCACCGAAGGGAATTTCGATTTGGTTGGCAACAATATTCCAGTATTTTTTGTGCAAGATGCCATGAAGTTTCCCGACTTGATCCATTCTGTAAAGCCGGAGCCGGACCGCGGATTTCCCCAAGCTGCTTCCGCGCACGATACCTTCTGGGATTTTATTTCGCTGATGCCTGAATCGATGCACATGATCATGTGGGTTATGTCAGACCGCGCCATCCCGCGGTCATATCGGATGATGGAAGGATTCGGCATCCACACTTTCCGCCTGGTAAATGAGACTGGAAAGACGCATTTTGTGAAATTTCATTGGCGACCAAAACTTGGGACTGCGTCAGTTCTGTGGGATGAAGCAGTCAAAATAAACGGTGCGAACTCAGATTTTCATCGTCAAGATCTGTGGGAAGCGATCGACGCGGGTGATTTTCCTGAGTACGAATTGGGCCTGCAAATTTTCGACGACGCAATGGCCGAAAGCTTTGAATTTGATGTCCTAGACGCCACGAAAATTATTCCTGAAGAACTGGTGCCGCTGCAGATGGTCGGGAAGCTGGTACTAGATCAGAATCCGGACAATTTCTTTTCCGAGACGGAGCAAGTTGCGTTCTGCCCCAGCCATCTGGTTCCTGGACTGGATTTTTCGGAAGATCCTCTATTGCAGGGCCGGCTCTTCTCATATCTCGACACGCAACTGAGCCGTTTAGGTGGCCCAAACTTTCACCAACTGCCGGTAAACGCGCCAAAATGTCCGTTTCGCAATCTTCAACGCGATGGCATTCATCAAATGGCCGTGCCCAAAGGCCGAGTATCATATGAGCCTAATTCCTTAGACCCGGCGGCGCCGCGAGAATCTCTAGATCGCGGCTTTGCCACGTCCGCGAGGCCAATGGAAGGCAAGCCCATCCGCGCGCGTTCAGAATCTTTTTCCGACCACTATTCACAGGCCCGGCTGTTTTATCGGTCCATCACGGCTCCGGAACAAAAACATCTGGCGAACGCGCTGACGTTCGAATTGGGCAAGGTAGAAACCGAGGCCGTGCGGCTAAGAATGCTGGGTCATCTGCTCCTGATTGATAAGGATTTGGCGAACAAGGTAATCAACGCGCTGGGTGCCGAAGGACAGGCTGAAAGAATTACTCCTGCCAAAATGCCTATCGATTTGGAACCAAGCCCTGCTCTGCGGCTTTACGAAAAGTACAAGCCAACTCTCGCCGGCCGCAAAGTCGGAGTGCTGCTTTGTGCCGGATTTGACGGCAAACTTAAAAAAGAAGTGGTTTCTCAGATCGAAGCCGAAGGCGCTAAGGCAGCCATCATCACTTGCAAGATCCAAGGAGAGCTGGATTCTGAAGGTGAACTTACCCCTGCAGAAATGGCGTTGCGCGCTTCGCCGTCGGTGTTATTCGACGCAGTGGTGGTACTGGCCGGGCCGGACGGCGATAAGAGGCTGTCCGACGACCCCAACGCTCTGAATTTCCTGATGGACGCGGTGCGGCACTGTAAGGCCGTTGGTTTTTCCGGGATTCCATCTTTAGCAAGGAAGGCAGCAATCAAGGAAGAGGCGGGAGTGGCGGACATCACACGGGGCGCGGGGATAAAGGAATTTATCAGTGCAGCTAGGACGGGTCGGTTCTGGAAGAGAGAAGCAGAGCGATAATTCTAATTCGTACCATACCATCCCTTAAAGAAGGAGAATTACGATGCTACTTTTGATCATTATACTGGTGCTATTGTTCGGTGGCGGAGGCGGATATTACGGTTATTCCCGATGGGGAATGGGAGGCGGCCTCGGGATACTAGGCACGGTGCTGCTAATTGTACTAATACTTTATTTGCTTGGAGCGATCCATTAGAGAGTCTCCTCATGGGAGAGTTAGTTGCCTGGTGTTTAAACTTAATGGCCTTAAAACTTGGCCCATAAAGCCACGAAGTCGCCGTGCAGTCTTAATCAATCATCATAGATTAAAGATGGCTCGATCTGCCCCTGGCTATGTCCGAGGATATGCGCTCAAGTTTTACGAGTCGATGCACTCCTCAACGGGAAAATCGGTGCCACACGGGCCTTCCGTGTGGATTCTTGGTGTAGTGGAACTTGTACCTTCTCACGAGGCCGCCCATCTGGAACGTTGCAGAGACTATGCAATAGAAGCGGCGAAGAATTAGATGGCTTTGGACCTTCGAACGGGGCGACCGGTCTGGATCATCAATCAGCCTAAGACACCCAGACACAAAAAACTATCGAGAGATATTCGCTCTGAAGTCTTGGTTATCGGAGGTGGGGTATCCGGCGCACTGTTAGCCCACCGTTTGACCAAACTGGGGATGGAAGTGATTGTTATTGACCGGCGAGAAATCGGTATGGGAAGCACGATGGCAAGCACGGCGATTTTGTCATACGAGGCGGATGTCAATTTAATCGAATTGATAAAAAAGATTGGGGAATGCTCAGCGGTTAGAGCGTACAAGATGGGCATTGAGGCGATTAACTCAATCGGCAAGACGGTCGAAACATTAGACGATTCCTGTGATTTTAGAAAATGCAAAAGTTTGTATTTAGCCAGCAGCCTTAAAGATGTCAGGATGATGCGACGAGAATTTCGATCCAGACAGAAGCACGGATTCAAGGTCGAATTGCTGGAGAGAAGAAGGCTTCGCGAATCATTTTCCTTGCATGCTCCCTGCGCAATCCTTAACCACGACGCGGCTGAAGTGAATCCGCGAAAGCTAACCCAGGCGCTTGTGCGAAGCGCACAGAGAAAAGGTATGAAGGTCTTCTGTCACACGACCGTAAATAGCTATCGCCGCCAAGGCAAACTATCTTTCCTCACAACCGAAGATGGCATTGAGATCCAAGCGCAACATGTTGTTTTCGCCACAGGCTACGAATCCCAACAATTCCTAAAACAAAAGGCTGTTCGGCTGGTAAGCAGTTATGCAATCGCTTCGACGCCGGCTACTAAGTTCCCGAAGAACTTTGAGCGCCCAGTGATCTGGGAATCGGCGCGGCCGTATTTGTACGTACGCACTACAGAAGATTCCAGATTTGTCGCGGGCGGCGAAGACGTGGATTTTGTGAACGAGACGAAGAGGGATCGCTTACTTCCGGTCAAGACCAAGACACTCGTTCGAAAACTCAGAAAAATGTTTCCGCGTATTCCTTGGAAACTGGCGACTGCATGGACGGGAACTTTTGCAGAATCCGACGATGGGCTTCCGTATATTGGGCCGCACAAAGATTTTCCGGGAGCTCAGTTTGCATTGGGCTACGGCGGCAACGGGATTACGTTTGCAGCGATAGCTAGCCTTATCATTCCTGATCTCATTTCCGGCACTAAGAATCCAGATGCAAGAATATTTCGATTCAACCGCGAACCTTTGAGTTAGTTTCTGGCTGCCGGAAGTTGCGGCCGCGATATTCACATTTCGGAGAGTCGACCATGAGGGGCAAACGTAAGCTTAGCAAGATCGAATTCATGTCAAATGATAGCAACCAAGTATATGAATGCGACGCCTGTGCTTGGATGCTGAATTCGCACTTGGAACGGACCCTGAGCGACATACAATCGGAGTTTGATAGTCACGACTGCAAAGAAAACTCATTGAAGAGAGGCCGTGTCAATTTCCGCAGGTTAAATACAGCTCCTTCCCGCTACCCTATCTAGCCCGGCTAACTACACGATTTGCCGCATGGTGCGACGATTTTCCCAACGATACCGTTGCATTGCAGCAAAAAATAATGGAGGAAAATCATGCAGCATTCAGAACTGAAGCGACTATTTATTGATGAACTTAAGGATATCTACAGCGCTGAGACCCAGCTGGTCAAAGCATTACCTAAAATGGCCAAGGCAGCAAAGTCAGCGGACTTACGGAAAGGATTCGAGGAACATCTTAAACAGACTGAAGGACATGTATCCCGGCTCGAATCGATTTTCCAGGGGCTGGACGAGAGACCAACCGGCAAAAAGTGCAAGGGCATGGAAGGCCTGATCGAGGAAGGCGATGAGGTTGCCGGTGAGGACTACAGTGACGGTGCAAAGGACTCAGCACTGATCGGCGCCGCGCAACGCGTAGAACATTACGAAATTGCAGCCTACGGCACAGTGCGCGCAATGGCTGGCAAACTTGGGAACGAAGAGGCAGTACGTCTGCTAGGCTTGACGTTGAAGGAAGAAAAAGATACCGACGAAAAGCTTACGTCATTAGCCGAACAGATTCCCCTCGAAGGTGCAAAGACGACTACATCCGGAAGATAACAGACCTGAGGAACCGCTGGCTAGGAGAGCGGCGGTTCCTCTTTTTGAATGTAGGGTTCGGCCAGGGATATTTATCCTGACGACTTCGTATCATCGCGATTCTGACTGCCATAACTCTGGTGCCGGGAAGACAATCGCCGTAATAGAATTGCGAGCCACGGACTGGTCACTCTCACTTTATTCGAAATCAGACACCTAAGTTGCTGTGTAGGTTTTGTACGCTAGCGAACTGACATTGCGAATTCTCAGATAATAGTCCTCCCGTAGCTCGCCCGCGAGCTATAGGACTCGCGTTCTCGGCCGGCTCTCACCGTTCTAACGGAGTCAATTTTCCCACGAGAATTAACCTAAGGTGCCTATCATCCAGGGCTAGGGTTATACCCTGATACCGCCATTTACTTCTCGAGCCCTATACTTGTCGTTGACAAGCCTGCGAGGCCCCTTCGGAGTTCTCAATGATTAAAGATTTTTTTATGCGGTGGCCGCTGGTCCGGCAAATTAAAACAGGCGGAGACGGAACCGGTTGCGAAGCGATGAGCGAAAGAACGCGGACTCTGCGCGTTCGGAACCACGGCACACAAGTGGCGCGGTCCGTTTGTCCCTATTGCGCAGTCGGTTGTGGGCAGCTAATTTTTCACAAAGAAGGCAAAGTAGTTTCTATTGAGGGTGATCCCCAGTCTCCCATTTCACGCGGGCATCTCTGTCCCAAAGGTGCGGCAAGCTTCGAATTGTTGACCCATCCAAATCGAGCCAAGAAAGTTCGCTATCGCCGGCCACACTCAACGCAATGGGAATATTTGGACTTGGAAACGGCGATGGATATGGTGGCTGATCGCGTGTGGGAATCTCGCGAACGCACCTTCGCCGAGAGCAAAGACGGCAAAACCTTGATGCAGACCACGGCTATCGCGCACCTGGGCGGTGCCACGCTCGACAACGAAGAAAATTATCTTATCAAGAAACTGTTTACCGCCGGCCTTGGGATGGTTTGCGTCAGCAACCAGGCCCGCATATGACATAGTTCAACTGTGCCCGGTCTGGGCACCTCCTTCGGGCGCGGCGGCGCTACTACCGCGCAGCAAGATCTTGCCAACGCCGACGCGATTCTGATTATGGGCTCCTCCATGGCGGAGAACCATCCTGTGGGATTCCAGTGGGTGATGGAAGCGCGTAAGCGCGGCGCTCAAATTCTGCATGTGGATCCGAGATTCACAAGAACTTCTGCGATGTCTGACATGTGGGTGCCGCTCCGCGCAGGCAGCGATATCGTTTTTCTGGGCGCGATGATCCATTACGTTCTCGAAAACGAGAAAGATTTCCGCGAGTACGTAGTGAATTACACCAATGCTTCGGTTATTCTGCGCGACGATTTTAAGGATACGGAAGATTTTGGGGGATTGTTCTCCGGATGGGATCCTGAAAAGAAAGAATACAAGACAGAGACCTGGGCGTATAAGGATTCACCTTCGACAGACGCCAGCGACAGCGGAAGCCAAGGAAGTCATGGCGGCCACGCGAAAGATCGCGGGGGCGAACAAACCAACGTAGCGATCTATCGCCAAGACCTGACTCTGCGGGACCCTCGTTGCGTGTACCAGGTATTGAAGCGCCATTTCTCGCGATATACACCTGACCTCGTGGAGCAAATTTGCGGCGTGCCGCGCGACATTTTCGAAAAGCTAGCAGGGACGTTCACATCTGCTTCAGGACCGGACAAAACTGCCGCGATATGTTACGCGGTCGGGTTCACGCAGCATTCCAATGGCGTTCAAATTATTCGTACTGCGGCCATTCTTCAATTATTGCTCGGGAATATAGGACGCCCGGGAGGGGGAATTCTTGCGCTGCGCGGGCACGCTTCCATTCAAGGGTCTACCGACATCCCGACGCTTTACGACGTTCTGCCCGGCTATCTTCCAATGCCTTTTTTCAAAGCCGATGCCGACGACCCGCAGGCCTACATCAAGAAACACAAGGCCGAGACCGGCTGGTGGGCGAACTTCGACAAATATATTGTAAGTCTGCTCAAGTCATATTATGGCGAGTCGGCGACCCAAGAAAATAATTACGGTTTCGATTGGCTTCCGCGAGTGACGGGCGATCACTCTCATATCGGCTATTGGGTGGAAATGGCCAAAGGAAATGTGGAAGGGCTTTTTGTAATGGGCCAAAATCCGGCCGTGGGCGGGCCGAATGCGGGTTTTGAGCGCGAGGCTCTGGGGAAACTCAAATGGCTGGTCGTTCGCGATATGGTGGAAACCGAAACGGCGTCGTTTTGGTTGGATTCTCCGGAAGTTTCGTGTGGAAAGCTAAATCCGCAAGAGATTGATACGGAGGTTTTCTTCTTTCCCGCTGCTGGACATGCCGAGAAAGACGGGTGCTTCACCAATACGCAGCGCCTGAATCAGTTTCACGAAAAGGCAGTCGAGCCGCCCGGAGATTCTCGCAGCGAGACTTGGTTCATGTACCACCTGGGACGCCGCTTGAAGGAGAGAGCCGAGAATGATCGACGGTCCCGCAATGCCGGGCTGAACGCGCTCATTTGGGATTATCCAGTCGAGGGCCCTAACGCCGAACCTAAAGTGGAAGAGGTGCTTAAAGAGATCAATGGTTGGACGGTTGCGGATAAAAAACTCGTAGAAGGTTTTAGAGAGCTGAAGGCAGACGGTTCGACGGCCTGCGGTTGTTGGATTTATTCCGGAATTTTTCCGAAACCTGGAGAGAACAAGGCGCGGGAACGGCATCCTAAAGATGCGTATGGCCATGGCTGGGGCTTTGCATGGCCGGCCGATCGGCGCATCCTTTACAACCGCGCGTCCGCCCGGCCAGATGGAAAGCCGTGGAGCGAGCGCAAGAAACTTATATGGTGGGACGAAAGCAAACGAGAGTGGACGGGTCTCGACGTTCCGGATTTCACCAAGACGAAGGCGCCATCTTATAGACCCAAATCCGGTGCCAAAGGCGATGACGGCATCGGTGGTGACAAGCCCTTCATCATGCACCCTGATGGATTTGGTTGGATTTGGGTTCCAAGTGGACTAAAAGACGGCCCGCTACCGACTCATTACGAGCCACTTGAAGCGCCCGTTCAAAGCCGGCTATATCCTGAACAGCAGATCGACCCTGCGGCGAAAAAACTCGAAGATCAAGGAAACGCGTATGCCTCCTCGCCGGATGCGCGTTTCCCTTACGTCCTCACCACCTACAGACTCACCGAGCATCACACTGCGGGAGGAATGTCGCGCCATCTATCGCACCTGGCGGAGCTTCAACCGGAACTTTTCTGCGAGATTTCCACGGAGCTCGCCGATGAGTTGGGGTTTGAACACGGTTCTTTCGTAACTATAGCAACCGCGCGTGGAATCATCGAAGCACGTGCGCTGGTGACGCCTCGCATTAAACCTATCCGCTTGAATGGGCACACCGTTCATCAGATCGGTTTGCCGTATCACTGGGGATACAAAGGATTAGTGAAAGGCGACGTGGTGAATGATTTGATCGCACTGTCACAGGAGCCGAACGTCCGAATCATGGAAACCAAAGCGCTGCTTTGCAATGTAACCCCCGGACGCCGGGCTCGCGGGCCCGCGACGGTGGAACAGTTTGAAGAAATGATGGGTCCGCGATGAGCAACGTTACCGCGTTCCTAACAGATTCAACGTTGTGCATCGGTTGCAAGGCGTGCGAAGTCGCATGCAAAGAGTGGAATCAGGTGCCGGACAACGGTTTTGAATGGCTGGGGATGTCATATGACAACACCGGCTCGTTGGGGCATTCCGCCTGGCGTCATGTCAAATTTGTAGAAGAGGGCGCTACGCCCGGTCTAGGTGGCAATTCACCGGAAGTTTTTTCCTGGGGATTTTCATCCGACGTTTGCAAACATTGTGAGAATGCCGGATGTCTGGAAGCTTGCCCGACCGGCGCAATCGTTCGCACGGAATTTGGAGGCGTTTTCGTCCAGCCGGATGTGTGCAACGGGTGTGCCTATTGTGTGGTCGCATGTCCTTTTGGTGTGGTCGAACGCAACCCCAGCGACGGCCGCGCTTTCAAATGCACGTTTTGCTACGACCGGCAGAAAGAAAATCTTTCCCCAGCTTGCGCCACGGTCTGCCCAACCGAATCTATTAAATTCGGCAAAATCGATCATATGCGCGAAATTGCGCGCGAGCGAATGGACGAATTGAAAAGCAAAGGATTTTACGACGCGCAACTTTACGATCCGGTAGATTCCAGCGTTGGGGGAATTCACGCGTTCTTTATCGTTCGCGGAGATCCTCGTAGCTACAATCTCCCACCCAAGCCGGAAGTTCCCACAATTTATTTGCGGCGGGGCTGGACTTCGGCTGCTCTCGCCGCCGGATTGATGATAGCAGGAACGTTTTTCGCTTTCCTCGGAGGCAGCCGCAAATGAGCGATCAGAACCTTCCACGTGGATCGGCAGGAAATCCGCTGGACGCTCGCGAATTGCGATTGCACCAAATCCGCCGCGAAGCGGAAGAACATGGGCGCATTGAATCTTCGAGCGTGCAACCGTTGAACACTCCTTTTCCCCTAGCTTCTCCGCGGACCGGTTATTACGGCATGCCAGCCCTAAAAGCCCCGGCGTGGACCTGGGAAGTGCCGGTCTATCTCTTCACCGGCGGCGCAGCGGGCGCGGCAACAGTTATAGCGAGCGTTGCTAAAATTACCGGCGCAGACGCGCGCCTCATACGCGATGCGCGTTGGCTGGCTGCAATCGGCGGGGCCATTTCGCCTGCACTTCTTGTCGCCGACTTAGGAATGCCCTCGCGTTTTCTGCATATGCTTCGGGTATTCAAAATTCAAAGCCCCATGTCTGTAGGCTCGTGGACTCTTGTCGCCTTCTCCAGTAGCGCCGCAGGAGCGGCATTCCTGGCCGGCATTGAAAAGAAATGCGGTGTTAGCTACGGTCTGACGCGCGTCTTCGAAAATGCAGCCGAGTTCATTTCTTTGCTGTCTGGTGTTGTGCTCTCCACTTATACGGGCGTGCTAATCGGCGCTACCGCCATTCCCGTCTGGTACAAAAACGTGGGATTGCTACCGGTCCATTTCGCCACTTCAGGCATGGCCACCGCCTCGGCAATTCTCGAACTCCGAGGCCATGAAAACGCCGCGCTCAACTCGATTGGCCTTGCGAGCGCGTTGGCCGAGACAGCTATTGGCGCATCGTTAGAATTGCGCAAAGATCCTGCGCTGAAACCTCTGAAAGAAGGACGCAGCGGATGGCTTACGCGTATTGGCGGTTTACTTTCGGGGCCACTGCCGCTGGTACTAAGGTTGCTTTCGCTTGGCGCGAACGAAGAAAGCGGCAAAAAGCTGAGGAAGGCCGCCGCAATTTCTTCGGTGGCTGGTTCAGTAGTGACTCGGTTCGCTTGGACACAAGCTGGAAAGGCTTCGGCCGCAGATCCCAGAATTCCTCTGGAACTCCCGCCACAAGCCGCTTTGCCGAAACAGAGCCCGAGAAGAACCGCCGCAGTTCAATAGTGAAACTAATTTAACTGTGATGAAAGCGGTGCGGCATTCTCGCTTTATCCCCCGCTGCGCTGCGACGCTCGCTGACGTGGGACTGCGGACGAGATGTGGCCAAACAAGAACCTCACCCCGTTTCGAGTGAGTGCGTTTGATTTCAGCACGTTCGGAATAGCGACGGCATTGCTCTTCACCGGCGCGCTGTCGGCAGTCTACATTTCGGCAAGGAAGGTTACTTAACTGGCCCTAATGACGGCCGTTCGGTTACCAATAACTGTGATTAACAATACCTCTTGGGTGCAGGATTGGGTGCAGCTAGAAAGATAAGAATGGCTCCGAGTCTCGTGTAAGCGACACCAGACGCGGCACTTAGATTTTTGACCGCCTCGGCTGTTAACCGAAGGGTTGCTAGTTCGAATCTAGCCCGGGGAGCCAACTTCTCGTTCTTCTTCAATCAGTTACAGACGGCGATTTTCACCTCCGCCGCTTTGGGAGGCTGTGAAGTGAACCCCAGTCTGAGACAGTCGCCAAAGTTACACTTTGCAGGGAAAGGGAGGTTCCCTATAAATGGCGAACGGATGAGGGTGGCGGTACCCCGAAGACTTCCGCCGTGCGGCAGTCGAACGGTTCAAAAACTGCGAGAACATTGAGTGGCTGGCGAAGGATCTTGGTGTCCCATGACAGACCTTATATAGATGGCATGAGGAGAGCGAACGAGCCGACGTTGGCGAGGACCAGCCAACAGAGAAATCGCGTGAATCACGGCTTCGCAGAGAGATTAGCGATTTGAAGCGGTTATTTGCGGAGAAGACACTGGAAGTGGATTTTTTCAAAGGCGCCTTGCAGAAAATCGAGGCTCGACACCACGAGAGGAGCGTGTCTGGCGAGCAGGCATCTACGACCACATCCGGGACGTAATGTCGCTGCAAGGTGGTTTGAGTATCGAACGGATGTGCCAACTTGTCGGGTCGAGCAGGGTGGGATTTTACCGATATTTACGTGCTCAAGATCCGTGGGACGAAGAGATGGGCGTGCGATCCGAGGTCCAGAGGTCCAGAGGATAGCTTTGGAGCACCAGGGGCGTTACGGCTACCGACGGATGACGGCCGAGTTGCGGCGTCGAGGAATGCTGGTCAACCACAAAAGAGTGGCGCGGCTCATGCGCGAGGACAGTCTTATCGGCACGATTTGCAATCGTCCAGCGTTTCGACCGAGGAACGAAGGCATGAGATTTATATTAATCTTGCGAATCGCATGAAGCTTACTGGCGTGAATCAGCTCTGGGTAGCAGATATCACGTTTGTTCGGTTAAAGCGGGAGTTCGTGTACTTGGCGGTCGTTTTAGACAGATTCTCGCGAAAAGTGGTCAGTTGGAATCTGGAGAGGACGCTGACCGCACGGTTACCGTTAGGGGCGCTGGAGAAGGCTCTTGAGGAGCGAAAGCCGGAGCCTGGCTTAGTGCATCACTCGGATCGCGGTGCGCAATACGCGCACGCAGCGTATTTGGTGACGCTGCATATGCACGGGGTGGTCGCAAGCGTCAGCCGACCGGGAAGCCCTTCAGACAATGCCAGCTGCGAAAGCTTCTTTAGGACGCTCAAGCGGGAAGAGGTTGACGCGAAGGAATATAGGGACCTTGAGGATCTCTGGCTGAACATCTCAGAGTTCATTGAGTGCTACTACAATCGCATAAGACTACATTCCGCGCTCGGCTATCGGCCTCCGGAAGAATTCGAACAGGTATCCATTTCTTGTCGCGCGGCAAGTATTTCAAGCGCCTCGAGATTCGAACTGGTTAGGTGAGAAGCACAATCGTCGGTCGAATAGAAATCCGTGTCCTACTGTCGCGAATTTGAATTGTCTCACCGAGGGGTTCACTTGCACCAGTCTACGACCTGACTGGATGCCCGAACTGGAGTGTCACGAAGTCGGGTAATTCGGTGTCGAAGGAGGAAGTCCGTGGGGCACCGGACTCGCGCTGGGATGAGGGGACGCACCTGCCTAGTGAGCAGGTGCTTCATTCGCAGCGATTCATGGGCATCAGCCCAATAGGATCGGCAGTAAGACTCCGAGTCCGAGCGCGAAGATCCACAAGGCGGGTGCGGGCGTTCCCACAGGGCGGATCCGGCGCAATTCGCGAGCGGCGGCACGGGGATCCAAGAAGAGGGAGCGCGTATAGCGTCGTTCGAGCAAGAGAAAGATTAGGGCCGTGGTCGCGCCAAAAAGTAAGTGGCCGGTCAGAGCCGGCAGTAGCGCCGATGCGGCGCTAGCTCTCCAATCGCACTCGCCAGTCAGAATTAGCGGCAGAAGGGTCATCGGTCCGATGTACCACCAGATGAGTCCGAAGAGCCATCCCCACATAACTCCAAGCCCCAAATTGGGAGCTTCGTGTCGAAACAGCAGACCGTACGCCATTCCGATCAGAGAACTCACGAGCAAGTTAACCAAGAAACCGTTGAACCCGGAAAGGTGCGTGTCGAGTCCCAATATCGGGAAGAAAGCGGACGATTCGAAGAACATTCCGGTCCCATCGACTTCTAACAGCGTCTGCGACATAGTCCGCCCTGCATGCTCCTGGGCCTCGCGGCCGAAGTGCAACCGGCTTAAGGTTTCACGGATAAAGCAACCGTCCGTTGTTCTTGCGAGGAGTTTTCTTCTCAAAGGCCTGGGAACCAAGCGCCACCAGCGCCCATATCTCCAGGCAGCCCTCTAGCGTTCCAATGACGGCTCGGATCGAATCCCATCGATAAAAACCTTCAAATGCTTGCTGTAGTGCGCGAGGATCATTCCCGATTCGGTGCAAACTCAACATAACGGGAGCGGCTTGCGTAGTGGTCAGCATGACGCAGATCGCCATTAGGGCAGAGCCATAAACGGGAATGGCCACAGACCACGGTCTTCGTGGACTGAGGCGAAAGACGATCGCGGCGGCCAAGATCAACGCAAGTCCACCGATGCCTGCCACTGGGTAAATAATCCTTCCATTTCCAAGATCAGCCCCTCGGCTGAATGCTGCCCAGGCCTCGACCCCGAGATGACGCCAGGCCGGCATCTCTACTAACGTGCGGTTCATAGTGCCGATTATGTTCTCCAATACTTGTTGCACGACGATTAGACAAAGCGTTACGCCCAGCGCAGTCCGAGTTCTCATGATTGGTCCTCCTTTTTCTCCTTAATACATCGTTATACGATGTATACAACGGACGGGAAATGACTGTCAACTCAGCATCAAATTGGCTGTGCAGCCAACAGCCGGACGCGGAATTCATATCTTGTTTCTGAGATCGTATCAAACTATAATGCCTCCTTAGCCGATGTAATTGATTGTCCGAGGTCTCGGGAATGGCGTTTGATCGGGAATTGCTCAAAGGCAGCATCGCGCTCTTACTCCTCAAGCTCCTATCCGAACGCGACATGTACGGATACGAGATTATCCAGGAATCGTTGCGTCGCAGCCAGGATGCATTTGAATTCAAAGAGGGGACTTTGTACCCGGCCCTTCACCAACTGCACAAACGTGGGTATCTCCGCTCAGAATGGCGCACAGGAGAGACCGGGAAGCAGCGGAAGTATTACGGTTTGACAGCCACTGGCCGAAAAGCTGCACGCCGCAGTGAACAAGAATGGTTTTCTTTTACGAAAGTGGTGAACGCGATACTTTCGAAGGCCAACACGTGACGCATTTGGATCACATCGTTTCCCGAGTAATTTGGCTGGCCAAGCTTCCCGGCAACAAGCACCGTTGCGAAGTAGCGAAGGAGTTGCGCGCTCATCTGGATGACCTCGCAGAGGAAATGAGATCCCAGGGCTATGATGAAGAGGCCACCGCCCGGATCGTCAAGATTCGGTTCGGCGAGCCGCAGGAGGTCGCCGCAGCATTCGCTTTTGTTTACGCGCCAGAACGATGGGCGAGGCGTATTCTTCAGTCGACCATTTTGTTCGCTGCCTCGACCATAGCTGTGGCTGTTGTGGTCAGCGCTGTACAGTCCATCGCTGCGATGTGCACTGCCGAGTCAATCTTATCGACCTTTCGGAATATCGATCGGGAAGGCTTTGGCTTCACTGCGATTGCGGCGGGCTATTGCAGTCTGTACGCTGGGGAACGGCTCTTTCCGACCTCGCGGGTGAAGGCGCTTTTGCCAAGCGTCACTTTGGGTCTATGGCTGGCCGCGGTTTTCGGTTGGCTGATCCCACAGCATGGGCCACTGCCAATGGCTGCCTTTACGTGTGCCGCATCCGGTCGGCTGCTTCAGCGCGTGCAAATACCCTTCGTCTGGTTCGCCGGAACGGCGCTGCCACTGCTGCTAGCATGGGCATTGTTTGGGCCACTTATTTCCGGCTGGCAGTTCCCTTGGTTGGTATGGTTAGGCTTAACAATCTCTTGTAAGGCGCTGCGAGAAATTGTCCGGCTCTTTGAAAGACTTTTTGTCGAGAATTTTGCGTAAGCGCGTATGGAGCAACCTTGTTGAATTGACATCGAAAAAACCATAAGGCGAGGATTGGCATGGGGTACATCGAGAAGAATTTGGTTCCAGGGGAAAAAGTCCTTTACAAGACTCGGCTGCACTGGATTGTCCTGATTTGGCCGCTCATCGGGGGAGTGGTTCTGGGGGCGTCGGGCTTGCATTCGTTGCCGGAGGATATGCGGCCGGTGGCAAGGACAGGTCGTACGCTGGGATGATAATCGTAGGACTATTGTTAGCAAAGCCTTTCAGGTAAGCAGGTAGATATCAGCAACCCAGGGAATCGATTCTCTGAAATTTCTCTTGCGTATGGGACGCCAAACGTTCCGGACGACACACAAAGGTCCAAATTGGAATTCGGGTGGACACCGATGACCTCTTGCGTCGATAATCTCCAACGAACTAGCGGCGATCCAATCCAAGTCGTTCCCATGCAGAGAGGAAATAATCTAATGAAAACGATACTTAAGGGCCTGTTGTGCCTGGCGCTCGCCGCCTCATCGCTCGCAGCGCAGACTACCAAAGATCGGAACGCTTCCAGCGGCGGTCTGCCGCCGATCATTGACCGCGAGATAATTTTCGGCAATCCCGAAATCGCTGGCGCGCAACTTTCCCCTGACGGGAAGTTTCTGGCGTTCCAGAAGCCGTGGAAAGACACGCGTAATATTTACGTGAAGGGCGTGAATGAACCGTTTGATGCGGCGCGACTGCTTACCACGGAGACCAAGCGGCCGATCGCAGGATATTTCTGGACACGTGACGGCAAATACATACTGTATGTGAAGGACAACGCTGGCGACGAAAACTACAACGTCTATGCCGTTGATCCCAACGCCAAACCGGCGGCCGGCGCGGATGCGCCGCCCTCGCGCGACTTGACCGGGCTGAAAGGCGTGCGCGTGCAGATTTACGCCGTCCCCAAGAATGATCCTGACGTGGTTTACATCGGACTGAACGACCGCGAGAAAGCCTGGCACGACCTCTACAAGCTGAAGATTTCCACTGGCGAGAAGACGCTGATGCGCCAGAACACAGAGCGCATCGAAGGCTGGAGTTTCGATCTGCAGGGCAACCTGCGCCTGGCCACGCGTTCGGCGGAGAATGGTGACACGGAAATTCTTCGCGTCGATTCCGACAAATTTACTAAGATTTATTTTTGTAGCGTCTTTGAGAGTTGCGGCGTAATCCGTTTCCAGAAAGACGGCAAGCGGGCGTACATGGAGACAAACAAGGGCGCGGGTGTGGACTTGTCCGCTTTGGATCTGTTCGATCCGCAAACCGGCAAAACGGAGATGGTGGAATCCGATCCGCAGAAGAAAGTGGATTTCGGCGAGGCGTTTTTCTCCGAAGCTACCGACGAGCTGGCGTTCACCGTGTATGTAGAAGACAAACCGCGCTATTACTTCAAGGACAAAGGTTTCGGCGCCGATTTCAAATGGCTGGATGACAAGTTCCCGGGCAAGGAAGTGAGCCTGGGTTCGGCCACGCTGGACGAGAAGACCTGGCTGATCACTGCCAGCAGCGACACAGAGCCTGGCGAGACATACCTCTTTGACCGCAAAAACCACAAGCTCGTGCTGCAATACAAGGTACGCGAAAAACTTCCCCGCGAAGAACTGGCGGAGATGAAGCCGGTGCACTACAAGTCTTCGGACGGATTGGAAATTCCGGCTTATCTTACTTTGCCCAAAGGCGTGCCAGCCAAAAACCTCCCCACAATTATTTTCCCGCATGGCGGACCGTGGGGACGCGATACATGGGGCTACAACGGATACGCGCAGTTTTTTGCCAATCGTGGTTATGCCGTGTTGAGCATGAACTTCCGCGGGTCCACCGGTTACGGCAAGAAATTTCTCGACGCCGGAAACCTGCAGTGGGGCCGCAAGATGCAGGACGACGTCACGTGGGGCGTGAAGTATCTGGTTGATGAAGGTATCGCCGATCCGAAGCGCGTAGGCATTTTCGGCGCTTCTTACGGCGGCTACGCAACGCTGGCCGGAGTAGCCTTTACTCCGGGTCTTTATGCCGCGGCTGTGGATCTGTTTGGCCCTTCCAACCTGATTACTTTGCTGGATTCCATACCACCGTACTGGGAGTCTATCCGCCAGATGTTCTATCAGCGCATGGGAAATCCCACGACGGCGGAAGGGAAGGCGCTGCTCGTAGAGCGCTCGCCGCTGACATCCGCAAATAAAATCAACACGCCGTTGATGATCGCGCAAGGCGCCAACGATCCCCGGGTAAACCACGCGGAGTCCGAGCAGATTGTGATCGCGCTTCGCGACCGCGGCTTCCCCGTGGAATACCTGCTGATTCCAGACGAGGGCCACGGCTTTGCGCGCCCGGTGAACAACATGGCCGCGGTGATGGCCACGGAGATATTTTTCGCCAAGTATCTGGGCGGGCGCGCCCAGACAGACGGAACGCTGGAAGTGATGGCGCGGCTGAAAGAAGTCACCGTCGATCCCAAAACAGTTGTGCTGGCCAAGAAAGTTGATGCGAGTTCGGTGAGCACTCCCAAGACGGCCAGAGATCTGGAGGCAGGCACGTACAAGTATCAGGCCAAGATCGAGATGGGCGGCCAGCAGGTCGCGCTGAGTGTCTCGACCACCATCGTGGAGGACGGCGGTTCATGGGTCGCCACAGACGTGATCGACACACCACAAGGAGCGGTGACCGAAGTATCGACCCTGGAAAAAGGGACTCTCATCGCGCGCAAGCTCATCTTGAAACAGGGCCCGGTATCGGTCAACCTCATTTTCAGTGGCGGCAAAGCCGACGGCAACATGAACGTAAACGGAAAGGATCAGCCTATCTCCGTCGATCTGGGCGGACCCCTGTTCGCTGATGCTGCAGGGGCGAAACAATCCATTTCGTGCCTGCCTTTGGCCGAGGGATTCAGGGCGACCTACCGCAATTTTGATGTGCTGAGACAAAAGGTGAAGCTGATGCAGTTGAACGTGTCCGGCGTTGAACCGGTGACGGTGCCTGCCGGCACGTTCGACGCGTATAAAGTCAACATTACTTCGGCGGACGGCGGTGACGACAAGGAAACGCTATGGATAGCCAAGGACTCTCACAAGGCGGTGAAAGAATCCGCTGTGCTGGCGTCCATGGGCGGAGCCATACTGACGCAGGAATTGGTACCGTAGGCTCGACCCGCCTAGCCAAGCTAGAAAAAGCGCTCACCACGAGGTCGGCGCTCTTCCCGCTTCTTTCGTTAAATGCCAGGCATCATGCCAGGAGCATAGACTTTTGCACTTCGACCGCCGTATGAAAATGCCACGCGTAGATGCAGCCTTTCTCCATCTTGACCAACACGGCCGAAGGGCCAGTGGAAGGATCTCCTGCTTCGACAGCTGTACTAAGACATGGCAGGTCTGAATGTGAGGCAAAATTTGCGTTCTGCAAAGGGTGAATGACGGCCGCGCGCGACGAATCGGAGGAGGCGGACGTAGCGATGATAACCAGCAGTACGCTAACAGAGATCGCGCGCAAAATGACTCGCCAGATATTGTCGCGACCTTTCGTTGTCGGCTTCATGGTGAACTCCCCTGCGTCCCCTGCTCGCGCGCTGGACCTTAGGCGAGAGAATAACAGAATTTCGACGTCGGATTAGGATGCGTTTTGGCCGCGCCAGCTTGTAATAATAAATTCGCTTCGATACGCGAGTTCGTCGCGGTCAAGTTTTTCCAGATGACAACCAATGTTCGAGACGGTCAGCGTAAGTGCGGCTGGAGCGGTGCTCTGAGCCGTCCGAAAGGCCGACCATGAATTCCCGGTTCTCGATGGAGCGCAGCTCCAGGACGCAGCCGGTTCGCACGATTCGCGAGCGATGTATTCGGAGAAACTTGGCCGGATCGAGCTTCTGTTCCAGAGAATTCATGGTTTCGCGCAAAAGATGTGAACGACCGCGAACGTGCAATTCCGTGTAGTCTCCGGCCGCGCCGATCCAGTCGATATCCTCTACGAGCACGATTTGAATCCGTGAACCCGTACGCACTATGAAGCGCGAAGCATGTTTCTCGGAGTCTCGTCCAAGCATCTGCAGGATTCGCTGTGTCATTCGAATCCTTGATGTCGAATCGTCAAGCTTACGGGCACGATCTACGGCCACCGCAAACCGCTCGTCGTCCACAGGTTTGAGAAGATAATCTAGTGCGTGAACTTCGAATGCCCGCAAGGCATGCTGTTCGTAGGCCGTGAGGAAGACGACGCCAGGGAGATTCTCTTTCGGTAGGGCGCGGAGAACCTCAAAGCCATCCATGCCAGGCATTTGTATATCGAGGAACACAACATCGGGTGAAAGCTCGAGGATTTTCTCTACCGCGGACAACCCATCCGCACATTCGCCGACGATCTCGATATCCTTAAATTTTCGCAGCCGCAGAAGAACACCGCGCCGGGCCAGTCGCTCATCATCGACAATCAGCGCTCGCATGACGGAACCTCTTGCTGCATGCTCTTTCGAAAAGGTAATTCAACCATCACTTCACAGCCACCCGCTTCGGGCCATTGCAGCACAAACTTGTGCTCAGCGGCATAGAGTGTCTTCAAACGCTCCGCAGTATTGCTGATCCCGATGCCGTTGGCTGGCTCGTTTGGCGCAACGAGCCCAGAGCTGGCAGGCCCAGAATTTTGGACTCTGATCTGCAGCTGAGCGCCTTGAAGTTTGCTCTGGATGCGAATCGTTCCGCCTTCCACCAGTGGAGCTATACCGTGTCGCACGGCATTTTCGATAAGCGGTTGCAGCAGCATACTCGGTACGAGCGCATCCAAAGTTTCTGGGGAGATGGCCATATCAACCCGCAGCCGCGAACCGAGTCTGGTTTGCTCGATCGCCAAATACTGTTCGGCGAATGCAATTTCTTTGGAAAGTCGCGTCTCCGGCACGGCCTCATTGTCCAGGATTGTTCTCAGAAACTCGCCGATCTGCGCCAGCATGCGAGTAGCGGCTGGAGGATTCCCTTCCAGGACAAGCGTGGACACGGCATTCAGTGAATTGAACAGGAAATGTGGATTGAGTTGGTAGCGCAAAGCACTGAGCCGAACGTCGCGCACTTCCGCTTCGGCCCGCAGCAACCTTTCTCTTTCGCGCATCGATTGCTGCCACAGTTTGATGCTGAAGTACAGGCTACACCATACGAAGAGAATGAACGTGGACCGTACCGAAGTTCCGAGCCAGTCAGTCCAACTAAACGGACCATGGGGGAATGTCGCAAGTACACTCACATAACCGGCGCTCACTCCCCCCAGCAGAGACCAGGCAAATGCCCGTGTCTCCAGAGCGATCCACGAGAAGGCATGACGCATTAAGGACCGGCAAACGGGTCGCAGCAGGGAGCTAGCTGTAAACAACGTAATGAAAAAAACAGTGTTTGCGCGCAGCGCGCCGGGCTGCCGAAGAAACGGAAGTAGGGAAATGGATCCCCACAGATAGAAACAGAGCCATGCGCCGATCTGGACTGTCCAGAAGGTGGGAAAACCAAGGTCGTCGCGCTTCAGCACAACGGGTATTCTAGCCCACAAGTGGGGCGGCGCCGCTTCAGTCCACCGTTCAAAACCCTCGGCTCATCGCAAGAGCCACTCCGGCTGCGGATAAGCCGGAGCATCCAAAAGCCGGTCCGGTTACTATTTCTAAGTTGAAAGTTATCTTCTGAAAAGGAGCGAACATGAAGTCTTTGAATTGGATGAAGGTTTTTGTCAGTCCCGTGTCGATCGGTGTCCTGGCAATCAGTATGGCAATGCCGGGAATGGCTCAGGAACTTCCGAAAGTCTATGACGCCTCCGTACCCCGCGAGCGTCAGATCGCACTAGCCTTGAGCGCAGCTCCAGCAGAAGTATCAAGCAGGGCCACAGTTTATATTCTTGGCCTCAAAGGCTATGAGAAAGTTCGCGAAGGCACCAACGGCTTTAGCTGCTATGTCGGCCGGTCATTCGTAAAGCCCACAGAAACGACAGTCGAGCCGACGTGCTTCGACGCCGAAGGCAGCCGCACCATTTTGATCCGTCGCCTGCGCATGGAAGAACTGCGCGCCAACGGCAAGTCGGAGGTAGAGATCAAAGCAGACATCGCGAACGGGTACAAGGAAGGCCGCTTCAAGGATCCCAGCAAGCCGGGATTCCTCTACATGATGTCGAGCGAGAACCGCGTGGGTGGCAGTAGTGGCACTGACAGTTTCCCCCCGCATTTGATGTTTTATGCGCCGGGTATGACAACGAAAGACATGGGATTCGACTCCCCGCCACAGCTGGAATATCTGGGGATGACGCATCCCGGAGCGCCTGATAATCTCATCGTCGTGGTCCCAACGGCATCGCCGCCGCCGGCTAGCCCAGCTGGTCGCTGAGACCGCAGAGCCAAGGGAACATCCCACCGCCAAAATGACCGCCGGGGCCATGGCCGCGGTAGATCTGCCCGCGGATGATATGAAAGCCCTAATCGCCTATCTCGAAAGCCTTAAGTAAACAAGCCGCTGAAATATGTTACGCGCCTGAATCGCCTTATCGGAAAATCTAAGCCCGAAATGGGATCCTCCACGACGAAAATCAGGCGACCTCGTGATGTATTTTCGCCCGCCGGGTCCATGCATCCAGAACCGTCGGTCTGACAACTGTCGACAACAAGCGTTATAACCAGCTAGTAGTCTAGTTCCTGATTAACGTTTAGCGGACAAGTCACTCTCTGCGCCGAAACCATGTGATTTCCGCGCAGGCTCGATGGCAGGCGAACACATCAGAAAACAAATTGATTACGCGTGACCTTCGCGAGTACCCTTTCGAAACGTCACGGCAACGGAGTTCAATGATCTCCCCTCGGAAGTGGGGCGTTGGGAAATGGTAGAAGCAATTTCGGTCACAATTGCGGTGTTAGCGCTGTGCGTGTCAGTACTGACTGCGTGGTTGACGCTTTTCCGCCGCGGCACTGTCAAAATGACACAACCAACAGTCATATTCTTCGGACCAGATAATCCACGTTCGCGGGACGAACCCCCTCTACCCAAGGTCTTTCTGCGAACCCTGCTTTTCGCGACATCGACCTGAAAGTTAGGCACCGATGCTATCAGCGGTGCGCTTGACGGATACAGTTGAGGAGTGCAGTAACCGTGAATGTAACTTTGCAGCGACTATTGGCGTATATCCAGATAATGGCGTTTATATGGCAAGGTGGAGATCTAAAGATAGGATTAGCGAGGCCAATCACAAGGGAGCGATTGATCGGGGAGATCTGCTAAGTATCATTGGCCGGCCATGGACGAAAATCTACGGAGCGTGCTCACGGGAACGGCTGCGCTTTCGGCGGCAGCCGAAGTGGCGCTTCTGCTGACGATTCTGCGCGGGCCGGTAGACGGCGATCAGGTCGGTCGTGAGCGAACGGCACGCGTCTTTTTGATCGGGCTGGCTGCGCAGTGTTTGCATTTCATGGAGGAGTTTGTCACGCGATTTCAGGATCGGTTCCCCACGCTGCTTGGTCTCCCCGCATGGTCTCAGAACTTCTTCGTGGTTTTCAATCTGGTATGGTTGAGCGTTTGGATCCTTTCGGCGATTGGCGTGCGAAAAGGATACCGGCTCGCCCTATTCCCTGTGTGGTTCTTCGCGATTGGCGCGATCTTGAACGGAATTGCACACCCCCTGCTTGCGGTCGTAGCTCAGGGATATTTCCCGGGCTTGATTACTTCACCAGTCGTTGGAGTATTGGGTCTATTGCTCTGGCCAAGGCTGCAAGCGTTGACCACATCATCGGCATCAGCAAGGTCAAGCGCGGGACCGCGTTCGCCGTAGTATTCGGATGTTCCGCCGTCGTGGTGTTGGCTAGGGTTGCCCTTGCCGCAGCGCCTTCCTGAGGCATCACAAACACTCGCCACGCATACTGTGGAGTCGTTCGCATCGACGGAGGGGTTGTCGGGCCAGCGAGACTGGCAGGGCGAAATCACGCTAGGTGCCAAACTGTCGCAGATGATGGTCCATGTGGAGGTAGGCGTGGCGCATGCGCTCGGTCCTCGACATCTGACCCAGCGTTGCGTGAGGAGCGAACTCGCCTTCCAAATTACAGAAGCGACCAAGAAGAATGCGCAGCTTCTCCAAATCGGATGTGAACTCGGCCGGTGGCGTGCCACCTTGGTGCTGGTCCATCTCAGGCCGTGTCTTGATTCCGTGGGGCCAATGAAACGGAAGCCATAGCGCCGCCCATTTATAAACCGTGCGTTTGAATACGGTGGTGGACTGACTTATCTGTTTTCCCCCCAGTGCCGCCCGAAAGGAATCACTCAGATGACAAATCATTTGATGGGCGGACATGCTTCCCCAACAGCGCTGACTATCGGGGCGCACTCGGGTCAGCCGGCCAAGCACTTCGTTGCGGTTGGATATATTAAAGAGAGTTTTCATTTCAGAAAAGCCACATTGCACATTCAAAGGAGCACGCGGCGAAAGTGTTTTATATTACAGCCTCGGCCTAAGTCCCGATTAGGGTTCCGACCACACACCCGGAGTGGTGGCCACTTCGTGGCATCGAAGGCTCGGGTGGAGTTTAGCAGACGACTCCGCCGCGAGGCGGCCAGAGTTAGGATGCCGAGATCGAGCGATTCGCGCAGAACGGTGTGCACTTCACCCAAACGGAAGCTACCTGAACCCACGCCTCGGCGAGAAAATCAGAGGGACATCAAGGACATGCCAGGAACGCGTTTGCGGGGGACCAGTCTTGTGGTTTGACACTGCAAGACCAGTCAAACGCTTGTTCGAAGACAATTTTACTCGCGCAGAGCCCCGCGCCGGTAGCACTGTATCGGGCAATCCTTAGCTCGCAATCCGTCTGAAGCCGGTTCGGATCCGCCAAATCCGGAAGTCTGGGAAGGACCCATGTGAAGTCCCCCAGCTACGTCTGCCGCCCTCACGAGAATCTCAATTTCTCCTCCACGTATAGCGAGAGCTCAATCATCCGGTCCGCGATCTGTTCGGCCTGCATGCCGGCAAAGTTCTTGAGCACCAACTCCTTGACGAAGAGCCGCACGAGATAGCGCAGCTGGAGCACACGACTACGTGTAGCGAAAACAAAATCGCGGTGGCCACTGTTCACGACGATCAAGTTGCGGTCGGCATCAAATCGCGAGCGCCACAGCTCCCCAGCGGCCCGTTCGAAGGTGTAACCCGGCAATCCCCGCGCGTTGACGGCTGAAGCGCCCATGGAGATATCGAGGCTATCAGTCACCGTGATCAACGCCTCTGCAGTGCAGCGTATATCGCGTTGTGAAACAGTGACAGACAACCGGACTAGAACGGGCGAATCGGGAGCCTCAAAGCTAACTTCCTGATCCGAGGTGGACAACAACGTGCCATCCCCTTCCACAATCTCCCAGGCAAAGGTGAGATCCTCCTGGACGCGCCGACGCGAGCGGTCCCGAGGTAGCGCGCGGAAACGTCGACTTTGTTTCACTGCGAGTGTGCTTGTTGTCGGTGAAATCACGACTGTGTGCAAAGGCCCTGCAAAGTCAAAGAATCGACGTTGTCGGGATGTCTCTCCCTTGGGTTCCGCAGCGCTCAACGAGGCTACCTCTTCATTCGAATCTGTGGGATTGACGCCTCGTTGTAGCGTCTCGCCGGCGCCCGGATCCTGCGCGCGGGACTGGATATCAAACCAATCGTACTCTTCGCGCGGCAGAATGAGCATAGCCTCGCGAAACGCGCGTTGGATGGCACGCAAGGACTCCCGATTGGCCTGTTCTTCTTCGGCACGCTGCTGTGCGTCGATCAGGTCGATCAGGTGAGCCTCGAGCTTAGCCAGGCTGTCGACAAAAGCAGCGTAATGCTCGTCGTGTACGATTCCGGAACGCGTTCCGGGAGTGAGGTTTAGGTACGGCACGTCGACCACACCTTGTATGTAGCGAGACTTCCAAGGTGAACGCTCCAAGCCGGGGAGCGTACTAATATCCGCGATCACACGCGTGCCTCCTCGTGTCAGGGCAACACAGGAATCCTCTGCTGGTTCCGTGAGGTACAATTCGGCATAGGCCTCGCCGAATGATGAGCGAACTGCCGGTAGTTGGTGCAGCAAGCGGCCTTCGAACTGACGCGGTTCGACTTGATATTGTTTGCGCGCAAGCCTATCTACCACTGTTACGCGAAGCTGCCCATCGCGAATACGATCACGCAACTCGGAGGCCAGGTACCACTGGATCTTCTCACCGCTCAGAGTGCGAATCCCCTCCAACAGGGGACTGATCCGGAGTTCGGTGCCCTGCTCGGCGAAGAGCGCGCGCCGCGCACTCACAGCGTACCGAGGATCCCCTCTGCGCATGGTCATCTGGTAGGCGCGCTGATCGGCACCCTTAGAAGTCATCGACAGCGTGTCGCCGACAGTCCAGAAGCTCAAAAGGCCAATTCCAAACTCCCCTTGTATACCATCTCCATCGCCGTTCGATTTCAAGTGCCGCTTGATCGAGTCGCAGATATGCGTCGCGACGTACTTGAAGTCAGGCAGCCCGTTCGGACCGCGCGGGAGGCCGTCGCCGTCGTCCGTGACCTTTAGATAGTGTTCACCGTGCTCGCGACCGCGGGTGATAACGATATTTTGGGCATGCGCATCGATACTGTTTTCGACAAACTCCGCGATCGCTTTGAGGGGATTGCTCTGCGAGAGCGCGATAATGCGGATCGCATTCCAATCATCTCCGATGCGCAATTTGCCGCGCTCTGATCCCTTCGCCACCCTCGTCCTTACCTCAGTCACAAGAAACTCCGCCCGGTTGAGTACATAGTAGACACGACGACTGCGCTAATCTGCGGCCAGCCCACTATAGACGATTATCTCAGCCGGGCCACGCCCTTGTCACGCCGACGTATTCCTGTCGGCTCGGCCGCCAGCACCTCGTCGCAATTCCGGCGAGGGCTTTAACGCAACGGTCGTTCGGAAAGCTCGGCTGCCTTCGGGCGCTTTCGGAGCTTGGGGACGTAGACGCCCAAAGTCTCGCCGCGCCGAAGTCCGGCAAACCGATTTTGGTGGTAGAGCCGTGCGAAGCATAACGCCGAATTGCCGGACTGAGCAACGAATTGGCTGCGTAGTTGACTTGGGAATAAGTCTTGATATGCTCTTGACAGTGGCGAAGGAGTTCGCCCTCTAACCGCTGTCCCTTCAAGCCGGGACAGATGATGACTCCTGACAAGGACCTTGTCGCGGAGTCATGTCCCCGGCAACGATCCTAAACTTAGATCGAAGCGAGAACTGACATGCAAAATGTCTGGGCACTAGCTTCCCTATGGGTCGGATTGGCGCTGATCGCCACGCTGCTCGCGATTTGGTTCAAGATCTCCACAGCGCTATCGGAAATCGTAGTCGGGACCGTCGCACAATTAATTATAGGTGCTGTAGTCGGCACGACCGGCCTAGGCGCAAAGTCCGAGTGGATTACATTTCTCGCGGGAACAGGAGCGATAGTTCTGACATTTCTCGCTGGAGCCGAACTTGATCCTGTGATTTTCCGAACGAAGTGGAAAGAAGCGGTGGTGGTCGGGCTGGTAGGCTTCTTCGGGCCATTTCTAGGCTGCACCGCTGTCGCGCACTTCATCCTGCGTTGGACGGTTATGTCGAGCTGGCTCGCGGGCGTGGCCCTCTCCACGACTTCTGTTGCAGTCGTGTACGCCGTGATGCTGGAACTTGGTCTCAACAAGACCGAATTCGGTAAGGCGATTCTGGCGGCATGTTTCGTAAATGACCTGGGGACCGTCATCGCTCTGGGACTTATTTTTTCGCCTTTCACGATGCGGACAGTGATCTTCATCGTCGTTAGCGTTGTCGTGTTTTTTGTCCTGCCATTCCTGACGCCCAGATTTTTCAAGAACTATGGCGGTCGGGTGTCCGAACTAGAGGCAAAGTACCTTCTTTTTCTATTGTTCGGTATGGGCGGCTTGGCAGTATGGTCCGGAAGCGAGGCTGTCCTTCCTGCATACATCATCGGGATGGTGCTGGCCGGAACTGTGGGAAAAGATCACGTCTTGGTTCGCAGGCTCCGGACGCTGACCTTTGGTCTCCTTACACCCTTCTACTTCATACGGGCCGGGTCGTTTGTATCTGTACCAGCGCTCGTGGCGGCGCCACTTGTGTTTTCGGCTTTGTTTGGAGCAAAGATGGTCTCGAAGATGGTTGGGCTTTATCCGACTGTGAAATCCTTTAAGTACCAGCGCGAAGAAGGTTTGTATTACACGCTGATGATGTCAACCGGTCTGACATTTGGCACAATTTCGGCACTGTTTGGACTCAGCCACGGAGTCATCGATCAAGCTCAATACTCATACATCGTCGCGACCGTGATAGGGAGTGCTGTGATTCCGACGATGTTCGCAAACGCGTGGTTCATGCCGAGGCATCTGCTGCCGAAGACAGAACAAGAGTCAGTCGCGAAGGAGATCACAGCCGTCAGCACGGACTAAGGGGGGGGATAAGACTGGCCGGAGACAATCCCAGTTCAAAAAGATGCTCATTGGATACGACGGCTCTGCTCCATCGGACAAGGCGACGGAATCTGCTCTTACGCTCGCTCAGTCGTTGGACTCGAAAGTGCTCCTTTTCGCTGTTGCTCGTCCGCCCGAACCAGCGACGATGGTTGAAGTCGATGCCATGCTCGATGACGCCCGCGAGCATTTCGAAGCGCAGTTCAAGAAAATCGTCCAACGGGCAAAAGAATTAGGCGTTGAATTACAAACCGATATTGCCGTGGGCCATCCCGTTGAGCAGATCGTCCATCGCGCGGAGATCGATCACGTTGATTTAATCGTACTCGGTCGACGGGGCAAGTCGAGATTCGAGAAAATGCTCGTGGGATCTACCGCCGAGAAGGTGCTGCGGTACGCTCACTGTCCGGTCATGGTTGTTCGCTAAAAGGGTTGAAGGGGTATGGATTCCCAATCAAAATCGAATGCAGGTTCACTGAATGAATTTCAAGCGGGACGATTGCGCGTAACCTGCCAGTACATCGACAAGCTCTTAACGGAGGCTGAGGGAATCCTGAACGCAGCTGCATCCAAAGCGGCATTTCCTCGTCATTTGGACGATGTCGCTCCTGCACAACGCCGAACAATTGAAGATTACATTTCGCGCATTCGGGCTCAACTGCTGCGCGTCTTGGATGGCCAGGGCATCGTAAGAGAAAAGCCTTCGATTCCGGTTTCCCGGGCGATCCACGTCGCACTTGGAGCGATTGACATCGCGGTGGAGGAGCTGAAGCCGCAATACATGCGCGGCTATGGTAACTTGCCAGAAACCGCAGCGACCGAACTGAATGGAATTGTCGGCGAGTTGCGCGGCTTAGTGTCGAAGCTTGATCGCTATCTGGCGGAAGGAGTTGGAGAAGATCTCAAGCTACGGCTACAGCGGCTGGGACAGAAGAGTAACGATCTGGAGCTTCTTTCCAAGATTGAACAGATCGTAACTGATCGCGGCTTGGTTGAGTTTCGCACGACCATCGCTTCGATTCTGGACCGCGCAGAAGACAGAACTTTCGAGATTGCGGTTTTCGGTCGGGTGAGTTCTGGGAAATCATCTCTCCTGAATGCAATTCTGGAGACCGATGCACTCCCGGTCGGTGTCACTCCAATAACAGCCGTCCCCACGCGAATTTCATACGGAGAGAAACCCTCGATGACGGTCTTCTTCGCTGAAACCTCTGGGAAGATAATGGAAGTTACAAGACTTGCCGAGTTTGCGACTGAACAGCAGAATCCGGGAAATGAAAAGCGCGTGAGTCGCATTTCTGTCACGCTGCCAGCCGCCCGTCTTCGAGATGGTGTCACTCTTGTCGATACGCCTGGTCTCGGCTCATTGGCGACAAGCGGAGCCGCTGAAACCCTCGCCTATCTGCCCAGGTGTGATCTGGGGGTTGTCCTGATTGATGCAGGGTCAACGCTGACAACGGAGGATCTGCAAACCATAATCACGCTTCAGCAGGCGGCTGTTCCTGCAAATGTGCTTCTCAGCAAAGCCGATCTCTTGAGCCCGGAGGACCGCGAGAAAATCATTGAATATGTAAGGCAGCACATCGCTTCGGAATGCAATCTTGAATTGCATGTCCGTCCTGTAAGTGTGCTTCTGTCACACAAAGAATTGCTGCGTGGATGGTTCGAGGACCAGATCCTTCCGCTGTATGGCCACTCGCAGGAACTTAGGGCATCCTCAATTCAAAGAAAAATTGGAGCGCTGCGAGAATCCGTGATTTCAGTCTTGGAGACACAACTCTTACGCAGTAAGAAATCGACCGTGGAAACGCCTGATCAGGTCCGCGCAATCGAGGCCCGTTTGCGTCGTGCGACAGGATTGATTGAGGAAACACGGTCTGCCTCGGAAACAGAAATTGATGGGATGACTAAGGATCTGCCCGAAGCGTTCTACGGAATCTCCGCGAGCCTACTGGTCGCTCGGGCTGAGAAATCAAGTTCCACGATTTCAGCCGACAAGATTATCAGCGATTCCGTGCTTCAGTTTGTGCAACGGCGAGTCAAGAAACTCCAAGACTCATTGGAGGGGCTCGCGCTCCGACTCAGAGATGACCTAAAAACGAGTGCGGCAGACCTCGGCATCGCAGACATGCCAAGTGACGACGAGTTTCAGTCATTCGTTTGCGGGACACCGATTTTCGATCTGGGTTCAATTGGCTCTGCGATGTCTCGAGCAACCATTTCGATGGTGTTAGGAAAGCGGTTTGCCGAAAGACGGTTAGCCAACCAGCTGTACCGGCAATTCGGAGAACCGATGAACAAAGCTCTGGCCACCTATTCGGAAGTGTTGAAAGAGTGGGCCAGATTGGTGACGAGCCAGCTTGACCGAAGATTCGAAACATACGCAGAGCGTTATCGCGCACAAGCGGAGCGGTCACTTGGCGGGACAAGGCCGGCAGCCGATGAGGCCGACGCAATACAGGAGAGCTTGAGAGTTCTTCTGGCACCCCAGTGCGATGATTTTGCGGCGACGACCTCCACACAGGCTCGGCGTAGCAACCCGGGGGCTATTCCTAGCGAAATCGTACATCACACTCAAAAGGGAGAATCACGCTAGTGCACATGACAAAATACTTGATGGTCGGCATCGGAGGAGCGCTAGGTTCCATATTGCGGTTCTGGGTGGGCGGCTACGTCAGCAATCGACTGGGCGTTCGCTTTCCCTACGGCACTTTTATCATCAATTGCACCGGGTCCTTTCTGATCGGTTTCGTAGTCACCCTTCTAGCAGAGCGGACTCACTGGAGCCCGAATTGGAGATACCTGATTCCGATTGGTTTCATCGGGGGCTACACAACATTTTCAACATTCGAGTTGGAGACATTTCGCAATTTTCAGGATGGAGAGATTCTTATCGCCGGATTGAACGTGGCTCTAAGTGTCGTTATTGGATTCGCCTCGGTCTGGCTAGGCGTTATCGCGGGGAGGACTATCTCATGAAAACCGAAGCTGCCTCCGAAAGAACGCCGATTGTGCGGATTGCAGTCCAGGGGAGTTGCCCGGTCTGCGCGGCAGTGAAACATTTCCAGGAGTCTTTGCTCACAAATCTGCGTACGGAAAAGGACGCACGACTGTGCAATGTTCACGCTTGGACTCTTGCCAAGTCGGCTCCTGCCGAGGTGGCCGCCTGTGTGTTCCTGAATGCCCTTAAGTTTAAGGAGCGGAGTGCACATTTTCCACCGCCGTGCAACGGAGGGGAATCGTGTCAGGAACTGTACAGAAAGCCATCGAAGAGAGTGCTATCTGCACAACTTCAGAACTTGAAAAGGAGCTCGAAGAGTTCCTGCAACAAGCAAAACGTGGCAATCATGCCGGAGGGGGCGTATTGGGACGTGCCGCAGAGTTTCTCGTCGCTCAGAGAGGGATCTTGGATTAGGAGGAGTCATGCTCAAGGCCGGGCCTGCTAAGAAGGTCAGCATTTACGTGGGCGAAGACCACAAATACCACGGGCAGTCAGTCTATTCGGCAATTCTCGACTTTTTGTTCTATCGCGGTGTCTCAGGCGCAAATGTAATGCGCGGCATGGCGGGATTTGGTGCCGACCATCATTTGCACACGACCCGCATCGAGGTGCTCACGGAAAATCTACCGGTGAAGATTGAGTTTATCGATTCGTCGGAAAAGGTCGAAGAACTTCTGCCCAAGCTGTATGAAATGGTGGGTACCGGATTGATTGAAGTTCAGGACACCAACGTTTTCAAGCCCTCGGAAGTATCCAGAAAAGCCGTACCGCAACCGTCGATCCCCCCACTTAGGCGCGAAGGAAAGGCCAAGCTGATGCGG
This sequence comes from uncultured Acidobacteriota bacterium, assembly GCA_963714785.1. Classification (GTDB taxonomy): domain Bacteria; phylum Acidobacteriota; class Terriglobia; order Acidiferrales; family UBA7541; genus Palsa-295. The sequence continues at coordinate 430,092 of CAVQQE010000005.1, forward strand.
ATTTTCATTGGTGAGAACGACAAATGGCACGACAAACCTCTGCACAAGGCGCTGATCGAAAGCATGCGTGCGAATGACATCGCAGGCGTCACCGTCTATCAGGGGATTCTCGGTTACGGAGCCAATAGGCGGATGCACAAGGATACAGCGCTTCATCTGTCACACGACCGGCCAATGATGCTATCGGTTGTGGACACCGAAGAGAAGCTCCGCGCGTTTTTTCCGATTCTCGACAGCATGGTGCAACAGGGGCTCGTCGTCCTTTCCGACGTAGACATCATCAAATACACGCACAACTACCAGGGGGAGGAAAGAAGGAAGGAGGTACGGCAATGAAACTTGCGGGAAAAGCCAAGATGTTGCGCATCCATTTTGGCGAGGATGACAAATGGAGGGACAAACCTCTTTACCGAGCGATTGTCGAGAAGTGCCGGGAGCTGGATATCGCAGGAGCTACGGTATTCAGGGGCATTGAAGGATACGGTGCCAGCACGCTGATACATCGGTCTCATCTTCTTTCTTTCTCTTCAGACGCGCCCATCATGGTCAGCGTGATCGATTCCGAGGACAAGGTACAAGAATTGATTCCCTTCCTCGACGAGATGGTGGATGAGGGCTTAATTGCAATGTCGGAAGTCGAAGTAATTAAGTACGTGCATCAAAGCGGGGCACGTTCGTAGTGGAGTAACTGGCTGGTTCCGAGGGCAGCTCGCAGAAAATGATGGAAAACGCCCAACGCGAAACTCTAGTCGGCCGTAAGCAAGAATTGCGGCACGTGCTTACGGCGATTCGCAAACGCAAGAGTCTTTTGATTTGGGGCCCAATGCATGTGGGAAAGACCTCTCTTATTAGGACAGCCATTGCTGCACTAACGGAGGCAGAACGGCATACCTGTATTTATTGGACAGGAGCTGCAAGTGGGAAGCGATTGCTATCTCACCTCGTCGCTCAGCTCTACGAACTAGGCGATCCCTTTGTGCGAAAGAAGGTACATGCGGATGGGGGAACCGCGATAGCGTTGAACCGGTGGCTTCACAAACAAACGAGCCTACGTCTTCGTGGGATTCTAATCACCGCTTTGGAACAAAGCGATTACAGATTCTTCGTGGATCATTTTCCTCCGCCAACGCACAACATGGGTCGCCTGATGAAAGAGATTCTCTATAGATGCAAGACGCCGATTTATCTGGCTGCACGAAACTATTCGCAAGATGAGATCGGATATGCCTGGAGCTTGTACTGGAACGATGGACTCCGCATCCATTTGGGGCCTTTGGGCGAACGAGCGTCGAGAGAACTGCTGGAAACTTGCATAGGAAGGTTTGGACTAACTTCGCTAGATCTGGCGGACTTCCGCGAAGATATCCTTCGACTGAGTGGACATCTACCCGGCTCTATCGTGAAGATGTGCGAACTGGCAGGGCACTCAAGGTATCACTATCGAGATCAGATCAAAATCAAGCTCGTACATGTCGATTACTTGATGCAGTCAAATCCATCTTCGATGAACCGAAGGTCTGCCTTCCTCCAATGACACAGGGCTTTGAAAATCGCCAAGATGAATTGCAAGACCTCGCCGGTGAAGCTGCACTCTACCGACTGGCAGAGTTAGGCAATGAGTTCGGAGCAGAACACATCGCTTCCACGGCCTACGGTTTGGCCGAGCGAGTTTCCCAAGGACGGTTCTATGTAGCGTGTGTAGGTCAGTTCAAACGCGGCAAATCGACACTGCTCAATGCGTTGATTGGGCATTCCGTTCTCCCTACCGCTGTTGTGCCGGTGACTGCCATTCCAACGATCATCCGGCACGGTGAGCATCTTGCGGTGCGTGTTCGCTTTCAGACCGCGAGGTGGACAGATGTACCGGTTGACGCCATCGAAGACTTCGTGTCTGAAGAGAAAAATCCTGAGAATTCCAAGGGAGTGGCGGGCGTAGAAGTCTTTGTTCCGAGTCCGCTTCTAATGACTGGAATGTGCCTCGTCGACACGCCAGGACTCGGATCGGTATTTGCCGGTAATGCAGCGACGACCCGTGCATTCATCCCCCATATTGATGCCGCCATCTTCGTTATTGGCGCAGATCCTCCATTGTCGGGCGACGAACTCGAACTTGTGGAAACTGTCTCCCAGGAAGTCCGTGATCTTTTGTTTGTTTTGAACAAGGCAGACCGGACAAATGCCGTCGACCGCTCCGCAGCTATGGAGTTCGCGCGTCGTGTCCTGGAAACACGTCTCACGCGACCGATCTCGAAGATCTTTGAGATAAGCGCTCTAGATCGGTTGCAGCAAAGCGGTCCCAGCTGGGATTGGGCAAAGTTCATTCAAGCTCTTGAAGATTTAGTGCGGCACTCGGGCAGCTCGCTAGTTCGCGCAGCAAGGGACCGGGGCATTCGGAGTGCCGCGAGTCAACTGATTGCTGTGATCAAGGAAGAACGAAGCGCACTCGAACGTCCCCTAGAGGAGTCAGAGAGGCGTATCGCAAGACTTCGGAAAACTCTGGCAGAGTCAGAAGCCGCCATGCAAGATCTGGGAGTTTTGTTGGGCGCTGAGCAGCAACGCCTATCCGGCGTCTTTGTAGAACGAAGGAATGCTTTTGTGAAGCAGGAGCAAGCCAACGCCCATAATGAATTGACCGCTCGTGTATCTTCGTTGCCGAGCAGCCACCATGGACCTGCGTATCGTCGAAACGTGAATCACGCGGCGCAGGAAATCGTTCGCGCAAGACTCACACCTTGGCTGGAAGGCGAAGCGAAATTTGCGGAGGAGGAATTTCGCAAGACGGCCAAACGTTTTGTCGCGTTGGCAAATGAATTCTTGCATCGCTTGGAAGAAACGGACGTGCCGGGGCTGGAACAACTCCCGGAAGACCTTGATACCGATCAACAGCTAAGTGCAAGGTCACAATTCCATTTCCATACAATCGAGCGTGTAGCTGCGCCAGCATCTCCGTTCCTGTTTATCTTCGATTTGTTGAGCGGCGGCATAGGATTGCGTGGTGGGATCGTCAACGATGCACAGGAATTCGTCGATCAACTCCTCGAAGTAAACAGTTCAAGGGTGCAAAGCGATGTTGATGAACGCGTGCGCGAAAGCCGCAGAAAGCTGGAAATAGGGATAAGAGCGACTCTGCGTGAAGCGTCGGGCATGGTGGATCGCGCATTGACGCGTGCCCGAGCCGCACGGGCCGCAGGAACCCCCGCTGTGGAGGCAGCATTTGTGCGACTTGACAGTCTCGAGCGCGAAATCCTCGATCTCGTTCGCTTGGAGTAATCCACTGCGAGAATCTATAAAAACGAAAAAAGGGCGACCCCGCGGGACCGCCCTTTTCTTGCAGCGTCGGAGTTTACGTTAGAACGTGAACTTGGCCATTACTTGCAGAATCCCAGCGATGTTCATCTCCAGTTTTCGCTCAATGTATGGGGTGACGCGAACGTGAAGTTGACTTTCCCCGCGAACGCACATGGCACGTTCGTCGCCAAGATTTCGTGTAAATAAAGCGCTTGCTACAGTGAACTACGTAAATTCGGAAATTTCGAATATAGGAGGCAGGATGGATAGAGCTCAGAATGCGTCCTGATATTCGGAAGGAAGCGAAAAATATTTGAAGTGAATTAGGAGCGAGCGGGCTGCTGTTGCGCCAAGCAGTGGATGGTGCCGAATCCCCAGACTAAATCTACTGAATGGATTCCAACCACGGAGCGCTTGGGGAAAAGTTCTGCGAGAATCCCCAGAGCGACGCAGTCGTGGGGATCGTTGAAAGTGGGCACTAAGACGGCGGCGTTCGAAATGTAAAAGTTCGCATAACTGGCAGGGAGGCGCACGCCGTCGAAAAATAGAGGCGACGGCATCGGCAAGGCTACCACATCCAATTTGCTTCCATCTTCGAGTCTCGCTCTGCGCAGGCGCTCCCAATTTTCCTCGAGCGTGCGATAATTTTTCTCGCTATGATTTTTTTCGCGACAAACGACAACTGTGCGGCGGTTCACAAAACGGCACAGATCATCCACGTGACCGTGCGTGTCGTCTCCGGCTATTCCTTTGCCTAACCATATCACGTTGGTTACGCCGAGATATTCTCGCAAGACCGCTTCCGTCTGACCGCGGCCGAATCCGGGGTTTCGAACTTGGCGTTTCTGATCGAGGAGGCACTCTTCCGTGGTCAGCACTGTGCCCGAACCATTTACGTCAATGCTTCCGCCTTCGAGAACCACATCGCGGTCACCGAGTTGAGCGCGGAACATTTTCATCTTCAATCGGCGAGCAGCGCGTTGGGGAATCGCGTCGTCTTTTTTCCAGTCGGGGTAGCGAGCCCAGGCGTTAAACCGGAATCGATCGATGGCAAGTTCCGGGCGGGGCTTCCTACGTTTGATAAATATAGGACCGAAATCGCGAGTCCAACCTCTATTTGTCGGAAATCGGAGAAACCGGATTCGGCTCATGCTGACGCCGACGCTTTTCAAAACTTTTCGCGCTCGCAATTCATGTGCCGGCGAGTTCACCACGATGCGGACGAGTTCACCGGGCGCTATTTTCCGAACGATCTCGCCGTAAACCCAGTGGATCGGCTCAAATTTACCGGGCCAATCGGTTGGATTGTGCGGCCAGCCGAGCCATGTGGCTTCGTGAGGTTCCCATTCGGCGGGCATGCGGAAGCCTAGCGCTGCGGGAGTGCTTTCTGCGGAAGGGCGGCGGTTGCGGCTGGATGGCTTCAAGGCTTTTCGTCGAGGAAACGCTGTTCGATGCCGGCGTAGGCATCGATCCTGCGGTCGCGTAGGAATGGCCAGTTGCGTCGGACCTCTTCCAGGTGTGCGAGATCCACTTCACCGTACAAAATTTCTTCACGGTTGGTGGAACCTTCGGCGATCACCACTCCCTGCGGATCGCAAAGGAACGAAGTGCCCCAGAACTCCAGGCCGTCTCCACCTTCGACAGGCTTTTCGTGTCCCACGCGGTTGACCGCGGCGACGTAAATGCCGTTGGCAATCGCGTGACTGCGCTGAATGGTGCGCCAGGAATCGCGCTGCGCTTCTCCATTGGAATTTTGTTCGCTGGGGTGCCAGCCGATTGCGGTTGGGTAGAAAATGATGCAGGCGCCGTTGAGGGCGGCCAAGCGCGCTCCTTCCGGATACCATTGGTCCCAGCAGATTAAAGTGGCAATTTTCCCGGCGTTGGTTTCAAAGGCGCGAAAGCCCAAGTCTCCCGGAGTGAAATAGAATTTTTCGTAATAAGCGGGATCGTCGGGGATATGCATTTTGCGATAAACGCCGGCGATTCGGCCGTCGGCGTCAATGATTGCTGCGGTGTTGTGATACACACCGGGCGCCCGGCGCTCAAAAACGGGCGCGACTATGACCGTTTTTGTTTTCTGCGCTACGCGGCTTAGAGCTTCCGTGGTGGGACCGGGCACAGGCTCCGCCAATTCAAAATTTGCGGTGTCTTCGCACTGGCAGAAATATTGCGAGCGAAAAAGCTCCGGCAAGCAAATCACTTGCGCGCCGCCTCGAGCAGCTTCTTCGATGCGGGAAATGGCGTGGGCCAGGTTTTGCTCTGGCTTCGGGCTGACAGCCATCTGAACGAGACCAACTGTGAATTTGTTCGGCGATGTCACGATAAGAAAATCTACACGAAAAGCCGATTCAAGGCCATACGCCGAAGGTAGTTCTAATTATTCTTTCTTCTTCACGTGCAGCAATTTCTGATCTTGATATTCTTTCCAGGTTAGAAATATCAGCAGCAGATCGAAGAGAGTGAGAATTACAAGCGCCACGGAATGGGTGTAAGTAAATCTGTAGATTTGGTAGAGGACGAAGGCCGCAAAAACGCCAATCGTGAGCGGATAAGCCCATAGCTTATTGAACCAAAGACATATCACGAGCAAAGCCTTCACCAAGCCATGCGAGAGAAGATAAAGCGAGGCGAACATCGGGCTGCCGCTAGCCAATTTCTGCGAAGCAATACTCAGGTGAGAAAAAATAACATCGTGTTTGTCGCGCGCGAGTTCGTGCTGGCAGAGCGCTTGCAACCACGAGTTCAACGTGTTGACTTTAAACCACAGCAGCACACCGCCGACGGCTTCGAGAATGCCGTCGATCCCTTTGATCGTAATACCTACACGAAAAGAATCATGGATCAGGATATGAGTAATGCTTTTTGTGGGCACTCCCTCCAGCGTGCCACATCTGAAGAAGAATTGCCAAACATGCCGGAATGTACGAACCGATCTGGCCTTTAGGGTGAAGGTGGTTTGGGAGCTGCACTTTCCGGAGCAGAATTCGCGGGACTACCAGCAGGCCTCGACGCGGGGGCCGGTGGCGCTTGTAATAACGCGAGGTAGCTGCGACCGAACGCGGAGTGCTGCGTTCCGGGAGCGATTACAACAGCTTGCACGGTGTAACGTCCGCCTTGCAGTTTCGATAAAGGCAAGCTGATGCGAAACGACGCCGTGGATTTTTTCGGATCCACTTCCGAAGGCGCGAGCAAGGGAGTGGCGTTAACCTGCAATCCATTGCGGAAAAAAACTAATGCGGCGCGGAGAGAATTTCCGTCAATCGTTTCTTTGTTTTCATTTTTCTCCGGATAGTAAGCCTGGAAGAAAACGTACAGTGTTTGATTTTGCGCGAACAAGCGGGTCACGCTAGGGACAATCGCTTCTCCATTCATCTCGAGCGGTGAGTTCGGCAGCTTGACGCGCAATCCCTGGCCTTTCGTTTGAACTTCGGACGATTTCTGCACCGGAATGAGCTGACTGGAAAGAACCAAAGAGCTGAGCACCAGCTTGCCCGGCTGGGCCGCTGGGACGGAGAGATTCTGTTCAAACGTGCCGATTTTTCCTGATTCATTTTCGCGAGCGACAAATTTTAGGCGGTAATTTCCGGGTGCAAGGACAACGCCGCCTTGGTACAGCAGATTTTTTTGGTTGATCTGCTGGAAACGCTGGGGATCGAGGTTCACTTGGGTAGTGTCGCGTAACTGAGCGATCACTTGGCGGGAAGGGAGTGCGCAAACTTCGACGGCAAAATCAAATTCGGCCTGTCGGTGTCCATGCTTTTCAGCCCACTCGAGCGCGCTGGCAGAAATCTTAGCGGCGATGGGAACGTAGGTCTGCTGATCGGACAGCCGGAACATGGCCGTCTCTACTGCCACCGGCAACTCGACGACGGGATGGTCGGAATTCACAGCGTCGGCAAGCTGTTGGTCGCGATCTTCTTTTTGAAGATGCTGAAAATCGCGCGGCGCATAATAACCTTCGCGATAACGCACGTGAGCGCCGGGCGCGTTGACCTTCACGCGAATAGTCCGCCAGCGACCATCGCGCTTCACATCGGCGCCCAGACGATAGCCGATGAGGTAGTAGCCGGTATTGTCCTGCTGAATCTTGGGGAGCGCTTGGCTCAAATCTCCCAAATCGAAGAACGCTTTTCCTCCCGTGTCGGTGGAAAGAGTGGCGAGAGTATCGCGCGAGTCTTCGCGCTGGTCGGTTTGATGAAAGACAGAGGCACCGGTGAACATGGAAGTCCCGGTGGCGGCATTCGTGGTGGTGTCACCACCGGGCGGCGTGGCGAACAATCCGCGCGAGTCGATCGAATAGATCGAGACGTCGGCGCGATTCGCGGCATCGGTAGCTGCTCGAAGCTGCGTGCGATTTTCTTCGCCGGTCTGCGTGATGCCGCCGGTGAATTCCACCAGGGCTTTTCTTCCCGGGAACGCGCTGAGAACGTTTGCCATGCCTTCAACGGCAGCGAGCTTCTGGTCGGTATTAAAAACGTTAAATTCGGTTTCATCCGGCGTGTAGGCCGCACCGGTATATTCCTGAACGTCGTATTCGCCGTTTTCCGCCGCTGCGTAGAGCGGATTAGAAAGATCGGAAATGCTGGTGGCGGTTAACCGCGCGATGGCTTTATCGAGCGTTGCGTGGTCATTGGTGAAATTCGCGAGCACGACAAGCTTCGAAGAAAAAGCGACGACTGCCACGACGTCAGCTTTGGTCATCTGCTCTTTCACAAATTTCGCGGCCGCGTCGTGCGCGCGAATCAAGTCGTCCGACTGCATGGACGTTAGATCGAAGAAAAGCACAATCAGGCGTCGATCGCGCAATTGACCGCTAATCGCGTCGGCCGACGGCGCGTTTGGTCCTTCGTTATCCACTGGCACGACGATGGGTTTGTCTTCCGCCGCCGCCGCAGACTCCATGCCCTCGATGTCTGAGTAAGAGAAACTGGAAATCTCCTGCCGCTTGCCGTCGTCGGTCACGGTAAATTGATCCGCACGCAATCCCTTGATAGGTTTGCCGGATTTGTCTGTCACTTCGACGTCAATGCGCACCAAATCGGACGAGGCTCTGATCACGGAAGGCACTGTGGGTTTGGGAGTCTGAGGCGACGCAGGCATGGGTACGGCGATAGGCGCTGGTTGGTTTGTAGGTTGTTGCGCGGGCGGATTGGAAGATTGCTGCTGAGATTGAGCTAAGGCGATACTCGCTAAAAAGATCACTGCAACTAGGGGAAACGCGATTTTTTGAGCGCAGTGTCTCATCAGAAGTTATACCGGATCATAACATCCATGGTTCGCATGGTTCCCGCGCCAGTAACACGTCCGAATGTTGACGAGCCCAACAGCGCGGCAAGCCCGGAAAAACTCACAGTGTTGGAAAGATTCTGAACTTCCCAACGAACGTCCAGGTGATGGCGCTCTTGCGGACCGAACCGGAAAGATTTCGCGAGAGAAGCGTTCCAATTGAACTTGCAAGGGCCTTCGATGGAGCCGCGGTGTTCATTGCCATATTCCGTGGGAGGCGGAGTAGCGAAAGCGACTGTGTTGAAAAAAGTGAGTGGCCCTCCGCCACAAATGCTAACGTTTGGATTTCCGATTTGATCCGCGCGCAGGGAAAAACTCGCTCCTGTCCCGTTATCTGATGCCGTGCCGCCGAGATAAGCCGTATAGGGATTTCCGGTCTGCCAGGTAATGATGTTTTGCAGCCGCCAATTTCCAAGAACGTGTTCCGCCCAGCCATGATTGCCATAGCGATGGTGTTCGCCAAATGGCAGCTCGTACACCGAGAACATGCGGGCCTGATGGCGTACGTCGAATGATGAAAGTCCGCGCTCTGCGGCGAAGTTGCCATCCTGCTGGACCACGATCGGTGTGGTTCCACCGATGGTACTCGCGTTATCGAGCGATTTTGAAAAGGTGTAGAACCCTTGGATTGAAATACCGTGGGTGAAGCGATGAACCAACCGCACTTGGAGTGCGTTGTAAATTGAATTCGCTCCGGATTGATCGTAATAGAAGCTATTGGCGTCGGGAATTCGCAAAGAAATTTGTGTGTTCAGCGGGCTGGTGCCCAAAGGAGCGCGATTCGGTGCGCGAAGCAAATCCAAGTTGGTGCCTTTTGTGCCGGTATAAGTGAGGTCCAAAATCCAATTCTGAGTGAATGATGTTTCGGTGCCTAAGGTCCAAATGTCTGCGTATCCATTTTTGTAGAACGGATTTACGCCGCCCTTGTTGGAAATGGTGCTGGTATTGGGAAAGCCATTCTGAAGCGTTAGAACTTGCGCGCCAGATGTGATGAGATTTTCCGAGGTGGCGAAGGGAGGTTCGTATTCCAGATATTGCTGCGCCAGAGTATTGTAAATACCTTCATTGTAGAAAATCGAAAAACCGCCCCGAACAACTGTCTTCGGCTTGATCATTTGTGGCACCCAGGCGAATCCAATGCGAGGTGCCCAGTTGCCGTAATCGCCGTGGATCAGAGCTTGTGGATAGCGGCCGTCAAACATTCCCATGGAACCCGGCGTGACCACATCCACCGCCGTGGCCGTGGAATTCAGATCCAAGTTAGCAATCCGGTCGTATTCATCCACTGGCGGGGTAACCGCCTCGTAGCGAAGGCCATACAAGATAGTGAGTTGCTTGTTCACTCGCCAGTCATCCTGCGCGTAGGCAATAAAATCCCAACTGCGCAGATAAGCATTCGGACCAAATTGCACCGTGGTGCTGTAAGGAAGGCCCAGGAGAAAATCTGCGAGCTCGTAGAAGGGCTCGGTTTGAGGATTGGGCGGCACGGGCTGGCCGGCCGCAGTCAATTGCGAAGTCATGACGCCGGTGAAATTGAACAGTCCACGCGGCTGAGGATTGGCGTCGGTGTTGAGTTGGATGCGGCGAACCTCGCCACCGAAAGTCATAGTGTGTTTTCCGCGCACCCACCTCAAATTATCTCCAAATCGGAGCGTCTGGTTGCGAACGAGAGAAGGGAGCGGATCGTTCAAATCGGAAACGCTGCTGAAATTGATCGCCGGGATACCGTAGGTGAGGGGTTCGTTGGATACGCCTGATATTCCCAGATCTGCAGCGACGTCATTCTTGAAAGAGTTATCGCTTAGGATTTGAACGCGACTGCGGCTCCAATTCAATTGCGTGCTTTCCACCAAATGCGAAGTCCAGTTGTGAGAAAGTCCGAGAGTGACTGACTGGCTCAGTGTGGATTGAGTTCCAGCGGTACTCAGGAAATTGCCAAACGTATTCTGACGCTGCGAATTCAAATTGTAGGCGCCATTTAAACTGAACTTGGAATTGATGGTGTGAAGCACGTGGAGATTCAAAATGTCGTTGTTAATCGGCACAGTGGTTTGGAGCAGATAGTTCTGCACCGTTCCCGGCAGATTCGGCATAGGATAAAAAGCGAGGAGTCCTGCTGCGGCGGAATTGATCGCAGGGATTTGACAGCCATTACCGAGTGGAGTGCGTGGTCCGGTGAAGTTTGAAAGCGGATTATAGATGGTGACCCCGAGACCGCAGAAATCTCCGCTACGTTCGGCTGCGGTGGGAACGGTGGAATAAGTGTCCAGCGCGCTGGATTGGATTTCATGCTGGTAGTTGATGAAAAAATATGTGCGGTCGCTGCCGTTGTAAATGTGAGGAATCTTTAACGGTCCGCCGAGGTTGCCGCCGAAGCGTTCGTCATAATGGCTGGGCTTGGGCACCTGATTCCCTGTGAGTGAATAGGGCTTGGCATCCAACGCGGAATTTTCGTAGCGATCATAAAAACTAAATCGCACGCGATTTACGGTTTGGTGGTTTGATCTTCCGCGTCCGCCGAACATTCCTCCCGGACCACCGCCTCCGCCTCCCGGGCCGCCTCCTGGTCCTCCGGGACCACCTTGACCAAACAGTTGTCCGGCTCCGCGTCCGCCACGACCTCCGGGTCCTCCCTGGTCGCCGGGAGTGCCAGGCACGATACCCCCTGGGCCGCCGAAACCTCCCGGTCCGTTAGATGTAAGGCTCTGACCCACGGTTCCTTGCAGCAAGAATGAGTCAGAAGTCGCGTTCGAATTGGCAGCGGCCGGGAGTGAAACTCCCGCCTGCGGTTCCGCGTTCGCAGCGCCGTTCGTTTCTGCGCCTGGTACGTTCGTGCCTTCACCTGTGAGTTCAGTCTCTTCGAAACCGCCGGCCAAGCCCTCGCGAACCGCGTTAGCTGCTCCCGCCGGCAATTGCCCTCGTGCTCCTCTTTGGCTGGGCGCGTTCGCAGAGTTCGCAGATGGGTTCTGGGCGTTACTTCTGTTGCTGGGAGCATGGGGCTTATTCGAAGGAGTAGCGGGCGCTGCGGACAATTCAGCCAGAGTCGCAACACGCAAGACCACTGGAACTGGTCCGGGCGGAACTAGGGGGACCTCGACTACCAAGGATGCTTGCGCGAAGCCGAGCTGGCTTCCCTCGATTCGGTAACGTCCCGCTGCAATTTGGGGGAATTCAAATTTGCCGGATTCGTCAGTCCAGCTAAGCCAAACTTTGTTCGTATCGGTGTTGATCAAACGCACTGTAGCACCGGGGATGGGGGTACCTTCAGTAGTCCGAACGATTCCAGATACTGTTGACGTCGAAACGGCGGGCTCTTGCGCTGCTGGACTCGGAGACCCGATTAGCAACCAAAATAGGAAAAGAAGCGAGAGCCCATATTCCTGCAAACGACTCGATTTCGCTCGAGCCGGTGATCTCATCAGTTTCGTCCGCAGCACTTGGCCCTTTTATCCACCGAAAAAGTTTCCTATGGCCACCCTTGGACAGGAGTCGCCACTCGATTCGACACCGTGGACTTCCGACATTGTTTCACGAACTGGCGGTCCCGGCCGACTCCACGAGCACCGAATCGGTGTGTCCGGCCGTTCAGGTTATGGAGTCGGCCAGACCATAGAGAAATCAAAAACGGGTTGGATATCTAACCAAACTTTTCCGGGCCGCAATTCCATACCTAGGATGATTCACTTTTCAGGGCCTTACAGTTCCAAAAATCCAAGTGGAAAGGAATCGAATTTGAAGGAAAGCTTGTCGTCGCCGTAGGACATAAGGTACAAGCTAACGAATCCGCGAATCCATTGCGAGAGTTCGGGTGTTCGAGTGTCACCTTTCATGTCGCGCGCGGTTCAGCAGTAGGAGGATCGTTTGATGAAAGTACTTCTGCTTGTTATTTTCTTCAGCGTTTTGTTTTGCGCTCTAAGGGTCGAAGCTCAGAAACAAGTTCCGGTTGTTGTGAAATACCACGCGACCCTTGAGACGGTGAAGTATGTGTACGGAGTGGCGCCTTCGGTGGCGCGGCTGGGTGCGGATGACATTCTGGAAACAAACACGCTGGATGCGTTCGGCGATGCCATTCAGAAACCGAGCGACACGCTGGCGCTGGTGAAGGGAGACAACCCGCTAACCGGTCCCTTTTTTATTGAGGGCGCGGAACCGGGCGATACGATTGCAATAGAATTTCTAAGTCTGGAAGTGAACTCCTCTCAAGGAGTTGGTGCATTCGCTCCTGGTTTTGGCGCTCTGAACTCCACGGATTACACGCCAATGATCCAGGCCGCTCTGCCCGAGCGCATATGGCTCTATCCCATCCATTCCAGCGACAACACGGCAACTTTTCAAGCGCACGATTCTAATTTCTCGGTGAAAATCCCCCTACATCCGTTTCTGGGATGTATTGGCGTCGCGCCAGCAAATGGAGAGGCCCGCAGTTCGGTTGTTCCTGCTGAGTTTGGCGGCAACATGGACGCTTCGGAATCCAGCGTGGGGAACACTCTCTACCTGCCTGTGAACGTGCCGGGCGCACTTCTGTACATGGGTGACGGGCATGCGGGCATGGGCGACGGCGAAATCGCCGGCACTGCCATCGAGGTGCCGTTGCGGGTCCATTTGCGCGTGCGGGTCATCAAGGGACAGCGAATCGAATGGCCGCGTTTTGAGAATCAAGACGAGATGATGGCCGTGGGCATCTATCGCCCGCTCGACGATTGTCTGCGCATCGCGTTTACACAACTGATCGAGTGGATTCATCAGGATTACGGACTCTCGGAGCTTGACGCGTACGAACTGCTCTCGAAGGTGGCGACGATTCATCTGGCCGAAATGGTGGACCCGAATTACGTAGTGATCGCCAAGGTTGACAAAAAATACCTGCCGCCGCGGAAGGCCTCACAGTGAATTTTCGCGGACTTAGGATCAGCCAGAAGTTCAAGTTTGGCGGACCGATTTCGTTGACAGTCCCGTTCTTGGCCCCTAGAATCGGCACCACGCGGGCTTGGTCATTTGTGTTAGCTGCCCGCCGGAGACCACCATCACCCCAGTTGTAACAAAGCCCAAAGTTGCGATAGTAGACGACGACCACAGCCTGCGCTCGAAGATTGCATCCGCACTGCGATCCCAGTTCGAAGTGTTCGAAGGCCAAGATTTAGAAGCAGCCTACAGGCTACTCCAAGGATCTGAACTGGATGTTCTTCTGCTAGGCCTTCCGCTCGGTGACGGAGGAGTTCGCGAATGCACCGAGCTGCTTGGCCGCCTGGTGGGAAGCGAAATCGACACCCTTGTAATAGTCCTCAGTTCTGACGAAACGAAGGCCACCGCACTGAAAGTGATTGACGCGGGCTCCTACGACTATTTCATCAAACCTATCGACACAGACGTCCTACGGCATCTTCTTGAGCGCGCCGTTGAAAAATTACACATTCAACGCGAGAACCGCATTCTCCGTCAGGAGATAAGCCGCAAAAGCACGCATGGGGATCTGATCGGTTCGACCGACGCCATGAGCCACGTGTTCGACTCTATCAAGCGGATGGCCCGCGCAACGACCAATGTCATCATCCGTGGAGAAAGTGGAGTGGGCAAAGAATTGGTTGCCAGGGCGCTTCACGAGCAAAGCCCTCGGCGCAACCGGGCATTCGTCAGCGTGAACTGCGCTGCGCTTCCTGAGGGTTTGATGGAGGCGGAGCTTTTCGGGTATGAAAAAGGCGCCTTTACGGGGGCGGTCGCAGCGAAAGAAGGTCGGGTTGAAACAGCCCACCAAGGCACGCTTTTCCTTGATGAAATTGCAACACTAACGCCTGCGCTCCAAAGCAAGCTCTTGCGCGTGCTAGAGGACCGCTCGTTCACCCGATTGGGTGGGAAAAAATCCATTAAGGTGGATTTTCGCCTTATTAGCGCGACGAATGAAGATTTGGAGGAAATGGTCCGGGAGGAGCGCTTTCGCGAAGATCTCTATTACCGCATTCACGTAGTGCCCATTTTCGTGCCTTCGTTACGCGAACGAGTGGAAGATATACCGGTGCTCACGGATTACTTCGTCAGCGTCTATTGCGCTGCCAACGGCTTCCCTCTGAAGCGTATTGCCGATGATGCAATGCTGGCGCTGAAGCGCTATCCATGGCCTGGCAACGTTCGTGAACTCCAGAACGCGATTCAACGGCTGGTCATCATGACCGACGGCGAAGTGATCTCGCTGAAAGATCTTCCCAGCGAAATTGTACAGGCCTCGGGGCGCGATTCGCGTAACCGCTTTCGGTTACCGCCGGGCGGGATCAATTTGGATAAGGAACTTGAGGCGTTTGAGCGACGATGGCTGCAGGAAGCTCTGGAGCAGACTAAACAGGTGAAGGCGGAGGCGGCGCGATTGCTGGGAGTGGACCGGAACCGACTAAACTACCTGTGCCGTAAATACAATTTGTAGCTATCAGGTTGATTTTTTAACCGCGTCGGTGACAATTTCAACAGATCTCGTCGATTCGTCCGCTTAGGAGTGAGGGTCCCGATATCCTAAAGCTTTTGGAATGCGTATGTTAGACTCGGGTCAATTTCCTTTTCACATTGGAATCAATTTTGCACTGTGGAATTAGCCTAGTGCAGGCGAGCAAACGGAGGAACCGACATGGCCAAGAAAACATTGCAGAAACCAAAGAAGCTGGAACAGACGAAGACGCTCATCGTGTTAAGGTAAAATAGGTTGGCAATTGGGCCAGTCCACGGAGACAATGTATGGCAAAGAAACCCTTGAAGAAGCCGAAGAAGTTGGAAGAAACGAAGCCCCTTAACAGAACAGCCTGGAATTAGGCCAATTGGGCGTTTCGGCTTGTTGGTGCGGTTCCAGTCGCACGCACCCGAGGCGTAATCCATTACGGAATAAGCGAGCTGCCAGCGAAAAGCTGGCAGTTTTTTTTTGCAGTGGCACTCTTAGTTTCTCGGAAAACCTCATCGACGCACTCGGCGGTCGTTCGTGGAGATAGTTGAGACTTGGGCCGCCCTATTGAATTATTCAACCCGATCGCAAAAAATTAAACACATTGCACTTCAGGCTTTTTCAAATCCTGTTTTCCGTCGCCGATAAGTGCTTTTAAATCAGGTTCAGTTGTCCAGAGCTCCTATTCGGAGTTTGGCGCGCTGATTGCACTAGTAGCTGTGTAGGAAGCAGTCAAAGAAAACTTCAAGGAGATTCAAAACCATGGCAAAGAAAGCGAAAAAGGCAACCAAGCTCGGAGCCGTTAAGCCACTCAACAAGTTCAAGCCGTAATTTTCTTCAATCTGTGACGGCTGGCGTCTCGTCGGCCGACAGTTAGCAGTTGCAGTACCAAAGGGCTGCCGTCCCAGGAACGGCAGCCCTTTTTTCTGTGGTGTGCCGAGCATGATCGACAGCTTGGAGGTGCAAGTCCTCTTCACAACCAGATGGAGGTGAAGTGATAGCGAAGCGCAAGGGTGAAATAACACCCGCCGCGAGGCGGGGCCTGAAAGAAGCGCGGAGCAAAGACGCGAGCCGATGAACAAGAACTGGATGTGAGGCAGGCAGTGTTCGGGCGAGCTGGCCACTGGCAGCGAAGCCCCAATCCATCAAGGGCACTGAATGTAAATCCAGCGGTTGCGCGTCGAAGGCGGTCGAACTTACCTCGGGAGATCTGCTACCGGTCTCGAATTCGAGACTGAGGAGCGAGAGATCGTTTCTGATCCGGTGGCAGAAGTCAGCAGAAGGCGTAGTAGCTGCGCAAGCAGTGAAGGCCTGAACGGTCCCCGCAAGGGGATAAAGGGAGCGATGAGTAAGCGGCGCGACTCAACAACCGACAAGCGGCAGAAAAACCAGTACCGTCTGGCCTTCCCGGAGGAGAGTAGGGGTGCAGCCCCGAGGGCCTTCGTGGGAGGGACCGAATCGGAGTTGGCGAAGCGCAAGGCAGAAAGTCCGGCTACCGAGCAGTGGATGGAAGAAGTCTGCGAGCGGGAAAACTGCAAGCAGGCGCTACGACGAGTGAAGGCCAACCAAGGCAGTCCAGGCATCGACGGGATGACCGTCGAGGAATTAACTGGACACCTGAAAGAGCACTGGCCAGCCATCCGGGAACAACTCCTCAACGGAACCTACACACCACAACCGGTGAAACGGGTGGAAATCCCGAAGCCGGACGGCGGGATGCGCAAGCTGGGCATTCCGACGGTGCTGGATCGATTCATCCAGCAAGCGGTGCAGGCGCTGCAGAGGAGCTGGGATGGAACGTTCTCCGAACACAGCTATGGGTTTCGGCCCAAGCGATCGGCGCATCAGGCGGTGGAGCAGGCGCAGCAATATCAAGCTGAAGGCTACCGCTGGGTGGTGGACCTGGATCTCGAGAAATTTTTCGATCGGGTCAACCACGACCGATTGCTCGCAAAGATTGCCGAAAGGGTCAGCGATAAGCGATTGCTGAGACTGATTCGTGCGTTCTTGCGAGCCGGAGTAATGGAGAACGGGCTGGTGAGTCCGGCCAAAGAAGGAACACCGCAAGGTGGTCCTCTTTCGCCCGTGCTATCGAATATCGTACTCAACGAACTGGATCAGGAGCTGGAGCGGCGCGGACATCGGTTCACACGGTATGCGGATGATTGCAACATTTACGTCCGCAGTCGGCGAGCCGGCGAACGAGTGATGAGAAGCGTGACGCGACTCCTCACGGCTAAGCTCAAGCTTCGCGTGAACAGCGAGAAGAGCGCGGTGGCACGACCATGGGAACGGAAATTCCTGGGGTTCAGCTTCACGAATCACAAGCAACCGAAGAGGCGCTTGGCGCCGAAAGCGGTGGCACGATTCAAGGAGCGAGTCCGGGAACTTACGGGGCGGACCCGGGGCATAAGCCTCGTCCGAATGGTCCATGACTTAGCGGAATATCTCCGCGGATGGATCGGCTACTTCGGACGATGCGAAACACCGGACGTGTTAGCCAAGCTGGAGCAATGGATCCGACGCCGACTTCGGTCGATGGTCTGGAAGCAATGGCAACGGGGAACCACACGAAATCGAGAGCTCCGCAAGCGCGGCGTCGCTGCACAGGAAGCCGCGAAAACAGCGGGAAGCTCCGATGGACCGTGGCACCTTGCCAAGACTCCAGCGCTGAACATCGCTCTCTCCAACGCTTACTTCGTCTCGCTCGGGCTTCCCGAGCTCACTGTTCATGGCTAGCTCAACCCGCCGAACCGCCGGATGCGGACCCGCATGTCCGGTCGTGTGGCAGGGGAGAGTGGGCGACCACTTCCCCTATGCCGATTGCCGAGCATGTTCGATAGCTTGGAGGTGAAAGTCCTCTTCACAGCCTGATGGAAGTGAAGTGATAGCGAAGCGTAAGGGCTGAGCCGCGAGGCGAAGTCTGAAAGAAGCGTGGAGCAAATACGCGAGCCGATGGACAAGAACTGGATTGGAGGCCTACGGTGCCGGCGAGCGAGCAGGTGATCGCGAAGCCCACATCCATCAAAGGCACCGGTGGCAAATCCGGCGGTTGTGCGTAGAAGGCGATCGAACGTACCTCGGGAGATCTGCCGTATGTCACGGAATCGTGACTGAGGGTGGAGCGATTCACTCTGATCGTGCGGCAGAAGTCAGCAGCAGGCGTATTAGTCGCGAAGGCGATGAAGGCTCCGACAGCAGGGCGCGACAAGCGGTTCTTGGGGTTCGGCTTCAGCAACAACAAGGAACCGAAACGGCGCATCGCGCGAAGGTCCTATTGCGCTGTAAGCAGAAAATCCGGGAACGGACGCGACGGACGCGAGGCATCAGTCTGGAACAAGTGCTGAAGGAACTGACGGCCTACTTTAGGGGCTGCTACTTTGGCTTCTGTCAGACACCCGCACTGCTGCAGCAACTAGATCAATGGATACGCCATCGTCTGCGTTCCATGATCTGGAAGCAATGGAAGCACGGCCAGCAACGGTACGGGGGGTTACGACAACGCGGGGTTGGCAAGGAACTCGCTGCACAAACGGCGCGTAGTCCGCACGGTCTCTGGCGTGTGGCGAACAGCCCGACTGTGGCAGGGGCGAGCGGGCGACCGCTCCCCCTATGCCGATTGGTGGCGTGAGTCCTGGAATGGCGGTTACCAACGAGAACGCCGGTGTACACTGCTGTTGCTGCACATGCCAAGATAAAAGTTGTGACTCGAGAACCTGCTGGAGAGCGATTGCCCCACCTGCGAACCAAACGTAGAGTAGCGCGCGGATCATCATCGTACGAGGCAGTGGGGGAGGTCTACGATACTCTCTATGGGGTGAACACGGATTGGCCCGGGTGGAGTGCCGCCCGCCACCGGATGCTGGCGCCGATCCTCTCGAGCGCGCGGCAAGTATGCGAGCTCGGATGCGGTACGGGCGTAACAGCGATTGAATTCGCGCGGCGCGGCCTGCGGGTCTTCGCTTTGGATTTCTCCCGCGAGATGTGCCGGGTCACGCGCGAAAGAGCTCACGCGGAGAGGCTCGACATGTGGGTTCGCCGAGCTGACATGCGCACGTTCCGTCTACCCGTCCAAGTTGACCTAGTTACATCTGAATGGGGGGTCATCAACCATTTGCCGCGTAGAGCCGATCTGGTGAAAACGTTTCGCGCGGTCTCGCGCGCGTTGAGGCCCGGCGGCCACTTCTATTTTGATCTTCACCAGCGAAAGCTGTACGAAGATATTTGGACCGAGACAAATATCTGGGATGGTGTGCGTACTGACCACGGAAGGGAACTCTTCGCGGTCCACCGCGGCGGTTTTGATCGAAGCATCGACAAAGGTTGGGTAGAAGTTACCATCTTCCTCCGCGAAGCCGGGGGAGTCTGGAAACGGCGCGGCGAACGAATCGAAGAAATTTACTGGCCTCACCAAGAGATCGTTCGTGACCTGGGACGGGCGGGGTTCCAGCTCCTGCGTGTCTTCGACTTCACTGACTCTATTTCCGCGCCGAGTCCGAAAAAAGTACGCGACGGGCTGCGGACGATGTATCTGGCTAAGAAAAAAGGCAAATGAGCGGCTAGCGGCTCCCTGCCGTCCGTTGGTGCTTGGGATGTGAAATGAAAGCGCGGATTCCGAAGACGCACCGGATTAACCCGAAGAAGGCGTATTTTGATCTTCGAATAGGGCGTTCGTCCCTTCATCGGTATGGAGTGTTTGCGCTTGAGGACATCCCGCGAGGCCGACGCGTTATCGAATACACCGGCAAGCGCCTCAGTTATGAGCAAGTCTGGCACATACAAGCCCCCGAAGACGTTTACATCGCTAATATGAATGCGCAGTGGTTTCTGGACGGCAGCTCGGGTGGAAGCGGCGCTCAGTTTATCAACCACTCGTGCGATCCGAATCTGTTCTGGCGGTGTGTTCGCAATCGCCTGCTTTTCTTCAGCCGCCGGAAGATATGGGCAGGCGAAGAATTGACGGTGGATTACGCTTACCCGGTCAAACTTCACCGCATTCCTTGCCGCTGCGGCGCTCGTCGCTGCCGCCGCACATTCAAATATATTTTGAATTGAGGCTATCTGCGGACGTAATATTTCGGCTTCTGCCGCGCTAACCACGGCAGCCTTTTCTCTTGGCAAATGGAATTTCTGACGGCTCGAGGGCAGCGGGTTTCTACCAGAATTGCGAACGAACCCAGCGCCAAGTGGCCTGGGCGGTCTGCCACGCTAACGAATGCCTGGGCCCGGAAATCTTAGCTTTTCCGGTCATACCCTCCAGCAGGGAACCATCAGGGTTTGGAATTTCCATGTCAACGGCGACGTAATTGGCCAAGTCCTGGCCTAGACGTTGAAGTTTTTCTGTTTGGGAGACCGGATGGTCCAATGCCGCAGCCGGAAGTATCTTATCGATGTGACCCGTGTATGTATGGTAGGGAAACGGCAGCACCTTCACTTCCGCCGGTGCGCCGACCTGAACGTCCTGAAGATCGCGGTCCTGAACGAGAATGCGAGCTTTCATGAAACTTCGATCGACGACTTGGACAAATTCGTCGCCGGCCGAGAGATATTGGCCAGTTTCCTGGTCCACATCAGGTGTGACCACAGTGCCGTCGATGGGAGCTCGAATTTGAAGTCCCTGGGCTTTTTTCTGTCCTATGGATAACTCTTGCTGGAGACGCCTGCGGTTGCGGACGGCTTGCGCCGCCTGCTCAGACTCTGAGCGATCCTGATTGTTGCGGAGGTCACTGCTCGCAAGCGCCAACTGCCGTTCGAGGGCCAGGAGATCCGAATGCATTACGGGATTCTCCAAG
This sequence comes from uncultured Acidobacteriota bacterium, assembly GCA_963714785.1. GTDB lineage: Bacteria > Acidobacteriota > Terriglobia > Acidiferrales > UBA7541 > Palsa-295. Next base: position 450,876 of record CAVQQE010000005.1, read on the forward strand.
ACACCCAATAATTGACCCGCTTTTACCGAATCGCCTTCGCGCACGAACACTTTTTGAACTCTGCCGTCCACCAGCGCTCGAACCCGCGCATCCTTTCCGGGCTCCAACACCAACTCGGTAGTGACTTTTGATGAAAACGGCGGCAACAGAAACAGCAGAATCAATCCAAGCGCCCAAGCTTGTTGTGCGCGTGTCATCCTCCAGGCCATATATTTCTCCCTCTTGTCGCGTATCCAAGTGCGGGCCGCCGGCAAAGCCTTCCGCAGACTTTTCCTGGTGAAAAAATAGACGATGCAGAGGGTTACGAAATATCCCCAGGCATCACCCATTTTGCTCACCAGGATGTTCTTGACAAATGAAACCACAAGAATCAGAAGGGACGCGCTGTAGAAGATGGCTGCAACTCCGAAGAGGAAGAAAATACGGCGCTGACGCTTGCTGGTCGGTGGCAAGTCCATGTCATGCCGAAAGATATATTTTTGAACCCAGGACCGGAGAAAGGCGAAGGACTCTTCGCGCAGGTTATCGATGTTGAGAAACTGCGACAACGCATAGTAGCCGTCGGCCTTGACTAACGGATTCAAGTTCAAAAGCGCGCCCTGAAGGCCGCTCAGGAGCATCATTTTGTAAAAGAAGTCATTCACCAACGAACCGGGCGCCGTGAAATGCCAAATCAGCGCAGCCACGCCGCAGATCACCAACTCAATCCAAATGCCAGCGAAGATGACCCATTGGCGCGGAGCCCCGGACTGGAACAGAAGGATGTCGGTAGTATCGGTGTAAAACGCGGGAGTGAAATAAATAAGCAGAAAGCCCATTTGATGCACGTCACCGCCAAAGTGTTTACAAGTGAGTCCGTGCCCAAATTCGTGTATGCCTCCCAAGCCGAGCAGCAGGATCCAAAAGACCCAGAGGTCGTAAGCGCTTTTATTCGCAAAATTATATAAGGCCGAAGTGTCCTGCTCCACGCGGCTCCAATCACCGGCAAGCAAATAAATGGCCACGACAAATAGGACTAAAGAGAAGGTGACAAAACCTTTGGTATACATCCAGCTAAGATAGTGATCCATTTTCGCGAGGGTATTGTTAGGATCCCAGGCTTTAAAGCTCATGTAGAGAACATTCGATTGGTCGAGCCGCCCTTTCCGCTCATCGCGGATGCGCTCGAGAACAGCAAGGTTCTTTTCCCCCACGGATCGTTCCCACATGTCGGCTTCCACCGAGTCGAGAAATTCCAACACGTCAGCTTCGGTCATCTGCGATTCGGGGTCCTTCTCGCACATGGCCTGAGCGATCTCGGCAGCCGTGCGCGTTCCGTCGCACAGGGACAGCAGTTGATATTCAGTGCTGCCGTAGCGGTTATAGGAATTAGTCTCGCGGTTCTTGATTACGTAGCTGACCTCACCGGCTACTGTCTGTTCGCTGATACGCATGTCGGTGCGGAGTTTGGGGCGCTTGAGTCCTTTTGCGAGAACGCTGGAAACCTGAAGACTGGTAGGGCCGAAACGCATCTGCAAAATCCTCTAAGGCTTCGATTGGGAAGTTCCGGGCCAACCAACTCTTACGGCCATTCCGGGGCGCAGATTCTCGAGTCCAGGGCCGGTAAGTTGAGCCACCACATTGTAACTATCGCTGGAAGGGTCCACTGTCGGACTGACCTTAACGACCTTCGCATTCAGCGGACGATTCGACCCATCCAAAAGGACCAAGCTCACGGGCGCGCCAGCCGCCGGACGGGGTCCCGCCAATTCAGAGACTTGAAATTGGACTTGAAGCGGAGAAAGTTGGCTAATGCGAAAACACTTATCACCCTTTGCAATGGATTGGCCTTCACGAATGTAACGGCGTACCACGACTCCTGAAAACGGCGCACGCAAAACGGTTTGATCGATTTCAATTTCGAGGCGATGTATTTCCGCTTTGCCGCTTTCAACCAGGGCTTCGTATCCGTGCATATCATACTCGGCGCCTTTGGCTTCAAATTCGGCCTGTTCAAGATCAGCCTGACTTGATAATCCCGCTTCTCGCAATTGCTGCTGGCGGCGGTAGGCGGCGCCTTTAGCTTTCAATTCGGCTGCTTTGTATTGGAGGTTGTTTTCGGTGACCTTCAGATCGTCGCGGGCTTTGATGAGTTCCTGTTGCAAACTTCGGTCATCCAGGTGGCCCAGTATGTCGCCCGTGTTTACAACGCTGCCCTCGTCTTTCAGCACAGAAATTACGACGCCATCGCGTTGCGATGAGAGATCTACCTGATGTTCCACTGTGAGGATGCTTAGGATGTCACCAGGTTCTGAAGGTCTCGGAGCTCCCGTATTTGCGGGCAGCTGGGAAGGAGCTGAGTTTGCCGGCGTTTCCGGCGCAACCTTGGCGTTCGAGGCAACTGAAGATTTGTCGCAACCATTTCCGCCAAGAACAATCATTGCGATCAAGACGAGCAAAACGCGTCTCATAAGGGCTATTTCCTCTTTGTTACGGCAACACGGCCCATACCTTTTGCCAAATCCATCGGAATGGCGAGCGCAAAATGGCGTAGCCTATGGGGTACCATCCACTACCGAACCATCCCCCCTGTGACTGAATTCTCGCCCTTCCGACCATTCCGTCACGCGCATTTCCTCCAGTATTTTCGAATATAGCACGCACCAGAAAATACTGGTCGCCGGAGTCCGTGTGCGTTTGAGCGCCGACCCGTTCCACGTTTCCTTTGAAAGTTATTGTTGGGAAAGCATTCAACTTCAGGGCTATGTTTTGTCCCGGCCGCACGAGGGCCAGGTCTGTCTCCGGAACGCTCATTTCCGCAGCCATGTGGTCTTGGGCGACGATCTCGGAAAAGGGATCGCCGGCCTTTAACATGGTTCCGGTTTTTTCTTCCACTTTCGGCGTCACCACCATACCGCTGATCGGTGAGATCAATCGCGCTTCGTTTACACGTTGCTGCTCCAGCGCGACTTCCGCGGAATACAGTTCGTTGCGAATTTGCGCTTGCCCCGCAGCGGAGGGATCATTTCGAAATTCGGCTTCGGCCAATTCGCGGCGCGCCTGAGACAAGGCAGCCTCCGCTTCCGCCAATTTCACGCGATCCTCGCTGTCGTCGAGTTGCGCCAGGACCTGGCCAGGCTTTACCGCGTCGCCCTCGCGTACGAAAACCTGTTTTACCGTGCCGCCTTCCATTGCGCTCACCACGCGCCGGTCGGCTGGGACCACGGTCGCGTCGGTCCCCACGCGCATGGGCCAAGGAATAAATATCAGAAGGGCTGCCACAATGCCGGCGCGTTGGGCATATTGCACTATCCGGCTTCTGGGCATAGCCGCGATCAATTTTTTCTTTCTCTGCGCGAAGGGCTGCAAGATGTTCGCCAGCGGCACTTGTTGATATAGCTGTGCGTTGCGAATCGCTACAGTGGTCTGGCTAGCGAGGATGGCAAGCGTCTCTAAATTGCCTTCTGAAAGAAAATCGGGCTCCTTGCTTAAAAGAATCATCGCGCCGAGCGTTCCCTGGTCGTCGCGTAATGGCAGACCATAGAAACCCTGATGCCCATGCTCTTCGAGAAACGAAACGACCTGTGCCTTCGTTTCATCGGGGTCAACTTGCCAGCCATCTTCATGCAGATTTGCTGAAACGGGGTTTTCCTGCTCGGCTACCCACTCCATACGCTCGCGCAGGTCGCTCATTTCCCGGGTCTTGGGGACTTCGGTTTCACCTGACACGGCACCCAGGACGAAGCGTCTGCGGTCGTAGAATCCAATCACACAGCTTTCAAAGGGAACTACGTTAGAGGACTGCGCGACCACGGTGGTCAACACGTGATCGAGATCCAGAGTGGAGGTAATTTCCTGTGAAATCTTCAAAAGGGCATCGAGAGCGTGCACCTTACGCTCGGATTCGAGCAGGTTGGCGTTATGCAGCGCTACTGCCGCTTGTTCGCTGATGCTGGAAAGGAAAAACAAATCATCTTCGTTGAACAGAGTGCCGTCGGACTTGTTGATTATTTCAACGACGCCGAGAACTTCGTCGTCCTTGCGAAGCGGCGCACCCATCCAGGACTGAATCTCGAAATCGCCTCCTGTTTTAATGCGCTCGGCGAGCGCAGGTTCCTCACTGGGATCCTCGAGCAGTTTGGGATTGGCCTGTTGTGCGATGTCGGCGAGAAGGCCTTCATTCAAAGACGCGGTAGCGTCCTCTTCAATGGTGGGATCTTCCCCAATTTGTTTTGCAAGGGTGAGTTGTTGTCCGTCCGGGGAGGCCAGCCATAGGTTGCAAGCGCCGGCCCCTAGGATGTCGCGGATCTTACCAGCGACGATCGGCAGAAGTTCTTCCAGTTCCAGGGTCGATGTAAATGTGCGGCCCAAATCGTAAAGAGCGGTGAGGCGTTCGAGGGTGGAGAGCTGTGCGTGGCGCTCGGCTTCAATAGCATCTAAATTAGTTAAGGCACCGCCAGCCAGGCGGCAGGCCTCTTCCAGAAAATGTGCGTCTTCAGCGGTGAACTCTCCGGCGCGCTTATTCAGAACTTCTACTACGCCTACCGGTCTTAGGGCTCCGGGCAAGGAAGCATAAAGCGCCGATTTCACGCGCGTACGGCTAAATTCATCGAGGTGCTCGAGATCTTCGACTGAAATTTCACGAGCCGGCAAACGTCGAGTTGCCGCCGATTGGTACAAAATTGCGAGCGTTCCACCGCTGACGGGCAGTTCCGTGGGATGCAATCTTTCGCCGGGTTCGGTCCAGCGCATGCGGCATAGCAACTCTTCTCCCGTTTGATTCGCGATCCAAACGAGCACGGCGCGCGCCCCGAGTGTGGTACCCACTCGAGCGGCAAAAGTCTTGAGCAATGTGTCTTGATCGCGACACGCCAGCGACACGCTCGCGAGCTCAAAAAGAGCGGAAGATGTTTCCATTACTCTCCCAGGGGGAAGGGAATGCTTAAAACTCTGGCATCGCGCGAGCACCGCGCCCGCAATGCAGAGAGTAGTGAGGCAGCCTAACAAAAGCAATAGATGGGCGTCAAGGAAGGGTATCGTGTCGGCAGGCTAAAGGCGACCAAAATGGCTCGGATAAGAGATGAGCATAGAGCGCGGGACCGATTGGCAGAATCAGTCCCGCGCAGTCTCATACGGCCACCCCTTAGAAGTGGAAACCGACGGTGCCGGTAATGGCTCGCGGCGTAACATAGTGTGTGCCGCTGAACGTTGAGAGAAAGTTGTACAGAGCGTAGTTGTTGGTCAGATTGATCACTTCCACGCGAGCACTCCACTTGTAACGATCCCCGTGGAAGATGTTGTCGTGGCCCACAGCGAGATCAAACAAATTGCGCTGTTGGATACGCGGCGGATTGAGGTCGTCGTTTTCTTTGTTCGGCGCAGGAACCTTTATGAGCGACGAACCAAAGGATGAAGCGGGGCAAACGCCGACTGTGCCATTAGAACTTAAGGGTGTGCCAGTTGGGTTTGCCGCGCTGGGCGGTGTGGCGTGCATGCCGTTACAAGTGAAGCCGGCCTCGAATTCCTGATCTGCGGAAAGAGGCACGCTCCCCACGTTGGACGCAACCAAACTTACGTTCGGCACGCCTCCGAGGAGGATGGAGCCGGGGCAATCGTTAGACGACAGAACTCCGAAGCAGGGAGTCGCGCCGGCTACGAGGCCGCTGTCATACCGCCAGTTGAAGCTGATCCAAGGAAGCTTCTTCCAAGGGACCTGATACTGCAGATGTGTGGTTTCGTTGTAATGCTCGTCGTGGTCGATGCGAAAAACACCTGTAGGCGCGGAGGGATTCGCTCCGGCTCCGGAGACCTGCGGAGTGAAGAACCGTGCGGCCACGCTAGACATCACAATGAAAGCCGTTAACCCGTGATAATTCGGAACTGACCCGCGGATCGCGAATCCAGGGATCTTCGAATTGTGCCATTCAATCGGAAACGTGATGGGAGTGTTGCCAAGGACGCTAAAGTCATAGGCGTTGTGCGTATACTTCCAGATGTATTCGCCGTCGAGCACAAAATACTTGCCGAAGGCTTGTTGCAAGCCAGCATGGAATTCATTGCGAAACCCGGGAGCTAATGACGTTAGCGAGTTCGAAGAACACAGCAACAGGGGATTCAGGATTCGCGACTGGCATCCGATGCTGGAAAGCACCAGATTTTCGTTAAAGGGAGTTTCGAGAGTTCGCGCATAGGAAATGCGGAGAACGGTGCTGGTCGGTTTGATGTTGTAAGCAAGGCCCAGGCGGGGCTCTGCTTGTCCAGCGGTGGTCAAACCGTTGTACTTGTCGCCGCGGATACCCAAATTGAACGACCAGTTTTTCCAAGTGATGGTGTCCTGGACGTAAATCGCCAGCTCCTTGACGTCTGTGTGCAGAGGAAAGGATGTAGCGGTGTTGAATAGAAATCCTCCGCGCGTCAGGTCGAATGGAAGCAAAGCTGAGTTGAACAGAGGGTACAGGGACGAGCTTAAAAAACCATTGGCCGGGTTGCCGGGGGCATTGGGATTGGATGCCACATTCTGCTGGAGTCCCGCTCCTGCACACTGGCTGAGACTTGTGAACCCTTGCACCGGCGCGAAAGGATAAAACGCGTCGGTTAAAGGATTCGTATTGGGACCGAGGCACGGTGCGTTGAACGTCGGATCGACGATGCCCAGGCTGTCGTTCTCCGTGAGAAACGTCTGCTCGTAGAGGATTCCTGCTTTCACATTGTGAATGCCATGCACGTACGATACTTCCGAATGAACGCCCGCATTTGTTAGGGTGCGATCCTGGGCGACGGTCTCCCTCTGAAGGCTGAACGGTCCGAGGTCGGCGAAGGGATTGTCGCTAGGATAGTAGTTGTAAGCATCACGACGAACAAAGGCTCCGAATGTGAAAACTGTATTGGAGCTGATCAGGCGTGTCCAGCTCGGCGCGAGGTTAAAGGTACCGATCTTCGAGCGCTGATCCTGCGGGCCAACAGGCACGCCATTGGGACCAATGCCCGCATCCGGAACGACTACACCAAACCAAGGGGAGGCAAATTGTGCGTCGAAAGAGTTCGGCGTCTGAAACCAGGATCGCGTGTATAGGCCATTCAAGTGAATCGAGTCTGCACTCGAGATCTGATAATCCAAACGATCGAATATGTTTTCCTCATTACCTCTGTCGTGCATCACGCTATTTTCCGGAGGATCCAAAAATCGGCCGCTGTTCAAACCATTTGCGGAGATGAAATTCCCCCATTTCTGGCCACCATAGGCCAAGTCGAATCCGGCGTTGGATGTGCCGAATGCGCCGTAGGAGGCAGTGACACTGCCATGGGGTGTAGTTACGCCCAAGCCGGAGCGCGTGGTAGCCACAATCACGACACTCGTCTTGTCACCAAATTCCGCCGGTGGTGCGCCGGAGATAACTTCCAGGGACTGGACCGCGTCGACAGGAAGCTGGTTCGAAAAGACTTTGCTCTGCTGATCGGTGATAGGCTGGCCATCAACAGAAAACGAATTCTCTGCGTGATCGCCAAGCCCGTGGAAAAGGCCGTTCGAGTCGGCTGCGATACCAGGAGTCGTCAGCGTGACCAGCGAACTGAGTGATGAAGATTGACTTTCCAAAGGCAGCTTCTCGAATAAGGCACGGTCGACATCAGTGTGAAAAGTTGAATCATTCTCCAAAAGGTCGCCACCACCCTCGACAGTGATAGAGCTGGAGCCTCCCTCTACTTTCAAAGCAATTGCAACGGTTACCGGGACCGAAGACCGCACCTCTACATCTTCGGCATAGGCTGCGAATCCTTTTGCAGTTACAGAGAGGTGGTAGGGGTTAAAGGGCACGTTCGGGAAATTGAAATTGCCCGAGCTATCGGTAGAAGTGGACCGTTCATACCCGCTAACTGGATTATGAATCGTAACATTCGCATTGGGTACAACACCGCCCGAGGGGTCGGTGATAGTACCGGAAATTGACGCGGACTGCGCCTGCACGCCAGTTACAGCGAAAAAAATTAAAACGCACAATACCGTTGCTAGAAAAAATAGTTTTCTACAATCCATTTGAGTCTCCCTAAGCCCACATGGGGCTGGTCCAATCGTTGGGTGGGGCAAACGCGGAACCCATCGCTCGCGAACGAGCTGAAATGAGAAATCCACGTGCCGGGTTTTTTCTAGGGATGGATTACGACTGAACCGGGGGAGCGCGAGGAGAAGTCTGATGAAAAACAGGTTCGATGTGCGGGTCGATTGCCTTGGATGGATTCAGCCGCGCGACAGCTTGCGGAATAGGCAGCGCTGTACCGTGTGAGAGGTCAACAGTTACGGAATGGGCAAAATGACAGACGCGGCAGTGCTGATCTTCGAATTGGCTGTGCCAGTGACCAGCGGCCTGAAACGCGAACGACAACACGAATGCGGCCACCACGATGGCCACGATCCGGTACGCCACTCGCTGATGCTTGAACAACCCAACACCCCCACACCGATGTTACTTAGACGCAGCTTCCAGCACAATCGTGACTATAATTTTTGCTGCACATTAGCCAATCGTTGGATTTCACACCTGCAACACGTCCCCCTGCCGGGCTACCATCTTATACAGAACCGGGCTCACGATCCGGCCCAGCAACAGACGTGAAACAAGTCCCGCGACGATGACGATTGCAAACGGCTTCTGGGAATCGGAACCGATGCCAGTGGAAAGCGCTGCGGGAAGCAGGCCAAGACAGGCAACCAACGCCGTCATCATGATTGGCCTGAAGCGCACAAGCGACGCCTGAAAAGTGGCCCGCTCGATGTCCTGACCTTCCAGCCGAAGCTTGTTGATATAAGAAACGTCGATCACAGCGGTCTCCACCGAAACTCCCATCAGCACCAAGAGGCCAAGGATAGAGGAGACACTGAAAGGAGTGTGCGTGAGTTTCAAGGCAAGCAGCGCGCCCACGGGCTCAGTCATTACCACGCTAAGAACGACGGTAACAGGAAACTTCACATTGCCGTAGAGAAAGAACAGAATCGCGAAAATCAGCAGCACGGTGAGCGGCCCGACCACCCGCACCTGACCCATCGCAGCGATAAACTCGCTATACTCCCCACCCCAGCTCATGCGGTAACCACTCGGCAAAGATTTTTGAATGTCGGCGATAGAACGCTGGCCGTCTCGCACCGCGCTCGCCAGATCACGTCCTTCGATGCTGTACTGCACGCCAATATAGCGCGAATTATTCTCGCGATAGATGAAGGATGCGCCGTTGGCTTCGCGGATATCGGAGAGCTCGCTAAGCGGTATCTGCTGGCCTGCAGGAGTGCCAACCAACAAATTGCCAATTTGCTGCGCGTTTTCGCGGAATTCGGGTTTCATGCGCACGACAAGATCAAATAATTTTTCGCCTTGAATCACTTGCGTGGCGGCTTGGCCTCCGACGGCGGCTTGTACAACGGCTTCAACGTCCGCGACATTGATCCCGTAGCGCGCAATTTTATCGCGATCCACTTGTACCAGCAGGCTAGGCTGGCCCAGTTCGCGTACCACGGTCAGCTCGGTAAAGCCCGGAACCTGCGAAAGTCTGCGCTTTATTTCCAATGCTTTGTCTTGCAGCACATTCAAATCAGATCCGTAAACTTTCACGGCCAGGGCGCTTTTCAGTCCGGTGAGCGCTTCATCCACAGCATCTTCGGCCGGCTGCGTGTAATTGAAAATGATTCCGGGATACCCGTCGAGCTGTTTTTGAAGATCTTCAATCAGCTCAGGCTTGTTGTGAATTTTTCCGGTCTTCCATATAGCGTTTTTGTATGGCTTCAGGCCAACGTAAAACTCGCAATTGAAAAATCCGGTGGGGTCGGTGCCGTCGTCGGGCCTGCCAAGCTCGGAACCAACTTCCGTGACTTGTGGGTATTTGGCGAGAATGTCGCGAATCTGCGGCGCAATCTTGGCGGCTTCTTCATACGAAATCGTGTAAGGCATGGTGGCGCGAACCCAGAGGGCGCCTTCATCGAGATGCGGCATGAACTCGCCACCGATAAACGGAATTAGTAGAAGGCTGGCGCCGAAAATAATGGTAGCGAAAAGCATGGTCAGCCAAGGGCGATCGAGGCACCACCGAAGTTCCGAGGCGTACTCCCGCTTAATCCATTCGAATGGCCTGTTTCTCGGTTCTCGCACACCTTTTTTAAACCAGTAAGAGCACATCACCGGAACGAATGTGAGCGTGAGTATTAGAGCTCCGACCAGGGCGATCGACATGGTGTCGGCCATGGGATGGAAGAGCTTTCCGGAAGGGCCGCTGAGCGCGTAGATCGGAATGTAACCAGCGATGATGATGGCCACGGAATAGAAGATCGGCCGGTCCACATCCTTGGCTGCTGAAAGGATTACTTCCTGCAGATCGTATTGCTGTCCTTCGCGCAGACCGAGCTCACGATAAATATTTTCGACCATTACCAGAGTGCCGTCGATGATGATGCCGAAGTCGATTGCGCCGATGGAAAGAAGGTTGGCGGCCACTCCTTGCGCGTGCAGAAAGATAAACGAAAACAGTAGCGCCAGCGGAATGGTCAGAGCGACAATCACGGCAGCGCGCACGCTCACGAGAAAGAACATCAGTACGATCAGGACGAGAGTCATGCCCAATAGCAGGTTGTTCTCTACCGTGGAAATCGTCAGCTGCACCAGATCGCTGCGGTCGTAATAGGGCCGCACTTTTACGTCCGGCGGAAGGATGTGCTCGTTGAGCTCCTTGGTTTTTTCTTCAACACCTTTCAAGACCGTTTGAGTCTGCTCGCCGCGCAGAATCATAATGACGCCTTCGACCGCGTCATCATTTTTGTTGAAACCAAACTGGCCGAGACGCGGAGCGTGTCCGATGGCTACGTCTCCAACATCGCGCACGTGAACCGGCACGCCGTTCTGCGTTCCAATAATCACGCTACCGATATCCGCTTCGTCGCGGATTAGCCCGAGGCCGCGAACGTAGTAAAATTGGCCGCCTTGGGAATAGAAGCCACCGCCGGTGTTTGCGTTGTTTACGCTGAGTTGCTGGATTACGGTGGGAACCGTAATGTGATAACCGTAGAGCCGAGCGGGATCGAGCAGCACTTGATACTGCATGACCGTGCCGCCAAATCCGGAATCGTCAGCGACGCCGCGCACTTGTTTGTATTCACGCTCGATCACCCAATCTTCGAAAGTCTTCAGTTCTTGAGGCGAGCGGTCAGGGCTTTCCAGCACATAGCGATAGACCAGGCCCGAGGGGCTGGAGAGGGGAGCAAGTGTGGGCTGTACGCCAGTCGGAAAGTTAACCTCGCTAAGCCGCTGGAAAACGACTTGGCGAGCAAAATAATCGTCAGTGTCTTCGTCGAAAGTGAGAATTATATCGGACAGCCCATACAGCGATATGGAGCGCTGAATGACCATCTTCGGCACGCCGTTCATTTCCACTTCGGTTGGAAGTGTGACCAGCCGCTCGATTTCCTCTGCTGCGTGACCGGGCCACTGCGTGATGATTTCAACCATGGGCGGCGACAAATCCGGATAGGCATCCACCGGCATGCGCTTGAATGAAATTGCCCCGGGCACGGTGATGAACGCCACGAACATAAGGACAAGGAATCTATGTTTTAGCGCGAATTGGACGATTCGATTGATCATTTGGATTGCAAGCTTAGTGCTGGAAAGAATTGGCAAACTGTAGAAAGAGGCTTCCGTTGCCAACCACTCTGTCGCCGGCTGAAAGGCCTTTCAGAATTTGTGTTTCCCCATTCTCGCTCTGCCCAATTTCTACCTGTCGACGGCCGAACTGATGGGAGCTGGTGGCCACATAAACAAAGGGCTGATTTTCGTCGTCGCGCAGGACTGCAGAATCCGGCACGGCAATTGCGTTCGGAATAACGCCGGCCGTGATGGTTGCGACGCAGTACATATCCTTCTTTAATTTTCCGCCGGGATTATCGACGACGATGCGCGCCTGCAGAGTCCGAGTGGTGGGGTCCAGCGCTGGGGAAATAAAAGAAATCTTGCCGGAAAACTTATCAGGGTAGGAATCGGTGGTGACTACCGCGGCGTCGCCGTTCTTCACGTAGGCCAAATCACCCTGGTAAACATTCGCCAGTACCCAGACAGTGCTCATGTCCGAAATTGTGAATGCCTGAGTGGTGCCAGCCTGCAGCACCTGTCCGGGAGAAACTAGGCGTTCCACAATTTCTCCGCCGATAGGAGCGAGTAAAGGAATCTGAGCTGAGATGGGAGATTTCTCTAGCTCTTCCGGTTTCGGTATGCCCAGAATTTTCATCCCCTCTTCAGCCGCACTTAGGTCTGCCTGCGCTTGTATACGATCGGACTCAGCTTGGAGCAGATCGCGGTCGGCGATGGCGTGATGGGCGAAAAGATCCTGGGCTCGCTGGTAATTTTTATCTGCCACGCGGTAGGTATCCCGCGCTTTCAAATACGAAGCCAGCAGCAGCGAATAGTCCGGGCTGCTTACTTCCAAAAGAGGCTGCCCGCGTTTGACGCGATCTCCTGGAACCACGAGGATTTTGCTGACCGGCCCTCCAACTTGTGTAATCACCGGCGTGGTGCTGAATGCGTTGTAAGCGACTGCTCCAGTTAGCCGCAGCGTACGCGTGATTTTGGACGGTTGCACGGTCACAACTTGCACGTGCGACATTTGATCCTGAGGAATGGTGAAGAGCCCAGCTGTTTCCGTCTTCGACTCGCTCGAAGAGAACGAGGTCATTTGATTCTCGCCTCGTTCCGAGCTGCAGCCGGTGATAAAGCTCGCGAGCGTAACGGCTAATCCGAGGCACACTGTGTGTTTTATGATTGGTGAATTTTTCATGGCAAATTTCTAACTCCCACAGCTTCGCGAAGCTGCTCGACCGCCGTGAGATAAGCGGCGAGGGACTGGCGATAGGCTAGCTCCGTAGCGCGGTAGCTGCGCTCGGCATCCAGAAAATCCAAAAGGCTCGCAGCGCCCCGCTTGTAGGAATATTCAGTGATGTCGCGCGATTGTTTTGCGGCATCGAGGTAGCCGGAGCGGTAAAGCGAGACGACTTGGTCATTATCGCGAACTGCCTCGTAGGCCGTTAGCACGTCGCTCATCACTTGATCGTTCGCCGCGAGTTCCAGTTCTTGCGCTTGATTGATGGCGTAATTCGTTCGCGCGATTTCGCCCTGATTGCGATTGAAGATCGGAATCTGGAAGCTGCCGAAAAACGAACCGGTGTTCGTGTCGCTGACATGGTCGTAGTTGAACGTGCCGGTGATGTCCACTTTTCCGTTGGCCTTCGCCAGTTCGTACTGGCTCTTCGCTGCAATCACGCCTTGTTGCGCCGCGCGAAGATCTGCCCGGCTCTGCAGAGCCTTCACCTGCAGGTCCTCCAGTTTAACTGTGACCGGCAGGTAGTCGAAATCGGCCGAGACGTCGAAGTCCGCTCCGACGGTGTGGTATCCGAGAAGTTGCCGGAGTCCGACGAGCGCTTGAATCTTGGCGAGCTGGGCCTGCGAGACGTCGCTCTGGAACTGCAACAATTGGAGCTTGATCTTCAGATAGTCGCCTTCGCTGATGTCGCCAGCCTTGTAGCGCGCTAAGCTGATGTCCACGGTGTTCTGGAAGCTCTTCATATCCTCGATAGCCAGATCGAGCGTGGATTCAGCCAGCTGAACGCTAAAGAATTGTGAAGCTACATTGAAGGCGAGTGTGCGCTCGTTATCGGCAACGGTCGATTTCGTCTGTGCGGTCGTGTCCTGGGCTGCTTGCAAGCGGTGCTGACGCTTCTTCCCACGTTCAAACAAGTACGAAACGCCCAGGTCAAACTGCACGACGTTGTCGATGTAGGTGGCCGTAAAGTTTTCGGGCTGAAAGATCGGCAGGAATTGAGCGTCCGCCGTGAACACCGGATTTGGCCGCAGGTTTGCCGTAATCTCTTGCGCTTGATTTTGCTGAATGGTGGTCTGCGCGGCCTTCAAATTGTGATTGTTTTGAAGCGCTAGTTGGATAGCTTCGTCCAGTGTCAGACGTACCGCGCCGTGAGACTGTACTGATGGCGCCTGTATCTTGGGTGCCGGCGCGGCAGCGGGCTGCGGTGGCGGATTTTGCGCATTACTGTTCCGCGGCCGAAGAAGGGAACAGAAACACAGCAATAATGTGAGCATCGCGAGTCGCACACGTTTTACACGCATAATTTCTAACCTTTGCTAAAACGATAGAGAGTGGATCGGAGCGCGGAGAGCGCTGAACTCAGAGGCTTAACTAAACAGTGGGAGGCGCCCGTGCGGGAAGACGAGGTGATAACAGACTTGCTTCAACAGCAGGTTCCAGAGGTTCAGGCTGAGATCCTAATTGCGCGAGCGCTGGCGTACGGTCGCTGGAATGCGTCCTCTCCATAGGCTGGTGGTTTACATGACAAACGGAACAATTCGCTTCCGAGGAATTCGCGTGGTGATGCCAAACGCTTCCAAGCGTAATCGTGAGGAATAGCAGCGCGATTAACGGCACAGGAATCAGCAAACACCGCGTAGCCTTGTGATTGAGCATTATTAAGGACTAAAACTAGCCTTCCTAGTAATCATATAGCAGATGGCGGCAGATACGAATGGGTTGTGCCTGGCAGGTACCACTTTCAGCCGGCAGTCTAGTTCGTATGTTCCAGGGCTTTTTCCACCATTGCCACGCACTTTTCCACGCGTTTGCGCAACGGGCCGTCGATCTCCTGCTGACGCTGACGCAACGTAAATGTCTCGTCGGCGATGTTTAACGCGGCGAGCACGGCTACTTTCAGGGAGTCTACCATGCGCGTTTCTTCGGCGATGGAACGCATCTTGGAGTCGACGTAGGCAGCTAGATCTTTAAAGTATTGTTCATTACCGTCCGCGTTGACGTTATAGATTTGGTCATAGATTTCTATTTTCACTTTTGCGCTCCCGGCTGAGCTTCCGCCATTGTCGGCCATCATTCAATTGCACGCAATGATATTGATGCGAAATAGATGGTTTGGGTCAGCCTTAGCAGCCCAGCAATTTTCGTCTTGGTTCCTAGCTTGCGCGCAAGATGGCGCCGAGTTTTTGTTCGAGCGCAGTCACGATACGGGAACTGAATTCAGCCAGTTGTGAGTCCGTAAGAGTTCCTTGCGAGCTTTGGAATTTCACGCGAATCATCAGAGAATATTTTCCGGCCGGGATTTGGCCGCTGCGAAACAGGTCAGCAGCCTCAATCGACTGGATCTCGCCGATACCGAGCGCCCGGATTGTCCGTTCCGCCAGCGCGAAGGTTACGCCATCAGCAAGTACCAGCGAGAAATCTCTTTCGACGGCAGGGTAACGGGGCCAAGGCACGAAGCGCAGTGCCGCACGCGTGGATTCGATAGCGTTGTACAGCGGCTCTAACTTCAGTTCTGCTAGATATATTTCTTGCCTCAACTTCAATTGTTCCGCGACCCGCCGCGCGAGCTGTCCAGCGATACCGACTTGCGGTCCCGGCAACGGAACGGTGCGCACCTCTACATCTGGCGTTGGACCTGGCTTGGCACCGACGGTTTTGGACCAAAAGCCAGCCTGACTCGAGAGTGAAATCTTCGCGGCGCGGGCGGTCGACAGCCAAGGTGGTCCACCAGCCTGCCATTCCAATCCACCCGCTAGTTCCCCAATTTGATCGAGTGCGCCTTTCAAATCCGCGAAACTGAATTCTCGTGCGACTTCCTGAATTGTTTTCTCGCGCGACAAACCGGTCGCGCCTAGAGTGAGAACGGCTGTTTCAACGGGCGCCCCATCACGCAATTCGTACTTCTTGCCAATTTCAAAGAGCCGCACATCGCGGTTTCCGTGATTCAAGTTCCATTCGATAGCGCGAACCATGCTGACAGTTCCGCTCGAACGCATAATCGATGCATCTTCGGCGAGAGGATTGCCAATTACGGCAGGTTGAATCCCTTCCTCGCGAAATAGAGCGTCGCGTTGTGTATCGACGATCGGGATCTCGACAATTTCGTGATAGCCGAGCCCGATGGCGCGTTCCACCAAGCGATCCTGCGCCTCTGAGTGCGCCAAACGATGCGACGGCTTTTTCGCGGGCGGAAGACGCGGCGGAAATTTGTCGTAACCGTGGTGACGGGCTACTTCTTCAATCAGATCGATCCCACGAGTGACATCGCGCCGCCAGGAAACCTGTGTGCATTCCCAAACTGCCGCGAGAGAGCCCTCGCTGCCACGATTCGCGTCCACACGCGTGGGATGAAAGCCGAGCGCGCTCAAAATTTCTTCCACATCGCGGTCCGGAACATCCGCACCCATCATCCGTAGGATTTCCTTTCGCGCTAATTGGATTTTCTTTTCCTGCTCGCGAGAGGGATAAACATCCACCACGCCCGACAAAATCTCGCCGCCCGCTACTTGCTGAATTAATTCCGCGGCGCGCCTCGAAGCGAGCTCGGCCATCTCCGGATCGGCTCCGCGCTCGAAACGGTAAGAAGCCTCCGTGCGCAGGCCGAGCGCTTTCGCGGTTCGTCGAACCGAAATGGGATCGAACCACGCGGCTTCCAAAAGAATATTGCGGCTACTGAAGCTAATCTCTGTGTCTGCTCCGCCCATCACTCCGCCGATTCCCAAGGCGCAAGTCGCGTCGGCAATTACACACATGTCTTTCGTAAGGGTTCGCTCGGCGCCATCCAAGGTGCGAATTTTTTCACCGGGACGCGCGCGCCTCACGACGACCCGCCGTTCGTTTAATTTATCGAAGTCGTAGGCGTGCAGCGGCTGACCCAGCTCGAACATTACGTAGTTCGTGACGTCCACAGCGTTATTAATCGATTTCTGGCCCATCGCCTCAAGCCGCTGTCGAAGCCAGCTTGGCGACGGCTGAACTTTTACTCCACGCAGAATGCGAGCGGTGAAGCGTCCGCAAAGTTCCGGGGATTCGATTTCAACACCTGTCGCGTCCGCGGCCTTTTCAGCTATCTCTTTAAGCTTGGGCTGTAACGGCTTGAGCTGTAACGGCTTGAGCTGCGTACGGTAGATCGCGGCCACCTCGCGCGCGATGCCGTAATGGCCGAGACAATCGGGACGGTTGGGGGTAACTTCCGCATCCAGCACCGGACCGGCCGTCGAGTCTTCGATCGAATCAATTGCAACTCCGGCGAGGGAGAGGCGCGAGGCAAAGTCAGCAGGTGCCGCCTTAACGTCAACGAATTCTGTGAGAACGTTGTAGAGAACCTTCATGGTTTAAAGCTCAGTCCGACACTCGTGAGAATTCCAGCGTTGTGTCTACGCCGGGTCGCTGCCTGCGCGCTCTAGGGAAACTGCTGCAAGAAACGCAAATCGTTCTGAAACAGTAGCGGCACCTCGGTGACGCCGTACTTCATCATGGCCAAGCGATCCACACCCATGCCGAAAGCAAAGCCTGAAAGCCGCTCGGGGTCGTATTTCACAAAGCCGTACACCGCCGGATTCACCATGCCAGCGCCAAAAAGTTCGATCCATCCTGAAAATTTGCAAACCCGGCAGCCTTTCCCACCGCACACGTGGCAGGTGGCGTCCACTTCGGCGGACGGCTCGGTAAAAGGAAAATAACTTGGCCGCAGGCGCGTTTTTGTTTTTGAGCCCAGAAATTCGCGAGCAAAATATTCCACTGTGCCTTTGAAATCGCAGAAGGTGATGTCGGTGTCCACCGCCAGACCTTCAATCTGGTGGAACATGTAACCGTGAGTCGCGTCCGGATTATCGCGGCGATACACCTTTCCCGGCACCACGATGCGAACCGGCGGTTTTTCTTTTTCCATCGTGCGGATCTGCATGGGCGAAGTGTGCGTGCGCAACAGATGACTGCTGCGCACTCCCTCGATATAGAAGGTGTCCATATTATCGCGCGCGGGATGATGCTCGGGAATATTGAGCGCTTCAAAATTGTAATAGGGTGTTTCGATTTCAGGCCCTTGGACCACGCTGAAGCCGATGGCGGTGAAAATTTGCTGTAGTTCTTCGAATGTTTGCCGGATCAGGTGGCGCGTGCCGAAAGAGCGCTCGATACCCGGGAGTGAAAGGTCAATTTGGTCGCGCGCGGCAGCGGATTGTTCGGATGCGGTTTCGATCGCTCGCTCGCGCTCCGCGATGATGGACTCTACATGCGCTTTGAGCTTGTTCAGTTCTTGCCCCACGACAGGCTTTAGCTCCGGCGACGCCGTCTTCAGCCAGTTATTCGTGATTTGCGACAGCACTCCGGATTTGCGACCACTCCATTTGACCAGAAAGATTTGCCAATTTTCCCGGTCCGAGGTGTGAAGAGAGGATTGCTCGTCGAATCGCTGGCGCACCTCCGCAAACTTTTCCCCGACGGCTTCGGGCGTCTTCACGCCAAGCTGCTCAAGGGTTTGCGCTGTAGGATCGCTCGTTGTCATCTAGGAAGTATGCGTGTTGCAGAGCATTCCGCCGTCCCATTAAACAGTGGACTCGCACAAGCGGCGGGCGGTTGCTACCGCTGCACACAGAAAATACGCCGGCTTGAACGCCGGCCGCTAAAAAATCGTTGAGCTAATTAGCCTTCGTCGCGGTGGCGGAGGTGTTCCGGCTTGGCGTGCGACTTCGCATCCGCGGGCGCTTTGGCGACCTGCTGTTTCGCTGACGTGACCAAGGCGGCAAATCCATCCGCATCGTTCACAGCCATGTCCGCCAGGATTTTCCGATCCAGCTCGATGCCGCCCACTTTCAGTCCATGAATTAATTGGCTGTAAGTAATGCCGTTGTTACGAGCTGCGGCGCCGATACGTTGAATCCACAGCGTGCGGTAGTCGCGCTTGCGGACTCGGCGGTCACGATAGGTGTAGCGCAACGAGCGGTTCACCGCTTCTTTTGCTGACCTATAGAGTTTTCCCTTCGTGAGGAAAAATCCCTTCGCGTGCTTTAGCAGTTTTTTGCGCCGCGCACGACGTTTTGTTCCACGTTTAACTCGAGGCATAGCTTGATCTCCTATTGCGCGCCACAGAAGGCGCATTTACTAAAATTTTGGTCGATTACAACACGGGAAGACAAACGTGGCCCGGCTAGCCGCAAAATACGCGGGAAGCAGGACGGGTTTGTCTCCTAGAACCGCTGTTAGGCTTCCGCAATTTGTTTTAATCGCGGAAGCAACCGGCCGGCAGGCACCCGTTACGCTCTGCCTAGCACGGTTAAAATTCATCGCGCTCTCGCGCGACCACAAAAACTATTCGATGCCGTACGGCAATGCCAGCCTAATATTGCGAACATCGGACGGATTCACCACTACCGCATTTGCAAGTTTGCGCATGCGGCGGGGCTTCTTGGTGCCCAACAAATGTCGCTTGCCCGAATGCCAGCGCATAATCTTCCCGGTGGAAGTGATCTTGAAGCGCTTGGCCGCGCCGCGATGTGTTTTCAGTTTCTTCTTTTTGTTCTTCTTCACAATTTCCTCTTCAATCCGATTTGCCAGCGTTGCGAATTCTGCTGTGGAACTAAGCCTGCCCGCCCGCCGCAGGACGCGTTGATGGAGCCGCGGAGCCTGCACCCTTTTTCGGCGCCAAAAGCGCGAGCAAAATATTCGCTTCCATTCGAGGACCGAATTCCACCTGCGCGTGGTCCACAATATCCTTCATCAGCCGGTCCATCTTCGCGCGGCCTACGTCCTGGTGCGCCATTTCCCGGCCACGATGAAAGATCATGGCCTTTACTTTGTAACCTTCGCCAAGGAACCGTATGATCTGATTCTTGCGAACTTGATAATCGTGTTCGGCAGTAGAAGGCCGGAACTTCACTTCTTTAATGTGCGAACTTTTCTGATGTTTCTTGGCTTCGTGAGCTTTTTTGTTGGCTTCGTACAAAAATTTGCCGTAGTCCACAATCTTGCAAACCGGCGGCACGGCGTTCGGCGAAATTTCCACCACATCCAGGCCAGCTTCTCGCGCCGCTTTCATGGCGTCGAACAGGGTCATCACGCCGAGCTGATTCCCATCTTCGTCCACCACGCGAACTTCCCGAGCGCGAATTCGCTCGTTTACTTTAAGACCGCTACTCCCACCCCGCTCTGCGATAAACTCACCCCCCGGACTTGCGAATTCGCGTTCGCTGCCCGCTTTCCCTCGCTCCCCATGTCAGAAAGGCCTGCTGGGAGGCGCGGGTCAAAAATTATAGCACGGCTAAGAGGCTCTGCCGCAAGCCTGTATCTTCGGGCTGAATAACTGCCGCTCAAACAAGCTTAGCCAAGGAGCACTACTTGGAATTGAGATTGTAGGCTACAGGGTGCTTCGGCTGATAAAGGCCCACTTCTCCGCCGCTCGGCAAACGTATCGTCGTCTTTGTGCCCCAGCGCTCATCGCTCACTGGTCCGCAGGCGACGTTCTTATCCTTCAGCATCTTAACGGTTGCCTTTAGGTCGTCGCACATAAAGTAAAGCTCTGCACCGAGCATCGCATGCTTGTCTCTCGCGCTGCCTCCGTCAGACGGATGCAAGGCAGCTTCAGCGGGCGGGAGCGCAAAAATCAACCAACCGTGTCCAGCATCGACTGACATCAGCCCCAGAATGTCGCGGAAGAAATTTCGGTCGGCCTCCGCGTCAGTACTGTATAGCAGGACGTGCGCTCCGTTGATCATGCGCGAAGTTTACCATCAACAAATTGGGTTCAAAATCTCGAAATGGAAGCCGGTCGGATGGCCCAATGGGTTGACGAAGAAGTGGTTGTTGATAATAATCTCCTGTCGATCCGCAAGCCCGGCGACATACCCGCATTCAACTGCGAAATGATTAAACTGTTCGAACGATCGGGAGGCAAGATGCGGACGGTGAGAGCATCCTGAGAGCGACTGGCACGAGCGCGAAAAAATCTGAAACAAATCCGGAATAGAACGCCGGTCGTTCGGCCCCACGCGGCGCGGGGTCTCTGTAATCGGCCAAGGAACGTGGTACATCGAAAGTGGAGACCGCACTCACGTGATCGCCGCTTTGCGCCTAGGCCTCGATCGGCGGCCGTCGTTTTTTGCGATTCCCAAAGCGTCTAACCCGCAACACGCCGCCGAAAATGCCGGGGCCGGCAGTCTCCATCTCACCGAAGAGGAGATTGCGCGCATCGAGGTTGCTTTCCCGCTAGGCTCCAGCCGTAGGCTTCCCATACTTTAATTTTTTCTGGATTCCTGCGGGACGTTGGCGGTAACGACGAAGATCTGCCTATTTATGTGTTCGAGGGCTTGAAGCTGAGATTGGTGCGGGATTGGACGAGCGACAATTGTGCGACCAAGTTCGAGGCACTGATCTACGTGCGGATCGTACGCGGGCCAAAGGGGCAGTCCTGCAACATTGGGGTGGCCGGTTTTGGCGAACTGAGTCCAGTAAGCGCGTATCGCTTCCCCTAGCTTTTCGTCATCTCGGTTGTGCTCCCAATCAGGCCGAAACACATTGCTCAAAAACATGAGTTCTTCGCCGTGATACGCACCGAGCTTCGCCCGCTTGCCTGTTTCAGAGTAAGTAAAATAATACAGATATGTCTTTTCATCGGCCTGCGTCATCGCTCGAGATACGGAGTACGCGCCGTATGCAAAGAAATCATTCTGAAGCTGCAAGTATCGAGCCGGGACAACTGCGTCTGACGCTGCTGGGTAGGCCTGAAATTCCTGATCGGCATACTTACCGGCGTCCTCCAGCAAATACTTCTTATATTGATCAACAGTTTTTATATCGTCAGGGCCAAGCACGGTAGCTTCATCAGAGTTGCTGCCCACAATCACGGGCACATGAATTTGTCTGGTTTCGGCGAAAATCTTCGCGGGCTGCTCGGGAACTACCCATCCATCTACCATACCGTCAAATCCCGCTTGATCTTTGCTCCAAGTCTTCAATATCTGGTCAGCAGTAACGGTGCGGAGCTTTTGCAAGGCATCCGCACCATTCGTAACTCCCAAATCATTAGCCAACCGTTCTCCCGCGGCTTCGCCGGTGCCTGAGATTCCGTTGTAGTGGATCGGAGTGCGGATATCTTCGATGAGCGTGCTCTGGCACTCTCCGCTTTGCAGGATCGCGCCCTGAAACAATCCGGTGGCCAATGGAGAGGCCATAAGCATGCAGATGTCATACGCGCCCGCGGACTGCCCCATCACTGTGATCCGATTGGGATCGCCTGCAAATCGCGAGATATTTTCGCGCACCCATTTCAGGGCTTGCAGTTGGTCGAGAAGCCCATAATTTCCAGAAGAGTGATGTTCAGATTCTTGCGTTAACGCGGGATGCGCAAAAAATCCCAGCGGGCCCAGGCGATAATTCGCACTTACAAGCACGACGCCCAAACGTGAGAGTGCCGGTCCTAGTGGAGTCATCTGGCTAAAGCCGTTGGTATTTCCTCCACCGTGAAAATAAACGATGACCGGTCTTTTCGCGTTCGCATCAAGTTGCGTCGTCCAAATATTCAGAAATAGGCAGTCTTCATTCCACGCAGGCATCGGGAGCCACGCGGCGGGGAGCTGTGGACACGCTGCGCCGAATTCGGTTGCCTTGAGCGTACCGCTCCACTTCTCCGCGGGCTGTGGCGGCTTCCAGCGCAATTCACCAAGGGGCGGCGCTGCGTATCGCACGCCAAGGAATGCAATTTCGTTGGACGCGGAACTGAAACGCGTGCCTTCCAGAACCCCTGTTTCTAGTGTGACAATCGGAGGCGGAGAACTCCCGGAAACGAATGAAGCGACGGGATTGACGAGAACGAAAACAACCAAGCAAGCTAAAGGCCGAGAAAAATGACGGCGCATGATTAGCACCTCTTTGCAGCCAACCTCACAATCAGGGATTCTTCCGCGTGTATTCTCCATGAAATTCCATGGTCCACGTGGTGCCATTATCGGTTGATTTCTCCCACGACTGTTGCACTTTATTCGAATTCCTGCGCACTATTTTAATTCGGTTTAAGACCGTTTCTCCGTTCCAGCCGCGGCTCGGCCCGGTGAACTCGCCGGAGCCATTCACGACTTTTCCCTCGAACATGTGCACGCGGCCTTGATTGTCCGCAAACATTCCATGCCAGCTCTTGTCATCCTCACTGTAAGCGAACATGTTTCTGCCGCTATGGCCTTTTCCGCCATCCCAGCTCTCGATGATCAGACATTTGTCAAGTTCGACGTAAACTTTGCTGTTTGCGCTGCCTGGCATTCCTGGATACGTCACCATCCAGTCGCCCAACCAAAAATCCATCTGCCGGCTTTCCGGGTTTGCTGAACACGTTTCTGGACTGGCCAATGCCGTCGGTGCCACGTTGCAAGAACAGGCTGCGATAGCGATGAGCAGAAAGATCTTCAACCACGTTGAAAGTCGCGAATCACTCATTGTTTCCCTCCTCGTTGCTTCTTGGGAATTACCGTGTTGCACAAAAACGAAATGCGCTTTCCAAAAGCTCGACGCGTGCATCCGTGAAGCCTGCTCGACGAAGGCGCATAGAAAAAGTCTTGGGATCGACAATCACCATGGTGTCGAACCAATGAAATAGCTTGATGCGCAAACTCATTCGACTGTCGGTCCCTACGAATACTCCGCCGGGAGCAAGGACGCGAAACGCTTCTGCGACCAGGCGGTCTTGCAGTGCTGCGGATGGCACGTGGTGTAGCATCGTGAAACAGAAGACGGAGCGGAAAGAGCCGTTTTCAAACGGCATGGCAGTCGCGTCTCCTTCGATGACTCGCACATTGGTTCTGCTGAACCGTTGACGAAGTTTGTTCGCCAGAACGACATCATGCTCGAGCGCCGTTAGCGATTGAACCCTTGCTCTCAAATATTCTGTAGTGATTCCGGGTCCGGGACCGATTTCAAGCGCCGGCTCTAAGAGCGCTGCGCCGTTTAAGGCCCAAGGCATTAGCTTGGTCTCGACCCGGCGCTTCCATACAGACGATTGGCAGTACCAGTGATGGAATCTATTCATAGCGCGTACTTATGACCGTTCGAATTACTTAAGCAGTAGCCAGATTAGCTATTGATGCACCTACGTTCTTTCGATATTGTGACAATAAATGTCCCAAAGGCGTCAAATCGCAGCTTTGGATCCCGGCGCTCCAGGCAATTCCGAGATCACCAGTCTCAGTCGCGACTATCCCGCGGGTCATGCAATCCCGTTGCATTTTCACGGGCGCGATCAACTCGTATATGCGTCACGCGGTGTTATGACTGTGCGCGCCCGTGACAGCGCATGGGTGGTGCCTACCGACCGCGCCGTGTGGATCCCGGCCACACTTCCGCACACCATCACCATGTCAGGGCTGGTAGCGATGCGCACGCTCTACCTCCAGCCGCGCTTGACGAAAGTGTTACCGCGGAACTGTTGCGTCGTGAACGTATCGTCGTTACTAAAAGAACTCATTCTCCGGGCCTGTACCGTTGCGACCTTGAACAGAAAAGACCGGCGGCAACGGCACTTGATCGATCTCATCGTGGATCAACTGGAAGCGATTCAGACAGTCTCTCTGCAGCTTCCCGATCCGTCGGATCCCCGAGCTCGGCGAGTAGCCGGAGTATTGCTTTCAGACCCCGGCGATCAACGCACGCTTACTGAGATCTGCAAAGGTATCGGCGCAGGCAAGCGTACGATTGAGAGACGCTTCCAGGAAGAAACCGGCATGACTTTCGGGAAATGGCGTCAGCAACTTCGGTTGATGCAGGCGATGCGCCTGCTGGCAGAGGGAGCAAAGGTCACACACGCCGCTATGGAAGCCGGCTACAGCACGCCGAGCGCCTTCATCTCCATGTTTCGGAAAGCTTGGGGCACTACCCCGGCGCGGTGCTTCGGCTCAGCCAGGGAAGATAAATTATCATAGAGGTTCGCGCAGCTCTTCCGGAGCTTCAGCGATATTAAACGATCTGGCGGGAATCGATTTCGGCGTGCAGGTCGGTGACGAATTGGTCGAGCGGGCGCGGGCCCAGGTCTCCTTTCGAACGATGCCGCACAGCGACGCTGCCAGCTTCGGCTTCCTTGCCGCCAATGATCAGCATGTACGGAATTTTCTCGATTTGGGCGTCGCGAATTTTTGCTTGCAGCTTTTCGTTACGGTCGTCCAGATGAACGCGGAAGCCAGCATCTTTAAGATGCTTGGTTACTCTTTCCGCGTACTCCATGAATTTTCCGCTTACCGGAAGCACGGTCGCCTGCACGGGCGCAAGCCAGGCGGGGAAGGCTCCGGCATAGTGCTCGATCAGCACGCCGAAGAACCGCTCGATCGAACCAAACAGCGCGCGATGTACCATCAGCGGTTGGTGGCGAGCACCGTCCTCACCAACATATTCGAGCTTGAACCGCCGCGGCAAATTGAAATCGAATTGCACGGTGGTGAGCTGCCAAGGCCGCCCGATGGCGTCCACGAGCTTCACATCGATCTTCGGCCCGTAAAACGCTGCTTCGCCGGGAATATATTTGTAAGGGACGTTCATGCGCTTTAGCGTGTTGACTAGCGCAGCTTCCGCCTTTTCCCAATCTTCCGGAGTGCCGGCGTAATCTTGCGGACGCCAAGGATCGCCGCCGGAAAGTTCCACTTCGTAGCGATCGAAACCAAAGACGCGCAGCGCTTCCCAGGCGAACTCGATACAGTCCTGTACTTCCTTTTCGATTTGGTTCGGCATGCAAAAAATATGCGCGTCATCTTGAGTGAAGCCGCGCACGCGCAGCAAACCGTGCAGCACGCCCGAGCGCTCGTAGCGATACACCGTGCCAAGCTCTGCCAGCCTTACCGGCAGTTCGCGATAACTGCGCAGCCGGCTCTTGTAAATCAAGATGTGCCCAGGGCAATTCATGGGCTTCACTTGATAATCGGACTTTTCGATTTCGATCGGAGTAAACATATTCTCGCGATAGAAATCCGCATGCCCGCTGGTCTTCCACAATTCCAGGCGCATCACGTGAGGAGTGAATACTAGGTCGTAGCCGCGCTTGGTCAGTTCATCGCGCTGCCAATCTTCCATTTGACGGCGAATGATGCCGCCTTTGGGATGCCAGAAAATCAGGCCGGGTCCAGCTTCTTCCTGGATGCTGAAAAGATCGAGTTCCTGGCCCAACTTGCGGTGATCGCGGCGCTTCGCTTCTTCGAGCTTATGCAGATACTCGTCCAATTCTTTTTGATCGACGAAGCAAGCGCCGTAAATCCGCTGCATCTGCGGATTGCCTTCCTGGCCTTTCCAATAAGCGCCCGCCACGTTCATTAGCTTGAAGGCCTTGATGCGCCCGGTGGAAGGAATATGCGGACCGCGGCAGAAATCCAGGAATTTTCCAGTGGTGTAAAACGACACGATCGGCTCGGTGGCTTTTTCTTCCACCAGCTCGCACTTAAATTCCTGATTGCTTTTGCGATAGAGCTCGAGCGCTTCGGGCTTGGGAATCATCTTGCGCTCGTTGGGAATGTCTTTTGCAGCCAGCTCGTGCATCTTGGCTTCGATCTTTTCCAGGTCGTCGCTGGTGAATGGCTCTGCGCGCACGAATTCGTAAAAAAAGCCGTTCTCGATGGGCGGGCCAATGCCCAGTTTTACGTCTGGGAAAAGCTCCAGCACCGCAGCCGCCAGCAAGTGCGCGGCGGAATGGCGGAATACCTGCACCGCGTCGGGATCTTTGGCAGTCAGAATGGAAAGCTTCGCGTTGTGCTCAAGCGGGCGCGAAAGGTCCACCAACTCGCCGTCAGCGCGCGCTACCAGAGCCTCTTTCGCCAAGCGCGGCGAGATCTGCTGCGCGATTTGCGCCGGGGTGGTGCCGCGCGGTACTTCGCGGGTCGCGCCATCTGGCAAAGTGATTTGAATGCTCTCCATGTGGCTTTTTATTCTCCGGTGGAAACTAGTAGCTTACTGGCCCAGACAAAAGCGGTCAAGAACGAGGAGGACGTCCTCGCGCGGGTTCACAGCCATTCCATTAGCCTGCCGTATTCGTTTTAAGCAAGTCGGGCCTGTTGCGTTGAGTTTTTTCCAGGGCGCGCTCGCGGCGCCAGCGGCGAATCTCTTCGTGATTGCCGCCGAGCAAAACCTCAGGCACGTCCCAGCCGCGAAAACTTGGGGGACGCGTGTAGTGAGGATAGTCCAGAATACCGCGAGCTACGGTGTCACTCTCATCGCCATAGTGTTGCGGATGCTCTTGGGTGCGTGCGGCCGATACAGCGCGACTGCCACGGCGCGGGCTCTCTTCTTTTTCTTCCAGGCTGAACGATTCATTCACTACCGAGTCTTCATTGCCTAGAGCGCCGGGGATTAGGCGTGTGACCGCGTCCAAAACCATCGCGGCAGGGAGTTCGCCGCCGGACAGAACAAAATCGCCGATGGAGATTTCGTCCGTGGCGAGATGCTCTGCAACGCGCTCGTCCACTCCTTCATAGCGACCACAGATCAACACGATTCGTTCGCGCCTCACAAAACGCCGTGCCATTTCCTGAGTGAACATTTTTCCCGCGGCAGAAAGCAGAACGATAGCGGTGTCAGCGGGTAGCGCGGCCGGGCTATTTTCACCCACCAGCGATTCCACCGCCTCAAACAGCGGTTCGGGTTTCATCACCATGCCTTCGCCGCCGCCGAATGGGCGATCGTCCACCGTGCGGTGACGGTCGTGCGTGAAATCGCGTAAATCATGAATGTGCGTTTCGATGAGTTTCGCTTCGCGCGCACGACGCACGATTCCGTAATCAAGCGGTCCGGCGAAAAATTCTGGAAAGATTGTGATAAGGTCAAAACGCATCGCTGCTAATCGTACCTTAAACACAACATTGTTACTTGTCGTTCAAATCCTGGAGACCTTCGGGGAGAACTACTTCAATGCGGCGAGCTTTCACGTCCACGTGTTCGCAAATCTCCTGAGCTAACGGAATGAGAAGCTCGCCGCGCGCGGTCTCTACCGCCAGAATCGGATTTCTCGCCGCTCCTGCTCCCGTAAATTGCACGTCGCGAACAATTCCGACTTGCGAGCCATTGTTTTCGTACACTTCGCATCCGATTAGATCGGTCACATAATAATTTCCAGCAGGCAAAGCCACGCGGTCGGCTAGCGGTATCTGTACTTCCAGCCCTACGAGTTTTTTAGCATCAGATACCGAGCTGGAGTTTTCGAAGTGGAAAATTGCCTGGCCTCCCCGGCTATGCGAAAGCCAGCACTTGCGAATGGCAACATGTTTCGAGGCACCGGTTTTTTCGTTCCACAGATCGGCAGATTTCAGGCCTGTGAGACGCTCGGGAAAATCGGTGAGGATTTCGGCGGCTACTTCGCCGCGAACTCCGTGCGGGCGCAAAACACGCGCTACAGTGACGCGATCGGCCCTCCGAGATTGTTCTGCAGTCACACTACTCGAGAATTTCCAGCGTAAATCGCTTCTTTAATTTCATTCCTGCCGCGCCCAGCAATGTGCGGATGGATTTAGCCGTGCGTCCCTGCCGCCCGATTACTTTCCCCAAATCGTCAGGATGGACGCGCAATTCCAGCACGGTCACTTGTTCGCCTTCCACTGACTTCACCACCACATCTTCCGGATGATCGACGAGAGCTTTAGCAATCTCTTCTACAAGTGCCTTCATTACGTCCTCCACAGTAACTAGCGCGCAGCAGAGAACTTCGCTCGAGCATGTGCGGGTAATAGATTTACTGTGGGGTGAGACGCCTTAGGCAGGTTTCCGGTTTCGTAAAAAACTGCGCACGGTGTCACTGGGCTGTGCGCCCTTACCAAGCCAATAAGTGACGCGTTCGTGATCCAGAGTAATTGCCGCGGGCTTCTTCAGCGGGTCGTAGGTGCCCACGATTTCCACAAAGCGGCCGTTTTGCGGGCGCGTCTTCTCCGTCACAACTACGCGATAAAACGGGCGCTTCTTCTTGCCAATCCGAGATAACCGAATCATTAACACAGCGAAAATCCTCCTATGCCAAGCCCAACCATTATAGCGGAGGTACCGGCTTTCACCAATTCGTATCTACCGTCCGCGGGCCTTATCGTAGTAGCCACAAGGGCAGAGCCGCCTGGGCACAATGCTCGATCATCTGCTGATCGCGCTCAGAAAACGCATTGGCGACGTCGCTTTCGACGTCCACCGTACCAATAACACGCTCTCCTCCGGGAGCGAGCACTGGCACGATAATTTCGGAAACCGTGTTGCCGAAGGCGGTGAGGTATCGCGAATCATTGCGCACGTCGCCTACAACAACGGTCTTCTTCTGTTGAATAGCAGAGCCGGTGAGGCCTTTGCTGACTGGGAACTCGGGATATTCAGGAGCGCTCGGGCCGCTCCAAGAGATGATGGAGACGTTCTCGGCGCCAACGTCATAAATGCCAACCCAGCGGTAGTGGCCGAGAACTTGGATTCGCTCCGCTAGCCTTTTTGCCTTGGCCACGCGATCGTTGCCGCTCGCGGCAATGGACCGAATCTCGTTCAACACGTTATCGATGACAATCGGCATGGCTTTCCTGCGCTCAATTCTCCCTGGGGCGGGACGCGACTAATCCTTCTGCTTTACCTCGTGCACTACTTCGTAGTGGCGAACCGTGCGATCGTACTCGACGAGCACCGCGGCAGCCTCCGGCGCGACCACAGCCTTGTCGACATCGCTACCCGCAAACATTCGAATCGCGTCCATGGAAGTCCACTTCGTGAGCACGAATACTTCTACTTCGCCGGAAAGGTTCCGTCTTAGCAACGAAGCGCCTAGGAAGCCTTTTATTGCCTGAAGTTCCGGGATCACGTTTCGTCTGAAATGTTCGGCGTAGGCCGGCTGATTCGAAATTGACGTGCGGCCGCGCCAGGTTCGGACAATCATCTCTCATCCCCAAAGTTTATTTTAGGCCTGCGAATTTGCCTATGCCGCGCATTTTAGTTTTTGCATAGTTGCCGTACTGCTTCATCATCTTGCGCATGTCAGAGTATTGCTTCAGCACTTGATTTACTTCTTGCACGGAAGTGCCGCTGCCGAGCGCGATGCGCTTGCGGCGCTTGCCGTCAATCAAATTGGAATTCGCGCGCTCCGCGGCGGTCATGGAATTGATGATGGCCTCCACGGAACCCAGCCGCTTCTCGTCGATTTCTGGGTTCTTGGGAAGATTAGCGAAGGGGCCGATTTTCGGCAGCATGCCCATGATCGACTCGAGCGATCCCATCTTGCGGATCTGACGCAGCTGGTCGCGGAAATCTTCCAGGGTGAAATCGTCTTCGCGCAGCTTGCGTTCAAGCTCGCGCGCTTTTTTCTCGTCCACGTGCTTTTCGACCTTTTCAATTAGGCCGAGAACGTCGCCCATTCCAAGGATGCGCGAAACCACGCGGTCGGGAAGAAATGGCTCAAGCGCATCATATTTTTCGCCGACGCCGACAAACTTTACCGGCGCGCCGGTGACTTTGCGGATGGAAAGAGCAGCGCCGCCGCGGGCGTCACCATCCATTTTCGTAAGCACGACTCCAGTAATGCCAAGCCGCTTGTGAAATTCGCCGGCCGAGCGCACGGCGTCCTGACCGATCATGGCGTCGGCCACGAAGAGCACTTCAGAAGGATTCAGCTCGCGCTTCAGGTCGGAAAGCTCTTTCATCAACTCATCGTCGATGTGCAGGCGGCCAGCGGTATCCACGAGTATCACGTCGGAGGCGGAAAGTTTTGCCTCCCGCAATGCACCGCGAACAATTTCCAGCGGCTTGTCAGTGCCGGTGCCGGGCCACAGCGGGGTTCCCGTGGCTTTGGCAACCTGAGCTAGTTGCTCTCGCGCCGCGGGGCGATATACGTCAGTGGAAACAACCAGCGGACGGTGGCCGTGTTCGCCGAGCCACTTGCCCATTTTTCCCGTGGATGTAGTTTTACCGGAACCTTGCAGGCCCACGATCAGCCAAACAGAAGGCGGCTTCGAGTTGTACTGCGGCTTCGCTTCGCGGCCGAGTAACTCGCCCAATTCGTCACGGACAATTTTCACGACTTGCTGGTCGGGCGAGAGTTGCAAGAGCACTTCAGAGCCGACCGCTTTTTCGCGAACATGGGTGATGAACTCGTCCGCGACGCCGACATTCACGTCGCCCTCGAGCAGTGCTTCGCGAATTTCGGCCAAGCCTGCGTCGAGGTGCTCGTTGGTGAGCTTGCCTTGCCCCCGTAGATTTTTGAACGCGCGTTGAAGTTTGTCTGTGAGCGTTTCAAACATGTTGGATCTCGGGTGCAGCCATCGCTATCGGGATAGGTGAACCGTCAGACTGATTTTCTCGCGGCGAATATTCACAAGAATAGCGTCTGGTGAGTTTAATTTCTCTTGTTCTAGTCACAAAAAACACTAGCACACTGTGAGACGAGAATCTAGGGAACGGGTGGCGCGGATGTGCGTCAAAGTTCCGTGTCGGCAGCCAAGCGCTCACATTCGATCCTGTTTATAAGGGCCCAGAACGTGTCCTGGAGCTGTTATGAAAATTCGGATAGTTTTATTCGTTTTGGCCTTTGTGTTTGCCGGGCTAGGGTCTTCATGTGCGAACGCAGCAGAAAACAATTCTCCCCGCAAAGGAATTGGAAGTGGGATTGAGGAAGGAAAGAGTGGTCCCCAAAAAATTGCCATCGCCGACGGTATATTCCTTTTTATTTCTCCCGACCAGGACCCCATCGAAGTTGACGGCAATTCCGTCGTGGTGTTGAACGAGCATGATGTGCTGGTGTTCGATACCAACGTGCTGCCGTCGTCAGCGCGTGCGGTGCTGGCGGAAATCCGGAAGATCACGGACAAACCGGTGCGATATGTAGTGAATTCTCAGTGGCATCCAGACCAATGGGACGGCAACGAAGTTTACGCCAAGGAATATCCAAACGTGGAAATCATAGCCAGCGCGGAAACGCGAAGGCTGATGGAAAACACCATGAATGTTTACGGAAAAACGCTGAAAGCCATAGCGGCGCCCGTCAACAAAGATGTCCGCCAAGTGTATGAAGAAGCGACCGAGGAACTCGAGCTTTATCAGTAAGGACTCGAGGGTCGGATTCCCAGAATTGCCAACGCACCCCAGCTGAATAACAACAATCCAAATCTTTGGTAAGGCCTCCAGTCTAAATCTCCTCGGGAAAGAGAGATTATGCGCAAGTTCTTGCGTGGGGCAAGTTTACGAGCCCATTCGCGATCGGCCTGAAACGCGACTAATTCGGCTTAGTTGGGTTAATTCAAGAGTGGCACGGTACGGGGGACTTCCTTTTTGACCAGGGCGCAAGCAACCTAGCGGTAGGGTATTTTCGTTGAAGAAGTAAGGCGCTTACTGCACGCCACTTTGCGTGCGGAAAAAGTAGAATATTTTGATTTGACGTTTTCGCAATGTTCCGAGCGAAATCCCGGCTAGCTCGAATAGCGAGTGAGGTGTGGGGATGTCGAGTACTCGGGGAAATATAGAAGAGCTGCTTGAAAATCTTTCAGAGAGGCGTGATCGTCGCGCCTATCCGCGAACCAATTCACCCCTGCTTACTTACATAGACCTCGGTGATGGAAATGGCGGTATTGCCTTGAATATAAGCGAGGGCGGCTTGGCCATTACCGCCGCCGGAACGTTGTTCGAGGATTATTTCCCCAACATACGATTTCAATTACCGAGAGTTACGGGCTGGATCGAAACGAGCGGGCGCGTAATTTGGACCAGCGGATCGAAGAAAGGCGCGGGTATTTGTTTTGAGGGCATCACGGAAGTAGACCGCGAAAGAATACGTCATTCGATTTCGTCAAAGGACTCGAGCGGCGAAATTGACAACAGAACTACCTACAATTCTGAAGAGAAACACCCTTCGGATTCCGCCAGACGCGAGAAAGAGCCGCGCAAGCTCGAGGTTCTGAGCGAAGCTGATGAAGCAAGATTTGCGGCCATGTTTCCGTCAGAAAGTACTCTGCAAATCGCGCGCGATCAGCACGGGGAAGAAATAGAAGCAGAACGAGAAATTCCGGAGCGCACGGAGCAGAATTCCCAAGAAGTTGTGAAAGATCTACTACCTGATACGCATCGCGATCGCGAAGATTTAAGCGCCAGGTCTTTCGTCGAACAAAACAGCCAAACTACAGAAGGTATTTCTGAGCCGAATGCCGAAGCCACTGCTTCCCTGCACGACGGTGCCCAAGAATCCGAGCTCGACTCACACGACGGCGAACCCGCGAGCGATGAACCTTCCGCGAACAAGGAGTCGGCTGACACCATAGTGTTTCCGCGCCGGCGCTGGATCATCGACCGTCCTGACGATTCTCTTACGCCGGAAGAATTGCCCACCGAGGACCACCGAATTGCGCAATTACAAGCGGTCAATTTCTTATTAGATCAAGACCATACGTCTCCAGAAGAAAATAGAGTCCAAGCTTCTCTTCCCGATCGCGACGAAGTTGCTCCCGCGCCCGTTGGCCCGAGCGAATCGCCCGCCATGGAAGAGAAAACTCCTGGCGAATGGACCCTACCGACATTTACCTATCCCCGGGAAGCAGATTGGAGACAGCAATTTGTCTGGAATCGAAGCGGCGCAGCGGCGGAATCTGCTGTGCCACCGGTCGTTGAAAAAGTGCCGGAGCCTAGCAATATATATCTCATCGCAGGAGTGATCCTTTTAGTCGCCGCGGTGTGTTTCGCCGGTGGACTTATGGTCGGAAGTGGTTCGGTGATAAAACTACTGGGACTTGACGACGCCGTCGTGGCAACAAACCCGCCTGCAAGAGCTGCAACTTCAACTGAACCAAACTCGCCCAAATCAACTGAGACATTGGAGAGCGCCACACAACAATCGAAGAACGATTCCTCTCGCCATGGTTCTTCCAACAGTTCAACTAGCAATTTGAAGGACGCAGGAGCGGCGCGAAACGAGACGTCCGGTTCGAAACCTGATGCTGCGCAATCCGCTGAGGCTGAAGATGATCTGGAGGCGCCCGCGAACGATCGGCGGCCACAGGCAAGAAGCCTTGCCCCATCTTCTGCTGGCTCATCGAGCGGCTTGAAAGCTGAGTCGCGGGCGAGGACGGAACAAACCTCACCGCAGGCACCAACTGCGGTGGCGGCCGCGCCGGAATCCGGATTACGATCGCAAAGCCAGCAAAATTCAAGTACACCGAATTATTCTGAAGCAACCGTCGATAAACCCTACAGCGAGCTCCAAAGTCCGGTACTCGTCACACCTGCGGATGAAAAAAGCGGGCCGTTTCGGCTGGCATTTCCTGAAGCGGCAGTGAGCGCCTCACGAACGCTGGCCATTAGCGCGCAGCGTTTCGTTTCGATTCCGGTTCAGGCTGGCCCAGCATCAAGCCATCGACCAGAACGCCTGCAAGCGGGAGTTCTGATCTACCACCTGGATCCTGTACTGCCGACGTCAGGAGAGGAAATCGGCGGCACGGTGAAGGTGCGGGCCACGATCGGAAAAGGTGGCGATGTAGTGGACGTGAGGGCGATCAGCGGTCCCCCTTCGTTGATCCCCAGAGTAGTGCGAGCCGTGCGCGAATGGCGCTATACGGTAACGCTTTTGGACGGACAGCCCTTAGGCGCTGAAGAAGATGTGGTGGTCGAATTCCGGCCAAAGAGTTAAGAATCTTCTTAGAAATCGTGTATCGAGAGGAGTGCCTCCTGCATCTTCCTTGATAGGGGTGCGGCTATGGAGTATTCTTCATGCCATATTCGCGATGTCCGACGGGACCCTTCCAAAGTTTTTTTACGCAGCATAAGTTCTTATTAAGCAGTTGCTTTTGTTCGGCCGTCCTTCTTGTTACGCAAAAGTATTTGTTCAGAACTGAAAGAAAATTTAACGAGGTGATGCTCAATGCAAAAGATGCGCTCAATTCGTTGGCTCTTGCTCGCGGTGTTCCTGTTGATTATACCGTCGAAATCATCCGGACAAGTGGTTGGAGTTTCGATCACTGTGGCGCCGCCGGCGCTGCCGGTTTACGTGCAGCCAGTTTGTCCGGGCGATAATTATATATGGACTCCGGGCTATTGGTCCTGGAGCGATGACGACGGGGATTATTTCTGGGTGCCTGGAACTTGGGTATTAGCACCGACTCCCGGCTTCCTGTGGACGCCCGGTTATTGGGGATGGAATAACGGAGTGTACGCGTGGAACACCGGGTACTGGGGACCCCAGGTCGGTTTCTACGGTGGAGTTAATTACGGATTTGGTTACGTTGGGGTCGGGTTTGAGGGTGGATACTGGCAAGGCGGAAATTTCTTTTACAATCGCTCGGTAAGCAACGTAAATGTAACCGTAATCCACAACGTTTACACCAAGACTGTGGTGAACAACTACAACACAACTACGCGCGCTAGTTTTAATGGTCCCGGAGGCGTCACTCGGAAACCTACCGCGCAGGAAGAAACCTATTCGCATGAACAACATACGCAACCGACGTCGGCGCAGACGCAGCACCGGGAAGAAGCTGCTAAGGATCACAGCCAATATGCTTCCGTAAATCACGGCAAACCAGCAGTTGCTGCAACGGCGAAGCCCGGCGAGTTCAAGGGAGCGGGTGTGGTACCGGCGAAGGCCGCGGCTCCTTACAAGGGCGCTACAGGTAAAGGTGCCGCAGCAAACGCCCGAGGCGAAAAGCCAACCGGTGGAACCGCCGCTAAGAGCACTAAGACTCCGGCACGTTCGGCTGCTTCAGAACGTAACGCCGAGCATACAAACGCTGGCGCAACCTCTGAGCGCAAGAGCACGAGCACGAGCTCTGAAGCAAAGCCGGCAGCACGCGAGAACACGCCGCGCACAGAGAGCAAACCGAAGACGGCTACTCCACATACGGCCACGCCAAAGACCGAGACCGAAAAACCGAAAACAGAGACGGCAAAGCCCAAGACGGAAACCGCAAAACCGGAGAAGGAAAGTACTCCGCGAAAAACCGAGAGCACGCCTAAGACTACAACGCACGAGTCTGCGCCTAAGCCGGAGCACGAAGCCGCGCCCAAAGCACAAACTCAACATGCCGCGCCAAAGGCTCAGCCCACACACGAGGCTGCCCCGAAGGCAACGCACGAGTCTGCGCCAAAAGCTCAGCCCGCGCATGAGTCTGCACCTAAGGCTCAGCCCCAACACGAGGCCGCTCCAAAGCCGGAGCATGAAGCTGCGCCAAAGGCTCAACACGAGAGCGCGCCGAAGCCTCAACCGACGCACGAAGCAGCGCCGAAGGCAGCTCCTGCACAACACGAAGCGGCACCGAAGCCTGAAGAGAAGCCAAAGCACTAACCAAGTGTAGAGACATATGCCATGGGCAGGTCCGGTTTTGCGACCGGACCTGCCATTCTCTTCGGAAGCCGCAAATTGCCTCGGTAAGAAGCTCGAAAATTTGCCTCCTATCCTCAGTGCGAATTCTTGACCGCGCCGCGCGGGTCTAATACACTGTTCGTTTCGCTAGGGTGAGGGATTTACTTCCGATGCGTTGCGCCCGCGTGAAATTGTGCGAGCGCGAAACGCGGAGATTGACGTAATACCGCAGCGCCCAACCGGCTCACAACGAAATAATACTCAGGCAGAGGAGAACGATCGTTGCCGAAACGCACGTTTCAACCGCATGTGCGCCGCCGTCACAAGAAGCACGGCTTCCGCAAGCGCATGAAGAGTCAAGGTGGAAGGAAAGTTCTGGCCCAACGTCGCAAGAAGGGGCGCCACAGTCTCACGCGCGTCTGATATACCGCGGCTGAACCTACCGCGGAATTGCCGGCTGGTGCGCCGCTCGGAATACGATGTGGTGTATCGCGAAGGGCGCCGCCGGACGAGCCGCGAGTTCACGATATTTCTACGTCCCAATGGCCTCGAAATCAGCCGGTTTGGCTGGAGCATAAAAAAGGCGCTGGGTAACGCGGTCCGCCGCAACCGAATCCGGCGCCGCCTTCGCGAAATTCTAAGATTGCACCGACAGGAGATTGCCACCGGATGGGATATTGTGATTCATCCACGCAGCACGGCGGCGACCGCGGAATTCTCCCCGCTGGCCGCCGAGCTGGTGAAGCTGGTTCCACACAAATCGTAATGCCGAGCAGTTCCCAACACGTGGAAAGGAAAGGGCGATCGTGGGGCACGTGGGTTTCGCTCGCGCTTGTGCAGTTTTATCGGACTTTTCTTTCGCATTTTTTCGGAGGCGCTTGCAAATTTTATCCTTCCTGCTCGAAGTACGCTCAAGAAGCAATTGCGCGACACGGAGCGCGGCGCGGCATTGTGCTGGCGCTGAAAAGGTTGGGGCGCTGCCGTCCGTTTACGCGGGGCGGATTTGATCCGGTGCCGGACATATATGAAGGCAATATTTCTGAAACACGAACTCCGGTGATAAGAAATATTCCTGCTGCAAATTCCTATAAAATATTCAACGCGCGTTTTGCGGAAAACGCTCTGCGTAAGCATGATGAGGAGCGAGTTCTGTGAACGAGATGGGCGATCAGATACGCGCCGTAGTATTTGTGATCGTTGCGCTGATAATTCTTTTTGCCTGGGGACATTTCTATAAGCCTCCGATACAGCCGCCCCAATTGGCGCAGACATCCGCACAAGAAGCGCCGTCCCAAACTCCCGCTAACACCTCAGCAACCGCAGCAAAACCGGCGCCGACTTCAGACGCTGTCGCAGCTGCTGGCCTTGCAAAGGTCGAAGCGACAAACGAAAAGCTGGTCGCTATAGACAGTCCCCTTTACGTTGTCGAATTTTCGAATCGCGGTGGCGTGGCGCGAAGTTGGAAGCTGAAGAAATATTCTGACGATCAAAAACCCCCTCATTTGCTTGATCTGGTAAACACCGTTGCGGCACAGCAACTTGGTTGGCCGTTCTCCCTGGCGCTTTCAGACGCGCAGCTTGAAGCCAAGGCCAACTCCGCTTTGTATGAAGTGACGCCGGATCAGCTCAATTTAGCTGCGCCAATCGAAGTCACGTTTCATTGGAGCGATGGCCATCTGGACGTCACAAAGAAGTTAAGTTTCACCTCGGACTACGAAATAACTGCGGAGGTTTCCGTTCTGCTCGACGGCAAACCAATTCCGGCAGCGCTAGCTTGGCGCGGCGGGTTCGGCGACCGGGCGGTGTACAAGGCGGCTTCGCTCGTTACCGTTTATTACAAGCTCAACGACAAACTGAATTTGTTGCAGTACAAAAAGCTTGGCGTCTCTGGAAATCAAAGCCAGCCGGCGTTGCAAACCGGACCGATGGAATACCTGGGCATCGAAGACCAGTTTTTTACCGCGGCATTCTTGCCCGATGGTACGGAACTCTCGCTGTGGCACTGGACGCAGGATCACGGCATCGTGGACGACGGAAAGCCCGCCAGTGAGCCTATCGCGGAAATGGCTGCGGGAACGACTATCGCGGCGCCACTGCGGGCGCGCCTTTACGTTGGTCCGAAAGACCTGAAAATTCTGGAAAAAACCAAGCCACCCCTGGCCGAGTTGATTAATTTTGGCTGGACCGGAGTGATCGCCAAGCCGCTTCTGTGGATTCTGCAGACCATTCACACCAAGGTGCCGAATTATGGTTGGTGCATTGTCATTTTGACGCTGATAATCAACTTCGCGATGTTCCCGCTGAAGATGAAAAGTTGGCGTTCGATGCAAAAGATGCAGAGAGTGGGACCGGAAATCCGGCAGATTCAGGATCGTTACAAAAAGTATTCCATGAGCGATCCGCGCAAGAAGAAAATGAACGAAGAAGTGATGGCCATCTATAGCCGCGAAGGCATTAATCCGATGGGCAGCTGCCTGCCGATGCTTTTTCAAATGCCGATATGGTGGGCGCTGTGGCGCGTGTTGAATGGAGCGATTGAATTGCGTCACGCCCCGTGGCTCGGGTGGATTCACGACCTGTCGGCCAAGGATCCGTATTATATTTTGCCCATTGGAATGGCTATCATGATGTACCTGATGTCGAAAATGACGCCGCAGACGACCACCGATCCGGCGCAGCAGAAAATGCTGGCGTTGATGCCGCTGATGTTCGGCTTTTTCTTTTTTAACCTTTCCAGCGGACTGAATTTGTATATGTTCACGAGCAACCTGGTGGGAATTGGCCAGCAGCTTTATTTGAATCGTACAGAACCGCTGCCGTCTAGAAGCAAATTCAAGAAGAAAGCTCTCGATGCCTGACGAACGAACTCCAAGCGCGAAAAGACCTGATACGAAAGACCGCGCTCAAGTCGAAGCGCGCCTCGACCACGAACGCGCGGCCGTGGAGTTAAAACGATTCCTTGATCTTGCTGTGAGCGAAATGGGACTGGCCATTGAATACGAAATTTCGACGCCAAGTTCAGTGGCCGGCGCACCCGACGACAAGGACGTTGTAGTCTCTTTTCGAGGAGCGCATCAGGATTTTTTGCTCGAGCGAAATGCTGAGCTTCTATTAGCGCTCGAACACGTGGCGCATCGCTGGTTGCACCTCGACCCCCGGCTTCATGATCGCGTGCGCTTCGATTGTGGAGATTACCGGGCGGCTCGCCTGGAAGAACTGAAGCTTTCGGCACGCGTGGCCGCGCAGCGCGTTCGAGAGACGGGACAGCCTTTTCGTTTTAATCCGATGTCACCACGCGAACGGCGACTGATACATTTGGAATTGAATGGCGCGCAAGGTGTACGTACGGCCAGCGAAGGCGCTGGAGACCGCCGCCAACTCGTTGTTTATCCTGCCAACAAGAAATAATTCGCCACGAAAACACCCCCATTAAATCGCAAGCATGTACCCGTCTTTGCCTACGTTGAAGCACTGTGTTTGTCCAATGCGGTCCGAGCGCCCGGCAGTTTCGTGGATATGTCCGCAAAAGAGATAGGCCGGTTGATTCCTGGTCACCCACTCTCGGAGGGTTGGGCTGCCGGCATGTTTTCCGGGAGCGAATTCATCGAGGGTGGTATTAAGCGGCGGAAAGTGCACGACCAGATATAACGGTTTAATTCCGTCGAATTCGCCGAGAGCTTTTTTGATTTCTTCCTCAGTGTATTCTCCCGGAGTGTTGAATGGCGTGATGTTGCTGTAGCCCAATCCAGCCCATTGTGTCGTGCCGGATGCGGATTCCAGGGGCCGCAGTTGGCGATGAAAATCTATAAAACCATGGCGTTCGCAAAACGAATGAATCTCGCTCTGTGTTTCATGGTTTCCTGGAAGCACCCAGGCTTTTTCGCCGAGCGGCTTCAGAATTTCGCCGCAGCGATCCAGAGTTTTACCGAAATTCGATAAATCGCCTGCCGCTATGTAAACATCAGCTTGTTGTTTTGCGATTTTTTCCAGTGCGCGTAAATCTCCGTGAATGTCGCTGAAGATCAGGATTTTCATGGTGTTTCTCCGCTTCGTTGAGGCGAAAGTTTTTGCATGTGGCGCAGGAACATTCCGTCCGCTTGCCAGCCTTGTTCAAGTAGTCTTCCCGAGCTATCGAAAATCAAGCGGTAGGTAAAAGGTTGAGGTCCCTTACGCCGCGTATTCACAAAGCGATTCTCGCCAATATCGACAATATGCTTGTCGTCTTCTGTGGAGCTGTGAATCACCGGAAAACGCACGAATTGCCAGAATAGTTGAACCTCAGGAAGCTGCAATGCCCGCGCGATCAATGGATCGGGGGGAGAATCGGCGGCGAAATGGAAGTCCGGCGGCGCAGAAGTTCGCAAATCAAAACGGGCCTGATATACACCATCGGTCGTACGAATCACTCCGCCCCAATCAAGTAAAGACGGCGGCAGCGGGAGAGCGCCTATTCGGTCGATCGTGATTTTGTTGGCGGAAGCAAAATCCTTTACACGCAGCATCGCCGCGTGATGCGCGATGCTGCACGCAAAAAGGTAAGCGATCATGGCGTATGTTCCGGCCCGGCACCACAAGGAACGTCCGACTCCAAATCCCCATCCGCCTTTTGCGGGAAGAAAAAATAAAGCGGCGCTGATGGCGCTGGCGAGCCCAACGATCCAAAGATGAAAGGGAAAACCGGCTGCGCTAGCGGCAGTCCACGCTCCGATGGCGCCTAGCGTGAACAGAGCCCACATCCAGACTGCGCGCATTCGGCCTTTTGCACGGTCGCTACAAATCCATGCGGCGATCTGCGGCAACAAAATGATCGCGGTAAAACTGAAATCGATGATGAAAAGAAGGTCCCAGGCCACGCGCTGCTGCGAAATCGGAGTCCACATGCGCGTTCCGAAAGAGGTCATCCCGTCCAGCACAATGTGGCTGGCGATTCCAATGCCGTAGATGAACGTCAGCATCGCCCAGGAAGGAGTTTCTATGCCACGACGCCTCGCGATCCAGCGCGTGAGCCAGGCAAGAAGCGCCGCAAAAAAAGGAAGCCCCACGAAAGAGTGCGTAATTCCTCGATGGTATTTCACGATGGCCAGCGGGTCGCGGGAAACGATTTCGTTGATGATGTCGATGTCGGGAAAAACTGCTCCAAGAGTGGCCGCAAAAATAGCCACGCGGCCTTTGCGATCCGCGAAATATCCTTTGCCCAACAGCGCGCCGGCGATGCCGTGAGTTATGGGATCCATGAGATCCTCAAGGAAGAAAAGTGTACACGATCGAAGCGGGTCAGGCGATTTCGATCAGCGGAGAACGCCGGGGAACGATTTCGCCGATGGCTTGCGCGGACACATTGAAACGTTTCAGAGCGACCATTGCGGCCTCGGCAGAATCCGGAGCAATTGAAACAAGCAGGCCGCCGGAGGTCTGCGGATCGAAAAGAAGAGCGCGAAATTCTTCCGTAACTTGGTCAAGGAAGTTGACGCAACCTTCGCAAAAGTCACGATTGTTCTTCAGACCACCAGAGAAAAAATGGCCGCGCGCTGCTTCGACCGCTCCTGGAAGATAAGCGATTTGTTCGTGCTTGATCTTCATGGAGACGGCGCTGCCGATGGCCATCTCTCTGGCATGACCTAGCAAGCCGAAACCGGTTACGTCGGTGACGGCGTGAATGGGACTTTCACCGTTTTTCGTCGACTCAAGTTCATGCAAAGCCGAAGCCGCATCGCGGTTCAAGCGAGTCATCGAATCTGTTGCGGCGGCAACCCAAGCCGCATCTGCCAGGCCTTGCTTTAACGCTGTGGCAATCACGCCGGTGCCGAGGGATTTGGTGAACAGAAGAACGTCTCCAGGCCGCGCGCCGATATTTTTCCAGACTTTTCCGGGATGGATCACGCCCGTAACGGCATAACCAAACTTCAACTCATCGTCGCGGATGGAATGTCCTCCGACAACAGTGCAACTCGCTTCGGCCATTTTTGAAAGGCCGCCGCGGAGGATTTCTTCCAGGATTTCCGGCGCGCCAGAAGTTGGAAAGGCCACAATCGTTAGCGCGGAAATCGGGCGCCCGCCCATGGCGTAGACGTCGCTCAGAGAATTTGCGGCGGCAACCTGACCGAAGAGCGTTGGCTCGTCGACAATTGGAGTAAAGAAATCTACAGTTTGAACAATGGCTAAATTGTCCGACAGGCGATAGACCGCTGCATCGTCACTGGTTTCAAAACCGACCAGAACGTTTGGATCTATTTGTCGCGGGAGGCGTTTCAGAACAGAATCCAATATGGCTGGACTTAGTTTCGCCGCGCAGCCCGCGGCCTTTGCTGTTGTCGTTAAGCGAACGGTTTCCGGCAAGCGATCTCCTGGCATAATGCGGTTTCGATTATAGCGCTTTGAAGCGGTTTGAATTAGTGCCGGCGAGATGTATGACTTGTGGAAATGCTCAGGCGCGCGCGGCTACAGAACGAATTGGGATAGTGACGGGCTTTTGATTTTGCGTGGAACCCAGCATGTGGCAGCTTCCATCGAAAACGGCTCCCGGTTCAATCAGAACGCAGGGAGCATGAATTTCTCCAGTCACAATGGCCTTGGTCTGAATTTCTACTCGGCCCTTCGCGCGGATAACTCCATCGAACCGCCCAGCGATGATCACGAAGTTACCGTCGATCTCGCCTTCAACAGTTGCATGCTCGCCGAGAATTAATGTTTCTTCGGAAACGAGAGTTCCCTTCATCGCCGAGTCGATACGGAATGTGCCGGTTGATTCCAGTCTACCTTCGAGCTTCACCCCCTGCTCAAGGAAACCGGTCCATTCTCCGGAATCATGCCTTTTCTTACGGTCAAACCACGCCATTTACGCCCTGTGCCAGATTTAGTCGCGAAGAGAGTTCTATTTAAGCATCAATTGGTCGTACAGGCGGGTTAAATCACTATCGTCATAGTATTCAAAGATCAACTGGCCCGGCTTACCTGACCGACGGGGTTGTATGAGGACCCGCGTCCCATACTCGCGCTGAAGTTCTTCAAGCGCAGCCTTGGTGTTGGGATCGGGTTGATTGATCGACGGAATCGCACGCGCACGTGGGCCGCGAGTCGCAAGGCGTTCGACCTGGCGAACGGTCATACCGGTACGTGCCACGCGTTGCGCTGTAGCCAGACGAGTCGCGGGGTCCGCAATTGCGAGCAAAGCCCGACCATGACCAGAGCTTAGTTTGCCATCTTCAAGTAATGTGAGGATTGATTCTTCAAGTTTGAGGAGGCGAACCGCGTTGGCAATCGTTGTGCGGTCCTTCGCGGTGCGCTCGGCGACCTCTTCCTGCGTGAGGTGAAATTCCTCTATTAAGCGCTGAAAGGCATGTGCCTGCTCGACTGGATTTAAATCCTCACGCTGTAGATTTTCGACCAGAGTCATCTCCAGCGCCATCTCGTCGGGCACATTACGAATGACGATTGGAACACGACTCAATCCGGCGCGCTGCGCTGCGCGCCAGCGACGTTCACCCGCTATTAGCTGATGGCGTGCACCAAGCTTGCGAACTACTAGCGGTTGCACAATCCCGCTCGCTCGTATTGAGCGGGCTAGCTCCTCAAGCGCCTCCTCGCGGAATCGGGAGCGAGGCTGATACGGGCTCGGGTCGATCAGGTCGATATCGAGGTGCAAGAGACCGTCAGCTGGCGCCAGAGCCGGAGCTGCCGCCATCGCCGCCGCTGGTCCGGTCGCCGTCGGCTGTGTTGGAATTAGGACCGGTGATGGTTGTGCCGCCACCTGCCCCTGCGCCGGCTGCTGCTGCTGATTCGGCTCGGGTTCC
Source organism: uncultured Acidobacteriota bacterium (assembly GCA_963714785.1). Taxonomy (GTDB): domain Bacteria; phylum Acidobacteriota; class Terriglobia; order Acidiferrales; family UBA7541; genus Palsa-295. Next base: position 494,733 of record CAVQQE010000005.1, read on the forward strand.
CTGATCAGCGCGCTCAGGCCCTTGCCCAACGCGTTTCTGGGCATTCGCGATAACCTCCTTGGCTAGTTGCACATAAGCTTCCGCGCCTTTACTATGTATATCGTAGAACATCACAGGCATGCCATGGCTTGGTGCCTCCGCCAAACGCACATTTCTAGGAATAACCGTGTCGAATACCTGGCCGCCGAAGAAGCTACGCAGGTCAGCGGCGACCTGTTTGGAAAGTGTTGTGCGATCGTCGTACATAGTCAGCAAAATGCCTTCTATTGCGAGCGTCGGATTGATGGTTCTTCGAAGACGCATCAACGTATCGAGAAGTTCGGATACGCCTTCGAGGGCTAGATATTCGCATTGAATAGGGACGAGGACCGAGTCGCTGGCGGCCAGAGCGTTCAGTGTTAGGAGGTCAAGCGCCGGCGGACAATCGATCAGAGTATAAGCATATTTGTCACGTATTCCAGCTATTGCCGCTTTTAGCCGATATTCGCGATTTTCCATGTTCACGAGTTCAACTGCGGCACCGACTAGGTTCTTATCAGACGGAATTAAATCTAGGCCCTCTACTTGTGCGTCAAGAGTTATTCTCTCGATGGATTCGTCCAGGATGATCGCTTGATAGAGCGTTCTTCGTGCAGGATCTTTCGGAAACCCAAGGGCGCTCGTGGTGTTTCCCTGCGGATCGCAGTCGATTATAAGGGTTTTCTGGTCCGATGCGGCAAGCGAGGCACCTAGGTTAACGGTCGTGGTGGTTTTGCCGACTCCACCTTTCTGATTTGCGATAGAGATGATGCGAGACAATACGGGCCCCCGGGCGAGAATCTAGCAGAGTGATCGGACGAGAAGCAAGATGTTTCACGTGGAACTATTGAAAGGAATTGAAATTCGAATGTTCCACGTGGAACATTATGCTTTTCTGCGAGTTCCAACAAGAATAACACGTCGATCACTGTTCGGGATGGATACCAGCGAGCGCCATCCTATCGAGGAATCCTTCTGCAATATAACTGCGTCATCCTGTCCTAGCCATAGGACTAGCTCTCCGCTCGATGCCAAACTCTTCTGCGCCCATTCGATAAGGTCTCGATATCCACCCAGAGCTCGCGCTGTTATGAAGTCAAAACCAGGGCCAACATCGTCTAAGTCCTCAAATCGACTACGAACGACCTCTACGCCATCAAGATCGAGCTCGCGGAGACATTCCGAGAGAAAAGAAGCCTTTTTCGCGTTCGACTCTATCAGCACCAAATCTAGAGAGGGAACGAGGATTTTCAGCGGCAGTCCCGGGAATCCTGGACCGGAACCAACGTCGGCGAGCCGACTATTCCGAATTGGAATAACGGATGCAGCAAACATACTTTCGCCGAAATGGAAGCGCAAGATATCGACCGGATCAGTTATCGTGGTGAGGGAAATCCTCTCATTCCATCGCAGGAGCAATGAAATATACTTCTGTATGCCTGTCCGCATGAAAGAGTTCCCCGAGATTCCGTAGTCCTTCAGGGTCCGGTCTATTAGCTGGTCTGAAATGATGGGCATGATGTAATAGCTAAGTATAACAAAAAACCACTCTTACAACACGGTTGGCCTTCATTTAGTGGCCCCCTTCGTTAAGCAACATATTATAGGAGCCACGAGAACACTACCGAGAAGTTGACCCTAACCTTAAGGTGGCAGAACGAAAGTAACGGTGGCGTAAAACACTTATCTACTACGTACATAGTATTACTTCCGAGAAGACATTCGTGTCTGGCCGAGCGAACTACTGTTTTCTACAATGATCGCGTCCTGACAATGGTAGCCACGCCGGAAAACTTCGAGACCGGACTAAGCACCAAGGAACTAGAGTTGACACCGGTAATCGTCCCTCGTATCGTTCTTGGTTCTGTGACCAACATGAATATTCTTGTGATCGGTAGCGGCGGGCGCGAACACGCAATCGTGTGGAAATTGCGGCAGAGCGGAGGCGTCGAAAAAATCTGGTGTGCTCCGGGAAACGGAGGGATTTCAAAAGACGCCGAATGTCTGCCGTTAGATCTCTGGGATGTCAACGCGGCTGCAGATCTGGCGGAGAAACTCGGCATTGATCTTACGATCTGTGGGCCGGAATTGCCGCTGGTTCGTGGTATCGCGGACGAATTTGCAAAGTGCGGTCTTGCGCTGTTGGGTCCCACAAAGGAAGCAGCCCGGCTGGAGGGAAGTAAGGTTTTTGCCAAGAAATTTATGGAGCGGCACGGAGTTCCGACGGCTTCGACGTACGGAATTTACGATTCGCCGATTGACGCATACACGTCGCTATGTTCAGTTGATTGGCCGCTCGTGGTGAAGGCCGACGGATTGTGCGCGGGAAAGGGTGTTTTGGTGACCTCTTCGCCGGACGAGGCATCTGCATTCATCGACCGCCTGATGGAAAGGCGCGAATTCGGAGATGCCGGGAAGCAAGTTCTATTGGAAGAGGGCCTGGCGGGGCGCGAGCTTTCGTACATCATACTCAGTGATGGAAAGAATTTTGTATCTCTTGCAGCAGCTCGCGACCACAAGCGCGCGTTGGATAACGACCAGGGTCCCAATACAGGAGGGATGGGCGCTTTTTCCACGGGTGATCTTTTGTCACCTGAGTTGGAGATGAAGATTCTCGATACAGTCGTACATCCGACGCTAGCGGGGCTCGAAAAGGATGGTCTCACCTATCGCGGCTTCCTGTATTTTGGATTGATGCTTACGCCAGATGGACCAAAAGTCCTGGAATACAATTGCCGTCTTGGCGACCCGGAGACACAAGCGATTTTGCTGCGTGCGGATTTTGATTTTGCGGATGCGTGCGCTCATGCCGCCCGCGGGAACCTTTCACCGTTGCAGGCGAAGTCCTCCGCCGCAGCGAGCGTGTGCGTAGTAGTTGCTTCGGAAGGCTATCCCAACGATCCAAAGCTCGGCAAAGAAATCGAAGGACTCGATTCTGCTGCTAATGTTCATGGTGCCGTGATCTTTCATGCGGGTACGCGACGGGAAGGTGAAAAGTATTACACGACGGGCGGCCGAATTCTAAGCGTCGGTGCCACAGGAGATAATTTGTCGGCGGCTTGCAAGATTGCCTATGAAGCTGTGAGCAAGATTCGAATCGATGGCGCGCACTACCGAAAGGATATCGGAAATTCCAAAGTTGCCGGAAAAGCTGCCGCGGAGTCATCGAATGGCTGAAGTGCTGCATCTTTTTACCTGCTTAGTTCACAGGTTTCCAATGCAGGAAGTGGAGTACGCCGAGGCCATCGCGGATAAAGGGTTTCGCGGTTGCATTCACGGCCGTCGCGGATCGAACCGCCAAGTTCTACTAATGGATTCAGAAACTCTCAGGCATTTCGGTATCACGCCAGGCGCGGTGAAGGAAAACGTGACCACAGTCGGAATCGATTTCCAAACTCTAAAGATAGGGCAAAGCCTTCGCGTCGCTGAAATCCTTTTGGAAATTACGGTTCCGTGCGACCCATGTCCGCGAATGGATGAAATTCGAATGGGTTTGCAGCAAGACTTACGCGGCCAGCGAGGCTGGTTTTGCAAAGTTATCGAAGCAGGAATAATTCGCAGAGGCGATCGCATTGAAGTTGAGACGCGCCCGCGAAGACAACTGGCGATGCAGCATACAGACTAGGAGACGGATAAATTGGCCAAAGAGAATAAACACGAAGGCGCGGCGCTGGTAGGAATTCTGATGGGATCGGATACCGATTACCCGGTGATGAGCGAAGCGGCGAAAACTCTGCAGAAATTTGGAATTCCCTATGAACTGGAAGTGGTGTCTGCGCATCGCACGCCCGCGCGCGCGCATGAGTACGCGACGACGGCTTCCAAGCGAGGGTTGAAAGTCTTGATCGCGGCCGCCGGCGCAGCTGCGCACTTAGCTGGTGTGATCGCCGCCAACACTACGTTGCCGGTGATCGGAGTGCCGATGGGCACCAGCACGTTGAATGGACTAGATGCGCTGCTGTCGACAGTACAAATGCCCGGTGGAATTCCCGTCGCGACGATGGCAATCGATAAGGCCGGAGCGGTGAATTCCGCAATTTTCGCCGCGGAAATTCTGGCGCTCTCCGACTCGGCGATTGCGGCCAAACTTGTCACGCACAAACAGGATCTCGAGCGTTCGGTAAACGAGAAGAATACGCGCCTAAAACAGCAAGTTGCTGAAAAGAAGTAGTCTTGGACGTCAACCCGGAATTTCTTCTTCTTCCAACCAAGAGAAATGGCGTTGTTTCATCATCGAACTCCCACCGCATAATTCTTTAGTGTGGTTGTAGAAGCGAAGGAGCGTCGGGCGGGCGCTCTTTTTGCTCGCTTGGCCTCGGAGCCTCAACCGGCGGTTTCAAAATCCAGCTAAAGCCTGTTTCTGCGTTAATGGAGGCGAACGTTTCACGCGTATTGGGCGACGCTACAATATTTAACGCGGCGCGTAAAAACTGAATTGCATCAACGGCCAGTATTTTATTACTCTCACCACGCACCAAGCGATCCCGTACTTCGCGCATTTTTGCGTCCGCAGAACAAAGTTTATCGATCTCAGGGTCATTCTTCCGAATCCGATCAATTAGCGAAGTCGTTGAATCCTCTGGTGGATATTGGAATTCCACCAGCGTGTGCGGCTGACCTTTTACCGGCGGCCAAAATTGGCGATACTGTGGCAACGGGACGTGCGTGTCGTAGTAATCCTCTCGCTGAATTGCTTGCTGAAGAGTAAAGGTTAACTGCCAGATTTCCGGGCCATAGCTTTCCACGTAATCAGCGAGGATCAGTTCCGCGACCGGCTCGTTCGGCGGCAAAGTTATTTTCCCGTGGAGATTTTTGGCAATTTGGTTCAAACGTTCGGCGACCCCATGCCCGACCGAATCAATGTCGCTAGCCTCGGCGTCCGGCGCCGCTTGCTGCAAATGCGGTCCTGCGGAGGCAACCTGGCCGTGCAGATGCGGCAATTCTCTGTCGAGACGAGCGATTTCAACGTGCGAGGCAGGCGACGTCCATTCCACGGCGCCAAGAAAAACGCCGGTGCGTCTGGAGCCCAGGTCCACGGGAGTCGGAAGGCGTGTCTGCGGCTCGACTGGATTTTCGATTGTGGCAATGAGTATGGCGTCCTTCACGACTGCGATGATCACGCGGCCTGCCGAAAGGTTTGCGACGATCTCATCGCCGGGAGTGTCTTGCCTTTGCTGCGAAGCGGCCTCCTGAGAGAGAAGAAGAAGCATGGGAGACATCGCGAAAAAGAGTGCCGCGAGAGACACGAACGTTCTGAATTGAGATCGACGATGAAGCGAAGAATTATGGCGATCGCCCATACTTCGACGGTACCACAAATTCTCAAACGGCCAATAATCTGGAGTTGGGTCCCCCATGTTATACTCCCTAAATACTATACGCATCCTAGTTATTCACGGCCATGATGAGATCCTCAAAAAACATCAAACACAATGGAAGACCTGTCTCGGAAATTCTTGAATCGCATCGGCGCTTCGTGCGTGGCGACGCAACTGGCGCTCGTGCGGATTTGTCCGGCGCGGATTTGTCCCGCATAAATCTGGAGCGCGAGAATCTGGATCTTGTAGATTTTCATGGCGCCAATTTGGAAGGCGCAAATTTGCACGACGCCAGGCTTTCCTCTACAAATTTAAGCAAGGCAAAACTGCGCCGCGCGGATCTGCGTAAAGCCGATTTAACCGAAGCCAATCTGAGTGAAGCTGATCTCACGGAGGCCAAAGTTGGCGGGGCCGAGCTTTTCCGCGCGGATTTGCGTGGTGCGATCCTGCGTGGCGCAAACTTGGTGGCTTCAAATTTCCGCCTGGCCGAAGTCCGCGGCGCAGATTTTACCGGGGCGGACTTGAAGACGACTGTCCTTCGCGAGACCAATCTCGACGGTGTGGATCTTTCAGGTCTGGATCTAAGCACAACTTTGCTTCCACGCGGTTACAAGCTACCTACTCCTGCGAAAAGTTAGATGAAGAAGAGCGCAGCTCCGAATCTGCCGTGGGTTCCAGTGGAAGATTACAAGCATTCCACCGGCTGGACTCCTTCCGGACAGAGCGAAGCGCATTCGCGCGCTTACTGTGAAATGCTCGAACACGGGCAAATACTTTTCTTTCGCGAGCCGCCTTTTGACTTCCCCGCCGCTGACCAAAAATTCCTGCTGGAGCAGGAATGGTCGGAGCTGCGCATGCATAAAAATGTTTCATACCGTCCGAGTGAGGATACGCTGCGTGGAGTATCCGGCGACCGCGAGACGATTAGCCGGCTGCAGTCAATTATGCGCAACTACAGCGCGCAGGTTACGCAGTTCCTGGGGAAATTTTTGACGCCGTATGCCGGCAAATGGAATCAGGATTTCGCCAGTTTTCGGCCGCTGGAAGAAGAAGGCCGCGATCTACCGCTGCACAAGCGCAACGACCTGCTGCACGTGGATGCGTTTCCCAGCCGCCCCACACGCGGAGCGCGCATTTTGCGTGTGTTTACAAATCTGAATCCCAAGAAGCCGCGTGTTTGGCGGACCACCGAGGGGTTTGAAGTCTTAGCGCGACGATACGCCGGAGGGGCTGGGCTGCAGGATATCGCTGAAGATAATTCGTTCTTGAGCCGCACGGTGCAGGATTTTGGTTCAAAGCTGGGTTTCGGAGTGATCGGACGAACACCCTACGATATGTTCATGCTTCGATTCCACGATTTTCTGAAGGAAAACACGGAATTTCAGAAGGACTGCCCGAAGACTCAGTTGGAATTTCCACCGCGAGCGACTTGGCTCGTTTTTACCGATTGCGTGGCGCACGCCGTAATGTCGGGCCAGTATGCTATCGAGCAGACATTTTTGATTCCCCCGAAAGCGCTTGTTGCTCTAGAAGCTGCGCCCTATCGCATCCTTGGGAACATTGCCGGCCGCGCGCTGATTTCCTGATCCGGCTACCCCGATTCCACCACTAAAACCTGTTCGGTTGGGATGCTACTTGCCGGCGAGAAACTCCGCAGTATCTTCACCGAACCCGGCTGCAGCGCCGCGAACGGGGGCCGTGCGGCGGCGTGTTTCAATTCCCAGGCGTTTGATCTTTTGATTGAGCGTGGAGAGCGGGACTTGAAAGCGCTCAGCGGCCTCGGTTTGATTCCAGTTCGTGCGCTCCAGCATGTCAACGATGATGCGGCGCTCGACTTCTTCTAGTATCTGAAAGAGCGACGGTGAACTCCCGAACTCTCCGGCTTCGCCGGGCATCGGTGGCAAAAATTCAGCGAGCTGCAAGCGAACGCCTTTCACGATTTCGCGAGAGCGTACACTTTCGGGCAGAAGTTCAGCATCCATGGATTCCTGAGTAGAAAGAACGATCGCGCGCTCGACCACATTTTCGAGCTCGCGAACGTTTCCGGGCCAATCGTAATCCATGAGCAGCTTCATGGCTCCGTTTGTGAACGTGCGTGGCGGCTTGCCGTTTTCCTGGCAGAACTGGTCTAGGAAGCGCTCGATCAACAAGGGAATATCCTCTTTGCGTTCACGCAGCGGAGGCAGATGCAACGAGATCACGTTCAGCCGGTGAAACAAATCTTCGCGGAAGCGGCCTTCGCGAACGAGCTTCATCAAATCTTCGTTGGACGCCGCAAGAATGCGCACATCAACTTTGATTGTCTCAGTGCCGCCCAAACGCATGAACTCGCGCTCTTGAATCACGCGCAGAAGCTTGGCCTGCGTTTCCGGGCTGATGGTGGAAATCTCGTCAAAAAAGATGGTGCCCTGGTCGGCCACTTCGAATAGGCCTTTCTTCGAGGCGATGGCGCTAGTGAAAGCACCCTTCACATGGCCGAAGAGTTGCGATTCCAGAAGATCAGCTGGTATTGAGCCGGTGTTGATGGGAATGAATGCTTTGTCCGCACGGGTGGAGGCTGAATGAATCGCTTTGGCAAAGACCTCTTTACCGGTGCCGCTCTCGCCCGAGATCAGGATCGTAGAGCGCGAAGGTGCGACCTGCGTAACCAGGTCGAGCACGGTCTGCATCTTTTCGCTCTTGCCGACGATGTTAGGAAAATTGTACCGCTGCTTGAGAGCGCGCTTCAGCTGGACGTTTTCGTCTCGCAGCCTGCGACCTTCGATGGCCAGCGACACTTGGGCAATCAGCTCATCGTTGGACCACGGCTTGGTAATGAAGTCCTGAGCGCCGCCTTTGAAGGCTGCGCGAGCCATGTCGATGGACCCGTAGGCAGTGATTAAGATGATGGCCAGCTGCGGGTCGCGTCGGCGAATTTCGCGCAACAATTCAAGGCCGTTGCGGTCAGGCAAGCTGACGTCGAGCAGCATGAGATCGAAGGGATGATCTTCGAGTTGCCGCAGTCCAGCTTCTCCGGAGTCGGCGAGCGTTACCTGGAAGCTTTCGGAGGTGAGCAGAGCCTCCAGTCCCTCGCGAATCTCCACTTCATCATCAATTACAAGAATGGAGCCTTTAGGCATGGACCGCCTTCCTGGCTACGGGGAATTCTAGCCGGAAGGACGTTCCCTTACCGGGCGTCGAGCGCACGTCAACCTTACCCGCGTGCTCTTTTATGATCCCATAGCTAACCGAAAGACCCAGCCCGGTGCCCCGTCCGGTGGCCTTTGTCGTAAAAAATGGATCGAAAATACGATGGAGATTTTCTGCCGGAATGCCCGAGCCGGTATCGGTAACTTCCACTGCCACCGACCCGTTGTGCGCGCCCGTGCGTACTTCCAGCATACCGCCGCTCGGCATGGCGTCACGCGCGTTCATAAACAGGTTCAGAAATACCTGCTGCAGGCGCGTCATGGAGCCAAGAACCGGCGGCAACTTTTCCGTGTAGTTCTTGATCACGTTCACTTGCGCTGTTTTGAATGGATGCTGCACGAGCGTGAGGGTTTCTTCCAACACGGAATTTAAATCTACCTCCACAAACTCTGCTGCGCCGGTTCGAGAAAAGTTTAGCAGGTTGTTGACGATTTCGCTGGCGCGGAAGGTCTGCTTCACGATCCGCTCAATTGTTTTTTGCCGCGGATCACCGGCGGGAATCTGTTTGGCAAGCATCTGGATGTAGTTCGAAATTACCGCGAGTGGCGTGTTCACTTCGTGCGCCACGCCGGCAGCCAGCAAACCCAGCGAGGTTAGCTTTTCCGTCTGCACCATTTGTTCTTCCAGGCGCACGCGCTGGGTTATGTCGTCGAGCAAAATCAGCCGGCCCAAACGAGCGCCATTCTTCCCCACCAGAGGCGCAATCGAAGCGTTGATAACGAGTCGTCGTCCGGCGGGAGTATTCAGATGAAATTTGTAAATCCCAGAAACACGGTCGGCGGTGTAACGCGACGAAATTTCGGCCACCAAATCCGGGGGCAGAACGTCCTGAAGGCGCCGCCTCAACGCCTCTCGGCGCGGAATGCCCAGCAAATTTTCGAGCTGTGGATTCCAAGACTCGATGCAATCTTCCAAATCGACGGTGAGCACGCCGATATTCAATGATTCGACGATATTTTCGCTGAAGTCCTTCAGGCGTTCGATTTGCATGGCCTTCTGTTCGAGGGATTGATAAAGGCGCGCATTCTCGATGGCAATGGCTACGTAGCCCGCGATGGTGGAGAGCAATTCGAGGTCATCGCTTGATAGGTAATCGCCATCTACGGTCTTGCCCAAGCCGAGAATCGCCACGGTGCGCTCGCGGAAACGGCACGCTATGAAATAGTTCAAGTCGAGCTCTTCCAGCGTATGCCTGACGGGCTCACTTTCCTCCGTCGCCGCGCGCGCGGATTCAAAGAACATGCATCCGCGTTCCAACGCAGGCCGCGAAGGATCCAGGAAGGACAAATCAAGCGGGCCTTCAGGGCGTAGTCCCATCGAACGCGAAAGCACAAACTGGCCTGCCTGCGCGGGATCCTCAAGGAATACGGCCAAGCGATCTACCAGCAGCGTTTGCGAAATTCGATCAAGAACGGAGCCGACCAGTGGCTCAAGTCGAACTTCATTTGTCAGCGCGCGGCCGAACTCAATGAGCGTGCGCCGGTAGTCCAGACGATCGCGGTAGAAAAACCGGTCAAGTCGCGTTTGCATCCAACCGCGCACGGGTTCGAACAGGAACGCTGCCACCACAATCGCTATCACGCCACCGGCTGGGCCCGTAGGCCATCGCGTGTGGAATGTTTCGCCAATCAAAGCGATGCCCGCAAAATAAATCCCAACGATGGCTGCTGTAGCAAATGTATAAGCAAGTCCGCGCTTGAAAATAATGTCCACGTCCATCAGCCGGTAGCGGATGATGGCATATCCGAAACAGAGCGGGATCAGAGCCAAAGAGAAGACCGAGAGTTTCATCCAGGGCTGAGGAACCCAGCTTTCCGTACGCGGCAACACGTAAAACAAGAAAAAGGGAACGATACCCGCGATTGTTCCGCCGGTGACCCATTTCAACTGCTGACGCAATACTCCGCTAGGAGCCCTGAAATAACTGGCCAGAAAAATTCCCGCGGCGATCATGAAGTAAATGCCGAGGTAGAAAAGATCTAGAGTATCCAGGAAATTGCGGCTCTCGATCGACGGCAGGAAATCGAGTGTTCCGGTCGCCACAAAAACTTGGAGAGCTAGCAACGCCACGGGAAGGCTGTAAAGCGCTACAAGCTTCATCCACAGCGTACCGCGGCGTTCGGGAAATACGAGTGCGAAGTGGACCAGCAAGGCTGGTTGTAGAAACCAGGCTACGGACTGCGTCCAGTAAATAGCGGTGTCAAAGGAGTTCAGCTTGCCGGTGTAATGGAAGCTGTAAAGAATGAACGAGATCAAACAAAAAATGTAAAAATGAACAGCGCGCGGAGCATTCCAGCGGCGAACGAAGATGAAGAGCCCGATGAAAATATAGAGTAGCGCGGTGATGCGCAGGTAATTTTCGATCGAAGAAGACGAATCCTGCGGCGCAGTCACCAGCGGCGTCTCAAATCCCGTCCCTCCGCGATGCATCTGGTAGCGCACTTCCGTCCAAGGTCCGGCATGAAACAGGACTCGGGTAACGTCGGTAGCGCGACGGATAGGAATGCCTCGTACTGCCGTTACGGTGTCCCCTTCTTTGATTCCCGCTTTGGCGGCAGGGGAGTCGGCGACCACATGCCAGGCTATGACACCCTGTTCGGTGTCCAGCCAAGTCACACCGTCATCGGGAAGGATAAAACGCGAACGCTGCTGGAAATTCAGGTAAGCAAATACAATTGCAGATAGGGTGAGGAGCGCCAGAACGACCGCGCCAAGTCGCATTCGGAGACTATCGTTCATCCAGCTACACCCGTAACTCAATCAGAAACAACAATAGATGCTAGCACGTCTGCTTCCACGCTATTATGGATTCTAATAAGTACATCGTATTTTAAATGAACAATTTACGGGCGCCTCTGTTAGCGGAGAAAGCCACAATCCAGTTTGTGGAATACCTGTTCCCGATTCCGGTACACTCTCACGCGGCTAGAACTGGAAGCTGAGGCCGCCACGCAGGTACCGGTAGGTAGGAATCAGGACGACGCGACCGTCGCTCGTCGTCAGTGGAACGTAACCCTGCGCCAGTAGATTGCCGCAGTCGGCCAGAATTTCGGCGTGACCGGGCACGAAGCGCGGCAGTGGCTGACGAATTCCTATACTGAGGTATGGGTCCAAGCTGTATAGAGATTGGCCGTAAGGATCCACAGCCGAAACGACTGGTCCGTTGATCCACTTATAGCTCGCGGTAAGTTTTGTACCGACCCGCGGAGCCTTAGCCGTGATATGAACGCCCGCACTTTGGCGATAGCGCGTCTCTAACTGGTTTCGCAAGCTCGCTTCCGACGGATCCTCAATGGGAGACAATGCTCCGGCATATTCGTAAATAATCGTAGCGCTCACATTATCGGAAAGCCTTTGGTGATAGGCCACGCGTGTTCCCAAGGAGCTGGATTCCCCGGCATCGTAGGCAAAAACGTTGGAGAAAAAGTCCTGCAAGTAGTCAGGTCCGGTAACGGACCCATGCCCAAATACTGCTGTGTGGGAAGCGTGGTCGGTGAACAGAGATACTGTGATACTGGCGTCTTTGTTAAGAGTGTGCTCGACAGCCAATTCTTCGTGCGAGCCATTCTCCAGCACGGAGTGTCCGTCGCGCTGTAGAAGTATGGGAAATTCGTCAAGCGTATTCAGAGCGGATTGCAGCGTACTTTGATCGCCCGCGGAATCCTGCCAGCCATTGGTTGCAAACAAGACGGAAGCCTGCCAGGTCGGCGTAATCTGAACGGCTGCCTGAGCGCGTGGCCGCGCGGCGGCGGTAGTGCCAGCAAGACCGGCCATGACGAAATCGGAGCCATAGCGGATGCTGATGCGCTCTCCAACCGTAAATGAATTGTCGAACGACATTCGCAATCCGCGGAAGGTAGGTCCGTCAGGTCCAAGCTGCGATTCTCGCAACAAAAGGGTAGCGACTGGGCCTACCCCTGGTTTGCCGGACGGAATCCATTGTGTTGCAAAACCGCCGGAATACGATCCGCTCTCGTAACTGAATTGGGTAGCCATTAGTAGCTGTTGGTTACCGCCCAGGCCCATGTCGTACACGAGAGCCGTACCTGGCGAATCGGCAGGGTTTGAGACGGAACCGGGATGGTCGGACCCCGAGGTCAGCTCGAGCCGCATTTTGCCGGCCTGAGATTGAGAAGTTTCAAACTGCGCAGGCGGAGCGCCGAGGATCACATCATCATCATCTTGCCAGCGCAGAACCGGTCGCGTAGCGGTCGCGCTTCTCAAGACCCAGGTCCATTCGTCGGCACTCACTTGCTGGTCAGGTTGCCTACGCAGTTTTTCCAGCGACGAAAACACCGATCCCAGAACAATCTCGAGCAGGGTCGTGTGCTCGTCGTTTACCTGAATGTGTTGTTCGATTACAGGAAGAAAGCCCGCGAGAGTTACCTTGATCGAATAAGTCCCGGAAGGAAGTAGGTCGGTGGAAAAACGTCCGCGATCATTCGTCAGCAGTTCAATCGAAGATAGCTTCAGAAGTTGGTCGGAGGTGACAAAAATCGTGGCGCCCATTTGCGGGGTTCCGGAAGAATCAAGCACCACACCGGAAATTTTGCCAGAGTTTGGCGCAGCCATCACTGGCATAGCCAGCAGGAATAAAAGCAGCCCGAAAACCGACAAGCGCATCATTCGCATGCTCACGAGGTCACCTCGCGTGTGAAACCGCTCCGGAACCCGCTTTCACCGTAAAGTCCATGGCCGGAGTAATCGTTTGCTTCGTTAAGTTGTCTGTAACCGCCACTTCCAGCTTGTAAGCACCAGGAGGCAGCGAGCCCAGCGTAATAATATTTTCCAGAGTCAATTCCTCGCCGTGTTCAGGCAGTTTTTCCTTTGGAATGTCAAACTTCAGAACCGGCTCGGTAGTTTTGTCCTTCATCACTCGATACTGCACAGTCGCGTCTGATTTGTGCGTCTGGTCATCCACTTTCAGATTATAGATTTGCAGGAAAACGCCCATGCCATCGGAGGCCGCAAATGACGCGTCCAGCTTGGGCCTGACTTTCACGTCACCCAGGACGAACTGGCCCAGCCCGATATCTTTCGACGATACCGGCGTAATCTGATCTGCGAGAATGAGCGAGCTGGATGAGAGATGGTCGTCTTCAAAGCGTGGAACCGCTAGCCGCGTGTTTACCACGCCAACATTTCCGTTGTTCACATCTTTTAACACGATATCCAAGCGATACAGGCCGGGGCTTAGCGGCACAGCCTTCTGGTAAATCGACGGAACAGCACGAGCCTGTTGCAGCAAGCTCGCCGGAACATCGCGCTTCACCGTATCTTCGAACGTTTGCACGATGCGGCCGCTCAACGTGCTGATTCGTGCGAAAAGATTCACGGTGGCGGAATCGACGCCTTGCTTCTCCTGAAAGCTCAGTTGCCCCGTAGGAATTTGTACGGTTATTGGGACGAGCACGGTGTCGGATGTGATCCGCAAGAAATAGAAACGGTAATCAAATTTCACCTGATCGCGCACGAGTCGCGAAGTAACCACCGCCTCCAGATCCTTGAATTTAACAGGCGGGGCCTGCTGGATCTTAGCGTAAAGGTCCAGTCGCGTAAATTCATTCATCGCTTCGGTGGCCATTCCGATTGGAGCGGCATCGTGCGTGCCGTCGGTGTTGTTGAACCGTGCAGTCTTGCTAGCCAACCCCATGGATTCCATTTCCGTAAGGCCAGCGCCGGGAACCATCAGGAGGGCGTCTTTTTCGCTGGGATCCATGGTGAGGTGGTATTCGCCGCTCATGGTGGGATCCACGAATTCAAGTATGACGTTTTCTCCAATCCCTTCCAGATAGCGATAACGCCAATCTTCGAACGGATATGTGGAGGTTTCTCCACCGCCTTCTTCCGCCGGCCGTTCATAGCTTCCGCCCGAAGGATGCGACTCAATTTCATCCGCGGGGCCCCACATGATGTAAATGCGGCCGCGATCGGTTTTCCAGCCAGGGATGCCAGAGGAAAAGTGCTCGTTAACGTAGGCTATTCTGCGGTAGTGCTCTTCTTTAAAAGTGTTGTCGGCCGAATCGGGATCAGGGTTGCGGCGCTGCCAAAATTGCTCGATGAATTGCTCGCGCTCTTCGTTCGTCGCAAGGTGGAGAAACGCGCTGCGCTCTTCCGGAGAAATGATGTAAACGACATCTTCGTCCAGCCATTTCCTGTATTGGGAATCGAGTTCTTTTCTGAGTTCTTTATCGCTCTTACTTTTTTGCTTGGCAGACTTCTTAGCAGAGTTCTGGTCAGCGGGAGGATTCTGCTGATTTTGCGATTCACCCTGCGCGTAGGCCAACTGGACAGACCCGAAGGTCGCAGCCAAAATGCCAATGAGAAACACCCTTGCGCAACGGCCCATAATTAACCTTTTTCCCCTATTTGGTTAAAAATTCTAACCTGTCCCATGGTACAGGTCAACGCTAGTTTCCGGACACCTATACGTGTATGAGCACGTTATATGGAATGGGGTTGCCTGTCCTTCATGTGGCCGGAGGGCAACCAATCAACACTGTTTCTTTCCGGCTTGATTGCATTTAAAATAGTTCCCGCAAGGGGCGTACCCCACCTTGGCCGCACCTGTGGACGAGCCGAACTCGATCGCTTGCTCATCGTGGGACTGGAAGCCTCGTACAGGAACCTAAGAGAAGAGCAGATCTCCGAAATTTGGTATCCGGAACTCTCTTTATCTCTCTAAGTTCGTCTAATCCGAGAAACATTCTGGCTCTTCCAGACGTATGCAACAGTGAGCGGACGATACTGTCCGCAGGTGTGAGGGCCTAGAGGTAAAGTATGAAGACGTGGCAAAAAGTTGCAATCAGTCTAGGGGCAGTACTGGTCCTGGGCGGCGTATCCTGGTACAGCATCTATCAGTCGAACAAAGGCGTGGTAACGGTTCAGACCGGGAAAGCCGTCAAGCAGGATTTGGTCTCGGTTGTCACCGCCTCCGGAGAAGTCCGCCCAAAGAATTACACAAACGTGCTGGGTGAAGGCATTGGCAAGATCACGAACATTGTGGTGAAAGAAGGCGACCACGTAAAAAAGGGCGATATCCTGCTGCATCTGGAGAACATCCAGCCAGGCGCGGACGTGCAGGCACAGGAGGCCAGCATCAGCGCCACGGAAGCCGGCATGCGCGTGGCCGCTGCTAACTACGATTCTGCGGTGGCGACTCTAGCCCAGCGCCAGGCCGATCTGGAGAAGGCAAAATTTGACTGGCAGCGTACTCAGGAGCTCTACAAAGATCAGCTAATCGCGAAACAAGAATTTGACGCAAACAAAGCTACTTACGACAGCGCAGTAGCCGCTCTAAACGCCTCTAAAGCGCAAGTCGAGCAGGCGCGCGCCGCGCGGGATCAATCCCGCGAGAACATGAATCAGAATCAGGCAGTACTGAAACATACGAAAGACATTCTCCGCAAAACGACCTATACAGCCCCGATTGACGGCATCGTGAGCTACATCGCTGTACGCGTCGGCGAAAACGTGGTGCCTGGAATTCAGAACGCCGAAGGCAGTTTCTTGATGACGATTTCTGACATGAGCATCGTCACCGCGGAAGTGAAAGTGGATGAGACCGACATCACCAACGTTCGCGAAGGCCAACCCGCCGAAGTGACCATTGACGCGCTTCCCGGCAAAACTTTCAAAGGTCATGTAAGCCAGGTCGGCGAGCTGGCCATCCTGCGCTCTTCCGGCCAGGCAGCAACAACACAGACCACCGCCAATACCCAGGAAGCGCGTGACTTCAAAGTAGTAGTGACGGTAGACAATCCGCCTGATTCACTTCGCCCTGGGCTTTCCGCTACCGCCAGGATTCAGACGGAGCAGAAGAAAGACGTGTTGACCATTCCGATTCAAGCGCTCGCTGTGCGAACGCAGCGAGAGATTGACGAAGCGGCCCTGGGAAAAAACGGCAGCAGTGTTACGCTGGCAGCCTCTAAACCCACTTCTGGCACAAACACCCGGACCAACGGCCAGAAGGCCGACGTTCAAGGCGTTTTCGTGATCCGCGGAAAGAAAGCCGAATTCGTCCCGGTACAGACGGGCGTCGCCGGTGTGACTGATATTGAAATTACCAATGGCTTAAAAGATGGCGATCAAATTGTAATCGGCAGCTACAAAGCGCTGCGCACCTTGCGGCCGGGCGCTCCGATTAAAGTAGATAATTCCGAGCCTAAGCGCGAAGATTCTTCGACTAGCTAGAGTTGATTCCAGGAGCACACTGAACGTGGCCGTCGAAGAAATTATCGCTCCGCAGGGATACCGCAAAGACCTCGTAGACGCCGGCATTGTCATTCAGACAGAAGATCTGTGGAAGACGTACGAAATGGGTGCGGAGAAGTTGCACGCACTGCGCGGCGTGAGCATTGAGATTCACAAAGGCGAGTACGTGGCCATCATGGGCCCTTCAGGTTCCGGAAAATCCACCCTGATGAATCTGATCGGCTGCCTGGACACGCCTACCAAGGGCAGTTACTGGCTGGCGGGGCGGCTGGTCAGCCAACTTGATGACGACGAACTAGCCTATATTCGCAACAAGGAAATTGGATTCGTCTTCCAGACCTTTAATTTGCTGCCGCGAGCGACTGCGCTTCATAACGTCGAGTTACCTATGATTTACAATGGCACGCCGTCCGAAGAGCGCCTTGGGCGTGCGAAAAATGCTTTGAGCCAAGTCGATCTAGCCGACCGTATGATGCACAAGCCTAACGAACTCTCCGGCGGACAGCGACAGCGTGTGGCCATTGCGCGCGCTCTTGTAAACACTCCTTCGATCCTACTGGCCGATGAGCCCACGGGAAACTTGGATTCCCAGACGGGCGAAGAAATTATGGCGCTCTTCGCGCGCTTGCACGAGCAGGGCAATACCATCATCCTCGTAACGCACGAATCGGACATCGCCGCCCACGCGCACCGCGTTATCCGTTTGCGTGACGGTAAAATCGAAAAAGATGAACGTACCCGATAAAGACTGAGCTACTTCCGAAGAGATTGAGATTTCCGAGCGGTATTTCGTTCCAGGCTTCCTAATCGCGAAGGGAGATTCGAATGAGCGATGCGAGTCATTTAGCGAAGGTGAATCGCAGCGTGTCGGTCCTTGTATTGCTGATTCTTACGTCGAATGCCACATTCGCTCAGGACCGCACGACTCAAAAATCCGAGTCCGCTGCCCATGTTCCGGCGGCCGCTGACGCCACAGAGCCCGGACCTGAGCAAGCGTTTCTGGCAAAACGTGCCGGCGAGTACACCAGAACAGTGAAATTTGTCGCGCAGCCGAATGCCAATGCTTCCACCGGAACAGCAAAAATTTCCGTAACTCTGGGTGGAAGATTTATCGTCGAAGAAAATACCGATACTGTTTTCGGTCGTCAGGTTTCGGGCACGCGTATCTATGGTTTTAACAACATCACTAAACATTATGAAGCCGTATGGATGTACACCATGTCTACCGCCATGCTATTTCTCACCGGTACCAGTCCCGATGGCGGCAAGACCATCGATCTGACCGGCATGTCGCAAAATCATCGCGGCGATGAGATTCCAATCCACGCCACGATTCGCCAAGTAGACGACGACCAATTTGTCGTCACGCTGATGAGCAGCGGAGTGGACGGCAAGGAAGCCGCATTTCAGGAAACCACTTACACCCGCAAGAAATAATCCACGAAAAGGAGGATGTTATGTCAGAAGCCGTAAAGCCGATTCCCGAAGGATACCACTCAGTCACGCCTCACCTCGTATGCCGCGAGGCATTGAAGGCGCTCGATTTCTACAAAAACGCTCTGGGCGCGGAAATCCGCAACGTGAGCAAAGACGATCGCGGAAACGTCATGCATGCCGAGCTCAAAATCGGTGATTCAATCGTAATGTTAAGCGATGAATTCCCGCATTCCACAGTCTCTCGCCGCTCGCGCTTGGCGGCACAGCCGTGTTGTTGCACATCTACACCGAAGATGCCGACGCGGTTTTTTCAAACGCAGTCCAGGCCGGCGCAAAAGTTACCATGCCGATCATGGACGCCTTTTGGGGTGATCGATACGGCCAGGTAATCGATCCGTACGGCCATAAGTGGGCAATTGCCACACGCAAACGCGTTCCGACACAGGAAGAAATGCGCGCAGCGACCAAAGCTTTCTCCGATAAAGAGAAGTCAGCGGGCGCGTAATCAGAAATTTCGAGCAACCAATTATTCGTAGCGAAGCGCGATGAGCGGGTCCACTCGCATCGCTCGGCGTGCGGGAAGATAACAAGCCAGCACGGCCACGGCCACCAGAAGCAGCGACGCGGCTCCGTAGGCCAGAGGATCGAGAGCGCCGGTATCGACCAGCAGGCTTTCGAGCACTCGCGCGAGGCCTGCTGATGCCGCGATTCCAAGAACCAGTCCGGCCAGGACGAGCTTGACGCCCTGCAGGATCACCAGGCGCAATATGTTCTGCTGCTGCGCGCCGAGCGCCATCCGAATTCCGATTTCGTGTGTCCGCTGATTTACGCCGTACGAAACCACGCCATATAGACCGCAGACAGCTAGCAAAAGACTAAGCCCACCGAGTATTCCGGCGAAAATTGCGGCCACCCTGAACAAAAACAATCCATTTCCACCCTGCAGCGCTGTCTCCATCGACATGACTTCGAAAACCGGCAGATTCGGCTCCACGGAGTGGATTTGATCTTCAATCGATCGCCTCAGGACTTCCGGCGGCACAGACGCGCGCACCTGCAACACTCGTACCGCGCTGTAATCCTGCGTCAGCGGAACATAAAAATAAGAGCGCTGATCTTCGGCAATCCACACATACTTGCTGTCTTTTGCCACGCCGAGCACTTCAACCGGGTCCGCCTGCGCCGTCCCATAGCGGAAGTGATGACCAATCGGATCTTGTCCCGGCCAAAACGTGCGCGCCATAGTTTCGTTCACCACAGCAACGCGCGTCGAAGTGCTCTGATCCTGTTCGCCAAACGCGCGGCCGCGAACGATTTCGATTCCCATCGTGTGAAAATAATCTTCGTCCACCTTGTTGTGAGGAGGCCGCGGCACCTGGCTTTCCGGCAGGCCTTCCTGGCCTTCTTTCCAAACGTTATCCCACTGGCTGAAATATCCGAACGGCACAGAGTAAGCAAAACTCGCCGATTCCACTCCCGGTAGAGCGCGAATGCGTTCACCAACCTGTCGATAGAAATTCGCGCCTCGATTCTGGTCGTAACCCAGTTGGCTGACATCCATCGTCAAATTCAAAACATGGTCGGGATTAAATCCGAGAGTGGTCTTCTCCGCATGTTGCAAACTGCGCAGAAAGAGTCCCGCCATGATCAGTACCACAAGCGAACCTGCCGCTTGCCCTGCTACCAGAACATTGCAGATCCGGTTATGTCCGGCACCGCCGGTAAGACTGCGACCGCTCTCGCGCAGAATTTCATTCAGGCTCATGCGCGATGCGCGCCACGCCGGCACAACGCCAGCAAAAAGCCCGCAAACGATTGCCACGGAAGCTACAAACAGGAACACGCGCCAATCGAACGGAATACTTGTGCGCATCGGGAAATCGCCTGGCAGGCGGATAGTTTCAATTAATTTCATGAGCCATAGGCCCAACGCCGCTCCTGCCCCACCGCCCAGGCCAGCAAGAAGAAGACTTTCCGTCAGCACCTGGCGAAACAATCGTCTGCGACCCGCTCCGAGCGCCGCTCGAATGGCAATTTCCTTCGAGCGCACAGAAGCGCGCGCCAGCAACAAATTTGTGACGTTCACACAAGTAACCAGAAGAACCATTCCGACCAGGCCCAGGAATACTGACGCGATCAGCGGCCACATGCTGGCCGAAGAGGCTTCCGGCCGGGCAAGCGTTTCGGGAATCACTGCCATCCGCAAGTCCTTGTTTGTTTCGGGATATTCTTTATTAAGGCGGTCCGCGATTACTTGCAGGGAGACGCGCGCCTTTTCCATCGTGATGCCCGGCTTCAGGTGTGCCAGAGTGCGGAGCTGCCTTTCGCCGCGATTATTGAAGATTTTCTTGGACTCTGCATCATCCCCCAGCATCCCGAGCGGGACGTAAACATTCGACTCCACGATAAAAAACGTTCCGAAAAATCCTTGGGGTGCTACACCGACCACCGTTACAGGCTGGCCGTTCAGAATTACGATCTGGCCCACAATCGAGGCATCTCCGTTGAAGCGTTGCTTCCAGTAGGAGTAACCCAAAACAATGACGGGGTCAGCGTCGAGAGTTTCACCCTCGTTTGGCAAAAACAGCCGCCCCAACGCGGGTTGCAGACCAAGAGCTGAAAAATAATTTCCTTTCACATAGGTGGCGAGAACTCGCTCGCTCCGATGATCCGCGGTCAGCCCCGAAAAATGGATCAGGTAGGCGGTCATGTCGGCAAATGCGTCGCTCTGCGATTGAAAATCTTTGAAGTCAGCATTAGAAACTTCGTGAGGGCTTTGGTAGTCATCAGTGCCGTTGGCGACAACGACGAGCCGTCCAGGATCGCGGACAGGAAGCGGATGGAACAGAAATGAATTTACAACGCTGAAAACCGCGGTGTTTGCTCCGATTCCTAGGGCGAGCGTAAGGATCGCAACCAGCGTAAACGCCGGACTTTTCGCCAGCATCCACGCTCCGTACCGCACATCACTCCAGAAATCTCGCATCGACACACCTCCTGCGCTTGCTCGAAGGTACGTAGGAGGACCGGGGAAAGTTCCTTAAGTTCCGAACGGATTCGACTAGCGGGAAAAGAAATTGCGGGCAAGGAAAAGTGCATTGGCGGGCCGTTCAGCAAGTCGGCGCATGAACCAGGGAAACCAAAACGACCCATAGGAAATCAGCACGTTGCAGCGATAACCTTCCTGCACCAAACGTAATTGCTCCGCGCGCTGAATTCCGTAAAGCATTTGAAATTCGAGATGGTGTTTCTTGATGCCCTGAGACGCAGCCCACTCGGTGAGCCGTTTGATCAGCGAGCGGTCATGCGTGGCAATCGCCGCCCTCACTCGCGCGTTGCGTGCTTCGGGGCTCAGCAGACGCTGCGCTAGATGAAAATAATTTTCGTCCACGTCTTTCTTCAACGGAAAGGCTATCTCGGCTGGCTCGTTGTAGGCGCCTTTTACCAATCGCACAGAAGCCGCGATTGAAATCAACCAGTCCAGATCTTTTTCCGTACGATAGAGATAGGCCTGTACGCAAACTCCCACATTCGGGTTTGCCTTGCGGGCGCGGCGATAAAGCTCCAGCGTCGCGTCCACATAAGGACTCTGCTCGATGTCGATCCACAGAGTTTTTTCCGGCGGCGTGTGTTCGATGAGCTTTGCAAGATTGGCGAAACAAAATTCCTGGTCCAGATCGAGACCAAGCTGCGTGAGTTTTACGGACACTTCAGCAGGCAGGTTCGCATTGCGAATGCGATCGAGAACATCCAGATAATGTTTGGTGACTTCTTGGGCTTCGGCGCCGTCGGTAATATTTTCGCCGAGATGAGTCAGCACCGAGCCAATGCCCGTGGACGCGAGCGCCTGCGCTGCGGCGAGCGCATCTTCTACATTTTCACCGGGCATGAACCGCTTCACTGTGCGACGCATGAAGCCGTAGCGTGGAGCACGTTCGCGCAGCCACTGGCTCTGCGAGGCCATCAGCAGCGAGCGTCTCATCAAGCTCATCGTCAGTATTTCTCCGCGAAAATTATTGAGGTGCGGAAAGCGTCTGGATCAGGCGATAGTAAAAATCGACGCCAGAATAAAAGCATGCCACACGAATGCGCTCGTCACGTCCGTGCGAGCGATCATCATCCACATCCATGAAAACGCCCGGTATTCCATACGTTGTGTATCCGGCGGCGCGCGAAATAGCTCCGTCACTCGCTCCTGCATCGAGTACCGGCACAACCGGGACGCCCGGCCACATCTGGTTGACCACTTTTTCGATCGCGTGCATCACTTCCGGCTGAAGTGTAGAGAGCGGATTGGATCTCAGGCCGGCTCCCGGTGCCGCGACCTGTGAAATGGAAATCTTGGGATCAGCCATCACCCTTTCAAGCGTGGCCTGAACTTCACCCGGCGTGTGCCCTGGCAGAATTCGGCAGTTGATATTCGCTCGCGCCATTCCCGGCAAAGCATTATTCGCGTGGCCACCATCCAATCTCGTGGCGACGCAGGTGGTGCGCAGGCGCGCGTTATAAAACGGCGATGCCGAAAGACGCGCGATTGCATCCGCATCGGGCGGCGTCTGAAGAATCGCTTTCATGTCCGCGCCTGTCGTGCCCCCTACGATGTCCGCTTCGCGTTTGAAATATTCGCGCGTTACTTCGCTCAGCTCAAACGGAAATTGGTAATGCTCCAGACGCGTGAGAGCATCGGCCAGTTCGTAAATTGCATTTTCCTTTCCCGGAAGCGAGCTGTGGCCTCCGGGATTTGTAACCTTCACGTCGTAGTCTTGATAAAGCTTTTCGGCTGCCTGAATTCCGACCAGCAATTTCTTTCCCTTATCCAATTCGAAATCTCCTGCGTCGGGGTTCAAGATAAATTCCGCGTCGATCAGGTCGCGGTGGTTTTTAATCAGCCAGTCTACTCCGTTAAACTTGCCGCCTTCTTCATCAGCGGTGAGCGCAAGGATAATGTCCCGGTCGGGTCGGAACTTTTCTTGTTTTAGACGGATCATCGCAGCCATTAGAATCGCGTCGCCATCCTTGATGTCGCCCGAGCCGCGGCCATAGAAATATCCATCCTTCTCGATGAATTGAAACGGATCCATGGACCAATCTTCGCGGCGCGCCTCCACCACATCCAGGTGGCAAATCATCAGCATGGGCTTGCGCGCCCCGGTTCCTCGCAGACGCGCCACCAAATTACCTTTGCGAGGATTGGGCCCGAGCACTTGCACGTCGCTTGCGGGATAGCCTGCATCACGCAGCCGCTGGGCCATCGCTTCGGCAGCCACACTTGTGCTGCCGACTGAATCGGTCGTATTAATTTCGATAAGCTGTTTGTAAATATCGTGAGCGAGTTTATTTGTGGCATCGCCGTCCTGCGCAAGAATACTCGGGCCGGTAACGAACAAAGAAATGAGAGCTACCAAAACGGCCAGGAGCCGCAAGTTCATTTTCATCTCCAAATTAGGACCGCAAAGCCTATCAGACAGATGCGGCCCGCGCCACCCCGGTTGCGCTATCTAAAACGGTGGCGGCGAGAACGGCTTGCTGCTGGAGGGTTCGAGCAGGAAGATCGCGTAACGATAAATTTCAAGCTTCCACTGCTCGCCAATCGAGCTGCGCTCGAAGATCTGTCCAAAAGCCGCGTGCATTTCGTGCCGCTTGTCTTCGGGCATTGCGGCCAGCAGCTCGCCAAAACGATTCTTCGCCAGCGTCATGGGATCGGCTTCAGGTTTTGCCGAAGACTGCACATCTGTCGGCGAAGCGCTGGCTGAACCACCCGATTTTTCAGTCGTTTCAGACGAAGGACGCTTCGGAAGCTTTTGAAAGTAGCTCTCGTAAAACGCGTAGCGGAATTGCTTTTCGTACAACGCCGCGTACCCAGTCTTAACGGGATTGGAAGACTGTTGAGTTTCCTCCAGCGCCTTGGCAGTGAAATCCTTGAGGGCCGACTCGAAATCTCCGAAATTTCCACGGGCGCCCATGAGCGGTCCTTTGCTCTGTTTGCCAAGCGAAGCAGCAAGTCGTTCCGTTCGCGCGTCGTAGCAGGCGCCGTACCGGCGGATGCCGCGCAGCTGCCCGCCCACGTTGGAATCATCGATCGCTACGATCTGCGCGATGTAATCGGAAGACGGCATTGCCAGAATCTTCGCGCAAGGAAGCTCGAGTGGACCCTCGTAAACCGGCTGCGCGGACGATCTGTTCTGCGCTTGTCCTTGCGTTTGCAGCTGGCTCTGAGCACCTAGAGGAATTGCGGCGCTTAAAGCGATGGCAAGAAACGGCAGGCGCATGCGCGTGGGAATCATTTGCTTGCTGACATTGCGCCGGCACCACGATGATGGCTGCCCCTGACTCGTTCCACAAATCCAAGCTCCGAGAGAGGTTTGCGCATTGCTGGGAACGGAATATTGGCGGCAGACCTTCGGCGCAAATTCCGGTCTAGCGTTTTCTCACGTCTGCTCATTTTGTTGGAAACAGAATAACTGAACGAAAGAGAGCCGCAAAAATAAAAAAGGCCGCGAACGCTTTAGGCGATGCGGCCTTTGAATCTTAATCCTGGCGGTGACCTACGTTCCCGCGCAGTTACCCGCGCAGTATCATCGGCCCAGCAAGGCTTAACTTCCGTGTTCGGGATGGGAACGGGTGTGACCCTTGCGGTAAGACCACCAGGAAACTTGTGTGCTTGCGAACTACGCGCCAGCCGAAATTTCCGGGAAAATTTGAAACTGAAGGAAGCTGGAACAACAACCGCTAATTTCCGCAGTGAGAATATCGCAATGTGGAAAGAGCGACTTTCCTATCAACGAGCAACCCTTGGTCGCCGCGTAAGCGGTCTCTCAGGGTCACCGCGTTGGGAAAGTTTTATGGTTAAGCCGAACGGCCGATTAGTACGGGTTAGCTACACGCATTACTGCGCTTCCACCTCCCGCCTATCAAAGTCGTAGTCTTCGACTGGCCTTCTTACCCCCCCGCAGGAGGGTTGGGAAACCTTATCTCGAGGCGAGCTTCTCGCTTAGATGCTTTCAGCGATTATCTCTTCCGGACTTCGCTACCGAGCTATGCCACGGGCGTGACAACTCGATCACAAGAGGTCCGTCCATCCCGGTCCTCTCGTACTAGGGACAGCTCCTCTCAAGTTTCCTGCGCCCACACCAGATAGGGACCGAACTGTCTCGCGACGTTCTGAACCCAGCTCACGTACCGCTTTAATAGGCGAACAGCCTAACCCTTGGGACCTTCTACAGCCCCAGGATGCGATGAGCCGACATCGAGGTGCCAAACCTAAGCGTCGATGTGAACTCTTGGCTTAGATCAGCCTGTTATCCCCGGCGTACCTTTTATCCGTTGAGCGATGGCCCTTCCACGCAGAACCACCGGATCACTAGATCCCACTTTCGTGCCTGCTCGACCTGTGTGTCTCGCAGTCAACCCGGCTTATGCTCTTGCACTCCACGGCGGGTTTCCAATCCGCCTGAGCCGAGCTTTGAGCGCCTCCGTTACCATTTAGGAGGCGACCGCCCCAGTCAAACTACCCGTCTGGCCGTGTCCTTCAGCCCGTCTAGGGCTGTAAGTTAGAGCGACAGAACTATCAGGGTGGTATTTCACCGTTGCCTCCCCCTCAGCCGAGACCGAGGGTTCCCAGGCTCCCACCTATCCTACGCAGGCAGTACCGTTAATCATGACCAGAGTGCAGTTAAGGTGCACGGGGTCTTTCCGTCTAGATGCGGGCATCCGGCGTCTTCACCGGAACCACAAATTCGCCGAGCCGTTCGCCAAGACAGTCGTTCGATCGGTACGCCATTCGTGCAGGTCGGAACTTACCCGACAAGGAATTTCGCTACCTTAGGACCGTTATAGTTACGGCCGCCGTTCACCGGGGCTTCAGATCAAGCCTTCGCTGCCTTGCGGCAGCTAAGCCCTCCCTTTAACCTTCCGGCACCGGGCAGGCGTCACCCCCTATACGTCGTATTCGACTTAGCAGAGAGCTGTGTTTTTGTTAAACAGTCGCCGAACGCATTTCACTGCGGCCCCCTCGGGCTATAAACCCTAGCGGGGCACCCCTTCTCCCGAAGTTACGGGGCTAATGTGCCTAGTTCCTGAGCGAGCGTTCTCTCGAGCGCCTGTGGATATTCACCTTGTCTACCTGTGTCGGTTTGAGGTACGGGCACCATCCGAACTCCTTAGAGGTTTTTCCTGGCAGCGTGAAATCAGAGACTTTGTGGCCGTGTGGCCTCGGACCTGGTTTGACCGTTGAATGACCCCGTGGATTTTCCTGCGGGATCCGGCTTATACCAAGACATCGGGACGTCCATCACCCGACTCCCCTATCCTTCTGCGTCACCCCATCGTCAAACGTTCGTATGGCGGGGCAGGAATGTTGACCTGCTGTCCATCAGCTACGCCTCTCGGCCTCACCTTAGGACCCGCCTAACCCTGAGCGGATTAACCTTCCTCAGGAAACCTTAGACTTTCGGCGACACGAGTTCTCATCGTGTTTATCGCTACTTATGCCGGCAGAGTCTCTTCCATTGCGTCAAGTAGTTCTCTCGATCTACCGTCGAACACAATAGAATGCTCCCCTACCAAATAACGAGTTCCCGAAGGAACCGTTAATTTCGCAATTTCGGTCGCAGACTTAGCCCCGTTGGATTGTCGGTGCGTGAACACTTGACCAGTGAGCTGTTACGCTTTCTTTAAAGGATGGCTGCTTCTAAGCCAACCTCCTGGCTGTCTGTGCGCTCACACGTCCTTTCCCACTTAGTCTGCAGTTGGGGACCTTAATTGGCGATCTGGGTTCTTTCCCTCTCGACCACGGAGCTTATCCCCCGTAGTCTCACTCCCGTACTGTTGTACACGGCATTCGGAGTTTGATTGGATTCGGTATCCTGGATGGGACCCTAGTCCATTCAGTGCTCTACCACCGTGGCAAATCATACGAGGCTGCCCCTAAAGGCATTTCGGGGAGAACGAGCTATCACGGAATTTGATTAGCCTTTCACCCCTACCCTCAGCTCATCCGAGCGATTTTCAACTCACACCGGTTCGGTCCTCCAGTCGCGGTTAAGCGACCTTCAACCTGGCCAAGGGTAGATCATCCCGCTTCGCGTCTATTCCCACACACTGAACGCCCTATTCGGACTCGCTTTCGCTACGGCTCGCTTGCGCTTAACCTCGCGTGTGAGAATAACTAGCCGGCTCATTAAGCAAGAGGCACGCCATCAGGCGTTCCGTATCCGAAGACACGGCATAGCCCTTTGACTGCTTGTAAGCATACGGTTTCAGGTTCTATTTCACTCCCCTCGCAGGGGTGCTTTTCGCCTTTCCCTCACGGTACTAGTTCACTATCGGTCACCAACGAGTATTTAGCCTTGGAGAGTGGTCTCCCCAGATTCCCACGGGGTTTCTCGTGCCCCGTGGTACTCAGGATACCGCTTCGAGTCTGGTAAGCTTTCGGCTACGGGGTTTTCACCCTCTTTGACCCTGCTTTCCAGCAGGTTCACCTAGCCTCCAGATTGGTAACTCTACTCACGCGGTCCTACAACCCCGGGATGTAAACACCCCGGTTTGGGCTGTTCCGATTTCGCTCGCCGCTACTTTCGGAATCTCAATTGATTTATTTTCCTCCAGGTACTGAGATGGTTCACTTCCCTGGGTTGACTCGCACCCGCCTATGTATTCAGCGGGCCGTAACCTGGTTTTACCAGGATAGGTTTCCCTATTCGGAAATCCCCGGATCAAAGCCTGCTTGCGGCTCCCCGAGGCTTATCGCAGCTTGCCACGTCCTTCTTCGTCTGTTGGTGCCAAGGCATCCACCGTACGCCCTTAGTAGCTTAACCATAAAACTTACCCAACACGTCTCGACCCTTCGCAGAATCGAAACCCTGAAAACCATCGCTACGAACGGTCTTGCAAGCCATCCGGGGACGTACTTCAGGGGTGACGCGCTTTCCCAAGCTTCTTTCAAAGCCCGGAAATTCACGCGTTGAACCAATGCGAGGCAAGTTCGCCTTTCCACATTGCGCTACTCTCGAGCAAAAATTTGCGGTTTATTACGCCATGCGACCTTGAAATCGCATAACGTAATGCCAGCTTCCATCAGTTTTCAAAGATCGCCGTTCCGTTCATCAACTTCCGATCGGAACGTCTCCGCTCCCGGCGGAGCGCGTCTTCAGTTTGGAGCCGAAGCCGCGGGAAATAAAAAACCCGGCGTCGAGCGCCGGGCGACTCCGTCCTTCGCAGAGGCTGCTCGATGAGCCGCCTACAGGACAGACTTGCTCGATGCTCGAATTCGTTCTACCCGGTGTTAGTAACCAACTTCACCTCTTGGGCAGACCCGGTCCGTCAGGAGAATCCCCGGCAAACGAGGGGGCCACCGACATCCAGAGAGTATATCAAGAATTTTAATTTCGTCAAGCGTATCCATATTATTTTATAGGGTCTTTTCTGTATAGACGCCTGTGGATTTCACGTCATTCTGTGGAAATCGGCGGTATCAATTAACCAAGATTCCAAACGTTTTTTCTTGAGACGCAGATCGCAGAACGAATTGCAAAAGCATCGCGCGTGACGTGCCGAACCTAGCCCTTATTATGTTTGAAATATTCAACCTGTTTTAGCCGCTTGGCAGCTTCTTCGCGCGTTTTATAGGGCCCGCCCAGATTCTTGCCTTTTTCCGATGTAACCTTGTATCCGCCTTTCACTTTCTTAATCATGTTCGCCTCCTGTAAATCAGATCTCATTGTTTGGCGAACTCAATCTCGAATCAATGCTGCAATCCCTGTAGTTCACACCTTCTCTTGCAATTACGATGCTCGCGCTGTGGCGCCGTCCTTGTAGATAGCAGCCACGATTAGTCCAATGATTATTAGTTGAATTCCCCCGGCGACCATCCATTTAACTGCGAGCATATGCGGAACGTTGTACACCACGTACTCGCTTAGGGAATACGGAACGACTGTCATGAAAGTCATTACAATGCCGTAACGGATTCCCTGCTGAACCCACGGCTTATTCTCTCGTCCTCGTGTGTAGATGTACGCAAACATCGCCGCGAAAAAGAGTTGTCCTAATAACATGGCCCAGAATCGATGCATCATTTCTTCGGGAGACCGATGACTGCCGGGGATCGCGTTGTAATCCGCCATCAACCAGACGCTATGCACGAAGTAATTGGTAGCCATCAGAACTATGTACGCAACAATAGTCGCGATGACGAGTTTTTTCATGACCGCTCTCCTCTTCCCTCAGATTTGGCCCACTGAAAAGCCGTTAACGAGATTCGAGATCTGAGCGTAGTTACCCTGTTGGGCGGAGCCTAGCACCGGTAGGTCGAGGCGGCTAGCGGAATTTTATCGCCAACAACGAAACGAGGGTTGAGGTCTAGATACTCTATGGGTTTGTAACTTGTTCCGACACGCTTTGCTCGCGAAGCAGTGTGTATTTCTGTTCCCAAGCCTGGTGAATCGGGCTTTCGGCATAGGCGTCAGCCGCGGCTCGATTTTGAAACTCGAGTGCGAAGGCCGCGCTGAAGTCGCGTGGTTGCAGCCGCTCGGCTTTAATCCAAATATTCTTGACGCCCGGTATTTTCGCCGCCATCTCCTTCACGCCTTCCAGTGCGGCTTGTTTGTCGGAATCCGAAACACCCGGATTCCATTTGAGAATCACCATATGAATGATCGTTTTCGGTTGGCCAAACTTATTTTGTCCCGCTACATAGCCGCCGGCGAACAAAGCGAGCGCGACTAGGCATCCCGTAAGAACCTTAGCGGCCGTCGTAAAATGAGTTCGCATGATGTTTCTCCTTTTGAATTACATGAGTGTAAGCGACGCGCATGGTGCAGGCAACAATACTGACCGCACTTTGCATATTGACCCGCGCGTTTAATCTTAAGTAGGATGCGCATCAGCCCACGCGCGCCTGTCACTGCATCAAGTTCTGAGGAGGCCCCATGTACTGCTCAAAATGCGGTGCGAATGTCCCGGAGGGCGCAGTGTTTTGCAGCGCCTGTGGGCAACCGGTGCCGCCTAGGTCCGCAGTGCCTCCAGCCCCTCCCGCTTACACGCCGCCCTCGCCAGCTCCGCCTCCAACCCAGCATCCGCCAGCTTACGTGCCTCCCGCGCAGGCAGCGTGGCAAACAAGCGCGCGGCCCGCGGTTGCATATGCAGGATTTTGGCTGCGCTTGGTGGCCTTCATCATAGATTTGATCGTTCTTTATTTTGTGGGCACGATTATTACGCTTCCGTTCATCGCGTCCATGGGGCTACGGGGAATTATGCGAGGCCACCTGCCGATGTCCCCTGAGGAATGGATGCCACTCATGGGCGCGTTTATCCGCCTAATCTTAATCAGGGCGGTCCTGAACTGGCTCTATTACGCATTGTTCGAAAGTTCGGCCTGGCAAGCAACCCTAGGGAAGAAAGCGCTGGGCTTGGAAGTCACAGACTTGGAAGGTCGGCGCATAAGTTTCGGACGCGCCACTGGCCGTTTCTTCGCCAAAATAATTTCCGCATTGATATTGTGGATTGGATTCATCATGGCGGGCTTCACGGAAAAGAAACAGGCGCTGCACGATATGATTGCTGGCACACTGGTCATCCGCAAGCTGTAGAATTTTTGAAACCAAAGGAATTCCGAGGAGCTGAATGTATTGCTCAAAGTGTGGGACCGCAATTCCTCAAAACGCCACTTTCTGCACCGCGTGTGGTCAACCGGTGAATCAGCCGACAACGCTATCGCCTAATACGCCACCTTTCGCCACAACGGCTTCGTCTCCCCTCGCGCGCCCTTATGGATATGTTGCATCCCCGGGTTTCCCAGGTTTGGTTTATGCCGGTTTCTGGTTGCGCGTCGTGGCCCACTTGATCGATGGCATCCTCGCTGCAATCGCATTCGTGATTTTGCTTCTAATCGCGTTCGCTATGGTGGGCGTCGACCATTTGAAAGCCTTGGCGCAGGGATCAAGTCCGGAAGAATTCTTTACACCGGAAGTTATTGCAATAATTTTTATGTTGGCAGGAACCTCGATCGTAATGATGTGGCTCTACTATGCCTGGATGGAGAGCTCTGCTTATCAAGGAACGCTCGGAAAGATGGCACTCGGTTTAATTGTTACCGATCTCCAGGGACGACGAATCTCTTTCGGGCGTGCAACGGGCCGATATTTTGCCAAGATTATTACTGGATTTATCCCGCTCGGTATCGGCTACGCGATGGCAGGTTTCACGGAAAAAAAGCAGGCTCTGCACGACATGATTGCGGGCTGCCTGGTCTTAAGAAAAGTATAAGCTTTAACGGTTATCTTGCAGGTTGCGCGAAATCACTTCAGATCGGACTGGGATTTAGACTCCCCATCCATATCTTTCCGAGTGAATCAGCGATTCATGGAGCTCAGCGCGAATTTGTTCTGTAAATTCCGAGCTACGCAGCACTCGAGAACCAGGCTCTGCGATATCCATAGTCCTGTAACCATGGTCCAGAACGCGATCAATGGCTGCCTCGATCCATTGGGCCTCCACATCAAGTCCAAAAGATTCTCGTAATAGTAATATTGCCGAATAGATCGCGCCCAGGGGGCAAGCGAAGTCTTTGCCCGCAAGGGACGGAGCCGAACCGTGAATCGGTTCGTAGAGTGCGGGCCCCTCCGCGCCGCGGCTCATCGACGGAATCAATCCGATAGAGCCGGCCAAAGCCGCTGCCTCGTCACTGAGGATGTCGCCAAACATATTTCCGGTTAGAATCACATCAAATTGCGCAGGCTGCAGCAGAATCTGCATCGCCGCATTGTCCACATACAAATGATCGAGCGTAATGCCCGGGTAATCGCGCGCGACCGCTGTCACCGCATTCCGCCACAGTACGGAAGTGGCCAGCACATTCGCTTTGTCCACACTAGTCACATGCCGGTTTCGCGCCGCCGCGCGCTCAAACGCATAACGAGCCACGCGCTCGACTTCAGCCGCCGTATAACTCGCAACATCGCGCGCACTGGCATTTTTTCCTTCGCCGTCGTGAGAATGCTCACCGAAATAAATGTCTCCCGCAAGTTCGCGTACGATTTCAAAATCGCATCCGTCGATACGTTCCCGCCGCAGGGGCGAAATTCCTTGTAGCGATGAGCGTAGCTGAATCGGACGCAGGTTAATGTACAAACCAAGCTGTTTGCGCAGACCTAGCAAGCCGGCTTCGGGGCGTTTATCCAATGGTATGGAATCCCACTTAGGTCCGCCAATCGCACCAAGTAAAATCGCATCGGCCGAGCGGCATCCAGCGAGCGTCTCTTCGGGAAGAGGATTTCCAAAGGCGTCGATAGCGGCTCCGCCAAAGGCCAGTTCGCGGAATTCGAATTTGTGTTCAAACGTGGCGGCGCAGTCGCTAACTAGCTGCACCGCCGCTCGCGTTACTTCCGGGCCGATGCCATCACCGGGTAAAACCGCGATCATCTTTCGTACTCTACTCATGGTCACTTCTCCCAATATCGCAGCTTACAAAAATGTTAAGACGCTGCCGCGATACTATTATCCTGGTTCACCACGCCAATTTCACGAGTTCGCCGGACGGTGTGAATGATTGAAAGCAAGTCCCGATCGGTCACTTGCTTGGCGGAATCAGCCAGCGCGATGGCCTGCTTGTAGCACTCCGCTAGTTCGGCGTCGGTGGTTTGATAGCCCAACTCCACCAGCCGGGCGCGCAGCGCATTACGCCCGGAATGCTTACCCAGTACAAGCTTCCTGGTCGGAACGCCGACTTTTTCCGGAACGATAATTTCGTAGGTCATCGGATTCTTGAGCATCCCGTCTTGATGAATTCCCGCCTCATGTGCAAAGGCATTCGCTCCCACCACAGCTTTATTCGGCGGGACACTCACGCCAGTGATGGAAGTCAGCAAACGGCTGGTGGAATATATTTTCTCGAGCGAAATGTTCGTCAAAGCGCCATAGCGTCCATGTCGAACGTGCAGCGCCACCGCGATCTCCTCCAGCGACGCGTTTCCCGCGCGCTCGCCGATGCCATTAATGGTGCACTCTACTTGCCGCGCTCCCGCGGTGATGGCTGCCAGAGAATTAGCCACCGCTAGACCCAGATCGTTGTGGCAATGCGCGCTAAAAACCACATTTGGATATCCGGCAAGCCGTTTGCGAGCCGCGTGAAAGAGTGCCCCGTATTCTTCCGGAGTCGAATAGCCCACCGTATCAGGAAGATTAATGATGGTAGCGCCGGCACTGGCCGCGGCCTCAATTACGTCGAGGAGATAATTCAGGTCGCTTCGGCTGGCATCTTCGGCCGAAAATTCAACCTCATCACAGCGCATGCGTCCATACAAAACCATTTTTCCAACTTGATCGAGCGCCTGTTGGCGAGTAATGCGCAGCTTGTGCTCCAAATGCAGGTCTGAAGTCGCCAGGAAAATATGCAAGCGAGGTTTGGCGGCAGGCTCTAGGGCGCGCAAGGCGGCGTTGACGTCCTCCTGGCGCGCCCGAGCCAGAGCGGCGACGCGGCAGCCCAGGATTTCCGCCGCGACCGTTCGTACCGCCTCCAGATCGCCAGGTGAAGCGATCGGGAACCCCGCTTCGATCACATCCACTCCGAGTTGTTCAAGCTGTCGCGCGAGAAGCAGTTTCTCGCCGCCGTCCATTGAAAACCCCGGCGACTGTTCGCCGTCCCGCAAGGTGGTATCGAAGATATGCACAGTTTCCATCCAATCTCCTCGCTGCTATCGAGTGAACCGTACTTGACAAAATATGTCCAATTTATAGTTCTTGCGTGTAACATAAGTTATCTTTATACGCAGAAAGGCGCTCTTGAGGTGTCCCGGTGGATCTAGCAGCCTTACAAGTTTTTCAAAGCGTGGCAAACGAGCGCAGCTACTCCCGGGCTGCGGAAAAGCTGTATCGCACGCAGCCCGCTATCAGTATCGCCATGCGCAAACTGGAAGAATGGGTCGGCCAGCCGCTTTTCGTGAAAGGCTCGGGAGCTCGAGCGCTCACCGATGCGGGCGTGCTTCTACTCGAATATGCGGAGCGCATGCTCAACCTTCGCGAGGAAGCCCGCAAAGGTCTGACTGAGCTGCGCGGCATGGAGCGCGGACAAGTTTCTCTGGGCGTGAACGAAAGTTCGATTCACGCGCTTCTTCCTTCCTTGGAAAGGTTTCGCACGCGCTTTCCCGGCATTCGCGTTCGCGTTCACCGTGTTTTCTCGCGCATGATCCCGCGCGAATTGTTGAACCATCAGCTTGATCTCGGCGTGATTTCCTACTTGCCTGAGGAACGCGAGCTAGTCGCCGTGAAGTTTTATCGCGACTCCCTAGCTCTCGTGGTGTGGCCCACCCATAAGCTCGCAAAGCGCAGGGAGGTGGACATCTCTGCCCTGGGCGAGGAAAGTTTTGTCGCGCACATTGTGGAATCGCCCTACAGGCAACGCGTGATCCAAATGTTTGCACGCCACCGGGTTGCGCTGAACATGGATTTGGAGCTTCCCACCATTGAAAGCATCAAGCGATTCGTGGAGATGAAACGGGGCATCGCTGTCGTTCCGCGAATGTGTGTGGAAGGAGAACTCGCGCGCGGTGATCTGCGCGAACTACGAATCCGCCAAATGCGCATTCAGCGCCACCTATATTTGGTTTATCGGCAGGATCGTCCGTTGAGTGCCGCGGCTCGAGGTTTGGTAGAAACGATACTGGCGCGGAAGAAGTCCCCTTCTGCATCCTCGCGCCGCGGGCAGCATTCCAAAGCTAAAGCAGCTTCATGAACCAGAGTGAAACCGCGAGATTACGGCGAATACTAATGTCTAGCCGCCAGTTCATCGAGCGCAGCCGCCACGCGCGATAGCCCTTCACGTATCTTTTCCGTTTCGCCGCCAACACCGACGCGAAAGTGGTCAGGAGAATCGAAAAAGCGCCCGGGAACAACACTGGTCTCATATTTTTCCAGCAAGAGCTGGCAAAACGCGTCAGCATGCCCGCTCGCCAGCTGGGGAAACGCAATCGACCCTGCCTCCGGCCGGATGGTCAGTAAATCTTTTCGACAGCCGAGGAAAGTTTTCAGAAGCTCGCGATTCGTCTCCAGCAGCTTCTTCGAGCGTGCGGCAATCTTCGGCAAATTATCCAACGCGATCACGCTCAACATTTCGGCAGGATGCGCCGCCATCACGCCAAACAGATCGTTCAAACGCCACATTCGTTCCGCAAGCGGCTTGGCCGCGTAAATCCAACCACAGCGAAGTCCCGAGAGACCGTAAGCTTTTGTCAAACTGCCGGTAGCCACAAAGTTTTGTCCTAATAGAAACGACGTCTGCCACGGAGAATCGAAGCAAGCTTCCAAATAAACTTCATCCACCAGAACGTGCGCTCCAAGGCTGCGAGCTATCTCCCCAACAATCCGAATCGCTGCATCCGGTGCGCGCACACCGCTTGGATTGTGAAGGTTGGTCACTACGATCAGCCTCGTACGTGGCGTTACGCAACGCTCCACTTCGCGCGGATCCAGTTGGAAGCCTGATTCAAACTTACGTGGAAAGCGCCGCACTTTTGCGCCCAGGTATTCTGCGGTGGAAATAATCGCCTGATAGGATGGCTCTTCGATCAGCACTTCGTCACCCGGTTCGATCAGCGCGGCCATGGCCAAATGATTCGCCATCGACGTGCCTTGCGCCTGAACAATATTTTCCACCGGAACATCTGCTTTCGCAGACAGACGTTCGAGCAGAGGTTGATAGCCATAACCACTTGACCCAGTGATTTGGAGATCTTCGATCCGTACCGGGAGTTCGCTCAGAGGAAAATGAAGGACGTCGCTTGCCGCGAGATTGTAGCGCGCGTCCGAACGCAGCTTCGCCCATTCGATATATGCGGAGCGTATCTCTCGCCTTTGCGGGCTCATTTCGAACTCACTCAGAACCGGCCGTACGCGTTGCGCGTCGGCGAAGCAAATAATAGACAGGGACCCCGGCCAGCAGAATACATACGGCAGCGCTCGCATTGCGAGGATATTTGTAAATTGTGTCTAGAACTATTAACCAGGCCAGTAATACGAATAGGCCGCTAGTCCAGGGATGCCCGGGAACGCGAAAGCCGGCTCCAACATTGCTAGGTTCTTGCGCGCGCGCCTCGCGGCGTCGAAAAACAAAAATGCAACTCGCCGTTAGCCCAAAAAATAGCCAATCCATCACCACCACATAGCTCAGCAGTTGCTCAAACGTTCCCAGCAACACCGCAGCGCTCGTGATTACGCCTTGCAGAATGATAGCGGGCACCGGCACGTGACTGCGCGATCCCAGCCGCGCAAAAGTACGAGGTAGCACTCCATCTTGAGCCATGGCGAAGGCCACGCGCGGGTAAGTGAGCATCGCTTGGCTCAAAAATCCCACGGTTGAGATCGCGATCGTCGCAGCTATCAGCGTCGAACCGAAATGTCCAAGCGTCGCGTACATCGCCGCAGAAGCCGGTATCGTAGTCGCTGCCAATCCCGCGGGAGAAAGAACTTCCACATAAATAATGTTTATCGAAACATACAGCGCAATAACTCCCGCAACTCCCCATAGGAGCGCTTTGGGAAGATTCTTGCGCGGCTCGCGAATTTCGCTGGCAATGTAGTTCGACGTCTGCCATCCGCCATACGCAAAAATCACAGGTATCAACGCCGCGCCGAAAACGGTCAACAAGTCGAAAGAAGCCGGCCGATCAAGCAAGGGAAACCAGCGTGGATGCGGTGCCGCAGGAGATCGAAAAAGAAACCACGCGCCACAACAAACGATCATCACGATGGCCAGAATGCGCAACACCATGAAAAAACTCTGGACCCCGCTGCCGGCGCGCACTCCCACGCAGTTGATCGCCGTTAGCGCAACCACCACGGAAACCGCCGCCACATTCTCCGGCACGGTGCCACGAGAAAATTCCCGAAAATATTTTCCGAACGTAACGGCAACGGCTGCCGTGCCACCTGCGTTGATAACCAATATACTCACCCACCCGTATAGAAATCCGAGCAGCGGATCATAGGCCTCGCGAATGTACGCGTACTGCCCACCCACTTTCGGCATACGATTCGCTAACTCGGCGTAAATGAATGCTCCAATCAGCGCAAGCACGCCGCCCGCTAACCACGCGCCAAGAATCATGGCGGGCGTGTGCACCAGTTTCGCGACGACGTAAGAGTTGATGAATATTCCTGAGCCGATAATCCCGCCCATCACCACCATGGTGGCGTCGAAGATCCCCAGACGAGCGGTGAGATCCGAAGGTACCTCTACGGTCTCCGCATTGCCGGAAGAAGCATCGCGAATGTGAGGAGTTCGTGGCACCGAGGCGAGTGGCTGGCACTCCAACAAACTTCAGAGTTCAAGCGGCCAGTGCGAATCTATCATCGCAAGAGTTTAGCGCCAAGCATCGCTTGGCCTTGCAGTTCCGATCGCCGGACGTTCTTTAGCTTTTCGGTTGCTTTCGCAAGAGCAGAATAGTAATCACAATCGCGCTATAGTGGGGCGGAGCTAATTCGATGACCGTTAATCTCTGCAAAGGATTTTGTCTTTTCTTTCAAATGCGACAAGAATGGCTGTGGCGCGTTGCGCTTTCGACTGCAGCGCTTGCGCTGATAAGTGCATCCTTCACCGCCGCGCAAACTAGAACTCCAACACAACCAATCCAATCAAGCGCGCCACCTGCCTCCGCAACATCCGCGCAGCCGCCCACCCAGGATTATCTCGTTTATGTCGTCTGCGAATCCGCTGACAAAGTTGTGCTCGTACGCTTTGGTCCGAAAGGCCTACAAATCGGGCACGAAACGCGCATAGGCCTGATGCCAATGGACATTAACGGCCCGCACGGCATCGCTGTTTCGCCCGACAAACAATTTTTATACGTTTCGGTAGGCCACGGCCGGCCGGATGGTTCGGTGTGGAAGTTAAAAACCGGAACGGACGAAGTGATTCGCTTCGCTCCGCTGGGCCTTTTCCCGGCTACCACCGATATTTCGCGCGACGGCGCCTTTCTCTACGTAGCCAACGCAAATTTCCACGGCGACATGGTTCCGTCTTCGATATCCGTGGTAGCCACCGACGAAATGGTGGAAGTAAAGCGCATCACCACCTGCACCATGCCGCACGGCTCGCGCCTGAATCCGCAAGGAACCAAACATTATTCCGCTTGCATGATGGACGACATGCTCGCCGAAATTGATACACAAACGTTTGAAGTCTCGCGGTATTTCATGCTCAGCGCCGGAAAAGAAATGGGCATGAGCGGCGCGCCGGACAAGCAAATGAAAATGAGCGAGCTCACTTGCGTGCCCACTTGGGCCCAGCCCTCCAACGATGGCTCGGAAATTTACGTGGCCTGTAACAAAGCAAACGATATCGTCGCGGTGGGCGCAACCTCTTGGAAATTGTTGCGGCGCTTTCCTGCCGGCACCGGCGTGTACAACCTCGCCATGACCAAAGACGGCCGTCTGATTGCCACCAACAAGCGTGGACAATCCGTCTCCGTTTTCGATCCCAAGACCGGCAAAGAACTCGCCCGCATCCCCACCAAGCGAAAAATAGTTCACGGCGCGGTAGTAACGCCAGACAACCGCTACGCCTTCATTTCCGTTGAAGGAATCGGTTCAGACCCCGGCACGGTGGAAGTAATCGATCTGAATTCGCTCACGAACGTCGGCACCCTGGACGTTCCGCAACAAGCCGCCGGAATCGATTTCTGGAAAACCGAACCGTCTAAGCCTTAAACACTTGCGATATATCCACGATGCTGTCGAATCGCTGACGTTCCAGCGGCAAACTTTCTAGCTACTGCAGAATCCAATCGCGGGGCTTTTCAAGAAACTCGAAGTCGCATCTTTGGGCAACCGTCCCTGGCCAATCTACTTTTGTGACTCGTGCTTTGCCGATGAACGGCGTTCTGTCAATCACCATGGAAACTTCCACGATTGAATTCAACCCTACGAGCGCCGAACAACCACACAGAAAACTGCTCGCGCTTACATTTTCAGTAGCGGTGATGATCTCAAACTCCGTATCCGTCGAATCTACCCCTCGAAGCTTGAGCATCACCCTTAGACGAACACGCGGCTTAGTCTGGACTGCCTCCTCCCTTGGGACTATTAAGCTCGCGAGTTTCTGCTGTAACGCGTCAATGTCCACTGGCTTTTGAAAAAAGCCCTTGGCTCCGATGCTCTCGCACAGTTCCTTGTATCGCTCGCTGGATTCGCCTGAAACGATCAGAATCGGAATGTGTGATGTGAAGCTCAGTGAAGAAAGAGTTTGGCAAACTTCCAACCCGGAATACTTTGGCATCATCAGGTCGAGCAAGATGGCTGCGGGCTTGTGCTGCAACGCCAGCGCAAGCGCTTCTTCCGGTGAGCCGCTATCGATAACGTCGTAAGATTCTCTAAGCCGAAATCTCATTACTTTCCTAAGCGATTCGTCATCGTCTATGATCAGCAGCGTCGGCGTGGCTCTTTCCTGTATCTTGACCGCGTTCGCGTCATTCCTCTAGCATTTCTCCTTTGCCGGAATTTTCGCCTAGCATCTGTCCGACATTTTGCTGCAATTGCGCTCGCGAGAAAGGTTTTCGAAGTATCACAACGCCCGATTCAAGCACTCCGTGCGTCGCAACCGCTCCGTCGGTATATCCCGAGGTATAGAGCACCTTCATTTTTGGACCTCCAGAGGAGAGCTTTTCTGCCAGTTGGTGGCCGCTCATGCCTGGCATCACCACGTCCGTGAATAGCAGATGAATTTCGCCCTGATATTGGCTTGCGATCTCAATAGCTTCTGGTCCGTCTTTTGCTTCCAGCACCTTGTAGCCGCTTTGTTTCAGCGTGTTGCAGGTCAGCTTTCGCAAAGACGTTTCATCTTCTACTACCAGAATCGTCGCGGGCCCATGCGTTTCAAAAGACGGCTGGCTTCGGGCAGCTTCCGGTTCCATACCTTCAACTCGTGGAAGGTAAACCTGAAATCTGGAGCCTTTTCCCAGCTCGCTTTCGAGCCAGATATATCCGCCGCTTTGCTTCACGACCCCGTATACCGTCGCCAGACCGAGCCCGGTTCCTTTTCCTTGCTCCTTGGTGGTAAAAAAAGGCTCAAATATGTGCGACTGTACCTCCGCGCTCATGCCCGTACCTGTATCACTTACTTGCAGCATCACATAGTGTCCCGGTATTACGTACCTCAGCCGCCGGGCGTCGCTCTGGTTTAAATCAGCGTTCATTGTTTCTACTTTCAGTTTCCCGCCGTGTGGCATCGCGTCCCGCGCATTCACGGCCAGATTCAGAATCACTTGCTCGATCTGTCCGCGGTCTGCTTTCACCCTTCCCAGCGCTGAAGCCGGAACAATTTCCAGCTCGAGGTCCTCGCCGATCAATCGTCGTAACATCTTCTCAACGTCGGCCACGATTGAGTTAAGGTCCAGAACTTTGGGCTCTAGGACCTGCTTGCGGCTGAAGGCCAGGAGCTGTTGCGTTAGCGCTGCCGCGCGTCGCCCGGCTTTTTCAATCTCATCCACAGCTTCTCTCATCGGATCATCCGCGGGCATCATCTGCTGTAACGCCTCGCTATAACCGATAATCACACCGAGAATGTTATTGAAATCGTGGGCCACTCCTCCCGATAATTTCCCCACTGCCTCCAGCCGTTGCGACAAGAGCAGCTGTTGCTCTAGATGCTTCCGTTCCGTGATGTCGCGATTCACGATGATCAGCTTTTCCACCGCACCTTCGGAATTGCGTACTGCGCTGGCTGTAGATTCCATCACCCGCCACTCGCCGCTCTTGTGCCGAATGCGATATTCGACCCGGCGGCCATTGCCGGATGTTTTCGCTTCCTCCGCGGCCAGCTTCACCGCCGGTTGGTCGTCGGGATGGATTTGCTCGTACGCAGAGGTTTTTTCCAATTCTTCGGGAGTATAGCCGAGCAATTTCTGATAAGAAGGGCTGTTATAAAGTCGCTCCCCGCGGACCGTTACAACAGCGATCATGTCCGCCGCATTTTCCCCGATTAAACCGAAGAGTTCTTCTTGCGCCATAACGTGCACACGAAAACGATAAATTTGTACTTGCTGATACACAACGTAAACAATGAAGAGAAAAACCATCCCCACCAATCCGCGCATCGCCAGATGAATATTGAGCGCGTCCCACAGCGGGCGCTGAAGGATGTATATCGTGAGGGAAAGAGAAATGATTCCCGCGGTAAGTAAGAGTGTGACTAGCACGCCGGAAAACGAAAGCCACCATTGCTTCCGCTCCACCCGCTGTAACCCGGCTGACAGCGACTGCGTGCCTCGAGGGTTGGTTTTTGGTCGACCTATTTTTCGACGCAGCATGAGTGTGATCTTAGAATTCGACCGACACGAGCGTTATGTCATCGTTCAGGATGTGCTCTACATCGCGACAACGTATCCAGTAGCTTGACCGTTTAAGATTTGGTTGCATTCCAGATGCGAGAGCCCAGAACAGTCTAGGAGAAGATTTCGTCAGCCAAGTATGTGAAGTGGAGGGTCAGTCTCGTTTAGGAAGGTCCCGGGCTGCTGTCCCAAGCGTCACGGCAAATACTAACATTCTCTGTGATCGTCACTTCAGTATATTCAAGGTATGGTTATAAAAGGTAAACATCGAAGATAGTCGCAGGCGCCAGCCTTGCATCGAGTTCATGAT
The DNA here is from genome assembly GCA_963714785.1 of uncultured Acidobacteriota bacterium. Taxonomy (GTDB): domain Bacteria; phylum Acidobacteriota; class Terriglobia; order Acidiferrales; family UBA7541; genus Palsa-295. Next base: position 536,534 of record CAVQQE010000005.1, read on the forward strand.
CTTGGTTCGGGTTTTATTCTCATTCGCAAAATGGGAATAGTTACGCTGCTGTAATAGGAGTCCACCGCCTCCAACCCTTGAATTTCGCAAAATCGCATGCTGCCGTCGCTCGTGGTTAAAATAGAACAGCATTGGGGCCTTCAACAAATCGCTGTGGAGCTCTTCCGACAAGGGCCTTTCTTCCCCGAGCTTTTCTCTGAACCCGATTCCCGAATACCAAACCGCCAAGTTTTAGATTCCTCCTCAGAACGGGTATCGGCTGGCTGCGACTCTCAAAATGCGAGGCGCCCGATTAAGAAAAACGAGGCGTTTTGGCAAAGTGGTCGCCCCCTTCTAACCGGTTCTGGGGCAAAAACAGAAGTTATAGAAAACAAATGATTAAACCCTTTCTAACTGGGACCAGAACCGCATCTAGGAATTCACCCGTGCAGCACTCAACCAATCACGGCGACGGCGTCTTTCCATCTCAAAATTTGCCCGCCGCTGTCATTGTCTTTGGTCTCCCTACATCTAACTATGCGTTGCAGCACACAAGCGATTCCCTTCGGCGTTGCAAGATGGGAAGGTTGAAGGCAGGATAGATCATCACTTTTCGCGCGTTTTCTTAAGTCGCAGCTGCAATCGCGCTAGAAATTACAGACTCGAAAGGGCCAAGAATGAATTTTGGGATTAGCCTCAGAGACGAAAACTCAAACGGTCGCCCGCGCCTCCCCAATTTGCCGGAGCGAATTCGCGGCCTCGAACGCCTCTGTTTGAACTTGTGGTGGTGCTGGCAGCCCCACGCGCGCGAAATGTTTCGCTCGCTCGACCACCAGGCTTGGCGTGAGAGCAATCACAATCCGCTGCGCATGCTGGCGCTGCTGCCCCAGAAAAACCTTCAGGGCGCCGCTAACGATCCTGAATTCTTGAAAATTTACGATCTGGTGATGGAAGAGTTCGAAGCCAGCATCGAATCGGAAACGGGATGGTTCACCACAGAGTATGGTAAGCCTGAAGCGACCATGGCTTACTTCTCGGCGGAATACGCTTTCCACAATTCCCTGAAACTCTACGCCGGCGGCTTGGGCGTTCTCGCCGGAGATTACATTAAGGAATGCAGCGACCTGGCCATCCCCGTGGTCGCCGTTGGCCTGATTTATTCTCACGGCTATCTTTCTCAGAAACTTCGCGACGATGGTTGGCAAGAAGACGAAGAGAAAGTCTTAGACCGCACCTACGATCCAGTCACGCGAATTCTCGACAAAGACAACCAGCCTCTCTTTGTACCGGTGCCCCTATTCGATCCTCCGCTGCGAGTGCAGGTGTGGCGCGCCGACATTGGCCGCGTCCCAGTCTATTTGCTCAACACCGACGTGGAAGGCAATCAAGACGCGGATCGTTCCATCACGCATCGCCTTTATACCAACGATCCTGAGCAGCGCCTGCGCCAGGAGATCGTCCTAGGCATGGGCGGAATTCGAGTGCTCGAAGCTTTAGGCACTCGTCCTGCGGCTGTACATATTAATGAAGGGCATCCAACCTTCGCTCTGATCGAACGCGTGCGAATGCTGGTGGAGGCCGGAAAAACTTTCGACCAGGCCATCGCGGAAGTCCGCAACACTTCCGTCTTTACCACGCACACGCCTGTTCCCGCCGGCACCGACGTTTTTCCATATCCGTTAATGGACAAATATTTCGCCAATTCCTATGACAAGCTGGGGACTAACCGCGAGGGCTTCCTCTCGCTGGGCGCCAACCCTGTCGATCCAAACGCCGGATTCAACATGACTGTCTTTTCCCTCCGCATGGCGAAGTTTTGCAATGCAGTGAGCAAGAAGCACGGCGAGGTGGCGCGTCGCATGTGGGCTCCCCTGTGGCCTGATAAAAGCCAGGCCGAAATCCCGATCACCGCTATCACAAACGGGGTTCATCTTCGCACTTGGCTGGATCCCATATGGTTGCATCCCATGCTCGACAAATTCCTCGGCCCCGGATGGATCCGCGAACAAGACCAAGCCAAAACCTGGCAAGCGATTGACAACATCCCGGATAAGGAACTCTGGCGGCTGCGAAAGCGGCTTAAGGCTCTCCTGATCGAAGACATTGACGAGCGGGCGCGCGAGGAGTGGGTCAGTAAACGCGTTCGCGCGGAGAGCGTGATTGCGTTTGGAACCTTGCTCGATCCACAAATTCTCACGATAGGTTTTGCGCGCAGATTCACCGGCTACAAACGGCCCGATCTTATTCTTCACGACCTTGACCGCTTGAAGCGCATTCTTTTGCATCCGCTTCAGCCAGTGCAAATTATATTTGCCGGTAAAGCGCATCCGTCTGACGTCGGCGGCGCGCAATTAATCCAGCGAATATTTCAGCTCGCGCAGGCTCCCGAGTTCGCCGGACGCATCGCCTTCGTGGAAAATTACGACTACCATCTGGCTCAACGAATGGTCCGCGGAGTGGACGTATGGCTGAATAATCCGCTTCCTCCGCTCGAAGCCAGCGGCACCAGCGGAATGAAAGCAGGCGCGAACGGAGTTCCTAGTCTTTCCGTTCTCGATGGTTGGTGGATCGAAGGGTATAACGGCGAGAACGGGTGGGCATTCGGCGGCGATCCTGTAGAAGGCGATCGCACGAACGCCGATGCGGACGCCCTTTATCGCTTGCTAGAGGAAAAAATCGTTCCGCTTTATTACCGCCGCACGGATGACGAGATTCCGCACGACTACGTTCGCGTGATGAAAGCCGCAATCAAGAGTGTAGCGCCGCAATTCAGCACCATGCGCATGGTAAAAGAGTATGTGAATCGCTTTTACGTCGATGCACTGGGTCTGAAAGAATCGCTCGCTTCCGTCGACAAATAATTTCGGGTGCCGGTAAATGATTTATTTGGCGCTGGCTCGGTTCAGAATTTCGATCGAGCCTTGGTCAAGCTGCAGTTTTGTCGCCTCGATCAAATCTTTCAATTGTTCCAGATTTGTGGCACTGGCGAATGGGAGCGGTGATGCTAGGCCGCGCAATCAGCCAAGCCAGGGCGACCCTCGCAGGTGTGGAATTATGCTGGGCGGCCACTTCATCCAGCGCCTTCAGAATTCGGAATCCTCTTTCGTTCAGGTATTTTTTAACTCGCCCGCCGCGCTGGCTCTTGGAAAGATCGGCTTCTGAGCGATATTTTCCGCTTAGGAATCCGCTGGCCAGCGAGAAGTAACCAATCACCCCCGACCTATTCGCCACACAAATAGCCTCCAGATCTTTCTCGTACTCCGCGCGGTCATACAAATTGTATTCAGGCTGCAACGTCTGGTAAACAGGCAGCCACGCTTCTTGCTAACTTCCAGCGCCTGCAACAGACGCGGCCCGCTATAATTCCAAGCGCCGATTGCTCGGACTTTGCCTCCTGCATCAGCTTTCCAAATGCTCCTAGCGTCTCTTCCAACGGTATTTCGGGATCATCTTTATGTGCTTGGTATAGATCGATGTAAGCCGTTCGCAATCGCTTCAAAGAATCTTCCAGGGCGTGGAAAATGTAAGCAGCAGAGAGCCCTTTCTTATCCGGCGCCACCTCCATTCCATCTTTCGTAGCGACGATCACCTCGGACCGCTTCCTCCTCTTTTTCAGCCAATTTCCAGTAATCGTCTCTGATTCACCGCCTTTATTACCCGGAACCCATTTGGCGTAAATATCGGCGGTATCGACGAAATTAAATCCCGCTGCGATAAAAGCATCTAGGATTTTAAATGATGTGACATCAGCAATCGTCCAGCGGAAAACATTTCCGCCCAATGCCAACGGTAAAATTTCAAATCCCGTATTCCCTAGCTTGCGCCTTTTCACTTCGCATCCCTTCCATTCAAGACGTCTCAGCGCCTTTTTCCCAATCAGATGCTTTAAGTTGCCGACTATCTTTATGCAGATGTTTTACTTAGCGAGACTCTGATGAGTGCCGCGGGGTCTACCCTTAAGGACTTCCATGTAGGACCTTACTATTTCCTGCGGGCATGATTACAGCAACTCTGGCATAGAAAGGCTCCCACTCGAGCACGATACTCAAAATGTAGTTAGCAAAATTCTTCCAAGGAGATAAGCCATGGCCGACAATAAGAAGCAGGATTCAAAGAAGGGAAACTCCGGACGCGAGTCCGGGCGCGAGAGCGGCAATCAGGGCGGATCGTCCAATCGATAAACCCGTAGCTGTGCTCGCAATCTGTTGTACCAATTGAAAGCGGAGGCAACTAGCGCGATTTGGCTGGTGCCTCCGCTTTTTACATCTAATCCCGCCTATCCGCAAAGTTAGCCATCGCACGCAGGGATTGTCAGAACCGGCTTCGAGGGACTAAACTGAGTCTCCCCGGCTGTATCCTCGAATCTCTCGCTGCACCACGGAAGGAATTTCATGCGAATCGCAAGAACCGCTTTCCTGCTTTTCGCGGGCGTTTTGCTCGCTTGTCCGCTAACTTTTGTGCAAGCCAAGGGAACTTGCGCGGGCATGACGCCTGGCCAGCTTACTAGCCTGAACGGTTTCGTCCCTTTTCAAGGAACAGACAGCCTAGGGAACACAGCCATCTCAAACTCCCCGGTCGATCCTGACTCGAATAAGATTATCTCCTTCATTGGCACGTCCACTCCTTTCCATCCTGATTTCGGCTCCGGGGAATATGGCGGCCAAAGCATCGGTATCCCGTATAAAATTGTTACCGCCAAACAAGCTGACGTCGGTATCGTCCTGGGCGCCTACGCCGATGAAAGCGATCCCGGACCCATGCCCATTCCGCCGAATGCATTGATCGAAGGTTATCCAAAACCCGGCAATGGCGATCGTCACGTTCTTGTTCTAGACAAAGATAGTTGCTGGCTATACGAAATTTACAATTCCACTCCTTTGAAGAACCACGAGTGGCGCGGAAATTGCACCGCAGTCTGGGACATGACCACGAATGAACAACGTCCCTATGGTTGGACGTCCGCAGATGCCGCGGGACTTGCTATCTTTCCCGGTTTAGCGCGTTACGACGAAGTTCCTGCGGTCGCCATCAAACACGCATTGCGCTTCACTGTTCCGGTCACTCGCGAAGCTTTCGTAGCTCCCGCTTCGCACTGGGCATCCAGCAATACAAACGCAAGTGCTCCGCCCATGGGAACGCGCTTGCGTCTGAAATCCAGTTTTGATATTTCGGGATTTTCCGCGGAGAATCAGGTGATTCTCACCGCGCTAAAGCAATACGGCATGATCCTTGCCGACAATGGCAGCGCTATTTACATCAGCGGCGCGCCAGACAGCAAGTGGAACAACGATGATTTGGGCAATCTGAAAACGCTCGCGGGCTCGGACTTTGAAGTAGTGCAACTTGGCACGGTCTATACGCCGAGTAATTTACCTGCCGGTCCTGCACCAACCATCGTCAGTTTCACGGCGTCGCCAGCCACGGTGATGCCTGGGCAGCCCGTTAGGTTGAAGTGGGCCGTGAACTGGAACGTGAGCAATCCCGGACAACATCGTCTCGCCTGCGGTGGGGGGCTATTCGCCGCACGAGCGTCGTGGTGAATCCATCGGCGACCACAACCTACGAGCTGTACGCAACGAACGAATACGGCCGCTCAGTCGCTCAGGTGAAAGTTACCGTCCAGTAAGCATTGTGCACCTCCAACCTTTTTTTTGTTACGCGCGTCAACCTTAATCGTTAAGCGGCTTGTACCAAATCCTCCGCGTGTGCCACGAGTGTGTGCGCTTCGCCCTTGTGGACGATCCGCGAGATGCCGGGATGTTCTATTCCGTAATGGCTGAAAGCCCGGGCGTGCAACGTAAGAAGAATAATGGGGACATTCGGCAGGAACTTGGAGATTTCTTTTGCGGCCTGCAGTCCGTTCATCGTTGGCATATCGAGATCTAGGATAATTAATTCTGGTCGAAGGGCAGCAGCTTTGTCCACAGCATCCTGGCCATTCACAGCCTCGCCACCTACCTCCAAGCTCGGATGATCGGCGAACATTCGGCAAAGCGCCGCCCGTATGGCGGGATTGTCGTCTGCAATGAGGATACGTTTTCTGGACATCTCGGTAAACCCTAGCAATTTTTGCGCTCGCTCGGCATACCGGATTGCCTGTAATAAACAACTATCTCAATACTATTTCTCAAATTGCTACGCCGTGCAGCGACAGGCCCTGGAAGACGTCCCCGGAATCGGCGAACTCTACATCTATGACACGGCCCTACACATCGGAACAAAATTAAACCTATTCCCCAAGATGGTTTATCTGCACGCCGGCACCCGGCGCGGTGCGCGGGCCTTGGGTCTGGGAGCCGGTTCAGCACTCAAAGTGTCGCAGTTGCCGATGGAATTCCGCACTCTTCTGCCGCACGAGATAAGACACCTTAAGTCAAGGTCCGCAGTGTTGTCCGCGATTCATATCTCATATACGGAAGTATGCGCGACGATCCGTTTCTTGCGAAGAGAGACCATAACCGTCGCGGTCAGGCGGACGAGTGCAAGCATTCCAGAATTCGCCAAGATTTTGCGACCTGTAACACAGCACGCCGCCGCTCTGAAGAATGGAATCGATTGCGGAGACTATGATTGGATAATGGCTGTGGTCGGGCTTGACCCAACGAAGGAGGATATTGCTATCGACCAGGTACGGAGTCTCTGCCATCTACCCGCTCCTCATAGGAGCTAACTTACACGGAGTACGATGAAATGCGATCGATTGCTACAAGTGTTCCGCTGGCGACTACTTATGGCGAGGCGGCAACACACGGTAGCACTCAGAAAGGATTTGGTGGTGGGCACAAAACTGGGCACAGTCGCAGCGGATTCGGGCATGTTTGAGTTGTCCGGCCTAGAGAGAAGCGGATCGCGGGGACACTCCCGAGGGCTCCGAGCCAATTCAATTTTTTTTTTGATGCCGGCTTTCGATAAGCCACGTGTCTGGTGACTTTTCAGAATTTATCTGGGGGCTGCCAAGGTAGTCAAACCCGGGCGGCTCTTTGGGCCTTGAGCATCGTTTTCTTCATGCGATTTTCTCCCGCCCAATACAGGCTAATCTCGTGGCCGTCTGGATCATTGAGATAAGCGTGTCGCCATCCCCAAGGCATCATGCGTGGCAGTTGGGTCATGTGGAAGCCCTTTTTCTGGAGATTGCGGCAGAAGTCATCGAGCGCACGGACTTCAAAATACAGACGTACACCGTCGCTCAATACGGAATTTTCCGGACCCACCTGATGCAGAGCAATGGTGCCGTCGCCACCGGGTGCGCGCAGCCGCGCATACACGGGCCTTTTCTCATACTGGAAATCTTCTATGAGTTTGAAGCCCAGCAAATCTCGGTAGAAGACAAGCCCGCGTTCGACGTCCTTAACGTAGATCATGGCATGATTCAAAGTAAGCTTGCCTTCATTGTCTAGCGGGACAGGAGCCTTGGACGATTGTGACTTGCGGTGCTTGGCACTCGCGCGCCTCACGGATGGCGGATGTGGTGACTTCTTCGCGGAGATTCTCCTTCGCGTTGGCTTCTTCATTGATTCGCTTTGACCAGGCGGCGCAAGTATCGTCCGGGGTATAGGAACTGTCAAGACTCTGAATCATTTTGCGGCGACAAGGACTCTCTCTTCGTTGACTTGCTATGTGGCGCACCCTAAGATGTGCAGCACATGCCCGGCACCGACGCGTTCATCGGCCAAACCATCTCCCATTACCGCATCATCGAAAAGCTCGGCGGCGGTGGTATGGGTGTTGTGTACAAAGCCGAGGATACTAACCTCGGCCGGAACGTCGCGCTGAAATTTCTTCCCGAAGAAATGGCGAAAGACCAGCAGTCGCTCGAACGGTTTCGCCGCGAAGCTCGAGCCGCCTCCGCGCTGAATCATCCGAATATCTGCACCATCCACGAAATTGGCGAAGAGAATGGGCAAACCTACATCGCCATGGAATGCCTTGACGGTAAAACGCTGAAGCACAGCATCGCGGGCCGTCCCCTGGATTTGGAGCTGCTCCTCGATCTCGGCATCGACATTGCTGACGCGCTCGATGCTGCTCACAGCAAAGGAATCGTCCATCGCGATATCAAGCCCGCCAATATTTTTGTCACAGAACGCGGCCACGCCAAAATTCTCGACTTCGGTCTTGCCAAGCAAGTACGCCTCGCCACAGTCCACTCCGGCGTGCAGGACGCAAACCTTTCGGCCACGATGACCGCGGGCGTGCGCCCTGAAGACCTCACTAGTCCGGGCGTTGCGGTGGGCACGGTCGCCTATATGTCGCCTGAACAGGTTCGCGGCAAAGAACTCGACGCCCGCACCGATCTTTTTTCTTTCGGCGTGGTCCTTTACGAAATGGCCACCGGCGCCGTCCCGTTTCGGGGTGAAACTTCCGGCGTAATTACGGACATGATTTTGAATCGCGCGCCCGTAGCTCCGATCCGTTTAAACCCGGACCTTCCGCCCAAGCTCGAAGACATTATCAACAAGACGCTCGAAAAAGATCGCGACATGCGCTACCAGTCTGCATCGGACATCCGCACGGACTTGAAACGCTTGCGTCGCGACACCGGTTCCGGCCGAATTTCCTCCACCGAAAGCAGGACTGTTCGGGAACTTTCTCTGGAGCCCGGAAGTGGGAGCAACCGGATCGCGACAACCGCTGCTCTTCCCTCAATCACGGTTGCGGGAAGGAAGTCCGCCGTCATCATCGCTTGTGCCATTCTTTTGCTCTCCGTGGCAGCGTTTGCTGCGTATCACTTCTTGCACGGCTCCAACGCTCCCAGCGGGCCCGCGAAAATTACCCAAATCAGCCGTTGGGACAAGCCTATGGAAAATGCCCGGATTTCTCCCGACGGCCATACTGTCGCGTTCACTTCGCAAGTGGCCGGCATATCGCAGGTCTTCGTCATACTCACATCTGGTGGCGAGCCTCTTCAGCTCACGAATGACGGAGGCGACAAGATTGTGGATAGCTTCTCCACCGACGGAACCGAGATCTATTACGGGAGATTCCAAGGTAACGACGAAGGTTGGGCCGTCCCCACACTCGGCGGAAAACCCAGTCGCGTGGCTTCGGGTTTCGCGTTAGTTCCATCTCCCAACGGCAATTTCATCTATTATCTAAAAGCAGGGAGCCGCGGCATCTTTCGCACGCAAAGATCCAGTCTCAGCGAGGAACAGATTTATGCTCTCGACGCTTCGCTGTTTCCGCCACGGCGACTTTTGCCCTTCCCTGACGGCAACCACTTGCTGGTATTCACGAACGACGCGATCTCTTTGATCCCGCTCGCGCACGTGTACGACGTGGATTTGTCCAATCACTCGATCGTTGCCCTTGGTGACATACCCGCGCACACCGTGGACCTTGCCTGGGGCGAGCCCGGCAAGACCGTGCTGTTCGACCGCACGGTAAGCGGCCTGACTAACATCTGGAAGTACACCCTGAGTGACAAATCGCTCACTCAGGTTACCCAGGGAACCGGACCCGACTTTTCGCCCATGGTTGACCCGTCCGGAAAAGGAATTTATTTCGTGAACGGCAAAGCCATCGGCTTTTTGACCGCTTACAATATCCGCACGAAACAGACCGCCGACATCGCATCGGAAAATGCGACGCAACCTTCTATCTCGCCGGACGGAAAGCGCGTGATGTATGTCGCCCAGCCCGCCAGGGACCGCACCGAGGTTTGGACCGCAAACATTGACGGCAGCAACCCGGTGAAAATCGCCACGGGAGAATCCCTGGCAACCACAACGTGGGCGCCAGACAGTTTTCACATGGCCTTTGTAGTAGCGCAAAACGGCGCTACAGACAAACCATATACCGTGGGAGCCGATGGCAGCGACCTCCACCAGATTCCCTGGTCCAGCGGAGCCGTCTTTACTGTGCTTTGGAGCCGTGATCAGAAAACTCTCTACCTCAACGGGTTCGAGAAGGATTCTTCGGTGCCGACCATTTGGAAAGCGAACCCGGACGGTTCCGGCCAGGAGAAAATCGGCGGGAATTGCGGCAATATTGCGGAAATCTCACCCAACGGGCAATACCTGATCGGTGCAGTGTGGGCTGGAGAAAGAACCGGAGTTTACGAGTTCTCTATCCCTGAAAAAAGGTGTATTCCACTGTTGCCGGGTGTCGCAACCTTCCAGTCCGTATTTGCGCGTGACGGCAAGTCCCTCTTGTACGCCATCCCGTCGCAGCATGAAGTCACAATTTACCGGGTAGGCTGGCAGGACGGAAAGCTTATCGGCTCGCCGCAGGTAGCAGTGAAACTCCCCTTTGCTATCCCCTTTGCCTCCGGCGGCAACGGTTACGACTTTGCGCGCGACCTTTCTACCGTCGTTTTCGCGCGCCGCGCCGGACACGCGGACCTCTACCTGCTAAGCCAGAAATAAACCCCACTGCGCAACAGAATTCCCGGGTTTCTCATATTCAGCTGAATAAGCGTTGGAAAATGACGCTGTAACAACCCGTACGCCGGTCTCGTCGTCTCCGGGGGTAGAGCCAACAGCCTTCTCCCTTTATAGAACTTACCAGGCGTTACTAATTCTTTGGTTGCTGGACCCGAGCTGTTGAGGGCGGAACATGGCCCTTCAGCCGCATGTAAACGGCGAGGTTGCCGTAGTGCTCGTTATTGTGGGCGATGTTGTACATCAGCACGGCGCCCCGGACGGTATTGGTCGACCCCGTGCCAACAACATGCGCAATCTGCACGGGCTGAATGAAGTTGGCGTCGGTAGTGGCTGCGTACACCCGGTCGCAATAGACGAGCGAATCGTTCAACGCCCTAACGAGTGCAGCCTTGTCAGTGATTTGCTCGTAGTCAGCGGTTGCTGGCGACTTTTCGCCCGCAGCTTGCGAACAGAAGAAGAAGTTCGCATCGACCACGTGACCGATAATCTGACCGAAGGTCCGAACCTGCGGCGTCGGTCGAAAGGCGTATTCATCCGCAGGCATGTTCTCTGCCGCTTCCGCTAGATCTCGGCGAATCATCGCGTGCATCGCCTTGGCACCGCCCGCCAGCGAGGGCGATAATTCATCGGGATAGCCAGCGTCCGTCGCTTGAGCGGAGGCCGCCGGCAAAGTCACATACGCAAAGACAAAAGCCAACATCAGCAGACGCAGCATCGGGTTGTCTCCCTTCACCGTGCGAATCGTTTTGGCCAGCGCGGCTCACTGATAAACCGCGACAATAGAGTCTTGTCAAGTCCAGTCGCCAAACTCCTTCCATGAGATGGCCGATCAGAGTCAAGATGGTTTTGCTTTTACTTGCATGGGTCGTTTGCCTTTGAGCCAAGCCGCCTCTGTCGCCATCCTTCCATCCGCACTCTTTGTTGAGCGATTGTTCGCTCGGTGCCAGTTGGGCGTACCCGTTTCAGCAGGTGCTGCTACCTGATTATCGACCTCGGTCCCCTCTGTGGAGGGGAGTTGGGCCAGGAGTTAGTCGCAGTCACCTGAACTCGGCGGTTGAGCTCGGCTGTTAAAATCCACACTCTGCTATGCTACTGCGCTCACCACTTGGTGGTTGTTCCGCAATGGTCCATAGACTTCTCCGCTGACCCACAGCTTGTGAAGCAATACTGCCAGCTTCCCTGCCACCGCAACGGAAGCTCGCTTTTTGGCATTTTTTCCTCCGCGCTCAGCCAACCTCAGTCCCCAGCGCCGAAAATCACTGTCCTGTCCAAACGGTCCGAGAATGTAGTGCGCACCCGGCACCAGCAAAGTCTGCTTGCAGCAGTCCGGAATGCAACTGGAATCGGATTATCAGACGGAGAGAGGCTTCGAAGGCAGGTCTTCCAGATTTTCATTTTGCTCAAAGGGATTGCTCCTTGTTGCGCTGCAATCATTCCACAGGGCCGTCAGCCACCGGCGATGGCGCCGACAATGAGAAGGGGTTCCGCTCCCGAGGCAACCGCCTCAGGCAGTGGTGTGTCTGGCTGTTCCTGGGAAAGGTCCTCGCCACAAGCGAAGAAGCGCAGGAACGGCCGACGCGTTTGCGTGACGTGGTCGCGGATCGTCCCGCTCAGCATCGGGTAGCGACTCTCCAGCGCGTCGACAACGGATCGCTGTGTGACGGGCGCCGGAAGGTCGAGTTCCACTTCGCCGCTGATGCGCGCGAGCCCGCGGAGGTGCGGCGGGAGAACGACCCGAATCATGGCAGCGTCTGGACCTCAACCGAAAGCACGGCCGGAAGATCGCGCACAATGGACGACCACGTGTCTCCGGCATCGGCGGATGCGTAAACTTGCCCGCCGGTGGTGCCGAAATAGACGCCGCATTTATCGAGTGAGTCCACCGCCATGGCATCGCGGAGTACATTGACATAGCAGTTGGCTTGCGGCAGACCTTTGGTGAGCGCCTCCCACTCGTTTCCGCCGTTGCGACTGCGGTAGACGCGCAGCTTGCCATCCGGCACGAAGTGCTCTCCGTCGCTCTTGATGGGCACGACGTAAATGGTTTCCGGCTCATGCGCGTGAACATCGATCACGAAGCCAAAATCGGAAGGAAGATTTCCGCTGACTTCCTGCCAGGAGTCCCCGGCGTTTTCACTGCGCATGACGTCCCAATGTTTCTGCATGAACAAGAGGCCGGGACGACTGGGGTGCATGGCAATATGGTGAACGCAGTGGCCGATCTCGGCATTCGGGTCGGGAATGTATGGGGAGTGCAGGCCACGGTTGATCGGCCGCCACGTCGTGCCGCCATCGTCCGTACGGAACGCGCCCGCCGCCGAGATCGCGATGAACATCCGCTTCGGGTTCTTCGGATCCAAAATAATCGTGTGCAAACACAAACCGCCGGCGCCGGGTTGCCACATAGGCCCTGTGCCGTGGCCGCGGAGTCCCGCAACCTCCTGCCAGGTGTGAGCTCCATCTGTGGTGCGGAACAATGCGGCGTCTTCTACTCCGGCATAGACATCGTCCGGGTCGGTGAGCGACGGTTCGAGGTGCCAGACGCGCTTGAACTCCCAGGGATGCTGTGTGCCGTCGTACCACTGGTGAGTGGTGAGCGGTTTACCAGTCGCGGCAGAGGTGTCATAGACGAATTTATTGCTCCTCCCTGCAGGCGGGGCATCCGGCTTCGGCATCTCCTCCCCTCCGGGAGTTTCCCAAGTCTTGCCGCCGTCGCTTGAGCGCTGGATCACTTGTCCGAACCAGCCGCTCGACTGCGACGCATACAGGCGATTTGGGTCAACAGGCGAGCCCTTGAGGTGGTAAATCTCCCATCCGGCAAAGTTTGGGCCGCTGACGTCCCAGTGCTCGCGCTTGCCGTCCGACGTCAGGATGAATGCACCCTTCCTTGTTCCCACCAGTACCCTCACGTTGCTCATCGGTCCCTCTGGCTTGGCTTCCTGAAACTCTCGCCGTCGAACATCGGTCGTCCAGCGACATCATTTTCCCATACTCGCGGCGCGCCGCGGAATCCAAACATCTCTGAAGGAGTGGTCGCCAACTCCAATAACACCCACTCGACGTCGAAGCATCTCGCAGCTGCTCGGGTGGAGACGGCTTGTTTACGTGTAGACCAAACGTTTGTCGTCGGGCGACTAACACGGAGAGTCGACAAAAGCAGTCATCACTGCCCGGATTGTGTTCGCTCACTCCAGCCACCTCCACGTCGCGACCACGGCTTACATTTCCTCAGCTATGGGTTCGCGGGTCTGCTCTCTCTGACCTCGACTGCCCCTGTCATTTGACAACTGCCCGCGCGATCGCCCTTCCGAGCACGCGCGCAACGGCGGCCCCCGGCCGCGACAACCAGCACGAATATGGGGATGGCAGCCAAGGAAGCATGCGTCTTCGGATCGGGAATGCTACTACACACCCACCTGAAGGAGGATCCACTGATCACAAAAATCACATGCCCGCCGTGCATACTGCAGCGGCGCGCGGAAATCGGTGGATCCAGGCCAAGCTTTAGCAGACACCGAGCCAGCAGAGCAAGCGCTGTAAACGGGCCTGCATTCAGCGTGGCCACCCGGGATGGCCGTGGCCTGGTTCAAACAGGTGGTTTTGGGTAAGACGGTTGGCGATGGCGACCTTCCTCACACAATCTGAGCACACATGCTTCCCGCTCTTACTTCTTGGCGGTCGGCGGCAACACACCGTTCAGGCGTAGATACATTGCGGCTTCGGCGTAGTGGTCGGCCCAAGTACCGGCTAGGACCAGGCTGCACCAGGCACGCGTCACTTGTTTTCCGCCGAATCCTTCCGTGGTCTCCGTTAGTTTTGAGTCGTCCATTTTCGCCAACGCGTCGGAGCAGAAATCGAAGGAGGCCTTGAGCGCGGCGACCAGATTGTCTTTCGAGTCCGTGTCTTTCACCTGCTTGACATTGGTAGCCGGGACGGCGGCGGCCTTGCTGCACAGCAGGTTATTCGTTTCGACCATGTGGGCGACGAGATGGCCGAATGTCATCTGGTCGGCGCTGGGTTTGTAGTTGAATTTGTCTGCGGGCATGGCTTCGACGGCCGCGACGGTGTTTTTCTGCCGGCCGGGCAGGATGTCTCTTAGGGCGGCGCCGACCGGGTCCTTCGTTTGTGCGAACGTTGTTTGTGCGGTCGCCGACGCGGCGAGTAAAAGCAATGCAGGGATCACGATAGTTTTCTTCATTTTGTCCTCATTCTTCGGTGAATCGGTGCGGAGAGCAGGATAGCGCGAGGGTGGGGTTTGAGCCACAGGCGTTCTCCATTTCATAGCATCTTCCTGGCGCTTGCATGACCTGCCCGCTAGTCCCGGGCACTAGCTTTCAAAGCTTTACAGCCGAGAGGATCTGTGTCAATATACTTCGTTAGTTAGCTAACTGTCAACTATTGAGAAGGAAAACGCGTGTCCGTCTACGAAAAGTTCGACTCCCTCAAGATCGCGCTTCCAGAACTGACGCCGCCGGTGGCAGCTTTTGTACCTTTTCTGCGCAGCGGCAATTCGCTTTTCTCGTCTGGCCATATCCCCAAGATCAACGGCAGACCATGGGTCGGCCAGCTTGGGGCCCGCTTCCATTGCAGTGCTAGTCTTCGCCATGGCGTATTCCTCCTGTGCCCCGAACCTCTCGCGGAGATTCCGGGCTTTCTCCTTCAGTGACTACTCAGGAGGATACGCCTTCTAATTTTTCTACAGGAATCGGGACAGAACCAGCCTCTAGCCTTTCGTAAACGGACACTTTCTTCTCCTTGGCAGTCGCTTACGTTTCTAGCCTCGCAGTTCTAGCTTTCATGTAAGGCAATAATTGGATCCACCATCGTCGCGCGCCGGGCTGGAAGGTAGCTGGCTAGAACGGCAATGGCAAACAAAAGCAGGGGCACGATCACAAACACAGCCGGATCATGCGGGCGCACCCCGTAAAGCAAACTGCCCATCAACGACGCAGTTGATGCAGAAACAACCACTCCGGCAACGATGCCCACGCCAGCAAGCGCGACCCCCTTGCGTAAGAACAGTTTCAGAATGTCGTCCCGCCGCGCGCCCAGGGCCATGCGGATACCGATCTCGCGCGATCTTTGGCCGACCATATAAGCCAACAAGCCGTAAATTCCGATGGAAGCCAGAAGCACGGCCAGTCCAGCAAATCCGCCCACCAGGTCGGCAGAAAAACGGCGTGAAGCCAGTGACCGATCAAGGATGTCGTTCATAGAAGAAACATTAAATACCGGCAAGCCGGGATCAATGCTCTGGATTTCATGCCGAATCTGTGGTTCGAGCAGGGTCGCGGGCAGAGACGTCCGCAACACCACGCTCACTTGCTTGCTGGGGTCTTGATAGGTCGGAACATAGATGTGGGAACGCCATCGATGTCGAGACCGTCACTCTTGATATCCTTAATAATACCCACGACGGTCGTCCATGGCTCGGTGTGGTCTTTTCCGAACCGCACTCGGCGGCCCAGCGGATTGCCGGTTGGCCAATACTTATGAGCGGTGCTTTCATCAATGATGGCCACCGGCTGTTTGCCGTCTTCATCGCCCTCGGTGAATGAGCGGCCGCGTAGGAGCGTCGCCTGCAACACCTTAAAATAATCGGGGCTTATCCGAATTCTCTCGGCGCGCAGATCCTGCGCGGACTCGACCGGTCTATCTTCAATCGCTAAGCCTTCAACCGCTAAGCCACCGACCGCGTTGGGGTTGCTATTGGTGGTCGGTAGAGATGAGGTGATTGCGGCGAGTTCCACTCCCGGAATTGCCTGCATGCGCCGCAGCAACTCACGATCAAAGGTGGCCTTACCAGGAATACCGAGATACGGATCCGTCTTCGGATCGTTGGGAACTCCTAGCCACGTGTTTGCCGTGACAACTTGAGTTGGATTAAAGCCTGGATTTTCCTGCAACAGGTCCCGCAGCGTACGCAGCAGCAAGCCGGCTCCCACCATCAGTATGACGGCAAATGCCAGTTCAGAGACGATTAGAACATCCCGCAATCGGCCGGTCTTAGTGCTGTAGCCGGACCCGCGACCGCCTTCACGAATGGCCGAGGAGAGAGCGCCTTTTGCCGAATGAAGCGCTGGAGCAAGTCCAAACACTAAGCCGGTGAGAATGGAAATCAGCAGAGCGAACGCCAGCACCACCCAGTCGATTCGTACTTCGTTGAGCCGGGGAACGTTCGATGGCATAAAGCGCAGGATGAAACCCAAAGTACCCACTGCGGTTGCGATTCCCGCGGCACCGCCGATGAGCGACAGCAGCATGGACTCGGTCAGCATCTGGCGCACTATGCGGCCGCGGCTCGCCCCCAGCGCTAACCGCACCGCCATCTCTTGTTGTCGCCCCGAAGCGCGCGCCAAGAGGAGATTGGCAATGTTCAACGATACGATGAAAACGATCAGGATTACCGCACCCATTAACACCAGCAGCATGGGCCGAACATTGCCCACCAAAGTTTCTTGCAATGGTTGAATCTCAATTGTCCATTGGGCCTGCGGCGGGTAGTCGGTGGGAAAGTCGTGGCGTAATTGGGCAGCCATGGCAGTGAGCCGCGCCTGAGCTTGCGCCAGTGTCAGGCCAGGCTTAAGTCGTCCGATTCCAGATACTAAAATCCGGGTGCCACGCATTGGCTGGGGAAAAGGATCTGCGCTGAATCCGCCGGCGCCAAACACTTCCACGTCGCCGGAAGTCGTCGGTCCAGGATGACGAAATCCGCGTGGCAGAACCCCAATAATTGTAAGGGGATCATTGTCGATCCGGATGGTCCGGCCGAGAACATTCGGATCGGCGCCATAGGCACGGCGCCACAGGCCATCGCTGATCACGGCCTCTGGAGCGAAACCAGGCGCGAAGTCCTGCGGACCATACAACCGTCCAATTTGCGGGATCACACCCAGCATGGAAAAGTAGCTAAAACTGCCATTGACTCCCTCGACACGCTCGGGCTGTCCGGCGCCGGTCAAATTCTCGCTACCCTCGAAGATCGGGGTCACATCTTCAAATACACCCGCTCGCGTCTGCAGGTCATCCAGTTCGGGCTTGGAAAACTCAACGTCCCGCAATCCTACGCCGGGCTCGTTAAAGAAGATTCGTACCAAACGATCAGGATCGCGGTAGGGCAGAGAACGCAGCAACACGGCATTCACGATGCTGAAAATGGCCGTGTTGGCTCCCACGCCCAGAGCCAGCGTCAGGACAGCCACGATCGTGAATGTGGGCTTCTTGATCAGCATGCGCAAACCATAGCGAACATCCTGAAGTAAAGTCCCCATGAAGACGCTCCTCTCGGTCAATATCACAGAATCTTATTTAGTTACCAGTTTGCGATCGGCGGACTCTCCTGCCACCGTTGCTGGCCCAGTGGCTCGGAGGATAGGAGGGTCCATTGGTTGTCGTTCAATTTTCGCCAGCCATCCCTTGCAACCAGCACTCTGTACCCCTTGCTCGTTTTGCCATCCTTGTCCTTGGTCTCGACCTCTGCTTTCTCAAATATGAGTACCGACCAGTCGTTGCCTCTGGGTTCGACCGTGAGCACGCTGGCGTCAAATCGCGTGATCTTGAGGGAAGGCATGCTATCGATAAACTCCTGCCGTGTGTGTTTTTGGTCGGGAGTTTGGAAGTAGAAATCCGGAGCCAGCATCCTCTCGATCGTGGTCATGTCCAGCGCCACACGCGCTTTAGCCCACTCGGCGTAACCAACTTGAATCGCTTTTCGCGCTTCTGCCGAACTGACGGCAGGAGCACTTTGCGCCCCGGCTGTAGCCGTTACGATTACCGCCAGTAACGTGGAGACCAGAATGCGCCCCCCCAGATTCGTGTAAGTTGCCAATCTCGATTTCATTCGCTTCTTCTCCTCTTGTAGGCCCTGTCGGCCACAGCGTCATCCCAACGCCAATACGTTCTTGGCGATGCTCCTGCTCACGAACAATATGCCGCGAAGAACCAGTGTTTGCAGGAAAAGTGACATGCGGCGTCCGAAATGAGACAAGCGGTCACAGTTAGCCGTCAAATACTGTTGTCACGGATCCGTTCACAGGGCAAACCCGGAATTCAAAGTGTGGCAGCGGTATCCAGCACAAACTTCTGGGCGGTTGGCGGCCAAAGACAAAGACTTTGTACCTTCCGTTTCAAACGCTTCGTTACATTGGGATGGCAGCACGTGGAGTCTTGAGCTCCTTACCTTTCTCCCCAATCAACCTAGACAAAGGCCCTTCTACAGCTGCGATGGACGTGGGGTTGGCGCGTTTGCCAGCAACTGCCCCGATTGCCGTTTCGCAAACCTGGACCGGTGGACCGGTGAAATTGCTTTGCCGAGAGAACTTGGCGCTCTCGACGGCCCTGTCCTCAGTGATGTCTCCTTCGAAGGTTCAGTTATAATCCGTGCCGGAGGGTCGACACACCCATTGCTGCAGGCCACACCAGATATGGGACGGACGAGATGGATTTTGATCCTGTGTGCGTGGACGATTGTAGGACTGTTGTTTGCCGTGCGCAGGATCGTGCTGGTGAAGGTACAGGGTATCCACGGCAGCTGGGTGATCGTGGGTGCGCTCGAACTTGTCTACTGGTACGTATGGGCGGCGTACACACCCCTTGTGATTGGTCTGGCCAAACGGTTCCCGTTGACGGGGCCGAGGTTTGTACCTCATATAGCGATTCACACAATCACGTCGCTCATGATGGCTCCCCTAGCATCTGTCACCGAATACTTTCTGAGCCGTGGACTTCTGCGGTCAGTTTTTCGCATAACTGATCCTGGTGTGCTGCGCCTTCTCCCGCCGTTCGCAGTCAGTGTTCTATCTATGAGCTTTACTGGCATGCTTACGTACTGGTTAGTTGTGGGATTGTATCAGTCGATCCACTTTTACCAGGCCGCTATGGAGCGCCAGACTATAGCGGCGCAACTGGAGACGCAGCTCTCCCATGCCGAACTTGAGAACCTTAAGAGCCAGTTACATCCGCACTTTTTGTTCAACAGTCTTCACACCATTGGAATCCTGATGCAGGAAGACGTCGATGCTGCGAGCCATCTGCTAGTCTGCCTTGGTGACTTGCTGCGCATGGCCCTCGAACGGCGGGAGAACGAGATCACCTTGCAGAGCGAGCTCGAGTTCGTCGGCAAGTATCTGGAGATCGAACAGACACGCTTTCATGATCGCTTGAAAGTTCACATGGACGTGCCACCTGACCTTCTCGCAGTCTATGTACCGAGCCTGGCGCTTCAGCCACTGGTTGAGAATGCCATCAAGCACGGCATCAGCGTCGATTCCGCCGCAGGCCGGCTAGAGATCGCTGCCAAACGCCACAACGGCAGAGTTTGGCTCTGCGTCCGCGATGATGGCCCGGGTCCGGCACCGGGATCGCGCCTGCGATTCGGCGTCGGACTCACCAACGTCCAGTCACGCTTGAAACAGCTCTACGGGGACGAGTCGTCGCTGGAACTTACCGGGGGCAACGGTCGAGGCTGTGAGGCCATCATCACCATTCCACTGAGGAGTTCGTATGAAGACACGAGTCCTCATCGTCGATGACGAACCGATCGCCCGCCGCGGTATCCGTCGCTATCTGGCCGAACACAACGGCATTGAAGTTGTAGGCGAGGCGGCGAACGGAATAAGTGCGGTGGAGCAGATCAATGAACTTCATCCGGACATCGTTTTTCTCGATGTGCTGATGCCTGATCTGGATGGTTTTGGAGTCATCGAAAATGTGGAGCCATCGACCGGCCCCGCTCCCGTATATATCTTCGTCACGGCTCACGATGCACACGCCATTCGTGCATTCGAAGTGCACGCTGTTGACTATCTCTTGAAACCGTATGATAAGGAGCGATTTGCCAAGGCCCTGGTTCACGCACGCCAGGTCCTCGAACCGTCCAGGAAAACAAATCGAGGTCTCGAACCACTGCTCCAATCCCTCCGTCGTCTCCGCCCGTTCGAACGCTTTGTGGTAAAGGACAAGAAGCGGATTTTCTTCGTTCCCGTTTCCCACGTTTTGTGGATCGAAGCCACGGGAAACTATGCCTGCATACACACCGCCAGGTCCGGAATCTCCACCCCACTGCTGCGGCGTCTGACCTATCGCACTAGCCTGACCTTCGATTGCTGCTCGGGTCTCAGGTTGATGCAGCAGATTCTATCGTCTGGTGTAAGGCGCGCCACGTCGGAGTGTTCTTCGAGGCGAAGTCTTGAGCGCCCTCACGTTGACTTAAGTGTGTGATTCTTTCTCCGCTACTCGGTGACCCGGTCGCCGTAACTTGACGGCTGCGAGATCACCAGAAAGCGGACAGGTTCTTCGGAGTGATTCCGAAATCGGTGACGCGTACGCGCCGGAATAGCAAGGCCCTGTCCGGCCAACAGAAGAATCCGCTCACTATTGGTTTCCATCACGGCTTGGCCGGACAAAATGAAGAAAAACTGCTGAGCGTTCGTGTGGAAGTGACGCACCTCGGAGGCGCCGGGCGGCATGCGCTCCTCAATCACGCTCAGGTTCGACTCTTGCAATAAATGCCATCCATCACAGTTGTCTCCCCAAACGTAGTGCGGAGCATTTTCCCGGCTGGCAGCATGCTTTCTTGTTCGGCTCCTACACTTTCGCCAGAATGGTTTTCTTGATTTGCCGGATTCTGGCCTCGTCGCGCTTGTAGAAGATCCACTTCTTGATTCGCTTGGGGCGGGTCAGCCCGGCCTGGCACAGAATCTTCATGTGTTCGCTCGCGGTCGGCTGGCTAACACGAAGCTTGCGCGCAATTAGGCAGCCGCAAACCCCATCCTTCACCAAATCGCCGTCGACCTGCGGAGGGAAATGCTTGGTCGGATTCTTAAGCCACTCGAGAATCTGCAGTCTGCGCTCGTTCGCAAGAGCCCGTATTGCGAGAGTCGATATCATATATACGATTAGGAACCTCCCTAATTATAATAACACCGATATGAGAGCTTCGAAGTGGCCGAATGCGTCACTCGCGCAACATCCGACCGCGTGGCCGATATCCCAATTGTCGGACCACTTAGAATCGCATCCTAGCTTCCGTCAGCGGCGTCACATATCCGCCGACATCAATACCAACCTTGCCGTTTTCACCCTGAATGCAAACATGCAGTATGCTACGCCGGCCCATCTTAGTACCTTGCTCGCTCATAAGGCGTCTCCCCGCAGTGCCGGGTGTCAGACAATTCCGCATCATGAAAGAGGCCAGTGGCCCCGTGGAGCTTCCCGTTGCTGGATCTTCCGATATTCCGTAGAGGGGAGCAAACATCCGCGAGTATGCCCCTTCTAAGGTTGGAGTAAACACAAAAACGCACAAGGGCTCGGAATCTGGTCCGATGAGCGTTTTTAGCCGCCTAGCATCCAGAAGCGCACGGTCGACGATCTCCTTATTCTTTACAGCCACAAAGATTGTCGGATTGCCTGCACTCACCAACTGAGGAGCCACATCGAGGAGATCATTCACGTTGAGAGTTAGCATGTCTGCGCAAGCTGACGGCTCGTACGTTTTGCCATATTCGATCGGTGGAGTACGCAGCCAGATGAGGGGCCGCGGTCCCAGCTCAACTCGAATCGGTACAGGACCTACTTTCTCCTCCAAGACAAAATGTTCCACATGGCGGGAGACCATTCCTTCCGCCAGTAACACGAAGCTCGTACCTATCGTCGGGTGTCCGGCAAAAATCAGCTCTTTGGCCGGGGTGAAGATTCTGACATTCGCCACGCAGTCCGATCGCGTTGCTGAAAATACAAAAGTGGTTTCAGACAGATTGAGCTCCCTTGCAATTCTTTGCATCGTGTCGTCGTCTAGGCCGGATGCATCTGGGAAAACCGCCAAGGAGTTCCCCTCGAAAGGCTGGTTGGTGAAAACATCCACTACACAATACCGATACGATCGCTGAGTTTTCATTCTTTGGCCCTCGCTTTCTTTCGAACTTTACAATCGAGCGAATCCGTGTCATATTATATCGTCTGTTAGCTAAGTGTAAATGTGATGGAGGAAAAACCGTGTCGGTATACGAAAGGCTCGACGCCCTCAACATCACGCTTCCTGAACTGACGCCGCCGGTGGCAGCTTTTGTACCTTTTCTACGCAGCGGCAATTTGCTCTTCTTGGCTGGCCATATCGCCAAGATGAACGGCAAAGCTTGGGTGGGCCAGCTTGGAGCGAATCTCACGACCGCGCAGGGTAAAGAGGCCGCTCGTGCCGTGGCCATCGATTTAATGGGCACACTTCATGCCGCCGTGGGTGACCTAAACCAAATCAAGCGCATCGTGAAGCTGATGGTGCTCGTGAACAGCACTCCCGGATTCACCGAACAACATCTGGTGGCCAATGGGGCTTCGGAGCTTTTCGGAGAGGTCTTTGGAGATATAGGGAAGCACGTTCGCAGCGCCTTCGGGGTTGCTCAAGTGCCGTTTGGATCCTGCGTGGAAATAGAACTGGTCGCAGAGGTTCACAAGTGCACGTTGGGCGATGAAAGCATGACTTCTCGATGAAGGCGATCTGCGTAAGCGAATTCGGCGGTCCCGAGGTCCTGAAACTGGAAGACATGCCTGACCTTCGACTGCCCCAATCCGGAGGAGTCCTGGTTAGTGTGAATGCTGCGGGTGTGACCGAAGAATCCTACGCGCAGAAGATGCGGGACTGGCAGCGCTTAGTTAGTGCTTCGATTCGGTAGGTTTGCGATGAAACAACCGGCTACGGGTCCTGCGCTTCGGGAACTTGCTTCCAGGGCTATATCACTGTTGTCCGCGCATTGGAGAGTCCCAGTCGATTTAGTTCACGAGTAGCCAAAGCTCAGACCGGGCAATGAAGTTCGGCCCGGGTGCCGAACAGCCATACACACTTGGAAGGAGGTCTATGCGCAACGTCGTTTGTACCAGTGATGCTCCCAACGTCATCGGGCCCTACTCACAAGCGGTCAAAGGCGGTGGATTCATTTTCGTGAGCGGACAGCTTGGCCTCAATCCCGCTACCCAGCAGATCATAGGGGGTGACGCCCGCCAACAGACCGAACGCGCCCTTCAGAACATTGCCGCTATTCTCAAGGCCGTCGGATCCAACCTGGACAAAGTCTTGCGTTGCGGAGTGTTCCTGAAACTGGGCTTCGGTACGTTCCTGGCCGCCGGGCAAGGTGAGCATGGTGATGTCCATGTCTTTGGACAGGGACGGCATGTTGCCGGCGGGAGGGAATCACTTTGCGGCAGTGGCCGAGGATGTGGATACACTGTTCGTCGGTCCAATCGTGAATGATGTGGCGGAAGAGGTAGGCGTCGGCTCCGGCGGGGATGCTTTCGAAAAAGCTGCCTTTGATGACACTGCAGCGGACAGCCAAGCCTGCGGCCTTCAAGTTCTCCTTCGTCCGTTCAACGACCAGTGACGATGTTGGTAGCACGTGAGTCCGACCAGTCGCCGCGCTACGCTGCCGCCGCTCGCGTACCGTGTTACCGGGTTCGGGCCGACTATTCCTTCGGCGGCATACACAGTCTACCGAGAGGACCAATGGCAGAGACGTTCGAAGCGTACCGAAACCGAGTCCTGAGCTATCTTGGCGATGAGGAGCCCATCGGTGTCCAACAAGCCACCCCATCCCAGCTCGAGCGTCGACTGCGCGATGTCGCGCCCGAGGAGTTGATCCGGCGTCCTGCACCTGAAAAGTGGTCAATCGCCGAGATCGTAGCGCACTTGGCGGACGCGGAGTTGGCGATGGGGTGGCGATTGCGAAACATGCTGGCGAATCCGGGCGTGGCCTTGACGTGGTGGGATCAGGCCGTATGGGCGGAGCGCTTGGGTTACGCGCAGCAAGAGGCGAGTCTTTCGGTGGGGGTCTTTCGAGCGCTGCGCGGGAGCAACCTGCGACTGTTGGAGTCGGTCCCGCGCGCACGGTGGGTGGAGTGCTACGGGGTCCACGAGGTACGCGGACGACAAACGGTTGAGGAGTTCGTCCGCTTGGAAGCGGCACACGACTTGAACCGTCTTCGGCAGATCGACCACATCTTGGATTCTCGGCCCGGATGAGGATGTTCGTTGGATTAACAGCTTGTTGAAAAACCCATTTGTTCTGCAACTTTAATTGAAAAAACTCGTCTGAAGCAAAGAAGGTCAAGGAGGCGAGCGAATGCGCGGAGACGATAACCAGCAGGAAGGAATGTTCAGTTACGTTTCGCCGGAGAAGAGAGTCCCGGCGGACCATCCGCTGCGGCCGATCCGCAAGATGGTGGATGAGATCCTGAAGGAAATGTCGCCGCAGTTTGCGAAATTGTACTCCGACGTGGGGCGGCCATCGATAGCGCCGGAGCGGCTTGTCTTAGCTACATAATTCTGTCACCCCCTAACAGCAACGTGAAAATGTCACCCCATGCGACAGGAGACATTCACGTTGACTCAGAAAGAACTGAAGCGTGTGACCGTTATCTCACAATGCGTTCAAGGGAACCTGGCGTGTGCCAGAGCCGCGGAGCTACTCGATCTATCGCCTCGCCAGGTCAAACGTCTCAAAGCGTGCTATCGGCAAGGCAGCGCAGCGGCTCTGGCACACGCCAGCCGCGGCCGGCCTAGCCCGCGCCGCTTGCCCGAACGTACGCGCACCCGTATTTTGCAGCTCGCGCGCACTCGGTATGCTGGCTTCAACGATCATCACCTACACGAGAAACTGATCGAGCAAGAAGAATTCTCTCTCAGCCGCGAGACCCTCCGCCGTTTGCTCCGCAGCAACGGCATCCCCTCGCCCCGCAAACGCCGCCCGCCCGCTCATCGCCAGCGCCGTTTGCGCTCCGCTCGCGAAGGAGAACTGGTGCAACTGGACGGCTCCCCGCATGACTGGCTCGAAGGTCGCGGTCCTCATCTCAGCGCTCTCGGCATGCAGGATGATGCCAGCGGCAAAATCCTCGCCGCCCAATTCTTCCCTTCTGAAACGGCCGAGGGCTATTTCCTCCTGCTCAAAACCCTACTCCGCCGATTCGGCATTCCCGTGGCCTTCTACGGTGATCGCAGCGGCATCTTTGTCCGCAACGATGACCACTGGACGAGGGAAGAAGAATTGGCCGGAAAACGCCAGCCCCCACAATTCGGACGCGCACTCGATCAACTCGGCATCACCTTCATTGCGGCCCAGAGTCCACAAGCCAAGGGGCGTATCGAACGCCTGTGGGGCGTCCTGCAGGATCGCCTCGGCAGCGAACTCCGCTTGGCCGCTGCCTGCGATCTCGACTCGGCCAATCACGTGCTGCGCCGTTTCGTTTCCAACTACAACCGCCGCTTTGCTCGCGCCCCGCGGGAGACCGTCAAAGCCTGGCGCCCAGCTCCGGAAAATCTCGAACGTATCTGCTGCTTTATACAGGAACGCATCGTCAGCAACGACAACGTGGTGCAATGGGACGGCCAGCGGCTGCAGATCCCGCCCCAAGCGCGCCGCTTCAGCTTCGCTGGCGCGAAAGTTCAGATCTGCGAAGCCCTCAATGGCCGTGTCTCGCTCTACTACGGCGATACACGCCTGAAACACGGAGCGCTTTGAAAAACAGGAATGTACAACTCGAGGGCAGCCAGAGAAATCGTCCTACGGGCTTCTAAATCGCAAATTTTCAGGCAAAAGGGCAAGAGAAGAGGGAAAACAAAAAAACGAGAAAAGGAGAGGCGCCCCAGAAACAAGCTGAACGGCGTGCGATCGCGAACCTGGCACCGCTCTGGTCTCGCGGGAAACAGACCGAGGTGACATTTTCGTGTTGCCATTAGGGTGACATTTTGATGTTGCTACAACATAGCGCCGGAGCGGCTGTTTCGGTCGCTGCTGTTGCAGATCTTCTATTCGGTCCGCAGCGAACGAATGCTGATCGAGCAATTGCAGTACAACCTACTGTTCCGGTGGTTCGTGGGAATGGAGATGGACGAGGCGGTGTGGAATCACGCGGTGTACAGCAAGAACCGGGAGAGATTGCTGAACGAGGAGATCGCGGCGTCCTTTTTCGCGCGGGTGCTGGAGAGAGCGAGGCCGTTCATGTCGGATGAACATTTCACGGTGGACGGAACGCTGATTGAGGCGTGGGCCAGCCAGAAGAGTTTCCGACCAAAGGATGGGAGTGGGAAGCCCGCTGGAGCGGGAGGAGAGGTCGACTTCAAAGGGGAAAAGCGAAAGAACCAGACGCATGAATCGAGCACGGATCCCGAGGCCCGGTTGTGGACGAAGTCCCGCGGCAGCGAGGCGAAGCTGAGCTACATGGGACACTTACTGCACCCTATTTCGGAGCATTTTCCGGTGGCCTTCGAGTATTCCGAATCGGGATTCTAGCTGCAAAGCCGCTCCGACCCTACCCACAGTTGAGCCAGATCTCTGAGGCTGTGTTTGTATTTACGTGTTACCAAGTATTCCTTCCCACCCTTTACACGCAGCCTGTATTCCCCCGTCGGTAAAGGTTGGATCTTCTCCACGGCCGAAATATTCACGACGACCGAGCGGTGGATGCGGACAAAACCGTAGGGTTTGAGCTTCTCCGCCATGGACGACAGAGACTCGTGCACCAAATAGGGATTAGTTCGGGGTCGCAGCGAAACGTAATTACCTTCGGCTTGCACCGCCAAGATGTCGGCTAAATCCAAGAGTAGGATGCAACCGTTTGCCTTGAACGCGATTCGTGGCGCCTGTGGTGCAATGGCCTTCTGATCCTGAATTTCGCGGGCACTCATGATGGAACCCCTTGCTCTCTCATTTCGACTTCCTGCTACCGGAAACGAGAATGACGAATGCACTGCTTCTAGATGAAATGGTCCTACATAACCGGAGCAGCGGATCCGTCTGACCACCTGCCCACGGGAACGATAAACACGTCGATCGGTTGAATGCCGTTGAATTGTGGATTCAGCATTACCGGTGAATTTGTGAGATCGGCACCCCAAGCCTTGCCGTCCAGCGGAGGCGCATAAAACATCAAGTGGGCGACGTTGTGATCACCTCTATCGGTGAGATAAGCTTCCTTCGACATCATGTAACTCATCGAGCCGGGTTCGAGCGGTGGCAGTTCACCTTTTTCGAACGCTGCCTTGTTGCCCTCGATGATCTCAGCCTTCGTTTTCCCTGCTAATGCCAGCTGTGTTCTCTTGTAAGTAGCCGGCAAAACGGATCGCGCGGCTGGCGGATTGAAACAGACTGGGCCTCGAAGCTTGGGGTTCCAAAACTCCGGAGCATTGGAAGGGGACATCCACCCCCGCTCCACAACACACACAAAGCCGTTCTTCCCCTCGACGGCAGTTTCGTAGCCATGGCGCCCGAGGACCAGAATTTTTGCATCGGCCGATATGGCATCCGGAGCCGCGCTCCGCGCCAGGACTATTTCGGCATTTCGGTCTGCCATGAGGTACTGATCGAGTGGCGCCATGCTCGAATATGGTGTCTTAGCGTCCTGTGCCTGCCCTTGCTTCATTGCAATGAGCCCCAGGATTAGAGCGAAACTTAGAGAAGCTACCTTTGCCAATGTTCTTCGGTTCATTGTTTTGCCCCCGGTGAATCGCTGTTTTGCTCCTAGTCAGAATCCTCGTTTTGCCCCGAGTCAGAATCCCTGCCGTTGCCTGAGAACATGCTTCTTTAACATCCGCCGTCCGCCTCTCCGAGATTGACGTGGCGCCCGGAGAGACTTCAACCACCCCACTATGTTTCTGGTTCCGACTTCCCAAACCTTGGCATTTTGAGCATTCTTTGCTAACGAGGCGTGGCCCTCGACCATCGCGACAAGAAAGCTGGCAGTCTCGTCTGGATTCAGGTCGCGGCGAACTGTTCCCTGGGACTGCCCTTTCCGCAAAAGCGTAGCAATTCCTTCCTGCCAGGCAAGAAATAGCCTCTCCAGCCGCTTGCGGAATTGTTCGTTCAGCGGAGACATCTCCTGTGCCAAATTGAGCAGCGGACAACTTTCTCGAACGTCTGCGGGTCGAGTTGGTAACCGCCGGACAATGCCGATCAAAATGTCGATGGGTTGCCCGTCGCTAAGCAGAGGGAGCAACCACCTGTCGCGGACAAGTTTAGCGATGACCTCGTCGACGATGGCATATCCCAAAGCTTCCTTGCTGTCGAAGTGGTGATAGAGGGCTCCCTTGGTGACGTTGGTGGCAGCGAGAATTGTATTGATGCCGGCACTCTGGAAGCCTGATCGGCGGACCTCCCGGAAAGCCGCTTGCAGCAAGCGTTCCCGTGTACCGTCCGGATCACGGAGCCTTCGCTTCCTCACCTTCGCCTCCTCTCGCCCATCTAATATACCGACAAGTATGTATGTTGAACCATTGGAAAGTCAATCGAACCGATCTACCTGACTCCTGGCTGTGCGTGCTATCGAATTTCGTAACCTCTAACCATAGTGTGTGTGAAAAGTTGGAGAAACAATCGCTCCAGCCGTTTTGGCATCGTCCCAGAATTTTGTTAGTCCGCCACTCGTTTTCGAACTCTGAGGTGTTGGGCCCGTTGTCTCACGTAATCGTTATGAACGTGGAGCACCACATGCTCCCTCAGTTCCCTGCGAGCCCTCTCAGCACGAAAACTTTGCTCGGACGAAAAGGAGAAGATATGAGCGCACTAAGACGGTTGCGGAATTTCTGGATGCCGTGGGTTGCGATGATTGTTCTGGGTTGCTTCATTGACGCGGCCGCTCAGACGAGCTACAAAATTACCGATTTGGGCATTAACAACAGCAAAGACAACTTCAGCATGGCCATGGGCCTCAATAATGAGGGCTGGACGGAGAACATGGATGGGACCGTGAACCCTCCCGAGAATAGTCTGTTTACGTCAGTTGCAAGGGGCCGCGCGGTGATAAGCATCTACGGATTCAACATCGACCTGGGCACGCTTGGAAAACCCGACGGCAACAGTTGGATTAACTGGGGCGGGATCAACGACCTCGGGGAAGCCGTTGGTCAGTCCGAAACAGCTGAACCAGATCCGAACGGCGAAGACATTTGCGGCTTCGGCACACACCTTACGTGCGTTCCGTTTCTTTGGCGATACGGCCACATGAGCGCTCTTCCGACGCTCGGCGGAAATAACGGGCAGGCCAGCGCTATCAATAACCGCGAAGAAGTCGTCGGATATGCCGAAGACGGTCCCGTGGACCCCACATGCCCAGCCGGCACAACCAACAATCGGATTACGTTGCCGGCGTTGTGGGAAAGAGGCAGCGCCGAAGCTCTTCCTCTGGTGGGTAACGATCCAGACGGTGTCGCATTCGGGATTAACGATCGAGGCCAAGCCGTAGGCTACTCGGGAACCTGCACCACAGCGACGCACGCCGTAATGTGGAAAGACAACACTGCCTTCGTGCTTCAGGATCTCGGAGGTACAGGTTCCAATTTCGGCTACGCCATTAGCAACCAAGGCCAAATCGCCGGGCAAGTCGGCAGTGCTGACGGCACAACCTTCTACGCCGCGGTTTGGCAGAACGGCGCGGACGGCGCAGTCACAAACCTCGGCGTTCTGCCGGGAGATTTTGCCGCCTTTGCCACCGGCATCAACAACCGGGGCCAAGTGGTGGGAAACAACTTTGACTCCAATTTCAACTGGTCCCACGGCTTCATCTGGCAGGATGGTGTGATGACCGACCTAAACACTCTCATTCCCGCGGATTCCAACCTCTTCATAATCTCGGCTAGCAATATCAATGAAAGCGGACAAATCTCGGGCATGGCAACGGTGCTCAGCGGGCCGCATGCGGGCAACATTCACGCCTATCTTTTGACTCCCACAGAAGGACGCATAGACGTTTCGATGGCAGATTTCGCACGTACACACCCGCATTCCGTTTTGGCCGCGAATGCTTGTAACCACTCTTTGCAGAGACTCGGACCCGGCCGATTCCAGCGTTAACGGGCATTTTCGGAGCTTCCGCGCCGTATATTCCAGGCATACGCTGCGCGAAGGCGCAAGGGCGGATGATGTACGGGACATTCTGGGTCACGCAAATATCGACGTGACCCAGAATGTTTACGGCAAAAACTGCTGGGAAGAGCGAGAGGATGCGGTCACCCAAGCTGTCGAAGCAATGACCAATGCCGCTCAAAATGCCGAGAAAGAAGAGAATCAGCCTGAATTAGCCCCAGCAGACGGGGCCAGAATTACAAGTTGATTCCACTTGCCCCGCAGGTCGCGTTAATCGTCCATTTGAAGTGGAGCTTCACTTCTCCGGTTAGTGCGTTGATCAGAAGTCTTGCGATTAGACTTGAAACACTCTGTTGTCGCAGTTCATAAGTGAGCCGCGCTGGCCCGGTGGACTTCCGCACGGGCGCTGTACGAAGCGATACGCCCCAGTTCGCGGCTTTGACAAAATAGCGCACATACCTTCACGACTTCGTACTCCATCATCATCCGGTTGGTCCCTTTTCTACTTGGTCGTGTCCGCCCGTCGGATCGCCTTCGCCAGTGGGACCGCCACCTCCGCGCACGGGTACTCCGGGTTGAGTGGGCCCGGTAGAGCCTCCTGAGCCGCAGTATTTCGTGTATTGGGCCTGGAGTGTTCCGAGTGCAACCGACGCCGCTGTGACCGGACCTGACCCTTCTGCGGATCCGGGCGCGGCTTTAATCGCGGCCAAAACTGCTTGCTCTGTCTTCGTTATTTGCTCTGCGAGGTTCGCGCAGAAGTCCAGATTCACCGGAATTAAAGTGCCTCCGGTAAGCGTGAGTTGCGCTGATGCGGTCACGGTGGTGTCTACCTCGAACGAAATCTGGAGGTCGATAATCCGAGCCGTATCCCTGCGGAAAGCGAACGACGTGATCGGCGTATTGAAAGTCACAGAAAACATAAATGTAAGCTGCTCAGGTACGCCCTGGATCTGGGCCTGGCTAGTCTGAGTAGCAAGTGTATTTGGGTTTGGGTTGACTAGTGTGCATTGGAAACTAACCTCGCCAGGAGACGCGCCGCCGCCAACAACAGCGGTTATCATTGGTACGCGCGTGTCACACGATCCGCCACCCTGCAACGGAACTCCGGGAACCGGCGGATTGCGCTGAGATTGCGGTACCCAATTGGGGACACCAGCATACGTGTCGATAAACTCGTCGGGTTCGAAGCCGGACACGACCACAGTGAACGCATTCGGTATCGTGGCAGTCCCTTGCGCGCCCACCGCACTCAGCACCTGCTGGCTCGAGATCTGAGGGTTGTTCGCGGCGCAAGACTGGGGAGTCGGAGGGAACGAAGGCGGATTCGGAGGGTTCAGCGGCACAACGGCGGCACGGAAGCGCGCCTCTGCATTGTTCTTCCATCCCAGTACGGTATTCGAAGATGGCAGTATACTTACAACCACTGCAGATCCCACCGGGTTCGCAAAGTCGAATACTGATGTGAGGTCGCCGAACGTTTGCCGCCGATATCCTCCTTGCGGCAAATTTTCGCAAATGACGGCCGTGCCCTGGGCGCTGGTGACCTGCTCCAAGAACTGTATGATTGACGTGTGATCGAAGTTATCCGATTGAACTCCCGCTCCCACAGTCCAGGGAGAAATGATTATCGCCGGAACTCGGAAACCGGCGCCAATAATCTCACCATCCACAGGCTGCTCCGGCGGCAATTCATTTACGGACTCCACAGGTGGCGTAACGTGATCGAAATGTCCGCCGCTTTCATCGTAGGTGAGGATGAAAACCGTGTTGTCCCATAGATTGCTGTTCAGAAGCGCCTGAAGCTTGAGCGCGATGTAGTAAGCTCCCTCAGCTGGAAGATTGTTTTCCCATTCGGTTACTCCGAATGGTGGAATAATCCAAGATACCGTCGGCAGCGTTCCGTTCGCACAGTCTGATTCGAATTGACCGTAGCCCGTTCGGTTGTGTACGGGTCCCTGATACGTAGGCCAGTTTTGGAACTGCTCCAGGATGTTCAGCGATCCCCAACTGTTGCCTAGGGGATTCGGATTGATCATAAGCCAAGGCGGCGGGTCCCCAGTTTCGTCATAAATGGCCCAAGACACGCCCGGTGCACTGAGTGCGTCAGGGTAAGAACACCAATTTGCATTCAAAGGGTCAGGATCACCCTGACTCGGGTTGTCCTGGAAGGGTCCCGCACCCGGAGTACCAGCAGAACTTGGATTCTTGTTCCTAATTGCTCCGCTCATCAGATACAGGCGATTGGGGGATGTTCCTCCCAACACAGAGCAAAAGTAGTGATCGCAAAGCGCAAAGGTTTGCGCTAGCGCCCAATGGTACGGAATGTCGTCAGCGGCGTAGTAACCAAAGATCTGTGGTTCCTCGGGGTTCACTCCTGCCCAACCATTCATGTTCCCACCTGCATAGTCGTTATGCATGTCATCCCATTGATGGGCTGTGGGGGGACACTCCTCCCCCGTAGACGTGAATGTGCTTAAGCGGAAAGGCGGAACTCCTCCTGGCTGGTTGTTGAAGAAACTGATTGGGAGGTCGGAAAGGCCGGTTGCTTCTGGAAAACCGCCGAAGTACTCGTCGAAAGAACGATTTTCTTGCATCAGGATGACTACATGTTGCACGTCCCTGATGTTCCCATACATAAGCGCTGATTACCTCTACTTTGGGAGCCTTTTATCACATCGTACCTTAACACTTCAAGATTACCCTCGATCTTCGAGCAGGCGGCAGCGTCGTCAAGCAGGACATTACTGCGGCACCCGGCCTCCGGCTAGAGTTTGGGAATCTAGTCCTCACCACTGCAATTAGACACGCCCGTCTTATTCGGGCCACTCACGTACGATCAACGCTGAATTAACTGCGCTTGGTTCTCCTGAACCCATCAGCTTTCCCTCGCGTTGACTTGATTGAGAATGAAACCTAAGATTGCGCCAAGTCTCTTTCCATGATTGGCAAAACCATCTCGCACTACCGCATTCTCGAAAAGCTCGGAGGCGGCGGTATGGGTGTAGTGTACAAGGCAGAAGACACTCGGCTGGACCGCTTTGTTGCTCTGAAATTTCTCCCCGATGATGTGGCGAATGACCCGCAGGCGCTGGAACGTTTTCGCCGCGAAGCCAAGTCCGCATCCGCACTGAATCATCCCAACATCTGCACCATTTATGACATCGGCGAAGACGGTGGTCGCGCGTTTCTGGCCATGGAATTTCTGGATGGTCATACGCTGAAGCATCTGATTTCCGGCAGGCCGGTGCCGGTGGAACAAATCCTGGAACTGGGGATTCAGATTACGGATGCCCTGGACGCTGCGCACGCGCGAGGCATCATTCACCGCGACATCAAGCCCGCGAACATTTTCGTAACCAAGCGCGGCCACGCGAAGGTTTTGGATTTTGGATTGGCGAAGCTTTCTCCGGTGGCGGAAGGCGTGGGAGTTTCCGGCGTCCCTACGGTAACATCAGACTCAGTACTTACCAGCCCGGGCGCGACGGTAGGCACGGTCGCGTATATGTCTCCGGAGCAGGCGCGCGGAAAAGAACTCGACGCGCGCGGCGATCTCTTTTCGCTGGGCGTGGTTTTTTACGAAATGTGCACGGGGGTCTTGCCATTTCGGGGCGATACTTCAGCGGTTATTTTCGACGCCATTCTGAACCGAGCGCCGGTGCCGCCGGTGCGGCTGAATCCGGACCTGCCACCCAAGCTGGAAGACTTGATCAACAAAGCGCTGGAAAAAGATCCCAAGCTGCGATGCCAGAGCGCCGCGGAAATGCGCGCGGACCTGGAGCGACTGAAGCGCGATTCGAGTTCCGTGCGACACCTGGCTTTGACGCAGGACGCGGAATTAGAAGATGCCGGGTCGAAGCCCGGCGCTACAAAATCCAGCCTCGGACGACGCGATTCGGCCGCGGTCGCGACGGCGGATTCGGGACGAGCGGGCGCCGTTGGCGTTGCTGCAGATTCCGCGGGGGCTACGCTCGGGCGAAAGCTGATCCTTCCAGGTGTAATTTTCTTGCTCGTGCTACTGGGTGTTGGCGGCTGGCTCTACTGGAAGGGGTTTTTCCGCTCAGGCATGGCGGCGAGCGCTTTCCAAAATCCTACGATCTCGAGTCTGACGGCCAGCGGCGACGTAACGCTGGCCCGAATCTCACCTGACGGCCGCTACATTGCTTACATTTCAAAAGCGCACGGACTCAACAGCCTATGGGTCCGCCAAATGGACGTCGCCAGCGCGGTTCAGATACTTCCTCCCGGCATAGGCGAGATCCTCGACGTCAGGTTCACTCCCGACGGAAACTTCCTGGACTATCTGTCTAGCAGCGCCAACGCGATAAACGCGATTGTGTATCAGGTTCCCGTTCTCGGCGGCACACCCCACCGTCTCCTCGATTCCGCAATTGCCGGAGTGTCCTTCTCGCCCGATGGACGCCAGATGGCCTACGCAACCCTTGATTTTGCGTCAAGCGAAGGCCACCTTATGATTGCGAACTCGGACGGTAGCGGCGCGAAGCAGTTGGCGGTTTGGAAGACAGCTTCCGGAGGCAATCTGGGTTATCAAGATGTTGCGTGGTTCCCGGATGGCCGAAGTATTGCGGCAGTTGTCAACGATCCGGAGCCCGGCGGACAGAATTTCGAGTTCGTGATGATTGATGTGGCGGCCGGAGCACAAAAGCCGATGCCGGGGCGACGCTGGCGTTATGTGGGTGATTTCGCCTGGCTCCCGGATGGAAGCGGATACTTGGTCACCGCGCAGGAAAAGACAGGAGTACCTATGCAGCTCTGGATAGTCGGCTATCCGGGCGGCAAGATTCGGCGTGTCTCCAACGATCTAAGCGACTATTATTCCGTTTCCGTGTCGGCGGACGGCCGGACAATCGTTGCGGCACAGCGGAATGGCAGCAGCCAGATCTGGGTGGGTGCGGCCGACTCTCCTGACAACGCAAAACAAGTAAGCTCGGGCAGGCTGGATGGCAGCCATGGAATCGCCTGGACTCCCGGTAACCGGATCGTGTACGTCGCCAACAACGCAGAGAATTGGGCTCTTTTCATTGCCAATGCTGACGGAGGAAACGTGCGGCAGCTTACGTTCGACGGCCGATACCACGTGAATCCCACGATCTGCGATCATGGCGGCGCCGTAGTTTTTGGATCTGATTGGGGTGGCAGCTACCATCTCTGGAAACTCGATCTGCAGAGCGGAGTCTCCACAGAACTTACAAATGGCGGCGGCGAACAGCAGCCCGAATGCGATGCGGTGGGGGAATGGGTGATGTACTTGGGACAAGTTCCTGGAGGGTCGTCGTACATTTTCAAAATTCCGATTTCCGGGGGAAGACCCGTGCAAGTTTCCGATCGGTTGGCAACCATGGGACCAATGGTCTCCGCCGACGGGCAGAACGTGGCGTTCCAATCCCCCGGCAAAAACGGAAGAATTGTTGCGGTGAATATCGAGGCAGGTGTTGAATCGAAGTCCGATCTCGAGCTTGCCGAGACTTTCGATCCCACCGATCGGCTGGCGCGTTGGATTCCGGGGCAGCGGGCCGTTGCGTACGTGGATATACGAACCGGCGTACCCAATCTTTGGACCAAGCAGCCCACGGCTGGGGCTCCGGAAAAGCAGTTGACCCACTTCACCTCCGACGCAATCTGGGATTTCCGCTATTCACTCGACGGAAAATACATCGCCATAGTCCGTGGGTCAGAGAAAACCGACGCCGTCCGCTTCACCGACAACGACAAATAACACGCCAGGAGATCGACCGTAGTGGCGGGAAAGTGAATGGGGAACTCCGCGGGCAGTCTCGCATGTGTCCCGGTGGTCTAGCGCGGAGACTCAGCTCGCATTCCGAGTTCAGATCCGAGCGGTCGAAATCATCTGATTTGTGGACAAGAAATCTGCTGGTCTAACTCACTGTGATTGCAGCGTTGAGCGGCCCTCGATACGTAAGGGTTTTGTGGACAAGGCTGCGAGACACTCCTAGGGTTTCAGCAATCTCACGCACAGTGCGGCCTTCGGCTCGCAAGCGGACAACCTGGGAAACATCAAGACTGATCCGCGGCCGTCCGAGCCGCGCCCCTTTCGCTCTCGCGTTCCGCAGACCCGCTCTAACACGCTCAGCAATTAGGCTGCGCTCCAGTTCGGCAACAGAAGCCAGAACGGTAAATACCATCTTGCCAATCGGCGTGCTTGTGTCGATTTGCTCACTTAAGCTGACAAATCCAACGTCAAGGGCGTTGAAGGTTTCGAGTGCCCGAAGCAATATAAGCGCGCGAAGTGTTGGTGGACGGATTTTAGTCTCAACGGTCAGCGATATCGGCAGAGTTTGGACACGACGGACTGGCGTGAAGCGCAATCTAAGGAAAAAGATTTGATCGGGCAAGCCACTGCGGGCAATCTGGCACCGAGCAGCCAGTTATTTGCAAAGCTTGGCTTCATCGAGGCTGCTGACCGCTATGTCGCGGACCGACTGGCGCACTTGGCCCCGCGTTCTATTGCCACCGAGCAGGAACGTCTTAAACCTTTGCGCGGCTTTTTTTCAGTGCTGACTCTGAAGCGCATTTCTTCGGATGCCATCAGGAACTACGTTGCTCATCGTAAGCAGAAAGGCGCGGCAAATCGCACAGTCAACATGGAACTCGGCATTCTCCGCCGCTTCTTGAAGCGAGCGAAGCGCTGGCACCTGCTTGCCGAAGAAATTAAGCCACTACCAGAACGACACAATGTTGGCCAGGCGATGCAACAGGGTGAGAAGCTTAAATTGCTCAAGGTCGCTGCAAACAGGCCGGAATGGCAACTTGCTCGACTCGCAGCAACTCTAGCTCTGAATACCACGATGCGGGCTGGTGAGCTTCGCGGGCTGCAATGGCGCGACGTCGATTTAATGGAGCACACGCTGACGGTGCGACGGAGTAAGACAGAAGCCGGGGAGCGAGTGCTTCCGCTGAACGCCGAAGCGTGGACGGCAATTCTGGAGTTGCGAGAGTGAAGCAAGCTCCTGTTTGGCGTGGAGCCCAATCCTAGCTGGTATTTATTTCCGCGAGGCGAGGGATAAGGACCTATAGCGAAACCCAAGAGCAGGCCAGGACCGGCAGTATCAGTCAAGCCTGACCCGACCAAACCGATGAGAACGTGGCGGACGGCCTGGCGAAATCTGACAAAAGAGGCGGGACTCCCGGGGTTGCGATTCCATGACTTACGCCATCACGCTATAACGGAGCTTGCCGAATCGAGCGCGAGCGATCAAACCATCATGGCAATTGCTGGGCACGCATCGCAGAAGATGCCAGCCCACTATTCTCATGTGCGCCTGGAGGCGAAACGCCAAGCGCTGGATGCGCTCTCGAAGAAACCGGGAGGTTCAGTTACGTCACAAACTGCGTAACAAAAAGAGAAGCCAAAACCGCAAGTTATAGAAAATATGGTGGACGTGACAGGGTTCGAACCTGCGACCCCCTGCTTGCAAAGCCGGACAATCGCCTACAACAGCTCCGTTCGTTTTCTTTAACTACTAACGTTTCCAACAAATCGGGGAATCTGCTTTTCGCTCAAAGCTAAGTCCAACCGATTGAAAATGATCGATTCGTGCACACTTCGTACACAGCACCATTTCCCAGAAAGTGTGCACAGTGAACCCCTCGGGCATATTTGCTTCAGCGAGGATTGGGTGAATCCGTTGCTCTGGGGCCATTACGCGGAAAACCGAACCGTCCAATCATAAGAAATTAATTTGTCAGGTCATTATCGATCAAGTATGCTTCGCGGCACTAACCCAAGTCTCATGGAGTAATCGTGGCAGGACCCCAACGACGCCGAACCGTACAGGATTTGGACGTTAACCAGCGGTCCGCTGCGCTGGCGCAACTCCACGTCGCTACTGAGGCAGCATCTCCGCCGAACTACCCGCCCGAATGGATGTTCTCTCCTGTTGCCTTGTGGGGGTGGGTCCGAAATTATCTCGCTTACGTTTTCCATAAAAAGCACTACTTTCCAGCGCACACAGCTTCGCCTACGAATGCCATGTACGACTTGATTGACGAACATGGCGGAACGTCGAACGTAAGGATCAGCGCGGCCGGAGATTGGGGAACTGGAACCGAAGAGGCACTGAGCGTCGCTACACAGATGCAAAAATTTGACCCTCACTTTACGATTCATCTGGGCGATGTCTACTACGTCGGTGATCCGCTCTCCGTAAATGAGAACTGCCTGGGCGTCAAGAACCCGAACAACAATTACGATCCGGTAAAATGGCCGATCGGATCAAAGGGGAGTTTTGGCTTAAATGGGAATCACGAAATGTACGCCAACGGTGGCGGCTACTTTGACGTTTTATTACCCCACCTTGGTGTCCGAGATTCAACCGGTAAGACGACGGGCCAGCAAACTAGCTTTTTCTGCCTACAAAACCAGTACTGGCGGATCATTGCGATAGACACTGGTTACAATTCCATCGGTGTCCCTCTTTTGTCGAGCATTCCGATCGTGAACAGCATTCCAGGTATCGGCGGGGACTGCAAATTGATGCCCGAACTCGTCGAGTGGTTGAAAGAGATTGTCAAACCTGAGACGGATCACAGAGGTCTTATTCTGATATCGCACCATCAGAACTATTCTGCATTTCAGGGAACGTATGATAAGC
The DNA here is from genome assembly GCA_963714785.1 of uncultured Acidobacteriota bacterium. Lineage (GTDB taxonomy): Bacteria > Acidobacteriota > Terriglobia > Acidiferrales > UBA7541 > Palsa-295. Next base: position 575,363 of record CAVQQE010000005.1, read on the forward strand.
CGGCACAGCAACTTTGGGATGCGGGTATCCGAAGACCTGTGCTGTGGTTTTGGGGCCACGAGCATCGACTTGCCGGGTACGACCTGTACGGCACGAGCGATCTCAAGAGCTTCGGTCGATGCATAGGCCATGGCGGCATGCCCGTAGATCGCGGAACTCCTACCCACGCGCCAACCCCCGTGTTTTACGATAATCGCTTGGCGAAAAACGGCTTCGGAATGAATGGCTTTCTGAATTTGACTTTTCAGGATCAGGCGATTGAAGTTGAGTACCTAGATATGGACCATACCCCAGTCCTGAGCGAACGTTGGATTACTGAGGGTTTGGGCGGATTAAAGCTGTTGTCGAGAACTAAACATATTGACGATCCGGATTTTCATGGGTGATCCGGGATCGCAGCAGTCGCCAGCGACGGATTTGATCGCGATATGCTGCCGAGGCCGCCTTCGGAAGGACGACTAAGAACCGAGCGGATGTACACAAACCGAACGTTTGTCACATTCCCGTTTCCTTTGAGCCCAACCCCAGCTCCCCTTAGCGGTGACACGGAAATTGCAGTAGGAGCTGTTACCTCTTACTAATAGATCAAACACCATCCGCACCATCGGTCGCTTCCTCGCTTCCAGCGAAATCCGCTGGACGTATGTGCAGTCCTTCGATTCGTGCTTGTCAATAATCCAATCCAAGTCATCAAATAAGATCCATCCACCTGGTCGAAGTAGACTTGTGACTAAATAGAACGTCAGTGCAGTACAGGTCCAATAGTGACCGCCATCGATGTAGACAAAATCAACTAGGTCGTCACTCTTCTCACCCGAAGTCCGTCTTAATTCCAGCAGTTTGGCCAGTTCCCATTCAAAGCACCAATCGCAATAGGCTACAGACACGTAGCTTCCCAACTTCGATTTGCGTATTAGCGTCTCTACATTCGGCACCAAACCGCGAATGTCACGAAAATCAAAGGTGGTGACTTTCCCAGTACCCAATTCGTGCAAAGCTGCCGCCATAATTAGCGCAGAACCGCCCTGGTGCGTTCCCATCTCATAGACGATTTTCGGCTCTTGTTTCAGCACGAATTCGTACAGCTTTCGCGCCTTCCACCTTGACATCAGCGCGTAAGCGCCGACTTGGCCATAAATCTCATCGAATCGCATCGGTCTTTTCCGCGTTTATTTTCATTAACGTGCCAACCGCTCTTTAAGGTTGGGGAGCTATTCGAGTGGTCCGCAGAAGCTCAAACAGAAGTGCTTGACTCTTTGCTGCCAGAATAAAGGGCATTTCGATTTCAGCCTGAATACTCTTCAATTCCACGGCATTAATGATCGCAGGCTTCCAGCCCGCCGACTTTAGTTCGTTTACGATAGGATGCCCCAGTTGAAGCGTATGAAAAAAAGCTCCTTTCCGATGGACGCGGTGTCTTTTCCTCGTTAACTCGAGGTCATCAAAAAAGATCATTTTCCCGTCCTCAATCGTGAACCTATGCAATTCCTTCATTAACCCAATCCGGACCGACTTCGTTTCAACTTGACTGAGAACGTATGACAAGATTGCGATGTCGGCGCACGGTGGAGACTTCTGAATACGGCATCCCCGGACCAAGACGTCCACTGTCCAACGGGCGCCTTCTACGACGTCGGCGTTCCAATAGCGGTACTGCTTTTTTTTCCACGAGTAAGAATGGACAGACCCTCCGATCTCTCCAATCACCAACCTTTTGTGACCCTGATCTTGCTGCAATCGCCGCAACAGAACGAAAGTGATGCGGTCCCGCGGATACCCACCACACTGGGGACAGATTTTTCTGGAAAATCTGTTAGGTCGCGACTCAACGACATACCAATCACGTCCCGTCCACGTGCAAATTGGACAGTGAACTGACACTAACTGAGTTCCGGCTTTGAGAGAACACGATCCGCCCAAACAAACGAGAAAGCAGAAAGGATTTCTTCTTCGAGATATTTCCGATAGAGGACCTCCATGTGCAATCGGTAGCTATTAGTTCTTTCCACGGAGTTGGTTCCACCGCCTGATCCGAGAGAGTCTATATGGACAACCCTCGCTCGCCTCGTATGCCATACGGAAGCCCCTTCTTTCCATAGTCGGTATCCCAGGTCGGTGTCGTCGAGACCCCAGTATTGCAATCGCGGATCGAAGCCCCCAACCCGAAGCAGTAATTCCCGATCCACAGAGGCGTTGCCGGTAAAGAAAGATAGCCACCAGTCGGCGACCGCGGTCAGCGAGTCGGTCCTAAGGAACTGCCATTGGCTCGAAACATCGCTGTCTGTTTCAAGCCGGTCGCCAATTACGACATCAAATCCTCTCTCTCCCCATGTTGCGTGTTCTTTGAGACATCCTTGCTCGACGATCTGGTCCGGATCCAGAAACAGGATTCTTTTTCCTACGGATTGACGCACCGCGATTTCCCGAGCTAAACCTGCACCAAACGAAAAGGTTCCCTTTTCGTAGCAGTTTTTGCGTTTCGTTCGAAAGAGTCGGACACGTATACGGGCAGGAAAATCCGACAGCGTTCGAACGATCGCACGAATTGATCGATCCGTGCTCTTGTCGTCGACTAAGATGAGTTCAAACCGTTCGTCAAACTCCTGGTTCATGACGGAATTCAAAAAACTCGGAAGTTCTACCTCGCGGTTGAATATCGGACTGACAACGGAAAGACTAGAGAGCCCCTTTTCACCTTTATCGAGAATTGTGTCGAATTCGAGGCGGTAGTCATCTGGGTGCAAGCCGAATTCCGTGAAGTCCACCGCCTGGCGAAGACGCCAACCTTTTGCGATGGCGATCTTTCTTAGCTTCTTTACCGCCGGGTAGACTTTTAGAGCAGACAGAGCGACGCCATCTCGCGCGAAAAACGGGATGCCAACTGAGTAGGTATCAAGCGCTTCCTTTACAAGTTCTCTCCAAAAATCGGGTACAGGATTTCCAGTGGAAAGCTCGAATTGGCGATGTCCCCCGCCAGTAATAGGGGTTGACTCTAGTGCGGAGGCGCGCGGTTTACGAAATGCATCCCGGTCCTCACTATAGGAAAGGTGTTCAGCCCGGTGTAATTCCCCAATTTGGGTAGAGACTGCTTTCGACAACGGGACTAGTGTAACGGTGCGGCTCTTGAGTAGTTCACGCGCACGAAGAGCTGCCAATGCGCTGGCAACAATCTGATTTCCAAACCCGCGCTCCCACAGTTTCTTGTCAAGGCGTTCAATTGTCGAAAGAAATTTCTGAATCTGCTTTCTATTCTCAGGAAACTCATTGTGCCAATCACCGAAGACCATCGTGAATTGCGGCATTGCATTGTAACGATCGCAAAGATCCACAAACGAGATGGCATCGCAGAGGTTCGACTTCTGCAGGGTGAATCCCAATCTGATCTCAAAGGGACGCGCACACTTGGCTCGCACTTCGGTGAGCCTCTCTAACCCGCGCAGAACTTCAGTGAAATCACCGCCGCGAACCTTGGCAAAGACCGGAACCGTCGCAGCGTCGATAGAAACCAGAATCCAATTCCACCTCCTCGTCGAAATGAGGTGACAGATTTCGTCAGTAAACCCTAGACCGTTTGTAATCGCGGCCAACCCACAGCTGGGATACCTCTGTGGATCCACCAGCCGGATCCATTGCAGACATTGCTTGGCGATGAAGGTTTCGCCTCCCATCACGAGGAGTTCTTTGGCGTTCCTTATCCATCGTTCGAGTTGAGCAAATAATGTTTCCGGCAATTTTGTCGGCGGATCTCCTGCCTGGTAGCACATGGGACACTTCAAGTTGCAGGCCGTCGTCGGAACCACTCTGAGGTACTCCGGTAACGATTCACATGGATCGAATTCGGTCACGCTCGATTGCAATCCCTCAAGCCCACCCCATCTGCTTTCTTCTACGTAATTTCCCTGAAGTATCGGGCACCAAGGGTCGCAGATGTCCTCAACCTTCCCTTCCATCATTCGATCACGGTAAAACTGAAAGCCCGGGCCATTCCATATTTCATCCGTCGACTTTTCGTTTACATTGCCGCAGCTTTTCTTTCCCCAGCAGCACGGTCTAACGTCGCCCAGATGATCTACAAGTTCAAATCCAGTCCATGGCCGATGACACACTGGCTGAGCTGTCTTCGGCGACTGGGTGACTTCACAATCAAGAGGCGGCAAGTGAGGAATACCTCCTAAAAGGGCTTTCGATTACCCTCGAGCACTGCAACTGGGCGCGCCTGCTGGGCATCACGAATTCAACCTTTCCCCTCTGGAGCCATTTGAAGAGATTGCGTAGCCATCTGATGTCTTCGGGAAACGAAAAATGAGTTGGGTGAAGCACAAGCCCGGCATGACCAGATCTGACGATTGAGGAAATAATCTCCCTTCGGATATGCGACAGCGAATAGCGGCTTCCGATTGTCCAGTTCCAGACGTCAACAGAATTCACAACGAATGGTATCCGCGTTCCAGCGGGCCTAGCTTCCATTACGGAAATGTATTCGCCTCCGAGTTGTGCCCAACACTCGGGCAGCCACATCGGCGTTCCGTCAAACGGCGGTGAGAAACCGTTGTGAAATTCCTTGGGAAATCTCTTTTCCAATGCTGCTTTTCCCTTTGCGATTTCATCTGCTTCCTTCTCTATAGCAACTTCACAAAATGTAAATTCGCTCTTGGGCCCAGGACGATAAGAACGCAGAATGTGGGAATATCCATGTTGACTCACTTCAATCAAATCGCCTGCAATCCTGCAGCGCTGGAGATTGTTGCAGGAGATTTGGGCAAAGTAAGGGACGATTTCTAGGGACACGCCGAGTCCAAATTCTTCACACAATTCAATTAGTATTTTCGTCGTTCCAGTCAAATCCGTTACGTCATCGATTCGAACTGACACCATTTTGCGGCAGAGAATGTCGCTTAGCTTTCGGAGATCTGCTTCACAAGATTCCTCTTCACCCGTTTCTGAAATGCACGGGCGAGCCTCGCTTAAGAGATTCGTGCTGCGGCCAACATGCTCAAGTGGTGGATCGTTTTTCCTGTGCACGATACTTCTTATAATTTCCGACCCAGCTCGCCCATTCCATCTCTTGCCAGCGACTCTGGCTGCTCGTGACATTCGAGCGCGTGCGCCGTCACTCCAGCAAGCACCAATGCGCGTGAAAGCCATGCCGCGAGATTCAAGATTCTTCACCCGACGAGCGATTGGCTCGATGTACGAAGTTCCGGAAATCGGAATGATCGGGGTACAACCGGCGATGCATTCCCAGACGGAGTTGAACCCTGGCCGGATTACAGCGGCATCGGCTACAGCAAAAAGCGCGGGCATGAAAGGTTCGTCCCTTACTACCGTGAACATATTCGGAACTAAGTCGTATCTGTCGAACAGCGGCCCCCCCACAAAAACTAGGCGTACACTGGTGCCTTGAGCCAGCAACCAGTTGCCAATTGAACGAGCCCTCCTGCAAAACGACACCGCATCCCTCGCACCAAAATGCTCGCCACCTCCCCCCATCGAGAAGACGCAGACGCGCGTTCCCTTGGTCAAACGGTATCGCCGTTTGACATCTTTAATTTCCGAGCGCAACGGACGCCTGTAGAGCGGGCCGACACAGGCCCAAGAATTCCAGGATGTGATCTCATCTGTTTGCCGATCGTTATACGGCCAAGTCGGAGATGAAGGATGATCCGCGACGAGCACGCTGTGAAACTTCTCCGAGTACTCTCGCAGAGATTTCAGTTGGGACCATTCGATCGGTCTAAGGACTAGAATTCGAGACACTCCATTGGCAACCTCCAATGACAGTGGATGCGTATCTTCGATGAGGACCGAAGGGAATGATAGGAGCGCCAGACTGCTAATCGCTCTCGAAATCTCGGATCGCAGCTGCGGCGTTTGATCGCTAATCCTGGGTACAGACGCACTCGGGAAATCATGCGGAATTACGCTATATCCTGATCCCTCGGCAAAGAGTACCGGCTTGACGCCTGCGACCACCAAAGACTCGCAGAGACCCATCAATCTCGAAACATGCCCGAGGCCGATTCCGTTGTGTCCTAATGCTATAACCGCCACGTATACGCGCCTCCAAAGTTTAAGATCCTGTCTCGACGCGTCCAGCCTCTCGTGTCACTCTCTATCTCGGTCTACGCTTTGGTTGACTGCGCTTCCTTCTCGTGGACTTTCGCTTGTTCTGCTTCCTCTTGCTCGGGCGACGATAACTCCGTTTGGGAGGCTTGCGACGCGCGGGATAGCGCCTCCCCGGATAAGAACGATCAGGACGCCGCTTGCCCGCACGTTTCTTCCGCGCCATGCGAATCCGCGATGCAAGTTCTGCCGCTTCCGGGTATCGCACAAGACCGTCTGCAGCTTCTCTCTGATTCAATGTCCGCAGGAACTTGCGGACAGCCTTCCCCTTTCCCTGTGCCACTGTTCACCTCGTTTCGAACGACATCAATCCTGTGATCTCTCAGAAAGTATTTCAGGACATGCCGAACGTATTGCAGCTTCAACGTCGCCGTCCATTTCAGCTTTAAAAAGAGTTTTTGCTTCGCACAATCCCTCTTTGGTCAGATTCTTGACGGAATGGAATTTTGAATACGACATGTCGACGCCAGAAAGGTTGGCGCCAGCGAAATCTGCGTTTTCCAGCAACGCGCCGCGGAGAGTAGTTCCTCGCAAATTCGCACCTTGCAAATGCGCACCCTTCAAGTTAGCCAATTTCAAGATGGTGTGATCCAGATTTGCGCACTCCAGATGTGCATTCTCAAGGTCAACCCACAGCGTGTCGTATTCTTTCTTCTGCTCCGTCACGAGGACTTGATAGCTAAGGTCCACGCAAGTCCATTTCCGTAAAGCCCCGTTCCAGTAACCGACAGCTCTTCCCTCATTGTGGTTTCGATTGGCGCCGCCCATCCTAACGCTCGGAATGACAAATCCAATCAGAAACACAGAAATCCCTAAGACAATCCCTGCAAGCGACCAAACAGACACGGACAAGCCCGCTTTGTGCGGATTCGCGGCAAATTTTCTCCAGAAGTACACAACCGCAATTAACCCCAGTAGAGGATAGGCACTCACGGCATACGAGAGCGCAGGCGAATGCTTCTTGAGCGAGGAAAAAGCAAAAAGAAGCAGCACAAAAGGCAACAGCCACCACAAGCACAAACTTGTAATCGCCTTCTGCAAAACTCCTACAGATCCCGGCTCCGGATCCTCGGAAATGGTCAAAGCCCATGGATACAACCGTCGAGCCGGTATTGGGCCGTACGCCTTCAACTCTTGAACGAGTCCCTTGAGTCGTTGCAGATACAGTTGAAGGTACGCGTATACCAGCAAACTTACACTTGGCGCCAATAGGAAGAATGCTTCGAGTGAAACCGGACTGTTAAGCAAGGGAAGCTGAACCGTCGAGTTGAGGACAATCTGATGGTCGGCCGTCGCTAGAACCGTAATCGCACAATACGACAAGAGAGAAAGGAAAATGAAAAATACTTGCTGCGCACCTTTCGAGGCTTCGGCAATATTGGCGACAATCCATTCTGGAACGGAAGCAGCCGTTTCGGGATCTGCCGACACTCTCGCGGAATGGGCTTCTTTCTTGTGCACTGAAAGCGTCGCAGCTATTAATGTATCTTGTTCTTGAGGTACTAAATACCGCCAGCGTCCACGAGACTAATCCAGATATCCAGGAACAGTCAACAACACGCTGCCTGGAAAGTTGGGTGTACTTCGGCTATTCGGAATCGCCCCGGTGTGCATGATTAAACTGTCTCACTCTAGGGTTCAATCCAATGACTTGTCAGAGGAGGTGCACAGTAAATCCTGCGAGGGCGACGTTGTCGGGCGAACATTTCTTCGACCTCATCACCGACGCCACCATCCACGAGATTCTGTATGACGTTGGTTGGCCCCGCGTTACTCGAGCGCGAACTCATCCGATGGCCGATCAGCGCCTCAGGAGAACCCTTGCTCACTAGGCAGGGGGCCTCCTAGCCACTCGATTGAGCGCTTGCTTTGCAAGTATGCAGGTTAAATCATACAAGTTCCGCATCTGGTGTCGTTTACGCGGACTCGCGCGGTGTAACCACCCTCTTGAATTGGACTGGAGGTTGGACCGAATTGCTGGCGTGAGCCCCTAGAGCCCTGGGTTGGCACAGTTTTTTTAGACACATTCCGGGCCTAGAGGCTGCGCTGAACGGTTCCCGCATTACTTCCCGTATTACCTCCGGATTGCTGTTTATTACCCCAAATTGGTGGTGGAATAGGGCAGAAACCGTCGAGAACTATTCGTATTTCAGCGCCACCATGGGATCGACGCGCATGGCGCGGCGCGCGGGAACATAGCTCGCAACGAGTGCGACGGCGACGAGTACGGTGATGGCGAGCGCAAGCGTTGAGAAATCATTGCGCGTGAGTCCAAAGAGGAGTTGGCGGGCTAGGCGCATAATCCAGATGGAGCTGAGGAGACCGGCGGCGATGCCAACAGCGAGGACAATCGCGGCCTCACGCATGACGAGACAAAGGATCGAAGTCTGCTCCGCGCCGAGGGCCATGCGAATGCCGATTTCGTGCGTGCGTTGCGTGACTACGTAGGCCATGACGCCGTAAAGACCGATGGCGGTGAGCAGGAGCGCGAGGCCGCCAAAGAAGCCGGAGAGGACAGCCATCAGATGCTCCTGAAGCACGGAGTCGTCGGCCTGCTGTTTCAGTGTGCTGAATTGCAAAGAAGCCGATTTGTTGATGCTGGCCATGGCGTCGCGCACGGCGGGAATCAGCGCTCCCGGCGTCGTCGCCGTGCGAATCTCAAACGTGGTGTCTTCGCGGACACGATGAATCTGGGCAAGAGGGACGTACGCGGTTGAAAGAAAGTCCTGATCCAGCGAATCGCGTTTGGCGTTCTGCACCACGCCGATAATTTCCAGTGGTTTGTCTCCGAATTCCTGCCCTCCAAGGTGGATGTGCTTCCCGATGGGATCTTGTCCGCGAAAGTAGGTGTTCGCCAGCAACTGATTGATGACGACAACGGGCGTGGAGTTTGCGGAATCGCGAGCGGCAAACACACGGCCTTCGACCAGCGGCGTGCGCATCGTGGAGAAGTATCCAGGCGTGACCCAGTTCGAATGAACACCCGGCACAATGCCGCTCGGCGGCTGATAGCCCGGCACTGAAACCTCGGAGGTCCACTCATCGCCCGAGTCGAGCGGATATAACAGGCACTGGCTGGCGGAAACGACCCCGGGAAGCGCCTGCAATTTCGCAAGCATTTGGCCGTAGAGCGGCACGAGAGCGGGCTCGGGCAGTCCAGCACTATGAACATTCGTGTCGATCAACAGGACATTGTTGCGGTCGAAGCCCGGATCAACGGTCATTAAATTGGCGAATGTACGGACGAAGAGACCGGTGCCAACCAGCAAAATCAGGGAGAGAGCGACTTGCACGGCGACAATCCAGCGCGCTAGAGCCGATTGCGAGCGCCCGACTGAACCTTGCGATTGGCCTTCTTTCATCGCAGAACTGGCAGAGACGCGTGTGGCGCGGAAGGCAGGCAAAATCCCAAAGAGCACTCCGCAAAGCACGGCGATGCCGATGGTGAAGGCCAGGACCGGGCCGTCCATTTTCAGATCGAGAAAGACTTGGCTCTGATCGGTGGAAACGAAGCGAACAAGCAGCGCGCTGCCCCATCGCGCGAAGAAAACGCCGAGAATCGCACCAGCGCCGGAGAGCACGATGCTTTCGGTGAGAACCTGGCGAATCAAACGGGCTCGCGAGGCTCCCAAAGACAGACGCAGAGCAATTTCCTTCTGGCGCGCCGCGGAGCGAGCAAGAAGCAGGCTGGCGATGTTCGCGCAGGCGATGAGCAGAACCAGTCCAACGACGAACATCAGGATTTGCAGCGGTTGACTGTATTGGTCGCGTACGCCATCGACACTGCTGCTCCCAGTGGATGCGGGAGTTAGGGCGAACGTGTTCCTTCGAAAAAAGTCCTGTGCGTTGGCGCTGGAATCCTGGGGGACAACGGCGCCAAAAAGCGGGGCCGACAGGACTTTCATGCGAGCTTGAGCCTGCGCGATGTTTGCGCCGGGTTTGAGGCGGCCCATCATCGAGAGGAACCAGGCGCTGCGATCGTCGAGAGACCTTCCGGAAATCGCTGCCGCGCAGATCGGAATCGCCACACCGAATGGCGTACCAACATCCGTACCAGTGAAGCCGCGCTGTGCAATGCCGATGATGGGAAATTCATGGCCGTTCACGCGAATGAAGCTGCCAATCACGGATCGCGCACCGGCGTAATGGTCCTGCCAGAAACCATAACTGAGCACGGCGACGCCGGGACAGCTGCGGATGTCATCGGAAGCAGCGAGCAAGCGCCCTGCGGCTGGGCGCACACCGAGAACGTTGAAGTAATCTCCGCTGGCGTAAATGCCGTTGATATCGTTTTCTTCGCCGCCGTTGGCGAGGTCGAAAGTTCTCGAGGACCAGGCAAAAACGCCGGAGAAAACGTCCTGATGATCGCGCACCTGCTCCCAAATCGGATTCGTTACGGTGGTGTTCGCATTTTGATCCATGCGAGGTTTCAACCCGATTTGCACGAGCTGTTCAGGATTCTGCACAGGTAACATGCGGAGCATGACGGCGTCGATCAAGCTGAAAATGGCTGTGTTGGCGCCGATGCCCAGCGCGAGAGAAAGCAGTGCAATGCCGGTGATGAGCGGAGTTTTGCGGAGAATGCGAAAGGCGAAACGAACGTCCTGGAGGATGCCCGAGAAAAAATTGCCGGCGTCCTTTCCGGGCGCGATGGGTTCGCGATCAAAGCTTCTTTCTAGACGTCTGAGGCTTCGGACTAGCAAATCCTCCCCTTCGAGTTCATCAAGTGCGGTGCGGAATGCTGAGTCCTGCGATTGGCCGCTGGCGATGAGTTCCTGATAACGATCATCGAGGTGCTGCGCGAGTTCCTCAGCGATTTCCGACTCCCGCGTCGGAGTAAGTTCCAGCGGTGCAAGCCGCCTGAGAATTTCGGGTTCCCAATCAAGCATTTTCAACTTCCGTGATACGGTTGATGGCCTCGACGAAAATTTGCCAGCCGCGTCGCTGCGAGGCCAGAACCTTTTGTCCCTGCCGAGTCAATCGGTAGTAGCGTCGGCGGCGCTGCCCGCTCTTTTCAACCCACCGGCCCTGAATCCAACCACGGGTTTCCAGGCGATAGAGCAAAGGGTAGAGCGAAGCCACATAGAAGCGCACCGCGCCTTCTGAGCGTTGCTCGATGAGCTTTGAGATTTCGTAGCCGTGCCGGGGTCTGGCTTCTATCAACGAGAGAATCAGCAACTCCGCGCTGCCTCTCTTCCATTCACCGTCATAAGTCGCGCTTTCCATATATGGAGACGCCATATATTAAGAACAGGAAGATCGCGAAAGTCAAGCAACTATTGGCATCGTTACTTGTTCTCCCGCGCGGGCGAGCCGGAAACAATCCCAGTTAGTTGGAAAACGCGCTATTCGACGAACGGCTCCAAGCATTTGATCTCGCGCCGAAGGTTCGCATCCGTCGCCTGAGTGTTAGCGATCACGTGAGAACGTATTTTTTTGAACCGACCAGCGTTCCCAGATTACCTGTCGCGTAGGGCCGGGCTGAAAGCTGGTGGGGCCCCCGATGAGTGAGATCGGAAGAGACTCACGCGACAAACCCATGGCACCCCTGAAGATGCAGAGAGATGAGGATGATGTTGCCGTTCCTTATCTCCAAACCGGCGAGCAATTCAAATGCTGCGATCCGACAGAAGTTCAGGAAAATACGTTTTCGGATGATCGATGACAGCCTGAATTTCCTGAAAAACTGCGTTCTTGGACCGAGTGGACCGAAAATCAAAGCTAAAGCTGTTCAGGAAACTGTTGGAAGTGGCTTACGCGGTACAGGTTGCGCGTGAAGGGCGGGCAGGTCAGTTTGCGCGAGCACCTGCAAACAGAGCAGGTGCTCATTTGTAGATTTTCGCGAACGGAATCTATTAGAATCATGCAGTTACTGTGGGCGTGTAGCTCAGCTGGGAGAGCACCTGCTTTGCAAGCGCGTTCGGGCACTCCAAAGACTCCATCCTTTGCCCTCGGTTTTCAATGTTTTCAACAATTTCGGGGAATCTGCTTCTCGCTCGAAGTAAGCCCCGAAGCACCAATTACATAGGGTTTTGGTACAGTTTTGGTACAGCTCGGTTCGAGAATCGTCGAGTTCGGCCGCGCAAATCCAAACAGGAGGCCAGAGTCGTTCTGGAGGATTATCTGAATCTGGCAAACTCGATGGTGGAGATCTAACCGTTCCTCTCGACACTAGACTAAGGGCTCGCGCCTCGTTGGCGCTAAAGTCTCTGGGATGGGTGTTCACAGTCGTCGCGCTAGTAGGCGCACTCGGCCTCGGAGTCCGCACTTGGACGCGGTATGAAATGTTGCATCCGTGGCCGCGAACCGAGGCCCAAATATTGTCCTCCGAAATATATTCCACAAGTTACTGGTCCCAAGGTGGCCGCAGCACGTCCCCTGGATGGCGAACGGCCTACGGCTTTCACTGCACGGTGAAATTTTCAGTTGATGGACAGCAATACGAGTCGCTCGCTGATCTTGGCATAAAAACAGAATTTCACAGCGCCTTGGAGCAGTGGCCGCCGCGCCTCCCCTCCGGAACCGATGTCGTCGTGGCGTACAATCCGGCAGATCCGGCGGAAGTTGTACTAGCTGGGGACTATCAAATGGCCTACGCGCCCGCGTTCACGGGATTTTGGCTCTCGGCCTGTTGCCTTTTAGCGGGCGTGTCGCTAATGATCGCGTCGAGAAAATTGCGGATCTCACGCCAATAAGTGCGTCCTCCAACCTCTTTTTCGCTCTGTGGTTGCCCGAAGCGTGAACTGACAAAGCAGAGGACCTGAACCAAATCCTAGGCAGATGTAAATAAGTGCCTAGCAGTTGACGCTCTTTCGGTGCAGGATGTTTAGCGGCAATCACGTCCAAGTTCTGAATAACAAACCCGATCGTCTCGCTGCTCAACTCGGCAAGAATATGCCGTTTGTCGGGAAATGCTGTTGGATAGCAGCGTTCGTTCCTGGTTTCGACGATGCTGATGACGCGAGGCCGTATGCGATGCTCGTCACCTCGGCCTCTCATCTAGGATGTTTGGCCATGAACTGAAGGATCAGGCCTGCAATCTCGTCAGTCTTTTCGTCCAGTGCGAAGTGCCCCGCGTCGAGTAGGTGGATTTCCGCATTCGGAAGATCCCGCCTGAAGGCTTCCGCACCCGGCGCGATAAAGGAAGGGTCGTTCTTGCCCCAGACCACGAGGGTCGGGGGCTGGTGATCGCGGAGCCAGCCCTGCCATTTGGGGTAGGACGCGACGTTGGTCCGGTAGGCATAGAGCAGGTCTCCCTGGATTTCACGCTGACCGGGCCGCGACAGGTCGGCATACTCGCTGATCCAGGTATCCGGATCGTAGCGATCCGGGTGGGACGTACCAGCCATGTGTCGCATCCTCGTGGCATCGAACGAAAGAAACGCGTTCAGCACCTCAGGATGAGCTTTGGGATCCGCCCAGAATTCCTCGATTTTGGCCCATTTGGTTCCAAGGCCCGCCAGGTAGATGTTGCCGTTTTGAATGATGAGCGCATGTAGTTGATCGGGATGCGCCAGAATGATGCGAAAGCCGATTGGTGCGCCGTAATCGTGAAGGTATATGGTGTAATGCGTGACCTTGAGCTTCTCCAGAAAATCACTCATCGTCTGGGCAAGTTGATCGAACGTGTAAGTATACGCGGTCGGCGAGGGCGCGTCGCTCAGACCGAATCCGGGATAATCCGGAGCGATCAGATGATATTTTGTCGCGAGCAAGGGAATGAGCGTGTCAAACTCGCGCGAAGATGACGGGAAGCCATGAAAGAGCACGATGGTTGGGGCGTTCTCAGGGCCGGCCTCCCGGTAGAAAATCTCGACGCCGTCGACCTGCACGCGATGATAGGTCGTCGTAGCGTTGGTCGAAGGGAGTGGCGCGGCTTGTGCGGTGCCTCCGAGAAGGGCCGTAGCAAGAACGTAATTTGCTATCCAGTTCATCACGATGTTCCTCCTGTGAACACTTCTTGCCGGAAGCATCCAGCAATAGAAGCGTGGTGCTTCATGAAGATGCACTGGCAGCGCTAGGGGCGTCGAACTTGTTCGAGCGCCAAGGTATCTATGTATTGACGATGGCGTTCGATTTTCCCGTTCTGGATATCCCATACATGCGCGTATGCAAGGTCGGCGCGTTTGTGCGTTGCGCGGTGTACGCAAGCGAAACGGCCCAATGACACCACCGTCGAGCCATCAACAAGAAATTCCGAAGGAGTTGGTGAGAAGCTCTCCCACTCCTGCATGAGTGGAACGAACACTTTTTTCAGAACCTCCTCGGGACCTCTGTCCTGAATGTTGAAATCAACCACTGAGATCCACTCGATGTCGGGAGCCATCAGGCCAAACATCTTCCCGGTGTCACCTGCTGCTATTGCCGCATAGAAATCGCGTACGGTATCGACTGGTGTTATCATTGCCTTCTCCTTTGCCGTAACTTCATCTGCTATGGCGCGACGGTAATCGGCTGGCCCTGACAGGAGCAAGTTCTGATCAAGCGAGCTTGTTACGCCTTGTTACGCCTGCGTATAGTCTCTTCAAGGTAAAGTCCCATAAGCGAGAGATTAGTCCTCAATTCTCGTTACATACTTAAGTAAAGCTGAAGTGTTGCCCGCTGCTGCGTCATGAGCGGATCATCTGAAGTCCTGCATGGGTTATGCATAGTTTGCAGAAGCCGAAAGACGACTCGCTGGCAACTGTCAGTTAGCTTTCGCCTGCGCTGGGAAGTCGATGCGGTTCTGAGCTATGTATCGGTGGATATCCGATATGACCACAGAGCCCTCTCCGACGGCAGATGCAACACGTTTCACCGAAGTAGCTCTCACGTCTCCGACAGCATAGATGCCGGGAACGCTCGTAGCAAAGGACGTGGCCTCAAATCCCCATCCGCCACCGGTGAGAACAAATCCTTTGTCATCGAGCTTGGCGGCGCCATATACCCAACCAGAATTTGGCTCCGCGCCAATCATGACGAAAACGCTGGAAATTGGCCTTCGAACAGATTCACCACTTTTCCGATTGGTCCACGTGACGAACTCAAGAGCCGCCTTACCTTCGAGCCCGTCGATTTCCGTATCCGTGTACAGAGTGATTTGCGGAGAACGCTCGATTCGCGAGATCAGATATTGCGACATGGAACTCTCCAGAGAAGCACCGCGAATAATGTGGTGTACATGTTTCGCAACTCCCGAAAGGAAGACTGAGGCTTGCCCGGCGGAGTTTCCTCCTCCTACGACGATGATCTCTCGGTCACGGCACTGCAGAGATTCCATCGCGGTTGCGGCATAGTAGAGGCCCCTGTTTTCGAAATCCCCCTGGTTCTTCACGCTGAGTTGTCTGTACCGCGCCCCGCTTGCGATCACGACAGAGCGTGCACAAATAGCCAGACCGCCAGCAAGGATCAGTCGATGCAGACCATCCACTTGGGTTGTGCTTACAACGTCGCGCGAAATGGCGAAGTAAACCCCGAACTTGAGCGCCTGGAGATGGCCACGGCTTGCCAGTTGCGCTCCCGAAACGCCGGTCGGAAATCCGAGGTAATTCTCAATTTTCGAGCTGGTACCGGCCTGTCCTCCAGGGGCATTCCCTTCGATCACAATCGTGGACAGGCCCTCAGAAGCTGCGTAGACCGCAGCGGCAAGACCTGCGGGACCGGCTCCGACGACGGCAACGTCATAGATTGTGTGAGGCTCAGGAAATTCGGTAATGCCTAATTCGTCAGCGAGGTCGCAGATGGCCGGCCGAACCAAGATACGACCGTCCAGCAGCTCGACTTCTGGCATCTTCGTCGCATCCAGGCCCTTGCCGGCTTCATCGTTCGTTGGCAACTCCTCGATCCGGTGCGGATAATAATTGCGAACCAGAAAGCGACGGAGATTAAGTAGATCCGGATCGCCGGTGCATCCTCGAAGTATGACCCCGGTGGATGGATCGTCGATCATGGCGATGCGGCGCCATATGCAGGCCGAAACAATAATGTTCGCGATATTGCCCTCAGCACGCATCAACACCCACAAGTTCTTTCGAGAGATTCGCAACAGTCGACTTGCCGATGTCGTGCGAGCTTCGGCAACAGATCTCTGCGTGTTTAGCAGGTTTAACTCTCCACTGAATTCGCCGGCAGGCAAAGAGCGGAAGAATTTTGAGCCACCCCCTTCCACTAAAAGTCGGCTCTCAATTTCCCCGCTGAGTATTACGAACATGTCTATGTCCCGATCACCATACGTGTACAGAAGGGTGTCTTTCGGAACGGTCTCTTCTCGTCCGTAAGCCCCGAGTCTTTGAAGCATGTCGTCGCTCAATCTGGGAAAGGCTAGATCGCGGTGAAACTGAACCTCCGAGTTCGACGAAGAGTCAGGTTGAGACGATACAACTTGTCCTGCTGCTGTAAGTTCCTCGCGCATCTCGTTCATCTCCCGCATCCTCCGCGGATTAACCGACGCCACAACCACCACAAGAAGGAACAACCTTGAGTATCAAACGCCCTTGCTCTGCCTACCATCGACATCGAGGATGGCTCCGTGAATCCATTTCGCTTCTTCTGTTGCGAGAAAGGCGACAAGCTCCGCGACATCGCCTGGTTCGCCGAGAGGGGTAATCTTCCAACGCCCTCTCGAGTCAAGAAGATACTCGGCATACTCAATGCCTTCCTCTGCGGCGGCGTGAAGTCTGGATCGTGCCCGGCTGGATCAGGTTGTTGTGAATGCAGTCCCCGAGTCCTCGCTCGGCAACTGACTTGGGCAGAGCCGCAATACCGCCGTTCACAGCCGAGATCAGTGAAAGACGGCATTCTGGCGTTCGCGCCGTGCCCCCGCCAATCATGACCAGATAGCCTTTTGCAGCTCCGCGATGGCGAAGTAATCATCACGTAGCTAACGAGGCTAACCTCTCGCTTCGGAATGGAACGCGAGGTGTTTAGTGACCGAAAACATCTTTGATCTCGTCCGCCACAGTACGGACGTTCTCGTCCAGCACAAAGTGGCCTGCATCCAGCCAAACGAGCTTGGCTCTCGGTAAATCACGCAGGTACGCCTCGGCTCCGGCCGGCACGAAGAAGGGATCTTTCTTGCCCCAGGCGATCAATGTCCGGGGCCTGTGTGCGCGGAAAGCGGCCTGCCACTCGGGATACAGCGCAATGTTGGATTTGTAGTTCTCCAGCAGATCAACCTGATAGTCCTGCACCCCAGGCCGATCGAGTAGAGCCTGATCCAAGACCCAGTTGTCCGGGTTGATGGCGGCGGAATCTTTCGCGCCGACGAGCCAATGAAACTTCGTGTTCTCCAGACTGACGAACTCGCGCGCCGGTTTTTCA
>CAVQQE010000006.1:0-537300 GCA_963714785.1 uncultured Acidobacteriota bacterium
ACCAGGCTGCTCCACCCCGCGCCATAGATACTACGCGACTTGCGTCTATTCTGCAAATATTCAGGTGCCCGTTAAGGATGTGTTTGGGAGCTAGTGAACACATTTAATTGGGTTTGCGCGAAGATGCAATGGTTGCCTCTCGGATCGTCGGGCATTACCCGACGAGCAACCCCTGGCCCTCTGCTCGCTGAGCGGAGGGTTAGACGAGCGGATGTGATCAGTTGAAGTTACGCGAATGCGGATTGCGCGTTTCTCATGAGATTTTACTTTGCGTGAGCGCTCATGTGTTTGCAGGAGGACGTGGAATGAGAGTTCACGGACGTACTCCAGGTTCGACCTTAGGGCGCGCCTGCCTTGTGAGCAGGTGGTGCTGGCAGCTATTTTAGGTGATGTGAAGGCCGTGGGTCGAAAGCACGACCCTGAAGCCGGAGAGAAATTGTCCACAGTATTCGGTCTGTGACCGAAGGATTACAGCGATGGGAGACAGGCATTGAAGTTTACTACGGAGAAGTTCGTTTAGACTGGAAGGAAGTAAAACGCCATGGTGAAGCGAATTGTTCGGCTGATCGCGTTCATCTCGCGAAGGTCTTTGGACAAAACAATTTGAGCAATTTCCTGATATCCTGCACCGCATTTGCCGACACGGGGTCCTCTTAGATCGGAAGAGTTTAACACGCGGGACTGGCGCGGCTAAAAGCTTTGCAAGGTGGTGATGACGAAGGGGCGTAGAATGCTGTCCGACTCCGGTATGTCGACTAATTATTCGCGGAGGTAACCCAATTTATGGCGTCGAAATGGAAAATAATCCTCATGGTTTGCCTCGCTGCAGGGGCGGTTGCGACTCTTGTGTGTGGGCAAGAATCTATTCCTGATCAGATTTTGTTTAACGGGGAAATCTTTACCAGCGATGTCGCGCATCCATACGTGCAAGCCCTTGCCATTCGCGGTGAACGCATTGTTGCCACCGGCGAAACGGACAAGATAAGGGCGCTCGCTGGTCCACAGACGAAACAAATCGATCTCGCTGGCCGCACTGTAATTCCCGGCATCAACGACGCGCACTACCATCTCGGAGTGACCCCATCAAACGAATTCTATTTACGGTTCAAAAGCCCAGACCCCACGCTGGCCGAAGTGAGCGAAGCGATCGTTGCAGCCGTCCCCCAAAACGCATGAAGGAACAATCATATATGGACTTATCGGGCCAGCCGCCTATTCCGACCTGCAGCTAAATCGTGATTTCCTCGACGAGCTAGTTCATGACCGACCGATTATTCTGCGCACTGTGTCCGGGCACGCTGCCGTACTGAACAGTGCCGCACTCACAAAGTTTGGAATCTCGGACGGGAAAACAGACCCGCTCGGCGGCAGGTACGAAAGAAATCCCGATGGCAGACTCACTGGCGTACAAAGGCAGCTTGGAGCCAGGCAAGCTCGCCGATCTTGCGGTTCTGTCGCAAGACATTTTCAGTGTGCCCACGGCAGAACTGCCAAAAACGCAAACTGTGTTGACCTTGGTGGGCGGAAAAACTGTCTACGACGCTGGTGTCTTGCACTAAGGCTCGGAGCAACTCTGCTCGGACTTCCTTCGAAACGGAGAATGGCATGAAACAACTGCTGAAGATCAATGCAGCCTTGGTCAGTCTGTTAGCGTTTTGCGTGGTTTGCTTCGGCCAAGCCGGCGCAAGCACGTCCCGTTCCTCGCCCCCGAACGCTCCGCAACCCGCTCCGGAGATCCAGAGCCTG
The DNA here is from genome assembly GCA_963714785.1 of uncultured Acidobacteriota bacterium. Taxonomy (GTDB): domain Bacteria; phylum Acidobacteriota; class Terriglobia; order Acidiferrales; family UBA7541; genus Palsa-295. Next base: position 1,747 of record CAVQQE010000006.1, read on the forward strand.
GAAAAGGCGTTTGTGGGCAAGTGGTCCACAACCTATGACTTTGAACCGGGCGGGATGTCGCCCGCGGGAGGCACCGGCACGGGCGAAGAGGTCTGGCGCACTAGCCCGGGTGGTTATGTTCTGATGGAGGAAGAGCAGGTCCGCGCTCCGTTTGGAGAAGAGTTTCTTATCGCCTTTCACTGGTGGGACAAGAACACAAACAGTTTGCGCGGGATGCTCTGCAACAATTCCGGCCCGGCGGCTTGCGATCTGAACTCGTACTGCAACAGCTCTCTCAAGTGGGACGGGAAGCAGCTAAAGATCGACATGGAATTTCCGGAGAACGGCAAAAAAATGATGTGGCACGAAGTATGGTCCGGCATCACCGCAACTTCCTTCACGCAGACCGGCGATATGGGAGAAGTCAGCGGCACGCTAAAAAGAGCAGTCACAATTCACGGCACCAAGGTCGCGGAGGTCGTACAAAGCCCGTTTGCGGGAACATGGAAAACCGAAAATCCGGTCCCCACGCCCGGCACCATCACGTACTCGAAGTCATCGACTGGTGGCGAACACTTTTCTAACAATCGAAACAGCGAGTATGACTTCGCGATTGATGGCAAGGAATATCCGACAGATCGCCCAGCATCGACGGTAGCTTGGGTCAGCACAGGGCCATCTTCGTGGGACTGCGTGGAAAAAATCAGTGATAGAGTGAATAGAAAAATACATTTGGCGCTGTCTGCTGAAGAACACACCCTCACGATGACTTACACCTGGTTCAATCCTGCAAATCGAACGGCGACAGGATCTAGCGTTTACTCCAGAGTCTCCGGTGGGCCGGGCCTTGAGGGGTCTTGGAAAATGCTGAAGAGGATAGAGGAGCCAGATACGATGACCATCGTTTTTCCTGTGCCGGGTCAGATGTACGTTTACGTCGATCCTATCGACAACACATGGGCTGGCCCGACCGACGGAACTTTCATGGCGGTGCAAAGTCCGATGTCGCCTCCGGGAATGACGACCGCCTTTCGGATTGCGGGGCCTCGAAAAATGACGTCCGAGACAAAACTTGGAGATAAGACTCTTTACCTCGCCACCCTTGAAGTCTCGGATGACGGCAACACGATGACGCGTACCACCTGGGCGCCGGCAAAGGAAGATCAGAAAACAGTGCTGACTCTAAAGAAAGAGAACTAGGGCGGATTCAAAGTAGCGTCCGGGCAACTCGAAATTAGAAGCATTTTTCAAGAGGAGAACAATGGACAGGAGAGCATTTCTTGCGACCAGCGCCCTCGCTTCGTTCGAGGGATTCTTGCCGAACTCGGCGGCCATTTCGCAAGTCTTCGCAGACGGCAAACAGGCAACCAGCAAGGGAAATGCCCGGCGGCCGGTGTTGGTGCGATCCGGCTTCACCCGCAAACCCGACGGTACCGATGAGCGCGCGCCCTCGCCGTCAGGGATGTTCGACACCGAGGTCGTTCGTTCGTCCGACGACGAGGGGCGGCTTGCCATCTTTGTGTTTCCTGCAGGAGACCATCACCCATATCGCGGCGCTCCTCTTCACGTGCATCACGAGCAGGATGAGTGGCTTTGCATCTTGGCAGGCGAGTTCGTTGCCGAAGTAGGCGGCAAGCGCATGCGCCTGAAACCTGGCGATTCCTTGTTGATGCCGATGAAAGTACCACACCGCTGGAGTGTGGCACAGGACCAGCACTGCGGCGCCATTCATCTCTGTTCGCCTGCTGGCTTGATGGAGATGGAATGGTCGTCTATTGCGCAAGACCCAGATCCTAAGAATCAACAAGCGCGTAAGGCGGAGTTCGAAAAGCACGGCTTGACGCTGCTCGGAGGGCCACTCAGTAAGGAAGAAATCGACGGCACGGCGTAAGTGGGTAGGCAGGGACTGTGACAGATGGGGATACCCGACTGGAACCTGAAGATTCCAGCTTTCGAGCAAGGTGAAAAATGGCTGCCAGCAAATCACTTCCCATTCGCAAACACATGGACGATTTCTTCTTTGCCTCGATGGCCGGGCTCATCCTCTTGACTGTCTTCATCGGATTCGCCCGGACCTACTATTTGGCGGCCGTTTTTCACGCCCACTTGCCGAGTCTGCTTGTCCATTTCCACGGAGCGATCTTTACGTGTTGGATTCTTGTGTTCGTTGCGCAAATCGCTCTAGTTTCCTCCCATCACATTCGCTCGCACATGCGCCTTTGCATTTTCGGGGTCATTCTTGCGGTTCTCATGGTTCTTGTCGGCTTTGCGACCCTCATTGCCGTAGTGCGACGACATACCGTATTCGCCATGGGATTGGACACCTTGAACTACTCGGCAGTTAGTCCTGCACAAACAGTCAGCCCGGTTCTGCTTTGGCGCTACGGCGCTTGGAAGGTTACGTTAGGGGGAATCAAGTGAAAAGCATATTTGGACTGCTGCTTCTATCCTTGCTGCTGTGGCCTCTGGTTGCAACAGAGACCGCCCGTACGAAATCGATGACACTTGCAATCACCCACGTCACAGTGATCGACACGACGGGCGGGCCTGCGCGTCCCGACATGACCGTGCTAATAAACGGGAACCGTGTCACTGAGGTGGGCAAAAGCGGGAAGATTCGCGTGCCCAAGCACGCGCAGGTAGTCATTGCGAGTGGGAAGTTTCTGATTCCCGGCTTGTGGGACATGCATGTCCATTGGTATGAAAAGGATTATCTGCCGCTATTCATCGCCAACGGCGTGACTGGCATACGGATAATGTGGGGCATGCCGATGCATCATCAGTGGCGAAAGGAAATCGAGGCGGGGCAATTGCCGGGCCCGCACATGTTGATCGCCAGCCCACTTGTGGATGGACCGAAACCCGTTTGGCCGGGTTCCATTAAAGTGGCCAACGCGTCCGAGGCTCGGCAAGCGGTGATTCAGGCCAAGCGGGACGGGGACGACTTCATCAAGGTCTACTCCCTTCTTCCTCGGGATGCGTACTTCGCCATAGCAGATGAATCGAAGAAGCAAGGTATTCCCTTCGAGGGGCATGTCCCGATTTCAGTTTCCGCGGAGGAAGCGTCGAATGCCGGGCAGAAGAGCATCGAGCATCTTACCGGGGTCCTACCTGCTTGTTCGAATCGCGCAGCGGAGTTGCTCAAATCGTCGCAGGAGACGCTAGCGGCGATCATTGCAGGACAACAGCCGCCGGTGAGTGCTGTACATGGGGCGGCCAGTCGCGAGTGGGAGGAGTTGGCGCTGGAAACGTATAGTCCACAGAAAGCAGAAGCCCTCTTTGCGGAACTGAAAAAGAACCAAACCTGGCAATGCCCTACCCTCACTGTTTTGCGCAGCATCGCCTTTCTTGACGACCCTTCCTTCACCAACGATTCTCGGCTGAAGTACATGCCGCGGGACATAAGAGCTTCTTGGGACCCAAAGACGGATTTTCGCCTCAAGACCCGGACCGCAGAAGATTGGGCGCGGAGTAAGAAGGTTTTCAGTAAAGACGCCGAGATCGTGGGTGCCATGCAACGGGCAGGCGTGAAGATCTTGGCCGGTACGGATACACTCAACCCTTATTGCTTCCCAGGCTTTAGTTTGCATGACGAGCTGGGTCTCCTCGTCAAAGCGGGACTCTCACCTATGGAGGCCCTGCAGGCTGCCACGCTCAATCCAGCGCGATTTATGGGTAAGGAGAAAGACTTCGGTACGGTCGAAACGGGCAAAATTGCCGATCTGGTTCTGCTTGATGCCAATCCACTCAACGATATTGCGAATACGAAGCGTATCGACGCGGTGGTGCTTGGCGGCAAACTCTTTCCCAGGGCGTCCCTGGACGGGATGCTGGCAAAAGTCGAAGCTCTCGCCAGTAGAAAGTCCACCGCCGACGCTCTTTTGAAAACTATCCAGCAACAAGATGTGAACGCTGCGATCAAGCAGTACCACGAACTGAAGGCCACCGAGCCCACCGCTTACGATTTTGGCGAAGACCAGCTCAACGGTCTTGGTTATCAATTACTGGAAATGAAGAAATTCAAAGACGCGATTCGCATCCTGGAACTGAATGTTGAAGCCTATCCGCAGTCGTCCAACGCGTATGACAGCCTTGCCGAAGCATATATGGACAATGGTGACAAAGACCTCGCCATCAAGAGCTACAAGAAGTCGCTGGAGCTAAATCGAGCAAATGAAAATGCCAAGAAAATGCTGAAACAATTGACCGCTCAATGACATGTCTTGCACGAAGCTGGTTCCCGACCGGAAAGCGCCTCAAGCCGGTTGGCGGACAGTGTCGAGGTTATCGCCAGTCAGAGTGACTCGCGAAAGGGGAGGATGAGATGAGCGCCTTTCGAACAATTTGCTGCGTCCTGCTGCTTCTCATTATGCAATTTTCGATGATTCCGTTGGGCCATTCTGCTTTCTGGCATCGGTTCACGCTGTGGGTTCAGGGCCTTTGAGTAATTGGTGTAAGGCGAAAAGGAGAAAGCATGCTCAATCGATTTCGAATGGAAACCCTGACGGCCGCATTGGTGACTGTCATTTTGTGGGCGTTGTTCCCGTCCCCCGCATCCGCTCAGATCGAGCCCGGGTACAGCATCGAGATGAGTCGCATGATTCCAATGCGCGACGGCGTCGAGCTTGAGGCTTGGATATTCAAACCCGCAAACCTGAAAAGCGGAGCGCCGACAGTATTAAATCTGACTCAGTACGACATCGATGGGGGTCGCAGCCGCGATTTCGTGGACTTCGTCCAACGCGGTTATGTATTCATACAAGTGTACGTACGCGGCCGAGGCCGATCCGGAGGGGTCAAGAGTGACAATCTTGGTTTGCAGGTTGGGCGCGACGGCTACGATGTCGTGGAATGGATTGCAGCACAGCCTTGGAGCGACGGGCGAGTTGTGATGTACGGAGCCTCGTTCTTCGGCATGACGCAGTGGCGCACTGCGGCTCAACATCCTCCCCACCTCGCGGGGATTGCCCCCTACGTATCCATATATCCAGGTTGGGACGTTCCCAACACGAACGGTATCCCTCAGGCGTTTACGACTTTAATCCTGGGTTATGTGTCAGGCCGCTCGCTCAACAACGCCTTCCGATTGAACCAAGACTATTGGGCTGGAAAAATGTTGGAACAATACGCTGCTTATCGACCATTTGGCGAACTCGACGCTGCGATCGGCATTGCCCCTGACGATTGGTGGATGCTCGACGAACGTGGCCACAAGAAATCGATGTTCGATGTGTGGCTGGATCACGTCGGCGATGAAACCTTTAACCTCGCGGCCGAGCCAAAGGCTGCGGACTTCGCACAGATGAAGTTTCCAGTTCTCTCGGCCACTGGATACTTCGACGACGACCAGCCCGGTGCTCTCCGCTACTACCGAGGCCACGTCACACATGCGCCTGCCGCTGCGGCGAGCAACCACTACCTCGTAATCGGTCCGTGGGATCACCTGGGCACGCATCATCCCACAAAGAACATCGATGGATTATCAATACCCGACAGCGCAGTAATTGACATGGATAAGTTGCGTGCCGACTGGTACGACTGGGCACTGGGACGCGGGCCAAAACCAGCGTTCCTGCAGGATAGAGTCACATACTTCATGATGGGCGCCGACGAGTGGCGCTATGCGAAATCGCTGGAGGCGGCGTCTTCCGGCGAAGTCTTGAACTTTTTTCTATCCGCACCAGAGGGCACGCCAGCGGACGTATTCCATTCCGGCTCTCTTCCGCAAAAACCATCTGGGGCTGAGTCTCCTGCCCTCATTGTTAGCGATCCGCACGAGCTCCCCGAACTTGAAATTGCCAAATACGCTGCAAGCGAGAACCAAACCAGTCAATTTCGCGATTTTCAGAAGCGCGCGATCGTCTTTCACTCCGAACCATTCCCTCGGGATGTCGAAGTGGCGGGGCAAATGCATCTGAAATTGGTAATCCAGGCGGACGCGCCGGATTTCGATCTTTGGGCTCAAGTGCTTATGGTTCTCCCGGACGGTTCAACGGTTCACCTCGGCGAGGACATCCGTCGTGCGCGTTTCCGCGACAGCCCGTTCAAGGAAGAGCTGCTTAAGCCAGATCAAATCGTCGAGATTCCGTTCGAATTTTACTGGATGGCGCGACGAATTCCAGCAGGTGCGCGGTTACGACTAACCATCGCTCCGCTCAACTCGCCCAACTTTCAGAAGAACTACAATACAGGAGGGCGGATCGGCTATGAGAAGCTGGAGGATGCGCGCATCGCGAACATCAAGATCTTCCACGATGCGAAGCACGCGAGCTGCTTGGTATTGCCGCTCGCCGCATCCGTTCGGCCGGCTGCAGACCACTGACCGTGAGAGAAGCGGAGGACGATTTCAAACTCGCCGTTCCGCAAAGCTGAGCTGATATGTCGAGACCTCAGGTCAGTGCCCGGTAAGTCGGATTACCGGAAAGTTGAATCCACTTGTACGATTGCGCGTTAATCAGATGGGATGAGAAGGCCGGTCTCCAGCGGGATGCGATACGCTCCCAGTGATCGACGCGCTCAAGGCGCAAAGGAGACCGGCAATGAAGAAGATTAGCACTGTGGCGATAGAGAAAATCCGGATTTTCAAGGGCAAGCAGCTAACGATTGGTTTGGATCTGGGAGATCGCACCAGCCATTACTGCGTGTTGAATGAGGTGGGCGAAGTGATCGTGGAGAGCAACTTTCCGACGACGCCGAAAGGAATCGAGGAAGTGTTCAGCAGGATTCCGCGTAGTCGGATCGCACTAGAAACCGGGACGCATTCCCCTTGGGTCAGCCGGCAGTTGACTCAGTTAGGCCATGAAGCGATCGTGGCGCATGCACGCAAGGTACGATTGATCTGGGAGAGTAGCCGAAAAGATGATCGGCTGGATGCCCGGACGCTGGCCCGGCTAGCCAGAATCGATCCCGGGTTGCTGGGTCCGGTGCGACATCGCAGTGCCCAAGCACAAATCCATCTGACGGTGATCCGCGCCCGAGCGGCACTGGTCAGCGCGCGCACGGCACTGGTGAATGCGGCACGCGGGTTGACGAAATCCTATGGCGCGCGACTGCCGCAGTGCGGGACCGAGCAAATGGATCGGGAGATGGCCCAGGGACTGAGCCAGGAGTTACGGGACGCGTTGGACCCACTGCTAGCAGAAATCGAATCGCTCAACGCACGCATCGCGGAATACGACCGGCGGATCGAGCAAATCGCCAAGGAAGTGCATCCAGAGGTCACACTGCTGCGACAAGTGAAGGGAGTAGGACCATTGATTTCGTTGACCTTCGTTCTGACTCTGGACGACCCGCAGCGCTTTCGCCGCAGCCGGGACGTGGGATGTTTTCTGGGGTTGCGTCCTGGGCGCCGGAACTCTGGCATGAGCGAACCTCAGCTACACATCAGCAAGGAAGGAGACCGTTATCTAAGAACGTTGCTGGTGCAGGGGGCGCACTACATTCTGGGTCCCTTCGGAGAAGACAGTGATCTGCGGCGCTGGGGACTGAAGCTAGCCGAGCGGGGAGGAAAGAATGCCAAGAAACGAGCGGTGGTTGCCGTAGCGCGGAAGTTGGCCGTACTGCTTCACAAGTTGTGGGTCAGCGGAGAAGTCTATGAACCACTGAGGAACAACCGAAAGTTGGTAACCGCAGTAGCATAGGAGAGTGTGGATTTTGATAGCCGAGCTCATCCGCCGAGATCAGGTGACTGCGCCAACTCCTGGCCCAACTCCGGTCGAAGAGATCGGAGCCGAGGTCGCTAATCAGGTCGCAGCACCTACTGAATTGAGTACGCCCACCTTGCAGCGAGCGACAATCGCTCATAAAAGACTGCGGATGGAAGGATGGCGACAGAGGCGGCTCGGTTAAAAAGTTAGGATCCACAGGAAGAAAAAGAGAAAAAAAAGAAAAAACTATCTTGACTCACACCGGCCTTCTCATGGAAGGCGTTGTCCTTACAAACGGTCGCTCTTCGTTGACTTGATTCCCGACGCACCCTAAGATGTGCTGCACGTGCCCAGCGCGGACCCGCTCATCGGCAAAACCATCTCGCACTACCGCATCGTCGAGAAGCTCGGCGGCGGCGGCATGGGCGTGGTCTACAAGGCCGAGGACATGGAACTCGGCCGGTTCGTTGCGATCAAACTTCTTCCGGAAGCCCTCTCTGAAGATTCACAAGCGCTGGAGCGATTTCGACGCGAAGCGCGCGCCGCGTCCGCGCTGAACCATCCGAATATTTGCACCATTCACGAAATCTCGAGCCACGAAGGCCGGCCATTTCTCGTCATGGAATTCCTCGATGGCGCGACTCTAAAGCATGTGCTTCTCGAAAAGCCACTGGAACTCGATGCTCTCCTTTCGCTCTCCATCGAATTTGCAGATGCGCTGGACACCGCGCACGGACAAGGCATTATTCATCGCGATATAAAGCCAGCAAACCTGTTTGTGACGCGCCGAGGCCACGCGAAGATTCTGGACTTTGGATTGGCGAAGCTCACTACGAACTACGCGAACCTCGAACAGCGAGGCGCCTCGCAAGTGACGCTCGGCTCGCCACCCGATCACCTCACCAGTCCGGGGATGACGCTCGGAACAGTCGCGTACATGTCACCGGAGCAAGCGCTCGGCAAGGAATTGGACGCACGGACGGATTTATTTTCATTCGGCGCGGTGCTGTATGAAATGGCGACGAGGCAACTTCCATTCCGCGGCGACAGCTCCGCGGGCCTTTTCGATTCCATCTTGAACAAAGCTCCGGTGGCTCCCGTGCGTCTCAACCCCGCCTTGCCGGCGCGGCTCGAGGAGATCATCAACAAACTGCTCGAGAAGGACCGGACTTTGCGTTACCAGCATGCCTCCGAGTTGCGCGCCGATTTACAGAGATTCAAGCGCGATTTCGAATCCGGACGAAGCGCGCTCGCTACCGGGCCGTCTTCCGCCGAGATAGCTTCTCAATCGAGCGCTGGTTCGGCTCAATCCGCCGGCGTGCCTCCGGCAATTGATAACCGGTCGTCTGCCAGTCAATCTCCCGCTTCCGTTTCCAGCGCGAGTACGGTTGCTGCCGTCGCTCGCCAGCACAAATTAGCGACCTTTCTCGTCGCATTATTCGTTCTCGCTCTCGCCGCCGGCGCTACTTTCGCGATTTATGTCCTCGTTCATTCCGCGGCCCTGCAGCCCTTCGAAAAATATGTCGTCTCCAGAGTCACGGACTCCGGGGACATTCAGAACACGGCGATTTCGCCGGACGGCAAGTTCATACTCACGGTCGTTACTCAACAAGGGCAGCAAAGCCTCTGGCTGCGAAACCTTCCCACGGGCAGCGTCACTCAGGTCGTTGCGCCGTCCGGCCGGACCTTTTCTTCTTTGGCATTTTCTCCCGATGGCAGCTACATCTATTACCGCCAGATTTCGACGGAGTCCTCTGGAAGTCTCGACTTGTACCGGGCCCCATTGCTGGGCGGCACACCGGCCATAGTGGCGAAGGACGTGGACAGCAATGCGACGTTTTCACCGTCAGGCAAGCTCATTGCCTACGTCCGTGCGAACGATCCGGAGGTCGGAAAGTGGCGATTGCTGCAGGCCAATTCCGACGGCAGCGACGAGAAGGTATTGCTGGTTACTGAAGGTACGAATGATCCTGACTTCATAGGCTGGTCGCCAGACGACAAGCGCATCGCAATCGCGCAGGACAAGCCATCGCGTGGGGACTTTGGCAGCCAAATCACGATGTTCGATTTCTCTTCAGGACAGTCGAAACTCTTTCAGAGTTTCGATGACATGGTGATCTTGACCCTTCTGTGGGATCCCGATGGACGAAACATTTTCGTTATCTTTGCCGCGATCGGCGGCCAGCCGTTTACTGTGAACGCCCGCTTGGGAGTCTTTTCTTATCCGGAAGCAAAATTCCGTATTCTCACGAACGATGTTGTTGACCATGACACCATCAGCATTACCGCCGACGGTAAGACCCTCGCTTCATTGCAGGATCAGTCCGCGACGGAAGCGGACGTTTTGGACGGGTCAGGCACGGGAGCTGCCACCGCAATTCCCGGAATTCCTCCGCAGCAAGTTTTGGCTGGGATGGATTGGACTCCCGACGGCCATCTGCTTATTTCCGAGGGCATCCGTCTGCTGCGATTAGCCCCGGATGGCAGCGACGTGACCACGCTCCTGAGCGATCCGAAAGCATGGATGCGAGAGGTCGCATCCTGTGATGGCGGCCGCTCCATTTATGCTCTCTGGTACCTTCATGACAGCTCGAAAGGAGTGAAAATCTGGCGCGCCAACGCCGATGGTTCTGACGCAAAGGCCGTGACGCCCGTGGAGGATACAACTTTGTTTGGCTGCTCGCCCGATGGAAAATGGATCTATGCCTACGATGCCTGGCGCAGCGACGATTTGATGAGGTATCCAACTTCAGGAGCAGCTCCGGAACTCGTGGCTTCCGTCTCGCTTCCCGGCGCCTTGCTGCAGGGCGCGACGCTCTCCGCGGACGGCGAGACGATCGCCGCGTACTTCAGCCAGGTGGATCCCTCCACACGGATCTACAAAACCAAGCTCGCGTTGTTCCACCTGGAACCATCAGGCAAGCCGACCGTCCGTTACCTTGACGCCGACCCGCGTGCCAGCGTCAGCTACCACTCAATTCCGCCGATTCCACACGATGCGCTTCACTTTACGCCCGACGGCAAGGCCCTGGCGCTGCTCCTCGAAGAAAAAGGCGTGGACAATATCTGGATTCAACCCCTGGACGGCTCGCAGGGTCACACCTTGACGGACTTCAAATCGAAATTCATTTCTGATTTTCGCTGGTCGCGCGACGGTAAGAGGCTAGCCGTTCTGCGCCACAGCTATGCAGGGGACGTGGTCCTCCTATATGATTCGCGCATGCCTTCGCAGTGAGGTCGGCTAAGTCCTGGTAAGTCGTGCCAGCTCAACCGGTCGATGCAACACCCTCCAGTGGGTTGATTCGACATTGCTTCCGCGGGAGAACCATGTGTTTGGCTGCATTCGGTCAAGACCTAGCCAGGGCAGCGTTCCGGTTGGTTTAACCCTAGCGAGCGATTTTAGCTTTTGTTTTCAATGCAAGGTGGGTTCGAGCTTAGTGTTGCGTCGACCTATTGAGACCACCCGAATAGCCGGACAAGTAAAGCATTACTTCACTTGGACGGTTTGCGCGTTGACCAGGCACTGAGAAGAGCTCGGGGATGCCGCGTCTCTGAATTCTCCAATGCCGAATCAGAACTGGCACGTGAGCGGTCTGTCTCCGTTGACTTGATTGACGGCCCAACCTAAGATTGGCCACTGCCTACCCATGATTGGCCAAACCATTTCGCAGTACCGCGTACTGGAAAAACTTGGGGACGGCGGCATGGGCGTGGTTTACAAAGCCGAAGACACCAAGCTTCGCCGTTTTGTCGCGTTGAAGTTTCTGCCGGAAAATCTCGCTTCGGATTCCCAAGCACTCGAACGTTTTCAGCGCGAAGCCCGAGCAGCCTCCGCGCTCGACCATCCCAACATCTGCATGATCTATGAAATTGGCGAATACCAAGGGCAGACCTTCATCTCCATGCAGTTCCTGGAAGGAGAGACGCTCAAACACCTGATTGGCGGAAAGCCATTGCCGCTTGAAGAGCTACTCGATTTGGGCATTCAAATAGCGGACGCGCTGGATGCCGCTCACACGCGAGGCATTGTCCATCGCGACATCAAGCCTGCCAACATTTTCGTCACCAAGCGCGGCCACGTGAAAGTTCTCGATTTTGGCCTGGCGAAAGTCATTCCGGTTGCTGAAGGAGTAGGCGCGACGGCTGCGCCGACTGCGGTAGCAAACGACATGCTCACGAGTCCTGGAACGGCTCTTGGAACTGTGGCTTATATGTCTCCGGAGCAAGTACGGGGCAAAGAACTCGACGCGCGAAGCGATCTGTTTTCATTCGGAGTTGTCCTGTACGAAATGGCGACGGGCGCGTTGCCCTTCCGTGGCGACACCAGCGGCGTGATTTTCGACTCAATTCTAAATCGCGAGCCTGCGGCGCCTGTCCGTCTCAATCCTGATGTCCCGCCGAAACTGGAAGAAATTATCAATCGCGCGCTGGAGAAAGACCGCAACCTGCGTTACCAACACGCGTCAGACCTTCGCGCGGAGTTGCAAAGACTCAAACGCGATTCCGATTCAGGGAGGTCGGTCGCGGCACGGGCCGCAGAGCCGGGCCCAAATGCCAGCGGAGAAGATTCGCGAGTCCCGTCAGGAAGTGCGGGGCTACAAGCGCCAGTGGTAATTACGGAACGGTCGAACAGTTCCGCAGTACAGGCAGCGAAGGAACCCAAAGGAGCACTCGCCGGAGCGGCAGTTGTGATTATGGTGCTGATCTCAGGAGTAGCGTTCGGCGTCAATTTTCTTCTTCATCGCAAACCTGCGTCCCCGACCTTCGACAATTTCTCGATTTCCCAGATTTCGGAAACGGGCAAAGTAACTGCGGCGGCTATTTCGCCCGATGGCAAATACGTCCTCGACGTCGTGCAGGACGGCGGCAAGAATAGCCTCTGGCTTCGCCATCTTCCGACAAACAGCAATACTCAGGTGGTGCCTCCCTCATCAAGCGAGTTTCTTACTCCCACGTTCTCGCCCGACGGAAATTATATTTATTTTCGCCAAAGTGACGCTGGCTACTCCATTCTTCTGCGCGCGCCAGTTCTCGGAGGGACTCCAGAAACAATGGTGCGCGACGTGGACAGCAATGTCAGTTTTTCTCCCGATGGCAAGCGCATGTCATACCTCCGCTACAACAATGAAACAACTCAGAAGTACACGTTATTTATTTCTGACGCCAATGGTGCGGCCGAGAAAGCCTCTATTAGCGGGCCTATGAACGGGCATGCCTGGTACGTCGCTTGGGCGCCGGACGGTAAGCAGATCGCTCTGTCCTTTCAACCGCATGAAGGTGTTCTGGGCACCATTCGTTTGGTGGACGTTGATTCAGGACAAGCGAAACCGCTGGTTGAGTATGCGGATCGAATCATTTTTGATCTGCAGTGGACTTTCGACGAGAGCGGCCTGTTTGTCACCTACACCGAGAGAAAGCTAGAACTGGGACGTCGTCAGATCGGATTTGTTTCCGTTCCGGGAGCCCAGTTTCAGGAAATCACGAAGGATACAGATAGCTATCACGGACTGTCTCTCTCCGCGGACGGAAGGATACTGGCCACAGCGCAAGGAAAGAATTCTCAACGGCTGTATCTCCTGCCGGCGGGGGGCATGCAAGCATCGCCTCCGTTGCCGATCCTCCAGCAGAACTATTGGTTGACTTTGTCCAACTTTGCCGGCGATGACGAGTTGTATGTTCCCGGGCGCACCAGTCTCCTGCGAATGTCCTTGGACGGTAGCCACGCGGTATCGCTGCTCGATGACCCCCATGCTTACATACAGTCTCCTTCACCTTGTTGGGAGGCGGCTTCCCAATACGCCCCTCTTATGCGCAAGCCGCGCTACGTCGTTTTCAGTTGGTTTGGCCATGGTGATAAAAATACCCAAGCGAACATCTGGCGGGCCAACCCCGATGGAACGGATCCGGTGCGGCTCACCGACGGTAAATTTCAGTTCTACTGCACTTGCTCACCAGACGGGAAAGCCGTTTATTTTTTCGACAGTGATCAAAACGAAATAAAACGCATTCCGATCGAAGGAGGAGCATCGGAAATCGTTCCAGGAAGCGCCATTCCCCATAGCTTCCCCTATTCTTCTTTTTCAGTTTCGCCGGACGGAAAGACGCTGGTGATGTCCATAAAGTGGTACGGGACATCGTCCCATGCCGGCGCGGGCAAGAAAAAAATTGCACTGGTGCAGCTCGACGGGGGACCCAAGCCACTAACACGTTTGCTCGATCCCGATCCTCGATTCTCAGGCGATTTTCCTGTTATTGCACCCGACGGCAAAGCAGTCGTCTATCCCATCACAATTAACGGCGTGGACAATCTTTGGGTGCAGCCTCTGGACGGTTCGCCCGGCCGCCAGAGCACAAATTTTCCTACCGAAGAAATCGATAGCTTCGTTTACTCGCCCAACGGTAAGTCTATCCTCATGGTCCGCGCCCACCTGGAATCCGACGCCGTCATCCTCCGCTCTACCACCTCTCAACCGCAATGAGGTGAACGAAACCCGGCCCCCGATATCTCGTCCCCATCGCTGCCAAGTCCGAACGCGGGAAGCTAGCTTTGATGTAATTCTGCAGGTGCCCGTTAAGTGCCCAGAATATCTCGTTTTCAGAGGTTTTTACGGCTGAGAAGAGGGGCTAAGTCGTTTGAATCCGGCAGAGCCGGTTGATTATTGGCGCGTTATGAGCCCGACGAGCTACCAGGCTGCTCCACCCCGCGAAAGCATGATAGCTGATGCACGCGACGCGGTCAAATCGCCGAATCGTGCGACTGCGGAGCGCCTCGCGCTTGCGCGACAAGAAATTTGAAAAGCTAATCCGGGTCCCTTCGGAAATCGCCGCTTAATTATGGTATTTGAGGAAGTGTTCGGCGACAATTGCGGGCTGTTCGACGATTCGTTTTTCTTAGGCCGGTTCGTTTTGTAACTGAGACGCTGGCAACTGCTGGAGTGTGATAGATGGTAAAATGTCTCTCACGCCCAGCGGAGCTTTATCCTGGGGAAAACTTCCGTGAAAAAGATATTCTGCTACGCGTGTTTGCTGGTTGTCTCGCTTTTATGCTCCGATGTACGTGGGCTGAAGGCGCAAGCCGCTCCTCCACCCGATGTGGTCGAGGTGGACACCCAGGCCCCTTCTCATCCTTTCCCGCATTTCTGGGAGCAAATGTTCGGTTCGGGTCGCGCCATCCTCACTTTGCGCCAGAGCTACCGCGATGATTTACGCGAAGTTAAATCGATCACCGATTTTCAGTACGTTCGCTTTCACGCAATTTTCCACGATGAAGTGGGCTTCTACGACGGAGACGCCTCGGGCATCCCGGTTTACAACTTCTCCTACGTCGATCAGATCTACGACGGCCTGCTGCAGAACCATGTGCGGCCCTTTGTCGAGCTGAGTTTCATGCCCAAGAAATTAGCAGCGGCGAACAATCTGCATGCCTTTTGGTACAAGCCAAACGTCTCGCCGCCCAAAGATTACGATCGCTGGGGCGCGATGATTTCCGTCTTCGCCAAACACTTGGTTGACCGCTACGGAATTGAAGAAGTCTCTAAGTGGTATTTTGAAGTCTGGAATGAACCCAATATCGATTTCTGGACGGGCGATCCCAAAGAAGCCACCTACTACCATTTGTACGACGTCACCGCCGCTGCGCTGAAGAGCGTGAGCCCACGCCTCCGCGTTGGCGGACCAGCGACGGCTCAGGCTGCCTGGGTAGATCGTTTCATCCACCACTGCGCCGACAACAATGTTCCGGTGGATTTCGTTTCTACCCACGTGTACGGCAATGACACTCCGCACGACGTTTTCGGCATCGATAAACCCATCCCTCTGAATAAAATGATCTGCAGCGCCGTGGACAAAGTCCACAACCAGATCAAGTCTTCTGCGAAGCCCGATCTTCCTTTGATCTGGTCCGAAGTGAACGCGGTTTATGATAACAACCCCCAGGTGGAAGATTCCGCGTTCATGGGGCCCTGGCTGGGCGACACCATTCGCCAGTGCGACGGCCTGGTTAATATCATGAGCTACTGGACGTTCTCGGATGTTTTCGAAGAGCAGGGCGTAATCAAAAAACCCTTCTACGGCGGCTTCGGATTGTTGGCGGAGGGTGGTGTGTCCAAGCCGATCTTCAACGCCTTCAAATTGATGCATCATCTCGGCGATCAAAGAATCGACGTAGCTTCCGATTCCATGCTTGTTACGCGCCGTGCCGACGGTTCGCTCGCGTTGGCCATCTGGAACTTTTCACTGCCTGACGATCCTGGCCACGCGGTGAATATGACGATTCATTTGAAACAGTTGAAATCAGATGGCCACGCTGAGATCAGTGAGGTTGATGCCGAAATAGGTTCGCCGCTGCCGGCGTATCACGCAATGGGAGATCCCGCATTTCCAACGCTTCAACAGTATGCTGAACTGAAGAAGGCTGCCGAATTGCCACCTGCGCACAGCGAAAAAATCAAGGATGGGACGATTGACCTTACACTGCCTCCTAAATCATTATTCCTGATTGAAATTCGCTAAAATTTCCTGACGGGCTAGACGGTCAAACGCTTTTGTGAGAATAGAATCACGTCAAGCTCCGCATCCACCAAAGGAAAGCATCATGAATGCTGACGTAATACGAGAAGTCCTGGCAGAATCGCAAGCAGGTAAGCTCATCTTCCCCGAAGTTGTCCGCAGACTTCTCGATGCAGGCGTTGAATCTTACTTTTGCGATCTTGCAGTTCGACAAGAAACATTCTATATGTCCAACGGTGAGACACATTCGGAAAAAATGACGCTCCCGCCCGCGCCTATAGCAGAGGAATTCTCGCCTTCTGAAGTCGTAGCGGCCATCCGCGGCGCACAGGCAGATGCAATTCGCTATCCCGAGTTCGTAAAGCGCTCGGTCGCGGCTGGTGTAATCGCTTATTGGGTTTTTCTCAGCGGAAAGCGGGTTATTTATTTCGGCCGCAAAGGCGAGTTTCACATTGAAGAATTTCCGCGTCTCAAGCCGTAGAAATTTTCCGGAAAGTTTAGCGGTTATTTAGACGACTGGCCGCGACTCCTTCCCTTTTCGCCACCAAGGGACAGCCAGAACGAATAGCTTCAATAAATAAATCTTATTTGACCGCGCTCCAAACAACGTGATACTTAAGCCATTCACAATGGGAAGCAATAATCAAACGCGAGCGCTCACGGTCTGTGCCAGTGGCCGGTGTGTGCCGTCCTATCCTCTAACGTTGCCGCTTGCCGTGTCTCGTCTAATTCAGCTCGTAATCGTAGTAGGGGTAGTACTCGTACGAGTAAATATCCTGCTTAGGAGCGGGTAGCGGCCGGGGGCAAAAAAAGTTCGAACCCCAAAGAGGCCGTTACCCGGAAGGGATAACGGCCTCTTGGTTTTTGGAGCCAAGAGTTCAAGACCAAGGGAGCTCAAAATGAAGTTTTCTGATTTCAGTGCGGCAAACAATGTATCGCGCTACAGCCGGGAAAAATCGCTTACCAGCAAGAACATGAACGTGACGATGGTCGAAGCGCAGAAGGGTACCTCCGAACCTCTCCACAGCCACGACCACGAGCAAACCATTCTCGTTCTTCGCGGTACCTGGCGTTTCCAGATGAAAGGCCAGGAATTTACCGTGCCTGCAAACCAGATGCTTTCGATTCCGGCGCACGTGGAGCACTCCGCTCTCGCCCTGGAGGACACCCTGGCCATGGATATTTGCGCCGTGCCGCAGCAGGACCACGCAGCCGCCGGAGAGCGGACCGTTCTGTACGACGCGGACCGATATCTGTGGGGAGTTTAGGGGATCGCGATGCCGAAAACTAAAAAGACCGGCGCGGAAATTATCTGGGAATGCCTGGAACGCCTGGGCGTGGAGTATGTTTTCGGCTATCCCGGCGGAGCGATCCTGCCGGCGTACGACGCCATGACGCGCTACGGTGTCCATCACGTCCTCGTCCGGCATGAGCAGGGCGCCACGCATATGGCTGATGGCTACGCGCGCGCCAGCGGATGCGTTGGCGTGGCGCTCGCGACGTCAGGCCCTGGTGCCACGAATATGGTCACTGGAATTGCCACCGCGATGATGGATTCCTCTCCAATCGTTTGCATCACCGGCCAAGTGGGGAGCAAACTCATCGGCAGTGACGCCTTCCAGGAAACAGACATTACCGGTATAACCTTGCCGATTACGAAGCACAATTACCTGGTGACCCGCGCGCAAGATATCGCTCCGAGTTTGTGCGAAGCCTTCCAAATAGCGAGTTCCAGTCGTCCGGGCCCCGTCCTGGTGGACATCACCAAAGATGCGCAAAACGGCTCCTGCGAATTTGATTGGGAAGCGGCTGCGCCTCAACGCCAACATTTCGTGCGTGGGCCTTTTTACAACAAAACGCAATTGGCGCAAGCTCTGGAACTAATCAACCAGGCTAAGAGGCCCGTAATCCTCGCTGGCCACGGAATTATCCTGTCCGGCTCCGAGCAGGAAGTTCTGGCCTTCGCAGAGGCTACGTGTGCGCCCGTGGCACTCACCCTTCTTGGGATTGGCGCGTTCCCTGCTTCGCATCCGCTGTGTCTTGGAATGATGGGTATGCACGGCGAAGCCTGGGTAAACAAAGCGATTCAAGAGTCCGATTTGCTGATTGCGCTGGGCATGCGTTTCGACGATCGCGTCACAGGAAATTTGAAGACCTATGCACCGACGGCGAAGAAAATCCATATCGAGATCGACCGGGCTGAAATAAATAAGAACGTGCACGTAGACGTTCCCTTGATCGGCGATCTTCGCGAGCTGCTGCCGCAATTATTGGCCGGCCTGAAAAGAGTGGACCACTCGGATTGGCTGTCCGCTATCGACGATTCGAAACAGGACTCCGCAGTGCGAGACATTCAAAGCCTGCCCGACGATGGGCACCTATATGCCGCGCACGTAATTCACGAATTGTGGCGCGAGACCAACGGCGACGCCATCATCGTCACCGACGTGGGCCAGCACCAAATGTGGGAAGCCCAATATTACCGACACGAAAAGCCGCGCACGCTGATTACTTCCGGCGGCCTGGGCACTATGGGCTTCGCGCTCCCGGCGGCTATCGGCGCCAAGTTTGCGAATCCGAAGGCTGAGGTTTGGGTCATCGCGGGCGACGGCGGTTTCCAGATGACCATGGCTGAACTTGCCACCATTGTGCAGGAAAAAATCGAAATCAAAATCATTATCGTGAATAACGGATATCTAGGCATGGTCCGGCAGTGGCAGGAATTCTTCTACCAAGGCCGTTATTCTTCCACTCCGTTGTGGAGTCCCAATTTCCAGAAGCTCGCCGAAGCTTTCGGCATTCCTGCCTTTACTGTGAATAGGCGGCCCGACGTGATTCCCACATTGCGCGCAGCCCGGCAACATCGCGGACCGGCTTTAATTGATTTTCAGGTTGAACAGGAAGATTCCGTGTTTCCAATGGTTCCGGCCGGAGCGGACTTGCACGCCATGATTCGCCGGCCGAACCCGCTCATCGAGAGGGCAACCGATGTCTGATCAACAGAAACTCCACTCTTTCGTGCTCTACGTGGAAAACCAGCCGGGTGTGTTGAATCGCGTTGCGTCATTGTTTCGCCGCCGCGCTTACAACATCGAGTCGCTCACCGTGGGCCACACGGAACACCCCGGCATCTCGCGCATGACCATCGTCGCAGGGATAAGCGAAGGCGCGGCGCATCGTGTGGAAGCAAATCTTTACAAGTTGGCCCCGGTTCTATCCGTCGAAGATGTCACTCACGTGCCCCTAATTGCGCGAAGCTTGGCCTTCATCAAGGTTGCCGCGAATGACGAATCGCGGTATCGCCTGATGGAGATCGCACGTGTTTTCCGAGCGCGTGTAGTGGACTTGGCCAATGAATCTCTGGTGATCGAAATCACCGGCACGGAAGACAAAGTGGATGCGCTCGTGGGAGTTCTTAGTCCCTTTGGAATCCTGGAGATGGCGGGAACGGGACAAGTCGTGATGTCGCGTGGAACAAAACCTCCGGCGAATGGCCACGCTGCCGGGAGAAGTGATTTGTTGTCGGAAGAAGAAGCGTCGCAATCGGTTTAATAAACCATATCGAACGACCCTAGGAGACAAAAATGGCGAAGATTTATCACGATAATGATGCGGATCTGGCGCTGATTCAGGCCAAAAAAATTGCAATTATCGGATACGGCTCGCAAGGCCACGCCCATGCGCTGAATCTGCGCGACAGCGGCTGTGACGTGTGCGTCGGCCTGCACGCCACCAGTCAGTCCTGGGAGAAAGTAAAGAAGGCTGGTCTGCCGCTCTTTTCCGTGGCGCAAGCAGCCGCCGCCAGCGACGTAGTCATGATCCTCGCGCCTGATACTGCACAGCCGGGGATATACAAGCGCGAAATCGCACCGCATCTTCCGACCGGCAAAATGCTGATGTTCGCACACGGATTCAATATTCGTTATGGAACCATTGCTATTCCCACTGACATCGACGTGACCATGGTGGCGCCGAAAGCGCCGGGACACCGCGTTCGCGAAGTATTTGTGGACGGCGGCGGCACGCCGGCGTTGCTGGCCGTTCATCAGGACGCAACTGGAACGGCCAAGCAACTCGCTTTGTCTTACGCCAAGGCCATCGGTACCACCCGCGCCGGAGTGATTGAAACAACATTCACCGAAGAAACGGAAACCGATCTTTTCGGAGAGCAAGCTGTGCTATGCGGCGGCGTGAGCGCGCTGGTGAAAGCTGGATTCGAAACGTTAGTGGAAGCCGGTTACCAGCCGGAGATTGCCTATTTCGAGTGCCTCCACGAACTGAAATTAATCGTTGACCTGATATACCGCGGAGGGCTCAATTACATGCGTTATTCGGTAAGCGACACGGCCGAGTATGGCGATTACACGGGTGGCCCACAAATCATCACCAGCAAAACGCGCGACACCATGCGAGAGATGTTGAAGCAGATCCAGAATGGCGAGTTCGCTCGTAAGTGGATCGGCGAGAACGAATCGGGACGCAAAACTTTCAACGCGCAGAGGCAGAAAGAGAAGCAACAGTTGATCGAACAAGTGGGCGCGCAGCTCCGTTTGAAAATGCCATTCCTTGACCCCGTGACGGTTTCGACAGAACAGCCCGTCTCTGAAGAAATTGCCGCAACGGCCATGACTTCCAGCAGCAAATGAATCGTTCGAACAGCAGAAGCAGCGCGATAACGAAGGGTGTCGAACGCACTCCGAACCGCGCCATGCTTCGCGCTGTCGGCTTTGGCGACGGCGATTTTGAAAAGCCGATCATCGGCATTGCCAACGCCTATAGCAACATCACTCCCTGCAACGCCAGTCTGAACGACCTCGCCATACGCGCCGCAGAAGTTCTTCGAGAACAAAAAGCCATGCCGCAGGTGTTCGGAACCATCACGGTGAGCGACGGTATTTCCATGGGGACCGAAGGAATGAAATATTCCCTGGTTTCGCGGGAGGTGATCGCCGACTCCATTGAAACGGTTTGCAACGCGCAACGCATGGACGGCGTGCTCGCCATCGGCGGCTGCGACAAAAACATGCCGGGCGCGATGATCGCCATCGCGCGACTGAACATCCCCGCAATTTTTGTTTACGGCGGTACAACCAGGCCCGGCCATTTCGAAGGCAAAGACCTCACTGTCGTCAGCGCGTTTGAAGCCGTCGGACAGCATAGCGCTGGAAAAATGAGCGACCGCGAATTGCACGAAGTCGAGAGGCATTCGTGCCCCGGCGTAGGTTCCTGCGGCGGAATGTACACGGCCAACACCATGTCGTCCGCAATCGAAGCCCTGGGGCTCAGCTTGCCCTACTCTTCCACGATGACCGCTGGTGAAGATGAGAAGACGCAAAGTACCGCCGACTCCGCGCGCGTTCTCGCTTATGCCGTCCGCCAGCAGATCCTTCCGCGACATCTTTTGACGCGCAAAGCTTTCGAGAATGCAATCGCGGTAGTGATGGCCACGGGCGGCTCCACGAATGCCGTTCTGCATTTGCTGGCCATTGCGCAAGCTGCACACGTTCCACTATCGATCGATGATTTTGAGCGCATCCGGCCACTCGTTCCAGTCCTGTGCGATTTAAAACCTTCCGGCAAGTACGTGATTACGGATTTCCACGCCGTCGGTGGAATTCCGCAAGTGATGAAAATTCTGCTGGACCAGGGGGTAATTCACGGCAACGCGCTAACGATCGAGGGCAAAACAATTGCCGAACGCCTGGAAAAAGTCCCCGCCGAGCCAGCGAAGAACCAAGATGTTATCGGTTGGTGGAACAAGCCGGTCTATCCCAGCGGACATCTCACCATCCTTAAAGGAAACCTCGCAAGCGAAGGCGCGGTTGCCAAAATCTCAGGCATTAAAAATCCGAAAGTCACCGGGCCAGCGCGTGTGTTCGACTCGGAAGAAGCGTGCCTGGCGGCGATTCTCGCAAACCGTATCAAGCCCGGCGACGTTATCGTGATTCGCTACGAAGGCCCCCAGGGCGGCCCAGGAATGCGCGAGATGCTCGCTCCCACCGCGGCGCTCATCGGCGCCGGCCTCGGCGATTCCGTAGGGCTAATAACCGATGGGCGATTTTCCGGCGGCACGCACGGCCTGGTCGTCGGTCACGTCGCTCCGGAAGCCGCAGTAGGAGGTGGCATCGCGCTGGTACACCAAGGCGACTCCATCACCATTGATGCGAACGCGCGACTTTTGCAGCTGAATATTTCGCCCGACGAATTTGCGCGCCGCCAAGCAGCCTGGGTTAAGCCAAAATCACGCTACAACAGCGGCGTCTTGGGAAAATATGTTCGCCTGGTCTCAAGCAGTAGCATCGGCGCCATTACGGATGAATGTGTGGAGGATAGATAGAGAGAGCCGACCGTCGCTGCCAACGGACCGCCGCCCAATCGATATGCCAACTCGAGCCAGACCAAGGATGCACAACCTTTTCCTTCAAACCACTCGCCAAACAGCTCGAGCGATGAGGCCTGCCCCCCGGATTCCCAATGATCCTGCCATCCGAAAAATTCTATCGCTGAAAAAGAAAAATCTAATTCGGTCGAAAATATTTCTCAGCTATATTCGCGGGTGCAACACGTTTGAAAGTGCAGCCATTTCCGCACAAGTTGCAATAAGGAGCGCCACAGATGAAACGCATTGACGCCGTAATCAGGCCTTCGCAGCTCGACGAAGTAAAGCAGCGCGTGAACGCACTGGGCATAACCGGCTTGACCGTTTCCGAAGTCCGCGGATTCGGCCGCCAAAAAGGCCATACCGAAACTTATCGCGGATCGGAGTACACCGTGGACTTCCTGCCGAAAATCTTCGTGACCATCGCGGTCGCGGAAGATCTCGTCGATCCGGTGGTCGAGGCCATCATAGAGGGCGCCCGAACAGGCGTGATCGGCGATGGCAAGATTTTTGTTTCGTCTCTCGACGACGTGATTCGCATTCGCACCGGAGAGCGCGGGCCCGGCGCAATCTAATTATCGATCGCGAAGTATCGCAAGTTATTCGACTGTCGCAAAAGGAGCTACCAGATGCGCTTTTTATTTTTTCGACGCCAATGCGGACGCGGTTCAGTCGCCATTTCTAGGGCACTCCTTGTTTTGCTCTTGGCGCAAATCCTTTGCGGATCAATGGGCGCCGCTTTTGCTGACCAGGCACCGCAGCCAGATCCAGCCGGAACCGCGACCGGCGACAAAAATTCAGTCGTCGACGCGGTCGGCAACCCCTTCGTGGTACCCGAGCCGACAGACCGCACTTCTCCCGATTACGCCAAGAACAAGAAAGCCTTCGACGAATTTGAAGCCCAGGCTAGCCGCGAGCCTCTCGCACTGAAGCTCGCCGACGGTGTGGGCCACGATCGCATCGGCACAAACTTCTCCTGGACCCTGCTTACCGGCTATCTGGTTTTGTTCATGCAGGCCGGCTTCGCTCTACTCACCTGCGGACTCGTGCGCAAGAAGAATGCCGCGCATCTTATGATGCTCAATTTCGCCGCGTATGTTTTTGCGTTCCTAGCCTACTACGCGGTCGGCTACGCCTTCCAATTCGGTGCCGTCGCTGTGAATGCATCGCCCACAAATCTCGGCGGCGCGCCAACTCTGAATCATTTCCTGCTCGGCAGCGGCCAATGGGGATTTCTCGGCGGCAAAGGGTTTTTTCTCACTGGCCCGGCATATGACGCCAGCAGCAATTGCCTCACGCTTTTCGAGGTCGTGTTCATGGAGACAGCTGGCTACATCATCGTCGGCGCAATTTGCGAACGCATCACTTTCTGGGCCTTCCTCATTTGCGAATTATTTATTGGCGGCATGCTTTACCCCATTTCCGGCTGTTGGGTTTGGGGTGGCGGCTGGCTTTCGCAACTCGGTTCCAGCAAGCACTTTGGTCACGGCTACGTGGATTTCGCCGGCTCCTCCGTCGTTCACTCCGTCGGAGGATTTTGCGCCATGGCGCTAGCCGTCATCCTGGGTCCGCGTCTGGGCAAATATGGTCCCGACGGAAAACCGCGAGCGTTCCCTGCTTCCAACATCGTGTTCGTTGTCACCGGAACATTTGTTCTTCTCTTCGGATGGATGGGTTTTAATCCAGGCTCAACTCTCGGCGCAACCGACCTGCGCATTTCGGTCGTAGCAGTGAACACGAATCTCGCGGCCGTAGCGGGTTCCGCTGCCGCGATGCTTCTGTGGTACCGGCTTTTCGGGAAGCCCGATATCACCATGGCGTGTAACGGAATGCTCGCAGGCCTGGTCGCCATCACCGCTTCCTGCGCGTTCGTGTCACCCACGGCATCGGTAATCATCGGCCTGGTTGCAGGCGTTCTAGTTTGTTTGGGCGTACTTTTCAACGAACGAATTCTCAAGATCGATGATCCCTGCGGCGCAATTTCAGTTCACGGATATTGCGGCTGGTTCGGCGCGGTCGCTCTTGGCATTTTCGCTGATGGCACCTACGGCGCCGGTTGGAATGGTGTAGGCGCAGCAGCATATCTGGGAAAGACAGGCCAAGGTGTAACCGGTCTGCTTCACGGTGATTGGTCGCAATTTGTTGTGCAACTCGGCGGTGCGACTTTACTAGCGATTTATGCGTTCGGCGCAACCTACCTTGTGTTCAAGGCCGTAAACGCGTGGCGCTCCATGCGCGTCAGCAAAGAAGTTGAACTCGAGGGTCTCGACGTACCGGAGTTCGGCATGCTTGGTTATCCCGAGGATGCAGTTCAAATGTTGAGTGCCGGATCACAATCGCCGCAACGAGCGGTGTAGATCCAGGAGCACACTCAAGTCTCCATGTCCACCAACCCATTGTTGGCCGCTGAACTTCGCGATTTCTCGGCGAAGGAATCCGCGCGCAATCAGGACCAATTTGCAGTCTCCGGTGACGGTCGCGCATTTCTTTTGGGCCGCAGCGCTCTTATCGATTCCATCGCCGAGCGTCTCTGGAAGCAATTTGTTTCAGCCGACCCCGACGGCCCCGCCAACCTAGCGCTTGTGGCGTTGGGAGGTTACGGCCGCCGTTGGCTCTTCCCTTTCTCCGACGTCGATCTGCTTTTTCTCCACGGCGGAAATAAAGCGGATGAAAAATTCAAAGAACCCATTCGAAAATTTTCGCAGGAGTTATGGGACTTGCAGCTAAAACTCAGCCCCGCAACGCGAACGCTCGCTGAATGCGCCCAATTGAATCCTGCCAATCCTGAGTTCGCCATTGCGATGCTGGATTGCCGTTTTCTGATTGGCGATCGCAAGCTTTTCGCGCGCCTTCACGATGAAGTGATTCCGCAGTTGATCGCGAACGAGTCACGCCAAATGGTAAAAGGTTTAGCGGAGCTTACGCGTGCTCGCCATACTAAATTTGGAGAGACCGTCTTTCATCTGGAGCCCAATATAAAGGACGGCCCTGGCGGTCTGCGCGATTACAACGTGGTGAGCTGGCTTTCTCTCCTCGCCGCCGTCGAGAGATATCACATCTGGCCCAACGAAAACGCTGTGCTCCCGGTCTCCATCCAGCCGCAATTCGAAGCGGCGTTGAAATTTCTAATTTCCGTTCGCTGCTTCCTACATCTGCGGCGAAATCGCGACGATAACACCCTTACCTGGGAATCTCAGGACGCTTCCGCCGCTCGAAAGATCGGCGTCACAAATTCCGCGCCCGTAGTTGTCGGAAATAACGAGCACAGCGCAGGTCTTTTTACCACTCCCGACTGGATGCGCATCTATTTCGGCCACGCGCGGACGGTTCACCACGTTTGCCATCGCTTGCTAGAGGAGGTTCCCGCAGCCAGGCTGTCAATTCACGATCAGTTTCAGCAATTGCGCTCGCGGCTTTCGAACGCGGAATTCCTGGTCGTGGACGGAATGCTGGCCCTTCGCCAGCCTGCCGCTATGGATAATCCTCTCTTGATCCTTCGCGCATTCCATTTTTTGGCGCGTCACGGGCTGCCGCTCAGCTTCCACACCGAACTTCAAATTGAACGCGCTCTACCAGCTTTGTCTGCGAATCCTCCGGTCGGCGCAGAGCTTTGGCACCCGCTCCAGGAAATCCTGGTTGCGCCGCATGCGGCCGACGCCCTACGTGCGATGCACTCGTTGGGCCTGCTCAATGCATTATTGCCGGAATTTGCGCGCATCGATGCCTTAGTCGTGCGCGATTATTCGCATCGCTTTACCGTGGACGAGCACACCTTCGTGGCCATCGACAATCTTCACGCCCTCCGCCAGTCGCCATCGAAGTGGGATCAGCGTTACGCCGAGTTGCTCGAAGAGCTAGAACAGCCCGATTTGCTTTACCTGGCGCTGCTTTTGCACGATGTGGGAAAGGGCGCGAAAACAACCGATCACGTTCGCGCCAGCGCGGAAATTGCCGAAGGTGCCATTGCTCTCCTCGATCTCGACGAACCCGACAGCGAAACAGTGCTTTTTCTCATCGGGCGCCATCTGGAAATGAGCTCCGCCGTGCGTCGCGACATTTTTGATCCGGAAACAGTCCGTGCGTTTTCCGAAAAAGTGGAAACGCCCGAGCGGCTGAAAATGCTCTGCTTGCTGACCTACGCAGACATTAAAGCGGTCAATCCCGAAGCACTCACTCCTTGGAAAGCAGAAAATATCTGGCAGCTTTATATTGCTGCTTCCAATCACTTGAACCGTAGCCTGGATCAGCGCCTGCACGTAGACGCACACGACGAAGTGATGGCGCACCTCGGCACTCTGGCCCAGAAAGTTGGCAAACGCCTGGACGATTTCTTGGAAGGGCTTCCGCGACGCTATCTGCTCACGCATCCAGCGGCGGAGGTTCTCGCGCATTTGGAGATGGCCACACAACTGGCGAGAGACCCGGTGCAAATAAGCCTGCGCCGCGGCCGCCACTGGTACGAACTCACCCTCGTGACCCGCGATCGCCGCGCTCTTTTCGCCACCATGGCCGGTGTTCTGGCCGCCTGGGGCATGAACATCGTGAAAGCTGCCGCATTTTCAAACCAGTCAGGCGTGGTTGTGGACACGTTTTACTTTACCGATCGCTTTCGAACGCTGGAACTGAATTTGCCCGAGTGGGAGCGCTTTCAAAAAAACATTCAGGATGTTTTGAACGGAAAAGTGGACCTTGATCGCATGCTAAGCAGCCGCCTGCGCTCAGAAAAGAATCGTGGGCCGAAGATAAAGGTCGAAACGCGAGTGAAGTTCGACGATACCTGCTCCGCGCACAGCACCCTCGTGGAAATCGTCGCCCAGGACCAACCTGGCCTTCTTCACCGCATCAGCTCCATTTTTTCGCGCGAAAACTGCAATATTGAAATTGCTTTGATTGAAACAGAAGGAGAGACGGCTATCGACGTTTTTTACCTCACTTCTTCAGGTGCTAGGCTCTCGGAGCAGCAGCAGACTAATCTTTGTTCTACTCTACTCACCCAACTCGCCACCCAAACAAAATGACGAGCGGCAAAGTTCACCGAACTCCACCGCCCGCCCAACTCTTAAATTTGCCACGAAGGCGAATCCTCGCAGCGCGCTGGAAATTACGCTTTGGCTGCCGCGGCCATCTGTTCGCGCATTTGCTTCATGAATTGCCGCATGTTGGCGATAGTTCCAGGATTGCGTTTCTCGCTCCACGCTTCATACCGCTGCGCCGCCTTTTCCAGCTGCCCCAGGAAATCCTTGTTTAGAAACAATTTGCGAGTCTCCGCAATAAGGGGCTTTACTCGCTCCCAGACCCCAAAGAATTCGCCGCTGGTTTCAAAGAAAAGGTCCTCGTGGAGCAGGCCGTAATTCAGATACGCGCATGCTTGGTCCCAATAGGTGAGTACCATCATTGCGAAGGCCCCTTGCTCGGTTCCCATCGGCGCCACCTTCTTGAAGTCGTCCATGGTCTCGACGAAGTAATTCTTGAAGAACCACTCGCGTGCCTGTCGCAACTTTGGTTCACGTCGCAGATCGTACATCTTGAGTTGAAGTTTCCCTTGTTCATACGTAGGTTTTGTATCCATTTGATGCTCCTTTTTATTTTTGTTAATTGAATGGCCCCAAACTCGATTCGAACCACCTCTGCAACTATCAGTCGAACAGAGAATAGCTGGATCGACAGCCTACTTCGCTACTCTGTCGGCAACCCTTGTATCTCTATCACTGGCCGGATTTCAACTGTTCCCCCAGGCCTGCCCGGGATCTTCTTAGCCACGCTGATAGCTTCATCCAGATTTTTGGCGTCGATCAGGAAATATCCACCAAGTTGTTCACGAGTTTCCGCGAACGGACCATCGGTGATCAGCTGTTTTCCGTCGCGTACTCGAACGCTTTCGCCGTTGACGTCGGATGTAGCGGCGCTGCATCCAAATATTTCCCGCTGCTCGAAAGCTCTTGCGCATATTGGGCGGACTCGTTGTAACAATGTTCCCGTTCGGCGGCGGTTTTCATCCATATAAATTAGTAGCATATAGTTCATGACGTATGCCTACCATACTATAAGTCGAACGGCGCTGCCGGGAATCGACAGTTCCGTCGAAAAGTATTTACAATAGTCTATGCTCGCAAACGCAACTGCTACCGTTGAAATAGTTTATCGCGCCGAATGGGGGCCGCATCGTGGCTACCTTGATCGGGCTGGTCGGCGACTTCGAACTGGCCGAAGAGTGTGCCCAGGAGGCTTTCATCGCTGCCGTGGACCAATGGCCAGCCGCCGGAGTTCCCGAATTCCCACGCTCGTGGATTATACAGACCGCCCAACATAAGGCTATTGACCGAATTCGCCGGCGGGGCCGCTATGCCGAAAAACTCGAATCCTATTCTACCTCGGGCTTTGTGCGCCTCGCTGAAGAACCCGACTACGACACAAACGAAATAGCTGACGACCGCCTTCGTCTTATCTTTACCTGTTGTCACCCGGCGCTCGCATGGGAGCGCAAGTGGCGCTCACCCTTCGGACTCTGTGCGGCCTGGAAACTGACCAGATCGCCCGCGCGTTTCTCACATCCTCAACGACGATGGCGCAGCGTCTGGGGCGTGCAAAGCGAAAAATCCGCGACGCGCACATTCCGTATGTCATACCGGAAGCTGATGACGTAGCCGCACGCCTGGATGCTGTCCTCACCGTGATCTATCTCGTCTTCAACGAGGGCTACGTCGTCACCCGCGGTGAATCTTTGCTACGAACCGATCTTTGCTCGGAGGCAATTCGGCTGGGCCGCCTGATTGTTGCGTTAATGGCACCGCGAGCTCCCGCCGAAGCCAAGGCCCTCCTCGCGCTCAGGCTGCTTCATGACGCACGACGCGATGCGCGTCTCGACCAATCCGGAGAAATTGTAACCTTAGAGGCGCAAGACCGAAGCCGCTGGAACCAGGACCAGATCGCCGAGGCCTTACCTCTGGTTGAAGAAGCGCTTCGCGAGACGCCCGGCCCATTTGCACTACAGGCCGCCATCGCGGCCGTGCATTGCCGCGAGGCACGTCCAGAAGACAGCGACTGGCCCGAGATCGTCAAACTCTACGATTACTTGGAACGCGTTCAACCTTCCCCCATCGTGTCGCTGAATCGCGCCATAACCGTCGCGATGGCGGAGGGGCCGCGCCGGCTCCCATGAGGAAGCTGCCCAAAGCTGTAGGAAGGCGTTGGCCCTGGTCACCAATGACAGCGAGCGCCGTTATCTCCAGCGCCGCCTGCGTGAAGTTCAATCTCCGGCAGCTTAACGCTTCATCGATAATGATGTCGTCTTTCTTACCCGGGAACCGGTTGTAAGAATGAACGATCTTCTATCAGGATACATTTCGACTTGTCAGCGTCGGCCACATTAGCAACTGCTCCAGGATCCTTCAGCAGAGCCGCGCGATACTCTTCATAAGTAGCCAGGTCGCGAAAGTTTATCAAGGCAAGCGCGATATTGGTCGGTCCCGCAAATTTCGTAGGCAAAAAATATCCCAGCAGTTCTCCTCCGCAGCGCTTGATGGGTCCCGGCCAATTTCCAGCGTATCGCTCGAAGTCCTCGAACTTAAACGGATCGAGGGTGTAACGAATACACATAGTTATCATCAGCCGCCTCCGCTTCTCTCATGTCTACATGTCGCAATTCCAAACGAATTGAGCCATAGCATAGAACTTCACGCACCCCAGACGTTTCATTTACAAATGAAATGTCCTTGCCGATTCTGCGCTAGAATGCAGTGATGAACTTGACCTATCCCATCTCGTCTGTGGGCGAATTGATCGGCGAACCCGCGCGAACCACAATTCTCATTTCTTTGCTCGATGGAAACAGTCTTCCGGCAGGAGAACTTGCCCGGCTTGCAGGAATTTCAGCGCAGTCCGCCAGCGCCCATCTATCAAAGCTAGTCGACGGCGGATTGCTCGCACCGCAAAACAACGGCCGCCATCGCTATTACAAGATTACAAGCCCCGAAGTGGTTCACGCATTGGAAGCGCTAGGTGCCATTGCGACCCTGCCGCGTCCAACAGCCACGTTCCGCTCCCGCGAGGACATCGACATTTCCCACGCCCGCTCATGCTACGACCACCTCGCCGGTCACATCGCCGTAGAACTCACGAAAGCCCTCCACAATTTCAAAGTAATCCGCACCAGCGGTATGCGAGATTACAAACTCGGCCCCAAAGGCCCCACCTGGTTTGCAGATCTAGGCATCGACGTACTCGCGCTAGCTCACAGTCGACGCGCCTTCGCCCGCCGCTGTCTCGACTGGACCGAGCGCCAGCCGCACCTTAGCGGCGCATTAGGCGCCGCGCTGTTTTCCCGGATGCTTGACGCAGGATGGATCGCGCGACGCCGCGGCACACGTGCTCTTCGCATCACCCAGCGCGGCGCCCGCGAACTACAAAACCGCTTCGGATTGATCGCCTAGCAGCGGCGTGGTATCTACCGGTGGCTGAAATTTCTTGAGGAACGACCGTCTAGACAAATCCGCAAAGCCGTAAGCTTTTTAATGCCACTGGATCTCTTCCTGAAGTGACTCAAGGTTGGTTTTGTAATTTCGGCGGCTCAGCCGGAACGGTGTAGGTCTTCCCATCGCGCAAATAAAGTCTCGACGCTTCCTCGCGGTTCAGCGGCCGCGCCCCACGTCTTCCAAACACCGCGAGTTGATTCCCGCTTTCATCAACAGCCCGGTCGCGATCGGTGCCCTTCGAAATTGCCAGCGCCGGTCCCGCCGTGCGATAGGTAGCAATCAGTTTCGGAGTTGGTCGCGGGCTGAATCCATAAGCGTTCGGCGAGTCCTCCGGCGACAATATTTGCAGTACGCGCAGCCCATTTGCGCCGTCTGCCACAAACGCAAACGCGCTCGCGTCTACCATTCCTATTTTAATGTCGCGCACATCATTCAGTTTTCCGCCCGCAGAAAACATCTGATCGAGCCTGGGCTGCTCCGGCCGCTCCACATCCACAATCGCAATTCCCTGCTTGCCCACAGCCAGGTACGCGTAAGTTCGTGCGACATAAATGTTGCGCGCATCTTCCAACGCTACTGCCGCATTCGTCACAACGCGCGGCTGCTCTAAATTCGTGACGTCGAGAACCTTCAACCCGCCGCGGTCCACCACGAAAGCATAGCGAAACTGAACCGCAATTCCGCGCGGATCATCCAACTCCGGCGCGCCCACCACGGCTGCCACTCGCGGCTGCAGAGGCTTGTCGAGATCCACCACAACCAATCCGCGCTCGCACAAAATGTAAGCATATGTTCCGGCGATCACAATCCGCCGCGCCCCATTCAAAACTCCATCCGGATTAAACGCCAGCGCACGTTTCAGGAAATTATTTCGCGGATCCCCATCCAGCAGCGTGCTCACTCCTGGCGTTTTGCTATTCGGATTCGAATCTCCGATGACCACCAGCCCTTCATATTTGTCCGCAACATACAAGTACGCGTACATCGGATGAATCGCCTGCTCTTCGTTTTCCGCTTTGTGCGTTCGCGCCGGATCGATCGCCAATGTTGACGGGCTCGCCACCGCCATGGCGTATTTTGTTTTCACGTAAAGTTGTTGCCCCAGTGGCGAAACCGGCGCGGTTACAGTACGTTCAGAGAATCCTTTGTTGTCGATATTCGCTACGTCATACGCGCGAAAGCCGCCCTTGCCCAACGCCGCATACAGATATTCACCGCGCAGTTGCACGTCCAGCACGTTTCCCAAATGGTGATAGCCTTCGTTCAGCTGGCGGTCTCTCGCAACATGCTCGCGATAATTGTCCGGATATGCGAGTCGCTGTAAATAGCTGCCGATAATCGCGGGCGGCTCGTCGTGCTCCGCCACCGCAACCGCATCAAAGCCTTTCGCGCCATCCGCCACATAAATATAGCGCCCCATGAAATTCAAAAGATTCGTTCCCTGCAGAAGCACTTGTGCCATCCACGCGTTGTTGTCATTGCGCTCGGACAGGTGGCAGTCGTCGCAAGCTTTCGTTTCCTTCGCTCGCACCGTATGTGGAACGAACGTGCTGAACGCAGTCCCGCTGAACCCTTCGGCGGATACCGTCTGCTGCATGTAATAAAGCCACTCGCGATTCTGATTTTGCGAGCTCACCAAAATCGCGCACGAAGAACGCGCCGGCGCCACGCGATGCCCCGTCACCGTACCATCAATTCCGAGCATGAAGCCGTCATCGCGCAAAACTTGAAAGTCATACGCCGTATAATTTCGCGTAGTAAGCCCTTCGTTGTGCAGCATTGGCTTTTTCTGGTTCGCCGTCATCGATAAATGGCAGCCAAAACAATTCGGCGTCCACGATGTGTGGCACGCGTAGCAAGTCATGCGGCTGTTCGCGTGCGCAAGCTGCGACGCGCCGCTGGGTACCTCGCCCCAACTCTTGCCGTCAACTCGTATGGTCTTGGCCCAACGCGATTTTTCGCTGTAGTGAGGATTTCCCGGAGTGATGGTGTCCAGTACCTGCACAACTTCCCATTCCTTGCCGGCTTCCAGCATCGACCGTTGATAAAGCTTTCCGCCAATCCATTCAAACCGCCGATTGTTCCACGGCGTTCGCAGCGCATCGAGATGTGATCCGCCAGTCGGCGCTGCGACCCCTGAGGAAATCAGTGTCGCGCGCTTCTCCACCGTGCCATGGCAATCCGTGCAGTCCAGTTCCACTGCCGCGCGGGGTTCGGCATAAAGTTTTCCGGTCCCGTGATCGTCCTGCTCGAAGTGGCAATCCACGCAATGCATTCCTTTCTCCAGATGGATGTCCGCCAAGTGCACTGCCTTCCCAAATTTCTCCGGATCATCCGCCACGACGATTTTATTCTCGCCGTCCAACAGATTGCCTTTTCGATCGCGCTTGTACACCGCTCGAAAAATCCATCCGTGGCTGTGAAAATCCGCAAATTGCGATTGCTTCAGCGGCTTATTAAAATCCGCGTCTCCCACGTGTTCCAAGAACTTTGGGTCAGACCACAACCCCTTGGCCGCCGCGCCTTCAGGATTTCGCAGCGCCACCTCATATTTTTGTTCCTCCGTGGGATTCCGCTGCTTTTGCGGATACATGACCTCGCCGTCGGCTTCGTTGTCCCACCAGGTGTATCCAAAAAAAGTCGTCTCCATGTTCGTTCCTGGATGCACATGGCAAATCATGCATTGGCTCGACGGAATCGATCTCGTAAACGTATGCCGTATCGGATGCCCCGATTCATTTCTCGGAATTGTCGTGTCGGAAGACGCGCTTTCTCCCAGATTTCCATAGCGCGCATAATTTCCAGAGTGCTCCGGCGACCGGTCGTTGGCGTAAACTACATGGCACGCCGTGCAGCCGCTGCCGCGATAATCTCCAGGTTGATCGTTCGTTCCCGGGAACGATAGAAGCGGATCCAGAAGGCGCGTTTTCTGCAGCCCCAGAAAAACCGGATCCGTGCGCAGCAGCGTTCCGAAACCGCGCTCCCCCAATTTGTCGTCGGGACGTCCGGACTCTTCTTCGCGGTTCGGATTTCCGATTTCGCCCTTTTTCTCGCCGCCGCGTTCGAAGACACGCAACACATTTCCCGGCTGCGAAGTTTCCCAACGGTCCAAAGGCGTCAGGATCGGGAGCTCGCCTTTTAAGCGAGTCTGTTCTGCCGTCGGAGCAGGCAGCGCACGAATTGTTTGCGGCAGTCCATCCGCCGAATAGCTTTCGCCGAACATGGTGTTCTTAAAGGGCACGGAACCGTTGTTGTAAAGCGCAGCTCCCCACAACATCGCGCCATGCGTCATCATGCTGGTTTTCACTTTCAGAACTTCCGATGCGTGGCATCCCGCCGTGCCGCACGTTTGCGCCGCAACGCGCAAATCTCCCGGATTCACAAAGCGAACATACGCGGACCTTTCGCGCAGCCATTCTGTGTAAGGGCGTACTTGGTTCGCCGAACGATCGACAAGTTCAGCTTCCCGTGGCTGAGGATGTGCTCTCTTCTTTGTTTCTTCATAGACCGGCGAATTTTGCGCGGTACCGGCAGCTAGACTCACGCTCGAGTCGCCACCGTGACAATCGGTGCAAGCCAAACGAACCGTCCTCGTCGGATGCATGGTCGGCTCGTCTGTGCTCATATGGCAACTCACGCAACCCGCATTTTTGCGATCGACTTCGGCCTGCGTCTGCCTGATCAAACTGTTCTGTTGCGTTTGGGAATGCGCATTCATGCCTGCGATTAGCCGGGCGAAAAGCGCTGAAGCAATACAAAGCGAGCAAACAGCTACACGCTTCCTGAAGACGCGTCCCCGCCACTTTTTCCCGACGGCCAGCCACACCATAAAAAAGCTCCGATAACTCTACCCAATTTCAGAATTGAAATCGAATATCCGCGAAAAACGAAAATAGTGTTTTCCCAGTGTAAATATCGCGCAAACCTTGCCCCGGGATGAGCGTCGCAGCGCCCGCCGTAATAGAAATATTCTCTGTGAGCGGTGGCCGGTATCGAATGCCAACGCTCGAATCAGTCCCAATCGCGTGGTGGATGGGCGAATCGAAAAGCACCAGTTCCAACGGCTCGGTGTCCATGAAGCGCAAATAATTTACGTTCACAAATCCTCGGAGTTTCGGCGTCACATCAAAATCAGCGCCCGCGTTGACCAGAAAAATCCCGGGATTCACAAAATTCGATTGCCCTTCATCCTTGTTCGACCGCAAATCCGGAATCAGGCTGTTGCCGGAGTTGAGCGCAACACCGGTGCCTGTCAGCCGGATGCTCTCTCGATTCCACAAGCTAAAAATCCCGCCTGCGAACTCCGGAAAATCATCGATAGAATCGAATCCGCGCGCGCGCCCGCTTTCCGGGTGAGCCGATCCGGAAGAATAAAATGCCGACCCCTTGAATCGTATCCAGTCCTTGTCTACAGAAAGCTCCAGCGCGGCCATTTGCGCATTGATCGTCATCGCGCGTCCGGCGATTCCATTAAAACTGTCGTTCCCCAGCGCCTGGTAGAAAGCGTGTGTCAGATTAATCGGACCGATGTGGCCGTCGCCGGTCCATCCTAAATACGCGGCGTGAATGCTGTGTGGGTGCAGAATGCCTTGCGAGAAAACCGCGCCAATCGGTGCGGGCCGCACCAAAAAGCCGTTGTCGTCGTAATGGATGGTGGCGTCGTCTTTATTGTAGTGAACGCTGAACTGCGCCGTGTATCCCTGAAACAAGAAATCCTGGCGATAGACATTCCCTATCATCACCTGCTGGTTCCGCAGCGCCATGGAATTCAAACCGCTATTTGTGTTTTTCTCCAGGAAATTGAAATAAGCAAGGTTGTATTGCCAGCGATTCGACTCCAAATTCCCGAATATGCGTATCCCCGGCTGTTCTTCCACAAAAAGAAAGCCGCGAAAATCACTGTTGAATCCCTGAATGCCTGCCCGCACCGAAATAAAATCAAAATTGGGGCCTGGGTCACGAAGCCTCACTTCCGCAAACGCCTCTTGCAGTCCGATGTGAGAATCCAGACGCGTGGTCCCTTTGCGCACGTCCACATTCACGATGCCCAATTCCTGAACGTCCAGATAATTCAGGCTGATCGCCGGGGTGATACGGATTCGCCAATCTACCGGACGGAACGAAGTGTCTCCATGAAATAGTTCAAAGGAAAACAAAAACACTTGGTCCACAAAAGCTTGATTTCCTCTTCCGAAAAACCCGGTAGTTCCGGGCTGCGCCGTGCTTACTCCTGTGGGCGTAGGCAACCGGCGTGCGTCGAAAAATGTGTCGCTGATAGCCGTGAAGTTAAAAAATGTCTGTTGCCCAAAGATTGGCACATCGCCTTTCAGCTTGTTGGTATTGAACGGATCCCAAAACTTTCCCTTCACATAAGGGTGCTCGCCGCCCGTTCCGTAACGGTTCCACTCCGGCATGGTCAGCAGCCAGCGATCTGGCTCCGCGCTGAAAACGGGCGTTGCTTGCGGCGGGGCGACCGGCCCAGCCATTTCCGAACCGGCCGTAAGTTCGAGACTCTGTCTCGCCTCGGGGTAACGAATGGAGGGCGGAGCCTCTAGCGTCTCAGGATTATTGGAAGCAACTCGCGGCGGCAACTGCGGAAGATCTGATGGAGAAGATACAGCCGTCGACGGCGCAGCCGTTAGCGTAATTTCTCGAACCAGCGCGTCGCCCGCATTCACTTGTACGTCGTGTTCTACAAACTTCTGGTAACCGTCCCCTTCGATCTCCAACTCATACCAGCCGGGCATTAAATCGATGAACCGAAACACACCTTGGACGTCGCTACTTTTCTTCAGCTCAAACCCGCTCGCTTGGTTGCGCAATAACACGGTCGCGCCGATAACAGGATTCATGGTCCCATCGCGGAGAATCCCTTGTATCGCGCCTTTTTTCTGCGCCGTCTGCCCGGGAATCTGTTGTTGCGGCGCATCTTGCTGATACCACGCCAAGTCCGCAGCGCGTGCTCCTGCGCACAAGCACAGGCCAAATGTTGATAGATACACGACCAGATATAGCGGAGATTTTCGCAAAAGCGCGTGGAATGCCCGACGCACCCTAATGTTCCTTAGGCGTGATAAGAGAATTTTTCTTAGCGTAAGTCTGGTCGGCTCTTGCTATCACAAGTGTTTCAGACGGGGCAAGATATTTCAGCCGCGAAATTGTCGGTAGTTTCTAAATCCTTGTCGTTCGAGCTGCGAAACACCGTGTTGAGTGCCGCTCGAAGCTGTGGTAGGAATAGCGCCACGCATGCGGGCATGCTCTCATCGCGATTTAAAACGCGTCTCTATGCCCTGTACCTTGATCAGCATCATTTTATTTTCCGCCAGCCTTTGCGCTTGTGGAGGCAGCAATAGCTCGACCCTCAGCTCTCCTCCGCCGCCTCCCGCCGAGACGCTAACGCAGAGCGATGTTTCGGCCGTAGTGCAAGCGGCTGCAGAAGCCGTTAATTCAGACACCATGGTCATCGCGGTCGTGGACCGACTTGGCCGCATTCTGGCGGTGTACAAACAGCCCTCTGCTCCTGCATTGGTTCAGGGAAATTTTAGTCAAATGGTTCCGTCAGACGATCTCGCCGTTTCCTTGGCTCGCACAGGAGCGTTTTTCAGCAATAATCAAGCTCCGCTTTCCTCACGTACCGTCCGTTTCATTAGCGGCACGCATTTCCCACCGGAAGTGATGAACACTTCCAATGGCGCGCTCTATGGCATCGAAAATACCAATCGCGGTTGCACTTTGGCCGCTGGTCTTTCTGCCACGGTCCCGCCGGCAACCACAATTTCCGGCACCAGCCCTGGACTAGGAATTGCCACCGGCAAAGCCGATGTAAACGATTCGCAACAAGCTGCAGTAAATCCCGGAGGCGTCCCGATATTCAAAGCTTCGCAGGAGGTGGGAGGAATCGGCGTCACAGGTGTGCCAACTGACGTTGCGGAATATGTCGCGTTCGCAGCCGCAGGAATGATTGCTGCCGGCGGCCCCAGCGCAATGACAGATGAAGTAGGATTCCCGCAGTTCCCTTCGCCTGGCGTGGTCACCATCAACGGGATTACGCTGCCGTTTGTAAATCAAACAACGCTCCCTGCTGACGCCACTTCACCTGGAACATTGAATGCTGCTAATTTTTCGGTCGGGCCGGTGGCCAGCCCCGGCGCTCCGCCCGACCAGAATTTAATCGCCACCACGAATGGACCGCTGGGTGGTTTGACTGTCATGCAAGTGACGCAAATTATCAAGGCCGCCGTAGCTACCGCGAACCAAACTCGCGCCCAAATCCGTTTGCCGCTCGGCTCCAGTGCAAGAATGGTGATCGCGGTCAGCGATCTCGATGGCACCCTGATCGGTCTTTATCGAATGCCGGACGCTACCGTGTTCAGCATCGACGTCGCCGCTACCAAAGCGCGCAACGTAATTTATTTCAGCAGCAGTTCGAGAATGCCGCAAGATTTAAACCAAGTGCCCATCGGCACCGCGGTTACAAATCGCACCATTGGTTTCGGCGCGCAGCCATTTTTTCCGCCGGGAATTGATGCCTCCTCCGCAGGCCCGTTTTTCAATCTGTACACCCAAGACGTGGCCAACCCGTGCACGCAAGGATTCCAAATTCCCAGCTCGAGTTGGCCCAAAGCCAATCAAAGCGGGATCGTATTCTTCCCTGGTTCTGAACCGCTTTACATCAACGGAGTGCTGGCGGGCGGATTAGGCGTGAGTGGGGACGGTGTAGATCAAGACGATTTCGTTACCGCCGGCGGCGCCGTGGGATTCGAAGCCCCGGCATCCATTCGCGCAGACCAAATAATCATCGACGGTGTGCGCCTTCCCTATCTAAGTTTCCCGCGAAACCCCACGCAGTAACCCAATCACTGCATCAATCTTCGAAGTTTGCGGCGAGGCATTCTCCCGTACTATCTCGAAGAATGGAATCACCGCGAGCGTCGCAGGAATTCTCCGGCACTGTGTTTAGGCATGGAGCGATCCATTGTTTATCTTGGTAATCAAAAATCCGGGCTATCTACGGCGGCTCTTCGAAGTTCAGTGTTTCCCGCCACTCATCAATTATGTTTGGTAACGGTGCCGCGCGCTCGATGATTGCCGCAGAAGATCGGCCGACTTTCCTCGGTTCACTTTACCGGACCTTTGCGCCGCCATTCATCAATCATGTTTGCAACGAGGCCTGTCCAGCCTGTCTGATGACTCGCCCCCAAACCAGCGCCCGTATCGCCGTGAAAGAATTCATGAAATGGCAAACAATCTCGCCAGTGCGGGTCCTCCTGAAATTTCCGCGCCTCGCCAAACACAGGACGCCGGCCATCGCCATTACGTCGAAAAATCCCAATCATACGATTAGCAATTTCCCCGGCCATGTCACGAATTTTTGCGCCTCCCTGCTCCATGAACTCCGCGTCGCCAAAAGCGTCAGCAAACTTGACCAAAGATTCCAGTATCAGATACGACGTAGGAAACCAAACCGGCCCGCGCCAGTTCGAATTTCCACCCTTAATCTTGACGTCCGCGTCTCCCGGGGTGTACCGCACTTCGTTGTTCGCAAAAGCAAACGGAGTTTGTTCATGAAATTTCGAAAGGCTGCGGATTCCGTTCGGCGAAAGGAATTCTTCGGGGTCGAAAAGACGAGCCAAAATGCGTGTTAATTGGGCACTATCCACGATGGAGAGCACGTGGCAACGCACGCCGTTACGGGTTTCCGTGTGGCACGCGTGGCCGACCAGGTCGGGGCGGTTGTTGATGAACCATCGTAAATTCTGCATGAAGTTGGTCAAGTAAGTTGACTCATCTTCGCGGATAATTTCGACGCCGAGCATGGGAATGAGGCCCACCAGGGAGCGCACGCGGAATTTGTGGAATTCGCCGCTGGAGAAGCGCAGGACGTCGTAGAAGAAGCCCTCTTTTTCGTCCCAAAGCTGGAAATCGCGGCCGCCCATTTTCTTCATGGCAGCCCCGATGCCAATAAAATGTTCGAAGAACTTTGTCGCAAGTCCTTCATATACAGGGCGTTCCACGGCTAACTCGAGGGCGATGCGCATCATGTGCAGGCAGAAGAAGCCCATCCAGCCTGTGGCGTCGGACTGTTCCAAAACGGCACCGGCGGGGAGTTTCTGGCTGCGGTCAACGACCGTGATGTTATCCAGACCCAAGAAGCCGCCTTCGAAGACGTTCAAGCCCTGACTATCCACTTTATTCACCCACCAGGCGAAATTGATGAGCAGCTTGTGGAAGCATTTTTCGAGGAATTCCTGATCCGCGACGCCGCTGCGCTCTTTTTCCATCTGGTAAATGCGCCAGCAGGCCCAAGCTTGCACCGGCGGGTTTAGATCAGAGAACTCCCATTCGTACGCCGGGATCTGGCCATTGGGATGCTGAAACTGTTCAAACAAAAGCATCCACAAATTTTCTTTGGCTTCGCCGATGTCAACCAGTGCCAGCGTGACGCAATGAAACGCCAAGTCCCAGGATGCAAACCAGGGGTATTCCCATTTGTCCGGCATTAACATCACGCGCATGGAATTCAAGTGGCGCCAGTGCATGTTGCGAATCTCTTTGCGAGAAGCAGGCGGAGGAGAATTTGGATTATCGCCGTCGAGCCAGAGAGCAACGTCGAAGAAATAAACTTGTTTATTCCAGAGCATTCCCGACAGAGCTCGCCGTTGAATCATGCATTCTTCGGGTGTTGCGGCCTGAGGGTAAATTGCGGAGTAAAACTCGTCGGCTTCTTCCCTTCTTTCTTTAATGACCTTGTCAACTTGGACGAAGAAAGATTTACCGCTTGCCAACTTTTTGTCCCTGAAACGCAAAGGCAGAACGACCGATTTGCCTGCGGGAATCTTCAGCTTGTACTGAAAACAGGCCTTCGTACCTATCTTCACGGGATTAACGCAGTCTTGGCCATTGATTAGATGGCGGTGGAAAGCGTCTTTTACATATTTGGTCTGACTGGCGTGATCAGGACCGAAAACGCGTTCGGCATTTGTTTCGTTGTTGGTGAAAAGTACTTCGTTTGGAGCAGGGCCGTAAAGGCGCATCAAACCCAAACGATAATCAATTTGCAGATTCTGGAGCGGCTTGGTGGCGGTGCAGTCCGCTTCGAGGACCGCCAAATCATCTTGCGCTGGGCCTAGTCGAATTACGGGTTCGATTCCTTTCCCCGCACCCCAGGACCAGGTGTTTCGAAACCACAGGTGCGGAAGGATATGCAAAACCGCATCTTCCGGGCCGCGATTGAATGTTTCGATGCGAATGCAGATGTCTTGGGAACCGTTTTTTGCATATTCAACGAAAATATCGAAATAGCGGTTCTCGTCAAAAATGCCGGTATCGAGCAGCTCAAACTCGGGATCTTTTCCGCTGCGGCGGCGGTTTTCTTCCACTAATTCGCTGTAAGGAAATTCATTCTGCGGATATTTGTAAAGCATGCGCATGTAACTGTGCGTGGGCGTGTTGTCGAGATAAAAATAATATTCTTTTACATCTTCGCCGTGGTTGCCTTCAGGGGAAGTGAGTCCGAACATGCGCTCTTTCAGAATGGGGTCGCGTCCATTCCAAAAGGCCAGCGCAAAAACAAGAAGCTGATAACGATCGCAGATGCCGGCAATTCCATCCTCACCCCAACGATAGGCTTTGCTGCGAGCCAAATCGTGGGGCAAAAAATTCCAAGGATCGCCGTCGGCACTGTAGTCTTCGCGGACGGTCCCCCAGGCGCGTTCGCTGACGTAAGGACCCCAGCGCCGCCAGCGAGGCACTCCACCCAGATCGAAATCTTCGAGGCGTTTGTGCTCGCGTGAATTCGGGCTGGATTTTTTGGGCATCGAAGATCAGCGCAGCAGAACGTTCACTTGCTTCATCTGACTGACGAAGCGGGCAGGATCGTAAGCGGACGGATTTTGCAACTCCTGAAACAAGCCTTTGATTGCCTCGCGCAATTGAGCGGAATTTTGCAATTTCTCATTTTGGTCGTAGGCCAGAAACAGAGATTGAATAGCCATGGCTGCTTGCGCTGCAGAATGTTCTCCCTGAGCGGAGATATTCTCTGCGTCCGCTGAGATTTTTTGCAACAGATGCAGAGTGGTCGCGGGATCGTAAACCGTGGAGTTGATTTTGGAGGTCAACTCATCTGCTAGATGCGCTGAATTCGTAGCCGAAGCTGCGACAGCATCGCGGTCGGGATTCAGTTGGCTCATCAGTTGCGCGAGGCGGGTTAACTCGGTGTCGAGTTTCTCGGCGTTCTCTCCATCCAGCTGCTGAATCACATGGTGGAAAACTGTATAGCGCGACGGATTCCATGGCGGATTTCCGGGCCGGCGTCCTGGGTAACCGCGCGCCTGACGCCAACTTTTTTCGGGAGGGGTGAGGCTGTGATGGCAGGCGTAACATTGCAGTTCAGAATATTCCGGCCAAACTTTTCCATGCGAGCGAGAGGCGAGACGTAGAAGAGATTGCCTAAGCTGGACGGCCTGGCCGGTGGTGAGCTCGCGGACGTTGTACCAAGGATCTGTGCCGGGAGCTTCGCCGGGCTCACCAGGGACTTTCCAGTGACGCGGCATTACGTCTGAAAAAGTATCCAGTTCGAAAAAAAGATCGGGATGGCCGGCAGCGATCATTTCGTGATCGACAGACTTTTCGTCGTTACCAAGATGACAACTTAAACATTTTTCTGTACGTCTGGTTAGGTCGCGCGTGTCGTACATTCCCAGGGCCAGGGATTTTTGGTGCGTCCAATCGCGCTCCGTGTGGGGGCCTAACCATCCAGCGGCTGGTCCGTGGCAGCTTTCGCAACTGACACCTTCGCTTAATTCGAAAGTGCGGCCGCGTTGGCTCTGAGGTACATCGAGCGCATGACATGCTAGGCATTTCGGGGCCGTTTCGGCGCTGCCGAGAGTGAGAATTTTCGCCATGCGCTCGCCAATCGGTGAGGTGAGAGCGTCGTAGGCTTTCGAATGTTTGTCTTTGACGATCCAAATGCTGTATTCGTTCTGCAGAACGCGATTATCGGTGCGCGGAACGATGCTTCCGTGGCAAGTGGTGGATGCGCAGGAGCCCGGGCCGGTGTATTTGCCGACTGCCTCGTCTGGTTTTGCGGAAGCGAGCGAAAACGTAGGGCCGCTTTGCGCGGATACTTTGAACGGGACCAGCGCAAAAATAATGAATATTGCAAGAAGAACTGAACTATTCCGGGTGCGCGAGTGAGCGGCCTCGAGTCTCGTTGTCATTTTCCGTTTGGCAGGGGACATGCGCCGCGGAATCAGCGAAAAAATCAAGAAACCGAGTTTTTATACTATTGGGTTTGATCGAAGTCAACGACATCAACTTGCGATGGTGTGACTAAGTTACGATAAACGAATTACCGGTAAAGTCGGATTTGACTTATCCGGTTATGGGGAGCCTCCTTGGTTTGATTCTGAGTCAGCGCTCGCGCTGAGCTCCGCTTTTTCTACCAAGCGCTCACCCTGACTTATTCATTCAGACAAATCGAGAGTCACGCTCGAGAAGCCCGAATTACCAAGCGCCGAAAACAAAAAAGGCTGATAAGCTTTTGCGACACGGCGAGGCAATCCAAAATGGCACACTCGCAAACCTGGGATCCTGAACGTTACGCTCGCCACGCCCGCTTCGTCGCCGACCTCGGCGCGCCGGTGGTTGATCTGCTCGCGCCGCGCGCTGGCGAGCGTATCTTGGACCTTGGCTGCGGCGACGGCGTGCTTACTGCGAAGCTGGCCTCCCTGGGGTGCCATGTCATCGGTGTCGACGCCAGCGCACCGCAAATCGAAGCCGCACGAAAACTCGGCCTGGACGTCCGTGTGATGAACGGAGAAGCTCTTGATTTCGATAGCGAAT
This sequence comes from uncultured Acidobacteriota bacterium, assembly GCA_963714785.1. Taxonomy (GTDB): domain Bacteria; phylum Acidobacteriota; class Terriglobia; order Acidiferrales; family UBA7541; genus Palsa-295. The sequence continues at coordinate 45,573 of CAVQQE010000006.1, forward strand.
TCGACGCCGTGTTCAGCAACGCGGCGCTGCACTGGATGAGCGATCCCGACAAGGTTGTCGTCGGAGTGCACCGTGCACTCAAGCCGCACGGACGTTTCGTCGCCGAATTCGGCGGCCACGGTTGCGTGGCCAAGATCAGGAAGGCGTTAGTGGAAGCCCTCAATCGCCGCAGCATCAATGGGGAAGCCGCAAACCCTTGGTATTTTCCTACCGTCAAAGACTATTCACAGCTCCTGACGCGCGGCGGATTCGTCGTGAGCTATATCGCCCTGATCCCTCGCCCAACTCCGCTCCCAGGTGATATCAGCGGCTGGCTGGAGACCTTCTCTGAGAGTTTCACTTCAACCTTGCCGCCCGCCGAACGACCCTCCTATATCGCTGAAGTCCGAGAAGCCTTGCGCCCAGAACTCTGCGACGCCGAAGGCAAGTGGACCGCCGATTACGTCCGCCTCCGCTTCGCCGCCAACAAGCGCGTCTAACCGACCGGTCTTTGCACCTTCTTCCTAAGTCGTGATTAACGCGCTTGCCGGACAGGTTTGCTACCAAGTCGCAACTTGATTGCATAAAAATGTCGGCCCCTAGACTCGAGTGGGCTTTGGTGAATAGGCTCGGGAGGATGGAGCCAGAATTCGGTTCGTACACGGGACCGCTCGATACCGGACATGGCGTGATGGAGATCACCACTTCGTGTGGCCGGGAACATCCCGGACTAGTTCACTCGAGACTCACCTTCTAGACCCAATTAATCAACATTTGGCGAAGACAAACTTTAACGCATTAGGAGATCTACGGTTGGCCGTCACCAGGCTTGGAGTTGCGCAAAGCGTGGGAGCCAGGGACCAGGAGCGCAAAATCGCGGAAATCACTTGAGCCATCAGCGCCGACTGAAAAATAGAAAGCGGCTTCGGCATCGGTGCTGAACAGTTCGCCGTTGTCGCTGCGCAAGTCACGAGCGTCCGCTTTATAAGATGATCGCGAGCACGGACGGCTCAGTTCTTGGCTAGAGCTTCTTTAATGTAGTCCACGGCACATTCGGCACGACAGGACCGCTGCCGTCTACCAAGCGAATATTCGCCGTCTGCATGAGTGAGTTGACAAAAACAACTTCAAAAACGCCTTCTTGTTGAATAGTTGAAACATGCTCACCGTTCTTGGGAGTAATCAGTTTCGGGGCGGTTGACATTTGGTCCTCCAATTGAGAGCAGTGTACCGCAAGTCTGAAGTCAACGGATTCTAATGTTCCTGTTTAGATAGGGTCGGGCCGGCCTAGCTGCAGAGTCGAGGAAAAAAGGCAAAAACTCGGAGGAAAAAGGAGAAAGCTGCAAAACGTTGTCTGGATGGAGCCCGCACCCAACGCGAACTCATAATCACCTCGAATGGATCCCCCCTTCCTACGGAGAGGATCCACTAAGTCAAGCAAGCTTAATATTTATCCTGGTCCTTAGGATTTTGCTAGAATGCTCGCCCGTGCGAATCCTTTTTCTAACAATTCTTTTTGCCTTCCCCGCCGCCGCGCAATCCTGGAAGATCGAGACCAGTTCCATCGAGGCAAGCCGCTGGAATGCAAATCTTCACGCCGTTTCCGCCACTCACGCCCGCAATCCAGAGCGCCACCCCGCCGCGGTCATCTGGGCTGCGGGTTCAGATAGCCGCGTGCTTAGATCAGATGACGGGGGCCAGCACTACACACGCCTCCTCGTCAATGGCGACCGGGTGCTAGATCTCCGCGGAGTCCAAGCCTTCGATGAGAAGATCGCCTACGTGATGTCCACCGGCCCGGGAAAATTGTCACGCATCTACAAGACGCGCTACGGCGGCGAAGCGTGGAAGCTCCAATTTTCTGGCTCACGCCCACAGTTTTCCCTCGACGCGCTTGTCTGCATCTCCGAAAAGGAATGTTTCGCGCTCAGCGATCCGGTCGACGGAAAATTCGTCCTCATCAGCACGGCCGATGGCGAGCACTGGAAAGAACTCCCCGGCGACACGATGCCGCCAGCCCTTCCCGAGGAAAGAGCCTTCGCAGCGAGCGGTTCCTGCCTCGCCATCTACGACAAACGCGAAATCTACTTCGTCACAGGCCACGGCGCTGCGCGACTGTTTCATTCAGCCGATCTCGGCCGCACCTGGACGGTCACCGACACGCCGATCGCAAAAGGCAATCCGTCGTGGGGAGCGTTCTCGATCGCTCGCTTGGGAAACACGCTTGTTGTCGTCGGCGGGGATTCCAAGGATGACGCCGGCCCTGAACGCACGGTGGCCTACTCACTCGACGCGGGCGCGACTTGGAATCTCGCCGCGAGACCACCAGGAGGATTCCGCTCAGGAGTCGCGTTCCTCGATCACAACACGCTTCTGACCGTCGGCGCGGGCGGCGAAGACGTGAGCACGGACCAAGGCGCACACTGGATGCGAACCGGCGACGTCAACCTGAATGCCATCGCCGTCCTCGATGGCGCCGCCTGGGCCGTCGGCCCCGACGCCACCATCGTGCGCTGGGGCGATCACAGCCGCTGATCATTCGTTTGACCGCAGAATCTCCGCTGACGGCGTCATGAATGCAGATCGGAGAAGCAAGTCTCGCTGACACTCGAATTCTCTCTCGATTCTACGGCGGAACCGGAAGTTGCATAGTTTGCGCGGCGTGCAGTAACCTTTGGACGAGGAACCAGTGGCGAAGAGCAGACCGCGAATATAATCAGAAAGTCGAATTAAAAGGAGAATAAAAATGATACCGATGTGTCAAGCAATGTTGGCTGAACTTGAGCAGGAAGCGGGGACCACCAGGCGGGTGCTGGAACGAGTGCCGGAAAACAAATTGTCGTGGAGGCCACACAAAAAGTCGATGACGCTGGGCCAGCTGGCGCTGCACACGGCGTCGGTTCCCGGAGGCATTGCAAAAATTTCGCAGAGCGATGAATTTGACGCGTCGCAGGCAAACTTCGGTGCGGCAGAACCAAAGAGCCTGGGCGAGATTTTTGCGGCACACGATGAAAGTGTACGCGCGGCCGAAGATTGCTTAAAAGGAATGACGGAGGAGAAGGCCAGGGGGCAATGGCGGCTGAAAATGGGGACCAAAGAGGTGATGAGCATCCCGCGGGCGGCACTGCTTCGGTCGGTCATGCTGAATCATTGGTATCACCATCGCGGACAGTTGTCGGTTTACTTGCGGCTGTTGGATGTGCCGTTGCCGTCGATTTACGGGCCTAGCGCGGACGAAAATCCGTTCGCCTAGAAAGTAAACTTGTACATCGCGACCCTATCAAGGTAACTCGGTGCGCCGTGGAAGTCTGCCGCGCTGAAGACCGCGGCGCTACATTCAAACCTTGGAAATCGTTCCGACCTCGTTTCTGGACTTGCTTCTGCGGATTTGTTATATGAAGCATGCGAAGCCCATCTCTTAGAAGCAACGCTATCCGCCAGAAGATTGAATTCCTCCCGGACGGGGAGAGTGACGTTGGTTTTCGAAGACCTCAGGGAAATTCAGCGCCAGTTCGGTTACCTACCCGCCGATCAGCTCAGAAGTTTGGCAACCAAAATCGATGTGCCGCTTTCGCGCCTGCACAGCGTAGCGAGTTTTTATCCGCATTTTCGCCTGAGTCCTCCGCCCAAAGTGGATGTGCGAGTTTGCCAGGACATGTCGTGCCATTTACGCGGGGCTTGTGAATTGCGCGCGGATTTGGAAAGCGTTTTTCCGCAGGTGGAAAAAACGGATGTTCGCGTGGGCGGTGGTTCCTGCCTGGGGCGTTGCGATGAAGCTCCCGCTGTTGCGATCAACGATCGGATTTATAGCAGCATGAGCCGAGAGCGAGTGATGGAGATGGTAGGCGGCGCGCTCGCGGGCGGTGAACTGCCGCACACTGGGCACCCGCGACGCGGCGCTAAATGCGCTTCTGATCCTTATGTTAACGCTGAGGGAGCGCGTTATGCCGCGGTGAGAAACGTAGTTACATCACGCGATTGGAATTCGGCGTTTGCCACGTTAAAAGCCTCAGGCCTGCGAGGGCTTGGCGGCGCTGGCTTCCCTACCGAATCGAAATGGCAATTGGTGCGGCAAGCGGCGGGGACTGAGAAATATGTGGTGTGCAATGCGGACGAGAGCGAGCCGGGGACGTTTAAAGACCGTTTCATCCTCACGCACCTTCCGCATTTGGTGATCGAAGGAATGATTCTGGCTGGTGTGCTGACTGGAGCACGCACGGGAATTCTTTACATACGGCACGAGTACGAAGAGCAGGAAGAAATTCTTCGGGAAGAAATTCGAAAATGCCAGGAACAAGGGCTGATCGGGACAAACATTCTGGGCAGCGCATTTACTTTTGAGTTGGAGACGTTTGTTAGTCCGGGCGGGTACATTTGCGGGGAAGAAAGCGCGTTGCTGGAAGCCCTCGAGGGCAAACGCGCGGAGCCGCGAAATAAACCGCCATTCCCAGTGCAGCAAGGGCTGTGGAACAAGCCGACGGTGATCAATAACGTGGAAACGTTTGCGAATGTGCCGTCGATTTTGATTCGCGGCGTGGATTTTTATAAAGCGCAAGGCACCGGCGGATGCGCGGGGTTGAAATTTATTGGAGTAAGCGGGGATGTTGTGCGGCCAGGCGTTTATGAAGTGCCGATGGGCACGCCGGTATCTGAATTGATTTTCAAATTTGCGGGCGGGCTGCCTGACGGGAAAAAGTTAAAAGCCTTTGCACCTTCCGGACCTTCTTCGGGATATTTGCCGGCTTCGATGGCGGATGTGCGGCTGGATTTTAAATCGCTGGCGGATGCGGGATCCATGCTTGGGTCGGGCGCGCTAGTTGTGTGCGCGGAAGACAAATGCATGTTGGACATGGCGCTGAATTCCACTCGATTTTTCCGTAACGAATCCTGCGGCAAGTGCGTCCCGTGCCGCGTAGGCTCGCAAAAAATGGTTGATTTGCTGACGGCATGGGCCGCAGGCGAAGGTTCCGCGAGCGACCTAGGGTTGATCGACGAGCTTTCCGACGCTTTGCGGCTCACTTCGATTTGCGGGCTGGGGCAAGTAGTGCCCGCCCCAATTTCGTCGGTGCTAAAACATTTCCGGAGCGAAATAGACGCGCATCTAACGCAACAAAAGTGCCCGTCTGGAATTTGTGCTAGCAGCAAGAGCCAGGGGAAACCTTCCGCAATGCCTGGGGGGCGCGCATGAGCACGAGCGCGAGCGGGCTCGTGGAACTGACGATTGACGGAAACAAGATTTCCGTCGCCGCGGGGACGACCGTCTTCGATGCGGCCCGCATGCAGGGCATTCCTATTGCAACTTTGTGCCACCAGCAAAATGAGACACCGGTGGGAGTCTGCCGCATGTGCGTGGTGGATGTGGGGGCGCGCGTTTTCGCCGCGTCGTGTGTGCGGCCGGTGGAAGCGGGCATGGTGGTGAACACGAATTCGGAAAAAGTACAGCGAGCGCGACGCACGCTTGTTGAATTGCTGATGGCGGATCATCCGAGTCCGTGCACGCGCGAACAGCATTCCGGGGATTGCGAACTGGAGGCGATGGCGCGGCGGGAAAATGTGACGCGTCCACGGTTCGCGCCGCATAAGACGGGACGCGCGAAAGACAGCTCGTCTCCTAGCATCGCCGTGGATTTTGATTCCTGCATTTTGTGTGACCGTTGCGTTCGCGGGTGTGGAGAAATTCGCGATCATTTTGTTTTGGCGCGCATGGGCAAAGGCACAGCGGCGGGAATTGCGTTTGACGATCAACGAGCCATGGGCGAATCATCCTGCGTTTCGTGCGGGGAGTGCATGGTTTCCTGCCCGACCGGTGCGCTGACCAATAAAGTTTTCACGCATACGGCGCTCGGCGTTGGGCCAAATCTTGAAACTGTGCCAGTGGAGGAACTGCAACAGCTTCCGTTTTTTAAGGGCGTGTCGGGAACTTTTCTTAGTTTGAATCGCGGCGCGGTAGTGCGCAGGCACTTCAAGCGCGGAGAAATCATTTGCCGCGAGGGCGAGTACGGATCGACGGCCTTTTACATACTGGAAGGCAAAGCGCGGGTCTCGATTTCGAATCCGATGGCGCACGTGAAGACCAAAGGCGTAGTGAAGAAATTTCTGGGAAAACTTTCCAGCAAGCTGGCGCAGCGCCAACAAGACGAGCGCGAGGAGGAAACTTACAAGCGCTGGATACCAATCGATGCGCCTGTGGATCTGGAATACGGCAGTCCGGTGGCGGAATTGAATGCCGGAGATCTTTTTGGCGAGATGACCTGCATGAGCTTGTATCCGCGGTCGGCGACGGTGCGCGCGGAGACCGACTGCACCATGCTGGAAATGTTGCGGAACGTTTTGGATATCATGCAGCGAAACAAGAATTTTCGCGCGCAACTGGAACAATCGTACCGGCAGCGCGCTTTGGACAGCCATTTGCGCGCGGTGCCGGTATTTGCGGAACTGACGGACGAATTCATCAGCAGCCTGCGCGAGAATGTGGAGCTAGTGCGTTATTCGCCGGGACAGGTGATTTGCCGTCAAGGCGAGTCGGCCGATTCCTTTTACCTGATCCGCATCGGATTCGTGAAAGTGACGCAGTCTCATCTGGGCGGAGAAATGGTGATGGCCTATCTTTCGCGTAGCGAATATTTCGGCGAGACGGGGTTGCTACGCGAGGATGTGCGCACAGCCACGTGCACGGCGCTCGATCATGTGGAAGTGGTGCGGATCGGCGCGAATCATTTCAAGCGGATGCTAGCGGAATTTCCGCAGGTTCGCGAAAAACTCGAGGTGGTGGAACAAGAGCGCATGGAAATGAACCGGGCGCGACTGGCGGTGCTGCAGAATGTTCCGCTCGATGATTTTCTGACCCAGGGATTGATGCAAGCGCAGAGCCTGCTGCTGCTCGACCTGACGAGTTGCACTCGATGCGACGCTTGCGTGAGAGCTTGTGCCGATGCTCACGATGGAGTGACGCGGCTCGTTCGCGAAGGATTGCGGTTCGACCATTATCTGGTGGCCACGTCGTGCAGGCAGTGCCTGGACCCCTTGTGCATGGTGGGATGTCCGGTGGGATCGATTCGGCGACGCAATTCGCTGGAAGTGATTATTGAGGATTGGTGCATCGGGTGCGGGCTGTGCGCGGAGAATTGTCCGTATGGAAATATAAATATTCATCCGTTTCATGTGATGGTGGAAGATCTTGCGTCGCCCGGGCATAAGAAAGCCATGGTGAAACAGAAAGCTACTTCGTGCGATTTGTGCACCGAGTATGCCGAGCCTAGTTGCGTGTATGCGTGTCCGCACGACGCGGCTCACCGCGTGGACCCGCGAACGTTCTTTGCCGGGTTGTTGAAACCCGGGGCGGGCGCGGATAAAGCGCGGTAGTTAGAAATTTCCGAGCGAACTAACGAATCCATAGTGGATTACTAAATCCAAAGTGCGCATTGACCGTACGCATCAGAAATGGTTGGTGGCTTCGCTCGTAATCTTGGGCGTGGCTAGCGCTGTTTATGTTTGTTACTCGGCGCGATCCCCTGCTGGGCCTAGCGGCGGCAGTGCGGTGGGACTCACTTTTGGGATTGTCGGTTCCGCGTTCATGGTATTTGCGGGATTGCTGGCTGCGCGGAAGAAACTTCCGGTATGGCGATTGGGACGGGCGCAGAGTTGGATGCGCGGGCATCTTTGGCTGGGACTCCTGAGTCTTCCCATGATTTTATTTCATGGAGGATTTCGATTCGGCGGGCCGCTGACCAGCGTATTGATGATTCTGCTGATTATTGTGGTAGCGAGTGGGCTTTTTGGCGCGGCGTTGCAGCATTACATGCCGAATGTGATGACGGCGGAAGTGCAGAAAGAAACTATCTTCGAGCAGATCGATCATGTGCGCGCTGGGATGATTGCCGATGCTGATGCGTTGATTTCAGTAACCACCGGCGCAAGCGATGCGGGGGCGACAAAGCGGACGGCTGTAGCTGTGCAGACAGTAGCGCTCACGCAGGAAGCAGCCTCGGCGCTTTCTAATTTTTACCTTCGCAAGATGCGTCCATTTCTGCAGAACGATGGCGGAGAACGTGAAGCACTTGCGGATACCAGTAGCGCGCGCGCGATTTTTGTGGAGTTGAGAACTCTGCTGCCTGCCGAGGCGCATGACGCGGTGAAAGGCCTGGAAGACATCTGCGAGGAAGAACGGCAGTTGCGACGGCAAACGCGGCTGCATCATTGGCTGCATGGATGGTTGATGTTGCATGTACCGCTATCGTTTGCGTTGCTGTTGCTTGGGTGCGTGCATGCGTTTATGGCGCTGCGCTATTAGAGTGCGGGCTGGGAGCGAGGGATCGTGCGGCGAGCGAAGCTAACGACGAAGAAGCTTGCGCAACGCATCGACCTGAATTACTTCAAGCGCTCGCATCCGTTCCGGCGATTGCGTTTTATTTTGTCGATTAGCTTGCCAATATTGGCGCTGATTTGGCTTGGGTGGTTTGCGATTACTCGCAATGACCGGGTGTACAGCAGCGGGAAGATGTCGGCGAGCCATGCTGTGCTCACCGAACGATGTAGCTCCTGCCACGTGAAGGAAGCCGGCGTTTTCAGCTCCCAGACCAGCGACGGCGCCTGCAAAACCTGCCACGACGGGCCGATTCACCAGGCGAACCAAGTATTTACGCCGAACTGTGCCACCTGCCATCGCGAACATCGCGGAAGCCTGCGGCTGGCGGCTACGAGTGACGCGAGCTGCACGCAATGCCACGCAAATTTACACGCAGCCGGCTCGTCCACGCATTACGCACAAAATATTGATGGATTCGATTCGAGCCACCCTGAATTCGCAGCGGTGCGGAAGGGCAGCGTCGATCCCGGCACGATAAAATTCAATCACCGAGTGCATTTGAAGACCAACCTGACAGGTCCTATCGGGCAAGTGCAGCTCGCTTGCGGCGATTGCCATCGGCCAGCTGCATCCAGTGAACCGGAGAGGTTTGGTTCGCAACAGATGAAACCTGCGTCCGTTGCGCAGAAACTCGAACCTCCATCCATGAATCCAGAACGAGCGTATATGGCGCCGGTCTCGTACGCGCAACACTGCATTCGATGCCATGGTCTGCAATTCGACAAGCGTTTTGCCGAGAGTGCGCCGCACGACACTCCTGCGGCGGTGCACGCCTTTGTCGCCATGAGCTTCCGGCAATACATCTTCACGCATCCTGCCGAGTTGCGCATTACAAATTCAGACCCGAACTTGCCTCAAAGACCATTTCCTATTTCACCGCGCGTGCTTACACCTGAACAGTGGGTAACGGAGCGTGTGGCCGAGTCGGAACAGCTATTGTGGAGAAAAACCTGCATGCAATGCCATGCGTTGAGCTTTCCCGCGAGCCAGCCCCTGCCAGTGGTTGCAAAATCGAATATTACCGCCCGCTGGTTTCAGCACGCTGTGTTTAACCATGACAAACATCGGCTTCTAAAATGCGAGGAGTGCCACACGGCTGCGAGAACGAGCCAGGAAACTTCGGATATTCTTTTGCCGGGAATCAAAACGTGCGAACAGTGCCATCATTCCGGTAGCGAAGCAGCGGAGGCGCGATGTTTTGAGTGCCATACATATCATGATTGGAGAAAGGAAAAACCCGCGCAAGGCAATTTCGCGATTTTTGGACAAAAACGCGCGGAGTCAGTTGCAAAGCTGGGGTTGAATTCAAGGGCCGAGTAAGCAGTTGCGGCGACATTTTATAGACGACTTCAGACGCTCCCCGACTGGCCGCGAAGGAACCGAAAGCAAAACATCAAAGCAAAACCCAGATGCCGCCCGAAAGGGCGGCGCTACGAAATCAAAAGCGCTATTCAGTTGCTGTTTTGAGGATTCTGGTTTGCGGACGAAGCCGGCGCAGACTTGGTCCTTTCTGACTCTTAGATTGATCAGGGATGTCTTCCACTTCCGAGACATCAGTAATCTTGTAGAAATTTTCCTTTTGGCACACGCGGCAGCGCAAATTCAACGAGGGGAAATTATGTTCGTCGGAATCTACGACTGGGTTTAGCTTCAGAGATGCTTGCTTGTTTGCAACTCTTGCCGGTACGGGAATCGTCTCGCCGCAGAAATGACAGCGCACGCCGTGATACTTCTCCATCTTGGTTCCCAGCGTCATTTTCAACCTCGTCTAGTGGATGTTTTCTAGCGGATAGGTGACGGATTGTATCTCACTGCGACGCCCAATCACACCTAAAATTTTAGGGCAACAAGAGCTCCTTTGCAAAAAATAGATCCACTGTAAAGCTCTGTGTATCTGCGACATACGAGAAAGTTAGAGAATAGAACTCAGTCCCATTGGCTGGATGGTCCGCGAGACTGATGGCATCTGAGTTATTGACGGCAGTGTAGAGCCAAGCTAGACTTCGGTCTCCAATCCAATCGCGCATTTAGACGAGAACACGCGGGTTCTCACGAAATGGGCGGCGCACCGGGGTGCCGGATGAGTGGTGCTGCGGGCCGTAGTTTCTCGGGCTCAAGTGTCAGACGTTGCGCTTTATTTCTCTGCGCGTTATGGATCCTGTTCACGTCTGCAGGCGCGGCTCTGTCGCAAGAACCCACCACAAGCCAACAACAGTCCACTTCGCCTCCGTCGAACCCCGCACCACAGTCAGCCCCAGAACCAAATTCCAGTTCTGCGGCGAAAACTCAGTCCCCTTCCGAATCGATTGAAGTCGATACGCAATCGACCGTGCCGTTTCAATCGCACGTAAACTTAGTTCCGGTGCGTGTGGTAGTCCACGACGGAAGTGGAAAAGTGGTCACCGATCTGACCAAGGAAGATTTCCGATTATTTCAAGACCGCCGGCCACAAACAATCTCGAATTTCTCGGTTGAAACTCCGGCGTCCGCTGCGCAACAGGTTGTGCGAGGTGTAGCTAGCAATGCTTCACCTGAACAGGCGGATGCAGCCGCGGCCGGAAACCTTGCGCTGCCCTCTCGATTCGTGGCGCTTCTATTTGATGACGTGCATTTCAAGTTGGAAGACTTAATGCAAGCCCGTGTGGCCGCGCTGCGTTTTCTGGATTCCTCGGTGCAACCAACCGAGCGCATTGCTATTTTTACTACTTCAGGGCAAGCGCAAGTGGATTTCACCGATGACCACGCCAAGATTCGCGAGATGGTGAAGCAGTTGATGCCGCATTTCATTGGCGGGTACGATCCCTCGGGCACCAGCCAATGTCCGCCGATGAATTACTATGAAGCCGACCTGATTCAGAATAAAAATGACCATCAAGCACTGCAGGCGGCAACGGACGACGCGATAGCCTGTTCTGGGTTCAACGGCGTAGCGGCAGCAAGCCAGGCGCGTACCTTGGTTAGTTCGACGGCGATGGAACTTCTTAACGCTGGCGACACCAACACCGAATATGCGGTTCGACGACTGATCGAGGTGGTTCGCCGGATCTCAGTGCTTCCGGGCCAGCGGACGATTGTCCTGGTCTCGCCGGGATTTCTGACGCCGAATCACGAATACGATATTTCAGAAGTTATTGATAAAGCCAATCGTGCAAACGTTTTCATCAATACGCTGGATGGACGCGGGCTCTACACTGTGGATGCAATTGGAGATGTTAGCCGTCCTGCTCCGGTTCCATCCAACTCCGCGGCAATGGCGCTGGACTTGAGCTACCGGGTCACGGCCGAAGAGCGCCAGTCGGACGTGTTAATGGATTTATCCAATGGCACAGGCGGCTTTTATTTTCACAACAGCAACGATCTGGACGCGGGATTCCGCATGACTGCCACGGTGCCCGAAGTTTCCTACCTCCTTGCATTTATTCCGGAAGCGTTGAAATTTAATGGCCAGTTTCACTCGATCAAAGTCACTATTGCAAAGAAAGGAAGTTATACCGTTCAGGCCCGTAAGGGATTCTTCGCGCCGAAACACGGCCTGACTCCGGAAGAAACGGCCAAGCAAGATCTCGAGGAGGCGGTTTTTTCGCAGGAGGAACAGCACGGCGTCCCCATCGAATTGCATCTGCAATATTTCAAGAGTGACGCGGTAAACGCGAAGCTCTCCGTATTGACCCACGTGGACGTATCTCAAGTGCGTTTCGAAAAATCGCAGGGAAGGAATTTCGACGATCTATCATTCGTTGCAGCGCTGTTCGACCGCAACGGAAATTTCATTACCGGTAACCAGAAGAATGTGGAACTGCGTCTGAAGGACACCACGCTGCAGCGGCTGACCGAAACGGGCATGACCGTGAAGATCGGATTCGACGTGAAACCGGGCGGATACATCGTGCGCCTGGTTATGCGAGACTCAAAAGCGGCTAACCTTTCTGCAAGAAATGGCGTGATCGAAATACCGTAACAGGGAGGATCAACAATGAGGCATCGCCGATTGGCCCTATACACATTTCTGCTGTTGGCGTTTCTGGCGCTGGGAAGCTTCGGCGAACACTTGTTGGCGCGACAGTCGTCGCCAAGTTCCACGGCGCAGCAATCTGACCAAGCGATTACGCAACTACCGACAATCAAGAGCGAGACGCGAGCGGTGCGCGTGGACGTCGTCGTCACGGACAAAAAAGGCAATTACGTACACGATTTGAAAGCTGAGGATTTTAAGGTTTACGAAGACAACAAGCAGCAACCGATTGTGAATTTCTCTTTCGGCGTGAATCCTAGCGCACCTGCTTCAGCACAAAGGCGCTACCTGGTCTTGTTCTTCGACAACTCGACCATGGCGTTCAGCGATCAGCCTCAGGCGCGCGCTGCGGCTGCAAAATTTATCGATCAGAACGCGGGTCCCAATCGCGTGATGGCGGTAGTGCAATTCGGCGGAAGCATCAGAATCGTGCAGAACTTCACAGCCGATCCCGCGCGACTAAAAAAGGTTGTGGAAACGATCGGAACCTCGGCGGTGAGCTCGAATGCCGAGACCTCGACTATTGGCCCAGGGGTTAATGGAGATCCCTCTGCTGGGCCGTCGAGCGCTGGTTCGGCCATGCTTGATCGAACCATGATGAATTTTGGTGCACAGAGCCTGCTGCTTGCGATTCGAAATATGGCGCAAAGTCTGGCGAGCATTCCAGGACGAAAGAGCATGATCCTGTTTACTTCCGGGTTTGCGATCACGCCGGAGCGCCAGTCGGAATTAACAGCGACGATCGACGTTTGCAATAAAGCGAACGTTGCAGTTTACCCCCTCGACGTGCGCGGGATTTCAACTCCCATGTCTTTTATTCCAGGAAATTCGTCTGACGGTTCCAACTTTGCTTCTAATCGCGGCGCAATCCAAAACGAAGCGTTGCAACCAGCGGGACCAAGGCTACAGTTGGCCTCTTATCAACCATCTTCTCCGAGTGAACTAGCATACTTTCAACACGGAGGCGGTGGGGGCGGGGGTGGACACGGTGGCGGTGGCACAGGTAGTGGCGGAGGAACGGGCGGCACGGGAGGCGGAGGTAAAGGTGGTACAGGCGGAACCGGTGGCACCGGGGGCGGAGGCAGAGTAGGGGGTGCGGGCGGAACTTACGGATACACGAACTACACGCAGCCTCGGTCTATCGTTCCTCCATTCCCGCCGTCTGCGTCAGTAAATCAGCAACTGCTTTATCAACTGGCAGAAGGGACCGGCGGATTTCCAATCCTCAACACAAACGATTTGTTCGCGGGACTCCAGAAAATCGCGGCTGAGCAGAATGAATACTACCTGCTGGGTTACGTCCCGGGTGATTCAGGCGAAGGAAGTTGTCATACACTGAAAGTAAAGGTGGAAGGCCGCGCGGCAAACGTGAGAGCGCGCAGCGGATACTGCAACGGAAAACCGATCGACCCGCTGGCTGGAAAGCCGATCGTGAAGGATCTTGAGACTCGCGCGGCGACCGCGGCACCGACGTCGGGAGGCTCGCTGCAAGCGCCGTTCTTTTATACTTCACCGAATGAAGCGCGGATAAACCTGGCGATGGAAATTCCCTCCTCAACCATCGATTTCGAAAAGGTGAAGGGGAAATATCATGCGGATGTGAACGTTCTGGGCATTGCATATCGGACCGATGGATCGGTGGCTTCGCGGTTCAGCGACGAAATCACTATGGATTACGAAAAGGACGATTGGCAAAAGTTCACGCAGGCTCCCATGCGCTATCAGAACCAATTTTCCATCGCTCCGGGACAGTACAAACTGGATGTGGTGCTTTCCGGTGGTGGACAAAAATTCGGGAAGTACGAAGTTCCTCTGGTGATCGAACCGTATGATGGGACGACGTTTAGCCTGAGCGGAGTAGCGATGAGCAACCAGATGCGACGTATTTCCGACACTCAAAGCGATTTGGATGCGGACCTGTTGGCGGATCGCCTGCCGATGATCGTGCAAGGGGTGGAACTGACGCCTTCGGGCAGTAACCACTTCAAGAAGACGGAGCGGGTAGTGCTTTACGCGCAGATCTACGATCCACATCTGGTGGACGCGAATCCGCCAGCCGTTGGATGCGAATACGTAGTGATCGATCAGAAGACGGAAAAGAAAGTGCTGTCAACCGGCGGAATTCCAGTGGCGAATTTTGAGCAAAAAGGAAATCCGGTAATCCCCTTGGCCCTGAAGGTTCCCATTGACACCTTTCCACCGGGCGACTATCGCCTGGAAATGTGGGCTGGTGAAGCGGGCGGAGCGGTTTCAAAAGTGAGAATCGTAACGTTCACAGCGGAATAGACATCGAACTATTAAGCGGCGGTAAGGCTTGTCTCTGGACCAGCGTGTAAGAGCCCAGGTGGGCTCTCCCCATAGGTTTGGCTTGCCGTAGGTCACTTGTTCAGAGTAGACTACGACTCCCCGCATTGAGGACGTTATGGACAGGACCCTATTGGCATCCTTCGGACTGCGCGAAAACCCCTTCAGCGTTAGCCCCGATCCCAGGCGTTTATTTCTTACGCGGCAAACCCAGAAAGCATTCAACGATATGGTCGCGGGGATCCAGTCACGCCAGGGTCTGATTCTGCTTACCGGCGACGTGGGCACTGGGAAAACGACACTCCTGAATTCTTTGCTTGCGTGGCTTCAGCGCGAAGGCATGTCCAAAGCTCTGATTGTGAATTCTCATCTGGAAATTAGCGAGCTGTTCGAATTCATGCTTGCGGATTTTGGCGTTCCGGGCGAGGGGCAGGGCCGCAGCGCATTCGTGCGCTTGAACGCCTGGCTTCTGGAACTTCACCGTACCGGACGTACCGCGGTGTTGATTATAGACGAGGCGCAAGGCCTTCCATCGCACACGCTGGAGGAGATTCGGCTGCTGCTTAATCTGGAAACGGCAAGGGGCAAACTGCTCCAGATAATTCTTTCGGGACAACCGGAATTCGAGCACAAGCTCAGACGCGCGGAATTGCGTCAAATTCAACAGCGTGTAGGTATACGTTGCAGGACAGCACCTTTGACACAGGAAGAGACGCGCGATTGCATCCAGCAGCGCTTGCGCATGGTTGGTGCTTCGGATGATTTGATTTTTTCGCCCGAAGCCGCAGAGGCTGCATTTTTTTATTCGCGCGGAATTCCCCGGGTAATCAACCTGCTCTGCGAACATGCGCTTCTGAAAGCGATGGCTAGCGGAATACGTCCAGTGCCGGCGAGCATGATTGAAGATGCTTCGCGCGAGCTGCAATTTGATTTGGACAGGCCGCTTACATCAGCGAAGGCGACCCAGGTCATTGTGCCGCGTCCAAATTTGATTTCCATGCAGCCTGTCTCGAACAAACCGCCGGTGGCATTTGCGGCGGCTGCGGGGTCGTCTGGCGAACGCCATCAGGACGCGAAGAATATCAAAGTACGTAACCTTGCGGCTACCGAGGATGGGGCGCGCATTCCAGTTGCTAAGGGTGCGACGCAATCGTTTAGCCGAGGCTTTGTGGCGAACATTGCGCGAAAGACGGAACCACAATCTGTCGCGGCGATACCTGCGCAAACTGGAACGGCAAACCTTCCGCGCGGAAATAGCGCGAATTGGGGATTTGTCGATGTAGCACAAATGATAGCTGATCTCGGGCGTTCCGCGGCGGCAAGTGCGCCGGTGCGGATAAATTCGGCGGGAATCAGGAAGAGTCCGACGCCTGCTGCGATCGCCAATCATGAAATCAGCGAGGCGCGGTTTAGTGCGAGGGAGGCCATGGCCA
This sequence comes from uncultured Acidobacteriota bacterium, assembly GCA_963714785.1. Lineage (GTDB taxonomy): Bacteria > Acidobacteriota > Terriglobia > Acidiferrales > UBA7541 > Palsa-295. The sequence continues at coordinate 61,666 of CAVQQE010000006.1, forward strand.
ACTTGCTCGCTAAGGCTACAGCGGCGATGTCCGCGCTTGGCGCAAATTGGAGGGCGACATGGGTGGCCCGAATTCGCGCGAGCATGAACCGGCTGAAATCTTATGGACAGAGGTTGTCCCGGCAAGGCGCTTCGAAAAGATCGCTGGTTTACGCGCGAATAAGCTCAGCTTCACCGTGGTTTGCGCGCGTGACGTCCTCATTCGTTTTTTGGCTAAAGGAACCGCTTCCGATAGGCCCTGTCCGTGGGAATTCGGAAAAACGCCCGAACAACCAAGAAGAGGGACCATTGTCGGCGTTGAACCACACGCTATGGGAGAAAGCGGAGCCCGTTCTTCGGTGGCTGCAGCAGGCGCCAGTTCGATCTGCGCAGCGGCATTAGATATGAGACGACGGCTAAATTCTTTCTGAATTTTTTCCCGCCAACCTCGCCAATAAATAATTAGCTGCGCCCCCGCGGCTGTGTGCTTCTTTCGGCGAAGCCCGCCTTTTGCATCGAATCTCGTATGTTCAAAACGTACTGGGTCAGGGCTTCTTGTTTTCTTGTTGGCGTCCATGAGAACTCGTGCGCGAAAACATCCGCCACGCTGGCAACTGCGCTCAGAGATGCTTTCCAGTTGCGGGCTCCGATGCCGAGCCTGCGCATCAGCACGTCCTCCAGCGAGATGGCCATTTCGTTGCGGATTGCGAAGAGCGTTTCTGCGCGCAACAACATCGTGTCAGGGGATAGAAGGCCAGCAGGTAAATGGTCTTTTTTTATTAGTTCCATAACATCCGAAGCGCAGCTGCCGTATCGTCCAGCCAATTGCTTCGCGGTGTTCTCGGGCAATGCGTAGAGCTTCTTTAAAGTTTGCCAATAATCCGCCGAAAAACCGGCGGAGCCCACGAGTGGGTGGTTCACAGTCGGGCACTTCGAGACCGGAATGCCGAGATATTTTTGTACGGCGTTAATCGCGTCCTGCGCCATCGTGCGATAGGTTGTCCATTTGCCGCCCATGATGCTGATCAAGCCGGATTGTGGGTCGAGTTCCACTTCGTGGTTTCGCGCCAGCTTTCGGGTGTTCTTCACCCGGCCCGAAGTTAACAGCGGCCTAACGCCAGCGAAGCCGCCGAGGATTTGGTCCACGGTTACCGGCTTGGCGAGGTAGCGATTGATATGGCGTAAAAGATAGTCAAGTTCGTTTGTTTGCAGATGGACATCGTCGAGAGAATGAACCTCTTCGTCTGTCGTGCCGACCAGCAAACTTCCCCGCCAAGGAACGGCGAAGAGCACGCGGCCATCTTCGGTCTTTGGAATGAGCAGCGCTTCCCTACTGCCGAGAACTTCCAGCGGCAGGATTATGTGAACGCCCTTGCTCCATCGTATGCGCGGACGAGAGTCTGGCTTGGCTAAGGTGCGAATCTTGTCGGCGTATGGCCCGGTGGCATTCACGAAGCAGCGCGCGTGAACGGTGAAACTCCGGCGCGAGATTTTGTCTTCCACAATTGCGGAAGCTAGTCTTCCGTTCGACTCCTTTTCAAATGCCATGAGGCTTGCATAATTCAGTGATTCGCCGCCTGCGTCAGCAAAAGTCTGGACCAAAGTGATGTTGTAACGCGCATCGTCAAACTGGCCGTCGGTATAGACTACAGCTCCGCGCAGGTCTTTCGAAGCCAGCTCCGGCATGCGCCGATGCGTCTCTTCCCGCGAGATAAAAACACTCGGCGCAAGATTATCGTGAGCTGCAATCCAGTCGTAAAGTCTTAGGCCAACGGAAAAATAGGCGACGTCCATCAAGCTGAAACACGGAACCAGAAACGATCTGACGTTCGTAAGAAAGGGAGCGTTCTGCAGCATGTGAACGCGTTCACGCAGGGCTTCCTTGAGTACGAGGAACTCCTTGAAATCAAAGTTGCGAATGGCATCCTGAAGGTAACGTACACCTCCGTGAACCATCTTCGTGGATGCGCTGGAAGCGCCGCTGGCGAAATCCTGGGCTTCGAGTTGCACGGTCTTTAGGCCGCGCAATTGCGCATCCAGAGCGCAGCCGGAACCGGTGGCGCCGCCGCCGATTACACAAACATCGAAGCTCTGTCCTTCAATGGCTCGCAGAGCTTCTTGGCGATTTTTCATACGACGAGGTTTTTCGGAGGGTGGTCTATCGTGCGTAGGTGAGCCTGCCAGACAGACAGCGCGCAATACTTATCGATTATTCTTAACGCTGTGTTTTGAAAAGGCGAGGATAGCGTTCTGGTCATCTCGGAAAGCGGACGCAGCCGGATGTCAAAGTGCTGCCGCGTTCGTGAACCACAGCGTTAATCGATCAGGCCTTCGTTCCAAGCACAGACATCCCTTCCGTTGCTTCTTTCAGCGAGGTCAACTTCTTAGTCGGATCGTGCCATTCGCGTCCCTCGCGCCGCAGTAGTTCCAGCGATTGCTCCGGACCCCAACTGCCCGCAGCATAGTTCGGAAAATCGCGCGGCGGGAGCGCTTTCCACAAATCGAGGATTGGTTGCACGATAGTCCAGGAAGCCTCCACCATATCGGCGCGCTGAAATAATGTTGGATCGCCCATCATGCAATCGTACAAAAGAGTTTCATATCCGGTGGAAGGCCTGGTGCCAAAATAATCGGAGTACTGAAAATCCATGTTCACGGCCCCCAGTCGCACGATGGGACCGGGAATTTTGGCCTCAAAGCTGAGCGAAATACCTTCGTTGGGCTGAATATTTATGACCAGTTCGTTGGGCGCGATCTTTTCCACGGAAGTTTTTCTGAAAAGCACAAAGGGCGGACGCCGGAAGCGGATCACGATCTCAGTGGAACGCGTGGCTAAACGTTTGCCGGTGCGCAAATAAAACGGCACTCCCGCCCATCGCCAGTTATCAATATTCAAAGCCAGGGCCACAAACGTCTCCGTATTCGACGCCGGGTTGACGTTGGCCTCCGATCGATAGCCCGGAACCCGCTTGCCATCGATCTCGCCTTCGCCATATTGGCCGCGCACGGCGTGGTCCAAAACTCTTTCAGGATTCAGCGGCTGAATGGCACGCAGAATTTTCGTTTGCTCATCGTGAACCGCTTGCGCTTCGAAGGAAATCGGCGGCTCCATCGCCGTCAACGTGATGAGCTGAAAGATGTGGTTGGGCACCATATCGCGAAGCGCTCCGGCGTTTTCGTAATAATCCCCGCGCATTTCTACACCCAACTCTTCCGCCACGGTGACTTGTACGTGATCCACGTAGCGCCGATTCCACACGGGCTCGAAAATTCCATTGGCGAAACGAAATGCCAAAATATTCTGGACCGTTTCCTTTCCCAGATAGTGATCGATGCGATAAATCTGATCTTCTCGGAGAACCTGTCCAATTTCGTGGTTCAACGAGACAGCCGACTCGAGATCGTGCCCGAATGGCTTTTCGATGACCACGCGTTTCCATTTGCCGTTCTGCTCTTCGGTAAGCTTGGCAACGCCAAGTTGTTTTACGACGATCGGGAAAAACGTGGGGCTAGTGGCCAGATAGAAAAGGCAATTTCCATGCGTGTTTTGCTCTTTTTCCACTTGGCCCAGAGTTTCGCCGAGCTTTTTGTACAGTTCTGGATCCTTGAAGTCGCCGGGAATGTAATAGAGGCGCTTGACGAATTGATCCCAAGAAGCTGGATCGACCTCGCCGGTTAAGTATTGGCGAATTTCCTGGCTGGTTCTCTGCCTGAATTCATCGGAAGAAAATTGTTCGCGGGAGACACCGACAATGGCAAATTCCTGAGGCAGCAATTTGCCTTTCGCCAAATTGTAGAGCGCGGGAAACAGCTTGCGCTTGGTGAGATCACCGCCCGCACCGAAGATAACCATCGCGCAGGCAGGCCCCGGCCGGCCAAGAGTTTCCTGAGACGCCTGCGCTCCGTCAGAATTCTGTGCCAAGTTACCCTCCGCCTATGCCGACTTTGTTGTACGAATTACGAAAGCGCTTGTTGGATTGCTTGTTGCAAGGTTTTCAGTCCGGCTGCCAGATTGCCGGTAAGGTGCACACGCAAAGCTCGCCGGCCACGCTCGGTCAACACGTTGAAATCACCACGCGCCTGCGCGGCTTTCACGATACCGAATGTATATTTCTTTCCCGGAACCGGAACATCGGCAGCATCTTCGCAAGTGATTTGCAGGAACACGCCGGTATTCGGGCCGCCCTTGTAGGCCTGACCGGTGGAGTGAAGAAAACGTGGGCCGAAGCCGAGACAAGTTGCCACGCGCTTTTTATCCCGCACGGACTCGCGGATGGATTGCAGCTGGGTACGATTCGGCTCGTTTCGTTCGATGTATCCGAGCACAGCAAAATAATCGCCTGCCTTCAGGCGGTTCAGGTGCGCGCGCAGGTATCCGATGAACGTGGCGTCTTTCCCGGCCGCTTGTTTCAGAGCCGCGGCGTTTTTCTCGTCGGAGTAAAGCTTGACGCCTTTTTCTTCGTAGAAGGGGCTTTCCTTTGGGAGCGAACCGGACTTCTCATACTCCTCAGTTAATTTACGCGTTTCGATTTTGCTGGCTTCCACATCGGGCTGGTTAAACGCATTAATTCCGATGATCGAACCGGCTACCGCAGTAGCGATTTCCCAGCGGAAGAATTCCTGTCCCAGCTCGTAATTGTTTGCGACTTGGATGCGCACAACTGGCAGCCCGGCTTTTTCGAGAGCAGAAACTCCAGCATCTTGTTTTGGATCTGCGCCGTCTTCGAGTCTCACATACGCAAAGACGCGATCTTTTCCGTAAACTTCCGGTGCGCCAATGGATTCGCGATCCACCGGAATCAAGCCCTTCCCTTCTTTACCCGTGGACTCCGCCAGAAGCTGCTCCAGCCAGGCTCCCAAGTCGGAAATCCCGGGCGAAGCAAAAATAGTTACTTTGTCGCGGCCACTTTTTTGCAGTGTCCCCAGAATTGATCCGAGAATTACGCCGGGATTTTCATCCGCTGGAACCACGGAGGCACAGGCGTGAACCATTTCTTCGGCGCGATCGAGAAACCTTGGCACCTCAACACCCTGTATAGCGGCGGGAATCATTCCGAAATTCGAGAGCGCGGAATATCGTCCACCGATGCTAGGCACGCCGTAAAAGACATGGCGGAAGCCGTGACTTTCGGCAACTTTCTGCATTTGCGAGCCCGGGTCGGTGGTAGCGATGAATCGCTTGCCCGCTTCGGCAGCGCCCAGCGATTGCTTCACTTTTTCGTAGAAATATTGTTCGAAGATATTTGGTTCGAGCGTCGTTCCTGATTTGCTGGCCACAATAAAAATAGCTTTTGCGATATCGATCTTGCTCTCAAGCGTGCGGATCTGAGCGGGATCGGTTGAGTCGAGTATGTGTACCTCGGGATAGCCAGCTATCTTCCCAAAGGTTTTCCCGAACACTTCGACGCAAAGGCTGGAGCCACCCATGCCCAGAAGAACGAGGTCTGTGAAACCTTCTTTATGGATTTCTTCCGCAATCTTCTTGAAGTCAGCGTCGTGGGCGATTTGTTCTTCCACGATACCGAGCCAGCCCAACCACTTGGCTTCGTCTTTATTGGTCCACAAGGAAGCGTCGCGTGCCCACAGGCGCTTCACCTTATCGTTTTTTTTCCAGTCCGCTAGGGTGGCTTTCACATTTTGGCCGAGATCGTCGGGAAGACTATAGGTGAGGTTATTTACCGCCGACGGAGCCGCTTCCTGCGTTCGTTTGCTCACAGCAGCGAGCAATTTGTCGAAGGCGTCTGCGAACAGTTTCACGCCGTCTTCGGTGAGCTTGTCGGTAGCCTCTTTCATGGAAATTCCCACCTGTGCGAGGGTTTCCATGGTCTCGCGCGCAGAGGCGATGTTCTCTTCCAGACTCGCGCGCGGTTTTCCATGATCACGAAACGCATCGAACGTTGCAGGAGGAATCGTGTCCACGGTGTCCGGGCCGATCAATTCCGCCACGTAATAGGTGTCCGGAAAGGAAGGATCCTTGGTGCTGGTGCTGGCCCACAGAACGCGTTGCGTTTGCGCACCGCGCGCAGCCAGCGCGGCCCAGCGTGGGCCGCTGAATATTTTTTTGTAACTCTGATACGCAAGCTTGGCATTGGCGATGGCAACTTTGCCCTTCAACTGGCGCAATTTTTGCTGTTGAGCGGGATCCGTGGTTTTCTTGACTTTGTCTTCCAGTTGGCTATCGATCAGGGTATCGATGCGGCTGACGAAGAAACTTGCCACGCTGGCCACGTGACTCAAATCGTCGCTCTTCTTGGCAAACTCTTCCAGGCCGGCGATATAGGCTTCCGCCACACGCTCGTAAACATCCTGCGCGAACAACAAGGTCACGTTGACATTGATGCCCTCGCTGATGAGCTGTTGGAAAGCAGGTAGGCCTTCTTTTGTGCCGGGAACTTTGATCATCGTGTTAGGGCGGCCCACTAGCTTCCACAGTCGTCGAGCTTCGTCCAAAGTTTCCTGGATCTTGTGCGCGAGATAAGGCGATACCTCAAGGCTCACATAACCGTCGCGGCGTTTCGTTTGTTCGTAAACTTGCTGAAAGGTATCGGTAGCATCCTGAATGTCTTTCACCGCGAGGATGTCGAAAATCCCTTTTGCATCCAGATCTTTTCTCTTCTCTAGTTCTTCCAGTGTTTTCGTGTAGTCCGTGCTGCCGGTAATTGCTTTTTCAAAAATGGAAGGATTGGAAGTCACTCCACGCAGGCCGTCCTCTTCGATAAGTCTTTTGAGTTCGCCTGTGGAAATCAGGCTGCGGCGAATGTAATCGAGCCATACGGATTGGCCAAAGCCGAGCAAGGCTTTGAGCGGATTTTCAGATGGTTTGCCTTCGCTGGATGCCGGAGTTGGTTTAGCGGTTGTGCTCATTTTAAGTCTCCCTTAACGGCTGAAATTCTATTAGTGCTATGCGGCTTTCCGGTTATTCGGGACGGTTATCATTGCTGAGGCTAAGGTTCAGCACTTTCTAATTTACGACGCGAACGGCGATTGGGCAACGTCCAATAGTAAAGCTAATTGGTAACAGAAGTCACTCTTCCAAAGCGCAAACGCACAGTGAACACCGAAAAGGACGCGCTACACACTATTAGAGTCGGCCCAAATGAATTTGGGTTCCATACTGAATGAGGATTTTTTGCACCGGCCCTACCTGCAAAAGAAATTCATGCAGCTTTAACTTGGAATTAACGTCTCGCGAGAGAAAGATGCTTAACGAAGCGAAGGGGACGATATACCAATGGGCTCATTCTTGAAAAGCGCGCCACTATACGGCCTAGAACAATCCGGTTGAAAGATTCAAGATCGATGTGCCGGTGTCGGCGATTAATGCGTGTTGCACGCCCCAGGAATTCCTCCCGAGAAACAGGGGTGTCTTGCCCGTCTAGTGCATCACCCTTGGTGATGAACCGCACAACTTCCTGGCCAGCTCGAACAGTTTGCTCGCGGCCAATCATGCGATGCACAAAAAATCGCCCCTCACGTTCGAACAGGATCACATCGCCGGTGGACACTCGATCAAAATCGCAGCGCTTGATGAAGACCAAATCTCCGGAGCGTATCCAGGGAGTCATGCTTCCGCCCAGCACGCGCAAGCATACGGAACCCTGCGAGCGGATTTTCCTGGAGATTTCTGATGTGGCGCCTGCCAGAACGGCAACGGCGCGTTCTTTTTCGGCAACGCGAACTTGCGAAACAGCGGCTGTGGCGGCCATTTTAGGGGGTCAATTCCACGGTCTGCGTTGCGATTACCTGGCCGTCGAGCGAAACGCGCGCGGTCCACTGGCCCAACAGGTGACGCTGCTGAATCCAAGTGCCGGCGACCGGGAGAGTCTGGATCGCAACCATGGGTTCATCGGAACCCTGCTGCACGCCAAACGTCATCTGGGTTTGTTGATACAAGTTGCCGCCGGGAAGCAGAATTTCTAGAGTTTGAACGTGGCTGCCTGCGGGAACGTTCTGCCACGAAACTTTCACTTCCAGATCGCGCGTTGCGGTGGCGCTGAAACTTGTTTCATTGTCACAACTGGGAGCTTCCTTGTCGCAAAAGGAAAATGTGGCGCTCGGCGCCGCGGGGGGAGGAGTACCGCCGTCCGCTGAGGTCATCTGGCAGCCGGAGAATTGTATGGCCGCGAAAAGCGCAACGGCGGCGAGAAATATCGAGTTTCTATAAGACCGAGTGGCTGAGTGTGTTAAGAGAAACATACCTTCCTCATTTTAAAATGGGATAACAAAAGCGTAAGCGCGCTGATCGGTGGTGGTGACATAGATGCGTGATAGCACCTCATCGATTGAGGGATCACCGACGGTGCCCTTGGTCGCTCCAATGTTGGTAACCTCATTCTTAATGTCGGCTCCGGTCGTCAGCAGGAGCTCATGGATCGTGCCGTCGCTGGATCCCACATACACATAGGATGACCCGGTGTACGAAATCGGTGCGGAAGGATTAGCAATCGTCGTACTCCAGACCTGGGCAAACACCGGTGTGGTCCGCGAAGTATCAATTGTGAGCAGATGTACCGCCGTAGTACCGGAGAAAATCACAACGTATGGCGGCGCAGCGTTAAGGACGACTGGGTAGCTTACGATGGGTCCATCGGTAGATGCATAAGAGGCTATCGTGGCGCCGGTCGTTGGATTGATGGCATAAATCGTGCTGTTCCCCGCCGTGCACGTCGTCCCTACAATTGAATCTCCGACCGTACCTACGAACAGAACGTCACTGCTGAAGGTTAGAGTGGGCGAGGCATCGATGTCGCCGAGGTTTGCGATCGCTTCTGTAGCGCCAGTGGTCGGATTGATCTGCCAAAGACTGGGCTGCGCAGTGCCGCAGGCGCTTCGGCTGGTGACCCAAATGACGTTGTGAATGTAATCAACGAGCGGCGTCGAGTTGATGATATCCAAATTTTGCGCGGTGCTGTTGTTTGTGACCATGAGCGGGCCGGTGAGCGGAGACCATGAGAGGTTTGCGCCGGTATTGCCGTTCAAAGCAAAGATTTGATTTGCCGTAGTGGTTGTCGTGTTGCGCGTGCCAAAGAAAACAACGTCGTTCGATCCGCCTGCCACAGATTCCAATTGGACCGCAGGACCGCCTTGAAGAGAGAGAGTACCAGTCGTGATTGGATTTATCACCCAGTCGATCACGCCTGTATCCGTATTGACCGCGTATATCAACCCGTCCTGGTCCGTCACATAATCGATATCCTGTCCGGTGGACGAAGATGCAGCGTCAATCAAAGGCGAACGAGACGCTATGGAACCACCCAGCGATATCGGAACAAACTGCCGCATTCCGGTTACCGCATTGATAAAAAACAAGAGATCCGTTTGCGATCCCATGGCAGCTACTGACCCGGGTATCAGCGACGGGCTGGCGAGATCGGTGGCGAACGTTGCAGCGATCCACTGCGTGTTCTGCTGCGCGGCGACAGTCGCTGCGGGAGTTACGGAAATTTCTTCGGTATAAGTCGAGCCGTTCGTAATGGGTTGATATGAATAATAATTTGAACTATCGCGTAAAAACACTTTGTAGAAATACGTGGTCCCATTTGCCGGTGCGCCACATGTATCCGAAGCATTGTCGATGAACTGCGTTTTTCCCGTGGAATCATTGAATACAACGGTTCCCGTACCTAATGTTGAACACAAGGTAGGATTGACCTTATCGGTTGGGTTAGAACTCTTGTCCACGGGGGAACCCGCACGGCGAAGGATAACCACTCCCGTATACGTCTCGGCGCCCACGGGAGTACCAATTAGAGCCGGGATCGTCCAATTCAGCGTGACGCTGGCATTGCCGGGCGTTGCCGTTAAACCGGTCACGTTCTGTACAAACTGTACAGTCAGCTCGGGAGATGTTGCGTTGCTAGCTTCCTTAGATCCAAAGACCGTGGTACTGGTGTCCGGCGCACTTTGATCTTTTATTAGCCATCCGTAGTTCGCGCTACCGTTGTACCAATTCTGCACGTCCCCGGTAACGCTAAATGCAGCTGTTGTGCTGGTCGTTTTTACTGTTGCGGTGCCAGTGGCAGTAGTCGAAGCGTCGCCTCCGGGAGTAGTCCAGATGGTTGTGGCCACACGCGTGTTCCAAGTTGCGGCGTTCGCCTGCCAAAAATCAGAAACAGGGTAAGCTCCATAAGTGACGCTAGCGCTCGGGGCCGTGACCACGTTCAAAGTCAACGTAGCAGCCTTCACACCCACATTGGGAATGCGCGACAGATCAAACTCAAGAATTGCATTCTGATTTGCGCCGCTTACCCCTGAAACTGTAAGCGTGTTTCCTACGTTGTTGCTATTCGGTGATGCTTGCTTTAGCGTCGCGTCTTCGCCGCGTGCTTGGGGGTCCGTACCTGATTTCTGCAACACAATTTGTTCGCGCGCGATCACTGGCGCAGCGATCAGGAGCGCCGTCACTAAAGCGCACCAGCGGCACCAGGAGGTTCGCTCAAGTCCAATTATCGAGTGTTGCTTGTACATCTCCCGATTGCCTCCCACTGACGTTTGGCCAAACGTGGCACGCGTCACGAGCGCCGTGGCGCGGCGTTGCATACGCCGCCTTGGCCCGGCAGCTTTCCGCAAGCCAGCGCCAAAGTTTCGTAAATTGGTTCGGAAACGCATTGCGGTTTCACGTAAGGTCGTTTCTTCTTCGATTTTTTTCCGTCCGCGTCCGAGGTTTTTTGCGTTCTTTCCATCATTCCCCTGGGGCAACTTCAGTTACTGCCAATCCGAACTTCCGGCACAACGGTCGGCACGGGAATCGTGCACGAATTCTTACCATTTGATTTTTCGGCATGCATCGCGCTGACCGGATTTGCAACGCCGGCAATCCGCGCATTTAGTTCGGCCAACTCGCATGCGCGCTCATAGGCCCCCAACAAATCTCCACCTTCCATCTGAGCCAGGCCTGGGCAACGCTCGCAGTACTGCCGAATCGAACATTTCGAGCACAGAGGCAATTGCGATTCGCGAACCGCACGCACTCGATTCATTTCCTCGGATCTGAACCAAATATCCTCAAATGTTTGCTTTCGCAGATTCCCGGTAGCCACGGGCATCTGCACACACGGAAAAACGTCGCCGTATGGCGAGATGTAGCAACTGTTATGGCCGGCGCTGCACGGGATATCGTCATACGCCTGACTTTCAATGCCGCTGGATGTCGCGCTGCCCGTGGAAATCGTTTCCGCTTCCAAACTGTTCGGCGAACATGCCCGCGGATTCAAGCTGGCATCCTGCAAAATAGGCAACAATTCTTTGGTCGAGCTGCGCAGTTGGAGAAGACTCATATCTCCGTCCATTTTCGGGGTGATGGTCATGTCCAGGACGTACGGGACACCGAGTTCCGCCGCGAGGGCTTGCACGTTTCGATAAGCCGTCAGATTCTGCTTCATCAGGGGACATGCAATTTTTACTTGCAAGCCTTCCGCCTGAAGAAATCGAATAGCGGCTAAAGTTCTTTCCAAGGAACCGCGCACCTTTGTTATGGCGTCGTGAACTTTCGGCTCCGCGCTGTAAATACTGATTTGAATCTTTCGCACCCTTAACTCGCGTAGTTTTCGCGCGCGTTCCGAATCAATTAGAAGCGCGTTGGTTTTCAGGCTGATATCGAAGTGAAGCGAGCGCGCGAACTCCAGCAGCTCGAAAAGGTCAGCGCGCAAAAAGATTTCGCCGCCGCTGAAGGTGAGAAACAACGTGCCACTCTGCGCCAACTGTTCCAGCACATTCTTGATTTCCTGCGTCTTCATCTCGCCATGATCTTCATGATCCAGATAGCAGTGGATGCACCGTTCGTTACATCGGTACGTAAGATCCACATGCACGCTCCACGGAAGGTGACGTTGCACCGTCCTGCGAATCAATCCGTCCATTACTGGAGTGTTCGGCATGCGTTAGCCTCTTTCCTCGGGGGCCACGAACATGAGTTGTTTTTCTCCGAGCGCGGCCAACAACTCTTCCAGGTCAGCCCTCGCGGTTTCGCGTGCCACTTCATATTCCGCGGAGATTCTTTCCACCAGTTCGTCCAGCGTTTTGCCCTCGGCATGTTTCCAAAAGAGGCTGGCTGTTTCGTTCAGCTCGTGGACTTGGCTATCTTCCGGCGAAATAATCACCATCGCGCCGTCAACTTCTCGCCACGCTAGCTTTGGGTTCCTCGTGATTTCTCCGCTCATGCTGCAATCACCTTCCAGAATTCAGCGTTCCGGCGAAAATAAAGCCGGTGGCACGGTATTTCTTCAATCAGCCCCAGCAAAGTGCGCAACAGAGTTTCATGCGCGCTTTTTTCCCTGGCGAAAAATAGAACGCAAGGCAAGAGAGCGCGCAGAGCCTGCTTCACCGAAAGAATTACCACGCGTTCTTCGGTGGCCTGCTTCAAGAGATAGAAACCTGCTACGGGAACTAAACGATTTTGGCCCGCCGCCCGGAATTCTCCCCAGAAAGGCGTGCCGTGGGCTTGCCAACATCCGTTGGAATAGCGGATCAGAGAAATTTCGTCGGTAAGCACGCTGCCTTCGGGAGACAAAGAAGCAACCGTGCTCTTTCCCGCGCCTGAGCGCCCGAAAAATATGTATGCGCGGCCGTCGCGCACTACCGTTGCGCCGTGCAAGAGAAATCCACGCTGAGGCAGAAGCACCATGGTCAGCAGAATGCGCAGCAAAGAATCCAGCGCGTATTCATGACGCACGCCGTGAAACTCCGCGCCCTGTGACCGCAGGACAAGCTCCGCGTCGTCGAGCAGGTATGAGAATTCCCCGCTCTCCCAAACTTGTTTTGCCGTTTTTCTTAGAACGATCGGAAATCCGCTTTGTGAATGATCGGCAAATTCGCGGTAACGCCGGGAGGCGGGTTCGCGAAGAGCTTGTTCACGAATGAAAAGCGAAAGCGGAACGCTGCCGATGGATATGTGCAACGGCACACAACCATCCAGCGTTTCAACAGGATGAACTACTCCGTCCGTTTTTCCCAAGTGCATTGGCGGTTACGTTTGCGACTGCGGGATAGGGGGGTATCCGCGCAGCTCCCCCAAAGTGTGCAAATTCGCCCAATAGTTCGGGCTGCCTTCAGCTAGTCTCGTTTGGTATTGCGCAACGCGTCAACGCTGATACGCCGGACGCGTTCGTACTTGTCAATATCGGTGCGGAAACTTGACTGATTTTCGGAAAGGGAGGCGTTTCTACGCTTTTCTTGAGCGAAAGCTGTATTTTCGCAAAAGGCGGAGAGGGCGGAGGGCGATGTACAGGGGCGACAATACACCCGGTAAACGTATCATTTCGTAGTCTTCTTCGGCAGGAACCACAGAAAGTCGTACAGCGTAGCGCCACCCATCTAAGGCTCCCGGCAGCATTCGGCGGCGAAAGTTGAAGCGGCCCTTCGCATTCAGCGAAATATAGTTTCGCCTCAGGAGCCCTGCCCAAACCTCCGACGCGAGTTCGTTTGCAGTGCGGTCCGCTCTCAGTTTAAGCAGAATTTCATCAGGAAGCGGCGTCTCCATCAGGTTGATTGCAAGCAGGAGCGCGACATGAAGCATCCGCTCTGCTTGGAGAGCCTTCGCGCGCGCGATGGTCACATTCCAATCCAGGTTGGGATAACGCTGTATCAACTCGGATATGTCCGCAAGCCACGAAAACCGTTCCCAAAAATCTTTGGCTCCGTGGAGGCTGAGGACGACCAGCGCATCTTCCACTGAAAACGTAGGAACTTCGCGCTCGTTGAGTTTCACAAAGGTAAGACGTTTTGAAAAATCTTCCAAGTCTGGGACTTCCGGAAAATGCCTCAGTGTTAATTCTGTGTGAAGCTCAACCATGATGCGTCTTTTTTCGTCGCGGTAATTGTATTCACCTGGGATCACCGAAGACGGAATGCCCGAAGAAACGATCCACTCGAACCGGGGCCGATATCCCAGCCCCAGCATCACCTCATTTGCTTTCGGCAAGTCGCTCTGGCGCACGATGATGTCCAGGTCTTCGAACTGACGCAAGGTCATGTCGCCGTACGCTTGCATCGCCAGCGCCGGACCTTTATAAGCAATGGCCTGGATTGCGCGCGAATTAAAAAGATCAAAAATCTTGGTGAGTTCCGCAGTCAGGAACAGACAGCGTATGGTATTTGCGCGGCAAGCATCTTTCAGCCGCTCCAAAACCGGCAACGGTACCGCACCGGCCGGAAGGGCTTGTAATTGGCGGCCAAGCAGCGGAGTTACAGAATTTTCTTGCGCTTGTTCGAAAACGTAGTCCCAATCAAGGTTTCCATTCAATAACGCGGAGATTTTTTTTGCGGACGCCGGGTCCAGACGGGTCCGAGCACAACAGGCGAGCAGTTCTTTCTCGGGGCAAGCGGAGTCGCGAACGGCGGAATTCATCAAGGTTCAGGCTGCGATTTGAAGAGGAATTCTACGCTATTTCGTCGTAGGTGAACGCGGTTTCTTACGCGAATCGATAACTTCAAGCAGCGCTAGGCGGAACAAACGGAGCAAGCATACTGTGCATCTCGACGACCGTACCCAGTTTAAGGAGCCTGGTTTGAATTCTTGCCGGCTCGACCCCGGCTCCCGCACACACGGTCTGAAAATCCGCCGCGCTGTCGAACAGAAATTCTTGAGCGTTGCCAGGTCTTCGCAAAGTTCCCTTGCGCCAGTCCTCGACAGCCGAAACAAGTACGGCGGTCCAAAGCCGCCTGTCACCAATCACTTCTTCCGTTACCGTGCTTTGTGCATTCGTCTGATATTGCTAGTTTTTTCGACAATGCCCCCTGCTTCGATTCCCCACTTCTTACCGGTAGGTGCCGGCATTCGCACTGATGTTTCTTGTAGCAGCAGCTTTGACGCCTAACTCTAGCGAATAGGAGAACAGGCGTGTGTCCGGAATCACCCGAGTTTCATCGCTTTGCGATTCTTATTGCACGGCCATCGAATTCCTGACTCGTCTTACTGCTCGCCCGCGGACACGTGTACCGAAACGACTCATCATCGCTCGCCTACACGCGTTCGAATGAACGGAAGAAAAATCTTGAAGATGGACGTTGCTGTCGTTATGCCACTGTTTCGGCGGTGAGAATTTCGCGCAGCTTGGATGAAAGCGTTGCCATGGTGAATGGTTTTTGAAGCAGCACAGCATCCATGTCCAAAATTCCGTGATGTACCACGGCCTGATCGGTGTATCCGGACATATATAGAACCTGAATCTTTGGACGAATGCGTTTGACGCGATCTGCCAATTCACGGCCGCTGATGCCGGGCATCACTACGTCGGTCATCAGCAGGTGGATTGTTCCAGAATGCATGGCCGCAAGTTCGAGAGCTGTGTGGCCGTCTTCGGCTTCAATCACTGTGTATCCGCTCATCTCCAGATATTCGCGCGCCAACTCGCGTACGCCTTTTTCGTCTTCCACCAATAGAATGGTTTCGGTTCCGCGGCCTGAGGATTGAGGATCGCCGCGATTGTCGCGTCCCGGCTCTTCCACGTTTTCAACCATCGGCAGATAAATCTTGAAGCTCGTTCCGCGGCCGGGTTCGCTGTACACCCAAACGTAGCCGCCGCTCTGTTTCACGATGCCGTACACCGTGGCCAGGCCCAGGCCTGTTCCTTTGCCCTTCTCCTTCGTAGTGAAGAATGGTTCGAAGATGTGTGTTTGCGTTTCCGCGTCCATGCCGCATCCGTTATCGGTAACGGCGAGCATCACGTATTTCCCGGGCGCGAGAACGACGGGCGACCGCGCGTAGGAAGCATCCAAGTCCACGTTGGCGGTTTCTATCGTGAGCCGACCGCCCTGCGGCATGGCGTCACGCGCGTTCACGGCTAGGTTCAAGATCACTTGTTCGATCTGGCTGCGGTCTGCTTTGATTAGACCCACATCCGGGGCGGAAGATGTTTCGAGTTGAATGTCTTCGCCGATCAGCCGGCGCAAAATTCTTTCCATCTCGCCTAAAATGCTTTGGACGCTGATCACTTTTGGTGCCAACATTTGTTTGCGGCTGAAAGCGAGGAGCTGCCGCGTAAGCGAAGTGGCTCGCTGCGAGGCGGTTTGAATTTGTTCCGCATTGCGTCGCAGCGGATCGCCCGCCGGCAAACGCTCGGCGAGCAAGTCGGCGTATCCCTGAATGACCATCAGAAGATTGTTGAAATCGTGCGCGATTCCGCCGGCTAAGCGCCCCACGGCTTCCATTTTTTGCGACTGGCGTAGCTGCTCTTCAAGCTGTTTGCGATCCGTGATGTCCAAGGCCATGCAAATCGCACCTTGCAGATGGCCCCCGGCATCGCGAAGAGGCTCTACGTGGCAAGCGTAGGAGCCGCCTTTCCATTCGATATGGAAAGTAGTGGGCTCGCCGGCAATGGCTCGGCGATGAGCAGCGATGGGAGTAAAGCTCTGATCCGAAGACTCAAAATATTCCAGTAGCGACATCCCAACGATCTGGTTTGGTTTTAGTCCCAGGCGCGTCAGTCCCGCTCCCAGCGCCGAAGTGAATCGAAGATCGGGCCCGACAGTCCAAAGCACGGCGGGCAATTGCTGAACCAATACACGCAGGCGCGCTTCGCTCTCTCGTATTTTTTCTTCCGAGCGTTTTCGCTCGATAGCCATGGCGATCTGGCCGCCAACCGAAGCCAGAAATTCCAAATCGCGCTCGGTGTATGCATTCTCGTCTTCATAATGCTGCACTACCAGGACGCCGATCGTCGCGGCCGGCGTTCGAAGCGGCACACCCAGCCATGAGGGAGATGGCGTACCAACCAGTTCCACTTCGTCTTGCGCGGCCAGCTTGTCGAATGCTTTTTGGGGAATCAGCATCGCGTGTTCTTTGTGAAAGACATATGCGGTACAGCTTCTTCCCACTTGCTGTGGAGGCGGCGCCACATCGTACTGGTCGGCGAAGAACGGGAAATGAAACATCTGCGTGGAAGGTTCGTACAGGGCTACGAAACAATTTTCAGCGTAGAGAACTCTCTTCAGCGCTATGTGAATCAGCTTCAGTAAATCGTCCAGATTATCAGTCGCATTCACGGCGTGAATGATTTCAAAATTAACCTGGCGCTCTAGCTCGGCGCGCTTTTTGCTGGTGATGTCCTCAACCGTGCCTTCGTAGCACGCTATTTTGCCTCTCGAATTTCGAATGGCTCGGGCGTTTTCCGAAACCCAAATCCTCGCGCCATCCTTCCTGCGCAGTTGATATTCGAACTGTTCCACCACACCTTGTTGTTCAATGCGGCGCTTGAACTCTTCGCGGAGGTCGCGGTCAATGTATAACTCCTGGTCCACGTTCTTCACTTCCCGCATCATTTCCGCGCAAGTTGCGTACCCACACATCCGCGCGAGAGCGGGATTCAGACTTAGAATGCGTCCCTGCGGTGTGGTCTGAAAGATTCCCTCCACCGCGTTCTCAAACAACATGCGAAGTCTTTCTTCCGCGCGATGCTGGGCGTCTTCGGCGCGGCGGCGTTCGGTGATGTCTTCGTACATGCCGAAGCAGCCGATCTGCTTTCCGTTTGCGATTAATGGCACGCCAACGATTTGAACATCCACCATCGAACCATCGTTGCGGCGACGTTTTCTCTCCAGACGCACTACTTCTCCATTCATGGCGCGTTTGGTGAGATCGAGCGCCTCGCTGGCCTCGCGGGCGGGTGCGAGTAACAAATCGATTTCGGTTCCAACAATTTCGGATTGCTGGTAACCAAAAAGAGTTTCAAATGCTGGGTTGCACAGTTGCACGCGATGGTTGGCGTTCAGGACCACGATCGCGAGTGGATTGTTTTCCGTCAGCGCGTGAATGTATGCGTCGTGCTCCGCGACTTTTTCTTCGGCAGCGCGGCGCGCGCTAATATCCTGGGCGGCTACAAGAACAGCACTGCGCCCGGCGTAAACAGTTCCTTGCGTGGTGATTTCAACTTCAAAGATTTGGCCATTTTTTCGTTGATGGCGCCAGTTCCCGCGAAATGCCAGTTCAGGAGTGCTTTTGCGGACAGCTTCCAATACACGCGGAATATCGTCCACCGGGCGAATGTCGGTAAGGGTCAGGCGCAGCATTTCTTCGCGCGTATACCCATACTGCTTTACAGCCGCAGTGTTCACATCGAGAAAGAGAAGAGTTTCCTGGTCGTAGATGAACATGGGTTGCGGATTGTTCGAGAATAAAAGCGGAGAATTTAATTCGTTCGGAGTTGTGTTGGCCGCCTCCCCGGGCAAAGGAGTGGAATCGGGGAGATGCGACTCGGCTGCGTTTGACGCGCAGGCATCTCTGTCCGTAGCGGCGGGTTTTAGCTTGCTCGGCATGGTTCGGAACGGGACAGTCGGGCGCCCATTTCGCCCGATGTCCATTTATAGAGGGGGGCGGCGAGGTCAACAATAGTACCCTCGTACCGATTGCGCACATTCCATGACACTTAGGAAAAGGCTGGGCGACCGACGTGGCGCGGAGAAGTGCCTGAAAAGCGGCGAATTGTGTGTGTTTTATTGGGGTTTCGGAGGCTGCTGGAGTTTGGGAGGTTCGGGGATGGCTTCGCCGTCTTTGCGTGGGTCGGAAGCGCCGAAATTTACGCCGGCAGAAAAGTCGCGGCGCACGGCTTGGCCTCCGCCCACCTGCTGAGCAAAATTACCGAGGAGTTCGATCTGGTGGCCGCGCTGTGTAAGCGTAGCGCGGGCCTCGGCGGGAAAGCGGTCCTCCATCATTACGTCGCAGCCGGTGAAAGTATACTTTGTGAATCTGGGCGCTTCGAGTGCGGCTTGGATGTTCATCCCGAAGTCCACAACGTTGGAAACAAATTGCGCGTGAGCTTGCGCCTGGTTGAAGCCGCCCATGATGCCGAAGGCGATGCGCTCCTGGCCGCGCGTCATGAAACCGGGAATGATGGTGTGCAGAGGACGCTTGTGACCAGCGAGCGAGTTGGGCGATTTTGGATCGAGGCTGAAGAGACCGCCGCGATTTTGGAGAGCGAAGCCGGTTCCGTCCGCAACTACTGCCGAGCCGAACGAGGCGTAATTGCTTTGGATGAGCGAGACCATGTCGCCATCGCGGTCGACCACGGTGAGATATGTGGTGTCGCCTTTGGCGGGAAATTCGGGCTCGCCGGCCGCGACGTCACAATTTGCTTTGGCCATGTCGATTAGTTTGGCTCGCTGCGCTGCGTATCCTTTGGAGAGCATTCCGGCGACTGGGACCGTGGAGAATTTCTGGTCGGCGACGTAGCGAAGCATGTCGGCGTAGGCCAGTTTTTTTGCTTCGATCATCGCGTGTGGAACATCGGCAGGATTGCGGAAATCGTGGAATGAGAAAGTCTCCATGATGTTGAGCATTTCAAGCGCCGCGATTCCCTGCCCGTTGGGCGGAATTTCGTAAACGGTCCAGCCGCGATAGGTAGTGGAGATGGGCTCGACCCACTCGGCGGAAAAATCGGCGAGGTCTTTGAGAGACATGGTTCCACGGAGTCTAGTTGAGGTGGCTACGATGCGGTTGGCGATTTCACCTTTGTAGTATGCGTCGCGACCACCGGCGGCAATTTGTTCCAGCGAGCGCGCCAATTCCGGATTGCGAAATATTTCTCCGAGACGAGGCGCGCGGCTGTCGATCAAAAATGTTTTGGCGGCGTTGGGATCGGTTTTTAGCTTTTCCTCGCTGGAGGCCCAGTATTCGGCGTCGAGTTCAGGTACGGGAAATCCGTCCTTTGCGTAATGAATGGCGGGAGCGAGGACTTCTGGAAATTTTTTGGTTCCGAGACGCGAGAGAAGTTTGGACCAGCCGTCCACGGCGCCGGGAACGGTGACGGAATCGATGCCACTCTGCGGCATTTTGTCGTCACCTTTGCCGCGGAGAAATTCAATGGAAAGTTTGGCGGGGGCCCAGCCGCTGGCGTTGAGTCCGTAAAGTTTGCCGGTCTTGGCTTCGTAAACGATGGCGAAAAGATCGCCACCGATACCGTTCATCATGGGTTCGAGGACGCCCATCGCGGCGTTGGTGGCGACGGCCGCGTCCACTGCGTTGCCGCCGTGCGCCAAGATCATTGCGCCGGCTTGTGCGGCCAGCGGACTTTCCGCGGCAACGATTCCGCCTTGGGACACGGCCAGGGAGCGGGCTTGCGTGCGGCTTTGGGTATGAGCGGTCATAGTGATTACCGCGATGGCCAGTAGAAAGGGCGTCGAATATTTTATGTAGCTGGGCCGGGTCATGTGGTTCGCCGGAAGGATATGCGAATTTGTTGTCCACCACAACAGCGGCGGACTCGAAAGCCGAGGAAAAGCAGGGCGGCAATTGGGGGGGCGGAAACGCACGGATTTGGTGATGGGCATCGCCTTGCTGCGGAAGTGTATGATGCCGATCTCAGCGGAAACGGTCACAAGCTGGTTGAAATTGATGTTGCGACCGGCGCGCAAAAACCAATGCGAGGTCCGAATTGGCGTAACATCACTGATTTCACCTGGCTCCCGGACGGCAGCGGAATTCTGCTCTCAACGCAAAGCCACGGCGAGAATTCTGCCGTAAGGAAGTGGGTTCTGAAGGTGGTTTTTAGGTCACGGCTGCGTGCGGTCGCCGAAGCGAGATCGATTGTAGCGAGGCGCTGGAATTCGGAGCAGGTCCCTCGTCGGCCAAAAGACGGCCTCTGTCGGGATGACCAACGAAGGGCTCCGCGTCGATCAACCCCAGGGAGCGCAGCTCAACGGAAAGCGGCGCCGGCTGCTTCAGCGTCACTCCACAATAAGCATGGGCGCTTTGCTTACGCGGGCTTTCTCGACCAGGCACCGATAACTCCTGGAGAAATAACCACACCCTTTCCAGCGAGCACTTCGTTTTGCAACTGGCGCGCGAGGTTTGCAATGTCGACTTCGCCTGGGGCCACAATTTTGAACTTCTCCATCATCGGCAAAATTGATTGAATCGTTTCAGCGATCAGTTCATACCGGGCGAATTCTGAACCTCCGTCGATCAAAGCTTCCATACGCATCGTAGGCTCGGGAAGTCCGGCAGCCAGAAACACGGAATGCAATTCCAGCCCCATTCGTGAACTCGCTCCGGTGGCGGCCAGGGTCTTTTTGGTCCAGTCAACGGTGCGTTCAAACGTAGGAGCTTTGGGGAACGAGCGGCAGTTATCGAAATCAAATTCCTGAAAGACGATTAGGCCGCCGGGCCGCAGCTTCTCCGCCAATTTGCGCACTGCATCAGCCGGGTCCGGGTAGTACATCAGGACCAGGCGTCCCACGACCGCGTCAAATGGCCGATCGAACTTCAATTCTGTTGGGTCGCCCTCGAGAAAAGTTACATTGGCGACCTCCGCTGCTTTGGCGTGCGCGCGGGCTCTCTCTACTGCCGGGGCCGCGCGATCTGCTCCGACTACTTCCCCGTTCTCTCCTACAAGGCTCGCCACGAGAAAAGATACGTCTCCGCTTCCACAGCCAACATCAAGAACGCGCATCCCCGCTTTAATTCCGGCCTCGTGAAACAGTCGCCGCGTTAAAGGCTCATAATCCCGCGCCTGACGGCTCAGTCGATCGAGCTCTTTCTTCGAGTGACCTAACAGATAAAGAGGTTGCGCATCATTTTGCATGTCTCCTCGCAGTGCGCCATTCTAAACGATTCTCGCAATCGAGAAATCTGCCATAAGGAACGAAGCTGAAAGCCTTCGTTATGTTTCCATCGCCTGCGACGCTCGAGACAAATGTGCCGGCGGTTATTTTTCTTCGGCCGGGGTGGCCGTGGCCGGGCCCTCACCCACGATCTCGAGGACGGCTTCGGAATCTTTGGCGCCGTCGTAGTGAATTTGTTTTCCGAAATGGGTGACGTAGCTGCCGGCCGGGAAAGGAACGGTCTTGTCGGGATCGAATTTTGCTCCAGCGCCGACCCACCACGTCCCGGAGATCACGGTGATAAATCGGTCGTGTGGGTGCCAGTGCGGATGGCTCATGTGATTCGGAGTCCATTTTATCAGCAAAATGTACAGACCCGGCTTCGAAGGATCGCCGTGCAGAACGGCCATCTTCGCGCCGATGGGACCTTCCTTCCACTGAATCTGGTCCGGTAGTTTGTAGGCGAGGACTTTTGGATCGAGACGGTTGGCTGCGGGCGCGGGTGTTTGTGCGGAGCCGCCCGACACTAGGGAGGCCATAAACATCGCGATGACAATTGCTGCTTCCCCTAAGTAGTGTATGTGAATCATCGACATGAAGTCCTCCGTGGAACTTTAAATTCTATTGCCGCTCTGGTCGGCAAAGACGAATTGTGCGCGATTTCCAATTTAGGCTCAATCGCGTTTTACAAATGCGTTCGACCGTTTTGATTCCGGAGCAGGGCCGTTTGACGCATCATTTCGCAAATCCGAGGACGCAAGCAGTGCGCGTCGGCTGAAAGACGGCTCTGTGCCTTGCGAGGTCAGGGCAGGCGGAATGACAAGTTAAGAGCCCGTACCACGTCAGCTTAAGAAACTCTTACGGCCTCTGGCGCGATGACAATTAAGCTTCCTGGCACCGGTCAAGTGCATGCCGCGCCGGTTCGAGCCGAGCTGAGTCCGAGCCGAGCGCGCGAGGCCATACTTTTGCTTGCTATGGTGCGAAGGCGTGTGATAGCAACGCGTCAACAGGGTCGAATCGAAGCTATGCCGAGCTTCATTTTTGGCTGCCATGCTGCGCAGAGCGTTAGAGCCACTCCGCTATCTCTTCGGCCCATCTCGTGATGAATGGAGAACAAATAATTCGGCGGTGGCCAAGGGCGGATTTTTTATGCGCTGGGCTGACGTGCATGCCGACAACAGCACAATCAACCATCTCGACTCCACGGCCTTAAGCGCGTGGGGCTACCGGGAGGCCACCAATGATATCGTTTTCACCCCCTACGGTTTGTTGCTGCAGAATTATGGAGTGGCGACGATCAGTCATTCGGGGTACGCGCTGAATTCGAATCAACCGCCGGACGTTTGCGAACCTGCGTTGAATGCGAACGCTAACGGCTACCGATGGCTCGATCATGATGCTGTATGCCTTCGGAGGACTGGGGAAAAATCAAACTGCCACTATGAATGTGAAATACACGGCGTTTTAACCAAGCAGGTCCTTCGGCCGCCAAAATTAGGATGACCACACTCTTCGGATCGTCACTTTTTCGGGCGCGATTCCGGGGGAATTTGGCCGGTGGCGCGATAGTAGGCGACTAGCAGGCCGTAGTGTTCGCCCATGTGTTCGACGTAGTCGACCCAGTAGTCGAGATGCTTGAGGATGCCGGCGTCGCCTTCTTTTTGAATTAGCGCGGCGCCGTCAGTGACGGATTTCTTCAGGTATTCGACAGTGGCAGCTTTTGTTTTGTAATTGGCGACAGGGGGATCGTTGGAGGCTTCGCCGAGTTTTGCGTTGGCTACCTGATTCAGGAAATCGTAGTTAGAGCCGGCTACGTGCAGGAGAACTTCCTGGAACGAGCGGACGTTGGGAGTGAGTTTGTAAGTATATTTGTCTTCGGGCCAATCTTCGGCCATGGTAACGAGGTGATTGCCAACGTCATTCCAAGCTTCCAGGACTGCTTCGGCCGGGGTTTTTGTTTTTTTCGCGGCGTCTTGCGCCCGAACAATGGACGGGCCGGAGAACAGCGACAGCGCGAGCAGAACGAAAATTGAGCGAGAGATATTTCTCATGATGGAACTCCTTGCTAGAATTGTCCCCGCTATGCGCCCCGGGTGCGGGTAGCGTATCGAGGAATTCGTGCGAAGTCCAGCGTACGAAAACTGTCGCCGACGACTTAGGTGGCGTAGGATTTAAAGCGCTCGATCGCTGCTGGAGTGTACTGGCCGACTTCGATGATGTAGCCGTCGGGATCGCGCATGTAACAACGCCATTCCCAGCCGTGGTTGTCGAGCGGCTCGGTGAGAAAGACAGCTCCTTTGGCGCGTCAGTCTTTGTAGCAGCCCCAGATGTCGGCGACGCGTAGGTTGAGGAAGCTGCTTAGCCTGTTCAGATCCGGCGGAGTTTCGAGGATGACCTCGGGCTTGTCGGGTGTGGGGCCACCGCCGGAATTGAGAATAATCCAGGAGTTTGCCAGCTTAATGTAACAGGGGTTCTCGGGCTTGATCACTTTCCCGCCAAGAATTCGAACGTAGAAATCCTTGGATTTTCCCTGGTCTCGGACGGTGAAGAAATGTGCGACGAAGAAGCCTTGGTGTGCAATCGGCGCATCGGGGAGATTCATGTGGCGCCTCCTTCGCGAGCGCCGCATCCACAATTTATGTGCGGAGGTGAACAAAGTCAATCTACGAACTTGGTGCAGTTTGGAGCGGTGAGTGGGCTCCGGTAAGATGGTGATGCGATTTGCGTAGCGGTTGGGCGATGACTGCGGAAAGACAAATGGGCATGGAACAAGAAGACAAAAAACCAAACGGCGCGGAGGAGAAAGATACGCGCGACGGTGCCACAGCCGTTGACACGAACTTGGGCGAGGAGATCGAGCGCGTGGTGCGTGGGGAGTCGGACGGCGCGTGGCAAATTCTTGGGCCGCATTGGGTGGAGCGCGACGGGACACGCGTGCTAGTGGTTCGCGCGTTCCGGCCTGGAGCGATGGAAGCGAGCATATTCTGGCGCGGAAATCCAGAAGCGCAGGCAATGACGGAAATTCATCCGGGCGGAATATTTGAAGCGGTGGCGCCTTCGTGGGTTGCGGCTTCGCGCGAAGAGGCGGTGGCGCCGGTGGATGGCGCTGGTTCGAGTGGGAGCAAACTCGCGTTGGCTTCCATTGCCAACATTTCAGGGGACGGTGAACCGATTTCGCCGACGGAGTACCGGTTGCAATTTCGATTTGCGGATGGAAATTCGTGGGAGGGATACGATCCTCACGCGTTTCCGCCGCTGCTCACCGATTACGACCTTTATCTTTCCGGTGAAGGCACACATTACCTGAAGTACGAAAAGCAGGGCGCGCACTTGCGGGAAATCAACGGCGTGAGAGGAGCGCATTTCGCGGTGTGGGCGCCGAATGCGCAGCGCGTGAGCGTGGTGGGAGATTTTAATTTTTGGGACGGGCGCGTCCACGCCATGCGCAATCGCGGCGTGAGCGGACTGTGGGAACTTTTCATTCCGCGACTGGATGAAGGCACGCTGTACAAGTTTGAGATACGTTCGCGCTACGGAAATTTTGTGAGGCTGAAATCCGATCCTTACGGATTTGCGGCGGAGCTGCGGCCGAAAAGCGCGTCGGTGGTTGTCAATATCGATAACTACGAATGGAAAGATACGCAGTGGATGACGGCGCGCGCGGCGTGGGACTGGCAGCATGCGCCCATGGCGGTGTACGAGCTGCACGCAGGTTCGTGGCGGAGGAGCACTTCTGAAGGAAACCGCTGGCTCACGTATCGCGAACTCGCCGAAGAGCTGGTTCCCTACGTGAAGCGGCTGGGCTACACGCATATCGAGCTGCTTCCGATCATGGAGCATCCGTTCGATGGTTCGTGGGGATACCAGACGGTTGGGTATTACGCGGTGACTCCGCGATACGGCTCGCCCACGGATTTTATGCATTTCGTGGATTGTTGTCATCGAGAAGGCATTGGAGTCTTTCTGGATTGGACGCCGGCGCATTTCCCGCGCGATGCGCATGGGCTGAGTTTTTTTGATGGCACGCATCTGTACGAGCATGCAGATCCGCGGCGTGGGGCGCACCCGGATTGGGGCACGCTGGTTTTCAACTACGGGCGCAATGAAGTGCAAAATTATTTGATCTCGAACGCGCTCTTCTGGATGGACAAATATCACATGGATGGACTGCGAGTGGATGCGGTGGCGTCGATGCTGTATCTGGATTATTCGCGCAAGCCGGGCGAGTGGCTACCCAACCCGTATGGCGGGCGTGAGAATCTGGAAGCAATTGATTTCATAAAGCGGCTGAACGAGGTACTGCACAAGCGACATCCGGGCGCGTTGATGATTGCGGAGGAATCCACTTCGTGGCCGGCGGTGTCACGTCCAACATATGACGGCGGGCTGGGATTCGATTTGAAATGGAATATGGGCTGGATGAATGACACGCTGCGTTATTTTGCGCTGGACCCAATTCACCGGCAGTTTCATCACAACGAGCTGACGTTTTCGATGATTTATGCATTCAACGAAAATTTCATATTGCCGCTTTCGCATGATGAGGTGGTACACGGCAAGCGTTCGCTGCTGGAAAAAATGTCGGGAGACGAATGGCAGAGGTTTGCGAATTTGCGGTTGCTGTACGGCTATATGTATGCGCATCCGGGGAAGAAGCTTTTGTTTATGGGAGGCGAACTGGCGCAGCGCGATGAATGGTCGGAGACGGTGTCGATCGATTGGCGATTGGAAGAATCCCCGCCGCATCGCGGAGTGCAAAGGCTGGTAGAGGATTTGAACCGGCTGCATAGGACCCAAGCGGCGCTGTACGAAGTTGACTTTGAATGGCCGGGATTTGAGTGGCTGGAAGCGAATGACAATGCGGCGAGCATCCTTTCGTTTATGAGGCGCGCGCGCGACAAAAGCAACTTCGTGGTTGTGGTGTGCAACTTTACTCCGGTGGTGCGCGAAAATTATCGCGTAGGCGTGCCGGAGGAAGGGTTTTATCGCGAGATCCTGAATACCGATTCGCAGTATTACGAAGGAAGCGGCAATGGGAATGAAGGTGGCGCTGCCGCCGAGCCTGTGCCGTGGAATGAGCATGCTTATTCGTTAAAGATCCGTGTTCCTCCGCTGGCGGCTGTTTACTTCAAGATTCAACGGCCGTAGGCCGTGCAAATGCAGAAGCGTCAGTGGGGCCCCACAAATGCAGCAGCGGCCATAGTTCCGCCGAGAGCTTCCTTCTAAACCGAACCGTAGATCCCTCGAACTGCGTCCCGCGCCCCGAAGGAACCGGGGCAAGCAAAAAGCGCGGGATTCCGCTCGGGATGACAGTTTTGAGTGTTTTTTTATAAGTGGGGAACATTTGCGATTGAGGCTCCGTACATAGGAGCAGGAAGAGCACGGGAGGCTTCCCCAAAATGAGAAAACGACTTTGCGGGATTGGCATGATCTGTGTCGTGGCAGGGATGGTGGCCACCGCGCCAGCAGCGATCGCGGAGCCGGCCGAACGATATCTGCATGTGAAGGTGGAGGACGCCTCGAAGGGCGAGAGTGTGAATGTGAACGTGCCGCTTTCGATGGCGGAGAAAATTTTGCCAACCATCAATAAAGGGGAGATGCACAACGGGCACGTGAAGATCGGGCATGCAGATATGGACGACGTGGACATTCGCGCGCTGTTGGACGCGGTGCGCACGGCTCCGGACAACGAGTTCGTGACGGTGAAGGAAAAAGATCAGGATGTGCGCGTAGCGAAGTCGAATGGAAATTTGGTGGTGCACGTTCGCGATGGAAATAAAGGCGGGCAGAAGGTGGACATCACGGTTCCGATGAAGGTTGTGGACGCGCTGCTTTCGACGGCAAAGGACGATGAGCTGGATGTGTCGGCAGCGATTCGGGCGTTGAGCGATGCGGGCGATTCTTTGCTGGTTACGGTGGAAGATGCATCGCAGCACGTTCGCATTTGGGTGGATTCGAAAGGCAGCCAAGAATAGCCGGCCACAGTTTCCGGGGGAGGTGATTTGTGATTTTATTCGGGAAAATTGCGTTAGGAGTGGTGGGAACTGCGGTGGCCGGCGTGGGACTGCTTTGCAGCGAAGGATTGGTAGAGGTGAAAGTGGTGGAGCGGCAGCCGGAGGTGCATCACCTATATGTGATCGCTCCGGCGATGCTCGCGCCGATTGTCGTGCATTTCGCGCCGCAAGGAGATTTGTCGCACGCGGCCGCCGAAATTCGTCCATGGATGCCGACCTTTCGCGCGGCGCTGGACCAGTTGCGCGAGACCGACGACATGACGCTGGTGGAAGTGAAAGAGCCCGGCGAACACCTGCGCGTGGCGAAAGAAGGCGGATCGATCGTGGTGGAGGTCGAAGATCATGACGACACGATCCACGTTTCCACACCGATTCGCGCGATCTCGAGCACCATGGAACAGCTTGCCGCTGCGGGGCCCTCAATTTAGCGAGAGACGCAACGGAAAGCCGGCACTGACGGCCACGGCAAGGCCCCTTGCAAGCCCGTCAGCGCCGGAGAGTTTTTGGCGGAACCCAGTAGACTTCTTCCTTCAAGGATTGTTTGGGAAAACCGCGGCGTTGGAGAATTCCCTTCCCTAGTTCAATCATTTGCGGATGACCGCAGAGATAGCCGGTGGTGTCGGAACCCGATAATTGCCAAAGGTCGGTGTATTTGCGAATGATGTCTTCCACGCGGCCAGTTTCACCACGCCACTCGAGGTCTTCATACGGACGGCTTACGGTGGGAACGTAGGTGAGCCACGGAGCTTTGGAGCCGAGCTCCGTGATTTCGTGATGATAGCCGAATTCCCAGGAGCGGCTGGCGGCGTTGATCAGGTATAGGTGGATGTCAGCGGGAAAGCGGTTTTCGGTGGAATCTTTGTAAAGCGTGCGGAGATATGACATGTAGGGAGCTACACCCGTGACGGTGCTCAAGAGCAGATGATTTTTGTGGCCGCTTTTCAGGTCCAGGGTGAAGCGGCCTTTGGCGATCTTGCGCAGGGAAACTTCGGCGCCAGACGGAAGAGCGTGCAGAAGCGGAGTGAGTTCGCCTCCGGGGACAAGTTCGATGAAAAGCTCGAGTTCCGGTTCGTAGGGCGACGAGACTATGGAGTAAGCGCGCTCGACAAGCTTCTCCGGAGTCTGCACACCGAGAGTGGCGAATTGTCCGGCCGCAAAATCGAATTGGCCGCCGGGGTCCACACGAATCTTCCAAAGGCCGGCGGAAAATTCGTCGCGATGAATGATTCGCGCGCGATAGAATTTTTCTTCGGCAGAACGCATATGCGTTTCTCTCTGTAGGTGATGCTCGGCGTCGCTTCCGCTTTACAAATCTTTACATGTAAAAATGAGTAGACGTCCCGCCTGGAGGGAACGTCTTTTGAACGAAGGATTGTTTTGCGTCCGCCTAGTGGTTCGGCGATTGCTGCTGTTGTTGCATGAACGCTTGCGGGTTGAAGGGCTGAGGCGTGCCGGTGATCTGGTCTTTCGCGCTAGTGACGACCTTGGTCAATTCCATGGACGTGTCGTTGGTCTTGGACTTTACCAAGCCATAGGGAGAAACTTTTTGCGACACCCAAACTTCGCCACCGTTTTTGGTGCGGTAATGCTCGCAAGTGAATGTACCGCCGGGGACGGTGATTGTATCGCTGCCCAAATCTTCAGCGTCTGAGCGAACGTCAGCAGGTTGTGTCGTACGGTCTTGATGCATCATTTGTGTGGGCATTTCCATCGGCGGACGGCCGGGCATTTGCATGATCATGCGGGAGACATGAGTGTCCGGCCCGTTGAGGACCATCAAACTCTTCATGATCATTTCACCGTTGCCCTGGTTGAAAGACATCTCGTACCAATAGGCGTCTTTTCCGTCGACTTGTTCTTTGCCGACGATCGCGATCTGCATCTCGGTCTTATCGCCCTGGGCAGGCTGCACGGTGTAAACAGCGCCTGCGCCAACCACGGGATTCCAAAATCCCATCACGTGGGGTGCCGAGAAGCGGCCCATCTGAGCGGATGCTGCGCCGGCCAGCAGACTGCAGAACAGTGCAGCTACCGCGAAGCGTATTGGAATGTTTTTCATCGAAGCTCCTCGCGAGATTGAGATTATTTTCGGAATTTCGAGTTAGAGATCGCGTCCCTGATTATCCTGCATTTTAGAAATATCGAAGCTCAAGTGAATTTTTGCGCCGTTGATATCGCAGACGAAATCGACACTCTTTTCGTCTTCGGGGATGGCGGGTTCGCCGTTGCCGGCCTTCTTGGGAAAAATGAAAGCGACGGCCTGGACTTTCTTGCCGTCGGCGGCGCGATTAATCTGAACCTTCGTGGGCGAAATTTTCTCTTTGGATTTTTTACCGATCAGTTCAGCGCTCTTCATTAGCGTGTCCTCGTCGGCGGATTGAAAAGGCCGCATGTCGGGACCGGCGACCGCGATTTCGTAAACGTCGGGAGGATTGGCGAGCTGCTTTTCGGCCTCTTCCGGTTTTATCTGGCCGGCAAGTTCCGCGCTACGTGCCGCTGCTCGCTGAAGCGTGCGAGAAGAAACCCAGCGCACGGCGAAAGCGACCTGCGGCTTGGCGTCACCGGGGTCTGACGGTGGAGCGGCAGCTCCTCCCACGCTAGGATTCGCTCCTGCTGA
This sequence comes from uncultured Acidobacteriota bacterium, assembly GCA_963714785.1. Lineage (GTDB taxonomy): Bacteria > Acidobacteriota > Terriglobia > Acidiferrales > UBA7541 > Palsa-295. The sequence continues at coordinate 91,806 of CAVQQE010000006.1, forward strand.
TGGACTGCTGCCCATTTTTCCGCCAGCAGCGGGTGCGGTGCCGGCGGTACTGGTCGGTTGGCCCGAATCAGCAGCCGCGATTTCTTTTAGGTTGGTCCAGGTGGCATCGACCTGAATGATCTTGGACCACGGCGAGTCCCCGAGAATCTTGCGGATGTCTTTGTCGTCCCATTGCTGATAAGGCTTGGATTTCCAGGGATCGTTGTTGCCAGCAAAAACTACAGCGGCCAGCACGACCATCGCAGAACCAATTAAGATAGCTTTACGCATGAAATGTTTTCCTCACTGGAATGTCAAGCAAGTTCCCCAAATGTAGGGCGTACTCTAACGACTGACTGACTTTGCCGCAAGCGGATTTTCAGCAGAGGGCTGGGCAGCTTCCGCGGTCCGCGATGCGCCGAAGACACGTTCCAAACGATAGACCGGGTTTTCGTGCGATTCAAAGTGCGTGCGCATGAGCAACTCGCCCACCAAACCAACGGCGAGCAGTTGCACGCCAAACAAACATAACATCATCCCTAAAACGAGAAGCGGGCCGTGCTGGACAAAAATGGACACGCCCCAAAAGATTTTATCTAACAGCAGAACAAAAAGTATTAGGCCGCCGACGAACATGCCCACCAAGCCGGTGGGACCGAAAAAGTGCAGGGGGCGGGTCATGTAACGCATCAGGAAGCGAATGGTGATGATGTCGAAGAAAACTCGCAGGGTGCGCGAAATTCCGTAATGGGACTTGCCACCGGGGCGCACGATATTTTTTATGGGGACTTCGACGATGCGCGCACCGTTCCAAGCCGCAAGCGCGGGAATGAATCTGTGCATTTCACCGTACAGAGGGATGTCTTTGATGATCTCGCGGCGATAGACCTTGAAGGTGGTGCCGAAGTCATGAATGTCCACGCCGGATAGTTTGCTCATCATCCAATTTGCGATTCGCGAAGGCAAGCGGCGGAGCAGGAAATTATCTACACGCTTTTCACGCCATCCGCTAACGATATCGGAATGAGTGACTTCGAGCGCGGCAAGTAGTTGGGGTATGTCCGCGGGATCGTGCTGGAGGTCGCCATCCATGGAGATGATGATGTCGCCGGAGGCAAAATCGAAGCCGGCGGCGAGCGCGGTGGTCTGTCCGTAATTTCGCTTCAGGCGAAGGACTGCGACGCGAGGATCTTCGTCGGCAATGGCGGCCAGTATTTGAGGCGTAGCATCGGAGCTTTGGTCGTCCACATAAACGAATTCAACTGGATCGAAGCGTCCCGTCATTACTTCGCTTAAGCGCTGGTGAAGTTCGCGGACGCTGTCCTGCTCGTCATGGAACGGGACCACGATGGAGTAGCGGGGTGGCACGGCGCGCTCGGGTTGCATGCCGCTAGTTTAACTCGCGATAGGTAATTAGGCGAATATCCCTTTTCACGACGGCACTCTTTACGGCGGGGTCGAGGAGCGCGGACATTTCGGTGTCACGGTGCATTTGCAGGCGCGAGCCAGATTTGGCGAGGTCGTCGTCACAAATGCCGGGGTGGAGCATGATCTCGGTGGAGCCGTCAGGGAGTGTGTCAATCATGCGACGCAGGGCGGCTGGGCCGAGACTGCCAGTCATGGCTAAGCCTAAGAAATTGTTGGGAGTGAGCAAGCCGTAGTTGCGGACGATGGCTTGGAACCAGGGTGTGACGGTTCGCGCGGCGGCAGCGGCTATCAACTCCAAGGTATGGCTCGAATTTGCGTCACGAGTGCTCTGCCAGGAATCTCGAAGATTTTCCATGGGTTTACGAACGCGCGTGATTCCGAGTGCTTTGCCAACGCGTGCCAGGGATTCCATCACTTTGGGATGTGCGTGGGTGTGCTTGTGGGTGTCGAGATGCGTTGGCTCGATTCCTGCAGCGCGGATTTTTTCGATTTGGGCGCGCATTTCGCGTTCGATGGCTTTCGACCGTATGAGTCCGGCGGTGAGTCTTGCGACAAACAGGCCGAGCGATTCCGGGAGATTTCCGTTTTCATCCACCAAGGAAGGAATTTTCTCTTTAGGTGCAACGGCCGGACCCCCGACGAGGACTAGGTGGCATCCCAGGCCCAATTCCGGATTTAGTTTGGCACCCGCGACAGCATCGTCGAATTCCGCGCCATTGGCCATTAACGTGGTGCTGGTGAGAATTCCGTCGCGATGTGCGCGGATAATTCCTTCGTTCACACCCCGGGTCATTCCGAAATCATCGGCGTTGAGAATGAGTTGTTTCATTTAGCTGAGAGCATCTCGATGCGGAAAATCCATCATAACACGAGGGAATGAACGACAAAGCTAGTTGCGAAACGCTGACCAGCGGAAAACTTGGCGGATTGGGTTAGAGAAGTTTGGTTGGCACGGAAAGGAAGCTTTTTTTGCGGAAGCAATTTGAAAGCCAACTACGTTGGCGCGGCGAAAGAAATGTTAACACGGTGTAAAAGTTTTCAACAGTTCTGTTGAAAAGCGTGTGGAAAAGCGCGGCTTTAGAATCGGAATGGTGCACCCAGCAATAGCTTGCTTCACTTTGCACAGTTCGTGTGCAGTCGGCGCAAAAATAAAAACTAATTGGCGACGAGCATTGATTTTTATTCCCCCAGCGGTCGAAAGGAGATTATTCCGGCTCAGAAATTCGATCTCAGGAAAAATTTGGTGATGCGAGGAATTACTTAGTACCAGTGCGGCGGAGGATCGAGCTTGATCTGGACGGTTTCTGTGTCCGTGTTGAACTCATACCACTTTCCAAATGTGTGCCAGCCTTTTGCTACTACTTGAATCAAAATTTTGCCTTGTGGGACGTCTGTGACCTTCACGGAACCGTCTTGATTGGTTTTAAAGTTCAGTTCGGCGAGCTTATCGTGGTGAAACAGACCTCCTGGCTCGTTAAATCGGACGTAAACGCTGGCATTGCCGACTGGCTTTCCATCCGCTCCAGTGACTTCGATGCGTAGTTTTATGGTAGCGGGGTCGGAGGATTTCTTGTCTTTGTCCTTTTTGTCTGGCGGAGGGGTTTGAGTTTGCGCGGGCGGTGGTTGCGCCGGAGTGGATGACTGATTCTGACTTGCGGTCGAGGTAGGCGAGCGCACAGAAAAAATCAGGAGCACGGTGAAGAGAGCGAAACCGGAGACCTTGAACAGGAATCTCTTCGAGGCTGCCACGGCCTTCATAGGACTTCTTTTACAGCAATCGTACGCGGCTCTCAAGCTCAAAAGATTTCAAGGACTGCAAGATCCGCTTTGGTTGGTTTACTCGACGCGCCCGGTCGCTGATGGTGTGGAGTTTACATCGCCCTGACGTATGATGATTGCTAGGACTGGAGGCTAGCGATGGGTTTTTCGACCGATGCAATTCACGTGGGGCAGGAGCCGGACGCTCTAACGGGAGCGATTGTGGCCCCGATCTATCAGACGTCCACCTACGTGATCGATGAAATGGGCAAGAGCAAAGGGTACGACTACGCGCGGACGAACCATCCTAACCGCAAAGCTCTGGAGCGCACGATTGCGAAACTGGAGGGAGGACCGTCAGCGTACGTTTTCACTTCGGGGATGGCGGCTATTGATTCTGTTTTCCGGCTTTTGCGTCCCGGCGATCACGCGATTCTTTCTGAAGCTGTTTACGGCGGAGTTTTCCGGCTGACCACGCAGTTGCTGGTTCAATTTGGCATGGAATTCAGTTACGTGGACACCTCTTGCATGGAAAAAGTGAAGGCCGCGATTAAGCCAAGTACGAAAATGCTTTATATCGAGACGCCGACGAATCCTACGATGATCGTCACAGACCTGGCCGCGATTGCCAAGCTGGCGCGAGAGAGAAATCTGACGCTTGTAGTTGACAACACTTTTCTAAGTCCTTATTTGCAGCAGCCGATCGCGCTGGGAGCGCACATTGTGGTCCATTCGATGACGAAATATTTGAATGGGCATAGCGATTGCGTGGGTGGTGCGGTGATTCTGACGCGCAAGGAAGATGCGGAGAAAATATATTTCGTGCAGCGGTCGGCTGGAGCGGGGCTTGCGCCCATGGATTGTTTTTTGGTTTCGCGCGGAGTGAAGACGCTGGCTGTGCGTATGGACCGGCATGACTCGAACGGAATGGCGGTGGCGAAATATCTGGAAAAGCATTCTAAAGTGAAGAAAGTGATTTACCCGGGGCTCGAGTCACATCCGCAACATGCGATCGCCAAAAGACAACAGAAAGGGTTTGGCGGGATGTTGTCGTTTGACTTGGGGTCACTCGAGGCGGCCAAGGCGCTTTTGAACCATGTGAAGATTTGCTCGTTGGCGGAAAGTTTGGGCGGAGTGGAGACGCTGATCTCGCATCCGGCTTTGATGACGCATGCGTCCATGCCACCGGAGAAGCAGAAGGAAGTCGGGATTACGCAAGGGTTGATTCGGCTGTCGGTTGGGATTGAGGATGTGGAAGACTTGATTGCGGATTTGGATCAGGCGCTGGCGAAGGTCTAACGACAATATATCTCTGACAACCTTTGCGGCGTGGTCGGAATCGTAGCCCCATCTGTGGCGAGCCGCTATGGAAAAGTCGTGTTTCGATGTGCGCTGGTCTTGTTGTTCTGCGCAGCCCTGGTGGGCTCGCTGCGCAGCCAGACGCAATCCGCTTCACCTTCCGCGAAAGGCCAGATCCGCGTTTCCACAACCGAAGTGATTGTGCCCGTCACGGTGACCGACGCAAGTGGCGAGTTTGTGCTCGACCTTTCCCAAAAGGATTTTCATATATTCGACGACGGAGTGGAACAAACCATTGACCATTGGGACGTGGGCGGTGATCCTCTCGCAGTAGTACTTGTTCTTGAAACAAGTACGCGCCTTCGCGGAATGATTCCTGTCCTTCACGGCTTGGGTAGCATCCTTGCTGCGACGGTAATGATCCTGGATAGCAAAGTCGCCGTTATAACTTACGATTCGACGGTCGAACTACGGCAGCCATTCACACAGGATCACGACCTGGTCAGGAATGCGGTCGCCGCCGTCAACTTTGAAGCACCCGAGAGGATGCTTTACGACGGGATGGAGCTCGCCGTGCAGATGCTTACCGATGAGCCACCGAAATGGCGGCGCGTAGTGCTCATCGTCGGCGAATCGGAAGACCAAGGAAGTACCGCTAAATTAGGCCCCCTCGTACGGGCCGCAGCGCGCGAGAATATCGCGATCTATGCTGTGGGGCCGCGCAGCGCGACGCGTGATCTTCGGGACGCCGCTCCTGGGCTTTGGGCCGCTCCGGCAATTTTTCTTCTGCAAGAAGGTAGAAATAAGGTCAAAAATCATGATCTCGAAATCGCCACCGCTGCTACGGGAGGTGTCCATTATGGCGGGATCCGGACTGCTACACTTCAGAACGCTGTAGACGCAATCGGCGCCGAACTTCATCTTCAGTACGTCATCGGCTACCGCACAAATTTGGAGCGTGGCCCCGGTTTTCACGCGATCACGGTTACCGTTTCAAAGCCCAATGTTTCGATTCGTAATCGGCCAGGTTACTACGTCCCACCACTGGCGAATTAGATCGAACGGATGGTTAATCCGAACGGAAACAGTGGTCCTTGGCTACCGAGGCCACGGATTCGGAGATCCATTTGAGATAGGCCGCGGAGCCGGTTGCGATTGCTAGGGCGATTATTTCGGGGACCTCGTAGCTGTGCAGGCGCTTTACCTCGGCTTTCAATTTGGGGAAACGGGCTTTAGTGGTTTTGATGATCAACAGGAATTCTGTTGCGGATTCTACACTTCCCTTCCAGCGGTAGACGGATTGCACGGGGCTGGCTAAAATATTCACGCAGGCGGCGATGCGGTGTTCAACCAGGGTGCGAGCGATTTTGCGGGCTTCTTTTGCTGAACCGCAGGTGACCAGGACCACGATCTTGTTCGTCATCTGAAAATTCTCTATGTCTTTACTAGTACGCCGCGCATCATTTTGAATGTTGTGTGATTGCGGCTGGAGGGCCAAGATACAATAGCCGTTTGTGACGAACCAAGCGATACATTTCGGAACTTCTGGCTGGCGCGGCGTGATTGCCGACGATTTCACGTTTGGCGGAGTGCGTCGCGCGTCCGCTGCGGTGGCGGAACACGTTTTGGCGCAAACGAAATCGCCAACGCTCTTGGTTGGCTACGATACGCGATTCTTCTCGCCGGAATTTGCGCGCACCTCAGCGGAAGTGCTGAAGGCGCATGGCTGCCGAATTCTTTTCTGCCAGGAGCCGACACCGACTCCGGTGATTGCGCATGCGATTATTTTCAACAAACTCGCCGGTGGTGTGAACATTACCGCCAGCCACAATCCGTGGGACTACAACGGGCTGAAATATTCCGGGCCGGAGGGCGGGCCGGCCGCGGTAGAGACTACTGAAGATATCGAGAAGCGCGCGGCGGCGCTGCCCGAGGACAACACTCCGTATCATGAGGTGGAAGATAAATTCGAGGCCATTCATCCGCGCGAAGCTTACTTTGCGCAACTGAAGAAAATGATTCGCTTTGACGTGCTGGCGAAAGCGAAGGGCAATTTTGTTTGCGACGCGGTACACGGCTGCGGCGCGGGATGGCTGGATCGGATTCTGAAAGAAGACGCGCTGGCGGTGACTGAAATTCGCTGCACCCGCGATGTTTTGTTTGAAGGCAAGGGGCCGGATCCGTCGGAAGAAAATCTGGGGCTGCTCAAGAGAACTGTTCTGGAGAAGAAAGCTTTGGCCGGACTGGCGACCGATGGCGACGCTGACCGATTCGGAATACTGGACCGCGACGGCACGTTCATCGATCCGAACCACATTCTCGGACTTGCGTTCGATTATTTGCTGGAGACACGCGGATACAAACTGGGAGCGGCACGCAGCGTGGCGACTTCGCACATTTTAGATGCGGTGGCGAAATTGTACGGCGTGCAAATTTATGAGAGTCCGGTGGGTTTCAAATACGTTGGGCCGTTCCTGCGCGATGACAAAATCGCGATCGGCGGCGAAGAAAGCGCGGGCATGACCATCCGCGGACATCTGCCGGAGAAGGACGGCATCCTGGCGTGTCTGCTGGTGGCAGAAATGATTGCCGCGCGGCAAACTTCCCTGCGAGAGCAGCTTCAGGATTTATTTCGCAGAGTTGGGCGCGCGTATTGGCCGCTGCGCGTGAACTTGCCGCTTTCCGATGACGCGCACAAAAAGCTAGTGGAACGTTTAAAAGGCGACCCCAGCGAATTCGCGGGCAAGCGCGTGGTGAATATAAACCGGCTCGATGGAATGAAATTGGCGTTTGAAGATGGAGCGTGGGTGTTGATACGTCCTTCTGGAACCGAGCCAGTGGTGCGCATTTACGCCGAGACAGCGAGCGTGGCGGCTTCGCAAAAACTGACAGAGGAGGCGCGCAAGTGGATTACGACGCAAGCGGCCGCCAAGTGAACAAGCAAAACACGGGGAAGACGCCCGCGAGCGAGCCGAGTGTCGGTTTCTTTGAGCAGCTCGGGCAATTTTTCCGGCGCAACATGTACTTGTTCCTGATGGTCGGTTTTGCTCTGCTTTTGCTTCAGGATATTTTCGGGACGCACGGCGTGCTGGCCATGAGGGAATCTCAGAAGCAAGCGCAGGAAATTCGGAAAGACATTAAGCGGCTGGCTGATGAAAATAAGCGGATGCAGGATCGCGTGAAGGGCCTGAAGAGCGATCCCGCGACGATCGAGAAAATTGCACGAGAAGAGATGAGGCTGTCGCGGCCGGGAGAAGTGATATTTCAGACGCAGCCGAAGCCTGCTAGTGAATTGCAAAACCCCGCAGCGCAACCGGATAGTCCCGCAAAAAGACCTTAGCTCTGCGCTGCCGGACGTAGGGTTCGTTTAAACCACGCAATTATTTCGGGGCCATGATCTTTCCACGTGGTGCGCGCGAGTGAGAGAAGAACCATCGCCGCGGTGATGATCAGAAAACCGAGCGTAGCCCTGGGGATGGACTCGCCTTCTTTCTTCATAATGGAAAATCTTCCGTAAACGAATTCGATGTGCACCCAATAGACAAGCAAGGAAGTTTGGCCCATCTGGATTAGCGGGCTGAAACCGACTTGGCCCAGGCCCCAGCGGCACCAAGCGTAACTTGCGAACACAATTACCAGCATGATGGCCACACGCGCGAGAAAGAAATTGGGACTGGTGTGCCAGTAATCGTAATCGGGATAGATTTGCAAGGTTCGGCCATCGAGCCATTTTGAAAGATAAAACAGCGCCACACCCGCGACGCCGCAGGCGAACGTTATTTTTTCCAGATTATTTTTTCCCCAGTCGCTGAAGAGAAGGTAGCCAAGAGCCAGACCCACAAAAGCGAATCCAGCCCAGGGGAAAATTGGGAAGAGCCAGGGCTGCGGAGCCTGGAACGTGTGGACGCCGTTAATGTAGGACTCAAGAAACCAGGGAAGCCAGCGCGGACGCCAGGTGGTGTATAAAAATGGAGTGGCCAGCGCGATTGCGGCCGCGGTTATCATGGCAACGGCGGCGTTGGCTCCGAGGCTTTGTGTCAGGCGCCCTACGATTCCCAACAAGATGATCGAAATGCCGATGGTGTTGAGAATGTCCACGCGCAACAAATCGGTCCAGGGTGCCCAGGGGATGCCGAGCAGGTATTCCTGCACGCGGAAAAGCAATCCGAGGCCGAGGATTTCCGCGCCGCGAAGAATTGTGGTCCAAGCAATTTGATTTGGCGGAGCGCCTTTCTTGCGCATCTTGTCGGAGACCAGCGCGAAAGAAACTCCCGCGAGAAAAAGAAAAAGAGGCGCGGGGATGGTTCCACTGAGCTGCGACCATTTAAGGATTCGCGACTGGCGCGCTGCTCCGCCTAGCCAGGAATCATAGGCGTGGACTTCAAACATTAACAGGCAGGCGAAGCCGCGCATCCAGTCAATGTAAGCGAGCCGTTGTGGTTTGCCGGTCTGTAGGGTGGCGTTCAAGCCGCACAAGAATCGCCGAGAGGCAAACGCAAAGCAAGTTTTTATCGGAAGTTTCGTGCAGTTCAGTAAAATCCTGCTGTGGCTACCGGCAATTCAAAATCGTGGGAACTGAAGCTTCCGATTGCTTTCGCCGTGTGGGTGCCGATTGTTGTTTTTGTGATCCTGCTGGGATTTCGGTTGGGTTATGGCGGCCAGCGCTATGGGATAACGCTGAGCGTGGCTGCTGTACTTTTCGCGTTTGAATTTTTCCTGGCCTGTCCCTCGGTTCTGGAGCGTACCCGGAAAATCCTGGGTGAACGGGGAGGCCTGCTCGCGCCGCTGGTGCCGCTGTTTGCCGTTCTGATTTACAGCACCACTGTTACCGGCAATTGGAAAATGACGCTGGCGGGCGCGGCTTACTGCGTTTTGCCGGCGTTGCTATTGGCGCGCAGAGCAGGCAAGCCCCCCGGGACTTGGGAAGACTATGCCGCGGCGCTCATCGTCTGGCTGCCGGTGGAATTTCGTTGGATGTATCACGTGTTTCCCTATCCGACGGAACTCTCGCACACGCTGACGATTTTGTTGGCGCTTAGTACGGGCATTGCCGCGTTTGTTCTGCTGCGTCGTATGGACGGAATTGGCTACGAGATTACGTGGCGGCGCGGATTTGGCGCGAATGTGGCGATTCATTTCCTGATTTTTGTCGCTATCGCAGTGCCGTTGGGGATGCAAATGGGCTTTCTGAGGTTTGATCCGACAATTGCGCGGCTACGCTCGCTTCCCTTGACTACGGTGGGAATTACTTTTTTTACTGCCTGGCCGGAAGAATTTCTGTTTCGCGGCGTGCTGCAGAATTTGCTTTCATGGACATTGAAGAATCAGTGGACGGGACTGGCGATTGCCGCGGTGATTTTCGGATTTTCGCACATCCTGCACGCGCCGTTTCCGAACTGGAAATATGTTTTTCTGGCGACTATCGCAGGATTGTTTTATGGGCACCTTTGGATGAAAACCGGATCGCTGTTTCCTGGCGCGCTGCTACACGCGCTGGTGGACATTTCGTGGCACGTTTTATTCCGCTGAACTTGCCGTACGGTACACCTAGCGGACTACGCCCTGAAGCGGGCTAGAGGCAGTGGCGTACAGTTTTTTCGGGATGCGGCCGGCGAGGAACGCTTTGCGGCCGGCTTCCACAGCAGCGCCCATGGCTTCGGCCATCATGACGGTGTCCTGAGCTTCAGCGATGGCGGTGTTCATCAGGACGCCGTCCGCACCTAGCTCCATGGCGATAGCGGCATCCGACGCGGTTCCCACGCCGGCGTCCACGATCATCGGAACTTCTGTGATCCGTTCGCGCAGGATCTGCATGTTCGCAGTATTTTGGATGCCCATGCCAGAACCGATGGGCGCACCGAGCGGCATCACGGCGGCGGCTCCGGCATCAATTAATCTTCGCGCGACGATCAGGTCGTCGTTGGTGTAAGGCAGGACCACGAAGCCCTCAGCGACTAGAGTTTTTGTGGCGCGAATCAACTCTTCAGTGTCGGGAAAAAGCGTTTGCTGATCTCCGATCACTTCCAGCTTGACCCATTCAGAGAGGCCCACTTCGCGTCCGAGGCGGGCGGTGCGGACGGCTTCGTCTGCCGAATAGCAGCCAGCGGTATTTGGCAAAATAAAAAAATTCTTGCGGTCGATGTAATCGAGAAGAGATTCCTTCGATTTATCGGTGAGATTCACGCGGCGAATGGCGACTGTGACCATATCGGCGCCGGACGCTTCGTGCGCGCGGCGCATTTCTTCAAAGTTGCGATATTTGCCGGTGCCAACGATCAGGCGTGAGTTGAATGTTTTTCCAGCAATCACCAAGTGGTCTACCATCGGAATCTCCTGCTCTATAGTAACGCTTGCGGGCCTTCGCCGACAGGCTAGGCTAAGTGCTGCGGGCGCGGCTCCTCGACATCGGCGTACAGTTTTGCGATTACATCCTGGTAGCGAACCTCGATCACTCGGCGTTTCATTTTCAGCGTGTAGGTCAGTTCGCCGTTGGCGAAGGTAAAGTCTTGTTCGAGAAGCGCGAAGCGTTTTGGTTTTTCGTATTGCGCCAGCGCGGAGGTCAGGCGCTCGATTTCGCGCGAAAGCAGGTCGCGGACCCAGGGGTCTGATGTCATCTGCGACGGCCCGGGAAAGTCCTTGCCGTGCTTCTCGGCTTCCTGTTGGATCGTCGGGAAATTTGGAACGATTAATACAGCGACGAATTTGCGCTTGTCACCTACGACGATGGCGTTGGTGATGAACGGAGACTGTTTCAACAGATTTTCGATCATGGCGGGCGCCACAAATTTTCCGGCGGCCGTTTTCAACAATTCTTTCTTGCGATCGGTAATGATCAGATATCCGTCTTCGTCGAGTTTTCCGATGTCTCCGGTGCAAAACCATCCGTCTGGCGTCAGAACTTCTTCCGTCTCTTTCTGTTTGTGGAAATAGCCTTCCATGACGCAGGGACCTTTTACCAGGATCTCGCCATCGCTGGCGATGCGGACTTCCACGTGCGCTATAGGCAAGCCGACGGTGCCTACTTTATTTTTCTTTGGGACGTTCGCCGAAATCACGGGCGAAGTTTCGGTGAGGCCATAACCTTGCATGATCGGCAGATTAATGGACCAGAAAAATTCCGCGAGATCGGGGGAGAGCGGGCCTCCACCGGAAAAGAAGTAGCGGATTCTGCCGCCCAGTCCGGCGCGAATTTTTGAATAAACCAGGCGGTCGGCGATTTGCCAGCGCTGTTTGGTCCAAAACGGAGGCTGCTTCCCATGCGCGCGCCAGGGGACGGCTTCTTCGGCTACACGCAACGACCAATCAAAGATTTTTCTTTTTATGCCGGTTTCGCGATGTCCCTTGTCAATAATATTTGCGTAAATCTTTTCGAAAAAGCGCGGGACAGCGGCGGTGAGCGTGGGCTTCACTTCCAGAAGCGCTTGCGGAACGGATTCCATTTGCTCCACGTAGGCGATGGGGACGCCGTCGAAGAGATAGCCGTAGTCCACGGTTCGTTCATAGACATGGGCGAGAGGGAGGAAGGATAGCGCGACGTCGCTGGTAGAAAGATCATGGTCCTTCAGCGAGTCCACAACATTTGAGCTCAGGTTTTGATGGGTGAGCATCACTCCCTTGGGCTCGCCTGTGGTGCCGGAGGTGTAAATGATGGTGGCCAATTGATTGGCGGAGATTTCCGCGGCGCGCTGGCGGTATTCGGCGATGTCGACGTCGCTTGCCGTGTGTATTAGGGCCTCGTAACGCAAAATCTCGCCACTCAAGTCGGACAGAGGAGCGACGGAGATAACGTGTTCGAGCGCCGTGATTCGGTCGCGGCATTCAGCGATTTTGCGCGCTTGGGCTTCCCCGGAAGTGAAAATTATGCGCGCACCCGAATCGTTCATGATGTAAACGAGGCGATCGAGCGATTCATTAAAATAAATTGGGACGCTTGCTGCGCCCAAACCTTGTATCGCGAAGTCGGCGATGTGCCATTCGGGGCAGTTCGGCGCGAGAATCGCGACACGGTCGCTGGATTTAATTCCCAGCTCGCGAAAGGCTTTCGACAATCCTGCCACCCGACGTAGCATTTCTTGCGCGGTGATCGACTGCCAGCCCTCAGCGGTGCGATACATTTGGGCGCGAGGGTTGGCGTGCTTGTCCACGGCTTCGAGAAAGGATTTCGTGAGCGGGGGATAATCCATCGTAATAGATTTAACTTTAGCGTATGGGAGAACATCGCGCAACGCAGGCGACGGATTCCTAGCGAAATACCAAACGGCGAAATTCTGCTGCGGGTGCGCTAAGATATTCGGGGAGGTTCCGATGTCGAAACTGGCAACCGAAGAAACGACCGGATACCGGCCGGTTCGCGCCCCGCGCGGCACTACTCTTTCCTGCCAAGGCTGGCAGCAGGAAGCGGCAATGCGCATGTTGATGAACAACCTTGATCCGGAAGTGGCGGAGAAGCCGGAAGATTTGATCGTCTATGGCGGGCGCGGGAAGGCGGCGCGGAACTGGAAGTGCTATCACGCGATTGTTGCGTCACTGAAATCGCTGAAGAATGACGAGACACTGTTGGTGCAGTCGGGCAAACCTGTGGGGATTTTCCGCACGCACAGCTACGCTCCGCGCGTGCTGATAGCGAACTCGAATTTGGTGGGACATTGGAGCGATTGGAAAAACTTTGATGAGCTCGACCGCGCGGGGTTGATGATGTATGGCCAGATGACGGCGGGTAGCTGGATTTACATCGGCACGCAGGGAATATTGCAAGGTACCTACGAAACTTTTGCGGCAGCGGCGCGAAAACATTTTCAGAGCGATCTGGCGGGAAAGCTGGTGGCTAGCGGCGGGATGGGCGGAATGGGAGGCGCGCAGCCTCTGGCGGTGACGCTGAATGGCGGGGCGTTCCTGGGAATTGACGTTGATCCAGAGCGCATCAAGCGGCGCGTGAAGACGGGCTACTGCGATGTGATGGTGAACGATCTCGACGAAGCGCTGCGAATTTTGAAGAATGCGGTGCGCAAGCGCGAAGCCACCTCGGTGGGACTGGTGGGAAATTGCGCGGACGTGATCCCGGAATTCGCGCGGCGCGGTGTAGTGCCAGACCTGCTGACGGATCAAACAAGCGCGCACGATCCGATGGGCGGTTATATTCCGCAGGGACTCGATGTGGCGCAGGCTGCCGAGTTGCGTAAGAGCGATCCAGAGACCTATCGCAAGCGTTCGCTCGAATCGATCGCCAAGCATGTGGAAGGCATGCTCGCGTTGCAGAAGTTGGGATCGATCACGTTCGATTACGGAAATAACATTCGGACTTTCGCTTTCGAGCAAGGTGTGAAGAACGCTTACGATTTTCCGGGATTTGTCCCGGCATACATTCGTCCGCTATTTTGCCAAGGGCGCGGGCCGTTTCGTTGGGCTGCGCTTTCCGGTGAGCCGTCGGATATTTATCGAACGGACAAGCTGGTGCTGGACCTGTTTCCGCACGACGAAGTTCTGACGCGGTGGATTCATCTAGCGCAGAAACGAGTGCGGTTTCAGGGATTGCCGGCGCGAATCTGCTGGCTGGGTTATGGCGAGCGCGACAAATTCGGGCTGGCATTGAACGATCTGGTGGCGCGCGGCGAGTTGAAAGCCCCCATCGTGATTGGACGCGACCATCTCGATTGCGGTTCGGTGGCTTCGCCTTACCGCGAAACCGAAAAAATGAAAGATGGATCGGACGCTGTGGCGGACTGGGCGTTGCTCAATGCCCTGCTGAACACGGCGAGCGGCGCGAGTTGGGTGTCGATTCACAATGGCGGAGGCGTGGGTATCGGCTACTCATTGCATGCGGGGCAAGTCATCGTGGCCGACGGTTCGAAGGAAATGGCGGAGCGCATCGAACGCGTGTTGACGAACGATCCGGGAATTGGCGTGGCGCGGCATGTGGATGCGGGCTATACCGAAGCGATTGCGTTCGCGCAAAAGTCGGGTGTGAAGATTCCGATGTCTTGAGCAAAAGATTTCCATAATGTGGCTGGCTGCATTTCCTCCACGGGAGTAAAAAATGATCGTCATCACGGGAGCGACTGGAAACACAGGAAGGATTGCCGTCGAAGGGCTGCTCGCTAGCGGCGAAAAAGTACGCGCCATCGGCCGCGACGCGAAGAAGCTGGAACCGTTGACGCAGAAGGGCGCGGAGGCTTTTGTCGGCAAGGCGGAAGATGCGGCGCAAATGTCGAAAGCCTTGGAGGGCGCGACGGCGGTTTATCTGTTGATTCCGCAGTCGGCTGACGAAGATTACCGCGCGTACCAAGACTCCGTTTCGGACGCTTACTTAAAAGCGATCACTAGCGCACGTGTTCCCTACGTCGTCACGCTGAGCAGTTTGGGCGCGCAACATCCGGAAAAGACTGGGCCAATCGTGGGCCTCTATCATTTGGAACAAAATATGAATAGCGTGCCGGGGCTCAACGTGCTGCATCTGCGTCCGGGGCCGTTCATGGAAAATTTATTTATGGGCATGGTGCCGCTGCGCACCATGGGTTTCCTGCCGGGCGGAACAGATAGTGACCTGCCGGTGCCTATGATCGCCGCTAAAGACATCGGCGACTACGCTGCGAAACGTCTTCACGCGCGTGATTTTTCCGGGAGCTCGGTGCAGGAATTGTTTGGTCCGCGCGATGTGACCATGAAAGAAGTCGCGAAAATAGTTGGCGAGGCGATCGGCAAACCGAAACTCAGTTATATGCACGTACCGGCCATGATGCTGGAACCCGCTCTGGTGCAGACGGGAATGCCGAAGAAAACCGCGAAGTTGCTGATCGAAATGTGGAAGGCGGGAAATTCCGGACTGCTTACGCCGCTGGAAAAACGGTCGGCTGAAAATACCAGGCCGACAACGATTGAGTCGTTTGTGACGGAAGTGTTCGCTCCAGCCTACCTTGCTAAAGGCGCGGGCGCTTGAGGCTGGCGGCCACGGTTTATGGCGAATGACGGTAGGCCGCACGTAACACGCTAGATTCTTGCCAAGCAATTTCGGTGGGGCAACAAGCTGCGCCCCTACAAAAACCAATGGGATAAGCGACGTGCTCACCTTGCGTCCTTGGTGATTCGTTCGAGTAGTGTTTTCCGCGAAGTGACGCTGTATCATCGCAACCGTGCCTGACTGGCTGATCACGGGGTGCTCGCAGATTTTGACGCTGCGCGGGCCTGTGCCACGGCGCGGACGCGCGCTTGGCCAAGTTGAAATTATTCGCGACGGTGCGATTTTGGTGCATCAGGATCGCATCGCGGCTGTTGGCACGAAGCGACGCATCGAAGGGCTGCCCAAAGCGAGACGCGCGGAAAAGTTGGAATTGGGCGGACGAGTTGTTCTACCAGGCTTCGTCGATTCGCACACGCACCTGATTTTTCCTTTTAGCCGCGCTGCTGAATACGAGCAACGGATCTCCGGCGCGACATATGAAGAAATTGCGCGCGCGGGTGGGGGAATCCCTTCGACGGTAAAACATTTGCGCAGCGCTTCTGCTCGGGTGTTGAAAGCTCGGGCGTTGAAAAATCTTCGCGAGTTCGCGGCGCACGGCACCACCACCATCGAGGCGAAAAGCGGCTACGGGCTGGATTGGAAGAGCGAGCTGAAAATTCTGGAAATTCTGTACGATCTTCATCAGGAGCATCCGCTCGACATTCACGCGACATTTCTGGGGGCCCACGTGGTGCCTCCGGAATTCCGACGGCGACCTGAGGCTTATGTGGATTTGTTAACGCGGCGATGGATCCCCACGGTGGCCACCGCGGGGTTGGCTGAGTTTTGCGATGTATTCTGCGACCGCGGAGCTTTTACCGTGGATCAATCGCGGCGGATTCTGATGGCTGGGCGGGCGGGAGGCTTGGTCCCGCGGATTCATGCGGAGCAGCTGGAGCACTCGGGGGCGGCTCGTCTTGCCATTGAGTTGCAGGCAGCGAGCGCCGATCATTTGGAAAAAATAAATCGCAGCGATATTCGAGCGCTTGGACTTTCGAATGTGGTTTGCACCATGTTGCCGGGGTGCTGTTTCCATCTGGGGCTGAAGGACTATGCGCCGGCACGGGCGCTAATTGAGGCGGGAGCAATTCTGGGGATCGCTACGGATTTTAATCCTGGCACAAGTCCTACGCTTAGCATGACCATGATTTTGTCATTGGCATGCACGCAGATGCGTATGACCCCGGCGGAAGCGATTACGGCTGCGACGATCAATCCGGCGTACTCGTTGCGTGTACATGACCGCGTAGGCTCGCTCGAGGTTGGCAAATATGCAGACCTGGCTGTGTTTGACGTGGCCGACTATCGCGAAATCCCGTATTATTTTGGTGTGAATCTTTGCAGCCTCACGATGAAACGCGGCGCCATCCTGCATATGAAGAACCTTTAAATAATGAAACGACTCGTCGAATGTGTTCCAAACTTTTCCGAAGGGCGCGATGCATCGAAGGTGGATGCGATTGTGTCGGCGATGCGCGAAGTGCCCGGCGTGTATCTGCTGGACCGCGAGAGCGACAGCGATCATAACCGCAGCGTGGTGACCCTCGCGGGCGAGCCCGAAGCCGTTGCGCAGGCCGCTCTGCGCGGAGTTGGCAAAGCGGCTGAACTGATCGATTTGACGAAACACTCCGGCGCGCATCCGCGCATGGGCGCGACCGACGTGGTTCCCTTCATCCCCATCGAAGGCGTGACCATTGAGGATTGCGTTGCGTTGGCAAAAAAGGTGGGACGCGAGATATGGGAACGGTTTCGTATTCCTGTTTATTTCTACGAAGCTGCGGCGCAACGGCCGGAACGTACGAACCTGGAGAACATTCGTAAGGGACAATTCGAAGGCTTGCTGGCAGAAGTTCCGCGCAATATTGACCGCGCTCCGGATATTGGCGAGCAGCGCTTGCATCCGACGGCGGGCGCTACCGTAGTTGGCGCGCGCAAATTTCTGATTGCCTACAATATTAATTTGAATACATCCGATGTGAGCGTCGCGAATCGCATCGGCAAAAATATACGCTTCTCAAACGGCGGCCTGCGTTACGTGAAAGCGATGGGTGTGGATTTGCGCGGAAGGAATCTGGCGCAAGTGTCTATTAACCTGACTGATTTCGAGCAGACGCCGATTCATCGCGTATTCGAAATGGTCAAGCGCGAAGGCCAGCGATATGGGGTTTCGATTGTAGGCAGCGAAATCGTGGGTTTGATTCCCAAGAAAGCGATTGAACTGACCGCGGATTTTTATTTGCAACTTGAAAACTTTTCGCCTGCACAAGTATTTGAGAATCGCATGGAGGCTTCGTTCGCAGGCGCTGCTTCAGCCGAAGGTCCCGGAAAATTGGCGTTGCTGGCGCAGCCGTTTCTGGACGCGGTAGCGCAGCCTACGGCAACGCCCGGTGGAGGTTCGGTGGCGGCGCTGGCCGGCGCGCTCGGCGCCAGCCTGGGCCAAATGGTTGCCGGGCTGTCGCGGAAGAAGAAATCGCAAGCAGCTCAGGTGGAACCGCTCAGTGATGCCCTCGCAGAATTTCATGCTGCATCGCGGACGCTGTCGGAAGCGATCGATCGCGACGCCGCTTCGTTTGAATCGGTGATGGCTGCCTACAAGCTGCCGCAATCGACGCCCGAAGAACAGGGCCGCCGCGAAGCCGCGATCCAGAATTCTTTGCAAGGTGCCGCCAATGTCCCGATGGAAGTGGCGCGCAAAGCTGCGCAGGTTCTTGACTTGCTCGGAAAGCTGGAAGGAATGGCCAGCCCTTCCATGCTCTCGGATATTCGCGTGGGACGTCTAATGGCTGGGGCAGCGGTCCGAGGAGCGCTAGAAAACGCGAGGATTAATCTGGAGTCCATCACCGATTCCGGGTTTTCGGCGCGCCTGCGCTCTGAATCTGAGTTACTGGCCGCGCGCATCGGAAAAAGTTGATTCTGCCAAGAACCCTTTTAGCATCTATACTAGACAGGTACGATGCCCGAGATTCACTTTCGAAGTTCGACCTGCGGCTCGACCGCTGCGGTAGACAATTTACCTGAGGGGAAAACAATCGTGAGACAGTCACTCGTTCGAAACATGCTTTTGACAGTCGTGGTAGCGGCCGCGCTGCTCAGTATTTTGGCAACTATTTCTCCGCGACTTTCGGCCGGCTCGGTGAGCACCACGGTCGTGGGAATGTTCCCCAAGAACACTTCAGAATTCGCCTACGCGGATTTGAAGGGAGCCCGGAAACTTTCCTGGTTCTCGCAAATGCAGGACCAGATGCTTCCCGCGCACATGCGCCAGTTCGAGCAGTTCCTGGCCTCTGCCGGAGTGGACCCGAATTCACAGGTGGACAGCCTTGCCTGGGGAACGATTCTGGCTCCCGGCGGCGAGAGCGGAGACATTATCGGAGTGGCGCTCGGCGGTTTTGATCCGGCAAGCACGGAAGCGAAGTTCAAAGCGCAGAAGATACCGATGGTTGAGGAGCAGGGCTACCACTTGTATGCTTTCGGCAGCGGGGGAGCGGCCAATGACATTTTCTTCTTTTTTCTGGATTCCAACACCGCCGCGTTCGGCAACCGCGCCTCACTGGATAAAATGATCGACGTGCGCACGGGCAACGCCGAAAGCCTGTTGGCTAATGACAAAATCTTTCCGCTGATCGGCGAAGCCAATGGCACCGGGCTAATCTGGGCTGTTCTTGATAAAACTTCGACAACCATGGCCATGCATCAATTGCTGCCCCAAGCGAGCCAGTTCCCGCAGGCTGCCGCGATTGTCGGACGCATTCACGCCATGATTATCAGCGTGAACGCGGACTCCGGATTAGACGTCCAGTTTCAGGCGGTGTGTGAATCAGTTGACGATGCCAACACTCTGGGCGCGGCGATGCAGGCAGGTGTGATGTACCGGCGTTATCAGGAAGCGCAATCGAATCCCGATTTTGCGAAGGCGCTGGATCACGTTCGCGTAACTCCTACGGGCGATCGTCTGAAGATTGATGCGCCGGTAAGCCAGGACGAGCTGATGTCGTTGATTCGCACCAAGGCTCTTGCTCCTTCCTAGAGGTAGCGGAAGTTCCGGAATTCCTGCGGGCGGCGGGCTAGATTTTTGCGCGGCGTCCTTCACAATATTTAATCAGGGTCGTGCGTGACACGCCTCCGCGTGTTTCATACTGCACGCGGTCGACGCTGGTCTTCTGCAGAGCGTCGCTCAGCCTCGCCTGCGAACCGGAAGCAGTGCCTACAAAGGTATCGAGCCCTGCGGAAGGAAGCGATTCCCCGGAATGCTCGATGGCAACTTCTACGCGGTCGGGGAAATCCGAAACGATCACTTTTAAGGCGGAATCAGAGTTGCCGTTGGTGTTTACGAGTGGGAAGGTTTCGCGGCAGGCATCTGCGGTGGCAGCGGCGAGCCCTTCTTGTGCGTCAGTGGAAAGGCCGCAGCGCTGGGCGGCGAACAACACAATTGCAGCGACTCCGGCAATCAACCGGGCGTCGTCCTGTAGAGTAAGTTCAGTACGGCTGGGATCAGTGCTCATCTTTTTCTGCTAACCGTACGTCGCAAGCCTCGCGGCAATCGGGACAATAATACATCCCATCGACGCCCATACGGATGTCGAACTGAGCCTGGCAGAAGCAGCAGTACTTCACGCAGGTACACTCTTGTTCCGGCTTCTCACACTGCAAGCAGAGAGTTACCAAGTACCGGCCTCCGGTAAGCTGCGCTTCGCCCTTGGCTCAATCTTAGGGCATGCTAGGGCCGCGAACAAGTGACATCTGGCCGCGTTCCTTGACAACTAGAAAACACGCATGCTAGCTTCGATGTTCGTTCGCAGGATGAGAAATTCTCAGTGACAACTTCGGCAACCGCTGCACTACGCAAGACCGCTCTGAATTCCGTTCATCGCCAGCTAGACGCCAAAATGGTGAATTTCGGCGGCTGGGACATGCCGCTCGAGTACTCCGGCATTCTGGCCGAACACCAAGCGGTGCGCACACGCGCCGGGTTGTTTGACGTAAGTCACATGGGTGAAATTGAAATCCGCGGGCCGGGAGCGTTGGGCCTGGTTCAACTGGTATCTTGCAACAACGCCGCCAAGCTTTCTGTGGGACAGGCGCACTACTCGGGGCTGATGACTTCGCGCGGAACTCTTGTGGACGATTTGCTGGTACACAAGATTTCCGACACGCACTATATGCTGTGCGTGAACGCCGGAAATCAGGATCAGGATTACGAGCATATCCTGGAGCATAATAAGTTCGAGGCCCAGGTGGAAAACGCGGGACCGCGACATTCTCAGCTAGCGATTCAGGGACCGCGCGCGAAAGACATATTGCAGCGGCTTACTCCCGTGGCGCTGGATTCGATACACTACTATCATTTCACTTTCGGCAAAGTTAGCGGCGTCGACTGCTTGATCGCGCGCACCGGTTACACCGGCGAAGATGGCTTCGAAATATATTTTTCGCCGGAGCATTCGACAAAGCTTTGGGGCGAACTGATGCAAGCGGGAGGGCCCGCGGGCATGCTTCCCTGCGGATTGGGCGCGCGCAACACGTTGCGTCTGGAGGCCGGTATGTGCCTGTACGGCCATGAAATTGATGACACCACTACGCCGTGGGAAGCGGGGCTGGGCTGGATTTGTAAGATGGAAAAGGCGCCATTTCTTGGCAGCGATGTGTTGGCACAACAAAAACGGGATGGGCTCACGCGCAAGCTCGTCGGGTTTGAAATGCTCCACAAGCGTATCGGCCGCGACGGCTATCCTGTGCTCATCGGCGGCAAAGAAGTGGGACGCATTACCAGCGGCGGGCCTGCGCCGTTTCTGAAGAAAAATATCGGCATGGCTTACGTGCCTCCGGAATTCAGCGCGGTCGGGACCGACATTGTCATAGGGATTCGAGGCCAGGGGGAAGCGGCCCGAATCGTCGCGCTACCATTTTATAAGCGACCGCAATAGCTCAGCAGCATCCAATTGAGTCACACTCACGGAGCGCTCATGTACCCAAAGGACTATCGCTATACAAAAGAACATGAATGGATCAAGGTGGATGGCGCGAACGGGACCATTGGCATCACGGATTACGCGCAACACGAGCTGGGGGACGTTGTGTTTGTCGAGATGCCTAAAGTGGGAGCGCAGCTGAAAGCGCGACAGTCTTTTGGAACCATCGAGTCGGTGAAAGCTGTGAGCGAGATTTTCAGTCCGGTGGCGGGCGAAGTGATGGAAACAAATCCCGCGCTCGCCGATGCTCCCGAGCTAATCAACAAAGATCCGCATGGCGCGGCGTGGCTCATTCAGGTACGACTAGCCGATCCCAAGGAAGCTTCGGCGCTGATGGATGCCGCTGCGTACGAAGCTTACATCGCAGGCCAGGCCAAGGAACATTCCGCCTGATGCGATATTTGCCCAAGAGTCCTTCCGAACGTCGGGAAATGCTCGAAGCGATCGGCGTGCAGTCGGTAAACGAACTCTTCGAGTCGATTCCCGAAAAATTTCGGTTGCGCGCGCCTCTTGCTTTGCCTGCGGCGCTTTCGGAGCCGGAAATCATTCAATATTTTCAGGCGCGAGCTGCGGAAAATTCCAAAGGCTATACTTCCTTTCTCGGCGCGGGCGTGTATTCGCATGTGCGCTCGGTGGTCACGGATGCGCTCGTTCAACGCGGCGAATTCTTAACTTCCTACACTCCGTATCAGGCTGAGTTCGCGCAAGGCACCCTTACGGCGATTTTCGAATTTCAGACGCTGATGTGCCAGTTAACCGGGCAGGAAGTGGCCAACGCGTCGATGTACGACGGTTCAACCGCGCTCACCGAAGCTGTGCTGATGGCGGAAAGGATTACCGGGCGGCATCGCGTTTTGGTGGCGCGAAGCGTCCATCCGGAATATCGAGATGTTTTGCGGACTTTCGCAAAAAATCTGAGTATTCAGATTGAAGAGATCGGCTACACCGAATCCGGGCAACTGGATCGAGCGGCGTTGAAGAAGGAAAGTTTGGAGCAAGCAGCTGCCATCGTGGTTCAGTCGCCAAACTTCTTCGGTGTGATGGAAGAGTTGCCGGCGCTGGCGGAAGTTGCCCACGCTTCTGGCGCCTTGCTGGTCGCCGGGATTGCGGAGGCTGTTTCGCTGGGGATCGCTCGGCCTCCGGCGGAAGCGGATATTGTCGCGATGGAGGGGCAATCATTCGGTATCTCGCCGAGCTACGGCGGGCCTTACGTTGGAGTAATTGCCACCCGAGACAAATTCGTGCGTCAAATGCCAGGACGCCTCGCTGGCCAGACGACAGATGCAGAAGGGCGCCGCGGATTCGTTCTGACGCTGGCCACTCGCGAGCAACACATCCGTCGCGAAAAAGCCACTTCGAACATTTGCACGAACGAAGCGCTCTTCGCGTTGGTTGCGACGATTCATCTGAGCTTGCTGGGCAAAGAAGGATTGCGCGAGCAGGCGCTGCAGAATTTGGCCAAAGCGCGGTTTGCTCAAGCGGAACTGGAGAAAATTCCCGGCGTTCGGCGTGTTTTCTCGGGGCCATCGTTCAACGAATTCGTGCTGGAATTTCCGCGCTCGGTGAAGATGGTGAACCAGGATCTTTTGCGCGACAAAATTATCGGGCCCTTTGCGCTGGGCACACATTATCCGGAGCTTACCAAGCGAGCGCTGGTTTGCGTGACGGAAACTACTCCGCGCGCTGAAATTGAACGTTTGGCCGCAGCTATAGGAAAAATACTCGAAGGACCCGTTTAAGGAGCTGTTTGCGTTGAGCTATAAGTCCACTGAAATCGAATCGCCGGTCGGAAAAATCTTGAAGGCGCGCGAGCATGTGAGCCAGAACGAAGGGCTGATTTTCGAGAAGTCCGCGCCGGGAAAGCGCGGGATGGAGCTGCCGCCGCTGGATGTTCCGGCGGTGGATGCTTCCAAAGCGCTGGGGCAGGAATTCACGCGCGAGGCGATCGAAGGTTTTCCTGAAGTGAGCGAAATCGAGGTGATTCGCCATTTCACCCGGCTTTCAACATGGAATTACGCGATCGATCTGGGGATGTACCCGCTTGGTTCCTGCACCATGAAGTACAACCCGCGCGTAAATGAATTCGTCGCACGACTCGACGGCCTCGCTACCGAGCATCCCGAGCAACCGGCGGAAGTTTCGCAAGGCTGCTTGCGCATTCTCTACGATTTGCAGAAATGCCTGCTTTCGATCTCGGGCATGGACGCCGCCACGCTCCAACCTGCGGCCGGCGCGCAGGGCGAACTCACCGGCTTGCTGATGATTCGCGCCTACCTGCAAACCCAGGGAAATCCGCGCAAGACGGTTTTGATTCCGGATTCCGCGCACGGCACGAATCCGGCTTCCGTGGTCATCGCGGGGTACGAAGTAAAAAATATCAAGTCAAACGCGCGCGGCCAGATTGATACCGATCATCTTCGCGAGTTTTGCACCGACGATGTTGCCGCGCTGATGCTGACGAATCCGAGTACGCTTGGAGTTTTTGAAGAACGTATCGCGGAGATTGCGGCTATTCTGCACGAACGCGGCGCGCTTCTTTATATGGACGGCGCCAATATGAACGCGCTGGCGGGTGTTACGCGCCCTGGCGATTTCGGCGTGGACCTGATGCATCTGAACCTGCACAAAACATTTTCGACTCCGCATGGAGGCGGTGGCCCGGGTGCAGGCCCCGTGCTGGTAAAGAAATTTCTGGAACCGTTCCTGCCCGTGCCGGTGGTGGTGCAAAAAGAGGATGGCAAATTCGCGCTGGACCACCGCCGTCCGCAATCCATCGGACGCGTGCGCGCTTATTGCGGGAATTTCGGTGTGCTGCTGCGCGCGCTGGCCTACATTCTTGCCTACGGTCCGGGTATACGACAGGCAACGGAAGACGCGGTTTTGAATTCAAATTATATTCGGAAGAATCTGGAGGGCGTATTCGATCTGCCTTACAATCTTCCGTCGATGCATGAAGTGGTTTTCAGCGATGCGCGGCAGAAAACGCATGGCGTAAACACGATGGACATCGCCAAGCGATTAATTGACTACGGCTTTCATCCTTACACAACCGCGTTCCCGCTGATCGTTCCGGGCGCCATGATGATCGAGCCGACAGAATCTGAATCTAGAGAGGAGTGCGATTTCTTTATCGAAGCGATGCGCTCGATTGCCTCAGAAGCGGAAACGAATCCCGAGCTGGTTAAAACTGCTCCGCATTCCACGCGCATCGGGCGTCTGGATGAAGTAGCCGCGGCGCGCAAGCCGATTCTTCGCTGGAAACCTGAGGAAGGAGGTTCACGATGACGCCGGAACAAGCTGGATTCCTTCTGTCTGTGTTTCTACCAACGATTCGAAAGGAATTCCCGACCACTTTGCGCGTTCTTCAGGCCGTTCCGGCCGACAAAGGAGATTACCGCCCGGCTCCGAATTCGCGCAGCGCGCTGGAACTTTGCTGGCATCTGGCTTCCGCGGATATTTGGTTCCTGGACGGATTTCTCGCCGGAAAATTTGAGATGGAAGATGACACCATGCCCGCGGACTTCAGCAACGCTGCGGATATCGCTGCCACCTACGAAGAGAGCTTGCCGGCAAAGCTCGACAAAGTAGAAAAGCTTCCGGCCGAGTTTTGGGCCACACCACTCCCCTTCTTCGGTATTTATAATTTGCCCGCTGTGATGTATCTGCAATTTATGCTCAACCATTCCATACACCATCGAGGTCAGCTTTCGGCGTATCTGCGTCCCCTGGGGGCGAAAGTGCCCAACGTTTATGGCGGCAGTTTCGACGAGCCCATGGCGGAGTGCGAAGAGTAGGCGCAGATTTAGCTGCCAGGTTTGTTTCCCGCTACGAATTCCTCAATGGATATTGTCAAAATGAAGTGATGGATTGTCGCTGAATCCCGAATGGTGAATATGGAGGTGCGGGGCGGACAACTGCTAACGCGCGCGAACGCGCAGAAGCGCTCTTCAGAGAAGGAGAGCGCCCTAGCGGTTTTACTTCTTTTCGTTCTTCGCTTTTTCGACCGGGATGCTGCGTCCCGCTGCCGGCGTAGTCCTGTTTTCGATGGTCACGTCCATCGCAGCGGTGGCAGCGGGGAAAACTACCGGGCGGCCGTCAGAACTTGCTGCGGCGGCCGTAGTGATTTTCTCTTTGGACGGAGTGGTCACCGGAACAAGGGCGCCTTCCGCTTCCTTCAGAAATGTGAGGCCCTGTTCGCGACCGTCCCAATCGATGGAGATGACGTCGCCGAGAGAAACTTGTTCGGTTGCTAGTAGGCTTGCAAGCGGATAAACAACGTGCCGTTCGATCGCGCGTTTCAAGTGCCGCGCGCCGTATTTCATGTCCGTGCCTTCGCGGAGTAGAAAATCGCGCGCGGGCATGGTCACGCGGAACAAGAAGCGTCCTTTGGCGGTTTCGAGGACCCTCTGCTGCACCATACCCAGCTCGATTTCCAGAATTTGTTCGAGCTGCTGGGAACGCAGCGGATGGAACACAATCACTTTGTCGATGCGATTCATGAACTCTGGCGCGAATTTTCGCTTGGCTGCGTCGGCCGCGGTCTTTTCAACTTTTTCATCCAGGCGACCTTGCGTGTCGGCCTTCACTTGGGGAGCGAAGCCCATCCCACCGGTCATCAACTCAGTGATTTCGCCGCCGCCAAGATTTGAGGTCATGAAGATCATGGTTTGCGATAAATCCACTCGGCGATTGTCTCCCAGCGTCAAGGTGGCTTTGTCCAGGATGCCGAGGAGCAATTGCCAGAGCGCATCGCTGGCCTTTTCGATTTCGTCAAATAGCAGGAAGCTAATCTTCAGCTTCTCGGTGTGATATTGGGCGAGCGCCTCCTGAGTGATTAGAGGATGCGTTTCGCGGTGCCCCAAATATCCCGGAGGTGAACCAATCAGCTTCGCGATTTCGTGGGAGTGCTGGAATTCGGCGCAATCCACTTTGATCACCGCGCGTGGATCGCCAAAGAGCACCTCGGCGGTGGCTTCGACTACGCGCGTTTTCCCCGCGCCAGTCGGCCCCAGAAACAATAGATTCCCTACCGGACGTCCCGGGGAATTCAGGCCGGCGCGAAACACCTGGTACAGGTCCACCACCGCCTGCACGGCTTCGTCCTGACCGACGATTTTACGCCGCAATCCTGATTCAAAATCACGCGACTCCAGACTGCGTTGAGTCGGGTCGAGTTGTAGCCCATGCGCTCCCACGGTATTACTCCCCCTACCGGAACTCTCTGCCGCCATCGGGATTGCGGAATTCAGTGCGCTCGAATTGATCGAGTTTGATATCGAGCGTGGAACGCAGCAATCGCAATTGCGTGACCAGTTCCCGGCTTGAATTGGCTCGATCCGCCAGCAGCAACATCGGCGGAGAAAGATCGGCCAGGTCCATGTGAAGGTTTCGTAGTGAATGCATCAAGTTCTGCACGTACGGCGAGCGAATATCAAACAGCTCGATACGACTGTTCACCTGCTCGCGCAGGCTTGACCAATCGAGATCAAGGAAGGGGTGGTTGCGCGAAACCTTTCGCACCACATCGTCCGTGATTCGCGGTCGCTCCCCCAGCCGCGCCAGATGTAACTGCTGCACCTTGCCCTGACGGCGAACGTTGTGCACTAAGAAGTAGGTGTTGCCTTTGCGTCTTACGAAAGCCACAACACCTCCTTTTTGGATGAAGCGTTCGTAGTGTATGAAGCGTCCACTACGCCGTCAATGGTACGATGCGGTGGACGCGGAAAATGATGCTAATCAGTTATTAGTCCAGAAGCGCTGCTTTCTGCGGGGTGGACACCATCACAAGGCCCTGGGGCAGCCGGCGTTAGCGAAGTTTTCAGCGCGCTGCCATACGAATTAGATGCAGAAAATCGGCGGCGCGTAGTCTGCGGAGAAAGAAGCAAATGTCCTGGGAACCAGTTTATCGCCTGATAAAAAAAATCCCGCGCGGGCGCGTAACAACCTATGGCGAGGTGGCCAAGGCGCTGCGCACGTCGGGTGGTGCACGTGCCGTGGGATACGCCATGGCCGCAACCCCCCCTGGGCGGGGTATCCCGTGGCATCGCGTGCTGGGAGCGGGAGGACGGATTCGCGTTCCAGAGCCTTATGCCGCGAAGCAGCGCCGTCTACTGGAAACCGAAGGTGTCGTGGTAGGACGCCTGATCGACATGAAAATCTATGGTTGGTCGTTCCGCAAGGTTAAGGCTATAAAAGCATCTAAACACAAGCGTCCCAAGACTCGATGACCGCGCTGAATTTCTAGGCGGTTGTGATATAGAGGAAAGTTCAAAAAGAGGGGAAATATTTAGTGACCGGACCGGTCATACAGGTGGAAGGCCTTTATAAGAACTACGGAACGGTAACAGCTCTGCGTGGGGTGAATTTTTCCGTGGAAGAGGGCGAAGTATTCGGGCTGCTCGGACCCAACGGCGCGGGAAAGACCACCACGGTTGAGATCCTGGAAGGCATGCGCACGCCGGATCGCGGCCTCGCGCGAGTGTGCGGGCTGGATCCTGAAAAGAGCGGAAGCCAGTTCAAAGAAATGATTGGCGCGGTGCTGCAATCCACTTCCCTGCCTGACAAAATCCGGGTGAAAGAAGCGATCGATTTATTCGCCAACTTCTACCGCAGTCATGCCAACACAAATGATCTGTTGAAACGCTTTCAGCTCGAAGAAAAGCGTGACGCTTTCTACAGCCAGCTTTCCGGCGGACAGAAGCAGCGGCTCGCCATCGCCATGGCGTTGGTGAACAATCCGCAGGTTGTCTTCCTGGATGAGCCGACAGCGGGTTTGGACCCGCAAGTCCGTCGCGAGATTTATGACATCATCGAAGAGCTGAAGCGCGGCAAAAAGACAGTTTTGCTGACCACGCACTATATAGAGGAAGCCGAACGCTTGTGCGACCGCGTCGCCATCATCGATTACGGCCGGGTCATTAAAATTGGAACGCCGCGCGAGCTGAAGCAAGCTTCCGCTGGCACTACGCGAATTGAAGTCCGGCTGGCCAAGCCTGTGGAGAATGGAGTGCTGGGACAACTCGACGCCGTGGCCCATGCGCGCGAGTTTGACGGCACCTATGTGCTACATTCCACGCGCGCGCCACATACGATTGTCGCGCTGGTGAAACATCTCGAATCCGACAATAATGAACTGCAAAGCCTGGAGATGTTTTCGCCATCGTTGGAAGATGTTTTTATTGAGCTGACCGGGCGCAGGCTGCGTGATTGAAAAATACGCTATAGAGCAAAGAGCGTTGGAAGTAAAAGGACGAACATGGCATCGAATGTAATCCGCAACACCTGGATACTCACAAAAATTCGAGTGCGCCTGGCCATGCGAAACAGAACGTTTCTTTTTTTCAGCTTGATCATGCCGCTTGGATTTCTTTTCTTCTTCGTCACGATTTTCAGCAAGGGCGATACGGCATGGACTGCCTACATTCTCGGCGCAATTCTCACCATGACGGTGATGGGCAGCTTCTGGGGACTTAGCGTGCAGCTCGTCATGTTCCGCGAAGCCGGAATCCTTCGACGCTTTCGTCTGGCTCCGCTGGGGGCCGGGCCGATGCTAGCCTCCAGCATTCTTTCCAATTACATTCTCGTGCTCCCGTCCGTTGCGATCGAGATTCTTGTTACCAAGTTCGCTCTGCACATGCAGGGTTGGGGAAATTTGTGGGCGATTTTTCTGCTGGTGAGTATCGGGTCCGCTACTTTTTCAGCGTTTGGCCTAATCGTTGCCAGCGTGACCAACACCATGCAGGAGACGCAGGTTATCAACCAGGTGATTTGGACCGCTTTCCTGTTCCTTTCCGGCGCGACCGTCCCGCTGGCAAGGTTTCCGCACTGGATTCAAGGCGCTTCACTGTTCATGCCGGCTACTTATCTGGCGACCGGACTTGAAAATGCCGCGACGAACCTAGCGACGCACTCTGAAATTATCACGGACCTAGTCGCTCTTGGAATCGGACTTCTAGTGGCTTTCGAAATTTCGCGGCGCCTGTTTCGTTGGGAGCCGGAAGCAAAACTTCCCGGAAGCGCAAAATTGTGGGTGCTGGCAGCCATGATTCCCTTCATCGCATTCGGAGCGTACGAAAACGTGAAAGGCGACCGGCTGGCTCTTGTTCGGCAGAATTTCCAAATGCTGAACAGTGCAAGCATGGCTCAGCCGCCGAAATCTCACTGAGTTGTACGATCTTGGCCGTGCGGCCGTCGCGATAGCTTCTAATTGGCATCGCTAGACCCAAGCCGGCATCCAATAGCCACCAATTAAAAGTTCACCGGAGGCATTATGGAACGCAGCGCCACAGCGGTTTGGAACGGAGGATTAAAGGACGGCCAGGGATCGATCTCTACACCAAGCGGCGTGCTTTCCGATGCGCCCTATTCCTTCCTGACGCGTTTCGAGAACGCCAAAGGGACGAATCCGGAGGAACTAATCGGCGCCGCTCACGTGGCCTGCTTCGCCATGGCGCTCTCTGCGCAGCTGGGCACCATGAGTTTTACGCCCGAGAAGATTCGCGCTACCGCCAACGTGACGCTCGAAAAGCTCGACGCGGGTTGGACCATCTCGAAAATCCATCTGGACCTAGCCGCGCGCATCCCCGGCATTTCTGAAGCAGCGTTTGAATCCGCGGCGGCCAGCGCCAAAGCGAATTGTCCCGTCTCGCGTCTGTTCAAAGCTGAAATCACATTGAACGCCGTTTTGGAGAAAGCGGCATGATTTTTGCAGTAGCCGGATTCCTCATCATCGCGGGGATTTTGCTGGAAGCGTTTGAAACGATCGTGCTTCCGCGCAGAGTGACGCGCCGTTTCCGTCTGACCAGGCTGTACTACCGGGTCCTGTGGATTCCCTGGCGCAAGCTCGCTCATGGCATCAAGTCATCCAAAAGCCGGGAAGGATTTCTGAGTTATTTCGGTCCGCTCTCGTTACTGGGCATATTTGCGCTTTGGGCCACCATGTTAATCCTGGGCTTCGGCCTTTTGTATTTTAGCGACGCTCGCATAGATCAAACGCATCCGACTCTGCAGACGTGCTTCTATCTGAGCGGCACAACTTTTTTTACGTTGGGCCTTGGCGACGTTACTCCGCACACTTCCCCGGAGCGGGTGCTGGCTGTATTCGAAAGCGGACTGGGCTTCGGCTTTCTGGCGCTGGTACTGAGCTACTTGCCGGTCATCTATCAAGCGTTTTCGCGCAGAGAGGTTGCCATCGTTCTTCTCGACGCGCGCGCAGGTTCGCCGCCTAGTGCCGCCGAACTTCTGCGGCGTCACGCGGGTGTTCACGGGCTTGAAACTTTGGAAAGGCTTCTGCGCGACTGGGAGCGCTGGTCCGCGGAACTGCTGGAGAGTCACGTGTCCTATCCGGTTCTTACCTACTTTCGTTCGCAACACAATAACGAATCATGGCTCTCCGCGCTCACAGCGATCCTGGATACTTCCGCTCTAATCATTGCGGGCGCCGACGGAACATGCGTGCGGCAAGCGCGACTTACGTTTGCTATTTGCCGGCATGCGGTCGTGGATTTGGCTCAGGTGTTTCAGGCGGCTCCTCTAGCCCACAACGCAAATCGTTTGCCTGCTTCCGAACTTCTTCGCCTCCGTGGGGTTGTTGCGGAATCGGGGCTGAAACTTCACGACACGCCGGAATCGAACGAAAAACTAAACAAGCTACGTGGCCTGTACGAGCCCTACGTTCAGGCTCTATCCCAATTTTTGTATATAGATCTCCCACCTTGGATCCTGGCCAAAGAGAGCGTGGACAATTGGAAGACGAGCGCTTGGGGCCGGATCTCAGGTTTCACCGCTCAGAGTCAAGTCGAAAGGGCGCAGGACGATCACGACTAGAAGTCCTGCGCATGTATAAATCCCAACTCGCTGCTAACAAGAATGAGCTGGCGCTCGTCTATATAGGTCATGAACTAACTGTGCCCGCAGCTTAGCCCGGGTTGGGGGGGACTATGACGTCATTCGGTCAAGACCTGCGTTATGCCCTGCGGATGTTGCTCAAGAGTCCCGGTTTTACAATGGTCGCCATACTCACGCTCGCCCTTGGAATCGGCGCGAACGTGGCCACCTTCAGCGTGGTTTACGCCGTACTGCTGCGTCCCCTGCCATACCCTCAGAGCGAACAGCTAGTTCGCGTTTTCGACGATCTTCGTAGTTCCAATGTAAAAAACGTAGGTATGTCAGCACCTGAATTATGGGATTTGCAGGACCGCTCCGGCGTATTTCAGGAACTCTCTGCGGTTTGGCCTATCGATTCCGACATCGCTGGCGGTGACCGTCCAGTTCGCGCGGAAACTCTGGCCGTTAGCCCGGGCTATTTCACTATGCTCGGTATAAAGCCGCAGCTTGGCCGCGTTTTCACTCGACAGGATTCGGTTCCCGGCTTTATTGAAGCAGTCGTAATAAGCGATGGGTTCTGGCGGCGCAATTACGGGGCAGACCCGAAGATCATTGGCCGCACGATGCGGCTCGACAACGATCTGTACCAAATCATCGGAGTCATGCCTGCTGGATTTCGTCATCCAGGCCGCACGTTGCAGACGGACGTGGAAGTCTGGTGCGCGTCTGGTTACAACGCCGCTCCTTTCCCGGTTCCGGCCGTTCGTGCCGCGAGATTTATCCCTGGTGCGATAGGCCGCCTGAAACCGGGACTCACCGTAGCGCAGGCCCAGGCTCAACTCGATACATACGTCGCCCACCTGAGCCAGCAATATCCGAATGATTATCCGGCGGCCGCGGGTTGGGCCACCCGAATAGTTCCCGTGAAAGAAGACCTCGTTGGACCGGAGCGTACCGAGCTTTTTGTTTTATTCGGCGCGGTGGGGTTTGTGCTTCTGATTGGTTGCGTCAACCTCGCAAACCTGTTGCTGGCTCGATCATCTGGACGGCGCCGCGAAATTGCAATTCGACTCGCCTTGGGTGCTGGGCGCTGGCGCTTGATGGCGCAATTGCTTACCGAGAGCGTTTTACTCTCCGT
This sequence comes from uncultured Acidobacteriota bacterium, assembly GCA_963714785.1. Lineage (GTDB taxonomy): Bacteria > Acidobacteriota > Terriglobia > Acidiferrales > UBA7541 > Palsa-295. The sequence goes on from CAVQQE010000006.1 coordinate 124,195, forward strand.
AATCTCCGGGTTGGTAGCGCTGCTCACGGTTGTTTTGTTCAAGAACTCCATCCTGGCTTTGGCTCCGGCGAGTCTTCCCCGGCTAAGTGAAGTACACATCAGCGCCGGCGTTTTATTTTTTGCTTTCATGATCTCAATCGTTACCGGCTTGCTGTTTGGTTTAGCGCCCGCAGTGCAAGCTGGAAATCCAAATCAAGTGGAGAGCTTGCGAGAAGGCGGCCGAGGCTCTGGCGCCGGCAGGCGGCACACGCAGGTGTCGCGTGTACTGGTTATCTCTGAAGTAGCGCTCTCTCTTATATTGCTCGCAGGCGCAGGACTTCTGCTGCGTAGCTTCTGGCACGTCCTGGAAGTGCGTCCGGGCTTCAATCCAGACCATGTAATCACGGCCCAGATATGGATCCCGGTTCCGAATGACCCCAAGACTGATCCTTATCGCCCCATCGATAAGCGTGCAGCTTTTCTGATGGAAATTCTTCGCCGGGTATCCGCACTCCCAGGTGTGGAAGAAGTGGCCATCGGCGGAACGAACAGCTTGCCGCTTGCTGCGGCACGAAACGGTTTTCCGTTTACAATCGTGGGCCGCCCGACGGACTCGGAGCGTGCGCCCATCGCGGAGTTTGCTTCCGTCACCCCCGACTACTTCGGAGTGCTGAAAGTCCCGCTGCTCGCTGGAAGAAATTTCGCTCAATCCGACACGGATAAATCACAGCAGGTGGTGTTAATCGACCAAACGTTGCAGCGGCGATATTGGCCCAATGAAGATCCACTGGGAAAACAAATTAGTTTCGGTGGGCGGCCTGGGACGAATCCTTCGTTCGCGATCGTCGGCGTTGTGGGTGATATTAAGTCGGATGGCTTCGATGCACCTACCGCACCCCACATCTATCTCCCCGTGCGGCAAAGCCCAGGTTATGCGTCCGTGGTATTTCTCCGCAGCGCAGGAAACCCGGATGCGCTTGGAGAATCCATTCGCCACGAAGTGCAGTCGATTGATCCCAATATTCCCGTTTTCAGCGTGCGAACGATGGACCAAATTATTTCGCGTTCCATGGCCGAACGCCGCTTCGCTCTGCAACTTCTGGGTATCTTCGCCGGCGTTGCCCTTCTGTTGGCTGCCATCGGAATTTATGGCGTGATGGCGTATTCGTTCAGCCAACGCACGCACGAAATCGGCGTTCGCGTTGCTCTGGGCGCGCAGCGTGTGGACATCTTTCGCATGGCGGTGGGCGAAGGAATGCAGCTGGTCGCCATCGGCTTGGCCATCGGTCTGGTTGGAGCAGCGGCATTGACGCGATCCGTCCGCACCATGCTGTTTGATGTGAGCCCGGCAGACCCCATTACTTTCGGAGCTATCTCGGCCACTCTTGCTGCGGTGGCATTTCTCGCTTGCTACATTCCGGCACGACGCGCAACCCGCGTCGATCCGCTTGTAGCTTTGCGCGATGAATGAACTCCCTTGAATGTGACCGGCGGCTGCTCAGCACTCAAGATCGTTCCTAACTTGTGCGCGAAGGAGGTCACATGAATCCCTTTTTCCAGGATATTCGATACGCTTTCCGAATGTTGGCCAAAAGCCCTGCGTTCACACTTGTCGCGGTGCTGACTCTTGCACTGGGGATTGGCGCCAACGTCGCCACTTTCAGCGTGATCTACGCCATTCTGTTGCGGCCGCTGCCCTTCTGGCATCCTGAGCAACTCGTTCGCGTCTTCGACGACCTTCGCGGCCCAAACACGCCGGATGTGGGGATGTCCGCGCCGGAGCTTTGGGATCTGCAAGATCACTCGGGCGTGTTTCAAGACATTTCGGCCGTGGCTCCAGGCAATTCTGCAATCGGAGGCGGAGATCGTGTCGTGCGCGCCGAATCTCTGATCAGCAGTCCCGATTATTTCAGCCTGCTTGGGGCGAAGCCACAACTGGGGCGCGTTTACACGGCGCAAGATTCCGTTCCGGGATTCCTGGAGCCGGTCGTCATCAGCGATCGATTTTGGCGCAGCAATTTCGGCTCGGACCCACGCATCATTGGCCGGAAAATCCACCTGGATAATGACCTGTACACAATTGTGGGAGTGATGCCGCCGGGCTTTCGTCATCCAGGGCGAACGCTGAATACCGACGTGGACGTGTGGGCCGCAACCGGTTTCAACGGCCTTCCGTTTCCTGTTCCAGCCGATAGGTCGCTAAGACTGATTCCGGGCGCGATTGCGCGTTTGAAGCCCGGGCTAACTGTCGCGGAAGCGCAAGCGCGGCTCGATGCATATGTACGGCAACTCAGCCGTGTGTATCCCCTCGAGTATCCCGCTGCCTCCGCATGGACCGTACGTCTTGTTCCGGTGAAAGAAGATTTGGTGGGGCCGCAGCGTGTGGAATTATTCACTCTTTTCGGAGCGGTGGGATTTGTGCTGCTGATTGCGTGCGTGAACATTGCCAATCTGCTTCTGGCGCGCGCTTCCGGACGCCGCCGCGAAATTGCTATTCGGCTCGCGATGGGCGCCAGCCGCGCGCGTCTGGCTGGACAACTGTTGACCGAGAGTACCTTGTTGGCCTTTCTTTCCGGAATCGTAGCGCTGGTGACAGTCGTTTTTTTGAAGAACGCAATCGTCAGTCTGGCTCCCGCAGATATTCCGCGGCTCAACGAGGTTGGGCTTAGCGCCGGTGTTCTATCTTTTGCATTCCTGATCTCTGTGCTCACAGGCGTGCTCTTCGGATTAGCGCCTGCGCTTCAAGCAACGAATCCGAACCAGGTGGAGAATCTAAGGGAAGGCAGCCGCGGCTCGGGGACTGGCGTACGTCATACTCGGATTTCGCGGATCCTAGTGGTATCGGAAGTGGCGCTCTCGATTGTTCTGCTGGCGGGCGCGGGCCTTTTACTGCGAAGTTTCTGGCGAGTGCTTGAAGTGCGTCCCGGTTTCAATTCCAAGCACCTGAATACGGTGCAAATCTGGATTCCAGTGTCGAACAATCCGGCCACAGATCCTTATGCCATGGTGGATAAGCGCGCTGCATTTCTTACGGAGATTTTTCGCCGCGTGTCGCTGCTGCCCGGCGTGGAACAAACAACAATTTCAGGCAATGACACTTTGCCCATGAACTCCGGTCGGAACTACTCTCCGTTTTCGATTCAAGGACGCCCGGAAGATTCCGAGCGCAGCCCTGTCGCAGACATTGCTGTCGTGGATATGCAATATTTCAGCACCATGGAAGTTCCTTTGATCGCCGGACGAAATTTCACCGTCTCCGACACGGATAAGACTGGGACAGTTGGCGTGATCGACCAAACCCTCGCCCGGCGATATTGGCCGAACGAGAATCCGCTCGGGCAACAGGTTAAGTTTGGATTCGGAGCAGGTATTCAGGGCGTCACGATTGTCGGCGTGGTTGGTGATATCAAGTCGGACGGTTTGGATGCTCCCAGCGTACCGCATATTTATGTTCCTTTGGGGCAGTTCGCGCCAGTCAACGCGGTGGTTTTTCTGCGGAGCACGGGCGACGCGGGAAATCTCGGCGAAGCCGTACGGCGCGAAGTTGAAAAAGTGGATCCGAATATTCCAGTCCATAGCATCAGCTCCATGGATCAAATCATCGCAGGGTCTCTAGCGGACCGGCGCTTCGCTCTCGAGCTTCTAGGTATTTTTGCAACGGTTGCTCTTTTGCTCGCCGCTATCGGCATTTATGGCGTGATGGCCTATTCCTTTAGCCAGCGCACGCACGAAATCGGAATTCGCGTTGCACTGGGCGCACAGCGTATGGACATTTTTCGCATGGCCGTGGGAGAAGGAATGCAGCTTGTTGCCATCGGGCTAGTAGCCGGCCTGATTGGTGCTGTGGCGCTGACGCGAGTTGTGCGCACCATGTTGTTCGGCGTGAGTCCCGCCGACCCAGTTACATTCGCTGCCATCTCCGCTGCGCTAGCCGCCGTGGCTTTCCTCGCTTGTTACATTCCTGCGCGACGCGCAACTCGTGTTGACCCGCTTGTGGCTTTGCGTGATGAATGAACCATGGTCCCTGCTCCATGCATTTAAGATGGAAACAATTTGCGATAACGCGGCCAATTTGGATGTGACGCAGACGCGTGTTTCGGTTAGCGCCGGAATTGACATGAAAATCCCTATGCTATACTTCGTTCTGCGCGGGGTTTCACAGCCCCTTCGCGCGCCGGAGCAAACGATATGCCTATACCGAAGACCGAAAAGATTTGGCATAACGGGAAATTCATCAACTGGGACGACGCCCAACTGCACGTCCTTTCACACGTGGTCAGCTACGGCTCGGCCGTCTTCGAAGGTATTCGGTGCTACGACACCAAAGAAGGCCCCGCGATTTTCCGTCTGCGCGATCACGTACAGCGGCTGCTGAATTCAGCTTACATATACCGCATGGAAGTTCCCTTCACGCTCGAGGAACTCTGCGCCGCGAATCTGGATCTGATCCGCGTGAATAAAATTGGAGCGTGCTATTTGCGTCCAATCGTTCTGCGCGGTTACGGCGAAGCAGGCGTGGACCCCAAAGGCTGCCCCATCGAGGTTTATTTAAGCTGCTATGAATGGGGAAAATATCTAGGTGAAGAAGGGCTGCGCAGCGGAGTGGATGTTTGCATCAGCTCCTGGAATCGTCCCGCGCCGAATACCCTGCCGCAAATGGCGAAAGCCGCAGCAAATTACATGAATTCCCAGCTCATACGCATGGAAGCTCGTGCGAACGGTTATGTGGAAGGCATCGCGCTCGACGTGCATGGCCACATCAGCGAAGGCTCCGGCGAAAATATTTTCTTGGTGATGGACGGCACGGTGATCACTCCGCCGCTTTCAAATTCGGCGTTGCCCGGCATCACGCGCCATTCCGTGCTTACCATTTGTCGCGATCTGAATATCCCGGTTACAGAACAGGTCATCCCGCGCGAAATGCTTTACATTTCCGAAGAGCTTTTCTTCTGCGGCACTGCCGTGGAGATCACTCCGATCCGCTCGGTCGACCGTATCAAGATTGGGATTGGCTCGCGTGGCCCTATTACTAAGCGCATCCAGGATGAATTTTTCGCGCTCACAGGAGGCGTCAAGCCCGACCGCCATCACTGGCTGTCACCGACCAATGTTCCTGCGACGGCCGGAGCGGGCGTCCCAGTGCCCGTGCGCCCGTAGCTTTATTCTGGCGGTCACACGAGCAAACCAATGATCGGGGTGGTGATCTGAGTTCACCACGTAACGAACCGGCTTCTCCGTTATCTTGCGGATCTCCGCAAGTTCCGTCCGCGCGGTGGAAGGCCGGGTAAAGGTGTCGAACACCTCCACCGCATCCCACTTTGCGCTGTGAATTTCCAGCTTTTCGACCGAGTCTAGCGGATAGCTCAAAACTGTGTCTGGTTACTGATTTTGCGCATCGATGCCCGCAAGCAAAAACCCAAGCGCGAGAAGAAGTTGAGCGAGGATCTTATACATGCTTCACGCGGCTTTCATTCATCCCTTTGAATAATGTCAATCGAGGTTATTTCACGGTCAGATTCGAAAAATACGCATCGGTGGTGCCATAAGCCCAAAGAATGATCTGCCCGTGAGTTTCACCGAGCTTCAGGTCATTTACGATGAGGCATGGCTGATCCGCCCCATTGACGTAGAGCTGTGCTTTTGTTCCGGACACCGCGATCTTCATCTTTGTCCACGCGCCGGCCTCGAGATCTACGTACGATTCATACACGCCAGGATTTTCTTTGCGCAGGCGCTCCCACGGGAAATCGGGAGTTGAGACATATTGAACGGAATGATTGCGTCGAAGTTGATCGTCGGAGCGCCCGTTGGTAGGCCGCAGAGTCGCGGTAGGGATATCAGTTGCCTGATACCCCCCGCACGGATCCGTACGTGCGCTCACGAGCGCATACGGCTCTTATCTTGGATGGTTGGCAGCAAAGCGAAGCTCAGGATAAGGATGGAGCACGCGCGGCTCAGGAATCCACCGTGCCGCCAGTCTCTGAATTCGGGCCCAGTTGGGCCGGTGCTTTTGGCCGCGACGGCGGAGAGCCCACCGCCAGAGCCGAGTCACCCGTTGGCGAAATATTCCGAGGCTGTCGGTATTTCCCGGTACCGCGTGATAGTTGAAGTAGCCTTGCACCACCGACTGGAGCCACTCTCCGGTCTGCTCCATGGGATCGTGCATTCGCTGTCGGAGCTGATGCTTGATCGCTAGCAGCTTCGACCTCATGCGCTTGCGGCTAGTCTTGCGTTTTACCGCAAACGTCCCATTCCGGTCCTTCCCGCTGATGTGCGTGAAACCCAGAAAGTCGAACGGCTCGGGCTTTCCTTCCCCTCTTCTTTTCCGGCGATCTTCGGCGAACCGCCCGAACTCGATCCGGCGCGTTTTATCTGGATGCAGTTCCAATCCAAACTTTCCCAGCCGTTCCCGAAAGTTCTCTAGAAAACGGTCTGCTTCCGCCTGATGTTGGAAACCTAAGACGGTGTCGTCCGCGTAGCGGACAACCACCACTTCGCCTTGCGCACATTTCGCACGCCAAACGTCCACCCAGAGATCGAAAACGTAATGCAGATAGATATTGGCAAGCATCGGCGAAATCACCGACCCTTGCGGAGTACCTGTCTTCGTTTGCGACCATTTGCCTTCCTCCATCACCCCGGCGTTTAGCCATTTCTGGATCAACCGTAGGATCCGGGGGTCGGCTACGCGATGCTCGACGAACTTGATCATCCAACTTTTATCGAGGTTATCGAAAAATCCTCGAATGTCGGCGTCCAGTACGTAATTCACCTTCTTCCTCAGAAGCGCATACGACAGCGCGTCCAGCGCTTGATGCTGGCTACGCCCCGAGCGAAATCCGTACGAGAAGCCGAGAAAGTCTTCCTCGTAGATCTGGTTGAGGATGGTGACCACCGACTGCTGGACGATCTTGTCCTCCAGCGCCGCGACCCCCAGTGGGCGTTTCCGCCCGTCTTCTTTCTCTATGTACACTCTTCTCGATGGCATCGCTCGGTACGCCCCGCGATGGACCCGGCGGTGCAGATCGACAAGTCGACCTTCTTGCCCGGCCTCATACTCCTGCCACGTTACACCGTCCACTCCGGGTGCAGCTTCGCGTTTCAACGAGTAAAAGCTTTCCCGCAGCAGATCGACGGTCAGATGGTGGAGCAAGGCGGTGAACTTCATCTTCTTATTTCCCCTTGCTGCCTTGCGCACATCCGCCAGCCCCTGGGACACGCGTTTCTCGCTCTGTGTCGGGTACGTGTTAGGTTGGCGAGTGTTCTCCTTGATCAGCGGCCTTCCCTCCTCACTCTCCGCGTACGGTTTCCCGTCCTTGTTCGAATGATTCATAGGTATTATTCCGCTGTCCGATTCCTTGAAGGCGTGCATGCGGGCCGTATGGCCATGGCCTTCTCCCGCCGTCCTGCTGCCGTATTTCGCAGCAGGTGCCTTCGAGGCCTCCCGGTTCTCGTGCATGAAGTTTCTAGGCGTGTCTGGGGTCTCTGACTACGCAGGACTGTCCAGTGGCTCGCGCTTGCGCCTCCGGCCATGTTGCCTTCCGTTTATTCTAAGAACGTCGGCGTCCTGATTCTCGAGTTTTCGGAGCTCAATACCCAGCCCACCTATGCCCCTGTTTACGCTTCGCTGTGCACCTCGCGGTACCGCAGCGCAAAACTCGGGGCCGGGTGGATCGCTACTCCTTTCCCGTAAGACTCTTGCATTCTCTACTTCATGCCGGTTTATCCCGGCGCACTAGAAATACTCGGCTAGCTCACCGCCCTTCTGCGCGCGAAAAGCTAAGCCGATAAAGCCTCGGTCTGTAGGGTCTGCCTCTTTGCGCGGAGAGCCTGCTACATCGATCTCAATCGTGCCGTCCTTAAAGTCCGTGCCGCTCACAATCGCCAGCATGGAATAATCTTTTGGCTGATTCGGCAATGGAATCAGGTGCACAGCTGGACGGCCGCGATAATTCACCACTTCCGCCTTCGCATCCACCAATTCCAAACCACTCAGCGAATCCAGCGGCAAGGTTCTAGAGGTCCCCTTCGGCGTCTGGCCGGAGGACGCGCCCAATACACAGACGCAACACAGCACAAACCCAATTTTGCAAATACGCTTGATCATACCGGTCATCTCCAATGGAACTATCTGACTTTCACAGTAAAAAACCTCCGCGTTACCGCGGCTGAATCTCTTCGTAGGTGACTTTTATCAAGCCATCCAAATCCAAATACGGCTCGCCATTCTGCGCGTCGTCTTTGAAATATCCGCCAAAGCGTTTTTTTAGCGCATCCATATCAATCGCTTTCTTCACATCATCCAGCGTCGCGCGATTTGTGAGCCGGTAATATTGCTCTTGCACCTGCGCAATCACGGTCCTTGCCAATTCATTCAATTGGGACAGATAAACCGTTCCGTGCAGGATTTCGCCGTGACCCGGAACGACGACCTGCGGATCGATTTCGATCATTTTCACCAAGGTCTCGCTCCATTCGGTCGGGAAGCCACTGCCCATATACGGTCCTGGATGAACCACCAGGTCGCCAGCCACCAGGATTTTTTCTTTTGGTAAAAACGCAACCGCATCTCCTGCGGTGTTGCCGCGTCCCAAAAACTTAATTTGAACCCGGCGATGGCCTAGATCGAGGTCAAGCTCTCGCTCAAATGTGACATTGGGCAGCCGCGGAACAAGATTCTTAAATTCCGCTGCCACCGCTTCGGTCCCGGCCAGAATTTCGTGCAGTTGTTTTTTGTCGTCTTCGGTCAGCGCAGTCCCGTCATCTGTCTTTCCCGCCTCCATGTATCGTCTATACACCGCGACGTCCCGCTGAACGATCATCACTGCATTTTCCGGGTGATCGGCGTAGTTGCCCTTGATCAATTCGCGTGTCGCGCTCTGCGAAATGATACTGATCGAGGGAAAAGCCTCCGCATAAGTTCCGTTTCCACGAGTGTGATCGGCATGCCAGTGCGTATTGAGCAGATACCGAACCGGCTTATCGGTCCACTGCCGAATTTGCGCGATATCTTCACGGGCGCTGGATGGCAAGTAACCAGCATCCACTACCAGCACATCGCGGTCGCCGATAATCACCGTGGTATTTCCCTGAGGAAACCCATTCGGCGCGTCCTGGTGACGTATTACATAGATTCCCTCCGCGATCTTCGTCACCGTCCGCTCTTTCCACGACGACGAATCCGCAAACGCAGAACCCGCGACGACCAACAAAATAAAAAATGACGTCAGGCATCTTCGAATCCACAAAACTTTGCCCCGCTCGATCGACATTGGCATACTCCTCATTTCCGAAAATTCCTAACGCACGGTCCGTAAAACCGCTTTCGAGAGGTTTTTAACGGATCAGTCTGAGTTCAAGATTGCTTAACTCAACGAGGTTAGTGCTTGCGGGGCCGAGCGTCTTGTACGATCTTGCTCTAAGCGCAGGTATCGGCCGGGTGTGAACCCGGTGAATTTCTTGAAGTGACGGGTAAAATGGCTTTGATCCACAAATCCAGCCGCCGAAGCAGCTTCGGAGATGGATCGGCCCCTCCGAAGGAACGACCGCGCGCGGCTCACACGCACCTGCAGTTGATAAGCATGAGGCGGCATTCCAACTTTCCTGCAGAATGACCGATGCAAATAGTAGGGGCTCAGCCGGGTTAGTCGCGCCAGGTCCTTCAGCGAGACTTGTTCGGCGTAGTGTTCTTGCAGGAATTGTTTGGTGCGCTGCACCGCAAAGTCCTCGTTGCCGTCGCGCACGGGCGGAATGCTCGCAGAAGTGTGGCGGTCCACCAGCCAGTGAAAAAAACGCAAGACCGCGCTGTCGCGTTGCAGCCTCGACCCTGGTGTTTCCATCGCGCGATGCAATCGCAAAAATCTGGACATGGTCCGTGAATTGTAAATCAGGTCCGTCCGAAAATTGATGCCAGGAATTGACTGTTCCGTGAATTGTTCTACGGCGCTTTGCAGTGCCGGAAATTCAATAAACATGCAGCGAAAACTGCATTGGCGCTTGCGGTTGGCGTGAATCTCGCCCGAGGGAATCAGCACCAAGGCTCCCGGCAGGGTTGCATAGGAGCTGCCCAAACAATCCAGGTCGCCTTCGCCATCCATAATCGCGCACAGATACAATTCATCATGCCAGTGCCGCGCGTAATCCATCGTGATCGACGCTCCGCGATGCAATTCGATGGAATCATAGCCCGCTACCCGCCAGGTATCCACGACTTGCTCTTTTTTATCGCGCTCGATTTGTTCTGGCATTCCTGCTGGGAGAGTATCCAGCGCTCCGGTTCACGGACCGCTCCCTTGGTTTCTCTTAGACGCATCCCGCCGTGATTTGTCTCAGGGATAGGAATGCGATTTCCGCTGAAATCAACAATCAGCGGTGCGCTTCAGGCTCATTTTTGACTGCCCTGGGCCAATCCGTTAGAATGAGCCGCGATCAGGGCCGGAATTACTCTTAAAGATCTCGGTTCGCACGCGCGCGGAGAGGTTTCTTGTATAGCCTGCCTCAAAAGCTCCTGGCGGAATTTATCGGCACATTTAGTGTAATTTTCTTCGCTGTCGGCTCGATTTGCGCCGACCAATATCTGCGTGCCGCATCACAAACTCCTATCGGCATCTTGGGAATTGCGCTGGCCTACGGTCTCTCGTACGCCATCATGGTCGGCGCCCTCAGCCATATTTCCGGCGGACATTTAAACCCCGCCGTCACCGCGGGCTACTGGGTCACTCGACGGCTTGGCACCTTGCAAGCTCTGCTCTACGGGATCGCGCAACTGCTCGGCGCGATTGCAGCCACTTATTTACTGGTCGCTATTGTGCCGGACGTTATATGGACGTCCTCCGGCAGAGGCGTCACTCTTCTCGCAGCGGATTTCACGCGACTGCACGCCATGGTTCTCGAAGGCCTGATGACGTTTTTTCTCGTGTTCGTGGTTTTCGCTACGCTCGTAGACGCTCGCAGCGGTTTCAACAAAATGTCCAGCTTCGCGATTGGCCTGACCATCTCAGTAGGTGTGCTTTTCGGCGGGCCTTTTACCGGCGCCGCGATCAACCCCGCGCGAGCTTTCGCCCCGGCGCTCGCCGCCCGTTACTGGAGCAACCACGGCGTTTACTGGGTCGGTCCGCTGCTGGGAGGTGTCATTGCCGCTGTGATTTACGAGCGTCTCTTCCTCTCCGACCAGCCACCGCTTTAGCATCCTCGGTAAAAACCTGGCGATAATCCTCTGGGAGATACCTGACCGAAGGTACAGGTTGGCAGTTTAGAAATGTTCCGCCGTACGGTTCTTGCTAGCCCCTAACACGCATGTTAGTTTTGGTTGAACTTCACACCCGAGGACTTTCGCTATGGCTGTCAGTATTGATGATTTGTTGCGCCGCGCCGTCGAAAGCCGGGCGTCCGACTTGCATCTGAAAGTAGGCAATCACCCCTATCTGCGCGTGGACGGCATGCTCAACGGCCTCACCGATGTTCCGCGCATTACGCCGGAAGAAATGCTGTCGATGGCCTTCAGCATGATGACCAACCGGCAAAAACAAAAATTCAAGGAAACCGCCGAGCTGGACATGGCTTACGGCGTCGCGGGCCTGGGCCGCTTCCGCGTGAACGTATTTCAACAGCGCGGGAACGTTGGCATGGTCCTTCGCGTCATTCCCACAAAAATTCGCACCATCGAAGAATTGGAATTGCCGCGCGTCCTGTCGCAGATTTGCGAGGAGCAGCGCGGTTTGATTTTGACCACCGGCACCACCGGTTCCGGTAAATCCACCACTCTTGCGGCCATGATCGACCGCATCAATTCGCTGCGCGCCGAGCACATCATTACCATCGAAGACCCGATCGAATATTTGCATCGCGACAAAAAAGGTTTCATCAATCAGCGCGAAGTGGAAGTGGACACTTCCTCGTTCTCTACAGCGCTCCGCGCCGCCTTGCGCCAGGATCCTGACGTAGTGCTCGTCGGCGAAATGCGCGACTTGGAAACAATTTCCACCGCCTTGTTGGCCGCTGAAACTGGACACTTGGTGCTTTCCACTTTGCACACTCTTGACGCCACGGAAACCATTCAGCGCATCATCGCCGTGTTTCCGCCGCCCGAGCAAAAACAAATTCGCTTGCAACTCGCCGGAACTCTGAAAGCTGTAATCAGTCAGCGCTTGGTGCGCAAAGCCGACGGCACCGGCCGCGTTCCAGCCGTGGAAGTAATGATTTGTACCGGCTACATTCGCGATTGCATTATCAATCCCGACAAAACGCGCATGATTCGCGACGCCATCGCCGCCGGCACCAGCCAGTACGGCATGCAGACTTTCGACCAATCGCTCTTCGATCTCTACACACGCAACCTCATCACTCTGGAAGAAGCTCTCATGCGCGCTTCGAATCCGGACGACTTCCGCCTTCGCGTGCAAGGTGTCCGCTCTTCTGCCGACGCCGCTCGCGAAGAAATGGAACGCGCCATGACCGAGTTCGACCGCCTCGGCAGCCGCTAGCATATTTTTATTGGCTCTTGCGATCTCACCGTCTTCGCAGTCTGTACAACACGTGCCGACGAAGAGGATGGCCTGCGGGCAAGTTCGGATGGTCAAAGTCATCCGCGGTGTCGTGAGTCATCCCTATTTTTTCCATCACTCCACGCGATCTCACATTTTCCGGAACCGTGAAAGACACCAGTTCGTCCAGCGCCAGTTCTCCAAACGCATACTTCGCTAGCGCTCGTGCACCTTCTGTGGCTAAGCCGCGCCCCCAGTGATCCGCCGACAACCTCCATCCCATTTCAACGCAGGGAGTGAAATGCGTTGCAAGCGACGGTACCGCTAACCCCACAAAACCAATAAATGACCGCCTCTCTCGTAACTCCGCTGCAAACAATCCAAACCCGTGCTTCCTGAAATGTTCGTTGATCCGCTCAAAGAGTTGATCGCTCTCCACGCGCGTCAGGCACGCGGGCATAAATTCCATCACGCGCGGGTCGGCATTCACCTGATAAAAAGGCTCGCGGTCTTCTTCTTTCCAATGCCGCAGTAGCAATCGCTCAGTCTCGATCAACAATTTCACTCCGCACTCATATAGACTTCCAGTGAACTAGGAGATCCAGCTTGCACCCTCTGCCATTCTCCGGCCCACCCATCTACGCCGCAATATTCTGGACGACCTACATTATCTGGATCATCCCTGAAACGATCGCTTCCAGAAGAAAACCTGCCAGACCTTCTTCCACTCTGAAGGATCGCAACTCTTACCTGGTTGTAATGTCGATGTTGTGGATAGGCATCGCGGCGGACTTCGCGCTTTCCTTTACATTTCCGCAAGCGTCTATTCGGTCGAACCGAGCCACGTTCTTCTTTATCGGCATCGCCGTGATGTATGCCGGAATGGCTCTTCGACTTTATTCGATGAGCATACTCGGCCGTTATTTCACCTATCAAGTCGCAGTCCACACTGATCAGCCGGTCATTGAGACCGGCCCCTATCGCCACATCCGCCACCCTTCTTACACTGGCGGACTGATCACTCTGGCTGGACTCGGATTGGCTCTGGGAAACTGGGCCGGGTTGATCGTGCTTCTTGCTTTTATGGCCGTGGGATACGCCTACCGAATCCCAATCGAGGAAGCTGCATTAGCTGCTTCTATTGGCGAGCCGTACAGAGCTTACATCCGCCGCACATATCGGCTGATTCCTTATATTTATTAATTCTCGCGCATGCATTTTTTTCTCGCGGTCTCTCCAGTGCTCTCGGAAAGCTCCCATTTGGCCTGCCACAATCTTCGATAAAACTTTTAGCGTCGCTGCCGCAGCGTTATCCTAATATTGTCAACGCAGAAACGACGCGTTGCTCACGGGTGACCTTGCAATGACTATCTCGCAAAAACAAAAAGCCGACAAACTTCGCGCGCTTCACAACGGCCCGGATATTCTGTTGTTCGCGAATGCTTGGGACATAGCTAGCGCCTGCATCCTCGAGCGACTCGAATTTCCCGCGATCGCCACCACTAGCGCCGGCATCGCCAACACGCTGGGCTACGCAGACGGCCAGCAGATCACCTCCGTAGAAATGCTGCGAGTCGTCAGTCACATCGCGCGCGCCGTAAATATTCCGGTCACCGCGGACATGGAAGCCGGCTACTCAACGAGCGCGATTCAGATGCATCAAGTGGCGCTGCAACTCATCGAGGCCGGCGCCGTGGGACTTAATCTGGAAGATGGAGAGGACGACGAAGCGCGCGTCTCTGAAACGCAAGCCCAGGTAGAAAAAATCCAAGCGGTGAAAGAAGCGGCCATGCAGTCCGGAATACCTCTGGTGATCAACGCTCGGACCGATGCTTACTGGGCGACCGAAAGCCCGTCTGCCAATCGCTTCGCCGAATGTGTGCGCCGGGCAAATCTATATCGGGTCGCTGGTGCTGACTGCATCTTTGTTCCCGGCATGAAAAAAATCCACGAAATCAAAAAATTCCTGCAGGAATCTCCCGGCCCCATGAACGTTCTCGCCGGTCCCGGTGCGCCAACCATCGAAGAGTTAAAGGCCGCAGGCGTGCGACGCGTCAGCCTGGGCTCCAGCCCATCGCGCGCAGCTCTCGGCCTACTGCGCGAAATCGCCACGGAACTCAAATCCAAAGGAACCTACGAAAGCGTGGCCCGCTACATGATTCCGGCCAACGAAGTGAACGCGATGTTCTCCGCCCGCAAGAGATCAGCCGACCAAAAATCATAAACTAAATAAGGAACAGCCATGAGTACGCGCGTCAGTCTCACGAAAATTAATCCGAATGCCTATGCCGCAGTCTTAGCTATGCAAAAGTAGGTTGACGAATCCGGTCTTGAGCCTGTTTTGCTCGAACTGATAAAACTTCGCGCTTCGCAGATCAACGGCTGCGCCTACTGCCTCGACGTGCACACCAAGGACGCGCGATGGGCGAAACCGAGCAGCGTCTCTACACCGTCTCCGCGTGGCGCGAAACTCCTTTTTTCACCGAACGCGAGCGAGCTGCGCGAGCGCTCACCGAGGCCGTCACATTGATCAGCATCGATCAGGTTCCCGATGACGTCTACGCCCAAGCGCACGCTCAGTTCAACGACGCTGAGCTTATAGATCTCGTCATGGCCATCGCCACGATCAATACCTGGAACCGGTTGGCCATTACGTTCCGCGCCGAACCCGGCCACTACCAGCCGCCGGATCGCATGAAACAGCGCGCCACCTCAGCCCCACAAAAATAATTCCCATCCAACCATGCAATTTGAGTGTGAATACACCAGCGCCATCGGACGACTATTTCGCTTCCTTGCTTCCTCGGTCGCTTGCTTCTATCCTTCTGTTCATGCGTCAGCGCTCTTCGCCTCGCAAAGTTTCCAGCGAACAGGATCTCTACGCCTCTGCACAACGCGCTCTCATGCGCCGCGCGTATTCCCTACACGAAATGAAGACCTACCTCGACCGTCGCGCTGAAGACAAAGATTTAATTCCGCCGGTAGTGGCTCGCCTGCGCGAACTCAACTATCTCGACGATGCACGGTACGCCGTCGATTACGCTAACCAGCACGCAAAATTGCGGCGCCAGGGCCGTTTCCGTATCGCCCGTGAACTTCGCGCCCGCGGCGTTCCCGACCGCTACATCGACGCCGCTCTCGAAACTGTTTTTGCCGAAACTGATGAATCCTCTTTGGTACGCACACGTTTGAAGCGCCGCCTCGCACATCTTCGTGGACCGCTCGACCAACGCAAAATCGCGTCCCTTTACCGCAGCCTTCTAAGCGCCGGCTTTTCTTCCGAGATTATCCGCGGCGAGCTCCGCGGCATCAGCAAAGGTGACCTCCCCGAATTCGCCGACGCTGCTCCCACCGACGACGTTTAATTCCCGATTATGGTCGCTTGCGTTGCGACTTCCCGTCTTGGCAAGCCAGTTTCGCCCCCAATAAAATTAAAAAAACTCCCGCCTCTTGAACTCTTTTTCCGTTATGCCCGTCTAAGAGAAGCAGAATTGCCTAGAAGGGTTGTGGAGTGTTCTTTCACCGCTAATCCTAATCCAGGCGCAAAATGCTGGCTGGCCCGCGCAGCTGTCCGCTAGCGAGACAAGCACACAAAACGTGTGCGCCAGCGAACAAAGGAGCAAGAAAATGAAAAGCCTGATTCTCTCGATGTTGACTGGCGCGCTTCTCGCAGCAAGCGCGGTGACGCAAGCTGCCACACAGCCCACGCAATCTGCACCAGCGGCCCAGACTGAAGACAAAACCGCGCCGAGTTACGACATGAAAGCGCAGGCCGCCTTAGACCTCGACGCGGTGAATAAGAAAGTCATTAGCCTGGCCCAAGTTCTGCCGCTGGACAAGTACACCTGGCGCCCCACCCCCGACTCGCGATCCTTTGCCGAAGTTTTCCTGCATGTGTCGGGTGAACGCTATTTCATTCTCGGGTTGATGGGAGCCGCGCCACCTCCGGGATTCGATGGCAAGACGTATGAGAAATCGACTACCGACAAAGCCAAAATTATTGACGAATTAACCAAGTCCGAGGATTACACGCAGAAAACTATTCAAGGCATGGCTAACGCGGATTATGCAAAATTGTTACCGAAGCTCGGTCCGCAGGCAAATGAAGGTGACGTGATCTACATTCTCGTCGCCGATGCCCACGAACATCTAGGGCAGCTTGTCGCTTACGCGCGTGTCAATGGCATCGTCCCGCCGTGGACCGCTGCTGCGGCCAAAGCGGCCGCTGAGAAGAAGGGACAAGACTCGCAGAAGTAAATCTAGCCTGCTGCCATTCGGGAGTCACTGCTGTTGGTGGCTCCCGGAGATGCAGCGTCCACTCCTCGAAGGACTCTGCCCTGTAAATACCGCGTCGGGGTTGTCCCCAGTTGTTTGCGAAACATCGCTATAAATGCGCTCGTGCTGTTGTATCCCGCTTCTAAGGCCGCCGATGTCACTTTGTCTCCTGCAGCCAGGCGCTGCATTGCATGAAGTAGGCGAAGCTGCTGGCGCCACTTGTTGAAAGTCATTTTGGTTTCTTCCAGGAAGAGGCGCTGTATCGTTCGCTTGCTGGCACCGCAATCCGCGCACAGTTTTTCCAGCGTTTTTTGGTCCCCGGGATTCGCGAACAAGGTCTGCACCACGCGAGTTGCGCGTGAGTCCGCGGGATGCGGCAACTGAAGTGGTATCGACTCCACGGCTTTCAACTGATCCACAATGATTTCGATGATGCGTTTCTGCACCGGAGCTTCCTTGCGCAACTCCGGAAAGGTGCAGGCATGAAGAATCAGTTCCCTCAATAGCGACGATACGTTCATGACCATGCATTTCCTGGGAAACGACCGGCACAGTTTAGGCTGGAAATAAAGAGTACGCATGGACAGGCGACCTGACATGGCCACCGAGTGTACCGTGTCTGCAGGAATCCAGACGGCGCGCAGCGGCGGCACGACCCATAAGCCCTGCTCGGTGGTCAACGTCATCACACCTTCGGACGCAAACAGCAGTTGGTCTTCCGGATGCGAATGCTCCGGGATAACGTGCCCGTCTTCAAGCTCGGCAGACACGCTGGCCACGTCCGCCACACATCGGCGATTTGCAGCGGCTAGTATGCTTTGGCACCTGTGCGACATTTGTTGTCACAATAGCGAGAGAAAGAAATCCACGCAAGTGTTATCTCTTGTCGCCGAAATCAACATAGGGAGGCAAACATGCTGGCTTCAGGAAAAATGGTCGGGTTCGTTCCGAGCACAGACTACGATAGAACGCGCGCTTTTTATGAAGGCAAGCTTGGATTTGATTTCGTCAGCGTGGATCAATACGCCCTTGTGATGAGCGCCGGTGGCCAAAAAATTCGTATCGCAAAAGTTCCCAATTTCACTCCGCTTCAAGGCACCGTCCTCGGCTGGGAGGTAAAAGATATTCAAGCAGTGGCGACCTGGCTTCGAGATCGCGGTGTCACTCTCGAAAAGTATCCTTTCGCTCAAGATCGCGAGCTTGGAATTTGGACGGCGCCTTCCGGCGATAAAGTCGCTTGGTTCAAAGATCCCGACGGCAATATTTTGAGCATCGCGCAGCACCCTAACGCGCCGCCAAAATAGTTTGCAAAATGTTGTGTTTCAGAGCAAAATCCCGCATCTCGTAGGGTCTACCCGCACGCCATTCGGAGGTTTTATGTGGAAGTCTCTCTTGCTCGGGGCCATGCTCGGCGGTCTGACGGCATTCATATGGAGCAGCATTTCCTGGGAGCTCCTGGGCTGGCACGAAAAGCCCATGCTTGCTTTTCAAAATGAAGACGACGTCGCCACTGTAATCCAGTTGCACACTACGCAGTCGGGCGTTTATCTTCTCCCCGGCGCGCCTCGCATCGAAGGCATGACCACAGACCAAAAGAAAACCGCGCAAGCGACCCTGATGGCGAAAATGCAAAAGGGACCGATTATGTTTACAGCGATTCGGCGCGATGGTTTCGGTTCCTACCCACGCGGTCTGATAATTCAGTTCCTTTCCTTAGTGGCCGCCGCATTCCTGCTCACCTGGATGCTTCTGCAAACCAGCGGCCTGAGTTACGCGGGTAAAGTCATATTTCTTGGGGTTGCTGGCCTGGCCGCCAGCGTCATCGTCGATCTTCCCAATTGGAACTGGTGGGGATTTTCCGGCTCGTACACCGTGATCAATCTCGTGGATTCCGCGCTCACATGGATGTTGGCCGGATTCGTGATCGCAAAGGTAGCAAAGCCGCGCGCCGCGGGAGTAGGCTTCCCCACGAAATCTTAGGTGCATCGACGAGAATTACTGCATTTCAATCTCGCATCAGGAGCAAGTCATGAGCAAGCGCAAAATCAAGCCGGAAACCATCGCGAAATCTGAGCCACAATCCCCTTCCCAAATCGGTCGCCGTTCGTTCGTGGGCCGGATCGGCTTTGCTGCAGCCGCCACAGTCGCCGGTGCAACGCTGGGTGACCCTAGACCTATCGCGGCGCAATCCTCTTCGAGCCCTTCGGCGACCCTATCTGCCTCGCAGGGCGTAACAAATCCGCGGGTTCTCCAAGCCTTCGAGCTGCGCGTCAGCGAAGCCACAGGTGACTCCCTTATTCATGCGCCCGCCAATGTTAATAATGGCGATCTAGAACGCTATGCGGACAAAGGCGCCACCTACACCAAGTGCCTTCCTCATGACTCCTTCGGTCGAGTGAGCTTGAGCGCCTTCGCCACCTTCTCCACCGCCTTAGCCAGCGGAAAATTCTCAGACTTCGAGAAAATCATCATGGGAGGCACGCGTCTTTTGAACGGCCCGCAAGGTGGTCTGGCTTTCGACTTGGAGTGTGCGGACTCCTGCCAGTTCGGGCCGCCTCAAGTTCCTCCGCCACCCAAAGTGGCCAGCGACCAGAACGCTACGGAATTACTGGAACACTATTGGGCATCCTTGCTTCGCGATGTGGCGTTCACCGATTACGATTCGAGTGCCTCAGCTGCACAGGCCGCGGCGGAACTCGGTTCGCAACCAACCTATTTCGGTCCGCGAAACGCTAGTGGCCAGGTCACTACCGACCTGTTATTTCGCGGCATCTTCCCTGGTGAAACGCTCGGTCCCTACCTTTCGCAGTTTTTCATCCAGCCAACCATGATTGGAGCTCAACCGATCAGCCAGCAAATGGTGACTTACGTACCCAACCTCGATTACGGCGCGGAGTTCACTACCTGGCTCGACATTCAAAACGGCGTGGACACTGGCCTACGCAACCAAGTCGATTCGCAACTTCGTTATCGGCGTAGCGGACGCGATCTGGCCGCCTTTACCCACGAAGATGTTCTCTTCCAGGCTTATTTCACCGCGTTCCTGGTACTCTCAGGCATCAATGGAAATCCTCCCGGAAGCTTCACGGCGGGAGGCGCGCCTTTAAATCCCGGGAATCCGTACCTGGGCTCGAACACAGAAAACGGTTTCGGCACCATGGGCGGACCCGACTTCGCAGCCACAATCGGCGCGGTCGCTACGAAGGCCTTGAACGCCGTTTGGTACCAGAAATGGTTTGTGCATCTCCGTCCGCGCCCGGAGGCCATCGGCGGAATCGTGCATTTACTCAAGACCGGGCAAGGCAGCAATACCGACGTGCGGTTGAGCAACGTGGTTTTGAATTCGCAGGGCTTACAGCAGAGTTACAACAAGTACGGCACCTACTTACTTTCGCTGGCGTTCCCCGAAGGTTCGCCCGCGCATCCCGCCTATCCGACCGGCCACGGCACAGTTGCAGGAGCCTGCATCACGGTCCTGAAATTTTTCTTTGACGGGAATTTCGCTATTCCAAATCCTGTTGTTCCTACCGATGATGGCCTGTCTCTTGTACCCTACACTGGCTCAGACGCAGGACAACTCACCGTCAACGGCGAGCTGAACAAGCTCGGGCACAACGTCTCGTTTGGCCACGGAATCCACGCCGGTATCCATTGGCGCAGCGACACCGACACATCGCTGCGTTTAGGCGAAGCGGTCGCGCTCAGTTATCTTCGCGACAAAGCTCGCACCTACAACGAGCCTTTCACCGTCCAACTGACAAAGTTCGACGGCACCACTGCCACCATCTCCAACGCCGGGCATTAGCAGCGGCGTGATGTAGCCCGGCTTTAGCGCGCGGCAGTGGCCGTCAGTCGCGTTACTGCCCCGGCCAACGTTCCGTCGCAGCCATTGCATCGTTGAACTTGTTGAAGAAGCCGTCGTAGATTCCGTTTGCCTCGGCAAAACGCTGCGGCTTGACGCGCTCCACACAGATCTCAGTGGCATTCGGCGAATTCTTTAAGATAGTCATCGTCTCAGCGATGTAATCGTTCAGCGGCATAGCGTTCGGATCGCTTGCTTGCTTTGGGCCCGTTAATCGCGTCTGCACGTAAGGCGGTATCAGTTCCAACACCTGCACGGCAGTGTCCCGGAGTTGATAGCGCAGCGATTGTGTGTAGGAATGGATCGCTGCTTTGGTTGCGCAGTAAGTCGGCGTGATAGCCAACGGCACAAAGGCAAGTCCGGACGAAACGGTCATGACTGCGGCCTTGGGCTGTTTCAAAAGATGCGGCAGCAACGCCGCAGTTAGGCGGATTGGCCCAAGCAGATTTGTTGCTATGGTCGCCTCCGCATCGGCTACCGCGCCACTTTTCAAGGTCTCGGGCTTCATGATGCCGGCGTTCTGGATGACGACATTCAGCGCCGGATAATCCTTGGTAAGTTTTTCCGCGAAGCTCCGTATCACGCCAGCGTTTCCGATATCCAGAATGACAGACTTCATCCCCGGATTCGCCGCAACTGTCTTGTCCAGCAGCTCTTTGCGCCGTCCTGCAATAACGATTTGATTTCCTTCGGCATGAAGAGCCTCCGCAAGACCACGCCCGATACCGGAGCCGCCGCCTGTAATCAGAATAGTATTCCCTCTGATTTGCATTAATTGTTCTCCTCGCTCCAATCCAGAGCGCTACGCGCGATGCTTCACAATTTTAAGGGATTATCACTGCAGACCCGTCGATACGATCGCTTTTTACTGCAGCGAGAGCGTCATTTGCTTGAGCCAGCTTGAACACCGTCACTTTGGGGTCCACTTTTATCTCGGCCGCCAATTTCAAAAAATCTTTGGCGTCCTGCCGCGTCATGTTGGCAACGCTGCGAATCTGGCGCTCGCCCCAAAGCAAGTGGTCGTAATCGAATTCCGGAATCCGATCCAGATGAATCGCATTAATTGCCACTACTCCGCCTTTGCGCAAACTTTTGAGCGCAGCTATCACAACATCTCCACTCGGAGCAAACGTCACCGCGCGATCCAACTCCACTGGTGGTTTGTCTGCCTCGCCTCCGACCCAAGTCGCTCCAAGAGAAGTTGCCAGCGCGCGATGCGATGCTCCGCGGGTAGAAACGTAAACCGAACATCCCCAAGCGTGGAGGACGTCGATCGCCAAGCTCGCCGATGACCCGAAACCAAACAATCCCACTCGATCTCCGCGCTCCACTCCCGCCACGCGCAGACTCCGAAAACCGATGATGCCCGCGCACAAAAGAGGCGCAGCGTGCAGATCATCCAAATTTGAAGGAAGCGGAAACACAAACTCCCTACGCACCACCGCATATTCGGCATATCCGCCGTTCACCGAATAGCCTGTAAACGTGGGAGCGTCGCAAAGGTTTTCCATTCCGTGCTTGCAGTACCAACAACTTCCGTCCGTGCCGCCAATCCACGACACGCCCACACGCGCGCCAGTCGGAAACTCCGTCGCCCCTCCCTCCACTACATCGCCCACAATCTGATGTCCCGGAATCACCTTCGGCAAAATCTCCGGCAGGTCTCCTTCGACAATATGCAAATCCGTTCGGCACACGCCGCATGCTCGCACGCGCAATAGCACTTGTCCCTGTTCCGGTTTAGGGTAGGGTACTTCTCCAATAGTAAGAGGCGCCTTCGCATTTGCCTGCGGCGCAGTAAGAAATGCAGCTTTCATCGACGAAGCTCCCTACAAGATGTGGACACTCAGTATTTGATGGTCACGAAGCCAAAAAGCGTCACGCGTAAAAATATGTGCCGAAACAACGCGCCGCGTTATAGGTCCGTCCTAGCGACCCCAACTGGTTTGCAGCTTGGGAGGATTTTTTAGGGTTTGCATCACCACGCAATACTGCTCTGTCTTCTCTTTCAATCCGGCGATTTGTTCCAGAGTGGCCTGAGGCGCGGCAATATCAAAATGAAGACGAATGCTTTCAAATCCAACCGGCACGTCCTTCGCTATGCCCAGGGTGCCGCGAAGATCCATATCTCCTTCCACGGTGACCTCAATGCGTTCGGCCGGTATGCCCATCGCAGCGGCCACCATCTGGCAGGTAATCTGCGCGCAAGCCGCAAGGGCCCCGAGCAAAAGATCGCCGGAACACGCGCCCGCGCCAGCGCCTCCCACCCCTTTGTGCGCTTCCGCGCGATAGATTGCGCGGCCGAGATCGACCGAGCATGACACCGGTGCATCCGTTTGCGCGCCTTTCGCGCGGATTGTGATACGCGACGCTCTGGGGTCGTTGCGATATTGTTCTTTCAGCGGTTTCTGCAGCGTTCGAAGGTCCATGGCAACCTCATTTTTATGATTGGACGATTTTCAAATGAAACGCGTCGGCAAGCCGTCTTGAAGGCGCCTCACCCGCATGCTAGCATAAGTGCAAATAGGGAGACGGCCTTGCCAAAATTCATAATTGAACGAGAAGTCCCGGGAGCCGGAAATTTAACCGACGCCCAATTGCGCGAAATGTCACAAAAATCAGTCGGCGTTCTGAGGGCTATGGGACCCGAAATCCAATGGCTTCATAGCTACGTAACCGGCGACAAGGTGTATTGCGTTTATCTGGCCCAGGACGAAGCCACCGTGCGAGAACACGCAAAACGCACAGGCATTCCAGCCAATCGCGTCTCCGCAGTCCGCCGTCTCATCGATCCTTCGACAGCAGAATAAGCTGCGCTCCTTCGCCGTCACGAAGAAAGCGTCTGCGGCCTCAATGCTTCCTCAACAGCTTTCTCCATCGGCATGCTCCAGCCTTCTAACCAAGCCATCGCGCTCGCGGTATTACTCAATGCCTGCCGCGCAGGATCCAGAATAGTTTCCAGCTTAATCTGTTCCACGGGAGTGAGCGGTGCGCCGATATTTTGCCGCAATGCAGCCGCAGCGCCTGCCAGTCGCAAAGAACGTTCTGCTTGAAGTTCCGTCGCGGCCGAACACGCACAACACTCCAGCAGTCGGGCCACACCGCGTTTGTGATCCAATTCTTGAAAAGTCTTTAGGCTTTCACGGTAGAGCGCGTGCGCTGCGCTACAATCACGCTCTTCCCTCGCCAAATTTCCGAGATCGGCGAGAGTCCCTGCAATGCCCCAGCGGTCGCCAAGTTCGCGAAAGATTTCCAATCCCTTTTCATACAGTGCTCGCGCCGCGGTGGAGTCACCCTGATCGCGGGCCACGTCCCCCTGAGAATTTAGCGACCAGGCAACGCCGGTAAGATCTTCCATACCTTGAAATATTGCCAGGCACTCCCCGTGCAAGTTGCGAGCATGTTCATATTGGCCCTGCAGCTTCAGGACGGTTGCCAGATTACTGAGCGCCCGGGCGATTGCCTTTAGGTCGCCCGATTCTCTCCACAGCGCCAGGCTCTCCTCGAACAGAGAGTGCGCTGTCGCGAGGTCCCCGCGGTCCCGAGCATTGACCGCCATCGCATTCAGAGAAACCGCGGCGCCGTGCTTATCACCCAAACCACGCGCAATCTCCAGGCTTTCGCCGAATAACGTATTTGCGCCAGCATAATTTCCCTGCTCGCTAGCAAGCACCCCTGCCGCAAAAAGCGCGCGTGCTCGGGCCTTGCTGGGAGCTGCAGCACCTTTGAGTTTTAAGAGCTTGCCGAGACTATCGCTACCTTCGGCAAGATATTCGCGCGTCTCCCAAAAGCGAAATAGCGCCGCGCCCATGCGCAACCCCCACTCCGTCTCTCCTGTTTCCGTCAGCCAACCAAGCGCCGCGCGAAAATTGTCGTGTTCGAGAGTGAATTGTTCCAGCCATTCGCTTGCTTCATCGCCAGGCTGTTCTGCAACCACTTCTTCGGTCAGCACCAGGCAATAAGCCGCATGAGCGCGCTTCGTCAAAGCCTCCTCGCCGCTGGCCTCCAGTTTTTCTCGCGCATACTCTCGAATCGTCTCCAGCATCGCAAAACGCGACTCGCCATTTGCCTGCTCCACCTGCTGCAGCAAACTCTTGTCCACCATGGAGGTCATTCCGTCCAGCAAATCCAATTCAAGATCGCCTTTCGTGTCACACACCGCCTCCACGCCTTCCAGTGTGCATCCGCCTACAAACACCGATAACCTCCGGAAAAGTTTTTGCTCCGCGGCGCTCAGCAGGTCGTAGCTCCAGTCGATAGCGGCTCTAAGCGTCTGCTGCCGCTGTGGCAGATCGCGCGCGCCGCCCGTCAGCAACTGTAGCCGGCTCGCCAGCCGCGTCTGCATCGCGGAGAGCGAAAGAACTTTTACCCTCGCCGCCGCGAGTTCGATCGCGAGAGGAAGGCCATCTAACCGCGCGCAAATCTCGGTGACAGCTCGGGCGTTTTCTGCGTTCAGTTCAAAGCCGGACTTGGCCGCAGCGGCGCGTTGAACGAACAACGCTACCGCCGGGTACTTTGACAACGCTTCAAGCGAAGGCGCGGACTTCGAATCCGGCAGCGCAAGCGGCGGCACCGGAAATTCATGCTCGCCGTAAACGTGCAGCGCCGCGCGGCTCGTCACCAAAATTTTAAGATGCGGAGCCGCAGCAAGAAGTTCCGCAACGGCCGATGCCGCCGGCATCAAGTGTTCGAAATTATCCAACACTAGCAGCGTTGGTGCGCGCAACGATTCCGTCAGATTCCTTTTGAGTATTTCGAGCGGCGACTGCCCTCCGGCCTCGCGTATTCCCAACGTCTGCACAATCGCAGAAGCCATCAAGCCCGGGTCGCTTACCGGAGAGAGCGGAACAAAATGTGCGCCGCCCGGGAAGTTTTCGACTAGCCCGCCAGCTACCTCTACCGCGAGACGCGTTTTTCCTATCCCGCCAGGACCTGTGACTGTAACCAGCCGCACGTCGGGCCGCAGCAAGAGTTCCTTGGCCGCCGTGACTTCTTTCTCCCGCCCCACAAACCGGGTTTGCTGCGCCGGAATATTTGTAGGCCGAGGCTCGGTCTGCTTAATCTGTTTCTGGGAAAAGCGCTCGCGTATGGCCGCGAGTTCGCGTGCGAGATCTTGCGTGGAGGCGTAGCGCTTGTCCGGCTCTTTCTCCAGACACCTTTCGATGGCCCAACACAGCGGCGCAGGCGCATCGGGATTCTGCACTCCGATGGGTTCTGCTTGTTCGCGCAGGATGGCCACCATCGTTTCCGCAACCGTATTTCTCTTAAAAGCTTTCTTTCCACTCACCATCTCGTAGAGCACCAACCCGAACGAGAACTGGTCCGAGCGAAAATCGATGGGCCCACCGCTGGCCTGCTCCGGCGACATGTATTGTACCGTGCCCACCACACCGCCGGCTTGTGTCTGCCATCCGGACGTAGTCGGCGTCTCCATCATTTCTCCGCCAGTCAAGGCCAGCTTGGCCAAACCAAAATCCAATATTTTTACGAATCCATCCTGAGAGAGCATCAGGTTCTCGGGCTTCAAGTCTCTGTGCGCAATACCCGCTTCATGCGCCTTAGAAAGGCCCTCAGCAACTTGCGCCGCGATCTCAATCGCCTTTCGAATCGGCAGCGAACCGCCGCCAAGGAGATCTCGCAGAGTCTTCCCCTCGATCATTTCCATTGCAATGTAGTGAGTGGACCCGTCCTGTCCGAGATCATAGATGGTGACAATGTTGGGATGATTTAGGGCCGATGCCGAGCGCGCTTCACGCTCGAACCGGTGTAAATGATCTTTGTCAGTGGCGGATTGAGTGGGCAGAATCTTGATTGCAACAACGCGGCCTAGCCTGGAATCCCTCGCCTGGTAGACCTCTCCCATCCCGCCCACACCCAGCAATGACACGATTTCGTAGGGGCCGAGGTGAGCACCGGGAGCGAGAGGCATGGCCGGCTGGATTATAACCTCCCAGGGCGCATGAACGGCTGGAGATTAACGCTTCGGCATGCTTCCTGCACAGCAATCCGTTTATCTGCCGTTATTCAAATACACTTTGATGATGGTTGAGCGCGATCCCGACGGAGAGCTCTTCGCCGACATTATGCTCGTCAATAATTTCCGCTAGGTAACGTCCTTTATAACTTCCGAGGAGCCGCTTGCCACCACGTGATCTTCTTCGATATCGCCTGCAGCATTACTTCCTGTACCTTCATTGCCCGCTCCGTGGCGGCTTGTGTGTGAGAGTCCATGCCTTGCATGGTCTCCTACCTTCACAGCCCAAAGCGGACATTTCACTTGCTATCTCAACCGGACATATCATGTGCTACTGACACTAACCCCTCTTTTCGTTGACTTGCTTTCTGTCCCAACCTAACATGCGGCGGATGGCGGATTCCTCCTCTTTGATCGGCCGCAAAGTTGCAATAACCGTGAATCCTTTCACACCGCTAATGATTTCGGGAGGATTCCTGCTTTGACGGTGATGCCCACTTTAACGGAGTTGGCTCCGTTTCTCCGCTATGCGCTGCTGGCGGTCTTCGCGATTTATGCGATCACACAAGTTCGAAAGCCCTCGAGATGGGCTGGCAGACCCTTTTTATGGCTCATGAACCGCTCTCATTCCAATCTGACCGACTGGGGCTTGCAGCACGTGCAGATTGAGAAGAACACTACGATACTGGATGTCGGTTGCGGCGGTGGCAGAACGATTCAAAAGCTGGCGACGGCTGCCGCGCAAGGCAAGGTGCATGGCGTGGATTATGCCAGCGGCAGTATAGCCGCGTCGCGCGCAAAAAACGCGAAGCTGATTCAGGAAGGCCGCGTCGAGATCCAGCAGGCGTCGGTATCTCAGCTACCTTTTCCTGAAAATAAGTTCGACCTGGTTACAGCCGTTGAAACTCAGTATTACTGGCCAAATCTGGTGAAAGACATGCAGGAAATACTTCGAATCCTCAAGCCGGGCGGGACCGTGATTATCATCGCAGAGAGCTACAAAAAGGGGGGGCACGAAAACTGGAAGGGGATGGCGATGAAGCTGGTGAAATCGACATCTCTGAGTGCGGATGACCAGCGCGTGTTATTTTCTGCGGCAGGCTACACAGATGTTCAGATATTTGAAGAGCCTTCGAAGGGCTGGATTTGCGCAATCGGCAAAAAGGCGCCGTAATATATCAACACACGGTTAACGCACTTATCAGGCACAACTGTTCAACGCTGGAACTTTGCTCTTCTTAAGTGTAAATTCCTTTTACCTATGAAAAGAGGCCAAGTCCTGAATCGGCAACGAGCAGGTAAGACACGAATATGCAATTCGTAGGCAAGCTAACAGAGGCCGATCTCAGCGACGTGCAAAAGACCGCTCGCTCAACCGCGTATTGGCCTGCGCTGAGCCTGGAAGCGATACCCAAACTCCTGATTCGCGCAGTAGCTGTACTCATCGCTGTGGCCAGTACCGCTACCGTATTGCTCGTAGCTGTGCCTTCGATCGGATGCTATGTGGTGGCCAAGCTTGTCGATAAGATTCGCGCCTTGCACGACGCGTATCATTTTCTCTCCGACGCTTACGACCATTTTATCGACCGGCTGGGTCAGAAAGTTCTGCGCGACCCGCGAGACACGCCCGCATTACGACTCATGGTTTCCCTCAGCTTAACGGCGCTGCCAATTTTTGTGATCCAACTGGTTTTAGGAAAACCTCGACTCCTGCTCGTGCTCGCTTTCTATCTTTCCTTGTACGGCCTCAAGTTTCGGCGCTTTGTCAGAATGTTCAGCGCCAAACATCTGGAGGCGCACCGGCCACAAGGCTACTTCTCGGACAAATACGATAAGGTTTTCGGTCGCTACGTCGAATTCTTCCTCGGATATTTGTATGGCAACGTTCCGGAACTCGATCGCACCGTTCATGTCCGGCTGCACCATAAAGAGAACGGTGGACCCGACGACACTGTCACGTCCACTGCCTACGATCGAACGAACCCGCTGCATTTTCTTTGGTATCTTTCGAACAATATTTGGACCGCCCTCGGATTTGCTCCCTACGCTTACTTTAGATCGAAGGGCGATGACAAGAACCGGCAGCGAATGTTATGGGGAATGGCGCGATACTATATCTTCTTCGCGGCCGTTTTTATCTACGACTGGAGAATCGGAATCGTCTACGTTTTGGTTCCTCTTCTCTGCATGAACTTCATCATGGCACTCACCGCGTGGGTGCAGCACGCCTTCTGCGACCCAGAGCATCCTGAGGATTATTTTGCAAATACGGTGACCGTCTGCGACGAAGTGAACTTCATGAACGAAGGCTACCATCTCTGCCATCACCACCGTTCCAGCCTTCACTGGACCGAGATGCCGGACCATCTCGAGCGCATTCGCGACAAGATGCGAGAGTCCGGCTCCCTGGTTTTTCGCGATTTGGATTTTATGGAGCTTTTCTTCGAGTTGACTATACTTCGCAGAATGAATGTGCTCGCCGATAAACTTGTCTCTTGGGAGCCCCTGAGCCAGGAAGAAAAGATAACTTTGCTGGCAAACAGAACTAAACCCGCAAGAGTCGCCGTCGCTTAAGCCCGTCACGCTGCAGGATTGGCAGTACTTTCGTAATCTCCCTCCCTGCAGATATTCACGGTGAAGCTAAATCCTCAAATCGACAATGGCTATGCCACCATTTCCACAAATCGGACCCTTCTCGCGGCAAGGTGGAACCGCCTTATGAAACGGCCGATCACGTTCATTTTGATCGCGATATCCTGCAGCTTTCCAGCGCACGCCCGATCATCGCAATGGGACCAAGAATCGCCCGCGCAACATCAGCAAGAGGAAGCCCGCGCCCAGCTTGACGATGTTCTTCGAACCCAGGCTCATCTCCACGATGCCTACCTCCAAGCCGCCCTGGTCGGAACTAAAGACACCGTTCCGCTGCTCATCGAACGCTTGCGCCAGGACTTCGCGGCCGTGGAACTAGGTCCTCGCTCTGGGAATGCAATGGGCTTCGACTGTGCCCAAATACATTTGATCGATGCACTCCGCCGCGTTTGGCCACCAGTTCAATACGCACAGGGGCTCGCGCTACAGGGACAGCTCGCAGCTGTCTCGGACATCGATGGTGCCCTCTGGCTCGTCAATCTCAGCTCTTGTCCACCCTAACTATCAGCTAGTGGATCGTTTGAATTTGGCGAGTGCCGACCCTTCCGCGCGACACGAACATTCCGTCCTACCCCGACTGAAACTCGCCGGGGTGCACCCCTCGTTTTTCAGAAGGGCTGCATTTTAATTTTGCGCTTGCAGAACTTTCCCCTGATAAAAGTCCACCGCCTCCAACCCTTGTATTCCTCTGAGAAAAAATGCTAGCGTGCCGCCTGATAGTAGGAACTACAATTCGTAGCGCGAAATTAGAACGCGCTGAACGCCCCGCACCCTCCCCTTCCGTGACCCTACTAGCGCCTCGTATTCGAGGTATTTCCCGCTCTTCGCAGCCAGGCAAGGTCTCGCAGAATCGCATTTCTAACCGAAACTAGAATTGAGTTTCTACCCCGTTCTGCTTCACAAGCAGAATGCGACGTAACTTACTCAAAACAAACCACCGACAGATTTCTACCCGGGGGCCACAACCGCACGCGTTGCGGCCTCCCAACTCGTCTGCGATAATGGTTTGTTTCAAACGAGGACGTCTTGAGTCGCACTGACTGGACTGGCAATGAAGTCCGCAAAACATTTCTAAGATTCTTCGAAGAGCGGGGCCACCGCGTGGTGCGCAGCTCCTCGCTCGTGCCGCACAACGATCCCACGCTGCTCTTCACCAACGCGGGCATGAACCAGTTCAAGGACGTCTTCCTCGGCCTCGAGCAGCGCGACTACAAACGCGCCACCTCCTGCCAGAAATGCGTGCGCGCCGGCGGAAAACACAACGACCTGGAAAATGTCGGGTTCACTAACCGTCATCTAACGTTTTTCGAAATGCTCGGCAATTTTTCCTTCGGCGATTATTTTAAAAAGGAAGCCATCGCCTACGCCTGGGAACTGATTACTTCGCCACAGTGGTTTAACCTTCCGGTGGAAAAGCTTTATTTCACCGTCTTCGGCGGCGCCGAAATCTCCGCTCAAAAACTTCCTCCCGACCTGGAAGCCGCCGGCTTCTGGACTGCCATCGGCGCGCCCAAAAACCGCGTTTTCGAAGTCCTCGGCTTGAAAGAAAATTTCTGGGCCATGGGCGACACCGGCCCCTGCGGCCCTTGCACCGAAGTTTTCTACGACATGGGCCCGCTGGCTTCTGACAAGACGGGGCCGGACTGCCCAAATTGCAAGTTTCCTTGCGATTGCGGCCGCTACGTCGAAATCTGGAACTTGGTCTTTATGCAGTTCAATCGAGACGCATCCGGCAAACTCAATCTTCTCCCCAAGCCCTCCGTCGACACCGGAATGGGCCTGGAACGCATGACCGCCGTCTTAGAAGACGAGATCAGCGCCTTCGACACGGACCTTTTTCAGCCCATCATGCGTGAGGCGGCAAAGCTCGCGAATGTTGACCAAAATGAAACGAAGATTCAGCCGTCCCTTCGAATTATTGCAGACCACTCCCGCTCCGCAACATTCTTAATCGCTGACGGGGTCGTGCCGTCGAACGAAGGGCGCGGCTATGTTCTGCGCAAAATTATTCGCCGCGCCTTGCGCCACGCGCGCATGCTGCAGGCTCCCACATCTTTTCTTTCCGTGATGTCGCGCACAGTTCGTGAGGAAATGAAGGACGCGTATCCCGAACTGGAAGAGCACGCCTCGCGTATAACGAAAATACTAGATGAAGAGGAAAGCCAATTCACTCGGACGGTCGAAGTCGGTCTGAAGAAGCTTGACGAAGATTTGGTTCCGTACTTGAAAAGCAAGGAAAGCCAGAAAACGGTTCCGTATCCAGGTGCGAATGCGTTTCGGCTTTACGACACTTTCGGGCTACCGCGCGATTTCATCGAAGACGTGCTCCGCGACAATGGCCTGGCGATGGATGCGGCTGAATTTGACCGCGCGATGGAGGAGCAGCGCACGCGGGCGAAGGCCTCGTGGAAAGGTGTGCACAAAGGTGTCGCAAATCCTGTGTATACGAAGATTGCACACACCTTTAGGACTGAGCCGGACTTTTACTTTGGCACGGACACGCGCGATTGCCGCGTCGAAGCGATCGTCACAAGGGCGGGTCCGGTAAACGAAATAAAAAAGGGGACGGAAGCGGAAGTCGTCCTCGACCGTACATCGATCTATTCCGAATCCGGCGGACAAGTCGCCGACACCGGCGGTTTTTACGACAATTCAGAATCGCTCGAAGTCGCCGAAGTTCGCGGCGCATATTACCCCGTCACCGGGCTGATTGCACATCGCATCGTCGCGAAAGAAAATTTACATGTGGGCGACCGCGTGGCCACAGTGGCCGATGTCGAACGCCGAATCCGCAACATGCGCAATCACACCGCGACGCATTTGCTGAACGCAGCGCTGCGCAATATCCTCGGCACGCATGTGAAGCAGGCCGGCTCGCTCGTCGCGCCCGATCACCTGCGGTTCGATTTTTCGCATTTTGCCGCCGTGGATGCCAGCGAGCTTGCCGAGATCGAGCAGCAGGTGAACGAGGAAATCTGGAAGGATCTTGAAACGCGCACGGACATTATGAATATTGACGACGCGCTCGCTTCCGGCGCGCTTGCCTTCTTCGGCGACAAATATCCCGAGTCCAACGTGCGTGTGGTCACCATTCCCGACAGCTCATCTCCCCGCGGTTTCTATAGCAAAGAACTCTGTGGTGGCACGCACGTACGACGCACCGGCGCGATTGGCGTCTTCAAAATTCTCGGCGAGTCCTCGACTGCAGCCGGAATCCGACGCATCGAAGCCATCTCCGGCGACCGCGCCCTCGCCGAATACCAGAAGTCGCTTTCGACTCTACGTCGGGTGGCCAGCCTGTTGAACTCGGGCGAGGACGAAGTTGTGGCCGCCTTGGAGCGCCAGTTTGAGGCCGTTCGCCAACTCGAGAAGCAACTCGCGGGCCTGAAACGAAAAGCAGCCGGTGGGATTGCCGACTCCCTTCTTGAAGATGTGAGCCTCGTCAAGGAGGTTCGCTTTGTTGCCGCCAGAGTTGACGGTTTTGACCGCGAAGCCCTTCGCCGGCTGGTCGATACTCTGCGCCAAAAACTAGGCTCCGGCGTCGTAGTCTTAGCCTCCGCAGAAGATGGCAAAGTTGCTCTAATCACAGGAGTTACGAAGGACCTGACCTCTCGCGTCCACGCCGGCAAAGTGGTCCAGGAACTAGCCAAGTTTGTCGGCGGTTCCGGCGGCGGCGGTCCCGATTTGGCAGAGGCTGGCGGAAAAGACACATCCGGCATAGAAAGCGCGCTCGGCCAGGTATACCCCCTCCTGGACCGCTTGTTATAATTCCAACAGTGCCAGAGCTTTATGCCCGCATCGGGCTTCCTTTTTTCCAGCGGGTAGTGCTGCATTACCGAGAATTTGTGTCTTCCAATGTGTGACTGATGCGCGCGCGTCGGCCGTGTTGCTGGCTCGCGTTCCGGAATGATTGGCATTCGAATTTGATTATCGAGATTTGCCTTCCCCTGGGCAAGTTGCAGTCGGGCTACTGAGTTAGCGAGCGTTCGGTACTCGCCCAGCGTTTAGCGAACGAGGGACCATGCAAATGCACCGCATCTACGTTGCTGCTGCCATCCTGATCGCCGGGGCCTGGTTCGGCCTGGCGCAGCCGGTTCGCGCGCAGATAAGCACTGCGGTGGATAGCCATGGCAAGTTGGTTTTCGTGAATGCCGATTCCCCCGCACCCCGTCGTGGGAGTACTATTGGTCCTGCCGCCGCTCTGGCGCGGGGTTTTCGTGCGCGGAATCCGGAGGCATCGCCGGATGTCGCAGGAGCCTTGCCGCCGCCGGGTTTCAGTGCAGCGCAACCGCGGCCGGCAACCAGTGTTATAGATCAGCGTCTGGACCGTATTGTGCGCGACGCAGCCGCGCGGCATGATGTGGATCCCGCGCTGGTGAAAGCGGTAATCAGCACGGAATCTGGATGGAATCCACAAGCTGTTTCACGTAAAGGAGCGGTTGGCTTGATGCAACTGATTCCTGGAACAGCGCAGCGTTTTGGAGTTAACAACTCCTTCGATCCGGCGCAGAATGTGGAGGGTGGAACGACGTATTTGAAGTCACTGCTGGACCGTTACAACGGCGATTTGTCGAAGTCTCTGGCCGCATATAACGCAGGCGAGCACGCCGTGGATTTGCACGGGGGCGTTCCTGCTTACAGGGAGACGCAGCAGTACGTTCAAAAAGTGACTGACGCATACTTCCGGCCTGGGTCAGGCCGCAACTCGACGCTCTGGAGCCCGCCAAAAGCTCCCGTGCGAAAAGAAGTGGACGCCAAGGGTCGCATAATTTTCACGAACGAATGACGCAAGTGTTTTCCGCCAAAATTCATACGCCGATAAAGTTTTTTCTGCCAGTGCTTGCAATACTTCTGTCGCTGGCTAGCCCTTCCTACGCCGATAAAAGATCCGAAGCGCGCGCACAGTTTGAAAGAGCAGTGCGCATGCGCACCGCGTTAGAAGAAAAGCCTGAACGGGATCGCACGCTGGCGCTTTACAAGCAAACCGTGGCCGCGTACCAGAAAGTTTATTTAATTACGCCGCAAGCGGAAGAAGTGACGCCCGCGTTGATTGCGGAAGCGGAGCTGTACCAACAGATGGCGCAGCAGTTCGATGAAAAATACTATCAGTCAGCCATAGACACCTATAATTTCCTGCTGAAACAATACCCCGAGACGCGCTACCGCTCCGCCGCAATCTTCGCCATCGCCAAAATCCAACAAGATGATTTAGGGCAGGCGGAGGCCGCGGAGGTAGCGTTCAAGGATTTTCTGAAGCGTTTTCCGAAGTCGGAGAAAGCGCCGGAGGCACGCCTGGCATTAAAAGAAATTTCAGATGCCCGTGAAGAGGCCAAAAACCAAGCGCCGGATGTGAAAGGCCAGGTTGTCGATGCGCGAGAGAGTTCGCACGGCACCCCGCACGTAACCGATATACAGACCTGGAACGCCGATAATTTCACGCGCATCGTTGTGACGCTGGAAGACACCGTCAAATTCGATTCCGCCCACATTGCTTCTCCCGATCGAATCTATTTCGATCTGCATAAGGCTAACCTTGGCCTCGGGCTGTCGAAGAAGACGATTGATGTACAGAATGGTTTGCTGAAGTCCGTGCGCCTGGGACAGAACCGCGAAGGAGTCGTTCGACTGGTGCTAGATGTGGATGGCGCGCGCGATTATAAGGCTTACCTCGTCTCGAATCCCTATCGGCTGGTGATTGAAGTCCGAAATAATGCCAACGTAACTACAGCGAAAAACGGTTTGAGCGCGCCAGCTAGCACTATTTCCGTATCCGCCGCCAAAGAAGATACCGGGAACACGGATACCAAATCGACGGACAATTCGAGTGACCCGGCTTCCGCCGTCGCAAATAATCCTGCGACCGCCAAACTCGCCGCTAAACTGGCCGCCTCTCCGGCCGAGAAAAGCACACCCATAAAAACGAAAAGCGCCAATACCAATGCAGCAGCTCTGAGGCCGCCGACCGAACCCAAACCCACTCGGGACGGACAACATTCGTTAACTCGCGCTCTCGGGCTGAAAATCGGCCGGATCGTAATCGATGCAGGCCACGGCGGACACGATACCGGAACGATCGGCCCACACGGCTTGATGGAAAAAGATCTTTGCCTGGACGTAGCTCTGCGGCTGGGACATTTAATTGAACAAAAACTTCCTGGCGCCGAAGTGATCTATACGCGTAAAGACGACACGTTTATTCCGTTGGAACAGCGGACCGCGATTGCCAACGAAGCGAAAGCGGACTTGTTTATTTCCATTCACGCAAATTCGAGCCACGATCATGAAGCGCGCGGGATCGAGACTTATTACTTGAACTTTGCGACTTCGGAAGAATCGCTGGAAGTGGCCACGCGTGAAAATGCGCTTTCGCAGGAAGGTTTGCATGACTTGCAGGACCTGGTGAAGAAGATCGCGCGAAATGAAAAGATAGAGGAATCGAAAGAGTTTGCGAGCGATGTGCAGGATTCGCTGACGCGCCGGATGCAGCTCGTGAGCCAAAATGAAAAGAACCGCGGCGTGAAGAAGGCGCCTTTTGTCGTTCTAATCGGCGCAAACATGCCTTCCATTCTTTCGGAGATTTCGTTTATCAGCAATCCCAGCGACGAAAAGCTACTGCGCAAGGGCGACCAGCGCCAACGCGTTGCCGACGGCTTGTACCGCGGAATCGCTGCATACCTCGATAATCTGAACAGCCTTTCCTACGACAAATCGAAGCTCGTTTCAGACAACCGCGCCAGTGCCTTAGCGGTGAAAGCGTCCAGACCCACCGCAAACCGGTCAAACGATCCGTCCGCGGGCACCGGCGAGAATATCGGCACGGTGGCGTCCGACGGGAACCCCAAGTAGAATTCCGGCATCTAAACAAGAATGCGAATGCGCCACTACCTCTATGTTTGTCTTGTTTCAGTACTTTGGTTATTGCTGACAGCTTCTACGCCGGCTCAAGGTGTGATCCCCGATTCTTTTGCGGGATGGACTTGCAACGGGAAGACCTCGTTTAATCCCGCGCAGCCGTCGCAAATTGCTTCGCAGACCGCCAGTTCTGCTCCCAATGATGTTCTAGCGGAGTACGGATTCGTGGCTGGAGAGCAGTGCGAATACACGCGCGGCGCGGAAAAGCTGGGAGTGCAAGTGTATCGGATGAAGGATCCGAGCGGGGCGTACGGTCTATTTTCGTATATGCGCAGCGCCGACCTGCCGCACGCTTCGATTAGCGAACATTCCGCCGTGGGACCTTGGCGGGCATTGGCGCTCGATGGAAATCTGCTGCTTGATGTTCGCGGGAGCGACCTCCCGAGACGCGCTAAGGATTTGAAGGCGCTGGTCGCGGCGGTAAAGCCGCACGCTCAAGAGGGACCGCTGCCATCGCTGCCCGATGAGATGCCCACAATAGGAATGGTTGAGCGCTCCGACCATTATGTTTTGGGGCCTGTAACTTTGAACCAGTTTGTGCCGGTGTCGTCTGGCGACTGGCTGGGTTTTTCTCAGGGTGCCGAAGCGGAATCTGCGCGGTACAGGACGGGAGGGCATGAGGTGACTTTGCTGCTCGCTGACTTCCCCACACCACAGACTGCCGCCAAAAAGCTTGTGGAGTTGCAGAAGAACCTTGGGGTGAACGCTGAGAACCCGGATCCGAATTCTTCTCCGCTATTCGCCAAGCGTTCTATGACGCTGCTGGCGGTGGTCTATGGAGCACGAACCAAGGCGGAAGCTGACGCGTTGCTGACGCAGGTGGAATCGGGCGCCGAAATCACTTGGAACGAGCCTACGTTTCAATTCAAAGAACCCCCCATCAGCGCCATGATCGTGGGAACGATTATTGGAACCGGAGTTATTTGCATGTTTGCCGTGATTTCCGGGATTGCTTTTGGCGGAGTACGAATCGTCGTGAAGAGGTTCTTCCCGGACAAAGTATTTGACCGCAGTAGCCATTTGCAGGTTCTACAGATGGGCCTGGTGAGCAAACCGATTAATTCAGAAGATTTTTACGGTATGGACCGCCCTTCACGCAAATAGAGTCGCCCAACCGCGAACATTTGTTCATGAGGGAGCCGGCAAGATGGCCGGGCTGCAGAAAACAAAAACATCAATGTGATCAAGCGGTGGGTTTGTCCGGAACAGGCTCGGTGGCGTAGAAATCCTCGCGAAAACGCGTGGCGTAAGAATCTAATAACTCCTCGATTCGTTGCGGCTTGTTCGCTCGCAATACAAATCCTGCGTGATGATGTCTGGGAATGCGCATAACGATTTCTGGATCGTTATAACTGGAAGTGTCGGGATTATCCTGACGTGCCAGAGAAATCACAACTCCGGCATAATCCCGCCGTACGTTCGGCAGCACATAAGGACTCTTCCCTCCTCCCACTTCAATGCGCGCCCATTCGCGCCATAAATTCACACCGGTGGCAGCTTCAATTACGTCGGAAATATATGCGCCACCGACTCGCGCGGCAATCTCGATGAAATAGATTTTCCCGTCTTCGTGCGCGCGCAGGAACTCGGCGTGGGTAACTCCGCGCACGAGTCCCAGCGCTTCGATCAATGTGCGGTTGAGCTTCAGCAGAGCTTTGGATTCAGAGGAAGCCCGGGGCAAAGTGCGAGTGGTAAAAATGCCGCCCTGGTGCGACACATCCAGAGGCGGCTTGCCGTACATGTGCGCCTCGGCGAACACGACCTTGCGCTCCGACACAATGCTATCGACGTGAAAGACATCTCCCGGGACGAATTGCTCGAGCAGGAAAAAGGATTGTTCATCGCCGAGCTGGTCCAGCCAGGGCCAAAGCTCAGCAGGCTGGTGGATTTTCTTCATCCCGATGCCGGAAGCTTGCGAACGCGGCTTCAGCAGCCAGGGTGGCTTCACGCGTGCCATAAAACTTTTCAGGTGGTCATAATTAAGAACGTGTACGAATTCCGGAACCAGGATGCCGGATTCCTGCGCGCGCCCACGCATGGCAAGCTTGTCGCGAAAATAACGCATGGTGGTGAGGCCCATTCCCGGGATGCGCAAATGCTCGCGCAGGGCGGCAACGTTTTCCATGTCAAATTCGTCAAGCGCTACGATGCGATCGATCGGGTGCGTGCGGGCCATGAAGCTGACGGCGCGAATGATGTCGGCGGTGGGCAAATCTTCCGGCATGTAAAACATTTCGTCGATAGCTTCGCTGGGCCAATTAGCGTGGCGAAGTTTTTCCAGAGTAAGAAACAGCACGCGGCAGCCGGCGTCTTTTGCCGAGCGGAGAAATTCCTGCCCTTTTTCGTATGAACTGATGCAGAGAATGGTTAGCGGTCGCTCGGGGGACAAAGACGATGGCCTCGGGTAGTCCCTGAATTACACCGGCTCAGCAACTTGAATAAGAGAGCGGATTATACTGCGCTCTCGCCGGAGGGAAAGAGAAATTGCAAGAACGGCGCGACCCGCTGGGCCCAGGCGGCTTCGTTATGCGCGGCGCCTGGGATTATTTCGAAGTGCAGATCGCGCCCTTCGCGCCAGCCTTTTTCGACCAGAACGCGGCACAATCGTTGCACGTTGTCCGCGCTGCGGCCACCTTCCTTGGTGCCCACGTCGAGCCAGATCCGCGGACGGCTCTGCAAATTCACTCGAGCCGCGAAATTCAGAATCCAGCCGCGATTCCACCACACGGAAGGCGAAAGTATCGCTAGCTTGCCGAAAACCTGCGGGAAGCGAAGGCCTAGATAAATAGTGAGCAGACCGCCGAGAGAGGAACCACCGATTCCCGTATCGGCTGCACCGCCTAGCGTGCGGTATTGAGATTCGACGAATGGCTTGATTTCTTCCAGCAGCATCTGGCCGTAACGGTCGGCTTTGCCGCCACCCATCTTTTTGTCATGCGAAGGTGTGTACTCGCCCAGACGCCATTTCCCGGTATTGTAAATGCCAACGATTATTAGCGGGCGAATCGTGCCCTGGGCAATCAGTTGATCAGCAGTGTCTTTCACGTGCCAATCCATGCCGGGAATGAAAGAGGTTGCGGGGTCGAAAAGATTCTGGCCGTCTTGCAGATAAAGCACCGGATAGCGCGACTGCGGCTTTTCTTCATAGCCAGGCGGAAGATAGACGATCAGGTCGCGGGTGCGTGGGAGAAATCGCGAGCGATACTTTTCGTGCTTGCGTAATTGTCCCTGGGACTCTGCGATCAAAGCTGGACACCGTTTTGTGGAAGAACGAACAAGCGGCGAAGCATTATTAGCATTCCACTAGGATAGCAGAGCAGAAATTTGGACGCATAGAGTTTCCAGTATTCTGCGCGCTTAAACGCCGTATAATATCGCGCTCGACTGCGAAGCGGCGGCAAACCGCAGTCCATCCACGGGAGTGACATGAAACGGGAATATCATCGCTGGTATTCGAATCGATTGGGACTGGATATGGGCATTGTTGTTTATGGGCACTGGGGGCCTCCGCTGCTTGGGTTCCCCACCAGCGCCGGCGATGAGTGGGAACTTGAGGGCCAGGGATTGATCGGAAGTTTGTCACCCCTGATTGACGCCGGACGCGTGAAGTTTTTCAGCATCAACTCCGTGAATTCGGCCGGATTTTACAACAAGAGTGCGCATCCATTTCATCGCAGTTGGGTGCAAGCGCAATTCGATGCCTACGTAAGATATGAAGTGATTCCCTTCATCCAAGACAATTGTCAATCGCGCGATATCGCCATATCCACCATGGGGGCATCCTTCGGGGCCTATCTCGCTGCCAACACGCTCTTCAAACATCCCGACGTGGTTCGGCGATGTTTCGCGCTTTCCGGCGTTTACGATATCAAGAATTTCATGGATGGAATGTATGACGACAACACCTACTTCAACAATCCTGTAGATTATCTTTCAAATCTTTCGGATGGAAACGTGATGGCGCAGCTCGCGCAGTGCGACATTCATATCGCAACGGGCAGCGGGCCGTGGGAAAACAGCGGGCCGTCTTACCGGCTCTCGGCGATTTTAGCGGCCAAGGGAATTCCACATCATCTGGACGATTGGGGCCCGCAGGGCGGGCACGATTGGCCGTACTGGAAACATGAAATGTGGGAATACATTACGAGATTATTTTAAGGCGTTTAGGCTAGGCCGAGCCGATCTAGCAAGTAGCGGCCCCTCGCAATCACCTGTTCTTCGTCAATCCACACATTGCAATTGCGCGCTAACACGTCCACATGCGTCCGCGAACTCCACGCTGCGTGCGTTTGGCTGCCGTAGGGATCGCCGAAGGCAAGATGCACTCCCGGGAGTTTTTCGTCTTGCAACAAAACGCCGATCATGTCGGACAGGCTGAGATTCGTTCCAAAAGCGAGTTCGCCAACGCGGTCGCTGTTTTCATCCGTGTGGCAATATTTCCAGAATTCTTCTTCGAGATCTTTTCGCGTGCATTTTGCGGAGACCAGGCGTCCGCCTTTGATTTCGAGCGCGAGAGGCGTTTTTTGCAAGTCACCGTATTTTCCGCAGAAGTGATCGCCGGCCGTGCCGTCGCAAACAAATGTGCCGTCCACTTTTGCCGGCGTAGTGAAAACTTCACCCGCCGGCAGATTAGACCAGTAACGGCGATTGATCAGGCCGCTGGTCTTCACCCAATCAAGCGCAGCGTCAAAGCTAGCGATGAGAGATGTGCCGGCATCGGTGCGCACGGTGAGCGAACGCGCGCTCTGCATCCGCTGCAGCAAGCGCTCGCTGAGCTTGTCAACCATGGTGTAATCGGCGCGCATTCCCTGCTGCATAATTTCGGGCGTTACACCGACCATATGCGCATAGCGAATGTGGCGGCGCTCGACGACTCCTACGATGTCTTTGCGTGCGGCAAGCTCTCCCGTCATTGGCTGCATGCAGAGGATGCCCGCGTCATTACGGCCCAGCGAATCGAGCACTTGTTGTGGAGCCCGGGTTAGAGGGCGCGATGCCAAATCTTCCAGCAGAAATGGCTCG
Source organism: uncultured Acidobacteriota bacterium (assembly GCA_963714785.1). Taxonomy (GTDB): domain Bacteria; phylum Acidobacteriota; class Terriglobia; order Acidiferrales; family UBA7541; genus Palsa-295. The sequence goes on from CAVQQE010000006.1 coordinate 165,353, forward strand.
CATATGGCTCCGCGTTCAGCGAGAGCTTTCGCTAGGCTCGCCGCCACCGATGCGCTCGCACGATCGGCGATAAGTGTGACGCGCTCGTTGGGCTGGATAGCAAGGCAGGTATCGATGGCGTTGCGCGCGCCAGGCATCAGCTCAGGCTTTAAAGATCCAAAGGTCATCTAATTATTGTAAATTTGCTCGCCATTTTTTTGTTACGGAGATAAATCTGTAGGTACGAAAACCGCGTATTCATCAGCGCGGGTCAACCACGAACGAAGGAACCTGACCGCCGCCGGAGGTGACGTTGGCTAAGCCCGTAGCGCTCAGGCGCGTGAGGCAGCCGGCCATCTTTCCGCGGAAAAGGTACGGCGCGAAGTCCACAAGCATGTCGCGCATTTCGATGCCCTCGGCGGTCTGCATGGGGAAAATTTCGCGACGTACGGCAATGCGTTCCTGCACAACCCATGCACGAGTAGAGTCCGCAAGAGCTTGTTGGAGACCTGCTTCCCATTGACTAGCGTTAATTTCCCAGCCAAGAGTTACGCCGGTACCGCCATATTCGTCATTGGGCTTCAAAACAAAATCCTGTCTGTGTTTGCGCACATATTCAAGCAGGCCAAACGATTCGCCACCGCGGCTGGTCTGCACGTCAGCAAGCAAACGCGTCCAGGGGACGTGGCGGCGAACGACCGCCCGCTCGCTCGCGCTGAAGAGCGCCGAGTTTCGCTCGTCGGTGAGGATGGAGAAAAATGCTTTCTTGTGAGGAATTTTGCAAGTGAGAGCGTTGGCCACGCAGACCGCGCCGGCTTGGTACGCTTTTACCAAAGCTTCGCATTCGGCGGGATGAGCGAGAATGTCGTTGAGCAACACTCGGCGATAGACCAGATCGATTCGGCGGCCTCGACACATAAGTTTGGTGCTGTCGAATTCGAGGTCCGAAGGAGTGCAGATCATCGTGGGCACTCCGGCCTTTTCAAAACGCGCCTGCAAAATTTCGAATTCGCTCCAGGTGGGCACTTCGCGCCAGTCCACAATCGCGATTACCGGAGGAGACGCTGTGCCACCCCATTCGCGATAACTTTCCAACAAGGCCGCGAGCAAAAGCTCCATCAGCGGAAACTGGCGAACACTGTAATGCTCGGCAAAGCGCTCCATCACGGGTAATGTGCGGAACACCCCGGCTAAAGTTTCGGCGTAACCCGGACCGGCGGGTGATTCCGCGTTGTACTCGGCGAATTGCAAAGAATCCGGAAGAAGAAAAGCATCCAGACGGGAAGCCGTGCTGGCCCTATTGTAACGCGGCGAAATGCGTACCAGGCGCTCTTCTTCAGGAGTCAGGGCCACCTGCGCGAGCAATGCCGGATCGGCAAGAGCTTGCTGCACCACGCGTTCGCCGAGTTCCGCAATCAGCTCGGCAACTTCGCGCACGCGATTTTCGTCCTGCGAAGTAAGAAAAAAGGGCCGCAGAAACGGGCAGTGCACACGGTCTCCAAAGGTAAGCTTGTTCGCGCGCATACGCGCGTTCAACTCGGCGGAAAATTCCGGAGTGAATTCAACTTCAGGGCGCAGCAAGCCGTGCCACAACTGCGCGGGAGTAGCGTCCGTGTGCGATGCTCGGGCCGTACCGCTCACGCAGATTTCGCTCCTGCGCGTCCTTTTTCCGGCGCACCTGTAAATCCTGAAGCAGCGCCAATTCCTAGCATCTCTTCCCAGCGCGGCCACGAATTTGCGGTGGAACCGTGCAGCGCTCGATCGATCACCAAACGAGCCATGCGGTCCACCACATGTTCGAAATAAAATTCGGTGATGCGGTCGCGCTCGAAATCCGGCGCCGGATTCAGGAAGTCGATGGCATACGGTACGCCTTGCTTGATTGCAAACTCGATGGTGTTCATTTCGTATCCAAGCGCCTGGTTGATGGTCTGCGCGTCGCGCACAACGCGCTCGCCCAGCTCTGGCGAAAGATAATTGTGGTCCACGAGATAGCGGCGCTCCTTGGGATCATAAGCCACGGGCAAAATATCCATCTTGCCGAACGTAAAGCAACGCACGTATTTGTCGAAATCGATAAATTCCTGCAACGTCATGCAATACGGGCCAGTGCCGTCATAGGCCGCCAGCAGTTCTTCCTTATTGTTTACCTTATAAACGTGCTTCCATCCGCCACCGGCATACGGCTTCAGAATGGCGGGACGGCCGACAATATCGAGCAAACCGTCCCAATCGATTGGATACTTTAAATTCCGCAGGGATTCAGAATTGATATCCACGTCTGAAGGATAAGATTTCTGTGGCAACAGGATCGTTTTCGGAATGGCGATGCCGAGCTTGGACGCAACAGCATAATTGAAAAATTTGTCGTCCGCGGTCCACCAGAAAGGATTGTTAATCACGTAGGTGCCTTGCAGCACAGAATGCTTCAGGTAGGCGCGATAAAATTCCACTTCGTGAGAGATGCGGTCCACGATCACGCGATATTCGGCGGGCTCGCCCATGCGGACTCCACCTAAATGCACGAATTCCGCGGTGATATCGTCGCGCTTGCCGAGCTCATTCACTTTTTGTAGGAAGGCCGACGGAAAACTATATTCGCGGCCGCACAGAAGTCCAACTTTCATGGTGTCAGTTCCTTTCTGGGTGGCCGGACGTTTTGGTTCCGGCGAAGTTTCCCGCTCTTCTGAACTTCGGCTGCTCGGCAAAATTGTCTTTTTCCAGCCCATTTCGCTGCGCTCAACTTGAATCTCTACGCGGAGGACGCGTGCTCGGTCACTCCAGCCCGTGTGTCTGCCACGATATGTTTCACCACTTCTTTCAAATCACCTGTTTCTTTGAATACGCGTAACTGACGCTCTGCACTTGTGCCTTCACGTAGAATTCTCTGAATAGGTTCCAGTGCGGCGCGGCTTCCCAGGTCGCCGGCAACATCATCAGTGAATTCCAGAAGTTCCTCGCCCAACTCACGCATGGGCACTTCGGCTTGCTTGCCGAAATCGATGAGCTTTCCTTCAACGCCCCAACGAGCGGCGCGCCATTTGTTTTCTTCGATTAGCGCACGGGGATACATGCGAAAGCCCATGTTCCGCGTGTAGAGACGATGCAGCTTGACCACAATGGCTTGCGTCAAAGCTGCGATAGCAATCGCTTCGTCCAGGCGCGTGGCGACGTCGAATACGCGAAATTCGAGTGTGCCAAATGTGGGGTGCGGACGAACGTCCCACCAAATTTTCTTGGCGTTATCGATGCAGTGCAAACGGACGAGCAAGTTAACGTAGTCTTCGTACTCGCTCCAGGAGGTGAAATGGTCGGGGATTCCAGTACGGGGGAAACGACGGAATACAGTAGTGCGAAATGACTTCAAGCCTGTGTTACGCCCCATCCAGAACGGCGAACTGGTAGAAAGGGCCAAAAGATGCGGCAGAAAATAACGAGCCATGTTCATCAAGTCGATCATGGTGGTGCGATCGGGTACGGCGACGTGTACGTGCATGCCGAAAATCAGCAGCGAGCGCGCCAGTTGTTGGAGCTCTTCGACAATATTTTGATAGCGTTCTCCGGGTGAGATTACCTGGTCGATCCAGCTCGAAAACGGGTGGGTTCCCGCGGCGGCCACTTGCAATCCGACTTTCTCGGCAGCGCGGACGAGTTCGCCGCGAGTGCGGCGCATATCGGTCGCTAACTCATCGACGTTGCCGCATATTTTGGTACCGATTTCGACGATGGATTGGTGCATTTCGGGCTTCACCTGCTCGCCCAAACCTGAGGAGGTGGCGGCCACGAGTTCGCTTACATGCGAACGCAGGTCTCCCGTGGTGGGATCAACGATTTGAAACTCTTCTTCGACACCTATGGTGAACCGGTGATTCATGAGAGGCCTTTCCGGTCCGAAACACGGGGATTTCGCCAGCTATCATACGCGAAGTTCAATCGAATTACATAATTTGGGGCAATTCCTTTAATAACCAGGCGGCTTATACCTTTTGCTTTTGTTTCAGTGGCAAAGGATAACGAGTTTTTCTACCTCACGAAAGCAAGGTTTCAAGGTGTGTTAAAAAGCGATGAACTTCTGCCGGATCGCGCACATAAAAATGGGCTTGGGTGCCGGGCATCCTGCCAACTCTCACCGTGATCTGATCGCTCAGAGCGGCGAAGGCTGTTTCGTCAGTGACGTCGTCGCCCACGTAGATTCCCAAAGTATTTTCCGGCAATCCGGTCAACAATGAGCGGACCGCTACGCCCTTCCCCGGAATTTCCTTTGGCATCACTTCCCAAACCTTATTACCGTTGAGAATGTGCAGGGTTCCCAGCTTCGGCGCGAGTATTTGATTCAATGCCAGCTCCGCTGCTCGAACGGTAGCCGGCTTCGCGCGCCAGTAATGCACGGCAAAGCTCAAGCCCTTATCTTCTATCCAAATTCCAGGGCATTTCTGAAGCTGCTTTTTGGCCGCGCGCTTAGCGGCAGAAAGAGCGCGCACGCTTTCTCTGCTGATATCCAGCGATTTGTCTTCGCATTCTGCGCCGTGCAGGCCGACGTAACTCACCTTGTCCATGGCGATGATGCTCCGCAAAACTTTAAGCTGGCGGCCGCTTACGAAAGCCAAATACAAATTGGTATGGCCTTGAAGAAGTTTTAGAATTCTCTTGGTCTGTCGAGAGAGTTTGACATCAGCAGGTCGGGGACGTAGCGGCACAAGCGTGCCGTCAAGGTCTAGGAAGAGCGCGCACGCTTTCGCGGCTCTCAGGCGCGATTTCAACTGCCGCCAATTACGGAAAAGATGACCGGGGAAATGATTCGCGTTCGCACGACGTTGGCCCGCAGGTGCGGTTTCCTCGGACGGTTGAACGAGATTTCTTGAAGCGCTAATCTTATCCCCCCACACTTGTTCTGGGCGGCACCAGGCTAAGGTGCACACTGCGGAGATTCGGCCCTGACTCGGGAGACTTCAGCAAGTCCGAAGGCTCAATGCTCGATTCATTGTCGCCGACTCTGATTTCGGAAAGTTCTGTGATTAAGCTTCCAGCCCAGCGATAGATATTGTTTTCTTTCACGACGCGGCGCATTTGCACCATGCGGATGTGGCGCTCTTCGGCGTCCATCTCAAGAGCGGAACGAATCGCCTCGGCCATTTGGTCGACGTCATAGGGATTCACGATGATGGCATCCCGTAGTTCGCGGCTCGCTCCGGTGAATTGGCTCAGGATGAGCGCGCCTTGTTCATCTTCGCGAGCGGCTATAAATTCTTTAGCGACCAGATTCATGCCGTCATGAAGCGAGGTCACCATGCACAGGTCGGCGGCTTGATAATAGGGACGAATCTCATCGTGGCCATGGTGGCGCGTAAGCATTACGATCGGTTTCCAGTTCGCGGTCTGGAAAGCCGAGTTCACTCGCGCGGCTTCCGCTTCCACTTCCTCCAGGAACTGATGATATCGCGGGATCTGCGTGCGGCTGGGCGCTCCAATTTGCACAAATGTGAACTTGCCAACATACTCCGGATACTTTTGCAGGAAGCGTTCAATCCCGCGGAACCGCTCGACAATTCCCTTTGTGTAGTCGATGCGATCTACGCCGATACCCAGGAAGTTCGCTTCAATACCGAGTTTCTTCAATAGTGAAGCGCGAAGGACGTAGGGCGAAACCCGCTCTTGAGGCTCCGTGTGCTTCTCACGGAAATCCACGCTGATCGGAAATGGACGAACCAGCGTCATGTGACCATGTCGTTTCACCGCAAAACGTTCCCATTCCACGCGCGATTCAACAGCGGCCTCCACCGTCTCGAGAAAATTGTTGCAGTGTGCTTGAATGTGAAAGCCAATCAGGTCGGCGCCCAGAAGCCCGTCGAGAAGTTCACGCTGCCAAGGACAGATTCCGAAGGCTTGCGGATTGGGCCACGGAATATGCCAAAAAATCGCGATGCGTGCGTCGGGACGCGCATCTTTGAGCATCCGCGGAAGAAGGGCGAAATGATAGTCCTGCACCAGCACCAGGGGTTTTTCCACTCCTTCCATCTCGGATAACACTGCGTCAGCAAATTTGCGATTTGCGTCCTGATAGGCTTGCCAATCAGAGGTGCGAAAGATTGGCCGCGTGTGCGCGATATGGCAGAGAGGCCACAGACCTTCATTCGAAAAACCGTAGTAGTAGCCTTCTTCTTCCTCTTTGGTTAAGAACACGCGTTTCAGGGTGTACTCCGGCTTGTCGGGGGGCACGCGAAGCCGATCAGCTTCGTCAACGGTTTCGCGGTCGGCATCACCCGCGCCTGAGGCAATCCATTCACCGTCGCAGGCTCGAAGGATCGGTTCCAGAGCAGTGACCAAGCCGCTGGCGGGAATAATCATTTCGACGCCTTTGCCTCTGTGCACGTGCATATACGGTTCGCGGTTTGACACCACAAACAAAGTATTTTGCAGCGCCTTCTTTTGAATGCTGACGCGCAAGCGCTCGGGGGTCCACAACGACTCACCCGTTTCGCGCAACCGCGCTTCTTGTTCTGCGGCAGCTCTGGCTTCAACTAGACTTTCGGTAAGATTCTGTACTTCGCGTGTAAACGGCTCCAGGAAGTCTCCTTTTGGCAAAGAGGGGCGTGATACGGTGCGGCCTGCGCGAACGTCTTTCATCCATTGAGCGGTTCTAGAAATTGGAAGAATGATCGTCCAGCGGATAATCAGCACAGTGATCAAGACAATTAGAAGCACCTGCGCGACTACGTGCCACAGAGTTTCCCGCCAAATACGAACGCTTTGGGCTTCGATGTAACTTGCGTCGTGAAAAATCCCGAGATAGCCGATTACGGAAGAAGATTTGCTGTGCAATGGCAGAAAGTATCCGTGAATGGCCATGGACTTGCCATCATGATCGAAAAACTTGCTGGACCCGCCTTGTCCCGCCTGGAGCTCTTTAATGGGAACCGGCGGTTGATTGAAGAGTGAGGTCAGGCTGGGCGTTTCTGCGATCACGTTACCCTGCGGATCGTACACCACTACCCCCGCGAGGCGTTCCCTATTGCCGTAGCGCTCGACAATACGTCTCAACGAATCGCGCGAACCTCGCTCCAGCGCCGGCTCGATAATCTCTTGCAGGCTTTCAGCAAGAATTCCTGCGCGTCGCTCCAAGTCAGCGCGCAGACCACGCTTCTCGCTGCGGACCTGGTTTCTCGCAACCAGGAAGGTGACCAGCGTGATACCGACAACGAGAAATAAGATTAAACGCAGGCTTAATCTCACTGCACTCCTCTATCGAATTTGGATTTGTAATTTTCTGAAGTTGCGGGTCGCGATGTGAGGGCTGACATACGAACCCCACTGCGCGACTAGGCTCATTGCAGGAACCATGCCAAACTCGCGCCTGTAAGCCCGTCCATCTAAATGAGTTACAGTTGCCCCCAATTCGAGAGCGTATAGAAAGTGCCGCATCCGTAGAAATTTGCCCTCGCCATAGAGGCCCTCACTATAATTTTGATGCTAAAGGAACGCTGGAGGTAACAGCGCCTGCGGATGAACGAATACTTCATATCGCTGACCAGGCTTCGGGTTAGATCTTCCCGGTATCTTCCTTTTTTCCTTGTTCAAGCAATACGCTCGGCGCGGCAAGCGAACTCGGCAGAAGGTGTGCTTGCGGTTTCGGTGCTTTGGGAGGCTCGCAACACGTTCTGGACTCGTACTGTATGGACCGACGAACAGTCCATGAAGCGCTTCATGCTTTCCGGACCTCATGGGCGAGTGATGAGACGTTTAATGGAATGGTGCGACGAGGCCGCGGTGACGCACTGGACTCAGGAATCGTCCGAACCTCCGTCTTGGGAGCAAGCATACCACAAGCTCCAAAAGTCGGGACGACTATCGAAAGTGAATCATCCTTCGGAAGTTCAGCGAAAAAATCAATTCCCCCCGCCGCGCATCCAATCTATGAGAGAACTGCGGTTCAAATGATGATGTGGTAGTCTGGCCGAACGAATGGAACCGTATTTTGCGGCCAGGAATGGCCGTTCTCCGAGTCCTGGAACAGACTCCGTAAAAAGGAAAAAAGATGGCTATTGCGACGATCAATCCCGCTACCGGCGAGCTTGTAAAATCTTTCGAGGCTTTTACCGACGCGCAAATCGAGAAAAAAATTCAGCTGGCGACAGAAACATTTCAGTCCTACAAAAAGATTCCGCATTCGAAACGAGCGGAAATGCTGGTGCGCGCCGCTGAGATTCTGGAGAAAGAAAAAGAAAAGTTCGGCCACGTGATGACGCTCGAAATGGGCAAGCCCTTTCGCGCTGCGGTCGAAGAAGCTGCCAAGTGCGCAGTCGGCTGCCGCTACTATGCCGAGCATGGAGCAGGTTTTCTAGCTGATGAGGTAGTCAAAACGCCGGCTACGAAGAGTTTCATACGGTATCAGCCGTTGGGCGTGGTACTCGCGGTGATGCCCTGGAATTTTCCCTTCTGGCAGGTCTTTCGTTTCGCGGCGCCGGCGATGATGGCTGGCAATATGGGACTGCTGAAGCACGCCTCGAACGTGCCGCAGTCGGCTCTGCTGATTGAAGAAGTGCTGTTGCGCGCCGGTTTTCCTGAGGGAGCGTTTCAGACTTTGCTTATCGGGTCCGACAAAGTCGCTGGGATTATTGCCGATCACCGAATCGCCGCAGCGACGTTGACTGGAAGCGAAGGCGCGGGAATTCAAGTAGCGGTTGCTGCGTCGAAACAAGTGAAGAAAGTGGTGTTGGAGTTGGGAGGAAGCGATCCCTTTATCGTGATGCCCAGTGCAAATCTTAAAGACGCAGTCGCAACAGCGGTGAAGGCTCGCGTGCAGAACAACGGGCAATCCTGCATCGCCGCGAAGCGCTTCATCGTGGATCAACGCATCGCCGACGAGTTCGAGAAGCTCTTCGTGGAGAAAATGGAAACGCTGAAAATCGGCGATCCGTTTGACGAGAGCACAGAGCTAGGGCCGCTGGCTACGGCTGATGGCCTCACAACTCTCGATGCCGACGTACAAAGAACCATCAAGGCTGGCGCAAAATTGTTGACCGGGGGTAAACCGCTGAACCGCCCGGGGAATTTTTACGCGCCCACTGTGCTCACGAACATTCCCGACGGATCACCTGCAGCTTGTGACGAGCTCTTCGGTCCGGTCGCCTCCCTATTTCGGGCGAAAGACCTAAACGATGCGATTCGCCTCGCCAACGCTACCCCTTTTGGGTTGGGCGCCAGCGCATGGACAACCGACAAAAACGAGCAGGAACAGTTTATTGACGGGATTGAGGCGGGAATGGTTTTCATCAATCGTATGGTGGCCTCCGATCCTCGGGTTCCGTTCGGCGGCGTGAAACGCTCCGGCATCGGCCGCGAATTGGGCGTTTACGGAATCCGCGAATTCACCAACATCAAAACGGTATGGAATCAATGAGTATGGCGTTGGCAACGGTGCGTCACTTGCCCGGAGTTTAAGCTCGGGCTGAAATATTGCAGAGCAGGCTGCTGGCAGCGCCGTATTGCTGTTCCCTGAATGCCTTTCCTCTAAGTGGCTTTCTTTCCATACATGCTCGCCCGTTGCTTTCGGTGTCCATTTGGGCTTTCTTCTTTAAGTAACGCCATGCGTTAATAATTCCAGGGGGTATAATCCAGCCCCAAATGCTGCTTACCTCGGCCTAGCCGTCATTTCTCACAGCTTGGCAGAAGTGGGATGAAGTTTGTTCGAATTGGGAGTTGCGAGATAGTTCGCGGGGTGCTGTTGTGTCGCTGATCCTTTTTTCGCTTGGCGTGAGAGTTTTCCTCTCTCCGAGGCTGTTTTGTCGCACACCTTTCCCCCGGTTGACAGAAGCGAGGAAAAAGTTGTTCGGGACCTTTCTTTTTCAGCACTTTAGCGGCACGGCGCACAGCTTTTTATGGACTTGCTGGAACAGCGCGACGTTGGGGTAACCACCCGCCAGGGAGACCCACACCTTGCGTACCGTGATGTGAATCAGCGCACCGATCTTCAGCAACTTGAGCCGAATGGTGGAGCACTGGGCCTGGGCCAACTCCGTTCCCGCCAGTCCCAGTCGCCGCAGCATCTGCAACAACACGTAAGCGATCGAAGAAAAGTAAAGCCGCAGTTGATTGCTGCGCAGGTAGTGCGTGCTGGTACGGTCACTGAACAACATCAGTTGTTCTTTAATCCGATTCTCCATATCTCCTCGGGCGCAGTAGTGCTCCTCATACAGTGCCTGTGCCGGCCATGCTTCTGCGCTCAGAGAGGTCACCACGAATCGCGGGTTTTCCCCTTTTTCCAGATGCTCGACCTTAGCCACCACCCGTCGCGCACGGCTCCAACTCTTCTGCGTTTGATAGACGAACTCTTGGAACAGCCGAGCGGCGCGTCCAGTCTGTTGGTACTGGGCTTGGGCCTCCCCCATCTCCTTGGCGATCTCCGCCTTCAGACGTTCGTTTTTCGCTAGTCCCAGCAAGTACTCTACGCGGTGCGCTTCACACCAAGCCATCAGCTCCTCGCGGCAAAATCCAGAATCTCCCCGCACGATCACGCGCACCTCTGGCCATGCCGAACGAATCTGTTTCACGATGCGCTGCAGCTCCTCGACACTTCCCGCCGAGGCATCGATGTTCGAGGATCGCAACCGCGCACACAGCAAGAACTCCCCGCAGAAGATGTACAACGGTAGGTAGCAGTAGTGCCCATAGAAGCCATGGAAGAAACGCCCCTCCTGCTGCCCGTGCAGCGGATCGTCGGTGGCGTCCAAGTCCAAAATGATTTCTTTCGGCGCCTCCCGGTGGGCTTCCAGAAAGATATCCACCAGCAGGCGGTCCACGGCTCCCTGATCCAGCACGATCTTTTTGTAGCGCTCCTTCCGACTGGCTGTCTCTTTGGTCAGTTCCAACCGATTCAGGGTGCTCTTTCCAGCTAACGCTTGGTTACCGGGATCCCCCTTTTCAACCAGCACCGCCAGCAAGGGATCGTTCCGCAACTCCTCATGATCGTTCAGATCTTCGTATCCCAAGGCCAAACCATAGACCCTCTGTGCCACCAACTCTTCCACCGTATGTTCGATCAAATCCGGATTGCGATAATCCGTAAAGCAGGCGGCAAACTGGCGGAGGATCCGGATGCGCTTCTCGACCTCCCGCAGGAGCAGGCCACCGCCGTCACTGGTGATCGCTCCGCCGTCAAACTGTGCCCGGATCTCGCGTCGCTTTTGGGGATGAAATCCGAAGATAAACTGGTTACACTCTGTGGTCATAAGGCTGTTGCTCCTTCTTGGCAGAATCTTTCTCGACAAAAGAGTTATGCCATGAAGCAACAGCCTTTTTCAATTTGGTGTGAGAAATTCGGGCTAGGGCCCTATGAAATCCTTGCCCCACTCGGTGCCGGTGGGATGGGTGAAGTGTATCGCGCGCGTGACGCGAAGTTCGGGCGCGGGGTCGCGTTGAAAGTTTTACCCGAAGCTTTCGCTCGCGACACCCAGAGTATGGCCCGGTTTCAGCGCGAAGCGAAGGTCCTCGCTTCTCTCAATCACCCCAACATCGCAACGATCTATGGACTCGAAGATTCTGGCAGCATTCACGCACTGGTGATGGAGCTGGTCGAAGGAGCGACGCTTGCCGACCGCATCCGCTCTGGCCCGATTCAAATCGATGAGAGTCTGCGCATCGTCAAGCAGATTTGCGAAGCCTTGGAATACGCACACGAGCGCGGGATTATGCATCGCGATCTGAAACCTGCAAATGTGAAGGTGAAGAACAACGATGCGGTCAAGATTCTTGACTTTGGTCTTGCGAAAGCAATCCGAGGCGATGCGGTCTCGACAGATGATTCCACTTCGCGCACGATCAGCCAAATAGCGACGCGGGTGGGAACCTTGTTAGGGACTCCGGCATACATGTCGCCCGAACAGGCCGCCGGAAAAACCGTGGACCGTCGCACGGACATTTGAAGTTTCGGCTGCGTGCTCTACGAAATGCTAACAGGGAAGAAGACGTTTCACGGCGAATCCGTGGCGGACACGCTGGCGGCTGTGATTCGAAATGGGAAGTCTTCAAAACACGCTGGATGTTGGAGCCGAGAGGCGGACTTGAACCGCCGACCTGCCGATTACGAATCGGCTGCTCTACCAACTGAGCTACCTCGGCCTAATCAATGTTTATGGGGCGATTTGCGCTTTTTGCTTTTCGGAGTCTTGCCCATTTTCTTCCTAAAGCTCTCGCGAAACCGGCCATTGCTGCTTTGCTCTTACCTGAGTCTACCACGATGTAATGCGTTCTGGTGGTGGCGACATTCGCGTGCCGTAGGATTTTCTGAATCACTTTATCGGGCGTGCCAAGCTCGTAAAGACTTGAACCTAGGCCGCTACGAAATGCCTGCCTCCCGTAATCTTTGGGTCCCGCTGGTCCAGCAGCTCCAATAATTCTTTCCGGCGCCGACTCGCCCAGGGAGCCAACGAAAGTTTCTCCAGCGCTCCTCGCCCCTGTGCGCTGAACAGTTTTTTTTTCCAGCGATAGCCTCTTCTAGCGCGCCCCAACCGGGGTCGCCGCCTGGGCACCCCTTGCGGCCTGAGCATAGTGTATTTACACTGAAAGGGACGGAGTGTGTTCCATGTCGGGCGACCAGGTACAGCTAGAGATCGAGAAGATTGGCCGCGAGTGCCTATGCCTGCAGTCGCGTATGACGACACGTGCCATCACCAGGCGGTACAATGCGGTGCTTGCTCCGATCGGCCTTGAGGTGACGGAGTTCTCTCTCCTTGCCGCGCTTCATGTCGGCCGACCTTCGTCCATTACGGAACTCGCGGATCGCTTGGCCTTCGAGAGGACTACCCTTGTACGAAACCTCAAGCACATGGCCGAGCGTAGCTTAATCGAATCGGCAACTCAGAAAGGGCGCGCGGTAAAGTATATCCTCACAAAAAAGGGCCTCAGCCTCTTGACGCGGGCACTGCCCCTCTGGGCCGCTGCACAGGCTTCCGTCCATGAGCAGATGGCGCCGGGGACAGCGTCGAAGGTGCTTGCGTCGCTGAAGACGTTGCGAAAGGCCACAAGGCAAGACTGTTAAGTCGAACTTTACAAGGGCCTTGCATGCTCGCGCCGCGTTGGCTATAGTGCAGATAGTGTAATTACACAGTAGGTGGACCCTTGAGCGAATCATTGAATCCGATCCTGGTGGTCGGCGGCACCGGCCGCCACGGTGGAACAGGAGCATACGTGGTGCGTCAGCTGATTAAGCTGGGCGTACCAGTGCGTGCGCTAGTTCGACAAAGAGACGACCGAGCAGCGGCTCTGGAGGAGATTGGTACCAAAGTCGTGGTTGGAGATCTCCGCGATCGCCGGAGTCTCATTCCCGCATTTGAAGGAACAGTCACCGCATATTTTACGTACCCAATCACGGGAGGAATCGTTGATGCGGCGGCTAACTTCGCTTCCGCCGCGCGTGCGGGTGGGCTGAAGCGTCTTGTCGTCATGTCGATGGGGCCCGCGAACCCGGACAGTCCAAGCCACCTGGGACGCGCTCAATGGTTAGCGGAGGAATTGCTCGAATGGTCCGGACTATCCTGCATCCATTTGCGGATTGCTTCTCTGTTCTTCGAGAACCTGGAGTTGCTACATCGCGAGGATATTCTGGGTGACGGCGTAATCCGGAACTCGTTTCCGGACCTGCCCATGAACTGGATTGCTGGCGCCGACGCGGGAAAGCTCGCTGTTGCAGCCTTGCGGTTTCCCGAACGGTTCGGCGATAAAACGGCGGTCTACCCGACTGGCAGTGAAAAATTCACCCATAGTGAAGTCGCCGGGATTATCGGTCGGCATCTGGGACGTTCGCTGAGATACGAAACGATTTCGGCCGAGGCTTGGCAAACGCGCCTCATGGAGTTGAGCGAACACGACGGGCGCATCAACTTGGACATGGCACGCCATATCTCAACCGTAGGTGCTGCTATGCGAAAGCCCTTCCCTATAAACGATATGTTCGGCGCGGTGACGCAGGAGCAGGCGATGACACTTGACGAGGCGTTAAGGTCCGGATATCTCGCGTTCAAACGCTGAAGCAACTACGCGGAGTCCTGCGCTATGGTAATCAAGAATCCCTACACAAAGTTAAACAATAGCGGGCCTTTTTGTTACCCCCACATGTGTTCGCCATATAGACCATGATTTCCTTGTATTCGGTCAAGACAGTGATCGACGCTTGCGGCATGGGTGCGTATTCTAGTTTAAGCGATCGGCCAAAGCCGAGACCGAACTAAGCGTTGTCTTATCAGTGGTTTCAATCCCTCAGGACTTGTGTATATATTTTGATTACAAAACCCCCTTATACAGGGGGTTTTGTGAATGTAAATATTGACAAGGTTCGCCAAATTCGCTATTTTGTTAATCAAAACCCCCTCATAAGGGGGGTTTTGTGAGGCCGAATATCATGGATTCCACCGTCCGAACCTTGGGGCCGCAGGAAAGCCGGGTCGTGCTGGCCCTCGCCGAAAAGAAGCGGCGGGAGGTGGGCCGATCAGAGATTATCAAACTGCTGGGCGTCAGCGCTAAAGCGGCAGACAACGTGATCGAATCTCTGCGCCGCAAGGGCTGGCTGGAGCGGGCGAGTTGGGGACAATATCTCGTCATCCCACCCGACGAGGGGCCCGATCCAATGGCGGAAACTAATCTGCTCGCGCTCGCGGGCCGTATCGCCGATCCCTACTATATAGGATACGGCAGTGCGGCCGGGCATTACGGGCTGACGACGCAACATCGCCGGGTTATCGTCGTGGTCACGCCTGCACACGTACGGGGAAGGCAGGTTGGGGAGGGGCGGGTGCGGGTCGTCAATCCCAAACCTCCCAAATTCTTCGGATTCGCTTCTGTTGATGTATTTGGTTACAAGATCATGATGTCCGACCGCGAGAAGACAGCGATCGACTGCATTGATCGTCCGGCGCTGGCCGGCGGCGTGGGAGAGGCCGCCTCCATTCTGGCAACGGCGAGTCGCCGTTTCGATTGGGCGAAGGCGGCAGAGTACCTCGAACGGATCGATTCGACGGCGCTGGTTCGCAGGTTCGGATGGGTGATGGATCACGTTAAGGCGGACATGCCCGCTGAGATCCGCGAACGGCTGCTCCGGCTCGCCGCTCGCGGCTCCCGGACATGGATGGGGCCGAATCCCGCGAACAAGGTTCACGGCGCAATTGGCTATGACGAGATGTGGCGTCTGTTCGTAAACGTGTCGCAGGAAGAACTGCATGAGAGCGCCGGAATCGGCCGGCGAATAACACTGAAGACGGATGGATAGGTATGCTCACGCTACCTGAGGTGCGGCGTTATTCCACTCAATCGGGTCTTCGCGACATGATGATCGCCGAAAAAGAAATCGTGTTGACCTTTCTACTTCAGCTTTTCTCGGAGCGAGGCATTCTGGACCAATTAGCCTTCAAGGGTGGCACTTGCCTGCGGAAAATGTTCATTGGGGTCCATGGCGGTTTTCAACGGACTTGGATTTCACGGCGCTTGAGGAGCACGACCACGAGGATATCATCCTCGCCATGATGGGCGCGTTCGAGAGAGAATTTTGCGGAATCAAGTTCCATATTCCTGACGACAGCTATTACGAGACCCGACTTGCAAGCTTCTCAAGCAATTCAGACAATTATTTATTTCAGCTTCGCATACTCAGCCTTGGCAGCGATGAGGATGGGGATGTCGGGGTCGGCGTCTTTCCACAGCGTGAGAAAATCCTGATAGGCCGCCTTGGCTTTCGCGGTGTCGCCCTGCATGGCATAAGCTCTGCCGATTTGGACATGCGCCAGTGCTCCTATGGGTTCGTTGCGCACGATGCCACGATGGTCCAGGATTTTCTGGAACTCGGCCGCGGCTTCTTTGCCCCGATTCCCGGCCAGATACGCTTCGCCACGGAAGTAGGCGGGATAGAGAGAGGCTGCCCTCCCTAGCTCATAGGACACGGCGGCCTGAAGAACCTCAATGGCTTTCAATGAATCGTTACGGCTGAGTGCAAGCTGCGCGTGCAGTGTCGGGAGGTAAGCGAACCGGACGATAGTATTTTCTGGGAAGCGCTTGTCTAAATCATCGGTCAGTGCTTGTGCCCGAACTGTATCCCCTGCCAAAGCCAGCGCTAATGCCCCCAGATACTGGACATCTCGTCCCCTCGAAAGCCCGAGCGCGGACACTAGCTGCTGGCGCGCCTCCGGCGCATTGCCGAACAAGGCTTCCCTCAGGCCAGACAGGGCAAAATAAGAGGCGGCGATTTCCTTTTCCTTTATTCGTTCGGCAGAATCCACCGCCCGGCGGGAAAACTCTCGGGCGTCCCTAAGCCGCCCGGAATAGGCCGCTGTATCGGCTTCCAAGTCCAGCAATGTGTCCTCTATTCCCGGCTTGCCCACCGACCATGCGACTTGCTGCGCCATCCCCGCCGCATCGTTCTGCATGAAAGCAAGCTCGTAAAGAAAGAAGCGCAGGTCTGGAGAATCAAGCTTTTTCGCTTGCGCCTCGTCCGTAGTTGCCCGAGCTTCCTGTAGGCGACCTAGGTCGAGATAGGAACTTGCCACGTTGGCATACTCTGGGGCGCTCGGCCTGAGGCGTAGAGACGCAAGGCTTTCCGCGAGGGCTTTGTCATATTGCCCGAGTTGCTCGTAATTGGAACCCAGGGCGCGTGGCGGGATGAAGTCGCGCGGGTACGCCTGCGCCCAGAGTTCATAGACCTGCCGCGCCCTCTCCAGGTCGCCCGTGACGATGTCGTAGTAGTGAGACTCGATGTAGTACTGCTCCCGCTCGCTCACCTTACCGACCAGCTGGTAGGCCTTCCGCATGTTCTCAGCACCTAGGCTGGCTTCCCCCAGTTTCGAATAGCTATTCCCGAGCGAGGCATAGGCCATAGCGAAATTCGGGTCTAGGCGAATGGCCCGCTGGAATAACGGCACTGTCGCCGCATCGTCGACTCCTTTCATCGCCCATCCCCGGCTGTATGCCTGGAGAGCTTCGAGTGACGGCGTAGTGGCTTGTTCAAGAGGGGTATCGAATTTATGCACCGTGTTTAGCGACTCGCCCAGTTTGTTGCGAATCTCCGAAGCCGTCTGTCCCAGGGCATCGAGCACACGGTTCTTGTCGCTGGCCTGAGCTTCCGTGCTCGCCAGCGATTCGCCGTTTACGCAGTTAACTACCTTGAGGGTCAGGAGGTACTGCGTGCCAATCTGCGCAACCGAACCGTCAAGCATAGCGGCGCTGGCCGTCCGCTGGCAGAGTTCCCGCGCAATCTCCGGCGTGAGCTTGGCATCCGGCTTCTGGCCCATCATCTCTAGGGTTTGCTGGATTTGCTGGTCAGAGATAATGCTCAGGAAGGGGGATTGCTCCAGTTGTACGGACAACCCTTGCCGCAGTGTGCCGTCAAACACCGGGTCGCCGGTCGTGTTTGTGAAGTCAGCGAGGACGATGGTGTCCTTGTCCGTCAGCACGTGCGCCTTGCGGGAGAAAAACAGCCAACTGCCCACGGCTAGTCCGATGGCCAGTATTGTTGCGCCAGTGACCACCGGCCATCGAAACCAAGTGGGACTCGCAGCGAGCTTCACCGAGGCCTCGGCTGCTGCAACGGCTTCCCGACCCGAATCGGAATCACGCTTTAGGCGCTGCACATCCGCGCGAATGTCGGCAGCGTTCTGGTATCGCAACTTCTTGTCTTTCTCCAGCGCTTTGTTGATGACCTCTTCTAGCTTTGGGGCAACGTCGGGATTGAGTCGCACGGGAGCAACGGGCGTGCGATTCAGAATCGCTTCCGCGATTACGATAGTGGTCTCGCCCCGGAACGGCAGAACCCCTGTCACCATCTCGTAGAGCACCACGCCAAACGAAAACAAATCCGTGCGTGCATCCAACTCTTCTCCACGCACTTGTTCCGGCGACATGTACGAGATAGTGCCAATCGCCGTCCCGAGCCGAGTGAGTTGTTCTAGCTCGCTGGCCGTGGCCATGACCGAAACATTCTCGGCACCGCGCGCAGGTGTCAGCTTCGCCAGACCAAAATCCAAAATCTTGGCGTGGCCGCGCTCTGTTACAAAAATGTTGGCCGGCTTAATGTCGCGGTGAACGATTCCTTTGGCGTGCGCAGCGTCCAAAGCATCGGCAATCTCAATTCCCAACTCTAGCACTTGCTCAAGCGGCAGCGGCTTGCCGGAAATTTGTTCCTTCAGTGTTCGGCCGTCAAGACACTCCATCGCAAGGAAGGGCTGGCCGTTGTACTCACCGATTTCGTAGATGGTGCAAATATTGGAATGGTTCAGCGCGGACGCAGCCTGTGCTTCACGGTTGAATCGGCTTAGAGCTTGTGAATCTGGCGCGAACTCGTCGGGAAGGAACTTCAGCGCGACAAACCTGTGGAGCTTGGTATCTTCAGCCTTGTAGACGACACCCATGCCACCGCCACCGAGCTTCTCGACGACGCGGTAGTGGGAAATGGTCTGGCCAATCATGGCAGGTATCTGCTGGCGCGTCATATTAGGACGCCCGTCAGGCAGCGTCAATGAAAGCCATAGATTTGAAAAGCTCGGTTGCATCACATTCGTCCACGCTTCTACCATTACAAGAGACACTTCAAGCTAAACGCAATCGTTTCGAGCGGAATGGTTCCTCAGAAGCGGAGCACAGAAACATGGCCCAAGCGAAGAACTCTCTGCAGAAAAGTCAGAAGACCCATCGGCAGCAATCGCGGACCGCCAACCAAAACCAACCAAGCTCAACCGAAAACCAACGAATTAACGTACCTCCGCCACAATCGGCGCGGATAATGCAGCGCTACGTAGGCGGTGAAAGCATTCGGTAATCTTTGTACGTGCTCGGCCTCAATTCCTTCTCTACGAACGGCAAATAAAAGTCTTCGATGAATTTCAAAACAGATAAAGCGGATTCGGGTTGGACTTGGCCGGCGTTTAAAAGAGCGAGGTGTTTCCGTTAGCTGCGGAGGGACAAGTCGAATGTTATGGACGGAAGGGTCCGCGGAAACCGTTATGGTGACGACAACGATGGGATGACCTAAAGCACGAATTTTTGCGTTGCGACGAGGCTGTACCGTTAAAAGTATTCTCATGATATCAAGGTATTATATCTTGACATCAAGGTAGTCTCCGTTCCATAGTCAGGTCGCCGGGCGGGATGCAGCGACGCAGGAAACGCTGGGTTCTTAGATCGGCAGGAGAGGAAAAATGAATAAGACAATCTTTCTTGTAGCACTTTGTGTTGTTCTCGGCGGCCCAGCGTTGGCGCAGTCGTCACAGGAAGATTTGAAATCCTATGTGCCGATTTTGCCTGCGGTTCGTGCGCAGTACTTCAAAATTGACCCCAAGCTCGGTTATGCAGTCAAAGATATGGGCGGTGGTGTGTACGTCATTTCGGACAACATGTGGCAATCCGCATTTCTTGTTACCAACGAAGGCGTAATCGTGTTCGATGCGCCCGAAAGCTTTGGGAAAAGCATTCCGTCGGCAATTGCCACCATCACTGATAAGCCGATCAAGATGCTCATTTATTCCCATATCCATAAAGATCACATCGGCGGCTCGGCAGCGTTCAAAGACATCAGGGATTTGAAAATAGTTGCGACGGAGGGCGTCAGCGATTTTCTGAAAGAGCAAAACGATCCCAATCGGCTGATACCGAATGTAGTGTTCGGCTCGAAAAAGACCATCACCATGGGCGGCAAAACGGTGGAATTGACCCGGCATTTCTATCACTCACCGGAGGGAGATCTTTTCATCTATGTTCCCCAGGCAAAATTCATGATGGCGGTGGATTGCGTGACCCCAGGCTATGCCCCTTTCCAGGGATTTGATATCACCGCCAACTTTGGGGAATACATGAAGGTGTTCGACGAACTCTTGGCTTACGACTTCGATAAATTCACAGGCGGTCATCTGACGGCCACGGGATCCAAAGAAGACGTGAAGATCACAAAGGAATTCACCATAGACGTCTACCAGACCGTAAAACGCATTCACAACAACCTTGACCAGCGCGCGGTGGTGGCGGAGGCCGCAAAACAATCGGATACGACAACGAGTTTCTGCTGTTCAAGGTAGTGCTGGACCGGGTTGCGCATGATTCTGAGGCCGAGCTGCAACCTCGCTGGATTAATCGCCTAGCGGGCGTAGATGTCTGGATGGACAGCCAAGTACGAACGGCTATACTTTACGTCCGCTGGGACGACAAGTACTGAGAATCGGAACAGATTCAACGGGAGAAATCTACGCGATAGTCGTCCTCTAGACGTCTATACCGGCTAGACTTGTGCTTCCAAAACGCCTTCCTCGGCAAATCGCGAGCAAGACGAGTTCAATCAACAAGTCTTGAGGGCGAGATACTTCACTATAAGTCTCTTTATGGCGCTACACTTTGTGTATGCCTGTACGAGCCCATCTACCACAAAAAACCGAAGCAACTCACGTATTCCTGGTGCTATGGAAGGCCTACCGTGCGATGCTTGTGAAATATGACGAAAGCAAAAAGAACCTGGGGCTTTGTGACTCCGATTTCCGCGTCCTTGAGGTTCTGCTGCATAAGGGACCCTTGCCGGTCAACCTAATTGGCGAGAAAGTTGAGTTGACCACGGGTTCGATCACCACCGCCGTGGACCGCATGGAAGCCAAGTGGCTGGTCGCCCGGAAAAACCATCCTAAGGACCGGCGAGTCCGCCTTGTTGAGTTGACCGCACGAGGGCGGCGAATGATGGAAAAGGCTTATGCCCAGCACTCGATCTACATGGAAAAATCGATGAGTATTCTTTCTCGTGAAGAGCGCGCCGTCCTAGTGGAACTTCTCAAGCGCCTTGGAACAGGAAAAGAGGAGGCGGCCGTCGAGCGTCTTCGCGCGGTGCGCTAAAACTCCTGATCTGATGTGTCGTTGATGTCTACGCACTCACATGACAACGACAACTCGTCCGCGCCGTACCGGGTGTTCCACAAGTTCGTGCGCGCGAGCGATATCTGCTAGCGGGATTCGTTCGGCGATCTCGAAACCGAGCCATCCCGCCTCCAGAGCAGCATTCAGATCCCGCGCTGCTTGCAATTTCGCTTCCCTCGGGAAATCGTCGCTCCCGAGAAAAAACACACGAATGTTCTTAAATACCATTTGCCAGAAAGGAATCTTCGGTGCGGCGTTATCGGTGGCGTAGGTTGAGATCGAACCGCCCTGCTTCAGGAGTTCGACGTCGGCTTCGATGTTGGCCCCAAACGCCAGTTCGACGATGTGATCAATACCGTCGGGAGTCAGGGCTTTCACGCGCGAAGTGAGTTCTTTCTCGCCGACAAGCACTTCCTGAGCACCGGCGCTTTTTGCGGTGGCTTCGTCCGACGACGACCTTACTGTTCCGATTACTCGCGCTCCCGCGAAACGCGCGAGCTGAACCGCACAAGCACCCACGGAACCTGCCGCTCCTTGCACCAATACAGTGCGTCTATTCACGGAACCTGCAACATGCACGGCTCGGTGCGCCGTGATGCCGGGTATGGCAAGACAGGCGCCTTGCTCCATGGGCACTTTTTCCGGAAGACGAGCAACCTTATCCACGGGCACTACGGTGAATTCCGCGGCCGTACCAAACGGACGATACGACTGGGCTCCGTAACACCACACTGAACGGCCCATCCATTCAGAGGGAACGCCAGCGCCAAGCTGGTCCACGCGGCCGGCGCCATCGCTATGCGGAATCACACGAGGATACGGCATGCCGACACCAAAGGCGTCCGAGCGCTTCTTGACATCGCCCGGATTTATGCCAGAGGCGGCAATGCGAATGCGAACTTCGCCGGCTGCTGGAATCGGGTCCGGCATCTCGCCGACCACAAGCACTTCGCGGGCCGGCCCCTGCTTTTCGTACCATGCTGCCTTCATCTGAGTTCCTAACAACTGCTATGCGTACAAATCCAGCGGACCTCTGGTCAAGGTCGTTTGTCCGACTTCAATGAGGTATCCATCCGGGTCGCGCATATAACACCGAAGTTCAGTTGCATGGACTTTAGGCTCGGTGATGAATTTTGCGCCACGCGAAGACCAAAGTTCATAGTAGCGCATGATGTCAGTCACGCGGAGGTTTAGAAAGATGCTAAGTATGTTGGGATCGCGCGGCGGCGAAGCGAAGACTTCAGGCTTATCGTCGGTCCCGCCGCCACCGCCGTTGATTGTGAGCCAAATATTTCCGAGCTTCAGAAACACCGGCTCACCTTGTCGCAACACTGTGGCGCCGAGGACATCGCGATAAAATGCGACAGAACGCTGTATGTCTCGAACGATGAGGGTATTCGTCACCACAAACTTGAGTTCCGTCTTATCATCCGATCCGGATATCGACATGCGACTTTCCTTTCCGAGTCACTTTCCTCTGCTCGCTCCACGGGCTAAATTTGCTCATAGCATGAATGTTTCGCTCTGTAAAAAGCGCAAGAATATCGGCTTCATCATAGATTTTAAGTATCTTGATGTCAAGATACACGAACATTTTTCGCTAAGGACCTCAAGGTTCCTGATTAAAGCGTTTACCGAAGCAGTTAACTACTACTTCAAGTTTCCGTCGATTGAACGCGAATAGCAGATGTGATAACAATCCGTGCCATGACCGGCGCGGTTGGAGGGTCTTTGCAGCTCTCACATCTGGCAGAACGATGACGCAAGTTCCTCGAATCCGGGTGCTTATTCCATTGGCGATTGGCGCAGTTCCCACCGTGTGTACGATCTTCATCCATGCGCTTGCAGTGATGGCGACGGTAAACTTCGTTCGCCGTGAGAGAAGACTTGGTCGGGCGGGCGTGAGCTTCTGGCACGATGTTATGATCGTTACGCTGGCGATATCATTGGCTCTCGTAGCGCACCTGGTTGAAATCTCCTTATGGGCGGTGTTATTCGTACTCTGCGGAGAATTCTCTGGTTTCGGAACGGCGTACTACCACTCCGCTGTCAACTACACGACCTTGGGTTATGGCGATTTGGTTATGACACCGTCGTGGAGACTGCTGGGACCACTCGAGGCAGCGGATGGAATGCTTATGTTCGGCGTTTCGACCGCGTTGATTTTTGCTCTCAGCCAACGGTTGATTCACGATAGGTTCGTGGATCTCAACCAATGAGCGGGCGCGACGGGGCGCCTCGAACGACGCAGTCAGGGCTAATCTGGAGTTATCTCTAGCTGCGACGGCTGATTGCGTGGAGAGTGTGCATGCGATTACTCTCGATGGCCTCCATGGCAGCAAATTTTCGGTCTACGTGTGCTTCCGAACGCGGAGCACCTGAATGCAGCTGACAACACTCCCCGGCAGCGGCACCACAGGTTTGGCAAGGGACCGAGGATATCTGTTTGGGCGTGAGCTCTTTCTTTTTCACTCGGGCAGATTGCGATAATACCCGGGCCTGAAACTGCTCAACTTTGCACACTATTCGTGTTAGGCGCTATCCGCACGGGAGGGCTGTAACTCCGTAGCACATGAGGCTCAAAGCCCGATCAATGATTGGCGGGTGGTACGCGGGTTGAATCGGCGGATCCGCGAACAGTGTTCCAAAATGAGCGTTCCTACTTCTTCGAAAGCTCGTCCTTGAAATGGCTTTCAACATCTTCACGACTAAGCGGGTTTCTTGCTCTGGCCAATACGACCGAATAGACGACTTCGTTCCCTGCAATCTGCGCGGTGATAAACGCCCCGTCTGCCGGCAGTTCTTGATAGAAGAATTTCACTTTTCTGCCGTCTTCAAGTGTTTTGATCCACTCTTCGTCTGGCATTTTCGTATCACGTCAGGCGAGGTGAGTGTATCTCACGCGTCAAGCTCAGGCTTTTGTTCTGTCTTTGATTCCAATCGGAGATTTGATATCTCTCTTGAGAATCGACAAACCACTTAAAGCATCTGCTAGCGCCTGCCGCTCTACTTCTCCACCTGAACTCGCGCGCAGCTCTTCTGTACGCAAAAAAACTGCTTTTTCTGCAGCCGCAATCCGGCCAACAAGGTTCAATGGGTTGCTGTCCAGAAATGCCTCGAGATAGTAATCTTGCCATTCCCATTGTGGTTTGCCCACGGTTTGCCCTTTGTTTTCGGACATGGTTAGTCGTGCAGGACGACGCTTAGAAGCGACGTATTAATGTGGAGTCCGCCGTTGTACTTGATGAAGCCCAGTTTTCTGAATTTGTTCATAAAAAAATTCACGCGCGAGCGCGTTGTACCAACCATTTCCGCCAGCATTTCTTGCGATACTTTGGGAACCATCTTTTGGGGCTTATCTTCCTTGCCGTAGCGTGCAAGCAGCAACAACGTGCGCGCGAGCCGCTTCTCGCTGGAATTGAAAAGCTGATCGATCAAGTCCTCCTCGATTCGGATGTTTCGCGAAAGCATGTAAGCGATGAAACGATCGGAAAAAGCGTGTTCCGCATGGAGGACGCGAATCATTTCCTTCCTTTCGATCACGAGTACAGTCGTTGCCGTAATCGCGGTTGCCGTCCCAATCCGAATCGGCTGGACGGCGAGGCATCCCTCGCCAAAAAAATCGCCCGGTCCCAAAATTGCCACCACCGCCTCTTTGCCGATTTCATTCAATACCGAAAGCCGTACCGCGCCTTTTCGAATATATAAAACATTCTTGGCAGCATCGCCCTGCGAGAAGATCGCTTCCTTTTTCTTAAACTCTGTAACTTGCCGGGCCACACCTGCCGAATCGAGAAAAGCTTGGGCATCGAAAGCGGGCATCTTTGCAGTTTTGAGTTCTTTGATCATCGCAGACAGGTGAGACTCAAACCCAACTTAACTGCGAAAGGGGAATACTGTCTGTAGGGTATCAAACACTATCGGTAGACTATTTCAGACCGATCTCGTGATTATACTGTTGGATAACTCCGTAACACTCGCAGGTGCACTCTTTGAGTTTCGCCCGGCTCAGAATCTGAACTGCACCGCGCGTGTACTCGATAATCTGTTTATCCTGCAAAATACCAGCTGCCAAGCTTACGGTGGGCCGGTCCGTCCCTAACATCGTCGCAAGGAAATCATGGGTGATCGCGAGCGTCGGGGAATCCACTCTGTCTTGAGTGATGAGTAGCCAGCGCGCGAGGCGCTGTTCAATATTGTGGAGCCGATTACACGCGGCTGTTTGCGCGAATTGCATCCCTTGAACGACCGCATAGCGGGTCAGAATCCGTTGAAGCTCTGGAGCTGATGGCAAGACGCTTTGCAATGCGCCAATTTTCACGCGGAATCCTTCTCCGGCGATTTGCACGATCTCGCGCACTTGGTTCTTGTTTATGCCAACCGCCGCCTGTATCCCAGCAAACCCTTCCCTGCCAACCTCACCTACTTCAACAGTTTTTCCATCTTCGGTCGCAATTACAAGAGACACCATTCCTGTATTCGGAAAATGCACAAACTCCAGCGGTTGGCCCGGTTCGTAGAGACTAAGATGATGTGGCATGCTGAGAAACTCCAAGTGCGGAAGAATCAGGGCGTATTCCTTGTCGGAAATTGATAAGAGGATTTTGTTGCCTACTCGGTTCCCCGCAGTAGTTGTCCGTCCGATCGGCTGCATGATTTGAAAGTCTCTCCTTTCAGTAACAACCATTGCTCCCAGCGTGTTCAAAACCCGGATTGACTACAGGGCGCCGCCCGTCACAGCCTGCTGGTTCGCTAGGTCTTGGCACCAAACGACTTCCAGTCGCGCCTTTACACGGCAAGGTTAATCAGAGAAGCGTCAGCGGTAACCCAGCAGGTTTCTTTGCAAAGCATGCAGACTAGACAGCGCGTTTGAAATGATCTCTTGCTCGTCGTTTGAGTCCGAGTCTTCGGCCAGATCTTGGATCCGCGAGGAGATAGCAGTTTCCGCCTCGTTGATTCGCGAGCGAAGTTTTGAGCGATCAGGTTCAAAAAGAGCAGCAGTGTAACGACTATACCATTCGGCTTGGCTCATATAGCGTCTCTACCGGTCGACGGAGACAATTTCCCGTGGGGCGTTTTGACGAACGAAGGCTTCAACCTCACCGTCACCCGGCGGTTAGCCCTTTCTTCTGCCGTTCGGGCGGATTTAGCGAAGCGAGGCCGCGCCATTTCTTTGACAATGGCGAGTGTTGGTTCATCTAGTTTCTTAGATTCCTTCCGCGTGATACCCCATGATGACACCCAATATGAAGCAACCGCTGTCTCTTTTTGCACACTTCGTGCACTAACTGCGGGCGTCATCGCTCAGAAAATAGCTCGGGAGAAAGAACCGTGCAAGGCAGAAGTAAAATAGCTGCTAAGGCGCTTCTTCACCTCGAGCATCGTAGCGGTCTCCCCAAAATTCAGGAGACGAATCTCGAAATTCGACACCGAGTTTATACCATCCCGTCGAATCGTGATTTCCACACCACACCACGCGCCCTAGGGTTTGCAATTCCGTGTCGGGATTTTTGATTCTAAGCTCGCAACCTGTCGGCCAGTTCAGGCGAGAGAGAATTAAAGCGCCATTAAGATTTATCACTGCCGTCATTGCTGGTTGGGGCTCTCCATCCCATTCAATCTCTAAAGAGATGCTTGCCAAGATACGCCGGCTTCTTCTTTGCTCCCTCATGTTCTCCGCCATTATCGAGCCTCGGGGCAGTTCCATGCTACCTTTTCCGCCACAGTCGGAGGTTGATTGCAACTCACGAAGTCCTCCCTCCTGAAGACGTGCGGATTTCCAGCTTCCGGCTCTCGGAGAAAGGTTCACGAAGTCGCCCCCGGGAGATGGCGCGGCCGCCTCCTAAGGCGGACTAGAGCCCTGGACAGAAATAGTTGGCCACCCAGTCCCGGTGACGGTTACAGGGTTCACACGTCGAAGCGGACTTCTGGCCCGAAATAAGTTCCGGTTAGCCCGTAATCCGGGAGGCTAACTGTTCATGATCGCTAGACCTGCGCTCAAGAACCCGCCGAGTGAAGGGGCTAGGTAGTCCAAGTCAACAACTGAAAAGACAAGAAGAGGGGAACTGAATCTCATGGCGCGGTGTCCATGCGAGGTGGGTAGGTTCCCGCCCCCCCCCGAAGAGTCCGTGCAAGAAGTGAAATCAAAGTCGTTCGGAGAGGAGAGGGAAATACCCAGGAGTTTGGCCCGGGATCGCGCCAGCAGCGCAGGGAGGAACCGATGTGGTCTAACTTCCGAAAAACACCGCCGGAAAGAATTGTTGTGAGTGTCGTTTCTCTGCTCGTAGTGCTGATGGCTGCTGCGTTGGTGAAAACTTTTGCGGGAGCGGAGAAGACGGGAGAGTGGGCCACTTATTCTCACGGAGTGCTTCGCGTAGTGATCCCTTACCGCGCAGCGCAAGCGGGTGCGGGACGGCTGACCGCAGAAGTCCTGGATCCGGAGAATCACGTCATTGGGCGGACGGAGAAGACCGTCGAAGTGGTAAAGGGTGCGTCGCGCTTCAGGGCGGAAATGAAGCTCGATAAGGCGGTGCCGGTGGATGAGCTCGTTTGGCATCGGGTGCGATACGAGTTTCGCTATGACGACACAAAAGTGGAAACGCTGGAGGGCGTGGAGTCCATCTCCAACATTCTGAGGCTCCCCGTGCTGCACGTGCTGGGACAGCGAAGCTACCTGGTGGGCAGCAGAGCAGCCGTGCGGCTGATTGTGAGCGATTCGGACGGAGATGTAATTCCCGGGCCGGGCGCGGTGCGAATTGCATTGGAGGCCGACGGAAAAGAACAGCGGACACTCTTTACGGGACGCTTGAATCATCGCGGCACGACCGAGGCACAGTTTCAGTTTCCGGAAGGCGTTACCGGCAACTGCAACTTGCATTACACGGTGGATACCTCACTGGGAACGACGGAGTACACACAAACAATCCGGTTGCAGGACAAAGTCGGGATTCTCCTGACGACCGACAAGACGATCTATCAGCCGGGACAGATGATTCACGTGCGGGCGCTCGCGCTGAATCTTGCGGACCATCGCGCGGTAGGAAAACGGAACCTGCTCCTGGAAGTAGAGGACTCCCACGGGAACAAGGTCTTCAAGAAAGCCACGTCGACGGATGAGTTTGGCATCGGGTCCGCGGACTTTGGCTTGGCGAGCGAGGTGAATCTGGGAACGTATCACCTGCGCGCGACGCTGGGAGAGGCCGGCACGGACTCAACGAACACCGCCCAGATTGTGTTGGACGTGGAGAAATACGTGCTGCCGAAATTCAAGGTCGAGCTGAATTTCGCGTCACCCGAAGGGAAGAAGAAGCACGGCTACCGGCCTGGGGATCACGTGAGCGGCACGGTGCAAGCAAACTATTTCTTTGGAAAAGCGTTGGATGGCGCCGAAGTTTCCGTGAAAGCCGAAGGAATGGATGTCACGACCTTCACGGCCGCTTCGGTTGAAGGGAAAACCGATCACGACGGCGCCTATTACTTTGATTTGCAGCTTCCTGGATACCTGGCGGGGAGGCCACTCGACAGAGGCACAGCGAAAGTGCTGATCGAAGTGACGGCAAAAGACACGGCGGGACATTCCGAGAGTCGCGGCGAGCCTATTACGGTCAGTGAGTCGGCGTTTTTGCTGACGGCGATTCCGGAGGGCGGAACGCTGGTTCCCGGCCTGGAAAATCAGGTGTTCTTGGTGGCGTCCTATCCGGATGGAACGCCAGTGGAAGCGAACCTTAAGGTGCGGTCAAGGTCCGGCGACGAACAAGACGTTTCGACCAATGCGGGTGGCCTCGCGGTGCTCACCTTGAAGAAGCCGCGGAGGGACGAGGTCTTGCAGATTGATGCGACAGACAAAGAGGGAGAAAAAGTTTCCGCGTCGGTGCTGCTGCAGGCTCGCGTGGGCGATGACCAGGTGCTGTTGCGAGCGGAGAAGGCCGTCTATCGCGCGGGGGATTCGATTCGGCTGAGGATTTTTACGACCAAGAAGCGGGGCACGGTTTACGTCGACGTGGTGAAAGACGGGCAGACGATTCTGACTAGGGACTTAGACATTACAGAAGGCGAAGCGGAGTTGACGCTCGCAGCCGGCCCCGAGTTGGCGGGCACGGTGGACGTAAGTGCCTACATGTTTGGAGCCAATGCACAACCCGTCGCGGATCATCGTCTGGTGTTTGTGCAGCCGGCAGATGAGCTGAAAGTGGAGACCGTGGCGGATCGCCCCTTCTACAAGCCGGGTGACGACTCGCACATCCGTTTTCACGTGACGGACAAGAACGGAGAAGGAGTGCGCGCCGCACTGGGGCTGCAGATTGTGGACGAAGCGGTATTCGCGCTTGCTGAAAAGAAGCCTGGCTTCGCGAAAGTGTTCTTTTACCTCGAGCAGGAAGTGATGAAGCCGCGGTACGAGATTCACTCCGTCGGTCTGCCGGAGATCGTCGAGCCGGTCTCTGATAACAAAGAGGCGCAGCGCGATGTTGCTGCACGAGCGCTCTTTTCGGCCACAGAAATCGTGAGGCAGAACGGATTCCATGGCGAGACCGGACGTGAAATTCCCCGTACAAAATATTACGAATTCTGGAACGGGTACCAGGCACAGTTCCAGGAGGATGCCAAGAAGATCACCGCAGAGCTACGGCATGCGATTGCAAGCGATCCAGATGAAAATGACCTGGAGAAAGCGTTCAAGAAGCTGGCGGATTCCGGGAAGCCGGACTTTCGCGATGCGTGGGGAACGAAACTGAAAGTCGAGCGCACGCCCTGGGATAACGCTAAAACGATGTTCACGCTTCACGGCGCTGGACCAGACAAGAGTTTCGATACCGCAGACGACTTGCGCGCCGCGCTCTACTTCCGGCGTAGCCCGATCGTAACAACGGCGGCTGCTGGCGGCACCAAGCTGAGTGTGAAGATTGAGCACGACCGCGGAGCGCATAACAATCGCGCGGAAATCTCGGGGTTGGCAATCGATCCGAGCGGCGCGGTCATTCCGGATGCAATCATAACGATCACAAATATGACCATTTCCAGCGCGCAGGTCGCGCACACGAACGCGTCAGGCGGGTTTCACGCATTGGCGCTGCGTCCAGGCATTTACAAAGTGACCGTGAGCAGTCCGGGCTTTCGGCAAGCGGAGAATACGTTTCAACTGGAGGGGCGGGACCACGCAGAAATCACGGCACGATTGGAAGTCGGATCTGCTTTGGAAACGGTCGAGGTTTCCGCAAGTTCCGTAGTGATCCTCAGTGCGGACGCAGGTGGATTTGGAGAAGGCGGGGGCTTTGGCGCCGGACTTGCGGGGGGAGTTCCCGGTGGTGCCATGGGAGGCGTGATGGGTGGAGTCATTGCCCGGCAAGCATGGGCTGAGCCACGGGCAAAACGGATGCCTATGAACGTGAAAGAGCTCCCGGTGACTGGGAAGAACGTCTCGCAAATGGCCCAGGTGGATGCCGATGACAAGGAAACGGCAAACGTTCACGTGCGATCGTATTTTCCAGAGACGCTGTACATCAATCCCGAGATCATCACGGACCGCAATGGAATGGCGGAGATTTCCGTTCCATTGGCCGACAACATCACGACGTGGCGGATGTCCATGATTGCTTCGACGCAACGCGGGACGCTGGGTACAGCGGATTCCAGCCTGAAAGTGTTTCAGGATTTCTTTGTGGATCTGGACTTGCCGGCCGTCCTGACGCAGGGAGATCAAGTGTCGCTGCCGGTTGCCATCTACAACTACACGGATGCGAAAGGCGAGGTGCGGTTAAAGCTGAAGGACGAGGATTGGTTTGCATTGGCGGATGATTCCGGAGAGAAGTCCGTGGATGTGGATTCCCAGCATGTCGGCGGATCACAATTCACTCTGGAGGCGAAGCGAATCGGGAAGTTCAAGTTGACACTTACCGCGCAGATGAAAGGAAACACGAAGCGTGCCGACGTGGTGGTGCGTGAAATCGAAGTGGTTCCGAACGGACGGGAGCAGAACATCGTATTCAACGGACAACTGGAGACGAAGGCCAGCCACACCCTGGAATTTCCCCCCCTGGCGATTGACGGCGCAAGCAAGATTTTTGTGCGCCTGTACCCCGGGCCGCTGAGCCAGATCATCGAAGGCATGGATTCGATTTTGCGGATGCCGGGCGGATGTTTCGAGCAAACCTCGTCAAGCACTTATCCGAACGTGCTGGCGCTGGATTACATGAAGCGGACGAAAAAGTTGACGCCCGAGGTGCATGCCAAGGCGGAAGGATACATCACCAACGGGTATCAACGACTGCTGACGTTTGAAGTCCAAAGCGGAGGATTTTCTTGGTTCGGCCAGGCCCCGGCGAACAAGATTTTGACCTCGTACGGCCTGATGGAGTTCTACGACATGTCGAAGGTGTATGACGTGGATTTGCGCGTGATTCAGCGCACGCAGCAGTGGCTCGTATCGCAGCAACAGGCGGATGGCAGTTGGAAACCGGATACGCAGTTCATCAATGAAGGAGCGACGAACCGACTCAACAAGGATGTGCTGCGCATTACGGCCTACATTGCCTGGTCGCTAAGCAATACCGGATACCAAGGGCCTGCGCTTGGAAAATCCAGCGAATACATTCAGAAGAATCTTTCTGAGAAGTCCGATCCCTACACGCTGGCGGTGCTGGCAAATTTCGCGGTGGATTCCGGAAAGGACCCCGAGTTCACTCGGCAGGCGATGCAGATGCTCCTGGACGCCCGCACGGAAAAGGACGAGCAGGCCTGGTGGAGCTCGGAAGAAACAGGCGTCTACTCGAGCGGAACAAGCGCGAGCGTGGAAACCACGGGATTGGCCGTGCAAGCTCTGCTGAAATGGGGGCGAGCGGCAGGAACCACGCGCAAAGCGCTGGCTTATATCACGTCGAAAAAGGACGCGACCGGCGCCTGGGGCAGCACGCAAGCAACGATCATGGCGCTACGCGCGTTGCTGCTGGCGAGCGAAAAAGGGACGGCCGATTTGCGCGGAACGGTAAAGATAGCAGTCAACGGAAAAACTGCCGAAATGCTGGTTTTGACTCCGGAGAATAATGACCTACTGCATCAGTTTGTCTTCCAGGAGATTGAGAGCAGCGGGTCGAATCTCGTGGAGATTCGCTACGACGGCAAGGGGACGCTTGGGTATCAGACCTCCGGCCAATACTTCATTCCCTGGGACCAGGAAGGCGAGAAGGAGCCGTTCTCGATTTCCGTGAACTACGATCGCACGAAGCTGGTGCAGGATGACATTGTGACCGCGACAGCCACGATGCGAAACAATCTGCCAAAATCCGCGAACATGGTGATGGTGGATTTGGGAATTCCGCCCGGATTCGATTTGCTAAGCGAGGATTTGCAGGAATATCAGGAAAAATCGTCCAAGCTGCAAAGCGGCCGGTTGGAAAAATCCAGCCAGACGGCGACACAGGTAGTTCTATATTTCAACGCTTTCGCGGCCGGAGAGACCGTGCAATTGAAATTCCGGCTGCGCGCGAAGTACCCGATTCGGACGCGAACGTTCCAATCGCGTGTCTATGAATATTACGATCCAGACGTCCGCTCGGTGGCGCGCCCCGTGTCGCTTGAGGTGAAAAAGCAATAGCCTGACGCGCCGCACAAGTTCAGTTAGGTTCGACTCGCCTGTTAAGTCGTGCCAGGCTCAACCGGTCGGTGCAACACCTTCCAATGCATTGCCTCTGAAGGCGGGGGCTCTTGGCGAGAATAGTGCCTAGAATGTGGCGAGATTAGCTGTCAAGACGTGACTGGCAAACTGGAGTCAGCAAAACATTCGGAGGATCGCACTTCTTTCATTATTTTTTCGGTCCCTAGCCGCCCACGCTCGTATGAAAGGATACGGTCGCGTGACGGACTGACTTAATCCAAGTATGTCGAGGTTCCCTTCTACCTAGCGACCAACCGTCCATATTTGACGCGCAGCTTATCGCGATGAGAACCGATACAGTGGCATTCCAAAATGTCTGTGTGTGAGCATGGTGTGACGCGTCTAAAATTCTAGCCGCAATTGAAACGCGATCATTCGGGGTGTGCTATCCCCTCCCAAGCCCACGCCGAGCAGGCCAGTCGGCGGAGAGGTCGTGTAAGTCAGCGCTCCGAAGCCGGTCTGTGTTGAAGGCTTTCCGGGGTTGCCGGCCAGCAGCATGCTTGGAAGTCCGAAATTCGGATGGTTGAAGAGATTGAAGAATTGCGCCTCGAACCTCAACTTCACGCGCTCGGTCAACGGAAACCATTTTGTGAGATAGAAGTCACTCCACAAGAATTGAGGTCCGCGCAAAGAGTTGCGGCCAAGATTTCCAAACTGACAGGATTGCGCGCTGTCTCCGCCAATGCATGCACCGGTGCTGGGATCCACCGTAGAGACGAAGGCATTGGGGTTGAGCCATTGAATTGTGCCGGGCTGAGTTACACCCGGGATCGGGTTGTGTTCGTAGAGCGGGACGCCGGGAACAACGCTGGCAAACTGCGGCCCGCCGCCTTGCACGATGCCCTTTCCGTTTGCAGAATACGGCGTGCTCAGCACCGAGAATGGAATCCCGCTGTGCCAGAAGGCGGTCCCAGAAATTTGCCAACCGTTCAACGCATAGCCAAGCTGGCGGCTGCGCGCCTTAATCGGAAGTTCGTAAACGTACTCGGCAGTCAGATTGTGCCGGATGTCGTAATCGCACGGCCCGTAATTTCGCGCCAACTCTCCCGGTAAAGGCGAGAGGACCGCGCCGGCGGCGAATTGCAGAAATCCTCCGTTGGAGACTTCGTCCATACATTTGCTGAAGGTGTAATTGATTTGTCCCTGCAGACCGTGGCTCAATTGCTTCGTGGTGGTGAGTTGAAGGCCGTTGTAATGACTGCTCGCGCCAGTGGAAAACTGCGTGACCGCGCCGAATCTGGCATCTGTCGGATGCAAATAGGGAAACGGCGCGAAGCATCCCTGGCAGACGGTTTGATAGCCATTTTCTTGCGTTAAGTAAGGTTGGTTCAACGCTCGCGTGCCGACGTATTGCGCGCGCACGCTAGCGGTAGTTCCGAACTGATGTTCGATCCCAAAACTCCACTGCATGAAGTAGGGAGCGCGGAGCTTTCCGGTTGGGACGGCAGAGATCGCAACCGGCGGAAGACATACTGATGGATTCGCTAAAGGAGAGACACAGGAAAGTTCACCATGAGGAAAGCCAGCGGTGAAGGTTTGATTCGCGGCAATGGTGGAATCAACTGCGCTATCAGGCACTCCCGGCGCGATGGCCGTGCCACCAACTGTTCCGAGTAGGCCGCCTTGGAAAGTCTGAACATACGGTGGATTCACACCAACAACATCCGCAATACTTCCGGGCAAGATGTCGCTGAATAGACCAAAGCCAGCTCGGAGCACGGAGTCCGACGCGCACTGCCATGCCAGCGCCGTTCTCGGTTGCCAGATTGCGAGTGGAGTTGCAGCGAAGACCTTTCCCAGGCCAGTTTGAATTGCAGCGTTGAGCGGTTGATTTAGGTCATGGGAGATCGAAGCGAACGAGCCACGCAGGCGTGCGATTTCGTCGTGCGGATTCAATGGATTCGAATTGAGCGTGTCGCGTATGCCGATGGTCCAGGTCAGCTGGGAAGTGAGCTTCCAGGTATCCTGGGCATACAAATCGAGATTCAGAAAATTGAAAGGTTCGTTCGGCGAGGTGGGGAAGGTCTTTGTCGCTGTCGATGCAACTCCGTAGACATATTGCGGCAGTGTGGTGTAAATGACCGTGGGAACGCTGCCTTCACCAAAATCGTAATCGTTCAGCCGGAGAATTCTTGTGTTCGTTCCAAACCTGAATTCGTGCGCACCGTGGCTCCATGCGAGGTTGTCGTTGATAAAAAAGCGAGAGGCGCGTCTGCCTTGCACCCATGTGTTGTCAAGCCCGCCGACTGTGCTGAAAGGTGCGTTGGCACCGCTTCCTTGCAACACTATCGGAAAGGTCGCTAAGGTCTTCTGAAAATCGCTTGGCGCGAACAGGCTTTCGTACCAGGAAAATCCTGGGTTGAAATAGTTCACCAGATTCGGGGAAAAAACGTGCGTATAACCCGCCGCGACTGAGTAGAGTGGTTGCGGAGAAACGGAGTCGAATATCGAGTTGATGGGGTCGGTGTAGGCGGCCTGCACTCCGGTGTCGGCTTGAAAACGAACCCAGGCAGTGTTGCTTGCGTTGATGTTGTAATCGACGCGAACTGTCTGGACCTGCTCGTGGTCGTCGCTCGAATGCGAAACACTCTGACGGTTGGCGCAACCGTTTCCATCGGGCGGATTCCCGGCCGCCGCGCTGCCGTCGGCATTGAAGGGACAGCCGAGCACGAGGAGCGGTGTTCCGTTCACATTTCCGTACAGCGAGAACATTTTTTGATAGAACGGCACCATGTGCGGCGCGGCGGGATAGATTGCGCCAGTAACTGCGTCCTTGCCGCCGAGCGGGAGTTGCTGAAGCACGTAATTTTGAAACGCAGCGGTCGGTACGGTTGTGGGTGTGACGATCGGAAGCGCGATGCGTACCCATTCGCTGTCGAAGAAAAAGAATAGTTTGTTGTGAATAATCGGCCCGCCCAAACTGCCTCCGAAATGATTCACTGTGGAGCGTGGCTTGTGATTGCCTGGCGTCGCGTTCGTAAAATAGTCCGCGGCGTTCAATAGCGAACCATTCCAGATTTCGTAGAGATTTCCGTGGAACTGATTCGCGCCGGATTTGGTGACGTAGTTGACTTGGGAC
Source organism: uncultured Acidobacteriota bacterium (assembly GCA_963714785.1). Lineage (GTDB taxonomy): Bacteria > Acidobacteriota > Terriglobia > Acidiferrales > UBA7541 > Palsa-295. Next base: position 200,920 of record CAVQQE010000006.1, read on the forward strand.
GCTCCATACCTTCCCTGGTCCACCGAGTAGGAAAGCGTGTTGACGGTCACTTCGGAAATCGAATTCAACCCCAGCACGAGATTGGTCGAAAGCCCGCTGTTCAGATTTGTCAGCGGATCGTTCGTTTCGAGACCGTCCACGATATATCCATTCGATAACGCGGGAAGACCGTTGAACTGCACGTTGCCGTAGCCATTCGAGCTTCCGACAAAATCGTTTCCGCTGCCAGCTGTATTGATCAGCGCCCCGGGCGCGAACTGCAATGGATAGGTCAGATCTCCGCCTGGATTAGGGAGATTTTCCAGCGCCGGGGCATTCAGGTTGGTCGAGGTGTTTGCGTTTCCCGGATTGATGAGCGGAGCCGCAGCGGTGACTTCAACTGTCTGGCTTGATTGCGCCACTTTTAGAATGAAGTTTACGGCCTGCTTTTGGCCCAAACCTGACACGATGTCGTTCTGCTGCGGATCGAAACCCACTGCCTCCACCCTAACCGAGTAGTTGCCTGGCTTCAGCTGGGGGAAATTGAAGCGGCCTTCGGCATCGGTTTTCAGAGAGCGCTGCGAGCCATTTTCGCGACTCCTGATTGTAACCGTGGCACTCGGAACAGCCGCGTTAGTTGCATCGCTCACCTGGCCGGTGATCGCGCTGGTGGTTTCTCCCTGAGAGAAAGTTACAGCAGGCAAGAGAAAAAGAAATGCCCCGACACAAACAAATATCGGAAGCATCGAATGCCGCACAGTTGATCTAGTTCTCTTCATCTGAATCGTTCTATAGTTAACCTTACTTAATATACCGTATTAACGCAAGTGAATACAGATAAACACCATCGCGATTGCCAAGCTGAAGAGGAAGGATTAGGCGTTTTGGCAGAGCGACTTTTAATGTGGCAGATTACTGGAGGATGTTTCGCTTGCAGTCAATGTTCCTGGACATACCCAAATCCGTTAATGCTCACGGAGCGAAAACACCACGAGCCACAAGTTCGGCGGCGCTTCGCTGAACACATCTGTAACCGCGAATTACCATTGAAGAAATTTAATTGGGCTTGATTTTGGACTTGGTTCGTTTGAGGGCATGCGCTTTCTTTTTATTCCTGGCTTCAGCGAGTATCCGCTCAGCTTCGCGGCTTTCAATTAAATAGAGCGAGGTGGTGTTCCGCCGATGGCTGCCTTTCAGTGTCATGCTGAACTGTCCCATGAATTATGAAGTTAATCGGTCCGCTAGGGTACATAGCGTAATCTCTCGTGAGGCTACGGTACTGTTTCCCCTCATAACGGTAATTTGGCTGTCTTCTTGACACCTTCTCCATTCCGAAATAAATTCGGCGTTCCTGGACCGCAAGTTCCGACCGATTCTTGGGTTAGACGACTTGCGGGTAGATTATGAAAACATGGCGGGAACTTTATGAATCGGCGCTCGTTGAGACCGACCAAAAGAAGCTTACTGATATTGTCATGGCGATTGAAGACGCTATGTTCCTACGGGCGCAGGAATTCAGTGATACCGACGCTGACAGGGAAGAACGTTTCGCCATGCAGCAAGCAGCACAAGGGGTTTGGATAATTAAGACCAAAAGACTAGGCTGGCCTGGTGCTTAAGCGGCCAACAATGAGCGAACGTGTTTAACCATGTTGCCAGCGTCGGACTTAGCCACGACCAAATCAATTGGGGAATTTTCACCTAGGCTGTGGGTAATTGCCGTGTCCGCATGAAGCGTAAAAAGGATGATCGGCACCTTAGGCATAATACGCTTTAATTCGTGGGCGGCGTCGATTCCGCTCATCCCGCCCGGCATCACTAAATCGAGAATGATCAAGTCCGGTTTGCATTGTTTAGCAAGCGTGATTGCTTCTTCGCCATTCGTAGCCTCGGCGCAAATCTCGTAGTCAATTTCAGACTCGAACATTTTGCAGAGAGCTTTTCGGATCATCGGGTTGTCGTCTGCGACTAAGATCGTCTTAGGTCGAGCCAATCGCCGAAAGGGGGCAATTTCACGGTCCTCGGACATAGCACATTTGAAACACTTATGAAGTGCGTTGCTATACCCAGAAAAGTGTATTTAGCGTTGAAGATCCAGTGAATTTCCTCTTGTCGCCCTTGTAACATTCGGGTGAAGTGAAAATTCACCATCCCTACGATATCTTCCTTATTGGCGAGCCCTACTCATTAGGTAATCCTACGCGTTTAAGCTCGAAGAGGGAACGGTTCTAGGTTGTAATCTCGCGACAACCATTCCATTCGAGCCAGCGCAATGTCGAAGGGAAGCGATGGACCAGAACAAGAAATGGGACTTCTTTATCTCTCATGCCTTTCAGGATGTCCGTGAAATTGCCAAACCTTTATGTGATGCGTTGAACGCAAAAGGACTACTGTCCTGGTATGCCGATTACTCGTTGAAAGCTGGGGATAACATTCGCCCATTGATTGACTTTGGATTAGCGCGTTCGCGTTTTGGAATTGTGATTCTCAGCAAGCAATTCCTTGAAATGCGGTGGACTCAAATTGAATTGAATGACCTGGCTTCTAGGGAAGTGGGAAGCAAGAGAGTGATAGTGCCTGTCTGGCACAAAGTGGGATTCCGGGATATATACGATTACTCGCCCGTCTTGGCTGACCGAGTCGCGATCAGCACAGAGAAAGGGCTTGCGTACGCGGTCCAAAGACTATGGGACATCGCCAAGCAGCCTAGCAGGCTGGATGGAATCGGTGATCCCTAAACCGGGCTGCCTCTACGGCATAAACCAGTTCGGAAAGTTTAGTTTTATCGGATTCTTGCAATACTTCAAGGTAAGCCGCTTTCCAGGATGAGAAGCCCGGCATGATGTCCTCCATTTACAAACTGAATCGATGGGGACCCAGATTGGCAAGGAGCCGCAGGGACGGCAGGGTGCTAAGGTGAGACACTCTCAAAGTACACTCTTGAGGCTCAAATCGCCAGCGCGATCCGGGTGCACGACACCAGAATTCAGGGTGGAGTTTGATAAGGTGTGGTGGGGTTTTCTTTCTATTTCTGACAGCGTATAATGTTGTCAGACAGGAGGCACCCGATGACCATTTCCTTAAAGGCTCTTCTCGAGAAACGCGAGCAACTCAAGGCCGGTCTGACTCAGATCAGCGATCTCCGTCGCGGCTCTCTCACTGCCCGATTCCGTAAGTGTGGCAAGCCGAACTGCCACTGTGCGCAGAAAGACTCCCCGGGACACGGGCCCTCCTACTCGCTGACTCATGCCAGCGGTGGGAAGACCATCACTCAAGTAATCCCTCAAGGACCGGCGGTAGATCGTACCCGGGCGCAGATTGCCGAATACCGCCGTTTTCGCAAGCTGGTGCAAGAACTGATCGCCGTTAGCGAACAGCTCTGCAATGCTCAGCTGCAGCAGCCGGAAGCGATGGTTGCAGAGGAGAGTAAAAAAAAACCTCTTCGCCGATCTATTGGCCACCGACGTCGTTCAGGAAATTGAGACGCTGCTCAACCGTCAGGCGGTGGAAGACCTGGATCTGGAAGCTCTGGAACTCGCTGTGCGACAACAGGCCTTGCAACTGGCGGGGGCCGCGATCGAGCAACGTCTCAACGCCGACACCAGCGATGAACAAGGCTCGCGAATTCGTTGTGGTTGTGGGCAGGAAGCGCGCTTGGTCGGACGCCGGAGCAAGCAGGTGCACAGCGTACTCGGTCCCCTACAACTCGAGCGTGCCTACTATCACTGCTCTTCCTGTGGCCACGGCTTCTGTCCTCGCGATGAACACCTGGGTATAGAAAACACCTCGCTCTCTCCCGCCCTCACGCGCATGGTGGGCACCGTGGGTGCCCTGGTCAGCTTCCAGGAAGGCGGCGAGCTGTTGACCGAACTGGCCGGCGTGGCCGTAGATGCCAAGCAGGTGGAAAGAACGGCAGAAGCGCTGGGAAAAGAAATCGCCGAAGATGAACGCCTGCACAGCGAACCTCTGGATGCTCTTCCTCTGCCGCGGACCTTGTATCTCGGCATGGATGGAACTGGGATTCCTCTACGTGCCGAGGAACTGGTGGGCCGCACTGGCAAGCAGCCGGACGGATCCGCCAAGACCGGCGAGGTAAAACTTTGCACCATTTGGAGCGCGGAAGCACTCGACGAAGAAGGCACTGCGATCCGCGACGAAGGATCGGTCACCTATTCAGCGGCTTTGGAGAGTGCCTGTGCGCTGGATACCGCTGCGGCACGTTCTCCCTTCGCTCAGCGCGTCTGGAGAGAAGCTACGCGCCGCCGCTTCTGCCAAGCGTCTCGTACGGTCGTGCTCGCAGATGGGGCCCTGTGGATTTGGAATATCGCCGACGATCAGTTTCCGCATGCCACGCAGATCGTTGACCGCTATCACGCCAAGCAGCACTTGAGCGATCTCGGAAAAGCTCTATACGGCCTCACCGCCCCGCGGGCTGCTCAATGGGCAGAACGCCGCAAGGAAGAACTCGACACCGGAAGATTCCGGGCGCTACTTACCGCCATCCGACGCCAGGTCACTCGCTCCGATGCGGCTCGTCGCTGTCTCCATTATTTCCAGACCAACCGCGAGCGTATGCGCTATCCGGAGTTCCACGCCCAAGGCTTGTGCACTTCTACCGGCGTTGTAGAGGCCGGATGCAAAGTGGCCATCGGCACGCGCCTCAAACGCGCCGGTATGCACTGGACTAAGCTAGGCTCCAACGCCATCATTGCTCTCCGCTGTTCAAAACTCAGTGGTCGTTTTCAAGACTTCTGGGAGCGCAGATCAGAACGCAGGGCCGCATGATCCATCACTTTCTTGGCGTGCACCCACGCGATCCGAACTCTGGCGCCTTCCATTTCCTAATCTCTGATTTTGAGAAAAAATCGGGATGTAATATATGGGAATGAGCTTCCCATGCGACTGCTAGTGTGTCAGATTACCGGCGATACAGGTTGCTTCGCTCGCATCGGCTGTTCGTGGACGTTTCCAAATCCCCAAGAGTTGACACCGCGACAACACGAAGAGGCCGAGGTTCACCGACGTTTCACCGCACATACTTGCAATCATGAGCTTCCGCTTAAAAAGTTTAGGTGGCCTAAGAAGGCGGGGGAAAATTGAACATTCGCACAATCGCAGAGCAGTTACTCGAATCGCCGAACCAAAAACCTAAAAAAGTACATGCGGGATGATTTAGAACTATCGAGTGGAAGTGTCTTTAGGTTCGCCAAGGAGCCAGCGTCTCCAGCTCTTAGGCAACGGTAATCTACCTCCATAGATCATACGACCGTTAGTCGAATCGTATTGCTCAGGTAAAGAAAAGATAGAAGCAACGTGGCATGAAGCCCAGCGATGCAAGATTTGGGGCGGCCACTGTGAGCAGTTTCGGGGCCTCTTATCCTTGCTTTTCAGGAATTGGGATCCGACCGTCTTGAGAAACCCGAGTGTCAATTCTTGCTTGGATTTGCCTATCAGTTGCACTACTGGTTGGAATCTGAATTGTTTTTCCCCAGGGCAGTCCGATCATTTCTTTGTACCATCCTCCCGCGCCGACCACAAAATATACCCAATATGCTCTCTGCCTCTCGCAACTCATGCACGTAACCTAAGCTATACCGAAAAGACGATCACCCTTCTGAACATGGTTTGCAGCATCGGGGACGTCTAACACGTCCAGTGGACCTTGCTTCGGGCCTCTAAAAACAAAATCCATATTGGTCGTCCAAGTCAAAGGAAGCGCCTGCGGAACATCTTTATACTGCGGGTAGTGGAAAGGTCTAGTGATATCCCACAAGCCAAAAAAGTGTTTTGGCTTGTTCGCCGACTCATCGGAATTTGCGTAATAGAGAAATAGGTCTGTATCATTTTTCGCCAGAGCTGCCTAAGGACGAGGTTTATTCAACGTTCGTTGCGCTTGTTCGCTAGCCAGGGCTCGCTCCCCTTGTGGTGTACTGATGATATTGTCCGGCAGCCGTATCGCAGCGTAAACAAACGCCGCCATCGCCGCGCCGATCAACGGCGCCACGATAAACAGCCATAATTGTTGCAGCGCCCAGCCTTGCACGAATAACGCAGGGCCAATGCTGCGCGCAGGGTTTACAGAAGTATTGGTGATGGGGATTCCGACCAGGTGAATCAGCGTCAACACCAATCCGATCGCAAGCCCGGCAAAACCGACAGGCGCCTTCACATCCGTTGCGCCAAGAACGGTGACAACTAAAAACATCGTCAGAATTATTTCCGCCACAAACGCGGCGGGCATCGAATATTGTCCTGGCGAGTGCAGCCCATAACCATTCGCGCCCAGCCCATTCGCGGCAAAATCGTAGCCGCCCGCTACACCGCTCGCGATGAAGAGAATCAGCGCCGACGCCGCAATCGCGCCGAAAATCTGCGCCACCATGTACATCACCGCGTCTCTGGGGCCGATTCGCTTTGCAAGCAGCACCCCCAGCGTGACGGCTGGGTTAATGTGGCAACCGGAAATCGGTCCGATCGTGTACACCATCGCCAGCAGCGAAAGCCCGAACGCGAATGCCACTCCCACGAATCCTATGTGGCTGCCGGCAAGCACGGCGCTTCCGACTCCGCCGAACACCAGCACAAACGTCCCAACAAACTCTGCAAGATATTTTCGCACGGGAGGAAGTCCTCCTTCTGAGAGTGCGGGGAGTATACATCACGAAGATATGAGCAGGACGGCTAAGTCTTCTGTCAGAAGTCGTGAGATGTTGGTCAGAATTTGCCGCTAACTCCGCGCGCTAGTTCAATGTGAGAAGGGAAACATCAGCCAGCCAATCGCGATTGCGACTGCCAGAAACTTGAGGAAACAAGAGGCGGCATACTTGCTGCGCTCTTGCGCTGTTCTCTTCGTCAAGCCAGCGAGAGCGACCGATACTAACAGCGCAAACAGTGACATCGCGAAAAAATGCGAGACTCGCACCGGATCATGGGAATGGCTGAGAAGTGCGCAAATAACACAACTCGCGGTCACATCGTTCTCCGGCCGAGAGCGATTTCGTAAGCGTCGAAGACGCTGAGCAAATTAACGATTCCTGCAGCTGCGATAAACCGCGTGCCGTAATCGCCTGCGGCACGTGAAACATCTGGGCCTGCCCGCTCGAAGAACTTCGCGAGGACGTAGAAAATTCCCGTGCTAGCATCGGCAAGGAAGCCGAGCGTGCCGAATAAATTCCCCGAGTGCGGAGGAAAAACATTTCCGTGCAGCAGGTAACCGGTGATCGCGAGCCCTCCAACACAAGCAAAAAAGATTAGCGCGCGTCCCCGACGTTTCAAGGCCAAATGTCCGAAGCCCGGAATAATCCAGGCGGTTATCGCAAAAAACGGCGCGAGTATCACTCGCTTGGTAACACTTTTGTGGGAGCGAACGGAGTTGGAAGAAGACGCGTCGGCGCCGCTGGGTTCTGGGAGACGATTGAGTGGGCTATGGTTCAAAATATCTATTTTGAGCTGGCTGAAATTTCGCTCAAGCTAGCAGCGGCAGAATTTCTTCCTGGATCGCTCCGGTAACGCGCGCTTCTTTCTCGTCGACATACACGTTTACTTCGGTGCGCATGCCAAATTCCGGAAGATAAATTCCCGGCTCGATCGAAAAACAAGTATGCGGGACAATTTTGCGGTCATCTCTAGTTTCAAGCCCGTCCATATTCGCGCCGTTGCCGTGGACTTCTTGCCCAATGCTGTGACCCGTGCGGTGGACAAAATTCTTACCGTAACCGGCTTTCTGGATCGTCTTTCGCGCCACGCCGTCCACTTCCCAGCCGTGAATCTGCCGCTTTTTGGCGACTGCTTCCTGAATGAAGTTCACGGCGTTGTCTCGCGCCGCCCGCACTACGCGGAAAATTTTCGCATAAGAATCCGGCACGCGATTGCCAAGATAGCCAATCCATGTAATGTCGTAATAAACGCTTCCAGGACGATTCAACTTGGCCCAAATATCGAGCAACAACAAATCGCCGGCGCGAATCGGCCGCGAAGAACCTGCTTTTGGCGCGTAGTGCGGATCGCCGTTGTTCGGTTGCACCGCAACGATAGGCGGTTCGTCGCTGGTAAGTCCCCGCGCATGAAACTGCTCCACGATCCATTGCTGCAATTGATCTTCGGTGAGCGGCTTGCCTTCTTTCACGAACTCCGCGGCGCGCGCGAAAGCTTCGCGCGTGATGCAATCTACAATCTTCCCGGCCTCGAGATGTCCTTCGGCCTGCTCGCGCGACCAGCTTGCTTCGAATTTTTGGACCAAGTCCGCCGAGCTTACGATCTTCTTCTTAAATTTCCGCAGCAGTTCGATTGTTCCCGCGTCCACCAGGCCTATGTAGGGAATATTGTTTTCGGGTGAATACTGCATCGCAATGGTTTTGCTCCCAGCGAGCAGCTTCGGTAAATTCTTGTGCAGTTCCTCCCATCCCGAATAAACGAGTTTCGTGCCATCCAAGCCATCCAGTGCGCCTTGTTCAATGCGATGCACTAGCTTGCGCGGCTCGCCTTTAGCCGGAATAAAATAAAACCAGCGCCGAGTGGCCATGCCGTTTTTTCCGACTCCCAGAATGTGCGCCGCGATAGGATCGCGATGGTGATGGTCGTAGAAAAGCCAGCCATCGATTTTGTTGGCGCGCATTTCGGTTTGAATGGCTTTAATGTCCGGCATCGCAGTCCTTTAGGTTCAAAGTTGGTTAGAGTCCAAGCAATTCGACAGTTCGTCCGCGCGTTATACCAGAGATCGAAATGCGTTTCGTGCGGCTCTTTTCGCCCGCTACGATTCTAACAGCCGCCATTGGCACGTTCAAACACTCAGCTAGCAATCGACGCAGCGCTTCGTTCGCGCGATTTTCCAACGCCGGCACGGTAAGCCGCACCTTCAACGCTTCGCCGTACGCCCCTTCGATCGCATTCCGGCTACCGCGCGGAATTACGCGCACTGCAAAGATTACACCGCCGTCGCGTTCAACAATTTCAATCACGCCTTGGCCGCACGTTCGCCAAAAAGCGCAGTGCCGACGCGGATCTCCGTAGCTCCTTCTTCTATCGCAACATCGAAGTCGTGGCTCATGCCCATCGAAAGCACCGGCAGTGGCTGGCCTAAGCGCTGAGCTAAATCATCGCGAAGCTCGCGCAACTTTGAAAAATATGGCCGAACTTTTTCAGGGTCGTCCAGAAAAGGCGGGAGGGTCATCAGACCGAGCAATCGTAAATGTGCGAGCTTGGCGACACCCTCTGCTATAGCCGGCAAGTCCGATTCCGCCGCGCCGCTTTTAGTAGCTTCATCGCTCAACCTTACTTCAATTAGAACTTGCAGTTGTTTGTCACGCTCAACAACCGTAACTCCTCCCTTCTCGTCGATGTGATCTGCCGCAAATCCGCCGTCGAGCTTTTGCACAATGGGAAGACTGTCCACGGAATCCACGCGGTTGAAAAGACCCGCAGCGCGGCGTGCTTTATTCCCTTGAAGATGTCCGATCAGATGCCATGTTGCATCAAGGTCTGCAACACGCGGCTGTTTGGACTCCCACTCTTGTACACGATTCTCGCCAAAATGACGGAGACCAGCATCATAAGCTGCCCGGATGGCCTCGAACGGAAACGTTTTCGACACCGCAACGATCGTCACATCTTCGGTGCGTCTTCCCGCGCGTCCTGTCGCTAGCTTGATGCGTTCTTTGATGCGCTCAAGGTTCGCAGCAATTGCAGACTTTTCCGTCGCCGTCACCGCGCGATTCTACCACGCCAAAACTCCATTTCACTTCCAGCCGTAGGAAAGCAACCAGCCACCGAGTGGCGCGTGCAAGATACGCGGGCGGCCTTTCCTACTCAGGAATCGCGGCCCTTGTTGTCTCGCTGCGAGCGGATTAGTTTTTCGATAGAAGGAAAAGAGGTGGGTACAGTTAAAACTTGCTCCGGCGGAGTCTTTCCGTCACGCCTGGCGGCGACCAACATCTCGAAAACAAGTTTGCTGTTTGGCGGAACGACCACGGTAGCGGCAAGTTGACCATCTCGCACATATTTTGCCCGGTATTCACAAGCCCATCGCATCTGGTAAACGGGACACCAAGCCATCTTTTGCGCAGCGCTTCATCGGGTTGTTCAGTCATCGCTCGTCGCGCGCCCATCGCCATTGAATCAACTTGTGCACCCACTAAATCCACGAGTTGCAGCCGGAAGTCGACAGACGCATCCAGGAGCTGACCGCTTTATACGCGCTCTCCTCGGTCCCCCGGGCCTTTCGACAAATTGATTTTTATGTTGGTGGGCTCGGTCTCTTGCGTCCCCCGCGTTCGCTCTTTCGCCGCAGAATTTTCCGATGGTCCTTGAATATAGAGAACCGACCCACCGTGCGGCAGAAGTGCGGCGAATTGCAGGCCTTGAATTCGGCCAATTCCGAGGAAGTCCGAGCTTACCGAAAAGACAGGCGCGCGGCCCGTGCGACGAAGCTCCGCTGAGGCAACGAAGTAAATCCTAGTGACTCGAAAAGGATAGCGTTCGGACGCTTTTCCTCATCGGATTGAACGGTCTGAAGAATTTGATCGCTCTGCTTTGTTGTCTGCATGGACTATTTGCAACGAGACGCCTAGCCGTTTTGCGGCTTCATAAGCTGCGACAGCTTGTTCCTGCTGATAATCGTTGTCGTCGGTGGGAAGCGAGAGCAGAAACGTCAGCTTAGCCATGCCGGAGCCCAATCTCGAGAACGAAAATTAATTTTGTGGCACGCAGTGTTACTATCCACGCTGATGTACATTGAGCGGGAGGAATTCACAAATATGCGTGGCCCACTCAACTTCCGCTAAACAAATCGTTCGCATAAGCCTGTGCTAAACTGGTCGACAAATCTGATGCCTGCCCGCGGAACATTTGTCGTTCTCGAAGGAATTGACGGCTCCGGCAAACATACGCAGCTCGACATGCTTGCGCAGGCGCTTGCATCGCGCGGCGTACCTTTCGCGCAAATCAGCTTCCCACGTTACGATGGATTTTTCGGTAAGCTCGTGGCTCGCTACTTAAATGGAGAATTCGGATCGCTCGAATCCGTTGACGCGCATTTCTCCGCCCTACTTTACGCTGGTGATCGCCTGGAAGCGAAGCCAAGCATCGAATCGTCTCTAGCTTGCGGAAAAATTCTGCTGGCGGACCGCTATATCGGATCGAATCTGGCGCATCAAGGCGCACGAGTACCCCGCGAAAAGCGCGCCGAGTTTCTGCAGTGGCTGAAGCAGCTTGAATATCAAGTGTACGCGCTACCCGCAGAAGACCTCGTAATTTATCTGCACGTTCCACCAGCGACAGCCCATCGTTTGGTCGGCGAAAAGGCCGCACGCGACTACACCAAACTCCAGCGCGACATCCAGGAATCAAATATTGCGCATTTGCAGGCGGCCTCGGACGTTTACGACCAGCTCGCGCGTGAGCCTTACTGGCATAAAATCGAGTGTTACGATAGCGCCGCCGGCGCGCTTCGCTCTCCGCAGAAGATCCATCAAGAGATTCTTGCGGAAGTAGACGCGCGCATTGCAACATCTCAGCAGCTGGAAAAATAATTTATGGGTTTTGACGAATTTCTCGGCAACGAACGCATCGTCAGCGCACTGCGCGGAATGTTACGCCGTAAACGCGTCCCGAACTCACTTCTCTTTACCGGCCCGCGCGGAATCGGAAAATACACGCTGGCGCATATGTTCGCCCAAGCCGCCAACTGCGAACGCCTGAAAGACGACTTCTGCGGTGAATGCGACTCCTGCCAGAAAATTGCGCGGCTTGCCGATCCCGCGCCTCTGATCGAACTGGGACTCGCCGAGCGCGGCGAGAGTGCCGACGCCGCGGCAGTCGAGCGCACGCCATTGCTGATCGAGACGCACCCGGACGTTTGGCTGATCGTGCCCGATCCCGTTCGGCTGCGCACGCCAGTCGCGCGACCCATGATTCGCGTTGGACAATTGCGTGCCGTTCAGCGCGCCGCCTATTTCAGACCGCAAGGCCGCAGGCGCGTTTTCATTATGGACGGCGCGGACACCATGCGCTGGACCGACGCCGACGTGTTCCTGAAAATTCTGGAAGAGCCACCTGAATGCGCCACCCTGATTCTTCTGGCGCCTACCCCGGACTCTTTGCTGCCCACCATTCGTTCGCGCTGCCTGCAATTCCATTTCGCGCCGGTTCGCGAGGAGCAGATGGAGGCGTTCTTGAAGGAGCATACCGACGTGAAGCCGTCGGAGCGCAAATTGCTTGCACAACTCTCCTGCGGCAGCCCCGGAATGGCGCTTTCGCTCGATTTGGAAGAATCAAAGCGTCTGCGCAAAAGCGTTTTGGATTTGCTGGCGCAAGCCATCACCGGCCAACGGTCCGGAGAGATTTTTGCGGCGACCGCCCAGCTCGCCAAACGCGAAAAGGAATCCTTTGAAAATATTTTAGAGCTGTTCTATAGTCTCCTCACGGACCTGCTGGAATTTTCCCAAGGTCAGAAACACAGCCCGTCTCGGAATCCAGATCTAAGGCCTGAATTAGAGGCCCTCGGTAAGAAAATAAATTTCGAATGGGTCTTGAAGGCTACGCAAGGTCTCGACCGGCTGGATAGCCGCTTGCGACGCAACGTAGGCCACCAATTGGGCCTCGATGCGCTCATTGCTTCCCTCGCGATTCGCTAGGCCGGGACCAGGGATTTTGATTATTTTTCAAAATCCTGCAACCGAATCACTTCTCCTACAGTCCAACAATTAGAATCTACAAGCGCAGTTATCTGCAAGGAGCATTTATATGGTAAATCGCAAGCTTTTCCGTCCAACTCTCACGGATGTGAAAGACCAGTTCGCAGCCCCTCGACCGGTCCAAGCCATGCCCCAACAGGTGCCGGCGCGCAAGAAACCTGCGCCTCCCGAGCAAACCCACGCGGAGAATTTCTACTTCGTGAAGCAAATGCAATCGCGCACACCGGTTGCCGTGGTTCTCACCGATGGCGAGATCTTGCGCGGCACAGTGGAATGGTACGATCGCGACTGTATCAAGCTGACGCGTTTCGGTAGCCCAAACCTTCTTCTTTACAAGCACTGCATCAAATATCTTTATAAGGACGGCGACGAAGCGGCCCAAGGCGGGACCAACGGCCAGTAACCATAGAAGGTAAGTTGTGATTGGCGGGTAAGGCTAAGGGATAGATTGTCACTCACCTAGGAGCGCCGTTTCTTGCGGTTCTTTCTAAACGGCCCTACGAAAAAAGTCATCAGCGCCTTGGCCACCAGCCTGCCTGAATCGTCTCGCAAATCGCAATCAGTGACGGCAATGTGCCGTCCTAGCCGCACCACCTCCGCTTCGGCAGTGATACTCCCCGCTTCAACCGCATCCAGGAAATTTATCTTCATCTCCACCGTAGCTACGCGCGTCCCAAGCGGACAAGCCATATAGGTCGCCAGTCCCCCCGCAGTATCTGCCAGAGCCGCAAGCACTCCGCCATGAACCACGCCGTGAATCTGTTTGTGCCGCGCATTCACCGGCATGCGCATGGTTACTTTTCCCCGCTCAGCGTGTTGGACCACGAATCCGAATTGTCTCGCCGTATTGGTTGTGCGCACGCGTTCGCGCAGTTCTTTCTCCTTCAGGTATTCGATCGATTTGGACTTTCGCGCCATGTCAGTAGGCTGTTTGTCCCCCGTCCAGGGGCAGCGAAACGCCAGTAACCCACGAAGACTCCTCGGACGCAAGATACACCGCCATCAGCGCAACGTCTTCCGGTTTACCCAGCCGGCCCAACGGGATTTCTGCGATGCGCTGTTTTCGCGCCGCTTCCGGATCGGCAGCCTTGGAAAGAGACTGAGTGGCCATCTCTGTCTCGATCATTGCTGGGCAGATACAATTGACCCGAATCTTGTCCTGCGCGTGGTCGAGTGCCATCGCCCGAGTCAGACCCATTACTCCAGCCTTCGCCGCACAATAGGCAGCTCGCTGCCGACGGCCAGCGATCCCCAAATACGAGCCAATGTTGACGATCGATCCCCCACCCGCTTGCCTGAGCGCTGGAATCGCCGCTCGCGACACAATAAACGTCCCGGTCAAATTCGTGGCTATCACAAGATTCCAATCGTTGTCGGACGTCTCTTCAACGCTGCCCACTACAATTGCCCCAGCGTTATTCACAACAATATGAAGCCCATTAAACTGGCGCGCAACAGTCGCGATCGCGCTTTGGACTGCTTTGCCATCGACCACGTCGCACTCGATTGCTAAAGCTCGGCCGCCGGCTGCCTGAATCTCTTTTGCGACCCCATCCAGAGGCTCTCTCCTGCGACCTGCAATGGCTACTTGCGCCCCCTCCGACGCAAATGCCAACGCACAAGCCCTACCGATCCCGGTTCCCCCGCCTGTAATAAACGCCGTTTTTCCCGAAAGTCTTGGCATCGCCGGCCCTCGTTTCTCGTCTAATCCCAGAACGGCCGGCTGAATCTAGCATTCGCCAACCTGCTGGTGCAAGCGGACCCATGGCTTGCTCGACGCGACAAGGGACTGCTACAGTCAAACGAGCGCTTATGAAAATCGGAATCACATGCTATCCAACCTACGGCGGCTCTGGAGTCGTAGCTACAGAGCTGGGCATTGAGCTTGCCGCACGCGGCCACGAAATCCATTTCATCAGTTACGCCATGCCCATTCGATTAAGCGAAGCGCACGAGCGGATCTATTTCCATGAAGTGGAAGTCACATCCTACCCGCTCTTCGATCACCCGCCTTACACTCTGGCCCTTGCCACCAGAATGTATGAAGTAGCGGAGGAAGCCTCGCTAGACCTGCTGCATGTTCATTACGCGATTCCCCACTCCGTAAGCGCCCTTCTGGCTCGTATGATGTCGCAACGCAAGCGGCTGCCATTCATCACCACACTCCATGGGACTGACATCACTCTGGTTGGCAACGACCGCAGCTATCTTCCGATCACGCGCTTTTCCATCGAGGAGAGTGATGGTGTAACCGCCATTTCGAACTATCTTCGAGACCGTACTATTCACGACTTTGACATTAAACGTCCCATCGAGGTCATCCCCAATTTCGTCAACTGCGATCTGTACATGCGATGTCCGGATCAATCCGCGCGTGAACGCTGGGCAAAAAATGACGAGCCTATCCTCATGCACCTATCGAACTTCCGCCCGGTGAAGCGCATCACCGACGTCGTCGAGATCTTCGCGCGGGTCCGCGCAAAAATCCCCGCGAAACTCGTAATGATGGGCGATGGCCCTGATCGCGGATCGGCAGAATTTTTAGTTCGCAAGAAGGGCCTCTCTAAAGATGTATTTTTTCTCGGCAAGCAGGATCGCGTGCAGGAGAAATTAGGTTTGGCGGATTTATTTCTGTTGCCGAGCGAAGAAGAATCGTTTGGCCTGGCCGCGCTGGAAGCCATGGCTTGCGAGGTCCCGGTCATCGCCTCGAACGTTGGCGGCTTGCCGGAAGTAGTAACGCATGGCGTGGACGGCTATCTGATTTCACCTCACGACCTTGAAGCTGGCGCGAAATATGCCCTGGAAATCCTCTCTCGCCCAGATCGCGGCCGTGCAATGGGCAAGCAGGCACGCATCAATGCGCGCAGCAAGTACTGTTCGAACGACGTAATCCCGCAATATGAGGCTTATTACGCTAAAGTTTTGAATGCCTCTGGCAGCGCGGCAGCTTCTGCGTAGCACCAAGGCAATCCATTTACTACGACCAGCGTACTATGATTGTCGCAAAACGAAATTTGTCCGACAGTCCTGAAAATATTGCACTCCTTCCCTGTCGTCCTCTGACCCTAACCCCTTTTTGCCTTAATGAGATGTAAACCTGGCATCCTCATTGCTCACTTGCAGCAGCCCGGTCCTTCCATCCGCTGGAGAGGACTATGAAAAACTTGCTTTTAGGCATGACAATAATTTGCTTCGCGCTATGCGCTAGCAGTCGAAGAGTGCCGGCCCAGACGCAGACATCCACCGCCAGAGTAGCTACTAGTCAACCGACCTCCGGCCCTGATGACAATGCGCAGCACTTTGAGGGTGTGATCGTCTCCAAAAATGGCCAACTTTTCGTGCTACGTGATGACGCCAATAATACCTGGTACCACCTCGATGATCAGCAAGCAGCCGGCAAACATTTGGGGAAGAAAGTTGTCGTCATAGGAACTCTCGACGCCCGCACGGATGTAATTCGCGTGCAGAAAATAGACGAAACCTCCTGACTAGCGTTCGATGATGGGGACAGGCCGAAGGGACTGCGTCGCCATGTTGATGTCTTCCTGCATGATTTTTCCACCGGAGCCGTCGGCCAGCGTGAATATAAAGCGGAATTGATGGTCGCTGTCGTCGAAAACGCGGACCGCGACGGGCTGTCCTTTCGATGGGTCGCCGAACTGAAAGCCTCGATTTTTGCCCCAGTCGAAGGAATAAAATTCCGCCGCGTTTCCCGAATATAAATCGGGGCCGAACGATAATTTCCAAAACAACAGCAGGTTGTCGCGCAGCGCATCTTGCTCTTTCATCAACGGCGAGATTTGTGCAGGAGACGCTCCATAGGCGGCCTGATACAACGCATAGTTTGATTCAATTGGATGCGACGCCAGGATGTTCGCCAGCCGCTGCGACTCCGGCGTAGTTGGGGTTCTCAACGCGTGCGCTGTGTCAATTTGCAGCTCGGGATCGTAAAACACTACAACCTGGCCGGAATCGTATCGAAGCTCAACACCTATCGGTAGGGGGGAGATTTTCCATTGCCCAGCCCAGGGAACTTTGAATTCGTAGTTGAAAGCTTTCGGCTGCTCCACTGATGACTTCGCGGCTGTTTTTCCGTGCGCGGCTTTCGCTGAATTGGAGACTGCTTGTTGGGCTTCCGTTGGAGTGCTAGCAGATGTATTCGTCAAAGGCTGCGGCGTGTTTCCCACCCAGGAGTTGGCGGAAACCCATTGCTTCGCCTCAATCCAAATGAGCGTCTGCAGTCCAAACGCCAGGCAATATGCTCCAACCGCAATTACCAGAATCGCGAGAATAATGGCGTTACGCGCGCCACCCTTATCCTCTTCTTCCTGGTTCATCCGAGCGAGTTCGTCCATATCGAGAACGGCTATTCTACGCGACCTCGCGGCACAACGCTCCAGGATTTCGAAAGTCTCGTCCCCGGCGCGACCTCCGTGCGCCCAATGTTCTGTCGGACAACTGTCGACAGTCCGTCGCAATCCTTCTCGCGGCGGCTCGCCAACGATTCGCAAGCGTCCGTTAATCTACTCATCATGATGAAGATAACTGAGACGAAGAGCTGTTTACCGCGTTGGAACTGAAGCTGCTGATTGAGATGCAGACTGCCGTTCAGGCAAAATAAAACTCGGCTGCAATCTGAGTGAGAATTGAGGACGAATATTTATGGCGACTAGAACGGCAACAAAACCCCGAAAGCCCGCAATCCCCTCTTCGATCAGGGCCGCCGCTATCGACCGATTCGGTCCACCGGCGGTCCTCACTCTCCACACGCTGCCAGTTCCGCAACTGGGTCGCAACGAAGTTCTCGTTGCCGTGCACACCGCTGGCGTGGGAGTTTGGGATGCGTCCATCCGGGAGGGCTCCTGGCGTCCCCAAGGTCGTCGCGCGAAATTTCCGCTTGTTCCGGGGACCGATGGCTCAGGGACCGTGGTGGCGCGAGGCGCTGGCGTCATGCGCCTGAAAGTTGGCGACCGCGCCTACGCATACGACTACGCGAATCCTAAAGGCGGCTTTTACGCTGAGTTTGTAGCGGTGAGCGAACAGCACGCCGCGCGCGTTCCAAAGCGGCTTGACCTCCGCCAAGCAGGCGCTGTTGTCACAACAGGTCTGACGGCGCTGCAAGGAGTTGACGATGCGTTGCACATTTGCCGCGGCGAAACAGTTTTAGTGTTCGGCGCGTCCGGAGCTGTCGGCACACTCGCAGTTCAATTGGCCAAGCGCCACGGAGCGCGTGTCCTTGGTACTGCGTCTGGCCGCGACGCCGTTGCACTTCTTCGGCGCCTTGGCGCAAGCGGAATAATTGATGCGCGAAACAAAGACGCCGACGCTCAGCTTCGCAAACTCGCACCCTACGGACTCGATGCAGTCCTTGCTCTGGCTGGCGGTCCCGCGCTCGAACGCTTCCTAAAACACGTACGCCCCGGTGGATGTGTCGCCTATCCTAACGGAGTTGAGCCCGAACCGCGCCACCGCCCGAAAATTCGTTTCACTGCTTATGACGCAGAGATTAGCCGGCGCAAATTCGCCAAACTCGACCTCGCGGTGAACCAGGCAAAGCTACGCGTCCCGATTGCCGCCGCATACCCGCTTGCGCAAGCCGCGAAGGCGCACGCGCGCCTAGAACAGGGACATATAGTCGGCAGGATCGTCCTTCCGGTTCGTGGCGGAAATTAGCCCTTTGACCAGATTGATCGGGCGGCAGTACGATTGCACGGAAAAATCTCAAGAGGAGAGAAAAATGAAAACGATCGCACCAGGCGTCACCAAAGTTGGATTCATCGGACTCGGCCTCATGGGCCGCCGTATCGCGCAACACTTGCTCACCGCCGGGTTTCAAGTCCTAGCCTACGACGTCGATCGATCAAAAGTAGAAAAATTAATCGAAAGTGGCGCCTCGCCGGCAGCGAACCTTTCCGAAATTGGCACCACTGCGGACGTTATTCTTTCATCGCTGCCAGATGACGAAGTCGTCTCGCGAACCTACTCTGGCGCGCACGGCGTGTTCTCGCAAGTACGTGAAAGTTGCATAATCCTCGAAATGAGCACCGTAAGCCCGGAGACGCCTCGCGAACTCCACCGCATAGCCGCGCAGCGCAAGGCCTATTTCTTGGACGTCACCATCTCGGGCAGCACGCCAGCCGCTGAACAAGGAACCCTAACGCTCTTCGGCGGCGGCGAAGAGGAAGCCTTCGATGCCTGCGAACCTCTCTTTCAAGCGTTTGCCCGGCAATATTTCTACCTTGGGCCAACCGGTTCCGGAGCCACGATGAAGCTCGCCGTAAACCTGATACTCGGCGTCGGCATGCAAGCCGTCGCCGAGGCTGTCGCATTCGGCCAAAAGGCTGGTCTCGAACGTGACAGGCTGCTCGATGTCCTCTCGCAAACCGCGGTGATTCCCCCAGCTTTGGTCGGCAAATTCAAACGAGCGATGCTCAACGATTTCAGCCCTCAATTTCCATTGCGCTTAATGAATAAGGATTTTCGCTTGATCCTCGAAACTGCCGCGATCACTTGGGTGCCTTTGCCCGCCACAGCTGCCGCATTTCAGATCAACGTCGCAGAATCCGCGAACGAAACCGATGAGGATTTTTCCGCAGTGATTCGGCAGATGGAAAAACTGGCTCGCTCGGATGCCCCTATCGAAGGATGGCGAAGCGCAGCCGCCTCGGCACGCTAAGTTCGAACTGAGCTGCGATAAGTTGCCAGGTTTATTCGGCGCGCAACGCGTCCACCGGATCCACCGCGGCGGCGCGGCGTGACGGCAGGTAGCACGCGAGATAAGCTGTCACAACAACGCCAGCGGTGACAGCGGCATACGTGATCGGATCGACCGGGCTCACCTTAAACAGCAGCGACGACATCAGACGCATCACCGCGAACGCGCCGGCCAGTCCGCAAGCAATACCAATGCCTGCAAGCCGCAACCCGTGCCGGACGAACATCGAGATAAGCATCGGTTGTTGCGCTCCAAGCGCCATGCGAATGCCAATTTCTCGCGTGCGCTGCGAAACGGAATACGCGATCACTCCGTAAATCCCCACGATCCCGAGCAAGAGCGCCATGCCTCCCGCCACGCCGAGCATTACGAGCGTAAAAGAAGTGCGCGCCATCGACTGCGTATAGAAATATCCCAGCGTGTGAACTTCTGCGAGCGGCACATTAGCATCCACCGACCACACCGTTTGCCGCACTTCTTTTAGAAAGGATTCCGAGCCGGCACGCGGACTTCGAATGGCGAAAGAAATGCTGCGCCGCATCATTTCTTTTTGACCTTCAAAGTTGTTCATCATGATCGGCCAATATACCAACGCGGGCGCTGTCTCGCTCACGCCGTTGTCGTACACATCGCCGACGACGCCAATAATTTCGCGCCAGTCGTCGACGCTCGCCACGCGAATTCGTTTGCCCAACGCGTTGTTAGCATCGTGCCAATACTCACGCGCAAAGTTCTCAGAAACGATCGCTACTGGAAGTTTCTGGTAGGTGTCAGACCAGGTGAGATCGCGTCCTGCGATCAGCGTGGTACCTAAGGTCCCAAAGAATCCCGGTGATATCCATTTGAAACGACGCAATGGCGGCAGCTCGCCTTCGGCATACGCCCGATCCTGCGCGAAGATTGGATCGTTCGAATCGTATCCATCCATAGGAATGGCCGTCGAGAAACTTGCCGACGACACCCCTGGAATCGCTCGAAGTTTATTCAGAATTTCCTCTTCCATGCGAACCAAACGCTCGCGATCGGTATCCGGAATTTCAGTTTCTGGCACATAAAACCGGAAAGTTTGCACCTGATCCGGCCCGCTAAATCCGGGCGGTACATGCATCAAGGCCCGGAACGTGCGAATCATCAGCCCAGAGCAGATCAGCAAGACCAGCGCTAGAGCCACTTGCCCTACTACCAGGATGTTTCGCGCGCGATGTTGCTCGCGGCTCGCGCTCAGCGCGCGTCCACCCTCGCGCAGACCAATATTCAAGCGCGTTTCGGCATATTTGAATATTGGAATGGAGCCAAACAACAAGCTGGAAAACAGCGCAATCGCCAACGTAAACAGGAGAACCGGAATATCAATGCCGATCTCATGAATGCGTGGAATCCCGGTTGGCGCGATTGCAACAAGAATTCGCAATGCTCCATAGGCAAGCGCCAATCCAAGCAAACTCCCCAACAGGCCAAGTATCACGCTCTCGAACAGCAACTCGCCGGCGATTCTTCGCCGCCCCGCACCCAGTGCGGCGCGAATGGCCAATTCCTGACGCCGCCCTTCCACGCGCACGAGCATCAAGTTCGCCACGTTCGCACACGCGATTAACAGCACTCCGGCGATAGATCCCATCAGAACCCACAGCACGTTTCCGACGTCGCCAACGACGTCCTGCTTCAACGGTCGCAGGTTGGGGCCAATTTGTGCTTGCTCGAATAGCTTTACGCCGAATCCTTCTGGCGCCGGAAAACTCCGAATTGAGATGGGAAGCAGACGCGCCACGTCCGCGCTGGCTTGCTCTATCGTGACGCCCGGTTTCAAGCGCGCCAATGCGCGGTAACTGAAGTTGCCGAGCTTCATTTTGCTGCGGTCCCATTTAAACGGCGCAATCACCGCCGCATCTCTCTCGTTGAGAAAATGGAATCCTTTGGGCAAAACGCCTATAATCTGCCGCGGCTTTCCATCCGCGATGATCGAACGGCCGATCACCCCCGGATCGCCTCCAAATTTCTGGTGCCAGTATCCGTACGAAATCACCACGGTTTCCGGTGTGCCCGGCGAGTCGTCTTCGCGGCTGAACAAGCGTCCCACCGTGGGAACCACGCCCAGAAGCGGCAACGTGCCGTCGGTGACGTCAAGACCAAAGACTTGCTCAGGCTCACCGGCGCCCGTGATACTGAAAGAATCGGTCGCGTACGCGCCAATATCCTGGAAAGTTGTGCTCTGTTCGCGGTCGATAAAATAAATCGACGGCGCCATATTCAGATTCGGAATATTAATTCCGGGCGCTTTATGCCAAACGCCGACCAGGCTCTCCGGATGCGGATATGGCAGCGGTTTCAGCAGCACCCCTTCCAGCACGCTGAAGATCACCGTGTTCGCGCCCACTCCCGCTGCCAAGGTGATCAGAGTGATCGCGGTAAACAGCGGCGCGCGTCCCAGCCGTCGCAGAACTTGTCTGAGTTGATCTCCGAAGGTTCCCATATTTCGCACCTCGCCAAAAGGAGGCCATTACAGCCTGCTGCGAATGGCCTTTCATACGCCATGTCGCACTGCCATCTGATACGTTGGCATTCCAGGAAAAGTTCAGAAGGTCGGACGAATCACAGAATTAAACGGAAGAATTCTCCTTCAGATTTTCAAATCATTCGCTGTTCGCATTCGAACTGAAGTCCCAAGAGTGGGAATTCTAGATTCAGCACGGCATGTTTCTGGAAGGAACGTGACTGACTGCGCGCCATCGGTCCAAGTGATCTTTCCGGCACAAATGAACCAGTGCGGATGTAGACGAGCGAATGCCTGTCGAACAACAGAAAACATTGAAAACTTCCTTACGGTTGGAAAAACTTCGGTTCGACCGTTGGAGACCTTCGGTAACTACGGTAATAGAGCTACATAATGTAACGTTACTTATTGTAGCACTACTACGATAGCAATGTCAAACTTCAGTAGTGTCTTCGACTTTGGTGAGTTACTGCACTTCGGAGTCTTGCTTTTTGGCGCAAATCGGGTGTACACGATGTTGCATTGGTAACTCCGTTTCGAGCCTAAGTTTTAATCAAGACAGCATGTCAAATAGGAGTCACTGAAGGAGAAAACAGATGAGAATGTTGAAACAGGCTCTGGGAGTTTTGAGCGCTTTGGTTGTCCTCGCGGTAATCGTAGAGTTTGTCGCACCCAACCGGGCAC
This sequence comes from uncultured Acidobacteriota bacterium, assembly GCA_963714785.1. Lineage (GTDB taxonomy): Bacteria > Acidobacteriota > Terriglobia > Acidiferrales > UBA7541 > Palsa-295. The sequence goes on from CAVQQE010000006.1 coordinate 223,478, forward strand.
GCGCCGTCGCGGCGACGCTGGTGCAAATTGTTCCCGGCAACACTACCCACGTTGGCCAGAACCAGGGCGCACTGGTCTCGTTATACTGCGAAGACGGCTACGAATACTGCGTTCCGGTCACTCCCGAAGGACAGTATTCGACGTCTACTCCCGCATACGTGGTCCCTTCAGGTAAAACGCTTATCGTGACCGACTGGCAATGGTATGGTTTCGCTTACGATGGCGCTCAGGCAGGAACTCTGAGTGCGGGTACTCTTTATAATACCAGCGGCGGCGGCTTTGCCACGAGTTTCGTCATCGCTGATAAAAATGGAAGGTCTTACACTCACGAACATTATGCGACAGGTATCCGTGTCGGCTCGGGGGTGACGATTTACGACAACGTTGCCTTTTTTGAGTACGGAACTGCCTGGATTCAGGGTTACCTGGTTCCGAACGACTAGCGCGAGCGCGGCCCCAATTCCTGACCTGCATCCATCCCGATATACTTCACGCTATCCATAAAGGGCGCTCCTTTCTGTAGTGCGTTCGAGCCATACACTCAAAACCTACTCTAAAGGGGCGCCCTTTTATATCGCGTCGGATAACCGGAAAAGTCACGTACTGGAGACTTGTCCGGCTAGCGCGTTGATCCGGAGTTGAGAATGTCTCGCGGGAAATGGTTTCGAGAGCTCATACGGAGCCAAGTGCGGGCCTACGAGGCGTCTCTTCGCACCGAATTTAGTAGTGGAGCATCACCTTCGTTTTGGCCATTGTCCCACCATAATTGCATTGGGGCGTAAGGCCACCCGAGTAATTGAAAAGGATCCATCCTGGATCATAGTAAATGTTGAAGTTGTCGTCACGTAGCTCGAGATTGTAGAACGCGGTCGAATTGTTTGGCGGGTAATCTTTGCATCGAACGATCCCGTAGACCTCCAGCGCGCCGCCTTGTGCCCACGTGAAGGTTTGGCCTTGACTCGGAGTTTTTCTCAGCGTCGTGCTTTTACCGGTAGTTGTATCTTCGGTGGTGATGTTCCAGGTGGTCGTTTCCGCGCTTCCGTTGGATATAATGGTGCCAAAGATGATGTCGCTTGGATTGACCTTCACGGGTGTGCTGTAGTTTGTAGTCCCATTCGGGCAGCAATTCCAGCTGGCGATGCTCCAGTTTGTCCCAAAAAAACCAGCATTCCAGCCGAGAACGGGCTGAATGATGGACTCGTCGAGAGCATAATCTTCCATGCCAGGGAAGAGAAACACGGTCTGGCCATCATCGGTGGTCGGAGCCGGAGGCACGATCCAATTTGCAGTAAGCTCACCGAACTGAGAAGTGGTGTTGATGGCGTTTCCAGACTCAATCCAGCTATGGACGATAGTTGGCGGATTTGGTCCGGCGGCTACGATTTCTCCCGAAGCTGTGTAGTGCGGATAGCCACAAACCGGAGCCTCCGCGTCGACTTTGCTATCCGCATGTTGGACGCGCCCATCTGCCAGGACTGTATCTCCGCTAGCCACCTCGTTCACACAAGAAGGATGGAAGTAGCCGAATGGCGTGATCACAAACCCCTCCGGTACCGCTGCGGGCCGGTTAGGCCCGGCCACTTTTTGAGCCTGAGCGGACGACGTTGCTATAAAAAGTACGAATGACGTTGCGAGGATTATCGGCAACATTGCAGGGTAGCGTTTCATTTTCGTATCTCCTCTTCGAGATTTTGGCTGGGAACTGCCGCCAGATGAGCGGAACTGTATCCGCGTTCCGGAGCCACGTCAATGGCCACGAATGTATCATTTAGATTTTCGAACGCTCCCCACTTGTTCGCAGTGTGCTTTCGTACCGTTTCATCTCGGGCTCCTGAATTTCACTTGCCTGATTCGTCGGGTGCTCTCAATGGGTCGACGCAACACTAACTCGAAACCCACCCGGAGGGCCTTCAGCGGCTAAAGACCGTTCGCGAGGGTTGATTCAGCCGAAACACGCTCCTGGCTAGGGTCAGGCCGAGCAAAACTAAACAGAGTCATTCTCTAGTGGGAAGCATTGCCGGACCACTAGCTTAGGTGGTGTTGCATCGACCGTTTGAGCCGACACGGATAATCGGACATGTTCCGGGCTAGTACTTCTCCGCGAAAGATCTTTATTACGAAAGCGCCAGGCTCTCGACCCGACGCTCCGGTTTTGTAAGGCGAATCCCAGGACGAATTCGTTTCCTGTCTCGCGATTCGCGTTTGCTCGAAAATTATTCCGCTACCAGATACAAATGTACGAAGATCAGCAAGTACGTGAGTAAAAACTTTTCTAATCTCGCGTTGTTTTCTTAGGTGTTCCGCGCATCGGGCTTCGAAATCTTTTTTCCAGTGACGGAAAGTCCGTAATCCGAGACAACGGGAACCATTCAGTCAAAACCCGATGTTTAAAATCTCGGTGAGGCGGCCTAACCAACGTCAAAGGCGCGCGCCGTCACCGTATCGTGAAGCGTCGCGTATTTCACCAGCACACCCTGACCGAGATTGATGAATGCCTCAGTACGTTCGTGCGCGGCGAGAGCCGCCGGTGAAGCCCAATGCTCGGCGACATAGAACTCCAGATCGTCATCAATACCGCGGTAGATGTCGTAACGGAGGTTTCCTGAATCTTTCCGAGACGCCGACGCGAGCGCGCGAAACGCCGCGATGGCGTCATTGACGTGCTCCTTCGCAAAGCGGAAGATCGCGACATGAAAGATCTCGCTACCGCCAGCGGCGGTACCCCCTCGCGAGGATAAGGCCGCTGCCGCAAGTAGTGTCAAGAAACTCATGCGAGATATCATCTCCGGAACAGCCCCCCTAATGGGCACCCTTGTACACCCAAGACCCTTTCCGGATGAAACAAATTGTGCGTTGCAGCCCGGACAGCACCATCAGCCTGATTCGGCATTGGTAAGAAGCATCACGACTTGGCTTTTGAATTTTGCGTCGAACCATTCAGTCATGGAATTTACTTTGTTGCCAACCGCGCGGGTTCCTCTCCGTCTTGCATATACCACACCGAATGTGATTATCAAAATGTACTAGTCGCGAGGCGCGACATCGTGGCTGCGCGTGGCCGCATTCGCAGTTTGCAAAGTTGTAGCGCGAAACTTTGAAATATTTCGTGAACGAGAAAAAATGCAACAAATTTAGAAAGTTTTGTGCGCGTAGTTGTCACATTTTACACATAGATAGTCATCACTCGCGCCTCGCGCCTTTGCGAAAATGGTTGCGAACTTCGTAAGCGTCGTCGCACGACCGTATTGACTAACGGCGGTATTGGTTACGCTGCGTGACGAGAGTCTTTGGCGAGGTCAGTGGCGAGATTCCACGGAAGTAGTTCTTCAATGCGGTTGATCGGGTGCTCTGCGATGAACGACAGGAGGTTCCGAAGGTAGCCCTCCGGGTCGATCCCGTTTAGTTTGGCCGTACCGATCAGGCTGTAGATCGCCGCGGCGCTCTCACCCCCTCGGTCCGAACCCGCGAACAAGTAGTTTTTTCTGCCGAGAGCGACCGCACGCAACGATCGTTCTGCCGCATTATTGTCGATCTCCAAGTGACCATCGTCGCAGTAGCGCATCAATGCTTCCCATCTCCCCAGGGCGTAACGAACGGCTACCGCCGTGTCCGATTTTCTCGAGAGCTTATCCAAGGTTTCTTCCAGCCATTGTTTCAGTGATCCCAGCAACGGCCGACTTCGTTGGTCGCGGATCTCGCGATGTTCTTCAGCCGAGCGCCCGTGGATCTCTTTCTCGATCACATACAAGGCTCCGATCCGTTCCAACGCTTCCGCTGCCACCGCAGATTTGTGCGCCTCCACTAGATCGTAAAACTTCCTGCGCACATGCGCCCAACAGGCCGCTTCTTGTATGCGCCCCTGCTGGTAGATCTGATCGAACCCTGCGTAACCATCGGCCTGGAGCGTCCCCGTAAATTGGCTCAAGTGCGCTCGGGGATGTTCTCCCTTGCGATCCGGGGAATAGGCGAACCACACGGCCGGTGGTGTCACCTCCCCCGCGGGCCGATCGTCTCGTACATAGGTCCACAGCCGTCCGGTTTTCGTCTTCCCCTGACCGGACGCCAACACCGGAACGGGCGTGTCGTCGGCATGCAGCTTTTGGGCGCTCATCACGTGACGTCGCAACGCTTCCACCAGCGGTTCGAGCAGCCGGCTCGTTCCTCCCACCCAGTCCGCCAGCGTCGAGCGATCCAGCTCCACTCCTTCCCGTGCGTAGATTTCTGACTGGCGATATAACGGCAGGTGGTCGCCGTATTTCGAGACCAGCACATGCGCCAGAAGTCCCGGCCCAGCCACACAACGCTCGATCGGCCGGCTCGGCGCCGCCGCTTGCACGATGCGATCGCAGCATGCACAAGCCAGCTTGATCCGCACGTGCCGGATCACTGCAAACCGCGACGGTATGCGCTCCAGCACTTCGGAAACGTCTTCCCCCAACTTGTGCAGTTCACCACCACAGTCCGGACACGCTTTCTGCTTCGGCAGGTGGGTCCGTACTTCCCGAGGTAGGTGCGCCGGCAGCGGACGTCGCGCCGATCGAGTAACCGGTTCCGCGTTGGCGATCGGTTCCGGCATAGTTGCAACCGTCGCGGCATCGTTCATTTGCAGAGCTTCCAGCCGCAGCTCCAGTTGCTCGATCTGCCGATCCAGCTTTTCCGAGGAACGCCCGAACTGCATGCGGCGCAGCTTGGCGATCAACAATTTCAACTGCTCAATCTCGCTGTCGCGAGACATGATCAGTTCATGCTGCGAGACGATCAGGGCTTTGAGTTCGGTTGGATCCCAGCCTTCCAGATTGGGTAGAACGCGATTCGCATGGCTCATTGCCGCAAACTATATCGCACTTTTTTTACAGCATGATGAATACGCACCAGAAAACAGCAAAATATTTTTCTTTCACACCGCCATCTGCGGATCGTAGCTGCGTATCGGACGTCTCCAATCGATGCCCTCGAGCAACATCGAGAGCTGCGCCGGTGTCAACGAAATCGTTCCACTCGTCGCTTGCGGCCAGAGAAATCTTCCGCGCTCCAGTCTCTTCGCAAACAGACATAGTCCGTCACCATCGAACCACAACATCTTAATCAGATCGCCCCGCCGCCCTCGAAACAAAAACACATGACCGGAAAACGGACTCTCGCGCAACACCGTTTGCACCATCCCACTCAGTCCCGTGAAACCTCGCCGCAGGTCGGTCACTCCTGCGGCGATCCAAATCCGTGTTCCCACTGGCAGACCGATCATCGCGCCAAACACTCCAGCACTGTACGCAGCGCTATGACATCTACCGACCCCGCAATACGGATCGTTCCTTTCGATACTTGGATTTCCATCGTTCCCGACCGTAGAGCCGGGCGGTCGGCTGCTTCTGCAGGCTGCCCCTCGGAGACCTTTACGGGTAGCAGCGGCGTGGCCGCCCCACTCCCCAACCGGCCTTCGCGGTAGAGTTTCCGCCAATAGAACAGCTGGTTCGCATTCACATCATGTCGTCGTGCCACTCTCGATACCGAGGTGCCTGGCAACAGCGTCTCTTCCACGATCTCACGCCGCTCTTGAATCGTTCGGCGCCGCTTCTTGAGCGCTTGGACCTGCGGCGCTTGATCCGGTGTGTCCACGATTCCTCCTTGTGGACACGAACCCGTGTGTCCGCAAAACCATCATCGTGAATCACTCACAGTCTGTAAACACGGTGGGAATCGGACGCTTACCGAACTCCTGATAGTGATATTTTACGAATTGAGGTGCGCACGCTCTGTCGACTCGCGGTCATAGTAAAGGTAAGCCCGTACCCGGCAATGACTTAGCGGGATACGTCTTCTAGTAGCTTCTAGACGAAGACCTGAATAGGTGGGAATCTTATTAGCGGCGTAATGAGAAGTGGTCTGGTTGAGATGCCCGTTCGGAGAAAGGCGATATCCTGAAGTGTGTCAGAATCTCGCCGACTCGAAGTTTAGGACAGGACCTTACGCTTTAGCGCGCCCATTGCCATCAACAGGCTGCTGCCTAGCAGGAGAATGCTGGACGGTTCCGGTGTGGCACTGACGGCACCCCCCTCTTCAAAATTGGCGCCGAAAATGCCTCCTCCCTCCGAAGCGGTGAATCCGTCACTATTGGTTGGGAAGGTCAAGCTGCTACCGTTTACCCAGGCATCTTGGATGAAGTTGATGTTCGGGTTGACTGAAAATCCTGTCGTGAACCACGTATAGTCGGCGTTGCCTGTTTCTGCTACCACATAGTATGTCTGGCCAGCAGCTAGATTGGTCGTAGGAACGGTAACGTAGTAGAAATCGCCTATCAGCGTGCCGGAGGTGGTGGCCGTGCCAGAAACCAGCAAAGTGCCGGACGAATTATAGATGCCTACTTTGCCGCACCCATCGCAGTTGCCCAAGCCAACGTCGCCGCCGGTTAGCGTGGCATCGTAGAACCCGAGCGCTGTTACATTAATCGCCGTGTTGGTCGAGAACTGATACCCCAAGCTAAATGATCCATTGCTGAAATTTTCAGTCACGCCGGTGAAGCTCACACCAGGGATGCTTCCGGCCAGCAGTGGTGACGGGAGAAGCGCCAGCGATACTAAGAACCCGAGAAGGCAAACGGCTCTTAATTTCATACGAGCCTCTCTTCAGCACAGGATTTTGAGTGTATGGCCCGGGGAACCTTGTCATTTCCCTCGCAATTGATGTACCAATTTGGAACTTTGAGCTCGATACGAGGCGAGTCGTATCTCCTTAATGTGTAGTAGTTAACGGGCGCCAGCCGTAACCCTAGCCCCCTCTTCACCGATCAAAGTACCCAAAACTTGCACACAAAAGGAAACCGGCAGCCGCTTTTCGATGACCTCGAGAACAAATCACATGATGGTCCACTCCATTACTCTCTTGTTTTCCATTCGTTAGCTGTGACACGCAACGGAGCGCGATTCGCGATGCTCGTGGTCTCTAGGACCATTTCCCGTAGGGAAACGAAAAACGTTACTTACGATCATCTGCGCGATGCCCCGCTAGATTCCTACCACGTCAAAGGCAATAAGAGTCTGCGAGTATTTGCTGACGGCACGGAGTCCCTCTTCCCGCTCGGCGCTCTCAACGATTACTTCAAAGGGAAGAAGGCATCCACTATCGACGCCGAGGCAGTACGCGGGTTTATCCGCAAGCGCCAGAACGACGGGGTGGGAAATGCGTGCATAAATAATTCGCTGTCATTGCTACGTAGAATGTTTTCGATTGCTCACAGGGAAGGCCGACTGCAAACCGTTCTACACGTCGAGCTATTGAAACCGCCGCCAGCGCGAAAAGGTTTTCTCAAACCGAAAGATTTTCAAAGGCTTGTCAATAAACTCCCGCGTCACTTGCGCCCGCTCATTACGTTTCTATTTTATTGTGGTGTGCGCGTCGGCGAAGCACGAGAGGTGCAATGGTCTGCCGTCGATCTAAAAAAAGCGCTTATCGTTTTGCAGGAGGGCGAAACCAAAAACGATGAACAGCGCATCGTCCCGCTTCCCAATGTGTTAGTGGCGATGCTGAAAGCCGTGAGGAAAAAGGAAGGCCCGGTGTTCGACTCGACCAACCTGCGGAAAGAATGGGACTCGACGACTGCTGCATGTGGTCTCAAAGGTTTGATCGTTCACGACTTGCGCCGCAGCGCGATTAGAAATATGATGTTGTCGGGAGTACAACAAGTCGAGGCAATGAAAATCTCCGGCCATGGGACAGCGAGCGTCTTTCAACGGTACAACATCGTTGACGAGGCGCAGACGTGCAGTGTTATGCAGCGCGTTGAGAAGTTCATGCCTCTAGCCGTGCGGCGCTTGTCGCGCGGTGAGAGTTTGGTGAGAGTAAATCCGTAAGTTATAGAAGCGGGAGTAGTTCAGTGGTAGAACGATAGCTTCCCAAGCTATAGGTGAGGGTTCGATTCCCTTCTCCCGCTCCAGATTCTACGAGAGTTAGGCGGCTGCTTCGTTTCCATGTTTTCCATTGGTCCCGGTTGCGGACACATATTGGAAAATGCAGCCCGGACTTGTTCGAGTGGAATTTCTCCCGTGTAGCGAGCCGTCATCACCGCAGAACTGTGTCCCATCTGTTGTCTGTGGCAATCCGAGGCATGTTCTTGCAACCTTGAAAACCAAACGGCTTGGTCTGCTTGGCATTGCGCTGCGGTTGGAGCGTGTTCCACTTCCTGAGTGGGACTTGCGACCGAAAACAAGAGCACCAAAGCCGCCAAAAGGATTGACGTTCTCACTTTTTTCTCCGTTTACGGCAGTCTTCACATTTGGTCTGCTTTACATCCCCGTAGAATTCTGCTCCACATTTCGCACTCTTCTTTAGGTGCAGTTCTTGTCCGTCTTGGAGGATGACCTTGGCTCGTTCAACCTTCTTGAAGGTGGGCATGGGCTGCATTCTATGTCCATTCCCGCTCGGAAAAAATTCTGAATTTCTAAAATCCTGTGGGATAAATGCAGTTATGTAGGTTTCGGGGGATGAAAAGCAGGCATTGCGTTTACGGACCTTCGCGGGTTTCCTTTCCGGCGTCTTCTTTTTCTTTCTCGCCTCTGCCAACTTCTGCTCGGCTTCGCGGCTTTCGATTAGGTAAAGAGAGGTAGTTGCTCGGCGACGGCTGCCTTTCAGTGTCATGTTCAATTATTCTCGTAAACGGATAACTGGTTGCCGGGGTGGGGTACCACATAGCTAAACGGGGAGGCCAGCTAAGTATCACAGTCTTGAGGGCTAGTAAATTCTCACTCGCTATCGCAATCTCGATTAGCTCTTTGTGACCGTCCGCACATTGCGCTAGCTGCTGTGCACGAAGAAACATCGCTAGCTCTGTGGCGTAAAGCAGCCCAGTTAATTTCTCTTTGTCAGCCTCCTTCAGCACAGCAAGGTAAGGTTCTTTCCAAGATGAAGAATACGATTGGGGCATAGCTACGGTTTGAGCTTTTTTAGGGACGCCTGTCGACGTCCCACCGTACCCAATTCCGTGAAAATCTTTGGAAATCTCGCGCACCTGTGAAAATGTGGTAGCGGGTCAGACTAACGGAAATAGAGGACAACCACCGCGTAAATGATGGCAATTGCCCAAAGCCAAGGCTTACAGTGCCGAACATCGAGAGTCGCTGCAATCAACTAAAACTCGGACATCCTCTAAGCACAAGAAAGAATTTAACAACGGCTACACCTACAAATAGTATCAATCAGAAACCCAGCATGAAACTCGAGAACTGAACGGAGTGCCCTTTGGTTTCTGGAAAGACCAAGCCGTGAAAACCTTCTTCATCGCACTTCGCGCCGCATTATTCAGCACCGGGTTTATTTTTCTATGGGGCTGGGTCGCACTAAGCCTGCACCGCCGCTACGACACGAGTGTCGGCTTTGCCTTTCCCGGCTGGACGCCCGCTTTGGGCATCGCACTGATGGTTGCTGGTGGAACTCTCGCCTTCGCCTGCATAGCCACATTCGTGAGCCGTGGCGAAGGCACGCCTGCGCCAATGGACCCACCGCGTAAATTTGTAGCCGCTGGTCCGTACCAGTTCGTGCGCAATCCGATGTATATCGGTGGGTTTCTCGTGCTCGCTGGCTTCGGCCTGTACGAACGGTCGCCAACCATTCTGCTCTTCGCTCTGCCATGGCTTCTACTCGCGCATCTCTTTGTCATCTTCTACGAAGAGCCGCATCTCCGCGCCACATTTGGCTCCCCGTACGACGCCTATTGCCGCTCGGTGCGCCGGTGGCTGCCTCGCAGCTAGTCGTTTTAACAATTGTCCGGTAATCCGACTGTTGAGGAGTTACGCGCTTGAAACTTCGAAAAAGCAAACGGGAGGCCCGATCGCATTATTTCGGCCTCCCGTCTACCTGCGGTTGAAGTTTAGTTTTGGTTTTGCCAACTCACTCCGAGTCAAGAAGCGATAACAGCCGCACCTTGCGATCATCACGGAGTGACAGTCAGCGGTAGAGTAATCACGGCGAGTTCATTTTCCGCTTTGGCGCGCGATAGTTCTTTCTCGCGAGACGACTCCGCGAGTTTCCGTCCCCGACCGCTTCCGGTCCAAATCTCCGACAGAAAACACTCTTGGGAGTAGCAGTGGAAGATCAGTTTCGGTTGAGCATTGTTTTCCTTGGCTTCGACGGCGTTCGTAGTGACGAACGTCGAGGCAGACCAATCAGTGCGTTGAATCAGCTCCACTACCTTGGTATTCGGAAGCGCTGGCCGGACCTGATATTCGCCGGCTGGCAACATCATGTTCCCAACTTGAAATGCAAACGGAATCTTAGCCTGCGTGACCTGCTGCGCGTGGCTCTGCGCTGGCATAAGCGCGGTAAAAACTAGCGCGCCGGCAACTGCGAGAATTTGCTTTTTCATGGACTTTCTCCTTTTTCTTCTCATTCGCTCGGCGACAACCGTAATCGAGTCGCGGTCGAGTTATCCTCACTTTTGCGCCACGCCTAAAAAACTGCAATGCACTGTGAATAATTTAATGGTGAAATATAGGTGCACCGCTAAGTCGCAGTTATAAAATGACTTCTTGCCGAAGAGCTGCCTGAGTTTCGTCTGAGGGGCTTTCAATCGGCTTCAAAAATGAAAGCCTGCCGGCTGACTTGTTCGATTATCCGACCAATCGTCCACTGACAGCATGGTGGGCTGGCAGAGCCTGCTCCGCCAAGTTCCCTTTGGATTATTTAAGCTTCGGGTAATCTGCTTTGGCTTCTTTCAGGATGGGGATGTCGGGGTCGGCGTCTTTCCAGAGGGCGAAGAAAGCACGGATGTATTTGGCTACTGCGGCAGCCCAACCTTCCGCACCAGCTCAGCAAATCGGGGATCAGAACGCAGAGGATCGAGTTGGGAGTCAGTCTTCAACTCCAATAGGTCTCCGTCGCGCTCCTGAAAAGCGGTGTTGAGCCACTGGAAGGCTTGCTCTTTGTCTCCCAATTCGGCGTAAAGCTCAGCAATGTCGTACGCAGACGAGTAACCAGTCTTACGTCGCGCTTTCAACGTTTCAATGCCTTTGGTGAGTGCGCCCTTCCAGCCCGCTGAATGGAATCCTTGCTCCAGGGCAAGAGCAAATTCAGATTCGCTCTGGTCGCCGGAAAGCTGCCCGAAGGTCTTCCATTCTTCAATGACCTGCGGGTACATGTGCTTTCCCCAATACCCATTGGCTAAGCAACGGTGCGCCGAGCCGAATGTCGGGTTCTCATTAGCAACCTTCTTGCAGACGGCAATGGCCTCGTCGTACTGTTGTGCCGCGAGATGAGCGACTCCGACGTCCATGCTGATGATCGGTGACAGCGGGTCGAGCTGGTGGGCACGATTGGCTTCAGCAAAAGCTTCCTGCTCCCTGCCTCCAATCGCTCCAATATCGTATGCGTACCATTGATGTGCCGTGGCGTCATTGGCGTCAAGTTCGAAAGCCTTCTTGAACTCAGCCTCTCCTCCGGAAAAATCCCAATCGTACTCCATCTCGTTGTGGCCCAGAACAGCATGTGGATGGGGCAAGGTCGCGTCCAACGCCAGCGCCTTGCGGGCGGCGGCGTTCGACATGGGAATGTAATCGCTCGGTGCACCACCAAAGAGAGTTGACGTGGAATAGGCGTCGGCCAGACCTGAATACGCCAAAGCGTAACCGGGGTCTTTGGCGATGGCTTGATTGAAATAGGAGACTGCGTCGGCATTGCCCGAAGGAGTCCGTTTATTCCACGCGTAACGTCCCTTCAAATATAACTCGTAGGCCTCTGGATTTTGCGTCCCCTGCTTGGTCACCTGCCGCTTTTCTGAAGTGCTGAGCTTGGACCTCAACCTTCCCGCGATGTCGGCCGCAATCTGCTCCTGCAGTGAGATGATCTCCGTGCTTTTGACGCTGTAGTGCTGCCCCCAAATCTCGGTGTTGTCCCGAACATCAGCAAGCTCCGCACTCACTTCGATGCTGTCTCCACGTGGCACCACTCGCCCAATCACTAGAGCGGACACACCCAAATCATTGCCGACCTTTTGCGCGTCCACATCCTTCCCTTTGTAGTGGAAGACGGAGTTGCGCGACTTCACCTTAAGCTGAGGCACATGGGCAAGGTTGCCGATCAATGACTCGGTGATGCCGTCGCCGAGATAGTCGGTATTGGCGTCTCCGCCGCCGTTGGTGAACGGCGGCACGGCAATGGAATCAATCTGGGCGTGCCTGTCAGATCGCAAGTACCAAGTGCCAGCTGACGCCAGTCCGATGGCGGCGATGCAGGCGGATACTACGGCCCAGAGCTTGCTACGTTTGAGCGTCTGGTCGGGCGCTGCTGGTGTAGCAGTGATTCCGGTGGATTCGGTATCTCGCATCACCCGTTGCAAATCTGAACGCAAATCTGCCGCATGCTGGTAGCGCAGGTCGGGACTCTTCTCCAGCGCCTTGCTGATGATGTGCTCAAGTTCCGCTGGAATTTCCGGGTTCAGCCGCACCGGTGCTAGTGGCATGCGATTCAGTATGGCTTCGAAAATTTCCGCCGAACTGCTTCCCGAGAACACTTGTTTTCCCGTCGCCATTTCATAGAGCACCAAACCGAAAGAAAAAATATCCGTGCGGCCATCCAGTTCTTTTCCCCGTGCCTGCTCCGGCGACATGTACGCCAACGTGCCCATGGCTGCGCCGGCAGTGCTCAACTGCATTGCGTCCTGCGTCAGCGTCGCATCGGCAGCCGTTCCGGTCTTTGCTTGAAGCTTGGCCAGGCCAAAATCCAGGATTTTCGCGTGTCCGCGCTTGGTGACAAAAATGTTGGCAGGCTTTATGTCGCGGTGGATGATGCCTTCGGCGTGAGCAGCTTCCAGTGCATCCGCAATCTCGATGGCCAGCGACAGAATGAGTTCTGTTTCCATCGGGCGACCAGCGATGCGATGTTTCAGCGTCAGCCCGTCCAAAAACTCCATGGCGATGAACGTTTGACCGTGCTGGTCATCAATTTCGTAGATGGTGCAGATGTTGGGATGATTCAATGCGGAGGCGGCCTGCGCTTCACGCTCGAAACGAGCTAGAGTCTGAGAATCCTTGGCGACATCATCGGGGAGAAACTTCAGAGCCACGAAGCGGTGGAGCTTCACATCCTCAGCTTTGTAAACCACACCCATACCACCGCCGCCGAGCTTTTCAAGGATGCGGTAGTGGGAGACTGTGCGACCGATCAACGGCTGCGAATCGGGCATTTGGCGCTCATCTTAGGGTGAGGCAGAAGGCAAGTCAACGAACGGAGACTGCCTGCGGGCTAAGTCCTGATAAACGCTGCGGCTTCAAAGGGTCGGTGCAACAAATCATTCGGAAGCTGATTGACGATTACCTCAAGAAGGAGAAGTAAATGGACACCTTCATTTCAGCTATCCTAATCGGCCTAATCATTCTCGTTCTGGTGACTAGCGATGGTCTGGTTGGCACGGCTGGACGTGTGATGAAGTCTGCTATCAAGCATTCAGAGAAACGCCAATGAACGCAGCCATCTATGCGAGGGTATCCACGTTGCACAATGGGCAGTCGCCAGAAATGCAACTCAACGAATTGAAAGAATACTGTGTTCGTAGGGGCTGGACCGTCGTGAGTGAGTTTGTGGATGAAGGTATTTCGGGGTCTAAGGATTCCCGGCCACAGCTGAACAAGCTGATGTCCGACGCGCACAAGAGGAAGTTTGATTGTGTCGTGGTTTGGAGGTTTGACCGCTTCGCACGTTCGTTTCCGGATTATTTTTGGCGTTCTTTGCGGAGCTGTTCGAAGATTTTGTTGGCCCAGGCGGGAGGTTCGGGGCCCTGCTGGAGGCTGACCGTTTTCCCCAAAGCTACTCTCCAGCGAAGGAGCCATGAAATTCCCGTGTTGCCAACATAATCGTCCGGTGTGGCATAAGCGGGATCGGACATCGCCTGATCCAGCGAAACGAATTTATAGCCGCGGTGCTCCAGCTTAGTCAGTAACGCATCCAAACATTCCACATTGAGTTGGTTATCGTGGATCAGAAGAACTTGCGGAACTTCGCGGCCGAAAAGATCGCGCGACAGGCCCTCCGAGTAATCAAATGTGGTGTCCACGTATTCGAGATATTCCTTCTTGGCACGCGCGGCCATTTTCTTGTCTTTTTTCTCACCGGCGTATCCCAGCACATCGTTGAAAACGTAATCAGCATCTTCCACCGTAACCGGCGCGATGGTGTAGCCTCGCTCTTTCAGGAAAGCCTCAAACGCTGTCTTGGCTTCGGCCGTCGGCCCGGTGTTGAGGTAGGGATGCCGGAAATATTTCTCCGTTTGTCCAATCGCTTTTAGCAAAGCGGTGGTTACCACTTGGCCCTCGACGGTCTCGTCCTCGTACTTATCCAATGGCGTGATTTGAAAATCCGCGTGAGAAAAGGTGTGATTGCCCAAAGCGAGCCCTGCATCCAGCCACATTTCAAGTAACTCGGCGCGAGCGTCGCGTTCGTTCTGCACTTGGAGCTTTCGTTCGTTTACGAAGCCGATGGCCCAGGCGTGATGCGATTTCAGAATCGCAGGAATGGCGCGATTGATTTTCTGCAGTTCTTTTAAATCGCCCATAGCAAAATCATTTCCGACGAGCGCGCCCGGTAAATCGTCAACAGTGATCGCGACGGTGCGCTGCGGTGGTGCTGCGCTTTGCGCGCCGCTGCTTTTCTTCAGAAATCCAGCGAACGCCGCAACAATCACAATGAAAATTAGAAATAGCTTTCTCTCACGCATCGATTCTTTCCTGTGGCTGCGGAAATTGGCCAAGCCTCGCGGGCTGGCCAGATTGTGATGCATGCTGTTGTGAGATCGTTTTGACACCGTTGGGAGCGAGCTTCACGCGATGGCCTGTGGGATTGCTTTTTTCCATCTGCCTTGCGATTTCAGGATAAGCTCGACCACTTCTCGCGCGGCGCCCCTTCCTCCTGGCACGGTTGTAATGTAATGCGCGGCGCGTTTCACTTCGACGACCGCGTCGCCCACCGCAACGGCTAGTCCGGCGCGGGCGAGAATGGGTAGGTCCGGCAGGTCGTCGCCGATGTAGGCAACTTCTTCGTCCGTCACGCCGGCGCGTATCAGGATGGCTTTGTAAGATTCCAGTTTCTTGGGCTGTCCTTGCATTACAAATTCCATTCCCATCTCTCGCGCACGACGCGTGGTCGCTGGAGAGTCGCGTCCGGTAATCACTCCCGTGCGAATGCCCATGATGCTGGCCAGCTTCACTCCCGCGCCGTCATGCGGGTCGAACACTTTCATCTCTGCAACGCTGCTGTCGGGGAATCCTTGCAGGCAAACTACGCCGGGCGTCAAAGTGCCGTCCACATCCATCAGGAGAACGCGGATTCGTTTTGCGCGACGCATGACGTTTATGGGAAATTTTATTTCACGTATCTTCATTCGAGCCTCAATCTAGCTGTATAAGAACCTCTAGCAGCAGATCCCTCGTCGCGTTGCTCCCTCAGGATGACGATGCTCGGCACATCGTCAAAACAATTGCAGCGTCCACAAATCGTGGACGTGCACCACTCCCTCCAGGCGGTTGGCGGAATCCACCACGAGCACCGAAGTGATTTTCTTTTCTTCCATCAGGCGCAGAGCGCTGGCGGCAAGCTCGGTGCGCGGAATCGTGACCGGGTTCTTCGTCATGCAATCGGCGGCGGTCAAGCCCAGCACGTTTTCTTTTTTCTTCAACATGACGCGACGCAAGTCTCCATCGGTAATGACGCCAAGCACCCGGCCATCCGCCTCAGCGACTGCGGCTAGCCCGAGGCCTTTGCGGCTCATCTCGTAGATCACATCGGGCATCTTGGTGGTGGGCAAGACGCGCGGCACACCCTCGCCGGAGTGCATCAGGGCTTCGACCCGACGCAATTTCTTGCCCAGGCGGCCGCCAGGATGCAGCGCGGCAAAGTCTTCTTCCTTGAATCCGCGCCGCTCAAGCAACGATATGGCCAGGGCATCTCCCATAGCCAGTGCGGCAGCGGTGGAAGCAGTCGGCGCAAGATTCAGCGAGCAGGCTTCTTCTTTCACCGCGATGTCCAGAACAATGTCGCTGGCGCCGGCGAGAGTGGAGCGCGGATTAGCCGTGAGCGTGATGATATGCACTCCCAATCGCTTAACCGCTTCCATCAATTTCACCAGCTCTTCTGTTTCTCCGCTGGCCGAAATCGCTACCAGGACATCGGCGGCAGTCAGCATGCCCAGATCGCCGTGGAGCGCTTCAGCGGCGTGGAGAAAAAGTGAGGGAGTACCAATGCTTGCGAAAGTGGCGGCGGTTTTTCGTCCAATCAGCCCGGATTTGCCCATGCCGGTGACCACCACGCGGCCCTTGCACGCATATAAAAGCTCAACCGCTTTCTCGAAGCGTTCGTCGAGGCGATCGATCAACCCGGCGATGGCTTCGGATTCAATTCGCAGCACGCGCTTGGCGGTGGCCAGACTCATTTCGTATCCCATGCGCGAACGAGCGTCGAAATTTTCAAGATTTTTTCCAGCAGCGGACCAAACTGTGCAAGAGGCAAGGCGTTGGAGCCATCGGAAAGCGCCTGTGCGGGATTGTCGTGCACTTCGAGAAATAATCCGTCGGCACCGGCGGCAGTGCCGGCGCGCGCGAGCGGCTCGATGAATTCAGGCTGGCCGCCGCTGGATTTGCCTTCCCCACCGGGCAACTGCACGGAGTGTGTCACGTCGAAAACGACCGGGTAGCCCAGCTTCTTCATGATGGGAAAGGATCGCATATCGACGACAAGGTTTTGGTATCCAAAGGAGCTGCCGCGTTCGGTGAAAATAATTTTCTCATTTCCGGTGCTGGCGATTTTTTCCGCGGCGTTGCCAATTTCCCAGGGCGAGAGAAACTGGCCCTTCTTCACGTTGACTACCCGAGCGGTCCGCCCTGCGGCGATCAGCAAATCCGTTTGACGGCAGAGAAAGGCCGGAATTTGCAAAATGTCGCAAACCTCCGCGGCCGGGCCAACTTCTGACAAGTCGTGCACGTCGGTGAGAATCGGCAGGCTAGTCTCCTTCTTTATTTTTTTCAGGATGCGAAGACCTTCCTGCAATCCGGGCCCACGGAACGAAGAGAACGAGGTGCGATTCGCTTTGTCGTAAGACGCTTTGAAAATGTAGGGGATACCTAGTTGGGAAGTAATGGCTCCCAAGCGCTCGGCCATGCTTGTTGCGTGGGCTTCGCTCTCGATCACGCAAGGGCCTGCGATCAAAAAGAGAGGCGTTTTGGGGCCGAAGCGAATTTTTCCGATTTCGAAGCTGCGCGGCGTCGGCATGGAATCGGCTAGAAATTGTCTCTCGCCGTGCTTTCGAATTGTGAATGAAGAGACGAAACGCTTGTCGCGCTGTACGTGGTTGTGGCCCCGGGTAGAAATCTCGCTCTCGTTTGTTTTGAGCAACTTACGTCGCATTTTACATTTTCTGCAGAACCGGGTTGAAATCCTCTGATGCGGCTCAAAATTGGGAGCACAAAGCTAGCCGGAAGTTCTAGATTTGAGGCGATGGTTAGCGGCAGAAGGTCCAAAAGAACCGAGGGCACAATGGCTGGCTTTAGCTTTCTGTGGAACGCCGTAGGTTGTAAGAATTTAATCACGCCGAACGCTAGCACGTGATTCGCGGAAATTCAAGGAGTCCTGTATCTGTGGTACCGGTACCGACTTCGATTTTATTGGGATCTGATCTGAGAAAAATTATTCTGTGCGGAATAAGATTGTTGACTACACGGTATACAGCCTCCTAGACTTTCCTGCCCGACCTTTCGCGTCAAAATCTTGGAGGAAGTGATGATTGAAAAAACGGCACTCGTACGTCTGTTTGCAATTCTAGCCTTGGGATTTTTGGGCGGTGCGCTTGGCCACGCTGCGCAAGGTGGGACCGTTGCGGTGGGGACCTGCAAGAAAAATGTTACCTCCTATCCCACCATCCAAACGGCAGTGAATGCAGCTCCTGCTGGCTCCGTCATTGACGTTTGTCCTGGCACTTATCAAGAGCAGGTCTCCATTACCAAGAATTTGACGCTCATCGGCATTGTATCGGGAACCGCGGATGCGCCAACTGTTGCGCCACCTTCGGGAGGTTTGGTGGCCAATGCGACCGACCCTTCAGGCGGTGGCCCGGTGGCCGCGCAGATCGTTGTTAGCTCGCCGGCGACTAGCGTGACCATCCAACGGCTTACTGTGGATGGAAAGGGCAACAAGCTGACCGGTTGCGACGGATCCGGCAGCAGCGTGCCTCTGATGGTGGGCATTTATTTTCAGAACGTTTCCGGAACCATCACACAGAATACCATCAGAAACCAATTGCAGGACACGGCGGACCACAGTTGTCCGAACGGATTAGGGATTTATGTTGAAAGCGGCGGTGGCGCAACGACAACAGTGAACCTATCGTACAACACGGTCCACAGTTATCAACAAAATGGCATCACTGCCAACGGCTTCGGGGACGGAAGCGCGGGACCAAGCGTCACGATTGAATACAATACAGTGGACGGAGCGGCGTCCACCGGCACCGCGGCGAAGAATGGAATTCAGGTGGGTTTCGGAGCGAGCGGGAAAGTAACCGGTAATACGGCCATCGACAACATATGGTCCGGCGATTCAAGCAGCGATAACGGGGACGCCGGAGTGGGAGTTTTGGTGATCGCTTCCACCGGCATCACCGTGTCTAACAATACGATTGGGAACACCCAGTTCGGCATCGTGACGGAAAGCGCCGGCACCGGTTTTCTGGCCGACGACGCGACCATCACTGGAAATAAAATCATTGGGACGCAGATTTTTGACGGAATCGATCTATGTAGCAATGGAAACACGGCAACTGATAATGAACTCTACAGCAGTACCGAAGCGGCCATTCACCTGGATGATAGCTGCGGGTCCACAGGCAACAACAACACAACAAAGAGCAATACCATCAACGAAGCTTGTGCCGGAGTCCTGACCGGTTCTGGGACGAGCGGCAACGTGGATACTCCGAATACAATGTTCAATGTTAGCAACACGGTTCTGGCAGGCGACAGTTGTACTACGCTTCAAAAAGCTACGAATGCCGAGCCAGGTTCCAGCGGCGCGAAGCGTGGCGTTGCCCGCATTGCACCTTACCCTCCAAATCGCCAAAGCTTCTGACACTTCAAAGACTTGGAGCATCTCCGGAGAAGGCGACTCTCGGCAGTCCTCTCCGGAGTGCGTCGAAATTCCGGTTATACCCCTCTGCCTATTACTACGAGTTGCTGACTCACTTAATCATATAACGCACCAAGGGTGCGGCCGGCTACTGACCCGCACCTTGGCGCATTCCCCTCTACAGTTTTTCCTCAACTGCGCTTCGTCCTTTGTGGCTACCTTGCGGATTCATGTGATTCCAGCTCATTCCAATTCGATCTGCACTGCTCGTTCTTCGCGTCTTGACACACAGCCGCCAAGAGCGAAAATGGCGGCATGGCACACGAATTGACTACTTCCTACGTGAAGGACTCCACTGGAGTTTTTCGCTACTACAAGAAGCTTGCGGAGCGCGCGATGGCGCAGTGTCCGGACGACGCGCTATTCACGACCCTGGACGCGGAATCGAACTCGATCGGCGTCATCGTGAAGCATCTGGCTGGCAACATGCGTTCGCGCTGGAAAGATTTTCTTACCACTGACGGCGAGAAACCTGACCGGGACCGCGACTCTGAGTTTGAAACGCCGCCCAAAACACGCGCTGAGTTAATGGAAATGTGGGAAGGCGGCTGGAAATACGTTTTCGACGCGCTGGAGCCCCTTACTGATGCGGACCTGACGCGCACTGTCACCATACGCTCGAAGCCGCACTCGGTGATGCAGGCGATTACGCGCCAGGTGGCGCACTATGCGCATCACGTTGGCCAAATTGTGTTGCTGGCGAAACATTTTGTGGCGAAGTCCGGAAAGAAATGGGAATCGCTGAGCATCCCGCGGGGCCAGTCAAAACAGGCCACTGCAAACATCGCCTCAGGAAAGAAAACGGATCACTGGCTGAGCGAGAAGTGATCCAGTTCCCCGCTACAGCGTAGCTGTACGCCTACAAAACGACGGAAGAACAGATCCCTCTCTGCGCGTCGCGTCCTAAGCTTCGCGGAGGAAAGACAAAGTCACGCGTTGCTACGCTCGGGATGACAACTTTTAGGAGAACGCGTTAATCGGCGGGATTGATAGCGCGAGATTCGGCAGGAGTTTTGCCGAGGCGCTGGTGGCGGTTTTCGACGCTGGCGCGTATAAACGCGGCGAAGAGCGGATGCGGCGCCAGCGGCTTGGATTTAAATTCGGGATGGAACTGGCAACCCAGGAACCAGGGATGCTCGGGAGCCTCGACGATTTCCACGTACACGCCGTCGGGAGTGCGTCCGGTGATGCGGAATCCGGCGCGCGTGAGCGCGTCTTCGTATTCGCAATTGAATTCGTAGCGATGGCGATGGCGCTCTGAAATTTCCAGCTGGCCGTAAGCTTTGTGCGCGAACGAGCCGGGCTGTAATTTACACTTCCAGGAGCCCAGGCGCATAGTGCCGCCCATTTCGTCCACGCCGAGAAGCTCGCGCAATTTATAAATCACGCGGTTCGGAGTGCTGGGGTCGAACTCCGTGCTGTCGGCATGCTCGATGTGTGAAACGGTGCGCGCATATTCGATGGTGGCGCATTGCATCCCGAGGCAAATTCCAAAGAACGGAATCTTTTTCTCCCGCGCGTAAGTGATGGCGTGAACCATCCCGGCGATCCCGCGTTTACCGAAGCCGCCGGGAACCAGGATGCCGTCCACGTGGCGCAGCATGCGCTCGGCGGTCCCAGGCGAGTCGATATCTTCGGCTTCGATCCACTCGACGACGACGCGGTGCTTGTTAGCCAGGCCGCCGTGTCCCAGAGCTTCGCGCAAACTTTTGTAGGCGTCTTCGAGTTGAACGTACTTCCCTACCACACCGATGCGCACTTCGCCTTGCGGATGCTCCAAATTTTCGAGCATGGCTAGCCAGCGGCTCAGGTCGCGCGGCGGAGCGTTCAAATGGAGCAAGCGCAAAATTTGTTCGTCGAGGCCTTCGGCAGCCAGCGACATGGGCACTTCGTAAATATTGCTGACGTCGGGTGCGGAGATCACGCAAGATTCCGCCATATTGCAGAAGAGCGCGATTTTCGATTTCAGGTCGGTGCCGAGTTGGCGATCGCTTCGGCAAATCAAAATGTCAGGCTGGATTCCGATGCTTAGAAGTTCTTTCACGCTATGCTGCGTGGGCTTGGTCTTCAGTTCCCCGGCAGTGGGGATGAACGGCACGAGCGTGAGGTGCACAAAAATTACGTTTTCAGGCCCGAGTTCCAGGCGCATCTGGCGGATGGCTTCCAGAAATGGCAAAGACTCTATGTCGCCGACGGTGCCGCCAATTTCAACGATCACTACATCGGGCGCGTCTGGGCCGCTTGAAACTTTGCGGAAGGCGGCTTTAATTTCGTCGGTGACGTGCGGAATCACCTGCACGGTTTTTCCCAGATAATCGCCGCGACGTTCTTTGGTGATGATGGATTCGTAGATTCGGCCTGTGGTCCAATTGTGATCGCGCGTTAAATGCGCGTTAGTGAAACGCTCGTAGTGGCCCAGATCGAGGTCAGTTTCAGCGCCGTCATCAGTGACAAACACTTCGCCGTGCTGATAGGGCGACATCGTTCCAGGATCAACGTTCAGGTAGGGATCGCACTTCTGGAGGGTTACTTTCAGGCCGCGGCTTTCGAGGAGACATCCAACCGAAGCGGCCGCTACGCCCTTTCCGAGTGAAGAAACCACCCCGCCCGTGACGAAAATGTATTTCGGGGCGGAACGCAAAGTACTCGACTTCCTCCGGAAAGAATCTGCGTACTCATTATTATGGTCACAATGTTGGCGCGTGTCAAATCACGATTTTGATTTTTTTTGAAAAAGATTCTTTGCGCGATTGTACGGTAAAGAACAGAGACTGATTTCGCCCCTTGAATGCTAGTTTGCGGCTCGTTCGCGCAATAATTTTTCCACGCGCTCGATGTCTTTCGGCACGTCCACGCTTAGCGCGTCGTAATCCGTTTCAACCACGCTGATGTGAAAGCCATTCTCGAGCCAGCGGAGTTGTTCGAGCTGCTCCACGCGTTCCAATTCGCCGGGCGGAAGAGTGGGAAATTCGAGCAGAGCGTCGCGTCGATAGCCATAAACACCAATGTGCTTCCAATGGCGCGCGTCCACCTTAGCTCCGGTGTCGCGAACCCAAGGGATTGGCGCGCGCGAAAAATACAGGGCATTGCTGTCGAAATCGCGGACTACTTTCACCACGTTGGGATCCATGATGTCGTTTGGAACAGTGATAGGGGTGCAAGGCGTGGTGATTTGCACGGATTCGTCATCCAGCATCGCTTGGGCTACGGCATCTACGGTGTCGGGATCGATCAGGGGCTCATCGCCCTGCACGTTGATGTAGATCTGCGCGGGAACATGTACGGCCACTTCCGCCACGCGATCGGTACCAGTGCGATGGTCCGCGCGTGTCAAAATGGCTTCGCCGCCGAAGGACGTAACGGCGTGTTTGATGCGCTCGTCGTCAGTGGCGACGATGATTCGGGACACGCTCTCGGCGTCACGCAGGCGTTCAACCACGTGCTGAATCATAGACTTGCCCGCAATTTGAGCGAGGGGCTTGCCTGGAAAACGTACCGAGGCGTACCGCGCAGGAATCACGACCAAAACGGTTTTAGCCTCCGCTGCGCTCATAGCTTTCGCCGACTTTCGCCCGCCACAGCATAGTAGCACGGAGCAGTCGTCCTGTTACGAATGCCCCATTACGACCATGACTCATCTGAAATTTTTAACCAAGTGGTGCTTGCTTTCAAGTAGTCGAGTGCTACAATCGGCAAAAGAGGCTCGCGGCGCTGCGCGGGTTTCTCGGGAATGCCGGGGGTATGGTTTGCTAGTCCTCGTACGGCGCCGGTTTCAGGCCCATTGGTTAACAGCGATTGCTTGCGCGGTTGCATTATTCTCGCCTCTAGTTGCTCCCGTTTGGTCCCAGGAAGAACCTGCCGGTCCGGTGCAGCCCGAAAATTCGCAACGCGTTCAGAAAGGCAAACCGCTAAAAGCAGAAACGGAGATGGCGCTTGTCAACGTTTCTGTAACGGATCCATATGGCCGGCTGGTGACTGGGCTGGAGCAAAGCAATTTCCGCGTGTTTGAAGACGGTGTGGAACAAGAAATTCTGCGATTCTCCGGCGAGGACGTGCCCATATCGATTGGCGTGATCTTCGATATGAGCGGCAGCATGAGCGACAAGATCGATAAGTCGCGGCTCGCCGCCGTCCAGTTTTTCCGCACCGCGAATCCGCAAGATGAATTCCTGCTGATCAATTTTAACGATCGAGCGCAGCTGGCCAGCCCATTCACAGCCAGCGTGGAAGATTTGCAAAACCGTTTGATGTTTACGGCGGCGCATGGGCAGACTGCGTTGCTCGATGGAATTTATCTGGGACTGAGCGAGATGAAAGGGGCACACAACACAAAGAAAGCGTTGCTCATCATATCCGACGGAGGCGATAATCACAGCCGTTACACCGAAACCGACATTCGGAAGTATGCTCGGGAAGCGGATGTACAGATTTACGCCATCGGATTGTACGAAGCCAACGGCGGTCCGACGACAGAAGAACGGGCCGGGCCTTCCCTGCTGGCCGAACTGACGGAGATGACCGGCGGCCGCACCTTCGGCGTTACCAGCATGGGGGACATGCCGGACATCGCATCAAAAATCAGCATGGAGTTGCGCAACCAATATGTTGTTGGATATAGACCCAGCAATCACGCTCACGATGGAAAGTGGCGCAAAGTCAAAGTCAAGCTGCGTCCGCCCAAGGGATTGCCGCCGCTCACGGTGTATTCCAGAACGGGATACTACGCGCCCGGCCATTAATTTCGCGAAAATTTTGCCGCTTCTGCTGGCTCTGCTGCTGGCTATTCCCTGCCTGCACGCGCAGAATAATAATCCGCTACCGCCAAGTCCGCCTCCGCCGCCTACGCCCGGGGCGCAAAATCAGAGTCATGCCATCAAGAACGTCGTGGACCTGGTTGTTTTGCACACCACGGTGGTGGACGAAAAAGGTAATTTCGTTCCGGACTTGACCAGGGACAATTTCCGCGTATTCGAAGACAAAATCGAACAGAAGATTTCTGTTTTTTCCAAAGAAGATGTGCCGGTCACCATGGGCCTGGTAATTGATAACAGCGGCAGCATGAAAGAAAAGCGACCGCAGGTGAACGAGGCGGCGCTTTCGTTTGTGCGCACCAGCAATAAGCAGGACGAAGTCTTTGTGGTGAATTTCAACGACGAATATTACTTAGATCTGGACGAAGACTTCACCAGCAATCCCGAAGAGCTTCACGAAGCTCTGGAAAAAATCGATACGCGTGGCAGCACGGCGTTGTATGACGCGATCATTGGCTCCCTAGACCATTTGAAGAAAGGGCACAAGGACAAGCGCGTCCTGCTGGTGATTACCGACGGAGACGACGACGCCAGCCGCAAGGATTTTGCGTACACGGTGAAAGCGGCGGTGGAATCGAACGCCTTAATTTATGCTGTCGGCGTTTTCAGCGACGAAGATCGCAAGAACAACAAGAAGATGGTTCGCAAGTCAAAAAAGGATCTGACTACGCTTGCCGAAGCTACCGGCGGTCTGGCGTTTTTCCCCGACAATCTGGCTGATGTGGATTCGGTATGCACGGCGATCGCTCGAGACATTCGCAATCAGTACACCATCGGCTACTACCCGACGAATACAGCCAAGGACGGCACGTTCCGCGCCGTGAAACTTGAGCTCATTCCGCCGAAAGGGCGCGGGAAACTTTCCGTGCGCACGCGCACCGGCTACTACGCCAGCAAGTCCGCGCCGAGTAATTAGTCTCCTTACCCTGTTCTATTTCTGATTGCCGGCCCAGCGTGCTGCGCCCCCTAACAAAACTCCTTCATTCGCTCACGACCTATTGAGATCTCTTAAGACTAGCTGCGGAGGGAGTTGAGGAAGCTTGTTCCGTGGGGGATCTTCGTTCCGAAATTCTCAGCGACGGTCTGGCCCATATCGGCGAGCGTTGAGCGCGTTCCGAGATTTCTGCCAGACGTCATACTCGGACTGTAGGCCAGTATCGGAACATATTCGCGCGAGTGGTCTGTCGTCGGATTCACCGGGTCCGGATCGCATCCGTGGTCAGCGGTAATCAGTAATGAGTCCGAAGACCGTAACGCTGCGAGAAAAGGCCCGAGCAGCGCATCGAATTCCTCCAGCGAGCGCGCGAAACCTTCCACATCTTTGCGATGGCCGTAGAGCATGTCGAAATCCACGAGATTCGCAAAAATTAATCCATGGGGACGCTGAATGAGCCCTTCGCTAAGCTTGGCCATGCCGTCCGCGTTATTTTTTGTGGTGACGTAGTCGTCCACACCGCGACCATTGTAAATGTCATGAATTTTGCCCACGCCAAAAACGGGAATATTGGCTTCTGTTAACACATCGAGCAGCATGGGCCGCGGCGGCTCGACGGCATAGTCGTGGCGGCGCTCGGTGCGGCGAAAATTTCCGGCTGCGCCGGTGAACGGTCGTGCAATCACGCGTCCGACTCGGTTAGGTCCATCCAGCAATTTGCGGGCGATCTCGCACATGCGGTAAAGCTCGGCAATTGGGATCACATCTTCGTGAGCCGCAATTTGGAAAACGCTGTCGCCAGACGTGTACACGATGGGAGACCCTGTGCGGACATGCTCTTGGCCCAACTCTTTGATAATTTCTGTTCCAGAGGCGGGCTTGTTTCCCAGTGTACGACGCCCGATCTGGCGTTCAAATTCTTCAATCAGCGACTTCGGAAATCCGAGCGGATATACCGGGAAAGCTTGGTTCAGCCATATACCGGCCATTTCCCAGTGACCAGTCGTCGTGTCCTTGCCGGGAGAAACGGTCGTGCTCTTTCCGTAGCTGCCGACGGGATTTTCGGGAGGCGCCAAATTCGCGAGCGGTTTTATGTTCCCGAGGCCCAAACGAACCAGGTTTGGAAGATTTAATGGCCGCGAGCGCGCGATGTGGCCCAGAGTGTCGCGTCCTACATCGCCGTAAGCGGAGGCGTCAGGCAGCTCGCCGATGCCAGCGCTATCGAGGACTATCCATATCACTCTTTCAAAGTGCGATTCGCTATTCTGCACAGCGCCACTTTATCAAGCTTGATCGGATTTCTGAAGGAAACCACAAACCTGCCAAATTCATTTGATGGGAGGAAGCCAGATGTCCTGGTCCACGTAAGCGATTAAAGGGGTACCTGCAGGTATATCGACATTCTTTCCGTGCTTGATCAACCCGATAGGACCGAATAGCAGGGTAAGAACGATTGTCGCCCCTTCTTTATTTTCTCCTTCACGGCCTTTTGTGCCGCGAAGCCGGACACGATTGTCTCCGGTGACCAAATATTGCATTTGTACGTTCAATTCGCCGCCCTTCCCCATCATTCCCGCCTTTTTCACGTGCGATACGGTCGCCCGAGCATGCGAGTCTCTTTGAACGACGACTGTAACACCCGCATTCTTGAGATCCACAAGCGCTTGCGCTGAAAGGTTAAAATTATTGTCGCCGGCTTGGATTTTTTTCACGATGAGAGGCGCCTCGAATCCCTGTTTGGTCATGCTGACGATGTCGTCGTTGGTGAGCGGCTTGCGTGTTTGAGCGAAAATCGCGCAGGGCATTAAGACCAGCAGAAAAGTACAAATTACCCACACTTTGAGTCTCATATAGTCTTTTCCTCCCATTTAATCTTGAGGGAGGTCGCTTTCAAGAGTTCGCGCGCCGTCTTGTGCTGACTACGTTGACGCGCTGCGTGACAGCTCGGTTTCGTCGAGGTTAATCTATAGGTTGTCTGTATTCTTAGGTAAGTCACGGCGAGTTACTAAGACGGTGCGATGAACGCCACTATTGGCCTCTTCCCGAGTTTCTCGGAAGCGGATTAATCTCACAAAGCCTGCTGGACCCCTACGGAGCGCATTTGCTCGACTTGACTCAGCGGCGTATAATTTTTGGTTTACGCACATGGCAACGAAACCCACTGAAAACCTCCCTGTTGATCCGGCCCCGCGTCCCAGTGTGCCGGGCGATGCCGAGGAGATCCGCGTTCGCGGCGCTCGTGTCCACAATCTGAAGAACATTGACTTTGTCATCCCGCATAACGCGATCACGGTCGTGACTGGGGTTTCCGGGTCCGGCAAGTCCAGCCTGGCGTTTGACACGCTCTACGCCGAAGGCCAGCGCCGTTACATCGAATCGCTCTCCGCTTACGCGCGACAGTTCCTGGAAAGAATCGAAAAGCCAGATGTGGACGAGATTACCGGCATCGCTCCGGCGATTTCTATACGACAAAAAAATTCCACGCGCAATCCGCGATCGACTGTGGCAACGGCGACCGAAATCTACGACTACTTGCGCTTGCTGTTCGCGCGCATCGGCCACACTTTTTGTTTGCGTTGCGGTGAAGAGGTGCGAAGAGACACGCTCGACGAAATCGCCGCTCGTGTGCTGGCGCTGCCGGCAGGACACCGATTTTACGTTTTGTATGAACTGAAATTGACTGCAGAGGCCGCGACCAACACGCCACAGGCCACCAGGCCTCGCAAACCGGTACGCGTGACGCAGGAAGCCGTTCGAGAATCTCTGATCGGATTACGAAAGCGCGGATTCAACCGCCTCTACCAGTCCGGACGCGTCTTCGAATTTTCTGCACCTGAAGAATTGCTGGACGTTAATTTCACGCAGCCCGTATACGTGGTGGTGGACCGCCTCGTGCTTGGTCCGGAAATTCGATCGCGCTTAATGGACTCTGTTGAAATTTGTTATCGCGAAGGCCGCGGCGAAGCAATTCTGGAATTTGTACCGGACGCGCCGGGCGCAACTCCCGAGCGTTTGGTGTTCAACGAACGCTTCGAGTGCAAGAAATGCGGAGCGACGTATCAGGAACCGGAGCCGCGCCTTTTCTCTTTTAATAGCCCTTATGGCGCATGTCCGCGCTGCCAGGGCTTCGGCAACACTATCGATTTCGACATCGATCGCGTGATTCCGGATAAAAGCAAATCGCTCGCCGACGGCGCGATTCATCCATGGACCAAGCCGCGCTATCGCCAGCTCGCCTTAGACATGCGCCGCTTCGCGCGAGCCAAGGGGATTCCGACTGAAGTCCCATTCCGTGAACTTACCGCAGCGCAACGTGACGCAATCATGGAAGGCGATCGCAAGGAAAAATACGACGGCGTGCAGGGCTTTTTCGCCATGCTTGAAAGAAAGAAGTACAAGCTGCACGTTCGCGTTTTCCTGAGCCGGTATCGCGGCTACGCCACTTGCCCGGATTGCCGAGGCACGCGGCTTCGCGCGGAAGCTCGCGCGGTGAGAATTGGCGGACGTTCGATCACGGAAGTCTGCCAAATGACGGTGAAGGAAGCTCGCCCATTCTTTGAAAGCCTCGTGCTCACTCCGGCGGAAGCGACCATTGTCGAAAAAGTCTTGGAGGAAATTCAGCTGCGTCTGCGTTTTCTCGATGAAGTGGGGCTGGATTACCTCACGCTCGACCGGCTTACTTCGACGCTTTCAGGCGGCGAGGCTCAGCGAATTCAGCTCGCTACTTCGCTCGGTTCGCATCTGGTGGGCGCGCTTTATGTGCTGGACGAGCCTTCCATCGGCCTGCATCCGCGCGACACGAATCGACTAATTGAAATTCTGAAAGGTTTGCGCGATCTCGGCAACACTTTGCTGGTTGTCGAACACGATCCCGACACAATACTGGCTGCCGACTATATTCTGGATCTGGGTCCCGGTGCCGGCGAACATGGCGGCAAATTAATTTTTGCGGGTACACGCGATGCCATGCTTGCGGATCCTCATTCGTTAACGGGTCGCTACCTCCGCGGCGAATTAAAAATTGCAGTTCCGCAAAAGCGCCGTAAAACGCAGGGCAAATTCTTGAAACTATTTGGCGTGCATAGCCACAACTTGAAAAATGTGGACGTGATGATTCCACTCGGGATGCTCGTCGCCGTTACCGGCGTATCCGGCTCCGGAAAATCTACTTTGGTTTATGACGTCTTATACAAAGCGCTGCAGCTCAAGCGGACCGGCGGAAACTGGCGCGAATGCTGCGACCGTCTGGAAGGCGACGCAGCGATGACCGCCGTTGAGATGGTGGACCAGTCGCCTATTGGCCGCACGCCGCGCTCGAATCCTGCCACGTATCTGAAGGCGTTCGACCCGATTCGCGAAGTTTTTGCTTCCACGCCGGAAGCCAAAAAGCGCGGATTCACGCCCGGACATTTTTCCTTCAATATTCCCGGTGGGCGTTGCGAAGCTTGCCAGGGCGACGGCACCGTGACAGTGGAAATGCGTTTTCTTGCGGACGTTGAGCTGATTTGTGAAGAATGCCGCGGCACGCGTTACAAAAGCGCGGTCCTGGATGTGCGTTACAAAGAAAAAAATATTCATGACGTTCTGCAGATGACGGTTCGGGAGGCTCTCGCATTTTTCGCGGCGCATCCGAAAGTTACTGCGCGTTTGCGCGTGCTGGAAGAAGTTGGCCTCGGCTATCTTCGCCTGGGCCAATCGGGCACCACACTTTCCGGCGGCGAGGCGCAACGCTTGAAACTAGCGGCGCATCTCACTCGGCAGGAAAACACGGGCATTCTGTATATCTTCGATGAACCCACCACCGGGCTGCATTTCGACGATATTCAGAAGCTTCTGACTGCCTTTCGCAAATTGATTGAAGGCGGCGCTTCGGTGCTGATCATCGAGCACAATCTTGAGGTGATCAAATCCTCCGATTGGGTGATTGATCTGGGGCCGGAAGGCGGCGACCAGGGCGGGCGCGTGATCGCGTCTGGAACTCCCGAGCAGGTGGCGCGAAATTCGCAGTCGCACACCGGAAAATATCTGGCGCGGGTACTGAAGTCTCGCGACAATTCGAGTCACGTGAACGGTCATCCGCCGGCCAACACCAACGGCTCGGCGCAGACTCCTCGGAACGCATGAAATTGTCTTCGAAATGTCTGGCTGGCTGGGGCGTGCTGCTTATTTTTCTCGCTGTAGCCACGGTCAGCTCCGCGCAAAACACAAGCAGCTCTAGAAAGCGAATCCCCCAAGACCCCGAGGCTGTCGCGCTGAATAATTTATTGACGCAGGCGCAGGCCGCGACGGAGCGCAAGGATTACGAAGCTGCCGTGCAGGCCTATCAGCAATATCTCGCCAAAAAACCTGACGATGCCACCGTGCATTACGATCTGGGCTACACGTACACGGCTCTGCAAAAACCCGCGGATGCGAAAGCGGAATACGAAAAAGCTATCTCGCTCGATCCCAAGATGGCCTCGGCTTACCAGAACTTGGGGTTGACGCTGATGGCCAGCGACCCTGCGGCGGCGGTTGCGCCTTTGCAAAAAGCGTCGGAATTATTGCCGGAAGATGCGCGCGCCAAATTCCTTCTGGGTTCTGCGCTAGAACTTTCCGGCAAGATCACCCCCGCAATCGAGCAATACCAAACCGCACAAAAACTCGGCGAGAATGATTTCGACATACATTTTGCGATGGGCCGGGCTTTGCTGAGCTCAAATCAGGCGTCAGCGGCAGAAGCGGAATTCCGCGCCGCGATTGCACTCAAGGCCGACTCGGCTGCAGCGCATTTGGGCCTGGCAAAAAGCCTCGTCGCGCAGAAAAAGCAAGAAGCGGCCGCCGTTGAATATTCGGCATACCTTGCGGCCCAGCCAAATGACAGTTCAGCGCGACTAGAACGCGCTGCTGCGCTCGTCGATGTAGGCAAATTCGATGAGGCCCTCGCAGAACTCGATCGTGCCGCCGCCGCAGGTCCGGAAAGCCTTCGCGCTCTGAAGCTGCGCTCGCAAATCGCGTTCCAAACCAAGCGTTACGATGCTGCGCTACTCGCATTGCAAAAAGCGATCGCGCTCGCTCCCCGTGATCCTGACCTCGCCGCACAGCTCGGCCATATGTATCTCGAGAAAAAAGATTATCCGCAAGCGGTCAATCAATTGATCGTCGCATTCAAAATGAATCCAGCGTCCAACGACGTGCTCGGCGATTTGATTACCGCGCAGTACCTCGACAAAAATTATCCCGCCACGCTGCAAGGTTTGGATGTACTTTCCCAACGAGAAACATTGCCCCCGGGCAGCTGGTTTATTCGCGCTACTTGTTACGATAAACTGGGACAACAGCTTCAAGCGCTCGATGCGTATAAGAAATTTCTCGATCTGAACAAAGACCAGAACAATGACCTGTACTTTGAAGCGTCCGCGCGCGTCCGAACTCTCACTCGCGAGATCAAGAAGAGATAGCGCGACCCATCGTGTGCTTCGCGCTGCTGAGATTTTCTTGTTCGTTACCGTTTTCTCGTTTCCTGCGTTGTGCGTCCCGCATTTTGCGGGCGCGATGCAGACCCAGGATCCCGCCGAAGCATTTCGCGCCAAGTTCACGCGGGAGACCGATCCCGTTCGTAAGGCCAAGATTTTGATTCCGCTGGGCGACTCCGAATTTCGCGACATTCAGAAGGAGGTCGGCGCGGATAATGCGCAGGGAGCCCTTGCCATCCTGCGTCAATACCGTGACCAAGCGGAGGCATCTCAGAAAGCGCTGGAGGCCACCGGTCACGACCCGGAAAAGCATCCAAACGGATTTAAAGAGCTTCAAATTTCCTTGCGGGAGTCGTTGCGGCGTCTGGACAACGTGATCGTGGATTTATCTGGCGACGAACAAAAGCCATTTCGTGAGATACGCCAGGAGCTCGACCAAATGGACCGGCGGCTGATTCACCAACTTTTTCCGCGCCGGCCCGAGGCTGACGCAGAACCGCCGCCGGATAAACCGAAATCTTAGGAGTGGACTATGCAGCCTCGCACTTTCAGCGTCTTTAGCAGCGTACCCTTACTGGCGGCGCTGGTTTTCTCTATCGTTTCGCCGGTTGCGGCGAATGCCGCGCCGCAAAAGAAAGAATATCTGACCGATTCGGAATCAGACAGAATCCGCGAAGCCGTGGAACCGGCCGAGCGCATCAAGCTATACATCTCCTTTGCCGAAGATCGCTTAAAAAAGTTTCAGTACGAAGCCGCCCGAAAACCCGCCGACCGCCGCCGCTCTGAGATGCTCAACAGTTTGATGAACGCCTATGCCGGCTGCGTGGATGATGCCGCCGATCAAATTGGCTTGGCGCGCGAGAAACAAGCCGATATTCGAGGCGCGCTAAAACTTTTTAAATCCAAAGCGAAAGAGTTTTTGGCTACGCTTCAGAAAATCGGCCCCGATGATCCCGAGCTCGATTCCTACAAAGACACGCTGGACGACGCTATCGAAGGCACCAAAGACGCGCTCAGCGATATCGACGAGGCCGAAAAAGAACTTTCTCCGGCGCCCGTGCGCAGAAAGCCTTCTTGATGACACAACTTTCGCGCGAACCTGGATCACTGGCCGCTGTTCGCCGCAAGCGGCTGAAATCCAAAATTGTCCCTGGCGGCGAACGCATTTTCCAGCGCATCTACACTCGCCTCGGATGCCAGGGTCGCCCGCCGTATTTCGTAGTTGAATTTCATCCATACACCGGCCTCACGCTGACCGTGCGTCTTCGTGAAGACACCGCTTACGTGCGGCTTTCCGACGCGTTGCACAACGCGCCTACTCCAGTTTTCGAAGCGGCCGCCGCGATTTTGCTTGCACGCTTGTACCGGCGTACTCCGCCAAAAGACCTGCTCGAAATTTATCGCCAGTTTTCTTATGCGCGAGTCACCCGCGAAAGGCTGCATCGCCTGCGCAAGCACCGGGCGCGTGCCGCGAACCACGAGCCTGCCGGAACGCATCACGATCTCGCGCCGTTATTCGCCCGTCTGAATGAGCACTATTTTCAGAATTTGCTTCCGTTGCCGCGGCTGAGTTGGAGCAAGAGACGCTGGCGGTCGCTGTTGGGCTGTTTTGACCCCGCGCTGAACCAAATCGTGCTGAATTGCAGGTTGGACCGCGAAGCCGTTCCCGAATACGTTGTCGCCTACGTGCTTTACCACGAGATGCTGCACCTGAAGCATCCGATGAAGTTCGCGCGCTGCCGCCGCGAATCGCACTCGCGCCGTTTCCGCAAAGAAGAAAAAATATTCCGCGATTACCACCGCGCGATGAAATTCCTAGAACGGTTCCCTTCTCGCTAACGCAGTATAGAACAGCGCATTTTCCTATTTCAGACGTTAATTTCGCAGTGACACAGAGAAGTAAGGTTCCAATGACCAGAACGCGATGCGGAAGGAATTATCGCGTGTAATGTGTCGGAGTGGGTCCAACTTCCAAGCGGTGCCGATCCCATATGGCGCCTTCCCGGTTGTAATGAGCCATCTCGAAATCCTGGGTCAGCTCGAGACAATCGGTGGGGCAAGCGTCTTCGCACAATCCGCAGAACATGCAGCGCGAAGTATCGTAGGTAAATGTAGTCAAAACTTTTCGACGCGTAGCGTCATCCCGTAGCCATCCCACCACAATCAAATTCTCAGGACATGCCAGCGCACACAGATTGCAGGAAATGCAAAGCGATTCCCCGGTCTCGGGATTCATGTTCAGTCGCGGAGCTCCGCGATAACGCTCGGCCACCATCGGCCGTTCCTGGGGATACTGCTCGGTGTAGATATTCTTGGGAGCCTGATAGCGAAAGGTCAGCAGCATGCCTTTCACCAGGTCCCACAAAAAGATGCGCTTAAGAATTTCTTTCATTCGAGTTAGTTTGACTTCCGGTCTGCTCAAAGTCAAGCCATCCATCGGCATGTATCACGGACAGTTCGAGCCCCGTCAGGCCATAGCTGGCACAGCGGATTTGAGCCATTGCTCCATCTGAGTGTGATCCACCAAGCCGGCCTGCTGCGTTACGACGCGGCCGCCGTAGAAAACCGCAAAGTTTGGTATGCCGCGGACATTATAGCGGGCAGCGATCTGCGGATATTTCTCCGTATCGACTTTTAGCACGATAGCCTTCCCCGCCATGTCCGCCGCCGTTCGCGAAACTTCAGGAGCCGCCATACGACACGGCCCGCACCACTCGGCCCAAAAGTCCACGAGAACCGGAACAGGGGAATCTTTGATGGCTTCTTCGAACAACACATCATCCACTGCCAGCGGCTCAGCCACTGGCGGCAATGGCGATTTACAAACTCCGCAGCGGCCAGTGCTGGCCAGATACTTGGCTGGAACGCGATTGCTGCGTCCGCAATGTTTACAGGTGCGGATAAAAGACATAGAGACCTCCGTCACTCTTCAATGGATGTTGAATAAGGGGTCTGGGGTGCAAACACTTTTGAGATGTCAGGGAGACTACAAGTTTCGCCCAAGGATTTTCGTCGAACTTTTGGCATGCGGCAATTTCTGAATGTGGAAGCGCGCTAGCTTGACGCTGGAAGGAGAAAGCAAACACAGTCCCAATCGTGAACTCATCCGGGCTCTTCATTCGTTCCGCATAGATATTGAGAGCAGGCGAGTTAGACGCAACTTAAACTAGTGGTGTAGAAAACCGAGGCGCCGCGACATACCAAGAGAATGACTTTCGGTGTCAAAACTTCGACACGAGGATTACATCGCGTCGCGGCGGCGCGGGCCGGTATATCATGTTGGGCCAGAGGAGTATTTATGAGCCGCAAAAATATACTTTCTCTTCTCGAGGGCAGAGATCGACGCACGATCGGCCACGCGGACGGTGTCGCGAAGAGCGTTGTTAAGAAGCCAAGCCTTTTCCCGCAGCTGCTGGCGGGACTGTGGTCGGAAAATCCTCTAGTGCGAATGCGCGCCGCTGACGCCGCCGAAAAAGTGACGCGCAACAATCCAGCCCTGCTGCAACCTTTCAAAAAAGAACTATTAGGCTTGATGGCCGAGACCACGCAACAAGAATTGCGTTGGCATCTGGCAGCCATGATTCCGCGCCTGGCGCTAAGTACTGCAGAACGAAAACTTGCGGCATCCTTGTTGAACGGCTATTTGGAAGACAGCAGTTCCATCGTCAAAACGTTTGCGCTTCAGGGTCTGACTGATTTGGCGCGCGGCGACCCGAGCATGCTTCCCACCGTGACAGAGATGCTACGCGACGCTACTCGCAGTGGCACACCTGCGATGAAGGCTCGCAGCCGCAAATTGTTGCTTCATTTAGAGGACGTTTGACCCGGCTTATCACAGTTCGAATTGCCTGCTACGCTCAGTCGTTAAATCGAATAGGAGAAGGCCCATGAAGAAAACACTTGGTCCGTTGATGGGCGCCGGCCCCCTGGTGATTGCCTTTGTGTCGTTGAAGATTTATGCCGCTGCGCCCAAGAAACCTGGGCCCCAAGTTTGGACCCCGGGATGTGTCGCATCCGTGCCGAGGGCGTGGGGAGCGTACAAAGGCGGCTCCGCGCAATCAGGACTGGCGTTCGAGGACAGTGCCGGGACGCTCCGCTTCCTCACTAATATTCCTTGCGATGGAACGCCGGCCGTCGCGCTTGAGATTCGTAGAACTGGAGGAAACCCTCCGAGTGGAACAAGCCAGTAAAGCGATGCGCGCTATCGCGAAATCCGCCGGTAGGTTCTCTCCGACTTTTCTGACGAATCGTCATGCGCGAAAGCGTCCGGCGTGCAGCCTCGTGCTATTCTGACGTTACATGCCAGAAAATACCGTGTCCGACATCGAATTTATGCGCGCCGCGCTGGCCGAAGCCCGAGAAGCTGCGGAGCGAGGCGAAGTTCCCATCGGCGCGGTTCTGGCGCAGGGTAACCGCATCATCGCCCGCGCAGGCAATCGCACGGTCTCTGATTGCGACCCGATCGCGCATGCCGAAATCGTTGCTCTACGCGCTGCCTCAAAAATAATTGGAAACTATCGGCTGCTGGGCACGACTCTTTACGTCACGATAGAACCGTGCGCCATGTGTTGCGGCGCCATGATTCAAGCACGCATCAGTAGACTCGTTTACGGAGCGGATGACGCCAAAGCAGGCGCTGTGCATTCCTGCTTCTCCGTGCTGGATCATCCGCAACTCAACCATCGCGTCGCGACGACTTCCGGCGTTCTTGCCGAAGATTCAGCCGCAATTCTCAAAGAGTTCTTCTCGGTCAGGCGGTAAACTGCGCAGCGCACGAGATTCATCAAGATCTATAAGGTTACCGGTGATTTGCTGGCGTTCCATTCCGAGCACTCACGCTTAGGCCGTTACGTTAAAACCACGATTACGAACGGCGCGTCCCGGTTTAGAATGCAGATTGACGCTCGCTTTACAGTGTCACTTGGAGAATGGTGATGTTTCGTTCTAATAGCATAACTTTTAGCAACAGAAATTATTGGCGAATCAGCGCCAATTGCGTTTTAGTTTTCCTTTGGCTTTTCATGGCCGCTTCCCTTTCCGCGCAATCGCAGAGCGCGGCATCGCCCGAAGCGCAAACGCAAAATCAGACTTCTTCCCCATCCCAAGCCCCCGCCCCTGCGAGTCAGCCGACATCGCCTTCAGCGATCAACCGCGCAAACCTGCTCGCGCAATTCAACGACTCTCTCGAAGAGCTCACTTCGCGCGTTTCTCCGTCCATCGTCCAAGTGCAAGTCACCGGCTATCGCTCGATCGAGGCCAAGGACGAAAGCGAGACGAGTTTAATTGGCCGCGAGCGCAGCCTAGGCTCCGGTGTGATCGTCGATCCCGACGGCTACATCGTCACCAACGCGCACGTGGTGAAAGGAGCGCAACGCATCCGCGTAGTTGTTTCCACTCGTCCGACGGGGGATTCGCAAGTGCGCGCAAGTCTCGGACTCGGCGAACATATTCCTCCCGTGGACGCGAAAGTTGTGGGCATCGCTCCTACCATCGATATTGCGTTGCTGAAGATCGAAGCAAAAGGCTTGCAAGCGATTCCTTTCGCCGATTACACCAAGTTGAAAAAGGGTCAGCTTGTTCTCGCTTTCGGCAATCCTGAAGGGCTGGAAAATTCGGTAACCATGGGAGTGGTCAGCTCCGTGGCCAGGCAAGCGAACCCCGGCGTTTCTTCCGTGTTCATCCAAACTGACGCGCCTATCAACCCGGGAAACAGCGGTGGTCCGTTAGTGGATACAAATGGCGAGCTCGTAGGAATTAACACCTTCATTCTTTCCGAGTCTGGCGGCAGCCAGGGATTGGGATTCGCCATTCCCAGCAGCGTGGTGAAATTTGTTTACGAAGAGCTTCGCAAGTACGGCCGCGTGCATCGAAGCGTGATCGGCGCCGGACTGCAGGACATTACTCCGGACCTCGCCGCCGGACTTTCACTCACTAGACAGCGCGGCGTAATCGTTTCCGACGTAGATCCTGATGGCCCCGCCCAAAAATCAGGATTGCAGATCCAGGATATTCTTTTGACATTGGATGGCCGCTCGATCGGAAGCGTCCCACTCGCAGAAATGATTATTTCCACACGACCTGCCCGCGTCGTCGTGGAAGCCGAAGTATTGCGCGGCGATAAGAAAGTCATGCTGGAAATTCCTGTCGCCGAGGAAAAGAACGACGTGGATCAGCTGGCTGATCTTGTGGACCCCGAAAAATCCCTAGTTTCAAAACTTGGATTCTTCGGCGTCGAGATCGACGACAAACTCGCGCAGCAATTGGACGAGCTACGCGAGCCCTCCGGAGTAATCGTCGCCGCCATGGCTGCGGATCTCTTGGGGCTCGAAGCGGATCTGCAGCCGGGAGACGTGATCCACGCGCTCAACGGAAAACACATCGAAACAATTGCCAGCCTGCGTGCCGCGCTCAGAGCGATGCCGCAAGGCGCACCCGGAGCTTTGCAAATAGAACGCGACGGAAAATTCATGTACATCACGTTTGAGATGGACTGAAACTTGTGCGCGAATACTTGTCGTTCGCCTACCCGCGCAGTTGTGAGGTCAGTGGGGGTTTGCTAAGCTAAGAACGCTGCCGCCGCGGAGAGGTGTCTGAGCGGTTGAAAGAGCTCGCCTCGAAAGCGAGTGTAGCGGAAACGCTACCGTGGGTTCAAATCCCACCCTCTCCGCCATAAACAAAATACCCAATAAATACGATGTCTTTAGCGATGCCCTTCGCAGCCAGATCGATGAAGCGTACGCCGAGTACTCGTGTTGAAAAAGATGGTTTTTGGTTTACCAAAGGGACGAACGGGATGAGCGAGTCAGGCAAGACAAAGAATAGGCTTGAGCACAACAAGTCCCAACGGATTAAGAACTTCAAATTGAAGGTCGAAGTATTTTCCGCGATGTAGCAATTGCAATGGCCTTGGAGGTAAACCGGTGGCGATCGATGCCCTCTGTAAGGTTGTATCAATTTGAGAATAAAGGGCTTAGTTGTAAGCACGGCAATTCTCCGTACATATCTCTTGACACGCCCGGCAAATTGCCGTACACTCATTTTCGTAGTTAGAGGATTCAGCTATGTCACGGGTAGCACGAGCCGCAAACAGATTAGAGCGCATGGAAACCAGGCTTAAGCCGGATCAGAAACGGTTGATTGAACACGCTGCGGATCTGCAAGGTACCACTCTTACGAATTTCGTCCTTGCGAATGTGCTTCCGGCCGCAGTAGCGACTATTAAGGAATCAGAGACATTACGTTTGCGGGGCGAAGATCGTGAGGTTTTTATCAACGCTTTGCTTAACCCGCCGAAAGCCAACGAATTTGCAAAGGGTGCGGCCGCTCGCTATAAGAGACAAGTGAGTTTTTGATTGGAAGCGGATAACGACGACCTTCATTTCAAATCTGAGCCGCTCGGGTCGAAGCATAACCGAGCGGCTTTTTCTTGTGGCGACGATCATCTTGACGCCTATCTTAAGACGCAGGCGAATCAGGAGCGTAAGAAGAATCTCTGCGCTGTTTTCGTATTGACGCCGGACGGAAAAACTATCGCGGGCTTTTACACACTGTCTCAATATTCAGTTGAAATAGGCCAAATTCCCGAAGATATCGCGCATAAGTTGACACGATATAACGAGGTCCCCGCTACTTTAATCGGACGACTTGCCAGGAGTGTCGATTATCGCGGTAAACGTGTAGGCGAAAAGCTGCTGTTGGACGCATTGCGACGATGTCTCGATATTAGTCGAGAGGTAGGATCTTGGGCTGTGATCGTTGATGCTAAAGACGAGACATCCGCTGCTTTTTATAGAGAATTTGGCTTCGTTGATTTTCCTAACATAGCGAAGCGCCTGTTTCTAACAACTGAAACAATCGAAGACATGTTCGCATAACTCGGCCTTCGAAAAGTGGTCCTTTCTACACTGATCCAGGGTTGTTGTCGAACCACTCGCGAAGTGCCTCAGCTTTCTGGAGTGCGCGTGGAAACGCGTCATACGAGGAACGAACCGTGACATTCTTTGTATGGTCCGCGAGTTTTGTTCAGAGGAGTTCTGTGAATTTCTCTTTGGCTGTTCGCGATGTCTTGGCTCCGAAAGGGTCGATGCTCTGGTCGAGGGATTTGTAATCGACCGTAACATCGACGTCCTCGGAAAAACGTCGGATGGCGGCATAAA
Source organism: uncultured Acidobacteriota bacterium (assembly GCA_963714785.1). Lineage (GTDB taxonomy): Bacteria > Acidobacteriota > Terriglobia > Acidiferrales > UBA7541 > Palsa-295. The sequence goes on from CAVQQE010000006.1 coordinate 262,983, forward strand.
CTTTGGAAAGAGAGGTGCCGCCCTTAAAGGCCATCGGAAGACGTCCGGGCATCGTGAAGAGAGCTTGGAGCACCCGGCAGATCCAAACGTCCTTCTCTAGGTACTCCGCTCTCCTCCCGAGTTTTCCAGCAGACGTTTGCAGTATGCTGGCCTGCTCGTCGGGCGATAGTTGTAGGAAGGCCTCAGGCACGTGTGGCCTCTTGCTTGAAGCGATGCAGTGCGTCAGCCATCCAAGCGGGCATTGCGGATGTTTCCGCTCTGAACTCCTCGAAGGCTTCGGGAGTCAACCTCTCGCGGATGGTTTTGATGGTGCCTGGGCTGACCTGTTCTTTGCCTAGATACCAAAGTGCTGAGAGGGCAAGGCCGGACGGTTTCCCAGCCAGCGCGAGCTTTCGTTGCGCGACGTGTTTGAGGGTAAGCTGGAGGTTGCCGAGTTTAAGCACTCTGTTGGGACCACTGGCCTAAAACACAGGCTGCAGCGGCATCTGAGTTGTAAGGCCGAGCAGACGCGCCGCCTCCGCACCCTGAACCTGAATGGTTTCTCCGTGAGCGTTCGCAATGGCCTGAGCGACTTTCGACGGCTCAGGCATCACTTCGCCGACGTAACGGCTCTTTTTGGGGCGAACAAACACGCCTCGGGAGACGCGGGCGATTTCGCCCTGTTTGACCCCACGCGCGTCGCACGTCCGCTTAAGCTTGTTCTTGGCGGGCGCGAACCCAGGGCGCACAGTGTTTCTGTGTAATCCGAATGCTCGTATGTCCAAGGAGGATTGAAGCGCGCTCAATCGGAACGCCTGCTAGAAGCAACTCAACTGCAAACGTGTCGCGGAACCGGTGCGCATGTCCGCCAACAATTCCCGCGCTCTCAAACAATTTCTTTAGCTTGGCTTGCCAATCGCCAGTCGCGGTTTGGAGTTTTCATCCACCGGTCCAGAAAAAATACCGTTCGCTCGTGGGAGGGATCGCTTCGAGCGTGGAGACGACGAAATCCGGGAGAGGGCAATAAACCGGGACTCCCGTCTTCTGCCTATACAGCAGAAGCTTTTCCCCGTTTAGGCGTTCCACGGCGAATGTGTACGGCATTCGCGGTCGTTACTCGTTCCCACATACTAGGGCGAACTTCCACGAACCGTCGCTCTGCCGCTTCATCACGCGGACTCCTTTGCTATGCATGCTGACTGGTGGGCTATCGGGAGACAATTGAAATTTGGCGTCAGTTTCGCCCCACTCGTATGCCCAGCCGTCCGCGATTTGAACGTGAATATTTTTGAGGTCTGGTGTGTAGCTCAAGACCTTGAAACCCGGGACCTGGGCGTGGCCTTTCTCGTTGTTAGCCTGAATGGCCTGCTTGCCGACCACCGCCGGAGTTCCCGGATTAAGCAGCACCCCATCCTCTGACCAGACGTCCATTAGTCCTTTGGGGTCTTGGGACAAAGTAACTTCAATGTCCTCTTGGTGGAGTCTTGCGATCGCCGCCATGTCTGCGGCGTGCCTCCTTCGCTGAAGCATGTCTGTATAGGCGCTTCTGGCGAAGAAGCCAATACCGAGGCCCGCGACAAACACAACAATGATAATTAGAAAAGTACGTCTCATAGAGCCTCCTTTAGCACCCTCTTGCCACGCCCGCAGAGCGTTTGTCAACGGCCAACAGGGTCGCGCGCGAAATCCTACCGGACTCGCGAATGGAATCCCAGGGGCGAGCCACTCAGAGTTTCTGCTCCGTGTCATAGCGGTATTAGCACTTCAACGCACGGCGATTACCTCTCCGCGTTGACTTGGTCGACCATGGAACCTAAGATTGCGCCAGTCCTGCCCATGATTGGCAAAACCATCTCGCACTACCGCGTCATCGAAAAGCTGGGTGGCGGTGGCATGGGTGTCGTCTACAAGACTGAAGACACCAAACTCCACAGGTTTGTTGCGTTGAAGTTCCTTCCTGACGGGTTCGCACCAGATTCACAAGCTCTGAGCCGCTTCAACCGCGAGGCACAGGCGGCGTCCACTCTGAACCATCCCAACATTTGCACCATCTACGAAATCGGTGAGCACGACGGCCAGCCCTTCATTGCGATGGAGTGTCTCGACGGGCAGACTCTGAAGGAGCGAATTTCCGGCAAGCCGTTGCCGCTAGAGGCAGTGCTCGAACTGGGGATTGAGATTTCCGACGCGCTGAACGCAGCGCACGCCAAAGGAATCGTTCACCGCGATATCAAGCCCGCGAATATATTTGTGACCGAGCGCGGACACGCCAAGGTTTTAGATTTTGGTCTGGCGAAGCTGACACCCGCGCACGGTGCCGCGAATGTTTCGGCCATGCCCACGGCCAGCGAGCTAGAACAACTCACTCGGCTCGGCACGGCGATTGGCACTATCTCGTACATGTCGCCAGAGCAGGTGCGGGGCCAAGAACTGGATGGGCGCGCGGATTTGTTTTCGTTTGGCGTCGTGCTCTACGAGATGGTGACAGGGGTTCTGCCTTTCCGGGGCGAGACCACTATCGTAATCGCGGAAGCGATTCTGAATCGCACGCCCGTTGCTCCCGTGCGGTTGAACCCTGACCTCTCCGCAAAGCTCGAAGAAGTCGTCAACAAGGCGCTGGAGAAAGACCGGAAGCTGCGTTACCAGAGCGCGGCTGAAATCCGTACGGATTTGCAGCGGCTGAAGCGAGATTCAGATTCGGGCCGGGCAGACGCTGCGACATCAGAAGTCGGATCTAAGCCTGCCGCAAAACCCAGCCGATTCCGATGGGCCGCTCTCGCAGGCGCAGCAATTGTGCTCATCGCGCTGGCTGGGGGCGGATGGTTGTTTTTTTCTCGCAAAGCGCATGCGCTGACGGACAAAGACACTCTCGTCCTCGCGGATTTCACGAACACGACGGGCGACCCGGTATTTGACGGGACGCTGCGCCAAGGACTGGCCATCCAGCTTGAGCAATCGCCCTTTCTGAAAATCATGGACGACGAGCAGGTGCAACGGGACCTGCGATTGATGAGCCTGCCTACCGGGGGGCGCATCACGAACCAGATCGCACATGACATATGCGTGCGGGACGGAGCCACGGCCACGATAGACGGCTCCATCGAGAACCTGGGAAAGGATTACGTCATCACGCTACAGTCAACGACTTGCGGAGGCGGCGCGACGCTGGCTCGGGAGCAGATTCAAGCGGGCGACAAAGAGCACGTGTTGAACGCGTTGGGAACCGCAGCCACAGCCATGCGGGCCAAGCTGGGAGAATCGCGCAACTCGATCCAGAAATTGAATCGTCCGCTCGAACAAGCCACCACTCCATCGCTGGAAGCTCTCCAGAACTACACCGCGGGTTATTCCGAGATGGGCCAGGGCCAATTTCTGGAGGCTGTCCCTTGTTTGAGCGCGCCGTTGCACTCGATCCGAATTTCGCGATGGCTTACTTCATGCTCGGCGCCGCGTTCCAAAATGCCGGGGACGTAGAGCGCAGCCGCGAATACATGCAAAAAGCTTTCGGCTTGATCGACCGAGTTTCCGAGTTTGAGCGCAACCTCATTACGGCTGAATACTACTCGTTTGAAGGCCAGTCTGACAAAGCGATTGACGCATATCGGTTGGGTATCCAGAACTATCCCCGCTTTTGGGGATTCCATAACAACTTGAGTGCCGAGTACATAGACCTAGGGCAATTCGAAGAGGGGCTCAAGGAGGGCCAGGAAGCGACGGCGCTACAGGCGAACGTTGAACTTCCGTACCGCCGCCAACTGGACGCCTACATCTGCCTGGATCGGCTCGACGAGGCGAAGCAATTAGCGGAGAAACTGCGGGCGCAGGGACTCGGCGGAGCGAGGATCCGCCAGCGCTTCCTCGAAATCGCTTACGTCGAGGGCGATGATGCGGCCGCTGCGAGGGAGATTCAATGGTTCGCAGACAAGCCGGCGATGTACCTCAGCTTTGGCTTGCAGGCGGCCAATCGGAATGCCCTTGGCCAGCTTCACGAGTCGAACAAACTCTTCCAGCGGGCCGCGGAGACAGCGCTGCGCCATGGGCTCCGGAACGCCGCCGCCGAACTTGAAGAGGCCGATGCGCGTGCCGACGCGCTGTCGGGTAATTGCCAGACCGTGCGACGATTGGAGCGTCCTGCGCTGGCACTGGCCTTGTGCGGCGATGCGGCCCAAGCGGAGAAGCTCGCCGCGGAGACTTCGAAGCTGTTTCCAAACGGAACCCTCTGGAATGCGGTGCAGCTGCCCGCGATTCGCGCAGCGATCGCGCTCAAGCGCGATCAGCCTGCCAAAGCCGTGGAATTGCTGGCATCCGCCTCGCCGTACGAGCGTGCTCACCCCGAGGCGGTGTACCTGCGGGGCTTGGCTTACTTGGATCTGCGTGACGGCGCCAGGGCAGCGGCTGAGTTCGAAAAGATCCTGGATCACAAGGGCGCCAATTGGGGCAGTTCTTGGCAACACCCCTATTGGGGACAGTTCTACTCGCTTTCCTACCTGGGCTTGGCGCGCGCCTCCGTGCTCGCGGGCGACACGGCGAAAGCCCGAAAAACCTTCCAAGACTTCTTGGCACTGTGGAAGGACGCCGATCCCGACATTCCCATCCTCCTCGCTGCGAAAGCGGAGTACGCGAAGCTGCATTAGTTCCGGTGGCGCCTTACTGGAGCGGGTTCGGTGGTCTGTCGGGCTGTCAGGGGACGGCCGAGTAGGCCCGGGGAATTTCACCCCGAGCCCCTCACAGAACCGGACGTGAACCTCTCGATTCATCCGGCTCGTGCCACCCAGTGAAGGCTGTCGCCTTCCATCAAAAGAAGGAGTTCCTCCGGTTGCCCGTTGACCCCGGTGATGTGGGTGACCTGCTTCCTTTGCTCCACGGGCATTGCCCGCATCCTCGCTACTACGAAGCAGTGCGCCCCTGATCAGTGCATCGGTACTTTCGGCCTCGTGGGTCGTCCACTTGTGCCTTTTCCCTTTTCATCACCGACCCGGTTCTCAGGTTCCGTACAAAAGCCCGAATAAGAGTCATGCCTCCTCTACACCGGACCCCGCATGGCCAGTAAGCAGGTACCTTCCATGCTCTTCCCGGAACAAGGTGGTGAATAAGAAAAACGAAAACACAGAGGCCATACGCCGGCGCCTCTAACTTAACGATTTAGTGCCAGCGAGATTTCGTTGAGCGACCTGAGGCTGTTAAAATTGAGCAGATTTAAACCGCCCAGTTTCGACCCGTCGAAAAGTTAGATGTCAGGTGCGGAACAAAGTTACATCCGGAATGGTTATGCCTGTGCCTTTGTCCGCCTTCCGCGCATCATTCTTAACAGTACTAGCGTTGAATTTTGGTCTGAAGGCAAGGGCCGAAACCTACGATATATTTAACGAGCCTATGATTGCCGACCTATGGACAAAGAAAATTAAAGCTTTTCATCTTCGTTCAACTTTTTGGATCGTTCTTTTCGTTTTGTGCGCCATCACGGTATGCCAGGGTTATTCGGTCCTCACGCATGAAGCCATTGTCGATTCGGCCTGGGACGATGGCATTAAGCCACTGCTGCTGAAAAGATTTCCCAGCGCAACTCCCGACGACCTGAAAACCGCGCACGCCTACGCCTATGGCGGTTGCGTGATTCAGGACCTGGGCTACTATCCGTTCGGCAGCCACTTATTCAGCGACCTATTGCATTACGTTCGCACAGGCGATTTCGTGCAGGCGTTAATCCGCGATTCGCAAGATCTGAACGACTATGCCTTCGCCCTGGGCGCTCTGGCGCATTATGCCGCGGATAATCAAGGGCATCGCGTCGCTGTGAACCGTGCCGTTCCTATGCTCTACCCGAAGCTGCGCGCCAGGTACGGTGACACAATTGCCTACGATCAAAATCCTCCCGCGCATTTGAAAACCGAATTCGGATTTGACGTCCTGCAAGTTGCCAAAGGACGCTATGCTCCCAACGATTACCGAGACTTCATCGGATTCGAAGTTGCGAAGCCCCTACTGGAAAAGGTATTTGAGGAAACCTATTCTGTTCTACTGAAATCCGTGTTTTCTGATTTCGACCTCGCTGTTGGAACCTATCGCTATAGCGTGAGCAAGGCGATTCCGACTGCTACGAAGGTGGCTTGGGAAACTAACAAAGATCAGATCCAGAAAGATATTCCGGGCGTTACAAAGCAGAAATTCCTGTACCACATTTCGCGTTCGAGCTACGAAAAAAACTGGGGACCTAAGTATCGGAAGCCAGGATTTAAAGTCAAACTGCTGGCTTTCCTCTTCCGGCTAGTACCCAAGATTGGTCCGTTCAGTGTTTTTCGTTTCAAAACTCCCACTCCGGAGGCCGAAAAATTATTTGAGGCCAGTTTCAACAGCTCGGTGACAGACTACGAACATTTTCTGCACCAAGAGAAGGACACCGGCCAGATTGAACTCCTCAACGATAATTTTGACACCGGCACTGTGACTGGCCCGGGACAGTATCCTCTCGCCGATAAGACCTACGCGCAATTGCTGGACAAATTAGAGAAAGATCACTTTGCACAAGTAACTCCCGAACTGCGCACCACGATACTTGATTTTTACAAAGATCCAAATGCGCCGTTCACGACAAAGAAAGATCAGAAGGAATGGGCTAAAGTTCTGAAAGAAGTGGATGAACTGAAGGCTTTCACGCCGAATCCCACACCTGCAGTCACATCCGCAGCGTCTGCTGATCAGAATTAACCCGACCGCGGCGTGCAATTTCTCCAGCGGCTCGCATCACTGTGGGGAGTCAACCGTTCCGGTCAGCACGGTGATCGACGCGGCCGGAAGCTCGTACTGAGTCGCAAGCGACGCCGCGATTGTCGAACGCGCCGGCGGCCCATCCGGGTCAGCTTTCCCCGTGGGGATTTCCGGATGCCATTGATACTGCGCGCTTCCAAACGTCACCATCTTTACCTGGCCTGCGAAATGTCCCCCCTTCCCCGGATCCAAATCATCAAAACTGATTCGCACGGTGTGCGCGTTTTCCTGATCTTTATTCACGATCATCAAAGACCACTGTTTGTCCGGACGCAGCGCTGCATACGCCGTCACCAGAACGTGCCCCGCGCCGTCGTGAATATCGCTTGCGGCTGAATACAAACGGTTCACTTCATTGCCCGGCTGCAGCCATTCGAGGTTGATCAGTTGGCTGGCGAAATATTGTGAGAGTGGCTGTTCCACTTGCAGATTCGCGTCGGTGGAAAACAAGCCGAAAGTGCCCAGCGAGTTGTTGCATCCGCGATGAACCCCCAACGGGAGATAATGAAAAAAATAAACTGCATCGCCGCCGTTGCTTAAAAACGCGCCTATGTAATCGGCAAGCCACAGAGCGCCCCATATGTCCACGTAGGCCTCTTCCGACTGCCAGGCAATATTCGACTCGGTGATAAACAGCGGAATGTTTGCCGGAACGCCGTCGTCGCGCCAAACCTGCGTGATATGCGTGACCAGATTGGCTTCGTCATACAGACTGCTCCACGGAATTTTGCAAGGCTCCATCGGATAATGCTCGAAAGAAAAGAACGCAAGGTCGGAAAGCCGGCCGTGAGATTTTAGATAATCGATGAAGCGCGAAGTCCACGAAGTTTTCCCGTTCGCGTCCGCCCATGCCTCGATGTCTTTGTTCACGCCCGTAAAAATCGGTCCGCCGAGTTTCAGATTCGGATCCACTTTGTGCAGCGCCGCGGCCCACTGTACGTAAAGCACAGCGTAATCTTCCGGCGTGGTGTAATGCCCATCCGGCTCTTCGCCCATTTCGACATACGAAATCGGATACCCGCGCTTTTCGACGTACGAAATCTCTGCCGCGGAATCTTCCGGAGTCGCATACAACATCGCAATCGGAATCATGGCCGGCAAGCCACGCGTGAAGCCGCTGGTGAAAAACAGATCGAAACCAACTTGATCGCCGGCATGCTCATCCAGATCGGAAGGCTCGTGCCACGGATCCACCGACGAACAATACGTAGCGGTTTGGTCCTGGTCCGGCGTATGGCGAATCAAATCGTGAAAAACGCCGCCGGGCGTAGTCGTTCCCAGATAAATTTCGCGGATGGCGTATCCCATGCAATTTCTGCGATCGGCTGAACCATGCGTGTCGCAGGTATTCGATGACTGCGTCATCAGCACGCGAACATATTGCACTGAAACCGGCGCTTCGGACAATCGCAGAACGACCGTACCGCCCTTCCCTTCCGATATCGCGCCAGCCGGAAATGTTTGCCACACGCCAACCGTTGGCTTTTTGATGGGGTCTTCGCCGGTCCAATATTGCACGAGATATTTTTTCGCGTAAGGCTCGGCCCAGGCGATGCGGATCGCAGTGATGTCTTGCCGGCTGGTTAAATCCAGAAAAATCCATTGAGGATGCAGCGAATCGTCCTCGCCCGTGAATGCTTGCGTTAGATACGGATTGCTTTTCCAGTACGTATTTGTGTCGCCGTCGGTGAGCCGCGAGTATCCGACCATGTCTGTGCCGTCATCGTGCGTGACGCCGCGATGCGGCAGCGGGTAGCCATAAGAGTGGCGTATGAAATCGCCGGGAGTTGCGCTTCCGGTGAAATATCCTTTGCCGGCCGGATCGCTCCACCTGCCCGTTGGATTCCAATGCCACGCTTCCATGTGCAGTTCGGTGTTTTGCCGATACGAAACAGTTTGCCAGCCAGCGGAAAGAACCTCTTTCACCATAGGATCGACGAAAAGTCTGTCACTAGCACCGTAAGGCAAGCGGTCGATTCCCGCGCCCAGCGCGCGCGTGGGAACGATCGAATTCGTGGCATGTTCGGGCTTCGCGTCCACCCGTATCGTTTGTGCATGCAAAGGCAGAGAGGCAAACACTAAAATCCCCGCAAGCAACACGATTCTTCTAGACACGCCGGTCGAACGAAAATGTTCAAAACGATCTTCGGAATTGCATGAATATCGACCAGCCAATTTGTTCTCCTGTTTCAAAAGCGCAAAAAGATGACGACCGCTTCGTCGCTTACGAACTCTTGCTTTTCGCCTTCCCGGAAACGGGTCCACCAATTTTGTTCAGCGTCGCTTGTGCCTTTGATTTATATGGACTGTTAATCGACACCGCCTCAGTCAGCACCGAGCGCGCTTCCGGAATCCGCTCCATCTTCGCGAGAGTGAATCCCAAGCGATATAAATTTCGCGCATAGAGCACGGTGTTCGATTTCAACAGCGGGCTGGCCTGCTTGAACGCATCCACGGCTGGCTGGTTGCGCCCCTTATTCACGTTGGCTTCGCCAATCGCGGAATACGCCAAGCCCTTCTCCACCGAGACTTGCAGTTGCCACTGATCGTCGCTCAAATTGTCTGGCTTTTTAGCCTGCGCCAGCAGGTCCAGAGCTTGTTGTGCGTCCGCTGCGGCTTTGTCCAACTGCTGTCCGTTTTCCGTCCAGTAATCGGAAAGTAGCAGCAGCATGGAAATATTATTTGGATCGCTAACTAAAATTCGTTGCGCCGTATCCAGCATTTTTGGAATTTGCTGGGCCTGTTGGTAGGCGATCGCGGTCTGTTCGCGAACGGCAGGGGTGTACTGAGAATCAGGAAAAGCAGTCACGTAACGCTCGAAGAGCGCGGCGCGAGCTGCTGGATCAGTTGTTTTATACGCAGCATTCACGAGCGTGTACTCCACATAGCCGACGTCGCCCTGCACATTGGCTAGATTTGCTGTTTTCTGCTGCCTCCATTGATCCGGCGCGGTGCCTTCCGGTGGCGGAGCGTTTTTATATTGCGCGATGATCTCCGCCACTTTGTCGCCCGCGTCGTACAATTTTTTCACGTCGCCTTGTTCTTCCGCAGCGTGGACCATGGCGACGGCAGCGGAAAGATTCGTCGGATCCACCGCCAACTCTTTCCCCGCGAACTCGTAAACTTTGGCGTAATTCTTCTGTACCAGATACGTCTGCACGTAGAGTTGGTCCGCCAACAACTCCATGTCACCCTTGCCGAAGTCGGCCATGAATTTATCGAGCAGCGCCACTTTCTCCGGCCCGTCGGGCGCGGCATAAATCTCCGCCAGCGCTTTATCTTCCGGAGTTCCGGCGGACACAGTAATGCTCTTGCCGATCTGAGCCGACGCTGTGATGGACACACTCAGCAAGATCCCCATCAGAACCATCCATCGTTGCATGGTTGCCTCCTCTCACCTCATTCAATTCGAACTTCACCATTAGCGGTTTCCGTGATTTTCGCAAACGTTGGGACAAAGCGCGGCACCCGACGGCAATATTCCGAGTAAGAAACGCCAAACCGATTACGCAATTCGTGCTCTTCCAACGCAATCGCAATCCGCGTCAGCACCAGCCATATTGCGGCAACGATCCACATCGCACGCGTGCCGGCCAAAAAACAAGCGCCGAGTATCGCCAAAAACGATCCCATATACCTTGGATGGCGTACCCGCGAATAAATTCCTTGATGCACAATTTCTCCGCCACCGGAAAGTTCTGTCTGGCCAACCAGACGCCGTGTGCCTAAATCCTTTTTAACGCGCCAGAATATCCACGCTTCCACAATGATCAGCCAGAGTCCTGCCACAATTTCCCACAATGCCGGACGCGTTGCGCGAAACAATTTGGCATGGAAAATTACGAGAAGCACGGTTACCGGAAGCCAGGATAATAGCAGCCCAGTGATGTAACCGGCCTTCTGGTGCTTGCGCCAGTAATCCACTTGCGGGTGCATCACATACCAATAAAGCGGTATAGGCAGTTGCAGGAAGAGTACGATCGCCGCAATCCAGCCGAAGAGGCTCACGCGCGCATCTTAGTCGAAGCCGCCAATTCAGAGAACAATGTTTTTTGTCGCGAACGGAAGACACCAGCCGCGGCTGAGCCTCGAAGACAACTTGGCTGTCTCTAGCCATGCGTCCGGCAGCGGACAAGCATTGACGATTTTCCTGTTTCGGTGGACGATTCTCAGCGACATAAAACTCAAGGAGGACAAATGCCGGCAGCTACATCATTCGAGAAAATGGAGAACGAGAAATTAAACGAGCGCATCTCCCGCCAGATGTTAAGTGGCGAAGACGCCACGCTCGCGCGAATCTTTTTGGCACGCGGAGCTGTTGTGCCGCGTCATTCGCATCGCAGCGAACAATTTTCGTTCATCTTGTCGGGTGCCCTGAAATTTATATTTGATGACGCTGAGTTCGTGTTGCGCGCTGGCGAAATCGTGCTGATTCCCGCAAACGTGCCGCACCGAGCTGAAGCGCTGGAAGACACCGTGGATATCGATTTCTTCGCTCCCCGACGCGAAGATTGGATTCGCAAAGACGATGCGTACCTGCGCCAAGGCGCGGATAAGGAGTAGCCAATGGACCTCGGATTGAAAGGGCGCGTGGCCATCGTCGCGGCGGCCAGCAAGGGATTAGGTCGCGCGGTGGCGGAAGAATTTGCGAAAGAAGGCTGCCAAGTGGCCATCTGCGCGCGAACTGCCGCCGATATCGAACTCGCCGCTAGCGAAATCGGCAAGGCCAGTGGGCGCACCACCTTTTGGCGAGCGCTGGACGTAACAAAACCGGATGCCGTCCGCACTTTTGTCGAAGAGGTGGACAAAAAATACGGCCGCGTCGATATATGCGTCACAAACGCCGGCGGTCCTCCCGCCAAAAAGTTTCTCGAAATTAGTTTGGAGGATTGGCGAGCCGCCGTGGAGCTTACTTTGCTCAGCAATGTTTATTTCGCGCGCGAAGTTCTCCCGCGCATGCAGCGCAATCGCTGGGGACGCCTCATCACGCTCACTTCTGTCTCGGTGAAGCAGCCGATTGATGGCCTGCTCCTTTCCAACTCCCTACGCGCAGGGGTCACCGGCTTGGCCAAAACGCTCGCCAATGAATTTGGCGCCGACGGCATCACGGTGAACAACGTTTGCCCCGGCTTCACGTTGACCGATCGTCTGGAAGAGCTGGTCGATAAACGTGCGAAAGATGCCGGCGTTGATCGCGAGCAGATGCTCAAAAACATGAGCGCTCAAGTTCCCGCCGGCCGCCTCGGCCGTCCTGACGAATTAGCCGCGCTCATCACATTTCTCGGCTCCGAGCGCGCCAGCTACATCAACGGCACTACCATTCAAGTGGATGGCGGCCTGGTGAAAGGCCTGCTCTAATTTCGTTACCGGGAGAGATCAGTAGGCCAGAAGAATCCGCAAATCGCGAAGATTATTGCCGGTTGGTCCGGTGACAATCAAGTCATCGAGAAGTTTGAAAAAGTTGTAAGCGTCGCTACGGCGAAGAAATTCTCCGGGTTCCAGACCTGCGGCACGCGCGCGTTGAAGCGTCTCTCCATCCGCAACCGCACCAGCCGCCGGGCTGTTTCCGTCAATTCCATCCGTTCCCCCGCTGAGCACCGTAATTTTCTTCCCAGCAATTTTTGGAACGCATGCCAGCACGAACGCCAAATTACGCCCGCCAATTCCTTCACCGGTCACAGGACTGCTCACTTCCCCGCCGGCCATCAGCGCCACCCGTCTGCCAGGATTGTCTTTTTTCAGCGCTTCGAGCTGCTCCAGTAAATAGTCGCCAGCTTTTTCGATGGGCCAGCTGTCCGTGGAATTGTCGGCCAGGCAAATAAAACCTTCCCCTTCGCAGGCGTGATGGCATGCATGCGTCAAATCGTGGGTCCGTAGCAACAACTCGAAGTGGGAGCGCGCAAAAGCAGGTTCACCGGGCTTGGGCGTTTCGCTCAGTGCTCCTCGCTCTAATAAAGTGCAAATGGACGGCGGCAACTTTGGCAGCAAATCATATCTACGCACGATTTTCTCGGCGTCCTGAGCGGTCGTGGGGTCCGGCAATGTCGGTCCCGAAGCCAGAGCTGATTCTTGCCCTTCAGGAACGTCGCTGATCGCAAATGTGATTTTCGTGGCGCGCGGAGCCGCCGCAGCCAGACGTCCGCCTTTGGTCGCGGAAAAATGCTTTCGGATCACATTGATCTCTTCAATTGGCGCGCCACAAGTAACCAGCGCAAAATGCAACTTCTGAAAATCTTCCAAGGTGATCCCCTCATGCAGCGGTTGTTCCACCATTGCCGAGCCGCCGCCCGAAATCAGAAAAAATACTAGCGAGCGCTCGCCGCAACGCGCCAACCGATCCAGAATCGCGCGGCCTGCAGCAAAACTTTCCTCAGTGGGCAAGGGATGCCCGCCCACAAACGTTTTCCATCCCGGAAGCGCATGCGGCGGCGAACTCGGCCCAACCAAGATTCCTTCAACCTGGAATTCCGGCGCGAGAATATCGTTTAAAGCTTCGGCCATTGCGTAGGAAGCCTTCCCAAATGAAATCGCGACGATCTCGCGAAAATCCTGAAGGTCAATTGTGGAGCCCGCGGCCTGAATCACGGACCCTTCGCGATTCAGTTTTCGCGCAAGGACGGTGGGAATCTGAATTCCGGCGAGTGTTTGAAGAAATAAATGCTGCGCTACTTTTTTCAAGGTTTTCTGGACCATTATTATTCGCGGAAGATAGTAAAAACCTTAATCAAACACGAAGCGTTATTTCATACCGAGAGCATCCGCATTGAGCGCATCCGGAGGACGCCGTCCTTCGAATAACGCCGCCACATTATTCGCGGCCATCACCGCCATTTTTGTTCGCGTATCCACAGAAGCGCTGGCAATATGCGGCGTCAAGATCACGTCCTTGCGCGTCAGTAGCGCCGGATGGACTTTCGGCTCATGTTCAAACACGTCCAGCGCCGCGCCGGCAATTTTCTTGTGCTCCAAAGCCTCGGCAAGCGCCGCTTCGTCAACCACCGGCCCGCGCGAAGTATTCACCAGGAACGCAGTACGTTTCATTTTCTCCAAATTGTCTTTCGAAATCAGGTGGCGCGTATCCGGCAGCAGCGGAACGTGCAGGCTAATAAAATCGGATTCGCGAAAAAGTTTGTCGCGATCGACAAACTCCGCATTCAATTCTTTTTCCACCTCGGCCGATGCGCGAACGGCGTCACTATAAAGAACTCGCATCTGAAAACCCTGCGCGCGTCGCGCCATTCCGCGGCCAATTCGTCCAAAGCCCAGAATGCCAATCGTCTTTCCCCAGACGTCTCCGCCAACCAGTTGATCCAAATCCCATCCGGGCCAGGTGCCCGAGCGCATCCACGCGTCGCCTTCGAGCAACCGTCGCGCGATAGCCATCAGCAGAGTCCACGCAAAATCCGCCGTAGTGTCGTCCAACACGCCGGGAGTATTTGTCGCCACTACTTTGTGCTTGGTGCACGCCGCCACGTCGATATTGTCGTAGCCGACTGAAACAGTGGAGGCGATGCGCAGCTTGGACGCCGCAGAAAGCAATTCCTCGTCCACTTTTTCCGTCAACAGGCAGATCAAGCCTTCCTTGTCGGCTACGCGCTTCAACAGTTCTTCGCGCAAAATGCGTTCAGGCGGAGTCCAATAATCCATGGCGAAATGCTGCTCAAGAATCGCACGCGCGGCCGGGAATAGTGGACGCGTGGAGAAAATTGCCGGCTTGCTCACTGCGCACCTCGCGAAAATGTTTTGTGCACGAACAGTAGCATACACCGACACGGCGCCTGAACGCAGTTCAGTAAGAAGTAATAAAGGACCGCGGGTTTTCTTTAGACCGTCACCACAATCTTTCCGATGTGCTCGTTGGATTCCATATAGCGATGCGCTTCCACGATCTGGTCCAACGGGAATTTCTTGGCAATGCGCGGCTTGAAATCGCCCTTCTCAAGATGCTCGATCACGTATTTCTCTGCCTTGGTCCTACGTTCTGGCACCGAGACAACTTCAAATATCGAATACCCGCGCAGCGACAGTCCTTTCGGAAGCGCAATCAAAAGCGGAAATGGAGTTGGCTCCATGGACAAGCTCCCGTACTCGAAAATCGTTCCACCCGGTGCGGCGGCTTTCGCCAGTAACTCGACGCCTTTACCAGCGATAGCGTCGAAAATCACTCGCGGTCCCTTGCCGCCGGTAATTTCTCCAATACGTTTGACCAAGTCCTCTTCCTGAGTGGCAATCACATGGTCTGCGCCCAGCGACAATAATTCGGCTTTCTTCTTCGACGTCCGCGTAGTCGCGATGCTAACCGATCCCTCAACTTTTGCGATCTCCATCGCGGCGATTCCCACGCTGCTGCTCGCCGCCGTAACCACCACAAAATCGCCTCGAGTTATTTTCGCGATTTGAACCAACGCGCCATAGGCAGTGAGGTACTGCATCCATATCGAGGTCCCTTCTTCTGGCGAAAACTTCGCCGGATAAGAAGCCAAGGCATAGGCAGGCACGATAGCTATTTCGCCGTAGACGCCGTATTTGTCCGCGGCGAAAGACGGCACCGTGCTGAATCGCTTACCGATCAATCCTTTGTCGACACCTTTTCCGACAGCCTCCACCACACCCGCGGCCTCATAGCCCAGCGTGCAAGGCGGAGTCGGACGAACCACGTACTTGCCCTGTCGAAAAACTACTTCAGCGCGGTTCAAACCAATGGCCTCGACGCGCAGCCGAACTTCACCTTCCCCTGGCGCCGGTATCGGAATTTCCTCTAACTTCAAAACTTCCGGTCCGCCGCATTCGTGGAAGCGAACGATCTTTGCAGTTGCAGTTCCTGGTGCTGCTGCAGATGAATTTGCCATTTGATTTCTCCTGGTACCGTTTAACCGTTTGGATGCGTAGCCCAAGCGTATAGTTTCACCCACTGGCTTGCACGCACTCACGTTGACGTTCACAGACGCACGCGTCTATAGTGGTTTTGAAGAGCACGCAACACATTTTGCACTCAGCATACTCATGGATTCTCACGCCATCAATGATCTGAAAAAACTTCTCGGTGCCGACGCCGTGCTGTACCGCCCCGAAGAATTGTTGCTGTACGAATACGATGGCTCGGTCGAAATCGCTCGCCCAAATTGCGTTGTCTTCCCGCGCAACACGAAAGATGTCGTGGGCATCGTCCAAATCGCGAATCGCTATCAAATCCCCATTATAGGACGCGGCGCCGGCACCGGCCTTTCCGGCGGAGCACTCGCGCGCCAGGGCGGCATCCTGGTGGTTTTTTCGCGCATGAATCGCATTTTGGAAATTGACCTCGAAAATCAGCGCGCCGTCGTGCAGCCCGGAGTGGTGAACGCGGACCTCAGCGTGGCCGTGGCGCACACCGGTCTTCATTTCGCCCCCGATCCTTCGAGTCAGAAGGCCAGCACCATCGGCGGCAACGTATCGGAAAATTCTGGCGGCCCACACACGTTGGCTTACGGGGTTACCACGAATCATGTGCATGCGCTCGAGGCTGTGCTTCCCACCGGCGAACTCGTGCGCTTGGGAAGTCCCGCACTCGATTCACCTGGCTATGATCTCCCCGGACTTTTCGTCGGCTCCGAAGGAACCCTCGCGCTGATCACCGAAATCACGGTGAAGCTAACGCGTCTGCCCGAAACCGTAAAAACACTTCTCGCGATTTTCGACACTGTTGACGACGCCACCGAAACCGTCGTCGATATCACCGCGCGCGGTATTACTCCGGCAGCGTGCGAGATGCTCGATGGCTGGACCATCCGCGCCGTGGAAGCCTACGTGCACGCTGGATTCCCCGTCGATTGCGCCGCGGTGCTTCTTCTGGAAGTGGACGGCCTGCGCGAGGCGGCCGAACAACACGCCGAAGATGTGGCGGATGTTTGCCGCCTTCATCATGCGCGCGAAGTGCGCGTGGCCCGCGACGCTCGCGAACGCGATCTGCTCTGGAAAGGCCGCAAGAACGCCTTTGGCGCGGTGGGACGCCTTTCGCCCACCTATTACGTCCAAGATGGCGTGATCCCGCGCACAAAATTGCCGCAGACCCTGCGCCGAATAAACCAGATCGGCGAAAAATACGGTTTTGAAATCGGCAATATTTTTCATGCCGGAGACGGCAACCTGCATCCCATCATTTTGTTCGATGCGCGTGAAGAAAAACAATTTCAGCGTGCCGTCGCTAGCGCCGACGAAATCATCGGCTTTTGCATCGAAATGGGCGGGTCGATTACCGGCGAGCACGGCGTGGGTATGGAAAAAGACCGCTTGATGCCGCTGCTTTTCACCGAAGACGATATGAATTTGATGCGTCGGGTGCGCGACGCTTATAACCCAACCGGCCTGTTGAATCCCGGCAAGATTTTTCCCAGCACAAAAGGCTGCGGAGAAATTCACGTCCGTCCATTGTCGGTAGCAGGTGCTTCGCGCGCATGAGCACGGCCAGCGCCACCGTCTCGTCACGATTGGCGGATATCGTTGGGCCTTCGAACGTGGTCACCGATCCCGCTCAGCTCGCCGCCTTGGCAATCGATGACAAAAATCCGTCTTCGCTAGCGCGTCCGCAATCGGCGGCCGAAATCGTCGAAATTGTAAAATTTGCGCGCAAAGAAAGGCTCGCGATCGTCGCAACGGGCGCAGGCACAAAATTGGGAATTGGTCTGCCGCCGCGCCAGTACGATATCGCGTTGGACATGACTCGCCTCGACCGCCTGGTTTCCTACGATCCCGGCGACCTCACATTAAGCGTCGAAGCTGGAATTCCGCTGCACAAACTCGGCGCGATTCTTACCGAACATCGCCAATTCCTTCCGCTCGCGGTACCTTATTTCGATCGAACGACAATCGGCGGGACCATCGCGTCAGGCGTCGATGGCCCTCTTCGCCAACTTTACGGCACAGCGCGTGATTATCTGCTGGGCACGGAATTTGTGACGGGCGAAGGGGTCGCAGCAAAGAGCGGTGGCCGAGTGGTTAAAAACGTCACCGGTTACGATATTCATAAAGTAATGATTGGCGCGCTCGGCACGCTTGGCGTAATCACCCGCATAAATTTCAAAACCTTTCCCATGCTGTCGTCGAGCCGCGCCTTCGTTGCTACGTTTCAAACCTTGGAACGCGCTTGCGGCATGCGCAATCGCGTTTCCCAATCGCACCTCGCGCCGGTCACCATGGAAATCTTCAGTCCGGGTGTCGCGAATCTTTTTGTCAGCGGCGCCGCAAGAAGAATTGCGCCAACTTCGATACCTGAAAATATATTTTCGGGATCGCGCTGGATATTCACTTCCGGCTTCGCCGGAAATCAAAACGCTCTCGGGCGTTACGAAAATGATCTGCGCAAAATGGCCGAAGAATGTGGCGCCGTTGAGGCCGCCGTTCTGGAAGGCCCTCCGCTCGCGTCCGCTTTCGCGCTCAAACGCGAATTCATCCCCCTAGCACTCTCGTCTTCGCCTGCAGTTACGATGCTTAAAATTAGCGTTCTACCTCGACAGATCGCAGAAGCCTTGACCGCCGCTACACGCGAAGCCGAAAGCCGCCACCTTCCGTGGGTCGCGATGGCCCGCGGCGTCGGCGTAATTTATTTCGCCATGCTCCCGGCTGAATCCAGCGAGGCATCAAAACAGCGAACTCTTCAGGCTGCGGACAACATTCTCTCAGCCAGCGCCGCCGTCGGCGGCCACGTCACGATTCCTTGGTGCCCCACGGCGTGGAAAAATACGCTGAAAGTCTGGGGCCTGCCGCGCGCCGATTTCGCGCAAATGCTTAAATTAAAAAAAGCCTTCGATCCCGACGGCATTTTCAGCCCCGGCCGTTTCGTGGGAGGAATTTAAATCATGCCCGCGACTCCTCCGCAATCTCACGAAGACGCCCAACGCGAATTCGCTCTCACGCTCAGCGGTTTTTCCGCCACCGATAAACCGGTGTACGAAGACTACTCGCGCTGCGTCCATTGCGGCCTGTGTTCCAACAATTGCCCCACCTATCGCTTGTGGGGCCGTGAAGCAGATTCACCGCGCGGGCGCATACGCCAAATGGCTCTGGTCGACCAGGGACGCCTGGAAATCGGCGACACATTCGTCACGCACATCGATCGCTGTTTGAATTGCCGCAATTGCGAAAGCGTATGCCCTTCGGGCGTCGAATACGGCAAAATTCTCGAGCTCGCACGCGCCCAGATTGAACAAAAGTACAAACGTCCTTTCACGTCGCGCGTTTTGCGAAATTTCATCTATGGCCGCCTGCTGCCCTATCCAAAAAGAATTGCCGCCGCTGCGCAAACCCTGCGGTTTTACCAACGCTGGGGACTCGCATCTCTCGCTCGCAACGCAGGAATCCTGCGTTTGCTGGGCTTGCAAGAACGCGAGAGCTTGCTGCCGAAGATCGACTCGAATTTCTTCTTCCGCGAGCTGGGAAAAACTTTCCCCGCTCAAGGAAAGCAGCGCGCCCGAGTTGCTTTCTTTGCCGGCTGCGTGGCACAAGTTACTTTCAGCGAACTCAATCGCTCCACCATCCGCGTGCTGCAAGCGAACGGCTGCGAAGTCGTCGTCCCCGCCGAACAAGTTTGCTGCGGCGCGCTGGCCGCGCACGCCGGCGTCCGCGACGTGGCGCGCAATCTGGCTCGCGCTAACTTCTCTGCCTTTCACGCCGATGATTTCGACGCCATCATCACCAACGCCGCGGGCTGCGGGTCCACGCTGAAGGAATATTCACATTTGTTCACGGAAAGCCAAGCCGACCTGGAAAGCGCGCGCAAATTTTCAGCGAAAGTCCGCGACATTTCCGAATTTCTTGTCGACCTCGGCCTGGTGGCCCCGTTGCGCCCGCTTCCGATGCGCGTGACCTACCAGGATTCCTGCCACCTCGTTCATGGACAGAAGATTCGCGAAGCCCCGCGGAAACTGATCCGCGCGGTTCCGTCGGTCGAACTCGTAGAAATGGCGCTCTCCGACTTATGCTGCGGCTCGGCCGGCGTTTATAACGTCACGGAACCTAAAGCCGCGCTCGATCTGCTTTCCGACAAAATGCAAAATGCGCGTCAAACCAAAGCCCAAGCCATCCTCACCGCAAATCCGGGATGCATCCTTCAGTTACGCGCGGGCGCAGCAATCCACAAAACGGGGCAGGAAGTTTTGCACGTGGTGGAGCTTCTCGACCGCGCTATCGTCAAATCTTGACCGGGCTTTTTCCGTGTCAGCTTAAACTTGCATGAAGTTTATGAAAAAGGGGGCTTGCGGGCAGAGCGTGGTGGGGTTCCGCCCGCAAGTATTGAGTGCATCGGGGTAAACTTTTTTCGGCACAAAAACTACACGCTACAAAAACCTACTGTGCGGATCCCGACTCTGCAGGAGCAGGCCCTGCGCGACGCCCTTGCGCCACCGAGTAACCTGCCGGCACTTGAAACAACGTCGCTGCCGGTTCCGCTCGCTGAATATTCGTCATCTGAAAAACCGTCTCGCCCATGCGCGGGTCGGTGCGCTTGGTCATAATCACAGTCTGCAAATCCGGTGAATACCAACTTTCCGTCACGATCACGATTGCGTTCTGGTTTCCGATTTCGCCGGCAGGGATCGTGCGCGTGTACTTCGTACCCTGCGCCGAAATTCCGTTGATGGTTTGCGTCCCTAGCGAGGTGGTGGTTACCTGACTCTGAGACGCATCAGACTTCTGCGATGCAACTCTAGGATGGCCCTCATGCGCGCGCATCTGCCGTGCGATCTTTTTATCAACTTCCAGCAGGTACCGCGTTCCCGCTACCGGATCATTGATAAACGATACCTGCGGAGGAGTTTTTCCCGCCGCGGCCCATGGCCCGATGGCCGGAAGCGTCAGGTCGCGCCGTGTACGTCCCTGCGAGTCGCGTGCAACCGTGCCGGTTGCGCTGCGCTGAATTTTATTGCCGTCCGTCAGCGTTTCCGTCGTCTGTGAGGAGAAGCTCGCTGTGAACGGCGCGCCCGCCACTGTTTTGCCATCCAGTCCGGCTTCGAATCCAACAAACCCCATCCCTTCGCCCATCGGCCCCATTCGCTCGAACATAGGGCCGCCGCCATGGGGAGGCGGGGGAGGAGCTTGCGCCGCCTGATCCGACGACTGCGCCCAAGCGCCGCTGCTGGCCATCACAAACAGAACCGCCATCGCAAAAACATTGAGAATCCTGCTGATCTTCATCTGCACTTCCTCCAAATGTTTCGAAACTCAAAATTCCGAATTCGGCGTTGCCTGCGACACCAGCCGTATCGCTTGTGGAGTCCCGTCCTGGCTCACCACCAGGTCCGCCGCGACCCTATCGGTGCCATCGCTCTCTGTAATCGGCAATCCAAACGAAGCAAGCGCCGAGCGCGGAAGAGTTACTCGCACGATCGCGCCACCTTCCAGCGCAGCCGGATCGTCCGCATATGGAACCGCAACAAATTCCTCGGCATATTCGTTATCGTCGGGCGAATTCACGCTCGCCGGCTTACTTTGCGCATTCGCAGCTGAAGCGGCCTTACTCGAATTCGGCGATGCAGGAGTTACGGAAGTCACCGGCGTCTCCGCCGCAGGCGCTACTGTGGTGCTCGCATGCTGCGGCGGTGTGTTCCGTGCCGGTGAAACAATTCGGTAATGCACGCCAAGTCCCAGAGCCAGCAAAATCACGGCCGCGGTACTAAGGATGGCAAGCTGCCGGTAAATTCTCTGTTGCTGTCCAACCTGTTTCACCCGTTGAAACTCACGAAGCAGTGCGGCTTCCACTCGCGGCGAAGCCCCTGAACCACCGCTCTGTTGGGCTAAATTCTGCAAAGCAAAATCCAACGCCTCGCCATCGGTCAACAACGCACCACAGCCAGCGCAGGATTCCGCATGCGCCAGAGCGCGTTCGCGGAATCTGAATCCCGACGTCCCCGGCCGGTCCAGCTCGTGATAAATTTCCTTGAATTGAACGCAATCCATCAGTTTTTCCTCATCTCTCAATCGCCCACCGCCGACGCCCGCCGCAACGGCTGTTCGTCATGTAATTTTTCGGCCAGCAAAGCGCGTGCGCGATGCAGCCTCGACCGTACCGTACCGACCGGACAATTCAGCGCCGCGGCAGCCTCTTCATAACTCATTTCTTCCAGCTCGCACAGAATCACCGCTTCGCGATAATTCTGCGGCAGCGTTCCGATCGCTTGTCGAACGCGTCCCACAGTTTCCAACGACGCAAATTCGTCCCGGCTCACCAAAAACGGCCCGCGCCCATTTCTGTTTCCATTTCCATTCGAGTGCGACCCGTTTCCGGCCCCTGCGCAGGCGGCCAGGAGCGTGTCGAGCTCATCCGCATCGTTGGGAAGAGCTGTCAAATGCCGGTCCTGTTCCCACCGCCTGCGCAGATGGTTCCGCGCGATCCCAAAAAGAAAGCCGCTCAACGTGCCGCGTGCCGGATCGAATTTTTTTGCATCGCGTATCAACGTCATGAAAACCTCTTGCGTCACGTCCTCCGCCACCGCTACGTTCCCGCTCATATGCAAAGCAAACCGGTAAATAGCCGGATGCCTGCGCCGGTAGAGGAACGTAAAAGAGTCCTCATCCCCGGCCATCATTCGGCGGAGTAACAGACCGTCGTCTATCCACTCTGTCTCGGTTTTCATCTTTTACTTATTGGACGGCCTGGCCTAACTCACGTTACATATTCCCGCAGCCAGGCTCAAAAGTTCCCGAATTTTAGGCATGGTAGCCGGGATGGCCCCTGCAGCCAACCCCCATTGGCTCGCCTGCAGAGGGTCTCCTAAGGCGAGCTTCTTCCCGCCTACACTAATCCCCGTTCTTGACCAAACCGCCGCTCTTCAATAACGTAGGGATGGGCGAGCGGCCTTTTCAAGACTCCTGCCACGGCCGCGGCGGGGCTTTCGGCGCGCGCCCGGCCACCCGGAGGAGCCATGCAAGAATTCGATCCCCACGTCCTGGAAGAAAAACCCATCCCTCCGCCAGAGGATTTCAGTAAGAAAGCCCACGTCAAATCGCTGAAAGACTATCAGGAGATGTACCAGAAGGCCGTGGACAACCCCGAAGAATTCTGGGGCGAGCAATCGAAAAGGCTCGATTGGTTCCAGCCGCCGAAGAAAGTCCTGGAATGGAATCTGCCGCACGCGAAATGGTTTACCGGCGGAAAGCTCAACGTCTCTTACAATTGCCTCGACCGCCATCTGCAACTTAACGGGAACAAACCTGCACTGATGTGGGAAGCGGAAGACGGTTCCACGCTTCAGTACACTTACGCGGAACTGCACGCACGCGTGTGCAAGTTCGCGAGTGTTCTCACCTCTCTCAACGTAAAGCCCGGCGATTGCGTGGCGATATACATGCCCATGATTCCCGAACTTCCCATCGCCATGCTGGGATGCGCGCGAGTAGGCGCCATTCATTCCGTGGTCTTCGGCGGATTCAGCGCCAACGCTCTGGCTGACCGCATCGCCGACTGCCAAGCAAAAATTCTGATCACTGCGGACGGTGGCTACCGTCGCGGAAAAATCGTTCCGCTGAAAGAAACTGCGGACGAAGCGTTGAAAAAATGCCACACCATTGAAAAATCTATCATCGTTCAACGCACCAAAGAGGAAGTTGCCTGGAAAGAAGGACGCGATTTATGGTGGCACGAGCTGGAAGAAAAAGCTGAGAAGGATTTCCCCGCTATCGAGCTCGACTCCGAGCATCCGCTCTACATCCTTTACACCAGCGGCACCACCGGCAAGCCCAAAGGGGTTCTGCACACTTCCGCCGGCTACCTGCTGCAATGTATGTGGAGCACGCGGCTGATTTTCGATTTGCGCGACGAAGACATTTATTGGTGTACCGCTGACATCGGCTGGGTCACCGGACACAGTTACATCGTCTATGGCCCGCTCGCCAACGGCGCCAGCATCGTCATGTATGAAGGTGCGCCCGATTTCCCGCGCCGCGACCGCTTCTGGGAAATTGTCGATCGTTATAAAGTTTCGATTTTTTACAGTTCTGCCACCGCCGTGCGCGCCTTCATGGCCTGGGGCATGGACTGGATCAAGTCTCACGATCTTTCGAGCCTTCGCGTTCTCGGCACGGTTGGAGAACCCATCAATCCCGCCGCTTGGAAATGGTATTTCGAAGCCATCGGAAAAAATCGCTGCCCCATCGTGGACACCTGGTGGCAAACCGAAACCGGTTCGATCATGATTTCTCCGCTGCCTGGCGCAACGCCCACCAAGCCCGGCTCCGCCACCCTGCCGCTTCCCGGAATCGCCGCGCGCGTTGTGAATATGCAGAATCAGCCGGTGAAGCCCGGCGAAACGGGCTACCTCACGATCCAAAAGCCGTGGCCGTCCATGCTCCGCACCATCTATGGTGACGACGAACGTTACGAGCGCGAGTACTGGAAGAAAATCCAGGGCGTCTATTTTGCCGGTGACGCCGCTCAGTGCGACAAAGACGGCTACATATGGGTTCTCGGCCGCGTCGATGACGTCATCAAAGTTGCCGGCCATCGTCTAAGCTCCATGGAAATTGAAAGCGTGTTGGTGAGTCACCCGTCCGTGGCGGAAGCCGCGGTTGTGGCGCGTCCGGATGAAATTAAAGGCGAGGCCATCATCTGTTTCGTCGCGCTGCGCACGGGACAATCTCCCAGCCCCGAGCTAAAACATTCCCTGATGGATCACGTAGCGTCAAACATTGGCTCCATCGCGCGCCCGGCTGACGTTCGTTTCGCCGATGGCTTGCCCAAAACACGCAGCGGAAAAATTATGCGCCGCCTCCTTCGCGAACTCGCGCAAAACGGCGGCATCTCCGGAGACACCTCAACACTGGAAGACCTAACCATAATCGATCGCCTGGCAAAAGCTCAAGCCGCGGCCGAAGACGAAGAGTAAACTCGGCGGCTGGCGGCTTCCGCCTCGCGTTGTCTTTGACCCGACGAATGATCTGCTTGGCCTAGGTGTGGAATATTTTCGTCCGAAAACAGATTCAATCGTTCAACAAGGAGCTGCTCCGCAAATCCTCGGACTAGTCGCGGAGCCAGCGCTCTTCAACGTTTTTCAGATTTAAATGTCGCGCCCGGCGACAGCCAAGCCGCGGCATGCGCCTTAGGTTTAAATGTAGCGCCTGCCTGCCGGCAGGCCGAGGCCTTCCGCGCGGCATCTTCCGGTCGGCTTAGATCATCACGACGCATAGGAAAGCGTAAAGCTCCGCCATCTCGCCTTCGCCCTAGAAAATTAATCCCCCGACGCAGCCTTTCGCAGCGGCACATTCTCGGCCTCCGGAGCATTCACGATTTCGTTCAGGAACCACGTCCGCCGCTCAGTCTGATCGATCCAAACCTCAATCAAACTCGCAGTAGCCACATCGTTGTACTTCTCGCAAACTTCATGCGTCGCGCGGAACGACCGCGTCAGCTGCTGATTGTCTTCACAAAGTTCCGCGAGCATATCTTTGGGAGCGACGAATTCCTCATTGTTGTCCTGGATCCGCTGATTCTTCGAAATCTCGCTGATGGAATGAATTGTCGTTCCGCCAATCTTGCGCGCTCGCTCCGCAATGTCATCGGTCATCGCGAAAATCTGGTCGCCATGCTCATCCAACAGCAAATGGTAGTCGCGAAAATGCTGCCCGCTCATATGCCAGTGGAAATTCTTGGTCTTGACGTACAGCGCGAACGTGTCCGCAAGCAGCTTCCTCAACTCAATCGTAATTTCCTCCACGCCTTTGCGAGCAAGATCGGTGGGAGTGTGTATCGCTTCCTTCTCTCGTCCCTTAATCTGTGTTGCATCAGTCTTCGCCATCGTCGGCCTCCTCATTAAATTTGAAAATTTTCGCTGTCCCAGGAAAATAAGAGTATTTTAAGACAACTGCTCTCCCAAGTTTTGATGCCGCATCAAATGTCTCGGTCGCACAAAAGCTTGCGTGCCTGGCCAGTCATGAACTAAATCCGAAATTTCAACGCGAAGCTTCCAGTTTCTCCGCCATCTCTAACAATTTCGTCACCGTGTTCCAGTTTCTCCCGGTTCCGCGCACCGCCAGAATCTTCTCAATCGCCGCCCACTTCATTTTTGGCCGCGCCATGCCATTCGGAAAATAAATGTAAACCTCGCGCCCCTCGATGCGCAACTCTTCCGGCTCGGTCTTCACCGCGCGAACCTGCTTTCGGATTTCCTGGCCCGGATCGCTCAGCAAAAACCAAACCAAAAACTTGCCCGGCTCAATACCCGCCCGTTTCGCAAGCGGATTTCTTTCAATCGTGTCGCGGAGTTCGGCCGCGCTTCGCAAAATAACATCAGAATAAAATCCAAACTCCCGCTGGATCGCCTTTTCAATTTTCTTAGTCAACGCCGCCAGATTTTTCTGCCCGCTTCTGAAAACTACATTTCCGCTCTGCACCAAAGTTTGCACGTCGCGCAGCCCCAGCGACTCATACAACGCCCGCAGCGCCTCCATCTTCATCCTACGCTTGCCCAAATTCACGCCGCGCAACATGCAGATAACCACAGCCATAGTCGCCCGATTATATCCCGCCGATCCCTGCGAAGCACTGGCGCCATCCGGTTAGCATTTTACAGTTCCATGATTCCTGTAGGGACTGCGTGCCTTCGCAGTCCAGGGTGTGACGGTACCGGGGACTTGAAGCCCGGCATCTTCCGATTTCTGTGCGACTACTTAATTCCGCCGGGGCTCCAAACGCATCAGCTGTTCGCTCTTGCCGCGAGATTGCTCGCCCGTTTCCGCAAGCGCTCTTCATTCTCCTGAAGCTCCGGAGTCAAGTTTTCTCCGAAATCCGCGGCCTCAAACACTTGACGAATTTCGATTTCCGTTCCGCCATCAAACGGACTCCGCTTTAGCCACTCGATCGCGTCTTCCATCGACTGCACCTGCCACAGCCAAAATCCGGCGATCAGTTCGTTAGTTTCGGCAAAAGGCCCACCCGTGATGGTGTGTTTGCCTCCGGAGAACTTCACCCGTTTGCCCTTGGAACTTGAATGCAGCCCCTCACCCGCCAGCATCACTCCCGCCTTCACTAATTCTTCGTTGTACTTCCCCATGGCCGCCAGAATTTCCGTACTCGGCAGAATTCCCGCCTCCGATTCCTGGTTTGCTTTCACGATCACCATCACTCGCATGTTATGTCTCCTTTGAGTTTGTTCTCGCGGACGCCCTGATACTCACCGCGCCGCCTTTCACTCTTATATCCGATCACCGGGCTGCGAAATCGACAGTTCCGCTAAATATTTTTCACGGTTCCCGGGGTTACCGTGCCGCCACGCCAGAGCGGTCACGGAGCGGCACTAACCGCCAGCGCCCGTATGCCACGAAGGCCGACAGAAGAGCCGTCACGAACGGGAACGCCGCTTTCGCAACGCCGCCATTCTCGAACATCAATACAGTGGCGCCGATCACGATCACCGTCAGGCCTGACGCAGCCAGCGGCGTCAGCGCCGTGCGAATGCGCAGAGCCCCCGGCAAAATCAGTCCCATTGCGCCAAGAATCTCAGCCACTCCGATAAACCGAAGAAATGCTCCCGGCAGCGCCACCTGTTTGGTCATCTCCTCAATCGGAATTATAAATTTCATGCAGCCCGAGAACAGAAATAGCAGTGCCAGGAGAACCTGAATCACCAACAACGTAACGTTGAGTCCCTTGCGCTCTCCACTCGATGATCGTTCCTGCGTCATGACCTCCCCTTTTCCGGCTAATACGCCGTTCACCAAAGTAACAAACCTTCTAGCAGCTCTGCTTCTATATGTTTGTCGAACAAACGGCGCTCAAATCGACAACAGGGATTTCTTCCCGCAGATAAATTCTGAATATTTTATCTTCTAACGCGCTGACCACTCCGCTAAAGCCTCAGGCAATTCGGCGAGCGAATCGATCCGAATGTGGGCCTCCGCAACTTCCGGGCGCTGAGCATGGATCAATCCCCAAGGTCCACGCCGCAGAAACACGCTTACCATTCCGGCAGCTTTGGCTGGCAGTACATCGTTGTCCACCCGGTCACCCACATAGGCAATCTCCCGAGGCTTGACGCCGGCGACTTCCGCTATGCGAGCGAAGAACTCCGCTGACGGCTTTTCCACTCCCCATTCTTCCGAAGAGCCGATGAAATCGATCGGTGTATTTATCTTGCGCAGCTTTTGCGCAAAATCGGCAAAATGGTTGCCCGCCACTCCGATGCGATAACCAGCCGCATGCAGCTTTCGCAGGCATGGCATCACGTCGGAATAAAGTTCTTCCGGACGAAACTCGTCGCCCTGGCCAGCTTTTCTCCTCAATTCACGCTCGCGAGCAAGGTGCATACCCGGACGAAATACCTCCCACACGCGATGATGATGTTTTCCGCACTCGATCACGCTGCCCAACACGGTAAAGAAATCGAGCGTCGATACTCCCAACCATTGCGCCCATTCGGTCCACGCACGCTCCTCGTTCCAAAGCGTGAATCCGAAGTCGAAAAAGACCACCTGCACCTTTGGTTGCGATTGCTTGGTCATTGGTCGCCCGCATTTTCGCATGTGAGTCTTGCCCACAAAATCGGAATCTTGGTCTGCATCCACAGCACCCAGGTCCTTCCCAACGGTCCGCCTTCGTGCTAGCGTGGAATCGTGATTTTTTTTGGCCAATTCGCGGTTGTTAGGACCAATCAAATGGAACGGAGCGGTCCCTTCCGAGGGCACCAAAAAAAAACGCTTGGCATAAGCCCCGAGGCACGCGCGCCTAAGCAAGCAAATGCAGTCGCCCTTCAACTAGCGACCTGCGACGGCGGCCAATTCTGCTGCGATTTGCATCCAAAAAACGGAAGTTCCACCCGGAAATGCGCTACCAGTAAAATCCGACGTAACTCACTGAAAACAATCGTGCATTCATTTTCTACCCAGAGCCCCAACCACTTAATCCGGTTAGCAGAAATCCAACAAAAAAATCTCCCTCTCGAGCACGCCGACCCGCCATCTCGCTCGTCAATCTACTCACCTCTGGCGAGGCCACTGTGAGCGCGCCTTCCGCAGTCGGCTACGCCGCTAGGGCCAAAACCAGCTCGCGCGTCGCTCCTTGGTACATCTGGTGCGGACTCGTCGGCGCCAGCTCCATCGTCTTCGGCCTCTACTGGGACATCTCCTGGCACATGAGCATCGGCCGCGACACTTTCTGGACTCCCGCTCACCTGCTCATCCAATTCGGCGGAATACTGATGTGCCTTACCAGCGCCTACCTGATTTTTTCCACCACCTGGGGACAGGACCCCGCGGCCAAAGCAGCCTCCGTAAAAGTTTGGGGATTCCGCGGCCCGCTCGGCGCTTTCCTGGCCTGTTGGGGCGGCGTGGTTATGGTCACCTCCGCGCCCTTCGACAACTGGTGGCACAACTCGTTCGGCCTCGACGTTGAAATTGTGAGCCCGCCTCATATGGTTCTCGGTATCGGAATTTTGGGAGTGGGAATCGGTGCGCTGCTCCTGCTCGTGAGCCAAATGAACCGCGCGCAAGGTCAGGAAAGAAAAAATCTTCTGCGCTTATATTTCTATCTCTGCGGCGTATTGCTCTCGCTGCATTTGCTCTTTCTCTCCGAATACAGCAATGGCGATCAAATGCACGGCGCCACTTTCTATCGCGCTCTCTCTATGGGTGTGCCGCTGATTTTGGTAGCTTTCGCGCGCGGCAGCGGATACCGCTGGGGCGCTACCGTGACCGCTTCGATCTACACGGCTATCCAACTCGCGCAGCTCTGGGGAATGCCGTTATTTCCGGCCACGCCCAAACTCGGCCCGGTGTTCACCAACGTGACCCATATGATCCCGTTGGAATTTCCCGTGCTGATTATAATTCCCGCGATCATCATCGATTTCTTGTTGAATCGATTTGGCCAGAAAAATAAATGGCTGCTGGCTATTATGCTGGGCGTCGCTTATGTCGCAGGAATGCTCGCGGTGCACTGGCCGTTAGGGAATTTCTTGATTTCTCCGGCAGCGCGTAATTGGATTTTTGGCCAGAACTATTTCGCCTATGCCGTTCCGCCGTCGGAGTATCACTTTCAGTTTGAATTTATTGACCGCGAAGCCACCTTCGCCCTTTTCTGCCGCGGCCTCGCAATCGCACTATGCATTGCCATCCTTTCGTCGCGCATAGGCCTGGCCGGTGGTGACGCTTTGCGCCGTCTCCGTCGGTAGGCGCGCCGCAAGTTTAAAATTGGAGAGTAAATGCGCCGTTGGATTTCAGCGCTGTCGATCATTTTTTTCGCGCTGGCGCCCTGCTGGGCCCATGTGGGCAGCCCTGACGTTTATTTCCAGGGCCTCGCCGGCCCCTACCACCTCACCGTAACCATACGCACTCCAGCCATGATCCCCGGAGTAGCCTCCGTCGAAATTCGCAGCTCCGACCCCGGCGTCTCCAGCATTCGCGTAGTTCCGCTCTACATCGTTGGACCCGGCGCAAAATATCCTCCACCACCCGACGCGCTCGCGCAGTCCAAAGAAGACCCGCAATTTTTCTCCGGAAAAATTTGGCTGATGGAATCTGGCTCCTGGCAAGTGCGCGTACAGGTAAACGGCTCGCAAGGCGCTGGGGAGATTGCCGTACCGGTTCCCGCCGCCGCACGCAACACCTTGCCGATGCAGAAATCTTTGGGCGCCTTATTGTTCGCGCTGATGACGCTTCTGTTCCTCGCCATCGTTTCTATTCTTGGCGCCGCGCGCCGCGAAGGAACGCTTGAGCCCGGCCAAGATCTCCAGCCGAACCAAAAACGCAGAGGCCGGTGGGTAATGGCTGGAACGGCCGTCATCGTCCTCGGGATCTTGTTCTTCGGCAACATGTGGTGGAACTCCGAGGCGCACACGAAAGCCCTGCAAATGATTTACAAAGCGCCACAGCTAAATGTCTCCCTTGCGCCTGGGGGAAAGATGCAATTGCGCATGAGCGATTCTTCGTGGCACGCCAGTCGTCCTGAGACGGTGATGACCAAACTCATCCCTGACCACGGCCACTTGATGCATCTCTTCTTGATTCGAGTGCCACAGATGGACCGTTTCTACCATCTGCATCCGGATTTAGTGCCGGGTTCGCCCAACACTTTCACCGTGGACTTGCCGCATGTGCCCATCGGTCATTACCAGGTCTATGCTGACATTGTTCGCGAGTCCGGCTTCCCCGACACCATGGTCACCGAGATTGATCTGCCAGACATTTCCGGCGTGCCCCTCTCCGGTGATAATTCCAACGCGACCGCCCCGCCCATTCCGGACGACTCAAGCGAATCGAAGTTGAATGCTCCGGTAACTGAAAAAGGCGTGGTTGACGTTCTTCCTGACCGCAGCCGCATGGTCTGGGAGCGCGGCCCTATTCCGCTCTCGGCGAATCATTTCGTGTGGCTGCGCTTCCGCCTCGAAGATCCGCAGGGCAAGCCCGCCAACGATGTGGAACCGTACATGGGCATGGCCGGACACGCAGAAATTATCCGCTCGGACCGTTCCGTCTTCGCGCACATACACCCCGACGGATCGGTAGCGATGGCCGCGTTAGAGCTAGCGCAGAAAAATTCTGCCGAGTCCGCATCTGCCAACGGAAATGGCGCCGCGACGATGGATATGCAAATGCCCATGGGCAAAGTTTCACCGGAAGTTTCATTTCCCTACGGGTTTCCAAAGGCGGGAGAGTATCGCATGTTCGTTCAAATCAAGCGCGCAGGCCGCATCGAAACGGGCGTCTTTGACACGGTGGTTATGCAGTGAACGGCATGGTTGGTCTCTAGGCTAACTCGAAGCATTCTGGCAAGTCGCTTTAGGCACACATCAACTCGGAAGTAGTTTTGTGGGTCGTGGCTTTAGCCACGACATAATGTTTTTGAGACGAAGACGGCTTCCACCGCTGAAGTTCCGGTGTTGCGGTAGGGCCCGAGAATCGCCATCTCGCAAGTTACTCCGTGGGCCGCATCATTTTCGCGGCGGTCTTGGTGACGAAGCGGCGAGGCGCCAGCCGCTGTCCTTCTTGCATCAATTTGTTCATAAAGCCGGAAATCACGTAACTTTTTCCCGCCGCAAGCGCCTCGAGCCCGACGCGCGCTACTTTTTCCGCTGTCTCGGCCGATCTGAAAACCCGATTCGGCTGTTCAGCGACCTGCTGAAATTCGGTGTTGGTCGATCCGGGACAAAGCGCACAGACGCGCACGCCGAAATCACGCACCTCTTCCGCCACGCCTTCAGCAAACAAAAGGTCGAAGGCCTTGGTAGCGGCATAAACAGAATTGAACGGCACGGCCTGAAATGCTGCGAGCGAAGCCACGATCAAAACGTCGCCATGCTTGCGCGACACCATCGCCGGCAAGTAGAGCCGAGTAAGATGCATTACAGCCGAGCAATTCACCTGAATCATCTCGAGCATTTTCTCAATGGGGATTTCATGCGCATAACCGAAGGCGCCGAATCCCGCATTGTTGATCAGCAGTTCCACTTCGATATTCTTCGCCGACGTGAACTTATGAATTTCAACCGGCGCTTCAGCCCGCACCAAATCGGCAGAGAACACTTCGACTTGCATGCGATGTTGGGTGGAAAGCTCGGAGGCAAGTTTTTGTAGCCGGTCGACGCGGCGTGCAGTCAGGACCAGGTTGGCGCCTCCGGCTGCCAGCAGCTTAGCGAACTCAAATCCAATCCCTGCGCTCGCTCCGGTAATCAAGGCCCATTTCCCGACCCAAGTTTTCAGCGCATTTTGTGCCACACAATCCTCCAAACTCACTCGCAACTAATGATGAAACCACAACCTCAGTAGCTTCGGAAGGGTGAAATCTGGCGACAGGACAATATCAAAGAATCAAACAGGAAGGATCGCAGCTGCTGATGAATAATCGGCAGGAAAGGGTGGCCAGCCGCTAAAACTTATAGACGATTCCGGCGGAAACTTTGGGACTCCACTGGTTGGTTTGGAAGAAACGTGTGCCGAGCAGATCGCCTTCCAGGCGCAGTGAAAACTTCGAACGATGTGGCCTGAGATCAACCCCTCCGCCAAGCTCGTAGCCAAACGCGCCCTGCGAGCCATAAGGAGTGTCGGGCCAGAAGGCTGCACCGCCGATCAAAGTGTGACCAAAGACCTCGAGGTTTCGTCCAGCCCACATGCGCACGCGCGGACCAACGCCGACGAACACCGTCCAGGAGCTCGCGCCGCCGAGCGTTCCATAGACGCCCAACGCCTCGGCATCGACACCGAGCCAGTCATTGTAAAACCAGGTGATGCCGCCATTCACTCCGTTTTGATTCTCCGCCACAGCGGGCAGCTCATAGAAGCGTACGAATGTATATCCCAGGTAGGCTTGCCAGCTATAGTTCTCAAATACGCCTGGGATCGCTTGCGGCTCAGAAGCGGAAGACGGCGCCACGCTCGCGGGGTCGGCAAAAGCCGCGGGCATAAACATGTTTTGCGCGGGCCGTGCAGATGTTTTGACAGCCGTGTCAAGGATTGGCGATGTTAAAGCGAAGAGCGAGGCGTTCTGCGCTACGGGAGCGGGGGTTGCAACGGCAGTACCGGGTTCAGGCGACAGCGACGCGGGCCCAGCAAGATCTTGCTGAGCAGCCACACTTAAGGCCGCAAGCAAGATAACTCCAACTAATGCAGATATGTATCGCATAGGCTTGTTACCCCCGCAGACAACAGTCCCCGATGTACCAATCTTCAATTTGAGCAATGAGCTAAGCGGCTGTCTATAGCTATGATTCGCCATGCCGCGAGGGAATTACCACCTGTCCAAAGGGTCAGGCCGCGCGACGGCATTCCCAGCCAGGGCTATCGTGGGAGCCAGCGTTCGAGTGCAAATCACACAACTCGCTCTTGACTGCGGACTTGGTTTTGTTATGCTTGCGTTGCTGCTGTAACCGGCAGCGCTTATCAAGAGTGGCTGAGGGGACAGGCCCGCTGAAGCCACAGCAACCTGGTGCAACCGCCAAGGTGCTAATTCCTGCCCAAGTGGGGAGAGATAAGATCCTCGACTGACCGGATCCCCGGTCGATTGAAGATTCAACTCCCAAAGTGAAGTTAAACGAGAATCAGCGTCTGCACACGCGGACTTGCTGATATCAGTCGCAGCGCATAGAGCGCCTGAAGGCCGTGCCGCATCTTTATTTTGTTGCGGAACTGTTTGCCAAGCTCCCATGCGCGGAAGCGATTTTATTTCGGCCGATTTCTGACGGTCTTTTTGAGGACATATTTTTGCGACCTAGAAGGAGAGTTTGGATGGCTGGCAGTTTATGTTGGAGAGAGCGGATCGTGGTGATCAAGCTGGGCGGGTCGATTCTCGTGCGTCCCACAGCGTACAGGCGGGCCGCTCGTTTTGTGCGCCACAGGCTTCGCATGCATCCGGACGAGAAACTCGTGATCGTGGTTTCGGCGCAGGAAGGCACTACAGACAGGCTCGTGCGCGCAGCGAAGAAAATTGTGCGCGAGCCACACGCGACGGCGCTGGATCTTTTGTGGTCCACCGGCGAAATTCGGTCGGTCGCCATTCTCGCATTGGAATTACAAGCGCTGGGTGTGCAGACCGCTCCTCTGAATGTTCATCAGGCTGGCTTGAGCGTTCTAGAAGACGGAAGCGACAACCTCCCGTTCGGTGGGACCGCGCAGTGCAATCCTGAAGAGCTGTTCAGCGTTCTGGAGAAATATCCGGTCGCCATCGTTCCCGGGTTTTTTGCTACGGATTCAGAGCAAGCAATTGCTTCACTTGGGCGCGGCGGGTCGGACTTGACGGCGGTACTACTCGCGCAAGGACTGCAAGCGTGCCGGTGTGAGTTGATCAAAGACGTTCCGGGTTATTTCACGAGCGATCCCCACCAGGACATGGATGCGCGACCTATTTCGCAGCTCACCTTCGAGAAAGCACTGGATTTTGCAAATAGCGGTTGCCATCTGGTGCAGCGAAAAGCAATTGAGGCGGCCAAGAGTTGCGGACTACCGCTGGTAATTCGGAGCTTGCATGAGAACGAGCCGATGAGCCGGATCGTTGATATCGAAATGGCAGACAGTGTGACAAGCGAGATTCCGTCGGCGGTGGAAGCGTTTTAAGCCATTTACCGTCCGGCAAACATATTCGGGACTATTATTTTGTGAGAAAACTGAAAATGCGGTGAAAAGGAGCATGAAATGGAATTTGCAACCAAGACGATTCACGCAGGACAACCTTCTGAACCGGAAACCGGCTCGCTGATCGCGCCGATTTTTCAAACATCCACGTACGAGCAGGATTCGCCGGGACACGACAAGGGCTTCAACTACTCGCGCACGAATAATCCTACGCGGCAGCGGCTCGAATCGGTATTGGCGGAACTGGAAGGCGTCGCGCACGCGGCGCTGTTCGCTTCGGGGCTGGCAGCGGAAAATGCCGTCCTGCAAGCGTATCTGCGTCCGGGCGATGAGATCATCATTTCGCTCGATGTTTACGGAGGGACTTACCGAATCCTGAACAAAGTTTTCCAGCCGCTGGGAGTGACTGTAACGCAGCTCGACGCGTCAGATCTGGCAGCCCTTGAAAAGGCTGTTAGCGAGCGCACGCGAATGGTTTGGATCGAAACGCCGACCAATCCGCGGCTGCTGGTGTATGACGTTAGAGCGATCTGCCAAATCGCGCACGTGCGAGGCTCGCTGGTGGTGGTGGATAACACGTTTGCCACGCCTTATTTTCAGCAGCCTTTCGAACTGGGCGCCGACATCGTGGTGCATAGCGTGACGAAATACCTTGGCGGCCACTCGGACACGATTCAAGGCGCGGCGCTGGCCAAAGATCCCGCGATTTTCGAGCCGATTAAGTTTTTGCAGAACGCAACCGGCGCAGTTCCCTCCCCTTTCGATTGTTGGCTGACGTTGCGTGGACTAAAGACGCTCGAACTTCGAATGCAGCGCCACGAATCAAATGCAATCGCGATTGCGGATGCGCTGAAGGGACATCCCTTGGTGCAGCGCGTTTATTTTCCGGGGCTCGCCGAGCATACGGGCCACGAAATCGCCAAAAAGCAGATGAGCGGATTTGGCGGAATGGTTTCGTTCGAGCTGAACGGGACACTGGAAGAAGTGGTGTCGTTCGTTTCCACACGAAAATATTTCACATTGGGTGAAAGTCTGGGCGGGGTGAAATCTTTGGTGTGCCATCCCGCCACCATGACGCACGCATCGATTCCCGCTGAGGCCCGTGCGGAACGGGGGCTTCTGGACACGCTGGTGCGTCTTTCGCCTGGTTGCGAGAACGCGAAGGACCTGGTGGCAGATCTGCTACAAGGCCTGGAACAGTTGAGCGAGCGGCGGTCATCGCGAAAGGCAGAAGCCGTCGGTGCGGATTAATGGAAATTGAGACGTACGGGACAGGCAGGCCGAAGAAAATTCATTGACAAGGAAAATGAGAGCACTCATCATCCGCGGGTAACGATTGCGGAAAAACAATAGGTCACCACACCTGATTGATTTAGGGAAAGGGGACTTTTTCGAAAGTCCTCTTTTGTATTTGGACCATAGTCAAAAGGTTGGGTTCCTCATCGAATGACTCGGGCTGAAAACTCCGGCAGAAAAAAGCGCGAAGACAAAATCCTCGGCATGGATGAACGGGTTTCCCGCCGAGATTTTCTGAACGCAACGCTGCTCGCTTCCGGCGGATTGCTGATCGGGTCAGCGACTCCCTTGGAACTTCTCTCCGCGGACGATTGGACGGGTTACGGAGGAGTCGGCGATTACCACCGTTCGAATGGCAATACCTACGAAATTGTCCAAGCGGGTCACAGAATTCGCGATGGGGAGTTCCAGGCTCTACCCGCATCCGCCATCGCTACCGGTGAAATGTATGACTGCGTAATCGTGGGCGGCGGAATCAGCGGGCTGGCAGCGGCTCTCTTCTTTATGCGACAAGCGGAGAAAAATTGCAAATGCCTGGTCCTCGATAACCATCCAATTTTCGGGGGAGAAGCCAAGGGCAATGAATTCGAAGTGGATGGCCATCGGCTGATGGCGCATCAGGGTTCAGCGGTGTATTTCGCGCAGTATCCCAAAAGTTTTATTTCGGATTTCTACGAGTCCATTGGTTTGAAATCCCCGAAACTGCAGTACCAAAGTTGGGGCGATGCGTCGTCTGAGATGGCACTGAGCAGGACTCCCTACGACATGCTTGGCAGTGAACCCGCGAGCTACGGATTTTATTTCGGATCGAAATTTGGGCGACGCCCGGGCATGTGGCTCATTGACCCGTGGGGGAAGAAGTTGCAAGGCGCTCCGATTTCAGCGACCGCTCGCGAAGAGTTACTGAAATGGCGGCAAGGACCACCGCGTCTGGAAAAAATGCCACAGCATCATGGTGACGAAATCTCTCGCCAGTTGGATCAGATCACGCTGGAAGAACACATGATGAAGCTGTACGGAATCAGCCGCGAAACGATACGAATTTTTCTTTCTCCGGTTGAAGGCGGCGGGTCGGGTCTAGGCGCTGATGCAATTTCAGCATACGCGGACTACGCCGCCGACGTGCTCTATCCCCATGATCCGGATGGCGAAGATCAGATGTTCCCGCGTGGGAATGGCGATATGGCGCGATTGATGATTAAAACGCTGATTCCGGATTCAATTTCCGGACCCTCCACGATGGAAGGGGTTTGCCGCGGGCATGTAAACTTTTCGGCGCTCGACCAGGCAGATTCCAACGTCCGCGTTCGACTGGACTCCACTGCAGTTTGGGTGCAGCACGATGGAGAGCCGGCGACATCTGAAACTGTGTCGGTGATCTATGCTCGCGGAAACAAACTCTATCGCGTAAAAGCGCGAACGGCGGTGATGGCGGGCGGCTGCTGGACGACGAAACACATTGTCCACGATCTTCCGGAATCACATCGCCAGGCGTACGAACAGTTCTACCGCTCTCCATGCTTGATGGCCAATGTCGCGCTTCGGAACTGGCGCTTCTTGTACAAAATGGGCCTCAGCGGATTTCGATGGTTCGAAGGCATCGGCAATTACACGGAAGTTCGAAGGGCCGCGCTGCTAGGCGCGGATTCCACGACGATCAGCCCGGACTCGCCGATTGTTCTCAACCTGAAAGTTCTCTATTCGTATCCCGGCGTGCCGGTCGAGGATCAAGGAAATCGCGGGCGTGGCGAGATGTTGTCTACATCCTTTCGCGAGTATGAGCGGCAAATCCGCCAGCAATTCACGGACATGTTTGCGCGCGCGGGATTCGATGCGCGGCGGGATATCGCTGGAATTATTCTGAATCGCTGGGGCCACGCATATCTGAATCCGCAGCCCGGTTTCTTTTTCGGCAAAGATGGGAAGGCCGCGCCCAGCGAAGTTTTGCGAAAAGAACCTTTCGGTCGAATTGCATTCGCGAACACCGACCTCGCCGGAATTATGGATCATCGAAGTTCAATTCTCGAGGCAAAAAGAGCGGTGGCGCAATTACTGGATCGGTCAGTCGTGCAGGACAACGCTTAGAAGCGAAGTATTGATTTGAAGCCCGCCGTTGTATTTGATGAAACCCATCTTCCTGAATTTGTTCATGAAGAAATTCACGCGCGAACGGGTTGTGCCGACCATCTCCGCGAGCATCTCCTGCGAAACTTTAGGAAGCACTCTTTGGGGCTTATCTTCCTTGCCGTAGCGAGCGAGCAGCAACAACGTACGAGCGAGGCGCTTTTCGCTGGAGTTGAAAAGCTGGTCCACTAAATCTTCTTCGATGCGGATGTTTCTGGAAAGCATGTAGGAGATGAAGCGGTCGGAGAACTCATGTTCCACGTGCAGGACGCGGACCATTTCTTTTTTCTCAATCACCAGTACAGTCGTCGCGGTGATCGCGGTTGCCGAGCCTATGCGAAGCGGCTGTCCGGCTAGGCAGCCTTCTCCAAAGAAGTCCCCAGGGCCTAAAACCGCAACGACCGCTTCTTTGCCGGTTTCATTTACTACCGATAATCTTACCGCCCCCTTTTGAATATAGAGGACGTTTTTGGCCGAGTCGCCCTGCGAAAAAATCGCTCGTTTTTTCGCAAACTCCGTAACCTTACGTGCTACGACTGCCGAATCGAGGAAATTCTGCGCGTTGAAGGCAGACTTGGGATCGGCTTTCGGACGTTTGGAAGCCTTCGTCGACAAGGCGGCCACCTTTCTCAAGTCGGTATCGTAGCATGTGCCCGCAAATCCACAAGTAGGAGGGAAATGTGTGCACAATTGAACAGATACCTCTCGCAGCACCTTCTACGATGTAGGCCTACGGATGGAACATCCGGCAAGCTGAAGACAGGCCCCGATGTGTCTCATCGTTCTCGTTCGGAGCAGCTGACAAATCGCACATGGCGAAAGCAATAGGTGCATGAATTCTCGGTAAGGGAGGCAACATTCATGAAAGTACTCGGAGTCATTAGCACAACAGCCATGTTCTTGCTGCTGGGAGCCACAATTCCAGCTTTCGCGCAGGAGGAGCACCACGAAGAAGCGGCCAAGCCGGCAGAGCACCAGGAAGCGGCAAAGCCTGCTAAACAGGAAGAGGCAAAACCGGCAAAGCAGCAAGAGGCACAGGCCAAGCCAGCAAAACAGCAAGAGCAAGCCAAGTCCGAAAAGCAACAGCCAGCGGCCAAACCAGCAAAACAAGAGAACCAAGCCAAGCCCGCGAAGCAAGAACAGGCTAAGTCAGCGCAGCAGGAACGCAGCAATAACGGCGGCCAACATGGTCAACCTCAGCGAAGCGCGGAAGCGCAACAGAGGCAACGTTCCGCGCCGGCATTGCGGCTCAGCGCCAGAGGCAGCGGTCGCATACCGGATGATCGATTCCGCGCCAATTTTGGCGCAGAACACGTGTTCGTAATCAACCAACCCGTGATAGTAGGCGGGTTTTCGCGCTTCCAGTACGGCGGCTTTTGGTTTGGATTCGAAAATCCATGGCCAGAAGGCTGGTATTACACCGATAACGTTTACGTCGACTACATCGATGGCGAATATTATCTGTGCAACCCGTACTATCCCGGCGTGCACGTTGGAATTAGCGTCGTAATCTAACCGTCATTTCGAACCAGTTGGGGGCGACGGATCCGCAAACGGGTCGAGTCGCCCCGATCCTGCCGGACAACGGCGGATTCCTTTCAAGTATTGGCGGAAGCTCCTAACTTGGGCCTAGGCGGCAGTGCGAGGTGAAAAAATGGATGAGTCCAAAAGACTAGCGGTTCAGTTTCTGGAAAAGGAAATCAAGACCTACATAGCGTTGGCTTTATACTTGTCAAAAGAAGGCATTAAGGAACGTGTGCAATTGGGCGACAAAGAAGTTGTAATAGGCCCGTCGTACTACAAAGAAAGAATGCGAGAAGCCAGGAAGCTTGTAAATGAACTGAGAAAGCCGGCATAACGAAATCGTTGTCCGCGCAGAGTGGTGCGCAAACTAAGATCGCGACGAAGGCGGCCCATTAACGTGCAGCGTAGTAGCCTTCTCTGGTTTGGATCGCCAAGTCCTTCTGTTTCGTGACTAGATGGATCTTGTGGTATCCGGGAGTAGCGTCCGGTTTGTCCGGTGTATAGCCTAACGCGTATTGGTTGCGCAGCTCCTCGTCAATTTCGTTATAAATCTGATCGATGGGCTCTTTCTTCGAAACTTCGAAGAAGCGGCCGCCAGTTTCTCGGGAAATCTGCTCGAGAATTTTCTTTCCGTCGGGACGCGATTCTTCGGGATATCGATGGTGGCCACCGCCTCCGCCGCCCATGTGTCCGCCGTAGCCTCCGCGATTTCCGTACTCTTCTTTATCGGCGAATAAAATGGAATAAACCAGAGTGTCTGCACGCTCTGCCGATTCGATGCAATCTCGCAGGCTCTCTTTGCTGCCGCGATCGACTCCATCCGTAAGTATGATGAGGGCCTTGCGACCTTGCTCCTTTTTCGTAATTTCATTCGAGGCAAGATATATAGCGTCGTAGAGCAATGTGCCGCCTCCGCTATGCCCATGCGAGCCATGGCCGCCACCTCCGCCTCCGCCGGAACTGCTGTCTGAGGAATTCGAAAACTCCGGAGCGCCGATTCGGTCGAGAGCCGCTTCTAACTTCGGGCGAGAAGAAGTCAGGTCCTGGAGAAGCTCTACTTCGTAGTCGAAATGAATGAGGAAGGCTTTGTCTTTGTCCACGCGCAATACATGGTCCAGGAAAGCGTGGCTGGCGTCGCGCTCCTGGTCCAGGAGACGCCTTTGGCTCATGCTGGTGTCAACCAGGAGACCGAGCGTGAGCGGGAGATCCGAGTCTCGCGTGAAATAGGTGATGGTTTGCAGATGACCGTCTTGCTCCAACACAAAATCGTCTTTCGTTAAGTTATTCACGATGTGTCCGTGTTTGTCGCGGACGGTGGCCAGCATACTCACCATTTTTACGTCCACCGAGATAGTGGGGCCTTGTTGGCTTGGGAGCGGAAGATCGATCAGAAATAGCGAGGCGATCAGGACCGGGAGCCACAGCTTTGTACCGCCGCGTTTCTTGCCCGACTGACCAATCATGTATTTGTATGAGGGCAATAACATTGAAAAGTTTGCTGCGGGACAGACTTCTCCCCCCTAGCTGCCACTTGCTTTATTCATGTCTTAGGGCTACAAAGTTCCATTCTTTTTGAGGTCGCAGTGCACGCGTGGCAGACGCGCGCGAAATCGATTGAATACTGGCCAGGGAAAATGCGACTAAACCTGAGGAAGCCTCTGTTATTCGTACTAATCAGTGGTTTGGTTGTAACTGGGACCATGTGTCTGCATTCGTTTTGCTTCGCCGCCTTATCCGCAGCAGGCCGGGATCTCCAGGGTGCGGATGACCAAGCTGGGCTGCTGCAAGCGTTCGCTTCGCTTGACCCGATCGATACGCACGTTCACGCGTTCAAGACTGATCCTGAAATAACTGATTTGATGGCTCACCTGCAGTTGCACATCTTGGATATTTGCGTGGCCGATACCCACGGAATTTACAGCTCATTAGAGGTGCAAACAGCGCGGGCCAAAGCGTTCGTACAGGCTAGCCGGAACCACGCTCGATTGTGCGTAACTTTCGATCCCTTCTCTTTCCGCGAAAAAGATTTCGCGCAAAAAACAATTGAACAACTTCGCAAGGAATTTGTGGAAGGCGCAGTCGCGGTGAAAATTTGGAAAAATATCGGCATGGAGCTGAAAACGCCGGACGGGCGCTACGTGATGCCGGACGATCCGGCATTTGAGCCAATTTATCGAGCAATCGCCAAGGAGAACAAAACGCTTGTAGCTCATGTTGCCGAGCCTTCTTCATGTTGGCAACCGCCAAATCCGGACAGTCCAGACTATGACTACTACAATGAAAATCCGCAGTGGTATATGTATTTGCATCCAGACCACCCGCGCAAGGAAGTGATCCTGGCAGCGCGCGATCACCTGCTCGGAGAAAACCCAAAACTTCGCGTAGTCGGCGCGCACCTGGGGAGCATGGAAACCGATGTGGATGAAATTGCGAAGCGCTTCGATCGTTATCCGAATTTCGCCGTGGATACGGCGGCGCGGATGGAATACCTGATGATACAACCGCGAGAAAAAGTAAGAAATTTTCTGATCAAATATCACACGCGAGTGCTCTACGGCACCGACCTGGAATTTTTAACCGATGAATCCACGGCGGACGCTCTGAAGGATTGGCAAGAAACCTACGCAAGAGATTGGAAGTTTTTAGCGACGAAGGAAACCTGGCAATATCACGGCCACCAAATTCAAGGTCTGGCCTTGCCCAATCCGGTACTTCGCGAAATATTTCACGAGAATGCGGTCCGCTGGATTCCTGGCATAGAATCTTCGCAGTAAGCGGCCAAGTTTTTGAAAGCGGAATATAGCGGCAAACTCACGTACGCAACCCGAGAGGCGTACATCGACAAACCGATTTTCGATCTACTTGACGCTTGATGCAGTCTCGAATTGTTTCCACTGCGTGGCGATCTCTGCGGAAAAATTGAAACCGTTACTCTAACACCCCTCCCAGGCTTTCCAGCGCTACCTCAAACATGCCGCTAGAAGCACGTAGGAGGCGAAGGTTAACTGCGATATCTTAAACGGCGCAATGTACGGCCAGAATGTTCACCGCGTAGAACCAATCCTGCTGCTGTTGCTGGTCTGTATCATTGCGCTGGCTTTGTTGGCTAAGCGATTCAAGACGCCCTACCCCATCGTGCTGGTAATCGCTGGACTTTTTCTTAGCCTAATACCGCACATGCCGCAGATCGGGCTGAATCCTGACGTAATATTTTTACTTTTTCTGCCCCCGCTTCTATTTTCTGCTGCTGTGCAAACTTCGTGGCGCGATTTTCGTTACAACCTGGTCACTATTTCCATGCTGGCGCTGGGATTAGTGAGCTTTACCGTTTACGGCGTGGCCTTCACGTCAAAATGGATTCTGCCCGGATTCAACTGGCACCTGGGCATCGTTCTGGGCGCGGTGGTATGCACCACAGACGCGATAGCAGCCACAGCGACTGCCGAACGCCTGGGCATACCGAAACAATTGACGGATATCATCGAAGGCGAAAGCCTGGTGAACGACGCCAGCGGCTTGCTTGCGCTGCAAATTGCGATCGCCATAGTGATGACCGGGCACGCGCCGCCTTTTGCCGAGCGCGTGTCTCGATTGTTCTACTTAATTTTCACCGGGATTGCCGTCGGTTTGGTAATCGCCAAGGTAGTTTATTGGATAGAAAAGAAGATTGATGACGCTCCCATTGAAATTACCATCACCATCATCACTCCTTATTTCGCGTATCTCGTGGCGGAGGGTCTTCATTCGTCCGGAGTGATTGCGACAGTTGCGTGCGGCATCTATCTCGGCCACACGACCTCCATCTACCTCTCTACTCGAGCTCGGTTGCAGGCTGCAGCCGTCTGGGAAACGCTCACGTTTGTCCTGAACGGAATTGTATTCATATTGATCGGGCTGCAGCTTCCGCAGGTCCTCGCAGATATTCGCTCGCAGGGCATTTCGCGGCTGCTTCTGCGGGGGCTGCTCTTCAGTGCGGTCGTGATCTTGCTACGCCTGGTGTGGGTTTATCCCGGCGCGTGGACATTGAATTGGATTCGGCGGCGTTTGCTGCACCAACCTGAAAGCCTCCCCAACCCGCGCTATGTTTTCGTGATTGGCTGGACGGGAATGCGCGGTGTGGTGGCGCTGGCAGCGGCTATTTCCTTGCCGGTAGCTCTTGCGGATGGAACGCCATTCACGCAACGGAACATGATTATCTTTCTCACGTTCTGCGTGATATTTGTCACGTTGGTTTTGCAGGGGCTTACACTGCCATTTATTATTCGTCGGTTAGGTTTGGCGGCAGTGGATACTAAAAATCCGGAAGAGGAGCATGCTCGCTACGCGATGATTGAAGCGGCTCTAGCGTATCTTGAAGAGGCGCGCGAATCAGATCTTCCTGAATTTAGGCCCGTCTATGACGATTTAATTCGGGTGCAAAACCATCATTTGAATTTGCTTCCGGGCGATCGCGTGGCTAACACGGGCTATCGTCCACAAGATTACGACCGCTTCCGGGAAATCTCGCAGCGCATACGCGCGCTGGAACGAGCGGCGCTGCTCAATCTCTACAATCACAATAAAATTAATGATGCTGTACTGCGAAGGCTAGAACAGGAGCTTGATCTCTTCGATGTCCGATTTGCTAATTCCGATTAGCGGGGCCGCGTTCGAGATAATCGCTTAACGGTAGGCTCGTGCTACGGGAAGTATTGATTGGCTGGAGGTGTAGGCGGCATCGCCCCCTACCCTCCAGCCATTTCGCTACCAATGCTGATTCCCCGGGGTCGCGTTTAGATTCCGGTTCCTACGTAGCCATCGGTAGCAGTGATGAGGCCAATCTTCGGCATTTCAGTTTTTACCTTCACCGGCTCCAGAGTTGGTTTCTTTGCGCCCTTGGCGAGAAAGACGAGCTCATACTGGTGCTTCAGGCAGTAGGTCACATCGTCCAAGTATGGAGTAAAGTCCACCGGAGAACCGAAACCGAGATAGTAGGTTTCTCCTCCGGTCTTCTGGGAAATCAAGTCTAGCCCAGCCTGCTGGAATGCGGTTCGAAAACCTCGACCACGGCCGCCAATGCCGGCTCCGCTCGTGTAAATTGAATAGACGACGAAGCCGCCGCGTTGCGCCTGATCGGCGGCAGCATTAAGGTATGGGTTGTTGTACGGATCATTCGAAAATCCGCCGCCAAGAGGATCGATTCCACTGGTGATCATCAAAATTTCGCGGCGATCTTTGGTCTCCGGCCACTTCTTCATCAGGTCAGATAGAGCCAAGTAGGGG
The DNA here is from genome assembly GCA_963714785.1 of uncultured Acidobacteriota bacterium. GTDB lineage: Bacteria > Acidobacteriota > Terriglobia > Acidiferrales > UBA7541 > Palsa-295. The sequence goes on from CAVQQE010000006.1 coordinate 307,953, forward strand.
CTGGTGTACCCGACTGCAGCGCCCATCGGCAAGCGCAACGCTTTTTTAGTCAGGTCACGGTCCGGCGTCAAAGCCTGGGCCGCAACGACCATGCCGTTTCGCATGTAACCGATGCCGATCGAGGTGCTGGCAGGTTGCTCGTCGATAAATTTCTCGATGGACTTGAACTGCAAGGAGAGGCTATCTCGCGAGGTATCGTCAATTAAAATGAAGAGCTGCAATCCGGCGCGGTCGCCTTGAAATGGTACCCAACTCGTGACCATGTTCTGCTTATCGCGCTGAAAAACTCTTACGTCGTTGGCGGCCACTACCGGAACCTGCTCGCCGCGGTGCGCTTTTACGGTCACAACCATGTGCACCGGTACTTGATTTGAGGAGTCTGGGTCCTTTGCTGAGGCCGTTGGTCCGAAGAGCATGCCCATCAGCAGAGCAAACATCACTCCCAAGGATATGGAATATTTTGTGCTGAATTTGTTTGCCATCTTTTCGTTTCGCATCGTCCGATCCCTTCTCTCAGAGACTGAGAATTTCAACTGGCGCGGTGTACCTATGTGCGGCACCAGCCCTGCAAGAGCATTTCGCTCTCATTGATAAGACGTACAAATTGGAATCTTGGATGCCTTCGCAAGTTACTGTAATTGAGAGACTTGCCAGAACGGTCCTGCCGTGTTCAGCTTTTTTTAGACTATTCGGTGTAAAGCATCAATAGGACCCCCAGCACGATGAGAAGCAGCGGCCAGACTTTCTTGAAGAGTTCGCGCCAAGTCCAATGAATCTCGGAGAGGCCTTTTGCCAAGGCGATTCCCCCCCCGGCGAGCGCGAAACCTCGATGTTCCTTTTGAATATGGTGCATTAGCACCATGTGGTCCGGGCCCTGCATGCCGGCCTGGTGGTGGTGGAACAGCAGCATGACGGCGCCGACCATGCCGGTGACTGGAAACACCCAGGCGGCCCACGCGTTCTGGAGACGCCCGCGCGCTCTTTGCAGTTCGATGACGCCAATGGAGAGAAGGATTACGGCGAATACTTTATGTTGCTGGTCTTCGGGGTCGCTCATGGCAATCCAGAAAGGTTTGTGGCCTATGGGCCATATTTCCGTATCGCTGAAGATTAGCAAGTAAAACCCTGCCGCTAGAAAGCAGGCCGGCCAAACAAAGCGGGCCCAAGGCCACTTGGTCGCTAGTTTGTCCTGCGCGAACAGGAAAGCTCCGGCAAGGATTAGCAAGAAGCCCGCGAGATGATGATTGAATTCGCTCTCCCGTTTGTCGGCTGCGAGCTTGGCCTTTCGCGCCGGAGTTAGTTCTTCCTGATCGTGCTGCATATCCATGCCAGGCATGTCTCGCATGTCCTGTTGCGCGGCTGACGCGAGTGGAACACTCATAAATAGCAAGACGAGCGCGAATGCGATGGCGGCGAGATGGGGCCTGGCGCGAATTGTAGAGTCCACAAGCACGGTTGACGCTAACATTCATTCGCGGAAAAAGACAAGACCTGGATGTGTATGGCACCGCAGTTCCATAAACCTTGTTGCACGGGTTTTTCAACCCTTCTTCCGAGACCTCCCATTCCTGAATCACGGAGGCTGAATCAGAAATTCTCAGAGCGTTAAACGCAGGCTCTTCATGTAGTTCCCAATCGTGTAATGAAGATGAGATTTCGAAGCTAAATTCCCAGAAACCGGCTTCAGCTAGATGCACGCGAAAAGTCGCAGGATGCCTGAAGAACAAAATCCGGCTGGAAAAATACCCAAGAAAATTCTCGGCGATCTTCTAGAAACCCTTGACATTAGGTGGCCTGCGACGATAAAGCTGGGATGTAACCATAACGGCAGCCCAGCGTAGGAACGCAAGCCCTGGAGGATCTATGAAGATCGCCGTACTTGGCGGAGACGGTTATTGTGGATGGGCTACCGCTTTGCATCTGTCGGCCAAGGGCCATTCCGTTGCGATCATCGATAATTTCGTGCGGCGGCAATGGGACCGCGACTTGGGAACGGCGACCTTGACTCCCATCCGGCCCCTGGCGGAGAGGCTGAGGGCTTGGCATCACATCACGAATAAGACTATTGACCTTTTTATCGGCGACGTGACGGACTACGATTTTCTCTCTTCCACGATCAAAGAAATTGAGCCAGACGCTGTAATCCACTTTGCAGAGCAACGCGCTGCACCCTACTCCATGATTGACCGTGACCATGCCGTGTTTACTCAAGTGAACAACATTGTCGGGACGCTGAATCTGGTATTCGCGATTCGCGAAATTGTTCCTGATTGTCACTTGGTGAAGCTCGGAACGATGGGCGAGTATGGCACGCCAAATATCGATATCGAAGAGGGATACCTGAAGGTTGAACACAACGGCCGAACAGACATACTTCCCTATCCGAAGCAAGCCGGCTCTTTCTACCACCTTTCAAAAGTGCATGATAGTCACAACATCATGTTCGCCTGCAAGGTGTGGGGATTGCGAGCAACCGATCTAAACCAAGGAATTGTGTATGGAACAGTGACCGATGATGTTGCTCGCGATGAGACTCTGATCAATCGTTTTGACTACGATGAAATATTCGGCACGGTCCTGAATCGCTTCTGCGTTCAAGCGGCTGTGGAACACCCGCTCACAGTTTACGGAAAGGGCGGACAGACGCGGGGTTTTCTGGACATTCGAGACACCGTGCGCTGTATCGAGATCGCCTGCCTGAATCCCGCGGCTCGCGGAGAGTTTCGAGTATTCAACCAGTTCACGGAACAATTTTCCGTTCTAGAGATCGCGCAAATGGTGAAAGTCGCGGCGAAAAAGCTGGGCGTGGCAGTCCACATCAATCATTTGCCAGATCCGCGAGTGGAGGCGGAAGAACACTATTACAACGCGAAACATTCTAAACTTCTTGATCTTGGTTTAGAGCCTCATTTCCTTTCTCATTCACTGCTGGATTCGCTTATGAATATTGCGATGAAATACCGCGATCGCGTGGATGTATCTCTGATACGGCCACGCGTCAATTGGCGGCGCCCTCACAACGATGTTCGCCGTGAGCAGGGAACAGCTTTCAGCGCTCCGCTATCTGAGGCGCAGTTTGAAACTGCCGAGGTATCGGATCCGGAGAATAGCCGTGCTCCCATCCAGAACCAAGCAAGAGCGGGTCGTGCGTAGTAAGTTTTGATGCCACGGATATCGGACACGCAGAGTCCCTCATTCAGCTCTGGTTCCTTGGCTGACGCATCTACTACGATCAGCGACGGATTAACTCGTTTCCCCAAAAACAGTTTCATCTATTTAGCCGTCCTGCTCTTTGCCGGTGCAATTTATTTGGGTTGCATTATTTCGCCGCCGTCGCTGATGGATGATGTGGACGCGGTGAACGGCCAAATCGCTCGAAATATGCTGACCTCCGGCGATTGGGTGACGGCGCGTCTAGACGGCGTTATCGATCTTGAAAAACCCCCTTTGATTTATTGGCTGATTGCCGGCTCCTATAAAATCTTCGGAGTGCATGATTGGTCTGCCCGAATTCCGATGGCAGTGTTTGCGATTGGGCTGGCCTTGTTGACGTGCGCATTCGGCATATGGGCATTCGGGAGGAAAGCAGGTTTTTATGCCGGCTTATGCATGGCGACTTGTGTGGGAATCTTTTTATTCACCAGAATTCTGATTTCAGATGTGATGCTTACGTTCACGATTGCTTGGGCCATGTGGGCATTTTTGCGCGTCATTGATGACCAGGAAACTCATCCGCGCAGGTGGGCTTTCATTCTGGCCGCCAGTCTGGGAACGGGTCTGTTATTTAAAAGCTTGATCGCGATTGTTTTTCCAGTCGCGGCGGGGTTGATTTATCTTCTGCTTACCCAGCAATTGTTTTCTCGTGAGATATGGAAACGCCTGCATGTGGTCAGCGGAGCACTCATCGTTATTCTGATTGCGGGGCCCTGGTACGTGCTAGCTACTTTGCGAAACCCTCCCTATTTCGACTTTACAATGCACGGCGGACCGGGGCAGTACCACGGTTTTTTCTGGTTCTTCTTTATCAACGAGCAACTTCTACGTTTTTTGAATTTACGTTATCCGCGTGATTACAACACCGTCCCCCGCCTTTACTTTTGGCTGTTGCACTTTGTCTGGCTGTTTCCCTGGAGCGTTTACTTCCCGACGGTCGCAAAGCTTTCATTCCAGCCTATCGACCGTGCGGGGCGAACCAGATTGCTGGCACTCTGTTGGGTAGGATTCGTGCTGGTCTTTCTGACGTTTTCCACTACGCAGGAATATTATTCAATGCCGTGCTACCCGGCGCTCGCGCTCCTATTGGGTTCTGCAATGGGCATGGATGGGCCGTGGGTAAGGCGAGGAACGCGCGTGCTTTCCGCCGTTAGTGCATTGGCGGCGTTAGCTGTTATTTGTATTCTCATCTATGTTCGCCAGGTTCCCGCGACCGGCGATATTTCCAACGCACTTACCTCCCATCCAAAGGTTTATTCACTGTCGCTTGGTCATATTGAAGATCTCACTCTCGATTCGTTCGCGTATCTGCGAACTCCATTGGTGATTGCGGGAATTGCGTTTGTGGTGGGGTCGTTGGGGACGCTACGGTCGACTGGGCAGCGCGCATTTCTGGCTGCAGCACTGATGATGGTGATCTTTTTTCACGCTGCTCGCTTAGCGCTGGTAGTTTTTGATCCCTATTTTTCGTCGCGACCGTTGGCCAATGCGCTTCTGCAATCTCCCGATGGTGTGCTGATCGTGAATCATCACTACTTCACATTTTCATCTGTCTTTTTCTACACCAATAGAAGCGCGCTTCTGCTGAATGGCAGGTTCCACAATCTTGAATACGGAGCGTACGCCCCGGGAGTGCCCGATGTCTTTATTGGGGACGCGGATTTCAAGAATCTTTGGATCAAACCCGAACGTTACTATCTTCTGGCAACGGGCTCGGCAGTGGGGCCCATGCGAGAGTTAATGGGCGGATCACAACTTGCGCTGGTGGCTGAAAGTGGGGGCAAATACCTTTTCACGAATCATCCACTAGAGACTAGTACCCCGCCGTAGGGCAAGTCACCGCGCCGGCTCGAAATTTCGAAGTCCATTCGAGATTTTGAGCGTCCGCGATATCATGGAATCATGTGTAACTCAACATCTTGCGAGAGAATTCGTGCTCCGAGATGCTGCCACCCGACGGGGCGGACGATCGATGCTTGAAAACATAGCGCGTGATGCTTTCCCAGTTATAGTAGCTGCTCCGTTCATCTACTACCTGCTGGTCCTGTACAGCTCCCGGCGGTTCTTTTTGCAGCCGCTACCACGAAATGGGTTTACTCCGCCGGTAAGCATTCTGAAACCTATTCGCGGCCTCGATCCCGAGGCCTATCAAAATTTTTCTAGCTTTTGCAATCAGGATTACCCGGACTACGAGATCCTTTTTTGTGTCGGGAAAACTGACGATCCTGTAATTCCAATTCTTGAAAAGCTCATTCACGATTTTCCCGAGCGTCGCGTACGAATCGTGTTTGGCCCTGACAAGGAGGCGGCGAACGACAAGGTCGCAAAGTTGCGACGCCTTGTAGGGGAAGCGCAATACGAAACACTGGTGTTGAGCGACAGCGACGTTCGAGTGACGCCCGATTATTTGCGAAATGTAGTCGCTCCTCTCGCCGATCCCGAGATAGGGGCGGTGACTTGCTTCTACCTACCGGCTCATTCACAGACCCTTGCGGAGAATCTTCAAACGATCGGGATGGTTTCAGATTTTTATGCCGGACTGATAGTTGGTTGGCAATTGCAAGGAATCAAGTTCGCTCTGGGTGTAACAATCGCAACTTCGCGTGAGCGTCTGGCAGAGTTTGGCGGGCTCCAAGCGATCGAAAATCAACCCGGCGACGATCTACTTATCGGCCGACTCATTGCCGAACACGGACACGAAGTAAAGCTTCTTCCCTATACTGTTAAAAAGCTGGGTGGGTGCCATTCCTTCAAAGAACTTTTGGCGAAACGCATGCGCTGGATGGTGGTTATGAAGCACATGCGCCGCTCGGCGCATTTCGGTTTGCTTTTCACGCAAGGGCTCCCGTGGCTGCTGGCAGCGATTCTGGTTCACCCTTCGGCGGGACTGGCACTGGCTTACTTGGGAATTTATCTGGGACTGCGAGTCGCTATCGCCTGGAGCATCGGTATTCGGGGGCTTAAACAGACCGGCTTGTGGGAAATAATTGCCTGGATCCCTTTGTGGGATGCACTTGCGTTCTTTATATGGTTGACCAGCTTCCTGCGCAAAAGCATTCAGTGGCGGGAAGGGGAATATTACATTCGCAAGGGTATGTTGGTAGCAGCGTCCTCGAGAGTTGCTGAAAAATGAGTAAGATAGAGTTGTTCCGGCAACACTTCAGACCGCGTTCGATTCTAGCTTCGACCTATAAAGACCAGCGTCACCCCGATGCAAACCAGGGCCACTCCGATCCACCGCTGTAGCGAAACACGCTCGCCCAAAAATAATCTTCCACCAAGCGTACCTGCAGCATAGCTAATGGCAGTGACTGGCACGACGAAGCTTACGTTTGCAATCGAGAGCGCTCCCAGTAGAGAGAGGAACGCGATGATGGAGAGCAGCAGGCCGAGCCACATCCATCCGACTTGCATTGCGCGGACCATGACGCGAAAGACTGCAGCCGGGCGAAAGTCTTTTACTTCACCAACGGTCTTCATAGCGCGAGAAATGCAGAGTTCGCCCGACGTTCCGGCGATGACGATCAGCAGTAAAAGTGTAATTTCCCAAAACATTAGTTGTGCTCTGTAGTGCGAGGGTGGGTGTATCCGACGACAAATACCCCCGCGCAGATTGTCAACACACCGATCCATCGAATCGGAGTAATGGTTTCGTGCAGCAGAAAATGTCCCCACAAAGCTATCACGCCATAGGCGAAGGAAGAGGAGGGCTGCACGTAGCTATAGTCCGCCCAGGTCAAAACCAACATGTAGGAGAGAAGAAACACCATCAGAGAAAGCATACCGAACCAAATCACCCCTGAAGTGAAGACTCGATAGAGGATGTGAGCAAGGTCGGGGAGCGCTTGAATCGTAATCGGCCCGATGCTCTTCATGCCTTTGCCCAGAAGAGCGTTACCGAGCGGACCGAAAGTCACCATCATCAGGATCAAAAGGGCGGTCTTTAGATGCAGGTTGCTGGATGACTTCATGCTATGCGGAGCCGGAGTTTGGGCTGCATGACCGGTCCGTAATTTACGGGAAAGCAGCGGCCGAAAATTTCAAAAAATACTTGCAAAAAATCCCCTCCCTTTATTATTTTACGTGATTTCTGGAAGGAGTCGAAGAACGATTACTTCAAGGACCAGACTCTATAAGAATCTCATGGCTTGCCGGAGAGTCTGATATTTGAGCATGTCCAGCGCGATCGTTTCGGCCTGGGGTCGGTACGTCAGCGGACATACGTGGCTTATTGGAGAGTCTATAGTTTAGATGCGAGCGATAAAGGAGGGTTTATGGCTCAGCTGACCCCGAATCCTTTGCCCACCGTTCCCACACAGCCCTTTCGGTTGGATGTTCCGTTGCACCAACTTCTGCAAACCTCCACGCCAAAATCACCGGCGCCAGTCGAAGAGCTGCAGTCGCTGCCCACGCCCGTTTTTCCGCAACAGGCACACCTACTGCATGATCTGACGGCCGAGGAAATCGCTGAACACCAAAGCGTAGTTGATACAGGACAGAGGCATTGGCCAGCCTCGCGAATTTTAAACAACATGCGCGGCTGGATGTTTCCGTATTTCAAATCTCGAATTCTACCGGGCGATTTCCAACCGATCATCGCGTATCTTTTTACGGACTGGAAGTGCAATCTGGACTGCCATTACTGCTGGTCTTACGACAATAGCGTGCGAGGGATGACCGAGGATACCGCACGAAGAGCGATTGACTGGCTGCACGAGACTCCCTGCCGTGTTCTGGCACCCACCGGCGGCGAACCATTGCTACGACCGGACTTCGTTCACAAAGTGATTTACTACGCTGCGAAAAAAGATTTCTGGGTTTACTTGGCTACCAATGCTCGTCTGCTTAGGCCACCGGTTATCGACCGGTTGGCAGACGCCGGCATCGCCACCATCAATTTTGCAGTGGACTGCATAAACGAGAAACCGGGATTGCCGAAAGCGTTCGAGCACGTTCGTTCGCAATTTGATTATTTGGTGAAGCGGCAGTATCGCTATGGCTACACGATTTTCTTCAACACGAACATCTGCCGGACAAATATCGACGATGTGAAACAGCTCGTTGAGACCGCGCATGACAACGGTATTTCCATGACCTTTCATGTGAACGAAGCTCCTATGATGGAGCAAACCCACTTTCAGCACTTGCACGAAAACGATACGTATATCCGGCCGGAGGATTTTCCTGTTGTGGACGACCTGCTTGACTACCTCATCGATAAGCAGCGGCACGGCTACAAAATGGTCGATTCTGTTCCGCGGCTGCAAAACATGAAAGGGTTCATGCGTGGAGTCGGCGAGCACTGGGGCTGCCGAGCTGGGCAGAACTGGCTGATCATTCGAACGGATGGGACCTTGGCGCCGTGCTTCCCGATGTATAACGCGAAATATGATTGGGGCACGGTCGGGAACCAGAAATTTGATTTACAACAGCTAAGCGAAATGAAACAGGGCTGCGAGCCGCATTGTTTTTCGACGCTTGGATATAACGTGGCCTATTGCTATAGCGTGGCGCGCGTGATGCGCTGGCTTTGGAAGCAGGCCAAGCACGGATTTCAGGGGGTTACCGGAAGTTTTGACTGAAGCAAATCGTCTGAGAAGCGTGGACTCCCGTGCGGAACTCTGAATTTTTCTTAGCGGGCGACTCCCGGAGCTCGCTGTGACCTGGGTTCGACTGACCGGTTGGCTCGAGTCAACACTACCCACATTAGGCGGAACTGGTTTGTTCCTCGCCGCATTTCTGGATTCGTCGTTTATTCCGATGCCTTTAGTTACAGATCTGATTGTGATGGATCTGTCGTCAGGTCATCCCGCGCGCACTCCATACTTCGCTGCCCTTGCGGCGCTTGGTTCGCTTGCAGGATGTGTATGGATTTATCTTCTAGTGCGAAAAGGCGGCGAGGCCTATTACCGTAAGAGACAAGGCCAACCTAGCGGGCGAATTCATTCCTGGGTAAAACAGCATCCGATCGTGTCGGTCCTGATTCCGGCGATGGCTCCTTTTCCGGTCCCGTTCAAGCCCTTCGTGCTGGCGCAAGGTTTGCTGCAAGTGCCTATCGTGCCGTTTGTAGTAGGCACGTTCGTCGGGCGAGGATGTCTGTTCTTTTTCGAGGGGTTTCTGGGCGCGCGCTATGGAATGGCTGCGAAGCAATACTTGTTGCAGCATGTATGGGTTTCTGTCGCAATCATTTTGAGCTTGGTGATCTTATTTCTTACCATCACGCATTATTCGAATTATCGCAGGGAGAAGCAGCAACGAGCAGGTTAAGTTGGCAGCCACCGTGGATTGCAAGCGAAGAATCATTGTCGTGGGAGCCGGTATCAGCGGCTTGAGTTGCGCTTATTATTTGCAGCAATGCGCACTGCCCGTTTTAGTGCTGGAAGCATCGAGCCGCGCCGGTGGATTAATTTCCACGACCAGCAGGAATGGATTTCTTTTTGAGTCCGGGCCACAAAGCCCGCGCTTCTCTGAGCGTTTACGGAAGATGATTAGCGAGCTGGGCTTGGATGGTGAGTTCGTACGAGGGGACCCCAATTTAAACCGTTATATCGTGAAGAAAGGCCAACTGCACAAAGCACCATTTTCACCGGGCAGTCTTCTGACCACGGATCTCGTCGGCCTCAAATCCAAGTTACGGATTCTAAGCGAGCCTTTCGGTCGCTCGCATCCTCCAGATTACGAAGAAACGGTCGCAGAGTTCATCCATCGAAAATTTGGACAGGAGGTTCTGGACTATTTGATTGACCCGATCATCTCAACTATTTTCTTCAGCGACGCGCGAATGATGGGCATGGAGAGCGGGTTCCCCGCGCTGGTTCGTTGGGAGCGAGAAAACGGAAGCTTGGCGCGGGGAGCCTTCGCGGCGCGCGGAAGTAAGAAAAAGAAAACCTCTGCGCCAGATCGAAATTCACCGGGGTCGCGTTTTAGCGTGACTGGTAACTTGCCGACGCTCGGGTCGTTCCGGCAAGGAATGGGTCGCCTCATCGAGTCATTATCGAGAAGGCTCGGCGAGAACATTCGTTTTGGCGCAAAAATCGAATCGCTCTCGGCTGCTACGGTAAATGGGAAATGCACAGCGGGTTGGAAAGTCGGGCTGGATGGAGGCGAAGAAGTTTTTGCAGAACATCTGGTGCTTGCAGTCCCGGCTTATGAAGCAGCACGTTTGTTGGGAGCCGCCGCTCCTCCACTTAGTTCCTTGCTAGCGGCAATCTCCTATTCTCCGATGGCAGTTGTATCTTCTGCTTACCAGCGCAATGCGGTGCGGACTAATCTCGATGGCTTTGGTTTCATGGTTCCGCGTCGAGAAGGACTAAACACGATATGCTCGATTTGGAATTCTTCGCTCTTCGAGGACCGCGCGCCTAAAGAAATGCAGCTCTTGACCAGCTACGTTCGAGCCGACATAAGCGCTGGGCTGCTGGCTATGCCGGACGACGCGCTCGCTCGAACCGTAGAAGCCGAGACCGAGCGGATTCTTGGAATTAGGTGTGAGCCTGTAGAGCGACAGATTTGGAAATATTCGTGCGCGCTGCCGCAATACAATCTGGGACACGCCAAAAGGGTCAAGGCGATCTGCGACGCGCTGGCTGCTTTTCCTAACTTGAACCTCGCCGGTAATTATCTCACTGGGCGTTCTATCGGCGACTGCGTGGAAGCGGGATTCCGCGAGGCAGATTCCGTACGTTCAGGGTTTCAACACTGAGATGTTCAAGCTGACAGTCGTCTGGAGCGCGTGTTGATTCACGGTATCACGCTGTTTGTATCAATTGCGATTCTTGCATTGCTGCTCGGTGCGGTTTATCAAGTGCTCGGAACTCGCGTCGATCAGAAACGATTTCCGCCGCCAGGAAAACTTATTGATCTGGGGACTCACCGGCTGCATCTCGTCGACACCGGCAAAGGCAGCCGAGCTATCGTGTTTGAGTCCGGACTGATGTCCACCGTGCTTAGTTGGCAAGGTATTCAGGAAGAACTCGCGGCGACATTTCGGGTGATTAGCTACGACCGTGCCGGCATGGGCTGGAGCGATTTAGGTCCATTTCCTAGAACCGCCGATAAAATTGTCGATGAGCTTCATTCGTTGCTGGAGCGAGCCGGCGTTCCACCGCCGTATCTTTTAGTCGGCCACTCTTTCGGTGGGCTCACCATGCCGTTGTTCGCTGCTCGTTATCCTTCCGAAGTTTCGGGGCTGGTTCTGGTGGACCCGGTGGCACCTGCGGAGTGGAATCCACCGTCACAAAACGACAGGAAACGAATTCGCATTGGCTCCCAGGTATGCCGGCGAGCCGCTGCGTTGTCACGTTTCGGAATCCTCCGCTTCATTTTGTTGCTGCTTCATTCCGGAGCAAGTCGAGTGGGAAATCGCCTGGTCCGATTGATCAGCAAAGACGCTCCCGCGGATTCTGCCTCTACAAGTAGCCCGTGGTTCTGGAGCCTTCCCGCGAACGAAAGAGCGATGGCCGCCGTCTTCTGGATTCAGCAGAAATTTTGCGTGACCGTTGCAAGCCAACTTGAAAACTTACCCGAGAGCGCAGCGAGTGTGGCCGCTTTAGACAGCTTCTCGGAGAAACCTGTTGTAATCCTATCGGCGAAGATCACTCCTCAACACCGGCGCGACGAACACATCGCAATGACCAAGAAGCTGCTTCACGGTCGGCATCTCACTGCCGAAAAAAGCGGGCACTGGATCATGATCGATCAGCCGGACCTGCTGGTGGGTACGATTAAAGAAGTTGCGGGCTCTGCGCGGTAAGCTCGATTACCAGCTAGCATTTTTTGTCGGGCTACTTAATGACCAGGCCAGCGGATCGCCTGCCTGCTGTGCGACGCGCGACTGGCACAGCGATCGTGCGCATGTCCTGCTTTGGCCAGCGCGAATGGATTGACTCCCAGGTTTGCTCCACAGTGCATGGACGACTGACTGGCTCGCCGAACGAACCCGAACGATGGCGGCAAAGATCTCCCAAGGCATCGAGCTTTCGGGCTATCTGTATGGCGCCGGTGTTCCGCGTGGGCCGACATAGCCCGATGCGTTCGGGCTCTTCAATTTCCACGCGACAGACGAATTCAGAATTGTACTCAGTTGCGGCGAGCGACTTACCAAGCGCGTACACCAGGCCACCCACAACTGCTATTGCCAAGCCATAAGAGAAATAACAGCGTCCTACTAATCTACTTAGTCCGAAAACTACGATATCGTCTCAAGCGCGAGCGAGAAGGATTTTGCAATCTCGTCACTCGGACGATCTGCTGGTCTCGGCAAGCCTTCCATTTTATCGAGCGATCTGGCCAGCGGTCCCACTAGAAGAATTGCGGGAGATTGCACACAGCGGGTGAAGCCCAGTTCCCCGACGACCGTGGCGCAAAAAGACTCGTCCATTCGCGAGACACGGGACACCACGAGGCACGGAGTCGCAGGATAGACTCCACTCGCCAGCAACTGCTCCTGGAGCCGAGCATAATTTTGCCCGGGCATGTATATAGCGAGCGTCGCTCCGGGCGACAGGCCAGGCCCAAAGTCAGCGGGGATATCCTGTTTGCAATTGTGAGCGGTAAGAAAAATTAATCTCGAGGAAACGCGCCTATCGGTTAAAGGAATTTTGACAGATGCGGCGGCGGCGAACGCGGTAGTAATCCCGGGCACAGTTTCAAAATCGATCCCGGCACTGTATAACGCATCCATTTCCTCGCCAGCCCGCCCATAAAGCAGCGGATCGCCGCCTTTCAACCGAACAACTGTGTTTCCCTGGCGAGCGGCATCGATCATGCGCCTGTGAATTTCTTCCTGTGTGATTCGCTTCTGGCCGCACCGTTTGCCGACGTTTTGTATTTGCGCACCTAGTCGAACCAGTTGCAAGATTTCCGGTGAGACTAGATCGTCATGCAGCACGACATCCGCGCACTGTAGCAAGCGCAGCGCCTTGCGAGTCAACAGGTCGGGGTCGCCTGGTCCAGCGCCAACCAGATATACTTTTGTGCTCATTTTAATGCTCCTAGTCGAACTTCTCGGGCCATACGCAACAAAAGCTTGCGACGGCGCAGGGGTTCCATCGGAGCGCGGAACAAGCGCTCTCGTGCCGCGCCAAGTTCGTTAATCTTGTCCGCATACTCCGGTCCGAATTGCCGCTCGAACCTTTTGCGCATTCGTTGCGCGAGCGCGGGACTCTTGCCATTTGTGGAGATAGCGATCTGCAAGTCACCACGGCGAACCACGGCGGCGTAGAAGAAGTCGCAATGCGGCGGATCATCGACCGAGTTGCACAATACTTTTCTTCTTTGAGCTTCTTTGAAAACACGCGCGTTCACTTTGGCCAAAGGTGTTGCGGCAATCACCAGGAACTTGGCATCGAGATCTTCTTGCTCGAAATTTCGCCGCAGCCACTTGATGGCGCCCGTCGCGGACCACTCACGAACACGCGGAGTTGCCCGCGGCGACACCACGCACACGTTGGCGCCCGCTTCGAGCAAGCTGCGTATCTTGCCTTCACCAACCGCGCCTGCGCCGACGACCAGGCAAGAACGACCTTCGAGCTTGACGAACATCGGAAACAGAGACATGTGCTCTACTCCTTTGCGTGCAAGCCGCACTCAGTCTTCCGGAATCCGACCCAACGACCGGCGCGCGGATCCTCGCCGATCTGGACCGGGCGTGTGCAGTGAGTGCAGCCGACGCTCGGGTAATTGCGATGGTGCAGAGCGTTGTAAGGCAAATCATTCGCGCGAACGTAATCCCAGATTTGTTCCGTGGTCCAATCCGCCAGCGGGTTCAGTTTGACCAGACCAAAGTGAGTGTCCCATTCGAGTTTTTTTGCTCCAGAGCGAGATGGCGTTTGATCGCGGCGGATGCCCGAAACCCACGCGTCCAGCTCGGCAACCTTGGCCTTGAGCGGATCGACTTTTCGTATTTGGCAGCATAGATTGGGCTCCCGACTCCAGAGCGCCTCGCCATAACGAGCCGCCTGCTGTGCGGGGGAAAGCGCGGGACGAGTGTGTTCGACTTGTATGCCGTACTTATTCTGGACTCGTTCAATCAGTTCGTAGGTCTCAGGAAATAGGAAGCCGGTGTCCAGCGTGAACACTCGCAAGTCCTTTACGGTTAGCGCCGCGATATCGATCAGCACGACGGCGTCGCCGCCGAAACTGGAGGCTATCGCCATGCGAGAAGCGAACCGGTCGCTCGCCCAACGAAGCAGTTCTTCTGCTGTGGAGCGTTCCGCTTCATCCTGATGAAGTTCAATTTCCTGCAGCAACTCAATCATCGTAGCCTCCCTATAATTCGCGTCTTCTTCCCTGCTCTTCGAGTTACGCAATCAGTGGTTCAAAAACAAAAAGGCCCGCGACGGCTGGCGTCGCGGGCCTTAGGAGTTTGGATCGAGTGGTTTTGCTACATCGATCTGCTCCTGGGGGCGCGAGACACCGCAAGACAACAACACCAGCAGCAACATACGCCATGCATGTATACGGATTTGCGCAGCGAAGTCAGTGAGCTCGTAAAAGTGTCTGTCATTTGCTTTTCCGTAGAATTTTTAGCGAGCGAATTCATCGGTCAGCCTTCTACTCCGCGCGGCACAGGTCCGCAAGCGACATCGCGAGCTACAGCTTCGACTTCTTGCCCTGCAAGAAAAGTGCGCAGCATCTCATCGGAATGGCGCGAAAAGAACTGGCGAAGGTTTTCATGGCTCCCTCGAAAATCCAAATAAGAGCGCAGTAGCCGCTCGATGGCCGCCGGGACATCCCTTGCCGGGCAGCGGTAACCTATTGGCCGGGCGATGGATGCAAATTGTCCCACCGCGCCGCCGACACAAAAATAATAGGCGTCTACCATTTCTCCATCCACGCGCTGTTTCTTGCCTTCGATTCCGATATCGGCGATCCAATGTTGGCCGCAACTGTTCGGGCATCCTGTAACGTGCAGCTTCAAGTGCTGCTCGAAACCAGGGATACGTTCTTCCAACTCTTCCACCAGCCACCGCGAGAATGCTTTCGTTTCGGTGATGGCAAGTTTGCAGAATTCGGTGCCGGTGCAGGCGACCACGCCGCGCCGAAACGACGAAGCGTCCACGCGCAATCCCACTGAATTGAGTTCATCGGCAAGCGCGCCAGCCTTCTGCTTCGGCACGTTGACGATCAGAAGATTCTGCATGCTGGTAGTGCGCAATTCGCCAGAAGCGAAGTGGTCCGCCAGATCCGCGGCTGCACGCATTTGCTGTGGCTCGATGCGGCCTCGGAGCACCGTAGCACCCACGTAACAATAACTGTCCTGCTTCTGGGAATGGATACCCGCGTGATCGCGGTAAAGATCAGCAGGCGGCTCTTCTGGCTCTGCGGGATCCAAGTGGAATCCGATACGTTGCTCAAGTTCTTCCTGAAATTGTTCCGCCGTCCAGCCGTGCTCCAGGAACAAGAACTTTAGTCGCGCGCGCTCGCGGCTCTCGCGAAGAACTTCTGCGCCGCGGAAAATTTCCGCGACACCCTGAATCACCGGAAGCACCTGATCCCAGCCTATAAAAGCGTTTAAGCGGACCGCCAGATGAGGCTTGGTCGAAAGGCCGCCGCCCACGCGAATTGAGAACCCATTCTCTGAACCTGCGCTGCGTTTGCGCGACACCGCAGTAAGACCCACATCGTTAATTTCAGGATAGGTGCACCAAAGCCGGCAGCCGGTGATGGAAACTTTAAATTTCCGCGGGAGATTGTAGAACTCGGGATTGCCGGCAAGCAGGCGGGTGGCCTGTTCGACGAGCGGAGAAGCATCGCAGATTTCGTCGGCGTGCACACCGGCCAGGGGGCAGCCGGTTATGTTGCGCGTGACATCGCCGCAGGCGGCGAGCGAAGACAAGCCACAACCTTCAAGACCGTCGAGCACTTCGGGCAAGTCCTGAATAGTGACCCAGTGAAGCTGGATGTTTTGACGCACGGTAAGGTCGGCAACTCCGAAGCCATACCTCTCGGCGAGGTCCGCTATCGTTCGAAGTTGGTTCGAATTGAGCAAGCCATTCGGGATGCGAATACGCACCATGAAAAACGGAATGGCTTTGCCTTCACCGCCGCTACCACCCACTGCGCCGGCGCCATCTCCTTGGGGATAAACGCCCCACCATCGAAAATACGTGCCGAGCCATTCCGGCGGGATCGCCTGATACCCTTCACCTGCGAAACGCCGGATTTCTTCGAGACATTGCCAGGGATTCAACGATCTCTTCAATCGTTCGACTTTCTGCGCTTTGGTCTCTCTGGCGTCCACTTTGGTGTCCATAAAGTCCCCCCCCCCAAAAGAAAAAACCCACCTACCAGATTGTCGACTGGCGGTGGGCTTGAACTCAGCGTTTAGAATTTAGGTGCTTTTCTAGCTGGCCCCCGGCGCGGACGACAGGCGTACGCAACAATTGCAACAACACGCCAAGCAAACTGTCATCCGGCTGAGATTCATCATCACGAATCCAGATTGCCCAATGTGTACGCCGAAGTCAACACATTTTAACAAGTCAAAATGTGAAGAGGAATTCGAGAGAGCGGCTGACGGCGGGCGCGCTCCAAAGTCCGCGCGGACAGCGGGCATTTAGACAAAAACTTAGGGCAATCTAGTACGCGCCGCCTTATGGGCTGCTTACCACAACCCTCTGTGAGCCCTTGGTTTTCACTGCCTTTTGTGCCGCCCTTCGTCGAGATCGGCTACCGCGTTTTTGCGCAGCAGAGTGCGCTTGGCGCGCCAGACTGGCGGTGACGCGGCCAAGTGTCCTTCGCGCCGAAGCGCTGCAGATACTGCCCTCGAACGCCTCGCGGAGGGCTTCGCTTGCGGCGACATTCGACCTTTTTGGATGTCGCGTCGCGCTTGCTCCCGGACACGCGATGACGCTTTACCATTCTTGGGCGGCGGGAGGTTCACTCCGGCGCGCCGTGCTTCCCTTCGCGAATGTGATCCATCTCTTCACGCACAAACTCACCGGCCTGCGTACTTGGCGATTTTCCCTCGCGTGCATCTCGTCGAGCTCTTTCGATAACTTCTTTCTCAGGCATTCCCAGCCTCCTGGATTCGCGCCGACTTTCCGCTTAAAGCACGATATTTGCCGGCTCCTTCATTGGATATAAGCGGACGATAATTTCGGCGCAATACAGAGCTTGCTGTAAGTTTGCGGAAACTGTCCCTCCGGGGTTCTTCTAGAACCAGGCATCAGCCACACGGGTTTAAGAGGACGAACGGAGAAGCCGGAAGACCAATGTTAAAACTCGACTTCGGTGATAAGGAACTTGTCGATCTGCATCGATTTTCTACGGCTGGGCGACAGTTGACTCATGGCTAGTTTGGGTCTCATGACCCACTAGGGACAGAAACCCGCCGCCCTTTAGGCCGCTACTGGACGATAACTTTCGCCGTCATCTTCGGATGAATTGAACAGAAATACTCGTAGGTCCCGGGCTTATCGAACTTAAATGAGAATTTGTCGTCGGTGTCGAGGGCCTTCGATTTGAATAGGTCAGTCGTGCTCACGACTGTGTGCGGAATATCATCGTTGTTGACCCATTTTATTGTCGTTCCCGCTGCGACGGTTATGTCATGCGGCATGTAGCTGAAGTTATCGATCTTGACCACGACTTCCTGTGATTGCGCCGCGCTCTGAGCGGTCGCCGCGCTCGCAACGAAAGATGGGTTGCTTGCACTTGTCCAACCGACCACACCCAACATTGCCGCCACTACAATTGATTTCGAAATTTTTCGCATGTCATCTCTCCAAAGTTAGCATTCTCGAGCTGGTTATCCTTGGAGCGTGGAATCCACCACCGCCAAAGTGTGTTTGCCGCGAACGAAATTGACGTTTGTAAGGCCAAGTAATCCGCGAAGTTTGTCCGCGGGGACTTTCAAGGGACCGGGTGAGGGTGCCGTGCCAGGTTGCGGCTGCGGAAACGCCGTAGACATCGCCGTATGGAACGTGACGTTGCCTTCAACCTTTTGCATGGCCTGATGAATGTGGCCATTCAACACACTCACCGTACCAAAGCGCTGCAGATAGGAGAGCGCCTGTGCACTGTCATCAGTTCCCCATCCCCACTCGGGATATACCGACCAAAGGGGAATGTGCGCAAAAACCACGATCGGCGTGCTCGATTTCAAGCTCTTCACATCGTGTTCGAGCCATTCGAGTTGTTCTTTCCCCAGGCTGCCCAGTCCGCCTGCTTTGAGATTCATCACGTTGACCAATCCGACGAAATGCACGCCCTTTTGGTCAAAGCTGTACCAACCGTCGCCGAGCGATCCTTTACCATAGCGCTCGCGATACTGTTCGCCGTTGTCATTCAAAACGTCATGCTCGCCGGGAACGTAGAAAATCCTTTCGGTGTGAATGCTTTTGAGCGTTTGATCGAGCGTATCGAACTCCGATGCCTTCGATAGGTGGCTCAGATCGCCGGTGTGGAGAACAAATGCCGGAGGTTCGCTCAGTCCATTAATTTTTGCGATAGCTTCTCGCAGGGTTGCAGTGACGTCTGGGTTGGCCGCTTTGTCGAAGCCGATATGGCTGTCGCTAATCTGGACAAAGCTCAGATCGCCCTTCATCTCCGATTGGTCCATGTTCGCTGCTTCACTTAATGCAAACGATTTCAGTACCCCGCCCTGAATAAGGCAAAGCGTGCCGGTTCCAGCCCAAGCCATGCACTTCAGGAAACCGCGCCGGTCGACGCCGTCGTTATTCAGATTCTCTGTAATGATCTTTCCCATCAGATGTCTCCCTTCCGCAAATACCGAGAATTTTCTCCTCCCGGATAGCGGTCACCTACCTAGACAGTCCGACAGCCTAAAATATTCCCGTATAAATCCTATTGATCCACAATCAGCTGACCTTGCTTTCGCTGGCTGCGTATCCCGTTGGCACGGAGGTGGTTTTGG
This sequence comes from uncultured Acidobacteriota bacterium, assembly GCA_963714785.1. GTDB lineage: Bacteria > Acidobacteriota > Terriglobia > Acidiferrales > UBA7541 > Palsa-295. The sequence goes on from CAVQQE010000006.1 coordinate 327,046, forward strand.
CGCTAGGAGTTGCGAATAGAATCGAAACGCGGCCTCTGCTAGGGGTGACGTCAAATAGACCAATTTACTGCCGGGGTGCGGAGGGATTATTTCGTCACTTCTGTGAGTAGAGCCGCTGCCAAGGATTTCAGCTAACCGATCTTCACCTTTCCTGGAGACCTAAACCATTCAAATGCTCTTTGAATGCCTTCGTCCACAGAGACTTCGAGGCGATATCCCAGTTCACGGGTCGCCTTGGAGCTGTCCAAGCATTGAGCTTGGTTGCGTGTCAGAGCGTGGCCAGCGTTTACAAACGGTCGCAATTGAAGGCCAAGCCGAAGCCGGTCACTAACGATTGGTTTCCATCCGTTTGGTACTCCCACGCTTGTCTTTACGCGTCGGCCACTTTGAGAATGAGCTTTCCAGTGTTCTCGCCCCGGAAGAGCTTCAGCAACGTGTCGGGAAAAGTTTCGAGGCCCTCTACGATGTGCTCGCGCGATTTGAGTTTACCGGCAGCCATCCACCCGGCCATTTCGCGGGCGGCCTCAGGATAACGATCGGCGTAGTCAAACACGACCATACCTTTCATGCTGGCGCGATTGACGAGAAGCGAAAGATAGTTCGAGGGTCCTTTGATTGGTGTGGTATTGCAGTACTGCGAGATCGCGCCGCAGACGACCACTCGCGCGCCGCGCGCGAGCTGCGTGAGCGCAGCGTCCAGGATTTCTCCGCCGACGTTGTCAAAATAAACGTCGATGCCCTTCGGGCAATGTTTCTGGAGAGATTTGCGGACATCCTCCGACTTGTAATCAATAGCGGCGTCGAAGCCGAGATCTTTCACTATGTAGTTGCACTTCTCAGCCCCGCCGGCGATGCCCAGCACAGTGCAGCCTTTTATTTTGGCGATCTGTCCTACTACCGTTCCTACGGCTCCAGCTGCGCCTGAGACGACTACAGTCTGGCCCGGTTCTGGACGGCCGATATCCAGCAAGCCGAAATAGGCAGTCATTCCCGGCATTCCGAGAGTCCCAAGAAAGACCGGCAGAGGAATCGCGCCAGCATTTACCTTCGTGATGCCGTTGCCGTTCGAAATTGCGAATTCCTGAACGCCGAAGGCGCCGTAAACGTGATCGCCGAAGGCGAACTTGGGGTTCTTCGATGCGATGACGCGGCCCAGGGCTCCCGCACGCATCACTTCGCCGATACTCACCGGAGCAATGTAGGATTTCCCTTCGTTCATCCACCCGCGCATCGCCGGATCGAGCGAGATATACAGAATTTTTACGAGCAACTCGCCTTCAGCGGGTTCGCGAACCGGCTCCTCCTTGTACGCCCAATCGGTTCTTTTGGGTATACCCACGGGACGGGCAGCGAGTTCGAATTTATGATTCAATTTGCTCATAGGTTTTTTCCCTCAGATGCTAACGATCGGAGCAGAGCCATAATCTAACCGACTGTTGAGAGTCGCTTACAGATGACGGTGACTAACGCGGCGGGCATTGTATATAATCGCGGGCATCGTGCCAAGTCAGCACATTCTGTGTAGACAGGAGGTCTAAATGGCCGGGGCACCCGCAAATATAGCGAACATACTGCGACCGCCTGTCTTCGCCACTGCCGAGGAAGACCGTTGGCATCGAAAGCGGATGCTGGCCGCTGCCTTTCGGCTCTTTTCCCGTTTCGGATTCGATGAAGGAGTAGCGGGACATATCACCGCGCGCGATCCGGAACGACTCGACCACTTCTGGGTGAACCCTTTCGGGATGCACTTCAGCCAAATTCGCGCGTCCGACCTAATTCTGGCAAATCACCGCGGCGAAGTCTTGGAAGGAAATTATCCGGTTAATGGAGCGGCCTTTGCCATCCACTCGCAGATTCACGCCGCGCGGCCCGACGTGATCGCGGCGGCACATGCGCACTCGATGTACGGGAAATCCTGGGCCTCGCTCGGGCGGCTGCTCGATCCCATCACCCAGGATTCCTGCGCGTTTTATGAGGACCATGGACTTTTCGCCGAGTTCACCGGCGTCGTGTATGAAACGTCGGAGGGCGAGCGGATCGCGCAAGCTCTTGGACAACACAAAGCTGCGATTCTGCGGAATCATGGTTTGATCACGGTCGGCCACTGCGTCGAAGAAGCCGCCTGGTGGTTCATCACCATGGACCGTAGTTGCCAGGCACAGTTGCTCGCAGAGGCAGCCGGCGTACCGGTAAAAATCGATCATGCCACTGCAGTTGCAACGAGGGAACAAGTGGGAAATCATCTCGCGGGATGGTTCCAATTTCAGCCACTTCTCGCGCGTATAGTCCGAGACGAGCCTGATTTGCTCGACTAGTTTGATCGACGCGGAATGCGTGAGAAGTTAACTCGGCTCTGCTGCTGTTCAGATATTGCACGGGCGCGCCGGACATGGCAACTGCACACACATACCGATGGAAACAAAAGAACATTTCGACATACTGATCATTGGCGCCGGAATATCCGGCATCGACGCTGCTTATCGGCTGCAGACTGCCTTTCCCAGAAAGACCTACGCAATTCTCGAGGCCCGCGACGCAATTGGTGGAACGTGGGATCTCTTCCGCTATCCCGGGGTCCGTTCCGATTCTGATATGTACACTCTCGGATTCCCATTCCGGCCGTGGCAGGCCGAGGAGGCGATCGCGGGTGGACCTGCCATCTGGAATTATATCCGCGAGACCGCGACGCACTATGGCATCGACCGCCACATCAGACTGGGGCATCGGATGATTCAAGCTTCCTGGTCTTCATCCGAGGCGTGCTGGACGGTCGAGGCGCAGACAAAAGATGGACGGATCGTGCGACTGGTCTGCAATTTCCTTTATATGTGCAGCGGTTATTACAGTTATGACAATGGATTCAGCCCGGAATTTCCGGGTATGAAACAGTTTCAGGGCCAGTTCTTGCATCCACAGGAGTGGCCCGAGACCCTCGATTATGCAGGTAAACGAATCGTTGTCATCGGCAGTGGCGCTACGGCGGTGACTCTGGTTCCGGCGCTTGCCGGGAATGCCGCACACGTGACCATGTTGCAGCGCTCTCCCAGCTATGTGGTGACCCGTCCGAGCAAGGACGCAAAGGCCATCTGGATGTACCGGCATTTGCCCAAAAAACTTGCAGCGAGATTCACAAAATGGAAGAACGTGCTGTACAGCATTACCATGTTCCACCTCGCGCGCACCAAACCAGAGAAGATGAAGGGCATGATCATCAAGGGGATTAAGCTACAGCTCCATCCCGATTTTGACGTCAAGCGGCACTTTACGCCGCGTTACAACCCATGGGATCAGCGTATTTGCCTGGTACCCGACGGCGACCTGTTTGCGGCGATTCGCTCCGGGCGAGTCGAGATCGTCACTGACACGATCGAAACTTTTGTGGAGTCCGGCATCCGTTTGAGCTCAGGCACAACACTGCCGGCGGATATCATCGTTTCTGCGACAGGCCTGGTCGTAAAGCTGATGGGCGGTGCCGATATTTTTGTCGACGGTGTGCCGGCCAAATTTGACGACAAACTAGTCTACAAAGGCGCAATGTTCGGTGGTATCCCAAATTTAGCATTCGCCTTTGGGTACACGAATAATTCCTGGACGCTGCGGTGCGATCTCACGGCGCGCTTTGTCTGTCGGTTGCTTAAATATATGGATCGAAAGGGCTGCTCTGTGTGTGTGCCAAATGTTCCCGATGCTTCTGTTGTTCCGGTGCCTATGCTCGATTTTAGTTCCGGCTATGTCCGTCGTGCTGATGGCGTGCTGCCGAAGCAGGGACAGAAAATGCCCTGGAGGGTGCACCAGAATTACGTGAAAGACTTGGCTGCCTTTACGTTTGGATCGGTAAGCGACGGGACCATGAAATTTCTTCGAACGTCGGAAGGTTCCCGTCGTGAGCAGAAGCAGGCCGGCGAGGTAATGGCGAAGACGTCCCTACAAGGCGGGCCGTCATCTTAACCGCGGGGCTTGCAACTTAACGTTAGTCGCTATAATCTCAGGGTCACTATTTAATGTGAGTCGTGCACGACACTCCAATGCCAGAAGCTGGAGGACCCGTATCATGGGCCGCGCAAAAACTGCCGCGACACAGACCTCATCACCAACGCCTGTGAGTCTTGACAACATCGAGGCAGAAAACAAGCGGCGCGGCAATGCGGCCTCCGGAAAGAAGCCCACGGGTCTTCGCGAGCGAAAAAAGGCCAGGCTTCGCCAGCAGATTGTCGAGACCGCTCTCCATCTTTTTCGGCAACACGGCTACGAAAACACCCGCATCGACGACATCGTTCAGACGCTGGAGATCAGCCAGCCCACGTTCTTCCGTTATTTCCCCAGCAAAGAGGCGGTATTGCGCGAAGTTGGGCGCCGTGCATTTGCACGCCAAGCGGAAAGTCTCAAGGCGGAACTTTCCACTAAGGCCTCCACAGAACAGCGCCTACGACGATTTTACGAATCTCTTGGAAATGTAACGGAAGTGGGGCGCCCGCTCTGGCAGGCCGTCATTCTCGCTGGAGCGATGGATCCGGTACGCTCGCCGGAACTGCGCGGGGCGGAGGCTGCGACTGTTAGTCTTTTACGCGAGATCATAGCGGAAGGGCAAAAAAATGGCGAGATCACCCGCGATTTTCCCGTCGTGCACCTGGCCGAGTTCATGGAAGGCCTTTTCAATACTGTCGTGCGCCAGTGGGCCGTCGATCTTACCGGGCCCCATAAACTTACCGAGAGAGTGAGAAATGCAGTCGAGTTTTTCTTGCGGGGGGCGCATCCGTAACCAATTTTTTCTCTCTGTGTTCAGGTGAGCGAAATTCGCGCCTTTTCCAGAAATAAGTAAGTTCACGCATCCGAAATTCCTCGAGGTCGATTCTGTGAAAGCGGCCATCCTGCGCGAATTCAAACAGCCTCTGGCTATCGAAGACGTTGATCGGCCAAAACCCGGTGCCCAAGAAGTACTGATCGAAGTGGAAGCGTGCGGGGTATGCCATTCGGATTTGCATTTGGCCGAGGGCGATTGGCCGCAGCTTATTCCCATCATCAAGAAACGCTTGATTCTCGGGCACGAAATCGCCGGTCGCGTTGTAGAAAAAGGTGCCGCTGTTGACGATTTGAAAGTCGGCGACCGTGTGGGTGTTCCTTGGGTGCATTGGACTTGTGGTGAATGCGATTTCTGCCGCGAAGGCAATGAAAATCTCTGCCAGAAGCAACAGATTACAGGTGTGACCGTAGACGGTGGGTATGCGGAATTCGTAAAGGCTTCCGCGAGTCATGCTCTAAAGATTCCCGACGGCCTATCCTGCATCGACGCGGCGCCTCTTTTCTGCGCCGGAGTTACGGTTTACCGCGCCTTGAACCACGCTGCAATCCAGCCCGGGCAGCGTTTAGCCATCTTTGGTATCGGAGGTCTGGGTCAACTGGCGGTTCAGATTGGAAAAGAAATGGGAGCGATCGTTACTGCCATTGACGTCTCGGCCGAAAAACTTTCACACGCGACAGCTCTGGGCGCATCCACAACGCTGAACGCCGCTACCGAAAAAGTTGTCAAGGAGCTGCGGCGCATGGGCGGCGCACATGTCGCGCTGGTAACTTCTGCAGCAAAGGCGGCCTATGACACCGCCTTTCTCTGCATCAGACCCACCGGGATGCTTCTCGTCGTTGGCCTGCCTTCCGAGTCCATTTGCTTCGCACCTATTTCGATGGCGGCGTCCGAAGTTCGAATCCGGGCATCCTCCGTGGGTACCCGAAAAGACCTACGCGAAGTGCTGGCTTTGGCGGTCGCGGGCAAGATTCACTCGGAAGTAACTGCCCGGCCTCTCGCCCAAGTCAACGAGGCAATGGCTGAATTGCGAAACGGAACCGTTTCCGGACGCATCGTGCTTACTCCCTGCTAAGTCGTGTTTTGTCGAGGGGGGTTCTTTGACCGAGAACCTACCGGCCAGTCCAACCGTACCTTCTTCGGCAACCTTATCCCATATCCTTGTGCAGCTTCGTATTGACGTTAGTAACTACAATGTGATACGAACACTCGCAATTCATGAGGAATTAGGTCGGGGTGGCCGTGATTCTTCGAAACTGCGAAAAACTCTTCGCGACCGTGCATTGGCACCGCCCGTGCCAACCTCCAATCGGTTTAACCTCGCAAATTTTGAAACACTTAAAAGGAGAAGCCATGAGGGGACTGATAGCATTCGCATGTGCCTTGATCCTATCAATGTGTTTGCTGCTGGCGAACCCAGCGACGTACGCTCAAGGAGTGGGTGCATCGGGCAGTCTCAACGGTACGGTAACTGACCCGACGGGCGCCGTCGTTTCCAAAGCCACGGTGACTGCAGACGATCCGACACGCGGGATACATATCCCGGTCGTCACCGACGATAGCGGCCAATATCGCTTCACCAGCCTGGCTCCTGGCAACTACGACTTGACCGTGCAGGCATCAGGGTTTCAGTCGCAAGTTGAAAAGGGTGTCACGGTCACAGTCGGACAGGCTGCCACGCTAGATTTCCGCCTGAAAGTAGCCACGTCGGCACAGACCGTCGAGGTCACCGCGGTGCCTCCCGTGATCGAGACCGAAAGAGGCAGCCAGGCGAATACGGTCACACAGCAGTACATCGAAGATTTGCCGATCGATCGCCGCGACTATCTGTCGTTTACATTACTTATGCCGGGCGTGAGCAATTCCAGTACGATTGCCGATAATGCGGATTTCCGAGTAAAGCAGACTCCGCAAAGCGGGCTTTCGTTTTACGGAAGCAATGGCCGAGGCAATAGTGTCACAGTTGACGGCGGCGAGGCCAACGACGATGCCGGCGGCGTGCGTCTGACCTTGAGTCAGGACGCAGTGCAGGAATTCCAAATCAACCGGAGCAATTACGCGGCCGACTTGGGCGGGGCCAGTGGCGCGTCGATCAACATCGTATCCAAGTCTGGTACAAACGATGTGCATGGAAGTCTCTTTGGCTTTTTCCGAAATGATGCGATGGATGCTCGCGACCCCTTCGCTTTCAGTCCGGCATTGCAACCAGGCGATCCGTTCTCACTGGATGCCGTGGGTGAGCCAATCAAAAATTCCTTGAACCGCCAGCAATTCGGCGCCAGCGTGGGTTTCCCGATCAAAAAAGACAAGACATTTCTCTTCATCTCTTTCGAAGGCCTGCACTCCGATGCACAGGATTCGGTCCCTTTATTTACCAACAGTTCGATTTTCGCTGGACCTTCTCCCACCGCAACCGCCAACCCATTTCCGAGTTTTGATCCCAGATCCGCACAACAGGCCGTCGTTAGCGGATTGGCGACCCAATCCCCTGGAACCATGGTGCCATGCCTATCGGATCCTGCTGACCCGACAAATATCGCACTGGCCACCTCCTTGCCTGCACCGGTTTGCGCCGGCGTGCTTTCGGAATGCTTGACTATTACACCAAGCGCTTCGCCCTGCCAGACAAACCCGGCCTCGGCGGCGCTAAACCCGTTCATCATTAATCAGTTTGAGACAAACGGTGGGGTCTTTCCGTTCCCTACTCGGTCATATCTCGGCTCCATTCGCTTGGATCACCGAATCGATGAGAACAACCAGGTTTCACTCCGGTACAACGCTGGTCACCTCACCGAGAAAGATCCCGACGTCCAGGCTTTGACGGCAATTTCCCGCGGGACTTCCGAGCTCGCGTGGGACAGCACGCTCGAAGGCTCCTGGATTCATCAGTTCAGCCCTACCGCTCAGAATGAAGTTCGGCTGCAATGGAACATGTATCAATTTAATGTGGATACCAATGATCCTGGCGGACCTGGAATCGACGTGGAGGGCTTCGGTTTCTTTGGACGCGGGATCTTTTTGCCCAGCCACACGAGAGCGGGGCGTTATGAGTTTGCCGACAATATTACTATCGTGCGCGGTCACCACACTCTGAAGATGGGCTTCTATGAGCTAGTTCGTGGCAACAATACAACATCGCAAACTTTCTTCCCGGGACGATTTGAGTTTCTGGAACTCCCGGGAATAGTGCTGAGCCCGTGTTTGCAGGTCCCCGCCCTTTGTAACGTGAGCTCGAACACTGCTGCCATATCCACTCTTCAGTCATGGAGCCTGGGAGCACCCGCATTCTATGAACAGGGTTTCGGCAACCCGAGTTATAAGCAGACAAGGCCGTTCACCGCCGCCTACATACAGGATAGCTGGCAAATCAGGCCAAACTTCACGCTAAATTACGGGCTGCGGTACGAACTAGACTCGCAATACGGACCTCTCCATACTCCCAAGACGAATTTCGCTCCTCGTATTTCGTTCGCGTGGGACCCATTTGGGGACCATAAAACGGTGGTCCGCGGCGGATACGGGATCTTCTATTCCCCGATCTACGCGCAGATTCCTGGGGTCGTGGATGTTCTCGGCAATGTCAACGGTACGCGGAGGATTGCCAACACGCTTGTGAAGCTCACGGGCGTGCCTGGTGACCCCGCTATTGCAAACTCTGCGGTGATCTTCCAAACACTATTTGGGGAAGGAAAGATCGACTGCGGCACGCCGCCGCCGGGACAGTTTGCTTGTATCACTGCGGCTGACCTCGCCCAGTTTAACCTTTTTGTTCCAAACACAGGGCCCCTCCCGCCGGGGACTGTGCTTTTTGCCGGCCAGCCTGGCTACAAAAGCCCTCTGTCGCAGCAGGTGTCGCTTGGAATCGAGCGGGAGGTTGGAAATGGCCTCTCGATCTCGGCCAATTATATTTATGTCCGCACGACGCACCTCCCTGTTGCGATTGATACGAACTTGCTGCCAGGGGCTCCATTCGACACGGGATCGACCGGCCTTCCCTCTAACGGAATCCCGTTCCAAGACTGGGGGGCACCGGTATGTGTGGTGCCCAGTCCGACGAATCCTTGCTTTAAGGATGGGTCGCTGACGATTCTTCAGAACAACGTCTATAGTTCCATAGCCACAGCGTCCTACAATGGCGGGATTTTCGAACTGAAGAAGCGCTTCTCAGATCACTTCACGATCCTGGCGAATTACACCTATAGCCACGCTATCGATGAGTCGACGGATTTCAACAGCGATTACGCACCTTTCAATCAGACAGACCTGGCCGCCGAACGCGCCAACTCTGATTTTGATCAAAGACACAAAGTGGTGGTCGCAGGTGTGTTTGACAGCCCCTTCAAATCGCGTGCCCTTTCCGGCTTCGAGCTTTCGCCGATCTTCAATTACAATAGCGGTCATCCGTTCAACCTGCTCGCCGGCACAGACATCAATAGCGACAACCATTTTACAAATGACCGCCCGGCGGGAGCTCCGCGCAACAGCGGGCTTGGCCCCAATTATATTGACTTCGATATGCGATTGAGTCGTACGTTCCGATTCACCGAGCGCTACAGTCTCCAGCTCTTGGCGGAAGGCTTCAATATCGCAAATCGGACGAATTATTCCAGCGTCAACAATATCGTCGGCCCTGCTTTTGCCCCGCCGTTTAATGTGCATGGGACCGCAGCGCTTTCGCCAAGCCAGCCGCTGGGATTCACTGCGGATTTCCCGAAACGTGAAATCCAGCTCGGTATTCGGTTCAACTTCTGACCGGCTGCTGATTTCGGTGGTAATCGGTATTGCGGGTCGCAAGTCGCGGGCCGGATCGCAACCAAAACCAGGCCTGGAGCCGAAAGCCTGATAACCAGGGTCTGCTCGAGTAGCACAAAGATCCGCCAGGTAAGCGTTGCTGAGTTTGATCGCACTGTGCTCTTCTTGCGCCGCTTGCGGAATGTCACAAGGATAGTGTTAGTTTATAACATATGATATAAACAAACGTTATTTCGTGTGGAACCCAAATGTCGGTGCCCAACAAACAGGGGAAGGTTGAGAACATGTTCGATCTTACCGGCCGCGTGGCCATCGTTACCGGTGGCTCGGTCGGGCTCGGCCGGCAGATGGCCGAGGGGCTCGCTCAAATGGGCGCGAATCTGGTTCTTTGTGCACGCAAAAAAGAGCGCTGCGTACAGGCTTCTGAGGAATTGCAAAGATTGGGGGTGCAGGTTCTCGCCCTCGCTTGTGATGTGAAAGAGCCAGCGAGTATTCAAGAGGTTGTCGACACCACCGTCAAACAATTTGGGCCTATCGACATCTTGATCAACAATGCCGGCACTTCCTGGGGAGCGCCGGTTGAATCAATGACACTCGAGCAGTGGAATAAAGTGATCGAAACCAACCTGACCGGAACCTTTTTGTTTTCTCAAGCCGTGGGCAAGGTCATGATCGCGCAAGGCCGCGGCAAGATTATCAACATTGCCTCCGTTGCCGGGCTGCGCGGTTCATCCCCGAAATTGTCCGCCATCGGCTATAGCGCCAGCAAAGGCGGCGTGATTACTTTCACCAAAGACTTGGCCTGCAAATGGGGCATGCACAACATTCACGTCAATGCGATTGCTCCCGGTTGGTTTCCAACCGACATGTCGGGAAAAGTTATCGAACGTAACAAAGAATCGCTATTGGCCGCTGTACCCTTGGGACGCTTGGGCGGTCCGCATGATTTAAAAGGCGCCGCGATTTTTCTCGCTTCCGATGCATCCGATTTTGTGACCGGACACATCCTGGTCGTGGATGGAGGTCAGTCCGCCTAATCCAGGCGTGGCACGCTATGAATATTCCACTCACGCCTCTCCGCTTCCTTCGCTATGCAGAACAGCAATATCCCAGCAGGACCGCAGTTGTCTGCAATCAAGCGCGCTTTACGTACGCACAATTTTCAGAGCGCGCCGCCCAATTAGCGGGCACCCTGCGACAGGCCGGGGTCGAGGCTGGAGATCGCGTCGCTTTCCTCAGCGCGAATTGTCACCGCTTACTAGAAGCCTACTACGGCGTTCCTGAAGCAGGCGCTGTTATGCTGCCGCTAAATATCCGGCTCGCGTCCGAAGAGCTGGCTTACATTCTGAATGATTCTGGCTCGACGATACTTTTCGTTGAGAAGCAGTTTCTCGGATTGGTGGAATCCTTTCGCAAGAACCTTCACACGGTAAAAACGTTCGTCCAGCTCGATGGTTCTCCAGAGGCTTCTTGGCTCGCTGCACAAAACTATGACTCTTATCTCAGCGTGGCCACGCCCCATCGCGCGGACATCGGCTCCGTTGACGAAAACGCTCTTGCTGAACTCTTCTACACCAGCGGCACCAGTGCAAATCCAAAAGGTGTAATGCTAACCCACAGAAACATCTATCTACATGCGCTGAACGTCTGTCTGGGATTTCAGATCGAAAACGGGGCCGTCGAACTTCACACCATCCCCCTGTTCCATGCGAATGGTTGGGGCGTCGCGCATTTCCTCACTTTACTTGGGGGAAAGCACGTCATGATTCAGCGTTTCGAGACCAAAGAAGTGTTCCGACTGATTGAAAAGGAAAAGGTTCACTCCTGTAGCCTCGTTCCCATCATGGCCACCGCCCTGGTGAACTGCCCAGAGCGCCATAACTACGATTTAAGTACACTTCGACGGATTGTTATCGGCGGCGCCGCATCGTCGCCCACACTTATTCGCGAGGTTGAAAAAGCACTCGGCTGTGAGTGCTTTTCGGGTTACGGCCTGACGGAAACCTCGCCCTCACTTACGATTTCTCCCATGAAGGTAGGCCTAGGCTGGGAAGGCGAACAGCGTTACGTCGGCCAAGCGATGACCGGCTACGCGTTTCCCGGCACGGAGATACGCGTTGTCGACGCTGAGGATCACGACGTGCCGCGCGATGGGAACGCCATTGGCGAAATCATCGCGCGTAGTGACGGCGTGATGGAGGGTTACTGGCGCCAGCCAGAAGCTTCCGCCGAAGCTTTACGCGGCGGATGGTTCCACACCGGGGACATGGCCACATTCAACGAAGAAGGTTACCTTCTGATCGTTGATCGCAAAAAAGATATTATCGTCAGCGGCGGAGAAAATATCTCCTCCCTTGAGCTTGAAAAAGCCATCCTTGCGCATCCGGCTGTCTTGGAAGCCGCGGTCATTCCGGTTCCCGACGAAAAGTGGGGCGAAGTTCCTAAAGCACTGGTGGTCTTAAAGCCGAACGCTGTCGCGACGGAGTTCGAGCTCATCGAGTTCTGCCGTTCGCGCCTGGCACACTACAAGTGTCCTCGCTCATTCGAATTCTTGGATAGTTTGCCAAAGACTGGCACTGGAAAAATTCTCAAAAAAGACATCCGGAAAAAGTATTGGCAAGGTCAGGAGACGATGCGCCCGAGTTCCGCGTCGCCAACACGAAAATCCGACGCTTGAGCCAGATAATTTTCGAGATGCTTTTTTCAACTGACAAAACAGCTGGAGCGCAATCGGTGCCTGGCAATCTGAAGGAGTCTTAATCATGGATCTAAATTTAACAAAAGAGGAGTCCGCGTTTCGCGACGAACTTCGCGCGTGGCTCGCCAAGAACCTCCCCAAGGACTGGGACGAGTGGCGCGAAAAACCCATCGAGGAATCGTTTCCATATCTTCGCGCCTGGCAGCGAATACTCCAGGAAGGCCGCTGGGCAGCCGTTTCATGGCCCAAGGAATACGGGGGTCGCGGTGCTACGTTGATGGAACAAGCCATATTTTGGGAAGAGATGGCGCGTGTGGAGGCGCCGCCGATGGCCAATTCGCTTGGCTTAGGCCTCATCGGACCCACAATCATCGCCTACGGAACAGAGGCTCAGAAGAAACGTTACATCCCGAAAATTTTGAGCGCAGAGGAAATCTGGTGCCAGGGCTTTTCCGAACCCAATGCCGGCTCCGATCTCGCCGGTTTGCAAATGGAAGCCCGATTGGACGGCGATCACTACGTCGTTAACGGCCAAAAGGTCTGGACTAGCTACGGTTGGATTGGCGACTGGTGCGAACTGGTGGTTCGCACTGATGCGAGTGTCGCGAAACATAAGGGACTTTCGGTGCTCCTCGTCGATATGAAGTCGGCCGGGGTCGAGGTTCGACCTTTGCGTCAGATGACCGGCGAATCGGAATTCAACGAGATTTTCTTTCGCGATGTTCGCGTTCCAACTAAGAACGTTCTTGGCAAAGTAAACGACGGATGGAATGTGGCAGTGAGCACGCTGATGTACGAGCGAGGTTCCTACGGCGCTCGCCTCCATCTCATATTCAAGCGCGCCATCACACGTCTTATTGAACTTTCTCGAAGCGTCCAACGCAACGGGCGCCCCGCTGCCCAAGATCCGCTTATCCGCCAGAAGCTCGCGCAGTGCAGCGCGGAAATTGAAATCATGCGCTTCAACCAGATGCGGGCATTCAGCCGCATCACCGCTACAGGCGTGCCTGGCCCGGAGGGTTCCATTCAGAAGATTTTCTGGAGTGAGCTCAACCAGCGCCTCCAGCAAATCGCGCAGGAGCTGCTCGGTCCCTACGGTCAACTGCTAGGCGGCGACCCGCGCGCCGTCGATAAAGGGATTTGGTCTTATGCCTACCTGCGCACCCGCGGAAATACCATCGAGGCTGGTACCTCCGAAGTGCAGCGGAACATCATTGGACATTTCGTTCTCGGACTGCCCAGAAGCTACTAAGGGGATACGCTATGCAATTCGGTCTGACGGAAAGCCAGGAATTTTTGAAGGACAGCGCGCGCAAGTTTTTCGCTGGGGAATGCCCGAGCGCCGAAATGCGGCGCCTGATGGAAACGGATACGGCATATGACGCCGCTCTTTGGTCCAAGCTGACTGACCAGGGCTATACCGGCATTATTTTTCCGGAAAGCCTCGGTGGCGTCGGCCTCGGCAAGGTTGAACTTATGCTCTTGATGGAAGAAGCCGGGCGCGCGCTGTTGCCCGGGCCGTTTTTCTCAACCGTAGTGCTGGCGGGATCTGTCTTGGATTCCGTCGGATCGCTCGAGCACAAGAACAAATATCTCGCACCAATCTGCCGAGGAGAGGCTCGCGCCACCGTAGCCATCGTGGAATCCAACGCAAGCTGGAATCAGCAGGATATCCATCTGCACGCGGTGAATGGGAAAATCACCGGCGAAAAGCTATTCGTCTCGGATGCCGCCATCGCCGATTTCATAATTGTCATTGCGCGTAACGGCGTTTTTGTGGTGGACTCCAAGGCTCGTGGCCTGAAGATTGCTCCCATGCGCGCCATGGACTTTACGCGCAAGCTTTACGCGATTGGATTCAACGACACTCCGGCGGAGGAAATTGGCACTACCGCGAACCTCGCGCGGGCTTTGGACATCGCCACTGCAGCGTTGGCTGCCGAACTGGTCGGTGGCATGCAGCAAACCCTCGATATCTCAGTCGAATACGCCAAAACTCGCAAACAATTTGGCAAACCTATCGGAATGTTCCAGGCCGTGCAGCACCAATGCGCGGACATGTATTTGGAAACCGAGAGCGCGCGTTCCGCTGTGTACTATGCAGGGTGGGCGCTGGAAGAAAACTCGCCGGATGCGTCGACCGCTGTTTCCATCGCCAAAATGTATGCCAGTGATGCCGGCCGCACCGTGGGCAACCGCGGCATACAGATACACGGCGGCATGGGCTTTACCTGGGAAAACGATATTCACCTATATTACCGCCGAGCAAAAGGATCGGAAACGGCATTCGGCGACGCCACCTTTCATCGCGAGCGCATTGCTTCCCTGGTGATCGACTCCGGCGGCGTCACGGCGAAAAGCGCGTAAATCCGAAAACCAGAGGGATCTTTCCATGAATGATCTTGTGCAACTCACCAAAGAGAATGACGTCGCGGTCATCACCATCAACAATCCGCCAGTCAACGCGCTGAGTCCGGGCGTTCCCGAAGGCATTTCCGAAGCGCTTGACCGCATCGCGGAGGATGACAGCGTAAAAGCCGTTGTTCTGATCGGCGGCGGACGTACCTTTGTGGCCGGCGCGGACATTAAGGAATTCGGCAAAATGACGTCGGGCAGACCGCGCGGTGCTGGCTTCCTTCCGTTGCTCTTGAAAATCGAAGACAGCAGCAGGCCCGTGATCGTAGCCATTCACGGGACGGCCTTCGGCGGCGGTTTGGAACTCGCAATGGCTGGGCATTATCGGGTGGCTGTTTCTTCCGCGCAGGTCGGTCAGCCGGAGGTGAAGCTCGGCATTATCCCTGGGGCGGCGGGCACGCAACGTCTTCCTCGACTCGCAGGCGTCGCCAAGGCTCTAGAAATGTGCACTACCGGCAATCCCATCAAAGCCGAAGAAGCGCTGAAGTTCGGTATCGTCGACCGCATCATCGAAGGCGATCTGCTCGCGGGAGCGATTGCATTCGCGCGCGAAGTTGCAGATAGGCCGGCGACCAAAACCCGGGACCGAAACGGAAAACTTGGAAATGCCGCGGACAACGCGCCCATCTTTTCCACCGCGCGGGAAACTGTCGCCAAGAAACAGCGCGGTTTGCTCGCACCAGTTGCCGCAATCGAGGCCATCGAAGTCTCGACCAAAATGCCTTTCCAAGAGGGCTGTCAAGCCGAACAAAAACTTTTCGTCGAGTGCTTGTTCTCCGAACAATCTAAATCGCTCATCCACGTTTTCTTCAGCGAGCGAGAAGTCAGCA
Organism: uncultured Acidobacteriota bacterium; assembly: GCA_963714785.1. Taxonomy (GTDB): domain Bacteria; phylum Acidobacteriota; class Terriglobia; order Acidiferrales; family UBA7541; genus Palsa-295. Next base: position 342,539 of record CAVQQE010000006.1, read on the forward strand.
AGATTCCCGACATTCCTAAGGAAACCGCGATTATTCCGATAAAATCTGCCGCGGTTGTTGGCGCAGGTACTATGGGCGGTGGCATCGCCATGGTCCTCGCTAACGCCGGTGTTCCCGTGCTTCTGAAAGAAATGGACCAAGCGGCGCTCGATCGCGGGCTGGCCACGATCAAATCGAACTATGCGACTTCCGTCAAACGTGGACGATTCTCTCAGGACGCTGCCGATGAACGCTTCAACCGCATCACGCCCACACTTAGCTACGGCGGTTTTTCAAACGTTGATCTGATTATCGAAGCCGTGTTCGAAGGCATGGCTCTTAAGAAGGAAGTCTTCAAGGAGCTGGATCGCGCGTGCAAGCCAGGCGCCATCCTTGCCAGTAATACTTCAACACTGAGCATCGACGAGATTGCTGCGTCTACCTCGCGGCCCGAATTTGTCATCGGCACGCATTTCTTCAGTCCCGCGAATGTCATGCGGCTGCTCGAAATCGTCCGTGGTAAAGCTACTTCAAAGGAAGTTATCGCCACTTGCATGCAACTTTCAAAAACGCTCGGCAAAGTGGGGGTGCTCGTCGGCAACTGTCGAGGTTTCGTCGGCAATCGCATGTTTGGTCCCTACCGTCGCGAAGCGCAGTTCTTGGTCGAAGAAGGTGCGGGCATTGAAGCCGTGGATAAGGCTCTAGTCGATTTCGGCAACGCCATGGGACCTCTAGCCGTCGGCGACCTGGCAGGTCTCGATGTTGGCTGGCGCATTCGCAAGGAGTATCGACACTTGGAAGTGCCTGGCATTCGTCAGCCTTTGGCCGAAGATCGTTTGTGTGAGCTCGGTCGATTGGGGCAGAAAACTGGGGCGGGTTGGTACAAATATGACGACCAACGGCGGGCAATCCCGGACCCCGCCGTTGATGAGCTCGTTCGCAAATGGGTTGCCGAGGCCGGCATTGTACAACGTCAAATATCCGCTCAGGAAATCACAGATCGCTGCATCTACGCGCTAGTTAACGAGGGTGCGCGCATTCTGGAGGAAGGTTACGCGCTGCGTGCTTCCGATATCGACATCATTTATCTGAATGGCTACGGGTTTCCCGCGCATCGCGGCGGTCCGATGTGGTATGCCGACACCGTTGGCCTCAAAAAAGTCTTTGAGCGTGTCTCGGAATTCCATCGACAGCACGGCGAAACCTGGCGGTCTGCCCCGCTCCTGAAGAGGCTGGCAGAGCAAGGCAAGACCTTCGCGCAATTCGGCAGGGAAGAAGGCGCGGCAGTCTAACCTCGTTTCAAAAAAGACTCATGGGAATCCTCTATGTTGTCCGTCACGCGCAAGCTTCCTTCCTCGAGCAAAACTATGACAAGCTGTCCGCGTTGGGAGAAATGCAAGCGCGCCTGCTCGGCGAATACTGGGCGCGATGTAACATCGTTTTCGACCGCACATGCACGGGCCCGTGTGCCCGCCAGCAGGACACCTTAAAAATCGTGAGTGAGGCCTACGCCAAGGTCGGTCTCGAGTTTCCAGGGCCTCTGGTGCTGCCGGAATTCGATGAATATCAAGGCGAAACTGTGCTCAAACACAGTCTGCCCGGGTTGCTCGAAACGGAACCGAAGATCCGAGATCTCCATGCGGCGTTCCAATCATCCTCTGGCACCACGGAGCATCGCGTGAGTTTCCAACGCCTTTTTGAGGCCGTCATCGGTGAGTGGGTCCGCGGCGCGATTTCTGTGCAAGGTGTGGAAACCTGGTTGGAGTTTTGCTTACGGGTGAATTCCGGTCTGCTGAAGTTTCTCTCTGCCGGCGGACACGGCGAACGCGTCGCGATTTTTACTTCCGGTGGTCCCATCGCTGTTGCAGTGCAGCATGCTTTGCGACTGTCGCCAGAAAGCACCTTGCAAGTGAGCTGGATGTCGCGGAATTCTTCTTGGAGTGAATTCCTTTATTCCGCCGACCGGTTTACACTCAGCTCTTTTAATGTCCACGCGCATCTCGATGATCCCACAATGCTCACTCACCGCTAGGGGAGACTTCCGATGAGCAATTTGCTGGACCATCCAACAGCCATTCGATCCGGTGAAGAGCTGGATGTGGCCAAGCTCGAACCTTTCTTGCGCCGTCACTTCCCCAACGAAACAGGTACGCTCGAGATTCTTCAATTTCCCAGCGGCCATTCCAATTTGACTTACTCGTTGCATCTAGGCGCCAAGGAATTGGTTCTTCGGCGGCCGCCTCTCGGAAGCAAGGTGAAATCCGCCCACGATATGAGCCGCGAATTTCGCGTGCTCTCAAAGCTTCACTCCGTCTATTCTCCGGCTCCCGAAGTGCTTCTCTATTGCGACGACACTTCTGTGATCGGAGCTCCGTTCTATGTCATGCAACCGATCCCCGGCGTCATCCTTCGCCGGCATCTCCCTTCCGGTTTGGATTTTCCTGCCGAAACAGCACGCCGGCTCAGCGAATCGTTTATCGACAATCTCATTCGCCTGCATGGTGTGGAGTACGCAGCCGCAGGACTTTCCGAACTCGGTAAGCCGGACGGATACTTGGAACGACAGGTCCGCGGATGGTCAGAGCGCTACCACGGTTCCAAAACGCACGATTATCCGGAAGTAGAGAAGATTTTTCACTGGATGCAGGAACACACGCCAACCACAAACGCCGTCTCGCTGATTCACAACGACTACAAATATGACAATGTCGTCCTTGATTCGGGGGAGATCACTAAAATCGCGGGAGTACTGGATTGGGAGATGTGCACCATTGGAGACTCCCTTTCGGATTTGGGCACTGCACTAGGTTATTGGGTGGATGCAACGGATCCAGAGGAGCTGCAAGAAAATCGTTGGGGACCTACCACCGAACCTGGCAGCCTTACCCGCGCGAAAATCGTGCACTACTATTCTCAAAAAACCGGATGTGACACTTCCCAAATTGCTTTCTACCTAGCATTCGCGCGATTCAAACTGGCAGTCATCGTGCAGCAAATTTATTTTCGCTATTACCAAGGCCTGACAAAAGATGAACGCTTTGCATCTATGCCTGAAACGGTCCGAATGCTCTTGCGCGCTTCTTTACACACGGCGCAGACCGGGCGAATCTAGTGACTTATCTCAACTTGTGACCGACCCACTGAAAATCCCGGCGAAAATCCTCATTCATCGGTAATAACGTACCATCCATTCCGCAACGCATCCGGGCTTATTGGATTTGTCAATCTCCACGGTCACCGCGAAAATAGCTTCCGCGGAGTCAGGAAGCTCCTTCAAAGCGAGCAGCGTGACCCGGGCCCGAACCCTCGTATCTGTCCGCACGGGAGCGGGAAAGCGCACGCGATTCAACCCGTAGTTCACCGCCAGTCGCACGCCGCTGCGTATTTCCATCACGTCTTTCATTAAATGGCTGATCAGGGATAGGGTGAGAAATCCGTGAGCGATTGTGCCGCCATAAGGTGATTCCTTGCTTGCGCGCTCGTGGTCTAGATGAATCCATTGCCGGTCTCCGGTGGCCTCGGCGAAGCGTTCGACGCGCTCTGGCGTAATACAAAACCATTCCGAGACGCCAATCTCCCGGCCAACCAGTTCCTTGAGAGATTGCAGATCGTTGACAATGAGGGGTGCCATCGATTTCTTCCAATTCAAGTTGCGGCGCTACATCGTAGGTTGATTATCACAATCAATTAGTCCGACCCTGATGTTCCTTCCGTATTTTTATTTTTGGCCAGTTCCCATTTGGCGATCGATTCCACATGTACCTCATCTGGTCCGTCGGCTAACCGCAAGGTGCGAACCATGGCCCAGGAACTAGCCAGAAAAGTATCCTGTGAAACTCCCGCGCCACCGTGTGCTTGGATCGCGCGATCCAGAACGCGCAACGTGACATTAGGCGCCACAACTTTGATCATCGCAATTTCGGACCGCGCCGCTTTGTTCCCGACCGTGTCCATCATGTGCGCCGCCTTCAACGTAAGCAGGCGTGCCTGTTCAATTTCCATCCGAGATTCGGCAATGCCCGCGCGAATCGTTCCCTGCTCAGCCAGCGTTTTCCCGAAAGCTACCCTTGTTTGAACCCGTTTGCACATGGTTTCCAGCGCGCGTTCCGCGATGCCGATGCACCGCATGCAGTGATGAATCCGCCCAGGACCCAGACGTCCCTGTGCAATCTCGAATCCGCGGCCTTCGCCAAGCAGCATGTTTGTGGCCGGCACACGCACATTCTCAAAATTAATCTCAGCGTGGCCGTGCGGCGCGTGGTCGTAGCCGAAAACAGTTAAAAGCCGGACGATTGTGACTCCCGACGTCTCTAGTGGTATCAGGATCATCGATTGCTGCTTGTGCGGCGGCGCCGCGGGATCACTCTTACCCATAAAGATCGCGATCTTGCAGCGTGGATCGCCTGCTCCAGAGGACCACCATTTCCGTCCATTGATTACATAATCATCGCCGTCTCGTACGATACTTGCGGAAATGTTAGTGGCATCTGAGGAAGCAACGTCCGGCTCCGTCATCGCAAAGCAGGATCGAATTTCGCCTGCCAGGAGCGGCTTCAGCCACTTCTCCTTCTGCTCGGGCGTTCCATAACGCGCCAGCACTTCCATGTTTCCAGTGTCAGGCGCAGAACAATTGAATACTTCTGGTGCCATATGACTGCGTCCCATAATTTCGCAAAGCGGCGCGTACTCCAGGTTCGACAGGCCCGCGCCGTTTGGATCTTGCGGCAAGAACAGGTTCCACAATCCTTCGTTGCGCGCTTTCGACTTGAGCTCTTCGACGATCTTCGTCGGTTTCCAGCGCTCGCGCGCTACTTCCTCGTGGAATCGATAATCGTTGGGATACACGTAGGCAGCCATGAATCGCTGCAAACGCTGTTGCAGTTGCTTGGTCTTGGCGCTGAGTTCAAAGCTCATAGATCTCTGCTATTCCCCGGTGAACAGGGGAGGACGCTTTTCAACAAAGTGTGCCACCCCTTCCTTGAAATCTTCGCTTTTCAGGCTCACCAGCATTTCCTGCTCGGAGATTTCAAACGATTCAGCGAGCGTTTGGAACATCGCGTTGTACACTTGGCGCTTAATCACGCGCAACGACCGCGGGCTAACGTTGGAAGCCAAATCCAGCGCGTACTCCCGCACCTTCTCACGAAATGTTTCCTGCGGGTAGACCTGATTCACAAGTCCCATCTTCAACGCTTCTGTGGCATCGATCATTCTCGCGGAAAAGAGCAGGTCCAGCGCGTTCGCGTGTCCCACCATCCGAGGTAACATCCATGCCATTCCATACTCTGCGACCAATCCCCGTCGCGCGAACGCGGTGCTGAAACGCGCAGCATCGGAAGCAAAACGTAAATCGCAATATAACGTAATCACTAAACCCAAGCCCACCACCGGGCCGTTGATGGCGGCAATCACGGGCTTTGTGAGCGCCGGAAAATACGAGTACTTCCTCTGGAAATCGGCTCGCGTGTCTTCGCTGATCCCGCCGTCACGCTGCGTGGCCTGCGCCCGTTGCGCAGCATCGATTCCCTTATCCGCGATCGTGCTTAGAAGTGATATATCCGCGCCCGCGCAAAATCCGCGCCCGGCACCGGTCAAAATGATCACACGGACGTTTTTGTCGCTCTCCGCTGCTGCCATCGCAGCGCGCACTTCGTGCTCCATGGTTGCTGTCCAGGCGTTCAGTTTATCGGGCCGGTTGAGCGTAATCGTGGCGATTCGGTCAGCTAGGTGATACTGCGTTTCTTGGTTTGGCATGATGGTGCGGATTATATACAATGCCAACCGCGTTAGTAACGTTCATCTGTTGGTCACTATCTGATTCGATGGTTTTTTCCGCGCCTGCCGTGCGGTCTAATATTTTGGGCAATCGGAGGAACGATGCCATTTGTTGAAAATCAGGACGCCAAAATTTACTGGGATGAACAAGGCTCTGGCGAACCTCTGCTGCTCATCGAGGGCCTAAGCTATCCGTCGTACATGTGGCATCGCACTCGCCCGATTCTTGCTCAAACCTACCGCACCATCGCTCTGGATAATCGCGGCGTGGGACAAAGCGAGGTACCCCCCGGCGTTTATTCCATCGAATTGATGGCCTCCGATGCAGCAGCCGTCCTCGATGCTGCAGGCGTCCAGAACGCGCATATCTTCGGTGTTTCGATGGGAGGCATGATTGCGCAGGAATTCGCCCTGCAATATCCGAAGCGCGTCCGTTCGCTGATTTTGGGCTGTACTGCTGCGGGCGGCCAACATGCCGTGCGGGCGGAACCCGAAGTGCTTGAAATTCTTATGCGCCAAGGCATGACCCCAGAAGAAGCCAAGGAGGCCATCATCCCGTTCATCTACGACCCTGGCACGCCGCGCCAGAGAATCGACGAAGATATGGCTATCCGCATGAAGTGGTATCCCACTGCGCAAGGATACATAGGTCAACTACAAGGTGTTATCGCTTGGGAGGCCTACAGCCGTATCGCAGAAATAACCGCTCCCACACTGGTCATTCACGGCGAGACCGACTTGCTCATTCCACCCGCAAATGGCCGGCTAGTCACTGAACGTATCCCTGGCGCCAAACTGGTAATGATTCCTCGCGCCAGCCACATTTTCGAGACCGACCGACCTGGCGTAGCAAGCCGCGCAATTTTAGAATATCTCGCCACCCAGCGTGGACATGTGCAAGCCTCCGCGACTTAGACCGCCACCTGAGATAGAGTCATCACCGCAAGAAATTTGTGACAACGAGCCCGAGTTTGCTTGCAGACCCGAGATTATGACCAGCACAATGAAACTTGAGAATCGCACGGCAGTGGTCACTGGTGCCGCGAGTGGAATCGGTCGCGCCATCGCCCTTTCGCTCGCTCGCCGTGGCTGCAACCTCGCACTGGCTGACGTGAATGACGCGGGGCTATCAGAAACGGCTCGTCTAGCACAATCAGCGCAACGGCATGCGATGAATGCGACCGCGACAGCAACGACCCTGCGCATCACCGAACATCACCTTGACGTTGCAGACCGCCGTGCGGTCGCAGCATTTCCACAAGCCGTGATCTCTGTGCACCCCGGCCTGGACATCCTCATTAACAATGCCGGCGTCGCCATCGGCGGCACTTTCGAAGCGGTCAGCGAAGAAGATTTCGAGTGGTTATTCGAAATTAATTTCTGGGGGATAGTGCGCATGACGCGAGCGTTTTTGCCTCTCTTGCAAAAAAGCGATGACGCACGTGTGGTGAATCTTTCGAGCATTTACGGGATAGTCTCGCCGCCCGGACAAACTGCCTACTCTGCAAGCAAGTTCGCCGTGCGCGGATTTTCGAATTCACTGCTGTACGAACTCGAGGGTTCAAAGGTCGGAGTCACAGTGGTCCACCCGGGTGGCATCGCAACTTCGATTGCAGATAACGCTCGAGTGCCCAAGGGCATGTCTCCGGAAGAAGTCGCGCGGCGCAAAGCCATCGCGAAAAAAGCGTTGCGGATGCCGCCTGCAGCAGCCGGCGAAATCATCGTGAAGGGCATCGAACGCCGCTCGCCTCGTGTCCTGGTTGGCAACGACGCAAAGTTCCTGGCCTTCCTCGAACGCCTTGCGCCCATTTCGAACTGGAAAATCTTCAGCCGCTTTCTTCCCCGGTCGTAATTGCTGGTGCTACTGGGCGAAGTCGCACGTTCTCCTTTTTGGCATGAATGCCGGCTTACTCGATCCAGTCGAAAGAACGTGTCACCGCCTTCTTCCAGATTTTGTAGAGGCTTTCTCGCGTTCCTTCATCCATATTGGGTGTCCAGGTGCGGTCGACGGCCCAATTCGCGCGTAGATCGTCGGTGTCCCGATAATAACCGACGGCGAGGCCCGCAGCGTAAGCGGCTCCCAGCGCCGTCGTTTCTTTGACGACCGGGCAGACCACGGGAAGATTCAGAATGTCCGATTGAAATTGCATCAGAAGTTCGTTCCCCACCATCCCGCCATCAGCTCGCAGAACTTTTAGGCGAATTCGTGCGTCCTTCTCCATGGCCTCCAGGACTTCGCGTGTTTGAAATGCCGTAGCCTCCAAGACTGCGCGTGCCAGATGACCTTTGTTTGCAAAGCGAGTTAAGCCGGCAATCACCCCTCTCGCGCTGCTCTTCCAATATGGCGCATACAACCCGGAGAATGCTGGAACGAAGTAGACGCCTCCATTGTCTCGAACTGTTCGTGCCAACGATTCGATGTCGGCGCTTTTTTGAATCAGTCCGAGGTTATCGCGAAGCCATTGGACGAGTGCCCCGGTATAGGCGATGCTGCCTTCCAGCGCATAGTGCGCAGGCTGGTCGCCAAATTTGTAAGCCACCGTGGTGAGCAGTCCAAACTTGGAATGAACGATCTCCGTTCCGGTATTTTCCAGCATGAAACAGCCCGTGCCATAAGTGTTCTTTGCTTCACCTGCATTGAAACACGTCTGGCCAACAAGCGCCGCCTGCTGATCGCCAAGAAGTCCGGCGATGGAAACATTCCGAATTGAATCGAGCCTCGCCGTTCCGTAGACTTCGCCGCTCGATCTGATTTTAGGAAGCATTTTTTCCGGAATGCCAAAGACCTTCAACATCTCTGGATCCCAGGCCAGAGTCTGTAGGTTCATGAGCTGGGTGCGGCTGGCGTTGGTTACATCGGTTACATGGATTCCGCCATCTGTGCCGCCCGTCAGCTTCCAGACGAGAAAACTATCGACAGTGCCAAACAACAATTCTCCGGCTTCGGCTGCCTTTTGTGCGCCTTGGATATTTTTAAGAATCCAACGAATTTTCAATCCACTGAAGTAGGTGGCCAGCGGCAGGCCAGTCTTTTCCCGAAAACGATCCTGCCCTCCCTCCTGCGAAAATTCTGCCACGGCATCGTCGACGCGCGTGTCCTGCCAGACCAAGGCGTGGTACACCGCCCGTCCGGTCTTGCGATTCCAAACGACCGTAGTCTCGCGTTGGTTGGTAATCCCGATGGCGGCAAGGTCCTCGGGGCGCAGCTCTTTAGCCCGCATGGCTTCTTCGATAACTTCCTGAGTACGGCGCCAGATTTCATCTGGATCGTGCTCAATCCACCCGGGCTTGGGGAAGATCTGTTCATGTTCTTTCTGAGCAACGGAAACGATCCGCCCGGAGTGGTCGAACACGATAAATCGGGTGCTGGTCGTGCCTTGATCGATGGCTCCTAAGTATGGTGCCACCTTGATTTCCTCCTTCAGAAATAGAAATAGTGAATTAGAATTGGCGAAGGTACGGCTTTTCTAACTTTACCATCGTAATTTTCCTCTTGAAAAGTGCCAAGAATGCGACGAATTGCGATCAGCTCGCTTCAGGGACAACCTCAACCGATACCTATTTTGGTGTCGGCGCGGAAACCACCACGTGTCTTTAGGTCAGCCCGGGAGGCACCGGCTTCGTGGTGTGTCTACCTCAATTAGTACCGGTTATAAGACGGCCTTCCGATCTTCATTATCGCAATTTCCTTCTTGTAATATTCAAGTAGTCCGAATTCTGCATTTAGAGAGTACTCTTTGAACCAATCCAAGCCCTGAGAAGTCGAATCACACTGATCATCATACTTGCCCCTCGGAAACGTTGTGAGCTCGTGAAGGTATGATTTATGTGCGGAGCCTTCGTGCTGGCGGTGCTCTTAGCATTCAGATTAGAAATTCCCTGATATTAGGTTTGTGGCGAACCTTCGTCGGGTGGGAAGAGATTCAGAAACGTGTAAACCGAAGCCAGTCAATCTCGACCAGAATCGTCCGAGCCTGCAATCTGCTGGAAAGGCAGGTGCTGCTACCGCGCTGCAGATGCCCAATAGCGCCTACATCTCCATAAATTTCAAGAAGCGCTTCTGCTTTGCAAACCCCGCTATACGCAAGTCTCTGCGCGCGGCTATCGCCCATCACTCGCGGGGACCGCGTCGAGATCACGGCCACCGAGACCAGCGCAACGTGGACTCTTGACGACGGCAGGGTCGTTCGCCTTTTCCTGTTCGTAGCGGCGACGAACAATACAGCATTCAAAGATGCAGTCCTGAAATTCGGAGAGCCGACCGGTCAAGGGAAAGCGCCCTATCAGAATGCCTTCGGCGCCACGTGGAAAAATCGCATCTCCGTCTGGGATCGACCGAGCTTTTACGCCGTTCTGCGGGAGGACGGAGATCCCGCAGGCGACGGTCCGTATCTTGAGCTTGAAACCAGGGCAGAGCACGGGCGAGAAGTGAAAGCGGCTTCAGAACGGCCAAAAGCTTTGGATTGACGGCGGACCATGAATCGCGCGCAACGCATCGCAGTTTATGCCGTCACGTTCATCGCCATCTGGATCGGTTTCTTCGGCTATTACCGTCAAATCGCGCGGACGCCAGCGCGGAATGCATCCTACGTTTGCGAACTCGATCTCAACACGTATCTCTTGCATTCGAATGCATTGCGCGCCGCCAGTTGCGATGCCGCAATCAGTTTGTCGGTGTCGTGCACGACGTTTCCCCGCAAAATGACAAAGTCGGAGAAAGAAGCAAATGCGCTGCTCGTTGTCTCGCTGCGCCAGCAAGTCGAAGCCGAAGGAGAAACGATTCGTCACTACTGTGGTGTTGGTGGCTGATCGCCAAAAGCTGCCTTCGGCGATTCGCCGGACGGAAGGTTACCAGCCTCCGCATCCCGTGCGGATAGTCGGATTTTGTCCACTCGGGTTTATTTTGTTTGGTCTGCGATTCCGCATAGAATAGAATCCTGTACGCTGAGGTCATCTCCCGATTCATTCCGAACGCCGTCGGCCGCCCCGTCATTCCTTCGTGGCCGGCATCCATCTAACCGACTTAGATTCCGAGAAGCATCTTGCAGCGCATATCGAGAACCTGAATTTGCTGGGATGTTTTGTCGAAACGGTGACGCCGTTCCCGAAGGGCACAAAAGTCGTAGTGAAAATCTCGCATGATGGCGCGAACTTCACTGCGGTAGGCAAAGTAGCTTATTCGCTGCCCAAATCGGGGATGGGAATCACCTTCATCACGATCGAGCCAAAGAGTCAGGAACTTCTAGACCAATGGCTCGCGGATCTAAGAAAGTAAAGTCGGTCTCTTGCACAGTTGGAGTCAACGCACCGTGGACTGTAATTATCTTGGTCTTTCGCGTTCCAGATTTGGCCTTCATATGCTTGGCCATTTCAACCTCTCGATTTTGATCTTCAGCAATCCCCGGTTGCTCGCCGACTCTTTCCGCTGAGTGCACTCAGTCTGGCAATTTGTCTACGTCGGACTCACCTACGGCTTTTTCATAAAGCTCATCCCAGGAATTGAGTTATGCCGGTCATTGGATGCTCCCGAACTATCGGACGAAGTGAGGTTTTATCTAATTCTTGTCGATCCGTGCGAGTGTATCAGCTAGCCAATCTACCATTCAAACTTTCGAAGCGGTAACTCGCGGATACATTCGTGTTGTGAAAACTGGTGATGAACTACCACCATGTCGTGCTCTTGTTTCGTTAACTTGGTTGGATTTGGGAAGCTCCATAAACACCCGGCACACCTGAACCCTTCCTCACTAGGCGTGGTCTCCCAGACCAAGATGCGCTCTTTTGTCATTGGCCAATCACCCGCAGTGGATAGGTACAAAAACTTTGCTGGGCCGGGCCTCGATTTAATTGACCGGAATCAGGGATCGAATGTGGTTTACGATATTTTCCGTCTCGGTCTTTGACACAACTAAGTCGAAAGGTGAGTTTGGCTCCAGGAGGTAATTCTTTACGGTCTCAGCGTGCATGGTGAGTACTATGATCGGGACCTGAGCCAGTATTCGTTTTAACGCACGAGCAGCATCGATTCCGTTTATTACTGGCATATTTAAATCGAGAATGATTAGATCCGGCCTGCATTGTCTGGCGAGTGCAATCGCTTGCGCTCCATCGACCGCCTCGACGCAAAGATCGAAACACTTTTCAACTTCGAAAATTTTACAAAGAACCTTGCGGAGAGTCGGATTGTCGTCCGCTACCAAAATTGTCTTGGCCATTCGTTTTCTGCGCTACTTTATGCAGGCAGCAAGCTCTGAACACACTTTAGCAGTCCGATTAAGCCGTCCGCTTTAGCAATCACTGCATCGACAGCAATTCCTTTAGGGCTGAATGTCCTGCGGACAGCCTCGCTATACATCGTGAATAGTACTATTCGTACGTTTGGCATCATATCTTTCAGAACCGATGCCACAACGATGCCATTTGTGCGAGGCATCGCCAAATCTAGGAGAACTAAATCAGGCTTCAGTTTGCGCGCCTTTTCGATCACATCTTCGCCATCAGCGGCATCACCGCAAACGTTAAACTTTTGTTCGGCTAGACACGTACAAATGACCTTGCGAACGGTGTCACTGTCGTCCGCGACTAGAATTCGCCCAGACATCATATAAATCCTGGACTACTAACGGCTTGGCGGCGATTACCACAGCGCGTTCGTTCCGCGGAGAGGGTTATGGACGCACGAGACTCTTCTTGTCGGCAATCGGTTTGTGTCTGCGGCGAGTACGGATTCATTACATCAGGCTACCCTGGGAGGATTTGTTAAGGAATACATTGTTCAATGTAGGACACCTGTATCGGTGAGTGAAAACGCGTCTGGCATAGGCAACACTTCACCCGGGAAATTTGGCCTGCGTGAGGCCGAATCGCGAAGCTTACGCAATAGAATTACACTGAATGCCGGTGTGCCGCCTCCCTTGCCACCGTGAGTTGCCGCCCTGTCCGCACGGCCAGTAGACTTCCCGCAAAGAAACTATTTAGAGTGGTCATTGATTGAGGCTGTTTCCTTCAGGTACGCCGGTAAATTGGGATGACTGAGAAACTAATAAACCCACCGAAATCCGATCCGATCGCTGACTTCAAGGAAGGTGTCGCCCTACTCAAGAACGGGTACCCGCAAGGAGCACTCTTGCGCTTGCGGCGCGCTTTCGAGTGTGAGAAACGCAATCCTTACTATCTTTCGTTTCTCGGATTATCCGTTGCCCGCGCGGAACGCAAATGGGATCAAGCTGTGGAGTTTTGCGAAATTGCGGTGCAGCTAAAACGCCAGGAAGCGCAGTTCCGGCTCAATTTGGCTGAAGTTTACCAATTGGCTGGCAGACGTACACAGGCGATCGACACGCTGGACGCAGCTTTGGAGCTGTTCAGCCATGACGAGCGGCTCAAACGCGCAAGAAGTCGAGTGGAAAAGCGCCGATCACCGGTATTATCCTTCCTGAACCGCGATAATGTCCTAAATCGACATCTCGGCAAGTTGCGGCATCGTGCATTGAAGCGTGCCGGGAGAGATAACGAGTAAGTTGTCAGACGCTATTGAGCCAGTGAGCCGGACAAAATCCGCGCCGGCCCAACCAGCCGCAGTGAAAACAGATTTTCGACTGGACTCACGGACCGAGCGAAAATTACTAGCGCAATTTCAGTTTTTCCGTCTTGTGATTGTCTCGCTTGTGACTCTTGTTATATCGGTTTCCGCCTTTTTCAGCCAAGCGCTCAGATGGCGGCCCGCCTTCGCCATATTCAAGCCGGTAGGTTTCCTCACAGTGTGGGCATCGCACAACCTGTGCGTCGAGGCGCGTGCCGTTTATCGCGGCTCTGCTGTCTAAGATCTTCGTCAGAGAAACCATACGATGAATGTAACCCTGAGTTTGGTCCTGACACACAACCAACCTGTCAATTCTAGAACGACCAACCAATTCCAGTGCTGAGCCCAAGCTCATTACGTTTTGCGGTCGTGGGAGGTCTGCTGTCGAAGTTGTCCCAGACGGTGAAAGCTAAGTGGAAATTGTTTCTTAATTTGATCGTGAGGGAATTATTCGTGGTCACGCGCACGCGGCCAGCGTCTGTCAGTCCTGGAAAAGTAAGAACTTGGGAATCGAACTCGCCGAAGTTGAAGCGAACCAGATTGTATTGTAAGCCGACCACCGCCTCCATGTTTTGATTGGTTGGTTGACCGTCGATGGTGTCGAAGGATTCGTGAATGTATACAATGCCGCCGAGCCAAGACAAGTTGCTATTTGTTGTACGCTTCAAATAGCGCCCGTAACCTCCTCCGAGAGTGGTGCGCAGTTGCAAATCTTGTTGGCTGCTGTGAAGAAAATCGGACAAAGCAAGGACATAAGAATTTCTATTTAGAAACTTGGTGAATATGCCCTGCAAATCTTCGCGATTTGTTTTGGACGCTCCAGCCTGACCACCAAACGTCGAATCGAATGAGGTCGCAGCCTCCCAAGCCGCAGTTCGGTAGGCCGCGCTAGTGTCGGCATTCAACGTGGTCTGACTATTGCCGCTTGTAAAGCTATAACCAAAATCGATAGCCCCTTGTAATTGACGCCAGAAGGTGGGTTTCTGCGAGTCAATCTTTGCGATAGAGCTTGACGGAACTTCAACTTCCTCGGTGGCTTCGTGAATAAGGAAGTCTTGTTCTTTTGCTTTCTCACTAGAAACCTTTTCGAACTTTCCCACTATTCTTTTGCCATTATTCAGCACGATTTGAAATACAGCAGTGCTGTGAACCGATTCCACTTGATTCCAGTCCAGAGCAATGGATCCGGTCACGTAGTCTGTCTCAACCATTAACAAGCCGTTTTGCAGCCGCTTTACTTCTCCTGTGAAATGATCGCCGTTGTTCATGACCACGACGTCTCTTCGTCTAGCGCGCACTGGACAACAGATGAATAGCAAAAGAAAAGTGAGTAACAAAGACCGCCTCATGCAAGGAAATGTAAAAGTCCGCATGATCATTTTTTGACTCCTGCGATCGAAGTTGATATTGCAGTAACGTGGGCACCACTTATCAACAGCACTAGGTGTTCGTTGCAGACAAAGAGGTCGGGAATGACGCCACAATCACGAAACGTTGTGCATTGTTGAAGAACTTGTTTAGGCGGCACAGCTTTAGAAATAAAAATCCGGTACCTCGATTGGGCTCTGTTGCGTCAAAACGCCTCGCCAACGCCCATGCCGAATGTGTGACCCTCGGTGCCCTGGGCTATGTCGGCCCGGAGATTGACGTGATACTTCTTGCTTAGCTGAAATCGTAATCCGCCGCCGCCGCTGGGCAGGAAGTGGCCGTCCTGCACCCTCTGTAGTAGTTGGCTTCCACCTGGAATCGTCCCGCCAAGGCCACCGAACACAACCAATCCAAACCTCTTAGGCAATTCTAGGCGATACTCGACTTGCGTAGCGAGAGTGTACTTAGTGAAGTAGTGTCCCGCCACGTATCCTCGCAATTCATTGTTAGTGCCGTAGATGCAATTCCCGTAGAACGGAGGCTTACCGGAGGTTCCGCAAAAATTGGCGTCGTAAGCGAGGACTTGTTTCTCGCTCAGGCTCCAATATTTGTCGAAGGCGGATCTGTAGGACTGAAAGGAGTACTTGCTGCCCAAGTCTTGAGAGAAGAAATCTGATGTGATTGTGAAAAAAGTTCCCGCGACCGGGTAGAAATGGTTAGGGCGGGTGTCCCGTGTCAGCCTTGCGCCGACGGAAGTAAGATTGGTGTGCAGCCCGACTTCGGGAGGGATTGGAAAATTGGTGTCATTATTCGGTTTGACTGTGACGAAGGAACGACCTGTGATAAATCGCGGGCCTATAAAAATTTTCCAACCGATGCGGCGCAGGAACTCACCCAGAAACGCCTCACCGGTTTGTACGAGTGGCAGTTTAACATTGGCTAAAACGCCGTTGCCGTAGATGTTGTAATCCACATTGCCGTGGATGAAACCAGATGTGACCTCATATGTGTTCTGCTTAAAGAAGAGTTGCCCCCCTATCGCGAAGCCCCGACTTCCATTGTTCGTAATGAGACCTGCCGCTCCGATTGTAGAGGGAGGCGAAACCTTGTCCTTCGAACTGATCGGGAAGATATATCCAAGAACTGGGACAATTCCGGAACCGATAGCGGGACTAGAAATCGGAAGAGGAGCAACTACAAACACTCCGGGACCGAGTTTCTTCTTTTTCTTCTTTGGTTGAACCTTGGCCTCAGAGGCTGGCGTTGTCTGCTGGTCCTGGACCGGCGGCTTCGGCGAATTCTCCTGAGAAGCGGTTTGGGCTGTTGATTCGTCGACCTGTTGATTTTCCTGACCCCAGCATGGGGTGCTGAACGAAAAGCACCTTACAAACACAAGCGAAAGTAGCAGCAAGAGGTCGGTGAACGTCTTCGCCTTGCGCACACGCTCGGATCTTCGTGGAGTCTCGGTCTCAAATCCCATGTGATCAGCCTTTATCGGTCCACCCGTTTGGCGCCCTTGTGCATTCAGTCAGAGTGACAGGCATAGAAGCATCGCTGTTTTCTGGGAGCCGACCGTCACCGCATATGGTAGGAAACGAAAGGCAGTTCTGACATTGTCAAAACTACCAGTCAAACCAACTGGACTGAGTGACCGGTGCTGATTTGGCGGTTAGCGGAGTGAAGCTCGACGGATTCGCGTAACGGGAAGGCATTCAATTCGACAAGGAAATGAGCTGCTCTTCGAGACCTTTAAGCTTTAACAATTGAACGATACCGTTTTCTGGCATATGTTAGCGGAGCCTTCATGCTTCGTCTTAATCCATCGTTACAAGTGGAAGCATGACTGTGCCGGATTAGCTGAGCACTATCCGCGGACAAAATCTAGTCAATATGAACTGCTTACAATCGTGAACTCGCCATTCTTTATTCTCGTCTTGTCTTTCGTCGTATTGTGGCTCTCGGCGCGTCTCGGTGCTGAGTTTCGCAAACAACAACTGTTGGAAGACGACTTACGCCATGACCTGGATGTTGTCGTCGGCGCTACCTTAACATTGCTCGGTCTCATTATCGGATTCACCTTTTCGATGGCGGTCAATCGGTACGATCAACGCAAGAACTACGAGGAGACAGAAGCTAACGCGATTGGTACGGAATACGTACGAGCAGACCTATTGCCTGACGCCGATGCGGCGAAAGTGCGTGCGCTGCTTCGGGACTATCTGGATCAACGTATTTTGTTCTATCAACTCCACGATGAGGAGCGACTTGGGCAGGTCAATCGTGCCACCGCCCAGCTGCAGACTGATCTGTGGTCCGCTGTCCTGGCACCGGCTGCGGCGCGGCCCACACCTGTGCTCACTCTGGCTCTTTCGGGCATGAACGACGTGTTGAACTCGCAGGGGTACACGCAGGCTGCCTGGTGGAATCGAATTCCAGGCGCGGCATGGATACTAATGATGGCGATTGCTGTTTTCGCCAATGCGATGTTTGGCTACGGTGCGCGCCGCCGTAAAGCGGGCGCCATCCATATGCTGGTTCTACCGCTCGTTTTGTCCATCGCATTTTTTCTCATAGCGGACATTGACAGCCCGCGTAGAGGCGTTATTCGCGTAAACCCGCAGAATCTGATAAGCCTCGCACGCTCCCTACATATCCAGTAATTCGAACTAACCTCGGCAGTCACTCAAAAAGCTTGGTTGTTTTGTGAAGCGCTGTCCCTACTCTACGTGACATCAAGAAATATAGTCGCGAATAGAACTCGATGGCAACATTCAAGAGGAAACCGGCAGAGGTGCCGGCTGTTGCAGTCGAAATTCGAGCAGACTCTCGCTAGGTATGGACAGCTGCTGGCCTTTCTTGGACGCCGCGATTGCGGTCCCGGCTCCGGCGCCCGCGAGCGCACCGATTCCAGCACCTTTTCCGCCTCCGGCGATTCCCCCGATAAGTGCGCCGAGGCCTGCGCCACCGACAACCTTTTTTGCCGTCTTCGAACCTTCTCCTTGTCCCTTCACTTCATAAGTGCTCGTGAGAAGCGGATAAGCCGTGCCCTTGATCATGATGTCGGTCAACTCAAGAGTGAGTTGAGAACTGCCAGACATCCGTCCAGCCGACTGGGCTGCCGCTAAACGGCCATAAACCATGGTTCCCCTGGGCGCTACCACCACGTCATCGACCTGAAGGTTAGTTTCCAGACTCGCGGTAAAACGGTACCCGGCTTTCTGTTTGCTCGAATCGATTGGATCGATGGTGCGAATCAAAATGCGTGTTCCGGCCGGAACAGTGACCTTAGTCTTTTGCGGCGCAGGAGCCGCAACCCCGGCAGGGCTCGCATCCCAGCGCGGTGACGAGACTTTACCAAACGAATTTAGTTGTAGAGCTGCAAAGCCGAGCAGCACTATGACGC
This sequence comes from uncultured Acidobacteriota bacterium, assembly GCA_963714785.1. GTDB lineage: Bacteria > Acidobacteriota > Terriglobia > Acidiferrales > UBA7541 > Palsa-295. Next base: position 360,643 of record CAVQQE010000006.1, read on the forward strand.
AGACGGCTGACTTTTTCATACTCTTTCTCTCCTTCGTCACGTTCATTAGTTTTCTCCAACGATGGGCAGCGAAGAAGCAATCTGAAGATCGATGATTAGAAGTAGTTGGTGTTCAACTTGAAGGAAACGCGCAGCCGTGATGGCGCCCACCGATTGCTTCATGCGCTCGTAATATTTTGCGAGGAGCTCAGAGCGTTGCTTTTGATAATCGAGGGCCTTCTGAATCAACTCGTCGGCCTTTTCATCCGTCATCTGCGTGTAATTCTGAGCATAGTCTTGAATGTTTTGGACCCTCAGGTTGTTCAGCTTGGTCAATTCCGCATCGTACTCGCTATAAATCGGCCAGAATTTCGCCGCGTCCTCGGCACTCAACGCCATAACAGCGCCCATTATTTCCGATTTCTGCTGACGGACATTGGTGCGCAAAAGTTCGATGTACTCTTGAACATTCTTTTTCTGAGTGTCGCTGGCGGACGATTTCGCGGATTGATCCTTTGTTTTCTGCGGCTGCGCATTAGCTTGGGCTAGCGCCGCTGGACAAGAGGCGATGAACAGGAAAAGCGGAAGCCATAATGATTTTCGTTTCTTCATCTTGTACCCTCCTTTAAGGAATTACATTGTGACGCCTATTCTCCGAAATTCTGCCGAAAGCGACATGCTCGAGACCGACCTTTGGACTTCCGGCAGAGAAAATAATTTAATTCCGTTCCATTACGTTTACGAGCTTCCACGGCCCGGAACCGTAACTCTCGAAAACTAACTGATTGTCCTTATCCACTTTCACCCGCAGTCCGATGATCAAGCTTCCGGAACTCTTCGAGGAGTCGTTGTTAAGATTCACTTCGAGCGCGGACAGGTCGTAATCCTTCGAACGTCCACTTTCGCGGGCCTCGGCCAACTGAATAGGGCGATCGGTGATCAAACGAATTTTCCGGCCATTTTCCACGGGAAAAGTCCGGATGTACGCGATGTTGTAGCCCAGAGTACCGGTGACTCCTACTCGACCCTTGGATTTCATTTTGGACAAGGCTTTTGTGAGTGCCCGTTGGCCGCCTTGAGTGAACGCGTCAATCAACACCTTTTGATCGTCCGGCGTGGAGTAAGAATTGATTGAGATGGTTACATTGAACTGCTTGCCAGCTGAAGTGCTCTGCCCCATCGCTTGCGCTTGAATCGTTTCCCGTTTCGATTGGTCCTGCGCGTAAGTTTCAAAGGACAAACCTGCAAGGACGCTTACGACGAGAACACTAACTGCCAAGATAAGACTGGAACGAGAAGGCTTCATAGTTACGGCGCCACCCAGCGCGACCGCACGATGACAGAACTCGGCTTGGCTGCTAATTGTCAAAACTAACAGGTGGGGGGTTAAGCTTACAGATCGGGACTAGCGCGGCCGGATCGACCATCCGAGCGCGTCACTTGTATTCACCGGTTTCCGTTCCCTTCATTAGTCCAGGATCGTAAGTTGAAAAAACTTTCATGTCGTCCGCCTGCTTTTGCGTACTGGCGGACAGAGATATGGAAAAAATGGATCAACTTACTTTTCGAAGGGGTAAACGCGCTTCCAGTCGTCTTTTATGCTTATCACGATCCAGCCGTTCTTGTTGGCCGCGGCAAACAACTCATCGGAAAATCTGCCCACGTGAGTATCGGGAAGACCTCCGCCGGGCCCATAAGCATACTCGCGCGTGGCATCGTCGTGATGAACGAGCATCATCAGCCGCGCGCCATCACCCGCCTGTGTCCATTCCAACATTTGCCGATCACCGTCGGAGTTGCCGAAGGCGGCGTATGGCCGCTTTCCGATGAACATGTTGATGCCGATTGCCTTTCCCGGGCCGTCGTCAATGAAAAATGGCTTCGGTTCTCGCATCAGAACCGGTTTGCCACTTGAGTTGTCGTACTTGGTCACGATGCTGGATCCTACCACTTGCTCCGGTGGGACACCGTACGTCGGGTCGCTGTAAACGCGAACGAATTCTTGCCCGCCGCCAGTAACGATGTAGGTCCTGTAATCTTTTTCCCGCAGATATTTCATAATCTCTAACATCGGCTGGTAGACGAGATCGGTGTACAGACGGTCAAAGCGCGGAGCTTTGGCGCTCGTAATCCACGGTTTGACCAGCGCCAGAAACTCTTCGGTGCTCATTCCGGCGTGCGTCACGGCGACAATTTCCAACCAATCCTTCTCACTGAACTTGCCCATGGCTTCGCGGTCGCCAGTGAGTACCGACTTGAACGGCTCGGTTTCCTTCCATTCCGGATGCTGGGGCGCCATCTTGCCCAAGCGATCAAGCGCAAACATGGCTTGGCCGTACAATGGATGTTCAGTCCAGAGCGTGCCGTCCTGGTCAAAAGTGGCAACCCGATCCTTGGGTTCCACATACTCGGAGCTGGATTTTTCAGTCGTATCCTTAACAAAGGCCAGGATCGCTTTCTTTGAGACACCGTCGTTCCAAGAGGGCAGTGGGTCGCCAAACCCTCCCGTCACGCGACCAAAGGTTCCTAAGACCGCCGTCGCGGCCGACACTTTGATCAAATCTCTGCGCGTAATTTTCATTCGCTCCCCAGTTCGCCTGACCTGCCGCTAACCGCCCAAAAAGCTAGCCCGGAGCCACAAGGTGCGCAATCGTCAAGAGCGACAAGGCGCAGAATATAGTTGCGAGAGCTTCTCCTTATGAGAGAAGAACGAGTGCTCTCCGCACCGCGCATCAGTCGGTTTGCGCTTTCATCTGGTCCAACACTTGTTGAATGTTGGCGGATGCAGATTTCTGCCGTTGTGGGAATTCTTTGAAGGTCAAGAACTGTCCCACTATTGCCTGAGCCGGAACCATGACCCAGAGCTTGTCTCCATACCAACGGGCAAACATCTGCGAATCCATCGTAACTTCGAATGGGTCCTGCCGAAGGTTGGTTACCAGGGGTACGGTGCGTGGTTTTGCAACATCGGCCCACCAGGAGTCCTTGGTGGCAAAAGTAACTTTCCAATCGCCGTAACGAAACGCATTCAGGCTGCCGGAATCGTCGAAGTAAAAAATCTCTTTGCGTTGCCCAGGTCCTTTTCCTGAGAGAACGTCGGTCATGTCGTACGCGTCGAGATGAACCTTGAACGTCTTGTCACCGGACTGATAGCCCGTGAGGAGTTGCTGCTTCACATCCGGCACGCCGGCTGCGGCGAGGAATGTAGGCGTCCAGTCCTCATGCGATGCAATGTCATTGATGATGGTGCTCGGCTTGATGATGCCGGGCCAGCGGGCCACGCAAGGCACGCGGAATCCACCTTCCCAAGTGGTGCCTTTTTCCCCGCGGAAAGGCTCGGTACCGCCGTCCGGCCAAGAGAACTTTTCAGCGCCGTTGTCCGACGTCAGAACAACAATGGTGTTGTCCGCGATGCCCAGGTCATCGAGCTTCTTCAGAAGCTGGCCGACGACCCAATCGAGTTCCATCATCCCATCCGCGTACAGACCGTAACCGCTCTTGTTTTCCCACTGCGGACTCAGGCGAGTCCACACATGCATGCGAGTAGTGTTGTGCCAGAGAAAGAAAGGCTTTCCGCTTTTCGCGGATTTGTCCATGAAATCTAGCGAGACCTGAAGCAGGTCCTCCTCTACCGTCTCCATGCGCTCGCGAGTGAGCGGACCGGTGTCTTCACACTTCTGTTTGCCCCAGGCGCCGAAACGCGGGTCGAAAGGCGCGGGGTTGTCAGAAGTCAACGCAACGCAACGGAGTACACCGCGCGGACCGAATTTTTCGTGAAAGCCGGGGAATTTGGGATAGTCCGGGTCTTCCGGTTCTTCCTCGGCGTTCAAGTGATAGAGGTTTCCGTAGAATTCATCGAAGCCGTGGACGGTGGGTAGGAATTCGTTTCGGTCGCCGAGGTGGTTCTTGCCAACTTGCGCGCTGACGTATCCGAGGGGCTTGAGCAGATCTGCGATTGTGGGGTCTTCCTTCTGCAAGCCAAGAGGCGAACCGGGCATGCCGACAGTCAAAAGTCCGGTGCGGAAGGGATGCTGGCCGGTGATGAACGCAGCGCGTCCTGCCGTGCAGCTTTGCTGGGCGTAGTAATCGGTGAAGAGCGCCCCTTCGTTCGCTATGCGGTCGATGTTAGGCGTTCGTCCGCCCATCATGCCGCGATGGTAGGCGCTGATATTCCAAACGCCGACATCATCAGTCATGATGACGAGAATGTTAGGTTTTTTCTGGTGAGCATTGGCTCCAAACGCTGTAAGCAATACCCAGCAGAAAATCCAGGTGATGGTTGCCCTTCGCGTCATGTTAACCTCTCGATTTTTTAGATAACCCACCGCAGCTCCTTAAGCTTGTGTATGAGCCGTAGCATTTTTCGCGCGCGGCAACGCGTAATCCACGCGCAACGAGCTGAAAATTTTAGTGATACTGGCCCGAGGGGTTCGCGGATGTAATTGTTAAAAGTGACAGGTCAAATATGAAAGGCTATTCGTGCGACCAACTTAAGAGAGAGAGAAACTTCCACCTTTGGGAGCGGAGCTACATCTAGAGATTAAACAGTTTCGCTAAATCCGCTTTGCAAATCAGTTTTGAGCCGCGTCCCATGAAACATCGGGATTGTAAGCAGTGATCTGAGACGCCAGCTCAGCCGTTCGCTCACCGAGATCCTTCTGATAGATGATACCGTCTTGATTGACGATGAAGGTCATAATGGCGCTTGAACCGTATTGAGCTGGATACGCGATGAGAGCAAAACCGCCTGTCAGCTTCCCATTTACGATATAGCTTTTCGCGCCGCCCTCAGCGTCTGGTCCCTGCTCGGTAAGAATTTTATAAAGGTAACCGTAATAGGGCGCTGTGGTTGTTCCTGATGGCTCCGGCTCTGCAACCGCGGCGTCCGCAACCAACGGACCCATCGGGCTGGCCGGCTTACCTGCCGACGTAACCCAGTAAAGACCGTCCTGCTCACCTGCGTCACTGTGGAATCTTGATGCGTAAACGCCACTTGGATTGCCGTCATGTCCTTTCGATGCGTATTCGACCTGGCTTTGCACGTAGCCCTCGCACACGGCGATTGCACCAAGTTCATTCCGCCCAACTCGACGATAGACGATTTCTTCATTGCCACGATCGACGTCGAAATACCACACCGTGCCGTCGCGGACGATCGGAAATGGGAAAGGCCAGTTTCCAGAACCCACTTGCAGGTATTCGAAACCTTGTGCTTCAACTGAGATCGAATGCTTTTGACCGTACGCCTTGACAAAGTCTGCGAGAACTTGTTTTGCCTGTCCGAAATCGCCCGAGGCGACAAGCTCCTTCGCGCGCGACCCAAGTAGCGGATCGAGTTGATCCGGATCACCCGAGCGCGCCGCCGTTACCAAGGCCTGGATAGCTTCCGAAGACGAAGCGAAAGTTTTCTGTCCGCTAAGTGCCTGTGCCATCAGCGGCACTGTTGTCACCAACCCTAACAGAGCTATCAGCGAAAGCATTGCCAGTTTGTGTGCGTGAAGACGAACCCCGTGTTGAAATCTCATTGTTTTCCCCTTCTTCCCTGCGTGCTTGCTGCGCCACGCTGGCTGGCACTTCTCTCTGATTTGCCGTTGTTTCCGGCTCCTTCAAATGCACCTGCTGGTCGGGTTTGAGCTTGAGCGGCCGGTTTCTGAGTTGATGCCGCACGGGATGAATTGGACGAGCTAGGCGAATAGCCTCGGTCTGGCTTCACGGCTTGGGTATTTGCCTGTCCCGCAGAATTAGGTCTAGCGTTGGTTGTCGATGGATTCCTCGAAGCGTTGTTGGCCGAGTTTCCATTATTCTTATTTCCGCCGTTGTACGTCGATTGCCCTTTCCAACTCTGATTGGACTGCGTGTTGCCGCTGTTGGCGGTGGTGGTTCGCGTTTTGTTGCCCTGATTGTTGACCTGGTTACCGGTGTTGATCGTGACGTTGTTCCCGCTAACGTTTCGATTGATGGTGTTGTTGCTCTTGTTTTGATTGTTCGAGCCGCCGCGATAATTGTTGTAGTAATTCGAATTGTAGTGGGCATTACGGTTATAAGCGTACGCATAATTCGGCGGCCGGTAATATAAGGTCGCGCGATGATAGTTTGGGCCATAAACGGGACGGTAAACATAATGATTGACTACCCAGGGGCCGCCTCGGTAGTACACGCCGCCACCGTAACCCCAATGCGGGTAATAATAATTGTTACTGCTGAACATGGCTCCCACCGCTATGCCCGCTCCGAACGCTACTATCAGACCCGTTGCCGGCTGTGCAGGCGCGGGAGCAACATACACTTGCACTGGATTATATTGCGGCACGTAAATTATTTGAGGGTTTGCAGGCTGGATCACAATCACCTGCTGGGCGCCCGCCTGTTGCGTAACTACCGTTTGTTGCGGAGTGGTTTGCAGATTGCCGGCTTGTTTCGCTTGGAGCCGAAGCCGCTGGACCGAGTCGAGAACCGCGCTCTGGCTCGCAGTGAAGGCTGCGCCGACCTGCTTGGTCCAATCGATCTCCGAACACATCATGTCAACGACTTGGGGGAAGTGAAACAAAGCGATCATGGCAGGACCAAATCCCGCACTCTTCGCAGCGGTATCGAGCTGGGTACCTTCTAGGGTCTTGTTTTGCAGCAGCCAGTTCCCTCCATCCAAAACTTCCTGGGAGTCCACCGAAGCCGCTAAAACTTGCATGAGCAAGGCGTCCGGGTACAACGCGACCGGGGCAAGAAGTTTGTCGAGTTGTTCCGGAGACGATGCGGACGAGTCTGCCGACTGAAAGTATGCTGGGGCTCCGCCTGCCAGGCTTATATTCATGCAAACCGCGAGGATCACAATAATTGTCTGTTTAACAAGAATGCTCGACCTTTCCATATTGGTCTCCTGATGCAGGTGGCGAAAAAACCCTGTCCTCGGACGAATCTTTGCTGGTCTTATTATGGTGCTTCCCGCGCTTTGGGAATGTAATTGTCAAAAGTAACAGTGGGATGTGACATATTTATGTGAGGTCCGCTCGACGCGTCCCCCAATGCGGGTAGTGGGATCAACATTGAACTCAAGATGTTAGTTTTTAGCTGGCATTTGAAATCAATTGCACGAGCCGTCGTCCACGAATTGTCCACTGGCCGCCATAGCTCCTAGTGAGTGACCGCAAGCCACGAATCGCTGGTTCAAACTATCGTTCTGGAGCGCGTCGGGAGAAATGTAAGTCAGATTGGCACGCGCGGCGAGATACCTGTCGGTCAATTTCACCATGTTCTGAAATTCGTTACTCAATAACTGATAGGCCTTACGATCCGAGTCGGTGGAAACCGCAGCCGACGCCAAACGAAGGTTCGTAGTCGCTTGAGCGCGATACGGAATAAGCGCGTCGCTCGTGACCGGGTATCCATTTTGTATGGCGCTCGCTAGAGCCGTATGCCATTCCCGCAGGGTTGCGGCTTCCTCTATACCTGCATTCAAGAAGCTTTTTGAAAACCCTGGAATCGATGCCGGAGTCGGGACACCCGCACTAGCTTCCGTCGTAATTACGGGGTCAACGGGAAGAGCTAGCATAATCTGGTTTCCAGAGAAGCTAAGCGAGCCATTTGAAACACGCGCAAGAGCCTCGACATCAACATACGAGCGACCGTTTATCTGGATTACAGGCACATTTCCGGGCCGTCCTTTTATGATGAAGGTTTGGTTTGGATGGGAGTCTTGGGCGAGCGCTGCGCCACACACGCCTAGGAATAAAGCCATTAGAAATGAAATAATTGATTCCTTCCGTCGCATTGCTCTGCTCCTTAAATTGAATCCATGCCAGCGATAAGATCCGTCGCTGTGATCAGTTCCGAAAAACCATAACCGCAATAGATGTAAAGCTCCCTCTGCAGCTACGAGCTGTTTTCACTTCTGATCATTCTATTTGGATCGGCTCGAATCTAGGATCTTGGACACCCAAAATCGCCCAAACCTCTTTTTCGCTACGGACAACGTGCAGGTTTGGACGCGTGTCCTGTCCTTGAAGTTCAAACATTCGCGCCATTCCAAAGATTTGGGGCGAAGGGGCAATGATGAAACGTGGGGACGCCGGGTCACGGATTGTCGGCGGCAAGTTCGCTAATTCACGTATTGTTCGATGAGATACAGCGATTGACGTCACGGCGGTCATGTCCAGAATCCCGGCACAGGGCGCATTTAGGGTCGAGTATTTCGCCGCAACTTCATAGTATTCCTTCAAAATTTGGTCATTGACGGCTTCTTCGAAGCGACACCTGATAATCCGGTGCTTCGAGTCGAAATCGAATCGATAGGACATAAGATGCTTATAGGACCAAAGACCGAATAGTGTGATTTGTGCTTGTTGTCGCCACGTCCTATAGTCTCTGATAATTGGAATTGGTGGTGGTGACGACAAGCTGCTTGGCGCTCGCGTTAAGAACTGTCTGCTGCGAATAGTTTGTACCATCTGGCAGGCTAGCCATTCGTACCTGCAGCGTGACCGCATCTTTTGCCTGTCCCATATAGGTATTCACGCTCAGAGCGACTATCTTTTTTGAAGCGGGGTCAAAAGTAAGAGTCATTCGGTCGCCGGGCTGGGCATAGTCCGTGAAAATCAAATTCACGACGCCTCCGGCGGGATTGAGAGAGACTTTGCCGGCCTGAAAGGCCTGTTGCATGTTCTGTGGGTCAGGCGGAACGTACATGGTTAGGAGACCCTTCACGTCATCCATGTAATCAGTCATCTCCGCTTTTTTCTTCGCAACTACCCGCTGCTTCACTCTGCCACCGCTGGGCTGTTCCGGCGGAGGACCGATGGGAGTCTTTTGAACCTGACCGCTAGGACCGTATTGACACAGATTTTGTGTGGGAGATTTCGCGTCTCCCTTCAGTGTGAGCTGTATTGTTTCCGTCCACTGATACTGGCGCAGTTTCTGCTTATTCTCGGCGGCGGACTGCTTCACGGCTGCGAGCTTTTGCTGCAGTTCAGCACTTTGCGCGAATGCTGAAACACCGGTGGTAAGCAGCAATGCGCCAACAAAGGCTAACTTTTTCCTTGCCAGAAAACGCGCACGGGTCACAACTTGATTCTTGTTCGTGGTTGCAAGAGCACGCTTCATTGAATTCTCCTTTGGCTAAATCAAATTCTCTTTGGTGCGGCAATCGGGTCGCGTTACTTGAGGTTAATTGTCACGCCAAAGAATGGACCGGACATCGCGGGGGCGAAAACTCTGGTTCCATTGGTGTATCTCAGGTCCAGATATCGGTAACCGGCTTGCAGCGCGAGCGCTGGTTTTATCCGATAACCGAGAATGCCAAACACCTGATAGTCCAGCTGAGAACCGACACCCCAACCGCCCACGTCGCCTCCAATCGTGACTTCAACCTTGGGCGATAGAATTCCTGTTATGCGCCCGCCCACTAATGGATCCACCCAATTTTGGGAGCCGGAGAAACTCAGTGAGTTGGTGGTGAAACTCACGTTTTGTCCCAGATGCCAGTACCGGAAACCCACGAGGGCGTCGATTTTAATCATTTCTGCATCGATTACCCGGTAACCGACCTTGGGAGTGAGGGCGAATACATCGGCCTTCACGTTTACGACCGTGCCGTTCGGGGTTCTCGGCAGCGATCTATCGTCGCCCAGCCTTAGCCATATAATATCGAGCGGCAGCAGCAATCGCTTATAGCTCGGTTGCACTACACCTAGCAGGCCGAAGCGAAAATGCGAGAACAGTTCACCGGGGGTGGCATAAAACCTGGCGTCGTTGCCGTTCGCGCCAATCGTCCCGTACACCCAAGGAATCCACAGATAGGGCGCGACCATGAGGTGCCAGTCGCTGTCGCTGCTCGCGGTACTGGCCGGAGCGGCACTAGGAACGGGCGCTACCATTTCGGTGTTGGCCGCTGCTGGCAGATCGGTACTAGCGATTGCCGGCGTAGTGGTCGAGCTGGGAATATTGTCCTCGAGTGCATCTACATTGCGTTGGGCAGCGGCTACCTGAGCGCGGCATGGCCATGCGTTCGCCAACAGCAACAGCCCCAGAAATGTTGCGCATGCCGCTAACTTCTGACTTGGCCTCAAGAGAAACTCCTTTAGAACGGAAATCGCCGGCGCGTACCTCACTTCTGCAATTCGATTTAACGCGCAAGGCTTCGCGAATTTGTTGATGGTGCCGCGATCGCTTTGCGAGTGTTATTGTCAGAATTGACAGTCTGGTTTGGCCCATGCAAACGGCATTGTTGTAAGCCGCCTCGGCAGACGTTATCCATTCCAGGCCGGACGGCGAGGTGCAGTACCGGCCAACAAAACCACTGCCCATTAAGAACCTGAAGGTCCCGTAAATCCTTATGACGACACGTTTATTCTTAGTTCTTAGTAGCAGGGCTGGAAAAATGGAGGTTGAGAACAAATCCGGCCGCGTTAATTATTTGATTCGGAGCCTTGCCGGTGTTGTTCTCGTGTTCGTAGTAGGGATCCAACTCGATGTGCTTCCCCACTGGAAATAGGCAACCGACGTAAAGCGCGGTGGTGCTCAACTTACTATATTTGCTTTCGTAGAAAACCTCGGCACTAGCGTACGGCGCTGGATGGTAGGAGCGAATGACGATGCGACGCTCGAGCGTCACACGATTGCGGTAGCGCCAAGTGAAATTGCCACTGGACCAATCGAGATCCGCACGGTTCCTGTCGGAAAGTAGTATCTGAGCCACAAGGGGAAAATGGAAAGTGAGGACCGGTTCCAGGCGATTTACAGTGGGCTTGCCGGATGTCGGCACGTAGCGATATCCAATCGCTAACACCAGCGGCCTGGATTTTGCGTCGTCCAGATCGAATCTGGTCACCTTTTTCAACCTAAGGAGCGGCTTCAAATAGAATTCGATGCTAGGCCCTATCTCCGCTTGCGTCGGGTCACCACCTTCTCTGGTATCTTTCGCCTGAAAAACGAACCGAATATTCGAATTCAGTTTGAAGTACGCGTCGATCTCCGGAAAGAACTCGGTAACCGATGACTGGGCAGATGCAGGCGAACAGCGAAACAACAAAAGAAGTGCTGCCATCAGCCACCTGCCGCGAATGGAATTCATTTCCTGGTCTTTTCAGAATCTCGAAGGAGTTCTTATGCCGTCTCTCTTACTTTGGGATACGAAGCACAAACTGAACCAGGATCACAGATCGCAAAACCTCTTTGGAGGCGACCCCTGCGAGCCGCCCTCCGCCTTTCTTAGTTGCTCGGACCTTTGGCCGCCGCCTCAGCTTCGGCATCGATCTGGGCGGATGAAACGTCTGCCGTAGCAGCCGTGAGCTGGCAAGTTGTCGCAAGCATAGGTACTTTGTAGCGACCAAGTTAGGCGCGTTGTGTGCGACCACTCTTCCGCCAAGATGGCAATTACTTTAAGTTCACCGGAGGGCCGCTTACGCGCTTGGCCTTTAGGTCCACGGTTACTTCAACGCGATTGGCGATTTTGATGAACGGAATGCCGCTGTTCATCCCATAGTCCTTACGGTCGAAGGCCATCGTCCCTTTGACCTCGCCTGCGCCGGTACCCTCGCGGGAAAGAATAAGTGTCAGCTTTTCGGGTTTGGTAACTCCACGAATAGTGAAGTCGCCATCCACTTCGAAGTTTTCAGGTCCAGTCTGGATAATCTTAGTGGACTTAAACGTAATATACGGATCGTGCTCGACATTGAAGAAGTCCTTGCTCTTCAATTTGCCGTCTTTCATGCCGCTGCCAGTGTTCACACTGTCGGCCTGAATTTTGACGTCTAAAACTCCGGTGGAAAGCTCGGGCGATGTAAAGGTTAGAGTGGCATCCCACTTGTTAAAGTCCCCTTTGATAGCCACTGACGCATCGACGTCGAACTTGACGGAACTTTCTACTGGCGTAATCACGAAGACAGGAGGTCCCTGTGCTCGAATTAGCCCCGGGGACATAGCAAATGCCAAAAAACATAGAACGGCTAATCGCGACGATGGCTTGACGCTAAAGTTATTCTTTCTCATCATTTACTCTCCTTAAAACCGTGAATTCTGATTCTGTCAGTTTCTTCGAGAATCAAGATCAAACCATGCCTTGTTGGGATGGAAAATTGGACGTAAATATATGACCAGCTATCGCCTTTTTGATTGCGGGAACCAAGTCAGTATCCATAAGCAGTTTAACTACGTAACCCAGTCCTCCCGCGGCATGACAAGTCTTCAGAATGTCCGCGTCTTCATGGACAGTCAGGAATACGATCTTGGCCTTATTTCCGGCTTTCTTCAGCTCTTGCGCCACCTCGATGCCGCTCATGAGTGGCATTGATATGTCTAGTACCACCAGATCGGGGTTTAGCTTAAGCGTTGCTGCCAGAGCTGCCTGGCCATCGGAAACCGCGTCCACGACATCGAACGACTCGCGCAATATTGAGACCACGGTGGTCAGGACGGGAGAGAGATCCTCCGCGACCACCACCCGTATTCGAGTCATGAGAGTTTGCCGATGGGTTCTACTTGCAAGTTCGACCTGCGGAATTATCTCCACCTTACATTTTTCACTCACGGGGGAGCATTTCCTCTGTAACCAACATGAGCGCAGTTCGGGCCTATTGCTATTGGTAGAATTTACAATCGGGGGTGAAAAGATGGTTCAGGCCTATACGGAGATAATCCGGTGCTTGATTGCGTACTGTATCAGCTCGGCGTTGGTCTTTACCTGTAATAGTTCCATCGCGGTATATTTGTGAGCCGCGACAGTTCGCGGAGTGATATAGAGCAGTTTGGCTACTTCTTTCATGGTGCGGCCTTCTGCCAATAATTGAATGACTTCCCGCTGCCGTGCGGTAGGCTCAGGCGCAAGCTCACGGTTCTTGGGTTCTCGCATAGAGATATCGTCAAGACCTTTGGCGATACTCGGCGTTACGAAGGAACCGCCCTTCAGTACCATTTCCATCGCCCGGTTCAGCTCAAGCCCTGCTGCCTGTTTAAGCAGGTATGCCGATGCACCTGCCCGAAAAGCCTCGCCCACCAGGTAAGGGTCTTCATTCATGGTCATGTAAATAAGTTTCACGCTGGGCATTGACTGTTTGAGTTGTCGGCCGGCATCCAAGCCATTCAACTGTGGCATCGCGATGTCGAGTACGATGATGTCCGGCCGCAGTTTCTGGGCAGCTTTCAGAAGGGCACGTCCGTCGGTTACCAAGCCAATCACGTCGTAAGTGGGTTCCAAGAGTTCCTTGAGCGCATCGAGCAACATCTGATGGTCGTCTGCTAACAGTACGCGTGAACGTTTCATGTTTTTCTTCCTCCTACAGTCATACTTCGTATCTCGGGAGCATGTGTTGAGAGTGACAGTGGGACTTCTGCGACCACTTCTGTCCCGTGCATGGGCACCGAATGCACCGACAACCTACCGCCTACCAAGCGCAGTCGCTCGCGCATGCTAATCAGTCCTAATCCCGCTTTTCCGTTTGAGAGTGCTGAATCAAACCCCAGGCCACCGTCAACAATCCGCAACTCAATTTCGTTCTTTGCGCCGCTAAGCTCAACCCGGGCTGCCTTCGCCTGACTGTGCTTAGACACATTGCTAAGCGCTTCCTGCGCGATTCTGAAAAGACAGAGAGCTACATCCTTGGGGATTTCTAAAGAGTCTACACGGTCGGTGAATTCAATTTGGATGTTAAATTTCGAGCTGAACTCCTTGCAAAGGCCCATCAAAGCCGGAGCCAGACCCACATGTTCAAGCTTGCTGGAATGAAGTTGATGGGAAAGAGAATGCATATCGGAAGATATTTCCTGAGTTCTCTTCATCAACTCCTGAACTTTAGCTCGCTCCTCTATTTCAGATTCAGGTAGCTTTTTCCATAGCTGTGCAAGCCCGATACCTTGGAGGGCCAGGCGTTGGCTGAAGTCGTCATGGAGTTCCCTGGCAATGCGGGTGCGTTCTTGCTCCTGAGCGTTGATCAAGCGCCCGCTCAACTCTTCGAGCGACGCTTCATTCGACTTGCGATCCGTTATATCAATGCAAGAACCGATATAGCCGCAGAAGGTTCCGTCGGATTCAAATCTGGGAACGCCATAGTCAACAATCCATCGATATTTTCCATCGAAGCGTTTCAGACGGTACTCCATCTCGAAGTCGACGCGGGCGTCAAACGCACCTGAGTACGTTTTGAGACAATAAGTTAGGTCTTCCGGATGTACTCCCGACGCCCAGCCTTCCCCTATTTCGTGTTCCATCGATTGGCCGGTGAAGTCCAGCCAGCACTGATTGAAGAAATTACAGAGTTTATCTCGGCCGGACATCCACATCAGGACCGGGGCCGTGTTGGCGACTAAGCGAAAGCGTTCTTCGCTTTCACGCAGGCTCTGTCCCGCTTGCTTGCGCTCCGTCATATCCAGGATCTCGGCAACGAAGTACTGGGGGTTGCCGTTGACATCACGGATTAAGGAAGCACTGCATTCCCCCCACAGCACTTGTCCATTCTTGTGCAGGCAGCGCTTCTGGAGCCCCTGGAAACAGACTCCATCCGCGAGGGCTCGTCTTAACCTCTCCGAAAGCGTCGACCAGTCTTCTGGATGGGTGACAGATTGAACTGTACGGGCGAGGAGTTCCTCTTCTGTGTATCCAATGTACTTGCAAAAGGCTTCATTTCCAGCGAGGAAACGGCCGTCAGTTGAAACGATCGCCATTCCGATACCAGCATCCCGGAAGACGCTGCGAAACTTTTCCTCGCTTTCCCGCAGTTCTTCTTCTGCCCGCTTGCGCTCGGTGATGTCTTGCACCGTGCCGTGCAGGCGCACGATGCGCCCCGTGAAGTCGCGTAGCGCCGCGCCGCGAGCCACGAGCCATAGTTTGGCTCCATCGGGGCGAATCATCTCAAGGTCGAGTTCGTATGGAGTTCCCGTCCGCAAGGCCTCTTCTACGGCGCTCTGCAGCCGTTCCCAACTTTCAGGCGTGAAGAGGTCCCGGTGTCCTTGATAGCTGACCGCCGGCAGGCTAAGGTCGCGGCCAGCGATTCGATAAAGTTCTTCTGACCAAGTGACCGTGTCCGTTTCAAGGTCCCATTTCCAGCTACCTATCTTTGCCAGGCGCTGAGCCTCTTTCAGTTCCGTCTCTCCCTGTCGCGCTAACTCTAACGCAAGCTTACGAACGGTGACATTTCGCAAAACACCCATCATGCGTTCGGGCTTGCCATCGGCCGTGTAGAAAAACCTTCCTGTCGACCGTAACCAGTGCACGGTCTGATCTGGCCAAACTACGCGGAATTCCTGGTCAAACTCCTCGTGATTCTTTTTTGCAGTCTCAACGGCCTTGGAAAGTTCGTCATAGTCCTCTGTATGCACACGATCCCAAAAATCCTGTATCGATCCAGATGTGTCGGCACATGTCATGCCCATCACTGTACGCGTCTCGCCGAACCAGGGATTGCGCCCGCTCTTGATGTCCCATTCCCATCCCATCATTTTGGCGGCCACCATCCCCAAGCGTATTCGTTCTTCGTCTTCTCGCAACTCCGCTTCTGCTCTCTGGCGCTCTTCCACAAGCGCCGCGAAAACCATAAAGGGAACTGTTGCAAACAATAAAAATAGTTGGAGCGATAACACGTTCTCGAGCGTTGCTTGACCGGCGAAGGGACCGCGTCCGTGAGTGGCGCCCCCAATCGACAGTAAGGCAATCACTAGCATCGAAGTGCTGACGCCTGTTGAACCGAAACGCAAAGCGGACCAGAGCAAGAAGGGTACGAAACAATAAAGCGGTATTAGCGGGCTGCCGGGCCCGGCAGCTATGAAAGTGAACCATCCGAGAAGGCCCAGTGTTACAAGTAGCGCAGTTGCTTCGAAGTAGTAAGCGCGTGATCTCTGTGCCCATCTTCGTCCCCCGCTAACCCAGCCCAAAATCGCGGGGGGAAAAGTGAGGAACGCTATCGCCTCCGAAAAAAAACTGATCCTCCAACTAATCCAATAATCACCGTGCCGGCCAAACGCCCCGAGAAACGATGCCAGAAGAGGCGCGACGATTACCGCGGAGAAAGAGTATTTGGCCAGAGCTTTTAAACTATCCAGCCTGGGAACTCCATCGAAGGAATAGCTAACGAGCAAAGCTACTGAGATGACTTCGACCGCATCAGCGAGAATCAGTCGGACAATCGCGCCAACAGGTACACCCGCTTGCAGATCATAGAGAGCGAACGCCGCAAAAGACGCCGCAATAAGTAGTGGCCAAATCCTACGGGGGACCAGCAGCAACATCGATACCAGAATCGCGCAACCTGGCCAAAGCGGCCAAACTTTTTGGGGATATAAGACCAGTACACCTCCTAGTCTTGCCCCCACGTAAGACAAAGCGGTCACGCCGCAAATTAAAATGGCTGGACGAAAAATGGAATTCTGATTTGAAATGTTCCACGAAGAGCGACCCGCTGCATCCATCACTCACCTTCCTGACAGAAAGCAGCCGCCAAAAATCGCATAGGGCCAGACCCTATGTATCGTGCGGACGTTACCGCTATCCCAAGCTTCGCAGCTTTCATTTTTCGACACGACAAATCGTCGGCGTCCTGAGTCGCCGATTTAGACTTGAAACAGTTGCTGAGTGTTTGGCCTAGAGCGCTAGCGAAATTCTAAAAAACTTATGAAAACATTGGTGTCCAATATAGGACAGGTACCCAAATATTCATAGAGAATAGATGCAGATTGACAAGCACGCCTTTGCTTCGAACACTTTCGCTACTCATGGAGAACAACGCGTAGAAGCGATCGATGTACCTGCAATCCATCGTCGTACTTGATGTAGCCGAGCTTTTTGAATCTGTTCATAAAAAAATTCACTCGTTGGCGAGTTGTACCAATCATCTCAGCGAGGGTCTTCTGGCTTATATTCGGAATCACTGCTTCGGGCTTTCCGGTTTTTCCGAAGCGGGCCTGAGTTAGCAGAGCTCGAGCCAATCGCTTTTCACTCGAATTGAAAAGTTGATCGACCAAATCGGCTTCCGTGCGGTTGTAACGCTTAACCACATAGGCCACAAACATGTCAGAGAACACGTTTTCCCCGTGGAGGGTGCGCAGCATCTCCTTCCGTTCAACCCTCAGGAGGGAGCAGTTTGATAGAGCCGTTGCCGTCGAAACGCGGACTGATTGATCGGAGGCGATGCAACCCTCGCCCAGAAAATCGCCGGGACCAAGCAGCGTGATAGTTGCTTCTTTGCCGAATTTAGACAGCACACTCAACCGCACTCTGCCTTCCTGAATGTAAAAAACGGCGTCCGGGAGATCCCCTTGAGAAAAGATCGTTTGTTTTGGCTTATATCGATGAAGAGTCCTGCCGACACCAACATTTGCTAAAAAGGCTACAGCGTCAAATAGTTTGGCTGGCAAGTGCGCATTGCGCGTTCGGAGTAAGCGGCGAGGCGGGCTCATGGGGGGAACCTCCGGTGAGGGTGCCGAGCCTCAATATGCCCGGAATTATGCCACCCAGCCTTATGTACGTCAACGTACATAGCCAAACGGACTTCTCTTGGGAACTGCGGCGCTGGTACTGTCATTACTGACAATTCCTTTCAGTCTTCTCTCCACTAATCATCAACCATGTCCGAACTAGCAGGCAGTAGAGGAAAAAATCACAGAAAAATGAGAGATTCATGTGAATGAAATAAAAGTAACGGGTGCGACCCTGAAACAGAAAGCGATCCATGAAGGCCAGGAATTTCTTGGGATCTCTTTTTATCTGGCCTTTTTCTTTTGCGCCGTCGTGACCTATAGCACGGTTCTACTGGGCGAATTCCACGTCTCGTATTTCGGCTATGGCTCTGCGCTGATCAACGCTCTTGTGATCGCGAAAGTAATTCTTATAGGAGAATACGCACATCTCGGGAAGAGACATGAATCCAGGCCATTGGCTTTGTCAGCGCTTTACAAGGCCTTTCTGTTTACGCTCCTTGTGTTGGCGTTTCACGTCGTAGAGGAAATGATCAAACAACTCGTACACGGAGATATGATGGCAAGCGCGTTTCACGAAATACGCCTGGATATCCTAATCTGCCGCAGTCTGGTTATATTTTGCACGTTCATCCCGCTCTTCGCATTCAGGGAATTACAGCGAGTTTTGGGTGAGGAAAACTTTCGATCTCTGTTCTTCCGAACCGGAGCGATGTCCAAATCGAACGCAGACTGAGACGGCGGGATTTATTGTGCGGCGTGTGATGACGGCTCCTTCACGCAGCGAAAACCCAGGTGATTTGTGGCAGTGCTAACCTCGCCCTTGCCCCGTGTGCCCACCATATATCGCGAGCAGTATTGATCGGTGCATAAGAACGATCCGCCGCGATGAGTTTTCTTTCGCTCGTTCGGTTCGGACGGATCATACGGCGCATCGGGACCTCTCGGATTCCGTGCTACGCCCCCAGTCTCGACCAATTGCTGGTAATAATCCGGACGATACCAATCACTTGTCCATTGCCATACGTTTCCCGCCATATCGTAAAGTCCATAGCCGTTCGCTGGAAACCGCGCAGCTGCACTTATGCCGACGTAATGGTCTTCTCCGGTATCTTTAGTCGGAAACTGACCTTGAAATGTATTCGCCATCCATTTTCCGTTCGGGCGAAACTCATCTCCCCAGACGTAGGGTTTGCCAGCCAGCCCACCTCGTGCCGCGAATTCCCATTCCGCTTCGGTCGGCAAACGCTTTCCAGCCCATTTTGCATACGCGGCGGCATCTTCGTACGCAACCTGCACGACTGGGTAGTCCTCTTTGCCTTGAATGCTACTGTTCGGGCCCAGCGGATGGCGCCAGTTCGCGCCGTGGACGTAAGACCACCACTGGTAGTGATCGTTCAACGAAACCGGATGGTCAGGCGGAGAAAAAACAACCGAACCAGCCACCAGATTTTCTGGTGGCGCGCCGGGAAAATCCTCAGCCTTAGGCTTACGCTCTGCAACCGTAATATATCCCGTGGCCTTGACGAATTTCGCGAACTCCGCGTTCGTCACATCCGTCCTATCCATCCAAAAACCGTCAACATACACGCGATGAATCGGGCGCGAATCCAGTGTGGCCTGCATGCCCACAGCGTCGTTACCTGGTGGATCCTGAGCACCCATGGAGAATTCACCGCCGGGAATCCAAGCCATCCCTTCGGGGCCAGAACGCGCCGGAGCATTCTTGTTTTCGACTGTCGGAGCAAAGTTGCTGTTGGCAGCGGACGGTGCTTCAGCCGTCACCGCCGACGCCGCGGGCCTAGTCGCTTGGACAGAATGGCCCGCATACCGCCAGAAGCCGAATCCAGCCAGCAGCACTGCAAGGCATACTACAATTTGCAGCCGACTCGACTGCGTCCAGACCTTGGAAGCTTTCTCTTTGCGAGTTCTTTTTGTCATAGGACTTAAATCCCCGGAAACCTTTTGAATCTCTTCATATCACTTAACCGGCTCATCGAACTGATTTGTCCTGTGATCCGACTATCAAGAGTTTGTGGAGTGAACTGATTTATTGCGTCGGTAGCAGAGAGACAGCCTCCATTTTCTTGACGGGAGATGGATTCCACTTGCCCGTTAATGCATCGGGCTGTGGCGCGTAGAGTCGCATAGTAAGATTGAACGCGCCCTCCGGAGCGGGCAGCCAGTTAGCTTCCTTATCCTTACCCGGACTGTCATTCTGGAAATAGAGGTCAAGCGAGCCGTCCGCGTTGTATTTGAACGGCATCCAACTGCTCACGGCGAAACGATTGAGAACGTTCCCTACCTGGAAGCCATCAGCATCATAAAGCGTGATCGACCAGAACGCGTTCGCCGGTGGCGTGGCTCCCTTGTCGAAGTGGATCGTGTACTGGTTCGCTCCATCGAGCGGCTTGCCTGTTTCGTCCGCAAGATTTAGGGGATAGATCGCATCCTCGGGCAGATTTGCGCCAAGACCGAGTTGGGTAACCATGGCGCGCTTTAAATAATAATTTCCATAGACGCCCATTGTGTCTGTATTCATCGACCAGTAGTTCACAACTCGGGCGATCGTCGGAACCTTCCATGCCATCAGTTTCTGTGCGTCCTCGGCAACGCTTTCGAGCCCCTCCTTTACCATGGGGTCCTGCTTGTCTAGGTCGAAGCTCTTGCCACGCTCGATTCCGATGCGCTTCATCTGTGCGATGATCGGCTCGTCGGTAATGTGGGGCGGGTGCAGCTTCAGAAGTTCAGCCGCGTATGCGAAGTACTTATCGGCTGGCATCGTGTCCACCTGGATCTTTGGCGGCGTCTTCATGTCGACGGTCGGGTCGATCTTCACTTCGACGGGCTTCGGCGTCTTGCCCCACTCGGAGAGCGGCCTAACCTTATAGCCCCCCTGAATCTTGTGGACAGCGTCGTAATCTTGTGGGCCGTCCGTCCTGGTTCGTCCGATGATCCAGACGTACGGAGTGGGCGCGTTGATGCGCGTGAAGGCAGCTGAGACCGTTCCATTCCAACCGGGTGGAGTGACGAGGAAATTACACGCTTGCGTGCCGGTGGTGCGCCAGCCCGGAGATGCGAAAACGTCTGTCCACATGTCGAGCATGGGAAGTAGGTAGAAGCGCCCGGCAGTGTCGGGCGCCGAAACAATCACTGGCCCGTTGGTTAGATCGAGCCACGCAATGGAATACAGCGTGTCGAAGTTGACCCGCACAACAAGCTTCAAATCGGCGGGCGGGTACGCAGGGATGTTGACGAACGTATTCATCGGCCCTTTGCCAAACTCCTTGCCGGGTTCTATGTTCGTGGACAGCTTGCGGGTAATATCCATCGTAATTAGCGAATAGAAGTAGAGGTAGGCATCCACGCCGATAGCGTGCGCTTGCTCTTCGGTCAAGGCGGGAGCCGACCCCGCCGAGGACTGTGCTAATGCCGGCGCGCCGATCCATAGCGACAGAGCAACGCAAGCCATCAAAAGCCTCGAAATGTTAACTTTCAACAACGATTTCATTCGTCCTCTCCCTCTTCCGGCGCCGCCGAGCCGTGCGGTCAATACTTGGAATTCTTGGGGGATTTTGTAGGTGTGCTCTCTAGGCCGCAATTGTCAGAATTGACAGTTTCGGACCCTGGCTGCCGTGAAGCGCGGTTATCGGACTCTAATCGGAAATACGAGTGTCGACAGCTTCCGATTGGACAGTTATTGCGATTGATTCTGATTCATTTGCTTCAGTTTTTGCTCCAGCAATGCTTTCTGTTGCTGCTTGGTTAATTTGGGGAATAGCAGCACGAATTGCAGTCGCATGCCCCAGGGCGAAACTCCCGGCGGATGCACGGCGTTGCCGTAAAATTGCGCGGTCAGGTTCACCGGCTGGAATCCAAGCTTCATGATTCGTCCCACACCGCCGCCGAACGGCACGATCCAGGCGTTATCGCCGGGTGCTCTCCAGTTCGCGGTGACAATCGGCGAGGTGGTGAGGTACCAGCCCTTCGGCATGTTGTAGTTGACGAACCACTGGAGCAGGAACTGATTCACGGCAGGTTTGTCGAAGTTGGAGTGACCGGCCACTGACCAGACGTTGTTGGCAAGGAACCCGATAGTCCAATGTTTGGGCTGCACCAGCGCGACTACAGATGGTCCGATGCTGAGCTTGCCCTGGCCCAGATACGTTGTGTTGGTTGCGGTGGGCAAGACGAAGCTCGGCCCGATGCCCCAAATTATTTTGCTCTTTTTCGGCACAAAGAAGAACGTGGGGTTCATGTCGCCCAATCCATATACGCCTGTCGTTTGCACCGGAGGTCCAGATGCCTGCGCTACGGGAATTGGCTGATAAACGATGGGCGCAATCCACCGAACGATCAGATCCCAGCCCTTCGAAATGCTGAGGGGAACCACCGGCTGAATATTCAGAACATTCTGTGTACGATCACCTGGCTCAACGCCGAAGTTGAAATTCTCCTGGATCGGAACACTGATCAGACTGGCAACCGGATTCTGAGACTCTTTCCGCAATTCCTCGGCATTGACCGCTGCCGCAGGAGTTTCCTCGGTGCCGAGTTGAGTTCCCACCGGACCGACCGGCGTATCTTGTGCAAACAGCGAGGCCGATGACGCTAGAAATATTATGAACGTTGCCAAAGTAAGGCCCAACCCGCGACTCCATTTTGTTTTCATCAACTCTGTATTCCTCCGAGATTTGCAAAAACGGCGATGCGGCACGAATCTGATGGCGCACTTGGCTTAAACCTTACAAAGCGTGACGATTGTGTTCACCGAGGGCACAGATTGGAATTGTCAGAACTGACAGTGTCTATCGCAGCGAGAGTGCTGTATCGTCCGGACAAATGAGATTTTCTGGTAGGTCATGCGAGTTCGCTTCGTTCTGGCGTTACTAGTTTTGTTTGTGGCGCTCACTGCGCGGCTTGGCGCGCAGGATCTGGCCCCGCGGGCTTACATCATCACTCCCGTGCATTGGAATGCGGTTACGCTTACCTACTCCTTTTTCGACGGAGGCGTGAACTTCAACGGCACTATACCGGTCACCGGCGCAACGGGCGCCTACAACGTATCGATCATCAGCTACTACCATTCGATGAGTTTCTTTGGACGCTCGGCAAACATCACCGCCGCGCTGCCCTACGGGGTGGGAACTTTTCAGGGCAACGTCGCGGGGCAACACATGGCGATATACCGTTCGGGACTGCTGGATTCCACCTACCGCTTTTCTGTGAACTTGATAGGCGGCCCAGCGATGCAAGCGAAAGAATGGGCGAAGTGGAAGCAAAAACGGCTGTTGGGACTGAGTCTGAAGGTACTTGCGCCCACGGGACAATATAGCAGCGCGAAACTGGTCAACTGGGGCGCCAATCGGTGGGCTTTCAAACCAGAACTTGGATATTCGGAAAGCTGGGGCCATTGGGTGCTTGATGGGTATGCGGGCGCGTGGTTCTACACCACGAATTCGGCCTTTTACGACGGGCCGGTCAGCATGCCGCAGAGCGAATCGCCGATTGTTTCTCTGGAAGGGCATCTGAGTTACGACGTGAAACCACGCTTGTGGCTGTCATTGGACGGGAACTTCTGGCGGGGCGGCATCACCAGTTTGAGCGGCATACAAAACCTACAGACAAAGCAGACTGGGTCGCGAATCGGAGGCACGGTTTCTTTCCCGATCAGCAAACACCAGTCAATAAAAGTCAGTTACAGCAATGGCACATATATTAGCTTTGGTGGAAATTATCAGAATGTGTCGGCGGCTTGGCAGTATTCCTGGCTGGGACCGCCAAATTAGCAATTCCGGCCATTAGGTCTTCTCCGATCGGGACAGCTGGATTTACTGGCGAGTAAGCATAAGGGGGTGCTCGGGCGAAGGTCCAGGTTGGTAAAACTGACAGTATGCGCGGGCCGCGACAAACGTGTAACCTCTGCGTGCGGTGCCGTGACGGCCTCGTAGAGGCTCCTGGCGGTCGTGTGCGAATCTGGAAGCTCCTCATAAAGTACGCTTAACCGTTTACGATACTCAGCGATTCGTCTCGGCGTTTGGTCGGGCACATTAACAATGGGCTTATTTCAGAATTTAAAAATCCGCCGCAAGCTGCTGACCGCCATGCTGCCGCTGGTCATCATGGTAATCGTGGCTGGCGCGTACTCGTCGATCGAGAGCAAGAAGATCGACACGCGCTACACCGAGTTGATCGACCAGGACGTCAGCGCTTTGCAGCTCCTGACCCAGGCGCGAACCGAAGCGGCGCTATTTGGACAGTATTTGTACGCCGATATTGCCGAGCTCGATGCCGATAAAATGCGCGTTATCGAGGGCAAGCTGGACAAGTCTTACGCTAAGTTCCAATCGCTCATCGCAGATTCGATCAAGCAGAGTCCCGCTCGCGCCAAGGAAATCCAGGCGGCCGCGAGTTTCTTCGATCAAGCGGCGACTGACTCCGGACCGGTTCGCGCTACAACTTTAGCCGGCGACGATTCGAAGTCTATGAACCTGATGCGCGGGAGCGTGGATGCCGAACTGCAACGAGCGCAGCAGGCCATCGCCGAAATAGTCACAGAGATGCGCAATTCGGTGGACCAGCAATCCGATGAGCTGACCGTAAAAACCCATCACGCGATTTTTCTTACCTGGCTGGTGATCGTCGTAGGTCTGCTGTTATCGTGGGGCACCGCATTCTTCATCGTTCAAACGAAAGTTGTTGACGAACTTGGGGTCTTGCAGGGCAGCATCCAGGACATCGCCGCCAACAAGCTGGACCAAACCATTCCCTATCTCCAGCGCACGAACGAAATCGGCGAGATTGGGCGCGCGTTAAAAACACTGCAACTCGGTGCCCGCGAACGCGAGACGCAAGGCTGGGTGAAGTCGCAAGTGGCTGCAACCCTGCAGCCTTTGCAAGCAGCGCGGGATTTTGCAGGCTTTTCCACCGCCTTGCTGTCGCGCATCTCGGAAGCGATCCCGCTGGTTTACGGCGCGTTCTACATTGCAAGCAAGGATCAAAAGCGTTTCTTCCGCGCCGGGACGTTTGCAATCAGTGATGCGGGAGCTCCGCCGGAGTTTGCACTCGGCGAGGGGCTCGTGGGCCAGGCTGCGGCCGAGCGACGCATACTCGAAGTTGCCGCAGGCGAGGACGTTCGAATCACCGCCGGGATGGGCACGGTGAAGCCCGGCAAAATCTTGTTCGTTCCGGTAGTAAACCGGGAAGTCAACGTTGCAGTGATCGAGCTAGCGCCTGTTTCGTCGCTAGGCGAGCGCCAGCGTGTCCTGCTCGATGCGCTAGTGCCCTCCGTGGCCCTGAGCGCAGAAATTTTGGCGGCGAATCTCGAAACAAAAAAGCTTCTCGATCAAACGCGCGCTCAGGCTGAATCCCTGGCCGCGTCCGAACGCCAGATCAGCGCGCGCAAAGAGGAGTTGGAGAAGATCAATCAGGCGCTGGAAGAGTCCGAAGTGGAGCTCCGACGCGCCAAAGAAGTGGCGGAGGAAGCCACCAAAATCAAAGCGGATTTTCTGGCCAATATGAGCCACGAGATCCGCACCCCGATGAACGCCATCATCGGTATGTCGCACTTAACCCTGAGAACCGAACTGAATCCGAGGCAGAGGGATTATCTAAGAAAGATTCAACTTTCCGGCCAGCATCTGCTAGGGATCATCAACGATATTTTGGATTTCTCGAAGATCGAGGCGGGGAAATTGTCGGTGGAGAACATCGACTTCGATCTGGAAAAAGTTCTGGAGAATGTCAGCAATCTTATTTCCGAGAAAGCTTCGGCTAAGGGCCTGGAATTGATCTTCGATATCGATTCGGCGGTTCCGCGCCAGCTTAAGGGCGACCCACTGCGGTTGGGTCAAATCCTGATTAATTTTTGCAACAACGCGGTGAAGTTCACGGAGAGCGGAGAAGTTGTGGTGAAGGCGCGTGTGGAGCAGAAAGACGAAAACGGCCAATTGGTTTGTTTTTCAGTCAGAGATACGGGCATAGGGCTTACCCCGGAGCAGATGGGACGACTGTTCCAGGCGTTCGAACAGGCGGATACCTCCACCACGCGCCAACATGGCGGCACTGGCTTGGGACTGGCGATTTCGAAACGGCTTGCGCAATTGATGGGCGGCGATGTTGGCGTCAACAGCGAACCGGGCAGGGGGAGCACATTTTGGTTTACGGCGCAACTGGGCAATGGCGCGGGAACCTCGCGGCGCACTCCCAAGCCGGACCTTCGCGGCCGACGAATTTTAATCATCGACGATAATCCGCAGGCGCGCGCGGTGCTGGCAAGCATGTTGACGAGCATGACTTTTGTGGCGCATGAAGCTCCTTCTGGTTTGGAAGGCGTAGAAATGGTGCGGCAAGCGGCTGAGCGTAACGAGCCCTACGAAATCGTCTTCGTTGACTGGCAAATGCCGGGAATCGATGGCATCGAAACTGGCAAACGGATTCGCGCGTTGCCAAATCTAGCAGTGCGTCCGCAATTGGTAATGGTGACCGCCTACGGCCGCGAAGAAGTGCTGAAGCAAGCGGAAGAAAATGCATTTGCAAGTGTGCTGATCAAACCGGTGACTCCATCGATGCTTTTTGATTCCGCAGTGGAAGCGCTCGGCGGAGGCCGCGAAAGTTGCAGGGATGGTCAAGCGGATTCCGCTATCGATCTCGCTCCGCTGCGAGACGCGCAAGTGCTTCTGGTGGAAGACAATGAATTCAACCAGGAAGTCGCGCTGGGGCTGCTGAAAGACGCGAATATGTCGATCGATGTGGCGCAGAACGGCGAGGTTGCGGTGCGCATGGTTGGAGCGAAGAAATATGATGTGGTGCTGATGGATATGCAGATGCCAGTGATGGACGGACTCCAGGCCACGAAGTTGATTCGCGCCAATCCGCTATTTCGAGCTCTACCTATTATCGCAATGACAGCTAACGTGATGGCCAGCGACCGCGAAAAATGCGACGAAGCGGGCATGAATGATCACGTTGACAAGCCGATCGACCCGGACGAACTCTTCCGCGTTCTATTGCGCTCGATTAAGCGCGACGGCAACGTGAAAGCGGTGGCGGTGGCGCCGACCAGCAACGTTCCGCAGACAGCGTCGGGGAGTTCCGATGGCGATACGCTCCCAATTTCGGGGATTGATACTAAAGCGGCGCTCAGGAGGACGGGCGGGAATCGGAAACGCTACGAATCTTTGTTGAATCGATTTGCGGATTCACAGGCGGACGCAGTAGCGGAAATTCGTAGCGCGCTGGCGGCTGGAGATATTCCAACCGCCGAACGGGCCGCACATTCGTTGAAGGGATCGGCTGGAAATCTGGGGGCTACCGCGCTGGCCGAAGAGGCGGCGAAGGCTGAAACCGCTGTTAAGTCAGGACAGAGTATCGATCCGGCGTTGGATTCGCTGGAAGCTTCGCTTCGCGACACTGTGAAGGTTATTCGCCAGGCTTTGCCGGTGGACCAGCCGATGGACAGAAGCGAAGTGTCGTCGGATCCCTCAATTGTGGCGGAGCCGCTGAGGCGGCTGAAGAAATTGCTGAAGAGCGATGATGGCGCGGCCGCCGATTTCATTTTGGATGCTCGGCCGAATTTGTCGAAAGTGCTCACTCGTACGGAAATCGGCGATCTTAGCGGACACATCGGCAATTTTGATTTTGAGGCGGCGCTGAAGTGTCTTTCGGGAATCGCGGCGCGCTTGTCTCTAAACTTGGAGTAAAAATATGGCTCTGACCTCTGAACAAAAGTCGATATTGATCGTGGACGATACACCCATCAATCTTGGAGTCATTTCCGGAGCATTGAAAGACTCGTTCAACACCAAGGTGGCAACGAACGGCGAGAAGGCGCTGGCGATCGCTTCCGCCGAAGAAAAACCCGATTTGATCCTGCTGGACGTGATGATGCCGGGGATGGACGGTTATGAAGTTTGCCGGCGTTTGAAAGCGAATCCAGCCACTCAAAATATTCCGGTAATTTTCCTTACGGGCCAGACGGGAACCGAAGACGAGACCAAAGGATTCGAAGTCGGCGCGGTGGACTATATTCACAAGCCGTTCTCCGCTGCGATCGTGAAGGTGCGCGTGCGTCTTCACCTGATGCTTCGAGATGCGCACGAGCAAATCGCGCAACAGTTGGTGGCGATCAATAACGAGCTGGAGATGGCGCGGCAAATCCAGCTTTCGATACTGCCGAGCGATACGCCGAAGCTTGGCGGCTTGGAAATCGTTGCGCGTTACATCCCGATGACATCGGTAGCCGGCGATTTCTACGACTTTATCGTGGTGGACGAAAAACACGTGGGCGTTTTGATTGCGGATGTTTCGGGACACGGCCTGCCTGCCGCGCTGATCGCGTCGATGCTTCAGGTTGCACTGACCGCGCAGTCCGTACACGCATCAGATCCTGGGAAGGTCTTGTCCGGTTTGAATCAGGCGCTGTGCGGCAAGTTCCAGAGAAATTTTGTGACGGCAGCGTACGTCTTCGTGGATCTGGAAAAAAAATCCATGACTTACGCAGGTGCGGGTCATCCGCCGTTACTGCACTGGCGCAGTTCTTCCGGAAAAGCGTCCGAGGTATCCGAAAACGGATTGGTGCTCGGCCAATTTCCCGAAGAAACGTACTCCGCTGCGAGCTTGCCGCTTGAGCCCGGCGACCGCTGCGTTCTATATACCGACGGAGTTCTTGAAACCTCGAGCCCATCTGACGAGGAATTTGGGACCGATAGGTTCATGCAGCTGATGGAGAGCAGGCACAGCCTGGGTGCAGAACAATTCATCGATGCGTTGTTGGATGAGTTGTCCCAATGGTCGGGATATCCGCGCGGTGAAGGGCAGCAGGATGACATCACCGTCTTGGTGATTGACTTCAAGAATCTTCGTGCGGCGTCAACCCTTTAAGGAACGACGAGGCGCGCCACGAAAGAAGGCCAGCTGATCCGAAACGATTGATTTTTTTGAATTCTTCCCTCCAGGATCTACATAGTCCTCAGCTTGCGCAAGGCGTCTTTCCGACATCTCCAAATTAAGGGTCGAGTGAATAGAGGTAAATTGCGGGTGCCCGATCCTGCGGGCGTTGAGTTTTCGTATCTGTGCCTGCGTCAGCAAACGGGCGCCTCCGAGGGACTCCGCTACCATCATTACGCGCGCAAAATGTTCTACTGTTTCCATGTGCTGATACGCTGTAATCAGGTCCTCTCCGCAGGTCACCACACCATGATTTTCGAGGAGGATCGCATCGTAGCTTGGAATTAGAGATTCGAGTCCCATGCAGAGTTCCCTGGTGCCCGGAGTCCCATATGGAGCGAGAGGAATTTTGCCGAGAACGCTTACGATTTCCGGAAGGACTGCTTCTTCGAGCGCGCGTCCCGCGGCGGCAAATCCAGTTGCTGTTGGGGGGTGTGCGTGGCAGACGGCGCGCACATCTGGCCTTAAGCGATAGTACAAAAGATGCATTTGCAGCTCTGAAGAAGGCTGTCCGGTTCCCGCTACAACGGTTCCTTGAAGATCGGTAACAATCAACTCGTGGGGCAAGAGTCGTCCCTTACACACTCCTGCAGGCGTCACCAGAACGCGATCGGCGTCGAGCCTTACTGACAGATTACCTTCCGATGCGACCACGAAACCTTGCCTATACATCCAGCGCCCCACCTTGCAAATCTCTCTCCGATACTTAACGTCGGCTTCGATGGGTTTGCCGCGACCCTTCATTACTGCCAATTGACGAATCATGGGATCAACTCCTTAAAGGCGATTTCTTCGTTCACTTAGCTCGGCCGACCAGAAACCGAATCCCGCTGTTTGCATGGAAAGATATTGAACTCTGTTGAAATTGAGAATTGTAAGTTCTTACAGTGCAAAACCTTCAGCGAATCTAGGTAATGGCGCACGAGCGCGGGTTCGGCGTAGGTTTTTGGCTCTATGATCTGCGAACTAGACGCGGACAGAATAATCGCCCGCTACTGTTAGTATTGACAATTCACATCAAATACGCAGCACCGTATTGTCTGACAGGCTGGACGTAAGGGACCCGGAGGGTTATTCTCCTCTACCTCCTGGCCTCTCCGGGTTCCTCAAATTTTCAACGGCTAGGCGAAGCGCGCTCGACCAGCAAGGTCAAGCATTCGTCACCAGGCGCTTCTAGGGGGAATTTTGTTTCAGCGGAGTGCTGCGGGGGCAGGAGATAGCTTGAGAAGACGGGCGATCTTGATTTTAGTGGTGCTGGCTAGCCTTACATTTTTGAACGGTAAATCGACGAAGTTCGTGTTCACTTGGACAAACCCAGGCTATTCCGGCGCAGCCTTCCATAACATCCTTGTGTTAGGCATAAACGGTAAGGTAGAAAACCGAGCCGAGTTTGAAGATCAACTGTCGGCGGCGATCACGAGGCCAGGAATTCAGGCTATTCCCAGCTATTCGCTTCTTCCAAGGCCGAACTCGACGCCACTTGATATAAATCAATTGAGAGACGTCATTCGCGGGCAAAATATTGATGCGGTCGTGGCCTCTAGGCTGGTAAAAGTGGACAAGAAGGTCACATATATCCCAGGCCAAGCTTACACTCCCTATCCTTATTACAATACTTTCTATGGATATTACGGCGCCATCTATCCTGTAGTTTATTCCCCCGACTATCTCCGCGTCGACAAAACTGCCCAAATCGAAACAAATTTCTATTCCACGAGCAAGCCAGATGGGGAACTTATTTGGACTGGAACCAGCGATACAGTCAATCCTCGTTCACCGATGAAGGCGATCGATGCAGTCGCCAAACTGATCGTTCAACGATTGGAAACGGAAAAAATCATTTAATCGGTGCGGCAAAGTGAGGCTTAGCAACTATAACCTTGGGAAAATTCAACCCCTTTCAGTCCTGCTCGCCAAGTTTCGGACACCGCGCTTCTCACATTTCTTGTGGAACAACTCTCTAATGTCTGGGTAATTCAGTTTATAGGTGCAATAGACTGCAAATCGGCCGGACTTAAACCGGAGGTTATAGCTCATGAACTACATACTTAGATTTTCGTTTGTTGTTTTGTCTCTTTCCCTTGTGATGTTGTGGCTCTCCGTGCGGATTGGCGTTTTTTTTCGCAAGAGACGCCGAAGCCTGGAAGAAAATGAGCGAGATGACTTTGGCATCATCATGGCCGCGATCCTCACTCTGCTAGGCCTGATTATTGGGTTTAGCTTTTCGATGGCGATTACCCGTTACGATCAACGCAAGAACTTGGAAGAGGCAGAGGCAAATGCGATTGGCACGGAGTACGTTCGAGTAGACTTCCTGCCTACTACCGATGCGGTAAGGGTGCGTTCCTTGCTCAGAAGCTATCTCGATCAGCGTATTTTATTCTATAAAACCCGAGATGAGCTTCAACTTCGACAGATTGATGCAACAACTACACAACTGGAAACGGATCTTTGGTCCGCCGTCCAGGCTCCAGCCGCCGCGCAGCCAACTCCCCTAGTAACCATCGCTGTCACGGGAATGAATGATGTATTGAATACCAAAGGGTCCGCGCAAGCCGCCTGGTGGAACCGCATTCCAAATGCAGCATGGGGTTTGATGGTGACGATCGCCATCTGTTGTAACCTATTGATCGGTTATGGTGCGCGTCGGGGGCCGGCGAAGACAATGTTGCTTCTCGTCCTGCCTCTCATTGTCTCTATCTCTTTCTCTCTGATTGCGGACATTGACAGCCCCCGCGGCGGTATTGTTCGCGTGCAGGCACAGAATCTAACGAGGCTTTCACAGTCCTTACGTTCTCATTGATCGCGGACCGCGAACCTGAGCAGCGCACGCTCTGGCGGATTCGTAGGTTTCCCGGACTGATGATTCGCCGCGTTTGCGCCGTATGTTTGATCCTAAATTTTTCAAGGCGACTCAACCGGGCCATTGTTCAAGCCACTTTAACGCCTCTTGCTGGCTTGAAAACACCTCGGCGACCAGCCCGCGATTTTGGCCGACGCGCACGGCGAAGCCGTCGATTGTGGGTGGTTTGCCAACAAACGCAAATTTCGGATTCATCTGGTGCTGCTTCAGGTATGTCGCTACTTGTGCTCCAAGATCGTACCGGTCAAAGAGTGAAAGTTCCCCGTCCATTGCAAGACAATTCACCAAAATTTTGTTCACTTCTCTCTCTTTCGATGTATCACACACCTGCTTAAGGAGCCGCAAGGCCGCGTCGAGCGTAAAGGTCCCAATGGCGGTTACTATCGATAGCCCCTCTTGTAGTTCGATATCGATCTGCAGCTCCATCGTTAGGCCCCGTAAGTGCCATGCACTATCAACCAGCAACAAGTCGAACCCCTCGCTGAGACAATTTGTGCTTCAGGCGGGGTTCGCGGCCCTAATTACGGGAGTCCGACACGCCGCAACAAGTCCTGGAATCGTGAGTTATCCCGCAAATCGTCCATGCTCGCGTCTATATGCAGATAGATGAGCCAGTGGGAATGTTCTTCGTATGATTTCTCCAAATAATCGAGTGCGCGTTCGTTTTCTTTCAAGCCGACGTGGATTCCGGCGAAGAAGTAGGGTGCGACATACTTTTGCTTCGCTAGTTCGGTCAGATTATCAAGCATCTGAAATGCTTCGTCGGACCTACCAGCCGCGGCGAAGGTGTGCGCCAGTGCCGATCGCATCAGAGGACTGCCGCCCGACATCTTCACCGCCTTCTCACCCTCGGTGATGGCTAGTTCGTAACGACCCGTTTTCCTTAACAACAGGCCAAGGATCCAGTATGTGACGGGGTAGTCCGGATCCAATTCGACAGTTCGGCGGAGCTGCTCGATGGCTTCATCGTATCGGCGGGCACAGTACAATTGCCATCCCGCTGCAACGTTGATAATCAGCGACAAAGGATCGGATTCCTGGCTAATCTTCATCACAGCCAAAGCTTCTGCGTGTTTTCCCATGGTCATCAAATACTCGGCGTACCAGTGGTTGGCAGTTGCGTATGTGGGAGATAGTTCGAGGCTATGTTTGAATTCTGTTTCAGCCTCTTCCCACCGCCAATCGTGAAGCCACAACAAGGCCGCCAGAGACGTGCGGGCCTCAGCGAGCTCCATGTCGAGTCCCAAGGCGGTGATCGCCGCAGCCATTCCTTTAGGGAACGCTTGCGTCGGCGGCAGATAACTGTTCCAACCCAGCAGCACGTAGGAATCGGCCAATCCAGCGTAGGCGAGGGCGTACCTGGAGTCTTTCTCGACTGCATGCTGAAAGTATTCGATCGCCTTGTAGAACCCCTCTTCGGTCCACTGGTTCCAGTAATGACGACCTTTTAGGTACAGCCGGTACGCTTCTGTGTTCTCCGTGTGGTGTTTTGTCAGTCGGATCTTTTCTGCCCGGGTCAGTTGTACCCGCAATTTCCCCGATATCTCGGTTGAAATTTCATCTTGGATCACAAAGATGTCGCCAGGCTTTCGATTGTATTGCTCGCCCCATAGTCGACAACCTGTGGCTACATCGACTAACTCGCTCCCAATGCGCAAAGAGCCACCACCCTGCACTATTCTTCCAGTGAGTACCGCGCGCACATTGAGCTCGCGACCGATGGCTTGGGGGTCAATTTCCCGGCCCTTATACCGAGATACTGTGCTCTGCGCGATTACTCGCAGCTTCGGTATCGTCGCCAACACATTAATCAGGCTCCCCGTGATCCCGTCACTGAGATATTCGCGCTCAGGATCGCCACTCGCATTTTCAAATGGCAAAACTGCCAGTGAGTCAATGTTCTTCGAAACTCTTGGCCCGCGAAGAGGGGTTCCTTTTGAAGCGGAAGTCGGCGCCCTGCGCCGGCCGGTTGAGGATAAACGACTTGTGATCGATAAAGCGGCTGGTTCTATTTCTCCCTCCGCGGCCGTCGCGCCCGATCCGATGTCTCGCTTTATTCGTTGGAGCTCAGACCGAATGTCCGCCGCGTTCTGATAACGCAGGCTGCTGTCCTTCTCCAATGCTCTGTTGATCACTTGATGAAGCGCCAGAGGAACGATGGGATTAACTCGCATGGCAGGTACCGGATTGCGGTTGAGGATAGCTTCTGCGATGAGGCCCGAACTAGCTCCTTGAAATGGCAATCTCCCGGTCGCCATCTCGTACAGGACAATACCGAAAGAGAACAGATCCGTTCGACCGTCTAACTCTTCAGCCCGAACCTGCTCCGGAGACATGTAGGCCACGGTTCCCAGTGCCGTGCCCGGACTGGTGAGATGTTCCGCGGCGGCATAAGCCAGAGCCTGCGTTGGCTGCGCCGCCGTCTGGCCGCCGAGGGCCTCCGGACGAATACTTTTCGCGAGGCCGAAGTCGAGAATCTTGATGCGCCCGCGTGTCGTGACGAAAATGTTGGCGGGTTTGATATCACGATGAATAATGCCTTCACTGTGAGCGGCATCTAGGGCGTCAGCAACCTCGATGGCAATCGAAACAATACGTGCCGTATCCATGGTGCCTGCGGCTATGCAGTATTTCAGGGTCACACCATCCAGGTACTCCATCGCAATGAACGCACGGCCTTCGTGGCTCCCAATTTCGTAGATGGTGCAGATATTCTGGTGATTGAGCGCAGAGGCACCTCGTGCTTCGCGGCGAAAGCGTTCTAGGGCAAGCGGGTCCCGGGCCGCGCTCTCAGGAAGAAACTTCAAAGCGACAAGACGCCCAAGTTCATTGTCATGGGCTTTGTAGACTACACCCATTCCACCGCTTCCCAGCTCCTCCAGGACACTGTAGCGCGAGATGGTTCGCCCGGCAGCGTAGTCTTGATTCACACTCCATGCTATGCCGCGGGCTCTTCCCCGCCTATTGGTAATAGTGCCAGTCCGCTTGGGTGCTACGGGGTCGCGAACAAGTATTATGAGCAGTGAGGACCTGATTTTCGGCTTCCTCAAATTTTCACGAAAGTTGCCGCACGCGCATTCCCATCGCGTAGACCGGTTCGTACGCCCCAGGCATCGATCTTTGAAACTCCGGACAAAAGAGAGTCAAGAAAAAACACTTGTCCCATGGCCGGATGTTTCTTGATGTCCAACGCACCCCGTTGAGCAGGATTGTTTTGCTTTGATCCAGACACCCCACCGTTTCCGTACCAAGCGACAGATCTGGACCTACCGTGGTTTTGGAATCGAAACACTCAGTTGGCCTTTGAGAAAATCGAGAATGGTGATGGCCTTGGTTTCAATCGTGCATTCCATCACTAGCCTCCAAAAGGGGCGCCCTTATATATCGCGCCGGATAACCGGACATCTCTCAGAGTTCGACGGCGTAACGGTGATAGGCGGATCGGAAGCCACATTGCCGGATGGACGCCTGACATTTTTCGGTTCGCGGGATGTCCCCGATATTGCACTTGCTACATTTCCTCCAGAGGCAATGAAACAGGCGCGTGAGTGGGGGGCGTTTCCGGTTGTGGCCTAATCCGAAGATCCGCTATATAGCTGGCGCTATTGGGAAACTGATTTGGTCCCCGGTGGAATCGAATTGTCGAACATGTTCACCTGTGTTCGCAGCGTTTCGGTTTACGGCAAGCTTGCTCTAATTCTTTTCTACCCTTTCTCTCATTATTACTTCATCAAAAGTGTTTCTTTTCCCGCCAAGTCCTTCGCTCACTGGGACGATCTTCTCCAGCGCGGGAAGATATGGAGTCTCGTGGCCTCCAACGCCCACGGCGGATTCCATGTAGGGAAATTTCTCACAGTAAATGTCCCATCTTACGCAGACGTTTTCTCCTTTGCTGGTTTGGGCATTGACAAAAAGTACGCGGCACATCCCGAGCAGGCCATACGCAATGGCGACTTTTTAATTGCATCCGCGGCGCCGGCGAGCCGCAGCTATTCGATTTCTCCGCCAGCGATAGCGGAGCAATTTACACCAGCGGTAGTAACCCGCCCGAGAAGTCGGATCTGCAGTTGAAGTGGCTGGTCTGGCTACGCGGCTAATCCTGAGACGGAATGGCAAGATCGAGCGTCAAGTAGATAGCGGGCACCTCACTGTCCAGGGAGCGTCGGCCGGAGTCTATCGGCTGGAAATTTATCTTTTGAACCACCCCTTGCTGCCAGCAGACGTCCCGTGGATCGTGTCCAACCCAATCTTTGTCGGAGGTCTTGCAGCGCCGCCCCACCGCGAATTGTATTCCGAAACCACAGTTGTCCGCGCACCCAGAACGAATCGGATCCATTGAATTTTCCTTTGCGGTGCGAGCAGCGCGATGATTTCTATACGCCGTTTCCCGTCTGTTGGACCCGCCAACTCCAACTGAAGCGTGGTGAGAAGCGATGCCTCTCTCAGAAAACGGTTGTCACTTTTGACAAGTCCCAGGTACCTGGCAAACAAGATACTCTAACGCGACAGTGACTATCCCGAATCCGAATGCGAACCAGCGGCCACTAGGGCAGTCGAAATGCGGATTTGTTTTACGGAGAACCAGATATGCCTGCTATCGGGATTTCTAGTGTATGCGCAGGTGCGAGATCACGATTTCTGGATGGACTAACGCGCCAAGAAATCGAGATCATCCTGGCGGCTGGTGTCGAACGACGCTTCCCCGCCAATTCTGTGATCACAGATCAGGGCGACCCGGCCCGCTATTTTTATCTGCTAACAAAAGGGCGTGCTAGATATTCCTTCACCACCCAAGAGGGCCAAAAGAATCTTCTTTATTGGCTCACGCCCGGAGAGACATTCGGAAGTGCTGCGCTTTTGTCCAAACCTTCTCAGTATCTGGTGAGTACGGAGGCGGTGAGAGATAGCTCGGTAATGGAGTGGCACAGTACCATAATCCAACGAATGGCAGCGCGTTATCCGAGGCTACTCGAAAATGCATTATTGATCTCGGCAGACTATTTGAGTTGGTATGTTGCTACCCACGCCGCTCTGACGGGTCAAACAGCTCGCCAAAGACTTGCTCACATCCTGCTCTGCCTGTCCGAAGTTATTGGTCAAAGAGTCCACGGTGGCGTTGAGTTCGATGTAACAAACGAAGAGCTTGCCAGTGCAGCGAACATCACTCCTTTTACCGCAAGCCGGTTGTTGAGTGAGTGGCAAAGAAACCGCGCCATTGTGAAACATC
Source organism: uncultured Acidobacteriota bacterium (assembly GCA_963714785.1). Taxonomy (GTDB): domain Bacteria; phylum Acidobacteriota; class Terriglobia; order Acidiferrales; family UBA7541; genus Palsa-295. The sequence goes on from CAVQQE010000006.1 coordinate 397,050, forward strand.
GCGGAAAGGTCGTGCTCCGCGCAAGTGAGCGGCTTTTCCTTCAGGTAGTTTGACGGCAGTTCCCACGCTTTTCCCTGTCTCGGCTCCTTCCTAGATGCTTTTAGGCAAGTTCAACATTGCGCGAACGCAACGACTGAATCAGTCGAAGCATGTAAGTTCTTGAGCGTGGTTGGATTAATTTCCTGGCGGAGACCTTAGTTATGAGGGTCGTGCAGGCAGAGGTATTGCAGATGTCACTCGTCCAAATTCTGGTTGTAGATGATTTTGAACCCTGGCGGCAGTTTCTCGCCAATAGACTCCAGAAAGTCCCTGGCTTCCGCATAATTGGCATGGCGTCAGATGGCTCAGACGCCGTTCAGAAAGCGACAGAGTTACAACCAGACTTGATTCTTCTGGATCTTTGCCTTCCGAAGCTGAGTGGCATAGAGGCTGCTCGGCGAATCCGGATCGCTTCACCTGGATCCCGGATACTTTTTGTGAGTGACACGCGTGATCCTGATGTGGTGCCAGCAGCCTTGAGCGCGGGCGGACGTGGCTACTTACTTAAGTCGGATGCAGAATCAGGACTGTTAGAAGGTATTGAAACTGTCCTCTTAGGGAAGCAATTTGTGAGTCCAAGCTTAACGCAAGTTGATGAGTCGGCCGATTCATCGGAGACGAAATAGAAGCCGGAGCGCCAGCGTGCTCGGCATCGGTTAGGACGTAACAGAGCACTGGGAGCAATTGTATATTCTAAAAGATTCACCAAAACCAATTACAAATCACTTGCGATAGGACTCGGTCAGCACGGCCTTCCGTCACGAATCGGGGCTTATATGTATTCAGCCGAATCGCGCAGCTCCCGAAGGTTCAACGCCGAAGGAGCACGCTTAGTTTCCTGATCGGATACGTTGGCTGTTTTAAACTGCGCTTCAGATGCCGGAACGTTGAAAGGCACGCTATGCACACGACGAACATCGTTGTGAGGATGCCGTCAGTTCACGCGCGGCCGTATAAGAGATTCATCGACGCGATCGCGGTATTTCATCGCAATATTCATAAGCGAATCCAGCAGTGAATGAGAAAGGAAATGAGGCTCTAAACCAAGATCAAGAAGTTTAGAATGTTTCGCGTTGTAATAGTGTTCTTCCGCCTCCACTCGCGGATCCGGCAAATGATTGATGTGGACTGCCACGCCCAGCTTTTTCGCCGCGACTTTCACCATTTGCGCGATCTCTAGAACGGAAAATTGTTCCGTGAACTGGTTGAATACTCGAAACTCTCCGCGAGCCGCGGGATTCAGGCAGGCGATTTCGATACAGCGCACGGTGTCTCGAATGTCCAGAAAACCCCGCGTCTGTTCGCCCTTTCCGTAAACTGTGAGCGGGTGTTCCACAGCCGCTTGAACGCAGAAGCGATTCAGGACCGTGCCGAATATTTCATCGTAGTCAAAACGATTGATCAGAGTCTCATCGCGAGCAACATCATCGGTCACTGTTCCATACACAATTCCTTGGTTTAGATCGGTTGCTCGCAATCCCCACACCTTGCAGGCGAACATGATGTTGTGACTATCATGCACTTTTGAAAGGTGGTAGAAAGAGCCGGCTTGCTTCGGATAGGGAAGTATGTCTGTTCGGCCGTTGTGTTCAACCTTCAGGTATCCCTCTTCGATATCGATATTTGGCGTGCCATACTCGCCCATCGTTCCGAGCTTCACCAAGTGACAATCAGGAACAATTTCGCGAATCGCGAATACCAGATTCAGCGTCCCGACAATGTTGTTCACTTGAGTAAACACGGCATGGTCACGGTCAATCATGGAGTAGGGTGCAGCGCGTTGCTCTGCAAAGTGGATTACAGCGTCTGGCTCAATTTCTTTGATCGTGGAAGAGAGAAAATCGTAGTCCGTCACGTCGCCGATAAAAAGGTCAATAGTCTTATTCGTGATGTGATGCCAAGCCCTCAGCCTCTCCGCCAGGGGCCGGATGGGAGTCAAGGTCGCCGTTCCCAAGTCGCGGTCCCATTGCCGCCGCACGAAATTATCGATGATCGCAACGGAATGGCCCTTGGCCGACAGATGCAAAGCGGTAGCCCATCCACAATAACCGTCTCCGCCAAGTACGGCGATCTTCATAGACCCTCCGAATGCGGAGCGTTACGACTTGTCATCTCTTTTCCAAATGACCTCTCAAGCGACTAAATGTTAATTGACGCCGGGTGTTCCTTTCCAATCGAGCACGTCCACAAGCTTCCATGAGTTTTGAGTAAGATCGATTTGCAGCTGACCTTGCTTGTCGATCAAAAGTTGTGCGGCAGGAAACAAGGTACCCGTGCTCTTGTTCTTGTCTTGATCGTTTATATCGATTTCGCCTCCACTCAAGTCAAAAGCCTGAGATGGCGAGTCGGTCCAAGCCTCAGCGAAACTAATCTGTCTGTTGGTAATGAAGCGGATTTTTCGTCCGGTTGGAGTCGTAATCAATCGGATATAACTCACGTCGTACCCGAGAGTTCCCGTAATTGAGATACGACCAACGGCTCTCATCTTCTTAAGTGCGTTAATCAGGCCCTGATTCTGTCCCTTTTGGAACGCGTCCACGAGCGTCTGCCTTTCAGCCATCGTGGAGTAGTCCTGAATAATCAGCGTTATGCCGATATTCTGTCCGAGCTGGGTCCCTGTGCCCATCGCTTGAGCTTCTAGCGTCTCCGCTTTCTGCGCGAAGACGGGATTACTTCCGAGCGTAATCAGGCCAATCAACAGCAAACTACAGACAATAAACCTACAAGCATTCGGAATTAGGTGTTCGATTTGTCGCATTTCGTCTCCCTCCGGTACGGACTCGCAGTCTGCCTAGTCCGCGGTGACTTCAGATCTTAGATATCTTGGTAAGAGACTTGTATTGTCAGAACTGACAATTTTTATAAAGCTTATACGGAACTAATTGCCACAACCGGGACACCTACACCGTTTTCCGGGCCAATACTGGACATTCGAAAAAAAATTTCCGTTACCTGTCAATATTGACAATTAACTTCACGCACCGGTGATCGTATCGTGGCCGAGTTTTGAAACGTTAAGGCTTGGTGCGACCCTCACCCCGGGACTTTCCGGGGCCTTTAACGTTTTTGCGGGGACGTTCATTCTGGGCCGAACCAGGTTCGGAAAAGAGCTGCAGGGGGCGGGCTGCTCCGGACCATAACGGCGGTTTCTAAACTTTTGAACCGACGCGAAAATTGAAATGAAGAAAATTGTTCTAGTTGGATTGGTTTTGCTGTTCGGAACCGCTGCGTTTGCTCAGGGCTATCAAAAACTGGAACTCTCAGTAGATTATTCATACATGCGTTTCGTTCCGCAAAATAACGACGTAGTACAGAGTTTCTCCTTAAACGGAGGCGGCGCGGCTATTGTCTACAACTTTGCCAGCTGGATTGGAATTAAAGGAGAAATGGAAGGTTATGGCAGCGCGACGAGAACATTTAACCTTACAGGTACCCCGATTTGTAACGTGGGGGGTGGTGGCGTCTGCGCGGGCAACTTACAAGCCAATCTTTTTACTTACAACGTTGGTCCGCAAATCAAATTTCGTACACCACACTTTCAGCCCTTTGTTGAAGCTATGTTCGGAGGCGCGCATTCAAACGTCGACGGGAATCTAGCTAAAGATTGCACCGGGTGCACCTTCTCCAGGTCTCCCAGCAACAATGGATTCGATTTCATCATTGGAGGAGGCATCGATATTCCAATCACCAGTGTGATCAGCTTCCGTCCGGCAGAAGTCGACTACGTCCTTACTCGTTTCGGCAATCCCATATCGAAGAACAACACCAACCAAAGTAATTTTCGCTACCAGGCTGCCATCGTTTTCTCGTTCTAGCAGCCAACTGCACCAGCAAGGCCGGTTCGATGGGAGAGAAGAAAATGATCAAGAGCCTCACGAAACAGCTTTTGTCAACGTCGTTGTCCGTTCTGCTGCTCATTGCCAGTGCGCCAATCGACGTTGGAGCTCAAACTCAATCGGGGTATTCGGGACAGGGCGCACCACTGTCCGCGCAAGAGTTGCAACAATTGGTGGCGCCGATCGCGCTTTACCCCGACTCCTTAGTAGCACAGATTCTTGGAGCCGCGACTTTTCCAGACCAAGTTGCTGTCGCCGCCAGTTGGCTGAAACAGTACAGCTCCGTTACCGGACCAATTCTAATGCAGGCGGTTGACGCGCAACCGTGGGATCCCAGCGTGAAAGCTCTGACGCAATTTCCCTCCGTGCTCGACAACTTGGCGAAGAACCTTGCCTGGACTTCGTCGCTGGGAGAGGCCTATCACACGCAGGCGGCCGAGGTGATGGCGGCCGTACAGGTGTTACGTGCGAAAGCATTGGCTGCCGGCAACTTGAAATCAGGGCAACAACTGACCGTCGTGCAACAGTCACCGCAAGTGATTGTGATTCAACCGGTGAACCCGCAGGTGGTTTACGTTCCCATGTACAACCCAGCAGTGGTGTACGGCTATCCCTACGTCGTTCCAGCATACGTTTATGTCCCGCCTCCCGCCGGTGCCGCAGTCGTGGCGTTTGGAGTTGGCGTTGCTGTCGGGGCCATGATGGCCGGCGGCTCTTACGCCTGGGGATACAGCAGTTGGAACTGTGGCTGGCACGGCACCACGGCGGTGGTCTACCACGGCGGTACATATTACGGAAACAGCGCATGGCATGGCGGCTATTACGGATCTAGTGGCTCTGCTTATGGCGCATACGGCGGTTCCGCGCACTATAGCAACGGCTACAACCCGTCCACCGGAACTTACGCGCGTGGCGGCACAGTCTCAAACGGCTACGGCAGCGTAAGTGCCGGTCAAGCGTATAACCCAAGGACCGGGGCCTCTGGCTCGACTGTGCAAGGGTCCAATGCGTATGGCAGTTATGGGGCCTCCACGGCTTCGAAAAACGGCACCACCGTAAACAGCCAGCACCAAACCAATGCTAACGGAACCACTGGGCAGATGCATAGCTCGAGCGGCGCCTCAGCTTATGGCGCGACGGGTAAGAACGGCAACAGTGCCGCTGTTGGCGAAACTGCGAATGGCAATAAATACGCGGCGGCGAACGGCAAAACCTACAGCAATACCGGCAGCGGTTGGGACCAGAAGAGCGGAAGCCCGTCCAGCTATAACAAATCCAGTTCCAGCGGCTGGGGCGGGCAGGAAAAGAGCGGCGGCTCTTCGGCTATGAACAGTGGAGGCGGTGGCTGGGGGTCCCGGTCTGAAAGTGCTCGTGGTTCGTCAAGCATGGGCCGTAGCGGTGGTTGGGGTGGCCGCAGGTGAATCGAACGCCGACCGAATAGCTGCAAACGAGATGAAGTCTGACGCGTGATGAAGTGCTTATAGTCCAAGTTTGGAGGATCGCTATGTCGCCAGCAACACGCACAATTGCCATTACGAGTCGTCTCATTCTTCTGGGGATACTTACTCTACTTGTCGGATGCAGCAAGGCCGCCAAGCCTTCGTACCAAGTGTTCGCTTCACCCGACGACGCGGGCAATGGGCTGCTAACTGCGGCAAAGTCAGGCGATCCAAATACGATAATCGCGGTGTTTGGTCCGGACTCGAAGGACATCATTCTCTCTGGCGATCCCGTGCAGGATAAGAATACCGACGACAAATTCGTGACTGCCTATGGTGTGATGCATCGTTGGCGCAAGATGCCTGACGAGTCGCAAGTCCTGCTGATCGGAGCGGACAATTTTCCCTTCCCGATACCGCTGAAAAAAAATGCCAGCGGACAGTGGTACTTCGACGTAGCGGCGGGGAGAGAGGAAATTCTGGCCCGTCGTATCGGGCGGAATGAACTCGCAATCATGGATGTTTGTATGGCGCTGGCTGACGCTCAGTCTCAGTACTACTCACAGCGTCTCGGTGACGGAAGCACGCAGCAATACGCTGTGAAGTTCATCAGTGACACTGGCAAGCAGAACGGATTGTACTGGGATTCGCCGGAAGGTCAGCCCAAAAGCCCGCTCGGCCCGCTGGCCGCATTTGCCACTAACGAAGGCTATAGCCTGAAGCCAGATTCGCATGTGCCGTTCCATGGTTACTTTTTCCATATGCTCACGCGGCAAGGTAGTCATGCTCCAGGCGGCGCGAAGGACTACCTGGTGAATGGAAAGATGACCGGTGGATTCGCCTTCGTCGCCTATCCGGCTGAGTACCGCAATTCCGGGGTGATGACGTTCATCATCAACCAGGATGGCGTGCTGCTGCAGAAGGATCTGGGGAGCGCCACAGCCCAAACAGCCGCCGCAATGACCGATTTCGATCCCGATCCCAGTTGGAGCCCGGCACAGCAATAGCTCGATTCCGATCCAAGCGGTAACTGACTCAGTCGGGCGCTCGGCCAATCGTGAAGCGCCCCGACACAAATTTCCATCGACACTAATCCGAGGAGGACAACATGATTCCAGCCGCTCGCGTGTATCAGCGCAGTGCCTTTTTGTTTGTATGGATATTGTTAGCTTGCTTCAGCGTTTCGGCTCAAGACCTATCTTCGACGACAGCGAGACCAGTGTTGTCGCTGCCAGGTCCGACACTGTTACCGCTCCGAGCTACACTTACACCCGTCTTCGACATCAAACGGGACGATGAGGTGCAACCTGGTACCGCTCCTAGCCGGAAATCACAGAGCGGCGGCTTGTCCCTCACCGCAAACCTGAATGATTCTCCGGCCGGCGTGCGGCGTGTCACGCTGGAGGAAGCGAAGCAAATGGCAGCGGAGGCAAGCAATCCAATGGTGCGCCTAGCGCAGTTAAGCGTAGAAGTTGCAAAGCAACATCGGCTGGGTGTGCAGGGACTTTACTATCCGAATATCGGCACGCAATTTGCAAACCTTCACCTCAACAAGGAAACCGGCTTCGTAGTGGGCGAACGTCTGGGTGTGATGGTGCCCGTGAACATCTTCGCCAAGAATCAGACGGACTTCAACGTGGCCGCTATTCAACCGGTCACACCGCTTTTTTCAGTCTATCAGCTCGTTAAAATCGCGCGAGCGGACGAGAACATCGCCAAAGCAAAAGCAGGAATGCCGGTGGCGGAAACAGCGGCCAAAGTCGAAAAGAATTTCTTCGATTTGCTTGTGGCCCAACGCGCATTGACCGGCGCGGAAGCGGACGCCAAAAAGGTACAAGCGAAATGGCTCACTGCCAGCAACTCAGGGGTGCCGACATTCTCCTCGGAGCAAGAGACGGAGACGCTTGGCGCCCAAAAAGCAGTTGTGCTGTCGGCCAGCAAGGTGAAAGAACTTGCCGCCTCAATGAATGAAATGCTCCAGCTGCCGGAAGGCACAAGGCTGGAGCTCGTCGCACCCGAACCTCTGGTGGAGGATATGTCGCTGACTGCTGCGGTGGAGAAAGCAATCGCGAATCCGGAGGTGATAGAGGCAGAGCAGACCGCCGTAAAGGCGCATGCCGGCTTAACCTTGACAAAGTTGCAGTACGTTCCGACGGTCGCGATCACCGGTGGATACGCGAATCAAAATGTGATCAGCGACCGTGTTCTGCCCAAAGATTTCAGCTATATCGGGGTCATAGCTACTTTCACTATCTTTGACGGCTTCAAGCGCGAGCATTCAGTGAAGGAGGTCCAGGCACAAGCCGAAATGGCAGACTTGGCGGTGCAGTTGACCAAGGCCAAAGTGGCGGCTGGCGTGAAGAGCAGCTATTTTGAATTGGATCGCTCGCGCCAACTCTATCAACTGGCGCGTCGAATGCTCTCCGCGGCTCAAGTGGTCGATGCCGGCTACCAGCCAGATAATCCGGAAGCCGCATCGGCACAAGCGAAAATGGAAGCGGACATGTTTCGTGCCGAATATGAATATCGCGAAGCGTATGCCAAGCTGAAGGCGTTAGTTGGCGCGAGATAGTAGTATCTCAACTCTCGGAATATTGTCTGCAATGACCTTTCACGAGCCTAAAAATCAGCGCCGCCGTTGTTAACGAGCATTTGTTCGGCTGCCTGACTAGCTAGTGGCTAGTAAGTCGGATAATCGGATATTCAAAGTAGAGCTTAATTTCTCAGTTAATCAGGCAATGACTGCATGTCTACGGTTGTCCACCATAAACCTCAGCGAATTCACTGCTGGGCTTGAGCGCGATTAGAGAGTTTCGGTGTCAACTTCCGGATGATAAACTCTTGAAAGACCGACGCGACGGCATTTTCACCGAGCCTGACCAGCGCAGTTTCGACCACAAATCCCGCTCCCCGATCGCTCGCTGGATAGTAGGCATTTGCGATACCGGCTGCGGCGAAGTTTCCAAGAACATAGGAATAATTTGGCTGCCAATTTCCGTTGTCGCCCTTGCAGATAAAGGGACTGGCGAGCGCGTACAAAACCCGTGATCGCTTACTACCGGTTCCCTTGTAGAAATAACGTGGATCTTGTTTCAGGATCGACGGCAGTATGGCGCTTCCGAGGAACGTACCTATCACGACGTCGCCGTAGGACGCACCATAGCGCTGTGCGTACCCTTGCGCTCCTTGCCCGTATCCACTGAGTTCATTACCTGCCTGCTGAATCCCTGCAGTAAAGCCAACCCCAACGAAGGTGAACGGATCGACAGACGATCTCCAGGCGAGCTCGAACTTTTGTTTCGGCGAGAGCGGAACCGCATTATGGACATAGGTGACATAGAAATTTGGAATGATGCCAAGCACACGCTGCTTCTCCTGATCCTTGATTTGCACTTCTGCCAGTTCCACTGGCGAGAGTGAGACTGTCACCTGCGTCACCTGCGGCGCAATAGCCAACACGATCTGCGGGACAACGTAGGCCTCCCCGGGATGCACGGCGCCGGAGATTACTTGCGTGGTGAGACCGGTAAACGAAATTGTGAGCTGGAATGGCCCGGGTGCGACGTTGGCAAAGGAGAATTGTCCCAGGCCTTCCGTTAGTGTCTCCTCGCTTGGGGATTGGTCTCCACGCGTAAGTCGCACCTGGCCGCTGACGACGATGGCTCCGGATCGATCAACAACTGTTCCGCTGATGCTTCCTGATGACTGCTGTTTGGGCAGCTGCTCGCCAGTGACCTCCTGCGCAGCACCCGGTGCTACAGGTGCCACCAAAAAGACCAGGGAAACTACCCCGAGTTGACACAAACGACGAACCTGCCCGGTCCTGTTCGTAGCCCTCATGATGATTAGGGACGAACGATATTTGTTGGATTCTTTTCAGTCTATCGTCAAAAGTGACAGGGAGGTTTCACGGGTAATTACGGTTAGCTGAATTATCGGAGAAGCCCCTTCCGAGGCTAGACTCGAACTAAGCTTTACCTAGCGCGCTCTTTACGGATGCCGTTAAAACAGGCTTGTTCATTTCTTTCATTACGCTCACGAGAATCCGGTCTTCTAAGCGCCTCTTATTGTTCATATTGGTAATTGAAACTGTTAGAACTAACAGAGGAGCACTGGCAATAGCGGACAACGTATATCGGCGGCACTCGAAATCGATTCGAGCTGGCTCAACGAGAATTAGAGCTGTTCATAGACCGGTGTCATCGCAGGGATGGCGTGCAGTGAAATCCCAGGAGCGTATATTTTATTGGCCATTGTCCTTGGGATTATCCATCCTCGATTCAGCGGAATTCGTTTCTGTTCTATCCCCGAAGCCAGCCACCTGTCAGTTTTGACAGTTACGAATTTTTACAGGGCAAGTAGGATTGCAGAGGGTGAAGGCGGCTCGGGCGCGTTCTGGGCTGGGACCAGCTCATTTCTCCTTATGGAGATGTCGCCTCCACCCATCAAATTTCGATCGAGCGTGGATGCTCGTAATCGCCATGCTGGCCGGATTAGCGGCGCTTCTATTCTTGAGTGCCTCAATCCTTGCGTTCGGCTTAATTGGCCAGTCCCAGCGTCGAGGCAGACGTCACGCAGAAAAGCAGAGTCGTCACAGAGTTGCGGTCCGGGTAGGTGCGAACATGCTTGCTTTTATATCAGTCGAACCTTCATCACTCGCAACAATGCTGTACGCCGTTCAAGAACTCATCGCCGTGCTGGCGCTCGTTGCCATCCTTGTTGCTATCATAACCGTTTTCCTGGCCATTGCGGTTTTGCTGCAAGAGGCTGGACGCTCGGGAATTCGTTGGGGGAAACGGTCTACGCATCGTCACGATGTTCTCGGTAACCGTCCTAGCTCGACAATTTACCCGCTTCCGCCACGGCAGAAAATCGCGTGAACCACCCGCAGTTCCAGGCCCTGGTTAATGCTAGAGCGATATGTATGGCATGCTAAAACTCTTTCATGCTGCGCTCTCGTCGTTACTCGTGATCTGCAGCGCCTGATTACGTTCAGATTTTCGGCTCCGGGGCGCACCTTTGGGCAAAAGACGTGAGGACGCTAAGTTCGCTGATCCTCTAAGTGGATTATTTGCTAGAAAATAATCTTTGCAGCAAACTGCATGTTGAACGGCTCGCCCGGACCTATGCCTGGCCCCCCGAAGAAGTCCCCAATGGTGTCGGTCACGAATCCGTTGGATCCTACAGATCCACCTCCGGTCGCTAGGTTAATCCGGTTGAAGACGTTAAATATTTCCGCGCGAAGCTGTAGTTTGAACCGCTCCGTGATTGGGACGTTTTTGAAAACTGAAAAGTCTACGTCCGCGAAGCCCGGGCCGTAAAACCTATTTCGCGAGAGGTTGCCGTTAGGATTGTTTGGAAGGCAAGTCGGCGAAGGCACACAGAACGCCGCCGGGTTGACCCATTGCTCACCGGCAGCCGCACTGAAAGTGTGCGAAACACCGTTAAAGGGATCGGTCACTAGGTTTAAACCTGGGCGCTGATTGCCGGAAGCACCGGTTCCGGGAAAATTGAACGGCTGTCCCGAGTGGAACGACATTAACCCGTTCAGTTGCCAGCCGTGGGTTACGATTTTCGGCCCATGCGAAGAACCGGGAACATCGTAAGTCCAATAGGCGGTGAAATTGTTGCGTGTGTCGAAGTCGCTGTTCCCATACTCCTGTTTCAAGTTGAAGCTGTTAAGCGGAATCACCCCACGGAACTCGGTTACATGGTCCAGGGCATGGGCCCAGGTGTAGGCGAATTGGGATGTAAACCCGTGCCATGACCGTATCCGTAGGACGCTTTGCAGGGCGTTGTAGTTTGAGGTGACATCGCTGTTCAACTGATTGATCGAGCCGACGTTAGGATACTGAGCAAGAAACGCACCATTTTGATTGATGTTCTGGGTCACCGTCAGCTTGCGTCCCTGCCCCCCGACATAGCCAACCTGCAACACTGCGGCGTTCCCGAATCCCTGTTCCACTTGTAGGGTGTAGTTAAAATAGTAGGGAGTGCGGAAGTTTTGGCCGATGGAGAAGACGCTATAAATGTTTGCGCCAGTAACTGGATTCGGAACACCGCATCCTGGCTCAACGGTGTAGTTCAGGCTAACGCAAGTGACGACTCCCGGAAAGATGGATTGGCCACCCTGCTGCACGGTCTGCCAGTTATAGGCATTTCGGCTGTAGTTGTCGACGGCGTGCGGACCTGCCGGATTGTCTTCCAATCCGTCAGCCGCAGCATTTGGTGGACGATTGTCCAGCAACGGGCTTATAGCGGTTTGCTCGTAGAAGACGCCGATCCCGCCCCGAATCACAAAAGCATCCTTGTCCGTTGGCTGGTAGGCAAACCCGAATCTTGGCGCGAAATTGTTTTTATCCGGCGGGTAGATGGATCCGATGCCAGCTCCCTGGATGACAAGGCCTTTCCCCGGAATAAAGACCGCGAGATCCCGATCGCTATCATGCAGCGGCCCCGCGTATTCGTAGCGAAGGCCGAAATTCAGGGTCAATCTTCGCGTAACTTGCCAGCCATCCTGCCCGAAGAAAGCGAACGAGTTGACCAAAACGTGCCGTTGCGCGTCACCCACAGCGATTGAGGAAGAGCTCACATCGCCAGCTAGAAAGTCCGCAAGAGCCAGAGTATCTACGCATACTGCGTTTGCTGCGGGGCATGTTCCAGCCCACGGCCCCTGTGTTCCATCGAAGGTGAAACTCCCTAGTGAACGGCGGAAATAGAACTCGTCCACGCGCCCCTGCCGCACTTCACCTCCGAAGCGGAACTGATGCTTGCCGGTAACGTAGGAAACGATGTCAGTCAGATGGCCGGTGACATCGGTGCGACCTTCAGGAGGCGTTATCCCAACCTGATCGAACCCGGAAATGACAATATTCGGAGCTCCGAGAATGGGCTGTCCGTTCTTGAGCGCGTCCGGGCTTAGGTACAGACCCAGGGCTCCAGTATTGAAACTGTTCTCGGCATCGTGAAATGTTTGATGGAAATAGCTGACTCCGAAGAGCAACTGATTGGTCAACGTGGGCGTGAATTGTGAGTCCAATACCGCGGAGTAATTCTCTACGCGGATGGGAGCGGCTTCAAAATAGTAGCCCAGATTGGAACTCGCCTCCACTAGCACCAAAGCTGCCCCCGGGGGCTGGATTTGGTCCCCTTGGCCCAGGAACCCATGTACCGACAAATGGTGCTTGTTATTGAAATTGTGATCCAGCTTCACAACGCCGTTGTAGCTGTTTCCCGTCGCGGGAACGTTCGCGAAGAAATTGCTGATCGTACCCGGGAGGGTGCTTATCGAACTCGGCCACAGGGTCGAATACAAGGTCGTGGACAATGGGCTTTGCGAGACGTTGTACCTTGTAAGCAGGGCTTGGGCATTCTGTATCCAGGCAGTCGACGGTTCTGTCGACAAACCCGTGAGTCCAAAAATGTAGTTCTGGGTTTCGAAGCCTAGAAAAAAGAATGTCTTATTCTTGATGATCGGGCCGCCCAAAGTGAATCCATAATTTTCATTGCGCAGTCTCGGTGCTTTTGGGAACTGTGACGTAGGCACAAAGAACGGCGAGTGGGCCGCAAAGAACTCATTGCGGTTGTAATAATACGCTGTGCCATGCAGTTGATTGGTTCCAGATTTGAGAATCACGTTTACCGTACCTCCCGCATCGCGCCCGGTTTCTGCGTTGGATTCCGTCTGCACAGAGAACTCGTTCACGGCATCAATGGGCATCACAACTCCCGCGATTCCCGAGACTCCACCTTGGTTAATTGCGGGAATGTCGTACCAAAAATCGTTGTTATCCGTGCCGTCAACCTGCCAGTCGACTCCATTGTTGCGGGCGCCGTTGATCGTGCCACCCCCATTTATCGAGTAACCTCCGTAGCCTGGCGTTATGGCGATCAGTTGAGTGAAGTCCCGCCCGTTCAACGGCAAGTTCTGTATCGCTTCCTCCGGTATTGAATCACTCTGCGTCGCAGTAGTGGTATCGACCATGAGCGCAGCAGCCGAGACCTCGAGCGACTTGGCCGCCTGTGCAAGGGAAAGTCCCATCGCTAACGTGTAGATGGAACCTGCCGTCACCCAGACGTTGTCTACCTTGTAGGTCGCAAATCCCGGGGCCGCCACGGTAACCTCATAGGCACCTAACGGAAGGTCTTGGACAGAAAACCGCCCTTCAGATGTGGTGACGGTGTCGTGGACTACACTCGTCGCAATTTCGGTAATTTGCACCTTTGCATTTGGAACAACTGCACCAGAGGGGTCCGTCACCGCGCCGTTAATCGCACCGCGGAATGTTTGCGCACCCAGCGAAGGAGCGATAGAGAAGAGCAAAGCCAATGCTGCCAGGACGGGCTTCATCAATATGCTAAGCACCGTGCGAGTATAAGTCAGATTTTTTGTGAATTGTCTTCCAGAACGGGAGTGTAATCGAGGAAAAACCTACTGTAAGAACTAACAATAGTGCTCTAGGACAAGTAGTGGCAGATATATTCCAGCATTTCGGATTGGGGGGCTTGTGTCATTGTTACCGCGTAAGATATTGGCGGATTTCGATCATTGCTAGCGCTGCTCAGGGCCGCTCGCGGTGCGCGAAGCAACATCATAGAGCTAGTCCCACTTCCCGGGGGTACCAGCTTGGCGAAGCTAGGCACGAACGTGCAGCAAATCATGTTAGGCGCATCGTTCGCTCCTAAACCCAGATTGCGGTTTTATTCCTGGCCCACTATCGCGGCCTTCCTTCTGCTAACTCAGGCAACTCTCTCACTCACCCTAAAGCAAGGCGCCAGCCTGATTGCATTCTGCGAATTCACTTATCTTTTTCTGCTTCTCCTGGCCAGTGGCATCGCTACTCTGAATGCTGTTCAGAACCGGCAAACCATCCGGCTATTTTGGTCATTCCTGGCAGTGGCGTTTGGGCTGTGGGCGCTGGTCCCGTGCGCTTGGTTATACAACGAGTTGCTCTTGGGCAAGATTCCTGCCTTCTTGTTCGATACTCCTCCATTATTTCTGCACATCGTGCTGATGATCGCGGCCGTGGCTGCCCGTCCTCACTTGAAATTACCAGCTCATAGGCCATATCGGACCACACTGAACTTTCTTGTGTTACTTTTTTTCTTGGCTATTGCGTACGCCTACTTCCTATTTCCGTACGAGTACACGTCCCGCGCCTCCATCATGATTCTGCACTTTGAATTTTTTTACTTTGCAGAAAATTTGTTGCTGCTGGTGGTACTGGGGACACTGATTCTTCGGTCGCAACCCCCATGGAAGTCAATCTATTGGCATTTGTTCGGTGCATCCACTCTGTACGCAGTCGGTTCAATGGCCGCGAATATCGTCTGGGCTTTGAAGGACCCTACAGGCGATTTAACGGGAATGGCTTTCCCCTCTGCCAGAGGTTTGCTAGGAATGTTTTTCACCGCTTCCATCTCTTGGTTTGTATGGATCTGTCTGCACGGGCGGGAATACGCATCGGAATTGACGCAGACGGTCCAGATTGATACGAGTGACAGGAGGCAGACTTCGCTTTTCGCAATGGTGGCGGTAGTAGCGATTCCGCTTGCGGGAATAGTGGACCTGTTCCGAGATGAGCCATCCTCCGCACGTGATATTCGCCTGCTAATTGTATTAGTCGCCGTCGTGCTCTTGGCCGCCGCGGCCTTTGTACGAGATTATCTTTCAAACCGCGAGTTCGCTACAGACGTCGGGTTGGCCAACGACCGGCTTCGTTTGGCCATGGAATCCGGAAAATCGGTGGGGTGGGATTGGGACATCAAGGGTGGAGAAGGCTTTTGGTTCGGTGACCTGCAGAGCATCTTCGGAATCCAATCCACCACGTATACGGGACAGAAAGAAGATTTCCGTCGTTTCATACACCCGGACGATCGAGAACAATTCGCGAATGGCGTTAACGATTCAATCCACAGACATAAACCGTACGCAGGAGAGTTCCGCATTGTTCGCCCAGACGGGACGCTGCGCTACGTCACCGCCGTGGGTAAGTGCTACTACTCGTCGGAGGGCCAGCCAGCGCGCATGTCAGGTGTGGCTTTAGACATTACCGACCGAAAGCGAGCAGAGCAGGAGTTACGAGAGAGTGAAGAACGTTTTCGCTTGGTCGCGGACAAAGCTCCGGTGTTGATCTGGATGTCCGGCACGGACAAACTCTGCACCTTCTTCAACAAGGGCTGGCTGGACTTCACCGGCCAATCGATGGAACACGAGCTGAGGGAAGGATGGGCCTCGGGAGTACATCCAGAAGACCTGGCCGGTTGTCTCCGAACCTATTCAGCTGCGTTCGACGCTCGACTAGACTTCGAGATGGAGTACCGTCTGAAACGATTCGATGGAAAATATCGCTGGGTTGTTGATCTTGGTGTGCCCAGAATTGAATCCGATGGCACATTTCGGGGCTATATCGGATCGTGCGTTGACATCACGGACCGCAAAATGTCAGAAGAATCGCTGGAAGAGTTAAGCGGCCGCCTGCTCACAGCCCAAGAAGAAGAACGCAGCCGAATTGCCAGAGAACTCCACGACGACTTCAGCCAACGCCTAGCTCTCCAGGGTATCGGCCTCGCACAGCTATGGAAGAAAATACCTCAGTCAGAAGTGGAGGAGCGGATCAAAGTTCAGGGGTTGTTGAAGAGGAACCACGAAATATCTTCCGATTTGCATTCGCTTTCCCATCAGCTCCACTCCAGCAAGCTCGAACATGTAGGCCTGGCGCCCGCTCTGAGGGGACTTTGTGAAGAGTTGAGCTCGAAATTCAAGGTTCAAATCGAATTTACCGAGCGCGGAGTCTGCCCCAAAATCCCGAAGGATGTGGCGTTATGTCTTTTCAGAGTCGCCCAGGAAGCGCTGGGCAATGTGGTCAAACATAGCCGAGCGAAGCAAGCCCAGGTTGAGCTCAGTAGTACAAGCAATGGAATCCATTTGCGGGTGGTGGATGCAGGTGAGGGCTTTGACCCTGATGTACGCGGCACACACGCGGGAATAGGACTCGTCAGCATGCGCGAGCGGCTTCGACTGGTTGGCGGAGAATTGTCGGTGCAATCCGCACCGATGCGAGGGGCAGAAATTCTCGCCGAAGTCCCGCTGCGGGTCTCCACCAAGACGGTAGGGGCATGAGAAACGATATCAGGAGGCATAACTATGAAACGCCCACGTATTCTACTTGCAGATGACCACAAGATGTTGGGGGACGCGCTGAAGGAGTTGCTGGAACCCCGCTATGAAATCGTGGGTTTGGTAAGCGACGGGCGTGAGCTTCTGAAGGTTGCCGAAAAGCTGCGGCCCGATGTCATCGTCCTCGATATTGCCATGCCACATTTGAACGGTCTGGATGCCGGGCGACAACTCAATAAGTTGATGCCCGGCGTAAAGCTTATCTACATGACCATGAATGAGGACCCCTATCTTGTGGGGGAAGCTTTTCGAGCAGGGGCTTCGGCATTCTTGCTCAAGCAGGCGGCAGGTCTTGAATTGAGCGTAGCGATTGAGAAAGTTTTGAAGGGCGGTTCCTATGTAACGCCGAGCGCCTCCAAGGGTCTGGATACTATTTCCCTGAGAGAGCCCCAAAAACGCGAACGTGCTCCGGAACCTAGCACGCGTCAACGGGAAGTCATTCAACTATTGGCAGAAGGGCGCACCATGAAAGAAGTAGGCCGGATGTTGTTAATCACCCCTCGAACCGTTGCCGCTCACAAATATGCCGTAATGGAACTACTACAACTAAAAAATAGCGCCGGACTGGTACAGTACGCTATCAAGCATCGGATCATTTCTGTCTAGGCTCTATGACTCTTCTCGGAATCGTCATTTCTACCAATACTACCCGGCATGGATCGCACGCAGTGTGATTAATGTCGTAGAGCAAGTTTGAGGTTAGTCAGAGGCGAGGCCATTGGTCTGCCTAGATTGCGGCTTTTCCCGGTTCACGACCTCCAAAGGCGAATTGGCACAGATTGCTCAAACAACTCTAAGAAGAAGTGAGGTCTCGACACGCGAGGAGAGTGCTTGTCGCGCTCCTTCGTCTGATGAGACTGCGAGTTCGTGAGTAAACTTGGTCGTGCGTCTGTCGGTGACAGACAGTCATTTGGCGGATTACTGCTCTCCGTAATTGCTACTGCGCAAGTCCAGGATTGCTCACCAGCAATGACAGAAATTCCGACTGATGGCATACTCCCACGCTGCAACTAATTCAGGATTACAGGGTTCTGAATAGTTCTGGACTTTCGGTCGGGGGGAAGATACTACGCCTTTAATCCGTATTCTGGTGGTCGATGATTTTGTCCCCTGGCAGAATTACCTGATTGCGAAGCTCGGGGATAGTTCTGCCTTTCAGATTATTGGAGTCGCTTCCAACGGATCCGAGGCGGTTGTGAAAGCAGCCGAGCTGCATCCGGATCTTATTCTGATGGACATTAACCTGCCTGAACTGAGTGGCATCAAAGCCGCCTCGAGAATTCGCGAGCTTTCCCCTGAATCCAAGACCCTTTTCGTGAGCCAAAACCTTGATCTCGATATAGTGCGAGCGGCTCTCGGCATTGGCGGGCTAGGTTACGTCGTCAAGTCCGACGCTGAACTTGACCTATTCACCGCGATAGAATCGGTAATGTCGGGAAAAAGATTTGTGAGCGGCCTATTAGCGAGTCACGATTTAGCTGGCGTTCTGGGCCCGCAGGCTTCGATACAAGGGACCCAGGAAAACGTTGACCTATCTGCGTGGCGTTTAGTGAAGAAGAAAACAATCGGCCATTCCCACGAGGTTGAATTCTACGGCGATGAGAAGTCCTTTCTGGCTCGCTGTACTCGTTTCATGGGGGACGCTCTAGCAAATGGTGACTCAGTAATAGTTATCCTGACTCCCTCACGTCGCAAGAGCCTCCGCCAGAGATTGGAATCGGAGGGTCGCGATGTTGGGGAGGCCATAGAACAGGGACGCTATCTTGCTTTGGAACCTGCGGACATACTTTCCATATTTCTGGAGCATGTGCAGCCCGATGCGGATCGATTTCTAAAAACCGCAGGGGATCTCATTGCAACCGCTCTTAGTTCGGCCACCGGAAAGCATCCTCGCGTTGCAGTTTGTGGAGAATGTCCTGCTATCTTGCACGCCGCAGGCAAAACGGAAGACGCTGTCGAGATGGAGCGGCTGTGGAACGGACTCGCCCGCGTATATAACGTTGATAGTCTATGTGGTTATCCGATCGAAGGCTTTCGCAACGAAGAACAAGGTCCTATCTTGGAACGAATCTGCGCAGAGCACACAGCCGTTTATTCTGTGTAAGACGTTTTCTGTTCCACACTCCTACATGGAGTGCAGCCACGGGATCAGCCACGTCCGAAACGAGGTAAAAGCTTCCGAAGGGCGAGGAACTGTAAATTGTGCCAAGTCGCGCTGGCGCTCCCGCCCGGCAAAAGCAGAGGCCATTTAGTTCCATGTCGGAGGAGGGGAATCTGGGAAGGGCTCTTGGGGGGGTGAGCTCAAGTTGCGTACTTCGTCCTTCCCAGATTCCTATGGCAAGCAGTTGCGACACGGTACTGTGTTGGCATAGAGCTGTGAACTGTCAAAAGTGACAGGATTAGCCGCAACAATTCCTAATCAGTCGGATAACCGGACATTTTCGACACTGGAACTCTGCTTTTCCGGTAAGCGCGCACAATCGATTCTATCGTCGCTCCATCCGCGTGGAGCTCACCTGCATGGAAACCAATCTCGCCACGAGCACTGCCAAGTACAGCTGCCCGGTTACGGCCTCTGCAGAGCCAAGAGTACGTACAAGCGGATGTACCGGCACAATTCCCGCGTAACCGAGTGTTGTCAGCATTCCAAAACTATAGTTGATCCAAGTGCTCGCGAGGGAAACATCACTACCGGCAACGTTGAAAGCGCCCGGATCCAATAACACTGCCAAGTGGTATGCATGCCCCCAGGCAGCCCCAATGCACAAATACGCCGCGATTGCTCCTTCGACTCGCATGAGGGTGACCGGGCCTGAGCGGAACACCTGCCAAAGCAATACAACCGTAATCATCAGGATAGCCGCCATCCCCAGACATACAGTCCAGAGCGCAAGCGATTTCGTTGGTCTCCACCACGCCATCCATCGCGCCCCAATCGCCGCGATCGACACTAATAATGTCAGCACGAAAAGTCCTCGGTTCTCCCAAGCGATCACAGAGCCAAAAACCAAAACGAAGGAAAACACGATGTCGGAGTAGAGCGGAATATTGTTCCTTTCGAAACCCAGTGAAGGAAGTACGAACACAACGGCGATCAGGAAGAATAAGAACAAGCGGAGGTTGGGCCCGTGCCAGGGTTGGGCCCAGAGGTCGCCGGTTTGGGCGTGCATGAACGGCTCCTTCGAATTCCACCGCTATAGACAGTCAATACGATTCGCGAAATAGGAACCCTGCTTTTTCGCGCGTCGTCACATTTTCTGATAATTGGAATTCTGCATTTGAACCGTGAGTTGTTTACTGACTCCGTCCACGACGGTGCTGGCAACGTGGTTGGGGCCGTTTGGCAACTGGGCGTACTGCTCGGAGATGGTGACTGCGTCTTGCGGATCATTCAAGTAGGTCGCAATATGCAGGCTCTGGATGGTGTTCTGCGTTTTGTTGAAAACAATCGTGACTGAATCCCCTGGCTTCTGATATCCATTAATTACCAGCTTTACTTCGTTGGGCGCTCCGGCAGATCCAAGCAGAACGTTTCCCTGCTCAAAAAGCTGCTGCACTCTTCCAGGCTCGGGCTGTCCATAACTTTGCGCCAGTGCTGCGATCTCCTTCCCGTAGTTTTCGTAATCCTCCTTGATTCTATGTTTGATGCCGTGCTTGCGGCCTCCGGAAGATTCGTCCGGATTGAGATTCGTTTTCTGCGGTTGGCCGTCCGACCCCATTCGTACCTGGAAGAGTTCTTCCTTCTTGACTTCTCCCTTTACGCTCACCGTCTGTGACTCCTGCCAGGTGTACTGGGCCAGTACTATCTTGTTTAGTGACAGGTACTGCTTAATCTCCGCCACGCGTTTTTGGAGTTCTGCATCCTGCGGCTGGGCTAGAGGTGCAGACAACAGCAATACCATAGTTAAAGCCATCACCGAAATCATGCTCGCCGAAACGCAGTGCCAGAATGCCAATGTCTTTTCATGCCTGGGTGACTTCGAGCAGAAGCGGAGAATAAAGTGAGTCAGTCTCATCAGCGATCTCCTTTTGCGAGGACCACGCTACGTTAAGAGGGTAGGATCGCGGTATTGTCAGAAATAACAGGGAATAGGATCTCCTTAGGTTATTTGGGCTCTCTCCGTAGGCGACCATATCTCAACCTCACCAGAACTTTTGATCTGTCAATTTTGCCAATAGCGTTAAGAATCTCATCTCAATTTTCAGAATCTCCTAGCGGGCGACAGTTCGCTAGGGAGTAGAGGCGGTAACTGGCGTGCGAAACCGACCGCCCCGTGCTCAACTTCGTGCAATACGAAGATTTCAGTTGACAATAACTTCGTAATATGCGAAGCTTTGTTACGTGAAGGTGATTAAGAAGAAGACGATTCTAGGCGCTATTAAGGATCATCCAGAGTGGGGCGGGGCGTTACAAGCTTGGTACAAAATAGTTAAGAAGGAGAAGTGGAGCAATTTCCCAGAGATTCGACTGACATTCAACACGGTTAGTTTAGTTGGAACTTGTATTGTTTTTAATGTAGGCGGTAACAAATGCCGTTTAGTTTCGTACATCCGTTTTACTGCTAAAAAGGTTTATATTTTGCATATCTTGACCCACGCTGAGTATGACCGGGGAGGGTGGAAAAATGATTGCGACTGCGATTGAGAAAGATACGCTGAAGGGTTTGGATACCCCGAAACCCATTACATCAGAAGCGCAGAACGAGCGGTACACCGCGTTGCTTTTGAAGATGGAGCGGCAAAAACATCTAACAGCGGCGGAGAAAGCTTATATGGAAGTTTTGACTCTATTGGTTGAAGCGTACGAAGACGAGCAGTACCCTATCGATGATGCGTCTCCGCGAGAAGTTTTGGCGGAGTTGATAGCTGCAAATGAACTCCGTCAAAAAGATCTCGTACCGTCAGTCTTTGGCTCCGAGGGTGTGGTTTCAGACATTCTGAGTGGACGACAGGAATTAAATCTAGGTCACATAGAACGGCTCAGCAAGCGTTTTAACGTCTCTCCTGAAGTGTTTTTCAAGAAGAGCAAGTAAACGCACTCATTTGACTCGTCGGAATCAAGAGTCTAGAATCTCCATGTTTGGAAGCACGGGACTGTGCGACGCACCAGGGAAGGAACAGGGAATGGAATTCTCTGCCCAAACTGAGAGGAATAGAGAGGAATATCAAGACTGGGTGGCGGAGAGGGTGGGATTCGAACCATTGAATGCGGGGCGTTGCACCGCCTTGCATGACCTGGTTCGGACGCGAGAAAGAAAGCATTTATTTGAATTTCAGTTTCCGCTCGGTCTTATCGATTCGTTCTGAAGGCTAATTCGAACGTTGGATGTGGCACATCAACGGAAAATATAGCACCGGATCGTAGTACCGCTACATTCCAATTTTCCTGCTGAGTTCAGGAGTCATGCCCCTAATTTCTCAAACCGCTCGGCCATCCGCGCCTACGCAAACTGGCTCACCAAATCACGAGGTTGATTTCAAGTCCGTCGATACCTTCATACTACCGCTAGCCCCGCGCGCAGTCTGTCCCGAGCGCGTGCTCCCGCTGATGAGGGTCGTTCGCCAACGTCCGTTCTTCTGGCGTCAGTTCTGCGAGAAATCCAAAATGACCTTCTGCGCTAAGGGCAGAAACTCTCTCCAACTGAGCAAGGGGCGCTCCCTCTGATTTCGGATATTACAAACACTTTCGCTAAAGCCTGCTCTGAACGCTTGCACACATGGATTTTGTGACCTTTGCCGGAAAACTGCTCGTTCGGACGTTCGATCTCGCAAATCCTGCAGTAATGTCCCATCCCGATTCCTTCGAGCAGATGACAATGAGATGATAAACCAAGAGGCACCGGACAGGCGGGAAAGGTGGTCCATGGCTGGGCAACATATCGATGGAGACAAGCTCCGGTTTGCCATTCGCAGGGTAGGCAGTGAGTACGTTTTCTACATGTTGGACGATGCGATCACGCTTCTGCCCCAAACCAAGCTCTGCAAGGTGATTGCACGGTACCTGAATCCGGTGAGCTTCATCCGGACGGTGCCGGAAAGAAAGAGACCTGTAACGCCAACGAATAAACGGCCGTTCTGCCTACCGTCAACTCTGTCGTTCAATGAGCTGGCGACTGTGGCGAAGATCAATTCCACGCGGAGGGAGTGAGCGGTTCGCGATGCCAGTTCACACGAAGGACCTACCGGTCATAGGCAGAATCGTGGTCGGGGTGGAGCGAAACGAAGCGTAGAAACTCCCCATCTCGAAAAGCAAGGGCACGAATTTTCTGACTCAAACGAAGCGAGTGCACCTTTGCATCATTCGGCGCTTTCAGATGCTCGATCGCCTCCCAATGGAATCCCTTATGGCGATAGAACGCGCTCCATTCCAACTCACGCAGTCGTCGCAGTGATGCGATCACTTGTTTTAGTTCGGTAGCCTCGAGGCGAAAGAGCACCTCCTGGAACTCAGGATTGTTCAGGTCCAGACGAATCCGGCTATCGGCGGCGGGCACGCTGGCGCGGCACCTTTCTTGCCTGTCGCTTCAAGAGCGTATCAATATCCGTCTCGGCGGGGCTTGTCTTTGCAGCCCAATCAAGGCCGCGTTCAATCCTGGAGCGATCTGGCTCTGCCAGGGTCCAGAGCTGACTTTCGGGTACCATCGCCACAGCGGTGAGCACGATGCGTCCATCCTTGAATCGCTCCACGCGCAGCGTTTTCCCCGCATAACGCTTGCCTAGGGATATCTGACCGCTCCTGCCTACCGTCTTGACCTCGGTGCTGCGAGAATCAACCTTTCCGTTCATGCCGTCATGCTATCATGCCCTCATGCATCCTTGCAAGTGTTCGGTCTGTGGGTTCATTTGGTATGGCGGAGAGGGTGGGATTCGAACCATTGAATGCGGGGCGTTGCACCGCCTTGCATGACCTGGTTCAGACGCGAGAAAGAAAGCATTTATCGAAATTTCAGTTTCCGCTCGGCCTTATCGACTCGTTTTGAAGGCTAATTCGAACGTTGGATGTAGCACAGCAATCGAAAATGTAGCACAGGATCGTAGTACCGCTACATTCCAATCTTCCTGCTGAGTTCAGGAGTCATGCCCCCCAACTTGTTGCACCGCTCAGCAATCCGCCTCATGATCTTCTGGTCCGCAGCAGTCTCGCCGGAGGGGAGAAAGCGATACCAGCGCGCTAGCTTCTCTTTGTCGGCCTTCTCGACCTCTTCGATTGTCGGGAATCCCTTCATTGGCGTAGAAGTATCTTTTATTTTTACCATGCCCTAAATATTTGAGCGCCTATCATGCTCGGGTGCATTTACGCGTAGTCGAGCCCGAGTTGATCGTCGACTTCGTCGAGAACTGTTTGCCGCATGAACTCTGAAACCGCTGTGCTCTGCTTGGAAGTCAAATGCTTGTCGAAGATCGCGCGGTCAGCCAAAACTGGCTAGAGATACTCTACAAATCCGCCGGACTTGTCGCTAGTACCGCGTAGATCCTCGCACCATAGTTCCAGACAGAAAGGAAGCAGGTATGCGAGGAGCGAGCCTTGGATTTCGGTATGGCGGAGATCTTGCAAGTATTCCCAAAGGTACTGCACATCCGGTCGTTCGCCGGGCTTGATTCTCAGCAGCCGACGCAAATGGCGATCATTCCCTCAAAGCCTCCTGGGTGAGCTTCTCCGGAGGAGCTGATTTTCCATATGCGCGCTGGAACACGATTGTTCTGGCAGATTGATAGAGAGCCATTCCTCATTTGCCCTTGCGAGTCCGCCTGGAAGGTCTCTTGCCGCTCGCCGTTCTCGTTCCTTCACTGAGATGAGTCATAGCTTGCCGCAGAAGCCAGTTCGCTTTGGTCTGGTAGCCGCGGCCATCTGCTTTGAGCCATGCGATGACGTCGGAATCAAGACGCATCGTAACGGGCTTCTTCGTTGGTCGATAGAACTTGCCAATTTCGGCTCCGCTCCAATCGACAACCGCCGGAGCGTCCGAGAAATCAATGTCCTCGTCTCTTCTTGCGGCGATAGCTCGGATGTCTCGTTTCTGCTCCTTTGTGAGCTTCCTCATAGGCTCTCCTTTCGTGCGATTCGGCAGCGCGAGCCGAGATGACACGAATGATTTCTTTGTCGTGTTCCTCATAAAAGGTATGAACGACCAATAGAATCGAACCCGGCCCTATGGCTCCGACTGTTATCCAACGTTCCTCATCCTCGAAAGTGACATCACGCTGCGTAATCGCGTAGGGATCGTCGAAAACGAGAACGGCCGTTTCGAAGTGAACATCGTGCTTGTGAAGGTTTTGCCGGTTCTTCTGTTCGTCCCATTCAAATCGCATGACTCGCCACGGCTGGGAGAGAATACAGTCCTCGCGCGCGGTTGTCAATACATTTGTATGTACAGCCTGTTGTATGCGAGCCAGGCACAAAAAGTGCAGATAGACACTACGAATTCAAAGGCAGGGAAATCAGCAACTTGCAGGTATGGCGGAGAGGGTGGGATTCGAACCCACGGTTGAGTTTCCCCAACACACGCTTTCCAAGCGTGCTCCTTAAACCGCTCGGACACCTCTCCGTTATTATTGCAATCAGGTTAGCACACTCGTAATGGCAGCGAAGCTGCTTTTGTGGGATGCTCGCGGGGATTTTTCAGGTCTGTTCGCTACTGCTGCTGCAACAATCCGAATACCATGACTCCTGTGGGAGTACCGATGAAAACTCTTCCGTTGGCGATCATCGGCGTGATGTATTTGTTGTCTGAAAAGTTGTCGCGCTCACCGGCTTGATTGCTGTTGTACAACTCATTGGCCAGATTACTCGCATCGTAGGCGTGAAGGATACCTGCATCGCTGCCCCGGGACTCTACGGCCCAAACGATTCCGTTGGAATCATCATTCGATGAAATACTCGGTGTCGTACCCGGATAAGCGAATTTCGCGGCTGTTTTCGAAGCTGGTTGCGCCACAAGTTTGGCGTTCACGATGGGAAACGCTTTCAAGGTATCCCCCACTGCGCCGAAATAAACAGTGCTCTTGAAGTATGCCGGCATGGACCACACTCCGCCCGCCAGCACCTTAATCAGCTCCTGATACACACCTTTGTCATTCCTGGTATTGAACTTCCCCATCGAATTACGATTCACCACGTAAATATGGCCATCTTTTCCTGCTCCCACGGCAAGCTGCCAGGTATTGCCCGCCGTATCCTTTAAATCGGGCAGGACGAGCGCGCCGCCGGAACCGAGATCTTCGTCAGCATCAGATTCCGCGAGGGTGTTATGCATGTTGAAATAATCGGCAACGGTCAGCTTGTTGCCGCTCGCTGACAGCTTCAAAAATCCGTTGCCAAAATCTCCATTAATGGGAAAACCGTCAGAGTTCAACGTGTTGTCAAATGTGCCATTCCCATCCAATAAATAGATGTTGCCCTGAGGATCGGCAGCTGGACCTGCGCCTGACATCCAAATCGCTCCATCGCTGCCATTGGGCGTGACATTCAGCACTTCGTCTTGCTTCAGCGTCGAAGCGTTGTAGGCTATTATCCAGCCGGTGTATTCACCGTTATCACAATGAGAAGCCCAACTTGTGACGATTTTGTTGTTCAGAAATAACAAAGAGGCGCGCTCTTTGTACATTTTTGGATCGAACGTTGTCTCTCCCGCCAGATTCGGAAATGTTGCTGTAATCGTTGTCGGGCTCCCGGAAATTTCCGCGCCAGTTGTGATATCCAGGGCGTGCAGGCGCTGAAAATAGTTCCCGTTGTCATCCTTCGACATAGCCACTAAATATATTGTTCCGTGGCCTCTATTGTTGAATGCGATGACCGGAGTGGAGGTGATCCCGATTTCAGGGCTCACTTGACCACATCCACGATCGTCACTGGGAACTTCATTCACGCCCAGCAGGGTCACATGCCAAAGTTGCGCCAAGCTGTCCGCATCGAAGGCATATGCGGAATCATGTTCAGTAACCACGAAGACGACGTTGTGAGGATTGCCAGCCACGATCAAGTTGGATACGTACAAAGGCTCGGCGTCCACCAATCCATCCACGGAAAGAAAGCCAAGCTTGCCGAAGCTTTTGTAATCAACGTCACCAGGAGTGAGGATTTTTTCCGCAAGGTTTCGCCCTGTGCGCTCCTGATCGTTGTGGTAGGTAAGGACTCTTAGGTTGCTCGCCGTAATCTGACTATTGGCTGACGCCTGATTAGGCCACGGCCAGCTAAGCACAGAAGCATCGTTGGCTTTGGGATCACGGCCAGATCCACGGAAGTTGCTCCGAACTCGAATTCCCCAATAAATGATCAGAAGTGTAGCGATGCTCGAAACTAGGACGACGGTGGATCGTGATTTCAACACTCATCTCCGTATGTAAGGTCCGCTTTATAGACGCACTGTGGATGCTAGAGGTTACCGGAGGGAAGGCCGAAGTTACTCAACTTAACCAACGAAACCAGGATGCGCAAAGACTCTAGAGACAAATAGCACCGTTTGTTCATCCCTGGAAATGTTGGACATAAAAATCGTGCGGTAATCCCGAGCGTGAGCTCTTTCACGACACCTGAATTACCGAGCAAAAAAATGTGACACGGCCGGATTAAAACCGGCCGTGCCACAAAACTACTTGGTTGAGGTTAGCGTTTTTTCTGGACGTTCGGCCGTGGTTTCGCCGGCCTGGCGCCATCGTCAACTGGCGTGTTGGCCTGGATCGATCCATTAAAGAAGCTGGTGTCGTCTGTTTCGATCCAGAACAATTGGCCTGCATTCGCCTGGTAGGCTGTGACCGCCAAGTCCACCGTTCCGAAGTCAGTGCCATTGCTGGCGGAAACTACAAGCGTTGTGGTGGAACGCCCCGGGTTGGTACCATCGGCGGCAAAGCTTGCGTTGAAGACAGCGTTGGTAGATTCGACTGCCGTCCCGGTGAGTGCACCAACCGGATCGCTGAGAACACCCGTTGCATTGCTTAGGCCTCCACTGAAGGGTCCCTCTCCGACGAAATCGAACTCGTCGTCCCCGACGCCATCGGTGTTAGTGCGGCCCTGCGCACCGAAAGTAACCGGCGAGGTAACGTCACCCAACGCCGTGTCGGTTTGCGGAATCAGAGCACCGATGCCGACAAGACTGTCCATTTCGGCAATAAGAGCTCCGCCTCCTTCACCAGCAGGAAGTGGGTTATTGGGATCGAGTATGTTGAGGGTTGGGTCGACGGCATATATCCCAAATGTAGTCACGGAGTTAAGAGCCGTCGTGAAGTTCATGGCTCCGTATCCATCGCTCGCCATTACATACGTGCCGCCAATGGGTCCTGTCACTGGGGGGTCGGTGTCCAAAACCGATTCGTTTTCATCGGCTACACCGGTAAAGTTAGCGCTACCGTCAGTTGTGAACTGTCCTGCTGCCGCGTATAACCCGAGACTGCTGCCAACGTTGAACACGGAAGTCCCTATTGACGCGGCAGAGAACGCCGGTGTAGCTCCTTGACCGTAGGCTGAGCCGACCGCCGTATCGGTGGCGTCCACGTTGATGGTCCGAAGCACTTCGGGACCAACCACGTAGTAATTAATTGAAACCGCTCCAGCAAGTCCACCGATTACATTTCCGCGACCCAGAGAGTCTGTAGGCCCTGCCGACACTCCGCTCGGAATGGGAGTATTAAGAACCGGAGCTCCGGCATCGTTGGAGTCAAAGAAACCGGTGATATTGCTTGAACTATCTAAAGTAAACACGCCTCCGTCTGCGACTGGCGCACCACTGCTATCAGCGCCCGTGTCGGTGAATGAGAACGACGCACTGACGGGCGTAGCCGCCGACGTTTGAAGGTCGAAGCTTCCGAACGAAGTGGCGCTTCCGTCGAACTGGACAATCAGCGCGTGGTTTGCGTTGGCATAGGACAGCGCAAATGTCTCTGTCCCTGAAACACCGACGTTCGGATTGTCCGTGACCAGGGTCAGGATTGCATTCCCGCTACCGTCATCTGCGAAGACGAGCGAGCCACTGGTGATGAAATCACCCGAGGGCTGCGGAGATGTAGTTACCATGCCATCGTTGTAGTCCTGTTCCCCACCAATGATGGTGTTATTGCCATCGGTAGAAATCGCGACTACTCCAGCGACCGAATACGTGTCTCCGGTTGCTTCTTGGCCCGATGCGTAAAACACGAAATTGTTCGTAGCCGTGGACGATGCCGTAATCATTATGGTCGCGCTCGCGCTGCGTGCTGTGTTTGTAATTGAAGTGGCGGTGATTGTCACTTGGCCGCCGACCGGGATCGCAGGGGGCGCAGTAAATACAGCTGTACCTCCGCTCGACGTCGAGTCGGGAGCGAACGAAAACTGTCCGCAAGCAACGGACGGCGTGCAAGACCAGGTCACGCCGGCAGCGTTCGGATCATGAACTACGGTGGCGACCACATTGCCGCCTGTGTTGACTGCCAGACTCGTCGGCGCTGTCGTCATAGTAACCGCAAGGTGCCCACTGCTCCCGCAACCCGCAACTCCCAAAGCACACACCGAAAGAAGAACGATCCAGAGGGTTCTGCGATTCATAGCTGCCCTCCTTCCGCTTCCGACTTCGCGGCGCCGCTATGCGCTGCGTGACCGATGACGAAACCATGTTCATTGCGGAGCACGTATTGGTGACCGTTGGCTTGAACCAGGCGAGTGAGAAGAACTTCTTTGCCTTTCACCACTTTCACTACACCGGTTACCTGAACACGCTCTCCTTGGTTAACGGAGAGAGCGCCTTTGCCCCGCATGGCGAACCCGCCCAAACTCGCATCAATCGTGCCTGTCTTTGTTTGCATCATGAGGTGAGAACCAGCCAACATCTTCATTTCTGGGGTCGCGCTCTTGACCACGCTCGTCACCGTGCCGGTGAGTGTTACTTCCCTGCTGATGTCGTACCAGGGATGTGCGATGGTTTTCGCTTTTACTGCTGAAGTCTGCGCATAGAGCGGCAAAGCAGATATACAGAGAGCTAACGCCAATGCCGCCAAAACTCTGGACCGCCATTTCATAGATTCCTCCTCGCAAATTTTCTTGAGAACGAACACCGATCCTGGACTCTAGTGGGCGAGCGAGTAAGAATCCGGTCCACGACTTCGCCCTTGATTATCAAGATAGAACTCGTGTTCACAGAAGTACAGATCTTCGCGGCAGTTTTAGATCAGCGAACAAAAAATTGTGGCACGGCCGGATTGAACCCGGCCGTGCCACAGCCTATTCGGTTGAGGTTAGTGTTTCTTTAGGGTTGATTTCGCCTGAGCCTTCCTTGCGCCAGCTGCCGGCGCCGTGCCTTGCTCTATCGGCCCTAGGAAGTAGCTATCTGTATCCACTTCGAGCCAATACAGCTGCCCGCCGCTCGCCTGATACGCAGTGACTGTATCAAAGGTCAAAGTGTCGAAGTCAGGCGGTGCGGCGCTGGAGGCCACTGTCAACGGACCGAGAGTGTAGCGTCCCGCGTTGACAGGGTCAGGAGTTACCGTTGCGTTGAAGGTTGCAGTGGAAGACTCTACGCCACCGGTACCGAGAGCATTCGCAGGATCGCTAAGCGCACCTTCTCCTACAAAGGTACTCGTAGTTGCGCCGGGCGTCACCGTTGCCGTTCCGACGAAGTCGAACTCGTCGCCTTCGCTAGTATCACCCTGCCCTCCGAAAGCGTAGAAGCCCGAGAAGGTGGTCAAGGAAACGTCAGCGGGTGTTTGCGGAACTATGGAGCCGATACCGACAAGATTAGCGTCCATCTCGGCAATAAGAGCTCCGCCTAAGTCCGCGGTGTCAGTGGTGTTGTTCGGATCGAGTATGTTGAGTGTGGGATCCACAGCATATACCCCGAGAGTTTCAACGGTGTCAAAGCTCTCGAAGAAATTCATGCTGCCATACCCATTCGTGGCAATCGAGTAGGTGCCGTTCATGTTTTGTGCGAGTAGTGTTTCGCTGTGGCCCAAGTCATTCAAGTCGCCAACACCAGCGAACGAGCATAGACCGGTACCAGTACAGGCGGACGCCTGCTCGCGGACTGGAGCGCCAGACTTTGGCTTAGCCGCGTCTTCTTCGGCGCTGGTCGTGAATTGACCTACGGCACCGTAGAAGTCGTAACTGTTCCCAATTTGAAATACTGACTGTCCGAGGGAGCCACTAGAGAAACTTCCGGCCGTGGCACCTTGACCGTAAGCTGAGCCGACGGCTTCGTCCGTGGTGTCTACGTTGATGAGCCGAGTAACCTCGGGACCAACCACGTAGTAGTTAATTGAAACACCATTGCCGACCAAACTAGCGCCCATTCCGCGACCGAAGTTGTCAGTCCCGCCCACCGTCACGTTAGCCGGGATGCTATTGTTTAAAGAAGGCACGCCGTCATCGTTTATGTCGTAGGTGCCAGTGAGTAATCCGGTAGAACTCACCGAGAACACGCCTCCATCGCACACTGGATCTCCGTCTGGGTCCGCACCGTTTGCAACGAAGGCATACGATGCGTTCGTCAGAGCGGCTGTGGACGTTTGCAGGTCATAACTTCCAAGCGACGTCGCGGTTCCGTCGAACTCCGCGATTGACGCGTGGTTGGGGTTCGCAAAGGCTAGGGCAAAAACCTCGGTGCCACCGTTTGGCAAGTTCGCATTATTGGTGGTGAGGGTCAGGATGGCATTTCCGCTGCCATCAGCTGCCATGACCAACGACCCACCCGTAATTGTGTCACCTGAAGGCTGTGGAGATGTGTTTCCGAAGCCATCGTTATAGTCCTGTTCTCCTGCGATAACGTCGCCAGAACCATCCTGAGCGATAGCCACAACTCCGGCAATAGAGTATCCACTTCCCTCGTTACTATCCTCGCCGCCTGCGTAGAACACGAAGTTCGCCGTCGCCACGCCCGTGATGCTTATCGGCGCGGAGGCACTGCGAGCCGTATTCGTGACTGAGGTAGCAATAATGGTTACGGATCCTCCGCTCGGCGCCACCGGCGGAGCCGTATATACGCTGGCAGTTCCGCTGGGCGTCATAGTGGGATTGAATGAACCGCAAGAGCCGGAGGGCGTGCAGCTCCAAGTCACTCCACCTGCTGCCGGATCATGCGTTACAGTAGCGACTACGTTGCTGTTTGTTCCGGCCGCCAAAGTTGTGGGGGCCGTGGTTATCGTCACCGTGAGGTGACCACCGCTGCCGCAACCCGCTACAGCCATTGCACAGACTGAAAGTAGAACGATCCAGAGAGTTCTGCGATTCATAGCGTCCCTCCCTTCGTTCCGGAGTTGGCTTGGCCATGCGCCAGTGAAGCGTGGGCAAAGCCGTGTTCGTTGCGAATCGTATATTGGTGACCGTTCACCTGAATGACGCGAGCCACAAATACTTGCTGGCCTTTGATCGTCTTCATCACACCGAGCATCTGAACCTGCTGCCCGCTCGAAAGCGAAAGTGGGCTCTTGCCTTTCAGAGCATAGCTTCCCAAACTTGCGTCTACTTTGCCTGCAGACGTTTCCACGATCAGGTGAGACCCTATTATCGCCTCAGTCCCACGGGCAGGAGTTTTCTCCACCACGCTTACCGTACCTGAAACTCTCACTTCCTGGGACATGTCGTACCACGATCGACTGGCGGTTTTAGTGGATACATCGGATGTTTGCGCGTGAAGCGGAACTACAGAAACACAAAGAGCGAAAGCCACTGCCAATAAAACTCCAGACCGCCATTTCATAGATTCCTCCAATGGATTTTCTTGAAAACGAAGAAACGATCGCGGGCTTCTAATGGGTGAGCGAATAGATAGCTCCGCGGCTTCGCCTTCGATTGCCAAGTTGGAACTCGTGTCCAGAACTACGACCCCGCGGCAATATAACACGAATCGAATCAAAAGTTGCCACGAGTCAGATTTTTTTCCTATTATCTAACTGATCAACCAATGTTGGCAGCGCCTGGGTCGAATCCTGCTGCGGCTTCCTCGGCGGTCGGAAACATCTCTATCAGCGTGTCCAGCCGGGTCATTTTCAGGCTGTAGATGATCATGGGTTGCGCGGCAGCGATCCGCAAAGATCCGCCGGCCCTCTTCAGTTTAGTGAAGCACTTTACAATAGCACCGATGGCGGCACTGTCTATGTGTGTTACGCCGGCCATGTCAAAAATCACGCGTGTCTCTTTCGCTGCAATCATCTCCTCCACTTCCTGCTCCAGACGTGAGCATTCCGCGCCGGCGTGTATGCTGCCTTTCATATCCAGCGCGCCAATGCCCGGCCGCACAGTTCGTTTTGTAAAGCGTACGATCATGACGCTGCGCGCTCCTCGCCTTCATAAGGAAAATTCTGAATCAGCTTTACGCAGCCGGCCAATGCCGAAAATAACGAATCGCCCCAGCCACACGGCGTGAATGGGGTCGTATTTTGATTCACCGATTTGTCCGCTTCGGCGTAAAACCGCATTCTCTGCCCCGGCGGGGGCACGGCAAATTCCTTCACCGTAATTGA
Source organism: uncultured Acidobacteriota bacterium (assembly GCA_963714785.1). Lineage (GTDB taxonomy): Bacteria > Acidobacteriota > Terriglobia > Acidiferrales > UBA7541 > Palsa-295. The sequence goes on from CAVQQE010000006.1 coordinate 429,962, forward strand.
GAACGTGACGTCACCGCCTGGTTGCTGTTTCAGAATCGTAAATTGATGCAGTCGCGTTAAGAGTTCCGCCGGATGCGCGTGTATGTATTCCCAGTCGCTCATAAGTTCTCAATATTGCGCATGCATCTCGCCCCGAACATTTCTCCTGATTTTGAATCGCTAAGGCCCGCGAGTCTACATCCCGACTCTGTTTCCGTCAACGTACTGCGCTTCCTTTAATACTCTAAGTTGACACTACTCTCATTTGCGCGCTACTCTGTTTCGATTTTCGGCCCGCACGTTCTATCAAAAATCCAGGAGGAAATTGTGAAATTGCTCAAACTGAGTACAGCCCTCAGTGTGTTACTTCTCGCAGCCTTTTCGGTATCAGCACAAAGTCAGCCAGGCAACATCGCCGCTCTGGAATTTCAGACGCCAAAAAACGGCATGGTGAAGCAGTATGAAGACGGCCGCAAGCAAAAGGTCGCCTGGCACAAACAGCAGAATGACGATCAAGGTCTATACGTATTTGAAACACTCACCGGCGAACGCACCGGCACCTATATCGTCGGACGCCTGGGCTTGCATTGGGCCGATATGGACAAGCCAAAGGTCACCGATGCTGCTGACCTCGCGCAATATCAAGCCCTCGTGGGAGCTTCGGTTGAAAAACTCACCACCTCCTACTACGAGTTCTTGCCCAAATGGAGCAACCCGCCCGCGGACATGAACGGCAAGTACACCGAAGTCATCACCTTTTACGTGCGCTATGGACACGGTGACGATTTCCGCAGCGCCGTCACTCGCGCCGCGGAAGCACGCCAGAAGATGAACTCAACGGCGCACTATTCCTGGTACCGCTTGGTCAACGGTGGTCACGGCGGCACCTACGTCTTGACCGTTGAACATGCCAACTGGGCCTCGATGGAAGATGATCCCGCGGTCAAGCCGTTGCGCGACGATCTCCGCGCCGCTTTCGGTGAGCAAGAAGCGATGTCGGTGATCGAGAGACTCAACAGCTCGATCGAGGACACCTACAGCGAACTCATCGAATTCCGTCCGGACCTAAGCTACATCCCAGCGAAATAGCAGCCTCGCGCAAACGCCGGAGGGGGCCGCGCTCATAAGCGGCCCTCTCTTATCTCCCCACCAGCCCACAGGGATTTCTGAAGCACCGCAAAAGCAGCTCTTTTCCGGCATCTCTAGGTTCATAACGGTCATTTCGGGTGCAAATTCCGACTTGAAAGAGCCCTCGGCCCATTATCACCTTATTGAATGTAAGCTACATACATCAGTTCGTTCCGCACAATGGTAGCCTCGATATCGCTCTCTAATACTATCTATGTAGTATTAACGATCGAGTTCTTATGGTTCTCGAGCAGGAGGCTCTGGCGATGCATCAGCTCGAACTCGGACAGAAAGAGACGGCTGACGACAAGGAGTTGAGAACGGATATTCTCGAGGCGCTCGATGCCGAAATCGAAGTCTTAAGGAACCGGCAGAAACTTGAAGCGAAGGCCTACGCGGTCGAGACTGCATCGGATTTTTCAAGAGCCAGACTGGCCTACCCTAGACACCCTTCTGCGCTATCGCAGCGCTAATAACCAGGAATTTAAAGATTTGCTGGATTCTTTGGAGCGCGTCCGCCGTATCCGATGCAGCACGGCGTAAATCACCGCGACATTCGGTGGGTCGCGTCCCGTAATACAGGCGAAGTTGCCAAGTCTTCGGGCTTTGATCCGCGCTCGCCGATTCTGTGCTTTAGTCCTTCCAAAAACGCTATGCACGCGTCCGCGGGCAATCGCTCGTCCAGTCTGCCTTCGCCCCGCTATCCGTACTTGGCGTCCACAGCACCGAGCCAGAACTGCGTTGACAAGCCACCATAAGTTCCGTTCGACCCGGCTGTTTTTTGGTTGGCCGCTTTGGAAAATTCTCGCGTGAATGCCATATCGATGCGGCGTTTAATCAATCTATTCACCGTCATATCGTCGAGTATCTCGTTCTCAATGGTACTTTCCGGATTGAAATCATCCGCAAGTCCGCTGCGCAGAATTGCAGCTTCCTTTTGTTCCTCCGGCAGAATTCTGCCCGATTCGATCCAATGCTTGGCTGCATTTCGACTGGACCGCGCTTTTCCGCTCGCCGTGCGCGGCCCGGTTGATTTTCCCATCTTTCGTCCCCCATAAAGGGAGTCCACTCCAAACCCACATGCTCTTGCATTTCAACCTGCTTTCGTTGGAGACCCGCCAGCACGATTGGCAAAGACCTCGACTTGCTACTCCGATCCCTGAAGCAATTCCACAAAACTAGAGCTATAAAACAAAAAAAGCCGCGACAGGAATTCGTCGCGGCTGATGATTTCATAGCCTATGCGTGCTAGGTACCAACTAAGTCTACCGCATCCGCTGTTGCGGGTCAACTACGCACGAACGTCCATCTATTCCCGATCTCGCATCAGTAGTGTCCCAACATTGTGCCTCTTGCCTTCCGTAAATTATTGATGAGAAATGCATAAGCGGCAAATTCTTTTGGTCTCGATTTGAACTCGGTTCTGCGACCCTGCGGAGCATAGCTTCGTGGGGGGCATCGATGAACCGAGGCAAGCTGGTGTTTGCGCAACTGATGCAACATCTTCCGTTGACCACCTTTCGTCGTTGCGTCGCCCGCTATCGAGGCGCGTTCAAAGTGAAGTCCTTCTCGTTCCTGGATCAATTCCTGTGCATGGCGTTCGCTCAGTTGACCTTTCGGGAGAGCCTTCGAGACATCGAAGTATGTCTCCGCGCGCAAAATTCCAAGCTCTATCATCTCGGGATTCGTTCGGCGGTGGCTCGTAATACGCTGGCCAATGCCAACGCTGTGCGCGACTGGCGCATCTATGCTGATTTTGCGCAGAGCCTGATCGGCATCGCCCGGCCGTTGTATGCGCAAGAGTCCTTCGGCGTCCATCTGCAAGAAACCGTCTACGCGCTCGACACCACGACTATCGATCTGTGTCTGTCGGTATTTCCGTGGGCGGTATTCCGCACGGCCAAGGCAGCCATCAAGCTGCATACACTGCTCGATCTGCGCGGCAACATCCCTACCTTCATTCACATCAGTGAGGGCAAGGTGCACGAGGTCAACATCCTCGACCAACTGCTGCCCGAGCCCGGCGCCTTCTACATCATGGATCGTGGTTTCCTCGACTTCGAGCGCCTCTATCGCTTTCACCAAGCCGGCAGCTTCTTCGTGACCCGCGGCAAGTCGAACCTCAAGGTCCAACGCCGCTACTCGCATCCGGTCGATCGCAAGACGGGGTTGATCTGTGACCAAAGTGTCGTCCTTACTGGCTTCTACTCGCACCAAGGCTTCGAGGCACCGCTGCGCCGCATTCGCTTCAAGGACCCCGAAACCGCCAAGACCCTGATCTTTCTTACCAACAACTTCGTCTTGCCAGCATTTACGATCACCGAACTATACCGCTGCCGCTGGCAAGTAGAGCTCTTCTTCAAATGGATCAAGCAGCATCTGCGAATCAAAGCTTTCTTCGGAACTTCGGAGAACGCGGTCAGGTCACAAATCTGGATCGCCGTCTCTGTCTACGTTCTGGTCGCCATCGTCAAAAAGCGATTGCATCTCTCGGCCAGCCTGTATGAAATCCTACAGATCCTCAGCCTGACCATGTTCGAGAAAATCCCGCTGGATCAACTACTTGCACAAACGATCAGCGACGAAATTCAACCGGTTTCCGATAACCAATTGATTTTGTTCGCATAACGTTGGGACACTACTGATCTCGCATAACAAATAATGATGGGTGCACGCCAAGAAAGTGATGGATCATGCGGCCCTGCGTTCTGATCTGCGCTCCCAGAAGTCTTGAAAACGACCACTGAGTTTTGAACAGCGGAGAGCAATGATGGCGTTGGAGCCTAGCTTAGTCCAGTGCATACCGGCGCGTTTGAGGCGCGTGCCGATGGCCACTTTGCATCCGGCCTCTACAACGCCGGTAGAAGTGCACAAGCCTTGGGCGTGGAACTCCGGATAGCGCATACGCTCGCGGTTGGTCTGGAAATAATGGAGACAGCGACGAGCCGCATCGGAGCGAGTGACCTGGCGTCGGATGGCGGTAAGTAGCGCCCGGAATCTTCCGGTGTCGAGTTCTTCCTTGCGGCGTTCTGCCCATTGAGCAGCCCGCGGGGCGGTGAGGCCGTATAGAGCTTTTCCGAGATCGCTCAAGTGCTGCTTGGCGTGATAGCGGTCAACGATCTGCGTGGCATGCGGAAACTGATCGTCGGCGATATTCCAAATCCACAGGGCCCCATCTGCGAGCACGACCGTACGAGACGCTTGGCAGAAGCGGCGGCGCGTAGCTTCTCTCCAGACGCGCTGAGCGAAGGGAGAACGTGCCGCAGCGGTATCCAGCGCACAGGCACTCTCCAAAGCCGCTGAATAGGTGACCGATCCTTCGTCGCGGATCGCAGTGCCTTCTTCGTCGAGTGCTTCCGCGCTCCAAATGGTGCAAAGTTTTACCTCGCCGGTCTTGGCGGATCCGTCCGGCTGCTTGCCAGTGCGGCCCACCAGTTCCTCGGCACGTAGAGGAATCCCAGTTCCATCCATGCCGAGATACAAGGTCCGCGGCAGAGGAAGAGCATCCAGAGGTTCGCTGTGCAGGCGTTCATCTTCGGCGATTTCTTTTCCCAGCGCTTCTGCCGTTCTTTCCACCTGCTTGGCATCTACGGCCACGCCGGCCAGTTCGGTCAACAGCTCGCCGCCTTCCTGGAAGCTGACCAGGGCACCCACGGTGCCCACCATGCGCGTGAGGGCGGGAGAGAGCGAGGTGTTTTCTATACCCAGGTGTTCATCGCGAGGACAGAAGCCGTGGCCACAGGAAGAGCAGTGATAGTAGGCACGCTCGAGTTGTAGGGGACCGAGTACGCTGTGCACCTGCTTGCTCCGGTGTCCGACCAAGCGCGCTTCCTGCCCACAACCACAACGAATTCGCGAGCCTTGTTCATCGCTGGTGTCGGCGTTGAGACGTTGCTCGATCGCGGCCCCCGCCAGTTGCAAGGCCTGTTGTCGCACAGCGAGTTCCAGAGCTTCCAGATCCAGGTCTTCCACCGCCTGACGGTTGAGCAGCGTCTCAATTTCCTGAACGACGTCGGTGGCCAATAGATCGGCGAAGAGGTTTTTTTTTACTCTCCTCTGCAACCATCGCTTCCGGCTGCTGCAGCTGAGCATTGCAGAGCTGTTCGCTAACGGCGATCAGTTCTTGCACCAGCTTGCGAAAACGGCGGTATTCGGCAATCTGCGCCCGGGTACGATCTACCGCCGGTCCTTGAGGGATTACTTGAGTGATGGTCTTCCCACCGCTGGCATGAGTCAGCGAGTAGGAGGGCCCGTGTCCCGGGGAGTCTTTCTGCGCACAGTGGCAGTTCGGCTTGCCACACTTACGGAATCGGGCAGTGAGAGAGCCGCGACGGAGATCGCTGATCTGAGTCAGACCGGCCTTGAGTTGCTCGCGTTTCTCGAGAAGAGCCTTTAAGGAAATGGTCATCGGGTGCCTCCTGTCTGACAACATTATACGCTGTCAGAAAGAGAAAGAAAACCCCACCACACCTTATCAAACTCCACCCTGAATTCTGGTGTCGTGCACCCAATAATGATGATGGCCTTGCGCTGGAAGCGGGCAGAATGGTACCCTGCCCGTCCTTAGCGGGATTCTTCCGCTGTGGTCGACGGGATGGATTTTACATCGAGGAATTTCCAACAATGAAGAAGCAGCGCACTCTCTCTGTTCGTTCAGTTCTAATCGCACTAACAACCGTACTAGTGTTTTCCCTCGCAGGATGTTTCAGGCACGAAGAATCCGTGAAGTTTGAGACTCCATATCAGGCAGTGCTGTTGGCAAATGGTTCCGTGTATTTCGGACATTTGAACGATTACGGCAGCCATCATCCGGTCTTGACCGACGTTTTCTACATCGTCAGCCAGACGGATCCCAACACCAAAGAAACGAAGAACGTGCTGGTAAAGCGCGGCAAGGAGTTGCATGAGCCTGATCGGATGTACCTGACTCCGACCGCGATTATATTCGTTGAGCCGGTGGGCAAAGATTCCAAGGTTGCTCAATTGATCGCGCAAGCGGAGCACTAAAATTTTTACAAAGCTGTAATCATAAGTCGTGAAACTTGTGGTTAGATTTGAAACGTTGTGGCAGGTCCTTCCTGGGCGAACCCGCCAATCACTCGTAAAGTTTTTCGCGCGAGTGAAATCAAAAAAGAGTCGAGCAGAACTGCGCGCGATTTTGCACGTGCATTGCAGATAACGAACGGAGGTTAGTCGCCAGTCAGCGGACTAATTCTTTCGAGTTAATTTTTATGACGTCGGAAATTTCCATTGCGCACGTTCATTTGGAAGTTGAAGCGATTCATTTCGCGTGATTGTGCAAAGAGTTGCATATTCGCGTGCCGCTGAAAGCGCGCCGCTTAATCAAGAGCGTACGGGTTCAATGAGTTAGCATTTTGGGCGAATAAATTGAGAACTGGTGGGAAAAGTGCATGATTCAGCTGCTTGGTTACGCGCCAACGCCTCCTCGGGGGAAGAGTCGTTGGCGCGCCCAGCCCTTTGCTCGACAGTCTGCATCGGCCACGGCGATGGACAGGCTTTACATTTGCGTACCTGGCACGCGATGGATTGCAACTAACCTGGCTTCTTGAATTGATGCGTTGACGCCGCTTACCAGCCCAGCGGCGTTGACGCACCGCAATTTCCTTCGCAAGAAAATCCCTGAATTCGGAAGAAATCCGCGCCTCGGTCTTGCTCGATTTTTCGTCGCGTCAGGTCTTGTTAGATGGGAGGCAGCCCGATTTTTGCTAGTATCTCGCGGTATCGAGTCTCGTTATGAAGATTGTCGAGCCACGGGTCGATTCGAATCGACACGATCTCCGGCTCGCGCTTCTGATAGGAATTTTCGAGATTGTCCAAAGCCTCTTTTCTCTGGAGCAGCGCCGCATACGTCCCCGCCAGGCTATAAGCCGATTCCTGACCTTTTTCGTGCAGGCTAATCTCCTGTTTTAACATTGCGTTCAACATGCCGCGCTGCCCGCCGCCGGCGAATCCCTTCTCACTGGCGGCCACGATAGCCAGCCGCCGCTCGTCGTGCAACAAAGTGGCGGCCTTCCTGGCCTCCACCAGATATTGCCGGTAATCGCCTTGCGTGAAATAAATGATCGCCAGGTAATTATGTGGGGAAAGAAAATCTGGTTCCGTGCTTTCGATCTGTTTCAAGAGAGCGATGGCTTGCTCCTTCTGTCCGTTGTGGAAAAGAATCAAGCCTTTATCCGCAAGTATGGAGGCGGACATGGGATCGAGCTGCTGTGCTCTCTCAATTTCTTGCAGCGATTCAGGTAAGCGTCCCAGAGCCAACAGGAATGTCGCGTACCAGTGATGCGCGCGCACCGACTTGGGATCCAGCTCCAGAGCGCGTTCAAATTCACGTTGCGCTCCCGCTACGTCCCAGGACCAGTAAAAATCCACGAAGGCCAGCGAACTATGCGCGCCGGAAAGCGAATCGTCCAACGCGATCGCGCGTTCCGCTGCAGCCTGCGCGCGCGGATACGCCTCGGTGGCCGGCATCACAGAATACTCGCGAAGCAAATTGTAACAATCCGCCAACCCCACATACGCTTCGGCATATTGCGGGTCCCGCACCACCGCTTGTGTGAAGAAATCCACTGCCTGATTCAGCGTCTCGGGTGTCCGCTTATTAAAATAATAAATTCCCTTCATGTAGAACTGTTTTGCTTCGGGGTCAACTACGTGTGGTACAGAAGAGGCTGATGTTGCCGTCCGTGCAGCCCGCGCCGAAGAATTCCGCCGCGTAACAATCAAGACCCCGACCACCGCCAGAATGGCCAGGATAACCACCGCGTACAACGTCTTTTGCCACTGCGAGGCCGCACCTAAATTGTCTGTCGCCTCGCGCCGGTCGCCAATCCGTCGGCCGCCTTTGGCGGCATCTTGGGCGTTTCCGTCCCCTACTTCCTCTTCTGGTTTTGCTTCGAGTTCCGCATTCGCAGCCGTTACTTTAGTAGCGCCAGAATCTTCAGCTACATTTTTACCCTTCAGCCATTCAATAAGCTCATGTGTATTCGCGTAGACGTTAGCTCGTCCCCCGCCAGGCACTCGATGCACCGGCAATCCACGCGTAACCTCCCACCGCTTTACGGTGCGCTCATCGCGTCCAAAGAACGCGCCAATTTCTTTCCAGGTATCCAGACGCCGATTAGCGATTGGATTCCCTTCCGATGGGGTCATATCCCGATTTGTCCCGAACTGTCCTTGTTTACCGGTTGCCCCAGGAGCTTCCGTTACCGGATTATACATTTTCTTTGCGGCCGGTTTCGACCATTCGTTGCCGGACGCCGAGATTCTGCTAGGTCAGGCTCTCCGCGAGTACCCATCCTGGGGGACTGCGTCCGAGTAATTTTAAAGAGGAGCAGTGTGTCAACGTCTCTCAGGGAATCTTTTGTGGTTTCGCCGGAGGCTCTCGCCCGCGTGCTAGGCGATCGCACAAAGCGCGGCTTCACCAGCAGCTATTTCGACCCGAACAGTTCTGTAGGAATTTTCATCCGATATTTATTGCCGGATTTGTCTTTGTCGGAGTTTCAAGTCTCTACACTGAAGAAATCGGAGGAGATGACTTGCAAACGTCCGTAAGAATCCAAAGCATCAACGCTGCCAATTCATTTGTTTATTACCGGCGTAGTTTTTAACCAAACGTGTCAACGCTCGTTCGAGGGGGCGGGCGTTGGCACGTTGCAGTCCCAGGGCGAAACAAAGAAGAAGATTACCGGATGTGCGCAGGTTTTTGCACACTTCAAAAATTCGGATACCGGCCAATAGTTCGATTCTTTATGTAATTAATTGCTTGGGTTAGGGATGAAAATTTGTTGATTAACAACTTGAAATATTGTCTGGCCGGAAGATTGCTCTTCAGTAACCACCGCGTGTCCTTCCTGGGGGAATGCGCTCAAAAAGTTGGGGGAAACTTTTTGTCCGAGTCTCAAGGGGCAGGCAGGAATTTCTCTGCTTCGCGAAAGGTCCGCGCGCTGTTTTATGCCAAAGGCTGGCGCGACCTGTCACCACTGGAATTCTCTTCCACTCTCTACAATCATAGCAACAGCTTGCTAACCCTAATTCTCGGTGGCCCGCACCCGCATTCGTCTTTAACCAATTTCCAAGCAACGCAAATCACGAAATCTGGAGCAAACGACATGACTGCATCTTCTTTTGCCGTAAAGAATTATGCTGCAAGCAAAAAACTTGCTGCCCGTATTTTGCTGATTGCGCTGTTTGCGCTGGCGCTGTGCCCACACTCGGCCTTCGCGCAGTCGTGCCCCGGCACCACCAGTTGGAAAGGAGGCACGGGTAATTGGGAGACCGCAGGCGATTGGTCCTCGGGCGTGCCAAGCGCCACCTCGAACGCCTGCATCAATGTGGCGAGTTCGACGGTGAACACTACCGCTACGAGCGGCGACACAACTCTGAATCTGGATATTAATCTGGCCTCCGACATTTTGAACATCGGAAATAACACGCAGTTGACCATTCAGAGCGGCGGCAACATTCTCAACAATGGCGCTCTAAACTTGAATTCAGACGGCAACAACACGGAATTGATTATCGACGGGGCCACAACGCTCAGCGGCACGGGCACCGTGACGATGTCGAACATCAGTGACAACATCATCCTCGGCGGCGGCACGTTTACCAACAAGCAGACCATTCAAGGCGGGGGAAACATAGGCGACAATAACCTTACTCTAGTCAACTCGGGCTCAACGGCCATCATTGATGCCAACGTTGTCAGCACGCTACAAATCAATCCTAATGGCGGCACGACAAATACGGGAACCTTAGAAGCGACTGCCGGAGGAGTTCTGGAACTCAGCGGTTCCACTGTCGCAAATACGGGAGGGTTGATTCGAGCGACGGGGACTAACTCTACTGTCGAGTTGAACAGTGTCAGCATTACCGGCGGCACTTTGACTTCCAGCTCTGGCGGCGTAATCGAGAGCATAAACGTCTGGAGCAGCTCCCTACCGACGCTGACTAGTGTGACTATTTCGAGCGGCAGCACGGTGAACGTTCCCAACAACGACGGTCTTGCTCTCGGCGCGGGAACCATCACCAACAACGGCGCCATTAACCTGCAGGGCACGGGCAATAACACCGAACTCGTGATCGCCGGAAGCACCACTCTCAGCGGTACTGGCACAGTCACGATGGGTAACAACGCGAACAACATCATTACAGGCGGCGGCACGCTTACCAATGGCGAAACCATCCGGGGCGCGGGAACAATAGGTAATAGCGACCTCACGCTCGTCAACAACGGCACTGTCAATGCTAATTTGTCCACCACCGCCCTGCAAATCAACCCCAATGGGGGAACGACGAACAATGGAACGCTGGAAGCAACTTCCGGCGCAACTCTGGAATTAAGCGGTTCCACCATTGCGAACGGATCGGGGCTTATTGAGGCCACGGGAAGCACAGTGGAGCTGAACAGTGTCAGCATTACCGGCGGCACTTTGACTTCCAGCTCTGGCGGCGTGATCGAGAGCGTGAACGTCTGGAGCGGTAGCATACCGACTCTAACTGGCGTGACGATTTCAAGCGGCAGCACCTTGGACATTCCCAACAATGACGGCCTCGCCTTTGGCGCGGGAACCATCACCAATAAAGGAACCATCAACCTCCAAAGCAGCGGCAATAACACCCAACTGGTGATAACCGGCGGAAACGTGACGTTGACGGGCAGCGGTAACGTCACCATGTCGGGCAACACAGACAATTCTATCTCTGTCGGAACCTCTGGGCTGACGTTGACGAATGTTAACAATACAATTTCCGGCGCGGGCGAGATCGGCAACAGCACCGGCATGCTTTTCGTCAACCAGACGAGCGGAATTGTAGATGCCTCGGGCGGAACTCTGACGATCAATCCCTTCGACTCGTCAACCACGACCGGGTCAACAACGAACACGGGATTATTGGAAGCCACGGCCGGCGGAGTGTTGCAATTGGAGAATACGGTCACGAATACGGGCGGAACGATTCTGGCCACCGGTACCAGCGGCGGGATGACCCCCACTGCTTCCACCGTCGAGCTGAACGCCGTCAGTATTACGGGCGGCACTTTGACCTCCAGCTCGGGCGGCGTAATCGAGAGCATAAACGTCTGGAGCAGCTCCCTACCGACGCTAACTGGCGTGACGATTTCGAGCGGCAGCACTTTGGACATTCCCAACAATGACGGCCTCGCTTTTGGCGCGGGAACCATCACCAACAACGGCACCATTAACCTCCAAAGTACGGGCAATAACACTGAACTGGTGATCGCTGGAAGCACCACTCTGAGCGGTACCGGCACGGTCACGATGTCCAACGGCGCAGATAACATTATTACGGGCGGCGGCACGTTCACCAACGGCGAGACCATTCAGGGTGGCGGAGATATCGGAAATGGCGACCTGACTCTCGTCAACAACGGAACCATCGACGCCAACCAGGCCACCGCTCTAACCATCAATCCCAACGGCGGAACGACCAATACAAACACCATGGAGGCTACGGCTGGCGGCACGCTGCATCTACTCGATTACACTATTAACAACAATGGCGGAACGATTCTGGCTACCGGAACCGGTTCCGTGGTCACACTGGACGCCGTCAGCATTAGCGGCGGGACTCTAACGTCAAGTTCGGGCGGCATCTTCGAGAGCGTGGACACCTGGAGCGGGAGCCTACCGACGCTCACTGGCTTGACGATTTCGAGCGGCAGCACCTTGGACATTCCCAACAATGACGGCCTCGCTTTTGGCGCGGGAACCATCACCAACAACGGCACCATTAACCTCCAAAGTACGGGCAATAACACTGAACTGGTGATCGCTGGAAGCACCACTCTGAGCGGTACCGGCACAGTCACGATGTCCAACGGCGCAGATAACATTATTACGGGCGGCGGCACGTTCACCAACGGCGAGACCATTCAGGGTGGCGGAGATATCGGAAATGGCGACCTGACTCTCGTCAACAACGGAACCATCGACGCCAACCAGGCCACCGCTCTAACCATCAATCCCAACGGCGGAACGACCAACACAAAGACCATGGAGGTTACAGCTGGCGGGACGCTTTATTTGCTCACTGACCCTATTAACAACACTGGCGGAACGATTCTGGCCACCGGAACTGGTTCTCTCGTCAAACTGGACAATGTCAGTATTACCGGCGGGACACTTACGTCAAGCGCGGGCGGCATCTTCGAGAGCGTGGACACCTGGAGCGGGAGCCTACCGACGCTCACTGGCTTGACGATTTCGAGCGGCAGCACCTTGAACATACCTAACAATGAGGGACTCGCTTTTGGCGTGGGGACGATCACGAACAACGGCACTATCAACCTGCAGAGCGGTGGCAACAACACCGTAATCTCACTCGACGGAAACGTCACACTGGCAGGCACCGGCAAAGTAATCATGACTGCCAACGGAGACAACTTGATCTTTGGCAGCGGCACGCTCACCAACGACAGCACGATTGAAGGCGAGGGAAATATCGGGGACGGTCAGATTGCGCTGATCAACGAAGGCACGATTTTGGCGAACATCGCTGCTGGTGGAACTCTTGTTATCGACCCCAATAGCACAGGCTTCACAAATAATGTCGGTACCAAGAATGGTGTTGTGACCGCGACCGCGAAGAACACCATAGACATAATCGGCGGCGGTCTCACCAATTTCAACAGCGGGACGCTTACCGGCGGCACCTACAATGCGACTGGTACAATTGAATTCGCAGCAGGATCCACGGGGATCGTGACTAACGACGCAACGATTAGTTTGACCAGCGCGACCGGTGAGATTCTCAACAGTACTACCAGCACCAATGCTCTGGCGAACTTCGCCACCAACGGAACCAAGGGCAGCTTCTCGGTAACCACTCAAAAGTTCACGGACGCAAACGAGTTCACAAATGATGGCATCCTCACAGTGGGAAGCGGCGGCACGCTGGACTTCAGTACCGGCCTCGCCAACTTCAACAGCACCACCAACACCCTGGCTGTCGGAACCTACAATGTGACTGGCACACTGGAATTCCCAGGCGCCGACATCGTCGTAAATAACGCCATTATCACGCTGACGGGAACCACTCCGAAAATCCTGAACAGCACAACCAGCGCGAACGCCTTGGCCGGCTTCGACGACAACAAGGGAACTTTTACGGTCAATGGTGGAACCTTTACCGACGCGAATTCTTTCACGAATACCGGAACGCTTGCTGCCGGCGCGAAGGGTTTGTTCAACGCCAGCGGCGGCCTCACAAACTTCAACAACACAAACGGTACCTTGACCGGCGGCAACTATACGCTGACAACTACAGGGCAAATCCAATTCAACAATGAAGGCTTCGCGAACGACATCGTGACCAATGACGCGAAGATCACACTCGCGGGCGTGGACACGACCGTTTCGCCTCTCATCGATCAGAGCGGCAACAATGCTTTGGCAAACTTCGCAACCAACGGCGCCTCTGGCAGCCTGTTACTTACCACCGACCGTGTCTTCACTAACACCGGAAGCCTCACCAACGCCGGGATCGTGAATGTGGAAATCTCCAGCGGAACCGGCAAGACCGAGTTGATCATTGGCGGACCCGGCGTTTATACGCAAACCGGCGGGACTACCACCGTAGACGGCGTGCTATCCGCTTCGGGAGGCATCAATATCCAGGGCGGCTTCCTCTACGGCGACGCACTTACCACGACCGGCACCGAAGGCACGTTGATCGGCCCTGTGGACCTCACCGATGGAACGCTAAATCCCGGAAACGCTGTAAAACTCCTCGGGACCATCGACATCACCGGCACTTATGCTGAAAGCGGCACCGGAGTTTTGAACATTGATCTCGACGGCATAGTGGCTGGCACAAAGTATGACGTACTCAATGTTTCGGGCGCGGCTGCGTTGGGCGGTACCATCGACTTCGTTCTGAACTCCGCCTTTAAACCAGTGGTCGGGGATACTTGGGATGTCTTGAATTATGCCTCGGAGACCGGCAGCTTTTCGGATGTAATCTTGCCGACAGCCCCGACCGGCGACACATACGTTTTCAACTGTGGCGCGACGGATTGTACTCTCACACTAGAAAAGACGCCGGGCGCAGCAGAGGCAGGCACGGTAACCGGTTCCCCAGCGAAGGCCGTGTCCAGAGGTTCGCTAGCAGGCGCTTCAACTGCTGGAACCCACGAGCCAACTGCAATTCTCTCGCGCGTAACTTGTTTCGCCACACGCATGATCGGTTCCGCGTGCGGCGATAAACCGTCGGCGGCTACCGTTTCACACGGCGGCGACCTGCACGAAGTCGCCTCCGCTCATACAGAGCTCAACTCAGCCCACAACAATGTGATGGTTGCAACTCGCTCGATTTCGTCGGAGCGTGGCGGCGCGTCGCACGAAACATCTGCGTCCGCTTCAGCGGTGGCAAGGCTCTACGTTTGCGCGTATCTGCCTTCCAGCGTTGGCCACACCATGGGTTGCAACTAGCAATTGTTGGTAGAGATGTGCCAGCGCCGTTCGGGGGAATCGGCGCTGGCACATCGCAGTTCCCTCCACTCCGCCAATCCGAAAACCCTTTTTCTCTCGAATTGACGCTCGAAATGTCGCAAATTCAAACCATCTGTTGTTGTCATCATCCTGGTTCTCATGAACATAGACCAGTACGTTTTGTATTTTCAGCAACGGATTGGGAATGTTAAACGAACGTGCCGTTCTTCAAAGCAAACGTTTGTGTTAACCATGAACTATTGCCCAGGCGGTCGAATACAAGCCCATGACATCGACAGAATACAAGAACTACGAATCGAAGTGAGTTCCCAATTCCGTTTGTTGGGCCCCGGGCTACGATCAGAAATGATTGCATTTCGGCTTATACGGAGGTAAAGGGAAAACAGATCTAGAGCTCTGGAGGAGCATGACCCCACCGGATCTAGAACGAATCACAGCTTAAGACAACACCGCTGCGCGGTGAGCGCAGGCGGGCATTATCCCACTGCTGTGCTCCCACGTGAAAAAGATGCCTATGCTGCACGGACTTAAGAGCGGCTTGAATGGCCGAGGCGCCGCGGAAAAAATAAATTCCACAGCGCCTCACGCCATGCAAGTAAAATAACCCTTACTGCGGATAAGTTGACGGAATTGTGTTGCTCACTTTAAGGATGTCGAACGAGCCCAATCCCGTGACGTAATCATATCCGGGAAGCGCGGTAAACAATCCGTTGCCTCCGGTAAGAACGTCATTGAAGTAGGGACTGGTGAGCACCGGCGCGCCATTGGCAAGTTGATAGATCAACGGCCCGGCGAAACCGAGCTTGCCTTTATGCGCGCTTTCGATACGGGCCCACGATCCCATCGCCAGCGGAGAAGACAGGCTGGTTCCTCCAACGAGGGTTGCGGTGCCGTCGACGAAAATGTTCGCCGCGCAGATCGCCAGCTCAGTTCCGCCAGCGCACATCGAAACGTCCGGCACACCTCTGCATCCTTGTGGGCAACCTGACTGACTGTTCACTTCCGCACTGGGTACGATCGCTACGGTACCTGACCCCGTGTAGCTCTGCCAGAATGGAGGCGTCTCGAAATAACTGATGCCGCCGCCGCTGGCTTCCCAGGCGACTTCGAAATCGTAGGTGTAGTCCGCGTTGGTGAAGAGATTTGTTCCACCTACTGCGATCACGTACGGTGAGGACGCCGGATAAGACGTGTCCGGCGGCCCCGATAGAGGCACGCCATTTGTTCCCACTACAGGACAAGCCGAGCCTTGATCGTCGGCCGAGGCGAACGGCGTTATTCCCTGCAGCGCCGCTTCGCCAAAGACTTCGTCATCGACAAGCATTGCGCCGTCGAGATACGGAGAAAATTCGCACTCGCCGAACGACATATTGAACGCGCGCACGTTGTTGCTCGTCACAGCCTTATTGATAGCCAGCGCGATGTCCGAATCGGTGAGCGAAGTGGCCACGTAGAAGTAGAGGTGCGAAACTTGCTGCGCGATTCCCGTGGAAGTTTGCGAATCGAGATCCCACTCATCCTGGCCGCTTGTGTCTGCACTGGCTATGCCTGCATTCACGATGGTTACCGGAACTTGTGGCAGGGCATAGGTCTTCTCATACGTTCGCAAATCTTTTACCACTTGAGTAAGATCGCCTTCCGAGATGATGCCCACCGCGGTCGTAGATCCTGTTGGGAACTTGTAGGCCGCGCATTTAGCATTGTCTGAAGGGCACGCCGCGTCATAAGCAATTTGGTATTGCTGCGCCGTGAAGGATTCGTTCGATGGATCAGGCGTCGGGCACGAAGGAGGAGTGCAAGGATCGGTAAATGTTTGTGGTCCAGTGGAGAGTTTGGTCATGGCCGTGTGCAATCCTACGACGTTGTTCGCGCCCAGCACCGCGATCACGATGCCTTGTAACGAGCTGGGAACTTGCACATCCGTAGTGTTCGCAAAAACTGTGGTTCCGTTCCGAGAATATTGAGACAGCGAAGTGTTGAACGCCGCTTCCACATCCGCAGCCGTTCCATCCGCTTCCACCACCAGGTTATTCGGCGCCACCGCAATATTCTGAAATCCAAAATTGCTAAGATAACTTGTTACCGCCTGCACCTGCGCGCTCGTCGCGCCAAACTCCGCCGCGAACTGATCCACTGTGAGCGATGTCCCATAAAGTGAATCGCCCGGCGTAATCATGCGTTTCAGTGTTGGCTGAACTTGGGACGCATTCTGCTCCTGCAAGCCGACTGCAATGTGCATGGAAGTGTTCGCGGGCAGCGCGCCAATCAGCGTGATCTTCGGCGTGTATTTTATTGGATAAGCTTTGGTGGCGGTCGAAACCCAACTCTGGCCCTGGGCGCTGGGCGAAATACCTGCTACGAGTATCGCCAAACAGCCCATTGTTACAAGAAATTTTAAAACGAGATTGCTGTTCATTCTGATTCTCCTTTTCCCGCGAATATTTTGCAGGCTGGCTCGTTCCAGCCTGCTAACCCGCAGGTCACCTTCCCCCAATACACAGGCTATTGCGGGTAGATCGACCGACTTCGTGGATGTGGTTGCAGGCTGGCTTACCACACCAGCCTGCCCAACCCGCATGGTGAGCTCCTGGGGTCTCGCTTTTGCGGGTATGTCGAAGAAATCACCGAACGGATTTTGCATAGGGTCAAAGAGTCCACGCGTTGTTTTCATCTAGGGCTTTCTCCGGGTGTTGCTGGCCGATGCGTTGCGCTTGCCGCTGCGTCTGTAGTAGCACTACCATCGCTAGTAGTGCTACGACGCCGCATAGTCGCAAAGCAACTCTGCCCTGTCCATACATGCATCACCCGATTTTTATTGGTGGTTTCAGAACTGTCCTTCCTGGATCTGAACGACTTATCGGCAGGGTTGCTTCTCTGCGCAAACTTGGAGTAGTATCAGTACTTCTAATATTAGTCGTTTAGATACGCGGAATTCTAGATGCCGACCTTGAAACCATCTGCAATTGCCTCCAGCCGCGACCGTTTGCGCGAATCGGCTAAAGCGCTTTTCGCAGAAAGTGGTTACGAGAAAACTACCACCGCCGCAATTTGCCGCCTCGCCGGAACAAGCCAGTCCCAGCTCATTAAACATTTCGTCGATAAGGAAGGGATTCTTCAGGCCGTCTTCGAAAATGCCTGGGAGCACATCAATCCGGCAGTGCGCCTCGCAGCAGACAGCATTCCGGACCCGCGCGAAAAGCTGAAAGTGTTGATCGAAATGGTCCTTGGCTTTCTGGAGAAGGACCGCGCCATGCGCACTCTTTTTCTGCTCGAAGGCCGGCGCATACGCGGCGACGGACATATGGTCGTTCTCGTTCCCGGTTTCGTGGAATTTGTGAAAATGGTTGACGGAGTGATTAAGGAAATAGTCGCCCAGGGTTATGTGTCGCCGGAAGTTAACCCGCAGGCTTTTCGCTCCGCGCTGATGGGAGCGGTCGAAGGAATGCTTCGCGATCACATGCTGGCCCGCACGTCGCGCTACCCCGGAACTTTCACTGAAGCCGATATGCGCGTTGTCCTTTCCAAAATTCTTCAGCTCTTCCTGACGTAGTGGTCTCGCACTACCGCGTTTCCCTGCGCTGCTCCTTTGTATTCATAGCCCCGGCCCGACGACAGGTTTGCCGCACTTCAGCGATTCCCTTCGATATTTACAGCGAATACCCGACGTTCAGCTCTTCAAGGTTTGGCTATGTTCGGATGGGGTACGAGACTCGGCCGATGCGATTGCCGAAGCTATTTCCCAGCACACAACACCCAACGCACCAGGCATGCGACACATGAAACATTTCCAAATAATTCCTGCATTAATGATCCTGTCCGGTTCACTTTTATCAATATTTTCGCAATCCCCTGTCCACGGAATTAAGAATGTCTTTTGGCAGCCGAATGATTTACGGCAGGGCTCCCCGGCTTTTATCACCGTGGAGCTCGAACGTGCCCCGCTTCGAGTGACGGGCCTGTTGATCGGCAAGAATTTGTCATTCTTCAAATCTGACAATCCGAAAATCTGGTATTCGCTGGCAGGCGCCGATTTGGAGACCGAGCCTGGAACGTACGACTTATCGGTTCGCACAGTTATGGCCGGAGGGAGAGTAACACGCTCGTTGAAGAAAGTGGATATCGCAGGCGGCAACTTTGGCACCGGACCCGTCAACGTTCCCGAAAACTTCGTCGAGCCCGACGCAGAAAGCCAAAAGAAAATTGCAGCGGACCAAGAGCTCAAGGAGAAAGCCTTCGCGCATTTCACTCCCACGCCACAGTGGTCCGGCGATTTTGTCGCTCCGGTGCAGATCAAGCCCACCGACACATTTGGCATGACACATATTTTCAACGAAGAGTTAAGCAGCACGCATCGCGGCACAGATTTTCCTGTGCCCGAGGGTACGCCGATTGTAGCGTCCAACGCAGGGACCGTCGTACTGGCGAGCGAATTGTTCTACGAAGGCAAATGCGTAATCGTTGATCACGGCCTGCGCTTCTTCACCATCTATATGCACCTCTCGAAAATAGACACGAAGATAGGTGACAAGCTCGCGAAGGGTGATCGCCTGGGACTCTCCGGCCAAACAGGGCGTGTCACTGGGCCGCATCTGCACATGGGCGTAAGGTGGAATGGAGCATATCTAAACCCCACAAAGCTACTCGCGTTGACGCTTCCAAAGCTCAGCCCTCGCGAAAGCACGGCCGCCCGCACGCGGGAATCACATTCCAAACCGGATTAAACGTACAGCCATCACTCGTAACTACAACTCTTCCCTCCCAGCGGAGAGAGGATCTCGTCGTCAAATTTGGGAATTAATCGACTTTGGTATTCGCTATTTCGTGTCTAGCAGCTTGTTGAAAAACCCATTTGTTCTGCAACTTTAATTGAAAAAACTCGTCTGAAACAAAGAAGGTCAAGGAGGCGAGCGAATGCGCGGAGACGATAACCAGCAGGAAGGAATGTTCAGTTACGTTTCGCCGGAGAAGAGAGTCCCGGCGGACCATCCGCTGCGGCCGATCCGCAAGATGGTGGATGAGATCCTGAAGGAAATGTCGCCGCAGTTTGCGAAATTGTACTCCGACGTGGGGCGGCCATCGATAGCGCCGGAGCGGCTGTTTCGGTCGCTGCTGTTGCAGATCTTCTATTCGGTCCGCAGCGAACGAATGCTGATCGAGCAATTGCAGTACAACCTACTGTTCCGGTGGTTCGTGGGAATGGAGATGGACGAGGCGGTGTGGAATCACGCGGTGTACAGCAAGAACCGGGAGAGATTGCTGAACGAGGAGATCGCGGCGTCCTTTTTCGCGCGGGTGCTGGAGAGAGCGAGGCCGTTCATGTCGGATGAACATTTCACGGTGGACGGAACGCTGATTGAGGCGTGGGCCAGCCAGAAGAGTTTCCGACCAAAGGATGGGAGTGGGAAGCCCGCTGGAGCGGGAGGAGAGGTCGACTTCAAAGGGGAAAAGCGAAAGAACCAGACGCATGAATCGAGCACGGATCCCGAGGCCCGGTTGTGGACGAAGTCCCGCGGCAGCGAGGCGAAGCTGAGCTACATGGGACATGTAATGATGGAGAATCGTAACGGCCTATTGGTGGAGACCTTTCTGACCGAGGCGAACGGAAGAGCGGAGCGAGATGCTGCGCTGCTGATGGCCGAGGCGCTCCCGCCGGGAAAGCGAGTGACGTTAGGAGGAGACAAGAATTACGACACGCGAGAATTCGTGCGAGAACTGCGCGGGATGAACATCACCCCGCACGTGGCGCAGAACACCACGAAGCGCCGGAGCGCGGTGGACGAGCGGACCACGCGGCATGCGGGGTATGAGGTGAGTCAGCGGAAGAGAAAACGAGTGGAGCAATCGTTCGGGTGGATGAAGATGGTTGGGATGCTAAAGAAGGTGAAGTTGAGAGGAATCGAGAAGGTGGGGTGGCTGTTTATCTTCACCGGAGCCGCCTACAACTTGTGCCGATTGCGAACCCTGATGGCCAGAACGTGACACGTGGCTTCGACGAGCCGGCTCGGTAGATAGAAAAACCCAAAGCAGTCCCTTACAACTCAGCGAAAACTCAAAACTGAGAACGAAAAAGCTTCGAAAACCAAATACTTCAACAAGCTGCTAGTCGCACATGGTCACATGAATCGCATCTAATTTCGTGTTTCTCCGCACGTCCTCAGGGCTGTTCTGGAGTTGAATTCCTGGTCTCCGATGGACCATGAAGTGGCAGGCGATGCGGAAAGTAACCTGGTACCCCAGATGGGCCTGCGAGGCGAAGAAATTTCCTCGGTAGAACAGTGTAGGTCTCTCCTAAATAATTGATTCTATGTTCATTAATTCAGTGCGCAGCCTGGCCTCCATTGTGCCCCCTGTTGCACGTATGCATCGAAGAAATACACCTAACTTTTCGGAGGTTTCCATGGAAATGAATTTCGATATTTTTAAAAGACTTCGAAATGGCAACCCTGTTTGGATCACCTCCGTGCCGGAAATTGAAGAAGCGCGCGTGCGAGTAAATCGGCTGGAGGGGATTGCGCCTGGTGAGTACCTGATTTACTCGCAAGAAAGAGGACTCGTAGTCGAGCGCGTGACTAGGTAACGACAAAGTATCGACGCACGAACGTCGAGAAGATATTTCCGATGCGTCAATGCGTTCCTAGGAGAAGAATATGGAGAATCCAAATACTCAACGGAGAGCAATTGGTTTGCTCGTGGCTTTTGCCACGGTTCTGACGCTGATAGCGATCTGGAAACACCCCGAGACAGAAAGTTAACGGAGCGTTGCGAGATCTGTCGCAGTGCTGTATCGATCTAATCACGTGCTCTGCTTTGAAAACCGCCTGCGCGATTCGATCCATTTCGCCTCCCGCTCTGGCGGTCCTGCGGCGTTTACGCAGCAAAAAGAGGAAAACTCTTGCGGCCTACCTACGGCTCGATGATTCGGTTACGAATGGCATAGCGTACCAATTCACTCACTGTATGCAGCTGCAGCTTGCGCATTATGTTCGCACGATGCGTCTCGGCGGTTTTCACGCTGATGTAAAGAGAGGACGCTACTTCTTTGCTGCCCATGCCTTCCGCCAGCAACTGTACGATTTCTCATTCCCTGGGCGTGAGCGTATCGCGCGTTGAGAAGGCCGGCTTTTATCTTCCTCTCATAATGCGAAGTGGTGCAAACCCGAGTCGGCGGGGTGGTGGTGGTGGCGGGATATCTGCCTTCCAGCGTTGGTCACACCATTGGGCGCGACTAGCAATTGTTGGAAGAGATGTGCCAGCGCCGTTCGGGGGATCGGCGCGGGCACATTCGTAGTTCCCCGCTCAGCACACACCGAGATCCGATTCTTCGACTTCGCAGGACTTAATTCGCAGAATCCTTTTTTTATAGTGCTGATTCTTAAGATTATAGGTCGGTTCGTTTTGCATTTTCCCAATGTCTAAGGTGGTCTCAATGGGTCGACGCAACACTCAGGTCGAAGCCAGCTTGCATTGAAAACAAAGGCTAAATCGCTCGCTAGGGTTAGATCAGCGGGAAGACTACCCTGGCTAGGTATTGACCGAGTACAGCCAAACAGATCGCTCTCCCGGGGAAGCATTGTCGAATCAGTATATTGGATGGTGTTGCATCGACCGGTTGAGCTGGCACGACTAATCGGGAATCAGCCCATCAAAAATCATTCCTCGATATAACCCGTCATACTCCATGTACTTATGTCTTCACCTAATTTTCACCCGAAAGTCAGATGGCGTGCATTGACCTCGACGCATTCCCTGACGCAAACTTCCGGCGATGGCATCGTGCGAGATTAGGCAGGAGCGGAAACGCCTACTCCCGTAGCGTTGCTGCTGCTGGGTCTTGGGAATCGCGAGATCCAACTTTCGACAAAGGAGAAGAGTCATGACGCGAATTGCAAAGACGTTAGCGATAGTTTTCTGTGCCGGGCTCCTAGTCGTGGTAGGTGAGATGATCGGTCCCCGCACGGCCCACGCTGTCGCCGATACACTGGTGCGTGTGGTGAACACCACGACGGAGCCGGTACCGACTTTGGATGTAAATAAATCCGTGACTCACAACGTTAACTTGTTTTGCACGTCCGGAACCGGCCTTTGCGTGTTTCTCCCAACATCAGGAATTGTGGATATCAAGTCGTGGAAAGTGCCGAGCGGAATGAACTTCGTGGTTACGGATATTGAGCTTGTTACGTACGGAACAGGATCGACGACATCCACATTTTTTCAGCTCAAATGGACGCCCCCTGGCGGTGATCTCATTGAGGAAGGCTGGCAGACGCTCAACAATGGAGCTACCGTGGAGTTTCAGTTTCAAAATGGACCCATCATTCTGGCTGGGTCAACGGTTGAAGGGATTTTCGGTACCAGCCTAAACTTCGCAGCCGTCCGCGGTTATCTGACGCCCAACTAGGTTTCATTGCCTGGTCTTGTGTAACGGGTTACTCGGACGGTCTTTATCCAACCTGAGGAGAACCTGCTCATCCAGCCCGACGCTGGCAGGGCTGGCGGTCCCCCAGTCTTTGGTCGGCCAGATGGTTTCATTTGCTTGCGGCGTTGCTGTCATTCCCCCGAAGAGCAGTGCAGTTGAGGACAGAACGATGGTTCCGGCAAGGGCAACAAGCACGCCGCGTTTTTTCATGGTGGCTCCGTTTGAGCACCTTATGGCGAGCTGGAACCCGTGTCGAGCCGCTGTGGTTGCGGTGGCGAGAAAGCTAGCGGTACTGCTGCATCGGTTGTGGGTGAATGGAGAGGTGTACGAGCTACTGCACAATAGCCACAAAGAGATGCGTGCCGTGGCCTAGAGTGAAGAGCTCTCCACAAAACCGGGGATGCTAGGGGTCGAGGGAGTTGGCGATCGTCGTTCCTAGGCCATCCTGGAGCGAAATTTCTCTGTGAAAAACTGAGAAAGTCAGGAAGAAAGAAAAAAAGGAGCAAAGAAGAAGGAAAGAAGAGAGGATATCCAAACAGCCGAGCTCGACCGCCGAGATCAGGTGACTGCGACAGTACCTGGACCAGTTTCCTTCGAAAGACGGGTGGGAGAACCAACTTCATTACGATTGAGACGAGAACATATTCAAGAAATATGATCAAACACCCAGCGAACAGTCGTGGCCGAAGTGGAGCGTGCGGCAGATCAGAAAATAATCGAGAAACTGAGGCAAGACTAAGTGCGGAGGTCTGGACGCGTTTACGGCGGCGATACGGCAAAGCCAGCGCCTACGTCGCGATGAATACGAGCTGTGGGCTGGCGCCTAACTTACGAGCTTTCGCCGGAGCATTCCCAGAGAGCCAAGCAAGCCTGTGCCGAAAAGAAGGAATGTGCTCGGCTCCGGTGTCGCGCTCGTGCCCGTTCCGTATGTGACGTTGTCCATCACGAATTCATCTGGATCCGGCGAGACGACTTCAACACTTGTAACGAGACCGGAGTATCCGGATGCGAGAAAGGTCGGTGTGCCGCTCGGAGCAAGAGTACCCGAAGTAGCAACCAAAGTGGCTCCATTGAAGAGCTCAAACGTCACCGTAGCGAAGGAAAAGCCAGCAAAATAGGCGCCGTCGAACACCTGGGGAGTCACAAAGTTAAAGGAATTACCGCCGTCGGATACGTCGTAGACACGGTTTGGGGCCGATTCCGGGGTGAAAGGCGCTTGGGAAAACCCATAGTAAGTCCAGTTGCCATTCCAGTTAATTCCGCCGTAACCGTTGGGTACCAGAGCCTGACCGGTCAAGTCGTCAAACGTCACGACGGTCTTGGAGCCCGCTTTGGCGGGCGCGGTTGCCAGCAAGAGAGCAACGATTAGAAGGACAAACATCGACATTTTTCGCATATAGTCTCCCATTTTCTGCGTTCCTGCTTGGCAAGCTTTTGGGGCCTGAATGTCTTGCGCGCAATTTCGCAGCCAAACGCAATTTAACATAAGCCCGGCAGGATCAATGGGGACCGCAGGCCTACGGACGAAACTGCGCAATCTGTTGCATATATCGGGAAGTTCTCCTGCGGGTGGCGCCCGGAGACAGGCCGGTGTACTAGGACGGGCTGACTAGGCTAACTGTCGTGGAGGAAGTAGTCGGTGTCGGTTTGGAGGTCTGAAACAGGCCAGCCGCCACGCCTGCCTCCAACCCGCACGCTTAGAAGTCAATGCCCGATAAGAGTCGGATAACCGTCCAAGTGGATTCTTTCCTAGAGGGTTTAAATCCTGGCGTTGGGACATTGCACGCTAAAAGTGATTGAAGAAGCATTTCCTAGGACGCCGGCGGTTCGTCGCGGCCGACCAGTTTTTGGAATTCAGGATCGTCGCGCAAGGAAATTAAATCCGGATCGCGTTTCGCCCAATCCAGGTTGCCCCAGCCCGCCTCTTTTGCAGCCTTCAACATATCGAGAGCTTCCTTGGGCCCCTGTAGTAGGGCGTAAGTGCAGGCAGCATTGTAAAGGACGTTCGAATCGCGCGGCCGCAGGGCCACTGCGGTTTGCAATTGCCGTACTGACTCTTCGCTCCTGCCAGTGGCCGCATAGTAGCCGGCGAGCAGCATCCGCGCGCGAACGTCTTCAGGAACCGTATCCAGCTGTTTCTCGAGCGCAAGAATTCCCCGCTCCAGCAGCATCCTCGCTTGATCCTGTTTGCCCAGCGATTTCAGAGCATTCGTAATAGGAATGTAAACGTTGTAGTCGTCTCCGCTGGCTTGCAGGGCACGATCGACTATGTCGGCAACTTCCTGGAACCGCCCAGAGGAAAAATAGGTTCGAGCCAGAACCGTGTAGGCGCCCTCGCAGTCCGACTTGCACTCAATGGCTCGCTTCGCGAACTGGATAGCCTCGTCGTATCTTTTCTGGCCGGAGAGAATCCAAGCGCGAGCGGCCAGCACTTCGGCCAGACCAGGTTCGAGCGCGATTGCACGGTCGCAAGCGGCCAGGCCCTTTTCGATCCAGCGTGAATTTTCTTCGCGGAACTGATAGATCATCCCGCAAGCAGTGGCCAACCCGGCATGTGCCAGAGCGAAATTCGGGTCCAGCTTGATGGCATGTTCGAACATTTGCAAAGAGAAATCCAGATCCAGCCGCCTCGCGTAGCTGCGGCCGCGCAGAAAATAATCGTACGCCAAGGGATTTTCCGTGGGTTTGCGCGAGATCGTTTTTTCTTCTTGCGGCGTGAGAGTGATGCGCAGCGCCTGCGCGATACTCCGCGCGATCTCCTCCTGAATCGCGAACACGTCTTCGAGTTGCCGGTCGTAACGCTCCGCCCACACCGGATGCCTGGTGGACGCTTCCACCAGTTGTGCGGTGATGCGTACGCGATTGCCCGCGCGCCGGATCGAACCTTCCAGCACGTAACCGGCGCCGAGCTGCTGGCTCACCTGGTGCGCCGTGACTGGCTTGTCGCGGAACGCCAGCATCTCCGAACGCGGAAAGGTTTCCAGTTGCGCGATCTTGGAAAGTTCCGTGACGATGTCTTCCGTAATCCCGTCGCGAAAGTATTCGTCTTCTTTCGCGCCGCTCTGATTTTCAAAGTAGAGCACCGCAACTGATTTTTGCTTGGCCGCGGCAGGCTGCGCCACGGAACCCGGAACACTCTTCTCCGCAGCCGGCCGCCGACTGGATTCGACGTCACGCTGAAGCCGCTTCAGATCGGCGCGAAGTTCGGCAGCCGTCTGGCAGCGCAGGTCAGGGTCTTTTTCGAGGGTCTTGCCGAGAACAACGTCTATCCCCGCGGGCAAGCGCGAGTTGAGTTTCTTCGGAGGCGCAGGCGTGGAATGCAGGATTCCGTCATAGATAACTGCCGTGGTTGCGCCGGGAAACGGAACCGACCCGGTCGCCATCTCGTAAAGCACTACCCCGAGCGAAAACAAATCCGAGCGCGCGTCCAAGTCTTCGCCGCGCGCCTGTTCCGGTGACATGTACGCGACGGTGCCCATCGAGCTCCCCGGACTGGTCAGATGCTCCTCGTGAAGAACATTCACCGCAGCCGTGCGCATCGCTGTCGCGCCGACCGATTCGGCGGCAGGCCGATGAACGGAACTCAGCTTCGCCAATCCAAAATCCAGAATTTTCGCTTGTCCGCGTTCCACCAGAAAAATATTCGCGGGCTTGATGTCGCGGTGCACGATGCCCTTTGTGTGCGCCGCATCCAGACCGTTCGCGATTTGAATTCCAATCTCGAGAAGCTCCGATATTTCGATCGGCCTCCCTTCGATGCGGTGCTTCAGAGTTTTTCCTTCCAGCAGTTCCATGGCGATAAACGGGCGCTCTTCGAACTCTCCAATATCGTGAATGGTGCAGATGTTCGGATGATTGAGCGCCGATGCAGCCCGCGCTTCGCGGCGGAATCGCTCGATCGCTTGTGGGTCGTGGGAGATGTCGTCGGGAAGGAATTTCAGCGCGACGTTGCGGCCCAGGCGCGCGTCTTTCGCTTTATACACAACGCCCATGCCTCCCCCGCCCAATTTTTCCAGGACGCTGTAGTGGGAAATGTTGCGGCCAACCTTGAGAGAAGTATCTGGCACAGGCCGTGCATTGTACGCCAGCGACTTGATACAGGCAATCGCGTAACATGCCACTCGACCACGCGGCTAAGTCCTGATTAGGAATTGCAGACAAAATGACATGAAATCGACTAACCTAGTTAATACCTCTTCGTGGTTGGTGCGACGAAAGCATTGTGAATAAATTTAGTTTCCTGATAGCGCGAGCTCATCGCCTCTGCGAGATGCGGTCGATGCGCGCGCTACTTTTAGAAACTGATCTTTAGGATCTGGCCATTATTACCTACGAACCAGCCTGCATGTGGACTCGCAAAAGCGACCGCCCAATAACCGCTCACGTTCGGTAGTTGATACCACGTAGTCCCTTCGTCGGGCGTCCAGGCTCCGGTGCCGGAGGTGTAATTAGGCTCGGCCTCAGAGGTGACCACGACAGCACGGTCATATCGGTGGTCCGCATTTTGATCAGACCGTTCGGCATCGAGGGCATAGCTGTTGTGGTCGTTTCCGCGGACATAGGCTAGGCAAAATATTGCTCCATCTACGGGAGGCGTGTTGGTTAGGTTCCAGTTTTGGCCGCCGTCATCGGAGGTCGCGACTTGAGCCGAGGTGTTGGACGATAGGTCGCCTCCGCCGAGGATGCCATGCTTCGCGTCGCGGAAATCAACAGAAATTCCGCCCGCGCTCGGATTGCTGACCAGCGGAGTGTCGTATGCGTTCCAGGTATTGCCGCCGTCTCTAGTGGCTAGTATTCGCGCGATTGTTGAGCCGCCGGTGGCAATCCAGGCATTGTCTTTTCCTTCCGTTGTGATGCACGTTCCGCTTGCGGCGAATGAGGCCTCGCCTGACAAAGCCGGCGGCATATTCGCTGCAATGGACTGCCAGGTGGTGCCATCCGTGGTGCGAATATCAGGGAATACTCCGTTCACGGAATCGCTGTGCGCTACGCCGCGATCGGGCGTCCAGAACGCGAAGCAATCGTAGAATGCATTCGCGTTCTCATTCTGGAACTCAATCTTCCAGCTCGCCCCACCGTCAATAGTTTTGTAGATGCGAAAATTTTGCGTGAAGTTCCCGATGGACATTAGATAAGCAATTTTGTCACTGACACCCTGAACGTCCCTGAATTGCAGGCCTTCGCTTGGGGCTCCTTTCACGACACCTGATTTCCAGGTGTTCCCGCCGTCCGTAGTCACTACAAACGTGCCGCCAGTTCCGGCGGCCCAGACCACTCGGTCGTTGACCGGACTTACAGCAATTAGTAGCTGCGTCGTGCCGCTGGTTTGCGGAGTAAGCGTGGGTTGGTGAATCCTTCCGGAATCCTGTGCGAAGGCGAAGGTTGTGGAAGCTACTACTAAGAAAAAGGTCAGCGAATATTTCAACATTGGAACCCCCGGGAATCTCGTGGTGTCGTGGAGTATAGGAATGTCGAACGGAGGTGTCAAGCTGGGTGGTAATGAGCTTTGACCTCACAGCGCAGAATCACGCGGCTTAGTCTGTGTCCTGTAGTCGATCTATTGAAGGCATGTCCCCACATCAATCTGAGGGCACGCAAATTCTTCGTCGGCACGCCTTCGCGGGTGGCGGAAAGCATCTCCAATACAAAGGGAACTTCCGCAGAAGTTCCCTTTCGTCAAATCAGGCCGTGGGCCTAACCTTACTGTTTTTCCGCAATCGTCACCCGCGGATGAGTACTCTCATTTTCCTCGTCGATGAAGAAGATCCGCGTTCCATTCGTAACGGCCGGATTCTTCCCGCTCGTTCCAATTCCTTCAGCATTGAAAACGAAGACATTCGAGAAGGGCTGGTTTGCAACCAAACCATTCGCGCGCGGCTGGCTCTGGTCGCTCTCGCCACTAACGGCCGCGTTGCTCGATTTCGCAAAGGTTCCCGAGTGCGATTCGTTTGTAGTCGAGTAGTCCACATTCTCATCCGTTCCGAATGAGTAGGCTCCGGAGAACGTCGAAGTTTTAAAGCTCGCATTCGCGGCAGACTGGAATTCCAAAGCTCCATCTGCCGCACCACTATCGGTGCCCACCAGGAAAGCTGTCACTCCACTTGCTCCATGGACGACGTAGCCCACCGGCGAGTCGGCACCCACGCCAGTTAACGTGATTCGGCCTGTGCCCGCATCGACTGAGTAGGTGGCCGCACCGTGCAGGATGTTCGTGGTGCTGCTCACGCCTGCTTCGTCGTTGAACAAAGTTCCAGTCACGCCGCCCGCATTCTTGGCGTCAAACGCGAGCGCTCCAATCATTGCTCGCGTTCCCGGATTGCTTCCCGACCGGCTCATAGCGGTCTCGCGCAGGATGTGACTTCCGGCCAGCGTGCCATTGTTAAACGGCCCCGCTGACGCCAGAGCTTCTCCACTGGTGATTTGATTCGTCGCGCTAACCTGGTCCATTCCCGCGAGAATCACTTCGCCGCTATTCACCACGTAGGCCGCAAACGTAAACGGCGTGCCGTTGAGCGTAGCGTTGAACGTGCCGCGCCCGGTCGTCGATCCCGCTGGAATACTGTAAGTTCCAACGAGTTTCGAACTGTTCGCGGTCAAGGTACCCGCATCGTTGCGATCGAAGTTGCCGCCAACTATGTTTCCTTTGCCGTCAGCCGTGAGCGTCCCGGCCAACGCAACGTGTTCTCCCGCGGCCCCAAATCCCGACAGGCCGAATGCGTAGCCGCTCGTAAACTTCTCGTTTGAGAACGACGACGCATCCTGAGCGCGCAGTATTCCCGACCCGCGGGTTCCCTCGCCAGTCTTATCGTCGAACTCGATGATGTTTCCTGCCGTCGGCGCGCCGTTGCTAAATGCGGCCACCGAGTAACGGAACGTCTGCAGTCCCGCTGCCGTCGCAACGGTCATGCATCCGCGGCCGTCCGCGCCCAGCGTGTACGAACTGCTGCTAGGATCAATCGCGAGATTCGTCTGCGGTCCTGTCCCCGCACGGTTGATGTCCTCCACTCCGCCGGTAATCTTTCCGGTCCCGTCCGCGTGGAAGCTGCCCGCAATAGCCACTGCACCGTTCGCATCAAACCCCTTCATCAAATACGCAAACGATCCATTCATCGCCGATTCACGCCCGGTAGCACATGCCGCCGCACCAGCAGCATTAATGGTGAACGTGAAACTGGCAGACTTGCTCGGATCATCCACAGCCGTAGCCGTGATCGTCGGTGTTAAATTTGCGCCGGATGGCAGACTCGTTGGCGGCGTGTAGGTCGCCGCCAGATCGTTAGTGCTCGAAGGTGTGATGGTTCCGCACTTGGACGCTCCTGAGCAATCTGTAAGAGGAGTGCCGGACTGAAGAGTCCAAGTGACACCATTCGTTGGAGAAACGTCGCCTGAAACGGTGGCATTTAATTGCACAGGTGTCGCGTTGACATCGATTTCGGTAAACGGGTTAGTAATACCAACAACTATATTGGAGGTAATGGTGACACTGAACATCGTGTTACCCGGAGGCGCGAAGGCTGTCTTCTGAGGGTTTTGAGAATCCCCGGTCTCGATCTGGAAAGTGTACGGTGTCGTGGACGCTAGTGTCGGCGTACCGCTGATAACGCCGTTTGTTACCGACAAACCTGGTGGAGGGTTCCCAGTCAACGCCCAGAAGTAGGGCTGCAATCCTCCGCTTGCAGTGACCGTATAACCACCATACGGCGTCCCGACGGTTCCATTCGGTGGCATTCCTGAAAAACTGATGGTCAATTGCTGGGTAGCGGCCGGAATCGTGATCGTGCAATTGAGGTTGGCGGTTTGCCCGGCAACATCCCTGACGGTAACCGTAAACGGCTGGTTTGCTCCTGGCTGAGTAGCCTCGCCTGTGAGCACCCCCGTCGTTGGAACCATCATTAAACTCGTCGGAGCCCCTACCTCGGACCATGAAAATGGTCCTGTTCCGGTCGCTGTGAAGGTGGCGTTAACCGTGTTCCCTAACACAGCAACGGCGGGAAGCTGGCAGGTGGTGCCCGACAGGGTTCCAGGACACGTAATAGACGGCGGCGCCGGGTTGCTAACGGTTATCGTAAATTGTGGCGAGACAGCAGTGCGAGGAGGGTTATGGGAGTCCTGCACTTGCACCACAAACATGAAAGTCCCGGCGGCCTGTGGCGTCCCCGCGATCTTGCCCGCAGTCGATAAGGTCATGTGCACAGGCAACTGACCGCTAGAAATAGAGTATGAGAGCGGGGGAGTTCCGCCAGTAGAGCTGATCGTCGCGCCGGCATAAGCCACACCAGCGGTTGCAGTCGCGGGAATCATCGTCGTCGTGATCGTCGGCCCAGTCCCCGAAGAGTTGCCGCCGCTGAGGCAGGCGGACAGCCCCGCAAGTGAAACCACAGCTAGCGCAAGAATAGCGACCGATCGAAAACGATTCATGACTCCTCCCGGAGATTCGGCCAGAGCGCTACCGAATGTAGTTCTAGAATGTGGGCTAATGAGCTTAATCCGTTTCTCGAGCCGGGGCGGGGATGTCCCGTACACGTGCGGTGAATACTACCATAAAAATTACGGAACTGGATGATGAACTTTCTCACTTCTCCCGTCGATGGCCGCGGTCCGGACGCAGATTCTTCGGCAGCCCTCACCAAAGGAATTGTTCTCGACGCTATCGCGCGTTACTTGTCACAATTTGGATGCAACTAAACAATTGTCCAATTCCGCCAATCTGAAAATCCTGTTTCTCTCGAACTGACACCTGAAATGTCGGCAAATTTATCTAATTTGCTTGTTGTTATCGTCTTGGTGGTTCAAGGTTACAATTCCGTTGCCGTTGAAGGAACAGGCGATGGGAGCATATGCCTTCCAGCCATTTGAAAATGTGCCCGCTGACATCAACGAACCCGAAGTGTGATAGTCGGAGTTGCAGGGGGTAGGGTTCCTCGTGGTGGGCCAGTTCGGGCATTTACATGCAAAAATTAGGCACTCTGTTGCCCGTAGAAGCTGATTACGCACACTCACTGCCCAACGACACGCCCCTCAGATTCTAGTAACCTATTTGTTATCAAAATACTACGAGCCAAAACTGGCGCCTCCTCCATAAATCAATTACGGCATAATTCGTGCAGGACAAATGTCGACTAAGTCGCTAGACTTAGTGGTCTTAGTCGCGGTAAGCGGTTTACAGTTAACATGAGGCTAGACTACTCATCCGACAAAGCGCGCAAAGACCTGCTGGCGGGCGTGACCGTAGCGGCCATTTCCCTGCCCCAGGCCATGGCCTATGCCCTGATTGCAGGAGTTGACCCGCGCTTCGGCCTTTACTCCGCGATCGTCATCACGCTAGTCGCTTCTATTTTCGGCTCTTCTTCCCACCTGATTAACGGCCCTACCAACGCCATCTCGCTCGTCGTTTTCAGCGCCCTCGCATTTTTCAGCACCGGCTCGCACATGGAAGCGTACCAAGCCATGTTTCTGCTCGGAATCATGATCGGCTGCATACAGATTCTGATCGCAGTGTTCAAATTGGGCGACTTGACGCGCTACATTTCCGAATCCGTGGTAATTGGATTCATGGCCGGCGCCGGTACGCTGGTTGCGCTCACGCAAATTGGCAACCTGACCGGAATGCAGGACCGCGGCACCGGATTGCAGCACGTTCTTTACCGCATTTGGATGACGCTGCGTGACGGCCACATAAATCCGCCCGCATTTGGAATTGGACTGTCCACTATCGTGCTGGCCGTTGCGCTCAGATACCTGGTGCGCAAATATCGTCTGCCGCAATTCGACATGCTGGTGACTCTGCTGATCGTCACAGGTATTGCCGCGTGGTTTGGCTGGTCGAAGCCAGGCATCGACGGCAAAACAATTATAACAACGGTGGCCAGCATCCCGCGCAATTTGCCCACGCCGCATCTTCCGCAGATACAATTTTGGTGGGTCAAACAGATGTCCGGCAGCGCCCTGGCCATCGCGTTCCTGGGGCTGCTAGAAGCGCTCTCGATTGCGAAATCCATCGCGCATACCACGCGCCAGAAGCTCGATTACAACCGCCAATGTATGGCGGAAGGCTTGGCCAACTTAACCGGCGGCTTCTTTCAATGCTTGCCGGGGTCAGGGTCTTTGACGCGTTCAGCAATCAACTTCCAGGCCGGAGCGGTAAGCCGCATGTCGGGCATATTCGCGGCGGGGACCGTCGCGCTAGTGGTCGTCGCGATGGCGCCATACGCGCGCTACATTCCCAAAGCTGCTTTGGCTGGTCTGCTGGTAATCACTGCGGCAAGACTGGTCGATTGGAAGCGACTGAAGTATGCGATGCGCGCTTCGCGTTTTGACAGACTGCTGGTGATGGTCACCGCTTTCTCCGCAATATTCATCAGCGTTGAGTTTTCCATATTGATCGGCGTGGCGATCTCCATCCTTTTGTTTATTCCGCGCGCTGCGGTTCTGAGCTTTTCGGAATTGACGGTTGCCAACGACCGCGTTGTTCGCGATCGGGTGCCCGACGATCCGGTTTGTACTTCCATGCTTCTTTATGACTTGGATGGCGAGTTGTTTTTCGGAGCAGCCCCGGAGCTGGACCGTCTATTCGATAAGTTGAGGAAGCGTACAGAAGACGAAAAAATTCGCTTCGTCATTCTGCGAATGAAACACACGCGCAATCCCGACATGGTTTCCATGGAGCATTTCGATCATTTTCTACACCAAATGGAATCGCAGGGAGTAACTGTGCTGCTTTGCGGCGTTCGCCATGGATTTGCCAGCGTGATGGAAAATCTGCGCTTTCGAGACTGGCTGCCCGCTGACCGCGTTTTTTACGAAGAGAAACAAGTTTTTTCCGCCACGCTCAAAGCCGTGCACCACGTTTACGAGCTCCTTGGCGAGAATACCTGCGAACATTGCCGCCGGAATCAGGCGTCCGGCTCCGAGCTGCGCGAACACTATTATTTGGTTTAGACTGCAAACCGAATCCTCGAATTTCCAACCAAATCGACACTACACAGATCTCCATCTTAGTTTCGGCCACAGCCCAACGAGCTAATTACGATGTGAAAATGCCACGAGGCCAGGCAGCCTTTCTCCATCTTGACCATCAGACAGGGCATTACGGTATGGTTACGCCAACTTTTTTGCGCCAAGCCT
Source organism: uncultured Acidobacteriota bacterium (assembly GCA_963714785.1). Lineage (GTDB taxonomy): Bacteria > Acidobacteriota > Terriglobia > Acidiferrales > UBA7541 > Palsa-295. The sequence goes on from CAVQQE010000006.1 coordinate 464,099, forward strand.
TGGCAGGCAAGGCCCTGACCGTTGCATAACAACTCCCACCTCCACAGGCAAGTTCCGTAATTGTTTTCACCCTCGTAAATTTGATATTGGCACAGACGCCCAATCTGGATGACAGTTTTGTGCCGCGGATTCCGCTATAGAGAGTGAGGGGATAGCGCGAAGCCTACTGGGGGAACCATGAAATTCAAAGCCAGTTTACTCTTAGTTCTGTGCGCGATCGTACTTCCGTGCCTGGTAAACGCCCAGACGAGCAAAAGTAGCAACTGTAAGGTAATTGGCACGCCACCTATCTGTCTGTTTGACACTTCTTACTGTCCTACGACTACCGAGGTTGCATGCCAGACTGGGGACGTATCGACATTAATCACCTACGTCAACGCGGATAAGGTCACCAATGGAGTGGTAAATCAGACCAGCGGCAACACCACCGTTACAGGGCAAGATGGAATCAGCGTCGGCGTTACTAACATCAGCGAGCCGAATGACGACTTATTCGATGGGTGGTTTTACCCTGCTACCTTCAACGTCACCTCCACCGGCACGTATAATCTCTCCGGCGGAACGCTCACAGCCGGATTTGAGACCATCAACGGGATCATGAACCAGAGCGGAACCACCACAAACACTGCGCAAAGCAATCCTTACGGTTCGGCCGTTTACATTCATTGCATGGGATTGGGATCCAGTAACTGTACGACGATCGATGAAGAGCAAGGCACCGTCGGGCAGTTGAATGTGGTAGGCACGGGCGCGCATTACAACCTCGAGTCCGGCACGCTAAACGCGCCGACTTTGCTGCTGGATTCTGGCGGCACATTCACGCAGACCGGAGGTGTGTCAAACGTCGTCGAAGGACAAGTGGAAGACCAGAACCTGACCACGCAACCGAAAAGTGGTCTTTATGTTGGTTACAACGGGGCGGGAACTTATAACCTTTCCGGATCCCCGTCTGTTGTTCTGCAGGTCGGTGGCGCCACCACCATCAAAGGCACAGCCGAACAATTCCCCGGATACGAATACATCGGTTACAACAAAGGCAGCACCGGCACATTCAATCAGAGCGGCGGCACAAATATCCTGGGCTCGACCGGTGGCGAGCCTGGCGATCTGTATGTCGGGTACAGCGGTACGGGCAACTACAACCTTTCCGGCGGCACGCTCGCACCCAACTATCCTTCCTACGAATATATCGGGTACAACCCGGGAAGCGTAGGCACCTTCGATCAAACGGCCGGCCAGAACGGCGTAATTAAGAGCGGCAATCCCTCCATTCTCACCCTATATGTGGGCTACACCGGCACGGGCAAGTACACCCTGGGCAAGACCGGTGGAACTACTACCAGCGCAACTCTCTCAGCCTTTGACGAATATATCGGCAGTCAGAACTACGATTTTACAACCGACGCCTACGTCAACGGCATCGGGACGTTCACCCAGAACGCCGGAACAAACCAAGTGGAGGAACTCTACGTGGGGTATCAGGGCGGAGTAGGCACGACTCGTATAGGGACATACAACCTCGTCGGCGGGACCGTGACCAGTGATACGACAGGAGAAGGTGCAAGCGAATACATCGGCTTTGAAGGATACGGAGTCTTCAATCAATCTGGCGGAACGAACAACGCGGAGGACCTCGTTTTGGGAGACGGGAACACTACTTCTCCCGGGCTGGGTATCTATAACTTGTCTGGCACCGGAGCTTTGACCGTGTGCTGCAGCAACGAAGTTATCGGCCAAGGAACAGACAAGGCCAATGCTTTCAACCAAACTGGTGGGACAAACACCACGCTATCGATCGTAGTCGGAAATAGCGGGGACGGAACGTACAGTTTGTCGAAGGGTACGCTCAAAGTTGGCGATCTGGTTCTTGGAGAAGGTAGCGGCAGCATCTCGGCAGCATTCGTTCAGAGCGGTGGAACCGTGGACATGATCTTCACCCTGGATGGATTCTCGGAGACAGGAACGCTGACCGTCGCGCAGACTGGCAAAGGTTCTTATGCCCTCACCGCAGGCACCCTCAACGCAGGAAACGAGTATGTTGCGGAGGGCATGGGTACCACCGGGACATTTACTCAAGGCGCTGGTTCGACGAATTCGATGGCAGCCAATGACTCCCTCTACGTCGGTTATGGCGGCAAAGGTACATACACCATGAATGGCGGGACGCTCAAAGCCTCCCAGGAAGTAGTTGGCGGAGGTAACGGCATCAATAGTGGAAACGGCACGTTCACTGAAAAAGGCGGCACGAATGCGATTACTGCCTCGACCAGCACTAACGGGAACCTCGAAATAGGCGATGTCGCCACGGGAACCTACAATCTCGATGGCGGCTCGCTGACTGCTGTGTCTCTAGCGGTCAACACCACCGGCAGCATGGTTGCCGACAAGACTGGAACTGCTGCGCTCACTTTCAAGATTTCCGGCACCACCATGAACGATGGAAAGATGAGTTTCACCGACGCGAGCGCTTCACTCGGCGCCTTTACCAATGATGGTTCGCTCACTCTGAATGCCACTACTACCACGGCCGGTAAGCTCACGCTGGGCACCTACACGCAGGGCTCTGCCGGGGTTCTGAAAATTAGCCTCGATGGCAAGACGGCGGGCACCAATTATTACGCGCTCGATGTATCCGGCGCCGCTACTTTGGGAGGCACTCTGGATTTGACGACCGGCTTCACGCCGGTGGTGGGCGATGTGTGGGACATATTGAACTACACGTCGGAAACAGGCAGCTTCAAAACCGTAAATCTGCCCACAGCTCCGATGAGCGATCACTACGTGTTCAGCTGTGGCGCGAAGGACTGCTCGCTCGACGCTGGACAGCGGCGCCGCCGTTCGGTCTGGAACTCAGGGCGCGGCGAGCGGGTCTCCGGCGAGGGGCGTATCGAGACGGTTAATCGAGAGGGCTTCCTCGGCCGGTCCGCAACAGCCTGTAGCGATTCTTTCGCGATCTGCTTGTTTTGGAACTCGACTGCCGGGATCGCCATCGTGCGGCACGGAAGCGATTGCACGTGGCGCGAGCAGTGGCGAGATGCATGGGTCGGGGTCCGGGAGCGCAGGCGGCGAAATTCACAACAATATTATGGTCGCCACGCGTTCCTTTTCGCGGGATGGAAGTGGCGCATCGCGCGAGCCGTCTGCGTCGGCCGCGGAGATGGCCAGACTCTACGTCTGCGCGTACTTGCCTTCCAGCGTCGCGCATACTCTCGGATGCAACTGAGGAGTTAGGTCAACATAACGACCAACGGATCCAACCTCGCTTCTCACGATGCCTATTCCTGAGTTGCATGGCAGTTTTCGGCCTCGGATGCCGCTATAGAGAGTGAGGGGAATAACAAGAGGCGAAAAGGGGGCATTCCATGAAATTCAAATCTCACTTGATTTTATTTCTTTGCGCCATCATAGCTCCGTGCCTGGCTCAGGCTCAAAACGCTTCCTCTGGCAGTTGCAAAGTCGTCGGTGCGAAACCGATTTGCACCTTCGACGGCGCTTTCTGCCCCAGCGCGCCAGTGATTGAGTGCAGCGGTTCTGCAGGCAGCGAAATAATCACCTTCGACAACAATGACGACGTCACCAGCGGAAAAACGGTCACCCAGAGCAGCGGGAATATAAACGTCGTAAACGAGGACATCATCAGCGTAGGCTTTACTGACAAAGAGAATCCGAACATGAACACGTTTGACGAGTGGGGCTTCCCGTCCACCTTCGAAGTCAGCACAACAGGCACTTATGACCTCTCGGGCGGAACCCTTACTGCGGGCTTTGAGACCATCAATGGGATCATGAATCAAAGCGGAACTTCGATAAACACTTTGCAAAGCAATCCTTACGGCTCGGCCGTTCACATATACTGCACAGGCGCGGGAGCGAATGACTGTACCACTATCGTCAACGAAGAAGGTACTGTGGGCGCCCTGGACGTTTTGGGAACTGCGGCGAAGTACAACCTGATGTCCGGCACGTTGAAGGCACCGGTGGTGCTGCTCGATAGCGGCGGCACTTTCACCCAGACGGGCGGTACGGCAACGATTGTCGAAGGACTGGCGACAGACCAGACCGTCGGAACGCAGCCGGACAGCGCCCTTTACGTCGGATACAAGGGTGCCGGAACTTACAACCTTACGCTCGGGACACTTCAAGTCGGCGGCGCCACTACTATCAACGGCACAAACTACGAATTTCCCGGATACGAATATATCGGTTACAACAAAGGCAGCAAAGGCACGTTCAATCAGAGCGGCGGCACAAATAATATGGGAGCTGCCGGTGGAGTACCGGGATATTTGTATCTCGGATACACCGGCACCGGCACATACAATCTTTCCGGCGGCACGTTTGGCGCGAACTATCCAACTTACGAATACATTGGCGACAACCCGGGTAGCGTAGGTTCCTTCGTTCAAACCGGCGGACATAACGGTGAAATTTCTAAGGCCGACGGTCCCAGCATCCTCACCATGTACGTCGGCTATGCCGGTACGGGTAGCTACACACTCGGGAAAACCGGTGGAACTACCACGAGCGCGTACGTTTCGGCATACGACGAATACATCGGCAACCATGTTTATGAATCCAGCAGTAGTTCCTACGTAAACGGAATTGGAACCTTCACACAGAACGCTGGAACAAATCAGACGGGGTTACTGTATGTAGGCAATCAAGGGGGCGCGGGTAAGAATCCTACAGGGACCTACAATCTCATCGGCGGATCGATAACCAGTTATACGACAGGACAGGGTTCCGATGAAAACATCGGTTTTGAAGGCTACGGAGTTTTCAATCAGTCGGGCGGCACCAATTATGCCGTTGACCTTGAAGTAGGAAGCGGAGGCACCGGCTTTCCTGCTTCAGGCATTTACAATTTATCCGGCGGAACTTTAACCGTGTGCTGCAGCGACGAAATTCTCGGAGAAGGAGCAGATTCCGAAGGCGTATTCAAGCAAACTGGGGGCACGAATACAAACTTGGAGCTGGTGATCGGTATCAGCGGCGGGAGTGGAACCTACAACCTGTCTAAAGGGACGCTGAAAGCCGGCAACCTAGTCCTTGGTGAGGACAGTTCTGGCGGAAGTACCGGGGCGTTTGTTCAGACCGGCGGTACCGTGGACACAATTTTCACCCTGACCAGCAACGGAATTAAATATACCGAGACAGGAACGGTGTACGTCGGAGAAACCGGCACAGGTTCTTACAACCTTAGTGCAGGGATGCTCAGCGCGGGAACTGAATACATTGGCGAGGGTTTGAATAGCGTCGGGACCTTCACTCAGGCTACCGGTTCCACGAATTCCATAGCAACAAACGACACCCTCTTTGTAGGTTATTACGGGCAAGGTACATACACCATGAATGGCGGCACGCTCAAAGCCTACGCGGAAGTCATCGGTACGGGTCTCAGTGGTGATACCAGCGTCAATACATTCACCCAAAAAACTGGCGCTAACACAATTAGCAGCAAGACCTCCACCGACGGAGATCTTCAAATCGGTGAGAGTGCCACAGGAATCTACGATCTCGATGGCGGCTCGCTGACTGCTGTGTCTTTGGCGACCGGCACCACGGGCAGCATGGTTGCCGACAAGACTGGAACTGCCGCGCTCACCTTCGCGATTTCCGGCACCACCATGAACGATGGGAAGATGAGTTTCACCGATGCGAGCGCTTCACTCGGCGCCTTTACCAATGATGGCTCGCTCACTCTGAATGCCACTACTACCACGGCCGGTAAACTCACACTGGGCACCTACACGCAGGGCTCTGCCGGGGTTCTGAAAATTAGCCTCGATGGCAAGACGGCGGGCACCAATTATTACGCGCTCGATGTATCCGGCGCCGCTACTTTGGGCGGCACTCTGGATTTGTCCGCTGGTTTTTCGCCCGTGGTGGGCGACACCTGGGACATCCTAAACTACACGTCGGAGACAGGCAGCTTCAAGACAGTAAACCTGCCTACAGCTCCTACAGGCGATCACTACGTATTTAATTGCGGTGCGAAGGACTGCACTTTGACACTGGACAGCGGCGCCGTAGCCTCTGCCACGCAAGGAGAGGTGATCGCTTCACCGGAAAAGCGGGTATCGAGAGGATTGGCGCCGGGAGCTTCCTCAACGAGTACGCAACAGCCTGTTGCGATTCTGTCGCGGGTACCGTGTTTCGCAGCTCGATTGCTGGTATCCGGATCGTGTGACGGAGCATCAGCGGCCACTGTTTCACACGGCGGCGAGAAGCATGCGGTCCCATCATCCGGAATAGAACTCAGCTCGGCCCACAACAACGGGATGGTTGCCATTCGCTCGATTTCGTCGGGACGTGGTGGCGCTTCGCACGAAACATCTGCATCCGCTTTGCCGATGGCGAGGCTCTACGTTTGCGCGTATTTGCCTTCCAGCGTTGGTCACACCATGGGTTGCAACTAGCAATTGCTGCAGGATGCGGCTAGGAGTCTTGCCCGTCTTCGCAACTGGAGCCACTCCGAACCGCGGGAGCAAAGTCGCAAGCCAAAGCGCAGGTGTTCGTCGCGATGCTGTTCACACCTGAATTCGATGACCGATTTCACTTCGGTATTCAGCAAGCCGTGAACTCGGCAGGCTACCTATACGAGCGCGCTGATCTCGCTACGTTTCCCGGAGACGTCATCGCGTTTATATCGCGGCCGCTTTGATTCTCGGCGGAATTGCGCTGCGCTCGATGAAAACCACTGCACCTAACCGAGGACTGTACTTACCATTACTTTCGGCTTACGCGCTTTTCAGGACTTGACAGATTTCCGCTCGCACCTTAAAAAGGAAACGCACCTAACCTATCGTCTGCTCCTGGCTGCGCTCGGTCAAAGGTCAATTTCTTCGTCCCAACCCCGGAGGACTTGTGCTTAAAGTGTTCGCGCGCACCATTGTGGGCGTTCTGTGCGTTTCCGCGTTTTTCCTCGGCGGTGGCGCCAGTTTTGCGCAGGATCCGCCTCCCCAAGGACGACCAGTCCCCGGTCAGATCACGCAGCCGACACCCACGTCCTCTGAAACGCGCATAGGCATGTGGCGCGGACGCCCGGTCACCTACCAGGTCATCAACGGCCGAAACATCTATGAGGGCGACATCATCCTGGAAAACGTGCAGCCCATGCCGAACGCTGGCCAAGGCGGCGGAGTACATTCCGATTCCGTCGGCCTCGTTAACCCCACCTATCTCTGGCCAAAAGTTAACGGCGTCGCACAAATCCCATACGTGATCGATGGCGCGTCGGGCGATCTCGACAACCTCAACAGCGCTATCAGCACCTACAATTCCACCTTTGCTGGAGTCATCCAGTTGGTGCCGCACACGACTCAAGCGAACTACATCGACATCCTCCTGAACGGCACTGCTACGGGTGTATGCGAGGCAACCGAAGGCGATGCCAACATAGGCGAGCAATTGGTCGAGGGAGCGTCGAATTGCACGATCGCAACGATTCTTCACGAATTTGGACACGTTACAGGCGTGTGGCACGAACAATCGCGCACAGACGCAGCAAACTATGTGACGTTTAATTATTCCAACGTAATTAAAGGCTCCATCGGAAATTTTCTTCCCGCCGTGGACAACGACCAACAGAATTTGACTCCGTACGACTTCGCTTCAGTGATGGAATACCCAGCCTTCTCGTTCTCGCGCAACGGCGGGCCTCCCCTTGATTCGATTCCGCCTGGCATGCCTCTTTCGAACGGAGTTGGTTACTCTGCAGCCGACGTTGAAGGCATCATGCGCTTATATGGGGTGGCTCCCACGCAAGTGACCGTCACTTCGAACCCGCCCGGCTTGCAAGTGATCGTGGATGGCACGCCCGTCACAACGCCCATGACCTACACTTGGACGCTGGGCGCACCACACACACTGGCTGTTGCCTCCGGTGTCCAAACTTTGAGCGGCATTATTGTCGACAGCGATCCGATTCAGCCGACAACCTTTTACTACACCTACGGCGTCTGGAACGACGGTGGAGCACAGAGCCACGCGATTACGGTGAGTCCGGGAACTGGTGCTCCTGGATTCCCAGTAAGCGCTCCGCAAGTGGCAACCTATTCCGCTAACTTTATCCAGCTTGTACCTTACACGCCCTCGGTATATCCCGCATCAAGCGGGACTGTGACTTTGACCGGTACGCCGACGCCTCAGAGCATAACCGTCAATGGAGTTCAAGGGACATACGTTGTGGCGAGGCAACAAGCGACGCTCACAGCGTCCGGCAGTAGCGGCTACAGCTTTTACGAATTCAACAACGGCCCGTATTGGCTACCGGGCGGCCTAGGGTCAAATCCGAAGACGTTCTATGTTCCGGAGACCGGACTCACGCTCGATACGACTGCGGAATTTACAAATACACCTGTTTACACCGTGGACGTATCTCCGGACTACTTCAGTTCGAATCTTAGTGTGACCGTGGACAACGGATTCTGGTACGTCCCCAAGAATTTCTCTTCGTTCTATGATTCGACCTGGACCGCAAACTCAGCTCATACGTTGGAGTTTTTCTCGCCAGTCCAACCTTTCGACTTCAACACCCAATTTGTTTTCTCGAGTTGGAGCGTCGGAGGAAATGCGAACCCCGACTCCATCACTTTGCCCGCGACTAGCACCAGCTACATGGCGACCCTCAGTCCTGAGTATGTGCCGGCAACCAATTTCAATCCGTGCGGCGGCACCGGGATGATCACTCCCGCGTCCACCATCTCTGGCGGATTCTATCTGGCCGGGACTACATTGACTTACACCGAAACACCTTCTACGAACTCGGGCGGCTCACCGTGGATATTTACGGGTTGGAGCTATGATCTTACTGGCACGACGCCGTCTGAAATGTTGTCGCCCACCGACGAGTCGCTCGTATACGCCAATTTCAACACCACGACTGCACCTCTGACGATCACGAGCCTAAACCCGCCCTCCGTAGCTTCCGGCGGCTCTGCATTCACGCTCACGATCAATGGAACAGGCTTCACCCCGAGCGGCTCCGGAAACCCGATCGAGATTGTTGGTTTCAATTTCTTCACGGGACCGACATTCCCAGTTACATTTGTGAGTTCAACAGAAATCCAAGTGGCTGTGCCCGCCACCGCCATCGCGAGCCCCGGAACGTTCCTACTTTATGTCGAGAATTTCCCATCGGCACCGTGGAGTGGTTGCGCAGTCTTCGCTCATCAGCCGTTTTTCGTCTCTCAAGGAACGCCGAGCGGGGCAACCACCGTTACAGCGACACCCGGCACACTTTCTTTCCCCTCCACGGTTGTGGACCAAACAAGCGCAGGCCAAACGATTACCGTAAAAAATACCGGCAGTGTGGCAACAACAATCGGCATTACCGCGAGCACCAATTTCGGTTGGTCGAGTGCTAATTGTCCTGTCGCTCCATCTACATTAGCGGGCGGTGCAAGCTGCACGATTACCGCAACGTTCGCTCCCACAACCGCAGGAAACCTTACCGGAAATATTGCTGTCACTGACAGCGCAACAAATTCGCCGCAGACAGTGACTCTGTCTGGAACGGCAACACCCGCGACAACCACGGTGACAGTGACGCCGACAACTTACAGCTTCGGTGGCGAAGCCGTCGGTACAACAAGCATGTTACAGACTTTTACCGTGCAGAATACGGGCGCTGCTTATACATCGATCGCCATCTCCATCACCGGCAACTTTGCTCAGGTGAATAACTGCGGAAACCTATTGGATGCAGGCGCGACTTGCACGATTAACGCGACCTTCACGCCGACCATGGCTGGCCCGCTCTCCGGCAGCATCTCGATCACTGACCAGGCAACGAACTCGCCACAAGCCGTAGCGCTCTCCGGAATAGGTTTCACCACCGTGACTGTGACGCCGTCCAGCCTCTCATTCGGTAGTCAGGCTGAAGGTACCACCAGCGCGAGCAAACCGATCACCGTCAAGAATGCGGGCACCGCATCTACTGCTATTACTGTTGCCGCAAGCGCGAATTACGGACAGACCAACAATTGCGGGACAACGTTGGCCAGTGGTGTGACCTGCACGGTAAACGTGACGTTCTCCCCAACCACCACCGGCAGCCTCCCCGGCACCGTCACAATCACCGACTACTCATCGACTTCGCCTCAGAGCGTAGCTCTCTCGGGAACGGGAACCGCTGCCACCGTCACCGTAACGGCAACGCCGACCAGCATTCCCTTCGGCAATCAAACGGTCGGGACTACTAGCGCCGGACAAGCCATCACCGTGAAGAACACGGGCACTGGAAACACGACGATCTCGGTCGCTGCCAGCCCCAACTTTGGCCAGACAAATAATTGCGGCACCACACTAAATGCGGGAGCATCTTGCACGGTAACTGCAACGTTCAGTCCGACAGCAACCGGATCTCTTTCCGGAAATATCTCGATCACCGATACCGCATCAAACTCGCCGCAGATGGTGAGCCTCTCCGGAACAGGTCTCACCACCATGACGGTGGCGCCCTCCACTCTCACCTTTGGCAATCAGAACGTTGGAACCACCAGCGCCAGCCAGCCCATCACCGTGAAAAATACCGGTACCGCTTCCACTTCGATCACAGTGGCTGCGAGCACGAATTACGGCCAGACGAATAACTGCGGCACCACATTGGGCGGCGGGGTCACTTGCACGATCAACGTGACGTTCTCTCCAACAACCAGCGGCAGCCTCCCCGGCAGCATCACCATCACAGACAGCGCATCCACGTCACCGCAGAGTGTGACTTTGTCAGGCACCGGCACCACTGTTATCGTGACGCCTGCGCCCCCGAGCTTGACGTTCCCATCACAGACAGTGGGGACGACCAGCAGCAGCATGTCCTTCACAGTAACCAATACGGGGACGGGATCGACGCCGCTCACGATCGGGGCAGCGACCGGGGATTTTGCTCAGACGAATAATTGCACGGGCTCGCTGGCTGCCACCAACGGAACGTGCACTGTAAACGTAACGTTCTCACCTACTGCTACAGGCACTCGCACCGGCTCAATCTTAATCACTGATCAAGCGGCAAATACCCCGCAGTCCGTGAGTCTAACTGGCACCGGTGCCTCAGCAGGCAATACGACCGTAACCGTAACTCCCGCCTCCGAGGCTTTCGCTTCACTTGCAGTGGGTGACACGAGCGCGGCCAAAGTCATTACACTGAAGAATACGGGAACCTCGTCCACCACAATCTCGGTTGCAGCGAGCGCGAACTTTGGTGAGACACCCAATACCTGCACGTCTACACTAGCCGGCGGCGCGTCCTGCACGATTAACGCGACATTCGTTCCGACCACCACAGGAGCTTTGACGGGAAGCATCTCGGTGACTGACAACGCTACGAACTCGCCGCAGACCGTCAGTTTAACGGGAACGGGCTTGGCCCCCGTTACCCTCTCACCGACGACCCTTGCCTTCGGCAGTGAGAGCGTCGGATCCACAAGCGCGGCAAAAATCGTCACGATGACGAACAATCTAGCCGAAACATTGTCTTTTAGCTTTTCCGCCAGCGCCAATTATTCAGCAGTTGCAGGTGGAACGACGCCGTGCGGCACAAGCCTGGCAGCAAAAGCAAAGTGCACGATTTCGGTTACGTTTGATCCAACAACCACAGGAAGCCTCACCGGGCAACTCATGATCAACGATACTGCCTTTGGAAACCCGCAGACGGTCTCCCTGACCGGTACGGGCGTCGCAGACGTGGTCACGGTAACGACCACTCCTGCGACTGAGACGTTCGCTGCGCAAACCATAAACACTACGAGCGCGGGTAAGGCCGTGGTAGTAAAGAACACCGGTAACACATCCACACCGCTTACGGTCTCGGCCGCGACCGGAGATTTTGCGCAAACAAATAACTGTCCAACCACGCTGGATGCCGCAGCAAGCTGCACGGTCACGGTGACATTTACTCCTCTGACCACCGGGGCTCTCACCGGCTCGTTCACGGTCACCGACGTGGCAACGAACTCGCCTCAGACGGTGAAGCTGACAGGCACGGGAACAGAACCCGTTGTTATCACGATCACGCCCGCCAGCCAGGCGTTCACCTCAACTGTAGTGGGATTAGCCAGCGCAGTGAAGACGATTACAGTGAAAAATACGGGCGCTCAACAAACGTCAATATCGACTGTGTCGAGCGGCGAATTTGCCTCTACTTCGAACACGTGCTCCGGCCCGCTCGGCGGCGGTAGCACTTGCACCATCACCGAAACGTTTAATCCAACAGTGACTGGCGCCATTTCGGGCGACATTACTATCACAGATACGGCCACAAACTCACCGCAGATCGTGCCTCTCTCGGGTACTGGCCTCGCCCCCGTTACGTTCTCCGCGGCCGTTTTGGCCTTCGGCAGCGAAACGGTCGGCATCACCACCGCAGCAAAAACCGTCACCATGACGAACAATCTGAGCACCCCGCTCACGGGAGTTAGTCTCGCCGCCAGCGGCAGCTACTCAACAACGGGCGGTGGAACAACGTGTGTTTCAACTCTCGCGGCTACCACTTCATGCACTATCTCGGTGACATTCACGCCCACTGCCAATGGCTCCATCGACGGAGCAGTCACCGTGACGTACGGCGCCGCTTATAGCCCTCAAGAAGTGAAACTCACGGGCACCGGGACCGGCGGTTCCACTTCACCGCTGAAGCTCACTCCTGCATCCCTGGCCTTTACCAGCCAAGCCATCGGATCGACCAGTGCCGCAAAAACAGTCACGGTGCAAAACACCAGCGCTAACACAGTGACGCTGTCTTCTATCGCGCCCAGCGGAAATTTCAGCTACGCCGGAAGTGGCGCGACTCCGTGCAGTAACACTACAGTATTGATACAAAACGCAAGTTGCACGCTCAGCGTGACTTTCTCGCCATCCATCGCTGGAGCCATTCAAGGCGCGTTGGTGATTTCAGACAATGCCACCGGCGTAGGCCAGCAAGTCGTAAACCTCACCGGAACAGCCGTCGCTCAGGTGACCTTCTCGCCCGTGAGCCTTACGTTTACATCTGAGACGATCGGTCAAACCAGCCCAGCGCAAACCGTGACACTGACGAATAATTCGCCCACGTCATCACTAGCGCTAAACGGAATCGTCGCGAGCGGAGATTTTGCCATCGCAAGCCTCGGCACATGCGGCGCAAGCGTTGCCGCGAACTCCACATGTGCTTTCACCGTGACTTTCACACCCAATAAGACCGGAAGTATCACTGGAGCAGCTACCGTTACCGACAGCGCCGGCACGAGCCCGCAAGTAGTGAAGCTAACCGGCACGGGTAGCAGTTAGCCGCGCCGCTCATCTGCGTCGCGCGCGGCTCGCTGCGAACGTGCGCCATCCTGGTGCAGGTACTTGATCACTTCTACTTCCGACACTGCAATCAAACCTTCATTGACCACGGCATCCAGAAATGGGATCAGCGTCCGACGAAAACGAAAAAAGGTAAGAACGGTGAATCAGAGTGCTGGCGCCATATCCTTCAATCCACGAAACACGGTGGCGCCGCGATATCCAGTTCCCGGCCACTCTCCACGATAGCGCGATAAAGAGGTTTGTCCTTCCACTTGTCATCCTCGCCGAAATGATACCGATTGATGGACTCGAGATGCTGTTTCGAGCATTGAATTGACCGTGTTGAATGCGCCGCGGCTAGCGTCAATGCCCGACAAAAGGTTCCTCGCCATTGGCATGGGCTCGGTGGAAGGCAACTACAGTCCAATTCCAACATTCAAAGGAAGCCCCGTCGCTGAGCCGCGAAATTCTCACCGGACTCTAAGAAGGTAAAGTCCGCGTAGAACCGCCGAGGTGTTGCAAGATTAGTCACTTATTACGCGCTAAATGAATACGCTAGCGGCCAAGTAAGTACAATAACGGCCACGAGCATCCTTACGATGTCGCGCACAAATCCCAGCCCAGATCCCGAAGGGTTTGGAATGTCAACTAGTAACGACGATTTTGAAGGTCTATGGGACGTCCTGTCGGTGAAGCGGGATCGTCGAGCCTACGCACGAAGCAATTCGGCTGGGCTGACATATGTGGAACTTGGCGACACAAATGGCGGTATCGCTTGGAACTGTAGTGAAGGTGGGATGGCAATCACGACAGCCGAAATCTTGATGTGTGATAATTTTCCGAACATTCGGTTTCAACTTCCGACATCAAATGTGTGGATTGAAGCGAGCGCGCAAGTAGCATGGATCGACGCATCAAAGAAAAGCGCAGGCATAAAATTTATCGACCTTGAGGACAGCGATCGCCAGAAGATACGCGAGTGGATCGCAAGCGAAGACTCCGCCATCGACCAGATACAGGGAGACAGCAAAGATGGTGAAATAGACATGGATTTTTCTGGAAGCTACGGTGCAAGTCTAATAAAAGATCAGATAGCGGAGGTTCTCAGCGAATCTGACGAAGCGAAATTCGCAAGCATGTTTCCTTCGGAAAAATCTCTCACAAATGCGCCTAAGCGCGAGTGTCTAGCGCAGGATCCTTCTGCAGCGGTCATGCCATTCACGTTTGACACGCAGTTCGACCCCAATTCGCCGAATGATCCGAATCCGGCTTCTGGCCAGCTATCCGCTTCCGAAGCCTTGAATGAATCTCTCACTCGATGGTCCGCCGAGGAACACGGTTTCAGTGCCTCTGAAATCTCGCACACCGCTATCGGGTTTCAGTCTCCTACATCTCAGTCTCCATCCGCACCAGCTCTCGACGAAATTACCACCCGTGGCGAATTGCCTGTGGAGGCTTGCACGACAGCAGAATCTCTATTCACTAAACTCAGCACTGTCCTCCAGGAATTCCACCGCCGCTTCCCGGTGCGGGTCCTCCAGCGTCGTTGGAAGCGCCATCATTTCTCTGCTGTGGACAAAGTAAAAAGTGCATTCTCCACGATTGCATCACGGACTCAATTCCGTCCGACACGTCTTCTAACGAGGACACTTGTCGTCTGCCAATCTCTTATCCAGCGATCGTCTTTCTGGCGTAGTAAGAATTGGAACGTCAAGGTTCCCTTCGAGTGGCGTGATTATATGACGTCGTGCCTGCAATGGTTGCGGGCGCCACGTAATTCGAGACAAATCCGCCAAGCACTGCCTAAGCCAGTTCGGCCAGAGCCACATAACGAGTCGCCCGCGCGCGTCTTGACATCGCAGGCCGCCGAAACAACAAACCTTCAGGCCCGGAAGCGGCAACTCCGTACTCTTCAACAATCTGTTGGCTTCACCACATCGATCCTCCACTGGCTACGGCAGCCGACGCGCACGATGCGCCACCGCCCGAAGAACCGCAGCGGAACGACTCTTTCTTAGCGCGCCGTTACCCTAGTGCGTCTCACACCCCTGAAGCCCGAACGCTCACAGCCAACTTTTGATAGGTGCGGTTGTCCTCACCATGTTCGGCGACGAGAATGCGAACGGGCCGGCGTTGACCGCGTCTGAAGCCCACGGCGCAACCGCGCGAAGTTGCTACGACCGATCTCTTTCTGGCCACCGATTAACTCATCTCCACCAAATCTCCAGGCGGATGCCCACTAATACCGCGATGCCGTCGGCTCTGGAGCGCCTACCTCGGCGTGCTCCAATGCACCGGCCGCAGCTCTCCCCTAAGCAACTTTTTGAACATGCGTTCCACAACCCTATTTATGTCTTTTGTAATCAATAACGCAGCGTGGTTATGCAACAACTTCTAAGCGAATGTCGACTGCAGACGACATCGCCTGTACATGGCTCAAAAAATGGCCGGAACGAGGTCCCCTCGAACGGAGGCAAGCAACTAATCTCGCCGGACGGGGTTGAGGACTGAACTACACTTCAGGAAAGTTACTACAGCGGTCGAGGGAAGTTGATCAGAAAGGATTCTTCCCACACTGAAGTGGGGCTGCAAGGGGTGATGAGATGGACGCGCCCAGCCCTAAGTCCAACAGCACCGATCTCCAGAAAGTCTCTTTGGCCTGCGAAGAAGTGCTCTGCAGGTGTGATAAACGTGCACAGTTCCACCGCGTTTTGGTCGGGAGCGGTGGTCCGGGAATTCTTGTAGGGACCTCGACAACGACGGGAGCAAGGCCGACGACGCTCACCGCACAAAGCGGTGGGATGGGGACATCTCGAATCTGCAGGAATACTTCAGCGCACTTGTTGTCCTTCGAAACATTCGTCGTTCTAATACCCATCGCGACGGCCACCTCTAAAACTTCGCTGGCCGCAGCCGGCAAAATCGTGTGGCGGGTAGAACTTTTCGGACCGAATCATGAAATTGAATGAACACGAACGAGCCAGGCCCAACATTGCCGGACTCACGTCTCCAGTGCAACAGGCCGAGCTGAAATTACTCCTGGCCGGTAGGTGGCCACCGCTCAAGCCGTTGCCGGTATTCAAGTATGAAACAGATGAGTATCGCGCCTCGATTGATTTCGACAAGACGCGCGGAGAGTGGGTCTGTCGCAAAACATCTTTACCATCCAACAAGGTTCAGGAACTGCGTGGTGGATTGAGAGAAATAACCATGGCATTACCCCACAGTCAAGCAGAAGTGTTCGCCGAATGTGCCGCAGCAGAACAGCAAGAACAAGAATTGGAGAACGAGGCCAATCGTCGTCTCCGGGCCATTCTTGAGTGGAGAGAGAATTACGGGAACGGCGCACTCTATTCTGAACTGCAGGACTATCTTTCCGAAAGCCAGCAAGATGAAATCTACGACAGCATCCGAATGACTCTTACTGCACGGCAGCTTCAGTTCAACCCGAAGAATGTTGAGTTCGTCTTTGACGCACTTTGGAATGCGGGCGGCAGGCTAGCAACACTCATGGAAATCGCGCAGCGGAATAAGGCGGAGCAGGAAGCGGACGCACGGGCACAACCGAAAGCAGCCGCACTCGAAGCCGAACATCAGGTGCCGGTTGAGGCGATTCATCCCACGCGTGACCGCCGCCTTCAGAAGCGCACCACTCCTGCTTCCCTCGCGTACGTCACGTTCGGCGATACCAATGGCGGTATTGTCGTCAATATAAGTGAGACGGGCATGGCCATTGCTGTAGCCGACCTCCTTGTAGTAGGTGACTACCTCCCCCGCATTGGCATTCAATTGCCCAGCTCCAGGCAAAGCATCGAAATCTCCGCGCAGATCGTGTGGCTAGCGGAATCGAAAAAAGGCGCTGGCATCCGATTTGTTGATCTCACCGCCGACGCCCGCAATCAAATTTCAAATTGGATCGCATCCGAAAAGCCAGCCCCCAAGTTTGAACAACTACCTAAGCTCCTTCGCCGCCACAAGCAGCATTTGGAAATCAGTTCTCCCAAGTCCAGAAGGATCTTTAGTAACCCATCAGTTCGCGATGAGGAAGCGGCAGCGCGTTACGCGAAAATGTTTCCTGCTGAAAGCACTGATGCAATACACACCACCCCCGTTGACGAAACCAAACCACAGCAGGGTCCGCTCCCAATTCCAGCCGCCACTCCTACCGACGCCGGTGTTTCGATGTTCGGCTCCGCCGAGGAAATTTCAATCGGCGACTTTCCGCAGAGCCTAGAGGCCAGCATTCCATCGGAACCTGCAAGAAACTTCGCGCCCGAACCAATTAAGACCTCTATTCCCGAGCTAAGTGAGGGCTTCGCCCCAGAGCCAGTTGAGAGTCACGCCCCGGCGACCCTCGAAAACTTCCCAACAGAGCCGATTGGAAGTTTTTCCCCCGATCAAGTCCAAACCTCCTCGCCACAGAGCGCCCTATCTCTTGTCGAAGATCTCCAGGAAAAAGCGCATCACCACACTCCAGTCGCCGATTTTGGACCGCAAGTTCGAACAGACAGAGTCGAATCGTCAGCGGACCGTATCGAGGACTCGCCCTCACACTTTCATGTTCTTGAAATATCCGGATTTCAGGTCGCCGCATTCGTGCTATTGTTCGCGGTGATCGGTTTCACCGCCGGGCTCACAGTGGGACGCGGCCCGATTGGAAAACGCCTCCGAGACGCCCAGAAATCAATACCGGCTGTTGATGCCACGTCACCCGCACTACTCCATCACCCTGACGAAACGACTTCGCAAACTTCCACTCCGCCGGCGGCAAATACCTTCCTTCCGTCCGCAGTAAATCCGCCGGCGTCGGCGACGACAGGATCGCGCTCAGAAAGCCCATCCGCTCAATCCCTCAATGCACTACCGGAAGATTCAGCTACCCGCGCGGGGCCGGTCGGACCATCTCCAGCAATAACGGCCCAACCTCTCGCTGATTCCGATAATCCCGATGTCAGTCCCGAGAGGGAGGGCTCGACCGTGCCAATCCCGCGAAACGCGCCGCCAAGTTCAGCCCCACGAAGGGTAACGCCTGCGACGCGCGCAGCGCCGCACCTGTCATCGCCTTCCACAATCTTTTTCACTGGCTCAGGCCACGGCAGCAAACCGTTCCGGCTGATTCTCCCGGAAAAACCGGTCGCCGCCTCCTCTTCGTTTGCGATCACCTCGCAACTTTCTGTTCTTGTTTCTCCTGAGCCCGGACCTGTGCCGGCTCATAAACCCGCTCGCTTGCAAGCGGGTGAGCTTGTCTCCTTCGTTTGGCCTCGTTATCCAAGGCCGGGTGAACGACATGGATCGCCGGAAACCGTAAAGGTCCGCACCACCATCGGAGAGTTCGGCCAAGTCCTGGATGTAAAGCACGTGAGCGGTTCGATCTCTCTTCTTCCTGCTGCAATAAGCGCCATTCGCCAGTGGCGTTTCGAGCCCACTCTCTTGAACAGAAGGCCTGTCCAAGCTCAGCAGGAAATCACCATTGAATTCCGGCCGCCACGGCGTTTGCCGCGCGTGCCCACTCGGCATCTATCGCACAACTAGTGGCCCTTGAGCTGGGCTACGGTCGCGAGAGAGCAAGGCGGGTTGGCCGGGGCACCCGCCCTGACAAGCTAAGCGTGCGCCTGGTTAGCTTTTCCGTGATGTTCGATATGGGCCTTGGCTGCTTCCGCCGCGTGGTGCTTTGCGTGTTCGTAGTGGCCACGGGCTAGGTGCGCGTGGTGTGCTGCCGTTTCGTGTTTCCCTGCTTCGTGGTGCTTTGCTGCTTCCTTGTGGTGTTTTGCCGCATGTTCGTGATGCTCGGCTGCCTTATGATGATGCTCTGCTGCCTGTTTTGACATAAGTCTCCTCTCAACGATTGCATCTAGATTGCAATCGGGTGAAACCTACTCGACAGTTTGACTGTCACATTCAGTTGTTACAGTTGGATTAACAGAGAGTGAATGAGAAATCCAAACAATAAAGTTCTACATTGAACAGTTCTAGATTTCTTATCAATCTATGATTCTTCGTGAATTATCTACTGTCAGGCCCGGATGGAATTTGGCACCAGCATAGCGGTATGCTCCGGCTTCCTCTATAGATTCCCCGCTGTGAGGTTCAAATGATTGCAGAACTGGTGAAGAGTTATCGCGGAGTGATTTGCGTTTGGTGCAGAGAACCAATAGCCGTTTCCGCAAGAGTCGCGCGTCGCCAAGATGCCTGGAATCCGAAGAGACGAATCCTCCCCACCCATTCATAGCTCGATGCAAGTTGTGCGAACAAGAAAATATATACTCAATCGCAGATGTCCAAACTTTTACCGGAGAGCCACGGAGAAGAGTTGCAAAGGCGCGAGTAGCTGGATCGGCTTCGTAGGTCCCGCTTCAAAATGTCGCAATAATCCGCCATACGACGAACACGTCTACTCTTGGAGCTGCGTCCCCACCTCGGGCAGCACTGGAGTTCCTTCTGCTTGCACTGCGTCTAGTGCGTTTGGATCCAACCCCAGCGCCTGCACGATCGTCGGCGCCACTTGGTCGGCCCGTGGCACAGGGGGGCTCACGGAAGAAGGATACCTGAATACCGCAACTGTTTGCACATTGAGAATGCTGATTGCATTAGGACAATGAATACAAAGTTTTTACAGGTGCAAATCTGGAATACCAATTGCTGAATTTGTGCAGTCTTATGGGGTTCTAGCAGTACCCATCCCCTTACTGAGGCTCCTCACATGTCAGTGCAAGCGCGTACCAGATGGAGCGTTCTTATATTGTTGGCGGAGTTCTGAGTCTGTTAGCCCTTTTGGGCGCCAGCATGGCTGCTGGGCCCGCCCGTTCGAGTGCAGACAGGGGCTTGCATCATTTACAAATTTCCGCTGCCGCCCCCCTCGGGTGCGGGGTAGCCCCGGTCGCCTTTAGTGGATCTGTTCCCAGCCCCGCGCTGACCCGGATGGACTTCACTAACTTCGCGGCGGACACCAAAAAACTCGAGGCGTTACGGAACGGGATTGCGGCAATGATGAGCCTCGACGTAGGCGTAGCCGACAAAGACCTCAACTGCCTCGGTTGGAAGTACCAGGCGTACATTCATGGGACCACATTAGCGACGTTCAACGCGGCCGGAAAACCTGTAACTTGGCGCACTTGCCAGCATTCAAGTTGGTTTTTCCTTTCTTGGCACCGCATGGAGCTGTTCTTCTTCGAGAGGATCGTCAGGGCTATGTCTGGAAACAGTATGTTAGCGCTACCTTACTGGAATTTTAGTGTTGGCCAGCCGGATGGTTCGGTCCTGGGCACCCAGCTTCCTCACGATTTCCGAGTGGTACCGACTGACAAGGTACCGAACTCGTTATGGTGGCCCGCTCGTAACGCAGCACTAAACAATGCGGCAGATGCGGACGCCGTCCCTCTTTCCGCGGTAACCGTAGCTACCAAGATGGCCTTTGCACAGACTGCGTTCTTCACTAACGTTTGGGCTGACGGGAAAATGAGCTTCGGCGGTGGCGGAACGCCGCTAATGATTCACCCCCCTAGGCGGGCTGGGGCTGGACAGATCGAAAATGCACCGCACGACTTGGTGCATGGCGCGGTGGGAGACGGTACGGTCGAATCCATGAGCAATCCGGCCGGCGCCGGGCTCGACCCCGTCTTCTGGCCGGTTCACGCCAACATCGACCGGGCTTGGAGCTGCTGGCAGATGGAACATCCCGGGAGCGAGCCCAAATCAGACGTGTGGCTTAAGGATACGAAATTCACGTTCTTCGATGTCAAAACGAGTACCGACGGCTCTCTGACGGCCGTACCGATAACGATGACCGCCCAGCAGATTATCGACACGGCAAAGCAATTGGGGTACGTCTATGCGGACAACTGCAAAGGATTCCAATTGCCGCCCAAGGGTAAAGTAGAAAACCAGTTCGCGCAGTCATCGACCATAGAGAGCGGTAGCAGTCCTCTCAGCGCTATTGTCGAGTCCCCGGCCGTCCTGGCTGGAGAAACCGTTACGGTCTCCATTCATCTTCCGAGAGGCATTCAAAACCGGATTGAGACTCTCGTCCAGGCAGGCGCTCCCCGGGTGCCATTCGTCTCACTGTCGGTGGTCTCGCGGTCGACAACCTGACAGGAGCCGCGTATGAGATTTACTTGAACCTCCCCGCGGGAGCCGTGCCGGACGATCAGAGCGAGTATTACGCGGATGATCTGTCGTTCTTCGGGATTGGGTACGATCAAGCCAATCATACAGAGAGTGAGCACGCAGCTCCACCTGACGATAGCGTCACTTACGATATAACGGACGTGGTCCGCCAATTGGTCGCCAGGGGCGAATGGCCGGGTGATCAAGTCACGGTGACGTTTGCAAATACCGCGGCCGACACACATACGTCTGTCAAACCGCCGGCAGCGCTGCCCGGCGACCGTGCGCGCTTTGCATATCTGGGGTTGACGGTGCAATAGTCCCGAGCTGGCTATACGCGGTTCTTTCTCTCTAGGAAACTGTACTCGAACGAGGAGAAGACATGCTGAGACGAATTATTCTCTTAGCGGTGATCGGCGCGTTCGTGTGGTTGACCGGAGCAAACTTTCTGTGGGCGGGTAGTATCACGAAAATTTCTCAGCCGAGCGCCTATCCTCCGTCGATTACTCTTATTGACATAAGCGGTCTCGCAGAAGGGCACAGTTTCACCTCTATTTCTGGGGGTGGACCCACGGTAGATTTCAATACCGCAATGGTGAAATTGACAGTTCCCACCAATTGGGCGACGTGGAATTGCCCACCCGCGACCGATAGCTGCACTCCGCCAGTGCTTTGGAGCAATGGAGCCAGCGTCATCACCATGAACTTAAGCTCGGCGGTACATGTGTTTGGTTTCGATGCGCAGCCCAATCTGTCTGACGTAGAACCGATGACGGCAATCTTTTTCGGCACTGGGGGGCAGTTCCTAGGCGACATTTCTCTTGATGTCAGCGGGAATGCCGGCGCTATGTTGTTCGCTGCTTCGTCGAGCATTCCCATCGAGAAGGTCATTTTCAGCGATGGTGCTGGAAATGATTTCGCGATCGCTGACGTGTGCTTTTCGCATTCCCTTACCCCCACTCCGGAACCGGCTTCAATTCTGCTTATGGGAACGAGCTTGATCGCGTTAGGAATTCGAAAACTGCGCGATTTGTGCGATTAGACAGTTGGGTAGTGGGCTACTTTTCAAATTTGGGTAGTGGGCTACTTTGAGTTGAGCGCGCCGCTTTGACCATCTTGGATTCCTCGTATCGATTCGGCCAGCAATCACGGCCAGAACTACTATTCATTTTCTTGACATTTCACCAAATGAGTATATCGTCGGGGACACTAGGCAAGCGAACCCGTCACGCTCTTACCTTCATGGGCCCGAACCAGCGCCGCTCCCCATCGACGGCGCATTTTGCAGTCCCGGAAACTGACATGCCCAAGAGTTCTCTGCTGTATATATGGAGAAGATTGCTGCGCGTAGCTCCGCTTGCGATTGGAATGCTTGTGTTGTTCATGGGGAAACCCGCCGCCGCTGGCCCCGTGAACGTCGGGGCACTATACAATGGCGGTTCTGCCTTTGCAGTAGGAAACTGGCAGCTTGGGTCTTCGGTAGGCAACTCTATGCTTGCTGTGTCGTTCACCTTGTCCGCAGCGACAAGCGTGAACTCCATTTCTTTGGGTACTTATGGGGGAGCTAGCTCCACCAATAGCGGTTTATTTGAGGTTTTATTAACGAGCGGCCTTGGCTCTTCGTCCACGGTATTCGAAAGCGCGACTTTTGTAAACTCGCCGCCTGGTTCCGTCGCACTGGGTCCGGTGTCCTTGGCGCCGGGCACCTACTATTTGATGGCTGAATCGAAAACAAACATTGTCAATTCCGTTTATTGGATCGTGGCAAGTCAGATTACCGTGCAGGACAGAGGTGCAGTGGGTCTCGGTTTCAGCAGCGCCGACGGTGGCTCTACTTGGTTCGAAGGTCATCCCTTCGAATTTGACGTGTTGGGTACGTCGAGCAGTAATGCGCCAGTCCCCGAGCCATCCTCTCTGCTGCTCTTTGGCATTGGCCTTCTCAGTCTTTTCCCAGCCATTCGCCGCTCAAGGACTTAAGTCCAAAGTAGCCCACTACCGACAGTTGGGTGGCATTGAATTTAACCACTACCCCATTCCTCGGTATTTAGCTTGGCGGTTAGCGACCTTATTTTCACGAAAACATGCCGTAAAGCAACGTTTCAGAAAGGTGGAATCCAGTTCCACTGTGTCGAATCTCGCGGAGTAGTATGAAAGAGCACGGACTATCTTTTCTTCCTGCGGGATAGAACGTTCCAGGCCAGCTTGCCGCGGTCAATGCCGAGGTGCCTAAGCGAACTTGAATTTGCTAGAATCCCGCACCGCTGAGTATTTTACCCGGAGGCCGCCACTTTACTCTTAACCAACAGGAAGAAAGGAACGCACTAGAGCGTCAGGGACATCCCGCTTTGCGAGCAAAGATGTCACCGCCGTATGTTGCCTAAGCTCGTGGCAACTAGCCCCGAAACAATTCACTGCGTCAGTTCACGACAGTAAGAATGACTGTCGTCGTCTGCACTAAAGTTCCGCTCGTCCCTTTTACAGTGATTGTGTGGTTACCTAAGATGGCGTTCTTGCCCACGACAACAGACATAGTCGATACACCGGAGCCCGGCGCAGCGACGGGGTTAGGATTAAAAGTCACGGTTTGAACGTTTCCTTCGCCTGAAGCAGACAAGGGGATCGCCGAATTGAAACCACCGGAAATCGTGGTGGTAATGGTGGTGGTGCCAGTGCCACTTCTAGAAACTGTAAATGACGTGGGTGACGCACTGAGGGAGAAGTTGTCTTGCCCCTTCGTTACCTTCAGAGTGACCGAAGCGGTTTTGGTTGTGCCGCCAGCGGTTCCCGTGACAGTAATTTTGTAGGTGCCAGTGACTGTGGTTATGGGCTACAGTGATCGTCATTACCGAAGTTCCAGCCCCGGTGATCGAAGTTGGGTTGAAACCTACGGTTACGCCAGCCGGTTGGCCTGTCGCAGACAAGGAAATAGCTGAGTCAAAGCCGCCGGTAACCGTGCTTGTTATGGTGGGGGTTCCGGCGCTGCCCTGCGCTACCGAGACAGTAGCGGGCGAGGACGAAATGCTGAAGCTGGGGGGCGGCGCGTTTCCGTTAAGCGCTGCAATCAGGGCCGCGCCATTCGGGCTGCCCCAACCGGTAGCCAAGTCGTAGCCGGTTGTTGCAGCGTAGCCATTGCTGCCACTAGTCACGTCGTGGAAATCCGTATCGTAGCTCGAGCTCAAACCGATGGTATAAAGCGCGGGATTAATGAACCCGAGCGGCTTGTTTCCATTTGCCACTGCCTGTTGATTAACAAGAGCAAGATAGCCCGCCCACATGGGCGTCGCAAAACTTGTTCCGCCCCAGTGGTTGGCAGTGCAGGTCGTTTGGTCGGCGCACACATAGAATGTGAAATTCGAGTTCCCGGAAACGTCGGGCCCGTTACGATAGGTTGTCGAGCAAGCGGAGCAACCACTGGCAGTGGCCGTCTGCCAGGTCGGAATCGCGTATCCGTCGGGTGAGATACCACCGCCACTGTCGGACCAAGCCGTTTCTGAACTCCATGGGCCGCCCGCGCTAGATGTGTCGAGATCGGTTCCACCGACTGACGTTACATATACATATCAGCCGGAAAAATTTCGGAATCAGAGTTCCACGCCCTACTCGTCACCGGCTGCTTGAAACAAATTCTGACCTTGGGTAGCGAATTCCATGAAATACGGCTTGTCAGTGCTGGGGTCCGAAGGGGCCCAGGTCCACGAGGAACTTAATTGCGCATTGAGCGGGCTAGCAGTAGCCATCGCGTTAAAAATTGCGGAGTCAACGGATCCGACATACATCACTAGACTGGATAGTCCAGGAGCCATGCCGAGCGCTTGAGTCATGTCGATCGTTTGCTCGATGTCATCGCAGGAGGGCTCGGAGCAGCTTGTGCTCGTACCGTCCGTGGATAATAAGGTGATTGGGACATTGTTCGTTTGACCTACGTTTTTGTAGTAGGTGGTCAGGTCAGCCAAGTCAGTGCCGGCATACTCGAGCAATCCGATCGACTGGCCGCTGCCGGTGAGAGCTGTTCCACCGTAATACGCCGCCCGCATGTCGCTACCCAGAAAGGAAGCGGAAGGGCCTGAGCCGGTAGTGGCATTGGATTTCTCGGCGGAATTATTTCTACGCACGATGTTGGGATGCGGGATCGAATAGTTGTCCAGACCTGCAATATGCCAGAGCTGAACTGACAAAAACGGGGTGGGCTCACGGTCGGGGGCGTAGAAGGTGCGATTTTCGGTGGGGTGTTGATAAACGCCCAAGGTGACATGCAAGGCTTGCTCAATATTTTCAACCGAACCGCTAACGTCCAGATTCAAACGATTGCGCGAGGTGCCGACTACAGTCAGGCCGTTTGCTTCGGCGAAATGAATTACGGTGTCGTAATCTTCCGGGGTCGGGCCAAACCGCGCGGTGAATTCTTCCACGGTGAGGAATTGGTGATAAGAGAGGCTCGAGGGATCGTAAAGCTCTTGCAAGAAATTCTCGAGCTCGGCTTGATTGCGCAGCGGCAGAACAAGCACGAGGCGCATGGTCTGCGTGGCGGGCAGATGCCCAACAGAGCGCGCCTGACCATTGCGAACTGCTTCGCGGACGTGGCGCGTCATCAGCGGTACCGCTTGCGCCTGGCAAGCAAAATTCACGAGCAACACAAGTGCGACAATGGTCAGCAGAGATGCGCTCAATCTTCGAATCATTATTCTCCTAGGTAGCCAATGTACGGGCTTTTCGTTTTCAGGCAAAATCGCTAGCAAAGACCGCTGAAAACCGAGCTGTCAATGTGGTGGAAAGCTTAGTGTCGAACGGGCTGTCCGTCAATAGTACATATCATGATTCACGCTGCCGATAATTCCGCGTGTCGCTTTATATTCGTCTACTTTTGCGGTGTAGCGGTTCCAGTACTACTAAGGCGAGTCAGGTAAGGGTGCAAAAACCGTGGATCTCGAACGGCATTTTTTCGCGCACCGATGTAATGTGTACAGGTTTGGCATTTAATCAGCTCAACTTGGTCGGTCCGGGATCCACCTTAATCCGCGCACCGATCGGAAGGGCCGAGATCCGCACGCGCGACCTAGAAATTGTTGTAAAAATGAGGAGATTCAATTGGGTGCGAAAGTGGTTTTCTTGACTACATAACTGGAGGGTTAGCTGTGCGGGAGGGGACTGGACACGTTTACAGTTTGAGACGTTCGCTTGTTTTATTTGCCTGCTTGTTGGCGTCTCTTTACGGCGCGAGCACCTCTGCTCAATGCGTGCCACCCCATTACTGGAGCGGTAGGGATTTTACAAATCTGGCATCAGGCCAGGGCTCCATATTTATCGGCATCCATCGGGACGATCTCTCCATTAACAATCTGCTTTGCCTTGTCCAGACTATGAAGGCAAGCCATCCGAAGTGGAAAAGCTCAGGGATACTTATTTTTGATTCTGAAAAGGCGGCTAAGTACTTTCTGGTGCCAGGTAACTTTCAGATCCCAGGATGGGAGGATGATACGGAAACGGCGGAATGGGCGAAGCACTTGCACGCACTGTATATCTTCGACCCGGATAAACACGAAGAGTATCTCGAAATTCTTCCGTTGGGATATAGAACAGGAACTTCCTTTCACACCAGAATCGACCTGCCAGTTGCTAGGATACCCCACTGTCGTTTTGAAATAAGTGAGCGGTGCGTGTTTGCGATGGATCGGATGGATTATCCCATCAACGCGTTAAACGATGCGGTGTCTGGCACAATCGTTGTGACCGGTACAATTTCTCGTGACGGCAGGATAAAGCATGCCGAAATCGCAGAAGCGAGCGCAAAGCCGTCCGAAAAGGGCAAACTGTTAACGAAGGCGGTCCTCAAAAATATCAAGACATGTCGACTGGAGAAAGCGGAGCGCCAAGACTCTTTTCGTATGACGTATCTGTACACGATCGCTTCACCGTTGCCTCCGGATACGGTCGATGTGGAGCTCGTGTCGCCGAGCCAAATCACAATAACCACAAAATCGCAAGACTGACTTGGATCGTAGTGTCGGCTCAAAGTCCGGTAAGCCCGGCGGTCTCAATGGGTCGACGCAACACCTGCTCGAAACCGACGCGCAGGTCTTCTTTGGACAGTGAACGCGATCATCCTGAGCAAATTTCTGGAGCAAATGGACTCCTTGATGCAACAATCGGTCCGCCTCTCTGTATTCGAACGTACCGGTTTTCGTCGGCCTGGTGGCGCTTCGCACGAAACCTCTGCTCAGCTTCAGCGATGGCCAGGCTTTACGTTTGCGCGTTTTTCCTTCCAGCGTTGGCCACACGATGGGTTGCAACTAGCAATTGTTGTAGGATATGCCAGCGGCGTTCGGGGGAATCGGCGCTGGCACATCGCAGTTCTCTTCTACCTAACTCTTAGCGAAACTTCATTCCGTGCTCTTCCCTTCCGATTTGCCCTCTTTAAACCACTTCGTGTTTTGTCATCATGCCTGTCTTAAGGACGATAGATCGGTTCGTATTGCATTTTCGGCTATCCCTCCATCACACACGAAACAGGGTTTACGACGTTACCGGCTAAAATCGTGGCCCTTATAATCAGAAACATGACACGTACGAACAGTACTGAAGCCGCTATAAGGCTTAAGAGTACCGCAACGGCTTGTTTGGCTATCTACTTGCACAAAACTATCACAGGAAATGGTGCTGGCAGTAGCCATCGCCGGTTTTATACAATACCGAAAATTCTGACGGGCTAAAAATGACTTCCAGGTTGGGACCTCATGTCCAGGGCTCGGGCGATACGCTTGTCGATGTCCTTCGAGAAAGGGCCATCCGGCAGCCCCACCGTCTTGCTTATTCTTTTTTGCCAAAGGGCGAGATAGAAGAAGCGAGATTCACATACGCGGAGCTTGATCTTCGGGCGCGAGCGATTGGTGCCTGGCTGAAATCGGCGACAGCAGCTGGTGACCGCGTGCTGCTTTTGAGTTCTTCGGGGCCGGAGTTCGTGTCTGCCGTCTTTGGCTGTCTTTACCGCGGAGCAGTGGCAGTGCCTGCCTACCCGCTTGATCCCGTTCGCATCGGCAGAACCTTTTCGCGGCTGAGCCGGCTGCTGAAAGATGCTGAGCCAGTGGTGGCTTTAACGACAGAGAGCACGCTCCGGTTAGTCGAAGATCTGGTCCAGATCCATCCGGACTTGGAGAGAGTCCGTTGGATGGCGACCGAGTCTATTCCGTCGGAGCTTGCTGAGAATTGGAAGCGTCCGCCGATCCACGCAGAGACGCTGGCGATTCTGCAATATACGTCGGGATCGTTGGCTGCGCCGAAAGGCGTGATGGTGAGCCACCGCAACGTGCTAGAAAACGAAAGGATGCTGCAGGAATCGCATGACTATACGGAAGACAACACGTTTGTCGGATGGATACCACTCGCGCACGATTGGGGCTTAATCAATAATGTCTTCCAGCCTCTTTATTCAGGGGCACTGAGTGTGCTGATGCCACCGGAAGTTTTTCTACAAAAGCCGGTGCGATGGCTGCAGACCATATCGCGATTCAAAAACGTGACTAGCGGCGGCCCGGGCTTCGCGTACGAATTGTGCGTTAGCAAGATCCCGGCGGAGGAGCGCAAGGGCCTCCACTTGGAAAATTGGATATGTGCCGGCATTGGCGCCAGCCCCGCGCATCCAGGAACTCTCGATCGGTTCGCGGCGGGATTTAGAGACTGCGGGTTTCGGCGTCAGGCGTTTTACAACGGTTACGGTCTTGCGGAAGCTACTTTGATGGTCACCGATTCGGAGAAGTTTAAAGAACCAAGAATTTTACGAATGCAAAAGGCGTCTTTGGAGCGAAATGATGTTGTGGTTGATCCGCCCGAAGACGTTCCAGCCAGCCACATCGTGAGTTGCGGCAAAGCGCCATCCGGAGAAAAAATCGTAATCGTCGACGCGGAGTCATGTGCGGCGTTGCCTGCTGGAAAAGTTGGCGAAATCTGGGTCTCTGGACCCAACATCACGCAGGGGTATTGGAACAACCCTGCGGAGACTGATAGCACCTTCCGTGCTTTTCTGAAAGATTCCGGCGACGGTCCCTTTCTTCGGACCGGTGACCTGGGCTTTTTTCACGAAGGCGAGCTATTTGTAACAGGCCGGCTCAAAGACGTAATTATTATCAGGGGACGAAATCTTTATCCTGAGGATATTGAGCTGACCGTGGAACGGTGCCACAAAGGACTACGGCCGGGCTGCACCGTGGCGTTCTCGGTTGAAGATGAGTTCGACGAAGGCCTGGTGATCGTTCAGGAAGTGCGCACCTCTCACCAGACCGGCCTTGTTGAGATCGTCGATGCAATCCGCCGAGCGGTTTTGCTGGAGCACGATGTAACTGCGCACACCATTGTGTTGGTTCAAGAGAGAAGCATTCCAAAAACATCGAGTGGAAAGCTTCAGCGGCCAGCCTGCCGGACAGCCTTCTTGTCCGGAAGCCTCGAGGTGTTGGAGCAGAACATTCTGACTCGCGACCGAAAGGAACATCGAAAGGGTTTTGTCGCGCCGCGCACGCCTTTTGAAAAGAAGCTCGGGAAAATCTGGTCTGAAATACTCAATGTGGAAGAGATCGGAATTCACGACCGATTCTTCGACCTCGGTGGCGATTCGTTAGCGGCTACGCAGTGCTTGGCCAGGATTGCGGAGAAGTTCGCAGTCGAGCGGTTCACTCGTGAAATCTTTCTGTACGCGCCGACGTTGGCCGAGATGGCCAAAGCCATATCTGAACCCGACCAGTGGATAGAACGCGGGAACAAAGTGCTCCCTATTCAATCAAACAGCGGCGGTGTTCCGCTGGTTCTCGTATTCCCCGGAACGGAATACATGAATTTGGTGCGGAGCCTGAGTCCCCATCGAGATGTGTTAGGCATTCGGTACGCCGGCATCGAACGCTTGCCACGCCCGCAGACGATCGGGCAGATTGCCACGGAGTGCGTAGCCCGGCTGCGCCGGCATCGTCCTAAGGGACCCTACGCCTTGTGCGGATGGTGTGCGTCCGGACTCGTTGCGCTGGAAATGGCCGCACAGTTGGAAAAGGACGGTGAGCAAGTGACGTTTGTAGCGCTGTTTGACACGCGCGACGTTTTCCTTCCGCCCATGAACCAGTTTCGCCGCGCGCTGGTTCGTTCCTGGCGCTTCGCCCAGAGGGTTGGTTTTGTCTTTTCCGACGTGCGTTTGCTATGGCGGAGAGCGGCTAGTTGGAACGTGGGAGCTCGCTTGGCCGCCCGCAGGATCCAAAACTTCGGAGGCCGCCCGGGCGGCATTCACACTCTCGCACTGCGAAATTACCAGCCAAAACCATGGTCCGGTCGAACGCTTCATCTGTGGGCCGCGCGACGCCCCAAAGGGGCCTTTCGTGATCCCGAGTTTACATGGGGACTTCTCTCGCCGGCCGGATTTGTATTTCACGAACTGCCGGGCGACCACAACTCCATCTTGCGCGAGAACGCCAGCACAATTGCGAAGATACTCGACGCGGAGCTTACGGAATCAGTCGCCGAGACTCAAGAAGTGCGTCTACCTGAGTGTTGCGTCGAGCCACTGAGACCACCGCGTTTACCGGACATCAAGTAGAGTTCAAATGTCCGATTATCAGGCACTAACGGAGTCAGGACAAATCCCCGTTAATCAAATGCATTGCAGGGTCTCGTTATTTCAACTTCACGCTGCTGTGTGTGTTGACTCATCCCGTTCACGGACGTACAATCCGCCAGCTTTAGGAAACCGCCCTAAATTACGCGTTGTAAAGTGACCCCGGCTCCGGTTCTCCTAGGCCATCGACCCCAAAAGCAGTCGTGCCCCGTCAGTCCAAGACAGTACAAGGAGGGAGACAATGTCCAAAAACACATTCAGGTTTCAGCGCTTCGCCCTAAGCCTTCTGCTTGTGAGTTCGATCCTTGGAGCTGCTCGCATTGCCTATTCGGCCACTG
Source organism: uncultured Acidobacteriota bacterium (assembly GCA_963714785.1). Classification (GTDB taxonomy): domain Bacteria; phylum Acidobacteriota; class Terriglobia; order Acidiferrales; family UBA7541; genus Palsa-295. Next base: position 495,392 of record CAVQQE010000006.1, read on the forward strand.
GACAGTTTATCGCCAACAATACTCCGCCATTCGTCCGAACCGCAGCCAAGATTGGTCCTGCGGACCCATCTCAGACGATAGAGATAACGGTTTGGCTGAATATTCACAATCGGCAAAAACTTGATTCGGTTGCGCAAGACCTCTATGATCCCAATTCGTCGCAATATCGCGCTTGGTTGACTCTCTCTCAAATTGCGCACGAATATGGACCCACAGTTCAAGAAGCCAACGCGGTTAAGGAGTTTCTGTCCGCTCACAACCTGTCCATAGTGCTGGCCGATCCCAACTACTTTTTCTTCCGGGCACGAGGCACGATCGCAGAGATTTCTGCCGCATTCCATATTCAAATGAGCAACTTCAAGGTGAACGGACAGGTAGTGCGTGCAAACACCAGTGATCCTTATATCGACGGTGCTGCCGCTCCTTTCGTGCATCTCGTTTCGGGACTTAGCAATCAGCATTCTGAAATTGTTCCTGTTCAGAGGTACGCTCCCTCGACTAGCGCGTCTTCCCGGCAATCGCTCGCTGCGCAATCCACCTCGCCACTGAGTTCTTTTTTTACTTCGAATTGCTTCCATGGTCCTGTGACGGACAACCTCACCAACAACGGCGGACTCCCGGCTGCTACCTACACGGGTAATTTGTATGACAGTACAAATATTGGCGGATGCGGATACACTCCGCCTGAAATCCAGACGGCATACAACCTTGCCCCGTTGTACAAAGAAGGGTTTGACGGGAAGGGCCAAACCATCGTCATTTTCGAAATTTGCAATACGGCTACGATCCAGTCAGATGCAAACGCGTTCTCAGCGCAGTTCGGCTTGCCCGCTCTAACCTCAATGAACTTCAGCGTCATCGAGTATCCTGTTCCGGCCCCCTGCGACTATCCATCCGTGGAGGAGAGTCTCGATGTGGAATGGGCACATGCCATCGCGCCAGGCGCCAACATCGTTGTCCTGGTTACGCCTAATGTACCCGACTCCGGGTTTCCTCAAGATATCGACATCGCCCTCCTCTACGCTCTCTCTAACCATCTGGGCAATGTGATTTCATTCAGTTATGGGTTGCCAGAGATCTTCTTCGCGCCCGCCGACCTCGATCAGACGAACCTTCTCACCCAGCTTGCAGCTATCTCCGGCGTTTCGGCGAACTTCTCTTCAGGAGATTCCGGCGATTATACAGAAGACGGAATCCCTGCCACGGTCGAGTATCCGGCATCTACGCAATACGGGACCGCTGTGGGAGGCATTTCTCTGGCCTTGAATGGCAGCAATGCGATCCAATGGCAGTCCGGATGGGGTACCAATCTCAACCTTCTGGATGACGATGGCCTCGTGTCGGATCCCCCGTTTGGCTTTTTCGGCGGGGGTTCAGGCGGGGGCCGCAGTGCGTTTTTCTCGAAACCCAGTTTCCAGCACGAGTTACCCGGGAGTTTTCGTCTCCTGCCGGATATCTCCTGGATTGCTGATCCGTTCACCGGTGTTGTGGTCGACTTAACAGAAGATGGGGTCTATCCGCCTCGGGAATGGTTCGCTATCGGAGGTACGAGTGTAGCTTGTCCCATGTTCTCCGCTCTCTGGGCGATTGCGAACCAAGAGGCTGGCACACCACTCGGCCAAGCCGCTCGATATGTGTATTCCATGCCGTCTTCGACCATTACAGATATCGTTCCCTTTGGCTCGCGCACGAATGTGACCGGCACCATCACTAATGCGTCCGGCCTTACGTCCTACACTGCCTCCGATCTAGCCCAGCCGCTCGACGGTACAACGGTGTTCTACGACGCGCTTTGGAATGTACCCCTGAACCAGGGCACCGTGGAGCTCGTCACATTCGGCACGGATACTCATCTGCGAACTGCACCTGGTTGGGACGATGTCACCGGAGTGGGAGTGCCCAAGCCGAAGGCGTTCGCAGATTTCTTCAAACCATAACTCAAGCATTGCAGAATGCAAGGCAACAGCCGCCCGCTGTTCGGGCGGCTTTGTTGCACCACGCGGAAGGCGATTGCTCTGTAACTTCTGTTATCAGGCGGTTACACTCATTGAGAGTGGTACGGAGAAGACTGATTTGTCCGAGCAAATGTCGCCGAGCTGGCCAACACACCGCCCGCTAGCGCAGCTATTTCAAGTATTCGCAACGCATGCGTGTGTGCATCGGCATTGCCCGCACTGCTATCAGAAGCCATGTGAGTTTCTTCTCCCCGTCGGCGCGAATTGACAATTGCTCTTCGCGCAAGTTAACCGATTCTTGTGCCTGTGGCTCCCACACCGGTTTATGCCCAAGCATGCCAATGTTTGTGCGCTTTCCTAGGCGTTGACTTGAGCTATCTTGTAACTTAGCATGCCATCCACTGAGGCGGTTGCCTGCCTAATGATTGGTCAAACTCTAGGACACTATCGAATCATCGGCAAGATCGGCGCGGGTGGTATGGGCGAAGTGTATCGTGCTCACGATGAACAGCTCGAACGTGACGTTGCCTTAAAAGTTTTGCCCACCGGGACACTCGCAAACGACTCAACACGTAAACAGTTTCGTAAAGAGGCGCTTGCGCTTGCCAAGCTGAATCATCCCAACATTGAAACTGTATATGAATTCAGTTCAGCTGCCGGAGTGGATTTTCTGGCTATGGAGCTCATCCCAGGTCACACGTTGAGCGAAAAGCTGAAAAATGGGCCGATTGCGGAAAGGGAAATCGTTCGGTTGAGCCTTCAACTGGCCGAGGGCTTGTCGGCTGCCCACCAGAAAGGCATCGTGCACCGCGATTTGAAACCTGGGAATTTGATGATCACGCCAGAGGGCCGGCTCAAGATTCTAGACTTTGGCCTCGCTAGATTGATGCGCGAAGCCGTCGAGCCTGATGTGACTCGAAGCATTACACAAGAAACGGGAGTCATTTCGGGAACCATCCCGTACATGCCGCCCGAGCAGCTACGAGGTGAGAAGACAGATGTGCGCGCAGACATCTATTCCACGGGAGCCGTGCTTTATGACATGGCTACCGGGAAACACGCGTTTGCCGAGACACAGCAGACTCGGCTAATCGATTCGATCCTGCATGAAACACCGCCTACGCCAAGGGCTCTAAACTCGCGAATTTCTCCTGGCTTGGAATCAATCATCCAGAAGGCTATGGAGAAGGATCCCGCCAGTCGATTTCAATCTGCAGGGGAACTGATTGGAGTGCTAGAAGGGTTGAGCTTGGGTGTCTCGCTTCCTGTAACGCCCGTGCCTCCAAAGGTGCAACGGCGTCCATTGTTTATCGCAGGGGGAGCGGTTCTAGGAGGCTTAGCGCTGATCGCGCTAGTCCTTGGATTCAATGTTGCTGGGTTGCGCGATCGATTGTGGCGCCATCACGCGATCGGGAACGGAGGCGAAACCACCCAAGAGGAAGTGATTCACGCGCGGAGGTCGGTTGCTGTTTTCGGATTCAAGAATCTAGCTGCAAAAACGGAAGTGGCTTGGCTCTCTCCAGCGATTTCGGAAATGCTAAGCACTGAAATGGCCGCGGGCGGAACGCTGCGAATTGTGCCAGGAGAAATTGTGGAGCGCGCGAAGACCGATCTGTCCCTTCCAGACACTGACACGCTCAGCTCGGAGACTCTTGGCCGGCTGGGAAAAAATCTGGGAGCAGATCTGGTGATTCTAGGGTCTTATGTTGCACTTTCAGCCGGCAAACTGAGACTTGATTTGCGCCTGCAAGAAGTCATGTCAGGGGAAATTCTACTGGCAGACGCAGAAACGGGAGACGAAAGCAATTTGTTTGATTTGGTGTCGCGAGCCGGGTCTAAGTTGCGAGCGAAGTGCGGCATAGGATCTGTTTCTACAGATGAAATCGCAGAGGTGCGAGCGTCTGTTCCCGCAAATTCAGAAGCGACGCGGCTATACGCCGAGGGACTTTCCAAACTCCGATCATTTGACGCACTGAGCGCCCGCGATCTATTAGAAAAAGCAATTATCGCCGATCCAAATTATGCGATGGCCCACTCAGCTCTTGCGGAAGCGTGGGGGACTCTCGGGTACGATGAGAAGGCGCGGCTCAGCGCAAAGAACGCCTTCGAGTTATCCTCCAATCTTTCGCGCGAGGATCGGCTTCTGATTCAAGCACGTTACCGCGAAGCGTCGAAAGATTGGAAAGAAACAGTAGATTCGTACAGAACACTCTACGGCTTCTTTCCGGATAATCTTGAATATGGGATCCTGCTAGCAAAGGCGGAGACGAGCGCCGGCCAGGGTAAAGAAGCCTTGACCACTATCGATTCCCTGCGAAGACTACCCCCACCCGTCGGGCTAGATCCGCGTATCGATTTAACCGCTGCCGAGACATCAAAATCACTGGGAGATTTTGGCAAACAGCTCGCTTTTGCCACCAAAGCCGGCGCGATTGCAACTAGCAACGGTTCGAGGCTCTTGCAGGCGCGCGCGCTTTACCTCCAGAGTTCGGCCCTTCAGTCTATGGGAAAATCCAAGGATGCAATGGCAGCCGAGGAAAAAACTAGAGACATTTACGCTGCCACAGGAGACCGCAAAGGCCTGGCTAGTGCACTAGAGGTTAAAGCGGGACTCCTCGCCGATCAAGGAGACTTACCAGGTGCCATCGATGCTTATCGCCAAGGGCTTTCTATCGTCCGCGAAATCGGAAATAAGAAAGGTGAGGCCTCCGCACTCAATAATCTTGCTCTAGTCTACTCCCAACAAGGCAACCAGATGAACGTGGAGAGGAGCTATAAAGAAGCATTCGCGTTGTTCCAGGAGATAGACGACAAGAAGAATGAATCCCTTACGTTAGTCAATATTGGTGGAGTCCTTAAAGATCGGGGCGACCTGGGGGAAGCAAGAAAAACCTACGAGCAAGCGCTTGGGATTTCCCGCGAAATTAATGACAAGGACGGGATTTCGCTCAGCCAAAGTGCTCTTGGCACTGTCCTTGATGCAGAAGGGAGACTTTTTGCCGGCTAAGAAAATGCTGGAGGTGTCTATCGACCTTGACCTACAGAATCGCGAGAATGCGGGGCCATCTCCCGATAAACTTCTGGACCTTGCGGACATCTTGCAGCATATGGGTGATCTGCGGAGCGCATCGAAAAATTATGCAGACGCTTTAGGGCTTGCGAAAGCGGCTGGTGACAAGAGCAACGCTGCTTATGCAATTTCCGCACTGGGAGATCTCTCTTTAATCGCCGCGGATTTCAATGGGGCAAAGAAGAATTACGGTGAGGCGCTAGCTCTGCGAACAGAAATTGGAGAAGCTCAGACAATTCGAACAACTCGTCTCGCGCTCGCAAGACTTCAATTAGAACAGGGCCAAAAAGATGAGGCTGCTTCGACCGCCCGGTCAGTTCGGGACGATATGCGCCAAGCAAAAATGACGGAAGACCAGCTGGCTGCCACGTGTTTGCTGGCCAGGGCATTACTGGCACAAGGGAAGCCTGCTGAAGCGCAAAAGGAACTCAGCAGTGTGAGCGCGATCGCCAGCAAGGAGCAGAGTCTGGGGCCGCGTATGGATTTTGCAATAGTTAGCGCGATGGCCCAGGCCGCTTCCGGCAAACCTGCAGTGGCCAAAGAAGCTCTGAAGCGGGTAATCGCAGAGACAACAAAAGCCGGATTTGTTCAATACGAACTCGAGGCTCAGCTAGCTCTGGCGAATCTTGGCGTTAAGTCCGGACAAAACGTTGGTGACCATGCTGGACTCGAAAAGGTGGAGCGAGACGCAAGGGCTCGGGGATTCGACCTTATCGCCCGGAAAGCCGCGGCGGCCAGAGGCGCTTAGAGATCATCCGACGAATACAGTATTTATTCAGCGATGTGGTTGAAGCGTCTGCGCCGCAACAGAATTACGCCAGCCAGACCCATTGCGAGCAAGCCAATCGTTTCCGGTTCGGGGGCGGTGGTCGATTTGACGGTGACTGAGAATTCGGCGTCTGCAATATCATTCTGATCGAACTTGCCAGTCCCGCCCAAAAGTTGCAGGAAATTCTCGTCGTAAACGCCCGGCGCGGTGCCCGGCGCGATGTCAAAACTAAACAGGGCGATAAGCCCAGAATTTGCGCCTCCACCGAGTGACAGCTGGAGCGTTGGCGAAGAAGTCCGCCACGTCTCCATTGAGCAAGGAGGAAGATCCCAGCGAATAGCCTTCCCCATTTAGGTAGACGCGTCCCGTTCCTGTGTTCGTAATAGTGCCGAACACAGTTACATCTTCTCCCGCTGTGCCGCTGACGCTGGAAACCGTCAATTGCGTCTGATTGCTATCCGCTTGGACTCCTGACGGGACAATCGCGAAGAGGCAGAGTATAAGAGCAGTCTTTAACAGCGCGCTCGGTTGTGTTGGTTTCATTGGTTCATCTCCTTGGAATCCGTATTAAGGCAAAGTCACGCGGAAGCCTCCACCCGACGTGCCGCCCGCATAGCTTTCGCTAATCGTGATCTCTCCTGAACTTTTTGGCGCACCCGCCGTGCTTGGGAATAATAGAGTTACATTGACCGAAGAGCCTGCGTTGACATTTCCCAGGTTAGTGGGCATCGAACTTACTGTCGCTGTGCTATCTAGCTTTGCGGCCGTTACGGCAAGATTTTTCGCTACTGCGCCGCCCGTGTTGGAAATCTTAAACACAGCTGCGTACTCTTTGGTTGTTCCGTTCAGTGTGAGCGACTGCAGTGTCGTGGTGATCCGCGGCCCAGTCGGCGCGGTTAGTGTGAACTCCACCTGTTGCGCCACAAAGGCATTGCCGTAGACGGTGATGTTGTAAGTCCCTGGCGCGTAACCTGACGTACTGAGCAAATACGAATAGTTTCCGCTACCGTATGTGAAGGCTGCGGGTTTCTCTAAAATAAGGTTGGAGGTCGGATTCCCGTTGGCATCGCTGATCATCACCACCGTGATTCCCGCAGTAGCGTCCGTAACAGGCACTGCCGGATTCGCCACCGATGCCAAATGAAATTCAACAGGGATGGAGGCACCAACAACGAAACTTCGCTGGTCGTTTGATTGCAACGGCGCCAGGAATTGAAGGGTCCCCGCTCCCTGACTATTCGTGGCTCCCAGGTCCACAGCTACGAACTCCGAGAAGCCACTAGTCTTACCTTTCATGGTTGGATCGATTCTTTGCAGATAGAAAGAGTCAAAAATGTTAGTCCAGTTGTTGGTGCCAATCGGCGTGGTGAGGAAGCCGGGATTGGTGATGGGTTGCAGCGCGTCGAAACTAGTTTTCACGGTGATTGTCGGCGAAGACTCACTAGGACACGTGATCTGGCTGCCGCCCGTGTTCGCGCAGGTAACCTGATAATCCACGCAATTGCCGCCCGTGCCGGAATAGACGATGCAGGCTGCGTTGGCGAACTGTGTCCCAGCCAAACGCTGCTGAATACTAGCTTGCGTGGCTTGTGCCGCCACGACAGTCATGCTCACTCCAGAGAAGCTCGTGCCAGCCGGATACTGCACGGTGAAGTTGTGCGGGCCAAAATTGAACTGGTTCGGCGCAGTCGGGCTAAGGGGCTGCGTGATCGATTGAGAACTGGGCGGTGCCGATGGGATAAGGATCCCAAACGGACTTGGCACTGGAATCGTTGCCCCAACGGAATTCGTCGCAGTTTGAATAATTGAGAGCGTGCTGTCGGAAAGGTTTCCAACATAGGCGAAGGCGGCGTCCGGGGTCATCGCGATAGTGGAAGCTTGGTTCCCAACCGGCACGGTGGCGATTACAGTGTTGCTCGATGTGTCTATGACCGAAACATTGTTAGAGCCTACGTTCGCTACGTAACCATAACGGCCGTCCGGAGTGAAGGCCATGCCGTTGGGGTCTGTCCCCACGAGAATTGTGGCCACAATCTGATTGCTCGGGATATCGATCGCAGTTACGGTTCCCGGGGTAACGCCCGAGACGGCCTGCCCGACGTAGGCAAAAGATCGGTTTGGAATCAGAAATGGACCAAAGTTGCCATTAAAGCCTTCCGATGGAACGGGGATAGAAAATGTTGACTGAACTTTGTTGGTGCTAGTGTTGATTACGGCGATTGTGCTGCCGGTACCGCTTACATAAGCCAAAGCATTATCAGATGTGACGGTCACATCCCCGGCCGCAAATGAAACTGGTACCGTTGCTACAACGCTATTTGTCGTAGTGTTGAAAACCGAGACGCTGCCCGAGGTGAGATTGGGTGAGTAATTAGCTGTGTATCCCAAGATCCCGTTTGGGGCAATTGTCACAGCGTTGGCGTTTGGGCCGACGCCGGGGACGGTTGCAACAAGAGAATTCGTTGCGGTGTCTATGACTTCAACCGTATTGCCATCCGCTAGGTAAAGGTGAGCTTGATCCGGCGAGATACCGAACGGCACTCCGCCGTACCCGGGAATGGAAATTGTTGTTAATACCAGATTCGTTGAAGTGTCGAGCACAGTGAGATCCCCAGAGGTAGCATCGCCGATATAAGCAAACGGTCCGATGGCGGAGACTGCGCCGTGAGAGCCACCTCCTGAGTCCTGGTAAGCAGCGATCAACTGGCCAGCGTTATTCAATTCCAAATTCAAGTTGGCTATCTCGCCCGTGGTGGGAACATCTACCGTCGTATATCGGCCGTTAATCTCTGTAAAATATTTTTGCGGGCCAGGCACAAAAAAAGTGCATGCTGCTGGATCACAATAAACGCCGGATACCTCACCACTGTCGTTAATTCCGGTAACAGCGGTGTTCGAGGCGCCCGGAAACTTTATTGCGGTAAAGGTCCCTGCGTTATAAACAAAGCCGTGCGAAATGGAATTCGCGTCAATATACCCACCGCCAATCACGCCAAAATTATTTATTTGATTTAAATATGTTGCGGAACTCGAGCCCGGAGCATCAATCGGGGTGAAGACTCCCGCTTTTAAAGTAAAACCATGAAGGACGTTGGAACCTGCATTTGCATAGGTACCCACGATTTGGCCCAAGTTATTAATATTGTCGGCCCTGGTTAAGACCGCGCCGGGGTAATCAATGGTCGTATAGGTCAGCCCATTGAACAGAAAACCATGCTGGACAAACTCACTATCCTGGTAGACTCCGACGATTTCTCCCAAATCGTTGATGCCCGCGGCAGCCGTCTGTAGCGATGCCGGGACATTCAAAGCCGTGTAACGGGCGTTGAGGAAGTAGAATCCGTGTAGCAAACCATCCGAGTCGGTATAGTACCCGACTATCTCGGAGTGATTATTGATTGAATTCGGGATAGGTATCGGTTGCCCCGGGGTAACTTATGTTAATGAACTGTTGCGCCGACGCGGTCAGAGAAACGAGTCCGAAGGCGAGAGCTGTCATTAAGCCCGCAGTCAGGATTCGCGCCGCATTAAGATTGCGAGCCATCGGCCCTCTCTTCGATTCGAGGTTTTCTGCGACAGAGGTACGCTTCGTACGGATACCCTGATACCGAACACTGACGCTCCGCCACCCACTGACAAATCCAGACGCGTGAAACTTTTATGGGACGCCTTCAGCGCCGAGATCTAACAGCGCAGATAATGTCTAGAAAGTAAGGCTTGTCTACCCAGGAAAGACTTGGGCACACTGTAAACTTAAGGCAAGGGAAGTCAAGTTAAAAAAATGAGGTCAAACGAAGACAAAAACGAGGTTCTAGTAGTACTGTCTAGAAGAACGAATGCTGAAGTTCCGTTAGCTTGCAGTCGCACTACGTGGTGCACGTTTTACGCCGCAACAGTATTACACCAGCCAAACCTAGGGCGACCATTCCTATCGTTTCCGGTTCGGGGACGGTCGTCGATTCAACGGTGACTGAAAATTCGGCGTCTGCGATGTCATCCTGATCGACCTTGCCAGCAACACACAAGAGAGATTTAGACGCCACTGAGGAAATCCGTCCCGGCTGCCGAGCCGAGACTTTGACAGGTATTGGGAGGGCTAGAGCTTGGCGTAGGCCAAAGGCACTCAAGCCTTCACTCTCAAATGATCATCTCTCTAACATCTTTCAAAAAACTTCAGCTAGCCGTCGGATGACGTGACAGGGCGTTTAACAGTTAAGAAAAACTTCCCATCTACTTTAGCTGGCACCACCTGAAAAGATATCGGTGTCTGCGTAAGATCAAAGCGATCAGAGAAATCGTCCGCACGCATCCGCATATCCGAGCGAGGGATTTCGTCGGCCTGGTGGCGCTGAGCACGAAACATCTGCGTCCGCTTCAGCGATGGCGAGGCTTTACGTTTGCGCGTATCTGCCTTCCAGCGGTGGCCACACCATGGGTTGCAACTAGTAATTGTTGTAGAGATGTGCCAGCGCCGTTTGGGGAAATCGGCGCTGGCGCATCGCATTTCCCAGCTACGCTAAACAAATCCGTCTGACTCCTTTGCCGCTCTTAGATTCGAATAACGCGCTAAAAAGCACACATCTGTTTTGGCTATCTCACTTATTCTCATAATCATAGCCGGGTTCGTTTTGCATTTTTGCCTTAGCTCCTAACTCAACTGGATTTAGGACTGCGGATGACCGTCGCAGGGATTTAACACTTCCATCTTATGGGATCTTCGCGCGCCTCCACGACTAACTATTATTGACGAATTACAACAGCTGATTGAAACAGCTGGATTTACGCAATTGGTTTTTCCAATTTCGAGCGTATTTAGGTGTGGTTGTCTTGTGAAGGCCGCGTTTTAGATGCTGGCCGTTCCAACCTTACTTAAAAGGTGGATAGATCGACCTTAATAGGTTGCAGGACTGGCTGACCTTTGCGCATTCGCTGGAGGCGCTCGAGCTGGGTCAGGGTTCTTTCGAAATCACGGGCAAGGCTCGCTTCGTACCTAATTAAGCGATCCAGCTGGGGGCCGTCGGGAACATTCTTACGGAGAGATTCCAAACGAAGCCTCTCGGATTCCATTAGCGTTCGCACTTTCTTATACTGATTGAGGCGAGCTATCTCGTTATCTAGCTCTATAAGCACGTTAATTTTGCACTGCTTTTCCGAAGCGCAACCGCTTTGTTTGCGTTCTTCATCCGAACACGCCGCAGTGTCACTCCAGATTTCATAGGTATCGGAAAGGGTTGTGGTCCAGTGATCGCGATCACCGTAGAGTTCGTCCAGCGCTTCTTGGTCAAAATCAAAATTGAGGCCTCGAGTCTTTATGTTATTTTTCAAAGCCTCTAGCACCTCCAGGCATTTTTCGAGTATTTGAGGATTCTCCATTTTTTCTATTAGGCCGATGACTTCGGGCTGGTCGAATACTGTCGCGCGAGTACGCGAAACGGCAAGGTCCCTTTCTTGGCGCTGCGTTTCATTCCAGGGAAGGAAAGCTATTCCATTTTCAATCTCCGCTACCTCGGCAGTAAATAAACGGCGACGACGCCATAGGTTAATTGCGAGATTCTCGACCAAAATTCCCTGGAGCTTCCCTTCTGGTCGAAGATCATCGTCCAGACCTTTCAACAAGCGCTCGAATTCTGATCGCGACTCCGTCTTCAGCAAGGCAACTTTGGAAGATATTCCATGCTTAAGTGCGTTGTGCTTAATTCTATTTTTGCCTGCGGAGGTACGCGGACCGGTTGCTTTGCGGATAGAAGTTGACGACTTTGTTTTATGAACTAATTGGGCGCCACTCTGATCACTGGCTTCGCTCGTTTGAGGTTGGCGCACGATCATATGGCCAGACGAAACGCCCAATGGGTGAATCAGCGACGTCTCCGAATCCTTAACAATTTGTTTCTCTTTTACGTGGCTTCATCTGAGCTCCGAAAAAATGAGGCGTAAGTTCCATTGCGTCGAAACCGAAGGCGGCCTTCAATTGGCGTCGCTTTCCTCTCAAAGACACAAACTTCTCCCTTCCACGCCTCGTAAGTTTGAATTCCTTTGGGTGCGTGTTGAGAGCCGACTCAATTGCGGGTCGGCTGGCCTTTTTTATACCAAAACTTTCTAAGTGCTCCATCCAATTCATACACCCGGATTTTCGGTGTCTGCCGGACAATTTCACGAATCACCCGCCAGAGCGAAACTTTAGACAAATCGAGATCAGCAGAATCTATCGCAAGCTTCTCAATTTTTTCCGTATCTCTCGCGTGTACAGGGTCGAACGTATGCGTCGCCACTAGAATCGGTCTTTACAGGCCCGTTCCCAGGAGTGCGAGACCAATATTGAAGCGGCGCTCCTCCGATTCGATCTGTGAAGACAACTCAAGGAACCGCTGCCAACAGACTCGCAACTTGTTCAATTCATCATAGTCTGCGCCAACTCCGCAGATTTACGCAGTGTTTGCTGAGCGAGGCCAGAAACAATATCCTGAGCCGCGTCATATGATCAAGGATATAGAATCGACAATACGATTTGTCAATAACTTTCTTTAGTCATTCTTTTATCAACTACTCCTCAAGCTAATCTCGGCAAAGTTGGGCAATCAATTGCGACGGAATCTATCAACGTTCGCGGCTCAATATCAGGTGACCTGTAATAGGTTTCAAGGTCGGCGCAACCGCCATCTAAAGGTAGCGCTGTTAAAAAATATCGGACTCGGTGGCACTCCCCACAGATTTTATCTTTCCTGTGGGAATTCGCGGAGCTCCCTGACCGTGATCTATTTGAAGTTACGCTTCAAGCTTAGGAGACATCAACTGAAGATTCCAAGTACGCAAATACGGCTATCGCGACATTTTACCTTAAACAGCTACGTTAAATCGGGGCGGAAGCGGGGCGGTTCAGATCGCCTTTGCGAGGAATCGTTGTAAAAATTTGCTGCCCTGTTTTTTGTAACTTTCTGATCCGGCCCGCATGAAGGCTTCGCAAATCTGCGCAACACTTCGGCGTTCGTGGTTAGCGATCTCCTGCAGTTCCCCCCTGAGGCTGGCCGGAATTCGGAGCGTAAATTGCGTGTCTTTTCTCATCAGGCTATTTTTCGAGTGTGCCTGCAAACACAGCAAGTTGACAAGAGACAAATTAACTGCAATACTATGCACTGCAATGCAGTGCACGGAGGAAATATGAAACATTTGAGTGAGCTGTTACGAATCAATACTCGACTAGTTCGCTCGAGCATGGGGGAAGTTAAATCGGAAACACTTTCAACGCTGAGATCCGTGACTATGAGTTCGGCCTTTCGATGGCACGGAAGGAGACTGCAGTTAATCTAAAAGGCGCTGGTATATAACTCACTGCAGGATTGATCGCGATCGCGCAACGAAATAGATGCCGCGGCATAGGAGCTCCATAATGCAGAAGAATTTGTCTGATCCCAGGCTTCTAGCCGATGGGTGTTCACGCGCCACGGTTTACAAAATTCCGAAATCGAGAGGATTTGTTGGTTATGGGGACGCCGACCTATCCAATACATCGTCTCTGGTGCGTGGCGCCGAAATGCGCGTGGCCGAAACTCGGGCCGTTAACCGTGCTTTACGCAAAGCTTACGGGATAGGCATGTGTTCGGTTGAGGAGTTAGGGTCATTCTCCGGGCATCATCTCATGGGTTGCCGATGTCGTCACCGCATTCAAGCGAACACCATAGCTCGAACGCATCGAATAACGGTCAGCCCCGATTGCGTGACCAACTTTGCCTTCTGATCCGACAGCATAATCTCGATCCCTCGCTCGTGAAGGCATACGCTGCCGACTTCTGCGGTACTGCTACGCTCAAGGAAGCTAGCCGGGACTTGGTCGAGTCGTTCATCTCTGAATTAGCAACAGCTGCAAAAAACGATCGGGATAGCTTGCTTTGCAAACTCAATTCTTACGCTCAGTCCACGGAGGTGAAACTATGAAACGCCATCTGCCTGGTTTGCATTCCGAAGGCCCGCACGGTGATGAAGTGTTGCAGGGCGTGTTCCTCGTGCGCGTTGATCGCGCTTACTATCGTTGGCATCCGCAGAAGCCGTTCTTCGTTCTTAGTTTCGCGATTCTCGAACCTCAGGATCTCGCATCACCGCAAAATCTCCGGTCGACTCTATGCCACGACGAAAGCTTTATGGCGACTGAACTGGTTCCTGCGGGATTTTGGCTATGACCGCGATCTACTCGGACGCGATGAAGTAGACGAAAAGGCTCTGCTCGGTCTCAGCGGAGTCTTACGCACAACTAGGAAAATCTTTGCCGGCCGCACTTATGTAGATCTCGCCGGTTTTGCTCCCTCCAGCGAATGGGAATTTATTTCTAAGGATGCTCGCGACGGCGTGGTGGCAGGAGGTCCAGGTGACATACAGTTTCACGCAGATTAGCCAATATCTTCGTTGCCCTCGCAGCTATCGCTACCGCTATCTGGACGGGTGGCGCGAAAAAGATACACGCGCAGCGATGGTTTTCGGTCGTTGCTTTGAAACTGCACTCGGTGCTTACTTCCGCCAAGAGGATCCATCCGCAGTGCTATTCAAGGAATGGGGCGCTTTCCGCAATACCGCGTTCGAATACAGGAAGGGCGACTCTTGGGATCGATTGTTGCATCAGGGAGTCCATCTACTGCAGAAATTCGCGCAGGGTGATCGCGTTCACGTTCGTCGGCCAAAGGAAAATCTGCAGGTAAAGATCCTTCGGGCTCTCCCAGGAGACAACGAGTTCGTTTCTTACGTCGACGCTCTCGGTGTTCTTGATGGCAAGGATTGTTTGATCGATTGGAAGACTACGACCAGCCGTTATTCCGAAGAGCCGGAGGGTCTCCTTACCCTCGATCCTCAACTGATTTGCTATTCCTGGATCAGCGGTGTTTCGGATGTTGCACTCGTGGTGTTCGTGCGAAAGCACCTGCCTGAGATCCAATACCTGCGGGCGTCTATCTCAGAAGAACAACGCTGGGAGTTTGGGCGACTCGTTGAAGCCACAATCGCTCAAGTCGAAAAAGCTCAGTTCCCTGCCCATAGCGGCATCCGATTCCCGCAGAATGCCTGCACGAATTGTTCTCATCTAGGCCTTTGCCTGAACGATAAGAATATGGTCGATGTGAATTTGATTCGTCGGCCAGGAGCGAGCGACCTTGATTGGCTTGACGGGCTTGATTAACGGACAACCGCTTATGTCCCTTGAGCTGAATCGGCGACGAGCTATTGTTATTCTGGGAAAGATCGACGATATCTTGTCTTGGGAGCACTCAAAAGAACGCGAGCGTGACGAGCGTTTTGTTGAACTAGGACAATGCCTGTGTGAAGTCCGAGCAGGCCAGTATTGGAGATTAGAGAATCTGAAGTCGTTCGATGAATACCTAGAGAAACGTTTCCCCGAGTCGCGGCGTAAGGCTTATTACTTGATGGCGATTCATGAGAATTTAACTCGCGTTCCGAAGCACAATCTGCGGGAAGTCGGATGGAGCAAAGCCACGGAATTGGCTAAAGTGGCCCAACGAGATGGAAATGATTTCGATTGTGCAACCTGGTTGCACAAAGCCAAAGAATTGTCAAAAGAGGCCTTCAAACGAGAAGTGGAGCGCCACCTAACAGGACAGGAAACTGAACCTTGGGAGATCATCTATTTCAAACTTTACAAGAGCCAAATACCAATCATTGAGCAGGCCTTCGAAACTGCTTCACTAATGTTGGGCTCGCAGAAATCACGCAGCTATTGCATGGAGATGATCTGCGCCGACTTTCTCGCAGGAGCAACGCTCGACAAGGTGGATCCCGAAACTTTCTCGGTCTCGGTGCGACGATTAGTTGGATTCCTTCCCGAGTCCGAAAAACTCAAGCTTATGGAAGGGCTGAAGGGATCCGCGTGAATGGCATTCCGCCCAAACGCTCCCGCGTTAAGTTGCAAAGAGATAGCTACGTTCGCCTATCTCGCCAAGTGCTCGAAAGAGACAGTTGGAGATGCCAGAACTGTGGAGTATCGAGCGAACTGCAAATTCACCATATTCAATTTCGGAGTAGCTCGGGCGATGATTCTGAAAAGAATCTTGTAACCCTTTGCGCAGCCTGTCATAGAAAACTTCATGGTCGGAAATTTAGCCAACGAGAATAAATATCTCTTTAGCATTTTTCAAAAAACTTCAGCTAATCGTCGTCGGGTGGCGTGACAGGTCGCTTAACAGTTAAGAAAAACTTCCCATCGACTTTCGCCGGCACCACCTGAAAGGATATGGGTGTCTGAGTTAGGTCGAAGCAATCAGAGAAATCGTCAGCGCGCGCATCCGCATATCCCAGCGACGGCAGCTTGAAAACCTCCTCAATAAATTTCAATATGCTGCCGAAGTCGTGCGTCACATGCGATACGTATCCCTGTTTGGTGTACGGTGACACGATGATAAGCGGAACGCGAAAACCATATTCGTAAGAATCATAGATCGATGGTGCGACGTGGTCGTACCAACCGCCCCAATCATCCCATGTGATGATGATTGCAGTATTCGCCCAATAGGGACTGCTGCCGATGGCGTTGACGATCGATGCCACCCACGCCGGCCCCGTGCCGTTATTGCTCGCCGCGTGGTCCGAATCCGCCCCGTCCGGTATCACCCAGCTTACTTGTGCCAACTGTCCGTTGGCGATGTCGGACAGCACTTGCGTCTGCGGGATGATTACGTTGGCCCAGTCCGCGCCGGACCGAATATGTTCGATGGCGTTCGGTCCCGTCCAGATCGAGCCCGCCGACGGGGCATAATAGCGCCAAGTCACCATCTGGGCGTCCAGCGAATCCATCAGGGTGGGGTGTTCGAAGCACGGATAAATCTGCTGGTTCTCATTTCCGAAAGGATCGATCAAAGTCACTAACGAACCTACCGCCGCAGCGCACCCAGCTCCACCCTTCGGATTTTCTGAGGCGAATAAGTCGCTGGCGGCTGTAGGTGCGGATGTTCCTGAAATTATGAACTGGTGCGCTGGGAAACTAGGTCCTTGGTTCGTCTGGAACATTCGGTCCCCGAAAGTGTACTGCTCGCCCAGTTGAAAATACGGTTGCACATCCGACGGGTCGACATACATAAACTGCGGATTCGGCGGCGGACAATTAGGTGCGCCGGCGACGCAGCTGACCGGAATTTTGTCGGCTCCGTCCATTTTCCCGCCGTCATACATATCCACGAAGGCTGGATGCGCGTGGCTGAGGTCGTAGTCGTTCGCCAGCGCGATCGGCGTAAGTGGAATGGTTTGGCCCATGGAGTTCACGCCGCTGTCGGCAATATCCGCGTTCGGGAAACCGTGGAAGAGATTATCCGGCGTGCGATTCTCTTGGAAAATCACGACCACATGTTTGAAAACCTGTGAAAAGGTTGGAGGCGGAGGGGAGTGGAAGTGCTGCCACCTCCACTCCCGCAAGCGGTGAGGCCCGCAGCTATAGCAATAATGACGAAAAGGACTCCAGTAAAGGTTGGTGCGCATCGTCGAGGCATAAATAATCTCCCTATGGCGCGACCAGGATTGGAGCTGTCTTCGTCGGTTGTAACACAGCTACAGCGGAAAAGTTGTGACTTCTAGAGTCTAAGCGGACTCACCGACACGGAAGTTCCCCACCTCGACGGCCATGTTTCTCAATGACACTTTCCGAGGTGACGGAGACACCAGCCTTATCGAAGCCACCAACTCATTATCGACGCAAGAACCCCCGACCCGCGATCTCTACATTCTTAAGTCAGATTATCCGACTTATTAATAGTTAGCGGCGCGGCCGAGTTCGCATCCAGCCCACAACTGCGCCTCGTATCGAACTCAGAATTTCCAGGGACCAGCCGAATTGTTCCGAGACTGTTACGCCTTGCGGCGCCGAAGGAACGGCACAATGCCGAGTAAACTGGTGCCGAACAGCAGTATGGAAGACGGCTCCGGAGCCGCACTGGCTGGATCTACGTTGAAGGTCGCTGAGAACGGAGCATCCCTGGCAGCTCTTAAACAGTTGAGCGTCGCTTATCCCATCGAAAGGAATCGAGAAGATACCGCTGAAGGTGCCCACTTTCTTGTCGGTTAGGGTATTGAAGATGTACCCATCGATGTTAAACGAAACAATCGTACCATTGGTTGTATCCGTCAGGGTGTACATGCCGCCGGCACTGCCGGGGATACTCGTGGCAAACAACTCAAGATTTGAACCACCGCCAAAAAATGACATGAACGGAGCTTGATAGCGAGTATCGTGACCGGTTGTCAAATTCAGACTTTGAATCATCCCGATATCCGCCGCCCGTGACTCCATGGCTCAGAAAGACGCCGGAAGTTGCCGCCCGAAACCCCAAAGCCGCCAAAACTTGGAGCCGGTGCGTAAGGGGCTCCAGCCAGGATAATTGCCAAAATCAATATAGTTCGACCCATAACCTGCGCATTGCCAACGATGCCTAGTTGGATTGATCCTGCGAATGAGCATGGAGCAAGGCTGATAAAGAGTGCCAAGGCTCCAAAAAGTACGTAGCTTTTTACTTTCATAATCGCCCCCAGATTTGGCACCGCTTAGGCTCTGCGCGGCTTCTTACGATAAGAGTAGTAGTCTATCCGTTTCCACCCAGTCCACAAGAAAACACAGTGCTAGTAGTTTCATTTTTGCTAACACCCGAGGGGCGCCGAGCCCAAGAGGCTTGTCCCAAAAAGAAGTAGCGACGACGGCTCCGGAGTCGCGGTCGTTGTAGCTATTGCCGTGAAGCTGGAATTTGGGCCGACGGCCTCGAGGAGCAGAGAACCGCTGATGGCGGGAAAGAATACATCTCTATTGGAAAACGCCGCGCCGGAAAGCGGCCCGATGGCAGTCGTCAGAGCGTACGTGTCGAAGGCTGAATTTACGTAAGCAACGCGGAGAATCCTGCGCTTCCGGCTCTTCTCCGCAGTACGATATGCTAGATCATGCCTGCTCGTTTTGTTGTTCAGTTACTTAAAGTGCAGAAGCGGCAGCTTGGACTTTGGCTCGGTTTGCTCGTGGTGCTGATGTTCAGCGAGGCTATGCCTTGCTTGCGCGCACAGGACGCCGCGAAACCTCAGCCCCAGCCGAACGCGCCGCAGCCAACATCTCAGGGTCAAGCCAAGACGGTGACTTGTACGGTTGAAATTTCCGGTAAGGCGCTCTCGACCTCGCTCGCGGAAGCTCTGCGTCTTTACCGCACGGGAAAATTGGATGACTCTGCCGCCGCCTACAATGCCATCATCACGTCCGGCGGTCCGGACACAATGCTCGCCTATGCCGGATTGGCGCGCGTTTATCTGAAGCAGGAAAAGATCAACGACGCTTTTGCGGCCGCGTCGAAAGCCGTAGCCCTGACACCGGGCAAAACGCCGGCGATTACGGTTCTGGGCGAAGTATATTTTCGGCAGGGAAAACTCACCCTGGCCGAAGAATCGTTTTTAAATTCGCTTAAGGCTTGTGACGTGGACGCTCGTTCCTACTTGGGATTCTCTAAAATCTTCCGCGCTACGTCCAATTACAAACGAGCGAAGGATGCCGTCATGCAAGCCTACAAGATTGACCCGGCGGACCCCGACATCAAGCGCGCTTACATGGCCACGTTGAGCCGCAGCGAGCGGCTCAAATTTCTCCGCGACTATCTCAGCCGCGAAACGAACGACGATGCCGAGCATCGTAGAAACATGGAGCGCGAACTTGCCGTCCTCGAAGACGAAACTGGGAAAACGGGCCACACCTGTCGTCTCACTTCGAAAGTCACCTCGACGCAAACCGCTCTGGAAGCCTTGCTCAACGATCCGCGACACATTCGCGGCTACGGGTTGCGGGTGAAAGTGAACGGCGCTTCCGCCAAACTTCTGCTGGATACGGGAGCCAGCGGAATCGTGATCGACAAGAAAATCGCGGACAAGGCTGGCGTGAAGAAAATCGTCGAAAATGACGCGAAAGGGATTGGGGATAAAGCCGCGGGGGCAGGGTACGTCGGCTTCGCGGATGCCATCCAGATCGGTGATTTGCAGTTCGAAGGTTGTAATGTGGATGTGCTGGAGCGGAATTCCGTGCTGGAGGATGATGGCTTAATCGGCGCCGACGTCTTCCAAAGTTTTCTAGTGGACATTGATTTTCCCGACAAGAAATTCAAACTCACGCAATTGCCGGCTTACCCTGACGCGGTCCCGGCGGAGATCACCCTCGAATCGCGGCCGGCGCAAGCGTCTCAGCTGCGCGATCGCTACATTGCGCCGGAGATGAAGGATTACACACAAGTCTTGCGCTTCGCCCATGCGTTGTTAATTTTCACGCGAGTGAACGACTCGGCTCCGATGCTTTTTATGATGGATACGGGCGGTTTCGACAACATGATTACGCCGGAGGCCGCCAAGCAAGTCACCAAAATCAGCCGCGATCAGAATGTTCACGTGAAAGGACTGAACGGGGAAGTGAAAGACGTTTATCGCGCTGACAAGGCGAAACTGAAGTTCGCGCATTTCGAGCAGGACCGCCAGGATTTAGTCACCTTCAGCCTCGATCGCGTCAGCGATTCCCTGGGCACAGAGGTCTCCGGGATACTTGGCTTTGGCATGCTCTACATGCTCGATATAAAAATCGATTACCGCGACGGCCTCGTCGATTTCACCTACACGCCACCGGGGTCCAAGCGCTAGTTTCACTTGTGCGGGATGCATGTGAAGGGTTAACGCACCTATACCGGACATCCCTCCGAGGAGAGGAGAACTCGGCGCGCTGTAGGTCTTGCTTGGCTGTATCCGCCGTTTCCAGCTTCGTGCCCGTTTAGGTCCGGCTTACCAACAATTAGACAGTTTTCAGAGGCTTCGCCGCGACACTTTCACACTTAGCTTGGCGGAGTGGCCAATGCCAAGGTGGACGATTTGTTTCTTTCGAGCCTACCATCGTGGTTTCACCAAGCGCCTCTTCGAGCACGATGGAATGACATCGTGAGGGTGCCAACCGGGGGTCATGAGGGTCAGTTTTCGGCCACCAAGATCCCGAGGAAGCAGAACGGAATTCAAAGGCGACCGTCGTAATGATAGGACCCGTAAATGGCCCCGGTGACATCATTTAGTCTGACCAGCTTTCCGTACGAAAGCCTGGAATGCACGGCCCTCAAAATGTCTGTATCGGCCATGCAGACGCGATCTTAGGAAGATTCGGACGCTTGCCACGACGGAAGTGTTTACGACTACTAAAATGCAATTTGCACTATAATTGGACCTCACTCAAAAGCCGCCAAGATTCCGTCGCCGAAGTAAAAAGTACTTGACTCCGCATTTTACCGGCGTATATTGGCAGCGTTGTTAATCATTAAGTAATTCCGTTCCACCCTCTCCTGGAAGCCTGGGACGTTCGATCTGGCGCTTCGCCGAGTCATATCGGAGATACGCTCATGTTCTCGGGCAACGCCGCGTTAATGATGGTCGTGGTTTGTTTACTTCTCTGGCATGTGCTGCCCTCGCTTCGATCACCGAGGGCAGCGCCGCCGCAAGGCAAGGCTCGTCTACAGCATGCTTTGGCCAAGACGGCGAGTTCTGGCCAGCTTCATTCTAGCGCCCCACGGCTTGACTCTGACTCCATGCTAGCCCAAGCCCGATTTTCTTGGCTACGCAGACCTACAAGTCGGGCGGTCGAGAAGCCTATGCCGTGGCGAATGGCCGTTGTGAACCGCGTCGGCTTAGTGGAAACGCGGTAGTCGCAAAAAGTTGGCGGGTTATTTGCCAATAAACTCGCACCCCCCCCCAAATAGCAAACAAATCATATTTAAATCTCTTCCTTACCTAGGGCCCCGGGAAAATCGTTTGGTGCCGGATTCTTTCTTTAAAAGGAGAATTCAATGGGCTCGTTACTAGGTTCTTTGATAGAACAAGTCTCTCCTGATTTGATTCGCGGGGCCGGAAGCATCGCGAAAGGCAATGAAACGCATAGACGCCTCGGTATCTTAACGCCATACAGGAAAGGAAACCGGCCTGAATGGCTGAAGGCTGTCGAGCTGTGCCAGCCGCTTCCGGATGAGGTCAGGAGAAATTGGGTAACGAGACGTTCAATAACATATCGTCTTCGTCGACAGGCGCTTTGGGCATGGCGATTGTTTCGTTTAAGTAAGAAGTATGACGTGATCCTTACAGGCAGTGACGGGGGCGGCCTCCTTTTCGGCGTTGCACAACGGATCCTTCGCCGGAAGAGAGTTCCTCACATCTACTTGGATTTCTACATTAACCTTGAAGGAGGCAAACTCAAACGGGCATTGATCAGATTTCTCTGCCGCCTTGCCGTCGAAGGAGCAAGTTGTGCCTTAGTTCAAAGAACCTGCGAAGTAGAGTCTTATTCGCGAACTTTTAGCTTGCGTGCTTCAAAGTTTTGTTTTGTCCCCTACCATGCCACGACCTTCGACTTCGAACTTGATGTTCGGGACGATGGGTACATTTTCGCAGGCGGAGATGCTGCCCGTGATTATCCGCTTCTGATCGAGGCGGTCAAAAACCTGCCATACCGGGTCATCATCGCTGCTCTCCAAAAAGGTCACTTCACGAACATCAGCATCCCGAAAAATGTTGAGATAGTGAGCGTGCCCGGACAGGAATTTCTCAATCTGATCGCGCACGCAAGGCTCTTCGTACTGCCTCTAAAATGGCGCCCGCAGCACGTGGGAGGACAGCAAACGTATTTG
Source organism: uncultured Acidobacteriota bacterium (assembly GCA_963714785.1). Lineage (GTDB taxonomy): Bacteria > Acidobacteriota > Terriglobia > Acidiferrales > UBA7541 > Palsa-295. The sequence continues at coordinate 517,832 of CAVQQE010000006.1, forward strand.
AACGCGATGACGATGGGCAAACCAATCGTTGTCACGGACTTGAACGCAAACGACTATATCACGAGCGGTGTTACGGGAATTCTGACCCCGCCCGGTGATGTAAAGGCATTGGAGGAATCCATCGCAAGGGTCATGGAGGACCGAGACTTTGCCTATTCACTCGGTCGCGAAGCCAAGAAGGCCGCGCAAGCCTTTACGCCCGAGAGATTTTTCACTGCTGTTTTTGAAAATTGCGACCACCACGTTTGTGACGGTCGAGCAATTCCGACTAGGTTGATAAACTCGCTGCCCTTTGCAAGCTGGCTGAAGGGGGCGAGCCCCAACCATGTCAACCTAAACAGTTGATAGCCGAGTCCATGCAACCTTGCGGTCAGACTCTCGGCGGTTGTGCCGAACGCTTCCAAGGTAGTGGTGGTTTCGCTCTATTAAAGCATCGGATTGAAATGGTCTACGTTTTCGCCCCTCCGACGAGGAATCGTTCCTCACATCCTCATGTCAACTTTGATGAATCACCGGCTAGTGATTTTCCACCGCGAATTAAGTCAAGAGTGGTCTGGTTGCGAGTCACAGCCTTGCGTTTCGGCGCCGCTCTAAATGAGCCTTCCCGAACTTCCGCGAGGTCCTGGAATGATGGAAGCTTTCCCACAGGAATCTGATAGCGGAAACTTGCAGGCACGAACGTTGGTCGAGGAATTTAACGTAATCGTTTTGGAGAGTTTTCTCCAATTGTTTTCCGAGGGCTCGAAAGCATGGACCAGACCGCCGGTTCCAACTAATAGCGAGATGAGAATACTATAATATCCAACATTCGCTCCAGCATCGACAGCCACCCATCCGTGCTTGATCGTCTTTCTTAAGAAGCGAGTCTCTAGCGGATCGAAGTCTCTAAAATAAATGTGACGTTGTATGTGATCTGATAAATCCAATTCAAATCGGATGCCGTTATAGAGAACGATACGTGGTGCAATCCACGCCGGTGATGCACGACGGGTCAATGAATTAAGCACACGCCACTTACCCGGATGACAAGGCGTGCCTCTGCCGTAAATAGTTAGAACAGAATCCCAAAATTTGGCGCTGAATCTATTCTTTGAGTTTGCGACTTCCATTTTGAAGTCCAAAGACTGACTCGTGAAGAACGGATTACAACTATTACTCTCTGTTGTCAAGGATTGAACTCGTCCAGCAGATTGGTAACACTTCGTCATAGGCGTGAAATACGGATTCTGTTTGCGACAAGCCGTCGAAAGGACTAAATGTTTCTGGGCCGGAGCAATCCTCGGGCGGCGGATCGTGCTTGCATATTCTTCGAACATGCCTACATAATTCCGACGCAAATAGCAGGTTTAAGGGACGAACCCTCCATGCCATCTACTGCTAAAGTCTCAATAGTTCTATCCGTTTTGCTTGCCTCTATGGCGGTACCAGTGGCTCGCGCCCAAGCGCCACTCGACTTGTACGGCGGGCGCACGGACATCCATTGCACCGCTGCGCGCTGGTTTACAACCGCTAAGGTAGGAAACCGCTGGTGGTTCTGCGATCCATTAGGACATGGCTTCACTGCAATGTCGATCTCAATGGCGCCGAACGGAAACCCAACAAACAATTGTTCCAACGTCAACACTTTCCCGATTTTCGCGGCCAAGTATGCTGCTGCAGGCGACCCGACTGGCACAAATTATAACTGGGCTTGGCAGAATCTAAAGCGAGCGACATCGTGGGGCTTTAACACTATAGGCGAGCTATCTTCAAGAGCTGTGCTGCCGAATGCGACCTGTCCTGCAACGGGAACAAGTGCCTGTACTTGGCCCCGAGTAGGGAACACGCGCCCCCAGCCCCTTCCGAGGCCATATCTTGCAGAGCCAAGATACGCCGAGTACGCAGCGGCCAACAAATATGGTTATGTTGCTGAGCCGATAAGGATCTGATTGTCGGCACGAACGAGAATTGGCACTCCTATCGAGGTGCTTCAGCTTATGATCTTTTCGATCCGAAACTTTATCAGTATGTTGCTGCTCAAATAGCTAGTCCTAACGCTGCGGCTCTTCGTAACAATGACCCTTGGATCTTAGGTATTGTCTTTGATGATTCTGATTGGTTCGCTGGGTCTGGAGCTGGGCCAGATTTCATTACAAGAGGAGGTAAAACAGGCGCAAATCTAGGATTCCTGACGCTGCTAACATCGCCAGTGCAGACATACAACTCACAAGCTGCTGGTACGGGCGCTTCCTATATTTATCTGCAACAATTAATCTATTCGAAAGCACAAGCTCTCAGTCCCACAACGACTTGTTCGCTCAATTACGTCGCCGGGGTTTCGCAGCCTTGCAGCTTGCGCGATTATCTCTGGCAGAAGTACACCAATAACGGGACTCTATCGAATGCGGCGGGAATTCTTGCTCTCGACACCGCATGGCACTCGAACTATGACTCTGGCGATTCGGATGTTGCGCGGGAATCTCAATATTGTAAACAATCGGAACGTGTGATGGCGCGACTCCAGTATTTAACTTTACGTCTCATGCATAAGGCCGTTGATCCATACAGGGTGCTGATTTCCGTTGGCGGCAAGGCAGATATTGGCGACTGTACTTGGTTTCATCGCGGTCCCGGGTCGCTGAAATGCGAGTCGTCGGCCGTAGAGTATACGGCTGCCCTTCAGAGTCCACACATAGGTACTCAGGAGGGTTTCTCTTCGATTTCGTGCGTATCTGTTTATTGTACGATTACGTGGAAGACTCGTTCGAGTTTATTCCATGCCGGAACAGTGATAAAACTTACTCGTACGGGTGGGCCTGCATGCAACCAAACGGTGACACTCGTAGGGAGTCCAGGGACGCTTTCCAGCACGTTCTTCTCAACTTCCTGCACAGGGGCCCCGGGTCGCCCCGACGCATTAGCGGCGGCGAGCGTAATGGGCGGCAGGATTCAAATACGCTAAATTATCACAGATGTCGGTACGAATTCTTTTTTCACTCTTCCGGCGTTAGGAGTGACCATTAAGGCAAATTATATTTACGGCGGCTGGATGGCAGGCGGTCGAGGGCTGATTGACGAAAGTGGCGGTTCGGGCGATATGTCAAACTGTCCGAGCGCGGTTGACAGTGTCTGCTGGGTCGGCACAAATTCATCGTGCATGGAAGGTGTAAACCCAGCTTATCCAACTTACTTCCTTCATCGGTTCCGGCGGTGTTGCGGTGCCGAACGCTTGCGGCAAGCACATGACCGCGCCATTCACTGAACTCTGCCAAGTGGGACTAGACCTCGATAATTGGATTGCTCAGTTCGCGGCAGAATTCTTTTCCGGCACCAAAAACGCCATCAGGAATGCTGGCTCGAAGTTGAATCTAGGCGGTTTGGACATAATGGGAAGCTACGGTGCATCGCCCAGCAAGCAATTCTTGCAAGGTGCAGCGCCATATTTAGACTTTGCATTTACGGGCAGTTTGCACTATTGGATGGCGCCGAGCCCTGCCTACATCAAATCGAATTACCAATATTTCACTCAGTATTTTGGCGATAAGCCAATATATGATTATGCCGGACTCTGGGCACAGGCTGACTCTTCTGCGAATTGTATTACTAAACTAGACCCGGTCCGTCTCATATTTTTCGGAAAGCCGACGTGCCAAGCATATTACGATGAGGTTAACTTCGTTTTAACACTCCTAGTTATTATGGGATTCATTTTCAAGATCATAGGTGAGTTCAAGATTTTCACACAGCTACGTGGTGGAACGTTATCGTCCGCTTCTTACGATCAAGGCGTCGTGTCCTACAATGACAACGCTTATGATGGGAAAGAAGCAGTTAGTGCGAGCGTTCGATGTGACGGCACGTACACCGTCGTGTCTGGAGCTATGTGCGGCGGCGAGAGCTCGAACTATGGAGACGCGCTCACAACAATCACAGCAGCGAATGCGTTATGGAATCCCAGGACACCTCCGCCGTCTTTACCGCCAACCCAAGGGAAGGGACCTCCCTAAAGTTCCGCGTTTTTGCTCAAAGCGAATCGCTGCCTCGTATGCTGGGCTGAGTTTTCTCGTGCTCCGCGATAGGTTTTGGCAACTCCTCGACACTCGACGACACCGGTTATTACGTTCGACTTTTCTACTTCGCGACGAACGCGAAGATTCTTCCAGAACTTTTAAACTTATGTGTCATTCAAAGCTACGAAATCTCCTACACTAGTTTCCTCGCCAGCACCACGTTGCACCCCCGAGTCACCAAAGACTTTTATCTTATCCAATTCATTCTCAAGTTGATAGATTGACGACTGGTCTTGCATTTTTGCTCGGAAGTTTTAGAAACGAGACGACTGGAGATGCCAAAATCGCGGGAGAACGACCGCTGCGTGCGTTATGTGATTGACGTGGGCACGGAGAATTGTGCTCGATTGTGGACATCGTATTGTAACCCTACGTAATCTTATGTAATCATTACTTACGCAATGAGAGTATCTTTCGCACTGAGCACGAAGAGGAAGTGTTTTGCCCAACCGTGGAAGTGTGCGGAGATTTCCCGTAGGCATCCGAGTAGTTTCCTGAAGGCAACAGGCGTCCAAGTGCCAGACAGTGTTTGCTTTACACGCTAAGATGGACCATCTCTCTGGCGAAGGTGTGGCAATGATATTGCAGTCATTGTTATCTAGCGTGCTCCCATAGTGGCCGAGAACGCCGCCGCGGAATGCTTTGATTCCCATCGCTGCCTCCCGGTGCCCCGGCCGGGGTACCGCAAGGAACGTCTTCCTATTATGGTCTGCCTTGACGAGGCGATGGTATGAACAAAACGACGGAGCGGATAAGGATGATTAAGAGGCTGCACGTGGTGATGATTATTTCGCTCTTAGGCGCGCTTTCGACATGGGCTCAGCAGGACACAACCAGCAAACCAACATCCCAGCCCGATGCACAAGCGGCTTCACAGTCTGCAGGCAGTCCGGTCCAGAAAAGCGCTACCCCCGATCCGAACTACATAATTGGACCTCAGGACGTGATTGACATCAACGTTTGGAAAGAGCCGGATATTTCGCGTACGATTCCAGTGCGTCCGGATGGGAAGATTTCGCTACCACTGCTAAACGATGTGCAGGCAGCGGGAATGACGCCGGCGCAATTGGGAGCGCAAATCACAGCGAGCTTGAAGAAATATGTGACGAATCCGCAGGTTACCGTAATCGTCACCGCAATTAACAGCCAGCGAATTTATGTTCTAGGTGAAGTGACCCGGCCCGGCGCTTTTCCACTGCTGCCTGGAACGACTGTGCTACGCGGGCTTTCGAGCGCAGGCGGGTTTACGCAATTCGCGAAGATGAAAGCAATTTACGTTCTTCGGCTTGAAAATGGAAAGCAGGTAAAATATCCGTTTAATTACAAAAATGTGGTGGGCGGAAAAAATCCAGAACAGGACATTTTGTTAAAGGCTGGCGACACGATCGTAGTTCCCTAGGGGGATTGATGAAGAAGTGCCATCAGTATCTTGGGTGGGCGGTTTTCACCGTTGTAATAAGTGCGTCCTGCGCTCGAGCCCAAGAACAGCAGCAGCCCCAGCAAACGCAACACAACAGCAACAACCACAACAACCGCAGCAGCCTGACCAAACCCAAGGTCAAGAGCAGCCCATTCCCGCTTACAAGTCTCCTCTTGCGTCCCAAGCGGACAACGGCGAAACTGACGCAAATACCCCTATCCAGTTGCTCCCAGACAATGCCCCGCTGACTGGCATTCAAAGTTTGTCACTTGGCGTACCCCTCCATCGCCATAGTTACTGGGAGCCCCACGCGCAGGTTGATGCGACGGTTGATACCAACCCTCCTGACGGTAACGAAAAATCGAAGGATTGACTCTGTGGTCATCGATAGCTGGAGGTGTTGATCTTTATAGATACTCCGGCAATTCTGAGATCAGTTTCCAGTACCTAGGAGGAGGGATTTTTTCGAACAATAACAACTAGGAGGCAGGAGAGGAAGGGGAGAGTTGGAATTTTACAGGATGCGAATCTTTCAGCCGAGTTCACATCTCGACGGTGGTCGCTCGTTCTGCTTGATGAGTTAAGATATTCGCCTGAAAATGCTTTCGGAGGTGCTGGCTTTGAAGGAATCTCGTCCCCGATTGGAGTTGGAGGCGGTCTTGGCGGCTAGATCGGAGCCGACCAAACAATTCTGAGCGCGTTTGGTCAAAGGCTTACCAACTCATCTGACTGCAGAGGTTAATTATTTATTGTCGTCTCGTTCATCATTAACATTGGTCGGCGGATATTCAGAGCTATATTTTTTAGATCGAAGCTTTCTCAACAGTACTGAGTTTAATTTTGAAGCGGGTTATAACTATAAGCTAAATAGATCGGATAGTGTCGGTATTTCCTATGTGTTTAGTGCATTTCGTTACGCCAATTTCCCGCAGGCCATCAATATTAATAGAGCGCTGTTATCTTATGGTAAGCGGATAACCGGCCGTCTGGCACTTTAAATCTCACGCGGGCCCGGAATTTGCTCAATTTCAAACTAGCATCTCGGGCACCAATGGCTTAACAAATCGAATTAACCTGGTGCTTATACGCCGAGTTGCTTTACGCACTTGAGCGAACGGAGTTTTCTGCCAATTATAGGCACGGTGTGGCGGGTGGATCGGGCGTTCTCGCCGGCGCAAACGCCAACGAAGTGGGAGCTCATGTGAGCCATCAAATATCTAGGACGATTTACCGGTGACCTTAATGTCGCATATGCGCGGAATAGCGGATTGGCGGTCCCGCTACCGGGAATTTCGAACGCGGGTGGCATTTATGACTACTTGATCGCCGGCGCTAATCTAACTCATCCGATTGGACGGACCTTGCATATTATTGTAGGTTACGATGCTCAATATCAGAACTCAAATACACCTTTTTGCTCAGGAGCCAACTGCGGGCGATTCTTACTTCCGCAATTTGTTCACCGTGGGCTTACGGATGGCGCACGCAACCTAAAGCATTTTAACCATACCGTCCTACCGCGCGAAGAAGCTGAAGCATCTCATAACGGGCTTGCCCGGGCTGCGCGCAAAGTCGTACGATCCGTGTACTCGCCTAGTCTAGGAGACGTCCCTGGCAACGCTCACGCTAATTCCCAGACTAGAGCTTTACAGAACGTAATGCATTTTTGCTATCTTTAGCAAAAGGGCGAAAGAGATTACATTTTTGAAAAATCAGATTACTTCGGAGGGGGCTGCGGAATATGAGGAGTAGACTTAACTGCTATGACGAATTTCGCGAACTCCTTTTCTGATTGGCATCGCTGGGGGGACGGGATCAGGGAAATCAACGTTAGCTGCTGATTTGTTGAACAGATATGCGCGGGAGGGGTCGTGTCTTCTGGAACAAGATTCTTACTATCGTGATCGGAGTCATCTGAACGCGGCTGAACGGGACGCCATCAATTACGATGAACCTGAGGCGATTGAGCACGACCTATTGCTTGAACAAGTTAAGAGCTTGATGAGCGGAAAAGCGATCGAGAAGCCAGTCTACTGTTTTAAGACACACAGTCGCATCCCCGAGGTGCAAGCTGTTAATCCCTCGCACGTAATCATACTGGAGGGATTGTTCGCCCTGTGGGATCCGCGCATGCGATTGCTGATGGACCTGAAAATTTACGTGGACGCGGCGGCCGATCTGCGATTTCTGCGGCGAGCGCGGCGAGATGTGAGCGAGCGCGGCCGGACGATAAACTCTGTGAGCGAGCAGTACCTGAACACGGTACGTCCGATGCACGAACTGCATATCCAACCGACCAAGGCGCATGCGGATCTTGTGGTAGAAAATAACGGTGATGTGAAAGAAATGCTTAGGGTTGCGCAAGAAGTCGCGGATCTAAAGTTGAGGAAGAAGGCGTGGATTAGTCGAGGGATCTGCAAAGACGAACGGTACAAAAAAACAGCCACGCCAAGCCAATAACAATCATCCCACTTCTTTAAATTCCTTGCAGCAGCGGAGTGCACAAAAAAACGCATGGAACCCCTGGTTAGGAGTTCCATGCGCTCTGGAATCTAATGAGCCCGAGACTAGGCCATTAGGCGCCGACGAAGGATGGCGCCAAACGCTAGGAAGCCGCTGCCGAAAAGCAACATTGAACTCGGTTCAGGCGTTGGATCAACCGTACCGCTCCCGATTCTCACACCTGTAATTTTGTTGGTGTCATTGAGAAGCGTTTCAATGTTCTTCCTGGAAGCAAATTGGAGATTCAAACTCAATATGCCACTTGATCCAAAGCTGGATGCAAGCGTTCCGGTCAAATCTGTCAGGTTTTCAGTGCCGGTATAATTAAACGTGCCCGTGTTTGCCCCAGGCGTCTGGACCAAATTGACTAACTGAAGGTCGCCGCTAAGATAAACTACGTTCCCAACCCCATGGCAGGCCGTAGTGCTGCAGAAAGAGAAAGTCAAGGGACCAGTTTGGCTCGCTGTCCATGTGCCCGCCGCCAGGTTCGCCAGAGTCAGCGTGATCGTCGGTGAACCAGTAATGTCATAGTGGCCGGTGGTGGCACCTTCGTTTGCAATGCAAAGGCCCGGACTACCACTCGGGCAAACATTACCGAACGCGAAACCAATCGTCGTCGAGGAACCCTCGCCTGTGAAAACTAGACTGGCAGCGCTGACGCCCAAGTTAATGGGGGCTTGGGCCTTTGCCGTAGTCGATCCTGCAAGAAATGCTATGCTTATCGCGGCCATTACGGCTACTGACTTCAACATGATCTTCCCCCTCTCGAATACCTGCGGATAGACTGGACCCGATCCACACCCAAAACCAGTCGGAATTGTTGCTAGCAGGTTAATGCCCAAACTAAAGCGATGTTAATCGTCAGCAAGCCTTTCTTTTTCAAGTGTTTATCCAGGTTAACCTGTGTGCATTTCCGCCGGATATACCTGTTAAAGAGCTTTAGTTCCGGATTTGTGCAAACTTTTGCAGCTCTGCACTTTAGCCCGGGATATAGTATCAGTACTTCAAGTACCTTCGCCTCGACGGTATCGGCTAAAATCGCGCAGCGGAAACGAGATTCGTGTTCGATTTCGGGACAACAACAAAGACGAAGGTAGACGTCAGTTTGTCTGGGCTAATGCCACTCGAGCCTGCTCTGCATTCGCGCTGTCAAGTTTCAAGCGTAAAGCAGCCGTGAGCTCTTCTTTGCCCTTGCCCCTCTGACCGGAAGCGAGAAGCGTCATGCCGAGATGGTAGTGGTATTCCGCCGAATCGGGTGAATTCTTAACGCATTCCCGTAGGAGCGGAATTGCGCTCGCATAATCCCCTCGCTTGTACATGACCCATCCCAAAATATCGGTAATGGACGGCACCGCTGGCTGCAATGATTTCGCCCTTTGTGCCATGCCTAGAGCGACGTCCAGATTTTTGCCCTCCTGTGCATCGACCCAAGCAGTATTGGCAATCGCGACGGCAAAATTAGGGTCGGAGGCTAACGCCTGAGCATAATACTTGCGGGCTGTCTCCAAGTCTCCCTTGTCGAGATAAAGATTCCCAACCAGCGTCGCGAGCGGGGCAAATTTCGGTTGCATGTCCAAGGCTTTCTGATACCGGGGAATTGCGAGGTCGATTTGACCCAGTTCTTGGAAAACTTTGCCGAGCCTCAGATAGGCCTGAATATTACTAGGATCAAGCTGTATGGCTCTCTCAAACTCAGACTGAGCAGAGGTGTAATTCTTCGAGTTGAAATATAAAGCTCCCAAAATTACATGACCACTCGCGTCGTTGGAATTCGATGAAACATATTTCTGCACTCGCTCGAATGCTTGGGCTGACTGGTTTTGGGACATTAAGAAATCTGCAGTTTCTGAAAGAATTGCTACGTTATGCGGATCAAGGTCTGTGGCAATATTGTATTCCTTTTGGGCTTCGGACCACTTCTGCTCCGCTGCGTAGATTTGCGCCAAATTGAGGTGGACGGACGAATCGTTGGGCGACAACTTCCGAGCGATAAGAACTTGCTCCTCCGCCAGCCGCAGCTTTCCCTGTTTTGCTAACGCCTCGGCCAGCAGTTGGTGATTGGCTGGCTCGGCGGGAGATTTTTGAACTAACTCCTCAGCGTAAATTTGAGCGTCAGCGCTGTTCCCCTGCGTCAAGCTCAGTCGCGCCAAGGCCTGGAGAGCGATTGGCAGACCTTGTGAAATCTTTAGGGCCTCCATTAAAGCCCCGCGAGCTTGTCCTAAGTCGCCGTTCTGCCAGAATGCCATCGCTAAGTAGTAGCGCGCTTGTGCCGAATCCGAAACATCAGTGATAACCTTCTGCAGAAACGCGATCGATTCTTGCGATTTCCCTTGAGCCATTAATAAACGTCCGTGATTTATGCGCACTGTTGTATCTTTAGGGGCCTGCTGCATCAATTCCCTGTCCAAGCTAGCCGCCGATTCGACCTGGCCCGTTGTTAGATAGAGATCCTGCATCCGTTTCTTGATTTCCAAATTCTTAGGTGAAGACGTCAGGGCACGGCGATACTCTCCCAGAGCTTGATCGTTCATCTTTTTCTGGAAGTAAAAATCGCCTATTGCCATGGCGGCTTCGGATGAATCGGGAGTTTGTCTCCGCAATTTTTCGAAGACCTCTCCAACTTCGTTCTCCTTGCCTTGACTCTCCAACACCGAAGCCCAATCGATGTACAAAGAACTTGCGGTCGGATTTTGCACAACTGCATCTTGGATAACACGTTGGGCTTCCCCGTACTGATTTTGAAGTCGATAAAAGTTTGCTAGGTCGGTGTAGGCTAGTACCGACTTGGGATCAACTATCGTGGCTTTCTTTAAATATTTCTCTGCGTCAGCCGGTCGCTGCAAACTGATTTCGACTAAGGCGAGATTTACATAAGCATTTGGGTCAGTAGGTTGCAGCTCTACGACCTTTTCGAATGCAGCCAGTGCCTTGTCGTTTTTTCTGTCTCCAATAAGTGCCGCGCCGAGGAGTTGATACGCGGCTACGTTGCTTGGTTCATTTTTTATAATGAAATTTGCTTCTTCTTCAGCCTCGGCAAATTGTCGCGCTGCTAGATCGAGCCGCCCGCGATCGAGGCGAGCATCTAAGCGTGCAGGATCTAGCTCAATGGCTTTTGCAAGCGAAGTGTATGCAGAGTCCCAATCGTGCATCGCTAAGTTCGCTTGAGACAATTGATAATAGGCATCCACGAAACGCGGATCGAGCCTTAAGGCATTACGAAATTCGATTGCTGCATCTCTATATTGTCCCTTTTTCATGTAATCTTGGCCCTCAGAGAGATACTTTGCCTTAGCTTTCTCCGGATCATGGGCACATGAAAAGAGTAATAATGCTACGGGAATCAGAGCGATCTTAACGCTTGGTCGTTTTCTTGTGGCCTTCACGCGATTCCTCCACTAACGTCTAATTCGGTATTAATCCATCCAAATACGGAAACAGAGCCTGAGTAAATCCCACCAGGCGATCATGTGCCTGATTTTCGCCGTCGCTCATGGGCGTAACTAAGCGCACCAAAGCTCCATCTGTACGATTGCGAGTGATAGCGTCCGTTACCATCCAAAACTTCCCTGAATACTCGCTGGCGATAATCCGCCCGCGCGCCTGATACCAATAAAAAACTAGCTCCTTATCTTGGTCTTGCTGGATGACATATTCATTCACGACAATCTTGCGATCCCCCGAAACGGCAATGGTGGTGTATCCCGAGCGGATAGGATCCCATCCCGAACCAGGCAGGCAATTTTTCGGTGAATGAATCGTATCACCGGTCCGTTGACTCGCGTAATAGCCCACATACAACTGAATAGGAAGCGAGGATTGATCAAAATAAATTCGATTCGTATAGTCACTCACGCTGACGGCTTGCACAATTCGTTCCGACAACGGGCGCTCCTCGCCTGACCATGTTCCGATCCGGTAAGGAAGGTCGCGAAGCGGCTGGTGCGGAATCACTGGTTCTCCGTGACTCACGCTATGCAAAAGGATAAATGCGCCAAATAGAACAGCAGCCGCGACACCCAATCGTATTGGCCCTATGCGATTAAACATCGGCTGATTTTCTTTGGCGTTCGCCGAGGCGCCGAAGAATCCAATGGCTCCCAAACATTAATGCGAGTGCAACCATGAAAATAGTCCAGCCAGAGAACTCGTGCAGAAAACCTTCAGCTGCCTGGGGTCCAAAATGGCGGGCCAGGATACCCGCCCCCATGATTCGGATCGCGTTGGTGATGATTGCTATGGGAACCATGATCGCGGCCAGGATATAGCGTACCCATCGCTGGGGCGATACGAGGTAGCCGTAGGCAACCGCTAGAGCCATGAGAGTCATTAAAGACCTGATTCCGCTACAAGCCTCCACTACCTCCAAAGAATAGTTCGACATAATCAAAATATTGCCGTCTCGCAAGACAGGTACTCGAGCCAGCTCCAACCAGGCAGTAGCGAGGCGGGACGCAATTAACTGCAACGGAAATGTGATCTGATTGTAAATGATCACCGGAAGGGGAATCATCCACATTAGGTAGCTCAAAGGAAAAGAAACTGCGCGCAGCATTTTCCAACCGGCCAAAAACAGAATCATCCCAACGAGCAAGATCAGCAGAGAGAACCTGCTGGTAAAAAGTTCGGCACCCAGTGAGCCAAGTAAAAGAAGGCCAACCGCCCCAAGCATTACCACAAATCCAAAGTTGCTCGGCTTGATTGCAGTTGTGGTCCAGCGTTCGCGCTCACGCCATAAAACATAGCCAGAGAATAGAGGCACGAAAAACCCGTGGCCATAGTCGGGGTCAGTCCCCCACTGATAAACCAAAAGCTTTAAGATCGGAAAATATAATAGAACCAATAGACCTGTAAGGAACGCAGCCCAAGCGAAGTTACCTCGCCCCTTGTCTACGAGTACCGGTACCTGAGTCGCAATGGTCACACCCTTACGGTCCGAATTTGCGACTCTTAACATTGCGGAAAGATAAAAGAATCTCCACCATCAGGTATAGCAAATACAACCCATGGATTTCTCAGCACGGACACTGCCTAACGTAGCATGCCTTTGATTCACTATCCAAATAATACCTTAAGTGACGAAATTGCAGCTTATTAGCTCCCATCAGCTTTAAGACAATAAACAGCGGAAGGTGCGGCAATCACAGAAAATCATTTCATCTACTGGGCACTCGAATGACCATAGATCCGGGATAATTGCAGGCGGATTTGAGGGTGTCCAGCGAGGTTATCATTCGTGAGCAATTCTTTCGTGATTCGATTCATCCCCCTTAAATAAATCCTTGACCGATTGATAAAAGGTATCAAGACGCTGCTATAATCGAACTCTCGACATTTAACTGGACGTTCTCGAATAAGAAAAGTCTTCGTGTGCATGACGGGAAGAATTGCCATAAAATCCCTCGATCGAAGGCCTCGCAAGAATTCGTTTGACCTTAAAGCATCGAATGATGAACAAAGATTCGAGTGAGGAAATCTTAAAGCGAATAAAAAACGCGCTCGAAGCGGCTGTTGAGTCCATCTCGGCATTTATTCCGGGCGCGGTCGCAACAGAGTTCAAAGTCGGCGATGATCCGGTTACAGAAGCAGATCGGACAGCAAATCGCATCCTACGCGAGGCCTTAATCCGTGACGGCGAGGGGTGGCTCTCCGAGGAAAGTGTTGATGACTCGGCCCGCCTGGAGAAGGAACGGGTCTGGGTAGTGGATCCGCTAGACGGGACACGAGAGTTCGTTACTGGAATTCCAGAATGGTGTATCTCTGTCGGTTTTGTCGAAAACGGAAAGGCGGTGGCTGGGGGCATCTGCAATCCCTCCACTCAGCAATTGTTTCTGGGCGCGGTGGGCCAAGGGATTACGCTCAACGGCAAATCGGTCGGTGCGAGCAATTGTCGCCGTCTCTCTGAAGCAGTAGTACTTGCCAGCCGCAGCGAAGTAAAAAGAGGAGAGTGGGACTGTTTCAGACAGGCCTCTTTCGTCACAAGGCCCATGGGGTCAGTTGCCTACAAACTTGCACTGGTAGCCGCAGGTCTGGCCGACGCAACATGGACTTTGGCTCCCAAAAACGAATGGGATATCGCCGCTGGAGTAGCCTTGGTTGAGAGTGCCGGAGGCCTTGCCCGTCAGATTGACAATTCTGTTATTCGATTTAACCAGAAATCCACTCTTCTTCCCGGGCTGCTGGCCTGTGGCCCCTTCCTTCATGAAGAACTAACTTGCTTTCTTGCAGGAACGGAGCCTTTCGGTTCGCCTATGAAAAAATAAAATCCCAAACGATTACCCTTCTTGTCGTTCCGAGACTAATTCGTTTCGGTGGGTCCGCCCAAATACCCTTGTTTTTCCAGATATAACAGGATTTCTTGAGCAGCTTCTTCAGGCGTAAGACTCGCCGTGTCGATAACTACTTCAGCATCCGAAGGCGACTCATAAGGGTCAGAAACACCAGTGAAGGTAGGAATAATTCCCGCTCTGGCCTTGGCGTACAAACCTTTCCTGTCGCGTTGCTCGCAAATATCTAGATCTGTCGAAGTGTGAACGAGAATGAAGCCGCCCGCACTGTCGATTGATTGGCGCAGTTCTTTCCGGATGTTGTCGTAAGGCGCGATAGGAGCACAAACCGCGATTCCGCCGTTTTGAGTAATTTCCCTTGCAACGAATCCGATTCGTCGAATATTCAAATCCCGATGTTCCTTGGAAAAACCGAGTTCCGAAGACAGATTCTTGCGCACAATATCTCCGTCAAGCAGCGTTACGGGACGGCCGCCCATTTCCAAGAGCTTCACGAGCAATACATTCGCAATCGTCGATTTTCCAGAGCCTGACAATCCCGTAAAAAACACCGTAAAACCCTGGTGATTCCGAGGCGGGTAGGTGCGCCGCAGTTCGGTAACAACTTGGGGATATGTAAACCAGGCCGGAATATCGCGCCCCTCGGCCAATCGGCTGCGAAGATCCGTTCCTGAAATATTCAAAACTCTGCTTCCCGCCGGCACCTCATCTTCTGGAACATAAGTGTCTTTATCCTCCAAATAAACCATCATCTGGAAGGGGACCATCTTCACTCCAAGCTCGTCCTGATATTTCTGCAGGAGATGCTGCGCGCCGTAGGGGTCATAGAACGGCTTCCCTTTTGAATCATTTCCTGGTCCGGCATGGTCGCGACCAACGATGAAATGCGTGCAGCCGTAATTCTTGCGGATGGTGGCGTGCCAAACAGCTTCACGCGGCCCTCCCATGCGCATGGCCAAGGGTAACAAACCGAGCATCGCGGAGTTCGCCGGGTAATGCGGAAGAATTGCTTGGTAGCAACGAACTCGCGTGTAATGATCAACGTCGCCAGGCTTTGTCATCCCTACTGAAGGGTGAATCAATAAATTGGCTGCAGCCTCCTTTGCGGCCCGAAAAGTGAGCTCCACATGTGCACGGTGCATCGGGTTCCGAGTCTGGAAAGCAACTACGCGTCGCCACCCGAGCTGCGAGAACTTTTCGCGCATTTCTGCAGGGGTTAAACGCAAGCTTCGATAATCGTAATGAGATGGGAGTTGTAATCCTTCGACTTTCCCGGACACGTACATCGGATTTGATTTCTCCAAAACGTAGGACACTCCAGGATGCTTACGATCGCCGGTGCCAAAAACGTTTTCAGCCTCGGACTGTCGATTCGGCTCCCAGATTTCCTCCACGTGAAGCGCTGCCAGCATCACGCCTTCAGGATCGCGCAGAGCCACGGATGCTCCTGGCTTAAGCTTCTTGGCGAACTCCAGCGGTAGATCCAAGATTACGGGCATGGGCCAAATCAAACCGTTCTTTAGCCGCATCGAGGCGCAGACGGATTCGTAGTCAGCTTGACCCATAAAACCCTGGAGGGGAGAAAATCCTCCATTCATTAGAAGCTCGAGATCGCAAAGTTGCCGTGGGGTCAGATCCCAGGAAACCCATTCCTTCGACGCGGCTCGCAGTTCTTCCTTTCTGTTCTCTTCGACAAGTAGGTTGATAAGCGTGCCGCCGTGCGGTGTGTTTACAGACTTTGTTTCGATCATAATTTGAGGTCCTGACTCCTTGTTAGATTATTTCTCGCAACCAGAGACATCCGAGAACTGCGGGACTAATTCTCCAGGCCAGTTTTGCTCTATGGTATGAGGGCAATCCCCTTGGGTTTCTCTTGCGTTTGTTCTCTTAATTGCAAGCAATTGAAGAACCAATAAGATCTAAACATACTAGCCTATCTCATTATATACAAATGAGATAGAAGCTAAAGCCCTCCTAGCTTCCGACTCCAGCCGTGCATATGAAATGTTTTCGCACTTTATAGCAAACTAACTTCCCTTCTCATAGCCGCGCGAAGCCTGGCATTTAGCGCTAGTCAGGACAAGCAGGGACATCGATTCCTGTTGCCCTATTCCTGTTCCTTTGGACAGTAGCTACCCACATCCCCCGGCGTGAAGATAGGTTCACGCGGAACTGGATGTTTGAGCTCCTGACCTGTGAAACGGCCTAACTGGTCGAGACGCTCAAAAAAGGGGCAACTGTGAACAGTTCCAATTTACGTGCACTCTCGCTGTTAATAGTCCTAACGACGATTATGATGGGTTGCGCGTCTCAACCATCAACCGCTCAAATTCCAACGATAGAAAATGTTTCGCCACCGAGTGTCAAAGCAGGTGGGCCGACATTTACATTAACCGTGATAGGGAACCACTTCACTGACAATTCTACAATCCTTTGGAATGGTACGCCGCTGCGCACAGTGGCGATTAGTGGGTCCGAATTACAAGCCACGGTTGCAACCAAGGATATCGCTATTGCAGGTACTGCCCTAATAAGTGTTCGCTACCCGAATCCCGAAAGCCTTCCTGAATTGACCGCAAGTGCAACTAAGGTCGCATTCCCGAGGATGCCGACGCAGCCGATCATTTCTACGCCGGGACAATCCTTCTCCTTCGAGGAAACCCCCACAAAATCTCTGAGGATAATCTCTCCGACGGTTTCAGCTCCAAATATTACGACAACGTTTTTGCCAGCTACCCAGGTTTCACAGCCCTATAACGTGACTCTTACCGCGAGTAACGGTATTCCTCCGTATACTTGGAGTTTAATGGCCAGTTCGGGTTCCCTACCTGCTGGCCTGACGCTCACGGCCAGCGGTGTAATTGCCGGAAGGCCTACGGTGGCCGGCCAATATAATTTTGCGATTGAAGTTACGGATGCATCAGGGCTATCTGCAACAAGGGTTTTGAGTATTTCGGTTACTGCGGCAACTAATTCCTTACTGAACATCACGACGACCTCCCTGTTGACCGGTCAAGTCTCCGAGCCTTACAACGTGACTCTTGCGGCGAATGGTGGCAATCCTCCCTATACCTGGGGCTTGACGACAAGCTCCGGTGCCCTACCTGCTGGCCTGACGCTCACGGCCAGCGGTGTAATTGCCGGAAGGCCTACGGTGGCCGGCCAGTATAATTTTGCGATTGAAGTTACGGATGCATCAGGGCTATCTGCAACAAGGGTTTTGAGTATTTCGGTTACTGCGGCAACTAATTCCTTACTGAACATCACGACGACCTCCCTGTTGACCGGTCAAGTCTCCGAGCCTTACAACGTGACTCTTGCGGCGAATGGTGGCAATCCTCCCTATACCTGGGGCTTGACGACAAGCTCCGGTGCCCTGCCTCCGGGGCTGACACTCGCTGCTATAACCGGCGAAATTTCAGGAACGCCCTCAGCAGGCAGCCAATACACTTTTACTGTGCAAGTGACTGATAGCAGCTCACCGCGACAGACAGTCTCAAAGATGTTGTCTATAACAACGTTCGGTGGTTCATCCTCACTCGATCAGTATGGTGGGCGAGAGGACATCAATTGCGCAAGTGTTACCCCATATTTCCATCTGGAGAAGATCAATAGCCACTGGTGGTTCTGCGATCCTTTAGGACACGGTTTCATAGCCATGAGCGTGGGCGGCGTTGGGCCCATCAGCAATCCGACTAACGATTGCCGAGGGGAGAACGCCTATTCGATCTATGCCGCGAAGTATGGTGGCGCGACTTATAACTGGGGCTGGGAGACACTGAAGCGTATGACAAATTGGGGATTCAACTCGGTCGGTCAAGACTCTATCGGGTTTGTTCTGCCCAGACACGATCTGTTCGACTGTGTTTGGCCGTGGCTGGCAGCAACCGATTCCGCTGCCTCACATATCCGAACCCAAGCCAGCTGAAGGATGCGTCGATCAATCAGTTTGGTTATCTGACCAGACCGATCAAGGACGAAATCAGCGGGACCAACAACAACTACAACGCTTGGCGTGGCGCGGCGCTTTACGATGTCTTTGACCCAGAACTGAATACGTGGTGGCAGAATGGCTCTCGCCGATACCTCCCAACCAGGCATCGAGAGGATACGCAATAATGATCCTTATATACTTGGTGTTTTTACTGACGATTCCGATTACTTTTGGGGTGCCGGCGCTGGGCCCAGACTTCCCTACAGGCCACACCAATGCCAACATCGCTTGGATGACGTTGATCACCTCGCCAGTCCAGACCTATATTCAGTCAACTCCGTTTGGAAATAAAACGTTTCTCTATCAAACGACACAGGACTACTCGAAAACTCTGGCAACGAATCCGACGACACCCTGTTCAATCGCTAGCCCCTGCAGCCTGCGCGATTACCTGTGGCAGAAGTACGGTGGGAATATCGCCAATCTGAATAAGGCCTGGGGAGCAAACTACACAACGTTTGACTCGACTGGTATGCAAGTCACGGACGAGACAGTCGGCACCGGAGATGGAACGACGATCAGTCTTCACCCACACCTTGGCCCATGCACCAGTGTCTCCATACAGCGTCCTCATCTCATCAAAGGCACGGCCCAAATGGGTGATTGTCCGTGGTTCCACAGGGCTGTGGCACGACAACGGCGAACACGGGCACTCTTGGCAGCCCGACCGCCAATCTAATCACGCAAGCTAGCGAGCACTATCAATTACTCCACGCGGCGCCATTACCATCACCTTCGTGAAGGCTCCTGCGGTCGGTGCTTCCATCACCATAAACTATATCTATGGTGGGTGGATGGCGGGCGGCACTGGACTGATGGACGAAGACGGGTCGCACACTGCCTGGGTGGGCACCAATCCATTTTGCTTGGAAGGGCCCGATCCGAACTATCCGACTTACTTCTCCTGCGTCGGCGGAGGCGGGGGTAATAACGCTGTACCCAACGCGAACCGCAATGCTTGGCGCAGACCTCGATAATTGGGTTCCGCAGATGGCGGCGAAATACTTCAAGACCATGCACGACGATCTTAAGGCCGTTTCGAAATTACCGTATTTTGGACTGGATATCATTGGCAGTTGGGGAGGACCAGCGTACAGCAAGTTCCTTGCAGGGGGCTGCACCATATCTCGATGGGGCTTTTATTTCTTTAGCGCAATGGTGGACAACCAGCCAAACTGACTTTAACACGCGCTACCAGTACACGACCCAATACTTCGGCG
>CAVQQE010000007.1:0-24952 GCA_963714785.1 uncultured Acidobacteriota bacterium
GGGTCGTCGCGAAAATGGGACAATGAAAGTCATATCGAAGGCTGTTCTGCAGAATGTGAAGTCACTATAGTTTCTCGAAAGGGATCCGCGATATTGTTATACAATCAAGTCCAATTTACTGGCTTCCTCTCGATTCCGATGCTTTTGGCGTTGCACGAGACCAAGACTTCCACAACAGCACCATAGCGCCACCTATGGCCATAACCGCGCCAAGCAAGACTCCAAAAAGGTATGGTTCAGTGTCATAAGGGTCGCTTGCTGGCGGGCCGAAGTGGCCCCAGAGGTACATGCCTGCAAGAAGTCCGGCGAATCCCAACTGACATCCCATTATTAGGGAAAATAGAATGGCTGGCACCGCTCGCCATCGTCGGGAGTGCTTTGTTATCACAGCGCCGGCATGACCCTCTAAGAAAGGAGTATGAACCACCACGCGAAATCAAAGTCTGCTCAACCCCAGAGTAATTAAAATCGTTGTCGCAATCGCGTGCATTTAAGCTTCGCCGCGATCAACGGCTCCTCACGGTGGGCTGTTGATAAATGGCGATCGAAATGGAGATACTGTGGGCTAGGGAGCAAGCCGAATGTCATCAAGAATTGTTAGCGTGACGAAGTTGATTATCGTATGCACCGCGCTATTAGTCGCTTGCCGGTGTGCGACGATACGCACAGGGACATACAGGGTTTCTCAGGCATCTGAGTGGCGCGTGTCAAATTGGACTTCAGCAACCTCGAGCGCACCAGTTCCCACTATTTACGGAGTTACTCCCGACCAACTCCAGCAGCGCGGCGGCACTGAAAGAGGGCCGTTCTCTTATCCCATAATTCGCGCGATGAGTCTGAAACCTTCGAATGCCATTCAATATGTCTCACCCCAGGGAAATGACGCGAATGATGGGCTCGGTTGGGGAACGGCGAAGCTCACTGTGTTTGCAGCATGCGAGGCGTTACCTGGTGGGACGCAAAGTCCTGCTACCTGCGGGAATGGAACTATTTATTTTTCGGATAAATCCTATGCCACTTCGTTTGCAAATGGCGGACTTTGGTTAATGGGGGCGTTGGACCCTAACTTCGCAAGGCCTCCCGCCGGATGGTTACGTGTGAGCGGTCCAATCTCCATCATCGGAACTCTCACGCGGAATTCAGGACCAAATCCTCATATGGGGCGAGCTCTAATGGGGGGAGGTAGTTCTATAGACCGAAACCATCCGTCTCTGTGGATTTCTGGAACAGCCGCGCCGATTTATATCGCTAACGCGTCTTTCGAGTTTCCTGGTCGAGGAATTGTCATTGGCGAAGATTCTAATAATTCGAGGACCGGGGCCGGCGAAGCGTCCGGTGTAACACTTGAGAACGTCACTGCTAATTTGAATGATGTACGTGGGAACGGCCCGTGCATCGATATTACGGGACAGTCCTTCTGGATATGGCTCAGGGATTGGGGTTGCGGAGGGACAGATGATAAGAATCCTCCGACCGATGATAAGTCAGCCGCAGTTCTGATTGACGGGCGTACCAACGCAGGAATAGGTCTAGTTTTCCTTTATCACGGTAACACATCGAATGGTGGCGTGAAGCTGTATGCTGGGACGAATGTCAGTCAAGTGGTAGTGGACGGCCTTACTACCGAAGGACAAAAGGGTGAACCTGCCGTCTGGATCGCTGCCACGGGGACAAGCGGCGACAAAGGCACGACTGCCGAAGTTCGCAACGTGGAGGTAGCCGATGCTACCGGAACGACGCCCGCGTTACAGAACGACGCTGGAAGCGGAGGAAGCGTCTTGGGAAGTAATCTGATGGGCAATTATGTGAATGTCATAGGTTCTGCAACAGTTCTGAGTCAGTATAGTCCGAATCTTCAAAGCGCTACGCTGAGTCCGCTTCGCCAAGGACAAGCGGGATTTTTCAATGGCCACGTTGTCGGAGCTATTGACAACACCCAGCGGTCGTTCTCTCCCACAGCCGTGCGTTTCAAAAACTTGGCGACCACCAGCGCGCCGGACTGGACGTTTACAGGTGGCAGAAATACGACGTTTAAGTTGGGTATCACAGCACCAGACGGAACGTCTGGGGCAGGTGAAGCATCTGTCACCGGGGCGCCTCAACAATCCTTGTACTTTTATCCTCCCACGAACCGTACAATATCGGTAGGCGATTATATTGTTGCAGCGGTTTTTGTCCGCTCCCAAACGTCCAATGGATATGCCGGGGGTACTCCAATTCAAGTTGTCGTCAGCGGGACGGGTGCCGGAATAGCCTGTCATGATGCACGCAACATAGTAGCCGGAGACGGGCAGTGGGACTGGGTGTATGAGATCTGTAAGGTGACAGCGGCTCCTAACAATCCATACGTAATTGAGTTCATAGGATCGTTTGATTCGACGCATGCATTGCAAGCTTACGGGCCTGTTCTCAACTACATAAGTGCGGGAACGCTGAGCGAGAACGAGGTATTTGCCCATGCCACCGCGCTAAAAAGTTACGCGAACACGTGTTTAGTGGGTTCCATTTGCGGATTTTCTGGCCAGAATCTAAATGAGGATACTTTGACTGCTAACGCCCATGTGAATCAGGGATCCGCGCATCAATGGTCTGACACCGTAATACTTTCTGCCGGAATGAAAACCATCGTTTTTCCAGTGAAATATGACACGAAACCTGTCTGTGTGGTCAGCGATGAAACCGTTGCTGGAGCTGCACGAATCAGCGCTATCAATAATGCTGGGATGACAATTGTCGGAGGAGGAGCGGACTTAGTGGACTACATCTGCGTAGGAAATCCGAACTAGAAAGATGGATCGGAGCCCCAAAAGAGTAGATATGACGGACTTGCGTACTCAAAAATGCAATCCTCCCCTTCTCGGCCCGCGAGTAGGGACCACGAAAGAAGCCGCTGTGCTAGATAGCACGTCCGGCAGTCGGAAGAGAACTCCTACAAGCAACCATAAAAAAACGTTCGAGATGTAATTCTGGTACGCCGCTAGTCCTGCATAAGTAAATACGTACAAAAGCACGAAGGCGTACCACACGATCGCGATCGCGATCGGAAAGAGGCGTGTGTTACGCAAACTTTGAGCTACCTTCCAAGCGTAGTATAAGAGCGCCGCCGTCCAGAGAATCCACAGAAGCGGGGCCAAGATTCCCATCTCGATCATTAATTGACCATATCCCTCTTCGACCGCGATACGGAGCGGTGGTGTTCCAAGGACTCTGGCGACATACTGTCCTCCTAGGGTGGCGGTCCCAATCCCATTGCCGAGTAGCCAATTAGGGTCTTTAAAGGCATCGAGAAAGTTGTGGATGGGATAATCCCAACTGCGGTTCACTCCTTCATACGCAGAACTACTCGGATTGAGAGTTTCTACATAGAAAGCGATGCGCGAGCCAGCATCCTCAGGAAACAACAAGAGAAGCGCGGCCAGAGAGAGCGCTGCCACTATAAAAGAGCGGCGGATAGCTCGAACAAGGCGGTGGGCTTGCCCCCAACGCCAAGGTGCCCCCCAGAGAAATGCTGCAGAAAGGGCCAAAGAACTCGCAGAGACACCGACTACGGCACTCCGAGAGCCGCTCAGCAGAGTCCCGACACCCAGCACTCCGACCACGGCGAAGATTAACTTCCGACGGCCGGACGGATGAAGCAATAAATACGCAGCGGTGGCCATCACCACGATAAACATCCAAATCAAATACTCTGCGTAACGGGCTGAGCTGACAAATACGGAGTCAGGAAGAGAAAAAATAACACCTGACAGCGGAGCGGACTTGTAGAGGTTTCCCAAGCCTTCCAGGGCAGGATCTAATTTCGCTGGATTCAAGAACGAGTTTCCATAGATAGCTTGGACGGTTCCCAACGTGGCGATCAAGCCTGCCAGGATTGCATTGACCGTTAGTAGTTTTAGCAAATCTGCATCCGTGCGTATCAGGGCATATCCAACGAAAATCAGGGGAAAATAAAAGAAAAATACTTTGAATCCGAGCAAGCCGTACAAAATGTGAGGTGAATTCGGATTAAAAATTTGGATGACCCCGAGCCAGAAAAACAGGCCGAAAGCAAATAGGAAACGGGGCCGAAAAGATTTTTCGCGGCCGCGGTGGATCTCACGGTAGAGCGCGACATAAACAACTACTAGCAGGATATCCTTGCCGAAGAATAGTGCTAAGTTGTTACCCATGTACTTCCGAACCAGATCCTCAAACATCATCCAGACAAGAAATAAATAGAATCCGGTGCGCCAGTTTCGCAATGTCGTAACAACTATCGCGCACCCTATGAACCCCAGGGCTATGAAAATGATCGACTTCATATCTCCGTCGGCGAGCCTCCCGCCGACTTCCCAAGCGAGCAATAGGCCGAACACCAATACACAGATGCCAATTAAAGATTGGTTCCTCATGGCCGGCATGCGAGCGCCTAGCAAGTTATTTCTGCCTCAGTTCCGGTCTGCAATGTTTGAGTCCAGTTCGTAGCTCGGCGAGTAATAGAAGTATTCTACATCAGCGTCGCGGTTCCGGCCCTGCTCTGTAACGAAGTCAGTTAGTTCGGCCATCGTGGGATCACTGCCCGCATCCATTGTCGTGCGATATGGGTCTTGCTCTCGGTAAAGGTAGACATGAGCCAAGCGAAACTAAGCACGATCGCGCCGACGATAGTTCCATATGCGAGATGTTTCGCATCCGGGGGCCATCGTTGCGGCGGCACCCACCATGCCCGAAGGAAGAGTAGCAAAGGAAAATGCAACACATACAAACTGTAAGAGAATCCAGCTATAAGATGAGAAGCTCTTGGGTAGAAACCACGTTCAATCCCGAGGTCAATTTGAAGAACACCGAAAAGAAAAAGGCTGAATGCGATTCCTAACGCAAGGTCGCTTCTATGCGCGGGTAGAGTCCCGGTTCGTGCAGCTACCAGACAAGCGAAGAGAAAAAAGGAAGAGGCGAGAAAGTACAGAGTCAACAAGCCTTTCCCGACAAATGCGCAGTTGGAATATGCCAACACTAAAATAACTCCAGCCAACCAGATGAGGAATCCCACTAACATTTCCGATCCCAAAAAGATCGTCAAGCAAGCTGCAAATATTGTGAGGGAGATCGCGACGCGTGTCGACTGAGCTCTCCAAGCCAGGCCGACGGCCAGTGTTACGGGGAACAATACGTAATACCAAAATTCGTTAGCTAAACTCCACAAAGGCCCATTGGATCCAAACGTGGGACATACGAGAGTCTGCAAAAAAAGAAGATTTCCGAGAAAGATTCCCGGCGTCATTCGATTTTGTGCGATGGCGGTACCAAAACCTTCCACGGGCCGTGAATAGAGACCCGTGGAGGCAAAGATGTAACTGCCGGCTCTGTCCCACAAGCAGCCGAGAAAAAGTGCGGGAATCAACGCGACATATAGCCGAGATGAGCGATCAATCGCGTAATCGCGCCAGGACCATTCGCCCGACACGTGCCTACTAAAGATTGCCGTTGATATAAAAAACCCACTCAAAACAAAAAAAACCATTACGGCCTCATGGCCGAATCCGGTGAAGAAATAGACGATCTTCAACAATGGGTTGCGATGCTGAATTTGTTGGAAGTCGATGAAGAAAAGCGCTCTCAGGTGCCCCCACATTACCGCCCACGCCGCAAGGCCACGAATCAAATCAAGATGTGCAGAAGCCGACACGCTGAGGGCTCGCGGCTCGAGTCCCGAGAGCCTACGGGGTAGCGGCGCCGACACCGAGTAGACAGGCAAACTTTTTGCGATCTCGTCGATCTTATTAGCTCCAAAGAGGGACATCACGCACACTACCTAAACACTGTGCAAACACAATGGAAACAATATCTGCTTAACGGGCGCGACGGATATTCCTGAAACGTGGATTCTAGCATGGCATCGCGACTCAGACGATCGTATCGTAGCGAATAGATTGGCCCCGGATCGCTTTTCGATCTAACAGGTGGACACGATTCGCGGGGGAGCAACGGATTACCCGTATTTGGGTTTCACTGGGTTCTGCCGCCAATGAATTGTATAAGAGCGGCAACGTATTCGGCGGGTGACCACGAGGACATTCTCTCCCGGCATGCTGCTCCCATCTGGCTTAGACGGGGCCGGTCATTCAAGGCCTGCCGCAGCGATGCCGCAAGTGCATCGGTATCACCGCATCGAAATATGTAACCAGTCTTGCCCTCTACGACCAAGTCAAACTTAGCTCCCACGCAGTCGCTGACAAGCACGGGGCACCGACACAACATGGCCTCATTAACGACAAGGCCAAACGCATCGTACTCAGAGGACAATACAAGAACATTGGACGCCACATAAATCTCCGGCAATGCGGATTGATTCACGAATCCAAGAAAACGGACTCTGTCAGCAATTCCCAACGCTCTTGCTTCGGATTCGAGAAAAGGGCGAAGCGTTCCATCTCCGGCGAATACCAAATATGCATTTAGGTCTGCGACCATTGCGAATGCTCGCAATAGATCCAAGGGACGTTTCCACGGCTGCAACTTGGCACAAAAAAGTATGACCGCGGCGTTTTCAGGGATGCTCCACCGGGCGCGCACGGCTATTCGATCAACCCGGTCCGATCTTTCAATCCACCATTTGTTGTCTACGCAGAAAGGCGTAAGCACTATGCGGTTTTCAGGAATTCCCAAGGAACGCATCAGGGCGGCACCGCCGCTAGAAACGACGATTACTCCATCCGCAAGCCGAAAGAGATGTGGCCAGAGCCATCCTTTGACCCACTGCTTCCACCGACTCTTTCTAAGAGAGCTAAGGCTATGCGCATCGGTACCAAACAGAACACTGGTTCGCCTCCACTTGGCCGCTGCTATTGCGATCCAGAACGTCGCGCATCGGTATCCTGTATACAAGACCACGGCGTCAAAGTTGCCACGAGATATAAGCCGCCAGACTCCTGGGTTGAAAAGGCGGAAGAAGGATCCTAAGCGGGAAGTCCACGAGCGATTCGGCAAGCACGTCCACGAATAACCCTCTAACAGCGGTATGTCCCATTTCACCTGGACTCCAAAATCCGGATCGAAACCCGACTCCGTACCCTGCAAGCTGCAATAGGCAACTTGAATATTAATGCTTGGATCCTGAGCCAGGAGACGAAATATAGGCGAAGAGTATTGAACCGGATGAGAGCTCACGAAGAGCACTCGAAGTGGCCGTAGTTTCATGCAGTCAAGAACATCCGATAGCGCTCCGCGATTCGGCTCCATGAAAAATAGTTCTTCTGGATCTCAATGTTGCGCTGGCGCAATTCCGTCCAATGCTGGGGATCGCTCAGAACTCTGATAAGACCGTGAACTAAAGCGTCGCGATCCCGCCAGGGCGACCATTCCACGCCTGCCTCGTGGAGAGGAGCACTGATCCTTTCAGTTCTATATCCTACGATGGGAAGCCCGTACGCGATTCCCGCAATTGCGCTCCCGCGCCGAAGCGTGATGGCACTTCGGACAAAGAGCTGTACGTCTGCGCGTTCCAACTCACAAGCTATTTCTTCCGCTGGTAGGACCCCCCGTACAATGAGTTCAACCCTGCATTTACCGAGAGCATTGGCAAGTTCTTCCCGAGCTTCCATGGCTCCACGTCCCAGCACGACTAGACGCAGCTTCTTGAGGCTCTTGCTCGCTTCCTGCATGACTCCAGCAATGTCTGCCACCTCGCGCGCCATCTCCGGAGCACCCGTCACCCCAAAAACGATCACGGTTTTTTGTTCCTCTGACAGAGGAGGAATGCGATGGCGATCCACGAACACGGGAACATTGGCACCGATGGGAATAAACGCCGCCCGCCTTTCTCCCTTCGGTAACCAAGAAACGGTCTCAAGAGGAACAGTGAAGATACTCTTGTCTGCACGCCGGTAAAGTTTTTGGATAACCCAATCCTGGCAGGCGCCGCGAACGCGATCTACCCAGCGCGAGCCTCCTTGACGACACGGCTCGTGGAAAACAACCGCTACCCGCGCTCCCCCACGGCGAATTATCGCCGTGACGATGAACGCGACAATTGGAAATCCTTTGCGCGACCAGCTGAGCGCCGTATATTGCAAAAGAACCCATTTGCCTCGCCAGGCAACGCTTTCGCGTGAAAGCTGCGTCAGCGCGGCGATCCAGCCTCTCTCATTCCATCGCACCCGCTCCTGCTGCAGCTCGATTCCGTCGAGCGCAAGCGCCCGCGCCAGAAAAACGCAGTAATCCTCAACGCCGTCCGTGGGCATGTCGCGCCGACCGAGCAAAGCGACCCATTGTTGCCGAGATTCTGTCATTCGCGTGCTATCTATGCACCTGAGCCGCGAAATGCTTCGTCGCACAGCACGAGGCCATCGGCGTGCCTTGCCCCGAGATTTCCAGCACCGTGCCGCCGGCAGTATTCACTGCCTCTATCACGCTCTTCGTGGTCATCGCGGTGCCGTGCCAGCTTTTTCCAGCCATATCGGGATCGAAACCCAGCATCCGCGCGAGAAAACGACTCATCGCAGGTAAGTGGATCGACCAAAGACTGTCTATCACGTTCCAAGCTAGGTGCCCCTTCCAATTCATTGTAGGCTTCGTCATTCCGTTAAATTGGAAGAGGCATATGCCGGATTCATTCAGAACCCGGAGCAGTTCGCGGATGTAGTCGCATACGGTCTTTTCGTCCGGTAAATGCTGCAATACAAGGTAGCTGAAAGCGAAGTCAACCGAGTCGCTTGCTAGCTCTCGCAGGTCCAACCCGTTCGCCTGCATCCACTCGACGTTCCTGGCACCCGGGACCAGCTTCCGTGCTCGATCGAGCATTTCCACGGAAACGTCCAGCGCGAACACGTGCCCAAAGCGAGCGGCGAAAACATGAGTCATCCGGCCCGCGCCACATCCCAATTCGAGCATCGCCTTGCCCGCGGGTGAGAAACCGATGCGATCCAACATGGGCGACACAAGCCGTTCGTAATCTTTTTGTCCTGACTCCAAGAAATCCGAGACGTCCCAATCCTTGCGCCAGGATGCGATGTAATAGAAAGTATCCTTGCGGGCTCGCGCGTCCCACTCCTGCCGCATGGACTCAGCTTTGTTCACAAAGTTCTCCTCAAATGGAGTTCCTCGGCACTCCCTCTTGCGGAATACGTCTGGGGTAGGAGTGTCTTTGCTTCACCGCGACATGTTCCTCCGGAGCTCAGCCATCCAGGCGCGGCCAATGAGCGCCCCGCTCTCCAGTGCGTGGGAAAGATCAGACGTAGCAAGATGGCGCCACTGCGCGTGGGCGCAATCGAACGCGCGATTTGCGACGTAGTAATCGATGTAATGTGTACGCACGCGCCCTTTAGTCCATTGTCGCGCGGGCGCAAACAACCGCCCGGCATCCGCCTCGATCGTCCGCAACAACATCTCCACGCGCTTGTCGTACGTGTGTTCTCGTAGAACCTTTTCGCGAGATGCCTGCGCGATTCGTGTGCGTGTACCTTCGTCGCCAAGATACTGCCGAGTGAGTCCGACGATTTCATCCAGACGATCGTAACCGACGAAATGAACGCCCTCTTCGAAGCCAATCGACGTTAGTTCACTTGGCAGCCGCGTGATCAAAAGTGCTCCTGACGCCATTGCTTCGAAAACGCGCATGTTAGCGTCTTGCGGATAATCATCTCTTGCCACATTGACTATAATTTTAGATCGACAATAAACCTCTGCGAGCTCATGCGGGAAATGGAAACGGGTGAAATCGTTCATCCGAAAGTGTCGTGATAGACTTTTGAGAACAAAGCGTCGATCCTTGTAAAGATTACCATCCGTGCGGGCCACCCATCCGACCTCGAATGTCCGTTGCTCTTGCTGTCCCGAGAATAATTCCGGATCAGCCGCATGCGACCACGTGATTACGCGTGGATGACCTGCACTTCGAAATTGGGCCTCAAAGCCGGGATGGAAAACAACAGCATAATCGAATAGCATTGACCAACGTATCCGACGACGCGTATAGGCGTATGTATCAGATTGAAATGAAACAGTTGGAATATTCACCTTCTCCAGACCTTGCGGCAGCAGGTCGTGTGCGGACTCCGCCAAGACGATCATTTTCGGTAATTGCTGAGACTGATCCAGAACAACCTGAATATTTCCGTCTGCGGGGAACTCGTCCTTGAGGCAAACGACGTTGAGGCCACACCTGCGGAAGGCTCTGGCGAACAGTTCGGGTTCCTTGTAATTCAAGTCAGATTGCCGGCACAAATACAGAATGTTCATATCTCGGATCCGGCTCCCGGTACACTAGAAAGGTCCACATTTGAAAGCGGATGATCGAAGCTTTCACATCGTTTAATCTCGGAAAGTGAAACGAGCCAAGAACGACAGCACTTTGTCGTGTACAGACAGTCGAATCGTTCTCGTTATTTCTGTGCCTCGACATATAGGCTCTCGGAAGCTCGAGCTGGCTGATCCAAACACAGCTCAGGCATCAGCGACCGACCGAATTCTTGTTTTAGAACAGTTCCAAACCCGTACCGTCGCAGAACAAACTCTAGAGTTTCAGTGTCGTATGCAAACTTGTGCTCATGGCCTTGACGAAACAAAACGTTGATCAATTCCATACGGGTGTTGTACCGGTTGCGGCAGTAGTAATCAGTCCGGTCGGCGTCTAGCGGGCGAATCTCGCTGAGATCCTCCCAATCTCCTTTGCAATAGGCCCGAAGGTATTTCTCAATGTCAGGGACGATTAGGCGAATGACGCCCCCCGGTTTCAGGACCCGGTGGCAGTCAGACAAGAAATAAGGGATTTCTTCGGTGTAATCAATATGTTCGAAGAAATGCTCGCAAAAAATGCAGTTTACGGACTCGTTAGGAAACGGAAGGCTTTTACGACAATCGTATCGACAATTGACTAGCGGCGCTTTCCCGACATCTATATTGACCCAACCGAGTTTACCGCAGGGCCCCGCTCCGACATTCACCTTTAGATTATCCGCATTCGAGAATCTTCGCCTGATACGTTTGCTTGTCAGTCTTAGAAAGCTCAGTGGAATCTCGGTTCGCAAACACATGTAAGCATGCCGAGGTATGAGAGCATGAATCAGTCGCTTAACTCCTTTGCTTCGCAGTACTTCTTGGCCGTAAAAAGGGTAAACTTCGAGTTGCGCTATCTGTTTAACCACTGATTTCTCCCGACAGACTCGATCGGTGCTTTATCAGCCCCAAGCATTTCGCGAATTTATCTTAGCATTCTTAGCTTCGCTAGGAGGCTCGAAACGCTCTTCTGATGGAGACCCAGACTGTGACGAAGTGGGCGGGTAACCCTCAAGATTGTGGGCCGAATACGCCTCAACACTCGGCGAATTGTCGAACCGAGATTTGGTTTGATTTCATTTCTCTCAAGCAAGTGGGTAGCGTCTGCCATCGTACACACTTCTAAACCCTTGTCCGCGAATTCCCGATTGCGCTGAGCCTCCTCGCTGACCCACACATCTGCATAGGTAGCACCGTGTGCATAAGAATGGTTTTGGTGGACAGCGAGAATATCCGAAGATGCATCCACGACTGCTGCACCCGAAGAAATTGCCTTCCAAACCAACCAATTGTCCCACCAGAGCCGTCCGATCGCGAAGGGGGCTATCTCCTTGTATAAACCCCGAGGAAAGACAAAATAGTCGATCCAGTCGGGCGTTCGCTGGACAGCTCGCTGCAAAACATCGGATCGCAAAGATCTCTCCCAATCCTGCTCAAAATTAATCTGACTCGTAATGTCAATGTCCCATCGCCGGCCAACCATAAGGAATCTGGGATGCCAGGACACAACTTGCTGCACAGCTGCCATGAAGTCGCTGAGTAAGACGATATCGGAGTTGACGTAGCAAAGGGTATTGTTGGCGGAAAGGTTCTGGGCTTTAGCAAAGAAGTCATTGAGCAACGGCGTCCCGTATTCATTACGGTCCACCTCTAATACGTGGCGCAGACCCAATTCCCGAGCGAGTTCGCCAGTCCCGGTTTCTTCGCCGAAGAGGATAATCTCCGGCCTTGGACGTAAGCGCGTCCAGCTGGTGATAGCGTTGCGCTGAATGGTCGCGATGTGACCCTCAAACGGTTTGGGCATCGCGAAAATCGTCAACACATGGCCCCCTGTCCAAAGTGGATTCAGACCGCCGAATGTTTCAGGCTGATCGAGTGCCCGATTCCGAGGCTGAGATACCGCACACCCTCGGCGTTCTCCAGATGTTTTAGACAGCGCCAACAATCGACCACGGTGCGCTGCGAGTTGTGACGCAACCACTGGGCGAGGGGGATTTCAGTAAACTCTTTCCACGGTGTAGCCACTACGACGGCCTCACTCAGCTCAATGCATTCGTGAGATGTCTGAGCCATGCGAACTTTCTCACCCAAGATCCGCACTGAGTTTTCTTTGCCGGCCGGATCGTACGCGATCACTTCGACGCCGCGCTTGGCAAGTTCCTGCGCCAGTAACAAACCAATCGCTTCTTCAATCACGTCTGTGTTCGGCTTGTACGTTAGCCCGAGGATCCCCACCGCAGCTCCCCTAGAGTGCTCCTGAACAAGGTTAGCCAGCCAGTGCAGTTGTGAGCGGTTGAAGCGGTCGGTGACCTCAGCGATGTCCGCCGGCGCTCCGAGCGTTCGAGCCAGAGTGGTGAGCGCCAAATTGTCACGCGGGAAACATGGCCCGCCGTAGCCGACTGCACCTTTCAGGTATTTTTGTCCGATGCGGCTGTCCAGGCCGAGCGCCGAGGTAACCACATCAACGTTTGCTTCCGGCAACTTCTCACAAATCCGCGCGAGCATGTTGGCAAAACTGATTTTGGTGGTCACATAGGTGTTGACCGAAAGCTTCGCAAGCTCGGCGTTGATGAGGTTCATGCGAGCGACCGCAGGGGAGTTTTCGCAAACATTGTGATAGAGCTGCTCAAGGATTTCTCCCGAGCGCGGATCCGATTCACCAATGAGAACAAAATCAGGATTCAGAAAATCGCGGATAACGCTGCCGAGGGCAATGAATTCTGGGCCGTAGCAAAGACCGAACTCTTCTCCGCACCGCTTGCCGCTAGCGTCTTCAATTGCCGTCCGCACCGGGCCGCCTGTCGTGCCCGGCATGACCGTACTGGTGAGCACGACAACATGAAATCCCTGTTTGGCACGCAGAGCTCGGCCGATGCCGTCGCAGACCGGGAGTACATAACGCAGTGAAAAACTACCACTAGGTTCGCTAGGCGTCGCCACAACAATAAAAGTAATTTCGGAAGCGGTTACGGCTTCTTCGAGACTGGTCGTCACGGAGAGACGTCCCCGTGACGCCCGAATCAATTCTTCAAGCCTCGGCTCGAATACCGGCGCACGGCCCTCTCTTACCGCTTCGATCTTGAGGGGGTCAGTGTCCACCGCAATGACCCGCAGCCCCTTGGACGCTAAGCACGCCGCGAGTGGGGCTCCCAGCTTTCCCAGGCCAACAACTGAAGCGGTCCGTTTCATATTCGCCCTATCTGTTTGCTCTTGCATTAGCGGCCCTTCTTTCCCATTCTTGGCGCGCTATAGGCATCCGCCAGCCCGTTCCAAAGGCGCAGTCAGTTATTTTGATGCCCGGCGCGGCTTGCCTTCGCTTGAATTCTGAGTTCTTGACGCGCTCGAGAATCAGCTGCACCGTCTCCTCGTCGAACCCTTGCGCGATAATCTCTTCCGCTGAGTGGTGATGCTCGATATGGAGGTCGAGGATGACGTCAAGCAAATCGTACGGAGGCAGCGTGTCTTGGTCCTTTTGATCGCGACGCAGTTCAGCTGAAGGCGCTTTGACCAAGACTCGCGCCGGAAGCCTATTTTTTTCGCGATTACCCCATGCCGCCAGCCGGTAAACCATCGTCTTAGGCAAGTCCGAAATCACCGCTAGGCCACCTGACATGTCTCCATAAAGTGTGCAGTAGCCCGCAGCAATTTCTGATTTGTTCCCTGTCGTAAGTAAAAGGGTGCCGAACTTATTAGAAAGGGCCATTAAGAGGTTGCCACGGATGCGCGCCTGAAGATTCTCTTCGGTCACGTCGGTCGAATAGCCTGTGAACGCTTCATCCAAGCTCTCTTGGAACGCTTGCATCGCCTTCTCGATCGGAATTGTTAACGTCCGGATACCGAACTCATCGGCTAGCTGCTGCGCGTCTACTATGCTTTCCGTGCTTGTATAGGGCGAGGGCATCAAAACCCCCAAGACATTCTTGGCGCCCACGGCCTGAACGGCAATCGCTGCCGTTAGAGAAGAATCCACCCCGCCGGACAGGCCGAGGAGGACTCTTTCGAATCCGCACTTGCGCACATAGTCGCGCGTACCCAAAACAAGGGCTTTCCAAATTTCGGCTTCAGAGGAGAAATCATCGGGAGTAATATGGCCCGCCAATTCCACTAGGTCGATGAGAATCAGATCTTCTTCGAAGGCTCGCCCTCTCGCGATCAGCCTGCCCGCTTTGTCAAAGGCGCAACTTCGCCCATCGAAGACAAGGTCGTCATTGCCTCCCACTTGGTTCACATAAAGCAGTGGGATGCGGTGCTTCGCAGCCATGCCGCCCAGCATGGCCTCGCGGAGCTCTTGTTTGCCGACGGTGAAAGGAGACGCGGACAGGTTGATCACGCAATCTGGAGTCAAAGCAGCTAAAGTTTCAATGGGATCCGTATGATAGCGGCGCCGTTGCCAAAAATCGCGGTCGTTCCACACGTCTTCACAGATCGTAACGCCCAACTTCCAGCCTTTCCGATCGAGAATCTGTGGGCCTAGTGTTGGTTCAAAGTACCGGTCTTCGTCAAACACGTCGTAGGTCGGCAGCAAGCATTTTCTAAAACGCGTTGTTATCTTGCCAGCTTCAAGCAACACGGAAGAGTTGAAAAGTGCGCGACCTTCGCTAGCATCGTTGGGTTCAGCGACGCCGACGAGCACGGGGGGGCCGCCCCGAAGGTCGCACGCGAGTTGCTCGAGTACTTCCCAGCTACGGCGGATAAAGGCGGGATGCAGCAGAAGGTCGCGCGCCGGATAGCCCAGCAGTGCCAACTCCGACGTAACAACGAGGTCGGCGTTCATCTCCCTGGCTTGCCGCACAGCTTCGGTGATGCGAGCGGCATTGCCTTCGAGATCGGCCACCGTATAATTCTGCTGGACGAGAGCAATTTTCACAATGCCTCCGGAATCACTTGGATCCGCTCTCGAAGTTCTTGCAGCTTCTCTTCTGGTACGGCAACAAAATTCCCATCATAGTTTTTCTGCCGTGGTATAGCTTCCAGGTTCCCATCGGGGAGAATTCGGTGCCAGAGGAACTCGCGTTCTTCCAAGTATCTAATGATTTCACGCGCATCGTAGCCCCAAGGCCGCGTGCGGATATCTTGGACCTCGGCCATAATGACAGGACGTGTGGCTTGCCGGAGCATGCCCTCGGCACCTCGTAGGATCTCCAACTCACCACCCTCGGCATCCAATTTCACAAAGTCGACGTGGGCCACAGCTTCCCGCTCCGCGTATTGATCCCACGTCTCAACGGCTACACGATGGGTGGTAACTGGCTCAGCCACGACCGGTGGACGCAGACTATTGCAACCGGTCTGCGTGCCTTCGACGACAAAAAACTCCGCTTCACCCAGCGCGCTACCGAGAGCGGCCGATTCTACAACGACATTTTCGAATCGGTTAAGCTGTAAATGAAGCAGTAAGGCCTTGCGTTCCCTGATAGAGGGCTCGAATGATATGACCCGGCCCGCCGCACCAACCTT
Source organism: uncultured Acidobacteriota bacterium (assembly GCA_963714785.1). Classification (GTDB taxonomy): domain Bacteria; phylum Acidobacteriota; class Terriglobia; order Acidiferrales; family UBA7541; genus Palsa-295. The sequence continues at coordinate 15,709 of CAVQQE010000007.1, forward strand.
CCTTGCAGCCAACAATGTGTAATAGCCATGGTGTGCGCCAATGTCCAAGACTACCATCCCGGGCCGAAGAACTTTCTCCACGAAGCGGCATTCCCCATTTTCAAACGAGCCTGCCAAGATTGCATGACTGCTTGCATCGTTTCGGAGTAGCCACCACACCCCGAAGCGCAAGCGTAACGGTAGCGGAACAGGAAACAAGCGAAGCCAGAGAAATCTAATGGACCGGATCTTCTCTCTTAGTGGTTTTCTTAGAACGTGCACGGCTCGCGCCAAAAATCTGTGCTTGGCCCAAGGATCGGTTGCGTCGCGAGGCTCGGGAATAAATGACAACGTGGGGAAGCTCAAAGGCAACTTGGAAGCCAGCAACATTGTGCGCATCTGATGGCGATCAAACGAAGACCTGAAGTCTGGATGACCAGGTAGAGGGGTAAGACGGTAAACATGACCAAATCCGGCGCGGTAGCACATCTTAATCAGGCAAGGTTCCGAGGGATAAAACGAGACCGCAGTTAGGCTCTGGTCTTCAAGAGCTGGTTCGTCCCTCAGGTGCAGCAGGGTGGTTCCGCTGGGCACGCAGATGCTTTCAAGGAGTAACGGTCCTTTAGTCAAATCGTGCAGGTGCCTTATAGCCCGAAACGGATTTTCCAAATGATAGAGCAGGCCAAAGCAAAGAACGAGGTCGAAGCATCCGAGACTGAGGACGGAAGCGTCTTCAATGTCCGCTTTGTAAAAGGTGATGTCGGGATTCCGTTTACTTGCCTCCTCCACATTCCCTTGCCGACCATCGAAGGCAAAAACTTGCAATCCCTGCCGAAGGAGAAAACTCGCAAAGTAGCCGATTCCGCACCCTGCATCCAATGCTGTTTCCAAATCTAACTCTCGTTTTAGAAATGGTAACAATTCGCGAAGGGGTTCCAGCCTCGCTTCTGCAGCCTTGATCGCATGGGGTTGATCAAAGACAAATTGTCTTGCCAATTTTGTTTCGCTCCAAAACGCTGAACTTACACGGCACATTTAAGATACCGTTCCATTCGTCGCGGGCATGTTGATGAACTTCAGTTGCTACTATCATATTTGGCAAACAGTTCCAGACATCAATCAAATTTCCTTCGCTATACAAACTAACCTGCCAAGTGTAGGGCCCAGGACGCACTGGCAGCATAGGAAACGTATAGCAAAACTCATGCTCTCCCACCCCGAGCTCAACATCGTTCGCGGCCCAGGCCCATATAAGTTGGTTGTCGATGTTCCGGAGTGCGATTCCGTGATGGCCAGCGAGAACCGGTTGGTAAACTTGCACTACAAACCTAACTGTGACGGGTCCGAGAGCAGAGAGGATGTTGGGTTGGTCCTCGCGAGGCTCCGCGATCTCCCAACAGACGAATCGTCCTTTCAATCCCGACCCGCTGTTTTCATGCTGAGCCGCTTGGTCGCCGGATGCCATGACACTTTCATATGCACCCAGGACGGGAGCTGTCGAGCCGGTTTCTCGAATTCTACCACCATCGATCCAGAAGACCCGTTTGCAGAGCCGGCGAATCTGATTCATCTGATGGCTGACAAATACAATTGTGCGTCCAGTTTTCGCAACGTCTCCCATTTTACCCAGGCATTTCTTCTGGAATTGCAGGTCGCCAACTGCAAGAACTTCGTCCACAAGCAGAATTTCAGGTTCCAGATGCGCGGCGACGGCAAACGCCAAGCGCATTTGCATGCCACTGCTGTAGTGTTTGAGCGGAGTGTCGAGAAAGCGTTCGACTTCAGCGAAGGAGACGATCTCGTCGAATTTCCGAGCGATCTCTTTCCTCCTCATTCCAAGAATTGCGCCACTCAGGTACACATTCTCGCGTCCCGTAAGCTCAGAATGGAATCCGGTTCCGACTTCGAGCAGGCTGCCTACGCGACCGTCGAGATCGGCCCATCCCTCGGTAGGATGAGTAATACGAGCCAGAATCTTCAAGAGTGTGCTTTTCCCGGCACCATTTCGGCCGATCAATCCTACGACTTCACCCCGGGAAATATCTAGGTTGATATTTCGGAGCGCCCACAGAAAATCCACTGGGCGCCGATTACGACGCAGAGGCGATGTAACTAATCGTGTTAGCACGTCCCGTAATGCAAGGTAACGCTCGCGTTCTCCAACGCGATAGCGCTTGCCAAGACCTTCCACTCGAATGACGGTTTCGCTCATTTACCGCGCACCCAATTCACACCACATCGGCAACGGTGGATTCCATCTTCTGGAAATAAGCCGCGCCGCTAAGGAGAAAGACCAAAACCATGGTACACGAAACTATCATCATTTTTCCGGGAGGGGTGCCGTGGCCAGTGAGCGACCATCGAAAACCTTCGATCACCCCTGCCATTGGATTCAGGCCATACAGCCAGCGCCATTTTGCGGGTACGAGCGCACTGGGATATGCAACTGGTGAGGCAAACATCCAGAATTGCACGAGAAACGGAACAACATAGCGCACGTCGCGGTAAATGGCATTCAACGCGGAGAGCCACAGCCCGACCCCAAGCGCCGTAAGGACAGCGAGCAAAAGAAAAAACGGCACCAAAAATATGGCCGGAGTAGGCGGGGTCCGGTAATAAATTACTAAGATCATAAACATAAGAAACGAGATAGCGAAGTCCACAAGACCTGATAGCACCGAAGAAAAAGGTAAGGACAGGCGAGGAAAATACACTTTTGTCACCAACCGCTGATTTTCAACAATCGAGCTGGTGGAATTTTGCAACGCGCCGGAGAAATACATCCAAGGAAGCAGCGCGCTGTAATAAAAAATCGGATAGGGTAAGCCCTCGGACGGGATATGCGCAAGCTTTCCAAAAAAAAGGCTGAAAATTAACATGGTCATGAGCGGCTGCAAGACGGCCCATGCCGCACCGATAGCGGTCTGCTTATAGCGGACTTTAATATCGCGCCAGACGAAGAAATAAATCAGCTCGCGATACTCCCACATCTCGCGAACTGGAAGCGCCCACCAACGGCTCGGGGGCGTAATGCGAATCTTCGGTGGCTTCAGAGGGCTGGAATGAATATTCGCGATTACTTCGTTCATTTCGGTTTATCCGATATTCGTAAATTAAGTTGCTTCACGCTTTTGTCCTGCGCGCCGCCATTGATCGAGGTTATTTGTTTTCGTTCTGGAGACCCTCTACATCTTTTTGTTCAATATCGTTCATGAGCTGTTTCCGGCGCGTCAGATAGTTTTTGAATGTTCGGCTAATTTGCTCGGGAACGACGGCATATTGGTTGTACGCTGCGTCACGCCAGGAGATGGGGCCGCGCGCCGGGATCAGATGTACGCCCCATTGAAAGATCAATCCGAGATTCCAAACGATCAGAAGCGCGGTGGCGGACGTCCCTAGAACAGCCGCAGAGCGTTCCGTCCACATGAAGGCCAGCCAATCAAAGAACGCGGCTAGCCCTAGAATAAACAGGGGCGTGAGAGACACAAAGAAACGGTTGCCGAACGAGGAAATGCCAGCCCAGTCTGCATAACAACCAATCGCATAGAGATATATGGCAAACGCCGCGAGGCAACACAGGCTCAGCATCTGATCACGGCGGCGCAGCAGGAAGAGCCCGATGAGCGCGAAACCGATGATGGGTGTCCACCCAAGCAAACCATGTTCGGAAGAAAAGCAAACTTTCAGCAGCGCCGGAGACAGGAAGTTCCAGGACTCGGTATATCCAAAATTCAAGTAGCTCCCGTAGATGATGCGTTTGGCGATGAGCGTGGGGAAAAACGCTGCGAATACAACCAGGGTAAACAAAACGTTCTGTAAAAATAACGCCCTGATGGCCACGGTTTGATGCCCCTTAAATTCTTTCCAATAGCAAACAACGGATTCCAGCAGCGGAACCACAAGCAACACCGCATTTATATAGTAAACATCCATCATGAAGCCGGATATTGCGCCGAGAATTATCCAATGCAGCCAGGTGCGCTCGCCGCGGGTACGGTCCCAATACCAAAAGAACAATGCGACGGCGAATGCAGAGTGCGCATGAGACCAGGAGGGATTGAAATACATGTAAACGGGGAAAGAGCTTGCGAACCAGATGCCGATCGTAGCCAAAAAGGCCCATTTTTCCGGGACATACTTTTTAGCCAAACGAAACGAAATCCAAAGCGCAAGAAAACCATAGAAGGCTGTCGCCATCGCCATGGCGAAGGTGTAGGGAAAAGAAAATCCATCAGTCGGAACGTGTCCTCCGAACAGGTGATTTACATAAACGCAAGCGTGCGCTGCCAGAAGGAACGGAAACCACAAGATCGCAGGTCCTATCGAAAAGTGGTTGTTCAAACGGCCCGTGGAGGTATATTCCGTGGGCAATATATTGCCGGTTGCATCCACGCGTCCCATGCGGTAACTCGTGTTTGCCGCAAGCCAATCTTTCTGGAAATCGAGCCGGTGTTCGATCAGTAGAGCGCGGGCATAGGCATAATATCCCACGCCATCGCCGCGCACCCAGGGATTGCTGAGGGGCAAGGTCAAGACAAAGATCAAGATCAGTAACTTTTCGAATTTATCAGGTCTGAACAAGTGTTGCGATTTCCTTGAGAGTTCACTCAAATCGCTGGGCGGTCCGGACTGCTAGCGCCGCCGGACGAGTGAGTTCCAGAAAACGGCTGGTTCGAGGCTTGCCGGCCGCTCTTCCGAAAAATAGCGATAAGAGAAAGCGGAGGAAGCGGAAGCCAGGAATCCATCATGCGAAATAGCGGCGTCAGAAAATTCAGCAGTCGAATCTGCCCCAGACCAAATGTGGTCTTTCGCAAAACGCGACCATTCAACCACCAGGCCGGAACACCGGGACGATTGAACTTCAGCACCTTTTCAACCGTGAATCCCGCTTGCTGGCCCACTTTGGTGAGTTGATCTTCCGTATATCTGCGACAATGGCCTAAAACTTCGTCCAGCGTGCCAAAAAGCCTTGGACCATTCGGAACAAGAACGATCGCGCGTCCACCATCCTCGAGCACTTTGTAGATGTTTCGAAGTGCGCCAACGTCGTCTGAAAGATGTTCGACAACGTTCAAGCAAATTACTGTGTCGAAAGGGACGTCCTGAGGAAAGGAACTTTCCTCCATTGCGTCAACGTAGGCAGTCTGCAGATAGGGACGGGATGGGCGGAGTCTATCGAGCGTTTCCAGATAAAAGGGGTTCACATCCGTGGCCCAATAAACCGACCGCGGCACAAGATGAGCGGTCATGTTGCCGGTACCTGCTCCAATTTCCAGAACGCGGTCACCGACAAAAGGCCGGATCACATCAGCCATCCATCGAGTGAAGCGGGGGGCGCGAGTAAGGCGCATGAGAATTTCGCCGCCATGTCCGTCTCGTACGTAAATTTGATCTGAGGTCGCGTAATGCAGGATGGCCCATAGTGCGTGGACGCCATCCTTCCAATCGATTTTCTTTCCTTCGGCATAAGTGCGGCCGGAATAGCTGATGGGGACTTCGAAGATGCGACCGCCGCGTTTGGCTATTTTAATGGCAAGTTCAGGTTCCACATCGAATCTGGAGCCGGTAAGCGGAATGCTTTTCAAGAATTCAGCGCGGACCATTTTGTAGCAAGTTTCCATGTCCGTTAAATTTAAATCACAAACCAGGTCGCACAAAAAAGTGAGAAATTTATTGCCAAGCTGATGGCGAAAAAATAAGGCCCGTTTATAGCCACCGGGCATGAAACGAGAACCGAAGACCGCGTCGGCGTTTTCAGAAAGGAAAAGTTCCACCATCTGGATGAGATCGCGGGCATGGTACTCGAGGTCCGCATCGTGTATCACAACCAGTTCCGTATCCACGTGCTCCAAGCCAGTACGGATGGCTGCGCCTTTGCCCTGATTCTTGTGGTGATCCAGCCAAATCCAGCTGAATTTTTTGAAATCCTGGCTTGATTTCAGATGGGACTGGAAGCGCTGAATGGCTTCCGCGGTACGGTCGGTGGAGCAATCGTTGACAACGATTACCTTAATTTCCCGCAGCCGCGGAGATTCGTCCAGAACTGCTAAACCCTTCAGGCTTGCTTCAACCAGATACTGCTCATTGTAGGCTGGGACAATTACGGAAAGTGTGGTGCTAGTGCGGTTTCTCTCTTGCCCCTGCCGGAAGGAGAGCGAACGTTGCTCCGGCGACTGTTGGGCACCGCCTCCCTCCACTCGATTTGTGGCCGAGGTTGCGCTCATGGTTTTTTCAGCAGGAAATCTTGAACAGGTTGCCAAGCATGAGGATTCCGCAATAATCTTACGTCGCAACCCGCTTGATAGCGAGATTTTCCGAATTCATGTACGCGCTGCCATCGGCGTTTTTCGAGAGAACTGGCTCTTTCTTTTCCTGGAAGTAGGCGATTACCTGATCAATAATCTCCACCAGGGGCGTGCTGGCACGGAAACCCGTAAGTCGCTCGAGCTTCCCTAGCGCAGGTACACGACGCGGCATGTCTTCGAATCCCGGCTCATAAGCTTGATCGTATGGAACAAAAGTAATCGGCGAATGGCTGTTTGCGCGTTGCTTGACGAGAGCGGCGAGTTTTTCGATGGTAATTTCACCGGTATTTCCAATGTTCACTACTTCACCGACTGCAGCTTCAGTGGCCACGAGCCGCATGATGCCCTCAACACAGTCTCGAACGTCACAGAAGCAGCGCGATTGCTGGCCGGTGCCATAAACCGTTATTGGTTCATTGTCGAGCGCCTGGCGCACAAAGTTGGGCAGCACCATTCCATAGCGGCCACTCTGCCGCGGGCCTACGGTGTTGAATAACCGGGCAACCACGACGGGCTGCTTTTTTTCTTTCCAATACGATAGCGCAAGAAATTCATCGAGCGCTTTTGAAGCTGCATAGCTCCAGCGGCCCTTGCTAGTTGGACCCAACACAAGGTCGGCATCTTCGTGGAAAGGCACTTTGTCGCTCTTACCGTAAACTTCGGAGGTGGAGGCGGCGAAAACCAGTTTTCTCTTTTTGGATGCTGCGTCCAATACGAATTGCGTACCGTGCACATTCGTTTCAATTGTGCGCACCGGGCTTTCGACGATTAGCCGCACACCCACGGCAGCGGCCAGATGAAAAACAACGTCGCACTCGTCCACCATCTCCGCCAGGAGATGTTTATTCATAATCGAATCGAAAACGTAATGAAAGCGATCGTGTTTTTTCAGGTGGCGGATATTTTCCACACTGCCCGTGGAGAGATCATCAAGGATGAATACGGAGTCGCCGCGCGCGAGCAAAGCCTCGGATAGATGAGACCCAATGAATCCAGCGCCGCCAGTTATAAGGTATCTCAAGAATGCACCTCTTTATGTTGAAGGTCCGCTTAGTTCATCGGAACCCGATGGGAATTTAGAAGGCTTGGCGGTGTCTTCTCCATATCCATAGCCATACGCGTAGGGATAATACCGATAAGAGTAATAGTAATCCGGAGCATTCGAATCGACGGCGTTCAACACCACTCCAAGCAACCGGCACTTCACTGCTGCGAGCAGATCTCGCGTGCGTGTGAATGCTTCTTTTGGAGTTTCGCCGCTACGCACTACCAGCAAGACTCCATCCGTAAGCGCTGAAAGAATCACAGCGTCCGTAGCGGCCATGACCGGAGGCGAGTCAATCACGATGAATTTAAAACGCCGGCGCAATTCTGCGATGGCTTCGCGCATACGGTGTGAAGAAAGAAGGTCCGCCGGACTGGGCGGCACCGGTCCAGTTGTCAGCGCAGATAGATTCGTGATGGTGGGATGCTGAATCGTAGCTTCTTCAAGGCTTGTAACGCCCGCGAGATAAGAGCTTAATCCCACATCTTTTCCGATTGCCAGATTCAGTGCGCGCCGGATTCCGGGTTTGCGCAGGTCGGAGTCCACCAGCAGAGTGCGGTCTCCCAGCTGAGCCAAAGTGACCGCGAGATTCACGGCAGCGGTCGTTTTTCCTTCGCGAGGGAGGGCGCTGGTCACCAAGATCACTTGCGGCGGATGATCAGCCTGGGAGAGCAAAAGAGAAGTTCGCAAAGCGCGGAACGCTTCCGATATTTGCGACTTGGGTTGCATGTACGACAGCAATTCCACGCGCGAGCCCAAACCAGAGGGCACACCCGTTTCCCGAGCTAACTGCGAACGCCGCCCTTGCGTGGCATTCATTCCCGGCAGAGAGGGCACCACGGCCAGCGAGGGTAAGCCTGTAAGCGCTTCGATGTCATCTGGGGATTTTACGGTGTTGTCAAGATATTCGCGGAAAAGCGCCAAGCCCACTCCTCCCACCAGACCCATCAGCACTGCCAGCAGGATATTGCGCGCCTTTTGCGGCCGGGAAGGGCTTGCTGGCGCCAACGCCGGATCTACTACACGAATATTGCTCGATCGCAAGCCCGCAGTGATACCGGCCTCTTTCAATTTTTGCAGCAACCCATCGTAAAGTTGCTTGTTCGATTCCGCGTCATGCTGAAGGATATGGTATTGAACTAATCTCTCCGCCTGATCGTTCGCCTCCGTTTTTTGTTTATCGAGCGCTTCCTGAAGCAGCTCCACGTGACTGCGTGCCATATCGAATTCTTGTTGGACGCTCTCGATTAGGGTTTTGCGGGCTCGGTCTAGATCGTCATCTACTTGCTTTTGCTGCGCCGCGATTCGAAGAACCTTGGGAAAATTTGGCCCATATTGGTTCAGTGCTTCCGTATACGATTCGTCGATATCTGATTTGCGTTTGAGCAAATTATTGACGACTTCGCTGCCATGCGCCGTCGGCAGCGCGTCCACATTGCCGGAGGCGGCCATGCGATACATCGCTTCCTTCTGCGCGACATCAGTTTGCGCTGCAGTAACGGCCTGGCTCAATTCTGCGAGTTTTTGAGTCGCGATGTCTTGTTTCTCATCAATTTGCCATATTTGATTCGCGCGCTCATACGCGATACGCGCGTTTTCCGACTTCTCCACTTTAATCCGAAGTTCTTCAAGCTCCGAAGACAGCCAATTGGAGGCCTGAATGGTCGCATCGTATTTGCTGCGAAAGTTCTGTTCCACAAAGTTCTGCAAATGCGCGTTCACGACCTGCGCTGCGAGCTGAGGATCTTCCGCTTCAAAGCTTACTTCAATCAAGCGGCTGTTAGGAACCCGCTTCACGCTGAGACGCCCAAGAAATGCCCCAAGGATTGCGGGACGCCGCGCCACAGTCCCACTGTGAGCGAGGGCTGCTGCGTTTGGATTTCCCCCAAATTCGGGAAAGCGTGCCATATCCAGA
>CAVQQE010000008.1:0-379539 GCA_963714785.1 uncultured Acidobacteriota bacterium
TCGGCCGCGCCACGGGCAGAAAATTCGTGCGGGTCTCGCTCGGCGGCGTTCGTGACGAAGCCGAAATCCGCGGCCACCGCCGTACTTACATCGGCGCCCTGCCCGGCCAGATCATTCAGATGATGCGCAAAGCCGGCACAGTGAATCCCGTTTTCGTGCTCGACGAAGTGGACAAAATGTCCATGGACTTCCGCGGCGATCCGTCCCGCAGCCTTAATGGAAGTCCTCAATCCCGAGCTGAACAACGCTTTTACCGATCATTACCTCGATGTCGAATACGACCTCTCCAAGGTCATGTTCATATGCACCGCTAACGTGCTGCACACGATTCCGCAGCCCTTGCAAGACCGCATGGAAGTCCTGCGCATCCCGGGCTACACCAAGCAGAGAAAACACCAAATCGCGCAGCGCTTCCTGGTGCCGAAAGAAATTGAAGCCACCGGCCTGACCAAGGCGAACCTGAAATTTACCGACGAAGCCGTCACGCACATCATTCGCCACTACACTCACGAAGCGGGCGTGCGCAACCTGAGCCGCGAAGTTGCCAACGTTTGCCGCAAAGTGGCTCGCAAAGTCGTGGCAGACGGAAAAGGCGTCGAAATCGCCGTCACCGATACGAATGTCAACGATTTCCTCGGCGTTCTGAAATATCGCGATTTCCTGGCCGGGAAGAAAAACGAAATTGGGCTCACGACTGGCTTGGCCTGGACGGAAGTCGGCGGCCAGGTGCTCTCCACCGAAGCAATGCTGATGCAGGGCAAAGGCCGTCTCACCCTAACCGGCAAGCTCGGCGACGTGATGCAGGAATCTGCGCAAGCTGGGATGAGTTACGTGCGCTCGCGCACCCATCTATTCGGCCTGCCGAAAGATTTCTACCGGCACCTCGATATTCACGTGCACGTTCCCGAAGGCGCCATCCCCAAGGACGGCCCCTCGGCTGGCATCACGCTTTGCACCTCGATCGTAAGCGCCCTAACCCGCATTCCGGTTCGTTGCGACATTTGCATGACCGGGGAAATCACCTTGCGTGGTAAAGTGTTACCCATCGGCGGAGTGAAGGAAAAGCTTCTGGCTGCGCATCGCTTGGGCTTCCGCAGCGTAATTCTTTCCCAAAGATAACGAAAAGGATCTGGCGGAGATTCCGCCTGGATTCAGTCGGGGATGTCGATTCATTTTGTGGAAAATATGGACGAAGTGTTGCAGATCGCGCTCGAACATCCGCTTCCCAATTCCAGGGCATCCGCCGGTCGCCGGCGTAGACCCCAAGTTTGTTTCAGATGTAGCGCAAGACAGCGAATTAACCAATTGAAACCCTCCGGCTCTCTCCCGTCCTGCTAAGCAGGTTCGGCCCGCAACCGGGGGATTCAGATTGTCTGTCGTTCAATAAAAGTTCAGTCCAAGAAGCGACCCGGTTTTAATTGGACAGAAGTGGCAGGTTCGAAGTTGCGCCCGCCCGCAGTCCATTCAGAAATAAATCACGCCTGAAAATCCAGCTTGAGAGGAATAAACTCGATGAGCATTAGCCTTGCAGAACTAAAAGATAAGAACATCACCGATTTGGCCAAGATCGCCAAGGAACTCAACATTCCCGGCGCCTCGGGCATGCGCAAGCAGGAGTTGATCTTCCAGATCCTCCGCGCGCAGACCGAGAAAAACGGCCTGATCTTCTCCGAAGGCGTGCTGGAATGCCTCCCCGACGGGTTCGGCTTTCTACGCGCCCCGGAATATAACTACCTCCCGGGCCCCGACGACATTTACGTCTCGCCCTCGCAAATCCGTAAATTCGATCTGCGCACCGGTGATACCGTCTCTGGCCAGGTCCGTCCACCCAAAGACGGCGAGCGCTACTTCGCCTTGATTAAAGTGGAAGCCGTTAACTTCGAAGATCCGAGTTGTGAGCAATAAGATTTTTCTTCGACGGTTTCCGCCGCTCGCGGGTCTCGTCGCCCTCGGTTTCGCTGGGGGAGTCTCCGGGGGACGACGTGCTGTCGGTGAAGCGCTCCATCGGCAGAGGCCCATGCGCGGATTGATCGTAGCTCCCCCGCGCACCGGTAAAACCATGATGCTGCAATCGGTCGCCAACTCCGTCACCACCAATCATCCGGAGGTCGCGCTGATCGTTCTGCTTATCGACGAGCGCCCGGAAGAAGTTACCGACATGCAGCGCACCGTGAAGGGCGAAGTTATCAGCTCCACCTTCGATGAGCCGCCCCAGCGCCACATTCAAGTTGCTGAAATGGTCGTCGGAAAGCCAAGCGGCTGGTGGAGCACAAGCGCGACGTCGTGATCCTGCTCGATTCGTTCACTCGTCTAGGCCGCGCTTACAACGCCGTACACCGCCCTCGGGCAAAGTTCTTTCCGGCGGTATTGACGCTAACGCTTTGCAGCGCCCGCGCCGCTTTTTCGCCGCCGCGCAAAACATCGAAGAGGGTGGCTCGCTTACCATCATCGCCGCAGCCCTTATCGATACCGGCGGCCGCATGGACGACGTCATTGTCGAAGAATTTAAGGGAACGGGTAATATGGAAATCGATCTCGACCGCCGCCTGGTCGACAAGCGCGTGTTCCCCACCATCGATATCAACCGCTCCGGAACCCGCAAAGACGAACTGCTCTTGCCGCCGGACGAGCTGAATCGCATCTGGGTACTGCGAAAGGTCCTGAGCCCGCTCTCGACCGTGGAAGCCATGGAACTTTTGTTGGGCCGCCTCTCCAAGACCAAGACAAACGCGGAGTTTCTTTCCTCCATGTCCGGCCCGGCCTAAGTTCCGTCGCGCCGATAAGATTCGGGAAAGATGTTCCTTGGTCGCCTTCCGGTTGAATCTGAAAGACGAAATTCGGGCGTGAAGCATTTTTTCGTGCAGACTTCTGCACGAATTTAGCGTAACGCAGCTCATTGCTGGAGCCCTATCGATCCGAAAAATCCCAGGGTATTGCTGCTGAAGTTGCCGATGTGTGAGGCAGGTAACGCTTAAAGGGACACGCGTTTACAAACTTGTCTGTCTAAGTGCGTGTGCTATTTTCACCGCTTATTTGGCTGGGTCGCACGCCAGACGGTCGCGATCCTGGTGGGAAATAATCGATGAGTACGCTGTCGATTCGGGGAAGACACACGCTCATTTTGGTCGTCTTTAAGCGATGTGTTTAACCCCCTAAGGACCAGTCGAAATGATCCGCTCTTACCAAGGTCACACGCCGCAAATCGCTGCAACCGCCTACATCGACCCGCAAGCCGTAGTCATCGGCGATGTCGTCATCGGGGAACATTCCAGCGTGTGGCCCTGCGCCGTCCTTCGCGGCGATGTAAACATCATGCGTATCGGCGCGCACACAAATATCCAGGACGGCTCCGTCCTCCACGTCATGCGCGACACGAATCCGCTCATTCTCGGCGATAACGTCACCGTAGGCCACGCCGTCGTCCTGCACGGTTGCACCATCGAATCGCGCTGCCTCATCGGCATGGGCAGCATCATCCTCAACGGCGCAAGAATCGGGACCGGCAGCTTATCGCCGCCGGTACCCTGGTCCCGGAACGCGCCATCGTCCCCCCCGGCGGCCTGTTCATGGGCCGGCCCGGCAAATTGCGCCGCGCGCTCACCCCGAAGCCTCGATTCCATCGACCGCTACCGCAGCGCTATGTCGAGTACAAAGAGACTTATAAGTCCGAGTCCGGAATTTAACCGTTCGCTGTTAGGATTCCCCACACGCTGAAGTTTGCTTGCCTACGTGTTGTAAAATGTTCTGATGGGCGGTGCGCTAATTTCAGGCAGAGAGTCGGCATCGGCAAACGCCCTGCCAGAAACTGACGAAGCGTACCAACCATTCTCAGTAGCGAACGGACGATGCGACAGTATCGTCATCCCGAGCGAACAACGCGATGCGCGGATATCTTATCGCGTAATAATCGCGAACTCTTCTTCTTACAAACCATCGTAAGCTATAGCAAAGAAAGGAAAGCGTGCCGTTCTAATCGCGAATTTTAAACCATTCTGCGCACAACAAAAAGACCTCATCCCATGACCGAAAATAAACGCCAATTCAAAGCCATCAAGGGCACCCGCAATATCTTGCCGCCAGATTCCACCCTCTGGAAATGCTTCGAGCGAACCGCCCGCAACACCTTCAAATCCTATAATTTCCGCGAAATCTCCCTGCCCATCTTCGAGAGACCGAACTTTTCACCCGTTCCGTCGGCGCTGACATGACATTGTTTCCAAGGAAATGTTCACCTTCAACACCGGTCACGATGCCGGTTCAAAGGAAGAGCCCAGCCAAACCTACTCGCTAAGGCCGGAGGCGACCGCAAGCGTAGTTCGCTCCTACATCGAGCACGGAATGCAGATGCTGCCTGGGAACGTAAAACTCTACTACGTCGGACCGATGTTCCGTCGCGAACGCCCGCAAAAAGGCCGCTACCGCCAGTTCTATCAAATCGGCGCCGAAGTCCTCGGACATTCCGACGCGCCTGCTATTGATGCCGAAGTCATCCAAGTGTTGATGGCTTTTTTCAAACGCGCGGGCCTCACGCGGACGACTCTCCAGATCAATTCGATCGGCGACAGAAATTGCCGCCCTCAATATGTAGAACATCTCCGAGAAGAGTTGCGAGAAGTTGCAGACCAACTGGCCCCGACAGCCAGCGCCGGATCGAAACGAACCCGCTACGCGTTCTCGATTCGAAACTACCGGAAGAGCAGGCGATCATCGCAAAACTACCGCGCATCTCGATCACCTTTGCGACGCTTGCCGCGAGCACTTCGCCAAACTGAAAGAAGAGCTCAACCTGCGTGGAATTGCTTACGAAGAAAACTGGCGACTCGTTCGCGGCCTGGACTATTACACGCGAACCACGTTCGAAGTCATAGCCGAAGGCTTGGGCTCGCAGAACGCAGTCTGCGGCGGCGGCCGCTACGACGGCCTGGTCGAACTCCTGGGCGGCCCGCCAATCAAAGGCATCGGCTTCGCCATCGGCACCGACCGCGCGATACTTTCCCTGCAAGAAAGCGGGAAATTGCCTGCGCTCCCTGCCCTTGCGGTATTCATCGCATGGATGGGACAGGCCGCGTATCCAACAGCAGTGAATATCGCTCGCAAAGTTCGCGAAGCGGGCCTCGCCGTCGAGCTGCCTCCAGAAGAAATGAAATTCAAGAAATCGCTTGGCTTAGCGGACAAACTTGGCGCGCGCTACGCCCTAATCATCGGCGAAGATGAGGTCAACTCAGGCACTTTCACTTTGAAGCGCCTGGCCGATTCCGATCAGAAAAAACTCTCGGAATTTGATCTGCTCGAATATCTTGAATCGGAAAGAAGAGACACTCGTGGCTAGCTCCGCAATCGCGCGCCGCCGGGCCGATTCCCGGTGGCTAAGGTCAGAATCTCAGTTCGAGGACAACAACATTGCTTGAAGCGCTCGGAAATTTGAAACGCACAAACTATGCGGCGACCTCCGCGCATCGGACGCAGACAGAGATGTCGTGCTAATGGGCTGGGTCCACCGCCGGCGTGACCTGGCCAACTAATTCTCATCGACCTGCGCGACCGCGCCGGAATCGCGCAAATTGTTTTCAACAAGGAGCTGCATTCCGAGGCCCACGCCAAAGCCGAGCAACTGCGTTCGGAATTTGTCGTTGCCGTCGAAGGCCGTGTCCTACGCCGCCAGAAGGCCAACCCGGAAATTCCTTCCGGTGAAGTGGAAGTAATGGCCACGCGTCTCCATATCCTGAACAACTCAAAGACGCCTCCCTTCCAGATCGAAGAAGAAGTCACGGCCAGCGAGGAAACGCGGCTGCGATACCGCTACCTCGATTTGCGACGCCCCAAACCGCATCGCAACCTGGAGTTGCGCCACCGCGTCATCCTCGAAATTCGCAAAACGCTCGACCAGCTCGGCTTCTTCGAAATTGAAACACCCATGCTCACGCGCTCCACGCCGGAAGGCGCGCGCGATTGCCTGGTTCCAAGTCGCATCCATCACGGAAAGTTTTACGCGCTGCCGCAATCGCCACAAATTTTCAAGCAGATCCTGATGATTTCTGGCATGGATCGCTATTTCCAAATTGTGCGCTGTTTCCGCGACGAAGACTTTCGCGCCGACCGCCAGCTTGAATTCACGCAGCTGGACCTGGAAATGTCCTTCCCGCGCCAACAAGACGTTTTCGAAGTAATCGAGTGTGTTATGGAACGAACCTGCGCCGTTGTCGGCGTGCAAGCCAAAGGACCGTTTCGACACCTTGACTACAAAGAGGCGCTTCGTCGCTTCGGCTCGGACAAGCCCGATCTGCGTTTCGGCATGGAATTGCACAACGTTACACAATTCTTCGAAGCTAGCCGAGAAAAACTGCAACTTGCCGGAAATGTACAGGCGGTCATCCGCCCGGTGGAGCCTCGTGGTCGCGCAAACAGCTCGACGAGCTTGGCGAGTTCGCGAAGTCAGCCGGTGCGCGCAGTGTTTACACAGTGAAAGTAGCGGGGGAAGGAATCACATCTCCGCTTGAGAAAACTCTTGGCCCGGAGACGCTGAAGAAGCTTGCAGAAGCTGTGGGCGCGAAAGCTGGCGATTTGATCGTCGCCGCAGCAGCCAAGGAACAAATTGAGCACAACGACATGTCGCTAAACGAGCCGGCCAGATTCGTCTGTATCTTGGCGACAAGCTCAACCTGATCGATCGCAGCAAATGGGAATTCGCATGGATCACCGGCTTCGCACTCTTCGAGTGGAGCGCCACAGAAAAGCGCTGGGTCAGCGCGCAGCACCCGTTTACCGGAATCGTCGAAGAAGATTTGGATAAGCTCGAAACCGCGCCATGGGAATGTCGCTCAAAGGGCTACGATCTGGTCTTAAATGGCAACGAGCTGGGCTCCGGAAGCATTCGAATTCATCGCCAGGACGTGCAAGCGCGCATGTTCAAAGCTCTGGGACTGACTGACGAACAAGCACGTCAGCGTTTCGGCTTCTTCCTCGACGCGCTCACGTATGGCACGCCTCCCCACGGCGGCATCGCGCTGGGTATCGACCGCGTGGTGATGCTGCTAGCGGGCGAAAAATCCATCCGCGAGGTGATCGCCTTCCCTAAGACCACCGCGGCGGTAGATTTGATGGCCGACTCGCCCTCTAAAGTCGACGCGTCTCAGCTCGACGAATTGGGTATCGCAATCAAGCAGGAAGAAAAATGACAGTCGCTTTTGCCCAGAGCGCGATTTCCTATCGGTTATTGCTGCTGATACCGATTGCGGTGGCGGCCGGCGTGATTCTTTTGATTCGGGCGATGCGCAAGCTTGCGCTTCGCCCGCGATTCATGGTGCTGCTCGTTCTGGGCGTCTCGATTGGCTTTATTTTTCTGATTATGGTGCAAATGCCTGAGTTCCCGCAGTGGCTCGGTGTTACGCTGGTGGTCATCGTGTTTATAGCAAGCTTGTTCGGCACACGCATTTTTTTGCGCAGCCTCGCGCAGGACGAAAAGGACGAGAACGACAAGATTCTCGCTGAAGATGCTCGCAATGCGCTCGATCCCAAGTTTCCGAACATGAAGCCGACGAAGCACACTTTATGAGCCGTATACGCATACTCGCGGAAAACGTGGCCAACAAAATCGCTGCAGGCGAAGTCGTGGAACGGCCCGCCTCGGTGGTGAAAGAGTTGCTCGAAAACGCGCTGGACGCCGGCGCGCGTGCGATCCGCATCGAAGCCGAATCTGGCGGCAAGCGCATGATTCGCGTGATCGACGACGGCATGGGAATGAACCATGACGACGCTTTGTTGGCCTTCGAGCGCCATGCCACCTCTAAGTTGCGCAGCGCGGACGATTTGCTCTCTATTTCAACGCTGGGTTTTCGTGGAGAAGCGCTGCCTTCAATTGCTTCAATTTCGAGGCTTGTACTTGAAACACGTTCCGCCGAGGACGAGCAAGGCACGCGCGTTGAGTTTGCCGGCGGAAAACTCGTTAGCGTGAAGCCTGCGGGCCTGCCCGCGGGTACCTCGATCAGCGTGGCGGATATTTTTTATTGCGTGCCGGCGCGGCGAAAGTTCCTTAAATCAGAAACTACCGAGCTCGGCCACATCGCTTCCCTTGTGACCCACTACGCGCTGGCGCATCCCGACTGCCAATTTCTGCTGAAGACCCCCACGCAGGAAATTCTTAACTGCACGCCAGTGGAAAAACTTTCCGAGCGCGTGTATCAGATTTTCGGACGTCAGGCGCTAAGCGAGTTGACCCAAATTCCGCTCACAGAAGGCCCCGTGCGAAGCGCTATCACCGAGCCGCCGCTCGAAGCCGAAGAGCGAGCGGCTACTCTCCGCGTGAGCGGATTCACATCTCGGCCGGAAGTGCAGCGCACCAACCGGAATGGAATTTATATTTTTGTGAACCGGCGCCTGGTGCGCGACCGCCTTCTGCTACACGCGATCGGCGAGGCTTATCGCAACATCATGCCGCCTGGAGTTTTCCCTTGCGTGCTTCTGTTCCTGGAATTGCCATACGAAGAAGTCGATGTGAACGTTCACCCCGCGAAAATCGAAGTGCGCTTCCGCCATCCGCAGTTCGTTCATGATTTCACGCGCGATTCGTTGCGATTGGCGCTTTCGCATGCGCGTCCGGTTCCGGGGTTTGCGGCCACGCGTGCGGCTGTGGCGGGAGATGGGAACGCCAGTGGTTTATCCTCTTCGTCGTCCGCGGGAAGCATGGAAGGCTACGCGCCGATGCCGGAGACGAAGACGTTTCCGGGTCCACCTCGAGCTGAAATTCCGATGGGGTTCGCCGCGTCCGCTGAGAAGGCTGAAGGATTCGAGCTTTCCGGAATGCCCGACAGACCGGTTCCTCAACGCCTGCAGTTTGGAACCGGCAATGGCAGCGAATTCTCTGATGTGCGGAGGGATGCACTGGGCGGCCCAATTGCCGACGTAGCTCCGGCGGCCGCTCCTGGCACTTTGCCAAGCCCCGATCAAATTGTTGACTTGAAGCCGCTGGGACAAGTAAGCAGCAGCTTTATCGTGGCAGTAAACGCCGAGGGCCTATGGATTATCGACCAACACGTGGCTCACGAGCGCGTTCTATTCGAGCAGCATTTGCGCGCGCGGCGCGAAGGCGAACTTGGCGGCCAGAGAATGCTGGTGCCGCTGATCGTGGAACTAAATCCGCGTCAATTGGTTATTTTCGAGCAAATAGGAGATGAACTGCGCGCGAATGGGTTCGAAGCTGAGCTGATGGGCGCACGAACTGTGGCGATCCAAGCCGCGCCTGCGGGCATCTCAAGCGGAGACGCAGAGAAACTGCTTTATGAAATCCTGGACGGAATCGCGCGCGAAAACCAGGCAATTTCGATCGATTCACTGCAAGCGAAAATTGCCGCCTCCACCTCGTGCCACGCGGCAATCAAAGTGAATACCCCGCTGGACCACACAAAAATGGAATGGCTCCTCGGCGAGCTGGCGAAAACGCAATACCCGATGAGTTGTCCGCACGGCCGCCCAATTGTTTTGCGCTATTCCGTACGTGAAATCGAAAAAGCTTTCAAAAGAATCTGAGACTATCCCCTAATGGCCGCGCCGCCTAAAAAATTGATTATCGCGATTGACGGGCCCGTCGGTTCAGGCAAGAGCACGCTCGCACGTCGCGTGGCGGAAATGCTTGGCTACGTCTACGTAGATACGGGTGCAATGTATCGCGCGCTTGCGCTGAAAGCGTTGCGCCACACACTTTCACCGAATGATGCGGACGCACACGCTCTCGTCGATCTCGCGCAGGACACTCGCATCGACTTGCGCGCGGAAGAAGCCGGCCAGCGCGTGTTTTTGGATGGCGAAGATGTGACCCAGGAGATTCGATCGCCTGAAGTTTCGCAGGCCGCGTCAAAAATCGCGGTGAATCCCGGAGTTCGGAAGGTACTTGTGGCCGAGCAGCAGCGCGCGGGTCAGCAGGGCGGCGTGGTGATGGAAGGGCGCGACATCGGAAGCGTAGTTTTCCCTGACGCGCAATTGAAAATTTTCCTTACTGCTTCTCCCGAAGTGCGCGCGGAGCGGCGATGGCGAGAGCACGAGCAAAAAGGCGACGCCATCGATCTGCAGAAAACGTTGGAGGAAATTCGGGAGAGAGACCGGCGCGACTTGGAACGATCCACTTCCCCACTGGTGCGTGCTCGTGATGCGGTAGTAGTGGACAGCACAGCCATGGAACCCGAAGAAGTCGCGCGACTGGTAGTGATGCTAGTGGATGGCAACGCGACAGCCCAAAAAGCACATTAGTAACCGGACTAGTCTCCCCCATCATAGCCCTTGTCAACCGCGGTCAATTAAAAGTCGAAGATCGTAGCGCTAAACTGCGTTAACCTTCGCCACTACAAAATCTGGACAACCGGAGCCCTGGCAGATTGGTTGACGACTTCGACCCGCGCGACGACATTGCGAGCCATGGCATAAATGCTCTTACTGCCAGGAGCATCTTCCGCGAGCGAGGCAACGGGCTTACCGGTATCGCCACCGATGCGAATCTGCGGATCGATTTCAATCTCGCCTAGGAACGGAACGCCGAAAGTTTTCGCCATGTGCTGGCCTTCGCCGTGGCCGAATACGTCGATGCGACCTTTGCAATGCGGGCAGTTGAAGTAGCTCATGTTCTCGACCACGCCAAGAATCTCGACATTCACCTGTCGGAACATCTCGATCGCTTTGCGCACGTCGGCAAGCGCGACGATGGAAGGCGTGGTGACGACTACGGCGCCGGTAACGGAAACACTCTGAATCAGCGTGAGCTGAACGTCACCCGTTCCGGGTGGCAGATCAACGATGAGGTAGTCCAGCGCGCCCCATTGCGTGCTGCGCAGAAATTGTTGGATCACGCTGTGAAGCATAGGGCCACGCCAGACGAGGGGCTTGTCACCAGGATTCAGCAGGCCCATGGAAATCATTTTTAAACCGTGAGCTTCCACCGGGATGATGGTGCGTTCGTCCACGGCGCGCGGCTGTTCGTTAGTGCCGAGCATTACCGGGACGTTGGGACCGTAAACGTCGGCATCAAGTAAGCCCACCGCGTTGCCCATATTTTTGAGCGCGATCGCAAGATTTACGGCCACGGTTGTCTTCCCTACGCCACCTTTGCCACTGGCTACTGCGACGAGATTTTTCACGCCGGTGATTGGCGCTTTATCCTGCAAACGCTTGCCTGCCGCTGGTCCCGTTGGTCCGCTTGCCATGGTTTTCCTTTCAAATAAGTACAGGCTACTTCCAACTGCAACTCGCTTTGTTGAGCCTTCAATGATAGACCTGTGAATCGATGGCAGCAAGGGAGATAGACGGTCTCCGTAGAGCTACTGAGCGACTCAGAAAAGAAGTACGGCAAGGCGGAAGCGCGAGAAGCCCGACGAGCTTGCGGGAGGGCATGCGGCTACAGTTGCACTGCGAAATGAACGGTTTTGAATTTTCTGTTCTAAGGACGCCGGGAGGGTGCTGAGGTCTGTAGTTTCGAAACGCAGGACGGTGGCCGAGTGGTTCCCCATGTACCCGCGCTGCGCATTACAGAATTGTTGAGCTTCCGGAGAAGCACTGGCTTGCAGGCCACGCGCGGCTAACAGTGAGACCATTCGTTGTTCTTGTTGATTAAGATCCAAATTCCGAGAAGTTTGTGCGAAATCTTGTACGGCGAAGAGGCCTTCTCTTCCCTGTACCACGGCAATGCCAAGTGCATTGAGCTCCGGTCTGAGAATATTTGCTCGATGGCCAGGAGAACGCATCCAAGCACTATGGATGGTGAAGGCGTCGGGACCGATGGCTACGTTTTCCGCGATAACGCTGAACCGAACGCCAGCGGCGTTGGCGCGGGCGATCAATTCCGGCTCACCGGGAAGCTGGTGAGACATTAAATTATGCAGCGCCATCTGGCTGGCGTGATCGCGGGCGGCGGTGGCTAGCGCGTCGTCCCATTGCAGTATAGAAAGGCCCTGGGCTGCGCGTTCACGATTTGCGGAATTAAAAAGCTGGCCTTCAGGAGATGTGGACTGTGGCGGGCGAGCAAATACGGCTGCCGGAGTTAACAGGCTGATAGCCATGAACAAGAGCGCTATGCGAGCTACGCGGGACATGCGAAACTCCGGACGAAAAACAGGCCTGCGTGCCTAGGACTTCGTGACTTCCTATCTAAAGGCTAGCGAATAGGTGCGGAAAAAGATGCTGGTCGGAAGTCCAAGTACGAACGTACTTTTCGTACAGGCCCCAAAAACAGGGGAAAAACAGGCGAAAACGATGAGGAAGGCGGGCGCTTTGCACGCAGGCGCGCTAGCGGATACAATAGAGTTTTAGGTTTGCGGGATTGAAGATACTGGCAGGCCTCCGCGCGTAAAGCACAATCTAAAGGAACACAGCGGAAATATGGATGTAGAGAAACTTATAGACGGCGTAGTCGCGCGGTTTATTGGGACGAAGCACGAGCGCGACGTGAAGGCCGTCCAGCCGATGGTGGCTGCGATTAACGAACTTGAACCGGAGATGAAAAAACTCTCGGATGCGGAGATTACCGCGCGAACTCCAGTGCTCAGGGCCGAAGTCCAAGCGCGCATGGCCGGCCTGGAACGTGACGATCCGGACTACAGGAAGAAGCTACAAGAGGCGCTGGAGCCTGCGCTAATTCCCGCATTCGCACTGGTGCGCGAGGCGGGACGCCGCACGTTGGCAATGCGTCATTTTGACGTTCAGCTGATCGGCGGCATCGTCCTGCACGAGGGAAAAATAGCGGAGATGAAAACGGGCGAAGGCAAAACGCTCGTTGCCACGCTGCCTGCATATTTAAACGCGCTGACGGGGCAAGGCGTTCACATCGTGACAGTGAACGATTATCTAGCCCGACGCGACGCGGAGTGGATGGGACCGATTTACAAGATGCTGGGGCTGACCGTGGGTGTGATCGTTCACGATTTGGACGACGTGCAACGACGAGCGGCTTACAGCGCGGACATTACATTCGGCACCAACAACGAATTCGGCTTCGATTATCTGCGCGACAACATGAAGTACGATTTGAAAGATTGCGTGCAGCGCGGACACCACTTCGCGGTTGTGGACGAAGTGGACTCGATTCTGATTGACGAAGCGCGCACCCCGCTGATTATTTCGGGGCCGGCCGAAGAATCTACGGACAAGTATTACCGCATCGACAAAATCATTCCAAAGCTGATTCTGGATATTGATTACACGCTGGATGAAAAGCATCGTACGTCGACGCTGACGGAAGAAGGCGTGTCGAAATGCGAGCGGCTGCTGAACCTGGGGAATTTGTACGATCCGGCAAACATGGACATCATTCACCACGTCTATCAAGCGTTGCGTGCACACGCTCTTTTTCAGAAAGACGTTGATTACGTGATTAAAGATGGACAGATCGTGATCGTGGATGAGTTCACCGGCCGGCAAATGCCGGGTCGGAGGTGGTCCGACGGTTTGCACCAAGCGGTGGAAGCAAAAGAAGGCGTGAAAATCGAGCGTGAAAATCAGACGCTCGCGACAATCACGTTCCAGAATTATTTCCGTATGTACAAGAAACTCTCCGGCATGACCGGTACAGCTGATACGGAAGCGGCCGAGTTCGACAAAATTTACAAATTGGAAGTCGTCGCTATCCCTACGAATAAGACGCTGATTCGGATTGAAAATCCTGACGTGGTTTACCGCACCGAGGCTGAAAAATTCGAAGCGGCGGTTAACGGAATCATTCAGGAAGACGGTACGCGCGTGGGAGGCATCCGACAATTTCACGAGAGCGGGCAGCCGGTGCTGGTAGGCAGCATTTCGATCGAGAAATCGGAAAAGATCGCGGAGATATTGAAAAAGACAGGCATACCGTTTCAAGTGTTGAACGCGAAGCAGCACGAGCGCGAAGCCAAGATCATCGCGCAGGCTGGACGCAAAGGCGCAGTGACAGTTTCCACTAACATGGCCGGACGCGGTACGGACATCTTGTTAGGCGGAAATCCGGAAGCGATGACGCGCGAGTATTTTCTGAAAAATAAGATGGCGATACCGTACGCGCCAGCGAGCGCGGTGATCGGAGCGACTCCGCGGACTGAAACGCCAGCGCAAGCTGACGCTGCAGCGGCGTCTTCGGCTGTCGGCGGAACAAGTATTGCCTCAACGTCTACGGCGACGGCCACTGCGACTAGCACCTCAACATCAACTTCCACTTCTACCGGCGGCTTAAATGGATCGAGCGCCACAGCCAGCGCGATGGTGCTATTCCAACAGGAGGGCAAGATTTATCAGGTTCCTCTCGATCAGTGGAAACCAATATTCGATCAGTTTGCCGAGCAGTGCAAAGCGGAGCACGACGAAGTGGTGGCGATGGGCGGCCTGCACATTCTGGGGACAGAACGGCATGAAGCGCGGCGCATCGATAACCAGCTGAGAGGACGCGCGGGACGTCAGGGAGATCCCGGGGCCTCGCGGTTTTTTCTCTCGCTTGAAGACGATTTGCTTCGCATCTTTGGCGGCGATCGAGTGAAAGCTCTGATGTTCCGCTTGGGTATGACCGAAGGGGTGCCGATCGAATCCAAGTTAATCAGTCGCCGGATCGAGAACGCGCAGAAGGCGGTGGAAGCCCAGAACTTTGAAGCGCGCAAACATTTGCTGGAATACGACGATGTGATGAACAAGCAGCGCGAAACGATTTACGGTTTGCGCCGCTCGTTCCTGGAAGGCCGCGATCAAAAGGATTACATTTTGGAACGCGCCGAAGCCATTGCGAACGAGTTAGTGGAAACGTATTGCCCGCGCGAGCAGCATCCTGACCAGTGGAACGTGACGCAGTTCAGTAATGAAGTGCTGAATCAGTTTGGCTTTGACCCCAAAGCGGCGGGTATGGATTTTGTGGCGCTGAATCACGACACGCTTGCGGAAGCCATGGTGGAGAAAACGAAAGCGCGTTACGGAGAAAAGGAAACTCTTTTCGGCGCGCAGACTCTTCGCTGGCTCGAACGCCACATCCTTTTGGACGTTGTAGATGCTCAATGGAAAGATCATCTCCTTACCCTCGATCATTTGAAGGAAGGTATTGGCCTGCGCGGTTACGGGCAGAAAGATCCGCTCGTAGAGTTCAAGAAAGAAGCCTTCATTCTGTTTGACTCCTTGATGGACCGCATCGACACGGAAGCTGTTCGTTTCTTGTTCCTGATGCAGCCCGCCAGGCCCGAAGATGAGGCCAAGAAGATCGAACAACGTCAGCAACGCCAGCAACGAGATTTGCAGTTCCAGGCAGGGCCGGCACAAGCGGAAACGGCTCCCAAACCGGTTCGCGCTGCAGCAAAAGTCGGGCGCAACGATCCTTGCCCTTGCGGCTCGGGTAAGAAGTACAAGAAGTGCCACGGCACAGCCGCCTAGCGCGTTAAATTCTGCGCTCACCTGAAGGGTTTTTCTCCGTCTGAACTTTTTTTCAACATATTGCGTACCTTTTGCCTAGACAGCACCAATCCGCATAGGAGGAAAATGATGAAAGTTCGCATCCGCGCAGTTTCGGGATTGCTCGTAATGGTGGCGTTGGCTGTTGCTATAGCCGCGTCTCCGGTCATCGCAGGAAGCAGCCAAGGGCATTTTGATCGCACTTTGAATGTAACCGGCGCCGTAGATTTGGACGTGCAAACCGGTTCTGGTGACATTACCTTGCGCACCGGTGATTCATCCAAAGTAGAAATTCACGCAAGGATCCACGGCAGCGGCTGGGGCGATGTGGAGCAGCATATCCACGAAATCGAAAACAATCCTCCGATCGAACAAAGCGGGAATACGATTCGCATAGGACACATCGAAAACCGCGATTGGAAACACAATATTTCGATTAGCTACGAACTGGTTGTACCGTCACAAACGAAGCTGCGGTCTGAATCAGGATCTGGTGATCAAAGAGCGGACGGAATTAGCGGGCCAGCCGATATGAACAGCGGCTCCGGTAGTTTGCATGTGGGAAACATTGGCGGCGAAGTGCGCGCTCGGACGGGATCGGGCGACATTGAACTGGAAACGATTCGCGGAAATGCCCACGCGTCCGCAGGCAGCGGAACGATACGAGCGATTGGGATTGGTGGCGGGCTGATCGCCTCAAGCGGCAGCGGCAACGTAAAATTGGAACAAACCGCGGCCGGAGATGTGGAGATCAGCACAGGCTCGGGCGATGTGGAGATAAAAGGCGTGAAAGGCGGAGCCAAGGTCACCACAGGCAGCGGAAGCATCACTGCTCAAGGCGATCCGACCGGCGACTGGAGACTCCACAGCGGTTCAGGAAGCGTTAGTGTGGATTTCCCGCCGCAAGCTGCATTCAACTTGGTTGCGCGAACCAGTTCCGGAAATATCGAGACGGCCCACGATATAAGTGTTCAAGGCAAGATCAGCCCTCGAGAGTTACAAGGTAAAGTAGGAGCGGGGGGTCCCTTGGTGGAACTCAGCACAAGTTCGGGAACCATCGAAATTCGTTAAACAGCATTGAGAAAAAGGGGTGCGATTGAGCGCCCCTTTTATCATTCGGTGTGAAATGCCTCGAATATTGGCGACGTTTCGATACGCTATTGCGCTTTTCGGCGCATCTTCGCTCGCTTCCAAAAAAAATGTGTTACTCTCGCGCCTGGCTTGAGGTAATAACTACTCGAGAACCTGGGGTGTAGTGATGGACGAGAAGGTACCCGGAAAATGTCAAAGGGCCGGGTGTGCTAACTCGATTCCGACCGCGCTCGCTAGCCTAGAGCTATGCCTGGATCATTTTGTGGATGAAGCTTTTGTACGCACGGATCTGGCTCTGGGACACTGCCGTGAAGGGCGCACAATTGATCCGACCGGACTTCAGTGGCTGCTCTCGGATGCACTGACGATTGTGAATAACCTGGAAGAGGGCGCGGACGAACCGAAACCCGAGCAACGAGATCGCATGCTGGAACTGCTTTTGATTCTCGCAAACCTTCACGAATACGTTGCGCATCATTCGGTACAAATTGAACGCCCTGTTTGAGCATTACCCCCGCTCTTGACGTTTTCTTCCTGATAGGTCGCGCTGTTTGTTGAATTGTTGCTGAGCGCTTGCGTGCTTCTCATGAGTTGTCTACGATGTTGGTGCGAATGTTGGGCGAAACTATATCGCATTACCGCATCATCGATCCCTTGGGAAGCGGCGGCATGGGCCAAGTTTACCGCGCAGAAGATACGCGGCTCGGCCGCCAAGTGGCGCTGAAATTCCTGTCCGAAGATCTAGCGCGCGATCCTGGATCTTTAGAGCGGTTCCAGCGTGAAGCTAGAGCCGCATCTTCGTTGAACCATCCTGGGATCTGCACGATTTACGACGTGGGCTCGCATAACGGGAGGCCATTTCTCGTGATGGAGCTGCTCGAAGGCCAAACTCTGAGGGAGCGAATTTCCGGGCGGCCTCTGGCCACCGATGTTTTGTTGGACTTGGGCACGCAGATCGCGGACGCATTGGATGCGGCCCACGCGCGCGGCATCGTACATCGCGACATCAAGCCGGCAAATATTTTTATCACCTCTCGTTCGCAGGCCAAGATTCTGGATTTCGGTCTGGCGAAACAAACGGCGTCACCGCGCGTTGCGGAATCCGTAGGCGCTGGTCGCACCGCCACCGACATCACTTCAAATAATCTTTTGCTTACAAGCCCCGGTTCGGCAATTGGAACCATTGCTTATATGTCACCCGAACAAGCGCGAGGTGAAGAGTTAGACGCGCGCACTGATCTTTTCAGTCTGGGCGCGGTGTTGTACGAGATGTCTACAGGACAGGCGGCTTTTACCGGTAATACTTCGGCGGTCATTTTCGATTCGATTTTGAATCGAACTCCAGCTGCACCCACTTCTTTGAATCCCAACGTACCGCCGAAACTGGAAGAGATCATTGGCAAGTCCCTTGAAAAAGACCGAGAGCTTCGTTATCAAACGGCCGCAGAGCTTCGCGGAGATCTGAAACGTCTCAAGCGTGATTCGGACTCCGGGCGCGCTGCCAGTGGCAGTGGAAGTGCATGGTCTGGCGCAGGCGGTGGAGCTCGATCGGGAACTCATGCGGCGCCATCGACAGCCACGGTCCCTCCCACAAGTGCGGAGACTACCACCGCTGCGGTCACGCCTCCGACGCCAAGCTGGCGCACTCTCGCGAAAATCGCTCCCGTTATCGTGGGACTCGCTGCGATGGTCGCTTTGTTCCTGCACTATCGAACCCCACGCCACGAAAACCCATCGTCTTTCTCGCAAATGACGATTACACCAGTAACCTCGACGGGCAATATTCACTCCGTTGCGATATCGAGTGACGGCAAATGGCTTTGCTATGTCGCGGATGAAAAAGGCACACATGCAATATGGATTCGCCAATTAGCCACAGGAAGCACCGTGCAGGTTGAAATCGGTTCCCCGGGAGAAATCGAAGGCCTCACGTTTTCGCTGGACGGAAATTATCTTTATTTTGTGAAACGGGATGAATCTGCCGGACTTGGAACGCTATTTCAAGTGCCTTCCTTGGGTGGCTCTCCGCATCAAGTCGTCGCGGATGTGGACAGTCCCGTTAGCTTTTCCCCGGACGGCAAGCGTTTCGTTTTTGTACGTTTTGCCACGAAGCTAAAGAACTCAAGCTTGCTGGTTGCGAATGCGGACGGGACTGGGGAGCAAACTCTGTTCACCCTTAATCGCCCGAACTTTTTGTCCGGCGACGGTCCGGCATGGTCTCCAGACGGTAAGCGAATTGCAATCTCAGACAACCCCGACGGCGAATTCAACAAATATGCGATTGAGACCGTGGACCTGGACTCCAAGATCAAGACACGCCTCGGCTCAAGCGACTGGATAGTCCCGGACCAGATGGCTTGGCTACCTGAGGGCTCTGCCGTTCTTTTTCCTGCGCGCGTCAATAAGACGTCTTTGAACTCTCAGTTATTTGAAGTGAGTTATCCGGGAGGCGACTCGCGCAGAATCACAAACGATTTGAATTTCTACATCGACGCAAGCATCACGTCGGATGGATCGACTCTTGCCACTGTCCAAGTAGGGCTCACGGGAAACCTCTGGATCACGAATTTCGGCAGCAGCGCGTCGCTGTCGCCGCCACGACAAATTACCAGTGGCATCAATCGTGCCGACGGTATTTCCGGAATTGTATGGGTTCCCGGGGACAAGATTATCTACGGTTACTACTCGTCCGGAGCGCTTCGGCTAGCAAGTACCTCGCCCGACGGTACCAACATCCATGATATTTCGCCAAGCGCTGAATCCCCTGGCTGGCTTTCCGGGTGTGGAGACGGTCGCCATTTTATTTTTAGTTCCCGAGGTTCAGCAGGAGGCAGCACCGTATGGCGAGCGGACATCGACGGCACCAACATCACGCAATTATCGACAGATAAAATTGATGTTCAACCTACTTGCTCGCCGGATGGCAAATTTGTTGTTTATGTTAATGTCTTAGATCCTGTGAACCGTTTGATGCGAATTGGGATTGATGGCGGCGCGGCGACGGAGATCAGCAAGATGGAAGCGGAGAGTCCCACGATTTCGCCAGATGGAAGTTCCGTTGCGGTAGCCTATACTCCCGACCCCACCAAAACTACCAAGCTACTCGCTATCATTGGGCTAAACGGCGGTGAAATCCAGAGCACGTATGATTTACCCCAGGATGTCGCATTGAACGGAGACGGCGGTCAAAAGCTTTCTTGGACAAAAGATGGGCGCGCGGTTCTTTATCCGGTCAATAAGGACGGGCTTATTTCACTGTGGGCCCAGCCGGTTTCCTCAACTGGTGCGAAATCGGTTCCGGCAAAACAATTAATGAGCCTCGGACCAGATTTTAAGTGGGGCGCCTATGCGCTGTCCCCGGACGGCAAGAAAATTATCTACGCAAACGGGCACGTGGTTACAGACGCCGTTTTAATTTCGCACTTCCAGTAAGTTCCCGATCGGAAAACTATGAAAATTTCTCGCCGCGAAGTACTCCAGACCGCCTGGGTGGCTTCCGGAACTATGGCGGCGAATTCGATGTTTGGACTTTCTCAGCATCCAGCGCAGAACCAATCGGAATCGTTGCCGGCAGCATTCGATAAATTGAAACCGCTGGGCGATCGCGCGAAGCCTATTACCGCAGAAGAATTGCAAGGTCGCATGGCACGCGCACAGCAGTTAATGACTGGTGCGAAGCCACAGTTTGAAGCGCTATTTGTTACGCCGGGGACCACACTGTTGTATTACACGGGGATAAGGTGGTGGCCGAGCGAACGCATTCTTGCTCTCTTGGTTCCGCGCCAAGGAAATCCCCTTCTTGTTTGCCCGGCATTTGAAGAAGGCCGGCTCCGCGAACAACTCCGCTATCCGGTCGATGTCCGCGTTTGGCAGGAAGACGACAACCCGTATGTTGTTGCGGCAAAGTGGTTGGGAGAGCGCGGCATTCGCACGGGAAAAATCGCCGTGGAAGAAACCACGCGATACGTTTTCTACGATGGGCTGCGCAGCGCAGCTACTTCATTGGACTACGTCAGCGGCGATACTGTCACAGTGGGTTGCCGCGCGCAGAAGAGCGAGCACGAACTTGACCTGATGCGGCTCGCTTGTGGCGCAACCTTTGATGTGTATAAGGCCACATTTGCGTCACTACGCGAGGGCATGACGCAACGCGAGGTTGCGGATATGGTTGTGCGTGGTTATGAGCGCATGGGTCTGAGCGGCGAAGCCTCGGTGTCCTTTGGACCTTCCTCGGCGCTTCCCCATGGTTCGCGCGAAGAGCAGATTCTGCGAGAAGGTATCGGCGTGATGATTGACGATGGCACCACAGTGGCAGGCTACCAATCAGATGTCACCCGAGTGGGGGTGCTGGGTAAACCACCTGTTAAGCTGCAGCGCGCATTCGAAATCGTGAGGCGCGCCCAAGATGCTGCGTTAGCGGCGGCAATCGCCGGACGTGAGTGCGGCTCCGTGGACGATGCAGCAAGAAAAGTAATCACCGACGCCGGCTTCGGCCCGGGCTATAAATATTTTTCACATCGCCTTGGACACGGAATCGGCATGGATGGACACGAAAGTCCTTACCTGGTTCGCGGTAATCGGGTCATTTTGAAGCCCGGTATGACGTTTTCAAATGAGCCCGGCATTTATGTGCTCGGAGAGTACGGCATGCGTTGCGAAGACGACATGGTAATCGCCCAGTCAGGGGCGGCCCAACTTCTTACCCGCGGATTTCAGCCTTCTCTTGAAATGCCGATTGCTTGACGATTCTCTTAGCCCGCGTCTACCGTACTGCGTTGCGAACTTCCTTCATCGAGGATTTGTCCAGGCAGAATTCCACTATTCTCGCTTCCGCCCAGAAGCGATCTGCGCCTCTCTCTTCGGAAATGAACGCGCAATGGCCACCATGAGGAGGTGCGAATAGTGTGATATGCGGGTTCTCTTGAATCGCGGAGTTTTGAAAAGGTCTAAAGGGAATGAAAGGGTCGTCCTGCGCAGTTAAGATCAGAGTCGGGCACCTAATTGCTGAAAGCAGGTTTGAGGCGCTTGAGCGTTTGTAGTAATCCGCTGCATCCTGAAACCCACAAAAACGTGCGGTTACCACATCGTCGAAATCCCGTACGGTTCTAATACGCCTAAAAGTTGCAAACTCAAGCGGAAAAAGGCCGGGATATAAACTGGACTTGTAGCGCATATGTTTCTTCAGGCTTTTCACGAAATGGCGGTTGTACAAAAAATTTCGCGGCTGGGCCAGAGCGTCAGCGCAGGCCGCCAGATCCAGAGCCGGAGCAATCGCAACAATTGCCCGCAGCTCGCGGGGCACTGCATCTCCAAATTCTCCCGCCATCTTTAGAACCAGGTTGCCACCCATCGAAAAACCGGCAGCAAAGATCTTGGACAGGCCGTCACCCTTGATCAATTCGAGCAAGACGCCCCCCATATCGCCACTCAGGCCGGAATGGTAAAGCGTGGGAGTGAGTTTTTCCGTACCGCCGCAGTTTCGTTGATTTAACCGTATTACGTTGAATCCTGAAACGAACGCTTTCTCAGCCGTGCCCAACATGTAGGCCGATTCGCTCGAGCCTTCCAGGCCGTGAAGCAGAACGAGCGTAGGATGCGTTTTGCGATTCCCCTGCCAATGGCACTCTCCGAGAACTTGGGTTCCCTGTTCAAGTTCGAAAAAGCGCGCATCGCTTTTGGGCAGGTGTGGAAACTTGCGCCGCCAGAACGTCGCGGCGATGGTCATCAGATGCGGATTACGAAGTCGTTTGTGGGGAACGAACTCTTTCACTGTTCATATGGTAGGGGCTCCGAGTACGGCGCGCAAGGTGTCACCTGTCTGTACTACAGTGGGCCACGATCGCGTTTAGCTTGGAATGTTAACGCCGGTTAGGTATCCGCCTAGATGGGCGGTCATGGCAATTACAGCGACGGCCAAAAGTTCCACGGGCAAACGGAAAAACGGGGGAGCTGGCTCAAAGTCACGACGCGATCGAAAGTGCGTATACCAAGTGAGGCAGATCATTACACTGGACGTAATACCGAGCAGTAGATGTTGCAGCAATAGCCCCTTGAGTTTTTGCCCTTCGAGCTGGAACTGCCAGGCAAGTAAGCCTGTTGCAACGACCGGTACAGTCGAAATTGCAGCCACGACGAAGTTGTAGTACGCCGCAGCGGCAAAGGCACTGCGCTTTGTAAAATAGGAGACAAAGTCAAACGCCACGCCAGCCAAGAATAAAGCGATAGGAAAATGAATTAACACTACATGCTGCGCGTGTTTAGCTAGCAATGCTTCGCGAATATTGTATGGGTTCATGGATTGGTCTCACTTCACTACGATCTTGCCGGTCATTTTGGGATGTACCGAGCAAAAATATTCGTACGTACCGGGATCCTGGAAGGTAAACGAAAAACTCTCGTCGGTATCAAGTGCACGCGATTTGAACTTGTGATCTACGCTTACGACGGTGTGCGGTACATCGTCCTTATTAATCCATATAACCTGGGTACCTGGTGCTATTTCAAGTTGCATGGGAGCGTAGCTGAAGTTATCGATGGTTATTGCGGTCGCGCCCGGCTTCGCCTCAGCCGCGGCGACGGAGTGTAGTCGCAAAGATGAGCCCGCGAGTCGCACCGAAAAGAAAGCTAGTGCAAAAATCGCTATCCCTAAAGTCTTTGTCTTTAACTTTTGTATTTTCTGTTGGTGCATGACCTGTCTCCCTGACCTGTGTTTGCGCTCACTGATCTAGACCCTGGATTTCGACGAATATTCCTGGTAATTGCGAATAAGTCGAAATATCCAGCTAGAGTAAGCAGTGGGAATAAAAGTGGTTGATATCTGGTCTGGAAGACTGAGAGTCTAATCCTCTCATGCAGGGTGAAAAATGGGGAGCCGGGCAAACTGAACGTTTTGAGCAGGTTGTACTACCTCATCTGGATGCAGCCTACAACCTTGCGCGTTGGCTCGTGCGCAAGCCGCAGGACGCCCAAGACATCGTTCAAGAGGCCTATCTTCGCGCATTCAAGTTCTTCGGCGGTTATCAGGGTGGAGATGCTAGGGCCTGGGTGCTGAAAATTGTACGCAATACCAGCTATTCGTTTCTTGAGAAGAATCGCCCCGCTAGGCTGGAGGAAGAATTTGACGAGACGATTCATACGGCCGTCTCCGAGCAATCCGGTGTTGAAGGCGCGCTTTTGCAGTCGGTCGATAGCCAGATGCTTCGCCATGCGCTGCACGAATTGCCGGTGAACTTCCGCGAGGTCATAGTGCTGCGTGAGCTTGAGGGCATGTCTTACAAGGAAATCGCCGAACTGATGGCGATACCTATCGGCACAGTCATGTCAGGATTAGCCCGGGCCCGTAACCAATTGAAAGAGCGACTGATTCGGATGCGTGCCGAGGAGGGGCAACGTGGCCTGCGAAAATAGCGAACACCTGCTCCGCGCATATTTCGACGGCGAACTCGACCTTGTTCGCAGTCTCGAATTCGAGGAACATTTGAAGACATGTCCTCGATGCGCTGGTGAATTGCGCGAACAGCAAGCCTTGCGTGATTCATTGCGGACCGCGAATCTCTATGAACCCGCACCCGATAGTCTGCGCGCTCGCGTTCGAGCGGCACTCCCAGCCGAGGCGCGGCCGCAAACTGTTTCCACGACGCGCCGTCCGGTGGTGGAGTGGCTTGCGATTGCCGCGGCGATCCTTATCGCAGTGTTTCTCGGCGTCAAAGCGATCCCTGATATTGGAGGCCAGAAGCAAGACCTGGTTGCCGAGGAAATCGTTGCCAGCCACATTCGCTCGCTGCAGCCAGGACACCTAATGGATGTCGAATCAACTGATCAACACACCGTAAAGCCTTGGTTCGACGGCAAATTGGATTTTGCCCCGCCGGTTGTGGATCTCGCGACGCAAGGTTTTCCGTTGGTGGGAGGCCGGCTGGATTACATCGGCCGCCGCAATGTGGCCGCTCTGGTTTATCAGCGGCAGAAGCATTTCATCAACGTGTTCATCTGGCCCGAAGAAAAGAACAGCGCGAAGCCGCCCGAAGTTCAGACCATTCAAGGTTACAACGTGGTCTCCTGGTCAAGCAACGCTATGGATTACTTCGCCGTATCCGACCTGAATAGCACGGAGCTTCGCCAGTTCGCGAATCTTCTCAGCAGATAAGCGCTACCTACTGCGCGTCTTGATTTCGGCCTCCGTTGAGCCTAAAATCGTAGGTTCTATAATGAAGGTATTTCGCGACAGATGAATCTTCTCCGTAGCCCAGCGAGTCCTGCTGGGCTTTGTTGTTTATGGCCGATTTATCGAGCACAGGAGCATAGATGATTGAAGGAGCTATTCCGGAGGGACTGACGTTTGATGACGTGCTGCTCTTGCCCGGCAGGTCGTCCGTGCTTCCAGCGCAGGCCGATACGCGCACGTGCCTCACGCGCACTATTTCGCTGAATATTCCAATCGTGTCTGCGGCGATGGATACAGTGACGGATTCGCGTCTCGCTATCGCCATCTCGCGGCAGGGTGGGATCGGTTTTATCCACAGAAATATGTCCATTGATCGCCAGGCCGAAGAAGTGGACAAGGTAAAGCGCTCTGAAAGCGGCATGATTGTCGATCCCGTGACGATTGCCCCCGAGCTTTCCGTGCGCCAGGCTCTGGACATCATGAACAAGTACAAAGTTTCGGGCCTGCCGGTTACGCGAGGCGCGCACCTGTTGGGAATTTTGACCAACCGGGACTTGCGCTTCGAGCGAAATTTGGATCAACCGATCAGCGGAATTATGACCAAGGATAACCTGGTTACCGTTCCAGTAGGCACCACGCTTGAAGAAGCCGAGAAAATTCTGCAGCGGCACCGCATTGAAAAACTTCTGGTAGTTGACGCGGATTTCAACTTGAAAGGCCTGATCACGGTAAAAGACATTCAGAAAAAGATTGAATTCCCGAACGCAACGAAAGATGAGCATGGAAGGCTTCGTGTGGGTGCAGCGATTGGCGCGACCGGAGACTTTCTTGAGCGCGCGCAAGAGCTGGCGAGAGGAAACGCGGATGTGCTCGCAATTGACACAGCTCACGGCCACACAACCCGGGTGATGGACGCTATTCGCGCCGTAAAATCCAAGCTGCCGGCCATGCAAGTGGTCGCTGGAAATGTGGCGACTGCGGAGGGCACACGCGAATTAATTTCGTTGGGGGTGGACGGCCTGAAAGTTGGAATTGGCCCTGGATCGATATGCACCACGCGTGTGGTTACCGGTGCAGGCGTGCCTCAAATCACTGCAATTTTGGAGTGTGCGCGCGCGGCAAAAGATACGGGAGTTCCATTGATAGCCGACGGCGGCATTAAATTTTCCGGTGACATCAGCAAAGCCCTGGCAGCTGGAGCATCAGCCGTGATGATTGGCGGGCTGTTTGCAGGGACGGAAGAATCCCCAGGCGAGACGATTTTGTATCAGGGCCGCACATTCAAATCGTATCGCGGCATGGGATCCATCGGCGCTATGGAAGCAGGCTCTGCCGATCGCTACGCGCAAGAAAGTGCCGAGCGAGGAAAATCTGTTCCGGAAGGCATTGAAGGCCAGGTGCCATATAAAGGCCCCCTGTCGGCGCTTGTGGAGCAGCTGGTGGGCGGTCTGCGCAGCGGGATGGGTTATTGCGGTACGCCAAATTTGAAGGAACTACAGGAGCGCAGCCAATTCATCCGCATCTCGCAAGCCGGTCTGCGCGAGAGCCACGTGCATGATGTGATCATCACGCGGGAAGCGCCGAATTACCGCCTGGAATAATGCCACATCCACAGGAAATAAATCCGTCAAACGACTCTACGGCTCTTGGGCCGGTCCTCTAGCATGCGGTGGCTTGAACGTTGGTGGCCCGCGCTTTTATGGGCGATCGTGATATCGACATTTTCCACCGGTATATTTACCTCAGACAATACCAGCCGGATTATTGTTCCAATTTTGAGATGGTTTTTTCCGCATGCGTCACAGGAAACTCTGTTCCTGGTTCATCATTTCATACGCAAGATGGGTCACGTGACTGAATATTTCGTCTTGAGCCTGCTAATTTTGCGAGCGATTCGCGCGGGGAAACCCGGCATTCATTTGGGTTGGGCCCTTGCAACAATCGCGATAGTGGCATGCTATGCCTCGCTTGATGAGTTCCATCAATCATTCGTTCCAGGCAGAACGGCAGCAGTTTCTGATGTACTGATCGATACAGCGGGAGGGATTGCTGCGCAGATTGCTGTTGCCCTGATTGTGCTTTTTGCGGATATCCGAAGAAAGCGGAGAGGCGATCCTTTACCGGCTGAGCCGAGGGCAATACCTCCTCATTGATTTCACTTTCATGAAAGGACACTTATGTCACGTCGCATTCTGAATAGACTATGGATTCTCGCAATATTTGTGGTTCTGAATTGCAGCTCCTTAAGAGCTGCTGATGCGCTGCATTACGAACTACGTTTCGAACGGCCGAACACTCATCTGATGGACGTATCGATGCGCGCGACAGATCTCGAAGGACCGACCGTGGATTTTGCGATCCCCGATTGGGCCCCGGGCTCTTATTACCTGCAAAACTATTCTGCAAATATCCAGGGCTTTCACGCGCTTGGCCCGAACGGCAAAGAATTGGATTGGCGCAAGACGGACAGTCAAACTTGGCGAATTGATCTTGCGGGTGCGAACGCTGTGACGATTTCCTACCAGGCTTTCGGCGATACGCTGCGTAACAATCAGGCTCAGTACAATGAGCGACATGCGTTCATTGGCGGCCCCTCCGTTTGGATGTATCTGGTGGGAGGGAAAGAACGCCCGGTGGAGCTCACGATCGCCGTGCCTCAAGGCTGGAAAGTAGCCACGGGGATGGAGCGCACTTCCGATCATACGTTTCGCGCTGCCAATTACGACTGGTTCGCCGACGCGCCGCTGGAAATTTCAGATTTCGCGGAAAAGGATTTCCAGGTTCTCGGGTCCACCTACCACGTGATCGTCCACGATGTAGAAGGGCAGAAGGATTTCTCGAAATTTGCAGAGGATATGCAGAAATTCGTCGCGGCCATCGTGCCGATGTTTAGTTCGGTAACCGGCACCGAGCAAGCCGCGCCATTCAAAGATTATTGGTTTCTCTTTCATGTTTGGCCGAATACTGGCGGCGGCTTAGAGCATCTGAATTCGACACAAATCGACTTTTCTAAAGACTGGGATTCGCAGGATCCCGCCGCGGGCTACGGCTCGCAATACAATTTGAAACTCTTCGTTACCGCGCATGAGTTTTTTCACGCTTGGAATGTGAAACGATTGCGGCCGCTTCCGCTCGGTCCGTTTGATTATTCGCAAATGGTACATACGCCTTCGTTATGGATCTCGGAGGGGCTTACGAGTTATTACGGATCTCTCGCCTTGGAACGTGCCGGCCTTATCACCCCCAAGCAATATCTGGATGAGATTGCCTATACGATCACAAAGTTCGAGCAGAATCCCGGCAGGAGCGAGCGCAGTATCGAAGACACAAGCTGGGATACCTGGTATAACGGCGAGGTCGTCACGCAGGTGAATAATTTAAGAAATACAGATTATTCTTATTACGACGGCGGCCAAATCATGGGGCACATCCTGGATTTCGCCATCCGCAAGAACACGAATAATCGGAAGTCTCTCGATGACTGGATGCGTGTAATGTATTCGCGGTATGCCCTCCCGAAACCGGGATTCCGACCTGCTGACGCCGTAAAAGCGGCGTCAGAGGTCGCCGGAACCGATCTCAGCGGTATCTTCAGCAAATACATCGGCGGTAAGGATCCGATTCCATATGAGGAATATTTTGCTTATGCCGGAATTGCGGTCGAGAAGAAACTCGATTCTGAAAAGCCCTGGCTAGGCATCAGCCAGAGCAAGAGTGACGATGGTCATGCAAAAATCACCAATGTGATTCCGGGCGGCGCCGCTGACAACGCAGGTTTGGACCGCGACGACGTGGTGATCGGAGTTGACCGGCGCACCGTGGACGCAGACGAGTTCTCTGAAACCATCTCAGATCACAAGCCTGGCGACACGCTGCGCATCACGGTGATCCGCTTGGGCATGGTGAAAGAAATTCCCGTCACCTTATTAGCAAGTCCCTATCCCAGCTACACGTTGAAACCGATGGAGCATCCTACCCAAGAGCAGCGGGCGATTTACAACAGTTGGATGGGAATCAAATAAAGGAGTTCTTTGTCTCCAAAAAATAAAAACGGCCCGCATGGCGTTTAGCCGGTGGGCCGTTTTTAATTGATTCCGTTGAAGTTACTTCTTAGCGGTAGCTTCCTTTTTTTCAGGGACCTCTTCTTCCACCGCTTTTCTCGGTTTCTTTTCCTTCTTCTTTAGCTCAGAGCCGATGAACTCAAGAATCGCGAGTTCAGCGCCATCGCCTATGCGCCAGCCGACGCGAACAATGCGCGTGTAGCCGCCTGGACGGTCCGCAAAACGAGGAGCGAGGTCGGAAAAGAGTTTCTTTGTGGCGTCAGGGGTGGTCAGGAACGAAGCCGCCTGACGGCGCGCGTGCAGCGAATCGCGCTTGCCCAAAGTAATCATGCGTTCGGCAAGCGGACGGGCCGCGCGCGCGCGCAGAATCGTGGTTTGAATGCGCTCCTTCTCGATCAGGTTCGTCACGAGATTACGCAACACGGCTCTACGATGCGCAGGCTGCTTTCCGAGTTTGTGCCCTGAAACGAGGTGTCTCATGATTTATTCGGCGGCCTAAAGCGCCCCGTGTTCCCCTTCTTCGGACGGCGGCGGAGCAGTCTGACTTGGCAATGGCGGCCAAATAATGCGTCCGTGCTCGTCGAATTTCATTCCCAGGCTCAAGCCCATCTTTACCAGGATGTCCTTAATCTCGTTGAGCGACTTTCGTCCAAAATTCTTTGTCTTCAGCATTTCGGACTCGGTCTTCTGCACCAGTTCGCGCAGGTTTTGGATGTTTGCATTCTTCAGACAATTATAAGAACGCACCGAAAGTTCCAGCTCTTCCACCGACCGGTCGAGATATTCGAGTCGCGGATCGCTGTAATTTTCGACTACTTCTTCCGGCAGATCGGGCTGTTCCTCGAAATTGATGAAGATACTCATATGATCTTTCATCAGCTTCGCGGCAAGTCCGATGGCATCCTGCGGGGTGATTGCTGCGTTGGTCCAAACTTCGAGAGTCAGCTTTTCGTAGTCAGTCATCTGGCCCAAACGCGCGGCTTCCACTGCGTAGTTGACCTTGCGCACTGGAGAGTGAACCGAGTCGATGGGGATGTAACCAATAGGCAAATCCTCGTCGAAGTTCCGGTCCGCGGCGACATATCCGCGGCCGTTCTTCACGCGCAGTTCCAACTCCAGCTTGCCACCCTCGCTGACCGTCGCGATGTAAACATTCTTGTCGAGCACGGCGATGTCGGCATCCTCTTCGATTTTCGCGGAGGTTACCGGTCCGGGCGTATCGACGACCAGCGTGATAGTTTTCGGCTGGTCCGTATTCAGCTTCAGCGGCACTTGCTTCAGGTTGAGAATGATATCGGTAGCGTCTTCTACGACTCCGGGAATCGGCGAAAATTCGTGAAGAACGCCTTCAATCCTGACCGCGGTAATGGCCGCACCTTCAATCGAGCTTAACAGCGCGCGTCGCAACGAATTGCCAACCGTAGTTCCCCACCCGCGCTCGAAAGGCTGCGCGGAGAATTTCCCGTATTTATCGGTGAGTGTTTCCGGTTCTGCTGCCAAGCGCTTTGGTTTCTGAAATCCCTTCCACATATGCGACATTCCTCCTGGTTCGCCAGCGGCGAGCCCACAAACTATTCAACGTTGACGATCTTTTTATGCGTTACTTCGAGTACAACTCGACGATGAGCTGCTCGTTCATCGGCGGTGTCTGCACGTCTTCGCGGCGAGGCATGGCCACAACGCGCGCTTTGAAATTTTCCCGGTCAATATCGAGCCACGGAGCAACGCCCTGGCTGTTTGCCAGATTCCGCGCTTCTAGGACCATCGCGTTCTGGTGCATCTTTTCCTTCAGCGCGATATCTTCGCCCACCTGCACCAGATAGCTCGGGATGTTGACTTTGCGTCCCTTCACACGAATGTG
The DNA here is from genome assembly GCA_963714785.1 of uncultured Acidobacteriota bacterium. Lineage (GTDB taxonomy): Bacteria > Acidobacteriota > Terriglobia > Acidiferrales > UBA7541 > Palsa-295. The sequence goes on from CAVQQE010000008.1 coordinate 30,551, forward strand.
GCCATGCAGCACGAGCTGGCGCGCTTGCGAACGCGAGCCCGCAAGACCCATTCGATAGACGACGTTGTCGAGCCGGCGTTCGAGTGTAACCATAAGATTCGAGCCGGTTGGACCTTTGGTCCGTTCCGCCTTCTCAAAATAGTTGCGGAACTGGCGCTCGAGTAACCCGTAGGTGCGCTTGACCTTTTGCTTTTCGCGCAATTGAATTCCGTAACCCACCATTTTCGGGCGGCGAGATTGGCCATGCTGTCCCGGAACGAAATTGCGCTTCTCGATGGCGCATTTTTCTGTAAAACACCGCAATCCCTTGAGGAAGAGTTTCATCCCTTCCCTTCGGCATAAGCGGCAAACTGCCTCACGATGTCTTGCCAAAGCCTTGTCTCCTTTTCTTACTTCTCAAATTTCTTGTCGCGCTATACGCGGCGGCGCTTGGGAGGACGGCAACCATTATGTGGCACCGGCGTCACGTCCTTAATGGCGTTGATGTGCAAGCCCGACGATGCCAGTGCGCGTACAGCGGACTCGCGTCCCGCGCCAGGACCCTTCACGCGTACTTCCACCGATTTCATTCCGTATTGATCGCGCGCCACGCCGGCAGCGGTCATGGCGGCTTGCTGCGCCGCGTAGGGAGTGCCCTTGCGCGATCCTTTGAAACCCACAGAGCCAGCCGAAGACCAACTTACCGCGCGGCCATCCGGATCGGTAAGGGTGATAATCGTGTTGTTAAACGTTGCCTGGATGCACACCACTCCGTGAGGAACGACGCGCTTTTCCTTCTTCTTGCGAAACTCTTTCTTGCGCTTAGTGCTCTTCGCCGCTGCTCCTGCAGGTGCAGCCGCTGCGCTTTGAGGTTCTTTTGCCACGCTCGTGTCTCTCCTGTTTTCTCTAGGCGTTCATTTCTTACTTGCGTGCCATTGTTTTCTTCTTCGCTGCAACCGCACCCTTGCGCGGACCTTTGCGCGTGCGGGCGTTGGTATGCGTGCGCTGTCCGCGAACCGGAAGATTTCGGCGATGACGCAAGCCCCGGTAGCATTGAATTTCAATGAGCCGGCGAATGTTCATCTGCGTTTCTTTGCGAAGGTCGCCTTCCACTTGGCCTTCCGATTCAATGGCGGCCCGCAGATGAGTCACTTCTTCTTCCGTCAGATCCTTGATCTTTTTCGTCGGATCCACATTCGCCTTAGCGGCAAGCGAACGAGCGCGCTGCTGGCCAATGCCATAAATCGCGGTCAGCCCAACCCACAGCCTTTTGTTTGGCGGTAAATCAACACCTGCGATGCGAGCCATCCATTTTCTCCCTGTTCCTAGCCTTGGCGCTGGCGATGTTTCGCGTTAACACAAATCACGCGGACTACGCCGCGCCGATGAACGATCTTGCACTTCATACAAATTTTCTTTACCGAGGCTCTTACTTTCATTTCTATTCTGTCCCTTCCTGCGCTGGCGGCCTTGCTATTTGTAACGGTACACGATGCGGCCGCGCGTCAGGTCATACGGCGAAAGCTCCACTGCCACGCGATCTCCGGGCAGAATGCGTATGAAATTCTTGCGCATCTTTCCCGAAATGTGGGCAAGCACTTGATGCTTGTTCTCCAGCTCCACGCGAAACATCGCATTGGGAAGAGGTTCGACCACCGTCGCCATCACTTCAATGGCGTCTTCCTTTCCGCTACCTTCATTCGATTTCTTTTTTTCCGGTTCTGGCCTTCGAATCATGTGCTCCTAGTTCAAACTCGATAAGATATGGTTCCTGCTTACCAGCATGGTCCGCTGGCTTCTCGCGGCCGCGTCAAAATCCAGGGTCCCTTGGCCGTGACCGCAACGGTGTGCTCGAAATGTGCCGAATCACTGCCGTCGGTGGTAACCGCCGTCCAGTCATCATCCAAAATTCTTACTCCCGGGCCACCCGTGTTCACCATCGGTTCGATGGCCAGCACCATCCCTTCTTGAAGCCTAGGTCCTTGGCCTGGCGAGCCGTAATTCGGGAGCTGCGGGTCCTCGTGCATTTTCGTTCCAATGCCGTGACCAACGAATTCACGCACAACCGAAAAACCGTTCTTCTCAACCCACTGCTGCACCGCTGCCGATACGTCACCAAGGCGGTTGCCGGGCCGAATCTTGTCAATCCCCTGCTCCAGCGATTCACGCGTCACTCGAAGCAATTTCTGGCGTTCCGGAGCCACCTTCCCGACCGGCACAGTCAACGCGGCGTCCGCAAAGTAACCGTCCAACTCGACGCCGAAATCCATGGACAAAATGTCGCCTTCGCGAACTTTCCGCGAGGCAGAAGGAATTCCATGCACAACTTCCTGATTAATCGAAGTGCACACCGAGCCCGGGTATCCCCGGTATCCCTTAAACGCCGGCCGCGCCTTGTGCTTCTCGGTAAATTCTTCAGCGAATTCGTCGAGTTCCTTCGTCGATACGCCCGGCCGAACAATCGTGCGCATCTTTTCCAGAGCTCCCCAGACAATTTGCCCCGCCTGGTACATCTTTTCGAGCTCTTTCGGCGATTTACAGATGACCATCTCTCCCTGCCGCGCGTGCAAAAATCTCGTTCAGTTCACGACTTACTTCTTCAACGCCCTTCGATCCATCCACCGTCTCAAGAACGCCGTGCTGCCGGTAATAATCCGCGAGCGGTTTCGTTTTGCGATCATACGCCGCCAAACGTTCTCGCACGATGTCCGGCCTGTCGTCCGAGCGCTGAATTAATTTTCCGCCGTCGACATCACAAATTCCCGGAACCTTAGGCGGACGCTCATAAATATTGTACGTTTCGCCGCCCACGCTGCAGGTCCAGCGTCCGGACACCCGATGCAGCAAGGTCTCCGGACTAACATGAAACTCAACAACCAGCGGCTTTCCAAGTCCGCAACGGACCAGAATCTTGTCCAGTTGCTCCGCTTGCGGCACGGTCCGGGGAAAACCGTCGAAGATAAATCCTTGCGCCGAATCCGGCCGCGCTAACCTCTCTTCGACCATCCCCATCACGATGTTGTCCGGCACCAGCTCACCGCGTTCCATGAGCGGCTTTGCTAAGCGGCCCAGCTCGGTGCCCTGCGCGACTGCTTCACGCAACATGTCTCCGGTGGAAAGATGGGGCACTCCATATCGCTTTGCTGCGCGATTGGCTTGGGTACCTTTACCGGCACCTGGCGGGCCTAAGAAAATGATAGCCCGATTGAGCGCCATGCTCACCGCCAATGAGCCATCATTAACTGCGACGGCCCCGCACTCGGCCCTTGCGAACAAACCCGTCGTAATTGCGCATGACGAGCTGTGCCTCGAGTTGCTGCACTGTGTCCATGGCTACACCGACTACGATTAGCAGCGAAGTGCCTCCGAAATAAAACTGCACATTCAATCCGTCGAGCACAAATCGCCACATATGCTGATCAAACCAATTGCCTACCAACCACAAATGCTGCAGGTGAATGCCCGAGATCATCCACTCCGGAAGCAAGCAGACAATGGCCAGATAGATTCCGCCCACGAAGGTTAAGCGGGTCAGTATGCGGTTGATGTATTCGGAGGTATTTCGTCCTGGCCGGATTCCGGGTATGAATCCACCGTATTTCCGCATGTTGTCCGCAAGCTCAGTAGGATTAAAAATGATGCCCACATAGAAAAATGCGAAAAAGATGATCAGTGTAACGTATATCAATGTGTAGAGCGGCTCGCCCCACTTGATTTGGTTCGCAAACTTTTCAAAGAACGGCGACTTCTTTTGGAAGAAAAGCGCCAATGTCTGTGGGAACGTCAGCAGCGAACTCGCAAAAATCGGCGGAATCACGCCACCTGAATTCACTCGCAGAGGCAGATAAGTCATCTGCCCGCCCATTACTTTGCGGCCCATCACACGCTTGGCGTACTGCACAGGTATGCGCCGCTGGCCGCCTTCCATAAATACGATAAAGGCCACGACCGCTAACATCAGCGCAATTAGGCCAAGAAGAGCGATCGGTGTGAACGAACCCCACTGTTGCGTTTTCGCCTTCTCCCACAAATCGCCGACTGCGCGCGGCAAGCCCACCACGATGCCAGCGAAAATAATCAGCGACATCCCGTTGCCAATTCCGCGATCGCTAATCTGTTCACCGAGCCACATGATGAACGCGGAGCCAGTGGTCAGCGTGAGCATCGTCATCAAGATGAAGCGTGGTCCTGGATGATACACCAGCGCTTGACCCGCCAGATTCTGGCGCGTCAAAGTTTCCGCAATGGTGAACGACTGGAAAGCGCTCAAAATGATGGTCAAATAGCGCGTGTACTGAGTGATCTTGCGCCGCCCAAGTTCGCCTTCTTTTTGCAGTCTTTCAAGATAAGGCCACACCACCACCATCAACTGAAGAATGATGGAAGCCGTAATGTACGGCATGATGCCCAAGGCAAAAATCGTGAGCCTGCGAAGATTGCCACCGCTGAAAAGGTCAAAAATCCCCAGGACCGAACCTTTGCTCTGTTCAAAAAGCTGTTGCAGCAAGGCCGTATTGATTCCAGGAGTGGGAATGAAAGCGCCAAGCCGATACACTCCCAACAAGGCCAGCGTAAACAGCACTCGATTACGCAAGTCTGGCGTGCTGAAAATATTCCGGAAAGCCTCAACGAGTTTTCTTAGAGGACTCATTTCAAAAGTTCAGCTTTTCCTCCGGCGGCTGCGATTTTCTCTTCCGCCGACTGGCTGAATGCGTGGGCCTGCACGGTTAGCGCCACTTTCAATTCACCACTGCCCAAAATCTTCAACGCCTCCCGCTCGACACGAACGATCCCGCGGCCAAACAACATCTCCGGCGACACGGTGTCTCCCGCTTCAAATACATTCAAGCTCTCCACGTTGACCACTGCATAAGTTTTTCGAAACGGACTCGAAAAACCGCGTTTCGGCAAGCGCCGATGCAAAGGCATCTGGCCGCCTTCAAATCCCGGACGGCGAGAATATCCGCGACGTGACTGTTGGCCCTTATTGCCCGCACCAGAAGTTTTGCCAAGTTTCGATCCCATACCGCGTCCAACACGCACCTTGCGATGGCGCGAGCCACGCGGCGGTTTCAAATTCGAAAGTGTCGGTTTAATGGCCATCACTATTCCTCAATCCTGACCAGGTGATGAACTTTCGCGATCATGCCGCGTATCGACGGCGTATCGGGATGCTCCACCACCTGCTGCATGCGCCGGAATCCCAAGCCACGAATGGTCTGCCTCATGCCGCGTGGGCAACCGATAAAACTTACCACCCACTTTATTTTCAGAGTTCCGGACAGTTTATTAGACTGGCCAGCCGTATTCTTCTTTGTCGGTGTCATATTCTTTTAAAAGGCGCCTACGAAACCGGCTCCTCCGCTCCTCTTCCGCGGCCTTCGGCCACTTTCGCAGCGTCCTTCAAATGCAAGAGCGCATCAAAAGTAGCTTTGATCACGTTGTGAGGATTCGAAGTGCCCAGAGATTTCGTCAACACGTTCTGAATTCCGGCGACCTCCATCACTGCGCGCACGGGGCCGCCTGCAATGACTCCCGTTCCTTCCGGCGCTGGCTTCAGGAGCACTTGGCCCGAGCCATAGCTGCCGAGGACCTGATGTGGAATGGTCGAACCTTTTAAATTCAACTTCACCATATTTTTCTTCGCGGCTTCGATCGCCTTGCGAATCGCCATGGGCACTTCGCGCGCCTTGCCCATGCCGAAGCCGGCGTGGCCGCCCTGATCGCCCACTACCACGAGCGCCGAGAAGCTCAGGTTCTTGCCGCCCTTGACGACTTTCGTGCAGCGATTGATCGAAACGACTTGATCCTTCAGGTTCGCCTGGTTGGTTTCGACCGGACGGCGGACTGACAACGTATCTTTGAGCTCTTGTTTCGGCATAATTGTTAGAACTTCAGGCCCGCCTCCCGGGCCGCTTCGGCGAGCGCTTTCACGCGGCCGTGATACTGATAACCACCGCGATCGTAAACAACTTTCTCAATTCCCTTGCCGCGCGCGCGTTCCGCAATTGCCTTACCAACCACTTTTGCGGCCGCGATGTTTCCGCCACCTTTGATCGACTTCTTAACTTCGCCATCGAGCGAGCTGGCAGAAGCGAGAGTTTTTCCGCTTTGATCATCGACAACCTGCGCGCGAATGTGCTTGGACGAGCGATGCACGCAAAGCCGTGGACGCTCCGAGGTTCCAGCAAGCGTCTGTCGCGTTCGCACATGAATCCGGCGGCGATGCGCTTCCCGCGATAATCTTCGAACTGGTGCTGCCACGTTTGTTCTCCTTCCAGCCTAGGCCGCCGACTTGGCGCCAGCCTTGCCCGCTTTCTTCTTCAACCGCTCGCCAGTGATCCGGATGCCCTTCTGCTTGTAAGGGTCCGGCGGACGCAGCGCGCGAAGATTTGCTGCGACTTGGCCAACCTGATTCTTATCCGCACCCGAAACGGACATATGTGTTTGCTTTTCAATGGCTATCACGATGCCTTCAGGGATCGGGAACTCTATTGGATGCGAGTACCCCAGCGCTAGCACCACGTTCTTGCCTTTCACTTCGGCGCGATATCCGACGCCCACGATGTCGAGATCTTTCTTGAATCCGGTAGTGACACCCGTGACGGCGTTAGCCACCAAAGCCCGCGCGAGACCGTGCAGCGCGCGCTGGTCTTCGGAATGGCGCTTGGCGATGAGCGTGCCATCCTTCTGCTCGAAGGTAATCCCGCCCGGCACGTTTACATGCATTTTGCCCTTGGGACCTTGAACGTCAACGGCGCCATCCTTAATTTGAATCTTTACGCCCGACGGCACCGGAATTATCTTGTTTCCAATTCGCGACATAGCTCTCTCAAATCCTTGTGAAGGCTAAAATTCCTACCAAACTTCGCACATCAATTCGCCGCCAACGCCCGCCTTACGCGCCGCCTGGCCGGTCATCAATCCGCGTGGCGTGGACAATATCGATATTCCCATTCCGCCAACTACCGGACGAATGCCGGTCTTCGCAATGTAGCGCCTGGATCCAGGCCTTGAGACGCGCTTGAGGTCCGTGATCACGGGGCGCCGGTCCGGCGTGTAGCGCAAAAAGCAGCGAAGCGTTTTCTTTCCCTTTTGCTCTTCGACTACTTTGTAGTTCGCCAGATAGCCTTCTTCTTTCAAAATGCGTGCAAACTCTATCTTCAATTTCGAAGACGGCATATCCACACGCGAGTGCTTTGCGGTAGAACCGTTGCGAATGCGGGTCAAGAAATCAGCGATGGGATCAGTAGTCATTCTTCCTTCCTTACCAACTTGCCTTCACCACGCCGGGAATTTCTCCCTTGAGCGCGTGGCCGCGGAAACAGATGCGGCATAATTCGAACTTGCGCAGAAAACCGCGCGGGCGTCCGCAGATGCGGCAACGGTTGCGCTTGCGGATCTTGAATTTCAACTTCCGCTTCATCTTCGCGAACTGACTGGTACGCGCCATGCTTCTTTGGTCTCCTTAAGCCCGGAAAGGAACGCCGAGCAGTTTCAACAGCTCGCGCCCTTCTTCATCATTTCGTGCAGTGGTTGTTATGGTGACGTTCATGCCCTTGATTTTGTCCACCCGTGTGTAATCGATCTCCGGGAAGACCAGTTGGTCCTTGATTCCGATGGTGTAGTTGCCCCGGCCATCGAATGAATTCGGTGCCAGGCCCTTAAAGTCGCGAACGCGGGGCAACACGATCGCGGAGAGCCGGTCCAGAAACTCATACATGCGCTCGCCGCGCAAAGTGACCATGCAACCGATGGGCATGCCCTTGCGAATCTTGAAATTCGCGATCGATTTCTTAGCGCGCGTGATTACCGGCTTTTGTCCGGCGATTTGGCCGAGTTCCGCAACCGCGGTGTCGAGTAACTTCACATTTGCGCTGGCCTCGCCCAAACCGATGTTTACCGTCACCTTCGAGACGCGAGGAACAGCCATCGTATTCTTGTATCCGAATCGCTTGGAAAGCGCCGGAATGGCCTCTTTGCGATATTTTTCGTGCAAACGCGTAATCATTTCGTCTCTTTGCCTCTAGCTCTCAAAAGTCGTGTCGCAGCGACGGCAAGTGCGAACTTTAGTGCCGTCCGGCAGCGTCGTATGCCCTGCGCGGGTATGCTTGCCGCAACCTGGGCAGACCAGCATCACGTTGGAAACATGAATGGGTCCTTCGCGCTCCAAGATGCCGCCCTTGATATTCTTCGACGGGTTTGGCCGAGTGTGCCGCTTAATGATGTTTGCGTGCTCCACTGTCACGGTGCTCTTCCACAGGTTCACGGACAGCACTTTGCCGCTTTTACCCTTCGAACGGCCTGCCATTACTTTCACCGTGTCGCCGTGGCGAATGCCATGCGCTGCCGGTTTTTCTTTGGGTTCTCTCATCGCTACCACACTTCCGGAGCAAGCGAGATAATCTTGGTGAACTTCTTATCGCGCAACTCACGGGCCACCGGCCCGAAGACGCGCGTTCCGATCGGCTCGCCCGCATCGTTGATTAGCACTGCAGCGTTGTCGTCAAACCGAATGTAGGTGCCATCCCTTCGGCGCTGCTCTTTCCTGGTGCGCACTACCACCGCGCGCACTACCTTGCCCTTTTTCACCTGGCTGTCAGGTGTGGCCTCTTTCACCGCGGCGGTAATCACATCGCCGAGGCCGGCAACCAATCCTGCATCTCCTCCCACTGGAAGAATGCAGGTCAACTGGCGCGCGCCTGAATTGTCGGCCACCGTCAGCCATGTCCGCATCTGAACCATGTTCGTCGTGCTCCCTTAATGCGCTTCCACTGACTTCGCTTAGCCGCGCGTAGATTTCGCGATAACTTCTTGAAGCCGCCAGCGCTTCAATTTTGAAAGCGGCCGCGTAGAAACGATTCGAACTGTATCGCCTACTCGTGCTTCACCGGTTTCATCGTGCGCGTAATACTTTTTCGAATGCCGCACCACTCGTTGGTAGAGAGGATGTTGAACGGCGCGAATAACCTTCACCACAATCGTTTTTTGCATCTTCGCGCTGGTAACTACGCCCGTTAGTTCCTGGCGCACTCCACGTGCGCGAGCACCTTCTCGAACGGCCGCAGTTCCTGCTTGTGATTCGTTTGCCATTACGCCTTCCTCAATTCGGTCTCGCGTAGCAGAGTCTTCACCCGCGCCAGATCTCGCTTCGCTTCACGCAATTTCTTCAATCCTTCGGACTGGCCGGTGGAGAGTTGGAATCGCAAGCGGAAAATCTGCTCGGAGAGCTCCTGCTGCTGCACTTCGAGCTCGCTAGGATTCATCTCGCGCAATTTTTGAGCACGCGCTGCCATTTACAGTTCCTCCGCCCGGCTTACAAACTTCGTTCGAATCGGCAGCTTGTGGGATGCGAGCGCCATAGCTTCTGTGGCCGCCGCGAGATCCACACCCGCCATCTCGAACATCACTCTGCCTGGTTTCACCACCGCAACCCAATGCTCCGGTGGCCCTTTGCCCTTACCCATTCGAGTTTCAGCCGGCTTCTTGGTAAACGGCTTATCCGGAAAGATGCGAATCCAAAGTTTTCCGCCGCGCTTGATGAACCGAGTGATCGCTACACGCGCCGCTTCGATTTGCCGGTCGGTAATCCAAGCCGGCTCCATTGCCTTTAATCCGTATTCTCCGAACGCGAGCGCGCCACCGCGCCACGCTTTTCCGCTACGCCGCCCGCGTTGTTGCTTGCGGTACTTAACCTTTTTCGGCATCAACATGATATTTGGTCCGTTCCCTTAATTTCTAAACTTGTCGCTAAACTTCACTGGTCGTTCCAGTTTTTCCGCCGCGTTGCGGAATTTTTTCGCCCTGATAAATCCAGCACTTTACGCCAATCACGCCGTACGTCGTGTGTGCCTCAGCAGTGCCAAAGTCAATGTCCGCGCGCAAAGTCTGCAAAGGCAATCGGCCTTGCAGGTACCACTCTTTTCGCGCGATTTCGGCGCCATTCAAGCGGCCCGCCACGCGAACCTTGATGCCTTTGCAACCGAAACGCAGCGCCGAATCCACCGCCTTGCGCATCGCGCGCCTGAAAGCCACGCGCTTTTCAAGCTGTAGCGCAATGGACTCGGCTACGAGCTGAGCATCAAGCTCAGGGCGATGCACTTCCTGAATGTCAATGTGCACTTCGCGCTTGGTGCGCTTCTGCACTTCGCTCTTAAGCTTGTCGATCTCCGAACCCTTACGCCCGATAATGATTCCGGGACGCGCAGTGTAAATACGCACCACCAGCTTATTTGCGGCGCGTTCCACATCGATACCGCTAATGCCGGCCGATTTCAGACGATCTTTCAACTGCTTGCGAAGCTGGATGTCCTCATACAGCAAGTCCGCGTAATCGCGCTTGGCGAACCAGCGCGACTTCCAGACTTTGTTGTAGCCCAGCCGAAAACCGTACGGATGTGTTTTCTGCCCCAAACGATCCTCCTACTTCTTCTTTTTCGGTTTCTGCTGCTTCGAGCGTTGCTCAAAAGCTTTGCGTGCCTTGCGAACTGCTCCGCGAACGCCCTTGGAAGCTTGCGCTTCTTCTGCGGCTGCTGCCACGCGGTCCGCTGCGGCGCGGTGATGCTCGGCTACTTGCACCACGATATGTGCAGTGCGCTTCTGATATCGAAATCCACGGCCCATGGGCGCCGGACGCATACGCTTCCAGCGCGGGCCTTCGTTCACGTAACAGCGCGTGACGAACAGCGCGTCCACATCCAGCGATTCACCGGAATCTTCTGCCTTGCGCTCTGCATTCGCTATGGCGCTGCGCAGCGTTTTCTCGATTTCTTTCGCCACACGCTTTTTCGTAAAACGCAGAGTGTGTAACGCTTCTTCAGCGCGAACCCCGCGAATCAAATCAATCACCAGCCGCGCCTTTTGTGGCGAGACGCGGATGTATCTCGCTTTTGCTACTCCCTCAATTTGCGTCGAAACTTGAATCGCAGTTGCCATCATTTATGCCTTTGGTCCCGGTGCAGCGACGCCAGCACTGGCTCCTGCCGCTGGCGCCCCCGCAGGAGCGGCTGCCGCAGCAGCCCTCTCGAGCGCTGCTTTCACCGCGTGACCTTTAAAGGTGCGCGTCGGCGAAAATTCACCGAGTTTGTGCCCTACCATCTGCTCCGTGATATACACCGGAATAAATTTCTTTCCGTTGTGAACGGCGATCGTGTGGCCAATCATGTCCGGCAGAATCGTTGACCGGCGCGACCAGGTCTTCAAAACTTTCTTTTCATTGCGGGTGTTCAGCGCTTCCACCTTAACGCGCAGGTGATCGTCGATGAACGGTCCTTTTTTGAGCGAGCGCGGCATCGGTCTTACTACTCCTCCACGCGGCGCAGCTTAATCCACTGCGCGCGACGCATTTTCTTAAATCCGCGCACCGGGCCAGAGACACGGTGCGATAGCGGGCAGAAGGGGCACACGAAACGAGTCCCTTGCGCGTTTGGGATCTTTTCTACAATCACAGCCCAGCCCGTCTTGCACAACCGAAGTTGCACTTGCGGAGCTGGCACTAACTTTGAAACTGCCTTTACTACCGGCTTCGCTGCACGCCGCGCGATTGACTTCCGCGCGCGCGTTGGACGCCGTGTCGTTCGACGTGCTGAACGTCGACTTGCTCGAGTGGCTGTCATAAGGTTGCTCTCTGTTCTTCGCCGCGCCAGGTTCATTTTTCAGTCCTAGCTTACGGTTTACGTCGCTGTTCGATCATTCTGCTGCTCTTGCGCTTCTTTCGCGTCTTGGCACCAAGGGTCGGAAACCCCCAAGGAGTTTGCGGATGGTTTCCCTTCACCCGGCCCTCCCCGCCCCCGTGCGGGTGATCAACGGGATTCATCGCCACGCCGCGCACCGTGGGACGCTTGCCGTGCCAACGTGTGCGGCCCGCCTTTCCGTAGGTCACGTTCTCGTGATCCAGGTTTCCAAGTTGGCCGATAGTAGCCATGCACTCCACGCTGAATCGCCGGACTTCTCCGGAAGGTAGCTTCACCAGAGCGAGGTCGCCTTCTTTGCTCAAAAGTTGCGCTGCACCGCCCGCCGCGCGAACTACCTGGCCACCTTTGCCGGGAAAAAGCTCAAGATTGTGGACCATGGTGCCGGGCGGAATGTGCCGAAACTTCATCGCATTGCCTGGGAGAATGTCCGCGCCCTCGCCGTTCTGAACCGTCATGCCTACTTCCAAACCGACAGGCTGCAGAATGTAACGCTTCTCGCCATCCGCGTAATGCAGCAGAGCGATTCGCGAAGACCGGTTGGGGTCGTACTCAATCGACGCAACCTTCGCCGGAATGCCCGTCTTATCGCGACGAAAATCAATGTTGCGATACTTACGCGCGTGTCCACCGCCGCGGTGCCAGGATGTGATTTCACCCTGAGCGTTGCGGCCGCCGGTGCGCTTCTTGGATTCCACCAGCGATTTTTCCGGCGTCTGCTTAGTCACCTCGCTCTTGTCGAGCATCGTGAGAAAACGTCTTGCCGGTGTGTATGGTTTAAATGTTTTTAATGGCATTGCTTCCTCTAGCTACTTCCTGAATTCTCTCGCTCAATAACTGTCGAGCTAAATGTTGTCGGCGTACTCGATCATTTTTTCGCCTTCAGCCAGCCGGACGTACGCTTTCTTCCAATCGCTCCGGAAACCTTCTGCGCGGCCGCGGCGGCGGAACTTCCCATGAAAATTTGCCGTGCGAACGTGATCCACCTTTACTTTAAAAACTCGTTGTACTGCTTCCTTGATTTCCGTCTTGGTGGCATCTGACGCAACTTCGAATACCACCGTATGTTGAGTTTCCTTCACACCAAGGCCCTTCTCGGTAATGATGGGCCGCTTAATCACCTGATAAAGCCTGGTATCCATGGCCTATTCCTTTTTCGCCTTGGGCTTGGACTTTGCTTTCGGCTTTTCTTTCTTGGCAGCCGCGTGCTTCTTGGCGGCTTTCGGTGCGGCCTCTGTTTTCGAATGTGCTTTCGCAGTTGCCTTAGCGTGCTCGGCCTTTTCGGCGGCAGCTTGTTTTGAAGACGCTCCCGGCGCCGGCTGAATCTGGATCGGCTCTTCCTGTTCCTGCGGGTAGGGAGATAGCGCTCGGCTCAGCTTCACGGCTGCTGCACGCGACATCATTAAATGATCGTGTCGCAGCAAATCGTATGCTTCCAGACCATTCGTCGGTACCAGCGTCAGTCCGTCGATATTGCGGCTTGCGCGCTCAAGATTCACGTTCGAACTATTGTCCACCAACAGAATCGAAGGCGTTTCCTTATCGAGCTTGGTTAGCGCTTGCCGAAACGCTTTCGTCTTATGCGTTTCAAGCTCCCAGGCATCGACAATCGTCATTTTCTGTTCAGCCAGCTTTGACGAAAGCGCCGAACGCAGCGCGCCGATAATCATTTTCTTCGGCAGCGCATAGGAGTAGCTGCGCGGCGTTGGGCCGTGTACTGTGCCGCCGTGCCGCCAAAGTGGCGAACGAATCGAGCCAACGCGAGCGCGGCCGGTTCCCTTCTGCTTCCAAAGCTTGCGACCAGAACCGCTTACTTCGCTCTTGTCTTTGGTCTTGTGCGTTCCGGCATGTTTGCTCGCGAGGTAATGCCGCACCGCTTCATGCAGCAAGTGCGCGTTCACCTTCACGCCGAACACATCGTCGGCCAGCTCAATCGTGCCGATTTTCTTACCTTCGAGATTTTTTACGTCCGCAACTGGCATCGTCGTCTCTCTACAGGGCCGCTTTGGCCTTGCGTATGAAAATGTATCTGCCGGCTGGGCCTGGTACCGCGCCGCAAACTAGCAGCAAGTTTTCTTCTGAATCGATTTTTACCACGCGCAAATTCTTGGAGGTCTTGCGTTCATGTCCCATGTGCCCGGGAAAATGCTGGCCAGGCCACACGCGCGAAGGAAACGAACTGGCGCCAATGCCGCCCGGAGCGCGGTGAAACATAGATCCGTGTGAAGCGTCGCCGCCGCGGAAATGCCAGCGTTTTACGCCGCCCTGAAATCCCTTACCCTTGCTGACGCCGGTAACATCTACAAACTCGCCAATCTTAAAGTTGTCCACTAGCACGCGGTCGCCGGGTTTCGCTTCCTCCTTCGAATCCTCGATGCGAAATTCGCCGAGATATCGAAGAGGAGCCACGCCAGCCTTTTTGAAATGACCCGTTCGAGCCTTGTTCACGCGTTGTGGCTTGATGAATTCCACCAACCCCAACTGCACCGCATCGTAGCCATCTTTATCTTTAGTTCGTCGTTGAACGACCACACACGGCCCCGCTTGCAGAACGGTGCAAGGAACAGCGGCGCCGTCTTCGGCAAAAACCTGGGTCATCCCTAATTTTATTCCGAGTATTCCGTTAACGGCCATTTCGTTCGCTCTTTCCTTCGCGTTTTATTTCGCGTCTGCTACTTGCCCACGTGCTCCCGGCCAAAAGCCTTGATCTCGACGTCCACACCGGGAGGCAAATCGAGCTTCATCAAAGCGTCCACCGTATCCGGAGTTGGATCGAGAATGTCGATCAACCGCTTGTGCGTGCGCATTTCAAACTGCTCGCGCGATTTCTTGTCCACGTGTGGCGACCGCAAAACCGTCCAGCGGTTAATCACCGTCGGCAGCGGAATTGGCCCTGCAACATCGGCACCGGTCCGCTTCGCGGTCTCCACGATCTCCCGGGTTGATTGATCGAGAATGCGGTGATCGTAGGCCTTCAAACGAATTCGAATTTTTTCTCCGTTCGGCATGTTTACTCGATGATCTCGGCAACTGCGCCGGCTCCCACCGTGTGCCCGCCTTCGCGAATCGCGAAACGCAACCCTTTTTCCAGCGCTACCGGTGTGATCAAAGTGATCTCCGCCGACACGTTGTCGCCCGGCATCACCATCTCCACACCTTGCGGCAGCTTCACGTCTCCGGTCACGTCCGTGGTGCGGAAATAAAATTGTGGCCGGTAGCCGGTGAAAAACGGTGTGTGCCGTCCGCCTTCTTCCTTCGTCAACACGTACGCTTCGGCCTTGAACTTCGTGTGCGGCGTGATCGACCCCGGCTTGGCCAACACCTGTCCGCGCTCCACTTCATCTTTTTCCGTGCCGCGCAAGAGCAACCCCACGTTGTCTCCCGCAATCCCTTCATCCAGCAGCTTGCGGAACATTTCTACGCCCGTCACCGTCTTCTTCATGGTCGGACGGAAACCCACGATTTCCACTTCTTCTCCCACCTTCACTTTGCCGCGCTCGATGCGCCCCGTAACCACCGTGCCGCGGCCTGAAATCGAAAAAATATCTTCAATCGGCATGGCAAACGGCTTGTCGATGTCGCGCACCGGCATCGGTATGCTCTTGTCCACCGCTTCCATCAGCTCCAGAATCGACTTCTCATACTTCGCATCGCCTTCCAGAGCTTTCAGCGCTGAACCGCGCACCACAGGAATCGTGTCGCCTGGAAACTGGTAGCTCTTCAGCAAGTCGCGCACTTCCAGCTCGACCAGTTCCAGCAACTCCGGATCGTCCACCATGTCGCACTTGTTCAGGAACACCACAATCGCCGGCACGCCCACCTGCCGCGCGAGCAAAATGTGTTCGCGTGTTTGCGGCATGGGACCATCGGTCGCTGCCACCACCAGAATTCCGCCGTCCATCTGCGCCGCGCCGGTGATCATGTTCTTCACATAATCGGCGTGCCCCGGGCAATCGATATGCGCATAGTGACGATTCGCCGTTTCATACTCCACGTGTGAAACCGCAATGGTGATGCCGCGCTCGCGCTCTTCCGGCGCGTTATCAATCGAGTCGAAGGCGCGAAACGATACCTTCGGGTTGTTCTTCGACAACACCTTCGTAATCGCCGCCGTCAACGTGGTCTTGCCATGATCGATGTGACCGATCGTGCCAATATTTACGTGCGGCTTGTTTCGTTCGAATTTCTCCTTCGCCATGTCTCTCTAGCTCCTCTATCGTGCGGTCTTACTTGGCTTCTCGCCGTTTGCTCCGCCAATGATGTCTTCCGCGATGTTTCCGGGAACCTGCTCGTAATGCGAAAAGTGCATCGTAAAACTTCCGCGCCCTTGCGTCCGGCTGCGTATTTCCGTGGCGTAACCGAACATGGCTGCCAGCGGAACTTGTACATTGATGATTTCGGTGCCGCCGCGCGATTCTCTTCCCTGCATTTGTCCACGGCGAGAGTTCAAGTCTGAAATCACCGGGCCCATGTAATCTTCAGGGACGACAACTTCCACGCGCATGATCGGTTCGAGCAGCTTCGGATTAGCTTTCTTGCAGGCTTCCTTAAAAGCCATCGAGCCCGCAATCTTAAACGCCATTTCCGAGCTGTCCACATCGTGGTAACTGCCGTCTGTGAGCACCACGGCGCAATCGACCATTTCATAGCCGGCCAAAACGCCGGTTTCCATCGCCTCGCGCACGCCGTTTTCAATTGGCTGGATAAATTCACGCGGAATGGCGCCGCCTACCACTTTATCGATGAATAGAAGCCGATGTTCCTTATCGAAATGCCACTTGCCGCCTTTACCGGCAACACTCTTCGCAAGCTCGTCGATCTCATCAGTGGACATCTCGTGCATATTCTCGTGTCCGGAATTCGGAAGCGGATGAACGCTCAGCACTGCGTGCCCGTATTGTCCGCGGCCGCCGGTCTGCTTGATGTACTTGCCTTCGCCCTCAGCGACTTTCAAAATCGTTTCGCGATACGCCACTTGCGGTCTGCCCACGTTTGCCTGCACACTGAATTCACGCATCATTCGATCGACGATAATTTCCAGATGCAGCTCGCCCATGCCGGAGATTAATGTCTGACCGGTATCGTGGTCGGTGTGAACGCGGAACGTAGGATCTTCCTGCGCAAGCTTGCCCAGCGCCATGCCCATTTTTTCCTGGTCCGCTTTTGTCTTTGGCTCGATGGCAACGGAAATAACCGGCGCCGGAAAATCAATATTTTCCAGCACGATCGGCTTTTCTTCATCGCACAGTGTGTCGCCGGTCGTCACGTTCTTCAGACCAACGCAGGCTGCGATGTCGCCGGCTTCGATCGACTCGATTTCTTCGCGCTTATTCGCGTGCATCCGCAATAAACGTCCGATGCGTTCGCGCGTTTTTCGAGTGGAATTATAAACATTCGCGCCAGCCTTCAGCACGCCGGAGTACACACGGATGTAAGTCACGTGGCCGACGTACGGGTCGGTCGTAATTTTAAACGCCAGAGCGGCAAATGGTTGATCGTCAGCGGCGCGGCGCAAAATCGCTTCCTCGCCGTTCGGATCCTCGCCTTCCACCGGAGGCACATCGGCAGGCGACGGAAGAAAATCCACAACCGCATCCAGCAGCGGCTGAATGCCCTTGTTCTTAAAAGCTGAGCCAGCCAACACGGGTACCAATTTCAGCGCAATCGTCGAACGTCGAATCGAAGCACGCAACTCCGCCGGCTCAAGTTTATGTTGTTCGAGATACTTGGTCAGCACCGCGTCATCATGCTCCGCGATGTATTCCACTACTTTCTCGCGGTGCTCTTTGTAAAATTCCGGAGTCAACGCCGAAGCCTTTACCGCAATTTCAAGTTCCGGTCGCGACTTCAGGAATTCAGCGTCCCAGAGCTTTTCCAGCGGCAGAGTTTCGTATTCCGCGCCAAGCGTTTCGTCCTTCCAGATGATGGCGCGCTCTTCAATGAAATCGATGATGCCGATAAAGTTGTCTTCTCTTCCAATCGGATATTGCAGAGGAACCGGGTGGGCCGAAAGACGCTGGCGCATCGAGCGAATCGAGTGATCGAAATCCGCGCCAATGCGGTCCATTTTGTTGATGAAAGCAATGCGCGGAACCCGGTATTTATCCGCCTGACGCCACACGGTCTCTGATTGCGGCTGCACGCCGGCTACCGCGTCGAAAATAGCGACTGCTCCGTCAAGCACGCGCAGCGAACGTTCTACTTCAACCGTGAAATCAACGTGGCCAGGCGTATCAATAATGTTAATGCGGTACGTTTTGTCGAAGCGCTTCCAGGATGCCGTGGTCGCCGCGGAGGTGATGGTAATGCCGCGCTCGCGCTCTTGCTCCATCCAGTCCATTACCGTGGTGCCTTCATGCACTTCGCCGATCTTGTAAGTCACACCCGTATAGAACAGGATTCGCTCCGTGGAGGTGGTCTTTCCGGCGTCAATGTGAGCCATGATCCCGATGTTGCGGGTATGATCGATTTGGACTTGGCGTGCCATCTGAAAAATCTGTTCGCGCTACCAGCGATAATGAGCGAAGGCCTTGTTAGCCTCCGCCATGCGGTGCACGTCCTCCTTCTTCTTTACGGCTCCGCCGCGGCCATTCGCGGCATCCACAATTTCTCCAGCCAATTTGTCAGTCATGGTCTTGCCGCCGCGAGTTCGGGAATACAAAACCAACCAGTGAATCGCCAGCGATTGTCGCCGGAACGGATTCACTTCCACCGGAACCTGATAGTTCGCGCCGCCAACACGCCGTGACTTCACTTCCAAAACCGGTTTGCAGTTCTCCACAGCCTTCTTGAACAGCTTGAAGGCGTCGTCGTTGGTTGTTTTTGCCACCTGGTTCATGGCCTTATAAAAAATCGCCTGCGCGGTGGCGCGTTTGCCGTCGTACATCATGCTGGAAATAAACTTCTGCACCAGATCGCTGCCGAAAACCGGATCGCCCGGAATCTTTCGGCGAAGGACCCATCCTTTACGTGGCATCTCTCTGCTCTCCTACTTCTGTGCGGCTTTTGGCCGCTTCGCGCCGTATTTCGAGCGCCCCTGCTTGCGATTCTCAACGCCTGCTGCATCCAGCGTTCCGCGAATCACGTGATAGCGAACTCCCGGCAAATCCTTCACGCGGCCGCCACGCACGAGCACGATCGAGTGTTCCTGCAAATTGTGGCCGATGCCGGGAATGTAGGTGGTTACTTCAGCGCTATTGGTCAAGCGCGCGCGCGCAACTTTGCGCAATGCCGAGTTCGGCTTCTTCGGCGTTTGGGTATAAACGCGAACACAAACTCCGCGCTTCTCAGGACATCCCTCCAGCGCTGGAGATTTTGTTTTCGTCCGGATTTTTTCCCGGCCGTTCCGCACTAACTGTGAAAACGTCGGCACTCTTGCCCCCTCAAAATCCAACCACAGAGATTATTTTTCGGCATAATTCCGCGCATAGCGAATCCGCCCGCGCAAAATTCTGCGGGTGAATGAACAGAAAAGGCGCCATAACCCGAAGGAATTACCAGGTACTCCGCGATGATGCTTCACCCCGAGGAGTGAACTCCATCTCTTGCAATTGCGGAGAGGCTCACACGGCTTTGCGGGGCTGGCGCCCCATTTCGGCCGTTCTTCTTGCCCCCGTTCCGTCCTTCTATGTTCCGGGGTCGGAAGACTTCCCTTATCACCACCGAGGCCAACGGCCTCAATGCAACCGGAGGAGTATAGGAGATATAGCCCGTGTTGTCAACTCGATTCCCGGCAAAAATAAATCCTAAAAAATCTTAGGCTATGGCAGCTCAGCGCATTCGCAGCCTTGGACTGTACTTGACCCCGGCCGCTCCCGACGCCGCCGCTGGCTCTACAGATCAACTCAGAACTCAAGAACAAGTTAATGATTCTAAGAGGCTTAGATATTAAATGAGATCGTCGCAGAGAGAGCCGAGTTTGTTGACACCCGGCCATTTGGGAAGGGAATCGACGACCAACAAATAGTGTTTCGAAGTTACTCACCACGCTTGTCTGACCTGCTTTACCGAGTCCGCGAAGCCTTCTAAACTAGCAACCGTCAAACTGCCATGGGAGTTCGAATGAAGAGTTTTTGTATCGGTGTCGCTGTACTCGCTGTACTTGTCTCGCTGCCTATGATCGCCGCGCAGCAGGCTGAAGGTCCCACTAAATCCGACCTTCCGGCCGGGAAAGCTTCGCCGCAAAATCTTGCCGCCAAAGATTTCTCGCAGGAACCATTTGTGATCGAGCAATACCACACGACTGCAAGGTTTGAAAACGACGGCACGAGTCAAAGCGATCTTGCCGTACGAATCCGAGTTCAAAGCGATTCCGGAGTTCAGCAGCTCGGTGAACTCGTTTTCGGTTACAACTCGAGGAACGAGCAAATGGAAGTTCGCTCCGTGCGCGTTCATAAGCTGGATGGAACTGTCGTCCATGCGGCTGCCGATTCCATAAAAGAAATGAGCGCCAGCGTTGCGCGCGATGCACCCATGTATACCGATTACAAAGAAAAACACATTACCGTGCCCTCATTGCACACCGGCGACACGCTGGAATATGAAATCGTTACGCGAACACAAAGCTCCCTGGCGCCCGGCGAATTCTGGTTCGCTTACAACTTTATTGAAGATTCGATCGTTCTTGACGAGCGGCTGGAAATTGACGTTCCGCAAGGACGTCGGATCACCGTGCGCTCTCCTGAATTCTCTCTTACCAACGGTCGCGAAGATTACCAACTGCGCGCCAAGCCTGGTTCAAAGAACGACACCGGATTGGACAAAACTCCCTTTTCGGAATCAAACGAAAACGGACGCACTTTCTATCGCTGGCAGCGCGCGAACCTGGTTCACTCGGCGCCTGACCAAGACACCAAGAAAAAGGCCGCTCGCGCCGAGACGAAGCGACCGGACATCGAATTGACCACTTTTGAAAGTTGGGAAAAAGTGGCGCAATGGTACGCCAAACTGGAAGACGGCCGCGCCGATCCCACACCAGAAATTCGCGCAAAGACTCTCGAATTGATTCAAGGGCAGCAACATGAACTCGATAAAATCGAAGCTCTCTACGAATACGTTTCCAAAAATATTCGCTACGTAAGTCTCTCGTTTGGACTCGGGCGCTATCAACCGCACTCTGCCGCCGAAGTGTTCGTGAATCAATATGGCGACTGCAAAGACAAGCACACCTTACTCGCGGCGATGCTCGCAGCCGCAAACATTCGCTCCGACGCAGTCTTGATTCCGTTTTCTCGAAAGCTGGATACGTCGGTACCTTCGCCGTCGCAATTCGACCATGTAATCACGGCCGTTCCGCGACAAGACGGCCTCCTCTGGATGGATTCCACTGCTGAAGTTGCGCCTTTCCGTTTGCTCGCGCCGGCGCTGCGTAACAAATCAGCGTTGCTAGTTGCATCGAACGGAGATGGTAAGATCGTAGAGACTCCCATCGATCCTCCGTTTCTTTCCACGCAGCGTGTGGAAATTGACGCCGAAGTCAGCGATCTCGGAAAGCTTTCAGCGAAACTTAGATATTTTCTTCGCGGCGATAACGAGCTGGCTCTACGCGCTGCTTTTCGCCGCACTCCACAAACACAATGGCAAGAACTCGGCCGAACAATCGCCACTCTGGACGGCATTCATGGCACTGTGACCGCGGTAAAACCGAGCGATCCTTCCGACATAAAAAATCCGTTCGAACTTGATCTGGAGTTTTCGCAACCGAATTTTCTCGATTGGTCCAGCAAGAAGAGCAAAGTCGCTGTACCACTGTTGATGATTGGCATGCCGGACGCCCCGAAAGACGCATCCGACCCGATTTATTTAGGAAGTCCTCTCGATGTCACCATGACTCTGACGCTGAAGTTGCCAGACAGCTTTACTGCGCGGGCTCCTGTCGCAGTTTCCATTGCCAGGGATTACGCGACGTTCAAATCAAGCTACCATCTCGAATCTCACACCCTCGTCGCCGAGCGCACCCTCCGCTTTAAGATGCGCGAATTGCCCGCTTCCCGAGCCGGTGATTACCTTGCTTTTACTCGCGCAGTGGAATCTGACGAGAGCCAGGTGCTGGTTGCAGAAAACTCTGCTACTGCTACGCCGGAGATCCTCGAGTCGGCGAAACCTGCTGAACTTCTCGAAGCGGGCGTGGCCGCTCTCAATTCCGGAAACCTAAATGCCGCAATCCCGCTTTTGAAGCGCGCTCTTGAACTCGATCCAAAAAACAAGGTCGGCTGGAACGATCTGGGCCTCGCCTATATGCGGCTGGGCCAACTGGAAGATGCAGGCGCGGCATTCCGAAGGCAGATTGAGTTGAACCCGTTTGACGAGCACGCCTATAACTATCTCGGGTTCACCTTGCAGCAACAACAGAATTACCGGGACGCTGCAAAAGCTTTCCAAAAACAGATGGAAGTAAATCCAATCGATCCTGTAGCTCACGCAGCGCTCGGCGCTCTGTTTCTCGAAGAACACAAATACGCTGATGCAGTTCCCGAACTGGACAAAGCCACAATCCTTCTTCCAGAAAATGCCCCGCTGCAAGTCAGCTTGGGTCAGGCATATATCAACACAGGCGAAAAACAAAAGGCCCTTGCAGCTTTCGAGAAAGCAGTCGAGTTAGCGCAGACTCCCACAGTTTGGAATAACGTGGCCTACAATCTAGCGGAGCATCAAATCGAGCTCGACAAAGCTCAGCAATATGCAGAATCGGCGGTATCGGCAACCACAGCCAATCTCCGAAATATAGATTTGTCTCACCTTACCCTGGACGATCTGCAGGCGGTTTCGAATCTCGGTATCTATTGGGACACGCTCGGCTGGGTTTATTTCGAGAAAGGAGAATTAGACCAGGCTGAACGTTACGTCCAAGCAGCCTGGCTTTTAAATCAGCACGGCGAAGTGGCCGATCACCTAGCGCAGATTGTTCAAAAACTCGGGGATAAGGATCAAGCCATCCACCTCTACTCACTATCCATGGGCGCGGCTCACTCTGTTCCCGAGACTCGCGCACGGCTCATCGCCTTGCTCGGACCTCACGCAAAAATCGAAGATCTGGTGAATCAGGCCAAGCCTGAACTCACTGCCCGCCGCACATTCTCGATAGGAAAAGGGCCCAGCGAAAATTCCCAAGCTGATTTCCTCCTCCTGTTATCGCCAGGAACAAAGGATCCCAAAGTGGAAGCTGTCAAATTCGTCAGCGGAAACCAAACCTTGCGGCCACTCGCCGAGCGGCTGCGAGCTGTGGATTTCGGTCCCATGTTTCCCAATAACGAACCCGCGAAAATTGTTAGGCGCGGCACGCTTACCTGCTCGGCCGAGACAGCAAACTGCACCTTTACGCTGATTCTTCCGGAAAACCTTCATATGGTGAATTGAACTTTTCCACTCGGCTGGATCGCGGTACGCGGAATTGCTCTAACGATACTGGCTTGGTATCTGCGGATTACACTATTTGATCTCCATCACTTCTTTTTCTTTCAAAGCCGAAAGATCTTCGATTTTCTTCGTCTCAGAGTGCGTTAGCTTTTCAAGTTCATCCAGTGTTCGCTTTCGATCATCTTCGCTAATCTTCTTATCCTTCTCGAGCTTCTCAACTGCCTCCTTGATATCGCGCCGGATGTTTCGCACCGCCGTACGGTGATTTTCCAAAACCTTGTGAATGTGTTTCACCAGGTCTTTACGACGATCTTCAGTAAGTGGCGGGATCGGAACACGAACCACTTTACCGTCATTGGTCGGATTCAATCCCAAGTCCGTCGTGCGAATCGCTTTATCGATCATGGGAACTGCGGTGGGGTCCCAGGGAGAAATCATGATCATGGTGGCATCAGGTACGCTGAGAGTGCCTAGCTGGTTGATGGGCATGGAAGTACCGTGGTAATCCACGCGTACATGATCCAGCAGCGAAACGTTCGCGCGTCCCGTGCGCACGCCGGCCAATTCTTTGCGAAAATCTTCCACCGCTTTTTCCATGCGGATCTTGGCTTGCGCTAGCGCGTCTTTGCTCGTTGCAATCGTGGTCATCTGAGAAATTGCCTCCGCAGCATTTTAAGCGGCTGTGACGACCGAGCCCACTCGCTCGCCCAGCACAACGCGCTTCAGATTTCCCGGCACGTTCATATTGAACACGATAATCGGCATCTTGTTGTCCATGCACAGGGAAATCGCCGTCGAATCCATTACCAGAAGTCCCTTTTTCAAAACGTCCAGGTAAGTGATGCTCTGGAACATTTTTGCGTCCGCCACTTTTTCGGGGTCCGCGTCATAGATTCCATCCACTCGCGTGGCCTTCAGAATCACCTGCGCCTTAATTTCCATCGCGCGCAACGCCGCGGCGGTATCCGTTGAAAAATACGGGTTTCCGGTTCCTGCCGCAAAAATTACCACGCGCCCCTTTTCCAGATGGCGTGTTGCTCGGCGCCGTATAAAAGGCTCGGCCACTTGATGCATTTCGATCGCGCTCATCAAGCGCGTTTGGCAGCCGGATTTTTCAAGCGCGTCCTGCAATGCGAGCCCATTGATCACCGTCGCGAGCATGCCCATGTAATCGCCCGTAGCCCGGTCGATCGCAAGCTGCTTCTGGCGTGTGCCTCGAAAAATATTTCCGCCGCCAACCATGATTGCGACCGAAACGCCCAGCTCCTGGACTTCCTTCACTTCGCGCGCAATGCCTTGGATTGTTTCGGCATGGATGCCGGAGTCTTGAGGCCCGGACAACGATTCGCCGGAAAGCTTCAACACCAGCCGGTCGTAAACAGGTGTACCGGTCGTTAATTTTGTCGAAGAAGGTTCGCGTGCTATGAATTTTGTTTTGGCCATTCGATGGCAAACTGACTTTTTGCCAGAGGCATTCTAGCAGAGAATCTTCGCAGGATTAAACGCAGAGCACGATTTCGGTCGCTACCTTAGACGAAACGCACCCGCAGAGCACGGGAATGTTCCAGATATGCCAGCCAATCCTACGACGAAGGCGCGCTGGTCGCGTCCGCTTCCGTAGCAGTGCCCACCGCTGACGCCGAGCCATCCATTTCGCCGACTTTGAAACGTGAAAATCGGCGAATGGCAATGTTTTCGCCCAGTTTGGCGATGGCCTGATCGACCAATTCCTTCACGGTCAAGCCTTCATCCTTGATGAAATGCTGCTCGTAAAGACAGTTTTCTTCGTAGAATTTTTCCATCTTACCGCTGACGATCTTATCAATCACGTTTTCCGGCTTGCCGGTCGCTTTGGCCTGTTCCTTGTAAATCTCGCGTTCGCGATCGAGCGTCGCCTGAGTGACTTCCTCGCGGCGCAAGAATCGCGGATCAAGCGCGGCAATGTGCATGGCGACGTCGTGGCACAAACGCTGAAAATCAGCGGTGCGCGCTACGAAGTCGCTTTCGCAATTCATCTCCACGAGCACGCCAATTTTTCCGCCCGCGTGAATGTACGAACTAACCAGACCCTCGGAGGTAGCGCGCTGCGATTTCTTGGCCGCGGCCGCTTGTCCCCTCTTCCGGAGAATGTTAATGGCCTGTTCCAAGTCCCCTTTGGACTCGAGCAAGGCTTCGCGGCATGCGGTAAATCCCGCGCCAGTACGATCGCGCAACTCTTTCACCAGCTGAGCAGAAATGTTTGAATTTCCAGATGTCGCCATTTCGATTCTTTTCCTCTTAAATAAATTTGGGTAGTCCACTAACGGTTCAGCCGCGGCAACAGATTACAAAGGCTGCTTCAGCTAAGAGCGGTTATTACTGCTTGTGCGGCGTTTCAGCTACAGAATCTTCTTCTCCCGCGGCGGCGGCGTTGGCTTCAATGGCCGGCTCGGCATCGGGTTCCACGAAATCGCCTTCCTGCTTTTCGTAAACTTCATAAGCGCTCGTATCAACGTAATCGACAGTATCTTCGCCAGCGCCCTCGGAAGATTTCTGGTCAGCGATCTGTGTTTGCTCAAACGATTGATGCCCCACGATAACCGCGTCGGAAATTTTTGAAGTGAAGAGCCGGATCGCGCGCAGAGCGTCGTCGTTTCCTGGAATGACCCAGTCGACCACATTCGGATCGCAATTCGTGTCCACGATAGCCACTACAGGAATACCCATGCGCCTGGCTTCACGCACCGCGATCATTTCGGCATTGGGGTCAATCACGAACATGGCATCGGGCAATGTCGTCATATTCTCGACGCCCGAAAAATTCTGTTGCAGATGTTTCAATTCGCGTTCCAGCCGCGCCCCTTCTTTCTTTGAAAATTGCGCCATGCGGCCATCCTCCACCATGCCCTTCAGCAACTTCAGGCGCTTGATGGACTTTTGTAGCGTAGCCCAGTTCGTCAGGGTGCCGCCCAACCAACGGTGGTTCACGTAAAACATTCCGCAGCGGTTGGCTTCTTCGGCAATAGCCTCTTGCGCTTGGCGTTTCGTTCCGAGGAAGAGGATTCGTTTGCCTTGTCCGGCGAGCTCGGAAACATAGCGGGCCGCATCGCGGAACATCTTTAGGGTTTTTTGCAGGTCAATAATGTGTATGCCATTGCGTTCGCCGAAAATGTATTCCTTCATCTTCGGGTTCCAGCGCCGCGTCTGATGGCCGAAATGAACACCGGCCTCCAGAAGCTCTTTCATCGTGATTTCGACTCCCAATGTACCTCCTCCTATAGAGGGATGCTTTTTCTCCGCGACGGATCGGAGCAGCATCCTTTTTTGCCGGTCCTTTCCCGGCCGTGAATTAGGCCGGGCCCGATTGCTCGAGCCCGGCCGCAAAAAACTAGCGCTTGCTGTACTGGAAGCGGCGACGCGCTCCCTTTTGACCGTACTTCTTGCGTTCCTTCATGCGCGAATCGCGCGTCAAAAATCCGTTCTTGCGCAGCGCTGGGCGCAACTCAGGATTGATCCTTGAAAGCGCGCGCGAGAGTCCCATGCGCACGGCTCCA
Organism: uncultured Acidobacteriota bacterium; assembly: GCA_963714785.1. Classification (GTDB taxonomy): domain Bacteria; phylum Acidobacteriota; class Terriglobia; order Acidiferrales; family UBA7541; genus Palsa-295. The sequence goes on from CAVQQE010000008.1 coordinate 57,108, forward strand.
GACTGACCACCAACGCCGCCGCCCTTGACCACGCACTTCACCTCGATCTGATCCTGCATCTGGGTGAACTTCAGCGGCTCCACGGCAGCGGTGTGCCACGCGATGTTGCGGAAGTATTCGTCCACCGGACGGCCATTCACCGTAAAACGCGCCGGCCCCATCTTGATATAAACGCGCGCGATGGATTCACGGCGCCGGCCGGTCCCATAGAACTGCTTCCCGGCGTTGCTTGAAACTGGGCTCGAAGCTGAACTCAAAGTCCCTCCTTGGATCGCCTGCACGAAACGCCTTCGTAGCTACTTGCACGTAGAAGGACGTTTCACAAACACGCCCATCGCGGAGTTCTCCGCTGAGCGCAGAAATTTTGAAACAAGTTTCGTGGTTACAGCGCGAGTTGCCGAGGCTTCTGTCCGGCGTGGCGGGCGAGCGCTTCACTTCCGGCATAAACACGCAGCTTCTTGGCCCGGCGCGCGCGTAGCTTGTTCTTGGGAAGCATTCCCAGCACTGCTTCGCGCACAACTTCTTCCGGACGGCGTTGCAACATCACCCGGATCGGAATTTCTTTCAGTCCGCCGGGAAAACCACTATGGTGACGATAAATTTTCTGATCGATCTTGTTTCCGGTTAGCTTGACGCGCTCTGCGTTGATAACAACCACATGATCGCCGCAATCGAGCTGAGGCGTGTAATTTGGCTTATCCTTACCAATCAACATGCGCGCAATTCGCGTGGCAAGTCGACCGAGGACTACGCCCTCGGCATCCAGCACGAACCAGTTCTTTCCAACTTGAAGCTCTTCAGCCTCGCGGCCCTTTGGTATATGCGTCTGCATCAGTCCAGTCACACCTTTCCATCTAAAGGCAAACCACAAGTTTAGATTACGAAGCGATTTCTGTCAACGAAAGTAACAGAGGAAAACAGCAGGTCGACTCGCGACCTTTGTTACCGACGCGAGACGAAATGCAGCGGGGCCGCAAAGCGCGGCCTGCTGCAATACCGGAAAACATTCGCGCACGTTGCGCGTGCCGGACCAGCACGTCGCAGTTTGCTCCCTGCCTAACTAACTGACGAAGACGTTGCCGCTGTGCTGCGAGCGTTCCGCGTGTAGGCAGCTTTCGAATCGTTGTCGCCCGCGTCCCCGGTCTTGTCAATCTCGATCGAGCCCTTAAAGTAAGCTCCGTCCTCGATCATGATTCGCGCGGTCGTCAGGTCGCCCACTACCGACCCGTCCTTCTTAATCTCGATGCGATCGCGCGCTCGCAAATTCCCTTTTACGTTTCCGTAAACCACCACTTCCCGAGCGATGATGTCTGCGGTCACCTTAGCGCTCGCCCCAACCGTCAGTTTGCGGTCTTCCAGTTGCACGAGCCCTTCTACTGTGCCGTCTATATGCAGGTCCTCGTTGCCGGTGATTTCGCCCTTAACGTGAAGCGTTGCGCCGAGCCTCGCCAAACCGCTCGATGATGATGAAGATGTTGCAGGGTACGTTGAATCGATAGGTGCCATAGTCTTAGCCTCCCCAGGAAATGACGCCGGCCTGTCGGCTGGCGCGGTTGATTTTGGCGACTGTTGCTGCTGTGGTTGTTGCGGCGGGAGCGGACTCTTTGCCGGAGTGTCCGCTTTCTTGTCTCCCCACATTTACCCTCCTTGGCCCCTTTTTGCTGCTGGACTATCAATAATAAGGACTGATTTCTCAATGTAGCCCCACTCAATTCGTAAGCCAAATCCAAAATGGTACAGCTGTGTCTCTTGAGGTAATGCGTGCTTGTAAGCTGGGGGGTGGATATTAAGCCCGCGAATTGCAAACTGCAAGCGCGATTTGAAACTGATCAATCGCGTCTTACTGGCCAGTAGCGCTCGCGCAGGATGGTGACATGGTGCGCGACGTGCCCGGCGATTATGTAGGCCAGCGCATTCACCGTCACAGCATTCCCGCTGGCGACCCCACTGCGTGTCCACGCTTCGAGGGGTAAATTCCAAAAGAGCGATAGGGTAGCTTCGCGAACGTTCCGGAACTCCTGCGCATAACTAGCCAACGAATGTTCGTCTGCTTGAGCTGCATGCGATGCAACATTCTGATCGAAGCTCGGTAATGGATCACTGAAACCACGCGCAAACCACATCGCGCGAAACGCGAACACTCGCTCGGTATCGTTCACGTGATTCATTACTTGGCGAATGCTCCATTTATCGGGGGCGTAGCGATAAACAGATCGTTCCTCGGAGATGCCCGCAAGGAATCCGACGGTGTCATCTAACTGCGCTTTCATCGCTTCAAGAATGTTGTCGTCGCTGATTCGATCAATGTAGGTGAAATAAAACGGCGCCGCTTCCGTCCGTTGAGGAAGACCCATAGAAAGAGAATTTTAGCAGACTAGTATTTACGAAGCACGCCGACAACGCGGCCCTGGATCTTCACATCTGAAGCCTGAACGATGATTGGAGCCATCTGAGAATTGGCAGGTTGCAGCCTTATCTTGCCTCCCGGCTCTCGGTAAAACCGTTTCACCGTCGCTTGATCTTCTCCTACTAACGCTACAACGATCTCGCCCGGGTTGGCTACTTGCGTCTGCTCCACAACAATGAAATCTCCATCCAGTATATGATCGTCGCGCATCGACTCGCCCTGCACTTGCAAGACAAACGTATTCTGCCCGCGGGCAAAGTCGGCCAGCGAAATTGTCTCGTGTTCTTCCACCGCTTCTAGGGGTCGTCCAGCAGCGATGCGTCCCGCCAGCGGCAACTCAACTACGTGGCGCTCTAGAACCTGCTCGCGGATCGGCTTGGGGAGCTGCATCACCTCGATTGACCGGCTTTGGTTGTAGCCGCGGCGAATAAAGCCCTTCTTTTCGAGGGTAGAGAGATGTTTGTGCACCGTCGCCAACGAGGTTAGCTTCAGCGAGTTCGCGATTTCCTCGAAACTCGGCGAATAGCCGTTTTTGTTGAGAAATCCGACCAGATAATCCAGCACTTCTTTCTGCCTCTTGGTGAGTGTCATCCGACCCCCTTATGGCCGCCAGCATAGCGAGTTTGGGCGAATCAAAAGCGAAAGTCAATAGTACTTAAGGTCAGGTAGTGGGTCAGTTTCGATTTTTTGGTACAGGTGGTCGAATTCTAGTCTTGGGTGCTGCCCTAATTTGGATTCTTTGCGGGGTTTCCTCTGGTACGGGCATTCTTACCAAATGTCCGGTCTTTCGATCAACTTCTCGCGGATGATCCCCAGTATAAGGAGCAACAACGAGAAAGACAGTATTCCAATAACAAACGGAAAAGTTAATTGTCCCTTCAACCCAAATTCCAACAAGAAAAATACCGGAACCAAGACCGTCGCATCTCGCAAGAATTCGCCGAGCATTTCGACATCCTTAGTTTTCCTTGGTGCCAATCAATCCTCTTGTTCAGAAGTTTATGAATTGGCAAAGGTTGTATTCCATAAACAACTAGTCTGTAAGGCTATTTCCGATTACGCTCCTGCGCAGAGAGGGAAAAAGTCTCATTGTTTGTGGCAAGCCCCGTTTTGAAACTTATTGGCGTCTTGGGCCGTCCAATATTTTCGTCATGGCTGATAAAAATTACGTAATTGTCGCAAATTGCCAAAAACCTGATTGCACGTTCGGATTCAATCTCGGACACATAACGACAAACGATATAAACGGCTGGCTTAGAGATTTCATTCCGAAAGAACTCACTTGCAAATGTGGTTTTGTTGCGCTGTATTCAGGAAGCGATCTTCAGGTAATTCCGCTTTTAGACGCAGACGAAGAACATAATTCTCAAAATCCTTAATGCAGTATGCTCTTGGACCGTCTGTTCGAGGCGGCTCTGCCCAGCAGACAAAGTCGGGGTTTTTCTCATCCATTTAAGTTCCTCCATAGGAGGTTTCGATGCGGGCATGCATTTCTGGGGTATTTACCCGGATTCCGGGTTATGATCGGCGCATGGGCAGGCCGAACCCACGTATGCCAGTATTGGCAACAGCCTGTTGTGGGCTTTTCAGTCTCGCGGCCTTGGTTGCTCTCCTGACTCATCACCCTTTTCTTGTCTTTTATTTTGGTTTTGGCTTCTTCGCGGTCGTCATGATCGTTTGGTTTTTGAATTGGCGAAGCCCAAATACCTAAAGGCAATTGAGTTGCCAAACGGGCGGGGCGGGATTTCAAATTGACCCACTACCTAAGGTCAGTGTACTTTTCCCCGGCGTAAAAGCCTGTCCTGCCCTATAAACTTGACAAGTTCCTCTCTATCGCTCAGCTTTCATAAGTTTGACCATGGCAATCAATTCATCCACAACTCATCAGGACCCGGAGTCTGAATACCAGTGCCGTCTCGATACGCTGCGAGAAGCTGAGACCCGTTACAAACAAACCTCCGCCAGGCTCGGAGTCGCAACTTTGCTTTTTCTCGCAATCTCGCTGATATCCGCTGCGTGGCTTCTTACCTCCAGGATCAGCGCGATCTATGGGGTTCTGCTTCCTCTCGGCATCCTCACTTTCTTCGCGATCTTTCACGAACGGGTAATTCGCACCATTCGCATTTGTTCACGCAGGATCGCATTTTACGAACGCGGACTGGCGCGCCTCGGCAACAGGTGGATGGGCACAGGAGAAACGGGCGATCGCTTCTCTGACCCTTCGCATCCCTACGCCCGTGATCTGGATATCTTTGGCACCGGATCACTATTCGAATTGCTTTGCACTGCGCGGACGCGAGCGGGCGAGGAAACTTTGGCAAACTGGCTGTTGGTCCCTGCTGCGCCACAAGAGGTTCAGCTGCGCAATGACGCCCTCACTGAATTGAGGACAGGTGTTGACATGCGCGAAGACCTCTCTGTTTTGGGGAAGGATTTCCGCTCCGGCGTTCAACCGGAAGCATTGGTCGCATGGGGAGAAGATTCTCCAACACTCACCCCCGGACTACTGCAAATAGTTTTGCCTGTGCTCGCTGTTCTCTGGATTTGCAGTTTAGTTGCGTGGTCCGTTTTTAGTATTCGATACCCTACTTTCCTGATTTCCGTCGTGAACCTCGCAGTAGGGTTGAAGTTTCGCGAACGCACATCGAAGAGCGCTTCTGCAATTGAACAAGCTGCTAAAGACCTAAAATTGCTTTCGCAAGTCCTTGCGCGCGTTGAACGCGAATCTTTCGCGGCGCCGAAACTGAAGGCCCTTCACACCATACTTCAGCGCGACGGCGTAGTCGCCTCAAGCTCTATCGCCGCCTTGAATCGTCGCATGGATTTCCTGGTCTCGCGACGCCATCTCGCCTTGCAAGCTATCGATCCATTCGTGTTTTGGAGTTTGCAATGGACACTTAGCATCGAAGCCTGGCGACGGAAGTTCGGCACAGCTATCCGTGATTGGCTCGCAGCCTTGGGTGAAATCGAATCCCTTTTAGATCTCGCAGGCTATGCCTACGAGCATCCTTTAGATGTTTTTCCAGTCTTCACCGATGAATCCCCTCTTTTCGAGGCCGAAGGCCTCGCGCATCCGCTGATCCCCGAAGATCGCGCTGTCCGAAACGATCTGACACTGGGACGAAATCTGCGGCTCATTATTATCAGCGGCCCCAACATGGCCGGGAAGAGCACTTTCATCCGCTCGGTCGGAATCAACGCGGTTCTTGCTCAGTGCGGCGCACCAGTTCGCGCGCACAAGCTCCGGCTTTCTCCACTCGCCGTGGGCGCTTCCGTTTGTGTACTTGATTCGCTACAGGGCGGAATCTCCCGCTTCTACGCCGAAATCACGCGTCTGAAAGTTATCTCAGATCTGACCGAGGGACCGATGGCTGTCCTTTTCTTGCTCGACGAATTACTCCAAGGAACAAACTCGCATGACCGTCGTATCGGCGCCGAAGCCGTGGTCAGGAATTTGCTGAAGCGAGGAGCTATTGGATTGCTTACCACCCACGATCTTGCTCTCACCGATATCGCTATCGACCTGGCCTCCATCGGCGCGAATTTTCACTTTGAGGATCACCTGGAAGATGGCAAATTGCGATTCGATCATCATTTGAGCCACGGAATCGTTCAAACCAGCAATGCGTTGCAACTTATGCGCTCGATCGGTCTCGATGTTTAAGGCTGATAGCGGGACCGCCAAAAAATTCCCTCACTTTTGCGAAGGAGTGAGCTCTTAAATTGCCGTCCTCCTACTGGTTTGCATAGGAAGGGTGATCAGCCTTCTCACCACTAGACGATTTAGCCGGAGAATTCGTCAGACAACGTGCCATGCAGGCTGGGCATCCTACTATGTCCGAAGCGTAATGACCGCGTCTCAAATTCCGTTTTCCTGTTACCCTCCTTGTGCTACGCTTTTCTGTGTAACAACAGGTTTCCTATTCCGCATGAACAATGTTGGCACAAAACTAAGGTTTTCTATCTCTGCGCCTTTATAAGGATGGGGTTCTAGACTATGCCATTGACGACGATCGAGCTTCCCAAACGCAAGCGTGAGGTGATCGATCAGGCGGTAATCAGGTTTTGTGGCGATTCAGGCGACGGCATGCAGATTACCGGAAGCCAGTTCACCAACACGGTCGCCCTCTACGGCAATGACCTGGCAACCTTCCCGGACTACCCTGCCGAAATCCGCGCCCCGGCCGGAACGCTGCCTGGCGTCAGCGGTTTCCAGGTGCATTTCTCATCCAGCGATGTTTACACTCCCGGCGATTCGGTGGACGTTCTGGTAGCTATGAACCCCGCCGCGTTGAAAATGAATTTGCCCGACCTCAAGACGAATGGAATCTTGATCGTCAACCTCGATAGCTTCAAGGAAAACGATCTGCGCAAAGCGCAGATTGTGACGAACCCGCTGGAAGATCACTCCCTTGATGGTTACCGCCTCTTCGCCGTTGAACTTACAAAAATGACCCGTGCGGCCCTAAAAGACTTGGGACTCGACGCCAAGAGCATGGATCGCTGCAAGAACTTCTTTGCGCTGGGAATGTGCTACTGGCTCTACAACCGTTCCATGGAGCCCACGCACGGTTGGTTGCAGGAGAAATTCAAAAATAAGCAGCAATTAGTCCAAGCCAACAAGCTCGCTATGCAAGCGGGTTACAGCTACTGTGAAGCCACCGAAGCATTTCAAATCAGCTACGAAATTCCGCCAGCAAAACTTGATCCGGGCGTGTACCGCAATATCAGCGGAAATGCTGCGCTGGCTTTAGGCTTCGTGGCCGCCTCGCAAAAGGCGGGTATACCGCTATTCTTGGGCTCTTACCCGATTACGCCCGCTTCGGATATTTTGCACGAACTCTCGATGTACAAAGATTTCGGCGTAATCACGTTTCAGGCTGAAGATGAAATCGCCGCCATCACTTCCGCCATCGGAGCAGCGTATGCCGGAGCTCTGGGCATCACATCGACCTCCGGTCCGGGCATGGCGCTCAAAACCGAAGCACTGGGCTTGGCCGTAGCCGTTGAACTACCTTTGGTCATTTGCGACATTCAACGCGGCGGCCCGTCCACCGGCCTTCCCACCAAGACCGAGCAAGCAGATTTGCTGCAAGCTCTGTTTGGACGAAACTCGGAAGCTCCCATTCCAGTTGTCGCTCCCTCTTCCCCAGGCGATTGTTTTTGGATTGCCCTCGAAGCCAGCCGAATCGCGATCAAGCACATGGTTCCCGTTATCGTTTTGTCCGACGGATATCTCGCCAACGGCGCGGAGCCTTGGAAAGTTCCCAGCATCGAAGAATTGCCCGAAATTCCCGTGCACTTCGAAACAAACCCGGAAGGCTTTTTGCCATACCGCCGCGACCCAGTCACTCTTTCTCGGCCCTGGGCCATTCCGGGAACTCCCGGATTGGAACATCGCATCGGCGGAATCGAAAAACAGGATGTTACCGGCAATATCAACTATGAACCGCTAAACCATGAGCACATGGTGCGATTGCGTGCCGCAAAAGTTGAGTCCGTCGCAAACGATATCCCTCCGGTGATTCCGGAAGGGGATCAGTCAGGCGATTTGCTGATTATCGCGTGGGGCTCCACGCACGGCCCGATTACCGCCGCGTTAAATGCTCAGCGAGAGAAAGGCCGTCGCATCGGACATGTCCATCTGCGCCACTTGAACCCGCTGCCGCGTGATCTCGGGGAAGTCATCAGCCGTTACAAGAAAGTGCTCGTACCAGAGATGAATATGGGCCAGCTGTTGATGATTCTTCGCGCAAAATACCTGGTAGACGCGCAAGGCTATAACAAAATTCAGGGCAAGCCCTTTAAGACTTCAGAGATAGAACAAAAGATCGAAGAAATGCTTGGCTTGACTCCATCCCTAGCGGTCGAAGATGACGCCGATGAGCAGGCAGGAGAGCCGCTATGACCACCGCCACATTGCCGGTCTACACAAAAAAGGATTTCCAAACTGACCAAGAAATTCGCTGGTGCCCAGGATGCGGTGATTACGCAATCCTCTCGGCCGTGCAAATGGTATTTGCTGACCTCGGCATTCCTCGCGAAAAGTTCGTAATCATTTCTGGAATTGGCTGCTCTAGCCGGTTTCCGTACTACATGAACACTTTTGGCTTCCACACTATCCATGGACGGGCGCCCGCCATCGCAACAGGCTTGAAGATCGTTCGTCCCGACCTCGAAGTATGGGTCGCCACTGGTGATGGTGATTCGCTTTCCATTGGCGGGAACCATACGATTCATATGCTTCGGCGCAACGTCGGCCTGAAAGTTCTTCTCTTCAACAACAAGATCTACGGGCTCACTAAAGGTCAGTATTCGCCAACTTCCGAAGTCGGCAAGAAAACTAAATCCACGCCCTTCGGCACCACCGATCGCCCATTCAACCCAATCTCTCTTGCCATCGGATCGGAAGCTACCTTTGTCGCCCGTTCTGTGGACGTATTTCAACAGCACCTGAAGGATGTTTTGAGGAAGGCAGCGGCGCACAAAGGTTCCGCGTACGTCGAGATTCTGCAGAATTGCAATATCTTCAATGACGGCGCGTGGGAAACCGTTACCGAAAAAGACGCGCGCAGTGAAAACATCGTTCAGCTTGAACATGGCAAACCTCTAATTTTTGGGAAGAATCGCGACAAGGGCATTCGCCTGAACGGTCTGGACCTTGAGGTAGTTCAACTGGGCAACGGCATCACCGAAGAAGACCTGCTCGTCCACGACGAGAAGCACCCTCGCGCGGCATACGCTTTCCTACTTGCGCACATGGAGCAGCGTCCCGGCTTCCCTACTCCCATCGGTGTCCTCCGCTCCTGGGACCAGGTCCCTCGCTATGAAGACCTGATTAACGATCAAATTCGCGAGGTCCAGGCCAAGCGCGGCAAAGGGGACTTGGCGAAACTCCTTCGTTCGGGCGACACTTGGGAACTAAAAGCGTAGTTTTGTTTCTTTTGGGTAATTTTTTGCGTAGTCACAGCCGCTCGTCACGAAATCAGAATTTCTTATCTGCATCACTCCGAGATCTCCTCAGATTCTCTTGACTTCTTTCACCGTTCGCTATATTACGAGTCCCACTCGGTCGGTCCTCAGCCATTGACGTCCGCCAAGTACGTACCGCGGAGCGTGCGTAGAACACCCAGCCGAGCTCAGCGCAGATTCCAAAACTAGTTTGGACGTTTCTAAAGGAGATAATCCATGAAGGACAGGAAGGCGGACGCACTTTCGCAACGTCTGGGCAAGTTGTGGACTGTACGATTTTGCGCAGTTTTCCTGGCGGCGCTAACAGCGGCCTTCTTATTGGCTGGCGGTGCGGCTGCTCAGTCAGCGAGCCAGTCAGTTGCGAGCCAGGTAATCGCAGGCAACACGCCGGGATTTGTCGCAACGGGAAAGAATATCGGCCCAGAACCAGCATCCACAACAATTAGCGTCACCTTATGGCTTCAGCCCCACAATCGAGCCGCTCTCGATACCCTGGCAGAACAGCTTTATGACAAGAACTCGCCGACTTACCATCAGTGGCTAAAACCAGCCCAACTGATATCTCAATTCGCACCAACGGAAGCGGACCTGGGTGTCGCAAAGCAGTTTTTGATCGAGCACAACTTGAAAGTTAGGAATGTAGGCCCTGCAAATTTCTCGATCACTGCAGAGGGAACTGTAGCGGAAGTCCAAAAGGCCTTTTCTGTACAGATTGACCAGTTCACGGTCGGTTCTGAGACCCATCGCGGCAACGTCGGCAATCCCACGATTGAAGGACCTGCCGCCGCCGTCGTCGCCGCGGTGTACGGCTTAGATGACTATACAGCTACCCACCCGATTGCGCAGGTAACCAGTGGATTCAAATCTAGTAACCCAACATCGCTCGCTACAAAACTTAGCGGCGTAACTTCGGACGGAATCTTCTATTCCGGGCAGTGCTTTCCTGGCACCGCAACCGATGTATTTACCACCGGGGGAGCATTGCCTTTCGCTACCTACACCGGCAACACCTACGGGCAGCCGGTGAATGGCGGCGGTCTCGGAAGTTTGCCCCCCTGTGGATACGATCCAGCAGAAGTTCGAACTGCTTACAATCTTAACGGCCTCTATCGCGAGGGCTTCCAGGGTGAGGGTCAGACAATCGTAATTATCGATTGGGACGGTTCTCCCTACATCACCGCGGACGCAAACGTGTTCAGCAGCCTGAACGGTTTGCCTCCTCTTACACCGTCGAACTTCAACATTATCTACTACCCCTACAATTGCAATTGCGGCGGTATCGATCCTGAAATTAACCTGGATGTTGAGTGGTCCCACGCAATCGCGCCGGGAGCTAACATTATCTTGTTGGTCCCGCCCTCTGCTAGCTTCGCAGACGTCAACAACGCGACTGTGTACGCGATCACCTATGGCCTTGGCAACGTCATCTCCGGCAGCTATGGCGCTCCAGAGTCCCTGGTATCCCCGGTGACACTGGAACAAAATAGCTTGGTCTCAGAGCTCGCTGCCGTTTCCGGAATATCCACAAACTATGGAACCGGCGACTATGGCGACGACACGGTGTACGGGATTCCGCCGACGATCAGCACGCCTGCTGACTCACCATACGCCACCGGCGTTGGCGGGGTCAGCTTGGCAACGAATTCCGACAACACCTTGGCATGGCAAAGCGGTTGGGGAACCAACATTACCGGTATCGTTGCTCCTCCGTTCGCTGGCGGCTACGTCGCAGATCCTCCGCTGAATTTTGGTTTCTATTTCGGATCCGGCGGCGGCGCTAGCGGCTTCTTTTCCAAGCCGAGTTTCCAGAAAAAGGTTTCGGGAAAGTGGCGTTCACTCCCGGATATTTCTTGGCTGGCCGATCCCTACACCGGAGCAGAGATCGTATTGTTTGACGGAACGGGTGAGGCCGTGGCGGTTTACGGTGGCACCAGCTTGGCTACTCCGATGTTCTCTGCTATCTGGGCTATCGCCAACCAGGAAGCCGGCGTACCGCTCGGACAAGCTGCCCCTTACCTTTACAGCATGCCCGCAAGTACTATCACCGACGTCGTGCCGGTAGGCTCCACCACTAACCCGACGGGCATCATCCAGGACTCGACCGGGTTCCACCACTACTCTGCGGCGGCCCTTGCTGCACCGTTGGACGGCACTACAAAGTTCTACAGTGGGATCTATAACAGCCCTGCTGATGACGAGTGGGATATCGTCACCTTCGGTACAGACTCGTCGCTCAAAACCAAAACAGGCTGGGATAATGTCACCGGGCTGGGAACTCCAAATGGACAAGCGTTTGCCGAATTCTTCGCCGCGGGGCCAACGGTCAAGAAATAACAATCAACTGCTTCTGAAAACTGAATCGGCGCCGCTGCATGATTTCGGCCGCGCCGATTTCTTTTTTGTGCTCTGCGCAGAAGCCACGCGGATAAACTCGAAGCTATGGGTTGGTCTCAGGTTGTGCCGACGGAAATGACGAAGAATTCTTCGCAAGAGTCGTGTTCGGCTGCGACAATTTCGTTGGCATCAAAGCAAGCGCGCGATCCCGTAAGACCGCGAATTCGTTCCAATCCCGTTTGGCAACCGGATCCGACGGCGGCAAGGGAAGGCGCTCGAAGTTCAAGAATTGTCCCTGGCGCTGTATTCGGAAATCAAGATGCGGCCCGGTAGCTAGCCCGGTCATTCCAACTAGTCCAATGCTTTGTCCTTGCTCCACATGCTGACCCGACCGGACCAACACTCGCGATAAATGCATGTAGTAAGTGGTGTATCCATTGATGTGCTGGATCTGAACCAGATTGCCCGCCCCACCCTTTGGTCCGGCGAAAACCACGCGTCCTTCGCCAATCGTCTGTACCGGAGTGCCCGTAGGCGCCGCGTAATCAATCCCCAGATGTGGTCGGTATTCTTTCAGGATCGGATGGAAACGGTGTTCGCTGAAATGAGAAGTAATAGGCGCGGCAAACTTCAGCGGCGAATGCAAAAACGCCTTCTTCATCGACTTCCCTTCGGGAGTGAAATAAGCGGGTGCGCCTGAAACGTCATGGAAAAGCACCGCGCCATACAGATGCCCGGCGTTTTTATATTCAGCGGCGAGAATTCGTCCGTACGAAAGAAGTTCGCCATTCGAAAGCACTTTCTTCTCGACCACCACTCGAAACGTGTCACCCGGCCGCGGATCTGTATAGAAATCCAAATCCCACCCGAAAATCTGCGCCAGGCGCATGGCGAGCTCGGGCTTTTCGCCCGCGTTGATGACTGCTTCGAAAAGCGAGCCGTGGACTTCGCCCATCACCCCTATGGTTTCCGTTTCGGAAGGTATGGTCTGAATTTCTGAGTGAACTTCGTTTCCTTGAGGGGCGATGGACAGCACTCGATCCGTATCGATTCTGTAGCGAACTGATCGTAGTTCCCCCAGAACCGAACGCCCCACATCCAAACGATTTCCCGCGCGCAAATGCCGCAGGTCAAATACAGACTGGGCGGAAGCTGCTAGTCGCCCAGCGGTCTCTGCATCGATGCCCACAGCACGCAGTAACATTTGAAATGGAAGTCCGGCCGGAACTAGACGTGCGCTGTAAAGAACGACCTGTTCCTGAATTCGCTGGGCTTCTTCGCGTGCGGAAGAGGCCTGCACGGAAATTTCGCCCTCGGCCGACCTCCGGACATAATAGGACGTGGCGATAAAGACCGTGCTAAGCGCGATAAGAGCGAACCAAAAAAGAATTTTTCCAAACTTGCCCATATTTCGAAACCGCCTTAATCATCTAGGTCACGAAGCTTAGCGCAACGTTGCTCCAACCGAAAAGGACAAATGCTCCGTTCTGCTACAGGGCAGTAAACCCTGCGGTGTGTTAAAAGTCGCGGAATTCTAGCAGGTGTAAAACTCTGCAGCTATTGCGAACCAACTGCGAAGGTTGCGTATGTCGGATGATGAATGGATTCAGCGAAGTAATTTCTTTCGCGCAAGCCATGATAGATTCGGCCCGCAATTTCCGATGCGTGAGGTCCACTAATAGCCCGGCTTCCGCCACGAATAAGCACTACCAACACGATCTTCGGATGCGCTTGATCCGCGTAAGAAACAAACCAGCCGAGACGGCCGCCGAGCGATTCGTCGTTGCAAGTCCCGGTTTTCCCCAGCGCTTGTTCTCCGTCAGGATCGTAGCTTTGTTTCGCCGTGCCGTACATCACTGCGGCCAGCATGCCTTCGCGCAAATCCGGCAGCAGCGGACCAATATCAAGCTGCTGTTTAATGCGAGGCTGAAAATTCTGCCGATCCTGTTCTGTTCGCGGATATTGGAGGTAGTACTGTGTTCCGCCATTCGCCAATGTAGAAACCAACGACGCGAGCTGCAGTGGGGTGATGCGTATGCCCTCGCCGAAGCTCGACATCCGAGCCACACCTCCATACACCGGAATTCGCGCTGGGAGCAAGCCTGGCTGCTCTTCGCGTATATTGTAGCCTGCCCGAGAACCTAGCCCCAGAAGCGTCGCGTACTTTGTAACGCGTTCGAATCCCAATCGCGTACCTACCTCTTCAAAATAAGTGTTATTGGAATGCGCCATCGCTTCGGTAAGGTCCATGTAGCGCCGCCGGCCGACCTTGAGCATCGTGTCGCGAGTGATGACGCCTTCTTCCAAACCGGCCAGAGCAATCACTGGCTTTATCGTCGAGCAGGGCTCAAATCCAGAGGAAAAAGCCATTTTTTGATTAACGATTGTAAGGATTCGCCCGGTGCTTGGATCCATTGCCAGTACCGAACCATTCGCATGACCTAAAGCGTCCAGCGCGATCTGACGGACCACGGGGTCGTCATATTCCACCGCGTCGCCTTTTCCTGGGTCAGCGTAGCTAGGTGTGCCGCTCTTCTTATGATGCGTGCGAGTAGTAGGTGTAGCCCCGAAGGCAACTCCCAGGGCGCCTGCTAGAAAGAGACAAAATATCGAGACCGCTTGGTAGTGGACTGGTTTGCTGCGCATTTGAATTATGTTGGCCCGTAAACGCCTCAACTCAGGCTGTGACCGTAGTTTAAGGAAATGTTACAGGCTTGCGCAACTGTAAAGGAGGACAGCTTTCCTGTTAAGCACGCTGGTCTAGAGTACCAGCATTTTATGCGATGTGCTTCTTCGGTCGTGGTGGCTTTAGCGGGCGGCTCGACCTTGAGCGGCCGCCACCGCCTTAGCTGCCTGTTTCGGAGCTTCAGCGGCCGCCGCAGGTTTATCTTCGACCACAGCCAGATTTGAGAGTAACCCCAGCTGTTTTCGCAGGTCGTGTTCGATCTTCGCGCGAATATCCTTATTTTCTTTCAGGAACAACCGCGCATTGTCGCGACCTTGCCCCAGTCGCTCGTTCTTATAGGAGATCCATGTCCCTGACTTTTCGAGCAGCCCCTTGGCCACGCCCAAATCGATCAAGTCGGCTTCGCGCGAAACTCCCTCACCGTAAATGATGTCGAACTCGGCCTCGCGGAAAGGCGCAGCGACCTTGTTCTTAACGATCTTGGCGCGAGTGCGCGAACCTACCACGCGGTCCCCTTCCTTAATCGATTGTATGCGTCGTATATCAACGCGAATTGAGGAGTAGAATTTCAGCGCGCGCCCGCCAGTGGTTGTTTCCGGATTGCCAAACATCACGCCAATCTTCTCGCGAATCTGGTTGATAAAAATCAGGCAAGTCTTCGATTTCGACACGATTGCTGTCAGCTTCCGCAATGCCTGCGACATTAGCCGCGCCTGCAGCCCCATCTGTGCATCGCCCATATCGCCTTCTAATTCAGCGCGCGGAACCAATGCAGCAACCGAATCCACAACAATAATGTCCACCGCATTCGAGCGAATCAGCGCTTCCGCAATTTCCAGCGCCTGCTCTCCGTTATCCGGCTGCGATACCAGAAGATTGTCTACATCGACTCCCAATTTTCGCGCATACGACGGATCTAGCGCATGCTCTGCGTCGATGAACGCTGCCTGTCCCCCCAGCCGCTGTGCTTCCGCAATCACGTGCAGCGTGAGCGTGGTCTTGCCGCCAGACTCCGGTCCGTACACTTCTATCACGCGCCCGCGCGGGAAACCGCCGACACCCAGCGCGGCGTCAATTGAAATGGATCCTGTCGGAATTACGTTCACCGGCACCAACACATCCTTGTTCCCAAGGCGCATGATCGAACCCTTGCCATACTGTTTTTCAATCTGCGAAATGGCCAAATCCAGATTCTTGGTTTTTTCGTCGTTCATGTAGACCTCGAGAGGGATTTTTGTTTTTAATTCTTTCCTGGGAGAGAGGCGCGCTAAGTGTACTACCAAGTATGCTTACCCCCCAATCGTGCTTTCTGAAGCACATCATAGCACTAGGCGAACAAAAAGCAAAAGGTCTTTTTTTCGGAACTCATGGGGGCGTCAACTCGGGGCTGCTCTCAAGGGGCACCGTCTAGGGGGAGGAAGGTCGAAGCATTGGCCATGGGAAGCCATTTCCCCTCCTGCTTTTCATAAACCGACATCCAGGCGATCGCTGATCGCTCCCGCGTTTTCTTTCCCGCCGAGTCCGTCTTTGGATATGCGATCCTCACGCGAACAACCCTCCAGCCCATTTGTCCATCTGGGGAAACATGGATGATGGAGGGTTCCAGATCATCCCAAGCGGAAAACTCCGCGCCCTGAAAATAGTTCGTGAACTGTGTGCGCAAATCATCTGACGATTGCGTCTCTATCTTTCCGTCACGCACTGAAATGTGTCTGAAATCCGGCGGAAGAGCTGCCACTAGCGCATTCACATCGCCATGAAAATGCGCGCGGCGGTCCGCTTGGTGAATAGCCAGCGATTCCGCTTGCGCACTATCAGCATCAGCGTGAGCAGGCTGAGGTGAGGGCGCTCAGAGAAGTCCCGCGAGCATTACTACGGCAAGAAACATTCGTTCCCTGGCGTTCTTCTCCGTCCAGGTCTCGCGCAGCTCAAGACTATTGATCGAGTTTGCTGGTGTGGGCCAGCGTTGCGTAGATTTGCCGCATGAAGTCGTGGCCGCCAGGAACCGCATGCGGAGCGAACCACGGTTTCCATATCTCAGGCAAGCCCGCATCCGCCACTTCCTTCTCGCTTTTCCCTGCAGCAATTTGCTGGCGCACAAACGCGATAGTTTGGTTCAAAAGTGGGAGATATTCCGCAAGCTCGCGGCGATTTGACATTTCACTGTGACCCGTGATGATCACCGTATGGTCGTTGATCCGTTCGAGAACTGTCGAAAGAGAGCGCGCGATTCCCTCCATATCAGCACCGCCCGCGTAACTGCCCTTTCCATCGTAAATGTCGCCAACATCCACCACATTCGCGCGCGCGAAATAAACTACCGAGTCGGTATCCGTGTGCCCGTTGGCGTAATGATCCATTTCAATATCTTCGTCCGCAAAGTGAATCGTAACCATGTCTCGAAACGTGATGCGCGGCCAGGCGCGCTCGGGATACGGGCCAATGGGCGTCGGTGACCAAAACGGAGTCTGCTTCGTCATCAGGCGCTTTCGCACGTTTTCGTGGGCCACGATCACTGCATCGGGCCCGTAAATTTCGTTGCCGCCCACGTGATCGTAGTGCCAATGAGTGTTCAAAAGAAACTTTACCGGCCGTTTTCCCAAATCATCCAGCGCCCTTTGTATTGCCGGGTTCGCAGCAGGCTCCGGATGATCCACCAGCAAATAACCTTCAGGTCCAGCGAGCACCACGATGTTACTCAGATCTTGCGGCGTGCGAATTTGTACCACGGTGACGTTATCGCGTACAGGAAGAACCTTTGTGACACCTTTCGTAAAGTCGGTTGTGCCCACTTGAAACGCATATAGCGGACCGCACGCACACAGCCATGCGAGTATCAAGCCTGGGCGAAGAATATTTTTCATTAGGACTCCGATGCCATGACACATCCAGGCACCCACGACCCTTGGCCCTTAGACGCGCAGAAATCTGAGTTGTGAGCGCAAGTCAGCGAGGCAGGAGAAACTATGGACTATGAATATTTGTAAAAACCGCGTCCGGATTTGCGACCCAGCCACCCGGCGGCCACATATTTCTTCAGCAGCGGACAGGCGCGATACTTCGGATCGCCAAATCCTTTCGAGAGCACTTCGAGAATATCGATGCAAACATCCAGCCCAATAAAATCGGCCAATTCCAGCGGCCCCATGGGATGGTTCATCCCCAACTTCATCACCGCATCCACAGCTTCCGGAGTCGCCACGCCTTCCATCACGCAAAACGCCGCCTCATTAATCAGCGGCATCAGCACGCGATTGGAGACGAAGCCCGGCGCGTCGTTCACCGCCACAGGCTTCTTTTCGAGCTTTTCGCAAAGCGCCATTGTGGTCTGAAAAGTTTCGTCGCTGGTAGCCAATCCGCGGATCACTTCCACCAGCACCATCATCGGCACCGGATTCATAAAGTGCATGCCAATGAAACGCTCCGGCCGGCTGGTTTGCGCACCAAGCTCCGTAATCGAAATGGAAGAGGTGTTGCTAGCCAAAATCACGCCTGGCTTCAGCACCGCATCCACATCCTTCAGCACCCGCAATTTCAGCTCCCGCTGTTCCGGAACTGCTTCCACGGCGAAATCCGCGGCAGCAAGCGCGCCCACCTCGGTCGTCGGCTCGATTCGCTCCAACACAGCCGGCTTGTCGGCTTCCGAAATTTTCCCGCGCTTCACTTCACGATCGAGATTCTTGCCAATTATCTCAAGCCCGCGATCGAGAAAGCGCTTCTCCACATCGCGCAGAATCACACGATACCCTGCCCGCGCAAACACATGCGCAATTCCATTCCCCATCGTGCCGGCGCCCAACACGCCCACAGTTTTTATATTGTCCGTTGACATAGGAGTCCGATCATAACGGAAGCCCAGCGCCTAAGGAAAGCGCAGCAATCGCGATTGGTCTAGCACTCGGGGCTACGCAAGCGTCGCATTCCGGCGGAAGCAAAACACGGCTGTAGGCCTGCGAGGTTCAAGCGGCCTAGGGATTATTCGGATCGTTTGCCCGCGAGCGCTTCCCGAATCGCTTTTTCCGCCCGCGCAACATCATCTCGCCGCACAAAAATTCCATAACGCGGCTGAAAAGCAGTGAGATAAGGAAGATTATCGTGCTCGGTGATTTGATAGCTCTGAATTTCGTTAGCTTTCAAAGCGGCTAACGCGCGGCTGAAATCAACCGGATCGTTACCTCGCCACGCGATCGCGGGACCCACTGGTTGATCCGGCTGCTCCACGGTATCGAGTGAACCGACCAGGGGAAGATTGCAATCTGAACAATGTGTTATTCCATCTCGGTACTCGGATTTGCAGCGTGAGCAAAACACAATCCCCCCCTAGCTCTCCATCGAAGAGCTAGGCCGAATCAAATTGTCGTAGCAACTCCGAAATACGTGCGAGATGAAAATCATCGTGCTCGACCTGAAAATAAATCATGTCCACAACTCGCATGGGCTTGTTCAACCGTGGATGCATGGCGCTGCGAGAAAAATAAGAAGAATCGTACTCTTCGAGACGTTGAACGTTGCCCGCGCGCGCCAACCGGAACTCCTTCAGGATATTCTCAATTGGTCGTTTGTTATACAGAGCTTCGTGAGTCTTGCGGTTCGTCATGTCGGCCGGGCGCAACAACCGAAGATTGGCATCGTAATCATCGAGACGCCACGCGAAGAGCTCTTCGAGATCCAAAAGATGTCCGATGTTCTCCTGAATCGACCAACTACCACCATCTTGCCGCGCCACGATGGCAGACGGTAGGTTTTTTATGCGGTCCTCGATGCGCGCCGGGGTTCCCCTGAAGCGCTCGGTTAGCTCAGGATAAAGCTCGGCCGGAAAACCAAAATCGAACTTTCTATCGATCCATTTGATTCGCGCCAAATTAGTAACGCTCAATGGCCAGAGCCACAGCGTTGCCCCCGCCCAGGCACAGAGCCGCAATTCCGCGCTTCAAATTTCGACGCTGCAATTCATAAAGCAGAGTGATCAGAACACGCGCCCCGGACGCGCCAATGGGATGCCCCAGCGCCACCGCTCCGCCATTCACATTTACTTTTTCAGGATTCAGTTTCAGCACCCGCGTCACAGCGATAGCAGCCACGGCGAACGCTTCGTTCAATTCATAGAGGTCCACATCTTTGTCGCGATCCCAACCGGTTTTCTTCAGCAGCTTTTCCACCGCGTCCACCGGCGCCATCATCACCCATTTCGGTTCAACGCCGCTTACCGCCTGCGCCACAATTCGCGCCATCGGCGTCTTCCCCAAACGAGCCGCGTTCTTTTCGCTCGTAACAATCACCGCGGCCGCCCCGTCATTCGTCCCCGGAGCATTACCCGCCGTCACTGTGCCATCCTTCTTAAACGCTGGCTTAAGTTTCGCAAGGGCCTCCAGCGAAGTATCTTCACGCGGCGATTCATCCGTCTTGATAATGACGGGCGCACCTTTCTTCTGCGGAATCTCCACCGGCACGATCTGCTCGCCAAAAAAACACGATTTTATCGCCCGCACCGCCTTGCGATGGCTATCAAAAGCAAATTGGTCCTGTTCCTGTCGCGTAATACCGTACTTCTCCGCAACCAACTCGCCGGTAACACCCATGTGGAAATTCTCGTAAACGTCCCATAAGCCGTCGGTAATCATCGAGTCAAAAATTTCCTGATTGCCAAGCCGGAATCCGGTGCGCGCGCCCTTCAATAAATACGGGCAGTTCGACATCGACTCCATCCCGCCCGCCATCACCACTTCGGATTCGCCAAGTTGCACCGCCTGCGAAGCTAGCGCCACCGCTTTCAGTCCCGAGCCGCAAACTTTGTTGATCGTCATCGCAGCAACACGCGAATCCAGCCCGCCGCGCAAGGCCGCCTGTCGCGCCGGATTTTGTCCAAGCCCAGCCTGAACCACATTGCCCATGATGGCTTCGTCCACTTGGTTCGGCTCGATTCCCGCCCGCCGCACCGCCTCAGCCACAACTTTTGAGCCAAGTTCTGGAGCCGAAAGCGGCGCCAGCCCTCCCATAAACTTCCCAATCGGCGTGCGCACGGCGCTTAAAATGACTGGTTGTTCCATCGCATTCGCTCCTAGGTGTCCAATTCAGCTGGAAATTTCAGTATATGCGTCCAGGAATTTACCGTCAAACTAGCCCGGACTCAGGTAGTGACTCATTTTGGTTCAGCTGTCTTAAAGGGGTAGGGCAAATGAAGACACGGCCTGTAAGTAAGGGTATTCTCTCGGTCCAGAGGTGCCCAAGTGAGTCCCGAGCTGATCGTCGCGGTCATCATTGGAGTAGTGACCGCGCTGCTTAAATCCAGCGCTTTCAGCGGCCAATTCCACACCTTCCTCGCGAGCAAAAATCTCGTTTTGTCGCCGCAATATTCTGTTCTGTTGCCACATAAATATCGGAGATATTGGCCCATGCTGGCTATGGGAATCTTTAATGCTTCTCACGTGGTCTGCAATGGGCTTTAACTACTATTACGAACATTATTCAGCGGAATCTTTTTACGAGCCGGATACCAGTAAGTTAGAGCACGTGCTATTTAAATCCTTTTCCAACCAGGAAGTGGTTCTCGACGGTAAATATTTTGAAGATTGTACTTTCCGAAATGTCACCCTAGTATTCGAAGGCAAGAGACCGTCCTCTATAGCCCACAACAATTTTGATACGGGTGGACAGCCTCTTCAGATAAAGATTTTTGATGGCCCCCAGTACGCAAGTGCCGTCCTCACGATGACCCTTATCTATGATGCGTGTCGTTCCAGCAACGTTCCTTGTGCTTTTGTCCGTATTTCATCAGAAAAGGGAAATAAGTAATTCACGCGGCCTTGGATTCCTGCTCTAGAGAAACAATAGTTGATATTTATTTAGGAGACGAAACGATGCTGAAATCACCGTTTACCGCGAATCTTGCTTCTAAGCTTCTGGGCCTTTCGTTATCAGGCGCTTTCTTAACTGGACAGCCTATAAGGCCGAATTGGTTAAGAAATATTGCAGTATTTTTTGCCGCTTCCTTTTAGATCAATTTGCACTGGAAGCGACATGCTAATATTTGCAAAAAGAAATTCTCCTCCACCATATTCGAATGTTACATTCTTGAATGAGCATCCTCTACAGGCAACGCCATCTACCTTATATCGGCCTCCGGTAAAAATAGAGTCAGCCATGACCATGTTCCCGAATGGAGGTACGACTGGAACGCACTCGTTGCAAGAGAAAGGGCTTTGCGCGAACGTAGATGTATGGTTTCCAAGTAACAACATGCAGAATGCTCCCAACGCAAACGACAATAGGGACAGCGTAACGTTTCGCATTTCGTCTTCTTTAGTGGGGGAGTGTGGAAAATGGGTATATCACTATGGCACTACACCTGACAAGCAATCTGATTCTAGGCCACAGCCGATTCTTGTCGGGAATCCACAAGACCTACGACTTCCTCAAGACTCCAAACATGGTCGGCTATTCCCGCTTCCATTGCCGGAGTAACGCGAAGCGTTTGGTGGATACGGCAGAAATTGTAATGCATATAGTGAAGCGCGATTGCATGGCGATGATTGTCAAGTTTCTTTGAGAATGCGTTCGTCAGTCGCGTCATCCGGCGCATCTTCATTCGCATCGTTAGGTTCTGACCTTCTGCAAAACTAGTGGAAATGTGCTTCGGATTGGGAGTCCCTACAAGTCGCATGGAGCGGCATCCCATGTAATCGGGCGGGCTGTATCGGATTTCACCTTTAGCGCGATCAGAACCATAAATCTTTACTAGCATTGCATAATCCACTTGATTCCCGAACGCGCCCTCAACGGCCTGTAGATAGACGCGATGACCGTCTGTAGTCAATTGCACACGGTTAGCAAGACGACTAGCTAGGTCGTACATGAAATGTTGAGCGTCCCAAGCATTGCGATCACCGATGCGCCAGCAAGGAACCAGTTTGGTATCCGCGCAGACGGCAACCCACGTCCAAACGTCGCCGTAACCCTTGCCGCGAAGGTCTTGAGGCACGTTCTTTTCCTTGGCGTAGCAGAATGACCAGATTTCATCACACTGAATCCGCTCGCAAGGCAGATTAACTAGGACGCGCTGTTGATATTCTTCGCAGACCCTACCTATCTCTGGCAAGAGCTTGAGAACGGTATTAAAGGCCACGTCGCACATACGCGCTGTGGCGCGTAGCGAATTGCCCTCTACCAGAGAAGCTATGATTTGAGCTTGTTGTCTCTTCCCTAGTCTGTTCATTGTCTTTATCTCCAAACTCTAAGGTTGACAATAATTCTCTTAACATTGACAATACTAATCGCTAAAGTTGACAATTTCAAGAAAAAAGTTGACAAAGAAAATGGCTAAGGTTTACAATACAAACCATGATGAGAGTAAGAGCACGCGGCGAAGACATTCGGCGCTTTATTCTGGAGCACGTGGAAAAGCATCCTGGCGATGTGAGTAAACAAGCATCTGGACATTTCAAGATTTCGAGGCAGGCTGTTAACAAACACTTACAACGTCTTGTTTCTGAAAAATCATTAACAGAAAATGGTCGGACTCGCCAACGAACTTATAAGCTTGCCCCGCTGTTGGAATGGAAGCATATTTACGACATTTCACCGCAGCTTGAAGAACACGTAGTATGGGAAACAGATATTTCTTCTGTACTCGGACACCAGCCAGAAAATATCGTAGATATTTGGCATTACGGATTTACAGAGATGATGAATAACGCTAGAGATCATTCAGACGGAACTAAAATCCAGGTGCGGATCATTAAGACTGCTGTGAGCACGCAGATGAATATTGTAGATAATGGAGTTGGAATTTTTAAAAAGATTCAGCAGGCACTTAATTTGCCGGATGAACGTTATGCAATCTTTGAATTATCTAAAGGAAAATTGACGACTGATCCCGAGCGTCATACAGGAGAAGGCATCTTTTTTACGTCTAGAATGTTCGATACATTTGGTATTGGTTCCGGTCAAATTTATTTCGGACATACGTTCGGTAAAGATGAAGATTGGGTTTTTGATGACGCGGATTTCGATAGTGGGGGAACAATAGTTAGGATGGAACTTAGTAATCATAGCTGCCGAACAGTGACGAAAGTTTTTGACCAATACACTTCTAAAGACGAGTTCGGCTTCAATAAGACTGTTGTGCCTGTCCAGCTAGCTCAGTACGGTAATGACAAACTTATTTCGCGCTCCCAAGCTAAAAGAGTTCTTTCGCGGGTTGAGTTGTTCAAAATCGCTCTACTAGATTTCGATGGAGTTCCGACCATTGGACAAGCATTTGCGGACGAGATATTTAGAGTTTTCGCCAAAGAACACCCTCAGATAGAGTTGATTCCCAAAAATGCCCATTCGGAAGTAAAACGAATGATCGCAAGGGCGAAGTCTGGTGGTGTTCCGCTTAACTCACTGGCGGGAGATCCTTACGCCGAAGAAAAATGAACTGGAGTAGGTGTGGGAAACAGTCTATTTAGTCGATTCTCTTACTATCCTATACGCTAGTTGATTTGCATCTTCCTGCTTCTTAGGTCGTTTCTTTGGTTTTCTCTTTCTCATATTCGTCATAATGCACAATCGGGAGGGAACGCGCAAGGGGGCTAAATCGTCAAAATGAGTCACTACCCGGACTCAAGCCGTCATGCAGCTCTTCTTATAAAATATTCACCGCGCGCGCCGCGAGCAGCGCAATGATTGTCAACGAAATCAACGACTGTAGCATCATCCCCGCTTTCGCCCAGCGCGAAAGCACCGCCGTGTCCGTGGGCGAAAAAGCCGTGCTGGTATTGAATGCAAGATACAGGTAATCCATGAAATGCGGTGACCACAATGGATCACCGCCATCCTGGCTCAACATTTGCGGAAAAAGAAACGAGCTTTCCAAGCGTCCGCGCCTTCCCTCCCGCATCAGCGGACCACCCCCGTCCAGCTTCCAGTACCACAAAGCAAAAACAAGCACGTTCGTGACCCAAAGTGCGACCGCCGCGCGCAACAGTGCCTGAGGGGTATTACGATGGTGCGGCAAACCTTGAATCAGAAAGGCCAGCGAAGCAATCATAGCCAGAGTAATCAAAGCATTCATTGTGAACGTTAAAATCCGGGCTATATTGAACTCGCCGCGATGATTGGATATCAGGAGCGGAATCGTCAGAACGAAAATTACTGCTAATAAGAGCCAGCCGGGGCCCACCGAGAGCGGCTCTGGCAATGACCAGTACAAACAGCCCGCAGCCAGCATCGCCACCACTGCCGGCCATCGAGGTTCCCGCACAATCTGTTTGTTCATAATGTTCGGCTAAGTCCCGTCGGAGTTTAATACAGTTCTCGCGGCTGTGCCAAAACGTACGCGGCCGTGCCGAGTGTTGCTCACCTAACCCCGCAGGTTTATAATTCTCACATGAGGCTTGATCGCATGACACTCAATAGAGTATTGGCCGTTGCCACCCTTGTTTGCGGAATCGGTTTCGCGCTTTCGATGTCGGCGAAAACAGTGATCCACCTGATTGACGCTCAAGGCAAAAGCGTGGGCAGCGTCATCCTATGGGAACAAAAGGGAGGCGGTGTAGGGTTGCAGGTCAACGTGGAGAATCTTCCACCAGGCGAGCACGGCATACATTTTCATCAGAACGCCAAATGCGATCCGCCCGACTTCAAATCAGCAGGCCCGCATTTTAATCCCGACGGAAAGAAGCACGGCTTCGACAATCCCGAGGGTCACCACGCCGGAGACATGTCCAACCTCATGGTAGGTGCCGACGGCAAGTCGAAAATGAATCTCGCCGACCAAGACGTAAATCTCAGCGACGGTCCTCACTCGCTCTACAGCAATGGCGGAACATCCATCATAATTCACGCCAAAGCCGACGACATGAAAACCGATCCCTCCGGCAATTCCGGCGACAGAATCGCCTGCGGCCTGGTACAGAAGTAACAGTGCAAAACGACATCATCCGGACTACTAACTATCACACTAAAAATACTGGATTTAGAAGTCTGGAACGTCCCGGGGCTGCACACCGGAAATCCACCTTCCCTGCAGGCGAAGAAAAAGCGTAACTCCGGACATCAGTTTTACGTTATTATGGTTGTCGGATGCCTCCTGCAACCTCACGTGAAAGCTCCCTAGGACTGAACACTCAGCAACGTCGCGCGGTCGAGCATGGTGACGGTCCCCTGCTTGTCGTCGCCGGCGCCGGAACCGGCAAAACTCGCGTCATTACCGAGCGAATCCGCCACCTGCTCGAATCGGACCCCGAGCTGGCCGGCGAAAATATCCTGGGCCTGACATTCACGGACAAAGCCGCCGGCCAGATGAAATCCCGCGTTGTAAAAGCGCTTGGGGATCGCGCCCAGGGCATATGGCTCAGCACTTTTCATAGTTTCTGCCTAGAAAAAATCCTGCGCGTGAGCAATGCGGACCTAAAAATCCTGGAAGACATCGATCACTGGATTCTGCTCCGGCGCCACATGGCTGAACTTGATTTGAAACATTTCCGGCGCCTGGCAGAGCCCGGCGAGTTTCTGAACGATTTCCTGAAATTCTTCTCGCGCTGTCAAGACGAGCTCGTCACCCCCAACGATTTCCAAAATTACGTGGATAAATCGCGGCAAGCTTATCTCGCGCAGCGCGCCTCCTTCGATCCGGATGCTCGCAAACTCGAAGAGGAAGAACTCGACCGTCAGGATGAGCTCGCACGTGTGTACCGAGTCAGCGAACGATTGTTGCGCGAACGACACCTGCTCACCTTCGGAGCGCAATTAATGCAAGCCGTGCAATTATTGCGAAGGGATGCCGCGCTTTTGCAAAACCTGCGCGATCAGTTTCATTACATTCTGGTGGACGAATTCCAGGACACCAACATCGTCCAACTTGAACTGCTCTGGCTACTCGCCGGCGAGCGCCGGAATATCGTCGCCGTGGGAGACGACGATCAAGCCATCTATCGTTTTCGCGGCGCCTCCTTCGGCAGCTTCACGATTTTTCTGAAACGGTTCTGCGGAGTTACCGAAAAAAATCTCACGGAAGGCGTGCGCCAGTTTATCGCGCCGCTAACGCAAAATTACCGCTCCACTACCAGAATCCTGCGTGTAGCCGGCGAAGTGATTTCCCACAACGAAAAATCGCCGCTCTTACCTGCCAAAACTTTGGTTACCGAAAACTCCGACGGCGAGAAAATTCGCGTCGCTGAATTCGTCCGCCCCGAAGAGGAAGCGCATTGGATCGCATCGGAAATCGAGCGCTTGCACCTCCCCGGGAATCCGTGGCGCAACTTCGCCGTGCTATACCGCAAGCACACGCATGTGAAAAAACTGATCGCCGTATTACAACGTCGCAAAATACCGTTTGTGATCAAGAAGTTTTCGATTCTCACCAGCACGGTCGTTCGAGACTTGTTGGCCTACCTACGTCTGATCGCCGTGCCTTCCGACAACGTCGCTTGCGCGCGGGTGCTGGCCGCTCCTTACTGGAAACTCCAGCCCCGTGACTTGGTGCGTCTAGCCGAGCGCGCTGAGAAAAATCGACGCCGCCCACTGAGTGACGAAATCGACGCGGCCCAGAGTGAGTTACCTTTTTCCTCGGAAGCCTCACGCTTGCCGGAGCTAGTCAGTTTTCTGGCGCGATTCCGCCAAATGGCTCGCAAAATCCCCGCGAGCGCGTTGCTGGACCAATTAATTTCCGCCTTGGAACTCGCGCCGCTTCCCTTCGAAGCCGACCGCCGTTATCTCGAACGCTTGGTGCAGTTCGTGAAGGACTGGGAACAGAAGAGCGACAAAAAAAACTTGCGCGATTTCGTCGAATACCTGGAGTTCTTTTCCGAAGCCGGTGGCGACATCTGCCTCGACGAAGAGTCCGCCGACGACGCCGTCCAACTAATGACCGTACATTCCGCCAAAGGTCTCGAGTTCCCTCAGGTCTTTATCATGCAGCTCAACAAGAATGATTTCCCGTCGAACGCGCGGCCGGTGAAGTTCGAGTTTCCGCCGGAGCTGATGAAGGAGGAAAGGCCCGCGGGAGATTTTCAGATTCAGGAAGAACGCCGCCTGTTTTATGTCGCGTTAACTCGCGCGCGACAGCACCTCACGCTGTCCCACGTGAACAACAAATGGAAACGTCCCTCGCCCTTCCTCGAAGATTTCTTGCGGAATGCAAAAATTCAAAAGCACGATACCGTTCAGTCTGCGCCCCCGGTCACCGTGCCGCCATCGGAAGAAGCCACCGGAGCGGCACCCGAGCCATCCGATCCGGCACAGCTATTTTTCCCGACCGGCGGGCGCGACGAAAGCGCGCGCGCTTATTCTCGCGTGGCGGTTTGGGCCAAAGCCTACCATCCGTCGGCAGCCGAGCCTTTGCAGCTCAGCGCGTCAGCCATCGAGTGTTACTGCAAATGCCCCATGCAATATCTATTTCAAAATATGTGGAGCATTCGCGGCGGTCCACGCGCCACCATGACTTTCGGGAGCGTGATGCACACCACCATCAAGGAATTCGTGGGTGGAATGGCGAAAAACGGACGGTTCTCTTTCGAAGACGTACTGGCCGCCTACGACCGCGAATGGTATTCGCTAGGCTTTCCCGACGATTATCAGGAAGAGGAATATCACAAAGCGGGCCGCGAGCAGCTTCAGAATTTTCACAGCAGCTATATGGCCGCCCCTCCGGACTTGCTGCACCAGGAAAAATCGTTCGAACTTCACCTCGATCATGACGTGATCGTGAAGGGCCGCATGGACCAGGTGAACCGCTTAGGCTCCCAAAAAGTGGAAATCGTAGATTATAAAACCGGCAAGCCTAAGGACGCAAAAAAAGCCAAGGACAGTTTGCAACTGAGCGTTTATGCGTTAGCTGCCCAAGAAGTGCTCGAACTAAAACCAGAACGGCTGGTTTTTTACAATCTCACCACCAACGAAGCCATTGCGACCGAGCGCGACGCGAAAGCCCTGGCAAAAACCAAGCAAACGATCTACGAAGTGGCCGGCCAAATTCGCGCCAGTGAATTCCCTGCTAAGCCCAGCTTCCTCTGCGTATATTGCGACTACCGGTCTCTGTGCCCCGCGCACGAGCAATTGATTTCCATTCAGCCAGCTGCGGAACAAACGAAACAGTAGCTTAACTTTCCAAATTTTTCGCGGAAATCAGCGTGGGCCTGTAAGTTGACTCTGGAAGTAACCTTGCCGCGCGCTCACATCCAGATTCGGGCGGCGAACGCGCACTTCGATCGTGTGGTAATCCTTCGTGCGGTCAGCTTCTCGCGGCGCAAAGGTGATGGTGTACTCATTGCGCGCCTGTTCGGTAACCTCCGAATAGAGCCGTTCCAAATCATTTTGTTTCGCGGCGTAGAACGTGTCCCCGCCGGTTGCGGCTGCATACTTGTCAATCTCCGCCGCCCCGTGCTGGATGATCGAGCGGCCAATCGGGGTCTGGTGCGTAACCGAGATAGCAAACACGGAAATGTCGCCGAGAAGCAGCGAGTGCAGCGTTTCGTCAAAAGAGTGCTGATTGTTGTGCGTATTGCTCCCGTCCGTGATCAGGAAAATTATCTTTCGCCGGTCGCGCCCTCGTCCCTTCAACATCTGGCCCGCGGCATAAATCGCATCATCTAATGAATTATGGATCGCCTCCTTCCCGAACCCACGGACCTGCACGCCGCCCTGTCCTGTGGTTCCAGTCCCATCCGGCTGCGTCTGTCCGTTGATAATGGGGCCCGCCGTCGTGGGATCGTTAATAATCGTCGTGCTGTGGGAACTTAGATCCAGGCGTTTTAGCGCGGTAAATAATTTGTCATTGCTGAACGAAAAATCCTCCACCGTCTCCGGAAATTCCGCATACGTCACCAGAGCTACTTCGTCACCCGGCCCGAATCCTGCCGCGATCGCATTCAGACTCTTCTTCACCTGCTCGGCTTCTTTTTCTGCCAGGTCATTGTCAATTAGAACTACCGCCGAGAGCGGGTAAGCTTGCGAATCAAATAGTACGATCTGCTGCTCTACTCCATCAGAAAAAACACGAAATTCGTCGCGCTGTAAATCGCCAACCAGTTGGCCATCCCGGTTCTTCACCGTCACCGGCACGATCACAAGTTCAGTTCTCGTCTTGATGCGATTGCGAGTTTCTCCTTGCTGCGGCGCTGCGGACTGTTGCGGTTTTTGGGCTTGAGGATTTTGAGGAACCTGAGTTGATGGCGTAGGCTGGGCGGGTTGCGCAGGCGTTGCATGTGTTGGCTGCTGCGAGTCCTGCTGGATGGTACCGGGCTGAGCCGGTTGCTGCGCGTACACGGAAGGGCCAAGTAGTAATACAATGGCTAGCGTTAGAGTCGTTCGCATCATCGGCGTATCTCGGTTTGCGCCTTTGATTGGGCGCCTGAAATACTAGCTGGCCTTAGGCCAGTTTCTCCATCGGCCAAGTTCTCGCGGGCCGTGTACTGGACGAACATCCGTCCGCGCCCGAAGTGCATCGTACGTAGCGCGAATTACCGGGAGAGATTATACAATGCGGCAGACCCGCCTTGCGGCAGGCATTTTCATAATAGCCTTCGCAGCATCCTTCGGACTAGGCAATTCCACGCCCGCTCAATCGCAGCAAAACCAGCAACAAATCCCGCAATCGCAGAAGCCCTTAACAGTGCAGACCACCTTGGTCAACGTCTTTGTCACCGTGCGCGACAAGCGCCATGAAATTGTCTCCGATCTTTCTCAAGACGATTTCAAAGTATTCGAAGACGGCCAGGAGCAGAAGATTGCTTTCTTTTCGAAAGAAGTGAATCTGCCCATCACTCTCGGGCTTCTAATTGACACCAGCGGAAGCATGGAACGCGTAATCGGAGCGGAACAAGACACGGCCTCGCGTTTCCTGCGCGAAGTAATGCGCAAGAAGGACGAAGCCATGGTCATCAGCTTCGATTTTGACGTCGATTTGCTTGCTGACTTTACCGAGGACACGAACGTTCTAGAGCGCGCCATTCGCCGCACCTCGGTCAATTCTGTTGGAGGCGGAGGCGTGGTTACTCCCGGCACGATTCCTTCCAGTGCCGGAGGCACCGACCTATATGATGCGATTTATCTCGCCTGTCATGACGAACTCGCAACCGAGGCCGGACGTAAAGCCGTGATTGTGATGAGCGATATGGAGGACACCGGCAGCAAACTTCGGTTGCAGGATGCTTCCGAAGCCTGCCAGCGAGCCGATGGCGTGATTCATGTTCTTCTGATCTCGGATCCCGGCGCGACCTTCGGCGTGGGACCAAGCGTCGCCAGAAAAATGGCAGATGATACCGGCGGCCGCGTGATCAACGTTCACAACGAGAAAACTCTCGAAAAAGCGTTCGATGAAATTTCAGAAGAGCTGCGCTCTCAATATGTGATCGGCTATTACCCCACCAATGACAAACGCGACGGAACTTTCCGGAAAATCCGTGTGGATGTAGGCCGGCCGGAGGTAAAAGTCTTGGCGCGAAAAGGGTATTACGCGCCGTTCAAATGATCTTAGAGTTCGCAGTTAACTACTTCCCCGCAGATGCGGGAGGAGCCACCGAGTAGTAGCCTTTGCGCGTGCGAACCGCCAGGCCCTTCCGCTCGGTCTGTACTTCAATCTTTCGGTATTTACCATCGGCCGTAGGATTTTTCGGCGAATACGCGATGAAATACTGGCTGCGCAACTCGGCTCCAATATCCACGAACGATTGCGCCAGATCCTCCACCTTATAGGGATAAAACACTCGCCCCCCGCTCTGATCGGCGAATTCCTGCAATACTTTGTCTCCGCCTTCCACATGCATCTTGTGCGGTTTGTCGCCGCTGATGGCCAGCCAATCGGTGTTCGTGCTGACCGCGTAGATTACTGCCTCGGCCCGAATAGCCGCCTCCACCGCATCGCTCAGTGCGTGGTCGCTCAGCGTGTCATCCCCATCGCTGATCACTACCAGCACACGGCGGATCTCCGGATTCGGCCCTTTTGGCAACGGAGGACTGATCAGTTTTTCAGAGGCCCGATAAATCGCGTCGTTCAACGCCGTGCCTCCTCCGGCGCGCTGCCTGCGAATTGCCGACGTCAGCAACGCAAGGTCCCCGGTGTAATCTTGTATGACTTCCGGTTCGTTATCGAAGGTCATCAGAAAAGCCATATCCTTATTTCGTCGAATCACGCTATCCAGAAAATCAATGGCGGCATCTTGTTCGAACGGCAAACGTGGCCGGATGCTATTCGATGTATCCAACAATACCGCTATGCGCAGAGGCAAATCGGTTTCGCGTCCGAAGAAGCGAATATCCTGCGGTGTGTTGTCTTCCAGAATCTTGAAATCGCTCTGCTCCAGATCGGTCACAAAATTGTGGCGGCGATCGGTAACCGTCGCGACTAGATGAACCAAGCCTGTTGTGGACACGATGGCAGGCGTTTTGTTCTGTCCCGCTTGCGCGTTGTCTTCTGGGTTCTGTCCCTTGGGAATCGGGTTTTGCGCTTCCGGAGCCTGTGAAGCTGGCGCGCTCCAATCGGGCCGCGGAGGAGTCGGTGGAGGCGCAGCCTGCTGCGCACGCGCGCAGGTGACCGAAACACAGAAAAGCATTGCCCACAGTAGAAAGGCGCTAAATATTCTTTTGGTTATCTTCATTACAGTGATTATAGAAACCCCCGCAGCGCGGCGTCAATCGCGCCAGGCTCAGCACTCGTTGCTCGACCTAATCCTTCTATATAAGACACCAGCTCTGGCGCAAGCGGTGCCCGGCATTCAATTCTTTTTCCTGACCTCGGATGCATAAACGCAATCCGCGCCGCATGAAGGAAATTTCGTTCGAGCGCCGGCAGTGTTTCGCTCCCAACCTTTTCCTGGCGCGGAGCTCCATAAACCGTATCGCCCACGACGGGACACCCCCGCGCGGAAAAATGCACGCGGATCTGGTGTGTTCTCCCGGTATGCAAGCCCGCTTCAATAAAAGAAAAGTTGCCGAGCCGCAACCGCATTCGCCAGTCTGTACGCGCCTCGCGGCCTTCTCGACGTCGCGCCGTCATCCTCGATCGCCGGCGAAGATCCCGTGCAATTGGCAACTCGATTCTCCCCGACTCGCCTTTCAACTTCCCATGCAGCAGCGTCACATAAGTTTTCTCAATGCGCCGCTCGCGAAAGTCTTCCACAAGTTTCAAGTGGGCCATATCCGTCCGTGCAATTAACAGCGCCCCAGAGGTTCCTTTATCAATCCGATGCACAATTCCGGGACGGAGAGGCCCGCCCACGGTAGACAAACCCCTGCCGCCAAACCGGTACAGCAGCGCAGCCACTAGAGTTCCAGCATCGGCGCCCGCACCCGGATGAACGATCATCCCTGCAGGTTTATTTACAACCGCGACGTCCTCGTCTTCATACAAAATATCGAGCGGAATGTTCTCCGCTTCCACGCCCGGCAATGGCGGAGCAGGGATTTCCACCGTAACCGTCTCGCCGGCCTCTAGCCGGTAAGAAGGTTTCTTCGCCAGCCCATTCACCAGCACGCGCCCTTCATCAATCAAAGTTTGCACGTGCGTGCGGCTCATATCGCCGAGATGGTCCGCCAGAAAACGGTCCAGCCGTTGGCCTGCCGTTTCCTCGCCAACTCTAAAGGCACCGTTTCCGGAAAAGTGTTCGCCAGTTTCGAAATCTTCATGCATGTTGAATGGACCAGGCATAAACAACTTGAGGATTCCATGCAGGCATTAGCGCGCGACCGTAGTACCTTTCGCGGAAACAGAAGGGCCCGGCGCATCCTTCCTTCCGCGCCACCAAAGGAATGTACCGGTAAAAATCAAGCCCACACTCACGAGCTGCATCAGTGAAACCGTATCGTGGAACATCATCGTGCGCCCGGGATCGCCTCGAAAAAACTCAATGATACCTCGTTCGGTCCCGTACAGAATCAGATAGGTGCCGATGATCTGCCCGGTAAAACGTTGCCGCTTGGAGACCCCCACCAAAATAAGGAAATTCAGAAATTCAGCCGCCGCTTCATAAAGCTGCGTGGGATGTAAATGGACTCCCAGCGGAGTTCCTGCCAGCTCTGCGGCCGCCGGATTGGTAAATGTCACACCCCAGGCAACCGTAGTCGGTTTTCCGTAACAACATCCCGCGGCAAAACATCCCAGCCGGCCAATTGCGTGTCCCAGCGGCAACCCAGCCACGCACGTGTCCAACACCGGCAGTATCGCCATCTTCTGAAAATGTGAATACAAAATCATCATCAACACGGCACCGACGATTCCGCCATAAAACGTTCCGCCAGACTGAAACGTGCTAATGCTGAAAATATCCCGCGGATTCGCCACGTAATAATCCCAATCGCTTAGAACAAGCCAGATTTTTGCCAGAATTAAAGCGGACAACACCGTGTAGATGCCCAAGTTCCAGATTTTGTTTGGATCTAATCCAGCGCGGGGAGCTCGCTTGCGCGCGTACCACAAGCCGAACAACACGCCGGTGGCCACCAGCACGCCGTACGTGTAAATATTTATTTCGCCGAAGTGAAAAAGGATCGGGTGCATCTAGGCTCGCTCATGGCTCGGATGCCGCCAGTCGCGAAAAAGTTCCAGAATCACAAGTCCTGCGCCGGCCACAATCGTCGCGTCCGCTATGTTGAACGTGTACCAGTGGTGGCTGCCAAGATAAAAGTCGATGAAATCTGTCACGCTGTGCCGCAGAACCCGGTCGAAGACGTTCCCCACTGCTCCGCCCAAAATCAGGGCGAGTCCACACTGCGCCAGCCTGCCACCCGCACGTCCCGTGGCCAGGAGCCAAGCGAGCAATGCTATAACGCCGATAGAAAATGCTATCAACAAGGGGGCCAGCCAAGGTGTGCCAGAATCTGCGAATAAACCAAACGCCACGCCCGGATTGTTTGTGTGCACCAAATTCAGCAACCCTGGAACGATCACACGTACCGTTCCGGCCGGCGTTAACTTCTCAATGGCATATTTGCTGAATTGATCGGCCAGCAGTGCGCCTAGCGACAGAAATCCCAAAACGTACCAAGCAGAACGCGACGCGGAAGGACTCAAGCCTTCACACTCCCGCTCGCCAGCGCTGCATCTCTGTCGATTTCAGCCAGCGCAGCAAGGCATCGCTCGCACAGCGTAGGATAATCCGCGCTTTCCCCGACATGTGTGGAATAGTTCCAGCACCGCTCGCACTTCGAGCCCTTGGCGCGCTCGATTCGGATTTGCAGTCCTTCCAGGCCCGTCGCCAATGCCGCTCCCTCGATGTGGCCCTCGGTAACTTCTACTTGCGAGACAATAAAAAGTGCCGGAAGCTGTGCTGAATATTTTCGCAATAGGTCCACCAGCCCGCCGGTCGCCACCAATGTCACGCGAGCTTCAAGTCCGCCTGAGATGGTCTTGGCTGCGCGCGCCGGTTCCAGCGCTTTCAGCACTTCCTGCCGTACCGTGAGCAATCGCTGCCAATCTGCCGCGCGGGATTTGTCGAAGGCAGCCTCCAGCTTCTCGGCTACAGGAAACTCGGACATGTGCACGCTCTCCACTTGGGAGCCCACGCCTGGCAGGTGCTTCCACACTTCTTCGGAAGTAAATACAAGAGTCGGCGCGATTAGCCTCACGATTGCGCTGGCGACGCGGTAGATCGCGGTTTGTGCCGAGCGACGCCCACGGCTGTTGCGCGCGAAAGTGTATAGCCGGTCCTTCAGCACATCGAAATAAAACGCGCTTAAATCCACCGTGCAAAAATCGTGCAGTGCGTGATACACGCGATGAAATTCAAAATTCGCATACCATTGACGGCATTCGCGCGCCAGTGTTCCGCTGCGACGCAACATCCAGGCGTCGATTTCCCAAAGATCGGCGTCTGCAACTGCGTCCCGCGCCGGATCGAAATCGAAAAGATTGGAAAGCGCAAACCGGAACGTGTTTCGGATCTTGCGATACGCCTCGCCCAGTTGCGTCATCATCGCATCGGAGAGCCGCACATCCGCAGTGTAGTCCTGCGAAGAAACCCACACGCGCAACATGTCCGCGCCCCACTTCTCGCAGATCTCTTTCGGCTCCATGGCGTTGCCCAACGATTTCGACATCGGCCTGCCGTTTTCATCCAGCGTCCATCCGTGCGTCACCACCTCGTCGTATGGACGTATGCCATCTACACCAATCGCAACCATCAGCGAACTCTGAAACCATCCGCGAAATTGATCTGGCCCTTCCAGATAAACATCCGCGCGCGGTTTCCCTTCTCTTTTTTGCAGCACGGCCAGATTGCTGGTTCCGGACTCGAACCACACGTCTAAAATGTCGCTCTCTTTGCGCCATTTCGCACCGCCGCAAGAATCGCATTTGGTACCGGGCGGCAGCAGTTCTTCTGCACTATGGGTGTACCAGGCGTCCGCGCCTTCGCGTTCAAAGAACGGAATCACATGCCGCAGCGCTCTAAAATCTTTCAGTATTTTCCCGCACCCGTCACAATAGAAAATCACCAGTGGTATTCCCCAAAAACGCTGCCGGGAAATGCACCAGTCAGGCCGGTCCTCAATCATGTTGTGGATACGCTCTTGTCCCCACGATGGGATCCACTTCACTTTTTTGATTTCGGATAGCGCCGTGCTCCGCAAGGCAGGCGCGTTCGGCGGCGGCACCGTCGCGCTGCCGTTATCGAGTTGTATGAACCATTGCTCCGTAGCGCGGAAGATAACGGGTTGGTGGCAGCGCCAGCAATGCGGATAGCTGTGCGGGAATTTTTTCTCCGCCACCAGCATCTGGCGGTCTTTCAGCAGAGAAATAATTGCCGGATTCGCTTCGAAAACAGTTTTGCCTTTGTACGCAGGCAACCCTTCCACAAATCGCCCGTCGTTATCCAGAGGAGCGTACGCTTCCAGACCATATTTCTGCCCGGTCGCAAAGTCCTCGGCTCCATGGCCTGGAGCGGTGTGTACGATTCCACTGCCTTGCTCCAACGTCACATAGTCCGCCAACACACCCGGCACGATCAGTTCCTCCAGGAACGGATGCCGAAATCTCACTCCCTCCAGTTCGCGTCCTTTTCCGACTTTCGTGAACGGGCTACCAGGTTCCAGTCCCAGGACGGCCATCAACTCCGGATCCCTCCGTCTTTCTTCGGCAAGCAGCAACTTCCCAGCTGCGCTCTCTAACACCACGTACTCGTACTCCGGATGAAACGCAAGCGCGCGATTTGCAGGCAGCGTCCATGGAGTCGTAGTCCAAACCAGAGCGCTCACGCCGTCGCCAATACCAAGCTTTTTCGATTTCTCGTCAGCAACGACGGGAAATTTTACCCAAATCGATGGGCTCACGTGATCTTCATATTCCACTTCCGCTTCAGCCAACGCCGTACGGTCATAAATGCACCAGTAAACAGGCTTCAGCCCGCGATACACATACCCCTTTTCTAGAAATGTGATGAACGCATCCGCCACCGTCGCTTCATAACTTGGATCCATCGTGAGGTACGGCTTTTCCCATTGCCCAAAAACGCCCAGCCGCTTAAACTCCCGCCGATGCGCATCGATGTAACCGGCCGCAAACTCCCGACACATCCGTCGAAACTCCGCCGCCGAGACTTTATCCGTTTTCCCGCCAAGCTCTTTTTCAACTTTTGTTTCGATAGGCAAACCGTGACAGTCCCAGCCCGGGACGTACGGCGTACGGAACCCAGCCATGGTCTTGGACTTCACAATCATGTCTTTTAAAATCTTGTTCAGACCCGTGCCCAGATGGATTTCCCCCGTAGGGTAGGGAGGCCCGTCGTGGAATACGAACAGCGGGGCCGCCGCTCGGGATCCCTGAATGCGATAATAAAGACGCATCTGGTCCCAAGCCGCCAGTTGTTCCGGCTCCCGCTCGGGCAGCTTTGCCTTCATGGGAAAATCTGTCTTTGGAAGATTGAGCGTGCTCTTCAGGTCGCGCGTTTTCGCCATTCTAAATAGGGGTGAAAATGCCTTTCTACTGACGCAGGCCGGGAAACTCGGAGCCTCAGTTGAGATCTGTATGTTACAATGATTTCAGAACGGTGTCAGCCGTGCCCGGCCCCAGACATCCTTTTTCGCACAGGAGCGTCTAACAATTAGCAGGGCCCCAATGGGGAAGTCTTAGGCATAACCGATGGCAGACTATACCTCCAGACTTGACGACGCCGGTCGCTCGACCACCGAGCCGACTCTACGCATTGGCCGCTTGCCGTCTCCCGTTCGCGGCTCAGCCCTTAAAGGTTTCTTTTCCAACGTAAAAGACTTCCTCTCCGAGCGCCCCACGAAGCTGAAGGGCAGCGAGCCGGACGTTTTCAATAACCCCGGTTTTGGAGAGAGCTTCGGAGACAATCTAAAGGAATTTTGGCGCTCCGCTCCGCGCGGCAAGGTAAATTCAGATTTGCTGGTTACTTGGAGCACCGGCTTCGGCGGGTTCTGGCAGAACCTGCGCGACATGATTTCTCCGCCGAAACTTCCTCCCCTGAAAACTACCAGCGCGCCGGTTGCGGTCCCTGAAATCTGGTCCAAAAATACTCAGTTCACGCGCGTGCAAGCTTTGTCGCTCGCCTTTCACGTAGTCGTGATCGTGCTCCTCGTTTTGCCGTTGTTGCCGGCCCTGATGTCTCCTGCAACCACGCAAGCCAAAACCATGACCGTCACCCCGCTTGACATTAGCTCACCCTATCTTCCTAAGCTACCGCCCGGAGCAAAGAAGGCCGGGGGCGGCGGGGGCGGCGGTTCTCACGAGTTGCTCCCTGCAAGCAAAGGCAAACTGCCAAAATTCAGTTTGACTCAAATCGCTCCGCCCAAAGTGAAGCCGCCAGAGAATCCGAAATTCGCTGTCACTCCCACTGTAATCGGAATGCCCGACATGAAACTTGCCAGCCCCAATATGTCCAACTGGGGCGACCCCATGTCCAAAGTTACGAATGATTCCAACGGCCCCGGCAGCGGCAACGGCATCGGCTCAGGAAATGGCACGGGAGTGGGAAGTGGAAGCGGTGGCGGGGTGGGTCCAGGTGAAGGCGGCGGCACTGGCGGCGGCGTATTTAATGCGGGTACCGGCGGCTACGGATATCCAGCTTGCCTCTACTGCCCGAACGCGCAATTCTCTGACGAAGCCGTGAAAGCAAAATATCAGGGAACAGTTACCTTGACCATAATCGTCACTCCGGATGGACGCGCTTCAAGCGTTACGGTAGTAAAAGGTCTTGGGCTGGGCCTCGACGAAAATGCGGTCGCCGCCGTCAAAACTTGGCGTTTCAAACCGGCCGTCGGTCCCGACGGGAAGCCTGCGGCAGTACGGACGAATA
The DNA here is from genome assembly GCA_963714785.1 of uncultured Acidobacteriota bacterium. Lineage (GTDB taxonomy): Bacteria > Acidobacteriota > Terriglobia > Acidiferrales > UBA7541 > Palsa-295. The sequence goes on from CAVQQE010000008.1 coordinate 95,734, forward strand.
TCGAAGTACAATTCCACCTTTATTGAGTTCTTTCCGTCGGCAGCAAGTTCTAGCGCTGAGACTTAGTTCCTATCAGACGTTTACCTTAACGACCACCTCACACCCGCGCCCTTGCCATTCTGTTACGATGAACATCATGAAAATAAAAATGTGCGCTACGTTTTTCCTGCTTTTCGCGATGTTGACCGTGGGCCTGCAAGCCTCTCCGCAAACCGGCGCGATCGAGTTCGTCGCCAAAGCCACGCCTTCCGGCGGCTCCGACGAGCCCGTGCGCGGAATGACTTTCTATCTGTTAAGCAAGAGCTTCGAGGAAATTGGCAAAGAAGCTGCGATCACCTTCCCTCTTGTGGACATGGACGCTTTCATCGATAAGCTGGATGTGTCAAAGGAATTAAAGGCTTGGATGAAGAAAAACCATTGCGTTGATCTATCCAATGAGGAATTCCTTAAGAAACTCAAGCCGGATGATGTCATGAACGTTTCTGAATTTTTCACCGCTTACGTGGACAGAATGTCCACCGACCAAACCGTCCCGTTTCCGGAGCCGAAATACACTCCGGCAGAGAAGAAAAAGAATCCAGAGAAATATGCCCAGCACCAAAAGGAATATCACGACTCTATCCATGCCTTCTTGATTCAATTTCCCAAGAGCACGGACGGAATGTACTTGTCGCTTGAAGAAGTGAATCCCGGACACCGTTGGGAAATTTTGAATTCAGCCAATAAAGTGGAGTTGCATCGTCACACCGTCGAGCTTGCCGAATCGAAATATCTCGTAGCTCGCACGGATACCGATTTGCAAGGCCAGGGCTCGCTTCACGGAATCGTGCCGGGCACCTATTGGCTCAGCACTCTCGATAACAACGCGCAAGCCGGCGACGCGCGGCAGCGCTGGGATGTTCAAATTACCGTGCCACCGGGAAAAACCACCTACGTCGCGCTTTCGAATATAAATGCGGTCCAGCCCCCGCATGCCACGCCTTAATTCGCGTTTGGCCACGTGACACATGGTTCCCAAATCGCCGGCTGGATTCGCCAGCTGGCAGATCCCGATCCGCAGAAGCGATTGGATTCCGCGATGCGCCTTTACATGGAAGGCGGCAGTCTGTGTACGCCCCTTTTGAAAAAATGGATCGCCGACTCTGAATTCCGCTCGCTCGTTCTGCCGATAAGTTTGAACTCTACGGGAGCATCTGAATCTTCTCCGCTAAGCACTGTGGTGGGAATCGCCGTCCAACCGGAAACTTTCCAAAAGATCCGTGAAGCAAATAATTCTCCGGCCCTCGCCGAAGTCCCGCCCGACCAAGACGCCATCGAATTCGAACTTCACTTCGAAAATCACATCGAACTCGACATCCTGACCACGAGGGAGCCCGGCGGCCAGGGCGCCATCGCCAAGTTCCTATCCAGGTTCGGTGAAGGCATTCAACAAATAGAAATTTATGTTCGCAACGTGGACCGCGCTACGGATATTCTACGCTCGCGGTTTGACCTAAACCCAGTCTATCCAAAAACGCGCGCCGGGGCTGGCGGCACACGCATCAACTTTTTCCTAGCATTATTGCCCGAAGGAAGCAAAGTTCTGATCGAGCTAGTCGAAGCAAAGCTAGAAGCCCATTAGCAACCGCTCATCGATCGGCAAAAACTCGGCGCTTACTCTCCGCTCTGCTGCAGCAGCTTAGCCACTAGTGCCGTCCATCCCGTCTGATGGCTGGCACCCAACCCCGCGCCAGTGTCCCCGTGGAAATATTCGTAAAATAGAATGAAGTCCCGCCAATTGGGATCCTGGAAAACAGGAGAATCGCCGAAAACCGCCCGTCGCCCGTCTCGCCGTAGAAAAATGTGCGAAAGCCTTCGCGATATTTCGCTTGCGGAATCCCAAAGCGTCATCTGGCGCCCTGAGTTCGTGGGAAATTCCACTTTGAAATCTTCGCCGTAGTAATAGTGAATGCGCTGCAGAGCTTCGATGAGCAGAAAATTCAACGGAAACCACACTGGCCCGCGCCAATTTGAATTTCCTCCAAAAAGATCGCTGGTCGATTCCGCCGGCTCGTAGTCCACCGAGTTCGAATGCCCATCCACGTTCAGTACAAACGGATGCTCGAGATGAAATTTAGAGAGGGCTCGAATGCCATACGGCGATAAAAATTCGTTCTCGTCAAAAACGTAGCGGTAAATGCGCTCCAGTTTCTTTCGGTTGGCAATCGTCAACAGCAACCGGTTGCCCTGGTCGGTTTTTTGGCTCATATCCACGTGTTTGCCGATTTCCGGATTGTGGTCTAGAAACCACTGCATGCGTTTTCGGAAACTCGGCAATCGTTCCAAAACATCCGGTTCAAAGGTTTCAACCGCAAAAAGTGGAATCAACCCAACCATCGACCGCACCTTCATCGGCAGCGGCGCCGCCTGCCCCAAATGCAAAACGTCGTAATAGAAGCCGTCCTTTTCATCCCATAGGCCCACACCTTCGCCGCCTATGTCGTTCATGGCTTCGGAGATGTAAACAAAATGTTCGAAGAACTTACTCGCAATGTCTTCATACGCGTTGTCCTGGTGCGCCAGCTCCATTGCCATCGCCAGCATGTTCAGGCAATACATCGCCATCCAGCTTGTGCCGTCGGATTGCTCAATGAAGTTGCCGGGCCCCAGCGGTTGCGAGCGATCAAAAACTCCAATGTTATCGAGCCCAAGAAACCCGCCTTCGAAAACATTCTTGCCCTCCGGGTCCTTGCGGTTGACCCACCATGTGAAATTGAGCAGGAGTTTGTGGAACATCCGCACTAAGAACTCGCGGTCTGCTTTTCCTTGTATGCGCCCAGCTATTTTATAAACGCGCCAAGCCGCCCAGGCATGCACCGGTGGATTTACGTCGGAGAAGTTCCATTCGTAGGCCGGCAATTGTCCGCTCGGGCTCATGTACCACTCGCGCATGAACAGCACGAGTTGTTCTTTCGCGAAGTCCGGATCGATCAGCGACATCGCCACACAATGAAAAGCCAAATCCCACGCCGCATACCAGGGGTACTCCCACTTGTCGGGCATGGATATAACGTCGGAATTGTAGAGGTGCGTCCACTCGTGGTTCCGTCCGTTTAAGCGCTCTGGCGGAGGAAGCGGTTGCGTAGGATCGCCGGCAAGCCAGAGGCGAACGTCGTAGTGATAAGACTGTTTTCCCCATAGTAATCCCGCGAAAGCCTGGCGCTGGACTTTGTGAGCGTCATCGCTGGCACAATGCCCCGCGCGTGCTCTGTAAAAATCGTCTGCCTCTTGCAATCTCTGTTGAAAAACCTGATCGAACGCAGGCCCGACAAAATCTTGTCCCGATTTGTGGCCCTCCGCAGGATTCTGGTCTAGGAATCGAAGCCGAATGGTAACGCTCTGCCCAGCCGCGATTTCACCTGAGTAGTGCGCCGCCGCCTTCGTTCCAGTCATCGCCGGATTCACGACCTCGCGCTGGCCTTGAATAAGAAAACGATGGAAAGCATCCTTTACATAGGGCGATTCGTTTTTCTCATTAAATAATTTCTCTCTATTGGTTTCATTGTCCGTGAAGAGCGGCTCAGGCGCGCCCTCCGCAATCAGCCAGCGCTTGCCGTAGTGAAATTCTTCCAGTCCGAACAATTCCGCACCTTTAAGTCCCTGCTGGCGCGACACTTTCGGCTTGTCAAATCCTTCGCCCCAATCCCAGCGATTGCGAAACCACAGGGTTGGCAGCAAATGCAAAGGCGCCGCGTCTGGTCCCCGATTCCACGCTGTAATACGAACCAAAATGTCTTCCGACGAAGCCTTGGCATATTCCACGAAAACATCGAAATACCTGTTCTCAGAAAAAACTCCCGTATCCACCAATTCGTACTCAGGTTGATTCCGATTGCGTTGTGCGTTTTCTCGTCGGAGTTGTTCGTAAGGAAATGGCGCTTGCGGATACTTGTATAAATATTTCAGATAGGAGCTGGTGGGCGTGGCGTCCAGATAAAAATAATATTCCTTTACGTCCTCGCCATGATTCCCTTCCCGGTTGGACAGCCCGAAAAGCCTCTCCTTCAAGATCGGATCTTTTTGGTTCCACAGCGCCAAAGCGAAACAAATGTGCTGATGCCGGTCGCAGATTCCGCCGATCCCGTCTTCGCCCCAGCGATACGCCCGCGTGTGTGCGTGATCGAACGGCAGATAGTTCCAAGCATGACCGTTCGCGCTATAGTCCTCGCGAACGGTCCCCCATTGCCGCTCGGAAAGATACGGCCCCCAGCGCTTCCAGTGAACTTCACGAGTTTCGCTCGCTTGTAGCCTCTGCTCTTCAGCAGTAGCATTGCGATTTTTTTCTTTTCCATTCATTGACCAATGCTACCTCGACACAGTCAAAAAAATGCGAATTTTGCTGAAGGCTGTTCCCCTCGAATCGTTCGCCGCTACGACGCGACTTCAGGGACAAAAAGCCCCTGATTCTGTATTCTCTAATACTCAGTTCTTGATGCTAAGACTTCGTAGCGCCAGGCTTTATAGCCCGGCATCTCTGTGCCCGAGTTCGCCGACATTCATAACTATCTTACAGAAGTTCACAAGCGGTCGCTTGCGGCCAACGCAACCCAGAATGAGTGGCGTTTAGCATTCCTCTTCGCGAGCCTCGCGGCGACAGCAGTAGTTCTGCCCATGTTCTTCCTGGGCAACGCATCTGGCCACGATTTCCAATTTCACCTTGCCGGTTGGCTCGACGTAGCGGTCCAGTGGCACGAAGGCACGTTGTTCCCTCGTTGGGCCGAATGGGCGAACTGGGGCTTCGGCGAACCGCGCTTTATTTTCTATCCCCCTGCTTCGTGGCTGCTCGGCGCGCTGCTCGGCTCCGTACTTCCCTGGCAGATGGCTCCGGGAGCCTTTATTTGGCTAGCTTTAGTTCTCGCAGCGCTGACAATGTGGCGCCTCGCTCGAGAGTGGCTTCCGGTTCCTCAAGCGATAACCGCTGCCATTCTCTATGCCGTAAATCCATACCATCTCGTAATCGTTTACTACCGCAGCGATTTCGCCGAACTTCTCGCCAGCGCGCTCTTCCCTCTGCTTGTTCTGGGAGCTTTGCGCGTAATGCGATACGGCTGGAATCGAGTGCCTGCTCTCGCTCTGGCTTTGGCCCTTATCTGGCTCTCCAACGCGCCCGCCGCTGTCATCGCCACGTATTCTTTGGCGCTGCTTCTCGTCGTCGGATGCGCGCTTCGTCGCGACCTGAACCCGCTTTTAGCCGGCGCCGCAGCAATGGCCGGCGGATTCGCTCTAGCCGCATTTTATATTTTGCCCGCTGCCTGGGAACAGCGCTGGGTCCAAATCTCGCAAGCTCTGACAGAAAACCTTCGTCCCGCCCAGAATTTTCTTTTTACCCACTCCAACGATCCCGAATTTGTCCTTTTCAACTGGAAAGTTTCGGCCATAGCGCTCGGCACCATCCTGATCGTCGCGCTCGCCGCGGTCTTCGTCGCCCGCCAGCGCAGAAATTTTCTTCAACTTTGGTGGATGCTCCTCGCCCTCGCCGCCGCGTCCGCATTCCTGATGTTCCCCGCAAGCCTTTTTCTCTGGCAGCATCTGCCAAAACTTCAGTTCGTACAATTCCCCTGGAGATGGCTCATCCCTGTCGACGTCGCCTTCGCTTTTTTTATAGCCGCAATACTGCAAACGCCTCGAAAACGCTGGCTAGGCTGGACAGCGATTCTTCTCTGCACTGGAGCGCTGGGAACCGCGCTAGTGAAGGACGCTTGGTGGGATAGCGAAGATATTCCCGTGTTGATCGCTGCGATTCATTCTCAGCGCGGCTACGAGGGCACCGACGAATACCAGCCGCTCGGCTGCGACCGTTACCAATTGCCCGGCCAACCGCCTGCTTCCGCCGACCATGACGACACGCTGAACTCCGAAGAATTAGCCGTAACTCCCGCGCCGAATATCTCCATTGCAGATCCGGACTTGAGAGCCCTAACGCCAATAAAAGATGCAGACGCGCATATCGATCGTTGGACCGCGGAAGGAAAACTCTTCACCGCGAAGACAAATCAGCCGTCCACATTGGCTCTAAAGCTAATAGATTATCCACCTTGGGAAGTCCGTGTAGATGGAAGGGTTGTGCCGTCCAACTCGCTCCCAGAAACCGCCCAATTGTCGCTGCCTGTACCCTCAGGCGAACACTCGGTGGAGGTAAATTTCCGTCGCACCCCAGATCGCACGACAGCTTCGGCCATCTCGCTCCTCTCTACACTGTTGCTTCTAGGATTCTCCGCGCGCCGAAAGAGAATGGCCGCCGTTAAGGTTTAAATGTAGAGCCGCGGTCTTCAGCGCGGCATTTGCCAATTTGCAATGCCCGCTCCAACACCCCAGTGGGTTAAATCCTCATAAATCTCAAACCCCTTCTTACTTCGGATGGATCGGAAATGCCGGGTGTTCACAACCCCCGCCCTGCCGCCGCCCCCGAAGCCCAAGCCCATTGAAAATTGTGCCCGCCCAATTGCCCGGTAACGTCCAAAACTTCTCCGATAAAAAACAGCCCAGGCACTTTTTTGCTTTCCATTGTCCGGCTCGACAATTCATTCGTATCCACTCCGCCGGCCGTCACCTCAGCCTTCTCGTAGCCTTCCGTATCCACCAGCACAATCGCCCATTCATGAATCTGCGTCTCAGCTTGCGCCAACGCTTGATTGCTCCAGCTTCCCGGCGCATTCAATTCCAGCCATCGCGTAGCAAAACGCTTCGGCAGAATCCCTTGCAGCGCGGCTCGCCCCGCACTCACGCTGCGCTCTTCAGATTCCCTCATGCGCGCAAACACATCGCGCCCTGGCGCAAGATCAATCCGGATCTTCCGGCCTTTTTCCCAATACGACGAAATTTGCAAAATAGCCGGCCCGCTCAAACCTCGATGAGTGATCAACATCTTCTCCCGAAACGATTGTCCGTTCATGGAAGCCACTACTTCAGCTGACACGCCAGCCAGCTCGCAGTATCGTTCTTGGTCCTTCGCGCCAAGAACCAGCGGCACAAGAGCAGGCCGCGGTTTCACAATGTTCAATCCAAACTGCCGAGCCACCTCGTACCCAAACGCCGTCGCCCCCATTTTCGGAATCGAAAGACCGCCAGTGGCCACCACCAAAACAGGCGCGTGGAATTCTGCAGGCTCAGTGCTCACCTCGAATAAGTCCACGCGTTTGATTTCGCGAATCTTCGTGTTTAGAAAAATCCTCGCTCCCACAGCGTTACATTCGGCGTCCAGCACGCTCGTCACCTCACGCGCCGACCGCTCACAGAAAAGCTGCCCTAACGTTTTCTCGTGATACGGAATGCGGTGAGCTTCCAGCATAGATATAAAATCCGTCGGAATATAACGAGCCAGCGCCGACTTCTGAAAATGTGGATTGCTGCAAATGAAGTTCTCCGGCTGGCAGTAAAGATTAGTGAAGTTGCATCGTCCTCCTCCGGAAATAAGAATCTTCTTACCAACGCGTTCGTTCCGCTCCAGAATCGCAACCTTGCGCCCGCGCTTACCCGCTTCGATCGCGCACATCAGTCCCGCTGCGCCGCCTCCCAGGATCAAAGCGTCAAATTTGTGAATTATTTTTTCCACCAAGAACTTTTCTCGATTTCGCGGATGATTCTGTCTGCAAACGATTCTACTGGTATCCTCAAGGTTAAACTATTCGCCGGAGAAGACTGAAACTTTTGCCTCCCATCACCAACGCGCAGAAACTGTCCAAACGATACGGCCTGGCGCCGCTCTTCGAAGATATTTCGTTCACCGTGTCTGAAGGCGAGCGCATCGGCCTGATCGGTCCGAACGGTTCGGGCAAGTCCACATTGCTAGAAATTCTCGTTGGACGTGTGCAGCCGGACAAAGGTGAAGTAGCCATTCGCAAAGGAGCCAAGCTCAGCTTCGTCGAACAAATTTCCCAATTTCCGCCGGAGTCCACCTGCAGGTCCGTCATCGCATCCGCTTTGCAACGCTTGGGCGTATCGGAACAAGATCTTTCGTTTCGCGCGGAAGAAGCCCTCAGCCGCGCCGGCTTCATGGATTTCGAAACGCATGCCGCAGCTTTGTCCGGCGGTTGGCGCAAACGTCTCGCAGTAGTCGAAGGCTTGGTACAAGATCCCGACATCCTTCTGCTCGACGAGCCCACTAATCACCTCGATCTCGCCGGAATAAAATGGCTGGAAGAATTGCTGGAAGACGCCGCCTTTGCCTGTGTCGTAGTCAGCCACGATCGCTACTTCCTGGAAAATGTCGCAAACGATATGGTCGAACTAGATCGCATTTACCAGGACGGGTTCCTTCGCGTCAAAGGAACCTACAGCCATTTCCTGGAAGCGAAGGAAGCCTACCTGCACGCGCAGGGAAATCGCCAGGAAGCTCTTGAGAACCGCGTTCACACCGAAATCGAATGGCTGCGCCGTGGTCCCAAAGCGCGCACCACTAAATCAAAGTCGCGCACGGACAAAGCGCACAAAATGATCGGCGAGTTAGCCGACCTCAATGCCAGAACCCGCACTCTCACGGCAAAAATCGACTTCTCGGCTTCGAATCGGCAAACGAAACAACTCATCGTTCTCGATGGCGCCAGCTATTCGGTCGGCGGCCGCACACTTTTCCAAGATATTGATTTCGCCGTCACGTCTGGCATGCGCATCGGTTTGGTCGGCCCCAACGGCAGCGGCAAAACCACTCTGCTCCGTTTGCTGCGCGGCGAAATTGACCCTTCATCCGGCACCGTGCGCAAAGCCGACTCTCTGCGCATCGTTTACTTCGATCAGAACCGTGAACTCGATCCCAACCTCACTCTGCGTCGTGCCCTCGCGCCCGATAGCGACTCCCTCATCTATCAAGACCGCGTAATCCACGTCGCCTCCTGGGCGGCGAGATTCCTTTTTAACGCGGAAGATTTAAACCGCCCCGTCGGCCGCCTCTCCGGTGGCGAACGCGCCCGCGTCCTGGTCGCGCAGCTTATGCTCCAGCCCGCAGACGTTCTCCTCCTCGACGAGCCCACGAACGATCTGGATATCCCCACGCTGGAAATATTGGAAGAAAATCTGCTCGAATATCGCGGCGCCCTCGTCCTCATCACGCACGACCGCTACATGCTCGATCGCGTATCAACTATAGTTTTTGGTCTCGATGGTCTGGGCCACCTAGAACGCTTCGCCGACTATTCCCAATGGGACGCTTGGCAAATCGCGCAAAACGTCGCATTCATCGCGGAACAGAAAACCGAAACCAAGCGCTCGCCGGCCAGAACCGAACTTCCATCCGTGCTTCCAAAAACGAAACTAACCCACACCGAATCCCGCGAGCTAGCCTCCATCGAAAAGCAAATCGCAAAAGCCGAACAGACTCTTTTAGCCCGCCGCACGGCACTAGAAGATAAAGAAATCGCCAGCGATGCATCCCGCCTCCAAATCGCATTCGCGGAAATGGAAGCAGCACAGAAAACTGTCGATAGTTTGTATCAGCGCTGGTCCGAGCTCGATCGAAAAAAGAACCAGCTCTCCTCATCCTGAATCCAGCTACCCGTCCCACCTGCTCTTTTGCCATTTGTCTCGGAATTGCAAACGCAGTAGCGCACAAATAAGACATCCGTTTGACCCCGTGGTGACAAAGGCCTACCACGCACCCGCCTACAATTGCTCCTGTTCGATTTCTTAAAAAAGGAGAAACAAGTGAAGCAATCAGAAATTCAGATTCGAAACAATCGTCGCTCATTTTTGAAAAAAAGCGCGTTGGCGGCAGGCGCAGCAACGATGGGAGCCGGCCTGTTCACTCGTGGCTTGTCAGCCTTCACCCAAAGCACGCCAACAAGTTCGGCCCCTCTTTCCGCCGGAGACATCGCGATCCTTCGATTTCTGGCCGCAGCTGAGCTGATCGAGAGCGATTTGTGGACACAATACGCGGAACTGGGTGGTATAGGCGATAATCCGCCCATTGAAGTAGCCCCCAACCAGCAGTTGAACAATTATCAGATTGCTTTGTCGAACCTGGATGGCGATGGCCCGCAATACATCACCAGCAATACGATCGATGAAATCAGCCATGCCACTTTTCTCAACGGATATCTGGAGTCCAAAGGCGCGGACCCAGTCAATTTCGATGAGTTCCAAACTCTCCAAGGCAGCCGGGCTACCGGCGCCCAGAATATCGGACGCCTCACCAATCTGATGCAGCTCAAGGTCGACACCAGTTGGTTCATCCGCTACCGCAGCTCGACGAACCCTGACTTTGGCGCCACTTTTCCTCAGGCACTCACTCTCAATAACGTCACCGCCATTCCTCGGAGCAATAACGATTTCAATGGCGCTCCTAATCCAAACTTTGCTGGTAACGACCATATCCAGGCGATCGCCAACGTAGCCGCCTTTCACTTCGGATACATCGAACAAGGTGGATCGAGCCTGTATGGGGCGCTTAGCCAGAAAGTCAGCAGTCTGGAAGTCCTGAAAATCACGCTGGGTATCGGGGGAGACGAAGTCGCTCACTTTCTGGAATGGGTCGATTTTGCTGGCAACGGAGTCCAAGCGCCGGTAGCGCCGTTTACGGACAAAATATCCGGTCTGAAGTTTCCTAATTTTTTCAGCCCGCTCAATCCACTGATTCAGCCCAGCCTGATCTTTCCGGTTCCCTGCGAGTTCATCAACGCGAATTTGCCCCATTGCGCGGTGATTCGGCCGAGTGATGACAAATTTGCGGGTGCCGTAGCGGCCATTGCATCGTTCACAGCGGATGGGCTATTTGTTGGGCAGTCACCGAAGTTCCTTCAGACGCTGAAGCAAATGGCGGAAGAAGCGGACGCCGCCACACGCGCATAACTGGCGCAACAAGCTCACCCACCACGCCCACGCAACTAACACCCCGAAAAAGGTCGGGGCCATCATGGCCCCGGCCTATACCTCCTCCGATACATCCCACTTGTTTCATTCCGGTAACACATACGCGACCGGATACATACGTACCATTGCGAAGCAGGTTTTCCCACTCCTATGATTACATGCCTCTCCCCGGCGGCATTGAACTCGCCGGGCAGATGCGCGCCTCCGGCTTGAACCGCAGCACTCCTATCGCCATCATCACCGAAGAAGAGGACCGCACCGCGCTTACCGATGCTTCAAGGCCGGAGCAAACTTCTTTCTATACAAGCCCATCGACCGCCATCGCTTGCTTCGTCTGATCCGCGTTGCCCAGGGACCAATTCAACGCGAAGCCCGTCGTTACGAACGCGTCAAAGTCGCCTGCAAAGTAACGATCGAGCGCAATCAAGAGCGCGTAAGCGGAATGACTCTCGACCTAAGTCTTGGCGGAATGTTGGTGCAAGCCTCGCGCACCCTCCCCCTCGGTTCCATGTTCAGATTCTCCTGGAACTTAAACCAGGCACTCAACCACTAACCTTCCCCGCTCGAATTGTGCGCACCGCCGCCAACGATTGCATGGGCCTCCAAATCGAAAACGCCGGCGCGGAAGAAAGCAAAAAACTCCAGGAATTCCTGTTGCCAAAAATTCTCGCAAAGCGCGCTTGACCTTTGGACGGTAATCCGCTCCTTGCAAATCCTTTCCGCTACTGTTTCGACCACGGCGGAACAATTCCGGTCATCCGCGCGTAAGCGATGAGCTGTCCCATGTGCTCGTTGGCGTGAATGATAATGCGCAGATACATTGCGTCAACGGTGCTGTCTCGATCTGCGATGTGCACCTTCCGCTCGAGTTCATTCGGCGTTGCCTGTAAATGAGCCTGCTTCACCGCCTCCATGGAGCGCTTCAACCAGCTGATGACTTCCGCTTTCGAGGTGACTGTTTTCTCCATTTCACCTTTCAAGTCGGCCGGCATTTTCGGCCCCGTAACACTCAACAGATAAAAATTCGAAATAGCAACGTGCATATAAACTTCGCTGGTAGATCTCACTCCCGCCGCAAGACGCCACGAGAATTTTCCCTCCGGCGTGGCCTCCGCCAACGCGACCAGTTGTTGCGTTACGTGCCGCCACTCTCCGTCATACCCCCGCCAGATTCCTTCCGGCGCAGTTTGCGCCAACACCGGTCGCGTGCCGGAAAAACTGAATAAAATCAGCAGAAAAAATATCTTTTTCATGATTTGTCTCCACCCCCTGGCTTCCTCGGACCTCCTAGAATCATTCGAACCGAAGTATCAGGCAAGAACTTGGTACTCAGTCTGAACCAACCCGCTCGGATAATGCCGCGTCGCAACGTGCTTCAGCCGCACGTCGGCCGGCAGCGCCCCAAATAGAGGAATCCCTTCTCCGATCAGCACCGGCACTCGAGTGATGATCAGCCGCTGAATAAGCCCGGCACGCAAGAACGCCTGAATCGTGATTCCTCCATCAACATAAATATGCTTCACTCCGCGAGCGGCCAGTTTTGAAACGATCTCAGCCGGCGCTCCGCTCATCTGCTCCACCCGGCCCTCGCGTACTCCTGAAAAATCGAGCGGCTTGCTGCTCAGTACGACCACGCGCTTCTTCCCATACGGCCATTCCGGATAAGCCAGAACCGTCTCAAATGTGTTCCGCCCGATTACCAACGCATCCACGCTGGCCATAAACTCGTCGTATCCGTGAGGCTCCCCGCCGCCCGCGGGCAGAAAATCCAGATCCCCGTTCACCCGCGCAATAAATCCATCCACGCTCGTACCAATAAAAACCGATGCCGCCATCGCCAACTCCTTAACTACTTATTGCAGGAAACCGCGGACCACCGAGAATTTTCACAGCCGCCTGCTTTCAGTTTTTGTCCGTCGGTTCGAACCGCCAAATCCTAACAGACATACCTCCCTGGTACCTACATTGCCCGACTTTCTCGGCAACGAGCAAAACCGTCGTCAGTCATACCATGATTTACCGGCGAACCTAATCGAGGGTAGCGCGTCTACCTCCATTGTGGTAGAACATTTACTGTCATGAGTCTCAAGACCTCTCCAAACCGCACGGAACTCTTGCAAGGTACCCTCGACATGCTCATTCTCCGCACGCTTCTGTTCGGACCAGCTCATGGCCATCAAATCGCCAAACATATCCAACGCACCACGGACGATGTTCTACAAGTAGAACACGGCTCTCTCTATCCCGCTGTGCATCGCATGGAACAAAAAGGCTGGATCATCTCAAAGTGGGAAGCGACCAATGAAGGAAAGCGCGAATTCAAGTTTTACCGCTTGACGAAAACTGGCAGAAAGCAACTCGCTTCCGAAGAATCCAAGTGGAAACAACTGGCGAAAGCCATTGCATTAGTAATGAGCCCGGCCTCCAACGAGGAATAAATGGTATGGCATCGCTTGAAATCGTGGCTATTTTCAATCTTCAAGCGGCAGGCCGCGGAAAGCGATCTGCAGCGTGAGTTGCAGTCCCACCTGGACCTGGAAACCGAGGAACAGCGGGAATCCGGCTTACTTGCCGACGAAGCGTATTACGCCGCGCGACGCGCCTTCGGCAACCCCACATTAGTTGGGGAAGATGTGCGCGAATCCTGGAGCCTGGCATGGTTGGAACATTTCTTCCGCGACTTGCGCTACGGCGCGCGCTCTCTTCTCAGAAGCCCAGGCTTTTCCGCGGTCGCAGTGCTTACCTTAGCGCTAGGCATCGGCGCCAACACCGCAATTTTCAGCACCATCGACGCTCTAATGCTTCGCCCCCTGCCCTTCTCCTCACCCGATCAGCTCGTCCGCATCTACTCCATTAAAACTGGCATCGCTGACACCTTTGGCAATCCCGATGGTCCGTCGGCTCCGGACGTTCGGGACTTCGCGCAAAGAAGTCATAGCTTCCTGAAAATGGTGGTCTACGACACTTGGCGCAAAAATGTGAGCTTCGGCGATTTGGCTGGCGAACCCGAGCAGATGCGAGTGGGCTTGGTCCCCGCAGCCTATTTCGAAATTCTGGATGTAAAGCCAATCGCAGGTCGGCTCTTTACCGAGGATGAAAACCAGGTAGGCAAAAATTTTGTAGCGGCAATCAGCACTAGCTTGTGGGAAGACCGATTCGCCTCAGACCCATCCATATTGGGCCGTAAGATTCGCATCAACGGCGAGCCCTACACCATTGTCGCGGTAATGCCGGACCTCACCCCTGAACGGGTGGAATCTGGGCTCCTTGATTCGCCGAAAGTTTGGACTCCTTTCGCATTTTCTGACGTGTGGTCGGAAACTTCGCGCGGGGAGCGTGGCTACTTGGCGCTCGCGCGCTTGAAACCTGGGGTGTCGCTCGAACAGGCTCAGGCAGATCTCTCGGTTATAGCTGATGCTCTAGCGGCGACACATCCTGTGGATCAAGGCGTCAGCGTGTCCATCAAAAAACTGGCCGACACTCGCGCCGGACCGCTGCGGCCGATGCTTTTCTTATTAATGGGCGCAGTCAGCCTGATCCTAGTGATTGCTTGCGTGAACCTGGCCAATCTACTTTTGGCGCGCAACTCCGCGCGTCAACGCGAACTCGCCGTGCGTGCCGCCCTGGGTTCGGCACGAAGAGGCCTGATCCGGCAACTACTCGCCGAAACACTTCTTCTATCGCTTGCCGGCGCAGCAGCGGGATTGCTCCTGGCAAAAGCTAGCCTCGCGAGCGTGATGATGTTGCATCCCGCAAATCTGCCGCAACTTGAATCGCTAGAAATTGATTGGCGGGTGCTGACGTTCACCCTCTCAATCTCTCTCGTTACAGCCTTGCTCTTTGGCTTGGCTCCCGCTATCACCGGTACGCGCCTGAATCTCGTAGATGCTTTGAAACAGGGAGCACGTTCCGGCACAGCGGGAAAAGGCGGCAAACGCATGCGCAATCTTCTTGTCGCGACGGAAATGGCCATGTCGCTTATGTTATTGGTGGCAGCAAGCCTTGTAGTTCAAAGTCTCGCCCGTTTAAACCGCCAGAGCTTGGGAATACGCCAGGACCACTTGCTGAAAGGCCATTTTTACGTGCCCGGTGTTCGATATCCGGACCCGAGTGCAATCGCGCGATTCTGCGATCAGTTTGCAAATAAGATTCGTGCGTTGCCCGGTGTAATTGACGCGACCGTAACAACCATTTACCCGCCGAACAATGGATGGACTCAAATGCTCGGCATTCCCGGACACCCGGCCACCCGAATTCAAGATATTCCAGCAGCGCAATTCGGAGTGGCGGACGCGCATTTCCGCACAACCTTGGCAATTCCTTTAATCCGCGGCAGAGATTTCGCCGAATCCGACCTCGCCACAAGTCCGCCGGTAGCATTAGTCACGGAGGAATTCAAACGTCGCTATTTTCCGTCTCAAGATCCCCTAGGACAGAAGATCCACATTGGCCCGCCGCAATTTATGCAACTCCCTCCCGGAGCGGGTGTAACGGATTCTTCCGACGTCACCATCATCGGCATTATCGGCGACTTTAGAAACAATGGGCTAGCGCTCCCTCCCGAACCGCAGATTGTCGTTCTATATTCCCAGCACCCTCTGGTGAACTATGGGTTCAAGGACATCGTGATTCGCACTGTTTCGGAGCCATCCTCATTGGCTCCGGCCATAGGCCGTCAACTACACGATTTGGATTCCGACATGCCCTTCGCTGAAGTGCAAACGATTGAAGCACTCGTCGAACAGGAGTCCGGCGGAGAGCGCTTCACCGCGGTTTTGCTGAGTCTGTTTGCGGCCGCCGGTTTGGTGCTCGCTATTGTGGGTATCTACGGAGTAGTTTCTTTTGCGGTAGCTCAACGAAACCAGGAGCTGGCCGTGCGAATTGCCCTCGGAGCCACCCGCGCAAATGTCCTTTGTCTCGTGCTCAAGCAAGGCTCGGAGATGGCGACCATAGGCGCAGCAATCGGCTTGTTAGGCGCATGCGCAACACAAAAATTAACCAGCAGCCTCCTGTTCGGTATTTCCCCCGTTGACCCCGCCACATTCGCGGGCGGAGCAGCGCTACTTCTAGCAGTTGCCGCTATCGCCAGCGCCATCCCCGGCGTGCGCGTAATGCGTATCGACCCATCCGCAGTCCTCCGCCAGGATTGAATCCGCAAAACGACCTTCGCAATTCTCGATGGCAGTTCAAGGCAGTAAAAGATTCGCGTCTTCACCTCCTATTTGTATAAGATTTTGCGATGACGCGAGCCACCAAAACCTCAACACCAGCGAAAGCCGTCAGCCGAAAGCCCGCGTCTGACAATTCCCCAAAAACCGCCGCTCCTGCAATCTCCGCCGCAGCCGCATTCAGCTTTCTAAAAGAAACTAAAGGAATCATCGCGTGGTCCCTAAAAGACCTTTCGAAATCCCTGAATATCAGCGCATCTGAAGCCAAACATGTTGCCGCCGCTCTGGAAATGCAGGGTTACATCAAACCGCATGATGGTGACCGGTGGATAACAACCTTAGCCGGCGAAACAGTTTCAGTCGCGAAATCTCCTCGTTACACGCCGGAAAGTATTGAAGACGCTCTGACCACCCTTCGCAATCGCATCAAAGTCATCAATCAAGATTCCAAATCACCCTACAAAATAATGGACGCCGTCGCCTTCGGCGATTTCCTCAGCAACCAGGCAAGGGTGCAAGCCGCAGACGTCGGCATTCGTCTTGTTCGCAAAAAATCCGGATTCGCCGAACACTCCAAGAAGGAACAAGTTGCGCAACAACAATTCCTCAAACAGCTTCGCGCTAGATCGCCAATGCTAAACCTCAAACCCTACGAGGAATGGATGACCCTCAGAAATCATCGCCGCCTGCAAAAAGGATAATCGGAAATACGAAGGAGCACTCTACTTGACTGGGAAGCGTGTCATTCCCTCACAGCTGAAACCGAGGAAGATATCTGATGACGCTTGGCGAGATCTTGGCGGTGTCGGTGATCGGTTGGTATCTTTTGTGTCTCGGCATCAGCTTTTGAAAGCTCTGAGCTAAGAATCTTCGCAATTTTCCCCGTGTTCGGTTCGCCTAGCATTGAGTCATGATCGCCGGGTACCTCGTGAAATCCAAGTCCGGCCGGAGATAAAGACAACCGAAGAGGGCAGACACGAAACTCCGGCCCCCAAGAACCCAAAAGCAACACGCGGTCCACGGCCGCCGTCGCCGAATTCAGCCAGTCGGGGCAATCGCTCGCGCCCGCAGATCCAACTCCGCCTACCTGCTGCTCGCTTTCTCTATCTCGCCCTTAGGCAGGAAAGAATAAGCAAGCCGGTGTGGCTGCTCGATAGCTCTCCCTCTCAGGACATCGACGAGTCTCGCCTGGCACTTCCATCTTAGGTTCCAGCTTGGATTTTTATATTAGGCCGACAGACTTTTCGCTATTGTACACCGGAGGTCATCGTTGCTGAACGTCAGAAATCGTCGTCATCTGCTCTAAACGAGACGATCTGACTTCCCGATAGGATTCGGTATTTTAGGAGGCTACGCGATGAAATCCTTATTCGGCCTCTTACTTGCTCTGTTGCTCGGCGTCTGCACGCTCTTTGCGCCAATCGCCTTCACTACCGGCGATCTTCATCCGGACGCATCGAATGCAAAACCTGCATTCACTGTTGCGCCTTCGCCCGCAGAGTCGGCGCTGCGCTACGTGCCTGGTTCAACTCTCAAACTTCAGCAGCTTCTCGGCGAATACGACAAGCAATTGCATCGACCGACGCTCAGCCAAACCGTCACACGCTACGGTATCCAAGGCACTGACTTAGGAAACTCCTTCGAGCACGCAGGCCGCGTGTATTTCCTTTTTGGTGACACAGTGGGCCGCTTGCACCGCGCGCTCGACACGGTTGCGACAACTGATGCGGTCGATCCTGAAGCCGGCGTGCGGTTGGATTTTCTCAAGTTTGGCAACGATTATTTGACTATTCAGCCGCCGGGAATCAGCATGGGCGCATTCGAAGTTCCAGTTGCCGGCATTAGCCTCGGCGGCCAAATCTACGTCGCTGTTTCTACAAATCACTCCGAGGATCGTTCCACCGATCGTTCCGTGTTAACGAAATTCACGCTCCCTGCAAATTTCCAACCGTTGCGGACAATCTCCCAGCTTCCCGACGGCCACTTCGTCAAGTTCTCGTTGCACATCGAACCCGCGACAATCGCGGGATTGCCTCCCGGCGGACCATTCATCTTCGTCTGGGGCACAGGCGCGTACCGAAAAAGCGACGCGTACCTATCCATGGTCCCAGGGTCACAATTTGAAAGTGGAAAAGGTACTCGATATTTCGCAGGACTAGATGCGAGCGGCGCTCCAATCTGGAGCCAGAAGGAATCCGATGCAAAGGCTATCGTCGAAAACGGAACGATGGGAGATCTTTCCGTTACCTGGTGCAAGGATCTAGGCTTGTGGCTAATGACTTACGACAGCCGTGACCCATCGCCTCGAGGCATCTTGTTCTCGTATTCCCGCACGCCGTGGGGCCCCTGGAGCGAGCCGCAAATTATCTTCAACGCAATGCGCGATGGCGCCCTTGGAAAATTTATTCACAATCCACAGACAAATTCAGAGGATGGTCTTGCAGGGCCCGTGATAGGAAAAGGGCAGGCGAATCCGCAGGCGGTTCACGGTGGTGCTTATGCGCCGTATGTCGTAGAGCGATGGACGAAGCTAAATGGTTCTGAACTATCCATCTACTACGTGCTGTCCACCTGGAATCCCTACGTTGTGGTACTAATGAAATCACGCCTGCACGTCGACTAGCGAAGCGTGCATCGGCGGCATGATAGGCTCGGAAGGATGGAGGCAGAATTCGGTTCGTACGCGGGACAGCTCGATACCGGACATGGCGGGCACTGATAGCTAACAAATCCTTGCAAGCCGCACGTATCTCGTTCCGTTCTTCATTATGGTCTGCAAAGTCATCCGCGTTTGTGGTGGCTATTTGACCTCAGAGCGAGTACGGTCGAAGTGTCTCACTAGCATCCTGCCGTAACCACTCCGAAACCTACGGCTCCTTGCGAAATCCGACAGCATTCAGTCGCTGCTCCAAACCTCAGCTAACGGCAACATCCAAAAAAGCTCTTGTAGTGCAGCGATGAAAGAACAAGGTGAACGGACTTTTACGCTACCGCGCTGACAGCTGCGTCGGCCTTTAGCCACGATTCGTTTCCCCGGGAGGATAAAATGCTCGAAAATTCCTGGCGAGCATTGTACGAGGCTGCTGTTCTTGAGGTCGATCCAAACAAAGTTGAAGCTTGCGTGAAAGCGGCGGAACAAGCAATTTGTACGCGCGTTGCTACGCTTAGTAGCGAAACTTCGAGAGGCGAGCGATTGGCGATGATCGATGCGCTATCTGCTTTGCGGGTTTTGAAACGAGATTGGGAGCGAAGGATAGCTGATGAACGCAAGCGGCACAAGACTGCTTAGACGTAGAGTTTCATCTGCGAACTCCCGAGCAATGATTACACAACTCCCAACGTCCCAACTCTTGAGAAGCGCTACGATCGCGGCGAGTTCGGACCTCCAAAGAATCAAAGCGGTCAACGCACCATAACGCTTAGCCGCGGTCTTGTGGCCGCACTGAGATGTCAAAAACTGCGGGGACGAGAAAGCTCACTCGATTTAGTCTTTCCCAACGCTGTCGGTCAGCCATATGAGGCGGGCCATCTGCTGAAGAAGATTCTCTACCCGGCACTCGCCGCGCTAGGGCTGCCCAAGACAGGGTGGCGTGTATTTCGCCGATCTGTTGCAACAACGCTCAGTGAGATGCGGGAGCCGGTCCGGACAGCCAGTCAACAAAAAGGCACCTGCCAAGAAACCCAAATGTCTAAGATGTTGCCGTATTACGTTACTCCGGCCAACCGAATTTCGTTCTCCGCGTACAGCTTCAGTTGGAATCGACGACAAAAACGGGATCAGTAGCTGCAAATTGCTGGGCCTTGGATTCACAACTGCTTTAGCCATTCTGGTTCGGAGCCGCGAGAAGGGCTTGATTGGTCGGGACGACGCGCTCGCAAAACTCGCTGCGTTAGCGAGAAACGGGCGTTACAAGGATTCGATCGTTGACAATGCCCGGTTGAAGCTGGAGGCACAAAAATGACTAAGACGATGAGTATCCGCATGGACCGCGATAACTATGAATTTCTCAACGAGATCAGGAAGGAAGAGCGCAGTGATCTGTCCAAAGCGGTGCGAGATCTGGTTTCGCGCGGCAGAGTTTTGCTTGCCGTAGAAAGATATAGAAACGGGGAGGCTTCTCTGGGTAAAGCTGCCGAGATCGCCGGAGTTCCGGTGGGACAAATGATGACAATCCTGACGGGATTCGGTGTCGAAAGCCGCGTCGAGAAAGAGGACTATCTGCAAGGGCTGCGGAGTTTGGCAAGCGTGTGGTAGAGCTCATTCATCGAGCGCCCACGATACTTTGGGCCGGTCTCCGAGCTAACCCATTGAAAAGATTGGCTGGGAGGCCTGGACTCGAACCAGGATAATCAGATCCAGAATCTGATGTACTGCCAATTGTACGACCTCCCAAAATACTTACTACAAAGGCTTTGATTCTACTACAACAGGAGTAAAATCCCCACTTGACAGAGCACCTGACAGTTGTGATCAAGACCATTCTTGATTTTCGCGGCATAGATCAACTTGCTCTCGCGACAGAAACCGACTATTAACGACTCCACGCCGAGCGATCCGGGAACAAATCCGTCTATTACGAATTCCTGTCCCTGATTCAAACGAACCTTTACCTAAGCACGGCTACGCTTTCCGGGTTCGTAGATGCTGTCCCTGCGCTTTCCAATGACTCCTTCCAATCCGTGCTCGCGTGCTGCTGCCAACATCTGAGACGCCGAGACATCCATCCACTCGGAGATCTTTATGTGCCCGGAGAAGAGTTGGATAACCTCTTTCGGCAGTGCTCGACGTTCGATGTATGGAAGCTTTAGGAAAGCGCGATTCTGCCAGCACAGAAGATCGAAAACGTAATAGTAGATATTGGTCACCTTGCTCCGGAAATTCTGCAAGAGATTAAAACTTGGATGCCCGCTCTCGTCCATGGCGACCAGTTCCCCATCGACGACCACGCGTTCGGGGAGTTCGCGTAGAGCTTCGATGATAAAGGGAAACTTGCGATTCAAAGAACTCTTGCGGCGAGAGTAGAGTACGGCGTTCTTGGCGTGGGTTACAACCAGGCATGTGTATCCGAGTAAACAGTTTGATCCTGGCACGGATCGAGAGGCGCCAATCATGAGAACGTCACTCCTCGCGAAGAGCCGCAGTAGGGTCGAGCCTTGCCGCTCTCCGTGCGGGGAACCATGAAGCCAGGGGTGGCGATCAGGAAAAACGCTACTGCCATCATTGCGAAGGTTCCGGGATCAGTTGCTTGATCCAGCGACAGAAAACAATCCCCCGAGACTCGGTTTAGATGTTTCTCACAAACAAGAGATCGAACTCTCTTCCGCGAAAACTCGCTGCATTCATCGAGCCAATGGAATGCCTTCCAGTAACCAAACTGCCGGAGGGTCAGCAATGGCTCTATGAGGTCAAGCTCGACGGATATAACTCCCACAAGCATTGTGGTCATCAAACGTGTGAGAGCGAAAGCGGCAATCAGGCCGATGCCAATGCCGACGGCCGTGAGGCGAAGTCCCTGGCCCACTACAAGCTTAAAAATATTGGCGGGCCGGGCGCCTAGGGCCATGCGAATGCCGATCTGCGACTCTTTAGGCAGTTGCCCTGGGCCTTAGAGAGCTTCAGGGAAATGAGTGGGTCGAAGGAATTGCGAGAGGGTTGAATACCGTACGCGCGTTTCCGTGAAGAATGTGCAGGTCGAGCATACAGTCACGATTGGAGAGTTTACAAAGTGGCTTGAGCAGAGGGGCGGCACTCCGGCTGAGATGACTCGGAAACGGAACGTTCGAGAGATCTTGGGGTTACCGCTTTAATTTGCGGCCTAGCAGCGGCTCGCAATCCTGACTGTGGGTATCCTCAATCTTTGAGTCATCTTTGAGGCCCGTATTCTAGCGGACCTAGAAGCGGACTTATTAGCGGGCATAATTGTCATTGAAATATGCTCAAATACATGATATAAATCATATTACTATGACAATATATGCGGACATTAAATCGGACATAATAGCGGCCATGGATCGAGGCGAAATGCCTTCTGAGATGGAGCCTTTGCTCCTCGCCGAAGGCTCTCGTTATCGCGGTCTCCTGACAGAGCTTGCTCTTGAGCTCGCGCAGAAGTCAGCCGGGTTTCGGCATAGTCTGCCCGAGAGCCTGCTGACTTCCCTGGCCAATCTAGTGCGCGCAATGAACTGCTACTACAGCAACCTGATTGAAGGGCATGACACTCACCCGGTAGATATTGAGCGCGCGCTCAAAAATGACTACATCAAAGATGCCCACAAACGTGATCTGCAAATCGAAGCAAAAGCGCACATTGCCGTTCAGAAATGGATCGACGGTGGCGGCTTGAAGGGTCGGGTGGGCACAGTCGATGGAATTTGCGAAATCCATCGCCGCTTCTGCGAGTCTTTGCCTGAAGATCTCCTTTGGGTCGAAGATCCGAAAACAAAAGAACGCGTGCGCGTCGTTCCCGGCGAACTGCGGAAAAAAGTTGTCCGAGTCGGCGATCACATCGCCATCAGCCCCAGCGCCGTGCCGCGTTTTCTGAAGCGCTTCGAGGACGTCTACGGCCATCTGGCTAAAATGGAGTCAATCCTGGGAGCGGCAGCGGCCCATCATCGGCTTGTCTGGATTCACCCATTTGTTGACGGCAATGGCCGCGTCGCACGCCTAATGTCACACGCGATACTTCTGGAAACGCTCGATACCGGTGCCATCTGGTCGGTAGCGCGCGGCTTGGCGCGGAATGTTGAGGCATACAAAGGGCACCTTGCCGCCTGTGATCAGACCCGGCGCAACGACCTTGATGGGGGCGGGAATTTGAGCGAGGAGGCTCTCGCTAAGTTCACAGAGTTCTTTCTCAGAACCTGCATCGACCAAGTCGAGTTCATGGAGGGCCTCATGCAACCGGATCGACTTCGGGCGCGCATCCTTCAATGGGCCGAAGAAGAAATCAAACTCAATACTCTGCCGCCCAAGTCCGGCAGTATCCTCGAAGCTGTGCTCTACCGGGGAGAGTTGCCTCGTGCCGACGCAGGCGACGTTGTGGGCGCGGGGGGACGACACGCGCGGCGGATTGTCTCGGCGCTCGTCGAGCGGGGTGTGCTCGTGTCGGAAAGTCCGCGCGCGCCGTTGCGCCTTGTGTTCCGGGCGGCGCTTGCTTCGCGCTGGATGCCTGGATTATTCCCCGAGAAGATAGGAACGCGTGCCTAAACGTTCTGAGATTGCCTGGACAGTCGTCAGCCAGCGGCCGTCTGAATCCACAGCCCAGTATTCCAAAGCTAGATTTATTTCTGCGGGATCGCCACTCAGGAAGCACAGAAAAATCCTTTGAGGTATTGGTTCCCTTCCAACGGCTGCGGAACTCGTTTTAGCGGATTCCCTCGTTCTCGCGATTGTCACACAGAATTATTTACTGTCAACCGAGGGGAGGCTGTGGACGCTTTCGTAAAAGTGGAAAACGAGCTATAGGCGGGAAGTCTGGCTCACAGTTATCTCGGCACCAAAAATTTCTCAGGGCAAAAGCGCAGGGGTAGTTGGTCGCCAGGGTAACATGGGATCTCAGTTTCCCCGGCTTACGTCGGCGGGCTCGGACGGGTTTAGCTTGGCCTCGGCTTGAACTTTCTTTTGCATTGCGCGCGGGAGCATTTTGAAAATTTTTACGTAGATCGCTAAAAGGTTGCTTGAGAGCCTGTACGATCCGTCTACCTTTTCCACAATATTATCCTGTTCGAGAGCGCTGAGATATTGGCGGACGTTCTTTACTTTTAGCTCCTTCGCTAATTGCTTTGGCGCCTGCGGAAAGTTATCTCCCTCTGCCAGCCTGTCCACTATCTTCTGCTTTACTTTACCCCCACCGATTTGTACATTTTTCCAAAAAACATTCGCTCGAACTGTATAAGGCTTGTAATTAGCCCGAGATTAGCGTCCTTTTTATCGATAACGCCATCATCGTCAACCTGGATGGCATCATAACCAAGCTGATGAAGGAAGTACGGAACACCCCCAGAGCTTTGAGCCAAATAAAGAGCGGCGTCATCAGTCATCGTTTTACTCGTTTCGGAAAGACACCTTTTAAGCACAGCTATGGATTCTTCGTCAGTCATTCGGCTCAATTCCACAAAACTGAAAATCCGAGGGGCAGAAGGATCATCATCGGATACATGAGCCGAAATAGGAGGCAGGCCTGTATCCAATGCACAGTTTATGCAGCCAGTTCCGACAGAAGTTCGTCGTCATGTTGAAGGCGCTCTCACCGAAGCCGCCGGACGAAGTGGAGTTCGACGCCGGATAGTGGAGCGCCGACCTCATGCATTGCACCACCCGTTGCGAGGGATCCGAGGTCGATGGCTACAAATCCGGCGCTGTTGATCAACTCGATCACTAGCTGTTTGGCTTCGGTGTCGTCGCCGGATGTAAAGATGACGGTACGGGGTTTGTTCGGCGAGAAGTCCTGTATCCAGGCCATCGGTATGTTGCTGATCGATTTTACCAGCCGTGCGCCAACCGCCATCTCAGCAACCATCTCACTAGAGGTACGCCCCTTCAATGCGGCGCGCGATCTGGTCACGCCAGCCAGACTAATGTCTGGCGGGTCCAGATGTGCGTTCGTCGCATCGATCAGGATGCGGCCTCGCCAATCAATACCCTTGAGAGCGTCAGCTACACTGACCCAATGTGTGGCAAGAATGACGACGTCGCACTCGGCAGCCTGTTGTTTCGTTCCGGCGATTGCGCCCGAATCGAGATCAGCGACAAAATCAGCCAGCGTCTCCGGGCCTCTGGAATTGGATACAACTACGGTATGACCAGCGGTTATCAAATGGCGACCGAACGTACGCGCTACGTTACCAGCACCTATGAACCCCACTTTCACGATCAATCTCCTATCTCGTTTGTATCCGGTACCTCGTAGATCAGACTGGACGGCATACTTGTCGTTACTTTGGATGAACACAATTCAGAGACGATTCACTCACCACGACGTGCAGTGCGGCTGCGCCCTCACGTTGTCAGGTGACGCGGTAGGGACGATCATCGCTGAACGCCCCCCGCAGTCGGGTAGGACAGTGGCGCGTAGCGGGCTTCGAATGATGCCTACGTTTCCACCGACCCCCCTATCATTCCGTGGCATCACTTAAAAATGACCGCAATGGTACGTGCGCCACATTGAATACGCTCAAATCCCACGTCACGCAATTCATTCGCTAGATGCCTGTCCTGCACTACAGAGGCCAAGAACGCATCGTCCTGCGCCTGACCCATGCCACGCAGAGCAGCGTATAGTGTGTGATTGTTCGTTCCAATCAGAGTGAACTGGACAGCATCTCTTGACCAAGACTGCGCAAGTTCCGTACGGTTCTGCGACGCGAGCCAAGTCCAACGCAGTTGAAAAGCACCGAACATTCCCACCAGGCTCAGAGGGACGAAAATGAGAAATTTCTTCTTTCGCTCATGGCCCGTTTGACAATCCGATTGAATGGTGACTCGCGTTCTGCGCGACGATTAGATAGCCACGCAAGTTTCTCCGTATGCGCGGCGCGTTCTTGACGAAGTAGTTCTTCATCTGTGATCTGAGCTATCAACTCGCAGAATGCGCTTTGCGGCGGATAACCATTGAGCAGCCTCTTTCTGATTTGTTGCGCGTGCAGCTTCTCTGTCAGAGTGAGGGTCGTCATCGCGCCACCACCAACAGACTTTCACCGCGAGCACCGAAAACTACGTCAGCCACATATCGTGGCTCACACACAACAGCGTTGCCGAAGAGTTGAGTTTCTTCACCGTTCACATTTTCTTGAAGCCAAGACTGTCCTGCTAAGGTGTTGGGTCGTAATAGGAAAACTGAATTGTGGTTTTCTACGAGGATGTCGGGCGAGGGCTGAAGGTTGGTTTCCGAACGAGTGGGGCTAGAACCGGACGCTTCAAATGGTTTTTCAGGGTTTCTCCTTGGATTCAAGAGAAGCCACCAGAAGAATTAAATCGTTGGGGAAAGGCTAAGGTGGGTTTTGCCCCCTACAGGCCGCATCCCTCCAAATTCTGGAGGCTGGCACCGTGACCCTTTCTCCGGCTCGGTTGCCGAGGCGCCAAATCCGTCCTCTCTTGATACTTGGACAGGCTACCGTATAAACCGTACACTCCGCAACAGTACGCAAGTACCGTAATACCGCGATAACTACCCCTAGATTAAGTCGGACTCCCGTAGCGCTTCCAACACCCCATTCTGGACCTTCCTTGGTGATGCCGATGGGCACAACTTCATACTTTTCTTTATCAATGGCGTTGACAACCGACGCCGCCGAAAGCAACGAGACTTCATGCTCGCCGCTGCGCCCACCGAAAAGGATGCCAACCCGAAGCTTTTTCATAATCGTCCGCCGCAGTTACTGGCCGAGAAACTCCAGCAGCGCGCGGTTGAATTCGGCCGACTTTTCGATCTGCGGGACGTGGCCGCACTGTTCAAACACCACCAGCTTGGCCCCCCTGATGCCGTCGCGAAGCTTCTCGCCGCTGGCCAACGGGATCAACTCATCCTGCCGTCCCCACATCACCAACGTTGGTACATGAATGGAGGCCAGCTTCGCCTCTTCAAACTGGGGTGTGGCGAATCCCGCCACGGTACGCTGGATCGTATATCCATCGTTGTTGCGCATGCGGTCGGTAAAGACCTGCAGCACATCACCGTCAGAAATCATTTTCTTGTCATAGAAAACAGACTCTAAAAGCGTGCGCATTGCTGCCATGGAGGAAGGATTCAACTCCGCTAGAGGTCGCTGCCAGGCCAGTCCCGCCGAATCCACCAGCACCAGTTTTTCCACCATACTTGGGTGCTGCATGGCAAAGTCTAGCGCGATCCAGCCTCCAAAAGAGTTCCCGACCAGCGTGGCCTTTCCAATGTTTTGCGTCTGCATGAATGCGTAGAGAAAATCCACAAAAGTGGCGATTTTGTAATCCAAGAGTGGCTTGTCGGAATGGCCAAAGCCAATCTGGTCGATCGCATAGACGTGATACCCGGCGGCAAGTGCGCCGAAATTTCTCATCCACGCTTCCTTGACAGCACCGAGTCCGTGCAACAGGACGACCGCCGGTCCCTGACCGGCTTCGAAGTAGCGGATATTTTGATCGAAAACCACCGCGGTTTTTTCCTGCTGATGGGACCCGTCTTGGGGCAATGCAAGAGCTATGGGTACAATTAGCAAACTCACGATCATCAATGTGAGAATGCCATTCACAATTCGCATACTCTTTCGTTTCGGTTCCTGAACTTCGACTTGAGTTGCCGCACTGCTTGACCGTGCGTCGGCAAAAGTCGTCTTCATCCCTCTTGTAAGCTTCATGTTCGTTTTCCTGTCCTTCGCAAGAAATTGCGAGCAATTCAGAAGCAGAGTACTCCACGCAAACTTGATTATTTGGTCTTACTTGGCATCCTGCACTTCCTCGCGTTTCTCGTCGTAAGTGCCGAATTTCTTGGCCACCGGCTTCAGCGTCGGATAGAACTGCACGAAAGTATGTTCGACCGCTGCGTGCGCGTCGTGGCAAGCGAAGCAGCCAGCGGCTTTGGGTAGGGCCTCGGCAGTTTTGTCATCGGGACCGAAGTGGTAGTAGGCCCACTTGTCGGGGTTGTGGGTGGAATCCTTGGTTTCGACGACAAGCCCTGCCAGATCAGTTTGAAAGTGGCCGGTTTTGTTGATAGATCCTTTATTCTGCGCGCTGCGCAGATCAATCACAAACATCGTCTGCTCGGGCCATTTGCCGGAACCCAGAAACGCTTGGTAGGCCCAACGTTGGACGAAGACGTTGGTGAACAGTTCTGGGCTGCCGGCAGTCGGGCTGTAGTTCATGCCATATCCGGCGGAGAGAAATTCCCAGTCGCGATAATCGGGGGGAAGGAGAAGGTTGCCTTTGGCATCATATTGCGGCTTGGGAGATTTTTCTTCCGGCGCTGCAGCGGCCAGTAATGCGAAACAAAGAGCGAGGAGCAGGGCAATACTGAACGAGCGTTTCATAGGCCCTCCTGGGCGCGAGTTGGGTTGGCTTGAAGCTGAGGTAGTTTCATGACGTCAATTCGCGTTAAGAGCGGGACGTCAGTGAGCATGATCGCCCGAGTCCGCCGACGTTCCGTCCGACCACTCGGACACCAGAACGATGAACTCGGTCACTGGCTCCGGAGCACCATTAAAGTGTGTAGCCAGCAGAACCGGGGCGTCAGTGCCAAGCGGGACTGCACCCCAAGTGTGAGCGTCTTTCACGGGAACATAAAACATGAGATGGGGAGAGCAGTTCCCGCATCTGCTGTTAAGGAACCCTTGCTTCGACAGCATACAGGCCATCCCGCCAGGCTCGAGGGCCGGCAGTTCCCCTTTCTCAATCGTGGCCTTCATACCCTCGTTCATTTCAGCTTTTGATTTTCCAGCCAATGCCAATTTCGTCCTAATCAAAGTGATCGGCAGCAACGTCCTGGCAGCCGGCGGGTTGTAGCAAACCGGACCGCGCCTCTTAGGGTTCCAAAACTCGGGACTGTTTTCGAATTGGTCCATCCATGAGCGGTCTACGTTGCAGACAAAGCCGTTCGTGCCTTCGACCGCAGTTTCATAGCCATCCCTTCCGAGGACCATAACCGTGGCGTCCTTGGCAACGGATGGCGGAGCCGCGCTTCGCGCCAAGGCGATTTCGGCATCGCGGCCCATAAGGTATTGATCGAGGGGCGCCATGCTGGTGGGATACGGATTCTTGGCGTCCTGTGCGTGCGCTTGCCGGGCCACGCCCAGGGCAAGGGCCAGCGCAAAGAATCCCAATGGGATGTTGGCGACTGTATTTCGTTTCATTTGGTTCTCTCCTTGAATCCTTCGTAATGCAGATTTAAAGTATGGCTCCAAACCTATGATCGGCGAACACCGTTGATCGGCCGAAGATTCCTTTTGTCCTGAATACTTTTCAAATTCTTCGCGTGCTTCGGCATAGCGCTCAGGCCATCCTCAATCATAACGAGGCCTACCGTTCGATGAGTTGGGCCACGGCTTCGGGTTGCTCGTCTGCGACGTAATGCACGCTGTTCTGGACGACTTCGATCTTAACGTTGGCACAGCCATGAGCCCGCAAAGCCTCGGCGAAGCTTGGCATGAGCTTCTCGAAAGGCGAGTGTTCTCCGGGAGCCAACACCAGAGGCAAGCTGATCGCGTTCAGTTGCGCCGCATTGAATTTCTCGTTTGCGGGGAAGGCGCGATAGATCCCCAACGCGGCGCGCAGATGCTCGGGAGCGGCATACGCGCACCCGATAACCGCGCAGACCGGAAGGAACTGCCACTCAATGGGCACGCAAGAGGCGGTCGCTCCGGAGAAACTTCCGCCCCCGCTGAAACTTACCGCATAGGAACTAGCCTGAATCGACCAAAATGCAATCAACCTTGTGCTCAAGTTGTGCGCACGTCAGGATATACAGGGGCATGCAGCGGCAAGCAATGACAGGTAACTCCAGCTGGCAGTGGACAAACCCCCAAATTTATTGAGGTTTTGTGGGCCGTTTCGGTTCCAGAATCAGATGTACTGCCAATTGTACGACCTCCCAACAGGTCACCGGACAAAAAAAAGGGGGCCGTAGGCACGACCCTAAGATACTTTACCGGCGCAAGCCTCTTCGTCAACCGTCCATAATTGCGAGGTTAAACTGTCGCCCGGTCACACGGGAACGAGCTTCTTATCGCGAACTCGAAACACGCGGCCGCGCCAGTGAATGCGCTGCGCGAAAAAGCTTGCCACCCAAACCACAAATGCGAACACATCGCGCACCGGCAGTAACCACAATTTCCCCAATACCAACGGGTCCCGCATCCCGCGCGCCCCTATCGACAGTGCCATCGCCGTCCGGAAAAGCAGCGCGATTACCACGTAAGCGAAAGCGGCCCTCCATGGCGCAAGAACCCCAACCAGCACCGCCCACGGCACCCAATTGGAAAATATCAATCCGAAATGTCCCCACGGCCGCGAGTAGCGGATGCTTAAGTTCCAACGAAGCTGGTGGCGAAACGCATCTCCCAGAGTTTCATGCGGATAAACAATGTCCACCGGAAAGCGGCTCAGTTCCACCCGATAGCCGTGCGAGGCGATGCGGTTCCCCAGCTCGTAGTCGTCGCAGAAAAAATCCGCCAGCGATTCAAATCCGCCGATTTCAGCTAGGTGTTTCTTCGTGGTAACCATCACCGCACCCAGCATGAAGTTGAGCCGGCCAAAAAGCTGTGCCACCAGCACGCCGGGGGCGAAATCAGCGCTGTTACCCAGCGCTTCCAGATCCGCGGCGAAACTACCGTCGGTGAGCCCGCGATACAAGTAAGTGACCCCGCCCACTCGGGGATCGGAAAACGGGCTCGCCACCGCGCGAAGAAAGCTCGGATCAACGCGAACATCGCTATCGCTGACGACTTCAATATCGTGGCGCGCTTCGCGAACCATGCGGCAAAGCTTATTCACTTTGTCGCTCACGCCGACTTCTTCTGCGCCGACAAGCAAACGAATCGAGCGCTCCGAAAAATCGGCAATCAGCTTTTGGATGACCGGCACTGCCCGATCGCGTTCATCGCTCACGCAAAAAAGAATTTCAAACTCCGGATAATCTTGCACGCAAAAACTGGAGAAATTTTCGTAGGTTTCGCGGTCGAGCCCGCGAATCGGCTTCAAGATGCTTACAGAAGGAAGAAAATCCAACGGCTGGGAGGACTTAGCAGGCTCGCTGCGAAAGAATTTCTGCGCTGCGATGATGGCAATAAAATAGTAGATAACGGGAGCGGCCGCCAGCGCCAGAAGAGCGTCGCGAACTACCGTCCACGCCATCGTCCACATAGGGCACTAACCTTTGCCCTGCACTACCAAAAGAACCCCAAGGCAAACCAGAAGAATTCCTGCCCAGCGAAGCGGCGTGACGCGCTCGCCGAGAAACAAGCTCCCACCATACGCCCCGGCCGCAAACGTAAGCGCAGTGAACGGTACCACGAAGCTGACGTTCTCCAGGGAGAGCATCGCCAGCATCGCGAAAAAGCCGATGCCCATCAGCGACAAACCCAACAACATCCAGGGTATTCGCATGGCTCGTGCAAAAACTCGCACGAGCGCGACCGGCCGGAAGTCGTGCACTTCACCGACGACTTTCATTGCTCGCGTGATGCAAAGTTCCCCGGCAGTACCGCCGAGAACGATCAATGCGAGTAAAGCCGCCTCTAACGACATCAGTGATGCTCCGTGGTCCGGAAGGCGGTATTGCCCACGAGCAGAACACCAAAACAGATAATCGCAATCCCGAGCCACCGGCGCGGACTCACGTATTCGTGGAGCCAGAAATGGCCCAACAAAGCCACAATGGCGTAAGCGATCGCGGACGCGGGCTGCACGTAGCTAAAATCCGCCCAAGAAAGCACAAGGGTATAGCAGACCAAATAGGTCAGCAGGGAGCCAATTCCAAGCCACACGATAGGGGAGGAAAAGGCGCGGAGGAAAAAATGAAGGATCTCGTTCGGCGTCCATGCAGGAGGAACGCCAACCATTTTCATCCCTTTGCCAAGCAGAATGTCCCCTACCGGGCCAAAGGTGACCATTAAAAACAACAAACAATAAGTTTTGAGATGAAGCCCTTCCGGCGACTTCATGCGTTCTGGGTTTCGCTTGGTACTCCGACAGGTGGACGCGGCTCCAGCGGCGGCGCTGAGACGAGAACCTTTTTCTGCACGCCTTTCTTGGCGACCTTGCGACGGTCATGGCGTAGCTTCAAGAAGTCCACGGCTTCGTGGAACAAGCGTTTGCGCTCGTGCGAATCCCAAAGAGATTCACGCACGATGCGCCACGCCACACGCGGGCGTAGATAATAGCTGTCGTAGAAACGGTTCACCGCGTCGACCATGTATTCGCGTGTGAGTCCGGGATACTCAAGGTGAGGTAGTTGGTGTCCGTTAATATCGGTAGCCGCTTCACTGGCTAGGAAGCCTTCGCGCATTCCCTGGTCGTAAAGCTCGGTGCCGGGATAGGCATGGGCCATGGAAACCTGAATGGTTTCGCAATCGAGTTCCTTCGCGTACTCGATGGTCTTCTCGATGGTCTGCTTGGTCTCGCCGGGCAATCCGATGATGAAATCTCCGTGAACGTGGATACCAACTTTCTTGCAGTTCTGAACGAAAGTGCGGCCCATTTCAACGGTGGCGCCCTTCTTGATGTTCTTCAAGATTTGCGGGTCGCCGGATTCAAAGCCCACAATCAATAAACGAGCGCCAGCGTCGGCCATTGCTTTTAATGTTTCATAGTCGCTATGGACGCGCGCGGTACAGGACCATTGGAAACCCACAGGCTTGAATTCCTTGCACAGAGCCAGAACGCGGTCCTTGCGGATGTTGAACGTATCGTCGTCGAAGAAAAATTCCTTGGCTTGCGGAAACATTTTGTGCGCTTGCTTGAATTCGCGCGCTACGCTGTCCACGGAACGCACGCGCCATGCGTGCCCGGAAAGCGTCTGAGGCCACAAGCAGAAGGTACAAAGAGCAGGACAGCCGCGCGCCGTGTAGAAGGAAACATACGGGTTCAGCAGAAATGGAACGTTGTAATTTTCGACCTTGAGATTCTTTTCATAGACTTCGGTTGCGAATGGAAGTTCATCAAGCTCGGCGGTCTGCAGCATAGGACGCGGCGGGTTGTGCACCACCTTGCCGTCTTTCAGGTAACTTGCGCTCAGGATCTCGGAAAGAGGCTTGCCTTGCGCGTATTCCACAACGGCATGATCGAATTCGCCGCGCACGACGAAGTCGATGTCCGGACTTGATAGCAGGCTTTCGGCTGGCTTGATTTGAACTTGAGGCCCGACGAAGCAAATCTTGAGGCCTGGTTTCTTCTCTTTCATTGCGCGAGCCATGCGCAAGTCACTAAAGAAGCCTACGGTGGAAGTAAACAGAACCACGAATTCATAGTCCTGTGCGATGCGGACAACTTCCTCAGGCGTAATGTGGTGCGGGGGTCCGTCAAGCAAACGGCTGCCCTCCAGCATTCCGGCCGGGTAGGCCAGCCAAACTGGATACCAGTAGGACTCAATTTCGCGTGTGGCGGGCCAACGAGAACCCGCGCCGCCATCAAACTTCTCAAAGCTCGGCGGATTTAACAACAAAGTCTTCATTACTGACGCCATGTTTCTCTTACCCCCTCAGGGTTCAAACAGACCTATCACGTCCGTTCCTCAAGTACCTAGTTTACTTGATTTCGATGGCAAGCCCAACACAAGGTTACTCCCGATTCGCTATTGAAACACCTTAGCGAGCTGACCTGTTGCCTGCAAAAGAGTTAGCTGACTTTGCTGCCGCGCGAAATCTGCGTCGAGGAAGGCCACCCATTTATCACTTTCGTCCAGACGCGCCTGTTCCATGTCACGCAAAGTCAGCCGGCCCTCGTCAAACTTGGCCTGCGCCAATTGCAGGGTTTCCTGGGCCAACTTCAAATCGAGGCGCGCTACTTCGCGAGTAGCGTCTAGCTCGCGGACGGTGCGAGCCTTTTGTTGAACGTCCAAGCGAACTTGCTGCCGCTTGTTCCCGAGAGTCAGCTCAGCCACGTTCAATTCGCTCTTCGCTAGAGCGACGTTTGCGCGGGTTTTCGCGGCGAAAATCGGGATGGTGATGCGAACGCCCAGGTCCACGTTATTACGCACGAACTTCTTATAAAACTCATCGTAATTGTTGAACTTGCTTAAGACACTATACTGGCCGATCACATCCACCGTAGGCCAATAACTCAGATGTGCGCCGCGCAAAAGGTGCTGGCGCGCGAGGCGCTCATTTTCGGCTTCTAAAATGCTGGGATCGCTCTTGATGGCCTGATCGGTCATCTCGTTTAAAGGCAGATCTGTGGCGAAAGACGGTTCCTCGGTATCTACATCAATAGACTGCGAGTCCGGGATTCCGGTTAGATTGCGAATCTGCTGTTCCAGGGTTTCTTCGCGCCCTTCGAGCTTAATGATTCTTTCAGCGACGCGCGCTTGGGCCAACTCGCTACGAGTCACTTCTATGGGCAGCTCTTGATTGGCCGCGACGCGCTCCCGCGTGACGCCGAGAATTTTTTCAGCGCTAGCTTGTTCCTTGCGCATCAGGTCGAGCGAATGGCGCACCTTGGCTAGTTCAAGATAGGAAGTTGCTGAGCGAACGATCACGTCGTCATGAATCCGGTCCACTTCAAGCTTCATATTCTTCGCGCGGTCTTCGGCGGCATGCTGCTGCGCTTTCAGCAGCGGATTGAATAGCGCTTGGTTGTAGTTCATCTGGAAAACAGCGGGCGGATCACCGCCGATAGAGGGGAATCCGGACGTGTAAGCCAAACCAGAGCCGGTGTAAAGGTTAGGCTGAAACGTAGCGCGGTCAACACCGGCTTCGTTGAGCGCGACAGTATATTGAACGCGAGCAAGCGCCAAGTCCCTGCTGTTCTGCAAGGCCAACGTAACAGCCTGGCGCATGGTCAACTTTTCAGTGTCTTGAGCGCGCGCAAAATCCGCCGGCCACAACACAATCAATGCCAAGGCGACCAGCAATACCCGCGAACCGTTATTCATAACGCAGCGATTCCGTAGGGTGAAGGTTTGCGGCACGACTGGCAGGAAGATAACCGAACAACAAGCCAGTGGAGCAGGAAACGATGAACGCCAGTAAGACAGATACCCATGACACGGGAATGGTAACTCCACCAACTTCCGGGAAGAAGCTGAACAAGAAATTGATGATGACTGGAATGGAAACAGCGATGCCAATACCGATGATGGCCCCGGTACCGCTAATTAACACAGCTTCCGTTAGAAATTGATACAGAATGGCGTCACGGCGAGCGCCAATGGCCTTACGAATACCAATCTCCCGCGTCCGTTCTGTAACGGTAACCAGCATGATGTTCATGATACCGATGCCACTGATGGTAAGCGCTATCAGAGCCACCAATATCAGCAGGATGGTAAGCGCGAGCGAAATCCTGTGGGCTGCTTCCAGAATTCCCACAAGGTTTTCGACACGATACTCTGCATCGGCGCGATGACGGCTCTCTACAACCTGTTTGACTTGAGTCGTTACCATGGGGACATCTTCAGGCTTGGCAGCCTGCACGTACAAAGTTTTCAAATATTCAGTCCCGGTGTAGTACTTAATCAGAGAAAAAGGAACGATTACAGATTCAGGACGAATTTCTGTTTGCCCGAATGTACTGACTCGCTCTTTGTAAACACCTATGATGGTGAAATGAAGTTCACCAATGGCAATGTCTTTTCCAACAGGGCCTTCCGATGGGAACAGAAGCTTGGAGAGGTACTCAGATAACAAGCAGACTTTACTTTGGGTCCTTAAGTCATCAGGATCGAGATAACGGCCTTGCAAGATGATCAAATTTCTAATCTTCTGATATCCGTCGGTTACGCCGACCAGAATAATAGGGCGTTCACGACCATCGAGGCTGATCGACATGGTCATATCACTGGTGCCGGCTACCTCCACAACACCAGGAACGCTTTCCTTAACGGCCTGCATATCGCCCGGGGTGATTTCATCCGCCAGGGTGAGCGGTCTTGCAGCTCCTGAATGAATAATCTGGGCGTAGACGAGATTGGATCCTACGGCCTCAATTTGTCCGATGATGTAGCGCTTCCCGGCTAGAGCGACCGTGACAACGAGCACGATGCACGCACTTCCTATAATCACGCCCAACATCGTGAGCATGGCGCGTACTTTATTGGCGCGAAGCGCTTGCATAGCAAGCGCCCAAGTCTCGTGCCATTCCGTTGGCGAACCGCGAAGTGGTTGCATTTAAGAGCCTGTTAATGGGATGCTTTGAGTCGATTCGAAGTTTCCAGTAGCAGCGTTTAGCCCGATGACTTCTCGAGTCTTTCCAGGCGTGCCTTGGCTTCTTTGCGTTTGGGATCCAGTTGGAGGGCTGCACGATATTGCTCGGCCGCTTCGGCGCGCTTACCTTGCGCTTCGTAAAGCCGTCCAAGCCATTCGCGCGCGGATGCGTGGGACGGCCAGTCGCTCCGGTCCGCTGTGCTAGCCAGATAAGACTTCAGATATTCCTCTGCGCGTGAAAGATCCTTGCCGAAAAGCACACCCAGCACCCCCCGGGCGTAGTTGAGCCTAGGATCATTGGGAGCGACCTGCTCAGTTGCCTGAATCGCAACTTCCAAGTCAGCCGGCTTATTCTGATGAATGAAAAACGTTATGACCTCAAGGTAAGGATCGATCCGTTTGGGTTTTGCCGCCAGGACTTCGCGATATTCCTTTTCTGCTAGTTCGGTCTTCTTGGAGTCCAAATCGAAGTCGGCGCGAGCCAAATGTCCCTGAATAGGATCGATGCCCTCGATAGCGGTAACCTGGTTGCGGGCCTCGTCTTTATTGCCTCCGACGACCCAAGGAGCTTCCATCAGATATTGTTCGAGATCGCGGCGAGCTTGCACGTTAGACGGATCTAAACGAACCGCTTCTTCAAATTCCTTCTTCACCTTCCGCGCATCCGAAAAACTGCGATCGCGATCAGCTTTGCCTCCATAAATTGTGCCGAGCCACTGATGGTAGAGGGAATTCTTTGGATCGAGTTCTACTGCTTTTTCAGCGGCGACGATTGCATTGTCGTAATCGCGGAGCTCGTAATAGCAGCGTCCGAGCCAATATTGAACTTCAGCACTATTCGGATTCTGCGCGGCGGCCGCTTGGAGGGTCTTCAGTGCAGCCGTGTAGTTTCCGGAGTTGAATTGATGCTGCGCGGTCTGAATTGCTGCGGAGGCATCCGCAGGAAATCCCGAGGCGAAAACGGGGCACACGTTCGGCATTGCGGATCCGGCCAGCACAACCATGAGAGCAACAAGCGCGAACGAAAATCTAATTACACACGCAGGACGATATGCGAAACGGACGTTCATTTGGCCTCCGCGGGTCGGATTTCCATCCCATCTTTTACATCGATGTCTCCGGGCACGGCAATTCTATCGCCCAGGGACAAACCGGAAACGACTTCATATTTATCAGAACTTGCAACGCCGACAGCTATATCGCGGCGATGAACCTTTTCACCGTCGAAAACGAAAACATAGTGCTGGCCGTTGTCATAGCGCACAGCAACACGCGGAACTACGAGAACACCTGGGCGCTGGCGCACGACGATGTGAACCTCAACATTTATATTAGGCAGGAGCTCAACTTTGTCATTCTTGACCGAGCAGAGAACTTCGCCGACACTCCGGGTGCCGCGTGCGACCACTTGTTTCGGGACTTGCTCAACCTTACCGGTCCAAGTGCGGTTAGGCATAGCATCCCAATTGACTTGAACATCCTCACCGGGTGCAAGCCAGCCTAAGTCGGGCTCGTCAACGAACGCGCGAACGCGAACCTGGCGCAAGTCTGCCATCTCCGCGAGAACGTCTCCGACTTTGACGTAGTCGCCGACGCGTACAGGAAGCGAATAAAGAGTGCCGTCCAACAGAGCGGTAACCGTAGCGGAGCGCAATCTTGCTTCAAATGCCTGAACCTGGCCTTGGTCCTGTTTCAGGCGCAAAGTAGCGGTCTGCACGTCAACGCCAGCTTGCTGCTTCAGTGCCGCCATCCTTTGCTCGAGAGCTTGCAGATTTGCACGAGCCTGTGCCAAGGCAGCTTGGTTCTGCGCAAGTTCATCTTGAGTGGCAGCCAGCTTGGCGACTAAATCGGTGAGCGCCTTTTGCGTGCGTTCCAAGTTCGCGACTTGAGATTGTGCTTTTTGCAAGTCCCCCGCAAGTTGAGCGACCTCACTGGGCGGGCCCCCTGCACGAGCGTTTTGCAAAGCGGTTTGCGCCGCGAGTAAGTCGGCGCGTGCCTGGACGAGCTGGGATTTCGTGTCGGCATCATCGAGAACCAGAACCACTTGTCCGGGATGAACGGCTTGACCTTCAGTGGCCATCACTTTCTCGACAAAGGTGGGAAATTGAGCGTGAGCGACGAATGGAGAAATCGGCTCGACTTTTCCGTTACTAGTAATGCTGGACGCCAGATCTTCACGCG
The DNA here is from genome assembly GCA_963714785.1 of uncultured Acidobacteriota bacterium. GTDB lineage: Bacteria > Acidobacteriota > Terriglobia > Acidiferrales > UBA7541 > Palsa-295. Next base: position 133,743 of record CAVQQE010000008.1, read on the forward strand.
CCACTTTGACAATTGGAACCGCTGGGGCTTGAGCGCGTCCCGCGATAACAATTATGCCGACGAGGACAAGCGCCGCGACCAGGGCGAGGACGATCCATTTTCGCTTGTTGTTTTCCGCCATGATTGACTGCGAAGCTTACCTCTAGTCATAAAATTGTAACAGACCCGTTTGTGGCCTGCCTAAGCAAACCCAATGCGGCCAGGTGATGACCCTCTTGGGATGCCCTAAACCGTGATGGGGGGCTAGTCTTCGTGATGTCGGCATTGCGTGTTAGAATTTGCCAATGAGCGATCCGCACGCAACTGGGCATAGTGAATCCACTGGAAAAGACAATGCGGGCAAGAAGCCGCTGAAAATCCATCGCGTTTGCATTGGATGCAACAATATGTTTGAGGTCACCATGGAGAATTACGAAGCGAAGCATTGCTCCGTTTGCCACAAGGGTTAGTCGCTGCATTCGTTCTGCTTGAATTCCTCTAGATTTCTAAAGCGCCGAAAATCGAAGCTCAGCGTCTAATGGGGCAGGGGTGCGACCTAGCGGCCCGCTCGGCGATGCGCTGGTGCTAGAATCCTGATATTCATGAGCGCTGATTCGTTAATTCACGTCCACGAATTGTGCAAACACTTCCGTACTTTTAATCGTCGGGAAGGAATTTGGGGGTCGATTCAGAATCTCTTTGTCAGAGATTACCGCACGGTTGCGGCTGTGGACCGCGTCGGTTTTTCAATCGAGCGCGGCGAAATGGTTGGCTACATCGGGCCTAACGGCGCTGGGAAATCGACCAGCATCAAGATGTTGACCGGCATTTTGGTACCGACCAGCGGCGAGATTCGCATCAATGGCTTCGTTCCTTACCGGCAGCGGCGCCAGTATGTAAAAACTATTGGAGTTGTGTTCGGGCAGCGCACGCAGCTTTGGTGGGACATCGCGGTGATTGAAAGTTTCAAATTGTTGCGCCGGATCTATGACGTTTCGCAACGTGATTTCGACGCGCGGATGGAACGGTTTGACGAGATACTAGGGCTGCGGGATTACCTGCATACTCCTGTGCGTAAGCTTTCGCTGGGCGAGCGCATGCGTTGTGATCTGGCTGCGGCATTGTTGCATAATCCTCCGCTGCTTTTCCTGGACGAACCCACGATAGGACTGGACGTAGTGGCGAAGGACCACATCCGCCATTTTCTGCGTGCGATTAACCGCGAATTCCGCACCACCATTTTATTAACTACCCACGATTTGGATGATATTGAGGAACTGTGCCGGCGGATTATGATTATTGACCATGGCAAGGTTCTTTACGATGGACCGCTGAGTTACCTGAAAGAAAAACTGTTGCGTACTAAGCAAATTAAGTTTGCGCTGAAGGACCGCGCAGAGGCTGCCGGGATTGCGAAATTCTCGCGCGACGGACTTGAAGTGGAGCAAGTGGACGAACTGACTTACCGTATTCGATTTGATCGGGTAAAAGTGGCAACCGCCGAGTTGATCCGGCAAATTCTAGGGGCGGTCGAAGTCCGCGACATTTTGATCGAGGACGAACCGATCGAAGAAATCATCAAGCGCATTTACGCGGGCGAGGCTCTGCCAGAGGTTGTGGTGTGAGCAGTTGGGCCCAGGCGCTGGTGCCGTACGCGGAATTTTCGCGCGTTGGGTTCGTCAACATCCTTGCGTTCCGTTTGCGATATTTCACCGGGATCATCACTTACTTTTTGAACGTCACCGTTTACTACTTTATCTGGAGCGCGGTGTACCACAGCGGGCAATCGATTGCGGGGTACAACCTGGCGCAGATAATTACTTACGTCAGCGTGGGCTGGATGATTCGCTCATTCTACTGGAACACGATTGACCAGGAAATGGCTTACGAAGTGATTGAAGGCAAGATCGCCATGGACCTGATCAAGCCGGTTTCTGTGCAGTGGATGTGGATATTTCGTGCCATGGGGGAGTCTGCATTTCGTTTAGTGCTTTTGACGCTGCCAACCGCGGTTGTCGTCGCGCTGGTTTTTCCGGTACAAGGCCCTGCGTCACGCGGCGACTTTTTTCTATTCTTGATCGCTGTACTCGGAAGCTTCTTTCTGATGGGCGCGATCAACTTCATGATTGGGACTTGCGCGATTCCATTGAAATCGATCTTGGCGCTCATTCGCGCGAAGTATTGGCTGATCGAATTGCTTTCCGGACTGTTAATTCCAATGGCGTTCTTTCCACAGAAAATCCAGCGAGTGCTGGCGTGGCTGCCGTTTGAGCACATCGCTTACACGCCGCTACAGATTTATCTCGGCAAGCTCGACCGTGCGCATGCGATGCGCGCGCTCGCTACTGAGTGGTTCTGGGTAATCGCGCTGCTGGTGCTCGCGCATCTTTGGTGGAATCGATCGCTACGCAACATCACGATTCACGGGGGCTAATCCTTATCTTAATGAAGAGCCTAGTCAAATCCGGCAAGGGAATGCCTCCAACGCGCCACCAAGCTTCGTTGCAAGAAGAAACCGGTCTCATGGGCGCCATTGCAGCCGTAAAGCGTCATGCACTCTTATTCTTCGATTACTTCACGCAATACGCGAAAGTACGCGTCAGCTATCGCGGCGATTTCTTCATAAGCCTGGGAACCAGTTTTGCAGCGACGATCTTCGGACTCGGATTCGTGATTATACTTTTTCAAAAGGCAACGCAGCTTGCAGGGTGGCGCTTTGAAGAAGTGATGTTTCTTTACGGTTTTTCGTTGATTCCCTACGGCATATTCAACATCGTTAGCCTAAATCTGTACGATTTCGGAAATAATTTCATCATCGAAGGGAAATTCGATCGCGTTCTGTTGCGTCCGGTTTCTTCACTGTTTCAAGTGCTGTTTGAGACCTTTCGCATCGAATCGTTACAGGAAGTTGCCACGGGTATCTTTTGCTTGTGGTGGGCCTCGAAGCGGCTTGGCCTGCCATGGACGGCTGGCAAGTTTGCAATGCTCTTTTTCTTTGGAACCTGCGCCGCGATCATTTACATATCGATTTTCCTGCTGCTGACTACCGTCTGCTTTTGGTTTGAAGACCGCATCGGCGTGCATCCGCCCATTTGGAACGTAATCGCTTTTGGACGCTACCCGCTTTCCATCTATAGCGGAGTAGTGCAATTTTTTCTGTGCTGGATCATTCCCTTCGGGTTAGCTTCGTTCTATCCGAGCGTTCGGATGCTCGGCCGCACGGTGCATCCTGAATACGCTCCGTTGGTTCCGGTCGTTGCGATTGCGTTTCTAACGCTCGCAATCTCTTTGTGGAACATCGGCACTCGTCATTACGCTTCCACCGGGTCCTGAGATTCCCACGATTACCTTCGGGTGCGCCGGATCCATCCGGAAACACCGGACACATCTAACACCTACCATTGTAGAGGCTGCTGTGCCACGGATCCTCTACATCCCGATCGTATTCTTGCTGTTACTTCCTGTTCTTGCAGGCTTGGCGGGCAACGCTATTGGTCCCGACATCCTTCATCCCGCACGACTGAATCCAGAACGCTTACAGCAGTCCGAGGAAATGCTGGAGCGCACGAAAGCAACGAGGGAAGATTTCGCAGTAAAAACCCGCGACAACGTCGAGCTACGCGGCTGGAAGATTCGCGCCGCTCAGCCGAACGGCGATTGGGTCCTCCTTTTCCACGGAGTCGCCGACAATCGCTCAGGGATCCTCGGCGCTGCCGAGCTTCTACTGCGGCACGGTTTCAGCGTGGTGATGATGGATTCGCGCGCTCACGGATTGAGCGGTGGAGATATGGCTACCTACGGGTGGAAAGAACGTTACGACACGGGTTCGATCGCGAACACACTATACGCGAATGAAAAGGTACGCCATCTTTTTGCTCTAGGGGTGTCCATGGGCGCGGCCATCGCGCTACAGTCGGCGCTAGTTGAACCTCGAATTGAAGCGGTGGTCGCCGAGGATCCTTTTGCAGACCTACGCGAAGTTTCGTACGACTATGCCGGCTTGCGCATGTCGCCGCTACTAGGCAAGACTCTATCTGGCCCCGCTGCAATTTTCGCTTTGCGCTCGCTGTCTGAAGCGGGCGGCTTTAATCCCAACGACGTTTCGCCAGTGAAAGCTGTTGTCGAAAGGCCGTTCGCAGTACTGCTGATCTGCGGTACGCGCGACGACACAATTCCCTGCAGGCATGCCGAGCGAATTTATACTGCCGCTAGCGGACGGAAAGAACTCTGGATCGTTTCGGGAGCGTTGCACGCCTCGGCTTTGGGACAAGATCCTGCCGGATACGAAAAGCGTGTAATTGCGTTCTTTGAGAATACGGATGGCACAAATTAAACGCAAACAACTAAACCACTTTGAGGATCATGATGACGCGGTCATCTTCGTGGGTTCCACCACGAGAGAAGAGGTCCACTTCTTTGAGCACGATATCGACAATTTCCTGGGCTGGCTTCGCTCGTTCGCGCACGCATAGATCGACCAGGCGCGGCTGACCAAATTCTTCTGATTCTTTGTCCATGGCTTCGGTAATGCCATCGGTGCAAGCGACAACGATATCGCCGCGGTTCAGCCGGACGTGACCGCGATCGTAATGAACGCTCGGGAATAATCCGACGACCATGCCGCCTTCCCGCAAATATTCCACGGAGCCATCCGCCCGCACGACAGCCGGCGGCACGTGCCCGGCGTTGACATAATGCAGCGTGCGATGTGCTTGGTCGAGCAAGCCGATAAACATGGTCATGAACTTTTGACCGCGCGTATCGGCAAGAATCATATCGTTTAGGGATTCGACCAACCGTTCGAGCGAATGTAGATGCGCGAGGAGCGCGTGAAGCGTGGCTTGAAGGTTCGCCATCACCATGGCGGAGCCCACGCCCTTTCCTTCCACATCCGCCACGACGGTCAAAATCGTGTCAGGCGCTAGGGGAATAAAATCGTAATAGTCGCCACCAGCTTCCAGCGATGGGCGATGCGAGACAGCAATGTCGAATCCATCCAACTCCGGAGGCCGCTCGGGAAGCAAGCCAACCTGAATACTCCGCGCCAGAGCTAAGTCGCGTTCCATCCTTTGCTTGTGAATCATTTCGCGGTGGAGTTGAGCATTTTCGAGCGCGAGAGCTACGTGATCGGAAATCGCTCGCAGCATTCCTTCATCCGCGTGCGTAAACGGGCCAGCTTTCTTATTCAAAAGCTGCAGGACGCCGATAGTCTCCCCATCTTTATTTCGTATAGGAAGGCAAAGGAGCGATCTCGTGCGGAAACCAAGCCGAAGATCGACTTCAGATTCAAAACGCGGATCGGCGTAAGCATCCGGCAAATTAATGGTGTCGCCGCTGGCGGCCACGCATCCGGCAATGCCTCGATTAATAGGCAGGCGGATTTCGTGCTGGTCCAGTCCCATTCCCACCAGCGACCAGATTTCGTCACGTTCGCGATCGATCAGGAAAACCGTGCCACGTTCCGCCCCGGTCTGGCGAGTGGTGAGCTGCAGAATGATGTTCAGGAGTTCAGCAAGATCGAGCGTGGAGTTGAGCCGCTTGGTGGCTTCCACGATAGTGGAAAGCTCGATGACCGCGTTGCGGCGTTCGCTGCTTTCAAGTGCGACTTCCGCATATCGCTTGAACAAATCCAACCATACGCGCGTTTTTTCGTCGAGCGGCCGCTTGAGCGATGTTTCAAGCACTCCAACAGGATCTCCGGTGCGCCCAAGCAGCCATTTATGGCTCGTTCCATCTTTCCCAGAATCTTTCCCACGCAGAATATTTTGGATGCCGCGCAGGTCTGGCGGAGGAAGCTCACCACTTTCCTGCCAGACGGCGGGCGTGCCATCCACTATGCGCCAAAGCCGCGCACCTTCGAGCCGTCCCGGCGCAGCGAGAGCGCGCACCATCTGAGAAGCAAGTTCACCAGGCTCTGTTTCGGGATTGAGGACAGATACTACTTGTTCGAGCGTTTCAATCGCCGTTGCGGCAGGTACGCGGGGCGTGGCCTTACGCTTCATCCGGCGTTTCCCTTGTATTGAACCACCAGTATGGTGATGTCGTCTGACTGCGGCGCGCCTTCGGTAAAAGCCCGCATACCTTCTCGGATGGTGTCACCGAGCTCTTCCACCGTGGTGCCCTTGAAACTTTCCATGATGGTGCGCAGCCGCGCCTCTTCGAACAATTCGTTTTGGTTGTTGGAGGCTTCCGAAACGCCGTCCGTATAGATGACGAGGAAATCGCCCGGCTCAACCTGGACGCGCGTGCTTTGATATTCCGCTTCCGAAAACATTCCGACTGGGAAATTGGCCGATCCTAGTCCTTCCAAACCGCCCGCTTTGCGCAAAAGCAAGGGCGGGACGTGGCCGGCGTTCACATATTCGAATCGGCCCATTTTGTCGAGGACGCCGTAGAAAACAGTGGCGTAACGGTCGTCGCCGCTCCGCTCGCACAAATACTGGTTCACGCGGGAGAAAACCCCGGGAAGCGCGATATCCATCGCTGCGGTAGTAAAGAAAACGCCTTGAAGCAGTGTGGCAAGCAGAGCTGCGGAAATTCCTTTGCCGGAAACGTCTCCTACGAAGAATCCATAGCGGCCACTGCCCAGCGAAATCACATCGAAGCAATCGCCGCCAACCGAATGGCACGAAAGCGTTGAGCCGGCAACGGACAGTTCCGTTGTGTTGGGCATAGCTTTGGGGAGCAAAGTCTTCTGGATTTGGCTGGCGATTTCGATTTCGTGGTCCAACCGCTGCTTGGCTCGAGAGGAGGCAAAAAGACGCGCGTTTTCCACCACGGTGGCCGCTTCACGCGCGAGACTACGGAGAACTTCGCGGTCAAGATCGGTGAATGCGCTAGAAGGAACGTGGCTGTCGAGATACAGGACGCCCAGAAGCTCGCCTTGCCGCGTGGAGATTGTTGCATCGAGAGTTTCAATCATGGGCAGCTTGTCGATCGGAATCGCCACGATGGTGTGCAGTTCAAGCCGCGCCACGCTTTCCTGCTGATTCATTCCTCCGTCTTCACCGGTGTCGCTCACGATCAATTCACGGCGAGTTTTCGCCACACTCTTTACCACGCTTTGCGATACCTGCAACTGATCGGGCCGCAGAGTGCCGCGTTGCGCGTCGCGCGCGACAATCATATTGAGCTCGCCTTTTTCGTTGGCGAGCAAAAGGACACCGCGCTCGGTGCGTGTTACCTGAATCGCGGCGTCTACCACGGAGGTGAGAACGTCCTCGAGCGAAAGACCAGTGCCGAGGGTTCGCGCGACTTCGAGCAGCACGCCGAGGTGATACAGTTCGCGCGATCCTGCATGGGTGGGGGCGGGAGCTTCCACGCGTTCCACTAGCTCTTCGATCGTGGCTCCCTGGCCCAGGAAGGTGAGCTTGTAGGAATCAGGCATGCCGAAATCAATAGTGTCTTTCGGCTGCAATTCGTGGCGCAGAACTTTTTCACCGTTGACGAAGGTTCCATGGCGGCTGCCCATGTCTTCCAGCACCATGGCGCCGTTGACGGAAAGAATTTGCGCTTGCTGACGGCTGATACGGCTGTCGCGCAAGGTCAGCTCGTTGCCAGCCTGACGGCCAATTCGAAATGGTGTTGTGCCGATGGGCACTTCGCGATGAGCACCGTTGGGTTCCGTTACAACAAGACGGGGTACACGTGGCATAAGATTGTGTTGTCTGCATGGCTGCACCGGAGTGAATCGCGCCCAGGCGCAACGGGCAGGTAAGGCACATGGTAGGGAAACTCGCGTCCGAAGTAAATAGCTGACGACGCGAATGTCTTAGCACGTAGTGCTATAGGCTAGCGGCGCTATTAAGATTAGCGCTGAAGCTGCAAGATCAGGATTTCAGGGGCGTGCGGTGGCGTCTGATGTCCTGCCTCAGCTGGAAATGGAGAAAGCGTTCATCCGTTATGATAGCGGAGCGAACACATGAAGAAGCAAAGGAAGCACCACCCGCACCAACATTGGCACATCGATATTTGCTACCTGAATGTTTGCGCGACGTTCTACCACCTTTGCAGCATCCTGGACGGCTACAGCCGTTTCCTGGTTCAGTGGGATCTTCGGGAATCGGCGAGCATTCTACTCCAGCCGCAAAAAAGAGGGCGAGGAGTGGGGTCGCGGGCGTGTGACGGGCAAGCCGGAAGTTATCCCGGGCCACAAGTCCGCTGGGGGAAACGTAGTGCTTCTGAGTGTCGCTCACGCCCCGATCTCCTTGAACTCCGTTTCTGGATAACTTCCGGTTTGCCGACAATATTGCCCTCGTAACGGATCCCTTTGTAGCTCATTCGTCGGTCCCCTTCACCAAATCCAGAAGTGCCCGCAAACCCATTTGAAAACGGTCCGGCATGGCGGGCAGGCGTCCTTTGCCAAAGGCCTCTTTGAGCCGGGGAAAGGCCCCCGTCGCGAGTTGCGCCCTGGCGAACTTCAGATCGACCTTCGGGTCGCTCCCCGCTTCGCGAAGGGCATATCCGAAGACGAAGTCATCGATGATTGCAAGCAATGCGAGCTTTTCTCTGCTGGTCATGGTTGTCGCAGCAAGCGCCTGCAGGCATTGTTCCATGTGGCGCATCGCGTTGACGCCGGGGGAAGCCGACAACATGGAGGAGAGCACCCAGGGGTGCCGCAAGAAGACATCTCGTGTGCGGAATGCGATCACCGTCAGTGCCTCGCGCCAGTTGCCGGGGAGAGACGGTAACAGCACTTCACCCATAAGTGCGTCGTCCATTGCAGCAATCAGGTCGGCCTTGGTCTTGACGTAGTAGTAGAGGCTCATCGTACCGACGCCCATTTCCTGGGCGACCCGCCGCATGGACACCGATTCGAAGCCCTCGGCGTCGGCAATCGCAAGGGCCGTGGCGGCGATCTTGTCTCGGCTGAGTTGGGAGGGTCTTGACATTCGTACACTGTACCATTAATCTGGTTCGTACAATGTACGAAACACAAGTAATCATCGTCGGGGCTGGACCGACCGGTTTAACGCTCGGCATCGAACTTGCCCGGCGTTCCATCGCTTTTCGTCTGCTTGACGCGGCTGAAGAACCCTTCCGTGGCTCACGAGGAAAAGGGATTCAACCGCGCACGCTGGAGGTCTTCGAAGATCTCGGGATCATCGGAACGGTTCTCCATGCGGGCATGCCGTATCCGGGATTTCGCGTGCATGTGGGCCCGCTATCGCTGCGGCTTGGGCCGATGGGAGGGCGCAAGCAAGCGACAGAGGGCGTGCCCTATCCAAACCTCTGGCTGGTTCCGCAAAGTCGCACAGAGGAGATCCTGCGAGAGCGCCTGGCCCAGCTAGGTGGTCAGGTTGAGTTTGGCACGGCATTCGAGGAGGTGTCGCTGAAAATGCGCGGAGTACAGGTCCGTCTCTGCACCGGGGAGTTGGTGACAGCGGAATATCTCATTGGCTGCGATGGCGGTCACAGCGCGGTCAGGAAGGCGCTCGGATTGGCCCTCCGCGGAGAGACTCTTGGCACAGAGGCCGCGTTCATTGCCGATGTCAACGTCGAGGGACTCGACCACACAGATTGGCATGTATGGCCCTTCGCAAAAGGAGGTTCCATCGGCCTTTGTCCGCTGCCTGACCCTGACCCTTCGCTTTTTCAAATGATGTCGCGCAGAGAGCCGGTGGAAGGCATTGAGTCGGCAATCCAAAGAGTTGCGGGGTGCCATGTCTCGCGGATCGCGTGGAGTTCGCTGTACCGGCCTGCGGTCCGTATGGTCGATCGCTTGAGAGTGGGCCGCGTCTTCCTTGCAGGTGATGCGGCGCATTTGCACCCGCCTACTGGCGGCCAAGGATTGAACACCGGAGTTCAGGACGCTTACAACCTGGGGTGGAAGCTTGCGCACGTTCTGCGCGGCGGTCCTGAGTCACTGCTTGACACCTACGAAGCTGAGCGCCTTCCCGTTGCAGCTGCGGTGCTGGGGCTGAGCAAGCAGATCTACCGCACGCGCTCGCTCAAGCGCGGAGCGGCGACAAATCAGCTCAGGCTCCATTACCGGACGAGTGCCTTATCCTCGGGTAAACCCCTCGGACGGCTGCACCCCGGAGACCGGATGCCGGATGTGAGACTCGCTGAGGGCACCAGGCTTTTCGAACAGATGCGAGGCACCCACGCCACGGAGTTCGTGATGCGAGAGGGGACACGAGTCCTGATCCGTCCTGACGGTTATATCGCCTCAATCGGGATGCAACCTGTTACGGCATTCGCAGGCGAACCTACACATCTTGTTGATGCCTCTGGAACCGATTTCGAGCTCTCCTAGACGCACATGGCTCAGATTCTGGCTCGAGCACAATGGAGAAATAGCATGAAAGCAGGAATCATCAAGGTAGCCGGCAAGTCGCCCGTATATGGAGACTTCAACGAACCCGTCGCTGGCGAAGGACAGGAACTCATCACCGTCAGCGCTTCGGCGCTTAGTCAGTTCAGTAGGTCCCGATCTTCGGGCTCCCATTACAGTTCAAGCGGTACGTTTCCATCTGTGGCAGGTGCCGACGGTGTCGGGCGCACTGCGGATGGACGGCGCGTTTACTTCCTCCTGCCGGAAGCGTCGTACGGAGCGCTTGCCGAAAAGACTCTCGTTCGTTCTAAGCAGTGCGTTGTTGTTCCGGACGGTCTCGATGACGTTACTGCGGCCGCTATCGCCAATCCCGGCATGTCCGCTTGGGCCGCTTTGGTAGAGCGTGCTCACATGCGTACCGGGGAAACGGTCCTCGTCAATGGCGCAACCGGAACTGCGGGCAGGCTCGCCGTTCAGCTTGCAAAATATCTCGGTGCAATCAAAGTCATCGCCGCAGGCCGCAATGAAAGTGAGCTTCAGGAACTACGCTCTCTAGGAGCAGACATCCTGATTCCGTTCACGCTCGGTAATTCCCATCCGCTTGGAGCCAAGCATTATGAGCAGGCGCTGATTGCGGAGTTCGTTAACGGCATCGACGTCGTGATTGATTATCTATGGGGTGAAAGTGCAAAGACCATCATCGTGGCCATCGCGAAGGCGGTAGAGGATGCACACCCTGTCCGCTTCGTGCACGTCGGCGGAGCCAGTCGCGAGGAAAACATCGAACTCCCGGGCGCTGCGCTCCGTTCGTCCGCCATTCAGTTGATGGGCGGCGGAGTGAAGAGCGTTCCGTTCCCGAAGCTGCTCGGCTCGATCAGCAATGTCTTTGATGCCGTCGCACCCGCCAGACTTCAGATCACGACAAAGACCGTGCCGCTGTCAGCAATCGAAGATGTTTGGGACGCGCCCGGAAAACCGCGTGTCGTGTTCAGCATTCCGTAGATCTCGGATTCCCATCCGTTGCTCTTAAGCAGTCAATCGAACAAGCAATCCGGAAAGTCAACAAGAACCAGGCGGTGGCGAACGTTGAGACCTGGGAAGAAATCAAGTCACAATCGGTAGCGCCAGCCCGGCTTGGCACTGTGCTGTTGGCCATTTTCGCTGGCATTGCGGTTTTGCTGGCTGCCGTCGGGATCTACGGCGTTGTCTCCTATTCCGTGGCGCAAAGAGTGCATGAGATGGCCATTCGCCGGGCCCTTGGCGCATCGCCGGGCGGTCTGCTGAAGCTTGTGACAAGGAAAAGCGATGCTCATGGTCCTGGTTGGACTCGCTCTCGGAGGGGGCGCGGCACTCGCGCTCACGCGCGTATTGGCGAACTTGCTCTACGACACAAGCCCGACGGATCCGGTGACATTGGTCGCCGCCGGGGCGTTGCTCGCAGCGGTGGCGCTCTTGGCCTGCTATTTTCCAGCCTGGCGCGTGACGAAGGTGGACCCCCTGACGATCTTGCGCCATGAGTAGTGCCGGGACTGATCGCGACGCGTTACGGGGTCGGTTTTGACGGCGGGGTCATTGAGCGCGCTCATCTGTTGAAGGGAGTATGGAGCGAGCGGAGTCTAGTATCGATTTGGAAGCAGTCAACAAGTCGTATTAGTAGGCACCACGATGGCAGCTATATTCAGTACGCATTACATCGGTGTGCAAAATCGGGAACGCCCGATTTCTCAGATAGGACAAGAGAATCCGAATCTATTAAGAAATGGAGTCTACTTTTCGACCATTTCGGAGTGGGCGCTCTTGAGTGCGAGAGTTTGGAACGGGTCCAGAAAATACAGCCCGTCGTTGGCAGACCCGACGTAGATCGGTCCGTTATGGGAGCCATTCGCCAGAATGGTTGGTTGAATGAAAGGGCCGGCGTCGTCCCCACCTTTCATACGAGACCAACTAGCACCCCGATTTAGCGATAGAAATAAGCCTCGAACATGCATCGAGACTAGCCAAAGATCTTCACGAATTAGCAAATCGTTGGGGCGCGCAGAGGGCAATCCATTCTGAAGTCTTTGCCAGCTCGCACCATTGTCGCGAGAAATGTAAAGTCCATTTCTAGCGGCTACAAGCAGCGTCGCGTCATCTGCAGATTCGAGGCCTAGTGCGCCTCCCGAATCGAGTGGCAGATCTTTCCAGGTCCAGCTTTTGCCGGCATCGTCCGAAAAAACCATAGCATTCGAGGAAATGAGTCTTATTTTTTGAGAATCGCCTAATACTCGAACTGAATTGACTACTAGATTACCGGTAGTGAACGGTATCGCGCTCCACGTGATTCCGTTGTCGTGTGTAACGAATAAGCCGTCAGAGCTTGCAGCCAACCACTCTGTTGTATTAAAAGCGATGTCATTGACAAAGAAATGCGGGGACTCTTTATTTCCTAACGGCAACCACTTTCGCTCGGCGGAATCAAAACGGGCAAGACCACCAGAGCCCATTGCGGCCAGCCAGCCAACCGGCGAAGAAAATATTTTCTTTACGATTTCTCCGTTTAAGCCTGCGTCGATAGCAAACCAATTCTGCCCGCCATCATCACTCCGGACAATCTGGTCCGGTGAGTTAGCGAGGACGGCCGCCACCGTCGCAGTTTTCTCACTATCCACGGCAAGTGAAATAACTTGCCGATGATGAAATCCCGTATTGAATGCTTGGAAATGAGCACCGCCGTCATCACTTCCCAACACTCCGCGGTCTTCAGTTCCAATTAGCAGTCGGGCAGGCGCGACGGGAAATTTAGCGCCATCGTGTGCGGACGAACTTCGAGCGCCGGGTAGGATCAAAAGCGAGTTGATAACCCAATCTTTTGGAGACATGCGTTGCCATCGGGCTCCGCCATCGGTGGTTTTCCACAGCCCTTCAGTTGTTCCGGCGAACAAAGTCGCTGGATTCGCAGGATCCTGACCAATGGTGAGAGTCCGGCGCGCGGAATACGGAACCCCTTCGATCTTGTTCCAATTCGCGCCGGCGTCGTCACTCCGGTAAATTCCCGAACAAGCGCTGGCGAAAATTTGTTGCGGGTTTGAGAGATTTAATTCCAGGCTTAAAACATCTGAGTCGTCAATCATCCCGCGACGTAACGGTATCCAATTTTTTCCACCATCTACCGTTTTCCACGGAAGATGAAATGTTCCGGCATAAATAGTTCCTGGGTCCTGCGGGTCAATTGCCAGCGAATCAATGTTGCGGAGTTCCGAATCATCCAACGGAGTAGTCCGTTCCCAAGTCTTCCCGAAATCATTCGAGCGAAAAACACCGTCGAGCGCGCCGGCAATCAGGATATTTGCATCCGATGGCGCTTGCACCAGTGCACGTACAGCATGGCCTTCCAGGCCCGAGCCACACCAAGTTTTTCCGCCGTCGCGGCTCAGAAAAACTCCGCCACCCTCTCCATTCGCCTCCCCGGTCCAGACCGCAGCAAATAACGCTCCGGAACCATCTAAGGTCGCGACAATAGTTGTAATTACACCGTTTGCCACACGCCCACGTGATTCCCAATGTCCGCCGGCGTCCGGCGAGGAGAGAATATAGCCGTCCGCGGTCCCGAGGTAGAGCACGTCGGGCCGGACTGGGTCAGAAACCAACGCGCGGACATCGCCACCCAGCGGACCCACTGATGTCCAAGTCTGTGCATGGGCCGGGATGCTGTAGACACAAAAAGTGAATACAAGTACTACAGCTACTCGCGGCATGCAAAAAAGAGAACGCATATCGTTTAGATGCCAGGGCTTGCATGCGGGGAACATAGCACTGGGACGGGGCAGGATCCTGGAGCAATTCGAGGTCCACAGAAACACCGAGTCACCTTACCGACAGCGAGACCTATCGCAGGCCGTCTTCAAACTACAATCCCAGGTACTTCACAGATTTAGAACGTGGCGCCTTCCGGCACCAGAATAATTTCCACGCGACGGCCCTCTTTTCCCGCGCCGGTATCGGTACGGACATCCACGCGCGAGGCATCTACGGTCTTTTTGTCAATTAAATATTTTTTCGCACTATCGGCACGCTGAGCCGCTAATTTCTGCGCTCCACGCTCTTTGGCATCGGCATAACCCACAACAACGACTTTCGCTTTCGGATCACTCTGCAAACGCACGGCGACATCGTCCAAAACTCGCTTGCAAACATTATCCGCGCGAGCACTATTCAGCGCGAAAGAGCATTCGCTGATTTTGCTGGCCTCTGGTGCAGGAGGCGGCGCCTGTACCGTCACGGTCGTAGAACAATCGCACGCGCTGTGGACACCATTTTCTGCACGTCCGGTCACTGTGTACGTCCCAGGAGCGAGGCCCGAAGTGTCGAGTTGAACGCTCGCGCCGGTTCCAATGATTTGCCCAGCGTTCGCCTGCCAAGTATAGGTAATGGGCGTCCCGGACGCGTCGTTTACGACCGCCGTGATCGTAGGACGCTCACCGGCGTTCACCGTTGAAGGATTCGCGGTGCACGACATGGTCGGCGCGACGGGTGCCGGCTTGGGACGAACCGCAATGGAAGTTGAGCAGCTGGCGTTATTGCCCGCTCCGTTGTCCACTCGCGCGCTGAGGTTGTAGTTCCCTGCCCCCAATGCGGTCGAGTCCCAACGCACATACGGGCCTGTGCCAGTAATGTTTCCGCCAGAAGCGGTCCAAGTGTAATTCAGCGGACGGTTATTCGCGTCAGTTGCGCTGGCGGTCGCCGCTACGCTTTCATTCGAACCTTCCATTACGGACGATTTCTCGGCGGAACATGAGGCTGTCACGTTGTCAGGCGGTAGCGGCTTTTCCGGCCACCGTGCAAACGCGACTTTCACCACGAAACCGTTGCGATCTTCATGGTTCGTCAAATTAAGGTTGTAGCGGTAAGCAACGTCGAGCGCCAAATTTCTCAAAGCGTACAAGCGGAATCCCATCACGCTATCGACCGGGTCGCGCGCACCAAAGGTCGTATTCTGGATTGGCTTGCCAACATAAATCAGCCCGTCGTATTCCGTGATGATCTGGAAACGCTTCTCCGGAAAGATCTGCAATCCCGCTCCGATGGGCATCTGGTCCGCTAATTTCAGAACCGCAGGCGTAGGCGTGCCATTAAAGACGACTGTGTAATCCGACTGACGCGTGAAGCGATAGGCCCAATTTATTGTTGCCAGGATGCTGTGGTGGAACAGGTTCTTGCTGGCCTCTAGTCCGATTCCGTAGTTGAACATTCCGGACTGTACTTGATTCGATAGCAAGGTGGAAAATCCCGTCTGTGTGGGGATGTAGAAATCGTTGCGAATGGAGAGGCTGAAGGGTTTACCCCGCCGCTCGGAGAGCAGTCCAATTTTAAATCCCAAGTCTATTTCGCCGATCCCGCCACCATTGTGCGAAGCGAAGGGATAATCCTCCACGTAAGCGGGGGCGCAACCTGTACAGGGGAGAAACGAGTTATAAATGGTATTCCGGTATTGCAAGCCATTTGTGGAATTCAGACTCAGCAGGCTTGGCTGGTCCACGTGAATGTGCTCATCGGCATCGATCGAGAGGAATGCCGTAAACCAATTCGTGAGTCCCACTCCGAACGAAGGAATTACTTGCAAGACGGTGATATCACCCGGCATCCGGGAAATTTTATTCACGCCAGCGACGATGTCGAACCCGCCCTTGGGAAGAGTATCGCCGGTTCCTAAGGTAAAAAGACCAGGAGTGCCATCCAAAGCGGGCATCGGAACCCACTTGTGCGGCTGATCGTCCGAGGGCGCGTTGTGGGAAGCGGGGCTTGGTGCTAACGGCGCAGGTTGTGCAGCAGGGCTACCAGCCTCCGAAGAAGCGCTAGCATTTGTAGTGTCGTCCGATTTCTTCGAGTTCGGGTCGTTTGCAGAAGCTGTGGCAGCAGTGGCGTCTTTATCCTTCGGTTTGTTGTCGTCAGCCAAGGTTCGATTCGAAATAAGGAAAAGAGCTGATAAAAACAAAATTGTTGCACGGGCTCTGAATCGCATTACCCCCTCCGTACTTCAGGTGCATCGAACTTTTCTTAACCTGGCGCGAAAGCTGCAATCCAAGACGGCGGCATATTTAGGGAAGTTACATGCACCCGCAGATTTTGACGCCGGGACCCGACAAGTTGGCAGCGACCCGCCAGGAGCAGATCGCGAAAGCGGGACGAGTATAATTCAGCGCTACCGCTTGCAAAACTATTTTTTGCAACTTCTTCGTATCAGAAGGGTTTAGTTCCTCGGTAATCTCCGTATATCGCCAGGCCACTCGGCTAGCCGCAGGGGCCATCTGATATAAGCGGGTTATTTCTTTCAAGCCCAAGAGTAAGATTAAAGTGGGAGGTTTTCATGTCACGCAGAATGCAACTTCTGGCCATGCTAATTCTTTTGTGCTCGCTTGGTTTATCCGTACCAGCTCAAGCGCAAGATTCCGGTTCGCAAAACCCGAACGTCGCGCCATATGAAGTTCACGCAGGGACGCGTTTTTTGGTGGCTCTTCACGACAAGTTAAGTACAAAGGATGATAAGCGCGGAAAGCAGTTTACCGCTCGAACGCTTGAGGAAATCGTTTCGGCAGACGGAACGATTCTGCCCGCCGGCGCAGAAGTTCGCGGCCACATCGACAAAGTTGTTTCTGCGGGCAAGACCGGACACGCCAAGTTGTGGCTTGCGTTCGATGAGATACACACGCAGAACGGCTGGGTTCCGCTTATAGCGGAGCTAATCGGTACTCCGGGCATTCATTCCATTCGAGTGCTGTACGAACATGAAGGCGAGATCGAAGCAACTTCAAGCAATCACCAGACTGAGGCTGAAGCTGCAGCCGCAGGCGCACTCGCGGGCGCGTCTGTTGGAATGGCTGCTCACGATAACAAAGATGCGGCGATTGGAGCGGCCATGGGCGCCGCCGCTGCGTTTATGGTCACCTCGGGCATCGGCCAGGAATTGACACTGGATGAGAATACCAAGCTCGAGTTGGTGCTCGAACGGGCTCTCCGACTTAAACGAGCTTAAATCTTCATTTCGGCTCGTCTGGCACGCGCCATGAAGATGGAGATTCGGCGTGTGCTTCTTGGATTTACGTCGGACTGCTGGTAGATTCAGTTCTAGATGCCACCCGAGAAGCCATCCCTTCCACGCATACTGATTGTTGAGGACGAGGACAACGCCCGCAAAGGATACGAGGCCCTCCTTCGCCGGTGGAATTTCGAAGTTTTGGGCGTGGCCAGCGGCGAAGAAGCACTGGCCAAATTTCAAGATTTCCAGCCTAGCGTGATTTTATTGGACGTCGAGCTTCCGGGCATGAACGGCCTGGATTTGTTGACTCACCTGGGCGAAGAAATCCAGCGTATCCCCGTGATCATTATTACTGGACGCGGCAGCGACGAGCGCGTGGTCCAGGCCATTGAAGCGGGCGCGTATTGGTACATTGAAAAGCCTCTGAAACCGCCGGTTTTGCGAGCGCTGCTTGACCGCGCTTTCGGCAAGATACGCGACCAACAAGCGGTGGCGGCGTTGACGCGCGATCTGCGAAGCGCGGGAAAGCTTGGCGTCTTAGTCGGCACTTCGGCAGCGATGCAGGACGTGATGCGCCAAGTGGAAATGGCAGCGCCTTCCACTGCTTCGGTTCTTATTACAGGCGAGACCGGTTCAGGAAAAGAAATGGTGGCGCGCTCGATACACCTGCTTTCTCCTCGCGCGGAGCGTCCGTTCGTGGCCATCAATTGCTCCGCGATTCCTGAATCGTTGATGGAAAGTGAAATCTTTGGCCATGAAAAGGGAGCATTCACCGGCGCTGCCGAGCGCCGCATTGGATGTTTCGAACTCGCGGATGGCGGCACGCTGTTGCTTGACGAAATTGGCGAAATGCCGGCGCAGACTCAGGCGAAGCTGCTGCGCGTTCTTGAAGACCGCAAGGTTCGTAGGCTCGGCAGCAAGGTGGAAACGCCGGTGGACGTTCGCGTTCTCGCTGCAACGAACAAAAATCCAGAAGAAGCGGTGGCAGACGGCCATCTGCGCCAAGACCTGTACTTCCGCTTGAATGTTTTTCACATTCATCTGCCGCCGATGAGGGAACACAAAGAAGATCTGCCTCAGCTCGTTGACCATTTATTGGCCGATATTTCTGCGAAGCATCATAAAAAAGTTACCGGCGTGGGTAGCGATGTGATGGACCTCTTCAAATCCTATCCATGGCCCGGGAATGTTCGCGAGCTGCGCAATGTGCTGGAGCGTGCTGCAATCGCCTCCGACCGGGGGACCGTATCGCGTCAACATCTTGCTTCCGATTTCGGGCGAACGCCGGCTACCACGAGTTCGGGACTAGGTGCACTTCGTTTTCCTGTCGGAACAACCGTCGACGCCGCCGAGCGCGAGCTCATTCTTCAGACGCTCAACGCTACGAATCAAAACAAGACCCGCGCGGCTGAATTACTGGGCATTAGTCTGAAGACACTTCATAACAAATTGAAAGAATACGAGGCGGGGCGGGTCAATGCGTCTCAGCCTGAAAACTAAATTCACGCTGGCGATCTCGCTCTTGGTACTGGCGGTCGTCACCGCCGTTTCCGGTCTGTATATCGCGAGGCTCACGCGCCAAACACTGCGCCAGGCGGACGATCGTGCGCGTTTTATCGCACAACAGGTATTTCTGGCGTGCCAGAATGCTTTAGCGGATGCCTCGGAACGCGGCGATTCTCCGGCTTCGTTGAGTCCTGATGACCTACGGGAATACGCGCGCAAAACATTCGACAATAGCAGCTCGCTGAATTCGGTGATCGAATCTGCGGTGGGGTACTCGCCGACGATTTACGAAATTACGATCAGCGACCGCAACGGCATTGTCCTGGTTTCCAGTGATGCGGCACTCCGCGGAGAAAAAGTTCCAGCCAGGCCGCCGGTTAATACGCTAGTCCGCGGAGGGTTTTTCCAGCAACTTCGCACACTTTACGGTCCACCCCAAGTTTTCGAAGATTCTCTGCCCTTTAATCTAGGCCCCGGACCTTTTGGCGACATCCGTATCGGTCTCTCTTCCACATTGATTCGCAACGAAATTACTTCCTTACTGGAATCCGCAGGATGGTACGCGCTGGCCTCGGTTTTGCTGTCCACCATGCTTGCTTTCGTGGTTAGCCGTGTATCACTCGCGCCCATTGATCGCATTTCGGCTCAATTGGACCGCATCTCGGCCGGCGAATTCGACCTCGAGCCTGTCGAGCGCGGCGACGAACTCGGCGCGGTCAGCACAAAAATCGTGGGCATCGGAAAACAGCTTCGCGATGTGCGGGAGATTTTCAGCACTTTACGCGAAAATCTAGACCAGGTCATGAGTGGCCTGGAAGATGGATTGTTACTTTTTAACGCTAGCGGTCGTGCCGTCTTGGTAAGCCCGTCAGTTGAGAATTTCCTCAGCAGACGTCCTGAAGATCTTCGAGGCTGCCGCGTCAGCGAGATTTTTCCGCCGGGAAATCCGATTCGTCACGCGCTGGGCGTCGAGGGAGATGAAATCATCCCGGTAGAAAGCGCAGAAGTGATGTTGGAAGCCGCCAATGGAGCGCAGAGAGTAGGTCTGAGCGCTCAAGGGATCCGCGAGCACGGAGTTCGCATGGGCACGCTGGTTACCTTGCGCGACGTTGAATCCATCGAGCGCATTGGAAACCAACTGCAAGTTTCTGAGCGTCTCGCTGCTCTTGGGCGTGTAACCGCGGGTGTTGCGCATGAGGTGAAAAATCCTCTGAACTCAATGCGGCTCTGGCTTGAAGTTCTGAAGGGCAACATGCCGGTCGAGCCCGAAGCGCAGCAAGCAGTGAAGATGCTGGACAGCGAAATCGACCGCCTGGATCGCGCCGTGAAAACTTTCCTCAACTTCACCAAGCCACTGGAATTTAAACTGGAAGAAACAGATCTTCGTTTATTGCTGGACGAGGTCTTGGATGCGGCCCGCCCCGCGATCGCTCAAGCGGGCGTGGAGTTGCGCGTGGATTTGCCTTCAGAATTTCCTTCCACCCTCGTTGATACTCAGCTTATGCATCAAGCGGTGCTGAATTTGCTGCTAAATGCTTGCGAATTTACGACTCCCGGCGGACGCATCACGCTCAGCCTTCGCCGCAGCGGCGATTCTGCGATTATTGCTGTGGCGGATTCCGGCAAAGGTATTTCGGCGGAGGATCAAAAGAAGATTTTTCAACTGTTTTTTACCACCAGGCAGGGAGGTACTGGAATAGGACTCGCGAATACGTTTCGATTTGTGCAGTTGCACAATGGTCGGATAGAATTCGATTCGGAGGTCGGACGCGGAACTACCTTCCGTATAGAATTGCCGTTGGCTCGGTCCCTGGAAGCCTCGGCGGGAAAACTCCGCGACTTCAGCCAGCCCTTCGCTGAAGAGAAAAGATAAATGCCCAGCCGTAACAAGAAAGCTCCAAGTTTGGTTGTGCTCGTGGGTATTGCATTAGCACTCGCGATCACAGGATGTGAGCAGAAATCGGTCAAAGCGGCTACGCCAGTCGCAACAACGCCCATGCCGCAGCCGGCGGATTCCAAACCCCTCACCAATGTAGCGCCCGATACTACTGCGACACCTCCCGAAGTGGCCGAAGCGCCGCCTCCGGCTCCGCCACCTGCGTCCACCGAACCGTTAGCTGTGGCTTCGCCGCGCACAAAGCCATCTCCTCCTCCGCATAAGCAATCATCCGAACCCCAGACTGCGGAAAGTCCCGCTGAGCAATCGTCACGCCCGCCGGCGCCGCTGATATCGCCGCAAATGTCAGCAAACGACCAGGCTACCTACGCCCACAAAACCGATGACGACATCAGCGTCGCAGAGAAGAACCTCCAACAGTCAGCCGACAAGCGGCTAAGCGCCGCGCAACTTGATCTGGTGGAGAAAATAAAGAGCTTTTTGTCGCAGTCTCATGAGGCCAGCAAGGCTGGGGATTGGGCGCGTGCGCAAAATCTTGCACAAAAAGCCCGTCTCCTCTCCGTCGAGTTGGTTGACTCCCTGTAACTCGTTTTCAGCGATCGAACTTTATCCCAGGTTCTAGGCCTAACGTCGGCTCGATGAAAATTCCTGCTAATATAATGGCGTGAAATCTTTTGACGTTGCGATTATCGGCGGCGGAATCATCGGCAGCTCGATAGCATTTGAGCTGGCAGTCGAAAAAGTTGACGTAGTTCTTCTCGATCGCGAGGAGCCGGGCCGCGGTGCCAGTTGGGCAGCTGCGGGAATGCTCTCCCCGGGTCCTGATTCCGCAGAAGCTCTACCTCTGGTTCCTCTCGCTAAGGAGAGCCTGCAGCTTTATCCCCAATTCATCGGACGCATCGAGGAAGCTTCCGAACCCTTCATGCACTTCGCGTCGAACGGGGCGCTTCAAATTTTCTCCGATCCTCTTGCGGAAATTGACCGCGATAAAATGGTCTCCGACTTTCAAAGGTTGGGAATTGAGATTGAGTCGGTCTCGCTCGAGACCGCGCGCAAGCTGGAAAGCGCGATCAGCCCCAGTGCTCACGCAGCTGCCTGGCTGCCCCGGGAATCAACCGTCGATCCCCGATCCCTTATGGATTCAATTTTGGCCGCACTGCGGCGTCGGAACGTTGAAATCCGCGCGGGCTGCTCGGTAACTTCCCTATCGCATCAGGGGGCAAGCTGCACGGGAGTGACCGCTGGGGGCGAGGATGTTAAGGCTAAATTCGTGATTGTCGCTGCAGGATGCCATTCCGCATCTTTGGGCGGCAAGAATGTGGTTGTGAACGATTGGCTTTCGCGCTACGCACCTACGCGCCCGGTGCGCGGACAGATGCTCGCACTTCACTCGAACGAAATCCGTTTACATCGCGTATTGCGTTCCGACCGAGGCTACCTAGTCCCGCGCCACGAAGGACGAATTGTTGCAGGAAGCACTTTGGAAGATGTCGGCTTTGATAAAGGTCTCACTGCCGGGGGTATCCGCAAAATTCTCGACGCGGCTATTGAGCTGGCCCCCAAGATTGCTGACGCGCAAATAGTAGAGACATGGGCAGGTCTGCGACCCGGTTCTCCCGATAATCTCCCGATCATTGGGCCCACCGATATCGAAGGCCTGTTTATAGCCACAGGCCACTATCGAAATGGGATCTTGTTAGCGCCGGTAACAGCTAAAATAGTGCGCGACTGGGTCCGCAGCGGCCAAATGCCTGCGTTCACGGAAATTTTCTCACCGCTAAGATTCACGAGGAAAAATCTTCAGGCGAACGCCTCCAGAGGAACCGCGGCTAATTCCTGATTTAAAAGCAGGGTTAGAACGGAATGCTTCGAGCGGGCTCGCGGTTCGGAGGGCCTGCGAGCGTGGATGCCTGACCAGGACTTGTAAACTGAACTTTATCTGCGTCCAACACAATTGCGCGATCAAGCACGGCTTCCACAGTCGAGCCCCGCGGCAGTTCGGCTTCGGGTCCGCGAGTCAGCAAAACGGCTAGCAGACCGGTCGCGGCTCCGACGCCTGCGCCAATCCCCGCGCCTGCAGCTCCTCGTCCAGCGATAGCTCCGATGCCGGCACCTGCGGCTGTGGTTTTCGCAATTGTTCCAACGTCTCCACCCTTATTGGAATCGCCGATGATCTTGCCTTCATTGTCTGTCGTTTCGTTCCCACCAGTTCCGGCATTGCTCGGCACAGCGTTCAAGTTGACCATATAAGCATTGGGTAGAATCAGCGTCTTCAATCGGATCATCAATTCGCCGCGCCCTTTTACTCGACCTGGACGCTTCGATTCACTCACTTCGCCACTGACATAGGAACCCGCGGGGATCACGACATGCCCATCAATCATGACTGGGAACAACGTTTCAAAATAGACAGGATCTCCCGGCCGCGCGCTACGAGTTGAGATGGCGTTGTGTAAAACCAGCGGAATGTGCGTTCCCCCGGGCACTTCTACTTTGACATTGGCTGGAACTGCCGGAGGCGGGGTAGCGTTCGCCGGAGCGGAGGATGCCGCGGGCGTTTGCGCAGCATCTGACGGCGTAGCAGGCTTGGGTGGCTCCGACGGATTCTGCGCCGGAGCATTCTGTACCTGCGCTTGAACCGCAGGCACCGGCGGCAAAGGGCCGTCCTGCTGCTGTTGCGCGAACACATCTCCTGCCAGAGCAAAAAACGACAAAGCAACCGTTCCAGCAAGCCGCAAGACGAGCGAACCATTGGTCATTATTGTCTCCCGGCGATCTTCCACAGAAATCCTGATCAAAATGATGCGCCTTCCACCCTCAAGGATGTACGAAGCATATCCCGTGTGCCCTAGGATTTCCAGCCTGCAGGCACATGACTTCTGCGCATGGTTCCGTGTACGACTAGGACACCCTTAGACCTCGCTAATCTCATCGACGGATATACTCATTTAAAGGTAGGCATGGGCGCCAAAGACATAGGAGCAATTTACCTTCCATCTTCGCTTCGGCAGAAGACCCTGCTAATTATCGTCCTGACGATGTTCGTCGCAGTCGGCAGCTTGTTTCTGCTCTCTCGACTGGTTCTTAAGCACGGGTACGCTCGACTGGAAGAAGGTTTCGCAAGAGACAGCCTCGATCGCGCCGCAAGCGCCTTGACCAACGAACTAAATACCCTGGACCGCACTACCAGCGAATACGCGTCTTGGGATCAAACTTATTCATACGTCCATGGAACAAACCCGGACTATGTGAAATCCGAATTCCCGGCTGCGACTTTTCAAGAGCTTCAGGTCAGTTTCGTCGTCATTTTGGACAATTCAGGGCACAAAATTTTTTCCAAAGGCTTTGATCTGTCTCATGCCGGAGAAACACCCGTTCCTGAAGGCATCGACGAGAATCTCAAAACTGGCTCGTCCATATTGAACCACAAGAGTTTAGAAAGCAGAGTTTCAGGTATTTTGATGCTTCCAGGCGGTCCAGTGCTTGTGGATTCGCGGCCTGTGCTCACCAGTGATTCCCACGGACCCATTGCTGGAACTTTGATCATGGGGCGAGTGCTTGATGCGGCTGAAGTCCAGCATCTTTCGCAAATGATTCATACCCCACTGTCGGTCGACCGCTTGGATGGCTTGAATCCAAATGCGGACTTCCCGCCCGACCTCTATCGCATCTCCGATCAATCTCCCACCCAGATTCGCGTTCTAGATCAAGATTCGCTCGCTGCATATCAGGAGCTAGACGATATTTACGGTCGCCCTGCGGTAATTCTGCGCGTCATCCTTCCACGAACAATTTACGCGCAGGGCCAAACCACGTTGCTTCAGTTCACCATGTTGCTGCTGGCTGCCGCATTGTTGTTTGGCGCCGGTACCCTTTATCTCCTGGAACGCGTAATACTTTCCCGAGTCGCTGACTTGAGCGATGGGATCACACAAATAGGAGCCAGCGGCAATCTCTCCGCGCGTCTGGAAATCCGCGGCGCGGATGAACTCGCTTATCTGGGCACCGCCATCAATAGCATGTTAGAGGATCTTGAGAAAGCGCAGGCGGAGCAGCACCAAGGCCGCACGCGGCTCGGCGTGATGATCGAAAAAATGCCAGCCGTCCTGTGGACCACCGATACAGAATTACGGTTTACTTCAGGGGTGGGTGCTGGGCTCGACCTTCTCGGCCTGCGCACAAATGAGCTGACCGGAAAGACATTATTTGAATACTTCCAAACCAAGGATCTGGAATTCTCGCCTATCGCGGCTCACAAAAAAGCTTTACGCGGGGAATCCGTAACATACGAATTGGAATGGCAACGCCGCGTGTTTGAATCGCACGTTCAGCCGCTAAGAGGCAGCGAAGGAGAATTGATCGGGGTAATCGGAGTAGCTCTGGACATCACCGATCGCAAACATCTCGCGGATCAGTTGCGCCAGGCGCAGAAAATGCAGGCGGTCGGAGAGCTGGCTGGCGGCGTCGCACATGATTTCAACAACCTACTGATGGTTGTGAAAGGCCACGCCGAAATGCTACTTGATCACCTGCCGAAATCCTCTCCTCAAAGATCGAATGTAGAGCAAATTCAAACGGCCGCAGAACGCGCAGCGTCGCTTACCGCGCAGTTGTTGGCATTTAGCCGCAAACAGGTTTTGCAACCGCGCGTTTTGGATCTCAACGAAGTTGTCGGTGGCATGATCCAAATGGTGTCGCGTGTAATTGGCGAAAATATAGAACTGGCCTTCATGCCCGGAGCCAGGCTTGGAAACGTGAAAGCCGATCCCAGTCAGCTCGAGCAGGTAGTTTTGAACCTGGTGGTCAACGCTCGCGACGCCATGACAAAGGGCGGGCGCTTAACCATCGAAACGGCCAGCGTTGAACTCGACAAGAATTATACGGTGCAACACGCGGTCGTTGAGCCCGGTCCTTACGTGATGTTGACGGTCACTGACACGGGCTGCGGCATGGATGCGAAGACCCAGGCTCGAATCTTTGAGCCGTTTTTTACCACCAAGGAGCACGGTAAAGGAACAGGACTTGGTCTGGCTACGGTATACGGAGTTATCAAACAGAGCGGCGGTTACATCTGGGTTTACAGCGAGATCGGCCACGGTACCACCTTCAAAATTTACTTGCCAAAGATCACCGCAAAAGTTGAAGAGTTGGCCGCCGTGAAACCGATCCCAGCGCCGGCATCTGGCTCAGAAACGATTTTGTTCGTCGAAGATGAGCAGAGCGTTCGCGAACTGGTGCGCGAATATTTGTCAGCGCGGGGATATTCCGTGCTGGAAGCCTCCGACGGCATCCAAGCACTCGACATCGCCGCAGCGCATCCAGGCGCCATTCAACTTCTAATTACTGACGTTGTGATGCCTCGACTTAGTGGCCGCGAACTCGCAAGCCAAGTAGCCACTGCCCGGCGAAATTTAAAAGTGCTCTATATTTCTGGTTATACCGACGACAGCATATTTCGCCATGGCGTTCTTGAGGGCGGCATGGAATTCCTGCAAAAACCATTCAACCTAAGAACTTTAGCTCAAAAGATCCGCGAAATTTTGGACGGCGAAACCGCGACTCCGGCGCTTCGAGGCCATTACAAGAGCGAGCAAGATTCTATTTGAACTTCTGCGCAGAACTCTTAACGAATTCGTAGATTGCCGGTCGGCTGGATTAAATCAGAAAAACACTTTGGCCGGTGAGCTCGAACCTCTTGCGGCAGCGAATGTTGCGGCAAGCAACCATGTTATCCACGCGGACCATGTAGGAACGAGCTTTGGCAAATCTCGCACGGTCCTCTTCGTTCCCGCCGGGAGGAACTTGCGCCTTTTTCGTGCGCACTATATAACGCACGGGGTAAGTGTTCTCCTGGCGGCAGTGCGCGCACACGAGCGGAATCTGTTTGGTTTCCTCTTTCTCGTCGTAATACTTTTTCTCATCCATTCTTTTGGCCGCCCGTAAACAGCTGTAATGGACGATATCGCCACACAACACTCTTCGCAAGGGCTTAATCGCTTTTTGCGATATGCCTGAAACCTCCCATAGTATCTCTTCGAAACTCATTCCAACACTCGCGGTCGTAACTTCTGTTACGATGCGACTCGGTTGTCGCAAGATGGCTTCCTTACCCCCAGGCGCAAGTCGCTTCCCAACATGGATTCGATGGGGCGCTCTCTGTTGGCTGCTCATCTGGATTCCTGCTTATTGGCATACCTGGGGCGCTGCAAATTTCTTGCACCTTTGTGACGTTGCTGTAGTGCTAACCTGCATCGGCTTGTGGAGCAACAGTGCTCTTCTGCTCTCCAGCCAAGCCGTCTCTTCTCTGCTAATCGATACGGCATGGGCTGTCGACGCCGCCGCACGATTTCTTAACGGGCGGCATCTCATCGGCGGGACTGAATACCTCTTTGACGCAAGTTTTCCGCTGTGGGTGCGCATGCTCTCTCTGTTTCACGTCGGAATGCCTTTTCTACTTCTTTGGGCGCTGAAGCGTGTCGGATACGACCGGTGGGGTTGGATCTTGCAATGCGCAGTAGCGATTCCGGTGGTCCTGCTCTCTCGGCTGGCGGCGACGCCCAAAACGAATATCAATTTCGTTTATACCGATCCTTTTTTCCATCGCGCATGGGGACCCGCACCGTTGCACATCCTCGCAGTGCTGGCATTCCTGGCATTCCTCGTGTATCTGCCGACGCACGTACTTCTTTGCCGTTTTTTCTCGCCCGTGCAAGACGGTGAAACGCTGGCGTAACCTTGCTGTGCTTGTATTTACAGGAGCGCTGTAGATACTGTTCCCACGAATCTTTGGGGGCTAACCGTATGCGGCGTAAAACGATAGGTCTACTTTGTGCCAGCGTTTTCCTGCTGGCCACGATTTCGATATTGTCGAAAGGGCCGAATAAAACAAGCGCGGCGAACCCAAGTCTGTCAAATCCTGCGGCACAATCTTCCTCAGCGAAATCCATTCGGCACGTCTTGATCGTCAGCGTCGACGGAATGAAACCTGAAAGTTACACGGAGCCGGACGCGCATGGCTTGAAAGTTCCCACTCTACGTGAAATGGTTCGCAACGGGGCTTCTAGCGATGGCGTGCAAACTGTGATGCCAACGGTCACCTATCCCTCTCACACTTCGATGGTCACGGGCGCAAATCCGTTGGCGCATGGAATCTTTACTAATCCCGCATGGGACCCGCTGAATCAAAACTACGGAGGTTATCGTTGGTACACCGAAGATATTCGGGTACCTACTTTGTGGCAAGTCGCGCGACAAGCGGGCCTGCGAACGGCCCTGATCCATTGGCCGGTAACGGCTGGCGCACAAGCGGATTTCAACATTCCGGAATATTGGCGGGCCAGTATCCCGGAAGATATGAAACTCCTGCGTGCCCTTTCCACGCCTGGCATCTTCGAAAAAATATCCGCGCAGTTCCCTACTTTCAAAACGGATGTGCCTCCCCTCGAGCTTACGGACACGGTTTGGACCGATGCCGCCTGTTACGCCATTGAAAATGAAAAGCCCAATCTTCTTCTATTGCACCTCGCCATGGTCGATCATTGGGAACACGAAAAAGGCCCCTTCAGTCCCGAGGCGAATGCCGCAACTGAAACGGCGGACACGCAAATAGCGCGGGTAATTTCCTCGGCGAAAAAAGCGGGCATCTGGCAGGACACCGCGCTGGTTGTCCTTTCCGACCACGGCTTTGCTCCTATTTCACAGGAAATGCGCCCGGGGATTTTGATGCAACAAAAAGGACTAATTACACTCGATCCGAAAGGCCGAATCACTGATTGGAAGGCTACAGAAATAATCGACGGCGGCTCTGCATACCTTTACGTTAAAGATCCGAATGACGACGCGACCCGAACCGCACTGCACCGTATTTTCGATCCGCTGTCCGGCGCGCAAGGAAGCGGAATCCGACGTACAGCTGGACATGACGAAATCGTGGCAATGGGTGGGGACCCGAACGCATTTCTGGCCCTCGAAGCCGCCGACGGAACTTCCTTCGTTTTCGGCTACACCGGTGAGCTGAAAAATCCTTCCAAGGGTGGCGGAACGCACGGATATTTTCCCGATCGCCCGCAAATGCGCGCCTCAATGATTTTTTTTGGCCCAGCAATAGGAACCGGGAAAATCGATCACGCGCGATTGATTGATGTTGCACCCACCGTGGCTACTTGGCTCGGTTTAAGGTTCGATAAAACCGACGGCTCAGCGCTTACGATTCCGATGGACGCAGCGATTGGGACAAAATGACCTTTCGTTTCAAATTTCACTACGACGCTTCGATGCGATGAGTTGCTTTACTAGGTTTCTGAGCGGATCGCGCGAAGGTCAATTCCCAGCTGCTGGCATTTCTTGTAAAGATGGCTGCGTTCCAAGCCGAGAGCTTTGGCCGTGTTGGTCATGTGATGGTGATTCCGCTTCAGCTCGGCAAGAAGCGTCTCACGTTCGAAGGATTCCACGCGCTGGCCGAGAGCGCCGGTCGCGAAAGTTGCCGACGCGCTGAAGTTTCCTCCAGTTCCCTGCTCGGAAGCCGGCAAAGCGCGCGCGACTGTAGACGCCGCGATCATATCTCCCGGCGCCAGAAGCAGCACGCGCTCGATCACGTTACGCAATTCACGCACGTTCCCCGGCCACCTATAACGCTCCAATTCTGCGACAGCTTCCGGTGAAAGGCTTTTTTTCTTCCAGTTGTTCTGCTCGCTTAGCTGGCAAATAAAATGCTCCGCCAACGCGCGAATATCTTCGCGCCTATCCCGCAACGGTGGCACAACAACCGGGAACACAAACACCCGATGGTACAAATCCTCTCGAAATGTTCCTTGGCGAACATGTTCTTCCAAATTTCTATGCGTCGCTACCACGATGCGAACATCCACTGCGAACGGCTTGTCACCGCCGATTCGCTCCATTTCACCTTCTTCCAAAACGCGCAAAAGCTTGGCCTGCATAGTGATGGGCATGTCGCCAATCTCGTCAAGAAACAGCGTTCCGCGATGGGCCTGCTCGAATTTCCCAATGTGGCGCCCGGCCGCACCGGTGAAGGAACCTTTCTCATGACCGAAAAGCTCCGTTTCTACTAATTCACCTGGAATCGCAGCGCAGTTTAACGACACAAATGGCCCGGCACGTCTCGAGCTCTTCTCATGCAGAGTGCGCGCAATCAATTCCTTTCCTGTCCCGGTCTCGCCGCGGATACACACGCGCGTCTCGCTTGCCGCCACCTGCTCGACTTGCGCCATCACTTCGCGCATCGCCGTGCTAGTCCACACAATATGGTGCCGGCCCAATCTTTTTTTTAGATCGCGGTTCTCCGTCTCCAGCCGCTTGAGCCTCAAAGTATTTTCCACCGTCAGCAGCAGCTTATCTGTTGAGATTGGTTTCTCAAGAAAATCGCTCGCGCCAAGGCGCGTGGCTCGTACCGCCATTTCGATCGAGGCTTGTCCCGACATCATCACGAACGTCGATTCCACTCCCAAATTCTTGAAGTCTTCTAACAGCGCGATGCCGTCGCGTCCCGGCATCACAACGTCCGAGAGGATTAAATCGAACCGCTCGGCCTTCGCCAGTTCAATTGCGCGGGCTGCGTTGTCGCACACGCTAGCTTCATGCCCTGCCAGACGGAAAGCGCGAGCAAGCGACGCCAAAGTATTCGCGTCGTCATCAATGATCAGAATGTGAGCTTTCGCGGGCACGGCCGTTTAGACCCCTACTTTTTTCTCGTGTACTTCTTCCACCACGAGGGGAGTTGTTTGAGGATGCGGTGGCTTAATCGGAAGCTCAACGTGGAAAGCCGTACCCACACCCATTTCGCTTTCAACCGAAATTCGTCCGCTGTGGTCGGCGACGATGGCTTGCACGATCGCCAGACCCAGCCCCGTGCCGTGCTGCTTCGTGGTGTAGTACGGTGTAAAAATCCTGTCGGCTTCTTCGCGCGTTAACCCAACACCGGTATCGGAGATTTCGAAATCCACATTGCCGTCGTTCTGAGTGGTGCGCATCATCAAGATGCCGCCGGCAGGCATCGCGTCCATTGCGTTCAAAATCAGGTTTTCAATAACCCGATGCAGTAGGGTCGTGTCCGCCTGGATCGTTGGCAGATTTTCGCCCAAATGGAGCTCCGGCGTAATCGGCGGACGTCCCACCGCGGAAAATTGCGCTTCAAACAACTTCACAACATTTCGAACGATGTCATTTAGGTCCACCGGTCCCAGTTCCGGCTGGGGCATTTTTGCGAAGTCGCTGAACCGGCCGACGATCGTTTTCAGATTTTCGATCTCGGCCAGCAGAATGCCGGTGGATTCGCGGAAAACTTCTTCGAACTGATCTGGGTTCTGTGTGCTCGCTCTCTGCAGGTTTTCCACAGTGGTCTGCAGTGGAAACAGAGGATTCTTCAGCTCGTGCGCCAGGCGCCGCGCTACTTCACGCCAGGCGGCTACTCGTTCGGCCTGAATCAGGCGCTCGCGCTGATCTACCAGTTGCTGGGTCATTCGATTGAACGACTGAGCGAGCTGCCCGATTTCATCATTTCCGCGAACCGCCACGCGCGTATTCCAATTTCCGTCGGAAACCTCGCGCGCGCCGGTCGCAAGCCTCCGCACCGGAAGCGTCACACGTGCTGCTGCCCACCAACTCAAAAACAATCCGAAAAGAATGCCGATGGCCGCCACGCCAATCGCCAACCACAAAATGTGGCGTTGGAGCGTCACCACGGTTCGCTGCGAATTACCTATCAACAGCACGGCGAGCAACTCGTTCTGGCGCCCTAGTTTGGGAATCGCATGAAAAATCTCCGCGCTTGCGGCATCGAAGGTCCAATTAATCTTCTCGGTCAATGACCCTGGATGAGTTCGCTCTCGTTCAATGACGGGCTCGAAACGCTCCGCCTCGACCACCGGGCCGGTGCTGTCGATCAAATTCGCGGGTTGAAATGCAGGATCAAGGTTCAAATAAAGCAAAGCGCGCATGTATTCAGGGAGAACCAGCGAAGCCAGAAATTCCTTACCCAAACGCTCGCCTCCCACGACATACAAATCCTTGTCCCCCACGCGAACCGCGGCCACGGCCATCAGCGCAACGGCAGGGCCATCCTGCGTATCAAGCTTCATCAGAAAAGACCCGCGCGTCGCCCAATCCTCTTTTTGAGTGACCCACTCCATCTTGTAACCGAAGCGCGCCGACCATTC
Source organism: uncultured Acidobacteriota bacterium (assembly GCA_963714785.1). GTDB lineage: Bacteria > Acidobacteriota > Terriglobia > Acidiferrales > UBA7541 > Palsa-295. The sequence continues at coordinate 165,587 of CAVQQE010000008.1, forward strand.
CGCGGACGAAATGATCGAACCGTCAGTGCCTACGAAATCGAGGAAGTCGAGCTGGTGCGATTGCGCCACACCCCGCGCATCGTTCACATACACGGAAATATCGGCATTGGGACGGCTCAAATCGATGGCCATCCGAACGGTAGGTTCCGCTTCCGCGATTCCTTGCACGCGATTTAAAACCTCATGCCCGCGCCGATCGTACTCTCGCTGAAATTGCTCCACCAGCGCATCGGTGTGTTGGCGATTCAGCTCGTCGAAAGCGCGCCGCGTCGCCACTGTCACGCCCGCGGTCACCAGACCGACAGACAAAAGTAGCGCCAACATGAAATTGACAAAAAGTTTCGAGCGAAACGTCACTGTTCCTCTTCTACGCGGCCCCATCTAAATCTCGGCCACAATTAATGTGAGTCAGTTGAATCAAGCCATACATCTGCAAGCGGCCAGCTCTCTCCCGCAGCCGGTCGCTTCCAATCTCGCACACGAGCGCTAAGTCCATATACCTGCGGCATCCAAACAATCGGCACGACGAGACCACTGTTCATGATGCTGCGCTCACAATAGTAAAGGTCCTCGGGCGAAGCGCTCTGGGGAACCGGACTCTCAACAGTTCCCGCCATCGGCTCCAGGCTATTCATAAAGGCAGTGAGCGCAATGCGCGGAAGTGGCGAGGGCATTCGCAAGCGAATGAGCCGCGCATCAACATGGGTCACGCCGCGCGTCGAGCCCTCCACCCGCCCTGGCGTTGCCCCGGAAGCCGGGATTGCTCGTGACACTAACGAAATACCCGCCTCTTTTGCATTCACCACTATTCGCTCTGCTACGCTCTGTTCCAGAGTATCAGCCGAATCATATCCCAACACTAACTTCGGCGATGGCGAGATTTGCGACCAGATTTCTTTCGCCGTGCGCACGTCCGACTCCGTGGGAAAAAGAAACGCGGTGCCGCTGGACCACTGCGGCAGCAATCCTCCGGCTGGTTCGCCTTCCTTCTGCAAAATAAAATTTACAATTGCCGCACGGTCGATGCATCGCCCAATCGCTTCCCGCATCCGCGTACTTTCTTTTCCCGAACGGCTACCGAGAAAAACCAAAGCCAACAATTCATCGGGTTGCGAGGTGCTAATCCGTACACCGCGATCGGTCGCTTGGCGCGCCTGCTCCGCGGGAATTTGTGCGAAGTCCGTTTTGTTGAGTTCAAGGTCCACTACACGATCGTGCGCCGGTCGTCCCATCTGAATTTCAATAGAATCCACGAATGGCCTGCCCTCGCGATAATCTTGATTGGCCGCAAATGTGGCGCGCTTCCCGGCTTCCCAAGACGACACGCGGAAAGGCCCGCTTCCGGCGGTGCCAATAAATGTTCCATCTTCGCTGCGCTGATCGTAAAGCAAGGCATCCAGCTCTGCTTTCGCGTCCGCTTCCTCCGGATTTGCAGCCGCCACCGTGGGATCCAGGGACTGCACCGTCGGTCCGATCTCGGCGCGTAACGTGCCACCATAATGTGGCCGCCGCGCCGGCCGCAAGGGCGCCCCGCCGGCTAACACCACGCTAATCGTCGCAAGACACAGACACAAGCGAAGCTTCATAAACTCCCGTTTTAAGATTTCGTGAAACAACTCGCCCCGATTTGCCGTCGTCATTCCGGCGCAATTCAAGCACTGGCCCAGGAACCTGGATTGGCTGGGTCGCCGCTGAAAGATTTCTTCCGTCGTACCCTTGAATGAAATCTGGTGCCGTCCAATCCCCCGTTCCACTGGCCAGCGTCAGAGAATCGTCGCCGCAATGGCCCTTCAAAACAGCGTAGTCCTCTACGCTCCGCCCTTGTATTGCGATCGGCTGCATCGGGGTTTCAGGATCCCCAATCGTTGTTATGTTTGCGCAGGTGATAGTTTCTGGATGCTGGAAATCTCCGCTGCACTCGGCTCCTGGCAATTCGGCTTTACCTGCTTTTAAATCGAGCCGCCCGCGCACGTCGCGTTGCGCTGCGCGGCCATGCGCAAGATCAACGGTGCGCGCTAATTTCCAGCCCTGGTCTTGAGAACCATAAAAAGAAAGCTTGTCGGTACCCAGGACGATCAGCGTCGAAGATCCGTCGGCCATGCCTTCCTGAAGTATTCCAAAATCCAGAATTTTCATATCCTGTTCCCAAATTAACTTTCGATGCAAAGTTAAAGAAGCTTCCGTCGTGCTCGCTTTCTGATTTGGCGCCGCGACGCTGACCATCACTACATTCTCTTTGTCCCCACCAAGGATTTGCGCGATCCATACGTAGCCATCCGCCGATTCCGAAAATGTAACTTGCAGCGCCGCGTCCGCAGACGATTCCGTCACAACTCGACGATTGCGACGCGACAGATCCGTTACAAGCAATTGACGAAGACTGTCAACATCCGCAGCACTCAGTGACGAAATGTTTTTCGCTTGCAACGATAGCTCTTCGCCACGCTTCGTCACCGCAGCAATTTTGTCGGCGAGTGAGCCCAATGCATTCGTCCAATCAGGCGGGAACTGCGCCGTCGCTTGCCCTTCTGAGGATGCGGCCGCAAAAGCCAGAAGCAATGAAAAGATCAATGCGCGTCGGAGAAAGAGTCGCGGGAGGAGCCGCATCGGCTTGTGCCAATTGCACAAAGCGTTGAATTGTAATCATAGCACACCTCCGAAAAACACCCTGCGTTGCGAAGATTACAGGTCAAACTTGTCAGCCGTTGCAACCCTCAGGGATTTAGTCACTTGCCTTTCATAAGAGGGTCGAAGGCCGCAGAAGCGGATTTCAGCACGTCGTTCGTAAAGAAAAATTTCCCGTCGTTTGGAACCATCATGATTTGCACTTTGTCGGACAGTCTCTGGGCCACGGTGTACTGCACCAGAAGTGGATTGGTCTTCAGCGCCGCCGCTTCTAGCTGCAACTGTTCGGCCTCTGCCTGCGCCGTCGCTCGGATGTTGTGCGCTTCGGCGTCAGCCATCAGGTTGCGGCGCTCCAGTTCGGCTTTACCGTCGATCACTTTCGCTTGCGCGGCGGCTTCGGCATTCTTCACCACTAACAGGTTCTGAGTTTCCGATCTCAGTTTGTTGCTTTCATCGTCGGCCTTGCTATTGATCACTTTTGCCTGCGCTTGAGCCTCCGCGTCTTGAATCGTCGTCTGCTTGCGTGCTTCGGCTTCCAGGCGCGACTGTTCAATCAGCTTCTGTTTCAGCGGTAGCGTATACTGCATCGAGTCCGATTCGGCCTTGGCCATCAGCACGCGGGTTTGTGCATCCGCTTCAGCGTGCTTAATCTGACGGACCTTTTGCGCCTCAGCCTGGGATTCGGCGATCTTCACTTTCTTCTGCTCGATGCTTTGATCCACGGTCACGCGGTCGTCTTCTTGTTCTTTAAGCAGCAGCCCTTGCAGACCTTGCGCATATTCTTCGGGAAGCTGGACCTTGCGCAGCAACACTTCTTTCACCACAATGGCGTCGCTACTGAGTCGCGCAGTAATGATTTCCGTGGCCTGTTGCCGAAACTCTTCGCGCTTGATGGCAAAGATATCGCGCACCACATAATTCGGTGCCACTTCGCGAAACACACTGGTAACCACCGGAGCCACAATTTCCTGATCGATTGGCTGCGGCAGGTTCGACTGCACGTAATCGAGCCGCCGCGGGTCGATTCGATACCGCACGGTGACCGCCAAACCGACCTCCAGCCCTTCGCGCGTTTCCACATTTAAAACTTCCAGCTTTTCGCGCGTACCGTCAGCGGCAGATGTGCAGAAGACTTTATCGCGCACATCGTAAAGTTGTGCACGGTCGATGAGAGGGGTAATTAAATGCGTTCCGGCGTACAGCGTTCCAGGCCGTACGCCGGAAATCTGGCTGATGCGAACCGCCGCGTTGCCGTCCGGCACTACCAGGATGCTCGACGCTGCGAGAGTGCAGATTGCTGCCGCAATCACAAGTTGGGCAGCCGCCGCCCATCGAATCGCGCGTTTTGACCGCTCAATTCGAAGCTGTGCGTCAACAGGCGCGGGCGCAGTAACCGCCGGTATTGACGGTAGCGAAGCGGACGGTTCGCCGGTCTGCTCGCCTCCCGCTTTGTCGTTGGGAGGCTCTTTCGGCTTGAGCCACCGGCCAACCTGGAAGATAAGGAAAATGTCGTAAGCCACCAACAAAACGGCCGCCACAACGAAGACGGAGCTGATCACAAAGAGAAAGAATCTAAGAAACAGCATGCTGCCTCCTTTGCCTCTCGAATGTCCTGCCGCCCAAACCGTGATCCCAATTCACTAATCCTCCCGCTGGCCGCCCATATTCAGGCTGCGCTCTTTCGATCTCGAGCTACTAACGTCAGCTCTGCGGCTTTTCTCCGCGCGCTCGAAACCTCCAACTCTGCTCGTCGCACGTCAGCCTTTTTCGCCGGCATCAACCGCATTAACGCCACCAACCCGACCCACTGAAGCGTGAGCGCCACCGCAAAAGATAGGAAAATTGCTCCGAACACTTCACCGAACCCGATCATGTTCACCATGGCCGCCTCCTTTAGGTTGCCGGGCGCAGCGGTTAATGCAGGGGGGTAGCCATCTGTCGCACTATTCAAAATGCGGGAATTAAGAGCGACCGAAAGGACTCGATTCGTGGTCTCTGTAACACGTCGTGGAAAACCAAACACAATGCGTTCGGGTGATTGCGTCCTCGACAGCTAGGGTCTGTCGGGAGGAACGACGCTGTGGAATCCGTAGGTCTCGTAACGCCAGCTGATTTTTCCCTGGCGCAGGCTCACTACTGTAAATCCTTCCGGGGTGCCCATGCGCGGCCCACGCCACCAATTTCCGCAGACGGCTCCGCTGGTGATGTACTGCGTGTTCTTATAGTTCACTACTTCGTTTACGTGGGTATGCCCTTGCAGAACAGCTAGAACGTTCGCATTCTCGAAAATTTCCAGTACCTCAGGTGCATTGGCGACCGTCATGGTGTTGTACTTACGATCCGCGCCGACAATCTGGCTGTAAGCGTAGGTGGCAAACGCCGTGACCAGAGGACAGTGAACCACGGCGATAACCGGCGTGCCATGCGGCAGAGCCTTCAGCTCATCGCGAAGCCACCGAAGCTGGTCCTCATCTACGCGGGCTTCCCACAGACGGTCCTCCGTCGGCTGAATCGAGTCCAGCACCATGAAGTGATAGCCCTTGTAATCAAACGAATAGTAGGTTCGACCCATGCGGTCCTCATACATCTTTTTGCCGTATGCGGGATCGCTAGGCGCAACGCCGCTTTTTGCCAGAACGCCGAAAACGTCGTGATTGCCGATCGCGTGGTGAAGCGGCATACTGAGCAATTGCTCGGTGCGCTCATAGAGGTCGTACACCATACCCGCGCGCGCATTGTTTACACCGAAGGCATCGAAGACGTGATCTCCGCCCATCATGGCGAATTCCGGCTTCAGCCTAGCAATTTTCTTGAAGCACATATCACAGCCGTGCGCCGCGTCAAGTTCCGGCTGAATATGCGTGTCGGTGAAAAACACGAAATCGAACGAACTTGGTGTGGGTGCAGCAGCAAGAGAGGGCAGCGCCACGATAGCGCCCGCTGTACCAATCGTCTTAAGGAAATCCCTGCGGCCGATGATCATGTTCTCTATCGTTTAAAATCACGCTTCCCGCCTGATGTTAGCACAGCTGCAATATGCCCCCTGAGTGTCAGGCCGAGCGCCAGAGCGCTGTAAAAGTGCAATGCGCGCCTAGGCCTGTTAAAATCGCGTGATGGAACACTCGCACGAACCAGCCTCCACATCCGGTTCTCACTTCGGATCGGCCTCCGGCGAACCTCCGGTTACGGTTCAAGATTCCGCGCCTCCCACCGGATTCCGCCTGGGAAGCATTTTCGGCATCCCCATCTATTTGCACGCTAGTTGGTTCATCATTTTTTTTCTGATTACGCTTTCTCTCCGCACTCAGTTTACGTCGCAGCACACGGATTGGTCTCCGGCGCAACATTGGGCGCTTGGCATTATCACCAGCATCTTTTTTTTCGCATCCGTAATCTTTCACGAGCTAAGCCATAGCGCGGTAGCCAAGCATTACCGGATTCCGGTCGCTTCCATTACGCTTTTTGTATTTGGCGGCCTGGCGCGAATCTCTCGAGAGCCCGCCAACGCCAAGCAGGAATTCAATATCGCTATCGCCGGTCCGCTGTCGAGCGTATTTCTCGCCGGCTGCTTCTGGCTGGTCGCGCGCTATTTTCATGGGAACGACATGGTTCACGCCGCAGCCGTTTGGCTGTGGGAAATCAATCTCGTTCTGGCCGTCTTCAATCTTGTTCCGGGATTTCCGCTCGACGGCGGCCGCATCCTTCGCGGCATTGCCTGGGGAGTCACGGGTAGTTTCACACGTGCCACGAAAATCGCATCCACGGCCGGAAAGATTTTCGCTTACATGATGATCATTTTCGGCGTGTGGCAAGCCCTGAATGGAAACTGGGTCGGAGGTTTGTGGACTGCATTCATCGGATGGTTCTTGCTGAGCGCGGCGCAAGAAAGCTTCATGCAGGTCGCCATGCGCAACACGCTAACGGACGTTCGCACAGCGGACCTTATGACTCATGACATTCCGACCGTTACACGCGACATGTCCATCGAAGAATATGTGCACGAAGTGTTGCGCACAGGACGCCGCGTTCACATCGTGTCTGGTCCAGTCCGACCTGTAGGCCTGATCACTTTGCATGCCGCGCGCATGGTTCCTCGCGAGGAATGGTCCAACACTTCGATCCAAGCTGTAATGCTGCCGCTCGACCGCATCCATTCTGCTTCGCCGACTGAACCCGCTCTCGGCGTCTTGCAGCGCATGCAAAGCCAGGACATCAATCAGATGCCCGTAATCTCTGAAGGCAACATCGTCGGCATGATCGCTCGTGACACGATTCTGCACATGCTGCAAACGCGCCTGCAACTCGGCCATCTCGCCCAGCAATAGAACGACGCTTCAGAACGAACCTTCAGGGAAGCAAAAAACTGTTAATAAGTCCCAGAGTTTCGTAATCTAGCGGCCTCTCAAGAGAATCTCGACCCATTTGAGGTGCCATGGGTTCGCGAAATAGCTCAACGGAAACAGGCCACGCTGACGGACCGAGCGTAGGCCGAGTTTTTCTAATCCTGCTGACCGTCTGGGCGCTCGCCATGATTGCCCCGGGCCTGCAACGAGTGATCGATTCGCTCGGCTCATTCGGCCTCTCCGTGGACAACGACGGAACCATCACCGACGTGGTTGCTCCTTTTCCATCGCCCGCAGAATCGCCGGCAACCGTAGCCGGAATCGTTCCAGGTGACCGCATAGACCTGAAGGCTATGCGCTGTATTCCCGTCAATACTCCGCGATGCGCGAGCTTAGTATCAGTTCTTGGCGGACTGGGCGGCACGCAATTTGCACTTCCCGACCGCCAAATAACTCTCGAAATCATTCCGCGCTCTGGCGGTTCTACCAAATCCGCCGGTCTCAAATCCGTTCCAGCGCCGCTGAATCCCGCGGAACGAGCGGTGCTTCTCGCCGACACTGTGGTCGGCATGGTTGTGATCGTCATTGCATTCTGGCTGGTTTGGACTCGCCCGAGCTGGATGACCTGGGGATTGTTCCTGTACGTGATATGGATAAACCCGGGCCAGTCCTTCACCTACTACGCGCTCTTGCAACGCTGGCCGCTTGCCGTGTTCGCTCAGGAGTTGGCGGAAGCCTTGGCTCAAGGCGCTGCTTTCGCTGGCCTTTTGATCTTCGCCTTACGATTTCCCAATGACCGAACCGAGCCGCGCTGGCAAAAAGTGCAATGGGCGGTACCGCTGCTAGCTTTGACGATCACTGTGCTCACTCTTCTAGGGTTTGGCAACATGTTCGGGTACCCCACCGAGCGCATTACCGAGGTCACCTTTCTTGCAGGCCTCGCCGTAGATGCGATCGTTTTGCTGATACTCATAGAACGTCGACGTGCGCTCCCGCCGCTTGAAGAGAAGCGCATGCGTTGGGTGATTTGGGGATGCGCCATTGGTCTTCCGGCCTACATCTTTGCAGAACTCTGCCAATCCGCTGACCTATTTCGCCATCTGTGGGGATTCTCGCCTTCGCAAGCTTTTATCGGCCTTCTATATCTTCCCAATGGAGTGCTGGCCTATTTCGCCTCACAAGCGGTATGGCAGCGACGTGTGGTGCGTGTATGGATCCCTCTTCGCCACGGAACGATATTGGTGGTCCTGAGCCTGGCGCTGGGCGTTCCGATTTTTCAGCTCCATGAGAAGTTGGCGAACGTCGAGGAAGGCTTTCGCTTGCCCGCATGGATATGGCCGCTGGTGCTGGCCCCTATTTTTCTTCTCCTGATGCAGCGCTTGCACGAAAGCGGGGTAGAGTTGGTCGATCTCGTATTCAATCGCCAGTTCCATTCCGCGAAACGCCAGTTAAAGATCACCTCGGAAGAAATCGCACGGGCCGAGTGTCTTGAGGACATCGACCGCCTGCTCGTAGAAAGCGCGGCGCGCGCGCTCTGCTTGTCATCCTGCGCGGTTTTCCGATGCCAGGAAAACGTGTTCCGGCGATCGAAAAACGCCAAGGGATGGGGCGCCTGCACAAAAACGGAGTTGCGTACGGAATCTGACGCAACGGCGTTGCGAAGTTTGGAGCTTGGCGAATCGGTTCGTCTAAACCAGGAAGATTCAGAATCGCTTGCATTGCCAACCGGTATGGAAGCGCCTTGCCTTTCCGTGCCGGTGCGCAGCGGAATCCCCGAAGCCACCGCCGTCGTTCTACTTGGGCCGCACGAGTCCGGAAATGACATCGACGCCGACGAGGGTGAGATGTTGGAGAAACTCGCAGCGCGCGCTGCTGCCGGTTACGAACGCATCGTCGCCCGCTTGCTCAGGGAACAAGTAGCGGAGCTCAAAGCGGAGGTCCATGCGCTACGAAATAGTGTAAAAACGGAAATCGCAAACTCGTAAACAGAACTAGTCGCGGCCGAACTCCAGGAGAAATTTCAATCTCAAATCCAGACAATGACCAAATCCCTCGCCGCCAGTTCGCGAAATATTTGACTGCCTCCGGCATCGCCGCTGCTCTTGGTGGACTCGTCCTCTTTATTCGCGCTCGAAAGAATTCTTATCCGGTCAAAGTAGTGGCCCACGTGGGGGACATCCCCGTGGGCGCTGTGAAGATCATTTCCTACCCGAATGACGAGCATCCCTGCTTCCTGTTGCATCCGTCGGCGGGAACATTTCTCGCGTTCAGCCGTCTTTGCACGCACGCCGCGTGTCCAACATTTTATCGGCCCGAGGAGCATGCATTCGCGTGCCCCTGCCATGGCGGAGTTTTCTCCGCTATCGATGGGTCCGTTCTTGACGGCCCGCCACCGAAACCATTGCCGAGAGTTCGCCTGGAATTACGGGGCCAGGACTTAGTGGCCACAGGAATGTCTTAGCAGGTCCTGTGGATCAATAAAAGTTGAAAAGGATCTGTATTTGTAATAATTCGCGTATGCCTTACATGTCCAATAAAGGAATGTGAATGAAGTCACTTGTGGTGTTGCTTGAACCGTACCGCTCTTGCCTCGCGATTTCCTTCTTCCACAATCACGAAATCATCTGCCGGCAAGTTTTGGAACCGGTCGACGATGCCGCTAGGCCATCGGATTTCCAGCAGGTCCACTTTATCGTGCTTACCTAGTCCAAAAAATATCCGAGGATCTTGCGCCGAACAATAACTCATCCCGCCTTTTGCCTGGTCGTAACTCGTCAAGTCTCCCGCGATCAGTTTCAGCGCCGCGCCGTTCCCATCGCGATTACTTTTCGTCCCGATTAGCCGCACAGCAAGCCAATGATTTCCCGCCGCGGCCGGCTCGTCCGCGCCATTATTGCGAAATAGCTGCGCATCTTCTCCGTTATTGCTAACCAGAAAGTCTTGCCAACCATCATTGTCGTAATCGCCAACCGCGAGCCCACGACCTACTCGGGGCGCTCGAAAACCCGCATTCTGTGTCCGGGTCGCATCCATGAACACTCCATTGCCCATGTTGCGATAAAGTTTCTTTTCTTCTTCGTAGGTCACTTCAGGGTGATAGAGCGCAATGTTATCCAGGATGTGTCCGTTCACCACCAGCAGATCGCGCCAGCCGTCATTATCAAAATCAAACATGCGTGCGCCGAATGCGCTATTCAGAATATTGCTTTGCCCCAACGCTGAGGCAATGGTGTAGTCCGTGAACGTGCCGTCGCCATTGTTGCGATATAGCCTGTTCAGCTCGAAATCCAAATGGCTTACGAAAAGGTATAACAAACCGTTGTTCACCACATCCGCGGCGTCCGCGCTCATCCCCGCTTCCGGCCGCCCATCTTCGCTGAATCCCGCGCCGGATTTATACGACGCATCGCGAAACGTGCCGTCCCCGTTGTTCCAATACAAAAAATTCCGCTCCGTATCGTTTGCAATAAAAATATCGGGCCAGCCATCCCCATTCAGATCCGCCAGGACAACTGCCAGACTTTTCCCATCCGTGTTCACCAGCCCGGCCTTGGCCGTCATATCCGTGAACGTGCCATCGCCGTTGTTGTGATACAGCCGCATCGACGTCCCGTGAAAACTGTCAGGGTGGCAATAGGCGCGATAGCCGGGCTTGTTTTCGCCGCAGGCAACCGGATGATCTTCGTCATATTGAACGTAATTCGTCACCAGCAGGTCCAGCTTGCCGTCGTGGTCGTAATCAAACCAGCCCGCCGCGGTTCCCCAATTTCCATCGTCGCCAACGCCGGCTTTGGCAGTCACATCCGTAAAAGTCCCGTCGCCATTGTTGTGCAGCAGCACGGAATGCCTATAGCCGGTCATGTATATGTCCGGATAGCCGTCGTTGTCGTAATCGCCCACCGCCACGCCAAAGAAGAACGTTCCGTCCGTGTGAATTTTGCTCGCTGCAGTGACGTCCGTGAACGTGCCATCATGATTGTTGCGATACAGAGCTGGTTGCGGCGGATCCTTCGGGTGAAAAAATGGCGTGTAACCGCTGTTCACGAAAAATGCGTCCAAATACCCGTCTTGTTTGTAATCGATCCAAGCGACGCCCGCGCCCATAGTCTCTAAATACAGTTTTTCTGGTGACGCGGCGCGCTCGTGGTGAAAATGAATTCCCGCTTCGTGTGTGACATCTTCGAATTGCACGTGAAACGGATTAGCTACCTCCGAACGCCGGCGAAGTATTTCCGTTTGCGTCTGTTGCGCAATTGGCTGCGCCACTAAATCCCAAGTCACTAACAGAAGAACGCTTGCGCCAAGCAGAGCTAATCGTCCGCAGTAAGGCTTTCTCTTCATTTCACCACAGATTCTAACAAATGCTCCTGATGGGCACACGTACGACCAAGCAATTTCGTCAATGCTAATTTTGGGCACTCGATTGTGGAAAACTTCGCGCGCAAGGCCCAGTTTCTTGTTGACTCTACTCAGTACGTTAGCTAGCCTACCGCCCATCTTGGGTCGGGGCCCACGTCCTAAAAGTGAATTGTTTGAAAATCGGAAGAATTTTGTGGTCGGCTTCCAGCAGGCGCATTTTCTGTATGTTACGAGATCTATTACCCGTAACGCGGATTGCGTTTTTCCAAAAAACCGTCTTCGCACTAAAAAAACCGTCTCGCATCGGGAGAGTCGCGATGAAAACCTGGAAAGCCGCATGCCTGGGTGTGATGTTAACGTGCAGCCTGCTCCTATCCGGAGCTGCGCTCGCGCAAAACACTCAGTACGGCTCCATTCGTGGAACCGTGTTTGATACCTCTCACGCGTCCGTGGCCACTGCGAAATTGACGCTGACGAATCCCTCTACGGGCATCCGCCGCGAACTCCAAGTCGAGCCCGATGGTACGTATGACTTCGACAACGTTGCGCCCGGCGAGTACACCATCACCGCTGTAGCCGATGGCTTCGCCGTCACCACTGTGAAGCAAATCGTCGTCAACGTCGGCGCTTCCTTGCAACTCGATATCACCATGCCTCTGAAAAGCCAGTCTCAGACCGTGGAAGTCACTGCTGCCAGCGGCGAGGTCGTTGACACCAGCACTACCGGAATCACTCAGTTGCTTAATTCTATAAGCGTCGAAAACCTCCCTTTCCCCGGTCGCGATTACCGTGACATGGCCCTTCTTACTCCCTCGGCTCAGATTGTTCCGGGATTGCGCGGCGGTATCCGTCTCGGCGGTCAGCAGAGCGATTACAGTGGCCTCGTAATTGACGGCGCCGACGCCACCAATAACTATTTCGGCGAGAATTTCGGTTCCCTTGAAACCAAGAACCTAACCGTACCGCTGGAAGCGGTGCAGGAATTTCAAGTTGTCACTAACGGCTTTGCCCCCGAATTCGGACGCGCGACAGGCGGCCTACTAAACGTGGTTACCAAATCGGGCACCAACCAACTTCACGGCGAGGCTCACGAATATTATCGCGGTGGTAGCCTGACGGCGCAAGACGCCCTTGGCGAAGCGCCCAATATTGACAACCAAAACCAGTTTGGTGGCTCCGTGGGCTTCCCGATCCACAAAGACCGCCAGTTTTTGTTCCTTTCCACTGACATTCAGCGTGAAAACGGCCCACTCACCACGGTATTTTGCACTGACGCCGTCCCAGGATGTTCAGCGTTTTTAGCGTCTTCTGGTCCCGTGATCAACGCGCCTGTGAACAGCACGGACGTTTTGGGACTTGCTTGTGGCGGCACGGCGGCGGTGGGAAAGCCTCTGCTCCCCGCCTGCTATAATGCGGCAACGATCGGCGCACTAAACGGCGCGCATAATCAGTATCAGAATTTCTTTACTCTGCTTGGTCACTACGATTACCAGTTCAGCCCCGCAAACCATTTCAGCATTCGCGGTCTTGGTAGCCGCAATCATACCAATGGGTTCACCGGTGGGCAGGGCCAGACTGAGACTCCGTATTCCATTGGTACAGCAGAGAATTTTGTGAACCAGGGTATCGGCGGCGTGTTTGCTCTCACGACAGTTCTCGGACGCAAGGTGAACGAACTGCGCGTGGAAGTTAGCGGCGAAACCCGTAAACGCCACGCAATCGATAACGGTGCGCCCCAAGTCCTCATCAATCAAACCGGAATGTCCTTTGGCCAGCGTTTTTATCTGCCCAGTAACAATGACGCTGGGAAGCTTCAGGCCGCGGACAATTTTTCTTACTCCTTCGGTAAACACGACATGAAGTTTGGCGGTGATACTGATACGTTCACCGACCGCAAAGACATTTTTGCCGGCTGGAGCACAGGCGAATACGAATTCAATACGCTCTGCGATTTTGAACCAAGCCCCACTGCACCATGGTGCGCAAATTACACCGCGACCACCGGGAATGCAATTCCAAGCGCGCCCAATCCTTATTTCTTCACCCAAGGAATCGGATTGAATGGCTCCGCCACTGCCTCTCAACAACAACAGCTGGCCCAAATGTTCAAAGACAATACCCTTTACAATAACTACACCTCAGGGCTGGGCCTCTACTGGCAGGACAAGTGGCAAATCACTCAGCGAATCACCTTCACCTACGGTCTGCGCTGGGATGGCACCTGGTATCCGCAACCTCAGTCTGCGATTCCGGGCAATACTGTTTGGGTTGGGGAAGGTTCCTCGAGCAAGCAAGTTGCACCGCCTCAGCGGGTCCCCGACGATTTCGGTCAATTTGGCCCTCGCGTCGGCGTGGCTTGGAATGTTGGTGGAACTGAGCACCCCACAGTGGTTCGCGCTGCTTGGGGTCTGTACTATGCGCAGACACCATTAATTTTCTTCCCCACCATCGGTGCTTCCAAGCAAACAACCCTGTTCTGCCCATCTCAGTTCGACTGCATACCGCCGAGCGGCTTCCCGTATCTGTACCCGCCGACCGTTCCTTACGGCGTAGATCAGTTGTGCAACCCGACCCAACCCCCGCCCCCGGCCCCCCCTGTGACGTTTATCGGATGCCAATCCACCAGCTATGTTGATCCTTCTTTCCGCAATCCTCGCGTTTCGAACCTGACCGTCGGAATTGAGCATTCCTTCGCCCGCAATTGGACCGTGTCTGCGAATTATGCATTCGTCCATTCGTCCGACTTGCGAACCGGCGGCTTCAGTACGACGAATTGGTATCGAAACTTTGTTCCAGAGGGGCGGGACTCGTTCGGCCGCACTCTTCTGGAAGGAACCGTCACCGCCAACACCATCACGAATCCAATGACTGGCTTACCAGAGGTGGTTAGTTACACGCAAGCTCCGACACCCCTGGATCCCACTATTTTCTCTACCAATGAGCTGGGCAGTTTCGGTCATGGGAATTACAACGAGTTCGTCGTGAGTGTGAACAAGCGTTTCTCAAATCGCTATCAGTTCTTCGCCAATTACACTTGGTCGCGCAACTACGCCAATGCCTCCAGCGAACGCGACACCGAAACGTTCTTCGGTCCGCAGGATCCATTTAACCTGAATTTGGATTACGGGCGCGACGGCCTGGACATTACCAACCAGTTCAAAGGCGGCATGGTGGTCGATCTGCCAATGGGCTTCACTTGGAGCACCAACTTCATACTTCACAGCGGACTCGCATACCCTGCGTATTCCGCGATAGACATAAACGGCGATGGGGTCATCAACCAGTTCGCCAACAACGACAGACCGACGGTTCAGATCGGAGGCGGAAAGCCTTTCTTGTTAGCCGATTATCCCGCCAACCAGCCCGCCTTTTACAACTGGGATATGAGGATTGCAAAAGACGTCAATTTCAAAGAGCGCTATTCCCTTCGCTTTTCCGCCGATCTATTCAACGTCACTAATTCCAGCAATTTGTATTCGGATCCCGACGTCTACGGCTTTGTCGGCCCCACAAGCAACGCCGTATGCACCCCGGTCAACGCCGCTCTATATTCCAATATAGTTTGTCCGGCGTTGACGGCCATTCCGAAGCCCGGCGTTCTTCAACCCAATGGCTCAGCTTATCGCCAAGTCGATGAGCTCGCCCCGGGCGCAACTGCCTTCGCAGCTCAATTTGGCGTCCGCTTCCAGTTCTAGTAATTGCGGGCGGACCGGTGTGTCAGGACCACAGGATTAGCGTCGTGGCTAACGGCAGGTAGCAGGAGCGTATCTAAGCCCCCGCTCGCACTCCCAAAACACCACACGTCTTGCTATTTTTCGGGTTCGGTGTAATCAAAGCGGAAGGTGTCACCGGCTGGGCCTGCAACCCCGCGCGTGTTGTACTCGAGCATGTATTTCAGATGTGGCTCGTCCTCAGGATAGCCGACGCCTTTCGGATACGGATACGGTATGAGCGTGTGAAATGGAAGTGGCGAGACAGTGTCGCCATGCGCCGCGTAGAAATCCATGTCCTTCGCGAATCCATTCGCATAAAAGAAATAATCGCGAGTCCAGCTATCGGGCAGCACCGGTAAATTTGTGGAGTCGAAATCCACCGCCACTTCGTCGCCGGAGCCGAAGATCACGTATTCGTCGTCCGGCGCGCGTAGTAAATCCGCTACGTCGCCATACCTCGTGTAATTTCCAATCTGCCGCGTGTACGGCCCGGTAGCGCTAACATCCTCGTAGACATAGGTCAAATCGTTGCGCGGATTCCCCTCCGCTACGCGCGGATACCCGCGAAATTGCAATTGAGCTTTGGCCAAAGGCACTTCGGTTGTCTTGAACGGCGTATCCAGAGCCGAATTATCAACCAGGATGCGGTCCCAATAAATTTTCAAGTTCGTCGTAATGCGAATGAACCGCGTGCCGGGCGGAAGTTTACCAGTCAGCTCCGCGACCATCGTTCGCGAAAGCCCGGCTGGAAATCCCATATCGTCGATCACTCGTACCCACTTCGCAGAATCGTCCAGCATCTCAACGTAAGGCGGCACCGGCTGAATTCCCGCCTGCCATGCCGCGTACATCGAACTGGCGCTGAAATAGTCGGTGAAGCCGTCCATCAAAAGGCGCAGGGGACGCGTTGGATCCCAGGGCCCGATATCCAGTTCGATTGTATGCATTGCAGCGAAGCCCGCGTACCGCGCATCCGGAAAGTCCGTCACATATTTGTGGTCTCGCTCAATCAGTAGAGGCAGCAAATTGTGTCCGCGATCATCCCAGGCCCCGAGCGGTGGATGCGCTTCGAAACTGGCAATCACTTTGAATTTCGGGAACGGCGGATTCGTCATGAAACGTTCATTGGGATAGACCTCCACATCCGAAGGATGATCAACAGCAATCAGGCGCGCCTGGTCGAGATAGTCCAACTCTTCCATCGGCTCCAGCATGCGAAATTTAATTATTCCGTTTTCTGCCTGTACCTGTGATCCCGCCACTTTCAAATATTCTTCCGGGTCCGGCGTGTTCCGCTGATTCGGAGCGATCCAGTGTCCCACGATTCCGGGACCGATCATGTCTGCAAGAAATTCAAATTTCTGCCCGTTCCACGCAAATACGATGGGGCACGAACTACCACGTCGGTCGATCTCCGCGATCGTTTCCGTCTTGTGAGCCGGAATTTCCATTTCATCCTGCACCACGCCCGTGGGCCACAGAAGTCGAACCACGTCCGCGCTGCGCTCAGGCCCCAGCCCTGCCACAATTTCCGTTGGACCTTGCCCCAAGTAACCCGAAGCGCCGCTGACTTCCCACTTCTGCTGCAGCGCGCCGGCACTCATCTCAACCTTCGTGCCAATTCCAGTCTTGTTGTCATTCGTGCCTTTAAACTGCAGCTTCAACCAGTTATATCGATTGCCTCCTTCGTTCTTTAAAAGCACTGGTGGCAAATGATTCTGCGTGATCAGCAAATCGATGGAGCCATCGCCTTCCGCGTCAAAAGCGATCACTCCGCGCGGATTGTGCAGCACGATCTTGTCCAATCCGGCCAGGGCAGTGACGTCGCGAAATCCTTTGGCGCCTTCATTGCGCAACAAAACAATCCGGCCCTCTCCGGAAAAATTATCTCCCACCGCAACCAAGTCGATCCATCCGTCGTCGTCGTAATCCAAAGCAGCCAGGCCCCAGCCACGCATCCATTCCAAGTCTGGCAGTGCTACTCGCTCAAACGGTTTTCCTGGAACATTGCGCCACAAACTCAGTCCCGGCGTTCCCCAATGCGTAAAGGCCAGGTCCATCCAGCCATCTTTGTCAAAATCAAAGGCGACCAGGCCCGCAGCAGGAGCCGGCATATCGCTAGCCCACGGCACTGTTGCGCGAAACTTCCCTTCTCTTGGATTCATAAACGCCACCGGCGCCTTCTGCCATCCGGTAACCACGAAATCGATAGCTCGATCGTTGTTCAAATCGCTTCCGATCGCCCCGACGGAAGGCCCACTTCCAGCCAGTCCTGTTTCAGCCGTCCAGTCCGTGAACGTGCCATTTCCATTATTGCGCCACAAAACATTCCCCGGGCCCGTGGTATCCATGGGAAACGAAAACGTCTCAGCCAGGTCAGTCAACGGAAAATCGCTGAAGCGCGTGACGTACAGATCCAAGTCCCCGTCATGGTCGTAATCAATAAACGTCGCTCCCATCGCTAGCCCGTCCATTTCAATACCTGCTTGCTCGGTGAGGTCCTTAAAAGTCCCCTTCCCTTCGTTATGGAATAGCAATACGCGTCCATTCATGGTCACCGCAAGATCGGGTTTCTCGTCATTGTCATAATCGCCGACGGCGCATCCCATCCCCTCGCCGTGAATATCCAGCTTCGCCTCTTTCGTTACATTCACAAATCTTCCATTGCCTTCATTTTTGTATAGCGCCGAATTGCCCTTGCCATCCGCATCAACTAGAAAAATATCCGGCCGCCCATCGCCGTCGTAATCAATGATGCAAGCTCCGCTGCCCAAAACCCGTGAAACAGATTCGGCTGCTACATTCGGTTCAGAAGCCTCGTTTTTGGTTTTCGCTGTGCTTGTTGGAAGGGAGGGCTGCGAGGGTAAGCCCGATTGCGCAGTCACGTTTACGAAATGCACCGGAGCGGCAGGCGGAACCGGCTCAGGCGCGGGCAGCATCAGCTCGGCAAGCGAATATTTCCCTTGCTCGCCATAAATGAAACTAACTGGCTTGCCAAGCTTCTCGGAAACCAAATGTTGAAACCGGTCGAAATGTTCCTTTGCGTGCGCCGTATCGTTTTTATGCTGGAGAGCTTGCGCCAGTCCGAATTCCGCGGAGACCTGAAATGGATTCAAATCTAGAGCACGCTTGAAAGCTGCAATCGCATCGTCGTATTTCTGCTCCTGCGAATACACCAACCCAATGAAATATTGAGTGTCGGCGTCATAGGGATCTAGCTGCGCAACTTTGCGGAAATCCGCTATGGCCTCAGCGGACTTACCCACGGCCTTCTCAAGTAGCCCCACGTTGAACCAAACGCGCGGATTTCGCGGGTCCCGATCTGCCGATTTCTCTAGAATTTGCCGTGCTTCATCAAACCGCTGCATATTCAGCAGCGCAATCCCCGCATTGACGCAGCCGACATCGGATTGCGGCTCCAGAATGCAGGCGCGCTGGAATTTCCCCAGCGCTTGCTCGAACTGTTGCCGGTTCATCAGCGCCACGCCGAAATTATTTTCGCGGATGATTTGTGCGTGCTGTGCCGCCTGCGCGTCAGCCTGATCGGAGGCACTTGAATCAGTGGATTTGGATTTGCGGGGCTTCTTAGTTTGTTGCTGTGCATTTGCGACAACGCCGGCAAGCCCGCCAGCCATCACAAGAAAAATCAGAATTGCCCGAATCAATCGCGCGGTGCGTTGCAGTGCGTTCACTCAATCCTCAAGGGAAATTTCCGCACCATTCTAACGTTTTACCAGCGCCTTTGTCGCAATTGCGCCCTGATTTTCTTTTATCGTCACAATCTGATCCGCCGCTATATTCTTCAAATGATCCGTCTGCCCGCTGGGCCAGCGCACTTCAACGGTATCGGCCTGTGTGTGTCCAGCCAATCCCAACGTCAAAATCAATTCGCTCGATGACAAATAGCTCGACCCGCTGCGCAGCATCTGTGATTGCTTATCGTTCCCCGCCGTCACGCGCACCACCGCTCCAATTCCATCGCGATTCGATTTCGTACCAATCAGCTTGATCCGCAAACTGTGATTTTTTGCGCCGGTATTTCCGAACAGCGCCGCTGGCCCAGCGTTGGTCGCCACTACCAAATCTTGCGCGCCATCGTTGTTGATATCGCCATAAGCAGCGCCTCGCGCCACTCGCGGCGTGGCGAAAGACGCCCCGGTCGAAGCCGTCACCTCTTTGAATTTCCCATCGCCAAGGTTATGAAATAAATGCGGAGGCTCTGCGTAACGAACTCTCGGCTGCACCCGCTCGATGGCATCCTCGATGTGACCATTCGCTACATATATATCCAGCCAGCCGTCAAGGTCGTAGTCGAAGAAGAAACATCCAAATCCAAGCGTCAACAAACTCGCGTGGCCTACATCGGATTGCGGCGCCTCGTCCACAAACAATCCATTGCCCTCGTTGTGATACAGCGCCAGCATCTGATTCGAAAAATTCGTGATGATCACGCTGGGATATCCCGAGCGGTCGTAATCTCCCGCGTCTACGCCCATGCCCGCACGCGCGATTCCGTCCTCACTGTACGCAATGCCCGCCTGCACTCCCTTTTCTGAAAACATCCCATTGCCATTATTTATATAAAGTTTATTTGGCTGCGTGTCATTACTCACCAAAATGTCAGGCCAGCCATCTTGATTCGCGTCTAGTACGGTTACCCCCAAGCTCTTCGAAGTTGGATCGTACAGCCCAGCTTTTTGCGTAGCGTCTTCAAAAGTTCCGTCACCGCGATTGTGCCACAGCCGAATGGAAGTCCCTTTGTATGGCTCCGGTGTGCAGTACGATTTTGTTTTTCCATCCAGCGCGCAATAAATATCGTTCTCTGGAGCCCACTGCACGTAATTCGCAACCACCAGATCCAAGTGTCCGTCGCGGTCGTAGTCCACCCATGCAGCGCTGGTGCTGAATTCGTTCGGCCCCCACAGTCCGGCCTTCTTCGTCACATCAGTAAACGTCCCGTTGCCATTGTTGTGGAATAAATGACTCTGCCCCAGTGCGCTGATGAAAACATCCTCGTAACCATCGTTGTCGAAATCGCCGACGGCCACGCCCATGCCATACATTTCCACCGCGAGCCCGGCCTTCTGCGTAACGTCGGTGAAAGTCCCATCGTGGTTATTGTGATAAAGCGCCAGAGTGGAATGCTTGCCTGGATATCCAGCCCAAGCAGTGCCGTTTACGAAGAGAATGTCCTGCCAGCCATCGTTGTCGTAATCCAGAAACGCGACGCCGGGCCCCATCGTTTCCGGCAACCACTTTTTTCCGAATGCTCCGTTGTTGTGGACGAAGTGTATTCCCGAAGCGCGCGTGATGTCTTCAAAACGCGTCGCGGACTCAGTAGGCGAAGACGCCGGGCTTTGTTGCGACGCACCGAATAACGGCGTTCTCGCAACAACCATACAGAGAATTAAAAAACTGTTCGCCGCAAATAGTGCAAAGTGCCATTGGTGTTGTGGCCGCTCGTTGTTCAATCGGATTCCTTCGCTCGGCCAAACTTTTCTGGGTATTTTGCCGTTTTGGATTGTTTCTTCGGCTGAACTGCCGAAATATGCTCGTGGATCGGTTGCCGCTCCACATTGTCATCGAGGTGACTTCGTAGGTAAGGCCCGGTCAGCGTTTGCGCCGACTCATCCGCCTTGAATCGCAGATACCGCTCCTGATATTCGCTCGCTAAGTCGCTGTGTCCAAGGCCCGTATTGCAAAGCATTAAGTTGTAATTCGCTTCCAGATCCTCGGGATCTATCGCGAGCGTGGCGTCAAACTCTTTCACCGCGTCGGAGTAACGCCGCTGCAAAAAATAAATCCGCCCCAAATCGTCATGAACGACTCTGTCGCGCGGATATTGCGCTAACACTTCGCGCAAATGCTCGGCCGCCTCATCATATCGCCCTTCCTGACGCAGCATCTTCGCATAAAAGAAATGCGCGCGTGCCAGCTTCGGGCTTAGCGCCAGTGCGCGCTGCAGCACATCGCGCGCAGCAGTTAGATTCCCTTCCTGCACCCGCGCACGTCCCAAATTCACCCATCCGTCCGGATTCTTCGGATCGATCTCGGTGATCTTTTCAAACGCTCCCGCCGCGCCCGACAAGTCCCCTTGCAGAAATAGACCAATGCCGTAGTCGTTCCAGCGCGTCCAGTCCTCAGGCGTCAGCACAATCTTCGGCTTAGGTTGGGCCGCGCTCGCAGTCAATAAATTCAAATCCACGGTGTTCTCCGCCATCGCAACAATCGGCAATGACGGAATGCCTTTTCCTCCGCCTGGCACTTTCGTTGGATCGCCAGTAAACACGTAATGCGCATCATCAAAATTCGGTGAGCGTGGTATTTCTGTATCCTTGGGATCGCGTGCGCCGGCAAATGAAAATTGTGTATTCCACCACGCGAACTTTCGATAGTTCACTCGGGCGCTCAGATGAATATGGCCACTTGCGCTCGGCGGAATCTGCAGCCGGTAGTGAACTGTGTCGGCGGCCCCCGGTGGAATCAGCCTCACATAAACCGCCGCTCGCGTAGCCCATGCGTTCCGTTTGTTGATGGGATTCCCGTGCGCATCGATCTGCAACGAGCGGTAAAAATGCGCGCCCAGGTCCACTGGCCCCCGGCCATCATTTTCCGCGCGTCCACTCCAGAAAATCGTGTCACTTTTGTCATCTACCGCCTTCAGTTCGAGCCAACAATCGTAGGCGTCCACCGTGCCGCCTGGAAAAAAATGTCCCAGCTTGCGTGTTCGTACCACCACGTCCACACGGTATGTCGCTCCCGGCCGGACCGACGCAGGAGCGCGGTTCAGTGGCGCGGTCAGCAGAGCAATAGGCGTGGCAGACTCCGGTGAGGCATTTGCTGGCACAGCTGCCTCGGCCTCTTCTCCCTGTGCAAATGTGGTTTCCAAATTCGGCGCGGCAAAATTACCTCCGCCAATCACGACAGCCGGGTTTTGCGCACGCCCAGCCGCCCCGCCCCCCGTTTTCTCCGCAGCCGCCTCCGGTGAGATCGCAAAAATATCCACGCTCACTTCGTGATCGGTCAGGAATTTCTCGGTGTCGCTCAATTGCTGCTGGTCGTCATTAACATAAGGCAGAGCTGTATTGGCCGCGGGAAAGCGATGGGAATGTATGTTTCCCGCTATATTTCCCGCGTCCGCTGATTGAGTCAAAGGCATATGGCAGTCCGCGCAAGCCTGACCTTTGGCGGGATAATAAAATGAGCGCGCGCCTTGAAAAGAAACGCCACTAGCCTGCCAGTTGTCGTACTCATTGAACCCGCGCACCCAACGGTAATGATTTACCGGAACGTCGAGATGCAACTTGTGGCACGCCGAGCAAAATTCTGCCGTCTGCGTACGCATAAACGGCTTCAGGAACACCCGCCGGTGCGGCTCAGGATTCAACTCGGTCAGAAAATCGTGGAAGCGGCGCACGAGCGGGTTGGAACTTGCCGCCATGCGATGCAGTGCCGGATATTCAAGCTCGAAATCTGCCTGCCCCATCGTGCTTTTCACTTTTGCGATCGAGTGGCACATCATGCAGCCCAGCCCTGCTTGCCCCGCTCGTGTATCTTCCACCTCGCGAATCGGCCGATTAAACATTCCACTAAAAAGTAGCGCAGGATCGTGGCAGCCCGCGCACCACTTCGACGGCTGCACGCCTACTGTGTCTTGCATGTACTCAATGCTCTTGCGATACCACGCATTGTTGAACGATGAGAAATGATGTGCCGAGCTTTGCCACTCTTTGTAAATGTCCGCGTGGCAACGCTGGCAGGAATCCGACTCCGTAAAATAATTCGCGGGAATTTCTCCCCCGTGTGCCGTCTGCGCGGAACTTGGGAAAAACGGTCCCCCGGGTCCGTCGCCCTCGCTGTTCATGGTCCCTGGGGCCATCGCCGGGTTCTCGATGCGATGCGCGCGCGCCCAAGGAACCGTACGCATCCACCACCCGGCTGAGACAGCGAGCGCTGCCGCGACAACAAACATCGCGGTGCGCAAGACGCCGGCAGCGCCCCCTAGCGCAAAAAATCCACGCTTACTGGCCCACGCCGAGGCCAGAAACGCTCCGCCCGCAACGCACGTTCCGATATGCGTGTAAAGCAGGGGCCATTCGTCCCGGCGGGTCCCGGTCTTGATAAGCACCGCTCCCAGCACGCCCCCCATAGCAATCAGAATCCAGCCGATCCGCGATATGGCCGAAGCACTTCGCAAAATTCCACGCAGACCAAATACTAGAAAAATCAGAAGTACAATACCGGCGACAAGGTGGAGTATTACCGCAGCGAAGTACGGCACGTTCGCCGAGGGCCACGCAAAAAGGTAGGCCGCCGTGAGGAACAAAACAGCAAGCAAGACCGCGCGAAACCGCCGCGTCATCGCGGGCCACACGAAGACACGTTTATGCACATGTCGAAAGTTTGCAAACTATTGGTTTCCTGTTGAACGCGAATTTTCTCTTTAAGTTGTAGGCCTGTCAATCGTGATTTGATTCTGCGACGGTCCGCGTCGCTCAATATCGGTGACGTGTTAGACTTTGCGGCTCACAACAATAGGTCGAGGTCGAATTGGACGACATTGTTTATCTCTCACTCACCGAAATGGCGGAAAGCATCCGCACGAAGAAGATCTCGCCCGTGCAATTGGTCGATGCGCACTTGTCGCGCATCGACCAATTGAATCCAAAGTTACATGCATTCGTTACAGTTGATACCGAACGCGCACGCGCTCAAGCTAAGTCCGCCGAGATCGCTCTCGGTTCCTCTGCAAAATCAAATTTCATCGGCCCACTTGACGGCGTGCCGATCTCCATCAAAAGTTCCATCGATGTTGCTGGATTACCCTGCGAATGCGGCAGCATTTTGCGAAAAGGATATATTCCGTCCGAAGACGCTTTGCTAGTCGCCAGGCTTCGCGCCGCAGGCGCCCTCATTTTGGGCAACACAAACGTCCCGGAATTTTTGATGGCCTACGAAACCGATAACCTTCTTTATGGGCGAACGAACAACCCGTGGGATCTTTCGCGCACACCTGGCGGTTCAAGTGGCGGCGAAGCTGCGGCCATCGCCGCGGGATGTTCCGCTGGCGGCGTAGGTAGCGACGGAGGCGGTTCCATTCGCATCCCAGCCCACTACTCCGGAATTTGCGGACTCAAACCCACCCCCGGACGCATTCCCTCCACAGGCCACTATCCCCCGTCCGCAGGCCCCTTCGCGCAACTCGGAGTTGTAGGCCCCATGGCTCGCCGCGTCGGTGACGTACAAAAACTATTTGAAGCAATGGCTGGCCCAGATCCCGGCGATCCCGCTTCTGCACCCGTACCCTTGAGACGATGGAGTGGGCAGGACATTCGTAAGCTTGGCGTGGCATATTTTGTGGATGACGAGGTCACGCCAGTCACTCCTGAAACCGCCGCAGCAGTGCGCACCGCCGTGGATATTTTGCGAACGCAAGGATTTAAAGTTACAGAGGGGCAGCTGCAGAATCTGGACCGTGTCTGGCAACTCTGGTGGAACCTATTCGGACGCGCCGGACAGATGTCATTCGCTCCAACAATTGCAGGCAGCGAAACGAAGCTCAGTTCCATCTTCCGCTCATTTCGCGCCATGGTCGCCGAAGCCCCGCCGCTCACCGCGCAAGATCTTTTGAACACGCTCCTCGCCCGCGATGTACTTCGCGGCAAGCTCCTCGAAAAAATGGAGCACTTTCCAATTCTCCTTTGCCCCGTCTGCGCCATTCCGGCATTTCGCCATGGCGAACGCGAGTGGAGGGTACAAGGACGCAAAGTGGAATACTTAAAAGCGATGAGCTATTCGCAATGGTTTAATCTACTAGGAAATCCCGCTGCTGTTGTTCCAGTAGCCCAATCGCCTGAGGGTTTGCCGATTGGCGTGCAAATTGTCGGACGCCCGTGGGAAGACGAAGCAGTGCTCGGCATAGCTGCCATCATCGAGGATGCCTGCGGCAAATTCCGCCGGCCGTCAATCTAGAAGCCACCAACCGATTGGCGTCCCCGATGACTTGTCATTCCGAGCAAAGCGTCGCGTAGGTGTCTTCCCTCCGCGAAGCGCAGGCACGACGCGCAGCGAGGAATCTGCTCTCTCTAGCAAAACGAACTTGTCCACGGATGGTGCCTTAGCCTGCGGTGTTAGCGCGCGCGACTAGCAGGATCGCCAGAATATAAAAAACGAACATCAGTACCAGGTAAACTTTCGCACGCGTATTGGCTCCGGCAAATTCCTTCCAGGCGAAAATACCCCACAACGCAGCGACCATCGGCGCGGATTGACCAATCGCATAAGAAATCGAGACCCCCGTGAATTGCGCAGCCACCAAATCGAAAACCATTCCGGTTGCCCATATAGCGCCGCCAAACAAACCCAGCACATGACCATGCACCGGTCCTTGAAAAAAATCGCGGAAATCAACCGGCTCACCTACTAGAGGATGTTTCATGAAATAGAAATTCCAAATGAAACAAGACAGCAACGCTCCAAGACAAAGAAAAACGGAAGCGCTGTACGGCCCCAGCGTATTCTCGTGCGTGAGGGCTCGCGTAGCAAACGGAGCCCACAGTCCCATCAGCACACCAGAGATTACGCAAATGAGGATGCCTCTGCGCGTGGCCCGTTTTCCTGTCTTCAGTTCGCCGTATGCTTTGCCGTCCAAAATCACCGCGGCGACGGCGCAAAGTATTCCCGCCGCAAGCATGTTTATATTGCCTCGATGCTCTTGAACGTAACTCAGCACCACGCCTACTACCAGCGCGATCCCTATGGCGACTGGAAATGCTGTCGCCAGTCCCACCAAATCAATTCCCGCCATAAGCAAAAGATTCGCGAGGTTGAAAATCACTCCGGCCAGTAGGACCCAGCCGAGGTTGCCGACGTCAGCAGACTTCACGTTGTTGATAAAACTCGTAGGCCCGCCGTCGATGCTGCCCATGGTGAAGGCCAGCGCCAGCGACATAACGAAAATGCCGACGGCATAGTCCCAGTAAAAAAGTTCGAAGCGATAATGCTTCACGCCCTTAAACGTATTGGCCCACGATCCCCAGCAGATCGCAGCAACCACCATCATGACCAAGGCTGTGCCAAAGCTATGTGGAGTGAACATGAATTCCTCGGGATTGTCGCGTCATCGTATAGTTCGCTACGCTTTGCTAGTCAAGCGAAAAGCCCGCAAGAAAGCCTGCTTTAGTCGCGATGCTATAATCCGCCCATGTTGTGGTTTCGCAATACAAGTCTGCTACTGCTTTTCCTATCGCTCGGAAGCCATCCTGCAAGCGCGCAAACAGCGTTGCAGCAAGCGCAGCAGCTGAAACTTCAAGCTCGCGCGAACGCATCGGCGGGAAATTGGGATGCAGCAATCGCGAGTTACGAGAAAGCCATCGAGCTTGCACCGCGTAGCGTTGATTCGCACGTCGAGTTAGGCGATGCGCTGATCAGGGTTGCGCGTTACGCCGAAGCGATCGCTCGCTACACCGAAGCGTTAAGAATATCGCCGCACGACTGGAAGGGCGAAATTGGACTAGCCCAGGCTTATCGCGGAGTTCACAATTACGCCGAGGCCAAGCAAATCCTCGAACAATCTCGCGCGGAACATCTCCACAGCCCGAAGCCGCTAGCTGCGCTCGGCGATCTCGAGATTGAACTGCAAACCTACGACGCTGCGATCGCGCACCTGCGCTCTGCGCTTGTGCTTGCGCCTGCCGATGTGGAATCGCGTAACCGGCTGGCCGTCGCTTACCAGGCCAAGGGAGATTCAGACAAGGCGCTGACGCAGATTGCGAAGGTTTTGACTCGCGACCCCCAGAACGCTCTGGCTTACTACACACGAGCGAAGATTTATTCTGACCGCAACCAAGACGCCGCCGCGCTGCCCGACGCGATGAAAAGTGTGGAGCTGCAACCTCGCAATCCCCGCGCGCGATTGCTGCTAGGCAAAATCCTTTTGCGCGCGCCGCAGGGAGAACCTTCCGCACAAACAAGCGATCGATGTCAGAGGGCAGTTGCAACGCTTGAACCTCTTCTGAAACTGTCGACGCAGGATTCCGAGACCCTTTTCCTGCTCTCGCGCGCGTACGAATGCGCCGGCAACTCCGAGCAAGCGCAGAAAATACTTTCGGAGTTTGAAAAGTCTTCAAAGAACGATCGCGAAACCAAAGAGAATCAGACACAAGCAAAACATCTCGTTCAGCAAGCAAATGATCTTGCGCTGAAAAACGATTTCGCAGGGTCGCTCGATTTGTTGCAGCAGGCCATCGCGAAGGATTCCACGTACGGTGCTGCGTATTCTCAGCTCGCTAAACTCTATTACTCTGCCGGCGACCTGGACAAAGCGAGTGAAGCCATTTCGCAGGCGCTGGAACGCGATCCTTATCAGCCAGATTTTCTGTACGTCCAAGGGAAGATTCTTGAAAAGCAGGGAAAAATGGACGAAGCGCTCGCTGTCTTCCAACGGACTACAATTGTGAACCCGAAGGAGTCTGACGCGTTCTTTGAGATGGGCGCGATTTACCAACAGCGGGGAGAGAGAACAAATGCGCTCGCTGCGTACAAAAAAGCTGCGGCGCTTTCACCGGACGATCCTGACTATCAGCGCGCGCTTTCGAACCTTCCCGGCCACGCGACGCAGCACTAAACACAGGTAGGCTCCTCGCTTACACGCATTCTGCAATACGGGAGATGATTAAGAGCAGATTCGTTGGCGGCATTTAGGGTTTAAACTTTGGGCCATCATGTTCGCATATCGCTATCGAGTCGGGCGGTTCGTAGGTGGCGGCGTAGGACGCGTTAAGAGGTCCACGAATTCCTTGTAGAATTTTGGCTTATCGAGGTCCTCCTGAATTTCTGCGATGCGCTCCCCCAGGTGAGGGCGGGTGTCTTCAGTCCATACCAGCGTATCGCCGTAAGAGGCGCCGTGGTCAATCGAGACGTCGAGATAAAGTTTTTTCGATTTTGTAATGATGGAAGGATCCAACCAAGCAACCGAAGCAAGCTCGTCCCAAAGATAATTTCCCTCAGCATATTTTGCGGTGTACTGCGCGGCGGGATATTGGCCTTTGGCGATCTGAGAAATTAAATCCTGGTCCATTTTAGTTTTCAGCGAAATATCCACCGTGGTGACTACGATGCGCGGCCACGGAGCATGTAGCACGATGCGCGACGCTTCAGGATCCATCCACAAATTAAATTCGCGACGTGGCGTGATGGAGAACTCCGGATCGTCCGTTTGCGGATTCAAACTGCCGCCCATTAGAACAAGCTCCTTCGCGAGCGAAGCGAATTCAGGATCGAGGGATTGTGCGAGCGCGAGATTGCTGAGCGGCCCGCCTTCATAAATTGTCACTTGGTGCGGATATTGATGAACCATTCGTACGAGAAAATTCGCGGCGGCTTCGTGCAACGGTTTAGTAGTGGGTGCGCCCTCCGGCATGGGAGGAATTTCCGTCGATCCGTGGACCGCGTGTCCCTTAGCAAAATTCCAGCCGCCTTGATAAACCACCTTGCCGTAGATTGTTTCCCACCGAGCGATGAATTCCTTGCTGTTTACGAGAGGAAAAGCTGCGCCGGGAACCACTGGAATATCCGTGCGGCCGATAATCTCCAGAAGGCGTAATGCGTGTTGGACTTCTTCGTCGCGCCACGCGTCTCCGGTCACGATGGTTATGCCGAGCACATTGGTATCCGGTGATTGGATCAGCGCGAGGATGGCCTGCGTGTTGGTGCCGCCGGGGCCGGAGCAGTCTTCGTCGATGATCACTTTGCGTTTTTCCTGCGCGGCCAGCGGCGCCGCAGTCACCACCGCGAAAATCAGGAGCGCTAGGAGGGCGCACGATCGGAAAATGGGGAGCGGAACGGTGCACGTTCGCTTGACCCTGAGGCAAGAAAAGCCACAACTCCAAATGGTCGAAAGTTCGCGATTATAACCGGGTGTCATTCTTTGTTTTCTATGAGTTAGGGGTGATTCTAATACTTGGAGTTCGCGATTAGAAATTACGTTAATTTGCGGCTTGGGTCCCGATTCAGCGGTCCATTTTGTCGGCGGTTCCCTCTCCGTGTTCATAATTCCTAAATCACGCTACCACGAGAAAGCGCACTTTGGAAGGAACTGTGTGTGAGATTTTCATCTCGATTGTCGCGAGCCCCGGAACCGAAAGACGCGTTGCCCGCTCTGTGAGAAAAACCCTACAAGCAACATTTCCCATCTTGGCCTCTAAGGCTAATAGCGCAAAACAATCCTTCAAACTTAACTGTTACCTGTCCGCTCAGGGCACCGCGAGTCCCGCATGCGGACATCTCGCTCACGCATAATTCTGAACGATCAAAAATAAGTTACGTGAGATCAGCGGGCTAGCAAAAGATCAATGTGGAACCGAATCTGCTCAAGAAGGCCCAGGGCTTTACTGGGTTAACTAATCCATAAAGAGAGCGGAAGCATTGGAGGAAAGACCACTCACGACATCTGAAGCTCGGGACCTAGCAGAGGAAGTCGGCCATCTGATCGACGAGATGATGTGTTTGGCTCGCGGACGTTAGCGCCAAGCAGGATGGGAGCGCGGCTAATGAAGACTTTTCTGGGTATTCTAGCTTTCGTGTTCGCCGGTCTCGCTACATTCGGTCAGACCAGTTTTGATACGCAGGAATTTCAAGCTCGACGCAAAGCCGCACTGGAAACGGCTCCAGACGGAATTATCCTGCTGCGCACCGCCTGGGGACTGAAGCACTGGGATGAATCCGGTTTCCACCAAAATCCAAGCTTCTACTACTTTACTGGCCTAGCCAATGCGCACGCCGCGATTCTGGCGTTGGACGGCACGAAGAAAGAATCGTGGCTGTTCGTTCCGCCGCGCATCCCGCTGGGTGGCGACCTGCATGGATTCGATGCGGTCTTTTTCGACCCAGGCCCTCAAACTGAAAAAGAACTGGGTATCGATCATGTCGTCGCTTGGGATCAATTCGCTACTTTAATCGAGTCGCGGCGGAAGGACAATCCCAAGCTGGTTTTGTACACGGACCAGGGAGGTCAAACCGGGTTCATGTCAGGAGATAGCAAATTCGGCACTCCTCCAGGGTTGGGTCCCCTGCAGAACCCTAACCTGACGTGGACAAACATGTTGCGCCAGCACTGGAGTGATCTCGAAGTGAAAGATGCGTTTGCGATTCTTGACGAAGTGCGCTCGGTGAAGAGTCCCGCGGAAATTGCGCGGATGCGCCAGGCGGCCGCTGTGACTGCGGAAGGATTCTGGGCGGGCGTTCATGCTATCGCGCCGGGAAAAACGCAACGTCAGGTGGAAGGTGCGGTGCTGGACGCGTGCTTGCAGGCTGGCTCGGACGGCCCGTCGCTATGGCCTTGGGTTCGCTCGGGTCCGTACACCTTGGAAAACACGCTGTTTGAACCTTTCGTCGATTATCACAACCTGGATCGAAAGATGCAGGCTGGCGACGTGGTGAGACTCGATTTGGGTTGCGATTTCCAGATGTACAAGGGCGATTTTGGCCGGACGATTCCGGTTTCCGGACACTTTGATGAAGGTCAGCACGAGACAATCGAGTTGCTGAACGGCGCATATCTTGCGGGTGTAGCCGCAATGCGTCCCGGCGGAAGTTCGATGGATGTTTTCAAGGCTACATTGGCCTACATCGATCAACACCAGAAGGAGCTAAAGACGGCGATGGCCAAAGAGGCGGCTGCCGACGCCTTGAAGCGAAAGGGTTATGCTCTGCATGGGCTAGGCGTGGACATGGCGGAAGGCGCACCCAAATCTTTCCAGGCCGGCAACGTTCTCTGTTACGAACCGCAGCTGACTTCCGGCAATCAGTCTTTCTTCGTTGAAGATACCTTCCTTATCACGGCTGCGGGGCACGAGGTTATAAATCCCGCGCTTCCATATTCTCCGGCGGACATTGAGAAAGCGATGAGCCAATCCTCGCCGCACACAAGATGAAAGAAAATTCCCCGGAGAGACCGGTTACGCCGATCTTCATTTCAAATCGCCAACGAAATAGGGACCGCTCGGGAATGCACCGGCCAGTTAATGCGGCCAGCTTAAGCTGACCCTCGCCCGGAAGTCTGCCTCCGCTTGATTGGCGGGAACTGACATGCTAATTTTGTACCTTCATTCGCTATTGGCAGTAAACCACTCACGATGTTGCCGTCCAAGCCAAAAGAACACATTTCGAATACTGCGCGAGCCGGGCAAGAGGCCTCCGCTGGCGATGCGCGCGAACGTGTGTTCTGGCGGGTGGAAGGAAGTCTGCTGAACCTGACGGCGGTAAGGCCGGTAGGCTTTTTTGCGTGGAACTCCCAAAGCTTCCTGCAGCGGTGGACGCGCCGGGGCGGGATGGCGTTTCTCGCGATTGCGCGGCCCTTTCTTTACTGTACCAACCGGGTGTTTGCGACGCGGCTGCTGCATAGTGTGTTGCGTGGGGTAAGCCGCGACCGTCTGGACCTGCTGGGCGAAGAATTCGTCGAATATTTTCTGAAGCCGCGGCTGAAAAAAGAAGGCGTTGAGAAACTCCAGCGCTTGATCGCTACGGGCGCGCCGATTGTGCTGGTAAGCCAGGGGCTGGACCATGTCATGCGGCCACTCGCAAAGTATCTGGGAGTGAAACAGATCGTCTGCAACCGTTTGGATTTCCGCGACGGTATCGCCACGGGACGCTTGCTCGATCCAGTGATTCGTCCACGCGGCGCTTTCGCGAAAATCACGGGAAGGCAGGCGGATGGACGCGTCTCTCGTAAAGCCCTCGTGCGCGTGCTGGGATTCACGAGAAATCCTGAGCTGCTGGATGAGGCGATTCAAACGGACGAGCGGACTGCACCAGAAGTATTTTTGCCTGTTGTTCACTTCGATTCCACAAACGGCGCGGGGCCGTTTTCGGTGCGCGAATCGCTGCACGGAAAAAATATTCTGCTGATCGGCGCCACAGGATTCATTGGCAAGGTTTGGCTGTCGAATTTGCTGACAGATTTACCGGAGATTGGCCGGATCTTTCTGCTGGTTCGCCGAAACCGGACGGTAACGTCATTGCAGCGACTTCAGCGCGCCATCGAGGAATCTCCGGTGTTCGAGCCGCTGGCCGAACGATACGGCAGCGGCTTTGCGGAGTTTTTGCGCCAACGGATCGAGGTGGTGGACGGCGATGTGAGCAAGGCACACCTGGGACTTGCGCCGGAAGTGCGCGAGCGGATTGCGCGTTCGGTGGACCTGATCGTCAACAGCTCGGGACTGACGGACTTCAATCCGGATTTGCGCGAGGCTTTGGCCATGAACGTTCGCTCGACGGTGCATGTGCTGAATTTTATCCGTGAGTGCGATCACGCTGCCTTGCTGCATCTTTCAACCTGTTACGTAATCGGCCGGCGCGACGGGCGAATACTCGAAACGCTGTCGAAGAATTACACGCCCATTGGATTAGCCGATTACGACGCTGAAGAAGAATTGAAAGCGCTTGAGGAGCTTGTGCACGAGAAGGAGAAACAAGCCGAATCGGGAGAAGTGGCGGAGGAGCTTCGCCGCGCGGCGCTGAAAAAAGAGCACGCAGCGAAAAATCTCCAGGGCACGGCGCTGGAAAACCAAATCCGCAAGAATCGCGTTCGATGGCTCCGCGACACTTTGACTGATGCGGGTACGCAGCGCGCGAACGAACTCGGCTGGCCCAACACTTACACCTTCACGAAAAGCCTATCGGAATCGCTGATACGAAATTTTCTGGATCAAAATCCCGGCGCGGCAATTGCTGTGGTGCGGCCAGCTATTGTGGAATCTTCGATTGAGAAGCCATTTCGAGGCTGGAATGAGGGAATCAATACTTCGGCTTCGCTTTCGTATCTGCTCGGAACGTTCTTCCGGCAGTTGCCGACGACTGAGAGCAAGTCTCTGGATCTAATTCCGGTGGACTTGGTGACTCGCGGTATGACTTTGATTGCCGCGGCGCTGGTGGCGCGCAGGCACTCGCGCGTGTATCAGTTGGCGACTTCTATTGCGAATCCCTGCGACATGCGACGGTCGATTGAGCTGACCGGCCTGGGACACAGGAAGTTTTATCGCGCACAGACGGGATTGAATCCTAGGCTGCGTTTGAAATTCGATGCCATTCCGGTTTCCAAGGCCCGGTATGAGCAGCTATCAGCCCCGAAACAAAAGGCCATCGTGCAAGCAATCAATCGCGCGGTTGAACCGTTTGCTTCCAAACCGCCGCTGGCGCGGCAAGAGCGCGACTTGGAGAAAGTGATAAAATTAATTTCACTCTTCGAGCCTTTCATCCTGCACAACGATCACAATTTCGAAGCGGTGAATGTGGAGCGCTTAAGCGCGGCGCTGCCTGAAAGCGAAAAAGCGGCTTTCGGCTACAATTCGCACTCGCTTGATTGGTGGGATTATTGGATCAACGTGCACATTCCTGCTCTGCGTAAGTGGTGCTATCCTCTCATCGAAGGACGCCCACTGGAACCTCGTCCCCGGCGGTCGGTGCAACTTGCGGACCGCGCCGAGATGAATACCGCGGAAGCGGCGAGTTCGGCTTCCACTGCGGCTTCCTGACATAAATCGTGGCTATCCTTCTGACCGGTTCCACCGGCTATATCGGCGCGCACGTCGCGTCGAACCTGCTTGCGGATCATTCAGAACCGCTGAACCTTTTGGTTCGCGCGCGCACGCAGCAAGAGGCGCACGAGCGGCTTTGGCGATCGCTGCAACTGCATCTGGAATTCGGGCAATTCGAAGAGTATCTGAATTCGCGCATCCATTTATTCTTGGGCGACCTGACGGATGCGCGCTTTGGTCTCGCTAACGACGACTACACCCGCCTGGTACATTCCACTGATTCGATTATTCATTGCGCTGCTTCGCTGAATCGGAAATCCGAGAAGAGCTGCCTGAACGTAAATCTTCGCGGAACGCTGGAAGTGATTCAACTAGCTACGCACGCCAGAGATCATCACGGGCTACGGCGTTTTAGCCATGTGAGCACGGTGGCAGTGGCGGGGCAACGTTCGAACGAGGTAGTGCAGGAAGACACCGCGATTGATTGGAACCGCTCGGACTACGATCCCTACGCGCGCACAAAAAAGTTCTGCGAGCATATGGTGCGCCAGCTTTTGCCGGACGTGCAGCGGACAATTTTTCGGCCGAGCATCGTTCTCGGGGACAGCCGGCGGCCGGAGACGAATCAGTTTGATATGGTTCGCGCGTTTGTTTTCCTAGCCGGGCTTCCCGCGCTTCCCTTTCGCCCGACAGCTAAGATCGATATCGTGCCGGTAGATTTTGTGGCGGATGCTATTGCCACCTTGCACCAGAAAGAGCC
This sequence comes from uncultured Acidobacteriota bacterium, assembly GCA_963714785.1. Lineage (GTDB taxonomy): Bacteria > Acidobacteriota > Terriglobia > Acidiferrales > UBA7541 > Palsa-295. The sequence goes on from CAVQQE010000008.1 coordinate 199,920, forward strand.
GCTGACGCACGAGATTTATCATTTGTCGTCGGGGACGGATTCGGAGACGTTTGTAGAATTGACCGACGCGCTTTCCAAGGCACAGGGGAGACGCGGTCCGGTTTTTGCGCCGAGTCTGGAAAAACCATCATCCAAAATGGTGAATGCGCTGGCCGGGCGCGCCGGGAAAATTGGCGGACTCGCAACACTGATGAAGGTTTTCCTTCCTTACCTAGTATGGAACACCGTGTTTGACAATAACCGCGTGGTGCAGGAAATGGGGCGAAAGCCTGAGCCGTTTTCGCGATATTGTTTTCCTTTGCTTAAGTTCAGCCGTGAGAATAGTTTCTTGTACAAGTACCGCGACTGGCCTCCGGAAGCTTCGGTTCAAAGCACACCACACGAGCCTAGCGCAACGCGAGATTTGGGGCGATGACAGATCTTCTTCTCGAGGCTTGGGTCAGCGGCCTGATTGAATTTAATAAATTTGAATGGATGCTGGGTGCGGGCGAAGCTTGGAAGCCGGGCACCAAGCTGAAGCTACTTTTCGCAGGTTACAACGGGACGCGCAACACCGGTTCGGATGTCCGCGTGGAAGAAATTCTGCGGCAAGTGCGGCGCATTTTGGGCGCGGAGAATGTTGAGTTGAGCGTGATGTCACAGAATTTCAAGCTAACGCGCGGATATTTTGGCGAGGCGAGACAAGTACACCTGCCCGACTTGTTTCCGCCATTTTTGCATTCCGAAGTCCGAAAAAACGACGGAGTGGTGGCATGCGAAGGGTCTATGTTCAAAAGCAAGTTTGCGAACGCACTTACAACCATGATGATCGGCGCGCTAGGCCTTGCTGCGGCGCAAAACAAATTGAGCGTTGGCTTTGGCGCGGAGGCGGGAGAAATGGATCCGCTGCTGCAGAAAATGTGCAAAAGGTATTGCCGCGATTCGTTGATCATCACTCGCAATATTGAGTCGCAGAGCGTTTTAGGAAAGCTGGGCGTCCCAACGGAATTGGGAACCGACACTGCCTGGACTTTCGAACCGCTTGGGCCGGAGTTCGGACGCAAGGCGCTGTTGGATGCGGGCTGGGACGGGAAAATGCCGGTGCTGGCGATTTGCCCCATCAATCCGTTTTGGTGGCCAGTGAAGGCATCGCTCGCAAAATGGTTGGCGCACTCGATAGCGGGTGCATACCAGGATAGCTATTACCGCACGATTTATTTTCATCGCTCGGGGCGCGAAGTGGTTGCGGCGTATCAAAAATATTTGACGGTTATGGCGGGCAGCGTCGCATGCTACAGGGAATCGCGCCCGGTGTTCCCTGTTCTTGTAGCAATGGAAATGCTCGATCGTGACGCGTGCCAGCGCGTAGCAGAAAAACTGGGCGGCGCTCCTGTTTTTGCGTCGGACCGATATAACATGTACGAAATTGTGAGTATTTTGCGGAGTTGTGACCGGATGCTTTCTTCGCGCTACCACGCAATTGTAACGTCGATGCCGGCTGGCGTCCCGTCAGCGGGGGTGACCATGGACGAGCGAATTAGCAATCTGATGCGCGAGCGCGGCCACAATCATTTGCTCGCGCGCGTGGATGATCCGGATTTGAAAGATAAAATCGTCGCATCTTTGAAAATTCTTGATTCAGATACGGAAGAAATTCGCGATGCTATCGGAGAGACTGTGGCGCGCAATTTGCAATTGATGGCGCGCATGGGTATGTATTTAGAAGAGCAGGTTGCCCGGCGATATCCTGGCTTTCCAATTCGGAGCGGCGTTCTGGGATGGCAGGATTATCTGCCGCCGCTCAGTCCTAATTCGCACAAATTGGTTGAAAAGTACAGCGGGGTGTTGGCTTCCTAATAATATCTGTTATGACTTTTCTGGAAAATATTTTCGAGCGATTGAAGCAGAAGGCCGGCGAGCCTGTGCTGCGTGAAATTCGTGACGGCAAAGTGAAATCGGTGTCCGGAGACGAATTGCTGGGCTTGGAGCAAGAGGCGAGGAATTTCTTGAACGCCCGCGGCTTAAAGAAGGGCGATCGCTGCGCTCTGCTCGGCTCGAACAGCATTCGTTGGGTGGCGCTGGATCTCGCGATGATGGCTGAAGGGATTGTGGTTGTGCCCTTATATTCGCGACAAGCGCCGGTTGAGCTCGTGGCCATGTTGAAAGATTCGTTGTCGGCGAGGATCTGCTGTTCCCACGCGAAACTTTCTGCGGAAATCACGAAGCAATGGCCTGCAGCGCCGCACATCACCCTCTTCGATACGATTTTTGCGGGGCAAACAGCGAACCCGACGCCGCCCGGACAGCACGAAGATTCGGATGTGCTGACGATTATTTATACTTCTGGGACTTCGGGCGAGTCCAAAGGCGTCATGCTCAATGTGGCAAACGTGAACCACATGCTTGCTTGCACGAATGCGCGGCTGGATCAGCTGATGGTCCGGCACCCCAAACAGGAGCCCGACGAGATTTTCCATTATTTGCCGTTCTGTTTCGCGGCTTCCTGGATCCTTTTGCTTACCGCGCTGTCGCGCGATAGCGTTTTGACACTTTCGACAGACCTATCAAAGCTCGCTGAAGATTTGAAGCTTTGCACGCCGGATTATTTTTTGAATGTTCCCACGCTGCTGGAACGCGTGCGGGCAAAAATCACGGAAACGATTCAGAAACGTGGAGGTTTCGCGGCTTTTGTATTCACGCGAGCGCAGCAAGGATATGTGCGCGAGCAAAAAAAGGACTCGCGTTTGTTTGACTCCTTGTGGCTGTGGCTAGCGAGACGAGTTATGTTCCCGGAAATACGAAAGAGCATCGGAGCGAAACTAAAAGCGCTGATTTGCGGATCGGCTCCGTTGTCCATCGAAACACAGTTTTTTTTCATGATGCTTGGAATACCAGTGCTGCAGGCTTATGGACTTACGGAAACTACCGCGATCTGTACACTGGACGACCCATCGCGCGTGAAGCCTGGGTGGGTGGGATTAGCAATTCCAGGAATCGAGATGAAGCTGGCCGAGAAGGGAGAAATTTTGGTGCGCGGACCGAATATTTTCCCTGGTTATTGGAATCGTCCAGAAGAAACCGCAAAGGCGCTCGAAAGCGACTGGTTCCACACTGGCGATCAAGGTGAAGTGGACGCGGCCGGATACTGGCGCATTACCGGCCGGCTGAAGAATCTGATCATCCTGAATTCGGGCCACAATGTTGCTCCTGAACCGCTCGAAGAGGAGCTGGCGCGTCACGTGCCGGAAGCGCAACGAGTGATTTTGGTCGGGAACCAGCGAAGTTTTCTCGCGGCTCTGGTGACCGCTCATTCTTCGAATGGATTGACGGACGCCGACATCGAATTCGCGATTGAGCAAGTAAACGGCGATCTGCCGCACTATAAACAGATCCGCGCGTTTGCAATTCTTCCCGAGCCGTTGAGCCCTGAAAACGGTTTGCTGACTACAAATGGTAAGCTCAAGCGCGACGCCATCGCCGCGCGTTTCGCATCAGAGATCGAGCAGATTTATCAGAAGAAAACTGCATGAAGACTTTTCAAGGTAAGACGCTTTCGTGGCAAATCGTGGAGGGGACTATTGAGCTCATCCTCGATCGTGCTCCGTGCAACGAAATTGGCTTGGCGGTGCTTGCTGAGCTCGAACGATTCGTCGGAGTATTGCCAAAATTAAAAGATGAGGCGCACGCGCTGATTATTTCAAGTGCGCGCACCGAAGGCTTTTGCGCGGGGGGCGATTTGCGCGAGCTTTTTTATCTTTCGCAGGAATTGCCCGCACAAGAGCGGCTGCCCGGCCTGCGAGATTTCATCGAGCGCATTCACGCAGTGATGAATGCCCTTGATGAAGCTCCCTTCACGACCATAGCTGCCGTGAACGGGCTTACGTTTGGCGGCGGATTTGAGCTGGCGCTCACGTGCGATTTGATCATTGCGGACAAGATGGCACGCTTTTGTTTTCCGGAGTTGCGGCTGGGGCTGATACCAGGATTTGGCGGAATTCCGCGGCTAAAGCGCGATCTGGGAAATGCGTTAGTTCGCGATTTAGTGCTCACCGGACGCAGTATCAACGCGACCAGGGCGCAATCTGCCGGAATCGTCAGTCAAGTGACAGCAGAAGGAGACGTGCTACGCGTCGCGCGCCAAACGGCAGCGCAACTGAAAAAGTTTGACCGCGGGACGGCCCTGTCAGCCAAACGATTTATCAAGCCCATCCCTTACGACGAACTGCGCCGGGAGATTGAAATCTTCTGCGATCTTTTCATGCGGCCGGCGGTGGAGAAAGGGCTGCGGAAGTTTGTGGAAAGCAAAGACGCGCTGCCGTATTTGCCTTGAGTCCAGGGGCGAAGGCATTTTGCGTCCCATTTGTGGCAACATAGAGGCATGAGCTCCTTACAGAGCACCACCGACGAACTATTGCGGCTCGCCGCCGACCATTTTAAAGTGCCGCGCGAGCAACTTACCGCCGATGACGATTTCTTCAAAAAGCTCGGCATCAACAGCTTGCAGGCGTTGGATTTGCTCACACGCATCGAACACCATTTCAAAATCGAGCTTCCCGATTATGAATTGCAAGGCGTGAGCGATTTCCGCACGCTCGCCGAGCGCATTCAATTGCGCCTCTGATGCTTGACCTCCGCGAATACCAATCCTTGGGCGAAGCTTTGCGTGCAGCACTGGAACGCTGGCCGGACGAAGTTTGTCTGATTGAAGCAGACCGCGAGCGCGAGAAAGCCCGCCTTAGCTATAAACAATTCAAGGAAGCCGCGTTGCCGCTTGCGAGCGCGCTGCAAGACGCTGGATTCCAGAGTGGGACGCGCGCTTCCATCATCATGACCAACCAGTCGAAATGGCTGATTTCTGCATACCCAATTTTCTTCTGCGGCGGAATCCTTGTCCCCCTGGATTACAAACTGACCGCCTCTGAGCAGCTTCAGCTTCTTGCACACTCAAAAGCTGAGTTTCTAATCGTCGAATATCATCTTTGGCGCGCGATCATGCAAGCTGATGGATTCAAGAATTTGGGCGCGCGCGTGGTGCTTGTGACGGAAGCGCCGAACGGCGCTGATCTAGGCGGGGCGAAACGCTGGGAAGAATTTAAGAACGCCCGCGAACCGCACTTCGTGCCGCGCAGCCGGCAGGATGCGGCCTGCATCGTCTATTCCTCGGGCACGGGGGGAAGCCCGAAAGGCTGCGTGCTTACACATGAGAACTATCTGGAGCAGTGCATGGCGCTCACTGCGCTGTATCCCTTTTCACCTGGCGTGCGCTACCTGAGCATCCTGCCCACGAATCACGCTATTGATTTTATGATCGGCTTCATCGGACCGTTTACTTGTGGCGCCGCAGTAGTACATTTGCGAACGCTTCGTCCAGAATATATCCGCGAAGCGTTCATCCGTTACAAAATCACTTACATGACACTGGTTCCGATGGTGCTGAAGAGCCTGGAGCGCGGTCTGCGGCAACGATTCGCGGATTTACCGAAAGGACGCCGCACGGTCCTGAACACGCTGATCAAAACAAATCGCTCTCTTACGCGCCGCGAGCCCAACCTGAAGTTAAGCCGGAGGCTGCTGCGGCAAGTACACGATGCCTTTGGAGGCGAACTGCGCGCCTTTTTCGTGGGGGGCGCCTTCACGGAGCCTGCGACTCTGCAGTTTTTTTACGATCTTGGAATCCCGGTGGGAAACGGATACGGTTGCACGGAAGCTGGAACCGTCATCACGGTGAACGATTTCAAGCCTTTTCGCGCGGACACCGTTGGCAAACCGCTGCCGGGCATGGAAGTGAAAATCATGAATGCAGATGCCGAAGGAATCGGAGAAGTAGCCGTTCGCAGTAAAACCATTATGTCGAAATATCTCGACGATCCTGAAATGACCTGGCAAACGATCGTGGATGGCTGGCTGATGACTGGAGACTTGGGCCGCACGGATGCTACTGGCCATTTGCAACTTTTTGGCCGCAAGAAAAACATGATCGTCACGGAAGAAGGCAAAAACATTTATCCCGAGGATATTGAAACTGCATTTGAAGGACTGCCAGTAAAAGAACTCTGCGTGTTTGCAGCAAATTATCTGTGGCCGCAGCGATCGATGTTGGGCGAGCAACTGGTGATCGTGCTGCACCCCGAAGCTGGAAAAGCGCTCAATCAGGAATTAGCGGAAGATCTTACGGCACGCAATCGGCGGTTGACGAATTACAAGCGTGTGCATGGCTATTTGGTGTGGGGTCGAGATTTTCCGCTCACGGCGTCAATGAAGATTAAACGTGGCGAATTGGCAGAGCAGATTCGCGGGACGGTCGATCGGTCTGCGGTGGTGGCTCTGTGAGCTGGCCGACTGGCCAAAAAAAAGACACTAAAGGAAGCGAGCCGAGTTATCTCGTCATTGTGAATCCGGCGGCGGGCAATGGCCGATGCCGCAGATTTTCGCATGCAACCTTGGGTCGAGTTCGCCGGCTTGGAATTGACTTGGTAGTTTTTGAAACCACGCGACGCGGAGAGGCCTCCGAAATCGCCCGCAAGGCTTATCGAGAAGGCTTTCGAAATTTCCTGGCCGTCGGCGGAGATGGCACTTCCTTCGAAGTTCTAAATGGACTTTTCCCGGAAGCAGGCAATCATGGCGGCCGCATCGCACTTGGTTTTCTACCGCTCGGAACGGGCAATTCATTCCTTCGCGACTTCACCACGCAAGGCGTCGAGCATACTTTGCAAGCGTTGCGCGAGAAACGACGCCGCGCGTGCGATGTGATTCGTCTGCGGCACGCGGAGGGGGAACTTTATTTTATAAATCTGCTGAGCCTGGGCTTTCCTGCCGATGTGGGCGAGACGGCCAATCGAGAGTTCAAGAGTTGGGGGGAGCTTGGTTATATTTTTGCAGTATTCAAGCGCTTGGTGGGATTGAAACATCTGCCGTTCGCACACCGGTTAGACGGCGCCGAAGAGTGGAATATCGAGCCGGCGCTGTTTCTTTCTTTCAGTAACAGTAAATTCACCGGTGGAAAGATGATGATCGCACCGAAGGCGGACCCCACGGATGGATTAATCGAGTACGTTCGCTGGGCACCAGTGGGACGCCTCAATTTGCTGAAGAATTTTTCGGGCCTGTTTACAGGTAAACACATCGAGCATCCGCTGGCCTCGCGCGCGGGGGCCAAGCGCGTTGAATTCCAATTGGATGGACCGGTGAATTTGATGGTCGATGGCGAGATTTTGAATCTTGAATGCCGCTCACTGGAAATTCTTCCCGGTGCGTTCGACGCGATCGTATGAGAAAAGCATATTTGACGGTCCGGGCGCTCCTTCTGTGGGTCATCAGCGGAATTCATTTCGGGGTGGTATGCATCTTTCTGATCATCCTCGCAGCATTCATCGATTCGAGAAAAAATGATTGGCCGCAGCGCCTTTTCTTCCGGAATATTTTGCGCCTGATCGGCGTGGAGCTCAAGGTTCATTGCGCGCCGGGCTTCGACCCAATGCGCACGACTATTTTTATCTCCAATCATGTGAATATTTTCGATCCCTTTGTGGTGTACTCGGCGATACCGCAATTCCTGCGCGGGTTCGAACTGGCTTCGCATTTCAAGATTCCTATCTACGGTTGGATGATGGGAAGGTTCGGCAACATACCGGTGCCGGATGAACGTTCGCGCGCCGGCCTCGAAACCATGACCAATCTCGCGAAAGCTGCGCTGGATTCTGGAGTTAGCTTAATCGCTTTTCCAGAAGCGGGCCGCACGCGCGACGGCCACGTGCACGAGTTCAAGAAAGGCATTTTCAACCTCGCGCACAAATTCGGCGTACCGATCGTTCCTGTAAGCATCTGCGGTTCGTACCAGTTTTTCCGAACGGGACATTGGATCATCTATCCGGGAAAGATTACGGTGTATTTGCACGATGCCATCGAAACCGCGGGCATCGAACGCGCTGAAGTGGATTCTCTCCGGCGGCGTGTGCACAATATTGTGGCGGGCCCGGTAGAAAAATCCCTGAAAGAACACCCTGCAGAGAAAATCTAGGTGGCGTTGACGTCCGGAAGAGTGCGTCCAGCGCGGAGCTCCTGCCAGGTGTAAACCACGCGATGAATCACGGTGATGGTGGAAAATGTCGCGATTACCCAAAGCACTTGCGCCATGCGATTGAATGCGCCGCCAATGATTAACAGAACGAGGCGCTCCGGGCGCTCCAGAAATCCAACCTTGCATAACGGAATCAGCGATTCCGCGCGCGCTCGCGAATAACTCACCATGAACGAGCTGGCCATCGCCACGGCCGCGAGCGCCATGTAAAACGCTCTTCCAATTAGCGTGTAATGAACGACCAGCCCCATATAAAGCGCGAGATCCGAATAACGGTCCAGCGTGGAATCCAGGAATGCGCCAAATGCGGTAACCCGTCCGACGCGGCGCGCCACTTGCCCGTCGGCCATGTCCAGAAACCCGGCGAGAAAGAGGACAGCTGCAGCTTGGCGGAATCGTCCCATGGCGAAAAGTACTGCCGCCCAAGAATTCACGGCCAGTCCCAAAAACGTGAACATGTTTGGCGTGATTCCTGTGGCGGCTAGGCCGCTGACCACATGACGCAGCAGCCATCCGCCGCCTTCGCCGATCCAATATGTAATGGGGCGTCTTCGCGCGGGCTGTTGCGTGGACATCGTTTTAAAATAATACACTGGAAAGACGCGAACGGATACGCGGCGCTCGCGCTTCGCGTCAGCGATGCTTGAATTTGGAAATGAAGAATTTCAGCGAGGCTTCAGCAACATTACCGGAACCTTCGCGGCATGGCGCAATTTTGGTTCGGTCACTGCTTGCACTTCTTCTGGAGTGAAACCGGGGGCAAGCTCTCGCAGTACCAGGCCGTCCGGAGTCACGTCAATTACTGCGAGGTCAGTAATTATGGTGTCCACGCACTCAATTGCAGTTAGCGGATAGGTGCACGACTTCACAATTTTGGGCGCGCCATCTTTTGCAGTGTGTTCCATGGTGACGATAAGCCTTTTCGCACCGACAGAAATATCCATGGCACCGCCGATTCCACCCGCGCCTTTTGCGCCGGGGACGCGCCAATTCGCAAGATCGCCGCGCTCTGAGACTTGAAGTCCGCCCAGGATGCATATGTCGAGATGGCCGCCGCGCGTCATCACGTGGGCATCATCCTGAGAAAAATATGCACCTCCGGAGAGAAGTGTTACCGGGACTTTCATTGCGTCAACCAGATCGAAATCCTCTTCGCCGGATCTTGCGCGCGGGCCCATGCCGAGAATCCCGTTTTCACTATGGAAATACACCGAAATATTCGACGGAACGTAGGCGGCGATGAGATTCGGAATTCCCCAACCGAGATTTACGTAAACTCCGTCAGGCAATTCCATGGCAGCGCGTTCGGCAATTTGTTCCCGCGTGAGCCGCGATTTAGACATAACGTTTCCCCGCAGCCTGCACGATGCGATCTACAAAAATCGACGGCGTAACGATGGTTTCAGGATCGAGCCCGCCCGTGGGGACGATATCTTGCACTTCCACAATCGTAAATTTCGCTGCAGTGGCCATAATCGGATTGAAATTTCGGGCGGCCTTGCGATAGATCAAGTTTCCCATGTGGTCCGCGCGATGCGCGCGAATGAAAGCGTAGTCCGCGCCAAGTGCTTGCTCCAGAATGTAACGTTTTCCGCGGATTTCACGCTCTTCTTTGCCGCGGGCGATTTCAGTGCCGACTCCAACCGGTGAGAAAAATGCCGGGATGCCTGCGCCGTACGCGCGCATCCGCTCGCACAGGATTCCTTGGGGGACCAGCTCGAGCTCGATTTCTCCAGCGTCAAACTGCTCTTGAAAATATTTCGCACCCGGGCCCGGGAAGGCCGCAACCACTCTGCGGATTTGTTTATTCTTGAAAAGAATGCCAAGTTCACCTTCGCCTGTGCCGCAATTATTGCTGATAACACTGAGATTCTTCGCACCTTGCCGAGCCAGTCCCTGGATCAAATTGTTGGGAAAGCCAGCGCCGCCGAACCCGCCAAACATGATCGTTGCGCCATCCGGTATGTCCGCTACGGCGGCATCGATTGAAGGAAAAACTTTCTCTTTTAAGGGCATCGTGGCGACTTTGATTTTTTATCATGGACGGCCGGAATTCGTAAGGAGAATGCAATTGCGCGGCTCGCGATGAGTTTTATGCGCGCAACATTGTACCTGGCTGGTTCCGGTCGCTAGGTAGTCTTTCCGTAAAAAGTACACTAAGCCCTGCATTACACTCCAGCCTCTAAAGTTTCAAGATGCGATGATGTCGGCAGCGGACGAAGAGGACGGGCGCGATGGCCGCGATTGAGTACGGTAGCTATTACTGGTGCGTGATCCTGGACGGGAAAGAGCAAAACGTTCCGGGCGAATCCGTCTTCCTGCATGCAGACGAGCTGGCTATGAATCCAACGGGCGCCTTGATCTTCAAGAGCGCCGGGCGCCGTCCGGCGGCGCGGAACCCCAGCAGAACAGTGGCAAAAACGGTGACAAAAACTCCGCGAAAAACGACCAGAAGGGCAAGGACGACGAGAAGGACGACAAGGACAGCAAAGACGGCGGCGAAGACAAGGAAGGAAGCATGATTTATTTGGCTTTCGCTTACGACGGAACAGTGCCCCGTCCACCCAACACATTGCCGGCTGTAGAACCAGCGCGCTGATTTCGCGCCTACAGCAACCGATGTATTGTTTCGAACACTGGAGCCGAGTAACGTTTGGCTCTTCTTAAAGTTCCGCAGCTACTATTTAAGCTCTTATGCCGAAGAATATTCTAATAGCGGATGACAATGCCGGCGTGCGAGCTCTGATTCGCACCTATCTCGAAATGCAAACAGATTTTGAAGTTTGCGGTGAGGCCACCGATGGTGTCGACGCCATCGAGAAGATAAAAGAACTCAAACCGGATCTGATCCTTCTGGATCTGGCCATGCCTAAGATGAATGGTGCGGAAGTCGCTTCGATCATAAAAAGAACAATGCCAACAGTCCCGATCATTTTGTTTTCAGTACATGGAGAGAAAATCGGAAAGTCGCTCGCTTCAGCGGTGGGCGTCGATATCGTGCTTTCCAAGCCGGACGGGATTAGTAACCTGGTGGAGAGTGTAAAAAGCCTGCTACACGTTGCTTGAGCTACTCGTAAAGTTTCCGTTTGTCCTCCACACACTCACAGACACCGACGGATTTATTGTAGGCGTTCGGTTTTTTTCTTCCAAGCATACCAAGCCGCCACGAACAGCGCCGTGCCCAGCAGAAACGCGCTATCCGGTTCGGGCATGGTTAGCGCTTCGGCCGTCAATACGACATCGTTGCCACCGCCGCCGTCGTATGAGGAAATCACCCACTTCTGGGTACCGTGATTAAAAAATGGATCACTGATGACGAACCTGGCGCTCTCAGAACCATAATCCAAGATGGTGTAATCAGTCCCGTTGCTAGGATCAAAACCACTGAGTAAGTGGGGACTTATGCTTCAGATCAATTACGGCCGCAGCGAAGAAGAAGCTCGGAAACTATGGGGGACGACATTGTCGCGGCTGGGGAAAAGTATCCGTAGGTTGCCGCGCGATTTCCGGGTTGAGGAGTAGGCGGACGGCAAAGCAAGGATGCCCCGATTGAGGTGGTTTGGATAAAGCCTGGTCGGATTGATCTCTTGATTCCTTATTGTCAGTACGACAGAAGACGGGAAGACTTTTCGATGAGCAGCGTCACAGGAACGGCTTATCGCAAAGTTGAAATGTCCATATCAATGTCGCCCTTCAATGCTCTACGTTCTACGTCGCTCAAACTCAGTTCCTTGGTCTTGACAAGCCAATATATACCAAACGCCCATATGCCGAATGCCTCTGCCCAAAAACCGAGGTTATTTTGACCGGTGAACTCGATGAACGCATAAGCTGCAACCGGCGACAGAACCATCGAAATGGCGAGCACTCGATACAGAAGCCTGTAGTGCGCTATAACTTTCTCCCGGTTGGGAATATCGGGCATATATTTCAAAGTCTTGCCTGAACAGAACATACAAACGAATGCGATGAAAATGAAAAAGGTAACCGCCGAGACGTAATGTTTCGGGAATCCGGTGACTTGTGCGTCCGTCCAGGGCATAGGCAATAGGGCCACGCACACGGCCAAAATTCCCGCAATGGTCAGGAATATATTTTCCCATTTACTGAAGCCTTTGATGAGATACAAACAGCCTCCCACGACAAACAGGATTCCGACGAACCAATTTCGCATCGGTCCCATGCCTGTAGGTGGAGGATGCACGGAACATGGCGCATTAGGTTCAGGTCGCTTTGGGTCGATGCAATCTCGATTTGCGTGATAGTAGGCGCTCATCGAATCGGCTAAATGGAATCCAGCAATTTTCCCCCCACCCCAAAGGATCAAAGGAAACACTATCCCGATAACGCCCACTCCGACCCGCAAGCTCAGGAAGGTAGCCATCATCTGTTTCTGGATATTTGTCATAGACTAAGGGCCTCCCGAGAACGCTGCGGTGCTGAGCAAGTTGTGTGTGCTATCTTTTTTCAGGTTACTTAAGGTCTTGCGTTTGGTGGTGCGGGCGGTGGGAGTCGAACCCACACGGGCCGTGAGACCCTGCGGATTTTCATACCGACTGCGGCTTTCGCCGCCCGAGCGCGGCGCGTTCGAGCGCCTGCGTGCGGTTTGTGGTCTGGACTATCCCTTCACCGTCTCCCAGTGCTCTGGGTCTTAGGTGCTGCCCGTCTAGTCTCTACACCTTCCCGGCGGAAATTTTCGGCCGGGCTTGGCTCGGGATTGCCATCTCAGGTTTCCCCGAATTTGGGCAGTTCTGCATCGCCGGTTTCCCGGCGAGCACTCAAGTTTCCTTAAGTCCGCTGCGTATGCCATTCCGCCACGCCCGCGTGGCTGTTAGCAGTTGTCTATCTTAGAGCAGGTCACGGGAATTTACACCTCAGTTTCCGGGATCCGGAGTGCCAGTGGAGCTGGAACGGTTGGCGGGTTTCTGCGTCTTCTTGGGCCTCATGATGTTGATCGCGGCGGCCTCAAGATTTGTCTTGATGTGCGCCGCAAAGTATTTCCCGATCATCTCGACGCTGGTGCGGCAGTTCTTGGCGAAAGACACGCGACCTTTCATGTCGCGGAAGAAGCGACCCATCTCGCGACGGTCTAGGATGGCGATCAGTTCCCGGGTCTTCATTTTCTCTTCTTCCGGGCCGCTTCGACGATCGAATCGAGAATGACGGGTTGCGCCAAACTCGTGCCTTTGGTTGGTTTGTCCACAGTGAGAACGCTGCCGAGCGCGTCCGCGGTCCGCAGCACGAGGCCGATCTCAAGCCGCGGCTTGCCCTGCTCGACATCGACAATCCATTGCCGGCTGATACCGACTTTCTCTGCCAGGGTCTTCTGGTCAAGGCGCAGGGCTTTTCTGCGCGCGCGGATAAGAGCCCCCAGATCGATCGGTGTAGGAATACGCATTTGTCACCTCTGTTCGCAATGTCAGCGAACGGCGACATGGACATAAGAACGTCTCCACCAGCGGAGATCGGGTCAGCAAGGCCATAAACCCACCGGCCATGGCGATAATTGCCTTTCAGGTGAAAACCAGGGCTCGGATCAGAGCGCATGCAACGGACTGGTTCGCACGCTTGTAGGACTGCATGCACTTGTCCGGAAAGATGTACAAAATCGAGATTGATGCAGAGACAGTACTGCCCTAGCCAGTCCCTCATTCTGACGAGCTTGTTTAGGGGCCGAACAGGCGGCGGCGATGGGCTATTGGGAATCGCTCGCCGGTGTAAAAAAACTTGCCGCAAATCGATGCTCGGCCAATGGATTGGCCCGCTCTGAGCGAGAGCGTGGATATCACCCCTCGCGCCGTCACTGAGCCCTGCAAGAGACTGCTTCTTGTCGCCTTTCACTAGTGCGGGATTTCATCCAATGCCGACCAGCGGCAACGCGTCTGGCAAAGACGCACGTGTGCTTAAACCCGTGGATACTCAACCCGTTTGAGTTGGTACCTGGTGTCTTTCTGATCAATCGAGGGAGAGCGATAGCCATCCAGCAGTAGCCTTGCCGGTGGTACCTGGCGGAAAAACGCTGTGCGATTGTTTCTCGTTGTTGGCTCCCATGGCCGTCAGCTCGAAACGTACACGCCATGCGCTGGAGGGGAAACGCGAGCGCCGAATTTGATATTCGCGGATAGGGGCAGACAGGAAGGTACGCTTCTCGAAGGAATCGACATGTGAGACGTTCGCAGTCCAATCGCGATTATTCCACCAACTCCAATCGGAGAACGTGCTGCCGGTGAGTTGGCGTTCGCCGAGCTTCGCAGAAGCGTGCAGATCATAGATCTCCCCTTCCCCCGGGGATAGGTAAAGATCAACGATGCCAGAAGGCGAGTTTGTGTACTTAACAGCGATATAAATAAACTTAGCTGATCGCTGAAAGTACAATTCCGCCGTACCAGGCACATCGATGCGAAGCGCCTTCTGCCACTCTCCCTCCGACAAAACACCGTCGATCATGACGTTGCACGAGGTTTGTGGTATCCGAACGTGAAGCTCAGCCGCCGGGATGTTCTGCAGCATTAGAACAGAGAGGAAGAGAGCCGACAGTATATGCATCTTTTCTCCCTCACGCGAGTTTGCACACCAATCATAACCGTCCTCGTGGTTGAACGGTGCCGACGAAGTTTCCCAGACAGCTTGACGCGTTATGAAGACAGAGGGAACCAGCCCAATCTAAGATATGCATTCTTCAGCGCGAGTCCTTTCTCTCGGGCACCAGGCGGAAAGAAATTCGACATCGCTATAAGCGAATAGGGATCATCCTGCCACTGTCCGAGTCGAGCTGACCTTATCACTGACGACTCAACCAAGCGCTGCAAATGCATGGAAGGAGTTGGGCCTACCGCGGTTGTGCAGCGCTCGCCACTGTTCGTTCCGGCAGCGGACAAAACTTCCCGTGCGAAAATCCTTCCGCCTCCACACGAAACGCCCTGTTGAATCGCGCGCGATAATTTTCCCACGTAATCGCCGCCGTCAATTCCACCAGTTGGCGCTCGGAAAAATCCCGTTGCAGCGCCGCAAACAGTTCATCAGAAACTTCCGCCGGCGTGCGGGTGAGCGCGGCGGTAAATCGCATTACATTCTTTTCCGTTTCCGTGAAATTCGCGCTGGATTCGAACTGCGCCATGTCCATCAGTTGCTCTTCCGTGAATCCTTCCCTTTTTCTGCCCACGGCAGAATGAATGTCAATTCAAAACGGACAACCCACCAGCATCGCTGTTTTCAGCATCGCCAGGCGCTTCAGACGCGGCGGCAACGTCCCTTTCGTTTCCGAATACATGGTCATGCGCACAAATTGACGCAGCAGCCGCGGGTCGTACGCCAGAATTTTCGTGCCTTCCGTAACATGGCCATACTTTCGTTTCCTGAGCCAGTAAATCAGCCGCACGTTCCATGGCGCTTGTTTCGATTCTACTCCACTGATGCGAGGCATATGTATCCTCCTCATTCCTTCACAGCTCACCACCAGCGAACTCTCATTCCGAGGCCGCTCGCGTCTTCCGCGAACGTGCCAGGAATCTGCTTTCCACGATGACTAAGCGAGAGCTACTCACCGGCGGGCTGCAGGCCCGCACTCCTCCGCTTTAGATTTGCAATTCGTTTCGCAGGGTCATGATTGCCTTAGCAAAGAGGGACTATCTCCTTATGAACTAGACAGTCTTAGCCGCGGGCGGGACTCGCTGGAAAAATGCTCTGCCATCCGGTAATAGAAGGAATGGCAGCGCGCTGTGTGTGAGAAATGGCATTCCTCGCCGTGCCCTGGTTGCCCTGTTTCCCGCGATAGATGGGTCAGTTCTGGTGTCGGTAGCGGTGTCGGTTCGTTTTTCGTCTCGATTCGTCACAGTGCTCCGTGCTACGCGGATCGTATCTCACGAAAGCACCATGAACACTAGCTGTTTTCGCTGTGATGACTTGTCGGTGCGCGGTGCTGCCAAATGGGTCGAATGGATTTTAAGTCCCCCGCGTATGCCATTCCGCCACTTGGGCTGGGTTATCTCTACTGATTACTTTACAACACCATGGTCACAGTTCGTAGCAGAGAGCACGCTAGGTCGGCTGCTTCTTCGTTGTTTTCCCCGATGTTTCTTTTTGCTGTTGCGGAGCAGCCGAACGCGATGGTCTTGTGGATGATCCACGGCTCCTCGCAGCGGCATCCCGGTCAAGTCCCGATGGTGCATTGGTAGCGGGCTGTGCCGATGGTTGGGAAGGTTTCGTCGGTTGCCTTGTCGGTGCTGGCCGAGACTTCGCGGGTTCCGGAGCTGGCTGTGTCGTCACCGGCTGATTCGGTTGTGTCGTTGGAGTAGCTGGCCTCGGCTGAGGTCGTGTGGGCGATGGCTTGGTGGTTCCAGGTTGCTCCGGTTTCACCGGTTGAGTCGATGGCGCACCGGGTTGGGGCCTAGTTGGTCTCGGCGACGGTCGCGTTGTGCCAGGCTGCTCCGGTTTTACTGGTTGAGTCGTCGGTGTTCCCGGTTGCGGCTTTGTCGGTCTTGGTGTCGGCCGCGTTGTGCCGGGCTGTTCCGGTTTCACGGGCTGAGTTGTCGGAGTACCTGGCTGCGGTCGTGTCGGCCTCGGTGAAGGTCGCGTTGTCTCGGGCTGTCCTGGTTTCACCGGTTGAGCCATCGGTTCGTCGGGTTGTGGTTTTGTCGGTCTCGGCGATGGCTTCGTCGTCCCGGGTTGCCCAGGTTTCACTGGCTGAGTCGTCGGCTGGGTCGGGATCGGTTTAACGGGTTGTGCTGTCGGAGTCTCTCCTGGCTTTGTCGGCCGTGGAGACGGGCGTGTAGTTTCCGGCTTCGTCCCTGGCTGCGTGTTCGGAGGCGTGGTCGGCCTCCACTTTTTGTCCTCGTGCTTTTGCCAATTGCCCTTGTTGTCGCGGCGATAGACGTCTCCATTCCTATCTGTGTAAATGTTGTCCGGCTTCTTCACCGGTTTGGCGGTGCGGCCGCCATTCGGCACATCTCGAGTGACGCGGCCTCTATTTACAGGTTTCGCATAAATGTTGTCGCGCGGATAAGGCTGGATGCTCGGACGGCCCGGACGACCGCCAGGACCCGATATCGGACGCCCGGGGCGGATGGGCCTGACGTTTGACGGTGGACGATAGTGCGGCGGGCGGTATCCGGGCAGCGGCCGGTAAATCGGACGATATCCGCCGGGACCCCACCATCCTCCGTTCCAATAGCTCGGGCGCCGGTAATAGGTATTACCCCAACTGATGCTGACGTTGATGAAGCTTGTGCTGTATCCCAGCGCATATCCCCAACCGCCGGAGTAAGAGTTGTATATAACGTGAAAGCCCCAGGTGAACGGACGGGGATAGTAATAGACAGGCCCGATCCATGGACGATAGACGTAGCCTGTCCCGTACACCACAGTTCCATAGTATCTGTACGTGCCGATGTAACCGGGCGTGTAGCCCACGTAAACGATGGTGGGAGTAGCGCTGTAAACCTGAACGTAGCGCACGTTGTAAACTGGACTACTCGGTGGAATCGTTTTTACAGAATCGGGCACGCTGTCGGCCACGACCCAGGGGCCTTCCGGACCCGGTCCAACGAACCACACAGCATTGTCGCAAACGTAATATTGACCGCCGATCTTGAGTACCGACGAATCCGTGTTCGCCGCGTACTGAATATCTGTGCTGGGAATGTCCTGGAACTGCGGGTCTCCGTCATAGCTTACTTCGGTTTTGGCTTCGCTGCGTTTGATCGCGGCAGTCTGAGGAATCTCAGAATCCATCACCGCATCTTCTGCCTCGTTTGTTCCCGGCACCGCTGCCAGCGCATCTCCAATCGGTGAAGCCGGAGCAATCTTTTTGAAAGACAAAGGCAATTGATCTCCGCGCTCGTAAGACCAAGGCCCGTCCAGCGATTTACTGCTAAACCAGCGTCCTGAAAGCAGTAGGTAATATTTGTTCGTGGCGATTTCTTTAATCCAAGTCGTTTCCGTGTTGCTCGCGTACAAAAGTTCGTTGCCGGTCAGCGCCGTCCATTTCGGAGCACCATCGGTCACGATTAGTTCCGTGGGAACCGTCGCCGTAATAATCTTGGGCACGGGGCCCGTGCTTGGCTCCGCGGGCGCCGCATCCTTATCAGGTGGAACCAGCTTCTTTATTTCCTCCGGAGGATTTTTAATCGTCTTCCAGTCGCCTGTAGGATTAGTGGAGGAGTACCAAGTCTGCCCATTGCTCAAATAATAGTTTCCGGATTTATCCTTGATAATCAGGAAGGCGGTATTCACGATGCGTTGGTAGAGCGTGTTTTCGATCGCACGCAATTCCGGGTCGCCATCAAAGCTCACCAGCACCGCGGGCGTCTGAGAAAAAATAATTTGTGGAGGATCGCTCTTTAGATTTTCGGTGGAAGAAACTTCCTGCTGGCTCGCGGCCAGACCTTCCTGCAATTGCTTTACGGACATCACCAACTCCCACTGCGGCACCTCGGATTCCACGACATCTGTGAATTTCTGAGTTTCGTCCGCTTCCGCGTCCGGAAACCTCACGCGCAGGACCTTGATATTGATAAATGTGACCGTTCCCTCGTCGCGATCCACCGCTACCTGTGATCGGAACCACAACGCGCCAAACACTGGCTCTTTTTCCGACGGTCTTTGCAGCGATATGGCGGCGCGTGCACTAAGCGTGTCGCCGTCCAATGAATCAGGCTGCGGCTCGTACAGAATGATCTGTCCGATGGACGAATCAATTTCGCGCGGCCAATCAAAGTTTGTCTCTTGCGCGTAGCTTCTCTGAGCGAAGAACAACAACGCAATCACCAAAACCGGCAAAAAAGCCAGGGCCTTCTTTGTGCACATCATAATTCTCCCAAGGGATACGATTCTGAAACCCCCTGTAGGTAAAGCCTACCGGTTTCCCCGAGCGGCTGGCAAGGAATGATGTTGAGGTAGTATTCTGGCATCTCGAACAAATATTGGCCCCCGGTGGGCGATTTGAACAGCTTCCATGCGATTGAAACCCGCGTGGAGAAGTAGGTGAGGGCGATGCAGGGCTCCCTAGGATTACATCGGGTTCATTTCGCTTTTACCATAACGTTCCACTACATCTTCCCACAGCTCACCATGGGCCTGGCACTGCTATTGGTTTATCTGAAGACTAAGGCGTTACGCACGGGCGATGAGCATTACAACCGCGCGGCGCGTTTCTGGGCGAAAATCTTCGGCATTAATTTTCTGCTCGGCGTGGTAACGGGAATTCCGATGGAATTTCAGTTCGGGACGAATTGGGCGGAGTTTTCCAAGACAGCCGGAGGAGTGATCGGGCAGACGCTGGCCATGGAGGGCGTTTTTTCATTTTTTCTGGAGTCGAGCTTTCTGGGTTTATTTCTGTTCGGAGAAAAAAGACTGGGACGTGTCGGCCATTGGTGGGCGGGATTTTTTGTTTGGCTCGGGTCATGGCTCTCAGGCTACCTGATTGTGGCAACCGATGCCTGGATGCAATACCCCGTGGGGTACTCGCGCGGACCGCACGGAGAGTTTCTGCTGTCGAGCTTCTGGAAATTAGTGTTGAACAGATGGGCGCTCTGGCAATACGCGCATACCATGCTAGGCGCGGTGCAAACGGGATGCTTCGTAATGGCTGCCGTGGGCGCCTTCTATTTGCTGACCAAGCGATTTGAGTCTTATGGAAAAACATTTGTGAAAGCGGGAGTGCTGGTCGGAGTTATCGCGTCAATATTGCAGCTTGCCCCCACGGGCGATATGCAGGGGAAAATGATTTCGGACTTCCAGCCCCCGACGCTGGCGGCCATGGAAGGATTATTTCAAACACAAGACGGTGCGCCGATTGCAATTTTGGGCCAACCCGATGTGCCCGCGCGCAAGCTGGATAATCCGCTGGTCGTGCCAAACATGTTGAGCTTTCTGACTTATCGAAAATGGAAAGCGCACGTGAGAGGACTCGATAGTTTTGCGCAAGATCAGTGGCCGGACCAAATTCCGCTGCTTTATTACAGCTATCACGTGATGGTAGGACTAGGCACGATTTTTATTGCCGTGTTGGTGCTCGCCGCATTTCTACTGTGGCGCGGAAGTTTGTACTCGTCACGATGGATGCTTTGGATTTTGATGCTTTGTTTGCCCCTGCCGTACATCGCAAACACCGCGGGTTGGATGACAGCGGAGCTCGGACGGCAGCCCTGGCTCATCTACGGATTGATGCGGACGGCAACGGGCTTCTCGCCACGCGTGTCTAGCGGAAACACTTTGTTTACGCTGCTGGGGTTCATGGGCATGTATGCGTTGCTGACTATTTTATTTCTCTTTCTAGTTTACCGGGAGATCGAGCATGGCCCTGAGCCGGAAGGATCGAATCGTCAACCGTTGGCCGTTGCTGCAGATTGAGGAGTGAGCTATGGAGACAGTCTGGTTCTGTCTGGTCACGATAATGCTCGCAGTGTATGTTCTGCTGGATGGGTTTGACCTCGGCGCCGGAGCGATCCATCTGCTGGTAGCGAAAACGAACGAAGAAAAGCGGCAAGTGCTCGCAAGTATTGGGCCGGTTTGGGATGGAAATGAAGTGTGGCTTATAGCGGCCGGTGGAACATTGTTCTTTGCTTTTCCGGTTCTGTACGCTTCCAGCTTCAGCGGATTTTATCTGCCGCTAATGATCGTTCTGTGGCTTTTGATTTTGCGAGGAGCGTCGATTGAGTTCCGGAATCACGTTGAAAGCGCTGTTTGGATCCCGCTGTGGGATTTTTTGTTTTGCGCATCGAGCTTACTGCTTGCAATTTTTTATGGCGCTGCGTTGGGCAACGTTGTGCGCGGAGTCCCACTGGACGGAAGCGGATATTTTTTCGAGCCATTGTGGACCAACTGGCGCCTCAGTGAACAAACGGGAATTCTGGATTGGTACACCGTGCTTGTCGGTGTGCTGGTACTGTTCGCGCTGATGATGCATGGGTCGCTGTGGGTCCACATGAAGACGAGCGGCGCAGTAAACGAGCGAGCGGGACGTCTTGCGAACGGAGCATGGTGGGCTGTTGTAGCACTCACGATCTTAGTGACGTCGGTAACATTCGCGGTGCTGCCGCAGCTACGCACAAATTTCTCGAGATGGCCGTGGGGTTTCATTTTTCCGATTTCGTCGATCGCTGGTCTCGTGGGAGTGCAGTTCGAGTTGCGAAGGCGGGATGAGCGCCGGGCTTTCCTAGCATCTTGCGCATATCTCACTGGAATGCTTACCAGCGTGGTGTTTACCGTTTATCCTATGGTGTTGCCCGCTCGCGATGGCCTGCATTCGTTGACCATAAGTAACGCGAAAGCGGGCGCCTACGGATTGAGGGTTGGGTTGGCGTGGTGGATCGTCGGCATGATCCTGGTGACCGGATATTTCCAGTATGTTTACAGATCGTCGTCCGGAAAAGTCGCAGCGGACACAGACCACACACAAAAATAACGAAAGGTGGCATGCGCGTGACCTATTTTCTCACCATTCCCGGGTTTATCGTTCCGCGTGTCCCTATGATCATTCTTCCAAACATCTCTCCGAATGTTTCTCTGGGCATCTTTCTGGCCGCTTCTCCGATCGCCGCGAACGGGATGGCTTCGAGTGCGTAAGCTCATCGTTGTTGTTGGCAGCATAAATTTAGATCTCGTTGGGAGCGCGGAACGCGTACCGTTACCCGGTGAAACTCTCACGGGCCGGAGCTTTTCAACTTTCCATGGCGGGAAAGGGGCTAACCAGGCTGTTGGCGTGGCCAGGCTTGGGTACCCAGTGAGCATGGTTGGAAAAGTTGGCGACGATTCATTTGGCTCGGCGCTGAAAGGTGCGCTGCGCAAAGCGAGAGTAAACGTACAGGCGGTCGGGACGGTGAAAGGCTCGTCCGGCGTGGCGTTGATCAATATCGGCGACGACGGGCAGAACAATATTGTTGTGGTGCCGGGAGCGAATGGGAAGCTGCTACCGAGAGATATAACGCGGGCCGCCGCGCTGTTGCGCAAGGCGGAGATGTTTTTGACGCAACTGGAAATTCCGCTGATCACCATGGAGACGCTGGCGGTCTTTGCTCACAAGAATAAAATTCCGTTGATGCTCGATCCCGCTCCAGCCAGAGAGCTCCCCAAAGGTTTGCTGCAATGCACCACATGGATTACGCCGAATGAGACCGAGACGCGCATTCTCTGCGGCCTTAGCGCGAACGAGTCGGTTACTCCCGCCACAGCGGCGCGCTGCGCGGATTTGCTTTTGGAGCGCGGGCCGAAGAACGTTTTGATCAAGATGGGCTGGCAAGGTGTTTTCCTGGCCACGGGCGGAGGAACTCGGGAGATGATTCCTTCCTTCACCGTGAAGGCGGTGGACTCTACTGCAGCAGGCGACGCGTTCAACGCAGGATTTGCTGTGAGCCTTCTGCGAGGAGTAGCGCCGGTGCAGGCTGCTCGGTACGCGTCTGCGGTTGCCGCAATTTCTGTGACGCGCGTTGGAGCGCAGCCTTCGATGCCCACCGCTCGCGAAGTCGAGCGATTTTTGAAGTCGCAATAAAAACTCGCTATATCGTCATGGTTTGGGTTGCGCAGTCAATTCGGGCTGCGGGAGGGCTTCGCCGCTCAGCTCACTTTGACGGCGGGCGCGGCTCGCGTTGAGCAGGGTGGTGGCTTTGGCGAGTTCGCTCTGTCCGTCTTGGGTGTGTCCTTCGCGCAAAAGGATTTGGCCTCTTAAATTGTGATAGTTCGGGTTGTCCGGATCGATTTTTACAGCGGCATCAATTGCGCTTAGGGCTTGGTCGAATTTCTTTTCGTGTTGGTAAACGCGCGCCAAACCAAAATACGAACTCGATAGGTGGGAATCGCGGCGTAGAGCTTCGCGGAAATTTTCTTCGGCTTTGGCGTCCTGCTGTTGGTAGATGTACACGAGGCCGAGGCGGTCGTAGTTGAAGGCCACGTCGGGTTCCAGCGCGATGTCCTTTTCAAATTGGTCTTTGGCGCGGTCGAAATCCAAGCGAGCCAGGTAAACGAGTCCCAAATTGAAGTGCACAAAGGGGAGATTGGGATCGGATTTCGCGGCCTGCTCGAGTTCCGCCAGCGCTTTCTCGTTTTCCTCCCGGTTCAAGAAAGCTTTGCCCATCAACATGTGATATTCGGCGGTGTTCTGTCCCAATTCGACGAAGCGACTGAGAGCGCGATCTTGCAGCTCCGAGTTCCCTGCTTTGTCGGCTGCGTTTCCAAGGACGTAGAGATAGTTCAAGTCATTCGATTCCTGCGGCCACAAATCCTGTAGGGCGTGGACTGCGTCGGCGTATCTGTCGGTGAAGAAATAGCAGAGGCCGAGGAGATAACGGGCTTGCAGCGATTTCGGCTGATCCCGCACGACGGATTCAAACGGCGCAATTGCGGAATGAAATTCGTTCTGGCGATAGTAAACCAAGCCGATGTTGAGGCGTATTCCGGCGACGTTGGGCGCAAGGTGTTCGGCTGTGCGCAGCAGGTCGAGAGCGGCCGGCCAATTCTGGCGGCGCATGGCGATGACGCCCAGATTCGCGTAGGCGCCGGCGGAGTTGGGGTCTTGTGCGAGAACCTGTTGGAAGGAAGATTCGGCTTGGTCCAGATTGCCGGCGCGCAGGGCGGCTTCTCCGCTCCCGAATAGTTCGGGGATGCTCAGTTCTTGCGCCGCGAGCGGAGTTATAGCAGCAATCGAGAGGAGTAAGAGCACAGCCATGAATTTGCTGGAAATGCGAAGAAACGCGGGCGCGGACCCCGAGAAAGTGTCGAGTGGAGTTGGGCGATGCATCAGGTTGTGACCCCGGGTAGAAAGGGCTTAATGGTTTGTTTTCTGTAGTTTCTACTTTTAGCCCAGAACCGGGCAGAAATACCATTCTGCAGAGCGGAACCTTCGCTGACGTCGCTTTGCGGAAGAAGGTTGGAGGCAGCCCGGCAACTCCGGCGAGACCGTTGATGGCAGGAAGCCATGGGAGCTAGCGGCTCCGTTAACGAATAACGCGGAAGCCGCTCTTCCGGTTCAGCGGAACAAACGGTTTGAGGCTGCTGCGGCCTGATTCGATCACCGTCGATACTAAACCAAATTTTCATCGCGCCAATGATAGGAAGTTGGAAGTGTGAATACAAGGGTACGAGGCGGTGGACTTTTGCGGATTGTAGCTGGTAATGTGTCACCAGCTTTCGACCAGCAGATTAGCGGTTTTCATGCTGGTGGACAGTTCACCCGCACCACATTCGAAAAGTGTCTTCTATAGGACAGTTTTTCGGCTGGCTTGGTAGCAGCATGTTCAGATGATCATCGGGAACTTCAAAGTGAAACTGTCGCCCGGGAAAACTCTGCCGAGTGCATCGGTCAGCTTGGGAACTGGAGCTAACCGCTTATGAGACATGGGACTCGACAGTTCTATCTCGCTCGAAATTGTCGCGCAATACGAAACTAATTCTTAAAGAAAAGAGGGCCAGATGAAGCGCCGAGCACGCACGTTTGTGTCGAATGCTGGGCTTGTGATGGGCCGATCATTCTGCCCGTTTTTTGCAATTGCCATTATCGCCGGAGCGATGCTTTGGGGACCTTGGGTGAGCTTGGGAATCACGGTCCTGGCGTTCGTTACTGCAATGAGGTATGTGTGAGTCCAGACGGAGGCGCGGCTCCCGCAGAGTCTGACCGCTGGCATATTCTCGCTCATCCGCAAGACCTGCACTGCGTGATCTTTCATTTAGCTTGTCTGGTCGCGTATGCAAGCGCGTTCTGGTTTTACAAACATCCCAAGCTTGTGGGCATCACGGGTCAGTGGTCCCGCGCGGCCTTTGTGGCAACTTCGGCGATTTTGCTGGGGTGGATTTCGGGAATAAATGTTGGCGTTAACTTTCACAACCATTCGCACCGTCGGATTTTTACTTCGCCTTTCATGAACCGATGGTTCGGCAGATTCTGGACATTTTCGGGCGCTTGGCCATCGTTCTTTTGGGAATACACCCACACGGTTCATCATGCCAAATTGCTCGGCAACGAAGATTGGACTCTTCCTCAACGGAACGCCGACGGAAGTTTTGAGAGCTTTCAACGCTACGTGCTGGAGCATTGGCCATGGCGGTACATGGTCCACCTGCGCAAGGAATTGATTTCGCACCCGACTCTGCGGCGGAAAGCGCTTTCTGAATTCGCCATCTTCGCCGCGCTTTGGTCAATTCCTTTCTGTATCGATCCGATCATGGCGATGTGGCTGTGGGTGCTGCCGCAGTGGTTCGGCAACGTATGGGTGATGGGACCGGGGATGTACGTGCAACACGTGGGCTGCATTCGAAAGACGCCGGAGAGGCCGGTGAGCCACTCCAACATTTTTCTACTTAAATTTTTCAACATGACCATGTTCAATATCGGATACCACCTGGAACATCACGACAATCCGAAGGTGCATTGGTCGGAACTGCCCGAACTTCATGAGCGCCTGAAGAAAGAGCTAATCGATGGCGGAGCGCACGTACTTCCCTATGGTTATTACTACGCCTCATTCTTACTCGCCGGAGACGCCCAACGGAAAACCCGCTTTGACGACCAGCACGCAGACTACACGAAGACTTGATGTAGAGTCTCGGGAACAAAGCGCAGCTCCAAGAAGTGATTCGCGGCCGCGATGCTTTCGATTCCCGCCAGCCGCATCTCCTTCACCAGACGATCCTGCAGAGTTTCAAACAGTCTCTCGATACGCCCTTTCGCTTGCGGACTGTGGGCCGCGATCCATTCGATTCCCAGTTCGTGCAACGCTCGCCCGAACTGCGTTCGCAACGGATCTCCCCGCAGTTGTTCGGGAAGCGGCTGCGGGCCGGCCTTTCGAAAAATGCTGGCTTTATCGGTGTAATGAGCCAAAGGACGTCCATAGCGTCGTAACCATCCCTGCAGCGTTCGTAAGTTCTCTTCGGTGGTGTCCTGCGCGGTGAACCGTCCCCACATGCGACTGGTGGCATCGTCAATCAGGGCGATGAGCTGGCAGGCCGGACCGCGCTCCTCTAGCCAGCGGAATGGGGAGCTGTCCTGCATCACCAACTCCCCGAAGCGGGCTCGGCGCTCTCGCCATACGTGGATCGTTTTGACGCGCTGCGAGCGCGGGCGCCACAAGGTCGCCTGGGTCATCCACTTCCGCAGCGTCTCCCGGCTCACCGAAAAACCCTCCTGGGCCAGGTGTTCAGCGGCCAAGGTGGGACCGAAATCGGCATAACGCTGGCGCAGGCGCGCCAGAACCTTCTGCTCCAAGCGGGCCGCCAGCTTGCGGTTCGAAGGCCGGCCGCGAAGTCCGTGAACCAAGGAGCGATCTCCGCACTCGCGCAGGCGCAGCAGCATTCGCCGCACGTGGCGGTCGCTTACTTTCAACCGCTCGGCCGCTGCTACCTGCGTCAACTGCTTCTGCTGTACCTCGTGCAACACTTTCAATCGATCCCGTTCTCGTTGGCTCAAAGTGATTCGCTCCGTTTCCATGGGGCCTCGGCCATCCATGAAAGCGGACATTTCTACTTTGCACAAACCGGACATTCTCATTTTGCGGCGACAATGAGTGCGTCTCCGTTGACTCCCCGAGGTTGAGCCCCTAAGATAGGCGCCACAATGGCGGATTCGCTCGTCGGGCAAACCGTTTCGCATTACAGAATCCTGGAAAAACTTGGCGGCGGAGGCATGGGCGTGGTGTATGAGGCCGAAGACACCAGCCTGGGCCGACGTGTGGCCCTGAAATTTCTGCCGGAAGATCTGGCACGCGATCCTTACGCGCTGGAACGGTTTCAGCGCGAGGCTCGCGCTGCCTCGGCGCTGAATCATCCGAACATTTGCACGATTCACGAAATTGGTCAGCAGGACGGGCGATTCTTCATCGTGATGGAGCTGTTGCAGGGGCAGACGCTGAAGCATCGCATCGGTAGCAAACCAATGCCCATCGATTTGCTGCTTGAGCTTGGCGTGGAGGTAGCGGACGCGTTGGATGCGGCGCACGAAAAGGGCATCGTGCATCGCGACATCAAGCCCGCAAATTTATTTGTGACGCAGCGCGGGCATGCCAAGGTTCTGGATTTTGGTTTGGCAAAGCAATCCCTGCATCTTGACGGAGCGACGAGCGCGTTCGCGACGAAAGACGCGGACCAGACGGTGGACCAGGAGCATCTCACCAGTCCGGGAATGACTTTGGGCACGGTGGCGTATATGTCCCCGGAACAGGCGCGTGGCGAAGTGCTGGATGCGCGCAGCGACCTTTTCAGTTTTGGCGCGGTGCTGTACGAAATGGCTACGGGCGCGCTTCCCTTCCGCGGCGATACCACGGCCGTGATTTTCAACTCCATTCTGGAAAAGGCGCCAGTGCCGGCGGTGCGTTTGAATCCGGATATTCCGCCGCGGCTTGAAGAAGTGATTTCGAAGGCCCTGGAGAAAGACCGGCGCATGCGTTATCAACACGCGGCGGAGTTGCGCACGGATCTGGCGCGGCTGAAGCGGGATACGGACTCAAGCAGGATTTCGGCGGCGGTAATGCCGACGTCGTCATCAGGCGCGGCTCGCGAAGCTGCTGTGTATCAACAAACGCCGATGAGTGGGACGCCTGCGCTTGCGGTTGCGACTCCGCCGAGCGCGATCAGCGCTGCCACAATTCCCGCGATGGGCGCGAGCGGCACGGTATTGGCCGATACAACCAAAGTATCGGCGATTGCCACGCCTAGCCGGCGGTGGCCGATTTTGCTGGGCACGATTATTCTGATTGCAGCGCTCGCTATTGGCGGGTATTTGTTTCTGCATCGCGCGCCGAAGTTCACAGGGAAAGGTTCTATTGTTCTCTCGGACTTCACCAACACGACCGGCGATCCGGTGTTTGACGACGCGCTTCGGCAGGGGCTGGCGGCGCAGCTCGCGCAATCACCTTTCCTGAACATTCTTTCGGAGCAACAGATACGGCAGCAGCTTAAGTTCATGGGGCAGCAGCCTACGACTCGTTTGACGAATGATTTGGCGCGGCAAGTTTGCCAGCGAACGCAGAGCGCGGCGGTGCTGGATGGATCGATCGCGCAGATTGGCAACACCTACAACTTAATACTGAACGCGGTGAACTGCGCTTCCGGCGAGACACTGGCTACGACACAAACGGAAGCGACCGACAAAAATCAGGTGCTGAGCGCGCTGGGCAAAGTAGCTGAGGAGATGCGCGGAAAGCTTGGCGAATCTCTGGCTTCGATTCAGAAATACAACACGCCGATCGCGGAAGCCACCACGCCTTCGCTGGAGGCGCTGAAGGCTTTCAGCCTGGGAATGCAAGCGCGTGCGAATAAAGGGGAAGATGTGGCGGCGCCTTTCTTCAAGCAGGCGGTCACGCTGGATCCGAATTTCGCCATGGCTTATGCGGTGCTGGGTCAAGTGGAGAGCAATCTAGGTGAAAAGGAAATCGGAGCCGAGCACACCAAGAAGGCCCACGATTTACGAGAGCGCGTCAGCGAGGTTGAAAGGTTTTACATCGATTCGCACTACTACAATAATGTGACCGGGGATTCTGAAAAGACCATACAGGTTTACCAGCTCTGGACGCAGACCTATCCGCGCGATTCGATTCCACATGGAAACCTTGCCGTAGCGTACACCTCTCTGGGTCAATGGGAAAAGGCGTTGCCGGAAGCGCTGGAAGGGCACCGGCTCTCTCCTGACGAGAGTATCAACTGGTATCAAGTTTCTTTGGTTTATTTGGGACTCGGCCGCTTGGACGAGGCCAAAGCGACGGCCAACCAAGCGATTGCACAGAAGCTGGACGTCCCAAACCTGCATGTCGCTTTGTACTTGGTTGCATATTTGCAGAACGACGCGTCCGCGATGTCCCACGAAGTGTCGTGGATCGAGAACTTTTCGCCGGTAATAGCTCCGACCGGGTTCGCTATCGAAGCGACTACAGAAACTTCCTACGGCCATATGGAAAAAGCCCGAGCGTTATTTCAACGTTCGGTTACATCTGCGGAAAGCGTAGGCAGGAAGGAATCTGCGGCTTCTACAATGGCGTTGCAGGCGATGCTGGAAGCTTTTGTAGGCGATGCGGCTGAAGCCCGGAAGGACGCCGCAGCAGCGCTGGGGATTGACTCGTCAATAGGTGTGAAAGTACCGGCAGCGACCGCGCTGGCGCTCGCGGGAGATGCGGCTCGCGCCGAGTCGCTTGCAGACGAGGTGGCCAAGGAGCGGCCCGGTGGCATGGAGAATTTGTACGACCTTCCAACCATTCGGGCGGCTATTGAGTTGGATCGCAACAACGCAGGCAAAGCAGTGGAAATCCTGCAACCGGTTCTTCCTTACGATCTTGCCAATGGAAAAAGGCTTAACGCGGCTTATGAGCGCGGCGAAGTTTATCTGATGCTGCATAAGGGCAATGAAGCGGCGGCGGAATTTCAGAAAATTTTGGACCATCGGGGAGTTGTGCAAAATTCCGTGGTTGCCTCGCTGGCGCATTTGGGTTTGGGGCGCGCATATGCAATGGCGGGCGATGCAGGAAAGGCGCGCGCTGCGTATCAGGATTTTTTTGCGGTGTGGAAAGACGCGGACTCGGACGTTCCTATCCTGAAGCAAGCCAAAGCCGAGTACGCAAAGCTGCCGTAAGCTGGGCTGTTATGCGGAGCGGAGAGCGTCAGTAGGATTGATGCGCATCGCGCGCCGCGCCGGTAAGTAACTGGCTAGCACCGCAACGGCGGCGAAAGCGATGGCGCTTCCCACAAAGGTAATTGGATCGGTTGCGCTAGTCTGAAACAAGAGGCTGACCATTAGTCGGGTGAGAGCGAATGAGGCCGCGAGGCCTATAGCGATTCCGGCGACGGCTAGCCTGAGCCCGTTTCCGATTACGAGTCTAAAAATATCGGCACTAGACGCGCCTAAAGCGATGCGAATGCCCAACTCCGGGGTCCTCTGCGCGACGGAAAAAGCGATCACACCGTAGATTCCCACCACAGCAAGAATCAAAGCCATCGCCGAAAATATTCCGATCAACAACATCATCGAACGCGTTTGTGCGCTGGCTGTTTCTAGGCGTTCCTGCATCGTCTGAATGTCAGTGATTGGCTGGCCGCGATTCACGGCAACGATTTGGGCGCGCAGGGCGGATGCTACGGTGTGGGGATCCACGGTGGTGCGCAGAGTGATGTATAGCGTGGACGATGCGAGCTGCGCATACGGCAGAAAAACTTCAGGTTGAGACGCAGTGGCGAGACTATCGTTCTTAATATCTCCGAGCACGCCGACGACCTGGCTGGCAGGCATTCTGCCAACCCAAACTAGTCTGCCAATGGGATTCTGGTTGGGCCAGAAGCGATGTACCGCGGCTTGGTTCAACATTACAACCGGGGCTGAAGTTGCATCATCGCTTGCAACGAAAGCGCGGCCTTGGATCAGAGGTACGCCCATCGCTTTAGGATAATCGGGGCTAATCGATTCGATCAGGACAACTGTGCGACGGCCGAGTTCCACTTCCGGCTCACCTTCAAAGCGAGCGGGCGTCCCGTGTGTTGGGAAAACAGGTAGCGCGCTGGAGATGGCCGCAGCTGGCACTCCCGGAATCGATTGCAAACGCTGGAGCACGTTCTGATAGAAAGCGATGCGCGTGGGTTGATCTGGATAACTAGCTGGCGACAGAAATGTCTGCGCGGTGAGCGTGTTCTTCGCGTCGAATCCCGGGTCCACCGTACGGAGATGCACAAAACTACGTATCAACAGGCCGCAACCGATCAGCAACACCATCGAAAGCGCAACTTGCGCCGCAACGAGTATGCTGCGCGCGCGATTTCGCCCGCGGTTTCCGGCGAACCCACGGCCTTCGTCAGATAACATCCCCGCGAGATTAGGATGGGATAGCTGAAGGGCCGGCGTAAGTCCGAACAATATTCCGCTGATCACGGAAATTGCCAGAGTGAAAACAAGCACACGCAAATCCATGGGCACATCGGCCACTTGAGGGAGGTTCGTTTGCGTGAATGTGGCAAGGAACTTGGTGCCGAGAAGACCGAACAAAACTCCCAAGCCGCCGCTCAGCACGGCCAACAGCACGCTCTCGGTCAGAAGCTGGCGAACCATGGCACCGCGAGGCGCTCCCAGAGCGCTGCGAACGGCGAATTCTTTTCGTCGCACGATCGCCCGAAAAAGTAGAAGGCCGGCCACATTGGCGCACGCGATTAAGAGCACGAAGCCGACGGCGGCCGAAAGAATCAGAAGCGTCGGACGGACGTTAGCAACCAGATTCGCTTGAAGGTCGCCGACGGTCATGGCCACATCCGAAGTCGCGTCAAAATTGCCCGGCTTATCCTGTTTGTATTGCTGGAAGATCACTTCGCTTTCGGCTTGGGCCTGCGAGGGCGTGACTCCCGGACGCAAGCGGCCGATAGCTTCGTAATACATGCCGCCGATATTCACGCGAGCGGGCGTGGTCATGCTGAAGTCGATGAGCTGAGTGATCCAAATTTCAGGTTGGCGGCCGAGCAAGCGCACGCCGAACTTCGGAGGAAGAACGCCGACAATCGTGTAGTCCTTGGAATCGAGCGCCAGGTGCTGGCCGACGGCGCTTTGTGCGTTGCTGAAAAGCCGCGTAGCCAATTCGTATCCGATCATCACGACTTGACTGCCGCCGGGCTGATCTTCCTCGCTTGTGAAGCTACGACCGGCAAGAGGCTTCACCCCGAGAACTCCGAGAAAATTCCCGGTGACGCGCTCGGCGTCGACCTGCTCGGGGCCTTCGCGACCATCCAGGTTGACGGTTTCGAATTGATACGCCGTTACGCCGGAAAAAGAGTGATTCGTATCGGATAGCAGCTTGAAATACGGGAGCGAGATGCAGCAAGTGCCGTCGCGTTTGGTGCTAATACGAACTAATTGGCCGGGATCTTTGTAAGCAAGCGGCCGGAGCAAGACGGAATTGGCGACCGTGAAGATCGCTGTATTCGCGCCGATTCCAAGCGCGAGCGTGACAATTGCTAGGACCGTGAAACCGGGCGTCCGCGTCAGCATCCGGAAGGTGTAGCGCAAGTTTCGAGCAAACGTATCCAAGTATTTTCGCCTTTGCGCTGAACGTAATACAGTTCAATCGTATCGCAACAGGCATGAGCAATTCCAACTCGCAGTGACATGATGGCGGCCAGAACAATATATTCGGTGGACGAACGAAATAAATTTGTTGAGATTGATGGGATGCAGAATCTGTTGACGCGCTGGGGCACATTCGACTACTGGGCGAAGTCGACGAACAGGGCGACCCAGTCGTTCGCGCCTACCACGCGGAAAGTATGGCCTTTGCCGGTGAGATCTTCGGCAAGATAAATTCGTCCGGGCTCCGGTGAAAGCTTTTCGTCGGCAGCTAGTTCGATTTCTGCGCGGCCACTGATTGGTATCACGTAGCGGCGCACGTCCGCGTTGTGCCAATCCTCAAAAAAGCCGGGAGCCAAACGTACCACGTACGCTTTGGTGGTCTTCATGTGCTCGGATTCCTCTAGGGTTGGCGGCGCTCCGGTTACAGGAAAAAATTTCACATCGACCTGTTCGACGTGACTGAGCCCGTCGGCGCCCGTGTAAAGGCGAGTGGCTTTAACGGCGGCACGTTCCTGGACCGCAACAACAGTTTGGCTGCGTTGTGCATACCACCCAAACCATAGAGAGATGGGCAGCGCTAT
Source organism: uncultured Acidobacteriota bacterium (assembly GCA_963714785.1). Taxonomy (GTDB): domain Bacteria; phylum Acidobacteriota; class Terriglobia; order Acidiferrales; family UBA7541; genus Palsa-295. The sequence continues at coordinate 232,567 of CAVQQE010000008.1, forward strand.
CAAGGCAACAGGGGTCGCAATCGATCTCATGACCGTTCCTCCCGAAAGTGACGCGCGCATTATATACATTGGCCCTTGCTGCGCCGTCTAGACCTCCTATTACTTCTGCCTGACACACGGCCTGCTGCGGGAGCTAGGGCCATGGCTTGCGCAATAGAGCCTCGCGTTTTTTCGCTTGACATGGGAGGGCTATGAATATTTAATTCGTTTTAATAAATTTAATAAAAGGCGTGGGTGGGGTGCCCAGGCACATTTTCAGGACTCTTCCAGCGAGTTTTTGGAGTATCTTCTCTTTTCAAAGGCGTCCGAAATCGCGCGTTGCGAGCGGACGGATTGCAGACGTACACCTTCTTGATCTTGGCCCAACGGAGATGGCAATGAAACTTATCCGCATCGCTTTCTGCATATCCGTTTTCATCCTGTGCGCGGCGGGCGCGGTGTTCGCGCAGGACACTGGGACGTTTACTGGGACAGTCCACGACAGCACGGGAGCGGTGGTGGTGGGAGCGGATGTAACGGTCAGCAATCAGACCGTCGGCGTGAACAAGACGGTGACAACGAACACCGATGGAAGCTGGGTCACTCCCTATCTGACCGCCGGGCCTTACGACATTACGGTCGACGCAAAAGGATTCAAGAAGTATGAGGCCAAGGGCGTGAACTTACGCGTAGGCCAGACGGCGAAGGTGGACGTAACACTCGAGATTGGAACGGTCACAAGCGAAGTCACGGTCGTGGGCACGGGCCTGGCCCAAGTGGAGACCGAATCAGCGCAGGTGGGCGGCGTAGTCACGGGGACTGAAATCACGCAACTACAGTTGAATGGGCGCGATTTTGCGCAACTGATCACGTTGACACCAGGAGTGAATAATCAGACGGGACAGGATGAAGGGACGGTTGGAATCGCCGGCAATACGATCTTTTCGGTGAACGGCGGCCGTGGCGAAAACAACAACTGGGAAGTGGACGGCGGCGACGACATGGACAACGGCAGCAACAACTCGCTGAACGTTTTTCCGAGTATTGATTCCATCGCCGAAGTGCGCGTGCTGACTTCCAATTATGGCGCGGAATACGGACGCAACGCGTCGGGGACAGTGGAAACAGAACTGAAGTCTGGAACGAATGCCTTCCACGGCGACGTGTATGAATTCGTGCGCAACAATATTTTTAACGCACGAAATTACTTTGATGCCCCAGGGCCGGTTCCAGAATACAAGAAGAACGATTTTGGATATACGATCGGCGGGCCGGTTTACATTCCAGGGCACTACAACGCGGATAAGAGCAAGACTTTCTTTTTCTGGTCGCAGGAATGGCGGCTGGAGCGCATTCCCAACACGTTTAACATCCCGGTTCCTTCCAATCAGGAACGCATGGGGAATTTCAGCGACGTTTGCCCGACGGGTCCGCATCCGGACTGCCCGAATTTGCCCGGCGGTGGAACGCAAATTCCACAGCCGCTGGATCCTAACGCGACGGCCATTCTCGCCGAGATCCCCGCTCCGAATAGCACAACTGGCTGCCCTTCGACAATTAACGCCTGCTACAACGCCGACATCATACAGCCTACCTTCTGGCGCGAAGAACTCCTCCGCGTGGACCAGAACTTCACGCCGAAGTTGCGCGGGATGTTCCATTACATTCACGACTCCTGGAACACGGTGACCCCGACTACCTTGTGGTCCAACGCAACGTTGCCCGGAATTTCGACAAAGTTTGTGGGGCCCACGACCAGTGCGGTTGCACGGCTGGTTTATACGGCTTCGCCGACCCTGGTGAACGAATTTGTATTCAGTTATACCGCTGACCACATTTTCCTAACCAATGAAGGTCCGTTCGAGCGCCCACCAACCATGACGATGACCGGTATTTTTCCTGAGTTTGGCGGAAAGCTGCCGACCGTTAGCGTGAGCGGCAATCAAGCGTACACATTCACGGCCGACCCTTCCGATGAACCGTGGAGTAACGCAAACCCGACCTACACGATTCGGGACAATGTGACCAAAATCCTGGGGAAACACACCTTGCAATTCGGCGCTTACGTGGTGATTGCGCAGAAAAATGAGTTTTCCGGCATTGGACTTCAAGGCTCGCTTAGCTTCGATGCTACAAACACGAACGTCACGACGGGTAATGCGTTTGCGGACTTGCTGCTTGGAAGGATTTCAACATTTTCGCAGGCAAATCTCGAGCCCAAATATTACAGCCGGTACCAATTCGTGGAGCCGTACATTCAAGACGACTTTCACGTTACGCCTCGGCTGACTTTGAATATCGGGTTGCGCTTGAGCCTGTTCGGCACGTACTACGAAAAAGAGAAGAATACCTACAACTTTGAACCGTCAGTATTCAATCCGGCTAATGCGCCGGCGCTCGATCCGGCGGGATCGGGGGCCTTAGTAAACCCAACTACGGGAGCTTTCCTTTCTCCTACAAACCCCGCCGATGCTCAGTTTTTGTACAACGGACTTGTTCAGTGCGGAGCTCCGGGAGTTCCACGCGGATGTATGAAAGGACATTTATTTAATCCAGCGCCAAGAGTTGGTTTCGCCTGGGATATTTTTGGAGACGGAAAGACGTCCTTGCGAGGAGGTTACGGAATTTTCTTCGATCATGGAAACGGGAACGAGGGTAACAGTGAATCGTTGGAAGGAAGTCCGCCGTTCGTGCTGAATCCTCAGCAGCCCAATATCGCGCCTGGAATTAATGGTTGTACACAGCCAACTGGTTATACATGTATCGGAGGGAGCGGAGCATTGGCTTACCCCCTTAGCATAGTTGCGATCCCAACCCATGCCGTATGGCCGTACATGCAGCAGTGGAATCTAAGCGTCGAACGAGAGGTGCTGAAAAACACAGTGCTGCAGGTGGGATACGTGGGCAGCAAAGGAACCCATCTGGCACTGAACGTGGACCAGAACCAGTTATTCCCGACACCCCTTGGCGCAAATCCTTACAACCCTGGGGAGCCCATCGTGGTACAGGACCAAGCCAGTCCTGCTAACCCTGCATTAGATAGTACGGGGCAGGTGGTAAACACAAATTGCAACACGCTCAGTGTGAATGGTAGGGGCCTGACTGGACAAGCCGCGATTAACCTTGGAACTGCTTGTGGAAATGATCCATCGCCGTTCCGGCCTTTTGTTGGCTATGGAACGATAACTCGCAAGTACTATGGGGCAGATTCAAGTTACAACTCATTACAAGTTTCCATCCGGCGGACGATTGCTCCCTTGGTGGTTTCATTGTCGTACACCTACAGCCATTCGATCGACGATTCATCTGACTTGGCGGATCAGAACTTTGTAAATTCCTATGACTTGGCGGCGAACCGGGCGACTTCAAACTTCGATGAACGCCACATTCTGACCTTCAGTTACATTTACAGTCTTCCTTCACCGTGGAAAAGCGGATGGAAGAAAGTGGCGCTTAGTGGATGGGAATATTCGGGCATCACGTCATTCAATACCGGGCAGCCTTTCAGTGTCCTAAACGGGATATTCGGAGACAATGCGGGGGTAGCGAACGGCGTGGGAACCAACGGCTCTTACGCTGACCTAGTGCCTGGCGTGAGTCCCTATAGCAAGCCCTCGGCGGCTGCCATTGCCGCATTGGCCCCTGGCTCGGGCCCGCTGCTTTATAACCCTGCTGCGTTTGAAGCGCCGATGGGCTTAACCTTTGGCGACTCGGGCAGAAACCTCCTGAATAATCCCAGCCGCTTGAACTTTGACATGGCGCTGTTTAAGAACTTCGCTATTCACGAATCTATTTCGATGCAGTTCCGAGCCGAAGCATTTAACGTTTTCAATCACACGCAATGGGCGAGTAACAACGGGACCGCAAGCACGACGGGAAGCGGTGGCGTTGCGTACAATTCGATATCCTGTTATGGAGGAGCGAACAACTCCGCTGCGGATCCTGCGTGCCTTGGGAACGGTTTCTTGCAGCCGGAGGCCGCGCATAATCCGCGAATTTTGCAGTTCGGTCTAAAGCTGCTGTTCTGACAAAATTACGGCGCGGGCAGGGGTTTGCTAGAGCGAATTCCCTGCCCTTCTGTCAGCGTGTAAATATTGTCGGCCGCGACATTTTGCAATTTTTCTACTACTCCGCTGGGCCATTGGATTTCTATGGAATCCAGCTTGAATTCCTTTCCTAATCCAAAATGCAAGCGCAGGTCGTTTTGCGAGAGATAGCTTGCGCCTCCGCGGACTTCGTTGAATTGCACAAGCTTGCCGGCGCGCACGGTGACGCGTGCGCCAACTGCCGCACGATTGCTCTTGCTGCCAACCAGTTTAAATTCCACGCGGTGATTCCCGGGAACACCATGATTCATCAGCAGCGAGGGTGGTTCGCCTACGTTCAGCAATAAGACATCGATGTTTCCGTCGTTGGCGACGTCGGCAAATGCTGCACCACGGCGGGAGGCCAGGGGAATCGCATTGAGACCGGCGGCGGCGGCGGAATCGGTGAATGTGCCGTCGTGATTATTCATGTGCAGCAGAAGCGGTTCGCGATAACGCGCACCGGATTCCAGGGAATCCATTTGCGGATACACGTGTCCGTTAGCGACGAATAAATCCACCCAGCCATCGTTATCGAAATCAAAAAAACCGGTGCCCCATTTCACGTAAGGATAGCTGGACGCGGCCACTCCTGCTTTCCAACTGACTTCATCAAAGCCCGTGGCGGCGAGATTGTGGTAGAGGTTATCTTCCTGATCCATGAAATTAGTGACGAAAATATCGAGGCGGCCGTCGTGGTCGTAATCGCCAAAGTCCACGCCCATGGAGCCTTCTGCGTCGCCTTCGGCGCTTAGGGCGGTGCCAGATTGCATGCCTACATCGGTGAACGTGCCGTTGTGATTGTTGTGGTAAAGATAATTTGGACCGGCATCGTTGGCGACGTATAGGTCAGGCCATCCGTCGTTATCGTAATCGCCCCAGACCACGCCCAGGCCGTAATAGGCGTTGGGATCGTCAACACCGGCTTTTTTCGAAACTTCTTCGAACGTGCCGTCGCCGCGATTGTGATAGAGCAAGTCGGTTTCTCCAATCATGCCCCACGGGCCACACTGCACGACTATGCCGCGAAATTTGCAGGTGCCGAACGCGGCGACATTGTCGAGATCTAGGTGCACGTAGCGGGCGACGAAAATATCGACAAAGCCGTCTTTATCATAATCAGCCCAGGCTGCGCCGGTCATGAAACCGCTGCCGCGCACGCCGGCTTTTTCGGTAACATCTTCGAAAGTGCAATTGCCGCGGTTCCGGTAGAGAGCGTTTCCTCCGTAGCCGGTGACGAATATGTCGGGCAAGCCATCGTTGTCGAAATCGGCGACGGCGACGCCCATGCCCCAGCCTTTGCGCGTCAGGCCGGCTTGTTTGGTGATGTCCTGAAATTTTAGCGGGGCGGATTGATGGTAAAGGGTGACCATGGGATCCCCGCCGTGTTTGTAGCGATCAACCGTGGAACCGTTGACCACTAAGGCGGAGAGCGTGCCGCTGTTGTCGCAGTCGATGAAGCCAACGCCGCCGCTCATGGATTCCACGATGTATTTTTTCTCGGGCGAGGCGATATGAGAGACGCTAAGGCCGGCGCGGGCAGCAAGGTCCACGAAGATAGGCACTGGCGCGCGAGGTTTGCTGGTTTGCACGTCACCGGCAATGGATAAAAGAAGGATGAATAGCAGCGGAAATATTTTCGTCGTGAGTCGCGGGGACAATTCAGAATTACTTTAACGTGCGAGGTTCGGCTTGTCTACCGTGTAGGATGCAAGCTCCCGCGATTTAGCCGATCGGCGCTGGAAACTCCTAGAACACTGTCCAAGAGCTCGAATGGCTTAGGTGCGAATATAGCCATGACGTCGGGCGTCGAATCCGGATTACTGCTTTGTCTTTCCTGCAAGCAATAACGTACTAATTCGACGCGCGTGGAAACGTCCAACCTGTCGAAAATCTTAAAAAGGTAATTTCTAATGATTTTTTGATGGCGCAGGGCTGCCTTCCGCGAAGAATTGCAATAACGGTGTACACGGTGCAATGTGCGGAATTGCGGGCCTTACTCTGAAATGCGATTTCAGAATTGCTTTCGTCCTATGTTTAACGAGTGTGACGACGCTACTGCGTTGGGTCTGCGCCTGAGAATGCTGAAGCAGCGTGAAGAAACACACGCGACTGAGATCGTTAAGGCCCGCTAGTTCGATCACGCGGCCATCATCGCGGCCAGGTCTTAGCTCTGGTTGGTGATGGTGATTGTGCGCGTAGAGCGACGAGTCCGTTCCTGTGGCGTAGACTGCTTTTGAACACTTCCCAATTGAACGAGAAGCCTTCGTAATTTGGCTCGTTCCTCAAGATCCATATCCACCACTTCGAAGGCGCGTGCTTGCGTGTTGGCATCGCGAACGATGGTTTGCGCTTTCAATGCCCTTTTGCCGGTGTTCAGTTTCATTCCCACCACGCTGCCGGGGTGCAGGCTCTGCTCGCAAATCGCGACGCCGCCGCTCAAAGTCATTTCCGGTATATCCAGTTTCCAGTTTTCCTTCAAATTCGTGGTCATCCCGGACACCGCATGTTCCAGGCGCAAGCGCGGATAACGTCGCTGCCTAATCGCCGGAGAATTTGGATCTGCGTCGAGTGGCTCAATCGAAAGTTCTGCAATGCTTAGGCCGCTTTTCGGAATAAACTGGCGTACCCATTCCGGGTCAATTTTCTCCATCGCTTGCGAGGCCACAAGTCTCAACTCATTAGCGTTGGCCCAGCGAAATGCCTTGCGCGCCTCGGCAATCTTACGCAGAACAGACTCCGCGCCGGAGGTACGCAGACGGCCAAGCGCTTCGATAGCCTTAAGTTGCAGATACTCGGTACCGCCCGCGGGCAGGTCGCCCTCCGCCAGCCGCAATAAGCGCATGTCAGACAGCTGTTCGCCGCTCATTCCGACCTCATCGAGCGCCAGCGGACGGACCAAACCGTCCAGCTCATCAAAAAGTCTAAGCAGCAAGCGACCCCGATCAGCCGCACCGCTGGAGGAAATTTGCCTCACGATTCTGTCGTGTGTGGAGCGCTTCCATTCAGACATTCTTCCCGGAAGCACTTCTTCCACGATGCTCGCGTCCATGCGCATCAAGAGACCGATCGCGTCAATGGCCTCCGCGGGGCCGCCCTTGCAGAGCTGCTCGCGCAGATGTTGCAGACCTTCCGGACCCAAAACCTGCATCATGGAGATTAATAAATCGCAATCATCACGAAAACCCGAGCGGCTGAACCGTCCGGCCAAGTGATCAGACGCCGCCACAGGCATGCGGCGCAGAAGATCCATCAATCCGCTGGGAACGTTGCCTGTTCTTAGCGCTTCCTCAATAAACTCCGGCAACCGATTCTCAACGGCAATTCTCGGGCGCAGATTTTTTCCCATTCCCGGGCGCTCGGACTCGACGTATTCCATCAATTCAACGGAACGCTGGATCGCCTGGTAGGAGCGCTTATTGGAAGCTTCTTGCGACAACCGCACGAAGGCTGCGCTCATCAGGCTTTGCAATTCTGAATCGCGCTCTTCGGCAAGCTGAACACCAACTTGCCGGATGGTGTCCACCAACAAGCGCTCATCGATTTTCGCGTAAAGGTTTGCTAATTCGGCGAGGCCCATGGCGGTCTGGCGGCGCTGTTCAGGCGATTTGTTTGTGACACATTTCGCATAATTACTTAATGCAGCGATCGCTGCGGCCGCTTCGCCCTTCTGCACTAATTTTTCAACATATTCCCGGACCTTAGCAGGAGGAACGCACCAAGCCTCCGCGGATTCGAGAACCGCTTTCTTCTTTTCGTCTCCCACTTGATTCCAAAATTGTTGCGCCAGAAGGTCCACGTGCGACTGAACCTCAATGCCGTGGCGAGCCATCTTTTCTTCGTACACACCCAGAATCTTTCGCAAGCCATCGAGCTCCAGGCTCATCTCGTCCAAAACCTGGCGCACCGCATTTACTTCGATGTCACCGTTTTCATAACTTTCCAGCGCGAAACGAACAGCTATATGTTCCGCAAGTTTCAGCAGAGTCGGCTTGTCCGCCATTTCCGAAGGCGCTTGTGCTGCCAAGGCAGAGAGGGCCTGGCTTACCGTAAAGCGCGCGCGACGCGGCAAAGTGGAAAGGCGCGATTGAAATGACGCAGGATCCAGCTTGTCTTTGGAAGCTTCCGTGGTGCGCGCAATTTGCGCCAGAACTTGCAAGATTCCTTTTAATTCGTCCTCTTGTAAAGTCATCAACCCGGTTTCCACCGCCATCGAACCCGGGCCGCCACGCGCGGAACGGCTGCCGCGAATTTCGGCGGTGGCATTTCCCCAGCGCCCTAGTTCACCGGATTCCGAGCCGCCAGCGCCAGGCGCTTTCCAAACGTGAGCGCTGGAGCCGCTCTTGTTTCTCGCTCCGCCTCCTCGCCGAGCATTCTCTTTTTGGCCCGCTCCCGCGTTTCCACCAGAAGCTTCAACGCCGCCGCCATCGCCAAGACCGCCTGCGCCGTGAACAGAAGCTCCCGTAGGATTCCTTTTGCCGGACCCTGGGCGTTTCGAGTTAGATTCTTTTGAGAGCTCTTTGTTGAGCCAAAAACCGCCCGCCTCAGGATCGAGCGGCGCGCCTTCACCGGTTGCTCCAACGATATTCCAGGTGCCGAAGTCGCTAGAACGGCTCACGTTATCAAAATTTAATCCGTGAACAGGAACACCGCCATCTACTCGCGCACCAGTTCCGGGTCCGTCTGTGGACGATTGTTTCGCGCCATCTTTGTTGAACCAAAAGCCGCCGGCATCAGGCGCCAAAGGAGTTCCCGCGCCTTCACCACCGACGATATTCCATGTTCCGGGATCGGCGGCGTTCAACACCTGTTCCCCTGAACCGCGGACCGCACTCACCGGGCCTGAAACATAAGGACCGCTTGCACCGGCGTTGGCATCGCCATCGCCGGTTTGAACTCCTCTAACAACTCCGGACGCGTCTCCGCCATAATATCCAGCACCCCCAGATCCGGAATTTCCGTCGCCATATTCGCCGCGGCCCCCAGCGTTGAAGCCGTCGCCGGAACCATCACCGCCGGATCCCGCGTTGCCACTGCCATCGCCGTCACCACTTCCTGCCGAACCGCGTTTGCGCAGGCGGCCGGTATTTTCTCCATCGCCGGCGCCCTTTGTTCCTTCCGCTGCAATGATTAACTGCAGAAGTTTTTGAGGATCGTTAAAAAGCTGATCGGACTTCTCAGAATCCAAGCCAAATGTATGCGCCGCAAGTTGCGCTGCCACTGTGGAGCGCGCGACCGCGGAATCGGCTGGCACAAAACAAACTTCATTCACATGGATGTCAGGATCGCCCTGCAGCGCGGCCTTTAGTTGCTCAGCCAGTTGTATGGGTTTTGCTCCAGTGCCGGTAGGAAATCCGCGTACGAAGCGCGCCAAGCTGCCTTGCGTCACTTTTGGAGAAAAATGAATGCTGGCGATGCCTGCAGCAGAAAGCATCCGAGCAAAACTCTTTTCGGCGGCTGCCGAATCCAGGGGCGTGCCATCCAGAAGCAGCTGATCTCCAGAAACTCCCAGGAGCAGGCCAGATTCATTTTCCGAGCCTGAACCGATTGCCGTGTGCAACTCGAACCAGGCCGTATCGAACTGTTTTGAAGTGCGCGGATGGCCAAAATCGTACATACGCGCAAATTTTAGAAGGATGTTAAGGCTACGCACGAAAGCGCGAGCGGCCGCGGGGCGAGTTTGAGTGTCCATAGCCATAAATGTGGGGCTGAAGCCCCGCCTCTAGATGAAAGCATGGGGTTTACAGACGTGTCTTGCAATGGTACGGTGTTCTCTTTAGTACTAACTATTGGCCTACTCGCGGGCATAGTTCAGAAGTACTGGGAGGCTTTGGCCACGGGACGTTCTCTTGAGCCACGGCTCTAACTCGCTGATATCACTGAGAATAGTGACGGCCCCTAATTTCCGAAGCCTTGCGCCACGTTGCCGACGCTCTTCGCTTCGGCGAGGCAATATGCCTACAAACGGTATTTTGGCAGCTCTTGCGGCCAGAGCGTCATCCACGTTGTCCCCCACGTAGAGTGCAGAGCCCGGATCGCGACCTCTCAAAATCCGCAGCAGACCATCTGGATCCGGTTTTGGCCGCTTCACATTTTCTACCGTGATTATCTTTTGGAAGAAATCGCGGACCTTGCACCGTTTGAGCGTATAGTCCAGCTCGCGCCGGACGCGGCCTGTAAAAACGTTCAGCTCCGCGAGTTTTGCCAGTCGGCGCAAATCCGCAGGAGGCAACAACCACTTTTCGCGCGCGGCGTTTCCCTTTCCATTTGGACCCCAGTAAATTTCCACAAACTTTTTTTTCACTTCGTCATATCCGATTTCTTTTCCCAACGCGTTCACCCAGGCGGTGGAGAGTTTCCAATCGTCATTAAAGCCGGGACGATTTTTCCAGCGATGAAGCTCGCGACGGCTCACTTTCTTTCCCACAAAGAATTGGACCGTTTCTAGCGTGGTGCGCTGAAACGAGTGGCGCGTATCAACCAGGACGCCGTCCACATCGAAAATAATCACACGAGGATAGCTTTTCATTGGCATGATGCGCGAAGCGTCGAATGTTTTCCGTTTTTCGTAAATTGTTTAGGAAGGCGAACCATCTGTTTCAGGTGAGGATTCGGACGGATCAGCATCGTGCCTATCGGAGCCGGATTCGCCGGTATCGTTTTCGGTATCGAGTGAATCGGAAGACCAAGCCTCGCCGGGTTGACGATTAGACAATATCGTATCGCCGGCTAGGTGCGCAGGAGTTGCGCTGGCTGCAGCCGATTTAGCTTCGGGCGGTTGCGCAGCCGAAGACTCTGGCACCGCATGCGAAGCCGAAGCAGCACTTATCGCTTCCAGCCTCGCTGCAAAAACTTCGGCCAACAAATCGATGATTAATTTGGCTCCGCTACCATCGGCATCTTTCGTCGGGTTGTAGGCCGTCACTTCCATCGCCGCCAAATGTTTCTGGCGTACGAATACCATTAGAGCGTCACGAACTTCTTCGAGCGTCAAACCGCCGCTACCGGGATAATTTGTAGCTTGGAAATCCGCGATCACGTCCACGTCGAAGTGCAAAACAAATTCGTAGCCATTTCCGCGAATGCGATCCACTGCCGTTTTGGCGACGGCTGCCGCACCTGTTCGCTTGACCTCCTTGGCGAGGTAACTTCGGATGGTCGAGCGCTGCAGCAGCTCGCCTTCGGAAGGATCCAAACGCTCTACGCCGAACAGCGCAAGATCCGGTTCCCGTACCAAGGGAGGTTCACCCCAGAATCGCACCAGTTCGGCGGCTCCGCGGCCGGTCAGGTGGGAAACCACCATACCGTCCACGCATCCGGAAGGAGTTGTCGCCGGCGTGTTCAAATCGGCGTCGCGATCCATATAAATCATGCTTACGTGTCGAAAATAACGGCGTACGCCAGCCACGGTGGCCAACGCGATAGAACAATCCCCCCCTAAAATTACGGGAAGCGCGGCAGACTTTACCGCCTGCTCTACGCGGGGCTTCAGGGTTTCTACTGCGGCAAGTACTCCCGGAAGATTTCGCGCGCGAGGACTTTCTTCGTCAGGTTTGAAATGGCGGGGAGGGTCGTCGCCAAGATCTGCGACAGTGTAACCGATGGATCCCAACCGTTCCACTAATCCTGCTGCTCGCAAAGCGGCGGGCGCACCTTCATGCCCGAGCGACATTGCGGCCGCGCTGGTGGGCGCGCCGAGAAGAGCAATCTGATTCAGCTGGCGGACTACCTTAACCGCCACTCGAGAGCTCCTTGGAATCTACCTGCACCGCTGAAGCCGGTTAGTGCGCCACCGGGTTCTGCCGCGCTGCAAGCTCAGGCGGCAAAGTAAAACGCACATCCTCGCGAATTAAATCGAGATCGCGATGATTGGTAAAACCAAAATTCGACAGACGCTGGCTCACTTGTTCCACCAGAACTTCCGGAGCCGAGGCGCCAGCCGTCAACCCAAGAGTTTTCACACCTTCGAGCCACGACGCATCGATGTCGTTGGAGTCTTCGATCAAACGCGCTGCCACGCCCGCACGCTTGGCCACTTCCACCAAGCGGTTTGAATTCGAACTATTCGCTGAGCCCACCACAAAGATCAGTTCCACTTCGCGGGTCAGAGCTTCTACAGCTTCTTGGCGATTCTGCGTGGCGTAGCAAATATCGTCGGAAGCTGGTCCAACGATGCTGGGAAAACGCTGCCGCAAACGCGCAACAATTTCTTGAGTGTCGTAGAGTGAAAGCGTCGTCTGCGTTAGGAATGCGAGGCGAGCCGGATCAGCTACTTCGAGCTGATCCACTTCCTCCACGCTGCCCACCACCAGAGTCTGCTCCGGCGCTTCGCCTGAGGTACCAACAATTTCCTGATGATCGCGGTGGCCGATCAAAATCAACGTACGGCCTTCGCGCGCAAACTTCAGCGCTTCCAAGTGAACCTTTGTAACCAAGGGACAAGTAGCGTCGATTACCCGCAACTGCCGTTCCTGCGCTTCTGTGCGAACGCGAGGCGGTACGCCATGAGCGCTGAAGACGAGCACAGCGCCTACCGGTACTTCCTCGATGGATTCCACAAATATGGCGCCGCGGCGACGCAACTGGTCCACCACGTAACGGTTGTGCACGATTTCGTGATGAACATAAACCGGGCGGCCATATGCCTCAAGCGCAAGTTCAACGATATCCACGGCGCGGACCACGCCGGCGCAAAAACCGCGCGGGCGCACGCGTACAAGCGTCTTAGCCCCGTTCGTGGTGCCTTGTATATTAGTAAGTGTCAATGCACTCTCCGCAAAGAAGATATTTTACCTGAACCATGGCTTCTCTGCCAGTTTGTTCCTCTACTGGGTTACCCCACCGAGACACAGTCGTTTTGCGCTGAAAATGCTAACATGTCCAGCCAGCTCATAAACTTGGGACGGAGATGCAATGTTGCTGCTTAAGGAAAAAGTTGCTGTAGTAACCGGCGGCGGGCGCGGAATCGGCCGCGCTATCGCCAAGAAATTCGCAGCAGAAGGCGCCTCGGTGGTGGTCACCGCGCGTAGCCAGAAAGAGATCGACGAAGTATCGAAGGAAATTCGAACCGGTGGCGGCAAAGCAACTAGTGTGGTGGCCGACGTTTCGCGCGAGAAGGACTGCGAGGAAATTGTGAACAGCGCTCGCAAGGCCTTCGGTGCGATCCACATCCTGGTGAACAACGCGGGAGTGCTTGGCCCGGTGAACCCGGTGGAGAAAATCACGCCAGCCGAGTGGGACGACGTTATGGCGGTGAATCTGCGCGGCCCGTTTCTCTTGAGCCGGCTCGTTTTATCGGAGATGTACGAACGCGGTTCCGGCGCAATCTTGAATATCGTTAGCATTGCTGCAAAAGCCGCGTTCCAGGTGAATGCTCCGTATGCCGCGTCGAAAGCCGGCCTTATCGGTCTCACCCATACTCTGGCGGCCGAGGCCGCACGCAAAGGAGTGCGTGTAAATGCGCTGAGTCCCGGACCAGTTCCGGAGACGAAAATGTCGCAACAATTTGGTCGTCAGCTTGCGGACTATTTCAAAGCGGATAGCGAACAGCTTTTTAAGCAGATGTTGCAGGGGATCTTGCAGGGGCGGCCGCAGACAGCGGATGAAATTGCCTCGGCGGCCCTATTTCTTGCTTCCGATCAATCCAGCGCAATTACTGGGCAGACTCTGAACGTGGATGGCGGAATGGCTTTCTACTGAGTTCTTCCATCATGTTGTAGCCGCGCCGTACGGAACGCGCGAGTACACGAATTCCGAACTCCGCAACTTCCAAGCCTCGCTCGCCGATTGCTCCCAACATATAAGCAGTGCCGCCGAGAATCAAAATCACGCCGAAGATGATGCCGAACAGCAATTCGGCAGCAAAAAGCTCACGCACAAAATAGATTTGAAAAAAGAAAAAAATCGCAACGGCGCATAGCAACCCCTTGCGGACTTTCGCCTTCGCCACGATACCAGCTAACAATGTCTGATGCCGTCCCAGGACCGATGTCATGTGCCCTCACTTGCAGCAGTACATGTAGAAGCAAGCAAGAGGCCAATTAGAATGCGTGTAAGTGCCTAGAAATGCATAAAGGACAGGTCCGGAGAGGGAAATGAATAGGAAAAGAGAAAACGGTTTCCGCAAAAGGAACAGTTGGCACTGCACCGCAACTGCCGAATTTTGTTGCCTGTTTTCGGCTACAGTTTTTCCAGCTTGCGTTTTGTTTCGCCTAGGCGAAACAAGTTTTCAGCGAACTAACGCCCCTCAAACGGATAGCGATCTTGCGCTAGCACCGCATTCGCGACCTTCTGTCTCAGAGCGATTGTGTCGATGGCGGCGTGCTTGGCGAAGCGGCGCAGCACGGCGAGTTGCGTGATCAGCGTATCGCCTTCGGCGGTGGCTGCCAGCGCAGTGCGTGCTTCCTTTTCTACGCGATCCATTGCGTCGTAAATAAATGCGCGGGCGGCGTCACACATCACATTCGCTGCCTCACCCCGTTTTGTGGAGGCTTTCTGCGCGCGCCGCAGCGATGACTCCATGGCGTAGACATCCATCGCGATATTCGCCAAGGCTGCCACGATTTCCTGATGGTCCGCGAGCTGTTCGCGAAATCTTTGTACCGCGGTGCCGGCCGCCAGCAGGAAAATCTTTTTGGCCTGCGCCAGGGAGCGTTCCTCTTCGGCGAAAAGCCCGGACTCCATCTCTTCGAATGACGGACCAGCCAGGACTTCGTCGGCCAACTTCATCGCGGCGGGAATCAAAGGCAAAATTCCGGCCATCGCGCGCTTCATCAGCATTTGAATGATGAGCATGCGATTGATTTCGTTGGTGCCTTCGAAAATACGGTTCACACGGCTGTCGCGATACGCGCGCGCCACCGGATAATCCTCGTGAAATCCGTAGCCGCCGAAGATCTGCACACCTTCATCCACGCAGAAGTCCACTGTCTCGCTGCCAATCACTTTGCTGATGGAACTCTCGATGGCGTATTCCTCCAGAACTTGCATGGCTTGCTGAGTTTTGTCCGCTCCCGAATTGGGATTTTCAACTCCAGCGTCGATCATTCCGGCAGAGCGATAGATCATGGACTCCACAGCATAAATTCGAACGGCCATTTCGCCCAGCTTAGCTTTTATCAGTCCGAAATCACAGATGGGCTTGCCGAATGCAGTCCGCTCTTTGGAATATTTCGAGGAAGCTTCCAGCACCTTTTTCGAACCGCCCAGGCAGTAAGCACCCAGTGAGAATCGGCCCACGTTTAATGTATTAAACGCGACAATGTGGCCGCGTCCGGCTTCATGCAAGAGATTTTCTTTCGGTACGGGAGCGTTTTCGAAAAAGATGGGCACCGTGGAGCTGCCGCGAATGCCCATTTTCTTTTCCTCTGCGCCGACTGAAAATCCAGGAGTGTTTCGTTCAACGATGAAGCAGGAAAACTTTTCGCCGTCAATTTTGGCGAACACGATGTAGAGATCGGCGAAGCCGCCGTTGGTAATCCACATTTTCTGCCCGTTCAGAATCCAATTTCTCCCATCGGGCGAAAGCACCGCGCGGGTGCGTGCGGCCAGCGCGTCCGATCCCGCTTGGGGCTCGGACAGGCAGTAACAGGAAAGCAGTTCGCCACTCGCAATCTTTGGCAAATATTTCTGTTTTTGCGCTTCGGTGCCGAAATAAACAATCGGAATCGTTCCGATTCCGGCATGGCCTCCATGCGAAACCGCAAAAGATGCGTAACCTGAAAGTTTTTCCGCCAGAACCGTAGCCGACACCTTGTCCAGACCAGATCCGCCGTACGCTTCAGGGATCGCCCCGCCGAGAAGACCTATATCGCCCGCCTTTTTCAGCATCTGCGCCATCAAACCCTCTTTGTGCTGTTCCAGCGCGGGGATTTCCGGCGTCAATTCCTTTTGGACAAATTCTTCGGCCGTTTGGCCGATTAAGCGTTGGTCATCCGACAAATCAGCAGGAGTGAAGATGTCTTCCGGCCGGCTGGAGGTAATCAAAAAGGCTCCGCCGCGATTCAGCGCCACTGAAACAGGTGTCGTAGCCACAGTGTGTTCTCCCTTTTAAAAACCGAAGCGATGATTCCGAGTTTACGACAAAACGGACGTGGCGATTAAATCTATTCTCATGACCATCTGCGCAGCGAGTATTTCGATATCAAGGATCACTCGACGCGCATCGAGGAGTTCGTGCAGGTTGGCGACAGCCCGGCCCAGTTATTGTGGAAATCGTACGCAGTAAAAAAATAACTTTGCTAATTGCTTAAGCAACGCGCTCGAAAATTCCTGCTGCGCCCATGCCTCCGCCAACGCACATGGTAACCAGACCGTAGCGCGCATTTCGTCTTGCGAGTTCGCGCAGAATCGTAGCGGTGAGTTTGGCGCCCGTACAACCGAGCGGATGTCCCAGCGCAATGGCTCCGCCGTTCACATTCACGCGCTCTGGATCTAATCCAGCCAGTTTGATTACGGCCAGCGATTGCGCGGCAAACGCTTCGTTTAGTTCCATCACATCGATTTGATCCAACTTCAATCCCGCGATCTTCAAAGCCTTTGGAATTGCGTACACCGGACCAACACCCATTTCTTCCGGAAGGCAGCCGGCCGTGGCAAATGCCAGAAAACGTGCCAGAGGCTTCAATCCCAATGCGCGGGCCCGCTCGGCACTCATTAGTAATGCGGCCGCGGCACCGTCACTCATCTGCGAACTATTTCCTGCGGTCACTACTCCGTGCGCGTGAAAGGCAGGCTTCAATTTACCAAGAACTTCGACCGAAGTATCCGAGCGGGGGCCTTCATCCGTGTCAAACGTAATCTTCACTGCCTTGGGCTTGGCCCCATTCGATGCGCCATTTTCGAAGGCCACGTAATTTACTTCCACCGGCACCGTTTCGTCCTTAAATTTTCCAGCGGAGATGGCAGCGAGCGCCTTTTGATGGCTCGCAAACGAAAATTCATCCGCTTGCTCCCGGGTAATGCCGTATTTCTTGGAAAGATTTTCGGCGGTAAGACCCATGCCCAGGTAGGCATCCGGATATGAATCCATCAGCGAAGGGTTGGGCGAAATTTTGTTGCCTCCCATGGGAACCATGCTCATCGATTCGGTGCCACCAGCAACGGCAACGTCTCCCTGTCCAGACATAATTCGTTCCGCGGCCAGAGCGATAGCTTGAAGTCCAGAGGAACAAAAACGATTGATCGTCATGGCAGAAGCTTCGACCGGCAAACCCGCGCGCAACGACGCAATTCGCGCCACATTCATTCCCTGTTCAGCTTCCGGCATGGCACAGCCAAGAATCACATCTTCAATTTCTTTCGCGTCGAACCCTGGCACGCGAGCGATCGCTTCCTTGATTACCAATGCGGCCAAATCGTCAGGACGCGTGGCACGCAGCGTTCCCTTGGGAGCCTTGCCTACCGGCGTCCGCACCGAACTTACAATCACGGCTTCGCGCATACATCACCTCGGTATATGCAACTGTAACGGATTTTGTATTGGATGCCTAAGCGATAAAAAAGAAACAGCGCGGAAGCGGCCGCGCCGTCTCAATCCCAGGAAGAATCCGAAGAAAGCGAAATCAAATTATCTTCGGAATTTGATGGTTACCAGCATCTGCACGGAGACTGGCTGGCCGTCCAGCTTGGATGGCTCGTACTTCCATCGGCTCAGCGCGTCCAGTGCAGCCTGACGGAGCACACTAGGTCCTGAAACAACGTCCATGTGGGCCACGTGTCCGGCCTTGTCGATTGTCGCTCTCACGATAACGTCACCTTGGGTGTTGGATTGCTTGGCGAGCGCCGGATAGATCGGCAAAGTGGAGGACAACAGCCGAGGCTCCTTCACCTGGCCGCCAATTTTCACTGGACCGTCCGGCCGGAGCTCCGGCGCGGGCGGCGATGCCACACCGGATGAACCAATTCCAGTCAGCGCGTTATTTTCTGACACGGGCGGAGGCGCCATCGCGTCGACGGCCGGAGCCGCATCTGTTTGCCCGCCGGCAGTGCGTTGCGTGCTCACTGGATGCGAATTCAAAGTGGCGCTCATCATGTCGTTCGTTACTCGAGGTTCACTCTGCTTTGCGGGTGCACTGGGACGATTGGCAGAAACTGGAGCGTCATGAATCTCAACCGGCGCGTTGCCGTTGACGACTATCGACGGGCGTACGCTCGCCGCCGCTTCGCGGCTGGAATTCGTGGAAGGCGAAGAAGAAGCCGGGCTGGCCGCCACCGGCTGCGCAGTGTTCGCCGCAACTGCCTTAGCAGGCTGAGTCACAACCGGCGGATTCGATGCGTTCACATTGCGATTCGAAGATTGTCCTCGGAAATAAATCATGCCGCCAACTCCGGCGGCGAAAAACAGCGCGATGCACGCAGCTATTAACATCCAGTTGTTGCCGGACTTGTGCTCGACTGACGTCGTGTCGGAAGAAGACAAAATCGATTTGTCGACAGCGGCAGACTCTGCGTGATTTACGTTGAGGCTCGTGCCTCCAGAAAGGCTACCGAAGGTGCTGTGCACGGGTGCTGAAGAAGAAATCGATGCGACTGGCGCAACTTCGACTGTTGGACCGGACGCAACCGACGCAGCGGCAGTCTCAGCCGGCGAACTTGGCGATGGAATTGCGGGTGGAATTTGAACTGGAGCGGCGGCCGGAAACTCAACGACGCTGCTCGTGCTTGATTTCACCTGAGCCACCGGCTTCGTTATAACTTCCAAGCGCGGAGAGACCGGAGCGGGCGGCTTTGCCGTTATGGTCGTTGCAGCCGGCTGCACTTCTTCCTGCGAACCAATGGAGATAAACGGTTCCGCAGGTCTTGGAGCTGCGTTGATTGGCGACGTGATCGCTGGCGGCGTCACAGCGGGCGAAAATGATTCCGGCTCAACTGGTTTCTGCAGCACGGGCTCGGGTGCAGGCGCCGGGGCCCACGAAATTTCTGAGGCGGGTGCAACTGGCGCCTTCTTGATTGGAGTTGGCGTCTCAATGACCGTTGGCGGTGCAGGTTTATTTGCCGGCGCGGGCCCGTCTGAAGGGAAATAAACATTCCAATAGCCCGGCTGTTTGTGCGTGAATTCGACTTCAACGTAGCCTTGCAGATTGGAAAATGTTCGAACTTTTACCACCCGGCAAATCGCATCCTGTCGCGTTTTCTGATTTGTAACTACCAACATCTGCCCAACGCTGACCGTTGTGGACATCCGTATCACAGCGCCCTGCGGGAACACGATCATCGTGCTGGTTTGTTCCTCGAAAGGTTCCGTGTGCGGCGTAACATCGCGCACCACTTCGGTCACACGCGAGCCATGCACCTTTACAGGAACTTCCAGCGAGACAGCGTCGGCGCGCAGGTGTCCGGCCGGCTGTTCCGTCTTCGCCGCAGTGCCGCCTTTCAATTTATTTGTATCGGTGGCGGTGCTTGTAACTTCTAGTGTGTCCTTCGTTAGTGGCGCCATGGTTGTGCCGGCGGTAGGCCGTTTCCCCCAAGAAAATGAAATATCCTATCGATATATGCATTTTTGGAGGTCGTACCATAGGCGGCAATGGGACTTTGGTACTAACGGTGAACTTTTTAGACACTTATGGCTTAATGTGGAACTTCTATCTCAGCGAGCGGGTGCGGGCCGTTTTCGATATTGCTGGTAGAGATCTTTGTGCCGGTTGTCCGTGCTAGTGAGCTGCCCTTTAATAAAAAGGTAGCGAACTTCGGTTTGAATTTCGAGTGGGTCTCCAGTCGTCACGATCAGGTTCGCCAGTTTTCCCGACTCGATGGTGCCGAGTTGGTCCGCAAGTCCGAAGATTTGTGCGGCGTTTAACATCACGGCTTTCAAAGCTTCATCGTGTGGCAAGCCATAGCCCACCGCCGTTCCCGCATATTGCGGAAGCCTGCGCGAGAAAGATGTGCCGAAACTGGAGAACGCAAACTGAATCCCAGCGGCATTTAATTCAGATGGCTGGGTCATCGGCTTATCGTAAGCGGTGTCTTCTTGTTCGGGTAGCCGCTCGCTTGGGCCGAGTACCACTGGGATCTTTTTATCTTTCAGCACGTCTTTCACTTTCCAACTCTCCGCACCGGAAGCGAGAATCATTTTAATATTTTGCTTGGTGCAGAAATCGATCGCGTTGCGAATGTCGCGAGCTTGGTCCGCTACCAGCAAGACGGGAAGTTTGCCTTCAACCACCGGAACCAGCGCTTCGAGTTTCAAATCGCGAACAAAGAGATCCGGCGAACCTTTTTCCTTCGCCTGTGCGTAGTGGCGGGCGCGAGTCAGCCAATCGGAAAGCTGGTTAACCGCCTTGTCGTACTCCTTCTTCGCATCCTCATATGGTTTCTCCTTCATGCTGAATGTTGAAAAATCAAACGAGCTCGTTTGTATCGAGGGCCAGTTCAGCACCATCGCAACCGAGGGATTGATTTGCATTTCTTCCATGGTCCAGCCGGCCAAATTGAATGCGGAAGCTTGGCCCGCAATGATTCCACTGCTTTGCGAGTCAAAGCCGCCAACACCCGGCGCGGAGATCACTTCGGTGATCCCACTCGCGCGTGTCACCGGTATATGCGCAGACGCCGGGTTCACCGCCGTCGCAGCGATCAGCTCGGGATTAAAATCACCAAGCTCGTTGGTATCCACGGTCGCGCTAACCGCTCCAACTTCGTTTAACCCAATCTGAGTGATGGGATCGAACATTCCCGGGTAAACCTCCAGCCCCGCTGCATCTATCACTTGGGCGCCTTCCGGAATTGGGATGTCTGTGCCTACGGCAGCAATTTTCCCGTCGCGAATCACCACGACGCCTTTTTCAATCGGCGGCCCGGCTAGCGTGTAAATCTTCGCGTTCTGGATCGCGTAAACGTTGGCCGCCCGCTGCGACCAAAGTGGAAACGTCGACAAAAGCAGCAACAACAATGCGATTACTTGATAGGTGGCGGCGCGAACGCGAAGCACTTTGTTCATCGGCCACCTCCTGCGACGGCGCCGGCATTGTCTTCGCTATTTTGAGGATGCTTTTTTTTCTGGTCGGGTTTTTTCTGCGGGTTAGCGTCCGGTTTCTCGCTCGCTTTCTTCTCTTCCGACGCCTTCTTTTCCTTGGCAAGTAAGTCTTGCTTCTCTTTTTCCAACGCGGGACGCGCCGCGATATCTTTCTCCCGGTCAAAATAAACTTGCCCATCGATCAGCGTTTTCTGCACCACCGCATACACGCTTAGAGGATCGCGATTGAAGATGGCTAGGTCCGCATCTTTGCCCACTTCAATCGATCCCACTCGATTGTCGATTCCCAGTTGGATCGCAGGATTCAGTGTGACCAGCTTCAGTGCGTCATTCGCGGACAGGCCGCCGTATTTCATGCTCTTAGCAGCTTCCTGATTCAGGTGCCGCGCTTCTTCCGCATCATCGGAGTTGACGGAAACAACCACGCCGCGCTCCGTCATTAGCGCTGCGTTATAAGGAATTGCGTCGAAGGCCTCCATCTTATAGGCCCACCAATCCGAGAAAGTAGATCCGCCGGCGCCCGACGCCGCAATTTCATCCGCTATTTTGTAACCTTCCAGCACGTGTTGAAACGTGCGTACCTTGAAGCCAAATTCGTTAGCCACACGGATAAGCATCAGGATTTCGTCGGCGCGATAGCAATGCGCGTGAACGTAGCGCTTCCCTTCCATCACCTCCACCAGCGGCTCGAGTTTTTCATTCCTGCGAGGTGGGAGCAGATTCTGGTCTCCGGCTGCTTTTTTCCGATTGTAGTCGTCCCACTGTTTTTTGTATTCGCGCGCTTCGATGAAAGCTTCGCGAATGGTTTCCTCTACGCCCATGCGCGTCGCGGGATAGCGAGGCTCCACTCCGGACGGCGGGGAAAAATTCGAACGTTTGGGATTTTCTCCCAAGGCAAATTTAATTCCAGGCAAGGCGCCCTGAAATGGCAACTCGCTCGCCTGTTTGCCCCAACGCAGCTTGATCACGATCGTCTGACCACCAATAGGGTTCGCGCTGCCGTGAAGGATGTTTGCAGTAGTCACTCCGCCCGAAAGATCGTCATAAATACTAATGTCATCCGGATTTAGGACGTCGGCTATATTTGCCATGGACGAAACGGAAATGCTGCCTTCGTTCACGCTGCCATCGACAGCGATGTGCGAGTGGCAATCGATAATTCCCGGCATCACGTATTGCCCTTTCGCGTCGATTACGGTCGCTCCGTCCGAAGCTTTAACATCCGTGCCGACTGCTGCAATTTTTCCATCACGAATCAGGATGGAACCGTGCTCGATGTTTCCGTGGGTAATCGTAAGGATCGTGGCGTTCTGAATCAAAATAGCATGGTTGGTTTGGGCGCTGGAACCCTGAGCGCGAATGCAAAGCGGCGCAAACGTCACAAACAGAATCAGCGCAAGCAGTATGCGGACCTTCATCGGCCCACCCCCTGTTCGCTCGCTGAGTGTCTCGGCTGTGAACTGGGAGCGCTATCGGCTTTGTGGTCGCCAGGTTTTTCTGCGGGAGCTTCCTCGTGGACTTCGAACCAGCGTCCATCCACAAAGACATGCTTCACTTTCGTTTTTTCGTTGAAGAGATCGCCGTCGGTCACCATCAGATTTGCAATTTTCCCCTGCGCAATACTTCCCATGCGATCACCGACGCCAAGAATTTCGGCCGCATCCACTGTGAACGCGCGTAGCGCCGCATCGGGGGGCAATCCGGCATCGACTGCTTTCTTGGCGTTCTTGAAAATGTCCTTCGGCGCGGAAAGCCCGCCAGAGTAAAACGCAAACTTCACTCCAGCTTTTGCTAGCACGGTAGGCGACGAAGGCGCACGATCGCGGAATCTCAATTCGCGCAAAGTTTGTTCGGCATCGGGATCGGCATCCTTCGCACGTTCGGGCCATTTCAAGCTCACCAACACAGGCATCTTCTTGGCCGCAATCGCGCCCGCAACTTCGTAGCCTTGCTGCCCGCCGTAAAGTACGGCGTTGATTTTCCATTCATCCGCCAAACGCAACGCGCGCATGATTTGCACCGAGTTGTTTGCGGGCAGCAGAACGATTTCATTGTCGCGCACTCCGCGAGCGATCACCCGCTCAGTGCGATCGTAAGGCAGGCGCTCGAATTTCGTTACGTTGGATTCATAAATGGGCTCGGCCTGCGCGTACCAGCTGGAATCGTCAAAAACCTGCCGAATGTATGCAATGGTACCCATCAACGAATCCGGAAATCCCCACCAAGCACCAATCGGTTTGAACGAAATCGGCAAGGTGGCCATCGCTTTTACAACGTAATCGCTTGAACGATCTCCGGCCAGCTCGATCACAGTCGCTTGCCCAGGGAAAATTCCTCCATCGGGGACCGTCAGCGCGGTGGTGAAACCCGCGTTGCGCCAGGTTTCGATTCGTTTGTCGTCTGATTTTAATTCATCGGCAGCCACCCGCCACGGGGATGATGCGGGCCGGTCTTCAGGGCTTTTGGCGATTTCTCCGGACGGCGCAGCTCGTCTTCTTCCAGGCCCTGTCGATGTAGTCTCCGAACTTTCTTCCTTGGGCAGGCCAAGGTCCGTGCCGGCATCGATCAGGCCGGGATAAACCGTCAAGCCCTTGCCATCGATCACCCACGCTTCCGGTGGAACCGTCACGTTCGCGCCCACAGCTTGAATCAAGCCTTTTGCGATGACAACCGTTCCGCTATCGATCACCGTCCCGGTCCCGGTTACAATCCTCGCATTCACTACCGCGAAGTAGCGCGGCCCGCTTCGGTCACCTCGCGCGGAAAACACCGTACCAAGCAGGCCAGCGATGCATAGCCCGACAACGACGGCACACACCTGTCGAAATTTGAAGCGATCCTGCACGCTAGACCTCTCCGATAATTGCCCCGGGTGAAGCTTTGTATCCTCGAGAAGAAAGCGACTGATGCTAATGGCAAGGGTGGACAAAATCAAGAAAACTCGCGCACAAAAAATCACATTCTTTTGCTATCGAATCGAAGAATAGCCGCCCTGCTAACATCTTCCACGGTTTTTGCAGCTTGAGTTGCGATGGCGTACGGCGAATTCGCTTTAGAATTGCAAAGCCATTGTCCCGGTCATAACGCGAAGAGGATCCATCTCGACTAGCAGTATGGTATTGGCGTCAACCACGTAATATGACAGGACGTTCGTCTCAAACTGATTAGCAAGAGTCAACGGATTGCCGCGACCGTCGATGCCCACAATTGCAATCGCACTGGCAGATGTAAGCGGCTCACCGGGAATCAAATTCCCGCTATTGGCGACATCGTTGATGTCCACGGTCCCGGTAACCGCACCGGCGCTGGCAGTGGTCACCTGCCCTTCGATGTCTTGCTCTCCACCATCATTCAGTCCCACTCCTGTCAGGTTCATGGCGAAGCTTCCTTGCGGTACTGCAGCTCCCGTTTGGGTGTACGCTACTCCACTTCCCACGCCCACGTTCGAATCGGTTTCCAGTAAGAAAGCGCCCGTGGATGGCAGCCCGCTTGCCGTCGTGTAGTTGAAGAGATAGGCAGCAAATTGATAATCGGTGCCGCTGGCCAAATTAATAGCTAATTCAATTTGTCCCGTGCTCGCGTCAACCGAAGGACTCGCCGAAGAAATATTCGTGCCGCTGGTCGGCGGACTCGTCAGCGTGCCGTCGTCGTTCAGATCGAACACGCCAGTCCCAGAGCTTCCGAATGCCCCACCCATTCCGTACGTATGCCCGCTGGTGTCAACTCCCTCTACAGTGAACGCTTGATTTCCGCTCATGTTCACCGTTGTAGCCGGGGCGGTGTAGAAATCGCCACCGAGCGCCGCAACCGAATCGCTTTCCACCACCTTCAAGTGCGTATTATCGACAACGTAGTAAACGAAATTGAGTGTTCCGGGAATCCCACTGTTGGCTCCTAATACATCTTCAAATGATGGGCAATTCAGCGTCAAGGTTCCGCGTCCCGTGGATGGATCTGGCGTAGTGAATCCGCCCTGAAGTTCCGTGTCAGTGATGTTCGTGGGTGTAGTTGTAGCGCCGCTGTCATTCAAATCGAGTATGCCGCTGCCCATCGGGAATGTGTCGTTACCATTCGCGAACACTCTTCCGGCAGTTCCTGTGCGGTGACCTTTGCCATCGACGCCTGATAAGCCGAAAGCGTAATTGCCCAAGGCGAACGCTTCGCCGAATTGCTCGGGATTCTGCTGATCGATGGTTCCACTTCCAGATGCGCTCTTATCGAAGCGAATCATTAAAGCATGCTGGTTTGAGGTCAGCACGAACTGCCAGACGACTCCCGTTCCCTGCCCGGTGGTGATGTTTGCTGTGGTTCGCCCATCAGGACCAACGGTGTAAGTGCTCGGGCTGATGGAAGTGCTCGTTGGACCAGTTGCTCCACTGGTGTTGGTGTCCTCCGTTCCTCCCGTGATATTTCCGTTTCCGTCTGCGACAAAACTTCCCGTCACGAACATAAAACTTGATCCATTATGAGCGCTATAAGAAATCGCGTAAGGTTGCGGATTCGCCGCGTTAGCAAGCGAGTTCAAGGACGCGTTCGAGAACAAAATCGTCACCGTGGACGTTCCGGAATTTCCTCCAGACATCGCCGTGATGGTAACCGTGCCGGGCGGCGGAGGACTGAGTGGGGCGGTGTATAGCCCGCAGTTGGCAAGGCCGTTTGTAATCGTCCCGGGATTCGCCGACAAATTTGACGTTACTGACCAAGTGGTCGAAGTGCAACCTGCAGGTGAAGTGAATTGCTGCGTTGCGCCGGCAGGTACCGCAACCGCAGCTGGGCTCACGGCGACGGGCTGCGTTGCCACAATGTTAATCGTAATCGGAGGGCTTGCGTTCGAGCCGGAAACCGCCTGAATGGTGTCGGTCTCGGTGCTACCGGGCGCGGTAAACAATCCGGTGCTGGAAATGGTGCCGGTGCCGCTCACTACATTCCAGGTTGGTGCAAGAACCATTGCTCCGGAATACGCCGTAAATTGTGCCGTAGAATTTTCCGATATGGTGGCCGTGCCGGGATAAACCGTGATGCCACCAACGACCGGAGGCTTAGGGTTGCTACCTCCGCTGCTGGAGCCGCACGCCGTAAGCAGAAGAGCCGTCGCCACAGCGGCCGCAAAAACCGAAAACGTCACAAATTTCTCGCGCTTTACAAAACTCTTCATCATTTTCCCTCGATCCTTACTTCTATTGCCGTTCTCGCCGCAGAAAGTTTCAGGTGGGTGCCACAGCCAAGTTTTGAATTCCAGGTAAAGTCCTGGCGTTAGATTCGGTCAGCCGCGAACAGGTTTCCCGCCATTTCTGATAAACTCCAAAAGTTGCTCGATGTTCCCGAGCGATCTGATTCGCTCAATTCCGCAAGGGTTTCCCGGTTTTCAAGGTGTGCGCTACGCGCTCCTGAGTTTTGCGCTGGCCGCACAGGCTCACGAAAGCTTCCCGCTCAAGATCGAGAATATATTGTTCGGAAACAGTTTGCGGCGATGTGATTCCGCCACCGGCCAGAATAAAGGCAAGCTTGCGCGCGACCACACCATCGTATTCGCTGGCATATTCTCCGCGCACGAGCATATGAATAGCGAGCTTCGCAGCCGCAAGAAACTCCTCGCCAAGCACGCGGATTTGCGCGGGCGGCGGTGGATGATAACCGGCGCGGACCATCGCCAGCGCGGTTTGTTTTGCGTCGGCCACTTGCCGGTCGCGATTCATAGCAATCAGGTCCCACGGTCGCAGAAAACCGAGCGAACGCGCTTCCTCTCCGCTGGTCGACACTTTGGCCATCGCGATCGTTTCAAACACTGGCTTGAGCGCATGGAACAAATCCAGATTCCCGCCGCCGGCGGAGTGCTCGTTCGCGCGAATCAGCATTTCCTTGGTTCCGCCACCGCCCGGAATTAATCCGACGCCGGCTTCCACCAGACCGATATAGGATTCGGCGGCTGCGTGAATCCGCGCGCCATGCAAACTGATCTCGCATCCTCCGCCCAGAGCCATGCCCTGTGGCGCCACGACCACTGGCCGGGACGCATATTTGATGGCCATGTTGACCCGTTGGAACTGGCGAACGGCCATGTGAATGTCGTCCCATTCCTGCTCTTGCGCGCTGACCAAAAGCAGCATTAGGTTCGCGCCAACGGAAAAGTTGGGCGCCTGGTTCGCAATCACCATCGCGTCGAACTCTGAATCCAGCCGTGCGAGTCCTGCGTGAATCATCGCGACGATGTCTCCACCGATCGAATTCATCTTCGAATGGAACTCGCAGCAGAGCACGCCATCACCCAGGTCGATGAGGCTGGCCCCGGAATTGCCTTGCACCACTGGCGCGCGCTCTTTTAGCGATTTCAAAATAATAATTCCCGGCGGATCTTCCACCGACCGCAGCGAGGACCATGCGAGATCGAAATAAAGCGTGTTGCCTTTTTCCAATTCGTAAAAAAATTTCTTCGGAGAATTTAATACTTTGGCAACCAGCGGCGGCATTTCTTTGCCGTCGCGTTCCATGGCTTTGGCCATTCGCTCCACGCCAATCGCGTTCCACATTTCAAACGGACCCAGCTCCCACCCGAATCCCCACCGCATCGCGCGATCTACATCCACGATACTGTTTGCAATTTCCGGAATTCGCCTTGCCGCATACAGGCAGGTCTCGCTTAATCCGTTCCACAGAAACTGATTGGCCTTGTCGCCGGTTTTGCCTTCGAGCGCGGTGCTTACCAGAGCGCGCAATCTCTCGCGTGTGTTCTCGATTGCTTTCCCGGCTTCGATGGAACCGAACTTCGCTTTTTGGCGAGGACGGTATTCCATCATGTGCCAATCGAGCGTAAGGATTTCCGATTCACCGCCTTTCTTCACGCGCTGGTAAAAACCCCTGCCTGTTTTTTCGCCCAGCCAGCCGCGCGCGAGCATGTCTTCGACTAGCTTGGGGACTCGATACATCTCGCGCGATTCGTCGTCTGGAATATTTTCATAAATATTCCGTATCACGTGGACCAGAACGTCCAGCCCCACCAAATCCGCGGTGCGAAATGTAGCCGACTTCGGCCAGCCCACCGCTGGCCCAGTACACGCGTCCACTTCCTCAATCGTCATGTCCAGCGCTTGCATCTGGCGAAGCGCATTTAGCATGGAGAAAGTGCCGATGCGGTTGGCGATGAAATTCGGCGTATCTTTCGCCAGCACCACCCCCTTGCCCAGCCGCAGATCGCAAATCTCGTCAAGCGCTCGCAAAACTTCAGGCTTCGTCTTCGGCCCTGGAATTAATTCAACCAGCTTCATGTACCGCGGCGGATTGAAAAAATGCGTCCCCGCCCAATGCTGCTGAAAATCCTCCGAACGCCCTTCGGCGATCAGCTTAATCGGGAGACCTGAAGTGTTGGACGACACGATGGTGCCCGTTTTCCGAACGGTTTCGACGCGCGAGAAAAGATTCCGCTTGATCTCCAGATCCTCGGCGACTGCTTCAATTATCCAATCCACTTCGCCGCACCACGGCAGGTTGTCTTCTAGATTTCCCGGCGTGACCAGTCGTGCTGTTTCAGGCGTGAAAAATGCCGCCGGGCGCGACTTCTTCGCAGCTTCCAGACCGGCGTTAACAATCCGATTGCGTACCGCGGGAGATTGCAGCGTCAATCCCTTGCGCTTTTCTTCCGCTGTCAACTCTTTGGGAACAATGTCGAGCAAGAAACAAGGAATTCCTGCGTTCGCCAGATGTGCCGCGATACGAGCGCCCATCGTTCCGGCGCCCAGCACGGCCGCTTTTTCGATACGGTGTCTCATTGGTCTTCGGTAGCTCCCAAAATGCGAAGTTGAGGTTACAAAGCCAGAAACCAAGGGTCAACCCAAAAACCTCGGCGCCCAATAAGTGCGCTACAGTGTCCTATAGAAGTAGGGACGCTACAAATGGGAACCACTTCCAAATGGTTTGGGAAGGCCATTCGCGGCCTGCGTTCATTCGCATATAACACCGGGCGCCGTCCCAAGGTAGGGGTCGCGCTAGGTGGCGGGTTCGCTCGCGGCGTCGCGCATATCGGCGTGCTGCGCGTGCTGGAACAATACGAAATTCCAGTCGACTACATCGCGGGAACCAGCGTCGGCGCCTTAATTGCTGCAGCGTACGCCAGCGGAACTTCCCTCGACGAAATGGCGCGACAAGGCTCCCTTACTCGCTTCCGCGACTTTGGCCGCTGGACGCTTTCCCGCATGGGCATGGCTTCCAACGAGCGTCTTGTAGATTTCCTCCACCGTTTCACGGAAGCGAAAAATTTCAGACAGATGAGAATTCCGCTGGCAATCGTGGCTACGGATCTGCTCACCGGCGAATCCGTCCATTTCACCAAAGGAGAAATTAGCCCGGCGCTCCGAGCTTCTTGCGCCTATCCGGGCCTTTTCCTTCCGGTGGAACACGATGGTCATTTTCTGGTGGATGGATTTTTAACCGAGCAAGTGCCCGCGTCGGCTGTCCGCGAGATGGGCGCTGAAGTAGTTATCTCCGTCCACCTGGAACCCGGGCTGCTTGATACGAAGCCGCGTAACACCATCGAAGTCATCAGCCGCGCTTTCTCGATCATTCAAACCGTGGCGAACCAACCCTGGCGCGGCATGACGGACGTGCTCATCGAGCCCGGCGTCCACCACGTCCTCTGGGATGAATTCGTAAAGACGCCACAGCTGATTGCCGCAGGTGAAGAAGCCACCCAGGCCGCCATGCCTCAGATCAAAGCTGTAATGGAAGGCGACCCCGTGAAGATCGAAGCAGAGCGGGAGGCATCTCGAGCGGCCAAAGAGATTTAGGCAGTTCGTGAGGCGAGGCTTGTAACTGGGACTTCCCACTTCAAACCCTGCTAACCATCTCTACGATTTCTCGTCAAATTAATTGTGAAGAGCCGAATTTCTAGTGCGGTGACCGCTGCAACGCCCCAGTCATACGTAAGAGAATTCGGCTCTTCTTCCTCAGGAAAATACTCCTTAATTTCATAGCCTGTATATCCGAATTTCAAGAGAAAAACGATTGACTAGGACTCTCGGGCGAGTTTGCGAAAATTAGGTCAACCAGCCGAGCCAGCCGAGCGGATTTCCACGGTTACCGGCTTGCCATTTCCTTTGCCGCGTTTCGTGGCCCATTCGCCAATCGCCGCGGCAAGCCGCGCCGGGTCAACGTTTAGTCCGGCTTCGAGTGTTCCCTCCCCGGTTGGTAAAGTATCGTCGAACTCCGCTGAGCCCGTAAAATTTCGCATGCAAAAACTGTCCAGCCACTCCAAGGGGGCGGCTTTTCTCTGGCCCTCGGCTACTACTTCGACCCGAAGTTTTTGCGCAAACATTTCGCCGGAAGTATAACATCCAGCACGGCACGCCCGATTTACGCATTCGCCTAGATTGAAGCGAACCTACGCCTGGGTGCCTTGCTTTTAAGACCCGCGTACCCTAGAATTTTTAGATATTAACATCGAAATAAGCTATATGAGCGGGTGAAGCCACCGCAAGGCATACTCCCCGCGCGAAATTATCGGAGGTTCGGTGTCCACGCCACTGGAACGATGGGTTGACGAATCAGCACGCCTCACAAAGCCTTCCAAAATTGTTTGGTGCGATGGCTCGCAAGCGGAAAACGAACGCCTGGTACAAGAGATGCTCCGCGACGGCACCTATATCGAGCTGAATCAGAAGACCCGCCCGAACTGCTATCTCCATCGCAGCAATCCCAATGATGTAGCGCGCACGGAAAGCATCACCTTTATCTGTACCCCACAAAAAGAAGACGCTGGTCCAACAAATAACTGGATGTCTCCTCAGGAAGCGAAAGACAAAGTCCGTCCGCTCTTTGACGGCGCCATGAAGGGCCGCACGATGTACGTGATGCCTTACATTCTGGGTCCCGTGAAATCTCCTTATAGCAAAGTCGGCGTAGAGATCACCGATTCGCCGTACGTGGTCGCGAGCATGCGAGTCATGTCGCGTATGGGGCAGGCTGCGCTCGAGCGCCTGGGAAGCTCGGACGATTTCGTGCCGGGCCTGCATTCGCTGGGAGACTTAAACCCGGATCGGCGGTTTGTCCTGCACTTTCCCGAAGAAAAATTGATCTGGAGCGTAGGCTCCGGCTACGGCGGAAACGCTCTGTTGGGTAAAAAATGTTTTGCCTTGCGAATCGCCAGTTATATGGCGCGCGAACAAGGTTGGATGGCCGAGCACATGTTGATTCTCGGCCTGCAAGATCCCTCCGGCAAAGTAACCTACATGGCCGCCGCCTTTCCCAGCGCGTGCGGGAAGACGAATCTCGCGATGATGGTCTCAGCGCTGGAAAGCAAAGGCTATCGCGTGTGGACTGTGGGCGACGACATTGCCTGGATGCACCTGGCGTCCGATGGTTCCTTGCGCGCCATCAATCCGGAAGCCGGCTTTTTCGGTGTTGCTCCCGGCACCAACGCGAAAACGAATCCAAATGTAAGAACCGCCTTGCAACATGACGCCATATTCACGAATGTCGCCATGACTGCCAACTCCCGCGAGCCGTGGTGGGAAGGTATCAATGGCGCACCGGACGAACCGCTGATTAATTGGAAAGGTGAAAATTGGAATCCCAGCATGGGGCCCGCAGCGCATCCTAATTCGCGCTACACCGTCGCGGCAAAGCAATCGCCCTCGATTTCGCCTCACTGGGAGGATCCCGAAGGCATACCAATATCCGCGATCATCTTCGGCGGCCGGCGCGCGCGTGTTGCACCCCTGGTTTATCAATCCCGCGATTGGCAGCATGGCGTTTTTGTCGGCGCCACGATGGCCTCTGAGACCACGGCTGCTACCACCGGCGCTGTTGGTGTGACGCGCCGCGATCCCATGGCCATGATTCCTTTCTGTGGTTACAACATGGGCGATTACTTCCGGCATTGGCTCGAGATGGGACGAAAGATGGAGCAAGCGCCGAAAATTTTCCACGTGAATTGGTTCCGCAAAGATGAAAATGGGAAATTCCTGTGGCCCGGTTATGGCGAGAACGTACGCGTGCTGAAATGGATGCTGGATCGCATCGAGAACCGCGCGCAAGCCACCGAAACTCCCATCGGCGACGTCCCCACTCCTGCTTCACTCGATCTCGACGGCCTTTCGATTCCCCGCAAGAATCTGGACGAATTGTTAGCAGTTGATCCAGCCCATTGGATCGAGGAAGTTTCTGCCACTGAAAAGTTTTTCGAGAAATTCGGCGATCGCTTGCCCGATGAGATTCGCACGGAGCACAAAGCTCTGGCTGACCGTCTCCAGCGCTACAGCGTTGCTACCAAGTAATCTGGCTTTGCGGCGCTGCATCGGCTAAATCGTTGTTTCGTTGCCTTCCCGCTGCCCGTTCGCCTGCCTAGCGCAGAAAGCGCGCCGCTGTTATTCTTGCAACTTTACCGGAGGTTCCATCTTGGCATTCAAAAAAGCTCTCTGCCTGACTGCGCTTTTTGCCATCTCCACGTTCGCTCAACAAACGAAGCCGGCCAACACGGGATCCTCCCCGCAGCAGCAGACCGAACCTGTGCTTCCCTACACTGCCAGTCTCGACCCCACAGCCATGGACCGCACTGCGGATCCGTGCGTGGATTTTTACGAGTACTCCTGTGGCGGCTGGAAGAAAATCAACCCGATTCCATCTGATCAGACTTCCTGGAGCGTTTACGGCAAACTTTACGAAGATAATCTGAACTACTTGCGAGGCATTCTTGAACAAGCCTCCACGGCAAAAGATCGCGATGCGGTCACGCAGAAAATCGGCGACTACTACGCAGCCTGCATGGATGAAGCGGAAATAGAAAAGCTCGGCGCCAAGCCACTTCAGCCTGACCTGACGGCCATTCACAATCTCGGGAGCACCAAAGACCTTGCAACGTTGATTGCGACTCTACATCTCCAGGGAATTTCCGCTCTTTTTGGTGCTGGCTCCGCGCAAGATCCCGACAATTCCGACGAAGTGATTGTAAATGTTTCGCAAGGCGGGCTCGGGCTGCCGGATCGTGACTATTACCTCCAGGACGACGCTAAATCGAAAGAGACGCGCGAACATTACCTGCAGCACGTTCAAAAAATATTCGAGCTTCTCGGAGATTCGCCCGATACCGCGAAAAACAATGCCGCGATCGTTATGCACATGGAGACCAGCCTAGCCAAAGCCTCCCTCACGCGCGTGGAGCGCCGCGATCCCTACAAACAAAAGCATAAGATGACCGTCGCCGAACTCTATAAAGTCGCGCCGGATTTCGATTGGAATGCCTACTTCGCTGCGAGCGACATCCCTAAATTCCAGATACTGAACGTCGGTTGGCCGGATTTCTTCAAGGATGTCGATGCCCAGTTGAAATCAGATTCACTGGAGGATTGGAAAGTCTATCTCCGGTTTCACGTGGCCAATTCTCAAGCGCCATATCTTTCTTCCGCTTTCGTCAACGAAGACTTCGAGTTTTATCGCAAATATTTGCGCGGCGCGAAGGAGCTTCAGCCTCGCTGGAAACGCTGCGTGCGATACGTCGATCGCGATCTAGGAGAGGCGTTGGGGCAGGCCTATGTTCGTAAAACCTTTTCGCCTGAGTTGAAGGCCGCCACCTTGGACATGACCCGGCGCATCGAAGATGCTATGGCTATTCGTATCCAACAGCTGGATTGGATGAGTCCGGCGACCAAGCAGCAAGCGCTCAGCAAGCTGCACGCCATTCGCAATAAAATCGGCTACCCGGATCAATGGCGTAATTACAGCTCGGTAAAAATCATTTCCTCCGATTTTTACGGTAACAACCTGCGCGCTGTCGAATTTGAATCGCATCGTCAGTTGAACAAAGTGGGAAAGCCGGTGGATCGCGGCGAGTGGGGAATGACACCGCCTACCGTGAATGCCTACTTCGACCCGCAGATGAATGACATCAACTTCCCCGCGGGCGTTTTGCAGCCGCCTCTATACGACTCAAAAACGGACGACGCTCCAAATTATGGCAATACCGGTTCCACGATTGGGCATGAGCTCACGCATGGCTTCGACGATGAAGGCCGCCAGTTTGATGCCAAGGGGAATTTGAAAGATTGGTGGACCAAAGAGGATGCCGATCAGTTCGTAAAGCACGCCGACTGCGTGGTCGATCAGTATGCCCAATATGTTGTGGTGGACGACATCCACATTAATTCCAAGCTCACCGAGGGCGAGGACGTCGCCGATCTCGGCGGAACAATCCTGGCCTATATCGCATGGAAAGACGCCACCAAAGATATCACGCTCCAGGATCGCGACGGCCTCACACCTGATCAGCGCTTCTTCGTTGGCCTGGCGCAGTGGGCTTGCGAGAATAATCGGCCTGAAAATGAGCGCGTGAATGCAATTACTGACCCGCACTCGCCCGGAAAATATCGCATCAACGGAGTCGTGGTGAATATGCCGGAGTTTGGAAAAGCGTTCTCATGCAAAGTCGGGCAACCCATGGTGAAACCGCCGGAGAAGATTTGTCACGTCTGGTAATTTCGAGAAAAGCGGCTATAGAATTTCGCGGATTTCGGAATCGATGGAAATGTGCGTCTGCGGAAATCCGTTGATCTGAAAACTGGCGCCGGACCCCGCCCCCGCCGCGTTTTGAAAATGAAAGAACCGGCTTATATGGTAGTCCTCATCCAGAATGTCGAAGACCCGCTCCGTCTCTTCGCGTGAAAGTCCTAGAGCGGTAAGCGGAACGGCCTTGCCAAAGCCTCCGGCGGCTGCCAGATATTTTTCAACTAGCTCTTTCAAGCTCATGTTCAAATCCAAACATACGCGCCTGCTTCGCCGTACGGAAGATTCATGTAAAAAATATTGGCCTCAGGTAATTTGTCGAACGAAGCCAAAAGCTTTCGAGCGCCGTGCCTGCCGCAATAAACTTCGCCGGCTGCCGTCTTAATCAGTTCCACTTCGTCGAGACTTTGAATCTGCTCACGCGAGAACCAAACCCAAGTCGCTTCGCGAGAGCACTCCCGGCATGTTCCAAGGCCTCCACTCAGCCGCGCGTTAATCGCAGCGGAAGTTTCCCGAGCCAGCCCCGCAGCATCGAAGTCTGGCGGCGCCACGAAAAAATACTGTGTGAATAACGCTGGGTCCGGCTCAAAAGCTATCACGCGTCCGGGAAACGATTCAAGCTCCGAAGCGAAAGTTTCGCTTAGACACTCAAAACAAAGTGAAACCTCCGGACGAATCCGTTCACTGCGGTTGGCTCTTTTCCCCCGCAGATAGAGCGTGTCCGGCAAAACCGCCGCGATCCAACTGATATCGTCGCCCAGATGTATGCACTCAGGAGCGGTCCCCTTCAGCCGTGCCCACCAATTCCGGCTGCGCGGCAAGAACTCCAATCCTGGATACGCTTCTTCGTAGGAAACTCGCGCCACTCGTCACCTGTTTCTTACAACAAAAATATCGTAGCAGATTCCAAACCGAATAGCGCGACAGTAGGAGTTAGCGAGCCGACGTCCACGGAAGTTTGTTTGCTTCGGCGCCTTCAGCTATCATTATTCGATTGGATGAAATCCTTTCTAATATCGTTCGCGACAGCGGACAGGAGGATCGTGCATGGCACTCTCAGTAGGCGCAACAGCCCCGGATTTTACGTTGAAGGATCAGAGCCAGAAAGAAGTGAAGCTTTCAGAATTTCAAGGCAAGAAAAACGTAGTCCTCATCTTCTACCCTCTCGATTGGAGTCCCGTCTGCACCAACGAACACACCTGCTTAGTGAATGACATGAAACGTTTTGACGAGCTCGATGCGCAGGTGCTCGGTGTGAGCGTGGACAGCGCCTGGTCCCATAAAGCGTTCGCCGAAAAGATGGGCATCAAGTATCCGTTGCTCGCGGATTTTCAGCCGCGGGGCGCGGTTGGTGAAAAATACGGCGTCTTTCTGCCCGACAAAGGCATCACCGGCCGCGCGATCGCTATCGTCGACCGCTCCGGAAAAATCGCCTGGTTCAAAAATTACGATATTCCAACTCTGCCAGACATCAAGGAAGTTTCCGAAGCCCTTTCAAAAGTTAAGAATTAGTTTGAATCGTAAGCAAGCCGCATTTTCAGGCTTTGCACATCGGTGTGGCGCCTGTTTATGGTGAAGGAGAATTTGTGGCAGGCGCCACGCCCGCATTGGGTTTTTGCGCCAAAGTGCGGATGAAATCCACCAATTGCCAACGCTCCGTCTCCGAAAATTTGTCCCGAAAGGCCGGCATAGGCCGCCGCCCATGCGAAATCTTCCAGAACAGCTCGCCATCCGTCACTAAACCCATGGCGTGGGCGTCGGTAAAATCCGATGGCGCGATGGAAAGGCTATCGGCGCGCGGCCCTTTTCCGTCTCCCTTGTCGCCGTGGCAGTTCTGGCAATGAGTCGAGTAATTCATCCTCCCCATCGCGATGGATTCATCAGTCGGAGGCACGGGATTCTGAAGATTCTTTGCCGCCTCAGGCGCGCTCCAGTCGCGATGGTAGTAAAGGAAAATCGCGCCGCCAGCCGCCACAATCACGAATAAAACCGCGACCTTCAACAGAAGGGTATTCTTACCTGTTCGCTCTTTCGTCTCCGCGTTCATGAATCGGATTTCAAATTCTCCGGACAATCTGTTTTGCGGAAGGATTTTCGCATGCACTCTGACGATTTCAAAATGTAGCCGTGCGGGGGTATCAGTCAGAAACGCTCATTGGATTAAGTGAACTGCGCGGAGCACGGAGATGAGAACGATGATCATCATCACTACAACATAAATCCGCAAGCCCCACAGCAATATGCGGACACCTCGCGACAGTTTTTGCCGCCCGAAACGCATCTGCTCTTTCGCCGCGACCACCTGGTCCGCTTCAAGAAGAGACAATACAACGCGAGGGTCTTCCAAATGCGGCTGTGCAGTATCCGCAGGAATAGGGTCAATGCCGAGCTTGCTGACGCTCAGTTCTGAAAAATCCGATTTCAATTCCAACCTCACAAACTCAAAAATTCGTCCAAAAAATAATATTCTATGAATCGGAACTCAGCCTCCCAGCCATTTCGGAAACACAGTCGCAATACCAAATCCCAGTCCCGCAACAATCAAAAGCAGTGTAACTCCTATGCCCGCCACGTTCGCCCAGGTGCCGTTCACATATTCACCCATCACTTCCGGATCGTTCACCAGAAGCAGAAGAAATGCCAGTGCCGGAGGCATTGCCAGAACCGCGATTACATTCACTGTCAGAGCCACAAATTCCAGCGGGAAGTTTGGGATCAAAACCAGCCCCGCCGCAGCGGACGCAGAACCTAACAACACCAGATAAAAAGGCCACGCATCCCGCAGCGGACGGTTCAGGCTATGTCCTGTTTGCAACACTTCGCCGAATGCGTAAGCGGAAGACGTAGAAATTGCAATTGCTGCCACCATTCCCGCTTCGAAAATTCCGAGCGCGAAAAGCGCCGCACCGGTATGTCCAATCAACGGTTCCAGAGCTTCCGCGAATTGCGCCGCTTGAAAATCCGCAGAGTTGATTCCGTGATGAAATAGCGGTGCGGTTGCTAAAATCGCAGCAATTGCGAATACAGAGGCCAACAGCACGCCCAGAAGTGTGTCGAAGCGTCCCGCATTGATATCGCGCGGCTGCATCCCTTTATCCACCACGGCGCTTTGCTGAAAGAAAAGCATCCAGGGAGTTACCGTCGCACCGATCGTCGCCAGAATCAGCAGAAGAATCTCGTAATGATTTCCGGTTGGGAAAGGTTTCCAGGTCACCAACGCGTGGCCCATGGCATGCCAATTCGGGCGAGCCAGGATTGCAGCGGGAACAAAAAGCCCATTAAAGATCGCAAGGGCCATGGTGATTCTTTCCCAAGTCCAATAGCGTCCCGTAGTGATCGCAGCCGCCACGATAACTAGGGCCCCGCCGATCGCAATCGTGGGACGCACGCCGAAAAATCCCAGCCCCGCGCGTACGCCAATAAACTCCGTCACCAGGGTCAGGAAATTTCCCACAATTAAATCCCCCATCGCGAAAAACCCCCAAAACTTTCCGAATCGATCGAAGATCAGCTCCGCGTGACCTCGATGAGTGACCGCTCCCAGACGCACCGTCATTTCCTGCACCACGAATCCCGTCACGAATGTCAGCACCACGAACGGAATGAAAAATCCGATTCCATAGCGGGCGCCGTCGGCCGAATACGAAAGCATGCTGGGCGCGTCATTCTCTCCGAGAAAAACCAGCACTCCAGGCCCGATCAAAAGCCATAGCAACCGCACACCGCGGAATTTCTTCGCTCCACGGCCTTTCCAGCGGGCGCGGGCCACTTCCCAGCGGTCGCGCGCGCGATCTACATCCTCATGAGTTAACAGCTCTGCTAACGCCGGCGCATCGGAAGAAGCGGCGGCAGATTCCGTGGTGGGGTGCGCGGTAACGTAAGGGGCAGAGGTGACGTCGGTTTTCGGTCTGTCCATGAGGTTAATCTAGTTAAACTCTCTATATAAACTACGCTTAACTAGTTTTCAGGTCAACCATCCAGCGCACTGTCGTTCCAAAAATCGTCAAACAGCACTTCCCTGCTCTGCTATAGTTAAACAGATCTTTTAGGAGAATAGCGATGGCTGAAACACCGAAACAGCAACCGCAGCAACAGCAAGTTCAAATAAAGGCTGATGAGAAGGAATTGCTCGGCCAGTATGCAAATTTAGTTGTAGTTCATCATAATGCGGAAGAGTTTACGCTGAATTTTATCTATCTTTTTCCCAGCGTCCCGCAGGGCAAACTAGTCGGCAGTTTGATTCTGAGTCCTGCCCACGCCAAGCGCCTGGCGAAAGCTCTGCAGGAAAATATCGCTCGCTTCGAGGCACAGTTTGGAACGCTTCCGGAGGGCCCGGGTCCAGGTCCGGAGCCCAATGTAGGATTCGTGCAGTAGAAAATAATTATGCGGCGGGCATATCCGCGACAACCCAACCGGGCGTCGGCTCGAGAAACTCCAGTCCCACGGCGAAGCCGGTGTCTGGAACCAATTGACAGTAAGCCACGCGTGCGACAGCTCGGAACTGCCCCGTTAGGGTGGCGATAGTTAGGCGGTCACCCGTAGTCCACCGGCGGCTGCTCAAAACGCGGGCTCCGCGCGCGCTTACATTTTCGGTAAACGTCGTTTCAGTTCCAGGTAACGCCGAATGTCCCGTAATCTGAACTCCCACTTCCATCGGAATGCGCGTCTCGCGACGCTCCGCCAACGTCTTTGGGACCCCCATCCCAAATCGCATCGCGTCCCCCTTTTTTACAAACAGGCCGCTACATGCCTCAGACGAAATTTCTTTTCACTTCGCCCTTTCATGCGATAGAGCGCGTGATCGGCCGCGCCCAAAAGCTTTTCGATGGTGGTGCCATCGTTCGGATAAACAGCCAGCCCGGCGCTGACAGTCACCGGCGGTTCCTGCCCGTCACGCGCGAGCCTCTCGCAGATGCGCAAAGCAGCCTTGCGTCCCTCTTCTTCGCCGGATTCCGGGAGAATTAGCACGAACTCGTCGCCACCATATCGCGCAGGCGTATCAATCGTTCGGCAATCATTGCGCAAAGCCGTCCCAAGGCGTTTGATCGCGCGGCTCCCCGTCAGATGCCCGTACTTGTCGTTGATCTTTTTTAAATCATCGAGGTCGAACAGCAAAACCGCAAAACTACGCCCGGTTCGCCGCGACCGCTGAATTTCGTTTTCCAGCACTTCAAGCAACCGTCGATGATTGGCGAGTCCAGTCAGCGAATCGGAAGCAGCCAAGCGGCTCACCTGATCGAAAAGTTGCGCGTTGTCCAGAAGCGTGCCGCCCAACACGACCACGTAACTCAGGTCCATCGTGACGTGCGCGAGTGTGAACGCGGCGTCGAAAACACGCTGCGACTGGCTGATCGTAATATGGCAAATCACATTTAACGCCGCTGCAAAAAACAGCGCTCGATCCAGCGAGGAGTCAGAATTTCCACGACGCAAACGCCACGCGTATCCAATTGTTGCCGCCACATAAATCGCTGCCGGCAGCAGATCCCAAGGTCGCGGAATAATTGCGCCCGGATGAATCTTCGGGGCATTCGGCAGCATGAAATAAAACACGCTGGTCAAATACGCCACCGCGCCCACGATCAACGTCGACCCGGCCATCTCTTTGGCGGGCTCCCGCGCCACAGGAATGCGCCGCTCCACCACTAGGGCAGCCAGCAACAAAATTCCCAGCAACGTCCGTCCGGCGAGCCATCCGATTGAAATATAATTTCCCGGGGTGGTTGTGACGAGCATTCCACGATAGAAGGTCATGCTCGTCCCCGCTTCGATCAGTCCCGCCAGGACGAAACCGAACGCCAATATCAGAGAAATTCGATCGTGCGTTCCGCGAAACCGAACCAGCGCATTCGCAGCAAATGTGAACGCAATCAAACTGCCCGCCATCTCCAGATAGGTGTCGAGCAAAGGATCAGCAACGTAGGAAGAGCTGCGCAGGACCAAAAGCAAAGCGAGGTACGACGCCCCTGCTATCGTCCACAATAGGACGAGACGAAAGCGATGCAGAAACCCCCAAATCTTCTCCGGTCGGCCCACAAAAATCCCCTAAAAACGCACTTCGCCCCGCGACAGAATCAGCAACTTCTATACCGTTTCAGAACATGGTTTTAGTACTAGTTAACTAAATGAAAATAATATACTTGTACTGATGATAGATTGGAGTTGGAGATCTTAACTAAAGTCTCTCAGAAGGAGCAACTTGGAGGGCGGGGTTAAAATGTTACCGACTGGTTAGGCCCCTACCCACTATTTCGGGTTAGGGGGAGGCAGTTCATGCGCTTGTACAACGCTCTGGAAATTAGACCGCTTATGCGACCCGTCGCAAAACGGTTTGCGCTCCGACAGACCGCAGCGGCACAGCCCGATCTTCGTACGGCCTGCCAAACCGTAGGCTTTTCCTTCTTGATCCACAAGCTGTATTTCGCCATCGATGAGCAGCGGGCCGTTGTTCACGACCGTTACTTTAACCTCAGACACTCGATCCTCCGATCGCAACGTGTGGAACTTTTACTATTGGATTTGTTTCGCAGTCCTTAACAGGTTCGGGAACATTCAGTACTTGGGAACTGAAGCGTCCACTTCATCCGACCATGCAAGGATACCACCCTTCAGGTTCAATACCTTGCGGAACCCTGCGCTGCGCAAGAACTCGACAGCCTCTGCAGAGCGCTTTCCGCTGCGGCAGTGCGCCACGATTTCGCGCGAGCTATCCAGCTCGTTCACCCGCCGCGAAAGCTCGCCTAGCGGAATCAAGTGTCCGCCAAGATTGCAAATTTGGTATTCGTGCGGCTCGCGAACATCCAGAACGAAAAGATCGTCGCCGCGATCCAGCCGCGCTTTTAATTCGCGCGGAGCAATTTCGGGCACCGTAGTCTGTGCCGCCGGGCTCGCTGTTTCTTCGCCGCGAACACCGCAGAATTCCGCGTAATCGATTAGTTTGGTAATCGTCGGATGCTCACCGCAAACAGGACACTCCGGATTTTTCCGCAACTTCAATTCACGAAAGCGCATGGCCAGCGCATCAAAAAGCAGCAATCGTCCGATCAGCGGCTCTCCTTTGCCGATAATCAGCTTCAAAGTCTCCGCCGCCTGAATGGCTCCCACGATTCCCGGAAGCACTCCGAGGACTCCGCCTTCGGCGCACGAAGGCACCAAGCCCGGCGGAGGCGGCTCAGGATACAAGCACCGGTAGCACGGGCTACCCGGCGCGCCAAAAATCGTGATCTGCCCCTCGAAGC
The DNA here is from genome assembly GCA_963714785.1 of uncultured Acidobacteriota bacterium. Taxonomy (GTDB): domain Bacteria; phylum Acidobacteriota; class Terriglobia; order Acidiferrales; family UBA7541; genus Palsa-295. Next base: position 274,326 of record CAVQQE010000008.1, read on the forward strand.
GAAAGATGGACCCATAAACATTGGGTTTTCCCAGGATCACGCAGGCGTCGTTCACCAGGTAGCGCGTCGGAAAATTGTCCGTGCCGTCCACCACAATGTCGTAATTCTTCAGGATGTCGAGCGCATTGTCGCCGGTGAGACGCGTCTCGAACTGATCGATCTGTATATCCGGATTTAAATTTCGCAAACGGTCTGCGGCAGCTTCGATTTTCGGCCGCCCGATATCATCGGTACCAAACAGTATTTGCCGCTGTAAATTCGTCAAATCCACCGAATCAAAATCCACCAGACCGATTCTGCCAACGCCCGCAGCCGCAAGGTACAAACCCAGTGGCGCACCCAGCCCGCCTGTGCCAATGCACAGAACTTTCGCCCGCTTCAGCTTCAGCTGCCCGTCCATGCCCACTTCGGGCATGATCAGATGGCGGCTGTAGCGCATTATTTCTTCTTTCGACAGCGTCGCGTTTGCATTCGCCGCTTCCGGTAGGTTCGAAGTTTTTGTATTGGTTGCCACGAATAATTCTCCCGATTTAATTCTGCGTTCCGCCCGCAATCGACGGCACGATGCTGAGTATGTCTCCCTCGCGCAACGGCGTCTGATCTCCGTGCAGGTAACGTATATCCTCATCGTTTACATAAACGTTCACAAAACTCCGCAGTTTTCCATCGTCCGAATAAAGATGCTTTTTCAAGTCTCCAAAAAGCGTTGTAAGAGACGCCAGCGCTTCGCCTACGGTCGCAGCCTGCAGTTCCACGCTTTCTTTCTTGCCCGTATAAGGACGCAACGGCGTAGGGATAATTACTTTCACTGCCATTCGGTGGTCTCCTCGATTGTTTGATTAGATGCTTGCAGATTGGGCCACGGATTCAATCGCTTCCGGATCGTATGCCGAGCGATCGTCGCGCAGACGCCATGATTTCGTGTCGCGCGGCTCCCGCTGTTGCACGCTCACGATGATGTAGCTATACCACGGCCAGGCGTGTTCGCGGTCGAATTCACTCGGTCGGGCCGGCGCATCCGGATGCGAGTGGTACCACCCGATCACTTCCAGTTTCAAGTCTTTCGCTTTCTTCTCCGCCATTTGAACATCTTCTGGAGTCACTTCAAAACGATTGCGCGGCGAATCATTTCGCCGGTTCGCCAACGGGACCAACTCCTTAATCTCGCGCCCAATCAGGCTATCGTTTCCCAACAACGCCCCGCAGCATTCATGCGGATACGTCTCCACTCCGTGCGTCTGAATTCGTCGAAGTATCGCATCCGAGATTCGCAACGCCGCCCCGCTCACGCCTCGCTCCAAAATCGATCGCTCAAATATTTTTCGCCGGAATCCGGAAACACTGTAACGATCACCGCGCGTTGCCCGCTCGGCAAATTCCGCACTACTTCCAAACAAGCAAAAAGTGCCGCGCCCGAGCTAACCCCTGCCAGAATTCCCTCTGCGCGCGCAAGTTTTTTCACGACCCGATGCGCATCTTCCGTGCGAACAGCAATATCCTGATCGGCCAGGCCAGCATCGTAAATGCCCGGCACAATCGCCGTCGCCATATGTTTCAAGCCTTCCAAACCGTGGAACCCTGAATCCGGCTGCATGCTGATACAACGAATCGCAGGATTTAATTCCTTCAATCGGCGCGTGGTCCCCACAAACGTCCCGCTAGTTCCCAACCCCGCCACGAAATGCGTGATCTCGCCCTGGGTCTGCTCCCAAATCTCCGGAGCCGTACCGGAATAATGAGCTGCTGGATTCGCCGCATTGTTGTATTGATCGGGATAAAAATATTTCGACGGCTCTTCTTCGTAAATTTTCCGCACCCGGCGAATTGCTCCGTCCGTGCCCTCTTCGCCCGGCGTGATAACGACCTCCACTCCATACGTCGCCAAAATTTGTTTGCGCTCCGGCGAAGCGCTCGACGGCAGGCACAGTTTCACGCGATACCCCAGCGCCGCGCCGATCATCGCATAGGCAATCCCCGTGTTTCCGCTCGTAGCATCCAAAATTATTTTGCCCGGCTGAAGCGCGCCTGTTCGTTCCCCTTCCCGAATCATGGAATAAGCCGCGCGATCCTTTACCGAACCTCCGGGATTAAACCATTCAGCCTTCGCATAAAACTTGGCATTGGGAAATTCCGCGCCCATACGCTCCAGACGTAGCAATGGCGTGTTGCCAATGCGCTCCAGAAGGTTTTGCCCGATGCGTCCGCGCTCGCTCGCAATCGCCGACGAAATCGTTTCTTTGTTCACAGCATTCATATCTATATGGCCGCCAAACTCAATCCACACAATTGGATGCGTCGAAGGCCGGCTATATTCACAATTTCAAACACAGTCTAGCAGAATCAGGTCTGCCTTTCGCTCACCCGGCCTCTCAGCCGCGCGCGCATCCAATTTTTCGCTTTACACAACCCGTGCCAACTCAATACTCTGGACAACATGTGGTACGTCAACAACCTATTCAACCAAGCCCAGGTGGAATCTCTGTCCGCAAAGGGTTTTCTGGTACGCAGCTCGGGCGGTGTCGTCCGCATTGAGAAATACAATTGCGGCGCCGAACTTCGCAAGACTGCCGGCGACAATTTTCAGATGACCCAAATTCCCTGCATCATGCTGCAAGGCCAGTTCGCGCTGCTGTGGGACGCGGGCTATCAGAAATTTCTGCTAACCCACGACAAGAGAAAAGTCCCCGCCCACCAAAACCAGCTCGTTGACCTGCGCAAATTCAATGAAGAGTTGCGAACTGCCCTCGGAGTTCCCACCTACTACAACGAAGCCATCGGCTCCACTTGCCAAATCAGCATGTACGACCGCGTAAAAGGCCGCCCGGGCGACGTCCCCGATGAGAGCGCCGGCGTGGAAGAAGAAATAAAGCATTAGCCGCCAGTTTCTCCGAATGACCAAGAAATATTCCTCAACTCAACTCCGGTTCGTCGTGTCACGAACTCTTGCTCTCTTCCAACCGCTCCCTCAGCAAAACGGGATCGATCCGATGCTGTGCGAATAAACGCCCACCAATGAAAATCACCGGCACGTCGTCGGTGTAGCGCTCAAACAGAACAGGATCATCGTCGATATCCACTTCGCGAAGCTTCGCGCCGTATTCAGAAAGTAAAGGCGCCATCGCCGCTTTCGCTTCATCACAAAGGTGACATCCTTCGCGCGTGTACATCGTGACTTCAAGGGGGCTCGCCACCGCCAGCCGGCCGCTTTCTGTTCGACTGTAAAAGTCAGCGCTCTGCTCGCGAAGTAACCCTCTCTGCGCTAAATCCGCCACCGCATCCAGCACCGCTTCCCGTTCAATCGGCGCATTGCCACCCACGAATTCAAACAGCGTGTGCAAATCCAGAGAATCCTTTTCCAGTTGATCGTAAGTTGACAGAATCTTTTTGCTGATGACGGTTTCCATGGAGTCGGTGGTTTCGCCTTGTTTACGGTTTGATCGTGTAGAACTGTTGGAATGGCCCGATCGCGGGATAAAACGCTCTCGACCGGAACAACTCCGCAATTTGCCGGATGTGGCCCAAATCGTGGAAGGCCCATTCGTTCATTAATTGTCCGATTGAAATCTGCCCGATTTTTCCGTGTTGTCCTATTCGCGCAACCGCATGAGCGGGCACGTAACGAAGCATCGACAAGCTGCGGTCGCGTTCGTGACAAAAAACTTTCAGATGTTCGCGAGCCTTGCCACTGGAATATTTCCCCGCGGCATACGCGGCGTTTTGATCGTAAGGTTCCAGCGCCGGATTGTTTTTCTCGATCATTTTCTGGATGCGCTCGCGAAAGCCCACCACCTCTACGTCGGCAAGATGCGCCAACACTTCGCTGATTGACCACCGATCCATGGACGGCTTCCAATGCATTTGTTCGTCGTTAGCGGACCAAACGATTTTTTCAATGATGATAGGCGTCTGCTCGAGCACGGCCAGACCCGGGAGCGCATCAGGACTTGGTGTAGCAGCCATTAAAGCCTCCAACAAATAATTACCTCGCATTTATACCTTAGGCCCTGGTCGAAGTGGAAGAACTGACCTTGTGCCGCGATGGACTGCGTGGTAAACCGGAAACAGAGGTATTGAGCTTGGCGCAAGTACTAGCGATGGTGGATGACCTTTTTTTTCAGTCCAAGATTATTGAGACCGCTCGTCACGTTGGCGTGGACTTAAAGATATGCGCCACACCCGATGCCTTGGCTGCCGAAATATCGAAAGCCACTCCCAATCTCGTGGTGGTGGATCTCAACGCGCGCAACCGACCCCTTGAAGCGGTGCAACGCACGCAATCACTCGTCGCCTCCGTTCCGCTCGTGGGATTTCTCTCGCACGTCCAAATCGAGCTCGCCGAGCAAGCGCGCGCCGCCGGTTGCAGCGAAGTGATACCGCGGTCAAAATTCACCAAAGACCTGGCAACTATCCTCGCCCGCGCGAAATCCGAAACCATATGACAAAAAGGTTTCATTCCGCCGCGCTGGCGGCAATCGTCGCCCTTTCGCTGCTCGTTCCGAACGCTCCCAACTTGAGCGCACAGGAGGCCTCCGACCCCGTCGTGGCCCTTTCCGCCGCAATCGTGGCCGCCTGTCGCGATAACGAAGCTCAGTTCCTAAATTACTTCACCGCCGACAACGCCGCTGCTTTTCGTGCTCTCCCCGCTGAACAGCGCGCTGCGTTTTTGAAACGCTTCTCGCTTTCCGATATGCCCGGCAAGCCGTTGAGTTCCACAGACCAGCAGAATCACGCCGTGCTTCTTTGCCAAACTCCCAGCGGCACGGTGCAATATCATTTCGGTGCGCCGCGCGTTCACGAGAATCTCGCGTTTATTCCCGTACGTGTTGTCGATGGTGAGCAGGCGGAATTCGGGCTTATTCGGGAAAGCGGTGGATGGCGTCTGTTGTCTCTCGGTCTGGTGCTGCTCGATATCCCCCAGCTCGCCAGGCAGTGGGCTCAAGACGATTTGCGCACAAGCGAGGATTCCACCATCGACACGCTCCGTAGCTTGGCCGAGGCAATTCAAACTTATAATCGCGCCTTCGGCAAATTGCCCGAATCTCTCGCGGATCTCCGCCCCGCGCCGAAAGGCCAAATTTCTCCCGACCAAGCCTCGCTGATAAGTGCAGACCTCGCCAGCGGCAAACAGAACGGATATCAGTTTCGTTATCGCATCGTGCCCGATCCAGCCGGCAACGACACGAATTTTGAATTGGCCGCTACGCCCGAACCATCGCAAACGGGTCGTCGATCGTTTTTTCTCGACGCGGCTGGAAAAATTCACAGTGCAGACAAACACGGCACTGTGGCTACTTCCGACGATCCGGTAATCGACTCCGAAAAGTCGCCCTAGCAAGCCGCCTGCTTCGGGTATAATGCCGGTCAGCTAAAAAGCTGGCCTAACTAATCCCTGAGGGGCGTGGATGTCACACTCCAGAGTTCTCGCCGACCGAATTTATCCGACCGAAGGCCTCGCCGCAGATGTAGTCCGCATTGCCGCTGCAAACATTTTGCTCGTGCTCTGCGCGCACATGGTGTTGCCTCTGCCGTGGACACCCGTGCCTATCACCGGCCAAACGTTTGGCGTTCTCCTCGTGGCCGTTCTTCTTGGAGCCCGCCGTGGAGCGCTCACGGTCGGTCTATATTTACTCGAGGGAATTGCCGGCCTCCCGGTTTTTCAACCTCTCGGCCTGCCGGGCCCCGCGCGGTTCCTCGGCCCCACCGCGGGATATCTCCTCGCGTACGCTCCCGCGGCATTTATTGCGGGCTGGATCGTTCAGCGCGGTGCGGTCCCCCTGCGCATTTATTTCAGAATCCAATCCAATGCCGTGAAACTTCTGATCGCTTTAATGGCCGGCGAGACAATAATTTTCATCGGCGGTTGCGCCTGGCTGGCTTCAGTCATGCGTCTCGGATGGATCAACTCCCTGCGCCTCGGCGCTCTGCCATTTTTGCCCGGCGAAGCCATCAAGTTGGCGTTAATCATGGCGGCTGTCGGCGGCTTGGAACTCGCGCGTATGAAAAATCGAAATCGAAGCTCATGGTCCGAGCACTAGATACCGGGGCCAGATTCTTAACTTGAATCTGAACTGAACTTTTTGCGCGAAGTTTCCAACCTTTAACATGTCCACGCAAACCATGCCGCAAAAACAAACTCCCGAAGATGCTCTTCAAGCTGCAAATACGCGTTTTTACACCGCCTTCGAATCTCTCGATCTCGCTCAGATGGAAACAGTATGGGCGCACGACGAAGAAGTCCAGTGCGTTCACCCCGGCTGGGAACTTTTGCTCGGCTGGGAAGAAGTGCGCGACCGCTGGGCTAGACTTTTTGCCAACGCGCGTCGCGTTCGCATAGCCTTGAGTTCGGTCTGGGTGCGAATCGAAGGCAACGTCGGATGGGTAGCTTGCACCGAGCACATCACCACTGCGTTTGCCGACGGTTTCGACGATTCCATGGTCCAAGCCACCAATATATTTGTCCTCGGCGAACAAGGTTGGCTGCTGGTCGCCCACCACGCCTCTCCGCTTCCCAATCCAGCCCATTCCACGGTGCAGTAAAAGCACGTCTTAAATCCCATATTTCCTAACCACGCCGCGATTAGTTTCACATGAATTCTTGGCCCTGTGGATATCCCGGGGTGCACGCCAAGAAAGTGATGGATCATGCGGCCCTGCGTTCTGATCTGCGCTCCCAGAAGTCTTGAAAACGACCACTGAGTTTTGAACAGCGGAGAGCAATGATGGCGTTGGAGCCTAGCTTAGTCCAGTGCATACCGGCGCGTTTGAGGGCGTGCCGATGGCCACTTTGCATCCGGCCTCTACAACGCCGGTAGAAGTGCACAAGCCTTGGGCGTGGAACTCCGGATAGCGCATACGCTCGCGGTTGGTCTGGAAATAATGGAGACAGCGACGAGCCGCATCGGAGCGAGTGACCTGGCGTCGGATGGCGGTAAGTAGCGCCCGGAATCTTCCGGTGTCGAGTTCTTCCTTGCGGCGTTCTGCCCATTGAGCAGCCCGCGGGGCGGTGAGGCCGTATAGAGCTTTTCCGAGATCGCTCAAGTGCTGCTTGGCGTGATAGCGGTCAACGATCTGCGTGGCATGCGGAAACTGATCGTCGGCGATATTCCAAATCCACAGGGCCCCATCTGCGAGCACGACCGTACGAGACGCTTGGCAGAAGCGGCGGCGCGTAGCTTCTCTCCAGACGCGCTGAGCGAAGGGAGAACGTGCCGCAGCGGTATCCAGCGCACAGGCACTCTCCAAAGCCGCTGAATAGGTGACCGATCCTTCGTCGCGGATCGCAGTGCCTTCTTCGTCGAGTGCTTCCGCGCTCCAAATGGTGCAAAGTTTTACCTCGCCGGTCTTGGCGGATCCGTCCGGCTGCTTGCCAGTGCGGCCCACCAGTTCCTCGGCACGTAGAGGAATCCCAGTTCCATCCATGCCGAGATACAAGGTCCGCGGCAGAGGAAGAGCATCCAGAGGTTCGCTGTGCAGGCGTTCATCTTCGGCGATTTCTTTTCCCAGCGCTTCTGCCGTTCTTTCCACCTGCTTGGCATCTACGGCCACGCCGGCCAGTTCGGTCAACAGCTCGCCGCCTTCCTGGAAGCTGACCAGGGCACCCACGGTGCCCACCATGCGCGTGAGGGCGGGAGAGAGCGAGGTGTTTTCTATACCCAGGTGTTCATCGCGAGGACAGAAGCCGTGGCCACAGGAAGAGCAGTGATAGTAGGCACGCTCGAGTTGTAGGGGACCGAGTACGCTGTGCACCTGCTTGCTCCGGCGTCCGACCAAGCGCGCTTCCTGCCCACAACCACAACGAATTCGCGAGCCTTGTTCATCGCTGGTGTCGGCGTTGAGACGTTGCTCGATCGCGGCCCCCGCCAGTTGCAAGGCCTGTTGTCGCACAGCGAGTTCCAGAGCTTCCAGATCCAGGTCTTCCACCGCCTGACGGTTGAGCAGCGTCTCAATTTCCTGAACGACGTCGGTGGCCAATAGATCGGCGAAGAGGTTTTTTTTTACTCTCCTCTGCAACCATCGCTTCCGGCTGCTGCAGCTGAGCATTGCAGAGCTGTTCGCTAACGGCGATCAGTTCTTGCACCAGCTTGCGAAAACGGCGGTATTCGGCAATCTGCGCCCGGGTACGATCTACCGCCGGTCCTTGAGGGATTACTTGAGTGATGGTCTTCCCACCGCTGGCATGAGTCAGCGAGTAGGAGGGCCCGTGTCCCGGGGAGTCTTTCTGCGCACAGTGGCAGTTCGGCTTGCCACACTTACGGAATCGGGCAGTGAGAGAGCCGCGACGGAGATCGCTGATCTGAGTCAGACTGGCCTTGAGTTGCTCGCGTTTCTCGAGAAGAGCCTTTAAGGAAATGGTCATCGGGTGCCTCCTGTCTGACAACATTATACGCTGTCAGAAAGAGAAAGAAAACCCCACCACACCTTATCAAACTCCACCCTGAATTCTGGTGTCGTGCACCCGATATCCCGTGACTGCTGTACCCCAACTACCGCCTTGTGTTATTCTCTTGGACGAAACATTCGGCACTCACGCCGGAACGTCCACACTGGTTTCAATTTCATCGCGACGGGGACGAGTATCGCTACTCTCTTCCTTAAGCCGATGGAAACGTTTTCCGTGAGCGCCAGGACGGACCCAGCATGTCCACACCTGCAGCCCTGCCCAAGACGGCGGAAATTCGCCTCGCGCATTCGCCTGACAGCGACGACGCCTTCATGTTTTATGCTCTGGCCACCGGCAAAGTCCGTCTGCCCGGAGTGAAATTCAATCACGTCTTGTCCGACATCGAATCGCTGAATCAAGCCGCGCGAAACGAAGTCTATGACGTGACCGCCATCAGCTTTTATGCCTATCCTTTCGTCGCCGATAAATATGTCCTGCTCGATTGCGGCGCAAGTTTTGGCGAAGGTTACGGCCCGATCGTGGTCGCGGGCCATCCCATCAAGAAAACGGATTTGGCCGGGCGTAAAATCGCTATTCCCGGCAAGCTCACCACTTCCTATCTCGCTCTGAAGCTCTTCGAGCCCAACGTGGAAACGGTCACCATGCCGTTCGATAAAATTCTGGCGGCCGTACAATCCAAGGAAATCGAAGCCGGCCTCTTGATTCACGAAGGCCAGTTGCTTTTTTCGCAAATGGGACTTCATCGCGTCGTTGATCTTGGGCAATGGTGGCAGGAGAGCACGGGACTGCCTCTGCCGCTCGGCGCCAACGCAATTCGTCGCAAGCTCGGTCCTGAACTGGGCCGCCAGATCGCGCGCGTCATCCGCGAGAGCGTTTCCTATGCCCTCGAACATCGCGAGTCGGCGCTGAATTATGCGTTGCAGTTCGCCCGTGACATGGATCCTGTGCTGGCCGACAAATTCGTGGGCATGTACGTGAATCGCTGGACCCTCGACTACGGCGAAGAAGGACGCCGCGCCGTCCGCGAGTTGCTTGCGCGGGGCGCCGCCATCGGCATGCTTCCGCCAGCGGTACCCATAGAATTTTTAAGCAGCAACGACGGTGCTACCCCGTCGCATGCCGCGCAAAATCTGTAGTTTCGCACCGTTCCGCGATTCACTTTCGCGCCGGTTCCCCTTCCCTGTTAAAATTCTAGGAGCAGTATTTTCTGAACAATGAGGAATTTCATTCAACAGGGCTTGGCCCTTCGAGAGCTTTTGCGCGAGCGCATCTTGGTGCTGGATGGCGCAATGGGCACCATGCTGCAACAAGCCAATCTTACTGCCGAAGATTTTGGCGGCCCTCAGCTGGAAGGTTGTAACGAAAACCTGGTCATCACTCGGCCCGATGTTGTCAGCACTATTCACAGAAAATATCTGGAAGCTGGTTCCGACATTATTGAAACGAATTCCTTCGGCAGCACGCCCGTCGTCCTCGCGGAATATGGACTCGGAGGACGCGCCCGCGAAATCAGCCGAATCGCCGCCTCTCTCGCGCGCAAAGCCGCCGACGATTTTTCCACACCGGCCAAACCGCGCTTCGTGGCAGGCTCCATGGGCCCCACTACTAAAGCCATCAGCGTCACCGGCGGCATCTCTTTTGAACAGCTTCGAAATAATTATCACGAACAAGCTCAAGGTTTAATCGAAGGCGGCGCGGACGTCCTTCTTCTCGAAACCTGTCAGGACACACGCAACATCAAAGCTGGCATCCTCGCCATTCAGCAACTGAGCCATGACCTCGGCCAGCCAATCCCGCTGATGGTTTCCGTCACTATTGAGCCCATGGGCACTATGCTCGCCGGCCAGTCCATCGAAGCACTCTGGTCCTCTCTCGATCATGTGGATTTAATTTCGCTCGGCCTAAACTGCGCCACCGGTCCGGAGTTCATGACCGACCACGTCCGCACATTGCAGTCGCTCACCAGCGGCTTCGTCTCCTGCTATCCCAACGCTGGCCTGCCGAACGAAGAAGGTCTCTATCAGGAAACACCCACCTCCCTCGCGCAACAACTCGAGCGCTTCGTCGATCGTGGCTGGCTGAACATGGTAGGCGGCTGCTGCGGCACCACTGAACAGCACATTCGCGCCATCGCGCAAATGGTTCAAGGCAAATCGCCACGCCGTCCGGCTGATACCACGCATCGCGCGGTGTACTCCGGCATCGACGTCATCGAAGCCGAGGAGAGTACGCGTCCGCTGATCGTCGGCGAACGTACCAACGTAATCGGCTCGCGCCAATTCAAAAATTTAGTGGCTGCTGAACTTTGGGAAGAAGCTACCGAAATCGCGCGGCGCCAGGTGAAAAGCGGCGCCCACATCGTGGACGTCTGCCTGCAAAGCACCGACCGCGATGAAATGGCCGACATCCCGCCCTTTTACGATCAGCTCATCCGTAAAATCAAAGCCCCTATCATGGTCGATACTACCGATCCGCGCGCCGTCGAGCTCGCGCTCACCTATTGCCAGGGCAAAAGCATCATCAATTCCATCAATCTCGAAGATGGCGAAGAAAAATTCGAACGCATCTGCCCACTCGCCCGCTCCTACGGAGCTGCTGTCATTGTCGGATGCATCGATGAAGACCCGGTACAAGCGCAAGCATTCACTCGCGAGCGCAAACTGGAAATCGCCGAGCGCTCCTACCACCTGCTTAGCGAACGATTCGGAATTCCCGTCGAAAATATTATCTTCGACCCGTTGGTTTTTCCGTGCGGCACCGGCGACAAGAACTACATCGGCGGCGCGCTCGAAACCATCGAAGGCGTGCGCTTGATCAAGAAACAAATTCCTCACGTCCGCACAGTTCTTGGAATTTCCAATGTTTCCTTCGGCCTGCCGCCCGGCGCCCGTGAAGTAGTGAACTCTGTTTTCCTCTATCACTGCACCAAAGCGGGTTTGGATCTGGCCATCGTCAACGCCGAGCGCATCGAGCGCTTCGGCTCAATTCCAGAATCCGAAAGAAAACTTGCCGAAGATCTTCTCTTTAACACTCCGCCAAAGTCGGTGCCCGAAGGTCATCCGCAAGTCGAACATTTGCGCAACGCTCCACCCGACTGGCGCGATCAGGCGCCCGAGCAGAAAGCCGCGATCAATCAATTCCATATCGTCGCCATCACCGACCACTTTCGCGCCTCCGGCTCGCGAAAAAAAGAACGTGCCGCCGACCTGCCCCTCGATCAGCGCCTCGCGAATTACATTTTGGAAGGCTCCAAAGACGGCCTGGTTGAGGATCTCAATCGCAAACGCGCCGAAGGTAACGCGCCCCTCGACATCATCAACGGCCCGCTAATGACCGGTATGGCCGAAGTTGGCCGCCTGTTCAACAACAACGAGCTGATCGTCGCCGAAGTTCTGCAATCCGCCGAAGCCATGAAAGCTGCCGTCAGCCACCTCGAACAATTCATGGAGAAAGCCGACACCGAAAAGCGAGCAAAAGTAATGCTCGCAACAGTGAAGGGCGACGTCCACGACATCGGTAAAAATCTCGTCGAGATTATTCTGAAAAATAACGGCTATGAAGTGATCAACCTCGGCATCAAAGTTCCGCCCGAGGAACTGATTCGTGCCCATCGCGAATATCAGCCCGACGCCATCGGACTTTCCGGCTTGCTGGTAAAAAGCGCGCAGCAAATGGTGACCACCGCCACCGACCTGCGCGAAGCCGGCATTGACGTTCCGCTGCTTGTAGGAGGCGCCGCGCTCTCCGAACGATTTACGCGCTCGAAAATCGCGCCACAGTATTCGACCGCTGTCTGTTACGCCAAGGACGCCATGACCGGCCTGCGCCTGATGAATCACTTAAGCGATCCCGCGCAGCGCCAAGCCGTGTTGCGCGAGAACACGCACGCCGGAACCATGGCCATCGACGAACCTGTGCCGCAACCCGCAGGCCCCGCCGGCGAAGAACGTTCGCCGAAAATTCGTACGGATCTTCCAATTCCGCCGGTCGCCTATCCCGATCGCAAAGCCCGCTCCATTCCCGACCGCAACGAAATTTGGAGCTACATAAATCCTTACATGATCTTTGGACGCCACATGGGCTTCCGCGGAAATTTCGAAAAAGCCCTGAAAGAACGCGACCCGCGCGCCCTCGAACTTTTTCACAGTATGGAAGAAGTGAAGCACGAGGCTGAATCGTTCATGAAAATTTCAGCCGTGTGGCAGTTCTTCGAAGCTGAAAGCGAAGGCAACTCCATCGCGCTTTTCGAACCGGGAAAACCCTCGCCCGTTCACAAATTTCATTTCCAACGTCAGCGCGTCGGCGACAAGCTCTGCTTGAGCGATTACATCCTGACGCCAAATCCGACGCACTCCAGCAATAATGGCGCAGACCAAAAAGTCCGGCGCGATCATCTCGCGCTCTTCGTAGTCACTGCCGGAGCAGGCGTGCGCGAACGCGCCGAAGAAGCCAAAGCCGCCGGCCGTTATCTTTTCTCCCACGGCCTGCAAGCTCTCGCCATCGAAACCGCCGAAGCCTGCGCCGAATGGCTGCACCGACGCATCCGCGAAGACTGGGGCTTCCCCGATCCGCCCACGTTGACCATGGCCGAACGTTTTACTTCGCGCTATCGCGGCAAACGCTACAGCTTCGGCTATCCCGCCTGCCCCAATCTCGACGACCAGGCCGGCATATGGATGCTCCTGCGTCCCGAAGAAATCGGGGTGCACCTCACCGAAGGCATGATGATGGACCCCGAAGCCAGCGTCAGCGCCCTAGTTTTCCACCATCCCGATTGCACGTACTTCACCGTCGGCGACCAGCCCGAGCCGCAGCAATAATCTCAAAATTGTAGTGTGCGGATATTACTTGTGATGAAGCGAGGTTTTGCCGTTTCCGTTGGTCGCGTGGGCCATGATCGATCGCAGCACCAGTTCAAACTCGGTTGGGTTAGTGCTCCTTGGCGTCGTCGCGATCTTCCCTTTTCTAGCAGCCGCGGAAATGGACAATGTCTTCGTCTCAGGAGTGGAGATGAACTCTTTCCTCGAATCGGATTCAAGGACATTAAAAATTCCGGACTTGAGCTGCTCAAACACGTGCTCGGCATCGGCCGACGCCTCAATCACCTCAAATTTATATTCTTCGCTCAGCCGGTCAAACTCCGCGAGCAGTGCCGTCTGATAATTGCAGAAGCTGTCGTACATGTCGCGTCCAGGATAAAGATCCATGCCCGATTCCCAGTAGTCGAATCCTCGCGAGAAAACCACGCGCGGTACGAGTTGATCGATGCTCAGCCGCAAATAAAACGTTGCATCCGGTTTCAACGCCACGCTATAAATGCTGCGAATCCATTTCGAGTCCATACCGCGAACGAATGCTCTGGCCATCAGCGAATAAACATACCTGTCGGTCAGCACGATGAATCCCGATCGCAAGGCCGGAACAATTTCGTTTTCCAAACGATCTACGAAGTCCGTAGCGTAAAAAAGACTTTGCGTCACACGCCCAAGATTGTTGCCTTCCTTCGCGCGCCGTATACCCTCCCCAGCAAGCGGAGAGCGCGTCATGCCCGTGTCCAGCACCGCGTGCCCTTGTTCTTCCAGCCACGGTTTCAACAGGTTGATTTGCGTCGAGCGTCCAACTCCGTCCGTCCCTTCAATCACAATTAACTTGCCGCTCAAATCCGAAATCCTCATCCCCGGCAAAAGCTTTCCATACGTCTGTCTCATCGTTGCACCCTCACGTTCATGGCTTTGTCGAGATGCGCTTTCGCAATCCGTCTCACTTGCGCTTGCTGCACCTCGATCGGCAAAGTAGCATCAATCACCGTTAAGTCGAATTCCGGAATCATGTCTTCATATTCCTTGAGTATCATGCCCTGAAAGAGTCGGAAGCTTTCTGCCGGATCATCGCTCAGTTCCAAATCCATCCCCGCTTCGTAATATTTGAACCCATTGCGCCCATCCAACAGTCTTCCAATCGCCGTCTCCAGCGGAACGCGAAAATAAAAAGCCACTGTCGGCTTTACCGCAAATCCGTAGAGTTCGCGCACCCATTCGCGATCCATTCCGCGCGCCACGTCTCGCGCGAATGCCGTATAGACGTAGCGGTCGCACAGTACCACCGCTCCCGCTTTCAACAGCGGCAGGATGCTCTTTTCCGTCCGGTCGGCGAAATCGGTCGCGTGAATAAGAGAAAACGTCGCCGCTGTCAGCATCTTCTTTTTCTTTCCGAATTTCGTGGTGTCTTTCACCAGCGGAGAAGAATTCCACTCGCTGAACACCACTCCATACCCTTTCGATTCCAACCACTTGTGCAGCAAGCTCAGTTGCGTGGATTTTCCCGAGCCGTCTATTCCTTCCACGATGAACAATCGCCCGGGAAATTCGCCATCGCCCTGTTGCTGATATTTTGGTGCAGCGGAGTGAGCGGGCAGAAATACTTCAAACGGTCCGAATCCATTGCCAGACGTAATTTCCATTTTCTCCGTTGACCCCAATCCTCTTGTCACAGGAATTTTGAATCGCCCAGACGCTTCATTCTGTATTTGCGACCCCATAAAATTCATCATTTGGCCGATCTTTGCATTAAGAATTTCGTAACCCTGTATCGAACTGGAGACTGGTAGCTCATCGCACTGGCGTTCGCGTGCGAACGGAGCTACAGGGGTGCTGTTTGGCAACCTAAACATAACTTTTCCACGCCGAACGCCCCCCAATATTGCAAAATGTTCTGCAAGAGGGCCTGGAGCGCAGCACCCAGCCTGATACCCCAGGAACACGAATCGCGGAGGCCTATCTCAAACGCAGTAAGCTTCGATTTGAAGTCGAATCGAACGCGCGCGCTGGAGCGGGATGCTTCCAATTAGCGCCGCAAACACGCAGGGGGATCCGATGACTGAGGCTGCCACAAAACAGATCGACCAAGTCGTCGCCGGAAAATTCCGCCTCGGCCAATTAATTGGTCGCACTCAACGCACGGCCGTATTCCTCACCGAATACGACGGCCAGCCAGTTAAAAAAGC
This sequence comes from uncultured Acidobacteriota bacterium, assembly GCA_963714785.1. GTDB lineage: Bacteria > Acidobacteriota > Terriglobia > Acidiferrales > UBA7541 > Palsa-295. Next base: position 289,730 of record CAVQQE010000008.1, read on the forward strand.
CGCCATTAAACTAATCCCGGCGGATTCCGTCGATGCCCTTGCTCAACTATCTCGCTGGAAACAGGCTGCAAAACTTTCTCATTCCCACTTGGTTCGCCTGCTCGAAATGGGACGCTGCCAGATCGATCACGCCAATATGCTTTATGTGGTGATGGAATACGCCGAAGAAAATCTCTCAGCGGTAATTGCGCGCAGACCTCTCGAGCCGGACGAAGCTCGCGCCCTTCTCGGCCCTGTCGTTGACGCGCTGGCCTACATTCACGCCCAGGGTTTCGTTCATTGCCGCCTGAAACCCTCCAACATCATGGCCGACGACGATCTTCTGAAAATTTCGAGCGATGGCTTGTGCCGCATCGGCGAATCCAGTGGTAGTCCGGGAAAGCCCGGAGCTTACGACCCGCCCGAAGCGGCCGGCGGAAGAATTTCCCCGGCCGGCGATGTCTGGTCCCTGGGCATGACTTTGACCGAAGCGCTCACTCAACGCTTGCCCGTCTGGGAGCGGACCAACCAGGCCGAGCCCTCGTTGCCATCGAACCTGCCGCCGGAGATTCTCGATCTAGCGCGGCACTGCGTGCGCCGCGACCCGCAAATGCGTTGGACCGTTGCCGACATCGCCGCCCGCCTACAATCGAATTCGCCAGCGCCGCCAAAACAGATGCTTCCGAACCCGCAGCCTTCGTTCGCAAGCCCGCGTGCAATTGGCGCGGCCGTACTAGCCATTCTGGCGCTAGTAGCAATCATCGCAGGCCCGCGACTTTTCAAGCGCCCTTCGCAGACTCCTCTCGCCCCGGCAACCGCAGTCGAGCACGCGCCAAATCACTCGCCAACTCAGCCAAAAGTTCAGCCTCTAGTGGCGCCAAGCGAAAAGCCAAAACCCGAGAACAAACCGGTGCTGTCACAAACATCGCGTTTGCCAGTTCCGGCGACACCTCAACAACTCCCGCTCGTTGCGAAGCCCACACCCCAACAACATGCAGCGCCACCATCGGCCTCGCAGTCCAAGGCCAGTTCCTCGAAAACTTCCCAGGAAAAATCTAGTGAGAAACACTTGGTAGCCAATAATCCTGCTCGATTGGCGCCGCCGGTTCGATCCGAGGCACCCGCGACTGGGACAAGCAATGTGGTGCGCGGCAAAGTAGTTCAGCAAGTCTTGCCCGACGCGCCGCAAAAGGCCAGAGACACCATCCGCGGCAAAGTCCGGCTCAGTGTGAAAGTAAACGTAGATGAATCCGGCAACGTAACCCAAGCAACGCTCGACGCTCCTGGTCCAAGCCAATATTTTGCCGACCGCACCTTCGCAGCCGCAAAACTCTGGAAATTTGCTCCCGCCAAAATCGACGGCCGCCAGGTCCCCAGCCAATGGCTCCTATACTTCGAAATCGAGCCCGCCGCCACCACCGTCCACCCCAAGCAAATCGCCCCCTAGCGCCATTCCGTCAGATGACGGACTGCCTCACCCAAACAACTGTGCGGCCGCGCGACGGTAACGTACGTAAACGAACAGTCGTTACCCATCGCTTGAATCTATAAGTTGCTTATTTTAAATCTATTACAACTAATCTTTCTCTGGAACCATTATTGCAGCTGCCACGGAAGAAACAGGAGAATCTCGCTTGTTCACCTTCTGGCAGGACCTTAGATTTGGCCTTCGCATGTTGGCGCGAAATCCTGGGTTCACTTCAGTCGCAGTGCTCACCCTGGCTCTCGGCATCGGTGCAAACACAGCTATCTTCAGCGTAGTTAATGCGGTGCTGCTGAAACGCTTGCCCTATCCTGACCCCACTCGACTTGTAACGGTTTACGAAAAACAAGAAAACGAAGGAGCCATGAGCGTTTCCTGGCCGAATTTCGTCGACTGGCGCTATCAGATTCATGCGTTCGAAGCCGTGGCAGCGACTCGCGAGGATACGTTCACACTCACGGGGATAGGGCCAGCTTCTCGCGTCCACACGGCTCAAGTGTCACCCCTTTTTTTTCGGTTGCTAGACGTCGCGCCGCGCATGGGCCGCACCTTCACGAACGAAGAGGATGTGCCGGGTGCTGCGCCGGTTGTATTACTGACTGAGAGCTTTTGGCGTACCAATCTCAGAAGCGATCCGAACGTCGTCGGCAAATCGATTGCGCTCGACCGCACATCGTACACGATCATCGGAGTGTTGCCCGCCGGCCTCAAGTACTTTCCGCGTTCGCAGTTGTACCTTCCGCTCGGACAGTTTTCGCGTAGCCACGGGATGGATACGCGCGGGAATCACCAAGGGATTCGATGCATCGCGCGTCTCCGTAAGGGAATGTCAGTCGCACAAGCCCAAAGTGAACTGGATACAGTCATGCATGCGCTTGAGAAGCAATATCCAAACTCGAACGCGGGCGTGGCCGCGACGGTCGCGCCATTCGTCGAATATCTTTTTCACGATACGCGGGCTGCGCTTCTCTTATTGCTCGGGGCGGTGGGCTTTGTGCTGTTGATCGCTTGCGCGAACATCGCCAACCTGTTTCTCGCACGAGCGGCGGCACGGCAGAAGGAATTTTCGATTCGCGCCACGCTGGGAGCGGCGAAAGGCCGGCTACTCCGGCAGTTGTTGACAGAAAGTCTGATGTTTTCTCTCGCCGGCGGCGGACTTGGGCTGCTAGTGGCCAACTGGTCGATTGGGCCGCTGCTCCATTTTGCGCCGCCGGACGTTCCGCGACTGGCCGAGACACAAATCGATGTGCGCGTCCTGTTGTTCACGTTCGGCATTTCGATCGCGACAGGCGTCCTTTTCGGTCTCGCGCCCGCTTTCCATGCATTGCGCAGGGACCTGGGCGGATCGTTGAAAGAGACGGGAGCCAGTGTGACTTCAACGAGATCGCGGCAACAGCTGCGCTCGATGCTGCTAGTGTCCGAAGTGGCGCTCGCGATCGTGCTCGTGATTGCTTCCGGATTGATGGTGCGCAGCATCTTTCATGTGCTTGACGTAAAACTCGGGGCGAATCCGGATCACGTTATGGCCGCGGATGTGTATCTGACGGGCGCGAAATATGTGAAGCCCGAGGCGCGGATCAACTTCTTTCGAGAAGCCACCACACGCATCCAGGAGATTCCGGGCGTTAAATCGGCCGGAGCGATTGCGTGTACGCCGTTTGCGGGCGATTGCTGGAGCTCGGTGTATATCGTCGAGGGGCGTCCGGTGCCGGCGCAATCGGATTTGCCGAGTTCGCTCTTCAATGTTGCGGACGTCAATTTCTTTCGCACGATGCAGATACCGCTGCTCGCGGGGCGCTACTTCAACGAAACAGACACGGCGGATTCGCCTTCTGTAGTCATCATTAACGAAACGATGGCGCGGAAATGGTGGCCGAAGGAAAATCCACTGGGCCAGCGGATCAAGCAAGGTTTTCCGCAGGACAAAACGCCGTTCCGCGAAGTCGTAGGTGTTGTAGGCGATGTGAAAGAAGAAGGGCCGGATCTGCCCCAGCGAACCGAGGTTTTCTTGCCCGACTCCCAAGAGGTAAGCGCAGGCTTGACGCTGTTAGTCCGCACCGGTCCAGAACCGATGGAGATGGCAAGAACCGTGGTGAACGAACTCCACGCGATGGATCCCGATCAGGCCGTCGATGCCGTGCAACCCCTGAATGACTACATCGAAACCTCGCTTGCATGGCGGAAGTCGATAGTTGCGCTGCTTGGAATCTTCGGCATTCTGGCATTGGGGCTCGCGGCGATTGGAATCTACGCCGTGATGTCATACAGCGTGTCACAGCGATCGCGCGAAATCGGCATTCGCATAGCGATGGGCGCGCAGCCGCGCAATGTGCTCGCCATCGTAATTTCTCAAGGTTTGCGACTCGTAGGGATGGGCATCGTCACCGGGATCGTCGCGGCAGCGGCACTCACTCGTCTCATGTCGAACCTGCTCTTCGGCGTAAGTGCCACTGACCCGTTGACATTTGTCGGGGTCGTCCTCTTGTTAACGTTCGTTGCGCTCGCCGCCTGTTACATTCCCGCGCGGCGGGCGATGCGCGTCGATCCCATCGTCGCCTTGAAATACGAATAGCTATCTGCGCTGGAGATCTTCTGTTTTTTTCACCCCTCGATTCTCGAATCTCGCGTTTAGATTTCGCCCGTTCGATTGCATTTCCTTGCTTCTCGCGACGGCTTCTGATTACACTCCAAGTTTGTAGTAAGAGGAAAAAATGCGGCTGAGGACGATAAGTCGTGACCGCGCTGGAGAGGCTGATAGCCAACCGCGAAAAATCTCTTGTTCCCTCACGCCGGGCGACCCTGGATCAAAAGCCCACAGGTGGAGCGAAGCCAGACCTTATTTCCGCGAGTTAAATCGCCAAATTCCTGAATTAGAATCTCCTGTAACTCTCAGAAAACAAACAACGGCGAACTGCTCAAATGGCCCAAAAATACAATTTTGCAAAAATGAAATTCCGACTCAAAAACTCCGCCACTCAGCTAGGACTGGTTCATTAACCGAAGAGAGCCGCCCCCACATTTCTAATCGCGAACTCTTGGGATTAGAGATTCTGCAACTTACTGAAAACAAACACCAGCGACCTGTTCTAATCGCGAACTTTGAGCCGAACCACCAAGCTGGTTTCCGGGCTTTTGTAGCGGCCGCCTTCAGCCGGGCGTGGTCTCCTCTTTCGCCAAGTTCGCTAGAGCGAGCAGACCAGCCGGGAAAATCATCGCAACGGAATGGCTGCTCAAAATGAGTGCGACTCCCAGCCTCCATCTTTCGAGCACGGGCAGCTACCCGCGCATCGGCGATTCTCCGGAACTCCAAGCCCTCCGCCGAACCATTGCCGCCCTTGATCGCGGAGAACGATCTCAGGCCGATCTCCTCGACGTTCAAAACGAAGTCACCCGCCAGGTGATCGCCGAACAGGTGAAGGCCGGCCTCGACGTAGCCACCGACGGCTTGATTCGCTGGTACGACCCCATCTCCCATCTCGCAGGCAAGCTGGACAACATCGAAATCAAAGGCCTCGTTCGATTCTTCGACACCAACACGTATTTTCGGCAACCGGTCTTCGCCGGAGCACCCATAAAACGTGGCAATCTAGTCGCCGGCGAATACAGCTTCGCGAGAAATGCCCTGGGATATTTGCCGACTCCGCAAGGCAAAGCCGGGAAGCTCAGCATCAAGCCCGTCCTGACCGGTCCTTACACCCTCGGAAAATTTTCCCTGAGCGAACAATCCGGCGACGGATCGACCGAGACCTTTGCCTCACTGGCAGCACGCGTCCAAGCCTACGCCGAGATTCTTGCAAGCGAGTTCGAACCGCTTTCCCTGGCGGGCGCGGAGCTAATTCAAATTGACGAGCCTGCCGCGATTAAATACCCAAACGACTGGGCAATTTTTGAGGCTTGGCTGGCTCCCTTAGCGGCAGCCCGCGACAAAATTAGAAACAGCGGACGCGAACTCGAACTCGCCCTTTACGTTTACTTCCATGATTGCGCGCCGCTCTACGAAAAACTCCTCACTCTGCCAGTCGATATCGTCGGCCTGGATTTTACGTATTCTCCCAAGCTCGTGGATCTCATAGCATCGGCCGGTTCTCCGAAATGGCTCGGGCTAGGCCTCATCGACGGTCGAAATACAAAATTGGAAGATCCCGCGCACATCGCGCGCCAGGTAGAACGCATGCTGCCAAAAATAAAAGACCAACGCGCCTTCCTCGGTCCTTCTTCCGGCCTCGAATATCTCCCCCGCGATCGCGCATTTGCAAAACTAGAATTACTGTCGAGGGTTCGTGCGGAACTAGAAGGCCAAAAACGCCGATGAGCCGCCAAAAATTGGAAAGTCTCGGTCTGAAGCTGCCTCTTTTCCCCACCACTTCAGTGGGCAGCTTTCCTAAACCGGATTATTTGGCGAAAGCTCGCGCCGAATTTAATAAAAAACAAATTTCCGAAAAGGAGCTGCAAGATCTCGAACGCAAAGCCACCGCATTCTGGATCGAAGAGCAGGAAAAGCTCGGCATCGACGTACTTGTGGACGGCGAAATGTATCGCGGCGATATGGTCGCGTACTTCGCGGAGCGCTTGCCCGGCTTTTCCATCAGTGGCTTAGTCCGCAGCTACGGAAATCGTTACTACCACAAACCTATAATATCCGGCGAGGTTGAATGGCGCAGCCCGCTCACCGTCGAGTGGTGGAAATATGCGAAAAGCCTTACAAAAAAACCGGTCAAAGGAATGCTCACCGGCGGTTACACCATCATGGACTGGAGTTTCAACGAGTTTTATCCCGACCGCCGCAGCGCGGCTCTAGCGCTGGCAAAAGTGGTCCGCAAAGAAGTGGAAGCGCTCATCGCCGCGGGCTGCAAAATCATTCAAATAGACGAGCCTGCACTTTCCGTCCGTCCGGAAGAATTACCCATCGCCATCGAAGCCATGGAACTTACCACCAGGGGCCAGAACGCCTACTTCATCACGCACGCCTGCTACGGCGAATTCGACAAAATTTATCCCGGCATGCTCGACCTGGCCGTGGATAATTTTGACCTGGAAATGTCGAACAGCGATCTGGACTTGCTCGAACTCTTCCGCCGCTATCCCTTTACCAAAGATATCAGCTTCGGCGTAGTGGACGTCCATTCGCACCGCGCGGACAGCAGCGAAGTCGTCCGCGAACGAATCAAACAGGCGCTGACCATTCTTCCAAAAGAAGGAGTGTGGGTGGACCCAGATTGCGGCCTCAAAACTCGCACCGTAGAGCAGGCCATCGAGAAACTGCGCGCCTGCGTAACCGCCGCTAAATCATTTCGCAACGCCTAGCAGTAGTGCTAGCATCGCACGATGCGCGAAGAATTTTTCGCTGATGAGACGAGCTCGAATGCCGCCCTGGCCTGCGCCCAATTGGTCAAAATAAAAAAACCGTGACCCCCGAACCTCTCCTCCCTGAAATTGTCCCCCCGCCCCCGGGATTAATGCGCAAACGCCGCCCCATATGGATGTGGCTAGGGTTTGCGCTTCTCCTCGGTGCGCTGATCGCCCTGGTGTTGGTTGTCCTCATCTCAGATTGACTTTCCATCGAATGAAAAAGTGGACTTCGGATTATTTGGATCTAGCCGAAAGATTCTTTTCACCTCAATCTTTCGGGCCTATTGACGGAACCACATTTTCCACCGACCATAGTAATTCTTTACTACGAACTGCATGGGAGCTGAATGCAACGCGTACTTTCGACCTACCGCTATGTCAACCAGCCGCTGGGAGCTGCATTGCTGGCCGAAATTTCTCAGGCTGGAATCACCAGCGTAGAAATATTTTGCTCGCCGCGGCATTTCAACTATCGCGAGCCACAAGCGGTTCGCGAACTCGCCGACGCGCTCTCTGAATACCGTCTCGAATTGCATTCCTTGCATTCGCCCACGGAACGCGACCTTTCCCCCGGGCGCGAAAGCGGCGTGCCCATATCGATTTCTGATACCGAACGCACCAGGCGTCTCGACGCGGTGGACGAAGTAAAGCGAACGTTGGAAGTGGCGGAGCGAATTCCGTTCCGTTTTCTTGTGCAGCACATCGGACACGGCCGCCAATCCGCCGACCCACGCAGGCTCGACGCGGCTTTCAGCTCGCTGGAACATCTCTGCATTTTTGCCAAAGCGCGTGGCGTGACTATCGCGCTGGAAAACACCTCTAGCGAGCTAGGCGCGCCCGCTTCACTGCAACATTTCATCACTGACACGCACCTGCACGATTTGCGGCTTTGTTTCGATGTGGGGCATGCGCATATCGAAGAAGGCGTGGAGGTGAGTTTCGATACCATGCGCGAACGCGTGGCGACCACCCACATTCACGACAATCATGGCGAGAAGGATGAACACCTGCTGCCCTACGAAGGCACCGTAAATTGGGACACCGGCCTAGCTGCAATTGCCGGCGCTCCGGAACCGGTGGCAATCGTGCTGGAACTGAAAGGCCAGCCGAACGGCGGCCCAACGCTCGACCAAGTTCGCGCAACATTTGATAAGCTGGAAGAGAGTTTCGAGGCCAAGCGCGGGCGTACCTCGCGTTCCTGAATCACAAAAGAGAAAACAGGCAGGTAGATGACTCAGCCACAACAAGCAGCTAGCACCATCATCACCATCGAACATGCCGGAGAACACGTCGATAGTTCGGTGACGATTCAAGGATGGCTTTACAACCAGCGCGAATCGGGCAAACTTCTTTTCCCTATTTTTCGCGACGGCACAGGCGTTATCCAGGGCGTCGTATCGCAAAAAGAGCAAGCAGAAGCATTCGAGGCGCTAAAGGGACTGACGCGTGAATCGAGCGTAATCGTCACTGGCACCGTTCGCGCCGAAGCGCGCGCCACGGGCGGTTTCGAGATGCACATCAGCGGGGTCGAAGTAGTCCATCGCGTGTCTGATTCAGAGCCTTATCCGATTCAACCTAAAGAGCACGGCGTGGATTTTCTTCTCGACCGGCGCCACCTGTGGATTCGTACGCCGCGGCAGGCTGCCATTCTGCGCATACGCGCGGAAGTGGAACGCGCTGCGCGAAATTATATGGATAGCCAGGGCTACACGCTTACGGACGCGCCGGTTTTCACTCCGGCGGCTTGCGAAGGGACCTCCACTCTTTTTGAGGTGAATTATATCGACGATCAGAAAGCCTATCTGACGCAATCAGGCCAGCTCTATGTGGAAGCCACGGCCGCCGCGCTCGGCAAGGTGTACACGTTCGGCCCCACATTTCGTGCGGAGAAATCCAAAACTCGCAGGCACTTGACCGAATTTTGGATGCTGGAGCCCGAAGCTGCCTATGCGCATTTGGAAGACATGATGCAGCTCGGAGAAGGCCTGGTGAGTGCCGTGGTGCAGTCCGTGGTTAAAAATCGCCCTCGCGAACTAGCCACCATTCAGCGCGACGTTGCGAAGTTGGAAAAAATCGTTCCTCCCTTTCTGCGCGTGACCTACGACGAGGCCATCAAGGTTTTGCAGAAAGCCGGAAACCCGGCGAAATGGGGCGACGACTTCGGCGGAGATGAGGAAACGATCATCTCCAAGGAATTCGATAAACCGGTGATCATTCATCGTTATCCGGCAGCGATGAAAGCGTTCTATATGGCCACCGACGAACAGCGGCCCGAGCTGTCTTTGAGTTTCGACATGATTGCCCCGGAAGGGTACGGTGAAATTATAGGAGGCGGCGAGCGCCAGTCAAATTATGAGACGCTGTTGAAACGCCTCCGTGAACACAACCTGCCGGAGGAATCGTTCCAATGGTACCTTGACCTGCGTCGCTACGGCAGCGTGGCCCATGCCGGCTTCGGGCTGGGCCTGGAACGTACGGTAGCCTGGATTTGCGGAACGGAGCACATCCGGGAAGTGATTCCCTTCCCTCGGATGCTATATCGCGTCTATCCTTAGGATTCCTTCGCCCTGAATCGAGGGCGCGAAAGACCACAACAAAATGCCAGAGAAAATAAGAATCATCGGCGTGCCGATGGACTTGGGACAAAGCCGCCGCGGCGTGGACATGGGCCCGTCGGCGTTACGCGTGGCGGGACTGCATGCGCGGCTCAAACAGCTTGGCCGTCAAGTGGAGGACATTGGCAACGTGGACGTCCCGCAGCCTGAAGAACAACCCTACGGCGAAAAGCGCGCCAGATATCTCGACGAAATTGCACAGGCCTGTAAAGGTCTCGCTGATGCGGTTCAGAAAACTCTGGATGAAGACATGGTGCCCCTGGTTTTAGGTGGCGACCATTCCATTGCAGTGGGAACTACGGCCGGTACGGCGGCACATTTCAATAAAGAATCCAAGCGCATCGGCGTAATTTGGCTGGACGCTCACGGCGATATGAATACTCCCGAATCTTCGCCATCTGGAAACGTTCACGGCATGCCGCTCGCGTCCATCATGGGATATGGCCCTCCGGAATTGACCGAACTTGCCGGTATCAAGCCGATGGTGGAACCGCGCAACGTGGCATTAGTTGGTATTCGTGATCTCGACGCTAAAGAGCGTCGCTTGGTGAAAGAATCAGGCGTTCATATTTTCACCATGCGCGACATCGACGAACGCGGCATGCGCGAAGTGATGGCGGACGCTTTGCGATTTGCGAGCGACGATACCGCGGGGATTTCTGTGAGCCTGGATATGGATTTCGTTGATCCCACGGATGCTCCGGGCGTTGGTACGCCGGTTCGCGGGGGCGTCACGTATCGCGAAGCGCATCTCGCTTTGGAAATGATTGCAGACAGCCGCTCGATGGTTTCGTTCGAACTTGTGGAAGTCAATCCGGTCATTGATTTGCACAACATGACCGCGTTGTTGGGCGTCGAACTGGTGTTATCAGGGCTGGGAAAGAAAATCCTGTAATCTGTGCGCTGCGGAGGCTGAGCAATAAAGTGGTTTCCAGTAAACGATTACGCGTAGGCGTGCTGTTCGGCGGACGCTCGGGTGAACATGAAGTTTCCCTCGCTTCTGCTGCGTCAGTAATCCGCGCGCTCGATCCAGAAAAGTATGAAGCTGTGCCGATCGGCATTTCAAAAGAAGGCCGCTGGCTGGTGGGCCGAGGCGCACAGGAGTTGCTTGCTGACGTTTTGAAATCGGGCGATCGCGTGATTCTGCCGTCCGATCCGACCGCGGCTACTCTGGTTCCACTCGTCCCCGTTGCTGGACGCCCCAGCATCATGGTCGATGTTATTTTCCCCGTCCTGCACGGCACATTTGGGGAAGATGGCACGGTGCAAGGGCTGATGGAGCTTGCCGGGTTGCCGTATGTCGGCGCGGGCGTTCTGGCTTCCGCCGTTGGCATGGATAAGGATGTACAGAAGCGACTGTTCGAACAGGCTGGATTGCCAATCGTCCCGTTCATGACCGTGCGTCGGTCTGCGTGGGAACACAAGCATGCGGCAATATTGAAAGCGATCAAAAAGAAATTCCGGTTTCCTTTTTTTGTGAAGCCGGCCACTCTCGGTTCTTCAGTCGGCATGACACGCGTAAAAGCGGCCAACGAACTTTCTGCCGCCATGGACCTAGCGGCTGAATTCGCGTTGAAAATAGTGATTGAGCGTGGCATTGCCGGGCGTGAAATTGAAGTTGCCGTACTCGGAAACGATGAATTGCGCGCCTCGATTCCAGGTGAAATTGTTCCGCATCGAGAATATTACGACTACACTGCAAAGTACCTCGAGGGAGGAACAGACTTACTGATCCCTGCGCCTCTGAACAAGAAACAAATCAAGACCTTTCAGGAATACGCGGTACGCGCGTTCCGCGCGATCGATGGATGTGGTATGGCGCGTTGCGATTTTTTCCTCGAGCGCCGTAGCGGCAAGATTTTTGTGAACGAGTTGAATACGATTCCCGGGTTTACGTCCATCAGCATGTATCCCAAGCTGTGGGAGGCTTCTGGTCTTCCTTACACAGAACTGATCGACCGGCTGATGGACCTGGCCCTCGAAATGCATCGCCAGAAGTCTCGAACCAAATACTCCATTGAACTTCCTGAAGGCGCGGGTGGCGCGCTGACCGCCTAGTAACAAATCGCAACTCGCAATCGTATTCATCGAAGAACGGCGGAAAACGTCCTTCAGTGCTCTGCGTCATATCGTCTCCAGCAACTCTCAGCTTGAAGAACTTGACAGCCAGGAATATGGCAATTAAACTAACTGGTTAGTTAAATAATAAGAATGGAACAGGTAACTGAATGCCAGCAGGACGAAGGAAAGTAAAGAATCCGTTGACCGCTAGGCGCATCCTGGCCGCGGCGGAGGAGCATTTTGCAGACCAAGGAATGGCCGGCGCGCGCACGGAAGAAATCGCGGCGGCCGCTCATGCCAACAAGGCGATGCTCTACTACTATTTCGGGGACAAGAGCCGCCTGCATCGCGCGGTGATGGAAAATCTTCTGCGGCAACTTCGCAATGCCGCGTTCGCGCCGTTAGCGGCTAAGACCAGCTCGCGAGACCGCTTGATCGGATGGGTGAACGGCTATTTCGATTTTTTCGCCATGCATCCGAATTATCCGCGCCTGGTTCAGCGAGAAGTAATGGACACGGCGCCGAAGTTCGAGTGGATCGTGCGTGAATATTTCCGTCCGTTTCACAAGCGGCTTAGAAGCTTGATCGAAGAGGGAGTGGCTTCCGGGGAGTTTCGCAAGGTGGATGCGCATCAAACTGTTTTCACTGTGTTGGGCATGACCGTTTTTTACTTCGCGGCCGCTCCGGTGATGAGCCAGGTGTCAGGCCGCAACGTGCTTTCTCCGCAGGCGTTGAAGGAGCGAAAGCACGCACTTCTTGACTTTTTGGATCATGGACTGATGCGCGGAGAAACGAGGCAGCGATGACTGGACGAAAATTCCTAATGTTTATCGCGGTGATTTTTATAATTTGCGGCGTGGTGTATTACTTCACAACTCCGCAAGGAAATGTCATTCCGCTGATCGGCGTGGTGGACGGAAACGAGTTTGTGGTCAGCCCGCAAATTACTGGACGGATTATTAATTTAACGGTGGACGAAGGCAGCTCGGTCAAAAAAGGCGATCTGATCGCTGAACTTGATCCCGCGGAGTTAAACGCAAGTCTAGCCGCGGCGAAGGCCAACGTTATTAGCCTCGAAGAACAAGTGAACGAAGCAAACCATAACTACTCCTGGATGGACAACCAAACAGGTGCGTCGGTGACCGAGGCGCAGGCTAGAGTCATCTCCGCAGATGCGCAACTGGCTCCCGCGCGCGCGCAATTGGAACGCGACCAAGATGACCTCAAGCGCATGCAGCAGCTTTTTGCGAAGGGAGAAGTCTCGACGCAAGACCGCGATCACGCTGAAGCTGCGGTGAAGATTTCGAAAGCGACGGTAACGGCGTTGGAACAAGCGGTAAAAGCTGAATCCGCAGCACAAGATGTGGCGCAGGCCAACAGAAAGCAAGTGGATGCGCGCAAGAGCGCAATCAACACGACAATGGCGCAGTTAGAACAGGCGCGCGCTGCCGCGGCGCAAGTATCCGCGCAACTCAGCTACACGAAAATTTACGCTCCGATTGACGGGATTGTGTCCGTACGAGTGGCCAAGCAGGGAGAAGTTGTGGCGCAAGGCTCGCCGATTGTGGTGGTCGTGGATGTGGATCATTTGTGGGTGCACGCGGACGTGGAAGAGTCCTACATCGACTCCATTTCATTCGGACAACAACTGCGAGTAAAGCTGCCTTCTGGGGACGTGATCGAGGGACCGGTGTATTTCAAGGGTGTCGAAAACGATTTCGCAACACAGCGAGACGTGAGCCGCACGAAGCGCGACATCAAAACTTTCGCCATCAAAGTGGCCATTCCAAATCCCGGCCGGCGATTGTTTACAGGAATGACGGCTACCGTATTGCTGCCCCCACCAGCGAAGAAGAGTTGGTTCGCGCGGTTGTGAAGTAGGTCTGGAACAGATGATGAATTCAATCGAAGTCGATCATCTTACAAAAAAGTTTGGGGATTTGGTGGCCGTCAACGACGTCAGCTTCCATGTCGCGCAGCAGGAGATTTTTGGTCTGTTGGGACCAAACGGCGCGGGAAAAACGACGCTGATCCGAATGATGACGACTCTGACGCCCCCCACTTCCGGGACCGCGCGAATCGCGGGACACGATATCCGCGAAGATGCCAACGGCGTTCGCTTTGCCATGGGAGTGATTCCGCAGGCGCTGACTTCCGATCCTGAACTTACTGCCGTTGAGAACATGGAAGTCCACGCGAAACTTTACGGAGTGCCCCGCCAGCAACGAGGACAGATCATCCACGACTTGCTCGAATCGGTGGACTTGCTCAAGTTTAAAGATGCCTTGGTGCGCACTTTTTCGGGCGGCATGAGGCGGCGATTGGAAATTGCGCGCGGACTGATTCATTCGCCGAAGATTTTATTTCTGGACGAGCCGACGACCGGTTTGGATCCGGTTTCTAGAACGAATGTTTGGCAAATGATTCGTAAGCTGCGCGAACGATCCGAGCTCACCATACTAATCACCACGCATTACATGGAAGAGGCCGACAAGCTTTGCGACCGCATCGCAATTGTCGATCACGGAAAGCTCGCGGCGCTGGACACACCTACGCGGCTGAAAGACAGCATTCCCGGCATCGATACGGTGGAGGCTGAGTTCGAGAGTGCGCCGAGTGATTGGATTTCCCAGCTACAGGCGCTGCCTCATGTTACTGGAGTAACGCACCGTGAAGATGTTGTACATATTACTTCAGGCGACGGGCCCTCCACAATTGCGGCGTTGATGGATTTGACGCGCTCGAAAGGCGTGGGCGTGAAAAGGGTTTCGGTGCAGAGCACCACGCTCGACGACGTTTTCGTCCATTACACGGGAAGCGATTTGCGCGACGCTTCGAACACCGGAGCACGTTATGACATTGGCCATCTGTACCGCTGAGCGCAAAGCAGTCAGGAAATTAGTGGAGAGCGCAACAGCATGAATTTCAACCGCACCTGGGCGCTCATCGAGCGCGATCTGCGCAAATTTTTTCGCAGCCCCGCGCTGATGATGACTTCCATGGTTTTCCCGCTGATGCAATTAGTCGTGCTGGGTTACGCCTTCGGTGGCAAAGTGACGGGCGTTCAAGTAGCTTTCGTGGACATGGATCATTCGGTTGAATCGCTCAAGGTTCGCGAGATGTTCAACGGAATTGCTGCAAACGCGCGGACCTTTCATGTGATTGATTACGATTCGGAGCAAAAAGCCAGCGAAGATTTGCGCAACGGATACGTCCGAGCAGTCGTTTACGTTCCGAAGGATTTTTCGCAGCGCTATTACCATCGCGACCGGCCGCGAATCGCCTTTATGGAGGACAACACCGACCAATTCATCTCCAACGCGATTCTGGAGCGGGTGCAGCAAATGGTGGAACAGCTCAACGCGCCGGACGTAGAGCCGCGGTTGGCCAGCCAAATTCAATTGAACACGGTGGAGATCTATCCTTACATCGAATACATAAAATATTTGTTGGCGGGCTCAATCGCGCTTTCAATTTTTGTCGTGGCCATGATCGGTGGAGGAATAACCTTCATTGATGACAAAGCACGCGGACTTCACGAAGGGTATCTAGTAACGCCGATCAAGAAATCCGAATTGGTGGCCGGACTTATCGGCGCGGGAACGATCAAGGGATTGATGGCCGGGATGGTGCTGACCATCATTGGTGGAATGATTGCTGGAATTCCGCGAATCTGGGATCCGGTGCGATTATTTTATTTGGCGATCGTTGTTACTTGTGCCGCCATTGCGATGATGAGTTTTATGTTTTTGCTGATGGTCCGCGTGGACGACCCGCTGGTGCCCCGTGCCACATTCGGCGTTCTCAATACCCTACTATTCTTCCCTTCCGGAGCGGTCTATCCGATTCAAGCCTTTCCTCGCTGGCTTCGCTGGATTGCGGTGATCGATCCTTTCACATACACAGTGCATGCTTTGCGCAATCTCACGCTGAAAGGCACCGGCATTGAAGGAATTTACATGGACGTGATAGTTTTGTTGGGTATTTCAGCGGTGATGATCGCCGGGTGCCTGATACTATTCAAACGCCAACTCTAATTACGAGGAGCGTTCGTGGGACTTTTTGATTCTACCGAAGAGCATCCGCCATCGAAGGTACTGCGTTACATTATTACGGGATTAGTTTTTGTTGCGCTTATTGTGGCCTTCGTTGCATATCAGCTTCGCTTTCACACCGAAGAAAAAACAATCCGGCATTTCATGGGTGCGGTAATTGCCGGACATATGGACCAAGCGTACCGGATATGGAAGCCGTCGGAGACTTACTCCTTCAAGGATTTTCAGGAAGATTGGGGGTCGGACGGCTATTACGGACCTATAAAAAGCTTCCACCTGGAACACATGGAAAAAACCAAGCCGAATGCGTCCGGCGTTGTTGCCACCGTTGAGCTCAGCCCCTACCAGCCCTTCCCGGGAGATAACGATGCTGCAAAGCAGAGTAAAACAAAAGAAGTAAAAATCTGGGTGGAATTCAAGGATCAGTCGTTAGGCTTTCCGCCATAGAAGCGGCGCGCGACGTGACCCAAGGTGAGTTATCGACGAGCGGTTCTACTGAGCTTCGATACGCGCTTCGTCGATGAGCATCACTGGAATGTCGTCGCGAATCGGATAGACGCGCCGGCAAGCGGAACACTTCAGCCCGCTCCCATCGGCGGTCAATTTCACGGGCGTTTTATCCAACGGACAGACCAGAATGTCGAGCAATTCCTTGGATACAGCCATCTTTCCTCCGTTTTTTCTTATGGCGCAATGTAGCAGAGCTTGGCGATCCAGCGCAACCGCACCATTTTCGCTGCATCAACTGCTATTCAGTCTTCTTTTCTTGCGCCAGCTGTTCGACTTTCAATCCTAATCTTCCGGTCCATTTTGCTCCAGGCGCGAGCTCGATGGGCCATACAGCCATAATTTGCGAGCCTTGATAGATGCGCTCAAAGCCTTCTTCCGATTCTGAGACGCTCTCGATCGGCGTCACCCAAAAATCCTGCGCGTTGGGGGCCTCAAGCGTCACACTTACTCCTTGCCACTCATCCACCATTCGCAACTCGGATGCGGGTGTGCAGGCACCCCAGCGAAGCGGATAGCGCTGCCCATGCGTTTCAAAATAACGGTCCGGCGCCGAAGGAGCCAGGAAGTTGATGACAGCCTCGATACCGACGAACATGGAAGCTGCTCCCGGCGCGGTCCGCTGCAAGACAACATCGCAGATGATTTCGAATCCTTGCGGCCGGGTTGAAAATGAAAATGTCTTTTCAGCCGGCCAATCGTTGCTTTCTTCCGCTACGAACGTGGCCTTCATCGCAGAAACATCTGTGGGACGGTATCTGCCACCTGCCAAACCTGCGTTTTCTTCCAATCGAACGGTCGCGCAATCTTCGTAATTTTTGCCCCGGCCAAATAGTTTCAGACGAAAGGCATTCTGTGGCCAGCGGTCGTATTGGAGAAAACGTTCAAGGCCCGCTTCTTTTGTGCGAGTTTGTTCGTGAATGGATTGGACGCCGGAAGCCTTCTTCGCAGAAGGATTCTTCAAGGCTGCGTGATAAGACTCTGGCCGGCGGCACAGCGAGTTAATCAACGCAGCATTCGATTGCCGGCAATCGAGCGCGGAAATCGTGGCGCCGTCATCAGGGGAAAACAGAGCTGCATAGCGATCCGAGCAGAAATAGATTTCGTCACGGCTATCGGCATTAAAATCGATGGATTCTACGGTGGCATAGCGACGTCCGCGATGTGCCAAAGAGTCTGCGCTGGATTCCGCTTGCACTAAAGAACGCCAAAGAGCGGTGCGTAAATGCGGTGAATAGAGGCCGCCGAAAACTCCGTGCCAGTACGCGTCATTGCATTGGCTTCGCAGCACGAGAGTCTTGGCTTCGTCCCGAGCCGCTCGAAAGGATTTGTTTGGACGGCTGATTTGTTCCAGACCGCGAACCTTGGCCGAAACGTGCTGCATTTTTTTGTGCAGCAAGTTCGACTCGCAATACTTCGAGAAGAAATTCCTCCAAATACCGCCGCGCAAGAAAGGCAATTCGGCGGGACGATTAGCAAACTCCACAGTCAAGGCGTGGTAGCGGTTCCGCGCCAGCGTGGGTAGAGACCATTCCATCATCTCGGTGTAGGAAGCGATGGGAAGATCGGCGCGTCCCAATGAACCGTGGGAACTTACAGCGTCAATCGGTGTGCTCGTTTCCAGCCAGTCGGAATTGCGTTCCAGGTCGCTGAAGAAATTCTCAAGCCAATGATCTCGATAGCAAAGATCGTAAGTGCCGGGCCAAACGCCAAATTTCTCCATGTCGTCGCCCATTGCGACGAAACCGCCGGGATGTTCTCCTGCAGCGCGACGTAAAAACTGGGACGTTTCTTCCGCTCCCCGAAATGGGATCAGATAGCGCAGCGCTTTCAGGCCGGGCAGAACTTTCACCGAGCGGCATTGATCCTCAGCAGTGAAGTACCCAAAGAGCTGGTGCAGTTCAAATCCCGCGCCGAGGAAGTGATTGTCATCAACCAGCGTGTATTCAACTCCGGCCGCGGCGAGCGATGAGGGCAACTGCGGTTCCCACACGCGTTCTGCGAGCCATGCGCCTTTTGGCCGACGACCAAAATGCTTTTCAATGTAGTCCGAAAGCCTGGTGATTTGCTCGAAGCAGTCTTCCGGCGGAATTATGACCAGGATCGGTTCGTAAAAACCTCCACCGACGATTTCTATCTGTCCACGCTTCACCAGCGTGCGAAGCAGCTCGAAATATTCCGGGTACGCGCGTTCCAGCCACTCAAGTAAAACGCCCGAATAGTGTAGGCCCATGTGAATCGAAGGATGACGCGCCAAAGTTTCCACGAAGGGCAAATAGGACTGTTGATAGGCGCGCTCGATTACATCGTCGAAATTTCCGACCGGCTGGTGCGCGTGAATGAGAAGGGCAAGTTGAAATTTCGCCACTACCAAACCTCGATGGAAGTTAACAGAATAACCTGAATCAGACGAACTTCACAGACGACAAGGCAAGAACATTGATGTAAATTTCTTCAACACAGTAAGCTGAGCGTTTCTGTTTAGCTCGCGCGACAAATTCCGGTGCGCGTCTCTGATGCTCCCGCAAAAAGAGCGAGGCGTCCGCGGAGCCGTTTCATCGCCATTTCTATGGATGTATCAGGCACGCCGGCGGGTACATACAAAACGAGCAGAATATCGCGCGCACTTTCCGTGATCATGCTTCGAGTCGAGTCGCTAATTGGGCTGCCGAATGGCCCCTGGGGATCAGCGAGCAGCGGACGTCCTTCAAGATGCCAGGTTTGTTTGCCGATACCTTCGTAGCTCTCGCCCGAAGCGCCGTGCCGAAATTCTAAGGAAGATTCAATTCGGGAGCGGTCGTAACAACCAAATGGCCAACCCGTCTCGATCGATCCCAGATTTCCAATGTCCACGACACTTGAAACGCGATAAAGGCCCTTCCCTTGCACCACGCGACGAAGCAGCGCTTCCGAAGACGGGCGATATTTCGACGGGTCCATTCCCCAGGCGCGAAACATTGCACGAACGTCGCGAACTGATTTCTCCTCAGCCAACGATTCCAACGTGAAGTCGCGGCGTTTGCGTTCGCAGACTTCAGCTAGCAATTGCGCTAATTCTTGATTGCCAGGCGCAACGCGTACTCCATCGGCCTCAACCGCACCAAGTTTCACCCCCGGCAACTGAATATTGATTTCCATTCGCCTGCTTGCTCCTGATGGGCCTGCTATGATGTTTCGTTACAAAAGAAGTTTAACGAGAAAAGAACATTCACGCGATGGAATCCATGAACAAGGACGAAAAATTTCAGCGCGGCATCTCACATTTTAACGCGGGTGAATTTTTTGAAGCCCATGAGGTGTGGGAAGAAATATGGTTGGAGGAAACCGAGCCGGAGAAAACCTTTCTACAGGGAATCATTCAAATCGCAGCAGCGTTTCATCACTATTGCAGGGAAAACACCGACGGGACCGAGACTCTGCTCGCTGCGGGCATCGTCAAACTGTCGCGCTTCCCTGCAAATCATCGCGGTCTTGCTATCGAGGAGTTGCGCACCGCGGCGAAGCAGTGGGCGAGAAATATTGGCAAAGGTGAAAATCCAAAGCGGTCAGAGATTCCGCGATTGCGCTTCAGTGAAACCCATCGAAAACTTCGTGGCTCGAAATCTAAGGATCGACGATGAGTTGGCCCTTCATCGATTTGTGCTCTTTTCCGCATCCCTTGCAGCAGGTGTAGGTATAGGTGCCCGGCGTGTCCCCCACAACATCAATCGGAAGAGTTTCACCTTTTCTGAGCTTCCAGCAGTCTTCACCGAATACAAAGTACAAGCCGGGTGGGGTTGCGTTTGTGGCACCATCGGGGAAAGGGTTGATCCTAAGTCCCAGCGTGGAGTCAGGGGCGGTGACGTACAGTCGGACTTTCTGGCCAACCTTGATGTGAATTATCGTGGGATCAAACTGGAAGTTTTTGGCGGTTAAGGTAACGCTCTTCGCCGGCGGACCATTGTCATCGTGTGTTACATGCTGCGCTTCCATCCCTGCCGCGAAGAAAAACAGTGAGACCAGCGCGGCTGTCAACGGGACAAGAAATTTAGCTTTCACAGTTTTTCCCCCTCCGAGCAATCGCAGTCTTCAACGATGACTGTAGCGCGCCAAATCGCGAAGTCGTAGTGTATCAACCAGTGCGCGCGGCGCAAGAGTCGGATGCGATTGACACATTAAGAAGGCTATGAAACGCTGGAATAACGTTGATCGCAACTGTTGCGCCCCAGCAGCATCGAATCAACACAGAGAGTTCGGGCGAGGAGAATGAAAATGACGGTCGAGCGTGAACAGATCATGAACGCGTTGAGGCAGTGCTACGATCCGGAAATCCCTATCAACATTGTCGATCTGGGCCTCATTTATGACGCGCAGTCCGACACCGAGGGAAACGTCGCAGTGAAAATGACGCTGACGACTCAGGGATGCCCCTCGGCCATGGCGATTCCGGAGCAAGTGCGGGCGCGGATTGCTTCGATTGCGGAAGTGCGCGACGTGAAAGTTGAAATCGTGTGGGAACCAGCCTGGGATCCGAGCAGGATCACTCCCGAGGGACGCAAAGTGCTCGGTCTCGAAGCCTAACTACTCCAACGACAAAAACGGCGGACCGAATGACCCGCCGCAACGAATCTGGCGTTCGCCAGCGTGTGAGCCGCTTCTAAGCCTTCTTATTCTTGTACCAATCCGCGTTGATGGGCGTGAAACCAGCCCATTTCTCCGGCAAATCTTCCAAAGCGAAAATCGCGGTTACCGGGCACACCGGGACGCAAGCTCCACAGTCAATACATTCATCGGGGCTGATATACAGCATTTTTTCGGCTTCGAACTCCGCCTCGTCTTTGCGCGGGTGAATGCAGTCCACCGGGCAGACGTCAACGCAGGCGGTATCTTTTGTGCCAATGCAGGGTTCAGCGATTACGTAGGCCATTTCCCGTTCTCCTCAAAGAGATCACGTACCCCGGATAGTCCGGGAGTATTGCCAACAAACGTTATACATTTTTTATACCATCAAATAATAGCAGGTACAAGCGCAGGCCATGGTCCTTTTCTTGTTCCTTCTAGTGGTTGGCGGCAAGCCTGAGACCCGTTAGAATGGTGGATTGAGGACGGTGGCATTTGAAACACAGACAGCAATTTCCATCCCTACTCTTCGCTTTAGCTTTGCTATTTTTGTTTACCTCAGTTGATCTGGCGCGTACACAAAGTTCGCCAGCGAAATCTTCGACTGTCACCCCTCAGTCCGCGATGAAGACGCCTGATCCGCAAGTCATCGACCTGGCGGGATATCAGCAGCTGGTCGCGAAGTACCGCGGGAAGCCGCTGGTCGTAAATTTCTGGGCTACCTGGTGCGAACCTTGCCGCGACGAATATCCGCTAATCGTTGAGCTGGCCGTCGAATTCAAATCGCAAGGCATCAGCGTGATTGGCATAAACATGGACGATGATTCCGACATGAATCTGGTTCGCCGGTTCATTGCGCGCACGCAGCCGCACTTTCCAAATTACCGTCAGAAACCAGGAATTGATCTCGATGGATTTTACCGCGGCGTAAATCCCGCCTGGAATGGCACGATGCCGCAAACGATTTTTTATACGCGGGACGGCCGCATCAATCTGTATTTTTTAGGCACGCGTCCTCGCCCAGTCTTCGAACAAGCGTTCCGTGACCTTCTTCCGAAAGCCTCGGCGCAGAATAAATCTGTTGCCAGCCTTGATATAGCCGGCCAAAGTTGAATTCGTAACGAGGGAATCATTCATGCTCGAAACACGAGGAAACAACCTGACCTGGCTCGGTCATGCGACGTTTCGCATCACTACGCCATCCGGAAAAGTAGTCGTTCTCGATCCTTGGGTGCAATCCAACCCCATGTGTCCCAAGCCACTGAAGAAATTCAGCCGCATTGACACTATGCTTATTACACACGGCCATTTCGATCACCTAGCTGACGCGGTGACCTTGGCGAAAAAGCACAAGCCACAAGTTGTGGGAATCTTTGAAACGTGCGCGTGGTTGGAATCAAAAGGCGTGCGCAATACGCATGGAATGAATAAAGGCGGCACTCAACGGGTAGGCGAGATTGAGGCCACCATGGTTCACGCGATTCATTCCTGCGGAATTCAGGACGGCAAAAAAATCGTTTACGGCGGAGAAGCATGCGGCTACATAGTTCGTCTTCCGGGCGGATTTACGATTTATCATGCCGGTGACACGGCCGTCTTTGGTGACATGAAAATTATTGGTGAGCTCTACTCGCCGGACGTGGCGCTCTTGCCGATCGGTGACTACTACACGATGGACCCCAAGCAAGCAGCCATGGCCATACGCCTGCTTGGCGTTCGCCACGTAATTCCGATGCACTTCGGAACATTTCCTGTGTTGGTAGGTAGGCCCGATGAACTTAAGCGGCTGACGAAAGATATTTCGGCTCTTGAGATTCACGACATGAAACCGGGAGATACGCTCGGTTAGACGTTTCATTTCTTTCCTGGGAGAGAAACGAATGCCTGGTATTTTGAATGCAAAGGTCGAAGAGTACCTCGCGGATCTGTTGCCCAAGCGTGATGCAGTTATTTCGGAAATGGAGCGCTACGCCAAACAGCATGACGTGCCGATTATCGGTCCGGTTGTTGCGCGAATGATTTATTTAATGGCGCAAATCTCCGGAGCCAAGCGGATCTTTGAGATGGGTTCGGCCATCGGCTATTCCACGATCTGGCTGGCACGCGCGGCGGGCGCGGACGCGGAAGTTTATTACACGGATGGCGACCCCGCCAACGCCACCCGCGCTCGTGGCTACTTTAAGCGCGCCGGAGTTGAAAATTGTATTCAGATTATGACCGGCGACGCCGTGAATTTAATTGACCAAGTGCCTGGCATGTTCGATCTGATTTTCATCGATGTAGATAAACAGCAATATCCAGAAGCTTTGCGCAAGGCCGTTCCGCGACTGCGTTCGGGCGGATTGTTGCTTTCAGACAACGTGCTCTGGTCCGGCAAAGTTACGCGGAAAACGAACGATTCGCGGACGCGCGCGATCCAGCAGTTCAATAAGCTTATTTATTCGTCGCCCGAACTTTTTCCGATTATGATTCCTCTGCGCGATGGCGTAGCGGTTTGCCGCAAGTCTTAAGCCTCGACGCTGGGCAAACTTTCTAAATCGTAAAATGACTTCGCTTGCGTTCCGGAATTAAGAAGATGAAGCTTGTGAACTTCTGGGGAGCAGGTTGCGCAAAAAGAAGGCTAAGTTTGCAGGACGTTCGGCCAACCGGCGCATGAAGTAAGGAAACCAGTCGGTACCGTATGGAATATAAATTCGAATACGGTATCCTTCTCTGACGAGTTGTTCCTGTAGATCTGTGCGAATCCCGTACAGCATCTGAAATTCGAATTGTTCGCGGCTGATCTTTTTCTGGCGAACGAACGCTTTAGTGGCGTCAATCATGGCTGGATCGTGGGTGGCAATGCCGTGGTAAATTCCGCTCGGTAAAATCAGTTTCATCAATTTCACATAATTAGCGTCTACATCGGCTTTTTTTGGAAAGGCAACGTCCGGCGGCTCCTGATACGCACCTTTGCAAAGGCGAAGCCGGCAACCCGCCGCCAGTAAATCCAGCACATCTTTCTCCGCGCGGTATAAATAGGCTTGCATCACCGTACCCACGCCCGAATACTTGGCGCGAACCCGCATGGTCATTTCCACGGTGCGTTCGGTGTAGGCGGAACCTTCCATGTCGATGCGCACAAAATTCCCACGGGTCGTGGCGTGCGCGACGATTTTCTCCAGAAGTTCCTGGCAGAGGGCTTCGCTCAAGTCCAGGCCGAGTTGGGTGAGCTTGAGCGAAACGTTGGCATCAAGCTTTTCGCGCTCAATCCGTTCGAAAATCGAAAGGTAGTTTTCCGCCGCTCGACGCGCACCGGCTTCGTCTGAAACGTTTTCTCCGAGCAAATCCAGGCTGGCCAACCGCATTTCACGATTTACGTTTCGGGCGGCTTCGACAGCGTCATTCAGAGTCTCACCCGCGACAAACCGGCGCGCCACACGGCGGCTCACTGAATTGTTCATAATCAACGGCGCGAGACGCTTGTTCTCAGAGAGATGCAAAAGAAATGAGCGCATCAGAGAGCAGCTTGCCCCGAGATGCGTATAGAGAACGGTCGAAAAGTTGTGGCGTGGAAATTATGCTGCAAACGAAGCGAACTCACTATTTCTCTTGCCTGGCAAGGAATTTTTCGGCATCGATAGCCGCCATACATCCCGAACCTGCCGCGGTGACAGCCTGCCTATAATGATGGTCCTGCACGTCGCCGGCAGCGAAAACGCCCTGCACGTTCGTCTGTGAGCCATCGTGGGTAAGCAGATAACCCGCTTCATCCATCTCTAGCTGGCCTTTGAATACCTTTGTGTTGGGGTCGTGCCCAATCGCCACAAAGACTCCCTCGGTAGCCATGGTTTCCTTCTCGTTGGTGTCCACGTTTCGAAGAATCACCATCTCGACCGATTTTTTATCCACGTCATGAACTTCGTCAATGACATAGGGAGTAAGAATCTTGATTTTCTCGTTTGCGCGGGCGCGATCCAGCATGATTTTGGTGGCGCGAAATTCGTTGCGCCGGTGCACGATAGTCACGGTCTTGGCAAATTTTGTGAGGAAAGTTGCCTCCTCCATTGCCGTGTCGCCGCCGCCAATTACCAGAATGTCGCGTCCGCGGAAAAAATAGCCATCGCAGGTGGCGCAAGTGGAAACCCCGTGCCCGAGCAAATGGCCTTCGGATTCGATTCCCAGCATTCGAGCCGAAGCGCCGGCCGCAACTATCAGCGCCTGGCATTCGTAGCTTTCTTTTCCGGCCTCAATTTTAAAGGGGCGCTTGCTTAGGTCCACCGAAGTTACTGCGCCTGAGCGAAACTCGGTCCCAAAGCGCTGAGCTTGTTTGCGCGTATTCTCGATGAGTTCCGGTCCCAGGATGCCATCCGGAAATCCGGGGAAATTCTCGACCATGGTGGTCAAGGCGAGCTGCCCGCCGGGCTCATAACCATCTAAAACCAGCGGTTTCAAATCAGCGCGCGCTGCGTAGATTGCGGCGGTAAGGCCGGCGCATCCGCTTCCGATGATGATCACTTTATGCACTAAATTCCCCCTGAACGATAGCTTGCAGCCGGCGGTGCGACATGCCAAAAGTTTGATTGTATCATTCCGTGTCCACCGCGCCATGGCCCTGGTTGCTCGCGAGCGACAGTGTGACTGCGGTATATTCGATCGATATGGCCATTGGCTAACAGCGAGCTGGCGAAGAAAAGTATGCCGACAACCGCAAAGCTCTTCCAACTTCTCAATGAAGCCATTGTTTTGCTTCTCGGAGCACTTTTAATACTGCTAGCTATTTCCGGACGCGTGGGACTGCCGACGCGTCCTGCGGCTTTGATCGCTCTCGGAGTCATCTTCCTTTACTGGGGTGCGCGGGCATGGACGCGGCGCGAACCACCCTCGAATCGCGGCCCAGCCAAAATACGTGCTGGCTCGCTTGTACTGGTTGGCTTGCTTGTTCTGGGCATTCCACTTCTTCCTCTGCGCTATATCCCAACGCTACTTGGGAGCGCCGGAGTGGTCTTAGTGTTCCGCGGGATTCTCGGCGTCGTGCTCTTCGCCCGAAGTAAAGAATTAGGGCCGCAAACGTGAGCCCTCTATTGTAAGGATGAATAGAATCGCTTCGCTCTTGCAAGTCGGCCCGCTTACAGATAACGTCAGCCTCATAAATTTAACCCCCGGCCCGTCTAAGGCAGGAAAATGGGCGCCTGACCTGGACAACACAAACATCAGCCTCAAAAGGATCAGACCATGCTGAAAGAGTTTAAAGAATTCGCGATGAAAGGGAACGTGCTGGACATGGCGGTCGGTATCATCATTGGCGCCGCTTTCGGAAAGATCATCACCTCAATGGTAAGCGACGTGATCATGCCGCCGATTGGACTTATCCTCGGGCGAGTGGACTTTTCGAGCCTTTTTTTGAACCTCTCCGGCGCGCATTACGACTCGCTGGCTGCCGCGAAAGCCGCTGGGGCCCCCACGATTAATTACGGTTTGTTTCTGAATGCGGTGGTGGATTTTTTGATCGTGGCCTTTGTGATTTTCCTGGTAATCCGTCAGGTGAATCGCTGGAAAAAACCGCTTCCGGCTGCGGCGCCGGCGACCAAGGAATGTCCCTACTGTTATTCGGCAATCCCGATCAAAGCCACGCGCTGTCCGAATTGCACTTCGGAACTTCGAGCGTGAGGATGCTGAACGCGGCCGGGCTTCATTCCGAAATCTGATCAATTCGGCTTGGCAGGTAAATTCAGCTGGCCTTCTGGCGGATTCAACCGGCGCGACTGAATTTCACGGAGATGCTCGCGAAGCCTTTCAAGGACTTCGTCACCGTGACCGGCTGCAATTTCCCGCTCTAATTCGGTAAGAGCGAAATGAATGATGTCGTGGTGGTGCAGTTCCTCGCCCAGCAGTTTTTCGCTGAACTGCAGCCACATTTTGTGAAGAACATCGATTTCTTTCGGCGTGAGGCGCGGCGCGTGCGGCCCGAGATAGAAAATATATTCTTGCCCCGCGGGCGTAAAAATTTCCAAAGTCAGCCGAGGCCGGGGTTCAGGCATACGTTCCCAGGCTAACCCAATCTCTCGCGCCTGCTCGGTAACCGGCATCTTGGACGAGCTTCCGCTGACGATCGTGCTCGATTGAAGATTCATCGCCGTCCGCAGAATGCCTTCCCACAAATCGTTCGCCGCAGCTACCGCCAGGCGGACTGGCTTGCCTTCTTTTTCCGCGATAGCCAGAACTTTAGTGAACAGTAATTGCTCGATGGTGCTGAAGAGCTGATCGGCATCCAAGTCATATTCACCGGAAGCTGCGCGGCGCAGCATGCGCACGTGCAACACTACGATTTCAGCGTCGAGGCCCTTCACACGTTTCAAAGCAGCTTCCAGGTGATACAACGCGTAATAGGTGCTCACTGGAACAAGAATATTGCCCGGCGCAACGCCCACGCTCGTGGGAGTGAGCTCAGCTTCTTTCGTGAGGTTGAATTGATCAAGCTCCACGTGCGCGGCGCCCGCTTGGCGCTTGTGCATGCGGTGCTCGGAAATTTCGAACACCGTAAAAAGTATTAGAGTAAATGTGATTCCCGCCATGGTCGCATCGGGTTTCGTAAATAAATTGATCACGGCTATAGCAAACAAGACCAGCGTAATAAGTCCCAACCCGATGGGAACCTCCACACCGAAAATCACCGGATTAAGCGGCACGCGGTATTCGCGGTCCTGAGGATGCGTATAACGCAGCACCAGAACTGCGATACCCTTCATCGCAAAACTCCAAATCACACCGAATGCGTAAAGGTTTCCCAAGAAAGTTACGTCGCCGCGGCTGGCTAGAATGGTGATGATTTGAAATGCCACCACCATGTTGATGATGCGATGGGTAGTTCCAAATCGCGAATGCGGGTGACGGAACCAATCGGTCAGCACGCCGTCTTCCGACACACGGTTAAGCACGCCATTGGAACCGACAATTGCGGTATTAACAGCCCCCGCAAGAATCAGTACGCCCACAACCACGACAAAAACATGGAACGCAAGCCGCACCGGAAAGCTTCCGACCAGATGCATGGAGAGCCCGCCAATCAGATTCTCGGTGAATTTTCCGCGCACGTTGTCGGGAATAATCATTACTGCAAAGAAGGAAACCAGCGAGGTGAAGACCAAGCTGTAAATGAAGATGATCAGTCCGGCCTTTTTCAGATTACGCAGCTTGGGATGTTCGATTTCCCGGTAAACCTGCGCAAGCGACTCTTCACCGCTCATGGCCAACACCGAATGCCCCAGCCCTACAAAAATTGCGATCAGCGTAATCGCGTGCGCCCATTGATAGCGATCGAGCCAGCCAAGCGATCCCTTGTCGAGCTTCATGTTCTGCGGCAACGGTGCCGGAGGAAGGTGCCAGCCACCACGAGCGTACAAGGTGTAGAAGCACCATCCGATCAATACAATCACCATGACGGTGGTGAGCTGCATGATACGCAGCGCCTTCCCGCTCGATTCCGGAACACCCTTGATATTTTCCCACCAGAAATAAAGCGTGATCACGATGGCAACTGCCGCTGCAGTACCGTTCACGTGAAGATGAACGGGAATATGCGCGAAGACAAATAATTCGTTGAGCACACCCACGAGATACTGACCCGCAGAAACACCGCTGATCGGTCCGGTGAGTACGTAGTCAAACATCAACGCGGAAACGGAGAACTTTGCCAACGTCCCGCCCAGTGCCTCTTTCACCACGCGGTACACGCCACCGCGGACAAACATGCTGCAGCTTTCAACGTAAATCGCGCGCACAGCATACGAGAACAGCATGATGCCGAGGATGAACCACGGAGCCGTCTTGCCGATGAATTGCTCTGCCTCGCCGCCGGCGTAATAGGCCGACGACGCAAGGTCATTCAGAACGATGGCCGCGGCCCGCCAGAAAGAAATAAACGCCAGCATGGCCGTAGTGGCCACGAGGACCTTCGCTACGGGGCGTACCCTACCTGGAGTGAAAATGTGGCCGGTGGAGTCGGATGACATACGTTATGAAGTGAGGTGAAGAACTATACGTTGTGTGGACGCACCATTACAATCATAGACTTGTCAAAAGTGCCGAAAAAGCGCGGTGTCGTGATCCGCATCAGGAAGCGTTTTCTTTTGCTACGGGACGAAACTCACGCTGACACGCTTCACAAGGACAGATTTCGCGCAAATGTTCGAAGCTGTAGATTCCAGTCGCATGGCTATCGGAAAACTCTATCTGCACAGCATAGTTGCCCACTGCCGTAGCGCTCTTGGCCGTTACGCGAGGCTTAAACATTGGCAGCACCGCACTGGGAGCAGTTCCGCCGCTCGAAGAGGCTACCCGTGCTTTTTTCTCGCGCTCGTCATTGCACAGAGCGCACGGACAATTTTCCCGTAAGTAAGGGAAATCGAAGTGGCTCGTGTGGCCGTCAGACCACGTAACGTCAACCCCCTCACCCGTTGTGACGCGCACTTTCACATCCATCGGTTTCTTTCGCACATCGTGTGGTATCGGCATTCCTTCAATTCTAGCAGACTCGTGCCAGTACCTTTGCGCTCCTACCAATTGGAACCTGGGAGGGCTTTTTGCGATAATTCCCAAGCCCGGGATGGTACGCATCGGTGCTACCTAACCGGCTGGGGCGAAAGAGGCAAAATGGACTCGCTAGGAGAATGCGCTCGCCCTGATTTTGTGATTCGGTCGCTACCGTTTCACAGGTCCGCTAGCATTTGTCGAGTGCTCTTAATATTTAGTTTTGCGGCTGTGCTGGGTCTCCATCCCGGTCTCATCAACGCGCAGTCAAATTCTGCGGACAAGAAATGTCCTCCGCCGACCCGCAAGGATGACGTGGTGGAGATAATCCACGGCGTCTCGATCGCAGACCCCTATCGATGGCTCGAAGATCAGAACGGCCCGGAAACGCGTGCGTGGATTGAAGCACAGGACCGTTGCACCGCAGCGCTGCTCGATGCCGTGCCGAACCGCGCAGAAATCGCAAAGCGTCTCAACGAATTAATGAAAGTTGACTCGTTCGACGTTCCTGTCGCGCGCCATGGATATTATTTTTTCTCAAAGCGTCGCGCGGATCAGGATTTATCAGTTATCTGCCGTCGCCACGGTCTTCAGGGCGCTGACGAAGTAATGGTGGATCCTAATCCACTGAGCGCGGACCACTCGCTCAGCGTCGAACTGCTCGACGTTTCCTATGACGCCTCACTTTTGGCTTACGGCGTGCGATCCGGCGGCGAAGACGAAATAGTCGTCCATTTTCTCGACACCGCAGCGCACAAAGAACTTCCGGAGCAGCTTCCCAAAGGACTTTACGGAGACCTCGGCGGGGTTAACTTTCAGCATGACAACGCTGGAGTCTATTACTCGCGCATGCAGCCCGAAGGCATGCGCATTTTCCACCATGTGTTGGGCACGCCGGTCACTGAAGACAAGGAAATCTTCGGCAAAGGTTATGGTCGCGATAGAGACATCGGGCTGCAGCTATCCGAGGACGGCCGCTATCTCCTGATCAGAGTATTCTTCGGTGCGCAATCCGAGCTTCATTTTCAGGATTTGCAAACTGGCGGGCCGATACGAACCGTCGTAAAAGACATGCCCGCCCTTTTCTATGGAGAAATTCAAGGCGGCGCATTATATGTTTCCACCAATTGGAAAGCTCCCAATTGGCACCTCTTCCGCGTGGATCTACAAAATCCCGCTCCGGAAGCTTGGAAAGAAATTATTCCTGAAACCGACGCCGCCATTGAAAAGGTAAGTCTGCCCGGCGGAAAAATTCTGGTGCAGTACGTGCGCAATGCTTCTTCGCAACTGAAGGTGTTTGACACAGAGGGCAAGGCCGCCGGTGATGTTCCACTCCCTGGCATTGGAGCTGTCGCCGGTTCAAGCGGCGACTGGTCCCAGCAAAATGTTTTTGTCTATTTTCACTCGTTCAATGTTCCTCCGACAATTTATACCTACGACCTAAGAAACGAAAAGATGGAATCTTGGGCCAGTCCGCGCATTCCTTTCGACGGGAAAGCCTACACCGTTGAGCAGGTTTGGTATGAATCCAAGGATAAAACGCGCGTGCCCATGTTTCTTTTTTACAGAAAAGGACTGGTGCGCGACGGCGCGCGTCCTGTTTGGCTCACTGGTTATGGCGGATTTGGCTACAACCTCACTCCGTATTTCTTCGCAAGCGCAACCGCTTGGGTGGATGCCGGAGGAATATTCGCGCAACCAAATCTCCGCGGCGGAGGAGAGCTCGGAGAAGAATGGCATCGCAACGGAATGCTGGAGAAAAAACAAAATGTCTTTGACGACTTTGAGTCCGCGGCGGAATGGCTGATCGCCAAGGGTTACACCAATCCGAAAAAACTGGCGATTGAAGGTGGCAGCAACGGCGGGATTTTGGTGGGGGCAGCGCTCACGCAAAAACCGGAACTGTATCAAGCCGTCGTTTGTGCTTATCCGGTGCTGGACATGCTGCGTTACCAGATTTTCGAAGACGGACCTTTTTGGGTGCCTGAGTTTGGTTCTGCGGATGATCCCGCGCAGTTCAAATATTTATACGCTTACTCGCCCTATCACAATGTGAAGGCTGGGGTGAACTATCCTGCCGTCCTTTTGATCACGGGCGATGGAGATACGCGCGTCGCGCCGCTGCACGCGCGCAAGATGGCCGCGCGCCTGCAAGCCGCCACTGCTTCGGATCGTCCAATTTTATTGCTCTACGATACGAAGTTAGGACATTCGCAGGGAGGCTCTCTGACCAAAGAAATCGAACAGGAGACCAACGTTGTTAGCTTCCTCTTCCTGGAACTCGGAGTGAAGGCGAACTAAATCGACCGCTGGCGGCCTGGCTACCGAGCAATCATCTGTAAGCGTTCCGCGACCCATCATTCGAGGGCGTGACTTTCACCAAGCGGCCATGGGCGAATTCGATGCGACGATCCGCAAGACTTCCGATGGCTGGATCGTGCGTCACCATCAGAATCGTGTGTCCCTCGATGTGCAACTCCCGAAAAAGCTGGATCACGGTCTCTTCATTCGCCTCGTCGAGATTTCCCGTAGGTTCGTCGGCCAGAATCAATTTCGGATGATTGATCAACGCGCGTGCGACGGCCACGCGTTGTTGCTCACCCCCGGAAAGCGCGCCGGGAAGATGCTCGATGCGATCGCCCAAGCCTACTCGTTCCAGCGCTAGCTGCGCTTCTTTTTCATCCGTGGTGCTATGAAAATATTGAGCCAGCATCACATTTTCAACCGCCGTCAGATACGGCACCAGATGAAATTGTTGAAAAATAAATCCAATCTTTTGCGCTCTAAAACGAGTGAGCCCGGATTCGTCTAGCCGCGCGACATCTACTCCGTCCACCATCGCTTGTCCCGCAGTCGGTGTGTCCAACCCGCCTAAAATATTGATCAATGTTGTCTTTCCTGAGCCCGAAGGTCCCATAATCGCGATCCATTCGCCTGCGTCTACCTGGAACGACACGCCCGCAAGCGCGCGCACCTTACCGAATTCTTTGCGCAGATCATCCACTTGTACGAGCGTGGCCACTTATTGCTCCCGGAAAATTATGGCCGGTTTCACTTTGCCCAGCAGCCGTAATGGAAGCGCTCCCGCAAGAGCGATGGCCACCATAAGAATGATCGTCAATGGAAAGATTTCCCAACGCCAGGAGATCGCCTGCCCAAAAACACGTCGACCCATCCAGCGAGAAAGCTCTAAGCCTAAGATGGCACCGATAAATCCGCCCGCCGCGCCCAGCACTCCCACTTCAGCCATGAACAATGTGACGATGTGCCCAATCGATCCGCCGAGCGCCTTCATCAGGCCCACGTCCTGCCGCCGTTCCATGGCCAGCGCCGCCATCGTTCCAAGAACACAAAGGGCCGTCAACACGGAGATCAGCACAATCATGGAAACGATGAGCAGGCGGATGCGGCCTAGCAAGTCGCCCTCCGCTTCCGTGATTTGGCGAATCGGTTTTACTTCATAAGCCGGCAGCGTCGACGCGAGCCGCGCGGCATAGTGCGAAATAGCGGCGGTCGTTCCACTCACGCTCAATTGAGCAAAGCTGATTTGTCCTGGAAGGCCTGCGAGGTCTTGCGCTTCTGCCAGCTCTAGGAAAACCTGGTTATCTTCCGCACCGCCCGCATCGATGATTCCGTCGGCCTTAAGCTGCGCATTTTTTTTCAAGTAAGTCAGATTCAGCGAGCTGCCTACAGCAAGCTTTAGCTGCTGCGCGACGTTACGCCCCACCAAGCAGGCGTTTTGCTGGGCCTGAGACGGTTGCCACTCGCCCTCAATTCTCCAGGCCGGCTCAAGCTTCGGCAATTCTTCAAGGTTGGTGCCGACGATAACGACCGGCGCGTTCTGCGCGCTCCCGACAACGTACAGGAAGGGCGCTGCCGCAACGACATTTGGATCTCTTACGCTTAGAATTGCGGCCGATATTTCGCTCTCGCTCATCACTTCGGCTGGGCTGCTGCCGGTGATTTGCGCGTTGCGGGGCGAAATCAACAGGTTCGCGCCCAACGTACGAAATTCCTGCGTGAGTTTGCGCTCGATGTCAAATTCAAGGTTCAACAGAGCGGATACCACCATAGCGCAGCTAACCAGCGCAAGAATGGCCACTGCTAATCTTCCGCCGCTTCCGCGCAAAAGTTTCCAAAGCAGGCGCCAAAACATTATTCGCCCCGCAATATCGGTGCGGGATTGAAGTGCGCTGCGCGTCGCAGAGGAATCAGGCTTCCGGTAAACGCCACAATCGCGGCGAGGCCCAGGACTATTGGAAATAAAATCAGGCGCGGCGACGCCGGCGTGCCAAAAATGCTGGACCCGAGACTCCTGGCTAATAGCGCGCCTAGAACAAAGCCCATGGAAGCTCCTGCAACGGCCAGGAGGAGTTGTTCCGCCAAAAATATTCCGGCGACCAGTGTGTTGGTAGCTCCCAGAGCCTTCATTACGCCGACTTCCCTGCGCCGTTCGAGCACGGTTGTCGCTGATGTCGCCGCTACCGCCAAAGCCGCCGCGATCAGAGCCGTGAGCGTAACAATCCACAGCAACGTACTCACACGCGACAGAAGGTTTCCTTCTGTGTCGGCCACGCGACGAATCGTGCGCACCTCGGTGCCGGGCAAAACGGTCTTGATTTGGAAGGCAATCGAAGAAATATAGGGGGAGCAAAACCAACGGTCGTATTCCGTCGGCGTCATCTTCAACGGATCGCGTTCTGAGAAAGCATCCGCAGGTTTCGTCAGCGCGCTAACGAATAGCTGACGAAACTTTCCGGGATGACCGGATATGTTTTGAGCAATTTCCAGCGGTGCGAGAACAGCTTTATCTTCCGAGTCGTCTGTGGAAACAATGCCTACGACTTCCAGAGGAGTTCCTTTCGCGCGCGTGGAGCGGTCCGGGGCTGAATCCCCGGCCGTTTCATTGCTAACGTAAATAACTTTCCCCGGAACTATTCCGGTCATCGTTTGCGCCAGCGCCGTTCCGATTACGCATTCTTTCGCGCCATCGCGAAACCAGCGACCGCGAATTTTCCACCAGGGATGCGTTACGCTCACCCCAGTCTTAAACGTTGTTCCATCCGGCACCGGCACTTGTTTTGCAGTCCATGTGCCGATCAGCATGGTGCGCGCGGGTGCAGCGTTTTCAGATTGTTGGATCGAGATCGGAACATCCAGAAAGGGAGTGAACCCCAATACGTTGTGCCGCCAGAATATTGTTTTCAGCTTTCCAAGATCGGCTTCGCTCAAATAGGCGCCTTCATTCACCGGACGATAATCCACGCCGCCAATTTCTACTGGAAGCGTGTCCGACTGAGGGGTGACCAGCAAATTCGCGCCAAGGCTGCGAAACTCTCGGGCCAGCCTGTCGCCCACTTCCAGCGTAATGGTCAACGTTGAAGTCGCTACTGCCATGCCCACGACCAGCGCGGCAGCGGTAAGCAATTTCCGGCGCGGATTACGAACGAAGGATTCTTTTACCAGGCGGCCGAACATTTGTTAGGAATGAATCCTGGAGGCGGAATCGGCCAGCGCCGATAGATCCACAACCACCTCTCCAGCTTGAACTCGAGATGGGACCGCGATTGGATTGCAACCGCCTGATTCACCAATGGAAGGAATATAAATCACCGCGGCGCAATTCCGGCAGATGACATTCTGGCCTTCCTGACGATACCCTGCCCTGCCGCAAATCTGGCAAGCATCCAGCGCCGTGGCATAGTCGCCATTCTGCTTGTGAATCACCATAAAACGTATGACGTTGCCATGCACGTCAGCCGTATAAAAATGCAAGCTCGAATCGGTGAGTTGTGAAAGCGGGATGCGCACCTGGCCATTCTGTGCGACCAGTGTCTGCGCTGGTGAAGGCGCTGCCGCCGAACGCGCGTACACATACTCTGCTGCAAACGACAAAACAACCCCCACGCACAATACAGCTGCAGCGAAACTCCAACGCCGCTGTCGGCGAAATTCCCATTCCCGCATCCGCCGCTCCGCCGGATTCGCTGGCTCTGAGGGCGCGGGCTTTTTCGCGCTGAACCACTCGCGCAATACCACCAGCGCCGCGACTCCCAGAATTACCACGAAAAAGAAAACCTCATTTCGCACAATCGGCCCGATCGTCGCCATTTCTGTCTTGCTCGACGGAATCCACATAGCCTCGCTCAATTCGTGCACACCCGTAAGCAAAAGCTGAAACGCTACTACCATCAAAATCGCGCTGGTAGCTGAGAAAAATCGATGAAGAGGAATCCGCAAAGTCCCTTGAAAAAAGAAGAGACCCACGGCAATCGCGATCGCAATTCCAAATCCGGTGCCAATCCACACTTGCACGCCCGCGCTCGATAGCTCCACGGCGCGCAGGATTAAAACCAATTCCGCCCCCTCGCGCACCACCATCAGAAATACAAAAAATCCGATGCCCCAGCCGGCCGCCCGCGTGGACTTTTGCGCATAGCTTTCCACGCGCTGCTCGATCTCTTTCTTCAAGTGGCGCGCAACACGATTCATCCACACAATCATGGAGACCACCAAAACTGCGGCGGCCAGCATCAACAAACCTTCAAAACCGTCTTCGCTGATGTGCCAGCGCTGTAGCAACAATGCAGCAGCAATGCTGGCAGCCGAGGCGAGAATCACCCCGCCCCAGACGTATGACGCCAGCGCGCGGCGCCCGGTACGATTCAGGTAAACCAGGACGATACCGACGACAAGCGCGGCTTCGACACCCTCACGAAGTGCCACAAGAAGTGCAGATAGCATCAAAATCCCAGTTGTAAACGTGTTTCAACTAGCATTCCCAGTGTATCTCTGCGCAAACGCAATAGCAAGCAGTTCCAGGGCTGCTCGGAAGCGCTTAATTCCCTGTACAATATATCTTTAGCCCAGCATTTCATATCTCGGTTCTTGCTAACGAACAGAGGGTTCGCCGCATCTGAATGCTTATGCCGCCTGCACGCCGCCCGAGACGGTTCAAACTAGCCATAGCCTCGGCCTTGATCCTTACAATTTCTCTGCTCGGCACACTGGCGGCGCACCCGCAATCGCCGGCCGCGACCCAATCGCAGTCGACGACAGCTCCGCAGCCGCAAGAGAAACGGCCTCAGCCGGCAAACTCTTCCGCCACGGATACCAAGCAAGCTGCGTCGGGATCGCCGGACTCTGCGACCCCTTCGAAATCGCCGACCATAAAAGCCGATCTAAAGAAAGCAAAGCAAGCCGAGAAACAAGGTCTTCGCGCACAAGAGAATGGCGATTGGCAAGCGGCTTACGAAGCCTATGTCGATGCGGTGAACTGGGCGCCTCACGATACTGATTATTTTGCCCAACGGGAAATAGCCAAGAGTCACGTTGTACAGATGAGAGCCGATCTCGCCGAACGCCACGCCATATCCGGCGAAATTCCGGCAGCCTTGCGAATTTTGCGCGAAGCCCGCGAACTCGATCCCTCCAACAAAGTCATACGCGAACGGCTGATCGAACTGTCCGCCCTGGATCCCAGGCACGAAAAAGAACTCGTTGCCGTCCCCGAACTTCAACACGAAATGCGCCTGGAACATTTGCCTGGCAAGCAAAACTTCAAGCTGCGTGGCAACACGCAAGCTGCCTATGAAGAAATCGCGCGGCGCTTCGGCGTGGAAGTAGCATTCGACGTGGACTTACGCTCGCGAGAGGTTCGTCTGGATGCAGACGACCTTGACTTCGCTACCGTGATGCGGCTTCTGGGTGAAGAAACTCACACTTTCTGGCGGCCGTTGACCAAGCACCTCTTTTTCGTGGCCGACGACACCCCGCAAAAGCGCAAAGACTACGATATTTCAATTGTGCGCACGGTCCTCTTTTCCGGAACAGAAACCAACGAACAGATGACCGAGATGTCTCACCTGGTCCGCGACGTTGCGGGCATCACTCGCAGCCAGCTTGACACTCAGAGCCGAACCCTCACCATGCGCGCCTCTCCGCAAGCCATTGCGCTGGCCAGCGGAGTGATCGAGGACCTCGATCATCCGGTGGGTGAACTCGTTCTGGAAATTGAGATACTGGAGATGGATCGCGATGCCGAACGCCAGCTCGGCATCACTCCGCCCAATAGCGCGAAGCTTTATACCATCCCTTCCAACGCCGTCGCGGAAGCAGAGTCGGGCCTTCCTGGATTAATTTCTGTGCTCACGCAAATCTTCGGAAGTTCCGCGCTCGGTGGACTCAATCCAACTCAACTAGCTGGATTACTGGGATCAGGCCAGGTAAATGTTGGTTCGCTGATTCCCCCATTGCTCGCCTTCGGTGGAGGAGCAACTACTTTTCTGTACACCCTGCCCGGCGCTGCCGCGAGTTTCTCGGATATGCTTTCACTGGTCCGTCACGGCCGGCGGATTTTGCTGCGCGCTGAAGATAATCAGCCTGCCACATTTTTCGTGGGCGAACGCTATCCAGTTTCGCTCGCTCAGTATTCCAACAGCTTGGGAAGCGGAACTACTACCCCGTCCGGCGTCAGCATTCCCGGCCTGAGCTTCGGCAATTTGCCGGAAACAAATTATCCTACGGGTAACGGCCCTTCTTTCGTGACCTCGGTAGATGTGAACGCGGATAATTTTCAAGATCTCATCGTGGCCAACTCAACAGATAACACCCTGTCAATTCTTTTGGGCAACGGCGATGGCACCTTTCAAAATCCGCTCACGCCCGCGCCTGCCACCGGCGCAGGGCCAGTCTCTATCGCGACCGGCACGTTTGACGCAAAGAACAACACGAATATCGATTTGGCGGTGGCGAACCAATTAGGAAATTCGCTCACAATTCTGCTCGGCAATGGCGATGGCACTTTTACTGCAGCTTCCGGGTCGCCCATTAAAACCGGAAACCGGCCCACTTTTGTCGTTCCCGCCACACTGATCGCTGGCGGACAAACCGACTTGATCGTCGCGAACCAGAAAGACAACACGATATCCGTCTTCCTGGGAAATGGTGATGGCACCTTCATGCCCGCCGTAAACTATCCGACGGGCAATGCGCCTACCGGGCTTACGGTCGCGGATTTCAATAATGACGGCAAGTTAGATCTAGCCGTCACCAATCAGAACGACAATACAGTATGGATTTACCTGGGGAATGGCGACGGCACCTTCGGTAAGCCGGTTAGCTTTGCTACCGGCCAAGCTCCGGTCTATGTGGCGTCCGCCGACTTTAACGGCGACAACATCCTGGACCTCGCGGTTGCAGATAATGGCGCGGCAACTTCCACCAATTCGGGAGACTCCGTCTCAATTTTACTGGGCAACGGCGATGGCACCTTCGGCAGCGCGACGAATTTCCCAGCGGGAAACGCCCCCACATCGATCGCTATTGCAGATTACAACGTTGACGGCTTTCCGGATTTGGCGGTTACCGCGCAGTCTGACAATTCTGTGGCTTTGCTACTGGGTCTTGGTGACGGAACATTTTCCCCGTTCTTCGAGTTTCCCGTCCAAACGAATCCGCTTTCATCGGTCACCAATGTGTTTTCAACTTCCGGGCAGCCGGATCTGGCAGTCGCTAACCAGGGATCCAACACCGTATCGGTGATCCTTAATTCTTCGGCATTTGC
Source organism: uncultured Acidobacteriota bacterium (assembly GCA_963714785.1). Classification (GTDB taxonomy): domain Bacteria; phylum Acidobacteriota; class Terriglobia; order Acidiferrales; family UBA7541; genus Palsa-295. Next base: position 328,451 of record CAVQQE010000008.1, read on the forward strand.
CAGTGGCGGTCTCGGTACCACTACTCCCGGCACGCAATTTCCGAATGCCGAATATATCGACGTCGGCGTTAAGGTGAAAGCGACTCCGCGCATTCATCAGAACGACGAGGTTACGTTGCAGCTCGAATTCGACATCACTAGTCTCACCGGGACGATTCTGAACAACATACCTGTTGTTTCAAACGAAGAAGTGCATCAGACCGTTCGCGTGAAAACGAATGAAACCGCGGCATTGGCGGGATTTCGTTCTCCGCAGTATCAGAAGAGTCTGAATGGCCTGCCGTATTTGGGAGAAGTTACCGGCGCAGGATTGTTAGGCGCTACCGAAGACGTTCAGAACCAGGACACTCAGGTGTTGATACTCGTCACGCCGCGAATGGTTGCGCTTTCTCCGCGGCAAGATCATGTTATCTATGCCGGGCGCGGCGCTCCGGAAGGTCCAGGCTCGCAAGGTCCAACACGAGAGGAACGCCAGCTTCCGCCCGCGTTTCAGCCTCAACCTCCGCAGCCACAGCCTGCGGTACCGCCTCAGCCACCGCCGCAACCGCAGCCGCAACCGCAGCCGCAACCGGAACCATCCCAACAGCCTGAACAGCCGCAGTAGCCGAGGCGCGGCCGATAAGAGGCTTCCTGGGAATCTGAAATTAGAGTTGGTCCTAAGAAATTGCTTCGAGTACTACCACTGGCTGGTACGTGCGTGGAACTACCGGCTCGGCAATCGCCATCAATTCTCCCTGCTGATTAAAAACGCGCAGCCGCGCAGGCTTCCACCCTCCCGAATCCAATTCTGATGGAGCTCCTTGCGCCGAAATCGTCTGGCCCGGCTGGATCTGAGCTAATGTCACGTTAAATTTGGCTCCGTGCCGAACGCGCTTTTCAACGATGGGAAGTATGGTCACACGAGGTAATTCCGGCAACAGACTCTCCAGACGAATTATGCGTTTGGCTAAACGGCCCGTCTTAGCATCCTCGTCGAGTTCGGAAAGCTTAGCAGCTTGATCCAGCGTGAATTCTCCAACTGCCGTGCGTGTGATTTCCGCCAGGTGCGCGCCGGAACCCTGCAGTGCGCCGAGCTCGTGGGCTAGCGATCGAATGTAGGTGCCCGCACCGCATTCCACCACGAAACGCGCCACCGACTCTTCCACGCTCGTGAGCCTGAACTCATACACTTCCACTTCGACCGGCTCCAGCTTTACTGGTTTGTGTTTGCGCGCAAGTTCGTGCGCCGGGCGTCCATGAATTTTTTTCGCGGAAAATGACGGCGGAGTCTGTTTAATCTTCCCGACGAATCGCGTGGCGTAACCTACAAGCTCTTCCGCATTCAACGCAGGCGCGGAGTCCGGGCCCGTGGCTTCACCGTCTGCGTCGTACGTATCAGTGGCAAATCCAAAACGGACTGCGCAGGTGTAACGTTTTCGCCGCCCGCCATAGAACCGCGCAAGACGCGTGGCCCGGCCCAGCGCAAGCACCAGCACCCCCGTCGCAAGAGGGTCCAATGTCCCGAAATGCCCGATTCCTCGAAAACCTACCAGACGGCGGACTGCTTCCACCACATCGTGCGAAGTTTTCCCGCGTGGCTTATCAACAACTAAAATTCCGTCAAATGGCAGTGGTTGTATTTCTCGAGGCATCGCATTAACTGTTAATTCTGCGGAACGGTTGCCGTAACTTTGCGCGTGAAAATGTCTTGGGTTCGTGACAACTCTGAAGCATGTAGCAAAACGCGCCCAGTCGGAAGGCAGTTTGGCGCGTCGCCTACAAACTTTCTGAAGGTTTGGCCTTTTTCAAAAGCTGATCGATGTGCTGGCCATATTCTTCCGATTCATCCAGCAGAAATATCACTTCTGGAGCTCTCCGGAGACGCAGCCGTTCCACCAGCTCATGACGCACGTAGCCGGAAGCTGCCTTCAGTCCGGCCATCGTTTCTGCGCGCTCCGGGTCGTCTTCCGCAAGTTGCACGAACACACGCACGATGCGCATACCCGCTCCCAAGCGGACTTCCGTAACCATCACCGGGCCCGCCAGGCGCGGATCTTTCAGCTCACCGGCAAGCATTAAGCTCACTTCATTGCGAATTTCTTCTGCGATGCGTTCCGAACGATGTCCGCCGAGCATTATTCGCCGTCCTCAAAATAATCTATTTCATGCGAGACCAGATCGCGGCCCAGAAGCCGCTCCGACTCCGCCGCAATGGCGGCGAAAGACTCTTCCAGATGTTTGCTATCACCGGAAATGCTTACGACTCCCACTTTTGACCGTTGCCATAACTCCTGGTGTTCCAGCTCGGCAACCGCCACATTGAAATGCGCGCGCAGACGATCCTTCAGGCTGCGCAAGACTTGCCGCTTGTCTTTGAGTGACTGAGCGTCGGAGATATGTATTTCGAGAGTGAGGAGGCCGATTTGCATTTTCGCCCCCGTAGATTCAACCAGAACGGGCGAGTTGAAAATTACCGAAAAATAAATCCGTGTTTACGCGCTTTCCTGTCGCCCCGCGCGTTCCTGGCGGCGCGGACGTTCGCTGGGCGGGGGCATCTCGAGCGCGATGGTCTTTTCCATCTTGAAACATTCCAGTATGTCGCCCACTTTCACGTCCGAAAAATTCGACACGCCGATACCGCATTCAAAACCCTGGCGCACTTCGTTCGCATCTTCCTTGAAGCGCTTCAACGAGCTGATTCTGCCGGTGTAAATTACAACACTGTCGCGCAGAACGCGAACTTCAGCGTCGCGCTTCATGATGCCGTCCTGCACCGAACAACCTGCAATCGTGCCCACGCCCTTGACCTTGAACGTGTTGCGTACTTCCGCGCGGCCCAGATAGGTTTCCTTAATCACTGGCGCGAGCAATCCGGACATGGCCTTCTTCAATTCATCCTGCAATTCGTAAATGATGGTGTAGGGACGAATGTCCACGCCTTCGCGCTGAGCTAAGTCCGCAGCCTTGCGCTCCGGCCTAACATTGAACGCCACAATCAAGGCTCCAGAAGTTGATGCGAGAAGGACATCGCTTTCATTCACCGCTCCCACGCTCGCATGGATGACTTTTAGTTTCACCTGGTCGTTCGAAAGCTTCGGAAGCATTTCGTTTAGCACTTCCACCGAACCCTGCACGTCCGCCTTCACCACCACCGGCAGTTCCTTCACTTCGCCCACTTTCAACTGCTCGTGCAATTGATCGAGCGTCAAGCGGCCGCTGGCGGATTTTGCAAGCGTGGCTTCGCGCTGCTTGCCCTGGCGGTATTCCACGATGTGGCGCGCTTTCGCTTCATCCGCCACCTGAAATTGATCGCCGGCTTCCGGCACGCTCTGCAAACCCAAAACTTCAACAGGCGTCGAGGGCCCTGCCTGCTTGATTGCGGCTCCGTGATCGTCAAACATGGCGCGAACTTTTCCGTAAACCGCGCCGACAATGAAGACATCGCCTACATGTAGAGTCCCGTTTTGGACGAGCATGGTCGCCACCGGGCCGCGGCCTTTATCCACGCGCGATTCCAGCACCGTTCCGCTCGCCGGCACATCCGGATCAGCTTTCAATTCGCGAAGGTCGCCCACCAACAGAATCATCTCGAGCAGTTTCGGGATGTTCGTCTTCATTTTGGCGGACACTTCCACCATCACCGTGTCTCCGCCCCATTCTTCCGGCATCAGCCCCTTGTCCGAAAGCTGCCGCTTCACGCGTTCGGCCTGAGCGTCCGGCTTGTCGATCTTGTTGATAGCCACAACGATCGGAACTCCCGCTGCGCGCGCATGTGAAATCGCTTCTTCCGTCTGCGGCATGATGCCATCGTCCGCTCCCACCACCAACACAACGATGTCGGTTACTTTCGCGCCGCGTGCGCGCATCCGCGTGAACGCTTCGTGGCCCGGCGTATCGATGAACACGATGCGCTTGCCTTGTACGTGCGCCTCATACGCTCCGATGTGCTGTGTGATCCCGCCCGCTTCGCCGCCTGCCACGTCCGCTTCTCGAATCGCATCGAGAAGGCTCGTCTTGCCATGATCGACGTGGCCCATCACGGTTACCACTGGCGCGCGCGACACTTCATTGCCGGTGCGCTCTTCTTTAATTTTCTCTTCTTGAACGACTTGCTCTTCGAACGTAACAACCTGGACAATTCCGTTGAACGCTTCCGCCAGACTGGTCGCTGTCGGCACGTCCAGCGCCTGGTTGATGCTGGCGAAAACGCCGCGGTCTAGCAACGTCTTCAACAAATCTTTAGCGCGAATATCCAGCTTCTCCGCCAACTCACGGACTGTAATTCCTTCCGTGACAGTAACTGCGCGCGGCTCGCGTTGAACTGGTGCAACTGGCTCGACTTGCGTCGAACGTCCCGGACCTGCGCCTGCGCGAGGTCGTACAGGATGAAGCTTGCGCTCCCCTTCCGCGTAACGCTTCTCAATGAGCGGACGTCCACGTGATGCGGGAGGTTTGCGCGCATACAAAGGCTTGCCTGGCTCTGCTTTCGGTATGCCTGCGCCGGGTCTTTGGGCTCCTACTGGGCCTTGGCCCGGACGTCCTCCCCCGCCGCTACTTGGGCGTTGTGGGAAACGTGATGGCGGTCCGCCTGGACGTGGTGCACCAGGACGCCCTTGTCCCGGAGCGCTTCCCGGACGGGCTTGCCCCGGAGCTGCCGGTCGAAATCCCTGCGACGGGCGAGCTTGACCTGCTCCCGAAGCAGCGCCAGAACTTGCTGGATATCGTGGACCCGAGGGTGGTGCGGCGGTAGGCCTATACGCGCCGGGCGCTGCGGCCGGGCGATGAGCTGGCGGTGCGCCAGCCTGTCCAGGAGTGCTGCCAGACGCTGCAGATCGCGCAGCTGTAGGAGATGCAGACCCAGCGGTTGGGGCCGCACCAGGCCGCAATGGCCGAGTTGCTGGTGGTGCGCCGGTAGGCACAACTCCGGGTTTCGCCGCTGCAGGTGTTGCTTTCGGTGCTGGATGAGCGGTAGTTGGCGCACTCGCAGGCGCGCTAGCAGTCGCTGGCCGCGCAGGAGTTCCCGCTGGCGCAACAGCAGCCGGACGAGCGGCAACCGATGCAGCTGGCACAGCAGCAGGTGCCGCAGGCGCTGGACGTGCAGCAGCGGGCTGCGCCGCAACAGCTGGTCGCGACGGTTTCGATTTCGCCGCAGCAGCCTTGGTCTTCTCTGCTTCAGCCGCAGCTTCCTGCGCCGCCAGGCCTAGAAAATGTTTCCGCACCAACTCAGCGTGAGAATTATCGATCGAGCTCGAGTGCGTCTTCTTTTCGGTGACGCCAATTTCGGGCAAATACTCGATCAGGACTTTCGCCTTAATCTCGAGTTCCCTGGCGAGCTCGTTTATTCGGACTTGATTAGAATCTGCCATCAGCCTCTTTCGTCACTATTTTCCCTCACCTACTTCGATACGATTATTTCTCCGCATTTTCTTCCGAGCCTTCCGTTTCTTCGCCGCCTTCCACAGAATGGCGTCGCGTCTCTTCTCCCGGCAATTCCCGCGTGTCCGCGCCGCTGGGAGAATCCAGCGGTTCCACGTCACGCACGTTCGTCATATCCGAAGTTTCTGAAGCTTCGCCCTTCTCCGGAGAATCAGGCAACTGAGAAGTTTCCCCGGTTTCAGGTTCCTCCGAAATTTCCGGCGCTTCACCAACTTCAGGCGCTTCGGATGCCTGGCCCTCTTCGGGAGCCTCTTGCCCTTCGCCAGGACCCTCGGCCTTCTCCGGACTCTGCGCTGTGCCTTCCCCGCCAGCTTCCAGAGCGGCATCAGCGTTTTGTTCCGGTGCCGCCAAAGCTTGCGCTTCAAGCGCCTCGAAGTACGCCGCAACAGACTGGTGAATCTTCTCCACCATTTTCTCGCCGATTCCCGGAATTTCCACCAACTGCTCGGGAGTCATATCAGCGAGCTTCTCCACAGAGGTGATCCCCGCAACTTCGAGTTTCTCAATCGTCTTGGGTCCCACTCCCTTCAGCTCCGTGAGCGGCGTGCCCGGTGCGGTAAGCGCAGCCATCTGCGCTTCGATCTCGCGGCGCTTCTCTTCCTCGCTCTTGATGTCAATATTCCAGCCAATCAACTTGCTGGCGAGCCTGACGTTCTGCCCCTTCTTGCCGATAGCGAGAGAGAGCTGCGTATCCTCGACGATCACTTCCAATCTTTTTTCTTCCGGATCGACCACCTGCACGCGCGTAACTTTCGCCGGGCTTAACGCTTTCTGTGCGAACGCGATGGTCTCTTCGTTGTACGGAATAATATCGATCTTCTCTCCGCGCAATTCGCGAATGATGGACTGAACGCGCATGCCCTTCATGCCCACGCAAGCGCCCACCGGGTCCACGTCCTTATCGCGGCTCTCCACTGCAATCTTCGTGCGCTCACCCGCTTCGCGCGCCACGGCCCGTATCTGTACTGTGCCGTCATAGATTTCCGGCACTTCCATTTCGAACAGCCTTTGCACCAGAGCCGGATCAGCGCGCGACACAACCACTTGCGGCCCCTTCGCAGCGCGCTCCACCGCGCGAATCGTCACGCGCAGGCGGTCTCCTACGTTGTAAGCCTCCAGCCGTGATTGTTCCCGCTTCGGCAAACGCGCTTCGGTTCGTCCCAGGTCCACGATGATGTCGGGACCTTCCATGCGCTTTACCACGCTGTTAATCAGCTCGCCAACTCGTGTGTGAAACTCGTTATAAATCGTGTCGCGTTCAGCCTCGCGCACTTTCTGCAAAATCACTTGCTTGGCTGTTTGCGCCGCGATGCGTCCCAGCACGTCTGTGGGTTTCGCTTCGATCACTTCGCCGCCCACTTCAATTTCTGGCTGGCGCTTTTTTGCATCGCCCAGGGAAATCTCACGCAGCGGATCGGTTACTTCCTCGACTACCGTGTGGACCGAATACACGTCTACCTGGCCGGATTCCGGATTGAACTTCGAGCGGAGATCCTCCTCGGTGCGATAATATTTCCGCGCCGCCACCACCATCGCGTCCTCAATCGCCGCGACGATGATCTCCGGTTCAATGTGTTTTTCCCGGCTGATCTGCTCGATTGTCTGGTACAGCAGACTCGCCATTTGCGTTTCTCCAGGACAACATTCCTACAAAGTTTAGATGCCTCTAGCGCGTCAAAAATCTCGCTCGCTGCTGAGCCGCTTTGCAAATTCCTATAGCTCAACGACCAGATTCGCTTTCTTGATTCCGCTGAACGGTACAGCCAGCTCACGATTCCGCACGTTGAGCTTCACCATTCCGTCCGCATAGCCCGCCAAGCGCCCTTCGAAATAGTTCTGGTTCTCAATCGGTTCGGTCACCCAAACCTTCGCCAGCCGCCCGACAAATCGCTCGTAATCCGTCGGCTTAATCAGCTTGCGATCCAGCCCCGGCGAACTAACCTCCAGAACGTAGCTCGGTCCCGGTATCAAGTCCTCTACGTCCAGAATCACGCTCAGTTGCTCGCTCACCCGCTCGCAATCCTTGTGGGTGACACCGAGCCCCTCCGGGTTCTGCGGGCCTGGCAAACGGTCAATATAGACCCGCAAAAGCCTCTGTTTGCCGATCTTCCATTCTACGTCGAAAATCTCGAGGCCCAGCGAACCCGCCACCCTCTCTGCCGCCTCTCGAACCTTTTCCAATTGCATTCAATTCAACCGGCCGGCTAAGAACCCGATCCTTCAGGCGCCGACACCATTAGCCTCTAGCCCACGCTCACAGACAGTCCGGCCAGGCGCCATTCCTTGCGCCAACAAAAAAGTGGGCTCGCGCCCACTCGGACATGCGACCGTTCTAGAAGCACTCCAGTATAATTTCCCCGCCGCGAAAACGCAAGGCCGCCCTAAGGCCGCCCTAACCCGGCCAAAAAACAAATTCCGGCGGACTTTCCGCACGCCGCGAGGCCTAGGTTCGAAATCTTTACGAAACGAAGTAGACAACGCTCGTGGCCACATGTTGCCCTAACGAAGATCCCCGTTATCAAATACTTACCGGATACTTGGCTTATTTTCTGAGGTGTTATATATAAGCGACCCAAAGATTCCCGGGGATACTTAAGGAGATCTGCTATGTCCTTACGTCCATCCATTCGAGCCGCGGTCGTCGCAGCGATTGTCATTATTGCTATGCCAGGAAGTGTTCTACGCTCGCAGCAAACTATGGATGCGATCAACCTCGATCGGTCACGAGGGATTTTGCGCGATGCATACGAGAACGTTAAGAAACACTATTACGACCCGAAGTATCACGGCCTAGACATCGATGCTCGTTATCATGAGTTCGACGCCAAGATTCAGAAGGCTTCCTCGCTCAGCCAAGCGTTCGGACTCGTAGCCGGTTTTCTCGACGGCTTGAACGATTCGCATACCTTCTTCCAGCCACCCTCGCGCCCCTATCGCATTGACTATGGCTATCGCATGCAAATCTTCGGTGAGGATTGCTTTATCACCAGAGTCCGGCCGGGCACAGATGCCGAATCCAAAGTACATGCTGGTGATCAAGTGCTCGGCTATAACAACTTCGTGGTGAACCGCGGGGACCTGTGGAAGATGAGCTATTATTTCAATTCTCTGTCACCCCAAAAAGCTTCGATTCTAGCTCTACGAGATCCTCACGGAGAAGAGCGCAAGATCACCGTGGATGCGAAATATCGCGAACTCAAAAAAGTCTTGGACTTTACGGGCGAAGGGGGAGCCTGGGACATCTGGCAGTATATTCGGGACGAGCAAAACCAGGACCACTTAGTTCGCGAGCGGTATGTCGAAATAGGCGACGTGATTATCTGGAAGATGCCGGAGTTTGAGCTTGATGACTCCGCGGTGGACCGCATGTTTGGGATCGTGCGAAAGCACAAAGCACTGGTATTGGATCTCCGCGGTAATCCTGGCGGTGCGGTCGTTACGCTCGAACACATGCTGGGCAACGTGTTCGATCATGACGTTAAAGTTGGCGATCGAGTCGGCAGAAAAGAACTTAAACCGGAAAACGCGAAAACGCGCGGTGGCAATGCGTTTTCGGGCAAATTAATCGTTTTGGTGGACAGCGGCTCCGCTTCCGCCGCCGAACTCTTTCCACGAGTCATTCAGATCGAGAAGCGCGGCACCGTGGTGGGAGACCGCACCATGGGCGCGGTAATGGAAGCCCGGGGCTATAGCGGTTCTCAAGGAGCGGACACCAAGATCTTCTATGGATTTTCCGTCACGGAAGCCGACCTAATCATGAAAGATGGAAAAAGTCTCGAACACGTCGGGGTCACACCCGATGAAATTGTGATCCCTACCGCCCGAGATCTTGCAACCGGTCGCGATCCTGCTCTCACACGCGCAGCGGAACTCGCGGGCCTGAATCTGGAGCCCGCAGCGGCTGGAAAAATGTTTCCCTTCGAGTGGTTGCCAAACTAAGTTCAAGCACTTCGCCTCATCGCTCGGAGAGCCAGCAAAAAGGTAAAGGCCTCGCTGCGCGAACCGCAGCGAGGCCTTTACGTCGAAACAGCCTAAAACTAGTGAGGAGCCGGTTGCTGTTGCGCCGGCGCTTGCGGCTTCGGCGCCGTTGACCTCGGAGTTGAGGGTCGTGCGGCTGCGGCGTTCTTCACCGGATAGCTCTGATCGTAAAGCTTGATGATGTCCTGCGTGACGTCCACTGTATTGGCAGCGTAAATCACTGGAGTGTTCTGTGCCGAAGTATCCAGCACTACGCTGTATCCATTCTCCTTTGAATACTTGTCGAGAATGTCGATCATCTTCCGTCCGATGCGGTCCACGATTTCGCGCTCGGCTTCGTTAAAATCATCCTGCGAATCCTGCTGCTTGCGCTGATAAGTGCGCGTCAACTGATCGCCTTCGCGCGCCAGCCGTGCCTTCTCTTCGTCGCTCAGCGTATTAGACGTCGTCCGCAAACGCGTCTGTAAATCCTCAATTTGCTTGCGCAGATTATCCAGCTCCGTCTGCCGCGGCGCAAACTGCGATTGCAACTCGTTCGCAGCTTGTTTGCCTTCCGCCGTGCTTTGAATAGCCACCTGCACGCTAATTACACCCACTTTGGCGGTCGGAGTCGCACCACTCGATTGCGCCCAAACCCCAGGCACAAGCAGCAGCGCTGCGATGGCCGGAATTCCAAATCGAATCTTCATTCTCACTCCTTGTTCGAATATTTCGCTTTACGCAAACCAGGAATTATAGCCGTCCCCGCAGAAACAGGTCAATCGGATTTCCTATGTGCGCGCTGGTTACTTCGGATGCCCCGGCACGCAGGTAGGTTGGCCCCTTCCCTCCTACACTAAAACGATGCAGGTCTAGTGCGGAAGCGGAACTAACAAAACGCGGTTATTGCTCTGGTCCACCAGAACGCCTAAGTTCATCTTCAAATCGATGGCTATCGCGTTCGGTCCAACAATTATCGCCGAAGGCTGTACCAAACCTCCTATGCCCAGCACGTCCCGGACTTTCGGGCCTGCGCAACTTGGCGGAGCATTTAACAGCGGAGGACATACGTAGCTGACAATCGAAATGGTATTGCTTCCTGCATTATCGGTTGCCAACGTACTGGTCTGATAGTTGTAGTCCAATGAAGTTGGGTCAATGCCCACCCTGAACGGCGTCGTAATGAAAGTATTCGGATCGATAATGTCCACATTATTGACCACACTATCCGTTACCAGAAAATCCTGATTTACCGGATCGAACACCACTCCCGTCGGTAGTTGGAAAAAATTCGAAATGCCTTTTACGACCAAAGCGGTATCGGTGTTGAGCAAATCGACGGTGCTCGACGAAGTGCCTTCCGTGGAAGACGCTGTACCAACAGCAGCAAAGTTATTGGTTGTGGTTAACCCCGGTATGGGCGGTGAGGTTGTAACTGGTGCCATCGCAATTGCTTCGGGGAACTGGTCCACCGTGACGGTCGCGCCCAGGGTCCCGATTGTGCCTGTGGTTGGCAGAGTAATAAAACTAACATCGCCGGGGTTGCCGCTGCCCGTGCTTGGGTTTATGCCCGGGTTGGTGTCCGCAATGCCGGCGGTGCCGGTATCAGAATTTGTCCCCACTCCTGCGGGTTGAACGCATGGCGCGCACGAGATTGTGGTGGGCGATGCGAAAGTGCCGTTGTTCCCAACCTCGTCAAGGATTGTCACGTTGTTGCTTCCGTTATTTGCCACCACAGCGAGGCCCAATCGCGCGATCACCGAGACTCCCTCGGGATTGGATCCCACCGCCATCGTGGGTTCGGTCAAAATGGGCATTCCCGTGATCAGATTTAAAATCGATACAGTGTTGTCCGAGAAGTTGGTCACTACTGCTTGATCGAGATTCTGATCGATCGCTACTCCTATAGGAGTATTTCCAACTGGAACAGCCTGAATCATAGTCAGCTCGGTGGTGTTCGACCATTGGCCGCCGTTCTGTACGTAAACAATATAGTTGCGCGCGTTCGTGAGCATGGACGCGGGAACCGTGGCGATGATTTGTCGGTTGCTCACAACGGTTACATCACCTGGCGGCAGCGGCATACCATCCAGCACTACCTGCGCAGAACCCGTAAATCCGATTCCATTGATCGTCAACGTCAGACCGGTTGGGGGATTCGTTACAAACGCTACAGCTGGACTCGACTCTACGATCTGCAATGTCCGGAATTGCCCCGGAGTCCCCAGCGCAACAACCGAAACTGTATTGTTCCCGTGGTTCACCACATAAGCCAGATTCGTTACCGCATCGATTGCTACCGCTTGCGGCGCATTCAGACCGCTGACGGTTTGCAACACATTGCTGTTTTCCATATCCACAATCGCCGCTGTATTGGCCAGACTGTTAACCGCGATACCTACGTTCGACAGCGGATTGATTGCCGATGCGACGAAACCCGGCTGATCAATGGCCGTCCCGTTCAGCAAAAATGGTACGTTGCTCACCGTGTTGTCCAACAAACTGTAGGTCGTGAGGGTGTCATTGTTCGAAGCGCTAGTATTTGGGTCGGTCAGAAGCGCTTGATGCGTTTGACTGTTAATGCCTACTCCCTGGTTGGATGTCGAGACGGTCAGATCGCCAATCACTACCGGAGGCCGGCCAACATCTCCCGGACCCGGATCGCGCCCAAGATCCACGATATTGATTGTTCCGGATCCGCCCGGAGTCACAAGTGCCCAGTTTAATCGAGGATCGATTGCCACTGATGGCGTAGGTCCTGTTCCATAAGGAGTCAGACTGCCGCCAATTTGTTGCACTACTACAGGCGCGCCGCTGGAAAGGTCCAGGATCCAGGCTGTGTTGGTTAGTTGCTGAGTCACGATCGCGCGATGCGTCAGCGGATTGATCCCGATGGAGTAAGGCAAGGCCACCGTATTCGGCGGGACGGAAGTGTCCGGCAGTGTCAGCGTTGTGATCGCCAGCGTAGTCAGATTAATCGCCGTTACGCTATTTCCGCCATTCGCTGCGGTACCACTGTTCACCACTACCGCGAGGTGCTGAGGCAACTGATCGTCGATAGCCACACTCGTTGGGCTTGGACCCGGAGTGCACGGCGTCGTGCAGAGACTAACCGGCGAGCCAGCCACTTGTGTATTCGTAGCCAGATTAATGATGCTGACGTTGTTCGATCCGGTGTTCGCTACCACCGCAAGACCCAATGCCGGATCAATCGCGATCGCCGAAGGAGTCATTCCTACTGTGATCGACGTGCTCGGCGCCGATGGAAACGACGTCGGCTCCACACCGATATTTAAACCGGAGATACCCGGATTCGGCGGCAGCACATCCGTGTTTTCCACGACGACCGGGTAAAGTCCCGGGGGGCCCCAATCGGCAGCCGGAATTGTAACCTGCAGTACGCGCGTGTTACCTCCGGCGCTCAGACTCACCTGTTGCGCATTGAAGAAAACCTCCGTGGACGGCGAAAAATATCCGCCGGTAAGTGTCAGGCCTACGTTCGCGGAGTTTCCGACGAAGCTATCGGGCGTAGAAGCCACCAGTGCCGGACGAGATGGATTTACCGTGAGCGGGACCGGAAGGGAAAGATCTCCATTCTGCCGTTGCACCAAGATTTGAACGGACCCCATCGTAGTTAACTGGGCTGACGGGATCGTGGCGCGCAACAGCGAAGTCGTCAGGAAAATCGTCGGAACTGGAACTCCGTTCGCCAGCACCGTGCTGGTCGACAAGAAGTTCTGCCCGTTTAAGTAAATATCCTGCTGCACCGAGCCTTCCTGCGCCGAAGTCGGCGCGATTGAACTGAGCGTAGGATCGCTTCCCGCTGTAATAGTCACGCTCGCCGTCGCAGACTGCGAGGTGTCCGCTGCCGAGGTTGCCGTGATCGTCACAGCACCCGGCGAAACCAACGGAGCAAAATAAGTCCCCGCAGGCTGGTTAGTGCACAAGTTCTGCGTATCATTACTGCTCGGACAGATGATTCCGATGGTCGAATTGCCGCCCACTACGGTCATGCTGTCAGCCGTTACGCTCCAGGTGACAGCCGAATTCGAGGAGCCGCTCACTGTCGAGCTGAATTGAAGCTTTTCTCCAGGAGCGATGGTAGCCGTCTTCGGTTCAATGGAAATGCGCACGCCAGTTCCGACCACGACATAACTTAGCCCGTATATATTTGTATTCACGGTACTCTGCGCTGCAACCACAAAAACGCTGGGGGGCGGCGTCGGTGGTGCCGCGTAAAGTCCCGTCGAGCTTATCGTTCCAAAGCCTGTTAGCAGACCGCAATTTACCGGGATAGGATGCGTAACGGTGGTATTTGTAGGAGGAAGACAAATAAACCAATTTACAGTGGATGTCGACGTTCCGGTCACGGTAGCTGAGAATGATTGCTGGCCGCTGATCACCACGGTCTGCGGTGAGGCCGCCGTTCCAGTCGGAATCACCGTAACGCCGACCGGCGTGGAGTTGCCGCCGCAGCCCGCCACACAGGCGGCTAGAACGATCGCCGCGCCTATTTGCCAAACTCTCATCCTAAGTCCTCCGGCGTTCCCCACGCCCTGATCTTCACGCGGCTCAAATTGGTTATTCGCGCGCCATGCCAACATGTTTGTAAATGAAATGTCATCTTAGAAAGTCTTCCCCACCGTGAATCGGAAGGTTTGTTTCGGTTCGATCAAGCCGGCCGGAATGTGCTGCTGCTGTATCGAAAGGTCGTTCAACAATTGCGGGGCAATCTGCGTCTGCAGGACGCCGGGAGGTAGCGTATTCTTCACCGCATCACTGAGATAATAAGCGCCCTCCGGCGCAACGATGGTTCCCGTCAGGCGCAGATAGTTATAAGCATAGTAAACGCGAAACGGCGCGTTCACGATTGGCAGGATCACCTGCAACTCGATACCCGCAGACGTTCGCGGATAAAAATTCGTACCACTTACGATCGGCAAATCTTTCGTGACATGTACGTTGGGGAAATCCGGATTCGGATACTGTTCCTGGAAGAGCGACACGGCCGCAGGATTTAACGACAACTGCGACTGTCGAAGAATTCCATTCAAGCCCAGATCGTTGAAGAACACCAGCGTTACAGGTCCCGCGATGGGAATTCGATATTCCAGGTTCACCACGTTCTGATAATCGCCGCCGGGTCGCGTGGGAATGAATTCCAACAACGGAACTGTAATTTGTTGCAGCACGGGATTTCCGGTTGAACCAATCTTTCTTGGGTCGAAATAATCAACCGGTGCACTAGTCGAAAACGGAATTGCCACAAAAGGAGAGATTGTGTAGAAGTTGAATCCCCGAACGTCCTGTTCTCCACCTAGATAAAAACGATTGTACGGAGGAATATCTCTTCCGCCGTAGCCCGAGATCATCGCCGTCTGATATTTAATACCGATCACGTTGCGGCGCTTGTTGACCTGGTGAAAATAGGTGGTCGAAAACGTGTTGCTTATCGTATTCACGTTGCCGCCCAACGGGCCGCCTTCCAGCGACACACCGTAATAAAAACTTTTTCCGTGCGTTGGATTTTGCGGATTATTCACCGTGCTGTAACTGATCGTCGGGGTCACCTTACTCGAATGAATCCCACTCAGCGCCGACGGTCCCGCCAAGCTGGTGAATTGAATGCTATCGAACAACAATTGCGCCGACTGGCTGAACGTGGTGATGTTCGTACTCGAGAATCCATAAGTCAGACCCACGCGCGCGAAAGAGAATCTTCGCAGCGGCGAACTTACGAACAGCGTGAATCCCTTGGTGTCCGTGTTGTAATTTTCCTGCAACGCGGGGTTCAGCGCGATTTGCTGTCCTAACAAAAGACCGTACTGCTTGGCCTGGTTGAAATCGTACTTGTTGGCGAAAATCGTGAATCCGGTGGTAATCGGCCGGTCAAAAAGAAATGGCTCGGTAAATCCGAAAGTATAGCCGCGTTGGAAATCGCCCAACTGCGCGGACAAGGTCAGCGTTTCGCCCAGTCCAAGAAAATTATTCGTTTGGTAGGAGGCGCTCACGAACGTGCCGGCGATGCCGCTTACGCCGCCCGAAAAGCTGATGGACTGCTTCCCTTTTTCATGCACCTTCAATTTAATATCGACCGTTCCGGCTTTCACGTTGCGCTTGAGCTCCGCATTCTCCGGCTTAATCACATCGAAATAGCCCAGTTGATTCAGCCGCAATATGCTGAGTTCCCACAGGCGATTGTTGTAAACCTGTCCTTCATCCAGCAGGATTTCGCGGCGTATCACTTTGTCGCGCGTGGTAGTGTTGCCGGAAAATTCAATGCGCCGCACGAAGAATTGCTTCTGCTGATCGAACTCCATGGTCAAATTCACTACCTTCTTCTTGTCGTCGATGTCCGTAAGCGGCTCTGCTACAAAATCGATATATCCATATTCCCCGTAAAGTTTCTTGTAGTTGTCGAGCGCCTTGCGGATTTTCTCGGCCGAAAAAATCTCCCCTTCTTTTATGGGAAACACGCGAGCCAAGACCTCCGACTTGAAAACGAGCCCCACTTCCGGATCGCTGCTGCGAAATTTCAGCGCCCCCATGCGGTACTGCTCGCCTTCTTCGATCGGAACCGTAATGTCCACTCGCTTCCCATGCTTCGACCCCAACACCGGCCAGGGCCCCTTGATGCCGCTGCGATCTTCGTCATGCGTGTTCAGAATCGGATCGCCCACCGTTGCCTTGAAATAACCGTGGTCGCGATACAGTCCGCGAATTCCTACTTCCAGGTCTTCGTCGAGCTTCTGCCGGTCATAGGTCTTGTCCATCACCGGAATATTCGTTATGTAGAGCGGAATTGCATACGGCCGGTCATGGCGCATCGCGCGCAGCAGTTTTCCATCGGAAAAAACTTTATTCCCGGTGAAGGTGACCGTTCCGACTTTTACCTTCGGCCCTTCGTCAATATTGAACACCAGCTTCACCGCGTTGGTCGCCGCAATGCGCTCATAGGTCGGCTTCACCGTCGCAAATTGACGCCCGTGTTCCGCCAACAGCTCCTTGATCACCACTTCGGCGCGCTTGATTTTCGTGGGATCGAATTGGCCTTCCACCGAAAGGCCCACTTTCTTATCCTTAAACGCGTCGAGAATGTCCGATTCGGTGATGGATTTGTTCCCTTTGTACTCGATCCTTCGAATAATCGGCCGCTCTTTCAAATAGAAAACCACGATTTTGCCGTCTGGCTGATCCGGGCTGTCTTCCACTTCCAGCCGCACATCCTCGAAGAATTGCGTGTTCCAAAGCGCTTGGAAATCGCGGCGTACCGCTTCCTCACTATAGGGGTCCCCTGGACGCGAAAAAATCCGCGCGCGCAAAGTATCCGACTGGATGCGGCGATTTCCAATGAATTCGATTCGCTGAATCACATACTGCCGGCCCGTAGGTCCCTGCACTTGCTGACCCCAAAGAGGATACGCGTACGCAACCATGCACAAGCACACAACCACAGAAATTTGAAGCAGACGCACAAAAATTTTCGTGCTCGCGGCCTCGGTCAAGGCCGCAGATTCCCGCCCAAGATTATGTGCTCCCCCGCCGGAACCGCTCCCGTCCGGCTTGCGCGTAGGATTCTTAGTGGGCCACTGGGGTTGCTTCAACTGCGGGTCGGAACGAAAGTCCCTCTTCACCGGAAAGGAAAACTTCCAGCGTCGCTGGCCGTTGCAATCCACCCTGAATCAAAGCTTCCGACAATGGGTCTTCGACGTACTTCTGTAACGCGCGCCGGAGCGGCCGCGCGCCATAATTTCGATCGCTGCAAGTTTTCTCTAGAATCCACTGGCGCGCTTCCGGAGTCAGTGCGATCTGCACTTGGCGGTGCACCAAGGTTTCATTAATCTGCCCGACCAGCAAATCGATGATCCGCAACAGATCGTCGTCCGTGAGCGAGTTGAACAATATCACTTCATCCAGACGATTGAGGAACTCTGGATTGAAAACTCGCTTCACCTCGCTCATCACCATGTCGTCTTGACTCTTCGCCATGGAATCGAGCTCTTTCGACGCGAAACCGAGGCCGGCCTGTTTTTGCAGTTGCCGCGCTCCCAGGTTCGAAGTCAGTATGATAATTGTGTTGCGGAAATCTACCGTGTTGCCCAACCCATCGGTCAGCTGCCCATCTTCAAAAACTTGCAGCAAGATGTTGTACACGTCTGGGTGCGCTTTTTCAATCTCATCCAGAAGAATTACGGAATAGGGGGTTCGGCGCACACGCTCGGTCAGTTGTCCGCCTTCCTCGTACCCCACATATCCTGGAGGCGCTCCGATCAATTTCGACACGGAATGCTTCTCCATATACTCCGACATATCGAAGCGAACCAGAGATTTCTCGCTGCCGAACAAAAATTCCGCCAGCCTTCGCGCAACTTCGGTCTTGCCCACGCCAGTTGGTCCCAGGAACAGAAAGCATCCGACGGGGCGCCCGGGAGCCTTCAGGCCGGCGCGGCTTCGTCGAATCGCCCGTGCCAACGCAGTGATTGCCTTGTCCTGGCTGATCACGCGGCGGTGCAGCTCTTCTTCGATGCGCAACAGTTTCTGTTGTTCGTCTTCTTTGATCGCCGAAACCTGGATTCCAGTCCAGCGTGCCACTACTTCCTCGATATCTTCGCGCGTAACGATGCCGGTGGACGAATCGTCTATCTTCAGTTTTTCCCGAAGCATGCGCAGATGCTCTTTTTCTTTGCGTTCTTCTTCGGAATAAAACCGCGCCTTTTCAAATTCGTGATTGGCGATGGCCGTTTCCATGCGATGCGTAATAAATTTAACGCGCTTCTGGACCTCGGAAACTTCATCCGGCAGCATCGCCTGGCGCAGCTTCACACGCGAGCCGGCTTCGTCCAACAGGTCAATGGCCTTGTCCGGCAGGAAACGGTCGGGAATATAACGGTTCGATAGATACACCGCGTATCGAATAGCTTCGTCCGTATAGCTGACGGCGTGGAATTTTTCGTAGCGGTCGCGAACGCCTTGCAGCACGCGAATCGCTTCTTCTTCATTCGGGGCAGAAACTTTTACGGACTGGAAACGTCGTTCGAGCGAACGGTCCTTCTCCACCGACTTGCGATACTCCGCCGGAGTCGTAGCGCCAATGCACTGAATTTCGCCGCGGCTCAACGCCGGCTTCAAAATATTAGCTGCGTCCAGCGAACCTTCCGCCGACCCGGCGCCCACTAGCGTGTGCAACTCGTCGATGAACACGATCGCGTTCTGGCTTTCCATCAACTCTTTCATGATGGTCTTCAGCCGTTCTTCGAACTGCCCGCGATATTTTGTTCCAGCAACGATCAAGGAAAGATCGAGCGAGAGAATGCGTTTGTCCGCCAGAAATGGCGGAACGTCTCCATCGGAAATTCTTTGCGCCAGGCCTTCGACGATCGCAGTTTTCCCTACGCCTGGTTCTCCGATTAAGACTGGGTTGTTCTTCGTGCGGCGGCAGAGGATCTGAATGGCGCGTTCGAGTTCTCGGTCGCGGCCCACCAACGGATCAAGCTGCCCTTCCATCGCAGCTTGCGTCAAGTCGCGGCTGAACTCGGCTAGCAGTGAAGCCTCTTTCGGACGGTTGACTGGCACTTTCTCTCCTGCGCTGCGCGTCAACTCCTCGCGCACAGCTGAAAGACGCAATCCACGCTCCTGCAAAATCTCCGCGCCAAAGGATTTCTCCTCGCGCAAGACTCCTAAGAGTAGATGCTCGGTGCCCACATGCTTGTGGCCCAGTCTTTCTGCTTCTTCCGCTGCAAAGTTCAGGATGCGTTTGCACTCCTGGCTCAGAGGCACTTCCACCGATGTGGAAATACGTTCGCGCACGGTGATGCGCGCTTCGATTTCCTTTCGAATCGATTCAATGGAGCCGTGCGAACGCAAAAAACGGTTTGCCAGCGCCTTGTCCTCGCGAAGAAGTCCTAACAGCAGGTGTTCTGTCTCGATGTAGGGGCTGCCATACTGGCTCGCCTCGTAGCGCGCAAAAAAGATTACGCGCCGAGCTTTTTCTGTATAGCGTTCAAACACGAGTCACCTGCACTCTCCCAAGGTTTTGGTCGGGTCCCGTTGAAACGGATACAGCACCCGCGGAATCCGCGTGCACGTTTGTGGCCGGTGTCAGCTTACCTCGTTCCATTAGCAGAACGCGGCCGGTTCGCCTTGCCAGCGATAAGTTGTGAGTGGCCAATACAGAGGTTAGATGGTGAGAAGCATGAAGACGCTGCATTAGCTCAAAAACATTTTCGGCGCTGCGTTCGTCCAAATCCCCGGTAGGTTCATCAGCAAGCAGCAAAGCGGGGCCGTTCACCAGCGCGCGCGCAATTGCCACGCGCTGCTGCTCGCCTCCGGAAAGTTCACCGGCACGCTGTTCAGTTCGACTGGCCAACCCCACCTCTGAGAGCCATTCGCCGGCCGTTTGGAGCGCCTGCTCCAAGGCTAGGCCCCGAACCAGCAAAGGCATCGCTACATTTTCCGCAGCCGTAAAATCCGGCAGCAGATGATGACGCTGCCAGACTAGCCCAACGGCGCGGTTGCGATACTCCGCCAGTTCCGCCTCGGAAAAAGACCGGAGCGAATTCCCGCCGAAGTATACTGTACCGCTCGTCGGAGTGTCCAGCGCAGCGAGGATGTGCAGCAAAGTACTTTTCCCCGTTCCGGACGGCCCTACAATCGAGACCATCTCTCCGCGGAGTATCGAAAAATCCAACCCATCGATTGGAACGATTTCTTGCGCACCGGAGCGAAAAGATTTCTGTAGATTGTCACAGCGCAGGATTGTCTCAGACCTGGCCATGCTCTCTCTAGCCCGTTCTTCAAAGGCTGCGGCACTCGAATTCGACTGGGTCTGCATATCTTCGCAATAAGCTACCTCAATTAGGATGCCGAACCCGCAGTTCTGTATGTCCTTACTTTACAGTCTGCTAGCCGACCACGGCCCCGCCGCGGATACCTCTGATTCTAATGAATTTCACTTTTTGCCCGTACCGTTACCACGTCCGGACCTTTGTCTCCGTTGGGGTCGCGTTTTTCTTCTCCCAATTCTTCGCCTCTTTTTCGATTCTAACACGTCTGGCGAGTAACAAGTTTCTGGGAATTATTCGAAGCGGAGAATCTGCACAGGCAAGATTTTTGCAGCGGCACGCGCAGGGACAATTGTTGCAGCAATGCTGATGGCGAACGCCGCGGCAGCAATCCACACCGAATCCAGTGCGTTCGCGTGAAACGGGACGTATGGAATTGCATAGACTTCCGGGTTCAGCGGGATCAATCGCCACTTATCGGCGACCCACGCCAATGCGTAACCGAGTAACAGTCCCGCGGCCGTGCCGGTAATGCTCACGACGATTCCTTGCACGATGAAAATCTTGCGAATCTGCGCGCTGCGCGCCCCCATGGCCATTAGCACGGCGATATCCCGGGCTCGATCCGTCACCGTCATGGTGAGCACCACAAGAATGTTCAAGCCCGCCACAAACGTGATAAGTCCAATGAACAGAGCGGTGACGAGTTTTTCCAGGCTCAGCGCACGAAACAGGGCACGGTTCTCGTCCATCCATGTGCTGGTTCTAAATCCATCACCCGCCCGGCGCAAAAGCGTATCGGCCATAGCGGGCGCGTCATCCATATTCGTTACACGCACTTCAAGCAGGCTCACCACATCGCCAATTCCGGCAAGCCCCTGCGCCGATTGCAAATTCACGAATCCCCAGTTCGCATCGTAATCGTAGAAGCCCGAGTCGAATATTCCTGCAATGCGAAATCGTCTTGAGCGCGGAAGCATTCCAAATGGCGTCAGGCTTCCCTGCGGGCTGGTCAACGTCACATAATCCCCGGCCGAAAGCCGCATGTCTTCTGCAAGCAGGCGGCCGACTAAAAGCGCCGGGATTCCGTCCGCGTCAGCGGAGAAATCAGCCGATCCTGCCACCATGTGATGCAGCGCTTCGCTCGCCCGTCGCTCCAGTTCCGGGTCCACGCCTTTCAGCACCATGCCGTGTGCGTGCGGCCCGGATGAGAGCAGCACGGTATCGTAAATCGCCGGCTCGATCGAGCGCACACCCGGCGTGCCCGCGAGGTGCTCCATTAATTGCCGATAATCGCGAATTCCTGCGGAGCCAATAGGTTTCAGGTTTACATGCGCGGTAACACTCAACAGTCTGTCGCGAATCGCCTGGCGGAAGCCCGTGTTCATCGAAAGAGCGATGACCAGCGTTGTGACGCCGGCTGCTACTCCAATCACTGCCAGTAGGGTCACGATTCGCAGCACCGCAGGCCGGTTCGGCGAGCGCAAATACCGGAGCGCTACCAGCCATTCAAACGTCATTTCGCATCACCGCTCTTTTCAGCGGCCGGTACCTCTTGGGCTTCGCCACCTTCGCTGCGCAGCAGCGGGAACAAAACAACTTCGCGAATCGTGTGGGAATCCGTCAGCAACATCACCAGACGGTCAATTCCCACGCCCTCACCCGCGGTTGGCGGCAGCCCGTGCGAGAGCGCGCGAATGTAATCAGTATCCACTTCCTTCGGTAACTCCAGACCTCCCTTCTCCACCTGTTCGCGGAAACGCTTCTCTTGTTCGAAGGGATCGTTCAACTCCGAAAAACCATTCGCCAGCTCCATCCCCGCGATGAAAAGTTCGAACCGCTCGCTCAGCGAGGGATCGTCCGCCTTCTGTTTCGAAAGCGGCGAGACAGCCGTGGGAAAATCGTAAATAAATGTCGGCTGCACCAGATGTGGCTCGGCCACGGCCTCGAAAAGCTCTCCGATGAACTCGCCATCAGACAGCTCTTTCACCCCAGCAATCGGCGGCAAGCCGTTCGAAATCGCAAATATGTTGTACCGTTCCGCAAGGGCGCGCGGCCCGCCCGCTGCAGCCAGACCCTCCAGTGAGGGAGCCGGCGCAGCCGCACTCGGCCAATACTTCCGAATCGCTTCCCGCATCGTTAGACGCTCAAAGCGCGCAAAATCGATCTCCCTCTCCCCAAATTTAACCTTCCTGCTCCCGCAGATTTTCTCCGCCAGCCCTCGAAACAATTCCTCCGTAAGGTCCATCAGCTCTAGATAGTCGCTGTAAGCCTGGTAAAACTCGAGCATCGTGAATTCCCGCTCGTGGATCGCATCCACGCCTTCATTCCGAAAGTTCCGATTAATCTCAAACACGCGATCCAGCCCGCCCACCACCAGTCGCTTCAGATAAAGCTCTGGCGCGATGCGAAGGTACAAATCCATCTTGAACGTGTTGTGATGAGTCACAAAAGGCCGCGCCGTCGCGCCTCCCAGAATCGGGTGCATCATCGGCGTCTCCACTTCCATATAGCCTCGGGCCTCGAAGAACTGCCGTATCTCGCGGATAATCTGCGCCCGTCGCAGAAAAGTTTCGCGCGTACGCTCGTTCACAATTAAATCCACATACCGCCGCCGAAAACGCTGCTCTATATCCGCGAGCCCGTGCCATTTTTCAGGCAGGGGCAGCAACGCCTTGCTCAACAACTCGATCTTCTCGACCCACACCGTCAATTCATTTGTTTTCGTTCGGAAAAGATGTCCCGATGCTCCAATAATGTCTCCAAGATCCAGAAGCTGGAAAAGTTTGTAAGTATCTTCTCCCACCACATCCAATCGCACGTAAATCTGCAGCCGCGCTCCATCGCCAACAATATGCGCAAACGCCGCCTTCCCGTGCGGACGCAGCGCGATAATTCGCCCCGCCACCTGCACATTCACAGGCGCGGCTTTTAGTTCCTCCGCCGTGCGGCTCTCAAATTGTTCGCCAATCTGCCGCGCCGTGTGCGACCAGGCAAACTTCCGCGGATAAGCCGCATGTCCCAGCGCTTCGATATCGCTCAACTTCTTGCGGCGCTGCTGAAACTGATCGAGTGGTTCAAATTCCAATGGATCGCAATCCTTTCGGCCAGCGGGCTTGCCGGGAACCTCGGGTTTTTTGATGGGTCGCGCGCAGTATATCGATTGCCTTCCACGAGCGTCAAGAAAACGCCTCTGGCCAAAACCAGTGGTATAATCCGCCCCGCTACTTGGGGAGGGCGCGTGCTCGGAAGACGGAGGCGGACGCCTGCCGTTGCGCGTCACAGCGTTACCGAAGACTGGATAGCTGCGCTGCCGCGCGAGAAGGGCCAGGTGTACGAAACTACCGTGCGGCAATGGGAATCTTCCTTCGCCATGATGAGCGTGGCGCTGGATGGAGCGCTATCCCTGCGCGCACGCGGTGAACTTGTCTGCGCCCGCCAGCAAGTTTTCGTGTCAGCCGATCTTCTCGTGCGTGTCGCTGACGCGCTTATTGCCTCTTGCGACGCTCTTTCCGCTCGCGGTCGCCACTTGGCCAATCTTCCTTTGGTCGAGCCGCTCAAAACTGAATTCTTCCGCGGCGAAACCGCTCAGAACGCCGCCCACTGGAACGAGCTCCTGCACCACGTACTTTTCGCCAACCGCTCGCGCTTCTTCCAGAAGCTGCGCATCCTAACCGATACACTCGAGCACGTCGTTCGCGAGTTCGATGAGACCGCCGAAGACCTCGGCCAGGGTCTTTCCATCCAGCCGGCCGACAGTTGGAAGAGCCTCGATTGTCTTCATTATGACTTCAACACCTGTCTCTGTGAATCCGAAATAATACTGAAGTCCTTTCTCCGCGCCCTTCCGTCCGAGCAGCTCGCAACCTTTGCCATCGAGCTGGGTTCTGTGCCAATGGCCAAAGGTATTCGGCAGAGGTTGAAGACGCGCTCTCGCATCATCCGTGCTTCGGCTTAGAGGTGCTTTCGCTTTTTCGTTTCCTTTCTGAGCGTTCCCGCAGCACCTATCGCTCATGCCCCGGATGGATTCCGCGCTGTTCCGACCAGGAACAACACTAGACGCTGGAAGGAATTCCAACGAAAATACCCAAGGATCATAAGCTTGGTACACCAGTACAGGGATTGCAGCCTCCTCTGACTGTCGTAAATTGTCAGCGACGGGAATTTGTTGCGCGTTAAGAACCACAAGTACAACTTCTAAGGCGACCGACGCATCGCAGCTAGGGATGCGTCCCGACGGGTAGCGTGGCCCGAACGAGACGAACTGATACGGACGAGTTGCCGGAGGCGGAGGCTATCCGGCTGGCCCAGCAGGGTAATGCGCTGGCATTTGAGCGTTTATACCGACTGCACAATCGCCGTGTGTATTCGCTGTGTCTTCGGATGGTAGGAAATACGGCCGAAGCGGAGGATTTAACTCAGGAAGCCTTCCTCCAGCTCTTCCGGAAAATCGCTACTTTCCGCGGCGAATCGGCTTTTTCCACATGGTTGCATCGGCTGGCGGTCAATGTCGTGCTGATGAAGTTGCGTAAGAAGTCCGGAACGGAAACTTCGCTCGACGAAATGACCGAGCCGGATGAAGAATCCGGCGGCCCTCGTAGAGACTTTGGCACTCTGGACTTACGGCTCAGCGGCTCCATTGATCGCGTGAACCTGCAGCGTGCCGTGGAGCAATTGCCTCCGGGATATAAGGCGGTCTTCGTGCTTCATGATGTTCAGGGTTACGAACACAACGAGATTGCTGAAATAATGGAATGTTCCATCGGTAATTCTAAATCACAGTTGCACAAAGCGCGTATGCGGCTCCGTGAGCTCCTTCACGAAGCCGTGCGCGACAAGGCCCGCAAAGATCGGAAGGCTGCCAGTGCCGAGTCCGGCAGCGAGGATTAAGAGAAATGGCCACGATCACTTGTAAAGACTTCATGGACCGCCTCGATTCTTGGATGGGCGGTAACCCATCCGACGCCGAAGCTCACCTGCGCAATTGTCCCAATTGCCGCAGCCTGGTCGAAGATCTAAAAGCCATTTGCACAGAAGCATCAAGCTGGCGCGCTGAAGAAGTCGAAGTCCCACCGCGTATCTGGGCCTCTCTCCAATCTCATCTTGAGCGCGAAGGCCTGATTCACGAAAATCGTCCAGCGGACGCAGCCAAAACCACCTGGTTCGGGGGTTGGCTCGCTGCTCTGCCACGCCCTGCCCTTGCTGGCGCTTATTTAACCCTACTTATTGCAGGTGCGTTTGCCCTAAGCCGTCCCATTGATAAACAGACCAACGAAGCGCGCTGGCTGGCAGCCTCTGAGGATTCCACCCTCCCATTGCGTGCCCAGCTAACCGCCGAGCAAGATTCCTTCGCTTCTTTCAATAACGCGAACCCGGTTGTCACCGCTTCCCTCAACAAGAACTTAGCAATTGTTGACAACTACATCGCTTTATGTGAAAAAAGTGTGCAAGAAGAACCCCAGAATGAAGTGGCGCGGGATTATCTCTACGAAGCCTATCAGCAGAAGGCGGATCTGCTAGCGCAGATGACGGAACGCGGAGAAAACAACCGATGAGTACCACTCACTTCGTTCGTAAGCAGTTTATTTGGACCGCAAGTTGGAAGCCCATGGCCGTAATTGTACCGAGCCTTTTGTTCTGCAGCATCCTATCCGCCGACCCGCAACCGCCTCGCCGCCAGGAACAACATTTCAAAGTCGAAGCCCATCCGGTCGTAACCATTCACAATCCGAATGGCTTGATCACCGTGAAAGCCTGGACCAAGGCGGAAGTGATGGTGATCTCGAATCGCGCGAGCGACAACGTGGAAGTTGACGCCGAACAAATGGGCAATCGCGTGGACGTTTCCACCCACGCCGCTTCTGACAATATCGCGCCCGACGATATGCGCGCCGACTACCAGATTAACGTTCCGGAAGACGCCGAGCTCCAGATTCACAACGATTCCGGAGAAGTGAACGTTGCCAACGTGCTGGGCGACATGAACGTCGAGACCGTGGCAGCAGCCGTTGATCTCGAAGATTCCGCCGGCTATGTAACCATCAAAACCGTAGGCGGCTCTTTCCAGTGCACGCGTTGCGCCGGAAAACTCGAAATTTCTTCCATCAGCGGTAATCTTCGCCTCACCGACATTCACAGCTATCACGTGCACGCGCAGACTTCCACCGGCAACATTCTTTTCTCCGGTGAATTTCTACCCAACGGAATTTATCGCCTGAAGAATTACAGCGGCGTGATTGAAGTCCGCTTTTCACCCGCGGATTCTTTCGACTTAAGCGCCACTTCGCTGAAGGGAAAAGTGATCAACGAAGCCAGCTTGACGCCCAAGAGCCATCAGCAACATTTCTACAGCAGGTTCGGCAACAGCTTGTTCGGCACCTTTAACGCCGGCCGCGCTAAAGTTGAACTGACCTCCTTCGATGGTACAATCAATATCCTTAAACGTGATTGATTGCGCCATTCCGCAATTTCTTAAACCCACTACCGGTATCCAGCATCATGATCTCTGAAATGCGCGTGCGCCGACTCGTCTGCCTCACCGGATTCATGGGCAGCGGCAAATCCACCGTCGCACGGCTGCTCGCGCGTCAGGTGGGCTGGCAGCACGTGGACCTCGACCAGCGCATCATCGAACACACCGGCCAATCCATTCCTAATATTTTTGCCAAACTTGGCGAACCGGAATTCCGGCGCATCGAGCACGAACAGCTTGCGCGCATTCTTGGCGAGTCGGCCGAACAACAAAAATCCCGTATCGTTTCCTTGGGCGGCGGAACCACCGCGCAGCAGCAGAATGTCGCGCTTTTGCGCCGGACCGACATCGCGCTCATCTGGTTGCACTGTCCCGTTGCAGATCTCTTAAAACGCGCCGCCCGCATCACCGACCGTCCGCTCTTTCGCGATGAAGCCAGTTTCCGCAAGCTCTACGACGAGCGCCTGCCGTCCTACGAACTCGCTAATTTTAAAGTCGAAGCCAACACCGAGCCCTTACGCGTAGTCGAACAGATTCTTGGGCTGGGAATCTTTCCCAAGGTGACTGCATGAATCCAGAATTGATGTCTCCGCGCTTCTGGTCCGTGCCCCGCGCGGCATTTTTCATTGCTGCGGTGCTGTTCCTTACCGTCATCATCCTTTCCACAGCCCCCTCCCGTGCAGAACGCTCAAGTTTAGTGAGCACTCCCTCTCGACCCGCTGCTTCCCTCATCGTGGCCGACAAAGGGAAACTGCGCATCCTGGTCAATGGTCAGCAAGTGGGCAAGGAAGAATTTGAAATCAGCCCGAGCGGCAGTAACTGGGTGGCTAAGGGCACAGCGGAAATTCAAAGCCCGCAGGGAAACTCACACGTAAACGGCACTCTGGAATTAATGCCCGACGGCACACCCCTACATTACCAATGGTCCACCGACGCCCCGAAAAAAGCCTCGGCCGTAATTGCGTTCGATGGCCCGAAAGCCGATATCGAGCTGCACCTCGAAGGCGCTCGCCCTTACAACCAGCAGTTCACTTTCAACTCACCTCTCGTAGTAATTCTCGATAACAACCTCTACCATCAATACGCCATTCTTGGCCGGATTTACGATTGGGATAAAAAAGGCGCACAAACTTTTTCAGTTCTCGTGCCCCAGGAAAATACGCCTGGAAGCATCACCGTGGAATCGCTGGGCAAACAGCCGGTGGGCAGTGGGCAACTCGAAGAATTACGCGTGAAGACAGAAGACAATGAAATTGACGCGTTTTTCGAGGGCCCCAAACTTATGCGTCTGGTGGCTCCCGCTGCGAACGCCGAAATAGTCCGCGAATAGAATTAAGCCGCTTTCATCACTCGCGATTCGAGCGCCGATCGTCGATCTCTGCGAGGAAAAAAACTAAAGGCCCGGGAGCGTGCCCGGGCCTTGGGGTGGGAGTTACAAGTGGATGCTTAGTGTACCGCTAAAGCTGCGCGCGGCGAACCATATGCGTCGATTCACTAGGTTTCGTTTTTTCGATCGTCACCGCAACGCTCATCTCTGAACCTTTGCGAAGAATTCCCAGGCTCACCGTTTTCTCGTCACTCTTGTCGCGAAGTTGCTGGCGCAACTCGCTGAGCGAACCCACCGGCTTGCCGTTTAGCTTGACGATCACGTCCCCCGCCTTGAGTCCGGCTCTCTCCGCGGCAGTGCCTGAGCGAACTTCTCGAACCAGGATGCCTGCCCCGTTCGGTGCGCCGAAATAATCTCCTAGTTGACCCGAAAGATCTTCCGCGCTGATTCCCAGCGAAGGCGCGCGGTTATCCAGGTCACCCAACACCATTGGTGCGTCCATGTGGAAATCAAAGTTTGGATCGCTAAGAACGTAGGCGTTTCCGAAATCGCGCATCTTGCCTTTCATCTTCTTTTCGTAAAATGCACTGCGATCGCCCAGTTCCACCGAAATTTCTTGTGTGCCGCCATTGCGCGAAATTGTTAGCGAGATATTTCGCCCCGCTGGCGTTTCGCGAACCAGCCGCCGGAATTGAACCGTGCCTTCCACCGTTTGTCCGTCGTAGCGCGTAATCACATCGTGTTGTTTCAAACCGGCTTTGGCCGCTGGACTATCTGGCTCGACATCCACCACTTCCACGCCGCGGACTTCCGCAAGCTTCAAGTCCTTGGCCTTCTCGGCATTCACTTCGCCAATTTCCACCCCGAGCCAGCCGCTGCCTTCATCCGTTGCACTGCTAAAAACCCTCGGCTCCTGCTCCCATACGTCGGCTGCTTTTTCCTGCGCTTGTGCCGCGAGACCCGCGGCGCGCGACGCAAGCTCCTGCGCACTAGCTCCCCACTCACCCGGATTCCCCGCCATGCGAGCCGAGAGACCTTGTAACTTGGCGATTTGCGGCGCGTTCATCTCGACCTCCTTCGCGATATTCTCCTGCAGGTCGGCAAGCTCTCCCTGCAGTTCCTGCTCATTAATACGCGCGGAGTCCTTCAATTGTTCCAGGGTATCTCTTAAATCTGGGCAAGCAGTTGCCGGCTCGGAAGGGCTTGGCACGGCGGTTGGACTGGCTGGGATTGGGCTTTGAGTTGAGGATTGCGCGCTTAGCGTCCCGGATACGGCACCAACCATCAGCAACATGATCCCGAGACTTGCAAACGGATACGGGTACTTCTTCATGTGGTTGTCCTCGCTTTAGTTAGTTCGCCCCTTCAGACACCTGGCCTTTGCAGGAACAGGCGTATGCCGCCATTAATCGTGCGAACCGAAATCTGGCCGCCTCCCACTCCTAATTTTGCTTGATAGGCGCGGGCCCCCGGCGATCCGGCAGTCGAAGTCACCGGCAAATCCGAAGTCACGTCACCGTTCATGCTCAGCACCTTCAGATCCGCGCGAGCCGAAGTCGGCAATCCCAGCACAACCGACCCATTTACCGTTTCCAGATTCATGGGACCGCCGTCGGACAGTTGGCGAAGCTCCAGGCGCACATTCCCATTGGTAGTCTTCTCGCTGAACCGGCCCGTGCTGTTGGTCACTTCCACATTTCCGTTCACGGAACGCAGCGCTCCGGAGCCATCCACACCGCGAACGATTACGCTTCCGTTCACCGTTTCCACGCTTCCCAGCAGGATTCGATACGGCACGTGTACGTGATATTCCACTGCTACTTCCGCACCTTCCCCTTTCGGATAGCGCGTGTGCACCGCAATCTTGCCCGGCGTACTATCCACTTCAATTTTTACCAGCTCGACGTCGTGCTGATCGCTCTGAGAAGTTTTTACCGCTGTCACTTCCACCTCGTCGCGTTCCCAACCGTCCACCTGCACGGATCCATTCACATTGTCGAGCAGGAAGCTTCCGCCCGGCGGCAGCGGATAGGTTTGTTTGAAGAGCTTGTCAATTTCACCGGCCGAAGAGTTGGGTGAGGAAAAGAGGATTGCGGCCAGCAACAAAAGCAAGCTCGTTGCAGCTCTCACCGGCCATCGCGAATGGGACTGGCATTGCCTGTTTCGCATCGTCGTTTGCACAGTACGCCCCCTTGAATCTACTGCTTCTCTGCTCTGTGGACGTTCGACCCTCTTTCGGCCGGGAATCTTTTCGCCTGCACGATCTGGGCAATGCCGCGCCACGACGCTTGGTTGCTCCGTCTACGGCGCATTCTCGTGCGCTTGCGCTCGCTCGAGTTGCTGTAACTGCAAACGTATTTTCTCCTGCATTTGTTCCATTTGTTGTTTGTATAGCTGAACTTGCTTGTTCGCGTCACTCGCTACCAGGCGTATGTTTCCCGCCACCGTGCGCAAATGCAACACTTCGCCGCCGCCATTCAAAGGACCTTCCGCGCGAACCATATGCCCACCGCTGTCGGACGAGCCGTCCTCGCTCATCTTCAGTTGGAACGCCGGATCGACAATCACGCGGTGCTCATCGCCCGATTGAACCTGCGCATCGATCGTCACCGGCAGTTGCCGCGGAAGATACACAACAATGTCGCCGTCATTCGATTGCAATTCGCACCGGCTCGGCGATTTCACCGGCGCCACAAACCAGGCCGTAATTGCTCCGGCTCCCGTGGACGCCTTCACCGGGCTATCCACTTGCGTCAGATAAATACTACCTCCCACCGTTTGTAGATCGGTTGGCCCCGAAACGCGCACCACGCGAATACCGCCACCGCCTGTTTTCGCCCGCACCAACCCAGTGGATTCCCCCACCTCAATCTGTCCGCCTGTAGTCTCTGCATTCAGCGAGCTTCCAGAATGTTCCACCGTCACGTTTCCGCCCGCGGTCTGCAGTTTCGCCACACCTTCCACGGACGCCATGCGGATGTGGCCTCCGCTCGTGTGCAGCGTCGCGCCGCCAGTGACCGCGCCAGTCGTGATATGCCCTCCGCCGGTATTGGCGAACAACCCTCCGCTTACATTGTTCACCGTTATGTGTCCGCCGCCGGTTACAAGCCGCGCTTCACCGCCAACATTTCCGACCATGATGTTTCCGCCGGAGGTCAGCACTCTCTCAGGCCCGTCAATGTCATCGCTATCGATGTTTCCGCCGCCCGTTGAAAGATCCAGGCTGTAATTTTTCGGCACGTTCACCGTCACCGTTACCCATAGCCGACCGCTCGACAGTCGCGATGTTTGCCCTCGCAGATAAACTCCATCTCCCGTCTCGCGCGCGCTCACCGAAAAATTCTTCAACAGTTCTTTCGCATCTTTCTGCGAAGCATCCGTCTCCAGATGAACGGTGTAATCAATCTTCCCTGAATTTTGTGTGTGCACTACGATGTTGCCCAAATCCAGCGCGAGATGCAGTCGCAGCCCATCGTGCGTCGTAATTGCACCTCTCAAATCGGATTTCAGCCGCGTGCTGGAAGTACGAAGACCACTCTGCGGATCTGCCAAAGCAGAACCAGCCAGCGTGGATAGAGCGAACAACACGAGAAACGTAAAATTGCAAGTGAGAGTTAAACCGGAGAATTCGCTGAAGTATTTCCCGACGGCGCGCATCGGCCTGGAAGCAAGCATCGCTCGCGCCATTTTAGAACTTTTGCCGCGGCCCTAGATCTTGAATCGCCGCCGCGCTCTGCAGGCGAATATACGTGCTGGGATCTTTGTGCATGCGCTCTCGCAACACGGAGAGCAAGTGATCGTCAGATTCCACTTGTCCCTTCGCCGCCATCGCGCGCAACGCGTTGATTGCTTCCACGCGCACGCCGGGATTCTGGTCATCCACCAACGCATCGAGCAAGGTCTGTTGAATGATGTCTTGCGGCTCCGCTCCGTCCAAAGCTTCCAGCGCCTTCAGTCGAACGGCCGCATTGTGGTCCGTATGCACCGTCTGGCAAAGTGCCGAGCGAACATCCGCATCTTTGTTGCGCGCCCGCAGGAGCTCCACCGCGTTCATTCGGACGTCCGCATCAAAGCGCTGGTTGTTGTGCAGCACAAACATCAGAAAATTCTTCACATCATCGTTGTTCACCGTTCCCTGCACGGTGAACGGTTGTTGCGCATTCAGGTGTACTTCCACTTCCGGAGGTTCATTATCGCCGGAGGGTAGCACGTTCATCCCAGCCACTCTCGCGGTGTGAAAGTCTAATTTACTCAGAGAATTGGGAGTATCCCGGGTCGTAGTCACGCCCGTTTGCACGGTATTCGTAGTTACCCGATGCTGCAACAGTCTAGGCCCCAGCATCCCCACCGAAAAACCAATCAACAAAAGCAGAGCTGCGCTCCACGCCGGCGCTGGAGAAATCCAACTCGTCGGCAGCAATGCGCCAACCGTGCGCCTCAGCCAGCCATGCTCTTCTTCCCTATCCAACGCATCTTCCAAACTCGCGCGGCATCCCGCCAGCAGAGCCGCATCCGGCTCCGTACGATTGCTCGATAGCAATGCCACCAGCGCATTTTCCTGCGCCAGCGTCTCATTACACTGCTCGCACTCAAGCAGATGGCTTTTCATTTCGGCGACCTCCGATAGATCGAGTTCGCCCGCGGCAAATAGAGTCCACTTCTCTTCAAACCCTTTACAAATCTCAGCCGCCATGTTGTCGTGCTGCTCCTGCTGCATCCCTTTTCATCCTCTATCAATCTTCTCGAACTTTCCGAAACGATACTACACTCGCCGCGCCTACCTCATCCCATCCAAACTCGCCCGCAACTTCCGCGTCGCGCGAAATAGCGAATTTTTCACCGTCTCTTCCGACGTCCCCAACATCTCGCCAATCGCTCGCAATTTCAATCCTTGATAGTGTTTCATCTCGAAAACCATTCGCTCGCGTGGAGAGAGCCGGTCCAGCGCTGTCGCAATGTGCGCCCCCAGCTCTTGTCCCAACAAATTCTTCTCCGGATTCGCTCCCGGCCTCAGCTCCGGCTGACGGTCAAAAAAATCTCGCGTCCCGCCTTCCGCCTCTTCCGGCACCGGCGCTTGATCCTCTCGACGGCTCGTTCGGCGACGCAAATGATCCAACGCCACATTTGTCACGATGCGGTATAGCCAGGTATAAAAGCTGCACTCAAACCGGAAGCGGTGCAAGTTCCGGTAAACCCGCAAAAAACTTTCCTGGTAGATGTCCCGCGCATCTTCGGGACGATGCACCAAATTCAGCGCCAGCCGCAGCACGTCGCGGTCGTAGCGCCGCACCAATTCCTCAAACGCCAGACGGTCTCCCGCCTGTGCGCTGCGCACCAGCGCCTGCTCCTCCAAAAGCTTCACCGCCGCTGCGGCGCGCGCATCCCCTTCAAACGCGACGCTCATCCCCATGGTGTTTGCCGCCGGTTGGGTTTCCGCTTCGGGTGGCTTTGCCTGCCTGCCATCCTCGCCGTGAATCCCGCGGTCTCCGGACCTTTCTAGATTCGAATAGATAGACGGCTCTTGTGATCGTTGGTGAGCACCACTCGACGTAGATTTCCCACTATCGGACATATGCCCCAAAGCCTGTCCTCTGGCTGTGATGCACGGGGTATGTAAGATGTTGTAGCGGATACGTTTAGGCTTTCGAAGTTCGGGTATCCTATCGCTCGCGCTGCCGTGCAAAAGTCAGCCATAAATTGAATTGCACGGCATGCGCCAAAACTCATATCTTCGACCCCAGACGGATCAGCCCATAGACCCCCAGACAAACCACAAAATCCACCGCGCTACCCCAATCCAACAGAAATTCCCGATGCCTCAAAGCCTGCGGCAGATGTGGCACCAATGAAAAATAGTAAATCGCATTCCCTACCAAAATGGCAGCCGTGTACTCCACCCACCGCCGCACCGTAATCCCAAGAAGTTTGCGCTGCATGTATGCTTCGCTCGTTCGCTCAACGCGAGCAATGCGAATATAGAGTAACCCCAACCGAGCTGCAAAATGACAATCGAAAACGACTGGCTGTCTCCGGTGAGCGACGTGACAAGATCGCCAAACGCGCCCGCAAGTATCAACAGCATTGGGGTTCTGACGAGAGATGCAAGAAAACTAATCGCTAGCCTTGAGAGTTCAACCGCAAGGAAGTTTTACCTATTCGGCTGGAGACGAACCATGGAACCGAGTGAAGTATCAAAAACACAACAGAAATAACGGCGGCAAAGCTGAAATCGACAGTGAAATTCTCCAACATCATCAAACCAACGGGACGATTGTGTTCCGGAGTCCAGTATGCGCCCTGAATTTGAGTGAAAAAGGCCACGCCAAAAAGGCGGAACATGGCTGTAATCATTTGCCCAAGGTTGCCTAGTCAACGGTTCAGCCGAGCCAAGGATTCCTCGTTTTCGCCGGTGCGATGCTTCCGGAGGCATCTGAGACGCACCAGACTTAGCGAAGCCGAATACGCGGTCTAAACGCAAAGCAGAGCTAGGAGGAGACGAAAGAGGCGAGTGAAAGGGCTGAAATTTATGTGATACCACCAATCGGGCCACGCCACATGGAAGCTGAAGAGTTCAAGTACCATATGCTTATTTGACACCTGAGATTTGTAATTTGTTCCTTGGAACGTAGCGAAGAGAATCTACCGCGTTAACGGTGGTATAAAAGTCCTGCCAGTCCGGGTACGCGAATGAAACAGCAGCCCACAAATATTCTGAACGCATGAGCATCTCCCTAACAACTCCCGCCAAATTTCTTCGAGGCGTCGGCCCCCACCGCGCCGCCATTCTCGAAGATCGCGGACTCTTCACTGCCGGCGATCTGCTCGACTATCTACCCTTCCGTTACGAAGACCGCATCCGTTTCACCAAGATCGCCGAAATCGTCCCTGGTCAGATACACACGATCCTCGCCGAAGTAACTTCCGGTGGAGGCGCCACCGTCCGCTTCGGACGCGGTCGCCCCGCCGTCTTCCACGCCACTCTTCGCGACGGGTCCGGCACACTTCACGCACGCTTTTTCCACGGCGCGTATCTCGAAGGCCGCATGAAAGAAGGCCAACGCTTCGCCCTGCACGGAAAAGTGGAAGTCGATCCTTACCGCCCCGCTCGCCTCGAAATGGTAAATCCGCAAATCGAATCGGTCAGCGCAACCGAAGGCGCAGCCACCGATTCCACCGAAGTCGGCCGGATCGTGCCTATCTACGAAGCCATCGGCGCAATCAGCTCGCGCATGCTTCGCAAAATTATTTACGGTATCCTCACCAACTTCGTAGGCGATATTCCCGACCCGCTTCCTCCTCAAATTCGCGAACGCTATCGCTTCCCTTCGCGTCGCGACTCAATCCTATTCGCCCACTTCCCTCCCCAGGATGAAAATGTTGAGCTGCTCAACAGCTTTCGCAGTCCTGCGCAAACCCGTCTGATTTTCGAAGAGTTTTTCTACTATCAACTCGCGCTCGCTCTTCGCCGCTCGCGCGATCACTCCCAACGCGGCATCGCTATGCGCGTTCGCGAGGAAAAAATCCGCGATGCCGTGAAGCGCATCCTTCCCTTCAAACCAACGGCAGCCCAAAAACGCGTTCTCGTCGAAATCGCTTCGGATCTCGAACGACCTTTTCCCATGCATCGTCTCCTGGAAGGCGACGTCGGCAGCGGAAAAACAATCGTCGCCCTCGAAGCCGCAACCATAGTCATCGAAAATGGCTATCAGGTTGCGCTCATGGCGCCCACGGAAATTCTTGCCGCACAGCATTATCTTTCCGCACGCCGGATTTTTAAGCTCGCAGGTTACGGTGTCGAACTTGTCGTAAGCGGCAGAAAAAAATCAGTGAAGCACGCTGCTCTCGCCAGCGCCGAATCAGGCGAAGCCCAACTGGTCGTTGGCACCCACGCCCTGATCGAAAATCCCGTAATCTTCAAACGTCTTGGCATGGTGATCGTGGACGAACAACATCGCTTCGGGGTTCTCCAGCGGAAGCGTCTCATCGAAAAAGGCGCTTCGCCGCACGTCTTGGTGATGACGGCTACCCCCATCCCACGCACTCTCGCCCTCACGCTCTACGGCGACCTAGACCTCTCTGTGATTGACGAAATGCCGCCCGGCCGAAGCCCCATCGAAACTCGCTGGAGCGATCAATCACAACTCCCCGGCGTCTGGGAATTTGTGCGCCGCGAAATCGCGCGCGGCCGCCAAGCTTACGTGGTGTATCCCGTAATCGAAGAATCGAAGCAGGAACTGAAAGCCGCCACTGCCGAATTCGAGCGCTTGGCGAAAAACGTATTTCCTCAACTGCCTCTCGGCCTGCTTCATGGACGCCTGAAAAATGACGAAAAAGATTCCGTCATGGAACAATTTCGCCGCAACGAAATCCAAATCCTCGTCGCCACCACCGTGATCGAAGTGGGCGTCGATGTTCCCAACGCAACCATGATGGTCATCGAACACGCCGACCGCTTCGGCCTCGCTCAACTTCACCAGCTCCGCGGACGCATCGGCCGCGGCACCCAGAAATCTCAATGCATCCTGATCGCGCCCAAGAATATTACCGGCGAAGCGCAAGAGCG
This sequence comes from uncultured Acidobacteriota bacterium, assembly GCA_963714785.1. Taxonomy (GTDB): domain Bacteria; phylum Acidobacteriota; class Terriglobia; order Acidiferrales; family UBA7541; genus Palsa-295. The sequence continues at coordinate 364,966 of CAVQQE010000008.1, forward strand.
CCTGGAAACCATGGTCGCCACATCTAATGGTTTCGAAATCGCCGAACGCGATCTAAAACTGCGCGGCCCCGGCGAATTCTTCGGCACCCGCCAGCACGGCGACGCCGCATTTTCCGTCGCTCAGCCTCTTCGCGATCACGAACTCCTGGAAATAGCCCGCCGCGAAGCCTTCGCCCTCGCCGAAGACCCCGCCAAGGCCGCCGAAGTAGTAGCTCGCCTGGAATCGATAAGCGCCGCCTGGCAAAAACGCTACCAGCTAGCATCCGTCGGATAAGCCCCATTACAATTTCAGCGGCCTTTCCTAGCGCCGGCATCCTGCCGGCTCCTTTCCTGACCGTTCTGCGGAGTTCAACTATCCATACACAAAGATTCTTTCATTTCTGAACATGAGGTAAATTACTGAAGGGTTTCCTGGAACTCTCATGCGCGTCATCGCCGGAAAATATCGCAGCCGCCGCCTTAAAACTCCAAGCTCTTTCAAGGTCCGCCCCACCAGCGACCGCCTCCGCGAAACGCTCTTCAATATCCTCGGCCCCTCCGTCGAGGAGTCCCTCTTCGTCGATCTTTACGCCGGCACCGGCGCCATCGGAATCGAAGCCATCAGCCGCGGCGCCCGCGAAGTTTTCTTTATCGACCGCGATCCCGGCTCCATCAGCCTAGTGCGCCAAAATCTCGAGTCCTTGCAAATTTCCGTTGGCGTCGAACTAATCACCGCCGACGCCGAGCGCGGACTCGACAAACTCGCCTCCCGCCATCTGATTGCCGATTTTATATTCCTGGACCCGCCCTACAACGATGACGGCTGCACGGAAGTCCTCGAATATCTCGACGCCTCCCACCTGGTCGCTCCCCAAGGCTTCGTCATCGCTGAACATAGCGCGAAGCTTGATTTGCCCGAGCGCCTCGATCGCCTGGAACGCACCCGCCTCCTCGAACAAGGCGACGCAGCCCTAAGCTTTTACCGCCTGGCCGCCGCCGCATAAAGCAGCGTAAAATCTCACAGCACACGACTCCTTGAATAGTCATTCGTAAAATGCTCGCGTGAGTTGTGAACACGAAAGAAAAGTTGCCCGTAGCAAAGGGTCGCGGAATCCGGGGCCAATAGCCGGGGACTTCTCCCCTGTTCGTTCCCCTTCCGATCCTTCATTCCGGTCTTTCCAAGCGTTGAAATCAGCCTCGGAAATGCGCGAATTAAATCGCCAAATTGCGGAATTAGAACTCAATCTAAGTTATAGAAAACAAACGCCGGCGACCTGGTCAAATCGCCAAAGAATTCGATTTTGCCCTCCCGCAAAACCAGCCTCAAAAATGCAGCCGCTTCCGATCTCAACGCATCGTATCCCATCGGGTATAATGCCAGGCACATGCCTTCAGGATCTCAGGCCACCCAGCGCGCTCGTATAACGCCGCCCCGAACCGAGTCTCGGAACTCGCTCGAAGCGTTGCCCGTGCACTCTCGTTTGCCGCGCCTCGATCTCGGCGTTGACTGGGAATCACCGTGGGATGAGTTTCGTTCCAGCGTTGGCGCGTTCTTCCTCGGCCCGCGCCCGTTACGGGACACCAAACCTCTGAAAAATTCTCCACTGCGTGTCGATTGGATCGAAGGCAAGCTCCCGCGAAGCGCCTTCGCGGCTTCATCTCTCTGGCACGTCGCCGTCGTGATGATCCTGCTGCTTCCCATATGGGGTTTTCTGGCCCAGGCCGAGCCGACGCTCACCCTGCCCCCAATTGAACTCACTTACGTTCCGGCGCAGGATCTTCGGCCAATCTCGCTCCCAGGAAATCAGCCCAAGCCTAGCCCCACTGGCGATCCTGCCAAGCCGCAGCCGCGCAGCGGTGCCGACGCGTTTCATCCGCGCCAAACGATTCTTTCGCAGCCGCTAAAAATCACGCACCCGCGCCAAACTTTAATTCAGCCGGAAGCGCCTGCCGCGCCACCGAAGATGGTGCCGCAAATGCCCAACATCGCGGAGTGGGCCGCCACTTCGCCCGCGCCCAAGCCTCCGCTTAAAATTGCGCCCTCGGTGGTCGCTCCTCACATGCAACATCGCGCCGTAAGCGACGTCGCCGCGCCAAACGTGGCTACGCCTGAACGAAACGCCGGCCCGCTGAATATCGCGCCATCCCCTTTCGAAAACGCGCAACCGAAATTGCCCGTGAATCCCATGACGAACTCTGCGCCCGCCCAGCGCAATGTGCACGCCGAGGTTGGAGCAGCTCCCCTAATCGGCGCAACCGCTTCCGCGGGAGATGACAGCTTGCACCGCCTGATCGCCATCTCTGCCACGCCCGCTCCACCCGCGGCAGAAGTCAACGTTCCACAAGGAAATCTCTCAGCGCGTGTCTCAATTTCTCCCGACGGTGCACGCGTCGGCGCGCCCGGCGGTTCGCCAAACGGAGCGCAAGGCAACGGTGGTTCCGGCGGATCAGCAGCAAGCGCCGGTGGCGCCGGGAAAAATTCAGGCGCGAATGCTAATGGACTTTCCCCCGGCGTAAGCATCAGCGGGGGAAATGGTCACTCCGACAGCGCGGGACTTACATCCGCGGGAAATCGATCCAAACCGCTAATTCTGAAACCGATGACGAACACTTCCGCGCCGCCCAACGCGTCGCGTAACGAACCCATCGACATAGGAAAAATCGATCCGGGCATGCCGCCGGAAAAAATTCTTTCGGGCAAGGAAGTGTTCACATTGCACGTGGACATGCCCAATCTTACGAGCTCGAGTGGAAGCTGGATTCTGAATTTCGCACAATTAGACGATTACGCGCCCGCCTACCAGCGACCAAAAGGAAAGCTCGCTGCGCCTGTGCCAGTGCGCAAAGTGGATCCGAAATATCCACAGCTCGCCATCAAGCAGCATATAGATGGCGAGGTGATTCTCTACGCCATCATCCGCAAAGACGGCCACGTGGACAGCATTCAAGTGGTGCGCAGTATTGATCCGCAGCTGGATCAAAACGCCATGGAAGCACTTTCTCGTTGGGAATTCCGCCCCGCTACGCGCGAAGGTCAGCCCGTCGAACTGGAAGCCGTCATACACATCCCGTTCCGGTACAACCCGCCCGAGTAAAACAAAAAATGCAAATCCGAAAAATACTTAGCGCGCCTACACGGCAGCGCCAAAGATTCTATTTCCGGGTTTTATGTTCGAGCTTTTTGGATCGCGCGAAAAAATTCTATGAAGCAATGTTTATCGGCTTTCGACGAAACTTCTATGTTGAGGCTTTCTGCGAAGACGCGCGGCGCTGCTCGACGGCCTTTTCTTCAAGAAGTTTTACCAGCGCGAAGAGCACAAGATTTGCCGGAGTCGGAATGCCGAGCTCCTTGCCCCGACGGACGACATATCCATTGAGCGAATCAATTTCCGTACGCTTCCCGCGCGCCAGATCCTGGGCGGTGGAAGACGTCGCGCCGCTGTCGACCCCCTGCAGGAATTGCAAACCCTGAGAGAGAAAATCCACTTCCGGCAATTTCACACCCGACGCGCGTCCCACCGCGACCGTCTCGGCGATCACCTGGCGGAAAATGTCGCGCGTCACCGCACTATGTGCCAAATGCGCGTAGCGGATTTGGGTAATCCCAGTGACAGCGTTCCCCGCACAATTCATTACAAATTTAGACCAGAGATCCGCCTCAATGTCCGGCGAAACGCGGCATGGCACGCCCACCGCAGTGAAGAGTGCAGCAATTCGCTCCGCACGATCAGCTGGCGACGCCGGGGACGACGCGGAAGATTTGGAGGAACCATCGCGGTCGGGAAATTCGCCCACCGCCAAACTTCCGCCGCCCGAGTGTTTTACATGGCCGGGCTCGGGCCTCGCCGCAGCGATATACACGACCGCAGCCAGCGCGTCGATTCCCGAGGCAGCACGAATCCGTGGAATGTTGTCCACACCATTTTGCAAACTGACGACCAGCGCATGCGGCGCAAGGTACGGCTTAAGCGACCGAGCGGCATCTTCTGTGTCGATGGTTTTTACACAGAACAAAATCACGTCGGCATCGCGCACCGCGGATGTTTCCGTAGAAGCGCTCACGGCAACACGTTCTTGAAACGAAACTGTGTCGAGGAAGAGTTTGTTCGCGTGGATCGCTTCCACGTGCGCGGCTCGGCCGATCAGCGTCACCTGTACGCCCGAGCGCGCCAGCATCCCGCCGAAATACGAGCCCACCGCGCCCGCGCCCAGCACAGCAACTCGCGTCTGCGTGTTAGTGGCAGTCATCGATTCAAATCCTCGACAGCGTCATCGAAAGAAAAAAATGTCATGCCCATGAAATTGTCGAACACTTCAAAAATAGCTACGCATTTCTCGAAAGCTATTTAGGATCAAAAGTTTTCCGCCCCCGCTCTCGATCTCGCATTTTTCCAGTTCCCACGTAGCCGAATGTGGGATGAATACAGCGCTAAGGCCAGCATGCATCGCAGGGTTGATGTCGCTGCGGGGGCTATTGCCCACCATCCAACCGTGTGTTTTCACAATTTTGAATTGGTCGATCATGCGTTCGTACAGACGGGGATCTTTTTCCAGCACGATTTCGATGGAATCAAAATAAGGCTGCAAGCCGGAACGCTCCACCTTGGCAGCTTGCTCGGCAGGCTCGCCCTTGGTGACCATAATCAAGCGATGATGTTTGGCCAAATAGGCTAGGGTCTCCGGTACGCCCTCCAGTATGTGCGGAGGCGTGGCTTCCAACTCCGCCGCCATTCTCTCAATCTCTTTCACCAGCTCGCGCTTCGCGGCGTTACCGGCAAGTTTCAAGTAGGTATCTTCCAGCGAGCGTCGAAAGCTGCGCACGCCGTAACCATGCTGGCGGATATTGCGCCGCTCGGTCTCGTTCAGGATGTGACGAATATATTCGCGGGTGTAACCAAGATGTTCGAGCTGGGTGATGAAATGATCGATGGTCTTCTCAAAGAAAATATTGTTTTCCCAGAGGGTATCGTCCGCGTCGATCAGTATTGTGTGCCTAGCCATTCCAAGCTCTCGCGCTCCCGAAAGGAAGTCCGAATCTATTTTACCTAGTGGAACAGACGAGACATCGCCCGATTGAGGAAATCACTATCGCTCAGCATGCCAAATTGTCAGACGGCGGAAGCTTTCCGCGTTCCGGCAGCCACTTGCTCCAGAATCTCGCGCGCGATTTTCTGCAAATCACCAAATCGAGCGAGATATTCCTGAAAATCGCGGTTCAAATCAAGCGCCAGGTTTGGATTGAGCTTGGTGCGCAAGATCATATCGCGCAGGTGAACAGGGTGCGGCAGAACAGCTTCGTCCCTGAGCTCTTCCAGCGCTACATTCGGATCGTAGTGATACATGGTTCCTCCTCAACGAGCGGGCGGAAATCACATTCTACTCCGAATCAACGAATCGCGAGAAGTTCGAGGGCTTTAAACCGAGGCAGGAAGAAATTCGTAACGCTCGATGCGCGCTGCGATTCCGGGAGTTCCTTTATTCTGGTCCACGCGCAACACGCGAGCGTAGCAGCGAATATGAACGTCACCGGCAAGGGTGATCTGTTGTGGCAAGGTGAGCACAAATTCGATGGGACTGCCGGTCTCGACAATGGCTTCCATTACGAAGTACAGGCCGCGGAAGCTAACGTCGCGCGTTTCTCCTTTTTTTTCGAGGATGCCGCTGTCCGCTGAGAAACGAACTTTCATGGGCAGATTCATGGAAAATCTTCGCGCAGCGCGACGCTCTACATCCGATTCCATCCGCCCTCCAGGGGAGCCGTTCAGCTTTTGCCAAACTACCACCGCCACGGGATTGCCGCAATGAGATTCGACGGCAAAAAGAAAGAGAAATCACGTTATCAATTTCATTCGCCTTTGCGGTGAGCGAAACTGTCCGTTACACTCGCAGACTAATTTATGGCGGAAGTATTTCATCGAAGTATTTTTCTGGAAGGGCAAGCCGGCCGACTCGAGGCTACATTGTGGACTACCCCAGGAGCGGACACGCACTTGGCGGCCGTGGTTTGCCATCCGCATCCACTTTTCGGCGGCACCATGCACAACAAAGTGGTTTATCAGGCCGCCAAGACTTTGCATCGCCGAGGCGTGCCAGTGTTGCGATTTAATTTTCGCGGAGCGGGAATGAGCGAGGGGCAGCACGATAAAGGTCAAGGTGAACGCGAAGATGTTCACGCGGGATTGGATTACCTGGCGAAAGAACTCCGCGGGCTGCCAATTTTGCTTGCAGGATTCAGTTTTGGCGCGTGGGTGGGCTTGCAGGTGGGATGCGCGGACGAACGAGTACCTGGCGTGATTGGTTTGGGAATTCCGGTGGACAGTTCCGATCTCACGTATTTACGAGGTTGTGCAAAGCCAAAACTCTTGGTGCAAGGCGCAAACGATCAGTTTGGTTCGGGGGCAAACGTCGAGAGGCTTTTCAACGAACTAGTAGAGCCAAAAAAGCTGGTGTTTGTCGAAAACGCAGACCATTTCTTTACCGGGCATCTCAGCGAAATGGCTGCGGCAATCGATAAGTGGCTTGATGAAACTTTCCCAGAGCTACGGATTAATTTCCCTGCTCTCTAACCTCTGGATTCGAATAATTTGAGGAATTGTTCGCGTGAAGCCGGCTCAATCCCAATGAGGCTCAGGTTTTTATCAACGTGCGCGGTCTGGCTCATTCCGACCAGCGCAGTGGTAAGTCCCGGAACGGAGCGCGCGAACTGCAGAGCGAGCGTGGAATTTTCTTTCACTCCGAGCGCCGAAGATACAAATGCGGGTAAATTCCGGGTGAGTTGACCCTGCAGAAGCGCGGCGCTGGTAATCAAAGAGATCCCCAGGGTTCGCGCGGCCTGCACCATCGGCACAGGTTTACCGTCAATCATTTGATTTGGCCGCGTGAGCGCTTCCGGCATAGCCAAATTGAACGGTAACTGCACGAAACGGAAATGATGGGCGGCTCCGCCAACTTCGCTTGCTATTCCAGCCATCTCCGCAAGCGACAAGTATCCTGCACCCTGGGCATCCTCACGGAATGAATTCCAGGTGGCCATGCCGTACGCGCGGATTTTTTTCTCTGCATCGGCCGTTTCCAAAAATGTGAAGGCTGCGCGAATGCGCTGACGGAATTCCTCAGCCGAAACTTCCCCCAACTGCGTCTCGGGGTTGTGCAGATAAAAAACGTCGATGGTTTCGATCCCCAAATTGTGCCGGCTGCGTTCGAGCTGATCGGCAAGATAGGCCGGGACCATGCAATGGCATCCCGCAGCAATCTCTTCTGCGCGAAAGATTCCGCGCTCCAGGAATTCGTGCGCGAAGTATTCATTAGCGTCGGCAGGCATTTCTCCATCGGGAGTCAGGAATCCGGCTTTTGTGCAAACCACAATTTCTTCACGAGAGAAACCCTTAGCAAAAAGCTCCTTCAGCGCAGCGCGCACGGAACGCTCGCTGCGTTGAAAGCGATAATTAATGGCGGAGTCGATGACGTTGCTGCCATTTTCGACAGCGGATTCGATTGCAGCCGCGTAAGCAGCATCTGTGGCGCTATCGGGCTCGCCGAGATAGGTTCCGATACCTATGGACGAAAGAACGAGGCCACCCGGAATTTCACGAAAGTGGCCGGCGGCAGAGCGGCCTTTGAAGCGCGCAGCATAGCGCAAAGTCCCTTCTGGCGTAGCGAAACCAGCTTTGCGTTCTTCCGTTACGGCTGAAGCAGGTGACATCAAACCTCTCTCTAATTATGCGCGATGAGAACCGGCGCGCAGTATATCAAACGTTTGTAGATGGTGTTTGCGGATGGGCATTCTTGTCGCTCAATCGGGTTCGCCAGCCAAGCCTTGCGCGACTAGCAACTCCCGCGCTTCCAATCTAAGTTTCGGCAAATGCCGCCAGAAAATAAAACCGCCTACTATGGCCCCCATTCCGCCGATGGCGACAGTCCAAGGGGCCCCGATGCGGTCCGCGAGAATTCCAGCGAACAACGCGCCCATGGGCGCCATGCCCATAAACATCATGGTATAGACGGCCATCGCGCGTCCCCGCAATTCATCCGGAACCATGGCCTGAATCATGGTGTTGGAGCTGGACATCTGCAACATCACGCTATAGCCAACCGGCAGTAATAATATGGCCGACAGCGCGAGCCAACGAGAAAATGAAAACAAAACGAGGCTCGCGCCGAAACCAATCGCAGAAAAAGCGATCCACCTGCCGAGCCCATGTACTCCGCGCCGCATGGCAAGCGTAAGCGCGCCGAACAATGCCCCCAAGCCACTGACGCCCATTAGGATTCCGAGTGCGCGTGCGCCACCGTGCAGAACGCGATCTGCAAATATCGGCATCAACACCGAATAAGGCACGGCAACCAAGCTGACTACGCCGATCAGCAGCATGATGGCCATGATGGGCGCGGTGCGTCGCACGAAACGAAATCCTTCAGCGATATGTTCGATAGCCGTAGCTTCTCTGGAAACAAAACGCATGGGGCCCAGCTTCATTAGAAGCAAGCCCACGAGTACGGCGATGTAGCTGACTCCATTGGCGAAAAAACACCAGCCTTCGCCGATCCAGGCGACCAGCAAACCAGCGATGGCCGGACCAATCACGCGCGCTCCATTGAACATAGAAGAGTTCAGCGCGATCGCGTTCATCAAGTCTTCGCGCCCGACCATGTCGATCAGAAAAGATTGGCGGGCGGGAATGTCAAACGCGTTCACGGCGCCGAGCAGAGACGCAAGCACTACGATTTCCCAGACGCGGACCACGTGAGACAGCGTAAGAATCGCGAGTATGAGCGCGAGAATCATCGATGTCGTTTGGGTGCCGATGATCACGCGATGGCGGTTCCAACGGTCAGCCGCCATCCCGCCTATGGGAGCGAGCAGGAATACTGGGATTTGTCCTGCGAAACCCACCACGCCGAGAAGCAACGACGAGCCCGTGAGCCGATAAACGAGCCACGACTGTGCAATGTTCTGCATCCAGGTGCCAATGAGCGAGATTAATTGGCCACTGAAAAAAAGTTGGAAATTGCGGTGGCGCAGCGAGCGCACCATATCGCGCACACGCGAACGATTTTCCGGAGCTGCCGAGATTGATGATTGATCGGGAGACTCTTTAGCCATCTAGCCAATTGTACGATGTAAATAGCGAACTGTTATTTTCGATCGACCAAACTTTTTCCGGGTGGACATACCAAAATGCCTGCCACCAGATCACGCCGCAGATTGCGTGCCGGGTTGCGGTTCTTGAGGAGGCCCTGGCGTAGGCGCGAGAAGCCGGTTGCAGGCGCGCAAAATTCGTCGATAGGGCCAATTGTCTTCGCGGAACAGAATTTCTCCTTCGCGGGGGTTGGAATAAAACCATCGTGAGAGGAGCGAAAGATGTTCGGCGAGTTCTGGGGGGGCTGATTGCAAACCGTAGCGCGAGCGATTCGACGCAGGGAGTTCGGACTGGTGTTCGTGTGATTGCTGCGAGGCTCCTTCCTTTTGCGGTTTAACTGGTGAATTAATTTCGGCTGCAGAATCTTCTTTCGACTCGCTTGGTTTTCGATGAGCAAAACTCGTTTGCGGGTCCAAGACTGCTCGCAACATCCCTTCCACTGATTTTGGCTCGCTCGATAGTTCCGCAAAACGCAAAAATAATGGCTCGGCCAAAATTCCTGCTCGAGCTGGAAAGACCACAATCGTTTTCTCTTCAGCGCCGCGCTGCAAGATTACGGCGTCGATTTCATCGATTCTGCGCGTCAATTCCCCCCATCCTCGCAATGTGCCAGAGACTTTTTCGAGACGCTTGTGAAGCGCTGCGGCTTTTTCGAAGTTCAAAGCTTCGCTGGCAGCTTCGCGATGGGCTTGAATTTCTTTGATCAGGAAGGAGCCGCCACTGTCAAGAGTCTCAAGGACGCGGCCGACCTCAAGGTCATATTCCTGCTTGGAGCAGCCGGCGAAACATGGCGCCAGGCACATTTTCATCTCGGAATAAATACAGCCGGGAAAAGCAGGATCGCGACGAATTTTTATCTGGCAGCGGCGGGTTTTGAAGAGGTCGAGAAATGATTCGCTAAATGCTTCGGCGGCGCGGCGGGACGCGAAAGGTCCGAAATAAAATCCGCCATCTGCACGAATGCGGCGGGTAACGTAACCTCGTGGATACTCGTTGCGAAGATTTATTTTCAGCAACGCGGAGGGCGCAAACTCAACAGCCGGCGGTAACGATCCGGAAAATATTTACGTGCTTGCTCGTACATGTGTGAGCATTTGCTCGAATTTCGACCCGGTCACACGATAATGGATGCCCGCGACTACATCACGGAGATTCAAGCGTTTCGACGGCGCGTCCGGAGCGACGAGCGATCTTTCTGCGGCGCGTCGAATGTCCGCTGTGCGCGCGAGATAGGGTTTGGCTTTGGCATCGCGCATTTCAAGCAAGAACACCCCGGGGCGAGAAGGCATGGAGTTGAAAAAGTCCGTATCGAATTCAGGCACGAATTGAAGGCGGCAATCGAGTTCCAACATGGCCACAAGAATACACTGAGGGAAGACTGCGGAGAAAATAACGCGGCGCTATTTTCTCAGTATGCTTTCAGCACCCACGCGGCAATCACCAGCCGCTGAATTTCGCTGGTGCCTTCGTAGATTTCCGTGATGCGCGCGTCGCGGTACATGCGCTCGACCGGATATTCGCGGCTGTAGCCGTAGCCGCCGTGAATCTGGATGGCTTTGTGCGTCGACGCGCGTGGCCAGCTCCGAAGCGAAAAGTTTTGCGATCGACGCTTCCATGGAAAAGCGCGCGCCGGTATCCGGTTTCCAGGCGGCCTTGCGCACCAGCAGGCGCGCGGCGTCAATTTCGGTGGCCATGTCGGCGAGCATGAACTGGATCGCCTGAAAATCGGCGATGGGATGGCCGAACGCCTGGCGCTGCTTTCGCGTAGGCCAGCGCCTGTTCGAACGCGCCTTGCGCGATGCCGGTGGCCTGCGCGGCGATGCCGATGCGCCCGCCGTCGAGCGTCGAGAGCGCGATCTTGTAGCCTTCGCCTTCGTTCCCGATGCGATTGCCGACGGGCACTTCGCAATCGGTGAAGGAAAATTCCGTGCACGCCGTGGCGTGGATGCCGAGTTTTTTTTCTTCCTTGCCCACCTTGAAGCCGGGCGTGCCGCGCTCGACGACCAGCGCCGTGATTCCTTTTTCGCCCTTCGCCGGATCGGTGTTCGACGTAGACGATGGCGGCATCGGCCACGCCGCCGTTGGTGATCCACGCTTTCGTGCCGTTGATGACGTAGCGGTCGCCCTTGCGCACGGCTTTGGTCGCGAGCGCCGCCGCGTTCGAGCCCGCTTGCGGCTCGGTCAGCGCGTAGCAGCCGATTTTTTCGCCGCGCGCGAAGGGCACCAGAAATTTTTTCTTTTGTTCTTCCGTGCCGAAGCGATGGATCGGATCGCAGTACAGCGAATTTTGCACGGAGAGGATCACGCCGGTGGAAGCGCACACGCGGGAAATTTCTTCGATGACGATGGAATAGGAGACGTGGTCGAACCCCGCGCCGCCTTCGATTCCGGCAGCGCCACGGCGGTCAGGCCGAGCTCCGCCGCCTTGCGAAACGTTTCGCGGGGAAAATGTCCGGTCTCGTCAATTTCCGCGCGAGCGGCTTCACTTCGTTTTCGGCGAACTCCCGCACCGTGCGCTGCAGCAATGTTGTTCTTCGGTGAGTCGAGAATTCAGCGACTCCGGAGCAATGTACCCCGCTTCAGGCGAGATGCGTATGAAGATGCGAACGCAAAATTCTAGGCCGCGCTGCGGAATGAAGACAGGCGCTATACTAGGCCAGCGCCTTGCGAAGCTTCTTGTACGTCGTGGAAAGCTCTTCCGGCTCGAGGCGCGTTTCGCCCACCGTGGTCATGAAATTTGTGTCGCCGGTCCAGCGGGGCAGGAGGTGCATGTGCAGATGATCGGCGATGCCCGCGCCGGCCGAGCGGCCCAGATTCATGCCCAGGTTGAAGCCGTCCGGATGGTAGGTCGTCATCGAGCGCCGCCTGCACGCGCTGCGTGAGCAGCATCATTTCCGCAGCGGTATCTCTTTCGGCTGCGGAAAAATCCGCGGGATGCGCGTACGGCACGATCATCACGTGGCCCGAGGTATAGGGATAGCGGTTCAGGATGACGAAATTTTTTCAGCCGCGCAGAACGATCAGAGTCTTCTCATCATCATTCGCGGCGACGGCATCGCAAAAAACGCAACCCGCATCATTCTTGGCTTCGGCAATATATCGGTAGCGCCAGGGCGTCCAGAGGTAATCCATTCTATTTAGTCCTGCGCGCCGGGCTCGGACGAACTTGCGGAACCGCCGCCGGCGCGCGGATGTTGACGTGGTCCTTCAATTCTTTGCTGGGCTTGAAGAACGGGATCTTCTTGGGCGGCACCTCGACTTTGGCGCCGGTTTTCGGATTGCGTCCGGTGCGGCCGCGGCGCTGGCGCGTGCGGAAACTGCCGAAGCCGCGGATTTCGATGTTGTCGCCTCCTTGCAGGGCGCCGATAATACTTTCAAAAATGGTTTCAACCACGGCTTCGGATTCTTTGCGTGGAAGTTCGGTGACACGAACCACTTCTTCAACCAGGTCCGCCTTTGTCATGGTATCGATCATTGTTCTATGCTCTCCCGCAGCCTTTGCCATCGGTGAGGCCTCCTCTCAATATGAAGACGCCGGAACGCGCGACGTTCGCTACCCGGGCTGGGGCAAAGCCGTAGGTCATTTCCATATCACCAAAGAGCTCAAGGTAAATGATTTTTCCTGCGAAGGAAGCCTTCCGCAGCCGACGCGCGGATGCTAAGGAACTCTGGGTTACAAGGATTGGCGCTTGGCCATTATCGCATCGCCGATCGTGGCATTCGGCGAAGACTTAACCTGGCTTGGCGTTACTGCGTAAACTTTCGATCTCCTGGCGTTCCACCTGCTTTTGCGCGCCACGGTAGCTCAGGCTGATTTTATGCTGTCGGTCCAGGCGGAGAATCTTGAAATCGTATTCGCGGCCGGGATCAGAACGGCCCTGACGCGCGCGCCGCGCGCGGGCTTTTCCTTATCGCGATCGCCCTTTGGCATGCCGCTCCTCGATCTCCGAAACGTGGCAGAGGCCTTCGATCCCGTCGGCCAGTTCAACAAACGCGCCAAAGTCGGTCGCCGCGAAACTCTCCCCTTCACGAGGTCGCCGACCTTGTGCTCGCGCAAACCAAGTGGCCCAGATGTCGTTCACCTGCTTGACGCCGAGCGAAAGCCTGCGGTTCTGCGGTCGATCTTCAGAACCTTGGCCTCGACCGTGTCGCCCTTCTTGAACTTCTCGCTGGGATGCTTGATTCGCTCGGTCCAGGAAATGTCGCTGATGTGGATGAGGCCTTCGATTCCCTCTTCGATTTCCAGAAAGCGCCGAAGTCAGCGAGGTTGCGGATGTGGCCGCTGACCACAGTTCCGACCGGATATTTTTCCGCAGCCACTTGCCACGGATCGGGCAAAGTCTGCTTCATCCCGAGCGAAATGCGCCGCTGGTCTGGAATCACGCCCAGCACCATCACTTCAACATCGTCGCCCACTTTGACGATTTTCGATGGATGCTTCTTGCGTTTGGACCAGCTCATCTCGCTGACGTGCACCAGACCTTCGATGCCCGGCTCGATTTCGACGAACGCGCCGTAATCCGTCAGGCCCATCATTTTCCCTGGACTCGCGTTCCCACTGCAAACCGCTCCGGCACCGAGGCCCACGGATCGGGCAGCAATTGCTTGCGCCCCAGCGAAATGCGCTCTTTTCCTTATCGAACTTCAAAATTTGGACTTGGACTTCCTCGCCCGGCTGAACCACGCAGACGGATGCGGCACGCGTCCCCAGAACATATCGGTCATGTGCAGCAGCCCGTCGATGCCACCCAGATCCACGAACACGCCGTAGCCGGTGACATTCTTCACCCCGCCGGTGACGACTGCTCCCTCCCAATCTGGCCACGAGCTCTTCGCGCTTCGCTTTCTGCTCTTCCTCCAGGATCGCGCGCCGGCTCACAACCACATTTCCGCGCTTGCGATTCATTTTCAGCACGCGAACGGCGAGTTCGCGGCCCTTCCATATCGAGGTCGCGCACCGGATGCAAATCGGGCTGCGATGCGGGCAAAAACGCGCGCACGCCGATATCCACCACAAGGCCGCCCTTGATTCGTTCGGTGACTTTGCCTTTGACGTTTGTATGTTCGCGATATGCCTTCTCGATGCGCTCCCAAACGCGACGCCGGTGCGCGCGTGTGTGGGAGAGCAGCACGTAACCATCTTTTCGCTCGTGCAGCCGCTCCACTTCAATTGTCTGCCCGGGCCCAAACTCAATCGGAGTGCCCGAATCCAAAAATTCCTGCGCAGGAACCAGTCCCTCGAACTTTCCGCCAACGTCTACGACAACACCAGCGTCCGTAACCGCCAGCACGCGGCCGTCGAAAATCTCACCTTCCGCCGCAGCCGGCTCCGGAATCGCGAACTGAGTGAGAAGCTGATCCATGGTTTCGAAGGATTCGGCTTCCCCGGTTGCGGCAGGCTCGCTAGCTGTTTTGGGAGCGCTCGCTTCGCTCGTCTCAGAATGAGACGCCGCCG
>CAVQQE010000009.1:0-197396 GCA_963714785.1 uncultured Acidobacteriota bacterium
ATCGCGCCAAGGGCGAAACGACCACGGGACGTTTGGTTACAGTGGACCTTGCCCGCCCCATGGACCTCCGCATCACTATTTTTTCAAGCTTTACGCTTTGGATTCGATGATCGACTTGAGGCCAGATGCCGGGAAGGAGGATCTCGAACGCGCGATGGAAGGACACATCCTTGCGCAGTCCCAAATGATCTGCCGTTTCGCGCACTGATCAGTGGCTGTTCTCGCTCGGCGTGCCCCGGGAATTCTGCGGAATTCAAGAACCGCAATATCCTTCCGCCGGCCGTTTTAATGAGTCGCTCACAAGGATACCTGTGCGAACGCTAGCAGCTTGCTACTTGGCTGCGCGATCGCGACCACGATGAGGACGCCTTGAAGGTGGTCGTGCGTGCCCGGGACGATGGGTGTGTGAACTCTCGAACGCTCGGACGCTCGCCAAACGCTGTTCTCTCGACGTCGACCTCGGCTGTGATACCTCGTCGTTTCTGGAGGTGCCCGGCGTCCATGACCCGACCGCGCTGGGTTTTGGGCCGTCTCACGAAGCAGCACCATTCCGTCCGACGGGGCAGAGTTTGCCCACTCAAGGCTCGCGCGATACCCGGCTCGGCGCGGATGATATTTTGGCGAAGCATACCTCTAGCTGAGGTTTCTACTTCTCCTTATGAGAAGAAGAAATGGGAGGAGCCACGGTGTCCGGCCCTTTCTCACGAATCTCCACAAACTGCCATCCAAATCGACCTTTGATACATAGATTGCCGTTCGTCACCGAGTGATCGAGCGGGGAAGTGACGCGCACAATTTTCCCATCCTGCGCGTGAACTGTCAGGGTGCATCCAACCCCGCAGTACGGGCAGATGGTGTCCGTTCGAATCTGGCGCGACTCCTCCCAGGTTCCAGTCTTGCGCATATCGTACTCGGTTTTGAACATCAGTGCGCCCGTTGGACAAACGCCGATGCAATTTCCACAGTAGACGCATGCGGAATCGGGAAGAGGAACATCAAACTCTGCGGCAATGTGAGCGGAGAAACCGCGCCCAGCCACGCTGATGGCAAACGTATTCTGCGCATCCACGCCACAGGCCTCGACACACTTGTAGCAAAGAATACATTTCGCGTAATCGCGAACGTAGAGCTCGTTGTCAATTTTGGCCGGCTCTCCCGCGTGCGTGACGGCAGAACCGAACCGTTGCGGATCGCCGCCGTACAGCTGCATGTACCTCTGCAGTGCAGGCGCCGTGGAAACGTCCACCGAGGAGGCCAGAAATTCCAGAACCAAGCGGCGGCTCAAGCGCACGCGCTTGGAATTCGTCTTAATCCGCATGCCCGGTTCCACCTTTCGTGAGCATGCCGGCACCAACACGCGCGAGCCTTTGAGCTCCACCACGCACACGCGACAAACGTTGACGGGAGTCAGATTATCCAGAAAGCAGAGAGTCGGCGTGTCGATTCCCAATAGCCGCGCAGCGTCGAGAATTGTTGCGTCTTCAGAGACGGAAACGCTTTTTCCGTCAATCTGTATTTCGACATGGCGCCGTGGAACGGACGAAGGCACTTCTGGCAAGGGGCTTCGCGCGACGGGGATAAGAGGCTCGGGAGCATTCCGAGGTTCGTTCATGAGAAAACGCTCCAACGGCTGACGGCGGACAGCAGTGCGCTCGACGCGGTTTGTCCCAAACCGCAGATCGAGGCATCTCGCATCGCCTGTGCCATTTCCCGTAGCAGGCGCAATTCTTGCTCGCTCGATCCGAGTGGTCTTTTCGCAAACAGCCGTTCCAGCGCCTCTTTTTGTCGCGTCACCCCGACGCGGCAGGGTACGCACTGGCCGCAGGTCTCTTTGCGGAAGAATTCCGCGATGCGCAGAAGAATCTGTTTGAGGTCCGTCGCATCGTCAAAAACCATGATGGCGCCAGAACCGAGCGTCGCGCCGATCGCACGGGTACCCTCGAAGGTGAGCGGTGTGTCCAGTTCACTTGGTGAAACAAAAGTTCCAGCCGCGCCGCCCAACAGTATCGCTTGGAGATTCCTCGTGCCTCCAACCCCGCCCGCGAGATTGATGACTTCCCGCAGCGTGGTGCCAAACGGAACCTCGTACACGCCTGGCCGGACAATGTGTCCCGACACACAAAATAGTCGCGATCCCGCTGAGTGCTCCGTGCCGATGCGGGCGAATGCGGCGCCCCCTCCAAGAATGATGTCGGGAATATTGACGAGCGTCTCGACGTTATTGACCACTGTGGGCTGGCCGAAAAGGCCCGCTTGCGTAGGGAACGGCGGCTTATTGCGCGGTTCGCCGCGATACCCTTCAATCGAGTTGAGGAGAGCCGTTTCCTCGCCGCAGATGTACGCCCCGGCTCCGCGCCGGAGTTCGACATCGAATTGAAATGAAGAACCGAGGATCTGTTTGCCGAGGAACCCTTGCGCCCGTGCAGTCCTCGCTGCATGTCCCAAACGCTCGCTAGCCAAGGGATACTCGCCGCGTATGTAGATGAAACCTTTGTCGGCGCCAACGGCCAACGCAGCAATCGTCATGCCCTCTAGAATCGCGAATGGGTCGCCTTCCATCAGGACGCGGTCTTTGAATGTGCCTGGCTCCGATTCATCGGCATTGCAGACGACGTAATGGGGACGCCCGTTGCCTCGCTGGAGCAGCAGCGCCTCCCATTTTTTCCCAGTGGGAAACGCGGCGCCTCCCCGGCCTAAAAGGTGCGAGTCAATCACTTCTCGGACGATTTGTTCCGGGCCGATCTGAAGGGCGAGCCGCAGAGCTTGGTAGCCGCCCAGCCGGCGATAATCGTCCAGACTAGAAGGGTCCACCTTTCCGATGCGGCGAAGCAGCCGAAGTTGCGCACTGCCCGATTGCGGGACGGAAATTTTTGCGTCAACTGCATCCGGTTCACGCGGAAGACGCTCCAGTTCTGCATTGTGTAATGCGAGTTGAGTTGAATTTGAGCTAGCCGGCGCGACGACGCGCTCTTGCGGCGCATCTCCTGCGGCGGAAATAAGTGCAACAGGGGCGCGTTCGCACAATCCTAAGCACGGACTCCGAAACCAGGTCGCACGATTTCCCAGGCTCGAAGATCCGGCTGGGCCAAAGTTCTTTTCCAGTTCTACGCACAGCGCTTCGGCACCGCGGGTCAAGCAGACGATGTCGTCGCAGACGTGCGCTACAATGGGCGCGCGCGGAGAAAGAGAGAACATCGCGTAGAACGATGCCACTCCATATATCTCCGCCGGCGGCAGATTCAAACGCAACGCTACGTAGTTCACCGCACCGCGACTAATCCATCCAGCTCGGGACTGAATTGCGTGTAAGACCGGAAGGAGCAGGTCGCGGCGGAATGCGGTACCGAAGGCGGCGCGGCCGTCTACCTCTGAGCGCGGGCCGCCGTTCCAACTGGAACTCGGTGGGCTAACTACACCATCGATAGCCGCCTTCTCCGCGCTCGTTGCCTGGTCTTCAGTTAGGTGCAGATCCACTCAGCACTCCTGAAATTTATCAATCCGGATAGCCGTTGCTTTGAATTCAGCAGTGCCGGACTTGGGATCGACGGCATCGATCGTGAGATCGTTGGTTGCCACCTGATTGTGAAAATGAAGCGTCAGAAAAGCAAGCCCTGGGCGGAGCCCCGGGTCAAATCGAACTGGAGCTACTACCGAACCGCGGCGCGAGCTGACCCGCACTTTCTCTCCTTCGCGAAGGTCATAGCGCGCTCCATCTTCGGGAGAAAGATCGAGAGCTTCGTCGCGCCGAAGTGGCGACGAATAGCGTGCGGTCTGAACTCCCGTGTTGTAGGAATCCAGGCGGCGTCCGGTGGTGAGCCGGATCGGGTATTGGTCGTCCAACTGATCTACGGGCGGTTCGAATTCCACGGGGCTGAGCGGCGCGCGGGGGCCAATCACTGGACTCCGCCACAAGCGGCTGTGGAGATACAACTCTCCCGGATGGGATTCGTCGTAGCAAGGCCATTGAATACCATCGAGTTTTTCGAGCCGCGAGTAACTCATGCCCGCGTGCATGGGACTTAAGGATCGCAGCTCGTTCCAGATGCGCTCTGGGTCTTGCTTGCCCCAGTCGTGGCCGAGCCGACGCGCAATTTCAAACAGAATTTCCGTGTCGTCGCGTGCGCCCGAAGGAATCGGCACGGCTCTTCGCACACGCTGGACACGGCGCTCGCTGCTCGTAACCGTTCCCTCGGCCTCGCACCAACCGGCCGCCCCCGGCAGAACCACGTCCGCAAGCTCGGCCGTGTGGGTGTAAAAGAGATCCTGAACGACGAGAAAGTTGAGATTGCTCAGAAGCCTAAGTGCGCGGTGTCGATCGGCTTCCGAATCGGCGGGGTTTTCACCTAAAACATACAATGCCGTCAATTGACCCTGCTCCATCGCCTTCAGCATGTCGCTGACGTGCAAGCCGCGTTTCGGATGAATCTTGGCGCCCCAAGCCTTTTCAAATTTTGCACGGAGCTCCTGATTCTCGACGTGCTGGAATCCTGGCAAACGATCGGGGATCGCGCCCATATCTCCGCCACCTTGCACATTGTTTTGTCCCCTGAGGGGATTTATGCCGCTGCCATAGCGGCCGACATGACCTGTTAGAAGGCCCAGGTTGATTAGCGCAAGAACGTTATCCACCGCGTTGTGATGCTCGGTGATCCCGAGCGTCCAGCAAAGTTCCGCGCGCGGGGCCTTGGCGTACGCATGGGCCACTTCACGCATTGCTTCAGCGGGGACGCCTGTCTCGCGTTCAGCGCGCTCCAGTGTGTATTTCTCTACGCATGCCTCGTATGCTTCAAAACCGCTCGTCGCATTCTCGATGAACTGTTTGTTTGCGAGGCTGGCCGCGATGATTTCGCGGCCCATCGCGTTGGCCAACGAAATGTCCGAGCCCACATCCAGACCCAACCAGATATCCGCCCATTGCGCGGAGCTGGTGCGACGTGGATCGACCACAAAGAGCTTGGCGCCCCGATGCACAGCTTTCAGAACGTGATGGAAAAAAATGGGGTGAGTTTCGCGCGCGTTCGAGCCCCAAAGAAGAATCACATCTGTGTCTTCAGTTTCGCGATACGAGCTGGTGCCCCCTCCCGCGCCAAAAACCGCCGCCAGACCGGCGACGCTGGGGGCATGTCAAGTGCGGTTACAACTATCGATGTTGTTACAACCGATGACCGAGCGGACGAATTTTTGTGCGATGTAGTTGAGCTCGTTGGTGGCCTTCGAGCAACTAAACATGCCGAAGGCGAGAGGTCCATGCTGGCCTACTTCGCTGCGGATACCATACGCGACGCGATCGAGAGCCTCTTCCCACGTCGCCGGACGATGCTTTCCGTTTTCACGGATTAATGGGGTAGTAAGCCGCTCGCTTGAAGTTTGTCCCACAGTTTCACCTCGCGTGGCAATATTTGATACGTCATCGTATTCATGGAAAGGAGTACTAAGCAAGTGCCTCTCGAAGGTATTCTGCCACGTCGCTAATGAAGCGATGAACGGACACTTCAGCGATGCGGTGGCCGACCATCGCGTTCATAACCTTTCCCATGGCGCCGAAAGGTGGTTCGTAAAAGCCCAAAAAATCCAACTGCGTTTCAGTAGCGGTCAGCGCGTAGAGTGAAAGCTCAGCCTTCATGAGTGGGAACAACCGTGGCATGGTCGCGGCCTCCCATTCGAGCAGCAACCGGGTAGTGGGAGTCGACATGGCATCAGGAGCTTTCTCCTCGACGTTTATGACGGAAATTCTGATATCGGTTTTGATCCCAATACCGCCAAAGTCGACGTGCAGTTCAGCCGCGATCGATTGCGCCCGGGCAGCGGCAGCCTTCGTAGCTGACTGGAACACGGTGAGTGCGTCCTGGGTCAACACATCGCGGACGTGCGCGTAGGGATGATTCACGTAGTCGTAGCAGCGAATCTCACGCCCTTTACTCATCAACGTCGTTCCGTCCAGAGGAACAGACTGTCTTCGAACTGGAGGTCACAGAACTGTACCATACCGTGGTCCGAGGGGATGTTGCTGATCGCGCGAGCCGGTCACGCGGCGCTCGGTAGTCCATTATCACTCCGCTGTTTAGACGAGAGACTCAGGGTGTTCGTCTTTGACAAGCCGTTCAAAGACTAGCTGCACGTCCAGCGCCTCAGCACTTAGGACGAGGCTGAGGACATAAGTTGCTGCGTTTTTCGCATTCGGCTAGACGAAAAGGATCAACATCACCTCACGAGCGGTCTCGTTTTGCGATTGCTGGCCTTTGTTCGAGAAAGGTAATTAGCAGCTTGTTGAAAAACCCATTTGTTCTGCAACTTTAATTGAAAAAACTGTCTGAAACAAAGAAGGTCAAGGAGGCGAGCGAATGCGCGGAGACGATAACCAGCAGGAAGGAATGTTCAGTTACGTTTCGCCGGAGAAGAGAGTCCCGGCGGACCATCCGCTGCGGCCGATCCGCAAGATGGTGGATGAGATCCTGAAGGAAATGTCGCCGCAGTTTGCGAAATTGTACTCCGACGTGGGGCGGCCATCGATAGCGCCGGAGCGGCTGTTTCGGTCGCTGCTGTTGCAGATCTTCTATTCGGTCCGCAGCGAACGAATGCTGATCGAGCAATTGCAGTACAACCTACTGTTCCGGTGGTTCGTGGGAATGGAGATGGACGAGGCGGTGTGGAATCACGCGGTGTACAGCAAGAACCGGGAGAGATTGCTGAACGAGGAGATCGCGGCGTCCTTTTTCGCGCGGGTGCTGGAGAGAGCGAGGCCGTTCATGTCGGATGAACATTTCACGGTGGACGGAACGCTGATTGAGGCGTGGGCCAGCCAGAAGAGTTTCCGACCAAAGGATGGGAGTGGGAAGCCCGCTGGAGCGGGAGGAGAGGTCGACTTCAAAGGGGAAAAGCGAAAGAACCAGACGCATGAATCGAGCACGGATCCCGAGGCCCGATTGTGGACGAAGTCCCGCGGCAGCGAGGCGAAGCTGAGCTACATGGGACATGTAATGATGGAGAATCGTAACGGCCTATTGGTGGAGACCTTTCTGACCGAGGCGAACGGAAGAGCGGAGCGAGATGCTGCGCTGCTGATGGCCGAGGCGCTCCCGCCGGGAAAGCGAGTGACGTTAGGAGGAGACAAGAATTACGACACGCGAGAATTCGTGCGAGAACTGCGCGGGATGAACATCACCCCGCACGTGGCGCAGAACACCACGAAGCGCCGGAGCGCGGTGGACGAGCGGACCACGCGGCATGCGGGGTATGAGGTGAGTCAGCGGAAGAGAAAACGAGTGGAGCAATCGTTCGGGTGGATGAAGATGGTTGGGATGCTAAAGAAGGTGAAGTTGAGAGGAATCGAGAAGGTGGGGTGGCTGTTTATCTTCACCGGAGCCGCCTACAACTTGTGCCGATTGCGAACCCTGATGGCCAGAACGTGACACGTGGCTTCGACGAGCCGGCTCGGTAGATAGAAAAACCCAAAGCAGTCCCTTACAACTCAGCGAAAACTCAAAACTGAGAACGAAAAAGCTTCGAAAACCAAATACTTCAACAAGCTGTTAGGTGTGCCACTTGCCTCTCAGTTGTCCTATGACTCGGCAGTCGGTATACAATGCCACCTGCTTTGGAAGTCAAAATGAAAATCTTAGCTGGATACGAAAAACGTGGTCTCGACGGAGGTGCCGGGCTGCATGCTGCGCCTGTCTTGGACAGCAAGTTGGAAATCTTGGTCCTTGTGTTTCGGCAGCTACATAATTCACGGAAAGTCCTGGGCCAACTGCCGCGCTGCGGCTAAGGAGTACTTCGATGGGCATCGATAAGAAGGAAATGATTCAACAGTTGAAGTTTGAAATCGAGATGATCGAGAAAGGGGGATACTATCCTTCAGTTCGGGAAGCCCGCCGCACCCCGGAGATCTTCCGCGACTCGATCACCTGCCTGAATATAGGGCTTGAGGAAAAAGAGCACGCATGCTCGAGCTGCTTCTTGAGCGAGTTTGCCCCGCCCGAAGTGCGCAACTCGAACGACGACATCTGCCACAAGATTCCGCTGAACGAAAAGGGTGACACCGTCGAGTCGCTCAAGGCCGAAGGTGATCCCTACAAGCTCCGTGAAAAATACTGTCGCAAAACTGGAGCAAGAAGTCGCAGCGAGCATGTAGGCATTGCCCTTTCCCACACTTCCCTGCGTCTTCCGATCGGAGCCTTTCCATGCCACCGAAAATGAAAATTCTCGACGGGAACGAAGCAGCCGCCTGGGTCGCTTACCGCCTGAATGATGAATTTGGGTGAATCCATATTTCTAACCCAACGTGCGTGATTTGAGATATTTAGTCGAGGAGAGCCAGGTTTATGGGCGGCCAGCTAGATTGAGTCATTTAGGTCAGCGCAGTCTGTTCGTTTCCCCGAAGGAATCGCGACATGCGCGCCTCATCGTTTTCCGTGGAATTCGCATCAGCGCCTCTTCTGCGAGGTCAAGCACTCAGCGCATCTCGGAATTCTCACTAATGAGTCGGCCATCGACATATGTCTCCAGCACTTGGACATCCTTGAGCTGGTCTTCAGGAACGGACAATATGTCGCGGTCCACAACGATGAAGTCGGCTAATTTTCCAGCCTCGAGCGAGCCTTTCGTGTTCTCTTCGAAGCCAATGTACGCGCCGTTCTCAGTGTAAAGACGGAGTGCTTCCAGCACCGTCAGGCGTTCTTCCGGTGCAAGAATTTGATTCGAAGTGAGTTCCTTTCGCACGACGGCTGACCAAATGCCCCACCATGGACTGATTGGCGTAACGGGAACGTCCGAGCCGGCGCCTTCAATGATTCCATTCTCGATGTAAGATTTCGCGGGATAGCACCAGCGGACTCTTTCCGGACCGTATTTTGCGAACCAGCTGCCAATCCAATAAATGAATGGCGGATTCCCGTCGACGAGAACGTGTAGGTCTTTTAATCGTTGCTGAATCGCGGGGGTCGAAATCCCGGCGTGAACAACGCGGAAGCGCGGGTCCTTCAGGTTGAGTGCTTTCATTGTTGCCGCGTATGAATCCAACACTTCGTCAATGGCGCGATCTCCGATCGCGTGCGTCTCCAGTTGCCAGCCTGCCGCCGCGGCGATCAGGTGGGCTTTCTGCATGTCTTGAGGCTTCCAGTAAAGGACGCCGAAATTGTCCGGTTCGCCGCTCACAGGCGGAGGATAGATCGCGATTGTGCGTGCTCCCATTCCGCCGTCCGCGAACATTTTGGCCGCACCGAATTTCAGATGCTCATTGCCGAATCCAGTGTGGACCCCCATCTGCGCGAGCTTTTCCGCGTCTTCAATGCTGCCGATCCGGGGCGACATTAACACGCGAATCTTCAACCAGCCTTTCCGGTAGGCATCTTGATAGCCATTCATTTCGGCAGGGGAAATATAGATGTCGTGAATTGTCGTCAAGCCGAGTGCGGAGGCTCGCTCGGAAATCATCTTCGCAGCAAGAGAGTCAATGTCGGGCAGGTCGGCTGGCAGAAGCTGGGCCACGAGAAGCATGGCTGTATCTTTCAGGATTCCCGTTGGCTCGCCCGAATCGTCGTGTTCGATCACGCCTCCCTGCGGGTCAGGCGTTTTCCTTGTGATTCCGGCCAGGCGCAACGCTGCGCTATTGATCACCGCGAGATGTCCGCTGACATGTTCTAGGTAAACCGGATTATCCGGCGAAGCCGGATCGAGGTCACTGCGGGTCACGTAACGACGGTCACTCAGCTTTGCGTCGTCCCAGCCAGCTCCGGTTATCCACTGTCCTTTCGCCGTCTGTGACGCCCGCTCGCGAACCATCGCCGCTATCTCGGCAACGGAATGGACTTTCGGATAGCCGGCATCGATCTGATTTCGGAGAATGCCTTTAGACCATTCCATCGCGTGTGTGTGAACGTCAATCAGTCCGGGCAGGACGGTGCGTCCGCGAAGATCGGTTAGCCGCGTACGCTCGCTTGCACAAGCGGTGATCTCGGCATCGCTGCCAATCGCGAGAATCTTCCCGTCGCGAACGGCCATCGCCGTGGCTGATGGGGCCGCGACATTCATGGTGACAATGTGTCCGTCGCGAACGATTAAGTCCGCGTCCTGGCAAGAGGCAGCTGCGGCGAATCTCGAAGGGAACAAGCACGAGCAGGCCAGTAGCACGAACGCGCTGAACATTTTCGCGGGGTGGCCGCAATTCGTAATCGTCACTTCTTCCCGCCTTGTGTCTGTTTTTTCACGGTAGCAGCAGGATATCGCGCCTGATATGTTCGCCGCCGAATTCGGCGGTCCGTATTCTGGCCAACCCCGTCACCGCGGTCAAGCGCAATAACCCACCATCTTGGAAATTCACACGCATATCGTATCGCAGCGTGTCGCGGCCGGGACCATGGACTCAAATTGCTCTTGACACGCCCTGCGGAAATCTTGATAAGGTACCCACAGTTTGAGTTTGGGGTGTAAGTCATTTGGGGAGAAATCCCCGTGGGCACGAAAATCTCATCTTTTAATTTGGACCGCAAGCGAGCGTGGCTCGCACCTCAGGAGGCGCGTGATGATGAAGCGCTTGATTCCATTAGTGTGGCTAGTCGTGGTTCTCTCGTCGTTTGGCGCGGCTCCCGCGCGCGCCCAGCTCACGGAAGGAACGATTGACGGCACTATCACCGATCCCTCGGGCGGCGCGGTCCCCGGCGCCAAGGTCACCGTTCGTAATATTGGCACCTCCTTCACCATCGAAGAAACCACCGACAATATCGGTTACTATCGCGTTCCGCATCTCGCTCCCGGCCCCTATGAAGTTCGCGCAGAAAAATCAGGATTCAAGACGGCGGTCGTGAAGGATATTTCCGTAAGCGTCGGCGTCGTTAGGCGCAACGACATAGTCCTCCAGGTCGGAAGCGTTTCCGAAAACGTAACCGTAACCGCCATCACGCCTCTCGTACAGACCGAAGAAGGCCGCCTGAGTAATACCCTGACCACGCAGGAGGTGACCAACCTGCCGCTTAACGGCAGGCAAGTGTATCAACTCATCTCGCTTGAGCCGGGTGTGACTGCTACGAATGCTCCGGTCATTTCCAACGTTCCGTCTCCGACCTCCTCCGTGACCTTCGATTTCGGCTATATCGCCAACGGTTCTACGCCGCGCGGAAACAATTTCGTGCTCGACGGAAACTCAAATAACAACGAATGGCTCGGCGGCACGCCGCTGATTTATCCCTCGCTCGATGCGATTCAGGAAGTGCAGGTTCAAACGCTCAATTTCTCGGCCGAATACGGACGAAACAATGGAACAGTGGTGAATATCATCACTCGTTCCGGAACAAATAATTTTCACGGAGATCTTTTCTATTCTGGAAGAAATACCGCCTTAAACGCCCGCAACTATTTCGACACATTCGAAAAAACGCCGCTGCAGCAGAATCAGTTCGGTGGAACTCTCGGCGGGCCAATTATTAAAGACAAGACATTTTTCTTTGTCGATTACGAGGGCTCCCGCCTAAAAGATGGCCAGCCTATTTCGATCATCACGGAAAATCCAAATTACCGGAACTCGATCATCACCAGTGAACCGAACAGTGTTGCCGCCATGCTGTGGGAGGACTTCCCCGGACCGAACTGTACCGGCGGTAATCC
This sequence comes from uncultured Acidobacteriota bacterium, assembly GCA_963714785.1. Classification (GTDB taxonomy): domain Bacteria; phylum Acidobacteriota; class Terriglobia; order Acidiferrales; family UBA7541; genus Palsa-295. Next base: position 11,599 of record CAVQQE010000009.1, read on the forward strand.
AGCCCCGACCGTTCTAACCTGTAACGCGACCGCACCTCAAGTCGAGCACAACTCGGCGGATCAATATTTAATCCGTGTGGACCATCATCCAACCTCACGCGATCAGCTTTACGGGCGGTGGGTCAACACACTCGCCAATGGTGACGTTGGCCGGCAGGAATTGTTTGGAGCGAATATTCGAGGTTTCACCGCGCCCTTCAACGGTTTCTTTGCCGACCTAGGGCTCGGTTATACTCACGAATTCTCTCCTACAACGATCAATGACTTGCGCTTTGCGTATTCGCGCAACGATAGCCAGATCCAGTTTGGCATCCCAAAGAACACCCAGACTGCCGCGATCTTGAAAGCCGATGGATTACCTCCCGATGACTTTGCGGATATTACGTTCGATGATGGTGTCATCCCCATCGGCGGAGAACTCTACGTCCCGCGAGATTTTGTTTTCAATACCTTTGCCGTCACCGACACGGTCACGCATATCATCGGCCGCCACAGCCTCAAGTTTGGTTTCGACGTTCGCCGTATTCAGGAAAATAGCGACTACCGTTTGGAATCCAACCCTTTCTATGAATTCACCGGTATCGGGGAGAGTCCTTTCAATAACTTCACCACGGACATGCCCTACCTGGTCGCAGCGACCGTAAACCGCATCCCACCCTGTCCCAGCGCCACCTGCGGTCAGTTCACGGACACTCCGCGCCATTTTCGCTGGACGCAGTGGGCTGCCTTTGTGCAAGACGACTGGAAAGTCTTCTCGCGCTTGACCGTAAATGCCGGACTTCGCTACGAGGTGTTCGGTACTCCCAGTGAAACCAACGGGATTCTCACGAACATCATTCTCGGGCCGGGTGCGAACATTTTTGATCAACTAGCTTCGGACGCTACCACCGTGGGCCGAGTGAAAAAAATGTGGAACACCGACTATCACAACTTCGCCCCCCGCATTGGCCTTGCTTGGGATCCCACTGGAAAAGGCACCACCGCAATCCGCAGTGGGTTCAGCATCGCCTACGACGAACCCTATTCTAACTTGTACACAAATGCCTCGCGGTTGAATCCGCCCGATGCTGCCACCATGTTCGTGGAGCCGAGCATATTGATCGGCAATCAGATTAGTCCTGCAGGACTCTCCTACGAGTTTCCGTTCGAACCAAGCCCGGATTTCGGCGGTCCGCCTACCCCCAACGGCGGAGTTGGCCCAATTGGAGTTAATTTTGCTCCTTCCATCACTCCTAACGGCGTCGCCCCAAATCTGCGTACAGCGTACTCGCTGCAGTGGTTTCTCGGCGTCCAGCAGCAATTTCTCCACGACTATGGCTTCAGCATCAACTACGTTGGTACTCGCGGTGTGGGTGGTTATACCCGTGAAGACTACAACCGGTTTGACGGAGACGTTTGCACTCCTGAGCCGGGCCCATGCAACTTCTTCGCCACCCGGCTCGTTCCCGGATTCAACTGGGGTGCAATTACTTATATCAGCAACGAGAGCCAATCGACTTATGACGGAATGAACGTACAGCTTAAGAAGAATTATTCGCATGGCATAACGTTCGTGGCCAACTACACCTTCGGGAAAGTTCTCGATAATGTCACGGAAGGAGGCTTGGGCGATTATTTCAACGTAAATGCGTACGCTGGAAATTACAGTGGTGTGATGGACATTGAACATCCTAAGCTAGATCGTGGGCCGTCCGAGTTCGATGTGCGCCACAGATTCACCTCGACCGCGATGTGGACCTTACCCTCGCCAAATAAAGAAGGCGCTTTGCAGAAAATCCTGGGAGGCTGGCAATTGAATGGAATTATTACGCTGCAGTCCGGACGCCCGTTCGACGTTGATTGCACCCTAGGATGGTATGACGGCTGCGATTTCAATATGGATGGTGACTTCTATGCTCGCCCCAACCTGCCGCCGGGCCTGAAACTTAACGGGTTCAGCAATCAGGGCTTCGTGAACGGACTTTTCGGTAACCCCGCACTCACCATATACGGGCCTACCTTCGAAAGCAGAACGTCGGCGGCTATCCAGGTTTTCTGTCCGAATGGACTGAACTCGATCGAAGATTTCGGACAAAGTCCGGCTAATCCAGCTAATGCTACCTGCGTCCCGATTGGCTCCGACGGTAATATGGGTCGAAACATTTTCCGCGGTCCGGCTTTTTATGATGTCGACCTGGGTCTCTTTAAGAATACGAAGGTCGGTGAGCGCTTGAATATTCAGTTCCGTGCGGAAGCGTTCAATTTGTTCAACCGCGTTAACCTCTACAATCCGATCGGAAACATGGGCAGCCCGCAATTTGGCCAGTCGGTTTCCTCTTTTCCCTCGCGTCAAATCCAGCTGGGCTTGAAACTCTTGTTCTAACGAAATGGTATTGCTGAAGAATTGCATAATAGCCTGGTGGCCTGAACCGGCATTATGCACGCGGATTTTCGCGAGTGTGGTTTACGTCGGGGCAAGCAGGAGCCAATAGATGAGGGTCTGTCTCAGTTTTTGTCTGTCATTGACTCTATGGCTGTCAATATCCAACTTGAATTTAAATCCGCGGGGAGACCAAGCTCAGAACTCAGTCGCCGCCGTGAATAGTCTCGGCGGAACAGGCCATGTGAGCCGGAAGTGGCTTACCCGCAATGAATTGTTCGGCATGATCTCCCCTTCTGCACCAGTCGATGATAGCGCAGGCTTCGCCATTCCGGCCGATGGCGCGGAGCCCACCCAATCTTTTGAAGGTACTTTGACGCTAAACAACCCAGAAACCAGCGGTAAATTCACCGAATTATCAGATGTTTTTGAATTGATCCCGTCGAGCGATTCACCTTGGAAACACCTAGCACCCTTCAGCTTTCAATTCGTGCAGAACGGGAGCTATTTGATTCCTGCAGAGCAGGGATTGGCCATCACGGGGAGCCATTCTTGGAACTACATTGTAGGTCCGGGTCGAGTCTGGCGAGAGGATAGCGATCAAGGCTACATGCGTGCTTCTCTCCCATTTTCGCTCGTACAACGCAATCAAAACTGCGTGCATAACGGCGAGATGACTTTCCTTTTTAGTGCCGCAAAATCCCCGCAGATTTCCAATGTCTACTACCAGATTACCCAAGAGACCTGCTATCCCATGAAATTCAATATGTGGGGCATCGTTTCAGCCAGCTACACTCCGAAAACGGTGACGGAAAGTGCGACGCTGAAGGAGATTTACGCGGCTGAGTTGTCGCACAGGATGTCGACCAGGCCATTCAGCGCTTTGTCTACTGACTTTCCCAAGTCAGGTATCAATTTTGAAGCGTTCACACATGCCTATAAGCACCCAGAAGACATCACAACCTTTGGGGTAATCATCAACGGCATCAACTATGTCGCTGGGTGCCCGACGCGCTTTGGCGAATATGCCTTTTGCGCTGACATGCGATTGCCATCCTACTCGATCGCCAAATCAGTGTTTGCTGGCGTGGCTCTTATGCGACTAGGTCAGCTTTACGGCCGTGGAATTTACAATCAGCTGATCAAAAACTACGTCCCGCAGTACGTGCTTGGCGGCAAGTGGGACACTACTACGTTTGGAAATGCCTCGGACATGGCCACCGGCAATTACAACCTCGCCGCCTATGAGGCAGATGAAGACAGTCCGACGATGGACAAGTTCCTGGTTGACGAGGACTACCCATCGAAGATCGCAGACGCCTTTGCTTTTCGTCAAAATTACGCGCCTCCGGGAACCAAGTGGATCTATCAAAGCTCTGCTACATTTATTTTGACTCAGGCGATGAATGCTTACTTACAGCAACAACGAGCCAACAATGCTGACCTGTTTAACATGGTGCGCGACGATGTCTACAAGCCACTACGAGTCAGCCAAGGAGTTTTGACCACTATCCGAACCGGTAACAGCCCGACAGGAGCACCGAGCGGATACTACGGGTTATTCTTCAATCAGGATGACATCGCAAAGATGGCAGATTTCCTGAATAACGGACGCGGCGTAATCAATGGCACTCAGGTGCTCGATTCTACCCGCCTCAACGAAGCCCTATTTCGTGGCACACCAAACTCCTCCGTTCCGGGTGTCCCCATCGAAGGCACCAACACGGCGTCAGCACTTGGTGCGGCGGCTCTGGGCCGTGAGGCTGTGGCGAATAGCCGGCGCTATAGTCACGGATTTTGGGGCAGGTATATCAGCCCAACTGAATTTCCACAATATCCGTGTGACTTCTGGATAACTTTCATGGCCGGCTACGGTGGAAACATAGTGGCCATGCTGCCTAACGGCGTTACCTTCTATATTTTCAGCGATGGTAAAGAATTTCCTTGGATGAACCCTGTTCAGGAAATCAACAAGTTGATCCCAGCATGTGATTAACGATTCGCGAATACTAATCTCGTTACAGCTTTTGATATAAACAGCAATGTCCACATAGAGTAAAGGCGTTCGGGAATCTATCCCTTCAGAACCTCGAGCCAACTTCTCGCGTTGCGGAATATGGTCGACGCGACTCCAGAGAGGAATCTCTATCTCGCGTGCGGCTGGATGAATAAGGTTGCAATTCTGCAGGTCAGCCACTAACGTGGTTTACTGACACAGCAGACGGCGCCGGAACGGTGGTAACGATCGACTCGACAACTGCCCAATAACCGTTGTTGCCCGACGCTGTAACACATCGATTCAACGCGTCTGAAATTCGCAAATTCTCCTGCCCACGAACACAGTTGTTTTTGGCCACTCCAAACTTTCAGTTTGTGGCACACAAAATCAAAGGCTTGCAACGAGCCCGAGAATAAGGTTTTTGGGCAACCCGTTCGCTTCGACGTAAGGGAACCGTCTGATTCGTCTTGGAGAATATTGCAGCTAATTTAGGCCGTTTGCGGAATAGGAGTGGAGACAGAGCAAATGGCTCTGGTAAATTCCTGCCAATTGCGCCGCAAAATACCGGTTTTTGCCAAACTGAAAGGAATAGAGAGGAATACCAAGACTGGCTGGCGGTGGACGCAGTCCGGTGCGAACTTTTCTCCGGCCTCAATTCCCTGCTAACAGGGAAAAATACAGGGAATTTGGAATGTTCAGCCGAACCCATTCGGCGATAACTCCCCACATCAGACTGTTTTAGCGGGAAAAATCGAGTTTCCAAGCCCAATCGGAACAGGGAACGATCAGGGAAGGAACAGGGAATAGAATTCCCTGTTAACCAAATCTTGTAGCGAAATGTCCCTAGGAGCCAATGACTTGACGGCCCGCGAAAGTAAGATGTTCGGTTACCCGACTCCCTGAAAGCAAGGGGAGATCGAATAACTCATCGTGGTCGATAGTGATCGGAGAGATGACGGGCGGGGCAATACCAAGTGGATGGATACAACCGGCTGGGGCAACTTAGGGTGACGGTACATGAGCAGAAGCTTCGGGCACATGCAAGACTTGTCATGCACAACTAAATTGCCTATGTCGAAGCTCTTAAGTAGAGTCACTCATTCCGACAGGAAACTTAGTTGTAGTGGAATTTCCGATATCAGGCAGCCAGTTCCCCTCAAATGGGCGATGTTAACCTTCGAGGCTACGATTCAAAAATCCGTTAGGCGTTCTTGGCTTTAACCTGCTGATTCACGTCTTTCGTCTTACCAGACTTCTTAGCGGCGTGATGAGCAGCCTGCTGATGCTCTTTTAAGTCATGTTCGGAATCATAGGTGGCACCACACTGATTGCATTTGAACGCATCGGTGATTGACTCAGACATGTTCGCAAACCTCCTCGTACATCTTACTCGCGTTAAGGATCGAGATGGTTGAATTGCTTCATCATTGGCTTCAATGTCTTGGTAAATCTCTACTGCCTCATTGCTCAAGCTCGGACGGTTTGGAAATATCTGGCGTGACAGGTCGCGGGTTTGGTGCGGGAGATATTGCGAGGTACTTCGACAATTCCAACTGCGCCTGCGGCGAAGCTACGATTAACATGCGATCGCCGGGTTGCAGCACAGTTTGTGGTCGTGCGAGCATCACGGACTTGCCACGTAAGACGGCTACAATCCTCGAATCGGCTATGGGTCCGGTCAGAGTGCGGTATTGAATCTGTTTTCCAACCCAAGGACTTTCGGGCCGAAGCACTCCCGCCGCTAGTTGCGAGCCATCCGGAAGATCCAAGGCGATTCCCTCCTGCAGAAGTGAGGCGATATGAAGATGCGTAACGTTCGGCGGCAGCGAAAGAGTACCCTCGTTCAGAACCTCTAATGCAATCTGCGCGAGTTCGGCGCGATGCGCTGGTGAGTCCACGCGTCCGGCTACCTGTGCTTCGTACAAACTGCCATACCTAAGAAAGGACGACAGTTTAAGTTGAATCACGAAGCTCAACATTACGGCCAGCGCGGCGGGAACGAGAAGTTGGTAACCGCCTGTCATCTCGGCAACCATTAGCAACGTCGCGATTGGAACGCGCGCCGCAGCGCCGAAAACTGCAGCCATACCGACAATCACCAGGCCCGCGGGGGGATGGTGAAAGAATCCCGCGAAGAGTCCACCCAGCATTGCGCCGACGAACAGGCTGGGAGCAAACACGCCGCCCGATCCTCCCGACGAAACCGTAAGAGAAAGCGCCACGATTTTGGCCACAACAAGAATCAGAAGTAACTGCAGGGCCAAGTGCCCGTCGATAGCTTCCTGAATCCAACCGTAGCCTCCTCCCAGCACCTGAGGCAATTTCAGAGCGATCAGACCCACGCCTAATCCGCCAATCGCTGGTTTTGTCCACGTCGGGACGTGCAAGGCGGCGAAGGCGTCTCTGGTCCGGTAAAATACCTCCGGCAAAATTGTGGCCAGCAAGCCGCTCGCTGCTCCTAGCGCAATGTACCAAGCGTAGTCTGAAATGTGGGTAACGTTCGGGTGCATCGGCACTCGAAATAACGACTGCCAGCCGACAAACCACGCATTCACCGCGTACGCTACAATCGCGGCGAGCATGCAATAAATCAGAGCATCGGCCTCGACGTCCATGCCACCGTATAGAACTTCTACAGAAAATAAGGCCGTCCCAATCGGTGAACGGAAAATAGCGGAAAGTCCCGCCGCCATTCCCATCAAAACTAAAAATCTTCTTTCTCGCTCTGGACGGTGAAGCAGGCTCGCGTATACCGAACCAAAACCTGCCGTAATAAGCGCTGTCGGACCTTCGCGACCAGCAGATCCTCCCGAGCCAATCGTGATGGCTGAAGCCAGCATCTTTACAGGAGCAACGCGCGCACGAATGACTCCGCCTGTCCAGTGAACGGCTCTTACTACCGTATCCGTTCCGTGGCCTTCTGCTTCAGGTGCTAACCCGTAAACGAGCGCTCCAGAGATGAGCCCACCGAGCGTCGTGGCAACTGGCACGAGCCACAATCCGTGCGGGCTGATAATCTCTCGGAGTATTCCTCCGTCTTGCGGAAGCGCAGGAGGACGATAACCGGCGAGCCAACCCAGAAAAATCCTGTTGGAAAGCCGTAACATCCAAACGAAGAGTTGTGCACTGAGCGCCCCGACGATGCCGAGGACGACAGAGTCTAGAAGAAGCCGTGGCTTGTCTTCGTTCTGCACGAAGCACCATACTACACTTCGATTAGCCTACAAGAATGAGATGAAAAACGGGACATTCGTATACTGCAGAGCACTAAATTCATTTGGACCGTTTCGTCAAGGGAGTAGAATTGCACTACGGTATGTGTATGAAATCGCGAAGAGAGTTGTGAAATTCAGCGATTGCGAAGAGAAATGCGATGCATTTACGAAGAACCAGAGACCTCAGCCATTACACAATCGCGGCGATTGATACAGATATTGGCTCGGTTTACGATTTCTATTTTGACGATCAACGCTGGACCATTCGCTATATTGTCGTTGCCACTGGCACTATCCTGTCGGGACGCAAGGTCTTAATCTCTCCGGTCGCCCTGCAGCGCCCCGCATGGAGTCCCATGCACATCCGCGTCAACCTGACGTGGGAACAGGTCGAGAGCAGTCCGAGCATCGATCTTCATAAACCGATTTCGCGACAGCATGAGGTGGAACACCATGAACATTTTGGATTGCCCAAGTATTGGGAGGGGGATGGCGTATGGGGTTCATACCCAAGCCCAAAGGCGCTTGCCGATGCGCCGCGAACGATTTCAAAGAACGCGGAAGGTGGCGCGTCCACTGACACGCATCTGCGCAGTACTCGCGAAGTCACCGGCTACCATATAAAGGCGATTGACGGTGAAATCGGGCATCTGGAGGATTTTTTGTTTGACGATGAGAACTGGGAAATCCGATACGCGATCGTTGACACGAAGAATTGGTGGCCCGCCAGAAAAGTTTTGCTAAGGCCTCAATGGATCGAAAGCGTTAGCTGGGCCGACCGGGAAATCTGCGTAAATATCTCTCGTGAGATCATACGAAAAAGTCCCGCATGGAAATCCGACCAGCCTGTTAGCCGCGAATACGAACTTCGCCTCCATCAACATTACGGCTACGCGCCCTATTGGACGCCGGAAGAATGAGAGCATCCCCTTTCCCTTTGCCTGCGGCAAATTGAGCTTCTTAAACCCTGCTGCGTTCGAATCGTATACCATGGGAGAGCCCCCGGTAAGTACCGAAGTCCTCAGCAGGCGTTGCTGTTCCTGCCAAAAGTTATTTGGCCAGAGACTGCAAGACACGCAGATAGTGGACGAGGTCGTCGCGCGATAGCATCCCCACGATTCGATCACCCCCGCCGCCGTTCAGCACAGGGAGCTGATTGACGCCAGCCCGCCCCATCTTCTCGAGAGCCGTCCACAATTCGGCCGCAGGCTGAATCGATACGGTCTTGTCCAGCGGAATCATTACCTGCGACACAATCGTTCTGGGCCACGAAGCCCGCGGCACCTCTTTGATAGTCGACAACGTAATCAATCCAGCCGAACCTTGGCCATTGCGCACCACGAAGCATCGGCGTCCCTGCGTCAGAACATTTTTGTCCACGAGTTCTTGTAGTGTTACGCTTCCGGATATCCGCGGAAAATCTCGGCTCATTACCTCGGACACCTTATGCCCGCCCGTCAGATCCTTGACGACCTGCAGTTGGTCCTGACTTGCTGCGGCACTTTCCAGGAACCAACCGATAAACGCGATCCATAGACCATTGAATACGTTCCCCGCGAGCGCCAGCCAGACTCCGGCAAAGATTAATAGAAAACCAAACGCTCGGCCCGTAACCGCGGCGATGGTGCTGGAGCGCCGGAAATTCCCCGTGATGCCCCACAGGATTGAACGGAAAATGCGGCCCCCATCGAGTGGGAAGCCAGGAACAAGGTTGAACACGCCCAGGACAAAATTCAGAATCGCCAGATACTTGGCCAATGCCAGCAAGGGTTCGGCATGGACAAGGAACGGCTGCAGTTCCCAAAAGATGAGTGCCAGCACAAGACTGACGATCGGACCCGAGGTTGCAATCCAAAACTCCACGCGTGGGCTGCGCGGCTCCGTCGCTATCTTCGAAACTCCGCCAAATACGAATGTGTGATGCGTGGCACCGCAATTCGGTACCGTTTGGCCACCACCGAATGGCCCAGTTCGTGAAGCAATACGCTCACGAATAGCATCACGGCCGTGCCTGCACCCATCAGCCAATATTCCGCAACGCCCCGGTGTTTGAATTCGCTCGGATAATAACTGACGGCTGGCACCCAAGTGACCAAGCCGAAGACGAGAAACCAGGTGTAGTCGAGATCAATGGAAATCTCGGAGATACGTCCAATCGGAATGGCGTGGCGGAACACATCCTCACCATGCTTCGTTCGTTTCTAACCTTTCGTGAGATCGGTATCTGCATCGCGGCACAGGACAACAGCCCGTCGCCGATAATCTTCGTCCGTGCAATTCCCATCAGGCGACGGGCCACTGAACCTGTCAGGCAAGCATCAAGCTGGCCTTGGTTCGATGCGGGTTGCTTTCGTGTGTGCGGCCTTGGGCAACACGATCAGAAGAATTCCGTCCCTCACAGTTGCGTTGACTCTGCTTGTGTCCACTTCCCTCGGCAAGTCGACCACTCGCAAAATCTGGTCGGCACACCATTCGGAGTGGATCTTTCTGCCGTTCTTCTCTTCCTTGATCTCGCGCCTGCCCGCGATCATCAGACGCTGGGGCTCAACCTTGATCTCAAGGTCCTTTGCAGCGAAACCCGGAACTTCGGCCAGTACAGTCACGGATTCGTCCGACTCCGTCACCTCCAAGTGGATGGGGTGTAACATCTCAGCCTCGGCACGAAGCCAGTCGTCCAATTCATGTCCCGCCGACTGGCCGTTACCTTTGAAGAGCTCGAACGCCCGTCGGGCGATCGAGTCATAAACCTTGTCGAATTGTTCTAACAGTTCGATCGGACCTTGCCGGCCTGGGGCCGAGCCCTTGACAGATTGCATCGCTGTTGCTGATTGTGCAGTCATTATAAATTTCCTCCGTTTAGAATGATTGTGTGGACCAAAATATCCTGTGGGCATCCGAAGCGCGCGCCGTCCCCGCTGCGGGCCGCGCGGCCTGCCCACCCGAAAGCTGGCACGCCTTAGGATGCCTTTGACCAGTAAGAGGCTAGTTCATGAGCCTGAGGCTAATCAATTCCTCTTAGTGCATAGAACGTTGTACCACCACGGTAATAGCTGGTTCTCTCTCGATGTTTTCCGATTTCCGATCGCGCGATTGTCGGAGTGAATTGCAATTCGCATGCCAGAGTCTTATTGTGTTCAAGTGGGTGAATTTCACGCGCCCGCGCACGAGTTCGAACCGCAGGTTACGGACTATGTCCCCTGACGAGAGGCTCGGAAGACGCGTCATCGGCTCTTTTGTCCTTGGCTTGTGCGTTGCGGTGGCCAACCGCGCACTGGATGTAGCGTTCGCACGTATGGGAGCCGCTCGCGATACAAATGTCCTGAATGATTTGATCATCGGGGTGGCGGCAGCTTTGCTGGCGTATGTCTGGGTGTCTCGTCGGGACGTTAAGCATGCCCTAGAGCTGTCCAAAGAAAAGCTCATGCAAGAGGCGGTAGAGAGGGAACGTAAACGAATGGCTCTGGAACTTCACGATACCGTGTGCCAGGCACACGCAGGGACGATCATGCACCTGGAGCTGGCAGGCGATTCTCTCAGCGAAAATCCGGCGGCACACGCTCATGTGCATCGTGCGCTGCAGCTGGTCCGCGGGAGCATGACGGAAATGCGCTGCGCCTTGTGGGATTTGTACCCGGAGGAATTACAGACGGTGGATCTTAAGAATGCCATCGAAAATTTGGCCAGAGATTTGGCTAGCGATAATGGGCTGAGCGTTCAGTTTTCTCTGGATGGAACGATCCGCCGCCTTCCCCTCGAGATAGAAAGGGGCCTCCTGAGAATCAGTCAGGAAGCGGTGTCCAACGTCGTGAAACATGCGAAAGCTCGCGAGGTGCGAATCGACTTGTTTCTCGATTCCGAGCGGGCACGGCTTTCTGTGAAAGATGACGGCCAAGGATTCCAGCCCGACCTGAACGCTGGCAGCTTCGGTTTGACGTCGATGCAAAATCGGACCAAGGCCTTGGGCGGGATCTGGACAATTCACAGCGAACCGGGTCGCGGCACTGAGGTCCATGCTTCGATTCCGATTCCTCCCGTGACAAGCTGAAGGGCTTCAATGAAGACGCCTCGTTCCATTCGTGCCGTCATCGCTGACGATCATTCGATCGTGCGCGAAGGCTTGGCAGCGGTCATCAACCGCGAACCGGATATGGAAGTGGTTGGGGAGGCCCGCAATTGGCCGGAAGCGGTCGACCAGGTCCTCCAAAATCGGCCCAACATCGCGGTCCTGGATCTTCACATGCGCGGCATGGAGCCGGCTGACGGAGTCGCGACGCTTCGCGAGAAGTTTCCAGCGGCGCAGATCATTATCTATTCGGCATTCAGCACTGACGAGGAAGTTTACCAGGTGTTTTCCGCTGGCGCGCGAGGGTACATAGTCAAAGGCGACTCTGGCCGCGAGGACTTGCTCGTGTGCATCCGTGCTGTTTTGCGTGGGGAAACGTGGATCCATCCCTCGGCGGCGGCAAGGCTCGCGGCGCGCATGACCGCGCCAAACCTGACTCGACGGGAGCGAGAGGTTCTTCGTCTCATGGTCGTGGGCAAGTCCAACAAGGAGATAGGATCCTCGCTGGACGTGACTGAGGGCACAGTGAAGGTCCATGTCAACCATATCCTTGCCAAACTCGGGGTGACGGGGCGCGTCGAAGCCATCATGGCGGCTGCGCGACGCGGCTTCGTCCATCTTGTGGGCATTTCGCAGGATCCTGTGCGCAGCCTCACGAGCCAAGCCGCTCAGCCGACTGGTTCCCATCCCTCAACTGAAGATATATCGAAGGCCATAGCGCCCGTTAAGTCCAAGAGTCAATTGCGCAGCAAGAAATAACGTACCCAACATTCCCACTGACGTATTCAAAACCGGAGTGACCTGCGGTGATCTCTGGATTGCCAGAAAACAAGTGCGGCACAAACCATTATAACGCAACGGCGTACATTCCCTGTGACTCTCCAGCATTTTTGACTTCAAATGGCGCACACAAGACCGCCGCAGCGGAAGATCCGCTTGTCCTGCCGGGCAACGGGAACCGTCACGGTGACAATCGTGACCGGCCACAATAGTGATGATGACGAGATTTCCGCTGCCAGAATTGACCGGGGTACATTCGCCCGAACTGCTTCTAGCGCCGCTCTGGGTCGGCGGTTGCAGCGAGCGCCCCTTCACGTCGCCGTGCTCGTTTTTCTGTTCGTGACGTCAAGTGCGGCTCCGGAAAAAAAACCGGCCTTCGATGGTACGAAGGCCGGTACTGATCTGCTATCGGCTCGTGATTTGATTGCATCCAGCAACTTACCCGCTGTGACTTTTGCTTTGGCTGGTCCCTTGGGTCGAGACGCTGTGGTACATCTCGTGCGCGAGCTTCAGGTGAGTTTCCAGTGTGGGTAGCGCCTCCGATGCAAACGTCTTGATGGCGGCGTCTTTGCCGTCGTTTGCCTCATGGCGAAATTCGACCACGTCGCCGCGATGGTCCCTCACCATGTCAAGCGCGTAAGCACGATCGAAAGCCTCGCCTGACAATTTCGCAAGCCGGTCGTACACCGCCTGATCCTTGGCGTCGAGCGTTGTGGGCAGCTTGATCTTGCTGGACGCCGCCGCGGTCTTCAGGTTGTCTTCGGCGCTGCTATGATCGGTGACCATGCGCTTGCCGAAATCCTTGATGGTCTGAGTGGTTCCTTGTTGCTCGGCCAGATTCCCCAGCTTTACCTCTGCGAGATTGGCCTCCGCTGCCCGCTGCGCGAATTCCGCATCGGTTATCGTGTGCGTCGCGGCCTTCGCGCTGTGCTGGGAGCCGGTTGTGGACAAGCTGGATTGCTGGGCGATCGCCGTCGGGCCTCCGAACAGCAAGGCGAGTGCAGCCATCGCGGGCACGAGGGTTTTTCCACTTCTTTGTATCATCGCGATCCGCCGTATCGAGAAAGATTGAGCGCCCTACGGTACGCAGGGCGGGCCATGCACCAGGAATCGTCGCACTTCTTCGTTCCCGCGCCTATATATCGAAAGCTATAGGGTCTGATAGCTCCAAGGGTCAATTGCCAGGCCCGCAATAAAATCCAAAAATTCTCGCCGTGGGATTGCTCTCTCGAATGGCTCGCTGGCCGCAGTGCCATGGAGGGCAGCCGGAGCGCAAGAATTCACGCTTCTAGCGGATTCTGCGCTCCGGCCCCCCCGCTATTTTATGGACGCAAAGCGATTATGTGCATTGAAAGGAGCAGTCAAATGGTGCGAACGAAATTCCTGGCCCGCGTGTTTTGTTTTGCAATTGTGGTGCTATCAATGAGCATGGCGCCGGCATCTGCGCAATCGAGCCCGGAGACCGGAAAGCTGAAGATCCACGTAAGTCCGAAGCAGGCTTACGTATTCGTGGACGGCAAGGCAATCCGCGATGGCAGTCAGACCATTGATTTGCCTGCCGGCACGCACGAAGTCGGTGTCGATAATTACGGCTACATCCCCAAAACGCAGAAGGTCCACATCGGTGCGGGCGAGACCACCGACCTTGCCGTGACCTTGCAGACTTCTGGTGACTTGGTTTCCGGCCCGTTCGGTGACATCGAATTCAAAGGCCATCCGCGCGCCGCCGTGCTGCTCAACGGCAGCACTCCGGCATATTTTGTCGGCCACGTGGACGAGTTCGATAACAATTTCTTGTGGCATCAGTGGCTGCTCGTCAAACCGGGCAACTATCAAGTGACGGTTACACAAAAAGGCCAAACCATCTCGTCCGGACCGGTGGATGTAAAGGCCGGCCAGCGCGAGGTCGTGTATCTCAACCGCAACGGCAAGATCGAGTCCCGGGATTTTAAGCGCGGTCTGACTCTTGGACCGCAGCCGCGCTTCGATGTGGGCATAGCCAGCGCAGAGGTTCCCATCGCGCCGGTGACGGCGCAGCTCGCCGCTTCGCAGACGCAAACGAGCTGCGGCCAATCGGCCACGTTGAACTGGAAGGCCGCCGATGCCGCGGAAACCTCCATCACCAACATCGGGAACGTGCCCCTCAGTGGTGATCGCACGGTTAGCCCGACGCAAACGACAACCTACGAACTCGTGGCGAAGGGCCCCGGCGGCGAAGTAACGAAGACCGTCGCTGTAAATGTTGACGCCCAACCATCCGTGACGCTCAGCCTCAGTGAGCCGGAAGTGCACTATCACAAAGTCGGAGACAAGATCGTGCAAGACGATCCGACGACGCTGCAGTGGTCGGCATCCAATGCCGACAAAGTGACGATTACGCCTTTGGGCAGCGAGGCGTTGAACGGGAGCCAAACGATTCAGGCCAAACCCGTGCAAATCAAGGACGGCGCGGTGAATGAAAACTTTGGCTACACCATCGAGGCGTCCAACGTGTGCGGTCGCACCGCTTCGAAGACTGTGCTTCTGCACATCGTCGGTTCCATCGACCCCGCTCCGTCTGTAACGCTCGCGAGCCTTTTTTATCCCACCGCTTATCCCCGCCTGAACCGCCCGAGAGTAGGTTTGGTATCCAGCGAAGCACAAACGCTGGATGCGGCAGCCGCTACGTTCAAGAACAGCGAACAGTATAATCCCCAAGACAAGCTGGTGATCGTGGGACATGCGGATGTCCGTGGCACTGAGAAATACAATCTGACGCTGAGCAAAAGGCGCGCAGAACTGGTGAAGGCTTACCTGGTTTCGCAGGGCGTCGCAATTGAGAACATCGAGACCCGCGCAGAAGGCAAAGACCAGCAACTCTCTACCGCACAGGTCCAGAAGATCCAATCGCAAGATAACGAGCCGCTGCAAAAGTGGATGAAGAACCAGAGGGCGACTTGGCTTGCCTACAACCGTAGAGTTGACATCGTCCTGGAGCCGAGCGGACAGCAATCCGAGCAACTCTATCCGAACGATTCTCCGCAGGCGCGGCTTCTATGGGAGCGGGCGGAGCCTAGCCTGAAGGCGGTCGAGTCGGTGTCCAAGATACCGACGGCCAGCGAAACGGCTCAGGTGCAAACCTCCGGCAACTAAGTCAATCGCCGTGCGGACTGATGAATTGCTCAGTAGAGTTGGTGAAAATGTTGGAACAACGTCATACCAAGGAGAAAATAAAATGAGACTTTCAATCAAGGGAACCGCAATTGCGGCTGGGCTTTTGTGGGGTGGGGCGATTCTGCTGGTCGGACTCATTAATCTGGCAAGACCGGAATACGGGATGAACTTTCTCGCGATGATGAACTCTGTCTATCCGTGGTTTCACTCTTCACACAACGTCGCAAGCGTCGTGATCGGCACCATTGATGGAGTGATTGACGGTGCCGTAGCTGGCTTGCTGTTCACTTGGCTCTACAACACAACGCTGGATCTAGGTAGCAAGGTGCAAACTCTTCAGGGACACCACACCTAGGGAACTTTGCGCTGATGCGTCGGCTGATTGCGGGCCGACGCACCACGGGTCGAGAGTCAGCGAGATTCAGTGCTCTCGCCGCGTTCCAAGGAGCCGCATGCTACCCAGGTTGAGACTCGCGGGGTATTCTCTTCGCAAGTGGCCTGGGCCGCAGCAGCGCGGAAAGACGGGAGTCTTGAGTTGCGCAGCGTGCGCGGAACGGTCCTGAACTCTGAAGCCATAAGCGCACCGAGTATTTGAAAAGGTACATCGTGGATAAAACAGGCCAGTGGACTATCTGTTTTTGATGACTACGAAATTTATGCCGAATGCGCTGGGATGACTTCCAAGAGGCACACAATTTCAAGTGAGGACGATCGCAGACGATCCGTCATTAAGTTTAAAAATTTACAAGCGATATTAGTACGCAACGGTCGTTCAAAGGATGCTTCGGCCTGCCGGAACTTCTGTATTGACGCTGAGCGGGAGACTTTTGATGTTTTGTAATTCATTGACTTTTCTAGTGAGGGCTCGCAGGGATTTCAGGTGGCTATGGTTGCCGGTGCCTGCCGTAGCTATACTCGCATCGCTCAAGAGTTACTTGGTACTTCAGCTGTTGTCAGCCGTTGTGTTGTTTACGGCACTCTTCGTGACCGTCGCAGCTCTGATCGCTGTGTTTCTTTTGCTGCTTGTTGCGATCGACCACATATTCCACTTGAGCATGGTTGCGCTCACATTAATCGGGCGTTCTGTGCAATCATCGATTCGCGGTGTTGTGATGTTGGCGAGGGCATCAGCCATTTCTCACTTCAGCACCAGACGGGCGATGAGGAATTAGAAACCTGCCTGCCGAAGGTGGCTTCAATGGCATCGCTAGACTGCTTCACGCGACTAGTGCCCGCGAATTGAGAAAGGCACGTGTGCAAAGAAGGCCTGTCCCTCGCCAAAACTCTGGCCGGTCGCAGAATCAGTAACTTACTACTGTGTCCGTCCACGATTCTGGTGTAACTCCGTGCCATGATTCGTCTGTTCGGAACGAAATCCAATCGCGACGCGATTGGCGCGCGAGTGACGGCCGTTGCCGGTGCGCGAAAACTTTACAAGTGGGTAGATGGCGGCAACGGTTTCGGCTTGCTGAATTCTCGCGTGGTTCACATCGGTTTATCGCGCGACACGAAAGTCGAGACCTACTTCGGATCGATTGGCCCAGCGGCGTTCATCAAATCTTCAAGAATGTTCCCGCCGGGTAGCGAATCGAAATCGTCGAAGGCCGTGATACCGCGCGCTCTTTGGTTCGCTTTTCAGTTTCCAAGTAAACCGGGAACGTGGATGAATCGCCATGAAATACCGCAAAGGTGGAAGGAGAAAAAGATGAAAAACGCGTTGGCGTTTGTATGTTTCGCCGCGAGCCTCGTGCTGTGCGTGCCGGCTCATGCGCAGGGGATCGAGGGGGATTGGCAGGGCTCGTTCCAAGAGTCGAGATCGGTACGGCACATCGTTCTGCACATTTCGTCTTCGGGTGGAACGCTGAAAGGATCGGTCGATGTGCCGGATGACTTTGACTACGACAACGCGCTCGATTCCATCTCGTTCGAAAATTCTGCGGTGAAATTCGCGCTGGGACCTTTTTCGTTTGAAGGCAAGCTTTCTGCGGACGGCCACACCATGGACGGCTCCTTCACGCGTGACGGCGAAAAGACGCCCGCGGTTTTTAAACGCAGAGAGGGTAAAGCGCCCCCGCTGGAAGGCTTTGTCGGCGCTCTGCATAGTTTGACGAATCTCCCCTCGGGAGAATGGCGGTTCCACGCGGGCGACGTGCCTCACGGAGAGGCGGTGAGCCTGGACGATTCGAGCTGGCAAGTGATCCACGCGAATACGCCGGCTCCGAACGACGCGGTTTGGTACCGCCGCGTAATCGAAGTGCCGAAGACCTTGAACGGCTACGATCTGACCGGAACGAAAATTTGGTTTCACTTTGAGGCCTATGCCAACGGACCGATGCCGCAGATCATTTACTTCAACGGTCGGCGAGTGGCTATGGGCGACGACCTGGAGCCGATCGTTTTATTCGACGACGCCAAGCCCGGCGACAGAACGCTCGTCGCCGTGAAGCTGCTGCACACCGTGGACCAGAAACATTTCGGGGGCGCGAATCTAAAGATCGATTTTTCAGAGGCGAGGCCGAACCCCTCGGACCTGCTGCAGGAATTCGAGTCGGTGGCCATGCTCACGCGCGGGCAGTTGGCGAGTTCTTCCTCAGTCGAGCAGGAATTTGACGCTGCAGCGGAGGTCGTGGACCTGAATGCGCTGAAACAAGCGAATCAGACGGTATTCGACGCGTCCCTGAAAGACGCGCAGAACGCGCTCGAGAAAATGAGGCCACTCTTGCAAGAGACGGAAGTTCGCCTGACCGGGAATTCACACATCGATGCAGCGTGGCTGTGGCCCTGGACCGAGACCGTGGACGTGGTGCGACATACGTTCGGCACGGCGTTGCAGTTGATGGACGAATATCCGATGTACACCTACACGCAGTCCGCTGCGGCGTACAGCGCCTGGATCGTCGACAAATATCCGGGTGAATTGAAAGACATTCAGGACCGCGTCAAACAGGGCCGCTGGGAGATGGTCGGCGGAATGTGGGTCGAGCCCGATTTGAATATGCCCGACGGCGAATCCCTCGTACGGCAGCTTCTCGTGGGCAAGCGGTATTTCAAAGACAAGTTCGGTGTCAATGTGCGAATCGGCTGGAACCCGGATTCGTTTGGGTACAACTGGCAATTGCCCCAGATTTACAAAAGGTCAGGAGTGGACTACTTCGTGACGCAGAAGATGGCCTGGAATGACACCACGCAACTGCCGATGAAAATTTTCTGGTGGCAGTCGCCGGATGGAAGCCGCGTTCTGACGTATTTTCCGCATGACTACGCGAACGAGATCGATCCGGTGCGGATTGCGGGGGACGTGGCGCGGGCTCGCGAGCTGAATCCGGGGGTAACGGAAATGATGCACTTGTTTGGCGTGGGCGATCATGGTGGCGGTCCGACGCGGGCCATGCTAGAAACCGGAGTGCACTGGTTCGATCCGAAAATGGTGTATCCACCGGTAACGTGGGGAGTGGCGCAGGGATTTTTCTCGGACATCGAAGGAAAGCTGGACACGGAGCACTCGCCAGTTTGGAATTACAAAACGCTCGCGGCCGGAAACACCAAGCTGCAGGATGCACCCGCGGGGAAAATCAGCTTGCCAGTGTGGAACGACGAGATGTACTTCGAATATCACCGCGGCGTGTTCACGACGCAATCGAACCACAAGCGCAGCATGCGCGAAGCAGAAGAACAAGTGCTGAACGCCGAAAAGATTTCCTCGCTGGCTTGGCTTGACGGGAGCGCTTATCCCGCCGAACCGCTCACGGAAGCATGGAAGAAGGAGCTATTCAATCAGTTCCACGATCTCGCGGCGGGATCGGGGATTGGCGTCATTTATCAAGACGCACAGCGCGATTATGACGACGTGCGCTGGATCTCGAGCGGCGCGAGCATTCACGCGTTTCACACGATCGCGAGGGAAATCAATACGAAGGCCGCTGCCGGAGTGCCGGTGATGGTGTGGAATCCGCTGGCGTGGGAACGAAGCGATCTCGTGGAAGTTCAGGTGCAAATGCCGGACGCGCCTAAGGCCGGCATCGCAGTGCTCGATGAGAAGGGCCGCGCATTGCCGGTGCAGATACTCTCGAACGACGCCGCAACGCACAGCTACGAGTTGCTGGTCGAAGCGAAGGACGTGCCCTCGATGGGATATGAGATTGTGCACGTGGTGCCCCAAAAGCTCGAAGTGCCGAGCGATTTGAAGGTGACGAGCCTGACACTAGAGAACGAATACTTGCGCGTTACCGTCGACCCGCAAAATGGCTGCATCACGAGCCTATACGACAAGAAGGCCAGCTTCGAATCGATCGCGTCAGGCGGCTGCGGCAACGAACTCATCGGATTCAAGGACACGCCCCGGGAATACGACGCGTGGAACATCGACGCGGACTTCGAGAAAGTGTTCACTAACATCGACAAGGCAGATTCTGTCGAGCTTGTGGACAAAGGGCCGCTGCGTGCGTCGATCCGAGTGACGCGCACGTGGCAGAACTCAAAATTCGTGCAGGACATCACGCTGTACGCGGGCCTGGACCGCGTGGACGTGGTGAACAATATCGATTGGCATGAGACGCACATCCTTCTGAAGGCTGCGTTTCCGTTGGCGGCTTCGAGCGGCGAGGCCACGTTCGAAATTCCCTACGGCACAATCGAAAGGCCTACGACGCGCAACAACAAAGTGGAGCAGGCTAAATTTGAAGTTCCGGCCATGCGCTGGGCCGATCTCGGCGACGGAAAACATGGATTCAGCCTGATCAACGAATCGAAATATGGCTACGACGCGAAAGGAAACGTGCTGCGGATTTCGCTCTTGCGGTCTCCCACCTGGCCGGACCCCAACGCCGACCGCGGGCACCATCACTTCCGCTACTCGCTCTATCCGCACCGCGGCGATTGGAAGCAGGCCATGACCGTACGGCACGGGTACGATTTCAACTACGAATTGCAATCGATGCAGCTCCAGGTGCATGAAGGAAAGCTTGCGCCCGAGCAATCATTCGTCACCCTGAGCAATCCAAATGTGGTCCTGACCGCGATGAAAAAGGCGGAGGACTATGACGGGTTAATCTTCCGCTTCTACGAGTGGGCTGGAACGACGGGCGAGGTGCAAATCAAAATGCCCGCCGGCGCGACTTCTGCCACCTTGACTAATCTGATGGAGCAGCCCGAAGGATCAGCGCTTTCCGTGAGCGGCGATCAAGTGACAGTGCCGGTTCATCCGTTCGAGATTGTTTCGGTGAGAGTGGACTATCCGCACCGGCAAATGTAGCGGACACCGGCGAGGCGCTTCGCCGTGGCGCGGCGCTAGAAGCCATACGATCAATTCGCCCGGCGGTAAAGGATCCAATTGGGCGATTCCGCCACAGCACACATCACGGGTGACGTGATCTGTGCCGACTTCGATGAGAAGGGCGCCGGCTGGCGCTTTTATCCGCACGATTCCGTTTTTGGGAGCCGCGCCAAACAAGACTATGTGTGGAAGTTCGATCTTCCATCGACGGCGCGGATCGCGATCCTCAAGTCGCTCGATCAGTACAATCTGAATGCCTTCTCGCTTTTCGATTCTCAGGAGACCTTGCTCGAAACTATGTGGCTGCGCGAGCAGGTCTTGGAAACCGGAGCAGTGCCGATGATCCCGCCTTCAGAAACTGAGCTCCCTTTTAGCGGCAGAAAGCTGGCCGAGATGCTCAAAGCGCGCGGCTACGACACACATCCACAAGGCATGGTGCAGCCTTTTGGCAATGACTACGAGAAAAGCAGTGACGGACAAACCGTTTTCTTGGATGTGAACGCCGAAGCAGTCAGGAAGAACGACGAGACGCCGGACCGTCCCATCCGCCTGACGTTTGAACCCGCCGGCGTGAACGGCGGCAGGCAGGTTTGGAGATTGACGTCAGTCGCGGAGTTGGCGCCGGGCGTCCCTTCGCGCGCGCTAGATCGACTGCTGGAAACGCGGAAAAGAAATGCGCCGTGGCCGCGCTAGCCATGGAGGGAGAGACCGATGATTAAGAGGGTAACGATACAATGGAAATCCAAATTTGCCCGCTTTATCAAGGCGTACAGCGTGGAGTCTCTGGCGGTACAGCTCGACGTCTCCCCTTCCGCCATCTGCCAATGGATTCGAGGCGCAACTACGCCTCGGCCAGGTCATGCGGCGGTCATGCAGCGTCTCGTCCGCGAACGTAGGCTCAAGCTAACGCTTGATGAGGTCTACCGCCATTCCCGTGATCTGCGAATCGATGCGGCGCGGGACGCAAAGAGAGTCCTCTTGGCCAGCATGCGGATTGTCGGCGGAGCGCGCGTCTCTCATCTTCCGGCTTTTTCCTTAGCGAGCACACAGCGCCCTGACGTCCTGCTGCAGGGTGTCCACGAGGCCGAGCCGAAACGGGTCCGCCGCCGTGAGTTCATTCTCTGATTGCTGTAGTGCGTGGTAGAGCGCGAAGAAAAGAGACCAGAAAGAATGGAAAAACGCCTCGAACTTCTCCCCGGCCTCCCCGGCTAATGGCACGTCCCGGTCATCATTTTGAAACGGAACCGCCTCATTCGTCTTGGAGAATATTGCAGCCAATTTAGGCCGTTAGCGGAATAGGACTGGAGACAGAGCAAATGGCTCTCGTGAATTCCTGCCGATTGGCCGCAAAATACCCGTTTTTGCCAAACTGAAAGGAATAGAGAAGAATATCAAGACTGACTGGCGGTGGACGCAGTCCCGTGCGAACTTTTCTCCGGCCTCAATTCCCTGCTAACAGGGAAAAATACAGGGAATTTTGCATCTTTAGCCGAAACCATTCGGCGATAACTCCCCACTTCAAAGTGTTTTAGCGGGAAAAATCGAGTTTCGGAGCCCATTCGGAACAGGGAACGATCAGGGAAGGAACAGGGAGTAGAATTCCCTGTTAGCCAACTCTTGTAGCGAAATCGCTACGAGCCGCTACTTGATGGCAGCGCAAAAGCGCGTTAATCAAGACTTATCCCATTGGACTAGCAGCAGTGCAGTGCGCATTAGTTACCGGCGCGCAGTCCTGTAACCGAAGAGTTTTTGGCATTCTTGCCGGAGAAAACCGCCGGTGACGGGGATGCGGTGATTGCCCTTCTCGAAGACGAGCCGGCAGGGAATCAGACAAGCTCGCCACTTGTAGTCTTCCGTACCGCTCTTGCGGCCATAAGCTGCAATGTCCTCTTGGGAAACGCCGTAAACGACGGCGCCAATTCTAGACCACACGCAGGCACCGGCGCACATGGCACAGGGCTCGTGCGTGGAGTAAAGCACGAAGTCGGGGAGGTAGCGGCCATAGCCGCTCGATACGTATTTGAGCGTTTCCAACTCTACGTGTTTGATGCTCGATCCCGAAGTTTTTACTCTGTTACCGGCACTGGCAATGACGACTTCGCACCCTCGGGTAAGGCGTGTGATGACCGCGCCAATGGGATAGTCACCTCGGTCACCGGCGCGTTTGGCCTCCGAGACAGCCAGTTCCATGAACTTCTTTCGCGGTTTGTAGGAAGGAGGGATCATATAGACAGATTATATCCATTTGTCGCGCGTGCCTCTGGATGGCGGTACTTGATTGGTCGGGTAGGGCAAAGGCGCGTAGCGGGCTTCGTATGATGCCGACGTTTCCATTGCCCTCCCTAAAATTCCGTACGGCGGGTTTTCCCCAGTACGGCTTCAAGGCCGGTAGATCAGACAGGGCCTTCCCGTTCGACGCTTCCTCGCCTCGGACGGTTTGCCATTGTCCTTCGTGCTTCCCGCTTCCCTCGTCAGTTCCCCGTTCTGTGCCGGGGGACGTTGGGCGCTGGAGCACCTCCGTTCGAGCGGCCGCTGCCGCTCTACCCCAGGGGCCCTCGCTCCAGACCGGGTTGTTCTGTTCCGGTCCATCCACGCTTAATCGGCCCCATCCGCCCCACTCGCAGGCACATCCCGATTTCACCGCTTTGCGGCTTATACCGGATGCCTTCGCTGTGCACACTGCGCCTAGGCGACCTCCGAGTGGTTCCACGCTTTCGCTGTCGTTCCTTCCTAACATGCCACCCTCTACGACTCCGGGGAGATCGGAAACCGGTTGGTTCCAGACATGCGGTCCCGACATAGGCCTTCGCCATGTTATGAGCGGCTCGGCTCTCCCGACTATCCTGCAATCCGCTTCACGCAGGGCCGACTTTTCGGAGCTTCACTGGTTCGCTTTTGCTGCGGCCTGTCAGGTTGCTCGCCCCCTGTGCAGATCTGACCAGAAGCTCTTCCGGCCACCGGGACTTTTACTTCCAGGCTTCCGACGAGTCGGTCACCCTTCTCGCCGCTGGATATAACTACGACAGTCACTGGACCGTTCTGTCGATGGGACTCTCACCCATTGGAGTGACAACTAGCGTTGCTGCACCATAACAATGTCGACCCCTCGACTCGAGTGGGCTTTTGTTGATAGGCTCGGGAAGATAGAGCCGGAATTCGGTTCGCACGCGGGACAGCTCGGTACCGGACATGGGGTGAACTGGAACGTCGGGCACTTCAGGCAAGCGGCCGGCTCTGACGAAAATCAGGAAAGAGCCGCACTCAACGCAACGTCAAACTACTTCTCGGACGCCGGTTACTTAGGCAATCCCCCTTTTTGGAGATACTGCGACAAACTTAGAGATTTTGTCTTCAGTTCAGAAACCAACCCTTCCGGTACGTTGCAGCTTGATTGCGTTAAGAAAAGGCACGCTCGCTCCAAGAGGGCATACGAACAGCAAAGGATTGACGCGCTGGCGATTTGCGTGCGAGAAAACGCGCCCTACTGAGAATAAACGGCTGAGTGCTCTGCGCAGATTCGCTGGAAAATAGGACGCTGATCTTCGCTGCGAAAACGTTCGATCGGATATCCGCACAGAGTATCTAGGTTATACATGCGAGCAAGTTCGTTCGATAGCCGTTCCATCTCGACAGCCGCATCCGCTTGGCCTTCCGCGTATAAGAGTGCAGAACATTCTCCACAAGCTGCAACGCGAGGATGTTTTCCGGTGGCGGCCTTCAGCGCGGTCGCAATGAAATTGCCAGCGAATTTTATGAGTCGAGCCGAATCAAGCTGGCCATTGATCAGAGACTCGGGAAGCACGTGCGCCGGTTCCAAAACAAGATAGCGGCCCCGTTCTATGGCCTCAGCAACATGGCAACCTTCCGACTCCAATCTCTGCCGGAGGTCATTGGCGTGTGAGAGAGTCGCGGCTAGTATCACGGAATCACCATTTGTGAGCGCGGTCTCCATGAAACGAGTGCAGCGATCGAGGAAGGATGCGTCATTGAGGTAGAAGAGATACCGCTCACCAATCAACTGACATTGATATCGATGGCCGATTGTTCGAGCGGTGGCTCCTTAAGACTATCATCAACATTGCGACCGAGAGCGCCATCACAAGAATTTTTTTTCCCCTCCGCACAAGGCGCTCTACGTAGCTTGCCGAATAGTAGATCGGCTCTGAGACTGAACTAAGCCTATTTTTTCGGATACACGATCCGAGTTGTGATGATTTTCCCGTTGAAAGCGAATGGGGCTTGATCGAAATAGTCGAGCGACACGGGTGAGCCCAGATCGCTGCCGATATCCAAGCAGTCGTTAGCGGTGAAGGCGAGCGCCGCGGTGATCGGCACACGGCCCTGCGCCACGACTTGGCCATTCACCTTCAGCGTAACATCCATGGGGGCACCGGGTTTCGGCGCCACAAGTTTCGATTCCACTTCAATCTTCACGTTTCCGGTCGGTAGTTCGTCCTTCGCTGTGATATGCGTTCGATCAATTTCGAACAGGTTGTACTCATAACGGAGCTGACCATCCTTCACGTACAACGAAAGGCCGCCGGAAAATCCACCGAGAGCGTATAGAACGCCGTTTGCTTTGGGAGGGACCTCCACTTCCATGCTTACGGTGTTGTCGACTTTTCCAATTTTCGGCGCGGCAAACTCGGGCATGCCAGTGATCGGGCCGCTGAAAGTCCATTCGGTATAGGGCGTGGACGGCGCGTCTTCCGGATGAAACACTGGAGTCCACAAAGCGCCTCCGATGGGCAGGTTCTCGTTCTTGGCTGATTCGACCAAGAAAAGATTCTTCATGTAGGCGACTCTTTCCGGCATCTTCGCGGCGAGGTCATTGGCCTGAGACCAGTCTTCATTCAGGTTGTAAAGTTCCCATACGTCATTCTCTGGATTCCACTCCGCGATGCCCTTGGGAATTCCCGGCACCCAAGGAATCCGGGGACCGAAGGTGTCGGCAAACCATCCATCGTGATAAACGCCCCGGCTGCCCATGATGTCGAAGAACTGCGTGACTTTTCGCCCCTTCGCCGTTGCATCGGCGAATGTGTAGGCCATACTTATGCCATCAATTGACATCTGATCAACGCCGTTGACCACGCGTGGGGGTGCGATGCCCACCACTTCGTAGATCGTCGGGACAATGTCAATGACATGATGGAACTGTGGACGCGGCGTATCGTCGTGCTTGATTTTTGCGGGCCACGAAACAGCCATCGGCTGGCGCGTGCCGCCGAAATGCGCCGCGATCAGTTTCGTTGATTTGTAGGGCGCGCCGCCTGCCCAAGCCCATCCGGCGTGGTACATGTTTTCGGTTTTCGTCGAGCCGAGCACATCCAAGCCCCCGAGTTCGTTTAGCGCCTTGATGTGCTGTTGGATTGTGCTCGGGATGCCGTTCTGTGCGAGTAGTTCAGAGATGGTCCCGTTCTGTCCTTCTGCCGATGCGCCGTTGTCTCCCCATATGTAGAAGATCAGCGTGTTATTCAGTTTTCCTTCATTTTCGATTTCGTCGATGACGCGCCCGGCGTTGTAATCAGCATGCTCGGCAAATCCGGCGTAAACTTCCATCAAACGACGCTGGAACGGCTTTTCGTCTTCTGGAATGGAATCCCACGAGGCGAGGGTCGCCGGGCGCGGGGTCAGTTGCGCATCCTTCGGAATCCAACCCATCTGTTTCTGTCGCGCATAGACACGCTCGCGATACTTATCCCAGCCATCGTCAAATTTCCCTTTATATTTGTCGGCCCACTCCTTAGGAACCTGATGCGGACCATGTGCCGCGCCCGGAGCCCAATACATAAAGAATGGCTTGTCGGGCGTGAAAGCCTGCTGCTCTCGCAGCCACTTGATAGCGTCGGAAGCGATGTCCTCGGAGAGGTGATAACCGGGATGCTCGTACTCGTGCGGGTCCAAAACCGTTGTATTGCGCACTAAGCGCGGTTCGTACTGCGAAGCCTCGCCCGCCAGGAAGCCGTAGAAATATTCGAAGCCGTAGCCGGTCGGCCAAAAGTCAAACGGACCCTTCGAGGTCGTCAGCTCGGCGGGCGTGTTATGCCACTTGCCCCAGGCCGCGGTGTTGTAACCGTAATCCTTGAGCACCTCGGCCACGGTTGCCGCCGACTTCGGAATCTTTCCGCTGAAGCCGTCAAAGTCGTTGGCCAGCTCGGCAATCTGCCCGTTGGAAATGCGCGTATGATTGCGCCCGGTTAGAAGAGCGCCACGAGTGGGCGAACACATCGCCGTGGAGTGAAAGGCATTGTAGGAAATGCCGAGCTTCGCGATCCGCGTTAGCGTCGGCGTGTTGATCTCGCCGCCATAGGTCGAGGCTTGTGCCGGACCGACATCGTCCATAAGGATGATAAGTATGTTCGGCGCATCAGGGGATAGGTGCTTCGGCTCCACGCGTTTATGATAGATGGAGTCCTGCATCGTTAACCCGGGAGTGGAACCGGATGGCGTGGGCGGGAAAGGAAGGACTTCCTGCGCGCTAGCCGGAAGCGAAAGAAGCGCACTTATCCCAAGAAAAATCCACGCGGCAAGAGATATGCCGATCTGGCGCAGGCATGTCGAAGTGAACATTTTGTTTCCGCCGCTGCCGCTACGGGCCGCAAATCTTTCCGCAAGACTCATATGTTTTCTCCTTCCAATTCCCCTTCTGCGCGGCTCTTTGCAGATGTCGCTGAATAGAGCTTCGCCTTCAGCCCGGCGTTTACTCTATACCGCCGCTCACCCGTCGGAATTGTCAAAAGTGACAGTTCTCAACTTACGTCGGATGGACGTAAACTACAGGTTATTTGGCGATAATCTGTGCTCCGAGTTGAATTGAAGAGTAAGTCTGATTAACGCTGGCAGCTCAACCGGTCCTCTCCGCAAGCAGGCCACCCTGGGCATCAGCCGAACCCATGGTGATTTGCTCATCCTGACACTGGAGGTTTCAGAGATGTCTTTGTCAAAAATTACGGGACGAGGTATTACGCCGCACAGTCAGGTTTGCGCGCGCACGAATTCGAAAAAATTGCCATACCTGTTAGTTTTGCCAATATCTGCAACTTTCCATATCATGCAAGTTCGGCGTGGTGTGGGCATGACAGGACGACGCATGAGTTGCAAAGTCAAAATCGCACTTCTTGCGGGCATCATCCTTTGTCACATCGCTCCCGCCATGGGACAACAGAAGGGGCAATGGGTGCCGGGACAATTTGGTCTAAATGCCGGTGTGATTCCTGATCCGGGCCTCACCTATGCCAACGTGGCACTGAGTTACTCTGCCAGTCAATTGAATGGTTCTACCGGAAACAAGCTTCCGGGTATTACTGGAACCTATTCGTTTTGGGTGGATGAGAACGTTTTCTACTACATCCCGAAACATAAGTTCCTCGGTGGGTATTTCATGCCCTATTTCTTACTCAACTATGCAACCGGTGAGTTGGTGGCTGAGCTTACCCTGGGAGAAACGAACCTTGGTGGCGCCGGGGGTGGTTCAGGGTTTGCCGACATGTACGTCCAGCCGTTGAACCTGGGTTGGCACTTTGGGAAGCGAGTTGACTTTGTCGCCGGATACGGTTTCACCGCTCCCACGGGCCGATACACGGCGGGGGCGACCAATAACGTGGGTTCCGGATATTGGGGTAACAATATAACCAGCGCCACCACGCTGTACATCACCAAGAACAAGGCCACCACTGCAAATTTGGCTAGTGACTGGGAAATCCACGGACAAAGATCGGCCGCCAGCATGCCAACGGGTCAAACCAGCAAAATAACCCCCGGTGAGGCATTCACGATTGAGTGGGGGCTTGGGCAGGTTCTTCCTTTGAAGAAAGATATGAGCTTGCTGGCCCAACTCGGCGTGGTTGGGTACGACCAGTGGCAGGTCTCGAGTAACGGCGGCAACTATCTGGTGGCCGGAATTCCCGTCGCCGCGAGCAAGCTCCCGTACTACTCAGTTCATGCGATTGGTGTTCAGGGCAATTTCATACTCCCGGCGAAGAATCTGCTAGCCTTCTTCAAATACTACGACGAGTACCGTGCCTTGGCTCGTCCGCAGGGCCGCACCATTGATTTTGGTTTTTCGTGGACATTGCGGATGCCGAAGCCCGCGCCCGCAAAGCCCTGAGGAAATGTCCGCAGATCATCGTATTCACCAAAGCTTGAGTAAAACTGAATGCGGAAGGAACCTGGGACAATCGTCCCCACCGAGCTTCTCTGGCTGTGATTACGGCATCGACCACTACCCTAGCCCGAATTTCTCACACCAAATTGAAAAAGGCTGTTGCTTCATGGCATAACTCTTTTGTCGAGAAAGATTCTGCCAAGAAGGAGCAACAGCCTTATGACCACAGAGTGTAACCAGTTTATCTTCGGATTTCATCCCCAAAAGCGACGCGAGATCCGGGCACAGTTTGACGGCGGAGCGATCACCAGTGACGGCGGTGGCCTGCTCCTGCGGGAGGTCGAGAAGCGCATCCGGATCCTCCGCCAGTTTGCCGCCTGCTTTACGGATTATCGCAATCCGGATTTGATCGAACATACGGTGGAAGAGTTGGTGGCACAGAGGGTCTATGGTTTGGCCTTGGGATACGAAGATCTGAACGATCATGAGGAGTTGCGGAACGATCCCTTGCTGGCGGTGCTGGTTGAAAAGGGGGATCCTGGTAACCAAGCGTTAGCTGGAAAGAGCACCCTGAATCGGTTGGAACTGACCAAAGAGACAGCCAGTCGGAAGGAGCGCTACAAAAAGATCGTGCTGGATCAGGGAGCCGTGGACCGCCTGCTGGTGGATATCTTTCTGGAAGCCCACCGGGAGGCGCCGAAAGAAATCATTTTGGACTTGGACGCCACCGACGATCCGCTGCACGGGCAGCAGGAGGGGCGTTTCTTCCATGGCTTCTATGGGCACTACTGCTACCTACCGTTGTACATCTTCTGCGGGGAGTTCTTGCTGTGTGCGCGGTTGCGATCCTCGAACATCGATGCCTCGGCGGGAAGTGTCGAGGAGCTGCAGCGCATCGTGAAACAGATTCGTTCGGCATGGCCAGAGGTGCGCGTGATCGTGCGGGGAGATTCTGGATTTTGCCGCGAGGAGCTGATGGCTTGGTGTGAAGCGCACCGCGTAGAGTACTTGCTGGGACGACTGCTGTGGGTTTGGTTTTCGCGTTTCTGGAGCGGTTGGCGGTCTGTGTTGGTGATAGTCAAGCCAGAAACTGTGATCGCGTGGCACCGGCAGGGATTTCGATTGTACTGGAGATGGAAAAGCCGCCATGCGGTGGGCCGACCTTCTGTGTCGCGCGAACTCATTGATCTCATCCACAAAATGAGCCTGGCCAATCCGCGCTGGGGAGCGCCGCGCATCCACGGAGAGCTGTTAAAGCTTGGATTCGAGCTATCCCAGGCAACGGTCGCCAAGTACATGGTCCACCACCGGAAACCACCCTCGCAGACGTGGCATACGTTTCTCCAGAACCATGTGAAGAATCTGGTCGCTGCCGACTTCTTCGTGGTTCCAACAGTCTTCTCCGACTTGTTATTCGTCTTCGTGATTCTGTCGCACGACCGCCGTCGCGTGATTCACTTCGGTGTGACGGCGTACCCTACGTCTGAATGGGCCTCTCGACAACTGTGGGAGGCTTTTCCATGGAATAGCGCGCCACGGTATCTCTTGCGTGATCGGGATGGAAGCTACGGAGCTAAGTTTTGTGAAGCGGCAAGCTCGTTGGGTATTCGGGAAGTTCTCACGGCACCGCAATCGCCCTGGCAGAATGCCTACGTCGAGCGCTTGATCGGTTCGATTCGGCGCGAGTGCCTGGATCACGTGATTATCCTGAATGAAGCTAGTCTCCGGCGAGTCCTGAAATCATATTTCGAATACTACGAGCGAACGAGAACTCACCTATCCCTCGGGAAGGACGCACCTATCAGTCGGCCGATTCAAGGACCGTCTAGGGGTCGAATCGTGGAAATCCCTCAGGTCGGTGGCCTTCACCATCGCTACGAACGCGTCGCCGCCTGAACGGGTGGTCGCCCTTCTCACTGCCCCAAAGTCCGTTCATCCTTCTTTTGTGTACTCATGGTGCTTGGTCAAACTGCTAGCAACCCTGCGTGCCGAATCGGGTCGAACGCCGCGATTTGTGCGGAGTTTTGTTTGTTGTGAGAATGCTAGATGGAGTTTTTGGTAAGGACAGGTAAACTAGAAACAAACGGTCAGCCGGCATTCTCAGAAACATGCGTTTTTATTCGGAATTGGCGCGCCCGGAGAAAGTCGAACTCCCGACCTTCTGGTTCGTAGCTAGGGGCGATCCGTATCAAAACAAATGCTTTGATACGGCTGATTCCTAATAGAACAGTCTCGAATTTTCAATACGTCGCAGCCACCCGACAGAGGACCCTGTGAAACACCCGCGTCGCGCACACCTTTTCGGGCTTCGAAGTCCAAAATACTCCTCCGATCCGAGACTTCCATTGAGGCTGCCCAAAAACCTAGACTGTTTCGATCTTGTAAACTCTTGATTCCACGCGCCCCGAGACCATTTCGTATGCCCACAAATGTCTTAGGGCATTTTTCCGCGACGATTCTACGGGCCGGAGCATACCGGTAATCCGACCATTCATCCAAGCTAAGAAAGATTGTTAAGACCATCTGAAAACCCTCAACCCCAAGGATTTTCCCCAGAACGTCTGAAGAGCCAGGAATTACGGCTCAATCTTTTTCTTTGATCTGGTGTTCTTCTATTTTGTTGTAGAGCAGGCGACGATTGATTTGGAGCCGATCGGCTGCTTCTGTCTTGTTTCCTTTGGCTTCGTTGAGGGCGTTTTCAATCAGCCGCTTCTCTAATTCTGCGATTGACTTGTGGAATGGGAGTGACAGAAGATCCGTTTGTGACTGCGCGGAATTGCGTCCGTTCTCGGGTGCGGATTTCGTCGGAAAGTGAGAGGGCATCACCACGCGGCCACGGGCCATCAGAATCGCGCGCTCAATCATATTTTCCAGTTCCCGAACATTGCCCGGATACGAGTATGTCTGCAACATAAGAATGGCATCATCGGAAAAACCGACTGCTGACAATCCATTCTTCTCACTATAGGTTCGCAAGAAGTGTTCAGCCAACAGTGCAATATCTGACCTCCTCTCTCGTACCGGCGGTACGGAAATCCGCACAACATTCAAACGATAAAAAAGATCCTCTCGAAACAATTTTTCGCGAACACATGCTTCCAAATCTCGATTGGTGGCTGCGAGGACTCGAAAATTCCCGGAGATGGTGTCGGTGCCGCCCAATCGCTCAAAGGAATGCTCCTGCAAGACTCGGAGAAGTTTCGATTGGAGGCTCGGGGGGACCTCGCTAATTTCGTCAAGAAAGATCGTTCCGCCCTCGGCCATCTCGAAACGCCCAGCCTTTCTGCTGACGGCCCCTGTGAATGCTCCGCGTTCGTGCCCGAAGAGCTCAGATTCGAGCAGGTTTTCAGGCAGAGCCGCACAGTTGATGACTACGAACGGGTTCTCTCTGCGCTGGCTATAATTATGAATTGCTTCAGCAACAAGTTCTTTGCCGGTGCCGGATTCTCCGCAGATCAGAACAGTAGAATCGGTTTCAGCAACTTTTCCGATCATTTTGAAAACATCCATCATTGGACCGCTCGATCCCACCAAACGCCCAGCTGCGGGCGTGCTGTTTCGTCCTACTTGGGCACGCAACTGGTTCACCTCCCGGCTCAATGAAGAGTGGGCCAGCGCCCGCTCCGCTGTCAGAGAAATATCTTGCAGATCGAACGGTTTGGTAATGAAGTCGTAAGCTCCCAGGCGTACTGCTTCGATGGCGCTATGACTGGAGCCGAAGGCCGTGATGACTATCACCGGAATCGCCGAAAGCCGTGCATCCCGCCGCATATGGCGAAGAACCTCTTCCCCGCCGATTTCGGGCATTTTCCAATCTGTAAAGACAAGATCCGGTGTCTCATCTCGAAGAACCTCCAGGGCTTCGCTTCCATCAGACGCCTCTAGAATCAAATAACCACGGCCACGCAAAATTGTAGCCAGTGTTTTCCGAAGGTTGGCTTCGTCGTCAACGATCAGGATTTTGTTAGTCATTTTTTCTACGCCTTCATCCTGCTGGAAACGTTGAATTGACACCGGAGATAGGAAGAAAAATGCGCACAGTTGTTCCATGTCCGTTTCCGCTGACAAGGCGTATCTCACCTCCGTGTGCGCGCACGAGTTCGTGACAAATAGACAGACCGAGTCCAGTTCCAGTCGATTTCGTTGTAAAGAACGGGTCGAAGACTCGGCTTGCAATAGCCGGACTGATGCCCTTTCCTGTGTCGTTGAACTCCACGCAGACCGCCCGTCTCTCCAGTGATCTATTTCCATCGGACGTGATATTCGTGCAGAGGGTTCCACCGGAATCCGCCATCGCCTCAATCGCGTTCTGAATTACATTATCGAACACTTGGGCCATGCGGTTGTGATCCAGTGGCAAGAGCTGAGGATCGCTGACGAAATTTGTCACGAATCGGACCCGATGGTTCCGGGCTTTTTCGGCGAACCCCTCCAGTCTCTGCTCCAAAAGGAGACGCAGGTTGGTCGGCTCTGGATGGAGCTGCACTGGTTGTGAAAAGTTTAGGAGTCGATTGACCATGCCATTGAGACGCTCAATTTCTTCCAGCGCAACCGCGCAGGATTCATGAACGCTGGGATCTTCCGCAGACTGCTGGCACATCTGCACACGCAAGCGGATGGTTGCCAGGGGATTTCTAACCTCATGGGCAACGCCGGCAATTAATCGACCCAAAGCAGCCAGGCGTTCGGCGTGGCGCAAGCGGTCTTCAATTTGTTTCTCGCTATCGATTTTTTTATGGAGGATTGCTCCCAGACGGTTGATCGCCGACGCGATGCTCTTGATTTCGCCGGGATCGTCGCCGATGGAAATCTGGGAAGTAAGGTCTCGCTCCAAATTTTCAAGGCCGCCCTCGATCTTAAGAACGCCTGATTGAAGGTTTCGAACAACTAGAAGAGTCAAAAAAACGCAGATCAGAGCCGCTACACCGAGCCCTAGAACCGTTAGGTAAGCGCGAAGCCGATTAGTACCGGGAAGCGACGGAAGGCGTTTGAGAGTCCATGCACTTCCTGGAAAGTTTTGCGTATCTCGAACCGGGACCGCTTCGATCAGAACTATGTCATGCGGAGTTACCAGGGCTCTTTCTGAAGGTTGGTGCGTCTGGGCTGCTTCGCGGGCTATCTGCATGACCGCCGAGCGATCTGTACTTAAAATATCTTCGCCGGACAAACCTTCCGCCGCCCGAGTTGGGATGGAATAGCCGAGCAACGAGTCTGCCTTGAGCGCATAGAACCCGCCTTCGACACCTTGGGCGTTTTGCAATACAACTCTGCTGAGAAGCATGAGGACTCCGTTCGAAGAGTCCAGGGAGGGACTTCCAAGAGGCGGCACTTCATTGTTCCGTTGCGCGAAATCAGCCTTGTTCGAGTATTCCTGGGCCAACGCGCGAGTGGTCTCAAGCAGTTGCTTCTTTTCGTCGCTCAAGACAGAAGATCTCGTGTAACGCAGGGCCGCAAAGGAAGCGAATAGAACGGCGAGAAACAAAATAGCCACGAGCCCGCCCAACAACAAAACTTGCGAGCGGAAGCTCAATCTCGATAGTGGCGCTTTTGGCATAATAGCGAGCCATTCTCTGAGATTGTAACTCGGAAAACCTTCACGCGCCGGGATAGTCCGATAAGAAGCCAGCCGCTGCAGCGCTCAGTCCACCGCCGAAACATGTGGGATGTAGTCCTGCTTGCACACATGTTCCGCAGAATTAGCAACAGCCTCGGCGGCATCGATGAAATAAGACGCCTCGGCCACGGCTCCCGTCTGCAAGCACTTTCGGGCCTTGGCGTAAAACTCGTCGCCCCACGAAGCAATCTTCTGCACTTGTCTGCGGTCTTCCGAAGGCAGGGTGCCGTTCTGTACAAGCCAATGAACGCGGGCCAGTAACTTTTCGATCCGTGCAAGATGATCTTGAGCTTCCGCAGCCCTCGTAAGGTCCGGCTTTTGTAGGAGAGGATAGGGTACTAATCTAGGGTAGCCGGAGTCTGACCGCAAGATTCTGGATACGACTAATTCCACACATCGTGACAATTCACCGGAGGCTGTCGCAAATTCACTGGCGACTTCGAAATCTTGCTTCTCATAATTCGAAACTGCCTGTTGATAGGTGTGCATGGCCTCTTCGAACAATTGGCTTACATCGGGCGCTTGTAAATCGACGATTTTGACGTAAGCAAGCAGTGCTTGTGACCGATGAACGCCGTCATACGCCAATTCGATCGATTTTGCAGCCCGGTCTTCATTCGCACGAGAACGACGCGAACGGTTAACAAGCGAGCCGTCGAAGGCCGTATGAGACAAGAACTTGTCAGAGAGAATGGGGGTATGCGGAGCCTGCTCCGCTGACTTCACATATGTTGATCCCTGTGGCATCGAATTGTCGCCATCTTCAACTCTCGCGCTTGCGGGGGGAGCCAGAGGTGCCGCCTCGACCGCGGTGGGGCAGTTCGAAGTCGACACCTCTGGGTGGTGCAGGGGCGGGGGGGTCTCAAGGTTAACAAAACGATCGGAATCCAAGTTCGTAATGAATTGAGCATCCAGGCGCGGATCTCCTGAAATTCCACGGTGCGATTTGCCGCAAATCTCTACCCTCGATCCAACCGAAATGAGCGGAGAAACTTGGGCCGCTTTTTCAGGCGAGAAGTGAACCTCCATACCTCCATCCATCACAAAGCCACACATCTTTCCATCAATTGCTGGTATGGTCTCGCGAATCGTTCCGCGAATAATCTCCATTTTGTCCTCCGCATGACGTGAAGACTGCCTCTGGTCGATGACTGGCGTTGTCCATAAAAGCGAGAGAAGCAACGTGAATCCGAGTCGCAACAACGAGCCGCGTTCCAAGTTTCCATGCATCGTCGTTCCTATGAAGGTGGTGGTGAGTCCGTTGACAGTTTGAGGTTGATACTTTGTTCAAGCTCAAATTTCCAGTCTCCGTTGCACTTTACGAAAACCAAAAAATGATCGCCGCCATAACCAGCACAAATACCGTCACAAATCGAATCGTACCCAGGAGGTATGTCCCAATAATTGCCGTTCTCACCCTAACCTCTCGCCCGTCGCGATGAACACGGTCACACATTTCGAGTTGGAGATAGCAATGCGATTGCCACCTCCGAAGAGATGCACTGCGGATAAGTCCTTCTCTGTGAGGAGAGGACCTAGGAGCAAATTGGAAAATACGCAAGCGCCCGAAAGTCATGTAAAGAAACCGAACGTTTTTTGTAAACAAAAGTTACAAGATGCTTGGGAATTTCAAGACCCCACTTTGTCAAAACGTTCAATTCGGGGCAGACACCGATCTTCGGGAATCAAGGTTGACTCGAAACAAAATACAAACCCGGTGCCTGCCAAGTCTTGCTGATGCCGAACTTATCGATGAGCTCACTCCCGAGGAACCGCTTTGCAGAACCATAATTCATAGGGCGAAGTACGCGTTGCTTTCGGGCAGCGAGCAAATGGCAAGCGAACTGCCTGTGCCGAATGCGTCGAAACTTTATCGGAAGTAAGGATTCGGGGAGATCACTTTGAATTACGCGCCGGAGGTCAACACCAGGTTCAGCGAGCAATCGATTCTCAGCCATCCCGTGGACGCTAGCCGCGATGCAATGAACGAGCTGTTCACCTCCTGCCTGCCACGGCTCAGAAAGGCCGCGCAAAGGCTAACAAGGAGTCGAGAGGATTCCGAAGATGTTTTGCAGGATGCTTTGCTCTCCGGCTTCCAGAATTTCCATCAGTTCCAGCGACGCGCCAAGTTTTCCACTTGGATGCACGTAATACTTTGCAATTCTGTGCGGACGATGTGGCGAAGACAACGATGCCGACCGGTTGGTCTATCTCTTGATTTGAGGACGTGCGAGGAAGAACCATTACACTTTGCCGACGACTTTGCAGCTAACCACCTCGATCCCGAAGTGGAGTACCAGCGCAGAGAAAGCTCGCGCATCATAGCAGAACTGCTTGAGGAACTGCCGCCCAAGTATCGCGAGGTCGTTTGGCTTTGCAAGATCCAGGAACTGAAGATAACCGACGCCGCCGAAATACTCGGCGTCCCAGCGGGAACGATCAAGGCTCGCATACACCGCGCTCGGCGGATGATCGAGAAATATGTGAACGATAGGAAGGCGCGGTGTTATGGGGCAGCTGGGCTTAAGCTCCAAAGCTCGCATTCAAATTCGCGCTCTCGGGTACCCGTCCCAAGACACATTTTCGGACGACGAAGGACCTGTTCCGCACCAAATTCAGACGAAGTGGAGGTAAACACATCATGAAAACGATATTACTCATCGGGTTGATCGTGCTTTCCGTGAATTTGTCCGCCCAGGAATCCACTCCGGTTGGGACTGTTTTGCCCGTCCAATTGGAAACTTCTCTTTCGAAGAAGAGCGAACCCGGGCAATTCCTAAAAGCCCGGGTTATGCAGGATATTCCGCTTGGGAATGATATGAAAATCCATGCCGGAGCCAAAGTGATCGGCCAAGTAGTCGAAGCAGTCCATTATGGCGACGGTAGGAATGCAAAAATCTCTTTTAGATTTGACCGGCTGGTCGTTTCGCACCGCACAATTCCAATTACGACCGACCTTCGAGCTCTAGCCTCGATGATGGAGATCGATGAGGCACAAATTCCGGAGACAGGCCCTGATCGCGGGACTCCCTCTACGGCATGGACGACAGTGCAAGTGGGGGGCGACGAAGTCGTTTACCGCGGCGGCGGGGACGTGATGAATGCATCGGAAGTTGTTGGAGAGCCTGTTCCCGACGGTGTAGTGGTGCGTGTTAGCCCAAATGCCAACCAAGGCTGCCGCGGACCGATAAACGGCAACGCGCGTTCACAAGCGCTCTGGGTGTTCGCTTCGGATGCATGTGGGCTTTATGGCTTCTCGGGCGTAACGATTTTGAATTCCGGCCATAGCAATCCAGTTGGTCTGATTGTCCTGACGGCAGAACGAAAGGATTTGAATATTCGCGGCGGAAGCGAAATGCTTCTTCGAATCATCAGTCCCAGTTAGCGAGGTCTTACTTGTCACTGCGATTCTAGCGAGAGGAAGAACAGAGACGTCACGATGACAATCGACGTTCAGCTGCATTGAACAGTTGATTGGACACAGAAGGGCGCAACCCAGGGTAATGGAATGATTCTTTATGACAACCTATGATCAGAACATCTTACTCGTGGGCCGGGAATTTCTTGAGTCTCCGGCTGTGATTGACTGGTTTCTGAAACGCCAACGCCGGTGTCTCGTGGCGTCCACAGTTAACGAAGTTGGTAAATTAAGCAAATCACTTAAATTTGACCTCATCCTGAGCAACTACCATTTACCTGATGGTACTGGCTCTGCGCTAATTGGTAGGTTCCAGAATCTTCCAGTTAGTTTATTCCTTTCGCATCCGGTTGAAGACGGATGCATTTGGCTACCGGGTATCCTACGTGGCGTGAAGTGCTGGGGTGCCGCCGCGTTGAAGCCTAGTGCGTTCAGCTGCTTACTGGCGGACCTTTTGTCGAGCGGCAGGGAAGATTATTGCGATTCGAAGGCCCCTTCTGAAACTCCTGAATGGATTATTTGTCGGGTTTCCCAGTTCTTGGTTTTTGGCAAAATAGGAGCAAATGAAATGAGACGGCAACCAGCAACTGTTATGCAAGAAAGGCAAAATGATCTCGGCAGTCTTTTCGTGCCCTCACAAATCTATAATGAATACGTGCGGATTGTTTTCGATATAATTTCACGCCGAGCCTATGAAATGTTTGAAAGGCGCGGACGTGTTCATGGGCATGATTTGGAAGACTGGTATAAAGCCGAATCAGCACTTCTGCAAATGGTTACCAACGAGGTGTCAGACTCTGGCGATGCGTTCAATACAATCGTTAATATAGCTGACTATAATCCCCTCGACCTGAAAATCAGTGCGGAACCCCGATGCTTAAGAATTTGTGGCTGCGCCGATGACGAAAACCACAAGACTGAAATATCGGGCCGTGCGCTAACATATCCCCGTGCGTTCTTGCTTTCCTATAAATTCCCTGTGCCAATAAATCCGACGGACGCTTCAGCTGAAATCAGAAGTAATCTCCTTGAAGTGCGCCTACCTAAGACAACTCCGTCGGCAGAAGTCTCAAACTGATCCCCTTGTAAACTCTCGCCTTACAATGGGGGCATCAGTGGCGAGGATCTGGAGATGGCGGGATTTGTATGGGAAGTTTTACGGTGGAAGTCGAAAGCTTATCGCCGTGGTTGGAACGACAATTCATGGAGCTGCGGATAATGATCAAGTAAATCCGGAGCAACATGGAGACACCAGGATTTCTTGTTCCGTTCCTTCCATATTGTCAGGGCTTTTCTCGCAAGTCCTTCCGCGTCCGCTAGAGAAATTCTGTTGACACGAGAAAGCTGGCGGATGACCCGTCCACCAAAACCACGACGAATCGATTGAGCGATGTGCGTAGCGACCGCACAGTCTGCGCACAGAATGACGAAACTCGTCAGTGTCGCTATCGCGAGTCGGTCATTGTAAGTCCACTTCCCATGACAACCAAGAACCCTTCGGGACACACCGCAAGCAGCACAACGATGCTGTGCAGTTGAGAGAAAATCCCGCCGAATTTGTTCCCACCCTCGGCGGCCCCGTAAAGCGTAATAAGCGGTGTAGTCACGGAGCGGTTCTGGAATCGGGTGGGGTCGAAGTCTCAAGCGGATGTTTGTGGTTCTTTGAAACTGAGACATGGAGGAGTTAAACAGCCGATTCAAAAGAGCGTGGTTGCCACGCACGCCTGGCCGCGATTCATTAGGGATCTCAATTTCCCAGGAATAAATCAACGCCTCACCCCGAGTGCTTACAATCAGCCGCGCTTTGTTGGTTATGCACATCTGGTTCCATCTTGGGAGATTCTTCCCCGCCGATTCGATCCGGTTCTCTGGGCGGCAAACTCCACTCCTCAAAAACGATGACACTTTTGTGAGTAACCCGTAACCCCAATGGATGAGGGGATTTTCGACGAGGGACGGTGCGTCTGAGAACTTTTTTCGGCGAGAGCGGAAGCTCGTAGGACTTCGTCATTCGAAAGATGACAGTGGAGGAAAACCGAGACGAATCGTTCGCTTTGTTTACATGCTGCGTTCGCTTTTTTCACAACCTTCTCATCCTGTGGCTCTATGCACTCGTGTCGCCAAGCGAACACAAGGACTTAACGCGCACAAGGCCTTGTGTCTTCTGGCAGCCAGCTTGCACTAATCGAACCGTCGTTGCCGCCGGGATAACTCAGGCGGTGTGCAAAGGAGGGAGAAATGATAAAAGATTTCGCAACAAGCGGGCTTCGCAAGGCGAGTTTGCCAATCTTTGCAGCCGCTGCATTAGCGCTGCTTTCACCGATTTTTTTTACGAGTCACACCCGAGCTTCAGCCCAGGACAATAGCAAAGCCACGACGACAGATAGGGTCGCCGTCGTGGCGCAGTTACCGCTACCTGGAACACCCGTAAGGCAGATTTTCATGCAAGAACACAAAGGCAGGCAATATCTCCTGCTCCAACAGAACGTTCATTTCACCGTCGTGGATGTTACCAATCCGAAGAATCCGCAAATCGTTAACCGTGTAGGGTCGGAGGGCAAATTAACTGACGTAGGAGCGGACCTCGTAATCGCAGTTCAGTCCGACAAGCCCGGACAAGCTCCTGTTTCCGCACAAACAGTGAGACTGGTCAATATGAACGATCCCAAGAATCCGCATACAGTCAAGACGCTGACCAGCGTCACCAGCGTATATTCCGATGACGGGCGAAAATTGATCTACGTAACGAACAGTCAAGGATTGTGGATCATCAAGCATTATGAAACGTTCCGCTTGCCGTCTTGCACATCGGACTCATACAGTGACCCTGTAGCGCAGTGCCAGTAAAGGATCAAACACAGCCAAGAGTACCGGGCTTAAACCCGTATGGATTGCCCTAAAATCGCGGATTGTGCCTGTCTGACCGAGCAAGAATCCGGGCGCATCCGCGAACGGCATACGGGCGTGGAGCGGCTCGGATTTCTCACGCCAGCCAATTGCCCAGCCCCTGAGCCGCCACTCTACGCAGATTTCGCGCCGCGCCCGCCTGCCCAGAAACAGTTTCTTTTTGAGGCAATAACACAGCACTTTTGGGTAAGCAAATTCTCAATGATTACATTGGTGTAGAAAATGAGGATTTTGGGCAGAGAAGGTTTTTGGGCAACATTCTTCGTTTCGCGAAAGGGAACCGCCTGATTCGTCTTGGAGAATATCGCAGCCAATTTAGGCCGTTTGCGGAATAGGGGTGGAGACAGAGCAAATGGCTCTGGTGAATTCCTGCCAATTGGGCCGCAAAATACCGGTTTCCGCCAAAATGAAAGGAATAGAGAGGAATAACGAGACTGGCTGGCGGTGGACGCAGTCCGGTGCGAACTTTTCTCCGGCCTCAATTCCCTGCTAACAGGGAAAAATACAGGGAATTTGGAATGTTCAGCCGAACCATTCGGCGATAACTCCCCACATCAGACTGTTTTAGCGAGAAAAATCGAGTTTCCAAGCCCAATCGGAACAGGGAACGATCAGGGAAGGAACAGGGAATAGAATTCCCTGTTAACCAAATCCTGGAGGGAATCTCTTCGAAGCCAAATTGCTCGTTGGCCCGCGAAAGTAAGATGTGTGGAGTCGGAGGGCTCTTCTCGCAGGGCGGAGCCATGATCGACTCGGCGGGCTGCACCATCGTTACGATCGGGCGGCCTAATCCAGAACTATCTTTTCGCCCATCCTTAATATATACGCTGTGTGCGCATGCGCTCACTGAGAGGCCTCGCGCTCCTCAAAGACACTCATGGTTGAGTTCAGACTCTTCACACTGTGGGGAGGGAGAATCGTACCATTTTCAGAGCGGATGGAATTTTGGCGAGGGACAGCCACTCATTCCCTACTTGCGAATTGAGATGTTAGACTCGTGTCCCTATGGAACAGAATCCTGCTGCACAGATGATGCGGATGATGACCGGCGGAGTAGTCGCACAGACTATTTCCGTGGCGGCCGAACTAGGTATTGCCGACCAGCTGGCTAGAGGCGGGAAGAGCAGTTCTCAATTGGCTGCGCTGTTGAACGCCGACGAACAGAAACTGCACCGCCTGCTGCGCTTCCTCTCTAGCGTGGGGATTTTCCAGCTAGACACTGATGGCGTATGGCAACTGACGCCGTTGGCCGGGCTCCTGCTCAACGATGCTCCGTATTCTGTCCGCGCCGGCGCTCGCTTGCTGGGTCGAATGTCCGCGACGTACCCTCACATGACCGAAAACGTGCGCACCGGCAAATGCGCCTATGACTTGGCATTCGGCAAGCCAATCTTTGAAGACCTGCTTGACAAGCCGGAAGACGCCACCATCTTTGACGCTGCGATGAATTCGTTCCACGGCGGCGAGACCGAAGCGGTATTGGATGCCTATAGCTACGAAGGTATCGAGGTGCTGGCCGACATTGGTTGCGGCGCCGGTAGTGTGGCGATGGCGACGCTGAAGCGCTATCCGGACATGAGGGGCATCCTGTTCGACCAGCCGGGCGTTCTGGAAAGGACCGCTGCTAACGTCCGAGCCGCGGGATTGGAGAGCCGTTGCAAACTGCACGCCGGCAGCTTCTTCGAGGCGATTCCGGCGGGGGCGGACGCGTATAGCATGCGCCATATACTGCACGATTGGACCGACGACTTGTGCGTGCGGATTCTTACCAACATTCGCAGCGCCATACCGGCCGCCGGAAGGCTTTTGGTCATCGAAGCCGTGGTGCCCGAAGGCAACGACTCGTCGATGTCGAAGCTTTTCGACATGTTCATGATGATTTTCCCCGACGGCACAGAGCGCACCGAAGCGGAGTACAGCAAATTGCTGTCGGCCGCTGGGTTCACCGTCCAAAACGTCACGCCGACGCTCTCACCCGTTTCCGTGATCGACGCACGGCCCACCTAGGGCAGCAGATCCCCGCCAGCGAGATTTCTAAAGTTGGAATTTCCGATAATGTGCTTCTCCCATCCGGCGGTTTAATCCTAGAACTGTTTAGCTCCCGTCGGAGTTTCTTCGCCTCTCGAGTGTTCAAACCCGCTTGGCTCACTTGGCGTAAGGAAACTTACAACTACAGTAAAAAGAAAGTTCATGCACAAAGCAAAGAAGCCGGCATTTACCCCCATGAACGGGTCCATTTTGCCAAGGATCAGAAACGCAATGGTGGCAATCCCCAAAACTAGCCCGGTGAAGACGCCGAACATCGTGGTGCGCTTCCAATAGAGGCCCAGCATAACCCCTGGAAGAAATTGTGCCACGCCGTCGTATCCCATCAACAGGAGACCTACTAGGGTGGTGGAACTGTAGACAGCGAAGTACAGGGCTACGCCAGTGGTTGCAACTGCTAGGACCTTAGCCAACTTGACTACGCTATCGTCCGTCATAGCCGGCGCGAACGTGGGACGAAATAAATTCTTGGCCAATAGCGTAGCTGCCGTGAGGATGAGGCTTGCT
The DNA here is from genome assembly GCA_963714785.1 of uncultured Acidobacteriota bacterium. Classification (GTDB taxonomy): domain Bacteria; phylum Acidobacteriota; class Terriglobia; order Acidiferrales; family UBA7541; genus Palsa-295. The sequence continues at coordinate 55,039 of CAVQQE010000009.1, forward strand.
GCCGGGACCATGGCGGTGAGAGCACCAGCCCCGCCGATCACGCCCAGGAACCAAGGTGGGAAAGTCTTGCGCACCATCACTAGGAGCGCAAGGTCGCCATTCCTGAGTCCAGGCATAACAAGAATTGCAGCGAAACCTACAAAAAATATAAATGGCAGTACGAGTGTGTAAAGCGGCATAAACACGGCGTTGTGTCGCAGTGTATCGCCGCTCTTGGCAGTAAAACACGCCGCGAAGACGTGGGGCCACATGTAAAACCCAAACGATGTCAGCAGAACAGTGGAAATATACCAAGCATGACCCATGTTCTTAGTGGCGCCCGGCATCACCAAGTGGGAAGAGTGGGTGTGCGCTAAAGCTACGAACATATGTCCAATCCCGCCGAAGTAAATATAAGGAATGCCGATGCCAATGAACAGAGCAGCAAAGAGCATCAAAATGTCCTTAAGGACACTTACCCACGCCACCGCTCGTACTCCGCTGGCTAATACGAATGCAGCAACCAGAATACTTGCAATCACCATGGCCATCGTGTGACTGATTCCCTCGAAACCAGCAACTTCAACGATGATGCCCAGTCCGGTAAGCTGAACCTGCAGGTATGGAATGATGAAAATAACCCCTACCAAGGTTACGAACGCAGCCAGATATTTGCTGTTGTAGCGTCTTCTGAAAAAGTCTGATTCGGTTTGCAACCCATACTTCTGACCCGTCTCCCAGATCGGAGGCAAAATGTAGAAAGACACCACGTAGGCCAAAGTAATGTCCGCCAGGACGTACAATACTGGCCCACCGCGAGAGTATGCCCAGCCACTGGCGCCGAGAAAAGAGAAAGTCGTATAGCCTTCCCCAGCCGTCAGCACCCACACCATTACTAAACCCAACCCTCTACCGGCGACTGTCCATTGTTCCAGGTCCATCTTGTAGCGGCTCCCGGCATAGAACGCAACCGCCGATCCAAGCACAACAATAGATAAGATTACAGTTAGCGAAACTACACTCTGACTCATGGTGTTCCATCTTTCCGCTTGCGATCGGAGATCTTGGCATCACACGCGGTTTCGATTCGGTATGCGACCCACAGGCACACGGTTGTGAGTACAATCCATAACATCATCCAAAATAAGTTGAACGGGATACCCACGACCATTGGGTAGACACGATCCCAGAGTGATACAGAAAAGCAAATCGCGGCGAAAGGAATCAGTCCGAGAAGAATTGCTCCGGCAGACGGTCTTTTCACGTGAAAGCTCCCAAGAGGCGAGTGACATAGCAACCAGTGCACCCGATTCTCGTCCTCCAATTGATAATCATTCAAATGCTAGGATTCCGCTTGCTATAAAGAAGCTCACAGCGTTCTAAGTCTTCAGGTGTGTCAACGTCGAGAAGAATTCCTGGGTCGTCGACCTCGATGCGAATGACGTTCTGCGAGTCGCGCAAGATTGAACGGAATCCCTCGTCTCCCTTAAGTTGCCTCGCTTTGTCGAAAAGGCTGCGATCAAGCAGCACAGGATTGCCGGGGCGTCCTTGATACGTTGGTATCGCGGCTTGCGGTCTTGACCTGCCATATTCCGCAATTAGTCTTATTAACGTAGAAGACAAAACTAACGGTTGATCGGCCAGGAGTATGAGCACGGCCCTAGTCTCAATCGCGACTTGCGAAAGCCCCAGCTTTATGGAGCCACTGATTCCTTGGCTATATGCCGAATTTTCGACTACTCCAAAACCCTCTAGGCCAACTTCTTTTTTGATTGCTTCCGCAGACGAGCCGAGGACAACGATGATGTCTTTAAGCCCTGCTTCGCGCACAGTTCTTAAGACATGAACAAGTATTGGGACTCCTCCCAAATGGGCCAGTTGCTTGGGGCGACCCATACGGGATGCCGTACCCGCTGCTAAGACGATAACCGACACTTGGACACTTCCGTTCATCGGATCAGGTTTCATCATTCAGTCGCTGGATAACCGTCCAACTGCGGCTCCCGCTCGCTGAAATGGCCAAGTTGGATCAACAACTATTTACGTTCCATTCCCAATTAGCAAACTGCTCTCGAAGCTGGCTCTTTAGCAATTTGCCGGTCGATGTATGAGGGAGTTCCTCGACGAATACGAATGCGTCGGGTATTTGCCACTTGGCGAACTTTGCGGCCAGAAAAGCCCGCAAGTCGGCTGGAGTTGCCTGGGCGTCATGCCTCAAGACCACGATAGCCAGCGGTCGCTCCCGCCACTTAGGATGGGGAACGGCCACTACCGCTGCTTCTTTCACCGCTGTATGTCCCACTAAGGCGTTCTCTACGTCCACGGAACTGATCCACTCTCCGCCAGACTTGATCAGATCCTTGATACGATCAGTAATCTTGATGTAGCCTTCCACATCGATTGTGCCCACGTCGCCAGTGCGGAACCAGCCATCTTCTGTCCACTTATCTTGCTCCGCGGGCAGATTGAAATAGCTAGCTGCAATCCAGGGTCCTCGTACCTGCAATTCGCCTGGGCTCTTCCCGTCTCTGGGTGTTTCCCCAGTGTCCCCGACAGTCCGAATCTCCACAAATGGAGATGGCAGACCCTGTGTGGCTCGGATCTGATATTTCTGGTCATCAGACCAGCTTTCCATTTTTTTCTTGAGAGTTGAGACGGTGGCAATGGGCGTCGTTTCCGACAATCCCCACGCATGGATTACCCGCATCCCAAACTTGGCGAATCGCCAGAATATGCTCTCCGGTGCCGCCGAACCCGCGACCACAATCCGCAGGTCGGAAGCTAGTTTCCAGCGCTTCGGCTGACGCTCCAACGCTTCAAGAACGCCAAGCCAGATGGTCGGAACTCCACCCGTCAGCGTCACCTGCTCAGTCTCCATCAGCTCGAGCAAGACTTCGGGCTGAGTACTCGGTCCAGGAAATACGTGCTTAGCGCCATTCATGGTCGCTGCATAGGGTAGTCCCCAGCCATTCGCGTGGAACATGGACATTGTCGTCAAAACACAGTCTTTGCGTCCGATGGCGAAGTTGTCGGGCAAAGAAATTGAAAAGGAGTGGAGAACCAGAGCCCGGTGCGAATAAGAAACGCCTTTAGGTCGACCCGTAGTCCCTGATGTGTAACAAATGCCTGCGGCGTCATTTTCGTCGAGAACCGGATAGTTGGGTTCACCATTGCTTTGATCCAAAACCGATTCATAGCTGTCGTAGCAATCTGGAACCTTGTTGTGCGTCAGCGACACGACAAACACGCGGTCAAACTTCACGTGATCACGGATCTGCTCGAACAAGCCCAGCAGAATGTCGTCCACTATCAAAAAGCGGTCTTGAGCGTGATTGACGATATAGACGAGCTCGTCAGGGTGGAGTCTCAAATTTAAAGTGTGCAGAACTCCACCCACAGCCGGTATTCCAAAATAGGCTTCCAAATGAACGTAATGGTTCCACATTAGCGTGGCGACCCGGTCCCCAGAACGGAGTCCGGCTGCCTGAAGTGCGGCTGCTAAGGCCCGTGCGCGCCGGTAGAAATCCCGATACTTCTGGCGGTGTATAGAACCGTCTGGCATACGCGAGACGATTTCTACGTCAGGAAACAGGCTGCCCGCCCTCTCCAGAATGGGCGTTATAGTAAGCTGAAATTGCATCATGGTACTCTTCATAATCAATCCCTATGTCAAACATGCGCTACTAATCAGAACAAACAAGTTGTTTCCTTATTGAGAGCAGCACGATACGGACCTCCCGTCGCTGTCCTTATGCCTCTTAGGCAACCCGTCGCTCGCCGGATTCATGGGTAGGTAGAACTGAAGTCGTTATCCAGAACCTGAACATCATTGATTGATTCCGCGAAAAGGATTTAGCTGTGTGGAAGGAATCTACATTATGAGGGTCTCCGGTCCAGCAGGAATTCCAACTGAATCTTGTTAAATTCTTCAGGGTTCTCAAACTGGGGCCAATGACCACAGCGTTCAATTACAGCAAAACGGGAATTAGGAATGTACTCCGTAAATTTGCGACCGATCTCTAGCGGGAATATGGGATCGTGCGTTGTCCAAATCACTAATGTTCGAGCCGTTATTTTTCTGAGTAACTCCGGCGTGAGGAGATTGCGCCGGCGCACTTCCATGTTCTCAAGACACATTACGTTTTCCATCACCCGAACCATTCCGGGCTGAGTATAAATCTGGTAACGCATTTCGACCAATTCGTCTGTAGCCGAACGTGGATCCGCCATGATTAGTTCAACCCTTTTTCTAACGCTTTCTCGGGTTGGATTGTTCACCGCGTCCATGCTCAGTTTCTTGATTCGTTCCATAACCCCAGGGTCCGACTCGAATCCCCCCGCTGTGTTCAACACAAGTTTGTCTACTCGCTCTGGAAATTTTGCCGCGATCCAAGCGGCCACCCAACCTCCAAGCGATGCGCCTGAGAAATTGGCTTTTTTTACTCCCAGAGCGTCCATCAACTGCAGTATGTGATCAACATAGACGGGAATTTCATACGCAATGTCAGGTTTGTCGGAATAACCGTGGCCGATATGGTCAGGCGCGAGAACCCGGAAATGCTGCGCATGACTGGCGATGTTCCGGCTATACGCCTCGAGGTGTCCGCCGATCCCGTGAAGAAAAATGAGCGGTACCCCGGCGCCGGCATCGAGAACCCGAGTGATCAGTCCATTCGCTTCAACAAATCGGACCTGAAACGGACTGCGCCAGAGCTGTAGCCATGTGGTACTCAAATGTCCTCCGCCTGTTCGAGTTGGAGGCTAGTCAGCAACCACTTAAAACATGCCACCTGTTGAGACCGACGGAGCCGCTAAGCCCATCTGACTGCATGGGAACAAAACCCAATCAATAGCATCAGGCCGAGTACGGCAAAGTCGTCGGGTCTTCGGCCTGCAGGCCAGTAGGCACTGCCGCTCCGACAAACAGTTCGACTCGCAAACCGTCAGGATCCTTTACAAACAAGCTTCGCTTGCCGTTGGCCTCGCGTCGAGATTCAACCCCGATCCCGCGACTCTTCAACTTAGTCTCGGCGTCACTTAATTCACGTTCGTCCGAAAGTTCGAAGGCGATGTGATGAACGCCGACGGGATATCGTTTGTCGCTTAGCAATCCAATGTCGTACCCGGGACAGGATCCCCGCAGCAGGACAAAATGCGAATCAGCGGTGCGAGTTAGTTCTTTCAGACCGCCGATTTTTTTGTAGAATGCGAGCGATTTATTGAGGTCGGACACGACGAGTACGGCATGCCTGATTCTGACGGCATGAAACACCGCGCCTGCAACGCGTTTTATCTCTGGATTTTCAGGATAGTTGTGCTCCTTTGAAGGCGGCTCTTGGCCGGGAGTCCACTTCGAAGTGACAGTCTCGTTGCGAGCGGCTGCGTCATTGAAAACACCCCTCCAGTCCTTCGTTTTATCGGCATAGAACTCAAGCAGGTTCTCATCCGGATCCAGAAAATAGACGCTCCGCGAAATTCGATGATCAAAAGTCATAGGGCTCTTCACTCCCGCTTCTCTGGCGCGGTTATACCAACTGACCAGTTCGGCTTCACTTTCCATCTCAAAGCCCAAGTGAAACAGGCCCGGCCGGGTTCCGAAACCACTGGGGAATAACATCTGTTCATCGGGAGTGAAGGGAGAGGTAGGCGCCACCTGCATGACCGCAACGTCGTGGTGAGTGTTTCCGTTGCTCACAAATCCGGCGTTAAACGGGCGTTCCCGGAAGACCTCCTCTAGTCCGCACACCTCCGTGTAGAATTGCATCGATCGCTCTAGCTCTCCCACAAAAAGATTGGCATGCCCCAATCTTCGTGGGCCGATCGGTTGGGCTTCGGGTTGCGTAGTCATCGTCGTCCTCCTGTTAGTATTCGACTGCTTTGTTGTTTACCCGCCAAACATCGTCAGCGGGCAGATAGCCTAGATATCAATTACAGCAATAGCATTGACTTCAAGTAGCGCATCGGCATGAGCCAGCCTACTGATTTCCACCAAAGTCGCCACGGGGCGGTTTGACCCGAAATACTCCCTTCGTGCCGGAGCAATTTTCGAAATGAGCCCAATGTCCCGAACATAAAGGTTAAGCATCACTACATCCTTCATGCTCGCACCCGCTTCTTCGAGAATCTCCTTCATGTTTTGGAAGATCTTTCTAGCCTGCTTGTCAGGATCACCTTTCCCGACGAGGTTCAAGTGATCATCCACAGGGAGTTGTCCAGCTACGAAAACCATATTGCCGACGCGGATCCCTTCTGAATAGTGCGTGTTGAGAAGTTTGTCGAAGTGGCCTTCTTTGATAACTTTTCGCATGGGTCATTCCTTTCCAGCGTTTCATCGTCTGAACCCAGTCTCGGCTGCCTAAGGACGTACAGGGGCCGATACTAGAGTATTTTCCAGGGTTCCAAGGCCCTCCACGCGCACAGAAACAATATCGCCCACCGACATAGGTCCAATCCCGGCAGGTGTTCCCGTCGCGATAATGTCCCCGGGACAGAGCGTCATTATGCTCGAGATATAGCTGATGACCTCGGCTACCCCAAATACAAGGTCGCTAGTTCTAGCCGATTGCTTCAATTTCTCATTGACCCAGCACTCGACCAGTAAGTCCGTGGGGTCAACGTCGGTTTCAATCCACGGGCCCACAGGGGCAAATGTGTCGAAGCTCTTACTTACAACCAATTCGAGCGCGCCATCCTTGGATTGAATGTCGCGTGCGGTCACATCATTAAAACAGGTGTATCCGAGAGCGTATTCCAAAGCCCGAGTAACAGGAACGTTCCTGGCAGTCTTGCCGATGACCACTGCCATCTCCGCCTCATAATCCACCCGCTTACTCTGCAGAGGATACTCGATAGCATCAAGTGCACCGATGAGCGCAGAGGTTGGCTTATAGAAAAACATCGGCTCTTTCGGAAGTTTCAATTTTAGTTCTGAGGCGTGACTGCGATAGTTTATGCCCAAAGCAAGAATCTTAGTTGGGAGGACAGGAGGGAGGAATTTTATCTTATTGATGGGCAGAGCTTCGCCTGTTGGGTGCACTTGATCAAAGATGTCACCTGAAGCCGGACGGATCAAATCACTATCCACAACTCCGTACTGCGGCCGCCCATTCCCAGCAATAAACCTAGCAATTTTCATGCGCTTCCTTCGCGGCCATTTCGTAAGGCATCTAGAATAGAAACTTCAACGCAAACTGCCACACTCGATTATCAGTGCTTGTCCGCTGAATTTGGCCAAAGTTTGGGGACGCAATGTCATTCACTGGGACTTGGAAGTTCGAATGATTGAAGCAGTTATAGCATTCACCCCGGAACTGGAGATTTCTTGATGTCTCTTTTTTCAGCTGAAAGTTTTTCATGAGCGCAAGATTAATCGCCTGGATTCCCGGGCCCCATACGTTGTTCCTCGGTGCGTCACCGAATCCTCCATTTGGTGGCACAGCTTGAAACGCAGCCGTGTTGAACCATTCTTGGACGGTTCGAGGACCCGTGTTCGGATTTCCTACGAGGTTCGGTCGAGCCGTCGGTCCGTACTCCCCAGAGTCAGAGGGATCAAGTGAGTCCACTATCGTGAATGGGTAGCCGCTCTGTATGCTGTATATACCATTCAACGCCCAGCCTGCGAGGAGTCTGTCTACACCCTCCTGGTCCCTGCTGTAACGCGGCAATTGCCAAATTCCGCTGAGAACGAAGCGGTGCGGAATGTCAAATGCGGAATTACCGCGTTCGGCTGCCAAGTCCAAAGCATTCTGTGGAAAAACAGCCTCACCCTGAATGTGGTAGTAAGTTGCAGCCTGCGAATCATAGTCGATGGTGTGTGAGTAAGTGTAGGCGGCAACAAAGCTCAAACTGTGGCTCATTCGTTTATTCAGGGAAAGCTGCAGCCCGTTGTAGTTCGAGGGGAAGATGCTTCCATGATCGTAGATTGTCGAGAGAAGCGGGTTCGGCCGCCGCTGTTGTTCGTTTTCAGGAGTCGACTCGCCAGGAATGAAAATCGGCTGATTGATATCAATTGTGCCGATAAGCCGGTGCGCAGCGTTGCCGACATAGGAAGCTGAGACATTTAGAGTAGGCGTGATTTGCCGCTCCAAAGTCAAATTCCATTGATATACGTAAGGTGTGCGGTTATTCGGCCCCGGTGCGAAAACGCCCGGAAAGGCCGGCACGACTGTCCCCGGCGTGTCAGCCTGCGCCTGAGTTGTTATTGGAACGGGCGGGACGGAACAAGGCAGCGGGTTAGTGAAAACATTTGTGGCGCAGAAAGGATTCGGCGTAAAGAAATAGCCGGGATATTGCGGAGCATTCAGAGAGGCATCGAAATACGCCAGATTTGGGGATTGGTCATAAAAGATTCCAAAACCGCCGCGCAGGGCTGTTTTTCCATCGCCGAACACGTCCCAGGCAAAGCCAAAGCGCGGCCCCCAATTGTTCCAGTCTGTGCGGATAATGCTCCGAGGGAACCCGGGGTCGCCAGCGAATATCATCCCAGGCAGAGCTCCCGGGAACTGATGAGACACTACACCCTCTGCGGCGAGTTGCGGTGAATAGGTTGAAAATCGATTATCGATCTCTATGGGCGCAGTTTGCAGCTCGTATCGTAGACCGAGCGTCAGGGTCAATCGCGGCAGAATGTGGTAGGTGTCTTGGAAAAATCCATCCCAGGAGTTGGAGCGGAACTTCTTTGTTGGATCGCCTGGAGAGTAGAATACCAAGGAAGGCATCCCAAGCAAGAAATCAGCCACCGGATTCCCGCTAAAGAACCCGAGGGAAAAGTAGACGCCCATACGAGTGGCATAGACTTGCGAGTCCAACCAGTAACGATCAAATTCACCCCCGACGGCGAAGTTATGCTTGCCGTGGTGAAACGTTACTGTGTCGGTAATCGAAATCGTCGGGAAAGTGCGAAAGACATCTCCATCCGCGTTCCCTATACTCGAATAGCCGCCTATTCCAAATTGCGGGAAAACGTTGCCAAGCTGCGGCGCTGCTGCCTCAGGGTAGGTAAAGCCATATTGAGTGGCGGTGATGCCGCTCACCGGATGACCAAAGGCGGCGTAGAGGTGCTGATAGGCGAAACGAAGGTCGTTCACCACGCGGCTTGTCGCAAAGTCATACCAGTACACTAGATTGCTGGTTTGCTCTGTGTCCTGTTCCGGGAACCCGGGGACATCCACTGGACCGGAAAAGGCAAAATCGTTGAAATTTCTAATGGCCGTTTGCCGCTGGAAGATAAAGCGAGCACCCATAGTTTGGCGCGAGTTGAGCACCTCGTCCCAGCGTAGGCCTGCCTGATCGCTACGTTGGTGGCCGAGCGGTGCTCCCTCCCAGGTCGTTGGACCGTCGTTCGGCGCGGGGTAAAGATTCAGGACCGCCTGAGCAAATGGGTTGATTAGGGCCGGATTGAAGTTAGTGGGGCCCGGGAACGGTAGGTTTGTAAACGGATTTATAATTGATCCGGGGGGTTGATCGGAAAAATTGCCTTGCCGTTCGATCATCGAGGGCACGGTTGCGCTCTCGGCTTGCCCGTCGTTTAGTCTCAGACCTTCATACCAACCAAAAAGAAAAGTCTTGTTGCGTCTGATGGGGCCTCCAATAGTGCCTCCGAATTGATTCTGCTGGAGTATGGGCACATTGGGAACGAAGTAATTCCGAGCATCGAACACATTGTTCCGAAAATAATCGTACACGTCGCCGTGGACATCGTTCGCTCCTGACTTTGTCGCAACATTAATGACAGCTCCCGCACCACGGGCATACTCCGCACTTGTCATATTGGTTTGAATCTTGAATTCGGCGATTGCGTCTGGGCTAGGTACGGCAGCGGCCGTGTTGAAGTAGCTGTCAGTGATATAGGCCCCGTCCAACAGCGAGTAGTTGTTCGACTCGCGTAGTCCATTAACCTCGGGCATCGACGACATGCCTCCCGCCGAAACAAGTGGGGTTCCGATGGATCCTCTGTCTGAATAAGGCGGAACGACACCCGGTTGAAGCGTCGCGAGTTGATAGAAATCGCGAGTGTTCAGCGGCAAGTCCTCAATCCGCTGGGTGGTCTCCACGGAGCCAAGGGAGGGCGTCTCTACGTCCACCTGTGCGGGAGTAGCGCTCACTACTACCTGTTGCTTGGTCCCTGAAACGTTGAGTGTAAAGTCAATACGAGCCTGTTGCGCGAGCTGCAGCTCGACGTTATCCGTTAAGACGCTGCTAAAACCCTCAGCTTCTGCAGTAATTTTGTACAACCCGAGCGGAAGGAGAGGCGAGGAATAGAAGCCGTCCGTATCTGTGTGGAGTGTCCTCGTGAGCCCAGTTTGAGTGTTTTGAATTGTTATGACCGCATTAGCAATAACAGCACCGCTAGAATCACGAACCGTACCCACGACAGATCCAGTTCCCTGAGCAAATGCCGCCTCTGACAACGCACCAAAAATTAGCAAGAGAACACCAACCTGGCCGATGTTACGAAGATGGGTCAGCATTTGGATTCCTCCCTTTCAGCTGCTTCCACCAAAACCGGCGAGTGCCTGATTCCCTCTAGTCCTCTACTTCCTCCCTCATGCGGGAGATAATTTCTTGGCACGAGTGCGCCAGGTGTTTGCGCATAGTCGCCTTCAAAGCAATGCCATCTTTCTTTTCCAGTGCGCCAACAATCCCTGAGTGTTCCGAATCGGCGCTCCTACGATCCCACCCGTCTGCAAGGTAAAGTCGAACGTACGGAGTAGTGAGATTCCTCAAGAGTTGAATAACACCAAGCAGCCGATTCCAACCCGAGGGGGCCAGAATCGCTTGATGAAAATGGTCGTTCAGTTTTACCCATGCGTCCAGATCGGAGCTCTTAACCATTTCTCTCTGTATCTCTCGCATCCTCCGTACGTCCTCGTTCTTCATCCGTTTCATGGCGCGCAAGGCCGCGCTTGTTTCCAGCATGATCCTAATCTCATAGACTTCTTCGACCTCTTCGGACGACATTCCGGCAACCATCGCGCCTTGATGCGGTCGGAACGTGACGAGGCCTTCTCCTTCCAATATTCTCAGCGCTTCCCGCGTAGGAATGCGGCTCACTTGTAGCTTCTGCGCCAACATTGCCTGGTTCAGTTTTTGATGAGGCCTGAATGTGCCGTCGAGTACTGCCGTCCGAATCTTGTCGGTAACTAACTGCTGCATGGTTCGGTAGTCATCGCTGATTCGAAAGCTGTCCGGCATAGGACTTCCACTGCCCATAGTTACGTCTGCCATCGGAAATACTCACCTCCTTCAACGGTCGTATATCGTATACAGTATTCTTGGTCTGTCAAGAATAAACTTAGCCCCAGGGAACCCAATCATCAGTACTTAAAAGCGACCCGCTGAAGATGGCGGCTGACTTCGCTCCGTCACCGCTGCAGGATGCGCTACGTTCCGCATCGCGGGGCAGTCTTCTCTGTCAGCGTAGATGCTTCGCTATTTTTCCCCGACTTCGAGAGAGTGCCGGTCGCAGCGCCGCGTCGTACGGAGACGATTTCAGACATAACACTGAGCGCAATCTCCTCTGGTTCGCGAGCCCCTATTTCCAGCCCGGCCGGGGCACGCACGCGACTGAGCTTTTCTTCCGAAACGCCCGCTGATTGGGCGTATTCCAACACTAGTTTGGAGCGCTTGCGGCTGGCAACTAGGGCAATGTAGGCGGCATCGTCCTCGAGAGCCCGCTTGATCCAGATGTGATCATTCTTGTGCTGACTTGCGATCACAACAAACGAGTTAGGGCCGAGCGGCGTTTGACTAAAGTCCATGTCATCTGTAACCAGACGATCGGCCGTGGGAAATAACTTTCGATCTGCGGAAGGATCACTCACAATTACCGAAAAATGAAGCAGCTGACCCAAGGTTGCCAGCATCTCCGCGATACGACTATGTCCAATAATCAGCAACTCTGGTGTAGGTAAGAACGGGTCAATAAAGATATCCATTTTGCCCCCACAAGGCATGCCTACCCCCAACACCTCGTCCGTCAAGTCGAGAGTCAGGATTGCTGTTCGTTCTTCTAAGATGCACTTCTGCGCTTCTGCCCGAACCGCAGCCTCTGCGCATCCGCCACCGACCCAACCGGCTATTACCGTCCCCCGACTGTCGATAATAGCCTTCGAGCCAGATTTGGCCGATGATGAGCCTTCGACACGAATCACCGTAGCAATGGCGAACGGAGTTTTCCTAGACTCCATTTCCTTAGCTATGCGATACACCTCGGCATACATTGTTGTGTCCCCCAATTCGTCAACTTGTCGGAACTCCGCTGTGTTCAGCTCCGGAAATCGATCTCCAGTTGTCGATAGCCATTCTGATTGCATCCGGAGCCAGATTACTGCACATCATTTTGTATTCGGGAATGCCACCAAGAGCCTCGGCAACGCCCTCCTTGGAGATTCCGTATGCGTCCTCGACTGACTTGCCCTTTACCATCTCTGTCGCTATAGAAGAACAAGCAATAGCAACCGGACAACCCGAACATTTGAACTTGATATCCTCAATCACTCCGTCAACAACCCTCAGCGTTACAAGGACAGTGTCACTGTCAAACGGACTCCTTACGAGCGCTTTACCCGACGGATCGGATACGTTGCCAACGTTTCGAGGGTTCTTGTAGTGATCTCGAACCAAGTCCGCGTACACGATGTTCCTATCTTCTGTTGTTAATGTGTCGGCCGATCAGCGTACCGATCTCAGAGACCAGTTAGACCCTTGACCGATGTAAAAACGTCAATAAATGGCAGCGCTGCCGCCATGCTTCCTGCTAAAGGCTGATACCCTGGCGTCTCAATCAATGGATTTAACCAAATCAACTTACCAATCTTTTGCTTCATCACACCTAGTTCATATGACACCAGCTCCGCATTCTCAGCATCCAATCCGTCGCTCAAAATGATCATCACGGTCCGATTAGTCAGCATTCTGGGTGCATAGTGCGAATTAAACATGCGGAAGCTATGCCCAATACGTGTACCTCCTGACCAAAACGGGACCTGTTCCGAAAGCTCCAGCAGTGCAAGATTTACATCGCCAATTCGAAGATAGGGAGTAACTCGCTTCAGATCCGTGCCGAACACAAACGACTCCGTCCTACCCCGAAATCTGTGCAGGGAATAGACTAATTTCAAAAGAAAGCTGGAGTACACGTCCATAGAGCGGCTCACGTCGAGAAGCATAACCAGATTGAGCCGGCCAATTCTGCGCTTCCGTTTGGACAAGGTAAGGACTTCACCTCCAAAGCGGACGCTGCGACGCATAGTTCTACGAATATCGATCAAATGCCCCTTCTTGGTTATGTGGGTTCGCCGGATCGGCTTGCTCCACAGTTGTCTTCTGAGTCTTCGCAGCGGCCTCTCAAGATCACGCAGTTCCTGCGGGTCAATCGAAGCAAAAAATCGTCCCGAAAGCGACTCCTCAGGGCTGAATGTTGCCATCGGAGCCCGATAGTCTGTTCTGGGAGTGTCTGCAGCTCGTGTGTCAGTTTGGTCACTGCGTCGCTCCGCTCCAGACGAATGCGATCTTTCGCGGGCCTCTCGCGGCCGCTCCTGCGCGGCTCCGAAAAGCGGCTGGGCAAAACGCTCGCTTTCGCGCCAGCCTGTCCAAAAAGAATGAAAGAGATTCTCAAAAACAGACAATTCTTCGTAACGAGAGGGAAACAGACTTTTGAGAACTAAGTAAAATTCCTGCCAATCACCCAGGTCTGTAATGGACGCGGCGCGCAATGCGTCCGATATGTCCCCGGGGCCGACGCTGAAGCCACGCTCTCGGAGCGAAGAGCAGAACTCAATCAGGTTCTCTGTGAAAGATCCCCGACGCTCCGCAGCTAGCCATCTTCTAAAACCCAGCGGCTCCAAGGCCAAATTGTTCGTGGGATCAACTGTCATGACGATGAACGCTCCACTTCAGACAGTGCCTCATCCAGCTCGCTCCCCCGCATTCGTTCGAGGTCGTGAATGTCCTTGAGGATAAAGCCTAGAGTAGATTCAACAGTTTCACGGTCAAGCCAGTCCTTATGGAGTAGTAGGAGAGTTGCGCCCCAGTCTAAAGTCTCCGCCACTCCCGGGCGCTTCAAAAAATTCTTACCACGAAGCTTTTGCATAAAGAGCGAAATCTGAGTTGCCAGTAAAGGACCAATTTCGGGCAGTTTCATCTGGATGATTGCGCGTTCTTTCTCGAAACTTGGGTAGTCGATCCACAAGTATTGACATCGCCGGCGCAGCGCGTCGCTCAGTTCGCGAGTACGATTCGAAGTGATGATCACGAGAGGAGGATGAACGGCTTTAATCGTGCCTAGTTCCGGAATAGTCACCTGGAAATCAGAGAGGACCTCCAGAAGGAAAGCTTCGAATTCCTCGTCCGCCCGATCGACTTCATCAATCAGCAGTACTGGGCTTCGATTTGGATCAGTGATAGAACGCAGAAGAGGACGTTTCAGTAGAAATGCCTCACTGAATATCAAATCCTGCTTCTCGTCGATCGACCGAATCGCACTCTCTTCCAGCCGAATCCGAAGGATCTGTTTTTGATAATTCCATTCATACAAAGCGGTAGAGACATCCAAGCCCTCATAGCACTGCAAACGGATTAATTCAGTGTTTTGAATGCTTGCCAGGGTCTTTGCAGTCTCCGTCTTGCCTACACCCGCAGGACCTTCGATTAGGATCGGTTTCTTTAGCTCGAGAAGAAGATAAAGAGAAGTTGCAATAGAACGTTCACAGACATACCCATGTTTCTGCATCAATGCTTCGATTTTCTGGATTCCATCCGTCATAACCAAAACCCTTGCGCACGGCCCCGGTTAAATTTAAACGGCTTTGGCGTGTTGCTCAGCTTGCCGAAGTTTCCCAGCCGCCGCTTGGATGCCTTCAACAATCTTTTGGTACCCTGTGCAGCGACAAACATTCCCGTGGATGGCATCTCGCGTCTCGAAATCGTTAGGGTTTGGGTTGTGGCCGAGGAGAAACGTCGCCGACATCAGAAAGCCGGCCGTACAGAAGCCGCACTGGAGGGAGTGGTTCTCGTGGAATGCCTGCTGCAAGGGGTTCAGGCGCCCATCTTCAGCAAGACCCTCAATTGTTAGGACCTCCTTGTTGTGCGCGCGCATGGCCAGAAGATTGCAAGACTTGACGGTCAGACCATCGAGTATGACAGTGCAAGCGCCGCACTTCCCTTCGTTGCAGCCGCGTTTGGAACCGGTCAACTCCGCGTGATCGCGAATGAAGTCAAGAAGTAACGTGCGTGGGTCGATTGTACCCTTGTATTGTTTTCCATTGATCTTCACGGAGATATTGGGCATATGCATTCTCCTAATTAGCTTCTTGTTGCGCACGTTTCCACGCGGCCAAGAGGCTGCGCTCGGTCAAAGTGCGAACCAGTTCCTTTTTGTACTCAGACGAGCCGTAGAGAGGATCATCTTCTGGCTCAACTTCCTCAAAAGCAGCATCTGCCACTTTGCCAATAAGCTCGAAGGTCACTTGCTTCCCAACTAATGCGTTGGTTGCCCGTTCTAGCAGGAACGGATGTGGAAGGGCCGAGCCGATTACGATGCTGGCTTGTCCGCATTTCCCTCCGCCTTCGAGAGTAAGGACACTCGCGGCTGAGATGATCGCGTAATCGCCCTTCCGCCATGAAAATTTCTCATAGGCGCTGCCAGTGGACTCTCGCGGTGCCGGTAGGTAGATATTGATTAGTATTTCGTCACTGTTGACTGCCGTCTGCAGCAATCCGGTAAAAAACTGACGGGCAGGGATCGTGCGCCTTCCTTTGCTACTGGCCACCTCCATTTCCGCGCCCAGCGCCACCACGACATTGGGAGTGTCACCATGCGGATCGGCCTGACAACAGGAACCACCCAACGTCCCCACGTGGCGCACTTGCTCGTCCGCAATTACCTCGAGAGCATCCGACACCACACCATAAGCCGGATTCAGCAAACCGGAAGTCTGTAGCTGGTGATAGGTCACCATGGCTCCAATGCGCAAGCGGTTTGTGGACTCGACCGCCGCCGTTGTTAGATCTTCCAGTTCGCAGAGGTCCACGAGGTACTCGGGACTGGCAATCCTCAGCTTCATCATGTTGAGCAGCGATTGTCCACCCGCCAGAACTCGAGCTCTTGGTCCGTACTTGGCCATTAGCCCCACGGCTTCATCAAGACTTGTCGGCCTAAGATATTCGAAGCTTCTCATCGGTCCTCCTCTTTTCTCGCGTCGCCGGAGGCAAGCCGATCCTTGACCGCAGCACCCAAGTCGTGGGCCAACATACGAGCCATCTGGCCCACACCTACTTTCTTCACTTCGTCTGCGTGTTCGCCTTCCTCGCCTATGTTGCGGCGCAGATTGTTGACGAACAGTGTTGTCTGCTCCTCCGTCTTAGCCTGCATAATGGAACGCCCCAAGCTCGCTACTTGGCCTGTGAACACGAAGTTAGCGCCATACTTCACTCGCGTTTCTTGTTCTGATATAGAAGAAAGTTCCAACGTGGTCTCCGCGCTAATCGAGCTGCCGATCCCGCTGTCTTTCCCCTTGATCCTACTCTTCAGAAACGACGGGTCGCGGCGTTCGAGAATCTCCACATTCAGCAGGAAGTTGGCAGAGACAAAAGCGACGGTAACCTTAACTTTGGCCTGATAGTGAGTTGCATCTAGGGTCTCGACCGACTCGACGCCAGGTATGCATGGGGCCATGGTCTGCGGATTAACGATAAACTGCCACACTTTCTCGATCGGTTTCTTCAGCACAAACTCTTTTTCAAAGTTCATCCGGCTTCCCCTTGGGACTAGCTAGCTAAGCCGCTCCGCCGCTGGCCTTAAATTGCTTCTCAAAGTTCCGCTCCAGAAAGTCCATTGCGGCATGCTGGATCTGATCAGGAACGAGCGTAAGAGCCATATGATCTGCTTTCGGTATTAAGTGCAGTTCTGATCCCGCAATCCGCCGATGTACTTCTTCCTGATAACTTGGCCTCACCAATTGATCCTCTGCTCCCCCTAGGACCAGGGTCGGAACACATATCCTCGATAACCTAGCGGAGGTATCGTGCTTGATGTCCATCTTGTAATGAGCGATGAGCGTCTCCATGGGGGCTCGGGTTTTGCCTTCGAGATACTTCCGCTGAAATCGCGTTATCTTCTGATCCGCTGCATCTATGTAATCCGGTCTGAACAAATGCATGACCGAGAACTCTCCCAAGAGTCTTTGATTACCGGTTTTCGCAATCCCAATTTGTACTTCCAGTCTTCGCCTCAAAAAGGGATAGGGCCGGCACCAGGTAGAAATAAGAACAAGTGACCCTACCTTCGAGGGATGGTTGATCGCGAGTTCCTGAGCGATCGCAGAACCAAGCGACCACCCGATAACATGAGCCTTCTGTATTCCCAAATACTCCAGCAAGGCATTTGCATCATTGGCGTATTGGCGGATTGAATGTGCATCGCGGGTCTTTTCTGTTTTACCCGTGCCACGATTGTCGTACCGCACACAGCGATACTTTGTTTCAAAAGCACGAACCTGCGATTCCCAAAGCTTATGAGAAAGCCCGGTGCCCATAATAAAGAGCACGGGATCACCCTGTCCGTCGACACGGTAATACATACTGGCCCCGTTAATTTTTGCTATTGGCACGTCGGCAATCCGGTTAAGTGCATTAGGGTGTCTTGGCTTTGGCTGTTTTCATTGCCAACAGAATTTTATCTGGCGTGATGGGCAACTCCGTGAAACGTATTCCGATCGCTTCGTATATTCCATTTGCAATAATGGGGAATGGCGGCACATTGCCGGACTCTCCCGCTCCCTTTTGCCCAAGGGCCGTGACCAGCGACGGTACGCCGCAGTCGTATAGCTTGCTAAGATCAGGCACATCTGTCGCCAGTGGAATGTAGTAATCGCGGTAGTTTCCATTGAGGAGCTGTCCATCATTATCGTAAACCAAGCCTTCGCCTAACGGCTGGCCAAGAGCGAATGCTACGGATCCTTGGTGTTGCCCCTCGACAATCATGGGGTTGATTGCAACGCCAGGATCATCTGCCATGACGTAGTCCAGAATTGTTACCTTGCCAGTGCCAGGATCGACCTGGATTAGACCTGCACCAGCCGCCCCACAGTAGGTTGGCACGAAATTGCCCTGACCATCTTTGTTCGGCCGACCAGTCGGAGAATCATAAGAAGCAACCGCCTCAATCGGTCCGGCTTCCATTCCAGGTGGGAGATCGTGCGAATGAAAGTGGCAGAGAACCGCTATCTCTAGGACCGATATCTTCTTGCTCGGTACTCCCTTAACCCAGACCGAATCCTCGCCAAATTCCAAGTCGCTGTCGCCAACCTCCAGTCTGAAAGCAGCAACCTGCCCTAGTTTTCGGCGAATAACATCGCAGGCTCGTTTCAGCGCAGTTCCCGTGATCGCCATGGTGCGGCTACCGTACGTGCCAAGGCCATGGGGTCCGTCGGAATCGCCGCCGTGGACCCGGACTTTGTCGAAGCTGACACCGAGACCATCGGCGCAAATTTGCGCGAGTGTAGTTTCCTGGCCCTGTCCATGGGGACAGCAACTGGTGAACACCGTCACGGTTCCGTCGGTTTCAACTCGCACTCTCACGGAGTCATAATCGGTATCGATTTGAGGATGCCGTCCACTGCTATGTTTCACTGTCGTCCCAAATCCAATCCCTTGATAGGGTTTAAGGTTCTCTCTCCACTTTAGGCGAGCCACCTCCGCTATCACCTTCTCGATACATTTGTCGATTCCAGTGCTGTCAATTTCCTGGCCGCAGGGCATCGTGTATGGGCATTCGGCACCCTTCACCGTGTTCTTCAACATCAACTTTTCCGGGGGAATTCCAAGCTTGACCGATGCCATATGTACAAGAGAATCTCTGACGAAGGCTGTTTGAGGCACACCAAACGCCCGATACGCGCCCCCCGGAATCTTGTTAGTATAGACATCAATCCCATCCACCCAGACATTGGGAATCTTGTAAGGCAGCAATCCTGTGTGAGGGCCAATTTGGAGCACTTGGTTACCCCAACTGCAATATGCGCCTTGGTCCTGTATAATTTTGTCTCGAAACCCGATGAAGCTTCCGTCCCGTTTCACCATTAGCTCTGCATAGTGTATTTGCGCGCAGCGAGATGTAGTTGCTGCGAGCACCTCCGAACGATCGAGAATGATTTGCACGGGACGCTTGGTAATCAACGAGAGGTAAGATGCAAGTACCTCGTGAGAAAAAAGGTCAGCTTTTGAGCCGAAGCCGCCGCCCATGTCTTCTACTATGACTTGTATACTATTGGCAGCACGCCGTAGCACCTCAGATAAACTATCGCGAATGAGATGAGCCACCTGCGTGGAGGACCAAAGAGTTAGTTTGTCGTTGTATGGATCATAACTGGCGAGGCAGCCGTGCGGCTCCAATGCATTGCAAACGGGGCGATTCGTGTAAAACCTTCCAGAAACGGTTATATCGGCGTGCTTGGCCGCCTCCTCGATATCACCCGCCCGCAGCTTGTATCTCCACATAATATTACCTTCTATAAATCCCTTAGCTGCTAGTTCCTCATGGATGAGTCCCGCCCCTGGCTGCATGGCTATCTCTGGATCGACGTAGACCGGTAATTCTTCATAATCCACATCAATCAATTCCAAAGCATCCATCGCAATGTAAGGACTGCTTGCCGCAACGACCGCAACCTCGTCCCCTACGAATCGAACTTTGCCTACGGTCAAAGCTCGGTGATCTCCCTCAGGCCAGCCTGTCGCAATCTGTCCCCAGGCGCTCACGGTATCCTTTATATCTTCACCTACGAGCACAGCCGCGACACCTTCCAACTGCTCCGCTTTCCGCTTGTCAATGCTTCGAATACGAGCGTGCGCGAACGGACTGCGTAGGATTTTGCCGTAAAGCATTCCGGGGAGTTTCATATCTGCCACAAACCGAGAATGCCCTGTCAGGATTCTGTAATCTTCCTTGCGGAGTAATCGTTGTCCGACGTAGGTCATGCTTCAGGCTCCATCTTCGGCTCGTCCCCCTGGGGGTCGCACTGGGGCTGAAAGACTCACTTGCAGAACTGCTTGTTCGGGTGCATATCGTATACAATATTCACTGATTGTCAAGAAAAAATGTCGGATGTCACTAAATTTGGGGTACGTTGGCGGGTTTAAGATTCGTTGCGCACGGATAGATGAAAGGTGCTTCATTTTTTCGAGGTGTTAAATGTCTGAGCCTACAGCGTGCTCCTACCTATTTGTACCAGGTAATCGTCCAGATCGGTTTGCGAAGGCTTGGGCGGCTGCTCCTGACGTAGTGATCATTGATTTGGAGGATTCTGTATCCCCGGCAGAAAAAGTTGCAGCTCGCGAGTCCGTCGCCGTTTGGTTGTCAGCAGCTCCTCATCCTGTGATGATTCGCGTGAATGGCGCCCAGAGCGAATGGTTCCACGATGACGTTGTCTTGTGTCGGAAGGACGCTGTCGTGGGTGTCGTGCTCCCGAAAGCTGAGAACATTGAAGACATTTTTTTCCTCAACGAGAGAATCGGCGCGACCACACCTATTCTGCCAATGATCGAAACAGCAAGAGGGTTTTCAAACGCATCTGCCCTGGCAAGTACCCGGCAGGTTCAACGATTGATGTTTGGCTCAATCGATTTCCAATGTGATCTTGGCATCGGCGGTGATGAAGAAGAACTCTTGTATTTCCGTTCCCAGCTTGTCCTGATTTCGCGCATCGCAGGAATTCAAGCACCGGTAGATGGAGTCACTACAGAAATTGATTCAAGTGAACAACTACGCGACCGGACACTGCGTTCCAAGCGCCTCGGTTTCGGCGCAAAGTTGTGTATACACCCTAAGCAAGTGAGCGTGGTAAATGAGTGCTTTAGACCAAGCCCTGAGGAAGAAGCATGGGCAAGACGTGTGATGGAGGCAGCTGCGAAAGCGCATGGCGAGGCAATTTGTGTAGATGGGAAAATGGTTGATCGTCCGTTGTTTGTCAAGGCCGAGTCCATTTTGGCGACCGTCAATCAGCAGAAGCGATGAGAATCTAGTGCTTGTACATTAATCTTAAGGTCAGGAATCGAGACTGGGTACGCGTGATGGGTCCCCTCAAGAACATACGAGTCGTTGAACTAGCAGGAATTGGTCCTGGACCGATGTGCGGAATGTTGCTTGCTGATCTAGGCGCCGATGTAGTGCGTGTCGAACGAACCGAAGCGAGCGGTCTGGGGACTCCAAGCGAGTCTCAGTTTGAAGTCACGAATCGAGGCAAACGCTTGATCGCGGTCAATCTCAAGAAATCTCAAGGGCGTACAATCGTCCTGCGCCTAATCGACCGTGCGGATGTTCTGATCGAAGGATTCCGCCCGGGCGTCATGGAGCGCCTTGGTGTCGGCCCGGAGATTTGTCGTTCGAGAAACCCACGACTTGTGTACGGACGCATGACAGGATTCGGCCAGGATGGCGTGCTTGCGAATGCAGCCGGCCATGATCTCAACTACATCGCTCTCACTGGCGCACTACATGCGATGGGTCCTAGAAATGGGCCACCGATACCGCCCCTAAACCTTATTGGAGATTTCGGGGGAGGCGCTCTTTATCTCGCTTTCGGAATCGTCTCGGCGCTCTTTGAAAGACAGCAGTCGGGTGAGGGACAAATCATCGATGCAGCGGTGGTTGAGGGTGCAGCATCTTTGATGTCTGTGTTCTATGGGCGCAAGGCAGCAGGGCTATGGAAGGAACGGGGTGAGAACATTCTGGACGGCGGGGCTCCATATTACGGCGTCTATGAGACGCGCGACGGTCTATATATATCGATCGCCGCCATCGAACGCAAGTTTTTCGCGGAATTGGCACGGAGGATCGGCCTTGAAGAATCATTTGTGGTTCGCCAGGAAGACCGGGCGCATTGGCCGGAGATGGAACAAAAGTTGAAGGCTATTTTCCTAGCGAAGACACGGAATGAATGGTGCGCTTTGCTGGAAGGCACTGATGCCTGCTTTGCGCCTGTTCTTTCAATGAGTGAGGCACCTCGGCATCCTCACAATGTGAGTCGCAATGTATTCGTCGACGTGAGCGGATATTTTCAGCCGGCTCCGGCACCCCGTTTTAGTCGCTCCAAAACGGCAACGCCCGGTCCAGTAGCGGCGATCGGAGCGCAGACTGATCAGGTGTTAGCGGAAGTCGGCTATTGCGAAGCGGAAGTTGCGGTCCTCAGAAATGCGGGCGCGATAAAGTAACACTCTGTTGTGGCCATATCGAGAATGATTGAGGGCGCTCTCGGTATCAACACGTTATTGAATCAGAGCATCGAACGGTGATGAATCTTCGAGGTAAGAAGCTGCCATGGCTGTGGGCGATTTGGAGTTCACGCGAAAATGCAGCGGGAATATGCACAATGATCCAGAGTTGCGGCAAGAATGATTCAAACTTATCTGAAGGCAAGGGAGAACGACGGGCGCCTATCGCTGCGCGCCGACGTTAAGACCGTTTTTGACCAAAATTGCGCAAATGGATATGCACTTCGATCTGTTTGATATCAGACTTTTTGTAAATATCGCAGAGACAAACAGCATGACTCATGGCGCCTTACAGACTCACATATCTCTACCCTCTGCGAGTACGCGGATCAAGAACATCGAGAATAAACTAGGTGTTAAATTGCTATACCGCGCAAGCAGCGGCGTCACGCTCACTCCAGCAGGGCAAGCCTTCTTACATCACGGCCGACTAGTCTTACAACAATTAGAAAAATTGCGAGCAGATTGGCAAGAATATGCGCTCGGTGTAAAGGGCCATTTGCACATTCTTGCCAATACTACGGCTATTACCGAATTTCTTCCTGCCGTGTTACGGAAGTATTTGAGTACTCATCCAGATGTCAATGTGGACCTCCGTGAGCGCTTGAGTGAGGACATCGTACATGCCGTGGGCGACGGACGCACCGACATCGGCATTGTTGCGGGCAATGTACGTACGCAAGGGCTTGAAGTGCTTCCATATCGGCGAGATCGCCTTGTTGTTGCCACGGCGCGCTCTCACCCTCTGGCGAATTGCAAAGAGATCGACTTCGTTAAAACACTTGAATTCGACTATGTGGGTCTGGCACAAGCAAGTGCAATCCATTCATTTCTAGGTCATTTTGCCGATCTGGTTGGCAAGCAGATCAAACTCCGTATAGAAGTGGGGAACTTTGAAGCAATGTGCCGTATGGTCGAAGCTAATATCGGGATCGGAGTACTGCCTGAGTCGGCCGCGCGACGGTACGCGCGGAAGATGCCGATACGGATCATTCACTTAACGGATCCTTGGGCGGCCCGGAACTTGAAAATCTGTTTGCGCAGGTTCGAATTACTGCCTTCATTTGCAAGAGAACTCGTTGAATTGCTGATCATCGACGGCCGCGAACGGCAGCGCTAACTCGTATGTATTTTTCCACGTCGTGCGCCTCTTTGAAGTCTCCAACTCAGTGATTAGTTCGACGGAAAACTGACGATAGTGTCGGAACACTCTTAGTCACCCACGAAAGCTGTGTTTGAGAAATACAAATTGCGATGTGCGGCCAGCCGCATATATTTTGAACACTAAATTGGCATTACGGATGTTTAAGCGGTGTGACTGAATTGGCTTGATGCATTCATCTACTCACGGTTTCTGGTTAGCTTAGACCATAGCCTTGTCAGATCGATTGCCGAACGGCTACGTGTCCGTAACAAAAGCGTGACGTTATGACTGGCGTCTTAAAAGGTATACGCGTTCTCGATCTTACGCGGGTTCTCGCTGGCCCTTGGGCGACACAGGCTCTTGCTGACATGGGCGCTGATGTCATCAAGGTTGAACGACCCTTATGCGGTGACGATACTCGTGGTTTCCCTCCTTCCGTTTATTCCAGCGAAAACAATTCGAATAACAGCATATACTTCCTTTCCACGAACCGCGGCAAACGCTCAATCACAATTAATTTAGCCGAGCCCGAAGGCCAGGAACTCGTCCGGGAGCTGGCGGAAAAATCAGATATTCTCGTTGAAAACTACAAGGCAGGCAGTCTGGCAAAGCTCGGACTCGATTACTCTGATCTATCCCCCCGCAATCCTCGACTCCTTTACTGTTCGATTAAAGGGTTTGGACAGTCCGGCCCAAATCGTGAACGACCGGGCTACGATCTGGTTGTGCAAGCGATGAGCGGCCTGATGAGCATTACTGGTGAGCCCAGCGGTCCACCAATAAGGTCTGGCATGGCAGTCGCGGACCTACTAACGGCCGTGTATGCTGCGTGTGCGATTCTCGGAGCTTTGCATGAGCGCGAGCGCAGTGGATTGGGCCAGTACATCGAACTCGCCTTATTCGACGTCCAGATCGCAACTCTCGCCAACCAAGCAGCGGATTTCTTGGCTACGGGAACGGTTCCAGCACGACACGGCAACGCGCACCCAAATATTGTCCCCTATCAGGATTTTGAGACGCGCAATGGACGAATGATCGTCGCCGTCGCGAATGATTCGCAATTTGCACGTTTTTCGGAGGTACTCGGCATGACCCATTTGGCGAACGATCCGAGTTTTCAGGTAAACGCCCAGCGCGTTCGGAACCGCAAGAGTCTTTTGCCTTTGATCTCAGCGCGTCTGCTGCAAAAGGACACAAGCGAATGGCTGGCGGACTTCGACAAGAACGGCGTACCAGCTGGACCGATCAACACCATGGATGCAGTGTTCAGCGATCCGCGAGGCGATGCCCAAAGGCTAATTGTCGAATTCCCTGGCGATCACGGTCCGGTGCGGCTCATCGGTAGTCCCATTCATTTTTCACGAACCCCATTATCGTATGAAGTGCCACCGCCTGACCTCGGAGCGCACACAGAAAATATCTTGTCGGAGATTCTTGGAAGAAGCCGAAAGGATTTCGAAACACTGCGTCGTAATGGAGTTGTATGAAAGATGAGCTGAGCTCTTTGTTACACGGCGCTTAGATTAAGCTCTAAGGACAGTTGCTCTGTCTTTAGCTCGCGAGAAAGGAATGCTTGGTGGCTGCAGTCGGCGAATACAAAGACTTGCGTCGCGCCCTGCGTGAACTTTGCTCAGAGTTCCCTGCGGAATATTTTCGTCGAATTGATGAGCTGCGGGGTTATCCCGAAGAATTTGTAAACGCGCTCACAAAGGCGGGTTGGCTGGCTGCAATGATTCCTGAGGAATACGGCGGCTCGGGGTTGGGTTTGGCCGAGGCTTCCGTGATCATGGAAGAGATAAATCGTTCCGGAGGTAATTCCGGCGTTTGCCACGGCCAGATGTACAACATGGGCACGCTACTGAAACACGGATCGGAAGAGCAGAAGCGTAAGTACCTCCCGAAAATCGCGAGCGGTGAACTGAGACTTCAGGCCATGGCGGTGACCGAACCAACCACCGGCACTGACACCACTAAGATCCAGACGAGAGCTGTCAAGAAGGGGGACCGCTATGTAGTGAGTGGCCAGAAGGTCTGGATATCGCGTGTGCAACATTCCGACCTGATGATTCTGCTGGCGCGGACCACTCCTCTGGATGAAGTGAAAAGGAAGTCCGAGGGACTGTCAATCTTTCTCGTTGACTTACGCACGGCCATAGGCAAAGGCATCACCGTACGGCCCATCTTGAATATGGTAAACCATGAAACAAATGAATTGTTTTTCGACAATTTGGAGGTCCCTGTAGAGAACCTGATAGGCGAGGAAGGTAAAGGGTTCAAGTATATCCTTGACGGCCTGAACGCCGAGCGATCGCTTATTGCAGCCGAATGTGTTGGCGATGGCCACTGGTTTTTAGACAAAGTGACCAAGTACGCCTGTGAGCGTACCGTGTTCGGCCGGCCAATCGGGCAGAACCAGGGCGTTCAATTCCCTATTGCTCGGGCGTACGTCAACGTCCAAGCGGCCGATCTGATGCGCTTCAAGGCATGCGAATTGTTCGACAACAAAAAGCCCTGCGGCGCCGAGGCCAACATGGCACTGCTGCTTGCTGCTGCTGCGTCCTGGGAAGCTGCCAATGTTTGCTTGCAGTTTCATGGCGGGTTCGGTTTTGCTTGCGAATACGATGTTGAGCGCAAATTCCGCGAAACTCGGCTTTATCAGGTCGCACCCGTTTCAACTAATTTGATCTTGTCTTATGTGGCGGAGCACATACTCGGCCTGCCCCGTTCATTCTGATTGGGGACGTTCCTGAGCCTTTACCGCTTCAAGAAGGAGAGCCACTTGCGTCCTCTAGATGGAATAACTGTTCTGGCTCTCGAACATGCCATTTCCGGGCCATTCTGTACACGCCAGTTGGCCGATCTGGGTGCGCGTGTAATAAAAGTCGAACGACCCGGCACCGGCGATTTTGCGCGGCACTATGACGAACGTGTACACGGTCTTGCATCCCACTTTGTATGGTGCAATCGCTCGAAAGAGAGTCTGACGCTTAACCTGAAGAGTCCAGAAGCTGCTGAAATTCTGATTAAGCTTCTAAATATCTCCGACGTGCTGGTGCAAAATCTCGCACCTGGGGCCGCGGAACGACTTGGCGTGTCCTACGAGAGGTTGCGCAATAAGAATCCGAAACTCATTGTTTGCGACATTTCTGGCTATGGATCTGACGGTCCATATCGCGCGAAAAAGGCCTACGATCTGATGATTCAAGGCGAATCTGGATTTCTTTCTATTACTGGTTCGCAAAAGGCACCCGCCAAGGCCGGCAACTCAATAGCTGATATCGCCGCCGGGATGTACGCATATTCAAATATTCTTGCTGCGCTAATCCACCGGGGTAAGACGGGACGAGGCAGCCGGATTGATGTATCCATGCTCGAAAGCATGGTTGAGTGGATGGCATATCCCCTGTATTACGCCTTTGAAGACGCCGGCCCTCCGCCTCGTACAGGGGCCGACCACGCGACAATTTATCCTTATGGGTTGTTCCCTTCGCGCGATGGCCGAACGGTCATTTTGGGAGTCCAGAACGAACGAGAATGGGCGACCTTTTGTGAGAAGGTGCTGAACCAGCCGCAACTTGCCATTGAGCCCCGCTTCTCTTCCAATTCGAACCGCACGGCCAACCGACAGGAACTCAGCGCGATAATTTGCGAAGTTTTCTCAAAACTGAGCGGAGAGGAAGTCACCGAGCGACTTAGCCGTGCTCACATCGCGAGTGCACAGCTGAATGATATGCATGACGTATGGGAACATTCCCAGCTCAAGGCGCGAAAGCGGTGGGTTAAGATAGACACCGAGGCCGGGTTGATCTGCAGTCCCCTGCCGCCTGGAATAAGCAATCAGTATTCACCGCGCATGGACGCTGTTCCGGCTCTTGGCGAGCACACAGACGTCATCCTTCGTGAACTTGGCTATGACGATGGCGCTCTCTCGCTATTGAAAACTCGGCAAGTAATCTAGTTGTTATGGTAGACCAGTAAAGTTTTGTGGCAAATGACGGCTTGTGCTTGTCGACACAGGTCGAGTGGAACGTCTATCTTAGCGAAATGCTAAAGCGCGGTTTCAAGAAAACGAATTGCCTCGCTGAGGCATGTTAGGCAGCGTATCGTAACGGTCGCAGAGAGTGGATCCGAGGTCAACGCCTCGTCCGTGAAAAGTCAGAGAGGGCACGTGAACCGAGCGAGCGACGAGCAAAAACTGATCGTACAGACGGTTCGCCGATTCGTAGAACGCAAGGTCATTCCGACCGCCTCGGCCATGGAGCATCGCGACGAATATCCGCAGACGTTTGTGGACGCCATGTGCGACATGGGACTCTTTGGGCTGAATGTACCGGAGCAATACGGGGGCAGCGGATTGGATTACACGACACAGGCTATGATCCTCGAAGAACTGGCTCGGGGATGGTTGGGGCTATCCGGAATCCTGAGTACTCACCTAGTACTGTGCCATGTCGTGACCGCATTCGGCAGTAGCCAGCAAAAAGAACGGTTTCTGCCGGTATTGGCCCAGGGAAAGCGCCGCGGGGCCATCTGCCTTTCGGAAGCCGGTGCTGGAACGGACCTGCAAAGTATCCTAACCACGGCCACTCGCGACGGGGGAATCTATCTCATCAGCGGTTCCAAGATGTGGATTACCAACGCGCGCCATGCAGAAATCTTTTTGCTGTTGGCAAAGACCGATACTGCGGTGCGTCCCGTTTACAAGGGCATGAGCGCTTTTCTTGTGGATAAGACGCAGACACACTTTGCCATAGGCCGCGATATCGAAAAACTTGGTTACAAAGGTCTGGAGACTTGCGAGGTGCATTTCGATAATTCTCCGGTGCCCGTCGGAAACCTGATCGGAGGCAAGGAAGGCGAGGGCTTTCGGCAGGTCATGACCGGACTGGAAAGCGAACGAATTAACCTGGCGGCCCGCGGACTAGGGGTCGCGCGCGCTTCATTTGAGGAGGCCATTCGATATGCCCAGCGTCGCGTGACCTTCGGCAAACCAATCGTCGAACGGCAAACCATACAAATCAAACTAGCCGATATGGCCACCGAAATCGAGGCTTCACGACTGCTCACCTACTCCGCCGCCGAAAAAAAAGATCGCGGCGAAAGGTGTGACTTGGAGTGCGGGATGGCCAAGCTGTTTGCCGGCGAGACGGCTGTTCGGGCTAGTTTGGAGGCCATGCGAATTCTAGGTGGCAACGGATACTCGAAGGATTTTCCCGTGGAGCGCTACTATCGGGACGCACCGGTGGTTGCGATTGCTGGTGGCTCGAGCGAACTGCAACGTTTGATCATAGCGCGACGTTTGGTCGAGAAATATCGAGCGGATGGACAATAAAGAATATCGTCGCGCGACTGTGAACCATATACTCGAGTTGTTATCCACGCGTCTGCACTACGGACGTTTTCTCTTGGGATCCGATTTGATCTGCTCGAATTGATAAAGGCCAAGTACTTTCTGGTTGGACCGCCTTATAGGCATATTGGAATGCTTCGGAGAAGGTAGACGGATGGGTCAGAACGTAAATATACAAAGGTTGCGGGAGTGGGTCGGCAAAAGCGAATTACGGTCGGATCAAATCGCTCATGTGCCAATCGCAGCGTTGTCAGCAACGCTTGATCGAGAGGATACTTTTCCTCGTGACGGAGAAGCGCTACCCCCACTTTGGCACTGGTTGTATTTCTTGCCACTTCATAGGCGGTCCGAAGTCGATTCTGATGGGCACGCGAGACGCGGAGGGTTTCTCCCGCCAGTACCGCTCCCGCGACGGATGTTCGCTGGAGGACGGACACATTGGCATCATCCCCTTCGCGTAGGCGATCTTGTGACCCGCAATTCACGCATCTTGGACGTAGCCCACAAGGAAGGACGCTCCGGTCAATTGGTATTCGTCACGTTGTACCATGAAATTAGTAGCTGTGGACGTCTTGCATTAACCGAAGAATGGGACATTGTCTACCGCGATAAAACCCCGAGTGGAGAACTTAATTCGGTCTTCCAAACCGCACCTGAGAATGCTGATTGGTCCCGAAAGATCCAACCAGACGAGATTCTGCTGTTTCGTTTCTCAGCTCTGACTTTTAATAGTCATCGAATTCATTACGACAGACGGTATGCGATGGAAGAGGAAGGTTATCCTGGCTTGGTGGTACATGCACCTTTGGTTGCCATTTGTTTGCTCGATTTAGTCAGACGCAATCTCCCGGATCTAAATCTCACGAAGTTCTCGTTTCGAGCAGTCAAACCGGTTCTAGACATTGAGCATTTCGTGGTTAGCGGCCGATTCGAAAGGTGTGCGAAAACCTGCAAATTGTGGGCGTCAGATCCGCAAGGATATCTGACCATGGACGCAACAGCCACGTTAGCTTGACGGTCGACGATCTTCATTTCGTTCGTTAGATCCCAAGTGGACTCAATTGGCGACGATTGGATTTTGGCAAATAGATTGCGACAGAGGAGCAGGGCATGGGTGTTGTAGGTTAGGGGGCATCGGGCTTACTTTGCCCTGTGCTAATCAGGAGACCACCGATGAAATTGCGCCTCAAGCCAAACTCAGTTCGGCTACGGCTGAATCGAACTGAGGTAATGAAGTTTGCAAACACAGAAGAGATTATAGAAACAATCGAGTTCCCGGGGCTTGCTGCCTTGCGGTATGGCCTGCGGGTTTTCAATGGCTCTTCGCCGGAAGCAGTACGATTTGAGAATGGCGAACTCATGTTGACCGTCCCGGCGGTCGATGCAAGAAACTGGGTCAGTCGCGACGAAGAAATTGGCTTGTATTACGACCAGAAACTTCATGGAGGTGGGTCTCTGCGGATCATGATCGAAAAGGATTTCCAGTGCATTGATGGCCCACCAGAGGAGATCGATCCAGCTGGCTATCCTAATCCTTTGGCACCGATCGGAAGCAAGCCGGTTGACGATTAGCATCTGGCATTAAGACCCGCATTGCCAGCCGCAACAGCGGGTCTCACTTCGATTAGTATCGGTTATAGGACGGCCTTCCGATCTTCATCATTGCAATTTCTCTCTTGTAATATTCCAGTACCCCGTACTCTGAATTCATAGAATACTCTTTGAACCAATCCAAGGCCTGAGAGGTCGAATCAGCCTGATCATCGAATTTCCCCTTTGGAAAGGTTGCTAGTTCGTGGAGGTATTCAGCCAGCCATGGCGCCTTATCTGGGATATGAACAAAACCGTTTTCGATTACACTGGTGACTGAATGCATCCGCATGATTTTGTCCATGGTGGGTTCGTATTTCTTGACCGCGTATTCACCGTCCTCAATCAAGTCTTGAATTAATTGCGTACCGGACGCCTTATCTTCGATCAATATTGTTTCCGGATGGAATATCTCCGCTTGTTCTCGTACAGCACGTTTCAATTCCGGATAGCCAAAACGCTTTCGAACCACGTTAAGCAAATAGACGTGCTTGTCTTTCAC
Organism: uncultured Acidobacteriota bacterium; assembly: GCA_963714785.1. Classification (GTDB taxonomy): domain Bacteria; phylum Acidobacteriota; class Terriglobia; order Acidiferrales; family UBA7541; genus Palsa-295. Next base: position 85,873 of record CAVQQE010000009.1, read on the forward strand.
ACCCCAGGTCGTGCAGACGCTATAGTCGCTCAGTTCTGTCGGTTTGTTTGCAGTATCCCAACTTTGAAAGATCATTTCGAATTCGCTAGCCACATCAGCTGACGTGTAGGTTTTGAACCATTCCGCTTTCACCATTCCACCGCCCAAGGGAGCTGGCGATTGTTGATATTGCCCTGAAAAATTGTATTCCCCTTGGCTTTCTCGTATGTGATTCAAGACTTCGAGCGGCTCGCGTTCCGGATGAAGAGCTTCGCCAGCCCGGCGCTCAAAACGGCGCGTCCCGTAAGGTGTTTCGATCACGTGAACTTCATTTTCTTCGGCAATCGCTGGGAACCGAATAATCTTCCAGGGTTCTAAGCCGAGAACGTGGCCAACGAGGTCGTCTTCATGTAATCGCTGCATAACAATGATGATGCGTCCGTATTTCTTGTCGTTCAGTCGACTATATAGACTGTGGTCGAACCAGTCGTTAGCGGCTTTGCGTTGAGTCTCGGACAACGCTTCGTCCGGTTTCAACGGATCATCAATGATGATGTAGGTTGCGCCCCTGCCGGTCAGCACGCCACCAACGGACGTAGACAAACGAAAGCCCTGCTGTGTTGTGATGAAGTCTTGCAGGGCCTGGCGTTGGGACGACAGCCGGGTGTGAGGGAAAATGCGTTGATACCAAGAGCTCGTCATTATCGAGCGGCAGTCCATCGCATGTTTGTTTGCCAAATCCTGGCCGTAACTCACACAGATTATTTGAGCCGTGGGATCATGGCCCAGGATGAACGCGGGAAAAGCTACTGAAACACAGAGTGATTTGAGAGAACGTGGAGGCTCATTGATATCCAGACGCGTGACTTCTCCTCGCCGGCACGCTTCAAGTGCTTCGGCAATCATTTCGATGTGCCAGTTCGGCATAAACTTGGTTGTCGGGTTGAGTTCGTAGAAACAGCGTTCGATGAACGCACACAAGTCTCTACGCAAGAGTGCACGATAGTCACTAGGCGCAAGCCTCATATGTCCTCGTTACCTCCATCGGTTTTGGATTCCAAACGTTTCAAAATTCCGAGCATAACCATTTCGTCGGCTTCGTCGACCTCAGAGTTTGCATCAGGCGTTGAGATTGCTCGCTCTTCAGCGGAGCGCACCAATCCCGCCAATAACCCGACGGCTTTCAAGTCGCCTGAAGCAGCCTTGTTTGTTACTTGTTTTAAATGTTTCTGGGCAGGACAATCTACTTGATTGGTCGGGTAGGGCAAAGGCGCGTAGCGGGCTTCGTATGATGCCGACGTTTCCATTGCCCTCCCTAAAATTCCGTACGGCGGGTTTTCCCCAGTACGGCTTCAAGGCCGGTAGATCAGACAGGGCCTTCCCGTTCGACGCTTCCTCGCCTCGGACGGTTTGCCATTGTCCTTCGTGCTTCCCGCTTCCCTCGTCAGTTCCCCGTTCTGTGCCGGGGGACGTTGGGCGCTGGAGCACCTCCGTTCGAGCGGCCGCTGCCGCTCTACCCCAGGGGCCCTCGCTCCAGACCGGGTTGTTCTGTTCCGGTCCATCCACGCTTAATCGGCCCCATCCGCCCCACTCGCAGGCACATCCCGATTTCACCGCTTTGCGGCTTATACCGGATGCCTTCGCTGTGCACACTGCGCCTAGGCGACCTCCGAGTGGTTCCACGCTTTCGCTGTCGTTCCTTCCTAACATGCCACCCTCTACGACTCCGGGGAGATCGGAAACCGGTTGGTTCCAGACATGCGGTCCCGACATAGGCCTTCGCCATGTTATGAGCGGCTCGGCTCTCCCGACTATCCTGCAATCCGCTTCACGCAGGGCCGACTTTTCGGAGCTTCACTGGTTCGCTTTTGCTGCGGCCTGTCAGGTTGCTCGCCCCCTGTGCAGATCTGACCAGAAGCTCTTCCGGCCACCGGGACTTTTACTTCCAGGCTTCCGACGAGTCGGTCACCCTTCTCGCCGCTGGATATAACTACGACAGTCACTGGACCGTTCTGTCGATGGGACTCTCACCCATTGGAGTGACAACTAGCGTTGCTGCACCATAACAACGTCGGCTCCTTAGACCCGAGTACACTGTGGTTTGTCGAGAACCATTGGCTCGGGAGAAAGGAGCCGAACATGATCATTATAGGCGTGGATTATCACCCGAGCGAGCAGTACATCGCGTTTGTAGATACAGAAACGGGAGAGTATGAGGAACGACAATTGAACCACAGTGATGACTCGGGAACTGGCGAGGCGAGGAGTCCGCGTACGCCTGGGGATGGAGGCCACGGGCTACTCCCGCTGGTTCGAGCGGTTGCTGGCAGAACTGGGTATGGAGCTGTGGATCGGCAATGCGGCCGAGATTGAGACCAAACGCGTCCGCAAACAGAAGACCGATCGTGAGGACGCCCGGCTGCTGCTGCGATTGCTGCAGGAAAATACCTTTCCTCGCATCTGGGTACCCAGTGCGGAGAATCGGGATCTGCGGCAACTGTTGTGGCATCGGCATCGCTTGGTGCAGATGCGCACGCGGATGATGAATCAGCTGCAAGCACTGGCCATGAACGAAGGCCAGCGGCGGAAGAAAAAGCTGTGGAGCGAACGAGGACGAGCGGAATTCGAAAAGCTCCCCTTAGCTTTCTGGGCCAGCCGGCGTCGGCAAGATCTGCTGGAGCTGCTGGACCGGCTGAATCCAACGATCGAGGAATTAACCGCAGCGGTCGAGGGGGAAGCCAAGAAGTGGCCCGAGGTACGGCGGCTGATGACGCATCCGGGGGTAGGACCGCTGACGGCGCTGGCCTTCGTGTTGATCATCGGAACTCCCAAGCGGTTTCGTCGGGGCAAGCAGATCGGCAGCTATGTGGGGTTGATCCCTTCGGAGAACTCCAGTGCTGGCCATCAACGGCTGGGACACATCAGCAAGCAAGGTAGTTCTCTATTGCGTTTCTTGCTGGGAGAAGCAGCCCAAGCCGCCGCACGTTGTGATGCGGACTGGAGACGACGGTACATGCATCTGGCGCTGCGCCGACAACGGAACATCGCCAAGGTGGCCATGGCCCGAAGACTGGCGGTTCGGTTGTACTGGATGTGGCGGAAGGGTTGGGAATATGCAGAGTGGGTCAAGTTCGGTTCGCACCCGGGACAGCTCGGAACCGGACATGGCGTGCAGTAGAACGCCGTGTACTTGAATGGGCATCCCGCTCCCTCGCGAGAGGGAGTTTGAACGAGTAATCGTGGTCTGAAATTCGGATCGGAGAGATGTTTAGGTCGAACTGAAACCGCCCGAAAGATTACAGGCGAGCCGTGGTTATCGACACTGGGTCCAGGAAATATGACGAAAGAGAACACTCTTTGGAGTGGATGCAGAAGTTTGTGCAAAAAAAGACTTGACAGAGCCGACGTTGTTAGAGATGTCCGGTAAGCCGGTGGATCGAATCGTCCCGCCAGCCATCGGATTGCGTACCCAGCCGCCATCGCCCCCGCGATCGCAGTCAGATAGCCGACAGCATTGAACTGAGCTTGCTCGTGCCGATACGGATGCGGGTCCCCTCCCCTTTGAATCGCTTGCCCTCGGGTTAAGGCAATTCGCTGACAGCGCGGCGAGCCGCCAAAGAAAGCATCAGCCGGGACATCCCGCTGAACAGCATACTAACGCCCACGAGTATGCCGATCGCCCACGCTGTGCTGGATGGCCAGGTTCGCCAGATCATGATCGCGAGGACAAAGGTAATGATCGCGTCTACGAATAGCCAGCCCGCACCGGGCATCGGGCGGAAACGCACTGCCAAGATGAATTCCAGCACTGCTTCAACAAACAGATAAATGGCCAGTGCGAGTGTGAGCGAAACAACGCCCATGAGAGGATTTATCAGAAGATAGAGCCCCGCAACGAGGTACAGAATACCAACGAGCAGTTCCCAGATCAGCCCGCCGGTTTCCCGGGTTTGCCAGCCAAAAACTAAGTGGGCGCCTCCGCTGAAAACAAGCAGCCATCCGACGAGAATGGTGATTGCGATTCCGGCAATGGGGGGCAGGACAATTGCGAAGATACCCGCCAGGATCATCAAGACACTCAGGGCGATGGACCATCTCAACGATTTTTTTACAATTGTTGAAACTGAAGCCGATGCTGTTGCGCTCATTAGTATCCCTCCATGAGCCCTCTGTTTGAGGGCCGTGATTGATTTTCAAAAGTAATCATCTACTGAGCCGGGCCTCGCGCCGGATAGCTGCGTGATCAAGCTATCCAGCGCAGCATGCTCAAACGCTTCAACTACCGAGGTGGAAAGTCCTTGAACAACTTTTCGACTGCTTTGTTCAGCTTTTTCGTGTCTTTATCGGGCTTCTCCGACAAGGTGTCCGTTGCCTCGCCGCGCCAAATCAGTTGTTTTGCGTGAGCATCGAACAAATCCACAACGAGTGTCCCAACCTCATATGTATGCTGGGTGGTGAAGGCCGTGCCGCCCATAGGGCCCCAATAGTGCCAGCCCCATCCTCCGCCGAAGCCGTCGTAGAACGTTTCCAGCGTATGTTGCTCTCGCGTGGCGACGTGAGCCGCAACGCCCAAATCGGCGCCCTCGCTTACCGGCTGCAAACCCTTGGCGGTCAGTTGGGCGTTGACGTATTCCGCAATGCGCTGTTCCATCAGAGGATCACCGCGGTAATGCGGAGGCCTAATCCACATAAAGGTTTTGTACTGCGAGAAATTTGCACGATGATCGTAATCGATAGCTACTTTTTGAGCTTTCACGCTGCTTGCCATCAATAAAAGAACAAGCACTGCGAGACTGATTTTCAAGAAACGCATATTTTCATTCCTCCTCGTTTTTGGTGTCGCACGTACGCCTTTCAGGCCGGTGCGGACATTTAGCTCGCGCCGGCCTGCGGATTCTCAGTCGTTATCGCCACCTTCGGGTGGAACTACAACAAAAATGGCCTGGCCTTGGTGAATGATTCTGAGCAAGGTATTGCCTTTGGCGCTGGCAGCAGCTTCGTCGAACTCGGCTACCGAATTGACCGGCATACGGTTCACGCTCACAATCACGTCGCCCTGCTCCACGCGTTGGGCAGCAGGACTAATCGGATCCACTTCGGTGACCACGACTCCGTGCGTGTCCGGAGGTACACTTAACTGCTTGCGAAGATCCGGCGTGAGATTTTGAACGCTGATGCCCCGCAATGGCCCCTGCGAAGGAGCTTTGCGCGCGCCGCCGGCAGCGGTGTATCCGAGATCGGATGGCCGTTCTTCGAGCGTGAGCTTCAAGGTGAGAGGTTGACCGTTGCGCAGAACTTCCAGTGTGACGGGGGTTCCTGGGTTTGTATTGGCTACCATCGCCAACAATTCATTCGATCCGTTGACGGGTATTCCATTGAACTTTCGAATTACGTCGCCCGGCTTTAATCCTGCCTCACCGGCCGGACCGCCGGGGGTTACGTCCTGGACCAGGGCTCCGGACGTGTCGGGCACCTTGAACTGTTGAGCCAGGTCTTCCGTAACCGGACCGATGGTCACTCCCATATATCCGCGCGTAACTTTTCCGGTTTTAATCAGCGCATCCATCGAGCGCTTTGCCATGTTGATGGGAATCGCGAATCCGATACCTATGAAGCCACCTTCGCCTCCGGGCCCTTGATCGCCGCTTAGGATCGCTGTGTTAATTCCTACGATTTGGCCTTTGACATCTACAAGCGCTCCTCCGGAATTTCCGGGATTGATCGCCGCGTCCGTCTGGATGAAGTCTTGCACCGCCTCGATATTAAAATCTGAGCGGCCGAGTGCGCTTACGCTTCCGCGAGTCACTGTGAAGTTCAAACCGAACGGGTTTCCAAAAGCCATCACGGTGTCGCCCACGTGAAGACTTGATGAATCTCCAAGGGGGACGGTAGGCAAGCCCGTGGCGTTGATCTTCACCACCGCTATGTCGATGTCAGGGTCGCCGCCGATTACTTTTGCCTTGAACATGCGTTTATCCGTGAGCATCACTTCCACGGTGCTGGCATGGGCGATCACATGGTTGTTGGTAACGATGTATCCACTCGGATCGAAAAGTACTCCGGTTCCCAGGGCATGCTGTTTTTGATCTTGCGGAATTTGTTGCGCTCCACCGCCAAAAAATTGGCGAAGCGACGGGTCCATGAACATCGGTGATTGTTCCGCTTTTACGACTTGCTCCGTTCTTATGTAAACAATTCCCGGAGCGGTGGCGTGAATCACTCGCTCGTAGGCTTGATTCTGCCTCTCGAGCAGTTCGATGTCGGGACCATCGAGTGCGCGGGCAGCCGCCATTGCGGGTTGACGATATCGCCCATAGCCCATAAATAAAATTTCCACTAGTGCGAAGCATACAAGTCCGACGAGCAAAAGCCTCACCACTACGATCCCTCCTTCTACAAAATAATCGTTGATACGCATCAAGCACCTCCTGCCATTACCTGAATCTTTTGGCTCGCTTCGCCGACTATCTGAAGCGGCGAGTACTTTTCCCAAACGCGGACTGTTAACTGCCAGACGTGGCCTTTGTTACGTAGCTCGCCTGCACGTAAACTCTTGCCGCCACCACTTTTCCACTCGCGTCGTGGATTTTCAGCGGCGCTCCAGTTTTGGGATCGATCAGCTCAATGCGAATACTTCGCGGCGGACCAGAAGTGGCCGGGTTCGATGAAACGTAGGTAATTACGTAACGAACGCGAAGATTTTCCATGATGTCGTCGTAGATAGGCGGGATTTCCAGATCGGATTCAATTACGTAAGCGCGACCGCCCGAAGCCTTCGCCAACATCTCCGATTGCTTTTCGGCATTCTTCCAATCGATGCGTGCGAAAGGAGCGGTTTCGCCGTGGAGGGAGGCCTCCCGTTTCGCGATCCCAGACAGGCTGATGGTGTAGATCGGGGTATCTAATTGTTGCGCTGCCTCGAGGACCTGTTGAAAGCTCGCCTTGCTAAAAGTGTCGAGACCACTTGAGACAACAATGATCGCCTTACGGCCCTTGACGTCGTGGGTTCGGGTTAAGGTCTCAAGCAGCGCGTCATAGAAGTTTGACTCCGAAATAACTGGATCGCCGAGCTGGTCGAGAGCTTTTTCGACAGCGTCGCGATTCTGTGTGAAGTCGACGAGAGTATACACTTTTGAGTCGTACTTGAAGATGGCGACCTTGTCGTCAGGAGTTAGAACGCCGAGCAAGTCTTGACCAACCTGTTTAACTTCCGTCGCAAGCGTCTGATTCAGTTCATGGTAGCGGCCGCCATATTCCGCTAGCATCGCTAATGAGACCGGCGAATGTTCCACGTCCACAGAAATGTCTTTCTGCCGAACGCCATCCTCATATACGGCAAAATTATCCGGGCGAAGGTTTGGCAAAAAATATTCGTTTGGATCCTGGACCTGGAACTTGATCGTCACTGTCCTGGTTGCGGGGGCGAACTCGATCTCGGAGCGCTGCGGACCCTGTTCTCCTTTGTAGAGATGATTCGGCGCCCGGTTGGGAACGGTAACTTGAGATTCTTGTCCCGCTTCTTGCGCGAGCGCTTCCGCCCGATATGAAAGCAAACCTTGATTCCAGGGGAACGCGAGAAGAAAGAACACGCATGTGCTAGGAACGCTGAGGCGCGTTATAGTTTTCATGGCTCCTCCTTTCCCGCAGGGGAATTCGCGAAGGTCGCCAACGGCCCGTGATCACATCGCCGATTTCATCGGAGCCGGCCCCTCTTCGAGCGTATCTGTTCTTCAGGCTGACGAGCGCAGGCCTGATGACGGAGTAATCTTCCGCATCCGCCTTCATCACGGCCTCGGCAAGCGCGCAAAGAAAATGACCAGAGCGCTCTTCGCCGAGTGTCAAAACCCAGTCGCTCAGCTCCGCGTCGTCCAATGCGATCAGTTTGGCCATCCTTCTTCCTCGGTGATCGTGTTCTAAACTCATCCGCACCCGCAATTCAGTAACAGAAAATTTTGCCTTAGCGAGATTGGCTCCTGAACCGCTTTGGGTCTCCAGTGGTTCCGCGCGGCCGCGTTATAGCCTTTCGCCACAATTGATAGTCGGAGGCTCGAACGATCCATCCCGAGTCTGTCAAAATGAGCGCCTTTCGCGGCAACGCAAGTCTGGGAATGGTAAGTTCCAGAATTCCGTCCATAACGACAGCCGTTGCGTTCTTGGGATCGAGATCCACTGGCAGATGAAGGATTCGAAAAATTTGATCCTGACAAGTATCGCTGTAGATGATTTTGCGACCACGCCAGCGATTGCGAGATTGTCTTTTTCCCGTGATCGCGAGACGACCTGGTTCCAAGGCCACTTTTAGTTCCGACGCTCTGAATCCTGGAACCTCCGCCCACACTGCCAAAGCATCCTCTGATTCCGCGACGTGGATATGTGCGGCATGAAATAATTCGGTCTCGGCACGGAACCAATCGTCCAGAGCGGAACCTTTTTCTCCATCACGTCCTTGAAAGATTTCAAAAGCGCGACGAGCAATCGATTCATCGAAACTCTCCGCGAGGTCGAGAAACTCATCCATAAAATCGTTCATGGCTACAGGATTTGATCCGCTCGCACGTTCCATCGGATTTAGCCTGAGAGCTGGCTGCACAGCCGCAGCTGGTTTCATTTTCCCCTCTCATTTCACGAGCGCTCGAGACAAGGTGCCCATTTATTGAAATGCGACCGTGAAACTTGGATAAGGGAAACGCGTGTCTTAGGATGCACGCGTTTCCCTGTACTGCGCTCGGAGACAGACAAACTTTGCTGCTCTTCTTTTCAATTACGCGTTGGTAGCCTTTGCCTTCGGCAAACTCTTGATCTCAATCTTCTTGGGGAGAGCCCCGGCCTTCAGAGGCGCCGTGATTTCCAGCACTCCGTTGTTGAACTCGGCGTTTATTTTTTCCGTGTCCGCTGCATCGGGCAGCGCGACAGTCCGTTCAAACCGCTCGTAGAAAAACTCCTTCTCCAAATAAGCGGAGTCTTTTTCATCCTGCTGAGTCTTGTGTTCGCCGCTGATGGTCAAGTACTTACCCTGTAGAGTTATCTGCACCTCATTGGGCTCCACGCCAGGAAGAGCCACGCGCAGGTGATATTTATTGTCTTGCGCGTCAACGCGCGCCTCGATCGGCGGCACAGAAGCTACCAGAGTGATTGGGCCACCATTATTTTTCTGCGCCGATTGGGTTAGAAGTCTGTTGAAAATGCCGTCGAAGTCACGCCTGAAATCGAACAACCCTTCGAATACGTTTCCTCTTCTTGTTGCCAGGTCTGCCATTGTTCTTCTCCTTGAAAGATTTGTTTTCTCGCCACTGAACTATTGATTGTTTTTTACTAATGGTACGACCTCATGCCGACGCCACAATTTGGCCGATCGCAAGGTGGTTTTCCACTGAACGGACGCCGGGTGCTGCCCAAGCCGCTCGCTCAGCTTCCTCTCGTTCAGCCCAGGAGCGCACCGAGCCTCGCAGAATTACTTTGTCGCCATCGGTCTCAACTCTGATTCGGCTGGCGTCTAACTGAGCGCTGCGTTTTAGAGCATCCTCGATCCTGGCCTTCACTTTGCTCGCCGCGACGCGAGGCTTAACTTCGATCAGGTTGCCGATTCCCTTGACGCCTACTAGATGACGTACGGCCGCTTCCGCGGCACTTTTTTGATACTGCCAATCCACATTGCCCTCCAAAGTGACCCAACCATTGGAGACGGTGACCTTAATTCGGTCTTTCGGAACAAGGATTAACCATCTCAGTGCATCCACAGCGGCTTTCGCAATGTCCTCATTCGTGCGCTCGCTTGAACTCGGCAACTTGATTTCTAGTTCATTGACCACGGCTTTCACTTCGGACAATCGGGATACTGCGCGCTCCGCAGCCCATTGTTCCCAGAAGCTGGGAACATAGCCGGTGAGCGTGACGATGCCATTTTTTACTGAGACGCCAATTTCAGCCGCATTGATGCTCGGTTCCCAGGCGAGTTCTGCTTCGACATTTGTTTTTAGTTCCAGATCAGTCATTTCTTTCTCTCCTTTTTTCCTGTGACCCTGTGACTTGCCACTTGCTATTGAAGCGATTCGCTCCAAAGGATAGTTTGCTACGTATTGACACTCGCTGCCATGAGCAAACTGGCAAGTTGCCGCCTCGCGCGCGCAGCGCGGGATTTCATCGCACTCAAGTTCACCCTTGCGACTTTTGCCGCTTCACATGCCGACAGATCCTGAATATCGCGCAGATAAAATGCCGATCGCAGAAAAGGCGAGAGATGCTTCATTTTATCTTCGACCGCATTTCTCACTTCCAGCTGGACAAAGACCTTTTCAGGATCGGGCCGGTCATTGACGGCTATTGCCTCTCGGGTCTGCGCGTCGTTCAGCAGAATTTCATCGAGGGAGAGCGAGCGGTGCAATCGCAGCCTACGGCGATTCATCAGCGCGGCATTGCAAACAATTCGTGTGAGCCAGGTGGAGAATCGCGCACGGCCTTCGAAGGAATGCAAATGTGCATAGGCCGAAAGCAGGCCATCTTGCAGAGCGTCTTCGGCGTCTTCTTTATTGCGTAGCAGCAAAAAAGCGACGCGGTATAGCCTTAGTCTGTTTTTGCTGAATAGTGACGATAGCGCCGCGTCGTCCCCTGCCCGCGCGCGTTGGATGGCATGCCACTCATCGCGCCACTCTTTCCCGCGCGCGAGCGGTTTTGTTCGAATGCCGTTTGAAAGATTCTTTTTCCAGCGGCGTGCGTTTGATTTCCGGATCCGGTCTCTTGTGTAATCTTCGCGTTGTACTTGAATTGTCTGTGTGGCGCTCATTGGTCTCTTTCTAGTGTTGTAACCTAAATGCTTGACGCAATCCCGTAAGCACCTTTCATTCCAATGCGCCGGCATTCGAGGCGTTTCGCCTATCCTCGTTGGGTGTAAGTGTTTATCCAGAATTGCAATTTAGTGTTGCGTTCCGAGCGCGGAGTGAAGAGGGGGATGACGTCAATCCTTCGACAGCGTTCCGACACACTTCCAAAACGAAGGTGCGCCACTTAAGGCGGCAGTTCCTGGAAGAAAGCGGAATATTCCGATGTGTTGCGCAATAATTAAATAAGGGAATGCCGGCCGTTCAACTTACTCGCGTGTTTTAGTGGCTTCGCCATAATCCTTCGTGCTAACCCGTCTTTCGATGCCTTTTTCAACTGCACCACATGCCTGCGAAGCTACTCGCGCGCTCGATGATATCTGTCGGGCACGAACGATGAAGCGGTCTGGAGCAGGGCCAATGTAAGAGAAGGGGAAACAACTGAGCAGAGTCAAAGTCGGCTGCTGCGTACCGTCGAGAACTTCTATGTGTTCCGGACCGACGACTCTGATCGATTCCACGTTGTAGACATAAGATCCGTGCAGCGTCGTCATGCGAATAACATCATTTGCGCGAATATCGCGCAAGGCGCTGAAGAATGTGTTGCGATGTCCCGCAATTGCCAGGTTGCCCGCCTGGCCGGGGAAAGCAGTTCCAGGAATGTGGCCGACGCCGCGGCGAAGGGTAAGCGCGTCGTCACCTTCCAGCACTACAACTGAGAGTCCTAGGCGGGGAATGTCGATTCGTCCAATCGAGGAACCTGTCGTTTCGTCATTGAGATCGCTTTCCTCGGCGGCGCAATTCACTGGCCCTGCCGCCGAGCTATCAAAATGATGGTCTTCAAGCGCTTGATAAACTCGGGCGTCAACCCAAAAGTAAGAATAAAAGGCTAGGGCTAGCGCGCCGGATAGCATGCAAGTGTGCGACAGCCACAAGAAATGAGAACTGCTTAGACTTTTCATGGATTTGGTCGCATCACTAATCCTGCTCGTGCCCAGCTGCAGTTTGTGCCGATCCGTTTGGCGAAAAGAAATAACCAGGGCGAGTCCGCACGTAGAGCTTGCCTTTTCCAGGTGCATTCACTTTCACTCGAATTCTGCGATATCCCGGATGAGCGTTTCCCTCAGGACTATAGCCGAGGGTGTACTGATGTCGGACGTCCTGAGCAATCTGCTGGCAAACGCTTACGACTTTTGAGGAAGACTTCGGGAAGTATGCTTGGCCGCCAGTTTCTTTCGCCAGTTTCTTGAGTACTTTTGGGTTTTGATCAGCGCTATTTTCGTCGAAAAGGCCGATTGCATAAATAATTACACTGGTGCTTTGGGCCATCTGCTGCACTTGCGAAAAAGTATGTTTGCTGGCGTTGTCTCCTCCGTCGCTGATAAGGAGCAAAACCTTCTTGTCGAGTGGAGCCGTTTGAAGACGTTCCAAAGCCGCCGCAAGAGCGTCGTACAATGCTGTTTCTCCGCTCACCGGAGTCTTCAATAATGCAGCCTTCAAATCCTCGACACTGCTTGTGAATGGCACGCTTGCGGGAAGTCCAAATGTTACCGAGTCGCTAAAATTGACGACGAACTCGCGGTCTTGTGGGTTGCTGGCCTGCACAAATGCGACTGCGCCTGCGATTACGTCGTCACGTTTGGCAGCCATGCTTCCGCTGTGATCCACCACTACAGCGGCCGTGACGGGTGTGTCTTCATGCCTGAACAACGAGATTTTTTGCTGTTGGCCATCTTCATAAACTTGGAAATTTGAAGCATCCAGTCCCGATACAAAGTGGTCAGATTTATCTGTCACAGTGACAGGCAAGATCACTAGGTTAACTTCCGAAGAAATTACGTGTTGGCCGGAACCTTCTTGTGAAGAGAGAGTGTGCGTCGAAGATGAGGACCCGAAGGCTACTAGCAGGAGAAGGCTGGAATAGAGCGCGCGGCGACTTGAAGACAACTTCGCACGCGCGCTCCATTCTCCCAACATTGTTCTCGCTTCCTCGCCACAGGCGATCCGAACCGTCGCCAGGATAGCGTCCTAAGCGGCCTCTTCGCGAAGGTTAGGCTCGCCGCTTCGAAAGCGTCCAGAACAGTACTCCGAGCGCCATCAGAAAGATTCCGGACATGTAGAGAAGAGGAAGCTGACTCGCCGTCTGCGGCAGCTTCTTGGTGGTGTTCTCCGCAACCACGACTGGCGCTTCAACGATGAACACCTTGGCTACTTCCACTTCCTCTCCGCTCGGTTCTTCGGCTTTGAGTGGAGCCTCTTTCATGGCTGTCTCATTTGAATCGTTTGAAGCTTGATCCTGCTGATTGATATTTGAGGCCATTTCCGACGGCATCGATGGAACGTTCTGGTTTGAACTTTGGGCGATTTCAACGGCTCGAGACTTCGGATAGACGAATTCCTGGCCGTAGTTGTCGCCGGGATAGAACCATTCTTTGATCGCTACTGGGCCGCCCGATGCAGTTTCAGAAAACTTAATTATGGTCTTATCCGATGGATTCGGGCGGTAATCTGGAATCGCAAGGATCGTTGCGTACAGGTTCATTCGGTCCTTGTCATAGATCTGGACTATATTACGATCCCCCAAACTATCTAGCAGCTTGAAAGCGTAGGTACCCGCCGGGAGCACCTTACCGCCAGGTATCTCGACCGGCTGACTGAAGGTGACAATCGTCAACTTATCATGTTGGTCTGCCTTCGCGACAGATGCGAATCCCAACACCAAACATGCGACGCAAAAAACCACTGCTACTCTGCGTAATGCGTTCATAGTCTCAGCCTCCCTTGTGTGGAACGGACAAAGGCCGGTTAAGCAGATTTCGTTCCATCGGCAGGCCCTCCGAAATTTGCTGGAATAAGGTCTTCGCAATGAATTAGTTAGCAGGATTCCGATTACTTCAATTCTTCCACCGGGACAAAAAAGAAAGGCAAACGCCAGTATTTTGACACGAACCTGACACCCGCTTAATTTTCGTGAATCTTTGTGAAACCTGAAACCGCCTCAGTACTTGTGATTACGTAGTTTCTTGTAGGGTACTGTTACTTTATACTAAGCCGTGACGTGGACAGTGGGATGCAGCTCCTGGTGGGCGCGGAAGGTGCATTCGCACATCCTAGTTCGCGCCACAAAAACCCGCAACAAACCCTAGATTAAGAATCGGTATCTCTCCTGTATCGGGCCAAATCGGATCCCATGGAGGACTAACCACTATGGATTTCTTTAGGACCCTCCCCTCTTCTAACGATTTCATGCCTCACGGCTATTGTTATTTATGGGACCCGAGGCTAGTTTGGCTTCACGTCATGTCCGATTTCCTAATCGCTCTTGCTTACTTTTCAATTCCGATCACGTTGGTCTATTTCATTCGCAAGAGGAAGGATGTGCCCTTCAACTGGATATTCACTTGTTTCGGAATGTTCATCCTTGCATGTGGCGCAACACACATGATGGAGATCTGGAATTTGTGGCATGCAGATTATTGGCTATCTGGCGGCATCAAGGTGGTCACGGCCTTAGCTTCAGTTGCTACCGCCATACTGCTGGTTAGTTTGATTCCCCAGGCGCTAGCGCTTCCGAGCCCTGAAGCAATGAAGCTAGAAATCGCAGAACGCAAGCGCGCACAAGAGGACTTGGCGAAAGCCAAAGATGAATTAGAGATTCGCGTGCAAGAGCGAACAGCCAAGCTTCAAAAAGCGAACGATGATTTCACGGACGAGATCTTGCAGCGTAATCTTGCGGAAGAAGCGCTACGCAGAAGCGAAGAACGCTTTCGTCTTTTGATCGAAAGCGTTCAGGATTACGCCATCTTTATGCTCGACACTTCCGGCCGTGTTACGTCCTGGAATCAGGGAGCTGAACACATCAACGGATACCAGGCGAAAGAAATCATCGGCAAGCACTTTTCCCGGTTTTATCAAGACGACGATATAGAACTCAGCAAACCAGAGACAGGACTGCAGGTCGCTGCCGCAGAGGGCCGCTTTGAAGAATATGGTTGGCGGGTACGCAAAGACGGATCAAAGTTGTGGGCTAACGTGATTATCACTGCATTGCGCAATCCGCGCGGAGAGCTTATGGGTTTTTCAAAGATAACGCGCGATCTCACGGAACAAATGCGGACCGAAGCGGCCCTGCGCGGGAGTGAAGAACAACTGCGGATGGCTCAAGAAGCGTCCGGTTCCGGGGCCTGGGATTGGGATCCCCAGTCTGACTTGGCCACCTGGTCAGATCGGCACTCTCAAATCTTTGGCCTCGAGCCGGACGATGTCAAACACACGTGGTCATCCTTCCTTCATCTCGTCGATCCAGGGGATCGCGCCCGCGTCCAATTGGCTATTCTCACTGCCCTCAAGCCGCAGGGAGCGCTGGAAGTGGAGTACCGTATCAATCGCCCGGACGGTCAAGCCCGCTGGGTCATGAGCAAGGGGAGCACCTACTGCGACAGCGCCGGCGAACCGATGCGAATGGTGGGCCTAACAATGGATATCACCGAGCGCAAACAACTCGAGCACGATCTCTTGAAGGCGCAATCCGATCTCGCTCGTATCTCGCGATTGTTGACGCTTGGGGAGCTCACCAGCTCGATTGCACACGAAGTAAATCAGCCTCTTGTCGCAGTTGTCACCAATGGAGACGCATGCATGCGATGGCTTACGGCCGAGCCGCCAAAGCTCGATAAAGTTCGGGAGTCCTTAGCTTGGATTGTTAAAGAGGGCAAGAGAGCTGGAGAGATTATCAAGCGCATTCGTGAGCTGGCGAAGAATAAAGCGCCACAAAAGACTGAGTTGCTGGTTAATGACGTGATTACTGAAGTGATCAACCTCGCTGGATCAGAGTTGTCCAATAATCAGGTGATCTTGCGAACTGAATTTGCATCGGATCTTCCCACCGTTTGCGGGGACCGAGTACAACTGCAACAGGTAATCCTGAACCTCATCGCCAACGCTATAGACGCAATGAAGTCGATTCAGCAGCATCCCAGAGAACTATCGATCAGCTCGAGGGCGACCGACGATGGCCAGATTCTAATTACCGTGCGCGATTGCGGTACCGGGGTAGAACCGAACATCCTCGAAAACGTCTTCCAAGGATTCTTCACTACAAAGAAAGAAGGAATGGGATTGGGCCTTTCCATCAGCCGCACAATCGTGGAAGCACACGGTGGCCGCATGTGGGCCCTCTCGAACAATGATCAAGGCGCGACGTTTCAGTTTACATTGCCGATGGTTGCCGGAGCCCATGCATGAATGCCGTTGAAACAACTGTCTTCGTAATCGACGACGACAAAGCCGTACGGACCGCAATTAGGAATTTGCTGGAATCGGTGGGAACCCGCGTGGAAACATTTAACTCACCCCAAGATTTTTTGAAGGCCGATCGCAAGAATGTACCGGGATGTTTAGTTTTAGACGTGCGTCTACAGGGGCCCAGTGGGCTTGATTTTCAAAAGCAACTGACCGCAGCCAACATCGTGATTCCCGTAATTTTCATCACTGGACATGGTGATATTCCCATGACGGTACAGGCGATGAAGTCCGGCGCCGTCGACTTTCTAACTAAACCCTTCCGAGATCAGGATCTCCTGGACGCCATTCAAAAAGCCGTTGAACGGGATCGTGGCGGGCGCGAGCAGGAAACTGAATTATCTGAGGCACGGCGCCGGTTCGCCAGCCTGACTACCCGGGAGCGCGAAGTGATGGCGTTGGTGATTGCGGGTAACTTGAACAAACAGATAGCGGCAGAATTGGGAACGAGCGAAACGACCGCCAAAGTTCATCGTGGGCACGTGATGAGGAAGATGGAAGTGCAATCCTTGCCGGATCTTGTACGGATTGCGGAAAGGTTGGGTCTACCTGCCCAAAAGTGTTAGTCCTCCTTACCATCGTGTAATAGACACCCTCTTATAGTTAGCGTTATCGTCCGACTTGTAGGAAGGCAGAGGAGAGTTAAAGCCATGGCGCAGAAAACACAAGAATCCCATTCAGTCTCGATCGTGGACGACGACCAGGCAGTCCGCGACGCTCTAGGCAACTTGTTGGATTCGGCCGGGCTGGATGTGGAAGCGTTTGCCTCTGCCGAAGAGTTTGTTAATTCCGATCGCCCAAAAGATGAGTTTTGCCTGATCCTGGACGTTAGATTGCCCAACATGAGCGGGCTCGAACTCCAGCGCAACCTATCCGACCGCGCAAGGCCGGTTCCGATCATTTTCATAACTGGTCACGCTGATGCCGCAGTGCGGGAGCAGGCCATGCGTGATGGCGCGTTAGGATTTTTCTATAAACCGTTTGATAGCGAAGCTCTACTAAACGCAGTTTGCTCAGTTCTGAAATAGTCTTCTTCTAGCAAATACGGCTTTTTCGCCGATTCTCTCAGCCCCATTGCATATGTAGCGATATTTATCTTTATAGGAGGGGTGTATGTCTTCAACGAGAGCAGCGATGGATCGCTCGAATTTGGAAACGCGAGGAGCACTGGGTAGCCGATATTCAACTATCCAACCGCAAAACGATGCCGACACTGACATTATTGGAGAGAGTTCAAATATTAAGCGTGTCCTTAAGCAAGTGGAAACGGTCGCGGCGACGAATTCGACTGTGCTCATCCTGGGAGAAACCGGTACCGGTAAGGAACTCATAGCCCGGAGAATCCATGAGTTCAGCGTTCGCCGAGGCCGCAGCCTGGTCAGGGCAGATTGCGCGTCTATCCCAGCGGGACTACTCGAGAGCGAGCTCTTCGGACACGAGAAAGGCGCCTTCACTGGAGCCATCACCCGGAATGTCGGTAGAGTCGAGCTCGCGAATAACGGAACGCTTTTCCTTGATGAAGTGGGGGAAATTCCGCTTGAACTGCAATCGAAATTGTTGCGCGTCCTGCAGGAAAAAGAACTGGAGAGACTCGGCAGTACGCAGACGATGAAAGTGGATTTTCGCCTGGTAGCGGCGACGAATCGAGATCTACGCCAGCTGGTTAAGCAGGGTCGATTTCGCAGCGACCTGTATTACCGGCTGAATGTTTTTCCCATCACACTTCCTCCACTACGAGATCGCCCGGCAGACATACCGCTTCTAACGTGGCAATTTGCCAGGATGTATGCCCGGCACATAGAAAAACAGATCGAGATCATCAGGCCCAATGATATGGAGGCGCTGATTCAATATCACTGGCCGGGCAACGTACGAGAACTGCAGAATGTTGTTGAACGCTGCGTGATTCTATCCGCGGATGGAATCCTTCATCATCCTCAACTTTCCGAAAAGCGCGATGTAGATGATATTCGGCCGAACGCTCGAACGCTGGCGGAAGTGGAACGAGACCACATTCTACGAACACTCGCTGAGACCGATTGGGTCATCGGAGGGCCCGACGGGGCCGCCGTGCTGCTCCAAGTGAGACGAACCACTTTGCTTTACAAAATGCGGCGACTCGGAATTTTTCGCCCTGCGCATGACCAACGACTGTCAACGTGCTGACACTATTTGATTTTTAGCGACAGCCGTTGGATCGCTGGAAGGCTCTTCTGTTTCACTAAATGATTCATCTAGCCAGACCTAGCGCTACACCTCGAATTTAGTCTTACTTGGAGCGGAAGATGCGTATGTGGGACACGCGGGGGATAGATCTATGACCAGCGACGAACGGCGAGCAAATCAATCTTTTGAATTACTTCCGCGAGAAGAAATCAGATCACTAGGAACGGTCCCAGCTTATTTGTCGGTTTTCATTTTTCTGATGGCTTTCATCTTCGCCCCTCTGCTATTTGCCCAAACCAATTCTCCCGCTGCCTCACAGGATTCCAACAGCCAACAGAACGCTCCGGCAAATAATCCTCCGAGCCGAGTGGCTCGAATCAGCTTCGTAAAAGGCAGTGTCTCATACTTGCGGGCGGGTTTGAATCAATGGACTGAAGCATCGCTGAACTTTCCGGTTACGACCGGTGATCGTCTCTACACCGATAGAGACAGCCGTGCGGAGCTTCAGGTTGGATCTGCCACCGTTCGCCTGTCGGACTCCACCGACCTTACGATGACGAACCTGAACGACCAGAGCATGCAGCTTGGTTTGGAGCAGGGAACGATCCGCGTCAGCGTCTATCGGCTGCGCTCCGGCGAGACAGTCGAAATAGACACGCCCAATGGCGCACTCACTGCTGTCCAACCTGGCAGCTATCGCGTCGATACGGCATTGAACGGAGGCAGCACGCTCGTAACTGTGAATAAGGGCAGTTTGGAAGTAACGGGCGCGGGGATATCTCAGACCGTGCAAGCGGGTCAGGCTGTCAAGTTGACGGGACAAAATCCGATCAATGTCGAGTCCGTCCCGATGCTCGAACCAGATGACCTTGACAGATGGTGCGAACAGCGCGACAAGCATCTTTCCTCATCGCGCTCTGGAAAGTACGTAAGCCCTGATATCCCGGGATACGACGATCTTGATGATTATGGATCCTGGCAGGACAACCCAGACTACGGGCCTGTTTGGTTTCCCGCAGGTGTTGCCGTGGGTTGGGTGCCCTATCGCTTTGGCCATTGGGCGTGGGTGTTTCCGTGGGGTTGGACTTGGGTCGAAGATGAACCTTGGGGCTTTTGTCCTTTCCACTTCGGCCGCTGGGTGCACATTGGCGTCGCTTGGGGTTGGGTCCCTGGACCAATTCTCGTGGCACCTATGTGCCCGGTCTACGCACCGGCCTTTGTCGCGTTCCTCGGGGGACCGGGTTTCTCTATTGGCTTTGAAGTCGGAGGAGTAGGACTTGCAGCTTGGTTTCCGCTGGGACCCGGGGAGCCCTTCTTCCCGTGGTATCACTGGGGCGGCGACTACCTGCGCGTGGTCAACATCACGAACGTCCGCAACGTGACGAATATAACTAACATTACAGACATCACGGACATAAGAAACGTGCATTATGCCTACAAGGACATTGGAACTACTGCTGTGAATCGAGATGTTTTCGCTGGCGGTAAACCTGTGGCTCATTCGGTAGTTTCAATACCGCGCGAGCAGTTGGCTAAGGCGCAGGTGATTCCGCATCCCGCAGTGAATCCCACGCGCAGCGCTGCTATGGCCGGACGTCCCGTATCGACTCCAACGGTGCGCTCCGCACCTCTAGTGGCCTCCAACAGGACAAACTCCGGCGCCACCCGGACCAGTCCCGGAGCCGCTCGGCAACCTGATCGCACCACGTCTCCCGCGGCAACTTCAAGAACCGAAGCTGAATCAAGAGAAGCGTCCGGGCTCCGACGTTCGACATCGCCTCCTGGACTCGTTACTCGGGCCACTCCTCCGGAGCGAGGATTGTCTTTCAACGAAATGAACCGAGCGATGTTCGAACACCCAGGGCGACCGCTTGAACCGGCGCAAATTGAAAATCTAAGGGGCGGAAGACCCGTCGGCCCCATGGTGGACCGAGAATTCCCGGCGCACATAGCACCCTTACCGAGGGTAGCGCCGGCTCCACGGTCACACAGGCCATAGAACCGAGATGGCAAGGACGAAAGCCATTATCTGGGTGAGGTTATGTGCGTCTACAGGGCACGAGTGGACTTGAAGCAAATCCTCGATCGCGCAACCGCGTGGCAAAACGGTTCCGCCGATGACGACGCAAAACTTGTCTGTCGTTTAGATTGAAACGCCCCTTTGAATCAATGTGTTACAGCATCGACTTCAATCGGGATTTTGGGCAGGCTGTTGTCAGTTCGCGAAAAGGGTCGAAGGCGGAGACAGCAATCTTCTTCAGGGTCAAGGATGTGGAGTTTCCCCTTGACCGCAGCAACCTCTCGTGCGGACAAGTCTTGTACGCTTTCCGGTCACCGCACACTTCTCTACTTCCTGCCCGCCGCCGATATTACAGAAGTAAAGCTTAAGCCTGGAGCTTACGAGGTGTGGCACGACCGCGCGGTGTTTCATTTTCTCACCGCAAGCGAGCAGCGCGCTGCATATGTTCGGCAGGTTGGGCACGCTGTCAACCCTGGAGGTCACGTGGCTCGATGTTGTTCGCTATGACGCCGAACCTTTGCATGACCAGTTTGGCGTGCGCTTTCGCCTAGTGGAAAGCGCAAAGGAACTACATCGGACACCATTTGGCACTACCCAGCAATTTCTATTTTGTTACTGCAAGGTCGAATGAACAGAATCAGCAGGACACATCAAAGGTGGAATGGGATTTGACCTACGCCACTTCCGAGGCGTGGAATGAGACCACACGCCATTTGTGAGCTTCTCGGACGTAGACCTTAGTGAATCGCCAGTCATCGGAAATTTCTCGCCCGTTCATGGACCGAGCTCGTTGGAGACGACCGGAAACAACGGCTGCGTTGTCATAAACGCGGACACGAATTTCCGAGGTCTGATAACTGAGGAACTTCATTCGGCCGGAACGCGCAAAACTGAGCGCGCCAGCTTTTGTCATCAACGGCATATGTGGTACAGCGACTTCGAGATCGTCTGCCCACAATCCATCCAAGGCGTCGGCGTCTCCCTGCTCGTGAGCCACATTCCAGACCGTTTCGAGCCGCTCAAGCTCGTGGATGTCGGAAGCTTCAATAGTTGGCGTCGGACCCTGCGAAATCAACGCCAATCCACCGAGTACGAGAGCTAGAACACTGCCAAGCCAAAGAGACTTCAAAAGAACTCCTCCCAGAATCGCATCATGTGCTTTGGGCTCTGTCGGACGACCCGTAACTTACACCCGAGGTCCGTTAGATTGCAATGCTACCGGTCTGCGCCGACCAGGGGAGGACCCAAGGTAACCGCTAACTCCTTCCATGAGAAGGCAGGTGCGAGTCAGGTCGATTTTTCTTTTCCTTTCTGTGGATCCTAACTTTTTAACCGAGCCGCCTCTGTGGCCATCCTTCCATCCGCAGTCTTTGATCGCTCGCTGCAAGGTGGGCGTCCTCGAAACGGTAGGTGCTGCGACCTGAATTAGCGACCTGGGCTCCGATCTCTTCGACCGGAGTTGGGCCAGGAGTTAGCGCAGTCACCTGATTTCGGCGGTCGAGCTCGGCTGTTCCGATCCAATTCTACGCCACAGTGCTAATCTTCTACATAGCCGGTCTCCTTTGCGCCTTGAGCGCGTCGTTCACTGGGAGCGTATCGCATCCCGCTGGAGACCGGCCTTCTCATCCCATCTGATTAGCGTTACTGGACATTTTGAAGTTGTCCGCTTGACTCGGACATAACGGACGGGTAGGTTACTTACTGATGAAGTTTTTCGAAACTCGTAAGCGCGACCGGAGCAATGAGTTGGATTGAATTTGCGGCTCTTAGAAGGCGGACGCCCTGTCCAACTGAGTTAGGGGGCTCTCATGGTTCTAAAGATTTCGCGTCTTCCAATTTGTTCCTAGCTTCTGATTCTGACAACCGGCGGCCCCGGCACCTATTCTCGTCACATTCCACAAGTACTTTCTCATCGATTACGATTTACGGAACCCGCCGCTTCGCCCGCCCCGAGGCTCGACGATGTCTGGTGCGCTTCGATCGGAACAGGAGTCGCTGGCTGGCTTATGACAGTAATTGCCGATGATGCAAATCTGAGCCGTCCGTTGCTATCCGCCACTTCCTCTGCGATTTTCGTGAACAACTGATCTTGCATGGCAGTCCGCTTCGTGTAGTCCACAACATAGCTGACGGTGAATTCAAACGACCCGGAGTTTACGACCAGCGCGACGGTAGGTTCTAACGGAGGATTTTGGCTTTGATAATTTTCGCTCATCGTTTTCCATGAGGACTGCGCCTCGAATAGGTACTCACCAATCGCCTCTTTGGCTACCCTCAAAAGCATCGCCCTGGCAAGTTGGGAGTCGCTGGTGCCTGTAAGCACTACTTTAATTTCGTCCCAGATAAACCGGAATCCTTGCGAGTAGTTGAAGACGGACCCTTTCAAGACGGTGCTGTTGGGCATGCGAGCGATCCGGCCGTTGTATAAGTCCTTGCTGACCCAGTTCCCCGTTTCCATCAACGTGGTTCGCAGGAGTCCGATGTCAATCACGTCACCACGAGTATCGCCAATCTGAACCCTGTCACCCACTGCATACAGTTTTGAGAAGCCGATCGAGAAAGCACCGGCAATACTGGCCAGCACGTCCTGAAGGGCCACTGCCACGCCCGCGCCAGCGACACCCAAAGCAAAGCTGAGCCGACCCAAGCGATCTTCAAAGAGGATGGCGAGGAAAAGTAGAATCGCAAGGTATCCGCAAAAGACCACGAATTTGCGGACCTTGTAACGCGCATCGGCCCGGCCAAAGCGCCGGGGCAGCGTTTGTTCGAGCACGCGAAACGTGGCCTGGATAAACAGGATTCCGACAACTGCCGCAACGCACTTGCCAACGAGCGAGAGCGAAGCAGCTTGTTTTATGAAATCATTCATTTAAGCCAGTCTGCCGCTCCATGACGAAGTAACACTATCTGATTCTGTAATGCGTTCTAACGGCCGCGACTTGTGATTTACGGGGCCCAACCGAAGCACTACGGCAACGGCTGAATGGCGCACAATGTCCTTCCTGTCTGCCATTGCGGGGATGATGTCTACAAGCAGAGATGTATCTCCGCGCTTGGCGATTGCCTCGATTGCCGCCGCCGCGGCGGCCCGCGTTGGCGCAGTGCTTCTTTTCTTCCAGGCATACAGCACCTCCATCCCATATGCTCCGTAAGGCAGGAAGCCAACACCCTGATCAAATGCAAACCGGACGGCCCTCGACGGGGTCTTCATTTGATTGTATTCGGCCATCACACCGCAGTCGGGGCTGCGCCAAGCTCCGGTGACGCTGCGGGAGCTAGGGCGCAAGTACGTTTTGCGATGGCGTGCGTATCTTGCCCGCAAGCGCTTCTCATTGCCGAGAGCCGGGCAATCTATCTCCGGTGGGGACCGGGGTGCACCTCGACGCGAGGTCCTGCGCGCCAAACCCATGGATGCGCGTACGGATGAACGTAGTAGCCGCGATTCACCCAAACACGACTCCACGGTGTGCGATCGAAATAGATGGTGTGCGCGCCCCACAGAAAATACGGATGCACCCATCCAAACGGGAAAAATCCCGCGGTGATGATCACCGCCGGCCCCCACCGAATCGCTCCGCCGACGAAAAATCCCGGGGCGGGCGGACCAAACACAACAAACGGGTCGTAATAGGGCACATAGATGTACGCCGGATTGACCGGCAAGATCTCCACATAGCCGTCGGTTTCGACGACGTTACAATACGGATTCGTCTGCAAGTAGCCGTACTTGCGCGCCTGCTTGCGCAGACGCTGCACGGCGTCCATGACGTCTCCGCGCTGCACGAGCACGGCGTTGCCAAGCTGCTCGATCCACGCCGGGTCTTTCGCCATCATGTCAAGGACCGACGGAAACGGCAGCAGCGCGAGTACGCTCGGGTCCCACTGCAAATTATCTTCACGAATCGCGCTGGCAAGCGCTTCGCCTTTGAGGTTGCTGTGCTCGTCGGCCCACGCGGCGGCCTCGGGAATTTCGTTCCCGTAGGTGCACGCCGTCAGGATCTGCGCGAGCAGCGGATCGGGATACAGCGCGATGCGGCTAACGAGATTTTCCAATTGTTTTTCGGTGAGCGGCCCAGGCGGCGCGGGCTCGGGAGCGGCTGGCGCGGGTGGTGGTGGAGGCGGGGGCGGCGCGTTCTGCGCCGTCGCTCGAAAGGAGAAAAGCGCCATGAGCGAGAGGAGGAGTAAGAGCTTCGCGAATGGAGTTGTGCAAATCGAATCGCGGTGAAATTTGGGACGCGTGACGAGGTGCGCGCGATTCTCGACGGCGTCATTCGCGGGTGCACGATATTTGGCCGATGTCATACTGTTCCTCCTCTAAGAGCAGGTGATGGATTGCCAAATCCAGTGCATGGCATCTGTCGCTCCAAATGGGACGGAATTTGCGGGAGGGCGCTAAGTGTTCATACACAAAACGGTTAATCAGATTTGCAGGCAATGGCACGGCCACGAACGCGCTGGAAGAAACCATCCGGTGTCACCCCGCTGACAGTGATCCGTCAATTACGGGCCGAGAGATGATGCCAAGCCGGGGCATCTTGCAAAGCAACATCGTGCGTCTCCCGTCAGATTTCATCAACGGCCAAAGAGGGTCTGCGAGTTTTGTGATTTCTAGGAAGACGAACGTCATCCAGTCGTTAATGCGAAAATAGCGGAGGCCGCGAATGATGGATTTAATGCGTGTGTGAGATACCAACGAATCCGTTCGCGCATGCGACGTCAAAACACTGTCGAAAGACTGACGTAAATTCCCTGCGATCACTTGCCAAAAACCTCACCCGCACCTCGCATCCTGCGCCAAATCATTACATACAGCGAAGATGCCAAAAGTCCCAAGGCTGTCATCGCGTTGGAAGAAAAGATGCTTTGTTAGACCAGCGTTGGCAAGACTCCAACATTCAAATCGGAGGAACATTTCTGTGGCGACGAAGCGGCATGAGAATAATTTCGGATTTGTAGGCGCCAAATGAATGGGCGGAAAGCCATCTGAACATCGCGTGGAGACTTCCAATCGAGCTTCGTCGCCAAAGACGTGAATTTGCGGCACGGTGAAATTCGTTGGGCGAACCAGACTCCGGCAAGCGTGCGAGCCCGGCGCCAATTGAAGTGACAAAGGAGAGAGGGCAATGACTGACCTGGAACTGAAGCGAAGTGTGGAAACAGAACTTAATTGGGAACCCAGCATTGACGCGGCCGAGATTGGCGTGGCAGCGAAAGACGGTGTCGTCACACTCAGTGGCCACGTCAAGAGCTTTTGGGAGAAATGGGGTGCGGAGCGCACCGCTTCCCGCGTTTCGGGTGTACGAGCGATTGTGAACGAAGTCGATGTGCATCTGCCGACCTCAAGCGAACGCACGGACGAAGAAATCGCCAAGGCCGCGGTACACGCCCTGGATTCGTCCATCTCGGTGCCCTCGAAGCGGATCACGGTAAAGGTCTCCAAGGGCTGGATCACCTTGGAAGGTGCGGTGGACTGGCAATTTCAGAAGAGGGCCGCCGAATCGGACGTGCGTCGTCTGATTGGCGTCAAAGGCGTCATGAATTTGGTGGAGATAAAGCCAAGTGCCAGCGCCGGCGAAGTGAAGGCGTCGATCGACGCGGCGCTGAGGCGCAGTGCCGAACTCGATGCGGGCCGGATCAAAGTCGAGGCTGATGGCGACAAAGTCACACTTCGCGGCTCGGTGCGCTCTTGGGCCGAGCGAGACGTGGCGGAACGCGCCGCGTGGGCGGCTCTTGGCGTCCGCGCTGTGGACAATCGCATTACCGTCGGGGCGCTTTCAGCTTCGGCATAGCATTTGCATTGACTGCACAGGTTATTCGAACGGGGCTTTTTTAAAACACGATGGAAAGTGCCGTCGCCATCGTTGGCCAGAGCCCGGTTATGCAATTATATACAAGCTAATACAACAGAACCTCAATCATCGGAACTCCTTTGCGCGGACGGACTAAGGGCAAGGACTCGGCCAAATCTGCGGAGCCGTAAGTCGTGGAATCAGAGGAACACTGATCAGGAGTTGAAGCTGTCGAACCTAATCGGCGTTGAAACTGTTGAAGACGTCGAAGATGTCGAAAGATCATGACTGGGACAAGTGCCGAAAAACGTTAGGCCGCTTGCAGAATAGGAGCGGAGACAGAGCGAATGGATCTGGTGAAATCCTAGCAATTGGGCCGCAAAATACCCGTTTTTGCCAAACTGAAAGGAATAGAGAGGAATATCAAGACTGGCTGGCGGTGGACGCAGTCCCATGCGAACTTTTCTCCGGCCCAATTCCCGTGGGGATTCCGGCGAAGGTAATCGGGGTTCCGGGCGGATCGTGATCAGCATTCCGGAGTGATGTGATCAGTCGTCGGAGCGAAGCGACGCTGGCTGGAGGATTCTGCAGAAAGTGATCACGATCGTCAAGGGAAAGGTGTGGTCGCCGCCGTAGCTGTGGGAAAGTGGGAATCGCGAAGCGATTTCCAAGGGCGTCTTTTGCCCGGCTTTTCCACAGCTTTTTACCCGCCGACGATTTTTCATTTTTCTCCCTTCTCTCGTCGAGGTTTCCGCATCGATTCGCCGCGCATCTCGATACGATGGGCGTGGTGCACCAGCCGGTCGAGGATCCCGTCGGCCAGCGTGGGATCCCCGATCTGCTCATGCCAACGAGATACTGGCAGTTGCGCGGTCAGGATCATCGAGCGTGTCTGGTAGCGATCTTCCGCGATCTCCCAGAAGTCCCTGCGCTCCGATTCCGCCATCGGAGCCATGACCCAGTCATCGATAACCAGCACGTCGATCCGGTTCAAGCGTCTGAGCAGTTGGCGAAGACTGCCATCGGCTCGGGCCATGTTTAGATCGCGGAACAGCGCTGCAGCCCTGGTGTAGTAAACCTTATAGCCATCCCGGCAAGCTTTCTGCGCCAGAGCCGAAGCTACATAGCTCTTCCCGACACCAGTAGGTCCGAGCACGAAGATGTGTTCGTGATTCTTTACCCACCCAGATTCTTGGGCCAGCCCACGGATCACACTTTTGCTCAGCCCCCGTTCCAGGCGATAGTCGATGTCTTCCACGCAAGCAGCGCCCCGCAAGCGCGAAGCTTTTACTCGTCGCGTCAATGCCTGGTTCTCTCGCCAGTCCCACTGCTGGTCGATCAGCAGCGCCAGACGATCCAGGAAGCTCAGCTCTCGTGCCGCCTCATCTTGTTCCTGCCGCTCGATGGCTTCGATCATCCCGTGCAGCCGGAGGGCGTACAGTTTTTCTTTGGTAGGTTGTTGTAGCATCGCTCAGACCTCCTCACTGAAGTATCCGGCGCCCCGGATGTTGTCGTGAGGCGGCGGGGGAGGAGGCGATGGGTCTTCGGTCAACGGTTGTTGGTCCAGCGAGTTCTTCAGGATCGATTTCACGCTCTGGTAGCGGTAGGCACCGGCCCGCAGCGCCCGGTCCGCTGCCGCTTCCATCCTTCCCGCCGAGTACTGTTCAGCCAGCCGGATGATTCCCAAACAGGATCGATAACCCATCTCCGGATGCGGTTTCTCGGCCAGGATCCGTTCGAATAACCGCGCCGTGTGCGGTCCGATCTGCTCGGCCCAGTTCACCATGCGCGAGGGAGTCCACTCCAGATGCGCCTGGTGACTCTTGGGCCGATGCTCTCGCTCAGTGAGCACCTGCTCTCGACCACGCCCACGAAGATGCGAGGCCACGCGCTGCCCTTTGTGGAAGATCTCCACGGTTGTTGGAGTCGCTCGCACTTCCACCAGTTCTTGCACCAGCGTGTAGGGCACACTGTACAGGTTGGCCTCGAAGGCGATGTGGTAATCGATGTTCACCCGCGCGTGCGACCACTGGCTCATGTCGAATGGCTCGGGCGGCAACGGTCGTAGTGCGCTACGTTCCAGAGAAGCGAACAGACTGGCTCGCGATCCATCGCGCTTCCGGAATGGCCGCTGGTTCAACCGCTCCAGCAGCTCCCGGATCGCGCGGTTCAGATCTTCCAGCCGGAAAAACTGCCGGTGACGCAGTGCGGCCACGATCCAGCGTTCCACGATTTGTACACCGACCTCGACCTTGGCCTTGTCCCGCGGACGATACGGACGCGCCGGCACGACACCCACGCCGTAGTGCATAGCCATTTCTTGATAGGTGGGGTTCAGATCCGGATCGTAGCGACACGCGCGGCTTACTCCCGTCCGCGGGTTATCGGGCACCAGCAACCGAGGAACTCCACCGAAATATTCAAACGCATGGATGTGAGAACCGATCCAGGCGCTCAGCTGC
This sequence comes from uncultured Acidobacteriota bacterium, assembly GCA_963714785.1. Classification (GTDB taxonomy): domain Bacteria; phylum Acidobacteriota; class Terriglobia; order Acidiferrales; family UBA7541; genus Palsa-295. Next base: position 114,404 of record CAVQQE010000009.1, read on the forward strand.
TGATCGCGAGTCGCTTCGGCATAGGTGTAGGAACTGGCCCCCAGCACCATCACGAACAGCGAGGCTTGCCAGATCCCTCCCGTGTTCGGATCCTGCACCGGCATCGTCGCTCCGGCCCAATCGACGAAGCCCTTCTCGCCAGCCTTGTGCTCTTGGCGAAGAACCACGTCCTGCTTCCCTCGCCATTGCCGATACAACTCGCAGAACCAGCTGTAGCGATACCCCTCCGGGTTCTTTTCCCGGTACTCTTCCCAAGCTAGCTGCAATGTCAGGTGGGGATGTTGCTGGAGCTGATTGTGGAGAGCTGGAAAATCAAGAAAGGCACGCCGAGAGGATTCTTCGATCGAACACTGCTTCCCAAATACAGCTTCTTCAATCCGCTTCTCGTCCCAGCCTTCCGGCAGCGGCCACTGCATCCCCGCTTCTGCCGCCCTCTTCAGGTAGTTATGGACGGCACCCTGGCTAAGCGAACAAGCCCGGGCGATCTCCCGCTGCCCCAACCCCAGCTCAAATCTTAAACGTAGAACTTCCTTGATCTTGCGCATGGACGATCTCCTGGTTGGCACGCTGTCTGTCTCCTAAGTTACCTTTGGAGACTAGCTTGCCTTCTGTGATGTCCAGCGCCACTCCCTGTGGAAATCATTCCGGGGCATCGTGATCACCGTTCCGGGGATCGCGACAAAGTGATCACGATCACACCGGAATCCTGATCATGATCGTCCGGAATGCTGATCACGATCAGCCCGGAACCGCGATCACGATCGCCCGGAATCAGTGATCACCATCGTCCGGAATCCACATCCCGGCTAACAGGGAAAAATACAGGGAATTCTGCGTCCTCAGTCGGAACGAACCAGTGATAACTCACCACTGCAGAGTGTTTTAGCGAGAAAAATTGAGTATTCAAGCCCCAACAGAACAGGGAGCGATCAGGGAAGGAACAGGGAATGGAATTCCCTGCTAGCCAAATTTGTAGCGAAAGGTCTTTACAAGCCACGACTTGATGGTTCTCGACAGTCTACTCGGGTCTAAGGAGCCGACGTTGTTATGCAATCAAGTGGAACTCGTCGCCAACTCTCCTCTTCTGATGTAAACTTCTGGCGCAACGACCCCAAGGCTAGAAAATCGATGCATCATGGGCAGTATCATTTTATGTAATCAATACAGCTAGAGGTGTTCATGCGAAAAACCTTAGCGAGTTATGCACCGGCTGTATTTGCTGTCATCCTCGCTGCTCTTTTTCTTCCTTGCGCGGCGCGAGCGCAGGACGATCCTGCCAAAGTGTACAAGGCGCGCTGCGAACTCTGTCCTCGTCCGCGTCAATTCGGCCGCGAACTTGGTAATTCTTTTCGAGCTTCGGTGAGCGGGAATTCCAACCAACGTAGCGTGAGGACAACTCCGTGCTCCGCGCCGTAAACCAAGGTAAACACGTGGCTGCAGCGTTCACAGAGCCAAAAATGCTTCACGCCGTGAAGATTACCTGTCGATTCGGTCACACTCGGTTTTGAGTTTACAGTAGCTTCGTCGGGCCGGAAGCGAAAGAACTTGCCGCCCTCAAGCCAATGAAATGCTGTAGAACAGGCCGGGTTTGCGCATTTCGGGGTAAGGTTCTCGTGCAAAGCTAAGCCTTTCGTAACTTGGCCTTTTGTGGGCAACACTTTGGGATCCGTATTATGTGGGGCTTTCTGCCGCTCTTCTAATTGGGCGATATTGGCGACCAGCCAGTTTCGCAGTGTCTCCTCAATGTCGTGTTGATCGCCCCATCGATAAAGAGAATCGAGGGTTTCTCCAGCGGCGTTGAGCCGGATTTGACGACAGGGAGCTTTACCGAAACGAAGCTCCGGTGGCACTAACTGCATCAAAACACAATCGCTGCATGGCCCCGGATCCTTCTGGCAATCGTAATTCATGCACGTAGGTGAGTCTTCGAAGATAAAAACCGGCCTCCAAGGCTCTCTCGACGCACGGCCGTATCCGCCTTTTTCCATGAAGTTAAGCTCAAACTTTAGAACTTCTAAAAGGTCTCTTTCATCTTTCTGCATGGGGAACCTCCTTGACGTACAAACTATCCGTGAATCGCATACTGAAGCGCTGTGACCACGGTCACGTACAAGAGTGACATCTGTCACCTCATGCGGTGCGGTACTACAGAGGCCACTCATCTGACACTATTGGCTAGCATGAAGGCTTATCGATGTCCGTATCTGAATCTCGCTATTTAATTCACTCTCCCAAACTAGCGGACGAAAGGAAGGCATCGATAAAAGCAGCAGCGGCGACACACAGAAGGAGTTACGTCGTTCCAGCTTTCGAGTTCTGTCACTTTTGACAGTAGCGCGCTTTGACCAATATCGGTAGTATCGCTACCACTTCGAGGCCATTCATAGGAGAAACGATGGATAGGAAAAAGACAATGAGACGTTTTTTTTCCCCTCTAGCATTGGCTGTGCTGCTGGCGGCGGCTTTTGCCGGTAACAAGACGGAGGCCCAAAACAGCGCGGCCGACTCCGTGGACCGTACCGTGCTGCCCGTCCCCGAGCCGAAGTATCCGCCAATCACCGAGCTTGATGCACGTAATGCAAAAGCCCCACCGCGGTTCCAGGTGAAGGCGCCGAAAGGCGCGCCCAATGTGGTTGTCATTCTCCTCGACAACTTCGGCTTCGGGGACGCATCGACATTCGGAGGGCCGATCCAGATGCCAACGCTGGAGCGGCTCGCCAAAACGGGGCTGCGCTACAACAATTTCAAAGTGCCTCCGTTGTGTTCCCCTAGCCGCATGGCTTTGCTTACCGGCCGCAACAGCCATAGCGCCAACTTCGGCGTGATCTCGGAAATTGCCACCGCTTTCCCGGGGTACACCGCGATGCGTCCCGCCAGCGTCACGATGCTGCCTGAGATTTTGCGGCTCAACGGCTACAGCACCGCTATGTTCGGTAAGTGCCACGAGCTGGGGCCGTGGGAATCCAGCGTTGTGGGACCGTTCGACCGCTGGCCGATGAATAGCGGGTTTGAGCGGTTCTACGGCTTCATGGCAGGCGAGGCGGACCTCTTTCATCCGGTGGTCTACGACAACATGAACCGGGTGGATCTGCACCCCGGCCCGAATTACTACGCCAGCACAGACATCACCGACAAGGCCATCCATTGGGTGTATTCCCAGCGTTCACTTGCGCCTGACAAGCCGTTTTTCGTGTACTACTCCGCGATTGGCACCCACGGCCCATTCCAGGTGCCAGACAACTGGCGCGACAAATACAAGGGAAAGTTTGACCAGGGTTGGGACCAGGTGCGGAAGGAAACGTTAGCGAGACAGATCAAGCTAGGGATTGTGCCACCGGACACCCAACTCGCGCCTAAGCCGCCGGGGATTCAGGAATGGGATCAATTAACGGCTGACGAGAAAAAAGTGTTTGCCAGGTACATGGAGATCTATGCTGCGTTTGCTGAGGTGACCGACTACGAAATTGGACGCTTCCTGGACTCGATCGAGGCCATGGGTGAAATGGACAATACGCTGGTCTTCTACATTACAGGCGACAACGGCTCGGTTTTCCAGGGCGGCCCCAATGGCGCCTTCAATGAACTTTCCGTGTTCAACGGACTGCCAGAACCCCTCGACATCGCTTTAAAGCACTATGACGAAATCGGCGGACCGAAATCCCACATTTTGTATAACAACGGTTGGGCGTTCGCCGGTGCAACGCCGTTTGCGTGGGGTCACCAGGTGGCTTCCTACGGCGGCATCTGCCAGCCCATTGTGGTCCATTGGCCGAAGGGCATCAAGGAGCAGGGCGGTCTGCGAACGCAGTGGTACCACATGATTGACATCGCCCCGACGGTGTTAGAGGCAGTTGGAGTGCCTCAGCCGGCGGTCGTCTATGGCGTCCGGCAGAAACCGATCGAAGGCGTGAGTATGCTCGACACATTTAATAACGCCGACGCGAAGTCGCGCCACACCACGCAATACTTTGAGATGGCAGGCAACCGGGGCATCTACCGAGACGGCTGGTTCGCCACGACGGTGCATCGCCCGCCGTGGGAACCTAAGCCGCGGGCCACGTTTGCTAACGACAAGTGGGAGCTTTACAACGTAGAGAAGGATTTCAGTTGCGCGCATGACCTTGCCGCGAAATATCCTGAAAAGCTCGAGGAGATGAAAGGACTCTTCCTTGAGGAAGCCGTCAAGTACAACGTGTTGCCGCTCGACGACCGCTCCTGGGAGCGCTTCAACCCTGCCCTGGCCGGGCGCCCCGATCTGATGGAAGGTCGCACCGAGATGACGGTCTACCAGGGAATGATCGGAATACCCGAGAATGCCTTCATCAATATCAAGAACCGTTCCTTCGCGATCACAGCCGACATCGAGGTCCCGCAGGCTGGCGCCGAGGGGGTGGTGCTCGCCCAAGGTGGGGAAATGGGCGGCTGGAGTCTGTACGTCAAGGACGACAAGCCAAAGTTCGCCTACAACTTTCTTGCTCGCGAGACTTACACAATCGCTGGTTCCGCCCGCCTGCCGGCCGGGCACGTGACGCTACGCTTTGAGTTTGCTTACGACGGAGGTAGGCCCGGTGCGGGCGGTAATGGTTCGATCTTCGTCAACGGCGAAAAAGTCGCTACAGGCCGGATCGAGCACACTCACCCGAACGCGTTTGGCGCAGAAACGACGGACGTCGGCGAGAACCTCTACACGGTTGTGACCGACGACTACAAGCAGGGCGATAATAAGTTCACCGGCAAGATTGACAAGGTGACCATTCGGCTCGGCGAATCTAATCTCAGCCAGCAGGCCCTGAAGGCTAACGAAGCTTTGAGCGTGGACGAATTGCTAGACGTGGACTACTAATCGCGATTGAGTTCCTTCATTCTTTCCACGACCCGCTATGAATATGCGCGTTTAGATGTCTTTTCGCCCTGCAAAGATACCGAACGACTGGATACAGAAGCGAAATATTTGACCCTTCGCTCATTCATTTTTGCGTTTTCATTGACTTGCAGTCACTTGAACCCTATAGGGAGATTCCTTAAATGGACATTACATCTGAAACAAAGACGGGTACGAGCAGCAGAGCCGAGGAGCAGACATTCATTGTTCTCGGGGTCTTGCTTCAGTTTCTCTCCACGCCCGAACAAATCAACGACCAGATCAGCGTGATGCGCGGAACGGTCCCCTCAGGAGTCGTGATTCCACTCCATAGCCACGCCGATCCAGAGATATTTTATGTGCTGAATGGTTCGCTTGAGGTATTCCAGGCCGAGGGTCCGTCCGCGGGCTGGCAAACAGTGAGTGAATGCCGCCGAAGTCGTTTCTATCCCCGGAAATGTCAGGCACGCACTTCGAAATACTTCTCCTAGTGTTGTGTCCCGGAAATACGTTCACATAGTCGCTGGATTTTTTCCAGGATCGAATCGGGTGTCGCCGTCCAGGAGAAGGGGCGAGCCTCGGCATTGTAGCGATGAACGAAGCGTTCGATTTTGGCGACCAGTTCTTTGACGCTGCCGAAGGTCCCACGTCGGATGGCCTTCTGCGTGATGATGTTGAATCAGATTTCCACTTGGTTGAGCCAGGACGAGTAGGTCGGTGTGAAGTGTAAGTGGTAACCGGGACGTGCTGCCAACCAGCGTTGTACGCGAGGGTGCTTGTGGGTAGCGTAGTTATCCACGATCAGATGTACGTCGAAAGCTTTCGGGACACTGGCGTCCACATGGCGCAGAAAGTCGAGGAACTCCTGGTGACGATGACGGCGTTTGCACTGACTCAGGACTGTTCCGGTGACGGTGTCGAAGGCTGCGAACAGTGTGGTGGTGCCGTGTCGAACGTAGTTGTGCGTGATCCCTTCGACGTAGCCGAGCCCCAAGGGCAGGATCGGCTGGCTGCGCTCCAGCGCTTGAATCTGGCTCTTCTCATCCACACACAGGACCAGGGCTTTATCCGGTGGGTTCAGATACAACCCGACGATGTCCCGTACCTTCTCGACGAAGAAGGGGTCGTTGGAAAGCTGAAAGTGACGTGCTCGGTGCGGCTGCAAGCCGAAGGCGCGCCAGATCCGGTGAACGGTCGATTTCGACAGACGCGTTTCTGCCGCCAGCGCACGGCAACTCCAATGCGTGCCGTCTTTCGGTTTGGTTCGCAGGGTTCTGCGGATCAACGTGGCCACCTTTTCATCGGGAATCGAACGCGGCCGGCCGGATCGCAGCTCCTCGTGCAATCCCGTGAGTCCCTGTTTCACGAACCGTCGTCTCCAGAGACCGACCGTCACTTGGTTCAATCGCAACCGGGCCGCGATGTCCTTATTGGACAGGCCGTCGGCACTAAGCAAAACGATGCGCACACGGGTCACCAAGCCATGAGGCAGCGAGCGCGAGCTAGCCATCGCTTCGAGTTGTTCGCGTTGTTCCTGCTCCAGTTGCAATGGGGTCAGGGGTCGTCCCAAACTCATAGGCACCTCCATTCTCCACAGAAGATGCCTAAGGGGAAGACCAACGCGCAAGGATTATATTAGTTACTTAAGGGACACAACACTAGCCCGACTGCTAATTAGGCCGGAAAATCTCGGTTTCTGCCAAAATGATCGGAACAGAGAGAAATCCCAAGACTGGCTGGCGGTGGACGCAGTCCGGTGCGAACTTTTCTCCGGCCGAATTCCCTGCTAACAGGGAAAAATACAGGGAATTTTGCATCTTCAGCCGAAACCATTCGGCGATAACTCCCCATTTCAGAGCGTTTTAGCGAGAAAAACTAACTCTTCCGGGCTAATCGGAACAGGGAACGATCAGGGAGGAACAGGGAATGGAATTCCCTGTTAGCCAAATCTTGTAGCGAAAAGTCTTTACAAGCCACGACTTGATAGCTCTTGCGCTTGCCGTTGCCAATCAATGGACGGGTGCTCTACGCCTCGCCGCCCTCCTCACCAGACGGCAGCACGCATGGATGCCACTCATCATCCTCAGCGTGGGCACCGCAGAACCATCTCCCGCACGTCAGACAACTCAGTGTCGCTGGGGATCCGCAAGGCTCGTCGTCAGGCGACACGCCCTCGCACAAGCGCCTCTGATCCGCGCTCTCCATTCCTTTTTTCCCCATTGGTACCCCGCGGCTGTTCTGTCGAAGCGGCCAAAACCGTGGCTTAGTCCGGCGAGTGGTTCAAGACGGAATCTTTTCGGTTCACTTCTCTGATTGCCGGAAAATGTTCCACGCCGGCATGATCCGCTTACTCACTACTCTTCATAAAGATATTCACCGGGAACATCATCCTGCGGCACCTCATGCGTGCGAACTTCCTCCTCGTCAGTGTCCTCGGCGTCTTCCACACCTTTCACCACATCGGCCTCGAACGCGTTTCCTTCCTCAAGTAACTCATCCACACTTTCGGAATCCGCACCTTCGACGTTGGATAATCCCTGCAAATCTCCCGATTGCTCGGCCGACTGCGCTCCCGGTCCCTCCAGTGCGAATGCCACCGTATCCACGCTTTGGCTTTTCCCCCGAACCTGTTTCTTAAGTGCACCGACCGTTTTCCCGCCGGCTGTCTTCTTGCCGAGAGTTTTCGTTTTCAACTCCCTCTTTTTCGGAGCCGCCTTCTTCTTCAGCAACTTCTTCTTCGGAATTACCCTCTTAGCTAGCTTCTTCTCAACTGTCTTCTTCATCGGCGTCACCGTCTCGCCCGCAGTTCTCTTTCGACCTCGTCTGCTTCTTCTTAGTATTCTTTTGGCAGCGATGTGTGGTCAGGTAGCCTCTCAGCTCTCTCGGCTCTCTCAGTCGCCGAAGCGACACAGAACAGATCTACTGGGGTAATTTCAGCTGCCTTTCGTGCACAGTCGCCGGATCTACGCCTCGCATCCTTGATGGAATATGGACTTCGCGGTACGTTGCCCACTCGCGCTGAACCTCTGATGCATTATGTTCCTGTTCTTTTTTATTCTTAGGGTTAGGGAGGACCCAAGTGAACCGGTCTCTGCGTTCGGCCAACAGCACGCTGAGTTTCTCAGCTTCATGGGAGTAATCACCAAAAGCATCGTCCATTCTCGTCATTAATATCTTGCGATTGTCTAACTCTTCCATTGGAGGTTCTCCGTCCCCACAGCCATCGTGGGCCGCTAAGCCTTGCGAGGCTTTCTTCCTCGGAGGATCAGATACCCCTGGTCATCGATCTGTATGTCATTCCCCGCGGCTTCGCCGAACAAACTCTTGTCGCTCACTCTCGCATTGAGCGGAACCCGTTGCTCCTCTTCTGCCAGGAGGCTTCCAATGTCCAGCACTTCGTTTTCTTCTGGCTTCTCTTTGGCGGTGTCGGGGATAATGATGATGCCGCTTTTCGCGGTTTCATTCTCTCCCAGCCGCGTCACCATAATGGGGGCGTGTAGGGCAATCAAATCCACTGTCATTTTCTTCTACCTCCGTCTTAAATACCTTTTGTAGGCTTGGAGATCAGACCGCCGCCAATTTTGCTCGGCCCCAATCCTGTTGGTCTCTGGCCCGCAAAAGGAACACGTTCTCTTGGATATGTCGAGAATGGGCGCGGACAGTCGCGTAACGCAATCCAAGAAATCGTTTCACCTCAATTTGGGTAATCTCCAAACCGTTGAACCTATCTAATTTTAGGTTCGTTAAGATTCGTTTGACTGCTCTGCGGACGGTGCTTTGTCCATCAAAACCGAAGATGATTCCTTTGATCTCGCCAGCAACACAGAGAAAGATCCATCCTGTTGCGCGGATCTTCTGACCCAATCCGTACCCATCGAGATTTTTGACTAATCTCCAGCCTGTCACACAGGGCTCGCTTTCAAACCGCAGCGCGTCGGGCAAGAGTGTCCCATCCTTAATCAGAACAGTTCCCGTTTTGATCGTCTCTGCCATCTGTGCTCCTCTGCCAATTAGGTGTTCGGCATTGTCAGAATAAATGAACACGATTCGAGCATTTGCTGCCCGCTCAGATGTGACGTAGGAGAGGCTTTTTCAAAGTGCGCAGACCGAATAGCGCGCCTGAAATCAGCTCTCGCTCGTGGCAAGAATCGGAGTCTTCAGCAAGAGCCTGGATTCGGGTGAAGATAGCAGTTTCCGCCTCGCGGATTCGCGTGAGGAGTTTTGCGGGATTGCATTCAACGAGAGCGGCCTTGTATATACCGAACCATTCGGCTTGGTTCATATAACACCTCGGCTAAATGTTGTGCATAGCGAACTATTTAAGTTTTTTGCCAACGTCGCAGAATGTGGCAGAGCTGCTGCGAAATCCGTCGGGGTTATCCGATAGGCGCTTCCCCTTAATTTCATAATGACCCGAGCAGCTTGGCAGGTTTAGTACATCCCGCCCATCCCGCCAGGGCCTGCGCCGACGGCCACCTTCTGTCCCTCTTCCCGGATATCGGCCACCAGGGCTTCGGTGGTGAGCATCAGTGCAGCGATGGAAGCCGCGTTCTGCAGTGCCAAGCGAGTCACCTTCGCCGGATCAATCACCCCAGCTTTTATCATATCGCCGAACTCCCCGGTCTCTGCGTTGAAGCCAAAGCTCTCGTCCTTCGATTCGCGGATGCGGCCTACAACGACGGCGCCTTCATTGCCGGCGTTGTGAACGATTTGCCGCATGGGTTCTTCGAGGGCGCGCTTTACAATGTTCACCCCGATGGCTTCGTCGCCGTGGAGCTTGAGCTTTTCGAGCGCCGCGATGCAGCGAACTAGCGCTACGCCGCCGCCCGGAACAATGCCCTCCTCGACAGCAGCGCGCGTTGCGTGCATGGCGTCCTCAACACGAGCCTTCTTCTCCTTCAGCTCGGTCTCGGTTGCAGCGCCGACTTTAATCACCGCTACTCCGCCCACCAGCTTCGCGAGCCGCTCCTGCAGCTTTTCCTTGTCGTAGTCCGAAGTGGACTCTTCGACCTGCGCGCGGAGCTGCTTGATACGGCCCTCGATCTCGCTAGACTTGCCGGCGCCCTCGATGATCGTTGTGTTGTCCTTGTCGATCGTGACCTTCTTGGCGCGGCCGAGATCCTCCGCCTTCACATTCTCGAGCTTGATGCCGAGGTCTTCCGTGATGGACTTGCCGCCGGTGAGGATTGCAATATCTTCCAGGATGGCCTTGCGGCGGTCACCGAAACCTGGAGCCTTCACCGTAGCGCACTGCAGCGTCCCACGCAGCTTATTCACAACGAGCGTCGCGAGCGCTTCGCCCTCGACGTCCTCCGCGATGATCAGCAGCGGCTTGCCCAGCTTGGCCATTTGCTCGAGCAGGGGAAGCAGGTCCTTCATCGAGCTGATTTTCTTTTCGTGGATCAGGATGCGAACATCTTCCATCAAGCACTCCATCCGCTCGGGGTCGGTGACGAAGTAAGGCGAAAGGTACCCGCGGTCGAATTGCATTCCTTCCACGACTTCCAGCGTCGTCTCCATCGTTTTGGATTCTTCAACGGTGATGACCCCGTCCTTGCCGACCTTCTTCATCGCTTCGGCAATGATGCTGCCGACCTGCTTGTCGGTATTGGCGCTGATAGTGCCCACCTGTGCGATCATGTCGCCCTTCACGTCCTTGTGGAGCCTCTTAATCTCCTCGACAGCTACTTCGACGGCCTTCTCGATGCCGCGCTTTAGCGCCATCGGGCTCGCTCCAGCTGCTACCGTCCGTACACCTTCGCGGAAGATGGCCTGTGCCAGCACGGTCGCGGTGGTCGTGCCGTCGCCTGCAACGTCGGAGGTCTTCGAAGCGACTTCGCGAACCATCTGCGCGCCCATATTCTCGAGGGGATCCGGCAACTCGATTTCCTTCGCGACGGTTACGCCATCCTTGGTAATGATCGGCGCACCGAATTTCTTTTCGATCACCGCATTGCGCCCCTTCGGGCCCAGGGTGATTTTTACCGCATCTGCCAGAATATTGACGCCGCGCAGAATTGCCTGACGTGAATTCTCACCAGTTACAATTTGTTTTGCCATTAGATTTTCCCTCCTGGGGGATTGCGAATTTCTCGCCCGTCCAAATCTTCGGATCGAGGAACTTACTTCCTGCTGGATGCCGCTTTGGCCATCCCGCTGATCTTCGCCAGGATTTCCTCCTCGCGGAGGATCATGTACTCCTGGTCGTCGATTGTGATGTCATTGCCGGTGTATTTGCCGAACAGGATCCGGTCGCCCACCTTCACGTCGAGCGGAATGCGCTTGCCCTTCTCGATCTTGCCGGCTCCGACGGCCATCACTTCCCCCTCTTGAGGTTTCTCTTTAGCCGTGTCAGGGATGATGATGCCGCCCTTCGCAGTTTCTTTCTCTTCCAACCTCCTCACCAGGGCCCGGTCGTGCAGGGGCGTCACATTCAGTGCCATTTTCCTATCCTCCGTTTGATCCGTTCTGAGATTCAATAAAGTCGCTTGATGACTGAGAACCGGCATCAAGGCCGAAACGCCTTTAAATTGGCCTGACGCGTAGTTGCGAGGCCCTCGGCCTCTTTTGTCACGCGCGCGATTTCCTTCTGCGAAGCCTCTTCATTCTCCAGCCTCACAGATTCGATAATGGCAGCCTCCGCCTGTGCATCCAGTCGTTTTGAATATATGGCGAGCCGAAAAGAGGTTAGGTTGCTGGAACGAAGAAGACTTACCGCGTTCTGAGAATCCTCCCATCGAGCAATTACCCGGTCCGCCGAGCGATAGGGATCATTTGTCGGGAAGAAAGCGATGACCTTGTCCGTTGAGCTATCGAGGTATTTCGTTGGGAAGAAGTTGATCTCGGTAGCAGCCCTGGTTGTCGTTCCGTACCCGACCGACATGGCTTGGACCATGTCGTCCTCAGTTAGTCCCGCTGTGGCTTCTTGCTCATAAGTCACCACAATCCTGTACAGCTCTCCATTATAGAAACTGAACAAAATTTGCGATATCGGGTCCAATCGGACTGAAGAAGAATAGTTCAGCGGCCAAAATGTTAACTCCTCAATAACGGCTGGGCGATGGTGTACCAAAGTCGTCTGGTGCGAATACGGGCCAACTTGTTTCGATACTTCGGCTAAGCTTGTTCCGAGCGAAAATTTCCTATACTTGGAAAGATCCTGGCCGGAGATCAGGGGAGCTGAAAGCAGAACGAGTGCAAGAGAAATCGCCGCCTTGCGCATCATTTTCATTGGAGTCGCTCCTTCAATCAACGTTTCACGGTCGGTTCCACGTTGGCTTGTATCATTGTTACTTTGAGCATCCCCTTACTGCCTGCGAGCCCCATGCTTTGGTTCAGGAACAACTCCTACAGCAGGATTCACACCACATGCTCCATTTAAAAATGGGGCTGCCCAGCAGGTGTAGCCGCCCTATTCTGAAGTATCTTGTTCCATCGAGCAGGGTTGCACGGGGGAAGGTCGAGCTTGCGGACGATATCCGTGTTCGTGATGGCCAGCGTTTTCTCGAGCTTTTGCCCTTGACCCACTCGGTGTTGGCCTCCGTTTCCTCGATGACTTGCGTTTGGGAATCGATCTCGATCTGCAGCTTCATTACGTCGCCGCACTCGGGCGCGCCGAGGAGGCCGGTGCCCCTATTCGCGTCATCCTTCGGTAGGCCGCCTACGTCGCACGGGTTATCATGGTGATCAATCACTTTGTCCGAATGAGCCATGCCCCCTTCGCTCGTGTATTTGTTTTGTTTTCCTGGTGCCTGCCGCGATTCTCTAATGATTTCACCCGCCATGTAGAAAGAGGTCCAGGGCTCGCTTTCGAATTGCAACGATTCGGGCATGAATTTGCCTTCCTCGATCAGCATCGTTCGCGTTTTTATTGTGCCTGTCATTAGCGTCTCCGCTGCGTTTGCAGTGGCGTGGAGGACCGCCATGCTCATAGCTTTACAGTGACTCGCCTCGCGGCGTTGGAACAACCTCGTTCCACCGTCCAGTTTTCCCTTCGCCGGAGAGGTGAGGGGAACGTACTTAGCCGCCCCCCACCGAACGAAAAGGCCTCCGGGTCCTAAACTGCTACGGCAGCGGCAATCTTGTGGAAGGTCGAATTGGAAACTTCATACGTTTCAACTTGAGGAGTTCCCTCAACGACTCTGGACAGGATCTTCGTCACTTCGGAATACGTCCCGCGGTTGTAGGCTTCGGCGTTCTCTTTGTTTTCCCACAAACTGATTCCGAACGCTTCCTTTTCTCCCATGGTGACGCACGTGATCTCGTCTTGGAACCCCTTCTGTTTACGGAGCAGCGGAAGAACGTCCTTTTCGATCCTTTGGGTGAATTCCGTAACGCTGTTGGGCTTCAAATGCATGGAAACTTTGCGTGCAAACATTGGCACCCTCCTTGGTTGTCTTGGCCAAGGGGCGATTCTAGATAACCGACTTAGTTTAGATTACCTTATGAATCCCTCAGTCGATTAACTACGCTAGTTCACTTTACTTGCTTTGTCAATCGTAATCTGAAATAATTACTATAGTTAATCTATCTAGTTAAATAAGGAGGAGCGCCCGTGGACGTTTGTCTAGCGATCAAGCAGCGGCTGGCACAAATGGGAGTTGAGCAGAGAGAACTGGCGGCTGCCGCTGAAGTTACGGAATCTTACATTTCTCAGCTTCTGACGCGGAAGAAATTGCCCCCTGCGCCTGATCGGACGGATATCTATGAAAAGATGGGAAAATTCCTGAGGCTTCCGAGCGGTAAGCTCTCGAAGTTGGCGGACCTCCAGCGCAAGGAAGAATTGAAGAGAAGCTGGGGTGAGGTGCCCGCGCCCTTGTTTAAAGAAGTTCGAGAATTCATTCTTGGCAAGTGCGCACCCGATGCGGCAGAACAAGTACGGGCGATTTTTGAGAAGCAGCCCTTCGGCGAACTCGAACGCCTAGTCACTCAAAAGCTTTTGGACGTGGCTAAAAGAGTCGCCAAGGAAGAATTGGGAAGCGAAGACTGGCTCCACACGGTGGCTCAACTCAGCGGCCGGAGCTACGAAGAGATGAGGGTCATAATCCTCGAGTTTTTGGACACGGACGTCTTCAATGTGTCGATTGAAAACTGCGCCTCTTTCTTGAATCCGTTGGTTGAATCTTGGGACATCAACCTCACGACCTTTAGCATGGAAATTGTCCTAAACCGGACCTTGGCCCCCGGGCACCCGAAGAAATTTGACTTCGTCGAACGGGAATCTCACCAACCTGAGGAAGAGCCAGGGCTCACAGAATTCCTCAAGGATAGTTCCCTCAGCGGAACTGCCACTGAAGAAGAAATTGAGTTTCTGAAGAAGCTGAGGCTCAAGGGGAAACAACCCACTCCGCTCTATTATTACCGGCAATTACAAGACCTCAGAGACCCGCTCCATTTTCGACCGCTCATGACCCAGACCCCCCAAATGAAAATACGGGGCCAGTCCCAGCCCGAAGGGTCAGTCGCCCCGATGCACAAATATCGGGAGGTTGATGACATTAATAGACAACTTCAGCTTGACGGCAGGAAGAAGGCATTACGGCGTTGGGCAGGGAACAAAGGCAGCCAGCGCAAGAAACAAAAAGCAAAGTCGTAAAAAGTTTTCCCCTCTATACTCGCCAGCAACGAGAGGCTCCGGGAATCTCTAGACCGCACAGTAGCGTTTGGGCAGTCCTGCCGATCAGACGGCAGCCTGACAATGGAGGAAGCCTTGGCACTGGTGATCGAGGAAAAGTACGGCCAGGTACGCCAACTCATCGGTATTGGCAAGGAGCGCGGGTATCTCAATGGATGCAAGGCGTGATTCTGTTTGGTCCTGGATTCCGCATGGAATAGAATCCAACACACTGAGGCCCTCTCCGATTCAATCTGAACGCCATCGCGCGCCCCGTCATCAGTTCACCGCCAGAATTGAACTGACCGACATGCAGTCTGAGAAGCACATTTCAGGACACACCAAGGATCTGAGCCTGTTCGGGTGCTTCGTAGAGACAGTGACTCCGTTCTTGGAGGGCACGAAAGTAAGACTGAAAATGTCGCGTGGTGAGACGCACTTAGTCGCCCAAGGCAGGTGACCTATTCGCGACCCAACTCGGGAATGGGAATCGCCTTCGTCTTGATCGAGCCAAGCAGCCTGCCAGTCCTAGATGGGTGGCTCGCCAATCTGAGAAAGTAAACTCTGCCAGCAGACCGGTGCGCGGTATAGAATCAGCCGTGGAAAAGTCCAAAATTCCTATTTACTGTCAGCATTGCAAACAGAAACAGATTATTCATGTCTTTGTACGAGCGGGACGAAGTCCGATGAACAACCAGACCGTCACTTGCATAACGTGCAAGAAAGACTTTGACGTGCTGGTTGCCGACCCGATTATCGGCGGGCCATTCCCAGAATAAAAGTTCTGCTATCTCGCAATAGGGTTTGCTTTTTCCTACATCACAACTACTTCTTTGCAACCATGTGCGCCCTTGCTTAGGACATCCGATATTTCCGCCCTTTCCATGTAGCGAAGTCGCGCGGATCTTTCCGTTCGTTGAGTCACTTGCACAAGACCAATCAAGGTGGCGCGCTCTGCGCTGGTCATCTTCTTGTTGAGCATGACTCCACTTCTCTCCACAGCTATGAAAGGAGGAGTTTTATCTTTGCCAATCAAGCGCTCTTTGAACTTAGAAATTACAGCCGCAGGCGGCCAGAGAGGCATCGTATGGCCCAGAAAAATCGCCTGGCATGGATAGAGAATGCCGCCTTTTAGAATCTTTCGAGAGTCTGGATCCGTTCCTAATGCATGCAGTGAATCGACATCAGGGAATTGCCATTTTGAAGAACGGGCAATCGTATTCAGCACTGAGGTGTCGGGCCTTGGGAATCTTCGGGGAGTAATCGCAAGTCGTCGTTCAACGTCACGGAGAAGCTTTTCGGCTGAGTAACAATCATGTCCGCAAATAACCAGTCCGTGGTTTCCAAGTACGAGAACGTCGGTTTCCCGCGCACTGCCCACTTTCTTTTCGATTTCTCGGGCTAGCGGGATGCCGGATCCTGCGTACGGAATCCATTGCCACCGTAGGCCAGCCAGTCGTTCTTTTAGTTGGTCGGGTCCATCTAGACGTATCGCCCAGGCGATGGCATTGACAGAGTGCACGTGGATGACAACACGATGCCGAAGGATGGCGTGCATTGGTGTTTCAATCGATGGTCGCGGCTCGTCCCTCAGGTCATAGTGCGGCGCAATTTCCTTGTTGTTCTGAACAGCCTCCTTAACGGACGCCAATTCAACCGAAACGAACATCGCTTCTTGCATTGCATGAGCTAGCCATTTGCCAGATGCTTTAATCCATAGAATTCCATCTAGCTTTATAGATGTATTTCCATTGCTGGCTTGTACCAAGAGTGGATCGCTGCCGAGCCGCGCGGATAGTTCGCCGAGGGAAACTACCTCCCTTTCATGTCGAGTGGACAAAAGCTTGGGCTGGGCTGCATTCTTCACAAACTAATTTTCCCTTTGCCGACCATTGTACGTTTGTTTTCTTTACCTGCAATATCTGTAGAGGATTTTTAGTTTGATACTTCGCTCTTGATTTCGCTCTGTTCTGTCCGATCTTGAGGGAGGCTTTGAAAATGGCGCCAACCGGGAGGATTCCTCCCAATTTGTGCGAAGCTACGGAAGCCAAGCCCACAGATGCGATGCATCCGCAGGATGCGCAGTCAGGATTCCCACCAAACTGACATGGAGTGATCTTTGTCTCCAGGTCTGCCGACAACGTCTGGGTTGTGAGCGCGAAAACACATTCTTTGGGGCTGTGTGGCGGGGAGGCGAACTGCCGAATCACCGCCTGCGGCATATCAAGCTTCGGATATTGTTTTCGCAATTGCGTCATGTCCGCAAGAGCTTGCGCTCGCTCTTCAAAACCCAGGATTTCCGGCATCTGATCTCCGACCTGAGGAGTGAATAGGCTGAACCATACCTTCTTGATCTCGGGGCGTGGCGTCCAGAATTCTAGGAATTCGCCCAAGTATCCTGGTCGCTTCATCATTTGACCTGTGACCGTGCAATGGATCGTGACTCTCTGCCCAATGATGTTTTTTAGAATACGGTCATACGTTGCTGGCGCTCGCCGGATATCGTGTTCTGGTTGCAAACCATCGATGGACACGACTATATGCAGACGCTCCAGGCTTGCCCAGGTCGAACCCATAGTCCGAAAGGCGCTGGTAACAATCTGCACATGGATTCCGCGCTCCAATAACAACGGAATCAGCAACTCCAGTTCGCGATAGCGGACCAGAGGGTCACCCCCGACGATAGACAAGTGCAAAGGCTTTAGCCGATCGACGACTTCAAGAACTCCGTCCACCAGGGATTGGCCTTTTCTATCGTTCAGGTCGCGCAATGTCTGTCCGCCGCCGACGTGAGCGTCGTCATACGCGTAACAGCCCGGACATTTCAAAGGGCATTCACGCGTGATTTCTATCGACAGAGAGGGTGGTTCACCCTTGAGGATCTTGCCCCATGCTTGAAAAATTTGAGACGTCTGCACCGATGATGGTCCTTTCTGAACAGACGGAAATGAACGGTCTGTTAACCCTTTACTTGGTCGCAAGCCTCAGGGCAGGACTGCGGTTCGGTTTCCTACCAAGTTGGATTGCATAAATTCTTGGGCCTGGGAAAGTAGTCTTTATTAAAGATAAGGTTCGCCCTAACCAGAGACTACACCCAACCGATGACGAGACCCAACTCCACGCCTGATTAACGCGCAACCGGGAAGCGCAATTTCATTGTCCGGTGCGCCGCGCGACTGATAGCGTCGCAACCTGTCCCGAAGAACCTTTATTGAAGTGTTAGGCTGCAGGATGCTTCAAATGTTTCTTGATCCGGCTTTTTACCTACCCGCCAAGCGCGGCGTAATCGCGCTGGCTTAACACGAGAGCTTCTTCACGAGTCTCGCAATTTTCAGCAGTAATTCCTGCCGCTGCTTACCGTCGAGGCTATTGTAGTGTTGTTGTGCCGGCATGTATCTCCAATGACTATAGGGCTGTAACGTTCGCCGCCCTCGAATTCAACAGCCTGTCCCGATGAACACGTATGCAACCGCGAACTTCCGCTAAAAGAAACTCAATTGGGGCTGATTTTGGAATTGGTTCGTTTAACGGAAAGCGCTTTCTTTTTCTTCCTGGCTTCAGCGAGTATCCGCTCAGCTTCGCGGCTTTCAATTAAATAGAGGGACGTGGTGTTCCAGCGATGGCTTCCTTTTAGTGTCATGCTGAACTGTCCCACGAATTACGGAGTTAATCGGTCCGCTAGGGTACATAGCGTAGTGTCTCGTTAAGGCAACGTTACTGCTCCCCTCGTAACGACAAGTTAGCTGTCTTCTTGACATCTTCTCCATTCCGAAATAAATTCGGCTCTCCTGGTCCGCAAATCTCCCAGCGATTCTTAGCTTAGGCGACTTGCGGGTAAATTATGAAGAAATGGCGAGAACTTTATGAGTCGGCGCTCGTAGAGACCGAACAAAAGAAGCTCACTGATCTTGTTATGGAAATTGAAAACGCTATGTTCCTACGGGCGCAGGAATTGACTGACAGTGACGCTGACAACGAAGAACGTTCCGCTATGCAGCAAGCAGCACAGGGAGTTTGGATTATTAAAACGAAAAGGCTAGGTTGGCCCGGCATCAAGCAGAGGGATTAGCGAGCGAACATGTTTTAGAATATTCGCCAAGTCGCTCTTTGAAACAATCAGATCGATTGGTGAGTTCGCACCCATTAGTTGCTCCCTCGCCGTATCAGCGTAAAGCGTAAACAGAATTATCCGAACATCGGGCATAATCCGTTTTATTTCCCGAGCGGCCTCGAATCCATTCATTTCCGGCATGGATAAATCGAGAATCACCAAGTCTGGCCGCCATTGTTTGGCAAGCGCAATAGCCTCCACGCCGTTCGTGGCTTCCGCGCAGAGGTCGTAGTCCTCTTCGATTTCAAACATCTCGCAAAGCGCCTTGCGGATTACCGGATTGTCATCGGCGACCAGAATGGTCTTGGGCGTCTCTCGGCGCTGCGCATGAGCCGCACCTGATGAAGAACTGGACATGACGTGACACCCCCGACATCTTTTTACAGAGGAGAAGAGCGGGCCCCTCGGAGACCCGCCCTCTCTCTATGCTCTTTAGTCGTATCGAAAGGTTAGATTGTCATGGTCGATTGAGAGTTACACCCGCATTTACTTCAAATTGGGAACACCAACTCGACGGGGTAGTTAAGTTTTTCTTTCCTTGGAACGAGCAAACCGTTAATCGTGTAGGACAACGCTTAGAAGCGAGGTGTCGATGTGGAGTCCGCCGTTGTACTTGATGAAGCCCAGTTTTTTGAATTTGTTCATGAAAAAATTAACGCGTGAGCGGGTTGTGCCGACCATTTCCGCCAGCATTTCTTGCGATATTTTGGGGACCATCTTTTGAGGCTTCTCTTCCTTGCCATAGCGAGCCAGGAGCAACAACGTGCGCGCCAGCCGCTTCTCGCTGGAGTTGAAAAGCTGATCGACTAGATCCTCTTCAATCCGGATATTCCTCGAAAGCATGTACGAGATGAAACGGTCGGAAAAGGCATGTTCGGCGTGAAGGACACGAATCATCTCTTTCTTTTCAATTACGAGCACCGTGGTTGCTGCAACCGCAGTTGCCGATCCTATCCGTATCGGCTGACCGGCGAGGCATCCCTCGCCAAAAAAATCACCCGGTCCCAAAATCGCCACGACGGCCTCTTTGCCGGTTTCATTCACTACCGAAAGCCGTACCCCGCCTTCTTGAATATATAGAACACTCTTAGCGGGATCGCCCTGCGAGAAGATCGCTGCCTTTTTCTTAAACTCCGTAACCTTCCGTGCCACACCCGCGGAATCGAGAAAAGCCTGGGCATCGAAAGCGGGCCTTTCCTTGGATTTTATCTTGGGTTTGATGCTTGATCTCGCGATTACTTTCATAAATCACCGATTGAACCTAATTCTAGCAAAATCACGACTTCCTGGGCTGAAATTTACCTCTAGCTATCGGTAATACATACGACTCAAAACGAGATTGGCGACCGGGCTATTTAATTAACTGTTAACTTAATAGTTTATCATGCCACATTAATTCGTTGACATAAGTACGCTAGCGTACATATTATTTCGGGAGAATCAGTGGTCGCTCTTTGCGGTGGCGTAGTCATGAGTAGAGTTTCTGGCGCGACAATTAGAAAATCCCGGAGAAAAAGCACTTTTGACGCCCGAGCCTTTTTCGATTCTGCAAGGGTGTCCAGAAAGGTCGCGGAGGTTCGGCGAAGCGAAACCATTTTCCGCCAGGGCGAGCCCCCTAAGCATATCTTTTACATTCAAAAAGGCGGTGTCAAACTCTCCGTCTTAAATAATGTTGGCAAAGAGGCAGTCGTAGGTGTTCTTGGGCCGGGCGAGTTTTTGGGTGAAGGATGCCTGACTGGGCTGCCTTTTCGTATGGCAACCGCGACAGCTATCACTCCTGCTCAGGACATGATGGTCCCGCCGCCTTCACGGTCGGACGGATTCTGCTGCTCGCTGGTTTGACTTTCGGAGTTTTTTACAGGTGTACTCGCTCGCTCAGAAGAACGTTCACCTAAGCCGCTCCCACGATGAGCCGTGGTTTTGTGCCCTTGCAGCAAAGCGTTCGATTCGTATGCAGCGTCGCAGTGACTACAGGTAAAGAAAGCCGCTGCTGCCAAGGGTTGTCGCATGGCCGTCTCCTTTTGAATTCTTGCCTCTTATTTCCTCGCCAGAGAAGAAATCTGAACTGCTTCAAGAGGTAGGCTCGCCAGATGCGTCCGAGCCAGTCGTGCGCTTTCGAGGATGAAATGCGCTAGCAGCAGACAGATCATAATGCTAAGAAAAAGCGCAAGGTATCCAACGATGAAAATCACAAAAGCGGCGATCACTTGAAACGTGGAGTTATATGTCGTAAGGAAGTTCATTGGTACCTCTCAAGCGGCTGCGTGCTTGCGTCTCGAACCGGGCCTGTTTGGTAGAGTCGAGGGCCAGCCGAGTTTGTTCACTTGGATAGAAAACAAAGCTGCGCAAGCCACCTGCATTTCGCTGCGTTCTTCGTGGTGGTCCGAAGAGCCTGCCAGCTTCTGTAAGCGAAGAAACATAGTTCCTTCAGCGGCATAGACCAGTTTTGTTAGCTTCTCCTTATCCGTTTCGAGGAGCGCTTCAAGGAACGGTTCTTTCCAGGATCGTGAATTGGATTCTGACACACTTCCTCCCTTAACGCCGGAGCGTGCGAGATCCCTAACGTAACAATTGAGAACTTTGAGTTCTGTTCAATATTGCACACATTTCGATTTGACCCTCTGACCATCCGCCAAGGTGAAAATAAATCTTTTCATTGAAATGACTCCTAATTTTTAATTTGTGTTTAGTTGCACGAACGCCTGCGATTGGTAGTTTTCAGGGCTTTCAACATCTCGGCGGATTCGGATTTCATTTCTTCGTCGCCAGATTCTCTCTACACAAAACTTGCAAGAGAATTTCGCCCGTCCCTAGCCAAAATTCCATCCGCGCTGAAAATGGCAAGATTCTCCCTCCCTGCAGTGTGAAGAATCTGAACTCAACCATGAGTCTCTATGAGGATCGCGAGACCCTCTCGGTGAGCGCATGCGCACGCGGCGTATATAAAGGATGGGTGAAAAGATAGTTCCGGATCAGGCCGCCTGATTGTAACGATGATGCAGCCCGCCGAGTCGCTCGTGAGAAAGAATGCGACCCGAAGCTGCGGAAGGAATCCTGCGGTTAGGTGTTCCCTTCCGGAGTCCGAGGTGGGTGCGATCGTCGTGGTAGTAGCAGACATATTCGGAGACCAACCGTCTCAGATGACGTTCATTCAAGGCAATGATGTGATCCAACAAATCGTGGCGGCAACTACCGACCCAACGCTCCGCCACGCCGTTCTGCCACGGACTTTCGAAGGAAGTCCGTACGGGACTGATCTTCAGAGCACGAACCGCGACCGGGACGTCCAACCCATATTTCCCATCTCGGTCAAAGATCAGAAATCGGGGAGCCGACCCAAATGGAAATGCTTCTCGCAACTGCTGAATGATCCACAACCTGGTCGGGTGCTTGGTGACGTTGATGTGCAGGATTCGTCGACGGTCGTGACCTATGACGAAGAAACAGTAAAGCACACCGAAGCTCATGGTTGGAACCGTGAAGAAATCCATCGCGGCGATGGCTTCCCGATGATTTCGAAGGAAGACCAGCCAACGTTTGGCTGGCTCGGGATTCCTCGGAGCTCGTTTCATCCAACGGGAGATCGTCCTCTCGGAAAGATCAAACCCCAGCATGAGGAGCTCACCGTGGATGCGCGGCGCGCCCCAGGTTGGATTCTCAGCAACCATCCGGAAGATCAACTCCCGAACCTCCTTCGGTGTCTGTTTTCTCCCAGCTTGCGTCCGAACTTTAGAAATCAGCTTCCAATACAAGCGGAATCCGGCCCGGTGCCACCGGACGACCGTTTCCGGGGTGACGATAATGAGGTTTCTGCTTCCAGCCGGACCAAATTCGCCGAGCAACTACCCAGAAGAGCTTATCGAAGAGACCGAGGATCGGCCCCGGACGGCGCCGCTTCAACACAGTGAGTTGTTGCCGAAGCGCGAGATTTTCCAGGACGAGGTGCCCACGGCTACGAAACACGCCAGCAAGCGCTCCGGACAAGAGAACGAGCAGATTGAACATGGCACGGAGTTATACCAGAATCGTGTACGGACACACTAGTAAGTTACTGATTCTGCGACCGGCCAGAGTTTTGGCGAGGGACAGCGGTGACCAGGTTGAATGGAACTCGGAAGGAGGACGAGATCGTGGCGTGATCGTTATGAAGGTTATCTCCGACATTCGCTTCAAAGGCTATTCCATGCTTCGAAGGACGAGCCTCAGTACATCATCAAGAGTGACAAAACCGATCACATTGCAATTCACAAGGGAAAAGCGCTGAAGCACATTAAGGCTTTAGCTCGTAGAGCGCGAGTTAGAAGGAACTCCTAAACGGTCTGGTCTGTATTCCTAGATAGCTTTCCTGAGAGGGCGAATTTGGTCTTTGCGGTCTCCCTCATCATGGCGCAGCAAGCCTTAGGCCATCTGGCTCTGCGCCGAATTTCCCGTACACATCGATTCCAAGGGGGGCGGGCGGTTCTGCCTATTTCTGCATCCCGGCAGTTCAGTGGATGGATGGGGCTCTATTCCGAGTCCTCGTTCACTGGTTTATTCGAGGGCGCAGCATTCCACAAGGGGTAGGATAATCCGGCGAGCCGATTGATTACCAAAGCCTGAGCAACGAGCAGGAACACCGCGACTTCAATGATGACCAGTTCACGCGGTCTCGAAATGATTCCCAGAGAAACGATCAGCGTAGTTGCGCCAGCGGGCGGATGGCTAACATCGAGGAGGACCATGAACGCGCCTGTCGCCGAGAGCGAAAGAGCCGCCGCCAGGATTCTTGGCCAGAAGATACCTGGGTGCACCCCGAACGGTAGTGCTCCAGCGCCTGTAACAACGAACGCCGCATAACCGCAGATGAGCCCTATAGCGTGTCCCAGAATAGTATTTCGCGGGCTCGACGTTTTGCCGAGCGGAGAGAAGAACAGGAGATACGCAGTGGGTCCGAGTGATGGAAACACAAATGGGTTTCGGCTCACGAGCGCCAGCAGGGCAAGCACCCCGATGGTCATGAAGCCGTTCACAAACACGTAGAGTGATCGCACGAGTCGCGGCGGGAAGTGATGTAGCAGCCAATCCAGCCGGAGCCGTCGAAGAAACGAGAGAATGTGATCAGGACCTTCATGCTCTTCGGTGAACGAATAGAGCCTTCGCATCAGATATTGGGCAGCAGGTCGAAATATTCGTCGTCCTCGTTTTTGCCGCCTTCTCCTTTGCCAAGCACCTTTTCCGACTCGATGAACTCGATACGCTCGATCCATTTAACCATCTTGTAGCCAAGCTGGTTCTCTACTCGCAGCCGCAGGGGCGCTCCATATACTTCCGGAAGCCGTTGCCCGTTCATCTGCGAGGCGAGCAGACACTGCGGCTTCACCAGATTCTCTAGGCTTTGCGTGTCGTAATAGGGGCCGCCGTAGAGGGCTTCGCCAAAGGAGAAAAAGGCGACGACTTTGGCTTCCGGTTTTGGCTGCACCAATTCGATGAGTCTCTTCATGGGGATGCCGCCCCACTTCGCGATGCCGCTCCATCCCTGAATGCAATGATGCATGGTGATGTGTTCGGTCTCACCCAGTTGCTCCAGATCGGCAAGAGAAAGCTCAACTGGCCTCTCGACGAGGCCTCCCACCTTGAGCCGGAAATCCTTGAAGCCGACTTCTGCCAGGCGCTTCCAGTCATCCCGGATAGGCATTTTCCCATTGGGCCAGAAGTACGGCGAGATTTGCTCCTCGGCATACTTCTGCTGCGGCGTCAGGCGGTTCAACGTAAGAAGCTGCATCGGGTAGGTCACGGACTTGAGCGCATGCTGCAATCCGCGCGGGTGGTTCCATGAGATGTAGTGGGCCGCGATCCACGAGAGGACGACGACGCCTATGCCCACAAACCCCAGATACATGCCGAGATGCCCCTGATCATCTGTACCGAGCACGATATGGTTCATATTCCGTGCAAATCCCGTCATCACGATTAAAGTGACGTGCACGACGAGAAAAGCAAGAAAACTGAACATCGTGAGGAAGTGGATCGATCTAGCCGATTGCCTGCCACCAAAGATTCGCGCGTACCAGGGAAAGCGATTCACCACGGCAGGCGACATGGCGATCCCTGTAAGAATCGCCAAAGGGCCGAAGACAAAGACGACGGTGAAATAGGCAATCTGCTGCAATGCGTTGTAGCCATAAAATCCGTTCGGCTCAGCGGGCATGTGAAGTGTTGCGTAGTGGACCCACGTGTTCCATGCCTGCAGGAGGACGAGCGGCGAAGCTGGGCACGATACGCCGCCACTGCTCGGTATCGAAGAGCATGATGACGAAGAGAATGCCAGTGATGATGAAACCGTGAACGTCGATGAAGTGCCAAACGCGTGCAATACCAATCGTGTGCCGGTAGCCCGGCGTGCCAATTAGTGGCGAAATATAACGGGCGTCGTCTTTCGCGGTCCAGAGACGGTCGCGCGGCACTTTTAACGGTGTGAATCGGATCCATTCGCTCCCCGGCGTGCAGCTATCATTGAAATACAGACGAGGATGATCCACCAGGATCGACAGACCGCTGCGAATCAGCATCATTACAAAAAGAAAATTAAAGAAGTGGCAGTAACGCACCCAGACCGGAAACCCATGCGGTCCTGCGAAGTTGTTGGGATATATCTGAGGAACCGCTGGAACATGGGGCAGTCCGGCCACGGCGACCTCGATCCAAGACGCCGCAATTACAGAAAGGATCGCGATACCGATTCCGATTAGAATGGAAGGTCGAATCCAGAACGCGAAATCGGCGATCTGGCGGATAGTGGACGACTCTGTGTGCCGGATCGAACGAGATCATGCTGCCTCCGAACTACCCTATGCGGCTAATACAATAGATTATCGGGCCGATTGCTATATGCCAGCTTGCGAAAACACCACGCGTCGAGTCTTGCCGCGCGCGCGACGTACCCCAGTCAGACTTTCTCGATCTCCTCCGGCCACACTATGGTGAGCAGAAAAGCGCTGTCTTCAAGGGCTTCGACATCATGAGCAATCGCCCGTTCCAGCGCCAATAAGTGACCTGCGGGTAGATCAAAAACTTTGTCTTCTACGTGCATTCGGATGTGACCCGCGGTAGCCTGGACAGAAATACTACCGGCAGCTTTATGTTCGTGAAGACGCGCGCCGGATTTCAGGACCGTCAGTATCACTCGAAAATCCGGATGCTTCACCAATGTCTTTGAATTTCGTCCACCCTGCCACGCATTTTCGTCACGCAACCTTTGAATCTCAGTGTTTAAGTCAAACGAAAGAATTGGACTTCCCAGCGGCCCAGGTGAGCGCAGAGCAGCAGAACTGGCCGGTTGTTTCGGACTATCGTTCATGAGTTTCTCCTCCCTCCCCAATAACCCCGTGAACGCACCTAGTTTATCCCCACAACCAACGGTTGTTTCTGCACGTGACTCGGCTCGAAAATGAATGTTCCGAAAATATTTGTCGCAAATGCCGTGATCCCCGCCAATTCGAGCATCGCGGACACAGGCAATACAGACCACGCCCAGTTGGCGTAACCTTGATATGCGAGAACCTCGCTGGAAACTCGAAGCGTACATCCGACGGTAACAAGGACGAGTCCAGCGAACATCAGCCGGGTACTCCACAATAGGCGCATCCCCGCAAACGCAGGCAGAATGCGCTGGCCAACGCACATCACCATCACGGCGATGAATCCGACCGTCAGCGCATGCCGCGAGGCTCCCCAACTCCCGCCTGATGAATCCCAGAGTGCTGCATCGATGGCAAGCAACGCTGCCACCAACAGCCACAGATAGGCCATGCGAACGAAGAATGGAAAACTTCGGTGCGCGCCGCGCGTTTTCGCCTTTTGTCGCGCTCGTTCGAACATTCCTAGTGCTGCGATTGCCAAGCTGACTCCTACGACGAAGAGGACCAGTGGCTTCATTCCCCTATCCCAGCAGCGTCAAGACAATGCCAGCAAGATTCACCATCAGCGCCCCAAGAAGCAGTTTCGGACGAACCGGCCTAAGACCAAGAAATACGGGCATCCACTTCGTACTAAATCCCCAAACGAAAGGCGCTAAGAATCCCCATGCGAGCAATAAGAGATAACGCTGGTCAAGAATGTGTGGCAAGGCTGGGCTTGCGCCGCGCAATGCAAGATAAAAGCACGCCGCCATATTCCCGATGAGTACCAGCATCAATCCCGAACTTGCGCTGATAACCACCCATACCCAGGGCTCCAGCCGGTCTTTGCCGGAGCCTTGCGATCTGTGCAGGGAAACAGTCTTGAAGAAAATCAAGAACGCTGCGAGTTCGAGAATTCCCGACACCGGAAGTAGCAAACGCCACTGCCACCCGTAGATATTGGCGGCCCAGCGCATCGCCACTCCGATTGTCCACATTGCCCAGCATACCCAGGCTGCACCGAATGCCGGCTTCGCCGCGCCGCGCAACTTTGGAATCGAGTAAAAACGAATGCCAAAAATAAAGCTGCCAATCCAGCCGAACACCTGCGCATGGCCATGCGCCTGCAACCATGCCGGCGAAACGGATACCACACTTTCGCGCCCGGTAATTTGAAGGAGATTCCACACTCCGATGAAAGTCCCCGGAAGCAACATGAAGACAAGGCCCGAGCTGATATAAGTCATCAGAAGCGGTGAAAGAGACGCCCCGCGCGCGCGCAGCTTCAATTATCTTGGCGGCAGAAGGCGAAGAACTGCCGTCAATTGCGCTGGCTACTGCGGACATATTTACTGACATTGATATGGTGCCCCCGGTTGGACGACTTGCGTTTCCATCTCGACCGCTCGCGGAAAGAGGATGTTGTTTTCCAGATGCACATGTTGATGAAGGTCCGCTTCGAATTCACGCAAACCCTCATACAACGCCTTGTAACTCGTGCATGCATCCGGAGGGGCCGTGTATTCCGAACTGGCTTTGCGAATCTGTTTCACCAATTCTCCCGCAGCATCATGCTCTTTCATCATGGCGTGAATCGGGTTCTTCACCGTTTGGAAGAAGGCAGGCTCGACAGAGGTATGTGCACTTGTCGTCTTCTCCAGTGCGTCGATGTACGGAAACAAAATCTGTTCCTCTTTCTGCATAT
The DNA here is from genome assembly GCA_963714785.1 of uncultured Acidobacteriota bacterium. GTDB lineage: Bacteria > Acidobacteriota > Terriglobia > Acidiferrales > UBA7541 > Palsa-295. The sequence goes on from CAVQQE010000009.1 coordinate 142,070, forward strand.
GCATGATCATCTCTCGCCCAACTTCGGTGAAGAGTCTCCGGATATCTGCAAGTTCGGAGTGACTCTTTCCGTGCTTTGCTTCTACCTTGTCCAACAGAGGTTGAACCCGAGCGATTGCCTCACGAACGTACCGATGGTGCCTCTCACGGATATGCCGTGTCAGATCACCGAGGGGCGCCGATGTCCAGTTTGCTTCGTCGGGACTTACATGTTTGCTGTTTTCACGTAGACGGTTCAGGATTTCTTCAGCTGGGACATCCGCATGCAGGCACGCTTCATGCAGTGACTTTCCACCACCACAGCAGTAGTCAAGCCCGGCGTCTTCGAGAATTTGCCTGGCCGCTGGATTCGAAAGCGCAATATCCTTCACTTTGGTTTCGTCATTGAAATTCATAACCACCTCCGCGACAGTGTGTAGTGTGGATGGAGAGCCGCGAAGAGGCAGTGACCAAAGTCACTACGGCCTGCAAGAATATGAAAGGACAGGGATTACTCAGAAACCGCGTGTTCGCGCTTTAGGCCCGCGAGGTCCTTCACTATAATCCTGCGGCCGTCCACTTCTAGAAACCCTTCGGCTTGGAGTCGGCTCAGATTGCGTGAGACGAGTTCTCGCACTGTGCCTAATTCCGCCGCCAAGTCTTGATGGGTCTTCGTCAGTTCCACGCGGACGCCTTCTTTCGACGCCGTTCCGCTCGCCTGCGTTAGTCGTAGGATAAGGACGATCAATCGGTGCCTCACCGTCGTGAACGACAAGTCTTCGATGATCCCGACCAGGCGTCGCAGCCGTGAACCAACTACTGCAATCACTTTGAGTGCTACCTCTGGATGTTCGCGGCAGAAATTCTGAAAATCCTTGCGCGAAATGAAGAGTACTTCGGCGTCCTCCAACGCAGACGCCGAGGCAGGATAATTACCTCCATCAAACACTGGAAGCTCTGCGAAAGAACCCCCCGGTCCTTCCACAGCTAGAACTTGTTCACGACCCGCTGCGTGACAGCTTGAAAATCCGAATTTTGCCCAACGCCACAAGAAAAAGACCTTTGCACGGGTCACCCTCGCTGAACAATAGTGCGCCGCGTTCAAAACGCCTGTTGCTGACTCGCCCGGCCAACGCCTCCAGTTCCTTATCGGTCAGGCTTGCGAACAACGGGGTCTTTCGCAGTATCGTTTCTACGACCTCATTCACAGCGGCGCTCCGTCACTAGCAATCGATAGCTAACCCGCACTTCGGACCACCCATTATCTCCCAATTCCCTTTGCATGACCTATGAACACGCTTCCCTTGGGCGCGGACCGACCGACTCCAACAGCTCCATTCCCTATTTTGGCTTCTCTGTGTTTTCAGTAATTTAGGGAATCTGCTATTCGCTCAAAGCCAACCCCAATAGCATGAAAACATCGGATTCTGGCACACTCTTGGCACAGGGGACGCGCCTGCTTTTGTAGTAGTCGTGTTGGAATAGAACCTTTCTTGAGCCAATCTGATGAGTCATAACGCGTTTCGGTGAAAGTGGGAATCGCGGACGGGAAGCCGTCTTAATAAGGTTTCTGGGAATAGCGAGGGTGCCAATTCAAGAGGATTGTTTCCGAGTGGGCCATAATTCATCCCGTGGTAGTCAAATATGGACGTGCGAGACAGCCCTAGGCATGTCGTAATGAAAGTCGTGAACAGCCACATCTTCTCAGGTGTGCGGATTCTTGCGGAAGCGGTAAAGCTGCACGAGCGTGAAGCCAAGAGTCGCCAGCGCGAGCCAGGCGAACCAGTCGCCCCACAGGAGATAGAGAGTGGTGTCGTGCACCACCGGTACGTCCGCCATCAGTGTGGCGAAGGGCGCAGAGTCGCTGCGAGTTTCCGCCAGGATGCGGCCGCGGTCGTCGCTCACTGTCAGGTACCCGTTCTTTGCCGCGTGGGCAACACTGAAGCCGCTTTCCACGCCACGCATGACCGCTATGTGACCGTGCCAACTCCGGTCGATGTCGAAATCCCAGCCAGGATCGAGCATCAGCCCCACGCCCGCGTTGCCATCCTGACGAGAGAGCGGCGTAAAATCCATGTCCTTGCAGATGCCCACGCCCCATGTCTCGGAAGGCTTCCGTATCAGAGTTAAGGTAGTGCCGGGTTTGAACTTGGATTCCATTGGGGGCAGCCTATGGTGTTTGTCATAGCTCCGCACCGGAGTGTCGGGCGCATACACGCGCGCCTGGTTGTACTGTACAGGCGAAGCTTTGTGAACAAGGCCCACGACAATCGTGGATTTGGTCTTGTCGGCCCAGGATTGAAAGATGGCATCGGCGCCCGCGGTATTAGGATCCACGAGCGTACCAAGCTTTTCCGGCAGCACGATGACTTGCGCTCCACGGCCAGCGAGCGTTTCCGCTTCGGCAGAATAATCGCGAAACAGGCGCTCGGTTTCGGCGCCCGGATCAGCCGTATACACGTTAGCTGGCGAGTCGGATGCAATGAGGCCCACCCTCACCTGTTGGCGCGGCGATGGCACTGCGAGGCGCACCGCGCCGAAGATCAGCACCAGCAGAATAACTCCCAGGCCTGCGCCAACGATACGCAATGCCTGCTTCGGCGCCGTAAAGCGCAGATGCAGGCCAATGGCAAGTGCGGCAGGAAACAGCAGCAACAGAAAGCTCATGCCCCACGGGCCGGTCAGCGAGGCCAGTTGCAGGAAAGGCAGGAATTTTAGCTGCGAATAGGCGAGACTGCCCGCCGTGCCGTTCGACGTGATTAGGTTGCTCACGTATTCACAGACAACCCATGTTGCCGGGAAGGCCAGCAGTGCGCTCCACGAAGCGCCACGGAGCAGCAGCGCGCGGAAGAGCAATACAGCAACCGTAAATAACAAAGCGATGGCCGTGTAGGTACTCAGCCACACTGACGACGGCAGCTCTAGCACTCGAAAGTAGTGCCACATGCTAAGGCTGCCAAACAGCAAGGAGAGAAATGTTGTAAGAGCAGCGGCCCACCAAGGACTTCGCGAGGCGAAGAGCATCACCGGGAGCGGCGCGAACCACATCAACGGCCACAAGGGGTTAAGGCCATTGCCGAACCACATCAGTACCGCTGTGGAAACCACGGCAAGGCACGCGATGCCCATGCGCCTATAGTCAGTCGCGAAAGCCACGGATGTACCTCCTGAAGGAGCGCCGGTAGAGGGCGCGAAAACGAGTGGGAGGCACGCCCATCCGTCCGCCTAGATAGAGCATGATTAGGCCATGGGAGAGGGCGCTCATCTCGAAAACGATCTCCCACGCATCATCCTTGCGGAAGTAGCCGCTCTTCAAACCTTCCTGTATGAGTTTCACCATCGGATTGGTGGTAGGCGAGTGGCTGGCCCGAAAGTCCTGCGGGTAGCTGCGAGCAGCCTTGCGTCGTTTGAGCATGAATTTCGATCGATGAATTATGTTTTCTCGCGAATGGCTCGCAGATGTGAGCCGGGCTAGATTTGACAGCGCGCCTGCTGGCTTTAGAGTCCTGTTCTGCATGTGAATGTAGAACCGCAGCCTGGCCTGAAACAAAGCGCAGCTTCGAGTTGCAGCGTAACAAAAAGTTTGCATCCCAAGTCTGCACCGAACACCCAAGAAACCGTAAGCAAGAAACTAGATATTCAAGAGTATAGGATAATGATTGATTCGACCCTAATTCTTCACCTGCGATTCATCTTGAATGGAGGCGAGTCCGATGTCCAAAACGTTTAAGCGCGGCGACCACGTTATATGGAACTCAGAAGCCGGAAGAGTCCGTGGCGTAATCCTCAAGAAAATTGTTTCTGATGCACGGGTCAAAGGATATGTGCATCATGCCTCAAAAGACGAACCTCAATACTTCATCAAGAGTGAAAAGACCGACCATGTGGCAATTCACAAAGGACAAGCACTGAAGCATATAAAGGCTAAGAAAAAGATGAAACCAAATAAAACAGAAGCAAGAAGAAAGACGAGGTAACTCAGAAGTGAAGAAGAAGCTTACGGTGCATTTTGCAAAATTTGTTCTCGTACCTTCTTGCGTAAATGACGATTGCGCAAATCGCGAAAGGGAATCGCGCTCTTTCCGGTGCGGATGAGATCTTGGCGATCCACAACGTATCTCAATCACTGGCCTTCTCGCCGACGTCTTGCCGATTAGCAGCTTGTTGAAGTATTTGGTTTTCGAAGCTTTTTCGTTCTCAGTTTTGAGTTTTCGCTGAGTTGTAAGGGACTGCTTTGGGTTTTTCTATCTACCGAGCCGGCTCGTCGAAGCCACGTGTCACGTTCTGGCCATCAGGGTTCGCAATCGGCACAAGTTGTAGGCGGCTCCGGTGAAGATAAACAGCCACCCCACCTTCTCGATTCCTCTCAACTTCACCTTCTTTAGCATCCCAACCATCTTCATCCACCCGAACGATTGCTCCACTCGTTTTCTCTTCCGCTGACTCACCTCATACCCCGCATGCCGCGTGGTCCGCTCGTCCACCGCGCTCCGGCGCTTCGTGGTGTTCTGCGCCACGTGCGGGGTGATGTTCATCCCGCGCAGTTCTCGCACGAATTCTCGCGTGTCGTAATTCTTGTCTCCTCCTAACGTCACTCGCTTTCCCGGCGGGAGCGCCTCGGCCATCAGCAGCGCAGCATCTCGCTCCGCTCTTCCGTTCGCCTCGGTCAGAAAGGTCTCCACCAATAGGCCGTTACGATTCTCCATCATTACATGTCCCATGTAGCTCAGCTTCGCCTCGCTGCCGCGGGACTTCGTCCACAACCGGGCCTCGGGATCCGTGCTCGATTCATGCGTCTGGTTCTTTCGCTTTTCCCCTTTGAAGTCGACCTCTCCTCCCGCTCCAGCGGGCTTCCCACTCCCATCCTTTGGTCGGAAACTCTTCTGGCTGGCCCACGCCTCCATCAGCGTTCCGTCCACCGTGAAATGTTCATCCGACATGAACGGCCTCGCTCTCTCCAGCACCCGCGCGAAAAAGGACGCCGCGATCTCCTCGTTCAGCAATCTCTCCCGGTTCTTGCTGTACACCGCGTGATTCCACACCGCCTCGTCCATCTCCATTCCCACGAACCACCGGAACAGTAGGTTGTACTGCAATTGCTCGATCAGCATTCGTTCGCTGCGGACCGAATAGAAGATCTGCAACAGCAGCGACCGAAACAGCCGCTCCGGCGCTATCGATGGCCGCCCCACGTCGGAGTACAATTTCGCAAACTGCGGCGACATTTCCTTCAGGATCTCATCCACCATCTTGCGGATCGGCCGCAGCGGATGGTCCGCCGGGACTCTCTTCTCCGGCGAAACGTAACTGAACATTCCTTCCTGCTGGTTATCGTCTCCGCGCATTCGCTCGCCTCCTTGACCTTCTTTGTTTCAGACGAGTTTTTTCAATTAAAGTTGCAGAACAAATGGGTTTTTCAACAAGCTGTTAGTCCAAGAGAAACACGGCGCCATCCACGATGAAGTGTGCCATCATGTTGACCCACAAATTCCGGCGCCAGAGATGGAGCGCGGTAAGTATGACTCCGGCGAACCCGGCCATGAGCAAATGGCCCCAACCCCTGTCCCTAGCCAAAATTCCATCCGCGCTGAAAATGGCAAGATTCTCCCTCCCTGCAGTGTGAAGAATCTGAACTCAACCATGAGTCTCTATGAGGATCGCGAGACCCTCTCGGTGAGCGCATGCGCACGCGGCGTATATAAAGGATGGGTGAAAAGATAGTTCCGGATCAGGCCGCCTGATTGTAACGATGATGCAGCCCGCCGAGTCGCTCGTGAGAAAGAATGCGACCCGAAGCTGCGGAAGGAATCCTGCGGTTAGGTGTTCCCTTCCGGAGTCCGAGGTGGGTGCGATCGTCGTGGTAGTAGCAGACATATTCGGAGACCAACCGTCTCAGATGACGTTCATTCAAGGCAATGATGTGATCCAACAAATCGTGGCGGCAACTACCGACCCAACGCTCCGCCACGCCGTTCTGCCACGGACTTTCGAAGGAAGTCCGTACGGGACTGATCTTCAGAGCACGAACCGCGACCGGGACGTCCAACCCATATTTCCCATCTCGGTCAAAGATCAGAAATCGGGGAGCCGACCCAAATGGAAATGCTTCTCGCAACTGCTGAATGATCCACAACCTGGTCGGGTGCCTGGTGACGTTGATGTGCAGGATTCGTCGACGGTCGTGACCTATGACGAAGAAACAGTAAAGCACACCGAAGCTCATGGTTGGAACCGTGAAGAAATCCATCGCGGCGATGGCTTCCCGATGATTTCGAAGGAAGACCAGTCAACGTTTGGCTGGCTCGGGATTCCTCGGAGCTCGTTTCATCCAACGGGAGATCGTCCTCTCGGAAAGATCAAACCCCAGCATGAGGAGCTCACCGTGGATGCGCGGCGCGCCCCAGGTTGGATTCTCAGCAACCATCCGGAAGATCAACTCCCGAACCTCCTTCGGTGTCTGTTTTCTCCCAGCTTGCGTCCGAACTTTAGAAATCAGCTTCCAATACAAGCGGAATCCGGCCCGGTGCCACCGGACGACCGTTTCCGGGGTGACGATAATGAGGTTTCTGCTTCCAGCCGGACCAAATTCGCCGAGCAACTACCCAGAAGAGCTTATCGAAGAGACCGAGGATCGGCCCCGGACGGCGCCGCTTCAACACAGTGAGTTGTTGCCGAAGCGCGAGATTTTCCAGGACGAGGTGCCCACGGCTACGAAACACGCCAGCAAGCGCTCCGGACAAGAGAACGAGCAGATTGAACATGGCACGGAGTTATACCAGAATCGTGTACGAACACACTAGTAAGTTACTGATTCTGCGACCGGCCAGAGTTTTGGCGAGGACAGCACGCGTCAGGGACTAGGGGGAACTGCGGCAGCACGCAGTTTCCTATCCCAAATCACCGGCTCGACGGGTCCGATCAGAAAAACCCACGATGCCATACCAACCAATGCAACGCCGGTCGTGATTTCGAACGCCCAATAGAATTGCCCCGTTCGCTCCAGAACAAATCCGGTAAGCGCCGGGGCCACGACACCCGCCAGATTACCGATGAAGTTCTGGAAGCCTGTCCAGCGCCCCGCAGCTTTCGGTCCCGCCAGGGTTTGAGTAATGGCCCAGATATTGGAGGCAGAAACACCATAAAAGATGACACCCAATATGAGCGCGACAGCGCAATAATTCGTCCCGCTGACTGCCGCGAGCCCGATAAAAATTCCGGACAATGCTAGACCCCCGCCGGTAAATGTTTTGCGAACCAATGATGGAGTCGCGCCCGTTGCTATCCATTGATCGGAAAGCCAGCCGGAGAACATCGAGAAACACGCCCCCAGGAAATAGGCGATGCCACCGAGCTTAGCCATATTGTCCATGGAGAAGTGCCGCTCGCGCACGAGATAGTATGGGAGCCAGGTAATTAGGAAATAGCTCACATAGTTTCCGCAGAATAGTGCCGCGCAAGTTCCCCAAGCCGAGCGCAATCGCAGAAACTCGAACACACTGGGTGCGCCGATGGAATCTGTGCGGGTGGCTTGATGCTTCTTCGGCATCCACATCCACCACGGGACAATCCAAAGCATGCTCGCAAGCCCTAAAACTATGAAGAATGGACGCCAGCCGAATCGAGCCATCAGCAAGCCACCAAAAAACATCCCAAATCCGGGTCCCAGCACAAGTCCCGCAGAGATCATCGAGTTGGCAAACCCTCGATGCTCTTCCGAGAAGTTCAGAGCAATGATCTTCGAGTAGGAGGGATAAGCGACAGATTCGCTCATGCCGAGGAGCAATCGCAATGCTAACAGCGCCGAGAATGCTTGCACGATGCCTGTCATGGCTGTGGCTGCGGACCACAGAATGAATCCAGCGGCGAATACCCAGTTGACGTTGAAACGATCCACGAGCCAGCCAGAGAAGAGCTGCGAACACGCGTAGGTCCAGAAAAACGCAGAGAGTAGCACCCCGAGTTTTGCTGCGGAAATGCCAAGCTCGTCTTTCAGCATGGGAGCGGCAATGGAGAGATTGCCGCGGTCCACATAGTTAATAAATGCGGAAATCGCGAGCAGGACGACAACGACCATGAGAGGGCCAGGGACGCCTTTATGCTGTGATGACCTCGTCGAGGTGGTCACGATGGGTGGGCATCATCATCCAGTAACCGGGTCGTGTGCAACTTATTTTGTGGGAATCCCTCTCTTGGTGTTCTGGTTGAATGGGCTACTCGTCGGCGCGGCCAACTCCTTCCATGAGAAGGCCGGTGTGAGTCAAGATAGTTTTTTCTTTTTTTTCTCTTTTTCTTCCTGTGGATCCTAACTTTTTAACCGAGCCGCCTCTGTCGCCATCCTTCCATCCGCAGTCTTTTATGAGCGATTGTCGCTCGCTGCAAGGTGGGCGTACTCAATTCAGTAGGTGCTGCGACCTGATTAGCGACCTCGGCTCCGATCTCTTCGACCGGAGTTGGGCCAGGAGTTGGCGCAGTCACCTGATCTCGGCGGATGAGCTCGGCTATCAAAATCCACACTCTCCTATGCTACTGCGGTTACCAACTTTCGGTTGTTCCTCAGTGGTTCATAGACTTCTCCGCTGACCCACAACTTGTGAAGCAGTACGGCCAACTTCCGCGCTACGGCAACCACCGCTCGTTTCTTGGCATTCTTTCCTCCCCGCTCGGCTAGCTTCAGTCCCCAGCGCCGCAGATCACTGTCTTCTCCGAAGGGACCCAGAATGTAGTGCGCCCCCTGCACCAGCAACGTTCTTAGATAACGGTCTCCTTCCTTGCTGATGTGTAGCTGAGGTTCGCTCATGCCAGAGTTCCGGCGCCCAGGACGCAACCCCAGAAAACATCCCACGTCCCGGCTGCGGCGAAAGCGCTGCGGGTCGTCCAGAGTCAGAACGAAGGTCAACGAAATCAATGGTCCTACTCCCTTCACTTGTCGCAGCAGTGTGACCTCTGGATGCACTTCCTTGGCGATTTGCTCGATCCGCCGGTCGTATTCCGCGATGCGTGCGTTGAGCGATTCGATTTCTGCTAGCAGTGGGTCCAACGCGTCCCGTAACTCCTGGCTCAGTCCCTGGGCCATCTCCCGATCCATTTGCTCGGTCCCGCACTGCGGCAGTCGCGCGCCATAGGATTTCGTCAACCCGCGTGCCGCATTCACCAGTGCCGTGCGCGCGCTGACCAGTGCCGCTCGGGCGCGGATCACCGTCAGATGGATTTGTGCTTGGGCACTGCGATGTCGCACCGGACCCAGCAACCCGGGATCGATTCTGGCTAGCCGGGCCAGCGTCCGGGCATCCAGCCGATCATCTTTTCGGCTACTCTCCCAGATCAATCGTACCTTGCGTGCATGCGCCACGATCGCTTCATGGCCTAACTGAGTCAACTGCCGGCTGACCCAAGGGGAATGCGTCCCGGTTTCTAGTGCGATCCGACTACGCGGAATCCTGCTGAACACTTCCTCGATTCCTTTCGGCGTCGTCGGAAAGTTGCTCTCCACGATCACTTCGCCCACCTCATTCAACACGCAGTAATGGCTGGTGCGATCTCCCAGATCCAAACCAATCGTTAGCTGCTTGCCCTTGAAAATCCGGATTTTCTCTATCGCCACAGTGCTAATCTTCTTCATTGCCGGTCTCCTTTGCGCCTTGAGCGCGTCGATCACTGGGAGCGTATCGCATCCCGCTGGAGACCGGCCTTCTCATCCCATCTGGTTAGTCGGATAATCGGACAAGTAAAGTTCTAGTACGTCATTTGTCCGGTTGATGTCATAACGACGTCGGCCTCGCGACGGCCCGAGTAGACTGTTTCGGTGTTCACCCTAACAGTGCTCGGACCGAAGGAGGCCGAGATGAGAATTATAGGATGTGACTTTCACACTCGCCAGCAAACGTTGGCGATGCTGGACACCGAAACGGGGGAGCTGGTGAAAATGACTCTGCTGCACGAAGGAAACACCGTGCGAGAGTTTTATTCTGCGCTTCCACGCCCGGTGCTTGTGGGCCTCGAAGCCACGGGATCGATGCCGTGGTTTGTGAACCTGATGGAAGAGCTAGGAATTGAATGCCAGGTTGGTAACCCGGCAGTGGTTCGAGCAGCCGAGCCGCGGAAGCAGAAACATGATCGGCGAGATGCAGGCTTGATTCTGAAGCTGCTGATGGAAGACCGCTTTCCGGCGATCTGGCTGCCTTCCAAAGAACTGCAGGATCTGCGGGCCTTGGTGCGACACCGTCATCAGTGGGTGCGCATGCGGACGCGGATACAAAATGCGCTGCAGTCGATCGCCTTGGCGAATGGTTTGCGACGAGGCCCGGCCCTGTGGAGCCAAGCAGGCCAACACATGATCGCATCGTTGCCCTTGGCACCTCATGCCGCTTATCGGCGGAGTGAGTTGCAGGCGATGTACGAGAAGTTCGCAGCGGAGATCGAGAAACTAAACCAGCGAGTGGAGGAGCAAGCCTGCGAACGAGCCGGCGCACGTCTGCTGATGACCCATCCCGGAGTGGGGCCAGTCACGGCCTTGGCGACCGAGGTCTTCCTGGGCGATCCAGCACGATTCGCTGACAGCAAGGCCCTGGCTAGTTACGTAGGGATGATCCCGAGAGAATACTCCAGTGGAGGGAGGCAGCGGCTGGGTGGGTTGAGTAAACAAGGCAACCCGCTGCTGCGCTTTCTCTGGGGTGAGGCGGGAGCACACGCGGTACGCCGAGATCCGGCGTTGCAGCGTTTTTACCGCCGGAAATTGGTGCACAAGGGTCTGGGGAAGGCGAGAGTGGCTGTAGCTCGCAAACTCGGGATCCGACTGTGGATTATGTTGCGAGATCAGATGGAGTACAACGAGTTCTGTCGTCGTGGACAGAAGCAGCAGAACAGCGGTGCCGCCTGTGCAGGGAGGCCTGAAACGCGCAATGGTGCGACGAGTCACCGGCCGGTTGATTAGGCTACCTGCCTCCCTACGGGGAGTTCGAATAATTCATCATGGTCGAGAGTGATCGAAGAGATGGCTGGTGGGCAACACCGAGCTGATGAACCAAGACGGGCCGAGCAAGTTCGGGTGACACAGATGAACAGAAGCGGCGGGAAAGGACGCAATTCGTGCGTCGACGCCGAAGTCTGCGCAAACTTAATGATAAGCAAAAGAAAAAGACCCAAAAAACTCTTGACACCGCCGACGTCGTTAGAGATGCGCGTTAATCAGGACTTACGTCAACCTGGCCGTGCTGTAACAATTCTGTGAGACGACACGTAGTAACGTCCAGGGGTGTTTGTGAGAAGGCTCTTCATTGGACCGAACGGCATTCGGGTAGGGTGGCGTCTGCTCCTCTTCTTCATTTTCTTCGCCGTACTGGTGACGGCGCTGCAGTACCTCGTCATGAAATTGCCAGTGCTCAGTACTGCAATGAGAAAGACGCACACAGGCACAGTCACGCCGCTAGGACTTTTCGGGTACGAGTTGGCCAACATCGTTTCCGTATTCGTTGCGATGGCGGCAATGGCGGAGATTGAAAAACGGCGGTTCGGCGACTACGGCTTGAAGCCATTTCCGGGAGCCGCGAAAAGGCTGGTGCTTGGCTTCGCGTTCGGCCTCCTCATGGTGACTGCGATCTGCGCATTGCAAAGAGCCGAGCATGTCTACGCCTTCGGATCGCTTGGTATGACCCCTGCGTCAGCGTTTGCAGCTGGGCTAGGTTGGGCCGTGGTCTTCTTGTTAGTTGGTATCGTTGAAGAGAGTGTGTTTCGTGGTTATGCGCAGTTCACGCTGACGCAGGCGACAGGGTTCTGGCCGGCGGCGATCGTGATCTCGTTGCTGTTTGGGGTGACGCACCTTTCCAATACGAATTACAAGGCTGCGGGCTGTCCCTCGCCAAAACTCTGGCCGGTCGCAGAATCAGTAACTTACAACTACCCAGAAGAACTTATCGAAGAGACCGAGGATCGGCCGCGGACGGCGCCGCACAGGGCGGCCATCGGGTGGCAGTTCATGCATGCATTTTGCTCCCTGGCCGCTTCTACGAAAGCGGACATGTCGTGTGCTAATTACGCCGGACACATCGTGTGCTAACGACACGTCGAGGATGAACTCTTCCTCAAGGCTTGTCGCATGGTATAGCGGTGCGATGCCTCTCCGTTGCGTCCAAAGACTGCAAGAGTCTTATGCTTTGGAGTTGCAGTGAAGGCAAAGAAACTAATGTTTGCCTGCCGACCGCGTTTAGCCATGCAATCCGTAACACGGCTAACACAACATCCCATTCGTGTGATTCGTTTTCTAACTCGTCGCCAACTCTTCTCTTCTGATGTAGACTTTGGCCTCGGAGCGACCCCCAGCCAAAAAATCGGTGGACTATGGGCAGTATCATTTTAAATGAACAACCGAGCGGGAGGCCGTGATGCGAAGAACCTTAGTGAGTTATGCCGCAGGAGTATTCGCCGTCATCCTCGTTGTTCATTTTCTTCCTTGCGCGGCGCGAGCGCAGGACGATCCTGCCAAGGTGTATAAGGGGCGCTGCGAACTCTGTCATGCAGCCGACGGCAGCGGCAATTCGCCCACCGGCAAGTCCCTCAAGGCCAAAGATCTCCGCTCGGACGAAGTTCAGAAAATGTCCGATGTCGAGCTTGCCAATGCGATTGCGAAAGGCAAAGGCAAGATGCCCGCCTTCGGATCGAAACTGTCCCCGGACACCATTAAATCTCTGGTCGCCTACATCCGCCAGATGGGGAAAAAATAACGCCTCGAAAATTTTCGCGCGACAAGAGAGCTAATGCAACCCGACGCCGATAATCCCGCGCTCGCATCCGAAGATCGCAGATCCTTCCTGGGAACTCTGCTCGCCCTTGGATCGTTTTGCATGGGCGCCCTACTTTCCGTGCCGCTGATTCGGTTTGCGCTTTTCCCGCTCTTGCGACGCACCACCGAACTCAAGCGCTCACTCGTCGGACCAGTCAGCGACTTCTCTTCGCTCACCGAACCCGTAGCGCGCACCATTCAAATTGAAGAAGTGGACGGCTGGCGCAAAATTGTTTCTGAGAGAACTGTTTACGTAACGAAGTGCGATCAAGCTCAGCTCTGTGTCTTGTCTTCTGTGTGTCCGCACTTGGGCTGCACGGTGCCGTGGGTGCCGACCAAGCATGAATTCGCGTGCCCCTGTCACGGGGCAACCTTCGCGCCCGACGGGCACCGTATCGGTGGACCGTCCCTACGCGGAATGGACACTCTCGAAACCACCGTTCAGGATGGCCAGCTGATGGTGCGCTTCCAATATTTTCGGCAGCTTGTTCCAGACAAAGAAGTCATCGGCTGAAATATTATGCCTCCCACTGGCAGCCCAGACCCCGCGCAACAGAAATCCGAAACAGGTTTTTTCGCTTGGTTAAACGTTCGCACCGACCTCGACACTCTTCTCCACACGGCGCTCGACGAACCAATCCCCGGGGGCGCCCGCCTCGCTTACATCTTCGGCTCCGGCCTGCTTTTTATTTTCATTTCCCAAGTCATAACCGGAATTTTTCTCGCGCTTTACTACGTTCCGTCCGCCGACCACGCGCACACCACGGTCGCCTACATCACAAAAAGTGTCACCGCCGGTTCTTTTCTTCGCAGCCTCCACTTTTACGGCGCCAGCGCAATGGTCGTCGTCCTGCTGCTTCATCTTTCGCAAACATATATTTACGGCGCTTATAAATGCCGCCGCGAACTGCTCTGGCTTTCCGGATGCGTCCTTTTCGGACTCGTCCTCGCTATGGCCTTCACCGGCTATTTGCTCCCCTGGGACCAGCGAGCCTACTTCGCCACCGCCGTGGGGACAAATGCTATAGGCGAAGTGCCGCTGTTAGGCGAAAGCCTGATGCGCTTGGTCCGCGGCGGAACGGAGATGGGCACGCTCACCGTCTCGCGGTTCTTCGTGGCTCATGTCTTTTTCATTCCGGCTTGTATCTTCGCTTTGCTGGCTTCGCACATTTTCTTTTTCCGCAAAGCCGGTCCCGCTGGACCTTACACTTGCGACCCTTGCGAACCCAAAGAAAAGACCGAGCCTTTTTATCCGCGCCAGGTCTTGATGGATCTTTCTCTCACCGCGCTCCTGATCGTAGCTCTCGGCTTTATTTCTTTTTTTGTCCCGGCAACGCTCGGTCCTCCCGCTAACCCAGCCGATGCCCAATACGTTCCGCGTCCCGAATGGTATTACCTTCCAATTTTTCAGTGGTTGAAGTACTGGCATGGCGCCGCTTCGGTAATCGGCGTTCTGGTTGTTCCTGCAATTCTTGTCTTGGCGGTCCTGGCCGTTCCTTTTCTCGATCGCAGCATCGAACGCCGCCCGTGGAAACGTCCCATCGCGATGGGCGCCTACGCTTTCGTACTGTTCACGCTGATAGGCCTCGGCCTTCGAAGCAACTATCAGGACAAGCGCGACACCTCGGTCGCGCAACAACTCGCCAAGCAGGAGCAGGAAGAAAAGGACTACATGCGCAAGCCCTTCGAGTCCGAACTTTCTGCCGCTTCGCTAGCCGCCGCAAACGTCGCTCTCGCCGATCCGCTCGCGGCCAAAGGTAAAACGATTTTCGAAGCGCAATCCTGCAACGCATGTCACGGTGACGGAGGTGTCGGCACCGCCGCAGCGCCCGCCCTCATCCACGTGGGCGCAAAGTACTCATACGATCAGCTAGCCGCACTCCTCAAGCATCCAAACGAAAAAATGACAGCAGGCGGTATGCCCTCCGTAGATTTGTCCGATCAAGATTTGAAAGCGCTGATAACGTATCTCCAGAGCATCAAATAGCAAGGTTCCTGCTCATTCTAACTAACCTCGCACAGTAAGCACGGGGCAGGGGGCATGCGCGACTACTTTGTGCGCAATAGCACGCTCGAGATGTGTCGCGGCGCCAAGGCGGCCGGCAGCGTCGCGAACACCTATAACGATTAAGTCCACACCGCGCTGTTTCGCGACCTCCACGATCCGGTCAGCCGGCTCACCATATTCCACAGCAACTTCGGGCGGAAACTCAAAGTTCGCATTCTGTGGAATGATTTCGTAAAGGCGGTTAATCGCCTCGGCTACCGATACCTCAAACAATCTGAGCTCAGAATCATCGAGCGCCCCCGGCTTGTGCATCACGGTGATGAGTACAAGATGAGATTGGTTTTGTTGCGCGAGCGACACACCATAGGGAGCCGCGGCGAGGGACTCCGGACTGAAATCCGTGGCAAAAAGCACGCGGTGAAACCGAGCACCGTTATGGACACCGGGGCGTACGCCGGGACCGATCGTGAGCACCGGCACCGGCGAACGGCGAAAGATTTCTTCAGCGACAGAACCCAGGAGCAACTTCTGTGCGCCTGTCCGACCGTGCGTTCCGAGAATTATCAAATCGATGTCTTCTTCTTGAATGGCTTCTTGAACTGTCGGCCAAACTTCGATCCCCCGCTCTACCGTCGTTACGTGTTGCAAACCGGAGAGCTCGGAGTCGATGCGCTGCATTTCAGCATGCACTTTTTCGTCTTCTGCTTGGATCGCCAACGCTGTCAACCCGGGCGTCGTATAAATGAGAGGTTCAGGGACCAAAATATGCAACGCGTGCACTTTGGCTCCGAATCCGCGCCCACACGTAATGGCGTATTGAAGAGCCGCCTCCGAAGGTTTTGAGAAATCTGTCAAGTAGAGAATATTCTTCACTTTTACTGGCGCTCCAGACTCGATTGTTAGCATGCTCCACCTCCAGCCATCAAGATGTACTCAAGCTTCGGAATTTGCTGTGATTCACATCACAATCGGCCGTGACAACTATCACGCGTGGCCTCGCAGATTTCGGATTAACTTGAAAGGAGGTAAAGGAGGTCTAAAGAATGGCGACGGCCGACAAGGAAAATCACGTCACGGGACGCATCGGCTGGTTGCGCGCAGCCGTACTTGGGGCCAACGACGGGATCCTCTCTACCTCTAGCTTGGTGCTCGGCGTAGCAGCTGCGAATGCGAGCCACGGCAACGTATTGCTTGCGGGGGTTGCGGGCCTGGCAGCTGGGGCCATGTCGATGGCTGCCGGAGAGTACGTATCTGTCCACTCGCAGGCCGACACGGAGCAGGCCGAACTTGAGATAGAGCGCGCGGAACTCCAGGCGGACGATAAGGGCGAGCACAAGGAACTGACAGCCATATACATCGATCGCGGACTCGATCCGTCTCTCGCGAGGCAGGTTGCTGATCAGCTTATGGCCCATGACGCGTTAGGCGCGCATGCCCGCGACGAACTAGGCCTCTCAGAGACTCTTCGGGCACGTCCAATTCAGGCAGCGCTCACGTCCGCTGCGAGCTTCGCGCTTGGCGCAGGAGTTCCACTATTAGTGACCGCGATGGCCCCGGCAAGTGCGTTGATACCTTTGGTATCTGTTACTTCACTAGTATTCCTTGCACTTCTCGGCGGATGGGCGGCGCGCGTGGGGGGCGCGCGAGTTATGATAGGCGCGATCCGTGTCACCTTTTGGGGCGCGCTAGCTATGGGCGTCACTGCAGGGGTCGGGATTCTTTTCAGAACGGTTGCGTGAGCGCACAAGGTCAACTTTTGGTGAGACCGTGCGAACTTCGATGGCTGACAATAAGAGGCCGCAATAAAGATGACCGACCGTGATTCGCTGTCCTATTTTTTTGCACCAAGATCGGTTGCTGTTATCGGCGCAACGGAGCGCGAAGGTAGCGTTGGGCGAACGGTCTTCGCCAATCTCCGAAACGGCAGTTTTTCGGGCAAGCTGTATCCCGTCAATCCACATCGAGCCGAAGTTTTTGACTTTCCTTGTTATGCCAACATCGAAGCGATTCCCGAAAAGGTAGATTTGGCTGTGGTGGTCACACCAGCATCAACTGTGCCGTCCATTATCCGAGAATGTGTCAGCGCCGGCGTGCGATCTGCGATTGTCATTTCGGCCGGTTTTAAAGAACGCGGCCCGGAAGGCGTGAAACTCGAAGAGCAAATTCAAGCAGAGCTCCGCCACGGAACGATGCGCCTGGTAGGCCCTAACTGCCTCGGTATGATGAACCCGAGTTTAGGACTGAACGCCACCTTCGCAAAGGATATTGCCCAGGCGGGAAATGTAGCCTTCCTCAGTCAAAGTGGAGCATTGCTGACAGCAATTCTTGATTGGAGCTTAAAGGAACAAGTTGGATTTAGCGCAATCGTTTCCACCGGCTCAATGTTGGATGTGAGTTGGGGAGATTTGATTTCGTTTTTCGGTGAGGACGCACAAACAAAAAGCATTCTTCTGTATATGGAATCTATTGGCGACGTACGCGCCTTCCTTTCGGCTGCGCGCGAAGTGGCTCTCAGCAAACCAATCATCGTTATTAAGGCGGGTCGATCGGAAGCAGCGTCACATGCGGCCAGTTCGCATACCGGCGCTCTCACAGGCAACGATGAAGTGTTCGACGCAGCCTTTCGACGCTGTGGTGTCCTTCGTGTTCAAAACATTTCAGATCTTTTCTATATGGCCGAGGTGCTCAGCAAACAGCCTCGCCCGCGCGGGCGACGGCTCACCATCCTGACTAATGCGGGAGGTCCAGGCGTGCTGGCGACCGACGCACTGATCGCAACGGGCGGAGAACTTAGTTGTCTGTCCAAAGAATCCATGGACGCACTGAATGTAATCCTTCCACCTCATTGGAGTCATAACAATCCCCTAGACATACTCGGAGACGCTGATCCGGAACGATACGCGTGCGCTATGAAGATTGCGATTGCAGATCCCAATAGCGATGGACTACTGGTGATTCTGGCACCGCAAGGGATGACCAATCCGGCGCACGTGGCTGACAGACTGAAGCTTTATGCTAAGAGCAGTGCAAAGCCGATATTGGCGAGCTGGATGGGTGGAAGTGCAGTTTCACAAGGGGAAACAATTCTAAATAGTGCCGGAATTCCGACGTTCACCTACCCCGACACCGCCGCTCGCGCGTTCAACTACATGTGGCGATACAGCTATAACCTTCGCGGCTTATACGAAACTCCCTTGGCCGGAGATCAACCGGAGACGGGCGAGCCGACTCGTCGAAAGGTGGATGAGGTTTTGCGGCGAGCCATAGCTTCGGGCCGTTCACTGTTGACAGAAATCGAATCGAAAGAGGTGCTTGGCCTCTACGGGATACCAACCGTACAGACAAACTTGGCTCGCGGCGCGGAAGAGGCAGTTAGCTTTGCCCAAGCGATTGGATTTCCCGTGGTCCTGAAACTTCACTCTGAGACAGTAACGCACAAAACCGATGTAGGTGGTGTAATGCTGAACCTTGAAAATGAAGAGGCCGTGCGGCAGGCGTTTCACGACATTCAATCATCGGTGACGGCGAAAGCCGGCGCCGGAGCCTTTCTCGGAGTTACCGTCCAGCCCATGGTTCGGCTCGACGGATATGAGCTAATCCTCGGAAGCTCGGTGGACGCACAATTCGGCCCCATGATTTTGTTCGGGTCAGGCGGGCAACTGGTCGAGGTGTATCGTGACCACGCGCTGGCGCTCCCGCGCTGAATACAACATTGGCACAGCGCATGATGGAGCAAACGCGAATCTTTGGAGCGCTAAAAGGAGTTCGAGGACGCGTGGCTGTGGACATAACTCTCCTCGAGCAAGTCTTGGTGCGCTTCAGCCACATGGTTGTCGAACAGCGGCGAATCAAGGAAGTAGATATAAATCCGCTCCTTGCATCACCACAAGGCGTGTTGGCGCTCGATGCACGAATCGTTCTTTACGGACGAGAGATTTCAGACGACGACCTTCCTCGCTCAACCATCACTCCCTATCCCTCGCAATACGTGTCGCGCTGGAAAACAAAAGATGGAGCGGAAATACTCTTCCGGCCAATCCGGCCGGAGGACGAGCCGATGATGGTGAAATTTCACGAGACACTTTCTGATGAAAGCGTTCACTTGCGATACTTCCACATGGAAAATTTGGATACGCGTGTTGCGCACGAACGGTTAATCCGAAAATGTTTTATCGACTACAGCCAAGAGATGGCACTCGTTGCGGAGCACACTGTTCCGGACACCGGCCAGCGCGAAATCCTGGCAGTCGGCCGACTGAGCAAATCGCGAACTGCGAAGGAGGCCGAAGTAGCGGTTCTCGTGAGCGACCACTACCAACGACGCGGGCTGGGTACCGAGCTTTTGCGCCGGCTCATGCAGGTGGCTCGCGAGGAAAAGGTTCAAGAAGTTGTTGCTCATATCCTTCTGGAAAATCTCGTAATTCGCGCACTCGCAGGCCGCTTCGATTTCAAAATCCGCGAAAGTGATGACCCGGGGATAGTCGTTGCGGTTCTAACTCCCTAAACCCGCTTACGACGATGATTATAAAATTTGTGATGTTCGTCACAACTGGCCGGGATTCAGGGCACATTCCTACGAATTACTGAGAGTGATAATTGTGTCAGCAGACCGGAGGAATCTATGTCCGCGACATTTACGCGAGAAATCGAGCAGCGCAAACCAACTATCTCCAATATAAAGGCGTTCTTGACCACACCAAAATGGATGTAGTCGTCGAAATTCGGCGTCTTACACGAGGCGAGGGAGTAGATGTTGCCGTTGAAGCCTTTGGAACACAAACAACATTTGAAAGCGCGCTACGTGTCCTTCGCCCAGGCGGCACTCTATCAAGCTTGGGACTGTATTCTGGAAAACTCTCGGTTCCAGTCGAACCCTTCGCCGCTGGACTGGGTGATCATAAAATCATCACTACACTGTGTCCTGGCGGCAAAGAGCGCATGCGCCGGCTCATGGAATTGGTGCGACACGGGAAATTAGATTTAAGGCCGTTGATAACCCACACGTTTTCGCTGGATCAAATCATCGAAGCGTACAAACTCTTTGGAGAGCGAAGAGACGGTGTGATAAAGGTTACGATTGAGCCCTAGAAATTGTTCCAAGAGGAATGGATGAAGCGTCGAATTGTTTCAACGGTACGAGCAGTGCTTACGTTGGCCGCCGCCATCTTTGCCTTGGCTGCGTCGGCCCGAGCACAGGATGCGCCTGCCCTTTTCAAAGCCAGGTGTAGTGTTTGCCATGGCGCCGACGGTAGTGGTAACAGTGCAATGGGAAAGACTTTGGGCGCGCCCGACCTGCACTCGGACGCAATACAGAAACAGACGGATACCCAATTGATCGATGCCATTACGAATGGGGTCGGCAAGAAAATGCCTGCGTTCAAGGATAAACTGACGGACGCGCAGATCAAAAACCTCGTCGGCTATATACGAGACCTGGTCAGGAAAAGATAAGATTTACTAGTCACGGTTGGTGTGGATAACGGAAGAGATTCTGCTGCAATTGCCGAAAGGGCGGAAATCTTTTCCGGATTTTGAAGGGCTCAGTTGCCCGGGCCCTTCTTTTTATTCGATGCGATGAGGTCTTGTGCCCGTTGCGTCAAAACTTTTTTTGAATTCGTCCTCGTCCGCGTCAATTCGGCCGCGAACTTGGTAATTCTTTTCGAGCTTCGGTGAGCGGGAATTCCAACCAACGTAGCGTGAGGACAACTCCGTGCTCCGCGCCGTAAACCAAAGTAAACACGTGGCTGCAGCGTTCACAGAGCCAAAAATGCTTCACGCCGTGAAGATTACCGGTCGGTTCGGTCACACTCGGTTTTGAGTTTACAGTAGCTTCGTCGGGCCGGAAGCGAAAGAACTTGCCGCCCTCAAGCCAATGAAATGCTGTAGAACAGGCCGGGTTTGCGCATTTCGGGGTAAGGTTCTCGTGCAAAGCTATGCCCTTCGTAACTTGGCCTTTTGTGGGCAACACTTTGGGATCCGTATTATGTGGGGCTTTCTGCCGCTCTTCTAATTGGGCGATATTGGCGACCAGCCAGTTTCGCAGTGTCTCCTCAATGTCGTGTTGATCGCCCCATCGATAAAGAGAATCGAGAGTTTCTCCAGCGGTGTTGAGCGGAATTTGACGACAGGGGGCCTTACCGAAACGAAGCTCCGGTGGCACTAACTGCATCAAAACACAATCGCTGCATGGCCCCGGATCCTTCTGGCAATCGTAATTCATGCACGTAGGTGAGTCTTCGAAGATAAATACCGGCCGCCAAGGCTCTCTCGGCGAACGGCCATAACCCCCTTTTTCCATGAAATTAAGCTCAAACTTTAGAACTTCTAAAAGGTCTCTTTCATCTTTCTGCATGGGGAACCTCCTTGACGTACAAACTATCCGTGAATCGCTTACTGAAGCGCTGTGACCACGGTCACGTACAAGAGTGACATCTGTCACGTCATGCGGCACTACCGAGGCCACTCATCTGACACCATTGGCTGGCAGGAAGGCTCACCGATGTCCGTATCTGAATCTCGCTATTTAAAGCCCACTATCTAACCTGTGGCGCAGATCACAATCCTGAGTGATGCCATACACATATCTTTCTCCGTTATTCCGCGAAGCTAGGACACGTACGCCATACAAAAAGGATCGACTGTGAAAGGGATTTCTCAGTCGATTGCCGAACAGAACGAAGCGGTCGAAAACTCATTGCGCCTAGGGTTCCTGGCAATTAACCGTGATATACGCGGTCTATGTTTACCTATTTATGCCTGATAGGAAACATGCTGATCGCACGTGCTATAGAATCGAACACGGTGGAGGTAAAAGATGCGCTACGTCATCGCGGTCCTCGGAATCGCTGGAATTGGTGTGTCACTCCTTGCTTTAGCTGCGCACTATGCTGCGCCCGTAGAGCAAATCGACGTCCTGCGTTCGGGCTCAAACTGGAATTCCGCATACGTGAATCAGAGCTCTTATGCTGAGGTCTATGGAGTTCCTGTGGCCGTTCTCGGAATTGCCGGGTACGCGCTACTGGTAGTGCTTGCGCTGCTGCGTCGCAGAGTGCTCACGGTCTACTCGGCCGGTATCGGGGTCGCCTATGCGCTCTACCTCACGAATATTGAAGCTCACATGCTGCACGTGTGGTGTGTGTATTGCGTTTCGTCGCTCATCCTGATCGTTCTCATAGCATGCCTCGCCTTTGGGGATCTGATCTTTGCCCCTACTCCCGTCACCAGCCGGTAACGCCATATAAAAGGCCTCTCGAGCGTGCCACAGCTCATAAGGTAGTCGGACATGCACGATGCCCTCCTCTAACGATGCGTGGCTAAACAGGAATTTCTGTTGTGCCAGCTAAATCATAGTATTTAACGACCCGATTTTCGCACCCGAAGCAGCGTCATAGACCCGGGTAGTCAGATGATATTTCGGCTGGGATATCGTTCGCTCGCATTTCCAATATATCTTGCGTTCGGTGGATGTGGCTCGAATGTTCTTTACTAGAAAGGCTGGTGCGAAGGAAACAACCACTGGCACCCGGATCACGTTGCCTCTGACCCACGAGGAAATAGCGGAATTCATCGGCAGTACCCGGGAGACAGTAACTCGCACGTTGAGCGATTTCAGAAATCGCGATCTCGTCACGCTCCAGGGCTCTACCCTGATGATTTCGAATCGAGCCGGACTCGAGACGTTTGTGGCCGCCTAACAAGTTTTCCGCGATTTAAGTTCTCCATAGATAAGGAAAGGGCGTGAGATGCCGAAACGGTGCTCCGGCTTTCGCGCTGGCCCAACGGTGACGGTGTGCAGCAGCCTTACCCTAATGCCGACGATGCTTTCGCTCAATTGTTTGCTTCACTTCCAGTTGAACAACGTCGGCAGGCTCCTCGTGGTTGAAAGTTTTGTTCCATTCTTCACAGGCAGTCTCTGCGCCTTCGCGGTCCGCATAGATTTCGGGTGTGTCTAGATGCGATTCAGGTGTCGACGTTTTTGAAGCTCGAATCCAGTAAACCTTCATGGATTTTTTCTTCAGATATTTGGTCATTGCTCGCCGTACGATTTCAGCGATCGGACTTTTTGTTTTCTTACTCTCAGCTTCGACAGCCTTCATCATGCGACCTTCAATAAGGACAATTCGTTTTGCGTTTTTCATAAATGGACCTTTAATGACGCACTGTGAGAACCGGGCACGCAGCGTGGGCTACTACCTTATGAGCTGTGGCGCGTTCAAGATGTGTCGCTGCACCAATGTGATCTGTCGCACCGCGAAGGCCAAGCACGATCAAATCCGCCCGGCGCTCTTCAGCCGCTGCGACGATTCGCTCGGCTGGTTCACCATATTCGACGGCTGCTTCCGGAGGCATATAAAACTCAGCATCCTTCGGAACTGTATCGTAGAGCTTATGAAGCGCTTCAGCGACCGAGAGTTCGAAACGCCTCTCCTCGTTGCCGTTTCTTGAATCAGGCCGGGGCATGACATGCAGAAGTAGAAGACGAGCGCGATTCTCCTGCGCTAGCGTGAGAGCGTAAGGGGCGGCAGATCTGGACGCGGCGCTGAAATCGGTTGCAAATAGCACACGTTGGAATTGGCCTCCATTATGTAGTGTGCTTCGGACGCCCGGCCCGATCGTCAACACTGGCACTGGCGAACGTCGAAAGATCTCTTCAGCAACGGAACCAAGAAGCAGTTTCTTCGCTCCTGTACGACCGCGTGTTCCGAGCACTATCAAGTCAATGGCGTGTCGTTTGATCTCGCGGTCAACCGCTGGCCATATATCAATTCCGCGCTCTAAGATTGCTTCGCTGGCTAGTCCGCTCAAGCTAGATTCCACCCGAGTCATCGCCAACTTCGCGGAATCCTCCTCGGCTTGGATCGCGGTTACTGTCAACTCCGGCGTAGTGTAACTATACGGTGCAGGAACGAAAACGTTTAACGCATACACTTTGGCGCCGTAATTCCGAGCTATCGCAGCCGCATACGGCAGGGCCGCTTCCGAGGCCTTTGAGAAGTCAGTCAAGAACAGAATATTTTTCAATATGATCTTTGAGCCGCTAGCAACCATAGTCATAACCCACCTCGGGCCGAGTATGGCGGCAACTGGATTCGATCGCGGTGACGTGCGTACTAATCGAATGTGACGCAGAACACAGTCGTAGTAGGTCTCGTTTGATATAAGTGAGTCATGCGTTCATCGCGTCGGCAAACCGTCAGGACATTAACCCGGATAACTCAAGCATTCGTTGCTATAGTTCTTCTTGGCGTGTTGGGTCTCTTGTTGGAGCGCGCTGTCTCGGGCCAGCAAGAAAGCGTCTCGCAGAACGTGCGTCTGGCTGAAGGGCAGTACAAAGTTTACAAACAAACAAATGCCGGTGGCATCGGACCCTTTGCAACGGGAGTGTTCAATTTTACCGAATCGTGGACCCTGTCGCGAGCACCCGACGGCAGCCTGGAGGTCAAGGGCAAACGGGACTACGAGTCGCCCTCGGACGAACCCCATGATAATAAATTCGCTGTTCATCTCTCGTCAGATTTCCGCGTACTTAGTTTGCGCGAGTTTCGAAAACTTCGCTGGAAACCCGATTCGGGACCGCTGGGCTGCGAGTTCCGTCCGAGCAGGCTCGTCTGCACATCCGGAGTAGATCCTGACAAAAATACGCTACTTGATCTGCCCTTGAAGGATACATATGGGCTTCTGTGGCCCATTTCTGCCTTTTCTTTGAGTCATATCACTCGCTTCGTTGGGCGCGGTCCCATGAGCGCGATTAGAGTGCAGATGCTTAGTATTGATGAGCCTAGCATGGAAAATCCATTGTCCGCATACATTTTGGACGGACATTTAAAATATCTGGGCTCTGAGAGTATTACGATCGCCGACCGTAAATGGAAGGCTGACAAATTCGAACTCGCCGTTCCTCTTCACATGCCATTCCTCATCTGGACTTCTTCTTCAGGTCTCCTTCTGGATTTCGCCGAAGAAGACAATCATGGCCGCCAGCGGGAACAAGGCATGAAATTAGTCCGCTATCAACAGTGGTCAGATTACTGAGACGACAGCTCACAGAAAACGAATCGACTCCGTGAAACAACCTCACTTATCACAGTGCTCTTATTTTCCTTGCATCGACTTAATGTAGCTCACCAGATTCATAATGCGTAGATTCACAAGCTCGGGATCCGTTCCGCGAATCGACGCGAAAAGCGGCCCCCATACTGGCATCTCGCTGTCTCCATGCGCCGGCGTTTTCACGCCGTTTCGCAGAACGTCTTCCACGTAAGCTTCTGGGAATTTCCCGTTATGGCGTTGAGCAAGCATTGTCAGATTTGCGGGGGGCGTTTTGAGTTCAGTGGCCAAGGGGCCGTGGCCTTTTAAATCAATCCCGTGGCAAACGGCGCAATATTGCTTGAACAGTTGCGCGCCGGAAACAGGATTCGATCCCGGTAGATGGGAGGCTTTTTGGTCTTGGGCCGTGACAGTTGAGGCAAAAATAGCAACCGAAAACAATACTGCCCACGTCATCATTGTCTTCCGCAACATCGAAACCCTCCCTGCGAAACTCTAAACTTTGGGATTCCTATCATCCAATTTGACCGCACCTGGATAGTGTCTCATTTGACAGACTGAATTGATTCCAGGTACTTCACCAGATTGTCCAGCCTGACGGGTCCGCGGTCCACGTCTTCCTCTACTTGAGAAAAAATTGGCCCCCACACCGGCATCTCCCGCGAGCCGTGCGAGGCGATCATCCCTTTACCAGTAATAATCCTTCGCACGCGCGCCACCGGAAAGTTACCTCCATTGTTTTTCGCAATAATCGTCAGGTCCGGCACAGTTGCTCTCAACATGGGCGCCACCGGCCCATTGCCTTTCCCATCTTTCCCGTGGCACGAAGCGCAGTAGGCTCGGTACAAATCCGCTCCCTCGACCGATCGAATTAACGTCTGCTCTTTCTCGGGATTCGCCTTCTGCTGAGCCTGCGAAACCGTCTGCGTATCCGTTGTGGTTCCGCATATCACTGTTACACTGAGCGCCACGAACAAGCACCATGATGCGCTTCGAATTTTCATAACGGTCCTCTTTTCACGGCCGCACGTCTGCAATCATCGGTCGGAACCACTCGGATTTGTAGGTTAACCACTGCCTACGCCAGTGGATGCGAGCCATATCACACCTACGAGTGATCTACGTCACAGCGCAGAACGACGGATCGGCATTAATTAGAGCCATATATCGGAGGTGCTATATGAAAGCCCTTGATGTTCGCACCCGAATTCAACTGAAAAATATTCTTTTCGCCACTGACTTTTCCCCGGCGTCGGATGTTGCGGTCCCCTATGCTTCAGCTTTGGCGAAGCATTACGGTGCCAAGCTCTATGCCTTGCACGTGAGACCGCCAGTAGTTAATCCGATGACTCCGCCGGTTAGCTGGAAGAGTCTCGAGGAAGCCGCAAATCGAGAGTTCGAACTAGACAGACAAAAACTACGCAACTCATTCGCGGGACTGCAGCCCGAAATCTTGATCAATGAGGGGGATCTTTGGTCAAACATCGAAGCCATAATGAAAGAAACTCAGATCGACCTGATCGTTATGGGGACCCGAGGTCGAGCTGGAGTGACGAGGCTTCTGCTGGGTTCCACAGCAGAAAGGATCTTTCGGCAAGCGCATTGCCCGGTTCTAACCGTCGGCCCCCACTCGTCTGCAGGCTCGAAACCAAACGGCGAGTTTCTCCACATTCTGTTCGCCACCGATTTCACTCCAGAATCAATCGCTGCTTTGCCATTTGCGAGCTCACTAGCTCAGGAATATCAGGCTTACCTGACGCTCTTGCATGTGGTCGAAGAACCGAAGGCGAATGAGCTTATCCAACCATCGGACCTAACTGCATCGTCTGCACAGCTCTTGCACAACCTGGTGACAGCCGATGCCGAGCTCTGGTGTGTTCCTCAATATATTGTTGAGCGCGGTGATGTCGGCGAAAAAATTCTGGACGTTGCTACTCGCTCGAAAGCGGATTTGATTGTTCTGGGCGTAAGGCAACCGAGCGGATTTCCAGGTGCGGCAACGCATTTGCCAATCGCGATTGCGCACAGAGTGGTGTCACATGCCCCATGCCCGGTGCTAACGGTTCGCGGTTAATCTGCCTTGATGGAGTCGGTCGAACGCGAGTATCGAAACTTGAGACAAATTTGACTCGAGAGGTGCAATGATGAAACGACCGTTTGGAGTAACCATAGTTGCAGTGCTGATGTGCATTGGCGCTGGATTGCTGGCTATTGGTTCGTTGGGTTTCTTTGTGCTCGGTGGAGCTGCCGTGACAACACGAGCAGGGGGACCGACATCACAATTGTTCTCGGAAATGGGCTCTATTGGCGCAGGATTATTCACGATCCTCGCCGTCATCTATGCCACGTTAGCCATTTACATGTTTAGACTGGTCTCTTGGGCACGGCTTGCGTCCATCTCCTTCATTTCGATCGGACTGTTTTTCGCGGTGATTGGGATTATAGGCTCGTTGCCACATCCGGACTTCATGGTCCTTGCTTGGCAGCTTTTTGTGATCGCGGTTGATGCATGGATCTTGTGGTATCTTGCCACGCCGCACGTCAAGGATGCCTTCGCAGTGCGGGAAAATCATCCGAGAGCGCACGTCGAAGCACACACGTGAAATAAGTATGCGGTTCTTCGGATTGCTGTCACTTTGAATAGGTCGAATTGGCAGACGGAGGAACTCTCGTGGTAATCGAGGAGCTAACTAGAAATGCGAGCTTAAAGTTTCTAGCCAGTACCCATCTCGGCAGATTGGCCTGCGTTCAAGGATCCCAACCTTACGTCCTCCCAATCTATTTTTCGTACAACAATGATTACCTCTACACATTCTCCACCGTCGGACAAAAGGTCGACTGGATGCGCGCGAACCCGCTGGTCTGCGTGCAAGCGGATGAGGTCGTGAACTCTGAACAATGGACCAGCGTCATTGTGTACGGGCGCTTCGAGGAACTCCCGGACACGCCCGAGTGGCATAGTGAACGCTCACTAGCTCACGATCTGCTGCAGAGTAAAGCGATGTGGTGGGAACCGGGTTACGTGAAAACAATCCTTCACGGGAAAGAGCGCCCGTTGGTGCCAGTTTTTTACCGCATCCATATCACCGAGATCACCGGCCATCGCGCCACTCCTGATGCTTAACCGGATTGCGATTACCGTCCCCCCCCAAAGAATTTAATCATAGAAGCTTGACGCCGAAAACGTTGCTGCCCAGAACGATGTGCTAATGTCGTTTTGACCTCCCCTGAGGGCAAAGTAACAGGATCCGAAAGCAGCATCCGTGACAAGTAATCACCACTCTTTGTGACCTCCATCACCACCAGCGCTGCCGACTGTCACATCGCCGCGCACTTGATTGCGCAACAATAACTTTTCTAATAAGCGAGAAGGAGGAGACCATGTTTCGCCAAGGTTATTTCTTACTCGCATTAGTGCTAATCACACTGTTTTTCGGCAAATGGGACGCCGGGCACTCGAAACACTGAAGAAACTGATCGAGTCAGGTCACTCGCATGCGACGGACCAAAGCAGAATCATCGTTACTTGACCAGGAGGATTAACGTCATAAATCAATAGTTTGCATCAATGCACAATCAGTTCCGGAATAGCATGCCGGCCTGCTTATCATCTTCTCAGTGCGCGAAACGGCCTATCAGCTGTGACTCCGCGAGGATGTGTCCTTCCATTGCGCGTTCCAGATCGTCCTTACTAGCATCTGGCTTTAAGTCGATCATCGAATCCAATGCGTAAAGCTGGAAAAAATAATGATGCGTGGCTCCGCGGGGTGGGCAAGGTCCGCTGTAGCCGATCGTTCCATGATCATTTCGTCCTTGGCGCGATCCATCGGGAAGCGTTGCATCCTTCGCGATGCCTTCCGGTAGTGACCGCGCGCCGGCGGGGAGATCGTACAACACCCAGTGAACGATAGTTTTCGTTGGCGCATCGTGATCATCAGCGATCAGTGTTCCACAAAAGGCCAACTAAAACTTTGCAGTGTGATGCTCGTCACAGATGACGGTGAGCAGGCTCACCGCAGCGCGCTGACAAAAAGTCCAAGCTGCGGGATAGGCGGTTCGTTGTACCCCGCCGAATTTCACGATTGGAGACCATGTGATGAAGGCAACTAGGGCAATGATTACGATGCTTTTCTTTGGGGGATTTTTCTTTGCCGCCACGGCGCAGGCGGGAGACATAAAAGGTAAGGTCTCTGAGACCGGATTGAAGTCGGAGGAAAATATTGTCGTCTACATTGATGCGATCCCGGGCAAGAAATTTGACTCGCCGGCACAGCACGCAACAGTGGACCAACGCGACTTGAAGTTCGTACCGCAGACCGTAGTCATACAACGCGGCGGCACCGTCGACTTCCTCAACAGCGACCACGTAGCTCACAACGTCCGTTGGTCTTCCATCAGCGGCGACAAATCTCTCGCGGGTAATTTGGTCAGTATTTCACCAGGGCAGAAAAAGTCCTTCGAATTCGACCACGTTGGGACGGCAACGATTCTCTGTAATTATCACTTCGATATGAAGGGTTACGTTGTAATCGTTCCTACACCCTACTTCGCCATAACCAGTCACGACGGCACTTTCACCATCAAAAACGTCCCTGCGGGCACATATACATTGAAGACTTGGAGTCCGGACGGGAAACCCACCACACAGTCGATCACGGTGACAGACGCACCAACAAATGTGGAGGTCGCGCTGGTAAAGAATTAGGAAATCGCACGAATGAAGGAATGGTCCCATTAAGATACGCGCCAATTCGAATGTTTCTCGACGACTGAGGAAACGGGCGGCCCTGTTAACAACGCTAGTGGCAACGTTGGCGCTTGCTTCTTCGTTATTCGGGCAGTCGGCCGGGATGAAAGATATTTCTGTAACGGCGGTGCAAGGCGAGAGCTGGCTGCACCACCTGAACAGGTCTTTCAACGAAACCAGCATGGGCAAAACCTGGGACCTTGGGCCGCCTCCGGGAGGGGAAAACTCTAGTTGGCATTTGAAGCTATCGCCCTTCTATACGACGCAGACCGTCACCCTTCATGGATCTGATCTATATCGGCTGAGCTGTCAGGGATGCCACGGGAATCTTGGATATGGCGCGCCTCCAGAAATAAATTCCATTATCGAGCCCGTGCAGGCGACGTCCGTTGCAACCACCATGAAACGGATGAAAGATGCCGGACGGGAAATGAGCCCGTCCGATGTGAGCGCGATGGCTAAAGAATCCAAAGTTATTCTGCTACAGCGGCTTCATGCCGGAGGCGAGAGCATGCCGCCGCCCAGTTTGAGCGATGCGGAGATTCGGTCGCTGATTCCCTACCTCGAGCAACTTTCCGGCGTGCCAGGTGCGGAAAGAAATCAGATTGCGATAAAGGAATCGCCCGGTCGCATTGGCGAACACATCGTGAAGTCCACGTGCCACGTATGCCACAGCGCGACAGGGCCGAATCCCAGTCCTCAACAAATTTTGGAAGGCGCGATTCCGCCGCTCTCGGCTCTGACGGCGCGTGTGGGTCTAGCGGAGTTTGTGCGGAAAGTGACCTGCGGGGCGCCGATTACTATGGGCTCGCCGCCAACGCCTTACCGCGGCAGGATGCCCGTTTTTACTTACTTGAGCCAGGACGAAGCCGCCCAAGCTTATATGTATCTGCTGAGCTATCCGCCGCAAAAATAGGTAGTGAAAAGGGGAATGGCGAGCGGCGGGTACGAAACTCACGAGAGGAAAAAGTCGTAGGGAGGTGGGCCATGCCTCATTTCGAGACACCTCGGGGCACGAGATTTCGGATTGGGATTTTGATTTTGATCGGATTGTTTTTGGGCTTTGGCGATAAGGTGTTCGCGCAGGACAAGCAGGTCAAGGAGGAATCGACCCAACGGACGGTGCCGCTTTCGGGCGCCGGCATGTTCAAGGAATACTGTGCCGTTTGCCACGGCACGGATGCGAAGGGACACGGGCCTGCAGCTTCGGCGTTAAAACAGGCGCCGGCGGACTTGACCACGCTGGCGAAGCGGCACGACGGGAAATTCCCGGACAGCTATGTAGCAAACGTGTTGCGGAACGGCGTGAAGGCTCCGGCACACGGCGATGCGGAAATGCCGGTGTGGGGCTCGTTGTTTAAATCGATGGATTCGGATCCAGCGATCATGTACGTTCGAGTTTCAAGCCTGGTGAGCTACATCAAGTCGCTGCAGGTTAAGTAGCCAGTGAGCAGGTATTGGGTTCGAGGTTCATAAGCGGCGCGGCAGTCACTCTTCGCTCTGTCGCCGCGCCACCTTGGTTACTTCTGATGATGCTCTTCCTTCGGTCGCACCCAGCCTTAAAGAACTAACGGCGGCGTGGGCTAGCTCGCACCCTGGGGCCTGATCGTTCCCTGTTTCGATTGGTTCAAAAAACTCAATTTTCTCGCTAATCTAAACCCTGGCTGGAAGTTACCTTGGGATAGATTCGGCCACGGGCGCAAAATTCCCTGTATTTTTCCCTGTTAGCAGGGGATTTGTCCGGAGAAAAGTTCGAACGAGACTGCGTCCACCGCCAGCGAAACTACGCACTTTTGTCTGTGTGTTCCGGTAACGTATTCCGTTATAAGTGCTCGAAGTTCACGATGTTCACCTGTCTGCTCGTTAGGCCCTCGGCGCGCAAACTGTTACATGTTTCGTCCGCATCCGTACCCACTGATGACGGTGCCGCAGCAACACCCGCAGATCCTGCAGTTCTTTGGAAGGCAGCCAGATCGCCGGAAAGCGGTCTTCCATCAGCAGCTTCAGAATCAAGCCTGCATCTCGCCGATCATGTTTCTGCTTGCGCGGCTCGGCTGCCCGAATCACTGCCGGGTTACCAACCTGGCATTCAATTCCCAGCTCTTCCATCAGGTTCACAAACCACGGCATCGATCCCGTGGCTTCGAGGCCCACAAGCACCGGGCGTGGAAGCGCAGAATAAAACTCTCGCACGGTGTTTCCTTCGTGCAGCAGAGTCATTTTCACCAGCTCCCCCGTTTCGGTGTCCAGCATGGCCAACGTTTGCTGGCGAGTGTGAAAGTCACATCCTATAATTCTCATCTCGGCCTCCTTCGGTCCGAGCACTGTTAGGGTGAACACCGAAACAGTCTACTCGGGCCGTCGCGAGGCCGACGTCGTTATGACATCAACCGAAGAAGCGAACTAGCCGATCCTCCAATCCGTGACGCCGGTCACACTGATTGGCGATGTGCGTCACAGACTCCTAACCTACCCTGAGTTAAAAATTGCTTCGTCGAGGGAGTGAGACTGCGATGGGTCAACATCACCGAATTCATCGAGTCAGCAACTACACTGTGACTAGGGCGATTAGATTACATGAGTTGGCTGGGTCCGACCATCGCGGGAACCCTTCTCCTTCTAGCCGAGCCAGCGGCCAGGCGCACAGCCTGAATAAGGCGCCCAGTAGTTCGACGCACCGGCTCCATGCAGCCGGACATACTCTGCCACCGACGGCTGGCTCGGATTTCGATTTGCCTTTTCTTCCTCGGGAACACGGGGTTCCCTATTTGAAATTTGCAAAGGAGATTTGCCATGACCAATCTAGTTCCGCGTGATCCTTTCTTCCAGGATCTCTTTGATTTCCGTCGTGATTTCGACCAGATTTTCAATCGCATCCTACTTGACAAGCCCGTTTGGCAGGCGGATTTCGCCCCCGAGACGGGGTTCGACTTCTTCCCGGCCGTTGAGGCGTACGTTGACAAGAACGCAAAGAAGTACATCTGCCGCGTGTCGGTGCCCGGTATCGAGCCCGAGGATGTAGAAATCAACACCAAGGGCAATATGCTGATGATCAAGGGCGAGCGCAAACTTACCCGCAGCAATGAAGAAATTAATTTCTTCAATAAGGAAGTCATATATGGCAAGTTCGAGCGCACGTTCGAGCTCCCCGAGGGCGTCCTACCCGGGATGCTCGTCGCCGAGTATCACAATGGCGTGCTCGAAGTCACCGCACCGGTATCCGTCGCAGCGCTACCACACAAAGTGGAAATCAAGACCGTGCCGCTCGCGAAACAAGCTAGCGCATAAACTCTCGGCCGCAACAGATGGCCCGGGGGCTGCGCAGCTCCCGGGCCAAACGCTGCCTTGGGTTCGGCTTTTAGACGCAAGAAGGCGACGCTGATTTTGAGTAAACATTCTCGACAATACTCTGGAAAATGAAGTCGACAACGGGGAGCACGAAGGCGATGTACAAAAAAATACTAATACCAACCGATGGTTCGAATCTCGCAGGGAAGGCTGTCCAGCATGGCATAGCCTTCGCCAAGGAGATCGGCGCAAAAATTATAGTGCTCACGGTGACTGTGCCATTTCAAGTTTTCACGCTCGACCCACGAGCTGTTGAAGATACGTCCGCTGGTTATGAGAAGCATACTAAGGAGCACGCTGCGAAAATACTTGGGGCCGCTGCAAGCGCCGCAAAAGCAGCGGGGGTCGCCTGCAATACCTTACAGATAGAGAACGCACATCCTTACCGAGCCATCATAGACGCTGCTAGCTCCAACGGGAGTGACCTCATTATGATGTCCTCGCACGGACGCCGCGGGGTTTCGGCGGTCTTGCTCGGCAGCGAGACGGTCAAAGTACTAACGCACTCCAAGACTCCGGTTCTCGTCCATCGCTGATTGCAGGTCTTTTCGCGGGGAGACTCCCTTAGGACTTTGGCATAAGGCTCCTCCGCACAGATTGCCGTAAGGTGTATCGGCCTCCTTCGCCTGCGAAATTGCCCTAGCCCCTTTTGTGATCCTCGTCACATTGCGATGTGACACTGATCCTAGAGGTTAGTCAACTTATAGGTGTAAATGGATAAATGAAAATGCCTGTGACTATTCTGGACGGGAACGAAGCGGCAGCGTCCGTTGCGTACCGCCTCAATGAAGTGATCGCGATCTTTCCGATTACGCCCTCCTCGGCTATGGGAGAGTGGGCCGACCAATGGCAAGAAGAAGGCCGGAGGAACATATGGGCTGTGGTACCGACAGTCGTTGAGATGCAGAGCGAGGGTGGTGCTGCGGGAGCGCTGCACGGAGCGCTGCAAGCCGGAGCGATGGGAACAACCTTCACCTCATCGCAGGGCCTTCTTTTAATGATCCCGAATATGTACAAGATCGCGGGAGAACTTACGCCAGCGGTAATTCACGTCGCAGCCCGAACTGTCGCCACTCACGCGCTCTCGATTTTTGGCGATCACAGCGACGTGATGGCGACACGCGCAACTGGGTTTGCGATGCTGGCTTCTAATTCCGTCCAGGAAGCCTCGGATTTTGCTCTCATCGCGCAGACGAGTAGCCTGGAATCCCGAATACCGTTTCTGCACTTCTTTGATGGATTCCGGACGTCACACGAAGTAAACAAAATCACGTCGCTCAGCGACGAGGATTTGCGAACGATGATTGACGAGAAGTTCGTAATTGGCCATCGCGACCGTGCGCTGTCGCCTGATCGGCCGGTCCTTCGCGGAACGGCACAGAATCCAGACGTGTTTTTTCAGGCCCGAGAGGCCATCAATCCGTTCTATCGCGCCTGCCCCACAATTGTGCAGGATGTGATGGACCGCTTTGCCGCGCGAACGGGCAGAAGCTATCATCTGTTCGATTACGTCGGCGCGCCAAACGCGGAGCGGGTCATCGTCATGATGGGATCTGGTGCAGGCGCCGTAGAAGAAACAATCGAGCACCTAATGGTCCAAGGGGAAAAGATAGGTTTGCTCAAGGTCAGGCTGTTCCGACCTTTCGACGCGCGAGCCCTTATCGCAGCTCTTCCAAGAACGACAGCCATAGTCGCCGTGCTTGATCGCACCAAGGAACCGGGTAGCTTGGGGGAGCCTCTCTATCTCGACATTTTGGCGGCTCTGAATGAATCGGGGTTGACGGAAGGACAATGCAGCCCACGCGTGATCGGCGGGCGTTACGGCCTTTCGTCGAAGGAATTTACGCCGGCGATGGCAAAAGCTGTATTTGATGAGATGAAGAAGGTTACGCCCAAAAACCATTTCACCATCGGAATTCATGACGATGTCACGCACACCAGCCTTGAATACGATTCCGAATTTTCCACCGAAGAGCCGCGGACCGTCCGGGCACTGTTCTATGGTCTCGGCTCGGACGGCACGGTGGGAGCGAACAAAAACTCGATCAAGATCATTGGGAAAAATACCGACAACTTTGCACAAGGGTACTTTGTTTACGATTCGAAGAAGGCGGGCTCGGTGACCGTTTCGCACCTGCGCTTTGGGCCGCGTCCTATTCGGTCATCGTATTTGATCACGAAGGCCAACTTCGTCGCCTGCCACCAGTTCCAGTTTTTGGAGCGCATGGATGTTCTCGCCGCAGCTGAGCCCGGTGCAACATTCCTGCTCAATTCTCCTTTTGGTCCGAATGAAGTTTGGAACCACCTACCGAGAACAGTCCAGGAGACAATTATCCAGAAATGTTTAAAGCTCTTCGTTATCGACGGGTATGCGGTTGCTCGCGAAACCGGAATGGGAAGCCGGATCAACACGATCATGCAAACCTGTTTCTTTGCGATCAGCGGCGTGCTTCCACGAAATCAAGCAATCGATGCGATCAAAAAAGCCATCCATGAAACATACGGCAAGCGGGGTGAAACTATCGTAGAGAAGAACTTTGCAGCCGTCGATCAAGCGCTCGCTCATTTGCATCCCGTTACAATTCCAAAGCAAGCCACCAGTGGGTTCGATGTGCTTCCCACTGTACCGCATGGTGCCCCGGCGTTCGTTCGCAACGTTCTCGGCACCATCATCTCCGGACATGGAGACGATTTGCCCGTCAGCGCGCTGCCCGTAGATGGGACTTTCCCGACCGGCACCGCAAAGTGGGAAAAGCGCAACATCGCACAACAAGTTCCGGTTTGGGATGAAGATCTCTGTATTCAGTGTGGAAAATGCGTGCTTGTTTGTCCTCATGCCGTAATTCGTCCGAAAGTTTACGATTCGTCATTGCTCTCGAGTGCGCCCCAGGAATTTAAGTCGGCGAAACCGCGATGGCGGGACTTCGAGAGCCTCCGATATACATTGCAGATCTCACCGGAAGATTGCACTGGATGCCGGTTGTGCGTAGAAGCCTGTCCGGTCAAGAGCAAGAGCGAGTCAAAACACAAAGCTATTAACATGCAACCTCAGCCACCTTTGCAAGAAGTTGAGAGTATTAATTGGCAGTTTTTCCTGGGCTTGCCAGAGTTCGGTCGGGATCGTCTATCGCACGGCCAGGTAAAGGATGCGCAGCTTCTGGAGCCACTGTTCGAGTTCTCAGGCGCATGTTCTGGTTGCGGCGAAACGCCATACATCAAACTTCTCACCCAGCTCTTCGGTGACCGGCTTCTGATTGCGAACGCCACTGGATGTTCCTCAATTTACGGCGGGAATTTGCCCACAACCCCGTACACAGTAAATGCACAGAGTCGGGGTCCCGCGTGGTCCAATTCACTTTTTGAAGATAATGCTGAGTTCGGGCTCGGCCTCCGGCTAGCCGTGGACAAACAGACCGAATATGCCCGGGAGCTAGTTCATCAGCTCGCATCGCAGTTGGGGGAGGTTCTTGTTAACGGTTTACTAATGCCGAATCAAATGACGGAGCAAGAAATTGAAGAGCAGCGTCGCCGGGTCGTTGAGCTCAAGAGAAAGCTTGCCAGCATGCAATCGCTACAAGCGCGTGACTTGATGGCCATCGCGGATACCCTGGTGCGGAAAAGCGTCTGGATGGTCGGAGGTGATGGGTGGGCCTATGACATCGGCTTCGGAGGTCTGGATCATGTTCTGAGCACTGGCGCGAACGTCAATGTTCTGGTGCTTGACACCGAGGTTTATTCAAACACGGGCGGACAGATGTCCAAAGCCACGCCTCGAGGTGCAATTGCGAAATTCGCGACCGGGGGCAAGAAGACCTCGAAAAAGGATCTTGCGATGGAGGCGATTAGCTACGGATCAGTTTACGTGGCGCGTGTGGCCATGGGCGGTAACGACACACACACGGTTAAAGCCTTCCTGGAAGCGGAAGCTTACGATGGACCTTCGCTGATTATCGCCTATAGCCACTGCATCGCCCATGGCTACGATATGGCGTTTGGTCTGGAACAGCAGAAGGCTGCTGTGAATTCTGGCTACTGGCCGCTGATACGGTACAACCCCGCGCTGCGTTTGGAAGGAAAGAATCCATTTCAGCTAGATTCCAAACCTCCTCAAATCCCGCTACAGAGATACACCTGTCAGGAAGCGCGTTACACAATGCTGGCGCGAAGCCATCCTGAAATCGCGAGGAATCTCCTAAGACTGGCGCAAGACGATGTAGACCGTCAATGGCGAGTTTATTCAAATCAGGCGGCGATGGCAGAAAGTACGGAAACGCTGGTGGCAGCGCAAGCCGAGGCGGCGCCGGCTTCTGTGTCGAGCTCTAGAGAAGGAGCCAAAGAATGATAGACGTCACCGCACGATATCTCGGCTTGACGCTGAAGTCGCCGCTCGTTGCATCCGCTTCCCCTCTCTGTGAATCGGTAGACAATCTCAGACGCATGGAGGATGCGGGGATCGCAGCCGTAGTACTTCCCTCTTTCTTTGAGGAGCAGTTGCAGATAGAGAGTCTGGCGTTGGATTTAGATCTCGCGCGCGGATCCGAAAGCTTCGCGGAGTCTCCGAATTATTTCCCGGATCTGCAAAACTACAACTCGGGACCAGAAGGCTATCTGGAGCTGATCCGCCGAAGCAAGCGAGTTCTTTCGATTCCCGTCATCGCAAGCTTAAACGGTGTTTCTGAGGGCGGATGGGTCCGGTACGCAGCGCTGATGCAAGAGGCCGGAGCGGACGCCATCGAGCTAAACCTTTACGGTATCGTAACAGACCCTAAGCTCAGCAGTTCACAGGTGGAACAAGATTATTGCGAACTCGTGAGTCGTGTGAAGGGGAGCGTCACGATTCCGGTCGCAGTGAAGCTCTCTCAATTCTTTACGGCCATCCCTTACATGGCGCGGCGGCTGGACGAAGCGGGTGCGGATGCGCTGGTTTTGTTCAACCGCTTTTATCAGCCGGAATTCGATTTGGAATCCCTCGATGTTGTGCCGAGTCTAAGTCTGAGCACCTCGCAGGAATTGCTGTTACGCCTTCACTGGGTCGCAATTCTCTATGGTCGGGTTAGGACCAACCTGGCCGTCACTGGCGGAGTGCACACTTCAGAGGACGTTCTCAAGGTAATCATGGCTGGCGCCAATGTCGCGATGATGACTTCGGCGCTGTTGCGGCACGGAATCGAGTATGCAGAACTTGTACTCGGACAGCTTAGACGCTGGATGGAGGAACATGAGTACGAGTCCATCCGCCAAATGCACGGCAGCATGAGCCATCTATCTGCGTCCCGTCCGGCCGTTTTCGAGCGGCTCAATTACATGAAAGTACTAAGCTCTTATGCGTTGCGCTAACGTCGCAGATGATCCGGATTCAATGGAATCTCGTCCTATTCCTTACCTGTAGGACGCGTAAGAGAATATCAAGAGGTGCGCAATCGTTGTTCCAGTAAATTTCACGTGCATCGTTTAGCGCGGGGAATAGGCTGTTTTATCGGTCAAGATTTGGAAGTGGATTTCACTGTTCGCATCAACGCCAGAAGAAACGCACCGGGCGGTTAGGCTATGGTCCTGGGAAATCGCGGCGTTGTTCGAATCGCCGATCTGATCGACGAATTCGCTAACCGCTGCCGGCCGTGGAGTCCCGCGGCCGCTAACTCCGGAAAATGAAGTCCGGGACGAAGGCGATGTCAGGCTCCAAAGGTATGCAGTCTCTCTGAGGCAGGAAGCAAGTCCTTTGTATGCTTTCCCTCATTCAGACAGATTGGCCGTAGCAGCAGTGCGCTAAACCATTGACGTTTGTCCTCGATTTTCAGTATCTTCGCGTGGCGTGGTAGCCACCGAGAATCACTGCAATGGCTGAAGACTTCACTCTCGACTCGGATTCCCGGAGAGAGGCAGAGACGTGGTGGGCTAGGCGTCGCCGTCGCTATAACATCGGACTGCTGCTTGCCGGTCCGCTGGGATTCGTTTTTTATACTTGGTCCGTCTCTCAATGTATTAATCTCCATGCTAACGGCGGTCGGGAGATTGCGATTCTCACGATTATTTTCCAAGGATTCGTCTATCTCGTAGTGATCGGCGTGGCGAATCTCTGCTACTACTTGGCTCCCTGGTCAGAGCGAGTTGTTCGTCCCACGAATGTTGCAGGCTACCGGAGAATCGCGTTTCGGCTTGGTTTTTGGTTCTCCGTCGTCGTGTTGCCGTTGGCACCCTCGGCTCTCCTATACATCATCTGCTCCCTCCATGCAGGCGAAGCGAAAAGGGTCATTTTGGGCTAACGTCGCAGGCGATCCATGATTCAATCGAAATCTCGCCCCGCTCCTTATATTTAGTTCGCAAGAGAATATTAAGTGTCGCGAAATTGTTGATCCGAAGAGTCTCGTCCGCCCTCTATTTGCTCTCTCCTGCGGCGTGCGAAACCAGCGAATACAAGTAGACAAGCATCCCGATTCCTACCAGCGGGCAGCCCACGAGAAGAAAAACCATGAAAGACAGTGGATGAGTCCATAGCAAAGTTAGCATCTGTATCGTAAGTCCGAGTCCAATTAGAACGCCGGACCAGCGAATGCGGTGTTCGATTCGAGGTATGGACATCTACTTTTCCGTTTCCGGCTTCCAGAAGGTTACTTGGCTTAAGCTTCCTACTTCATGAACGATGTCATGGCAGTTGCTGGACATACAGGAAAGCTGATTAGCTTTTACCTTAGACAGCATTTCTGGGTCTTTATGATGGGATGAAGTCTCCTCAAACGACCGCGCACCGAGATGGCAGTGCAGGCACTCGCGGTTGTTGTATGGCGTGTAAAGTTTGATGTCTTCAGGTTTGGGAATAGTACCGAAATACTGCACCCACACATGATGCACACCGCGCCACTTCGCTCGGTAGTCCCCGAACATCGTGTAATCCGTGTGGCAGGTGAAGCAGGCATGATCGCGCGGCACCCGATTGTTCTGAAAGTGCGCTGCCGGCAGGTAACTTTTATCATCGACGTACAGGCTCCGGCCGAAATCCGCCATCACGTGACAGGAAAGACAGAAGCGAGTCGAGGTGGAGCGCTCGAGTTGTTCGTGCAAACCGGTCCAGACCGCCAGCGCCGGCAAAATGCACAGCGTGAAGAACGCAAGAACCTTTCCGCCTGGCACCCGCGTCAATTGCGCTTGAAACGCGGTCAGGCCAGCGAGAATTATGACAACCGCGGTGAAGAACATGAGAATGGCTGCAGTCGTGTTCATAAGAATGGACAGTTTGCGTACTCGCCCAACCGCGATTACGCAGTAAATCACAACAGAAGGTTCTAATGTGTGGCCAGAGACCGGTAGTACTCAACCACATCCTTGACCATGTCCTTCCCCAACTCCTTCTCGTAGCCGTCCATGTCCTTGCCTTTGCCTTTAGCCACGATGTCAATCATCTCGGCTTCACTCATCTTTTGGACGTCGGGCGACCGGACATCCTTCACTTTCAGCTTGCGGCCCTTCGCGGTATTACCTGAGCCGTCTTTCGCATGGCAAACCGAACACTTGTCGAGATAGACATCTTCAGCACTGGCGGCTGGAGATGAAGCGAAAGCGGCCCTTTCGCGCAGTGAGAGTAGAAAACACACAAGTGTGGCTACGGCGATGAGCACGGCAATCCTGGTTATTTTTTCCCATCGGTCCATTCAGTCCTCACAGGAATAAATTTTGAACCGGCGACAGAATCGCGCCGTCCTTTAAAAGCTTCTTGAAAAGCTGCTGAAAGATACCACGCTTCAGATCTATTCCCCGTCGTTCTTAAAAGGAATAGCGAAACGAGAACGTGGCATTGTTTCCGTTAAAGTTCGGCGACTGAATTGCCGCAAGTCCAAATGGGCTTGTGTTTTCAGTTTGTGTGTACCCGTAATAATTCCAAGACATTTTGTAGGTAAATCCACGGTAAACATCGATCGCAATCGACGCGTACGGTCTTTGGTAGTTGAAATCGAGCGTTCCGGAAGGCGTGAGAGGGTTCAGGAAAATAGTGTTCCCGCGCACAAAGCTGCCGCCGTAACCCACCACCGCAGTCACCCTCTTCATTGGTTTCCAAATCACAGCGGCATGCGCGAAATTGTCGTTGCTACTGTATGTCGAAAGCGCTCCTAACGGCGACGACGCACCCGTAATCGGACACGCTGGACCCGTCGGAAGCATTGGCACGCCAGGAGGAAACGTTGACACTGGCAAAGTGTTGGGGGGCGGAGCCGGGTTGTTATAAGAAGTGGAGTACGCGAAACAAACTAAAGATTGCGTATACACATTCCAGTAGTTATATCCGAAATCAACGGACAGGTTCTGATTTGCTATCAGCATGGCGGAGAAGCTATACGAACGATCATGCTCCAGGTTGTCCACCGTCAAGACGTTGTCGCGGTTCTCATGAATCTCAACGGCACCGTCCAGATTCGCCCACGGCCGCGGCTTGTAATTCGCGTGGACCTTGTACGACTGCACTTGCCGTGGATCGATCCGCGTATAGGAGTTGTCGTTATAACCGAACTCCAGATCGCCGGTGATGCGCAGTGCGTCGATCGGCCGCACGACCGCTCCGAGCAACAAGGCATTCTCGTTGATGGTTGTGAGGCTGCGAACCAGACTGGCCGCGGCAGGAGCAGTGTAAGTCATCGACCCGTCTGGATTGGACGTGCAGTCGACAGCGGTAGGGGCACCGGCCGCGCAATTACCGCGCGCAGCGTTGTTCGGAAAGTAGATCAGCTCCGTGTCGGTTGCGCCCTCCTGGCCGAATTGGGCGATGGTTCGGTTCGTATAGAGATAACCGATATGAGCGCTCACACGCCTGCTGAAGTCGTATTGGAGTTCAAAAGTATTAGATTTCAGGTTCTGCCCCAGAAATGTTGAAGCAAGGCCCTCGATCACATCTGCGGCCGAGCCTGCCGAGGTGGACGTTGCGGGCGCGTGCTGCGGGCAAGTCGGCGCAGTAAAGGGGGAAGGGCAATTGGCCGTGTTGAACTCGGCCTGGTTCTGTTGCAATCCTGCAAGACCCGGGTAGCCTGTGGGAAAAATATTCGTTTCGTCCAGGCCCCACATCCCCGGGATACGCCAGTTGTCATAGCGAAACTCATCAAGGATGCGGAGCTTGTCGCTTATGGAATATACACCGGACCAATTGGCGTTCACCGAGACCCGCTTTGCATCCGCTGGACCCCCGGTCGTGCTTCCGCGCTCGCCTGTCCGCACGGTAAATCCATTCACCGTTTCCAAGAAATCGGGAATCACATTGTCGCTGGTGCTGTAACCAAACGAACCCGACATCTCGAAATTCTTGAAATAATTTGACTGGAAGCGAAGACGTTCCGTTGGCATAAAATTCCGTGGGCGGCCTACTTGGCTATAGGACAAGAATCCATTGCAAGTAGGAGTGGCGGTGTTGACCGTGCCCGTCACGATCGGAGTGGCGCAAGGTAGGGCCTCGGCGGGTGTTTGGGTGCTCCAAATGTTACCGAGGTCTACTGGCGTACCATTGGGCGTGCCCACTCCCGTTGGGTTAGCCAGAATGAAGCCAAAATTCTGCGGATTCGCGATCGGATTATCGCTGACCACATTATCCTGCTTGAAATAACTCAAAAACTGATCGTAGGAGATTGTCGTTCGCGGAAGAATTTTGAAGTCAACACCTGCGCGATAGGCGTTCGTTGTATAGCTGTAGGTTTCATTAAAATCCGATATGGTTCCTCCGTCGGTGGTGAAGAAACCGGGTCCCTCGTTGCGGTTGCGTGAATAGCCCAGCCGGAATCGTACTGCCGAATTCGGAAGCAGCGTCAGATCGTAGTCCTGCATCCTGCGCACAAGATCCAATGCATGAAGTGAGTTG
Organism: uncultured Acidobacteriota bacterium; assembly: GCA_963714785.1. Taxonomy (GTDB): domain Bacteria; phylum Acidobacteriota; class Terriglobia; order Acidiferrales; family UBA7541; genus Palsa-295. The sequence continues at coordinate 184,805 of CAVQQE010000009.1, forward strand.
TTTTGAGCCACAGCCGGGCTCGAACAGAACGCCGGCGCGCCTTGCGGGAAAGTCGGCGTAGGTGGACCCACGTAGCAGCCGGTTGTTAAAGATCCTGGCGGGTTCAACGAGGCCGGGTTCAACGGATTGGCGAACAGGTTATAGTCCCAAAAATTCTTGTCGCGACGGAACAACAATCGAAAATCGTACCATTTATTCTTTTCGACCCGCAGTCGCGTCACGTCATTTGGGTCGCCACCATATCCGAAGTTGGTAAAACTAAGGTTGTCAAACAAAAATCCGTTGTGATCGATCGAGCGCATTTCCAGTGTGTAGTCGAATAGGCGCAGACCGGAGTTCAAATTCTCGAACGTATCGTAGGTATTCTGGTTGCCGTTAATTTCGCTCGCTCGATAACCAAATTCAACCGAAGAGTGGATATTGTAATCACCAGAATTAATCCCTTTCGATTGTTCGGCGTCTTCTTGAGCGCGAGCAGCAGTCGATAGAAAGAGCGTCGCGACGAATATAACGCAGGGAATCGAGCGAACGCCCCAGTTGACCTTCATGGCTTTTCTCTCCCCATGCGAAATCTCACGATCGGCTTGCAACCGGCCTTGCTTGCATAATTTCTCCCCATATTCAAAAAAAGCTTATAACCCTCCTATTTGAAGAGGGTGGCGTCGAAGTTGGAGCCGTGAATTTGTGAGTGACATAACACGCATGACTGGAAAAAGCTCGCTTGGTTGTGGAACGAAGGAGCTCCGGGCGCGGAGCTAAAGGACGAAGTCGTGTGACACTGCAGGCACAACAGATTGACATTGCTCAGCTTCAGCATGCGCGGGTTCGGCCCACCATGCGCCATGTGGCAGGACTGACATCCATCGACCTTTACGGGTGCGTGCTCGAACACGAATGGTCCCTGCAGATCCGTGTGACACTTGAAGCAGACCGCATCCTGCGTGGAAGAAGTTCGCACCTGCTTGGGCTTCACCGTACCGTGCACGTTGTGGCAATCACTGCACTGGATCAGCCCTTCATTTACTCGATGGTGGAACGGCATGTCGAACTGGGCTTTTTGCTCGAGATGGCATGAGTAGCAAAGCTCCGGTTGAGACTTTGTTAGCAAAAAGTCCGATTCTTTACCGTGGTGTGGCGAGTGGCACGAGACGCAACTGACGCCATTCTTCGAATGTTCCGAGTTGATCGCGTTCATGTGCTGTGTCCCGCCGGCATGGCAGGTCAGACAGCGTTCATTTATTTCCTTGGTTGAGTGCTCTTTAAAGCTGAAAATTGGATGTTCTGACAGCGCCTTTGCGACCGCGGCGTCATCGCCATGGGCGGCTTGCACCGAGTCCGCGTGTGCCTTCCCTGGGCCATGACAGGTCTCGCAAGCGTGAATATAGTCTTTGTTGGGAAAAGCGGTGTCCCAGTGTCTGGTCTTCTCGTTATGGACCGCTTCGTCTTTATGGCACTCTCTGCACTGCTCGGGTCCCGCAAAATCACTCGCGGATGCATTAAAATCCGGTACCGCGCCCGCAACTGAGATTTCCGCTTTCTTTTGTGCGAAAGTCGCGCCCAGAGGCCATGTAAGGCAGCAGGAAAGCAAAATCAGACGGAAACCCAATAGAACCCTAATTGGACTTTTCGTCATCTTTTTCAACCCCGAATTCAGGACGCGTTGGTGTGCTGCAGGCCGAAGATCTTCACGGCCAAGTATTAGGTTAAGTTGTTGACTGAAGAGTCGCGCGCTGTCCGCGGATCGTCAGCCCGTCAGCACTAAAATTAGCTTTCTCTTACTTTTCTAGTAATGTGCGGCAGCATACATCTAAGGAAATATGGCACCTCATACCGCGCACGTTGCGTATGTGTCAAGTAATTTCACTGCGTAACGATAATCCTGTGGCAATACGCAGCCGCAGGATCCAAACTGCGCTTGCCAAAGATGCGTTCTAAACGCAATAACACGGCAACTGATTGTTGGTTCGGTCATTTATAGTTCAAACCGCGCGGGATGCTACATGAGTTTTGTGTTGGATTCAGTGATATCTGTCACTGTTGGTTGTGATGAGCCTCACAAGGACGGGCGAGAGCACACTGCCGGCGATCTAACTTTTTATTCAGAATCGATGAGGTTTTCGAGAGCGAATCTTTTGAGGATAATTAGGGTTGAGCCTTTGACCTGCAGTAATTGCTTTTTTTTAAATTCGGCGAAGAGTCTAGTAACCGTCTCGCGGGACGCCCCGATTATTTCGGCGATTTCCTCATGCGTCAACGTCAGTTTGCCTCGAATCTCTGTGCCTCCTTGTCCGTCGTGGGCGCACCAGTCTAGGAGAAACCTTGCTAACCTCTGTGCAGCCGAATGCGATAACTTGATGGACCGCATTTCAGCAACAGCGGCATCATACGTTTCCCCTAATTGCTGGGCTACGCGCAACGCAACGTCGCCGTATTCTCTGAGGAAGTTTAGAAAATCAGTTCGCGAGATAAAATTAACCTGCGTAGGCTCGATCACGTCCGCTGTAAGCTCATAAGGCCTACCCGTAACACTCGCTGACAGACCTAAGACTTCTCCCGGATCCGAAATTCTCACAATCAAAGTTCTTCCATCATTCGACGAGGTAGAGAGTTTCACGTGTCCGGTACACAAGATGAAGACCCCTCGGGCGGACTGCCCCTCGACAAAAAGGGTTGCACCTTTAGGATAAGAGCATCCCGATGTAATTGCCGACAGACGCTGCACAGCGGGTGGCGAGAGGTTGCAAAAGAGCCGGCCCTCCCAGGGGGGACGAGTGGTGCGGTTACCGGATTGCGTGGCCCGCGTTCTGTCCCCTTTTCCGCGAGGAATAATTCTTAGATTGGTGAGCATGTCCCCCCTCCGTTAGTCGCGTTGCTCGTGTACGGATCGAGTCTCGTACGAATCCGAAGAGGAGCAAACATCATGCGTCACATCTGATTGTGACCATCGTCACAAAGCAGCCTGGCGACACTGATTTGTCAGGAAGGGTGCCTATGCGAGAGGAAAAGCCGGGCATAGATCCGAAAGGAGTCACGCTGCAGCATTGATTTCCGATCAAGCGAAGCACCACATCTTACGAAGAAAAGCGGCCAACCCGAATTTTTAGCCGCCAATGCGCTCTCATAGAAAACTACAACAAGCACATCGCTCGATCACCGTCCCGTCATCTGTCGCTGCGGTTCCGGGCCGACAGCGGGCGCCTGTGTATCCGCGGTCACCATGAACCGTGACACAGGTCACGGTAAAGTGCGCAGAACTGCGTACAAATATGTACGTGAGGCGCGAGGAAGCGGGTTCCCATCAAGCCATCATCACCCATAAGGGTCCCGTTTGCGCCCAGCAAGGAGGATTTATGTTTAGCCGGCACATTACAGTGCAGATCAAGAAAACCTGGATGTCAGAGATTCCGCAAGTGTTCGAAAAGGAAGTTCTTCCAATCCTTCGCAGGCAGAAGGGTTTCCTCGATGAGCTGCTCCTCGTCACACCCGAAAAGACGGAAGTGGTTGCGATCAGCTTGTGGGAGAACAAGGAGTTCGCGGAGATTTACAACCGCGAATTCTATCCCGAAGTGGTGAAAATCCTGAATAAGTACGTCGAGGGCACGCCCGTAGTGAAGACGTACGAAGTGAAGTATGCGACGCTTCCAGCGTTCCAGAAGTTCGCCACAGCTACAGCTTAATTTAATGACTGCATCTAGCTTTGGAGAGGGGACGTATTTGACCCCTCTCTAAAGCGTTGTTCATCAGAATGCGGGAGCAGAGCCATGAAACTCTCAGAGACCGCCTTCAAACTCGCCTTCTTCGGAATGAAACATGAAGCCGACGATATCATCGACTACATCGCTATTAATTTCTCCTGGGTGATATCAATCCTAGGTGCCCTCGGCGCCGCGGTCTGGATTGGACATGTGGTGAACGCACCGGTCGGCTTGATTGCAGGGATTGCATTTTATGCTCTCAGCATGATTTTGTGTCACTTCGTGTTCCTGCACGAACACCACGGCTGAGTTTCAGAACGTGGCCGAGTTCCTGGCCCTCGAATGTGTCATTCTTCGCGCGCCGGGCGTGCTGCGCGTGAGAGCCCAATTGCCGACTCCACCGGATCCGAAGTAGCTCTGCGGCCGGTGATCTCCTCAATGTGTATGGAATAAAAGATCGCGTTCGGCGGGTAGGGTTCGCTGCGAACCTGGCTTGCTGCATATGCTGTTTGCCACCACAGCGCTCTTTTGTCGAGCCGGACTTGAGCTTGGAATCGCTCAGTGGTGTATTCGGGCGTGTCCGGCAGCTCCTCGTAGCGTCCGAGGATAACAACGGTGGACCAATGGTAATGGCTTAGGACTTCGTCAACCTCCACGCAAACTAATGGATTTGTGCGCATCCACTCCACTTTACGTCCCAGTGTTGCAAATCCGTAGAGGTGGTCGGGCTCATAGGCGAAGTAGATCGGAACGATGTAGGGCTGGTCTTGGTGGGCACATGCGAGCCTACCAAACCCCAACCGCGCAATTAGCTCACGGCACTGACCGCCGCTCATTTCACTTATCAACATCTGCTCTCTCCCTTGTCGAGTCGGATCTCGCTTGGGCCGAACATTTATGTACGCCGCGTGGTCAGGCCCATGCCAACCCGCGCTGATTATATGCCTGAATTCGCTGTGAATCTCTCTCGCCGGAACCATTCTTTATGATCGGACGAGGAAAAACTCCGGAAACACGCTCTGAAGACACGCAAACGTTAGCGCCGTGGAAATCCCTAAGGACCAAATCGATTTAGACCGAAATAAAAAGAGTCTCCTCCAAACAAGATAAGGGGGCCGGACTGGCTTTGCTGTGATTTCGATGTGGGCCTTGGCCGCTTCAATGCGTGCTTAGGCCTGGAAGGAGATACGTTGCCGGATTAACTTCCGATCATGCTCTCAAGATCGGCCTTGTTGCGGACGATAAGCGTTGATCCTTTGATTTGAACTAATTGCTTTTTCTTGAAGTCAGCGAAGACCCTGGTGACTGTCTCGCGAGACGCTCCGATTATTTGAGCGATCTCCTCATGTGTCAGCGTCAGCTTGGCCCGAATCTCCGTGGTTCCTTCTCCGTGATTGGCGCACCAATCCAGAAGAAAGCGCGCCAGTTTCTCTCCCGCCGAATGCGAGAGCCCTATGGACCGCATTTCTGCGACAGCTGCATGGTACGTCTCGCCCAATTGCTGAGCCACACGCAACGAAACTTCACCATGTTCTCGTAGAAGATTAAGGAAATCAGTTCGCGAGATAAAATTCGCCTGCGCGGGCTCGATCACATCCGCGGTAAGCTCATAAGACGTACCCGTGACGGTGGCTGGTAGCCCCAACACTTCTCCCGGCTCCGAGATTCTCACGATCAGAGTTTTCCCATCGATCGAAGAGGTGGAAAGTTTCACGCGTCCGGCGCACAGAATAAAAACGCCGCGGGCGGACTGCCCTTCCACAAACAGCGTGGCCCCTTTGGGATAGGAAGATGCTGAGGTGATCACGGAGAGCTGCTGCACGGCGGCCGGCGAGAGATTACAAAAAAGCCGATCTTCTCGATGCGGGCAAGTTAAGCAATTCTCAATTATTTCGAGACCGTAAGGGGCGCGCATAGATAGACCGGTCTCTATTCTATCCTTTTTCCGAGCCGAAACAATTCTGAAGCTGCCGATCACCTTTTCTCCCGTCCTCCCTCAATTTTGTTAATGAGGAATCTTAGTACGAATCCTTAAACGAGCAAGTGACGCGCGTCACCTTCGTGCGTGACTTCCGTCACAGCAAATCGCCTGGTGAAGTTGATAGTGAAGAAAGTTAACTCTCTGGAGAGAGGCGGATAGATGGTGCCTCATTTGACAGACTGAATTGATTCCAGGTACTTCACCAAATTCTCCAGCCTCACTGGTCCGCGGTCCACGTCTTCCTCTACCTGAGAAAAAATCGGCCCCCACACGGGCATCTCCCGCGACCCGTGCGATGCGATTATCCCCTCGCCCGTAATAATTCTCCGCACCCGCGCGACCGGAAACTTCCCGCCATTATTCTTCGCAATCACCGTCAGGTCCGGCACCGTCGCTTTCAACGCCTGCGCCACGGGCCCGTTCCCTTTGCCATCTTTTCCGTGGCAGGACGCGCAGTACGCGCGGTACAAATCCACGCCTTCCACCGACCGGATCAAGGTCTGTTGCTTCTCGGAATTCGGCGGCTCCAGCTTGCTCTGCGAACCCGTCTGCGTTCTCGCTCCGGTTCCTGCCGCAAGAGTTGCGCTCACTGCGACAAATAACCACCACGATGCGTTCCGATATTTCATAACTGTCCTATCACTGAATTTGAGTCCCCTCGGAGAACCGATCCAAACGCCTATTGATCTGCGGAAACTTCGGACGTCAAATGGACACCCAGTCGATTGGAGATATCACCTTCGCTCACGGATGGCGATATCTGAGCGACGCCGTACTGGTAGCCCTTTTCGAATGCCGCTAGATTTAACGCATCGGTGCCTTTCGGCACTGATTCGACCACGGCTCGCCGGGCCGCTTCCGGCCTCAGCAATCCCACAACAGCGGTAAAGAACCCTACTACCACTATATTCATCATCATCTTGCGCTTCAGTTCTTCGGCAAGGCGAGTTGCCGGGACTCGGTAGAGAGTCGCGTTTTCCGCCAGGCGATCCGAGTGTACTAGGTCTTCTTCAACGATCAGGATTCCACCCGGCTTCATCTGCGGAACGAAGCGTCGGTAGGCTTCCTGCGAAAGCACGACCAGGATATCCGGATGCTTCAGGTAGGGATAGAGTACCGGTTGTCGCGAAACGACGAGCTGTGCGCTGCACGCACTGCCGCGAGCTTCAGGCCCGAAGCTCTGCGTTAAAGAAACGTGATAGTCCTCATGAAGCGAAAGCCCACGTCCGATCGTCATTCCCGCCAGAATCACGCCTTGGCCGCCAAAACCCCCAATCTGAATTCTAACCTCGGACATCGTCGCCTCCACAGCCCGTATATTCAGCCTCCAGGGTACGCGCGAGTTGCTGGTTCATCAGCTCGAGGAACGTAGGCCGCTGAATATCCACAAACTTTCCAACGACAATCGGACCCTGGTAGCTGATCGCGACTTCATTCGTTGGCGCGCCATGTCGCACGATACTGGATTCCTTGTAATACTTCATCATGTCAAGCCCGTCGCCCAGCTTATTGCGTCGCTCATAGAGGGTGGGACACGGAGCCAAGATCTCAAGGAAACAGAAACCCTTCTTTCGAAACATTTCCTTCATTGAATGAGCGACCTGTCGGACGTGATAAGTGGTCCAGCGCGCAACGTAGACTGCTCCGCATGATTGCACCAAGTTGGGCAGATTAAATGATTGTTCGTATCCGCCGTAAGGTGTGGTCGAAGTGATCGCGCTCGCTGGCGTGGTTGGCGCCACCTGACCACCTGTCATTCCATATGTGAAGTTATTCACACAGATGACCTTCAGATCCACATTGCGCCGCGCCGCATGGATCAAATGGTTCCCGCCAATTGATATCAGATCACCGTCGCCGCTGTACACCACCACGGTCAGATCCGGATTCGCGAGCTTCATTCCCGTGGCGAAGGGAATGGCCCGCCCGTGCGTGGTGTGGAAGGAGTCTAGTTCCACATAGCCGGCGACTCGGCCGGTGCACCCGATTCCAGAGACGACCACAACCTTTTTCAAGTCCAACTCCGTCTGCAGAAGCGCGCTCGCAAAACAGTTCACCGTGGTGCCAATTCCACAGCCGGGACACCAGATATGCGGCATGCGTTCTGTGCGGAGAAACGTTTCGACCGGGTTCGCAACGGGATCGACCGGCGTCAGTAAACTGCTCAACGTACTCATGGAGTCTCCTTCACTACTGGGCCCAGCTCCAGGATTTTCGCCAGAATATCTTCGGGAAGATGAACGGCGCCGCCCGTGTGCGGCAGCGAGAGCGTTGGCACGTGACCGGCCGCACACCGCTCCACCTCCAGCACGATCTGACCATAATTCATCTCCGGCACAATGAAGCCCGCCAGTCGCGGTTGGCCAGCGAGTTCGCGGATTCGCTTCTCCGGGAAAGGCCACACGACCAGTGGCCGCAGCAGGCCCGCCGCGATTCCTCGCTCCCTAGCCATCTGCACTGCCTTCAAAGCCACGCGGGCTGTGATTCCATAAGCGACGACGACTATCTCGGCATCTTCAATGAAGTGTTCTTCCATATGCGAAATGGCGTCCGCGTTACCGCGGATTTTTTCGATTTGGCGCTGCACGAGTTCGTGTTGTGCGCCCGCATTCATTGCCGGATAGCCATGTTCATCGTGGGTCAGGCCGGTGACATGAAAATGGTAACCGTCGCCGGCCTTTACCATGTCTGGCACGCCGTCGGCGCCCGCATGATAGAGCTGGAAATCCGCCGAGGCCGATTGCGTATATCTTCGCGGAAAAATCTCGATCTGGTCGGCCGGGGGAATTACGACCTTCTCGGTCATGTGGCCAACGCATTCATCCATCATCAACAAAACGGGAACGCGGTATTTTTCGGAAAGATTAAACGCCTCAATAGTGAGGTCAAAGCATTCCTGGGGTGAATTGGGGCAAAGCGCGATGATCGCGTAATCACCGTGGGAACCCCAGCGTGCTTGCATCATATCCGCTTGTCCGGGCAGAGTCGGCAAGCCGGTTGAAGGGCCTCCGCGCTGCACGTTCACGATTACTAGCGGCGTTTCGATCATGGCCGCATAGCCGATGTGCTCCATCATCAGGGAAAAGCCGGGCCCGCTGGTCACCGTGAACGCCTTGGCGCCGGCCCAGACGGCTCCTTGAATCGCAATAGACGACGCCAACTCGTCCTCCATTTGAATGAACATGCCACCGACGAGCGGCGCACGCTGCGCAAACCGCTCAACGATTTCGGTGGAAGGCGTGATCGGATATCCCGCTGAAAACCGGCAACCTGCCGCCAACGCGCCTTCACAGCAGGCTTGGTCGCCGTCGAGAAAATGAGTTCCTGTCAGCACACCTTCAGAATTTGCGTTCATCGTTTGACTCCTTCGTCATCTTTGCTTACAGGACGCAGGGTCTGACCGTCATGCCTGATCATTAGGGCGTGGATGGCGAAATCGGGACAATACATGCCGCAAAGATTGCAGCCCGTGCAGCCGTCTGGGTCGGTGAGACAAGGCGGATGATATCCTTGCGGATTGAATTCCTGAGCGAACGCTAAAACGTGAGTCGGACAAAACTCGATACAGAAGCCACAGCCCTTACAGCGTTCCGCTTTTAAGTAAACTACTCCCTGGGTCTTCCTTTTCCTCTTCTTTTCCAGGGTAGCCTCGTCACGCGGGTATTGCTGATCTCTCGTTGTCATCAGAAGCGGTCCTCCGAATGCAAAAGCCTACTAGTCAAATCGTGATCGCTCACCCATAAGATTCTGCCGGAGGGACTTCAGTGCCGCCGTGACTCGGGTCACCAACATCCGTGCTCTACGTCACTTCCACGCGCTTGCGCTTTTGGTTGCGTAAATTCCTCGCCCTTCGCATCACTAAATTATGATCGCGATAGTAGTTTTTGATATAGACGTTCTAAAGGAGAACTGCTCAAGCGCTAGTTATAGTTAAGGGGTCCTATGGTTTTTGACTCGAAGTTTGTGGCACAGGTCACCGACGGTTGTGACCGCGGTCACAGATGCTTCGCTAGGACCGTGTTAGCTTGTGGAGGTCAAAGGTGAAGACTCCGACGCAAAATAAGATACAAATACTGATTGTCGACGATCACGATCCGAGCTCACTGGTAAATACTGTAGAGCGTCTCATAGAAATGAGGTTGGTCAGTTCCATGTCCTAACAGGGGCTGATGTAATCAAAATCTCGGATTTTGGGGAGGCGGATATGTGCGAACGATTGTTTCTGTTCCTGCTACTCCTTCCGGTTGCTCTTTTCTCTCCCGCACGGCAGACCCAGAAGACGACTGAAAAAGCGACGCCGACGGAATTCAAAATTCCGCCTGAAGCGGCCAAGCAAGCCAATCCTGTCAAGCCGTCACCTACATCAGTCGAGCAAGGCAAGAGAATTTACGGTTATGACTGTGTGATGTGCCACGGAGCCGATGGAGATGGCAAGGGCGACTTGGCAGTGCAAACGAAATTGAAACCTCCCGACTTTCGCGAGCCCGCGGCTCTGAAAGATAGGACCGACGGCGAGTTGTTTTACATCATCAAGAACGGAAAAGGCGAAATGCCGCCGGAAGGAGATCGCGCCAAACCGGACGATGTCTGGAATCTCGTGAACTATGTTCGTTCGTTCGCAAAGAAAGAGCCGGGGGCAAAGCCTAAAATGGATACCCCTTAAGGCTCACTTTCTAATCGAATAAACAGGGCAATCAAGACATTGGGCTGTTACCGAGTTCGATCTTCCAAGCGGAGGTCTTCTAGGGTGATCCCGCCAATTCGCAATCTGCTCGTATTGGGTGCGGCGCTGGCGTTCATACTCAGCTTCGCCGGAGCCCAGGAGAGTCGAACCAAGAAAACCCAGGTCAAGCCGACCAACCCTGTTTCCGGTGAGCAGATATTCAAGCAGTATTGCGCCGTCTGCCACGGACCAGGCGGTAAGGGTGATGGTCCTGCGGAGACTGCGCTGAAGGTGCCGCCGCCCGACCTGACCACATTGGCCCAGCGTCACGACGGGAAATTTCCGGACGATTATGTCTCAAACATTTTGAAAAATGGAGTGAAGGCGTCCGCTCACGGCTCCGGAGAGATGCCCGTCTGGGGCCCAATCTTTGAAACGATGAACCGCTGGAACGCGCTCTGCGCCGGCGTGGATGAAACTCCAGTCCCACTGCGAATCACCAATCTCATTAATTACCTCAAATCAATCCAGAAGAAATAGTCCGGGGTTGATGTAGACGCTGCGTCGAACGACTGGGCACCCTCGGTCGTTCAGCGTGAGCGGCGTCGTGAGCGAGGAAGTTCTTGTGACCTACGTCACGCTCGACAGTAGCATCTGTCACATCGCTGTACACCCGAATAGGCTGATTGTGAATTATAGAGAAAGGAGGCAGAGAGATGGTTCGCGAGGACTTTCTTTTCATTGCGTTACTTGTATTCGCTCTGTATTTTGCCCATCGGGAAGCGGGACATTGGAAACACTGAGCTTGTCCGTCGAGCTGGGCTCAATTTAAGTGCACAAAGGCACGGCGATGATAATTGTAAAAAGGATTGCAGATATGACAGTTGTTGGAGAAACCGCTCGCGTGACTCTAAAGAATATTCTTTATTTGACTGATTTTTCAAAATCCTCCGAAGCTGCGCTCCCGTTTGCAATCGCCATCGCGCGCAACTACGGTGCAAGTGTGCATGCACTACATGTTTTGACGCCCTCCATTCCAGAGGCATGCCGCGAGGCGGTTATTGCCGACGAGGAATTGGCCAGAACTGAAATGGCAAAAATCAGCTCGCAACTCGCTGACGTAGCGCACGATACAGCGGTTATACACGAGACCGCTCTCTGGTCAGCAATTGAGCTGGTCGTTCGGGACTGCAAGATCGATCTCATTGTGCTCGGCACCCACGGCCGAACGGGTGTCCCGAAGTTACTACTTGGATCTTTTACGGAGGAGATCTTCAGACGCTCTAATGTGCCGGTACTTACAATCGGACGGGATATCTTCAAAAGCATGGACGCAAACGGGCGTTTCCGCTCGGTGTTGTTCGCCACGGATTTCAGCAAGGCATCCTTGGCCGCCGCTCCCATGGCGGTTTCTATCGCCGAACAGAACGATGCTCAGTTGGATTTGATCAACGTGATGCCTGAGGCCGGCATGAAGCATTATGGTGAGGTTGCTATTGAGGATGTGCTGCAAAACCTGCGTGACTTAATTCCCAGCGACGCCAGAATGCGGTATCGGCCGTCCGTGATCGTTGAGTATGGGGAAGCTGCTGACCGTATTCTCGAGACGGCCGCGGACCGCGGGACTAATCTTATTGTTCTGGGCGTTAAGGACGCTGCCGGTCACTTGGCAGCGTCGACACACCTTGAACGCACCACAGCTCATAAGGTCGTCGCACATGCAAGATGCCCTGTTCTAACGGTGCGCGGCTAACAAGATTTCTGTTTCTGGCAGCTCAGTTCCATTCTTTTATGCTTGTGTCCCGCATCGATTCGGTCAATACCTAGACATTCAAAACTCTATTTATAACTTGCATAGCGATTCCGGGTAAATTGAAACTGCCGGAGGTTCGGCATCTTGACAGCATCTTCTCGCAAGTGGCTTTTAATTGGTTTTGGAATTGTCGCGATTCTCTGCGCGCTTTACTTCTTTGTGTACGAGAATTATCAGGAGGATCAATCCGGGCCTGCTCTGAAGCTGAGTAGCGCCTCCTTCCAAGCCGACGGCGATATCCCAGCAAAGTTTAGCTGCGATGCACAAGACGTTTCCCCCGCGCTCGCGTGGGCCCAACCTCCGCCGCAGACTCGCAGCTTCGCGCTGATTGTCGACGATCCCGATGCGCCAACGAAAACTATCGTTCACTGGGTGCTGTACGATCTCCCCGCGAGTACGCGGTCGCTCTCGGAAGGTCTTGCCAAGGATGCCACGCTTCT
>CAVQQE010000010.1:0-582977 GCA_963714785.1 uncultured Acidobacteriota bacterium
CGCGCGTTCGAGATCCTCCTTCCCGGCATCTGGCCTCAAGTCGATCATCGAATCCAAAGCGTAAAGCTTGAAAAAATAGTGATGCGGAGGTCCATGGGGCGGGCAAGGTCCACTGTAACCAAACGTCCCGTGGTCGTTTCGCCCTTGGCGCGATCCATCGACAGGCGGTTCCCTTTCACGAAACGAAGAATGTTGCCCAAAAACCTTCTCTGCGCAAAATCCTCATTTTCTACACCAGTACAATCATTGAGAATTTTCTTGCCCAAAAGTGCTCGAGTTATTGCTTCAAAAAGAAATGTTTCTGGGCAATTTACTTGTCCGCATACGAGTGGGGATGGAGGCCACGGGCTACTCTCGCTGGTTCGAGCGGTTGCTGGCAGAACTCGGTATGGAGCTGTGGATCGGTGATGCGGCCCAGATTAAAGCCAAACGCCTCCGCAAGCAGAAAACCGACCGGGAGGATGCCCGACTGCTGCTGCGACTGTTGCGGGAAAATAATTTTCCACGGATCTGGGTACCGAGCCCGGAGAATCGGGATCTGCGGCAACTGCTGTGGCACCGGCATCGGCTGGTGCAGATGCGCACGCGGATCATGAATCAGCTGCAGGCTCTGGCGATGAACGAAGGCCAACGCAGGCCGCTACGCGAGGAACTCAACTACTCCTGTTTCGAGGTTGTACATCGAGCCTATAATTTTTATGCTGCCGTTGGATTCGAGGTCCCGAAGCACGGAGCTCCTTTCCCGAATGTTGGCGATAGTTAGTGACACGTTCTTTCGCGCTACTGCGTCCACGAACGCGTAATTTTTGGCGGAGCGCTCTCCCGTATACTGAGTGGCTTCAACAGCCGGACGGATCTTCGCCAACAATGCCGTCAGATTGCCAAGCTGCACATCGTCAATGGCACCCTTGATAGCGCCGCAGGCGGTGTGGCCCATGACAAGCACGACCTTCGAGCCCGCCACCTTGCAGGCGAATTCCATGCTGCCCAATATGTCCTCGTCAGCAACATTGCCTGCCACTCGACCGCTGAAGATATCGCCGATACCAAAGTCGAGAATCAACTCGACCGGTGCTCGCGAGTCAACACAGCTGAAGACAATCGCGGCAGGATACTGTCCCTTCGCAGTTGCCTTAGATTCGCGCATGAGATCGCGATGCTGCGGTTTGCCCGATCGGAATCGTTCGTTGCCGGCTTTCATTAGTTGGACGATTTCGTCCGCCGTCATCTTGTCACGCTGTTCCTTGGTGAGGTCTGCGTGGGCCAACGCGCTTCCTAGGCTTGCCTCTACTACTCCAACAGCGGTCGCAACGCCGACAGCCTTGCAAAAGCCCCGGCGGTCGAATCCGTATCGTCCATCGCTTAGTCTTTTCATGGCCTTCCTCCTTCCATTTTCGTAAGCACCACGCTGCAACGAGAGTGTAGCAAAACAACTTCTGCATGGATGTTGTCAATTCTTACAGTGGGATGGGCGCAAATACTGCGCAAGCGCTCTGATAGGTGGGACGCATCCGGACATTTAAAGTAGAACTTAACTTGCCCAGTAAGCGTTTAGCAGGAACTTGGCGCGACAAATCAGCTAACGGACCACGAGGGAGTGCATTTCGCGAATAAGACTGGATGCATCTTTCAATTCCTAAGTTTAGACGCTGCGAGCAGAGGTATAGAATCCATGCGTTTCCCCCAAGCTCTTCGCAACCCTCCGCGGGGGAAGAACATGGAGAGGAATAATGAAAAGTCAGAAGATGCATCTTCTCATGAAGTGTATTGTTCCTGTTGTCTCTGTTTTTTGGAGTTTTTCAGTCGCTTGCCTATCGGCGATGGCTCAGAATTCGAGCAACAGGGCCGAAATTGAAAACCTGAAGTTAATTGTCGATCAGCAACAGAAAGCGCTGGAGCAACAACAAGCGCAAATCCAGGCGCTGCAGTCCGCCTTGACGGAGCAAAAGAAGATGCTGGTGAGCCTGGTGCAAGGAGCGACGAGCAGTGACACGGCGAATCCGCCCACAAATCTCAGGACGGACAACCACCTGCAAGCGCAAAATGAACCATCCTCCGTTCCAAGTGAACAACAGCCGCTTACTCCCCAGCAGACGCAAGTCGAGGAAGAGTTGCAGCGTGGTCCGGAAATTGCCGACGTGACGCCCACCACACCGGCCCTTCAGTTAGGCCCTGCGAAGATTCGTCTAATCGGCTACCCTGCACTGACCTCGGTGTGGAGATCGAACAACAACGGCGGCAACGTGGCCACCAATTTTAACAACATCCTGTACGACAACACGGTTCCAGGCACGACCAGCGAATTCCGTCTATCACCGCAGAACACGCGCCTGGCGCTGCGCGTGGACGCCGACCTAAAATCCAGCCAAATCGCCGGATATTTCGAAATGGATTTTGTCGGTGCGCCCGTCGGCGGAAATCTTGTGACGCAATCCGGTTATCCGTTCCGGATTCGTCAGGCTTGGTTTGACTGGCGCAAAGGAAAGTGGGAGATGGCCGGCGGGCAGCTGTGGTCGCTGATGACACCGAATAAGGAAGATATTCTTCCATGGCCGGGTGATATAGCCGCTCCCCAGGTGATTGATCTCAACTTTGTCGCTGGGTTTGTGGTTGGGCGCTATCCGCAATTCCGGCTCGTTTATCGGGCATCTGAGAAGATAGCGTTCGGTTTTTCGGTCGAGAACCCTGAGCAGCAGGTGTCAAATAGTGTGGTATTCCCCACCGCGCTGAGTAGCACGCTCACGACGCAATACAACAACGGCAGCAGCGGACTGAATGTCCCGAACATGACTCCGGATTTCGTCCTGAAGGGCTCGTTCGACAACAAGGTCAAGGGAGGCCGCGCAATTCACTTCGATATCGGCACAGTGATGCGAACTTTTCGCAGTTGGGATGGGACCAGCGCTTCGGGAAAAAATTACGCCTTTGGTTGGGGCGTCAGTGCCAACTTCAACGTTGAGGTCAAGAAAGGCGTGCGCTGGGTGTTGGACGGTTTTGCCAGTGACGGCGCGGGTCGCTATATCGGCGGCTTAGCTCCCGACGTAATCGTCAGGGCCGATGGCAGCATTTCGCCAATCCATTCGTATTCGTGGGTTAGCGGTTTCGAGCTTGCACCGAATAAAGCTACGGGACTGTACTTCTACTACAGCGGCCTGTACGCGCAGAAGAACGCTACCTTAAACAGCGACGGCACCTGCTGCGTGGGATTCGGTTTTCCAGGTGCCAGCAACGCTGCCGACCGATTGATCGAGGAGGCTACGGGCGGCTACTCACGAGTGCTCTGGAAATATGAAAACCTAGGGTCGGTGCAGTGGGGGCTGCAATTCGCGCATGTTTGGGTCTATCCTTGGGCGGCTGGCAATGGTCCAAAGTCAGCCAACGCTAACATGGTGTTCAGCCAATTACGCTATAACTTGCCCTAAATCCGGCGGCGCAGTCCGGTCCTGGAGGAGTTGGAGAAGAAAGGATCGATCCAGATCACCAGTGCGATGTACAACCTCCCGAATGGCGTGGTGGACTTCGTCAGTTCGCGAGTTCGCGCAGCTCGAAACGAACTACAGATTGAGTTTTCGCCGGAAGCTACAGGTCTTTGCAAAGACCGAATTTATCAAGATCTGGGTTAAGTGCCTAGTAAGAGTCGTTTTTTGATACTTCCTTGCCGATTCTTACGCTTTCGCATCTCGGAAAAGCTTGGTATAAAGCCCAACTGGTGGCTTCAAAGAGTGATCGGGAGCCGCTACCGCTGCTTCAGTTGCCACGGTACCTGGCGCCAGCCTAGCTGTTTTAGGTTGAGTGTTGGGAGAGACAGTATCGAGGGAGAAATGCTCGATTCAACATCCGGCGATCGGCTGGTAGCGTTCGCGACCGCTAAGTCAGGTCGGAGGTGGTTCAGTTCAGTGGCCTTAGAGGGTTCAAGAAGTGGGCAGATATTGAGGCCGTCGTTTCGCGCTCGGGCGAAGAACTTTCGTGAATGCTTAGACGAAGCGCACGGAGCGTAGAGGTCACCGTAACACAGCTGGCAGTCGCTGCACGGTCTATCATCTGCGTTGGATCTACGCTCGCGGACGAGGATGGAGTGACCTTGCGGAAAACACAGCCGCGATGGGACAACAGAAGGGGCAATGGGTACCTGGGCAGTTTGGGCTCAACGCCGGTGTGATTCCCGACCCGGGTGTCGCCTGCGTCGCAGACCGCAAAGCCATGAGGTGCGGTCAGAAAAATCATAACAAGGCCAGCTTACTAGTGGACTACACTTCGCATATCGGTGAATTTGGAGTGCGATTCAGTTTTATGCCGTGTCTTGCGCCGCGATTCAATGAGACGTTCTAACAGGTGACAGTTCTGGTTTTCGTTTCAGAAACTCGCGTGATCTCCCGGTCAGGAATTCCAACGCCGTACCGACGAGGCGAATCGCTAGAAGGCAGGAGAATATGACTCTTCGACTAAAAGCATTGGCCATGCTGATGAGCTCTCTTCTCGTCTTGACGACCATTCCCAGCGACGCGAGCGCCCAGGCACCATCTACGCCGACGCAACCGCCAACGGCCACCAAAGGGGAGGAGTATGCACCTCTTACTCCTGACGAACTCGACTCGCTGATCGCTCCCATCGCCCTTTATCCGGATGCGCTCGTTGCGCAAGTTCTCGGCGCTGCCACTTTTCCTTACGAAATAGTGGATGCGGTTGTCTGGCTCAAGCAGAACTCCTCTCTGACTGGCGACGCTCTTATGAAAGCTGTCGATCAACAGTCTTGGGATCCGGCGGTGAAGGCCCTTACGCAGTTTCCATCTGTCCTGGACAATCTGGCGAAGAATCTCGCGTGGACTTCGGCGCTGGGCGAAGCTTCCGCTACACAGCAACAGGACGTAATGACGGCGATCCAAAGGATGCGCGCGAAAGCTCAGGCAGCGGGTAATTTGAAATCGAGTCCAGAGATCAAAGTTGTGCAGGAAAGTCCGCAGACGATCGTCATACAACCGGCGAATCCGCAGATCGTTTACGTTCCCGCGTACAATCCGACCGTAATTTATGGCTACCCGGTGGTTGTGTACGGATATACGCCCACCTACGTGGCAACCACGGCTGTGATCGCCTTCGGCGCCGGCATTGCCGTGGGCGCTATGATTCATGGCGGTTGCTGCGGATGGGGTTGGGGATATTGGGGCACGAGTTGGCACAGCCGAACGATTGTTTACAATCGCAACGTTTACGTCGGGAACAGTTACTGGCGCGGCGGCTACTACGGAGGCGGCTATCGTCCGCCCGGGTACGTTCCTCCCCGCTATCCCTCGCATCGACCTCCAGGCTACCCCGGATATGGCCGGCCGTCGTATCCGTCCAATCGTCCTCCGGCAACGACTCTTCCGGCGAACGCGGGCAATCGCCCCAACGGCGGCAATCGACCTCCGGCTACAACTCTCCCTGCGAACGGCGGTAACCGCCCGGGCGCGGGCAACCGTCCCAACGGAGGAAATGCAAATACGCGACCGGCTACGGGAAATCGCCCAAACCAAACGCCATCTCAACTTCCCGCAACGGGTGGGAACACGCGGCCCAGTACAAACGAGGCGCGCGGGTATCAACGTCCGCAGACGTCGAACACTTCGCCAACTCCGGCCACGCAGCAGTCGCGTCCTAACGCCTTCTCGGGATCGGGTGGAGGGCGCGCACAAAGCGCTCGCGGAAACCAAAGTCTAGGTGGCGGAAATCGTCGTGGAGGAGCGCCTCGTCGATAAAGACTGACGACGTGAATTCTTGTGAGAACACAAAATAAAGCTCCGGAAGGGCTCAGTGGAAACGATGGAGGAATTGGGATGAAACGTCTGAGGCTTACCGAAACGAAAAACTATTCGCGGTGCGTCCGTCTTCTTGTCCTGGCCGCGATGATTGCGCTTCCGGCGGGATGTCAGAAATCGCAGCAGGCGCAAGCCCCGGCCGCAAGCGGACCAAAAACATTCGCTTCACCAGAGGATGCATCCACGTCCCTTTATCAAGCTGCAAAAGCGGGGGACAGCAATTCGCTGTTGGCTATTTTCGGACCGGGAGCGACCGAGCTGATCGTCTCGGGCGATCCAGTTCAAGACAAAGCGAACCGCGACAAATTCGTAGCTAACTACGATGAAATGCATCGCTGGGGAACGTTGACCAATGGGAAGGTCCTGAATATTGGCGCAGAGAATTATCCGTTTCCTTTTCCGCTGGAGAAGAACACATCGGGTCAGTGGTATTTTGACAGCGACTCAGCCAAGGCAGAGATTTTAGCTCGACGTATCGGCGACAACGAACTGGCAGCGATTGACGTACTCAACGCCATGGCCGCTGCGCAAGCCGATTATTTTGCACAGACACACGACGGCAGCAACGTCCATCAATATGCACAGAAAATCGCTAGTGACGAAGGCAAACAGAATGGTCTGTACTGGAAGTCCACGAACGATCAAGCGGAAAGTCCGCTTGGGCCGCTGGCAGCTAGTGCAAGCGCCGAAGGCTATGGTGGCAATAACCAACCGTCACCGCAGCCATTCCACGGATATTTCTATCGGATCCTCACAAAGCAAGGCAACCACGCTCATGGTGGGCCGGAAGACTATATCGTCAACGGAAACATGACCGGGGGTTTCGCAGTCCTCGCCTATCCCGCCGAGTATCGCAATTCGGGAGTGATGACATTGATCATCAATCAGGATGGTCTAGTGTTTCAAAAAGATCTCGGTGAAAAGACTGCAGAACTTGCCAAGGCCATGAACGAGTTCAATCCTGATGACACTTGGAATCCTGTCGAATGACTCTGGTCAGACATACGATTTCAACCAGACCGTTTCCACTCCCGGAAGGAGAAGCGTGGAAACTTGCGCGCCTGATAGGCGCGATCGGGACAGCCCTTGCATGAATGACGGGCTTTTAGGGCATGAATGAGGTTAGGAGGAAGACATGAAGAATTCCAAAGCTCTACTCGGATGTATCGTTGCGCTGGCTCTCCTGGGATTCGGAGCACGGATTGTGTCCTCGCAAGAGAATCCCGGCGCTTCGGGCACCGCGCAGGTTCACATGGTCATCACGGACCAAGCCGTTCGCGACGACACTGAAATTCCAATCCTTCGTCCCGAAAATGTACAGGTACGACAAGGAAAAACTCCTCTAAAATCGACACGGTAATTCCCGCTCGCGGAGATAATGCCGCGCTACAGTTTTTCATTTTGATCGACGATACCTGCGACTCGGGTATCGGAAATAGCCTCAATGACCTCCGCGACTTCATCAATGCGCAGCCTGCGACAACAGCTATTGGTGTGGGTTACATGTCCAATGCCACCATTCAAATCGTGCAGAACTTCACTGCCGATCATGCTCTGGCCGCCAAGGCCATCCATTTGCCCCGTGGCACTTTGTCTTCTATGGACAGTCCGTACCTATCGCTCATTAGCCTGATTAAAGGTTGGCCTGAACAGAAAGTGCGTCGCGAGGTTCTTATGGTGAGCGATGGCATTGACCGGCTGCGCAACGAAAGGATGTCCAACCGTCAAACCGCTCCTAGCGCCAGCCGCGCGTCTCGAAATACGATGCCCAGCATGTCCATGTCCACCGGTATGACTACCATGAGTCCGGACGTGGATTCCGCCAGCACAGCGGCCCAACGCTATGGCGTAATCGTTCACGGAATCTACGCTACCGGCGTCGGGCGCGCCGGTCGAAATAGTTGGGAAGCGCAGATAGGTCAGTCGGGCGTGGCCAAAATTACCGACGAAGCTGGTGGGGAATATTTCTCTCTCGGAACGCAGAACCTGGTGAGCTTTAAGCCTTACCTCGATCGCCTGCAGAGAATTCTAGACAACCAGTATTATCTCGTTTTCCGAGCCGTCCCGAGGAGTAAGGCCGGTCTGCAGCGCGTCAACATTTCAACTGACGCGTCAGCTTTTGAAATTGCGGCAGCTGACGCGGTCTGGGTGCCCGTCGCAACTCAGGCTGCTCCGGTAAAGAAGGACTAGTTGCCTTGGGCTTTTAGAGGAGAGATTTTAGGGTCGGACATTTCAGGAAGATGAAAGGAGAAGAACTGAACATGAATCCAAGAAAAGTGCTCTGCGGTTTGCTTCTCTGTATCGTGTTCGTAGTGATTCCAAGTAACTTGTATGCGCAGGCCACCACTGACAACTCCAGCGTCACTGCACAGTTGAACGATGCAAAAACGATCGTAGCAAAAATTAAGAGAGACGCCGTGAAAATGGAGTCTTTCGCGCTAACCAACGGACTGAGTTGGCAAAGCCACTCTGCGGTGCTTATGAAAATCAAGAGTGACGTGAATGAACTGCAGCAGAACATGCGGGGTTTACAATCGCACCGGACCGTGGCCAGCCCCTGGCAACAAGAGGCCATTGACCGCATTACCGGCTTCGCGAATGATCTAGCTACAAACATGAACGCCGCCATCGACCGCCTTAATAAGACCAAGAGCCGCCCGACTGCTCCGCCCTACCCTGAGTATTTGAAGGCAAACACGCGGATCGTCACCGATCTCGCGGATGAAATCAATGCCACAATCGATTACGGGCAGAACAAAACGAAGCTGGACAGCTTGGGTCAACAGTTGGACTCTTCGGCAAAATAATCCCGAATGGTCGGAAAATAGCAGACTCAGCGTCACTACCGCGCGGATCACAGCGGCGAGACGCGCATTTCAAAGACGTGGAGGAAGGTTATGAAAAGGACATCACGTGAGTCGGTGGATGACCCAGCTCTCGATCGCCGCAGATTTCTCGGCGCGGCTCTCGGTGTTTCCATCGGTAATCCTTGGGTGCGTGGACTCGCGGGTGCCTGCGGAAATTATTTTCGACGCTGGGATCGGCGACACGTTCAATGGGCGCGTCGCAGGCAATGTGGTCAATGATGACCTGCTAGGGAGCATGGAGTTTGCATGTGCCGTTTCAGGAGCAAAGCTGGTCTTAGTGCTGGGACATACGGCCTGCGGCGCGATAAAGGGTGCAATCGATGACGTGGTATTAGGCAATCTCACGGGATTGTTGGCGAGGATCAAACCGGCCACTCGACGCGGGGGTATGGGCGGTCCGGAAGGAAACGTGATTGGCCTCTACCAGCATCCCGCCTGAGGCTAATTGTCTTTTTTCGAGGTTGCTGTGGGAATCTTGACCGAAGATATGAAGCGCCTGGTCAGCGAGCAGCGGCTTGGCTTCGTCGCGAGCGTATGCCCGGATGGTACTCCCAACTTGTCGCCCAAAGGAACGACCGCGGTATGGGACGACGATCACATCGTCTTTGCTGATATCCGCTCGCCCGGGACGGTCTCAAATCTAAGACGTAATCCGTCGGCCGAGATCAATGTAGTCGATCCTATGGTGCGCAAGGGCTACCGCTTCAAGGGCGTCGCCTCAGTCGTCAGTGAGGGAGCCCTGTACGAGCGAATCCTGGATTTCTATCGAACAGAGCGAAATCTCGACGAAGGCCGCACCAGGATTAGGTCATTCGTACTCGTCAAGATCAACGAAGCTATGCCACTCATTTCCCCCGCTTACGATCAAGGTCTGACCGAAGAGCAGGTGCGAGAGAAAATGCAACACTACTTTGATTCGTTGCAACGCAAGAACTCTACCACCCGGCCGGAGGAAATGTGATTGGCCTCTACCAGGAGCCGGGCTGGGAAGCTGTACCGGCGCTGTTTTTGCCCGAGACGACAGATTGATTATTTTTGCGATTGCGCCCGAGTCACGGGCTTACTGGAGGTTATTCCGGTCCAGAAGTCCGCTTGGAGGAAGTCTAGCGCTGTGGAAGACTGCCGGCGCTCCGATCTCCTCAAACCCCGTTTCTGGATAGCTTCCGGATTGCAACGTCTGTTCAATTCCCGAGCACGTGACAACTGCCATTAGGAAGAGACTAACCCCAGGGATAGCCGGCCCGCGAAACATTCACTTGACTCTCAGGCGACGCCGTCGTTCAATATGTTGTGAGGCTATATATGGAGAGCACAAGTTCACAGACGGATTGGAAAAGAGGCAGCGCCGAACTTCTTATTCTTTCGCTTGTCGAAGCTCGCCCGCGCCACGGTTACGAGATCAGCAAACTCATCGAGCAACGCTCCGGGGGAACGGTACGTTTCCACGTGGCCTCGCTTTACCCCATGCTCTACCGCCTGGAACGACGCGGCTGGCTGCATGGCCGCTGGGTTGAAAAAAGCGGACAGCGCCGTCGTCGTTATTATCGTGTGACTCGCCAGGGCCGCAGAGTGCTCGCGTCGCAGCTTCGTGGCTGGCGCGAATTTGTCGCTGGGATCAATAGCATCACGGAGGCAGAAAATGCCTGAATGGAAAACGGAAATTCTTCGTAGGCTCGCTTTGCTGAAACTTGCACCAACGCGCGAAGCCGAAATTGCCGACGAACTCGCGCAGCACCTTGAGGATCGCTACCAGGAACTCCTTGCGAGCGGACAGTCCGAAGACCTAGCTTTCCGCACCGCCATTGACGAACTGAAGGGCGAAGACTTGCTAGCGCGAGGCCTGTGGCCCCTCGAGAGGGCTTGGTATCGCGAATCCATTGCGGTGGGCCAAGACAGCAACAATGTTTTCTCTGGCATCTTTCAGGACGTTCGCTACGCGCTCCGTATGCTTCGCAAATCCCCCGGCTTCA
The DNA here is from genome assembly GCA_963714785.1 of uncultured Acidobacteriota bacterium. GTDB lineage: Bacteria > Acidobacteriota > Terriglobia > Acidiferrales > UBA7541 > Palsa-295. The sequence goes on from CAVQQE010000010.1 coordinate 10,633, forward strand.
CGGCTGTCGCCGTCCTCACTCTCGCCCTCGGCATCGGCGCGAATGCCACGATTTTCAGTTGGGTGAATTCCACCGTGCTCAACCCAATCCCGGGTGTCAATCATACCAGCGAATACATCGCCATAAGCACCGGCGGCACGGGCGATGCGAATGCGATTTCTTATCCCGATTACGTTGATTTGCGCGACCGCAACCACACTCTCTCAAGCCTGGTCGCCGCTTCCCCAAGAGCCATGAGCCTCACCGCCCGAGCGAAGCCGGAGCGCGTGTGGGGACTATTAGTCTCGGCAAACTATTTTGACGGCCTCGGCCTTCGGCCGGTTCTCGGACGGTTCTTTCTTCCATCAGAAGAAACGAAGCCCGGCGGCGCGCCGGTTGTGGTCATCAGCTACCACCTCTGGCAAAGGTACTTCGGTGGCGATCCCTCAGTGATTGGCCAGACTGTGGAGATTGACCGTCATCCTCTTTCGATCGTGGGCGTCGCACCCCGGGCTTTTGTAGGCGCACAGACGGGCCAAACTTACGACCTTTGGATTCCCGTGATGATGGCCGGTGATTTCTTCAGCAGCAAGGACGCCGGCGCTCTTCTTCACGACCGCGGCACGCAATGGCTCATCTGCACCGGCCACTTAGGGCCCGGCCTGACCGCTGATCAGGCGCAGGCAGACTTGAATGTTCTCATGCAGCAGATCGTCAAGCAGTTTCCCAAGGATCATACGGGCGATTACAGCATCACCGCCAGTCCGTTATGGCGTGCGCCGTTTGGCGCAAACTACTATCTGCACACAATCCTTCTCCTCCTCTTGGCGATATCGGGTGTGATACTCCTGCTCGCCTGCGCCAACGTCGCCAATCTTCTCCTCGTGCGCTCCGTCGTGCGTCGTCGGGAAATGGCGATTCGTCTCTCCATCGGCGCAACGCGCTGGCGCTTGGTGCGCCAGTTGCTCGCCGAAAGCTTGATTTTGGGGATTTGCGGCGGCGTCATCGCCATGCTTTTCACTTTGCGAACCGCTGGTGCGTTGAGCGATTTTATTCCGCACGTCGCGGAAGTGCCTATCTCAATCACCGCGACTGCAGACCGTACCGTCCTGTTCGTCACTTTTATCGTTTCCATTATCACTAGCGTCATCTTTGGCGTCCTCCCCGCCCTTCGCTCGTCTAGTCTGCAACCCGCTAATGTTCTGAAAGAAGAAGTCGGCAGCGTCTCCGGCGGTCTTCACAAAGCTCGCCTTTCGAGCATCCTCGTCGTCGCTCAAATTGCCATGTCGCTGCTCCTGCTCGTATGCGCTGGGCTTTTCATTCGCAGCGTCCGCTCCAAGGAACAGTTCAATACCGGTTTCAATCCCCATCACGTTTTGCTCGACTATTACGATCTTTCCGGGTTGGGTTATGACAGCAAGTCTGGTACGCAATTCAATCGCCAGCTTTTCGATAATCTACAGGCGATGCCGGGAGCTGAATCGGCGACGATCGCCAACTGGATTCCGTTGGGCTTTGCCTCCAACGTCGATAGCATAGAAGCGCAAGGCTATGTTCCCCAGCCGCACGAATCGATGAATATTGAGTGTGCAGACATCGGCCCGAGTTTCTTGCGTACGCTGCAGATTCCGCTCGTCTCCGGTCGCGAGTTCACTGTCGCCGACATCAATGGCTCGCAGCCCGTTGCCGTCGTCAACGCCGCGTTCGCCAATCGTTACTGGCCGCATCAGGACGCCGTGGGTAAAAAACTGAAAGCCAACGAAACATGGTTCGTTGTTGTAGGTATCGCGCGAAACAGCGATAACGATGAGATCGGTCAGAAGCCCACTCCATTCCTTTACTTGCCGCTTTTCCAGGACTACGCGCGCCGCATCGCCGTCTATGTTCGCACTCCGGGGGATCCGCTTGCGTTCGCCGGCCCCGTGCAAGATGCCGTGCATTCGCTCGACGCCGATTTGCCGCTCTTCGATCTCACCTCTCTCGATTCGCGCGTGCAGCTTATGGCAACCCCGCAGCGAATCGGCGGAGTTTTCGTGGGCAGCTTTGGCAATCTCGCATTGGTTCTCGCGGGCATTGGCATTTACGGCGTTCTCGCCTACACCACGCGCCAGCGCACTCACGAGATTGGAATTCGCATGGCGCTGGGTGCCGAGCCTCGAGATGTTTTGCTCCTTGTCTTGCGCCAAGGTCTGACGCTGGTTCTTGTCGGTCTCGCCATCGGCCTCGCTGCGTCCTTTGTTCTCACACGCGCCTTGTCCAGCGAGCTGTTTGGTATCTCCGCGACCGATCCGCTGACGTTCACCGCAGTCGCAATCCTACTTCTTGCCGTCGCCCTGCTCGCCTGTTACATACCCGCCCGCCGTGCCATGCGCGTCGATCCCATGGTCGCGCTTCGCTACGAATAATTCATGGTTTTTCAAACCGCAACGAACGATTAAATACGCAAGGAGCAGACACTCACAATGAATGAGTTGCCGCTTCTTTCTGAGGAATAGTCCAACCGCATGTAAGAGAGAAATCTTTCTTAGAAACACCTCGAATAATCGGCGGAGACCTCTGTGCTTTCCGTGGCGATTGTTCCGAGTGACGGGCTATGCGGAAGTATCCCGGGCCAGAAGTCGGCTTCGAGGAAGCAAGGCTTCGTCGAAGGGCCATTGTGCTCTTATCTCCTCGAACCCCGTTTATGGATAGCTTCCGTGTAGGCGACAATCCGGGAGCTTCGCCGGGCGACTCCAGTCGAAACCAAACGCAATCATGTTATCCACGTCGGAATCATCCCCATTCTTGACTGCTGGTACTTCGAAATTGGCGCTTGACAATAGTTCGATTATTAGCTAAATATAGACTCGTGAACAGCGTGTTCAAAGCTCTTTCCGATCCAACGCGCCGCCGCGTGCTGCAACTGCTGCGCAAACGGCCGATGTCGGCCGGTGAGTTGTCCGCCCATTTTGCCGTCTCCAAGCCGACCATGTCCGCCCATTTTTCCGTGCTCCAGAATGCGGGGCTGATCGAAGCCGAAAAAAACGGCAGGACAATCGTCTACCGGCTCAAGATGTCCGTCCTCGAGGAGGCGCTGCTCGGCTTCGCGCAAACGGTGGGTTGGGACATGAAGGCACAGGGCGGTGCGCGCCGGGCCGCGTTAAAGAGCGGGACAAGATTGCGTCCACTGAAGCAGGAGGGCTAACGATGGCAGCCAAACCGATCTGGAACTACATTCCGCCGGCGTTGATCGCGCTCAACACTCTGCTCGTCGCCGAGAACTGGTATCTGCGGCCCCAGAGCGCGGGGGGCTGGTTCGTGGTCCTGCTTCTTCTCATCGGGATGACGCTGGCTCTTGTCCTCGTTTCTCGCGAGCCTGAGGAAGAAGCAACGCGCCGAGATGCCGGGCGTTCCGTCCGAAACGGGATCGTGACAGCCGGTCTGATTCTCGTGATTTCGCTTGGCGCGAAACTTGCCGTGGCGCTCGGCGCGGTCCACTACGGCGATATCGCGCTACGCGCGACGATGGCGATCGGGGGCGCCTTCCTGGCCGTGACCGGGAACGCCATACCGAAAACCCTCACGCCGTTGGCGGCGCTGCATTGCGACCCCGCAAAGATTCAGGCCGTTCAACGTCTCGCCGGCTGGATCTGGGCGCTGGCGGGTCTCGCGGTTGCGATTGCATGGCTCACGCTGCCGATCAATCTGGCAGAGGCGACGTCCTTCCTCTTGCTGCCGAGCGCCATCCTCGTCACGGTCGGGCAAGCGGTCTGGCTGCGACGGGCGAAGCCGAGCGCACTCTGAAGCGCCGCGGAGATTAAAGAGCAACCATGTTCGTCCGATTGATGGGCCTCAACGTCATCTCGCCCGGCAAGCTGCAGCAATTGATGCAGAAGCAGCCCGTGAGCGTCCTCGATGTGAACTCGCGGCAGAGCTGGCTCACGGCGCGTGTGCCGGGTGCGCGGCCTCTCGACCCGATGGGCTACGACAAGAGCGATCTCCCAGCAGACAGAGATTCCACGCTGGTGTTCTATTGCTCGAATTTCATGTGTAGAAAGGCGCCGAACGCGGCCCGCCGCGCGAAGGACATGGGATACCGGAACGTCTACGTAATGTCCGCGGAATCAGCGGCTGGGTCGGCGCTTCCCTGCCCACGGAATCCGGCGAGAAGCGCGACACTTAGATTTTCAAAACGCTCATCGGGAGATCCCTGGCGTTGCTCGGGACAAGTTTGGCGTTCCCAGGAATTACTCCTGCTTTTGGTCAGCCAGCTTTACGGTCGCGGTGACTCCGCGGTGCAATTTCAATCGGAGTGGAATAATCCCGCTGACTTTCCAGAAGTCCGCTTCGAGGAGGCGTGGTTCCGCTGAATGCCGCTCGCGCTCTGATCTCCGAGAACCCCGTTTCTGGCGAACTTCCGGATTTCCCTCGTAGCCGCCCTCATCGCGAGGTGTCCTTTCGCCGTCGCCGCTCGCTCTGCATGACTGGGTAACTTCCGGACGGCTTCCTGATCTCTTGACGCCAGCCGCTCCCGGGCTCAACCGCGTTGGCGGGTGAAGAGCGACCTCTAGCACCCAAAAACCGCCGATGTGCTCCTTGGTCTCCAGGTACGGGCCGTCGGTGGCGAGCACCTTCCCATCGGGCTGCGCCCGCAGCGACTTCGCCTCGCGGACGGGGTCAGGCCGCCTACGAAAATCCGGACACAAACAGCTTGAGTGTTTCGGATCGAATCCGCTCGATCTCTGGGGATTCGCCAGGGCATCAGAAATTTTCCATTAGCCAGATATTGCCAGTGTTGGTCCAGCCATTGAACGCGATAGAGCGCCCGTCCGGAGATGGGCGTGCCAACGTTTCATTAGAGCCGCCCGTGCTCTCCCAGAGCTTATGAGCGTTGCCGTGTAGATCGACATGCAAGATATCTTTTCCGTTCGGGATAGCGGAGGTAACGAACAATGCCTTTCCGTCCGCGGCCCAATAGAAAGACTCGAAATTGCTCCAACCCTTTACCTGAATTTCCTGGAGTAACTTTCCCTGCCGCGAGAGGATATAAATTGGGCTGGTCAGAGTTCGAGTGATGGCAATCCGGGTACCGTCGGGAGCGATGTCCAGAAACCAATTATCGTCGTTGGCAGCCAAATCAAAACGAAAAAGCTCGGGACCGCGCCCTTTTTCAGGATCCAAAACTGTGACGGCCAATTGCTTGCCATCTTCAACGGGCTCGCCAATCACGCACTGACCGGAAGGAGTCATGGCACAGGTAATCAAGCTGTACGTGCGAGCGATAAATAACTTTTGAGAAGGACCGCCGTTGATGGAAACACGCATGACTGGCTCGGGTCCTTTTATTGGCGGCATTCCATTTTCGCCAATTCCCAGATAGACGATATTCTTGCCGTCCGGAGTCACACGAGGGTTTCGGCCGTAGCCTTCGGTTACGATCGGGTCCGCTACGTCCTGGTCCAGCAATTGGCTGTAAATTCCGGGACGACCGGATCGATAGGACATCAGGAGAATTGCTTTGCTGTCCGGTGTCCAATCCACAACACCTTCAGAGACTTCAGTCAAAGGAAAGTGTCTTGAGTTGAGGATGCGGGTTCCGCCGTCTGCTAATTCAGCCAAGAATGAAGTTGCTCGACCGACCGATTTCAGGAAAGCCATTTTCTTGCCGTCCGATGTTTCGCTTATGCCGCTCATGCAGAATCCAGACCAATTGGTGATTTGCTTTGGGTTTTCAAGAGGTTTGCCCGTACGCATGCCCAGCGGCATTTCCCAAAAGTTGCATGGGCCGAAAAATTCGGGTTCCGCGACCGAGTAGAGAAGTCTTCCATCCGCCAGCCAGAAAAAATCCTTCACGTGTTTCATTTCAGCCGGGCCGAGGATGATGGTGGGAGATCCCTTGTTCAGGTCACGGCTCAAGAGAACTTCACCAGATTGGTCGGTCCTGGTGTATACGATTCGTTTTCCATCCGCGGACCATTGTAGACCTCCGATGGAGCCTTCTTCATCGGTGCCGAAAAACTTGCGCGTCTGATCTCCATTTGGACCCATCAACCAAATCTCGCGGTCGCCAAACTTACCCTGGTTTGTTCCAAAACTGATCATAGAACCATCGGGAGAAACAGAATATGCAATTGCATCGTCGCGTAGTTTGCGAGGTGCCCCGCTCAGTACGGAAGCTATCCAAATGCTCGATCCGTGCGAAGTCCAATGCTCAGCCCCCGGGTTTGGATGATGGGCGTTAGCGACGAAGCGAGTGCTGTCGGGGAACCAGAAAATAGACTGCCAGACGACATTATTCGGATCCTTGAATTCGTCCGGTTGTGGGAGTACACGAGTTTCGCCAGTTTCAATGATCTTGAGGTACATCCTTTTTATATCGCTGTAGGCCAAGTACTTTCCATCCGGTGAAATTGCTCCGCTGGTGACTCGGTTCTCGAAGGAATTTGTAGTGAGTTGGCGAAGCGTTGGCCCCGACGGAGATAGTCTGGCGGGCGTCCGAACTTTGGAGACCCAAATAATTTTAGTTGCGATGAGCAGTGCTGCGATGGCACCGGCAGCTATCGCCCATCTTCGTGCTCCACGCTTGGGCTCTCTCGCCTGTCTTAAGGATTTCAAGTCGGCAAGCATTTCCGCCGCGGACTGGTAGCGCGCTCGGCGATCTTTCTGAAGCGCCCGGTCAATGACTTTTTCGAGCTTCGGGGGAAGCTCGGAATTTAGTTCTCTTGTCGGCAGGGGTATTTGCGTGAGAATGGCGTCGTGAAGGATCGAGGCAGTATCACCGGTAAAAGCTCGTTGGCCCGTGGCCATTTCGTAAAGCACCAAGCCGAACGAAAACAGATCCGTCCGCGCATCCAGCTTCTCCCCACGGATTTGCTCCGGCGACATATAGCCGGCCGTTCCTATCGTCGATCCGGTTCGGCTGATGAATGGATCGGAAGCTGCGAGCCATATGGTCTTCCGCAGAGGTTGCGGAGCGCCGTCGTCGAGCTGTCCCATCTGATTGCTTCCGGCAGCTGTGGCAATGGGAGCGTGTTTGGCAAGTCCAAAATCCAAGATCTTGGCTTGTCCCTGTTTCGTGACGAAAATATTCGCCGGCTTGATATCTCGATGAATGATGCCTTCGCGATGTGCCGCGTCCAGCGCTTCACTGATTTGGATTGCGAGATCAAGCAACTTCTCGAGGGCCAAATGGGATTTACCGGGGACTGAGTTAGAGATAACTTCGCGGAGAGTTTCGCCTTCCAATAACTCCATCACGATGAATGGATTTTGCTCGTGTTCTTCGACTTCATGAATCGTACAGATATTAGGATGGTTGAGAACCGATGCAGCGCGCGCTTCTCGTTCAAACCGATGGAGTGTGTTGGGATCGTTGGCCAATTCCTCAGGCAGGAACTTAAGCGCCACGCGCCGGCCTAGCTTCAGGTCTTCCGCCTTATACACAATACCCATGCCACCCCCCCCGAGGACTTCGAGCACTCGGTAATGGGAGACCTTTTTTCCGATAAGGTTACGATCAGAGGGTGTTTGGGCTTCTGTTTCCGGCTCGGCCCTTGTCGGCTCCCAAGCCCCTCGAGGCCTCTCAATCCATTCGACTGTGACTCTGCAGCGATAACCGCGGCGGGCTAGCGTTTCGATGTAATGGGGTTCTTCCGCGGAATCGCCCAGGACCTGCCGCAACCGGTTGATGGCCGCGCTGATACTGTGCTCGAATTCGACAACCGTCCCGTTCGGCCACAGGGCATCTCGAATTTCCTCCCGAGTCACTAGGTTCCCGGGACGTTCAAGCAGCATGGTGAGGATTATGAATGGCTGCTCAGCGAGGCTGACGGGCTTGTCTCCCTGGCGGCGCAACTCGCCGGAACGAAGATCAAGCTCAAAACCTCCGAAATGGGCCATCCGGTGGGAACTTTCAACTCTTCCCAAGCACCACCTCAAGTTTGGCAGGATTCTAACATAGGGGAAAACCCTTCAAACATGTAACCATAACATAATAAACAACTAGAGATTTGCGGACTAAGACGGGCGAATCGAAGCTAGTTCGTTTCGCAAGTCCCTGGACAGCCATAGGATCCCATCGTGATGTCGAAATGACCTCGTTTTGACTCGCTTTGCATTGCGCGATATTCCAGTGAAACGCAAGATGGCCGCTGCGAAAGCAGAAGCCAATCAGCCGGTGAGGAGACCCATGAAGAACTCTTGCTTGTTTCTATTCACTCTCTGCGGATTGTGTCTTCTGGCGGCATGCGGCGGCGGCTCGACGGGCACGCACCTAGGCCCGGCCACTCACTTCTCCGTCAGCGCCCCAGCCACCGCTAGCGCCGGAGCAGCCGTAAACTTCAGCGTGACCGCTCTCGACGCATCGAACAACGTGGTCACCAATTACGCCGGAACGGTCCACTTCACAAGCACCGACGCACAAGCTGTGCTCCCCGCCAATTCGACGCTGACGAACGGCACCGGATCCTTTTCAGCCACACTGAAAACCAGCGGCAGCCAAACCATCACATCGACCGATACTGTGACGGCTTCGATCACCGGCACTTCGACCTCGATCGCCGTCAGCAGCAACGGACCGACTACTCACTTCTCCGTCACCTCTGGTCTTTTTGCCACCGTTGGGGTTCCCTTCGGTTTTACAGTAAATGCGCTCGATGCCTCGAACAATGTGGTCACAAGCTACTCTGGGACCGTTCAATTTTCGAGCACCGATCTCGATATAGGGCCCAAAGCGGCTAAAAGATCCTCCGCGCCGGCGACCACGAACGCAACCGGCCAACCTATGCTGCCAGCTAACTCGATGCTTACGAACGGCACCGGGACCTTCCAAGCAACGCTGCCCGGCGGTCACTGGACTATCACCACCACCGATACTGTCAATACTTCGATCACCGGCACTTCGGGAACGATAACCGTCACCGGCGCACCAGCCGCGACTCACTTCTCTGTCATCGCTCCCGGCACCGCAACCACGGGGGTCGCTTTCAGCTTCACAGTGACCGCGCTGGACGCTTCAAATAACACGGTGACAACCTACTCCGGTACGGTGCACTTCACGAGCTCTGACGCGCAAGCGGTGCTCCCGGGCAACTCAACGTTGACAAACGGCGCGGGATCTTTCTCGGCCACGCTGAAGACCCTGGGCCACCAAACCATCACAGCCACTGACACCGTCACCGCGTCGATCACCGGGACTTCGAGCGCGATCAGCGTCGGCAGCAATGCAGCGACTCACTTCTCCTTCACTAGCCCCGCGAGTGCCAAGAAAGGAACATCTTTTAACTTCACGGTCAATGCTCTCGACGCCGCGAACAATGTTTCCACCGGTTACCCCGGAACAGTGCGCTTCACAAGTACCGATACCATGGCGGTGCTTCCTGCCAATTCGACGCTGACGAACGGCGCGGGAACTTTTTCAGCCACTCTGAATACTGTCGGCAAGCAAACCATCACGGCCACCGACACCGCTTCGATCACCGGGACTTCAAACTCGATCATGGTTTTTACAAGTTGTACGCCGGCGGGGAGTCAGTGTCCCCCGCAGCGCCCCCCTTGTTGTCCTGGACTGGTATGCACTTTCGAGGGGGACCGTGCTTTTTGCGAACCATCAGTGGCTGCTTCTCCGTTCAAAAAGAGAGAGAGCAGCTTTGCGCTGCTGGCTTCCAAAGAGACATCGCGTTTTAGCGCGACTTGTCCCATGGAAACCGCGCGCGAATCGCACACCGCAACGTTGCTTAACAACGGATTAGTTCTCATCACTGGCGGAGACGATAGGACAGCAAGTCTTGCGACAGCCGAGCTGTTCGATCCTGACAGCCATAGCTTCGCGCCCGCGGCAGATATGGCCACCACACGTGCGATGCATACAGCTACATTGCTCGCGAACGGCAATGTGTTAGTGATCGGAGGACGGGATTCCAACGGAAGTGCTCTCGCGACCGCGGAGGTCTTCGATCCGAACACAACAAGCTTTGCGTCGGTCGTTGCAAGTATGAGCACCGCGCGTGAATTGCATACCGCGACGTTGCTCGGCAACGGAAAGGTTCTCATCACCGGAGGAGACGAAGGAACAGCCACTCTCGCGACGGCAGAGCTGTTCGATCCTGCGATCGCGAGTTTTATGCCCACTGAGATCATGCGTGTAGCCCGCAAGTCCCATACGGCAACTTTGCTGAAGGATGGAAAAGTGATCGTAATTGGAGGACGAGGCGCTGACGGCAACACCCTCGCCACGGCCGAAATCTTCGATCCAAGTAACGGGACATTTACGCCGGCCGGCAGCATGAACACGCCGCGCGAATCGCATACGGCCACGTTGCTCAACAACGGAAAAGTTTTAATCACTGGAGGAGATAGTGGAACAGAAAGCCTCGCGACGGCCGAGTTGTTCGACCCAGTCAGCGGAAAGTTCACCCCCACTGGGAGTATGCACGCAGGACGTGAATTTCACACGGCGACGCTGCGAAATGACGGCACAGTACTCGTGGCCGGGGGCGCTGCGCTCACCTCCGCGGCAGATGGCACCGCTCAGACAGGGCTTTTGCCACAGTCCACGACCACGGCCGAGCTGTTCGACCCTGCGAGCGACACTTTCATACAGACGAGCGATATGGCCAACGCCCGCGCCAGTCACGCGGCCGTCTTGTTGCCCGACGGCAGAGTGCTCGTGACCGGAGGAATCAACCCCGAGATTTCCGCCCTTGCAAACTCTCTTGCATCCGGGGAATTATTCCAGTAACGAGAGCAAAACAATTTGGCAACTGATCTTCTTCTGTTTGCAGCCAGGGAATAGCGGAATCTTCGATTCCAAAACTGAGGCCCGATTCAAATCCTCTGGGGTTATGGTGGAAGCCCGGGGTAAAGAGCTCTACCTTAATCAGCTAGGTCATGATTAACGCGCAACCGGTGCGCCGTGAAAAGGTGGTGGTCCACAGCGGGAGTTAAACCCGCCCGGGAACTGGTTCGCTCCACCCGGTAGCAATCGAAGCAGCGGCGGAGGGAACGAAGCTGCCGAAGCCTTCGGTGTAGAAGGTCGCATTGGCGACTCGGCGAGCATGCAGGCCGTAACGTGAGTAAACGCTTGATAACTCCCCAGTTGTTTTCAGAAGTCGCAGACGACGTCACATGCAATAGCTATCGCCATTGCGTGAGTCTTCTCCGAGAGCCGGATGCGGCAAATCCGCGCTTCCGGTTCGATGAGCAGGGTGTGAAGACGGAAGCATGGTTCCGCTAGTGAGGCACCGACAGACGAAAGATCGGCAACGGATACGCTGAACCTACCCCTACAGGAAAGGAGCGCCCTCAATAAAGAATTGAATGGTAGGTTCGGCCGTCTATCAACTGCTTGTGGCACGCCGCAAGATTCTTTGTAAGGTTTTTTGCCGATCTGAGACTACCTGAATAGGACGGCTAAGAACACGAGGGCGCAAATCCGACTGTCGGATTCCAGATCTGGCGGCTTCGATTTCTTTAATGGCCGGACCAATCCTGATTCAGGAGAGAAAAATGACATTCGCAAATCCGGTGAAGGCCGCTGAAAACTTGCCCGCATCATCGACTGAATCTTTCCAGCCAAGTTCCCATCGCACGTTCGGGTTGAGGTCAATTTTTGTTGGACCCAACGGTCTGCGTGCCGGCTGGCGGGTGCTCATGTTTATCGCGTTGCTTGCCGTTCTATTTGGAGGCTTCGTTCTCTTACGAGCAGGCGGGCCTGAAGCCTTTCGGGAGAAGTACAGGAATCAGAAGCAGAGTCAGATTACGATCACGCCGCTTTTGATGGGCGGGTCAGAAGCAATCACTTTGCTGGTTCTCTGCGTCGCTGCGCTGGTGATGGGCAAAATTGAGCATCGCAAATTCGGCGAGTATGGTCTGCCCCCGCGACTGGCGCTGAGAAAGGATTTCTGGGTTGGGTCTCTAACAGGCTTCTTGGCGATCAGCGGCACGGTGCTGACGATCTTTCTGCTGCACGGGTTTCGCGTAACCGGCCTGGCGCTTCACGGGACGGCAATTTTGTCCTCGCTTTTCGGGTGGGCCATTGCATTTCTGCTGGTCGGACTTGTTGAAGAATTCTTGTTTCGCGGATACATCCAGTACACACTCACTTCCGGAATCGGCTTCTGGCCAGCGGCGTTCGTGATGTCAGCCTTGTTCGGCTTGGGCCACTTCTTCAATTCGCACGAGAATGCAAGAGGCTCCGAGACGGTGGTGCTGTTTGGACTCCTTCTGTGCCTGTTTTTGCGGCGGACCGGAAATCTCTGGTGTGCGGTCGGCTTTCATCTAGGCTACGACTGGGGACAAATGTTCTACGGAGTTCCTGACAGCGGCATCGTGCCCTACCACAATCTGTTCAATTCCACCTTAAGCGGACCGCAGTGGCTGACCGGCGGGATGGTTGGTCCGGAGGCCAGTTTCTTGACACCGCTGGCGTTGCTAGTTGTCGCTGTAATTTTCAGCCGCTATCATCGCGAGGTTCGGTATCAGGTCGAGAAACGACCGTCGATGCCAGTGACAGTCTCGTGATGTTTTGGCCACCTCGGAGAACTTCTTAAGCTTTGTGTTTACGTTTTCTGTCCGAAAGAGCTATGCGTAATCAGCCAAAGATCGATTCGCTGCCCAGGTCACATTCGTGAGTGAACGCCGCCACGATTTGGAGACGCAGTTCGATCGCATTCTCACTGAGCATGGGGCCGCCATCTCGCGCCTGGCGTTCGGCTATGAGATGGTGGCGAGCGTGAGAGAAGAGTTGGTGCAAGACATCGCGTTGGCTATCTGGCAAGCGCTGGCGCATTTTCGAGGCGAGTGCTCGGAGAGAACCTTCGTGTACCGCATTGCTCACAATCGCGGGCTTAGTCATGTATGGAAGCGACGGCCGCCGCATCAGCCGCTGGACGAGATGGAAGAGTCCGACCAGCCGATTGACCCGCGGCCGCATCCGGAAGAGCAGGTGGCGCAAACCGACCAGCGAGCGCGGCTTATGTCGGCGATTCAATCGCTGCCCCTGACTCACAGACAAATGATCGTGCTCATGCTCGAAGGTTTGTCGCACGCACAGATGGCGGAAGTGTTGGGCATTACGGAGAACAATGTGGCAGTACGTCTGAACCGTGCACGGAACATGCTGAAGGACGCATTGGGAGAGAGACCATGATCGAAGACCGCGAACTTGATACGTGGCGCGAACAATGGAGCAGCGTCGCGGAGCCGTCGCCCGACTTCCAGCGCGATTTCCAGCGCAAGGTGCAGCAGAGGATCAAGCGCCATAATCGGCGCTTCGTGCTTGGAAATATCCTCTCGGTAATCGCCTTCCTCGGGATGTTGATTTTCGCCGTGTACATGCGGCATCAATCGAGCTGGATGGGAACAGGCTGGTCGATCAGCATCTGCGTCTTGGTTTTCGTATCGGCCGCAGTTCGTATTTGGGTTTTGCGACGAACGTGGCGTCCTGAGACACGGTCAACGCGTGCGTTCGTCGAACTTTGGTACAAAAGAGTGGCGGCTCGAATTCGGCTGCTTCGGATCTCTACCTATTTGTCTATCGGCTGGCTTATTTTTTGTGCGGCACTTATGGCTGTTAATTGGTCAATTATTGGGCAGGACTTCAGGGCTCATCCTAAGGCCTGGATTGCGTTGCTGGTCGTCTGCGTGCTGATGCAGCCAGTGCTGCTGTGGTACGGAGCGGCCTGGCTCCAGCGGCGCAAACTCGCCGAACTGAACGAAGTAAAACAAATTCTGGATGAAATGAGTGGAAATAGAGTGCCGTGAAGTTCGGTCGAATACCCAAGTCCTTACCGGGTGCGCCGTGAAAAGGTGGTGGTCCATAGCGGGAGTTAAACCCTCCCGGGAACTGGTTCGCTGTACCCCATTCGACGTCCGACCGGAACAAACACTCTATCTTGCTTCGACGGAGCGGGTTCGCATCTGGTAAAAGGGTCCGAGTAAGAATGCAATAACCTGTCTCACTGCGTGGAAATGGAAATGGCCGATTGCTGGGTCGATTGGAACCCGCGAACAGGAGATGTGGTCGGTTTAGCGGTACAGTTCACAGTCAAAGGAAAAATTTCTGCGGTATTGCACGTTGCAGGTGAAGCAGCCCGAGCTTTAACACTCTATTCTGGCAAACCAGAAAAAACGGTGAGGGAACCATAATGAATCGACCTGGGTTTCGGTGTGCCTTTGTCTCGATGGTTAGGAGTTTAGGTTCAAAGTATCGGATTATGGCCAGCGCACTTTTATTTTTAGGCCTCGCCGCGATTTCCCTGAACGCTCAAACCGGCTCCGTGAATGACGAGGAATACACGAAAAAGATTCGGGAGTACACGACTGAACCGTTCTTCCTGACCGACCTGGTTGATCATCTCCCCGCATCCGCGACAGTTCCCACGCCGGAGAAAATCCTCGGTCACATTGTCGGCGCCCCCGATGTGCTCACCTACTCGAAGGACATTTACCACTACTATGACGAGCTGGCCAAGGCTTCTCCGCGCGTGAAGGTTTTCCGGGTTGGCAAATCCGAAGAAGGCCGTGACTTCCTGCTGATCGCAGTAAGCGACGAAGCAAACATCGCCCAACTGGACCATCTCCGGGAAATCACCGCCAAGCTAGCAGACCCGCGGAAAATCACCGACGTCGAGGCTCAGCAGCTCATTTCCTTGGGCAAGCCGTTCTACTGGGCTTCCGGGTCTATTCACTCACCAGAATCCGGTTCGCCGGAGATGCTGATGGAGCTAGCTTATCGTTTGGCCGTCGAGGACACGCCTATCATTCAAAGGATCCGCAAGAACACGGTTTTCCTGATCACCCCGATCGTGGAAGTGGATGGCCACGACCGCATGGTGGACTGGGCCAACTACCGTAAGGCGTATCCCGACAAACCGCAGCCTGATCTGGTTTATTGGGGACACTACGTGCAGCATGACAACAATCGAGACTCCATCGCCATGGGCCTTAAGCTGTCGCAAGTGATGATGGAGAATTTTTTAGACTGGCACCCACAGGTGCTTCACGATTTGCACGAATCCATTCCTTATCTGTACATCTCCACCGGTACGGGTCCCTATAATGCGTGGCTGGACCCTATCGTAGTAAGCGAATGGCAAAAGATGGCGTACTACGAGGTGGAACAACTCACGGAACGAGGCGTGGTGGGCGTATGGACCCATGGTTTTTATGATGGCTGGGCTCCCAACTACATGTTTTACGTGGCCAATGCCCACAACTCCATCGGTCGCTTCTACGAAACATTCGGCAATTTGTACCCACAGACCGAAGAACGCACTTTGAACGAGTCGCAAACATCGCGCGCGTGGTACCGGCCGAATCCACCGCTTCCCAAAGTGAAGTGGTCCCTGCGCAATAACACGAACCTTGAAGAAAGCGGGTTACTCCTTGGTCTCGACTACATGGCCCAGCATCCTCAGGAGTTTCTAAGCAATTTCTATCTCAAGAGCAAACGCTCTGTCGCCAAGGCTACAACCGAGGGCCCGGCAGCTTGGGCCATTCTGAACGATGGCCGGCGACCGGCGCTCGCCGCGCAGCTTGCCAATTTGTTGCAAAAACAAGGCGCCGAAGTGCAAAGGCTCGATCAGGATTTTGAAGTCAAGCCAGCTGTCGCGCCGCCGAGGGCCGCAGACAGCGAATCCAAAGCAGAGACGAAATCTGCGGACGATTCCAAGACCGAAAAATCCGACAACGCAGCGGACAAATCAAAAGATGACGTGGGCGACAAAAAGAAAGAGGCAAAACCAATCAAAGTTCCGGCAGGCAGTTACATCATCCGCATGGATCAGCCGTACAGTCGAGTTGTCGACATGCTTTTGGACACGCAGTATTACTCGACCTCCGACCCACGTCCTTATGATGACACCGGATGGACGCTGGGGCCGCTGCGCAACGTTAAGACACTGCGAATCACCGACGAAGCTATCTTGAAGGCGCCCATGAAGCTCGTCGACGTGCCCGCGCGTAATGGCGATTCCAGCATTGCCGCTCCGCACGCCGCTAAGGGTAAATCGTCGGCGGGTCATGGTGGCGATCCGGTGAAGTGCTACATTATTCAAGCGAACGCCGAGCCGGGCCTTGCCGCTCTGCGGTATCGTCTGAAAGATGCAGAAATTTTTGTCGCCGAAGAATCGTTTGATGCCGCGGACAAAAAGTTCGCCGCCGGTTCTTTCATTCTTCCGATAGATGCCGACTCATCCGATCAGGAAACGTCGCTCCGCCAAGCGGTGAGTGATCTGGGCCTCTCGGCCGTGAGCGCCTCGCTAGAGCCGACGGTTGCACGGCACGAACTCGCGGTGCCGCGCATCGCCGTCCTGCACACCTGGACGAGCACGCAAAATGAAGGTTGGTTTCGGCTGGCGCTAGAAGAAAGTGGCGTTCCTTATTCGTACATTTCGGATACGGTGGTGCGCACCACGCCGAACCTGCGCGAAAAGTTCGACGTGATTCTCTTTCCGCCGACTTTCTCCGATCTGCGCGAACTCCTGGCCGGCTTTCCCAAGCGGACTCTGCCCGACGGCACGGATGCTGGCCCTATACCGTGGCAAAAATCCGACGTCACTCCGAACTGGGGAGGCATCGACGAAACTCCGGACATCCGCGGCGGGCTGGGCTTTGATGGCGTCGCGCACCTGAAACAATTCATAGAAGACGGCGGGTTGTTTATTCCGGTTGGCTCGAGTACGCATTTACCCGTGGACCTGGGTTTGACCGATTCCGTCACCATCACGCAAACGCATCAGCTTCAAGCGCGTGGATCGATCCTGCGCGCCAATGTCGCAGACTCCAAAAGCCCGATTGCCTACGGCTACGACGAATCCGTTGGCGTATATTTCAACCAAGCGCCGGTTTTCAAAGTCGCCCTGACCGGAGACAACTCCCCCGAGGCTGGCGCCCGCCCCAGCGGACGTGGTTCCACCACCGATCCAGACGTCCCGCAAGGCCGCAACTGGACGCCACCGGAACCACCGCCGGACCGCAGTCGTGCGGAAAAGGAGCTTTACGTCGACCCACAAAACCGCGTGTTCTACAGCAGCGAACTTCCGCCGCCCTCGCTTTATCCTCGCGTTGTTCTGCGCTTCGCCGACGAGAAAGATTTGTGGATCAGCGGCATGTTGGCAGGAGGCTCGGAGTTGGCTGGCGCTCCAGCGATCATCGACGTGCCTCTCGGTCGCGGCCACGTGGTGCTTTTTGCGAACAATCCGATGTGGCGTCAGGAAACGCAAGGCAGCTTCATGCTCGTGCTCAATGCAGCGCTCAACTACGATCATCTGGATGCGGGACGCAAAGCGCCTGTCGCCTCTACAGCTCCGGCGGCGAAATAATCCCCAGGGGCCGGCGGTCGTGTGCGTTCACCACCTATCCCATCACCACGACCTTTTGCGGGTCAAAGCATGAATCAACGCTCCGGACGATACCCAGCTTCTTCATCCGGAAGTACAAGGTCGAGCGATTCAGTCCCAAGCGGGCTGCGGCACCGCCGGGTCCAGAGAGAACCCAGCTGGTCTCTTTCAGTGTCTTTAGAATATGGTTGCGCTCAACCTATTCCAGAGTTTGACGGCGGTCTGGGTTTTGACCGGGCGCGATCCGAGATTTCAAGTCCCGGGGCGAAAGCCGCAGCACGGAACCGGGGCTTAAGATCACTGCGCGTTCGATTACGTTTTCCAACTCCCGGATGTTGCCAGGCCATCGGAAATGAATCAGAGCCTCCATTGTTTCCGACGAAATCGTGTCAATCGTCTTGCGCATTCGTCGTGAGGCTTGTTGTACAAAATGGTGAACTAACAGCGGAATATCCTCCGGACGTTCCCGCAAGGGGGGAACGTGGATAGGAAACACATTCAGTCGATAGTAGAGGTCGCTGCGAAAATGCCGGACTCGACGTATTTGAAGGCGAGCCAAAACTTAATCCGGAATATGTTTCGCTGAAAAATACATTTTTACTGCCGCATATCGGCAGCGCCACGATCGAAACCCGTACAGCAATGGGCATGCTGGCCCTAGACAACGTGGAAGCGGTGCTGAACGGCGGGTCCGCGCCGACCCTCGTCCCGCCCTTGTTTCAGATCGGAGTCTCATGCTGACTAAACTACACACCGGTAGGATTGCTTAATGGTAGAAACCAAAAAGCCTGAAGACCCACGGACTTTGTATGGGCTGAGTTTTCTGTTCCGTCTGCTGCTCGGGACTGCCCATTATGATTCTCCTTCTCTGCTAGCCAACGCGATTAGTGCCGCCGATCCTGCGATGCTCACGGTTTCTGTGCGGCGCCAACTTTTAGGCTCAAAGGATTCTGGCCAATGCTTTTGGAATCTGCTTCGAGACACGCGGCGCATGTGGGTTGTGAGGTGTGCTGTCGTTCCCTGTTCCGATTGGCCTCGAAGATCTAATTTTTCTCGTTAAACACTCCCCAGCATGGAGTTGTCGCCGAGCGGTTCCCGCCGGAGACTCTGGGTTTACAAGATCGAATAATTCCATACGATTTACTATGCTAGGCTACGCTGTTTTCCGAGGAGAACATGAGGCTGCAGCCGATCATGCGCATTCTATCCCAACTGCTATTTGCAATCCTTCTCTCCGTTCCTGCTCTGGCCCAACAGCCCGTTCCTTCCATTCCTTCCACTGGCTTCGCCGGGCTGGATCAGTATCGGATGTCGCGGATTTCAATTTACACGGACGATTTTGGGCAACTGGCGCGCTATCGGGAGGCCAACGCCGCGCTCGCGCCGCCTGCGGCGGGCGAAAGCCGAGTCGTATTTCTTGGCGACTCCATCACCGACTACTGGAAATTACCAGACTATTTTCCTGGCAAGCCTTATATCAACCGCGGCATCGATGGGCAAACCACCCCCGAGATGCTGGTGCGTTTCCGCCAGGATGTGATTGATCTGCACCCCAAAGTGTTAGTCGTGCTCGCAGGAACCAACGACATTGCGGGCGTAACCGGGCGCACGTCTAACGAGGACATCGAGGCCAACTACGCTTCCATGGCCGAGCTGGCCCGCGCGCACGGCATCCGGACGGTGTTTGCGTCCGTCCTCCCCGTGCACAACTACACACACGATGCTGAGGAACCTTTTGCGCTGCGTCCGCGCGATAGAATCTTGGGGCTGAATAAGTGGCTTAAAGACTACTGCGCCAAGAACGGCTTCGTGTATCTCGACTACTTCAGCGCCCTGGTAGACGTGCGAGGCATGCTGAAGCGCGCTCTGTCTGATGATGGGCTGCACCCGACGGATGCTGGATATAAAATCATGGCGTCCCTGGCGGAGAATGCGATTCAGAAGGCGCTCGCGGAAAACAGAGCGCGGTAAGTGGCCTGCACACATGCCCGAACGTTGACATCTTTGAACTTGCATGGCGAAGATGCGTTGAGCGGCGTTTTCTGCAATTAGTCACTGGTGAGGCGGTGGCGTCTCGCGGTGAGTGTTCCTTAAAATAAAGGCTTGCATCGAATCGCGATTGGCCTTTTTCACTATTTGCCGGTTTGTTCCTAGCCTTGCCTCTGGATGAAAAGTAGACGTGCAGACGGCTGCGGTTAGCTGCTCGTGTCAGAAGTCGAGAAGTTGTTTATGACAAAAGCCCAGTACGAAGTTTTTGAAGCTCTCAATCCTTTCTTCGAAGTCGTCATGGAAGGCTTAGGCGAACTCGTTGATGGCGATCATTATTTCGATACTATTTCCGAAGACGCGGTCTTCGAATTCCGCTATCACTTCCCGGGTTGGCCTCTGACAATTCGAGGTCGAGACAATCTGATGGCTAGCTTCTCCGGCTACGGCAAGACGATCAAACTTCACTCCGGCGACGCACTGGTTGTGCATCGCTCGCAGGATAGTCGCGTGGTAATACTCGAATACGAGGTACACGGCAAGATTCTTTCGAGCGGCACGCCCTATGACAACAGGCTCATCTCGGTCGTAACGATTGAGAAGCGAAAGATCGTGCATTGGATAGACTACATGGACTCTCTGGCTGCCTGGAAGGCGCTGAATCTATCGAGGCCGATCCAACGTCGGATTCGCTAGCCGCGCAGACGTCAGGTGTCTGATAATTCAATAATCTCAATCGAAAATGCTGACATCGCAGACTAACCAGGGCCACCAGCTCACAAAAAGATATAAATAAGCAAAAGAGCCGCTTTCCCAAGGCCATTATTCGGAGTTTCGAACGACGCCCTTGGAGTTGGTTCGAAAAGGGCAAAGACACAATCGCATGTTGGCCTACCTGAGTCCACAGCGAGGAACTCGTCGATCCTATAATTCCCATCCGTGCCTCCTTCGGTCCGCGCACTGTGTAGGGTCAACACCGCACAGTTTACTCAGGCCGGTCGCGAGACGGCGTGGTTATGACATCAATCAGGAGTTGACGTCCAGAGGACGGAGGGGTGGGACAACCGGCCTGCTTTTCTCATTTCTGCCTGCAGCCGCAGGTTTCCATCTGTAGCGATTTTTATTTCCCCCATGAATTTAACCTGGACGATATGTTTGAATGAATAAGTCAGGGAGCGCTTGGTAGAAAGCTGAGCTAGCGCGAGCGCGCTTACTCAGAATCAAACCAAGGAGGCTCCCCATGGAACAGATGTATTACATAGTTTATTGCGCGTTTACCCATGCGTCTGAACCCGTAAGCTTCACAGCCACATCCGTAATGAAGAGATGCAGCGGCTTGCCGTCCGCCGTCCCGCGATGCTCGGTTGAAATAAGGAGAGGGCCAGCTTTCTTGTAGCCTGCCCAAGTTGCGATGACGACACTCGGCTTCACCGGCCCGCCGCGATGATAAACAAATTGCTCGACGCGGTAGTCCTTGCCGACGTAGAGGTCCCAGGTGTCGCCGGGCGTGTAACCGCCTTCGTTGGGATACTTCACCGAGACTAGTTCGGCCGAGCCGCTGCCGATCGGCAGTTTATGCATACCTTGATCAGTCACGGTCGCGCTGGTGTCCCAGTAAGCATGCAACGGGAACAGAAGCCAATAGTTATCGTTATTGAAAGCCGGATCAACTTCATTCTTCACGTTGTCAGGCTGGCTGTTCAGTTGAGAACGAACGTATGTAGCCTTGACCGGCTTGCCTTCTTTATCCTTTCCCTCATAGGAGACCTTGCCCGTTGGGGGCTCCCAAACCCAGGAACGGGAGACATTTACTCCAGGGAACTGTGCATTCCAGGTATAGCGGATCGCTTCAACCTGCCCAAACGAATCGAGACCATAAGCCTTGGCAATCTTTTCCATAATTGGCGGACGGCTCTGTCCCCAGCAGGTTGCAGCAAGGATCAGCACTCCGAAAGTCAAACGACGGATCATCCTTGCATGGCTCGCATTGATCATGGAGTTCGCTCCTTGTGAATTGAACGGATGCTACGTTGGATGATCGGGAAAAGCTTTCGGATACATCAGAGTACGTCGGCACCCTAACTTTCGCCCACAGCCATTCACACCCACTGCTCAGAATGCGCACATTATATAGCACATCCCGGCTGATTGTGTTCTCGCATGCTCACGCGAGCGCGCTCGTTATGTCATAAGTTCGCGATTTGCAGTCCGCATCCGCAACGGGCTCTAATCCGCCGAGTCTCGGGATACGGCGCCTCGAATTACCGCAACTCGTGTGGACCTGCGAAACCAAATAATTGCGCCGGCCATCGCCACCGATCCGTATTCCAGCAGCATAATCCACCAAGGAACCAACCACGGACGGCCAAGCGTCCGCAGATGCCAAACGCAGTAAGTCGGGATGATGCCAACTGTCCAGATGATGAGCGGCACCGTCGAGGCCGAACGCACGAATGGCAAAAGCCAGAGAAGATACCAGGGATATACGACCGGCGCACATAAAAGCGTTGCCGCCATAGGCCATGCAAACGCGTCCGAAGACCACACCGAAGTTTTTCTTCTCAACCAAAATGCCGTAACAAAACCGGCGAGCACTGCCAGCCCAACTACAAGCTGCGGAGCCGCCACACGCTCAAGCATTGCAAACACCGGATCATTAAACCGAAATCTTTGCACGTAAGTATCGAGCGAGCCGATCGGAATGCGCCCGTGGTTGAAAAAAGGAACATATAGAAATCCGATCACGGCCGCGGCCAGCGCGGCGTCCCGCACACGAACGCGCTTCCAGTAGAGTGGCAGCAGTACAATAGGCAGCAATTTCACGGAAACAGCCAGCCCGAATGTCAAGGCTGCAACTGTACGCCAGCGCCGTCCCAGCGCCGCGGCAGACACCACCAGCAGCAGCACGCCGACAATATCGATGTGACCACTGCCCGCCACTTCCGTCGCCAGCAGTGGGTTCCAGGTGTAAGCCAGAACCCAGTGCGCCCCTTCTCCACTACAACGCAACATATCGAGCAAAACCAGAACGACCGCCCAGCCGCAAAATACAAATGCTAATTTCAGCGCGAAGATAGATTCATGAATCGCTGTCACGCCGCGGAAGAAAAGCTGAGCTCCCGCTGGATACGGGCTCGGTACATCCGGGTTGTTCAGTGTACGAGTCTCGGCTGTGTGCAACCCTGCGAGCGCGGGATCGCTGGGAACGACGGTATAAGGGTTATAGCCAAGCCGTTGCACGCGGCCATCCCAGAGATAACGATGAATGTCATCATCTGAACCCGGCGACATCAATAGAAATGGGACTTGCCACAGCACCGCCAGCAGAAGACCGATGACGATGACGCGACGCGGGAATTTCGGTGTGGAGAACAACTCACGAACGGAGAGAAGATACGCGACTCCGGCAATTGCCAGTGGAATGATGAAGGACGGTTCACCCACACTTTCGAGCTTGCGTGAACAAATCGTCAGGGACACAAGCAAGATTGCGCCGAATCCGTAAAGCCTGTGTGATGGCGTGATATTCACGGGTCGTCCGTACCCGTCGGCAACTGTGCCACCGCCTGTCCCCATTGTTTCAGCCAAACTGCTGTTCGTGGCGCCCTCACAGGAGCGAGCCGCAGTTCCGCGGCCAGCCGAGTTAGATCGCGCTCTTCGTCAATGTCGTAGAAAGGATCCGAGAAGGCAACGGAAAGGTTCAGTTCTCTCGCGCGCGCGAGCAGGGTCTCCAGTGCGCTTTTAGTCCCCATGCCATCGCCATAAAAAAGCGCTGGATGAACGGCCTTGGCCCCTACTAGATAGTAGCCGCCATCATTTGTCGGCCCAACAACCACATCGTGATCGGTAAGCGCTTCGAACGCACTACCTAGAACCGACGGTGGTAGATGCGGGCTGTCACTGTTGAACGCAATCACACGTTGTCGGCCAAGCGCAGCGAACTGTGCAAACACCGAAGTCAGCCCAGCCGCTAGGCCCTCACCTTTTTGCGCCACGACGTTCGCCACGCCTCGCGCTAACCGGTTTAACTCTTCGACATCCGAAGCGGGGCACATAATGACAACTTCTATAGTGCCCAACGAGTGCGCTAGCGCCATGGTGTCGTCCAAAAGACAGCAATACAGCTCGGTGACCGCTTCGACTGGAAGGCTCTGAGCTAAACGGGTCTTGACCATCCCCGGCCTGGGCGCTTTCGCCATAACAACCAGCGTGCGGCTGCGAGACGAACGTTCTGTAGTTTCGCTGGAAGACTCCATAGAAGATCACTGTGCCACGACTTACGCCGGACGTGGCGTGCCGGTCCTTCGATGCCGAAAAGAATAGCGCACTATCAGGAAGAGAATGAACCACGCCGCTCCAACTGTGCCACTCAACGTACCGCTAATCTTCGATTTTCCAATGCGCGGATAATAGCTTACCGGCACTTCAACGATGCGGAATCCCGCAAGCCTACCTTTTAGAATTATTTCCACCGCCCACCCGTAAGTGTTCTCTCGAAGCGCAAGTCGGCGAAGAACATCTGCTCGCGCGGCGCGGAACGGTCCGAGGTCGCTTATGCTTAGACCATACAATATCCTGATCATCGCAGCCGCCAGCCGGTTGCCAAACGCGGAGTGCCAAGGCAGTGCCCCATGAACACTCTGCTGCCCCAGTCGCGAGCCCAGCGTAATATCGGCACGGCCTTCAATGATTGGCGTCAAGAGAAGTGGCAGCTCATCTGGTCGATCGCTGTAATCGCCGTCGAGGAACACTACAACATCAGGGCTACTTGCTGCAGCCAGTCCGGTCAAACAGGCGCGACCGTATCCGCGACGAGGTTCCTGGAGCACACGCGCTCCCATCCTCGCGGCGATCTCGGGAGTCCCGTCGGTTGAATTGCTATCTACAACCAGAACCTCAGTAACAATGTCGGCCGGGAGATCAGCCAACACGCGGCCGATGGATTGCGCTTCATTGTGCGTAGGAATGATGACCGACACTCGCACTTGATCTTGTCACCACCATAGCGAGGACGGCCAGCGCCGCGTTAGCAAAGCGTCGACGCCCCACGTTCGACCGGCGCGCCCCACCGCGAGCGAAAGCGATGCGAGCACCGGAACCAGCAGCTCCCAAATCCACGACGTGCCCCATTCAGACACCCAAAGGCTTGTTAGAAATAAAAACGCTACAAATGCGACCGGTCGCGTCAGCAGTCCGATGACGAGCAGGATGCCGAGAGAAATCTCAGTTATCCCTTGCAAAGGAGCGGCCATCGCGGAGTGACTCGCCGCTGCCGCCATCACCGTCTTCCACGCAGCCGGAGCGTGATCGTGCTGGATGTAATAGTTGATCAGTCCGGAGTAACCCGCCGGCGTGTAAAGACCCTTCCCTAGATTCTCAAAAAAGATCCACACGAACATCGCACCAATCGTTAACCGAACGATCGCGAGCCCGATTCGTGCATCTTGTTCTTCCGCCATTTGGGATGCCTCCGCTTAGTTATCCTAATCGCGTGCCATCACGATCGTAGTACATGAGCTTTCGCCTTTGGGAAGTTCGCGAGCGGCAGCCATCCGAATCTCAAGCTTTTGTACCTGCCCCCGAACAACGGGGCAATAGAAATCCGGCTGATCGAGCGCGTTTTGAATGCGCCGCCGCCCCGCACATCCGCCGTAACAAGACTCGAGATAAACGCAGGAGCGGCAAGCTTCGGGCACGGTGCGCGCTTCTACAAAGGGCGAAGTTTCGACAACCTCAGAGCGTAGGGAGACAAGCAGCGAGAGAGGTTCCCCAGCTCCTGGCCAATACACGCAAGGCTGAGTGGTTCCGCGAGGAGTAACGCGCAATGTGCTCACTCCACACCCGCCGGTCCTTGGAGGCAGACCGGCCATGGCTCGAACCAGCGGCTCGCCAATGGCGATTACATCAGTCTCCGCGAACAACGCTCGAAAGCCTTTCCAATATTCCTCGTAGCTCAACGCGTACACGTCAGAACGCACTGCCTGATAAACATTGACCCGCAGCGGCGCTTCGAAACACTTGGCCACGCGCGCCACTTCTGCCATGCGCATATAATTCGACTTCATCATTACTGCGACGAACGTGACGGGTATTCCCAACCCGACACAGCGTGCTGCTTGATCAAGAATTAGAGCCCAATTGCCGCAGCCGCGTTGGGCATCCTGCTCGAGCTCGTTCGGATAATCCAGCGAGAACTCGATGTCGTGGAATGCACGGAGCTCGTCATCAGTAAGCAATGCCGCGCTGTGGCCGTTCGATGTGATGGTCAGCTTCACCGGCAAACCGCGCAGGTAGGCCAAAATCTCGCGGAACTGCGGATGCATTCCATTCTCACCGGTGCCAAGGTTGACGGACCGTATCGGCAGGCTTTCCATCACAGATTGCACTTGTTCAAGACGAAGCCGGTCCATCCGCGCCGGATCGCGATAGCAGAAGGAACAAGCCAGGTTGCACTCGTTGGTCAGTCCGAGTCCGAGAGCAAATCCTCCAGTCGTAGCAGGCCGCACCAAAGCCGACACCGAAGTGAATTGAGCGCTGGACTGCGTCATGCTCCATTTCCTTCGCTGGAACGGCGCGCGATTACCTGTATGTAGCGCGCAATCGCAGCGAACTCCGGCCGCATCCCAAGCGCCGACTCCAATTCAAATATTGGGGAGAATGCTGCATCGGTAAGATTTTCGAGATCGACGTAGTCGCAAAACACCCGGACACCATGTTCGGCGACAATTTCCAACCCGGCCCGGATGAGCAAATCGCGCACTTCTGAGATCGCAAATACACGCACGGGCTCTTCATAAAGCGAATCCACCACCGTTTCCGCGGTCAAATTGGCAACTGCAATTTTCCAGTCGCGCGATTTGATGGCGTTTTTTAGTACCTCGCCAGCACGATTGCGCACCAATACGGAAAGCACGGCGTCTTTCCGGAGAACGTGAGCGATACCGCGAACCATTGCAGAAGGATTATCGGAAAACTCTAGCAGGTTGTGACAAATGACGAAGTCAAGCGACTCTGCAGCGAAAAGTTCAGACAATCGGCTTGCGTCGTCGTGACAAAAGGAAATCCGGGTTGGCACGTCGCTATGTCCAACCTCTTCGCGTGCGATCCGGAGCATTTCTTCGGAACTGTCAAGCAGCACAACTTCATAGCCCATTCGCGCAAGTTGCACACTCGCAAAGCCAGTACCGCCGCCTACATCCAGAGCACGTCGCTTCGATGTGTGAGAGGGCAGGAAGCGGCGCAGGTTCTCCCACGCAAGCTCGGAACGCAGCCTGCCCGAAGGCGTCTTCAGGTAATCCGCGTATTTGTCTGCGTTTTGGAACCGCGAAGCATCCAGCATCCGCATCTCAGACTCCAAGGCACGGCGGAAAACGTTGTCTCCGATTCCGACAGATTCAGCGGCAGGTTAATCTCTGCCCTGCTCGTTGTCAAATTCCAGACTCGGAAATAGGCTGAGTTCGCTCGTACGCAGTCCCGCCGATCAATCTTGAGTGAGTTCGCCACAACTCGCAAGAAATGAGTTATTCGCCGGGCCATATTCCGTGAATTCGAGAACTACTTGCAAATGGTCAGATCTCGGTGCTATGACTGTGAACTCTGCTTTTACCTTCGAGCGGATTCACTTGGCTGGGCTCCGCGGAGATTTAAAGTATGAAACCGCATAAAGTTTTTGTTTTGATGCTCGCTTGTATCGCACTCGCTGGTATAGCGGTGCTTTCAGCTTCTTCGGACACGAATGCGCCCGTACGCAATTTCGAATTTACCTATGTTGCGAGAATTCCTGCTTTGCCCGCAGGCGCCAAGACTTCACGGATTTGGATTCCATTGCCGCAGTCGGGCCCATACCAAACAATCGACAACTTGAAAATCGAAACTGCTTTCACTTATACGAAGCTTCGCGATCCGGAGTACGGCAATGAGTATGTGTATCTTCAGATTCCAGCAAAAAAGGACACCCAGCCTTCTGAGGTGCGCGTAAGCTTTGAAGTAACCCGCCACGAACACCGCGTACTGCTCGACGTGCACCCAGCCGGCGCCCAACCAGAGCTAACCTCTCCTGAGCTTCAGCGCTTCCTCCAACCAGACCGTCGCGTCCCTCTGGATGGCGTTATAGCGGAACTCTCTGCCCAGGAGACGCGTGGACTTCAAGACCCACTCGCGAAGGCGCGGGCCATCTACAACTACGTCATCGCTACGATGCGCTACGACAAGTCCGGCACAGGTTGGGGTAACGGCGATGCGATATGGGCTTGCACT
The DNA here is from genome assembly GCA_963714785.1 of uncultured Acidobacteriota bacterium. Lineage (GTDB taxonomy): Bacteria > Acidobacteriota > Terriglobia > Acidiferrales > UBA7541 > Palsa-295. The sequence goes on from CAVQQE010000010.1 coordinate 38,172, forward strand.
GCCAAACGTGGCAACTGTACGGATTTCCACTCGCTGTTTATCGGCATGATGCGCGCGGCGGGAATTCCTGCTCGCTTCGAAATCGGGTTTCCGTTGCCGCCAGATCAGCACGATGGGGCTGTGCCGGGATACCACTGCTGGGCGGAGTTCTATGTCGAACCCTACGGCTGGATCCCGGTGGATGCCTCGGAAGCTTGGAAACATCCGGACAAGAAGGATTATTTCTTCGGAGCGCTCGACGACAATCGCCTGCAGTTTACTGTCGGACGCGACATCCGCCTCAACCCACCGCAGCAGGGCGACCCGCTCAACTACTTCGTCTATCCCTACGCGGAAGTGGACGGAAAACCATTCGCGCTGGAGTCCAAGTTCTCCTTCCAGGATCGCGCGATCGGCGATCATTAGGAGTGGTTTTCAAAGTAATCAGCTGAAGGCTCGTTAGCCATTTCGCCACAGGATTTGGTTAACGCTGAATTGCGTTCCGTGTTCCTTCCCTCAGCGAGCCGCACCACCACCCACGGGCTCTCTAGTACTTCGGTACCGGTAACCTACAGAGCGACTGCGACAAGCGAACTATCGACAGCTGCGGAATGCGCCCCTACCTTAAGAATTGAGGCTACTACAGTGTTTTGTATGGCAGGAGGCGAAACCGGCGCATGGAATTGCGTCGCGATTCGTTGCATGTGGTCGTGCCAACCATTGCGGCAGCCGATGCACTTCGGATGGATTAGATGCATACATTGCTGGCAGTGGCAAATTTGAATGTTTCCTATCGCGGTCCTGACGAGAGCCAGCAGCACGCGGTGGAAGATGTGAGCTTTGACATCCGTGCTGGCGAAGTGCTGGGACTGATGGGCGAATCGGGATGCGGAAAGACGAGCATTGCGTTGACGATCCTCGGGTTGCTTTCCAAAGAGCAGGCGCATATTTCGGGGTCGATCCAGTTTCGAGGAAAGGAATTACTGGCGATTAGCCGGAGCGCATTGCGTTCTATTCGTGGAGCACGAATTTCGATGGTGTTTCAGGAACCGGGAATCGCGCTGAACCCCGTGATGCAGGTAAGAGATCAGGTGGCGGAAGTGATTCACGCACACAAAGATTTGAGATGGAAACAGTGTCGCGAAAATGCTGGATTGGCGCTTATTCGCGTGGGATTGCCGAACGACCGGCGGATTTTTTCCGCGTACCCACACCAGTTGAGCAAGGGGCAGCAGCAGCGCGTATCGTTGGCACAGGCGCTGGCATGTGAGCCCGCGCTGTTAATTGCTGATGAACCCACGGCCTCGCTCGATGCGCGCAGCCAGGATGAACTACTGGTTTTATTGCGAAGATTGCAACGGGAGTTGCGCATATCGATCTTGTTGATTAGCCACAGTGCCGAGGTGCAGGCACGCCTTGCCGACCGTCTGATGGTGATGAACCAGGGGCGGATTGTGGAGCGAGGACGGTTCGAAGAACTCTATCGGAATCCATTGCACGCCTGTACCAGAGCGATGCTGCGGACCAGCGCGCCCGCGAATGTTGCTGAAGACTTGGATTTCGAGATGGTTACCTAGGTAATTGTCGGGGCCGAAATGCCCTCGAAAACATCGGAACTGGAATACGTGAAAAGCAGGCACGAAAGATGAAAGCGGATCCGAAATCTGACGCGAACCGAATCGAGCCGCTCTTGCGCGTTGCGAGCTTGAGCAAGCACTACGGGCAGCAACGCACTTTTTCGCGCGCGGAATTTGCTGTCAACGCGTTTCAGGATGTAGATCTGGAGCTTTTCAGCGGCAAAACGTTCGCGTTGGTTGGAGAGTCTGGCGCCGGAAAATCGAGTCTGGCGCGCTGTATAGCGCTGCTCGAACGTCCCGATTCAGGGAAAATTGAGCTAGAAGGCCAGGACTTGCTCGCGCTCGATCGAAAGGCTCTTTTTGGGATTCGCCGCCGAGTGCAAATGGTTTTTCAGGAGCCGGCATCAGCGTTGAATCCGAGATTGACCGCGTGCGAAATCATTGCCGAGCCGCTTGCAATCCAGCGCGAGGGAACGCCGATACAGCAGCGCGAACGCGCGCTACAACTGATGAAGCAAGTGGGGCTGGACGCGAAATGGGAGCGCAAGCTGCCGTTTGAATTCAGTGGCGGCCAACGCCAGCGATTAGCGATCGCCAGGGCGCTGGCGTTGAAGCCGAGCGTGCTGATTCTCGACGAGGCATTGTCGAATCTCGACGCATCGAATCAAGTTCTTATTCTGGAATTGCTGGCGGAGCTGCAAGTCTCGCATTCGCTCGCCTACTTGCATATCTCGCACGATCTGCGGTTAGTTTCCCAATTTGCCGACGAAGTTGCAGTGATGTATGAGGGTAGGATCGTGGAGTGCAAGAAAACGCACGACCTGTTTGCTTCTCCCGAGCATTCTTACACCAAGGAGCTTCTTGCCACAGTACATTCGGTGGAATCGATCCTGCTGGAGCGGTCTGCCTAAGAGGCTCCGATGAAATACTTCGCGCGAAGACTGTTCCACGCCATCTTGCTGCTTCTGGCAGTGTCGATTTTTTCTTTCGCAATCCTGCAATTGACGCCTGGCGATTTTTTCGCACCGATGGGATTGAATCCTCAGATTTCTTCGCGGACTATAGCCGGGTTACGTTCGCAATACGGACTGGATCGGCCGTTGCCGGTGCGCTACGGACATTGGCTGGCGGACGTTCTTAAGGGGGATCTGGGACGGTCGTTCGCTTACAACAGTCCCGTAACTCCGCTTCTCGCTATCCGCGCGCGCAATACGCTTCTCTTGACTGGGACGGCAATGCTGCTGGCCTGGCTGATCGCGATTCCGTTGGGAATGTGGAGCGCGGTGCATCGCGGAAAATGGGGGGACCGAGCCGGAGGAGTGATGACCTCCGGTCTGCTGGCGGTCCCGGATCTGGTCTTGTTTTTAGTTTTGCTGCTGGTGGCCGTGCGCACTGGATGGTTTCCTACTGGAGGAATGCTTTCGGCATCGTTTAGCGACCTGAACGCGTGGAACAAAGTGAAGGATGTGGCGGAGCATGTTTTTCTGCCCGCTTTGGGATTGGCGATCGCAACGTTGCCGACAATGCTGCGACATGTCCGATCGGCAATGATCGAAGTGCTGGAGGCGCCCTTCATACAAGCCGCACGGGCGCACGGGATTGCTGAGCGGCGCGTGCTGTTTCGTTACGCCCTGCCGGTTGCGGCGAATCCTCTGATCTCTCTTTTCGGTTTTTCGGTGGGAACCATGCTCAGCGCTTCGTTGCTGGTGGAAGTGATCCTGAGCTGGCCAGGCATTGGACCACTGCTGGTGGATGCGATTATGGCGAAGGACGTCTACGTCGTGATTGGCGCGGTGATGCTCTCGTCCCTCTTTCTGGTGGCGGGAAATCTATTTGCGGACGTATTGCTCTTTGCGACGGATCCGCGGATACGTGTGGAGTAATAATTTGAGGCGCCAGAAAAAACTCGTGGGGGCCTTGGTCCTGCTGACAGCGTTCCAGAGCCTTATTCTGTTTGCCGGCTTTTTTGCTCCGTACGACTTCGCTGCTCAAGATCGCGAGCAGCCGTTCGCGGCGCCTAGCGCTCTTCATTTCGTGGACCGGCAGGGGAATGTGCACATTCGTCCGTGCGTTCAGAACCTTGAGCATCCGGGGCAGAGTGCTCAAGCGAGCCGAACAGATTCGGGACGCTGCTATCCGCTGCATTTTTTAGTAGGTGGAGCGCCGTACAAAATTGCCGGCTTGTATACGTCACACGTTCACCTTTTCAGTGTCGAGGCGCCAGGCCACATTTTTCTGATGGGCTCGGACGCTTACGGACGCGATCAATTGTCCCGATTTCTTTTTGGCGGTCAAATCTCCATGCTCGCCGGCTTGATTGCCGCGATTCTTTCGGTCTCGATTGGAATCATTGTGGGAGGAATCGCAGGATTCTACGGCGGCTGGGTCGATGAACTGCTGATGCGTGGAGGAGAACTATTTCTCGCATTACCGTGGCTCTATCTTTTGTTTGCGGTGCGCGCAGCACTGCCTCTCCGCATTTCGCAATGGGAAGTATTTCTGCTGTTAGTTTCCGTGATGGGGCTGATCGGCTGGGCTCGTCCTGCACGGCTGATCCGCGGCGTGGTGTTGAGCGCAAAACAGCGCAACTTTGTAGTCGCAGCGCGGGGATTCGGAGCGTCTGACGCGTACTTGCTGCGCCGGCACGTGCTGCCGCAAACGTATGGAGTAGTGATCACGCAAATAACGCTGCTGATTCCGCTGTATGTGCTCGCTGAAGTGACGCTCACTTTCCTGGGACTCGGCGTTGGCGAGCCCATGCCCAGCTGGGGTAGTCAGTTATCGGCTCTACAGCAGTATTACGTTCTTTCCTCCTACTGGTGGATGTTTTTGCCCGCACTACTTCTGATTCCTCTGTTCCTCGTTTTTTATACTGCCGCCGATGCGCTGCAGGAAATTCACCAAACCGTCACGCTATAAAAACGATTAAATCTCTGTAAGAATTTATGGTATGGGGAAGAACTATTCTTGGGTGAAATGCCTCGTCCTCGCGATAGCAATCGCCAGCGCTTGCCCTTTCTCGCCGGCTCGGTCCTGGCAAGCAGGCGAAGAACGAATGATCGCGGACGGCGCCCCGGGCCACGTGGGCGGACGACTAGTAGTTGCCCTGCGTTCCGAACCCAAGACGCTTAATCCAGCGCTCGCAGAGGATGAGACCTCCCGAGACGTGATTCGTTGTCTGACCGCTGATCTCATCCACATCAATCGCGGGTCGTTGAAAACGGAACCGTCCTTGGCAAAGTCGTGGAACGTTTCCCGCGACGGCCGGCAATACACTCTGGAACTTCGGCACGGGTTGCACTTTTCCGATGGTGAGCCATTCACCGCGGATGATGTGATCTTTAGTTTTCAGGTTTACTTGGATGAAAAGGTCGATTCTTCGCAGCGGGACTTGCTGGTAGTGGGCGGAAAGCCGATCGTCGTCGTGAAGGTGGATTCCTACACCGTCCGCTTTGAACTGGCCCAGCCCTATGCCGCCGCCGAGCGATTGTTCGATGGCGTCGCGATTCTGCCGCGACATCTGTTGGAAAGCAGTTATCGGAACGGCAGCTTTTCACAAGTTGGGAGTCTTTCCATGGCGCCGAACCAATTCGCTGGACTTGGCCCATTTCGATTGAAGGAATACGTTCCCGGCCAGCACGTGGTGCTCGAACGAAATCCGTATTACTGGAAGGCAGACCATGCCGGGAACCGATTGCCGTATCTGAAGGAAGTAGTATTTCTGTTCGTTCCCAGTGAGGACGCGCAAGTCATCCGTTTCCAATCCGGAGATACCGACGTACTTAGCCGATTCAGCGCGGAAAATTTCGCCGTGTTGCAGAAACGGCAATCGGTGAAGGGTTATCACCTCGACGATCTTGGATCGGGGCTCGAGTACAACTTCTTATTTTTCAATCTGAACGACTTAGCCTTGAAAGGGCTTCCGGAAATTGCGAAAAAGCAGACTTGGTTTCAGGATGTACGTTTCCGGCAGGCCATTTCGGCGGCGATTGACCGCGACGGAATCGTTCGGCTGGTTTACGGTGGGCGCGCGGCTCCGATTTGGGATCAAGTCACCCCAGGGAACAAACTGTGGGTAGACGACAAAATAGCCCATCCGGCGCGGTCACTGGAACACGCACGCGAGCTCTTGCAGTCCGCCGGTTTTTCCTGGAACAGCGGAGCCCTGGTAGATCCTCACGGCAATCCTGTCGAATTTTCGATTCTCACCAGCTCTTCGAATGCGCAACGCATGAAGATGGCCACGATCATTCAAGACGATTTGAGCCAAATCGGAATGTCAGTACAGGTAGTTCCGCTAGAGTTTCACGCGATGGTGGACCGGCTGCAGAATAGCTACAACTATGAAGCCGCGGTGATGGGATTGGTAAGCGGCGATGCCGATCCAACGTCGGAGATGAATGTCTGGCTATCAAGCGGTGAAACTCATCTCTGGCATCCGAATCAAGACAAACCCGCGACACCATGGGAATCCGAAATGGATGGGCTGATGCAGCAGCAACTAGTCACACTGGACTATGCGAAACGAAAGCGTCTATACGACCGCGTCCAGGAAATCGTGGCTGAAAAGCTTCCTGTGATTTGTCTTGTGAGTCCGAACATTTTGGTGGCGGCGGCCAACCGAGTGGGAAATTTCCGGCCGGGGATTTTGGTCCCTTACGCGTTGTGGAATATCGAACAGCTTTACGTCCAATAAAGTGAACGCGAGCCGCAACATTCTCCTTAAAAACCAGACGCTTGATGAGGTGCGCGCCGCGTGGCCGGACACTCGTCTTGTCCGCGAATGCATCGGCGGGAAAGAAGAGGCTTGGTGCGCGTTGATCTCCAAGTATAAGAACCTCATTTTTTCGATTCCTCTAAAATATGGCTTCTCCGCAGATGAATCGACCGATATTTTTCAGGCCGTTTGTCTGGACTTATTGTCCGAGTTGCCCAAGCTGCGCAAAGTGAAAGCTTTGCCGAAGTGGATCATGCAGATTACCGCGCACAAATGCTTCCACAGAAAACAACAGGAGAGTCGCACCGAGGTTTCAGATCCGACTGACAAACAATTGAAACAGAGCACGCCGGCTCGCGCGGAGGAAATTCTGCGAGAGGCGGAAGCCGAGCAAGGTCTACGGCAGGCTATGTCTGAACTATCGCCACGCTGCCGCCACTTAGTGCGCATGCTCTTCTACGACGAACCCGCTCGTCCTTATCAAGAAATTGCCGAGACGCTTGGAATTGCGGTGGGATCCATTGGTTTCATCCGGCAGCGTTGCCTGGAACGACTGCGGAAACGGCTGCTGGAAGCAGGTTTCTCGTGAAAGTGAAGAAAAAGAAGCAGCCTCTCTCCGAGCGGTCGCTCCGCGAACTGGCAGGTCTTAAGACCGGATCCAGCCGAAACAAATTCATTGTCGCTCACCGGCGGCTGTTTGATGACGCGGTAGTCCGGCAGCTCAATGAAATTGTTCGCAGCAAGTTGCGCGAAGATCCCCACGAAGCTCTCTTTTTAGCGGAAGCCAGCGTAGTTATCGCGCGACGATTGAGAAACAATGAAGCTCTGGGTCGGAGTCTGCGCTCCAAAGCGAATGCCCTTTACATGCTTGGAGACAATCAGCAGGCGCTAGAGTTTCACGGCGAGGCTTTGCGTATTTTTCGGGAAATCCACAATCCCGAGGAAGAAGCCCGCACGCTGATTCCTTCCATTCAACCCCTCATCCTGCTGGGAAAATACGACAAGGCGTTTAGCGCAGCGGAAGATGCCAAGAAAATCTTCAGGCAATTGAATGACGACAAACGTTGGGCACATGTCGAGATCAATGTTGGGAACATTTACCATCGGCAGGACCGTTTCGAAGAGGGTTTAGCTTGCTACGAGCGCGCGTACGAGATGTTGCTGCCTTTTCGCGATTCCGAAGGCCTGGCCGTCGCGCTATACAACATGGCGGTCTGCCTGATTACTCTGAATGATTTTTCACGGGCACTGGCGACATACCAGCGCGCGAGAGAAATGTGTGTCAGCCACGGCATGACACTACTGGTAACGCAAAGCGACTACAACATTGCATACCTTTACTATCTTCGGGGTGAATACAGCCGGGCGATCGAAATGTTGCGTGCCACTCGCGTGGAGTGCGAGAAAAATGGAGATGCCCACGTTCTGGCGCTGTGCTATCTCGATCTGGCGGAAATATATCTGGAATTGAACCTCAGCACGGAAGCGAAGGAATCGGCTCACGACGGATATTTGCGTTTCCAGAAACTAGGAATGGGGTATGAAGAAGCAAAATGCCAGGCCTATGAAGCCATGGCATTGAGCCAACTGGGGAAAGCGTTGGGCGCGCTGGATCTGTTTGCGAGAGCACGCGCGAAGTTTGTCAGCGAAAAAAATCTGGTATGGCCCTGGCTGATGGATTTGTACCAAGCGGTGGTTCTTTACAATGAAGGAAGACTATTTGAAGCGCGACGGCTCTGTTCCGGAGCCGCCGAATTTTTCGACGGCTCCTTGCTGCCGGGCAAATCCGTCCTTTGTCATCTGCTGCTCGCGCGGCTGTCTCTGAAAACCGGGGAATTCGCGGCTGCACAAGCAGAATCCTCTCAGGCGACTGATCAGCTCGCGCATTTGGAGGCTCCCGTACTTCGCTATCAGGCCCATTTTCTGACGGGTCAGATTCAGCAGGTTTCCGGAGATCTTCCGAGCGCATACGATTCTTTCCAAAAGGCCAGGCAGTTCCTGGAGACCCTTCGAAGTAGCCTGCGAGGCGAAGAATTAAAGATAGCGTTCATGAAGAATCGGCTGGAGGTTTACGAAAGTCTCGTCGATTTATGCTTGATCGCGGAAAGATCGAATGCGGCGGAAGAATCTTTCGGTTATATCGAACTGGCGAAATCGCGCAGTCTGGCGGAACTTCTGAAGCGCTCCGGACCCTCGCTTCGGCCTGCCGACGCGGGCCAGAGCGAACTGGTGCGGCGCATCCGGGAAATGCGCGAGGAACTCAACTGGTATTACCGTCGCATTGAAATTGAGCAATTGCGCGCGGAAACGCCATCACCTCATCGGATCGAAGAGTTGCAGAAACAAGCTCTCGCACATGAAAACGAACTGTTGCATGTGTTGCGTGAATTGCCACAGTCGGAGGAGAACGCGAGCCACGGTCCGGCGATAAGTTCGCTGGAAAATATCCGCGCGTGCTTACCTCCGCAGGCTGCGTTGGTGGAGTATTTCAGTGTGAACGATCAATTTGTTGCTGTGGTTTTGACGCACGAAGAGCTGAAAATTGTGCCGATTACGCCGGTTTCGCGCGCGGTCAACCTACTGCGATTGTTTCACTTCCAGATTTCGAAATTCAAGCTGGGCGCGGAATACACACATACGTTTGGGAAATCCCTGCTCGGTGTGGTGCAAGCGCACCTGCGCCAGCTTTACGAAGAACTCTTGGCGCCAGTTCGCGCTTACTTGCTGGTGAGACACTTGATTATAGTGCCGCATGGTGTGCTGCATTATCTTCCCTTTCACGCTTTATTGGACGGCAACGGATACCTCATTGACTCCTTCACAATTTCTTATGCGCCAAGCGCTAGTGTCTTTGCTCATTGCCAGGGAAAGCCCGCGCAAACCACCGGGAAATCGCTGGTCCTGGGAGTTCCCGATGCTCAGGCTCCACTAATTCTGGAGGAAGTCCGTGCGGTCGCAGCTACCTTGCCCGAAGCAGAATTGATCATAGGTCCCGCTGCTAACGAGCACGCCTTGCGAGAAAAGGGTCAGCAAAGCCGCGTGATACACATCGCCACACATGGCAGATTTCGACAGGATAATCCCATGTTTTCCGGGATCCGCCTCGGGGACGCATACCTGAGTCTTTACGATCTCTATCAGCTCAAGCTGAATGCGGAATTGGTGACCCTGAGCGGTTGTGCCACGGGGATGAACGTTGTCACTCCAGGAGATGAATTACTTGGTTTGGTTCGCGGTCTTCTCTACGCAGGGGCGCAGTCCCTGCTGTTGAGTTTGTGGGACGTTCACGACCAGAGCACCGCTGATTTTATGACGTGCTTCTATCGCCGCTTACAGGGCACGAATGACAAGGCTTCCGCCCTGCAAGGGGCGATGATTGAATTGCGCGAACGCTATCCACACCCCTACCATTGGGCTCCTTTTACCCTAACTGGCAGGGTTTCTTCCGTTTAACAGCAGGAACTTTTCTTAGTGCCCCCTATATTTTTTGCTGGTGTGCCTACCCTTATGAGTTGGTGGTGCATAAAGGGAACGGGTCTTTCAGCCGGTCGAGGCCACGAATTCAAATCGGGGGGACAGGGATGCGACACTTTTCGCTGGAAAAATGGGTTGATTTCGCACGAAACGTGATTCGGGAGGACGAAAAGGCCAAGATGCAAAGCCACGTGCAAAGCGGTTGTTCGGAGTGCCTGAGGGAGCTGAACTTGTGGCGGCGTTTGCAACAGACGGCGCGACGCGAGTCGGCGTACGAACCATCCGACGGCGCTGTTCGGACGGTAAATGCGACTTTCGCAAACCAGCGTAGCGGTCGGCCGCGCTCTGCGAAGCATGAAGTTGCTGCGTTGCTTTTCGATAGCTTCCGCAGTCCCGCTTTCGCCGGAGTGAGATCGTCCGGAAGTGTCGCGCGCCAAATGCTTTACGGCGCTAATACCTACCGGATCGATATTCGGATTGAGCCGCAAACGGACTCAGAAAAGGTCCTTCTTGTTGGCCAGATACTTAATTCAGCTGATCCGAACGAGCGGATATCACGGGTGCAGGTCGCGTTGATGAAGGGTCGGCGAGTCCTGTCGCAATCGGTAACCACGTTGTTTGGCGAGTTCCAGATGGAGTGTTCTTTGGATGGGGGCTTCCGGCTAATGGTTACCCTGCCCGGCGGAAGAGAAGTAAGCCTTCGCTTGATTGAGCCAACCTTCAGCCAAGGCGAGGAGATTCCGGAGTCATCTGATTTTAATAAGGTTAGTAGAAGATCTAAAACGAAGAAAAAACGTACTAGAACGAAAGGTTGATGCGAACAGTACGACAAGTAGCCGTTTGTACCATTGCCTGGAAACATCGTCAGGACCAGACTGAAACTAGACGAAGTTTCACGGTAACAGGGCTACTGGCCGACACGCAAAAGGAGTATTAGTCACCATGAAGAGACTTAGACTAATTGGGCTCTTGGTTCTTCTTTCGCTGGGTTTCTGGGGCCAGGCTGCTAGCGCCCAGGGACTCCTTGGTGGCTTGCTCTTAAACGTCGGGCAAGTCTTGTCCAACGTCCTTAGTCCGCAACCGGGAGTCATCGTGCGAACAAACCTCGGTCTCGCCGGGCTGCAGGTTGCATGCCTTTCCAATGGTTGTACGGTGGTGGGCAATCTCGATGGCAACTTGAACCAAGTTTTCTTGGTCAGGCCGGTTCAGGGTCTTCTGCCGCAACTCCTTGCGGGTCTCCTTCGGCTTGTCGACGGAATACTTGACGCTGAACCCGACCAGGCGCTGGTGATCCCGCCAAATAATACCAATCAGACGAGTTCTTCCACGCCTCCCCAGGGTTTGTGGGATACAACTCCGGTGAACTACTACGGGAACACTGTAACCGACGGATATGTGAATCAGCCGGCAGCTCAAATCGTTCGTGTGGCGCAAGCTCAGAGTGTTTTTGGGGTGAGCGGTGCGGGAATAGTCGCCGACATTGATACGGGTGTGGACCCCAACCATCCGGCCCTTCGGGGCGTTTTACTGTTAGGGTACGACTTTACGCGGAATCAGCCAGGCGGTTCAGAACTGAATGACATTTCCATGTCCGCACCGCCCCCCTGTGAGACTTGCGCGGCAGCTTATGTGAATCAGCACACAGCAGCAATGCTTGACCAGCACACCGCTGCGATGTTGGACGGTTCGCAGTACGAGGCCTTCGGACACGGAACCATGGTGATGGGAGTCATTCACCTGGTCGCGCCAACTGCAAAACTCCTGCCTCTGAAAGCGTTCAGCGCGAACGGAAGCGGATCTCTTTCGAATATTCTGGCCGCGATTTACTACGCGGTGCAGAACAATGCGAACGTTATCAATATGAGTTTTGATCTGACAACCAGTTCAACTGAATTGAAGAACGCTATCAACTATGCCAACAGCCAAAACGTCATTTGCGTAGCTTCCTCCGGCAACGATGGCAAGGAAGAGATGGTTTATCCAGCCGGCTTGCAGAATGTAATGGGTGTGGCTTCCACGAATAACGAAGACCAGCGTTCGAGCTTCTCGAACTACGGGAATCAGATCGTGTGGGTTGCCGCACCAGGCGAAGGCATAATCACAACCTATCCGTTCGCAACATACGCCGCAGGTTGGGGGACTTCGTTCAGCTCCCCTATGGTTGCCGGAACTTCGTCATTGATCATTAGCATGCAATCCGCGTTCGGCCAAAACCAAGCGGCTTGGGCGATCTCTCACGCGAAGTGGATTGGCCTAAACATGGGTTATGGACGCCTGGACGTTTATGGCACTTTGTCATCCTTACATCCCATCCAGGGTTTGCTCCAGTAGCGGCCGATGCCGATAGACGCCATCGAACGAATGGGCACCCCTGAGCGACTTGCTCAAACGGCGAGCATCACGGCGGTACCCACAATTTCTTCGAGCGCTTTGCCGAAACTCGCGCATAACTGGGCCCCTCCATCTCTTCACCTAAAGCTGATAGAAGAGCAGCTGAGTGCGTTGCGCAGTTCTCTGATCTGTGCTTTCAATCAACTCCTAGACTTGAAGGATTTAAATACCGGAGTTCACAGCACGCGCTTGGCGGAATGGGCTCTGCATGTGGCTGGGGAACTTGGACTGAATCGTGAATGTTTGGGCGATATCGAAGTTGCCGCGCTTTTGCACGATATCGGCAAAATCGGCATCTCAGATGCCATCTTGAATAAGCCCGCCAAACTAACAGCTGAAGAATACGAACTCATGAAGAAGCATCCGGAGTACGGCTGGGCGGTCTTGCGCCAAGTTCCCGGAATGGAGCACGCCAGCTTGATGATTTTGCATCATCATGAGAATTACGATGGCACTGGTTATCCTGGCGGACTGAAAGGCGAAGAGATTCCCATTGGATCGCGCATCGTGTCCGTGATCGATGCTTTCGACGCGATGGTGTCCACGCGGCCCTATCGCCAGGGGATGCCGTTCGAAGAAGCCGAACGACGATTATTAGCTGCGAGTAACACACAGTTCGATGCTCGCGTGGTGAACAGTTTCCTGCCGCTGGCACGCGTCGAAATGTCATCCGTGTTCGCTGCGGCCGGTACCGCCGTTACTGCTGTGCTCTAGAGATTCTTCAGATCGTGCAAGCCACACCTTAGTTATCAGGGAATCCTATTCCCCGTTTACTCCACAAAATTCCTCCGTATTTTCCTTGGTTGGCAGGGAATTGGCTGGGAGAAAAGTTCGCACGAGACTGCGTCCGCCAGCAGTCAAGTCTCTAGGCCCTGAGGAGACAAGTTTTCTCAGTAGTGTCCCAACGTTATGCGAACAAAATCAATTGGTTATCGGAAACCGGTTGAATTTCGTCGCTGATCGTTTGTGCAAGTAGTTGATCCAGCGGGATTTTCTCGAACATGGTCAGGCTGAGGATCTGTAGGATTTCATACAGGCTGGCCGAGAGATGCAATCGCTTTTTGACGATGGCGACCAGAACGTAGACAGAGACGGCGATCCAGATTTGTGACCTGACCGCGTTCTCCGAAGTTCCGAAGAAAGCTTTGATTCGCAGATGCTGCTTGATCCATTTGAAGAAGAGCTCTACTTGCCAGCGGCAGCGGTATAGTTCGGTGATCGTAAATGCTGGCAAGACGAAGTTGTTGGTAAGAAAGATCAGGGTCTTGGCGGTTTCGGGGTCCTTGAAGCGAATGCGGCGCAGCGGTGCCTCGAAGCCTTGGTGCGAGTAGAAGCCAGTAAGGACGACACTTTGGTCACAGATCAACCCCGTCTTGCGATCGACCGGATGCGAGTAGCGGCGTTGGACCTTGAGGTTCGACTTGCCGCGGGTCACGAAGAAGCTGCCGGCTTGGTGAAAGCGATAGAGGCGCTCGAAGTCGAGGAAACCACGATCCATGATGTAGAAGGCGCCGGGCTCGGGCAGCAGTTGGTCGAGGATGTTGACCTCGTGCACCTTGCCCTCACTGATGTGAATGAAGGTAGGGATGTTGCCGCGCAGATCGAGCAGTGTATGCAGCTTGATGGCTGCCTTGGCCGTGCGGAATACCGCCCACGGAAATACCGACAGACACAGATCGATAGTCGTGGTGTCGAGCGCGTAGACGGTTTCTTGCAGATGGACGCCGAAGGACTCTTGCGCATACAACGGCCGGGCGATGCCGATCAGGCTCTGCGCAAAATCAGCATAGATGCGCCAGTCGCGCACAGCGTTGGCATTGGCCAGCGTATTACGAGCCACCGCCGAACGAATCCCGAGATGATAGAGCTTGGAATTTTGCGCGCGGAGACATACTTCGATGTCTCGAAGGCTCTCCCGAAAGGTCAACTGAGCGAACGCCATGCACAGGAATTGATCCAGGAACGAGAAGGACTTCACTTTGAACGCGCCTCGATAGCGGGCGACGCAACGACGAAAGGTGGTCAACGGAAGATGTTGCATCAGTTGCGCAAACACCAGCTTGCCTCGGTTCATCGATGCCCCCCACGAAGCTATGCTCCGCAGGGTCGCAGAACCGAGTTCAAATCGAGACCAAAAGAATTTGCCGCTTATGCATTTCTCATCAATAATTTACGGAAGGCAAGAGGCACAATGTTGGGACACTACTGAAGTTTTCTAATGAATAAAACAAAGCAAGACTTCCGCTGTGGATCGACCAGCAATACCGACCAAAAACATGATGTGAAAGGCGAGCGTTAGTCCGCGAGTTGGACATTAATTGCTTACGCCACATCAATATTTCGGGCCGCGCTTGCATCGTTCGGCCAATTCGACACGTTGAACTCAAAACTGGAGATTTCTTCATAAAGCAATCATGCACGAACTTTCCATTGCGATGAGTATTGTTGAGCTGGCTCAGGAAGAGTCAGACCGCAGAGGCGGTGTACAAATTAAGGCTGTGCACCTCCGCCTGGGACTTCTCTCAGGTGTCGTAAAGGAGGCGCTACTTTCGTCGTACGAAATGGCTTGTGAGGATACGCCGTTGCAGGGCTCGCAGCTCCAAGTGGAAGAAGTACCGGTCCTGGTTTTCTGCCGGAAGTGCGGTGCGCAGCGCCCCGTCCATTCAACGCAATTATTCTGCTGCTCCATGTGCGGTACTCCGACGGGTGAGGTGGTGAAAGGTAAAGAGCTGCTCGTCGTCGGCCTAGAGGTGGAGGAGTGAACTCAAAGACTCGCATCATTGAGGTGAGAGAAAACGTATTCAAGCAGAACGACATCGTTGCCCGTGCGCTTCGCGAGCGATTTCGCGAAGCAGGAGTTTTTGTCGTGAGTCTGGTGTCTAGCCCCGGCGCCGGGAAAACTGCTCTCTTGGAGAAGACGCTCACCTTACTTCGCCAGCAATTTCGCGTAGCTGCGCTAGTCGGAGACCTTGCCACGGAAAACGATGCCGCGCGTCTCGCTCGCAGCCAGGCTCCCGTGAAACAGATCATCACCGGAACCGTGTGTCATCTCGAGGCCGCAATGGTTGAGCGCTCGCTGGAAGGTTGGAAGGTGGAAGAGCTGGACTTCCTGTTCATTGAAAATGTTGGCAACCTTGTGTGCCCTTCTTCCTACGATCTTGGCGAGGATCTCCGGCTCGTTCTACTCTCAGTAACGGAAGGTGAGGATAAGCCTCTAAAGTACCCTACGATTTTCAACAGCGCAGACGTTGCTGTTATTACGAAAGCTGACTTGGCCGAAGCCGTGGAATTCGATGCTGTTACCGCGATCCGTAATATTCAAGCGGTGCGTCCTGGTATGAAAGTGGTTACATTATCGACAAAATCTGGAGACGGCACCCAACAGTTCCTCGATTTTCTAGTTTCCCGGCGGACACTCGCTCGTGAAATGTCGCCGTCTCAACCTGCCAATGCTTCCGCGGCGTCAGATTAACCGAGTGCTCCAGTTATTTACCAGGGTGGTTTTCCTAACTTCGCGCCAAAACCAGGTTGAGAAAAACTACTGCTGCCAACCTCCGCCAAGACTTCGATAAAGCTGCACCAGACTTTGATACTCGCTTCCTCGTGCCTGCGCCAGCGTAAGCTCTGCGGAATAGAGCGACCGCTGGCCGTCCAGCACTTCCAGATAGTTGGTAGTGCCTCCGCGATAGCGCATTACTGAAAGCCGGACCGATTCCGCCAAATCCGCTACCACCTGCTGTTGTTGCACTCTAACTTCACGGAGTTTCTGGTAGCCGATCAAGGCATCCGACACATCTCCGAAGGCCTGTTGAATGGCCTGTTTGTAGGAGAGCAAAGCCTGTTGGTGTTGCGATTCGGTCAGGTGAAGATTCCCGCGAAGGGCGCCTCCGGTAAAAATTGGTTGAGTCACACTCGCGCCGTAAGACCAGATTGCGGTCTGCGAGCCCATCAAACTCGAAAAAGCGCTGCTGCGTCCCAATGCGCCGCCGCCCCCTCCGGTGAGAGAAATTTGCGGAAAGAAGGCTGCCTTGGCGACGCCAATTTCAGCGTTGGCAGCGATCAGATTTTGCTCAGCCTGACGAATATCCGGGCGCCGGGCGAGCAGCGAGGAAGGCAGGCCTGCTGGCACATCCGGAGGAATAAATTGTTCCGGCAATTTGAGTCCGCGCTTTACGGGTCCCGGGTAATCGCCGAGCAAAATGTGTATCGCATCTTCCGCCTGTCCAATTTGCCTTTCCAGGTCGGGAATCTGCGCGTTGGCAGTATCCAGCACTTGCTGTGCCTGAAGTACGTCGAGCTTCGTGGCTACCCCATGGTCCAGTCGCAGCGAAGTGAGCTTAACCGAACCTTCCTGCGTCTCTACCGTATCTTTCGTGACTTGGAGTTCAAGATCCAGTTGAAGGAGTAGGAAGTATGCACTTGCCACGTCGCTCACGAGTGTCAGCGTAACGGTGCGTTGAGCTTCCTCTGTCGCGAGCAGTCTGGCACGGGCCGCTTGCGTGGCGCGTCTCAACTGGCCGAATAAATCGACCTGGAATGTTGCGTCAGCCGCCAGCTCCAATAAATTTGCTTTCTCCGGGAAAAATTGCTCCTTGCCACCTACGAAATTGGCGCCTCCTTGTACCTGAGGGAAGAGACTCGAGCGCGTAATTGCGACCTGAGCGCGCGCGGCATTGATGCGCTCCGTGGCGAGCAGCAAGTCGTAATTTTGTTTCAGCGCTATACGGATCAGTTCCTGGAGTTGCGGATCCTGGAAGACTTGCCACCAGGGCAAATCTGCGAAGGAGGCGGCTTGAGGCGGAACCGGCGTGTTGTCGTTTGTATCGTGATACGTGCTTGGAATCTGCACTGCAGGCTTATGGTAGTTCGGACCGACCGCGCATCCGCCAACCAAACTCGAAACAAGAACTGACCTCAGGCACAGCGAAATTACTGGTTGCAGCTTTGTCATGATTCGCGCTGAAGCGGCTTTCGTGCGATTCGATCGGGAGTTCATGTCAGTCTCCCTCCGCTGGCGCGGGCGTTGGTTGAACTCCTCCGGGGGCCGGCTCCTTGCCGGCGCCCGACCATTTCTCCACCAGATAGAAAATCGCCGGAACCAGAAATATGGCGATGGCGCTGGCTGCTAGCATTCCTCCAATGACCGTCGTACCGATGATCTGACGCGCCACAGACCCGGCTCCCGTGGCTATCCACAGAGGTACGCTACCCAGGATAAACGCGAATGACGTCATCAAGATCGGTCGAAGCCGGATCCTTGCACCCGCCAGCGCAGCGTCTACCAGCGGTTTGCCTTGCTCGTATTCGTCTTTGGCGAACTCCACGATCAAAATCGCATTTTTCGCCGCTAGTCCGATCAGCATTACCAGCCCAATCTGTGAATACACATCGCTTTCGATTTGCACCATGTAGGGCGGATAAAACCATCCGGCGATTGTGCGCCTTAACCAGAGCGTTGCAAAGGCGCCGAACACCGCTACCGGCGTGCTGAGTAGCACGCTGAATGGCAGCGACCAGCTTTCATAGAGCGCTGCTAGAATCAGAAAGACGAACAAAAGGGAAAACGCAAACACAACGGTGGGGGAGACTCCTTGCTGCGCCAGTTTTTCCTGAAACGACATGTCCTTGTAGTCGTAGCCCATGTCCCGGGGCATGGTCTGAGCGAATACTTCTTCCAGCGCTTTCATCGCCTGCGCGGAACTGTAGCCCGGTGCCGCGCTCCCGAAAATTTGAGCGCCGCGATATTCGTTGAATCGCATGGTGAATTCTGGACCGGTTTGGGCCTCGAATTTTGTCAGAGCGGAAAGCGGCACATCTTCTCCCCGATTGTTTCGGACGTAAAACTGCCCAACGTTTTCCGCCCGTGTTCGGTATTCGCCTTCTGCCTCGATGTACACCTGCCATTGCCGGCCGAACCGGTTGAAATAGTTGATAAAAAATCCGCCCATAAATGATTGAAGGGTCTTATAGACGTCGCTGATGCTCACCCCCTGCTTGATCACCTTGTCGCGATCCACCGTCACGAACTGCTGCGGCACGTTGGACAGATAGGTGGTGCCCAGCAAACCGATCTCGGGACGTTTACGCACCGCCGCCATGAACGTGTTCAGATTCTGGGTGAGAAACTCCACCTCCTTCCCGGCCCGGTCCTCGAGAACAAATGTAAATCCTCCCGAAGTTCCCACTCCTGGAATCGCCGGCGGTGAAAAGTCAAACGCGATTGCTTCCGGCATCTGGCTCAATTTCTGGTTCAGCCGCGTCTTGATCTCCTGAAACTGTTCCGCTCTCGACTTCCGCTCGTCCCAGTCATCCAGCGTGACAAAGAAAAACGCGTTGTAGCTGGTTCGCACAAAGCTCAGCAGGCTAAAGCCTATTACGGTCGACGTGTACTTCACACCGGGAGTGTCTGCCAGGATTTTCTCGACCTGTCGCGCAGCTTCGTCTGTACGTTGCATTGAGGATGCGTTGGGGAGTTGCAAGTTGACAAAAAGATAGCCTTGATCCTCGTCGGGCAGGAAGCTGGATGGCACGCGTGAAGCAAAAAATGCCGCTGCCCCTGAGAACACTGCCAGTAGCACGAGTGCGATTGCACTCTTGCGAATCAGCGCGCCGGACAACCGTACATAACCGTCTGTCGCGCTCTCGAACGATCTGTTGAACCAGGCAAAAAACCTTCCCAGCGGTCCCTTGGTCTCTTTCTTGGGCCGAAGCAAAAGAGCCGACAGTGCCGGACTCAGAGTAAGCGCGTTGAAAGCGGAAAGGAGCACGGAAATGGCGATGGTCACCGCAAATTGCTGATAGAGACGGCCGGTGATTCCGGGAATAAACGCCGTTGGAACAAACACGGCGGAGAGCACCAACGCGATTCCGACTACTGGCCCACTTAACTCGTCCATCGCCTTAAGGGCCGCTTCTTTGGGAGAGAGGCCTTCCTCGATATGCCGCCCGACACCCTCCACCACCACGATTGCGTCGTCCACCACCAATCCAATGGCCAGCACAAGCCCCAACAGAGAAAGTGTGTTGATCGAAAAACCGAACAGCGGGAAAAAGATGAATGTTCCGACCAAGGCCACCGGCACTGCCAACATCGGAATCAGTGTCGCACGCCAGCTTTGCAGGAAGATGTACACCACCAGGATCACCAGTACGATCGCGATCAGAAGCGTTTCGACAATCTCCTTGATGCCGGACGTCACCGCCTTCGTGGTATCCAGAGAAATCACATAATCCATGTCCTGCGGGAATGTCTGCTTCATTCCGGCAATCAATTTCTTCACCCCGTTAGCCGCGTCCACAGCGTTCGAGCCCGGCAATTGGTAAACTGCGATGATCGCTCCCGGCTTGCCGTTCAGCCGGCCCATTACCGAGTAATCCTGCGATCCGAGTTCCACTCGCGCTACATCCTTCACGCGGACTACTCCGCCATCCGGCGTCTCACGAACCACGATCTGTCCAAAGTCATCGGCGGAAATCAATCGACCTTGCGCGCGAACTGCGTAGGTGTACTCCTGCCCTTTGGGAATTGGCTCGCCACCCACCTGTCCCGCGGGGTTTACCGTGTTCTGCGATTGGATTGCATTGATGATGTCGGTAACGGTGATGCCCAGCTTGCCCAATTGGTCTGGCTTCACCCACAATCTCATCGCATATTGCCCGGCGCCGAAGATCTGCACGTTCCCGATGCCGGTGGAACGCGACAACGGATCATGAATATTGATGTAGCCGTAGTTGGCGAGGAAGTCCGCGTTGTACGTTCCGTTAGGCGAGTACAACGTGATTAGCATCAGTGGTGATGTCACCGATTTCTGGACCGTGATTCCGTAGTTCGTAACATCGATCGGAAGTTGCGAAGCTGCCTGCGTCTCTCTCGCCTGTGCGAGAATTTGATCCGTGTTCGGATCTGTCTTCACATCGAAATCCACGATCATGGTCATGCCGCCATTGGCGGTGGCGTTCAACGAATACATGTAGTTCATGTTGTCCACGCCGCTCATTTGCTGTTCGATCGGAGTGGCTACCGATTGCTCCAGCGTCAGCGCATCCGCTCCGACGTAGGTTGCTTGAATTTGAACCTCTGGCGGGGCAATGTTCGGAAATTGGGCAACAGGCAAGCTGACGATCGTGATCGTGCCGAGAATTACCATAACAATTGAAATCACGATCGCGACGATTGGGCGGTTGATGAAGAATTTGGACATGGCCTTTACCTTGCCTGCGCCGTCGCGCTATTCGGCACGTACGGTTTCGGGTTTACTTGCGCACCGGGACGCACTTTCTGCACTCCCTCAGCCACCACGCGTTCTCCTGGCTTCAGTCCATCAGCGATAATCCAGAAGGAGCCGACACGGTCGCCGACCTTGACTGTCCGTATGCTCACCTTGTTCTCGCTATCCACAACCGCCACCTCGTAGCTGCCTTGCAGCTCGGACACTGCACGCTGCGGCACTAACAAGGCATCCTTTTGTACTCGGACGGCCGTTCGAATTCTGCCGTAGCCGCCGGGACGCAGAATATTCCCCGGATTGGGAAATAGCCCAGCGATCCGAATTGCCCCGGTGCCCACATTCACTTGGCGGTCCGCGAAGTAGAATGTGCCGTCGCGCGGATAGGTTGAACCGTCCGCCAGAATCAGTTGGAGGCGCAGACTTTTGTCCGCTGCTTGCCGACTAATCTCGGTCGGGAACCGTTTGTTCCAATCGAGATACTCGCTCTCGCTGACAGTGAAAAAAACCTTGATAGGATCCACGGTGGAAACCGAAGTCACAACTCCACTGCTCGGGCTTACCAAGGCACCCACCTGAAGCTGGGCCTGCCCGGCGATGCCGTCGATCGGCGCAATGAGGCGAGTGAAATCGAGATTGATCCTGGCTGTTTCGACGGCCGCTTCGTCGGTCTTGATTGCCGCCTCAGATGTCGCCACGGTAGCCTTGGCAGCCAAGTTATTTTGAACGGAATTATCGAGATCCTGTTGGCTTGCCGCCTGCTCTTTGGCTAGCGGAGTGTAACGTTCCACATCGAGCTGAGTTCTGCCTTGCACTGCTTTGGCATTGGCCAGATTTGCTGTGGCCTGCGCCAACTGACCCTCGGCTTGATCGAGTGCTGCCTGAAAGGGTCGCGGGTCAATCTCGAAGAGCAATTGGCCCTGCTTGACGAATGCGCCCTCTTGGTAACCCTGCCGCAGTAAGTAGCCCGTAACCTGTGCCCTGACGTCGGCGTTTACGAATCCGTCGAGCGTGCCAATCCACTCGCCATAAATCGGGACATCCTTCTGCTCCACTTGCACCACTTCAACCGTAGGGGTCCCTCCGGCCGGGCCTCCCCCACCATGCTTCAAGCGAATCACCATGACGGTAGCCGCAATGGCGACTACCAGCAGTACCACTCCAATTACTATCTTGCGTCCCCTACTCATGTTTGTCTCCACTCGCTGCGCTTTTACCGAATTGCTTGTTTTATCGAATCACGGGAATGAAGAGAGCGTTAGCAACTGTTCTCTAGCTTCCCCATTGGATTCGTCTCTTAGGATTTCGGCTCATTTTAGAGATGAGGTTTACTTGCGGAGCCCGGAAAAATTCTCTGCACCAAATAGAGTTCGCTCTACGATAGGCCCGTTCGAAATTCTGCTATCCAGTGAACCTCACACAGAGAATTTTAGGAAGGTTGAAGCATACCACCAGCAGAAAGCCAAAATCCATCGCGCGGAGCTTCCAGGCGGAGAACGAGCTAGCCAGTTATTTATTAGAATGCTTTGCTGAACTTCGCCGCCGAGTGTCTGTAACCGTACGATAGAATTGAATTCGGGCCTTATCTAAGTGAAATCCTCTCGGTTATCCGTCTTTATCTGGGGAGCCTGGTTATTTTTTGTTGGTGGCTACGCGGTTGTTGGTGTGTTGGTGCCGCGCGGTTCAACGCAAACGGCTCTGAGCTATCTCCTCGCTTGTTTGACCCCGCTTTTTGCTAACACTACACTGCTGTGGAATGCCGCCACGCCGTATCGACGGCGTAACGCGTTTTGGATGCTTCTCGCGCTCGGCTGCACCCTGTGGCTTGCGGGCATCCTGGTGCTCACTTACGGACAACTAGTTGCCGGCTTGACTGGATATATTCCGTTTTATATCGATCTTCTCTTTTTCCTTCATACCGTGCCATTCATGGCGGCGTTGGCTTTGGCGCCTCATGCTAGGAAAATGCGCGAGACGCTTCGTTTCGGTCTGCTCGATCTAATGCTTCTCTCGATTCTTTGGCTCTACGTTTATATTTTTGCCGCCATGCCATGGAAGACAATCTCGCCCAATATCGCCTTGTTCAGATCACACGACATTGGCAGCTACATGATTGAGAATTTAGTCGTTGTGATCGGCTTTGGGTTTTTGTTTTTTCGCTCCACTGGCACCTGGCGAAAGATTTACGGCCACCTTTTCGGGGCGACTTCCCTGTACATCGTCGGTTTTATTTTGACAGCCGTCGCCGTGCTTAATCGGACCATTTACAGTAGCTCGCTTGTCCGGCTGCCTGCTCTTGCCGCATTTGTATGGCTGGGAACCACCGGAATTGTCGCTCACGATCTGGTTTTCGAACCCGAAGTCTCACCTGCACCCACTCGTAGGAACACGCAATGGCCGGTCCGTTTAGCTATGCTTGGTGTGCTCGCGGCCCTGGTGCTGGCCGGGTGGGATGTTTTCCTCAGCGACGCCCCTTTGCCCGTTCAGCGCTTTCGGCTGATGGTAACCTTGATTACCCTCTTCGTTGGAACGTCGCTGGTTTTCTACCGGCAGCATCTGGTTTACCAGGAGCGAACTAGCCTGGTGCACGACTTGTGGGAATCGCTCGAAAATGTAAAACGTCTGCAAACTCACTTTGTACAGTCTGAAAAGCTGGCCTCGCTTGGACAGCTCGCCGCCGGCGCCGCGCACGAAATAAACAATCCGCTCACCGCTATCCTTGGTTACGCGGATGTGCTCACGGTTGAAAATCCCCAAAACACACGCGCGCATTCCTTGGGAGAAAAAATCCGCGAACAAGCCCGGCGCACAAAAGATCTTGTTAACAATCTTCTTAGCTTCGCGCGCCAAGTGCCCGCGGAAAAACAGTTGCTCGACTTAAACACCGTTCTCACCGGCGCCGTACAGCTCCGCAACCTGGACCTGCGCGGAAAAAACATACGCATCGAACTGGAAAGCCGTAGTGTCCTTCCTGCCGTTCGTGGCGACCCGAACCAGTTACTTCAGGTTTTCTATCATTTGATAAGTAACGCCGTCGATGCTATGGAGACAGGCGGCGGTGGCATCCTTATGATCCGCACGTTGCGCGAGCGAAGTAACGTAATCGTAGAATTTTCCGACACTGGCCCGGGAATGCAGGATCCCGAAAAGGTGTTCGATCCGTTCTACACCACGAAACCAGTGGGCAAAGGCACTGGTCTCGGCCTCAGTATTTGTTACGGCGTCATGCAAGAACATGGCGGAACGATTCTAGGATTTAATCGCCCGGAAGGCGGCTGCACTTTTCGCTTGGAGTTGCCCGCTGTCCTGGCAGTCTTTCCACAAGCATCGGCACTGCCCGTTGCCCCCATCAACACTCGCTAGAACCTCAGTTCAAGAATTTAAATATCTGGATGATTCTGCGGGCCGTACACTCGCTGCGTATTTCGGCGAATATGTTAGAGTCGAAAATCTATGGACGTTCCGGCCATTGAAACGCAAGGCTTAACGCGCCGTTTTGGCGAGCTAGTTGCCGTGCAAGGCGTGAACCTATCCGTTGCTCCAGGCCAGTTCTTCGGTTTTCTCGGCCCCAATGGCGCTGGAAAATCCACCACCATAAAAATGCTTACAGGTTTGCTCTCGGCAAGTTCCGGCAGAATTCAAATACTTGGCCTCGATCTCGCGCAAAATCCGGTGGACGTGAAGCGCCAGATCGGCGTGGTGCCGGAAGGCATGGCTTTGTTCGGCCGGCTAACCGGCGCTGAATATCTGAATTTTGTTGGCCGCATGTACGGTCTTGGCCGGGAAACTGCCGGCAAGCGCACGGCCGAACTTCTCGATTTCATGCAGCTCGCCGATCAGCCGAAAACTCTAGTCACTGACTACTCCCACGGCATGCAAAAGAAACTAGCGATGGCTGGCGCCGTCATTCATGGCCCCAGAGTTCTTTTTCTCGATGAGCCATTCGAAGGTGTGGACGCTATTGCATCCGGCACACTCAAGGCCATGCTTCAACGCATGATTGCCCGCGGCGCCACGATTTTTCTCACTTCGCACGTGCTCGAAATTGTCGAGCGTCTTTGTAGCCACCTCGCCATCATCCATCGCGGCCGATTGGTGGCTCAAGGCTCGCTCGAAGAGCTGCGCGCTGGTGTGGAAGCGCAAGCCGCAGC
This sequence comes from uncultured Acidobacteriota bacterium, assembly GCA_963714785.1. Classification (GTDB taxonomy): domain Bacteria; phylum Acidobacteriota; class Terriglobia; order Acidiferrales; family UBA7541; genus Palsa-295. Next base: position 62,686 of record CAVQQE010000010.1, read on the forward strand.
GGCCTTAGCTGGTACATCTCCCGGTGGATCCGGCCTGCCTTCACCAGGAGAAAAGCTTACGCTCGAAGAAATTTTCCTGCGTATCGTAGGTGGCACACGCCATGCCGAACAGGAATTGTCATGGCTGGGCTGAGCTCTCATCCCGCAATGCGCGGCCAGCTCGCTGCGATCGCCCGCGTCCGCTTTCAACTTTTCGTCAATGGTTTGCGCACAATTCGTGGGCGGCTCGAAGTAGTAGCCCGCGGAATCATGTTTTTGATGTTTGGCGTTGCCGGTCTGGGGGGCTCATTCGGTCTGGGCGTGGCTGCCTGGTACTTTGTTTCTCGCGGAAATGTGGAGTGGATCGCGATCCTTCTCTGGCCTGTGTTCTTGTTCTGGCAGCTTTTCCCGCTCATGGCTTCGGCATTTAGCGAAAATGTGGATTCGTCGAATTTGCTGCGGTTTCCTCTCTCTTTTCCATCCTACTTTTTAATCCGTTTGGTGTACGGATCTTTGGACCCGTCCACCATCATAGGTTGTCTCTGGCTGCTCGGTCTGACTATTGGCATCGGCATTGCTCAGCCCAGCCTCTTCTTCTGGGCCGCTCTCGTTCTTTTTGTATTCGCGATATTCAACGTTCTTCTGGCCCGTATGATTTTCGCCTGGATCGAACGGTGGCTCGCGCAACGCCGCACACGCGAAATTCTGGGCGCCGTTTTTTTCATCTTCATTATCTGTTTCCAGTTCATCGGTCCGCTCATGTCCCGGTATGGCGAACACCGGCATCCTGACGCCTCCAGAGTTACCGCGCGGGCTTTGCCTTACGAGCGCGCGCTTCCGCCAGGCTTAGCCGCCGCTGCGATTGCCAGAGCGGTGAAAGGCGCATTTGCGCCAGCGCTCGGCGCATTCGCTCTCGAATCCGTTTATGCGCTGGTAATTCTCTCGCTGCTTAACGTTCGTCTTCGAGCGCAATATACCGGAGAGAATCTCAGTGAAGCGGCAGCGCGCAAAGCTTCACCGAAAGAAAAAAGCGCCCTCCGTCTTAGCTGGAACATATCGGCCATTCCTAGTCCGGTTGCGGCGATGCTCGAAAAAGAAGTTCATTACCTTTCGCGCAGCGGACCGATGTTATTCACCTTCATAATGCCGGTGGTTATTCTTTTGATTTTTCGTTGGGGGCCGGCAGGGACATCCGGGCGGCAGAGCAATTTTCTATCGCACACCCCGGACTTGGCGTTTCCGGTTGGCGCAGCCTACGCCTTACTGATCCTGACGAACCTGGTTTACAACTGTTTCGGGGCCGATGCCGTAGGCATGCAATTTTACTATGTATGCCCTGTCAGGTTCCGCGAAATCTTGATGGGCAAAAATCTCAGCCATGCTCTTTTGCTTGGATGTGAGGTAGTCATGGTCTGGTTTGCGGTATGTTTCATGTTTCATCCGCCGTCCGTGGATGTAACCGTTGCGACCCTCACGGGCATTGCTTTCGCGCTTCTTGTGAATTTAACGGCAGGAAATCTGCTTTCAATTTACACACCCAAGAAAATTGACTACGGAACCTTCGGGAAACAGCGTGCATCAACTACTACTGTCTTTGCCAGCTTGGGCATCCAATTTGCAGTTTTTGGACTGGCTGCCGTAACACTCGTAATCGCCAGGGCATTTGGAAGAATCTGGCTGGCCGCTGTCATTTTTCTGATTCTCGCGGTCGTTGCGGCAATCGCTTACTCCTTGGTGCTGAAACGCGTTGACCGGATGGCTCTCGATCGCCGTGACGCAATACTCGCCGAGCTTTGCCGCGCATGATAGTTCATAGCTGAGTGAAAGGAACCGTATGAGACACCAACGTTTTGCAGCATTGTTCTCATTTCTATTCGTCTTAAATCTCGCAAATTCTAGCCCCGTCTCAGCGCAAACGAGTCAATCTCCGAATCTCGCGACACCTCGAAACGAAACGGAGCAATCCCTGAAAAGCTTCGTTGTTACACCTGCGATTTCCGGATATGAAGACCAACTCGCTGAAAAGATTCGAGATGAAATCTCAGCGTTCCATCCAAAGATGGACAATCTCGGCAACATAATCGTCACCATCGGCTCCGGCGCGCCGAATCGCCTGTTAGTCACTCCCATCGACGAGCCGGGGTTCGTTGTCAGCGGAATTACCGACGACGGTTACTTGCGTGTACAACGCCTTCCTCAATCCGGCCTACCTCCAATCTTCAACGAACTGTATTCTGCCCAACCGGTGAGGATCAGAAACGCGAACGGAAGATGGATAGACGGGGTCGTCGCGGGTCTTTCCGTGCATCTTCAGGGCGCCCGCACCGACGCTCCAAAATCTTCTGATCTTGAGAATATGTACCTCGACATCGGCGCCACCTCCAGCGCTGAAGTTCGCAAGGCGGGTGTTGCCATTCTCAACCCTATTGCGATGAATCGGCAGCCAATTGAACTCGGCTACCACAAGATGGCCGTGGCGTCCGTCGGTGATCGCTTTGGCGCAGCTGCGCTTGTCGATTTTCTTCGTCAGATCGATCCGTCGAGGGTGAAGGGAACGCTGACGATTGCTTTCGCGGTCCAGCAATGGACTGGCGCTCGTGGGCTGCAACGAATTTTGAGCACGATGAAGCCAGATGAGATGATTTATGTTGGTCGGCTCACTCCCGGCGGCGCTGTCGCGGGGTCAGAGAGCATGCATAGAGCGCCACGCCGGGAACCCGGCAGCGGAATTCTTATCGGGCTTGAGGAAACCAACGGGACGCCGGCAGGTCTCGCCGCCGAACTGAAGCAGCTGGCCGATGCTAACAGGTTACCGATTCATACCGATTTCTCCGCGTCTCCGGTTCCGCGAAGTTATCTTCCGCTGCCCGCTATGCCTGCGAGATTGGCGCATCTGGGAATCGCCACCGACTGGTCGGACACGCCAGCCGAATTGATCGACACTGCGGATCTCGCGAGTTTAGAAAATCTGCTGCAACTCTACGTGCAGGGAAACCTTAGCCCTGCTCCGTCTTCAGTCGTCAGCCATGGCTCGTCTCACCGTGATTTGGGACCAGTTTCCAATCCGCCACCGACAGAAGAAATTTTGCGTCGCCTGACAGAGTGTTATGGAGTGAGTTATCACGAAGGACCTGTCCGAGAGTGGGTGAAACAGCTTCTCCCGAAATGGGCCCAACCTCAAACCGACGAAGCAGGAAACTTGATCTTGCGACTTGGCACGGCCGCAGCTGGAACCAAGACATCGAGCGTTCTAGTAGTTGCGCATATGGATGAAATTGGTTTCGAAGTTAAATCTATTTCGAAAGACGGCCGCCTGGAAGTCGAATGGAGGGGCAGCGGGGAACTCAGCTTTTTTGCCGGACATCCGGCCCTGGTGCACAACGCGAACGGTGACTATGGCGGCATTATGGAACTCCCGAATGGTTGGGATGAGCCAAAATTTGAATGGCCGCGCGAACCCGAGAAAGCAATTCGTGTCGACGTAGGCGCGCGCACGATTGACGAAGTCGAAAAACTGGGCATCAAGGTCGGTGACTCCGTCACCATTCCGAAAGCATATCGAAATCTTCTCGGCACACGCGCAAACGGCCGTAGTTTCGATGACCGAGTCGGCGACACCGCTCTGATTTCTGCGGTCTGGGCCCTGGGCGGCCCGCTCAAAGACCGCGATGTAACGTTTGTTTGGTCCACCGGTGAGGAAGAGGGCCTCGTCGGCGCAGCCGCACTCGCAAAACGCTTGGCGGCCGAAGGCCATGTGCCGGATTACGTTTTTGCCATCGATACCTTCGTAAGTTCCGATTCGCCGATAGAGTCAAAGCGATTCGCCGACGCCGAAATCGGCAAAGGTTTTGTAATACGTGCTGTGGATAACTCCAACATCGTACCTTCCGATTTAGTGGAGAAAGTCACCAAGCTCGCGCGCACAAATCAGATTCCCGTGCAGTACGGTGTTACCGGCGGCGGCAACGACGGCTCGGCCTTCCTCCGTTACGGTTCGTTGGACATCCCGCTCGGCTGGCCCTTGCGTTACTCACATTCGCCCGCTGAAGTGATCGACACCCATGACGTGGATTCGCTTGCTCGTATCATTGCGACAATCGCAAAATCCTGGTAGCTCACAACAGCAACGAAGCCTCCCAGTCCTGATCGATGTCCCAACCGCGGGACAATTTGTACCCTCTGCTATAATTTCGCGCGTGAGCACGCCCAGCCCCAGCTTCAAATCACCTCGCCATATCGTGATCGAAGGTCCTATACGCGTCGGCAAATCTACTCTTGCGAAAGTGTTGGCCGAACAGCTTCACGCTCGCCGAATTTTCGACTGCGAGGACAATCCGTTCCTGGCTGATTTTTATAACGAGAAAAGCGGCGCAGCCTTCCGCGCTCAAATGTACTTTCTCCATGAGCGTTATCGACGCCTCTCTCAAATTCAGTCCCAGGATACCGCGGGGCCCATGGTCAGCGATTTTCTGTTCGAACGCGACAAAATTTTTGCCTATCTGAATCTCGATAATGAAGAGCTGAAGCTTTACGAGCGTTATTTCGATATGCTTGCGTCGTCCATTCTCCCGCCCGACCTCGTCATTTATTTGCAAGCGAAGCCGGATGTTCTGCTGAAGCGAGTTTCGAAGAAAGGTGATCCTGCTGAGACGCAAATTTCCTCCGAATATTTGGAAGCGGTAGCGAACGCCTACGAGCATTTCTTTTTTCGCTACTCGGCCTCGAACCTACTCGTTGTGGATACTTCGGAAATTGATTTTGTCGAGCGCAATCAGGATTTACAGGAGCTTCTCCGGCGTCTCCGCCAGCCTGTAAAAGGTACGCAATATTTCCTACCACTTGGCCAAAGCTAGAGAAATTGAGTTTCTAGGTTTTCGAAAACATCTGTGAAGAAAAGGGGGCCGGGACAAGATCACCCGCCAGTGACCTCATCCCGGGTACGGCAAGCAGGAGAGCGTTAGCGCCTAGACTCAGTTCTTCGCGCTAGGCGGCTTTATGTGGTCCGGTCAAACGGTGGCGCAATTTTCCTAGCCGCGCGTTGATCGGGTGGCTGCGGTGCAAGAACGTAAGCACTGGCGGCCGGCGCATCCCTATTTTTTCCAGCGCTCTGCGAATTCGAAAATCGCGTCCTGCGGATACCAACCCTTTTTCCAGCGTTTGAATCGCTTCCGGGGTTCTTCCAGCCTGGTAATAAACCTCCGCCAGGTTCAAATACAACTGCGCGTGGTTGTGCTTCATTCCCAGCGCTTCCCGGCACAAGCTTTCTCCATCACCGAAGCGCTTCTCGGAGAGCGCGGCTAGCAAGCCGGTATAGGAAAGGTAAAACGGGTTCTTGGGAGCGATGCCAAGGGCGCGCCGCGCGTGCTGAAGCGCTTCGTCAGCATGGCCGTCGCGAAGATTTTTCAAGCATTCCTTAAAATCATTCATTCCAGCGTCTGCAGGGGAGGTAGTTCCGATCCAGTGGGACATAGGCTCCTTCTTCGCCTCGTGGGACACTCGCGAGGCAATGGTTTGAGACTACCTTCCGCACCGATCGATGGAAATAGAACGCGCGAACAGTTTTAGGGCTAGAACCCCTACTGGCCACATAGACAGGCAAAAAAAAGGCAATCCGGCGGGCTATAATTTTCTTCTTCGGTTAGCCGAAACTCACAGATTTCAGGGATCTTAGTGCGAAGTTTGTAGATACTGATTGAACCAATTCACCGCCCGCTCGATTACGTCGCGGCTGTGCGCTGGATCCGCAAACTCGTGACCTTCGTGTGGATAAATCACGAATTGTGTCGGCACACCAAGTGTTCTTAGCGCATGCCAGAATTCGTACGACTGTGGAGGCGGGCATTCTCCATCACTATCACCGACCACCACCAGCGTAGGTGTCTTCACGTTCTTGATAAATGTAATGGGTGAGCTTTTCGCGTACACCGCAGGATCGTCATAAACAGCGGCGCCGAAAAAAGGGGTCATCCACTGGTCAATTTTGTTTTCGCCGTAGTAACTTAGCCAGTCTGAAAGCCCCGCGCCCGCTACCGCAGCCCGGAACCGGTTTGTTTGCGTTACGCCCCACATCGTCATGTATCCGCCGTAACTCCAACCTGTAAGCCCAATGCGGTCTGGATCGATGGGTGCGGATTTTATGGCTTCATCTACTCCCGCCATGATGTCGCGGAAATCGCCGTAGCCAAAATCCTTCACGTTCGCTGCCGTAAACTTTTCGCCTTGTCCATAACTCCCCCGCGGGTTTGGTTGCAGCACGAAGTAACCCTGCGAAGGTAGCGCGAGCACGTAATCCCAGCGCGTAGGCCACACCGGAGTGACCGCCCAGGACGGCCCGCCGTGCACTCGCACTACAAGCGGATATTTTTTTGCCGGATCAAAATCGCTCGGATAGGTCAGCCAACCCTGCACTTTTCCGGCGTCCGTGTTCCAATGCAGGCTCACAGACTTGCCCCACGCTGGTCGCAACCCGTCATTTCGATGCGTGATCTGTTTCCACTCGCCCGATTTTCCGGCCCAAACCTCTGGCGGCTTATCGAACGACTGTTGAATAAAAGCTAGCGTGTGGCCATTACTTGAAATTGAGAACTGCATTCCGAAATCACCGGACAGAATTGAACCTTTTAAAAATATGTCATGTGTATTTCCAATGGCTTCGTCTCCGTCCGTGCTGATTTCATGGATCGCAGTCGTACCGTCAACATATTCAGCGATCAAAATGTTTTTGGAATCTTGAGTCCAGGTAAGCCAGCTCGCAGTTGCCGCCATATTCGGTGTCACATTTTGGGCTTTTCCGCCCGCTTGGGGTACCACGTAAACTTCGCCGCCGACGATCGGCTCGTCGCTCATCAAGCCGCCAACAAACGCGATTGTCTTTCCGTCAGGCGACCACTTCGGAACCCCGATCTGCATGCCAGGTTTTGCGATCACCTCCGCCATCGCGTCTGAGTTCGCATCAATAGTGAACAAGCCAGCGATGTACCAATTGTCGTCGCCGTTGCCATGCGCCGCGGTAACCACCAGGCGCTTGCTGTCAGGAGCCCAATCGAATTCGTACACATACATGTCCGCCGGCGAAATTTGCCGCATCCTCGCCGTAGCAGGATCTATCATCGTCAATCGCTGTTCGAGAAATTCCTCGGAGACCACGCCCTCATCCGGAATTTCAGCAACCAAAGGTCCCGCTGCGCGTGTGGCGTTCTCGGTAAAAAGCAGCGCAATCGTCTTACCATCCGGGGACCAGGCGGGGCTCGCAAGGAAGCCTTTCAGATGCGTCAATTGTTTCGCACTGCCATCCGCAACATTCGACACAAAGAGCTGAAGTTGCCCGCTCGTCGCGGCGTCAGACAAAAACGCAATTCTCTTGCCGTCGGGCGACCACGCAATGTCATGTTCTTCGTGCGCCACTTTGCCGTCACCTGCCGTAATTCGCTTGGCGGCCTCAGGCGCCTTCAAATCTGCAACGTAAATCGCGGAATCAGACGATGGCATTCCACCAGGGCCGGGAAGTGACTCCACCCACGCCGCCAATTTCCCATCCGCAGAGATCTCGGCTTGCTGAAAAGTTCGCACGCCGAACATCGCCTTCGTCGCGTCGTCGAGCGATTTTGCGTTCGGCGAACTTAGCGCATGCGTTGCGTTCTGCGCACATTCAACAGGCGCCACCATCGCGATCGAGGCCATCAGCAAGCCCAAGAATAAAACAGCTCCTCGCACTTGTCGTCCAACTGGAATTGCCTTATCAGCCCGCAAATATTCGCTCATGGTTCCCCTTTTAGACGCCGCCATGGTGCGCGGTCGCTGCGACAAAATCAAGCCACCAGCAAAGTTTTCCTCCGTTTCTTACCTTGCAGCCGGGCCAGGGTGCGGATATCCTCGCTTGCGAATCGGAGACAACCTTATGAAATTTTTGAAGGCGAAACTGGTAATCCGCAGTTTTACTGCGCTTATCTTTGCATTGATTTTGGCGCTGCCATTGCTTGCCCAAGCGCCGCCGCAACCAGCCCAGAACCAACCGGCGCAAACGCAAGCATCGCCATCGGCCGCTGTTGTCGCCGAGCAGGGTAAGTTCATTCTCCACAAATTTGAGAATCCAATCGGTGAGGAAACGTTCCAAATTGTGCGGGACGGGGATTTGCTCAATGTAAAAATGGATTTCAAGTTTACCGACCGCGGCACGCCGGTGCCACTTTCGGCTTCATTCCGCGGTTCCGAAGATCTAACTCCTGAAGCATTTGAGATTAAGGGCAAGAATTCCCGCTCAACCGATATCGATGAACAGGTCGAAGTCCAGTCAACCCAAATCCGCGTGCGCGACCGCGACAAATGGACCGAGTCTGCACGCCCCGCGCAATTTTTCACCATCGCCGGCTACGCTCCGGCAACCATGCAGATGCTCATGCTCCGTTTTTGGGCTTCGCACAGTTCGCCCACAGAACTGGCTACCTTTCCTTCCGGACGCGTGAAAATTGAGCCTCGCGGCCAAGACCAAATCAGCATTGACGGGAAAAACGAAACTCTCGACCGTTTCACAGTGGAAGGTTTGATTTGGGGACGCGAAACGCTCTGGTTTGATTCCAAAAAGAATTTGGTAGCCGCCGTCACCACCGACGCCGAATTCGATCATTTCGAGGCCATCCGCGACGGATACGAAAGTGCGCTGGGCACCTTCGTCGGCAAAGCCGGCTCCGACGGCATGGCAGCGCTGGCCGATCTTTCCAAGGGAATCTCAGGAAGTCGTGCTGAAACTTTAGCGCTGGTCGGCGGCACTCTGATCGATGGCACCGGCAAAGACCCCTTGCCCGATTCAATCGTGTTGATTGAAAAAGGACAGATCGTTGCCGCCGGCCCGCGCAAACAAGTAAAAATTCCCAGAGGCGCCACAAAAATTGACACGCGGGGCAAAACCATTCTTCCGGGACTTTGGGACATGCACTCCCATTTCGAGCAGGTTGAATGGGGACCGATTTACCTCGCGGCAGGAGCCACTACCGTCCGTGATTGCGGAAACGAATTCGAATTCATCACCGCCGTGCGTGATGCGATTGCGCAGGGCCGCGGCCTGGGGCCTAGGCTGTTGCTCGCGGGAATTGTTGACGGCACAGGTCCGCTTGCACTTGGCGTTGAACGTGTGGACACGCCCGAGCAAGCCAAAATGTGGACGGACAAATATCACGAAGCCAACTTTCAGCAGATGAAAATCTATAGCTCTGTAAAGTTGGAAGAGTTAAAAGTAGTCACCGAAGAGGCGCACCGTCTCGGTATGACCGTCACTGGTCATGTTCCCGAGGGCCTCACTGCCTATCAAGCTATCGAGGCTGGGCAAGATCAGATCAATCACATCGAGTATATCGCCGACATTATGGTTCCGCCGCTTCCCGCCAACGCTAGCCGCCTTGCTCGGCTTAAGGCGAGCAGTGATATCGATTTGAATTCACCCGAAGCTCAGAAAGCTATTTCATTTCTGGTTCAGCACGGCACCGTGGTTGATCCAACCCTGGCGCTTTTTGAATTCTTCACCGCCAACACCACAAAACCACCCGTAACTATCGAGCCGGGAGTTGCCAAGGTCGCGCCCGAGCTGGCATCGATCCTCGCTGAGACAGGGCCGCCCTCGCCGGCTGCGCCTCTTTTCGAGAACTTAGTTCAGAAGTATATAGCGATTGTCGGCGCGCTTCATCACGCAGGAATTCCCATCGTCGCGGGCACCGATCAGACCGTCCCCGGCTACAGCTTGTACCGAGAAATCGAACTGTATGTTCAGGCAGGCTTCACACCAATGGAGGCAATCCAATCGGCCACGATTGTGCCGGCTCGCGTAATGGGCCTGGACAAGCAACTCGGTACCGTAGAGAGCGGGAAGCGCGCCGATCTGATAATCGTGGACGCCAATCCGCTGGAATCCATTCACAACATTCGCAAAGTTGAATTCGTTATCACCAACGGCGTCATGTACAACTGCGCCGAACTATGGCGGAGCGTGGGTTTTAAACCTTAAGAAAATATTACTTTTATTTCCACGATTCCGCTTGTTCCTGCGCTTCGTTGGAACTATGCTGCGCTCGCATCGATCGTTATCGAGGTATATGAATGGAAAACTGGAGTCGCAGGAAATTTTTCCTCTCTACTTTGGCCGGCAGCCTGGCTGCAAGCTCGCGACGTCTGTTCGGATCTTCCGCGCCAGTTGCCGAAGCAACTTTTCCGCAAGCGGGCACGCAAGCTTCCTCCCAAGCCGCTCGCCCGCTCATTGTTTGTGCAGCAAATGGCTTTCAGCATCTGAATGACGGCATGGAAATCCTCAAATCCGGTGGCGACACCCTCGACGCTGTACTCGCTGTGGTCACTAAGGTTGAAGACGATCCCAACGACGACTCCGTCGGCTACGGTGGCCTGCCCAATGAAGATGGCGTTGTCGAGCTTGACGCCTCCGTTATGCACGGTCCTACGCGCCGCGCCGGCGCCGTAGGTTCCATCCAGAAAATCAAAAATCCATCACTCGTTGCAAAAACCGTGATGGAGAAAACAAATCACGTTTTCATAGTAGGTCCCGGCGCCGAGAAGTTCGCGGTCGATGAAGGATTCAAGACCATGGACTTGCTCACCGACCAGTCGCGCATCGCCTGGCTCGCCTGGAAAGCATCGTCGTCAGAGAATTGGCGCCCCGGCCTCGATAGCCCCGAATGGAAAGAAAAACTTACGCAGCTGCTCGACACTCCCGAGAAAATGGCGTGGCGCGAGCATATCGAAGATGTCGTCATGCATCCACAAACCGGAACTATTAATTGTCTTGCGGTAGATGCCAAGGGAGATATTTCCGGCACCACCACCACTTCAGGGCTTTCCTGGAAAATTGCTGGGCGGGTAGGGGATTCCCCAATTATCGGCGCGGGACTGTGCATCGATAACGACATCGGCGCCGCCGGCTCTACCGGCCGTGGCGAAGAAAATACCAAAATCTCCGGCGGCCATACCATTGTGGAAATGATGCGCAAGGGTATGTCACCTACCGATGCGTGCCTGGAAGCGCTGCAGCGTGTCGCGCGGAATTACAAGCCGTTCCCCGAAAGGCTGAAGCAATTTCACATTCAGTTTTACGCGCTGAACAAGAATGGAGAGTACGGGGCGGGGAGTTTGTGGGGCATGCATCCGGGCGGACGTCGTGTGCAATTTGCTGTTCACGACGGCACACAAGCAAGGCTCGTTCCATGCACACCACTTTTCGATAAAGAAGGCGGTGACTACTAAGATCTACTGCACCAATTCGGAAACGAATACCAACCGTATGCCTCGAGATTCCACGCGGGGCAGTCCTTGCGCAAGTACCGCAATCGTGTCGGGCCGGGGATGTCCGATTGCGATAGCTGATCCATCGCGTTCCGCATCTCGTGCGGCCAGTTCAAGCTGCCCAAGAATTGCCTCAGGCTTCGCTGAATCATCCAGAAAAACTTTGCGCGACGCCGCGCGCACTCCAAATCGCTCCGCCGTGTCATAAGCCACTGTGGAGGCTAGCGTGCGGCTGTCGACGAAAAATAGTCCCCGCCGGCGCAGTTCCGGCATCAGCTCGGCCATCAACGCAGGGTCTGCCGTCGCGCGCGAGCCTTGATGATTGTTTACGCCGACCGCGTGCGGCACCGTTTCCAGCATTCCGGCTAACGCCGAATCCACTTGCTCTATATTCATTCCCACGCGCAGCTCCACTTCCTCGGTTTTTGCTGTAGGGCTTTCTGATTGCATCGGAAGATGCAGCATCACTTCGTCGCCGCGTCGATAGGCTTCTTCCGCGACCTCCGATGACGATGGCAAATGCGGGAGAACGGAGACGGTCAGCGGAAAACCAAGCGCGAGCAACGCATCCGCCGCGCTTCGGTCGTAGCCTAGATCATCAATGATGATTGCCAGCCGTGAATTTTCACGGCCGTGGACCGCTGGCGCCCGCCTTCGTGCGCTAAGAGGAGTAACCAGGTGGATGGTATGTGTGCGAACGCCGTCGAACGTATAATCGAAACGCACCACGCCCGCGGAGCTGGTTTCTACCATGGAAAGTTTGTGACGATCCGCGATTTCCTCTAAAGTTTTTCTGATCGCATTTGTCTCCGAACTATCAGAAAGTGAAATGTAGATGTTGTCCGCAACCGATAGTCTGCCCGCGCCTATTTTTGAGGATTGAAGTTCCGGACGAATCGTCACCTCCGACCTGTGCCCGGAAATTCTTTGCGCTGCGGAGACAATCTCGCTTGTAACCGCACGAATCTCTGTCTTGGAAATTTTCTTGCTGCCGCACCCGGAAACGAAAAAAACAATTATTGCGGTGATAAAGAAAAGAATCAGCCGAACGGGGGCTCTATTTTGAGGGGAAAAAGTAAAAATCTGTCGCGCAGTTTCGCGCGATCGAGCCACGAGCGGTTAAGCCGCCTTTCGTGCCGGAGCGGGGGCACCTTCTAACACTCCCATGGCTCTTTTGACCACTGGATCATCGGCAGAAACCGGTTTTTCGGACGGAACTGGTTGGGTTTCGTCGTTCGCCGCGATGGCCTCATCCAGCGTAGGATGAACCTCGACAGTCGCAGCAACTCCATTCGCGGGAATTTCCTTGTTGTCCGGAGTGTAATAATTTGCCACCGTCAAAATCAGCGCGGAGCCGTCATCCATTTCAATAAGCTTTTGCATCGAAGCAGTGCCGTAGGTGCGATCCCCTACGGTCTCACCCCGATGATTCCCGGAGATTGCACTGGCGACGATTTCCGCTGGACCCGCCGTTCCTACTCCAATCAGTACCGTCAGCGGATCGATCCAAGCAACTTTCGCTGTCTCTGCAGAAGAAACAACCGGACTGATGGTTTGGCCTTTCAGCGTGGTGATCGTGCCAGAAGGAACAAATAATTGAGCGGTCGAAACACCTTCTGCTTCCAGACCGGACGGGCAATCGCGCAAATCTAGGATCAGCTTCTTGACGCCCTGACGTTGAAATTGGGCGAGTTTCTCGTGAATCTGTTTTGTCATACCCGCACTAAATTCCGTTACGCGAAGGTAAGCGATATCGCCCGGTAGTTTATCTTCTACAACGCGAGGCGCAGGAAGTTTTGCCAGTGTCAGTTCCACGTCTTGTGGCTCAGTTTTACCGCGTCGAATGACCGAAAGCTTTACAACACTTCCAGGCGCTCCGCGAAGCAGCAAGTCGGCTTGGCCAATGGCCATCTGCGCCGTGCTGAAGCCTGCAATTTTTTCAACGATGTCGCCGATGCGCAATCCCGCTTTCGCCGCCGGGCTTTCAGGCATGGATCCGAGCACTCCGATGTAGCCGCGCCTGATAAGCACCAAACCCGTTTCACCCGCCGCGCTGGTGGTGCTCTTTTCTTTGAAGTCTTTGTATTCCAGAGGGCTCAGGTAGGCGGATTCTGAATCCAGTGAATCGAGCAATCCATGAAGCGCGCCGCTGGTCACTTGGCCAATGTTGGGATCATCCACATAGTCATTCTGAATTTTATCGAGTACTTCGCTGTAAACGGTGAGCGCGCGGTAGGCCTTTTCGTCGTTCGAGCGCGCCCGAAGGTACCCAGTGGCAACAAACGCTATGACAACCAAGGACAATAGGATGACGATTTTCTTGTATAGTGGGCTCACGCGTTTTTCCTTTTCCCCAGTTTCAGCTATGACTCGTTAGACGCCCGTCCGCTCCCGAGGTTTCTATTGCGCGGTCTCGCTTGCCAACAAATAATTATACCATTGGGAGATAGTTCGCGGCCTTCGAATCAGGTTCGAATCTTTGCAATATTCAAATTTTCTCGAGAGTGTAGGACTGGTTGGCGCAAACAGTTCGCGGCTTAAGCAAGGGCCAGATATTACCTTTTTATTTTCATTAGCTTATGGGATTTTGGTTCTACTCCTGGATCCCATGATTTCATTTCCGGGCGAAGGTCTGCCGTCCGGCGGGGAGCTCGAAAGCGTCTTGCTCCATCAGCGGCATAGCGGCTGTAATGTAGGTCTGGGAGATGCGGTCCTGCCAAGTGAAGTGATCCTCATCCCACAAAGCCCACACAAAACCGAGCATAAAAGTGGCGCCGGCGAGCAAATAACCAAAGCTGCGCCACAGAAGTTGGCGAGTATCCGGAACGGTTCCGTCGAGCCGCACGGCAGTCAGGCAGAGTAGCTGCATACCGGGCGTGGCCTCAGCGCACGTAGTAAAGAGAGAAAAATACAGCCCGTAGAAAAGGAAAAAAGCTACCAGATATACGGCCGTGTCCGCTTTTTCAACCACCAGCTGGCCACCGAGCGACCGGAACAACCCAAGAAATCCAGCGTACGTCAGTCCCAGAAACATAGCGTCGAGCAATCCCGCCTTCCGCCGTTCTACCAGACTTGCTACCGGCACTAGAGCAGTCTGCGGATGCGCGCGCTCGTGCGCAGCACTGGAAAAATCAAGTTCGGGCTGAACGCAAATGTCCACATGTTCAGTTTTGCGCTGCGCCATTCGCACGCGCTGGCGTTCCGCTTGCCGTTGGCGGTCGGCTTCTCGCTGGCGTTGCTGAGCCGCCAGCTCTTCGTTGATCTTGGACTGCCGCGAAAATGGCAACCCGGACTGTAAATCGTCAGAACGAAGATGTCCCCTTCGCGCGCGATAGTCTTCCAGCCGGCGCGAAACCTCACGACGCCATTCGGGTTCAACCGGTTGTTCTTCGAGTGAGACCGAGACTGCCGACCTACGCGAGGACGAAGCGCGACCAGTTATTCCGGCGCCAACCGCCACCGGTTCGAGATTTTCGCCGGCTTCGGCGAGAGGTGCGTCACAAAAAGAACAATTGTTGCCGACCTCGAGCAAGAGGGCGCCACACTCCGTGCATATTCTTATCACTGGTCCGTTTTGCGCTGCGGAAGCTCCAGTGGCGGAACGACAGCAATGTTAGCAGGTAAGCCGCGAAACGGCAGAACTCGGATGTAGTGCAATGTCGCCTATCAGGCAACCGTACGCATGTCCGTTTATTCTAAATACCTCCAGGCTCGACAAACACCGTGCGATTGCGGCTGCCGAAGCCACGTGTTAGGCTCAACTTTCTTTTTCCACGCTTTTCGAGGGATTTCAGCACTCTCCGCTGATGCCACACGAGAAACTCACTCAGCCATCCGGCAAGCTGCACTCTCTTTTCCTGGCATCAATTATTTTGCTCACAGCTCCAGGTTTGGCCTTCGCGCAAGACACCGCAAAGCCTCTCCCGCAAAATTCCACAAAAAAACAGTCATCCCAGGTTACAAAAGCTGCGCCTCAGGCCGGCGTCAACGCAGACCAGACCGCGATGCTGGAAGCAGACCAGCAACGCCAGGTAGGCAGAATTTATTACGCAGACGGCAACGTCGATATCCATTATCAGAACACACGCCTGCGCGCCGACCATGTGGAATACAACGAAGACACCTATATCGCCATTGCCCGAGGTCACGTCCAGCTCGACTACATGACCCAACACATCGAGGCGGACGAAGCGCACTATGAAGTTCGTACCGGTCACGGAACTTTTCTTCACGTCCGCGCCACCTTTTCGATTGAGCGCAAGCCCACACCAACCCTTCTGGTCAGCTCCAATCCGCTCTATTTTGAAGCGGAAGAAGCAGAGCGGCTGGATGAGCACACCTACCGTGTAAAAAAGGCCTGGATGACCGTTTGCGACCCAGACAAGCCCACTTGGAAATTTTATGCGCCGGAAGCGACCGTCTACTTACAGAAGTCGGTGCATTTGGAAAACGGCGACTTTCGGGTTTTCTCGGTTCCGGTCTTGTATCTTCCCTACGCCACTTTTCCCGCCGGAAAAGATCGCGAGTCCGGATTCATGATTCCAAATATCGGAGACAGTTCGAGCAAGGGATACATTTTGGGCGAATCATATTATTGGGCGCCGACAGATTGGATGGACGCCAGCCTCGGCGGAACTTATTACAGCCGAAGAGGCTGGGGACAGCGAGCAGATCTGCGAATGCGTCCGTGGGAAAACGCCAAACTCGACATCACATACACCGGGGTGATCGACCGCGGACTGGAACAGCCGCAAATTCCCGGTGAGCCCCCAGTGCCCGCCATTAACCAGGGCGGTCACGAAGCGCGGCTGCTCTTTACTGCTTTGTTGCCGGATGGCTGGCGCGCGGTGGCCGATTTGGACAACTTGACTTCGCTTACCTACCGTCTGGCTTGGAGCGAGACATATACGCAAGCCGTGAACTCCGAGGTACGCAACTCCGCCTTCCTCACCAATAATTTTCGCGGATTCAGTCTGAACTTCGCGGCGCTCAGCTATCAGAACTATTTGAGCGCTTCGCCTGACACTTACGTTTCGTTGCGAGCCGCGCCGGAAGTGCGCTTCAGTTCTGTTGACCAGGCACCCTTTGCGCGGCTTCCCATTTATTTTTCATTCGAAGGGTTTTCAGATGGCGTGCATCGCAGCGAGACTGCTACAGCAACGCCATTGGATACTCCCAATTTTGTTCCACGAAGTGAACTGGCGCCCACGGTGACGATACCGCTCCACTTCGGGAACTGGCTGGATGTAACACCTACTTTTACTCTTCGCTCCACATATTATGGCGGGCAGCAGGAAAATAACGTCTACGTCCCTCAAGGTTTTTTCCGCACTACCGAGGAATTTTCCGTCGATTTTCGTCCACCCTCATTCGACCGTATCTGGGGCAAATCCGGAACAAAGTGGAAACACGTGATCGAGCCTGACATTGTCTACAGTTACGTAAACGGTGTGAATGATTACGCGCGGTTCATACGTTTTGACGAAGACGAAACGTTGACCGACACAAATGAAATCCAGTATGGAATTACTCAGCGGTTCTATCGGCGCAAAAAAGACGGTGATGCCGAGGAACTGATTCGCTGGCGGCTGCTGCAAAAATATTATTTCGACCGCACCTTCGGTGGGGCGTTAATAAGCGGTCAACGCAACGTATTTCAAGCGCTGGACGACATCACGCCCTTCGCATTTGCCGCATCGCCGCGACGTTTTTCCCCCCTTGTTAGCGACTTGGTCATCGAACCTGGCAAGCACTTCGATACCGAATTCATCTTGAATTTTGATCCGCAGCGAAATCAATTGACGGCTATTGGGACCTTGCTGAAGCTTAAGCCTTATAAGCAATCATTTTTGACGCTGGCACACTTTTCGACCACGAATCTCCCCACACCGCTCGACGAAAATCCGCCGGACTTCGTCTTCCAAACCCGCTCGAATCAGGTTCGCGCTCTGGTAGGTTACGGCGATTTAACCCGAATCGGCTTGAACGTTACGGCCGGCTTGAGTTACGACTTTACTCAGGAAGCGTTTCAAAACCAGGTTTTGGAAGCCAGTTACAACGGCTCTTGCTGTGGGTTTGGTTTTGAATACCGGCGATTTTCGTTTGGTACCATTCGCAACGAAAATCAATATCTGGTCGTTTTCCGCATCGCCAATCTCGGCTCAGCCGGAACATTGCGGCGCGCGGAGAAAATTTTCTGAAGCAAGCCGCGTGACACCGAAATCAGAATCCGAGCTGGCATTTCTATCCATCGAGCAGGCCGCTCGCTTGCTTCGTCGCAAAGAAATCTCCCCCGTAGATCTGGTGGATGGCGCGCTGCAGCGAATCGAGGGTCTGAATCCGTCGATAAACGCATTCCTAACTGTTCTCGCCGATCGCGCGCAAAAGCAAGCGCGCCTGGCCGAGCGAGAACTTGTCCGGAGCCCGCGCGGAAGCGGGGCGAACATCAGCAACCCACTCTTCGGCATTCCGATTGCCCTGAAAGACAATTTTTATACCGGCGCTGTCCGCACCACTGCCGGATCCAAAATTCTTGCGAATTTCGTTCCCAAGCAAGACAGCGACGTTGCCGCGCGTCTTGCCGGCGCGGGGGCGATTCTGCTTGGCAAAACGAATATGCACGAGTTTGCCTACGGCATCACAAACGAAAATCCGCACTATGGTCCGGTGCACAACCCGTGGGCAATCGATCGCATATCCGGTGGTTCGAGCGGCGGTTCCGCGGCAGCGACAGCAGCGGGAATGTGTTTTGGGTCTGTTGGTACGGATACCGGCGGATCGATTCGTATTCCCGCTGCGCTTTGCGGCGTTGTTGGTCTGAAGCCCACGTATGGACTGGTGAGCGTGTCCGGCGTAATTCCCCTCGCACCCAGCTTCGATCACGCGGGCCCGCTCGCCCGCGGCGTTGTCGATGCGTGCATCCTCCTACAGGCAATTGCTGAAAAATATCCCGACGGCCTGACCCGCCCTGATTTTCGAAAACTAAGGCGAACTGGTCTCCGCCAATGCCGACTGGGTTGGCCAAAAGAATATTTTTTCGAACGGGTGGACCCTGAAGTCCGGCGCGCCATTAACGCTGCAGCGAAAGTATTAGAAGAAATTGGCGGTCGAATCCAGGATGTATCACTTCCGCATTTCGCCGATTCCCAGGAGCCATCCACACACATCGCCTTAGCCGAAGCCACTCACTATCACCAATCGCAGGGATTTTATCCGGCCCAAGCCGGCGATTATGGTGAAGACGTAAGCAGTCGTTTGGAAGCGGGCACGCAAGTTCGCGCCGTGCATTATCTTCAAGCACTCGAAGTGAAGCGGCAGGTTGAAAGAGATTTCGAACTTGCCTTCAAACGCGTGGACGCGATTCTCGCACCTGCAGTCCCGATCGCTGCTCCGCTCATCGGAGAAGGTGAAGTAATAATCGAAGGCCAGAAAGAAACCGTCCGTTCAGCACTCGTGCGCCTGAACCGGCCCGCCAACTTAACCGGGCACCCAGCTATCTCTATTCCCTGTGGGTTCACTCGCGATGGATTGCCCGTGGGAATGCAACTGATCGCCAAGAAATGGGGAGAAGCCACTTTACTGGCAATTGCATTTGCCTTGGAGCAGGCCGCGGATTGGCACAGTCGCAATCCAACGTTTCCGGCAGCCCCTCCGCGTCAAAAAGCCCAAGCACGCGTCTAATGAATGTGTAAATATAATAGGTTGGATTACGCACGGCGCGCCGGTCGGAGCGTCCGAACGTTTCAAGAGGGCTGACAAGACATCAATGGGAGTTTCCGCATTAGCCGCCTTCGTCGCAGGACTCGTCTCTTTTCTTTCGCCGTGCGTGCTGCCTCTGGTGCCCGGTTATATCTCGATGCTTTCGGGTATCGGCGTTGAGCAACTTAAAGAAGGGCAAACTCCGCGCGGAGGATTGCTGACTTCCGCTCTCGCATTCGTTTTTGGATTTTCCATCGTGTTCATCACTTTTGGCGCCTCCGCAAGCGCCGTAGGTTCCTTCCTGGTTCGGAACCGCAGCCTTCTCGCGCCCCTGGCAGGAGCCTTGATCGTATTATTCGGATTGCACCTGGTAGGATGGCTCGCGAAAATTTCCCTGCGCGCGGGATTCGTGATTGGAATTCTTCTGGTGGCGGCTGGCGTCGTTCTGAATTTTTGGCCCGGAATTGCCGGCCACGCGCTGAAAGCCGTTCATTTCTATTCTGTCGCTATAATTTTTCTTTTGGGACCGGCCATGACTCGCTGGCTGAATCGTGACGTGCATTTTCGAAATCTGGGCGGGCAGCCCGGTATCGTCAGTGGGTTTTTGATGGGGTTTGCTTTCGCCTTCGGGTGGACGCCCTGTATCGGCCCGATCCTTGCAGGCGTGCTGGCTATTGCAGCCACCCGTGAGACCATCCGCCAAGGTGTTTTCCTGTTAGCCTGTTATTCGGCGGGACTGGCGATCCCGTTTCTTGTTACGGCCCTGGGAATTGGCGGGTTTTTGAAATTCTACCAGCGCTTTCGACGCCACTTGCACACCGTGGAAGTTTTCAGCGGCGCACTTTTGCTTGCAGTGGGCGGTTTAGTGTTTATGAACCGCCTGACCTGGCTTTCAGGTAAGCTTGCATTCTTGAATAGGTTTTCGTGGTGATGGGAGTAGAGCGAATGCGACGGGTGCCCAATGTTTTTTGGTTTCTTCTTTTGATCGTGCTGCTTGTCACCACGAATTTCTCAGGCTGTAACTCGCACGATCTATTCAAAGTTTCAAGGGCCGACGGCGGTAAATCCGCCGCCAGTAACGGACCGCGTCCAGATGAACCCGATGTTACCTTCAAGAATCTGCAAGGTCAGGATGTCTCGTTAGCCAGCCTGAAAGGGAAAGTGGTAGTCGTAAATTTTTGGGCCACTTGGTGCGAACCCTGCCGCGTCGAAATACCCTGGATGATTGGCTTCCAGCAGAAATATGCGGATAAAGGACTCAGCATACTTGGTGTTGCAATGGACGAGGAAGGGAAAAGCGTGGTCGCGCCCTACGTGCAGTCAACCCAATTCGACGTGAATGGCCACCCCATGACCATGAATTACCCGATCGTCCTTGGCAACGATGATATCGCCGCGAAATTTGGTGGACTCATCGGCTTTCCGACCACGGTTGTCATTTCCCGCGATGGGAAGGTTCAGAAACGCTTCATCGGGTTAGCAGACCAAGATGAGCTCGAGAAACAAATCAAGGCGCTCCTCTAATATGATGGACGAACAAGAATTCCAAAAGAAATGCGACGCGGCCTTCGAAGGCCTTCGCAAGCGCTTGCTTGAATTGGGCGACGAGCATGAATTCGAAGTGGAGGGCGGTAGCGGCAAATTAGAGATCGAATTTGAAGACGAAGACGAGACCCGCTTCGTAATCAGCCCCAACGCGCCTGTGCGCCAGATTTGGATTTCCGCTTTGACCACTAGCTTCAAACTAGGATGGTCCGATACCGCTCAGACGTTCGTGTTAGAGAAGACCGGTGAGACCTTGAGTCAGGTTATGAGCCGCATCCTAACCGAAAAAACTGGTTCGACGGTTCAGGTCTAAGATGAGGTCCTTGCAGGCCGCTTTCGTTTCTTGGCTTCTTATGTTTTCCGGCTCTGGATCTATTATTGCGCGCGAACCTTTAGCCGTACCGCCGATTTCGCCTCAAGAATCAAACCTTCCGAATGCATCAACCATCGTTAATCCCCACATATTTGTTTCGCTCGACCCTGTTCCGCGCAGAAAGGAATTCAAGATTGCGGTGGTGGCGGATATCGCTTCGGGTTTCCACATGAATTCGCACAAGCCCACGGACGATTATTTGATTGCCACTACTCTAAAGGCTCAGCTTCCTGCTGGCTTTGAGCTAATCGACACCATCTACCCGAAGGGCAAGCTCGAAAAGTTCAGTTTCTCGCCGAACCATCCTCTCGATGTGTACAGCGAGAACGTTACACTGGTACTGCGATTGTCCGCAAAATCCGCTGCCGCACTCGGTCCCACGGAAATCCCGATGGTCTTGCGTTACCAGGCGTGCAACGACAGCGCTTGTCTGCCCCCGGTAAAGCTTCCGGTGAGTGCAAAATTTGATTTGGCCGAAGAAGGCACAACACCCAAAGAAGTTCATCCGGAGATTTTCTCCAGACTCGTTCCGGCCCGCTGACACGCCAGCCTTTGCTTTCTGAAGCTAGTTCAATCCCAGCTAGGGTGTGTGTTGCCTTTAACAGCTGGAAATGGCTGGCAGAGCACTGCGGAGTCGCGAGATCACTCGATTTTTTCCCAGCACAACCATCGTCTCAAACAGTGGAGGTGCGACCGCCCGGCCCACGATCGCCACGCGCGTCGCATTTATGAGTAGGCCAGCTTTGACCCCTTCTGAAGTCGCCACACCTCGCAAGGCCGCGTCGCATGCATCATGGTTCCAGTCCGTCACCGCCTCCAGCGCTTCAATTAATTGGGGTATCAATGATGGGAGCTTTTCGTCTTTCCAGAATTTTACGCGCGCTTCCGCCTCGTACTCAAAATCATCAGTGAAAAACGCGCGAGCCCAACCACTGAAGTCCACCAGCAATCGCGTTCGCGACCGAATCAAATCCACTGTATGCGCAAACCATTCCCGCTCCGTAGTCGCCCAGGCTTCTTGCCACAGCCCGGAACGTTTCAGCTCCGCCTCCACGTACGGCAAAAGTTCTTCCACCGGCGGCTTCTGCAAATACTGCGTGTTGTACCACTCCAGTTTTGCGCGATCGAAAATAGCATTTGTGCGGCTTACACCTGAGAGAGAAAATCTTTCGATCAGTTCATTCGTGCGCAGGTATTCCGAATCGTCGCCCGACGACCATCCCAACAGCGCCAAAAAATTCCGGAACGCTTCGGGTAGAAACCCTTCTTCCACATACGATCCAACGCTCGTAGCACCGTGGCGTTTCGAAAGCCGGGTGCGATCGGGCCCTAGGATAAGGGGAACGTGCGCAAATATCGGCGGCTCAGCGCCGAGCGCTTTGTAAATTAACACTTGCTTCGGCGTGTTAGACAAGTGATCTGCACCCCGAATGATATGCGTGATTCGCATATCGATATCATCCACTACCACGCTGAGTTGGTAGGTCGGCAAGCCCGAAGACCGCAAGAGAACGAAATCCTCAATTTCGGCATTTTGTACATCGCGCGGACCGAACACCGCATCTTCAAAATGCGTCGTGCCAGTTCGCGGAGTGCGGAACCGAATCGCCGGTCGAATGCCTTCTTTCTCTTTCGCGGCGCGCTGCTCCGGAGTCAAGTCTCGGCAAGAACAAGCTACCGCTTTCGCGGCTTTTCCCTCGTCCTCGCCTTCCCCTTCGTTCTCCTCGGCAGAGTCGCCTCCCGTATATGCAGCCGCTTTACAATAACAAGCGTATCCCGCGCCACTGACGAGGATGCGTTCGGCTGCTGCGCGGTACATTTCGATGCGTTGCGATTGAAAGAACGGCCCTTCATCCCATTCAATCCCCAGCCATCGAAGCGCCACCAGAATTCCGTCAACCAACTCCGGCTTATTGCGCTCAACATCGGTATCTTCAATGCGCAGCAAAAGCCTGCCGCCTTCATGCTTTGCAAAAAGCCAATTAAATAGGGCTGTGCGCGCTCCCCCGACGTGCAGAAATCCGGTGGGCGATGGCGCAAAGCGCACGCGCGGCTTCTGACTGGATGTCATTGTCCCTGCGAGTTCCTTCCGTCAAATGGAAACGATCATCTTAGCGGAACGAGTCTGCAAAATCGAGCGCCCGCGTAACCACAGCGGCAGATCGATGGTAAATGGCCCGTAGGTACCCTTGACGCGCCGGCCCCCCCACCCTCATATTTGAATGAGCCTCAGCTCTTTTTGAATACCGCAGATCCGGTCGATTTTTGCCCGTTTTGAGTACGCGCGGCAGACGTTGACCTCCACGAAACTTGGCCGGATACGCACACGGATGCCTTGCAAATCTCTGCTATTCTCGACGGAAGTAGCATCAGGAGTTGGAGCGGTAACTTGCTGATTCACATCAATATGACTGCGTCCGTTCTCCTGGCAGGAGCCCTCCTGCTGGCGCTGTTCTTTTCCTATGTCCACCAACAGAAGCGCCAGCAATACATGCTGGTGTGGGCCGGGGGGTGGCTGTTCGTTGCTCTGCACTTTTTGGTTCGATCTGTGGGCATGAAGTTGACCATTCCATGGTGGACGGATCCGGTAACTGAGTGGCTGCTTGCGCTTGCCGCGTTGGCGTTTTATTGCGCCGCCAAGATGTACGCGCGTCTCCAAGTACCGTGGAAAGGGACAGCAGCTCTGGGCTTTGCAGCAGGAGTTTGGGCTTTGGGCTACTCACGTGGCTGGATAAACGTCCCTCTTGGCTTGGCAGTTGGCCTGATGTTTTTCTTCGTGGCGCGCACTTTCTGGGAAGAAGGTCTCAAACAGGAATCCCGCGCCGACCAATTACTTGCCATTACTTTCGTCGCGTGGGGATTACTGCGCCTGACCATCATTTTTCAAGAAAGACTTGGACCGCTTGCGGGGAAGGATCTGCTGCCACTCGCTCTGCTGCCTGAACTTTTCGGCGGCGTGCTAATGGTGATGGCCGTTTACGAAGAAGAGCGCCGTAGAGTAGAGCGCAACATGCTTGCGCTCTCTAATTTGAACCTGGCCACCTCGAGCTTCGCGGGTGGCGAGATACAGAAAATGCTGGCGCAAGCGCTTGACCGCGTCCTGAATGTTGTGCGCATCCCTGCCGGTGCACTTTGCCTGCATTACGGAGAGGAGAACGGTCCCACTTCCGTGGTGGTTACCGGGCTGGGCGATGCCTTTTGCGCAGCCATTCAAAGTAACAATTTAGACGATTACGTGGTCAGTCTGGTCGCGCGTCTCGGTGGACTGGTGGTGTTGCGCGATTTGGAGACCGACTCAAAATGGGAGGCGCTGGAGAAAGAAGAATCCTTCCGCCACGTACGAAAACTTCTCCTCGGCCAAAAATTGCGTACGGTAGTGGGAATCAGCCTGCAAGCAAAAGAGCGCGTATTTGGAGTTTTGCTGCTCGGTACACCTGACAATCGTAATTTCACCCCCGCGGAGTTGCGGTTGCTACTCGCCTTGGGCCACCAAATAGGAATGGCGGTAGAGAACAGCTACCTGGTTCAGCAGACATCAAGACGCAGTGAAGAGCTGCACATCCTGAACGAAATTGGGCGGGCGCTCAGCTCAACACTCGAACCGGACGCTCTGTTCGAACGCATTTATTCCGAGATGAAGCGGCTGCTAGACGTAAATAGTCTTTTTATCGCGTTCTACGACCACAAAACTCAGCAAGTACGATTTGAAATCGACGTGTTAGACGGCGAGCGAATGCCAAAACGAACTCGCACGGCGGGGAATCATCTCACTGAACATGTGGTCAAAACATGCCAGCCTCTCCTAATTCGAGATCACTATGCAGAAGAAACCGAACGGCTCGGCATAAAACCAACCCGCATGGTCGGCTCTATTTGTGCTGTGCCATTGATTCTTTACGACCGGGCAATCGGGGTGATGGCAGTGCACAGCAAGCAAGAGCGGGCATTTGACGAAGGGCACGTGGAGTTGATGCGAGTTCTGGCCAGCGAAGCGGCCGTAGCACTGGAAAACGCGCGCCTCTTCACCGAAGAACAGAAGAAGTCGCGTCATCTGATGCTCATCAACAACGTATCCAGCCGTGCGATCACCACGCTGGATCCGGCAGAAATGCTGGCGAAGATCGCCGCGGAAATTGAAAACGGTCTGAAATACGATCATATCGGGATTGCCACGGTGGATTATCCGGCGAAAGAGCTGGTAATTCAGGCAGAGGCTGGCGCCAGGCGTGACGCGGTCGGGCGCAGGATTCCTCTGGACGAGGGCATCATCGGCCAAGTGGCTCGCAGCGGGCAGATGGCCATCGTCCGCGAAGTGAGCATTTCAACCCCAGGTCCCGTGCTACCTACCTCCGTCTCCGCCATCGCGCTACCGGTGACCTACGCCGAACATTTGCTCGGTGTGTTGTACGTGGAATCCTCGGAACCGTGCGAATTCGAAGAGGAAGAAGTGCTGCTGCTTCGCACTCTCGCAGATCTTTTTGCGGGCGGCTTGAACAACGCCCTAACATTCCAGAAAGCGCAAGAGCAGGCCATTACCGATGGTTTAACGGGTGTCAAGACGCACCGTTATTTGATGGAGGCGTTGTCGTCAGAGTGGAAGCGCTCCACACGCGCGAATCGCCCCTTTGCCTTGGTCTTGATGGACCTCGACCGCTTCAAGTTCGTAAACGATTTTTACGGACATCTGGAAGGCGACGTCGTATTGCAGCGCGTTGGTCACATACTGGAACAAAATTGCCGGCGGTCCGATGTGGTAGCGCGCTATGGCGGAGATGAATTCGTCATACTGATGCCGGAAACCACGGTGGAGCAGGCCCGCCAACTCGCCAGCAAACTGCGCGGTTGGGTGGCGTCGGATCCGCTTCTTCGTGACAAAAATATTACCGCCAGCTTTGGCATCGCGGGCTTTCCGATTCATGGTTCCACGCCGCAGGAGCTTATACAGGTAGCGGACTCTTCGATGTACTTATCCAAACATCAAGGAGGGAACTCGGTGTCGAGTGCGGAGGAAGGCGGTCCGGGCGACACCAAGCGCTGGAAGAAGGACGTACTCGAAGCGTACTTGGGTGTGACGCTGAAGAGGCTCTTCTCGACCGGTCCCGAAGCGTTTGACGAAGTTTATAGGCGTCTGGAGCAATTTACGCGTTCGTTGGCAGAGCAGAGCGGAGGCGAGGCGCCGGATACGCTGCCGGAGGCCGTAGTCGAGACGGTAACCTCGCTGGCGCTCGCCATTGATGCCAAAGACCACTACACCCAGGGGCATTCACAAAAAGTCTCGGCCTACTCCGTCGTAATAGCCAAAGCGCTGGCGATGAGCGAGCCCGAGGTGGAAGAAATCCGCCTAGCCGCGTTGCTGCATGACATCGGAAAGGTAGGAATACCGGAGACGATTCTGAACAAGTCAGGTCCGCTGGATGCGTCCGAGTGGGAAACGATGAAAACCCACACCGAGCTGGGAGCCAAGATATTGGAACCGCTGCAGACCATGGACAAGATTCGCCTGATGGTCCGGCACCACCACGAATTTTACGATGGCACAGGCTATCCGGACCGGCTGGAAGGCGAAAAGATTCCCTACGGCGCGCGCCTGATTGCGATAGCGGACGCCTACGACACCATAACTTCGGAACGGACATACAAAAAAGCGCGAACCTCCGAAGACGCCTTCAGGGAGCTAGAACGCTGCGCTGCGAACCAGTTTGATCCGGAGCTCGTTGCGCTATTTATCGAGACAATGCGGCGGTCTCCACGAGTTCGCATTGATGCAAGCGTAAGCGTCCCCGATATGTCCGATAGTTCTTCGCTATAACGAAACCCGCTCGGTCGCTACGTTCACCGTACCGATTCGTATCCAGAAAATTTCTTAACACTCTTGATTTGCTGGACGTCTCGCTTCAAGCTCCTATACAGTTTTCCACGCGATGCGCGCTGAGTCTTGAGTGGAGGAATCTTGCAAACAGCCACGGTGAAGTGGGTTGGGGGCGAAGAATTCGTCGCCCAAATGCCTTCGGGGCATGCGGTGCCCTTCGATGCGGACAGAAAACACAACGCCGCCCCGGGCCCCATGGAAATGCTGCTGGGCGCCTTGGGAACCTGCTCGTCGGTCGATGTCGTTAGTATTCTCGCGAAGAAACGTCAAAAACTTGTGTCGCTGGAAGTGGTTATTTCCGGGGAGCGCGCCCCTGAGCCGCCCGCAGTCTGGACAAAAATCGACATGGTTTATCGCCTCTCCGGCGCGGTGGAAGAGAAAGCGGCGCGCGATGCCATCGAATTGAGTCAGACGAAATATTGTTCGGTAGCGGCCATGCTGCGAAAGACTGCCGAGATCACCTACCGTTTCGAAATTTTAAGTTAATCGACATACGATCTACAGCAACACTCGGTCCAAACATTGCACCTTTCCGTTGCGAAGAGGGAAGCATAGTTCCATCACCGTCTCGCAGCGTGTTTTGCTTGTCACGCATGCAAGCGATTGCATACAATCGCGGGCTATTGTTTGCATCCTGGAGAAGATGAATGGGCAGGCGCATCGCCGCAAAAATTACCGGAGTGGCAGGATACGTTCCGCCGCGCGTGGTCACGAATTTTGACCTTGAAAAAATGGTGGACACAAATGACGAATGGATCAGCACGCGCACTGGAATCCGTGAACGTCACTATGCGGACCCGGGCGTGGGATCTTCGCATCTGGGGGCCGAAGCAGCCAGGAAATTGCTCGCTGCAAAGGGAGTCCCGCCCGAACAAATTGACCTGATTGTGGTGGCCACCGTGACTCCAGACATGTTGTTTCCCGCCACCGCTTGCCTGGTTCAAGACCGTATCGGCGCGAAAAATGCGTGGGGTTTTGATCTCTCCGCCGCTTGTTCCGGATTCGCTTACGCGCTGACTGTTGGCGCGCAGTTCGTCGGCGCTGGAACGCATAAAAAAGCTCTAGTGATAGGCAGCGATGTGATGACCTCCATACTGGATTACCAGGACCGTGCCACCTGCGTTCTTTTTGGCGATGGCGCCGGCGCCGTGTTGGTGGAACCCGCCACTTCCGATAACGAAGGCATCCTGGATTTCGCTCATGACGTGGATGGATCGGGAGGATGCAATCTCTACATGCCGGCCGGCGGATCTCTGAAGCCTGCGTCAATGGAAACCGTCGAAAAGCGGATGCACTACGTGCATCAAGAGGGCGCGCAGGTTTTCAAATATGCAGTCCGACGCATGAGCGAGTTGGCCGTCCAGATTCTAGAGCGCAACGGATTCACCAGCCGTGACTTGGCGCTGGTGGTGCCGCATCAGGCAAATCTGCGCATTATCCATGCTATGCAGGAACGGCTGGGCGTGGATGACTCAAAAATTATCATCAATATAGATCGCTTTGGGAACACCACCGCTGCGACCATACCGCTGGCTTTGATGGATGCGTTGGAGCAGGGTCGTTTGCACAAAGGCGATCTGGTGCTCGTGATTACGGTCGGCGCGGGTTACACCACCGGCGCTGTCTTGATGCGCTGGGCCTACTAACCTTCCGTCAAGAACCTCGCGCTAGTGTCCAATAATTATCAGGACCGGATTCACATCTCCAGCCGTGGTAGTAATCATCACAATTTTGCTGGGCGTGACGATAAAGAAGTCGCCGGTAAAGACAGGCGAAGTGAAGGTCATGGTCCCGCTGCCGTCGGTGGCTCCGGTGTTAGTAAGCGCGTAGGTTCCGGTCACGGTTTGTGCCGATGTGTTCGCCGTGGTTGTGCTCACGTCCTGCGTTCCGGTCACTCCAAATGTGCCGCTGAGTGTGAGGAACCCGGAAAGATCGATGTCAGCACTGGCAGCCGGTGCCGACGTACCTTCTACAAAAGTGTTCGCCATCTCTTGCGCGGTGTAAGGTGAACCGGATTGAGCTTCAAAATGTCCGATGGTAGGGCCACCGTTTAGTGTGCCAACAAAAAACGCTTCGCTTGAGCTGATAAGGTAGAGAATTGGCTCAAACGGACTCGGAAGATTCACTAGGACGCGGCCTAGGTTGTCGGCTGTGTAAGTAACCGTAAATGGGCTTGTCCAGTTCGATACATTCCCCGCTTGGTTGTCCTCGATCAAAAACTGAACGCTGTTACCGCCCAACGGAGAGATTTGAACCACGGAGACGTCCGGCAAGTAAATGCCTCCGCTCAAAATTTGGCCGCTCAGTCCGCCTGCAATGTTTTGCGACAGTACATTCGCCGACGGGAACGTTCCTCCAGGGACTGCCTGTTGAATCATCGCACCTGCGGCTAAGTATGGTGTAGTAGGACTTACCGTGTCCGTTTCCACCAGGAAGGCTTCAGACGCAGACACTGGATAGACGCTGTAGGTCTGGCTGGCCAAGTTCGCTGAAGTCAGTGACATCGTGCAATGGGTTGTGTCTGGACCTGATTGATAAAGCCCTGACAAGGACGGATCAAAGGGCTGCGTTTCGTTCGGTACATTCGTATCAAACTCAGCTTGACCAATGCTTCCCTGCGTCGAGGGAGCAATGGGGGGTACAGCAGTGAACGCTCCAGCAAATGCGATAGGACCGGATCCAACGGTTGCCGGCCCGGCGAATCCCGATCCTCCGAATGCAAAAGATCCTATGTACGTGGTTGTTGTGCCCACTACACAAGTGCTGAGAGTCTGTAGCGCAATTCGTCCCGAACCGCTGGTGCCAGTGGTGTCGAATTCAATGAATCTACCGTTGCCTGTCGCATCAATTGAAAACGCATAGGTGAATTGTGGCGTGGGTTGTGCTGGAGTGCTCCCGGTAAACGTAAACGTTCCGCGCCCATCAGATCCCAAAGTATAAGTTCCCACAAGATTCGTGTAGGTTATCGGTGTTGCGCCAATTGAGTTGTAATCTTCCTCGCCCGCGGTAATCCCGCCGGTGCCATTTGCGGTAAACGTTCCAGCAAAGGCCACAAAGCCAGCGCTGTTGTAACCACTGAATTCGAAGGCATACGAGCCGTTTAGTCCAGCGAGATTTTGAGCGCCACTGACAATGAGAGTGAAAGTGGCTGTGACGGAAACAGGAGGGGTCGAGCTGTCCGTTACGGTGATGCCAAAAGTGTAAGTTCCTGCCGTTGTTGGTGTCCCGGAGAGAACTCCTGTAGTGGGAGCCAGCGTGAGACCCGCGGGAAGTGACGACCCGCTCGCAACAGACCAGGTGTACGGCGTAGTGCCGCCAGTAGCGGCGAAAGTTACCGAATAAGCTGTGGTCGTGCTTGCGGGCGTCAAAGGCGATGTTGTCGTGATCGAGAGCGAGCTGACTGCCAGCATGAATTGCTCTGAGCTGCTGAAGCCTGCCGCATCGGTCACCGTAATCGTAAATGTGTAGGTTCCCGCTACGGTCGGCTTGCCGGTGATTTGCACAGTGTCTGTGGCGCTTGGCGCCAAAGAAAGTCCTGTAGGTAGAGCGCCAGAGGTGATGGACCAGGAAACAGGCAGCAATCCGCCGGTTGCAGTCACCGTGGCGCTGTATGCCGCGTTCAGCGTTGCTGTGGACAGCGAAGTAGTTGTGATGGTCGGCGGCGGCACCACATTAATGGTGACCGTGGCGAACTGCTTCGGAAAATCTATGGAGCTGACTATGATTTTGACCGTTGTCGCGGTTGTGACAGCGTTCGGCGCGGTATAAGTAGCAGTCGTACTGCTGGTTTGCGTCAGGGCGCCGAAACCGGGTAGGCTGCTGAAATTAAATGCCACGCCGCCCGCGTTGGGATCGTTCAGTACGTTTGCCTGGATCATTACGGATTGGCCCTGCGCAATAGTTTGCGGACCCTTCGGAGCCAGTATCTGCACTTCATTGAAGGTGGGTGGCTTCTGAGCGCAGCCGGAGAACTGGATCAGCGCAAATAAGACACCTGCAAGCAAAATAGAAACTTCGGCGCGCTTCATTGTGGCGCCTCCTTCAATTTGGGACATGCATGCCCCTGGGGTTTGTAAGATTTAATTGGGCCACAAAAACGGGCTAGGTATTAAGAAATGACTTGTCAGAATGGCGTATCAGGCAACCGGGCCGGGGAACAGGCGAAGATATAGCGCACGAAGGATCTGCGAGGCCAGCTTAGCAGATGAATATACGGTATCTGGTGAATGTGGAAGAAGATGCAGGACGCAACGAACTAGAAGGAGCGGGCTTGATTCACGATGCTTATGTTACGTTCCAAGCGCTGCGATAGGCGTACCGTCGCATACTGGGTGCACAGGGCCATTTCGCGCTGAGTCCAGCAGAAGCCTTCTGCCGGCAGAATCGAACTGCCCACGCGGCCCACGAGGTTCAGCACGGCGTAATAGATGCTCACTGCGCGCAAATTCGTAGTTGGGCTCGTTTCGAGGTCGGGGCAAAGATCTCGGTAAACCGCTTTAACCTCTGCGAAGCTAGTGGAACTTAGGAGATTAGGATAGGGCTGGAGCGAAGCATCGGCTTCGTTCACATACTGCTCGGAAACCGTGCGGAGCAGAGATGCGCGCCAGGCGAACATGGCGAACTGCATCAGCGCTGCGATTGAGATCACGAGAATGAAGGCTGCGATTAGCATTTTCGACCAACGACAGTTTCTCGTTTTACGCCGACGGTGACAATAGAACGACCGTACCATTCGGGTAGATAGATAGAGTTGGGCAGGACTAAAGTGGCAGGAAGGGAATCGACTAGTAGGAGCGGGCTTGGTTCACAACGTTCATGTTGCGCTCTAGGCGCTGTGACAGACGCACCGTCGCATACTGAGTGCAGAGGGCCATTTCGCGGTGTGCCCAGCTGAAGCCTTGAGCGGGCATAATGGAAGCGCCTAAGCGGCTAAGAAAGCCCACGGCGGAGTAATAGATGCTCACGGGGCCTAGGTTGGCGCCTGCAGCGGACTGCAGTTCCGGGCAGAGATCGCGATAAACCGCCATTACTTCTTGGAAGCTACTGAAACTTAATAGGTTAGGGTGGGGCTGAAGCGAAGCGTCGGCTTCGTTTACGTACTGCTCGGAAACGGCGCGCAGTAGAGATGCTCGCCATGCGAAGGCAGCGAACTGCATCAGCGCTGCGGTGGAGATCACGAGGATGAAGGATGCGATTAACATGTTCGACCAAGGACAGTTTGGCGTTCTCAGCCGCCGGCGGCAATGGAACGTCAGTACTGTTTTTTGAGGGGATGACGCACGGCCTTAACCGACGGGAATTGAGTCACGGCGAGGGGCAGGATCGATCGAAGCCTGAATTATTACTGCATGAACCTAGGAGGAGTTGATGACAGGTAAACTGCTATTGGCCTGGATCTTGTGCGCTGGTTTTGTGTTTGCGATTTCGTTTGCTATCAATCCGCGTGTGCAGGCAGCGGATGAGTCTGCGGAAGCGCAAATTCGGTCAGTCTTGGACATGCAATCATCTGCATGGAACCGAGGAGATATAGACGCGTTCATGGAGGGATATTGGAAATCAGCGGAGATCGAATTTGTAGGAGCGAGCGGGATCACCAGGGGTTGGCCAGCCGTCCTCGATCGTTATCGCCGGAATTATCCGGATGGGGAGGCCATGGGTAAATTGTCCTTCTCAAATCTTGAGGTTCACGTGGTATGTCCGGATGCCGCATTTGCCATCGGAAATTTCCAACTCCAGCGCGAAAAAGACCGGCCCAGCGGTGTGTTTACGCTAAATTTTCGGAAGTTTAAAGAAGGTTGGCGAATCGTGGCGGATCATACAACAGGTTTTGCGGCGCATGCGCCAGCAACCGCTCCATAGGTTTCGAGACTTGCCCGCGTGCGGTAGTTCGAAAATCTCCATTTGTCGTTCAAGAGAGTGCAAAAAAAGCGGCAACCAGTTGGGAATAGTTCCAGCATGAACATTTTTTCAGGGATAATGGCAACTTGTTGAAAACTTCTAAATAGGAGAAACGAGTTTGCGCGCAGTCATCACAGGCGGAGCAGGATTTCTGGGTTCTCATCTCTGCGAATTGATGCTCGAGAAGGGTTGGGACGTTCTCTGTCTGGACAACTTGGTGACGGGAGCCCAATCGAATGTAGCGCACCTGCTCCCGCATCCTCGTTTCCGATTTGCCCATCAGGACGTAACTCGCTACATAGAAGTGCAAGGACCGGTGGAAGCTGTGCTTCACTTTGCTTCTCCTGCGAGCCCTCCGGATTACTTGAAATTTCCAATACAAACCTTGAAAGTTGGCGCTCTGGGAACGCACAACACGCTTGGTCTGGCCATGGCCAAGAAGGCGAGATTTTTTCTAGCATCCACCTCAGAATGCTACGGAGATCCGCAGGTCAGTCCACAGCCGGAAACATATTGGGGCCATGTGAATCCAGTAGGGCCTCGCGGTGTATATGACGAGGCCAAGCGTTACGCCGAAGCCATGACCATGGCTTACCACCGCTATCACGGTCTGGATACTCGCATCGTGCGGATTTTTAATACCTACGGTCCGCGCATGAGGCTGAACGATGGCCGCGCTCTTCCGAATTTCCTCTACCAGGCACTCAGCGGAGAACCGATTACCGTATATGGTGACGGCAAGCAGACGCGGAGTTTTTGCTACGTCTCGGACCTGCTGGATGGGATTTACAAGCTTCTTGAATCAAACGAGCACGAACCAACGAACATCGGTAATCCTCAGGAAATCACCATTCTGGAATTTGCGGAACGCGTTCGCGCACTGGTCGCCGCCGACGTTCCGATAATTTTTCATCCATTGCCGCAGGACGATCCCAAGCAGCGCTGTCCCGATATCAGCAAAGCGCGTCGCGTCTTAGGCTGGGAGCCCAAAGTGAAACTGGAAGACGGATTGCGGCTTACTTATGAATATTTCCGGCAACGATTCGCGCAGATCACCCAACCAGCCAAATAATTACGAACTCGCGCCGCTGAAAGCTTCGTAGGAAGGCGAATTCATCCATAGTAGAATCTGCCAATCAGAACCGCTTCGCAGGCGATTCGTTCGAGTATCGCGGAAGCATAGCCATGGAAATCCTCTGGCCAACCTTGGGCATTTGCGTTCTGGTAGGGTTTGTGTTTTTTGTGTTAGCCCAGCATTGGCAGCGCCTTTTGCGGAATCAAAACTTTACCATACGCCGCTTGACCGAGAGAGTGCGGACCCTGGAAGCAATTGATGATCCAGAATTTCGCCGCCGTCTTGACGAATCAAGTCCTTCTCCGCTGGAGCAAGTGTTCACTTTTTCCCTGCGTCTGAGTGATCGCTTTTGGCGCGAGACCCTGAAGACAACTGCAGAAGACTCATCTTTCATTCGGGCGTTCGGGAGTTTCTTGGGCTCGGTAAAAATCGAGCGCTGGCGCGGCCACACAGTGGCCACAATTTCCGAGGTCTTACCGGCACGCCACTCCGCAGCTTGGCAGACTCGTTCGCTCGACTGTTATTTCGACAAGTCTTCCGACTACGACAGCCTTACTCTCTGGGAAGTTCCGCTCGCTCGCGTGCAAAATTCGGAGCGTCCCCCTTCGCTTGAACTGGCGCTCGAAGAACGGTCTATAAAGTTGTGCGCTCATCTTCTCCGGTCTGCCACAAGCAACGGTTCCGCAAAACCCGGAGGCCTCGACGAAATTGTGTTGTTTCAAGTCCCGCTAGATTCCGTGGAGCTTACAGAATTTCGCAGCCATGATCCGCTGCAAAGCTCTGACGATGGCGAACCTTCCGATCCTTATCGCGATCGTAATTTCTGGCGTGCCTTCTATTCTCACGGTGATGAAGCTGCCGGATTCGAATGGCAACTTTGGGTCCGCGATCTAGCCAAGAAGGCCGAATGGGAGCGCTGGAAAATCCTGGAATCGTCGGGCGATGTAGTGGAGCAAAACGCGCAGA
Source organism: uncultured Acidobacteriota bacterium (assembly GCA_963714785.1). Taxonomy (GTDB): domain Bacteria; phylum Acidobacteriota; class Terriglobia; order Acidiferrales; family UBA7541; genus Palsa-295. The sequence goes on from CAVQQE010000010.1 coordinate 97,369, forward strand.
AACGTACGAAGGCAGCAAGCGCTTAATCAATGTGAGGATGTACCGGCAGACCTGCCCAAACATTCATCAAGCCTAAAATCTCGCGCACCACGGAAAGCGCGTCCCGCGTATTGCGCCACCAATGATCTGCATCATAGGGATCATCTGGCGCTGCTCTTACAATCGCACTCAAATTTTTGTCAGCCATCTTGTTCCATAGCGCTTTCACTCTGCGTGTGTGCTGCGGCGAAGTCACAATCATCACGCTGACCTTGTTCTCTTTGTGCAGTTCGCGAACTATTTCCTCCACTTCCTGCTGGGTATTAACGATCGTGCCGGGAAGAATGAGAACGTCGCTCTCCGGAACATGCATATGAATCAAAACCTGCCGGCTATATTCCTCTTCGCCGATGAACGAAATTCCCACTTTCTCAAGCTGCTCGGCAGGCCCGTCAGGGCGGGTGATCCACACCTCGCTCGCATATCCGGATGCGAAATATTTTGCAGCCCCCTCCGCGCGATAAGGTAGGCCTCCGCTCAAGACCACAATGGCGTCAGCGCGAGCAGATGGGTCTTCGCGAACCAACCAACGTCCGACTCCCCGAAACGCAATAATTCCCAAAACGATTAGCGCCAATAAAAGAAAGGCTAAGAAGAAGCTCGGATTCCGCTTTCCATAGCGCCGGGGCTTTTCGATGCCTTCCATTGACTCTGACTTTTCCGCGCTACCCCAGGGAGAACCAAATAAAATACCGGCAGTGGGATTGGTGATGTCTTAATTTTGCGTCGGTACAATATTGAACATGCAAAAAATCGACCAAGAAGTTCTAGCTCAGAAGCCAGCCCGGCTTGCCGAGCCTTTGCGTGACAACAACCCGCGCAGCCCCAACAATACCAAGCGAGGCTGGCTCAAACATACTCGCCAGAGAATTTTCCACGCTTCATCGCGAGAGTATTCGGCAAGAGATTGCTTCGTGGGATCATTCAACAAGTCCACCAGCTGGCTGTACTCGGCCTGCCGAAAATCATGGAGTGAACGGCGCAATAGGAGATGAAGATCCAGCTCCCGTCGCAATGTGCGCAGCTCGCTGGATACTCCATGCAAAATCTGTTGAGCCACGCCGAGCGCTCCGCGAAAGCCGGTGACGATGCCGCCCACCGTGGTGACCTTTACTTGGCCTGCGGCGTCTCCCACCAAATACACCGACCCTTGGCCTACGCGGCGGTGTACGGGAACCCAGCGTTTGTAAACCGGAATGCGTGCCGCTTGAAAGCCGATGGGTTCCAGCTTCCGTTTTTCCAGAAATTTTTCCAAGTGGCTCCGCGTTTCCGCGCCAGTCTCACCGATAATCCCCAAGGCAGCACGTGTCGGAGATTCTGGGATGAGCCAGTAAAAATAAGGAGTGTCTTGCGGTACGAACCACACACGCGCTGTATCGGGAGACATGTCTTTCGGCAGTGAAACAATCGCCTGTACCAACGGAACTGTTTGAAGCGGCGCCCATCCCGCCGCCTGGGCCACACGGCTGGAAGCTCCGTCGCCGCCCACAATCGTATCCGCGTGAACTTCTTCGCGGCTTCCGTCGTTGCATCGATCGATTTCCAACACCATCCCGCGGCCGTTGGAATGCAGCGCGTGAAAGCGGCGTCCTAATTCGACAGTTGCTCCAGCCTGTTGTGCTTCTTGAGCCAACCCTTGGATCAAGGTTCGGCGCTCAATAATCAGGTCAGGATGCTTCAGAGATATCGTGGCAGATCGGCCGTCGGTAAAAAGCTCAAAGCGACGGATTTCGTTCACCACACTTTTCTGCGCGGCACGTCCAAGCAGGGCACGCATGCGATCCGTTACGATCAGAGTTCGCTCGTCAGGTTCCAGTGTCTCGATGCGTTCGAACACGCGGACAGAAATGCCCCGCCGAGCCAATATGGAAGCGGTAAATAGACCGGCGGCTGATCCCCCGACCACGGCCACGCTTTCAGGATTTGTGCGGGAACTGCTGCGTACAATATTTTTCGCGTCGCGCAATTCGGGCGCCATATTCCTCACGTACAGTTTGCCTTTGCTTAAATTACCGGAACGTTCTCAGGGAAACTACCTGCCGGGATTACCGTCGACCCCTATCCCGGATCGTTTGATGCCCTAATTAACCGACCAAGAAGTATATATCTTACCGTCCCGCAATCAACACGGATAGGCTCTTTCAGCTATCGCTGGGCAGGAATGTTTTCGGTACTTTCGTCTGACGTTCATAAGGAGCAGATTCCAGCAGAAATATGACAAGCAGGCTTCCCAGAATGATCAGCCCCGCTAGTGCATAGGCGGTCGCGGCCGAATAGGAAGGGATGATAAGCGCAGCCACACCGAATAATATGGCAAATAAATACAGCACCAGAACCGCCCCGCGATGACCTAGACCAAGGTTCGATAGTCGATGCGCGGTATGGTCCTTTCCCGGTGATGTGAAAGGCAGAAGGCCGCGACGCGCCCGAGAAATGGACACCAGCGTGGTATCAAAGATCGGCACTCCCAGAATTAGTAGTGGAATCAGCCAGGTGATGGGGAAGGGTACGCCGTCGGGCCGCACCTTTAGCCCTAGCGTTGCCATTAAAAATCCGAGGAACATGGCACCGCCGTCGCCCATGAAAATTTTGGCGGGATTGAAATTCCAGCGCAGAAATCCCAGGGATGCGCCCAAAGTTGCGGCACCCAGACTACGAACCAGCGTCTGTCCGTTCATACTGGCCGAAATAGTGAAGAATGCGGCCGCTACCGCGGCGATTCCCGCGCATAAGCCATCCATATGGTCGAGAATGCTGAAGGACGCTGTGATTCCTACAACCCAGAGCACGGTGAAGCATCCATCTAGAACTTTCCCGGTGAGCCCCGCTACAAAATTGGAAAAAAGCTGCGCGTGAATTCCGGAGGCAATCAGCATCAGCGCGGCGACAGGCATCCCGACGAAGAGTTTTACTTGATGGTGCAAAAACTTTCCATCATCCAGGAAACCGACCACCGCAAGCAAAGTAGCTCCGGAAAGTATTCCGGCGACTTGTTGCTGCGGAACGCCATGGACCGTGATCAGAATGGCAAGCGCAAAGGCAAGATAAATAGCGATGCCACCAAGAAGCGGAATCGGTTTCAGATGAACTTTACGTGGGCCAGGGCGGTCCACCATGCCATAACGCAATGCCAGATGGCGCACTGGAATCGTGAGACCCAGTGAAGCCAGCAGTGCAACGGTAAAAGCGATCCAATCGGCGTGAACGAAATTCATTGCAGTTACTCCGCTCAACGCGCCGTAAGCATTTTGTCCAGAACGTCGCGGACTTGTTCTTTCTGTTTGCTCGCGAAATACCAGTCCATGGTCTTGCGCAGCCCTTCGCGAAATGGCGTTTTTGGCTCCCAGCCCATCAATTTTTTCGCCAGGGAGTTATCCGCCACACGATTCGCCGGGCCTGTAGGCATATCCGGGCGCAAACGGATTCCCGCCTTCTGTCCTGAGAAATCCAGGACCATTTTTGCGGCATCGATCACTCGGATTCGTTCCATGGTGCCCAGATTCACTGCCGTGCCGTCATCGATTTTCTCGGCGGCACGAATTGTTCCGCTCACGATGTCATCCACATAGGTCCAGTTACGAATCTGCGTTCCATCGCCCCAGACGTCAAACGGATTCTGTCCGATAAAAGCGCGGGCGATCATCGCGATCACCGCATGATTTTCCACTCCGCGAGGCCCGTACACGGTGAAGTAGCGGCACGATGCTGCTTTCAGTCCATGCTCGCGGTGATAGGCCTGCAGCGTCAGCTCCGCCATCAACTTGGCCCAGCCGTACATATTGTCGGCGTCGTGCGGAGGTTTCACGTCTTCTTCTCGCAGATAAAGCTTCTGCTTCGTGTCGGTCTGCATGTTGTTGGGATAAACGCAGCCGGAGGAGGCGTAAACAACTTTTTCCACACCCGCCTTCACAGCCTCCCAGAAAACAAGCCCGTCGAGAAAGAGATTCGAAGCGGGTCCTGCCTGGTGCAGGTCCACGTATCCACGGCCGCCGTGGTCGGCAGCCAAGTGAAAAACTACCTGAATGCCATTCATCGCCGCGCGCGTTACACCGGGTTCGCGCAAGTCAGCTTCCACGAATGTCACGCGGCCATCGCTTAAATAATGTTCGATGTTCGAGAGTCTGCCGCTGGTCAGATCATCTACCACGCGCACTTGTGCGCCGCGCTCTATCAGAGCGTCCACCAGATGCGATCCGATAAACGATGCTCCGCCGGTTACCAGTACCTTCTTACGAGTCCAGATGGCCGCCTCCCTACACTATAAAGTCGCTATACGTTAGAGTGATTTCCTACCTCTTCCATTACATTTACGAACCTATCCAGCTCATTGACTCTAGCATATTTGGCCGCAACTTCCCGGGCTCGAACTCCCATTTGAGCCAAGCGGGCCGGGTCATTTCGCAATTGGCTTAGAGCCGCGGCCACCGCGGCTGGGTCGTCGGGATCCGCGGACATTCCGCAGCCGGTTTCAGTAATGATGCGCGCCGCGTCGGTTGAGGCCGGAGCCACCGCAAGTATCGGCCTGCCAGCTGCGAGAATCGAATAAAGCTTACTTGGTACCACCACGCCCTCCAGGCCGCGCCGGACTGTGACGATGTGTACGTCGCCCGCCATCATTACCTGCGGTACTTGCTCCACCGGGAAAAATGGTAAGAAGCGTACATTCGGCGAAGGTTGCGCGGTAGCTTCCAAAGTCGCGCGGTTTGCTCCATCGCCTACAAACACAAGGCCTATATTTTCGTTGCGCAAAATCTCGGCAGCTTTTAGCAGCGTATTCCAGGCTCCGTAGAATCCCAAGTTGCCTGCATGCATCGCCACAAACGAAAAGCCGCTCCGAATTTTCTGTATCAGTGGATCGCTACGTTCTGGCAGGGACGACGGAAACAAGCTCCCGTCCCGGACGATAACCACGCGCTCTGGCGCCACACCTTTTGCGATGATTCGGTCGCGCATGTCGTCGCCGAGCACTACCACGCGCGCAGCTTGTCTAAGCGCGCGGCGGTGCATTTTTTCCCAGCGGTCAACCCAGAAACCGGAATTTACGATTTCACCGCCTACCGCCATGTCCGGATACAGATCGCGAATGTTATATACGAAGGGCCGATTGCTCATACGCGCGACGAACGCTCCGGCGATGCCTGCTACCGGAGGATCCGTCATTGCCAGAACAATGTCTGGACGAATAGCCAGCGCACGCGGCACGGCCAAGGTAAGATACGACAGATAATTTGAAACGCGTCGCCGCATCTGATGCCGCGGATAAGCCGTCGAGCCAACGCGCTCGACTGTCACGTCATTTCGAACATCTTTTCGCCGAAACCAGTAGGGGTAATACTCGTCAGGATCGTAGGAAGGACGCCCGGCCAGCACCGTGACGCGATGCCGCTGTGCTAATTTCTCTGCAATTTGCACGGCCATCTTGGCAGTCGCGGAAGTATCCGGCGGGTAATATTGATTGAGAAGAAGAATGTGCATAATTCGCATTGCGATCCCGGCGCCGCTGGACAACTTTGGCGACGAGCGATGCTCTGGACTACAACTCCCTATTTTGCGCGTTTTGCGAAATTATCCGCGCTTTCTTCCTGCCGCCCACTTGTGAACTTTTTCTCCAAAATAAAGTTGCCCATCACCAATACATCCATTTGCGTCCGCTGGAAGCAATCCAGCGCTTCTTCCGGCCGGCAGACAATCGGTTCGTTATCGTTGAACGATGTATTCAACACGACTGGGACCCCGGTTTGATCTCCGAAAGCTCGGAGAAGCTTCCAGTACAGTGGATTCGTGTTCCGGCTCACGGTTTGAAGCCGTGCCGTGCCATCCACATGAGTGGGCGCTGGAATCACACTTCGTTTTTCCGGACGCACGTTGTAAGCGAAGGTCATAAAAGGTGAAGGCTGCGTCTTTTCGAAAAATTCACTGGTGGCTTCTTCCAAAATAGAAGGAGCGAATGGCCGGAATGTTTCCCGGTGCTTGATGCGACGATTTAAGATGTCTTTCATTTCAGGGCGCCGAGGGTCGGCAAGAATGCTTCGCTGGCCCAGCGCCCTCGGGCCCCATTCAACACGCCCCTGAAACCAACCCACGATTTTTCCGTCAGCAATGTGTTTTGCCGTAGTTTCAAGCAACGTCTTTTCATCCATCTCTGCGATGCTGGCCTCGTCTCCCGGCGCTTGAAGAGAGTCGATCGTGCGCGCAATATCCTGCTGCGAAAATTCCGGACCCCACCCCGCATGATCCATCACAAACTCGCGCGGGCGTCCGAGTACTTGATGATTCACCGCGAACGCCGCTCCCACCGATAATCCCGCGTCTCCCGCAGCTGGCTGAACGTAAACGCGTTCGAATGATGAACGATCGAATATTTTCCCGTTCGCAAGGCAATTGAACGCTACGCCCCCTGCGAGGCACAGCGATTTCTGTTTGGTTTTCTTCGCCAGCGCGCTCCAGTGCGCAGCGAGAACTTCTTCGAGCGCGGCCTGCATGCTTGCGGCAATGTTCCGATGCCGCTGCTCGAGTGGTTCCCCCTCTTTGCGCGCCGGCCCCATCCGCTTTTCCAGGTAAGGCGAAAAGAGCCTGCCCAATACCGGTGTGCGATTCGCCTCTCGCCAACTCATATCCGCACCCCGGCTTTGATGCGTAAAATATGGCAGCCCCAGGCGAAACGAAAGCGGCCCATCCACATGGACAATGCGGCGAAATTCCTCCAGAAATTCAGGCTCACCGTAAGCCGCCAGACCCATCACCTTGTATTCGTCGCCAAATTTCCAGAAGCCGATGTATTGCGTCAACGCGGTGTAATACATTCCCAGCGAATGAGGGAAACGGATTTCTCCCAGCGCGCGCAGCTTCGGCCCTTCGCCCAAGGCCCACATGCAGCTGGCGAAATCACCCAAGCCATCAGCGGAGAGCACCGCGGAATTTTCGAACGGAGAAACGAAATAGGCGCTCGCCAGGTGTGCGGCGTGATGTTCGATCCGATGGAATTGCGCCCGGATATTTTCCGCGGGCATCTCGAAAGCGGTTGCCAGATCCTCTTTGACGCCGGCAAATCGCCGCATCACACGCGCGCGATCTATAGCAAAGCGCGGCATGCGCATGGCGAACCGAAGTTTTGTTCCCAGCCGGGCCCAGGGATTCCGCGGCACGGCGATATGGTCGACTTCAGAGAGTTTTACGTCGGCTTGGTCCAGGCAGTACTGAATCGCGCGCGCCGGCAAGCCCGCCGCATATTTCACGCGATTGAGCCGCTCTTCTTCCACAGCCGCCAGCAATTGTCCGTCAACGACGATGGCCGCAGAGGAATTCGCGTGATAGGCGTTAATGCCAAGGATAATCATCGTGTGATTGCGTCGACCGACTGCTGGAAGCCTTGGCCTCCGAAATTCAATTCACCTGTACCGCTGCTGAAGCGCGGTTTTCCACGCCGCTCGCAGGCTGAACGTTCAAGTTTCGTTTAACCCACTCATTCAAGACGTACAAACTCCACGGCCGCGACCAGGTTGTCCTGTCCAGCAAAAAACTCCTCCAAACCGTTTGCGCAAACTTCATGTCCACAATCTCTCCCAAAGCCGGTGCCCAATCGCCAAGCCCCACAGCCACGCGCTCACCCAGCTTTCCACGCATCCAATGTTCCCAAGGAAACGTAAACGTGCGCTTCGGCTGGTTGACAATTTCCTCTGGCAGCAAATTTCCAAGCGCTTCAATGAGCAAAGCCTTCGGACGTCCATAGCGCCGCTTGATCGATTCCGGCAGCCCCAGAACATATTCCACCAGCGGAGTATCCAGAAATGGAACGCGCACTTCGAGCGAATTGCGCATGCTCATCGCGTCGGTATCCCGCAACAGCGTGTTCACCATGTACGAACGCAGCTCCAGCCACGATACTTGTGTGAACTTGTCCATGGCCCGCGACTGCTCCACAGCCCCTTCGAGCCATTGGTACCAAAGCATCGATTCCCAGTCCACCGCGCCGCCATTGAGACGCGAAGCAAAAGCCTTTGGAGTAAAAAGCGCCCGCGTGAAAAAGTAAGAATGCGGAAACAACTCCGGCTGAAGCCAGGCAGAAAGCCCTTTGCGAAAAGCATCAGGAGAAGCTTTGAAAAAAGGAGTCTGCTTGATTCCCGAAGCTGTCCACTTGCGAAATAGTTCGGGAAACAAGCGAGCCGCCCCTGCCACGCGCCCAACTTTCGTAGTCGCTCGAAAAGTAGCATAACCGCCGAAAAGTTCATCGCTTCCCAGGCCTGAAAGCGCCACTTTCAACCCAGCTTGCCGTGCCGCCCAGGAAACAAAGTAAGTGTTAACGCCGTCCATCGACGGCTGATCCAGCGCCGCCACCGCCTCGGGGAGCCGGCAAACCATTTCTTCCCCGGAAATCATGGCCTCGCAATGTTGACTTCCAATGCGCTCTGCGGTTCGCTTCGCAATTGCACCTTCGCTGAATTCCGTGTCGGGAAACGAAACGGTGAAAGTATGAATTCCACTCTGTGCTTTTGACGCGAGCGTCGCGATGGCTGTGGAATCGATTCCGCTGCTCAAAAACACGCCAATCGGAACGTCCGCGATGAAATGGCCCCGCACTGCGTCTTCCAGCAACCCGCGAACTCGCGCAGCGGGCGTTGTTCCAGCATCCCAGTTCGGTGAGCCAGCCTTGGCTCCCGTGCTGTCTCCGGACAGTTGCGAGGGTTGCCAATATGCTGTCGGCTTGACGGTTATACTTTGGTCGTCAGAACCGATTGCCATGCAATGCCCGGGCGGCAAAGAAAAAATCCCTTGCACCAGCGTAGTTGGCTCGCCCACTGATCCAAATAGCAGATAAGCGATAACTGCTTGCGCGGAAATCTTTGGCGCAATCAAGCCGCTTGCAAGAAGCGCCCTCACTTCTGAGGCGAATAGAAACATGCTACCGATCTGCGCGTAATAGAGCGGCTTGATTCCGGCACGATCGCGAGCCAGGAATACGCGCGTGGCCCGGCCATTCCGTCCTTGCGGTAATTCAATCACCGCGAACGCAAACATTCCTCGAAATCGTTTTACGCAATCCTGTCCCCACTCTTCATAAGCGTGAACTACCACTTCCGTGTCGGATTGCGATCGAAATAAATGCTTGCGCGATTTTAATTCTTCGCGAAGTTCTTGAAAATTATAAATCTCGCCGTTGAACAAGACCGCGAGCGTTCCAGCTTCGTTCCAGATTGGTTGCCCCCCGCCGGGAAGATCGATAATGCTCAGCCGGCGCGCCCCCGCGGCCACAGGCGGAGCTACAACTACTCCTTCGTCGTCAGGTCCCCGGTGCACGATTGCTGCAAGCATCCGGTGGACGAGGGTCTCTCCCGTTTCCCGCGAGCTAAACCCGATAATGCCGCAGATTCCGCACATGAGGACTAAGTCGCATCCAAAAATGCGTGGCAAGCTCGGCGAAGCTGCTGCCGGATGCGAACTGATGGCATGCCCAGCCGTTTTTCACCATACCAACGCAGCGATGCACGCAACAGAATTAAGAAGATTACCAATAGGCACGAGGAGGTCAGGGCGGAGAAGGATTCACGTTCTACGAGTAAAGTCACGATGGGTGCGTCTTCCCATCCGGGAATCAGCCGATCCAGAATCCGTCGAAGCAATGATCCGACTACGTGTATGCGTGCGAGTCGAATATGCACGGTACGGTCGTAGGTATAGCTCGAGTCGTATCCGTGAATATTGCCTGTAGCAGCTTTAAATATCTTAGGATCCGCGAGCTCTTCGCGCGTCAGCGTCTTTCCATCCGCTCCGCGGAAGACGACGCGAAAGCTCGGATCCACAATAATCCAACGCCCATCCACTAGAACTTCCGATACCACGTGCTTGGTCATCTGGCGCGAATCGACCAAAAGCAGCCTGCGAGCTTGCATGCCTCCGGTGTCCACAAGATTGATAAACGCATTCGTCGCCGTCCCGCATACTCGCAAGAGAGCATCGTAATTGAGCGTGTCTGTGGGATCACGATCTGATTGCGATGCTTCAACTCCCGAGTTTCTGCGAGCGGGCCCGTGAGCCATCCAACTTAATATGGCTTCTACTTTCTCATCGCCCGGTGAAGTGGCCGGCACAATGGCGTCTGAGAATCCCTCCAGGTATCTCCGCGTGGAAAATTCCCATCCTGCGGAATATGCGGCGAGGATAACAGAAAGTATCAGCAGTACGTTCACCGCGAGCCACGCGGCTCGGAATAAGCTATGGCGCTGAATGTGAGGATCTTGAACAGGCATCGGCCAGCGCCGCGTACCGGCAGCGGAATCAGGCTCTCGCTGAGCGCTTATTACCGCACCCGACGTCCTCGAGCGATCCTCGATCATGCGTTTTTGCGCACCTCTTCAGCCAAGTGCTTCGCATCCATTTTGTTCAGACGGCCCCGCTTTTCGACAGGTTCCTTCGCCACAATAAATGAGTGCACGTTCTGCCCGCGATTCTCGTCATATTGCAGGATGCGTCCTTGTTGCTGTGCGCACCATTCTTGCACTAATTGGCGAGGCAGAAACGCGACGCGAGGAGTCACGAAGTAATCGTAGAAGAGGTTCCGGGCGCCCGGCCAGGTGCGTTTGCCCTTAGACCTCACAAAATGCACGAAAAAATATGGCACCTGAAAAAGTAGTGTGACCAGCGGCCTGGTCCAGGCACGATCGAGCGCCCGTCGAATAAATCCGCCAGGAAACCGGTAGAGCGCAGGATACCGGCCGCTCGGTTTATAAACCGCCAAATACATTTGCCCGCCTGGCTTTAGAGTCCGGAAATTCTCGGTGAAAGCGGCAAACGGGTCCTCGGTATGGTGGATCACGCCATCGGAGATAATCGCATCTGCGGCTCCCTCCAGGAACGGCAGGTGCAAGTTATCACCCACTACACCGGGTCGATTGTATCGTTGGATCGCCAAGCCTAAAGAGACGCGGCTGCGGTCAAGTCCAATACAGCGGATTCCTCTTCGAGCAAGAAAGCCCAAAACGCGTCCCGGACCGCAACCAATATCCAAAACCAGCGAATTCACATCAAGCCCATTGATAAACTCAGCCAATAGCGGTGAGACAACCGACTTCATCTCCACCGAGTCGTCCCCCGGGGCCCAATCGAACGGGTGTTGGTCGTAAAAGGTGACCGATTCAGTTGCCGTCATCGTAAGTTTCCATTCGTACCGGCCAAAACTTGCGCGTAATATCCTTCCATCTGTTCCGTCAAACGATCCCAACCCAATTGCGCTGTCACTTCGGCGCAGCCCGCCTTCAATTTCCTGTAAAGCTCAACATCGCTAATCAGGCTGCTGATTGCTTTCGCCAATTCCATCTTTTCTGGCGCCACTACTAGTCCCGCGCGCCCGCTGACCAACGAACGTATGCCGCAGAACTCCGTGATAATTACAGGTACGCCGAATGCAATTGCCTCTGCTGCCGAATTCGCGAAATTTTCGTAGCGCGATGGCAAAGCAAAAATGTCGGCGTCCGCCAGCAATGCCGATTTATCCTGGTCGTAAAGAGCGCCCGTAAAGATCACCCTCGATCCAACTCCCGCTTCGCGCGCTCGTTTCTCCAGCATTGCACGATAACCCGGTTCGCCTTCCGGTCCCGCGATTACAAGCCGTCCTTTTTGAGGACAGGACTGCGCAAATGCGTCGATCAGAACATCGCCGCCCTTCCGTGGAATCAGGCGCCCCAGAAAAACAACCAACCGCTCTTCGGGAAGGATTCCCCATTTTTTCCGGAAGCCGCCGCGCAGCTGGTTCGTCGGACTGCTGCCGAGATCGATGCCGTTGTATCGGAGTATCACTTTTTTCTCGGAGACGCCGTCGTCGAGCAATTCTTGCGCCTCCATTTCCGAGGTGGCTACGATCCGCGTCGCATGCCGCCAGGAAGTGTCTCCCAGACCGGCATGCCACAACCGTTTTAGCCGGAAACTTCGATCGATGGGACGATACATCCCCATGGGCTCAATCACGTAAGGAACGCTATGCCTTCGGCAAAAAAAGCTCGCCGCTGGTCCCAGTAAATCGTAGAGGCCGTACAGGTGAACCAGATCAAACTGCGAGATGGACGCCCGGCAGAATCCTATCACATGCGGATTCAGCGTGAGTGCGCGATACCGTACCAAACTGCTGAGATAAACGGTCTGGACACCATTCTCGTCGTTACGCCATCCCCATGGATTACGTTCGAACTTCAGGCCAGCGGCGTTATTGCTTGCCCCTTTCACTCCCAGGTCTGCCGTTAGAACTGTGATCTGATGACCACGCTTAGCCAAGCCACGCGCCAGAGCGCGCACCTTGACGACCGGGCCACCTCTATCCTGAAACGGAAAATAAGATTGAACTACCTTTAAAATGCGCATCGGAATTCAACGACGAGAACCTGCTTGTTCCGATTCTTTGTCCGTCAAGCTGCGAAAACAGAATACTATCTCGACACGTCGGAATCCATTCCGCACTCTTCCGCGATTCGTTCGAGCTGGCTCTGGAAAACCTCGAAAGAATACTGTCGGCGAACGATCTCTGCAGCGCCCCGGCCGAGTTCCATTCGTAGCGCGGAGTTTTCGAGCAATCGTGAAAGCGCTTCGATTAAGCCTTTCAGATCATGCGCCGGGACCAGCAGACCGTTCACGCCATCTTGCACGACGTCTGTGCTTCCTCCACAAGCTGCGGCTATCAACGGTTTGCCGAAGGCCATCGCTTCCAAAAAGACAAGCCCGAAACCTTCACCAGTGCTCGGAAGCGCGAAGATTTCGCTGCGAGCATAACAAGCTGCGATCTGCTCGCGTGACAAGTTCGTAAAGAATCGCACGGATTCGGAAACTCCTAAATCATCGGCAATTTTTTGGAGTCTTGAAAGGTCATCGCCATCGCCCACTGCCGCCAGGTACAAACCCGGAAACTTCGTGCGAAGTTGTGCGGCGGCGCGAATTAAGTCATCCACACCTTTGTAACGCTCCGAGGCTGCCCAGCGGCCTACCGTCAGAACCACGCGGCCGTCGGGAAAACCTTTCAGCGATGGAAGGTGGTCTGGATGGTCCGCCATGCCCAAAAAATCTGGATTCAGCGGCCAAGCGAGTTTTCTGATTTTTGCGGCCGGAACACCTTGAACTTCCGCAAGTTTTCGCGCGGTGTCACTGCTGGGAGCTAGTACAAAATCTGCGGATAAAAGCGTGCGACGCCGCAAACCAGGCAGAGGCTTCCAAACTTCCACACCGTGTGACATCACGATCGTCTTGATGCGAGGTGACCGCAACTTCATCAACGCAGCAAGGAACGCAAGATAAGGATGCGCAGCGAGAACTACTCGCGCGCCGTGTTTGGATTCATTTAGCGCAGAGGCGACGAATCGAACCTTGGAACGGTTGAAGCCGCGCAACGATACTCGTTGGCGAGCAACTTCAAAATCGTGCTCACTCGCACCGTCGTTGATACTTAGAAATGACGTTGCCCAGTTAACGTGACGAGCCGCAATCGCGCCCAGCGCCGCGGCCGTCAGCCGGCTCGCCTCCTGGATTCCTCCGACACCGAGTAATTCAGGAAAAAGACCAATAATTTTCTTCGGCCGCTCTAATTTCTGCGTCATTGTCAAGAAATAAAAACGTTATGGAATAAAAACGCTCAGAAATAAAACGCGCAGGGATAGGCGAGTCCTTCGCCGATTTTGTGTGTCATTCTGGCGTTAGAGTTTGCATGGCCGTATCCGCTCTGCGCTGCACAATCTGGCTGAAGATCAGAGCTAGTTCGCGGCCATTTCCTCCCCAAGTATATTTCAGCGCGGTCTGCGCCGCTTTAGTTCCGAGCCGGTTACAAAGCTCGCGGTCTTGGTACAGAAGCCGAACGATTGCGGCTAACTTGGCACTATCGGTGGGATCGTCCAGAATCACGCCATCCTCGGCGTTCGTAATTATTTCGGATACGCCGGCAGCCGCGGAAACGATCACGGGCAATCCGCAGGCCATCGCTTCCGCAGGAGGCATTCCGTAAGAATCTTGAAGCGAAGGTCCGGCATAGGCATCCGCCGCAGCATAGTAGAACTCAATGTCTTTTCGTGGAGGCAAGATCACAACGCGATCTGATAGGTTTTTCTCGCCGATGAGCTGCCGAACCGAAGACGGGTCTTCGCTGGTTACAACTAGCAAACCAATCTCCAGGTCGTGCAACTCCGCCAGAGCGCTGAGAAGGACCGGAAGGCCTTTATTGCGCCAGTCATTGCCAACTAAAATCAGAGTAAATCGGCCCTGGGGCAGTTGCAGTTCTTTTCGAGCCGCCTCGCGGAGGGCGGAACGGGCCGCGGTATTAAAAATGTCGTGATCCAGTCCCAAGTGCAGCACGGGTATGGGCTCCCCCCGCCCGTAATATCTTTTCAGTTCATCGGCGGACTTGTGCGAATAGACAACAAGCGCCGTCTCGCGATTTTTGTAGGCGCGCTGTTCCATCGCGAGGGCAACCCAGTAATAGATTTTGCGATGCAAAAGTCGCGGACGCTCCCGAAGAGAATTCCTGTCCAACTGTATGCTGGACGCCACGCGCCGCAAATATTCAGCGAACACGATGTGGACACACATCACATCCGCATCCAGGCAGTTTGCGCCGGAGCTGAAAATAAGGTCGTGCCGCAATCCGCGGAAGCGCTTATCCCAGTAGCGCGAAAATCGGTTCGCAGCGATCCACCACAAAAAGTTGAAAAGATGTGGCCCCGGCAGCTCGGGGATGCGGTGCAAGGTGTATCTGGATGGATCGAGATCCTCTACATACTGGCTATAGATATGAAGTTCGAACTGATCGGGAAGATGCGCCAGCCATTCCGTGATGATTCGCTCACTGCCGTGTCTTTTGTCCAGGAACGGGGAAACCACGGCGACGCGAATCTTAGGCTTGATTGGGCTCATGTGACGATTCCGGCAGATGAATCAGGCGAGCTTCGGTGATGGAAGGGATGGCGCGGATGTGTTTCAGGATTGAGGGATCTACCTTGCCGTCGAGGCGCACTAAGGCGACGGCTTCGGCTCCGTGAACCGGGCTGCGGCGGCCCAGCGCAAACGTGGCAATATTCACGCCGAGATTTCCCAGTGACGTTCCGATCATTCCGATAACGCCGGGGACGTCACGGTTGCGAGTCATCAATAGAGTGCCTTCGAGTGGAGCTTCCAGCGAAATCCCGTCGAGTGACAGAATTCTCGGCGAGCCGTCTTGAATTACGGTACCTTCCACGGCCAGTTCAGATCCTCCATTATTAGCCGTAGAGACCTCTACAGTGTTGGGGAAGCCGCGTTCGCGGCGGCGAGTGGTCTCTTCCACAATCAATCCGCGTGCGGCGGCAGCTTGCGATGCGTTTACAAGATTCACTTTTTCGTCCAGGACGCTATTCAGCAGGCCAATGAGCACGGCGCTGCGGATTACGTGCGAGCCAAGCTCGGCTGGCTCTCCCGCATAACGAATGCGGATACGGCTGAAGCTGGCCGAGGGCGCTGCTTGTGCAACGAGGGCACCGAGGCGTTCGCCTAGTTCGAGGTAAGGGCGCAAGAGGCGGTACTGCTCAGCGGAAAGCGCGGGCATGTTTACGGCGTTGCGAATCAAGCCTTCGCTGAGATAGTCGCGAACTTGCTGCGCGATCAGCGTGCCTACTTCTTCCTGCGCTTCGGCTGTGGAGCCGGCGATGTGCGGCGTGGCAATCAAGTTAGGCAGGCCGATCAGCGGAGAATTTTTCGGCGGCTCTTGGGCGAAAGTGTCCACGGCAGCACCAGCCAGGTGGCCGAAGCGCAATGCTTCGGCGAGCGCCGCTTCGTCAATTAATTCGCCGCGAGCGCAATTGATCAGGCGAGCGCCACGTTTCATTTTTGCCAGAGTTTCCGCGTTGATTATTTTTTCCGTGGAAGCACTGAGCGCCGTGTGGAGGGATACCACGTCGGAGCGGCGGAGCAAATCTTCTAAGGGAATCAGCTCGACCTCAAGTTCACGCGCGGCAGCTTGGGTGACGTAAGGGTCGTAGGCCAGAACTTTCATTTCGAGGGCGCGAGCGCGGCGGGCTACTTCAGTGCCCACTCGACCGAGGCCGACGAGGCCGAGCGTCTTACCGCGCAGTTCCATGCCGGTGGAAGATTTTTCCCAGCGTCCGGCTTGGATGGCGGCGTTGGATTGCGGCACGGACCGCGCGAGGGCCAGCATCAGCGCGAAAGTGTGTTCGGCGACGCTGACGGCGTTGCCTCCGGGAGTGTTCATGACCAGGACGCCGCGGTGAGTGGCGGCGTCCATGTCCACGTTATCGACGCCAACTCCGGCGCGGCCTACGACGCGGAGGCGGCCGGCTTTGTCGAGGAGATCGGCGGTGACGCGGGTGGCACTGCGGACGATGAGGCCGTCGGCGTCAGCAATATCAGCGGGGAGCGTTCCGGCAGCGGGGAGTACAACTTGCCAGCCAGATTCTCGCAGCAACTCGATGCCGCGCTCGCTGATTTTGTCCGCGACGACGATTTTCATTTTCGGAAACCTTGGGGCTGCCACGATGGAGACAAATAAGTAGGCAGGAAAAACGCGCGCGGGCGTTTTTGAATTTTTAGGCGATTTGAGCAGTTGACGGCTGATTGTTTTCTGCAAGTTACAGTGCGTCCTAATTCCCGAATTTGGCGATTTAATTCCGAGATTGCGAAGAATTCTTGCTGTTTTGCTGTATCTCTAATCGCTGTTCTGGCCCCGGTTAGAAATTTTTCCGTCGTTTGTTTTGAGTGAGTTGCGGTGAATTCTGTTTGTGATGCTGTGTCGGTTAGAAGTGGTCTAGAGCACTTGCGAATTTGCGTCGATGATCGGAGCAAAAAGGGAGCCTGGGGCGGTGACAGTGGCACAGATATTTTTGGGTTTGGGAGAAGCGTCCGATGCCGTTCTATTTTAATCACGAGCGACGGTAGCACGCAGTTTGAAGGAATTCAAGGAGCTGTGTGTGTGGGTAGCGTAAATATTTGTGTGTAGATTTGGTTGGAAAAGGAAGAAGGGTGTACATCTTCTTGGAGCGCGAACTCCCAAGGAGGAGGTACACCCTGATACCAGAACTGGAAGGCCTCACCGACGGCCATCTTAAGCTGGATTTTGCCGACAGGAAAGAATTCTTTGAACAGGACTTAGGCCAGTAGGTGCGCGGGCAACTGAAAGATCTGATGGAAAAGGCACTGGAGGCCGAACGGGATGGTTATCTGAGTTTGGGTGATTACGAATATGCCCCGGAGTTTCGTTTGGACTGCCGCAATGGATATCGTCCGCCGAACAAAAACTGCATATTTCACGACGTGACCCAAGGAGACATGATTATTCCGTGCGGCAAGGGGCTGGGCGGAAAATTTTTCGACTGTTTTGGCACGGAAGGCGGGTCGATCATCGGGGAGTTGTCGTCGTCGGATTCAAAGGCGGAGCCTGCGTACAAAGCGACGGTGGGCTACGACTTGGCGACGGGGCTGGGATCGGTGGACGCTACGAATTTGTTTGATGCTTGGGCGAAGAATTAATCGGCTGGGAAACGAAATTTGCTACGTTGAGGGGGGGGCTTACACAGGAGTGCCCGGACGAGTAATGTTCATGGCTTGGGCGGTGACGTCAGCGTATTTCAGGCCGGCGCCGGTGTTGAAGACTACGACGTTTTCTTCGGGTTTCAGAAAACCGGTGGCGATTAGATTTTTGTACGCAGCAGTGGCTGCGGCGCCTTCGGGCGAGAGAAAAATTCCTTCGTTGCGCGCCCAATCTTTTAGTGAAGCTAGGATTTGATCGTCGGGGACGGCGACGGCTATGCCTGCGGAGTCGCGCAGGATTTCCAGCATAATGTAATCGCCGTAGGGTTTTGGGACGCGCAGGCCGGCGGCGAAAGTTTCCGCGTTCTGCCAAGGGTCTGTTGCGCTGGATTTATTTTCAAAGGCGCGTACCACCGGGGCGCAGCCGGAAGATTGTACCGCGATCATTTTTGGGCGCTTGCCTGGAGCGACCCAGCCCATCTCTTCCAATTCCGCGAAAGCTTTCCACATACCGATCAGTCCCACGCCACCGCCTGCGGGATAAATCACGGCGTCGGGATATTTCCAGCCGAGTTGTTCGACGATTTCGTATCCCATCGTTTTCTTGCCTTCGATGCGGAAAGGCTCTTTCAAAGTGGAAACATCGAACCAGCCCTCTTTCTCTTTTCGCTCGGCGACCATGCGACCGCAATCTGAAATTAGGCCGTTGACCAAGGTGACGTTGGCACCATAGGCTACGGCCTCGACGTAATTGGCGAAGGGGACGTCTTGCGGCATGAAGATGTGAGCTTCGAGGCCGGCAGCGGCGACATAGGCGGCGAGAGCGCCGGCTGCGTTCCCGGCGGAGGGGACCGCCAATTTTCTCAAGCCGTAGTGACGAGCCATGGTGACGGCGAGGGCGAGTCCGCGCGCTTTGAAAGTGCCGGTGGGATTGGCGCCTTCTTCTTTGAGGAAAATTCCGGAATGGCGGCGGCTGCGAAGCATGGGGGTCCAGCCTTCTCCTAGTGTGACGGGGTCAACGGAGGGGAGAAGGGCACGGTAACGCCACATGCCGGACCATGGCGAGACCGCTTGTTGCGATATAGCGGCGTCGCGGGCAGCGAGACCGTGGAATGAGCCGAGATCGTAACGAACGTAGAGCGCGCCTTGGCATTTGGTGCAGAGTGTTTGCGGGCGTTCGGCAGAGAAAGTGGAATTGCAGCGGGAGCATTCGAGATTTTTGATTAGTGGCATCGTGTCACCTTAGCAGATGGGTTGGATGCTCAACAAGATTTGCTGAAGGTTAAAATATTAATGTAGGTGGAATGTGATGACGCCCGCGGTGAACGATTGCGTTTAGAAAAATTGAAATGAATGCGACGGTTAAAAAGGATTTGAGCACCAAAGAAGGTTCGGCGGCGTGGCGCGCGGTCCCTATTGTGGGAGTTTTATTGTTTCTGTTGGGCGCGGGTTTGGCGATTGTGCTGGGGCCTCAACTTTGGATTACCGTGCTGCGCTGGGTTGGACTTCTGGCGATGGCGGCTGCGGGGTTTCGCGGTCGTTCGCTCACCTACTGGATTTTTTTCTCGATGTTACTGGGTGGGGAAATTGGACTGGATCGGCCGCAGCTCGCTGAACATTTGCGCGTCCTGAGCGACATTTTTCTGCGTTTGATCAAAGTGATTGTCGCGCCGCTGATATTGGGCACGCTGGTTACGGGCATCGCGGGACACGGGAATCTGCGTAGCGTTGGGCGCATTGGACTGAAAAGCCTGATCTTTTTTGAGGTTGTGACGACGGTGGCGCTTTTTATCGGGGTGGGAGCGATTGATATCAGCCGGGCAGGCCAAGGGCTGACGCTGCCGGTTACGCCGGAAGTGGCGCTGGCGCAGAATGCGGCGCCGATGCGCTGGGACGATTTTCTGCTGCATATTTTTGCGGAAAATATTGCGAAATCGATTGCTGAGAACCAAATCCTGCAGGTTGCTGTATTTGCGCTGTTTTTTGGAATTGCGCTGGCGTTGTTGCCGGAGACGAAGCGCGAGCCGATGTTGAAGTTTTGCGAGTCGCTGAGCGCGACGATGTTTTCGTTCACGAATCTGGTGATGTATTTCGCGCCGATTGGCGTGGGCGCGGCGGTGGCCTACACGGTGGGGCACATGGGCATCGGTATTTTGCTGCCGTTGGGGAAACTGCTGCTTACGGGATACGTTGCGCTGTTTGCGTTCGTTTTGGTGGTGCTGCTTCCGATTGCTATTCTTTCGCGGATTCCCCTCGCGCGATTTCTGCGCGCGGTGGCCGAGCCAGCCACGATTGCGTTTGCAACAAGCACTTCCGAAGCTGCGCTGCCGCGCGCGATGGAGGATATGGAAGCGTTCGGGGTGCCACGAAGGATTGTCGCCTTTGTGATTCCCGCTGGATACAGCTTCAACATGGCGGGGTCGTCGGTTTATTTGGCAGTGGCGTCGATATTTGTGGCACAGGCGGCGGGGATGCACATGTCGTGGCGGCAACAACTCTCGATGGTTTTTGCGTTGATGCTGACGAGCAAAGGGGTGGCGGGAGTGCCGCGCGCGACGCTGGTGGTATTGATGGCGACTGCGTCGATGTTCCATCTGCCGAGCGAGCCGATTTTCGTGATTCTGGGTATCGATGCGCTGATGGATATGGCGCGCACGGCGGTGAATGTGATCGGAAATTGTTTGGCTTGCGCCGTTATTGCGCGGTCGGAAGGCGAGCTTCCCTCCGACGCCTGATTGCCAGACGCCGGAGACGGCATCGTCCGCGAACCGCGCGCGGTTTTTCGTTACCTGCTGCTTAAAACGAACTTGTTGCCGTCAGCATCCTTGAAGATCGCTGAAGTTCCCCAGGATTCCTTTTGGGGGTCGGCGGCAAACTCCACGCCTTTCGACTTCATAATTTTTGCGGTGGCGAAAACGTCGTCACACCAAAACGAGATCGGCTGAAAATCGCCGATGCGATTTTCGTGGCCATCCGGAGTGAAAAGGACGAGGCCGGTTTCCGCGCCGGGGATTAGGAGTTCGATCCAGCGCTGCTTATCACTGAAGGGCTGATCGGTGCCGACTTTGAAACCAAGTTTTTCTGTGAAGAATTTTAGAGAAGCATCCTGATTGCGAACGGGGATGCTCACGAATTTTAGTCCTCGGATCATTTTAGAAATCCTCCGTTAAGTCGTTGAGGCGATCTGCAGGCAGCGAATGGGTTGCCGCCGCTACATTGAAACCTTTCTGACCTCCAGCGGAGGATAACTTGGAGAAATTTGGGTTGCAATCAGGCAACGAATCCTATACTAACCATTGGTATAGCTATGACCAATATCGATGAGTACGTGACGGACGTTTTGATGCGGGACCTGGTGGGGCACGACAGGAAACCGGTAAGCTTTCTGGTGTATTTGTGGCTGGCAGCGGAACAGGAGCGGCGAGATGGAGCGGTTCAGATCAGCTACCAGGAGCTTGCAGAATCGATTGGAGTTTCAAAAAGCTCGGCACAAGCATCCGTGAAGTGGTTGATACGGAGGAAACTTTTAGCTGCGAGCAAAGAAAATGTGACGGCGACGCCGCGTTATACGGTCCTTAGTCCGTGGAGAGAGACGAGAAGGAGTGGTGGACGCACGCGCTGATCTCTGTTTGCAAGTAGATGGGTGTTGCATGACGATTGATGACAAAGCCGGTCTTCTGAAGGAGCTCGTTGGTCTCGGAGAGGCAAAGGGATATGTCCTCTTCGATGAAATCGACAAACTCCTGCCCGCAGACTACCAAGGAGGACCCGAACTCGACGATATTCTGTCGGAACTTGCCAGTAACGGCATTGAGGTCATGGAAGAGCCGAGCGCCGAACGAGCCGAACAATTTAATGAGCACGCCGATTTCCTTAAAGAGAATGAACTTGAAGAACTCGGCGAAGGCGACGATGCTACGGCCAAGCGTTACCACAACCGTGGCCGCAGCCTTCTCGATCTGCTTCAAGAACGAAACATTGGCCTCATGAGGGCGGTTAGGAAGTTCGATTACACACGAGGATACAAATTCTCAACTTATGCCATCTGGTGGATCCGGAGGACGATAAATCCTGATCCACGCTGCCAAAGAGATGTGTGTGAGGTTAGGCGGCGCGAACTAAGTCTTCGGCGTTTGCCAGCAATGTGTTCGAGTCGCCTTTTGGAACAATTCGGGTAATGGCCGAGATATCCATATTGGAGTCTTTGATGTTCTGGGCGTAGAGCGTGAAGAGAATGATTCGAGTGTCTGGCAGGATTTTTGATATGGCATTGGCTGTCTTCAGGCCGTTCATCTCGGGAATGGCTAAATCCAGGATCACCAGGTGCGGATAGAGGATTCGGGCCTTCTCTACGGCTTCCTGGCCGGTGGAGGCTTGGCCACAAACCTCGAAATACTCGTGATTGCTGAAGGTCTTGCACAGCGAATCGACGACCTGAGGATGGTCGTCAACTATTAATATTCGTTTTTTCATTTTGCCACCAATTAGAACGCTTTTGCGTCGTTATTTGAGCATGACGGTGATCAGGGTGGAATACGGGTTAAACCTTAATTTCGTGTGGGAAACACTCGTTTAAGGAGGTGTTTTGAGATATGAGTAAGGTGCCCAGCCGTTCATGTAGACTTTCGAAACTACTTGCGAAAAGGAGAACATGAATGACGTCAAGATTGAGCGTACGAACCCTTCTTCTAGCTGCTTTACTGTTGGCGCTGGTCGCGTCGGCTTCAGCTCGTCCAGACTTTTCATTCGGAGCGACTCCGGCCCATCCTGAGGCAACGCTGAATTCAGGAGCTGCGCAAGCGGACAAGCTGGTCGATATCAATTCAGCTACCAAGGACGAGCTGGATGCGCTTCCGGGAATTGGGCCAGCGTACGCGCAGAAGATCATCGACGGACGGCCCTACCGTGCCAAGACCGATTTGGTGAAGAAAAAAATTATTCCGCAAGCAACGTATGACAAGATCGCAGACAAAATCATTGCAAAGCAGAAACCGAAATAACTAATTCTCAAAAGGTTCGTTGGAGTATCGCGACGATGGTCAGAATTAAGTGGAGGTCGCATGTCTCAGAGAGACTCAGGCACGGACCTATTCTCCTTCGAGAGGGCGACAAGGTCCGTGGCCGCGCCGCGCCCTACTCAGCAGTATTTCCCTTATGAGAATGCTTGGAAGGAGTTCGACAGATTACACAAAACAGCTCAAGGAGGCGGCCCGCTCAGAGTGGTGGTTAGGATTTTTGAATTCTCGATGTCTGTTGTCGGAATATACGGATTTCACGTAACGAAAGGCTCCAAGCTCATAATTTTTGCTTGCTTGGGTGCTGCTGGTGTTGCGGAACTTTTCTATTGGATCAACGGCAGGAAGCGATTTTTAGACTGGCAGTGCCCGCGATGGCATAGCGAATGGCCAGGAACTAAGAATGAAAAGGATCGAGCGTGCAGAGCTTGCGGCCTTCGGCTGCATCAAATGTCGCCGTAACTTGTATTCCACGCCTAGACTCGTGACCTGAGAGAAGGAACTTCCTTATGACCTTCACTTTTGTGGAACGTAGTTTTGCCGGCTATTTTTTGCTGATCTCGGTGACGCTCCTCGCTGCTTCAGCACCTTCCGCATTTGGCCAAGAGAGGGGGGTGCCGGTACATGGGCTTTGGGTGTGGAAGAGCGCGCAAGTTTTGGAAGGAGAGCATAGCTCGGAAAATTTACGAGATTTTTGTAAATCGCAGGGCATCAACGAAGTTTATGTGTCGGTTTCCGCGCAAAGTGAAGCGTCGGAAGATACCCGTCTGGCACATTTGATCGGACTACTTCATCGGGCGAATATTCGTGTGGAAGCACTGCTTTCAAGTGCGGATGCCGACGAGCCAGGCAAGCATCGGGAAAAGCTCCTGGAGCATGTGCGGGGAATCGTGCAATTCAATCAAAGGTATCCGGCGGAACGATTTGATGGGATCCATCTGGACGTGGAACCACAACAACGCCCGGAGAATAAAGGACCCGGAAACTTGAAATTTCTGCCGGGATTAGTAGACGCCTTTCGCGAGGTACGGTCTGTGGCGGAGGCGTCGCACTTAAGCGTCAACGCGGATATTCAGAACAAACTCTTAAAAGGCGATTTAAGCGAGAGAAGAATGCTGCTGAGGTCGTTACCGCGGCTTACTCTGATGCTGTACGAACTAAGTAGCCCGGGCGATGGAGAAAGCGCCGAGCAGATGGCGGAAAAAGTCCGGACGGCGAGCGGGAAATTTTTGTCGATGGCTTACCAAGGAATAGACGATCGGAATCTCGCAAAGATGGTGATTGGGCTTCGCACAACGGATTACAGCGAACTGCTTCCTGAGATGCTTAAAGCGCTAGACGCCGCAAATCGCACGGATCCGCATTACTTGGGTTGGGCGAGACATTCTTACAACGATTATCTTAAGGCGGGAAGCTAAAGCTAACGTCCGGGGCGAGACTGGGCTCGCCCCAGGCGTCAGTGAGAATTCTAGCTGGCGGTAGCGGGCATTTGCATAGGTTCGTCGAAGCTGCCGCCGTAAATGTTGGGGACTTTGGAGCCCATCGGGCGGAGATAGGTGGCGAGCTGTCCGCGATGATGGATGCAGTGATTATTGAGGAATGCGAGATAGGCCGCCGCGGGCAATTCGAAGAAGCCAAATGCGGGAACAATTTTAGCGAGCTTCTCAGCCGGGAGCGCTTTTACCCTTTTTAGAGCGGCTGGGAATTCTCTTTCGTAATAGGCTACGATTTCCGCAACGCTTCGAAACTGCTTGTCCCCCTCGGGGATAAGGTCGCCCTTTTCGATACCGTGGAGGAACCAAACGTCCGAACTGGCGATATGCGAAGCGAGGGCGAAGGCGGTGCGAGCGTTCTCATCCGGCCGGTAATCTTTCTTGCCTTCGGGAACGGCAGCTAGAACTCTTCGGGTGATCTCATATTCTCGTTCAAGGCCGTCGATAAAAATGTGTGCGGTGAAGGCTGCTTGTTCGTGATTCATGGGGTTTCTCCTTAGGCTTTTGTGATCTTGCTTTGACGCGAGAGCCGGGAACACGAAAACTCTGACAGTAAGACGAGGCAAAACCGAAAATGTTTCTTTGCTGCCGGAACTTGCAAACAATTTCGGCCGAAGTTGGGCGTCTAGTTCAACTTGAGAACGGGGCTATTGTACCTCCGGGCAGCGAGATTTGAGCGGGGCGGGGTATTGAACCTGGAGCGCGGCGTGTGCTAGCATCCCGGTTCCGCAGGGTCATGCGCGTAGCCGTCGGGGACGGCGCCGTGATGTTGGTCCTTTCTTACAACTCGAAACAGCTCTTCGCAATAATCCGCCACGAAATGCCTGTCCGGAAGTCTTTTCCACAGCTGGATCCTATTATGTGAGGTGAATTATGAAATCGTATAACACCGAATGGATACGAAACGTTGGCATTGTAGGCCACGGCGACACGGGCAAAACCCAGCTCGTCTCGTCGTTGCTGTTCACTGCGGGGATGACGCCGCGCTTGGGAAAAGTGGCGGAGGGGTCGACCGTCACCGACTGGGACGAAGAAGAAATCGCGCGGAAAATTTCGATCAATACTGGCTTAGCGTTCGCTGAATGGCAAGCGCCAGACCAGCCGGAAAAAGTAAAAATAAACTTCCTCGATACGCCGGGTTATTCCACTTTCATTAATGAGACGAAATCTTCGCTGATAGCAACCGACGCTTGTTTGATTCTGGTGGATGCGGCGGCGGGCGTGCAAGTGTGTACGGAAAGAGTTTGGGATTACGCGACGGAGTACGACCAGCCGCGCGCGTTTGTGCTGAACTGGATGGACCGCGAGCTGGCTAGTTTTGAGCGCGCGCTGGATTCGGTGCAACACGTGTTTGGGCGCGGAGCCATACCGATTCAATTGCCGATCGGGCAGGAGAAATCGTTCAAGGGCGTGGTGGATTTGATTGCGATGAAAGCATTGTTGTACGCGCCGGACGGCGACGGGAAAGCGAAAGTCGAAGAAATTCCGGCGGAACTTGCTGAAGAAGCCAAGGTCGCGCACGAAGCGCTGGTGGAGATGGTGGCGGAAGGCGACGATGCCTTGATGCAGGAATTTTTCGATGAGGGAACCTTGCCGGTTGACGATCTGAAAAAAGGTTTGCGCGAAGCGGTTATGGCTAAGAGAATTTTTCCGATTTTGCTAAGTTCAGCGCTGCATAACGTGGGAAGCGACGCGATTCTGAATTTTATGGCGCAAATTTTTCCTTCGCCGGCGCGGCGCGGGAAAGTGGCGGGACACAAGACGCCAGACCACAAGGGCGACACGGTGGAGCGCAAGATTGCGGATTCCGAGCCGCTTTCGGTTTTCGTTTTCAAAACGCTGGCGGATCCTTTTGCGGGACGCATCACTTATTTCAAAGTGATGTCCGGCGTGTTGAAGAACGATGCCACATTGGCAAATTTCAATCGCAGCACACAGGAACGTCTGCAGCATGTCCAAGTGATGCAGGGGAAGACGGCAACGGCGGTGACCGAACTTCATGCCGGTGATGTGGGCACGGTGGCGAAACTGAAGGACACCACTACCGGCGAGACGATGGGCGAAAAGAGCGCCCCGATTTTCTATCCGCCAGCGCGAATTCCGGAACCTTCGATCACGTTTGCGGTGGAACCGAAAACGCGCGCGGATGAGGATCGCATCGGCGTAGCCATTCACAGGATTCTGGAAGAGGATCTGGCCTTGCGTTTTGCGCGTGACCCGCAAACGAAGGAGTTTTTGCTGAGCGGAGCGGGACAGCAGCATATCGAAGTGGTGGTGGCGAAATTGCGCAAGCGCTATCACGTGGAATTGAAGCTGCATCCGCCCAAGGTTCCTTACCGCGAAACGATTCGCGGCAAAGCGGACGCGGAGGGGAAGCACAAAAAGCAAACGGGCGGGCACGGGCAGTTTGGATTGTGCCGCATCAAGATGGAGCCGCTGCCGCGCGGGAAGGGAATTGAGTTTGTGGACGATGTTTTCGGCGGGGCGATTCCGAAAAACTGGATTCCGTCGGTGGAAAAAGGCGTGCGTGATTCAGCGGAGCGCGGATTTCTTGCGGGGTTTCCGGTCACGGATTTTCGCGTGAGTCTTTACGACGGGAAGTATCACGATGTGGACTCGAGCGACATGGCCTTCAAGATTGCGGGATCGCTGGCATTCAAGGAAGCTATGAAGCAGGCGCGGCCGGCATTGCTGGAACCGATCATGCATGTGGAGGTCTATGCGCCGGATCAATATTCAGGCGACTTGATGGGACACCTGAGCGGGCGTCGCGGAAAAATCAGCGGGAGCGAAACGCGCGGGAGCAGCGTGGTGGTGAAAGCACAGGTTCCGTTTTCGGAAATGCTGAGCTACGCGAACGAATTGATTTCGATGACGCAGGGGCGCGGAAGCTACTCCATGGAGTTTTCACACTACGATTTTGTGCCGCCGGAAATTGCGGAAAAAGTGATCGCGGCGCACAAGCCGCATCACGCGGGCGAAGAGGAAGGCGAAGCTGCGTCAGCGTGATCTGGTAAGTTTGGCCCAGGCGTTGGTGATGAAGTTGCCTGCTTTTGGCGCGGGCGACGCGGGTTGCGGATTACTCTGAGCGTTCGCGGGCTGCGAGTCTTTACTCTGGGCATTTGCGGGTGGTGATTTTGGACCTTCGCCTTTTTTGTACTGGCCGTTTTGACCGACCGTATGAGCTGGGCAGCCGACTCCAAAACAAGGGCCAGTGGGCTGAAGCAAGTAGCAGCCTGCAAGAGAAAAGGTCGAAAGGATAAGGAAAGCCCCGAATAGTGGAAGTTTTGAGATGGTTCTCTTCATTGGCGCGCCCTCGTTGAAAATCTCGTACGGAACGATTGACCGGGTGGAACTCTATTCCTCTCATCTTGGCACGGATTTCATGGATGGGTTGGACTTATGGGTTGGCTTGCGACGTATCCGTCAGCGAATGAAAGGCAAAGTCGATGTGAAAACGCTGCTGTAAGTGCTTTGTGGAGAACAAAACTGTACGTTGGAACAGCTATTTTACGAGAAACGCGGAAGAAAAAAGCCGGTGCGTTGCTTGTGTTCCAGAAAAGGCTCGCCGAAATTGGCGGCGAGGAATTTTTCTTCTTTTTGGGCCTTTCGATAAAAGCCGAACAGAATAATTGCGAAAGCGAGCAGACCGCGATATTCGCCCGCTGTAAGCGCTGATCCAATTACGGCGACGAGCATACCGGTGTAAATCGGATGGCGAATGTAGGCGTAAGGTCCCGTGCGAATGATTTGATGGCCTTGCTTGATGGTGACGGCGGCGCTCCAATTTCCCCCCAGGTTCCAACGCGCCGAGATGGCGAATGAAACGCCGGTGAGAGTTATGGCGGCACCTAGCCGGGCGATCCAGGGGATGTTGGGGAGAAAGCGCTGATTCAGGATCCCCCAGTTATCGTTCGGCTGGAATAAAAGGATGTAGCCTGCGGCCATTAGGATCATGTGGCCCAGACGTTCTGCCGACGGTTCTCTCTTTTCAGTTTTTTTCGCGCGGAAGGCGGAGACAATCCAATAAATTCCAAACAGGAGCCAGGAGCCGTAGACGATTTGTTGCGGCGTAATACTCATGCCAATTCTCCTTCACGTCCTCACTTAGCGCGCTCGATTCATTCGGCGAAGGCGCGAAATCCAGGAGAGTTCGGCGCGATTTTGTTGGCGCATAAACTTTGTGACTTCGCTTCCGCAGCGGCCGAGATCCATCCCGGTTTGGAGAAGCGCCAAGCGTTGTTCGCGAGACTCCAGATATTTTTCTCGTGCTGTGAGGATTTCCTCGCGCGCGGCTGGATTCAGTAATTCAAACAGACCAATGCGAAGGCGGAAGGCTTCGGCGGAAGATGCATGGTCAAATTGCTGGAGTCGATTGACCAGTGCGGCGCGGCCCAAGGGTGTGAGGGAATAAACCTGGCGAGTCTGTCCGCGCTGACCGGCGGTTTTCCGTTGGGTAGCCCATTTCTGCGATACAAAACGGCGCAGCAACGGGTACACGAGGTTGTTGTGCATGTCGGGCTGGCCTAAAGTTATGCTGGCGCGCTTTTTCAAGGCGTAGCCATGTTGGGGGCCGTCCGCTAAGATCGCGAGAAGCATTAGGTCATTCATGACTATGTCATAGTTGTACTATTGCGGAAATATGTCAAGCAATCTATGTGACATGAACGACGCAGTTCGACCGGCGTGAACCAAATTGGCGCTTGCGATTGCGTGAGCGAATGAGCAATCCTGCGGGGCTATGAAGAAAACTAAGAAGACCATCAAGGTGAGCGGAGACGCTACGCTTGCGATCCACGTGGGGCAGGACAAATTTCACAAGGGCGCCAGCGTTGGCGTAGAGATTGCGCGCACGGCGAATTTTACATTTGCCAGCACGGAAGAAATGAAGCGTTGGGCCGAGGGCAAAAGCCGAGCTTACATTTATACGCGCTACGGAAACCCCACGCTGACCATTGCCGAAAAAAAGATTGCGGCGTTGGAAGCCGCGGAAGACGCGGTGGTGGCGGCTTCGGGAATGGCGGCGATTTCGAGCGCGCTTCTTTCCGTGTTGAAGGCCGGGGATGAAGTGATCGCCACGCGGCAAGTTTACGGCGGGACCTACCGCATGATGCGCGACGTGTTCCCGCGCATGGGCATCGTGGTCCGGCATGTGGAGGCTGACCTGGCGGGGACCGAGCGTCTGGTGAATCCTCGTACTAAGGCGCTTTATATTGAGACGCCAACGAATCCGACATTGCGGTTGGTGGATTTAGACAAGGCGGTGGCGTTTGCGAAAGAGTGGGATTTGATTTCGCTGATCGACAATACGTTTGCGAGCCCGGTGCTGCAAAAGCCGATCGAGATGGGGTTCGATCTAGTGCTGCACAGCGCGACAAAATACCTGGCGGGACATTCAGATGTGATTGCCGGCGCTGCGGCGGGCAGAGAGTCACTGATTAAGGAAATCCGGCACATGATTATTTATCTGGGAGGATCGATGGACCCCGAAGCGGCGTTTCTTTTGATTCGGGGAATGAAAACATTAGAGCTGCGCGTGCGGCGACAGTGCTCCACGGCAATGGCGCTGGCAAAATACCTGGAAAAACATCCGAAAGTTGCGCGAGTGCATTATCCAGGCTTGGCTTCGCATCCGGACCACCGTTTGGCGAAGCGGCAGATGCGCGGATTCGGAGCGATGTTGGCGTTCGATTTGAAGGGCGGGCTGACGGCGGCGCGCAGGTTTTGCGATCGTGCGCGTATTTTTTTGCTAGCGGCGAGTCTTGGCGGGGTCGAGTCGCTGGTCGTGCTGCCGATTTATACGTCTCACTACAATATGTCGCTCGCGGAATTGCGTGCGGCCAGCGTGGAACCGGGGACCGTGCGCGTTTCGGTGGGGCTGGAAGATGCGGAAGACTTGATAGAGGATTTGCGACAAGCGTTGGCTTGAAGTTAACTTTCGTGCGCATTGTGCGAGCCGCGAATACATGCTGCGAAAGCGGCAGCGCAAAGGAACGCGCTTCGCGCGGCGTTGTTATGTCGGACCTGCAGGGTCCGACCCACAAACCGGGGGCCATGCACTCTACGATCGTCGGATACTGCGTTCGTGGTGCCGGTAGCCGTCCCCCCGGAGGAATTTGCCCCACGCGCGATGCCCAGTACGGTCTTCGGAAACGGTCGTTCGTTGAGCTGCCGGCCGGGTTTCGCGGAAGGGCGGTAATGGCTAAGACGCATCATTACAAAGTGACGGTTGAGTGGACCGGAAACACCGGTAGCGGGACCTCCGGCTACCGGAATTACGAACGGCGGCACGAGATATCGGCGGGGTCGCAGAAGCCGGTGATAGCGGGTTCGTCGGATCCTAATTTTCGGGGGGATGCGGCGCGTTGGAATCCTGAAGAATTACTGGTGGCATCGTTATCGGTGTGCCACAAGCTTTGGTATCTGCATTTGTGTTCGGATGCGAGGATTGTTGTGACATCTTACGTCGACCATGCCGAAGGGGTGATGGAAGAATCGGCGGACGGATCGGGGCGATTTGTGCAGGTGGTACTGCATCCGCAAGTGACGCTTGCGCCCGGCGCTGACATCGAGAAGGCGCGGGAATTGCATCATGCGGCTCACGCCAAATGCTTTATTGCGAATTCGGTAAATTTTCCGGTTGAGGCTGAGCCGGAAATAACGTGCGGCTAAGTTCCTCTCGCGTTCCGATGAACCGGATCGGATAGCAACAATCCACAACTTTAGCGGTTAACAAATCCTTCTCGAGACTGAGCCTGAAATAAAGTGCGGCTCGGTTTCCTGTCGCGTCATAGCGCACTGGCTTGGAATAGCAAGAAATCGAAAACCTAGCGATTACAAATTCTTCAAGCAAGAAAACCTTCGCTTCATTCAACATTCTCGTGGGAGGCCAGATTGGCTCTTGTGGCGCCTTGGCCGCGAGCCTAGGCTGGCGGTATGAGCCAATTCCAGCCAACGCAGCGTACGCAGGTGAAGCGTTTGCCCGATCGCGGGGCTTACGATTCTGAAACCGTCTATAAGATTCTCGATGAAGGATTGATTTGCCACGTGGGATTTTCGGTGGACGGGCAGCCGTATGTGATCCCTACCGGGTTCGCACGAGTGGAAGATACGTTGTACATCCATGGCTCGGCGGCCAGTCGAATGTTGCGGACGCTGTCGGAAGGCGTTCAAGTTTGCGTGACGGTGACGCTGTTGGATGGATTGGTACTGGCGCGGTCGGCGTTTCATCACTCGATGAATTACCGGTCGGTGGTGATGTTGGGGCGCGCGACACTGGTTTCCGATCCGGCGGAGAAAATTAAGGCGCTCGAAGCGTTTACGGAACATATCGTGCGCGGACGTTGGAATGACGTGAGGCTGCCGACGGAGGCTGAGCTGAAGGCTACGGCTGTGCTGGCGTTGCCCCTGGCTGAAGTTTCCGCGAAGATTCGCCAAGGTCCGCCGAAAGATGACGCGGAGGATTATGAATTGCCGATTTGGGCGGGTGTGGTGCCGCTTACGATTACGCCTGCGGCTCCCGTTGCCGATGCGCGGTTGAAGCCGGGGCTGGAGCCTCCGGCGTACGCCAAGAAATATTCGCGCTGAGTTTTTTGGATTTTGCGTCTTTTCACAACCTCACTGGCTGCGTTGCGTAAGCGCCGCATGGTGGGGGCTCGCTAGCTAGGATGCTGCACTGAAGGCCGCGGCGCTACATTCAAAACCTTAACAGCGCGCTTACCTGTTGTTTTTTCCGATGTGCAATCCTGCGTGGAAAGGTAATCTGGAGGTATGTTCGTTCGATCGGGCTTCGTCCTTGCTGCGATTTCTTTACTTCTGACGGCAGCCCTCGCGAAGGCGCAATCAAAAGAATCGCCGGGCGAAGGATTTTTGGCGCGGTCGTACGGCAGTTCAACCGGCGAGACGATCCAGTATCGATTGTTCGTGCCGTCTGGGTACGATGGCGCGAGCAAATATCCGGTTGTTTTGTGGCTGCACAATGCGGCAGGACGCGGGTCAGATAATCTGAAGCAAATTTCGGGCAGCAATTTCCTCGGGTCGCACATTTGGACTACGGCTGAAAATCAGGGCAAGTATCACGCGTTTGTGCTGGCGCCGCAGGTGGATATCACGAAGGGATGGGCGCGGCCGCATGCAAATACGCCTCCTGTTTCGATTCGGCTCGCACTGGAAATTCTTGACGCGGTGGAAAAGGAATACAGCATCGATCCAGAGCGAGTGTATGCGGCTGGGCAATCGATGGGAGGCGAAGGGGTTTGGAGCGCGCTGGCTATGTCTCAGAATAAATTTGCCGCCGCGATTGCGTTGTGCGGGTACGGGGACGCGTCGATGATTCCGCATGTGGCTAGAGTGCCGGCGTGGATTTTTCAGGGGCCGGCAGATCCGGTGGTGAATGTGGAGATTGCTCGCGCGTGGGTGGCTTCGTTGAAACAGGCTGGAGGGACGCCGAGGTACACGGAATACCCGGGGGTTGGCCACGCGGTGTGGGATGTGGCGTTCAGCGAACCGGATTTATTGCGTTGGTTGTTTTCGCAGCGTTTGAAGCGCGATTAGGATTTCGGTTCACGATTTTGGGTGCGGGTTTAGTGGCAACCGCAGGTGCGAGGCGTGCAGCCGCAGCCTCCGGATGAGGCGGAAGAACTTGAAGATGTTTTTGCGCCGTTGGAAGGCGCGGCGAAGACCGAGAGCTGGATGGTGTGTTTTGCGCTAGAGCACTTGGGGCAAGCGATGGCTTGAGTCTGGCTCATCACGATGCGCTCGTAGCGCTCGCCACAATCATCGCAAAGATATTCGTATATCGGCATTTATCTCTCCTACTGTTCATTCCCTGCGTTCAATTATAGGCGACGACTGAACCAAAAAAAACAGCCCCGGCCGGAGCCAGGGCTGGTGGGCAAATCTGCCAGGGATTAATGAATCTTAGTCGCCGGCGACGGCAGCCTCTTCGGCCTTGGTCTTTTCTACGTTGACGGCGTTTCCGTTTCCATTCTTGTGGCCGTTTCCATTGCTATGGCCGTTGCCATTGGCGCCGGCAATCTGCACTGGCTTGACGGTCGCACCCGGAACTGCCATCTGGATCTGCTGAATGGAACCGATCTGAACGACGGTTTCGGTGGACTTCTTCAGCACGAGCTCTTCGTAGATGCGGCGAACCTTGGCAGCTTCCTCGTTGGCCTTGCGGCGGCGAGCGCGGTCTTCTTCGGCCGCGGTCAGAGGAATGTCGTGCTCGAGGTGACGAACGCGCGCTGCATCATTTTCGTCGATGCGTAGAGTGTGCTCGTAGCTCTGGAGGTCAACCTTTTTGCCCTTGGCGAAAATTTCGTGCTTACCGTGCTCTTTGTACCACTGGGCGACGGTCGCGTTCTTGTACATGTTTTCGATAATTTTGCGCCATCCGATGCCGGTGTTGTAAGCGCAGAAGGAAATTTCACCCTGCTGCGTGGCGTAGGGGATGATGCACATTTCGGTGCGGCGGAAGTCGTAGTTGAACAAATCCTGGAACCACATACCCGCAAGGAAAAGGAAATTCCAGGGGTCCTGGCGGCGCTTCATGGAGTCGTCCAGGGTGCGATCGGGACCGACCTTGCCGTAAACCTTTTCAGCCTTTTCCTGACCACGGACGCCGAAGGTCTTATCAAACTTCTTCCAAAGATCTTTGAGGCGCAAACTTGGAGGGGCCTGGAACGGATGGTAATTCTTCAGCAGCGCCATCGCGGCCATGTAAGCTGAAAATTTCTTGCTGCGCGAAGCGTCTGTAACTTTGCTGATATCAGCAACGAGACCGGGAACGTTCAAGAATTTCGGTACCGGCGCCCATTCCTTGTTTTCCTTGTTGATCATGACTGCCGTTCCCACCCCGCAATTCGGGTGGCAGCCACAGCTCATTTGTCCCCACATGGCATCGGGGCCGTGTGCCAAGTCAGCGAAATCAGAGAAGGGGCTGATCAGTGATATCGGGAACCAGTCGCGAGTCGGTTCAATTCGTCCGACTTGCTTGCTGACGTCCTGCGCTAGGTGAGAAAGCGTGTAGCGCTGGCGCAGACGGCGTTCGGGAGTGATTTCTTCGTCGCGTCCGGTAAAGGAAACGGGCTGAAACGAAACGAAGGAGATTTTCTTGGGATTTTCCATCGCGAACTTCACGATCGGTCCGACTTGATCGTTGTTGACGTTGTTTACGATGGTGGTGACCAGGACGATGTCGATGCCCGCCGCGTGCATGTTTTCGATGGCACGGAGCTTTACGTCGAACAGGTTGCCGACCTGGCGATGGCTGTTGGCGTCATTGCCGATGCCGTCAAACTGAAGGTAGGCATAACGCAAGCCCGCTTCGAAAGCCTTGGCGCAGAATTCCTTGCTCTTAGCGAACTCGATTCCGTTTGTTGCAGCCTGCACGCTGTTGTAACCAACTTTGCGAGCGAAGCGAACGGCGTCGAGGAAGCGCGGGTGCATGGTTGGTTCGCCACCGGAAAACTGTACGGACATTTGGCGGCGCGGCTTGATCTTGGTAGCGTTCTCGAGGATTTCCTGGATTTCTTCCCAGTTCAGTTCGTGGACATAACCGACCTGGTTGGCGTCCATGAAGCAAGGGTCGCACATCATGTTGCAACGATTGGTGAGGTCAACGGTGAGAACCGATCCGCGGCCGTGGCGGATTGTGCTGGAGCCGTGGCGATGCAGGTCTTCGTCGTTGTGCGCTGGTATATCGCGACCGGGGAAATTCTTTTCAATCCATTCGAGGAACTTGGAATCGGCGGCCATTAAATCTTCGCACTTGCCGTGGATGGGGCATTCTTTCACCATCCAAACTTGGCCGTCGCGTTCGATGATTTGGGCTTTAATCTCGCCGACCTTTTCGTGCACCAGGTCGGTCCAGTCTTTTGAGCCGCTCATGATCGCTTCGCGAGCTTCGTGAACGCAGGAAGGACACAGTGAGTCGGTGGTACGTGGCCAGCCGAGCGTGGGTTTGGACTTCTCCCATGATTTCAGCATCGGCTTATCAGACCACTTGGGAATGAACGAAGGATTCGGGCGGTACTTATTGAAAAATTGAATCGTGTCGAAGGTTACCCCCGCTGTTTTGCACAGCGCCCAATCGAACGATTTCCAAAGTTGATTGCCTACTGTTTTCGGCATAATCCTCCACCTTTCCTTTTGATGCGTATAATTTTTTACAAGTGGCAAAACCCCGTAATGCCCTATGACCCCAACGGGTGAGCCACACCCGTAACTTGTTACCGTACCAAAGTTTGCCCGGAATGGGAGGGAAGGTCTAGGTGGGTGCATCCAAAGGTGCAATTCGGGGGTTGAACGGCGCTAAAGGACACTCAATGGGAGGGGCTAAGTACTAAGGAACGCTTGAATTAATCCAGGTTTAGGGGGGTGCGCAGGACGCCGATGGCGAAGTGCGCGAGGTGCGGGGCGTCGTCGTCGAGTTGAATCCAGCGGACTACGCAGTGGTCCTTCAGATACTGGGAAACTTTTGCTTCGGTGATTCCCAGATGTTCGGCGAGTTTGGCTTTCAGGCCGCTGTCGAATGATGTGCGGGTACCACGCGTGGGTTTGCCGGCACTGCCACGCAAACCACGGGCCAGGTTTCCTACCCCGACACGGAGTGTCTGACAGGCTTCCACGTAATAAGAAGTGATCTGATCGGAATCGGAGAGTAGGAATACACCGGGACCGGCGGGAGCTTCTTCTGTATCGAGACGATGCAGCGGACTTGCTACCAAGCGACGCAGCATCGATTCGAGATGGGACATGCGCGACGCGAGCGCGGGGTCACCTGCGCGTCCATGCGCGGTGCGCTCGGATGGCAACATCGGTGCAGCTTGCTCTGCTCTTGGCGGCTCGGGAGTTTCAAAGGAACTGGGCTGCGGCGCGGAAGGGATCGGCGCGCGTTCTAAAGATTCAGTTCGAGGCGCAGTGGTCCTGGAAGATTGTTGCCTGGCTTGCGCGGGCGGCCGCGATTGTTGCGGCGTTGCGGATTGCGATGGCGCCGAGTCAGCGAAGGCTTGTGACGGAAGACCGGAAATGGGGGATGCGCCTTTGCGCCGGCGCCCTCGTCCGCCGCGGCGTCCACGACGGCGCTTCTTTTTTTCTGCGTCGCCGGATTCAGGAGCGCCGGTTGGCGTGGCCTCAGTGGTATTCGACGGTTGGGCTTCATCAGGCAACTCGGAAATTTCTCCGAAGGCTAACGGCTCCGCTTTTT
Source organism: uncultured Acidobacteriota bacterium (assembly GCA_963714785.1). Lineage (GTDB taxonomy): Bacteria > Acidobacteriota > Terriglobia > Acidiferrales > UBA7541 > Palsa-295. Next base: position 133,605 of record CAVQQE010000010.1, read on the forward strand.
GTTCCGAGAACTCTGAGGCAGAAATAAGGCGCGGCTCTTCGGCGCTACCCTCCGTATTCATGGCCATATCGTTCGCAACCGGGAGCACGGCGCCCAACCTGGTCAAGGCTTCCTCGGCTTTCTTCTTCCACTCGGATCGACGGAATCGTTCGGCGGCGATGCTGTACCACTTCACGGCGTCATCTTTGCGCTCGGCTTTTTCCTGGATTAAGGCGAGTTCCCAGGCAACCATGGCATCGCGCGTGCGCTGGTAGAGCTCGGAGAGCTTGGCGTGAGCGTCTGGACTATTTTTGGCTTTGCGAATGCGGGCCTGAATTTGGCGCCAATCTGCCATGGCGGGCATTGTAGCAGTCGCAGGAGGGATAGGCCAATGCAGGAAAGTCACTGTTCGGCGGTATGTTAATGGGCCGATAATGAAACATCAGTCCATGAAAAACGCTGAAAAAACGGAATGGGTTTGCCAGCGGGCGCGAGTGGCTGGATTCGATTTATGTGGCGTTGTTCCTATTCCAACCGCGCTACAGGGTTTAGACAGTATTCAGAACGATTCGTCCGGCGGAAAATTTGAAGAGCTGAAGTATTTGCCGGAATGGTTGGCGCGGGGGTACGCGGGAGAGATGAATTATCTGCAGGACTCGCGGCGTGCGCACCCAGGTCTGGTGTTGGAGGGGGCACGAAGTTTGATCGTGGTGGCGTTAAATTACAATTCGGATTTTCCCTATTCGACGGAAGTGCCTGTTACTGGCGGTAACGATGCGCCGCGCGGCTGGATTTCGCGCTATGCCTGGGGCGACGATTATCATGATGCCCTTGGTGAAAAACTCGAGACGATCATTACTGCCATGCGCGGGCAATTCGCGGAGCCATTTGAAGCGCGGGCCTACGTTGATACTGGTCCTGTGATCGAACGTGTTGCGGCAAAATATGCGGGACTCGGGTGGCTTGCGAAGAACACGTGTCTGATTAATGAGGAAATCGGATCCTGGCTATTTCTCGGAGTAATCGTTACGACGCTAGATCTGGCGCCTTCTGTGCCGGCTGGTGAACCGCCAGCGCCGGACCTTTGCGGAAATTGCCGGTTATGTTTGGATGCGTGCCCCACACAGGCGTTTCCTGAGCCTTACCTTCTCGATGCGAGCAAGTGTATTTCTTATCTCACGATTGAATTGCGCGGAGCGATTCCCGAAGATCTGCGACCGTCGATGGGGCGCTCTGTTATCGGCTGCGATATTTGCCAGGATGTGTGTCCTTGGAATCGCAAGGCACCCGTGACACAACTCGCCGCATTTCAACCTCGGCGGCTTTCTCACGAGGAAGAATATGGCAACGGAAAACAGGAAGAATCTTTGTTTGCGACAGAGCTAGAAAAGCTCGCGGCATTAACGCAAGAGGAATTCAGCGCCATTTTTCGCGGGAGTGCGGTAAAGCGAGCGAAGTGGCGTGGGATGGTTCGCAACTCGTGCGTGGCACTGGGGAATTCTGGCATCGAGCGGGGCTCAAGTGCACATCAGCGCGTGATCGAATTACTCGAACGTCTTATCGGCAACGATGATGCGGTGATTGCGGAGCATGCGCGCTGGGCGCTGAGGCGGCTCAGCGCTTGAGGAAACGGTTCGAGGCCGACGCGCGATTGACTTGCTGCTTGAATTTCCGATAGCGTAACCACTGAAACTTGGCTCGACGGAGTTGTTAGTGAATTTCGCAACGCTTGCAACGATAGCTCATGTCCTTACGCCGCATTTTTCGTTTCCAGAGGGAGGTGGTGCGGCCGAACTTATTGTTCTTCGCTGGCTGCACTTTATTTTCGGAATCGTATGGATTGGACTGCTTTATTTTTTCAACTTGGTTGGCTTTTCGACCATGAAGCAGCTCGACGGACCCGTGCGCGCAAAAATTTATCCGGTGATGATGTCGCGGGCGATGGCTTGGTTCCGATGGTCGGCGTTGATCACGGTGGTGGTGGGCCTTCGTTACTACTTTCGTCTGCTTAGTGTGGACGCGCACAACGCGGGAGACGCGTCGCTCCCCTTGAAATGGTTTGGCTGGTGGGTGGTGGTTTGGCTTGTTGCATTCGTGCTGATCTATCCGCTGCAACTTCCGCACGAAGGTTTTTTGGACCATCCTTGGGTGCGCACGATTGCGATTTCGATCGTTGTGATGGCGGCGTCGTGGGTCGTGCTGGATCTGAATGGTGGAGCAGGCGTTTCAAATGCGCATCTTTGTATCAGTATCGGCGGAGGACTGGGGCTTCTAATGTTGTTGAATGCCTGGGGCGTGGTTTGGCGCGTGCAGAAGCGGATGATCGAGTGGACCCGTGCGAGCGCTGAGCAAGGCACGCCTATGCCGCCGCAAGCCGCGCGAATGGCGCGCTGGAGTTTTCTCGCGTCACGTGTGGGTTTCTGGCTTTCCTTCCCGATGCTTTTCTTTATGGGTGCGGCAGAGCATTATCCATTCCTAAGCACCTTGGGCCGCTAGGTTTTGGTGCGTCGGAAATCGACCCCTGCGTGTCAATATAAGCAGCCGCAGGAGGCCACCGTCGACTTGACCGATAACTACCCGCGGCCGCCTCCGGAAAATCCGACCGGCCCAAGCGCGCCAATGCCGGATTTTCAGCGGGACTTCACCATACGTTTAATGCAAGCCAAGAAGGAAATTCCCGCAAGCTCGACTGAAGTGTCGCTGCTGTATTCGGATGCGGTCGCAAACCTAGAACAAATATCAGGGGCGATTATTGAATTGCGGTATGACATGGACAAGATCGATTCTTACGATGATGCGACTGTAAAAGTTCACACGCCGGATGACCAGGACGTGGAAACCACATTTGACCTCGGGCACCTTCACTAAATTTGGAACTCTTCTTAACCGGATTCAGACGGGACCTGCGCGTTCTCGCTACGAACGCCAGCGCAACGTGACCGGGCCTTCCAGCGGATTCTTCACTGCAGCGCCAGTGCGACGCGATTCCAGATGGGCGGCTTTCAATTCGAAATACCAGCGCGCTTGGCGGTCCGCGTCATCCACCAGCATCATGCGGTCATCGTATTTCAATCCTAGCGCTTGCTTTTCGATTACTTCGATATCCTGGCGAATAAATCGTGGGCCGAAAACGTGAATGATGAAAGAGACGACCGGGAACCAGGTAAGAATGTTCCAGGCGGCGCAGAAATCCAGGCGGCAGAGATCGCTGCGGATCGGCGTGACCGTCGTGCGGCTGGAGAGCCAATAGCGGCCGGCGCGAATTTGTTCGAAGCGTTGGTTGGGAAGAACGAAGTCGATCATGGTGGTGGCAGGCTCGCCGGTAAGGAGCTTAAGGATTTTGTAAGGCGCGCTGTTTGCAGAGGGCGCGTGCGGGCTCATGCGGAAACCGTTTGGTATTGGCTCGAATTGTTTTTGTTTTTCGCGGATGCTGCTACGGCTGCGCCACCACCAGGCTTGATGCACGAAGGGGCCATGTGCTGGGTCCATCAAACCAATGATCGCTTGATCGACGCCGCACGGGAGATCGGCCCAAAGATGGGCCACTTGATAGCGCGGGCTGAAGGTGGGCAGCTCTGGCGCGGATGGCGGCGGGTTTTCGAGCTGTCGGCCTTCTGGGTTGTTCATGAAGCACCAGATGTAGCCGTCGCGTTCTTCGCAGGGAAAACTTCCAGCATAAATTCGCTCGCATTTTAATTTTGAATCTGCGGTGAGTGAAGGGATCGTCTGGCATTGGCCGGTGTGGGCTTCGAAGCGCCAGCCGTGGTAGGCGCATTCAACGGTTTTGCTGTCAAATTGGCCGAATGAAAGAGGGAAGGCACGGTGCGGGCAAATGTCTCGCAGCGCAAAGGCTTTTCCGGCGGAATCGCGGCCGAGTACAAGCGGGACATCGAGCAGCATTGCACGCACAAGCTTGCGTCCGCGCACTTGTTCGCTGCGCAGCGCGGGATACCAAAAGCCCCAGAGCATTTCGTGAGCGTGATTCTTTGTTGTTGGGTTGCCGGCGGTCATGAATAGGGTCGTATCGTAGTACACGAAGCGGTTGCAGCAAAGGGCCACCGCGGTTGGAAGATTGTCCTCACTAGATTTCGCCCGTGATTGATCGCTTCTACTTTTCTTGCTTAGCGGAAGCTTCCACCTGCTTTAGGATTTCGTCCAGGGCGGCGCGATCGAAAAGCCGGCCATTTGCGACTACCGCAGCGATCTTTTGCGTGTTGCGGATATCGTCAAGCGGGTTCGCGTTGAGCAGAACCAGATCGGCGGTCTTACCCGGTTCTACGGATCCGAAGCTGCTCTCGGCGTCCAAAAATTTGGCCGGATTGCTGGTGGCAACCTGTAACGCCTCCATTGGTGTAAATCCGGCTTCGACAAAGTTAGCCAGTTCGTCGTGCAAGCTAAATCCCGGCATGATGTAGACGCCGGGCGCGGTATCCGTCCCAGCCATAAACGGCACGCCAGCGCGGTGCATTGTTCCCACCATTTGGAGATTGCGCGCAAAATATTCCTGACGCAGCGCAAGCGGATCTTTCAGAAGGTCCGGCATCATCTCGTCGGTGAATCGACGCCAGGTTACATCGCGCCAGTAGGCTGGAACGTATTTGTCGAGCGGCTGGTGTTTCAGGTCGCGCTGATCCAGAAAGGTGCCGCCGCGCTGCCAGACCAATGTGGGGACTTGCCAGGTCTGGCTTTTGGCGAGTGAGGCAATCAGCGCCTCGCACTTCGGCACGTCGTGAGACGAAAGCATCAGTTTCAAGTCACCTTTACCGCTGATAAATTTGTCTTCTTGCCCGGAGCAGGCTTCGAAGATTCCCATCAAGTGTTCGATACTCTTCTGTCCTGCCGCGACAGTTTCCTCCAGCCGAACTCTGTCCGGCACATGGCCGACGAAAGGCAGACCTTTTTTGTGGGCCTCCGCGGCTGCCGCATGGTAGGCATCGTCTGAAACTTCCGATTGCACCTTGATGAAATCCACGCCTTGGGCTTTCAGCGAGTCGACCGCGGCGACTGCGCTTGCCGGCGTCGTCACTGGGATGGAGCTGGGGAAGCGCAAACTTTTGCCGTCTGGAAGATATCCATCGAGCATGGGACCAGAGATGAGCATGCGGGGACCAATGATCTGGCCTTCGGCGATTTGCTTGCGCCAGGCTAGGAGGACGGGAACGTCTCCACCCATGTCGCGCACTCCGGTGACGCCGTTGGCAATGAAGAGCGGCAAAATGATGTCGCGGCCACCGGGAAACCAGTCGCCGAAAGCAGAATGCACGTGCATGTCCCAAAGGCCTGGGATTAGAAAGTGACCTCGGCCGTCAATGACACGCGCGCCATTCGGCAGCTTAAAATTTTCCGAGTCGGAAACAGCGGTTATGTGAGCGCCGGTAATAACGACGGTGGAATCGGGTCGTATCGAGGAAGTTCCGGGATTGATGACCGTCACATGGGTGATTACAATTTGCTGCGGAACTTTTTCGGATTGGGCGCCGGCGAGTGACACGAATGTCAGGCCCAGAGAAAGTAGCAGGAGAAGCCGAAAAATTTGGAAGATGCGCATGCTCCAGAGATTACTACGGAAATGGCGCTTTGGTGGGGTGTGGGACTCCTCCTTCCGAGACGTTGTTTGACTCGGAAGGTGATTGTGGATATGCTTGACTCAGATTAACGGCAATGTTCGCTTCCTTTTATTAGCGCTTTCTCCCCGCTCCGACTGGAGCGCTGCCCTTTCCGGATTTCTCCATCTACAAACTTTGTATTCCCGTTGTTTATGAGGCGCGCCCATGGCGAACTTAACGTTATTTGAAAAACTCGATAACATCGAGTCACGCTACGAAGAATTGACGCAACAACTTTCCTCGCCCGAAGTGCACAACGACTCGGCACGCTTCCAGAAGCTCGCGAAGACACACGCCGAAATGGCGGAGATGGTGGCGAAATATCGCGAATGGAAAGAAATTCAGAAGGGATTGCAGGGCGCCAAGCAACTGCTGGTGGAAACGGATGACACGGAAATGAAGCAGATGGCGCATGACGAAGAGCACGAGCTCGAAGCACGCAGCGAAATCGTGGAGCGCGAGCTGAAATTCCTGCTGCTTCCTCGTGATCCGAACGACGACAAGAACGTGATCGTGGAAATCCGAGCAGGGACCGGCGGAGATGAAGCTTCGCTTTTTGCCGGCGAACTTTTCCGCATGTATTCGCGCTACGCTGAAACACAGAACTGGAAAGTGGAAATTCTGGAAAGTTCGGCGTCGTCCATTGGCGGAACGAAAGAAATTGTGGCGGCGATTCAGGGGAATAAAGTTTATTCGAAGCTGAAATATGAAAGCGGCGTGCATCGCGTGCAGCGCGTTCCGGCCACCGAGCAGCAAGGACGCATTCACACTTCAGCTGCGACTGTTGCAGTGCTGCCTGAAGCGGACGACATTGACATCAAGATAGAAGCAAAAGACCTGCGCATCGACACGTTTTGCTCGTCTGGCCCAGGCGGACAATCGGTGAACACAACCTATTCCGCTGTGCGCATCACGCATATTCCCAGCGGACTGGTGGTTTCGCAGCAGGACGAGAAATCTCAAATCAAAAATCGCGCGAAAGCCATGCGCGTGCTGCGAGCGCGATTATACGAAATGGAACAGGCCAAGCAGCACGAAGCGATTGCTGCTGAGCGTCGCGGGCAAATCAAAACAGGCGACCGTTCAGAAAAAATTCGGACCTACAATTTTCCGCAGAACCGGGTTACGGACCACCGAATAGGATTAACGCTCCATCAACTCGACCAAGTAATGGAAGGCAAGCTTGGGCCGATTGTTGACGCGCTTTCCACTCATTATGAATCGGAGCGGCTGAAGCAAGAGCTCGTTGAAGCCTAAGCCGACGTTGCGGTGACTTCATGTCCACTTCGGACAACGTTTCAAAAATATCTGCCTTGGATCTCCGCGCAGCTTTGAAAGAAGGGATGGCGCGGCTGCGCGCGGCGCATGTGCCATCGCATACCTTGGCCACCGAGCTTCTTCTGATGCACGTGCTGGGGCGTGACCGCACGTGGCTGTACACCCATCCTGAAGCGACCCTTGATGCGGCCGACGCAGAGAAGTATTTCGGTTTGATTGCGCGGAGAGCGGCGGGCGAGCCGACGCAGTATTTAACCGGCAAACAGGAATTTTGGGGATTGGAATTTGAAGTGACGCCGGCGGTGCTAATTCCGCGCCCGGAAACCGAGCATGTGATGGAAATTGCTCTGGCGCGGCTCGGTCCGCGTGGGTTTAAGATTCATCTCAACTCTGGATTGCCGCGCGAGAAATTGCGCATTGCGGATGTGGGGACGGGCTCGGGCTGTCTGGCTGTAGCCCTGGCGTACGAATTGCCGCACACTGAGATTTTTGCGACGGATATATCCGCGGCTGCTCTTGAGGTGGCGCGGCACAATGCGGCACGCCACAATGTCGGCGATCGCATTCATTTTCTGCAAGCGAATTTGCTGGATGGTTTGACTGACGAGCCCGTGAGCGACGGCGAGAAATCGGGGAGCTTCGATCTGATCGTGAGCAACCCGCCGTACGTTGCGCGCGAAGAGGGCACTCAATTACAGCGCGAGGTGCGGGATCACGAGCCGCATACCGCTCTTTTCGGGGGGCCGACCGGAGTGGAAATGTACGCTCGGCTGATCGAAGTAGCCGGCAGTCTGCTTCGGAGTGGCGGGATCCTCGTTTTGGAGCTTGGCTATAACTCCGCGGAACACGTGCGGGCGATACTGGCGGAGCAGAAGTGCTGGACCAACGTCACACTTACGAACGATCTGGCGGGTATACCGCGGGTGGCTGCTGCTGATCGCGTCTGACGAAACTGTCTGATCGAACTTCGCATCCTTTTTGTCATACAATCTAACTCTCCCGATTTAGCAATGCCGAAGCTAGCCCATTTTCGCGCGAAGCATGATGCGCCGGCACCCACCGCGGCGGATTCTTCGGCGACCATTCTTCACATTGATATGGACGCGTTTTTCGTTTCCGTGGAACTGCTGGCGCGTCCTGACTTGGCGGGGCTTGCGGTGATCGTCGGGGGCCAGCGCGACCAGCGCGGCGTGGTAACCTCCGCGAGTTATGAAGCGCGACGTTTTGGCGTGCACTCGGCGATGGCGCTGCGAACGGCGGCAAAACTTTGTCCGCATGCGGTTTTTCTCGACGGACATCATGAACTTTATGGAGAGTGGAGCGATCGCGTGGCCGCGGTACTGGCGAAATATTCGCCGACAGTGGAAATGGCTTCCATTGATGAAGCTTATCTGGATTTCACGGGGACGGAGAGGTTACATGGACCGTCTTTTGGCGCGGCACACAAACTTTTGGTCGAAATCACTGGGACGACCGGGCTGCCGTGCTCAGGCGGACTGGCTGCGACCCGATTGGTGGCTAAGGTTGCAAGCGAGCAGGCCAAGCCTCGCGGGCTTGTTTGGGTGCCGCCAGGGAGCGAAGCTGCTTTTCTCTCGCCGTTGTCGGTGAGGAGGATTCCGGGAATTGGAAAAGTGACGGAAGCGGCGCTGAAGAATCTCGGCGTCGAGACGATTACGCAACTTCAAAATGTTTCGCTGAAAGAACTGGAAGAAGTTTTTGGGAAATGGGGACAAGCGCTGTTTCGCAAAGCGCGTGGCATCGATTCGTACGAGTTTTTCGTAGATGCGGAGCCGAAATCGCTTTCGCACAATCAGACTTTTGGCCAGGATACGAACGAGCGGGAGATTCTGGAGTCCACGCTGAGCCATCTTTGCCAGAAAGCGTCCAAGCGTTTGCGTGACGCGGGTCTGCATGCGCGCACTGTTTCGATCACGCTGCGTTACACCAACTTTACGACCATTACACGCAGTCAAACGCTTGCCGAACCTTCCGATCTAGATTCGGTGTTTGTGCGCGCGATCCGAGATCTTTTCTCGCGCGCCTGGGATGGTGCGGCAAAATTGCGGCTCGTAGGCGTGGAACTCTCTTCATTCTCCAGCGGCGCGGGCCAAATGGAACTTCTCGATCCCGGACGCCGCGAAAAACTGGAGCGTCTAGCCCGGGCTACGGACAGTCTTCGCGACCGATTTGGATTTTCGAAAGTACAGTTGGGCGGGTCGCTGAAGAGTCGCGATGATGGCGAACACCATTAAACTTTTCCGTTCCTCATAACCTTCGCTTTTAGAACCAAACAAATTTGCCGCAATCTGTTTCCTGTCCTATAGTTTCGTTCTTATGGCGGAAGCTCCCCATCCGGACAAGCGCTCCAAAGGCGCCATTCGCAACGTGCGCGATTTCTGGGCGCGCGTGACAGAGGGCCTAAAAATGGGCCAGCTTTGGGGCGAATTTAAATCCGAAGCGCGATCCAGCTACGGCCTTTATTCGAAGGACGTGGATTGGGACGCCATTGGACGCGAAAAATCGAAGTTTAAAAGAGTTTTGTTCGCTGCGTGGGGCCTATTTCAGGCGATGTTGATGAAGCTCTCGCCGGCCCGGCGGGTCCTGCTGATTATTGCGCTCATATTGATAGTGATCCATCCTGAGATTCGTTCAAGCGGCGGCAGCGGCGGCGAGATAAGCTTCGAAGGAATTGGCGTAATCATTTTGTTTATTTTGCTGGCGCTGGAGCTAGCCGATCGTGTGACCATGAAACGCGACCTGGAAATCGCACGAGAAATTCAGCAGTGGTTGGTTCCGGCCCATGCTCCTGAAATTCCGGGCATGGATATTGCCTTCGCGACACGGCCTCAAAACACTGTAGCGGGCGATTACTACGATGCGTTTTTGCGTCCCTTCCCGGGAAACGCAGGGAGCGAGCCTTCGTTACTGATCGCTGTTGCTGACGTTGCGGGGAAAAGTGTGCCGGCAGCGCTGCTGATGGCGACGTTTCAGGCAAGCTTAAGAGCGTTGTCAGCCACCACGGCTTCGCTGGATGAAATTGTCGCGGGGCTCGAACGCTACGCCAGGGCGCACAGTTTGGAAGGCCTTCGGTTCACCACCGCATTTCTCGCCGAAATAAATCTGGATACGCGCGAGATGACTTATGTGAACTGCGGGCACAATGACCCGATCTTGAGGCGCGCTTCAGGAGCTATCGAGAGGCTGTCGACTGGCGGGCCGCCACTCGGGTTGCCGGTTTTCACGGACAACGAGCTGCCCTATGTTTCCGGCCGCACGCAACTGATGCCAGGCGATTTGCTTTTTGTTTTTACCGACGGCGTGGTGGAAGCGGTAAACGAGACGGGCGAAGAGTTTCGCGAGGAACGGCTTCTCGGCAGTTTGAATACGACGTCGGGAAGCGCCGCAGAGGCTCTTTCGCGCGTGATGACGGATGTGAACAATTTTGTGGGTTACGCGCGTCAGCATGACGACATTACTGCGCTGGTTCTTCGTGTGACGGCGTGATTTGCGGTGAGAGCTTGGCCGGACACCCTTTAACGAATTGCTGGAGGATATTGTCGTTTTAGGGATTTTCGATTGCCAGTTTGCGAGGAGCATGGATGCGTTTTCTATTTTTGCTTGGGTTGTTCGTTACCACGATCACTGTTGCGCAAGCTCAGAAATCGTCTGATGTCGCCGAGTTCGTCAGTGTGCATGCGCCGGTGGTCATTCTTAATCACGTGCGCGTGATCGATGGAACGGGAACGGCGCCTAAGGAAGACCAATCGGTCGTTATCGCGAACGGCAAGATACAGTCGATCGGGCCGGCTGCATCAGCGCAAAACCCACAGGGGGCGCAGATTATGGACCGCACTGGCTACACGGTGATTCCTGGGCTGGTTGGAATGCACAACCATCTGTACTACACGGACTCGCTCTCGGTGCAATTTGCCAACGGAAGAATTGACGAGCCGGGATTGTTTATCGCGGAAATTCCTTACACCGCACCGCGACTTTATCTTGCGGCGGGCGTCACTACCATGCGCACGACTGGGAGCTTGGAACCGTACACGGATCTGAAAGTTAAAAGTCGGATCGATGCAAACTTGATGCCGGGGCCGAGCATCGATGCCACGGCGCCGTACCTGGAGGGCCCTACGACGTATTTTGCCCAGATGCATGAACTCACCGGACCGGATGATGCGAAACGCATGGTGGACTATTGGGCGGCGGAGGGTATGACGTCGTACAAAGCGTATATGAACATCACGCGCGAGGAATTGAGCGTGGCGATCCAGGAAGCGCATGCGCACAAAATGAAACTGACAGGACATCTTTGTTCGGTGACCTGGCCGGAAGCGGTGGCGCTGGGAATCGATGATCTGGAGCACGGACCTGTTTTTGCGGACAGCGAGTTCGTGCGGGATAAGAAAGTGGATGTATGTCCGCAAGGGGGAAGCGCGGCTTGGGCAAAACAAGACGTCAACGGGGCTCCCGTGCAGGAACTTATAAATAATCTGGTGACGCATCACGTGGCGGTGACCTCGACGCTGCCCGTCTTCGAAGCCGGTGTGCCGGGGCGGCCGAAATTGCAGCGCCGGACGCTAGATGCGATGTCAGCAGAATCGGCCCAAAGCTATCTGATTGCCCGCGCCTACTCGAGCTCGGATTCGGCGTTACTGCGCAAAGAGATGGATTTTGAGGTAGCGTTCGCTAAGGCCGGAGGATTGTTGCTCTGCGGTCCGGACCCAACTGGAAACGGTGGGGTGCTTCCTGGATTCGGCGATCAACGCGAAATCGAGTTGCTTGTTGAAGCAGGATTCAGTCCGGTGCAAGCCATTCAGGTCGCCTCGGAAAACGGCGCGATATATATGGGCCAGCAAGATCGAATTGGAACGCTGGCGGCCGGCAAACAGGCAGACCTCGTTTTGATAAAGGGCGATCCTTCAAAGAACATCGACGAGATAGAAAATGTGGAGACGGTCTTCAAGGCCGGTGTTGGATACGATTCCAAGAAATTGATTGATAGCGTCCGCGGCCAGGTTGGCATTCGATAAATTGCTAGAAGCCTTGCCGCGGTGCCTCTTTTCAGAGTCAATATAGAACTGACAAACCCCACAACTACCAACTGCAAAGAATTTCGCTCATAATTGAGATATGGACCAGCGTGTTCTCGCCGAGCGCATTTGCGGAATTCTGAAAGGGGCTGGGCATCAGGCCTACTTTGTGGGCGGGTGTGTGCGCGACATCCTTCTTGGGCGCGAACCGGCGGACTATGACGTCGCTACGGAGGCGACACCCGACCGAATCCGTGAATTGTTTTCGGGGTCGTTCGTAGTGCTGGAAGTGGGGGCGAAATTCGGAGTGATGCTCGTGGGAGAGCCCGCGGATAGCGAAGACGATCCAATTGTGACCGTTGAGGTTGCCACCTTTCGTTCCGACGTAGGTTACTCGGACGGGCGACATCCCGATAATGTCGTGTTTTCAAGAACGGCGCAGGAAGATGTGAAGCGGAGGGATTTTACGATCAATGCGTTGCTGATGGACCCGGAAACGAACGAAGTGTTGGATTTCGTCGGCGGGCGCGAAGATTTGAGCGCTGGAATTATTCGCGCTATTGGAAATCCAGAAGAGCGTTTCAGCGAAGATAAGTTGCGGCTGGTGCGAGCGGTGCGTTTTGCGGCGCGGCTGCATTATGCGATCGAAGCGAAGACGTTTCAGGCCATTCAGAAACTAGCCCCGGAGATCAAGCAGGTTTCCCCGGAGCGGCTTCGCGATGAGTTGACCAAGCTTCTTACGGAAGGCGAGGCACGCCGGGGATTCGAGCTGTTGGATGAGACCAAGCTCCTGCCCGAAATTCTTCCAGAAATTGCGCGCCTGAAGGGAGTGGAGCAGCCCCCGCAACATCATCCCGAAGGGGACGTGTGGATTCACACGCTGCTTATGCTGCAACGGCTTCCGGCGGGTTGCCCTCCGACGCTCGCTTGGGGCGTGCTTTTGCATGACGTTGGCAAACCGGCGACGTTCAAGCCAGCTTCGCAGACCGGCGATAGGATTCGTTTTGACGGCCATGTAGAGGTGGGCCTGCGCATGGCGGAAGAAATCTGCCGCCGGCTTCGATTCTCGAACGAGGATACGGCGCAGATCGCGGCGCTGGTGGCCAATCACATGAAGTTCAAAGATGTGCTGCAGATGAAACCCTCCACTCTGAAGCGCTTCGCGCGGCTAAATCGTTTCGATGAGCACCTGGAACTGCACCGCTTGGACTGCCTTTCGAGCCACAGAATGCTGAACAACTATGAGTTCGTGCAGGCGTATGTCCGCGACACCCCTGCAGAACAGATCCGGCCGGCTAGGCTTTTGACTGGAGACGACCTGGTGGCTATGGGGCTCCCGCCCGGACCTTCGTTCAGGCAGATTCTGGATTCGGTCGAGGAAGCTCAGCTAAACGATCTGATTCATACCCGCGAAGAAGCCATTGAGTTCCTAAAGTCTCTGCCCGTCAAGAATAAGGCAAGTTAAGTATTCTCTTATGCTTACGGGTAGCTCAGGATTAAATTCGTTTCGCCAGAGGGCTTGAGTTCCAGGCTTTAGTGTGATAGCATCAACATACTTCATAACATCTAGCTAATTGATCGCGTACCTTTTCTGCGTCCGTCGCATCTAACGTTATTGTAAGTAAGAAATTTGGGAGCAGTGGTTGGTATTTAAGGGGGATCAGGTGAGTAAAACAAATAGAGTTATCCCAGAACAACTCGCGATTTTGCCTGTGCGCGATACCGTCCTGTTCCCGGGCGCGGTGATGCCGCTGCCAGTGGGGCGGGAGAGCTCTCTAGCGCTTTTGAATTCGCTGGAGGGCCCAGAGAAGCTGCTTGGTGTTGTGGCGCAACTGGATCCACGCGTTGAGGTTCCCACGGGTGCAGACCTGCACAGTGTGGGCACGCTCGCGAGGGTTCATAAGATGGTGCGCATGCCCAATGGAAACATCGTGGCATTCCTAGAGGGTTTGGAACGCATACGCGTGCTTGAAGTGGTTTCGTTGAAGCCATTCTTGCGCGGCCGTGTGGAAGCACAGCCCGACCTGGAAAATCAGCGCGATGCGGAGCTGACCGCACTCGAGCGGAACGTGCAGGAATTGTTTCGCGAGGTGGTGACGCGTTCACCGCAGCTATCTGACGATCTTCAGACCGAAGTGATGAATCAACCTTCGCCGGAACGTTTGTCGGATTTTGTGGCATTTACGTTGCCGTCGCTGAGCACGATGGTTCGGCAAGAGCTGCTGGAAACCTTCAGCGTGAAGAAGCGGCTTGAAACGCTGATCAACGAGTTAACCAAAGAGCGCGAAGTGCTCGACCTGCGCAACAAGATTCACGAGCAAGTTCAAGAGCAAGTGAATCAGACGCAGCGCGAGTTCTTGCTTCGCGAACAAATGAAGGCGATTCAGAAGGAACTTGGCGAATCCGACGACGGCCAAGCGGAGATAGAAGAGCTTCGCAAGAAGGTCGAAGAGTCGGGAATGACGGCCGAGGCCAAGAAAGAATGCGAGCGCGAATTGAAGCGGCTCGCAAAGATGACTCCTGCTTCGGCGGAGTACATGGTGGCGAGGACTTACCTGGAATGGATGACCGCGCTGCCGTGGAACAAAACCTCTGGAACAGAAGACATCGACATTTCGAAGGCCCAAGAAATCCTGGACGAGGATCACTACGATCTCGCGAAGGTAAAAGAACGCATTCTGGATTACCTCGCGGTGAAAAAACTGCAACCGGGAATGAAGGGGCCGATCCTTTGCTTTCTCGGGCCTCCAGGCGTGGGCAAAACTTCGCTGGGAAAATCGATTGCACGGGCCATGGGACGAAAGTTTGTACGCATATCGCTCGGCGGAATGCATGATGAAGCTGAAATCCGCGGGCACCGGCGTACTTACATCGGCGCTCTGCCTGGGCAAATCATCCAAGGGATTCGCCGAGCCGAGACGATGGACCCGGTATTCATGCTGGACGAGGTCGATAAGCTCGGACGCGATTTCCGCGGCGATCCTTCGGCGGCGTTGATGGAGGTGCTCGATCCGGAACAGAATTCCTCGTTCCGCGATCACTACCTCGACGTGCCGTTCGATCTATCGAAGGTTCTGTTTGTGGCCACAGCCAACTGGATGGATCCGATTCCAGAGCCGCTGCGAGACCGCATGGAAATCATCGAGCTTGCGGGATACACGGAAGAAGAGAAGATCGGTATCGCAAAACGCTTCCTGATTCCGCGGCAGACCAAGGAACACGGCATCGTGTTGGGCGAGCAGATTGAGTTCACGGACGAAGCGATTCATGATTTAATCGCTCACTACACTCGCGAAGCCGGCGTGCGAAACCTTGAGCGCGAGATTGCAACGCTCGTGAGAAAGCAAGCCCGGCGTATCGCCGAAGGCAAGACCGAAAAGCATATCGTTACTCCAGAAGTGGTTCGCGAAGCGCTCGGAATACAGAAAGTCAGAATAGAAAAGGAAGTGGAAGAGCGCGTGACGAAACCGGGAGTTTCGGTAGGCTTGGTTTGGACTCCGGTGGGCGGCGACATTGTATTCATCGAAGCCAGCAAGGCGCGTGGTGGAAAGCAGTTCACCATGACCGGGCACTTGGGCGAGGTGATGCAGGAGTCGATGCGAGCGGCGCTGAGTTGGGTGCGCTCTAACTCCGAACGTTACGGCATCGATCCGGATTTCTTCCGCAAGCTCGACTTGCACGTGCACGTTCCTTCGGGCGCGATTCCGAAGGATGGGCCGTCAGCGGGCGTGGCTATGGTTACCGCCCTCGTCAGCCTATTGACTGGACGAGCGATTCGGCCGCGTGTGGCGATGACGGGAGAAATTTCACTCTCCGGTATCGTCCTTCCGGTGGGCGGAATTAAAGAAAAGGTGCTGGGCGCAAAACGCGCAGGCATCCGCGAAGTAATTCTTCCGTCGGAGAACGAACCGAACGTGCTGGAGGATTTGCCGCCCGAGATGCTGGACGGCATGAAAATCCACTTCGTGCGTACTGCAGAGCAAGCGCTTGAAATTGGGCTTGGCAAATTCGGGAAAAAGCCTGTGCGGCCTATTACCGGTGGCGATGAGCTGCCGGCGATTGGTCCAGCGGGTCCGATCCACTAAAACCGAAGTCAGAAAAGTTGGATAAGAGGCAGCCCCCTGTGGCCCGGGAAGAAATTCCCGGGCCTTTTCTTTGGTACGCCGAGCATGTTCGATAGCTTGGAGGTGAAAGTCCTCTTCATAGCCTGATGGAGGCGAAGTGATAGCGATGCGCAAGGGCCGAATCGCGAGGCGAGGTCCGAAAGAAGCGCGTAGCAAACACGCGAGCCGATGGACAAGAACTGGATTGGAGGCCTACGGGGCCGGGCGAGCGGGCAGTTCTTGGGGTTCAGCTTCAGCTACCACGAGGAAGCGAAGCGGCGCATCGCGCCAAAGGTTCTGTTGCGCTGTAAGCAAAAGATCCGAGAACTGACGCGACGGACACGGGGGATCAGTCTGGAGCAGATGCGGAAGGAACTTACGGCCTATTTAAGGGGCTGGATGGAAGAGCTACTTCGGCTACTGTCAGACCCCTTCGCTGCTGAAAACTCTGGATCAATGGACACGACGTCGGTTGCCATCCATGAGCTGGAAGCAATGGAAACGCGGTTCAACGCGCTACGGGAAGCTACGTCAACTCGGGGTCGCTAAGGATCTCGCCGCACAAACGGCGGGTAGTCCTCACGGCCCGTGGCGACTGGCGAATAGCCCCGCTCTGCAATACGCGCTACAAATTGCCTACTTTGAGGCCCGCGGTCTTCCTCGACTCCTCGATCACCTGGCGTAACCCACTGAACCGCCGTATACGGACCCGCATGTACGGTGGTGTGGCAGGGGCGAGCGGGCGACCGCTCCCCCTATGCCGGTTTAACGCACAACGCGGATTTCCTATTGCGGCGCGAAGCGCAATCGCGTACAGCTAGAAACTTCCGAATGCCCTACCGCCCAAGAGAACTTGTGGTGCGCGCGCGGGAAGCCGCGACGCTTTTGCTGGCCACACTCGATCATAACGAGATGGTTCCACGCTTTCTGGACATCTACGCGGCTGAAAACCGCCGACCAGGGCGAGCGGACCAGCCTGCGCACTACTACGAGCAACTCGATACGATCCGCAGGGAAGCGATTCTCGCCATGGTTCTGCGAACGGCAGATGTTTTACCGGCGCGCTTGAAGGTTCGGGTGAACGTTCGCGAGCCGAAACGTGCCATCAGGAAAACTGAAAAGACCAAGAAGGGACGGAAGGGAGCGAAAGCCAAACCGGCAAAAAAATCCAGTCTGGATCTTGCTATTCCATTGCTCGATCTTTTCCGCGAAGAGTTTTTTGTGGCGCTCGGGCAAGCCCTGAATTGGAGCGATGAAGACGCGCAAGAATTCTGGCACGATCTGGAGCTTTACGAGACCTTGATGCAGCGAGAACCTAGACGGCAAGCCGGACGTACAACTCGCGCTGTAGCCTCCGGACCATTCGTCGATCGCACAGCGCTGCTACTCGATCCCTCTCTGATGGACCAAGCGCGGCGCGCGGCGGGAAAATTTCAGCTTGAGCTGAATACGGCCGCCGACCGTGTTCTGCACAAGGTCTTCGCCCGCCGCCGAGGCAATTAAATACGCATGCGAGCTACGGACGCGCTTCCAGAACGATATTAAATGGTGTCTCCGCCGCGCGTCGCACGTGCGTGAATCCAGCATTCTTCAGGATTTTCGAAAGACGCGCTTCTCCCGCTTGCGCTCCCAACCCGAGTCCCACTTCTTGCGAAAGCGAAGCCGGAGTACACAGCATAGTGGAAGCGGCGTAGAAGACGCGTCCGATGGGATTCAAATTATCTTCCAGCTGGTCGTTAGCGAAGGGCTCTACGATCATCCATGCGCCGCCCGGATCAAGGGTCTTGCGCACGTGGCGAGCGGCGCCTTCGGGATCGCCCATATCGTGCAGACAATCGAAAAACGCAACGAGTTGATAGCCTTCGCCCGGAAATTCCTTTGCTGAGGCAACTTCGAATTTAACTCGGTCAGAAACACCAGCTTTGGCGGCCGCTTCTCGCGCCATCTGGATCGACGCGGGATGGTAATCGAATCCCACGAATGTGGACTTCGGATAGGCCTGCGCCATCAATACTGTGGAAGTGCCGAGGCCGCATCCGACGTCCGCGACCTTTGCTCCATTCTTTAATTTGATTTCCACGTCGCCAAGCGCGGGAATCCATTCGCTGATGAGATGGGCGCGATAATTCGGTCGAAAGAAACGCTCGGTGCCGGCGAACAGGCAGTTATCGTGCTCGTGCCAACCTAGTCCTTTACCCGTGCGAAAGGCTTCGGTCACTTTTGGTTCGTCTTTTAGACAGGCGGATACGATTTCGAAAAAGCCTGGGAGAAAAACGGGACTGTTTTCGTCCGCCAGGGCGAGTGCCTGCTCGGGCGGCAGCGTATAGCGTTTTGTTGCAGAGTCGTAGGTGATGAAGCCGCCGGCGCTCTGCGCTGCAAGCCATTCGCGGACGTAACGCTCGTGCGTTTTTGTCTTAGCGGCGATTTCTTCCGAGGTCATAGGCCCCGAGCCGGCCATGGCTTTGTAAATTCCGAGTTTGTCGCCGACCAGAATGAGAGCTGCGTTCATGGCTGCTCCCATCTCTCCCACGGCTTTCATCATGAATTCGTGAAGCTTTGCTTCGTTTATGGGCTGTGCGGACGTGGACATGGGGTGACCTCCGGTTTGAAATGTAGTCCGAGGAAATGCTTCGGAAATGAGCCGATTTTATCGTTGCGGATTCAAGCAAGTCAATCTGCGAAGTCGCACGGCTGGCAGCTTATTTTTGCTATTCTCGCGCTGTGCTGGAAGTTTTCTACGTGGTTGTAATTCTGCAGATCGCCCTAGGGGTGTATTCCCTTTGGAACGGCTTCGCTTGGATGACCATGGTGAGGAAGCGGCTCACCTCACACGCGGGCTTTTACACTCCGCAAGCTGCCTTGGTCTGTCCCTGCAAAGGAAGCGAGCGCGGGCTGGAAGAAAATCTTCTAGCGCTCACGCGTTTCGATTATCCGAACTACGAAATTTACTTTGCATTAGCAACAAGTTTGGACCCCGCGGTGAAAATTATCGAGCGGGTGAAAGCCGCGAGCCAGCGGCCGGTGCACATTTTGATTGCCGGGCCTCCCGAAGATTGTGGCGAGAAAGTCTTCAATCTCCAGCGAACGGTGGAAGGCCTGCCGGAAAAATTCGAAGTACTCGTTTTCACGGACTCGGATGTCCGCCTTTCACGAGGATGGCTAACGAAGTTGATTGCTCCTCTTCAGGATGTACAGATCGGAGCGACAACCGGTTATCGCTGGATTTTTCCGGGCGGGATGGGAGGCAGCTCTCTGGCGAGCGCGATGGCATCTGCGTGGAACGCGGCGGTGGCGACGCTTCTGGGGAAACCTAACGATAACTTCTGTTGGGGAGGCGCTACAGCGATCCGGCGCAAGACTTTCGAGGATGTGCACGTGTTGGAAGCATGGAAAGGAGCGGTCAGCGACGACTTCGCATTAACAACCGCTCTGCAACAGGCAAACAGGCCAATCGTTTTTTGTTCTGAATGTTTCGCTGCCACGTTACATCCGTGGACCTGGTCTGAACTGTTCGAATTCACCGACAGGCAGATGTTGATCACGCGAGTGTATTCGCATCGTAGATGGCTGGTCGGCGGCCTTATGAATCTGGCATATGCACTCACCATGCTGTATGCCGCATTCGTGATTCTCTATTGCATTGTCGATGGCGATCCGTGGGGTCAACTGGTGTTGGTGGCGCTCGCGGCGCCGTTGCTTGCAGCGATGAAAGGGGCGCTGAGAATCGTCGCCATCAACGAAGCGATTCCGGAGTGGAAAGGGAAGTTGCAGGAAACAAGTGTGGCGTGCGTTTTTCTCGCGCCGATTGTTCCGTTCCTGTTCGCCTGGAATTTTGTGATTTCATCACTTAGCAAGCGCATCCGCTGGCGGGGCATTCGTTACGAGCTTGTCTCTCCGAACTGTACGCGCATCCTCAAACGCTAGGTCTGTACGTAAACGGGATATTCTGGCGGCGATTTAGTTCCGCGGGGATTTTTGTGGAGCGAAGGCACGCTGTACGCGGCATAGCAAATATGCGGTGGTCGCTCCGGCAGGGATGGGGAGCCACCAGCCTGCTTCAAAGACGGTCATTGGGCCGTAGGTTATAAGTCTCAACAAGCGCAACCCACCTGGGCCTTCCGTGCCGATACGCTTTCCCAAGATCCCTAGAATGGCGATGAGAACGGGGGCTAACATCGCTCCGACCGCGGCCCAGTGAGTTGCGGTGAGGCATTGGAGGGCTGCCATCACGCGCCTTAAGAGAAACGCGCCGATGAGCGCGGCTATGGCGCCAAAAACCAGACCGTAAAAATAGAAAAAAATCAGGCCAAAGACGGAGCGCGAAGAAAACGCATCGTTGGACGAGGCACCGAAGAGATCGCGGGTCCAAACGGCTAGGCTCATGAAGAAGCATCCGCAGATCCACGCAGTGAGGTAATACGCCAGACTGCCGCGGCGCGTCATATACGACGCTGGATATTGGGGAAATCGAGCCAGACTTTCACGCCGCAGAAGTGCGAGCCTTCCGTGCAGATCGGCGTGGAAATGCCAGCGCGAAGATGGCAAGGCGGGCCGATATATCTGGTTAGCTCCGGGAGAACCCTGCGAACTTGTTCTACTTCTTCAATCGAGGCCTGATAAATTTCTTCCTGGGCGTTGAAGCAAGTGCGCATGGTCCATTTGTGGAGCAAATGCAAAAGCGATCCTGTCTCCACCAGGCGAATTGCTTTAGCGTTGGGTAATAGATACAGCGCGAATTCCAAGGGGACGCCGCGGTCGAGCAATTCGTTTTTTGCGGTCCATGCTTCTTCCATGGCGCGCTCGTAGATCTCCATGGCTCGCGGGTTATCGCGAATCAACATGGGCGCGACGTAATCGGGCGAGCGGGTATCCGCCAGAGTCAGCAGGGGACGCGAACCAGGAACCATACGGTGCCGCTGGTCCTGACTGTCGGCGGTGTGGCTGATTTTTTTCGCGAAAGTAAAATTGGCATGCTGCAATGCACGCATCATGGGCGCGTGCACGCCGATATCGAGCGTCTCGCGGCGGTATGGATTGCGAGCCGGATTTAGCATGCGATCCAGCGCTTCGGCGTCAGGACATTCCGCGACGGTCAAGCCCAACACAGCGCGGTAGGCGTCAGCCATCACAGGAATTGCATGGGGCGGATAGTCGACAAGTCTCGAAGTCAGCCCAGCCAACTTTGCATCAAATTCGCGGGCAAATTCTTCGCCATCACGCTTGGGTTGGTACCACTCGGGCGGTTCGTCCATGGGCGCGTTATCGAAGCGATCGAAGAATTGCGGATCCACTTCACGAACGCGCGCGACCATCTCTCCAATCACTTGGCGCGCTTCAGAGGGCGTATCGCTCGCAGCGTGCATGCGCCACAGCCGGTGCAAAACGATCCCCGAGAGCGTGTGCACCATAGTGGTGAAAGCAGCTACCGGCAAAACGTACCGCGCAACTTCAATCGCACGTTTTTCCGCTTGCCGATCCACTTTTTGCACGCGCTTGGGATGTGACATCGGACTGACGTGCCAGATATCAGCAAGAATTCCGCGAGCGGTGGGTTGCAGCAGGCGCGTGAGTTCGCGATAGGTATCCCAGGCGCGCGCGATGGCTTTCTCGTAAATCGAGCGCTCGGCTGGGCCGAAGGTAGCGCTGTCTACGGGCACGTAGGCTTGCGGGCGATCCAGACGCACATAGCGCTGGCTTTGCTGCTCGGAGTTATAAAAGGAATGCGCGTGCAGAAACGACCACACAAATTGCCGGCTGATATTTTCCAAGCCGAACTCGAAATGGGCGTGTTGGAATACGGTGTGGTGGCCGCCGTAGTAAGTGGCCGAGCCAATGTTCACACGTTGCTTGTCGGTGATTTCGTCGGGCCCGATCAAACGCGGCGAGTAGCAGGTCCTGGCAGCCGCAATGGCGGAATCAAATGGGTGAGCGAAGTAGTTGCGTAAGGTTACCCGGGGCGCTGCGGTTTCCACCTGCGATCCAATCGGCGGTTCAGATGATGGAAATAATTGCGTGGCCATTTTCTGCGAGCATTGTACACCGCACAGGAGTTAATTCAGTGTGACGAAAAAAAGCCCTCGGAACTTTCGTTCTGAGGGCTTTCGATTTTCGAGCTAAGAGAAAGTAGCGCTACTTTTTTATGGAAGCCGCTTTGTCCGCATACTTTTTCTGGAACCGCTCCACGCGCCCGGCGGTATCGATCAATTTTTGCTTGCCGGTAAAGAATGGATGGCAGTTCGAGCAAATTTCCACGCGGATCATATTGCCCTTGATCGTCGAGCGCGTGTCGAACGTATTGCCGCAGGCGCAATGCACCTTTACGGCATGATAATCGGGATGGATTCCTTCTTTCATGGGACGCTCCTGTTTACTGACCGGTCTGCGCAACCTAATATTAGGACGGAACACACGATCGCGTCGCTAGGTCAGCGGGAATATTTAATTATATTGCATCTGTGCTGAATTGCAACGATGGGTTAGATGCTCAGGGACCCGACGCGGATGCCGCAGAAGCCCTTCTAATTGCTTAAGAAACGAAAGAACATCCGGCACGTATGCGACCGCCATCCAGACGCTGTATGTATGCCTGGCGCAGGATAACGCGTACAGGCGGCAAAATGGGGACGTGAAGAATTGCGCTGAACTGTTTCGGCAGCTCTCCACCCTTTTCCAGAAGTAGCGCGACTCCGCCGTAGCTTAAGTCAATCACCGTGGCCGTTCGCTTATCTGTTTCGCTGAGCATGGCGTAAGCTTTCGTTCCAGCGAGCGATACGCGTTCCCATTTGCGTTTTTCGTCACGCGATGGCGAAGTGGAAATTGGGGCCGGCTTCGGCGGTTGTCCAGAGCCAGATCCTGAAGATTGCGGCTGAGGTTCAACGGGACGATCCTCATGCTGCGGCTGAACAGAAGCATCTTCCAGCGAACCAGAATCTGCTGAAGACGGAACTTCACGCTCAGGCATCGGCGAAGGCTCTTCAGGTCGCGCCTTCGGAGGACTCTCCGGAGAGGCGCCAGTAATTTCCTGGCCTTTCGACGAACGCTCGTCGCGGTCACTCTTTGGCGATGAAGGAGATGCCGGCGGGGTCAAGCGCGAGGCGATGCGTCCGGCGTTCTTCAGTTGGTAAAGGCGATCGTCGGCGGTTCCCATCAATTCGCTTTTCTGTTCGCCATCCACCGGTAGCACGGCGATACCGAAGTCGAGAGTTACGCCAGGATCCAGTTTCAGCGAATGAATGTCGCCTTCGTATTGAGCGCGAACGCGGCGGCAAAGCGTATTGGCCTGTTCCGTATCTGTCTGAGGCAGAAGCAGCGCGAATTCGTCTCCGCCGATGCGGAATGCGAAGTCTGATGCGCGTAATGTTTTCCGCAAAGTAGCTGCAGCGAGCTGCAATATCTGGTCGCCTTGCAAATGGCCGTGGCGGTCATTCACTTCTTTGAGCTTGTGGACGTCGAGGATTACTACTGCGAGCTGGTGGCCGTAACGTTTCGCACGATTCAATTCTTTGTCGCAGTATTCGTCGAAGAGACGGCGATTGTACAGGCCGGTTAGCGGGTCGGTCGCAGCGTTAATTTGCAACTTCTTGAATTCTTCGTACTCCATCAGGATGGGAACGCGCAAGAAGTTCGTGGAAGCCAGTACGTCAACCATCGCCGTCTTCAACGAAATCCTTTTTCCGATGCTTTCGGCCAATTCGCGGCGACGGATTAAAATTCGTTCCCAGTATTCGTTGGCCTGGGCGTCGGAAAGATCAATGCGGGCAATGGTGCGGAAAAACTGGCGTAAAAATTGACCGCGAGCGGAGTCCTCGAGACCTTCCAAGGTCTCGGCGAGGACCTCGAGATAGGAGTCTTCCGCAGACGGCTGTGGAGCCAAGGATTCGGGCTGGGGCATCAATGGGTTCCGGAAAAAGTTCTAGCTTCCCTAACTAAGGGGCCACTGCGGGGGCAGAGGGCTTACAGCAAGGGACAGTCCAATCTCTGAAAAGAATACTGAGCTATAAAAGACGCGTAATCTGCGGCCAGAAGGAAAATTACACGGTTTCTGCGGGACGTCAATGGCGAATTGAGGGCGTAGGCTGCGCCAGCGTGTAAATGGATTCCACTTTATGGCAACCGCAAGACATAATCTCCCCGAGAGACTTGTGGAAAAAGCGGCGCGCTGTGGAAAAACCTTGTGGAAAAGATTTAGCCAATCGGCTTCAGAAATTCGACGCCGACGAGGTAAACATCGCCTGCTTGCTGCTGCCTTTTTACTCGTGCTTGGATCGGCGGCATACCTGCGGGAACTAAACCAGTGGAAGTAATCGAAGGTGCCGGAATTGTGAGGGTGATGATTTCGTTCACCGCTAAGGAGCGAGGACAAGTAAGAAAAGCCCCTAAACCGCTGACATCTAAAGTCTTAGCTAGCTCGAGAAACTGTTCATCATGCGCATCTCGTCCGCGAATAAACATCGGCACCTGTAGATGGATTCGCTGGAAGCGCCTACGCTCTTCATAGAGCGGAGCCATGCTTACTTTGTGGTGAAGAACGTTCTCCGACACGCCCATTAGTACTCCAGTTTTAGTACTCTCACTAGTACGCAATTTGAATGCAACTTCCTGCAGTCGATAAGCCAAAACTTAAATCACACATTATCAGAGTCTTACAAAAGCAGGAAATCTCGGGAGGCCCTGACCCCAAGTCAATAGGGCACATATACTCCAGTAGATTTCCAATTTTATGCAAGTGCATAGCGCAAACTAGGACGTATTTACCATTGACTCCATTCCGAGGCTTTGCGAGCATGAGTCTCCTTGAGCGCGGTTCCCTTCGCCCGTCGCGAAAACTCAAGAATGGTGTCTTCGCCCCTGCGATAAGTCCCCCAAGGGAGGGGAGTTTTGACGAATAGCCTCATAGCGGACCCACAGGCAACCGGCCAGCAGGTTTTTCACCTGGTGGCTAGTCTATTAGACGCTTTTGACCGTCCATTGGTGGTCGCGGACCGAGCGGGTCGAATTCTGTTTACGAACTTGCATGCCCAGGATCAATTCAGTTCCAACGGGGCATCGTCCAAGATCGAACTGAATCTTTTCAGAGACATTCTGCATACTGATCGCAAAGGCATTGTGGATCAGTTGGAAAGCGGCGAACAGGAAGTGAATCTTCAAGTGGATTCGCCGACGGGAAAAAGCCGCGCGAGAGTTCGCTGGCTCCCGGAACCGGATTGGCTTGTTGTTTACGTGGAACCAACCGCGCCGCAGTCGCTGGCCAACGAAGCAGAAATGCGGCAGACGGTGCAAGAGTTGATGCAAGAGCGCGAAATTACTTATCGGAATCTTCTCGCGGCATATTTGCGGCTTCAGGAAGTCAACCGGCAGAAAACGGTTTTTCTAGCTTCGGCCGCACATGAGTTGAAGACTCCTTTGGCGGTTATGAAAGGCTATTACGATCTTTTGCTGTCGGGTTCGCTGGGAAAACTTACCGATCGCCAGCGCGACATGCTGCAGGAATCGAAAGAAAGCTGCGATCGCTTGGTGCGTTTGGTTTCGATGTTCTTAAATTATTCGGCGCTCGAGAGCGGAAAACTCGTATTGCAGTTACGCGAAAACGATTTGCGGGATTGCGTTAATGACCTTACCTGCCGTTGGCAAGACGCGTTTCAGCGCGCGAAAGTGCATTTGGACATAAAAATTCATCCGGACTTGCCGTCGTTTAAATTCGATTACCAAAAAGTGCAGCAATGCGTTGCCAACCTGCTGGATAACGCACTGAAGCACACGCCGCCGGAAGGGTCGGTTACTCTAGTTGCCGAGCCTCATTTCTGGGAGCGACGAGTCTCAGAGGCATCACCTTCCACCGATCGTCGACGTGACAGCGGCATGCGCGCTAACAGCGTCTTAATTTCGGTTGCAGATACGGGCGGAGGAATTGCCCCTGAATTTCATCAGGAGATTTTTGAAGAATTCGTGCGTGTTGATCCATCCTCTTCTGGCATGGGCTTAGGCCTGGCAATTACTAAGCGTTTGATTCAAGCTCACCGTGGAAAAGTATGGGTTGATAGCGTGCTAGGAAGCGGAAGCTCATTTTCATTTTTGCTTCCCATTAACACCGAGTAACTCGAAACATTGATTTATTGGAACGGACTAGTTCGTTCCCAGGGACATACGATGGCCGAAAAAGAAAAAATTCTGGTGGTAGACGACGAACCGAGTATTCGCAAGTATCTCCAAACGCTTTTGGAAGTGGACGGTTACGACGTCGAAACTGTTCCGGGCGGCAAGGAAGCGCTCGAGAAAGTCGGCGCCGGTTTACGTCCGCATTTCATTATCCTCGACGTATTGATGCCCGAAATTGACGGGCTCGAGACTTTGCGTCAGTTGATGCAAATTGACCGCGCTCTCAATGTGATCATGCTTTCCTGCTCGAACGAAGTAACCACGGTAGTCGAAGCGATCCGGTTAGGCGCTCTGGACTACTTGACCAAGCCATTCGAGAAACCGGAACTCGACGCAGCGTTCTTGAAGTGCCGCCAGAAGCAACAGCTGCGTTCGGAAAACAAAGCGCTGCGCGAATATTGTGAAGCGCTCACCGAGGATCTTTCTTTCCTCGCTGCCAGCCCGCAAATGCTGAAGATTCGCCAGCAGATTTTGCAGATTGCTCCGGTCGATGTGCCTGTCTTCATCAGCGGAGAAAGCGGGGTGGGTAAAGAAGTGGTGGCGCGAATGATTCACCTTCGCTCCACGCGGCGTGTGCAGGCGTTTGTAAAGGTGAATTGCGCTGCGCTTCCCGGAGAATTGCTGGAGTCCGAGCTTTTTGGATACGAACAAGGCGCTTTCACCGGCGCGGTGCGCTCCAAGCCGGGAAAATTCGAACTGGCCAACAAGGGGACAATCTTTCTAGACGAAATCGCGGAGATGAGCCCGCATCTTCAGGCCAAGCTTCTGCACGTTTTGCAGGACGGTCAATATTCCCGGCTAGGCGCACGTGCGGTGGTAAATGTGGATGTGCGAGTGCTCGCGGCTACCAACATGGACGTGAAAGAAGCCATGCGCTCGGGCCGCTTCCGTGAGGATCTCTATTACCGGTTGAATGTTCTTTCGATTCATATTCCGCCGCTACGCGAACGCACCACAGAAATACCGCTGCTGTTCCGCCATTTCCTGGTGAAATACAGCGAAAAATATCAGAAGGCAGCTCCCGATCCTTCCAAGCATTTGATCGAAGCAGCCCTGCGGTACCCATGGCCGGGCAACTTGCGGGAACTGGAAAATTTCGTCAAACGTTACGTGATTCTGGAAGATGACGAAGGGAGCTTCCGTGAATTGCTGGAAATGACGGGCCAGCAGCAGCGATTGATCCCGCGCGACGCAGCTCCCGCACCGAAGGAGCAGGGCCTGAAAGCGCTCGTGCGCGGCTTGAAGGACGAAGCCGAAATGGAAGCGATCGCTGATGCGCTTGAAAAAACGAATTGGTGTCGCAAGGATGCCGCAAAAATGTTGGGCATCAGCTACAAAGCGCTACTTTACAAAATGCGACAATTCAATTTAGATTCCGGGCGCGGTGCGCGCTCTGCGGCGGCAAAGGCTGCTCGAGAGGCCGCTGCGAAAGAGGCCGAGGCAAAAGAAGGCGCACCGGCGATTCGCGGGTCGTAGTCATAGAAACATTTCTTGTGTGAGATTAGGAATAGTCGTTTGAGGTCGTGCGCATCGATCCCTCGAACGACTTCTCCAAGAGTTGACGGCCGTAGTACTGCTGAGGACTAATACTCCGTAGTCCTATTACGGGCAAATACTTGCACAGGCAAACTGTTGCATATGTAGGGCACATTCAAAGAAATAGGTCTTCCACCCCGCTGGTGATTTGGTCTAGTATTCCGCTCCGACACAACGTTTCGTAAATTCCGAATATGGAAAACCTGCCGAGATCTCACCCCCAGCTGGGATCTTGGAAATCGTAGTTGCTGTTTTCAAAGGGTTTGCTTCGAGCGCCATTTTTTGGCTAGGCTGAACTTGATGAAATCCTTAGTTTCCTGGTAGACACGTTCAAAGCTAAACACTTAGTGCACTTTGGAATAGGGATTGCTACTCTCACGACGGGGGTTGATGTGAACTTCAAAATTCTCTTAGCGGAGCACCAGGGATGACGGAACGCCGCATGGCACGACGGTACGATCTTTCCCTGCCGGTTAGCATTCGCCTTCCCATCAATCGGGAGCCTGGGGCGCATGACGGTCAGACCCGGGACATCTCAACTCGTGGCGTTTACTTCATTATGGAAAAAGATCTCGCTCCCGGCACTGAAGTAGATTTCACGCTTACACTGCCGGCGGAAATTACTCGCGGAACGGAAGTCTTCGTTCGGGCTCATGGACGAGTAGTTCGTGTCGACAAGCAAAAAGACGACCAGCGCGAATCTATCGGAGTAGCCGCGGTGATCGAGCGATACGATATTATTCGCGGCGAAGCATCTCCCAACTAACATCACAGATTTTCTGAAGTTTGGTGGAAGCGGCCTGCACCAACATGCGCACGTTTCCACCACATTTATTTCGCCCAAGCCTAGCCGCTTTACTTACCCCTACGTTTTCACTTATACGAAATTCACGGTAAACCACACTTGATTTGGCCCCCATCTTGCAATTAGGTAGGAGTCGGAGTTAGGCTCGACAAGGCTGCATCACGTGGCTGGCGTGCGAAATCGGCGAACGGAGAACCTATGAAAGTAGCGGATCTGATTGCTTCGCGTCGCGAAGTTTATTTTATTTCCGAGGAAGCTACGGTTTACGACGCTGCTCGTTACCTTCGCGAGCGGCAGGTTCGCGCCGTGGGAGTTTGCGACAAGCAGGGAGTTCTACTCGGCGTGATCTCCCAAAGCGACGTATCCGACAAAGTCGCCGCTGAAAATAAATGCCCTGCCTGGATGCGCGTCTCCGAAATTATGACGCGCCAGTTAGTGAGTGCAACGCCCGATACTTCGCTGGAAGATTGCCTGCGCTTAATGGAACAGCACGGGATCTATCATTTGGTCGTGCTGGACAATCAAAAAGGCTATCGCGGAATGATATCGGTAACTGACTTGCTTCAATTATTTGCTTCCGACCAAAAAGCCCGAGCAGACATGCTGGAAGCGTTGATTTTTCCGCAGCGCTAGCTGAGTGTTCGCTCGGTGTGCGCGATCCATGATCGAGGCGAACTTTATCCCATTCTAATATTTGTTTCGAAGCATCCCGCAGTCTGCCGCTCCGAGCGTTCCTAGCTGGGGAAAGAATCTCGGCTGAACTTCCAGGGACGAATTGGGAAACGGCCTTCCCGAAAGTGCCCAAGGTTTTCTAATTTTCAGTGGGGTCAAGTACTATGACGGCCCCGCTTGCCTGGGTGTTGTTCTCTTCAATTTCGCCAGCAACATATAGAAAACAGGTTGATTGAGTTCTTACAATGAGGCTATCATGTTTTCAGCCAGAACCCTCTCTCTGGCCGCGTTTGGCGTTTTATGTGCAAAGCAGTTGTAGGGCAGATACATACCCATCTAGTTCAATCCAGTTAGCTAGGCGTTCATGGCATCCACCGCGGAAGCAAGAGCCTTACTCCAAAATCACCCTGTTGAACTACCACCGGAACACGTGTATTTCGGGCCGTCGGAGACCATGCAGGCGGTCAGGCAAAAAGTTTATCGCGCCGCGGGTCTGAATGTTCCGATCCTGGTCTTGGGTGAAAGCGGCACGGGCAAAGAGGTGCTGGCACGGTTTATCCACGAGCGCTCTCCGTGGCACGAAGGACCTTTCGTTAAAGTGAATTGTCCCGCGATTCCGGGAACGTTGCTCGAAAGCGAGCTATTTGGATTTCAGAAGGGTGCCTTTACCGGCGCGAACGCGGCGAAGCCTGGCCGCATGGAAATGGCGCAGGGTGGCACACTCTTCCTGGATGAAATCGCTGAACTCGATGCCAGCCTTCAGGCTAAGTTGTTGCACGTCCTGCAAGACGGGCAGTTCACACGCATCGGCGATCATGAAGAACGGCGCATGGATGCGCGGGTCATCTGCGCTACCAACCGCGTGCTGGCGAAAGAAATCGAAAACGGCGGATTTCGCGCCGATCTTTTTTATCGCATCAACGTAATCACACTGACGCTTCCGGCTCTTCGCGATCGCCGCGAGGACATTCCCTATTTAGTCGAATATTTACGCGAGCAATTCAATCGGCGATTCAAACGCGAAGCGGGCCCAGTCTCCGAGGGTGTGCTTCAAATCCTGCATCAGCGCGACTGGCCCGGCAATATTCGCGAGCTGGAAAATTGTATGGCCCGCTACGTTATTCTTGGATCGGAAGAAGCGTTTCATTCCGATCGCCATCAGCAGGAAAAAAAGCCTTTGAGCTTTGCCTTCGAATTAAACGAAGACGGCAACATTCCTTTGAAGCGTATCGCGCAGCAGGTAACACGGCGCATGGAACACGATGTCATTCTCAAAGTGCTGCAGGCCAATCATTGGAACCGGCGCAAGGCCGCCGAAGTATTAAAAATCAGCTACCGCGCTTTACTCTATAAAGTTCGCCAAGCGGGCCTTCCTGCTAAACGGCCATTACGCAAGCCTGATGCGTCACCTTCCGATCTCACAGAAATCGACGAATCCTCGTTGCTCGATTGATTCTGATTATCTAAATCGGATTAGAAACGCTGCTCCTGCCGGTTCTACGAACTCATTTCTTAGTGTGGTCTAAGTTGTCTTGAGTCGTATTGATTACCCCGTATCTGGTATGAAATCACCCGTTCTGTCCGTCTTGCCCCTGCCGTTCAATTCCGTTAGCCTACCCTACGATGGCAAAAGGTTCCCCCAAGATGAGTTTGAAGGTCTGCCTTCTCTCGCCCCATCCGATGGTGCTTGAGGAGTTTCGCCGTGTGCTGGCGCCCTCAGGCTGCCAGATCGTGTCGCGTCAGCTTGATTCCATGCTGGCGCCTGATCTTCGCAATCTTGAAGTGCCTCGTGCAGCTGTGTATGTAGTGGACGCTCATGCGGCTCGTCAAGCAACAGGCGCTCTGCTAGCGAATATCCTCGATCACAACACTACGGCTCGGCTGCTGGTGGTGGGAGATAACCTGAAGGAAGCCGAGAGCCACACTCTGCTGCGCCAGGGCGTCAAGGGAATTCTGAATTACGAAGAAGCGCGAGAACAGCTCCCTCGGGCTTTGCCGCTGGTAGCTTCCGGCGGTTTCTGGGTACCCCGGACCGTTCTCTCGCGGTTCGTTGATTCGATTTTGAATTCCACGCAGGGACGCCGCCTGCGCGGAAATTCGCCCACCGAGCTAAGCCGCCGCGAACAGGAAGTTCTCAGCGCGCTGCTGGAAAATTTGGCTAACAAAGAAGTTGGCGATCGTTTGCATATCTCAGAACGCACGGTGAAATTCCACGTTTCCAATCTGCTGGCAAAATTTGGAGTGCGCCGCCGCGCCGATTTGATTCTGCTGTGTTATCAGCGCCGGGGCGTCGAACCTTAGACCTTCGTACTACCATGCCGTTGAGCGTTGCGGCGTAAATTCAGTGCAAACCTAAAGGCTGCTATAATTCCGTTGGGGGATTTTGCTGCCGCGAAAACGCTCTTACGCATGGCCACATTTTCGATCGAAAACTTTGGATGTCGAGCAACCGAGGCGGACGCCGCGGCGTTGCGTCACGGTCTGCTTGCCAAGGGATTTCATCTTACCGCTGATCGATCTTCTGTTGACCTCGTGGTACTCAACACCTGTACCGTGACGGCGGCTGCGGATTCTCAGACACGTGAGGCGGTGCGCAAGATCCATCGCGCCAATCCTGCCGCACGTATCATTGTCACCGGTTGTTACGCGCAACGCGCTGCAGAGGAAATCGCAGGACTCGAAGGCGTTACCTGGGTAATCGGGAATTCGCATCAGATGGAGATTCCCAAGATTGCCGCTGGTCTAATCGGGCAACCTAGTGAGGGAATTTCTGCAGCAGCATCTCTCACACAGAAAGATTTCGTGCCGACCTCGCTGCTCGACGACGGCCAAATGTCTCTTGCGCGTGGTCCCGCGAAAATTCTAACGGGAGACATCTTCGCGCAGACTTCCGTGCAAGTCGCGCCTGTAGGAATTGGGGAAGGCGACCGCACGCGACCAGTTGTGAAAATTCAGGATGGCTGCAACAACCGCTGCTCCTACTGCGTGATTCCGTTCGTTCGAGGACGCAGCCGCAGCCTGTCGGCTGCTGCGGTGGTCGCCGAAGTTCAAAAGCTTGTGGCGGGCGGCTCGCGAGAGATTGTTTTGAGCGGAATCAACCTTGGCGCGTACGGACGCGACCTTACACCGCGTACGAGTCTATTCGAGGTGATTCATGGCATCCTGGGCAAAACTAATTTGGAACAGCTTCGTCTCAGTTCCATCGAGCCGCAGGACGTTACTGAGGAATTGATCTCGCTTATCGCAGGATCGCCTCGCCTGGCGCCTCATTTTCATGTGCCGCTGCAATCTGGTTCCGATCGCATCCTTCAAGCCATGCACCGCTGGTATCGCGCCGGGCATTATATTGAGCGGGTGAAACGTATTCGGCAAATCTCGCCGGATGCTGCAATCGGTGCGGACGTGATCGTCGGTTTTCCTGGAGAGTCGGACGAAGATTTTAAAGCGACTGTTGAACTAATAGAACAACTACCGTTTACTTATCTTCACGTGTTCTCCTTTTCCGCTCGTCCTGGCACGGAAGGGGCAAAGCTCGGAGAAACTGTTCCAGCAACCATCATTCGCGAACGCGCTCGTGCCTTGCGCGCACTCGCGCGTAGAAAATCATCTGAATTTCGTGCTACCCAAGCCGGACGCGTTCTGCGCGCGCTCACCTTGGTTGGTGGTGACGACACTTGGACCTCGGCGTTAACCGCAAATTATCTGAAGGTTCTAATTCCTGGCCGGGTGCCCGCTAACGAATGGCGTGAAACGTCAGTCCTTTTAGACGAGACCTCGACGGAAGCGTACGCGGCCGCTAGTTTTCAAAAATAACTTCAGCAAGCGCGAGATTTCCGCTGTGTGTAATCGTAACCGAAATGTTTTTTACGCCTAGCCCATCCGCAATCCGCTTTGCAACGCCTTTTAGGGCGAGGGAAGGCTTTCCGCTGGGTTCTCGTATTATCTCGATATCACGCCACCGCACTCCGCGCCGCCAGCCTGTTCCCAACGCTTTCATCGCAGCTTCTTTCGCTGCGAAGCGCCCGGCATAGCGCTCAAATTTATTTCGATGACGCTCGCAATACGCCACTTCCGCCGGGGCGTACAAACGTTCCAGGATAGGCGCGCCGTGGCGCGTAATTGCCGCTTCGATTCTGTCGATCTCCGCGATATCCAATCCCAGCCCGACTATCAATCAGCCCTTCCTCTCGAACGGCCAATGCTTGAATGAACCGCCGGTGGCGATCTGAGCGTGTTTGAAACCACGAGTATCTTATAATTGATTTGCTTCGAATGCTTCGTAAGCGAGACGTTCACACACATGACACCTGTAGCCGCCAGGCGAAAGTCTTCGACGCCGAAACTACAAAAGAAAACGGATCGGTGGGTTTTGCGTCGAGCGCGCGGTTTGCAAGTCCTGGAAGCGCCGCAGCTTGCGCAACTGAGTTGGCTCGTTCATGGATTTAGCACACGGCCGGGGGGCCTTAGCGAACTAGAAGCCAGCCGCGACGGCGGCAAAATTACCGAAAATGTTTTGAATCTGGGTTTTACCGATTGGGATACTCGCGGGGGCGTTCTCAAAAACCGGCAAAATTTCTTCGCCGCTTTGAAAGCCAGCGACATGTGCGTAATCGCTCTGCGCCAAATTCATTCAGACATCGTTCACGTTGTGAGCGCCGCGAACTTACCGCCGTCCGCGGAGACGCCGAAAGCCGATGCCCTCATTACAAACGAGCCCGGCCTCCTGCTGGTTGTACAAACGGCAGATTGCGTCCCCATCCTGCTCGCGGACAAAAAGCGGCAGGCAATTGCCGCGATTCATTCTGGATGGCGCGGCACGCTTCAACGCATCGCTGAAAAGACACTGGGACGCATGCAGATGGAATTTAGGACGCGTCCGCAAGATGTAGTCGCCGCGTTAGGACCTGCTATCGGACAGTGTTGCTTTGAAGTGGGCCCGGAAGTCTTGGCGGAATTTGCGGCAAAGTTTCCGGAAGCACGCGAATGGTTCAAAGGCCCTTTTGATGCGCTCGCTCGCGGCGATAACGACCCGAATTGGCTCCCGTGGCTCACCATGCGCCCGCCCGGTCACCAACTTCCCGAACCGCGAGCGCGTCTGGATTTGATCGCGGCGAACCGCGCGATTCTAAGCGCTGCTGGAGTGCCGCCACGCAATATCTTTTCCTCAGGGTTCTGCAGCGCTTGCCGCACGGATCTTTTCTTCAGTTATCGGCGTGAGCGCGTTACGGGACGAATGATCGCGGCGATTGGGATTCGATAATCACAGGTCGCGACACCTTGAAGGTTCCCGAATTAGATCGAGTTTAAAGAGGCGCCTGCGAAATCTGCGAGAGTACTGTCTTGCCTGCCACATCGTTTGATTCCAGCAGCGCAAGTTGGCCGCAGGCGGCCATCACATCCTGGCCTCGCGAATAGCGCACGAAAGCGCGCAACCCCTTATCTGTAAGAATTCTTCGAAACTCTTCGACCCGCGCTGCATCCGGCTTTTCAAACGGCAACTCGCCCGGATTCCATGGGATCAGATTTATTTTAGCGCGCAGATTTGCCAGCAGCCTTGCAACGCGCCGCGCGTCCTCCGGCGAATCGTTTAATCCACCGAGCAACACGTACTCAAACGTAAGATGTTCCCAGGGCCGCAGCGGATATCGTTGGCACGCTTCGATCAGCTTTTCGATGGGATACTTTCGATTGATGGGCATGATTTTGTCGCGCCGCTCGTTCGATGAGGCATTCAGCGAAATCGCAAGCTTCGGACGAATTTTTTCCAAGCCCAGCTTCTCGATGCCGGGAATGATACCGCTGGTGGAAAGCGTTGTGTGTTTCGGAGAGATGGCCAGGCCGTTCGGGTCAAGCAGTATGCGAAGGGCGCCAATTACTGCTTCATAATTCAGCAGCGGCTCACCCTGTCCCATTAATACGACGTTCGTTTGCGGCTTCAGCGCTGTACGATTTTCTTCCAATGCCAGCAAAACCTGGCCAATAATTTCGCCTGCACCGAGGTTG
Organism: uncultured Acidobacteriota bacterium; assembly: GCA_963714785.1. Taxonomy (GTDB): domain Bacteria; phylum Acidobacteriota; class Terriglobia; order Acidiferrales; family UBA7541; genus Palsa-295. Next base: position 168,778 of record CAVQQE010000010.1, read on the forward strand.
CGTATAAGTCCGAGAGTAGCGGTTAGACAAAAATGACAGTCAACGGCGCATCCCGCTTGGGTGGAAATGCAGATCGTTTGCCGGTTTTCGTCCGGCATGAATACCGTTTCGACTGTCGCGGCTTTAACAATTCCATTTGCGCCCTCCGCATCCGTCGCGCCCAGCGCCAGAACGTAGCGTACTGTGCCATCATCGGAGCGATAGGTCCGCAAAATTTTGGGCAGCTCGATAACTGCTTCGCGCGCGATGCGTTCACGCAAGGCAGCCGGAAGATTCGTCATCGCGCCGAATTCGAATCGGCGTTCGACATAGAGTGCGTGATAGATTTGCGCACCGCGATAGGCTGGCTCGCCCAATCCCTGCAACAATTCGCGAAGCTCGTCCAGCGACTTTCCCAGCAGATTCACAGCGTTTTTTGGGGATTCTGAAGCCATTCTAAGTTAATGATAGCATGCTCTTGCGTGCGCTTTTTTGCTGCCGTTCGACCAAGCGCGTTGCTATAATGTCGAAATAGCGCAGTCTTTTGTGTCTCATTTCCTCATGCGGGGAGGCGTGCCGGATGGAAACCCTGTCAATCGACCAATGGGTAACGCAACTTTGTGCGATTCCTGAGCCTGAATTTTCCATTTCGCGCGTATTCGATTTCACCACACAGAAAGCCATTCAGCCGGAAACTCTTACCCCCTATCTTTTTTACGCCAAGAGCCATTACACACGAAACTTGATTTACAAATGCAATCTCTTTGAAGTGATGGCGATCTGCTGGGATATCGGCCAAGTCAGCCGTGTTCACAATCATCGCGACCAGAACTGTTGGATGGTTACGCCCATCGGACGTCTGCGCGTGCAAAATTTTCGCGTGGATCAGCGCGACAAAGCGCATTCCACCTGCCACCTGATCCCGTCAGATGCTTATGACATGGATGCCGAGCATCCCGCGGTAGTGCAGCCTGAAGAGCCGGTTCATCAAGTGTTGAATCTTCCGGAGTTTGGACAGCGCTCGACCAGCGTTCACATTTATTCCTATCCGTATTCTTCCTGCGAAGTTTATTCCATCGATAAAGGAGTCTATGCAGACGTTCCGCTTCATTATTCCAGCGAATACGGCAAACTTTCCCCCGATGAAAAATTGATGTAGCAGAAATTTCTGCTGTTTTTTTGTAACGAAAGTGGAAACGTCACGGTCCCGCCATTACATTTTCATCCGCGCCGTGTCAGAATACGTAAAACATGCCCAACACTGTGCAAGTCGATACGCCGCATAAAGTACAGAAGGAAGTTTTCTCCAACGGGCTCGTAGTAATCACCGAGCCAATGGAGCACGTTCATTCCGTTTCCGTTGGAATCTGGCTGCGCTCGGGATCTCGTCGCGAGCCTACCGCGCTAAACGGCATTTCCCATTTCATTGAACATATGGTCTTCAAAGGCACCGCGCGGCGGTCGGCGGAAGATATTGCGCGTGAAGTGGATAGTGTGGGTGGCATGCTGGACGCCTTCACCTCCAAGGAAATGGTCTGCTTCAACACGCGCGTTCTGGACGAACATTTGGCAAAGGTATTCGACGTGATTGCAGATATGGTTCTCGATCCCAAATTTGCCGAAGACGAAATCGAGCGCGAGAAATCAGTGATCCTGGAAGAAATTCGCATGACTCAGGACAATCCTGAAGACCTGGTGCACGAGCTATTCACCCAGAATTTTTGGTATCCCCACGCGTTGGGTAAACCCATTCTCGGCACGCCGGAAACGGTGGGAGCTTTTTCGCGCGACACTTTGCGCTCCTGGTTTCAAGAGCGTTACTCGCCGAACAATATGGTGATCACTGCCGCGGGGCATTTGACCCACGCGCAACTTCGCGATCTTGTGGGCGAACGCTTTGCCAATCGCCCGGCTGGAAATCCGTTGACACCTGAATCGACACCGATCGCTGCTCCCCATATCACCGTGCGCACCAAGCATGAACTAGAACAGGTGCATCTTTGCCTCGGCGTGTCGGCGCTCCCCATGACGGACAAGCGCCGTTTTGCTGTCTCCGTGCTGAGTAACATTCTCGGTGGCGGCATGTCCTCGAGGCTATTTCAGAATATTCGCGAACGCCAAGGCCTGGCTTACGCTATTTTCAGCGAAATGAATTCTTATCGCGATGCGGGGGTGCTTTCGGTCTATGCCGGAACGTCATTAGAAACTGTTTCACAGCTCATTCGCTCAGTGCTGGAGGAGTTTCGCCGAATGAAAGACGAGCCGCTCCCTGAAGAGGAACTGCGGCGCGCAAAAGATCATCTGAAAGGCGCCACGCTTCTGGCCCTGGAGGGCACTGGCCAGCGCATGACCAGTCTCGCTCGCTATCACATTTATTTCGACCGGCACTACACCGCGCAGGAATTGATCGCGATGCTGGAAGAAGTCACTGCCGCCGACGTCCGACAGCTGGCTCAGCAGTTCTTTCAATCCGAGCGCATCGCCGCGTCCGTGGTCGGCAATCTGAACGGTTTTCAACTCACCCGCGACCAGCTTGTCCTTTAACTCATCAAGTGAATCCCGCTAGTTGACGTAGGCTTCGCAGTTTGCCATCATCATCGCGGTTCTTGCGCGCGTCTAGCTGCTGCAGAACCTGACTGAGGGAAGCGATCTCGTTCCGCGTATCCATTCTGGCGTCGGGAAGCACGGGCAATTGCACGTTGCTCGAGACAGGTCATACCACTCTCCTCGTTGATGCCGGCTTAGGCCGCAAAGAAATGTTGCGGCGTTTTGAAGCGCTGGGCCGCCCGCGTCCTGAGCATGTGGACGCCGTCCTGATCACCCACGAGCACAGCGATCATTCCAGCGCCATGGCGCAAATGGCGCGCGAGTGGAAATGCCCGGCCTATTTGACGGAGCTAACTCACCGCGAAATTTTGAAATTATGCGAGGACGGTCCGGTAAGAAAAATCGAGCGCATTGAATACGTTCGCTGCGGCGCGACATTCGAAATTGGCGACATTGAAATAACGCCCTTCACGATTCCGCACGACGCTGCCGATCCGGTGGGCTATTGCTTCCGCTCGAATGGAACTAAAGTTGTGATTGTTACCGACCTCGGCTACATGCCCGAGCTGGTGAAACATTATCTGCGCCAAGCCGATTTGCTGATTCTGGAGTCGAATCACGATCTCGAGATGCTGAAGGTTGGACCGTACCCTTGGTACATCAAGCAGCGCGTGATGAGCCGCACCGGGCATCTTTCGAATGCGGTGGTCAGTGAATTTCTGGCGGATACGGAAGTATTCGACGGGCACGCTCGCCATATCGTCCTCGCGCATCTCTCGGAGCAGAACAATAATCCCGACGTTGCGCGCATTTCCGCCGAAGAAGCGCTCGGGCGCCGCGCCGCTGAATTCGCTTTCCATGGCACATTGCATGTTGCTTCGCAACGAGTGCCACTTGGCCCCTTCGAGCTGTAATCCTTAGCGCGATTCTTCGCGTCGCCAAAGACTCTGGAAAAAAAGATCATGCACGGTACGCGTGCGGCCTGAGTCCAAATCGGCATGGCGAACGATGTCTAGTCGCGCGTCGAAAAGATTATCCGCTGTGAAGGCTAGGCCTGGCGCCACTTCAATTTGAACCAAATCCGCACCGCTATAGCTTTCACCCGCCATGTCCCGCAATCCGCGGCATTGATGGCATACGCCGGATTTATTGATCAGCGCGCATAGACCGTCGTAGTCCTCGGTCATTTTTGCCCGAGCCGCCGCCAGCCGATGGCGAAAGACTGTTTCGGAAATGCTCAGAATTTTCGCCGCTTCCTCGCTGGTGAATCCAAGTACGTCCTTCAGCATCACGGCGGCTTGCTCCTCCGGCGGCAGAGTTCGAGAAATGCAAGAGAAGCAGAACGCTATGTGCTCGCGAATTTCATAGCGAAATTCCGGCTGATGCATCAGTCCGACGAGCCGATCGATTTTTTCCGGATCCGCAGTCGTCTCCTGTTCACCTAGGCTCTGCGCTTCGACTCGCCAACGCTTGCGTTTGCGCAGATGGTCCAGGCAAACGTGCGTAGCAATGCCGAACACCCAGTTCTTGAATCTTGCCTCGCCACGGTATTCACGAATGTTTTCTAGCACGCGCACCAGCACGTCCTGCAGCAAATCTTCAGCATCTTGCCGCAACGTTACCATGCGATAGATGTACCCGAAGAGAGGCTTGCGCCAGGGACCGAGCAGGGAATCGAAGGCGTTTGAATCGCCGTCGCGTGCTCGTTCCACCAGCGCCACTTCTTCGTCCGGCGGAATTTGCGGCAGAGGATAAACCGACATTTCGTTTCTCCTAGTGCTGGGCGAAGCCGCGACAGTTTACACCCGCCCGTTCTGGCTGCCGCGGCTCGTCCGCTTTATGAGCTTAGGAATGCATCAACACCTGGCAAAGCTGCAAGCGGTTGCCTGAAGGATCGCGAAACGTTGCAAGTTTGACCACACCCGGAATTTCCTCGGTCTCTCCTTCGAACGAAACTCCGCGGGACTCCAAGCGTTTTCGTTCGCGCTCGATATCCGGTACTTGCAACACGACCGTCGCACCCGGTTCCTTGCCTGCATATGGGTTTACGGCCACGCCGATTGACGCCTCTCCTTCTCCTCCGGCAAACTCCGCCCATTGTTCCATCTCAAACGTCTTCTGCAAGCCCAGCGACTCGCCGTAAAACTTCTTGGCTTGCTCGAAATCCTTCACGCTGAACCAGGAAACTGTAACTTTCATCGTAAACTCCTCGGTTTTGAATTTTGTGTTGCTGGAACCTATGACGTTTGGCGTCGGATTTTCCGCCAACTCGATGAAGAGCAAGTACTTAGCCCGGTGAGACAGGAAATGTATTTCCGGCGTTCGAAATACGGCTTGCAGGAGATATATATCAATGATATATATCATTACAAAGAGCTCGATATGAGTAAAAGAGCAATCGCTAAGCTTTTCCGGAACGGCCGAAGCCAAGCTGTTCGGCTTCCGCAGGAGTTTCGCTTCGAGGGTAATGAAGTGCGGGTCCGGAAGACCAATGAAGGAGTATTGCTGGAACCGCTTATCGCCGATACGCGAAAGTGGTTTGCGGAGCTGGATCGCCTGAACTCGGAACCTTTTATGAAAGAGGGCCGCAAGCAGCCCACAGCATCTCGCCGAAAGATTTTTTCATGAACTACCTTCTTGACACGAATGCATGCATGGCCTTACTAAACGGCAAGCCTCCGGTGGTGCGTTTCCGTTTTCAGAAGGCGATCGATGCAGGTGCGGAAGCACTCGTCCCAGCCGTGGCTGCATTTGAATTGTGGTACGGCGTCGCAAAAAGCGTTCAGCAACAAGCGAACACAGCGAGAGTCGAAGCGTTTTTTGCCGGTCCTGTCGATTTACTCCCTTTCGATGAGGATGACGCGCGAGTCGCGGGAAGCATCCGCGCGGCTACAGAGGCCACTGGAAAATCGATCGGGGCCTACGATATTCTGATCGCAGCGCAAGCTCTCCGGCATAAACTAACGCTCGTGACAGCCAACGTGAGAGAGTTTGGTCGAGTGGAAGGTCTTTTATGGGAAGATTGGGCGAAAACATGATCCTGAGAGAGGGGCGAACTTGATTGGACGGTATACGCGCGCGGAAATGGGCCGCGTCTGGAGCGAAGAGAACAGGTTTCAGATGTGGCTGGAAGTTGAGCTTGCCGCCGCTGAAACGCTCGCGGAAGCGGGCATCGTTCCGCGCGAAGCTGCGGCAAAGTTGCGCGAACGAGCGCGCATAGATGTGGCACACATCAACGAGATTGAAGCCAAAGTTAAGCATGACGTGATTGCGTTCACCATTGCGGTACAGGAGGCGGTAGGCGATCCGGAAGCCGGGCGCTGGCTGCACTACGGGCTCACCTCGAACGATGTGGTGGACACCGCGCAAGCGCTCCTCGTTCGTGAAGCTTCCCGGTTAATCGAAAAAGACCTGGACGCGTTTGGTGAAGTGCTGGAACGCCGCGCATGGGAATTTAAAGACACGCCAGAGATTGGGCGCACACATGGCATTCATGCGGAGCCCATCACGTTTGGCCTGAAAGTAGCGAACTGGTACGCCGAAAATCGCCGTGACGTCGAACGCTTCCGAGCGGCAGCGCAGCAGATGGCAGTGGGGAAAATCTCCGGTGCGGTAGGCACGTGCACTCATCTCGGCCCGGAGATCGAGCAAAAAATCTGCCAGAAACTTGGTCTAGCCACTGCGTCTATCACCTCTCAGGTCATCGAGCGCGACCGCCATGCGCAGTATCTTTCCACACTCGCGGTCGTGGCGGCATCGCTCGAACGCGTGGCACAGGAAATTCGCCACCTGCAACGCACGGAAGTCCGCGAAGTAGAGGAACCCTTCGGCGGCGAACAGCGTGGCAGCTCGGCCATGCCGCACAAACGCAATCCTGTTTCGAGCGAGCAAATTTGCGGGCTAGCGCGTGTCGTGCGGGCGAATTCCGTGGCGGCTCTGGAAAATGTTGCTCTATGGCACGAGCGCGACATTTCACACAGCTCTGTGGAGCGTGTAATTCTTCCTGATTCCACGATTCTGGTTGACTATATGCTGCATCGCACCACGGAAATTGTTCGCAACCTGAAAGTTTTCCCGCAGCGTATGCAACGCAACCTTGATTCCACCATGGGCTTGATTTTTTCGGGCCAGCTTTTACAGGATTTGGTGGAGCACGGCGCGCCGCGCGAAGACGCTTACAAATGGGTGCAAGGCCATGCCATGTCCGCATGGGAATCGGAGACGAGCTTCCGGGATCGAATCGCGGCAGACGCGAATATCCGAAAATTTCTGGATGAAAAGGCTCTCGCTCACACGTTCGATTTGAAGCGGCAGTTGCGCGCGGTGGATGCGATCTTCCGACGCGTGTTTGGGGCAAAATCTTCCGTCGCCAGCTAATAATCTTCCCAGACAGTCGGGTGGGTTAATTATTTCGGGGAATTCTCTTCCACCGGCGTGGAAGCGCCCAGCTTTGCTTCCGACGTGAATTTCTTGTAATCGCTGTAGCGATCGATCTCGTTCTGTTTCACTTTAAAGAAGACTACACGCGCGGCGGCATGAACTTCGGAATAAGAAGGTAGCCACACTTCGTTGTTCACCATGGTTTGCTCGAGAACTAGATTGGAACCTTTGGATAGTGAGGCCAGAATCCCGCCGCCGATCTTCACATTGTCATTAAAGCGAGCTTCCAGACGTGCTACATCGCGAGCCTGTTCGTCCACCCAAAGCACGCCGGAGAGTTTCTGCACAATGCTCTCAACCATTTTTTTCGGCTTGTAGTCGGGGTTCGGCCCGAAATCGAAGACGATTACTTCCTGTCCCCGAAAGAGTTCACGACGCGGATTGGTGAAACGCTCGGCACGAAGAAAATCGGAGATCTGAGCCTGCTCCTGTTCGTCCTGTTTTGCCTGCTTTTGGGGGTCGTTCTGAAGCTCGGCTTGTTTCTTCTTTTTCTCGTCGAAATCCTTACTGAAGCGCTCGTCTTCTTTTTTCTTCTCGTCGCCTTCCAGCGGCTTGCCGTCTTTGGCCAGGAGATGGCGGATTTCATCTTCGCCGATGTAAAAGATGTCGTACTCTTTCACCGCGCGCGAACTTACCTGGCCATTGGAATCCGTTTTTTCTTCTTCCTCGCTCAAATGGCAGGTGTACTGCTTCAGGAGTTCTTCGACCGTTCTTTGATTTTTATCGATGTCGAGCAGAAGTTTTGCTATATCCGGCAGCGGACGATCTTGCAGATGCGGAAAATCAAAAATAGAGTCCTGCACGGATGCATTTATTTCCACGCGGGTGACCGCAATTTGATAGAGGTGGCCGCCGCGGTGTAACTCAATGCGATTCGGTTCCAAGATGCCGTTTACCGGCTTGTAATCGAAATAATCGATCTCCTCTGAAACTCCCGCTGGCGGTGTGTCGGCTGTTTGGGAATTTGCCTTGTCGCTGGCCGACGAGAATTTCAACGCGGGAGGAGGAATTATCTCGCGAACGATCAAATGACTTTGCGTGTCGAAAAACACTTCACGCGTGACCCCTGAAGCAATCAAAAATTCCACGTGATATGCCTGGCGGGCGGAAACATTTTCGACTCCAACCAATCTCGCTCCGATCTTGTCTTTCTTCGCGTTCACCAAATGCTCGTTCAGATAGCGCCCCGTAGCCGCCCATTCAACCGCTTCTGCGCCGGTGAATGTATGCGGCGTTCCGCCAGCCTCTTGGCGCCAAGCGGACATTCCGTTGGAAGCGACCAGGCTGTGCTGCGGCTCGATAAGAATCTCGGAATAGAACTTATTGGGCACTTTAGTAATCAGCGAGTAAGAACCGTTTGTTTCAGCCGATCCTTCCCTCAAGTTTCCGGTTATGGTCACGGTTTGAATCTTCGCCAGCGTTTTTGCGCCACCTTCGGCGCGCAAATAATCATCGATGATTTTCTGAGGGGTTTGAGCCAGACAAGCGGATACGGCGCCAAAAAACAGCACGAGACCCGCGCTGAGCGATTTAGAAAAATATCTTTTCATTTCGTTCGCCTTCAGCGAATGAACGGTCTACGGAGTTACAGAACACCCAGAACGTGAGAAAGTTCCGCAGCGTCCCGCTCCTACGCAGCCGAACTCAGGCTATCACAATGCCAGAATGAAGTTATTGGATGCGCTGAATGTAGCGGGCTTCCGAGGTGTCCACTTTCACTTTATCGCCGTTACCGACAAAAGGCGGCACGTTAATCACCAGCCCGGTTTCCAGCTTGGCGGGCTTCATCACCGCGCTAGCAGTGGCTTTCTGGATGGTCTGCTCGGTATCGACGACGGTCAGATCAACCGTGTCGGGCAGGAGAACGCCGATGGGTTTGTCGTCATAATATTCGATCTTCACCGGCAAGTTGGGAATCAGGTAATCCTTCGTATCGCCCACGATGTCATTTTGCAGCGCAAGCTGCTCGTAGTTTTGCGAATTCATGAAGTGGTGCCCGTCGCCGTCGCTGTAGAGGTATTCAAATTCGATTTCATCCACAGTGACTTTTTCGACGAATTCTTCCGCGCGGAAGCGATAATCCATCATCGAGCCGCTGCGCAGATTGCGCATCTTGGTCTGCATAGAACCGCGTTTGTTCCCGGGAGTGCGATGGTCCACGCTGTAAATCACGTGGAGATCGCCTTCGTGCATGATGATCATTCCGGGGCGCAATTGAGTAGACTTTAACATGGGTGCTCCTAGGCTGTTTTTAAGACTTTTCTCCGCCGTTAGCCAAGCTCTTCGCAAACCTAAGGTTTGATGCAAGCAAACGGTGGGCACTTCAACTGGGCGGCGATCGATCGCGAAGCCCTGCTCGGCGCGAATATTGTGCGCCGCCGAAACCTCCATTATAGCGGTCCACCTGCAATCGGTCAAACTAGCGATCTGAACTCGCAGGCGGAATTTAGCTCCCGTTATCTAATACCGGCGCCTGATATTTTGCGCGTCGCGTCAGAAACTGCCGTATCGATTATCAGGCGCCGTAACAAGTTCGGCACCAACCTCTGTTGTTATTTCGGAACGTTCCCGCGCGTTTACAGAAATTCCTGGCTGCGGCTAGCTTATGATCTGCTCTGGGTTGTAGGAGCGGCTATAGGCGCCGCAGTTGAAACATTCAACGCCACTGACTCAGGTTAATGCCGCCGAGGCGTGAATGTTCTAGGCGATCCAGAAGTCACAACAAATTTCCTGCAAGCGGTCTCCGACAGGTTGCTTCGCGTTCTGTACGGTCGCAACGCTGCTAGCCGGGCCGGCTTTCAGCACAAATTCCTTGGGAGGAAGAAATGAAAAGATTGTATCCAGGACTTGGGGCCTTGGTCCTTTTGGCGTTTTTCTCACTCTCACTCACAGCACCCGGCTATGCGCAGACCGCTGCCGCGACAATCAAACCCGCCGTCCCGTCGAGGTATGATGTCAGCAAAGAAATCACGCTCAGCGCCACGGTAGAAAGCGTCCCAGGAAAATCCTCTAGTGCACGAGCGCAAGAAGATTTCGTAGTCCTCCAAACTAAGTTAGGCACCGTCAACGGAAAACTGACTCCGTTCGCTTTGAACGGAAAGGGCGCGATTTCCATCACCCAGGGCGAGCAAATCAAGGCTACCGGCGTGATGACGACACTTCAGCATAAACAGGTTTTTGTAATTCGCGCTCTGGAAGTGGGCGGGCGCACATATCAAATACGAAGCAAACACGGCTTGCCGCGCGAACATCCCGCCCTATACGGAGAAGCGGCAACTGAGTCAAAGGGAGGCCAACTGTGAATCACAAGACTCTCTGGATCGTCCTTGTTTTGCTCAGTGTAACTTACCTATCGGGCTGCGGTAGTTCATCGCACGTTACCGTAACCATATCCACGGCTCCTCCGGCCCTTCTCGCTCCTAACGGCACGGCGCAGATTGTCGCCACTGTGACCGGCACCGGCGAAGGAGTTAACTGGAGTTGCACGCCCGTGGGCTCTTGCGGATCATTTGCTCCGGCAAGTACCGCTAGCGGGGTAGCCACCACTTACACGGCTCCCGCGACAATCGGACCGGTAGTCATTACTGCCACCTCCGAGAAAAAGGCTTCGGTAACCGCGAGTGTAAACGTGACTATTCAGGCGAATGATGGAATAGCGGGCAATTTCGCGTTCTACGTCACTGGCCTTGATGCAGACCTAAACACATATTCTCTTGCTGGCGCGGTTCTGGTTAACCCCGACGGCACGTTGAGTGGCGAGCAGGATTTCAACGACGGGTTCGCAGTCGCGTCCCCTGCTGGCGGTGACATGATTACCAGCGGGAGTTTGGCAATTGGAAGCAATGGCGCAGGGACACTGACCCTGGTGACCAGCAATACGGGCGTCGGAGTAGACGGTACGGAAACCTTTACGGTCAGCTTCGTCAACAACAGCCACGGGCTGATCATTCAATCCGACGGAAGCGGCACATCCAGCGGAAGCCTTGATCTGCAGACGTTACCCAGCACGCTCGGTAGCAATTTTGCTTTTGCCCTTACCGGCGTGGGAACCCAAGGTTTCATTGTTACCACTGGGGGCGTCTTCACTCTAACCGGAACTACTATAAATGGCACGGTTGACGTTAACGATGACACGGCTGTGACTAACCCGAGCCTTGGAAATGCCTTTATGGCTACATTGGTAGCCGCGGATACATTCGGCCGAGGCACAATCACCACCAACAACGCGGAAATCGGAACAACGCTTTCCTATTACGTTATCGGACCCGAAGCGATTCGACTCGTGGTGACTGCCCCCGGCTTGACTCCTCCAGCGACGGCTTCCACTGCCGTTGGTTCGGCGTTTGGCCAGGGCGCAGGCACCTTCTCGAACGCCTTGCTTCTCAATTCGGTTTTCCTCGACCAGGCGAATTTCGGCGGACTTCCTTTTGCGGCCGTCGGAGAGATCGTTCCGAATGGGCAGGCCGTGGGCAGCTTTACGGGGGTCGCGGATGTTAACGAGACTGCGGCTTCGGGGTTAGATCCTTACTTTCTAGACGCCGCTACAATCGGGGGTAGCTATTCCGTTGGTGGTAATGGATACGGAGGCTTGACGATTACGGGTGGCGATCTTCTGGACGTCAGCCAACTCGGAATATACCTGGTCGATCCGGCCATCAACATCAATGATCCGAACAACACTTCCGGCGGCGGAGGTGCTCTGGTGGTCGATCTCGATCCCAACGTGCCGGGAGCCGGCGTTTTGACGTCTCAAACAGACACTAACGCTGCGGACTTCACCGGCAATTACGTCCTGGGGCTTCAAGATTTCTTGACAGCCGTAGGCGATCCTCTTCCGCTCAAGTCAGGCGAAGTGGATTTCGTTGGCAATGCTGCGGCCACTACCAGTCTTACCGGGAGTGGAACGATCAGCGATCCGATCAACACCTTGAGCAGTTCAACTTCCGATACTGTGAGCTTTGCTGCTCCCATTACTCCGGATGCAACCAATGCTGGCCGCTTTGCTATCGCCCCGTTTACGGTGACTACCGCTGGTGCAACCCCGGTAGCGATCCCGTACTCGGCTAACGCCTACCAAGCAAGCGGCGCTCAGTTGTATTGGATAGAGGACGGAGCGGACGGGCTGAACAGCGTATTTGGCGGGCAGCTCCAGCAACAAGGAACCATCGGAGTTGCTCCAGCTAAAAAGAAGGCGAAGCCCTAACTTACTGACTACGGAGAGTGGCACGGCTGGGAAGAAATCCAGCTGTGCCACACCGTCTCATTCTCCCGCAGACCTCAACTCGCAATGCGGCCAAGCCAAATCTTGTATTGTGAGTTGGAATTTACTGCGTTTCTTTCTTGCCTACGCGCACCAGCGTGATTTGAGTTCCTGAGGGAATTTTCTTCAGAGCGACTACGCGCGCTCCGTTGTGGCGGTCGTCCACGAATGCGACGTCACTGTCATTCAGACTTACAGAACCCCTAGCATGGGCCGCTTTTTCGTCGTCTGTTTCCAACCGAAAATCGGGGCCGAGACGTTTCTTGTACCAGGCCTGCACGAAGTCGATAGGATCTTTCGTTTGATATTGCTCGGTGGCGATTCCTACGCTGGAATCATTCGCGCTGAGATCGACACTGGCGTTTTTGTTATTGGAGGAGGGCGTGGCACCCGGATAAATTTCCAGTCCGGTGGCGTGAGGATTGTCGCCATTCACTGAAATGGAGGCCACCGGAGTTTCAATGGCTACTTTGTTGCCCGAGCCGTGAATTTTGAGATGGCGAATGAAAAGGCCGGCGACCATCAAACCGCAGAGAAACATGACAATGATGCCCGCGGCCACGATTCCCAGGATCCACCAGATTGCATTAGTTCGGCGCTGGGCTTCGGGGTTGGGTTGCACCGCGGGATGGGTCGGCTGGGTAGCCATGAATCACCTCTCAAGCAAATCAAATTAATATACGAGTTATGAGCACGTAATGTTTCGCCCCCACACAGCGCGCCCCTTCGATCTCAGCTTGCGCGGCGTTAGTAAAAAACCACTTTTACGTCCGGACGCTTCTCCAAATGCACTGTATCGATAAAGCGTACCTGGCGATCGTCATAAGTCAGGATCAGCGAATGCGTGCGGGTTCCTTCGCCGAAAAAGCGCACACCACGAAGCATGCCGCCTCCGGTGACCCCGGTGCAAGCGAAGATGATTTTCTTCCCGGGGGCCAGATCTTCCGTGTTGTAAATACGCTTGGGATCCTGAATGCCCATTTGAGCGATACGCTCATGGTGTTCGGGTTTAGAAACCACCAGGCGCGCAAGAATTTGACCATTTAAGCAGCGTAGGGCGGCGGCGGTAAGTACTCCCTCCGGAGCGCCGCCAATGCCCATGACAGCGTGTACGCCGGTGCCAACCACGGCGGCACTGATGCCGGCAGATAAGTCGCCGTCGGAGATAAGCCTGATGCGAGCGCCCGTCGCGCGGATCTGTGCGATTAGATCTTCGTGGCGTGGGCGATCGAGCACGATGATAACGAGGTCTTCCACTTTACGGTTGAGGCGTTTAGCGATTGCTTTCAAATTGTCGGCAACCGGCGCATCCAGCTCAACAGCGCCTTTGCAGGACGGTCCAACGATTATTTTTTCCATGTACAGATCGGGGGCGTGCAGCAGCCCTCCGCGATCGCTAGCGGCGAGGACGACGATGGCGTTGGGTTCTCCAGTCGCGCAAAGGTTCGTACCTTCCAATGGATCCACGGCGATATCCACTTCGGGGTATTTGCGGCTTTTATCGCGGACGGCGGCGCCAACTTTTTCCCCGATGAAGAGCATGGGAGCTTCGTCGCGTTCGCCTTCGCCAATGACAATGGTCCCGTCCATGCCCACGGAGTCCATTTCCGAGCGCATAGCTTCAACGGCCATCTGATCAGACTTGTGGCGGTCCCCCAAGCCCATGGTGTGCGCCGAGGCGATGGCGGCGCGCTCTACGACGCGCAGAAATTCCAGGCTGAGTGCTTTTTCCATTATGGCTCCTGAGAACCGAAAGTGAATCCGAGCGTCGGGGACTTCCGCCCGGGACGGCTATCATAATCCAATTGGGATGTTTTCAAACAAGCCGAAGTTTCCAGAATAATTTCGCATGCGGTCACGGTAACGGCTGAATCTTTGCATTTACAAGGAAAGGATCATTGAACTCGGTCTGGTCGCCGGCTTTTTTTCCGGCCACGGGGAGCAGGCGGGCGGAGAGTGGTTTGTGCCATTTCACCGAAAGGCTGGCCACGTCACCGAGAATCTTCTCGAGTTGCTCGCTCGTGATGTCTCCGGGAAGCGGAATCACATCGAGCCCCGTGCCGCAAACTGCGGAGTACGAAAGCAGGGCATCGATAGAAAGTCGTCCTTCGGTCCAACGGTGCGAGAGGACTGAATCTTCCAGGATGGGCAACATCAATCCGGAATAGCCTGCTTGCTTGACGGGAATCGCTTTGAGCACGCGGGTGATTAACGCGGCGGCGGTCATGGTACCGCTCGTGCCTATCGGCGCGCCGAGAAAATTCTCGATGGCGCCTCCGATCGAAATTTCTTTCAATGGCGCTGGAGAAAGATCGATTCCGCCATATTTCCATCCGCTACTTTGGCTGATTTCTTTCGCGGTTTTTTCCACCTGTTGAGCATACAAGGTGAGTGCGGATTTCATCCGTTCCTCGGCGGCATCCGGAGATTTCGTCGAAGCAAAGGCATCAGCGACAACATTTGCCGACTGCAAACCGATGGCGAATCGCTTGCCTTCGCCTCCGAGATATGACGCGGGATAAAACGGCGTGCCGTCCGGAACGAAAGACGACGTACTAAAGCTGAAATTGCCCTGACTGTGCAGGGTGTTAGCTTCCAGATACTTCATCACGCCGGCTGCGGCGTGAATGGACTTCCAATGAACGCCGTCTTCGCTCCCGATGAAGATGGAACCTTCCAAGGTCTTGGTACCCGCGAGAATTTTTGCGAGCAAGTAGGACTCGCGCGGGTCGTCGGCGTCCTTCATCATGGCAGGGCCGATAGAGGTGTCGAACCCTTCTTTCACCGCCAGCGCGTCGTAGTCGGCAAAGAACGCCAGCGTTTCTGCTTCGGATAGATCCCGCGTGTATTCCGGGAAAGGCTGCGTGGTGATGCGAATGGTTTGGACTTCGTAACCGGATTTTTCGAAGGCGGATCTAGCTTGGCGCAGAAAATTCAGGGCCTCTTGAATTTGTTCTTTGTAATGCGCGCGGTCGAGGCGAACGAAAGCTGTGATAGCGCGAATTTTTGGTTTTGACGCTGCGGGGTCCGCAGCGCGCGAGGCAAACGGCACAATCAACACCAGCGCCAAGGAAAGCAAGAGCGCCGGGCGGAAAGAGCAACGATAGCTCAGGCTCATTCGAAGGCCGCGATTCCGGTGATGCGTTCGCCGATGATGAGCTTGTGAATGTCGTGAGTGCCTTCGTAGGTGATCACAGATTCGAGATTGTTCATGTGGCGCATGATGGGGTAATCGTCCACGATGCCGTTTGCGCCCAGGATCTGGCGGGCCATACGAGCGGTTTCCAGCGCCATCCACACGTTGTTCATTTTCAACATAGAAATGTGCGAGGGGTGCACGCGGCCCTGGTCTTTAAGTTTTCCCACTTGGAGCGCCAGGAATTGCGCCTTGGTGATTTCGTTGATCATCCATACGAGTTTTTCCTGCACTAGTTGATGCGAGGCGATGGGTTTGTTATCGAATTGTTTGCGCTGTTTGGCGTAGGTTAGGGCTGAGTCGTAGCAGGCCATGGCCGCGCCGATGGCGCCCCAACCGATTCCGTAGCGCGCCTGGTTGAGACAGGATAGCGGGCCTTTCAGGCCCTCGACGCCGGGAAGCAGGTTCGCTGTCGGTATTTTGCAATCTGTCATAGCCAGGCCGGAAGTGACCGAAGCGCGCAGCGAATATTTTCCGTGGACGTCCCAAGCTTGAAAGCCGGGTGTGCCTTTCTCCACCAGGAAGCCGCGAATCTTATCGTCTTCTGTTTTCGCCCAAATGACGGCTACGTCAGAGAGCGAGCCGTTCGTGATCCACATTTTTTCGCCATTCAGGACGTAGCTGTCGCCTTTTTTTACGGCGCGGGTCAGCATGCCACCAGGATTTGAACCGAACTGCGGTTCGGTGAGACCAAAGCAGCCGATGGCCTTTCCCTGCTGCAGCAGTGGCAGCCATTTTTCCTTTTGAACGTCGGAGCCAAATGCGTGGATGGGATACATCACCAGCGCGGATTGCACGGAAATAAAACTTCGCAAGCCGGAATCGCCGCGCTCGAGTTCCTGGGTGACCAGGCCGTATTCCACGTTGGACATGCCCGCGCAGCCGTAACCTTTCAGGCTCGCGCCGAAAAGTCCTAGCTCGGCCATCTGCGGAACGAGTTGCACCGGGAATTTTCCTTCGCGATTGTATTGCTCGATGATGGGCATGATCTCGTCATCGACAAATTGACGAGCGGTTTGGCGCGCGAGTTTTTCCTCGTCGCTCAAGAGGGAATCGAAGTCGAGGAAATCGACTCCGGGAAAAGATGGCATTTTAAGAAATCTCCTTATTGCGGTGGGCCCATAGTGCTACGTCGCAGGCCGCCAAAGCGCCCCATTCTATACGAAGCTGAGGGCCAGAAGTTAGAGGTTCCCGGGAGGCCGTTGGGTCCTGTGTGTGTGGTACCGGTACTCGTCGATCTGTATCAATTGTTAGCGAGGCTCCTCAAGTCGAAGTCGAACCTTAGCGACAGGCGGGCAACGGAGATGGATTGCTGGCGTGGGGAAGATGAGGAGCGATTGATGTTGTATACTCCTGCGCAAAACTTGGCCTTGGCGGGTTATGAATCGATCAGCTGGCGTGACGATTTCTGCGGTTGTTGTGCTGCTTGGTAGCGGGCTCGTGCTGCTGACCGGTGTAATGATGTTATTTGCTTCTACCAGCGGTGTTTCCGTTCCTCAGAATCAGGTTCGGTTCTTCAAGTATTTCATGATGATCACCGCGGTTTTGCTTTTTGCAGCGGGGGCGTGGGGCATCTCGACAGGGATGGCTTTGCTGCGTTTGCGTGAATGGTCACGGGTTTCTATGATGGTTTTCGGCGCATTGCTGGTATTTCTCAGTATCCCTGGACTGCTGATGTTTCTGATGGTGCCGTTTCCGCCTCCCGGAACTGCGGTGAGTCCGCAGTTGACGCCAAGCCTTTTGACGGGCATGCGAATTTTCTTTACGTTATTTTACGCGGCTCTTGCGGTGCTAGGTGCATGGTGGCTTTATTTCTTCAACAAGCGATCCACGAAGGAACAATTTCTAAAGGTACCAGGTGCGTCGCCGCAGCCAATCTCAGATGACTCGATGATGGGCTCACGAGCCCGGCCACTCAGCATCACGCTGATCGCATGGTATCTGCTGATCAGCGCGTTCCTTGGAGTTCTGGGGCTTTCGGTGAATCCGCCAGTGTTCTTTTTGGGGTTCTTTTTCAAGGGAACTTTCGCCTCGCTGATTATGTTTGCGCTGGCGCTGGTTCAGTCCCTGACAGCGTTTGGATTGCTGAAACTCAGGCCCTGGGGACGCACGCTGGCGATTTACTACTTTCAATTCCTGATATTCAACTCGCTGACGATGGTGCTGATTCCGGGGACGCAGGCGCGGTTCGATCAAGCCATGGGCGATATGATGCGCGACATGCAAGGAGCGTCGAGCCCGGCGCAAGTGATGCACTTTCCGATTTGGTTTGGAGTGATTTTCGCAGTGCCGCTGCTGGCGCTGCTGCTTTGGGTGGTGGTCAGCAAGAAAGACGTCTTCCAGGCGTAAATGACGCTGTGGGTGCGCGCATAAGTTGCTGAGAGGTCTGACCTTTGGCGGGCTAAGCTCGGCGTGTTGTAGCAACATCAAAATGTCACCCTAATGGCAACACGAAAATGTCACCTCGGTCTGTTTCCCGCGAGACCAGAGCGGTGCCAGGTTCGCGATCGCACGCCGTTCAGCTTGTTTCTGGGGCGCCTCTCCTTTTCTCGTTTTTTTGTTTTCCCTCTTCTCTTGCCCTTTTGCCTGAAAATTTGCGATTTAGAAGCCCGTAGGACGATTTCTCTGGCTGCCCTCGAGTTGTACATTCCTGTTTTTCAAAGCGCTCCGTGTTTCAGGCGTGTATCGCCGTAGTAGAGCGAGACACGGCCATTGAGGGCTTCGCAGATCTGAACTTTCGCGCCAGCGAAGCTGAAGCGGCGCGCTTGGGGCGGGATCTGCAGCCGCTGGCCGTCCCATTGCACCACGTTGTCGTTGCTGACGATGCGTTCCTGTATAAAGCAGCAGATACGTTCGAGATTTTCCGGAGCTGGGCGCCAGGCTTTGACGGTCTCCCGCGGGGCGCGAGCAAAGCGGCGGTTGTAGTTGGAAACGAAACGGCGCAGCACGTGATTGGCCGAGTCGAGATCGCAGGCAGCGGCCAAGCGGAGTTCGCTGCCGAGGCGATCCTGCAGGACGCCCCACAGGCGTTCGATACGCCCCTTGGCTTGTGGACTCTGGGCCGCAATGAAGGTGATGCCGAGTTGATCGAGTGCGCGTCCGAATTGTGGGGGCTGGCGTTTTCCGGCCAATTCTTCTTCCCTCGTCCAGTGGTCATCGTTGCGGACAAAGATGCCGCTGCGATCACCGTAGAAGGCCACGGGAATGCCGAATCGGCGGAGTAGGGTTTTGAGCAGGAGGAAATAGCCCTCGGCCGTTTCAGAAGGGAAGAATTGGGCGGCGAGGATTTTGCCGCTGGCATCATCCTGCATGCCGAGAGCGCTGAGATGAGGACCGCGACCTTCGAGCCAGTCATGCGGGGAGCCGTCCAGTTGCACCAGTTCTCCTTCGCGAGCGGAGCGCAAACGGCGCTGGCGATGAGCGGGCGGGCGGCGTTTGCGGGGCGAGGGGATGCCGTTGCTGCGGAGCAAACGGCGGAGGGTCTCGCGGCTGAGAGAGAATTCTTCTTGCTCGATCAGTTTCTCGTGTAGGTGATGATCGTTGAAGCCAGCATACCGAGTGCGCGCGAGCTGCAAAATACGGGTGCGCGTACGTTCGGGCAAGCGGCGCGGGCTAGGCCGGCCGCGGCTGGCGTGTGCCAGAGCCGCTGCGCTGCCTTGCCGATAGCACGCTTTGAGACGTTTGACCTGGCGAGGCGATAGATCGAGTAGCTCCGCGGCTCTGGCACACGCCAGGTTCCCTTGAACGCATTGTGAGATAACGGTCACACGCTTCAGTTCTTTCTGAGTCAACGTGAATGTCTCCTGTCGCATGGGGTGACATTTTCACGTTGCTGTTAGGGGGTGACAGAATTATGTAGCTAAGACACGGGCTAAGCTCGGCGTTGACGGAAGGCGATGGCGATGCGATAATCACGAGCTTTGTTGAACTTAGAAGTGTGTTCCGGCAAGCGAGGCTGTCGCCCCGGAATCATGTAAACAATTTCTAAACGGGGCGGCAAATCCGTACTATCTCTATCTCCTGACCATGGAAATCCTCCACCAGCTCGCTGAGTTGTTCCTTCAAGCTGTGCCCACAGTGCTTATCGTTTTTCTTTTCTATTTGTTTATGCGCTGGGCCTTCTTCACACCGATTCAGAAAGCGATGGGGGAGCGCGACGCGAAAATTGAGGGAGCGCGCCGGGAAGCAGCGGAACTGGAGGCCGAAGCGGGCAGGGAGCTGCAGGAGTACAACGAAAGACTGCGAAAAGTTCGCGGGGAAATTTACGCGGAGCAAGAAGCGGCGCGGCAGGCGGCTTTGGATGATCGAGCACGGCTGTTGAAAGCAATGCGTTCGCGAGCTTTGGAAGAAGTGGTGGAGGCGAAGAAGAAGATTGCGGATGAGCTGACCGTAGCCAGCCGCGAAGTGGCGCTCCAGACGGATTCACTGGCCGCGGAAATTGTGCGGACGATTCTGGAAAATCCGTCTCCGACGCAAGGAGCGCGCCCATGAAGCGTGTGGCGAGGGCTTTCGGATTCGTAGCTGTCTTTTTGTTTCTCACCGTGGGGCCGATTCGGGCGCAAGAGAGAGAAACGCCAGCTGCGGAAACCCCGATTGGCTACATATTCCGCTGGCTGAATTTCGCGATTGTCTTTTGCGCGATTGCATACGCGGCGAAGAAATGGGGCGGCCCTTATTTCCGCGCGCATGCGGAAGAAATAGCGCAAAAAATCGCGGAAGGTACACGAGCGCGCGAGACTGCCGAGCGCCAGAAAAAAGAAATCGAGCAGAAGTTGGCGGGACTGGACGACGAGATCAAGAGGATAAGAGAAGAAGGCAAGCGCGACCAGCAAGCGGAAGCGAAGCGGCTTCACGATTTGGCGCGTTCCGAAGCGGAAAAAATCGAGCGCGCGGCGCAGATGGAAATAGAAGCGGCTGGACGCGCGGCGAATCAAGAATTGAAAGCACGGGCAGCGCGGCTGGCGATCGAGCGCGCGGAAGCGATGTTGCAGAAAGAGATGACGCCGCAAGCGGAGGCGGGATTGTTCCGCACATTCGTAGCCGAGATGGAAAGGAGCATCAATTGAGCGCGGTGGCAGAACGCTATGCTGCCGCGCTGGCAAGCGTGGGGCTCGAGCGCAAACGTGATGTTAAGGGCGACCTTTCGGCGTTTCTGAACGTATTTTATTCTTCGGCGGAGTTGCGCAACGCTTTGGAAACTCCGGCGGTGAGCCAGGAGATCAAGGAAAAAGTGATCCGGGAAGTCACCGAGAAAATGGGCATTGATGAAACCGTGCGAAATTTTATTTATTTGGTGGTGGCCCACCGGCGCACGGAAATGTTTCGCGAGATTCTGACGGCGCTGGAACGGCAACTGAATATGAGGATGGGAATCGCTGAAGCGGAAGTGAGCTCGGCGAAGGGATTAAGCGACGCGGAGAAAAAACAGTTGACCGAAGCGATGGAGCGACGCACGGGGAAGCGAATAAAAGCGCAATATCGCGAAGATCGAGCGCTGCTCGGCGGAGTGGTAGTGCGCGTCGGTTCCACGATTTACGACGGGTCGGTGCGCGAACAACTGAAGCGTTTGCGTGAGCAATTGGAAACGGAATAGTTCATCGAACAATTAGGAGCAAGAATGGCGAACATCAAAGCCGACGAGATTACAAAGATATTGCGCGAACAGATCGAACACTACCAGCAAACGCTGGCGGTGGACGAAGTGGGGACGGTGATTTCGGTCGGCGACGGAATCGCGCGCGTTCATGGGCTGGATAAGTGCATGGCGGGCGAGATGCTGGCATTTCCGCACGATGTCTTCGGAATCGCTCTGAACCTGGAAGAGGACCAAGTGGGCGTGGTGTTGCTTGGCGATTACACCGAGATTGAGGAAGGCGACACCGTCAAGCGCACTAACAAAATTATGTCGGTGCCAGTAGGCGACGCAATGCTGGGGCGCGTGGTAGACGCGCTGGGAAATCCGGTGGATGACAGAGGGCCGATACAAACGGATGTGCGCAATCCGCTGGAACGATTGGCTCCGGGCGTGGTGGATCGTCAACCGGTGCGCGAGCCGGTGCAGACCGGTATCAAGTCCATCGACGCGATGATTCCAATTGGGCGCGGGCAACGCGAGTTGATCATTGGAGACCGTCAGACGGGAAAGACCGCGATTATTCTGGACACGATCATCAATCAGCGTGGCGGCGACTTGATTTGTATTTATTGCGCGATTGGGCAGAAGCGGTCCACGATTGCGCAGATCGTTAAGATTCTGACGGATTATGGCGCGATGGAGCACAGCATCGTGGTGGCGGCGTCGGCTTCAGAGTCAGCTTCGATGCAGTACATCGCGCCGTTCGCAGCATGCGCTATCGGGGAATTTTTCCGCGATTCCAAGCGGCATGCGGTGTGTTTTTACGACGACCTTTCGAAGCACGCACAAGCGTATCGCGAGATTTCATTGTTGTTGCGGCGTCCTCCTGGGCGCGAGGCGTTCCCTGGTGACGTTTTCTTTTTGCACTCGCGGCTGCTGGAGCGCGCGGCGAAATTGAATGATGAACTGGGAGCGGGCTCGTTGACGGCGCTACCTGTGATTGAGACGCAGGCGGGCGATATTTCGGCTTACATTCCGACGAACGTGATTTCGATCACAGACGGGCAGATTTACCTGGAAGCGGATTTGTTCAATAGCGGCGTCCGGCCTGCGGTGAACGTAGGGCTTTCGGTGAGCCGCGTCGGCGGTAACGCACAGATTAAGGCTATGCGACAAGTGGCCGGCACGTTGCGGTTGGATTTGGCGCAGTATCGCGATTTGGCGGCGTTCGCGCAGTTCGGCACGGAGCAGTTGGACAAAGCGACGCAGGCGCAACTCGCACGCGGGCAACGGTTGGTAGAAATTTTGAAACAAGATCAGTATCAGCCGCTGCCGGTGGAGAAGCAGGTTTTGATTATTTATGCGGCGGCGAACCGTTATTTGGAGGATTTGGAAGTTTCCGAGTGCCGGCGATTCGAGTTGGAGATGTATCCGTTTATCGAGACGAATTACAACGGGCTGCTGAAAGCGCTGCGCGAGAAGAAGGCGTTCGACGACACGATCAAGGCGGAGGCCAAGAAAGCGCTGGATGCGTTTAAGGAAGCGTTCAAGGCTTCGCTGCCGCAGAAACCGAAGCAGGAAGGTGAAGCGAAGAAGCAGGAAGACCAAGCTCAGCAAAAAATCCCGCCGAAAAAAGAGCAAGGAGCGGGCTCGCCTGCGGCTGCTCCGACGCCGGCCCCGGCACCGGCTGCGCATTAATTTATAGGATGACTGCCTAACTCACGGTTCATGCCTACACTACTTGATTATCGGCGGCGCGTTCGCTCGGTGAAGAATACGCAGCAAATTACGCGAGCGATGAAGTTCGTTGCGGCGGCAAAATTGCGGCGCGCGCAAGAAGGCGTGTTCGCAGCGAGGCCGTACGCGCGCGAGATATTGCGCGTTTTGCGCTCGGCGGCGGCGCGCATGGAAAATATATCGCATCCGCTTCTAGTTCGGCGCGGCGAAGACAAGATTTTGGTCTTGGTGCTGACCGGAGACCGCAGCCTGGCGGGGGCCTTTAACTCCAATGTGATTCGGCGAGCAAGCGAATTCATGCGCGAATACGCGTCGAAAAAGCTCGAGCTGATGGTGGTGGGCAAGAAAGCGCGCGACACCTTCCGGAAGCGCGGGCTGAACTTTGTTGGGGAATACTTGGACGTGTCGGCGAAGGTGGAATTTTCCAAGGCGAAGGAAATCTCCGCGAAGATCGCGGAGCTTTACATCAACGGCGAAGTTGACGCGGTGTACGCCGTTTATAACGAGTTTAAGAATGTGATGGTGCAGAACCTGACGGTTCAAAAATTACTGCCGATCGATCCGGAAGTGGTGAGCAGAGAGAAAAAGGATGGGGACAAATCGCTGGCCAGCCATGCAGGTCCGGACAGCTCGCTGCCCATGGAACGGGCTCCTCGAGGCGACGAATTTCTGGTGGATTACATTTACGAGCAGCCGGTGGAGGAAATTTTCAAGGCTTTGATGCCGCGTTATCTGGAGACCGAAATCTTTCGGATTTTGCTAGAATCCGCGGCGGCGGAGCACGCAGCGCGCATGACGGCGATGGACGCGGCGACACGAAACGCTTCGGAACTGATCGACAAATTAACTTTGCAGATGAACAAGATTCGTCAGGCCGGAATTACCAAGGAAATTATCGAGATTGTGAGCGGCGCGGCTTCAGCAATGTCTTAGGGGGCGGCGCTTTTGAAAATTTCAGGAGAACAGAATGGCGGAAAATAAAGGCGACGAAAAGATAGGGCACGTAGTTGAGGTGATTGGGCCGGTAGTGGATATTTTGTTTCAAGAACATCACCTGCCGTTCATTCACCACGCCGTGCGGATAACCAGCGAAGGATTTGACGTTCCGGAGCCGCTAGATATCGTCGCGGAAGTTGAACAGCAGCTGGGAGAAGGGCGCGTGCGTTGCGTGGCGATGAAGCCAACCGAAGGGTTGGTGCGCGGAATGAAGGCGGAAAATCTGGGCGAACCCATTTCAGTGCCGGTGGGCCGCGCTACATTGGGACGCGTGCTGAATGTTCTGGGTGAGCCCGTGGACAAACTTGGGCCGGTGAAAACGGACAAGCGGTATCCGATTCATCGTCCGGCGCCATCCCTCGAGGATCAGTCCACCAATTTGGAGATGTTTGAGACGGGAATCAAGGTGGTGGACCTGATCGAGCCCTATTTGAAAGGCGGCAAGATCGGGTTGTTCGGTGGCGCGGGCGTAGGCAAGACAGTTTTGATTCAGGAATTGATTCACAACGTGGCCATGAAACACGGCGGCGTTTCCGTTTTTGCGGGCGTGGGCGAGCGCACGCGCGAAGGAAATGACCTGTGGCTGGAAATGCAGGAATCGGGCGTGGTGGTGGCGGGAAATTCTCAGAAATCGCGTTGCGCGCTGATCTACGGGCAGATGACGGAACCGCCCGGCGCGCGATTGCGCGTGGGATTGACCGGACTGACGGTGGCGGAATATTTCCGTGATGAAGAACATCTCGACGTTCTGCTTTTCATCGACAACATTTTCCGTTTCGTGCAGGCGGGTTCGGAGGTTTCGGCATTGTTGGGCCGCATGCCTTCGGCCGTGGGATACCAGCCGAACCTGAACACGGAAATCGGCGAGTTGCAGGAGCGAATTACCTCAACGAAGACGGGGTCGATCACGTCCGTGCAAGCGATTTACGTGCCGGCGGACGACTACACCGATCCGGCACCAGCGGCGACGTTTGCGCACCTTGACGCAACGACGAACTTGAGCCGGCAGATTGTGGAACGCGGAATTTATCCGGCGGTGGATCCGCTTGCGAGCTTTTCGCGCATCCTGGACCCGCGCATCGTGGGCCAGGAGCATTACAACGTTGCCCGCGCAGTGAAATCGGTGCTTCAACGTTATCGCGAGCTGCAGGACATTATCGCGATTCTTGGAATCGAAGAACTGTCAGATGATGACAAGCAGACAGTTACGCGCGCGCGCAAGATTGAAAAATTCCTGTCGCAACCGATGAACGTGGCGGCGCAGTTCACCGGACTGGAAGGCAAGTACGTGAAGGTGGAAGACACCGTGCGCGGCTTCAAGGAAATCGTGGAAGGAAAGCACGACGATTTGCCGGAGCAGGCTTTCTACATGGTTGGAACGATCGAAGAAGTGAAGGAAAAGGCGGAGAAGATGGCGGCGGTGGCGTAGTTTCGTTTCCAGCCACGCGAGCCTGCAATTTAAATGCTACCTGAAGCTATCGAACTGCAAGTCGTAACGCCCGAGCGGCACGTGTTGAGCGAGAATGTGCAAGCGCTCGAGATGCCCGGCAAGGACGGCTACCTGGGCATTTTGCCCGGACACGCGCCGTTGATTACTTTGTTGGGTGTTGGAACGCTGACATACCACAAGGGCGGACAGACCGGTTATTTGTCTGTGATCAACGGATTCGCGGAAGTGCTTCCTGATCGCGTGATTGTGCTGGCTGAAATATCAGAGCGGGCTGAGGAAATAGACGTGGCGCGGTCTCGCGCAGCGCTCCAGAACGCACAGGCGGAGGCAGCAAAGCCGGGGATGCCGGAAGCTGAATCCAGAGAAGCGGAAGCCAAGATTGAACGGGCTAACGCGCGTTTGCAGACTGCTTCGAAGGGCGGCAGTGCCGGGTCATCCTAGGATTCTCAACGTTCAGGGCATTAAGGGTTCAGCTGTAGAATCGCTGGTCTGATTCCGTCCAAGCGGTGCGCGTAACTCACTGTATCAATGGTGTTTGCAGGACGGTGCCAAAACGACACCGATTTACTGGTTGGCCGCATGGCGGCATCCGCGAACGCCCGTTAGCATCCAATGACTGTAAGATTCAGAAGGTTCCACGAAGGTCAACCGGGGCGCGAATGGCTGAAATAATAGTGTACTCCACCGGCTGGTGCTGCGACTGCAGGCGGGCGAAACAGTTCCTGCGGGAGAGAAAGATCCCGTTTCGGGAAGTAAATATCGACGAGTCGCCTGACGCAGAAGAGCTTGTACTTCGCGCGAATAATGGACGCCGCAAGGTTCCTACGTTGGAGATTGACGGACGCTTTTTCGCAGCCAGCCCGTTTGATCCTTACCTGCTAGCTGAAGCATTGAAAATCTCGCTAAATCCTCAGTAACAACCTTCGCTCACTAATTTTCTACTGACGAAATTCGAAGGACAACAACAAAGAAAGATGCCGGGCGGAAGCCCGATGCTACAAATACCAAACGCGTACGTCTGTAAAATTAAAATTCCACGAAAACCGAAGCAAGCTAGGCCAAGCCTGTGCCGCGGGTCATTACTCCTACTACGCGCAGATCGGGGGCTAGGACAACCAAGTCCGCATCGGCGCCTAGGGCGATGATTCCTTTTTTTCCTGCCAGGCTAACGCGACGAGCAGGGAGAATTGTGGCCATGCGTACGGCGTCAACTAACGGCACGCCGAGCGCAACGATGTAACGTAGCGCGCGATCGAGCGTCAGCGTGCTCCCGGCGAGCTTTCCTTCCGCGTTGCGGCAGACGCCGTCTCTTACGACCACTTCAAAATTTCCGAGGCGGAAATTTCCGTCAGGCATTCCAGTGGCAGCGGTGGCGTCACTTGCTAGAAGAACGGTGTCGAATCCCTTCGTGCCGAGAAGGACCTGAATTGCGGGGCCGGCGACGTGGATTCCGTCGGCTATAACTTCGGCGGTAACGTCGGGCTCGGTGAGCACAGCGCCGATGATTCCTGGGTCGCGGTGCGAAAACGGGCGCATTGCATTGTAGAAATGGACCGTGTGGCGCGCTCCAGCTTGTATAGCGGCTTGCGTTTGTTCGTAATTCGCGTCGGTATGGCCGATCGCGGCCACGATTCCGTCGGCCACGGCGGCTTGGATCAGGTCGAGCGCCCCGGGAATCTCCGGAGCCACAGTGATTATGCGAATTAAGCCGTCGGCTGCGGCGCGAAATTTCTCCAGAATTTGCACCGAAGGACGCACGATAGCGTTGGGCGGATGCACGCCGCGACGAGCCTTGGAAATGAACGGGCCTTCGAGATGAATGCCGAGGATCTCTGCCGACGGAGCGGTGCTGTCCTGTTCAAATTTCTCATGCGCGCGAATGTATTGAGCGATTCCCTCAAGGCTACGGCACGTTTCATCCACAGAGGCAGTAACGGTTGTGGCGAGAATTGACGTGGTACCGTAACGCGCGACGGTGGAGGTGATGCAATCGAGCGCGGCGGGAGTAGCTTCCATCACGTCGTGGCCACCTGCGCCGTGTATGTGCACATCGACAAAGCCTGGCGCGACGAGCATGCCTGCGGCGATGTAATCGATGGCGCCGGCCGGAATTTTCACTTCGTCGCGATGGCCAATGGCGATGATGCGGCCGTCTTCCGTGAGAATCACACTATCAGTAAGCTGCTCCTGGGGAGTGAAGATGCGGCTCGCGTAAATGGCAGTGACCGGCATAGCTCTAAGAATCGTACTTGAAGTTCAAGGCAAAAACACACGCGAACCTTGCATCATTTTCCTTCTCCGCTACAATCAGATGTCGCTAATAGTGGAGGAACTGAATGGCAAATGAAAAGCGGTACGTAGCCCAAAAGCGGCAGCGCCGCCGGCGGAAAGTGGCTAAGAAAAAAGTGCAGATGTACGAGCAAGGAAAACTGAAGCACGATCAACTTTCGTCCCTGGCGAAAAGGTTTCTGACCCGCAAACAACGCGCCGCAAAGAAAGCGGAATAAAAAAAGGGGGGCGCTCGGGACGCCCCCTTTCTGTTACATGCCGCGCCCGCCAGTGCGCGGGTTTATGCTGCTTCAGTTACCGCCCGAAACCGCTTGCGTGTGTGCCTGATTTACCTTCGGAACGCTCAGGTATCCGGTGATCTTGTCTTTGCCCACCTGGTTCACAACGAACTCCAGCGGAGCACGCGCGCCGTTTTCGAAGAAGTACAGCGGCTCATTGGCCGTCAAGCCCTTCTTGTCGTGGCGCTGGTCGTCAACAAAGATGGTCACGGTGTACTGGCTCTTCTTAGTATTGGTGTTGTGAAGTTCAACCATCAGGTTGCCGACTTTTTCGCGGTTATTTTTCTTGTCGATGCTGAACTCGTAGTAATCGCGTTCACCAAGACGGCGGAGTTCTTCCACTTCGTCATGGTTCTTGGCGATTAGCGTGCCGAATTCGCCGCGGGCCATCTGAAGATTGTTCTTCTCGCCCTCCAGATCAGTCTTCACGCCGTTCACGTCGGTGCCAAGTTTGTTGACGTCGTCAACATTGGCCTTCGTCGCAAGCTGCGCGGAAGTTTGATTCTGCAGGTCGGCCAATTCCCTGGCGTCTTCTTCCTTGATTTTCTTGGCCTGCGTGCGCGCCTTGCTCAGTTCGCCTTCGGTAAGCTTCATCTTGTCGGTCACGACGCTGAGCTCGCCCTGGAGCTGCGCGTTGGTGTCTTCGGACTTGGCCAGCCGCTGGCTGAGCACATCTTCGTTCTTCTTAAACTGTTCGTTCTGGCTCGCCAGATTCTGCTCGAGTTCTTTTGAGCGCGTAGAGGCCGTCCAGCCTGCGCCCAGCGCCACGAGTGAAACCACGGCCAGAGCGACGATAACGATACCGACCCAGCGAGGCGCGGCGGCGTCCTCTGTGATAATTTCTTGTCTTTCTTCGCTCATTGCTTTTCTCCTGTGTGAAGCCAACTGCGAGGGCTGTAGGAGCAAGCGCGGAACCAAATCGGGCCAAACGGGCTTGGTCGTGCAATCAATTGATTATGTTGGATTTGTGGTAATGTCGAAGGTCAAGCACGGGTCTAGGGGCCATTTTGGTACTGCAATTTTTACGCTATTTTAAATTTTTCTGCGTGGTGGATTAACATATCCACTACAGGCCCCTTTGTGGGGTTCGGCCAAGCATTCGTTCGGACAACACGGATTTCCTACCTGGTGATAGTCATGTTTCGCAACTCAGCGATCCGGTCCGAGAGCGGCGGATGGGTGCTGAACAGGCCGGTGATAATTTGCCGCGGCGAAAAGGGCGCGACGATGCAGAGCGCGGCCGTGGAGGGCGGAATGTTCGACGGGATTTTCTGGTTATAGGCGCCGAGTTTTTCGAGGGCGCTGATCAAGCCGTATTGCTGTCCTACCATCCTCGCTCCGGAAGCGTCGGCTTGGTATTCGCGCTGGCGAGAAATTCCGAGTTGGAGAAGTAGGGCGGCAAGCGGCGCAAGAATCAGCATTAATAGAGCGGTGATGCCCCCGCCTTCGCGATCTCGGCCGCGTCCCCCGCCCCCGCCTCCCAACATCATGCCCCACTGACCCATGCGGCCGATCCACATAATGGCGCCGGCTAGTGTGGCTGCGATGGAGGAAGTGAGGATGTCGTAATTACGGACGTGAGAAAGCTCGTGCGCGATCACGCCTTCCAGTTCGTCGTCATTCATCAACTCGAGCAAGCCCTGCGTTACTGCGACCGATGCGTGGCTGGGATTGCGGCCAGTGGCGAAGGCGTTGGGCGCTGGCTGGGGTATCAAATACAGCTTGGGCATGGGTAGGTTGGCTTTGGCGCAGAGCCGCTCCATTACGGCGTAGAGACGCGGGGCCTCTTCTCTGCTGATTGGTTGCGCGCCACTGGAAGCCAGCGCAATTTTGTCCGAAAAAAAATATGCCGTGCCGTTCATCAAAACGGCTACGACGAGGGCGACGGTCAGGCCGCGTTGGCCACCAAAAGATTCTCCTAAGAACAAGAGTAGTAACGTTAATGCGGTTAGAAGCAATGTGGTCTTTATAGTTTTCATAAACTTGTGCCTCTGGGCCCGGACTTCAGTTTAAGCGGCGCCTGCCTTTAGAACCTCGCGCGTAATTTTCATCTCGCCAGTTTTGGGATCCGCGTCAACTAAGACGTGGTCGCCAGGATGAATCTCTGCATCGAGAAGCTTCAGCGCAAGCGGGTCCTGAATGAGGCGCTGTATGGCGCGTTTCATGGGACGCGCGCCATAGGCGGGGTCGTAGCCTTCGCGGAAGAGCAAAGACTTGGCTGCCGGAGTCAGGTCAATGGTCAACTGACGTTCCGCAAGGCGCTTGGTGAGACTCCGCATTTGCAGTTCGATGATGCGCTCGATCTGATCTTTGCCGAGCGGTTTGAACATTACGATGTCGTCGATGCGATTCAGAAATTCAGGACGGAAAATTTCACGCAGAGCGGCCATAGCCTGTTCGCGTGCTTTTTTCGGCTCTTTGGCAGCCAGCTCGAAGATGGCCGAGGAGCCGATGTTAGACGTCATGATGATCACGGTGTTACGAAAATCCACGACGCGCCCTTTTCCATCAGTCAAGCGGCCATCGTCAAGAATTTGGAGCAGCACGTTGAAAACATCCGGATGCGCCTTCTCGATTTCGTCGAGCAAAATCACGGAGTATGGACGGCGACGGACTTGTTCCGTGAGCTGTCCGCCTTCCTCATATCCCACGTAGCCCGGAGGCGCCCCGATCATTCGAGCCACGGAATGTTTTTCCATGTACTCGGACATGTCCAGGCGGATGATGGCTTTTTCGTCGTCGAACAAAAATTCAGCGAGCGCCCGGGCGAGCTCGGTCTTGCCGACTCCGGTTGGACCGAGAAAAAGGAAAGAGCCGATCGGGCGATTTGGATCGCCCAAGCCTGAGCGGCTGCGGCGAATCGCGTTCGCTACGCTGGCGAGTGCTTCATCCTGGCCAACGACTCGTTCGCGCAAGCGTTCTTCCATGTGAATGAGTTTCTGGACCTCGCCTTCGAGAAGACGGCCGACCGGAATTCCCGTCCATTTGCTGACGATTTTCGCGATTTCTTCTTCGCCCACCTCTTCTTTCAACATGGGATGGTCTTTCTGCAGCTCACCCAGGCGGTCCTGCGCGGCTTTTAACTCTTTTTCGGCTGCAGACAATTTGCCGTAGCGGATCTCGGCAACTTTCGAAAGATCGCCCGTGCGCTCGTAACGCTGTTCATCAGCCTTCAATTGCTCGATTTCTTCTTTTAGTTTGCGAATGCGGCCGATGGCATCTTTTTCAGTTTGCCAGTGCGCTTTCAGGGCGTTGGACTGCTCGCGCAGGCCAGCCAGCTCCTTGTCGATTTGTTTTAGACGGTCACGGGAAATCTGATCAGATTCTTTGCGCAGCGCTTGCTTTTCGATTTCAAGCTGCATGATGCGACGCTCGATTTCGTCAATCTCGGCGGGCAGCGAATCGATTTCCATGCGCAGACCAGCGGCGGCTTCGTCGATGAGGTCAATTGCTTTGTCGGGGAGGAAACGATCGGTGATGTAACGTTGGGAAAGCATGGCAGCTGCGAGAATGGCGGCATCTTTGATGCGTACACCATGATGTACTTCGTAGCGTTCTTTCAGGCCGCGCAGGATGGCGATGGTGTCCTCCACAGAAGGTTCGCCCACAAAGACGGGTTGGAAACGGCGCTCCAGCGCGGGATCTTTTTCGATGTATTTGCGATATTCGTTCAGCGTAGTGGCGCCGATTGCGCGCAGTTCACCGCGCGCCAGTGCGGGCTTGAGCATGTTGGAGGCGTCCATGGAGCCTTCCGCGGCGCCGGCGCCGACTAGGGTATGCAACTCGTCAATGAAGAGAATAATCTGGCCTTCGGACTCAGTGACTTCTTTCAGCACTGCTTTCAAGCGGTCTTCGAATTCGCCGCGATATTTTGCGCCTGCAACCAACGAAGAAAGATCCAACGTGACGATTCGCTTGGGCTTCAGAACTTCGGGGACATCGCCAGCGACAATTCGCTGCGCCAAGCCTTCCACAATGGCGGTCTTGCCTACGCCGGGTTCGCCGATCAGCACCGGATTGTTTTTCGTTCGGCGGGCAAGGATTTGCATCACGCGGCGGATTTCTTCGTCGCGACCGATTACTGGATCCAGCTTACCTCGGCGGGCCAGGTCGGTGAGGTCACGACCGTACTGGTCCAGAGCGCGATAAGTTGATTCGGGATTTTGCGAAGTGACGCGATGGCTGCCGCGAATTGAGGTCATGGCCTGCAAGATCGCGTCGTGGGTCACGCCGTGACGAGCGAGCAATTGGCTGGCCGGGTCGCGAGAATCGGAAGCTATGCCAAGGAGAATGTGCTCGGTGGAAACATATTCGTCTTTCAGTCGCTGGGCTTGGTCGAAAGCTTTGTCGAGAATCTTGTTGGTTGCAGGACTTAGATACTGCTGCGAAACATCCGAAATTTTCGGCAGACGGTTGATCTGAGCTTCGACTTCGCTTGCAAGAGTGGCGGGCGACACGCCAAGTTTTTCCAGCAAGGGCGGGACGACGCCTTCGTTTTGAGAGATTAGAGCCCAAAGCACATGTAACGGCTCAAGCTGTTGCTGGCCAGTGCGGCCGGCCATTTCTTGCGCTGTTTGCAAGGCTTCCTGGGCTTTGATGGTAAGTTTGTCGAGTCGCGGCATGGTGCGATTTCCTCACTTTTCTATTAAGACAAAAAGAGGGCCGGCAGAATCACAGCCCGGTTCGTCGTTTCGTGCGGGCGTAGCTTAGTTGCTCGTGTTTATGACGTTTTCGGCTTCGATTCAGCGGTTCTCGGTCTCGTGAATATCGACTGCAGGTGCCCAAGTGGTCCAAGCGGAGTTGTCGTTGCGGCTTTGCATGCCGGACTCAAACAACCGATTGAGCTGCTCCTGAACAGACGAGAGGTTGCCGAAAGGGTCCCAACCTGTGGTGGAATTCATGGCCAAAAATCTCCTCCAGAGAGATTCTGTGCCCTCATTAGCGCAAGCAGATAATAAAATATGCGTTCTTCATTGTCAAGTATTTTCCAACGGGCAACCACAGCCTAGCCGAAGATTTTTATGCTATAATACACGTATTATAAAGCACTTAAGGTAATGAGTTTCGGGCATGGTTAGCAGAATAGGATGGTCCCGGGCTTGTGTTCGCCGTTCCACGACTGTGGCTATCCTGCGTGCGTCAATGGCAGCCTCGGCGAGGACTTGGAGAAACAGGGGCTCGGAAATGTGGTAGGAGCAAGAGCAGCTGACCAGGTATCCGCCCGGTTTTAACAGCTTCATGGCGCGAAGATTGATTTCCTTGTAGCCGCGCTGGGCTGCCGGGATGCTGGCTCGATTCTTTGCGAAGGCGGGCGGGTCGAGAATGACGGTGTCAAAGTGGCGGCCGACTTCGTCGTATTCTTTCAGCAGGTCAAATGTGTTTGCCTCGCGAAAGGTGACGTTCGGGATGGCGTTCGCTTCTTGATTGCGGCGCGCGGTATTTAGCGCTGCCGGGGCCATATCGACAGCCTCGACGTGCGCGCTTTTATTTGCGACCGTAAGCGCGAATCCTCCCTGGTAGGCGAAACAATCGAGGACTTCCCCGCATGCGTATTGCCCTGCCGCGGCATGATTTTCTCGCTGATCGAGAAAGGATCCGGTCTTCTGTCCCTCTCGGAGATGGTAGTAAAAAGCGACCCCATTTTCCTTGGCTACAATTTCTTCGGGGACTTCACCATGCAGGACGCTGATTTTCTGTTCAAGGCCTTCGAGCAAACGCACTTTGGGATCGTTGCGCTCGAGGATGCCTTTGGGAGAGAACTGCTCGACCAGGATTTCGCGGAGAAGGCTTTTATAGCGTTCACTGGATTGGCTGAGCGTTTGGATAACGAGGTAATCTCCGTAGGCATCTACGACGACGGAGGGCAGCAGGTCGGCTTCGCCATAGACCAGGCGGTACGCGTCGGTATTTTCGACCACGGTTTTGCGATAGGCTGCCGCCTGGCGCATGCGTTCGGCGAAAAAGGCGCGGTTGACGGGAACGTCTTCGCGCGTGAGCAGGCGGACGGCGATTTGCGATTTGTCGCTGTAAAACGCGCGGCCGTGATAGCGCTCGCGCTGGTCGGTGACGCGAACTATGGCGCCGGCTTCTGCCGACGCGCTGCGAACGTCGCTGCGATAGACCCAAGGATGGCCTGCGCGCAGCCGCTCGACACCTCGACTAGTGATGACGACAGAATCTTCAGCCACGATTCCTGCCCAGGCCGCTGAATGTGCGTATTGATTCGCTAAGATGGTACAGCATACTTTGAACCAGCGCGTATGGATCGCGGACGAAACCGATGGAATTAAGTGAATTTGATTTTGGCCTGCCGCCGGAGTTGATCGCGCAGCATCCACCGGAGCGGCGCGATGCTGCGCGGATGCTATTGATCGATCGAAAGTCCGGCGCCACCGAAGACCGTCATTTTCGCGACTTTCCTGAATTGCTGCGCGGCGATGAACTCATTGTGCTGAACAATACGCGTGTACTGCCGGCCCGGCTGTTTGGGCGGCGGGAAGGCGTTCATTCGCAGAAGCCGGGTGAAAACAATCCCGCGCGCGACGAATACTTGAAGTCTTCTATTGAAGTTTTGCTGGTGCGGCAAATCGAGGCGGGTCTTTGGGAGACTCTGGTTCGGCCGGGGCGCAAGATTCCGGTCGGTGAACGCATAATTTTTGGCGACGGCGAACTGGAAGCTCGCGTGGAAGACCGCGGCGGATATGGCTTGCGACGTTTGCGATTCAGGTCGCGAGATGGTTTTGCCGAAACGATCGCGCGGCTAGGCCATATCCCGTTACCGCCCTACATCAAGCGTGCCGACGAGCCACTCGACCGTGAGCGCTATCAGACGGTTTACGCGCGGAAGGGGAGTGCGGTGGCCGCGCCAACTGCAGGCCTGCATTTCACGCCCGAGATTCTTGAATTGATGCGCAAGCGCGGAATTGAAATTGCGGAGATAACTCTGGACGTGGGCCTAGGGACGTTTGAACCGGTGCGGACGGAGCGTTTGGAGGACCATAAGATTCACCCGGAGTCGTACGAGATTTCCGAGAGCGCGGCGCAAGCGATTGTAAGAGCAAAGAAAGAAGGCCGGCCCATCCTGGCTGTGGGGACGACTGTGGTTCGCGCGCTTGAAGATGGCGCAGAGAAGGCGGCAGTTCGTGGGGAACTGATTGCTCCGGGCCCAGCCGACGCGGAAGTTTTTATTTATCCAGGAAAGCCGATCCGAATCGTGAATCAGATGCTGACAAATTTTCACTTACCACGATCGAGCTTGCTGGCCCTGGTAGCGGCCTTTGCCGGACGCGAAGAAATCTTGCGAGCTTATGGCCACGCCGTGGATCAGGGATACCGTTTTTACAGTTATGGCGACTGCATGTTGATCCGGTAAAGAGGCCAGAGGCCATTTTTCGCTGCACTTTTTTCCCTTGGGAGTTTCGTGCAACGCGCCCCAGGTTCGTCTATAATCCGCTTCCTGCCCAACCGGGGTGGTTGAATGCGCTATCTAATTCTGAGCGATATCCACGCGAACGCCACAGCGCTGGAGGCTGCGTTAGAGGCCGCCAAAGGGCGCTGGGATAAGGTTTTGTGTCTTGGCGATGTGGTGGGATATGGTCCAGACCCAAACGAAGTGATCGATAAGGTGCGCGAACTTGGTGCGACGACGATTCGCGGCAATCATGACAAAGCCGGGAGCGGCATCGCGAACGCGGACGACTTCAATCCTGTGGCGCGGAACGTGGCGCTGTGGACCCGGAATCAATTGCGGCCCGAGAATCGCACATGGCTGGAGGAATTGCCTACCGGTCCCGCAACGGTGGACGGATTCTCGCTGGTTCACGGTGCGCATCGCGACGAAGATGAATACGTTTTTGCGCCGGCACAAGCGCTGGACGGTCTGCTCGACGCGCCTTCACCGATAACTTTCTTCGGTCACACACATCTGCAAGGCGGTTTCACGTTACGAGATAATAAAGTAGGGGTACTGCATTTCAAGCCTGCGGACGGCGCTCTATTTTCCACGCTGACGATTGAGCCCGGCACAACTTATCTTTTGAATCCTGGATCCGTGGGCCAACCTCGCGACGGAGATCCACGCGCGGCATTCGCCATCGCCGATCTTTCCAACAATTCGGTAGAATTCTGGCGCGTGCCCTACAACATCGAAGAGGTGCAGAAGAGAATGGCCGCCGCGGGATTACCGGAACCGTTGATAAACAGGCTATTGTTCGGCCGCTAGACCGACAGGAAACCATGGAACCAGGAGAAACCCCGTATCGCGAAGAGCGCAGCCGTCTGCCTGTGGCTTTCTTGGCCGGCGCGGTCATTGTGCTGCTGATTTTTGGCGGGTTCCTTCTTTTGACGCACGTGATGCATTCCCGTACTGCAGCGACGGTAGTGAAGTTGCCGTTTGGTCCGGGAGAACAAGCGTACGCGCGGCACATTCAATTTATGGACATCCAGTTGGCGCACGCTACGAATTTTTTGAATCAGGATTTTACCTATGTAGCTGGCGCTATGTTCAACGATGGACCCAGAATAGTGCGAGGGCTGGAAGTTACCGTAGAGTTTCACGATCCTTTTCATCAGGTAATCTTGCGAGATACAAATCAGTTGATTGGCCCGGCCGATGCGCCGCTGGACCCAGGAAAGCGGCGGGATTTTCAGATTCAGATGGAGCATCTTCCTGTGCAATGGGATAAGCAGTATCCTTCGATACGCGTCACCGGGCTAGCTCTGGAATAACCGCACGACTTTTAATCTTTCTTTATATAAACAAACTGGTGATGCACTTGAGCGCGTTTGCGGGTGACTGGGCAGAGCTCGGCCGGGTGTTGGGAGAAATGTGTCGGCGTCGGGCAGCGTGGAAGTTCGCCAAGACGGTGATTGCTGGCGGAGCTGCCAACTTGCACTGCGACTTGCGATGCGAAGGCAAGTCAACTCCGGTGCATTTGTGGTCGGACGAGTGAAATGTTACGCGACGCGTTGTGCGTGGGATGGAAGTAATTTTTCGGCAGTGACGCAACTCTTCAGGTAGCAGCTCGCGGAAAAACTAATCCGAAAGTTTAGGGGCAAAAGTTAGGGAAGCGGCCTGAGTTGAATCAGTACCACTTCCCGGGGTGTGTCCTAGAAGTATTTGAACGATTAGACGTGAACGGGCTGAAAAGGTTGCACCTGGATTTAAATCTCGAAGGGGTTTGAAAACGCTAGTAGAAAAGGTACTTGCGCCATTTCTCGTCGCGATAACCGATCAGGCGCATCAGTTGGCGCGAAGTGTGAAGAGTGAAAGGGCGCGGGCGGCGCTGAAGTTTCAAGCCAGCTTCTTCCGGCGTTCGATCACCTTTGCGGTTGTTGCAGCCGTAGCAGCAGGCCACCAGATTCTCCCAGGAGGAGCGGCCCCCGCGCGACCGCGGCATCACGTGGTCGAGGGTTAATTCAGAAGCCGGCAAAGCGTGGCCGCAAAACTGGCAGGTGTTGCGGTCGCGCAGCAAGATATTTTTTCGCGAGAGAGCGCGGCTTTGCTGCGGAATGTGCCGGTAAGTGAGAAGACGAATCACCGAAGGCACCTGCATGGCCTTGTGCGTGGTATGAACTTCAGCGTGATTGGTTTCTTCGGCTTGAGCAACGCCTTTGAGCATAAGGACCAGAGCGCGACGCACGGCGGTAACGTTGATGGGCTCAAAAGTTGCGTTGAGTACAAGCACCGGCGCTTGCATCACGGAAGGACGGCTCGCCGGCGAGGGCGGCAACTTGGAAGCGGCGGCATCGGTCGCGATCCCACCCAACCCAATCTTCGGTCGGGGACGTAAGCCGCTCTTGAAACGCTTGTCCATTCGCTCGCCTTTGACGTGCTGAAAGACTGCGTTACTTTTGGATGCTCGCGTTACTCGCGCGGTTACCCGGCTAAACTTCAACCGGTAACGGGCGCCGCGTTCAAAGGCGGCAACCCTGCCACCACACGAGCTACTATCAATCCTAACACGGCTTTGGCGCCGGCCTTCTTTAAAGCGCGCGAACACGAATCAAGAGTCGCGCCAGTCGTCAATACATCATCTACCAGCAGGACGCGGAGGTTGTCAACTTGGACACCTTCGCGAGTAGCGTAGGCGCCCGGTACAGAATCCCGATGCTCTTTGCGAGAGACACCAGTTGTTTGTGAAGATAGCGCGAGAGGCTAGCGCGATCGCGAAGGCAAGTGAAGATAGCCAGGGAAATCTGCGGAATGAAAGCTTTGGACCGATGCGGCTGGGGCACACCGATCCGGATGCGAGCAGACGCCAAATTTAAGAAGGAAGTTTTACAGCAGGCCCTGCTCCATCTTTTCCTGGCAGGTAATGCAATAGCGGGTCCACGGTACAGCTTCCAGGCGCTTCTGCTGGAGTTCTTGATGGCAGGCCACGCATTCGCCGAAACTGTCGTCCTTGATGCGCGTTAGAGCGTCATTCACGAGCTGTAAAAGCGAACGATCGTTATGCGTCTGCCCGAACAGGAATTCCTTGGTGTAGGAATTGGCAGCCTTGTCCGCGAGGTCCACGGTAGGGTCTTCGTCCGCTTCGCGGCCTTCTTGTTCGGTGCGCGCGATACCCTTGACGAGCTCGTCGCGTCGCGTGACTAATTTCTTCTTGTAGTATTCGAGTCGCTTCTTTTCCATTGTTAGGTCCCTAGGCGGGGTAAACCGCCTTACTAAAATCCCACGATTTTAACGACACCTTCTCTCCAATGTCAAATTGAGGTGAAGAGACCTGATGTAGATGCTTTGAACGCCGGAAAGGATTCCGACGGTCTAAATCAGGAGCGTAATGGCTTCGCTGGAAATAGAAAGTGTATGGCAGCGGCCCAAATCAGCAGAACGAGAAAAACGAACGCGCTGCCTTCGGGTCCCACGGAGCCGCCCGTGAGCCAGGTTGGTCCACGGAAGGAAGAATTGAGCAGATGGCCTCGCGCGATGAGTCCGCTATCAGGAACTGAGTACAGATAGGTCTCGCCCCAGTCCCACGATGCATGCATGCCGATCGCGAACCAAAGATTTCCCGTGCGCAAGAGCGAGAAGGCAGCGACTAATCCGAAGCCACCGGCCATGACTGCACCGTAGATAGCTTCGCCCGAGTTTTGAAGGTGTATTGCTCCAAACAAAATGCCGAGAACGATTGCCGCGGGCCAGAAACCTATTCCGGACGCGAGCGTGGATTGCATATAACCGCGAAACGAGAATTCCTCAAAAATGCCGACCAGGATAAAGCCGAGGGCATACAGAACGCCGTATTTAATTGCTGGAACAACCGTGATCGCAAATCCTCCAAGCGAAAAGCCGTGGAATATTCCGATCAGAGCCATGAGCAGCGACAGCATAGCGAGACCGAGCGGCACGCCTTGCCAGAAACGTTTGCCGAATGCTTCGCGCGACGGCAGGCCGTAATCGGCGAAGGACCGCTTTTCGATCTTGGTCATGATGAAGGCCGAGATCAGCAAGATGACAACGACTAATCCCTCTGAACTAATTTCCCCGGCTGGTGTAAGCACCCCTTTGGGTTGGGTCTGCTGAAACGCTCGAACGGCAGGGATGCGTGAGAGCACGAATCCGGCAGAGCTCAAAAGGCCGATGAAAATCGCCAAGAAAATCAGAAGCCGCCAGCCAGCGCGAAGACCGTTGGGACCGACAAAAATATTCCCGGCATCTGGTTGTAGCCGAGGCGGATCCGGCTGATTGTTCATCAAAATTGGATCGGATGGTCCTGGGTCCACGGTCATAATTTGTCTCCGATGTTTTACTACATTACGGCCCCAGGCGGGTGATCGTTTCAGAAGGATACCGCTTGCTCGCCTGCACGAGGATATTTCCAGCGTGTTGGAATCGCCTGATTCCGAATTGCAAGATAGCCTGTGAGAGGCTTCTGAATGTGCTGCTGGTGCTAGACCAAATTATCAGAAAGCGTTGGTTTGGAGTGCGGTCACATTTTTCTTTGAAGGATAGAGCTTGGCAAACGCAATGAATGCCAGAGCGAACACTACAAAATCTATCAGACTGCCTTCCGGGCCGATGGTCCCACCCGTGAGCCAGCGCGGCCCGTGAAAACTGGAATTCAAAAGGTGCCCCTGAGCCAATAGTCCGCTATCCGGGGTGGAAAATATGAAGGTTTCAGCATAATCAGAGGCGGCATGAAAGCCGATCGCAAACCAGAGATTTCCCGTGCGCTTTAGGGTAAAGCAGGCAAAAAGGCCAAACACAGCAACGGAAAGCGCCCCAACCCATCCTTCCCCGGCATTGCCAAGATGAATCGCGCCGAACGCCGCGGATAGCAACACTGCTGAAGGCCAGAAGCCGATTCCAGTACCAAGCGTAAATTGTGTGTACCCTCGAAAAGTGAATTCTTCCGCGATACCCACCATAACGAAGCCTATAGCCCACAAAATTGCGTACTGAACGAGTGCGACGCCTGAAAGCGCGAGGTTCCCAAACGAGAAACCGCCGAGCGCGGAAATGATCAGCATGGCCGCCGATTCAAATATCAGTCCCCACAGAACGCCTTGCCAAAAGAGCTTTCCAAACGCTTTTTCAACAGGCATGCCATAAACCCCGAAGGGCCTCTTTTCGAATCGCGCCATGAGGCCGGCTGCCACTAACGCTGCTGCGATAACCGTGCTTTCGAAAATGAATTCAAACTGCGGCGTAAGAATTCCTTCTCTCTGGACCGTACGCACGATTTCCACAAACGAAGGAATGAACTTTAGGATTCGTTGGAAAAGAAATACAAGCCCCGCGAAGAGCAAGGCGTACATTATGAATCGCCAGCCCGCGCGAACACCGTTGGGGCCCATGAAAATCTTCCGCCAAACGCTGGGAGGGGACAAATCAGGTCTGAGAGTTGGATCTACCGTTTCTGGAACAATTGGTCCTGAGCTCATGAATCCTCCCCCCTTGATACGTTTAAGTGACCGCTTTTGTTCCGAGTCGAAGCCCGCCATGTCTAAGGTGGAAGCCCTATTTAACTCAGACGTAACACGATGGATTTAAGGGAGCAGGGTTGCGGCTGCCGAGCGCGGCTGCTAAAATGCAGGGTTTGCGCACACGGGAAGAGCCGCATCTTACCCATCCCTCCATGCATCTATAGGCACGGCGGAATTGAGAATCGCGGGGAGGACTGGCTTGGCTAAATACGATGTAGTGGTTATCGGAAGCGGTCCCGGCGGTTACGTGGCAGCGATTCGCGCGGCGCAATGGGGCCTGAAGGTTGCCGTGGTGGAGAAGGACCCCTTCCTGGGCGGAACCTGCCTCCACGTCGGCTGTATTCCTACAAAAGTTTTTCTGCACCACGCAGATATCTACGACCATTTCAAGCGCGCCGAAGAATTTGGTTTTGAAGTGAAAGACGTGAAAATCAAATGGCCAAGCATACTGGCACGCAAGGACAAGATCGTAAAGAAGCACGCTACCGGTATCGCCAGCCTGTTCAAGAAACACAAGGTTGAGACCATCACTGGCTGGGGAAAAATCGCGGGACCTGGGCGGGTTTCTGTTGAGAAAGACGGCAAGAACATTGAAATCGAAGCAACCAATATATTACTTGCGACTGGATCAGAGGCGCGCTCGCTGCCGGGCGTTGAAATCGATGGCAAAGTTGTTCTGACGAACCGCGAAATTTTGGGCCTGCAAGAAATTCCGAAGTCGATGATCGTGGTGGGTTGTGGAGCTGTGGGCGTCGAGTTCGCTTCGATTTTCCGCACGTTTGGTTCCGAAGTCACGCTGCTGGAAGCCGTCTCACGAGTTGTGCCGCTGGAAGACGAGGAAATTTCCGCTGAATTACACAAGGCGCTGACGAAGAAGGGAATGCGCATCGAGTTGGAAGCGAAGGTGGAGTCGGTAAAGAAGAATGCGAATGGTGCGACTGTCACCTACAAAGACAAATCCGGGAAGTCTCAGATGATTAGCGCGGAGAAAGTACTGATTGCCGTTGGGCGCCGGCCGCTTACCGAAAATCTGGGGCTCGAGAAAACAAAAGCTAAAGTGGAACGCGGGTTCATTCACACCAATGCGTTTCTGGAAACGGATGAGCCGCATCTTTACGCTATTGGGGACATCGTGGCAGGGTTGCCTCAGCTTGCGCACGCAGCCTCGATGGAAGGAATCATCGCTGTAGGACGCATGGCCGGCAAAGAGGTGCAGCCGTTTGATCGCAAGCGCTGTCCGAACGCGACATACTGCGAGCCGCAAATTGGCTCGATTGGTTTGACGGAAAAGCAGGCGCGCGAAGCGGGCTTCCAGGTGAAGACTGGCAAGTTTCCTTTTATCGGCAATAGCAAAGCAACCATACTCGGCCAGCATGAAGGATTCATCAAAGTGGTGGCGGAAGAAAAGTATGGCGAGATTCTTGGCGTGCATGCCATTGGGCCGCTGGCGACGGAGATTATCGCCGAGCCCGTCGCGGCGCTGGGACTTGAGGCTACCTTGGACGATATGGCGACCACTATCCACGCGCATCCGACGGTTTGGGAAGCGATGGGCGACGCGTTCAATTCGGTTCGCGGCATGGCCATAAACATTTAGCTCCACGAGTGGTATTCGAAGCCGAAACAGTGATAACCGTAACGTGATTCAAAAAGAAAAAACCTGCTGGGTAGTGAACGTAGGCCTTGTGCCCTACGATTGTGCGAGCAATTTTCAGCTGAAGCTCGTGCAAGCCCGTAAAGAGCGCGCGATTCCAGATGTGCTGGTGCTTTGCGAGCATCCACACGTAATCACGCTGGGACGCAACGGCCATCGCGAGCACTTGCGTGCGTCGAGCCATTTGCTGACGCAGATGAATGTGGAATTTCATCTGAGCGACCGGGGCGGTGATATCACGTATCATGGTCCGGGACAAATTGTTGGCTATCCGATTCTGGATTTAGCGGAACACAAGCGCGACGTACGCTGGTATGTTGGTCAACTGGAAGAAGTAATGATTCGCGTGACGGCGGATTTTGGGCTCCATGCGAAACGCCTGGAAGGCCAGCATGGAGTTTGGCTGGATTCCCAAGGCGGGACTCCGGACGAGAAACTTGGCGCGTTGGGAGTGCATCTCAGCCGCTGGGTGACGTCGCATGGGTTCGCGTACAATGTTTCTACCGACCTGCGTTACTTTGACTTGATTGTGCCGTGCGGCATCGCAGGAAAGCGCGCAACCTCTCTGGAACGCGCGTTGGGCAGGACGGTAAGTTCGCAAGAGATCGAGCGGTGCTTGATCGCTCGCTTCGGAGAGATTTTCGAGCGGAAGATAGATTCCGTTTCATTGAGCAAGCTTCAGAACATATTGGATGGTGTTCAATCCTCCGTGCCAGCAGCGACCTCAGATCGTGATAACGTGCCGGTAGGAGCCGCAAAAGGGAGTGAAGTATGAGCAATCCGCTGACGCGGGAGCAGCATTTAGACCTGTATTACTTCATGCAGCTCAACCGCCAGCTCGAAGAGCGCATGGTGCGGCTCTTCCGGCAAAATAAAATTGTGGGAGGGCTTTACTCCAGCCTGGGGCAGGAAGGCGTTTCCGTAGGGACCTGCTATGCGCTGCAGAAGAAAGACTGGATCGCCCCCATGATTCGTAATATCGGGGCGTTGTTAGTGAAAGGCGTTCCGCCGCGCGATATTTTCACGCAGCACATGGCGAAATACACTTCGCCGACGCAGGGCAAGGATGGCACCAGCCATTTCGGCGATTTGAAAGTGCGCCACATCGTTTCGCCAATTTCGATGTTGGGAGATTTGATCCCGGTGATGACAGGTGTGGCCATGGCCGGCCGCTACCTGGGGCAAAAGATTGTTGCGCTCACATGGATTGGCGATGGTGGCAGCTCCACCGGAGCATTTCACGAAGGATTGAATCTGGCAGCGCAGCAGCGCGCGCCGTTTGTGTTGATCGTCGAGAATAATCAATGGGCTTATTCCACGCCTGTTTCGCGCCAAGTGCCGGTGAAGAATCTCGCTGACCGAGCGGTGGCTTACGGAATCCGAAGCTGGATCGTGGACGGCAATGATGTGGTGGCTGTTTACAACACCACGAAGGAAGCTGTCGACGAATGCCGTGCAGGACGCGGTCCAGCGCTAATCGAAGTGAAAACGATGCGCATGCGGGGCCACGCCCAGCACGATCCGGCTGAATACGTTCCCAAGCAGATGTTTGAGTATTGGAAGGCTCGCGATCCAATAGCGCTTTACGAAAAATATCTTACTGAAAATAAAATTTGGGAGGCCAAGACGAAAGCGGAAATCGACGCACGCATCGAGCGTGAACTGGATGGGGAGCAGAAGTTCGCGGAAGAATCGCCCATGCCGCCGGCCGAACTGGCCGAAGAAGGCGTTTACTGCGAAGGTTGCCACGCGATAGAGGCAACATGGCAGCGTGCGAAGGCAGAAGTTTCGCCTCCGGCATCGAGCTTTGAGCCCCGCTGGGAAGTGAAAGATTACGGCGCTTTCGCAGAAGTAGAAACCATTCGCAAAGAAATTGCTGCGCCCGCCGTCATCACGCCGGTAGGCAATGCCGGTGGCAACGGCGCAAAAGTCTCCGAGCCGATAGTCAAAGCAGGGGGCCCGCCTCAGCCGAAACCTCCCGTGCGCGCAGTCGAGCCTGAAGCGCCGGAAGTCCCGCGGGTTCCGTTTGGACGCGGGCCGAAAGATAAATCCGTGAGAGAAGCGCAAAACCCGCGCGACCGACGCGCCCATCAAAATCCACGCGATAAACGCGGGAGACGCTGACATGGCTCCGATAACTATGATCGAGGGAATTCGGCAGGCTATGTTCGAAGAGATGGACCGCGACCCGGCGGTGGTGGCGATTGGCGAAGACATTGGCGTATATGGCGGGGCTTTCAAGGCCACCGAAGGACTGCTCTCGAAATTTGGACGCGAGCGCGTGATTGAAACTCCCATCAGCGAAACCGCCA
This sequence comes from uncultured Acidobacteriota bacterium, assembly GCA_963714785.1. Classification (GTDB taxonomy): domain Bacteria; phylum Acidobacteriota; class Terriglobia; order Acidiferrales; family UBA7541; genus Palsa-295. The sequence goes on from CAVQQE010000010.1 coordinate 213,418, forward strand.
TCGTTGGCGCGGCTTGCGGAATGGGATTTCTGGGGCTGCGGCCGGTGGCGGAAATGCAGTTCATTGATTTCATTGCCTGCTGCTTCAATCAGGTAACCAATTTCGTGGCGAAATCTCATTATCTTTGGGGCGCGCCGGTGCCGATGGTGATTCGCGGGCCTTCGGGCGGTGGCGTTCACGGTGGGCCATTTCACTCGGCGAACCCGGAAATGTATTTCGTGCACACTCCGGGGTTAAAGGTGGTTTATCCTTCTACGCCGTCAGATGCCAAGGGTCTGCTGAAGTCCGCGATTCGCGACAATAATCCCGTGCTGTTTTTCGAGCACAAATTCCTATATCGACGGATTAAAGAAGAAGTTCCTGAAGGCGATTATCTGGTTCCGATTGGAAAAGCCATCGTTCGGCGTGAAGGTGATGACTTGACGATTATCAGCTATGCGGCGATGGCGCACACGGCGATGGAAGCTGCCGAGCAATTGGCGAACGAAGGCATCGAAGCGGAAGTGATCGATTTGCGCACGCTGCTTCCGCTGGATCGGGAAACTATCCTGAATTCAGTGAAGAAAACGAATAAACTTTTGATCGTTCACGAGGATACGCGCACGGGAGGCATCGCTGGGGAGATCGCGGCCATCGTATGTGAAGAGGCCTTTGAGGATCTCGACGGACCTATCACGCGGGTGACCGCTCTGGACACGCCGGTGCCGTACGCGCCAACGCTGGAAGAAAGATTTTTGCCAAATACAGAAAAGGTTGTCGCGGCCGCGCGCGAATTGTCAAAATACTAATGCGGAGGAGGCCGGCATTCTGACATGGGAAAAACAAAGGGCGTAAACAATGCGGAGTTCGCCGTGGGCACCGAGGTGCGCATCGCAGATCGCGCATTCCTGGAAAAATTTATGGAAGCCGGCCAATACCACAATGAGCTGGAGCCGGAGCAGCTCGACTACGCCGGACGCACGGCGCAGGTGAAAGATGTATCGTTTTTCCACGGCGGCGACGAGATATATACGCTGCAAGGCGTGCCAGGCCTATGGCACGAGGAATGCCTTACCGCAGTATAAGCAAGCATTGCGCGCATAGGAGATCACCATGGCTGTTGACGTCATCATGCCCCAGATGGGCGAGAGCATTTTTGAAGGCACCATTACCAAGTGGCTGAAAAAGGCTGGCGACAAGATTGAGCGAGACGAACCGCTGTTTGAAATCTCCACCGATAAAGTGGATGCGGAAATTCCGTCGCCGTCTGCCGGAGTGCTGAAAGAAATTAAAGTGAACGAAGGTCAGACGGTCCCGATACAAACCGTTGTTGCGATTATCGACGCGGACGGCGCCGCGGGCCAATCAGCTGTGCCTGCACCGGCCAGGGCGGATGCTGCCCCTGCAAAATCCAACGCTCCCGCTGCGACACCGGCCGCCAAGCCTGCGCCAGCGAAGGAAGTGGCGCCTCAGCAGTCGGAGAGACCTACTCCTGCCCCGGCGACAGGTTCGCCCACAGCTCCGCAGAAGCCTGCGGTTTCAGGCGGCGAAAAAGTACGAAGCTCTCCGCTGGTGCGAAGAATCGCGCGCGAGCACGATGTGGACCTGACGCAGGTTCCCGGCACGGGTGCGGGCGGGCGCGTCAGCAAGCACGATATTTTGGCTGCGGTGGAAGGAGGCGCGTCGTCAACATCGGCGGCCCCCGCGCGCCCTGCAGCGGCTGCTGGTGCGGCGCCTTCGCGCCCCCCGGCAACGGGAGGCGCCTCCGCATCCGCGGTACTCGAGAATGCGGTGCCGCGCGAGAAAATGTATTTCGGGCACTACGACGTGCAGCCCATGTCGGTGATGAGGCAGCGCATTGCTGAGCACATGGTTTTGTCCAAGCGCGTTTCTCCGCACGTGTATTCCGTGGATGAAGTGAACGTTTCGGGGATTGCAGCGTTGCGCGCAAAGATGAAGACCAAGTTTGAAGAAACTTCCGGAACCAAGCTTACGTTTATGCCGTTTTTCGTGCGGGCCGCGGTGGAAGCATTGCGGAAATATCCCACCGTGAATTCCTCCGTGGACGGAACGAATATCGTGCTGCACAAGGAATGCAACATAGGCATCGCGGTGGCGCTGGATTGGGGATTGATCGTCCCGGTGATTAAGAATGCCGAGGAGAAAAACTTTCTGGGGATCGCGCGGGCCATGAACGACTTGGCGGAACGCGCGCGGGCCAAGAAGCTCAAACCGGAAGAGGTCGCCGAAGGAACCTTTGCAATCACAAATCCGGGAGTCTTTGGCGGGTTGTTCGGATTGCCGGTGATCAACCAGCCGAACGTAGCGATTCTTGGCTTGGGCACCATCGAGAAGCGTCCTGTGGTCATTGATGACGCCATCGCGATCCGGTCGATGGTTTACCTCACGCTTTCCTACGACCATCGGGTGGTGGATGGCGCCGTGGCGCACCAATTCATGGCGCATATAAAACACACGCTGGAGAATTGGACCGAAAGCATTATGTAACTCTGCCGTGGCTGGCAGCATCAAGAAGGCCGTGGCCATAATCCGCCGCTTGTTTAGCCTCTCTGCGAGTTTTATAAGCCGCTAGCTCCTTTTGTCTTATGCACACCGCTCCCAAACCGCACAACTGGGGAAACCCGCCCTGGCGAATTGATTTCACTCCCACTGCACGAGGACCGCTGCCTGATGTTCTGGATTTCGCCGTCATCGGTGCCGGCTTCACCGGCTTAGCCGCGGCTGCTTGGCTGCGAAAAATTGCGCCTGAGAAATCCGTGGCGGTGTTCGAAGCCTGGAAAGTCGGCGACGGAGCGAGCGGGCGTACCGGGGGCATGGCCCTTTCCGAATCAGCGGCGGGTGATCTTGCGGGTTTGGGAGACGTGCTAGCTCGGTTCAAAGAGGTTCTCGGGGAGTTTGGCATTGACTGCGATCAGCGCTTCACCGGCGCTTGGGAAATAGCTCGCAAGAAGGGTTTGGCGAAGTCGCCAGTCTCCTGGAACGATTCCGGGACGCTTCAGGTTACCAAGGAAGTGCAAGGTGGAACCGTTGACCCTGGGAAATTAGTAAGCGGCCTAGCCCGAGCGGCCGATCGTCTGGGCGCGTTGATACTGGAAAATCATCCGGTAACGCATATCGCATGGAGTGATATTCCTGAAATAGAAGTGACGCCATGTGCATCTAGGTCGCGAAAAATCTCGGCGCACAAAATTATTTTTGCGACGAATGCTCTTTCCCTGAAATTAACGGAGCTGGAAGAAGGCACGCATCCGAAGCTGACACTCGCAGTCGCGACCGAACCTGTCAATGAAGAGCAGCTTGCGCAAATCGGCCTGGCGGAACGAAAGCCTTTTTACACTGCGGACCTGCCCTATCTTTGGGGACGAGTCTGCGAAGACAATTCCATCATTTTTGGCGCGGGGCTTGTGCAGGCTCCGCACTCCGATGACCTGAACGATGTGGATATTTCGGCTGCCGAGGTTCCGCCGATTTTCGATTCGCTCGAAAAGCGGGTTCGCGGTCTCCATCCGGCGCTGAAGTCGCTGCAATTCACGCATCGCTGGGGTGGGCCTATTCTGTTTCGCGATTCGTGGGAGCCGATTTTCATGTGGCATCCGGAGGCCAAGAAAACGAAAAATGCGATCATGATCGGTGCGTTCGCAGGGCACGGCGTGGCGCTCTCGTCGTATCTAGGACGCTGGGGCGCAGAAGCGCTGCGGGCCCATCGCAAATTGCCAAGCTGGGGCAAACTCGACACTTACCGCCCATGAACTAGGTCACCATAAGGATCGTTAGCGCTTTTTGCGCTTGCCGCCTTTTGCTTTCTTGGTTTTGGATTTACTTTTCGGTTTGGGCTTGCTCTTGGACTTGGCTTTCTTTTTGGGAGCAGGCTTTTTGGCCGGTTTCGATTTGGAGGCCGGAGCGGGTTTACGGGCAGCAGGGGATTCCTCAGAATCCTCATCGCCGTCTTCGCTCTCAATGGCTATTTCCTCGATTTCTATAGTTCCCTCGTGCGGCTGTTCGGCGCCTTCGCCTTCGTCTTCCTCTTCCTCATAGCGCGGCAGTTCGTCGTCTTCTTCGTCGTGAAGTTTTGCGTTAAACATGCGACCCTCCCTATTAGGACGGATTATTGGTCCTTCGGCGCTTATAAACGGAGTGTAAGAACTTTGTCAAGCGCAATGCCTTGAAAAGTGGGCATTTTCAGCGCTCCTTGAGCTCAGTAAGTGAAGAGATTATCAGGCGCCGACATCTCTTGCAGGTCTAAGTGGCTAGAAACAAATAGGATACGGGAGGAGAATAAATCCACAACTAGCTTAGCGGTTAACTTTGAGAACATCACCGGCTGCCAGCGAGCGGCTCGCCAAGAACGGGTTGGACTGGCGCAGGGACGCCACGGTGGTTCCGTAGGCGCGGGCTATCGAGTAAAGAGTCTCGCCGCGCTTGACATGATGTTCAACCGCTTCCGGTTGTCTAGAGGTCCGACTATCGACTTGCTGCAGCGAAGCGCCCGCGCTACTCTGTGCCGCGGCTTTCGGTTTCGCGTGTGGCGCTGCATCGTCTGGCGGACCACCGGCATAGATGCGAAGCCGGGAGCCCCGGGGCACGCTAGAACCTCTGATGTTGTTCCATTTCTTTAATTGCGACACGGTTACGTCAAAACGACCGGCGATGCCTTCGAGCGAATCTCCCCGCTGAACTTTATAGTGCACCAGATGAATCACAGGCGGCGCGGTTGGCACGTTCACAAGAAAGCCAGCCGGCAATGACGCATGAGTTTGCAGGTGGTTGGCGCTTTCGAGAGCAGCGACTGTAACGTGGTAATGCCGCGCGATGTCGGCCAGTGATTCGCCATCTTCCACGGTATGGAGGCGCCAGCTCGTCCATTTTTCTTCGGGGACTTGCTGGATGTTCAACTCGAACTTTTCCGCGGTGCCCGCCGGAACATTTAATTCGAACCCCGGATCGTTCGGCGTTACGCCGCGCAAAAGTTCCGGATTCAGGCCCCGCAGATCATCAATGTCGGCGCCCGAGGCATCCGCAACCAAGTGCAGATCAATAGGGTGACCGGGCTTGATAGTGTCCACTTGCGCCGGCTTCTCAGGAGCCACTTGGACGCCGTAGAGGGCGGGAGCCTTCGCTACCAGCGCCATCGCAATAATGATCGGCACGTAATTCTGCGTTTGCTTGGGGAGCGCGTGGAGTCTTTGAAGTTCCCAGAAATCTGCGTAGCCGGTGCGCTCGATGGCTTTCACTACGTTCATGGGGCCGGAATTATATGCGGCCATCACCAGATACCAATCGCCAAACATGTCGTACAAGTCGCGCATATGGCGGGCTGCTGCGCGGGTGGCTTTCTCGGGGTCGCTGCGCTCGTCAACCCAATAGTTGCGGTCGAGATCGTATTCCTCACCACGGAAGGGCATGAACTGCCACAATCCGCGCGCGCCAGCCCGTGAAACCGCTGCTGGTTGGAAAGCTGATTCCGCCTGCGCCAAATAGATCAAATCCTGAGGCACGCCTTCCTGACGGAGCACCCGACGAATCATGTCGTTATAACGCCCAGCGCGTCCAAGGCCATGCTCCACGACGGCTCGGCCTTTCGGGGTAGCGAAAAAATTCAGGTATTGCAGCACCGAATCGTTGACAGTAAGCGGAAGGTCGTGGGGAACGCTGATCAATTCCTGTTCCACTTTAGCGGCCAGCCGTGGATCGCCCTTGGGCAATTCCATATTCGCCAGCGCGTCGATTGGCGCAGGCTCTCCAGCGGGTTCTTCGTCTTCTTCTGCATTGCGTTCGGCGTTTAGCTCGTAGGAATGAAGTGTCTCGCCCAACTGGTCCACCAAATCGGAAAGGCGCGGATCAAAGTCGGCTTGAAAACCACTTTGCACGATGAGGTCCATCGCGCGATCGAAATCCACACGGGCTTGATCGAAATGATTAGCCTTGTACTTCTTCTGACCCTCATTAAAGCTGGCTTGGACCTGAGCCACTAAAATATCGATTGCGGATCTTGGATCGTTCTGCAAAGAGGCCAGGTAAACCGGTTTTTCAGGGAACGGGAGGCTCTCGCGAACTTGGGCGGGAGAGGGTGCGGGGGTTGCCGCCGGAGGATGCGCCTTGGCTTGCTTGGTCGATACGACGTCGTTGCAGCCGGCGAGAAAGACCGCCGCGGCAGCGGTAACCGCCAAGATCCTCGCCTGTTTCTTCGTAACAATCACACGGTCCCCGTAATCGGTTGAGGTGTCCTTCTCAGCGAGAATACCGACTCGCCGAGACGATACAAAATCTTACGGACGCCCAGCGTTTCGGTCAATGGGACTTGCTACCTATTGGTGACCCTGGCAAGGCATCGAGACTATGCGAGCTCTTGTTGCTAGGAACAAGCAACCTTGCTGACCCGCCGATTGCCCCGATGATGTCGATGGCAAAGTGTACACCCGGATCACTGATTTTGAAACTGGAAGAGGAGGTCTGATGCGTTTGGGAGCCTTAGCCTAGTTCTTTCCGGCCGCGTGCGATTCGAACGGGCGGGAAAATCCAGAAGGATGGTCTAGAGACACGGGCGCGGACCACGCCGCAGCCCTTCAAATCTTCCGCGTACTGCCCAGCGTGTTTGAAATCCATAAGAGCGATTTGCCCACCCGGTTTCAGCACCCGCACAATTTCAGAAATGGCCTCGCGGCGCCCTTCGCGGCTCGAGATATTGTGGATTGCAAGATTGGCCACTACGGCGTCCACGGAGGCGTCTGGGAAAGGTAGTTTTCGCATGTCGCCATCGCGCACTTCGACGCGATCAGACACTCCTTCCAAGCTCGCGTTCCGCATAGTAGCGTCGCGTGAATTATTTCCCTGGTCCACCTGAGACCACAGATCGATTCCGAGGCTGCGGCCGCGCGGCAGTCTCTTGGCGGCGCCGATGAGCAATAATCCGTGACCACATCCTACGTCGAGAACGGTTTCGTCTCCACGCAGGTGCAAGCTATCAAGAAGGTCGTCACGGGCTCGAAATTTCCCGTAATAACTGCTGGCCATCATCAGCAACGATTCCAGGAAAAAAACGATTCCGGAATAGAACATTGCGGCGCCAAAACCAATCAGTGGTCCGTAATTTTTCTCTTTCGCCCAGTCACTCAGAAACCATCCGGCGACGATCAATGCAGGTCCGCCGAACAGAAATCCCCGAACGAGACCGGGCGCATCGAGACCATAGTCGGGTTTTTTCATTGCATCCGGACTCGCAGAGAACGATATATGCCCAAAGGTGTCTAATCGCCGCCGAGCTTTACCGGCAGATTCATTTTTTTGCCCTCGCGCACAATGGTAACGGTGACCGTGTCACCGGGTTGGGAGCGGTTTAGCAAGAGGCTTAAGTCCGACTGGTTGGTGATCTGCTTTCCGTCAATGGCAATTAAAACGTCGCCGCCCACACGCAGCTCCTGCATACCAGCCACCACGGATTTGGTTCCACCGCGAATCCCAGCCTTGGCTGCTGGGCCGCCCGGCTCGACCCGTTCAATTAGGATTCCCTGTTGTACAGCGAGGTTGAGGGCCTCGGCCAGGCGGGGCCAGAGCGCCCGACCTTCGGCACCTAGTGTGGCGTGGCGCACACGCCCGCGCGTGATCAGGTCTTCGGCTACGCGTTTCGCGGTGTTGATAGGAATGGCGAAGCCGATGCCGGCAGTTGTGCCGGTAGGAGCGTATATAGCGCTATTGATTCCGATTACTTCCCCGTGAGAATTCAGCAACGGTCCGCCGGAATTACCCTGATTGATGGAAGCGTCGGTCTGGATCGCTTCATCGATAAATGTATTTTCGCGGGTCTGGACAGTACGACCGAGCGAGCTAACAATGCCGGTGGTGAGAGTGCTCTGAAATCCAAATGGGTTCCCGATCGCGAGCACCCGCTGGCCCACCAGAAGGTTCCGGGAATCGCCCAGTGACAGCGGAGTAATTTTCCGTCCGGCGAGATCAATTTGGATCAGGGCAATGTCATTGTTTGGATCCGAGCCGACTAACTTGCCTTTATAGCGCGACTGATCGCCTAGAGTGACTTCGATGGTTTGGGCACCTTGCACGACGTGATAGTTCGTAAGGATGTGGCCGTCGTTGTCGATCAAAAACCCGGAGCCGGCGCCCTCGACGGGGACTGGGTTGAAAAAGAAATCGTATTCAACGGTGCGAGTGACTACGTTGGCCACGGCCGGGGCGGCTTGCCTGTAAATCCGGACGTTTTCGAGCTCGGTGGGATCCAATCCGGCTTCACTGGGAGTCGGTGCGGGTGAATGCAAGGCCTTGACGACGGAAGGGACGGGCGGACCCCAGCGCGAACCTGCCCAGTAGGCTGCGAGTCCAATGATCAGCCCAATGGCCAATAAACGGATTGCGCGTCCCTGCTTCCCAGATCGATGCATGCGACGTCCTTTTGCGACGATTACCAACGACTGCGCGATACCGGTGTTCCGCTACCTACTGATGAATACGCTGGCGCGTCATGGAATGTTTCTTCCAGAGGCGGGCGATCCTAGTTGTTCCACTGTTTGATTGACTTGTCTTTCCGTCTCTTCGAACGAGCTCGAACAATCTATTACAATGTCAGCCCTCTTACGTTTCTCATCGAGCGGCATTTGAGCAGCGATGCGCTGCTGCGCTTCCTGCTCTGAAAGTCCGCGCTGTAGCAGGCGCTCCATTTGTTGTTCAGGGCGGCACCAACATACGATGAGCTTGTCGAGATTACTGGTGTAGTTGGCTTCCACAAGCAGCGCAGCCTCCAGAACGGCAAACGCCGGACCGTCCGGTTCATCCAAGGCGGCAAACCACTTTTGCACAACCTGGAGAATTCTGGGATGCAGAATTTGATTCAGCCGTGCGCGCTTTTCCGCATCTGCAAATATCAAGGCACCGAGTTTGGCGCGATTTACATTTCCGTAGGCGTCCAAAATGTCTTTTCCGAAAGCGGCAACGGCTTCTTCGTAGGCGGCCTGCCCGGGTTCCAGTAGAGCGTGACCGAGTGGGTCGGCGTCCAGCACCGGAACATCGCGTTCACGAAGCATCGAAGCCACCGTAGTTTTGCCGGTTGCGATTCCGCCTGTAAGGCCGACTCGAAGCATGAGCGATTAGCGCTGAACGGCTGCGGCGGCCGGTGTGCGAAGGCCACGACGCAAGCGGGCGGCTTTTACCGTATTGCTTATGAGCATGGCGATGGTGAGCGGACCGACTCCACCGGGTACCGGCGTGAGAGCACCGGCGACGTTGGCTACCTCGGGATGCACGTCTCCAACCAGCGCCGTGCCCTTGGCGCGGAACTCGGCGAGCCGCTCGGGAAAATTGGCGAAGAATTTTTCTGCATGCGAGATATCGGTGATCCGGTTAATGCCAACGTCGATGACGGTGGCGCCGGGGCGGACGTAATCGGGGGTAATCATTGCGGCGCGTCCCATGGCGGCAACAACGAGGTCGGCACGGTGAACCGTTGCAGGCAGGTCTCGCGTCTTCGAATGGCAGATGGTGACGGTGGCGTTCGCGTGCATTAAAAGCAGTGCCATGGGTTTGCCCACAATATCGCTGCGGCCCACAACGACAGCGTTGGCGCCTTCCAAAGGAATAGAGCTGCGGCGCAAAAGTTCCATCACGCCTGCGGGCGTACAAGGCACGAGAGTCGGCCGGCCTGCAACCAAGTAGCCCACATTGAGCGGGTGAAATCCATCCACATCTTTCGCCGGAGCGACAGCTTCGAGGATATTTTTGGCGTCAACCTGTGGAGGCAGAGGAAGTTGGACGAGGATGCCGTCAACATCATCGCGTCGATTCAAGTCTTCGATGATGGCCAGAAGCTCGGAAGTAGTGATCGTACCCGGCGGAGTGATTTGGATACTGGTGAGTCCCAGCTTTTCGCAGGCAGCAATCTTGTTTTTTACATAAACTTTCGAGGCAGGATTGTCGCCCACCAATACGGCGGCCAATCCGGGACGAACTCCGGCAGAAGCGAGCTCCGAAATTTCGCCGGTTAACTCGGCATAAATTTGGTTGCGGATAACAATTCCGTTAAGGACGCGGGCAGGCAAAAGTGCTCCTCTTTGCTTGATTACGGAAAACGCTATGATAACAAAAACGAACGAGGCGTGAGACTTAAGTCGACAACCCGACGAAAGTCGTCGTCGCTCTGATGCACGGTCGTGAACTCTTGTTTGCGAAAGATTCGTCCTGTCTAATGCGGAAGCTGGAGTATGCTTTGTCGGTAAAAATCTAAAGCCGGGTGGATTCATGCCGTTCTCCCGGTGGTCAAAATCTTCGGGGGAGAGCGTGAAGTATGAGAAGCGGGACCGCGAATTGGGAATGGATCGGCATATCACGCGGCGAGATTTTCTAAATGGATTTGGAATCGCAGTAGGCGGAGGTTTCGTTCTATCGAATTTCGAATGGCTCAACGCTTTTGGTCTTCCGCAGTCTCCTTTTGCCCCGGAAAAAGATCCTGATTATTATCCACCAAGTTTAGCCGGCATGCGCGGAAGCACGAATGCGGTGATGGAAGCGGGGCACGCACTTCGCGACGGTCAAAAATGGGGAAGTGGGGCGGCAGATTCTGAAACCTACGATTTGATCGTGGTAGGCGGAGGAATCAGCGGCCTGTCAGCGGCATATTTCTTTCGAAAGATTGCCGGGCCCAAAGCGCGCGTTTTGATTCTTGAGAATCATGACGACTTTGGCGGTCATGCGCGACGAAACGAATACCACGCGGGTCATCGAACGATACTGGGCTACGGAGGGACCCAGTCGATTGCCGGGCCGGGTCTCTACAGCAAACAAGCGAAGGAATTGCTGCAAGATCTGGATGTGGACGTAAAGAAGTTCTATAAATATTACGATCAAAACTTCGAGCGCTCGAATGGGCTTTCCCGCGCGGTTTTCTTCGACAAAGAAACGTTTGGAATGGACAAGCTAGTACCCGGAATGGGGAAACCTTCCTGGGCCGAATTCCTGGCGAAAACCCCTCTTTCGGCAGAAGCGCAAAAGGATCTGGCGAGGCTTTACACCGAAAAAGTGGACTATCTGCCAGAGCTGAAATCGTGGGACAAAAAAGTCTTACTGGCGAAGACGAGTTACAAAGACTATTTGCTGAAGTACCTGAAGGTTCATCCGGACGCGATTCCGTTTTTGCAGACCGAGACGTACGGGCTTTATGGTGTGGGTGTTGATGCGGTTCCGGCCGGTGATTTAGCGGGTTTGGGATATCCCGGATTTGCTGGAATGGATTTATCCGGGCCGCCGGGACCAGGCCTGGGCGTGGAAATAACGAAGCAAAGCGAGGACGAACCGTACATTTTCCATTTTCCGGACGGGAATGCGTCGATCGCCAGGCTTTTGGTGCGGTCGCTGATTCCTGGGTCTGCGCCGGGCCATACGATGGAAGATATCGTCACTGCGAAAATGAACTATGCGGCGCTGGATGATCCTTCGTCTCCTATTCGTTTGCGGCTCAACAGCACCGCGGTTTCCACTCGGAATGTGGGCGACCCAGAGAGTTCCAAGGAAGTTGAAGTTAAGTACGTGCGCGGTGGGGAAGCGCGTTCGGTTCGCGGCGCGGCTTGCGTATTGGCATGTTGGAATATGGTGATTCCTTACCTGTGCCCTGAACTGCCGCAGAAGCAGAAAGAGGCCTTGGCGTACGGAGTGAAGGTGCCGCTGGTTTATACCAATGTGTTGATACGAAATTGGGAGTCATTCAAGAAGCTCGGAATCAGTTACGCGAGGTGTCCGGGAAGCTATTTCGAATCGGTCACGCTGGATTTTCCGGTGAGCATGGGCGAGTACCACTTCGCGAGCAAGCCCGAGGATGCCTGCGTGCTGCATCTAGAGAAGGTTCCATGCAAACCGGGATTACCAGCTCGCGAGCAGCAGATTGCGGGACGCGAAGAACTTTATCGCACGCGTTTTGAAACTTACGAGCGCAATATTCGCGATCAGCTTGGACGAATTCTTTCGCCCGGCGGCTTCAACCCTGCAAGTGATATTCAAGCGATCACGGTAAACCGTTGGCCGCACGGCTACGCGTACGAATATAACTCGCTCTACGATCCCGATTGGCCGGAGGGTCAACAACCGTGCGTAATAGGGCGGCAACCGTTTGGCCGGATTTCGATAGCGAATTCGGATGCGGAAGCGTTTGCTTATACCAATGCGGCTGTGGACCAGGCTTACCGTGCTGTTACGGAAGTTACGCGATTCCCGGGGAGTGCGAAAAGCTAGGCGGCGTGATTTTTATTCGATGCGTGGCCCGGAAAGCGTCACAACGAAACGCTTTTGAGCCTTGCGAAGCAAAGCCAAGGCTGTATTCTTCCGCGGATAACCGTTATCCTGCGTGACGCGATATCAAGGACATCGAAGCTTTGAGCACGCAACTTCCAACTTACCTTCTTGGGCATCTTTTCACCACCGAAGAGATGCGCGCGATCTTTTCCGATGAACGCCGAGTTCAAGCTATGTTGGATTTTGAGGCGGCTCTCGGGCACGCGCTGGCAAGAACCGGAATTGCTCCTCAAGCTGCGGCGGCCAAGATCCAATCCAAGTGCGACGCAAAACTGTTTTCGATGGAAACGATAGCGCAGGAGGCGGCCCTCTCGGGCAACCTGGCGATTCCTCTGGTGAAGCAGCTCACATCGCTGGTAACTAAAGCGGATGAGAAAGCTGGAGGGTTCGTTCATTGGGGCGCGACCAGCCAAGACGCTATCGACACCGGGACAGTTTTGCAACTGCGCGACGCTTTGGATTTGACGGACCAAGCACTCACAAAATTGTGCGACGTGCTGGCACGAATCTGCGAAACTCACAAATCCACTTTAGTTGCCGGCCGCACATGGCTGCAACAGGGCCCGCCGGTGACTTTGGGACTGAAAGCCTGCGGATGGCTCGCCGCTATCGAACGGCATCGCGAACGACTGCGAGAAATCCGAAAACGCGTGCTGGTCTTGCAGTTCGGTGGAGCTGTCGGCACTTTGGCTGCGCTCGGGAATAAAGGACCGGCAGTAGCTGAGGCTCTAGCCGACGAGCTAAAATTGACACTGCCAAATCTGCCCTGGCACACGCACCGCGATCGGTTTGCGGAAGTGGCGACGACGATGGGATTGCTGGTTGGATCGCTGGGGAAAATTGCACGCGATCTTTCGTTGATGGGTCAGACGGAGGTTGGTGAAGTGGCTGAGCCTGTCGCGGCAGGACGCGGTGGGTCATCCACGATGCCTCACAAGCGGAACCCGGTGGGTTCGGCGGTGGTTTTGGCCGCGTCGATTCGAGTGCCCGCGTTGGTGTCGGTGATGTTGACTTCGATGGTGCAAGAGCACGAACGGGGTTTAGGCGGCTGGCACGCAGAATGGGAGACGCTGCCGGAAATCTGCACGTTGACTGCCGGGGCGCTGGCTCATCTGACGACTGTGCTAAACGGTTTGGAAATCGATTCAGGAAAAATGAAGTCGAACCTGGAAATCACACAGGGACTGATTATGGCTGAAGCGGTCGCGGTCGCTTTGGCGGAAAAAATCGGACGTATGCCGGCCCATAAGATTTTGGAGAAGGCTTCCCAGCGCTCCGCGGAAAAATCCCAGCCCTTGCAAAGTGTTTTGATGGAAGATGCGGAAGTGCGGCAGCATCTTTCCACGGATGATATCAGGCGTTTGTTGGAACCAAAGAACTACACAGGTTCGGCGGAAATAATGGTGGACAAAGTTTTAGCGGACCGAAAACAAAAGTAGAGATAGCCATCTTAGAGAGTGTCGATCATGCCTTTCGTCGAGTCGGGCGATCTTCGATTGAATTACCGTTTTGACGGGTTGCAAAAAGCGCCGGTGATCGTTCTTTCCAATTCTCTAGGAACAAACCTGTCCATGTGGGACCCGCAGGCGACCGTACTTTGTGAAAAATTTTGTGTGCTGCGCTACGATACACGGGGGCACGGGCTGTCGGGCGTTACTCCGGGGCCCTATTCGATCGAACAGTTGGGGCGCGACGTTATCACCTTGCTCGATGCGTTGAAGGTCGAGAGCGCGTATTTTTGCGGACTTTCCATGGGCGGCATGATTGGGATGTGGCTGGGCCTAAATGCAGCCAGTCGCATGAAAGGCCTGGTGCTCTGCAGCACGGCGGCCAAGATTGGGACTGCGGATACCTGGAATGCGCGGATCAAAGACGTGAAAGAGCGCGGTATGGCGGCGATAGCAACGACCGTAGTGTTACGCTGGTTCAGTGAAAATTTTGTGAAGAAATCGCCCGAAGTGATCGAAGCCATGCGTCAAATGCTGCTGCAAGCGCCGCCCGAAGGTTATGCGGCGTGCTGTGCGGCAATACGGGACGCGGACTTGAGCCGCGATCTCTCGCGCGTGACTGCGCGAACGCTGGTGATTGCCGGAGCGCAAGATCCCGTCATTTCGACCGCGAATGCGCACCTTGTGGCCCAAGGGATTCCCGGGGCCAGTTACCTGGAATTGCAAGCTGCGCATTTGTCGAACATAGAAGCTGCTCCGCAGTTTACGGAAGCGCTGTTGAAATTTCTGAACCAGCCGGAGGCGAAATAATGGACGAGCGCGAGCGATATTCCTCCGGCATGCGAGTGCGGCGGGCCGTTCTGGGCGAAGATTACGTTGAAAAAGCACAAGCGGCCACGACTCCCTTTAACGAGCCGTTTCAGGATTTGATTACGCGCTACGCTTGGGGGGAGATTTGGGCGCGTCCGGGGCTTCCGCGGCACACGCGGAGTCTGTTGACTCTGGCTATGATGGTGGCTCTGAACCGCAGCGACGAATTTCGCATGCACGTGCGCGCGGCCGCGAACAACAATGTGACTCGCGAGGAAATCCAGGAAGTTTTGCTTCAGTCCGCGATTTATTGTGGTGTGCCGGCGGCAAATTCAGCATTTCATATCGCACAGGAAGTTTTTGCAGAGATGGATGCTGAGGCATAACAATTCTAACTGCGAAAACCCTGAGTTTCCGCGCGGTAACTTCTGATCAGAGTGCCGGCCTCAAGCGGAGAAGTGATTCGCGCTACAAGCTGGACACGTCACACACCTAATCATACGGAGGAATAGATGGCGATCGAGAAAGTGGGAGTAGTTGGCTGCGGCCTGATGGGCTCGGGTATTGCTCAAGTTGCAGCGAACGCGGGATGCCAAGTTACCGTGCGGGAGGTTTCACCGCAATTGGTGGAAAAAGGTTTGCAATCCATCGACAAAAATCTTCAGCGGCTGGTGGACAAGGGTACGCTGACGCAAGCTCAGCGCGACGAACTTCGAGCGCGCCTGCACGGGACCACGAATCTGGAAGATTTGAAAGATTGCGACATCGTGATTGAAGCGATTATCGAGCAATTACCGGCGAAACGCGAGTTGTGGGGCGCGCTGGATAAAATTTGTGCAAAGGCGACGATCTTTGCCAGCAATACCTCTTCGCTTTCAATCACCGAGATGGCGGCTTTCACGCAGCGTCCCGACCGTTTCCTGGGCTTGCATTTTTTCAATCCGGTTCCGGTGATGAAGCTGGTGGAGGTGATTCGGACGATCGCGACAGATCCGAAAGTGAATGAAGAAGTGCTGGCGTTTGCTGGACGATTGGGCAAGACGCCCGTTCGTACATCGGACCGCACCGGATTTATCGTGAACCGTTTGCTGGTGCCTTATCTGCTGGATGCCGTTCGCGCTCTCGAAGAAGGGGTTGGGTCGGTAGAAGACATCGATAACTCGATGAAGCTGGGCTGCGGCCATCCGATGGGGCCGTTAACACTGCTCGATTTTGTGGGTAACGACACGACTTATTACATCGCGAATATTATGTTCGACGAATTCAAGGAGAAGCGCTTTGCTTCGCCGCCGCTATTGAAGCGCATGGTACTTTCCGGATGGAATGGCCGGAAAGCAGGACGCGGCTTTTATGATTACAGCGATCCAGCCAAGCCGAAACCGATGCAATTGACATAGAAGTTTTGTCACTTCTCGTGATGGCTGCCTGAGATGGGATTGCCGGCAGAAAGGCGTTCGATAACTTCCTTCGGAAGAGGACGCGATTTCATTTTGGATGGATCGTTGGGATCGAAGCCGGTCCAAACTCTTGTTGTGTATCCCTCCACTGCCAGTGCGCCTGCTTTTGTGATTTGGTGACGGACCACAAAACTACTTTTACCAAACTCAGTGACGCTTGATTCCGCTTTGAGTTCGTCACCGAATTTTGACGGCAGAATAAATCGGGCCCGAACATCCACGACCGGGACGCCGATCACGCCATGTTCTTTAAATAAAGACTGAATGGGCATGCCCGCATCCAGGAACAGGGCGGTGGTGCAGGCGTCGAACCAGGCAAGATATTGGGGAAAAAACACGATGCCAGCCGGATCGCAGTGTCCCCATTCGACTAGCAGTTTTTTGTGACTGACGATCATCGCACGGCCCCGAGAAGAACAAGTTGAGGCCGCATGGTAACATTCGCAACTCAGAGCGTCCAAGTTTTCGGAGGAATCGCTCGCTGATCTCATGCGCACACAGGTAGGAATTGTCGGAGCAGGACCGGCTGGACTGGTGTTCTCGCACTTATTGCATCTGCAAGGGATTGAGTCCGTAGTGCTGGAAACTCGCAGCCGTAAATATTGCGAGGAACGCGTTCGTGCGGGCGTGTTGGAGCAAGGTACGGTGGACCTGTTGAATGAAATTGGCGCGGGCGAACGCATGATGCGGGAAGGAATGCTTCACTACGGCGTGAACTTGCGGTTTTCAGGACGCACCCACCATATCGACTTTAAGGAACTGACCGGCGGCCGCGGCATCATGATCTACGCGCAACACGAAGTGATTAAAGATTTGGTTAAGGCAAGACTCGCGTCCGGCGGCAAGCTTTTCTTTGATGTGCAAGACGTCTGCATACGCGATTTCGGGGAGGCGAAATCTTCGTCGAAACCTACCATCCTGTTTCGAAAGGACGGCGAAGCACAGCAACTCACTTGCGATTTCATCGCGGGATGCGATGGTTCCCATGGAGTTTGCCGACCGTCGATTCCCCATGGAGTCATCACCTCTTTTGAGCGAATCTATCCGTTTGGCTGGCTGGGCATTCTGGCCGAGGCCCCGCCTTCGTCGGAGGAACTTATCTATGCATATCATGATCGCGGCTTCGCGTTGCTCAGCATGCGGTCGCCGCAAATCAGCCGACTCTACCTTCAGTGCAAGCCAGATGAGGATCTGGACGAATGGCCTGACGATCGAATCTGGCAGGAACTGCATGCGCGGCTTGCTTCCACGGAAGGCTGGAGGCTGACGGAGGGGCGCATCATTCAAAAGGGCGTGACTGGAATGCGTAGCTCCGTGGTTGAGCCGATGCAATACGGCAAGTTGTTTATTGCCGGGGATGCGGCGCACATCGTTCCACCCACTGGTGCGAAAGGGTTGAACCTAGCGGTCGCAGATGTGCGCGTCCTCGCTCGAGCCTTCGCGGAATACTATTCATCCGGTCGCCAGGATCTTCTGGAGGCTTATTCCACGACTTGTTTGCGGCGGGTGTGGAAGGTGCAGCGGTTTTCATGGTGGATGACTTCCATGCTGCATCGCTGGGAAGGGGAGAATGCTTTTGACCATCGGCGTCAGCTGGCTGAGCTTGATTACGTGACTAGTTCTCGCGCCGCCTCGCAAACGCTTGCTGAAAATTACGTTGGCTTACCGATGGATTGAGATTTTCCCTGCTTCAAATCTAATGACCGCTCCCCTGCGCCGTTCTGGAACGCTCTGCTCAAATGACTTCCGTACTAATCGAATGAAGCGTTCGGTCCATAGGGGCTAATCCAACCCGCGCAGTACCCTTTTATCAGTCGCAAATCATCGGGTGGCAGATGTGTTGCGACTCCGGGGGATTGCAATGGGGGATTCGAAATGCAAGTAAAGGTACTTCAGGATACAGTCCGCACTTTGGTCATCTTTGCGCTAGGTTCGGTCTTCTTTCAGCCCCTTTGCGCCCAGCAGGCGCTTTACCTTCCCATCCAACGAAGCGAAGACGGGCAATCGCCGATCAGCTTTATGCGTCCCCACTACTTTATTCATCAAGCTTCTGGCGCGGGGTTAACGAGCCCGCCGATTTCAGCATTTCAGCCAGTACAGATACGCCATGCTTACGGCTTTGATCTGGTTAGCAATCAGGGTGCGGGTCAGACCATTGCCCTGGTGGATGCGTACGATGACCCAAACGCCGAATCCGACCTTGCTGTTTTCAGCCAGCAATTCAAGCTGCCGATTGCCAGCACAAGCAACGGTTTTTTCCGTAAGGTTTATGCAACCGGGCACAAACCGGCGGCGAACGCGAATTGGTCGGTGGAAATATCGCTAGACGTGGAATGGGCACACGCGATCGCGCCTAAGGCGACGATTATTTTGGTCGAGGCGGCCTCCAATAATTTAAGCGATCTGCTGAAGGGAGTGGACATCGCGGTTCGCAACGGAGCGACGGTAGTTTCCATGAGTTGGGATTCCGGCGAATTTTCGGGCGAACGCAACTCGGACAATCATTTCGTCACAAATGGCGTGACATTTTTGGCGGCGTCAGGTGACTCCGGCACCGGGGTGACTTATCCGGCCGCGTCACCGGATGTGATTGGAATTGGCGGAACTTCGCTTACGCTTGATTCGAACGGAAATTATTTGAGTGAAACCGCATGGAGCGGAAGTGGCGGCGGCTTAAGCGCGTACGAACATCAGCCGCTTTATCAAGCGCAGTTCGGAATACCGGATGATTCTCGAGGCGTGCGGGGCATCCCAGATGTTTCTTACAATGCGAATCCCGGCACGGGTTACGCTGTGTACGATTCTGTAGCCATTAGCGGAGCTAGTGGGTGGTTCCAGATTGGCGGCACCAGTGCAGCAACGCCACAGTGGGCCGCTACGATTGCGATGGCTAACTCGACGCGAGTCGGATTGCGTAAAGCAAATCTGAGCAGCGCCGACATCGCGCTTTATTCTTTGGCCAAGGCGAATCTGAATAGTGACTTTCACTCGGTTACTCAGGGTGAGAATGGTTCATGTGGGGCAATATGTGATGCGTTGGCTGGCTATGATTTTGTCACTGGGCTTGGAACGCCGCGGGTGAATGTGCTTGTTGCGGCGCTGGTGTCGCGGCCTTAGATTAAGAGCTAAAAGAGGTCGTGGAACGTTTTCAACGAGGTTTATTTCTTTTGCGGGTTAGATGGCGGAAGTTAAGGCTCCCGTCTTTTTCGTCCCAACCATATCCCGGTCAGGCCTGCCGACAACATCAACCACATTTGAGGCTCCGGAGTCTGGACCGGCGGAGGCGTAGATCCGCCACCTGAGACAGGGATGACCGGAGGCACAATGATGCCGCCGCCGGGAGCTAATGGAGTACCAGGCGGAGCGACAGACGTGGTAGGCGGCGCGCTAGTTGGTAACGGGGGAAAAGGTAACGCGGGCGGCCCTATCAATTCCGGTACTCCCGGGAATACCTCCGCTACTTCAGGTGGTCCAGCCTCGAATTCAGGCCCTGCCGCGAGAACGGGACCCGCTGGAGCTTCCGATAAACGATTGCCGCAACGAGTTCTGGCCAGGTGTTCGCCGTCGGTGATAACCGCTTCGCCTTTGGGCAACAAAAGGGGTTTTTTCGTCCAGAACACTCGATCGCCAAGGCGATACGACACGTAGAGCAAGCGGTCCTGATTCAGGCGGATTACATGAGTTCTTTCGACCTCAAAATCTTGGTAATGCTTTGCCACCACTGAATCATTCGTGAGTGAATTCTTCAAATCCGCAGCGCTTTGAACCCCGCCGGGTATCACGGAATAGGGATAGACCTTACGTCCAGCGTCATTTTCATCAATAGGTATGCCGTCTTGGCTGAGTGAGGTTCGAAAGGACGAAACGTAAGAGGGAGCGAGTTGAACTTGGCTGCTTGAAGAAAGCGCGCCCCAGACTAAGAAGATCCCCAGGGTTAAGACTGCGAGCGCTCCGATGCGGCGGAGGTCAATTTTCCCGACTAGATTGTTCCCGAAGATCCGAAACTGCCCCATCTCCCCCAAATTGACGACAGAATGGAATTGCTGGGCACCTGTGTCGGAGGTGATTATGCAATTTTTTCGCCACATTTGCCACTATCGATTTCAGTTCCATACAAAGGGTTTCCAGGCTGCGCAAGCTATACACGGCAATCTGGCTTCGAAGAGAGGCTGGCGTTTGGAGGTTGATAGATTCCGAAATGGTACTTCGGTTTCGATTTATTCCTACTCCCTGGAGATTGACAGCAGCTAAATACTCGATGTTTTAGTGTGGCGAAGCGAATCGTTTGGCCTGGAGTTCGGTTCCAATTCGGTACACTGCATACCGGCAACATAATCCGACCCAAATATTTGGCTCTTATTCCATAGTGCGTAGCCGACGCCGAGAATAGGCATAAGAATCACTGCGATCACGGCGAGCAAGAAAGCGACCAAGAACATCAATACAATCACAATTATAGGCATGGACCTTTTCACCCCTTTGCCGCGTCTAATCCGGTGAGCGAATGGTCTAGTAAGACGCTAGGCTAAGTCTTCCAAAGTCACATTCTTAAACCCTGGCCGGCGATAAAGTTGCGGGCCTAACCGGCACGTTGTGCTGGAAGATAATTCCCGCTCTAAGGTCTTATTTGTCGGCGAGGTTTGATCGAAAGCTGGCCTGTCTAGAGCTGATTGGCGCGACCAGAAAGAGTTCCAACTTGGCTGGTTTAAGTTTGTTTTTTCTAACCGCTTACGATGATAATGCGCTTCCGTTATTGCTAAACTTGCTGGGCGAGTATTTGGCGCCTTTCCTAATAGTTCGAGGGCTCCCGGAATGTGGATAGTTCGACTAGCATTACGCAGGCCTTACACCTTCATTGTAATGTCGATTTTGCTGCTCATTTTGGGCCCGGTAGCCATCCTGCGCACTCCTACCGATATTTTCCCGAACATTGATATCCCGGTTGTCAGCGTTATATGGAACTACACGGGATTATCTCCGGAAGATATGTCCACTCGAATTATCTTTAACTACGAGAGAATTCTCACCACCACCGTTAACGATATCGAGCACATCGAATCGCAATCGTTGAGCGGGATTGCGATAACCAAGATTTTCTTCCATCAGGGCGTGCAGGTGGCCAACGCGGTTGCGCAGGTCACGGCCGTGTCGCAGACCATCCTTCGGACCTTGCCTCAGGGAAGCACGCCACCACTGGTCATCACCTACAACGCCTCCACAGTTCCCATCCTGCAACTTGCTCTCTCTGGGCCTGGTTTATCGGAACAGCAATTGGGTGACATCGGCTTGAATTTTCTGCGGACCGGTCTCGTAACCATCCCAGGAGTAGCGATTCCGTACCCCTACGGTGGCAAGCAGAGGCAGGTGCAGGTAGATCTGGATACCGCGGCTTTGCAGTCAAAAGGGCTTTCACCGCTCGACGTTGTGAACGCCATCTCACTCCAGAACCTGATCCTTCCAGCAGGAACTGCGAAAATCGGACCATTTGAGTACCAAGTGGACATGAATGGTGCCCCGACTACGGTAAACGAACTGAACGATCTGCCGATAAAGACAGTGGGAAGCACGACGATTTACATTCACGACGTGGCTCATGTGCGCGACGGTTTTCCGCCACAAACGAACATCGTGAATGTGGATGGGAAGCGCGCGTCGCTTATGTCCATTCAGAAAAACGGAGACGCATCCACTCTCGACATTATTTCCGGAATTAAGGCCTTGCTGCCACAAATTGCGGCCGGCCTTCCGCCCCAGCTGGTCATCAAACCTCTCTCGGATCAGTCAATTTTTGTGCTGGCGTCGATCAAGGGAGTCGTTCGCGAAGCGATCATCGCCGCCTGTCTAACCGGGCTTATGATCCTGGTATTTTTGGGAAGCTGGCGCAGCACTCTGATCATCGCCGTCTCGATTCCGCTTTCGATTCTTAGTTCGATTATCGTGCTGAGTGCGTTGGGCGAAACCATCAACATTATGACTTTGGGCGGTCTGGCTCTAGCGGTGGGAATTTTGGTGGACGACGCAACGGTGGAAATCGAGAACATCAACCGCAACATAGACCAGGGAAAAGAAATCGTCCAAGCCATTCTGGATGGAGCGCAGCAAATTGCGGTGCCTGCGCTCGTTTCCACGCTCTCGATCTGCATTGTATTCGTGCCGATGTTTTTTCTGTCTGGGGTGGCTCGTTATTTGTTCGTGCCGCTGGCCGAGGCGGTGTGCTTTGCCATGCTCGCTTCTTATCTGTTATCGCGGACGCTTGTGCCCACCATGGCCAAGTATCTACTCGTGGCCCAGATCGAAGAGGGACACGAAGGGGCCGCAAAATCTCGTAACCCTTTTGTGCGAACCCAGCAAAAGTTTGAACAGGGATTTGAGAAGCTTCGCGAACGTTATCATCGTCTGCTGGAGATCTGCATCCATCACAGCCGCATATTTGTGATCTGCTTCTTTTCTGCCTGCGTGCTGTCTTTCGTGCTTTTGCCCATGGTGGGACAGGACTTTTTCCCCGCTGTAGACAGCGGCGAATTCAAGCTCCACCTGCGCGCGCCAACCGGCACACGTATTGAAGAGACCGCCGCGCTCTGCCAACGCGTAGACGACGACATTCGCCGGCTGATTCCCAAGTCCGAATTGACGACCATCATCGACAATATTGGCGTGCCTTACAGCGGTCTTAATCTTTCCTACAGCAATTCCGCGCCGATCGGGCCTGGGGATGCCGATATTCTGGTGGATCTATCAAAGGGCCATCGTCCCACGGAAGAATACGTTCACTCTCTGCGCGAGCGGCTCAATCACGATTTTCCTGGGGTCACGTTTTATTTTCTTCCTGCGGACATAGTGAGCCAGATTCTGAACTTCGGTCTTCCAGCCCCTATCGATGTTCAGGTGGTTGGAAGAAATCTGGTTGGGGATCGCGAATTCGCGGACAACTTGATGAACCAACTGAAATTCGTTCCAGGGACGACCGACCTGCGGATCCAACAGCCATTTGACCAGCCTAAACTGCATTTTGACGTGGACCGCACGAAAGCGCAGGAAATTGGTTATACACAGCAGGATGTGGCCAATAACCTGTTAATTTCGCTGAGCGGAAGTTTTCAAACCGTTCCCAGTTTCTGGCTCGATCCAAAAACGGGAGTGACCTATAACATTGCCGCCCAGATGCCGCAGTACCGCATCGACACTCTACAAGATCTCCAGAATATTCCGGTGACGGGGAAGAATCCCAATGCACCGCCTGCAATTTTTGCCAGCCTGGCCTCGGTCACCAGGGGAGCGGAGATGGGTGTTGTTTCGCATTACAACGTTCAGCCGGTTATCGATATTTACGGGGCCGTGCAAGGCCGCGACCTGGGCGGAGTAGCCCGCGATATTGCTCCGATCATCGAGCGAAGCAAAAAGAACCTGCCCAGAGGCTCACAACTTATCGTGCGGGGACAGATTTCGACCATGCAATCCTCGTTCTCCGGACTTTTGTGGGGCCTCGCGTTTTCAATTGTTCTTGTTTATCTTCTGATTGTAGTGAATTTTCAATCCTGGCTTGATCCGTTCATCATTTTAATGGCGCTGCCGGCTGCTCTAGCGGGCATCGTGTGGTTCCTATTCATCACTAGAACGACGGTTAGCGTGCCGGCTCTCACCGGTGCAATCATGTGCATGGGCGTGGCAACCGCGAACAGTATTCTGGTGGTTAGCTTTTCACGAGAGAGACTCGATGAAGGTAAAACAGCGGCGGAAGCTGCTCTGGAGTCCGGAGCCACGCGCTTCCGACCTGTGATTATGACGGCGCTGGCGATGATTATAGGAATGCTGCCAATGTCTTTAGGGCTGGGTGAAGGAGGCGAGCAAAACGCGCCTTTGGGACGGGCGGTTATCGGCGGACTATCGTTCGCTACCGTTGCGACTCTTTTCTTTGTGCCGGTTGTTTTTAGCATCGTGCATGGATGGAGGGAGCGTAATGGATAGTCCTTCAAGAGCCTGGCTGAATCTATTGCACGTCGCAGATAGTCCAATTAACAAAATGCAAAGGATAAGGTTTAATGACTGACGAGCCAGTGAAACAAATCCCGCAAGTCGGAGCCACGTCCGGTCAGCAGGTCCCTGCTGAAAGCGAACACCGCCGTGGTCCTGGGGCATCGACAAGGTCGGGCCATGGGGTATTGATCGCCATACTCGTGATTATCATCGTGGCCGGCATTGTCGTGATGGGGGTTGTTCCGCGGTTGAAGGCCAAAGCGGCGCTGCGAACCGAAACAACCAACCTAGCTATTCCCACTGTCGCGGTGATTCACGCCCGGCGCGGCGATCCGGAACAAGAAATAATTCTCCCGGGCAACATCCAGGCTTTTGAAGATGCGCCGATTTATGCGCGCACGAATGGCTATCTGAAGAAATGGTATGTGGATATCGGTGCGCACGTCACGGCGGGCCAGCTGCTAGCTGATATTGATACGCCTGAAGTAGAGCAGCAACTTCAGGTCGCCAAGTCAGATTTGAACACCGCCCAGGCGAACCTGAACCTCTCCAAGATTACGGAAGATCGCTACAACGGGCTGAAGAATACCGACGCCGTGTCCAAGCAGGATGTGGACAACGCGCACGGCGATTTCGAGGCCAAGAAAGCCACGGTAGCAGCTGCGGAATCCAACGTGAAACGGCTGGAAGAAACACTGGCCTTTAACAAAATCTACGCGCCCTTTGACGGCATCATCACGGCGCGCAACACAGACATCGGGCAATTGATTGACTCTGGCAGTGGCGGAGCGGCGAAGGAAATGTTTCACATGCAATCGACGCGCGTGCTGCGCGTGTACATCAACGTTCCGCAACAATATTCGCAAGCTGCCAAGCCCGGCCTTACCGCTGACCTCACTCTCGCGGAGTTTCCTGGCCGCAGATTCAAAGGCCAGCTGGTGCGCACGGCTAAAGCTATTGATCCGGCGTCACGCACTCTGCTGGTGGAAGTGGATGTAAATAACACCACAGGCGAGCTATTCCCTGGCGCATATACGGAAGTTCATCTGAAGCTTCCGGAAGGCGTTCCTACGTTTATCCTTCCGGTGAACGCGCTGATCTTCCGTTCGCAGGGTCTGCAAGTTGCAACTGTCGCGGACGGTAAAGCTTCGCTCGTTCGGATTGTACTGGGTCGCGATTTCGGCAGCGAAGTGGAAGTTGTGTCTGGACTCACGGGACAGGAAAACGTGATGGTGAATCCGCCAGACTCGTTGGTGGAGGGCGAGCAAGTTCAAATTGCTGAACAAAGCCCGCAGCAGCCAAGCGTACCGCCGTCGAATCCGGAACCGAAACCCGGTCAGCAACCGGGCGGCCCTAAGATTTAAGGAGCTTAGAACCCAAAAGTTTCGGAGCGAAAACGATTTCGAATTGGATAATTATTCTAATATTTTGGGGAGTGGCATGAGACGTTCTTTTCTGGGAATCTTGGCAATACTATTTGTCGCACTGATGTCGGCTGTGACATATCGAACGGTATCGGCAGCGCGAGAACTTCGGGCATTGACGCAAACTTCCGGTCAAAGTGGACCGTTCACCGATTACCGCATGGAAAAACCGGGAAATGTTCACCTCATTTCCGTGTCCGATCTTCCTCAACCTTTTGCGACGCCCGCTGTCGATAACAGCGCGCATGTGGTATCGCGGCCGTCAGCCGCATGGCCGCAAGCTCCGGATGGATTCAAAGTGCAGCTCTATGCGCAGAATTTGAAAAATCCTAGATTGATTCGCACCGCGCCGAATGGAGACTTGTTCTTGGCGGAAAGCGGGCCCGGCCGCATACTCGTGTTCCGCGGCGTCACTTCGGACGGGAAACCCCAGACAATTGAAACTTTTGCGACCGGGCTTACCCGACCATTTGGCATCGCGTTTTATCCTCCGGGGCCTGATCCGAAATATGTTTACGTTGGTAACACGAATTCTGTTGTGCGCTTTGCATACCAGAATGGGGATCTGAAAGCACGTAGTGGTCTGGAAACTGTGATCGCGAATATTCCGAGCGGGAATGAACATTTGGGTGGCGGCGGGCATTGGACGCGGGACCTGGCATTTTCAGCAGACGGAAAGAAAATGTACGTGGCGGTCGGCTCTCGGAACAATATTGCCAACACTGATGAAAACAAATCCGAATACCACCGAGCGAATATTCTGGAGGCCAATCCCGATGGCTCGGATTTGCGTGTGTACGCATCGGGCATCCGCAATCCCGTCGGCATAGCATTCGATCCCGCGACTGGCGTGCTATGGACTTCGGTAAATGAGCGCGATGATATCGGTGACAATCTTCCGCCGGATTACATCACGCACGTTCAAGACGGCGGCTTTTACGGCTGGCCCTGGTATTACATCGGCGGCCACGCGGACCCGCGGCTGAAAGGCAAGCATCCTGAACTCAAGGATAAAGTGATTGTTCCGGACGTTTTGCTCGAACCGCACAACGCTTCGTTGGAGCTAACCTTCTATGAAGCAGAGCAATTTCCTGAAAAATATCGTGGAGGCATTTTTGCGGCCGAGCATGGCTCCTGGAATCGTTCTGTGCGCACGGGCTACGAAGTGATTTTTGTGCCGGTGAAAAATGGCAGAGCGACTGGAGAGTATGAAGATTTCGTCACCGGGTTCGTCACTTCTGATGGAAAGGTTTGGGGGAGACCGGTGGGAGTGGCGGTGGCGAAAGACGGATCGTTAATGGTCACGGATGATGGCTCGAATTCAATCTGGCGCATCAGTTATGCCGGCAAGTAAGAAAAATCCAATGCGCGCAATCAATCCAAAGGGTGGCGTTTCGCCATGCCGCTGCGTTTTTGTGTTTTCATTCGTTGCGTTATGCCTGGGCGGATGCATGGTAGGTCCAAATTATGTTCGCCCCAAGGCGGATGTCCCCAGCGATTACAAAGAGAATAAAGATTGGAAGGTCGCTCAGCCCAGCGCAGACGCGCTAAAAGGGAAGTGGTGGGAGATCTATCAAGATCCGCAATTAAACGCTTTGGAAGAGAAAGTGGATGTATCGAATCAAAGCCTGAAAGCGGCTGAAGAGCAATTTGTGCAAGCGCGCGCGGCCGTGCGTATATCGCGGTCTTTTTATTACCCCACGGTAACTGCGGACCCAGCCATCGCGCGTGAACGTTTTTCGCAAAACCGTCCTTTGGGAATTGTCGGAAGTACGCAGACCTTTAATGATTTCCAGGTTCCCGGAATCGACGCGACCTATGAACTGGACGTTTGGGGGCGTGTGCGCCGCACCGTAGAGCAGAGTCGTTCAAACGCACAAGCAAGTGCTGCCGATCTTGCAAGTTTCGGCCTCAGCCTACATGCCGAACTTGCTATGGATTATTTTCAACTACGCGGTCTCGATGCGCAGAAACAACTTCTGGACTCCACGGTGGTTGCTTACGAGAAGGCTCTTGAGCTTACGGAGACTCGATTCAACGGCGGGCTAGCTTCGGCCGTTGACGTGGCACAAGCGCAGACTCAGTTGGAAACTGCGCGCGCGCAATCGATCGACGTTGAAGTTGAGCGTGCTGCCTTTGAACACGCCATCGCGGTTCTTACGGGCCAGCCTCCCTCAACTTTTGCTATTGCACCGATACCACTGGAAACTCCACCACCGCCGATCCCCGGGGAATTGCCATCCGATTTACTCGAGCGCAGACCCGATATTTCCTCTGCGGAACGAAGGATGCAGGCGGCCAACGCGCAAATCGGTATCACGCGAGCTGCCTATTACCCGACCATTACGTTGACGGGCCAAGGCGGGTTCGAAAGCATCTCGGCCGGCACGCTGTTTCAAGGTCCCAGCGGATTGTGGGCTGCCGGTGGGTCTGCACTCGAGACTCTCTTCGATGCGGGGCGGCGGCGTGGAATGTCGGATCAAGCAAAGTCTGCGTATCAGCAATCCGTTGATAATTACCGGCAATCGGTGCTCACCGCGTTTCAGGAAGTGGAAGACAACCTTGCGTCTTTGCGGATTTTGGCGAATGAAGCGCAAACCGAAGATGTTGCCGTGGGCGCTGCGAAGCATTCCGTGGAGTTGTCGATTACTCGCTATAAGGGCGGCGTCACGAACTATCTGGAAGTGACCACGGCGCAAAGCGCCGCGCTGACCGATGAGGTGACCGCGGTTACGATTCTAACGCGCAGGATGACTGCTAGCGTTCTTCTGATTAAAGCGATCGGCGGCGGATGGAACGTTTCACAGATTCCTCACGTTTAGCTCTTCTGAAACTGCTATGGTCCCAAAAGACTGCTAATCGATCCCACATTCGCATAAACATCAAGCTAGACTCGTTCCGCTGGTCTCGTTGAGACGGCTATGATAAAGATGTGCGAACATTTGCGAGGCTAAGATATTCACGCTGGGAGCACGCTTGAAGAACCGGAAGGCCGCGAAATCGGGAGTTACGCTGCGCGACGTGGCGCAAGAAAGCGGCGTTTCTGCGGCTACCGTTTCCATCGTTTTGAATAATGCTCCGCTTGCTCGATATATACCGCCTTCCACGAAGGATCGCATTGAGCGAGCCGCGAAAAAGTTGGGTTATCGCCCGAAAGATGTATCGCGTTTTCTCAGTGCTAAGCGAAACCGCACCGTCGGCGTGATGGTGTTTGATATTACCGATCCTTTCTGCACCCTGATCCTCCGCGGAATTGAGAACTCGCTCTATCAAGCGTCTTATTTACCGATTCTGACGGATGTGCACAATCAGCGCGGTCGTTTCGAACGTTACCTCGAAGTGCTGCTCGCGCGTCAGGTTGAAGCCCTGGTCTTCGTGGCTAACTGGCTTTTTGTTGACATTGATCTTCTGGCAGATTTGGAGAAACGAAATATTCCTGCCGTGATGATTGCCCGCGAACTCAGCGGTTCAATCAGCTCGGTCATGGTGGACAATGAAGCGGGCGCGCACTTGGCGATTGAACATCTTTATTCGCTCGGGCATCGAAAAATTGTGTTTATCCGCGGGCCGAAAATGTTGGCGGACAGCGCGCCTCGTTGGCGCGGCGTGCGTTCGTTCGCGCGCTCAGTAGGGCTTGAAATCGATCCCACTCTGGTTGTGGACTTGCCGGATTCGCTGGACCCAAATTCCGGTTTCGAAGGCGGATTCAAAATCGTTGAAGAATTCCTGAAGCACAAGAAGCGTTTTACGGCGGTGATGGCGTTCGACGATATGACGGCTTTTGGCGCAATTCGCGGATTGGCTCGCGCCGGATTAAAGGTGCCTGAGGATTGCTCGGTTATAGGCTTTGATGATGTGATGCTGGCGGGGCTTTCGGTTCCATCACTTACTACGGTGCGGCAACCGATGGAAGCATTGGGATCTGCCGCGGTCGGGATTGTGCTGGAAGCCATCAACTCCGCAATCGAAGAGAGGGAATTCGAAGTAGTGCACCGGAAACTACCGCCTGAACTTGTGGTGCGCGAATCGACGCGTTCCGTTCCCTGGTCTGGAGCGGATTGAAACAGAGCAGATAAGGTTTCGCTTGACAGCATGTGAAAGCTTGGAATAATACGTCAGTTTAATAAAATTTAATAAATCGACAGAACCTGCAGAACCACCGTCTCGCGGATTTGCTGTCCTTATTTGAACCGAAGTTTTCGGAGAGTGGGTCATGTTTTGTAAACGACTGCCAAACATTCGCCTCATTTTTCTCTTCATCTGTTCAGTCTTGTTTTTCGTAATTGCAGCAGTCCTGCCGGCCCACGCAGCTGCGGAGGCACCCGCGGGGTCCGGCAAAATATTTTTGCATGAGGGCTGGAAACTGCAGTCTTCATGCCTTTTTCTTGCTCAAGGTGAACAAATCTCAACTGCTGGATATAAAACGAACGGCTGGCATTCCGCCACAGTTCCAAGCACCGTGGTGGCCGCTCTGGTCAGCGATAAAACGTATCCCGATCCTTACTATGGCAAGAATTTGCGGGACATCCCCGGAACAAGCTATCCGATAGGGAAGAATTTTTCATTGCTCAGCATGCCCAAGGATAGCCCGTTCCATTGCTCATGGTGGTATCGCACCGAATTTACGCTGCCCGCGGATTACAAAGGGCGGCACGTTTGGCTGCACTTTGGCGGGATTAACAACCATGCGAACATTTGGCTCAACGGCCACTTGGTAGCTGGCGGAAAGGACATCGCCGGCGCCTATCGTACGTACGAATTTGACATCACGCCGCTGCTTTCCATCGATGGACCTAATGCTCTGGGCGTCGAAACGATTGCGCAAACTGAAAAAGATCTGGGAATTAATTGGGTGGACTGGAACCCGGCGCCTCCAGACAAGGATATGGGCCTATGGCGCGGTGTTTATGTGGAAGGCAGCGGCGCGGTGGCAATTCGCCATCCCATGGTGGCCACGCATTTTGCGGATGCTTCGCTCAACGAAGCGGATCTTACGGTGGAAGCCGAACTTAAGAACGCGAGTGATCGAACGGTCAGTGGTTTACTTGATGGGCAGATCGAAGATGTGAAATTTGGGCAAGCGGTCACTCTGAAGGCTGGGGAAACTCGCACAGTGCGCTTTGCTCTGGATGAATTTCCACAGCTGCGCGTGAAAAATCCTAAAGTGTGGTGGCCCTATCAAATGGGCGCGCAGAATCTTCATCAGCTTACATTTCGTTTTACTGTGGGAGATGATTTATCGGACCAACAAAGCGTCAGATTCGGCATTCGCGAAATCACTTCGGAACTGAATGCACAGGGCGCGCGGCAATTCTACGTGAACGGGAAAAAGATACTGATACGAGGTGGCGGGTGGTCGCCGGACATGCTGTTGCGCCAGGATCACGCCCGGTTGCAGACCGATTTTAGCTATGTTCGTGACATGAACCTAAACGCAATCCGTCTGGAAGGGAAAATGGAGACGGATGATTTCTACGATCTCGCGGATGAGCGCGGGGTGCTGATTATGGCCGGTTGGTGCTGCTGCGATCATTGGGAACAGTGGAAACATTGGCAGCCCGGTGATCTGGAGATTGCCACCGCATCGTTGCGCTCGCAGATTCTGCGCATGCGAAGCCATCCGAGCTTGCTCGTGTGGCTGAACGGCAGCGACGGTCCGCCGCCAGCGGACGTTGAAACTGCCTATATCAACGTGTTGAAGGAAATGGATTGGCCCAATCCGTATATTTCTTCCGCCGCGCAGAAACCCACGTCGGTCACAGGAAAATCGGGCGTGAAAATGACGGGTCCGTACGATTATGTTCCGCCGGATTATTGGCTGACTGACACCAGCAAATACGGCGGCGCGTACGGGTTCAACACAGAAACCGGGCCGGGACCAGCAATACCATTGATCAGTTGCCTTCGTAAATTTATTCCGCCGGATCACATGTGGCCTCAGGATTCTTTCTGGGACTATCACGCGGGTTCGGAAGGCTTCAGGAACTTGAATCACTTTGAAGGCGCGATGAAATCGATCTATGGCGCACCGTCCGGACTCGACGATTACCAAACCAAAGCGCAGGCCATGGCTTACGATGGCGAACGAGCCATGTTCGAGGCCTATTCCCGCAACAAATACACTTCAACGGGGATCATTCAGTGGATGCTGAATAATGCCTGGCCTTCGACCATCTGGCATCTTTACGATTATTACCAACAGCCGGCCGGCGGATATTTCGGCACGAAGAAAGCTTGTGAGCCTTTGCACGTTCTATATTCGTATGACGACAACAGCGTCGCAGTGGTGAATAGCCGATATGAAAAGTTCTCGAGCCTGACGGTCATCGCGCATGTGTATGACAATTCGTTGCAGGAAACATTTTCGCGTGAGACGAAGGCGGATGTAGATGCGGATGGGGTCGCGAGGGTCTTCAAGCTGCCTGCAGAGGCTTTTAGTCCTGGATCTCCGCTGTATTTCGTCAAACTCGAGCTGCAGTCGAATGACGGAAAAACCGTAAGTACGAACTTTTATTGGCTCTCGCCTAAAAAAAATACTTACGAGTGGGGCAAGACCGATTACAAATACACGCCGGTATCCTCCTACGAAGATTTGACCGCTCTTCAGAACTTGCCTAAAGCCAAACTCGAAGCCAGCGGAACTTCTGTTTCCACTGCGGACGGGGCAGAAGTTCGTCTAACGCTGAAGAATCCCAGCGACCATTTGGCTTTCCAGGTGCGATTTGGAGTTCGGAAAAAAGGTCAAGACGCCGAGATACTTCCGGTGTTTTGGGACGACAACTATATCGAGCTGATGCCGGGAGAATCCCGCGAAATCAGTGCAAAATACCTTCGCACCACAGACATTTCGGAGCCGCTTGAAATGACTGTTGCGGGCTGGAACATTGAAACCATCACCATTCCGTTACCAGGAATCGCTAGATCTTCTGCTCAAGGTGCAGGTGGCGGGCGCTGATGCCCAAGGAACACTCAAAGCCCGCTCATTCAACGCCCGGTAGCTTTCCGAATTCCATGCTCAGTGAAATCTATGAGCAGCCGCAGGCGATTCGCGAATGCATTCGCCGCAACATGCAGGGGGATTCCATTTTCCCTGATGCCCTGCAACCCATCGACAACGCAATTTTCGCTTTCAAGAAAATCATTATCGCCGCCAGCGGCTCAAGCCGCCATGCAGGCCTGGCAGGCGAGATCATGATGGAAGATCTGGCGGGGATTGCAGTGGACGTGGAGTATTCCAGCGAGTATTGCTACCGCTCCACGCATGCGGACACCGAACCTATTGTGGTGGTCATCACCCAATCGGGCGAAACGGCTGACACGATCGCCGCGCAGCGCCAGGCGCTTAGTCGGGGCGCGAAAACGGTGGCCATCTCGAATGTAGCGAATTCCACCATCGCACGCGAAGCCAGCGCTACGCTGCATACATTTGCGGGTTTGGAAAAAGCGGTGCCGGCAACCAAGAGCTTTACCTCACAGCTGACCATCCTTTATCTGCTGGCGTTGTTTCTGGCGCGCAAACGCGGAAGGATCACTTCCGGCGTCGTACGCGCTCATCTGCAATCCCTCGGCGCGCTTCCCAGCGAAATTGAAAAGGCGCTGCCATCGTGGGATGCCCAGGCCGCTGGTTGCGCGCGCGATTATCAACCTGCCCAGGCATTCTTGTTTCTTGGCCGCGGCGTTCATTATGCGATTGCACGCGAAGGCGCGCTGAAGCTGAAAGAAATTTCGTACGTGCAGGCAGAAGGTCTTCCCACCGGCGAACTCCGCCATGGTCCCAATGCTCTGGTGGATGAAAAGCTTCCGGTGATAGTCCTCCTAACGCGCGATTCCGCTGATCCGGATTCGGTGCTGCGTTATGAAAAGACGCTTGCAGTACTTGAATACATCAAGAGCCGCGGCGGAAAGGTGATTGCGATTGCATCAGAAGGAGATCGCACCATCGCGACGCTCGCTGATCGTGTAATTCATGTTCCGTCCGCGCCGGAACTACTTCTACCCATCCTTGAAGTTGTGCCGCTGCAGCTTTTCGCTTACCACTTCGCTACTCTGAACGGCTGCGATGTGGACCACCCCAGGAACCTAGTAAAATCGGTCACCACTGAATGACAACGGAAATAAGTTCGGCCACGCCCGGTGCACCAAAGCTGAAACGCACGCTGCTCCTTTGGGACCTCATCATCATAGGCATCGTCATTATTCAGCCGATCGCGCCGATGGGCATTTACGGTGTGATTAGTAACGCAGCCCGAGGGCACGTGGTCACCACCATCCTGATTGCCATGGTGGCCATGCTTTTTACTGCCGTTAGCTACGGCAAAATGGCGCGCGCGTATCCGAGCGCCGGTTCCGCTTACACCTATGTGGGGCAGGAGATTCATCCTGCGCTTGGTTATGTGACCGGCTGGGCGATGTTGATGGACTACATTCTGAACCCGCTGATCTGCACGGTGATTTGCAGCAAGCTGACTCAAAATATTTTGCCGGGCGTGCCTTACGGGGTGCTTGCTGTGGGATATGCCGTAGGTTTCACGCTTCTAAACCTACGCGCGGTGAAGACATCCGCGCGAATTAACGATGTGCTGGCAGCCGGAATGTCCATTGTCGTGGTGATATTTTTCGCATTCGTAATACGTTTCATCTGGGGCCTACACGAATATGGCACCGGTTTCTTCTGGCAGCCTTTCTACAATCCGCAGACGTTCAGTTTTAGCGGGGTTTTCCGAGGTACTTCGATTGCTGTCCTTACCTACATCGGTTTCGACGCAATTTCGACGCTTTCAGAAGAGGTCGAGAATCCTCGGCGAAACATCATGCTGGCCACCGTTCTGGTCTGCGTGATCACCGGGATATTGGCATCACTCGAGGTCTACGCTGCGCAGCTCGTATGGGGCTCGAATCCGTTTCCGCCTGACAAAGTGGAATCTGCGTTTCCTTTGGTGGCTTTACGAGCAGGAGGCTTCTTTTTATTCCATCTACTTAATTTCACAGTGTTGATCGCGAATATCGGATCGGGAATGGGATCGCAGCTCGGAGCTGCCCGTTTGCTTTATGGAATGGGACGCAGCAACGGCATACCGAAGAAGTTTTTTGGTGCGATTGATCCCAAGAACCACATTCCGCGAAACAACGTATTGTTCGTCGGCGCGCTCGCCTTGACGGGAGCTTTTCTAATCAGCTACGAGCGCGGTGCGGAATTGCTTAATTTCGGCGCCTTGATAGCGTTCATGGGAGTGAACGGTGCAGCATTTGCTCGCTATTACTTGCGAGCTCGGGAAAAACGCTGGACCAATCTCGTTTCCCCGGTTCTTGGATTTTTAATTTGTTTTTTTATTTGGCTAAACCTCAGTCCTGCCGCAAAAATCGCCGGGTGCGTATGGATGGTAATTGGCATAGCATACGGCGCGGTCAAGACCAAGGGTTTCCAGTCGGACCTGGTGAAATTCGACGTTCCTGCCGAAGACGAATAGCAACCGCGAGATTCTAATCCGGCTCTTGCGTCACGATGTGGACGTCCACGGCGGGCGCGTCGCGTAGAAAACGGTTGATCGCGTTCATGTAAAGCAGTTTTCGCCAACCTTCTACCGCCGATCTGCCAAAAATAACTTGTGTCACGTGCTTGTCTCGCGCAAATTGTGCGGTCACGTCAGCAATATTTTCGCCTTTCAGGCGAACTGGTTTAGCTCCCAAACTTTCCGCAAATTGTAAATTTGCAACCAGAGCTTTTTCTTCTTGCTCGTCGGTTGGACGATCATCGACGTGCACGGCATAGAGTTCCGCGTCCATGCGTCGCGCCATCCTGGCCGCCCTGGCCACCAAATATTGGGCCTTTGGACTTCCGCTGATGCAAACCGCGATTCGTTCGCGCACGGCCCAGCTTTCGCGAATGTCCTTTTCCACCATGTAGGATTCCAAGCTGCGATCCACTTGTTCGGCAACCTGTCGTAGGGCGAGCTCGCGCAAGGCAATCAGGTTGCCGCGGCGGAAAAAATTCTTCAGCGCTTGCTCCACTTTCTCACCACCGTACACATCGCCTCGCCTCATGCGGTTTTGCAGGGCCTCGGGCGTCAAATCGATCATCACCGTTTCGTCCGCCATCTGCAGGACCCAATCCGGGACGGTTTCGCGAACCTGCACCCCGGTTATAGCCCGAACGGTCGGCGCGATGCTTTCGATATGCTGGATATTTAGAGTGGAGAGGACGTCGATCTTGGCTTCAATGATTTCGAGCACGTCTTCGTAGCGCTTGCGGTGCTTGCTGCCGGGAATATTCGTGTGCGCGAGTTCATCGACCAGAACTACGGTCGGATTGCGCGCGATGATCGCGTCGGTATCCATCTCTTCAAAAAGCGTGCCTTTGTAATCAATCTTGCGTCGCGAGATGACTTCAAGTTGAGGGACCAATTCCGCTATGCCCTTTCGCCCGTGCGTCTCCACCACGCCAATCGCAAGATCTTCGCCCCGGCTTTTTCTCCGGATGGCTTCGCTGAGCATGCTGTAGGTTTTGCCCACGCCCGGCGCGTAACCGAGGAACAGTTTCAGTATGCCTTTGGTTTTTTCCGCCGGCCTGGAAACTGCCAGCCATTCTTCAGGGGTCTTTGGCATTAGGTTTAATCTCTTTCACGAGCGAGTGCTAAAGCTACGATAGAATAGCCTGCGTGCGCGAGCCCTTTCTCTATCGTTTTCTGCGATTTGCAGGCGCTTTGGGCCTGGTCCTGGGAATTTCCCTATTTTATCGCCGCGTACTTCCGGTTAATCCCACCACGGTTGCGCTGACATTTCTGCTCGCTATTTTAGCTGTTTCCACCGTGTGGGGTATTGCCGTATCGGTTTTCATGTCCATCGCGGCAATGCTCGCGTTCAATTATTATTTTCTTCCTCCGATCGGGAAGTTCACCGTGGCGGATCCCCAAAACTGGGTGGCGCTCTTCGCTTTCCTGGTAGTGTCTGTTAGTGCCAGCAGCCTATCTACGCGCGCGCGACAGAAGGCTGAAGACGCCTCGGCGCGCCGCCGGGAAATCGAGAAATTGTACGCCTTCAGCCAGGTTCTGCTCGAATCCGGCAACGTAATCCAGTTGCTCAACCGCATCCCGGCGCAGATCGTAAATACTTTTGAAGTGGGCGCTGCGGCGTTGTTTCTCTCCGAAAAACAAAAGGTATACCGCTCCGGACCGGTAATCCCGCGACTCGATATAGACAGCCTCAAAGCCATTGTTGCGCGGGAAGAGCCGGTCATCGACATTCCCAATAGTCTTTGTTTCGTTCCTGTCCGGTTAGGCGTGCGTCCGATAGGCAGCTTGGGAATTTCCGGATCGACTCTCTCGCGTCAAACGCTGGAAGCCATGGGGACATTAATCGCCGTCGCTGTGGAACGCGCTCGCGCCATTGAGCAGCTGGGGCAAACTGAAGCCACACGCGAGGGCGAACGTTTGCGCACTGCGTTGACCGAGTCCGTGACACACAACCTGCGAACCCCGCTGACTTCGATCAAAGCCTCGGTAACCAACCTTCTATCGAACAATGGTCTTACCGAAGCCCAACGACAGGATCTTCTCACTGTTATTAATGAAGAAAGTGACCGTCTCAACCGGCTCGTTGGCGAGGCCGGCGAGATGGCGCGCCTGGACGCCGGCGAAGTGCAACTCAAGCTTGAATCCAGGTCCATCGAAGAGGTAATTAACGCCGCGCTAAGCCAATGTAAGTCCCTACTCGGAAATCGAACCGTGCGAGTCGTGGTGGCACCGGGTCTTCCGCGCGTTCGAGTCGATATCGGACTAGTGAAGGAGGCCCTTTCGCATTTGATCGAAAACGCGAATCAATATTCTCCACCGGACCAGCCCATTACCATTACCGCAGAGCAAAACGACAAATTTATCGTCACCAGCGTGGCCGATCGCGGCGCGGGAATTGACGACTTGGAACAAAGCTTGATCTTTGAAAAATTTTATCGCGGTAAAGACCAACGGTTTCTGGTGCAGGGTACCGGGATGGGACTGCCGATCGCGAAGGCAATTGTCGCAGCTCACGGCGGCTCGATGAGCCTGACCAGCCAACGCGGACAAGGATCTGTTTTTTCCTTCGCCTTGCCGGTTGACCACACACGCGTTGCAAATTCATGAGCGCGTCCACAATACTGGTTGTTGACGACGAACCTCAAATCCGCAGGGTGATGCTTACCACGCTGACGTCGCATGGCTATTCCGTGATAGAAGCGGCCA
The DNA here is from genome assembly GCA_963714785.1 of uncultured Acidobacteriota bacterium. GTDB lineage: Bacteria > Acidobacteriota > Terriglobia > Acidiferrales > UBA7541 > Palsa-295. Next base: position 251,028 of record CAVQQE010000010.1, read on the forward strand.
GCGGCGAAGAAGCCCTGGGAAAAATTCGCACGGAACGTCCCGACCTGATTCTGCTGGATGTAAACATGCCCGGAATTTCGGGACTTGAGACCTGCGCCGAAATTCGTACTTCCAGCGACGTTCCTATCATCATGCTCACCATACGAAATAGCGAACGCGATAAAGTTGAAGCGCTGGACGCCGGCGCGGATGATTACGTCGTAAAACCTTTTGGCGTCCAGGAATTGATGGCGCGCATCCGTGCTGCGCTCAGGAGAAGCAGTCCGGGTGATGCAACTCCCGCATTCGCGTCCGGTGATTTAAAAATTGACTTCGAAAAGCGCCTGGTGAGCGTGAAAAATCGTCCGGTGCGTCTCACGCCGAAAGAATTCGAGCTTCTGCGCCACTTGGTTGCGAATCGCGGGAAAGCCTTAGGGCATCGGCGGCTTCTGCAAGCTGTCTGGGGACCCGATTACGGGGAAGAAACGGAATACCTGCGCGTGTTTATTAATCAACTACGAAAGAAGATCGAGCCGGACCCGCATAAGCCTCGTTACATCCATACGGAACCTTGGGTAGGCTACCGATTCGATCCGTCTCAGGACAAGCCAGCCGCCACCGAGACTGAAGAATAGCTTTTAGTGCATCGCGTGGATTTCATCCAGGTCGAGGTTCAGTTCCAAAACATTCACGCGCGGCTCGCCAAGAATTCCAAACTGGCGTTGTTGAGTGTGCCGCTGCACCACGGCTCGCAGGTCAGCCGCGGTCATTTTCCGTTCTTTGGCTACACGCGGAATCTGGAATTCGGCCGAGGCTGGCGAGATGTCAGGATCCAGCCCTGAAGCCGATGCGGTCACCAGATCGATCGGAATCGGCGTGTTGGGGTTCTCGGCTTGCAGAGTTTGCACGCTTGCGGAAACGCGATCGAGAAGCGCTTTGTTCGTCGGCGCGAGATTCGATCCTTGCGATTGTGTGGGATCATAACCGGCCGGCCCCGCGGCAGACAGACGCGAATGAAAATACCAGGGAGCCGTAAACGGTTGTCCGATCAGTCTTGAACCAACTAGCTGGCCGCGGAACTCAATTAAATCCCCATTTGCGCGGTGTCGATACAGCACCTGCGCTAGCCCGGTAACCACCAGCGGGTAGATGATTCCCAGAAGCACGGTTGTTGCCAGTGTCATCCAAATCGAAATTAGCAGGTTTCTCTTCACGTTAACCTCAGGCCAAACCAATATGCGTAATCAGCAAGTCAATCAACTTAATGCCCAGGAAGGGGGCAATCACTCCGCCTAGTCCATAGATCAGAAGGTTTCTGCGTAGCAGTGCTTCCGCGCCCACCGGAATGTATTTCACACCTCGCAACGCCAGTGGCACGAGAGCAATAATAATCAGAGCATTAAAAATCACGGCAGACAGCACAGCGGACTGCGGCGTCTTCAGTCCCATTACGTTTAACGACATGAGTTGAGGAAATGCGCCTGCGAACATTGCAGGAATAATCGCAAAATATTTTGCAACGTCGTTCGCAACGGAAAATGTGGTCAGCGCGCCTCGCGTGATGAGAAGTTGTTTCCCGATTTCTACAATCTCGATCAATTTCGTCGGATTGGAATCCAGATCCACCATGTTGCCCGCTTCTTTTGCGGCTTGGGTCCCTGCATTCATAGCTACGCCGACGTCCGCTTGGGCCAGTGCGGGAGCGTCATTCGTTCCATCGCCGGTCATGGCTACCAGCTTGCCCTTGGCCTGCTCGCTCCGAATCAGCGCAAGCTTGTCTTCCGGCTTCGCTTGCGCTAGAAAATCATCTACTCCCGCCTCTCGCGCGATCGCTGCCGCCGTCAGAGGATTATCGCCAGTGATCATCACGGTTCGAATACCCATGGCCCGCAGTTGGTCGAAGCGTTCGCGCATCCCGCCTTTCACGATGTCCTTCAGGTAAATCGTCCCGAGCACGCGGCGGTCTTCAGCCACGAGCAGCGGTGTGCCTCCTGCATTCGAAATGGCCTTTACTGTTTCTTCCACTTCCTGGGGAGCGCGCACCCTGCCTTGACAGCAATGTTGCAAGATCGCGTCAGGTGCGCCCTTACGGATTTCCCGGCCGTCGAGATCGACTCCAGACATTCTGGTCTGGGCGGAAAATGGAATAAAGGTTGCGGCGTAGGAAGAAAGCTCGCGTCCGCGTAGGCCGTATTTTTCTTTGGCCAGCACGACGATTGAGCGGCCTTCCGGGGTTTCGTCAGCCAGAGAGGCCAGTTGCGCCGCGTCGGCGAGATCTTCTTCTTTCACGCCGGGAGCTGGGACCAACTCTGTTGCGCGGCGATTTCCCAACGTGATTGTGCCGGTCTTGTCCAATAACAACGTGTCCACGTCGCCGGCCGCCTCCACGGCACGACCAGACATGGCCAACACGTTCCGCTGGACCACGCGATCCATACCGGCAATTCCGATGGCCGACAAAAGGCCGCCAATCGTGGTAGGGATTAAGCAGACGAGTAGTGAGATCAGGACGAACACCGTCTGAGGAGCGCCGCTATAAATGGCCATGGGCTGAAGTGTTGCCACGGCCAGCAGAAAAATAATTGTCAGGCCGGCCAAGAGAATATTGAGCGCGATCTCATTGGGAGTTTTCTGGCGTTCGGCGCCTTCCACAAGTTTGATCATACGATCCAGGAATGTTTCTCCGGGATTCGCAGTGATTTTCACCGTGATTTGATCAGAGAGAACACGGGTTCCGCCGGTAACAGCTGAGCGGTCACCTCCGGACTCGCGGATAACCGGCGCGGATTCACCGGTGATGGCCGATTCATCCACCGACGCCACGCCAACCACCACTTCACCATCACCCGGTACGAATTCGCCCGCCGAAATAACTACGAGGTCCCCGAGCCTGAGCTTTGAACCGGGAACCTCCTCCAGCAGACCGTCCGGCTTCATGCGTTTCGCCATGGTTTCAAGGCGGGCTTTTCGCAACGTTTCGGCCTGCGCTTTACCGCGCCCTTCGGCCATAGCTTCGGCGAAGTTTGCAAACAGCACGGTAAACCAGAGCCATAGTGTGATCTGAAGCTCGAATCCGAAATTGCCGTTGTGCCGCAGCAAGTCGTTTATGAGCTCTACGCTGGTAACGACAGAACCCACCTCAACAACGAACATCACCGGGTTCTTCATCAGCGTGCGAGGATTAAGCTTGACGAAGGAATCCTTCACCGCCACGGCAATAATTCCCGAAGTCCACAGCGATTTCTTCCCAGGAGTAGATGTGATTGTCATAGGTTCCTAAAAAACCTTTCCTGCGTTCATCAACAAGTGCTCAAGAATTGGTCCCAGACTCAAAGCGGGAAAAAATGTGAGCGCGCTGACGATCAGCACCACGCTGATCAAGAGCGCAGAGAACAGCGGCGTGGTTACCGGGAAAGTGCCGGCAGATTCTGGGACAATTTTCTTGCCGGCCAGATTCCCTGCGATCGCGAGAACTGGAATCACCATAAAAAATCTTCCCAACAACATATCGAACGACATGGTGACGTTGTACCAAAGCGAGTTCCAGTTGCCGCCGTTGAATGCTGATCCGTTATTGGCAGCGCCGGAAGTGTAGGCGTACAAAATTTGCGACAATCCGTGCGGCCCCGGATTTGTGATGGCGGCTTTGCCGTAAGTCGTCACCACCCCAATCGCTGTAAACACGAGAATGATCAAAGAAAAAATAAGCACCGAAAGCATGGCCATTTTTACGTCGTACGCTTCAATCTTTTTCCCCAGATATTCAGGCGTTCGTCCCACCATCAGTCCCGCGATAAACACAGCGAGAATCACCATCACCAAGACGCCATAAAGCCCCGCGCCCACGCCGCCGAAAACGACCTCACCGAGCATCATGTTGATCATCGGTATCATTCCACCGAGCGGAGTAAACGAATCGTGCTGACTGTTAATCGCACCGCAGCTCGCATCGGTGGTTATAGTTGCAAAGAGCACTGAATTCGCAATCCCAAAGCGAATTTCTTTTCCTTCCATGTTGCCGCCCGGCTGGGTGGCACTCACTTTCTGGTCCGTGCCGTGCAGCAGCGGATTGCCTCGAGACTCAGCCGTATATGCGCAGATAACTCCTGCCAAAAAGAGCGCAGCCATAGCGCTCCACACCGCCCATCCATGCTTCTGCGATCCTGTCATGCGACCCAACGTGTAGGTAAGTCCCGCCGGAATCGCGAAAATCAAAATGATCTGAATGAAATTCGTGAGCGGATTAGGATTTTCGTAAGGATGCGCGCTGTTAGCGTTGAAAAAACCGCCGCCATTGGTGCCAAACATCTTGATGGCTTCTTGCGACGCCACCGGTCCCTGCGGGATCAACTGCGTTGTAATTTTCTGGTGCGTCGTTTTCCCGTCTGCGCCAGTCACTTGCGCCGTCTGCGGATCCAAAAGCTGTGTGGTAACGTACGGCTTCAAATTCTGAATCATTCCTTGGGACACAAAAAACAGCGCAATTAACACGCAGGAAGGCAGCAGAACCCACAAGTTCGCGCGCGTAAGATCCACCCAGAAATTTCCAATTGTTTCTTTCTCCCGTCGCGCGATTCCACGAATCACTGCGATGGCCAAGGCTATGCCGGTCGCGGCGGACATGAAGTTGTGATAGGCAAGCCCAGCCATCTGAGTGAAATAACTCATGGTCGTTTCACCCGAATAGGTTTGCCAGTTTGTGTTGGTGGTGAATGAGGCGGCGGTGTTAAACGCCAAATCCGGCGGGAGGTTAGGCCAGTGTTGCGGATTCCAGGGCAGCTGAGCCTGAAAACGCTCGATTACGTAGAGAAGAATCATGGAAACACCGCTGAAGAGAAGCATGGAGATGGCATATTCCGTCCAGCGCATCTCGTGGCGCTCATCGACACCCACGAGCCGGTACAGTGCTCGTTCAAGCGGACGCATTAGACCGTCGAGAAAGGTTTTCTCCCCATTGAACACTCGGGCCATGTACGCGCCCATGGGCTTTGTAAGCGCGAAAATCACCAGCAAGAACAGACCGATTTGAAACCATCCATTTGCAGTCATAGTTAGAACTTCTCCGGCCACAGTAGTGCCGCTACCAGATACACGAACAACAGCACGCAAACTCCCAACAAAATTACGTTTCCCAACATCGTTCTCGCTCCCTACTTCAGCCGTTCACAACCCCACACGTACACAATCGCCACGACGAAAAATCCAATCGCGCACATCACGAAAACAAAGTCATGCATTAGAACTTCACCATGATGGACATGTCGATGAAAGACTCGTCTCTGCGAAGATCCGGGAACCAGACGCTGCTAATCCCGCCGCCGCACGCTTGTTCGGCGGCTGGTAGGGTTGTCTGTCCCGATGAGACGCCAGTGATGCAAGCGAAGTCTGTCGGGGAGCCGTTATTTCCACCTGGAGGCGTAATCCCGCCGCGGCCGGACCAGTACGGCACGTTTGCGTGGCGATAGTCATATTCCCAGCGGAACGTGATGTACTGCTTCGGCATGTAGTCGAACGTGATCGAGGAGTCCCAAGCCTTAAATGGGTTTCCGGGATTCTCGGTAAAGTAAGGAGAATTCGTTGACGCCGTAATGGCGGATTCGCCATTGATGGGCGGCAACAGCACCAGATACCGCCCCGGATTATTGATTTGGCCGCCGCCCAGAGTTAACCCAAATGTATCCTTGTGGAACCAGAAACGGTTATAGGCCATATAGCCTATAAAGCTTTGCTTAGGTCCGCCTTTGCGATCGCCGTAGCAACTCACGCCGCTGCCATACTCACACCCTAGATCGCCGGTCAGAGAAAACGCCATCTTGTCGAGCGTCCTGTCAGGCCGGTCGAAATACTTCACTTCCACGCTGTTGTCAGTGTGAATGCGGCTGCGACCTGGTACGAATAGATCGTCCTGCCCTAGGCCATAATTGTTCGAGATGATGTTGATCCACGGTTTAGGAGTCCACTTAAGTTGACCGCCAAGTCCGGGTGTGTGATTGGCGGAAGCGTATGATTGCCAGCCGTTAATAAACCACGGCTCGATCTTCAAATGCTTTGTTGGGAAAATCTGCACTCGCACGCCGGTGAAAAACCAGGGGGTATTGGACGAAACGTAAGACGGCTGGTAGGCCCAATTGTCGAAGTTGTAATAACTGAACAGGCCGATGTAGGAGAGGAAGATCCCCGCGTCAACGTTGACTCCGTGCAATACGTTGAAATGGTAGCCGCCGTATGCTTCCGACAGGTAGCGGTATGCGCTAACGAGATCCCACTGTCCGTGTCCCGGGCTGGGATCATTGCGTGGCGTGGTAGCCGAGTACATTCCAAACTGGGTCATCAATCTGCCGCGAACATTATCCCAGTGGAAATCGCCGCCGATACCGAGCTGTTCGAGTTGCACTTCTTGTGACCGAAAAAGTTCGCTCGACCCACCGATCGAGTGATCGGTCGGATGATTGAAGTCAAAGACATAATTGGTGTCGACTCGAATCTCCGGAGTGAAGAATTTCGTATCCCAAAAGATATCTTTCGTGCGTGGGTTACCGTTTAGCCAGGTCCAGTCCGCATCGGAGAACGGCTCTTCTTTTCCCGGTGGTGCAGCCGTCGCTTGTGTAGCGGTCAGTTCGCCTTGGGGCTGAGTAGTCGCCGACGTGGAACTCAGGGCCGAAGGGGTAGGAGCAGGAGCTGCCATGGCGGCAGAGGGGATCGGTGCCGAAGCTTTTGCCGATAGTGGGGCTTGGGCGGGGCGAGCTTTGAGTTCCGCCTCGAGCTGCTCGATGCGAGCTTCCATAGCCTCTAGCTTTTTTGCCACGGCGGGTGGTATTTGCTGATCGCTCGCTTGGGTAACCGCTGCTTGACCGCCGGAACCTTCAGAGCCCTTCTGGCTATCGACGACATTCTGAGCGAAAGTTGGTGTTAGCGCGGCAAAAACCACCCCTAGCACGACCACTACATTGCAAACTGCCAAAGCTGTTGAGCGCAACATTTTTAGTTTCATCTTTGTATCCAAACCTTTCTGGTCTAAGCCAGACAATACTTTAAGAATTTTGCCGTGCTCACGATGTCAATTTTGATGACCCTGTGGGCCCAACTCTGAGTTTTTTTCTAAATCTAAAGCTAAAGCTACCGATCAATGCCAGGTCAGCAGCAAATTGAAAAGTTCGATTCCCGCAAACAAAGCAGCCAAACCTCCCATGCCGAACACGAGATCCATCAAGGCTTGTTTCCGCGAGCTTCGGTACCCAGCGATCTTCTCGATCCAAGCGTTCTCCGAATCCAATGCCGCACGGTAGAAATAAGACTGCATATGATTCTTGCGAGTGCTTAGCCGATGGTATTCCCGGTGAAGGTGGACTAACACATGGACGTAAAATCCGCACAGAATCCCGTATGTAACTAAAAATATGATTCCAGTCATATCGATCGCCTCCTTCTAACTGCGCACTTGGTATCTCAACAGGCGCAGATAGGGACGAACGATGGTTTCAGCCTAGTCGAGCAGGCATCAGGGAGTCATAAGTAAGGCATAAGGATTTCGTAATGACATAACGCTAAGGTTCTATGGACCTTGGAGGATGCCGTTCGGTTTAAGCACCGCTTAGCGAGTATGCCTTTGAAGCCTGAGGCTATCCTACAGAACGAGTACTCCGACTATCCCACAAAAATGATACGAAGGAGTATCGAGCCCGGATTATTCCACTTCAGGGCTAGTGCCGGTCAGCAGGCGCAGCAAGGAATCAAGAAATGTTTTTGTCGGCCGGCGACTCGGCCTAAAATGGTCTCGATCTTCGGGCTGGACGCTCTACGGTACAATTTAGACGCGACATTGATGAGAAAGTTCATCCGACTTTTTGGGATTCTTTTTTGTGCCGCAGTTTTGATTCCCTCGGCGCTTGCCAAGAAAACTGAGCGCCCTCCTCTGCCGGCCAAAATCATGCAGGCAAATTCCGTTTACGTGGATTGCGTCTGTCCACGAGGATTGGCCGTCGCGCGGGACATTGCTCTGCAGAAACTCCAAAGCTGGGGACGCTTTCAAATCTCGCAACAGCGCCGCCAAACTGATCTGGTCTTTCTCTTTTCCGGGAACCCGTACTTGGGAGACTACGTCACTCGCGATGGCCCCGATGACCGGCCAGTTAAAGTCGACTTCACGATCATGACTGTCATTGACCCGAACACAGGCCAAACTCTGTGGACTGATTCAAGGCGCTGGGGCAGCCTGCGCGTGCGCGGGGCTACCAAGGATTTGATCGAAGAACTTCGTCAGCAGATGGAAGAACAGGTGAAGAGGTGGAGCCTTAATGACATTCTTTTGTGCAGCGTGACTCCGGTGTATGCAGGTTTTGCGCATCTCTCGCCCGAAGAAGCGCTCGCAAAATCCAATTCTGGAACCGCAAAAGTTTCCGGCACACCCGAGGACCTCATTTTGGCCTCTCCTGATGCACCGGCCTTTTGTAAACGCGCTGAGTTCCTACTTAATCCGGAACGCCGAATCATCGGCTTCAAAGTATTCGCGTCCCGCGCGGATGACCTGGATGTCGGCGAAGTCCTTCAGCGTGCAGACCAATACGATTTCGCGGGCGGCAAATATTCCAGCAGCGAACAAGTCTATTTTAACGCACAGAGCAAAGATCGGAAAATCCTGATCCAATTTAACGTAGACGGCCACAGATCAATTCTTTCGCTGGTCTCCTTTTTTTATTAAGGAGACATCAGTCCCGCGCGCTTGAGCGTCTTCGGCCGATCAACCTGGCTTACAAGGAAGATGTCTGGCGAGTTTTATGTGGAGAAGCTAGCCTTCGAGTTTGAATTTCGTTGTGGCCAACGCGTATAACCTTCGCCAGAGCAGGCGATTGATGGTGACTACCATTGCCGCCATCAAAATCGTGGCCGCAATCAGCACACGGGAATTTCCGGAGTCCGCCGCGGCACTAATTACCGACCCAAGACCCCTCACGGTATAGGTCTGGCTCTTGAAGCGAAAATATTCGGCGATGATGCTTGCGTTCCAGGCGCCGCCAGAAGCGGTGACAAATCCGGTGATCAGGTAGGGGAAAATTCCCGGCAAGTACAGTTCGCGCCAGCGCTCCAGTTTGTCGAAACGAAAAACATTACATACTTCTTTCAAATCCGTGGGTATTGCCATGGCTCCAGCGATCACATTGAATAGGATGTACCACTGCGTCCCCAACAGCAGCAGCACGATCGACCCGACACCGAGTCCGCCTCCGACCCTAATGAGAACAAGAAGGATGATGGGGAATAGTGCTGTGGCCGGGACGGATGCGGCAATCTGCGCGATTGGTTGTGCAATTGCCGAAAGCTTCGGCTTCAGCCCGACGATGATGCCCACGGGAATCGTCCACAGCCCCGCGAGCACTAAAGTGAGGCCCACACGGAGAAATGTAGCACCGGCTCCGACAAAAATTCCGCGCACTTCTGTTTTCGTAAGGCCGGCCAGCAAAATGCTCATCTTCATGAACGCAGATGCCACGCCCACCAAGATCGCACCCAAAAGTAGCCGCGATATCCAAGTGCCCACAGCGCCAGTATTTTGTTTTGTTATAGATGCGGCGCGTCTCTTCGCAAAAAACAAACCGAGATATTCTCGCGCCGGTATCAACGATATGCGTGCCACGAAGGGCAAAACTCTCGATCGCCTGAGCAGGTCTAGAACAAAAGAATGCGGGGTGTCCACAGATTCCACTTGTTCGAATTTGAATTTTTCGGTCCAGGCAATCACCGGACGCCAGATTAGCTGATCGATCATCACGATAATTCCGATCATCACGCCGAGTCCCCAGGCGATCGCTCGCATGTCGCCAGCATTGGCTGCCGTTTGCAGATACGAACCCAGGCCCGGAAGACGTAAATCGCGATTCCCCAAAACAAACATTTCGCAAGCCATCAGAAAAAACCAGCCGCCCGCCACCGACATCATGGAATTCCATACCAGGCCAATGGCCGCATATGGCAGTTCCATCTGCGTAAATCTCTGCCACCAGCTCCAGCGATAGATCTCGGCTACCTCTCGCATTTCTCGCGGAATACTTTTCAGCGAAGAATAAAAGCTGAAAGTCATGTTCCAAACCTGCCCAGTAAAAATAAGAAGGATCGAGCCGAGTTCCACGCCGAGCTGTCTAGTGGGAAAGAGCGCAACCATAGCGAGCATCACGCCTGGAAGAAAACTCAATACCGGAATGGACTGAAGCGTATCCAGCAAGGGAATCAGGAACTTTTCGGCTTTCACGTTGTATGCCGCGACGTATCCGTACACCAGCGTAAATAACAAGCTGAATACATACGCGATGGCTATACGTAGAACGGAAAACATCGCATATTTCGGCAACGCGCTCACCTGCAACTCGATTGCTGTTTGCGCGTTTGCCGGAGCCATCCAGTAGTGAGTCAGGGACAGTAACGCATAAAATAAGGCGAGTCCTGCGCAAATAACCGGCAGGTCTTGCAAAATAGAAGGTACGGTCCTGGGAATCGTCCCCCAGGTTAAAACTCGCGCTGCTGTTTTGTTGTGCGCCATCAGTGCAAGCGAGCGGCTTCCTGGGAGTCTGCGGTTTCTCCAGGTTGAATCAACCGCAGGCGGTCGCTTTCGGAGTCGTAGGTGAAGATGTCCGCATAACGTCCCCAGTTCAACGCAGTTTCAATTTGCTGCTCCACGTCATGCGCGGGCAATCGCTCATCCAGCAAATCACGGAAAAATTCCAGCGGCATGGTGTGGTCTGACTTACTCTCGAGCGCAGTGACGATTTGTTGCATCAATGGCGCACGAGTCAACGCTTCGCGGAACAGACGCCTTCGGCTAGAAATGTCCTCCTCAGCAAAAGCTCTCCCCGGTGGAGTAATCTTCACATCTCCTTCATGTGCGGTAGCAAATCCAAGCATGACCGCGGCATCTAGAATCGGGAGCAGGTCGTCCACCTCCAGCAAAAGCGTTTCAGCCACGTGATAAAGATCTTCTTCGCCACCGCGATCGATCAAGAGTTCGAGCAAACCTGCCACGCCACCCGGCCGCGCGTGTGGAAGCAACGGAATCGGTTGTTTAGCCGTAGCTGAAGGCGGCGCGAGCGTGAGCTCCGGCTTGGTCATTACTTTGTAAATGTAGTCAACGTAGGGGAAGAACGCCGCGGACTTCCGGTCCCTCGGCTGGGGCAGCGCAATGCGAAAATCCGCGCGGATTCGCGCTGGATTGCGCCCCAGTACAATTACACGGTCTGCCAGCAGCACGGCCTCTTCAATATTGTGAGTCACGATAAAAATACTGCGCGTCGGGATTTTCTTCGCCAGCCACAAATCCATCAAGTCGCCGCGCAAGTTTTCCGCAGTAAGTACGTCCAAGGCTGAAAACGGCTCATCCATGAAAAGGACTTCCGGTTCCACGGCCAAGGCGCGCGCGAAGCCTACACGCTGTTTCATACCGCCCGACAGCTCCTTGGGATACGCGGTTTCGAAATTTTTCAAACCTACCGCATCGATGGCCTTCAGCGCCCGCCGGTGCCGTTCTTCATGCACCATGCCGCGCGCTAGCAACGGCGATTCCACGTTTTCCAGCACTGTGAGCCAGGGAAATAAAGCAAAACTTTGAAACACAATGGCGACGTTTGGGCTGCACGCTCCGACCGGCGCTCCATGCCACCGAACTTCGCCGGACGTGGGAGCTGCCAGGCCCGTGAGCATGCGCAACAGCGTGGATTTCCCGCTTCCAGAAGGACCTAGTAACGCGATGATCGTGTTCGGTTCCACTGATAAATCCACTGGGGCGATCACTTGAATTTCGCTTCCATCCTTTTGCGCAAAACTTTTTGAAATTCCGCGCGCTTCAATAATCGGTTTGTCGTCTGCTGCAACCCTCGCAGCGACTTCCTTCTCCTGCGCCGCTGCGGAGATTTGCTCGGAGTGCGGCGCGGCGGTGGAACCTGCGTCCGCAAGCTCGTCCATCAAGGAATTCCAGGCTTCTTCAGGAAGAGCGTCCAGAAAATGATCGCGTTCCGCTTGGCTCATCGCTTCTACTATCGCGGCCATTTCGTGAAGGGGACGCGCGTGAAGCAGGACGTATGCATGGAAATAGGGAAGACGATTCACGATTGAGGCGGCAAACGGAATCGGCAACCGGCGAAACAGAGCCTGCTGCTCTTCGAACCTCATAGCCATGATCAAATCAGCGGAGTCGCTGGCGCTTAGACCCTGAAGAAGCTCGATCGCGGACTCCCATTTTTGTTGGGAGACAAGTTCATTAAGCTTTCCGACCATTGGCGGAGTCATATAAACACCAAACAGCCTACTACGGATTTCCGAGGACGAAACTGCGGATTCTATTTTCGAAACGCTTCAGTTGATAGTTCTTATGTTGCTTTTTCGGCTGGAGTACCAGCAAGGACTGTACCCTGAATGGGGAAAAATTGATTTTGCACACACTTCGGTTTGCGGCTGGTCGAAATAAACTTCCGCTCGGCCGCCCTTATTCGCGCTCGCATAGTAATAAGTTACCGATCCCAGAGCGTTACTGGACCGTCGTGCGAAAGAAATCCAGTCAGCTACATAAACCAACACCAGCAGCCCCATGAGTGCCGAAACTATTCGATTTACATTCATATGTTTACGATCCAGCGCATCATTCTATAGTTTATTGCAGAAAAAAAGTCTGGAATACACCGAATGCGGTGACGTGTTGTGGCCGACCTTGCTTGAACTTCACGTTTTCAGTACCATAAACTCCCAGCTCTTATCGTCGGCGCTATATCCAGCGCGACGTTCAGTTCCATCCGAGGCAAGATTAAATGGCACGACGAAATTCTACCGCGCACCACAATATTCCTACGCTCGAAAAGACGCCTACCGGCGTCATTGGACTGGATCAAATCAGTGGCGGCGGTCTCCCGAAGGGCCGGACCACGATCGTGTGCGGCGGCCCGGGTTGCGGTAAAACCATGTTAGGAATGGAATTCCTGGTCCGCGGCGCCACGGAGTTCAACGAACCGGGCGTCCTAATAGCTTTCGAGGAAACCCCCGAGGAGATGGCCTGCAACGTCGCGTCTCTGGGTTTTGACCTGAAGGATCTGGCTGAGCGCAAGAAACTTTCCCTTGATTTTGTGTATGTCGAGCCTAGCGAGATCCAAGAAACCGGCGAGTACGACCTGGAGGGCTTATTCATACGCTTGCAGCACGCCGTCGATTCGGTAGGGGCCAAGCGAGTGATGCTCGACACGCTTGAGGCTCTGTTCTCGGGATTCAGCAATCCGGGAATTCTTCGCGCCGAAATTCGCCGCCTTTTCCGTTGGCTGAAGCAAAAAGGCCTCACTACCATCGTCACAGCGGAAAAGGGCGAAGGCACTCTTACTCGCCATGGCCTGGAAGAATACGTTTCCGATTGCGTCATCCTTTTGGATCACCGCATTACTGAACAAATTTCCACGCGGCGCGTGCGCATCGTTAAATACCGCGGCACCAAGCACGGTAACGATGAATATCCTTTCTTGATCGATGAGAACGGCATGTCGGTCTTGCCCGTCACCTCCATGGAACTGCAGCATAAAGTTTCGAATCAGCGCGTTCCAACGGGAGTTCCGGATCTGGACGACATGCTGGAGCGAAAAGGCTACTTTCGGGGATCCAGCGTTCTGATTAGCGGCGCAGCAGGCTGCGGCAAGACGATATTGGCCGCCAGCTTCGCCGAGGCCACGTGTAAGAGGGGCGAGCGCTGTCTATTTCTCGGCTTTGAAGAATCCATGGACCAGATCACGAGAAACGTGAAGTCCGTGGGCATCAATTTTGAACCTTTAGTAAAGAAAGGGCTATTGGTCCATCGGGCTTGGCGCCCCACGCAATATGGGATGGAAATGCACCTGCTTCGCATCCACGAGCTCATCGAAACGTACAAGCCTTCTAACATCATTATCGACCCCATCACAAATTTGATTACCGCGAGTACAGAAAAAGACGTTCATTCCATGCTGATGCGGCTGATGGATTTTCTGAAAGAAAAAGGAGTTACTTCGGTATTCACCAGTCTTTCCAATGTGGGCGAGATTGCGGAAAGCGAGGTGGGGATATCCTCTTTAATCGACACTTGGGTGTTGTTGCGCTACACGGAACTTTTTGGAAGGAGGCACCGCGGGCTTTTCGTCCTGAAGGCCCGCGGCATGGCGCATTCCCCTCAACTTCGCGAAATGCTTATAACTTCGCAGGGCATAAAATTAGGTCCGGCCGATGCATTGCTCGCCTACCGCGATCGGGAACGAGAACCTCAGCTTGACGATCAAGCAGCCGTTTCCCAAAGCGAGCGTAGCAAGGAAAACCGGCGCACGGCAGGACTAACACGCCGGTCTTCACGAGGTGCGCGATGAAAAAGAACGCCAAAGAACCGACGGCCTCGGCAGATAATCATTTCCAGCTTCGGCTGTATGTGGCGGGCCAAACACCGAAATCGCTGGCCGCCTTGTCCAATCTGAAGCGCATCTGCGCCACGCACCTAGAGGGGCGGTATCGCATAGAGGTAATAGACTTAATGAAGAATCCCCAACTGGCGCAGGGTGACCAGATTCTCGCCATACCCACGCTGGTACGTAACCTTCCAAAGCCAATACGCAAAATAATCGGTGACCTCTCGGATACCGAGCGCGTCTTAGTTGGGCTGGACCTTCGCGGCTTACAAGTCGGGAATGCGGAGAAGGATGCGGGAGCATAATTTGAAATCCAAATCTGAAGCGAAGAATTCAAGCACACGCTCGCGCAAGTCGATCGCTTCCAAAAAAATGTACCGATTACGCTTGTACGTCACCGGTCAAACCCCACGTTCGGCCTCCTCCTTGCAAAACCTGAAAGATGTTTGCGATGAATACCTCGCGGGAAGATTCGAGCTCGACGTCGTTGATATTTATCAGCAACCCGAACTGGCGCGCGAAGCACAAATTATCGCAGCTCCCACTTTAATAAAAATGCTCCCTCTACCTTTACGCAAGCTTGTCGGCGACCTCTCCAACCGTAAACAAGTGATGATCGGACTGGATATAAAGGACGAGAAGGCATAGTGCTATGCCGAACAGAAAAAGACCTTCTAAAGTTTCCAAAAGAAAATCCTCAGGGGCTCGCAATAAAGTTTTGCAGGCTCGTGTGCAGGAGCTTGAAGACACTCTGACGGCAATTCGCCAGGGTACCGTGGACGCTCTGGTAATCAGCGCACCGACGGGCGATCAGGTCTTCACCTTGCAGGGCGCCGAGCATCCCTACCGAGTGCTGGTGGAGACAATCAACGAAGGGGCCGCTACTCTGGATGCCGAAGGCACAGTTCTCTACGCCAATGCGCGTTTCGCAGAGTTTCTGAATGTACCTCTCGAGAAATTTATTGGCATGCCACTGCAAAGCCACGTTCCGCCGTCTGGGCGCGAAAAGCTCTGGGGTTTAATCCAGGAAAGCCTGAGTGAAAATACGAAAGGCGAAATTAGTCTGGAAACTGAAGAAGGCCGTCCTCGCCTGATCCAATTTTCCTTAAGCGCCGTGAAGAATTCCATTCCGCAAACCATTTGCGTTGTGGCTACGGAATTGACGGAGTTGGCGGAAGCGAACGAAGCTCTAAAAGCTAATGGAGAAGCGCTGCGCCAACTTTCCAGCCGGCTGCTTCAGCTTCAGGACGAAGAACGGCGGCACATTGCTCGCGACCTTCACGACATTACCGGCCAGAAGCTCGCCTTCCAGTCCATCGTATTATCTCAACTGAACAACGCGGCAACCGATCCCGCCACTAAGATCGCTGTGGTCGAATGCCAACAGTTGACCAGCCAGGTGAGCGAAGAAATTCGGACTCTTTCATATCTCTTGCATCCGCCGCTGCTTGATGAGCTTGGCCTTTCATCGGCCGTGCATTGGTACACGCAAGGGTTCGAAAAACGGACCGGAATTCATGTCGAAGTGGACATCGCTCGCGATTTTCCGCGTCTGCCTGCGGATGTGGAAACCACATTGTTCCGCATAATTCAGGAAAGCTTGACGAACGTCCATCGTTACGCGGAGAGTTCCACCGCCTTCATACATGTTACGCGCGTCGGCGCGGAAGTGAAACTGCAGATCGGCGATCATGGAAAGGGAATCCGTGCGGAAATCCTGAAGTCGTCCCGCAATTCCGTTGCCCCGCTGGGAGTCGGCATTCAGGGTATGAAAGAACGCATGCGTCAGCTTTCGGGACGCTTGGAAGTCACTTCACGCCCGACTCAGGGAACACTAGTAACCGCCACGTTGCCCATCTGCGAACAACGGGCTGAATCCGCTACATCGGATGGACGCCCCGGCGAGCGGTCATTCAAATCCAACGGCGATCTCCAGCCAGGCATCGGTCCTCGGAGTCGAATTCTAATTGCCGATGACCACGAGGTCTTGCGGCGGGGCATACGAACTATGCTCGAGTCAGAGAAGAATTGGGAGGTATGCGGCGAAGCGATCAACGGTCAAGAGGTTATTGAGAAAGCTATTGCGCTGAACCCTGACCTCATCATCCTCGACATAAATATGCCTGTTCTTAACGGAATTGCCGCCGTGCGGCGGATTGTGCGCGATTGCCCGAAAACGCGCGTATTAGTTTTTAGCGTTCACGAGTCGGACCAGACCGTTCGCGAGATTCTTTCCTCGGGTGCGCATGGGTATCTATCCAAAGCAAAAGGCGGCGAGGAATTAGTCGAAGTAGCGAAACTTCTCCTGAGCGGCAAGACGTTCTACCCGAAAAAAGCGGCGACAAATTAGTCCGGCTTCGATCTCCTTCCAGCCCTCTCAGTCGCGTCGCGTCGCCGTCTGTTTAATCTTGGCTGTAAATCTCCGGAATTGGCGAGGTTAATCGGAATTTAACTACAGCAACTCTGCTTCACGTCTACAGGTTTCCCAGCATGGCGAATTTCTCTCAAAGGACCCTATAGTACGCCGCCGTCCAGAATGGCGCCTGCTTTTAGCCGTTTGCGCCGATTGGCATCGAAACTAGATGGAATCGAACAAAGGAGAAAGGCCCCATGCTCAGGACCATTCTAATCGTGATCGTTGTCTTGTTGTTGCTCGGGTCACTGCCTACCTGGCCGTATAGCGCGGGCTGGGGTTACTATCCGAGCGGTGGCCTCGGACTCATCCTCATCATTTTAGTCATACTTATACTCGCAGACCGTTTATAACCCTTTCACGTCGGCTTGCGCACAGGAGCATTGACGTGCCCGGTCTCTGGCGTTAGTCTCGCTGCAGACCGAGCACGGTGCTCCAACCCCTTTTCGGAGTGATGTATGCCCAGTTCATCTTGGAAAGGCTATCTGACGTTTGGCCTCATATCCATCCCTATTCGGCTTTCACCTGCTGCGCGCACAGAGCGAATTAGCTTCAATCAGTTGCATAAAGTGTGCCACACGCGCTTGAAGCAGCCTTTGTTCTGCCCAACGTGCGACAGAACGGTGGAGCGTTCTGAGGTAGAAAAGGGCTATGAGTACGAAAAGGGGCAGTATCTTCTCTTCTCACAGGAAGAACTAGACGAAGTTGAGCCGGAAACCGCGCGAACTATGGATATCCTCGAATTCGTCAAGCTCGACGAAATCGACCCGGTCTATTTCGACGCATCCTATTACGTCATCCCGGAAGAACCTGGACAGCGGGCCTATCAACTTCTAATGGAAGCTATGGAAAAATCCGGGTACGCGGGGATCGCGAAAATCGCCATGTACAACCGGGAATACATCGTGATCATTCGTCCGCGCGAGCGTGGCCTCACGCTTCACACCATGTTCTATAACAATGAGATCCGTCCTGCCGCCGAATACGGTCACACCGACAAGGCTCAGATTAAAGAACAGGAGCGGACCCTCGCTGAGCAGCTCATCGAAAGTTTGGCAGCGCCATTTGAACCCGGGAAGTACCAGGATACTTATCAGAATAGCTTGCAGGAGTTGATTGATGCCAAGGCCAGCGGCCGCAAGATCGCGGTCGTCCCGCACGCAGCCTCGAAAACCCCGGTTATAGATTTAATGGAAGCGCTGAAGAAAAGTCTCGCGAATAAGTCAGCAGTGGCAGCGGAAAAGAAGCCCACAGTTGTTCGGGGGCCGAAGACGGAAAGAAAACAGGGACGAAAGGCCGGATGACCCGCCCCCTTCACGGTTCTATCTGTGGGGTCGGATTGCATCTGCTTTGCCATTCGAAGGCAACGGTAGCGTAAAATATCTCCGTAGATCCCTTCCCAGCCTGGTAGTTTGGATCCCATATGCCAAGCGTCTTGCCCGATCAAGCCAAAAGAAACCCCACGCAGTACAACATCGAAGCTATTGCGAAGTTGGAGCAGGACGCGCTCGAGCGCCGAACCGCAGCGGAGCGTATAAGCGAAGCCATCGCCAGGTTCATTGGCAGCGTGGCTTTCCTGTTATTGCAAATCCTTCTCGTGCTGGCGTGGAGCGCGATTAACTTGAACCTGATTCCTGGCGTAAAGCCTTTCGATCCATTCCCGTTTGGCATCCTGGCCCTGGTTATTTCCTCCGAGAGCGTTGTGCTCACTATTTTTGTCTTAATTAGCCAGAATCGCATGACGCGCCAAGCCGAAAGGCGCTCTCACCTGGATCTTCAGGTCAGCATGCTGGCTGAGCAGGAGCTCACAACCATGCTGGAGATGCAGCAGAAGATGTGTCAACACATGGGCGTAGATGTAGCTTCGTCGAAGCAGGAGCTACAGGGTTTCGCTAACATCACCGATGTCCACAAGTTGGCCAGTGAATTAGAAGACAAACTTCCTGAACAGTAGTCTCCCCTAGACTCGTACTACGGCAATCTGTTTTCCCTTCTAATGACATCACCTTATGGCCCGCCTGTGGGCCGCTACGTATCCTCCTTGCTGCGGACCGGCTCGGCGGTGTCCGCACTTGAATTGGCGGCGCATCGGGGCCCGGAAAAATTTCGAAAGACAATTCACTTTTACAAGGAGACTCATCATGGAACACAAAGCTCTACAGGAACTATTTGTTGATGAATTGAAAGATCTCTATAGCGCCGAAAATCAGCTGATCAAGACCCTGCCGAAAATGGCTAAAGCTGCTACATCCGACGACCTTCGCGCCGGATTCGAACACCACTGGGAGCAAACGAAAGAACATGCCCGCCGCATTGAGGAGATTTGCAGCGAGCTCGGCGAGAAACCAACCGGCAAAAAGTGTGCCGGCATGGAAGGGCTCATTGAAGAAGGCAAGGAAATGATGGATGAGTTTGAAGACGATGTGTTGGACGCAGCCATGATTTCTGCCGCCCAACGCGTCGAGCACTACGAAATCGCGGCCTACGGCACAGTTCGCACCTATGCCGAGCTGCTTGGCCACGATCGAGCCGTTGAACTTCTCGAACAGACTCTGGAAGAAGAGAAAGAAACGGACCAGAAGTTAACCGAACTCGCGGGCACCATCAACGTGGAAGCCGTAAACGCTGAGGGCTCTGACGAAGATGAACAAGACGTCAACGCTCGCAGACAGAAGTCCAGAGCTGCGCGCGCTTAATAAATAACCTTGATGGCGGGGAGCTTCGGTAAAGGCAATCCATGATCGAAGCTCCCGACGCCAATCATTTTCGACCACTCCAGAACTCCGCTGTCCGCAAACGGTCCTTTTGTGCCATCCTCTGGAGTCCTGTCAGTAATCAGCACATCAAATGACTAAGAGATTTCGAAAGCATGGAGCGATATCGAGTAGTGATCCTCGGCGGCGGTTTTGGCGGGCTCAGTGCTGCGCTCGCGCTGAAAAACGCTCCGGTAGAAGTAACTCTCCTCGATCGCTGTAATTACCATCTTTTTCAACCGCTTCTGTACCAAGTGGCCACAGGCTCTCTTTCTCCGGCGAATATCGCTGCTCCGCTGCGGCAGATTCTGCGCCGGCAGAAAAACACGAAGGTATTGCTTGCTGAAGCCGTAGATATAGAC
Organism: uncultured Acidobacteriota bacterium; assembly: GCA_963714785.1. Lineage (GTDB taxonomy): Bacteria > Acidobacteriota > Terriglobia > Acidiferrales > UBA7541 > Palsa-295. Next base: position 270,922 of record CAVQQE010000010.1, read on the forward strand.
GCGCCCAATCGCCGCGTTATTTTGAGTGATGGCGACGTGCCGTATGACACCTTGATAGTCGCCACCGGATCTACCCACCAATATTTCGGCCATGACGAATGGGAAAGGTTCGCTCCTGGTCTGAAAACGGTGGAAGACGCTACCGCGATGCGCCGCCGCATTCTTCTCGCTTTCGAAGCTGCTGAACGCGAACCGGATCCTGCGAAGCTGAAGGCCTGGATGACGTTTGTAATTGTCGGTGGCGGACCTACTGGCGCGGAGTTAGCCGGCGCACTAGGTGAAATTGCTCATGACACGCTTACCCATGATTTTCGCGACATCGATCCTGCAAAAACGCAGATCATCTTGGTCGAAGGAACTGATCGCGCGCTGCCCACTTATCCACCCAAACTTTCCGAAGCTGCGCGCAAAATGCTCGTGCGTTTGGGCGTAACGGTTCGCACTGGCGCTATGGTCACCGACGTGAAAGCCGATTCCGTAACCATTCGCGACGGCGATCGCACGGACTCGATCCCTACTCGTACTGTTCTTTGGGCTGCCGGAGTTCTAGCTTCTCCTCTGGGTATTATTCTTTCTAAAAAAGCGGGCGCACCGGTCGACAAATTCGGCCGCGTGCTCGTAAATTCGGATCTGAGCGTTCCCGGACATCCAGAAATTTTTGTTATCGGCGACCTTGCCAATTTCAGCCACCAGACGGGCAAACCGCTTCCAGGTGTCGCCCAACCGGCCATTCAGCAAGGCCACTACGTCGGGAAAGTAATTCGGGCGCGCCTGCAGAACAAGAAATTGCCGCCCTTTCATTACTTCGATAAGGGAAATCTGGCAACGATCGGTCGAGGCGCAGCCGTTGCGGATTTAAACTGGCTCCAAATTTCGGGGCTGCCTGCGTGGCTAATCTGGATCTTCATTCACCTGCTCTACATCGTACAATTTCAAAACCGTCTGCTGGTTTTGCTGCAGTGGGCTTGGCTTTACATCACCTTCGATCGCTCTGCGCGTTTAATCACCGGTGAAAATCCCTTTCCTCTCGATCTGTGAATTACCCTCAGGCGAAATCTTCGTTGCTGGCACGTAATCGTCCCGCTTTAATCGCCTTCACCAGGGCTTCATGATCGCGTTCCGTTTGTTCTGCGTAGGTAATCGCGAATTTTGCGATGGCGCGATCGAGCGTATCTTTCTTTCCCGCATATCCTCCAATTTGGGCCGCATCGCCAGTACGCGCGTGCGCTCGCGCCAGCACCCATCCGCAAACTTCCACATATTCCTGCCAGCTTGTTTTCGTCATCGGTTCCAGCGGAACGGACATCTTCATATCGCGAAGCTGCCTGAAATAATAGTCATGACCTTCGTCGCGCGTCCAGCCAAGAAATACATCGCTCGCCGATTGCAGCATGCGTTGCCCGGTCACCACTCGCTCTCCCTGATTCAGATACCGGCTCTTCGCGGCATAAGGCTGCAGCACCGAATTATGCGCTTCTTTGAATTGGAGAAATAACGGATCGTTCTTTCCCGCCATCATCAACACCACTGCGCAACGTGTTCCCACGCTTCCGACTCCCACCACCTTGCGCGCTACATCGACGATTTTGTAGCGGTCCAGAATCACCCGGCGCTCTTCGGGCAGTGTCAGCCTATACCGGTGAAACATATCGCGGACATGTTTGCTGGCTTTGCCGTAATTGCGCGGGTGATACATCAAGGGCGGCTTATCGATCATTCGTATATGCCCTTTTTCTACGTCCGTGATCCGCGGAAAAATGTGTTCGGCCGTTTGCAGACGCGCCTGTTGCTCGATTTGTTCCCAACGTTTTTTGTCGCGCGCCGTCTTTGCTTCATACACGAAAATCTCAGCATCAATGTGCGAGTACCATGCGTCGATTACGCGCATCCGCGCATACGCCCGCATATGCTTGCGATAAGAAGCCACCATTTGGCGTACAGTGTCGGCGGATTGGCGGCTGCTCTCACTCCTGTCGCCCCCCGCCAGCACAACACTCGTCGCCAGCCGTTTCAAATCCCATTCCCAGGGAGCTGGAAGTGTCTCGTCGAAATCATTGATATCGAAAACGAGCCGGCGTTCGGGCGAACCGAATCCCCCAAAATTAAGGACGTGGCAATCGCCGCAGGCCTGCACGCGGATACCGGTCACGGGTGTTCGCGCCAGGTCAAACGCCATCAAAGCCGCTGCGCCGCGGAAAAATCCAAATGGCGAACGCCGCATCCGCGCATAGCGAATTGGTAATAGCTCCGGCAGTCGTCCCCGGTCCGACTCCTTTAATAGCTCTATAGGATCGGGGCGATTCGGCGCGGGTTTCCATTTCCCATGGGAGGTTCGCGGAACTTTTTCGCGCAAAGCCCTGCCCGCCGCCATGCGCTGCTTTACGGTAGAACCCAGTAAGCTCGATGCGCCTCGAGCGTTGGCCGCATCCCTCTCTCGTTCGGATTTTGTCTCGATGTCGTTGGTGTTTTTCAAGGGATCCTTGCTACCAGTTGTTTGCTTATCCGCGCTTGCCGTTCAGGCCATCCTGGGAGACGAGCGCAATTCTCCGCTTGAACCTGCGCGCGCGTCAAGGTTAGCGGCGAGCTTCTGAATTTCCTCATGGAATAAAGAAAGAATGCTCGGAGTGTGAGAGATCAGAGGGCTAAGAGGAGATGATAACTGGCGAATCCCAGCGCCGCGCCAATGGCCGAACCCGCCAACACATCGCTGAGGAAATGCATACCCAGGATGATCCGCGATGAAGCGATTAGAAAAGCTACGGTCAGCAAAGGGGCCTGCAGGTCAGGATAAAAAAGTCCGATTGACAGCGCTACCGCGAATGCGGTGATGGAATGTCCGGAGGGAAAAGAATATTTGTCCGGAGGGAGGATCGAAGCCCAGCAGTGCGGTTCGATTTCGCACGGTCGTTGGCGGCGATTGAAGCGTTTGATCGTGCGAAAGAGGAAAATTCCCACCGCGGCAGACAATGCTCCGGCGCCAAGAGCCAGGAAACGTCTATCTCCACCATACAGCAATAGAATCAAACCCAGCGCATACCAAAGCCAGCCATCCCCCATTCGCGTGGTCACGATCATAAGTATGCGGAACCAGCGCGGAGCCCGCCATCGATGCACTCGGCGCATCAGACGGTGATCGTTCGATTGAATCTGGTTCCAGACAGCCTTGGCTACGGTCATATAAACTCCCCCGTCGCAGGTTGTGGCGCCGGCAACCAACGGGATTTCTTTTGCACTTTCGATTCGCCGAGAATTTCTTTCGCCCAGTAACGTCCGAATCTCTTCTCATGGTAGTAGTTCAAATAGGTGATTCCCGGAATCAGGACGCCCAATGGCGCTAGCAGAGCGGTCCATGATTTCTCACGCATCATTTCACCGGCGATTAGAAACACGTCGCGAGTGAGCTTTCGAAAACTGCCGGACTCTCCGGCCACGCGTCCGATCCCGTTGCGCAATCCAGCGAAGAATTCCTCTTTGTCCCGTGCGCCAGGCACTTCTGTGTAAGCTGTTCCAGCAGACGGCAGGGCGTGCGCGTCGCTTCCACCAATCGAAATTTTGTTCCAGCGCCTGGCCAGGCGCGCAGCGTATTGGTTCGCGCTTTCCAGCATCGTGCTGTTCCGCGTTTCCACTGCCGGAAAATATTCCTGGAACCATTCGAAGTCCTCCGCCTCGCGCTTCCCCGTGACACTTGAAAAGACGTGATTGATGCTGAAGAAAATTCTTCGTTCGGTGAGATACATCAGCAGGGAGACCAGATCGCCGCGTCTTCGCAGCAGTTGGTTATGTTGCCGCTCGCTCAGGTCGTAAACACCGATGTGAGCCTCGGTCCCGCTGGGCATCTTGCAGGTGAGTTCCGCACTCACGAAGAAGTCCGGCAAGTGGCGGAGTTTCTCAGAGCCTTCTATCGAGTCGTGGTCGGTAAAGGTGAACAAATTCATTCCGCGCCGGCGCAGTTGCGCATACAGCTCTCCGGGATCGCTGTAACATTCTCGGCAGAAATTTTTGACAAAGGGAGTGGTACAGGCTCCGGAAAAGTATGAATGGACGTGAAGATCGCACTTCACAACGACAAGAGTAGAAGTTGGACGTTACGGACATATGACATTCGTGCTAATCTTATGATAATTAAACTGTTTAACTCTTTGGACACCCATCGCGGAACTTTAACATTCCTGTAGCAAAACGCAGCAAATTGGTTGCAACACTGAGCGAATGGAGCGAATTGAGTTCTGTTTTTTCGACGCCGGTGGAGGCCACCGCGCCGCCGCCACAGCGCTTGAAATGTCCATCCGATCCCAGGGTCTTTCGTGGAATATTCAGCTGACCAACCTGCAAGAACTACTCGATGAACTGGATATCCTGAAGAAATCCGCAGGGATACGTATCCAGGATTGTTACAACAATATGCTACGAACCGGCTGGACCCTCGGTAGTCCTCAGCTGATGCGTGTCCTTCAGCTCACTATCCGTGCGTATCATTCTGCGACGCTGCGCTTACTCGAACGTCACTGGAAAAAGACCAATCCAAACATGCTGGTGTCCTTCGTTCCGCACTTCAATCGCGCACTGTATGAGAGTTTTAATCGCGCATTTCCGGGACGTCCATTCGTGACGGTATTAACCGACGTAGCCGACTATCCCGAACATTTCTGGATCGAACGCAATCAAGAGCAATATTTTGTGTGTGGGTCGGAGCGCGCCGTCGCTCAGGCACATGAACGCGGTCACACCGACGATCGCATCTTTCGCGCATCCGGAATGATTCTTCATCCGCGATTTTACGAACGGCCTGTCGAAGATCGCATTGAAGAGCGCAAACGTCTGGGACTGCGTCCCGATCTGCCCACGGGATTGATTCTCTTCGGCGGACACGGCTCGAAGGAAATACTAAAAATCGCAGACCGGCTGAATCGCGCGGTGCTGCACCTTCAGTTGATCATTATCTGCGGAAAAAATGAAAAACTTGCTGCTATTCTGCGCGCTAGAAAATTTCGTCTTCCGGTCTTTATTGAAGGCTTCACCAGCCGCGTAAATTACTACATGCAGCTCGCCGACTTTTTTATTGGTAAGCCCGGTCCCGGCAGTTTAAGCGAAGCCTTGGCCATGCACCTTGCCGTGATTGTGGAGCGAAATGCGTGGACGCTCCCACAAGAGCGTTACAACGCGGATTGGGTCCTCGAAAACGGGGTCGGCCTGGTGCTCCCGAATTTTCGAAATATCGATAAGGCCGTTGCGATCTTAATCGAACCGGAAACCTTGGCTCGTTATCGTAGAAACGCCGGGGCAATGAAAAACCAAGCCGTTTTCGAGATTCCCAGTTTTCTTAAGAGCATTTTCGAACAAAGCTCCGCGGCTACTGCTGCTGGCCCGCAGGCTTGGCCTGCAATTCTGGTTTCAGAATAATTTTCTTCACGTTCAGCCGCCTTACTAAAAATAAGAAAACGGGGCGACCGCTCGACCGCAATCGCGCAATATGGCAACATAGAGATTCGGCAGACTAAACCAAGGAGTAGAAATCATGGCCAAGGCTACATTCGCAGCGGGATGCTTTTGGGGGGTCGAAGATGCGTTCCGTCAGGTTCCCGGCGTCACATCGGTCACCGTCGGTTACACCGGTGGAACAATGAAGGATCCTACTTACAAGGACGTTTGTGGCGGGCGCACCGGCCACGCCGAAGCGGTGCAAGTGGAATTCGATCCCGCGCGAGTTTCTTACCTCGAGCTTCTCGCTGTGTTCTGGAAGAGTCACGACCCCACCACTCTCAACCGCCAGGGTCCGGATGTTGGCTCGCAATATCGCTCAGCTATATTTTTTCACGATCCCCAGCAGGAAGCAGCCGCCCGCGCTTCAAAGGATGTCCTCACTAAAGAAGGAGTGTTTAAGAAGGCGATCGTGACCCAGATCGCTCCGGCTTCGGAATTTTATCGGGCCGAAGAATACCACCAGCAGTACTTCGAAAAGCAGGGAATTAAATCCTGTCACCTACAATAAAGAGGACCACACCAAGACGCTGGCTTCAGATCTTCACAGGCCCACTTCGATTGGTAGGTTCCCTGCGGAAGGTACCAAATCTAGGTGCGCATTCATTGGTAGCGATACCGGGACTCGAACCCGGATTTGAGCCTTGAGAGGGCTCCGTCCTAACCTTTAGACGATATCGCCACGGACGGGAATCGTCCGCAATTTTCGCATGACTGAACTGCCCGTGCAAGTAAACGCCGCCAGCGGCATCTTTCCTCGCCGCTAGAATGCCCACGAATAAATCCTTTTATTGGGATAGAGATAGCCGAAAAAGTATGTAACGCACAATTAACATTCCTGTCACAGACCATTCAAATAGGACGAATAAGGTTCATGCGCCAGTGGGTACCGTGTTCTTGTAAACGATTGCCGAAAATATATTTTCGCCCATCACAGCGCGTTTGATAGAGACAGCAATTCTCGGACTATGTTCGCTGGGAAGGCGAAGCCAAGATCCAACAGGGGGACGGTTTCGCGCGTGTGGGTCACAACCTAGTCTTGAAATTCGGTAATCGGATCACCCTTCGGCAATCCAAAAACGGACTGGAAGTCAAAAACCAAGGAGGAAGGAATGCGAGTATTTGTAACGTGGCTTTTAGCGCTCGGCATAATCGTATCGCCGGCGATGGCAGGAACCGATAAACCGGGAGACGGCAAGGATACAACTACATCCAAAGCCGCCGACACTTCCGCCACTACGGCAAAGGACAAGACTGCTGTGGAGGCGACCGTGAACACAGCGAACTCATCAAAAACAAACGCAACACCTGCGGCGCCTTCTAGTCTGGAGAATGAAATTCAGCAACTCCGCGAGCTCATCGAATCTCAATCCAAACTGCTGCAAGCCCAGAGCGAGCAATTGAAAGAACAACAGCACAGAATGCAGTTGTTGGAAAGCGAAGTCAGTTCGAGTTCCAGCTCAAGTAATTCTTCTGATGCTTTTGCCGCTTCTGTAAATGGCTCCGCACCAGACAGCCATACGGCCGGTGTTGCTTCCGTGCCGGTGGCCGGCGTCCCAACAGCAAGTGGGAGGGTTGAAGGTCAGGCCGGCGGTGAATCGCCAATGGCTATTCACTTCAAGGGCATCACTATTACTCCCGGCGGATTCCTGGCGGCTGAAACGGTTTTCCGAAATAAAGCAATCGGGGCGGATATCAACACTCCGATGAACAGCGTTCCGTTCTCAGGCAATTCAGGAAGCCAGACTACAGAATGGAATGCCAGCGCGCGCCAGTCGCGCCTTAGCATGTTAGCCGAGGGCCGACTTGCCACTGTGAAACTATCCGGCTACGTCGAGACTGACTTTCTCGGCGCCGGAATCAGTTCGAACAACAATGAGAGCAACAGCTATGTTCTCCGCCTTCGTCAAGGTTGGGGCCAAGCTAAATTTGATAATGGTTGGAGCGTCACTGGCGGTCAGATGTGGAGCTTGGTCACCGAAACAAAAAAGGCCGTGGATAACCGCACGGAAGCTACGCCTTTGACGATCGACCCGCAGTACACGGTCGGCTTCAGTTGGGCGCGGCAGTACGGATTGCGCGTAGCCAAAACCTTCGCTGATAAATTCACGCTGGCTGCTTCGGTGGAAGAATCAGCAATCACCACGACGGTTCATGGAAACCCGACAATCACTACCCTCAGCACGGCTAACTCAGTCTTAGGTGGGGGCTCGGTCGGAGGCGTACCTGATCCTCCGGTGACCACGTCGACCTTGACCGAGTCAACATTCAACAATTTCTTAATTGGTGCTCCGGGCTTGAGTAGCGGACTTTACAATCCAACCGGCACCTACGCTTATAACAAAACACCGGACTTCGTGTTTAAGGCCGCCTTGGATCCAGGTTGGGGACATTACGAACTCTTCGGATTGGTTTCCACTTTCCGAGATCGTATCTTCCCCTGCTACTATGCCAATGGTGGATTTACCTTCCCAACCTTGCCTGGTGAAGATCCCGGGAATCTACCGGCTGCGATCCCAGCCACAACATGCGCACTTACCGGTTCCACCAACCCCACCTCGGCGGCCTTTAACAACGGTAGAACGGGTGGTGGCATTGGCGCAAACGCTCGCGTGCCGCTGTTTAACAAGAAGCTCGATGCCGGTGTCCACTTCCTCGGTGGAAGCGGAATCGGTCGATACGGTACAGCCGGCTTGCCGGATTCAACCGTACGTCCGGACGGGACACTTGCCCTGCTCAGAAGCTATCAGGCACTTGGCACGCTTGAGTTTCATCCCACACCGAAGTTGGATATTTACATGAACGCCGGCGGAGAATATGCCAGCCGCGCGTCTTACGCCTACACCAACCTCGTAACCGGCAAGGGTGGCACCGCAGGTTACGGTTCTCCAGCGTTCCGAAACGATGGTTGCTCCGTCGAAACACTGCCTATCGCGGCGCCAGGCGGCACCATCAATACAACCAGTGTGCTCGGATCCAATGGGTTTATTCCTGGTGCGCTCGCGAATTGCGCTGGGGATACCCGGGTCATCATCGAAGGCACGATAGGATTCTGGTACCGCGTTTACAGCGGAGAAAAGGGCCGCATCCAGTGGGGTCCGCAGTATTCTTACATAACCAAAAATGCTTGGTCCGGCGCTAGCGGCACCTCCGGCGTTTCCTCAAACCCACACGGAATCGACAATATGATCTTCACGTCGTTCCGTTATTACCTGCCTTAGAATCAAAAAAGCGCGGGGAGGAGGAAGGCCGCCTTCCCGCGCTTTTTCATTTCCATCCCACCCGTGTCGATCCTCCTTTCTTCGAGCGCAGCCACGCCTTCGAAAAGAGGCTAAGAGCAAAGATATTTGCAAAACTATGCAAAGTGTTTCTCTCACCCGTCTCTTAGAATCTCGCTCGCAGGAGAAGCCCTGTGATCTTCAAACACCGATTACCTCAGTAAACCTTTCCATTTCAGATATTTAGAATAGCCCGGCGGCGAATCTTTCCTGGATCTTAAGAAACCATTTCGCTGGCAACCTGCGTGCAATGTATCGCCGAAAGTCTACTAAACCTATAGACATTATGGGCGTAATGGACTTACTGGGCTTTAACGCCGAGGCGCATGAACATTAGGCCGGATTTCGTAGCGCAGCTTGATTTGTCTCGAGAAGAACGGGACCTAATCCACGATTTGCTGGAGGCCCTGCGAACGATTCGTTACGGCTCAATTGCTCTGACTATTCATGACGGCAAACTTATCGAAATTCAAAAGACCGAAAAAATTCGCCGCAAAGTTTGAATAGCAAAAATATTTTCATCCCGACCCCTTTCCCGGGGAGGTGACGGCTCGATTTCGGCCAGCTGACCAGTCTTCTGGAAGTTGCAGCCAAAAAATAGAGGAGAATCTTGATGTCAAAAATAAGAACGGCGGTTACTGCCGCCATACTGTTGTTGATGTTCTTGGCGTTCCCGAACACGCAATCTGCATGGGCGGGTGACGACAAAGCAGCAGGTGACAAAGCTACGGACACAGCAAAGAAAGACAGCGACGCTCCCAAAAAAGACGGCGACAAAACGCCGTCCTCAACGGAGGTTTCGAACGCAACACCTGCGCCTGCTTCCGCCGTGGAAGGCGAAATTCAACAGCTGAGGGAAGCGCTCAGCGAGCAGCAGGCGCTTCTTCAAACGCAACAAGCCAGAATTGCGCAGCTTGAAAATCAATTGCACGTCGGGCAAGGACAGCCTGTAGCCTTGGCATCCGGTACTGCGTCCGGCGCGGTCTCGATTGCCAGATCAGCTTTCGCTACGCCAACCGAAGCATCTTCGAGTTCGGCGCAGCCAATGTCTGCCGCAATGGCTCAGCCAAATCCGCCACAGTCGGGCGGTACGCAGAAACCAGGCGAGCCGGCACCTTCTCCGCTGTCCTGGAAACTCGGTGCCGCTGAATTTACCCCGGGAGGTTGGGCGGACATTATGGGAATTTTCCGCACCAGCGATATCGGCAGCGGAACCGGAACAACTTTCGGATCCATCCCGTTCAACAACCAGGAACCCCAAGCGGCCTTGACTGAATTCCGCGCCACGGCCCAAACATCACGTTTGTCGCTGAAAGTCGAGGCAAACGTCAACGACTCAACAAGCGTTTTGGGCTATGTAGAATCCGATTTCAACGGCTACCAACCACCTAACGCATATACCAGCACAAATAGCGGCACCTTCCGTCTGCGATTGGCCTTCGCCGACATGAAGCATAACAAATGGGAAGTTATTGGAGGGCAGACTTGGTCGCTATTGACGCCAAACCGCGTAGGTCTTTCGTCTATGCCGCAGGATGTCTTCACCGGGTACCGCTTGGATACGAATTACGTTGCCGGACTGGCGTATGCACGTCAGGCGGCTTTCCGCGTCATCTATCATGCGACTGATTGGTGGTCCCTCGCTGTGGCTCTTGAAAATCCACAACAGTACGCGCCTACCTCGGTGGTTTTTCCGAGCACATTTTTCTCAGGGCAATTTGACAACGGCAGTGGCGCGTCCAACGGAACAGCCGCAGCGTCCAATCCCGCAATTCCCAATTTGCATCCTGACGTGATCGTCAAGAGTGCATTCGATTGGAAGCTCGGTAATCACGCGTTGCATCTAGAAGCCGCGGGACTGATTCGTAGCTTTAAGGTGTTCAACAATCTTGAAACACCTTCTGATACGAACTCCATTACGGAAGGCTCCGGTTCACTCAATGCGAACTTTGAGGCGTTCCATAACTTCCGATTGATCGCCAGCACGCTCTATGGCGCCGGCAACGGCCGTTACATCGGAGCTCTCGGCCCGGATGCCATCGTCAAGGCCGACGGAGAACTTTCACCCATTCATTCCGGGTCGGGAGTCGCTGGATTCGAATATCAGGTTACGCCACGCTTCGAGTTTGACGCTTACTACAGCGGTGCGTACTTCCAGCGTAATTTCGGCGGCGCTGTCGCCACCACCGCGACACCGGCTCCTTCTTGTCTTGGTGTGTCCGGGTTCTTCTGTACCGGTTTTGGATTCCCGGGCTCGGCCAACACCAACAACAAATCGTTTCAGGAAGCCACCTTTGGGATTACCAAGACGATCTGGGGAACTCCGAACCACGGGAAACTACAATTCATCACGCAGTCTTCCTGGGTGGAGCGTACGCCCTGGTCCGTGTCGGGTTCGGCTCCCAGAAACGCCCATGCATTTCTCCAATACATAGATCTTCGCTACGTCCTTCCCTAAGCGCACGCGGGGAAAACGTGAATCGAAGACGCGGGACGCCCATTGCATCGAGCGTCCCGTATTTTTTTGTCGCTGTTGCTTTCAATTCCACGCCCGGACATAATTGAGGAGTAAGCATCTTAATAGTGTGTCTTTGTGGGCGGGATGCTCAGCCGATGAGAAGTAAGTTGGTCAAACTCAGCCTCTTAAACGTTTCAATCGTTGTTCTATTATTTGCGGTAGCGGGGCTATCGACGCTTGCCAAAAATAGCCAATACTTTCCCAAATCAAATCCATCGCACTATGTAAATATTGCCACCAAGATGAAGGCGGCTCCATCTCGTGTTGTTGTTCAGCGCGAACGCCTGTCTCCCGTCGCAAAAGTACTGCCGCCAAAATCTGAGGCTCTCAATAGACACGCCGTAAAAGAAGAAGCGGACCTACCCTGGCCCTCGGTGGGGGTCACGGTTTCTATCCAGCATCGCTCCCCTCCATCCTCATTCTGTTAAAAGAAGTACGTTCGCTTCTAAACCCAAGCTAAATTTTTGAGGTATCTCAGGTGCCTTTAGGCCAAGTTCATCGTGGGCTATTTCCGCGAGAGGAGTTGCCATGAATCCGGAACCTCTTTCTCCCGAACTGCTGGGCGAGTTCCGCAAGCTGAGCACGTGTGTGGTTGCAAGCGCGATTGAAACATTCGATGTCCGTTTGCGAAACACCGGGTTTGCAAACTCCAGCGTCCGTTCTATGTTTCCAGACTTTTCGCCGTTAGTTGGCTACGCGGCTACGGCAAGAATCCTTACGGCTGATCCTCCGATGGAAGGACACAGTTATTACGCCCGGCCTGACTGGTGGCAGTATATTCGCACGATTCCCGAGCCTCGCGTCGTAGTTATCCAGGATACGGATTCCCACCCGGGCTTGGGAGCCTTCGTAGGCGAGGTTCATGCGAACATCCTGCTCGCTCTGGGATGCGCTGGTATCGTAACGAACGGCGCCGTACGCGACCTTCCTGCAGCGCATGCCACTGGATTTCAAATGTTTGCAGGCAATGTATCGGTGTCACATGGTTACGCCCACGTTTTTGATTTCGGAGGCGGTGTCGAGCTGGGAGAACTGAAGATCAACCCGGGCGACTTGATTCAAGGAGACCTGCACGGGGTTCAAACCATTCCGCGTGAGATTGCCGCACGCGTCGCTTCAGTCGCGCACGACATCTTACTGAAGAGGAAGGCCCTTATCGAGCTATGTCACGCCAAGGGTTTCACACTCGCAAAACTAATCGAAGCGCTGCGGAACATGGAGTCTAATTCAACGAAATTCCCAAACAAATGAAACTTCAAATATCTTTGAGTGAAGAAATGAAAAAGAGTGAAAGACGTTTTCGCGCGGCGCTGCTTGTTAGCGCAGGACTTTTCGCCATCCTGGTATCCGGTTGCGGCGGTGACCGTAAAGCGGAAGCCGAGGATGCCGCCCACGCTCCTACCGCTCCGGTGGTGAAAGTTGTTCGTCGCGATCTGAATAATGAGCTTGAGATCGCTTCCGAGTTCCAGCCCCTGCAGGAAATTGAAGTCTATGCCAAAGTTTCCGGGTATATCAAAAAGCTCTACGTGGACTGGGGAACACACGTCAAAGAAGGCCAAATCCTCGCCGAGCTCGAAATCCCCGAACTACAACAACAGTTGCAACAGGATGAAGCTAGCGCTCGTCGCAGCGATCAGGATCTTTCGCGAGCTCGCGAAGAACTCAATCGGGCAGAATCCGCTTACAAAGTAGCGCACTTGACTTATCAACGGCTTGCCGATGTACAGAAATCACGCCCCGAGCTTGTGGCTCAGGAAGAAATCGACGCCGCGCAAGGCAAGGATTTGGAAGCCAACGCAGGAGTTTCTTCAGCGAAAGACGCTGTCTCCGCTGCCGAACAGGGGCTGCTGGCGGCCAAAGCCGCGCTCGGAAAAGATCAAGCGTTGTTCGCGTACTCGCGCATTACCGCGCCCTTCGATGGTGTGGTCACTCAGATCTATGCTTACACCGGCGCCCTGCTTCCGGCCGGCACTTCTTCCAATAAGGGCGACCTCGCTCTGTGCCAGCTTTCCGAGAACAATATTTTGCGTCTCGTAATTCCGTTACCGGAAAGGGCAGTCCCTGATGTTCATGTGGGAGATACCGTGGACATCAATGTGTCCGGCGCCAAAGATACTTTCACCGGAAAAATCGTGCGACTGTCCGGGCAGATCGAGACCCAAACCCGCACCATGCATACCGAGGTTCAAGTTCCCAATCCCGATTATCGCTTGGTTCCCGGAATGTACGCATCCGTCAAAATTCCGCTTCGGTCCGCCTCGCAAGCTTTGTGCGTCCCGGTTCAAGCCGTTCAATCTTCGGGCGACGGCCAAGGCACTGTGCTCGTTGTAAATTCTTCAAATCGTATTGAAAAACACGAAATCAAGCTGGGTATTGAAACGGCGACGCAAGCGGAAGTTTTGTCCGGTCTCAGCGAAAACGAAATGGTTATTTTTGGCGAACAGAACCAATACAAGGTGGGCCAGCTTGTGTCACCTCAAATCGTCACTGCTCCCGCAGGAACGGACTAGATATCCATGCCGACTTTTTCTCTTCGACATCCATATTTCATTATTGTTCTTTGCCTTTTTGTTTGCGTCCTCGGTCTTACTGCTTTGGTCCAGATGCCGGTGGACATGTTTCCACCCATCGAGATTCCGGTGGTGCTGGTAGCCACGTTTTACAACGGAATGCCTCCCGAGCAAATCGAAGCCGACATCACGGATACCTTCGAACGTTTTTTCACTCTGGGCAGCGGCATCGACCGCATGGAATCGCGCTCCATGGCTGGGGTTAGCCTTATCAAGATTTATTTTCAGCCTGGCACAGATGCCAATGCCGACGTCACTCAAATTTCAAATCTCGCTATGGCCGACCTTCGCCGTTTGCCTCAAGGAACTCTGCCGCCAGTAGTCATGAAGGTCGATGCCTCGAGTCTTCCGGTTTGTTTGCTGACTGTCGAAGGCCAGGGCTTGAGCGAAACACAACTCCACGATTATTTACAGTTCACGATTCGCAATCAGATTGCAAACGTGCCGGGCGCCACCGTGCCTCCGCCTTACGGAGGCCGTTACCGGCAGATCATGGTCAACGTGGATCCGCTGAAACTGCAGGCCCACGAACTCAGTCCCATGGACGTCGTCCGCGCCATCGATCAATCGAATCTGATTCTCCCCGCTGGGGACGTGCGCATTGGCCCCTTGGATTACAACATCTATACCAATGCGCAAGTGCCCAATGCGGCGGCCATCAACGATATTCCCCTGAAAACCGAAGGCCAAAATTCGGTTTTCGTTTCAGATGTCGGCAAAGCCGTCGATAGCTCCTTCCTTCAGTACAACATCGTGCGTGTCGATGGGCAGAAATCTGTTTACGTCCCCATCCTCAAGCAAGGCGGTGACACCAATACCATCGCCGTAGTGAATGGAATCAAAAAAGCCATCAAAACTCTTCGCGATATCCCGCCTCAACTCAAGAGCCACGTCGTCTTTGACCAGTCGATCTTCGTAAAGGGTGCGATCTCCACCGTTCTGCGCGAAGGCGGGATCGGCATTTTCCTTACCGCCATAATGATTTGGGTTTTCCTGGGAAGTTTTCGTGCCACAGCAGCCGTCTTTCTTTCTATTCCGCTTTCCGTGTTGATCACGTTTTTCGTCCTGCATTCGGCGAACAAAACTATTAACAGTATGGTGCTGAGCGGACTTGCCCTGGCTTTTTCGCGTTTAATCGACGATTCCGTGGTGGTTCTGGAGAATATTTATCGTCATATCGAGACCGGCGAAGATCCGAAAATCGCCGCGGTGAACGGCGCAAATGAAGTCGCGCTTCCGGTTTTGGCCATCATGCTGGTTGCGGTTGTTGTCTTTTTTCCTGTAACTCTTCTATTCGGAGTCAGCAAATATCTGTTCTCAGCGCTGGCCCTGGCGGTTGTCCTTGCGCTATTCGCCTCTTATTTCGACGCCGTAACCGTAGTTCCGCTTTTCTGTGCATATTTTCTGAAGGCAGTTCATGGACATGGAGAAGGCTCGGAATCGGCGAAGAAATCCTGGGGCGATCGCTTCCACCAAATCTTCAATGCCAGATTTGAACAAATGCTCAACTTTTACGAGCGATGGGTTCGCCGCGCTCTGGATCGTCCTCGGCTCGTGGTCTGGGGCTTCGTTGGATTTTTCTTGCTCTGCTTTCTCCTGGTTCCTCTTATCGGAGTCGCGTTTTTTCCGCGTTCAGATGCCGGCCAATTCGTCATCAACGTAAAGGCACCCACCGGGACTCGCATTGAGGTGACCGAGGGCTACGTTAAACAAGTAGAGGACATCGTTCGCCAAGTGGTAAAGCCGGGAGATTTGAACACCATCGTCTCTAACATCGGCGTGTTTCCCGACCTTTCCGCTTTATTCACGCCCAATTCCGGTATGCACACTGCCACGGTTCAAGTAGGCCTTCAAGAAGATCACTCAGTAAGCAGTCTTATTTATATGGACCGGGTCCGCGAACGCATCGCAAAGCAACTCCCGCAACTGCGCACCTACTTCCAATCAGGCGGTCTGGTGGACGCGGTTTTAAATCAGGGCATGCCCGCGCCGATTGACGTTCAAGTTAGCGGGATGGATTTGGACAGCGCTAACAAAATCGCTCAGAACCTGGCCCGTGAGATTAAAGCGGTGCCAAGTGTTTCCGATGTTTATATTCCGCAGGACATGGATTATCCCGCCCTACAATTGAATGTAAATCGCGAACGCGCCAGCGAACTCGGACTTAGTCCAGAGGAAGTGGTGGACAACGTTATCACCGCTCTCACTTCCGATGTGATGATTGCGCCCAGTTACTGGGTCGATCCGAAAACAGGCAACAACTATTTCGTCAGCGTGCAGTATCCGGAAAATCAGGTGAAGTCGATCGAAGATCTTAAGGCCATGCCGCTGCACTCTCCGAACCTGAAAATGCCAACCTATTTGAATCAAGTTGCTGACATAACACAGATTCAGACTCCCACCGAAGTGGACCATTATCAATTGCAGCGTACGTTCGACGTGTATGTGGCCCCCAAAGGGGAGGACATCGGTGCTCCCGCGAAAGCAATTTCAGGGATTATCGCCCATACGAAATTGCCAGCCAATATACGCGTTGATGTCAGAGGTTTGGTGGTCACTATGGAATCTTCCTTCAAAAGCTTTGGGATAGGACTTCTGCTAGCCGTGCTGTTGGTCTACCTGATCCTTGTCGCACAGTTTGCTTCTTTTATTGATCCATTTCTCATCGTGCTGGCGGTTCCTACTGGCCTGGTCGGCGTTATTTTCACCCTGGCATTCACTGGAACCACCCTCAACATTCAATCGCTGATGGGAATCGTCATGCTGCAAGGCATGGTTGTGTCCAATAGCATTCTGATCGTTGATTTCGCCAACATTCTTCGCTCGCAAGGGCACTCGCTCGTGGAAGCAGTGGCGCACTCTTGCCGCATTCGGCTTCGCCCAATTCTGATGACATCGCTCGCCACGATAGTGGGACTCCTTCCCATGGCCTTCAAACTGGAAACCGGCAGCGAAGCCTACGCCCCGCTTGCGCGCGTAATCATTGGCGGATTGATTTCATCTATTATTCTCACCATTTTTGTTGTTCCCGCGGCGTACCTGCTGATTTATCAGAGACGCGCTGTCCCAAGTATGGCCGTTATACCGGAGGAGGCTCACTAATGACCTCGCGTTTCCTTTTCTTTGCTATTTTTCTATACGCGCTAGGTGTCGTTCCATGTTTCGCGCAGACCCCCACGAATCTTACGCTGGCGGACGCGGAAAAAATTGCGCTCCAGAATCATCCGCAAATCCAGGCCGCGCAATACACAGCGAATGCCGCTAAGGCGCAAGTCACCCAAGTTCGTTCGGCATACTATCCCCAGACATTCGGAAGTCTAACCGGAGTTAAATCGGAGACAGACAGCCGCGTCGCTGCCGGTGCTTTGAGCAATTCGATCATTTACGACAGGTATTCGAACGGCATCACGGTAGGCCAGCTCGTCACTGACTTTGGACGCACGCAAGAGTTCGTAAAGAGTGCAAGCCTGCACGCGCAAGCGCAGGAAGAAAACGTCGTAACGTCGCGCGCTGACGTCTTGCTGGCAGTGGATCAAGCCTATTACGCAGTTTTGAAATCGCAAGCCGTCTTGAAAGTAGCGCAGGAGACAGTCAAGGATCGCCAGCTCGTCTCCGATCAAATCACCGAGTTGGAAAAAAATAAATTGAAATCGGGACTCGACGTAAGTTTTGCAAATGTGGATTTGGCCCAGGCGCAACTCCTTCTCATCCAGGCACAAAATAATTTACAGGCTTCCTACGCGGACTTATCCGTTGCCCTGGGCTATTCCGACCAAAAAACATATGTCCTCTCGGACGAATCCGTGCCCGCCGCTCCGCCCGCGGACATCACGCAGCTAACTTCGCAAGCCTTGCAGAACCGCCCAGAATTAATCGGAGGGCGCTTGGGTGTCAGCTCGGCACAAAGTTACGCCACCGCGCAGCGTGACCTTTGGTTTCCCACCATTTCAGCAGTCGGTGTGGCCGGACTAACTCCCGTGCATGAGGAGCCCTTGGGAAGCCGTTATGCGGCCGCCGGATTCAACGTCAATATCCCTATTTTCAATGGTCGCCAGTTTAATGCTTTGCACGCCGAAGCTACCGCAGAAGCGCACGCACAAGAGCAATATCTTCGCGACTTGCAAAATCGCGTCACGCGCGACGTTCGGCGAGCCTGGCTCGACGCCAATTCAGCCTTTCAGCGATTGTCCGTAACGCAGCAGCTCCTAGACCAGGCTACGCAAGCTCTGGATCTTGCGCAGCAGCGTTATAAACTCGGTCTCAGTTCCATCATTGAGCTAAGCCAGGCGCAATTGAATATGACCCAGGCAGAAATCGCGCAAACCAGCGCCAAGTATGATTACGCAGCCGCGATTTCAGCTCTGAGGTTTCAAATCGGCGACATTCATTGACCGCGAAGGCTCTTTGCTGGACGTAGTACTGTCTCTCGCCGGAACTATCTAAAAGAAAGGATCGATCTATCCTGCAACTTGATGTTCAGTTCCTGCTGAGATCATCGACGGTCGTATGCGCCTGAAAAATCGCACGCTGAAAAATCTTTCACGGCAAGGATCGCAACGGTAGGCCGGAAATCGTAATCTTCGCTTTAAGCGAAGCAAAGTTCCGTCTTCCACACGTTCCCGGGAAATGTGCTCTAAGTCGAAATTCCCGCACTTAGGACAGTGCGCAAATCGTTCGAAAGCTACCGCCACGCGCCAGGCATAAAAACGGTTATCGCAAGTGTGGCAGCGCCACGGCCGCAGACTAAATATGCTTAAGGCGTAATCGAGGGCGCCGTCGCGGTGAGATCGAAAAACATTGGCGCTACGGCACTGCGGACAAATCATCGGGCCAGTTCGCTCCTGTTTTCGCTCGCAGAATACATAAAAGCTTCACGCGGGGCAAGGTTCTGAAGGGGAACTGTCCAGAAATTCCGCTCCGCGCCGCTGCCCGTGTAGAATATCGTACGAGAGGACCTGGATGCCCGATTACACTGCCGCTCATGCCCGCGCCGGGATCGACGCCAAGCTTCCTAAGCTGGAAACGTGGCCCAATCATTTTCCGGGTTACGAAATTACCATTCGGTTTCCTGAGTACACCTCGGTCTGTCCTAAGACCGGGTTGCCCGACTACGGGACCATTACCATCCAATATGAGCCCAGGAAGCTTTGCCTGGAACTGAAGTCGATCAAAATGTATTTGCTGGCCTACCGCGATCTTGGAATTTTTTACGAAAATGCAGTGAACCGTATGTTGCGGGACTTCGTGGCTGCCGTGCGTCCGGCGTGGTTCCGTGTGACCGGGGAATTTACCCCCCGCGGCGGTTTAACGACTACCGTGCAAGCTGACTGGCCCGCACGAGAAAGAAACAAGCGACCGCGCCGGGCATAGACTTCCGGCTAAGCGTCAGCCATAATTCCGTGCCATATGGAGCGGCCCGGGGCTGCTCTGATCCAAGGAGGCTCGATGAGTTCGAATCCGAACACGCCCGTTGAAGTAACCCAAGTGAGCGAAGCAGGACTGCCGCGCTGGGTCACGCTGCTGTTCGTCGTCGCTTTCGCGCTGGTTGGTTATTTGCTCTACGCGGGATACGCAGCGCGTCAGAATTACCGCAAAGGTTTGGACGACGCCGACCGCAAGACCCAAGCGCTGGCCGCCCAAATAGATAAGACGAATTCGCGCGTAGCAGACTTGAAGGGCCAGCTCGACGTTACTTCGCAAAAACTCGGATTGACTCAAGATGAACTCGCGCGCGCCCGCAGTCTCGCTCAATCCATCAAGAAAGATCAGCAGAAGAGCGATGCGGAGCTTCATCAGCAAATCGGCGCGGTGCAAGCCGACACTTCCAATAAATTTGGGCAGGTGGCTACCGAGCTGAGTGGAACCAAGACCGAGGTGGATGCAACCAAGGCAGACTTGGAAAGCACTAAGAGCAAGCTGCAGAGCACCATTGGTGATTTAGGTGTGCAGAGCGGCTTGATCGCGCGAAATCATGACGAAGTGGAAGAGCTCAAGCGCCTCGGTGAGCGCGACATCTTTGAATTCAGCCTCAATAAGAATTCCAAGGCCCCCGCGCATGTCGGCCCCATCCAAGTGCTCCTGCGCAAGGTTGATACCAAGCATTTCAAGTACACGCTGAATGTTGTGGTCGATGACAAGAGCATCGAGAAGAAAGACAAGACTGTTGGCGAGCCCATTCAGTTTTACGTTCGCGGCGCCCGCGCGCCTTACGAAATCGTTGTGTTCGATCTCTCTAAGGATCAAGCCAAGGGATATTTGAGCACACCGAAGTCAGCGCGATCTGCTCCGCCGGCCACGCCGGCGGGGTCGTCTTCTAGCGCGCCGCCAGGTAAATAAGATCGACACAATCGATAAGTTAGATTCGCCGCACTTCGCCGTAATCTACGAAAAATGGGGGACATTCGCGTGAATGCGACAAGATTGAATTCTATTGAAAGATCGCGCGACCCTCTAGCGCGTCTTTGTAACTACGGGAGTGGTCGTGCATTCGCTGGCGTGTTTCTTCTTTGCGTTTTTGTAGTAAGTCCGCTATTCGCGCAAACTCCTCCGATTTCCGAACGCTTACCCCAGAGCACGCTGTTTTACATGCAATGGCGCGGCAAATCATTTCTCGGAGACGCCGACAAAAAAAATCACGTTCTTCAGCTCCTCGAAGATCCCGATTTCGAACCAGTTCGCCAGGCGCTCGCAAAAAACTTTCTTCAATGGGAGCAAAAGAACAGTTCCGGCGCGCCCGCGTTGAAACTCGCCGACCTGATCTCGTTACTAGATAACTCTGCGGCATTCGGCTTCATGGCAGGTCCTCAAACCTCCGGTGTGGGACCCGGTAATCCATCGCACCTGGCCAGTCTGTTTTTCGTGTATGACGCCACCGGAAAAGCCGATCTAGTCCTGAAGCTGAAAGTTTTGGCGCAAGCAAGCAGCAAAACAAAGCCGGCAATTTCCACATATACCTTCGGCGGCAGCACCATCGAAGTCAGAACCGAAAATCCGAACGATGCTGCGAACCCAAACACAACCTACAGCACGAGAGCGGGAAACTATTTTCTGGTTACTACGCAGAAAGACGCCATACAGGATCTGGTGACTCGCTTCAGTTCTGCCGCGAAACCAACCTCATCTGTAATGGATTTGCCGGAATACCAAGCCATACGCCCTTACATTGAAAAAGATGCAGCCGTGGAATATTTTGTCCACCTTCCCGATCCGGATAAATGGATCCCGGCGGACCAAAAAGATCAGCCGATGGCGAAATTCATCCGCAGCGTGCACTTGGAGAAAATTCATGTGGCGGGTGGAGGCATCAGCTTCGTCGGCGATGCGACGCGGGCTCATGGCGCGATCCTAGGAGACACTTCTGCTGGAAGCTTCTTCGACATTGCCGGAGCAAGCGCCACAACGTTCCAGACGCAACCAATCGTTGGCACCGGCCCGTATTTCAGTATTTCCAAATTTGACTTTGGAGCGCTATATCAAACAGTGCGCACGGGCGCGGTTGCAGCCCTGACTCCGCAGCAATCAGCGGGGCTGCTCGGCGCCGAGGCCATGGCTCAAGGATTTCTGGGAATGTCCGTTTCCGACGCGTTGCAGCTCTTTACCGGCGAATTTGGCAATCGCATTTCGTTCGCGGAAGATGGCGAATCGCAACAACTTTATGCGCTCACCATTCAGAAGCCGCCGGATATGCTACGGCTCCTGCGGGCCGCTTTTGCGAAAATGATCGCGGCAGAGGACACTTCGGCGGATACGACTTATTTGGATTTCTCTTACCCCTATAAGGATCCCGAGACGGGGCAGCAGCGCCGTAGTCTTTATTATGTCGCGGTAACTCCGCAATTCATCATTATGGGGCCGCGCAAAACAATGGTGCGTGACGCCGTGGCGCGAATTAGCGGCAAAACGGCTGGCGGGACATCTTCAGCAAATTCTGTTGTTACCGATCCCGAATTTGTCCGCTTGCGATCACTGCTTCCAGAAAAACTTTCCGGTATCGGCGGCTCCGACTTTTCGAGGGTTCCGTGGGATAAAATTATTGCCCGCTTTATCGAACAGATGGAATCAGCCAAACAATCGGACAAGAACAATCCTCCCACCGCAGAATTGCTGCGCCTGATAAAACCCGGATTGGTCAACCGCCATCTGAAAGCAAGTGCGAATGGATGGTGGAAAGATTCCGGCGGAATTTACTTTGATTATTATCTTCAGTAGCCGGTCGTCCTGGCCGCAGATGATTTTTCGACGGGAAAATTAAATGCGCCGCCACGCGTTTTTGACAGTTTTCATCTTCGGCACGATTAGTTTCGCTCTGCAGTCCACGTCCCCCGGCCAATCGCCCGCGCCGGCTGCACAAGAAAATACCGCGCCAGCCCGGTTCGCCTATGGCGGTAATGCCGCGCAAAACCCCGCCGCATTTATTGGCAATCTCATTTTTCTGCCCGTTAGAATTGATCAGGGTAAACCTTTGCTTTTCGAATTGGATTCTAGCGCCACCACGACATCGATTGACCCAAGCTCGGCGCCCAACGCATCAGCTTCTGCTAACTCCGGAGCCGCCCTACCAAATTGTGTCCTTGCTCTCCCGGGTGTGGAGCTGCCCATGCGCGTGCTTCCTGTAGTCGGCAAAAGAGATTTCGGCTTGCAGATGGGCATACCGTATTACGGAACTCTCGGTGCAGATTTTTTCAACCGCCTCATAGTAGTGGTCAATTATCTTCGGCAAACCGTTCAGCTATACGATCCCGCAACTTTCACCTATTCCGGTCCGGGCAAGACTTTCCCGCTAACGTTTGCCGGCACCACGCCGCTGATTCGGGCAAAGTTTGAACTTTCCGGCCATAAATCGTTGGAAGCCAATTTTGAAGTGAACACCGCTCTCGATCCCGCTATCGTGTTTTCCAGTGCCTACACCGAAGCTCACCGTTTTTCGTCAGTACATTTCAAAACTGTTGCCAGCTCGTATCCCGATCTCGATGGCGGCGCAAAAATTTTTCTTGGCCGATTGAAACTTTTCCAGCTCGGCCCCTACGTGGTCGAGGACCCGGTAGCGGCCTTTTCTCAATCGAGCCCAGCCAAGGGTAGTGACCCCAATCTTGCGGGTACCATTGGCGCTGGGTTTCTTCGACGGTTTACGGTGGTTTTTGACCTTCCGCATCAACGCATGATTGTCGAGCCGAACCTCGACTTCAATAAATTTGCAGAAGAAGATATGAGCGGGCTCTCTATCGTCGCAAAAGGCACAAACCTTAGGACCTTCGAAATCGTGCGCGTTCAGCCCGGCAGTCCGGGCGCTGCCGCCGGTATCCACGAAGGAGACATTATTGCCGGAATCGATGAAGAGCCTGCCGCCGACATCACGCTGAATGCTGTACGTGATCTATTTCGCCAAGTTGGCCATAAATACAAGCTGGTGCTCGAGCGAAACGGGAAAACTCAGGAAGTGGTGATTGAAATGAAGCGTTTGGTCTAACCTGCAGAATTCAAATTCTTAATTCTCAGTTTGTAATCATCGCGCGGGTTTGTGGTTAGTGGAATTTCCGCATGGCATGGGCTATCGCGTGTAACCGGGAATCTACCTTGCCAAATACGCTCCCCAGTCCAAATTTTCCGCCAGATTTCCGCTTGCCCGCATCCACACCTGTAAGTATTTCGATGCCTTGCTCGACGGTTCCCACCGGGTAGATGTGGAACTGTCCCTTGCTCACAGCTTCGATTACTTCGTCACGCAACATTAAATCGTCCACATTCTCCGCCGGAATCAGGACTCCCTGTTTCCCAGTCAAACCTTTCAATTTGCAGACGTCGTAAAATCCTTCGATTTTCTGATTCACGCCGCCGATGGGCTGGATGTCGCCATGCTGATTCACCGAGCCGGTTACCGCCAGCTCCTGTCTAATCGGAAGCTCCGCCAGCGCGGACAACAAAGCATAAACCTCAGCCGAACTCGCGCTGTCCCCATCCACACCCGAATAGGATTGCTCGAAGCAAAGGCTCGCAGAAAGCGACAGCGGCTTGTCCTGCGCGAACGTGCGTCGCAGATAGCCGGAAATAATCTGCACTCCCTTATCGTGGAAACGTCCACTCAGATTCGACTCGCGCTCGATGTTGACGATTCCCGCTTTACCGAGTGATGCCGTGGCAGTAATCCGCACAGGCTTGCCAAACGGATACCCGCCGATCTCGATCACGCTCAATCCGTTCACTTGGCCCACGCGGGTTCCGGTGGTGTCGATGAACAGCAAATTCTGGTCAATCATTTCGCGGATTTTCGTTTCGGTCAGATTGTGCCGCTCCACTTTGGCGTCTAGTGCTTTGCGCACATGTTCCGCGGTAACGACGGACTGCTTTTCATTTCGCGCCACATAGCATGCCTCGCGAGCTAAATCCGCGAGATCGAAAAAGCGTGCCGTGATTTTTCCTCTGCGCCCCGCCAGCCGAACGCCGTGCTCCAGAATCGACGCAAAGGCGGTGCGGTCGAACGGGCAAAGCCCTTCGTCGTTGCAAATCTTCCGCAGCCTCCCGGCATACTCGCGAATGATTTCATCGCTCCAAGCCATTTCTTCGTCAAATTCCACACGCACTTTGAAAATCTTGCGAAAGTCTTCTTCGAAATCGTAAAGCAGCTCGTACATATCGCGGTCGCCAATCAAAATGATCTTTACGTGTATATCGATTGGCTCCGGCTTCAGGGCTGCCGTGCTGAAGGGAAAAAAGACGTCAACCGGTTGGATCTCAAGTTTTCCATGATTGAGGGTACGCTTCAGCGTGCGCCACACCCCGGTCTCCGTCAGCGCGTCCAAGGCGTACATCACCAGATAGCCGCCATCCGCGCGCAGCAACGAACCGCCCCGCAAGTCCATGAAGTCAGAACTCCATCCGCCGCGCGTATCGTAGCTGCGATGAATAGTGCCAAAGAGATTTGCGTAAGTTGGAATCGTCTCAAAAACTACCGGACATTTCTCGCTTTCGCCGTGAGCCAGAATCACATTTACGCCATACACGCGAAACGGATCACGGTCCGTGCGTTCCACGCGCGTCCCACCGCCACCCTCCGAAGGAGGCTGCTCTTCCTCGCCTTCGCGCTCCTTGAACGGTTCGAGATTATCCAAAATGTGATGCCGCACTTCCTCCAGATACTCAGAAATCTGCGTGCTTGGATATTTCTCCTTAAGCTCCTCGATCACGCCATCAACCAGCACGGACGCGGCTTCTTGCTCCAAATAACTCATTTCGCTGGCCAGTTCGCGCGAAAGCGAAAGCGTTTTGCGATAGACCACGGTGAACTCTTGGCGGAACTGGTCGTACTTGCGCTCCAGTTCTTCTGCGGCCGGGCTCTCGAGTTTTCCGTCCTGCACCAGTTTGGGGATTTCCTCGATGGGCACCATGGCGCCTTCGATCACCGGAAAAATTTCCGGCAGCGCGACCGCGCCAACCTGCATGCGTCCCAGCGCAAATTGCTCCCGGGCGATGCGCCGAGTGAAATCGTCCATCAATTCTTTTTCACGCAAAGTGAAACGCTCCACAATGCGCGTCTTCTGCCGCTGGAACGGTTCACCCTCGAACACCTGTGGAATGCGGCGCCGCAAAAAATCGATGCCGGTTTCCACTTCCTTCTTGAATGCGTTGGCTTGTCCCCGGGTTAAGGTCAGCAGGCGTGGACGATCATTATTTTTGAAATTGTTTACATAGCAGCGGTCCGGAGCGATCTCGCTCTTCGGGTGCATATCTTCAATCAACCGCACGATCATTCCGCCACGGCTGGTCCCGGACAGCCCGCAGACGAAAAGATTGTAGCCCGGCGCGGTAAGTTCCACGCCCATGCGCAACGCGCGCAACGCACGGTCTTGTCCGGTGTCCCCGGTGGACGGCTCTACTTCCGCCGTCGTCTCAAACGGAATTCGTGCCGGATCGCAGTGCCATCGCAATTTTTCCGGCGGCAAACTCGCGTGTTTTGAATTGGAATTTTTCTTCATTCCGCTTCCGAAGGCCGCTACTCTAACACGCCGTCCAATTTGTTCCCACCCGCTTTGGGTCTTGTGTTTCTAACAACAGCGCCCGGCGCGTAGAGGTCTAACATGCTCGCTCCCGCGGCAACCACAATAGGCCCCAACACCACACCCAGCATTCCGAAAACGCTGATTCCACCCAGAACGCTAATGAATACTACTAAGCCGCCCATCTGTGCGCGGCCGCTGATCATCCAAGGACGAATAATGTTGTCCACCAGTCCCACGATGACGCTGCAAAAAATGATTAGAACGATTCCCATCCCAATATGTCCATCCACCATCAAGCTGATCGCGGCTGGCAGCCATATCAGCGCCGAGCCCACCACCGGAACCAGCGAGAAAAAACCCATCATCACGCCCCAGAAAATCGGAGCGTGAATTCCGGTTAATCCAAAGGTTACCCCGCCCAACACTCCGTGGGCCACTGCCGCCACCAAGCTGGACGTCACGCTCGCAAAAATTAATTCGCGCGTTTCACTGATCATCCGGTCGCGATGCGCTTTTTCAAACGGAAGCACTTCGCGCAAACGCGCCACAATCGCATCGCCATCTCGGAAAAGATAAAACATTGCCAGGATTACAACGGTCAGATGAAATAAAAACATCGCCGTGTTGCGCAGCACGGTACCCACTCGCGCAGCCATATAACCAGCGCCGGCGTCCGCATATCGATGTATCGCCGTGGTCAGATCGCCGGGATTCGCGTCAGGGAATCGCTCTTGAATACGAAGCCACAGATCATTCACCCATGAAAAATGTCCGCTCTGGATTTGCTGTTGTACCAGTTGCACCGCTTCCACAGCTTCCCGGATAAACGCCCCGGTCACCAGCAACGTGGGCACGATTATGATTAACGTCACACCCAGCGTGCTCACCGTAGCAGCGAGCGTGCGCCCCCACTTCCGCGCCAGTCGAATATAGACGGGGTACGCCACCACAACCATAACCATCGCCCATGCCAGAGCAGCGAGAAATGGTTGGAACACAAGAAAAACCAAGTAGGCCAGCACAATCAGAATTCCATAGAACAACGCGGCTCCCAGCCGCTTCTGCGTCGTGCTCAGTTCCACGGTCACTTATTCCTCGCTACATGCCTTTACAAACAGACTGATAGTGTCAATCGGACTGTTTGTCAACTCTAGCACCGCCTCCGCTAGAGCCTGTCTGTCTCAGCGGCGCTCTTTCTCAATATACATACGCTAATAGGCCCTAATATCTGGGTCCTGTTTCCAAAATTTATTGGCTACGATGTATAATTCATTTAGCTTTCCGCGGTATTGTGATGCCAGACCCCGCTTGCCAGCACAAACGAACCCAGCTCATCGCCAAGGATGATGACACACAGTATGTCGAGTGCCTCGATTGTGGAGAAATCTTCGAAGTTGGTGAACTGAATGACGGTTCGGGCTCTGGCGAATCTCTCTCCGACGCCTGATTTCTACTATCACCTTCCTTGCACACGTCAGAAACAACGTCTTTCGCGTTGATGCTTTCCAGGAGTAGAATGCCCGCAATACGTCATTTTGCAGAGGTTGCAGGAGGCTCCCATGGGAAAAGCTTTGTGTGTTTTGTCGATGTTGCTGTTGGCAGTCGTCTCTGCCTCCGCGCAAGAATCGAAACCCGCTGCTGCCGCCGCTGAATATAAAATTCCGCCGGAAGCAGCAAAAATGGCCAATCCTGTAAAACCTACCGCCGCCTCAATCGCCCAAGGTAAAAAGATGTATGAAATCGATTGTGAGATGTGCCATGGAAAAGACGGCGATGGTAAAGGCGACCTGGCGGCCGATATGAAGGTTAAGCTTGTTGATTACCACGACCCCGCGGCGCTGAAAGATCGCACGGATGGCGAGCTTTTCTACATCATCAAGAACGGCAAAGGCGAGATGCCTTCAGAAGGTGATCGCGCGAAGCCTGACGCTATGTGGAATCTGGTGAACTACATTCGCTCGCTCGCCAAAAAAGAGCCGTCCACCAAATAAAGGTATTGCCCATCGCAATTCTCGTTATCAGCGTATATTAAGCTTCTCAATGATACGAGTTACTTCGTTGGCGGGAACGTCGTAAAGAGCGTGTTCGTCTTCTTGCTCCAACCTTCCTCGCAGGTACTCAGCCGCAATGTAACTCGCTTCACGGTCGGAAAGATTTCTTCCCACCCGCGCCCGGAATTCCACGAAACCCGGGTGCGCCAGCCCCAGCACCACGCCACGGCCATCCACTAAAAATTTACAATCCACCGTGTCCGCATGCCGCGTCGCAATTCCGTTCCAGCAGTGTGAAAACCGGCACTGATAGACGTAGTCCGTCACTTTCGAAGGCACGTCAAACGCGCCGACGAAGTCGCTCATGGCCCCGGCATTGGGAATAGTGGGATAGGAAGTTTTCGCCATGTCGAATTTTCTGAGCGCTTACTTTCGCGCTCCAACAGCTACTTGTTGCCCGGACGCTTGGTAGCTCCGGATCGCGGCTGCCACGCCTGCTCCGGCCGGCACGCGGCGTCCTTGGTCTAGCAGCACTTTTTCCAACGCCGCTAGAAACAGCAACACATTCGTATTCTGCGAAGAATAGCCCATCAGCCCGATCCGCCAGATTTGTCCCTTGGTCTTGCCGATGCCGCCGGCAATCTCTATGTTGAATTCATCCAGAAGTTGCTGGCGCACCTTTCTATCTTCCAGCTCCGCAGGTATTTTCACTGCCGTAACGGTAACCAGCCGGTCGGCAGGATCGGAGACAAACAGTTCAAGTCCCATCGCTTCGATACCGGCAATCAGCGCCTGCTGATTCCGCTGATGGCGATCCCACCGAGCTTCCAACCCTTCCTCCAGAACGATGCGCAAGGCTTCTCGCAGGCCGTAGATCAGCGACACCGGTGGCGTGTGATGATAATTACGCTCCGAGCCCCACATCGTCATAATCGGTGTGATATCGAAGTACCAGCTTTCCACTTTTTTCTTGCGTGCGCGGATAACGTCTTCCACCCGGCTGTTAATAGTAATGGGGGCCATACCCGGAGGCGCGCTGATGGCCTTTTGGGTGCCACTGAAACAAATGTCAATGCGTTCGCGATCCACGTTCAGTGGGACGCCCGCAAGCGACGCCACCGTATCCACGATCAGCAAGGCGCCGAGCTCATCGGCAACCTTGCGATAATTTTCCAGCCGTTGCACCACTCCGGTTGAAGTTTCACCGTGCGCCAAACCGACAAATTTAATCTTTTTTCCTTTGCCTGCGCGCCGCACATCCTCAGGATCAACCGTGCGGCCCAACGGCGCTTCGACACGGATCACTTTCGCCGGACTGCGTTCCGCGATTACCGCCATGCGTTCGGAAAACATTCCATTAGAACAAACAATGCATTCATCACCCTCTTCCAGCGGATTCAGCACCGCAGCTTCAATCCCGCCCGAGCCTGACGCGGAGACAGGATAGGTAATCCGATTCTCAGTTTGAAATACGCGTCGAAGCAAAACCTGCACGTCGTTCATCATTTCCAAAAACCACGGATCTAGATGCCCAACCAGAGGCGCGGACATCGCTCGGTAAACTCGCGGATCCATGCAGGAAGGCCCTGGAGTCATCATCACTCGTGTCGGTGGGTTCAGTTCGCCAATAATCTCTTTCATATTTTTCTTCCTCGCGGCCTCCAGATGGTTCGCCTGCTTTAAAAATCACGCCGGATTGGGGCAGGTACCCAGCCGTAAAACGCCCTGTCTGAAGCAGATAGTCTCCCTAAAATGGCAGCCTGCGGTCAACCTCCAATATGGCGCCAAATGGGAACAAATCTCGCCCCCCAACCTGGCGGAAAAGCGTACGCCTAGCTCGCCATGCCACAAGGCCAGTTAACTGATTGGAACAAGTAGGGGTTAGCAGTTTCGCAACTCTTTTCTCGCCGAGTTGAATGGCCTATACCCGTGTGCTAAATTTCCAAATTAGCCCTGTAAACATGATAGACCAAAAAACAGTGGTGTCGGATAAGCCTAAAATCTCACGGGTAGAGGTTTATTGGCACACCGTCACTTACAAAACCATGGCGATTTACGCCTTGCTGATTATTGCCGCCATCCTTACCGGGTCTTATTTTGCTTTTCCCGATCTTTCGGGCAAAGTTGTAAAGCGTCTCGGCGCGGCTGTCTCGGCGCATGATGCAGGCGTAGCGACCATCACCGCGAGGCAAGCGCGCTTCGTAAACCTGGATGGGAAAGTACAGGTGAAAAAAGTGAATTCCGTAGAGTGGCAAAGCGCGGACTACCAGATTACCCTCGACAAAGGCGACCTGATCCAGACCGGCCCGGAAGGTGTTGCCCGTATGGCGTTTGCTGATGGAACTACCTATACGGTGAAGGGCGATACTCTCGTCACTGTGGAAGAAAATATCGTGGAGCAAGATCATGCCTCGCAAGTAGGCGTGCACATCAGTTCTGGACAAGTGGACCTCGCTACCGGGGCATGGGAAGTTCCTGGTTCGAAAGCTGAAGTTTCTTTCGAAAACGCTGTGGCCTCGCTGCGCGCGAATAGCCGCGCCGCTGTCAGTAGCGACCCCACTACGAAGCAGCAGCAAATTACTATCGCTTCAGGAAGTGCGGAATTGAATCGTGGCGGCGAGCACCTCGATATCGGCCAGTTTCAACGTGTGACGTTCCCAACCGGCGGAGCCATCACGAAAACCGATGTCCTTGCCCCTCCTGAATTGAACACGCCGCTGAACTTGCAAGCCATCACCGTATCGAATCCGAAACATGATCCAGTCCATTTCTCCTGGAAGCCGGTGGCGACAGCAAAGTCCTACGAATTTCAAGCCAGCACCACCGCAATGTTCAGCAAGATTATTATGGCTAAGAAAACAACCTCGGAAGGTGTGGACATCGTCGGACTGGATCCTGGCGATTATTATTGGCGAGTTCGCGCGATCGACGCGAAAAATGCCACAAGCGATCAAAGCGAGCCCTACAAATTCACACTGGTGATACAAGGTAAAGAGCAGGAAATGCTGCTTGAGGTGGATAATACTGTATTGCAAGGAAACGTAGTCGAGATTATCGGACGCACCGAGCCGGGAGCAGCTCTGATTATCAACGGTGAACCGGTCGCCAGCATCCAAGCGGATGGGCAGTTCCGCCACTTTCTGCCGCCCATGCCGAAAGGCTCTTACGAAGTTATCATCACCGGCCAAAATCGCCGGGGTGGTACAGCAACCAAGCGCGTGCAAGTTGTGATCCCGTAACATAAAAATGCGCTCACAAGTTTAGAAGTCCGCCAAGCACTCGCCGCCGCCGCGGCGCGCAAGCCGAACTCAGGGGGGAACGCAAGACGTGACGAAAAACGGCTACAACATGCGGTCGGTCTTCAGTCTTTTTTCATCCGACCTGGCCATCGATCTCGGAACCGCTAATACCCTCGTCTTTGCGCGCGGAAAGGGAATTGTGGTGAACGAGCCTTCCATCGTCGCCATCAACAAAAATAGCGGGGAAGTTGTCGCAGTAGGCCGCGAAGCGAAGGAAATGCTGGGAAGAACTCCTGGAAACGTTGTAGCCATCAAGCCTATGAAAGACGGCGTCATCGCCGACTTCAAAGTTACTGAAAAGATGCTCACCTATTTCATCCAGAAAGCTCACAATCGTCGAGTCCTGGTGCATCCCAGAATCGTTATCGGTGTTCCCAGCGAAATCACTCCGGTAGAAAAGCGAGCGGTGCAAGACTCCGCTTATCGCGCGCGCGCCAGTGAAGTGTATTTGGTCGAACAAGCCATGGCTGCTGCTATTGGCGCGGGCCTGCCGATCGAAGAGCCTTCCGGAAACATGGTGGTGGATATCGGAGGTGGCACAACCGACATCGCCGTCATCTCCATGAGCGGCATCGTCTATTCGCGCTCCGTTCGCGTTGCTGGAAATGAGATGGACGAAGCGGTGATGCATTATTTGAAGCGCAAATACAACCTGCTCGTCGGCGAACGCACGGCGGAACAAATCAAAATTGAAATCGGCTCCGCCTATCCTCTCGAAAAACCGCTGACTCTGGAAGTGAAAGGCCGCAACCTGATTGAAGGCGTGCCGCGCACCGTCACCATAGACGACAGCGAAATTCGCGAAGCGCTTTCAGAATGTATCTCCACGATCTTGAACGCCATTCGCGTCGCTCTCGAACGTACGCCGCCCGAGCTTTCCGCCGATATCAGTGATCGCGGCATCGTCCTTACCGGCGGCGGCGCGCTGATTAAAAATCTCGACAAGCGCATACGCGAAGAAACTGGCCTGCCAGTTTCTATCGCCGACGACCCGCTAGCCTCCGTCGTGCTCGGAACGGGGAAAATGCTCAGCGATTTCCGTCTGTTGCGCCTGGTCTCGATTGACTAAAGAACGTGTTGGAGTTTTGCATCATTTTGTCTTGGTTTCATCTTTTTAAGCTGTCATCCCCAGCGAAGCGAGGGATCTGCTCTTTGTATCCGCGCCAAGAACTAAGCAGGCGCGGTTTAGATTCTGGTCATCTAGGGAATTTTTAACCGGTTCTAAAGTTATGATCGACACTTTTTCCCGTCATCGTCCGTTGGCCCTCCTCGCAACTGTCGTTCTTGCGCAAGTGCTGCTTCTCGCTTTCCAAATCAAGCGCGAGAACAACGTGCGCCTGATCCGCTATTGGGCGGTTGAATTGATGACGCCCTTGGAGCGCGTT
Source organism: uncultured Acidobacteriota bacterium (assembly GCA_963714785.1). Classification (GTDB taxonomy): domain Bacteria; phylum Acidobacteriota; class Terriglobia; order Acidiferrales; family UBA7541; genus Palsa-295. The sequence goes on from CAVQQE010000010.1 coordinate 303,434, forward strand.
GGCACCTGGACCTTCTCTCATGTCGGCGGAATCTGGAGTGGTTACGTCGGCCTGCGCAACACACGCGCCGAAAATGAGCGCCTGCGCAACGACGTGAACACACTGCGCCTCAGAAATCGCGAGCTGGAAAGCGAGTCCGCGGAAACCCATCGCCTTGAGACCCTCCTAAATTTTAAGGAAGCGCACGCGGAAGCGCCCATGCTTGCCGCACAAGTGATTGGTGCTAGCGCCGACCCGACTTCACATACGCTTTTTATCAACCGTGGCGAACGGGATCACGTGCGGAGAAATATGGGCGTCATTACACCCGACGGTGTGGTCGGAAAAATCGTGGAGGTTTTTCCCTCCACCGCCCAGGTCCTCTTGATCAACGACAAGGACAGTGGCGTCGGCGCTCTGTTCGCCTCCTCGCGGACGCACGGTGTGGTGAAAGGCAGCGGAGATCCCCAGCCGCACATGGATTACGTGGTCAACGAAGAAAAACTGCAGTCCGGAGACGCGATCGTCACATCGGGCGAAGATCGTATCTTCCCCAAGGATTTGCTGATCGGCACCGTGGACGCCACAAAACCCGGGAACCCATTCCAAATAATTTCCGTGCGGCCCGCGGCGCGTCTGGACCGTCTTGAAGACGTCATCGTGCTTCTCTCGCAGCAGGAACTCTTGCCGAAGAAAACGGAAGAAACATCCGATACCAACGACGTGACGCCCACGCAATCTGGCGCGCAACCGGCCACACTGCCTCCACCGAAAGCGTCAGGAGTTGTAACCGACCCAAACAAATTTAAACCTGCTGCAACCGCTTCTATTCAATCTACGGCTCCAGCAAACAAAACTCCGGCGCCGAAACCGCCCGTCCCCCCACGATAATGTCCTACATGCTCAATGTCGGTGCACACTCGGAACCAAATGTTGAGGTGCACAAATTCTACAGTGGCACCATCATCGGCACGGTCTTGCTCGCTCTGGTGTTTCAGGCCTTTCTGCACAAGTATGGGCGCTGGTCCGAGCTGATCGATCTTCCCCTGCTGGTTACCATTTATTTCGGAGTCAGCCGCCGCAATCCTGTATCGGGATTATTTCTGGGAGGGACCATCGGGATTCTGCAGGACGCTCTGAGCCACGATAACCCTATCGGCATGTATGGGATTGCAAAAACGCTGGTGGGCTATCTTGCTTCTTCGGTGGGGGCCAGGATTGATACCGAACATCCACTTAGCCGTTTTGGCCTGATCTTCTTATTCTTCCATTTCCATCAAGCAATTCTAGCGGTGACTCAGCGCGTTCTGTTAAACCATTCCGCGCCGTTCTTTACCTTGCACCTGTTCATCGATTCTCTGGTCACCGCAGCATTCGGCGTGGTTCTTTTCGCTCTCTTAGACCGGCTGCGCCGCAATTCCTAGCTCAGAACTTCCCTTCGATCCCCTTATTCCGACCGCAGAGCTTCCATCACGTCGATGCGCGCAGCCCGTGCCGCCGGAAGAAAAGAAGCCACAACCGCGGCCAGTAGGAGAACTACCGCTGACGCAATCACTGGCACAATACCGGGCATTCGCACATCTACGATGTAGCTGCTGGCTAGTCGCGCGATTGCGTAACCGCACAGAGCGCCAGCCACAATGCCCACACCCGCCATGACTGCGCCGTCAGTAATCACGCTAGTCAGAAGATTACGCGGCTGCGCCCCCAGCGCGAGCCTGATTCCAAACTCGCGCGTCCTTCCGCTCACTGAAAATACCAGCACACCGGCGACGCCAATCACGGCAATCGCTAGCGCCACCGCTGCAAACCCGCCAAACACCAGAGCGTTCAAACGATCCGGAGTTAGTACCTCCGCGCGAACATCGTCCAGAGTCGCCGCATGCTCCACGGGTTGGTCCACATTCAAATCGCGAATGATCCGGGTAATCGACGGCACCAATGCGTACGGATCCGACTGCGTGTGAACGAACAACCTTCCTCCGCCTATTTCTTGATCGAGAGGGTGATACACCGTGAGCGTCGGGCCTGGCACCAAGTTTTCGTCGTCCAAATCCGCTGCCACGCCAATGATGCGCCGCGGTTGGGGGCTCACAAAAATAAACTGCATTACCGGATCGCTCCACCACAAATGATGGTTCACAGCATCTTGATTGGGGTACATGCGCTGAGCCAGACTCTGGCTCACAATTACGACGGGCTCGCTATCTTTGCGATCGGCCTCGTTGAAATCGCGTCCCGCGATTAGGGGGACACCAAGAGCCGCGAAAAATCCGGGCGATACAGTGCGGAACATTGCACGGGGATCCTCCTCGCCCGGTCCGCGCACATGTCCATCCGCGGAAAATTGGAAGCCCGGACCCCAAGATCCCTTGTCACGCCACGGCACGGCGGTACCCACAGCAACGCGATCGACGCCCGGCAGCGCTCCGATTTGCCGGACCATTTCTCTGTAGAACCCGTGGATCTGATCCGCTGTGCGTCCCTCGGTAACCAGCGGCACATTTATCGCCAGCACATTGTGCGTGTCGAATCCTGTGCGCACATTTTGCAGGGATAGAAGCGTTTTAATCAGCATGCCCGCTCCGGCCAACAACATGAAGGACGCAGCTATCTGCGTTATGGCAAACATTCGCAATCGGCGTCCCGTGCTGCCTGTGATTCGCACGCCGCCGCTGGTCAAACTCAATCCATTCGAAGTGTCCGCGGAAGGAAGTCGTGGCACATAGGCGAGAAGCACCGCAGCAATTACCGCGAGCAGTGCACCAACCCACAGCATACTTGAGTCAACCTTGAGATCGAGCGCGCGCACCGAAAACCGCGAAGCGTAACGAGCCAGAATAGCCACCATAGGCCGAGCGCTCAGCACACCAAGCAGAGCGCCGGTTCCGCAAAGCAATAAGCTGTCAGCCAGCAGCAATCGTCGCAACGAGCCTGTATTAGCTCCCAGCGCTCCTCGGATGGCAAGCTCGCCTTCACGCCGCACGGTGCGCGCCAGAATCAAGTTTGCGGCGTTGGAGCACGCAATGATGAAGACCAGTCCAGAGGCTGCCAGCAATACCCACAACACAGTTTTCGCGCCCGAAGTAATCTGGTCGCGCAGCTTCACCGCGCGGATGCGAAACTCCGCTGCCTGGGAATAATCTGCGGGATGCTGCGCGATCATGGCTCCGTACACCGTGCTCAATTCGGCGCGAGCCGTCTCGATATTTGCACCTGGGGCGAGCCTTCCGAAAAGTTCGGTCATGCGATGTACGCGTCCGGTGACCATGGTCGCCGACAAATGGTGCGGACTTGTCACCACGTTCGCAATAATTTCTGTCTCGGCCGGATAGGGCACCGATGGCTCCAGTACGCCAACGATCGTGGCGGACCGTGCACCGAAAGTACCCGAATCGAGCTTGATCGTCTTGCCGATTACAGAGGGGTCCTTCTTCAGAACTGTTGACCAGAAGCGATAGGTCAGCACCACCGCGCCCGCTGCATTCCGGCCATCGTCGTGCGCATCGAGCAACCGCCCGAGCACCGGGTGCAGCCCCATCACATCAAAATATGTTCCGTCCACCACGCCGGCTCGTACTTCACGCGGTTCGCCCAATCCCACCATGCTGAAGCCTACTTGGGAGAAGTCCCCGAACTCGCTCACGCTCTTAACTCGCGATTGCAGGTCCTGGATTTCCGGAACAGAAAAGGTGGTGTTATCGTCCCCAAGCCCGGGGGCGCTCTGGCGGATGTAAATCAGCCGGTCCTCGTCGCGGTTCACCAAGGGCCGCAGCAGCACCCCCCTCACCACACTGAAGATGGCGGCGTTTGCGCCGATACCCAGCGCCAGCGTAACTACCACGGTGATCGCCAACCCCTTGGTGCGCGCCAGCGAGCGCAGCGCAACTTTCAGATCGCGAATAAACAAGTCTGGTTTGAGCATGGTCGCTCGACCTCCCTAAACTGTGAATCCGTCGAGATTGTGTCGGCCGCCCCCTTAGTTAATCGAACAGGTTCAGTGCAATTCGACATTTCCAAATATCAATTCTGGCCCCGCTTAGAAATTGAGCCGAGGTTTTTTTCTGTAACTTACAGTGAATTCTGTTTGTTGGCCTGTGCCGGTCAGACTCGTTCGAGATGCATAAGGTTTACAGAAAAGTTTGTCTTCAACGGCTGGAATTTGACTGCCCGATGCACACCTAGAAGCGGCTATATCGGGGCGTTGATTCTCTGTCGGGAGCACGGGATGGGAGCGAACGGTGTACTCACGGGGAGATTTAGACCGCCCAGCCGACTTCCTCCGGCCCCGCCGTTCCGCCATGTCGCAAATTCTCATCGCAGCAATAATAGGTAGTTAGAAACCGAAATACAATGCTGCGAGGCGGAGGACACAGTGGACTGTCGCGTTGATAGTCGGCAATCTGCCGCGATACCCGAAAGGCCAACCAGATAAATTACGGCTGAATCTGTCGATCTTCGAGAGCTCCAGGTTGCTCTTTAAGCGCGTAACCACTCGTGCTCACTTTCATCATACGCGCTGCGAGATTCAGAATGCGGGTCGCAGCTTCCTGCGGATTCAAGCCTCGTGGGTGGATGTTTGAAATTAGGTTTCGGTTGGCGTCTGTGTGGGAAGCGCTGGGCCGGTAGGCCATATAGGCTGACAAACTTTCCGCTGTGCTGAGGCCCGGGCGTTCGCCAATCAGTAGCACGACGACACGCGGTTTCAGCAAGTCTCCAATCTCGTTGAGAATCCCTACTCTGCAGCGATGGATCACCAGCGTTCCACGGATTTTCCAATCGCGCTCTTGGGCTCCCCCGCACAGCAATGGAAGTAAAAGAGGAACTTGCGCGGCGACCGCCGAGACTGACAATCCGTCGCCAATAGCGATTTGGAGATCGGTGTTCGCTTCGCAGCGGCCTTGGATTTCCGCGCCAGAATCAGGGTCGAAATGCCGGCCTAAATCCGGGCGCAACAAATATTCGTCTTTTGAACGCGCTTTTGTGCGGACTTCGAATAGTCCCCAACGCTGAATAAAGGCCCTGTCGAAGACTTCTTCCAGAGTCAATTCGGCGCGGACAGCATCTCGTGCGGCGGCATGCGCTTCGCGCAAATCCATCTGCGTGCTGGTGCGGTAGGCAGCTCCTGCCCGGCCAACCAGCAAGCGGGCTGGAGTGCGCGCTCGAATCTTTCGGACGATTTCCGGCAGGTCAGAATTGTTCAATGCCAGATCCCGCTCGTTCGCCATCAATTGATCCCGTCTAACGACGATTCCAGCCCTTGCATCAGTTGGCGGCGCGCGGGCGCATCTAACAAAACTGGCTCGCCATCTCGATAAATTCCCGTGGCTTGCAGCCAAGCCAGAAATTCCGGAGCGGGCCGCAGCTTAAATAATCTCCTGACCGCAAGCGCATCGTGATAACTGGTGGATTGGTAATTCAGCATCACATCGTCGCCGCACGGAACGCCCATAAAATAATTGCAACCCGCCGCGCCCAACAACAGTAAGAGGTTGTCGGCCGAATTTTGATCCGCCGCCGCATGATTTGTGTAGCAGACGTCGCATCCCATGGGGAGGCCCAGGAGCTTACCCATGAAGTGATCTTCAAGACCGGCGCGAATGATCTGGCGTTCATCATAGAGATATTCGGGACCGATAAACCCGACCACGCTATTCACCAGAAAGGGTTCAAACACACGGGCGACGCCGTAGGCCCGCGCTTCCAGCGTCACTTGGTCTAGCCCGTGGTGAGCTTCAGCCGATAGCGCGCTACCTTGGCCCGTTTCGAAATACATCGCGTTTGAACCTTTCCAATCGACGTTACGCACGCGATGATGCTCGAGTACACGTTCGCGGGCCTCTCGCAAGGTGGCCAGCGAGATTCCGAAGCTGCGATTGGCCGCTTCGGTTCCGGCAATCGACTGGAATAGCAGGTCCACTGGCGCTCCGCGTTCCATAGCTGCGAGTTGCGCGCTGATATGCGCAAGACAGCAAGTCTGTGTAGGCGCTTTATAAGTTTGCACCAGACGGTCGAGTGCGTGGAGAATAGAGCTCACTTTTTCCACGGAATCTGATGCGGGATTCACTCCGATCACTGCGTCGCCGCATCCGTAAAGCAGCCCTTCAAAAGCGGCTAGTAGGATTCCGCCGATATCATCGACGGGATGGTTCGGCTGCACGCGAATTCCAAGAACTCCGCGTTCGCCCATGGTATTTCGGCAACGCGTAACATTCCGGATTTTAGCTCCGGCTAGAACCAGGTCTTTGTTGCTCATGATCTTGGCCAGCGCTGCCGCAATTTCCGGGATGATCGCTCGCTGAACTTCCTTGAGGGCAGTCTCCTCGGTGGCATCGTCAAGAATGAACTCACGAAATTCGCCGACCGTCAGACTTTGGATTGACTGAAAAGCTTTTGGGTCGAAGGTATCGAGGATTAAGCGGCTTACTTCGTCAGTGTCAGGGTCCATCAGAGGGTGCTGCACAATTTCGGCGAGCGTGAGATCGGCAAGCTTGCGTTTGGCCGCGACCCGCTCGCGCTCTGACCGCGCCGCGATGCCCGCCAATTGGTCGCCGGACTTCTCTTCATTGGCTTTGGCAAACAACTCGCGCAGATCGGAGAAAATAAATCGCTCGGGCATAGATTCCAAACGGAATAGATTCGCGGAGGGTTCGAATCGCCGCTGATCGAAATTAGCATCAATTCCAGACCAAGAGAAGCCACACTTCTTAGGTGCGGCTGCAGCTCTGGCTAATTCTTCTTACGAAAGAGGGAGGTGATCGATTTGGTTTTCTTCACAACGCCGCCGACGTTGGCGGTAATGTAGGGTTCATCAGTAGTGCCGGTGACGTGTACTGGCACGCCGGACCCGCTGAATCCAGTGATAACTCCGATGCCAACCTTGCTCATAGCATTCGCCGACGCAACTTTTACCAAGAGGTTAAAGTCGAGTTGATCGGTGGGCGAGACAGTGCCGCTACCAGTGAGTTCGCCCATCCCCGCGATCACCGCTTCGATCCGGTCGGCAACCACGCCCGTGTCCGTCATCCGCACATTCGCGCGCAACCTGTCAAAACGTGTGGTGTCCCCGGATTTCATGCCGCTCAGAGCCGCAATCCCGTGAATCTTTGAGCTTATGTCGAAGCCCACCAAAGATGTGTTATCGAGCGCGATGGGGCCAGTAATGACGAGTGATTTTGTCGGTCCAGTGGCGGCCACGTTCATCGAAAGCGTGCCGCCCTTGAGCGTGGAACCGTTGGGCAAATGAACCGCGGCCGCGGTTATCAACGGCTGCAGCTGATCGATCGGCAAACTCTGCCCTACAACCTTGAAATTCACGAGCATGTCCTCCGAGCCGGGCTTGACCGGTCCATACGTTCCGCTTGCGTGGATCTTGGCATCACCGATATTTACGGTGGCGTCTTCGATTTGTCCGGAGTTGTCTTTCACACGATGTGTTCCGCTGAACGCGATTTCCAGCGGCTTGGGCACCGCGGGCGCTCCCTTGTGGAGCTTGAGATTCTCGATGCGGGCGGTCCCGCTGGTGGTGAGCGTGTGCCCGTCAAATTTCGCGTTCATCTCGGCGTCGGCGAGGAACGACAAGCCGGTGGCGGGATCCAAGAGTCCCGCTCCCACCGGGTCCACGCGCTTTGCGGAAATTTGCGTATCCATCGGGCTGTTAGCTGCGTCGTCACGATTCATTGGGCCCAAGTAACCAGTGACGCTAGCGCTGCCGCCGCCCGGCAAATCCACCTCCAAGCCGAACGGAATCCGCGAAGCAGTTGAAAAATCGTGCGCCGTAAAATTTACGTGGTCGTACACGCTGGGCGGCCCGTGCGCGGGCAGGGTGGTGATAGTGGCTTGACCGTTTTTAATAGCGACGCTTCCGACAGAAACCTCAGAAATTTGCGGCGCGGAAGGTTGTGAGTTTCCCGGAGCCGCATTCGCAGCGCCCCCGGCAACGGATGTAGCAGGACGCCCGATACTGGAAAAATTCCAGGTGCCATTCGCGGCTTTAATCATGGCAATTTGCGGCGACTCTATTTCAAAGCTGCGTATATTTAGCTGGTGCGAAAAGATGAGCGGTCGCAGGGGTACGCGGATGCGAACTTTTTTCGCCGTTATAAACGGCAAAGGGCTGAAGCTAGGGTCGTCCGCGATGCTGATGTCTTCGGTTACCAGACTGCCGGAGAGAACCGACAGACTTAGATTACCGAGCCTCACGTTGCGGCCGAGCGTGTCTGTAATTTGTCTTTCGATGGCAGGTCGAAATGTGTTCGCGTTCACAAAGAGTTTAATACACACGATCACCACGACAACGAAAGCCAGAACTCCCAATAGAATTTTCGTCCAGCGTTTCACGAAAACCTCTTAGAGCGTTGGTTCGATATCCAGCGAATCTCGGAAGCGAGAAGTATATGACGGGCAACCACGCCGGCCTATCCGAAACTATCCGGTAGCCAGTCGATCTCAACGTCAGGCTAGCAGCGATGCAACCATTACCCATAATTGTTACTGTGGGGACGGGTACGGTCAGCATAAATCGGGGCATACCGTTCACTGAACTAACTGCGCCACCCGCGTATCGTCACGGTTGCATTGGACAAGCGGCGTCGTGGCAGGAGTTTAGGTTAGCTGTGATATTATGTGCCGGAACTGATAACCCCGATTAACCTGTTCGGTCTTGCTCCTAGTCGCTCCGGCTCTCGGCTGGACTCCGTCGAGTGCCGTCTGCATTTTAGAGAAACGGACCGGGACTAAGAACCCTGAACGCGGCCCCCGTTTTACGCGATACTTCGAGGTTAAAACCGATGAGTAACCCAGCGATAACCAAGGTGCCCAACGGTGTATTCTCCAATTCGGACGTGGACATGGACGACAAACGATTTTTTAACGGGAAATTTATTAATTGCACGCTCATGTATGCGGGCGGTCAGTGCGAATGGGACGAGTACACGACCTTCAAGCGATGCACCTGGAAATTTTCCGGCGCCGCTGACCGCACGATACAGGTGTTCCAGGCGGTGCATCCGGACGGCGGAGAGTTTACCTGGTCTGGTAAGTATTTTTCTATTCATTAAATAACGCTATTCGTAGCGTAGCGCTTGAGTTGGCGCAATGTGCGTGGCGCGTCGGGCGGGAAGATAGGCTGCGAGCATTGTCACCAGAAACATCGTGGGTACGACGACGGCATATGCCAGGATGTCCACGCCGCCGGAATCGAACAGCATGGAATTCATGAGCTGTTCGAGGGCGAAACCCATGACCAGCCCGACCACGGTTCCAATCCCGACGAGCATGAGGCCTTTGCCGAGCACCAGACGCAGAACGTCCGAGCTAGCGGCGCCGAGGGCGATGCGGATGCCGATCTCGCGTGTTCGGCGGCTCACGTTGTAGGCTACAAGTCCGTATAAACCGGCAACGGCGAGCAAAAGTCCCACCAAACCCATACTACCGACCAGGTCGATCGCAATTCGCGGACCTCTCACGGCTTGGTTCAGGTAGAAATCCTCATAAGGGCGGGTCTGCAACATCGGAAGGTTCGGATCGAGAGAACGGACAACGTCCTTCACGGGCTGAACCAATTGCAGCGGATCCCCGGTTGAGCGCAACATCAAGACCATGCGCGCGACAGGATGCTGAGCCAGCGGCATGTATACGAAGTCCGTAAGACTTTCCATGTTTTGAGACTTGATCGTCTGTGCGATGCCTACTATCTCCACTGGCGTTCCAGCACTGCTATCGAGGCGAATGTGTTTGCCCACGGCGTCGCCTGCGGGCCAATAGTGTTTCGCGAAGTGCTCATTCACCACCGCGACGCGCGGGGAATCCGCGGTATCTGAGGGCCGGAAGGCACGGCCACGCAGGATCGGAATCCCCATGGTTTCGAAATATCCTTCATCAATCGTATCCATCGTGGAATTGAAATTAGTGCGATCCGGCGGCATCTGGAAACCGTCCGGCACGAACGTCAGACCGTCAAAATCGTCCACTCCAAGTGGAATATTCTGCATGAGAGCTTCGCTCTGAACTCCCGGGGTTTCCCGCATACGTTCGGCGAGCAGCTTGTAAAACTGCTGCGTCTTAGTTGCGTTGTACTGATTGATGCGCGGATCGAAGCGGGTCATCAGCAGATGATCTTTGGTAAAACCATGACCCTCCATGAGGTCGTGTTGGAAACCGCGGGCCATCAGGAAAGACGCGGTCAGCAGCATCAGTGACATGGAAACCTGCGCAACGACCAGCATATTGCGGCCCCACAGGCGCTTGCGTCCGGGGACGTCCACGTCGGCAGACTTGAGAGCGTTCACCAAATCGACGCGCGTGCTTTGAAGCGCCGGTGCCAGGCCGCAAAGCAGCGCGCTCAAGGCGGACAGTGCGATGCATGCGAGGAGAACGCGCGTGTCCATGTGAAAGGGAACTGCCATCGGCAACTCGGTTGCAAAAACTATACTGTCTTTCGAGTGGAACCACTCTACGACGCCGTAGCCGATGGCGATCCCGGCCAATCCACCCCACGCGGCCAGAATCATGCTTTCGGTTAAGAGCAGGCGGATTAGTCGGAGACGTCCGGCGCCAAGTGCCAAGCGTATGGCGATTTCGCGCGCTCGTGAGCGGGCGCGGCTGAGAAGAAGTCCCGCAACGTTGGTGCAAGCTACCAGCAGGACTGCCAACGCAAGGATCAAAAAGATCACGGTGAATTTCCAATTATCATCTTCTATGGTGCGCCTTTGGAATTGGGTGAACACGGCCGCGCCACGTCCGCGATTGACCTGCGGATACTCGTCTTCGAAATTTTTTGCGATCACCCCGAGTTCATTGCGGGCCTGAGGCAGCGTGGCTCCGGTTTTCAAGCGCGCCATTACGGTGAGCTCGCGGTCGTCGCGGTCCTCGAAGAAATTCTTCTGGATGTTAGTGGAAAACACGCGCGCCATGGCTAATGGCATGTAGAAATCGGGATGCCCGAATGTCAGCATCCCTGGGAAGCTGTCCGGAGCCACGCCAATCACGGTAAACTTCGTGCCGTTCAAGAGAACAGTTTTGCCAAGGACGGACGGGTCGCTGGCGAACTCGTGCCGCCAGAATTCCGGCCCGAGCACCACTAGGGCATCTCGGCCGGGAACCTGATCTTCGTCCTCGCGAAACCCGCGTCCCAGCCTTGGCTCCACGCCGAGCACGTGGAAATAGTTACCGGAAACCATCATGCCGCCCTTGATGCGTGGAGTTGTGCCGGGTTCGGCGCTGAAGCCGACCGCCTCCATATCTGCGTTGGCCACGACGCCGTCATAACTTTTCGTCTGGTCGCGAATGTCCAGATATTCGCGATAAGAGAAATCGTCGAATGGACTATCGTGCGTGGTGCTCACCAGGGTGACCACGCTGCTCGGATGCGGCACGGAGTAAGGCCTGAAAATCAGCGCATCGACCATGCTGAATGTCGCCGAGGTCATCCCGATTCCCAACGCGAGCGTGATCACCACGAAGGCGGTAAGTCCGGGCGTGTGGCGCAAACTGCGGAGAGCGAAGCGCACATCCTGCATTACATTTTCCACGAACGGCAGTCCTCGCCGCGCTCGATAATCTTGTTTAATTGCCTCGACGCCGCCAAACTTCAGCAGAGCTTGACGTCGTGCTTCAATGGGCGATAAACCGGCGCGAAGATTTTCGGCGGTCTGCAGAGCGATGTGTTCCTCGATCTCTTCGCGCAAACGTTCGTCTTGTGCGCGACGCGTTGTGAAGCTGGCTAGCCGTGAAAAAAATCGCCTAAGGGATTTCACGATAAATCCTCCGCTTTGGCTTCGAAGAACCGACCGATGATCGCCGCTGTTTGTTGCCAATCCTGGGTCTCCACTTGCAACTGCTTGCGTCCTTCGCGTGTAAGTGTATAGAAGCGCGCTCGGCGATTATTTTCAGAGGCACCCCACTCGGACTCGATGGCGCCTTCCTGCTCCAGCTTCAGCAGCACGGGATAGAGGGTACCTTGATTCACGGAGAGGATATCTCCGCTGATCTGCTCGATGCGTCGAGCGATTCCATAGCCGTGCAACGAACCCAAAACATCGAGAGTCTTGAGCACCATCAACGCCAGCGTGCCTTGGAGGACATCCGTTTTTTGTTTACTTGCCATTTGGGTTTCCAACAGGAAGGATGCCAGACTTCCTTTGGGAAAGCAACAGGTAAATAATATTCGCTACTGGGTGGGTCATCCTTGGGATCCTTGCAACAAATGCCAGGTGAACAATCCCAAGTAGCTGACTGCTAGCGCTGAAAACAGAGAGATGAGAAGAATGTGTCCCACGGCGAACTGCTTGCCTTTGGGCCAGTCGGAGTGTGAGAAGTAAAACGCGTCGACCAGGATTCTCGTGCTCCAGTAAATTCCTATAAAACATGCCAAGCCGAGTGCGGCGCGATCACCGCGAAGAAGCTCAGCGTGGAGCGCCAATGTAAGCGTGCCAAACGCGATGATAGTTAGAACTGTGAATCCGCTTTGAACCCACAACAGCTTGCGGTTAAACGGCGTCAGCGACTGCAAATCTTTTTTCCAGCCCAACCGCGAAGGTACTTGAAAACTGGCGAACAAAATCAGGAAATGACCGGCGCCAGCCAGCCACAAATCCAGATCAAAGAAGCGCTCAATCGATGAATTGGTCATAGAGCGTGGGCGGCCTTCATGAAAGGGATTATCACACGCAGTACAAACGGCGGGTGAAAAAGCAGAAAGAGTGGACCCACTATAAGTACCGCCATGAAAAGCCAACCGCGAAGATTTCGTCGAAGACCCAGTTTTCTGCCGAAAGCTGAGCGCTCCACTGCGACGCCCAAGCCCTGAATCACAAAATAAATTGTGGGTCGGCCATATCCTCCGCATGCGGGGACAGAGATCACTAGATCGTGGATGAGTCCGGAGGAAACGAACACCAGGAAGCCCGCAACGCCGGCACCCAGAATTCTGTGCAACGGCCGGAATATCAAATCATGGGAGAGCTGGCGGAAACCGAGATTCCAACGTTTCCCCCAAAACTCACTGAGCGAGCGCGAACGCAGCGGGTCTGACATGATAGCTACAGCGTCAACTCCCAGACTCCGCCAACACAGAGCTAGGATTTCGAAACTGCCGAAGTGCAGGACCAAAATCATACCGAGCATTCCCATCCATCCACGGAGCAGCGGTTGTCCTTCCGGTAGCCTCCGCGCTATCACCCAAAAGAGAGTGGCACCAAGAGCGGTTTTAAAAACGGCCCAAAGCCAGTCGCGCGTGGGAGGCGGCGCGACGCGACGACTGACGTCCAAAAAAGATTCAGCATCCATTCCCGGCCAAGCCAGTAGATAAGCTGCTGAGCGCCATGCGGAATGAGCGATTCGAGTTCGAGCCTTACACCAGGTTAACCATTTGAGACTGACAAAGATGGAGAAGGCCAGAATGCACATGAACGCCCAAGGCTGCACCCTACTGCGGCAAGTCAATGCAGCTACAGGCAGCACGCAGATTGGAAGATAGCCGACCCAGGAGAAGCGTTGCGCCGAGTCGGGCGATTCGATTTTCTCTGCTTCGCTCATCGACAAGGGCGCTACTCTTTTCCTGACAAGCGAATCTCATAGACGGTTGGAAGTGCGTGGGAAGTCGTGCGAACGAAACTGCGCACCAGTTCCGAACGGGAAAAGTGGCCGAGACTCAGCAGACGGATGCATTCGTCAGTGGCACAAGTCTCCCAGGAAGTGCGCCTACCCCAGGGGAAACAACTTGCTTCAATGACACGCACGGGAAGTTGCTCCTGAAATCCAGCCTCAATCTGCTCTCTCAGCCACTGCAAATAATCTCGCTTCTGCGATAGCACCACATTTGGATCTTCGCGGATGACGATGCCAGGAAAGTCAGGAATATCCGTTCGCAAGGTATGAATTTGGCCATGGCCTTCCACCAGAATTTCAATTTTGAATTCCATGAGCCGTTCAAGACTAACGAGCCACTTCAGGCTGTCGACATCCGGGTTCGGCGTGGAAAAGTAGCTGCCCATGAACGCGTCCCCAGCTAGCAGCAATTTTTCCTTGGGATCATAGAGAACGATGTGATCGTCGCAATGTCCGGGAGCGGATATCACTTGCAATCGGCCTGACGCAGTGTCGAGGAACTCTCCTAACAGTTCGTATGGCTGTTTCAGATCCGGAGGCTGGCCGATAACGGCGGCGCGTACCCACGGAAGCTTTTTGAATGGAGTAAGAAATTTTGCGCTCATATCTGAAACATAGATCGCAGCACCGCTGCGGCCAGAGAGCCAATTCAGGGTTGCCGACGTGCTCTTCGTGGGCATGAGTGGCGACAATCTTCGTTATCTTTGTTTTGAGTTTGCGAAGATGTCGCGCGAGCGATCGCCGCATCTTGGGTGAGCCCGGATCGATTGCGACACCATCGTAGAGCACGGTGGTGAACTGTTCTCCAAACAACAGCGGAACCGTATTGGGCAACATGCCATTCAAAAACAGGATAGTCAGCTTCCCATCCAACAAATCGAGGCGTTTGTGATAGGTGCGAGCGAAGGTACTAATTCTTTGCGCTGCGGCACTAATTCCTGACCAGATTACAAGAGGCAGTCGGATGAAAAACCCGAGCGTGTAGCAGGACCAAAACGCGCCGAGCCGTGCTTGCCGTTGCACTACTTCGGGTTTTGAAATACGGTACGCGCCGCCACGACACTTACTGAGTGAATATCGATTGGTGGCAACGAATCCGTAGAGCGACCGACCCATATTTCGAAAAGGAGAGCGTTGTCCCAATGCGCCAATCAGCCAAGTAGCTGGGAATAATCGGGCCAGACGCGCGACCGCGTCCCAGCCAATTAGGATTTCACCTTCGGGAGTCACTACGTGCAACTGCCGCAGGCAAGCATCCATCCTGAGGCGAGAATCCAAGGAAGATAGAACTTCTTCGCTGAGGGGCAGACAGATCGTTTGCGTCCCGTCATCGAGGGTTTTCAGCCACGAAACACAAGCCTGGCAAATCTCACACTGTCCGTCATAGAGGACTTTGAAAGCACCCTTCGCTGGATGGCCCTTGGCAGGCTTTGCCGGAATACCGATTGGTGCAGGGTCAGGCATGGATAAAGGTGAGTCTGCCATATATAGGGGAATAGCAAATTACCAAAACGGAAAAGTCCAGGTAACGTACTAGACATACGCCGCTTGCAGCTTTCCCGCGCAAGGTGATAATTTCATTAATACTTCGAGATTCGTAGAGGCTCGATTTCCGCGGGGTAGCAGGGACTAGTACGCCCCGTCACGCAGGAGTTCAATTGCCGTCGTGGAACGTTAACGACCAGAAAATCCCGCAGGGCCGCCTTGCGCTGGTCTCTTATGTTTTTGTGACCATCGTTGTGCTGCTCATGGTCGGCTTCTGGAAACTTCAGGTGGTGCAGTCCGGTCACTTTGCCGATCTTGCGGAACGTAATCGCGTTCGCTCGATTCCCATTATTGCGCCGCGCGGTCCTATGCTTGACCGTGAAGGCCGCGTGTTGGTCGATAGCTATCCTTCCTTTAGCATTCTACTCATGCGCGACGATCCGAAGTCGCTGGAGAAAAGTCTTCCGCAAATTGAGGATGGTCTCGGAATCGATCACGGTGATCTGCGGCAGGCGCTTGACGCGGCGAAATCCGAACCAAAATTTATGCCGGTCATCATCAAGCCGGCTGCCACACAGGCAGATATTGCTTTCGTCGAATCGCACCGCGCCGATATTCCTGTCCTCGAACTCATGATGGTTCAGCGGCGTAGGTATCCGCACGATTCCATGCTCGCCAGCGCCATCGGTTACGTCGGCGAAGTTTCCGTGCAGGACATGGATCAGAGCGATGGACACTATCGCCCCGGCGATCTCGTCGGTAAAGCAGGCCTCGAAAGGGAGTACAACGATCAGCTGGAAGGCACCGATGGAATGCGCCGCGTTGTCGTTAATAGCGTGGGCAAAGTAATGCGCACTCTGGACAATGTGGAAGCGATTCCTGGCCGGCCGGTTCAGCTCACTATCGATTACGATCTACAAGCCATCGCAGAAGCAGACATGCAGGGCAAAGAAGGCGCTGTGGTCGCGATGGACGCACGAACGGGCGAAGTTCTCGCTATGGTGAGCCGGCCTACCTTTGATCCCAACGATTTTTCCGTGAGCGTTCCCAAAGAAGAGTGGCAAGCGCTGAACAACGACAAGCAAACACCTCTTCTAAACCGAGCTATCCAGGCGCAATTGGCTCCTGGCTCAGTATTCAAAATTGTGATGGCTACCGCCATGCTCGAATCAAAAGCTGTTCCGGAAAATTTCACTGCTTACTGCCCGGGTTCCGCCGTTTTTTATGGACGCACGTTTCACTGCTGGAGACCTCAGGGACATGGAACGGTGGGACTTCATGCCGCGATTGTGGATTCTTGCGATGTCTTCTTCTACAACGTCGGCAAACAGCTCGGAATCGACAAGATTTCGTTCTACGCGTCTGGACTCGGGTTCGGTCGTCGCACGGGGATCGATTTACCCGGCGAAGAACCTGGACTCGTACCTTCCGAAGAATGGGTCGAGCGCGTCTATCACCACAAGTGGTATGCCGGCGAAACGATTTCTGTTTCAGTAGGCCAAGGCGCTGTCACCGTCACGCCGATTCAACTGGCGCGCATGGCCGCTGCTGTCGCCAGTGGCGGAACTCTAGTTCAGCCGCACCTGTTGAAAAGCTTTCCGAATCCGAAAGTCGATCATTTCGCTCTTTCCGAGAATACCGTGGAACAAGTTACACAGGGACTCTACGGTGTAGTGAATGAGGGTGGTGGTACCGGCTATCATCTTCGGTTGGCAAACATCGATTTGTGCGGAAAGTCCGGCACCGCGCAATTGATGAGTTACGATGCCGCAAATCGCCTGGGCAACAAAAAGATGGATGGGTGGTTTGTGGGCTTCGCACCGCGCCGCAATCCCGAAATTGTTATCGCGGCAATCGTACAAGACACCATGGAACACGGTGGCGAAGCGGCCGGCCCCGTTGTGCGCGACATCGTAAAGGCCTATTACGACAAGAAAGCTGCTCGCTCGCAACAGCAGGCCACTACGGATTCACCGGCAGAACCAAATTCGACTAAGCCTTTGGTTGCCACAGTTGGAGTACAACACGAATGAAGGATCGGCCGCGCACACAGGATTTTGATTGGGTTTTGCTCGCCATTGTTGCCGCAATCACTACTCTCGGCGTTTTGGAGATTTATTCTTCCACGCACGCCAGCGCCATGGCCGGTATGCAATGGAAACAATTAATGTGGTTGGGCCTGGGCGTCGTGGGCATGTTCATTATTTCCAGGATCGATTACCACACGCTGATGGACCAAGCCCCCGTGTTGTATATGATCGGCTTGGGCACTTTGCTTGTCGTTCTTGCGATTGGCCAGTCTCGTTTTGGCGCCAAACGTTGGGTCTCGCTGGGAGGCGGCCCCAATTTCCAAGTGTCAGAGTTGATGAAGTTGATTATAATTATAGTGCTGGCCCGGTTTTTCAGCGAAGTGCGTACCGACCGCCTGACGCTCCCGGATTTGGCTAAAGTAGCTATTCTCACGATTGTTCCGGTAGGCCTAATTTTAATGCAGCCGGATCTTGGTACAGCGATGGTGCTTGTTCCCGTCGCGGTGGTCGGCGCATTTCTCGCCGGCATCGAATGGAAACATCTAGCCATCGGCTTCGTGTTGATCGCGCTGATGATTCCACTGGCGTGGAACATGAGAAAGCACTTGAAGCCGTACCAGCAGCAAAGGATTGAGACATTCCTTCATCCTGAAGAAAATCCGCGCAGCGCGGGATATCAGGTACTGCAGTCGGAGATTGCGGTCGGTTCCGGGGGCTTTTGGGGCAAGGGATTTGGGAAGGGCAGCCAGAACCAGTTGGGCTTCGTGCCGGTGCGGTATTCGGACTTCATTCTGGCGGCGCTGGCCGAGGAGCAGGGATTTATCGGGGTCTGTGTGGTGTTATTGTTGTATCTTGGATTGGTTCTGCGGCTGGTGGATAACGCGCAGAAGGCCAAAGACCGTGCAGGGATGTATATAGTCATGGGCGTGACAGCCATCCTAGCTTTTCATGTTCTCGTAAATGCTTCAATGGTGATAGGCTACATGCCGGTAACTGGAATTCCTCTGCCGCTGATGAGTTACGGAGGATCCGCAACGGCCTTTGTATTTTTGGCTTTGGGACTCGTGATGAACGTACGCATGCGTCGATTCGTCAACTGAGCCCGCGAGATTTCGCGAAATGGAGTTCAGATTCAGTGATTCAATCCGGGCCGTGCGACATCGCAGGCCGGAAATTCAATTTTAAGATCAGGTAAGCATCGGTGAGGAAAGCAATCGCACAATCTGATAAGTCTTTCCTGAGCGGCCCGTCGCGCCGAGTTCAAGCTATCGTCTTGCTCCGCGCTGGCGTGTGTGCCGCCGCCGTCCGATGCGCCATGAGGAGTGTAAATGTCGAAGGAAATGGTCATCTCGGCGAACCCGCACGAGACGCGGGTAGCCATTTTGGAAGAAGGACAGCTTTGTGAGTATTACGTTGAACGTGAAAAAGAATTTGCATTAGTTGGGAGCATCTACAAAGGCAAAGTTACACGCGTGCTGCCAGGCATGCAGTCCGCTTTTGTGGAGATTGGCCTCGATAGCGACGCTTTCCTGTACGTGAGCGATTTCCTTGAGGACATTGAGGATTTCGACCACATCGTCACCACCGTCGAAGACAAAGTCCAAAAGATGGAGGCGCAGGGCGGCCAAGTTTTTCCTGCGTCCGGAGTTACGGTTCCGGCGCTGGAGCCAACAGATGTGGAAGCTCTGCCGTTCGCTGCGATCGAAGAATCAGGTCCGCAGCCAGCGGCCGATACCATTCCACTGACGCCGCCGATTATTCGCAAGGAACCGAGCTATAACTCTGCGCCAAGCCGTCCGCGATTTGAAAATCGCGGGCACGGTCATGGTGGTGATCGAGGCGGACGCAATTTCCGAGGCCGAGGCGGGCGCGGACGGAACAATCGGGGTGGCGGCGGGCGCGGAGGCGACCGTAGGTTTGGGCGCGAGCTTCCATCCTCGAAGTACGCTTCACCACGGACTTTCGAAGACAATTCCGCAGACACGCCAGCGGCGGAGGGGCATGTGTCGATTATTTTGCCGGGAGAGTCTTTGGCAAAGTATCGAGACAAGCCAGAAGGATCCGGGCCGTCCGGCATTTCCGCTGAAAATAGCGCGGTGGAAAATTCAGCAGTGACGTCAATCTATCCTGCCGGAGAAACTTCGCAGCAGTCAGGTATTCAGCAAGCTCCAGCGCAGGAATTGACAGAGATGGTGGAACAGGATCCGGTCGCGCGTATGGCGCCGCCTGCATCTTCTGCGCGCCGTCCGTTCTCGTCCGGATTGGAACCGCTTCCGGGAGAGAAACTCTCCAAATGGAAAACGCACCAGCATCTTCCGATGGAACCTAAGGATGTGGAGGCGAACGATCAGCTGCCAGTTCCCGAAGCGGTTCGCTTCGCGCCACTGTCACCTTTGCTGCCCCTGGAACAAACGGAAACGGAAGATCGCACCTCCCACGACAAACGGGGAGGGCACGACGGGTCCGAAGAAATCGCTTCGCACGCGGAACATCATTCGAGCGACGGTCACGATTACCAGTCACATTCCGACGGGCATGAGTCAGAGACCTTGCACGCCGACCACATTCCCGCAGACCTGAGTGAAGAAGAAGTGACTGCGCTTACCGAGCACATTGCAGACGCTCAGGACGACGCGGCCGCGCGTATTGCGCAGGATCGGATTTTCGCCGCGGCAGACGCTGCGGCGGACGCCCATGGTTCCGAAACAGACTCTGAAACCGAAGCCGAGGAAATTGATGCCGCAGAGGAAGAGGCGGAAGAAGAAATAGAGCACGGACATCAGCAAACTTCTTCGAACGAAGGCGAACAAACAGAAGGCAGCCCTTTGGAAGCAGAAGAAATCGATGCGGCCGACGAAGAAGCCGAAGAGCAGATAGCGCAGAGCGCGGAGGAACACCAAGAGCACTTGGATGGCGAGCACGCGGAACATACCGATGATCAAGGCGAGCAGTCCGAACTAGCGCTGGGGGCTGAGGGTGTAGCGGCTTCGGCGGAAAATTCTCAATCGCTGGTGCAAAAGCCGGTGCAGGCTCGCGTGCGCAATGATTTCCGTTCGCGGATGCAGCATCCAGCGCGGCGCGGCAGCCAGCGCGACCGCGGACGACGCGATGATCGTGGACGACGTCCGCAGCACGGGCAAGGTCATCATCGCCCGCAGCAGCCTCGGCGCACCCAGTTGATCGCCGATATGCTGAAGCAGGGCCAGGAAATCATCGTTCAGATTGCCAAAGAGCCGCTGGGCAAAAAGGGCGCGCGCATTACCAGCCACATCGCGCTGCCCGGCCGCTATTTGGTCTACATGCCGACGCTCGATCACACCGGCGTGTCGCGAAAAATCGCCTCTGCCGAAGAACGCGCTCGCTTGCGCCATCTGGTGAACGATGCCAAGGGAACAGCGGGAGGCGGATTTATCGTTCGCACCGCCGCTGCCAGCGCTGCGCCTGAAGAAGTACGTGCGGACGTAGAGTTCCTAACGCGGACCTGGACCGAAATCAAGACCCGTTCCGAACAGCGCAAGGCTCCGTCGATTCTGCACCGCGATTTAAATCTGGTGGAACGCATCCTGCGCGATTACATCACTGCCGACTTTGGCGCGATATGGGTGGACACCGAAGAGGAGTACACAAAAGTTGTGGACTTCATGAGCCGGTTCCAGCCCCAGCTGGTGAATCGCGTGAAACTGTACACCAAGGAAACGCCGGTATTCGAAGAGTTCGGCATTCAGCAGGAAATTGACAAAGGTCTGAGGCCGAAGGTGTGGTTGAAATCGGGCGGCTACATCGTGATCAACCATACCGAAGCGTTGGTGGCGATTGACGTCAACACCGGAAAATTTGTGGGCAAGGGCTCGAACCGGCTGGAAGACACCATTGTGCGCACGAACCTGGAAGCGGTGAAAGAAATCGTGCGGCAGATGAGACTGCGCGACCTGGGCGGAATCATCATCATCGATTTCATCGACATGGAAGAGCGGCGCAACCGCGAGAAAGTGATGGCTGTGCTGGAAGATGCGCTGCGAGCGGACCGCGCTCCTTCGAAGGTTCTTCGGTTCAACGAATTCGGACTAGTGGCGATTACGCGCAAGCGCACGAAGCAAGCGTTGGAGCGCACGTTGTGCCAGCCTTGCCCGTATTGCACCGGCTCCGGCATGGTGAAATCGATTCCGACACTTTGCTACGAAATCCAGACGGAAGGCCGCAAGATGGCTCCGCAAATCTCGTCAGGCAGCTTGACGTTGCGTGTGCATCCGGAAATTGCGAAGGCGCTGAAGACGCGCGAGTCCGAGCTGATGGAAGAGCTGGAGAAGTGGACCAAGAAGAGCATCATCATTCAGGCCGATCCCACGCTGCATTGGGAGCAGTACGACATCTACTAAGCTTCAGTTTGGTTCTTCAGCAAGAAAGTACCCGGGCCGGGCGCGCACTGTGACGCCCGGCCTTTCAACGCTAACTTTTATTTCGCGAAAACCAGCAGATCGCTCCCCTGCCGGAAGGTACGTCAAAATGTATTGTGCGTAAGGCTCTCCGCCGATGGCCAAAGGTAAACCCGCTCGTGCACTTCAAAGCACAATCGTTCGTCGGCTTCGACACTTCGTCGAACTTGATCAGGCACGCGATATCGCGAACATATCCGCGGATCGTGAACAGCGCAAGATTTTACAAGAATCGCGTTGCTCTATTGATGATAAGTAATAGCCGCGGATCATGCTCTGAGACTGTGTGGTCGTTTAATTCATTCCAAGCTATATTAAGTGCATGGACAAACAAGAATCTGTGAACGTCCGGATTGAGTATGGGACTCGAAGCGGCCTTGATCTGCTTCGACCTCTTTGGCTTTGCCTGCACCGCCATCATCAGAGGATCGCTCCTCACCTCGCGCCCTATGTCGATGACGACACTTCCTGGGCTGTGAGGCGCCGCTTTTACGAAGACTGCCTCTCGCACAAGGGTTCTTTCGTGTTGTTGGCATATTCCGGAGCAGAGCTGGTTGGCTACGCGCTGGTGCTGGTGCAGGCCACCACGTCAATGTGGAATGACACATGGATCGTCGGCGATCGAACAGCGGAACTGGAGACGCTCGTTGTGGCTCCTGAATGGCGTGGTCAAGGCATTGGGGGCCTGTTGATGAAGCAGGTCGAGTCCGAAATAGCGCGGCTGGGCATTCAAGACGTGATTATTGGAGCACTGCCCACCAATACGAACGTGCTCGACTTCTATCGCCGCATCGGGTTCGAGCCAACCTGGCTGGTGATGACACGCTTCGCACGCCGGACGCAGAGAGGGGTGAACGCTGATCTTCGGCTATGACAGCGCAAATTCGTCACGCCGTGGAATCTGACATACCAGAGATTAAGCACGTCGTCTCTGAAGCATAAGCCGGAATGCCAAGGTGAGGGTTTCGGTCGACTCCTGATCCAGTTTGCCGAAACAAGAGCAATGAGGATTAGCACTGTGGCGATCGTACTGCTTCACAAGTTGTGGGTCAGTGCAGAAGTCTATGAACCACTAGGGAACAACCACAAAGTGATGACCGCAGTCGCATAGGAGAGTGTGAATGTAACAGCCGAGCTCATCCGCCGAGATCAGGTGACTGCGACAAATGCCTGGCCCAGTTTCGTCGATGAGACGGAGCCAAGGTCGATAATCAGGTAACAGCGCCTACTGAATTGAGTACGCCCACCTTGCAGCGAGCGAGAATCGCTCATAACAGACTGCGGATGGAAGGATGGCGACAGAGGCGGCTCGGGAATCCACAGAAGGAAAAACAAAACAGTCTTGACTCTAACCGGCCTTCTCATGGAAGGCATTTCGGGGGATCACGTATACGGTTCGAAACCTACAGCTTCCCCCAGAAGGCGAACGCCACCACTCCTATCAGAAATAGAAACGAGACAGCATGATTCCATTTGATACCTTCGCCGAGGTACTACCACGCGAAGATGACGAACACGCAGAGAGTAATTACTTCCTGGATGATTTTTAACTGAAATGCCGTAAATTCGCCGTAGCCGATGCGATTCGCGGGGACTTGAAAACAGTATTCGGCGAACGCGATCAGCCAACTTACGACGATTACCGCGATAAGGGGAGCTTTACGGTATTTCAGGTGCCCGTACCAAGCAATCGTCATGAAAATGTTCGAACAAACGAGAAGTGAAATGGTTTTCATGGCGCTGCAAAGCGTACCACGGGTCTAGCCGCGCGGTTGATCGTTCTCGCGCCGGACTAGGTTAACTCCTGAGGGTATAAAACGGACTGTGTAAACGGTCATCGCATAGAGCAGGATCGAACAAGGAGAACCGCAAGCCTATCATTCGTAATGCAGCGCGACCATGGGGTCCACGCGCATGGCGCGGCGTGTAGGTATGTAGCAGGCGAAGAGCGACACAGCGCAGAGCAGGATCGCGACGCCGGAAAACGTCAACGCGTCGTGGCTTGTTACGCCGAGAAGCAGGCCGCTCAGATAGCGCGTCAGAGCGAACGATGCTGCGAGGCCAAAACCCAGGCCGATAAGCGTTAAGCGAAAACCATGACCGAGCACAAGGCGGAGAATGTCCTCTTTGCTCGCCCCTAGCGCCATGCGGATGCCGATTTCGTGTGTACGCTGCCGCGTGGTGTAAGCCGTGACTCCGTAAATTCCCACAGCAGCGAGAACCAAAGCGAGTAGGCCGAATGCGCCGACAAAAGTTCCAGCAACGCGCTGGCCGAAGCTGGCAAACAACTCCTGCGATTCGAGCGTATTCACATTGTACATCACCAAGTCGGGATTGAGTTCATGGACCGTGTTCTGGATGGTTTTGCCGACAGTCAACGGATCTCCGGCCACCCGCGCATTGATAATCATGTCGGCTTTGTAATACTGATACAGCGGCAAGTACACGAAAGGGGTTGACGTTTCGTTCAGAGCTCTCACTTTCGTATCTCGCGCCACGCCGACAACGGTGAACCATTCGTTCGTGTAGTCGGAGTTGAGTTGCTTGCCGAGCGCCTCCTGATGCGGCCAGTAACGCTCCGCGAATGCTTCGCTGACGATCGCGGCGCGTTGCGAACTCTTGATGTCCTGCGGCGAGAAGTCTCGCCCCTTCACGATCGGAATCTGCATGGTTTTGAAATAATTCGGAGTGATCACGGCAGCCTGTGTCTCCATCACTTCATTCGGCTGGGTTACGTACCCTTCAGGCTTCACGCTGGTGGAGCTTCCACCAAATCCCAGGGGCACGCGATCCGACAAAGACACCGACTGGACGCCCGGAAGCGCTTCCAGCTTCGCGACCAGTTGGCGATCGAATTCGGCCCCGGTTCCTTCCGAATATCCCGCGGTAAATAAATCGTAGGAAGCGATCCACACGTTATGTGAGTTGAAACCCGGATAGATTTGTTGCGCGCTCCTGACGCTGCGAATAAACAATCCCGCGCAGATCAGCAGCAGCAGCGACAGCGAAATTTGAGCTACTACCAACCCTCCAGCAAGGCGCGCCTTGCGCAACGTACCTGACGCACTGCTGCTGTCCTCTTTCAGCACCGTTATCGGCGCCACACCCGAGGACCGCACCGCGGGTAGAATTCCGAAAACAATACCTGTAAGCAGCGCGATAGCCAGAGTCGCGAACATAACCGTGCGATCCGTCCCAATGGTGAGCGACAATGGGAAATCCGTATCGGGCATGAATTTCATCAAACTTCCCGCGGTCCAGAAGGTGATCAGCAGCGCGACCCCGCCTCCTGCCAGCGCCAGCATCAAACTTTCCACCAGCAGTTGCCGAACCAGCCGCCATCGGCTCGCACCCAGCGACATTCGAATGGCGATTTCACGGCGCCGTGCTACCGAGCGCACCAGCATCAGATTCGCTACGTTCGCGCAGGCCAGCAATAGCACCAAGCCGGCGATAATCATCAGCATTGGAAGCAGGGTCGAGAGAAACGAATTCAAACCCCACGGGTTACGCCACAGCGGGTACGCTATTACGGTGTCTTTCCCTTTATGCTCCTCGGGATAATTCTTTGCCTCCGGCTTTAGGCGGAGCGTCATTTCCGCCTGCGCTTTGGCCAGCGATACGCCCGGCTTCAACCGTCCAAATATCAATAACCAGAAATTGTGATGGTCGTGAATTAGGTCGCCCCTTGCGTCTAATTGTGCTTCCATCATGATAGGAACCCAAATTTCCGTGCGCACACCAGTCTGGCTTCCTTGAAACGCCGCTGGCGTTACGCCCACGATGGTATAGGCGTGTTTGTTGATTTCAATGTTTTGGCCCACTGCATCCGGATTTGCACCGAAATGTGTTTGCCACAGCCGGTAGCTGATCACGGCTACGGGCGCACCTCCAGGCTTCTCGTCTTCAACAGGAAGAAAAGCGCGCCCAAGGAACGGTCGCACGCCCAGTACATCGAAATAATTCGCGGATGTTACCATGCCCCAGACACGCTCTGGCTTAGCTTTGCCCGTCACGCTCATTTGAACGAACCAGCAGGCCGCGATGCCGGTAAAACTCTGCTGCCCGTTTCGTACAGCTTCGAGATCAGGGTAGGTAAACCCGAAAGGCTGGCCGGGCTTCCCTAACGTCAACGAAACGACTTTACTTGGATTGGAGATTCCGGGAACCGGGTTCAGCAATGCTGAATTGATCCAACTGAAAATCGTGGTGTTCGCGCCGATACCCAAGGCAAGCGTCAGGATAGCAATCACAGCATATCCCGGCGCCTTGATGAGCATTCGCAGGCTGTACCGTATGTCTTGCCAGAACGAGGTCATCGCGTACCTCCAAGGACGAGTTACCATAATTCAAGCATGTCCCGGTCCATCCGAGGTCTCCTTAAGCGAATGCTGCCGCATGGTTTAGCAGGTATGCCTTTGACGCATCGCCCGTAACTGTCCGCCTATGGGACGCACCCGCAGCGGGACCGAACGTCTAGTCGGACGTGTTTACATTACGTCACTTAGACTCGGCGGTTGCGCTCGGCTGTTCGGATCAAAACTTTTTAGGCCACGGCACGCATCGCTTCTTGGCTATTTCGCAGTGGTTCGTATACCTCGCCGCTCACCCACAACCGATGGAGCAGTACCGCCAACTTTCGCGCCACGGCCACTACGATCGTCAGCACATAAAGACGATCTGTGTTCCCACACCCTTCACCTGCTTGAGCAAGGACACTTCCGGGTACACTTCCTGGGCGATTTTCTACATCCGCTCGTCGTATTCCTGGATGCGCTCGTTCAGTGATTCGATTTCTCTCAACAGCGGCTCCAGAACTTCGCGCAACTCTGTGCTTAATCCCGCCGCTAGCTCCCGGCTCACCTGTTGCGTGCCACACTTGGGCAGTCGTTCGCCATAAGGGTTCATCAACCCGCGTGCGGCGTTCACCAAAGCCGTTCGCGCACTCACCAGCTCAGCCCGTACCCGGATCACCGTTAGGTGGATTTGCGCTTGCGCATTGCGATGCCGAATGGCCCCCCTAGCTCAGGATCGATTCGCGCCAGCCGTGCCAGAGTCCGCGCATCGTGTCGATCATCTTTTCGATTGCTCTTGGTGATCAATTGCACCTTTTGGGCGTGCGCCACGATCACTTTGTGTCCCAGCTCGGTTTAATCACGTCCTTGGGAAGTGCACAGCAGACGCATTCAGTATTTCCATCGCTGTCATTGCATAGATGGCAGCCGTGGCTACGATTCGTCTCAGGTCGACGTATTCGTTTGGGCCGTGCGATACCGAAAGCAACCCAGGACCATAGGCAAATGCCGGTATCCCCTGCGCGGCATAGAAACGGGTCTCCAGCAGCCCGGGGCATATTTCAAAGCGTGGTCCTGCTCCGGTCATGGCGCGGACGCTCTTGGACAATGCTTCGCCAAGCAACCCATCTTCGTAGCACGCAGATGATGAACCTTCTTGAAAGACCTCCCATTCAAGGGGAATGCCATCTTGCTTGCAGCATTCCAGAGTGCCCAGCAAGTTGGTTTTTTCTGTAGCGAGGTCTTCTTCAGGATTAATACGGCGGTCTATCGTGAACCAGCATTGATCGGGGACTACGTTGAAGTTTGCGCCGCCACCGCTCTCTCCACCCAACATCAATATCGAATTAGATGCTTGCTTCGAACCAACCTCGAATCTCGTTGTTCGCTGTTCCACTTCGCGCTTCAGCTGCTGCAGTTTTGCAACAACGGTGTGCATTCGTTCAAACGCGTTTTCGCCCAAATGTTGCAAACCGACGTGCGCTGGCTTGCCAAACACTCGTACCCGCAGGGAAATCGCACCACGATTCGCATTCCACACTACGCCGCTCGATGGTTCTGCCAAGAGCATCCCTACGGCTTTACTATCGAGCAGTCCTTGTTGCGCCAGCCACGCTGTGCCATCCATTCCGCCCGTTTCCTCATTGGGAACCAACATCAATCGAACCCTTCCGTTCAGGTCCACCTTGAATTGTTTCAGGACAAGAATCGCGTACAGCATCGCGACGATTCCACCTTTCATGTCGGAGGAGCCACGCCCAAACAAAAAGTGTTCTTTCCGAACCGGCAGAAATTGTGTCGGGTTCTGCGCCGGAACTACGTCGTAATGCCCGTGAAAGTAGAGCGTTCGTTGTCCCCTTCCATGAGTCGCAAGCAGACTCTCGGGAGAATATGCAGCATCCTTTCTTGCCAGCTCTGGCTTTAAACGCTCGCAATCCAGACCGGCGTCCCGCAGCCGAGCCTCCAGAAAGTCCACACACGCAGAATATTGTTTACCCGGCGGATTTTCCGTTGGAATCGCAATAAGGTCCGTGAGCAACGAGGCCATCTCATGTTCGCGTTGCTCCAACCACAAGAGAATCGCGCCGCTTTGTTTCATTAGGTCATCAGAACGTGGGTTCATGGATAAGGATGCTAGGAAATTTTTTGTGCATGACCAACATCCATATTGGACGTGAACCACGCGTCAATTCTACTTGATTGCATAACAACGTCGGCTCCTTAGACCCGAGTACACTGTGGTTTGTCGAGAACCATTGGCTCGGGAGAAAGGAGCCGAACATGATCATTATAGGCGTGGATTATCACCCGAGCGATCAGTACATCGCGTTTGTAGACACAGAAACAGGAGAGTATGGAGAACGGCAATTGAACACGCCATGAATTTTTTCTTCACGTTGGGCAGTGTGATTCCGCAATTCACGTGGACGTTGCTTTGGGGAATTCGTTAACCGAACATATATTTTCATAGTCCGTATAACTTGGCGGCGTTCCCTCGCAAAACCAAATTTGCGATTTCTTTCGCGCGATCTCGCGTGATTGCTCCGTCACGAACCATTTCTGACAGGACTATGGCCAGGGCGCGGCGCGCGTGTTGCGTGCCAAGGATGGTGGTCTCTTCCCATTCAAGTCCGGGAGCAAAGGGACCGGCATCGGTGCCGAACATTACGTGCTCCGGCGCCATCTCCAGGTAAGGCCTTAGAATGCGAGCCAATTCGGGGGGCGACCAAAGGAGCTCGAGGACAGAAATGTCGGTGTACACATTTGGTTTCAAGATGAGCATCGATACGTTGCGCTCTCGTGGTGGATTACCGTGCAGCAACACAATGTTTGTCTTGCGCAGGTCGGGATCGTTGAGAATGGGGGACAGCAACATGGGGTCCGCTCCGGCATCGTCGAAGAAATCGCCGCATCCGCTGCCGGTGTGAAAATGTACCGCCAGACCGAGTCGTCCGGATTCCAGGGCGATCTGCTTAAACAGGAAATCTTGTAGTGTTTTATATTCTGCAGGCGTTGCCAGGCCGCCTGCCGCGTATTTTGCGTAAACGCGCGCGGCTTCGTCCTTTGAGGCGGGGGCGAAATCCAGCGGGCGCAAATACGCTGCTTCGAACTTCACCGCCATCGCGCCCGCGTTTTTCTGTTTCTGCAACGTGGCGCGAACTACGTTGTCAACATAGGTGTCGAGCGTGGGGGGAATTCGGCTCATTCCGGCGTCTTGCAAATAGGTATTTAGCAAATCTTCGGAGTAGCCGTAAAACACACGCCGATCTGGGTTCACCGCCTTTTGCCGGCCGTTGTCGAGCGGGAAAATCAAGGCGTCTTCGTACGCGACCCAGCGGAGCCGCGGTGGCTTCATTTCCGGAGCCATCGCGGTTCGGTTGGCGAATACTGTTTCGATGCCAGCTTTTTCCATCACCCATGCATAAAAATCAGCGCCATGCTCGCGGCGGACGGCAGCTTCAAGTTCGGTGATCTTCTTCAATTCCGCATCGTCGCCGGTTTTCGCGTCGAATCCGTAGAGTGTTCTGTAGGCCGCCTGCCGGTCGGGACCGAAGCGTATGTTCGCGGGAGGAAGCGCGTTGGAAGAGGGCAGACCATCGCAGCGGAGCTGGTCGTATCCTTGATCGTGCTCGCGATCCAGGGCTGTGACGTGCGCGTGATTGTCGATGGCTTTGATGGAATTTATGTAGCTGACGATTTCCGGATCCGGCTGCTGCGCAGGGCCGGGCGCCGCCACTGCGAAGAACAGAAGCGCAGCTAGACAAACTCGATTCATCTTTCCTCCTGGACTGCCAACTGTCGGACTTTGACATATAGCAAGATGCAAGACCATTTAGGTTGCGAGATTGTACTGCCATCGGCATCGTCTTAAATGAAAAAGCTTGGACCGGAATATTAAGATGGCCTAAGAGGCGGCGGATGCTCCATGGAGGCCGAGCTGGGGAGCTACGGCGCGAAGGGCGTCGATGCAGAAGGCAATGTGGTCTTCAAGGGGAACGCCGAGTTCTTCGGCGCCTTTGTACACGTCGTCGCGATTGACGCCGCGAGCGAAAGCTTTGTCTTTGAGTTTTTTCTTCACACTGGCAGCTTCCACTTCGTGGATGCTTTTGCTGGGCTTGATGAGGGCGCAGGCGGTCAGAAACCCGGCTAACTCGTCGCAGGCGAAAAGCGTGCGGTCGAGTTGCGATTCGCGCGGCACACCGCAGTAATTGGCGTGGCCTAAAATTGCGTGAATCATTTCCTCGGAATAGCCGCGTTCTCGGAGAATTTTCGAACCTTCGTAGGGGTGCTCTTCCGTGGGGTGGTGGGCGGCATTGGGCCAGCGCTCGTAATCGAAATCGTGAAGAAGGCCGGTAAGGGCCCAGAGATCTTGGTCAGCGCCGAGTTTTCGGGCGTAGGCGCGCGTGCAGGCTTCCACGGCGAGAGCGTGCTTGCGGAGGCTTTCGCTTTGGGTGTATTCGCAGAGAAGGTTCCAGGCGTCGTCGCGTGTGGGCATCATTTCCTCGACACAATGCTGCTGAGAAGCGTAACGAAAAGCAAGAGTGTTTCCCTCGCACGGCATCAAACGGGGCACCGCAATCTTCCGTGCGGCTGGATTAGTTTTGGTGGGTGAAAACACATCATGTGCCGCCCGTGGCTACTGTTGCCGGGCTAACCCTCGTTGGTGGTAAGACCTGGCGAGGGGAAGAGTGCCTAACCGAGAGGGCGTTCCATTCAAACCCAATTTGGCGTGTGTGCGTATCGGAATGAGACAGGCGACGACTGATTGAGACGGAGCGGGCCCGGAATGAGACAGTGGAACGGGGGTTTGTTAAGAGCGCGAGGCCGTGGTACAGGCGAAGAAATTGCGTATCTTGCGATAGAAAAGAAACTTACGGGAAATTTCCAGCGCGGAGGGCGAAAGGGCGAAGAGGAAAACCTTTTCGGAACCTGAAGTGCAAGAGATGGAAATGTAAGCCAAAAATCGTCATCGAATGACGCAGCGGGACGATGTGTTCAGAGAGATAGCAGACTGTAAGCGTCCGGCGAACAATCAGAAAAATCCTTTCGGGTGATGCAAACGGGGCAAGCAGTTTTGTTTGTAAGGAGCTAAGAAGATGGCACTAAAATTGGCAGCTCGGGCTGGCGAAATAGCACTTGACAAGAAATGGCACACTATGGACAATCACTCGCGCGCCGTCCCTGCCTTCCCCCTGTCAAAAGAGTCCTCCCCTTCGCATCGCCGGAATAGTCTGCGAGGAGAACCGGTGGCGGAAAAAGAAAGTACAGCAACCAGCATGGATTTGGATCGAGAAGTAATTCGTTGTCAGGTATGTGGTTTGGTTCAATACCGCACACGGACGGATAACTGCCGTCGGTGCTTGCGCATGCTGCCACCCAAGGTGTCATTTGTCATACCGACACCGTCACCCCAAGACTTGCCGGGCGATGATCGGCAACTGTTCGAGAACTGGCCCAACCGCGAGACGGTGGAGAATATCGGCCAGCGGATTCGACAGCTGCGCGAGTCTCGTAGCATGACGCAGAGCCAGTTACAGGCACGTTCGCGAGTTTCGCGATCGTATCTGTCGCGAATTGAGAGTGGGCAGATGACGCCAAGCCTCGGCACGCTGGAGAAAATCGCCGAAGCCCTGGGAGTTGGACTGAACCGCTTCTTCGTGCCGGAAACGAACGGCGAAACAGTGCTCGAGGATCCGTTCATCCAGGGACTTCGACCGTACTTGCGCCAACTCGATTGGACACAGTGGCAGGGCATTTTGAAAAGGTTGCAGGCGATCAGCGAGCACGTAAGCACCAATCACAGCGTGCGTCCCCTAGCCCCGCAACCCATGGATCGTCTTCCTCACAACATGCCCCGGCGGCAACAGCAAATTGGACATTCCGCCGCAGGACTGCACCGCTAACCCGCGAACGCGCGGCACAACGAAATTGAGAACAAACGGCTCGGAAGGTTCGCCATGGAGCGGCTTCCCGAGCCGTTTTTCGTATAACCCCACGATTGTCGCGAAACGACGTGCTGTCGAATTTTCATTCCGCATTTGTCAATTGTTTGTAAACAGCATCGATTGAAGTGCCGCTTTCGTGGTGCCACGACATCATTCGGGAACTTTTTCTAAGATTTTACGGAAACTTACAACGGGGCGTCTCTTTGCTCCGGATTCAAGGCAGCTGTGCCTTCAGAATTGAGTACCGGAATCATTTTTTTGTCAGCAAAGAGCGCGACTTTCGGTTGGACCTGGGGTTGAATTCGCCGGATAGGTTTCGCGCAAGTCTCACGGATGCGGCTCAACTTCTGAATATCAGCAGATCTTAGCGAGATTGATTTTGTTTCGTCGTTGCACAACTAAAATAATGTTCCGGGAATCAAAAATTAGGATTTCGTCTTAATTTAAATCGTGGCAAATACCAATGGGAGGAAACAATGAGTAGAAAGTTGCAAGGCCTGGGGTTTGCAGCCCTGCTGACCTTGGCGTTGAACGCAGGAGGAGCGGCCCACGCGCAGGCCGCGGCGGAGACCAGCAGGTCGTCTGTTCTGCTCAGATACGACATCAGCAAAGAAGTGACGCTTAACGCCACCGTTGAAAACGTACCCTCAAAATCAAACGGCGGGCTATTGCAGGCTGGCGCATCGGCCTTTTTGCTACAAACAACTTCCGGAACGGTGCAGGGAAGTTTGACCCAGTTCGTTCTAAGTGGAAAGAACGGGCTTTCGATTATAAAGGGACAGCAAATCCGAGTTACTGGCGTGATGACGACATCCAAGAACGATAAGCAGGTATTTCTGATTCGTACAATTCAAATGGGCGGCCGAACCTACGCGATTCGGGACCAGCATGGGTTTCCTCTGGAACACCCGGTGCAGAACACCTCCGCAGCGTATGTGTCGAAAGGAGGTCAG
This sequence comes from uncultured Acidobacteriota bacterium, assembly GCA_963714785.1. Lineage (GTDB taxonomy): Bacteria > Acidobacteriota > Terriglobia > Acidiferrales > UBA7541 > Palsa-295. The sequence continues at coordinate 336,162 of CAVQQE010000010.1, forward strand.
CTATGAATCGCAAATCTCTCTGGATTGTTCTAGCAGCACTCGGATTGGGAATGACGTTGGCGTCCGGCTGCGGCAGTTCGAGTTCTGTAATCTCAGTTAGCATCAGCCAGGCTCCCCCTGGAATTCTCGCGCCTGGCGGTACGGCTCAAATATCCGCGACAATAACCGGAACAGGGGAAGGAGTTACGTGGAGTTGCTCTCCCGGCAATTCAGCGAGCACGTGCGGCTCATTTAATCCATCGACTACCACCACCGGAATGGCGACAACATACACAGCTCCGCCGACCGCAGTGGGAAGCGTGAGTATTACTGCCACGTCGTTGAAAAATTCCACAGCATCCGCAAGTGTGAATGTGACTATTTCCAGCTCCGGTGGCTTAGCAGGAAACTACTCGTTTTATGTAAGCGGCTGGGACGGAAATCAGTCCAACGTCTATTCGCTGGCAGGGTCTGTGACAATTGCCGCCGACGGTACACTTACTGGCGAGCAGGATTATAACGACGGGAGTGGAGTTACTTCTCCTGAACCGGCTGGTGACATGATCACAAGCGGAAGCTTGGCGTTCGACCCTGTCGCTGGTCTCGGAACACTCACCCTCATTACCAACAACAGCCATATTGGGGTGAACGGGACAGAAACTCTATCTCTCAATTTCGTCAACAGTAACCATGCGCTAATCATCCAGGCCGACGGAAGCGCGACATCGAGCGGGAGCTTTGATCTGCAAACGCTGCCTAGCACACTGGCAGGGAACTATTCGTTTACAGTCGGCGGAGCAGGAAGCACAGGAAACACTCTTTTCTTCGGCGGTGTCTTCTCAGTGTCAGGGACTAGCTTGACGAGTGGAATTTTTGACGAGAACCACGCAGGAAATATAACTCCAGATCACTCCTTTACCGGAACGTTATCAGCGGCGGATTCTTTCGGTCGCGGTACCTTAACCGGGACCGGCATGGCCGGAACTATTAACTACTACATTGTGGGGCCGGAAGCGATACGGCTTATGGATGTAGATAGCGCCGGCACTTTCGTGGGCTCGGCGTTCGGGCAAGGTTCGGGTAATTTTACGGTTGGGACAGCGAATTCCGTGTTCAGTGTACAGAGCAACCTAGCCGGAAATCTCTACGGTACGATTGGCCAAATTTTCCCCTCAGGCGCTAACTTCACTGGAGTTGCGGATCTAAATGAAGTGGACGTGATTTTGGGTGATGCCGTGCCAATCTCTGGCACGTTTAGCGTTGGAAGCAACGGCTACGGGAACTTAACGATCACTTCCGGGAATCTAGGTGACGTGAGCACTTTCGGGGTCTACGCGACTGATCCGAATCTAAACATCAATGACCCAAATAATGTTGCGTCCGGAGGCGGTGGGGCACTGGTGGTGGATCTTGACAACAATGTCGCCGGCTCAGGAGTAATGGTTCCACAGACTGACAACAGCACCGCCAGCTTCACGGGCAATTACGCGTTAGGACTTCAAGATCTCACGCTGGACGGCGAGTTTGATTTCGTGGGCAACGCCACTTTAAGTGGAACAACTTTCTCGGGAACCGGAACTTTGAGCGATCCGGCACTTCTTTTCGAGGTAGCAGAGGTTAACCCGGGGACTACTTTCACGGACACGATCTCGCCAGACGGGGCAAACGCAGGCCGTTACTTGTTGAATTCGTTCAATTTGGTAATCGGTGATGGAGCTGCCACCATTCCTTACGGAGCGGTAATTTACCAGGCCAGTGGTGGCCAATTGTTCTGGATGGAAAACGGATCGGATCAATTTAATGCCGAAAGTGGAGGGAGCACTTTTTCTGGGCCGATCGAACAGCAGACGAGCCCATTGGTTCCGGCTGCCAAACCGACGGCCACTAAGGCTCAGAAAAAGTAAATTCAACCGTACATCGATCAGCACGTGGCGGCACAGTTCGAGCGATCCGGCTGTGCCGCCGTTCTTTTTTTGGCCTAGTGCTCGCCGCGCTTCAAACTCTCGAAATGTTTAGTTGAAAAGCCCGCCTCGCAGTAAATAAAAGAAATACAGATTCATCGCCAGAAGAGGCCGGACTAAGTTTCGCGCTACGAATGCAAATCCGCTAAGGTTGGGGCTGTGGATTTGCTCGGGTTTCGGCCATGATTTTTTCTATTTCATCCGGGGAGCGCGGTAGTTCGGCGGTAAGCAGCTGGTTGCCGTCGGCGGTGACAAGAACGTCGTCTTCTATGCGCACGCCGATTTTTTCTTCGGGGATGTAGATGCCGGGCTCATCGGTAATGACCATATTGGGCTGCAGCGGGCTGGTGCGGTCATTGGCGTCGTGGACGTTAAGGCCGAGGTGGTGGCCGACGCCGTGAAAGAAATAGCGGCCGAGCGTATTGCCATGCAAGTCGTGGCCATGGGTGTTGATGTAATCGTAGGCAGCTTGATGAACGCTCTGGGGGCCTCCATAGAGCATGGCACCGGGTTTGATGACGGCGAGCGCGGCATTCTGCGCGCCTAAAACGATTTCGTAAATTTCGCGCTGGCGAGCGGTGAATTTTCCGTTCGCAGGGATCGTGCGGGTGATATCCGCAGCGTAGCCGCCGTATTCACCTCCGACGTCGATGACAACCAGGTCGCCGTCTTTTATTTCGTTCTTTAAGTCGTCGTAGTGCAGAACGGTGGAATACAGGCCGGCACCAACGATGGGCGCGTAGGCTTCGCGTGAGCAACCTTCCATCTCGTGAACTTCCTTCATGCGGGCAGCGATTTGATATTCGTAAAGTCCGGGGCGCATCATTCTCATGGCGGCGAGTTGCGCGTCAACCGAAGCATCCACGGCTTTTTGGATCAAGGCGGTTTCGCCAGCAGATTTTATTTGGCGCAGCGAGGCCAACGCGGGCGCGATGTCGTCAATGGTGGATTGCGGCAAGGCGCTGCGAACCCAAGTGCTCCAAATAGTGAGGTGCGGGTAGCCGTTTTCCTGCTTGGGAGGGAGCTCGGTGTAAAAAGTGGAGTATGTTTTCGCGAGATTTACCAGGTCGTCGTGCAAACTGGCGAAAGGCTCAACGGCTTGGAATCCGGTTTTTGCCGTGGCGTCGGGATCATCAGGACCCAACTTGGGTCCACCCCATTTTTCGTCGTTGGGGTTGCGCGGAGGAAGATAAAGAATCTCGTGCGGGCCGGTGGAGGATTTGGCGTCGGGCGAATCAGGGATTAGAAGGAGCGCGGCGTCGGGTTCGCTATGACCGGTCAGGTAGTAGAAATTTTCTTCCTGGAAGAAGACGGCGACCTCGCCGGTGTCCTGTCGGCTGGTGTAGCCGAAAATCACGACGGGACTGTTGATCAGGGATCGCAGTTTCGCGCGGCGCGCTTGGTACTCGGTGTTGGGCTGGCGGAAGCGCGCCTGGATAAGAACTGAAGCACAAGCAAGGATGAGAAGCAGGAGGCCGAAACGTCGGGCGATTTTGCGAAGTTTCATCGGTGTTTTATTACTCCATTTATTGAGAGTCGGCGGTGGCGAAATTTCGGATTGGCGACCAGCCTGAAGGCGCGGCCGGAATTGCTCGGCTACTTTTTGTTGAAGGGCGCGATGTTTTTCTATTTGAATCACGCGGAACGGTAGCACGGCGTTTTGCAAAATTCAAGGAGTCGTGTGCTGTGGAGGCGGTAATACTTCGGCGCAGTTTTCCCGTTTTGGGAAACGAATTGAATGAGCAGATCGCGTCAAGCCGCGCTGTGGTCCGGCGGGTTCGCAGACTGTGATGCCGGCCTGAGTGGCACAGGAGGGCTATAGACGTGCCAGAAATCGCCGTCCGCACCCGCACTGGCGAATTCGACGGCGACTCGCCTGCGACCCCGAGGTTGCGGATCGACATAAACTACGCGGCATTCGCGCTCTTCTTCGGTGAAGCTATTGACGATGAGAATCTTTTGGCCGAGTTTTACGCGGGGCTTCATGTCGAGCAGCCCGCCGTATAAGCTGACTGTCATGGTGGCGGTAACATCGCGGAAGGGGTGGTTTCGAGGAGTGCGTCCGTAAATCTTGACCGGAATCGTATAGGGGAAGCGCTTGCAGCGACGGCGCTCTACCATGGGAACCTCCTCAGTAATCTAAGAACTGGCGCTGGTTCGAGGTTAAGGGCGGTCTGCAATGGAGGGCAATAGTACTTCGTTGCTTAAATAGATACAGCGTATTCCGGCCGACTTGGCACCGCCGTAATGGTCGATTAGTTTTCGCGGAATATGGATCGACATCAAAACCGGACCTTTTGAACCCCAACGGATCAATCCGAAATAATTCTTTAGACGTGAGCGGCGGCGAGCAAAAATATGTTCTGCGGGCGTTCGAGCTGGGGACTAAGTGCCGGTGAGGCGGTACCAAGCCAGACCGGTTTCTGCTCCCAGCCAGCGGAAAGGCTCGTTGGGGATGTAATCGAGGCTGGCATTCAAGAATGGAAACGGCTTCCACGGTTCTTCGCGGCCGGCTTCGAGATCGGCGATGATTCTGCCGAACACAGAGGTGAGATTTACGCCATGTCCGCTATAGCCCAGGCCGTAGAAGATGTTGTTATATTTTCCGGTGCGCCCGACGGAGGGCGACTCGTTGAGTGACCAGTCAACTATTCCGCTCCACATTGCTTCGAACTCGACGCCTTTCAGAGTGGGGTAAAGCCGAACAAGTTCGCGTTGCAAGTATGCGTAATGGCGGGCAGGCTCAGGGGGTTGACCGACTCCATTGTTGAAGGAATAGCTGGGGCTTCCGCCCCCGATGTGGATACGATTGTCTCGCGTAAGGCCAAGATATAGGACCTCGGTGCGGCTGTCGTTGAACGGCGCTCGCCTTTGCCATCCGATCTGGGCAAACTGCTGATCGCTCAAAGGCGCCGTCATGGCCACGTACTCATGAACCGGGACAATTGAGTTTCGGAAATAGCCGAGTCTGGAGGTGAAGGCATTGGTCCCCAGAACCAAGGACTTTGCTTTTACGTTGAGCCCGCTCATCGTGTGGACCACGTGCTCGCGGCCTTCTTCGATGTTCGTCACCACGGTATTTTCGTAAATTGTGGCGCCGACGGATTGCGCGGCTGCTTTCCAAACCTGCACGAGCTTCATGGGATGGATATGTCCGCCGTGGGGGTCAAAGAATGCTCCTTCGTAGAGGCGCGCTCCTATTGCGCTTTCAACTTGTTTCTTGTTCCAGAACTCAACAGGCATCCCCGCGGATCTTGCCGCCTGCACATATAACTGCGCATCCCGAACATCTTCGGAGGTGTTGAGTACTTGCAAAGCGCCGTTGGTCTCCAACTCGCAATCGATTCCGGTCATGGCGCTGAGTTTCAGCAAGGTCTGGATGTTCTGAGCGGTCAGATCGTAAATTCGTTTGTCGAGGGCAGGATCGGAGCCGAGTTGCATGTAGCGGTCATCGGTAAGGTTCAGGACCATGGCGCCATTTCGTCCAGAGGCACCATTGCCGCAGCCTTTGGCCTCCAGGAGAACGACGCGTTTTTGCGGTGACAGGGTGCGGACGTAATAAGCGGAGGAGAGTCCAGTAAAGCCGCCGCCGAGCACGACGACATCGGCAGTGATGTCATCGGGGAGCGGCGGGTTTTGGGGAGGCTGACTTTTCGCCCAATAACTTTGGTTGGGTTCGAACACGATTGGCTCGGGCCAGATTTTAGGGGACAGTTCGTTCAGGCCAGCGGACCCGAGCACCACGCCGCTTCCGGCGAGGGCGGCCTTTTTTAGAAAGCTGCGGCGGCTAGGGCGCTCTTGCATCTGCGGACGTTGGTCGAACTAGAAGCCGGGGGCGCCGCTGGAGGCGGGGCGGACTTCGCCGGATTCGACGGTGAACCGGAGGCGCTCGACGTAGGTTTGAGCGAGAGACATGATGCCGGTGTAGAGGTAGCCCCAAACGAAAAGGAAGAGAAAGGGGACGGTGGCGTAGTTTTCATTTTGTAGGGCGTAAACCACCGCGAGCGAAAAGTAAATACCGAGAGCAACTTCGGCGAAGGGCATCAAGCCTGCGCTTTTGCGGTAGTTTTTTTTGGTCCAGTCGGAGTTGTTGCTACCGTTTGCGTTGGCTTCGACGCGGTATTTCGGGGTGCGCACGAATTCTGATTTCACGTTGAAGAGGGCTTCGAGAACTCCCCAGGCATTGCGGACCGATAGGCCGATGCCAACGGCCATTACAAAAGGAAGATAGAGAAAGGTGCGCTTCCAAGTCTTGGGGTAGAGCGCGCGCTCGGCGGCGAGATAGAAGGACGAAATGGAACAGGTGGAGGCAAGAAACAGCGGCAGGTCGATTACGAGAACCTGGAACCAGCCTTGATAAAAGCGAACGATCATGGCGGGAAGCAAGATGATGGACATGACGACCATGAGCGGATAGCTGATGTTGGCGGTGAGGTGGAAAAAGGCTTCGGCCTTAACGGCGGCGGACTCTTTTGAACGCAGCACGCGCGGAAGGATTTTCTTCGCCGTTTGCATCAAGCCTTTGGCCCAGCGGGCTTGCTGCGATTTGAACGCGTTCATCTCGACGGGTAGTTCGGACGGGCATTCGATGTTCGGCAAATAGAGGAAATGCCAGCCGCGCAGTTGGGCGCGATAAGAGAGGTCGGTGTCTTCGGTGAGGGTGTCGTGCTGCCAGCCGCCGGCGTCATCGATAGAAGTGCGGCGCCAGATGCCTGCGGTACCGTTGAAATTGAAGAAGAGGCCGCTGCGGGCGCGGGCGGAGTGTTCGATGACGAAATGCCCGTCGAGCAGGATGGCTGCCACTTCCGTGAGCGCGGAATAATTACGATTGATGTAGCTCCAGCGCGTTTGCACCATGGCGAGCTTCTGGTCAGTGAAGTAAGGTACGCTGCGGCGCAGAAAATCGGCGGGCGGAATAAAATCTGCGTCGAAGATGGCGATGAATTCACCGCTAGCCGACTTCAAACCTTCCTGTAACGCGCCCGCTTTGTAACCTTCGCGATTGTCGCGATGGATGTAAGAAATGGGCAAGCCCAGAGCGCGGTAGCGATCCACGCAGTCGCGAGCGATTTGCTGGGTCTGGTCGGTGGAGTCGTCGAGGACTTGAATTTCCAGAAGGTCGCGCGGGTAATCAAATTGCGAGACGGCTTCGACCAGGCGATCGATAACGTAGCGTTCGTTGTAGATGGGAAGTTGAACGGTAACTTTGGGCCAAGTCGCAATTTCTGGGGGCGGGCCAGGGACATTTTTGCGATTTTTGTAATAGTTGTAAACCAAGGCGTAGCGATGAATGCCATAGGCGGCCAGGATAATCATCACGAAAAAATACGGAAGCATAATGGCGAGGTCGAAAGAGTTCAGTTGATAGATGCCACGGAACGGATTGGCGGTAGGGTCCATGTTGCGACGCCAATATTCGGCGAGCGGATTGCCGGGGGCGAGCCATGCGGCGGTGGAGAAAAGCAAACTATGAAGCGCCATAACGATTGCTGGTTCCTTGAACAGCTGCGCCCGATAGGCGCCTTAAGCTATTGATTAGCCTGCGATTGCTGGGGAGTCGCGGGGCTCGGAAATGATTATACGGGGGCATAACGGGCTGTCAATGAAGATGGTTTGCCGCACGCATAGGTGACCCGCGGGATTTAGCTCGGATGTTCGAGTACGGAATGGCGTATCCCAGAATCGAGCTACCAGCGTAATCAGCAGAATGCTTGCGTTTAATTAAGTTAGTCTCGGTTCGTTACTTAGCTTCATTTCCTTTTGGTATAGGTGTTGCGGCTTCCGCACAATTTCAGGCCGGGATCGTACGACTTAAATCCCATTAGGAGCGCCACATGAAAAGGTTTCGGTTTACCCCACATTTTTTACTCTTTTGCGCGATGGGATTTGGTCTGGTGGGTGTGGCTATTTCGGAGCCATGCGCACAGCGACAAAGTGGCCTATGCCTACGGCGAAGGAGATTGTCGCACGATACGACAAGGCGTTGGGTGGGGAGGAAGCCTTTCGTCGGCACAGTTCCAGTACGATGCGGGGCATCATGGAGATGCAGGGGGCGTCGCTGGCCTTCACCTATTTCGCGAAGGCGCCTTATCTTCGGCTGCAAAAAGTTTCATTGCCGGGGAATGTCGGGGATGTGCTGAATGGATTCGGAGCGTAGCATTCACCCGTTTCTACAGAAATATCCGCACACCGAATTGCGACGCTACGTCCGTGACACAGCTATTTCGTGTTCGCGTAATAACCGGGGCCGACGCGGAGGTGATGGTGCCAGGCCAGCGGGAAGGCCCAGAATACGACGGAGCCGAGGATGGCTTGGCCGATGGCGAGAGGGATGATGTTACGGAAGCGGCCGAACATGAAAGCCATGGCGGTGCCGGCGATGAAGGTCAATGGGACGAGGACGGGGTTGGGCCAATGGCATGCGGCGAAAATCACGCCGGTCAGTGAAGCGGCAAGCCATTCGTTACGTCCCAGCGAGAGCATACGATTGTGAACCAGCGAATTGAGCGCTACTTGTTGGAGCAGGCAGAAGGCGAAGTAGGTCCATAAGCGATGCCAGGAAATTAGATTGGGCGGGAGATGCGGCCGGGCGCCGAGCGCCAGGCCGATGATGACGAGGCACATTAACATTACGGAATAAACGATCAGGGCTTGCTTGGTGGCGGGCCAGAGGTTGTCGGCGCGCCAGCCCAGCGTCTTGGGCGTGTCGCGATGAATTAGAAAGCTGGCGACTATCCACAGGATGAAGATCATCCAGGTCCATCGCGCGGTAAATTGCAATTTCCAGATGAACCAAAGGATGAAAACGGGGAGAAGCGTTACGTCTGCGATGGAGAACCAGCGCTGGATGCGCGAAGCCATTTTCTTCTTATGATGCTGGATTTGGGCGGTGAGTCGATACTACTCAGCTTTTTCGGCCGAACAAGTGAGGAATTCGCGACGAGTGCTTCGCGGTTTGGGTTTGAGATGTTAGTTCAGCGAGCTTCTCGCGCGCCTGAACATGCATGGGATTGAATTCCAGGAGCTGGGAATAGATTTCGCTGGCGTGTTCGGGAAGTTGCATTTCCTGAAGCAACTCGGCGAAATGAAGATAGATTGGCTCGCGCCAAGGGTCCAACTTGATGGCGGCTTGAAAATGTTCGACAGCTTCCTCGTAGTATTGAGGAATTGTGGAGAGGCTGCGCGCTAATGTAGCGTGGTAAATCGCGTTGTCCGGGGACAACTGAATACATTTACGCAACCAGACCACGGAGCCGACGAAATTTTTTGCGCGCAGACATTCGTTGGCGCGCTTCAGCCATTCCTGGATGGATTCTTCGGCCGTTGTTTTTTCGCGGTGCATGCTGAATCCCCCGCGAGCGGCCAGGCGTTTGTCGTAGGCGGTGCGTTTCTCGTCGTTCTCAAGAGTTCTGTAAGCTTCAGTGATTATGACCATAAGATCTCTGACCGGCGCGTCCAACGAGCGATTGCCCATGTGGGCGTCAGGATGGAATTTGCGGGCGAGCGCGTGGTAGCTCTTCTTAACCTGGCTGAGGGGAGATTCGGAGGTGACTCCCAACAGTTGATAGTAAGTTCCTTTGCCGGTGAGTTCTATGAGCTGGCCTAGATCGCGTTCGAAGCGGCGCTGGGCGGCTTCTTCACTTCGGAGCGAGAGGGCGAGATAGGAAGGAGCGGAGTGCACGGAGTGTGCGCTCGTGGGCTTTGCACTTGCGGGCGGCATGACTTGAGAACCGACGGGAGAAAGTTCTGGCAGGGATAAATACTTGTTCAACTTTGCGCGATCTTCGGGACGCATTTGAACAAACTGTATGCCCATGCCTTTATTGGGTTGCAGGCTGCGCACGATGGCGCGGGCGCGGACTTGTCCGGTGGGCAAATCAAAAATCAGTTCGATACTGGAGCCCTGGGAAGGCGGATTTGCTGTGTGTAAGAAGAGTCCTCCGAGACCCATCACTTCAGCAAGAGATGTGCAGGTTTGCTTAGCGGATTTCCAGCCGACCCACATGCCTTTGGGCGCGCGGACGCGGGGATATTTTCTGGGTATTTTGGGTTCGGGTGACATAAGTCAGGCCCTGCTAACTGCCATATGGGAATTTTATTCGCAGCGAGGCTGGGCCCGTTATTTTTCAGCACGGGTACGCTTCAATTAGTAACCTAACAAAAGTATTACGCTCAAAGAGTGCGGCTAAACTAAATGATTTAGTTGGCCAGCACCAATCGGGTCCATCGGAATTTGCTTTCAAGAAGCGCGATGGCACCTTGTCCGGCGGGACATGCATTGACCGGTGGTAAACGCCCGCCTACAATGCGTGCACGTGAGGGGAGAGTGCTAATGCGTGGCCAAAGGAATCGGTTGTTGTTTGTGACGCTGATGGTAGTGGGGGTCGCGCTTATTGCGACGCCCGTGTTCTTGAATGCTAAGGTGGCGATTGAAAGTGCTGGCGAACCTGCGGCGTTGCCACAACGGCATGGGGACGATCCGGTTTTGGCCAAGGCGTACCGCTTCGAGCGCGGGGGCTGGATCTACGTCCATTTGGAAGGCGCGCCGCACGATATGGGCTATCAGCATGGCTATCTTTTGGCGCCGGAGATTTCAGACGCCTTCGCGGCGGTGAGCTCGGAGATGACTTATACGTCGAAGCGCAACTGGGATTTCTTCCGTCGCGCGGCGCACACCATGATGTGGCCGAAGATTGATGTGGACTACCAGTCGGAACTGGCGGGAATCGTAGATGGTTTGCGCGCGCGCGGATACACCAAGCTGGATCAAGACGATATTGTGGCCATGAATGGATTCATGGAATTGGCGGATTATTACGTGCCTTGGTTGGACAAGCAGACGGCGACCGCCGCGCCGACATCAAAACCAACGGAGGAGCACTGCAGCGCGTTTGTGGCGACGGGGAGTTATACGAAAAACCACCAGATCGTGATGGCGCACAATAACTGGACGAGTTACAACTACGGCGCGCGCTGGAACATTATTTTCGACATCGTTCCGCAACGAGGCTACAGCATGTTGATGGACGGATTTCCCGGCGTGATTGCGAGCGACGACGATTTCGGGGTGAACTCAGACGGATTGATGATCACCGAGACGACCATCACCGATTTTCATGGCTGGGACCCGAATGGGAAGCCGGAATTTGTACGCGCGCGGAAGGCCATGCAGTATGCGGGATCGATCGATGAATACGTGAAGATCATGCTGGATGGAAACAACGGCGGCTATGCGAATGATTGGTTGCTGGCGGACCGCAAGACCGGGGAGATTGCGCGTTTTGAACTGGGGCTTTTGCACAACCGAGTGTGGCGGACGAAGGACGGATATTACGTGGGGTCAAATTTTGCGAGCGACCCGGCGGTGCTGAAGGACGAAACAACATTTGATCCGAACAATATGGCGGCCTCGGCAAATGCGCGGCACGCCCGTTGGGATGAATTGATGGCTGCCAATCAGGGGAAAATCGACACGACGCTGGCGGAAGCATTTTTGGCGGACCACTACGATACTTTCACCAAGAAAACAGGTCCCAACCGGCGCACACTTTGCGGACACGGAGACATGGCGACGGAGGGAGATCCGATGTTCGCGAAGGAGCCCTACAATCCGGCGGGCTCAGTGGAAGGAAAAGTGATCGATACGAATATGGCGGAATCGATGACTTTCGTGGCCCACACTGGGCATCCGTGCGGGACAAATTTTAAAGCTCGGGAATTTTTGCAGGCGCATCCGGAATATAACTGGCAAGCGAACACGTTGATCGATATGGATGCAGGATCCTGGACGCAATTTCGCGCGGGCGAGCATGCTCCCAGCGGCGAGGCAGAGGGAAACTAAATTACGGAGTTTTCTTCTTTGGCTTCGTTGTGGGCTTGGGTTTTAGCGTTTTGATGTACTCGTAGCTCAACTGAAAATATTGTTGCAGCGTTTTTGTGTCTTTTAGAAGACTGTCCGGCACCGTTACGTATTCCTTCATTACAGCGCCGTAGGCCTCAAAGAGCGTGGTCTTATATTTCCTTAGAAACTTTTCTCGTTCATCCTCTGGAAGACGAAGGGCCAACGAACCTGACTGATTCAAATATGTGAACATGTGGCCGTTGAGCGAGGTGTAAGGATTTGCGGCGCCTTTGCGTTCGATCTTGGGATTGGTCTTAACGAGCTTTTCATATAACGCCAACTTATCGGCGGGGATGTTACTCTTTTTTTGTGGGCTCATCGGGTGTTCTCTGGTGTGACTGGCGCTGGGGGAATGTGCTGCTCCAGGTAGCGGAGCAAGAGACTGTAAAGGTGAAGCGTGGTACCGGCGCCTTCGTTGATGGAATGGGTGCGATTGGGATATTCCATAAAATCGACGGGCTTATCGAGTTCGATCAAGCGATTCAGCAAGAGCTCGGATCCGGAATAGTGGACGTTGTCATCGCCGGAACCGTGGACCAGAAGCAGACTTCCTCGCAGGGCCTCCGCGAAATTAATGGCTGAACTGTTGCGATAGCCGTCTACGTTTTGAAGCGGCAATCCCATGTAACGTTCCTGATAAATCGTGTCGTAGAGGCGCAAATCCGGAACCGGCGCGACGGCCATACCGACTTTGTAAAGATCGGGAGCGCGAAACATCATGCTGAGAGTACTGGTGGCACCGCCGCTCCATCCCCAGATGGCGACGCGCGACGGATCTGCGAAAGCATGAGAGCGCAAGAATGCCTGTAACGCGGCGGACTGATCTTTGACGATGACGGGTTGAATCGCACCATATACAATTTTGCGCCACTCGCGGCCTTTGGGCGCGGGCGTGCCGCGATTGTCAAAGCTGACCACTAGGTAGCCGGCCGCGGCCACCGCGCGATTGAAATAATAGTTCCAGGAAGCCCATTCATCGAGCACGGTTTGCGCCGCGGGTTCGCCGTAAACATAAACGAGGAGCGGATATTTTTTTGCGGGATCAAAGTGCGGGGGCTTCATCATCCAGGCATCGAGTGTGACTCCGTCGCCGAGGTCGAGTTTAAAGAATTCGGCGGGGGTCTGGAGAAGGACGGACGCGTTCGCGCGTAGAGCAGCATTATCTTCCAAGATGCGGGCGGAACGATGGGAGGGAAGCTCGACCAGGTCGGTGACGGGCGTAAGGTCGACTCGCGAATACTGGTGGAAAGCCCAGTGAGAATCGGGCGAGATATCATAATAATGCGTGCCGGGCGAGCTGGATGAAGTTACACGCTCGGGAGTTCCGGAGCCGTCCAAATGGGCGCGATACAGATATTGCTGCGTGGCGTTATCGGGAGAAGCGTTGAAGTAAAGCCAACCAGACTTTTCGTCGGGCGAGTCCAGACCGATTACGTCGAAATGTCCGCGGGTAATTAGTTGAACGCGTTGGCCATCGCGGGAAACAAGGTAAGCATGGCGCCAGCCGTCGCGTTCGCTAAGCCAAAGAAAATCCGCGCCCTCATGCAGCCAGGTGATTTTTGGCATCAGGTCAACCCAGGCTGGGTCGTGGTCCTGAAAGATCGAACGGACAGCGCCGGTTGCGGCGTCGGCGAGAAGAACGTCGTTGGTATTTTGCAGACGATTCAGATGCTCGATGGCGAGGTCGTTGGAATTCGCGGCCCAGTCCAGGCGAGCGATGTAGTTATTACGCGGGTCGCCGGGAATCTGCATCCATCGCGTGGGACCACCGGCGACGTCCACGACGCCGACACGCACGGAAGAATTGGTAGTGCCGGGAATGGGATAGGCGATATCGAGAATCGAAGGATAGCGGCCGAGACCGGGATAAGGGAATCCGGTTACGATTTCGCGCGGGGCGCCGAGGTTGTAGATCAGACGAAAGATCTGTACACCGGTGGTGTCGAATTGCCAGTAGGCGATGTGACGGCCGTCGGGACTCCAGCGAAATCCATCACGAACATCAAGCTCCTCTTCATAAACCCAATCGGACGTGCCATTGATCAAGGTGGCGGAACCGTCATTGGTGAGCGCCAGAATTTTGTGGGAGGCCAGGTCTTCCACATAAATATTGTTGGCGCGAACGTAGGCGACCTGGGAGCCATCGGGCGAGAATTTCGCAAACATCAGGGAAGAGGCGGGAGCGTCGCCTCCCAGTTTTTGTAGGGCGCCGGAGACCAGGTTGAGAACCCAATAATCGCCACGCGTGTTTAGTCTCCAAACGGGGACGGAATTTGTGTAGATGAGCAAGCGCGTTTTGTCTTTGGACCAGGCGTAATCTTCAATCGCGAGCGGAGCTTTTTCGCCGGACGAAATTAATTTTTCGGCGGAGACAAGGAGGTCGCGTTTTCCGGTTGCTGTTTCGTAGCGAACGATGTCTTGCGCATCTTTGATGGCAGCGGAGGTTTCGACGGTGGTGTAGGATTGACCGTCGTTCAGCCAACGAGCGGGGCCAAAAGTTTTAACTTCGAAGTCGGTGGAAGCGAAAAGGCGATGAAGAAGTTTGTCGGAATCAGCGGAGATCGGGGAGGCGAGCGGAACGTTTTGGGCGAAGGTCGGAGCGCTATAGGCGCTGTAGAAAACTGCGAGGAGCAAGAGGACAAGAACTTGCGGCAAAAGGTAGGGCCGAAAAATTTCGAACTTCCTTGAGTTGGATACGTTCATGCATTCTCCCGACTTTTGCACGGCGCGCCGTTTACTTCGTAAAATTACTCTCCAGGATTTTCCGGTCGTTAGTGGGCTGAATCGGCCGCGCGTTATCGGGATAGAGCTTCGCGAATGCCGCGATTTGAGCGGGAGAAAGTTCGACGGGAGTTTTCATTACGAACCATTTCACTTCACTACAGGGAGGAATGGTGAGCGAACCGTCGAAGGTGTAGTAATTCTGATCGGCGGGAAGCAGATCAGCGGCGTTGATCACAACTTTTTTGAATTCGACTTCTTTGTCCACTTCCTTGGGAATGTGCGCCCAGATATCGCGAATCAAGGGATTTTCTCCACCGCTCTTCAGCAGAACGGCTATCGCTATGGCCTGGCCGTCCGCACTCACGTGGACCAAGTGAAGGACCATACCGGATTTCTGGCCGTTTATTTCTTCTTCGCTGGGATGATGAAAGTGAAACTGCACCAGCGGATATTGTTTGCCGTCAACGGAAATGCTACTGCCGGATTCGTATTTCACGAGGATGGTATGGCCGTTATTGACGATTTTCATGGGAGAGAGCTTGTAATCAAATTGAATGGGCTTTAGATCGGCTGGCTCCGCGCCTTTGATATCGATGGGCGATTGGCGCTGTCCGGTCTTGCAGACCGCAAAGCTGGGATCGAGATCGCCCCAATGATCGGGGCCGTCGGGGCCGGAATAACTCCAGTGCGGAGCGCCGCCAGCGTGTTGTTGAGCGAAGGCCGGAGTGATACCGAAAAACAGGATGGCGGACAGTGCTGCCAAGCTCCACAGTGAAACTGTTGCGCGGATTTTCATGGGTGTGCCTTCCTTCGTGATTCCAGAATCTCGAAATTCAGCGGCGTTAGACGGGCCATAGCATCCCATTGTGCGATGAAATCTTCAACATCGTGCGTATGAAAAGTTGACTCGGCGCGGGGTCTACAGCAGAGTTGGCCGTGATCGGGTTCAATAACGGCCGCATGGAATGCAACAAGACCTTCCAGGATTAGAGAAGGCTTGTGCGGGATCGACGCGTGAAAACTGAGGTTTTGGTGATGGTGAATCCGGCGGCAGGCGGCGGAGGCGCTTTGCGCGCCGAAGCGCGCGTTGCGAAGCTGCTACGGATGCGTGGACAGGCAGCGGATTTTGCACATTCTAAAAGCTCCGAGGATTTGCGCGAACAGGCGGAGAGGGGCGCTAGCGAAGGATATCGCTATGTGGTGGCGCTAGGCGGAGATGGGGCCTTTCATCATCTGGTGGAGGCGATCCATGGGACCGAGGCGGTGGCGGGATTTTTTCCGGCGGGCAATGGGAATGACATTGCAGCGGACCTGGGGATTCCGGCGGATCCGTTGGACGCGGCGGAGGCGTTCTTGAAGTCGGCGCCTCGAGCGATCGATTTGATTCTTGCGCAATTCGGCGATGGGCGAAGAGCACATTATATCGGTGCGGGCGGGATGGGATTGGATGCCGAGGCTGCCCATTTAGCGAATACGAAGTTCAAACGGTTGCCGGGCGTGACGCGATATCTCGCTGGAGCTTTGTGGGAATTTTTTCACGGAGGGAGCATCGGGCTGCATGCCGAAATTGATGGCGTTGCGTGGGATGGACGGGCTCTTTTTGTGGCGGTCGCAAATTCCACGCGGTATGGGTCCGGCATTCGCATCGCGCCGGAAGCAAAAATGGATGATGGATGGATTGACATTGCGTTGGTGCAAGACGTTCGATTGACCAGGCTTGTGGAAGCGATTCCGATTGTTTTGACTTCGGGAGATTTACGAGGATTTCCGGAAGTGCAGCGGTACCGATGCAAACGGATCCTGCTGCAGACAGAGCGTCCCGCAAAGGTGCATGGCGACGGCGAGCTACTTGGCGAAACCCCTGTGGAGCTTACGGTGCTGCCGCAAGCCGTGCGCGTGATGACACCGAGGTCGCCTGAGGATCAGAGTGGATGAAAGCCAGCCGCTAGTCTTTTTTCTTTTTGGTTACTTTGAGGTTCACTTCAATATCGCGGCGGGAATCGAAACTTGAAATAGTGCGAGTGGAAGATGTCAGGTCACCATGCTCAGCGTGAATTTCATAGTCAACGTTCGGGTCGAGCCCGCTGAAGCGGTACTGACCTTTCTCGTCGGCAAAAGAAGTTTTCACCGCTTTGGTTTTGACGTTGACGAGATAGACGACGCTGGAAGGAAGGGGATTTTCATCTTTGTCTTCGACAGGACCGTGGACAACGCGAAGCTGAGCCTCAGCCTTTTTTTCGTCTTTGGTTTGCGCAGAGGTGGCCAAAGCTGCGAGAAGAACTAGCAGAATCGCAAGCGCGTATCGAACGCTGCGGCGGGTTTTCATAAGCGCGAGCCTGTATGGACGCGGAGCGGGTCACTAACCGGAGCGATGCCATCCAATGATAGGTTGGGAATAGAAAGAGGAGCACAAAATTTCAGCGAATAGGTTGACATCAGCGAAGTTCTGCCATCCGAGGTAATCCGCGGAAGAGTAGGAAGAGGGTCGAGGAAAATCATTCTGCTTCTTCTTCCTCTTCTTCTTCCTCGACCACGGCTTCTTCGTCGGAGTCGTCTTCGTCGTCTTCTTCTTCCTCATCTTCATCGTCGGAAATGGCGATGAGATGAACAGGGTGAGTCTGAGTGACTTCGAGTTCAGCATCACACTCGTGGCAGCTCAGGATTTCGCCTTCTTCCACTTCGTCTTCGTCGAGATCAATTTCGGCGTCGCATTCGGGACATCGGGTCACGGATTTCTCTCCTTCCAAGGGCCGGCTTGCGCCGACGAGCGTATTATATAACGCCGGTGTCAAGCTTTCGCGAGGAGGAATGCGTAAAAGTGTCTAGCCGCGAATATCCAGAGCGTCCGCTGGTGGGAGTGGGCGGCGTGGTAATAGCAGAAGATCGAGTGTTGTTAATCCGGCGCGGTGGGCCGCCGCTGGAGGGGGAATGGTCGATTCCCGGGGGAATGCTCGAATTGGGAGAATCGTTGCGCGACGGAGTCAGGCGCGAGTTGGCAGAAGAGACCGGCTTGGAGGTGCGGGTTCACGATTTGATCGAAGCGTTTGATCGGGTGACGACGGACGCAGACGGCAAGTGGCGCTACCATTTTGTGATATTGGATTACTTGTGTGAAGTAGTGAGTGGAGTGGCGCGAGCGGCAAGCGACGTGGTGGATGTGGCTTGGGCGCGCGAAGATGAATTAGCGCGATTTTTGCTTACCCCGACGGCAACGCGCGTGATCAAGAAGGCATTTGAGATGGCGCGATCGCGATGACGGGCGTGACGGCAGGGTTCAATGAGGACGGCGCGCAAGAACAAGTTTGAGTTAGCTGGCGGCGGCTTCGGGCAGTTTTCCGAAGCGGCGCTCACGCTTCAGGAAATCTTCAACGGCTTCGGTCAAGTCGGCGGCTTCGAATTCCGGCCACATGCGCGAGGTGAAAAAAAGTTCGGCGTAAGCGCACTCCCAGAGCATGAAATCGCTTAAACGGCGGTCGCCCCCCGTGCGGATCAGGAGATCTACATCCAGAGTGGGACCGGAGGTGTGCATTACTTCTCCGAGACGCTTGGCGAATTCGCGCTGGGATATTTCGAGACTGGACAGCATCCAGCAGGAGGCGCGCAAAATTGCGTCGCGCGCGGAATAATCTATGGCGATGCGCAGTTCGAGAGCGCGGGCTGAAGCGGTGGTGCGCTCGGCAGCGTCGATAGCCTGGGAAAGAGAGAGAGGAATGCGGTCGCGGCGGCCAATCACGCGAAGGCGTATGCCTTCCGAGGCGCATCTCCCAGCGTCGTTTCGAAAAAAGGCTTCGAGCAAGGCGAGAAGCGAGGATACTTCTGGATGGGGACGGCCCCAATTGTCCGAGGAAAAAGCATAAAGCGTCAGGGTGCCGATACCGAGTGCGGGAGCGGCTCGTACGATGCGACGGACTGCTTCCACTCCCGCGCGATGGCCTTCGGAACGAGCCAAGCCACGTGTGGCGGCCCAGCGGCCGTTTCCGTCGAGCAAAATAGCGACATGAAGTCCGTGATTGATCAGGTTCAAAGTACTTTTGTTCATAAAGTGACCGCCCAAAATTTTTTACGGCATTAACGTTCGCGCGTGGCTTGGATTAAAGCTTCCATATGATTCAGATATTTTTCCAGGGCGCGGCGGCCGGCAGCAGAAAGGCGATATTCCGTTTTGGGCAGGCGTCCGGCGAACGATTTGGTGCAGGTGATGTAGCCCGCTTCTTCGAGCTTGCGGGCGTGAACGCTTAGGTTGCCGTCTGTGGCGCGCACAAGTTGTTTCAGTTCATTGAAGGCCAGAGAAGGGTTCACGGCCAGTGCGCTGACGATGGCGAGCCGCGTACGCTCGTGAATCAGGCGATCGAGATTGGAAGCGGAAGGCTCGCTGGAACGCGCACGAGGCGCTACGCGCTTGGGAGATTCTTCGCGCTCTGCGCGATAGGTTGCAGATTTACCCGCCATATTTCCTCGCAATGACCGCGCCAAAAATAATGTGAAGCGCTCCGAATCCCGCGGCCAGAAAAAGATTGCCCCAATGCCAGGGGCAGAAAAGCGCAACGGCTCCCAGCACCATGAAACACAGGCCCATCAAAGGAACTACGCGAATTGAAAATGCGCCGCCAGTGACCACGCCCGTTCCATATAACAGAAGCCATTCACCGGGAATGGCGCCGACTACTCCTGTGCGCAATTGAAGTGCGGTAAGCAACACGCCGACGAGCAGCGGCGGCGCAAAACTGTAAACAAAACGCCGGCCGGGTCCGGAGAAAAGGGAAGAGCCGGAAGAACGCGCTTTTGAGTAGGTGGTCCAGGCCGCGATGGCGATAGCCAGAACAGCTTCTGCGATCCAGGTGAGCAGCCAAGCGATTGGTGAGGCTTGGGTGGAGGCGATTGCTGCCGCTCCGAGCGCGGTGATGCCCATGGCCACGCCACCCCATCCGGGGACTGCGGTGAAGGAGCCGGCTCGCTCCATGGTCTCGCGAATAAACCGAAGATTATCGCGGGCGTGATCGTCTAGTGCGCGAGGGACAGAAGAGCGCGGTCGGATTGGATCCGGACTAACCATGGGTGGAGCATAGCGTAAAGAAGCGGTAGGTGTAAAGTACTTTATGTGGCAAAGTGCGGAGCCCGATACCGGTGCCGGCTGGCGTCCCTCGTCGGTTGCTCGCAAATTGCTTGTGTGGTTCGGGCCACGGGACTATTCTCGGTGCGCTTGGAGAAACGGGAGGGGATGACATGAAACTCAATGGAATTTTATTATGTGGGACGATGCTGGCTTTTGCGCCTTTTATCGCTGCGGGACAGCAAGCAAGCGCGCCGGAGGCAAATCCGGTATCGAATGCGGTGCGCTCTAGCGTCGAGCGAGCTTCAAAAAATATGGTGGCCGCAGCGGATGAAATGCCCGCAGATAAATACAGTTTCCATCCAACGCCGGCTCAAATGTCATTCGGAAAGCTGGTCTCTCACATGATTGGCTCCAATTACGGGCTGTGCTCGAAAATTTCGGGTATCGCGGGGCCCGCGGAGGAGAAACCTAGCGAGACGGATCCGAAGGATAAACTGGTGACTTCGTTAAAAGCTTCGTTTGATTTTTGCACGCAGGGTTTGGCGAAGGTGGACGATTCCAACCTGGGCGAGCAACTGACCGTGTTTGGTGGCCGCAAACTTTCTCGCGCAGCAGCGATGATCGCGTTGACCAACGATTTTGCGGATCATTACAGCATGGCGGCGATTTATCTGCGGCTGAATGGCTTACTGCCGCCAACTGCCCAACCAAAATAGAAAGGCGGCTAGTTCTTGCCAATTCGTTTTGGGTAACGCCCTACGATCGAGTTCCAGCGGATGATCAGGAGATCAAAGAACATCATCAAACTGTCTCGGAACATATGGACCTTGGTTGCCGGGTCGTGGGCCCATCGGACGGCTACTTCCGCGGTCCGCAGGCCGTGACGTTTCGCCAGGAAAAGAATTTCGGGGTCGAATCCGAAGCGTTCGATTCGCTGTTGTTCGAAGACGATCCGCGAAGTCTCGCGCACGAAGGCTTTGAATCCGCACTGCGTGTCGCGCAAAGGCAAGCCCACAGCGATTCGCACGAATCCATTGAAAATCATGCCGGCGAGTTCCCGCAGGCGCGACTGGTGCGTGGTGATGAGGGAGCGATCGAGCGCCCGGGAACCGATGGCGACTTGGTGGCCAGCATCGATTGCGGCCAGGAGTTTTTCGCACTCTTCAATCGGCGAAGACAGATCAGCATCGGTGAAAAGTGCAATGCGGCCGCGCGCTTCCAGCATTCCGTGACGTACGCTAAAGCCTTTTCCTCGATTTTCTCCATTGGAAATCAAACGGACGGAAGGCATTTCGCTCGCCCATTTTTCGGCGATGCAAGCGGTATTGTCGCGTGAGCCGTCGTCTACAACCAGAATTTCGATCTGACCGGGAGAAACATTCTTGCCGGCAAAATAATCGCGTATGCGCCTAAGTGTAAGCGGCAGGCGTGATTCCTCGTTGTAAGCTGGAATAATGATGGAGAGGTCCGGCGGCGCAGTCATTCCTATCGTGATCCACGGGTCATAGGATGCCAGCCATAGTGCCCCAGGAGCGGGACAAAACGGCAAGCGTAGAGAGATTCTTGAGTGGTCGAGGCGTCGCGTTTAACTATGCGAAGCAATTCTTGATGATCTGATTCACCGACGGGAATCACCAGACGGCCGCCTTCGGTCAATTGTTCGATAAGGGGCGGCGGAACAGCGGGAGCGCCGGCGGCCACGAGGATAGCGTCGTAGAGCGCGACTTGCGGGCCCGTCAAGGATGTCACGGGAGGCCAGCCCATTGAGCCGTCGCCTACCTCGACGCGGACATTCGTGTAGCCGAGGCGCGACAAACGTTCGCGCGCTTGAGAGGCGAGAAAAGGTTGTGCTTCAACGGCCGTGACATCGCCCGCCAAGAGCGAGAGGATGGCAGCCTGATACCCCGAACCGGCGCCGACTTCCAGTACACGCTCGCTGCCTTGGAGAGAAAGAGCTTCGGACATGGCTGCAACCATGAAGGGTTGTGAGATGGTTTGGCCGCTACCTATAGAAAGAGGCTCGTCAGCATAGGCGGAAGCAGATTGTTCGGTAGAAACGAAGAGGTGCCGCGGAACGGTTGCCATGGCGTCGAGTACGCGCGGTGACGAAATACCGCGCGCGCGAAGCTGACGCGCAACCATTTCTTGCCGCGCCGCTTCGAACTTGTCTTTGACTCCCGAACCGGGATTAGTCCCACCGCTCATACTTCGCAAACGCTACCACAGGCTCGCGTGAGGTTGCTACCGAAAGGGTTCGTTGATGTATCTGCGTATAAATTGCATCTGTACGCGGCGTTCGATACGATTCTAAAGATCGACGTGTCAGGGCAGTTGCCCGGACCAAAAACAGGAGAACGAAATGAAACTTCGAAATGCCCTGATGGCTGCCGTGCTATTTACGGCAGGCCCGGCGTTGGCACAGACGCCCGCGGGCGGCACGCAACAAAAACCGGCGAGTACGGCTCCCGTTCAACCAGGACAACCTGCGGCGAAACCGGCAGGAACGGACACGAAAGCGCCTGCCGAGAAACTTGATCCGGCCAAAGAAGCGGCTATCCGGCACTTATTGGATGTCACGGGCGAGTCGAAAGAGGGTGAAAACATTAATACGGGTATGACCGGGAGGGTCCACGATGTGATGAGCCGCGCGCTTCCGGCAGATCAGCTACCCAAGTTTATGGATACATTTTCGCAAAAATTCACTGCCGGCGCGCCGCCAAGTGCGGTGACTGATGCCGTAGTAAAAATTTATGCCCAGCACTTTTCCTTGGAGGACATTCAGGGAATAACCAAGTTTTACGAATCGCCCGTGGGACAGCGAATGGTGAAAGAAATGCCAGACGTGGTCCGCGACTCGCAGGACGCAGGGATGCAGATGGACCAGAAAGTTGTGATCGCCGTGCTGCGAGGAATGTCAGACGAATATCCGCAGCTGAAGCAGATGCTGCCGCCGGATCCAGACCACCCAGCTCCGGCGTCGAGTGCGGGGCCTGCTCCGACTCCAGCCCCCGGATCCCCCACTCCAAATTCGACTCCGGCGCCGGGTGCCAAGCCGACTCCGCCGCAGCAGTAAAAATCGATTGTAGGTGCAGGAAAGGATCTTGCTGATGCCGCGAATTTTTGGGCGAAACAACCGTAAGCAAAAATCACGCTGGCTGGCGGCCGGAATTGTTTTTCTGGTAGCCGCGGCGGGGTTGGCCGCGTTTGCACAGCAATCGCCGCCAGCCAAGCAGGCTCCTATCACCGTGTCGGCAGCGATTAGCTTGAAGGATGTGCTCGACCAGCTCGGGCGCGAATACGAACGGGACAATCCTGGGGCAAAAGTTGCCTTCAATTATGCCGGCTCCGGTACATTGCAGCACCAAATCGAGCAGGGCGCGCCCGTGGACATATTTTTTTCCGCGGCGCAGAAACAGATGGACGGGCTTCAATCCGATGGGCTGATCCTTGCCGATACGCGCAAAAACATTGTAGCAAACGATCTAGTGCTGATTGCCCCGTCTGCTACAGACAACATCCATACGTTTCAGGATTTAGCGAAAAGCGTGGTGAAAACTGTCGCGCTGGGCGAGCCCGCGACGGTGCCAGCGGGAATGTACGCACAGCAAACTCTGGAACATCTCGGATTGTGGACCGAGGTGCAGAAAAAGGCCGTGTATGCGAAGGATGTGCGGCAGGTGGTGACTTTCGTGGCCAGCGGGAATGCCGATGCGGGGTTGGTGTATCGCACCGACGCGCAGACTTCGCCGAAAATTCGAACGATTTTTACTGCTCCTCCTAACTCGCACGATCCGATTGTGTATCCTGCAGCGGTGTTGAAAAACTCCAAAGAACCAGACGCCGCAAAAGCCTTTCTAGCGTTTTTGGAAACGCCCCACGCGCTGGAGATTTTCAAGACCTACGGCTTCAACGATCCGAATAATCCGCAAGGAAAAATCTGAAACGGTTACAATCCTGCGGATGGATTGGTCTCCTGTCTGGATATCGCTGGCGACAAGCGTAACGGCGACCGCAATCACGCTGGTAGTTGGACTGGCCGCAGCGGCTTGGCGTGAGCGACATAGCGGCCCGGCGCTTGCGCTGCTGGACGGAATTTTCCTGTTACCCCTGGTATTACCTCCTACCGTAGTTGGCTTTTTTCTTCTGTTGCTCTTCGGACGACATGGGCCACTGGGTCAGTTGCTGCTTCATTTTGGCGCCACACTTGTTTTCTCTTGGCCTGCCACTGTAATCGCCGCCACGGTTGTTTCGTTCCCGCTGATGTACATAACCGCGCGCGCGGCTCTCGAACAGGTAGAACCTGGCCTGCTGCAGGCGGCCAGAACGTTGGGCGCTTCGGAGTGGCGAGTCTTTCGTGAAATTGCCCTGCCGCTGGCGTGGCCGGGCGTTCTGGCCGGCACCCTACTTTCTTTTGCGCGGGCGCTGGGCGAGTTTGGCGCGACATTAATGATTGCCGGAAATATTCCCGGCCGAACCGAAACGATTCCGATTGCCATTTATTTTGCAGTGGAAGCGGACGACATACAGCGAGCGTTGTATTGGTGCGCGGTGGATGTGGTTATCTCGCTCGCGCTTCTGAGCGGGCTTTATTACTGGACGCGCACGCAAGGTTTTGGACGCGCGCGAAGATTGGCTCGCTGAGATGGCGCTCGAAGTTCAAATCGAAAAAAAACTCCCAGATTTTGAACTGAATGTTGCATTTACGGTGTCCCAAGAACCGCTTAGCATTTTGGGAGCTTCCGGCGCGGGCAAAACGATGTTGTTGCGATGCATTGCTGGATTGGAGCGGCCCGATCGGGGTCGCGTCGCACTGAGGGATCGAGTTTTATTCGATTCGCAGCAAAACATTCGAGTTCCCGTGCAACGAAGACGCATCGGGATGGTGTTTCAGAATTACGCGCTTTTTCCACACCGAACAGTGGCAGAAAACATCAAGTTCGGATTGCATGAGCTTTCGAGGGAGGAAAGATCGGCACGCGTGAAGGCGCTCATCGAACGTACACACTTGAAAGAACTGGCCGATCGTTATCCGCGCGCACTTTCTGGGGGCGAGCAACAGCGAACGGCCCTGGCGCGGGCGCTAGCGATTGACCCGGAGGCGCTGTTGCTGGATGAACCGCTCTCCGCGTTGGACACGCATTTGCGGAGTCAAGTGGAAGCACAGCTTCAGGAAGTTTTTTCCACGTTTCAACGGCCTGCGCTTTTGGTTACGCACAACATCGAAGAAGCGTATCGACTGGGCGAGCGGCTCCTGGTGCTCTCGCGCGGGAGAATGGCAGCCTATGGTCCGAAAGAAGAAATTTTTAGGCAGCCTCCGACGCGCGAAGTGGGGCAGTTGACGGGTTGTAAGAATTTTTCGCGCGCGAGAATGAATGCAGACGGAAGTGTGGAAGCATTGGATTGGGGTTGCAGGCTTCGCGTGGGCCAGTCAATTTCCAAACCACCGGCGTACGTGGGTATACGGGCACATCACATTGATTTTCTGGAAGCGAGGGCTGGAAGTGACGCGTCAGAGAACGTTTTTCCGTGCTGGCTGGTTCGCGCTTCGGAAACACCCTTTCGCGAGACGCTCTATCTACGACTTCAACCACACGGCGAAGAGGGGGCCTACGATTTACAAGCTGAGCTGTTCAAAGAAAAGTGGCTGCGCTTCCGCGATGTCCCTTGCCCCTGGCACGTGCGGCTTTCCCCCGAATCACTCTTCCTAATGCCCGAGTCGTTCAGACGGCCAGCTAATTGAAGTGCTTGACGAATTTTATGTCGAGCGCGTAGCTGCCGTTTATATCGCGGAGGAAAATAATGGAGACGTCGCGTTTGAGATGGTATTCCACTTGAATGAGCTGTTCCTGATCGGATGCGGCGTTCGAAGAGTAAGTGATGGTAAGGTCACGAGAAAATTGTTCGACGATTGTGACGCGCGCGGCTGCGTTGGATTCTGTCGCGGTGCCGGCGAGAAACGGGTCTACACGAAACTGGCTGATGCCAAATAGTTTTTCAATGCGCCCGCCGAATCCAGTTGAGATTGCTTCGGATAATAGAGCGGTGGCGCCGTAGTTTTGACCGCCGGCCGATTGCGAGCGCAGGGCGCTTTCTTGTCCCGTGTTGCCCAAGGCGAGCAGAGCAACGATGTCTGAATCCGGCAATGGCGGGTCGGAGCGATAGTTGAGTACAAGACGACTGGCAGGGCCGGTGAAATTTATAGTGACCTGATATTGACTGATGACCGAAGTGGCTTCGATGTTGAGCACAGGGTCCAGGCGGAACGGGTTAGCAAAATTAAGATCGCCGCGGGTGAGCGTAAAATTGTTGCCACGGAAGGCCATCTCGCCACCGAGCAAGTGGATGTGACCAAGCAAAACGGGCCGATCCCAGGTGCCACGGAGATGTAGATCGCCATCAATTTCGACGTGAGCTCCGCCCCATTCGATGCGCGCTCCGGCGCTTGTGTGCCCGGAAACATCGAAAGTGAGATTGCGCATGAAGGCGGACGTGGAAATAGCAACTACTCCAGTTTGTGCGGAGGAAGCGAAGAAGGAAGCCAAATCGACGCCTTGCGCAAAAAGCAAGCGCTGGACTTGAATGCGGCCAGAGAGAATCGCAGCGTCCTGGGTCCCTGCCAATTGCAGCGAGCCGCCGATCAACCAACTCATTCCGGGGGGGTAGCGAACGCGAACCTGCGGTGTCTCCGCATTGATTTCGTAGCGCATGGGCCCTTCGGCATAAGTCAAACTGCCGCTGAGCGTCAATTGTCCGCCGCCTGATTCTGCGGTGACACGATCGAAGAGCAAACGGCTGCGGTCGAAGACCAGATTTCCGTTCACGTGGGATAGTCCGACGGGGAAATCGGAGTAGTGCGCGGAAGCGTCACGAATGTTCGCGCGACCGGTAATGCGCGGTTTCGATATCGTGCCTTCGACGGAAGCGTTGACCTCCGCTTCGCCTTGCGCTTCTAATTCCGGTAAAAGTCCGGTGGCGAAACGCAAGTTTATGCCGCCGGACAGATTAAAATGAAGGGGACGATCGCGGTCGAAGCGCGCTGAGCCGCTTAGCTGCATATCCGTATTAGGGCCGTGAATGTGCGCTTGCTCGATGCGGACTTCGTTACGGCGATAGACAATCTGGATGGGTCCTTCGTTCTGAAGTTGAACAAACTGATAGTCAAAAGATATATCGGAGATATTCACTTTCACTTCGATGGAGTCGGGTTTGCGAAGCGCGCCAGAAATCGTAAATACACCGTTTACAACGCTCGGGCGGGTTAAATCCTTAAGATGGAGGCTTGCGGTGATGAGGGCGTCCAGGTCAAATTCTTTTACGGTAAGATTTCCGGAAATTAGCTGGTCTCCTGTGAGTCCAACATCGAGCTGGCCTGTCAGTTTTCCTCTGGACATTTCGGAATTAACGGTGAGGTGAGCATTCTTGCCGTCCGATTCAACCTCTGCGCGAAAATCCCCTTCTTTGTCCGCGCCGACGGTGAGTCCCACCAGACGAATATCTCCGTTTGCAACAGGAGTGCGAATGGGTCCATGCCCTCGCACTTCAAACTGAAGTTGCCCTGCAATAGGCAAAGAGGATTTCTGCAATACGGCAATTTTTTCGAGGGCGATCCCAGCACCATTGAGATTGAATTCGACGGTCTGCTCCGCGGGATGATAAAGCACATCGCCATTCGCGTGTCCGGTGTCGCGGCGCAGGTCAGCCTGAGAAAGCTGAATTTCGTAACGGGTGTAATGTAGCTGGGCTCCCAGGCGGTCGAAGTGATAGCCCTTCGCTACGATATCGTCGAGAACAAAATTTCCATCCAGGACCGGGAGTGCACTGGTTCCGCTGCCGTGAAAGCTACCGCTTAGAACTCCGGTAACGGGATAGTTCGTGCCAAGCATCGCTTGCAGGTCAGCGGTGGGACCGCGTTCAACTTTAGCGTCAAGGCTCCAATGGCTGGCGGGCACAAAACTCCAGTCGCCATCGAAATCCAAGCGGAGATTGAGCGCTGCGCTAAATTGCCCTCGTCGGACCGTGGCGTTGGCCAAACTGAAAAAATCAAGCGAGTACTCCAGATCGCCTTCGATTCTGTCCCAATAGAGTGCGTCGTAATGTGCGTTGGTGGCGCTGAAATGTCCGACAAACGTGGGACCGGCGATGGGGCCCACAATGCGTCCTCGAAATGCGATGTCGCCGGCTTCGCGAGCGGGGACCGCACCGACTCCGCGCAGCTTGTTGATGAAATCGTCCCACGGTACTAAATCGTGTGTGTTGAGTTTCAGTTCAAGAGCGGAATCACGTCCGCCGAGGTAACCATCGAACTCGATTTTTGTGGCGGGCGTGGAAATCTCGCTTTGAGTGAAAGTGGCGGTTCCGGCGTCATCTATGTAGTCGTAGGTAATGAATGCCGCGGCCGGGGTGATTCCCGGTGGCGTGTAGGAGAGAGGAGTCCAGCGAGATTGACCTTTGGAGCGGAAGTGCGCAAACGCTCCGGTCCAAGTATTAACCGAGACGACGTCCATAACGGAATCCCAGTGCAATGTATTTACGGGGAATTCCGGATTGTCCACGGCTGCGTAGGCGGCAGCGAGACTGGTGCCTTGCAAGTGAGTTTCAGTGCGGACGGCCTGAGTCTTCAGATCCATTTCCAGGCGGCCATCAACGGTCCCGCCGAGTGCGCGTATTCGAAACCTTGGCAACACTAAAAGTTCACGCGACAGATCGTAGTCGCCCCAAGTTTCGATGCCGCTTTCGTGGAACCAAACATAAGGCAAGCTGACCTTCTGGGCGGAGTAGTGGCCGCTGGCCGTCCAATCACTTCCGTCGTAACTGGCCTTGCCGGAAAAATCTGTGATGGCATCGGGAACAAGGGGCTGGCGAAGAACTGAACGGAAATCAACGAGGGAGACACGTGCGCGATAGCGGAAGTTCCAATTCGGTTGTGAAAAACTGGGCAGCTCGGCGCGAAGATTGAGTTCAGAATGCGGAAATTTCCAGACAAACTCGTCGAGCTCGAAGGCGTTACGGTGGAGAGTGAACTTAGCGGAGAGATCGGAGCGGAAGGGCATATCCTTGCGCTCAGCAATTTCAACTTGCTTCCACTGCAGGCTTCCGACGTAGGAGTCGGTGCCTCGCGCGGCGGCTCCGTAGTTCAATTTGAATTCGAAGTTCTGTCCTTTTGCCGTTAGCGGCACTCGACGGTCATTGATCACGACGCTGCCGTCTCGCAGTTCCAGCCATCGGATTTGCAAATCGAAAAGACTCTGGCGCCAGGATTCGGTGGCGGCAATTTTTGCGGTAGGCAGGTTACTGTGGCCGTCCTTATCAAATTGAACTGCAAGCTGCGGCCGATCAATTACCAATTCGCTCAAGGCAAATTTCCGGTGGAAAAGCGAGAGAACCGTCACTCCCACGTCGATACGGTCCGCATGGAATAAAGGCGGCTGGCCGGCACCTTCCAGGCCATGGAGCGTTAAATTTTCCCCCCGAGCGGTCAAGCGTAAAAACTTCAGATGGAACGCGCCGAGTTCCACGCGCGCGCCAGTTCGAAGCTGAAGCTGCTGCACGACTTGATCGCGAGCCCAGCGTTCGACAAAACCACCCTCGTACAATCCGAACGTGACCAGGCCGACGAAAATCAAGAAAGCGAGAAAATATAAGCTCCAGCGCACGAAACGACGGGAGCTCATGAGGGGCTCCGGTCGTTGACGATATCGATCTTCAATCGCTGACGCGTATCATCCAGCCACTTTTCCGCGCGGTCGTTGATGGCGCGTTGAACGAGAACTTCGCGAATGGTGTCTTCCACATCCTCGAGCGGGGGAACAGGTTCATTACGAGCTTTAAGTTGGGGCGCGAATTCGTCGTTGTAATACTTTTCCACTTCTTTGTCGTCCACCTGAGCGGCGGCACGGAAACGGTAATCCAGGAAATGCGCGAGATAGAGTTGCTGGGCCAAGATTCGTTTGACCGCCGCTTCGGTCAAGTCCACCGCGGCCAGACGTTTCTGAAATTCTTCCGGAGAAGGGAATTGTTTCACAAACTGTTGATAGGCATTTTCGATTTCGTCGGTGGACGGAAACGGATATTTTGCGGTATTGGCTTCGCCGCGCACGATCCATTGGTCAGCTAGTTCGCGTATGAGCTCGTCCCGAGGCTTGGCTTTGCCGTCGGAAAGAATCTGGAAAGCGCCCAATTCGTGGACTTCGTTCTCCAAGATGATGTCATCTTCGATACGCGCCGCGATTCCATCGATGGGGATCGCCGAGGAATCCTTTGTAGGCGCCGGCGGTTCGGACTGAGAACCGGATTGCGCGTGAGCCTGCATGGCTAGAGGTCCCCCGAGCCATGCCAGGAATCCCAGGATCAGTATGCTGCGTGATAATGAGCGTCTCATAAGCGACTCGTCAAAAGACCGGGCCAATGTTGAACGAAAATTCGAAACGCGGCAGACGGAAAAGCTGCGGCACCGTGGACGGCGCAATAGTAGCCTGATATTGAGCCGGGTTGAGTTGGAAGCCGAAGTCCACTCGAACGGGGCCGATTGGTGTTGGATATCGCAAGCCAAAGCCTACCGTGTGCGAAAAATAGTTGAGATTGGTAGTGGAAGACGGCTTCCAGGAAAGGTTTATATGCGTTACGTCGCTATACACGTTGCCGCCATCGTAAAAGAGTGTGCCACCCAACTTATTGCCGATGTAAGGAAGCTTCATCGGAAAGCGCAATTCCTGGTTGAAAATCAGAAGGGCCAGACCGCCAATAGGAAATCCGGTGCAAGGATCGCGAGGACCCGCTTCATTCAGGCCGAAACCGCGTAGCGAGGTTGCGCCACCGGAAAAGAAACGTTCGGGCAACGGAATGACCTGTTCGGTGAGGGGGGGAGCGGTGGAGCTGCAACTCGTTGAGCCCCCTTCCGCTGATCCGCCTTCGACAGTCTGACCGAGCGGCTGTTCAAAGCCAAAACGCGTGGCGCGCGCGAAAACAAAAGCGCGTCCGAACGGGTGAAACGAGGAGTTTTGAAAGAATCCGCGAAAGAAACTGGCGCTGGAGCCTAGTGAGGTTGAAGCGACGCTTAAATCAACAGTGTTAAAATTTCCGCGCGTGGCATCCGCGGGATTGTCACGGCGCTCGCGCGCATAGGTGATGCCGAACCCGGATACCAAGGTAGGCTGGCTGAACAATGGGATTTCGTCGGGAGTAATGTGCAGATCGGAAGCGGTGACTCGACGGAAAAAGTACCGGTAGAGTATGGAACTTGAGCGGGAAAACTTCTCGGCAACTTGAAAAGCGCCCTCGTAACGAACGGACGTAAATGTTTGGACATCTTGCATCTTATCGGCGAAACCGATGATCTGGACGCTAAGCGAGGGATGTCCGCCAAAGTTGTCAGCGGTATAACTCAAAAGTGATCGATATTCCAGGGTGCTTACGCGCGCTCTGAAGGTGAGCGTCTGCGCCAAGCCGAACATATTCGAGCGAGAAGCTTCAAAGATCAAGCGCGGGCTGCTGGCAATGACCGTAGCATTGGGATTACAACTGGATGAATTTTTGCTCGAGCTGCTGCAACTAGCGCCAATTTGCTGCACTTCGAATCCTGCTCCGTACCCGATGGTATAGCGCTTGCCTTCCTGTAAATCCACGACAACAGTTTTCTCGGGATCGGTCCCCGCCGGATTCTGCGGCTCGATCTGAACGCGATTAAATACGCCGAGGTTGTAAAGGCGGCGTTGAGTCTCAACCACATCGCTCTCGCGTAACGGACCGTCCGGTTTGATTTTTACCTGCCGCGAAATCACGCCGGGTCGGGTGAATTGGTAGCCTGTGATCAAAACTCTAGCGACTTCGATGCGCACGCCCTCAACGATGTGGTAAGTGAGCCGCACCTCGGTGGCCGAAGCCCCCGGCGTTACCTCCTCCTGAAAATGAGCTTCGGGGAAGCCTTCGTTGTAATACATAGCCAGAACATTGTTGCGGTCACTGGCCACGCTTGCGGCGGAATAGGGTTGACCCGGCGAGGAGCCGATGACGCCGAGGAGAGCCTCATTACTAATGACCTTGTTGCCTTCGATATGGAGATTGTCTACCAAGGTTTGCGGGCCTTCGACGATGGCGAACGAGACGAACAGGTTTCCTTTCTTGCCCTGATAGTTGTC
Source organism: uncultured Acidobacteriota bacterium (assembly GCA_963714785.1). Lineage (GTDB taxonomy): Bacteria > Acidobacteriota > Terriglobia > Acidiferrales > UBA7541 > Palsa-295. Next base: position 367,914 of record CAVQQE010000010.1, read on the forward strand.
ATCGACCGAAGGGGTGACTTTCACATCGAGGAAACCGTTGGCAAGATATACTCCGCGAACGGAATCGGCATCGTCATTGACCAATTGTTGGCTAAAGCGGCCATTCGAACCGAATGAAGCGGGCTGAAGTTGCAATCTGCTTTCCAGCAACTTCTTGTCAAAATACTTGTTGCCGGTGAAACCTACGCCAGCAAAGCGATATTTATCTTCAAGCGTAACCTTGTAACTGATTAGTCGGCCCAGGTCAGTGGAGTTAGCACTCGAACTCACATCAACGTTGGCATTGAAATAGCCTTGGCGTTGAAAATAATCGCGGAGATTTCGCCGGCCTTCCTGCAACAAATCTTCATCTACGGCTCCTTCCGCATAAATCGGTAAAATTGTGTGAAGTTTGCCTTTGCTCAGGTGCGCTCCGACGATTTCGATGCCTACGCGCGGACCTGCGTTCACCTCATACTTCAGAGCCACAGTATTAAATTTTGGATCGTAAGGGCCGGGAGTGATCAATACTCCGGCGCCCAAATATCCCTGGTTCACCAAATACTTCTTGAGGCGGTCGCTGGCCTTGGTAACCCGCGCGGTGGTGAGTTGCTTCTTCACCTTGATCTTGGATCGATGAATGAGCTCGTCGTCGGGATAGGGAGTTTTATTTTGAACCACGAAGCTTCCAATTACGGCGCGCTGACCGGGATCTACTGTGATAATCACGTCCATCTGGCGCGTGTCTTCGTGAGGAGTAAGCTTCCAAGTTACTTTTGCTTGATAGAGGCCTTCATTGTGAAGCGTATCTTTTAAACGGTCGATGGCTTCCAGCAGAGCGCTTTGGCGGAAAGGCTCCCCCAAACCTAAACGCAGAGCGGCCAAAGCGGCAGGCTCGCTGGGCGGATCTTTTAAGCCTTCTATGCGGATTGAGTTATTGAAGTAATTGCGGTGGACGAGAAAATCAAGGCGGATGCCTCTCGGAGCGGGCACGGCTTTTACTTGTATGTCGGCAAAATCGCCGGTGCGGTATAGTTCGCGCAAAGTATCGCGTTCTTTGGCAATGTCAAATGGCTCTCCAACGTGCAGAGGAAGCGATGCTAGATGCGGTGCTATCTCTTTTCCAGACTCATCCAGGATACCGATTTCGGCCACCGGCTGGCCTTCCAGCTTAGCTTCTTGAGCTCGTACAGGGAGGCAGGCGGCGAGAATGAAGGCAAGAACTGCGACCTCTAGGGCAGCGAGGCCCGCGCAACGGCGCAGTGTCTTCGATGTGTTCCAAGAAAGTCTCATTCGCCCAGAGAATTAAGAGGAAAGGTTAGCATGCCGCGTTGCCTGAGAGACGCGAAAAGGCGCTATGATGAAGTTCACACTAGGAAACAGGCGATGAACAGCGAACAATTCGAAAAATATTCGCGGCAGATTCTATTTCCGGGCATCGGCGCGGACGGCCAGGAAAAAATTCTGGCGGGAAGCGCGGTGCTGCTGGGTTGCGGCGCCTTGGGAACGGTAACCGCGAGTCTACTGGTACGTGCGGGGCTGGGGAGGCTGCGAATCATAGATCGAGATTTCGTGGAACTCTCAAATTTGCAAAGGCAAACTCTTTTCGAAGAAGCCGATGCGCGCGAGCTTTTGCCCAAAGCGGTTGCTGCGGAAAGGCGGCTGCGCGCAATTAACTCCGATGTAGGAATCGAAGGGATGGTCGCCGATCTGATCCCAGAAAATGCGGAGGAACTTCTGGCGGGGTTCACGGTGATTATCGATGGCACGGACAATTTCGAAACGCGGCTTTTGCTGAACGATGTGGCGTTGTCGTTGAACATTCCTTGGATTTATGGAGCTGCGATCGGAAGCTACGGTGTGACATTTACGATTCAGCCGGGGCGGACAGCTTGCCTGGCCTGCTTGTTGGAAGATCAGGAAAAACCGAGCGACGCGTCGGCAGAAGCTACTTGCGACACAGCCGGGATTCTGAATGCAGCAGCGGGAGTAGTAGGTTCGATCGAAGCAGCTGAAGCGATAAAAATTCTAGCTGGGAAGCCGGAGGCGCTGCACGGGAAGTTACTGTCCTGCGACGTTTGGAGCGGGAAATTCCAATCCGTTCGCGTGTCGAGCAATCCTGATTGTCGCGCGTGTGGCCGACGCGAGTTTTCTTACCTGCAAGGAGACGCTCAGCCGCATATCACCATGTGTGGCCGCGATTCAGTACAGATACACGAACGCGGTCGCAGATTGGACTTGGGAGCGCTTGGACAGCGGCTGAAGAGTGGCTCTGTATCGGAAGTGCGTAACAACAAATTTTTGCTCCGCTTTCAAGTAGCGCCGTATGAGATGACGATTTTTGCCGACGGACGGGCCATAGTGAAAGGGACAAAAGATCCTGCGGTTGCGCGGTCGCTCTATGCGCGGTTTGTGGGAGCGTAGTGGAGGTGGCTAGTTTCTAGCTAGGAAGTTCTTCGGAACGAAATCCAAGCAAGTACACGCGGAGAAGTTCTAACCTGAGAAACGGCGGATAGCTGACTGGCGCATCGCGGCACGATCCATATTTTCCCGGGTATTCATCAGCGTCAGTAACGTGCTTAGAACGCGGGCCTTTAGTTCATCGGACATGGGAAATCCGCTAGTGGCGGTATTGACTAGAATCTCGCCGCGCGCAGAGATTTTCTGCATAAATTCCACTTGGCGTTCATGCTTGGTATTTCCTAACGCGGTTTCGCGGCGCATTTCCGCGCATTCGCTTTCGATGAACAGGGTGAAATGAAGGACGCACAAATGCTCTCCGGCGAGCCCGGACGGCACGCCGATCTTACATCCTTTCGCGCTGCAAATCTCAGCCACAAACACACACCTGTAGGACGCTTTCTGGTTTGTAGCATTATCTGAGGAGTGAATTCCAGTTTACCTAAACGTGGTGCGCTCAATCAGATAGCAGCAAATAGGCCAATTGGGGAAGTGTGGGATGGGGAAAGCCGTGTGGCGCGACTTGCCAGGCATTGCGACGAGTCGGCTCAGGACGAAGCAAATCGAAAAGTTCGAGTGCGAATTATTCGTAGCGCAACGCGATCATCGCATCGCGCCGCATGGCGCGTCGGGCGGGTTTTTTCGAGGCGCACGCTTACTTGCGATTGCGATAGGTTTGCCGTCGTGTTACACACGGACTCGCAGTAAATGTTCATCTCAGAAGGGCTAGCAAGGTTTCCGTGCCTCACCTTACTCAACACGATGTGATGACGATGTTCCTTGCCTTAACCGTCCTGTTGGGGACGGCTAAACTCGCGGGCGAATTGATGCACAAGCTTGGCCAGCCGTCGGTGCTGGGCGAAATTCTTGCGGGAATCTTGCTGGGGCCGACGATGTTGGGTCATTTCAAACCGCAAATATATGGGTTTTTGTTCCCCAGCACGGGGACTATGCCGGTTGTACTGGAAACGGTTACGACGATCGGAGTGGTATTTTTCCTTCTGACTGCGGGACTTGAGATCGATCTGCGCAATATTTTCCGTCAAGGCAAGAGTGCGCTGCTGGTGAGTTTCTTCGGTGTGGTAATTCCTTTCGCGCTGGGTTTCGCCTCCGCGTTTGCATTCCCGCAGTTTCTGGGCGCGGGAACGGGGGCCAGCAGGCTGGTCTTCGCGTTATTTGTGGGCACCGCGCTTTCGATTTCAGCGCTTCCAGTGATCGCAAAAATCCTGATGGATCTGAACCTCTTGCGAACCGAGATGGGGACGGTCGTGATGTCCTCAGCGATGTTTGACGACCTGGTGGGCTGGATTTTGTTTTCCATGGTTCTGGGAATGATGAATGCCGGGCCGGAACATTCCATGAATAGCGTTAAACGAACGGTCTTGCTGGTGTTCATTTTCGCAGGACTAGCATTGACGGTTTTGCGTTGGGTCATCGACAAAATACTTCCGGTGATTCAAGCGCATACGAGTTGGCCGGGCGGAGTATTGGGGTTTATTTTTACGCTGACGCTGGCGGGCGCGGCTTTTGCTGAATTTGCAGGAATTCATGCGGTGTTTGGCGCGTTTATTATCGGGATTTCGATTGGGGAATCGACACACTTAAGAAAGCGGACTTCCGAGCATATCCATTCGATCGTGACCAATGTGTTCGCGCCATTCTTTTTCGCAAGCATCGGCTTGCGAACAAATTTCGTTACCAAGTTTGACTGGAAGCTCACGCTAACGCTGATTGGCGTGGCTTGTCTGGGGAAGTTGCTGGGAGCGGGTTGGGGAGCGCGACTTGGAGGAATGGATCGCCGAACTTCGTGGGGTGTGGGACTGGCCATGAATGCGCGCGGAGCCATGGAGATGATCCTGGGGCTACTCGCGCTGCAAGCGGGATTGATTCGCGAAACCATGTTCGTGGCGCTGGTGGTGATGGCTCTATTTACATCCATGGTTTCAGCTCCCGCTATACACTTTTTACTTCGGAGGCGCCGGTCGTTAACGTTGAAAGACATCGCGACGAGCAAGCTTTTCCTCCCGAGCATGACAGAGCGGACCAAGCAAGAAGTTCTGAAGCATATGTGCGAAGTCGCAGCAGATAGCGTGAATAACGCGCCGGAAAGATTTCTGAGACTGGTATTGGAGCGGGAGAGGATAGTCCCGAGCGGCTGGGAGAACGGACTGGCGGTTCCGCATGCGCGTGTGGACGGGCTTCCTCATCCCATCGTGGTGATCGGCAAATCCGAGCGAGGGATCGATTTTGACGCGCGTGACGGGAAGCTTTCGCGACTGATCATTTTGATTCTTACAGGCGATAACCAATCGCAGCACGATTTGCTGGGCGACGCGGGAGAAATGTTCAGCCGCAAGGAAGCCATCGATCAGGTACTAAACGCTGGGAACTTTGTGGAGCTTATGGCGGCTTTAAATGCTCCGGTGAAATAGAGCCTCCAATTCCGTTACCTGCTACACAAGAATTACGAGGCCTCCGGCCGCTGGCATCGCTCCCTCACACGATTCTATTTAAAGGTCCTAGCGCGTTCCGTCTGACAATCCTCAGACCATTCTGCGGCATCTAACTTAGCGTAGGCAGAGAAAATGGTTAGCAGTAAGGCCGGTACCCTCCTGCGCTGATTGGGCGTAGCCATTTCCTTCCCCTGTGGTTACGCCTATCAGGGCGCAAGTCCTTCAAGAGCGAATCTCAAATCATGGCTTAGAATTCTGCGGTCAATCGTAGGGCATAACTGCGCGATGGTCCGATTGCGTTACCGGAGAAGAGGCCGCCGAAATCGATGACGTTCAGGACGTTGTTAAGATTTTGTCCGTCGGCCTGGATACGCATATTTAGACCTTCCGACTTGTAAATGTCCGCACCCACCGAAGTATTGACCTGAAAAGCAGGGAGGATACGGCCGCGCGTAAAGTTAAGGCGGTCAATGACCTGTTGGCCGTATATCTGGGCCACTCCAGCAATACATTGGGGAAGAGTTTCGCCGTCAGGACACTGAAAATCGAATGGGAGACCTGAATCGAATTGAATTCCGCCAGCGATCCACAGGCGAGGAGTGACCTGATAGCGAAGCCGGCCGCGAACGTAGTTGCGCTGATCCTGCGAATCTGGCAAGTGACCTGTGGTCGGAATTATCGCGTCGTCGCCGAGAAACAGGCCGCCCGTCACGGGAAACCATGCATTGCCTAGAGTGTACGAGTAACTGACAAAGCCGGAAAAGCGGTGCCAGTCGGGTAGGTCGATTTTTGCCTCCGCGCCATAGATGATGGCCTTCCGGAAGGCGATAGGATAGCTGATGGTCGTATTGTCGATCTGGTCGTCATCTGCATAGTTACTCACCAGCCGACGAAAATAGTTAGCGTCCAACTTCAGCTTGCCGAACAAAGCTTTGGTCAAACCCACCTCGTAGTAATTTCCTTCAGAAGGTTCGACGGGTAATTGGAGCGAGATTGTGTCCAGGCCCGCCGCTGCGGTTGAACTCGAAAGGAGAAGATTCTCAAAAGAGGGTGTCTGAAAGACTCTGTCGTAGGAAAAATGCAACACAAGGCCAGCGGAGGGGAAATAGCGCGAAATCGAGAACCTTGGGTCCACTGCCTGCCGGTTCAATATCAGCTGATAGTGGTCCCAGCGGAGTCCGGCGCTGATGGTCCAATTTCCCAGGTGCATCAAGTCCTGTACAAACGCAGACTGCTCAAGGTCCGGGCGATTCGCCTGAAAGCTGAAAGTAGGTGGCGTGCTCGGATCAAATTGAGTTGGGTCTGTAATAATGAATCTGAAATTCTCATTCAGGAAGATATTGTCGGACTCAAATCCGACCTTCCATTCGTGCCGGCCGTGAACGGCGGTGACGGTCCCCTTAAAATATCCTTCACGAAACCAATTGTGCTGAAAAACTTCTATGGGAGTCGAATTCGTGTTGGAGTTGAAATCGTTCGCGTTGTCGCGCACCATCGCGCGAAAATCGGCCACTACGTGGGATGAAAATGTGTGCTGGTAGGTAGCGATCCCCATGGTCTCAATGTTATCGGCCGTTTGGCGCTGCCCCGCGAGTTGCTGCACCAGTTCATTGGGGATGTCGTAGCGCGAGGTTTCGTGCCGGACGCTGAGGGTCAGACGATCGTTGGGCGTGAAATCGCGCTGATAATGAATCGAAAAATCGCTGAGCGTGCCCGTGTTCGAGAAATTCTCAGGCACCACGGGGTTCAAATAATGGTCGGTCATGCTGCCGCTGGCACTGAATCCCAGCGTGTTTTTGCCCCACACATATTGCCCCTGGCCGAATATGCCAGCAGTATTAAAGCTGCCTCCGGAAAGCACTACTTGGCCATGAAAACCTGCCTGAGAATCTTGGAGTGTGTTGAGCTCGACTACGCCTCCCATTTTCCGGCCATATTCTGCAGGAATGCCGGCGGTGTAGATGCTCATCGATTGCACGTCGTCGGCTTCAATCTCGGGCCCAAAGCTCGGCGAGCGGTTGTCCGTGAGAGGAATGCCATCCACCACGAATTGGGTCTGATACTCCGAGCCGCGCGGGTGAAGCACAGCATTGCCCTCGTAGAGCCAGCCGGGTTGCGAATTCACCAGGTCCTGAATCGAACGACCCGGAAGCGAACTGAGACGGTTTTGGATAACATCTGAACCTATCTGGCTAACGGCGCCGGCCTGATCGGGATCGATCAACGTATTTGCGGCGCTCACAGTTACGGATTGACTCACCGTCGGGAGTTTTAGTTGGATGTCGTATTCCGTCGCAATCGAGGAGCGAATCTCCACTGGTTGGGACACCGGCGCAAAGCTAGGCTGCTGAATTTCGAGTTGATAGATGCCATAGGGAAGACGCTGCACGTCGAGTTCGCCCTGATCGTTAGTTGCCAGCGTATTTCGATACTGATTTGCCTCGCTGATAATCTGAACGGTCGTTTTCACGCCAAGGCCGGACGGATCGGTCACTTTGAGCCGCAGTTCGCCGCTATTGCTCTGCGCGAATGCAGAACCAGCAAATAGGAAAAAAACGGCTATCCATTTCTTCACTCTGTGGGCCTCTGTGAATAGAGTCTAATTTCCCAACAAACCAAAATCCAACCGTCGAACGAGCGTCTACATTTTAGACTGTTCATTTGAATATTCCTTCTGTTCGGGTGTTGTTCAGTATTTAATGAGGATTTCTTGCCGGCGCATGGCAACATAACTCTCGGTCATCGGGATGGATTCCATAGATCGGCCTTATAGGATCTCAAAAAGCATGAACGAAATCAGTGGAACAGGAATATAGGTATGGAGGCGTATGTCGAGTCTGGGCCAAGATCTGATCATGGGGTTGTCGGGTGCAAGCGCAGCCGACCTCGCGTCTTCGAGGCCGGCTTCCGAGCTTGAACTTAGGGTAGTTGGCTTGTTTGACGAAACTCGGGATTCGCTTCTTCGCTATGTGGTCTCGCTCGGGTTATCTATTTTCGATGGAGAAGAAATCATCCAAGAAGTATTTCTTGCGCTGTTCCGGCATCTGCAGCTCGGCAGGTCCGACAACAACCTGCTCGGGTGGCTTTTTCGCGTGGCGCACAACCTTGCTCTAAAACAGCGCAACGCGAATTACAAGCTGCAACTAAAGTATCCTCCCGACGGAAAACTCATAGAGAGACTGTTAGATCCAACTCCAAACCCAGAAGAACAATTCATGCGAAGCCAGAGGCAAGAACGTCTCCGTGCTGTCCTACAAGCGCTGCCGGAACAGGATCGATGCTGTTTGCATCTCCGCGCGGAAGGGCTTCGCTATCGCGAGATAGCCGGCATTCTAGGGATGTCGCTGGGAGCTGTATCGATTTCGCTGTCTCGTGCACTCGCGCGCCTGGGATGCGCCGATAAAGGTTACCACTATGCCGGATAATGACGGACATTTATCGGACCGGGAAATCCTGCTTGCCTTGGATGACGAGTCCTCACCGCGCCACGTCGTTAAAGTTCGCAAACATCTGGCCGCATGCTGGAAATGCCGTGCACGCATGGGAGAAATCGAGGGAACAATCTGCAATTTTGTCCGATTGCACCGCGATGTAAGTCCTCGTCTACCAGCGGCAGACGGCCCGCGCGCACAATTGAAAGCTCAATTAAATGAGCTTGGCCGGACGGTTCGGACAAGGCGAGGTTTTCGATTATTCCGGGTCCGATTTGAGGTCCGTAGCCTGGCATATGTTTGCGCGATTCTCTGCTTGTCAGGACTCGCTGCAGTGAAGTTTGTCACCCAGAGTCGTAGCTCGCAGCACGAAACCAGGCCTGTGCTCTCTCAGGTCGAACGAGCATCGGTTCCGAAACCCAGCCTTACACCGGGCGCTGTTCGACCTGTTTCTATAAGGGATGTTTGCGGCGAACAGCGTGATGAAGCTGTCGGTGCAGTGCCCATATCGATGCAGAGACGAGTGTTTCTGGAATATGGAATGCCAGATGCTCGACCGTCGGACTATGAAGTGGACTTCCTCATTACGCCAGAATTGGGAGGCGCCGAGGATATTCGAAATTTGTGGCCCGAGCCTCATTCGTCCACGGTTTGGAACTCATACGTGAAGGATGACTTGGAAACTTATCTTCACCAGCAAGTCTGCGCGGGCAAACTTGATCTGAAGACAGCGCAGCATGACATCGCGACGGATTGGGTTTCTGCTTACAAAAAATATTTTCATGCGGACCGGCCGCTCTCCCATCATTTAGCTCCGAATTCGGAGGATCAACGAGGGCCGACAACTTAAAAACGCATAGCTAGGAAAATCAGAGAAAATTGAACCGGAAGTTACTGATCGCCCTACACGTGGCGTACAGACTGCATCGGATCCACGCGCATCCACGGACGTGCACCTGAATAGGCAATAACGACGGTCATTGCGAACATCGCGAATGCCGCTCCGAGGAAGACAAACCATTCGATGGGCTCTATCTGATAAAGCAGGGACCTGGCCAGCACGCTTGCACCGATTCCGCCAGCGATTCCCAGGAAGATTCCAAGGATGGTCACGACGCTCGTCTGGCGCAGGACCAATTTCCACAAGTCCCGCGGAGAAGCGCCAAGCGCGACGCGGATTCCCATCTCCCGCGTTCGTTCACTGACCGAATAGAAGACCGCGCCATAAAGTCCGACGGCGGCCAGCACAAATGCCAGCAATCCAAATGCGCTGGTACAAATCACCGCCAGGTGTGGGACGTACAAAGCGAATTCATGCCATTGTTCGATTGTGAAGCTCACCACGCCTAGTTCCGGGACCGATTTGCGCACGTTCTCCAAAATCGTTCCCATCCACTGCGACGGATCACCCTTCGTGCGCACCACCAGATACATGCCCGACTGATAATGTTGGGTCAGGCAGTAGTACATGAAGGGCTGCGGCGCCTCGTCAATGTCGGAATACTTGATGTCTCCCACGACCCCAACCACGGTGGCCTGGTGGTTGCCATTTTCAACGTGGAGCGTTTTGCCAACCGGGTTTTGATTCGGCCAGTATTTTGCCGCCATCGTTTGGTTGACGACGATGACTTCCGGAGATTTCGCCGTGTCCGAAGCGGCGAACGTGCGTCCTGCGAGAATTGGGATTCCCAGTGTAGAAAAATAGCGGCTGTCCACAACACCGAAGCCAATGGTCATCCCGTGTTGGTTGTCATCGGGGATACCTGTGATGTGTACCTCGTTGGTGTTGACCCCGCCTGAAAACGGGATAGTGTCCCCAAGGCTGATGGATTCGATACCGGGTACCTGACTTACATCCTCGCGAAGCCGCTCGAATAGCGCACGACCCTGTTGTTCTGAGTAACCGTTGACTTGTAGGTCGTCGATTGCGTAAAGCGCGACGTTGCGAGCGGAATATCCAAGCTTTACCTGCTGCAAATTATGCAGGCTCTTCAGGCAAAGACCGACTCCAATCAGTACCACGGTGCAAGCGGTCACCTGCAGCACCACGAGAAAACTTCGCATGCGGCCTTTGCGCGTTCCGCCGATGGCGACCTCTCCATTCAGCGCAGCTGCGAGATTAGGAGTAGAAGCGTGCAGGCCAGGCATCAAGCCTGTAGACAGTCCCACCAGGAAAACGACTGCGACCATCACAGAAACAACCGTGGGGTCAGGCCGGAAATCCAAAGTAATAGGGATTACGCCGATTCCGGGAATAAATGGCTTGAAGTCGATCAAGCGTCTGAGGCCATAAGCAGCAAATACAAAGCCGGCCACGCCCCCCGTCACCGAAATCACTAAGCTGTCGACAAGAAGCTGGCGAACGAGACTCATGCGAGTGGCCCCGAGCGCGGCACGTATCAGGATTTCTTGCCGTCGCGCGCCGGCCAGCGCCAATAGCAAGTTGGCCACGTTGGCGCAGGCGGCAAACAGCACGAGTGCGACAACCGCCAGCATGAGTCCGCCCATCAACTTCGCGCTGGACATTGCGTTCGGCGGAAGCATGCTCGTTTCCGTCAGCGCGGCAAGCCGGTTCTTGTTGGTTTCCGGATAAGCGACGGCAAGCTGTCGCGACAATCCTTGCATCTCCGCCAGGGTTTGCTGGCGCGTGACACCGGGCTTCATACGCCCGATCAAACTCAAAGAGTGACTGGTGCGATCTGCGAGCCAGTCATAAGTCTGGTGAGAGATAGCGGGCGTTGCGGAAAGCGGATGCCAAAGGTCGGGAACATCGCTCAGGATGGTTCCCACAAAACGCCGCGGCGCTACTCCGACAATAGTAAGCGGAGCGCTATTTATCTTGAGAGTTTTGCCGATAATGTTCGGGTCTGCCCCGAGCCATTGCCAGTAACCGTAACTCAGCACGGCGGACGTCGTCACTTTGTCGTCGTCGCCGGCGGCAAACCAGCGCCCGAGGAAAGGTTGAACCCCGAGAACGGAGAAGTAATTGTCCGACACAGCGTTGATAAGGCCGCTTTTCTCACGTTTTTCGAAGATGATCGTCTGCAGTCCGATGCTGAACGGAATCGCGCAGAGGCCGGTGAACACGCTATTGTTGTCGCGATAATACCGGTAATCCGGATAGGAAACTTGGCTGAACGGTTCATTCGGCGTGACTGTGTAAAGTGTCAACAGCCGGTTTGGATCAACAACCGCAGGGGGCCGCAGCAGCAGGGCATGGAATGTGCTGAGACCCGCGGACGCTGCAGCCAGGCCAATCGCCAGAGAAAAAACCGCAATGGAGGCGAGCTTAGCGTGTTTGCGTAGAATCCGGAGTGAAAACCGAATGCTTGGAAGTTGCGTCATCTTGCCCCCAGTACACAAGATCCTGGAGCTCGTACTTTTGTCTCAGCGCCAATAAGAAAATACACCTGAGCACTTCGTTCCTGCAACGCGGAGTGAGACTTGGCCGCAGCTCCTTTCCTGTGTTGGAGGCGCGTCCAGCGCATCCGCAAGTTCAATGCCGAGATCGAGGAGAAATTCCAATTCCAATGGTCGCCTTGCGATGTTTGCGGGCTGCTCACACACGCGACGACGACTCCGCAAGATTCGGCGTACACCACATGGCCCCTGACGAGCTGGCGAGACGTGTCGTTTGAACTTGTTCCGACGGGATTAAAGCGAAAAGCGCAAGGATGGGGCACCCGAAAAGTCAAAGGCTGCGGCACCCAGCGCGGCCCGGATAGGTGGTGATAACTCCTGTTGTCGACAGTTATCCTATTTCGAGGCTACCGTAGGTACAGGAGTTAGCTTGGAAGAGACATAGAAATTGGCTTAAGACTTGCGGCGGTAGCGGCGAATCAACGGGCCGATGCCGAGCAAGCTTGTCCCGAACAATAGCAGCGAAGACGGTTCGGGGGTGGCGCTGACCACAGGTGTTATCGTCCAAGAAAAACCTTGGCCGCTGGCGGCTGACTCTGGCGGGGGTGGTGGCATAAGATTCTGGGCGATGTCGTCCTTTCCCGGAGCAGTGAACATAAGGAAGCTGAAGAAAACGTGTGCCGGAGAGGTGGTGATATATTCCGCGAGCCAATCGTATACAGGGGTTGAGGGACAGCCCGTGACCGTCTGGGACATTATCTCGAACGCGTATGCGGCCGTGGAGGCCTCTCCCGAGCAACCACTACTACCGGTAAATGGATTGTTGGCAGACCCGGTGAGGTTGAACGTTATGCCATCCCACGTGACAAAGAAATTTGAGAATTGCGGGATAGTAGAATTGTATGTGAACGACCCCGAAGTGGGGGCGGTTCCACTGCTTGTAGTGAAATTTATCGTGTAGTTGGTGATGGAGCCGGCGCGTGCGGCGGGGGCAGCGGCCTGGGCAAATAGACTCACCAGGGCCAAGCCAATCAACGATGTGCGTAGTCGTCTGGAATGGGGGGCGGCGGGTCGAGACGTGTGGTTTGGGGTATCTTGGTCACTTCGCCGTGCGTAACTCATATTGAGTCTCCCGCCGAAAAAGTTGTGTTCTTTACTAGGAAATGCTGGCGCGTTTAAGTGGACCACTACGAAAAGCCGTTTCGAGCAAGTTGGCTTCCATTTCGCTTCGCGGGCGATAAAACACTTAGACGTAGAGGGTATGCAACTTACTTCACATTCTTGGCAGAAGTCTCGCGGAAATAGACCTCCCTCTCGCCTCTCCACTAGCCCCGCCGCCAATCTCCAAGTGACCCTTCGGGCGTCCGCCATCCCGAAGAAAACAGAAATCGGTGACATCCGAATAGCGTCGGCCGCATAGAAATTCGCGGCTGGACGGGGTCGGTGACCGTGAGTGAAGGGTCAGCAAGTTGCGTGACGAAGAGGCTGCTGCAGAAGATTCTAGTTGGCGTTTCGAGTGGGTTTTTTGGTCCTTACGCTGCTGTAGGCTTACAAACTGTGCGTAATGATGCCCAAAAGTACTACGATTTTACTACAGTGATGCTCGTTCATTAGCTCAGAACCGGCACTCGCAAGTCTCCAAACTTCTTTGAAACCAATTAAATAAAGGTGGTGCCGGCTGTGGGACTCGAACCCACGACCTAGGGATTATGAGAACAGGGGGCCATGTTGACGCATTCTGAAATACTAAAAGGCTCTTCTCGAGAAACGCGAGCAACTCAAGGCCGGTCTGACTCAGATCAGCGATCTCCGTCGCGGCTCTCTCACTGCCCGATTCCGTAAGTGTGGCAAGCCGAACTGCCACTGTGCGCAGAAAGACTCCCCGGGACACGGGCCCTCCTACTCGCTGACTCATGCCAGCGGTGGGAAGACCATCACTCAAGTAATCCCTCAAGGACCGGCGGTAGATCGTACCCGGGCGCAGATTGCCGAATACCGCCGTTTTCGCAAGCTGGTGCAAGAACTGATCGCCGTTAGCGAACAGCTCTGCAATGCTCAGCTGCAGCAGCCGGAAGCGATGGTTGCAGAGGAGAGTAAAAAAAACCTCTTCGCCGATCTATTGGCCACCGACGTCGTTCAGGAAATTGAGACGCTGCTCAACCGTCAGGCGGTGGAAGACCTGGATCTGGAAGCTCTGGAACTCGCTGTGCGACAACAGGCCTTGCAACTGGCGGGGGCCGCGATCGAGCAACGTCTCAACGCCGACACCAGCGATGAACAAGGCTCGCGAATTCGTTGTGGTTGTGGGCAGGAAGCGCGCTTGGTCGGACGCCGGAGCAAGCAGGTGCACAGCGTACTCGGTCCCCTACAACTCGAGCGTGCCTACTATCACTGCTCTTCCTGTGGCCACGGCTTCTGTCCTCGCGATGAACACCTGGGTATAGAAAACACCTCGCTCTCTCCCGCCCTCACGCGCATGGTGGGCACCGTGGGTGCCCTGGTCAGCTTCCAGGAAGGCGGCGAGCTGTTGACCGAACTGGCCGGCGTGGCCGTAGATGCCAAGCAGGTGGAAAGAACGGCAGAAGCGCTGGGAAAAGAAATCGCCGAAGATGAACGCCTGCACAGCGAACCTCTGGATGCTCTTCCTCTGCCGCGGACCTTGTATCTCGGCATGGATGGAACTGGGATTCCTCTACGTGCCGAGGAACTGGTGGGCCGCACTGGCAAGCAGCCGGACGGATCCGCCAAGACCGGCGAGGTAAAACTTTGCACCATTTGGAGCGCGGAAGCACTCGACGAAGAAGGCACTGCGATCCGCGACGAAGGATCGGTCACCTATTCAGCGGCTTTGGAGAGTGCCTGTGCGCTGGATACCGCTGCGGCACGTTCTCCCTTCGCTCAGCGCGTCTGGAGAGAAGCTACGCGCCGCCGCTTCTGCCAAGCGTCTCGTACGGTCGTGCTCGCAGATGGGGCCCTGTGGATTTGGAATATCGCCGACGATCAGTTTCCGCATGCCACGCAGATCGTTGACCGCTATCACGCCAAGCAGCACTTGAGCGATCTCGGAAAAGCTCTATACGGCCTCACCGCCCCGCGGGCTGCTCAATGGGCAGAACGCCGCAAGGAAGAACTCGACACCGGAAGATTCCGGGCGCTACTTACCGCCATCCGACGCCAGGTCACTCGCTCCGATGCGGCTCGTCGCTGTCTCCATTATTTCCAGACCAACCGCGAGCGTATGCGCTATCCGGAGTTCCACGCCCAAGGCTTGTGCACTTCTACCGGCGTTGTAGAGGCCGGATGCAAAGTGGCCATCGGCACGCGCCTCAAACGCGCCGGTATGCACTGGACTAAGCTAGGCTCCAACGCCATCATTGCTCTCCGCTGTTCAAAACTCAGTGGTCGTTTTCAAGACTTCTGGGAGCGCAGATCAGAACGCAGGGCCGCATGATCCATCACTTTCTTGGCGTGCACCCACTTTGAGCCGTTCATACTCGATTTGAATGGTTTTGAACATCTATCTACTACAAATTTACTACAATAATTTCTGCACCTGTGCGCTGCGAATTTGACTTGTCCGTTTATCCGACTAACCGGGACTTAGGACGCTCCTGAATACAAGACATCGGTTTTTGTAACTATTCGTAGCGTAGTGCAATCATGGGATCCAGCCGCATGGCGCGTCGGGCAGGCGCATAGCATGCCCAGAGGCCGATTCCTCCAAGCAAGAGTATTGCGGTCGTAAAGGTGAGCGCATCTGTTGGGCTCACACCTATCAAAATCGAAGCCATCAAGCGAGTTATGGCGAAGGCAAGCAGCAGTCCAGAAAACACGCCTTCAATCACTAGAATCAGCCCCTGACGCAAAACCAATAGCAGGATGTCCCGACGGCTTGCACCGAGCGCCAGACGAATCCCAATCTCATGAGTTCGCTGGCTAGTTGCAAATGAAACCACTCCGTAGACTCCAATGACGGCGAGCGTTAGACCCAGGATGCCCATGGCTGCGGACAAAATCGCACCGACACGGAAAATGAACGAGCCATTCGCTCCAGAAAGGGATTGCTTCATAGTGAGCACATCGTCGATCGGCATGTTGGGATCCAACGCGCGAATTTCGCTCTGGACCCGAGCGATCAGACTATCCGGAGGCACAGAGGATCGAATTTGGAGGGTTCGATAGAACGTGAAACTCTGCGCCTGCGGAACGTAGAAGAATCGCTCGTTATCCAGTCCCATGAAGACGTACTTCCCATTGCCGGAAACGCCCACGATCTCGAGGAAAGGTCCATCAGCACTTTTCAGGCTGAATCTCTTCCCGATTGGATCTTGATTGGGCCAAAATTCACGAGCCATGGTCTGATTCACAATGGCGACGAGATATGTCTTTTCGTCGTCATTGTCCCGAAATACGCGCCCGCGAAGAAGTGGGACGCGCATGGTCTCGAAATAAGACTCGTCGACATGATTGTACACGACGAGGGGAGGCTGCTGACCGGGAGCCAGCACGCGTCCTTCAATGTAAACGAGACTCGACTCGTTTTCCACTCCCATCGGGACGCTCATCGCTAGACTTACGGAATTCACTCCGGGTAACGCCCGGACTTTGGTTTCGAGGTCTTTATAGAAATTCTTTGCGCGCGTTTCGTCATATCCAACTTCCTTGGGATTCAACGTTACGTTCAAAACATTGTCGGGATCGAACCCTAAGTAAGCGTGTTGCGCACGCAACAAGGTCCGAACGAACAGACCGGCGACGATCAATAGAACCAGCGAACCGCCGACTTGCGCGACTACGAGAAAACTGCGCAGGCGATGGCGGCGGCCGGCTCCCGCGGTATCGCTTCTCCCCGCTCCGTGCAGCAAGCTATTCACATCGGCCCGTCTCGACTGTAATGCCGGCCACACACCAACCATAATGCCGGTCATCAGGACAGTTGCCATTGCGTAACCGAATACACGCCAATCAAAACCGAAATCCAGTCGGATGTTAGTCGTCGAACGTGGAAGAAGGAAGGCAATAGAGTCGCTCGCCCACATGCCGAACAATATTCCGCCGCACCCACCAAAAAGCGCCAGCACGATACTTTCAGTCAGCAGTTGGCGAATAAGCCGGATTCGGCTCGCTCCCATGGCCGCCCGGATGGCCATCTCGCGCTCGCGCATTGTCGCGCGCACGAGCAAAATGTTTGCGACGTTCGTGCAAGCAAGCAAGAGAACTAGAGCAGCTAATACCAGAAAAATTTCGGCGAGCAATGGAACAACGTTTTTCGAAGAGGGCTGGGGTCGCGCCAATCTCTCTGGAATCAGGCGTATGGTTATTCCCTTGTCCGTCGCTGGATTTTCCTCAGCCAGCCGATCTGCTATTACATTCAGGGAACTTTGTGCCTGTGTCAGGCTCACACCTGGTTTCAGCCGACCCATCACGGTCAGATAACGATTGACGCGGTCGTTCCACCCGGCATCTTTATCCGAAATCATGTTCAGCGGCAGATAGCCGTCCACATCAACGGCAAAAGTGGTCCCTTGAAATTCCTTTTGCGTCACCCCGATAATTGTGGCGTCCTGACCGTTGATTAGTGCACGTTTCCCAATGATGCCGGGATCACCGCCGAACCGCTTTTGCCAATACGAATAACCCAACACAATGTAAGGGTCTTTACTTCCTTGTTTGGCTTCAGTCGGAAGGAAAAGGCGACCGATTGCGGGCTGCACACCCAAAGCCGAAAAATAATTTCCCGTAACTCGTCCGTAGAGGAACTGAGACGCTTTCCCGCCGAAGCTGAGACCTCCGAGATCAATGGATGAGGCAAACAGGTCTGAAAGCGTGTCCGCCTGTTTTCGGAGGTCCATGAGTTGAGGATAGGAAAGAGTGTAAATTCCGAGCGCGTCGTCTCCCTTCACCTTTGCGGCGAGGACCACGATTTGCTCGGGCGATTTGACTGGCAAGGGACGCAGCAGAAACCCATTGACAATGCTAAAGATGGCTGTATTGGCACCGATACCGAGAGCCAGAGTCAGGATCACGATCGCGGTGAGCGTCGGTGATTTCGCAAGTATTCTGAGGGCGTAACGAACGTCCTGCCAAAGCATAGTCGTCACAGTTCTTCTCCGGGGGTCGATTTTGCGGATCTAAGAGCACGCAGTTACCCGATGTGATCGGCCAGTGAAATCCATGTGAAATAACAAGTTAGAGCTTCGAGGATTAGAATTATGCGTCCGAATCTTGAGCGATTACGAAATGGACCGTTGCGAAAGCGAACATTTTTTCGAGTGGCGCGGCTACTTGCGATTGCAGTGCAACCTGCAATTCCTAGGCGTCGGAAATCAAGGTCCGGGTTTCCAGGTCTTATCGAACCACGGCTCAAGCGGGCCGTAGAGGCGCAGGATGACGAACCAGCCTTTCCCCGGGACGGTCGGAATCCAGTTGGCCTCGTGACCCGCCGGTGCGGTGGGGCCGAACCAGACTTCCACCGAGGTGTCCGGATTGACGACGACAGCCTTCTTCTGGCTGCTGATGCTTGGAAACCGCTCGTCGGTCTGCAACATTGAGCGCGTCTGGTTATCATAGACCACGAACGACCAGAAATCTTTGGCAGGGATGTTGGGCGGCAGGCGGACCTTGTAGGTCTTGCTACCGTCAAAGGGGTTGCCGGTGGCGTCGGTGAACGCCGCGGCGTATTGCGACCCAGCGCCGACAAGCTTGATAGACTGCGCTGGCGAGATGCCCAAGGCCAGGAAGTAGTAGAACGTGCGGGCGTCGAGGTTGCGCGCCCCGTCGTCGAGGAACTGGTACCCGCTGATGTACGGGTTGATCCATGCGCTATTCGCGGGGCCAGTCCGGCCAACATCCACGACAGGGCGTTGCCAGAAGTCATCCACCATGCCCAGAACATTCGGCGGTATCTCTACCACGAGCGGTCCCTTCTTGGTATCCAGCCAGATTAGTGTGTAATGGTTTCAGTGTTCGCCGTGAGAACGAGCGACTTCGAGTCCAGCAGCAACTCAGCGATGCAGACGGTCTGATTGGCGAGCCCGATCGTCGCAAAGCCCTCGCGTGTCGCATAAAGTCCCGCAGCCGGCATGGTGTTTAGAAACACCGCGACGCCGCGCTGGAAATCGAGGTTGTCGTAGACCTTCTGCGTGGTCTCCTTGTCCGGCAGCCCGTCGAAAAATTTAAGCGTGCCGAGCCGCGTGTCGACTTTGTCCGGCGTGGTGATGGAAGGCGGGATGTCGGTGGTCATCTTCATCTTTGGCGGGTTTTGGGCGTGGACCGGCCGCGAAGCAACAAAAAGTAGGGCCACAACACTGATGACAACCAACCTCGGGAACGAGTATCGCAGTTTCATGGTGCCACCCTTTCCTAGTCCCGTTGAGTTTTGTTTCCCTTTGTGCAGAGACACAAGCGCCTAGCGATTGAACTCGAAGGGCGAGAACAAGGTGATAAGATTGTATTCTTTACATTCGGCGGTCAAGACAATTGATCCTCGGCATCACCTGTCCCGGAAGCGTCGCGAAGCCGAATTGTCTCCGCGAAAATAGCTTCTGAACACTCAACTCCTTCCATGAGAAGGCCGGTGTGAGTCAAGATAGTTTTTTCTTTTTTTTCTTCCTTCCATGAGAAGGCCGGTGTGAGTCAAGATAGTTTTTTCTTTTTTTTCTCTTTTTCTTCCTGTGGATCCTAACTTTTTAACCGAGCCGCCTCTGTCGCCATCCTTCCATCCGCAGTCTTTTATGAGCGATTGTCGCTCGCTGCAAGGTGGGCGTACTCAATTCAGTAGGTGCTGCGACCTGATTAGCGACCTCGGCTCCGATCTCTTCGACCGGAGTTGGGCCAGGAGTTGGCGCAGTCACCTGATCTCGGCGGATGAGCTCGGCTATCAAAATCCACACTCTCCTATGCTACTGCGGTTACCAACTTTCGGTTGTTCCTCAGTGGTTCATAGACTTCTCCGCTGACCCACAACTTGTGAAGCAGTACGGCCAACTTCCGCGCTACGGCAACCACCGCTCGTTTCTTGGCATTCTTTCCTCCCCGCTCGGCTAGCTTCAGTCCCCAGCGCCGCAGATCACTGTCTTCTCCGAAGGGACCCAGAATGTAGTGCGCCCCCTGCACCAGCAACGTTCTTAGATAACGGTCTCCTTCCTTGCTGATGTGTAGCTGAGGTTCGCTCATGCCAGAGTTCCGGCGCCCAGGACGCAACCCCAGAAAACATCCCACGTCCCGGCTGCGGCGAAAGCGCTGCGGGTCGTCCAGAGTCAGAACGAAGGTCAACGAAATCAATGGTCCTACTCCCTTCACTTGTCGCAGCAGTGTGACCTCTGGATGCACTTCCTTGGCGATTTGCTCGATCCGCCGGTCGTATTCCGCGATGCGTGCGTTGAGCGATTCGATTTCTGCTAGCAGTGGGTCCAACGCGTCCCGTAACTCCTGGCTCAGTCCCTGGGCCATCTCCCGATCCATTTGCTCGGTCCCGCACTGCGGCAGTCGCGCGCCATAGGATTTCGTCAACCCGCGTGCCGCATTCACCAGTGCCGTGCGCGCGCTGACCAGTGCCGCTCGGGCGCGGATCACCGTCAGATGGATTTGTGCTTGGGCACTGCGATGTCGCACCGGACCCAGCAACCCGGGATCGATTCTGGCTAGCCGGGCCAGCGTCCGGGCATCCAGCCGATCATCTTTTCGGCTACTCTCCCAGATCAATCGTACCTTGCGTGCATGCGCCACGATCGCTTCATGGCCTAACTGAGTCAACTGCCGGCTGACCCAAGGGGAATGCGTCCCGGTTTCTAGTGCGATCCGACTACGCGGAATCCTGCTGAACACTTCCTCGATTCCTTTCGGCGTCGTCGGAAAGTTGCTCTCCACGATCACTTCGCCCACCTCATTCAACACGCAGTAATGGCTGGTGCGATCTCCCAGATCCAAACCAATCGTTAGCTGCTTGCCCTTGAAAATCCGGATTTTCTCTATCGCCACAGTGCTAATCTTCTTCATTGCCGGTCTCCTTTGCGCCTTGAGCGCGTCGATCACTGGGAGCGTATCGCATCCCGCTGGAGACCGGCCTTCTCATCCCATCTGATTAACGCGCTTACCGTCCATGTGGAATTCGGACGATTTGACTTTTCCGGTTATCCGACTTATCGGGAGCTAGTTTTCCCCACGAACCGATTAGCGAATTTCCGTCGGGTCGCCAGTCTTATGTTCTTCAATCTGGAAGCGTAAGAACCCGTGGATAGCGGCGAGGGCTTCTTTATCAGTGGAAGAAATAACCACGCGCCCGCCGTTCAGAGTTTCCTCAAAGGAATAACGAATATGTTCCCGCCGCTCTTTCATTTCCGGCACTCCGGGCGGCACCGTATCGTGGACAAACATAGGAATATCGAAATCGCCATTTTCAAATGCTTGTGCGATATGCGCTAGGTGCATGCGAATATTGGCTCTATCGGAAACATCCGCAGAATCCTTCACTTCTACCTGAATTACTCCGCCGCTCGAATTAAGAAAAAAGTGATGCGTGGTATCGGTCTGCGAAAAGCCCATGCCCTTCTCGCCGCGTTCGTTCATCTTGGCGTGGGCATCGTGCATCGGACACGAGGTGTGCGAATCTTGCGTCGGTGGTTTCTGGTCGTTGGAAGCTTGCTGAGCACCCACTTTGCTGACGCTCGCGATCAAACACAGCGTCACAGTGAAAATCATTTTCATACTCTTTTCTCCTTTTTCGATTTGCGGCGAGCGAGAACTCCAAGAGGAGAAGATCTTCGAGTGCTGCTCTTCGGGTGAGTTGCGGCAAACGCTTCCAACAATCGAGCTTGCTTACCACGCGGCGTCTTGGCTAGAAGGCGGTCCCATTGGGCGAGTGTCTTGCGTATCTCACGCCTGCAGGACTGCAACTCGCGAAGTCGGACCTCGACATCGCCCAGCTTCTCGGCGGCCAGCTCCCGCACGCGTTGGCAGGGCGCGGCCCCGCTGTCGCGTTCGCGAAAAATCTCGCATAGCTCGCGAACCGAAAATCCGATCGACAGTGCCGCTCGGATTAATCGTACGCGATTTAAGGTCTGAGGCGGGAACAGCCGATAGCCGTTAGCCGAACGCGGCACGGATGCTAGAAGTCGGCGGCGTTCGTAATACCGAAGCGTGTCCGAACTCACCCCCGTCAATCGTGCTAGTTCGCCGGAATTCAGAGGCCGATTTGTCGTTGCGTTTGCTCTCACACGAATAGCTTCAACCCTGGAACCGCTCCAGGGTCAAGCGAAAAGGCCGCGTGCTTGCGCACTCTTGTTATCATACCCGCGTGTCCACCACGAAGCTCGCCTTGCTCGTCACAATCTTCTTTGTTACCAGCATCGTCAGCGTCGTCACTGGCAGCACATCCCTGATCACGATTCCTGTAATGATCAGCTTCGGCATCGAAGCCCACGTTGCGATTGCAACCAATATGCTTGCTCTGACGCTCATGAGCGTGGGCGGTTCGGTGCCATTTGTAGGTACGGGCATTCTGATCACCGGCAGACGCCTCTACATTTGCATTGTTCTTACACTGGTTGGATCAATGCTAGGCGCGCTACTTGTTCTATCCGTTCCAGTCCGCGCCCTGCAGGTCGTAATTGCCGTCGCTATGGTATCCGTCGCCGTTTTCACCATTCGAAATAGAAACTTGGGAGTGACGGAAGTCGCGCCATCGCGTGCCTCCGAACGGATCGGATATGCGGCCACATTTTTCCTGGCAGTTTACGGTGGATTTTTCAGCGGCGGTTACGTGACGTTGCTTACCACTGCGTTTGTGGTTTTACTCGGCATGAACTTCCTGCAAGCCGTTGCGAACACAAAACTCATGAACGTTTTCTCGTCAGGCATCGCAACATTCATATTTCTCTGGCACGGCATCGTCGATATCAGATTGGGCGTGATTCTCGGTATCGCAATGTTTTTCGGAGCCTTATTAGGAGGCCGAATCGCAATGCTTTTAAGCGCACTTTGGCTGCGCCGGATCTTCGTCGCGGCAGTATTCGCCCTGGCGATAAACATGTTGTGGCTTCTTCATTGAACATCTACTGGAACACACCCGAACGACCTGCCTAGGTCCTGATTAACGCACAAACCGGGCATCTCTAACAACGTCGGCTCTGTCAAGTCTTTTTTTGCACAAACTTCTGCATCCACTCCAAAGAGTGTTCTCTTTCGTCATATTTCCTGGACCCAGTGTCGATAACCACGGCTCGCCTGTAATCTTTCGGGCGGTTTCAGTTCGACCTAAACATCTCTCCGATCCGAATTTCAGACCACGATTACTCGTTCAAACTCCCTCTCGCGAGGGAGCGGGATGCCCATTCAAGTACACGGCGTTCTACTGCACGCCATGTCCGGTTCCGAGCTGTCCCGGGTGCGAACCGAACTTGACCCACTCTGCATATTCCCAACCCTTCCGCCACATCCAGTACAACCGAACCGCCAGTCTTCGGGCCATGGCCACCTTGGCGATGTTCCGTTGTCGGCGCAGCGCCAGATGCATGTACCGTCGTCTCCAGTCCGCATCACAACGTGCGGCGGCTTGGGCTGCTTCTCCCAGCAAGAAACGCAATAGAGAACTACCTTGCTTGCTGATGTGTCCCAGCCGTTGATGGCCAGCACTGGAGTTCTCCGAAGGGATCAACCCCACATAGCTGCCGATCTGCTTGCCCCGACGAAACCGCTTGGGAGTTCCGATGATCAACACGAAGGCCAGCGCCGTCAGCGGTCCTACCCCCGGATGCGTCATCAGCCGCCGTACCTCGGGCCACTTCTTGGCTTCCCCCTCGACCGCTGCGGTTAATTCCTCGATCGTTGGATTCAGCCGGTCCAGCAGCTCCAGCAGATCTTGCCGACGCCGGCTGGCCCAGAAAGCTAAGGGGAGCTTTTCGAATTCCGCTCGTCCTCGTTCGCTCCACAGCTTTTTCTTCCGCCGCTGGCCTTCGTTCATGGCCAGTGCTTGCAGCTGATTCATCATCCGCGTGCGCATCTGCACCAAGCGATGCCGATGCCACAACAGTTGCCGCAGATCCCGATTCTCCGCACTGGGTACCCAGATGCGAGGAAAGGTATTTTCCTGCAGCAATCGCAGCAGCAGCCGGGCGTCCTCACGATCGGTCTTCTGTTTGCGGACGCGTTTGGTCTCAATCTCGGCCGCATTGCCGATCCACAGCTCCATACCCAGTTCTGCCAGCAACCGCTCGAACCAGCGGGAGTAGCCCGTGGCCTCCATCCCCAGGCGTACGCGGACTCCTCGCCTCGCCAGTTCCCGATAAAACTTCTCGGCTTCTCCATCACTGTGGTTCAATTGTCGTTCCTCATACTCTCCCGTTTCTGTATCTACAAACGCGATGTACTGCTCGCTCGGGTGATAATCCACGCCTATAATGATCATGTTCGGCTCCTTTCTCCCGAGCCTTTGGTCATCGACAAACCACAGTGTACTCGGGTCTAAGGAGCCGACGTTGTTATGGTGCAGCAACGCTAGTTGTCACTCCAATGGGTGAGAGTCCCATCGACAGAACGGTCCAGTGACTGTCGTAGTTATATCCAGCGGCGAGAAGGGTGACCGACTCGTCGGAAGCCTGGAAGTAAAAGTCCCGGTGGCCGGAAGAGCTTCTGGTCAGATCTGCACAGGGGGCGAGCAACCTGACAGGCCGCAGCAAAAGCGAACCAGTGAAGCTCCGAAAAGTCGGCCCTGCGTGAAGCGGATTGCAGGATAGTCGGGAGAGCCGAGCCGCTCATAACATGGCGAAGGCCTATGTCGGGACCGCATGTCTGGAACCAACCGGTTTCCGATCTCCCCGGAGTCGTAGAGGGTGGCATGTTAGGAAGGAACGACAGCGAAAGCGTGGAACCACTCGGAGGTCGCCTAGGCGCAGTGCACAGCGAAGGCATCCGGTATAAGCCGCAAAGCGGTGAAATCGGGATGTGCCTGCGAGTGGGGCGGATGGGGCCGATTAAGCGTGGATGGACCGGAACAGAACAACCCGGTCTGGAGCGAGGGCCCCTGGGGTAGAGCGGCAGCGGCCGCTCGAACGGAGGTGCTCCAGCGCCCAACGTCCCCCGGCACAGAACGGGGAACTGACGAGGGAAGCGGGAAGCACGAAGGACAATGGCAAACCGTCCGAGGCGAGGAAGCGTCGAACGGGAAGGCCCTGTCTGATCTACCGGCCTTGAAGCCGTACTGGGGAAAACCCGCCGTACGGAATTTTAGGGAGGGCAATGGAAACGTCGGCATCATACGAAGCCCGCTACGCGCCTTTGCCCTACCCGACCAATCAAGTTCGATTAAACACGCGCTTGCACTCCAACAGACAGCTTGTCCGTGTCGAACGAATGCACCAGCCCTGATGTGCGGGTCAATACATCATAGGGGAGGTAAATACTATCTCTATCTACACACCGTAGGCTTCTACCCTCTTTTGCGCGTTATCTATCGCCGAATCGAAGACTTCGAGCTTTTTGGATATTTCGCCGCTCTTTTCGGCTACCCGATTCGTTTGGGTGTCCACGTCGCGCGACAATTGGTCGAGCGAGGCTTTTACGGTATCCACTTTTGAAGCTGTTTCGTCGATTGCGCGTTTTGCTGTTTCTACCCTCTTCTCGGCGTCGGCCACCATTGGTTGAATTCGCTTGGTGACATCATCGAGAGTTCTGATTCCGATGAAGGCGATGAAGCCCAGAATACCGCTGAGAATTATGCCGAACAGCACTCCGTAGTACTTCAGTCGCCTCCAGACAACATCTTCTGCTTTGTCGCCGATTTCTCTGACGAGACTACTCTCGTCCTTTAGGCGGGTCGCAAGTTCCAGATTCACCTTATTCTGTACGTAGCTGTCGATTGCGGATGCCGTCGAAGAAGGGACGACTCTCGTTCCACAGAACGGACAAAACTCGCCGCCGTCAACAAGTGGCTTCGAGCAAGCAATACAAGTCATGTTCGGCATTTTAGCGAGCTAATGTTCACGGGGTTAACTGAGCTCACGCCAAACTGAACTATCAAGTAAGATTGAGCGATGGGTGGCCCAGCATCAAAACTCAGCGGCCTGTCCCTTTCAGGAGGATGGACCGCCGGCAAGTCTCAGTTATCACGGACTATCTCAACCGAACCATTTGCCTTCAATACCGCACTGCTAAAGATGACGTGTTTGAGCTGGGAATTTGCCGCAACGATGCTTCGAACGCGCCCGACTGATTCCGGTGTTGCTGCGTAGCCAGCCACTACGCCTCGCAGACAGTCAGAAGGAATAGTGAAAAGCAACACATCTTTCCCTTTGTCGTCGGGTCCGACTTTCACAGCCGCGTCGTTGAAATTGCGAATGATTCGCCATTCCTTTTCATATGCCCAGCTCGTTTCTTTGGTATAGAGGTAGTCCTGACCGGTAGTGTCGAACAGGTAGGATTCTGAGCGGTTCGATACATAGCTGACGCGACGTAGGTGGCGAAGGTCGTCTCTTTCTTCTACCTTGGCCCAAAACCGCGGATGAGTTGGGTCAAACTCAATGAGAAATCCTTGTCCATTTTCTGCATAACGCTCCCACATCGTCGAACTCGTCGGCTGCCGTGGGTCTTAAGCATTCGCGCTACGCTCGCGCCGTCAACCGCATTAGTGTTGTAGTGTGATGGTGTGTATCGCCGCCGCTCTTGCCTTCACCAGCCAGCCGCACCTCGCAACATTTCCGTTAGGTTTCGTGGCAGGACCGCTTGCCTTCGTGCGCCATAATTGCTCAAAAGTACTACGATTTTACTACAGTGGTGCTCTTTCTCAGCTCAGAGCCGCAGTCGCAAGTCTCCGCAACTTCTTTGAAACCAATTAAATAAAGGTGGTGCCGGCTGTGGGACTCGAACCCACGACCTAGGGATTATGAGACCCTCGCTCTACCTCTGAGCTAAACCGGCCACAAGATAATTCTCGATGCTAGGGTGACCTGCGCGAAGTGTCAAGATAGGAGACGCGCTAAGTTTGGCTAGGCAGGCGTGCGCGAATCCGCTATAATCACGGATTGTGCGTTGTGTGCTGGCCCCACCTGAGCGGGTCTGCCGGAAAATGAGTCATGAAACCGATAATTGCAAAGGCGCAGCAGTCCCAACTCCGCAAGGACCATCCCGTTTTTCGTCCGGGAGACACCATTCGTGTGAACGTGCGGCTGAAGGAAGGCGAGGAAGCCAAGGAGCGCATCCAGCCGTTTGAAGGCGTGGTAATGAGCCGGCGTGGTGAACTGCTGGGCGAATCGTTCACGGTGCGACGTGTAAGTTTTGGGATTGGCGTAGAGCGGATTTTTCCGGTGCATTCGCCGATGATCAGCTCGATTGACGTGGTGCAACACGGGCGCGTCCGCCGTGCGAAGCTGAATTACCTTCGCAAGCGCAAGGGCAAGGCTGCGCGTATCAAGCGAGCGGACCAGTATGAGAAGGCCGCTGTAGCAACCGCGGCAGAGTAGCTGCGCCGTTAATTTTGCCCGCTCCGGGAAATCGGGGCGGGCTTTTTAATCTGTGGACTAAAGGTGATCCCGCTTAGAACCTTGGCAAAAAAATCAGCGTTTGTGGAAAACCTAGCCTTCGGCGTGTGCTAAAATTCGTGGCCGATGGGCAGACTTTGTTGTACGCGCTACGAGCGCGACGCACGCCAGCATGGGTGGCAGCGTATCGCCGGACTGGATGAAGCGGGACGCGGCTCGCTGTTTGGTCCAGTGCTGGCTGCAGCCGTTATCTTGAATCCTCGGCGCCGGATCGTTGGGCTGGATGATTCCAAGAAGCTGACTCCCGAACGTCGTCACGAACTGGCGCCCCGTATACGCGAGCACGCGCTAGCCTGGGCCGTGGCGGAAATTGAAGCCAGTCGGATCGACGCCTGGAATATTTATCAAGCGAGCCGACAGGCGATGATGGCCGCTGTTTCGCAGCTCTTTCCTCTTCCTGATTACCTCCTGCTAGATGCTATCGAAATTGATTTGCCCATCGAACAGAAAGCGCTGATTCATGGGGATGCGCGTTCGGTTTCGATTGCGGCGGCTTCCATTCTGGCGAAAGTCGAGCGCGATCATCGCATGATGGAATACGACCAGCTCTATCCTCAATATGGTTTCGCGCAGAACAAAGGCTATGGTACGCCCGAACACCTGGAGGCTTTGCAGCGGCACGGCCCCACTCCTTTGCACCGGTTTTCCTATGCTCCGGTGCGGGAAGCCGGCTGCTGGGCCGTTGGAGCAGTTCAGGTAACGCTGCCTCTTTCCTAGCACCGCAGTTCTGGCGCTTCAAAACTCTTTATAGCTCTTCCATGATTAAAAACTGTTCGTAGTGTCCATCCGAGGTCAAATAAACAGTGAGGATCAGGCTCTTTTTCTCGAATTGGAGGTTGTACGCTCGAAAAGTCATTCCTCCACGCAACCTTTCGCGAGTGCGAGTGACGGATTTCAAAGGCCCTAGCGGCGAAAGCGAAGACTGGATGTCGTGAATAGCAGTAGGGGTGAAATAAAAAACCATATCGCTGCTAAATAGGGCGCTATCTACCAGCCCCTTTTGGAGTCCTTCCAATATACTGCGAACCTGCTGTAATTCTTCTGCTGAACCTGGTCCGTCCGAATTGCCGTTCTGGAGCTTCAGAACCCAGTTGGCGAGTTCATTGGCCACGGGGCTTATCAGCTCGATGCTGTCTTGGTTGGAACATACGATTACGGCCGCATCTCGCGTTGGAAACACCTGATTGAGAGTAAGGAATCCGGAAACTTCGCCGCCGTGGTAGATGACGGGAATATTATTGTGCTGCCCGAGCTGAAGACCAAGAGCGTAATGAGTGTAATCGCCCTCTTTTAAGAGAACTTCTTTGGTGAATTCAGCATAGGACTGGGCGGAGAGAATTCGCTTGTGGAGGAAGGCTGAGTCCCAGCGGGCCAGGTCGGACGGCGTCATGCAGAGTTCGCCTGCAGCAAAATACCAGCCTGCCCCTTCGCGCAACGCCGGACGAGGGGGACCGAGAGCATAACGCGTGTAGGCCACCGCATCTTCGGGCGTCTTGTCCACGCTGCAATCCCCGGCTGTAGTCATGCCGAGAGGATCGAAAAGCTTTTCCTTTAGAAATGGCATTAGCTGCTGGCCGGAGGCTTTTTCGAAAATGCGTCCGGCGAGAACGTAATTTGTGTTGCTGTATTGCCAGCGTGTACCGGGATCGAAATCCAAAGGCTTTTTTGCCCATTGATCCAGAACCGCCTCGGGAGTGGCGGGTTTTATCCATTCCGGAATCATGTAGTCCTGCGGCGCGTAATCTTCGTAGCCAGAGGTGTGCGAGAGAAGTTCGCGAACGGTTATTTCATTGGCGCGGGTGAGATCGGGAAAATATTTCGAAACTTTGTCGTCCAAAGAAAGTTTGCCTTGCTCGGCAATCAATAAGATGGCAGCGGCCGTGAATTGCTTGCTGACGGAACCGACGGCATAGCGCGTGTGCGCATCGGCAGTGCGATCTGGATCGAGCGAGGCTTTGCCGAAAGCTTTGGCATAGGCGAGTTGTCCGTGCTCGACCACAGCAATCGAGACGCTCGGCGCGCCACTATCGGCTAACAATTTTGCGATCTTTGCTTCCTCGGCGGCGTCGAGGTTGGAGGCGGGTGTTTGAGAGAATGCCAGCCGAGGACAAGTCAGCGTGAAGCCAAGGGCGACGATTTGCAGAACTAAGATGAAACCTCGCGGTTTAAGAGAAAAGTTGGTTATCCAGGACGTAAGAAGTGGGCGGGCCGCACAATCCGTGGCTGGCATTGTTCCTCTCTTTCTAGATTACTTTGGGCGTCAGGACGGTAAGGTTACCTTCACGATTTAGGAGTTGCAATGCTGCTTTTCCAAATCATATTTAGGCGTCCCTGTAGCTAGGAGTACGGTGCCCCCTTACGCAGGGTTCTAAAGCGAGCCTTCCGGGCATCACATCACGTAATAGAGGGCCTCGCCGCGTAAAAGGCACTGTTGTCGCCTTTGGCACCTTCGCTATCCGGTTCATTGCCCCTTGTTTTTCGCGCGTGCTAACCTTCTCGACTGAGCCGCCATAGTGGCCTAAGTACGTCCCGCCGTAGGGGGAAGGCGGAGCAGCGAAATCAATCCATGGCCTTCAACAAAAACAAAGCGCTGGAAAACGCGCTGAAATTTCTGAACCAGGGCAAGGTCGCGCAGGCGATTGCGGAATACCAGCAGATCCTGCGTCACGACCCCAAAGATCAAGCCACGCTAATGACCGTGGGGGACCTCTACGCCCGCCAAGCCGACCTGGCGCATGCCATCGAGTATTTTGAACGGCTGGCGCAGGTTTATCTAAACGACGGCTTCAACAGCAAGGCCATCGCGATTTACAAGAAAATTGCCAAGCTGGCTCCCAGCGAACTGCCGCCGCTGGAACGCCTGGCCGATCTTTACGTGCAGCAAGGAATTTTGAGTGAAGCCAGACCGCTTTTCCTGCAAATCGCTGAATCCCACCTGAAAGCTAATCGAGCGCAGAAGGCGGTAGAGGTACTGCACCGCCTGTTGGAAGTGGAGCCGGAAAATCTGCGCGTACAGATGCGGCTCGCCGAGCTTTACAACTTGATGGGTCACAAGAAAGAAGCGGCCCAAACCTATCTGGCGTATGCGCAAAGGCTCTTTGAGCGGGGCGAAAAGGACGAAGCTGAGAAACTGATCGAGCGCTGTCTGGAAGCGGACCCGTCGAATGCGGCGGCTTTACTTCTGAAAGCGAAAGCGCTGAACGCGAATAATAAAACCGCGCAGGCGGTTCCGATTCTGGAAGCGCATCCGGAAGCGAACACGGGCGGCGACGTGACGAACATGCTTGTGGATTACGAGTTGCGCGCCGGCCAGACCGATAAAGCTGCGGAACGCGGCCGCAGGATGCTGGCAGTGGGACACGCGCATTACGGATTTCTTTATAAGGTGGCTGAAAAAGTCATCGAGGGGGAGCAACCGAAAGCTGCCTTGCCGCTAATGCAAGAGCTGCGCGGCCCGATGATTGAGGCCGGGGAGCAGGACAAGTTTTTAAAATTGTTGACGACCGCAAGCGAGCGGCTGCCGGGAGAGACCGAGCCACTAGAGATGCTTGCAGATTTTTGCCGGACTACAAGCGATCCATTCCGCTTAAACGCCACGCTGGGCCAGCTCTCCGATGTTTATGCTGCTGAGGGTAATTTTCCGCGCGCCGAGGAACTGCTGCAAGAGCTGGTGGATCGAAATAAGGACGACGAACGTATCGTTGAGCGGCTGAATGCGCTGCGAGCGCGCAGTGGCGGAGCTCCCATGCCTGCTGCCGACGCTGCGCCGCCCGAGACCCAAGAAGAAAAAGAGGCCCGACACGTTCCGCAAGCAGCCGTTACACCGCCGCTAGTAGTTGAGGAAACGTTGGATGAAGAAACGCAGCGGTATGTGGCGCAGGCGCTGACGGACGTGGATCTGTTTTCGAGTTACGGCCTGACGCAGAAGGCTACGCACTTACTTGAGAACGTTCTCGCGCGTGCGCCGCGCCATACACCCACACTGGAAAGGTTGCTGGATCTTTATCTGGGCGCGGGCAATGAACAGCGCACGGCTGAATTAGCCGGGCAGCTTGAGCAAATACACCGCGAGCGCAATGACCAGGTGAACGCGGACCGTTTTGCCGAATTGCGTCAAAGGTTCCAGAAGACGGGAGGCATTGCAGAGCCGGTCGCTGCGGCAGGCACGCCCGCTGCCTCGGAAGTTACGGCTGTGCCGCCCGTAGTAGAGGCTGCGTCGGAAGGCGCCGTACCAGTTGACGAAAGTCGCGAATTGAGTGCGGAGGATATTGCTGCAGAATTCGGCATTCCTCTCGCAACGACGCCTCCGGTTCCGGTTGCTTCGGCGCCCGTGGTCGAGGAGTTCACGGTTGCGCCTGTTCCTATTGAAGAGCCGGAAATAAATCTCGAATCATCGCTGCCTGCTACCGCCGAATCGGAACCTGTAACGGCGGGAGAAGAGCTGGATCTGTCCGACGAATGGGAAGCTATTTCACAGGATGTAGCGGACGCGGAGAAGGGTGTCGCGGAAGAATTCCCGCTCGTAGCGGAAGCGTCGAGCGAAACCCCCGCGATTGAGCCTGAAATAGGGGCCACCGTCGAGCCGGTACTCGAGCCTAAAGTTGAACCCACTTCTGCGGTCACCGCTGAACCCGAGCCGGCCTTTGTGCTGGATGATTCCGAAGCTGCGCCGAGCATTGAACCACAGCCTATTGAACTAGAGCTGGAGGCGCCGGCAGCGCTCGAAATTACCGCGGAGCCGGAGGAAGCGCGGGCATCCAGTGATGAAATAGGCATGCAGCCGGATGTGTTCGAGATCCAGGAGAGCACGGAAGAGGCTGGCGAGACGCCGACAACGGAACTCGTCGAAGAACCCGCATTCGAATTGCTGCCCGAAGAGCCGGTTGCCGCAACTACCGGAGAATTTGAACTCGAACTGGCGGAGGAACCAGCCGCAGCTGAGAAACAGCAAGGCCCGGCAACCACTGAAGATTTCCTGAGCGAGCTGGCTGCCGAAGTGGAAGACCTGGAAGCGCCGCCGGCGGACAGCATTTTAGCGTCGATTCCACAAGATGTTAAAGAACCGTTGCCGTACGCGGTAGCGAGCTCGGTGCCCGCGGCTGCAAGCACTGAAAACGGGAATTCCAAGAGCCTTGCCGGAAAATCCTCGGGCACAGCTTCTGGTACCGCTCCCGAGATAACCGAGGAAAGTCTAAACGAGCTGGCGGAAGTTTTCCAGGAATTCCGCAGCGAGCTGGGCGAGTTGGGCGAAGAAGACGAAGATCTGGAGACTCACTACAACCTGGGAATTGCGTACCGCGAAATGGGCCTGCTAGACGAAGCCATCGGTGAGTTCCAGAAAGTCGCGAAAGCGGTACAGAAGGGCAAGCCATTCCGTTACACCATGAATTGCTCGACGATGCTGGGATTGTCGTTCATGGACAAGGGCGAGCCAAACATCGCTGCGCTGTGGTACCGCCGCGCGCTGGAAGTACCGGGGCTCGAGGACGAAACGGTCCTTGCTCTACGTTACGATCTTGGGTTGGCGCTCGATGCCGCCGGAGACTCATCTGCGGCGCTCGATTGCTTCCGCCAGGTTTATGCCACCAACATTGAATACCGCGATGTCGCTGACCGTATTTCCACGCTGCAAAGACGCTAAATTCCGCCTCGGCTTAGTCACGCCTTCCTGTTATCCTCCCGCTTCGATAAGTGAAGTTGCTGGCCGACGCGGTAAGCTTCTCGAAGCCATGCGAGAACTTCGTGATCCAGCTCTCCATGGCAATTGACCCGGAAGGAATGGACGTGATTACGAGGGGAGATATACTCGATTTTCGTAAAACGCGGATGTTCCAGGCGCCGAGCCAGTACCACGTGACCGACGATTCGATCTCGCCGCAAGCTCACCGCTGCGAAACTCATTCGCACCTGAAAGGCGATGCGCGTTTTTTCAGGAACAATGCGCAGGGGTCCGCAGCGCTTCAGGAGCTCTGCGAAGTGCCGGAATAGAGCAATCGCGACTGGACTTTTCCCCGCAAGATGCTCACGCAAGGTATACCGAAAACATGAATGTGACTGATTGCGGTTGGCAAAAAGCCTTCCGCACTTTGTACATTTCCACAGTAAGGCGGGAGCCATATTGTATCCCGGAGTCTAACGCGGAAATTCGGTATACGCCTCAGCGCTCGGTGTTTAAGCTCAAGTCCGCGGGCGGCTCATTCACGCGGAAAGTAATGGTTCGAAACGGAACAATCAAATGAACGGAAGCTGAGACCCGGCCTTTCCCTGAGGGCGAAAGGGCGGGCCACCCGAAAGTTACGCTGACGCTGGTATAGCAGCACCTTTGAAAAAAGCGAGAAGGTCCGCGTTGATTTGGTCTGCGTTGGTCGTGGGCATTCCGTGCGGAAAGCCTTTGTAGATTTTTAATGTTGAATGTTTCAGTAATTTTGCGGACTTGGGAGCTGCAGCAGCGATTGGCACAATCTGATCGTCATCACCATGGAGCACTAACATGGGGATTTCGATCTTTTTCAAATCCTCGGTGAAATCAGTTTCCGAGAAGGCTTTGATGCAGTCATAGCCAGCCTTAACGCCTCCCAACATTCCCTGCATCCACCAATGCTTGCGGATGCCTTCCGATATTTTGGCGCCCGGACGGTTGTAACCGTAAAACGGCATGGTGATGTCCCAATAGAACTGGGACCGGTTGGCTGCGAGTTGTGCACGGAGATCGTCGAAGACTGCGATGGGTGCGCCTTCAGGGTTCTTGTCGGTCTTCAACATGAGCGGTGGAACTGAGCTGATTAGAACACCCTTCGAAACACGCTTTGAACCATGACGGCCGAGGTAATGCGCGACTTCACCGCCACCAGTCGAGTGACCGACCATAATCGCCTCTTTGAGATCGAGGTGTTCGAATAGGCTAGCCAGATCGTCGGCATAAGTATCCATCTCA
This sequence comes from uncultured Acidobacteriota bacterium, assembly GCA_963714785.1. Taxonomy (GTDB): domain Bacteria; phylum Acidobacteriota; class Terriglobia; order Acidiferrales; family UBA7541; genus Palsa-295. The sequence continues at coordinate 402,061 of CAVQQE010000010.1, forward strand.
TTTCCGTCCCAGGTCTGTCCGGAGCGGCCATGTCCGCGGCGGTCGTGTGCAATTACACGAAACCCCTTCTGGCCGAAGAACAACATTTGGCCGTCCCAATCGTCCGCCGTGAGTGGCCAGCCGTGGCTGAAGACTATCGGCTGCCCTTTGCCCCAATCCTTGAAAAAAATTTCTGTGCCGTCTTTTGTGGTGATAGTTGCCATGGAATGCTCTCTCCTTTGCTTTGTTAGAGTTTTACTTGGAGCAAGATTCGTGGAAATGTGTTTTGCCAAAGAAGCAGCATTTCGCACAGGGAACGGCAATATTGTACGTCCAACTTAGGGATTCGCGACAACATGAAAAAGTTTTTCATCGCGGCGGACTAGAGTGTTCGCAGTAGGGCACTTGCACGGCCTTCGATAGCGCAGGCGGCGGAACAGAGTAAGCTTGCGACTGCGAGATTAATCTTCGATAATCCTTAGCCAGATGATGAACCGCATTCTGCGCGTTGTGTTGCTACTATTGTGGCTCGAAGTGGGATTGGCGCTGATTTTGCTTCCCTGGTCCGAGTTGTGGGAGATGAATTACTTTCTCTATCGCTATCCGGATCTGGCCTTCTTTGTAAAAAACTCTTTTCTGCGCGGCGCTATCTCGGGGTTAGGCGTGATGAATGTGGTGTACGTGCTCGAGGCATTTCGCCGCCGGACGACCATCGTTGAAAGCCGCAGCTAAGAAAAACATCGTTTGTTATGTCACCGAGGGGAAATCCCTGATTCCGCCGCCGGACGATTCCAGAGGCTCGAAAATACTGGAAAACATTCGCACGGCCCTGGATGCGGGCGTGGACTGGATTCAGATTCGCGAGAAGGATTTACCAGCCCGGGAATTGCTGGACCTCGCGCGCCAAGCGGTACAAATGACCGACAATCGTCGTGGAAAGACTTCACAACCTGTGCGGGTAATGGTCAACGACCGGTTTGATGTAGCGCTGGCGGCTGGCGCTCACGGGGTACACCTCGGCCAAGCGTCCCTGGTGGCCGGCGATGTGGTGCGTTGGTGCCGCGCAGGGAATGCTCGCACTGATTTTGCGATTGGAGTTTCTTGCCACAGCCTGGAAGAGGCTCTTAACGCCGAAAACGCCAAGGTTGACTATATTTTTTTCGGACCGATTTTTGAAACTCCCTCGAAGAAAGAATTCGGTGCGCCGCAGGGAATCCAAAAGCTTTCCGAGGTTTGTCGAACTGTGCCGAGCATCGATCTGATTGCGATCGGAGGGGTCAACGCGGAAAACGCTGCGAGCTGTATTCGTTCTGGCGCAGCGGGAATTGCTGCAATCCGTATGTTTCAGATGACAGGCGACGCGAAGACGGCTGGAGAGGCAGTTGCGTTAATCCACGATCTGGATGCAAAGGAAGAATCGCCATAAGAAGGAGCGAAAGATTAAGCACTGAGCCAGCGGCCGACGGGCTGCCAACTTTCTTTATGGTCGCACACGACCTTGATAACCGCAGTGATTGGAATCGCGAGGATCAAGCCCATCGCGCCCCACAAAAATCCCCAGAATAGAAGCGACACGGTTAGCGCCAGCGCGTTGAGCCGCACCATGGAGCCGACAAGCGCTGGGACCAACAAGTTCGCGGCAACCAAATGTAAAAAAGTAAGCACGGCGAAAATTCCGATGAACGGCGTAACCGTGTGAAATTGTTTCAGGCCGATCAACAAAGGCGGCATCCAGGACAGAACTACGCCGAGATACGGAATCAGGTTGCAGGTGCCGGAAATTAAGGCAGTAAGGAACGGAAACTCAAGCCCAATCAACAGGAAAAAAAGCCAGCTCAAGACGACGAGGATAACTCCTACCATCGCTGTGCCGACTACATAGCTGCGGAGGACCAGCGAGATATCTGTCAGAGTCTCCTTCACTAAGGTGCGCTCGGTAGTTGGGAATAATTGCATGGTCGCGTGCCAGACCTGGCGTTTTGCCGCGAGCATAAAAAATAACAGAAACGGAATGAAGGTGGCGCCGAGTACTACCTCATATAGCGAACTCAGCCTGGAAACCAGTGCGGCGCGCACGGGATGCGATTCAGCGACGGCCACAATGCGATGTTCGGCTTGTTCCCCGACTTGGTCGGAAGAACCAATTTCCGAAACGTGCTCCTCGACGGAGGCCATTTTCTGTTCTACGACGTTGGCGACTGCATGCAGGGGGGCGCGATACTTGGGCCAGTCCCTGCTGAACTGGTCAAAGCGTTCGACTAGGGACCATGCTACGAACAGCAAAACGGCAATGGTGAAGAGAACAACGAGCAGCGATCCCAGCGCGCGCGGAATATGCCAATTTTCCATGAAAGTGACAACTGGATCCAAAAAGTACGCGAGCAACACCGCTACCAGGACGGTGACGAGGACAGACGACGCCCAGTAGCAGAAAGCGATCACAATTCCGGCCGCGATAATCTTGGCAGGCGTCGCATTGTCAGGGATGACTTTGGTGTCTTCCAGTGGCATGCAGGTACGATAACACAGGCTGCGCTGCGGGGAACGGGGATGTGTCCGCGCGTACACCAGTGAAGTGTCTTTCAGTGAAATAAGTGGGAGGAGACGGATTGGCTAACGCGCGCACGGGACTCATGACGCGAAGTGATAGAATTACACCCCGTTTTGTTGCGGGACGAGAATAGGCCAATGGCTAAAGAACTTTTCGGAACGGACGGCATCCGGGGCATCCCCGGGCAATACCCGCTGGACGACGCCACGCTCGATCGTGTGGGGCTGGCGCTAGGAAATTACTTGCGGCTGGAAGGACACGCACGGCACGAAAAGCCTAGCGTTCTGATCGGACGCGACACGCGCGAGTCGGGGCCGCACATTGCCGAAAGAATTGCCTGCGGGTTGGCTGCGGGCGGCGCTAAACCGGTTTCCGCCGGTGTTCTCACAACGCCCGGAGTAGCCTGGCTAGTGAACCGGGAAGGTTTTGCTGCGGGAGTAGTGATCTCGGCCTCACACAATCCGTATCACGATAATGGAGTGAAGTTAATTTCATCCGCCGGGATGAAATTCCCAGATTCGATTGAGACCGAGCTCGAGAAGTTCGTGCTGACGTCGAGGGACGAGGTCTCAAGCGAAAAAACGTTGCATCTTCACGACAACGAAAAGATCGATGACGATTATCTGGCCGGATTGGCCTCCGCGATTCTTCCTGGCGCGAAATTCGCCGGAATGAAGATTGTGCTGGACTGCGCGAACGGCGCAGCGAGCAATCTGGCGCCGCGTCTATTTCGTTCCCTTGGCGCAGAAGTAATCGCGATAAACAATACCCCCGACGGCAAAAATATAAACGCGAAGTGCGGTTCTTTGCATCCGGAAGGCATGCAAAAGCGCGTCGTGGAATCTGGCGCGGCGCTGGGTGTGGCATTCGATGGAGACGCGGACCGCGCGATTTTTTCCAGCGCGGCAGGCAAGCTGGTGGATGGCGACGGCGTTTTGCTAGTGGTGGCGCGCTACCTGAAGTCGGCAGGGAAGCTGAAAGGCGATGTAGTAGTAGGCACCACCATGGCCAACCTGGGTCTCGAACACGCACTCGATGGTTCCGGGCTAAAGCTTGCACGTACCGCGGTGGGCGACCGTTACGTACTGGAAGAGATGCAGCGGATTGGCGCGAATTTCGGCGGGGAACAGTCAGGCCACATTTTGTTCCTGGATGACGCGACGACAGGTGACGGAATGCTGACGGCATTGAAAATTGCTTCGATTATTTCTATTGCCGGACCGCTCGACTCGTTGATTGCCGATCTGAAGATTTTCCCGCAAAAGATTGTGAACGTGCGCGTGCGTTCGAAGCCGGCGTTGGATACGTTGCCCGAGGTTTCCAGCGTGCTTCGCGAAGCGGAGAAGAGGCTTGGCAATTCCGGACGCGTGGTGTTGCGCTATTCCGGTACCGAACCCCTTGCGCGCGTGATGGTGGAAGCGGAGCGCGATGAGGATGTACGCCGCTGGTCCGATTCCCTGGCTTCGGCTTTGCGCTCCGCCATTGGCGCCTAAGTCCCGCCTTAATTACACTTGTACCTTCCTCCTAAACAAAAGCTGCAGCCTCGGGAACTTTTTGCGTTTCTCAGACATTACAGATATAGAAGCAGCGAGTTCTAAGAGGACGCGAAGGCGGGGCGCACTAATTCCCGCTCGTGATGAACGATGACCAGTGATGAGCAACTGATCCTGGAATTAAAGCAAGGTTCGGAACCCGCCTTTACCGAACTTTTCCTGCGTTACCGTGAACGCGTTTGGGCTTTTTTCCGCCGGCGCATGAACGATGCTGCGCAAGCCGAGGAATTGGCGCAGGAAACATTTCTCGCGGTGCTAAAAGGGACCCAACGCTACGAGCCGCGGGCGACCTTTCGCGCCTATTTGTTCGGCATCGCTTTCAATATTCTCGCGGCGCATAGACGCAAGTCGGTTAATGATCAAAAATCCATGGATGTGGCATCCGACGAAATGCCAGCCCGAGCCGGAACAAACCAAGAAGTTACGCTCTGTGTGCGTCAAGCAGTGGAACAGTTGGAAGGCGGCGAGCGAGAGGTCTTGATGCTTCGCGAATTTGAAGAATTGAGCTACGAGGAAATCGCGAAATTATTGTACGTGCCACTGAACACCGTCAGATCGCGGCTGTTTCGCGCGCGCATGGCACTCCGCGAGATTCTGACGGCTACTCCGGGTAGCATTGGAGGGCGGAAATGAATTCATCCACTCATCCTTACGAGCAAGAAGAAGTGATGGCTTATCTCGATGGTGAACTTTCGGCGGACCGCGCGGCGGGCGTCGCGGCACATCTGCGGGAATGCGCGGAGTGCGCGGAGTTGGCCGAGCAGATGCGCGGAGTTTCGGTCCATTTGGCAAATTGGAGCGTGGAACCAGTCCCTGCCAGCTTGACCAAAAACCTACAAACAACGAGGTGGGCTCCTTCGCTCGCAAAAGAAAATAAGCCGAGAGGAATTGCTGCGTGGCTAGATGGAAAATTCGCGCCTTTAAGGGGACGCTGGGCGTGGGGCGCGGCTGGTGCAGTTGCAGTCGGAGTGTTGCTGCTGGCTGTGGGGGTAGAGAATTCCCGGAGAGCGCAGGATGCGGGACCGTTAAGTTACGCGACGGCAACCGAGTCTAAGCAATGGATGGCTCCATCTCCATCGCCTTCTCCGAACGCGTCGCAGATGGCGGCCGAGTTATACAGGGAACGGGCACAAATTAGCGAGAGCCTAGAGGCTAACCCGCCGACAAATGCGGCCGATTCGCTAATACCACAAGCGACTGAGCCCATGATCGCCCGCACTGCGTCAATTTCCTTGATCGTAAAGGATTTCGGGCCGGTGGAAGCGACGGTGAAAGCCATCGCGCAACGCCACAATGGATACATCGCCAGCCTAAATACGGCGTCGCCGCAAGACTCCGCGCGTACCCTGTCGGCTATGTTACAGATTCCTTCGGCGCAGCTCGAATCGGCCGTTACGGAGCTGAAGCAATTGGGGCGCGTGGACCAGGAAACGCAGTCCGGCCAGGAAGTCAGCAAAGAATTTGTAGACCGCGCGGCGCGATTGAAGAATGCGCGCGCCACCGAGCAAAGACTTCTGGACGTTCTTCGCGAACATACCGGAAAAGTGAAAGACATTTTGGATGCCGAGCAGGAAATCGCGCGAGTTCGCGGCGAGATCGAACAGATGGAGGCCGATCAGCGTGCGCTGCAAACGCGCGTGGACTTCGCTACCGTGCAACTGTCGGTGCAGGAAGAATATAAGGCCAGCATCCAAGTTACGCCGCCCTCCACGGGCACGCGGCTCCGCAATGCGGCGATTCAAGGCTGTCGGACGGTGATCGAAAGCGTGATCGGATTCGGAGTCTGGGCGCTTCAGTCTTTGCCCGCCTTGGTCTTGTGGGCGCTAGTCCTGTTTGTTCCGGCGCGTTGGATGTGGAAACGCTTTCGGCGCGCTGCCGTTTCGCAATCCTAGGTCGCGCGGCGTGGAAACAGTTCGTCATTGACTGCGGCAGGCATTTTACGTTGCACGTAAATCTTCGTGTATTCTTTGCTTGCTCGCAGGTTCCCCGAAGGGCAATTGGAAGGTAGCGCCGTGTTTTCAAGAATTGCGCGGGTTGCTATTATTTCGCTTCTAGGGTCGACAACCGTCTTTTGCCAGAACACGCAAAAGGATGTGCCGCTACCTCGCCAAGAGCCGCCTGCACAGCAAGCTACGCAGAATTCGGAGCAGAGACGGATCCGTGTGGGTGAGAAAATCGCCGCTGCTCAACTCATGCGCCAAGTTTCGCCGGCCTATCCGCCTTTGGCCAAGACCCCGCACATTTCTGGGACCGTCTTACTGCACGCCATTATCGGAAAGGACGGTACGGTAGAGAATCTGCGATACGTGAGCGGGACTCCGCTGTTGATGGAGTCAGCTATGGAAGCGGTGAGACAGTGGTGATACAAGCCGACGATGACAAACGGTGAGCCGGTTGAAGTGGACACCAAGATCTCGTTGGTCTTTACTTTGGGGAACACCTTAGGGCGATGCCTTCCAAAGAACGTAGAAAATAACAGAGCAAGTTTTCAGAAAACGGAGATGGTCGGAAATTTGAAGACGGAAAACCTGTGTGCTTTGGCGTAAGTCTTGTGCCGACAAGCGGCTCGGACAACGGCTGAAGGCGAACGGTGGTGGCAATCCGCGTGCAACTGGGATAGTGGCTGTCTCTTATCCCGGGGTGGGCCGGTTTCGCCGCGCCGAGACCGGAACTAGGGGTAGAGCAAAGGGGGCTCGACGGAGCCCCCTTTTTTTGTTTCCTGCAGGTTTTGCCGCGCCGATAAAGTGGAATCGCCGTTCGCTTATTTTTTGTGCTACAGCTTGCGGCCCACGGTAGCTAAAAGATCTTAGCTACAGCCAGAGGTGCTGCCGCAGTTGGAGCATTTGTAGCAGCTGCCGTTCGGAGTCATCAGCATGCCGCATTCCGAGCAGGATGGCGCATCGTCAATGGCAGCGCGCGGCCTGGTGGAGGCGTCTTGGTCAGGAGCTTTCATCACAGCGACCGGAGTTTGAGCTTTAGCCGAGGGCATAGCAACGGCCGCCGGGCCTGTTTCTTCTCCCGCTCCGACTTCGCCGTCAAGGTAGTCGGATGAGATGAATTTGCCGCCCAACCAGCGCCCGATGTAATCCACCACCGATTTGGCGTAGCGGATCCTAGGATTTCCGGTGTAGCCGGAAGGCTCGAAGCGCGAGTTCACAAATTTATCGACCAGAGCGCGCAACGGAACGCCGTATTGCAGCGCGATCGAAACCGATAGCGCGAAGGCATCCATGATTCCGGAGAGCGTGGAGCCTTCCTTGGCCATCTTGATGAAGATCTCGCCCGGCTGGCCGTCTTGATATTTGCCGACGGTCAGGTAGCCTTCGTGGCCGCCGATTGAGAACTTGTGGGTAATGGAGTCGCGCTCGTTAGGCAGTTTGCGGCGCCTGGTACGGTCGAAGAGTTCTTGCTGCTCGACAGCGGCAGGAATTTCCACCTTAGCGAGTGGAGCTTCGACGGTTGCGGGAGCTGACCCCACTGCAGGTTTTTCTTCTTTCTTCTTACCGGAGACAGACAACGGTTGTGAGCCTTTCGAGTTGTCGCGATAGATGGCTACGGCCTTGAGTCCGAATTCCCAAGACTCAGTGTAGGCTTCCATAATGTCTTCCACCGTGGACTCTTCCGGCATATTGATGGTCTTGCTAATTGCTCCGGAAAGGAACGGCTGCGCCGCGGCCATCATCTGCAGGTGACCGCGCCAGGAGATGGATCGTCCGCCGGGAGTTGCCAAGGAGCAATCGAATACCGTTAGGTGTTCCGGCTTCAGGCCGGGTGCGCCTTCGATAGCTCCGTTTGCGTCGATGAAATCCACGATCTGCGCGACTTGCTCCGGCGGATAACCGAGATTCATCAATGATTGCGGAACGGTGTTGTTCACGATTTTGATTACGCCGCCACCGACTAGCCGCTTCTGCTTTACGAGGGCTAGGTCGGGCTCGATGCCGGTGGTATCACAATCCATCATGAAACCGATAGTGCCAGTAGGCGCGAGGACGGAAACCTGGGAGTTCTTGTAACCGTGCTTTTCGCCAAGTTCGAGAGCGTCGTTCCAGGACTTCTGTGCAGCGTGAAGCAAAGAAGGCTGTACGTGCTCTTCCTTGATGGGTCGCAGGGAGTCGCGATGCATGCGTATAACGTCAATCATTGCTTCGCGATTGCGAGGATAGCCGCCAAACGGACCCATGCGTTCTGCGATGCGCGCTGACTGGGCGTAGGCTTCGCCGGTCATTAGAGCGGTGATGGCGCCGCAGAAGTCGCGGCCCTTGTCCGAGTCATAAGGCATGGCCAGCGACATCAGCAGCGCACCTAGGTTCGCGTAACCCAAGCCGAGCGGGCGATAGTCGTGCGAATTCCGCGCGATCTTCTCGCTTGGATAGCTGGCGTTGTCCACCAGGATCTCCTGCGCAGTGATGGTAACGTCCACGGCGTGAGCAAAGCCTTCCGTATCGAACTGGCCGTTCGAGCCGAGAAACTTCAAAAGGTTTAGCGAAGCCAGGTTGCAGGCGGTATCGTCCAGGAACATGTACTCCGAGCACGGGTTCGAAGCGTAAATGCGATCGGTCGCCTTGCAAGTGTGCCAACGATTGATGGTTGTGTCGTACTGCATGCCGGGGTCGCCGCACTTCCATGCGGAATCGGCCATCTCGTGGAGCAAGTCGCGCGCGCGAAATTGTTCCACTGGCTTGCCGTCGGTGACGTTTCGTGTCCACCAATCGCGGTCTTCTTCTACAGCGCGCATGAAATCGTCGGTAACGCGTACCGAGTGATTCGCGTTCTGGAAGAAAACGGAAGAGTAGGCTTCGCCGTCAATCGCGGGATCGTAGCCTTGTTCGATCAAAACATGTGCCTTGCGCTCTTCCTTCATCTTGGACTCAATGAATTCCATGATGTCGGGATGATCGACGTTGAGGATTACCATTTTGGCGGCGCGGCGAGTCTTTCCGCCGCTCTTGATCACGCCGGCGAAAGCGTCGAAGCCCTTCATGAAACTTACCGGGCCGGACGCAATGCCACCGCCTGAAAGCGATTCGTGGCTGCCACGCAATGACGAGAAGTTAGTTCCAGTACCAGAACCCCACTTGAAGAGCATGCCTTCCGTCTTCGCCAGGTTCATGATCGAATCCATGTTGTCCTGGACGGAGTTGATGAAGCAGGCAGAGCATTGAGGTTTGGCTTGCACGCCGACGTTGAACCACACCGGCGAATTGAATGCCACTTTTTGCTCGACGAGCAGATGAGCCAGCTCATCACGAAAAATATTTTTGGATTCCGGCGTGGCGAAATATCCGCCTTCCTCACCCCACCGTACAATGGTGTCTACTACACGACTAATTAATTGGCGTACGGAAGTTTCACGCTCGGGCGTGTTCGGTTTGCCGTGGAAATATTTCGAAGCGACAATATTTGTCGCTGTCTGCGACCATGACTTCGGGACTTCTACATTGTCCTGGCGAAAAATTACCTGACCTTTATCATTTCCTATGATTGCGGGACGACGTTCCCACTCAACTTTATCAAAGGGCGATACTTTCCCGTCCGTGAAGCGGCGCTGGAAATCCAGGCCGGAAGCACGCCGGGTGACTTTCTCTGTTTCGGATTGGCTCTGCAGGGTCATTCTCGATTCCATTTCTACCTCCGCGCCGGCAGTAAAGCCGTCGTACGTTGGCTGGAGCGCAGCGGGAGGAAAACTCTATTCTACTCCTCCCGAACATCCGCATCCAGGGTGTCGTTGTGTGTATCGGTGGATACACGAAAGCATGGGGGACGTGAGCGCGCGGCCGACGAAACGTTAAAATTCGCCTTCCGAGCCGAAAAAATAGAAAAGCCCAGCTAAGCCGCGCCAAAAATTGCTATGCGCGGTGCGAAGTAGGGTTTCTCCCCTCTAAGTTTTCGGTGTAACCCGGCCCGTTGCTCCGTTGATCGATGCCAGGAAGTGAGTCGTCATCGAACTTTTCCCCCGGGTCTGGTTGGGCAGTATCGTGGGTATGAGAAAACTTGTCAAGAAAAAATCGACACGCGACCACAAAATGTTCTACACAGGTTGTCGAAAGCGTCTATCCGTAGTGTTATCTGCGCCGACAGCAGCTACGTTGCACTACGACAAATTTTCTCTTTCGGAGAATTTTTGGGCGCAGAAATTATTTGTTTTCTCTAATTTTCTTTTTTATTTGCGCGCACGCTCCAAACAAACGACTTAAAAAGTTTTTTCGCGTCCTGCGTGAAAGATCGATCGAGCAGACTCCAGGTTATACTCGTTAGCTGCCTGGTCAGAAGGAGCGCACCGCCCGCTGATGCCCGCATCGCAAGAAAACAAAATTGCTGGGCGGATCGCGTTCACTTATCCAGCATTTGTTTTTTACCAGATCGCGCGATTCTTTGTAGTCGCATCGACTGAAATGCAATCCGTCGCGGTCGGATGGCAAGTTTACGACATTACGCACCGCGCATTTGATCTGGGTCTAGTCGGCCTCTGCCAATTCTTGCCGGGAATTACTTTGTTCCTTGTTTCAGGCCACGTAGCAGATCGCTTCAACCGCCGCAACTTACTGATGCTTTGCTACGCAGGGTTCGCAACTTGTTCGGGACTGCTTCTGTACGTAACCCATCGTGGTACGCCGTCGGTTCATATGATCTACGCAGTTTTAGTTTTGCTTGGCGTAGTGCGCTCATTCAGCGGACCGGTCAGCAGGGCTCTGTTGCCACAATTAGTTCCCGAAGAACATTTTGCTAATGCAGTGACATGGCATTCGACTGTGTTTCAGGTGGCGACGATCCTGGGACCCTCGATTGGCGGGCTGGTTTATGCGGCCTTCCGTGGACCTTCCGCAGTGTATGCCACGGCTTTATCGTCGGCAGGAATCGCAGTGTGTTGTACGACTCTGATTCGGCCGAACGTAATTGCCCGAGTTAGAGAGCCGATAAATCTGTCCACTGTTCTCGCTGGGCTTCGATACATCACGAAACAAAAAGTGATACTGGGTTCGATCTCGCTGGATCTTTTTGCGGTTTTGTTGGGCGGTGCTGTGGCCCTACTGCCGGTTTACGCGCGTGAAATTCTTCACACAGGGCCATGGGGACTTGGATTATTGCGAACCGCCCCGGGGGTAGGCGCCTCGGCGATGGCAGTGTTGCTGGCATATAGGCCGTTACGGGGGCGCGTCGGCGCCACGATGCTTGTGTGTGTAGGCGGCTTTGGAGTCTTTACGATAGTGTTCGGCATTTCGCGCAACCTGATCTTGTCGCTGGTGGCGCTCACGCTCGTGGGCGCTAGCGACATGGTAAGTGTAGTGATTCGCGTGACTTTGCTGCAATTAATGACGCCCGATCAGATGCGCGGGCGAGTGAACGCCGTCGACATGGTCTTCATTGGCGCATCTAACGAGTTGGGCCAATTCGAGTCGGGACTAACGGCCAGTTGGTTTGGAACCGTTCCTGCGGTTATTTTAGGTGGAATCGGAGCTTTGGTCGTTACGGCGCTCTGGGCTTTTGGTTTTCCGGAACTCCGCCGAGCAGACAAGCTAACTTCCGCCGGCAACTAAGTCCCTTCAAAACTGCGCAGTGGATTCCGCTAAGAACGGCCCCATCGCTGTGTTCGCTGAAGCAACATCAGAGTATTGACACGCGCGAGGTTGTTAAAAAAAAATTAGAATAAGTAAGGGCTATGAGTACACCAGCGATTGAGATTGAAGGGTTGACCAAGGACTATCCAGTCGGATTCTGGCGCCCGCGTATGCGTCGGTCGCTCGACCACCTGACTCTACAGGTGGAAGACGGAGAAGTCTTCGGGTTTCTGGGCCCAAACGGCGCGGGGAAGACCACCACGCTGAAAATCCTGATGAGTATCATTTTTCCTACTTCCGGGACCGCGCGGGTGCGGGGCAAGTCGATCGACGATGTAAGCATGCACCGCGAAATCGGATACTTGCCCGAACAACCGTACTTTTACGATTACCTGACGGCGCGAGAATTGTTGGATTACTACGCGCGCTTGTTCGGCTTCGCGGCGGCAGAGCGACGCGAGCGCGTAACCCGCTTTTTGGAACGCGTGGGGCTGGGCGGAGCCGCCGATGTTCAACTTCGAAAATTTTCTAAGGGCATGCTGCAGCGTGTAGGCATCGCGCAGGCCATTCTCCACGATCCACAGGTAATTTTTCTGGACGAGCCGATGTCCGGCTTGGATCCTGTCGGGCGGCGGGAAGTGCGCGACATTATTCACGACCTCAAACGCGAGGGCCGAACGATCTTCTTCTCCACGCATATTCTTTCCGATGCGGAGATGTTGTGTGACCGCGTAGGCGTGGTGGTCGGAGGAAAACTGCAAGGGGTTGGCGCACCGCGAGAAATTGTCTCTATGGAAGTGTATGCAATGGAGATTTTGTTTGAGACGCCCCTGGGCCACCCTCTGCCAAGCTCTTTGGCAAAAAGCGCCACACAGGTGGGGGGCCGCTATCGGGCGGAGGTTCCGGAGGACCAGCTGTATCCGGTTTTAGATGAATTACGCAGGTGTGAGGCGCGGATTCTTTCGGTCACACCATTGCGGCCGACGCTCGAGGATTATTTCTTCAAGCTCGTTGCGCGGGATAAAAGTGCGCCACCACAACTCGTCGAGGTGGGTACCCGATGAGCACGGTGCCGGGAATAGTGGCAGTCAACACATTTCGCGAAGCGGTGCGCGATCGCGTGCTTTACAATCTGATCGTATTCGCCTTGATGATGATTGGCGCCTCTGTCCTGGTAGGCGAGATTTCCATTGGCATCTCGCGGCTAGTAATTATCAACCTGGGTCTGTCTGCTATTTCGATTTTCGGACTGGTTATGGCGGTTTTCATCGGCGTAGGGCTGGTTTACAAGGAGATGGAAAAGCGGACGCTATACAGTTTGCTGGCCAAGCCTGTGCGGCGATGGGAATTTCTCGTAGGAAAATTCGGCGGCCTGGTATTGACGCTGACCGTAAACACATTCTTCATGGCGCTGGGATTGGGCGCAGCTCTTTACTACGTAAGCCGCGAATTCCTCCGCGCGGACGCAACGATTGTGATAGCTATTTATTTCATCTTACTGGAACTGGCGTTGGTCACCGCGCTGGCTCTCTTCTTCTCCTGTTTTTCAAGTCCGATGCTTTCCACGCTGTACACCCTGGGAATTTATGTGGCAGGTTTTTTCTCAAGCGACATTCGCGAGATCGGCATGGTGACGCACAGTCCCGCCATGCAGAGCACCGCTCGCGTCATTAGTTATCTGCTGCCGAACTTTCGCAATTTTAATGTGATTGCGGCGGCGAGCCATGGCGATGCGATCCCGTTTTCATTGATTTGGCAGAATACTGCGTACGCAGCGCTGTACGTCGCGCTCGTGCTCCTGGGGGCGTCCGCGATATTTTCCGGGCGTAACTTGAAATGAGCAGCGGAAGCCATTCTCGAGCTCTGTGGTTCGCTCTCCTAGCAATTCCTGCGCTGTTTGCAGCAATTGGATTTCTGCAAATGCGCATCGAGGCAGAAACCCGCACGGTGGGTCAGCAAAAAGAAGAACTGCTACTCCGTTCCGGCACGATGCTCAAAAGATTGAGCCTCGGATATGACTCATTGCTCGGAGATATTTACTGGACGCGCGCCGTTCAGTATTACGGTGCCAGAGTGGGCAATGCAGGGGAAAAGTTCGATTTGCTGTGGCCGCTGCTCGACATTACTACCACGCTCGATCCGAAGCTGATAGTCGCGTATCGTTTTGGAGCGATTTTTCTTTCCGAGCCCATGCCCACGGGAGCTGACCGTTCCGACCTTGCGGTAGAACTTGTAAAGAAGGGCGTCGTGGCGAATCCCAATTCCTGGGAACTTAGCTCCGATCTGGGTTTTCTCTACTATTGGCACCTGAAGGATTACCAGAAAGCCTCGGCCGCTTATTTGCAAGGAAGCAAAATTCCGAACGCGCCGTCATGGATGAAGATGATGGCCGCGCAAGTGGCGGAGAAGGGAAACGCGTTTTCCAATTCGCTGGCGATATGGTCTGAGCTTTACGAGACAACCCAGAATGAAAAGGTTAAGAATAACGCGTTTCAACATCTGCAGGCGCTGCACGCGCTACAAGATACTTTTGAACTCGACAAATTGGCCGCACAATATCGCAAGCAGTTTGGGCGTTACCCGGCGAGCATGAAGGAATGTTACGAACGCGGCTTGCTGCAAGGTGTTCCACTCGACCCCGCAGGCTTTCCTTATAGTTTTGGGGCCGATGGAAAGGCGCAACTCGGCCCTAACAGTCCGATTACTTTGCCGAAACTTTCGGAAAGTCCCACTCAGTAATCCGTCACTCATAACGAAGAGCTTCCACGGGATTCAGACGTGCCGCCTTAGTGGCGGGCCACACTCCAAAGATCAAACCGATGCTGACCGAAACCGTGAACCCCACAATCACAGCCCAAGCCGGCACAACTGCCTTCAGCGAACTGACCACCGGCACCATCAAAGCTAGACCACTGCCGAGTAGAATGCCGATTATTCCGCCCGTTCCGGTGAGCGTCATGGCTTCGAAAAGAAATTGCCAGGTGATGTCACGGCTACGTGCGCCGATTGCTTTGCGCACACCGATTTCGCGCGTTCGCTCGGTCACCGAAACCAGCATGATGTTCATTACGCCCATGCCGCCAATCAGAAGACCGATCGAACTCAGGACTATTACAGCGAGAACGACGCCTCCAATGATGTCGTTGAATTGCCGTACTACTTCCACCTGAGTTTGGATCGAGAAATTGTCCGGAGCGGTGTAAGGAACGTTGCGGCGGCGCCGCAGAACCTCGCGCAGTTGGTCCACAGCGGCATCAAGTTTGCCTTGATAGGCGAGAAATCGGTAACCGATTTCGTAGCTGGACGGATACAGCTTCATGAAGGTGTAGTAGGGAATTACCGTGCGTCGGTCTTCATCGTTAGTACCAAACCCGCCCAGGGGCTTTTCAAACACGCCTACAACCAAATACGTTGACCCGTCTACGAGAATTTGCTTTCCGAGCGCGTCATCTATAGATGGGAAAAATGCCGTGGCGATGTTTTCGCCGATGACTACAACATTTTCGCGGTGTTCGTTTTCGGCTTCGGTGAAGAAACGACCTGCCTTCATTGTGGCGTTTGAATAAACTTCCAGATAGGCCGGGAATGTTCCGCGGAAGTCTGTGCCTTCCACTTCATTTTTCTGGTAACGCGCGGTATGTGCAAGTTGCCACTGAAACGCGGAAACCGCGATTTGTTTCACGGCAGGACAAAGCTGGCGAATCGCTACGGCATCATCGAGGGTCAGCGGTTTGCGTGTCTTCTCATCCTTCGGACGGTGACCATTCTGCGGTCCTTGGTCAAAACGGGACACGAAAGCTGTATCGATTCCCTCGGCGGTAATTTCGTCTTGAATGGTTTGGCGAAAGCCCTGAACCAATCCGACGACGAGGATAATCAGTGAGACTCCGATCATCACGCCCAGAATGGCGAGGAAGCTGCGGAGCTTGTGCGTTCGAACAGTGTCGAATGCCAGTTGAAGGTTTTCTTTGAAATCCTGTTGCATAATATTCCTAGTTTTCGGCTCGCAGCGCTTCGATCGGGTCCAGCCGCGCGGCGCGCATAGCCGGATAAATTCCGAAAAACAGTCCGACCGCCGTGGAAAGTACTAACGAAATAGTGATCGCAAAAATCGGAGTCGAAATTGGGATTGGCGTCGCGGCGCGAACCAATCCGGCGAGAGCTAGCGACACGCCCACACCTACGAGGCCGCCCGACGCAGCGAGAAGTGACGACTCCACAAGGAACTGCAAAACAATGTGGCTGCGCCGCGCGCCTAGCGATTTCCTGAGACCAATTTCACGGGTACGTTCGGTCACGCTGGCCAGCATGATGTTCATGATCACAATTCCGCCCACCACCAGAAATACGGAGGTGATCCAGATGGCGATGCCGAACGCGTTTCCAGTGATGCGGTTCCACAAACCCATGATCGAATTGGGAGCGATTACAGCGAAATTGTCTTCGTCCTGATAGCGCACGTGGCGCCGGGAGCGCAGAATCACACGCGCTTCATCTTGCGCGGCGTCCATCCACTCCGGGGCGCGCGCTTGAACGAACATGCTCACCGAATCCTGCGGCGCCAGCCATTCTTTTCTGTAAGTGCCCAGAGGGATCAACACGAAATTATCCTGGGACTGTCCGAGCACGGTGCCTTTCGCTGTGGCTACACCCACAACGTCGTACTGGCCTTGTCCCGCTCGAATCGACTTGCCGATGGGATCCATGCCTGGGAATATTTTGTTAGCGATGTCGTTGCCAATCACACAAACACCGGCTCTATGCTCTTCATCGGCGTTGGTAAGAAGCCGGCCATTGGAGACGTCAATGTCTCGTATGGATGCAAAATTCGGAGTCGCGCCGATGATGCTCACATCCTGGCTCAGGATATTTCCGTAGCGAACGTCGGCGGTAGTGTCCTGTTCGCCCGCCACCTGCTCGGCTAGTTTCATGTTGTCGCGCAGCGCATCGAAATCGTCCATTTGCAAAGGCGGGCGCTTTCTTGCTTTGTTCCATTCCTGAAAATTCGTGACAATGCCAATGCGATCGATCACAAAGGCATTGGCGCCGAGGTTGGCAACCTTATCGGCCACATAGACGTTCAACCCATTCAGCACGGAAATTACCGAGACTAACGTGGTGACCGCGAGGATTACGCCAAGCAGGGTCAAAAACGTGCGCAGTTTGTGTGCGCGTAGTGTGTCCAGCGCGATCCAAAAGGTTTCGCGCACCGCGACAAGCGTCTGCCTGAGTTCAGCCAAGGTTGGGATGGCTTTCTTCACTTTGTCTATAATAGACGAATTAGGAGTCGAAAAAGTTCACAACCCGATTTTGCACCAAAACTCGGTCCGCGAGCGTGCATTCGCTTGCTAAGCGACAGCTTTGACAGGGTTTAGCGCGCAGCCTCGACAGCTAAGCGGCGCCTGGAGCCAGGCGAGCGTTATTGGGACGGCAAACTCGAAGGGCACCGGCCATGCCGGGTACTGCGGTCACCATCAAAAAATTTCAGCAATTCTTCTCAACCAGAGCTGCCGAAAACAAGCGCCTCAAGGCTAAGGACTTCCTCGCAGAGAATCCGTTACAATGGGCATGAAGTAGTCTTCGGGTTTTGGAGACCCACAGTTACGAATGTTCCGCCTTTTCTCGATTTTTTGTATCGGCGCCTTATTAGCTTTGGCGGGACTGTCTAGCTGGCCAAGCCGGCGTCTGCCAAGGGGTTTCGTTCGTGGCGCTACTAGCGAGCCTTTCGATGAAGGCTCTGCAAACGACGAGCAGCCTATTGCTCAGGCGCTCCCGCAGAATTCCTTATCCCAAGCTCCTTCGGATGCGGAAATCCACGACCGCGGCGAAAAGCTGATCGAAAATCAGCACCGCGATGATGTCGCGATCGAGCAGTACGAACGCATCGAGCATCAGGTCGATCGTACCGCCGGGCCGAATCCTCGCGTACTGGAAGACAAGCTTTACCGCGTGGTTCCCACCGGCACTGGCACGATGAAGATTTTGCTAAAAGAAAATAATAAGCTCACCGATCCCGTGCTCTACAAACAGCAGTTGCAGACGTGGCGCGAACTGCTCGAGCTAGCGCTGAAGCCAGACGATTCCCGAGCGAAACTCGCCTACGCCAAATGGCAAAAAAAGAAAACGGATCGCGAACAGCTCGTGGACGCAACGCGAGAAGCCTTTCTCACCAAATGGATCGGCCAAGAGACGCTGAATGGGCGACTTTGCGACATCCTGGAGCTAAACCCGAATTCCAGCTTCCATCCACATACGATGTTTCAAGACGCCATGACGCATGTGACCGCGAAAATCTGGGTGGACCATGAAAAAAATCAATTGGCGCGCGCCGAAGCCCACGTGATGCGAGACATGGCCTTCGGCGGCGGTGTTCTGGGGAAGCTATATAGAGGCGGAGTATTTTCTTTCGAGCAAACCGAGATTTTGCCCGGTGTTTGGCTGCCCATCCGTTACCAATACGACTTCATGGGCAGGAAATTTCTTTTCACCTTCGAGCAGCATCAGTATATTGAAGCTAGTCAGTATCACCGCATCGGCCCTCCGAAAGAAGCGCTCGCACTGGTTCAAAGCGAAATCGCGAGCGGCAAAGTAGTGTACGGAGACCCATAGTCTCTCCACGCCTCCGATGTTCCGAGCAGCGTGGAACCAGGAGGCAATCATGAATCGGGCCCTTCGATTCTTCGCTGCAACTCTTTTCGCCACGAGTTGTGCGTCATTTACAGCGGGCAGCGCGCGAGCGCAAAGCGACTCGGCAGTCCCGTCACAAAACCCTGGCACCGCAGGTTCGTCAGACGCGGGATCACAGACACCCGAGAAAAAAGTTTGGACCAACGATGATTTCAGCTCGCATCCACGCAGGGACGCCTCGTCTTCGCTGAATTCCAATTCCAAGCCTGCGAATGCAGCAAATAAGCCCAAACCTAACAACGGGGGCAAGAACTCAGCCTGGTATCGCGGCCAAATTTCCAAACTCCAAGGCCAAATCCCACCGCTCGACGAAAAGATCTCGCAGTTGCAGGCGGCCTTAAATGGACAGCAGGTCAATACACCCAGACCGTACGGCTGGTCAAAGCCGGACGACTGGCACACGCAACTGGCCCAATACCAGAAGCAGCGCGAGGATATTCAGACGAAGATCAGCGCTTTAGAAGACGAAGCCCGTCACCACGGAGTTCCTGAAAACGAAATTCCCTGAAATACTCCGGACCAAAAAAAACAGCCCCGAAGAGAAAACTTCGGGGCTGTCCTGAACTAAGCACAAACTCAATCTATCGCGCGGCTACGGCTACTTCCTTTTCAATGGGCGCGCCAACCAGATTGCCCCATTCGGTCCACGAGCCATCGTAATTTTTCACGTTGTCGTAGCCCAGCAAATATTTCAAGACGAACCATGTGTGGGAACTGCGTTCGCCGATGCGGCAGTACGCGATCACTTCATTCTTCCCGGTTATATCTTTGCCTTCATAGAGAGCTTTCAGCGCATCGGGTGATTTAAACGTGCCATCTTCGTTTGCTGCTTGAGCCCAGGGAATGTTGGCGGCTCCGGGAATGTGTCCGGCGCGCTGCGCGGTTTCGGACATTCCCGGCGGCGCGATAATTTTCCCGGTGAACTCGTCGCCGGAGCGAACGTCAACGAGCTGTGCTGCAGTCTTCTTGTCCAGGGTACGGAAGATGTCTTCTTTGCGCGCGCGGATGGATTCGTCAGGACCGGTCGCGTGGTATGTCGCGGCCGCCACTTTCGTCGGCTCCGTGGTCAGCGGGCGCTTTTCTTCCACCCATTTCTTGCGGCCGCCGTTGATCAACCGCACATCCTTGTGGCCATAGTACTTCAATTGCCAAAAAGCATACGCCGCGAACCAGTTGTTGTTGTCGCCATACAGAAGGATGGTCGTGTCGTTGGAGATTCCCGACTGGCCGAGCAGCGATTCCAGCGCCTTCTGATCGATTAAATCGCGGCGAATATTATCCTGAAGTTGCGATTGCCAATTCCAGCCTAGGGCGCCGGGAATATGGCCCTGATCGTAGGCGGAAGTATCGACATCAACTTCCACCAGACGGGTTTTTGGGTCATTCAGGTGCTCCGCCGCCCATTGCGTGGAAACTAAAGTCTCGGGATGCTTGTAATCTGACATGTCATTTTCCCCCTCGTAATTAGACTCAATGGCCCTGAAAACGACCTAAAATAAAAAACCCACCTGCCAGCTTCTCTGGCGGTGGGTCTGAAGTACCCGGCTAGAAATCCGTTTTCTAGGTAACTAGCCAAACCCGCCAGAAGCCAGGCGCATACAACAACAAATGAGCCGGTCTCTGGTGAGGTGCGACATGCCGAAAGGTTACACCGGAATGATGCACACTGGCAATAGTATTGGCAGAGTGGGCGCTAAGGACTAGAGTCTCGGACTCATAACCGCTATGCGATGGCTCGGAGTGCGCCGGCTGACGATTCAAGTTCGATGCGCAGGAGCCAGTCGAAATGAAATTTTTCAGACCTGAGCCACTTTTCAAGCTCCTCGCGGCTGGAGGCTTCGAATTCCACGAGCATTTTTCCTTCCTGCATATTTACCAGCACGCGACGCCCCTTAACCGGCGTCGCAGCCAGCAGCCGCTTGGTGAGCTCTTCTGCGCCTTGGCGCGTGAGGCATGCCAGTGTGTGTTGCGAGATGTATAAAGCCATTCAGACTCCTGTTCCGCTAGAATAGCCGCCGATAGTGCGAGCAATTTCAATATCTTGTCGGCGGAGAATACTCAATGCCACCGGAAATGCGCAAGGCGCACCCCTATTATGTTTACGATGCGGTTCAGGCCCAACCTGAATTGATCGAAAGGATTCTGCAGAAAAAGGAAGCGATTGAACACGTGGCCGACGCCGTCGCCGAAAAAGAACGCATCACTTTCGTTGGAATCGGAACTTCCTTGCATGCCGCGCGTGTGGCGGAAAGCTGGGTGCGCGAGTTTTCCGCAGGACGCTTGTGGGCTCACTACGAACAGTCCTTCGAGCTTGTGAATCATCCGATCGCGTTTACGGCTGATGACGCCGTCGTGGTTATCACGCACACGGGCACCACGACGGCATCCGTGGAGGCGCTGCGTATGGCGCGCGCGGCCGGTGCGCTGACCGTTGCAATCACCGGAGAAATGAGCGGGGAAGGAGTCCGTGGCGCAGACTTTCAGATCGAGACATGCGAGCAAGAAGTCGCGTTTGCCTATACCAAAAGTTATACGACGGCGTTGGCAGCACTGGAAATTCTGATCGTTCGCGTTGTTGAGCGTCGGAAACTTCTGGCCAACAGCTTTTCCTCCAAAGAAATTACCCAAACACCCGCGTTGATGCGCGAAGCGCTGAAACTCGAGTCCCAAGTGCACGAGTTGGCAAAACAAATGGCACTTCTCGCGCGCATCGAAATTTTTGGAACGGGAGTGGGTTGGGCCACCGCAAGCGAGGCGGCGCTAAAAATCAAAGAGGCTTGTTATATTGCGGCAGAAGGGTTCGAGACAGAAGAAATACTCCACGGTCCATTTTCGGAGACCGATTCTCGCGGCGCATTGATTGGATTGCTCACCGGCCGCAAGACCGACGACCGTGTCCGTCAGATCCTTCAGGCCGCCGGAGAATTGAAGATGCTTAGGACCGCCATCGCTAGTCCTTCTGCAAATCACGATATTTCAGCGGAACAAGTATTGGTGGTCCCCGAGACGCCGGAATGGCTTACTGCTTTCGTGCATCTGGTTCCGCTTCAACTTCTCACGTATTTTCTGGCGATAAAACGGGGGCTGAATCCCGACACCGGACGCCAAGATCAGCCCGCACATGCCGCAGCCAGCAGCCACTATAAATACTAGCTGTTCTAACCTGTCCGTTCGCACAGTCCCTTATTGAGAACAATTTGGTGAGCACCTTCGGCGGCGTACGCTTGAGATATAGAATTGTTCTCAGGCTCGACCCCGGGGTGAGCAATGACACGAAAAGTTTTGGTTACGGCAGTCTTCGCGACGATGATGTTTGCCTTAGCAGCAAACGCCCAATTTGCCGGCGGCTTGGGAACGCTTTCAGGAAGCGTGTTGGACGAGCAAGGTAAGCCGGTTGCAGATGCAAGTGTGACGATACAAACATCCGACGGCCTCCGTCCCCACGCCACGCACACCGATTCGACTGGCCACTTCGAATTCACGCGTTTCGAAGCGGGACAATATGACGTTCGCGCCTATTCAAATAAAGTTTTTTCGGATTGGTCGAAGCGCGTAGTGATTCGCCCAAAGAAAACCACGGAAATTACTCTGCGATTATCTCCCGCGGCGAAATAACCGCAATCACCAGGGTCCTGCAAAATTCGTCATTCATATCGCAAAGCAATCATAGGATCCACGCGCATGGCGTGCCGCGCTGGTATCCATGCGGCAAGGAAGGCCACCACCAAAAGCGCTGCACCTGCGATTCCAATTGACCAGGGATCACGAGCCGGAACTTGAAACAGCAGCGATCGCAGAAATTGGGACGCGAACCAGCTTCCGAGCAAGCCCAACAGTGCGCCCGCCAGTGTCCACCCAGCGACATTTGCCATGACCATTTTAAAAATGGCGCCTGGAGTTGCGCCCAGCGCCATTCGTATTCCGATCTCTCTGGTCTGGCGAGTTACCAGAAATCCCACCACGCCATAGATCCCGATAGCGGCCAACAATACTCCCATAGCCGCAAAGATCGAAAGCAACACAGCATTAAATCGAGGCCGCGCCGTCAGTTTCCAAACGCGCTGACTCATGGTTTCAATTTTTACCGGGAGCGTTGGATCGAGACTGGCAGTTTCCGAGTGCATCCACTTCTCCACGGTTTGTGGATTCAGCGGCGTGCGGAGAATCACGTACGCAGACCCCAGGTATTGCGCAGGCTCATTTTTCCACGGTATGTAGAATTCAGGATCCGATTGCGCGTCGAGTCCGGCATTTTTTACGTCCGCCGCAACCCCGACGACCGTGCGCCACGGAGCAGTCAAACCAAAGCGCATAGGCTTGCCCAGCGGATCCTCATTTGGAAAAAGTTCGCGCGCCAGGAAATCGCTGAGAATGATCGAGTTTTGGCTGGGCTCCCGATCGTCTTCATCGAAAGCGCGGCCCTGCAAGATTGGAATTCCTAGCGCGGAGAAATACCCGGGCGTGATGGCACGCCATGCCACCATTCCGCCTGTGCCTTCGGCAAATCGCGGACGGCCCGCGACTTCGATTCCCGCGTAAATTGTCGAGTGCATCGCGCCGCTGGGCGGAATCGAATCGCTCAGGGCCAATGACGTCACGCCTGGAAAAATTCGGAGCCTCGTCAAAAGACGGTCGAAAAACTCAGCCTGTTGCGGCGCATTCGGATAACGAGACTGGCCCAGCGAAATCTGTTCGGTAACAATATTCTGCGCTTGAATTCCAATCGGAACTCCCTGCAGGTTCCATAGGCTTCGGAGCAACAGGCCGGCGCCGGTCAATAAAACCAGCGAAATGGAGATTTGCGATGCAACCAGAAGCTGGCGCAGAGGGCTACGTGATGTGGTACGAACTTCTTTGCCGTTCAAGGATTCGGGCGTAGGCATCCGCAGAGCCGGCGCAAGGCCAAAAATTATTCCGCACAAAAGTGAAATTCCCACGGTGAAAACAATCACGCGCACATCCAAAGTGGCCTGCTGCAATCGCGGAATTCCTTGCGGAGCGATGGAGACGAAGAGATGCATCAGCAGATAGGCCACCCAGCAACCTGCTGCGCCTCCCACGATTCCGAGCACCAAGCTTTCTGTCAGCGCCTGGCGAATCAGCCGGCTTCTGCTGGCGCCTAAAGCTGCCCGCACCGCGAGTTCGCGCTCCCGGCTAGTCGCACGAGCAAGCAATAAGCTGGCGACATTAGTGCAAGCGACCAGCAGCACAGCTAGCACCGCGCCCAACAGAACCCAAAACGCCAGGCGCAGATCTTGCACTTGTCGATCACGCAGACTGCGGACAGACAGATGTACTTCATTGCGAAACTGTGGGGGAGCCTGGTGCAGAGCTTCCTCAAACCACGGTTGTATTGCAGCGGCGGCTTGCACCACATTGATCCCTGGCTTTAGGCGCGCAAAGCCTCTCAGGACTGCGCCTGAATCCGATTTGCGCTGAGCGGCTTCGTCGAGAGCTTGGGGAACAAGAATGTCGGGCGAAAGCAAATTGGGCATCTCAAAATTTGCCGGAAGTACCCCGATTATGGAGGTAGGTTGACCGTCTAGTGGAATTGTCTTGGTGACAACGTCTGGATTCCCGCCAAATCTGCTTTTCCAGAGCCCGTACGAGATCAGGGCGACGTTGGGCGCGCCGGTTCGATCTTCGTCCGGTAAGAAGTTGCGTCCTACAATTGGCTGGACGCCAAGCGTCGAAAGAAAATTTTGCTCTACCTGTGCGCAAGAGAGTCGAACAGGATTCTGTTCGGTGAGGTCGCAATCGACAACACCGGGAATCATGGAGGTCATAGACTCAAACGGTCCCGGCGCCTTCCGCCAATCCACATAGCTGCGTCCCAGCAAGAATTCGTTTCGTTCAATGGGTGCCAGCAAACCAAACGACACCAGGCCATCATCGTGGGGATAAGGCAAGCTGCGGAAAAGATTTCGGTCGACGAAGCTGAAAACTGCGGAGGTCACTCCGATCCCTGCGGCTAGGGTGAGAATGGCTATGATTGCAAAGGCCGGATTCTTGCGTAACATGCGCAATCCGTAGCGCACGTCGCCCCACAGCGTTTCCAGCCAAAATCCGCGGCGCTGTTCACGACAGTTTTCCTTCGCCGCTTCCAAGCCGCCGAATTCCAGAACGGCCTGCCTTCGCGCCTCCTCGGGCGGAATTCCTGCGGAGATTTTTAGTGCTATTTGCTTTTCCAAATGGAAGCGCAGTTCGTCGTTGAGGTCTTGCTCCCAAGTTTTTCGAAAGAGCCATTGTCCGATTCGTTTCATTGTCCGTCCCTCATTCGTATCGCAATGCGACAATTGGATCCACGCGCATGGCGCGCCGCGCCGGAATGCAGCAGGCCAGCAATCCCACCGCGGAGAGAAACAGGGCTACGACTACGAAGGTTACGGCGTCCGTTGAACGAACGCCAAATAGCAGGCTCGAGAGCATCGGTGTTACCAGCAGAGACAAAAGGAGCCCAAAGGTGAGGCCCGCAAATACGGCGGTCATTCCCTCGGTTAACACAATCTTTAAAATATCGCGCGCTTGGGCGCCCAGCGCCATGCGAATCCCAATCTCATTCTTTCGTTGGGCTACCGAATAGGAAGTGACCCCATAGATTCCAATGGACGCGAGAGCTAGGGCAAGCCCAGCGAGAGCCAGCGCCAGCAACATCGTAAAGCGCGCCGAAGCTCGCGCCATCCGAACGTATTCGTCCATCGGACGCACTTTCGAGAGAGGAAGATTCGTATCAAACTTAGCCACTTCTGCGCCAATGGTTCCGATCAGCGCCTGCGGCTCGCCTTTCGTTCGGATGGCGAACGCCATGATCTCTCGCGTGGACTGCGCGTACGGCTCATAAATCTGTGGGCGCCCGTTGCCGGTCAATTGACGATATTTGGTATGCTTCACCACACCGACCACAACCGCAGGGGCTCGACTGAAATCTCCCTCTTCAATCGTTTCTACGTTTAATTCTTTTCCCACCGCACTTTGGTTTGGCCACATTTGTTTGGCCAATGATTCGTCCACGATAACCACACGGCGGTGGGTGGCAGTGTCCGATTCGTCAAAGTCTCGGCCATCTATCAGAGGTATGCCCAGCGTTCGGAAGAAACCAGGAGTGATAGAACGATGGTCGGCCAGCAAAGTGTTCTGATCTTGCGGCGCGGCGCCCGGAAGCCAATAGTAGCTGTACCAATTCGCGTAATCGTCGAATGGCAAAAGATGAACGCCGCCCACGGACTGGACACCTGGCAGCCCTTCAAGATGTTTTTTCAACTGATCAATCAAGCGAACGCGATTTGCGTCTTTTGGATAACGGCTTCCGGGAGGAGAGATCTGGAAGGTCAATACGTGATCGCTCTGGAATCCAGTGTCTACATTAATCAAGCGCGCAAACGTTCGAGTCATCAGACCGGCGCCGACCAGCAGGAGAAATCCGAGGGCCACTTCGGTTGCCACCAGCAATGTTCTATAACGCTGTTTGGCGAAGATAATGCCTCTCCCAGCGGCCTTCAAAGCTTCGTTTAGATTGGCTTTCGACGCTTCCAGAGATGGCGCAAGTCCGAAAATTATTCCGGCCAACAGTGAAATCGCAAATGCGTAGCCCAGCACGGGGAAATTGAATTTCACGGCGTCGAGCAGCACCATAGACTTCGGCCGAAGCGCCAGCAGCCATTTCATTCCCCACCCGCCGAGCAACAAACCAGCGAGACCACCGAGAAGAGAAAGAAAAATGCTTTCGGTTAGAAGTTGGCGAATGATGCGGCTTCGTGACGCTCCCAGCGCGGCTCGCAGAGCTATCTCTCTATGCCGCAGACCAGCGCGAGATAATAAAAGGTTCGCAACATTGGCGCAGGCGATGAGCAAGACCAGCCCAACTCCAACGAACAGCGCCAAGATAGCCAGTTGTGTATCGCGCGTGGTGTCCTGTTGCAGTGAGAAAGCTTCAAAATCGATACCCGCTTTGGAATCCGCCGCATATTCGGCGCGAAGCTGCGCTGCAATGGAATGCAATTCTTCGCGAGCCTGAGCGAGTGTTACACCAGGGCGAAGCCGGCCAATCACTCGAAGATAGTTTAAATCTCGCGGCGCGCCCGAAAGATCGTAGCCAAAGGGAACCCAGGCTTGCACGTCCGGCGGAACGCTCGCATCTTCGGGGAAAATAAGGCGGAATGATGCGGGCATCACGCCTACGATCGTCGCTGCCCGTCCATCGATGATCATAGAACGACCAATGATATTTTCGTCGCTGCCAAATCTCCGGCACCATAAGCCATCGGTGATAATCACGACTGGACCGGCGTGTTCCGAATCGTCTTGATCGTTGAACAAGCGACCCTTGGCGGGAGTAATGCCGAGAAGCGTAAGGAAATTCGCGGTGGTAAATCCCAACTTGATCTGTTCGGGCTCGCCCGTACCGCTCACCGCTGCGCTACCCACCCAAATCCCGCCGGCCTCCTGAAGCAGTTTGGCGCGATGGCGAATATCCATCAAATCCGGTCCGGACGATGGCGCGCGACTTTGTCCTGCACTCCTCATTTCCGTCCAAATCAAAGCCAAACGGTCAGCCTGCGGGTAGGGAAGTGGTTTCAGAACCACGGCATCGAGTACGCTGAAGATTGCCGTGTTGGCCCCGATACCAAGCGCGAGTGTCAAAACCGCAATTGCAGTGAAACCTGGGTTCATGCGCAACATCCGCAAACCGTAGCGCAAGTCACCCCCTAGCGTTTCCAGCAAAAATGTCTTGCGATGTTCGCGGCATTCTTCTTTCACGGATTCTATGCCGCCAAATTCCAGCAAAGCTAGGCGGCGCGCCTCTTGTGGAGACATGCCGGCAGAAATGTAAAGCGCCATCTGTTTTTCCAGATGAAAACGCAACTCTTCGTTGAGATTTTCCTCCCACTGATTGCCGGGATTTTGCCGTCGCAAGAAATTCATGGCTTGCGCTCCTTGACTCGTGGCTCCCTGGTGAAGTTCAGGCTCGTTGAAGAATCAAGGCCACCGCCGAAGAAAGCCGTTCCCACTCCGCCATTTCTTTCTCGAGCTGCTGACGCCCGGTCTTGGTGAGGGAGTAAAACTTTGCACGACGATTATTCTCGGAGGCGCCCCACTCGGCGCGAATCCATTTCTTGCGTTCCAGGCGGTACAGCGCAGGATAGAGCGAGCCTTGCTGTACTTGGAGTGCCTCGCGCGAAACTTGCTGGATACGTTGCGCCACGCCCCAACCGTGCATCGGCTCTAGCGCGAGCGTTTTGAGGATTAGCAAATCCAGCGTGCCTTGCAGTATTTCCGTCGACGGAGTCATTCATTTCTCCTTGAGCGAAGGTCAGATGATTAACCGCCGGAGTCCAGATGCCAGCCCACGTTGACCCATTTTCCTTGACGATCGACAAACATTTCCGTGGCACGTCCTGAATGCGTCGAACGCTTTCCATCCATTTCGATTTCGTAAAGATATTTTGAATAGACGATAGCTGTGTATCCATACATTTGAACTTCCGTCTCAGGAAACTCCAGGCGTACGAGTCTGCCACCCTTGGCGACAAAATCTTTAGAGCCAGCCAGAACTTCATCGCGATTTTCCCAGTTTTCGGTTTGATCGATCGCAATCAATTCAGATGGCAAAAGTTCCGCCAAGCGCGGACTGTCGTCTGAGAACCACGAGCGCCATACAGCCTCGCGAGCCGTAAGCAATTCCTGCTTTTCTTCCGGGTCCACTGTTTGCGCTCGCTGCAAATCAGCCGCGAGCGAATCGGGATGCAGCGTGGTATCCGAGCCAATTTGCACCCAATCGCCTCCCAATTTTGCGTAGATGTCCAGGATGCGAAGCTTTTCCGGAGATGGATGCCCCTCATATTCATAGTTCACATCAGCGATGTAGGGAACTAGCGCGACGTCGTCGTAGAAAATAACGTTGAATTCGACCATCTTGTACCCGGTCATCTTCACCGGAGATTTCAGAAATCCATTAGCGCCATCCATGTATTGATCGATACCCTGGACCGTGGTGCGCGAGGAATTCTGGAAACCCGTCCAGTCCTTCGCGTGGGTGGCGCGAATCACCTCACCGTTTTTCTGAATGTAAGCCTGGAAAATCTTGTTGATGTGATTTCGGATCGCCTCGCGGTCGGCCGAACGCTGGTCTCCAGGCGCGGGACTCAGTTGCATCGGGCGCGCAGGTGTCGCGGCTAGGATTGCCGCAAGAACCAGAAGTAATTTGGCAAATCTCATATTCCCCCCTTCCGGACGATAACGGGCCGTCCCCCCAGATAAACTAGAGGAAGAGGCTGCCATCCCTCTTGTAGGTTGTCAAGGGGAAGCTTATATGCCGACACAGGTGCCAGAAAAGGCGAACCGCGAACTTTTAGTGTCTACAGACAGGCATAAAAAGGCGGTACTAAAACCCCGGTACCTCGCGAAATGAACCAACCGAGCCATTGTTCACTCCCATTCCATATTTCAAGATTGCTGCGCGGGTTGGATGGCTGCGATGCGGGGACGACGGTTCCACAAAAAAGGAGCCGGGCACGCTAGCCAACCCGTCCAACCCCTCCTGCCGGCGTAATTCCTCCTGACCCCCACCGGCAGCGGGGTCTGCGCATACCAAGCAATTAAAACTTTCCTCTGTTTTCGACATCGTTTCGCTGCTGGATTGCGTCTTAATAGCTGACGAAATAATGTGGTTGTAACTCGTCGCTAGATCTCTTGAAGTAGTTGGAACTGATCGCCAGGAAACTTAGACTTGCCCAAAACCCAACCAACGATGACCCGTATTGCCCGGAAGCCGGTCGCCATCTTCCTCGCCTGTTTTTTCTCCCTCGCGAGTTTGGCTGGCGGTGAGGACCTGAAACCCGAGGCGCTCGCCGCATATAACCATTACCTCCAACTCACCGAAGGCAAGGTCGATACCGAGCTTGCGCAAGCAACTCCGTATCTATGGATCGATGCCGCATCCCAAGCAACGCACCGCGACGCTTACTATGCCGAGTTACGCAAAGGTGGCGTAGTAATCGAACGACTCGAGACGCTGGACAACGGCAGGCCGATCGCGGCTCCTGGAGCGCTAATTCATCATTGGATCGGCACTGTTTTCATACCCGGCGCAAATCTGGCGCAAACCCTGGAATTCATGCAGGACTACGATCATAAAAAGGACTATTTCCGCCCGGACATTCAGCGCTCAAAAATCCTGCAGCATCAAGGCGACGATTTCCTGGTGAACCTGCGCTTTTACAAAAAGAAAGTCATCACTATCGTGGATGACACAGATCACCAAGTTCACTACCACCTGGTGGACGCCACACACGCCTGGAGCCGTTCACATGCCACACGCATTCAAGAGGTAGAAAATCCCGGCGAGTCCAACGAGCGCCTGGATCCGCAAGGCCACGACCGCGGTTTCTTGTGGGGTATGGATACCTATTGGAGATTTCAGGAAAAAGACGGGGGAACTTACGTGGAGTGCCAGTCGGTTTCGCTCACCCGCGACATTCCTACCGGACTTGGCTGGGTAGTGGGTCCGTTCGTCACCAGCGTTCCGCGCGAGTCGCTAACCTTCACGCTGGTCACCGCGCGCGATGCCGAGCTTCAGCGGCTGGCGGCACACCCTGCGGAGTGAGCTCCGCCGTAGTCGTAGAAGCCGTGAAAGTGGTGGAGCCTAGAAAGATGTCCTCGACTCCGTTATTGTCACGCGGAACCAAATTGCTGGCGAAGGAAAGCAAGCTAACCGTAGTGCCGTCCTGGCTAATGGATGGCACCAGGCTATTACCGTTCGCGGGTGTCGAACCCGAGCCCGCTCCTTGAGTTACCAATACAGTACTCGTGGTACACTCGGTGGTAATCGTTTCGCACGTATTTCGCGCAAAAATATTCTCGACGCCATTCGTGGTGCTGGCCATATTGGATGAGAAAGAGGCGAAAGCCACGTATTGACCCGTGCTATTGATGCTCGGGTATTCGCTTCTGCCGTTTCCAGCGACGCCACCGGTGGTAATGGAAATTAGCGTGGTCGAAGGCGTGCATGCCGTCACGATAGCAATGCACGTATCCCGCAAATAGATCTGCTGTGTAGGACCTGAACCGGTCACCAGATTCGTTCCGGTGGACGCGAAGACAATAAACCGGCCGGTATTCGAAATAGAGGATTCCGAACTAGCGCCGTCGGCCGGAGTCACGCCATCGGGCGTGGATATCAGAGTCGTGTTTGCCGTGCATTCCTCTGTTAGACACGTACTGCGCTCAAAAACTTCTTGGGCGCCGTCTGAGTTGGGGGCAGTTGCTCCCAGATTTGTCGCCACCGATGTAAACGAAACGTACAATCCGCCCGAAGCTGTCGAAGGATTCGAACTTAGGCCGTTGCCAGGTGTCGTCCCATCCGGTGTAGATATTAGATACGTTGTGCCGGTACAAGTCGTCCCGCTCACTCCGCTGCAGGTATCGCGCAAATATACCTGAGGCGTAACGCCGTCGGGAGAAATGCCGGAAACCAAGTTGGTGGCCAGAGAAACAAACGCGACATACCGGCCGTCGGGACTGATCGATGGGTTGTAACTGTCGCCATTTCCGGCGGACAGCCCGTCTGCTGACACGGAAACGAGTTGGGTTTCAAATGTCGTGGGCGTCACATTGCACACGGTAGTGGTAGAAGTCGGCAGGCACACAGGCCGCCAATAGACCTGGTTTGTTCCGGCAGGCACGCCCACGCTCGTAACCAAATTGGTAGCCAGCGAAGTGAACGCAGCATCGCTCGCTGCCTCATCCAGTGAAGGCTCGGAACTCGCGCCATTAGCTGCGTTGCCGTTGGGATCCGTGCTCACAGCGGTAGTTGCCGGCGTGCATGACGCAACTCCTAAGCAAGTATTACGAACGAAAACGACGCCGCCATTATTGGGCTCATTCAAGATCAAATTATTGGATACAGAGGCAAAAGCCACATATTGTCCGGTCGTGCTAGTGGAAGGACCAACGGTCGTTACTTCCAGACCGTCCGCGCCATTCTGACAATTCGTGGGGCCTCCACAAATTCCCTGGTTCGCCTGTGATCCGTCGGCAGCAAGATCCACAAGCACGGGCAAACCAAGTAAATGAGTAGGGTTTACGGCAAATGTCAGTGTGTTCGACGCTCCGCCGCCGGGCGTCGAGTTCACCACTTCTACTTGGTTGACACCGCCCACCAGGAGATCGGACCCGGTTAATGGCGTGCTTACTTGCGTGGCGCTGATAAATGTAGTCGGGCGCTGCGTTCCATTTACGGCAATGAAAGAGCTTTGATTGATGAACCCTGTCCCCGTCACAGTTAACGTAGTCGGGGTACTGCCGGCTTGCGCGCTAGCGGGAGCGACACTGGTTGCTGTCGGAAGCGGATTCAATACGTTCAATGGATACGAATTCGAAGAGCCGCCCCCCGGTGTAGGATTCACGGGATTTGTAACGGTAATCTGCAGGGTTCCGGCTGTGGCGATATCGGTGGAGTTCAACGAAGCATCAATCTGTGTGGAATTCACAAAACCACTCTGCCGGTTGCTGCCATTCACTGCGACAGTGGACTGTTGCACAAAATTTGAGCCGAACACACGAAGCGTGAAGCCCCCACCTCCGGTCAAGACTCCCGATGGGGACAGGGAAGAAATATGCGGAACTGGACTTACGGTAGGCGCAACGCTGAAAGTAATGGCTTGAGTGGTCCCGCCGCCCGGTTGAGGAGTAAGTACGGTTATCATCGCCGTTCCCGGAGCGGCGTAAAAGGAAGGCGGAATAACGGCCGTCAACTCTTCGGTGTTCACGAAAATGGTGTCTGTGAGAGCACTGCCGTTCCACTGTATTGCAGACTGCTGCACGAAGTTGCTTCCAAATACCTTTAGCACGAATGGATTCGGCTGGTTGGTGGTAATAACGGTCGGATTAATGGCGGTCAACGTGGGCGATGGGAAGTTAACATTCTCGCCGCAGGATGGCAGAACGATGGCCGCCAGAATCAGAAGCCAGAAAGGCAGTCGAAATAGTCCCCGCAAATTACTCACCCCTGGTCGATCGGTTGGAAGTACTGGCCTAAGCACAATGCTAGAGACTACTAAAGATGACCCGATCGAGCAATCGGGATGCCTGACCCTCTCAAATTAACCCCGGCATAAACTGGGCTAAATTTGTCGTAACCTGGGACAGATCGCTCGGAACACGGAGGGAAACTCGCCTCTGGTCTCTTCCGCTAAGTCACGGAATCTTTACAAAACGTTAACAACTTTCTCGACTTTTCCTTCTCAATTCCCTTGACGAATACCTGCCTGGCATCTACTCTGCCCGGCGTGGAAATGAACTCGCACGAAGCCCCTGTTCCACTTGTAAATGCGCTGGCATTCTGTCCAACTCGCCCGCCTAAATTTCTGCGCTTTACTGGTGTGTCTTCTGTCGCCGCTGCTCCTACGCGCACAAGACGCTGCACCCGATAAGCCGAATCCACAGCCCACTATTCAAGAGGCTTCGTCCGCACCGGAAGGTTCTGACTCAGGCGACGTTCTCACCGTATTTCCGCATTCTGACACCGCTCCATTCTGGTTTTCCGGGCAAGCCAACATCATTCTCCAATGGCATCCTACATTCCCGGCGAAATATAGCGGCCCCAATAGCCTGACCGCACCGGCGCAGAGCGCGACTACACACATCCTTACGTTTTATGCCGGCTACGAACTTACGCAGACAACGGAGGTCTTCCTGAACGTAGAGTATGCGACCGGGGGCGGCATCGGAACAGCCCTCGGCCTCGCTGGCTATACAAACTTGGACTCCGTACGGACCGTGCAAGGTATCGCGCTCTCAAAGGCGCCTTATCTTGCGCGAGCCATGGTACGACAAATCATTCCGCTCTCGGACGAACGTGTTAAAGCAGACCGGGACCCACTTCATCTCGCCAGCTCGCTTCCGGCGCGCCGGATCGAGTTCCGCGTGGGAAAACTCGACTTGGTCGATTTCTTCGACACCAATTCTTACGGCTCTGACAGCCATCTGCAATTCTTAAACTGGACGGTGGATAACAACGGTGCCTACGATTACGCCGCCAATACGCGCGGTTACACCGACGGTGCCATTCTAGAGTTCGACGATCATTGGTTTACAGCACGTTTCGGCGAAGCGCTGATGCCGAAAGTCGCCAATGGCATCCATCTTGACGCCGACCTCGCGCGGGCGCGCGCCGAAAATCTCGAATTCGAGTTTCGCGGCAGCCTTTTACATCACCGCTCTGGAACAGTGCGTCTGCTTAGCTATCTGAATCACGCGAACATGGGCAGTTACGAGGAAGCCATCCGGGATTTCAAAGCTGGTGAAACTCCGGTCCCGAACATTATTTTCACGCGCCAACAGGGGCGCCACAAATATGGTTTTGGTCTCAATTTCGAACAGGAACTTACTTCGCATCTAGGCCTCCTTGGGCGCATCGGTTGGAGCGATGGGCGCAACGAATCCTTCGCCTATACTGAATGTGACCGTACGTTATTATTCGGCGCGCTCACGAAGGGTGACCAGTGGCATCGGCGCAATGATCGTGCCGGCGTTGCGTTTGTGGCTAACGGCATAGTCGCCGCTCACCAGCAATATCTCGCGCTAGGCGGAGTTGGCTTTCTGCTTGGTGACGGAGGACTAACTTACGGCCCAGAGAAAATCGTCGAAGGATTTTATACGGCGCATCTATGGCGTGGCTTCTTTATGTCAGCTGATATCCAACACATCAACAATCCCGGCTACAACATGGCTCGCGGACCCGTTACCGTACTCGGAGGCCGCTTCCACGTCGATTTCTGATCTGCCGGGACCGAAACGCAGAAGGCGACTAAGAGTCGCGAGGGTCGCGTCTCTCGCGATGGCGGGAGCCGCGCTTTTTTAGGCGCTGGTTGAATCGAATCGGCGTGCCGATAAAGCCAAATTTGGCGCGCAATTGGTTTTCCAGGAAGCGTTGATAGCTGAAATGTAGCGGTTTCAACTGATTGGTGAATAGAACAAATGTAGGCGGCGCAGTGGTAGCCTGGGTGATGTAGAAAATTTTAACTTCACGGCTAGCCGGAGACGTACCGCGATCCAGGTCCACTTCTTTGAGCCAGCGATTCAGCTCTCCGGTGGAAATTCGGCGGTTGCGCGCTTCCACCACCTGATCGATCACCATGTACAGCCTGTCGATGTGCTCGCCGGTTTTTGCCGAAAGAAAAACTACCGGAGCGTAGGAGAGAAATTTCAATCTCTGGCGCACCAAAGGTTCGTAATCCTGAATCAGCTTGTTTGGATTCGCACCTCCGCCTTTCCCGCCGCGGTTTTTCTCGGCTGATGATTTTTCCTGCGCTGCTTGGAGCGCAAGATCCCATTTATTTAGCACGATGATAACGGAGCGGCCTGACTGTTCGGCGTAGCTTGCAATAGTCGCGTCATGCGAAGTGATGCCTACGGAGGCGTCCGCGACCAGAAGCGCCACGTCGGCACGTTCCAAGTGACGCCGCGCCATAATCACGCTTAATTTTTCCGCGATGAGTTTGGTTTTTCCCTTGCGCCGGATTCCAGCCGTATCCAGGAAACGATAGAGTTTGCCTTTGCGCTCCAGAACGGTATCGACTGCGTCGCGGGTCGTACCAGGTTCCGGCGAAACGATGGACCGCTCAGCGCCCACCAGTTGATTCAGCAGCGTGGACTTTCCAACATTAGGCCGGCCGATGATGGCGATGTTCACATAGGGCTTTTCTTCCACCGTTTCGCCGCGCGGAAAATCTTCGGTCAGCGCATCCAGCAGCGTGTCCACACCAAACCCATGCTCGGCAGACATCGGGAAAATTTCGTCGCCTAATTCGTAAAACTGGGCGGCAAGCTCGGCTTGTTTGGGTATGTCAACTTTGTTTACCGCCAAGACAGGAGGCTTTCCGGCGTGGCGAAGAAGCAGCGCGAGCTCTTCATCCAGTGGCGTGGGACCAGTGCGGCCGTCAACCACCTGCACCACGCGAGTCGCGTTATCGATCGCCATGCGCGCCTGACGAAGAATCTCTCCCGGGATGCCCGCCTTGTCTTCCGGCACAATCCCGCCCGTATCCACCACCTGAAAGTTTCGGCCTTCCCAGTTTGCAGTCCCGTAAATTCGGTCGCGCGTGATGCCCGGCTCGTTCGTAACAATGGACCGGCGGGTTCCGGTTAGCCGATTAAACAGCGTGGATTTGCCCACGTTGGGGCGTCCGACAATTACGATGGATGGCAGTTTTTCGGTCATTGAGTTCCGCACCGGATGCTGGCGAGGGTCACTAGATTATCATCGATGGTGCTGGAATGAAGATTTCTAATGCAGGGAAGTCCGTTGCGCTAATCTGACGAAAGCTTTCCCGTGTGTTACTTTAAGAGTTCGAGCCTGCGCGTCCGCTGAGTCCGAAAACCATCATGGCTAAAAAAGCTGCGGCTACAAAATCCGCTGAAGTCACCATCGACGATATTTTTGGTGCAGGCGGCCTGCTCGAACAGAGCCATCCGGGCTATGAGTTCCGTTCATCCCAGCTCGAGATGGCCAGGATGGTTGATGAAGCTTTTCAAAAAAAGCAACATTCCATCATCGAGGCCGGAACCGGAACCGGCAAGACACTGGCCTACCTGATTCCCGCCATCCGCAGTGGCCGGCGCGTCGTAATTTCCACCGCGACGAAATCTCTTCAAGAGCAGCTCTTCAATAAGGACATCCCATTTCTGCAGAAACATTTTGCGCCCAACCTGAAAGCCGCGCTGATGAAAGGCCGCAACAATTTTCTCTGCCGCACGAAGGTGAATCAGAAGGAGGGCCAAGTTGTATTGAAGGGCATCGACGAGATCGACTGGTTCTCGCAAATCCGTGATTGGGGAAAACTTACCGAAACCGGCGACCGCAGCGAACTGACATTTTTGCCCGACGATGCCGACCTCTGGCACCGAATCGACGCGCGTAGCGAACTTTGTACCGGCCAGAAATGCCCCGACTTCAGTCGCTGCTTTATCACCGCCATGCACCAGCGCGCGCAAGAAGCCGACCTAATCATCGTGAACCATCATTTATTTTTCGCCGACTTGGCTATACGACAGGATGATTTCGGCTCGATCCTGCCCGAATATTCAGCGGTGGTTTTTGACGAAGCTCACGAGATCGAAGATGTTGCCAGCGATTACTTCGGCCGCCGTGTTTCGAGCTATCAATTCGAAGAATTATCTCGCGACACCGAAAACGTGCTACGCGTGCTGCGCATTGAAGCGACGCCTGTGCGCAAGCACTTAACGCGAGTACGCGAGCGCGGACGCAGCTTTTTCGAGAATTTCCCGGAACGCGAAGGCCGCTTCGCCTTCGGCACAGCAGAGAAAAAATCATTTCTGCAGCAGCATCACGAAGCATTTGAAGACTTGGCTGCCGCGGTAAAGCGCGTCGAGACAGAATTGTCCGCGATGACGCCTAAGCCCGAAGAAGTGATCACTCTCGCCCGTCGTGCCGCGGAACTCCGGCGCGAACTTGAATTTTTGCTGGAAAGCGAAGAAAAAAGCTACGTCTATTGGTATGAGCGCCGCGGGAAAGGTGTGATTCTCACGGCGACTCCTATTGATGTGAGCGAAATTCTGCGCGAACAGCTTTTTGACCGGTTCGACAGCGTGGTGCTCACATCAGCAACACTTGCAGTCGGTAGCCGTTTTGATTACTTGAAACAGCGCCTGGGAGTGATGCCTGCAAAAGAGGTGGTTTTACCGCAGGAATTCAACTTCCGCGAACAAGCCTTCCTTTACATTCCCAGCGGGATGCCCGACGTGCGCCACGAAACATTCTCCGCTCGCTGCGCACAAGAAGTCGTCAGACTCCTGGAAATCTCCCAAGGCCGCGCGTTTTGCCTTTTCACTAGTTATGCCCAGATGCGCGACGTGCATCAACGTGTGTCGGTATCGGTGAGCTTTCCACTACTGCTTCAGGGCACGGCTCCCAAATCAGTTTTGCTGGATCGTTTTCGCACCACGCCGAATGCGGTGCTTTTCGCCACAGCAAGTTTCTGGCAAGGAGTGGACGTACCGGGCGCGCAACTTTCCTGCGTCATTGTCGATAAATTGCCTTTTGCGGTGCCCAGCGATCCCATCGTGGCCGCACGTGTACGAGCTTTACAGGAAGATGGACGGAACGCCTTCGCCGAATATCAGGTTCCGCAAGCAGTCCTCGCGCTGAAACAAGGCTTCGGGCGTTTGATACGTTCTAAGACCGACCGCGGCATACTGGCCATTCTGGATAACCGTATCTCGCGCATGCAGTATGGTAGAATTTTTCTCGAGTCCCTGCCTGAATACAAAACCACGCAGGATCTAGCCGAAGTCGCGCGCTTCATGCATTCGGAATAAGCAATGCCAGCGACCGGCGGCTTGCACAACGGGAAGGACATGCATGTACGAAGTTAGCGTGGATGAAACCTTTGCCGCAGCGCACAATCTGCGCGGCTACAAAGGCAAATGTGAGAACCTGCACGGCCACAACTATAAAGTGCGCGTGACCCTGGCCGGCCCAGAAGTTGATTCGGTAGGCCTTCTCTACGATTTCGTGCATCTGAAACAGGTGATTCAGTCTGTAATTCGTTCGCTGGATCACAAATATTTGAACGAGCTTTCGCCGTTTGATGTAGTGAATCCGTCCGCCGAAAACATTGCGCGCTACATTTACGATCAAACCGCCAAGCAGCTTCACCAGGCTCCTAATGGCGCAGCAGTTGCCAGCATTACGGTCTGGGAATCAGATGTAACGGCAGCGACATATCGCCCTTAGCAGTGATTGCTAATCGCGAGCGAGTAATCGCGCGACGGTAAAAGATACCCGCAGGCAAAGATGCGGAAGGTACAAGTAGAGTTCTAAGACATGAATCGAGCACTCCTTCTGATCGCCATCCCAGCCTTCCTGGTCTCCATTTTCTGGCTTACGATTGGATGGGGATGGCGCACGGCATTGGTGGTCGGATGCATGGAACTTGCCATCGCGGCCGGAGCGGCGAATTATTTCTCCAGACGGAAGAAGCCGCCGCCAAATCCGGGCTGTGGCGGAGTCTTGGAATAAGCGAAGCCCACGGTTTTTCAATGCTGATTACCGAAATCTTCAAATCAATCCAGGGCGAAGGCACTCGCGCAGGTCTGCCCTGCATTTTCGTGCGTCTCACCGGATGCAATCTTCGCTGCACCTGGTGCGACACGGCCTACGCCTTTCACGGCGGCACAAAATATTCAATCGAAGAAATCCT
Organism: uncultured Acidobacteriota bacterium; assembly: GCA_963714785.1. Classification (GTDB taxonomy): domain Bacteria; phylum Acidobacteriota; class Terriglobia; order Acidiferrales; family UBA7541; genus Palsa-295. The sequence goes on from CAVQQE010000010.1 coordinate 440,609, forward strand.
GGAAAAAGTGAACGCACTGGCAGGAAATGGCCAACAACGCGTTCCACTAGTCGAAATCACCGGTGGAGAACCGCTACTCCAACAGGAAACTCCCGCTCTGGCACAAGAACTAATGTCCTCAGGCTATACAGTCATGATCGAAACCAGCGGTGAGCGCTTCGTCGGCAAACTCCCAACCGGCGTGATAAAAATCGTCGACGTAAAATGTCCCGACTCTGGCGAGCCTGACACCTTTGACATGGCCAACCTTGATGCCGTCGGTGCTAGCGACGAAATTAAATTTGTCATCTCCACGCGCCGCGATTATGATTTCGCGCGCGAGTTCGTAACCAAGCACCAGTTGGCGGAGCGCGTCCACGAAGTTCTTTTTTCGCCTGTGTTCGCCGATCCCAATGGCGCCTGGCCCGGACTCACCGCGCGCGAACTTGCGGGATGGATACTCGGAGATGGATTGCGCGTGCGCCTGGGCTTACAATTGCACAAATTTATTTGGGACCCTGTGATGAAGGGTGTTTGAGGGCGTAGTCGATAGATGGCAGCGGAAAAGCGCAAAGCGGTGGTTTTGCTGAGTGGCGGCATGGATTCCTGTGTCACCGCAGCAATCGCAAATCAGTCGCACCAGCTAGCGCTATTGCACGCAAGTTACGGCCAGCGTACGGAAACCCGAGAGCGCCGCGCGTTTGAAGAGATCGCAGATTTTTACGGAGTTAAAGACCGTCTCATGATCCGCCCGGATTCCTTCGCGCAAATCGGCGGTTCAGCGCTGACCGATCGAAAAATAGCGGTCCCGGAATCCAGCAACTCTGTCGCGCACTCAAGGGAAATCCCCATTACCTACGTTCCCTTTCGCAACGCTCATTTCCTTTCTGCCGCTGTAAGTTGGGCGGAAGTGATTGGCGCGGGCGCAATTTTCGTCGGCGCCGTAGCGGAGGATAGCTCCGGCTATCCTGATTGCCGCCCGGAGTATTACCGCGCCTTCGCGGAACTCGTGCGCCAGGGAACCAGGCCCGAGACGCAAATCGAAATCGCCACGCCGGTGATTGCCATGCGCAAATCCGAAATCATACGTCGCGGCGTTGAACTCGGTGCGCCACTCAACTTAACCTGGTCTTGTTATCAATTTGAAGACGAAGCCTGCGGAACGTGCGATAGTTGCCGGCTGCGCCTGCGCGCTTTTGCGGAAGCGGGGCTGAGCGATCCTATCGCCTATCGAGCTCGAGTTGCGCAATAATAGTCGCCGCAATTACTAAGCGAGGAGACCATCACATGAAAAAGCTGGTTCGTATCTGGGGAGCGCTGGCATTCATTCTTTTGTTCGCCATGGCAGCGGTGGCACAAGACAGCGGCAGATTGGACGGCGAAATTATGGACAAAGAAGGCAAGCCCTACCCTGATGTCACCGTAATGATAAAGAACTCTGATACGGGACAAACTTACACGGTGAAGACCGACAAGAACGGAAAGTTTGTGCAGCTTGGCCTGCGAAACGCTGTCTATGCGATTACGCTCACGAATCAGAAAGACGCCCTGAATTACGGTCCGGTGAAATTCCAGGTGGACGTTACGAAAGACAACAATTTTAAATTGAATTTTAAGGAAATCGTTGCTCAAACCGCCGCCGCGCACCCTGAAGAAGTGAAGAAAAAGGAAGAGGAAGAAGACAAATTTAAGGCAATGAAAGCCCATTTCCAGAATGGACTCGCTGCCATGACCGAAGCCACTGATTTACAAAAGCAAGCTAAAACCGCTGCCGCCGACCAGAAAGCCCCGCTGCAAGAGAAGCGGGTGACCGATTGTCAGACGGCCGTCACTGAATTCCAACAAGCGGAACAAGGCGTAGGCCCTAAGGAAGTCGCCAACCATGCAACGGTCCTGCAAGATCTCGGCGCCGCCTACGAATGCGTCGGCCGTTATGATGATGCCGTCACTGCATTTCAAAAAGCAGTGGACCTGAAGCCTCAAGCTAGCGCTTATTCCGGACTTGCCACCAACCTCGCAAATTCCGCCGCCGCACAGACCGATCCGAAAGCCGCGGAAAGCAAACTTGCGGACGCAACCGCGGACTGCGACAAGGCTCTTGCTCTGGATCCGGCGGTGGGAGCCACGTGCTACAAGAATCTGGGAATCGTACTCAATAACAAAGGCCGCCAGAAAGATGCCGTAGCGCCTCTGCAGAAAGCCACGCAGGCAAATCCCAAGGACGCTCAAGCCTGGTATCTGATGGGGAGCGCCTTGACTGCGTTGATGGATTGCAAGCAGGAAGGCGAAAAGATGACTTGCACTCTTGCCCCCGGAACTCAGGAAGCCTATCAAAAATGTATTGATATCGATCCGAACAGTCCGCTCGGAAAAGAGTGCAAGGAAAATCTTGATGGCGCCATAGCCGCCGCTGGTGGCACGGACACCACGGTTTCAAAGAAGAAGAAGAAGAGCTAACAAATTTTTAACGACGCCGAACCAGGTTCTACACAGAAATCTCGTCTCTGTTTTGACGGGATGACTTTTTAGCTGATTCTCGCCTCTCGACCCGCTGTCGCTGGGGTGTTATTCTTGCTAAGACCTGAGGGATTGGATGGACCACGTGAATTCGAATCAACCCGCTACAGAACGCCGTCGGAGCGACCGCCTTTTTGAACCAGTGCCATTAGTCGTACGCGGAATCGATCTCTTAGGCCAGCCGTTTGAAGAACGCACAGCCACGCTCGCGTTGAATCTTCATGGCTGCCGCTATTCCTCCAAACATCACTTGCCGAAGAATACTTGGGTCACGCTGGAATTGCCGCAGACGCAAAATCGCCCGAATGTACGCGCGCGCGTTGCTTGGGTCCAGCGTCCGCACTCGATCAGAGATTTCTTTCAAGTGGCCGTCGAGCTGGAAGACCCTGCAAATATTTGGGGCCTGGACGCTCTTCCTGAAGACTGGGCTACCGCCCAGGGATCCTCTCGCAACGAGGAACAGGTCGAACCGAATGCAAGCTTCGAAAAACACGATGATTCAGTCTCGTTGAACAATAAAAGCTTTCCGGGGACTTCCGTGGACCATACAAACGAATTTCTCAATCCTTCTGCATCGGCCGAATTTCATTCTGTCAATGATGGGGATGTTGCGAACAGCCCTCTTTTCCGCGAACTACGCAAAGAACTGGAAAGGCAGTCCCGGGAAACGATTCTACAAGCCTCCCGGCACGTGCAGGAGGAAGTTCGTCGCGCCGCTGAGGAGAGTGATAGTCGGCGAGCCGCTGCTGTTCAGGAGTTTTTCGCGCAATGGAAGCCTGAGTTCGAGCAGGCTCAGAGCGGCGCTCGTGAGGAATTTTCGAAACAACTCGCCGAGCGGCAGGACGAATTTCTAACCGGCCTCAAATCCGAATTTGAGGAAAATTTTAGTCAAGCACGCAAGTTGATGGACGACCTTCACCATCAAATGGAAATATTGCGCGCGGAGAACGACGCGGCTCACGAGGCCGCCAGTCGCTTGGCCCAGGCTCGTCTGCAGTTTGAGGCTATGGAAACCGTCAGGAGCGCAAGGCCTGCGGACCTGGAGCCACCCAAAGAAGAGTCCGTCGCCAAAGAAAACGTCGTGGAAGAATGGCGCGCGGCTCTTGCAAAGGAAATGGACGTTGCGCGAGCTCAGTGGAATGAATTGCTGCAATCTTCATTGGATAACAATGTGCAACGCCTGATAGAACAAGTAACCGAGCGCTCTCAAGATATCTTGGGCACTACCGAGTCGAAAATCCGCGAACGCATCGCCGGGGCAAGCCAACCTTTGGCCCAGGCCGCTTCCGAAGCGCGCGAGACCGTTGCCCAAATCAAAACTTCTCTAGACCAGGAAGTCGCGCGAGCTCGCTCGTCCTTGTCTGAAATCGAGTCTGTCGCAAGCCGCACGAAGGAATATTCGGCGCAGCTCGAAGCAGCCAGCCACGATACCTTGAACGAGCTGCATCGCCGTCTGGAAAAAATTCTGGAAGCGCAGTCCGCTGAATTGAATCGGCGCGCGGACAATCTGGCTGCCGGCATCTCGCAACGCGTAACCCCCGCGCTCGATGTGTTACAGCAGGAATTTGTAAATCGTGCGCACGTTCAGGTGGAGGCAAAACTTGCTCCGCATTTTGAACGCGTGCCGGAACTCCTTCGCGAACTTGCTGCGCGCGAAGTTCAAGCAGAAGAAAGCTTGCGGCTGCATCGCGAACGTTTGCGCCAGGCCTCGGAGAACAATCAACGGGAAGTTTCCGCGCAACTCGCCGCAACTGTGGTCGAGGTGCGCAACGATTTCGAGTCCGCGCGCAAAGAAGCTTTAAATAAATGGAACGAAGAGCTGGACGCAAGCGGTACGCACGCCGCACATTCCGCTTCCGAATCCATCGGACGCAGTTCGGAATGGTTTCAGCAGGAAGCGCGGGCTCGATTACAGGTGTTGGTCGAGCAGACCGTCACCACCGCTGCGGCTGGTTTCGATGAGAAAACCGCTGAGGCCGCGAAAAAATACGGAGCGCAACTGGCTGATGAATCTACCAGCCATCTCGCGTTGGTTCATCAACGAATAGAAAGTTTGGCGCTAGATGCTGCCGGGCGAGCGCGCAGCGAATTCGATAAAGCAGCGGAGGCTGCTGCCAGTTCGTTCGGACATATTTTGCGAGGAATCGCTGGTCGCGAGGCCGAGCAGTTCGTGCAGACAACAAACGACACACTTCGAGGCCGGACCGAAGACCTCGACCGTTCGGCTCAACAGGTTCTCAGCCAGTTCGAAGCCAACGCGGCAACTTCACTCGAGCAGCTTCAGGTGCAAATGTCTTCGCAACTCGAGAACAGCATTCGGGAATCGCGCGCCGCTCTTTCCACGGAGTTTGCTACCGCGCTCGAAGGCTATCGAGCAGAGCGCGATTTGCACCTTCAGAACTGGGCTTCCGACCTCGATCGCCTCAGCGGCGAAGCGATTGGTGCCTATCAGGAGCGTCTGCAGACCGCTTGCGATTCCTGGATTGTTTCTTCGGTGCGGAGGCTTAGCGAGCACGGACAAAACGTGATCGAATCGATGTTGCGATCTGCCGACCAGGCACTGCGCGATTCCTGCTCAAAAGTGTTTGAAGGTCTGGCTGAAATATTGCGCGAAAGATCGGCCAATGCTGCGGGAGCGGGAGTCGCCGGTTTCGCCCCGCCTCCACCGTCTGGTCGCGACGTAGAATCTTCTGGCCCTCGCAACGAAATGATTTAAGTCGTCGTTTCAGTGCAGGATTTTTTGGGCGGGAAAGTTTTACTTTCTTCCAACAACCTCAATAACTGAATGAACCACGTGGCTCGCTTGTTCCGCAGTCATGCTTGGAAATATCGGCAGGCTCAAAACACGGTCGCACGCGCGCTCGGCAAGAGGATAGCTTCCCACCGGATCTCCCAGCGAAGAATAAGCCGGCTGAAGATGTACCGGCTTGGGATAGTGAATCGAAGTTTCGACCCCTTTATCTGCCAGCTTCGAAATTACTGAACACCTGTTGTTCACGTAAATAACAAATTGGTGATAGACGCATTCGTCGCGGGGATCATCCACCGGCAAGTCCAGACGGGCGTTTGACATCGCGCGGCGATACTCGCGGGCGATGGCCTGCCGTTTTTCGGTCCATGTATCCAGGTAGCGTAGCTTAATGCGCAAGACCGCGCCCTGAAATCCCTGCATGCGATAGTTGTATCCCACGAACTCATGGTCGTAGCGCGCAGTTTGTCCGTGCGAGCGTGCCGCCCGCGAGAATTGCGCAATCAAGTCGTCGTCTGTAGTAAGCGCGCCACCCTCGCCGTAGGCTCCCAAATTTTTCGTTGGATAAAAGCTGAACGCGGCCGCATCACCGAGACCGCCCACTCGCTTGCCGCGATAGCGCGCGCCGTGTGCTTGTGCTGCATCCTCTAGAACGCGAACGCCATGTCGGCTCGCGATTGAACGAATCGCCTCCATGTCCGCAGGACGGCCGTACAAATGCACCGGAAGTATGGCCCGTGTACGTCGCGTGATCGCTCGCTCGATCAAGTTGAATCAATATTTGCGGTAGCCGGATCAATATCCACCAGCACGGGTTGCGCGCCGCAGTAGCTGATAGCCTCTACGGAGGCTAGAAATGTATTGGTCGTCGTAATCACTTCGTCGCCCGGCTGCACTCCAAGCGCCAGCAAGCCCAGATGAAGAGCAGCCGTCCCGCTGCTGAGAGCTACGCAGTGTTTGGTTCCGCAATATTCCGCGAATGCAGTTTCAAATGCTTCCATTTCCAGGCCTTGAACGAACGCGGATGTTTGGCACACGCGGTCGAGAGCAGGCAGGATTTCGTCGCGTAGCGCGGCGTACTCAGACTTAAGATCGAGGAGTGGAATTTTCATTTAGGCGGCGCATTATGCGCAGATGAAAACTGTACTGTAAGGCCGCCGCCGCTACAAGGGCAGGCATGCAAGGACTCGTTTAGAATATTCTCCGGGTCCTCTAGATATGAGTAAGGGTCCCAGTAATTTTTGTGCGCTGGAGCGCCCAGGCAAAAACGGCAAACGATAGCGGGATCAGAACCACAGCGAAAACGAGCAACGCAAAGATGGACGGGAAGAGTTCCTTCCACCCAGCACCTGCCAAAAGTGCGGCGCGCATCCCCTCCAAAGAATAAGTCACGGGTATTAGCCGGGCCAGCATCTGCAAAGGCCCAGGCAATACCGAGATCGGATACATCATCCCGCCGACTAGGCCTGAAACGCCGAGCACCAGCCATTTAGCCGGATTCCCACGCTTGAAAAGAATCGAGTAGCTAGCAGAAAGAATTCCCAGTCCCGCGAAAGCCAAAATCGAAACCAACAGAATCACCAGAGCCCCAGGCCAATTGGCCGACTGCGGTCTGAATCCAAACAGCAGAGCGCCCCAGGCAAGATAAACACAAGTTCTTATTGCCAGCGCAACAAAAGGATAAACTGCCGAGCCCGCGATAATTACCGGAAGCGGTGTTTGTGTCACCAGCAGCGCTTCCAGCGTGCGGTTCTGGCGCGCCTCTTCCAGACTCGAATCGAAGGCGCTCAGCGAGACGCTCAGGTAATCAAAGAAGGCGAAACCCACCAAAGCAAAGGCAAAATAATTCGTTCCCGCCGGCAGTTCGCTGTTCAGTTGCGGACTTTGCACGAATCGCGACAAATAATAAAACGTCGCCACGCCAAAAAGAGCCTCCAGCGTCTCCAGCAATAGCGCGCCGCGATAACCACGCGCAATTGCAAGATCACGCCAGAAAAAAGCTGTTATTTTCCGGATTGTGCGCTCAATGCTCACGCGTGATCCTGTAGTGGTACGAGATGGCCAACTAAACTAGACACCGCCGCTTCCAGCGTCGTCGTGTCTGTGGCGGTGCAAAGTCGCTTCGGAGAATCGAACGCAATCACCCGCCCTCCTTGCAATAGGATGACCCGATCGGCAAGTTCTTCAACTTCGTTTAATGTATGGGAAGCAAACAAAAGAGTGGTCCCGCCTTGGCGCACCAGATCCTCTTTCAACAAGCGGCGGAATGCTGCCGCGGCGAGCGGATCAAGGCTACGCGTAGGCTCATCGAGCAGCAAAATAGCCGGCCGGTGCAGCAAAGCTCGCGCCAATCCCAGGCGGTGCATCATGCCGGTAGAAAATGTGCGGACTTGGCGGCTCAAATCGTTCTGGATACCCATCAATTCTGCAACTGCTTCGATCCGCTTCCGCGTATCCGCCCGGCTCAAATTATTCATGGCCGCAAAGAACGCCAGATTCTCTCGTGCGCTCAGCCGCGCGTAAAATCCTTCATCCCCGCCGGTGTGGTAGCCAAGCAGTCGCCGTGCCTCCGCGGATTCTCGCTCCACATCGAATCCTCCCAGGGTCGCCTGTCCCCGCGTAGGGATGATCAAGGTGGCGAGAATGCGAAGCAGCGTCGATTTTCCGGCGCCGTTGGATCCAATCAACGCTACCGATTCATTTTCCTTTACCTCGAACGAAACTCCCGCTAGTGCTTTCTCCGTTGCCCGTGCCACAGGCTGCGTCAAAGCGCGCCATCCGGTGAGAGCTGGGGGAAAATATTTCTCGAGTTCCGTGACGGAAATAGGTGAAGCCACCTAGGGTTTATATCTGAAATGACTGAGCCGAATCCAGTTCCGTCATTGCCCAGTAACAGAAACTGCGGTTAGAATATCGGTGGGAGTAACGAAGTCATTAGGCTGCGTGCATTTCGAAACGTTCGCGAATAGCCCGGCCGGTCGGCAAGAAAAATATATCCCAGTCCTGAAGGATTTAGGCTCCAAAAAATGGACGCATCTCTCTCCGTGCATTCTGTCGTCGTCGCTAGCGCCGAACAAGTTTCCTGTCCGCTTGGCGACGAATCCGCGATATTGAATCTAAAGAACAGCAAGTATTACGGCGTGAATCCCATGGGGGCGCGTATATGGACCCTATTGAAAGAGCCGCGCAGCGTGCTACAGCTGCGTGACACTTTATTGAGCGAATACGACGTAGACGAAAAACTGTGTGAGCGGGACCTTCTTATTTTGTTGGAGAAAATGAAAAGCGAAGGCCTGATTGAAGTGCGAGGTGCGATGGCCGGATAGCTGGCATGTTAATACTCTGTTACCTCACATATTTATCGAACATCAGTAATAATCAGGAGCGACTTTATTCAGGGCGGTGGGTTGAAACCGACGATGGCAAACTGGCGAACCTTTTCGCGATTAACAGGACACGAGCGGCGTATCGTTCTGGAAGCTGCCACCGGATTGATAGCCACCTGGGTGGGTCTGCGTCTAACTGGATTTCCGCGCTGGAAACGCATGCTGCAGTGGGTTGCGCCGTGCAAGACCGCAGCCACGTCTGAGAATAATTCCCAAAGCACAGTAGCAGACGTTTTGCGAATGGCAGGAGCTGCCGCACGGAATCTGTTTTTCAGCACAAATTGCCTAGAACAATCGTTGGTGCTTTGGTGGCTCCTGCGACGGCGCGGCATAGCCGCCGATTTACGAATCGGCGCACGAAAAGACGATCAGCGTTTTGAAGCTCATGCCTGGGTGGAATTTCGCGGAATGGCCTTGAACAGCGGGGGAGAGGACCACCTTCACTTCACGCCGTTCGAAGAACAGGGAACCTGGATGGAAACAAATTGAGCGGAATCGTGGGCATGTTCGATCGAAGTGGGGCGCCAGTAGAACGTGCGCTCTTGCACGCGCTTACGCATTTTATTTCCTACGCAGGTCCGGACGCCCGAGACACCTATTCGGAAGGTTCTATCGCTCTGGGCCACACCATGCTGCGAACCACTCGGGAATCGTTTCTTGAGCGGATGCCCGCGGGTCTGGATGGCAAGCTTTGGATTACCGCCGACGCGCGAATCGATTGTCGCGAGGAATTAAAACGAGAGCTAGAAAAAGCAGATTCAAATCGCCGGCCTCCGGCCACTGATTCCGAACTGATTTTGCACGCATACACTGTTTGGGGCGAAGAATGTGTTCGCCATCTTCGCGGGGATTTTGCGTTCGCGATCTGGGACGCTCGCCGGAAAACCCTTTTTTGCGCTCGCGATCATTTTGGAGTCAAGCCGTTTTACTACGCTGAAATCGGAAGTATCTTCCTTTTCAGCAATGTGTTGAATTGCGTTCGCACGCATCCCGGGATATCCGATAGCTTGAACGATGCCGCAATTGGTGACTTTTTATTATTTGGTCTTAATTGTGACCTAAGCACTACAACGTTTCGAGACATTCGAAGGTTACCGCCGGCGCATTGTCTGTCCGTTTCCGCCGAGGGCGTGCGCATTTTGCGATATTGGTCGGCTCCCACCTCCGGCGCTATCCGTTATCGCCATGCAGATGAATATGTGGAACATTTTCAAAATCTCATTCAATCGGCTGTTGCGGACCGCTTGCGCGTTGAGCGCGCCGGAATCTTGCTCAGCGGAGGTCTGGACTCGGGAGCGATCGCGGCGACCGCGCGTGAAATCTCGAGTAGTCCATTGAGCGCGGTGGACTTGCGGGCTTATACGAATGTTTACAAACCCCTGGCCTCCGATAGAGAAGGCCTACTTGCCCGGCAGGTAGCGGATTTCCTTCACATTCCGATTCAATTCATGCAGGTGGAAGAACTAAAACCATTCGCGCGCTGGAGCGATCCCGAAATAACCAGTCCTGAACCGGCGGATGACCCTTTGTTCGCCGCCATGTTCGACCAATTTAAAACCATTGCGCGCGACTGCCGGGTAGTATTGTGCGGCGAAGGCGCCGACAACCTGATGCATTTTGAAATGATGCCGTACACCAAACAACTTATAAGGAAACGAGAGGTTCGCCGATTGGTCCGTGAAGTCCCGCGTTATCTGGGACAGCGCCGCTCTATTTGGCCGGGAGTCCGTAGGCGTTTCAAGGGACTTTTCGGGAAGGACCCAACCGCGCCCATATTCCCGCGTTGGCTCGCCCCTGAATTCGCTCGCGTACTGAGCCTAAATTCCAGGTGGAGAGAATGGAGTGAGTTACCGGAGTTGCGTCCGCATCCAATCCGCCCAAAGGCGCATATCTCGATGTCCATACCGCAATGGGCCCGTATGTTTGAACAAGGGCATCCCGGTGCAACCCACTACGCGGTTGAAGTACGTTACCCATTCCTCGATTTGCGAATTGTAGATTTCCTGTTAGCCCTGCCCCCCTTCCCATTTTGTTTCGAAAAGCGCCTCTTACGTGACGCGATGGCGGGCCGTCTACCTGAGGCGTGCCGAGTGCGGCCCAAGACCCCGCTCTACGATGACCCCCTCGTCGAAAGCGTGCGGAAGCCGAAAGCGACAGAATGGCTGGATCAGGTACAATGGAACTCGGACATGGAACGGTATGTGATTCAGTCGGCCTTGGCGCCGATAAGCGAAAAGTGCGATAGCCAACAGATTTCGCTCGATTTGCGCCCGATGTGTCTTAACTTTTGGTTGCAGTCAGCACGCGGAGTCCGGTATAACTTGCGTGCGGAGGTTCGCAATGCATAAGGAAGTCATACGGGAGATTAAAAAACCTTATTCCGCTCCCGCATTAACTATCTATGGAACCGTGCAAGAACTAACCCAAACTCTCGGTTTGAGGAAAACCAGAGACGGTGGGACCTTCCCGAATTTTAAGACGCACATGTAACAGCGGTTTTCTCGGGGCCAGAAGTGTGTCAGAGTCGATACGCGATGGAAAGAATTCGCGCCCGCCAAAAGACGGATTTCGCTGGCTGAAGTGAGTTCCACTTATTTGGTTTTCGGTCTGCTCCTCCGCTCGAATCTTCCCATTCCGGAACTTGTGCCTGCGGGAGCTCCCAGCTCCAACCCGGTGGTGAAAATTCACATGAATGCATCACCCTCCCGAGAGATTCCGTCCGAACCGGAAACCCTTACTTATACCAGTGCCTACACGGATCCGACCGGCCAGCCAGCGCTAAGAATTTGGAAAACCGCGGACGGTCAGTTTCTGCATCTCTTGTACTTTGATGGAACCCAATTTTGGATAGATTGCCGCGGAACAGAGCTTTGGGCACAATGGCCGGCCAATCTAACGATCGAAGACACAGCGACCTACCTGTTGGGGCCTGTTCTTGGACTTCTTCTGCGCCTGCGGGGCGTGACATGCCTTCATGCCAGCGCCATTTCTGTAGGTGACCGCGCTATTGCTTTTGTCGGGTCCGAAGGAGCAGGAAAATCGACAACCGCAGCGAAGTTCGCGCAAATGGGCTACCCAGTAATCTCCGATGACGTCGTGGCAATAACGGAACGACAAGGGGCTTACCATGTTTTTCCAGCTTATCCATACCTTTGTTTGTGGTCAGACTCGGTAACCATGGTATATGGCAGCGGAAAAATACTACCGAGCTTTTCGGCCAATTTTGATAAGCGCTTGCTTTCGCTTTCCGGCAATAACCTTAAATTTGAGGATAAGCAGCTGCAATTGGGCGCCCTATTCATACTAGGCGAAAGAACCTCCCTGCCGAATGCGCCGCGCGTTGAACCTTTAGCCCTGAAAGAAGGTCTGCTTTCGTTGGTAGCAAATTCCTACGCTTCGAATTTATTAGATAAGAACATGCGTGCTGTCGAATTCGAGGTCCTTGGCCGTATCCTTCGACGCATACCAGTCCAACGACTTATACCTCACGAGGATCCAGGCCAGATTGGCCGGCTCTGTGATGTTGTACTACGATCACTGGACGTAGCCATGCTTCAGTAGTCTCACTTCCGCGGATAGACAAAACTCAGTGCGTGCATTCTTCAACACACATCCGGCTTTTCGTCGTTTTGATGCTCCGCGGAATGTGCCAATCTGATAGCGCAAAGTGTCGGCAGAGGCCCGACCAGGCTCTAATTCGAGGAGGCAGTTGCATGAGGAAGGCGCTCGGAATCGTTGCTTTGTTTGTAATTTCTGCTCTGCCAGCTTTGGCTCAAGATGCACCGGTCTTTGAGGCAGGAGTGGGATATCAGTACCGTTCATTCAATTATCCGGGAGAGCAAAGACTCAACATGGATGGTTGGCAAGCATCTGCAGACGGGAATATCAATCGTTGGCTTGGAGTGAGTGCCGAATTCGATGGAACCTATAAGACTTTTAGTGGAACGGCTTTCTCCGTCTATTCCTACATGGCCGGCCCGCAAGTTTACCCCTTGGGTCACCATGTTCTCACCCCCTATGTGAATGTTCTTGTCGGAGGTGCGCACATTGGTGCCAGGAAGTGCGGCGGCTGTAACTTAGGAGACACCGAATTTTCCTGGGGCGGCGGCGGTGGGGTAGACCTCACGGTATCGCGGCATTTCGCTATTCGGTTGGGCCAATTTGAGTACGAACGGACCGGTTTCTTTAGTGCAGGCACCGCAAATAATCCTTATCAAAATAACTTCAAGGTTGGAGCCGGGTTTTTGATTCGCTTGGGAGAGAAATAAGATTCCACCTCTTTAGAACCGTCTTGTTCCACCGGCCCTGCTAAACCTCATGCCCATGCCCACTCTTTGCACTGACTATTTCCATTTGCTCTTAGCCACGCGGTAACCTAAAGTCCCACTGCCAGCATCAAAGCCGCTGATAGAAGGTCGTCACGGAAAAATATTTGGGAGGATAGTACAGATGAAGAAGTTCGCGGGACTTTTCGTAATGATCGCTCTTTTTTGCCTGCCCGCTCTGGCGCAGGACGCGTCGAAGTATGAAGTTGGAGGAGGTCTCGCTTACCGGTCGTTTGATAACACCAATGGTTCGCGGCTCAGTATGGTCGGATGGACCGCTTATGGTGACCGCCATATCTGGAAGTTCATTAATCTTGCCGCGGATTTCTCCGGCACTTACAATCGAAACAGCAATTTTGGAAACACGAGTCTTTACAACTTCTTGGTGGGCCCACAGCTATATCCTTTCGGCCATCAGCACAAAATTACCGTTTTTGGTCAAGTTCTATTCGGCGGCGGAGCTCTCCTTTATCATCTTCCAACCCAAAACGGATTTAATTCCGTCACGACCTCCTATGCAGGATCGTCGTGGATGGGAGGCGGCGGATTGGATTGGCGCGTAAGGAAGCGTTGGGCCATCCGGATTATCCAGGCTGATTATGAACAGACGCGCTTCTATTCCGGCTCTCCGAGTCAAGGTAACTATCGAATATCCGTGGGCTTGGTCTACCGATTCGGAATAAAGTAACTTCTTCGCCGCGTTCCGTTTTTTTCTTTTATTAAACGTCTGTCAATTTGGACTTGCAGAAGACCCGACGCTCGGTGCAGATTACAAGTTCGTGGAAATCACACTGGAAGGTAGGGGATCGCGCTCGGCGCTGCTAATTGCCGCGCTGGTCGTAACGTTCTTTTTTTCCTACCAGGCCGTCCGAGTTTGGATTGCGGATCATCGCATTAATTCCGACAATCTGAATGCCATTAAGAAAGGCGCTGCGTTGGAGCCCGAAAATGCGGCAGCCTGGGATACTCTAGGACGCTTCCAGCAATTGGATTTCGTAGCCGGCGACCCCAACCAGGCCATTAAGGCCTTTCAAAAAGCTATCCAGGACGATCCACTTTCTGCCTATTACTGGATGAACCTGGCCAGTGCCTATGAATCTGTCGGAGATGTAGCGCATGCCCACGATGCATTCAGCCATGCGCGAGACGTTTACCCTCTCTCTGCGCAGGTCGCTTGGAACTACGGCAACTTTTTGCTTAGGCAACAACAGCTGACCGAAGGTTATGCTGAGATCCAGTCGGCCGTTCGTTCGGATCCCTCACTTCTAACTCTGGCGATATCCCGCACATGGCGCTCCAATCATGACGTAAATACACTGCTGAATCTGGTGCTCCCGGCCGATCAGAACGCTTATTTTCAAGCTCTCGATTTTTTTGCATCCGCCCAGCAAGCAGAGGCCGGACTAACGGTTTGGCAGCGATTGATTTCCTTAGGAAAACCTCTCGTTTTGTCACCTACGTTTCCATTTCTCGATGAACTCATTCGAGAGGATCGCGCCGCTGACGCAATCCGGGTTTGGCGCGAAGCGCTCATCGCAGCCGGTGTCCCCAATCAGGAGCCGCAAAACGGATCTGTAATCTGGAATGGGAATTTTGCCGGCGATTTTACAAACGGCGGCCTAGGCTGGCGCTGGGACAATCCCGTTGGCATATCAATCGACTTTGATGCCGCAATGCCGGAGAGCAAGGGCCGCTCTGTCCGCCTGGATTTCGGCGGCGGACACAACCCTGGAATCTCTGAACCTTTTGAGTATGTGCCGGTAGAGCCGGGCCACACCTATCGATTTCGGGGACATGTTCGGACGGAATCGATTTCCACCGAAAGCGGAATGCGTTTTTCCATCTATGACCCTCATCATGCCAATGTCGTCGATCTGCAAACTGAGAATCTCACTGGCACTCAGCTTTGGAACGCTGCGGAACTACAGGTGGTAACGGGTCCGGACACGCACTTCTTGGTCGTTGCTCTGCGTCGCGATCCCAGTCGTTTATTTGACAATAAACTGAGTGGAACGGTTTGGATCGCGGATGTATCGATGGTTCCCGCCGGCGCGAATGAGACCGGAGCGCAGCGTTGAAGATCGTCCGCATCGGCCTTTGCACTCTGTTCGCATTTAGCGTGCTGGCATTCGGGACCGTGGAAGTTTGGTCGCAGTCGCTTCTCGAAATCTCCGCCGCCATGTTGTTCTTATTGTGGGCCATCGTAGTCTTCAGGGATTCGAAAGTGACGATTTATTGGAACCTGTTAATTTGGCCCATTCTAGGCATCCTGGCCATGGGCATCCTGCAGCTTTTTTTCGGCGTGACACCGTACCGCTATATCACGCGGCTCGAGGTTCTAAGATTTGGCGCATATTTAATTATCTTCTTTCTGTCGGTACAGGCTTTTCGCGAACGCCCCGATCTTAAGAAGCTGGCGTGGTTTCTGATCTTCTTGTGTTTCGGAGTTTCGTTGATCGGCATCATCCAGCACTTCACGTCGGAGGGTGCGATTTATTGGCTGCGCCCCTTGCGAGCGGGTGGTGATCCCTTCGGACCGTACGTGAATCGCAACCATTTCGCCGGCTTTGTTGAATTGACGCTGCCGATAGGGCTGGCCATGCTGGTTTTTCGCGGCGTACAGCGCGACGTATATCCATTTATTGGATTGTTAGCCATTGTTCCGGCCGGGGCGCTGATCCTCTCCGGTTCGCGAGCTGGAATTGTTAGCTTCGCTTTTGAAATAGCGGTCCTCTGGCTGTTAGCCAGAAGCCACCAAACATCCGAACGTCCGCAGTTTGTGGGTATCGGAATTGTAGCGCTAGCAGCCTTGGCGCTGATTGCATGGTTAGGCGCGGGCCGCGCGATTGAGCGATTCTCTACGATCCACGCAGGAGAAGTTACGGTGAATCGTCGCGTTTCGATGTTTCGTGGAGCAATGCACCTTTTTGCGGATCATCCAATCACGGGTGTGGGACTTGGAGCGTTAGTCGCGGCCTATCCACGGTATGAAACCTTTTATGATGGCAAGCTCGTGGATCATGTTCACAACGATTACATCGAACTGTTGGCTGAGACTGGACTGCTCGGGGGAATTTGCGGTCTCGTGTTCTTGTGGATTTTATTTCGCCAAGCCAAGGTTTGTTACGCGGCCGAGCAAGGGCATTTCTCGCGCGCTCTCCATGCCGGCGCAGTCACTGGCGTGTGCGGAATGCTCGTTCACAGTTTCGTGGACTTCAATTTGCATATTCCGTCGAACGCCCTACTGTTTTTGCTATTAGCGCATCTTGCGACCTCGCCGCCATTAGCCACTGAAGCTGTTGTGCCGCGGCGGCGCGCGCGATCACGCGAAAGAAGTATGCTCGCAAGCGAATAAGGTGGGCACTGACGTCCTTGCAACATCCAAGCAGCTCCGAATCGCCCAAATACCTCGCAGGTCTTTGCAACTATTGATAGTTGTTGTTTCGCCCCACGCACGTCTTGGTTGACACCAGCGCGGGGCTAGGTAATAGTGTTTGCGGGGTTATCTATCATGGTTTCATCGCTCCAGCGCGTCTCGGGGTGGCTAACAGCGAAACTCGCCTTTTTGTTGTATATTTTGCTGCTCTTGGGTGCACAGGTTGGCGGCCAGCAAAAGCCACTGACGTCTCAACAAACGAACGAGAAAATTCAAGAACTTGCCGGATTAGCCAGTGCCCGGGCGGTAGATACTCCCGTTGGCAGCGGTGACCTTTTGCACGTCGATGTCTTTGAGGTACCAGAACTTTCTCGAGATCTGCGGGTTAGCGAAACGGGCGATATTACTTATCCTCTTATCCCCGGAAAGATTTCTGTGATCGGGCTGACTACGTCCCAACTGGAACAGAAATTGGCGCAACTTTTGATAGAGAACGGTCTGGTTTCACATCCGCAGGTGTCCGTTTTCGTAAAGGAGCAAACCAGTCAGCCGGTTTCATTGATGGGAGCAGTGCAAAGGGCCTTGGTTTACCAGATTATCCGGCCCACCACTCTACTCGAATTGCTGGCCCAGGGTGGTGGCGTCACAGATGAAGCTGGCAGTGTGGTAATTGTTACCCGCAACGGACGTTTAATACCCGAGAAAAACGACGCAGCGGGATCGATCGGCTTGACTGGGCTAGACACTCAGACGATCACAATTCGTTTGCAGGATTTACTCGAATCGGGCAACCCTGTTTACAACATCCAGGTTTACGGTGGGGATGCAGTGAGTGTTCCCCGCGCGGGCATCGTATATGTGATGGGCGGGGGAATCGCGCAACCGGGCGGCTATATTCTCCAGAGCCACGGGGAACAAGTTACAGTTCTGAAAGCAGTGGCTCTGGCACATGGTCTAACGGGCTTTGCGAAGGCAGACCAGGCTGTGATCATGCGCAATAACACGGATACAGGCCAGAAGGACATGATACCCGTGCGCATTAAGCAAATCCAGAACCAGAAATCCGATGACATCGCCATGAAATCGAATGACATTCTTTATATCCCAGACAGCAAAGGTCTGAAAATTTTGGCAAGAGGGTCCGAGGCGGCATTGACTGTCGGAACGGGTTTGGCGATTTACAGGTTCTGATCAAGCTCGGGCAAATTTCAGGGCTGCATGGGTAAAGGATAAATGGAAGAGCCTTCTCGAATTGTACAGAATCTGCGTGATCGGAAAGCCACCGAACCGCTCAGCGTTATTCCCGCGCCTTCGGTTCTTTCCTGGGAACAGGTTCCCAGGGAACCGCACCTGCTCGATTACATCATCATCTTGCGCAAGCATCAGTGGATGATCCTAACGTTTTTCTTGACAGTTGTGACCATTGTTACGATCGCGTCCTTCAAGATGAAACCAGTCTACGTAGCATCGGCGCGCGTAGAAGTGGATAAAGAGTCTCAGAGCATGTTGCCTTTCCCGGATTCGAACTCTTACGACGAATTCATGGATTTGGAAAATTATCTGGAAACACAGTCGAAAATTCTACAGAGCGAAACTTTAGCCTTGCAAACCATCAAGTCTCTGGATATGGCACGCTTTCCCGAATTTGGGGGAAATCCAAACGCAGCAGCCCTCGCTCACAGTGGGACTGTGGCGCGGCGTCCCGCAATCCTTGGGGCATTTCTTGGGCGTCTCAGCGTGAAGCGGGTTCCTAACAGCCGCTTGATTGAAGTAAGCTTTGAAGCGGAAGATCCTCAGCTCGCAGCGCAGGTCGTGAACGCGCATTTGCAGAACTTTGTGGAACAGAACTTTCGCAGCAAATACGATGCGACCATTCAGGCCTCCAATTGGCTGTCTTCGGAGCTTGAAGAACTTCGGATTAAAGTGGAGAAGTCGGAAAACGCGCGTATCGCGTATGAGCGCGCGAATCAAATATGGCAAATTGATGAGAAACAAGACATCGCGACTCAAAAACTCGCAGAATTGAGCCAGGCCGTTACTGCAGCGCAAACTGATGTCGCGCAGAAGGAAGCGATGTATCGCATGGCCGCCTCCGGCAATGTGGACGCGCTGCCGACGGCGCATGGCAGCGAAGTCGTCAATAATTTGCTCAAACGCAAATCAGATATCGACGAATCGTATACGGAAGCACTGAACCAATATGGGCCAAATTTTCCCAAGGTTCTTCGAATCGCGGCGCAGCAAAAGCAAGTAGATGACGATCTAGACCGAGCCCGCAAAACCCTAATCGAGAGCGTCCAACAAGAATTCGATATGGCACGCAGTCACGTGGAGCTGCTTCAGGAAGCGCTCGATAAACAAAAAACGGAGGCGAACGATCAGGCGGAGAGATTAGTTCAATACCATATCCTTCAGCATGACGCGGAATCGAACAAGCAACTTTACGATGGGTTGCTGCAAAAATTGAAAGAGGCCGGTATCACTGCGGGCTTGCGATCGAGCAATATTCGTGTAGTAGATCCGGCGTTGGCGCCAGCAAGCCCTTCCCGGCCGCAAAAGGCGCGCAATATCCTGCTGGCAGTGCTGATGGGTCTGGTGGGAGGAGTGGGCTTGGCGCTTTTCCGCGAATATCTTGACAACACCGTAAAATCCCCAGATGACATCGAAGCGCTTACAGGCTTACCCTCGCTGGCCGTGGTGCCCTCTCTGCCGGGAATGAATGCCACGCAAGGGCGGCGTTCGCAGTTAGCTCGGGAAACGGGTGTGCCCTCTGGTTTGGGCTCGCGCGTGGAATTGCTGTCGTACATGCAACCCAAGTCGCAAATATCGGAAGCGTTCCGCGCTTTGCGAACTTCTCTTTTGCTCTCCCAGGCTGATCATCCGCCGCAAGTGATCTTGGTGACCAGCGCCCTCCCTCGCGAAGGAAAAACGACCGCTGCCGTGAATCTCGCGGTCACTTTGGCTCAGCTGGGAGACCGCACTCTGCTGGTGGACTCCGACCTGCGCAAACCCGGAATCCGGCGCGCACTGAATCTGGCAATCGGAAAAGATGTGGGATTAAGCTCTTATCTCGCGGGCGTTACAAGCCTTGAAGAAGCTACGATTCAGCATCCCACCATCACGAATCTATCTGCGCTGACAACTGGACCGGTGCCGCCCAGTCCGGCGGACCTTCTTTCTTCACACCGTATGCGCGAAGCCATCGCAGAATTGCGCCGGCGTTTTAAATTCATCGTGATTGACTCGCCTCCGGTCATGGCCGCTACGGACGCTGTGATTCTTTCAGCGCTTACGGATGGAGTCTTGCTGGTAGTGCGTAGCGGCGAAACTCCAAAAGAAGCATTCACACGCACGCGAGATCTGCTCGCAGCAGTGAAGTGCCGGTTGCTTGGAGTGGTGTTGAACGCCGTCGATTCGAATGCTCCGGATTACTATTACTCTTATCGGTATTATCCCTACGCGTATGGCTATGGATATGGAGAAGACACCGCCAAGCCTTCTAAATTCCCATCGGGTTCCGATGAACTAAGCGGACCTTCAACATAAAGAGGTGCATTCTTGAGATACCTTATAACTGGCGGCGCTGGATTCATTGGGTCTCATCTATCCGAGGCTTTGCTCGCGCGCGGCGACTCCGTATTCATCCTCGATGATCTCTCCACGGGCAGTGTGGAAAATATCCGCCACCTGAAAAAACACGATCGCTTTCATTACGTTTTCGATTCGATTATGAATAAACATCTCCTGGCGGAGATGGTGGACGAGTGCGACGTTGTTTTTCATCTGGCCGCTGCCGTGGGTGTGCGGCTAATCGTCGAAAGCCCGGTGCGCACAATTGAAACGAATGTGCACGGTACGCAATTCGTATTGGACGCAGCATCCAAAAAGAGAAAACTGGTTTTCGCCGCCTCCACCTCCGAAGTTTACGGTAAGAGCGACAAAGTGCCTTTCCACGAAGATGCCGACCTTGTGTTGGGTCCAACTAGCAAGGGCCGCTGGAGCTATGCAGCTTCAAAAGCGCTCGATGAATTTCTTGCGCTATCGTATTGGAAAGAAAAAAAGCAGCCCGTCGTGGTTGCCCGGTTATTCAACACCGTAGGCCCGCGGCAGAGTGGCCGCTATGGAATGGTGCTGCCCAACTTTGTGCGCCAGGCGCTCGACAATGAACCAATAACGGTTTATGGCACCGGCCAGCAATCGCGCTGCTTCTGTGACGTTCGAGACTGTGTTGAGGGCATCATGCGGCTCGTGGCCACTGAAGCTGCAGTCGGTGAAGTAGTGAACATTGGAAATACCGGTGAAATTACCATCGAAAAACTCGCCGCTCTCGTCAAGCAACGCGCAAACAGCCATTCGCCGATTACTTTTGTTCCATACGATCAAGCTTATGAGCCGGGATTCGAAGACATGCCGCGTCGTGTACCTGCGCTAGGGAAGCTCGAGCGACTTACGGGTTTCCGTGCCAGCACGCCCCTGGTGGAGATTATTGATCAGGTAATCGCCTACTTCCAGGAAAAGAAAGAGCCAGTTCTCTCGAAAAACGCCGATGGCAGCGCGTACATGAATTCGGAAAATCTCGCTATCAAGCGGGTTGCGACGTAAGATTATTGCGGAATCCTCATGCTTGGCAACCTGTTCAAGATTTCCTGCTGAAAAAACCATGAGCGCAACCTCGGCCACAAATCGAGTGGAGGGAGGCGGTGCCCAACAGTCGCCGGAGCAACGTTCGCTCTCCTTCCGGCAGGGGCAAGAGAGAAACCGCACTAGCACCACACTTTCCGTAATTGTCCCAGCCTACAATGAGCAGTATCTGGTTGAAGCAAGCCTGAAGGGTTTAGCAGTTCTGGACGAATCTCCGCGGCTGCGGGAAATTAAGGTAATCGTTGTCAACGATTGCTCCACCGACCGTACCGCGGAAGCCATTCAGCGCTTCCAGTCCCATCTGGAATCAAGCCAGGGGATTTCAAAAAATTCAGCTGGATTTGGCTGGATCACCACAAAAATCAGGGCAAAGGCGCAGCCATCCGTACTGGCTTGGAGCACGTGGATACGGAACTGGTTGTGATACACGATGCGGACCTCGAGTACCATGCCCGCGATCTGCATCCAGATGGTGGAACTTTTCCTTTCTGAAAACGCCGACGCGGTCTTCGGTTCTCGTTTCATGCCCGGTGGCTATAAACGGGCCTTATTTTTTCGCCATCAGCTTGGCAATAAATTTCTCACTTTTTTATGCGACCTGGTTTGTGATTTAAATTTCACGGACATGGAAACTTGCTACAAAATGGTCCGCGCTGAATTCTTGAAAAGCATTCCGCTTACCGGCTCCAGATTCGATGTGGAACCTGAACTTGCCATTAAAATAGCCAAACGCGGCGGTCGAATCTTCGAAGTGCCCATCAGCTATTCCGGCCGCACTTACCGGAAGGAAAGAAAATCGATTGGAAGGATGGCGTCCACGCACTATGGGCCATCTTGCATTACGCGATGTCAGATCGAATTTATGTGCAAGACGGACATGGCGCAGCGAAATTCTTGCGCGCTTGACCGCGCACCCCGTTTCACTCGATGGATGGCTGATGTGATCCGGCCTTTTGTCGGTGACCGCGTTTTGGAAATTGGAGCAGGTACCGGCAACATGTCGGCTCACTTGATGCCGCGGTCGATTTATTGGGCCACGGATGTCAATTCTCATTATTTGGATCATCTGTGGAGACTTTGTCCCACGCGCCCCTATATGCGGGTGGCCTACACCGACGCGGAAAATCCGGAGACATTTCCCGTTGGACAGTCCTTCGACACCGTCGTCTGCCTGAACGTAGTCGAGCACGTTCAGACGACGCGGCCGCCTTGCGGAATGTCTGGAACGTGTTGGAGCCGGCGGTGCGCGCGATCATCCTGGTTCCCTGCGGTCCCAAGCTTTATGGAACCTTGGATGAAGTTCTCGGACATTTCCGCCGATACACTCGCCAACAGCTAATCGAAGTGGCCGAGCGAAGCGGATTCCGGGTCGAGAAGGTGTTAGAGTTCAACCGGCCAGGTGTTCTGGCATGGTGGTTGAATGGACGCGTTTTGCGCCGGAAAACATTCGGACTTGCCCAAATCCGATTGCTGAATGTAATGACTCCGGTCTTTCGCCTGCTGGATAACTGGCTTCCGCTCCCTCCGCTTTCCATTATCGCTATATTACGGAAGGATGAACATTCCCAGAGCTGAGCGAGATCTTCGCCGGCGCTCCACCGCAATTCGAAGTTGATACTTCGAGTATATGGCGAAAATACTTCGCTAGAGGATAATAGACGGAAGAGACGTCTGTAAAGGAAAGCAAAAAACACTTGTTCAGGTTCACGAAGTACGAGCGCGTTCTCATCTCCTTTTCTTCATTACTCTGCCTCTCAGCAATCCCTGGGTGCGCGGGGATGGGGTGGGATATTACGCCTATGCGCGTTCTCTTCTGGTCGAAAGACATCTCGATTTCCGAAAGGACTGGCAGCGCGGCAATGAATCCTTTGTATTGGGTCGCCTGGATACCGAAGGCCGGATTCTCGAAAATCAATACACGTCTACCGGGCACATCGCCGACATCTGGACCGTCGGCCCTTCCATTCTATGGGCGCCTTTCCTGGTTCTAACCCATCTCGGAGTATTGTTGTGTGACCGATTCGGTGCGCACATTTCCGCTGACGGTTTTTCGGCTCCTTATCTGATCGCCATGGCATGTGCCACCGCCTTATATGGGTTTTTGGGCCTCTGGATTTCGTTTTGTGTGGCACGAAAATATTTTCAAGAGCGGTGGGCGTTTCTCGCGACGCTGGGTATCTGGTGGGCAAGTTCGCTGCCTGTGTACATGTACTTCAATCCGTCCTGGTCCCATGCGCACTCGTGCTTCACAGTCGCTCTTTTCCTTTGGTATTGGAATAGGACTCGCGGCGAAGCGAACGATCGCACAATGGATCGTCCTGGGCCTTCTTTCCGGATTATGGTCGATGTTTACTACCCCAACGGTGTTTTGCTCCTGGTTCCGCTGCTGGAAGGACTGGAATGCTATTCGCATTACTGAGATTCATCTAATAGCAGCGCGGTCATCCCGCCTTTATTGTTCGCCACCTGCTGTATGTCGCCGTGTTTATTGTGGGTCTTCTGCCCACCTTAATATCCCGCCAAATTATCTTTGGAGGACCGTTTCGTACCGGTTATCCGTCGGCTCAAGACTGGTCCTGCATCCGCCAGCGCTGTTGAACGTGCTGTTCTCCTCCGATCATGGCATGCTCAGTTGGAATCCGATTCTGGCATCGGCCCTGGTTGGCCTCGTGTTCTTCCGGCGCGTCGACAATCCGTTTGCCAACTACCTAATCGTCGCCACGCAACCTATTATCTCGTGATATCTCTCTGACCCCGATTGGGATGGGCTATCATCGTTTGGAAACCGGTTCTTTGTCGCTCACGCCGGCGTTTGTTCTCGGCGTCGCTTCCTTCTTTGACTGGGTCGCGAACCAATGGAACGAGCGCGCAGCCGTGGCATTCTCTTACGGGTTACTGTGCTATTCATTGTCTGGGATTTGGGTCTGATCTTCCAGTGGGGCACGCAACTGATCCGGCGCGCGGTCCCATTTCCTGGCGTGACGCCGCATACAATCAAGTTGCGGTTGTGCCGTTGCAAAGCGTTCGAGCCTTTGAGTTATATTTCACCAAGCGCGGACGATTAATGAAGCACATTGAGCAACAAGTACTGCAGCAGCTCAACAAAGAGAATAAGGCGCCTGCCAATCCGCCGCCAAAAGAACGTAGCGAATGAATTATTTAGGATTCTTACGAATTTGATTCTCTTCCGACATTCGAAGAACTTGTAATCCTATGGAAACTGACCCGTCAAAAAACAACCTTCGAATGCAGACGCGCGTGCTGCGGAACACCGCCGCATTGCTTGGCGGCCGTGGAATTTCGATCGTCTTATCCGCAGGAGCTTCTGTTCTGCTTACGGGCTACTTGGGAAGCGAAAGGCTTGGACAAATTGGAGCCATCTACGCCTACCTCGGCCTTTTCACCTGGATAACGACGCTCGGGATTGAGCCTGTCCTCATTCGAGAAATCTCTAAAGAAAGAAAAGAAGCGCAACCAGTCTGTTGCACACCGCTATCATACTGGCGTCATTTTTGAGTATAGGTGCGCTACTAGCAGCTATTTTGGTAGCGCCCTGGGCATGTTTTAACGGCCATCTCCGAACTATACTCATTTTCGCGGGCGTGGAGTTCATTCTAATTCCGTTTCGTTTGCCGGCAATAATCTTCCAAGTCGACTTGCGAAACGGTACCCAGCTATCATTAACGTCGTGCGACAGGGGGTTTGGTTCGGCATTGTCATAATTCTATGGCTGGTTGGAGCGTCGGTCTTCTACGTAGTCCTGGGCCGTCTTCTGGCCACGGCCGTTGAATCGTCCCTGACATGGGCTTACAGCCGTCAATCCTAATCAGCGGGAAAAAGATTTCTTCGAGAACGCTCTCGCAAAATCCTCCTACACTCTATTCCAATTGCGTTCACATCCTTGCTCTCTATGGTCTATCTCCGGATCGACCAAGTGATGTTGCACAAAATGGCTTCTGACTTCGTTCTTGGACAATATGTTGCTTCGGTCAAAGTGAGCGAGCTTTTTGAGTTCTTGCCTGCAGCTCTTATCGTCAGTATGGCTCCAGTTTTGTCCGTGACCGTCGACGAGCCACAAAGATTTCAAGACTACACGGACAAACTTTTCCGTTATTTTATGATTATGGCCTCTGGTATCTGTGTATTCATAAGCGCCGGGTCAGGATTGATTGTCCGAGTACTCTACGGCAAACAATTCTCGCCCGCGGGTCCATTGCTCGCCGTTCTGATTTGGTCGGAGATAGCCGTCTTTTTTGCTACAGTCGTCTATAACGTGCTGATCGCAAGAAATCAACAATGGCTGCTTCCAATACCCACCCTGGTTGGTGCAGCTATCAACGTTGCCCTAAATCTTGTTTTAATTCCGAAATACGGCGCCGCGGGAGCCGCCTGGGCTACGTTGGTTAGTTATACTGTGGCCTGGACGGCAGTTCTATGTTTCTTCAAAGAAACGCGGCCCGTGATTTGGCAGGGTCTGCGGTTCGCCTTACCTATCACCGGCTTGGCTCTTTTTGCGGTTACGTCTGCACTGTTTGTTTCTTCGAATGACATCACAAGAATCCTGACTTCTTGTATTCTCTTCGGATTGAGCATGTGGCTGACCAAGCTTATCAAGCGTTCAGATGTGACGGAGGCCTCCGCTGTTATCAGATCGTCCTTTGGGAATAATTGAGGAAGACACCGCCGAGATTCCGGGTCCCAGAGCTGTCTTTGTCAGCGGGAACGGATGCCATCCATGAAAACACAGTCGCTTTCGCGGCGCATTAAGGAGCGACTACGAGATCATGTAGCGAGCCTCATCGCTTCGCTCCCAACGCCACTTCAAAAACTTTTGATTCGCGGATTCAGGCGTCCGATCCTTTGGTCCGTTTTAAGCTTGCTTTCGGAGTTTGGGTATTCCGCGCATATTTTTGAGATTCGAATGCCCGAGGCACTTTGCGTGGCGACACCGGTTTCGGTGACTGCGATGGCCTCCCAAGGAACGGGGAAATCATGAGGGATGCCATCGTCTACTCTGGCTGGACCTGGGAAACGTTCAATGTGCCTGAAAGGATCGCGCTTGCTTTAAATTATCTTGGCGCTCGGGTGCTTTACTGCGGGAGTCCGGTCTCCGTTTTTCGAAAGCCGAAATCTGACTTGCGTGAGGTTGAACCCGGAATCTTCGCTTTCCGTCCAGCTTTCTTGGCCGAGCGACTGAATCGCCTCGCCTTCCTGCAAAATATGCAGGCACGATTTGTTGCCAAGCAGATCCTGGAAAAGGCAGTATCTTTGCAGTTACGCGATCCAATCTTCTATTATGTGTGCCTGGGGATCGGCTTTCCCTTCTGTCGCATTTTCGCGGTAAGTTCTTTCTAGTGCACATACAGATGGACTATGGAGAGCTAAGCGCAGAGAGTCATGTTCGAGCCTCGGATATCACGTTAGCCATTCCTCACAGCGTCTATCACCAACAACGGGCGCGCTTCGGTGAGAAAGTCCAATTGATTCCGCAGGTTCTCGACCTGCGCAATTTTCGAAGCGTGGATGGGTCGGCGTTGGAACCTTCGCCTGCTCTCGACTCAATTCCTCGACCGCGGCTCGGATACTTGGGTCCGGCATACCAGCAAGTCAACAAGCCGCTGATAAATGAGCTCTTGCAACTTCGTCCAGATTGGCATTTCGTGTCCGTGGGGCCGCACAAAACGCTCCCGCTTCCAAACGTGCATGCCCTGCCATGGCAATCCAACCGAGAGTTGGTGAAGTATGCGAGGGGCTTTGACGTGGGATTCATGCCTTACGACTGTTTTGCCGAGGAGAAACTTCATTGTCTTCCATTAAAGCTCTTTGAATACTTTGCTTTGGGACTGCCCGTGGTTGCGACGCCGATACTGGAACTAAGGGAATTCGGAGACCTCGTTTATCTTGGTGACACCGCAAAGGAATTGGAACAAGCCGTGAGACTGGCTCTTCATGAGTCTCCCGACAGCCCCAAAAGACGCCGGCGGATCGAAATAGCCCAAAGCCACTCCATCCAGAATTTGGCGGATGTGCTTTCGAAGGCTCTCCCGCTGAATAACTAGCGTAGAGCAAATCTATCCTCTGATCAAAGGAGTTCTGTACGTGAGCACCAACGCCGCTCAGAGAGCAATCTTCGAATGCGGAGTGCGAAAGGGAGGCGGCATGACGGTGATCGCCAGAACGCTTCTCCAAGTGGACGATGTGAAGCGCGATATCCCAGGAATGAAAAATTGAAATACGCAGTGTTGAGTCTGCCGCGCGAATCGGATGCCCTCGAGGATTATGGCAACAAATTGGTTCCTCTGCTTCGCCACCCGTTCTACGCCTATCTGCGTTTGCGGCCTGCTCTGGCCCAACATACTGCCGCCGAACATGATGCGCTGCGCCGCTGGGCCAAAGGACGCTCAACCCTGGTTGAAATTGGAGTGGCCGAAGGCGTCTCGGCGCTCGCCCTGCGCGAGACAATGTCAGCCGATGGAACCCTTCACCTGATCGATCCGTTCCACCTTAGTCGTTTTTCTGCACTAAACTTTATGAAGCGCGCAGCGCATGGGGCGGTCGGCAGCTGCTCGCGTGGAAAAGTCGTGTGGATTGAAAAATTCAGCTACTATGCTGTCCGCGAATGGACAGCGCCGATTGATTTAATTGTAATCGATGGAGACCACTCCGATGCCGGAGTCGAACGCGATTGGAACGATTGGAGCCGTTTTGTGAAGCCCGGTGGCGTTGTAATTTTCCACGATGCATGCCTTTTTCCCGGCGGCTGGACGCGCCCGGATTATGGCCCGGTGAAATTAGTTAACCGCCTGTTTCGCACGAGCCTGGCCCCCGGCTGGCGCATCGCAGAGGAAGTTCATTCGCTCCTCGTAGTTGAGCGCCACAGCCAATGATAGATAACGAGCGGGTTTTGTGCACCGTCCGAGGCGTCGTTGCATTGCCAGGAAATATAGCTTCGATACGATATAGTTCGACGAAAGAATACCTGACGCGTTTAGCGATTGGACCCGAGGGTGGTACACCGTGAGAATCCTTATTGTCACGGACGTGCCGCGGGATTGGGAAGCGGGAACTGCTGCTGTCTTACTAAATCACGCTCGAGAACTCCAGAAACTCGGACACCACGTCGACTGCTGGTTTCGTGCAGACATCTTGGACAAGCCGGCTTGGCCGCGACGCTTCGAGACCGTTATTCTCTCCATTCGCGTAGCCCGGCGCATATTCCGCGCGAGAGAGAAGTACGACGTCGTGGAGATCCACGTTCCTTTGGGCTTCGTATACGGCGCCTGTCGCAAGTTTTTTGGCCGGAAGAGCACGCCCCCGTACGTGTTCACCATGCAGGGAATCGTCGAGCGGCACGCCCACATTATGCGGCGAGAGCATTCTAAGGGACGGGCCTGGAATTTCGGCTGGAAAAACCGTTTATGGCATCGGTTTTATATCCAGACGCTACACAACTCTGCGATTAAAACGGCAGATTACGGAGTTGCCTCTAATCGCGAAGCGTGGACCTATCCCGAGCTCAAACTTGATTGCGAGCCCGGCCGTTTGAGGTATGTGCCCAATGGGGCAGACGAGCGTTTTTTTACAACTCGAGAATATGATCGTCGCGACACGATTCGCCTTCTATATGTCGGTACTTGGCTTGATCGCAAAGGTGTTTACTATCTGGCGGACGCATTTCAATCCTTGATTCAGCGCCGCCCAGGCATCGAGCTGACGGTAGCGGGCTGTCTATGCGAAGAGCAGGAAGTAAAACGACTCTTCGCGCGAGACATTCAGTGCAAGATTCGTGTTGTCCCCTTCGTCAAACGCGAAAGCATGCCGGAAATTTACGCAAACCACGACATTTTCGTTTTCCCTTCCTTGATGGAGGGAATGCCATTGGTGCTCCTGGAAGCCATGGCGGCAGGGATGCCCGTTGTCACCACCGAGACCTGCGGAATGGCAGATGTTGTCAATGACGATGTCAACGGCCTGCTCGTTCCACCGGCCAACTCGGAGAGCTTGGTAGAGGCGACCGAGCGGCTTTGCGAATCGGCCGAATTGCGCAAGCGAATCGGACTAGAAGCACAACGGACAATGCGTTGCTACACCTGGGCGCATGTCGTTCGAAAGTTGGAAATGGTGTTGTCCTTGGCAGTTCAGCAAGCTGTAAATCGTTAATTCCGTACAAGCCTGTGACAGACTTGTCCAACCAATATGTGCTCTGGTGAGAAACAAAAGGCTGGACATTCTCCGCTGTGTGGCCGTTATCACCGTGCTTCTCCATCACTCGGGCGATTGGACGTTCTTTACTCGCGTGGGGTGGACGGGTGTGGATCTCTTCTTCGTCCTAAGCGGCTTCTTGATTTCCGGTCTGCTCTTCAGCGAGTACAAAAAACGCCAGGCAATCAGTTTCAAGCGATTCTTCATCCGGCGCGGGCTAAAGATCTATCCGGCTTTCTACATCTTCCTCCTCATTACGGGCGTCGCTGCGCAGCTCGTGTTTCATAAACATCCGACGCTGGCGCAGTATCTCCATGAAATTTTCTTTATTATGAATTACAAGCAGGGAGTTTGGGATCACACTTGGACACTGGCGGTAGAAGAACAATTTTATATTTTCCTGCCTATCTTTCTACTCATTATTTTGCGATTGTCGGATAAGCGCGAGAATCCCTTTCGGCTTATTCCCAGGGCAGCCATGACCATAGCGATGTTCTGTGTAATCTCTCGCGCCGCCTCGATATTTATTGGGGCGCCGAACTTCCAGATGGCTTATATCGCATCCCATAACCGTATGGATGCGCTTTTTTCCGGCGTTCTGATCGGCTATCTGTATCACTTTCGCCCGACGGTTCTTGAGAAACTAATGCGCCCTACGGGCAATCGTGTCGCCATGCTGGCTGTTTCGGCAGCGTTGGTCTCATTTGCATATTTCTACGATCGGGACAGCAAGTTTTTTGCCACTTTTGGATATTCCTTCATTTATCTGGGATTCACCGGCGTTCTGCTCTTGAGTCTCTACGTTCACGGCATCTTTTCGGAGAAATTGGCAAGACCTGTGGAACTTGTCGGGAGCGCGGCCGCTTTTGTAGGCATGTATTCCTATTCGATCTACCTGTGGCATGGGCCCGTTGGTGCTTGGTTGCCGGGGTTAATGCGGCGCACACTGGGTTTTCCGACCGGAGCATACGGCCGCTTCACGGTCTATTTTCTTGGAAGTCTAGTAATCGGGACGGTGATGTCGAAACTGATTGAGTATCCAATCCTCCGCCTGCGCGATCAGATCTTGCCGGCTTCTAATATCGTTGCGGTGGCACCCGAGGTTGAAATCGGACACCAGAGGTAGAATGAAGAGAGGATGCCGCATTCAGACACAAAACGCCGAGTTAATTCGGTGAAATGCATCGCTCTGCTAGGCAGACCGGACTCGCCTACCGATGGCGTGGCGGATTACTGCACCTTTCTCGCGCGCGCATTAGAATCGCGCGGGGTCTGTATGAGTATCGCGCGAATGCGCTGGGCAGAAAACGGATGGCTCAGCGGATTACGAGAACTTTGGCGCCAAGGCGTCGAATGGCGCAGTCAATGGGTTCTCGTGCAATACACATCGCTTTCATGGTCTCGTCGCGGGTTTCCGCTTGGAGCGGTTGCCGCGCTCGCGATTCTTCGGCGCCGCGGAGTGCGCTGTGCCGTTGTGTTTCATGAAGCGCGCCGCCAGAGTGAAGCTCCGACTCGCTGGATTGATCGCACCCGCGGTGCGTGCCAGGACTGGGTCATTCACAAACTCTATCGCCAAGCGGAAAGGGGTATCTTCGTCGACCCGCTGGAGTTGATCGGCTGGCTGCCAGGAAAAGACAAAAAATCCGTCTTCATTCCTATCGGCGCTAATGTTCCTGAACTTCCGATTCAAGTTCGGATCGACGGCCAGAATCGAAGAACTATAGCCATTTTCTGTTTGAGCGATCCGCCGAATGTTCGTCGGGAAGTGGAAGATATCTCGCATGCGCTCCGTCTGGGGTGTGATCGCGGACTGCAACTTAGGGTAGTATTCCTGGGCCGAGGGACGTCGGAAGCTACAGAAGCGATTGGACGGGCGTTTGACGGTGTACCGGTTAAGGTGTCTAACCTCGGCCTGCGCCCCGCGGCAGAAGTTAGCCGCGTTTTGGCGGAATGCGACGCAATGCTATGTGTTCGAGGGAAACTATTCCCCGGTCGAGGCAGTGCGTTGGCGGGGATCATTTGCGGTCTTCCAATAATCGCTTATGCGGGAGCGTCCGAAGATACCCCCATTGCCGAAGCCGGCGTTGAGCTTGTCCCCTATCATGACGCCGACGCGTTGGCAAATTCCCTCGTGAATGTGCTCACCGACCCAGTTCGTTGGCAAGAAATGCATGAGAAAAACCGAATGGCGACACAAAAGTATTTCTCTTGGGAGTCTATTGCCGAAAAATTCCTAGAAACATTGGATTGCAAGTCTGAACATGTCTAAAAGAGTTTTCCTCAGAAACAAGGAAACTAGCGGCATTCGAAACCTGACTTTGGAGCCGTGCGTTTCGTTTCAAGCGCTCGGTGTGAGCTGTCCATGAAACTGGTTATCTACGCTCACAGCTGGGCTCCATCAGTCGGAGGAGTGGAAACAATAACAATGATCCTGGCACGAGGCTTTGCCGCATGGAAGGCAAATCATCCGGGTGAGGAAATTGCGGTTACGCTTGTAACGAAAACACCCGCAAGCGGAATGAACGACGCGGCTTTTCCGTTCCGAGTCGTGCGGCAACCGGGATTCCGACAGTTGGTGCGGCTCATTCGCGAGGCTGACCTCCTCCACATGGCAGGCCCTAGCCTACTGCCGAGCGCGATCGCCTTGCTGATCCGCAAACCGGCGGTGATTGAACACCATGGCTTTCAATCTATTTGTCCCAATGGTCAGCTTCTATATGAACCTACGGAAACCCCGTGTCCAGGCCATTTCATGGCTCACCGATACCGCCAGTGCATTCGTTGCAACTCCAATCTCGGCAGGTTAGCGAGCGTCAAAATGTGGCTGCTAGCGTTCCTCCGTCGTTGGCTTTCCCAGAGTGTCTCTGCAAATATCGTGCCAACGGCCTGGCTTGGATCGCTACTGCAACTGAATCGAATGAAAACGATCGTCCATGGATTGCCACCCCTTGTTTTGGTGCCAGAGAGTCGCGTCACATCTCCAATACCTGTTTTTGTGTTTCTCGGTCGGTTAGTTAGCACAAAAGGCGTTCGCATCCTGATTGAAGCTGCGAGTTTTCTCAAGGCCAAGAATTACAAATTTCAAGTTCGAGTTATTGGCGGTGGACCTCAGTGCCAAGAACTTGAAAAGCTTGTGGGCGATCTCGGAGTCCAAAGTCATGTGCAATTTCTCGGATATGTTTCTGCTGAGCAGTGTGACGTGACTCTACAAGATGTCACCGCCGTCGTAATGCCTTCGTTAGGGGGGGAGGTATTCGGTTTGGTCGCAGCAGAGAACATGCAAAGGGGAAGATTAGTGATCGCATCCGACTTGGGAGCATTATCTGAAGTCCTCGGCGATTCTGGGATGACGTTTGCGACAGGAGACGCGGTCGATCTTGCATGCTGCATGGAGAAAGTTATTGCCAGTCCCCGCCTCGCAGACGAGGCTCGGGGGAGGGCTTCTCGCCGAATTGCGGCAATGTTCACCGAGGAACAAATGATTGCGGCACACGTGCAAGTTTATCGGGAGATCTGCGGCCGTTGAGCAAACCTCGATCAATTGAGCGTCATAATGGTGAAACACATCGGGCCGCCGAGAGCCTTCGGAATGCTGCGCGTAGAGTAGTACCCAGACGCATACGGAATTGGCTACGCTCACCCTCAAAATCCATCGAATGGCTATGGGATGCTACCCGTTACTTGCTTGGGAACTCCGATGCTCTCGCCATTACGCCGGATTGGTCCGTAATATGTCATCCACGCGCTTACAAGATTTTCCAACGCGATCAGATAGACGATCCTGAGCAAAGTCTGGAATTGCGAAGTTTCATTTCTTATTGTTCCAACGATATGTTGCTTTATGATATCGGTGCGCATTTTGGAGTTTTCAGCTTAACTGCCGCACATTTCGGTGCGACAGTGATCGCAGTGGATCCATCACCTGAAGCGGCGAAGATGATAGGAATTGAGAGAACTTTGAATAAATGCACCGACAGAGTTCAGATCTTTCGTGCGGCTGTGAGCGATGCGGATGGAGTGATAGCTATGCTCAGTTCCGGTGTGTTTTCAAACGGGTATTTCAAAATCGCTAGCCAAAGACCTCGGAGGGAACTGACGGCGGTTCAAGCGATTACCATTGATCGCATGGCTCTGAAGTTCGGAACTCCTACCCACATTAAGATTGACGTGGAAGGTCACGAGGCAGCGGTTCTGCGCGGAGCTACGGTCACACTGAAGCAGTTTTCACCGATTCTATTTCTTGAGCTTCACAACGAAATGGTTGCCGCTGCAGGAGGCAATCCCAGTATCGCCGTCGAGAAGCTTGCGGAGCTTGATTACGATATATTCGCAACAGACGGGTCTGCCATCGATAAGGATGCTATTCTCGCTAGGCCAATCATCAGAGTCATCGCTAAAAGGAGAGCCAAATGACGAGACTCTTGTTAGAGAACAGCGAAGATTTAACCGACCACTGCGCGAGAACGTCTCCTATGAGCTACAGAATCCGTGCAAATATCGCAGAACAAATGAACGGGGTTTCTAACTGATAGCATGATAGATGCACGCGTTCCCGCCGTCAAAAATCAGACGCTTATCACATTAAGCGTTCTCGTACTTGGTATCTTCATTGCGTGGCAATTAGCCCAGGAAATCACTGCCAATGATACGCGAACCCTTACATTTGTTGCAGCCGGCTTCGTTGGCGTCGTTGCTGCTGTAACGATACTGAGAAATTGGCGTTCTGGATTTTATCTCTTCTTAGTCTGGATGCTTTTTGAAGATCTCTTCCGGAAATATATGGGCAACGGGTTAGCGCTCTTCTTCGGGAAAGACATTCTCGCCGCGCTGGTCTACGTCTCGCTTTTTGTAGCCATTCGCCAAGGTCGGGAAAAACGCTTTCAACCGCCTTTCTTGCTATTTCTCGGTTTTTTCTTTCTTTTGGGTGCTGTCCAAGTGTTCAATCCAAATTCGCCTCACATCCTATATGGCCTGCTAGGTTTTAAGACCTACTTCTATTATGTACCGCTAATGTACGTAGGTTATGCCCTTGTTCGGAGTGATGCGGATCTTAGAAGACTGTTAGTGGTAAATGCCGTCCTCAGCGGTTCGATAGCGGCTTTAGGAATAGCCCAGGCTATCCTTGGAAATTCCTTTCTGAACCCTGCAACGCTGGCACCAGAACTTCAGGATCTCGGCAATCTTGAAAAGTCGACGCCGATTAGCAATCAGATTTTTTCTCTGCCCGACTCTGTCTTTGTGAGCGCAGGGCGATTCGATTTATTCCTCATACTCGCTTTTATCCTAGCACTGGGAGCGGCCGGATATCTGCTTTTAAGCGGTTTGAGCGGACGCAACCTTGTTTTTTCTACGATCGGCGCTATAGGAGTCGCGACCCTTCTCTGCGGTAATCGAGGGGCGTTCATGTTTGTACTCATTAGTGCCTTAGCTCTCATGGTCGGTTTTCTATGGGGTGCGCCATGGCGTCAGCGACGAGTTCACCGCGTTATGAGGGCGATTCGCCGCTCAGTCATCGTTGGTGGAGCGGCTGTCGCCCTACTTCTCTTACTATTCCCGCAGGAGGCGGGCTCACGAATCGCGTATTATACAGAGACGCTCTTGCCCGGCAGCTCCGCATCTCAGCTCGAGAACCGTACGTGGGATTACCCATTACAAAACTTCCTCGATTCGTTCAACAGGCCGAACTGGGTTTTGGGAAACGGGATCGGTACCGCCTCCCTCGGTGTACAATACGTGGCCAAGGTTATTGGACAGCGCGTGCCTGAACTCTGGGTTGAAGAGGGATACGGCGTGTTGATCGTCGAAATGGGAATCGTTGCACCAATTCTGTGGATTCTTTGGACCGGTGCGCTCTTGTACTGCAGTTGGCGCACAGTGAGACGTCTTCGGCAGACACGTTTTTTCCCTTTCGCGTTTGCAATATTCTGGTTCGCATTGCTGCTCTTATATCCAATGACCTTTGGTGGTTTATCAGCTTATCAAAATTATACGAACAATATTTACTTTTGGCTTTTGGTGGGAATACTCTTTCGTCTGCCAGAAATTCAGGATAGTACGCCGAACGTCCTTCATCCATCTCAACGAAAGGAGCGTGCGTCAATTTTGAAAACTACCGGTGTGACGACCGCTTAAGTGATGAAATAAAGACCCCCTAAATTGCTCTCTGTCTCTACGACCCGAACGCGCCCAAAAAAGATCTATGAACGTGATCACTGCGCCACCCTCACGTTCCACGAAACTGCCGTTGGTGTAATACTTGTTCCGGTAATATTGCAAACTCGTATCTTAACAGTCCCAGGGCCACCCACCCACGCTGACCAGGAAAGGTTAATATCACCGATGGGAGCTGACGGCGATGCCATAGCGACTCCAGTTGCGTCCGACCCAGTTAGGCTAAAGTTTTGCTCCTGACAAGTATGTGCTGCAATCGCCGTGTACGTGATAATGCCCTCTTTCATGAGAATCTTGTTTGTTGGACTCCCCCCTCCGATTATCAGCGCGCCCGTGAATTTTCCGGTTCCCGCGACATCGAGATTGTATTGTGGAGTGAGGGTGTTCACACCGAGCGAAGTGGGAGTAAACCGGTGCACGGGGATCATCGTACTAACTACAGAATCAGGACCTCCAGCCGTCGGTAGCGCCAACATAGAATAGTGGATGGTCTTCGCGCCGGGGATGAATATGTAGTTAAACTGGTCTGGCTGCCACATGCCCTTATCTAGATTCGGAGCAGTGGATATGGCGATGCAATAACCAGAAATATTACTCAGACCGGCGATCGGCGGAGTCCAAGTGAGACTTATCGCATTTTTCGCACCAGCGAGGACCACACCTGCACTTTGAATGGAAGGCGCAGACTCCGTTGAATTGCAATTCGCGGTGGTTGAGTACATCGTGGCGTAATAAGTACCTGCTCTAATCGAGCCACCTTCCACAGGCAAAACCGCTACGTTCGTTGGTGGATATATTCTGGGGAACTGGATGTCGATGCTGCCCCGCGCGTTTTCCGCAATGCTAGCCCCGTATCCGAAATCGTTTCCAGTATTAAGCAGTAAACCTAGGACGGGGTCCAGAGCGACGCCGGCAAATCGCTTACCAGCGTACGTAGCGCGTATAGCTGGCCCGCTTGAGTCGGAAGCCGTGAATATGTCGGAACGCAACCGTGTATCTCCGTTTCCGACACCCTGTTTCCCTAAAATGAAATCCCAGCCGCCTCCACTCGTGATCGAACAGCCAGGCTGAGGATTGCCACTCGAATCTACCACCCACCAGGAAGTGAAGCTACTTCCGCCAGCACGAATATTACAACCCGTCACGACGGAGCTGCTCGGATTGTCTATCTGAATTGCAGGCGATCCGCCGTTGCCGCCAATGGACATATCAATTATGACGCCCTGCAGGACGGTGCCAGAAGAATTCACTTCGATGAGGGCGGGCCTGCCAGGTGAATCCGACGATGATACGTTATCAAAAGTGACGCTGGATAAGGTCGGAAGAGCGGTGGACCCCGGGTTTCCCGTGCTATTGGTGATATAAAGGAACGGCGTGTGGTTCACTTCCCACCCGCGAATGTCTCTGAATACAAAAGTTCCAGGTCCGCTGCCAGAGGTATTCACACGCTGGTCGTAATGGAATGTCCCGCCGATTCCTTGCAAGTTATCGAATTCCATCAGTCCCACGAGCGGATCCTCACTTGAGAGCCGAGTGTCCCCCGTCATCAAGACACAATACATTCCTGGTGCTTCGGCGGTAACGCACTCGCCGCCATGCCATTCGAACCAGAACGAATTGGTCAGTTCGAGAGCCGAGTTGTCGACCATTCCCGTTTTCTGAACAGACAAGTTGACATTCTCGAGCTTGTTATCCGTGCTGGCATAAAACCATAGGGCCTTGTTGTACCCATCAATCTCTAAATCGCGGAAGGTGATTCCTACATTGCAGCTCAGATAGCGGCAATCAAAAATCGGGGCAGCGTTAGGACTTGAGCCTGGGATGGATTTTATAACGGGCATCGGAGCTCTGGCAAATTGTTGGGTGCCAGCAGAGCTACCGAGGCCCCTGAACGTCAAATGATTGCACGGCACTTCGAAAACCGGAGCTGTTGAAGGAGTCTGTGGCTGGTTCACCACGTAATAACCTGCGGGGAAATCAATTTCGGGATATACATTCACTCCACCGATTTGAGCAGCGCAGGCCGCAGTAATAGCAGACTGAATTGCCGCCCTATCATCTGTGCGGGCATCGCCCTTCGCTCCGTAGGAGGTCACGTAAATATACGGACGCAATTCGCTAGTAGATTGAGAATCTGTCTCCGAATTGCCTACATCTTTGAGGCTCGATTTGACGAATACGGCGTTTGACTGAAGTCGGCCAATAGTAGCTCGGCCTGGGCCTGAAACGATCAAGATCAATGTGCACAACAGCATTCTTCGCATCACTACCTCCCAACGTTACAACCTCCAAACGTTACAGCAGGTCGGAATGAAACGGCCGCGTGTTGTGAAGTCGAGTACTCGAACCGTAAACGGAGTGGAAGCACAGAATTTCTCAAAGTAACTCCGCCAGCAAAAGCACGGCAGAGTATGCACCGGAGCTAAGCGCTCGTCCCAAACGATCTGTGCATGTGCAACGGCAATTCGTCCTCACTTCCGTGAAAAACTCCTTGCTGTCTTGACCTCTCTCGAATGCGCGCGAGATGTCGCTTCCTGATCAAAAGCGGTCAGGACGTAACGCACGCCTGGGGTACGTGCGGTTACTGTTTCAAGTTTGGAGATAAATGAACAGAGTCGGTTTCTGCTTAGAACGACTCCTCGACAGAAAAAATCTCCACGGCAAGACTGGAGCTCACGGCGTGTTCTTCTGCCGCTTTTTAAAACTATACTTACAATGTCTACCTGTGGCTTCTAGTCGGGATCCTCTTCCGCTTGCCGGATGTGCTGGCTAGCGCGGCGGCACCGGCCGTGGTTCCCACTCGTGGAGCGAGCAAGGGCGGACTTAATTTTTGAGAACCTAGGTAGCATCGCGAGACGCGTCTTGCCTTCTAGCGATACGTCAGAGATCATTCCAACGACAATGCAAAATCCAGAAGGCAGGACCAATTGAAACAGGCCAATGTTTCTGGTCTCAAGAACCAAGGCCGTTATTTTCATTCTCGACGCCTTGCGATTCTTTCTTGCTTTGTGGGTGACCATGGGGCATTTTGGCGTCTTCCCGCTTTTCGCAGCGAAGTTGATGGGCGTCCCCGCGGAAGACCCTCAGCAACTCGGGGTCTGGGTAAACGATATCACTGAAGTACACGGCAACTTCCAGCATCATCCCGATCGCGAGCTGAGATCATACGGAGTCTTCAAAAGATGAAGAGTTATGTTCTCGACCGCATGGAGGAGCTACTCAGGCGCCTCAACAGCGGCCTCATCTACTCCTTGATGACCGCGGAAATTGACGGTCAGCGTCTTACGGATGAAGAGGTGATCGCAAGTACGATCGTGACGATCATTGGGGGCCATGAGACCACGACAAACCTGATCGCGAGTGGATTCCTGGCACTATTGCGCAACCGCGAGTCTCTTGAACAACTGCGCAACCATCCCGAGATCGTGGTCTCCGCTGTGGAGGAGCTGCTTCGTTACGAGTCGCCGGTCCAGCACACCGCCCGCATCGCACCAGCCAACATGGAACTTGGTGGCAAGAGTATCCAGAAGGGTGCCAAGGTTGTGGCGGTTTTAGCCGCCGCGAATCGCGATCCGAACCGTTTCCCCGATCCGGACCGTCTGGATTTGCTTCGGGCAGACAACCGTCATCTTGCATTTGGCTGGGGACACATTTCTGTTCTGGCGCACCTTTGGCACGTATGGAAAGTCAAATCGCGATCAACGCGCTGCTGCGCCGTCTTTCACGGCCCGCTTTGCTTGATGAAACATTGCCATGGCGGGCTAACGCAGGCCTGCGCGGGTTGACTGCGCTGAAAATCAGCTTCGATCCGGGCCTTCCTGTATCTTAGTCGTCGTAGCCGCGTGGATGCTTCTGACGCCACTCCCACTGCGAGCGGAGAATGGTCGGCAGGTCGGACATGCTGGGATTCCAGCCCAAGACTGTCCGAGCCTTCTTCGCATCTGCAACCAATTTTGCAGGGTCGCCTTCTCGTCGTGCTTGGATCCGAATCGGTATCAGCCGTTGAGTAACTTTCCTTGCAGTCTCGATCACTGCCAGAACGGAATAGCCAGCCCCGGTTCCGAGATTGATGAAATCGGAATCGCCACCAGACCGGAGATAATCTAGCGCAAGAATATGAGCGTCCGCAAGATCGAGTACATGGACGTAGTCTCGGATAGCCGTTCCATCTGGGGTTGGATAGTCATTTCCAAAAACTGAGACTTCAGTTATTTCTCCCGAGGCCGCCGCGAGTACATTCGGAACCAAATGGGGTTCCGGCTCGTGGCGTTCGCCCTGGCGCTCTGTCGCTCCAGCTGCGTTGAAGTAACGCAGTGCTGCGAACTTTAGTCCGTAGGCGCGGTCGTAGGATTCCAGCACGCGCTCCATAGCGAGCTTCGACCAGCCGTAGGGGTTGGTAGGCCACTGCCGACAGTTCTCCGAGATAAGAATTTGGTCCGGTTCGCCATACGTTGCGCAAGTAGAAGAGAAGACCATCAGCCGAACGCCAGCCTGTCGCAAAGCACCCATCAGCGCGATCCCTTGCTCAACATTGTTTTCGAAATACTTTGCAGGCTCTAAAACCGACTCTCCCACGTAAGCAAGCGCGGCAAAATGCACGCAAGCTTCGATTCTGTGTTCCGCCGCAATGCGTGCCACAAGCGTCCGGTCGCCCACGCGCCCATGGTAAAAAGGAACATCTCGGTGCACATTTGAGCGGTGGCCGCGGTTGAGATCATCAAGGACCACCACGTCCTGGTCCTTTGCGCGCAGTTGGTCAACAGTCACACTGCCAATATATCCAGCGCCACCTGTAACCAGAATTGCCATCTTTTTCTCCTAATCTGGGTAACGAACATGCAGTCCTATCATCCAGTCTACCGTAGCTGCGCGGACAACGAAGGTACTGGCTAATCTGCGTGAAGCTGTACGTCACTGGAACCTCCTGCGATCACGCCCTCGCGAGCATCTTTTGAGATAAGTTCCCATTCGCTGGAGGGAGCAAAGCCTGCGAGATATAAGTAGGTTCGGCCAGCAAACACTTTCCTGGTAGTTCGCAAGACTCCGACAAGACCGAGCAGGGCCTTTTCGTCTACTTCGTCCCGCTCGAGTAAATCGCGGTCGTATCCAAAATCCCGGAGGAACCAGTTCAATCGCCATAACGCCTTCGTTGTGGCGTAGAGTCGGCCCGAGATTTTGCCGGAAGCGAGATCCTTGGGCTCAAGAATCGCGAAGTTGAGAACGAAGAACGGTTTCTGAGGATGCCACCGATAGTAAGCGCGATCGACCCGGACGAGGAACATACCCTGCAGGACTTTACAGAGCAAGCTATCCCAATCATTTTTTGCGGCTGTTGCGAGCTCAGAAATGAAAGACTTGACCAGGTCTCGGCTAGCTTCTTTAAGCGTTGCGGTGCCGCAGAAGTCGGCAGCGAAGGCCTTCACGAGTGCGGGATCGAGGTTGTGTTGGCGGATCAGAAGGCAGAGTTGGTCGCGCAAGCGGGGTTGGCCGTTGCCCGATCCGTTCGAGCTGTAATGTCCGTTTGAGTGCGAAGAAGCTGCGAAGGATTGGGATGGGCCGGAGAAAGAATCCAGTTCTTCAACCGAGCAAAGCCCGATTCCGTAGGCTTTTCGAAGAGCCCGGTTAACGGCTCGGGTCTCAGCAACTCGCATTTCGGCTCCACGGACTAGGGGAGACGTGTTAGACGGATCGGCGTCGCCGTAGCCAACGAAGCCACGGGACCGTGGAGATTTGTTATAAGAGCGAAGGTGCAGCTTTCCTCCAACGCCTCGTTAGGAAGCCTCGCCGAGGGAGTAAGTGATGCGGGTCGGCATGATACTCAAATTACGGGCGCCTTTTGTGTTGTGAACGCGGCAGCGTACGCAATAATTCCAGAGAACCACGTTTGTAAGCGGAGTCGTTCTGGGGGCCCACAGGCTCAACGCTACGAAACTGCAATCGAGAACAAATTATATCGAGCGATCAACCAACATGGGCGCTTACAACGAATCCGGCGAGGAGAGTTTGTTCCTCCACCTAAAACCTTAGATGTGTCAATAAACTCGACACCCGATTGCGATGCTTAGAACATGTTGTTACGATTTAGGAACTCATCCGCGGAGCGAAACGAAATTTAGTGCCAGATATCCATCAATGAAGTTAGTAACTGAAAAGAACGTCTGACCTTTACCTTCGATTCGACTAGGTCAAATTTCGAGGTTTCCCGCAGAGAAACCTGGTCTCTAAAAAACTCTTTTCCAAAACAACAGATCGACTTGGTCATATCAACGGCTCACTCGTTGACATTCTCGAGGCCATTATTCTAAGAGCATCTGATCGAGCTAAAGCATCCGATAACAGCAATTTTGGCTGTATACGCGATTCTGAGACGTTTCACACTCGATTTCATGGGGGTTGACACGGCGCGAAATCAGCCTACGATAAGGAAATCCATGGCTACTCCTGCTCAAGCTCCGTCAAACTCACCCATCCCGGACAAGAGTTTGTTCCGCATCGGTGAAGTTAGCCGCCTGACAGCAACGAAGACTTTCGTTCTGCGATATTGGGAGACGGAATTCCCCACGCTTCAACCGGTAAAAAGCCCAAGCGGCCATCGGCTGTACCGTCGCGAGGATATTGAGACCGTTTTTGAGATCAAGCGCCTTCTCTACGACGAGGGTTTTACCATTGCTGGCGCTCGCAAACACCTCGCCGATCAGGCCGCCGCGAATGGCGGAGCAATTGGCTCGTCAGTCGAAAGCGGCACAGAGCATACAGATCCGCGGGCGCTTGACGTTCGTCGCGAACCACCATCGCGTGCGCAACGCAAATTCCTCCTCGATTTGCACGAAGAGCTTCTCGCTGTCTTGACTGTTCTCGAACGCGGGTGATATCGACCCCACTTTGACCGAACTCAGCAACTCGAAACGAGACTAGAAATGGTGAATGGTTGGTTGGTCGGACAGAAAGCATGGCTTTGTACTCACCAAGAGAATATTGGGCAGGTTTAGCGGAAGATTTTCGTTCGGCCGATCCGTCTGGGTTCGCGCCGGTCTTGCATCCAACTGCCCCTGCCTGGTTCAACCAACTCATTGACAAGCTCCAATTCCAGGCTTTATGTCGTGCTCTGGCCCTGGCCAAGATTTCACGTGATTCTAGGGTGCTTGACGTGGGCTGCGGTACGGGCCGCTGGGTGCGCCGCTACGAGCAACTAGGATTTCACGCTACAGGCCTGGACGCGACACCGGGCATGCTGACCACTGCGCGCCAACACGGCACTGCTGCACCGCTACTAGCTGGGGAGGCTGGTCAGTTGCCATTTTCGGACGGCGCATTTGATTGTGTCGCGGATGTTACGGTCGTGCAGCACATTCCTTCTCAATTCCAATCACGCGCGCTGAGCGAAATGTTACGTGTGCTGAAACCCGGAGGCCGTCTGATATTGATGGAACTAATCCGTGGTGATGCGGGAGCACACATCTTTCCACATTCGCCGGAGAATTGGATCAAACACGTTACTTCGCACAACGCGACTCTGATCGGATGGTTCGGTCAGGAATTCCTTTTGCCCGACCGGTCTTTTGTTTTTTTGGCACAGTCTCTGCGCGGTGGGAAGGGTGTCCGTGCAAGCGTCGATATGCTGCCCGTAAGCTCGCAATCCCACGCCAGCCCAGGGCTGCGAAGCGCCTACTGGCAATGTCGGCGTCTCACAGCATCGGTTTCAGCTTGGATCGATCCGCTGACAGAAAAAATGTGCCCGGCAAG
Source organism: uncultured Acidobacteriota bacterium (assembly GCA_963714785.1). GTDB lineage: Bacteria > Acidobacteriota > Terriglobia > Acidiferrales > UBA7541 > Palsa-295. The sequence continues at coordinate 483,698 of CAVQQE010000010.1, forward strand.
ACTCGCCACCCACGGCGTGTTCGTCTTTCGTAAATGATATTAAAGAACCGTGCTGCCGAAGGAATTTACAGGTCTGTTTCCGGAGTCACTCGAATACCGGGAGCTTTCATTTGGTGTTTCTGTAATAATAAAGATCTCTATGACAGGCGAATGCGGTCGGGACGTAGCGCAGTCTGGTAGCGCGCACGCTTGGGGTGCGTGAGGTCGCTGGTTCGAATCCAGTCGTCCCGACCATCTTCCTCTCTCGGTAATGTTTGAAGAACTTCGAAAGGTGCTTCGCCCGCGCGGATATTTCCATGCCGGATAACCTAACGAAACCGCGTATCCTCGTGACCAACGACGACGGTATTCATGCCGCTGGCCTTCGCGCGCTTGTCCAAGCCGTCACGCCCATAGGCGAGGTCACCGTTGTCGCGCCTTCGCACGAACGTAGCGCCTCTGCGCAATCTCTCACGCTACGCCAGCCAATCTATTGCGATCAGATTGCGGAGAATGAATACTCGATCGAAGGCACTCCCGCCGACGCGGTCATACTCGCGTTTCATACGCTTCTCAAACAGAAGCCCGATCTGGTCATCTCCGGCATTAATCGTGGCGGTAACATGGGCGAAAACGTTTATTACTCTGGAACCGTCGGTGCCGCCATGGAAGGCGCCATTAATCGCGTGCCCTCGATCGCCGTTTCGGTCTCCTATCGCACCAAGGAAATCGACTTTGCTCCGGCCGCGAACTTTATGCTCACGCTCGTGCCGCTCATCATCAAGGAAGGACTTCCGCCGGGTATTCTGCTGAACGTCAACGTGCCAGATCCGTGGACCGGCGAAGTGCGTTTCACCAAGCAATCCTCCAAAATCACGCGCAACGTGCTTCAGCCCGGCTCCGACCCTCGCGGCCGCCGTTATTTCTGGCTGCACGAGCAGAAGCTTGTGGAGGGCATCGAGCCCGACACGGATATGGCTGCCATTCGCGACGGCGCTATCTCCATCACCCCTCTCCAGCTTGACCACACGCACTCTCCGTCGCTCAATCATCTTTCGCATTGGAAAAAATTGCTCGAATCAACCGCGAAACAGTAATTCGCAGCAATTGCTGCTCCGTCGCTGGATCCTGGAGCCCCAACAGTCTGATTTGGAAAAAATCGCAACCGTCGTCATCCATACAGAGGCCTTTTTGCGGCCGACGAGGCTTGCCTGCCGAAGGCGGGGACTCCAGGTGCCTCGCTTCGAATTAGCCCGGCTCAAGCTCTTGGCTTAGAATCTTCGTGCCAATCAAGAGCATCCATCATCCAGACGAAAATTGAGAGGAGTCCATGGAGCTACAACTGAAAGCCAAGAAAGCGCTGGTAACTGGCTCGACTGCAGGAATAGGTTTCTCCACTGCGCGAGCGCTGGCGGCGGAGGGCGCGTCGGTCGTAGTCAATGGAAGGACCCAAAAACGCGTGGATTTCGCCATCGCCGAAATTCGCAAAGCTCACCCGGCGGCAGACGTCTCGGGCGTCGCTGCCGACGTTTCGAATCGTGAAGGTTGCGAGAAAGTGATCCAAGCCGTTCGAACCGCGGACGTCCTAATCAACAACATGGGCATTTTCGAACCCAAGCCCTTTGAGAAAATTCCTGATGAAGATTGGATGCGCTTTTTTGAAGCCAATGTGATGAGTGGCGTGCGCCTCTCACGCCACTATCTCGGCGGCATGCGCGAAAAAAACTGGGGCCGGATCATTTTTGTCTCCAGTGAATCAGCCGTTCAAATCCCTGCAGAAATGATTCACTATGGCATGACCAAGACCGCGCAAGTCGCCGTCGCTCGCGGTATTTCCGAAACAGTCGCTGGCACCGGCGTCACGGTCAACAGCGTACTAGCTGGTCCCACCAGGTCCGAGGGCGTCGAAACTTTCATCTCGCAAATGGGCGCGCAAAAAGGCTCTGACTCCACGGCCTTCGAAAAAGAATTCTTCAAAAGTATTCGCCCGTCCTCCCTCCTCCAGCGCTTCGCGAGCACGGACGAAGTCGCTAATATGATCGTCTATCTCTCAAGTCCGCTGGCTTCTGCCACGAATGGCGCCGCCGTCCGGGTCGATGGCGGAGTCATTCGCGCTATCCTCTAAGAAGCGCGCAGGCCGACCGCCAGTCATTCCGCGTCAACATTTCTATTGCAGCCTAAATCTAACCGGACTCCGTGGTGTGGTAGCCTTGCACGCCAAGAGGATTTGAAGACGTGAATCCAAGTAAACTCGCGAGTGTAGCGGCAATTCTGATTGCAGCAATTTGTCTCCCGCTTCGCGCGAAAATACATAGTTGGCCATCGAACACGGCGCAAGACCAAGCCGACACGGCCACTGTCCATGGAGTTGTCAGCGATCCAACCGGCGCGAAAATCTCCGGAGCATTCATAGAATTCCTGTGGGACGAAAAGTACACTGTCCAAACTAATGCCGATGGAATGTACGCAATCCAGCTAGAACCCGGAACTTACGACGTCCAAGTGCGGGAATTTGGATTCTCAATCGCGCGTAAAGAAAGGCTGTTGCTTTCACCTAGCGCGCAAATAGAACTGAATTTTAAATTAACGCTTCAACCTCGCGGTGGACCGACGGAAGTCACGCCATCAGAAGGTCCTTCTCCACAGCCTGCTAGTTACGAAGCCGTAAAAATCGTCCAAGCCTGGATTCCCATGAAAGACGGCATTCGCCTAGCCGTGAATCTCTACATGCCAAACGCCCCGGTCCAGCCAACCACGCCCGACGCGGAGCATGGCGGAAAATTTCCAGCCATCCTGGAATATTTGCCGTACCGCAAAGATGATTGGACTCTAGCGCGCGACTGGCAACTACATTCCTATTTCGTAAAACGCGGTTATGTCACCGCGCGCGTTGACATTCGCGGCACCGGCGCGAGCGAAGGGAATCCTCCCGACCGCGAATATTCCGATCAAGAGCAACAGGATGGTCTGGAAGTGATCGACTGGCTTTCCAAACAGCAGTGGTCCAATGGCAACGTCGGCATGATGGGAATCTCCTGGGGAGGGTTCAACGCCATTCAACTGGCGAACCTGCATCCCCACGCGCTGAAAGCGATCATCGCGATGTGCGCCACTGAAGATCTCTTCCACGACGATATTCATTACATTGACGGACTCATGCACGTCGATGAATTCGAACTCGGGATGGATATGCAGGTCGGCATCACGCGCGCCCCGGATTTTCCCACTGACGAAAAATCCCTCGCGCCGCGTTTCGACGCCACTCCCTGGTTTCTTCTTTATCTTCATCACCAGCGCGACGGAGCGTTTTGGCAGCGCGCTTCGATCTCGGGCGATCAGTTGGCTGCATACAAAGTGCCGACTTTTATGATCGGCGGTTTTCTCGACGGCTATCGCGACAGCGTCGGCCGATTCCTCGAACGCGCAAAGAACGCGCCGGTAAAGGCCCTGCTCGGCCCCTGGAACCACAGTTTTCCACACGATGCTCAGCCCGGACCAAGCATTGAATGGCGTGTGGAAGCCACGCGCTGGTGGGATTACTGGCTGAAAGGCAAGCGGAACGGCATTCTCGACGAGCCGCGTTTCGAAGTTTACATGCGCCACTGGTATCCGCCCGATCCGAACATCGCGGAGATTCCCGGCGACTGGCGCGCCGAAAATAGTTTCCCCCCAGCCAACGTACACAACGAAACTCTTTATCTTTCGCCAAATCATTTGCTGCGCGATTCAGCGCCGCCCGCGGCCACGGAAGAATTAAAGTACGTTCCAACCATCGGTGCCGAAGCAGGATTTTGGTGGGGCGATCTCACCACTGATCAGCGTCCCATCGACGCGTTCAGCTTGGTTTACGATTCCGAGCCGTTAGAAAAAGACACCGCAATTCTTGGATGGCCCAAAGCGCTCTTGCAAGTTTCTGCGAGCGCGCCGCTCGCAGATTGGTTCGCGCGCCTTTCAGACGTTGCGCCCGACGGCACCGTAACCATGGTCACCGGCGCCGGGCAAAGCGGCGCGCAACGCGACTCGCGCACCAACCCAACCAATCTCGTTCCCGGCCATACGTATTCACTTCCGATCGAACTGCATCTCACGAGCTGGGTTTTTCAGCGCGGACATCGCATTCGCCTCGCTGTATCAAACGCGATCTGGCCCATGATTTGGCCTACACCCTTCCCGATGACGGCGTCCCTGCAACTCGGGGGCAGCGCAGCCTCGCGATTTGAACTTCCCGTCGTCCCGCTGGAACCGCCTACCCGTCCACATTTTTCCGCGCCTGAAGAAACGCTGCCTCTCGAAAGTGTGAAATCCGAAGGCGATACTTGGCCGCCTCAGGTCTGGACCGAAACACACGATTTGCTCACTGGCATCACGCGCATTTCCTGGATTGGAGACGACGCAAGCCAATATCCCTGGGGCCGCATGAAGGATCACGAGCAGATGACTTACGTCCTCGGTGATGACCATCCGGAAAAAAGCTCGGTCCACGCTGAAGGTTCCACCACGATCGAATTGACTGGCCGAACTCTGGTCTGGAGTGTGGTCATCGATCTCAGCAGCGACCTGCAGAATTTTTATTATCATTCCGAGCGCCATCTCACCGAGAATGGCAAACTAATTCGCGAGAAAAGCTGGGACGACACTATTCCGAGAGATCATCAATAGATCTGCGGTACGAAACGCTATTCGGAGTATGTTTTGAAAAACAGCGCCATCCTGCTCATCAGTTGCCCCGACCAAAAAGGGCTCAACGCCGCCGTCCACGAATTTATTTATCAGGCCAACGGAAATACTCTTCACGCCGACGAGCACCAGGACTTCGAACGGAATCTCTTCTTAATGCGTGTGGAATGGGATCTGGCCGGTTTTTCCATCGATATGCGGGACTTCGCCAAGAAGTTCCAGCCTGTTGCCGACCGCTTCGGCATGAAATGGCGCGTCGCGCTTTCCAGCTATCGTCCTAAAGTTGCTATTTTTGTCTCGCGCTACGATCACTGCCTCAGCGACTTGCTCTATCGCCAACACAGCGGGGAACTTGCTTGCGAGATTCCCCTCGTCATCAGCAATCACGAAGACGTGCGCCGCTGGACTGACTTCTACAAAATCCCTCTGCACGTAATCCCAGTAACAAAAGAAAATAAGCCCGACGCCGAACGCCGCGAACTCGATCTACTCAGCCCTCACGGGATCGATCTAATCGTCCTCGCGCGTTACATGCAGGTCTTGTCCAGGGATTTCATCCGCCAGTACCCGCCGCACCACATCATCAACATCCATCACTCATTTTTGCCCGCCTTTGTCGGCGGCAAACCGCACCACCAGGCCTTTGAACGCGGCGTGAAACTCGTCGGCGCCACTAGCCATTACGTGACCGAAGTTCTCGACGATGGCCCCATCATCGAACAAGACGTCGTGCGAATTTCCCACCGCGATACCTTGGAAGATTTGATTCAGAAAGGCCGCGACCTCGAAAAGGTTGTTCTCTCTCGCGCGGTCCGTTGGCACATCGAAAATCGCATCCTGCTATACGGCAACAAGACCGTCATTTTCGATTAGCTCTAGCTGGTTCGATCAACTCTTCTTGCGCGTGAAATGACAAATCATTGGCGTATCCTTCCTATTCTTACGCCAAGTCCACTCTTCAGTGATGTGATCGTTGTCTTCAAAGCGAATGACGAGCTTATGTTCGTGCCCGGTAGCCTCTGACGGCAAATTTCCCGCGGCTTGAAACGAGAAAGTCAGCTCCTTGATGGCGCCATCGCCGGGAGTCCAGCATTATCTCGCGACAGCCGCCCGCGTATCTTTTAAATCGGCAGCCAACAGCTGATGAAACAAATGTTCTCCAGCTTCGCGCCGCACAGAAAGGCGCCCGGCGTGATACGCGCGCGAACTGAGCCCGCGCTGCACTCCGGCGCAAATCACAATATCTTCCTGTTGTACGATCTCGCTCACTCCCATGCTTTCGCGGACGTAGGCCATATTCGCTTCGCTCGTGTCGCCAAAATAAAAATCAAAAATCACTTCGCAGCGACCAACGCCCATCGGTAGCACAAGATTGGTGTCCAAATATCCTTCGTACCAATTCAGCATGAAGTTGGGATAGTGCCAGAAATAATAGGCGCGGTCGCCCTTGCGCGTGTTGGCCGCGCTGGCCTCGGATGAACTGTCCACCGTCACCGGGCTAGACTGCACGCAGCAGCGATCCACATTTTCAATCGTGTAATTCGTGTAGTCCAAAACGCTGTTCAACCCTTTGTGCATGTGCGGCACGTGGTATCCGCCGTCCAGAAAATTGTCCACGTACACTTTCCAGTTGCAATCAAGTATGTAGCTGCGCCGCTCCACGAATTTCAAATCGCCAAACCCGAGCGGCTGCGCCAGCTTCACCAGCGCGCCAAGAAAATCTAAGAGCGACCCCGCATGCGGATCGAGATTCACAAACACAAACTTCTCCCAGGTCTCAACTCGTATGGGCACCAACCCATTTTGCGAACGTTCGAAATCGCGAACGCCCTCAAATTCCGTCATTCCGCGGAGTTCGCCTTGCAGATTGTAAGTCCATCCATGGTACGGGCAACGTAGGTGCGGTGTGTGTCCACAGGGCTCGTTCATCACCGTCATCGCATGGTGCCGGCAAACATTGAAAAACGCGCGCAACTTATTGTCGCTTCCGCGCACCACCACCACCGGCTCGCCAGCCACCGTCGCCGTAACATACTGCCCCGACTTTGCAACTTGCTCCGTGCGCCCAACCGCCTGCCACGTCCGCGAGAAAACGTTCTGCAACTCCAGATCGGCGATGCGCGTATCGGTGTACCACGGGGCCGGAATCGTGTGCGCTTCAGCCAGCGGCGCCGACGAATTGTAAGAAGCGAGAATTTCTTTCACCGTCTGCTCCATGCAATTTCTCCTATCGATTTTTGTCGGCTGCGGCAACCACGCACGATTCTTTTCTTACACGCCTATCGCGCCTTTCAACACCAACAGAAACTGATTGATGCGCATCTGATTTTTCTGCGGGTCCGCGGGATGCGGAAAAAGTCCGGGATCGAGTTCCTCGGTGAGCAGTGCGTCTTGAAAACGTTCCATGGTCCAGTCCAGAATCGATACGATCAGTGTCGAATCAATGTCAGACCGAACCTCGCCGCGCGCAATCCCCAGACGCACGAATGCCGTGCTGCCATAGGGATCTTCCGCCAGCAGAAACCGGTTGATCTCGCGTTTCAAACTAAGATCCACTCCGTAATTTCCCAGCAACGCCACGCGATAAGGAATCCAATCTTCGCGAACGAGCCGCTCCGTTCTCAGCAGCCAATAGCGCAAAATTTCAAAAAATCCTCTCTCGCGAATTTGCGAAGGGGAATCCAGATACGTAGGAAAAGACCGCACCGCTTTTTTGTAAGCTTCCAGAAACAAGCCGCCCTTACTGCCGAAATATTGGAAGATAGAACCCTTGGCCACGCCCAACTGCGCGGAAAGATCCTCGATGCGAGCGGCGTGATATCCATGTTCCGCGAAATGCTGCATCGCTGCGTTCACGATGCGCTCACGTTTTGCTTCCAGGCGCGGATGCCGCTGAGTTTTTCCTGCGATTGGCGGCTCCAGAATGGCCCGGCGTTGTTTAATGTGTGGGTGTGACCTAAGGTCATTGACTGAAGCTGTCATTGGAATATTCCCCCATATATGCTATGTAGGTGCCACCGCATTACTGCTGACTGGCGGTCATACTAAACGAAATGCCTCCTTCGCGCAAGTCCTATGATGCAATCGTCGTGGGTGCCGGGCACAACGGCCTCACTGCTGCTGCGTATCTCGGCCGCGCAGGCCTCTCCACCCTCGTTCTCGAACGACGCGAAATCGTGGGAGGCTCCTGCGTCACCGAAGAAATCGCGCCTGGTTGCCGCGCGTCCACCACTTCTTATATCGCCAGCATGCTGCGTCCCACCGTGATTCGCGATCTAGACCTCGGTGCACACGGTCTGCGCATGGTGCCCTGCGATCCCAGCTTGCTGGTTCCTTTTCCGGACGGGCAAGTCGTTCCCTGGTGGGCCGATCGCGATCGCGCGGTCGCTGAGTTTCGAAAATTATCCGCGCGCGATGCCGAAACCTTCGTTCGCGTGGACCAGCAATTGAAAAAACTGGCGCGCTACCTCCAGCCATTTTTTCTCGAGCCGCCCCCCGAACCTTCGCTACACGGCGCCGACGGATTCTGGGAGCTCTTGCGCGTAGGCAAACGATTCCGCGGCATGACAAGCGCGGAAGTGTCTCAGCTAGTGTCCTTCTTAACCGGCAGCCTCGGCGATTTTCTCGATCGCAATTACGAGTCTGAGAAAATGAAGACGATGTTCCTCGCCAACAGTCTCTATGGAAAACACGGAGGCCCCTACGACCCGGGCTCGGCTCTCGGCCTGCTCTTTCATTTGCTCGGCGGCGGAGATGGCGAAGTCCAGGGCTTCTACGGTCACGTAATCGGCGGAATGGGCGCCATCACCCAAGCACTCGCAGCCGCCGGTCGTAAATGTGGCGTGGAGATTCTCACCTCCTCTCCCGTCGCCAAGATCGATGTCCGCGACGGAATTTCCCGCGGTGTGATCTTGGAAGGTGGAACAGAAATCTCCAGCCGTATTGTTCTTTCGAACGCCGATCCGAAGCGCACTTTCTTAGGCCTGCTAGACGCAAATCAGCTACCCGAAGATTTCCGGCACGCCATCGCAGGCATCAAGATGGACGGCCCCTGCGCCAAAGTGAATTTTGTCCTTGGCGAAGAACCTCGCGTCACCGGCATGCCGCGGGCCTGGCTGGCGCCGCAGCGCGCGCTTTTCACCCTGGTTCCTTCGCTCGCATTTGCCGAACGTTGCTATGACATCGCGAAGTTCGGCGATATTCCCGAAGAGCTTTGGGTCGATTGCGTGGTCGCCTCCAATATCGATTCCACCCTCGCGCCGCCAGGCAAGCACGTGATGACCACCTTTATTCAGTACGTTCCTTATCGCCTGCGCCAAGGCACCTGGGACGAGAAGCGCGAACTCCTCGGCGATCGCGTAGTAAAGAAAATTGCCGAGTACGCGCCCAACGTTCCAAATTCAATCATCGCGCGCCAAGTCTTGACTCCACTCGATCTGGAACGCACCTACGGCCTTACCGAAGGAAATATCTTTCACGGCGACCTTTCCCTCGAACAGCTTTTTTTCATGCGCCCGGTCGCCGGTTGGGCGCAATATCGAACACCAGTCGCCGGTCTGTATCTCTGCGGCGCTGGCGCGCATCCTGGCGGAGGAGTCACCGGCGCCCCAGGTTACAACGCGGCCCACAAAGCTTTGCGCGATTGGAAAAGCGGCCGCGTAAAGAAGGCCAGCGCCTAGATTTTTCTCACAGCAATTTTAGCGATGAAAGGAGATCAAAATGGCAAAGCAGCAAAAAAAGGGAATCCTCGAAAAGCTCGCCGACGGACCCGTTCTAGGTGACGGTGGCTACCTACTCGAACTGGAAAAGCGCGGTCGAGTTCGTGCAGGTCCGTTCACACCAGAGGTAGCGCTGAACAACCCCGACGCACTGCTCGAACTCCATCGCGAATTTCGTGACGCCGGCGCCGAAGTTTTGCAGGCACTCACGTTCTACGCCAGCCGCGACAAGCTCGCAACGATCGGCATGGAAGAGCGTGTGGAGGAATTAAATCGCGCCGCCGTTCGCATCGCGAAAAAAGCCGCCGAAGACCGCTGTCTGGTCGCTGGAAACCTGAGTCTCACATGGATGTACGAGCCCAATGACAAAGCTGCCGCCGATCGCGTGCGCAAAACTTTCGACGAACAACTCGACGTTCAAGTAGCCGAAGGTGTGGACTTCATCATCGGTGAAACATTTTCGTTTCTCGGCGAAGCTCTCCTAGCCGTCGAGCGCGCGAAAGCCACAAAGCTACCGGTAATGGTCACCGTCTGTTTCGAAAATGAAGACATTACTCCCGATGGTAAGAAAGCCGCCGACGTCGCCAAAGCCTTAGCCGATGCCGGCGCGGACATCGTCGGCATCAACTGCTTGCGGAGTCCCGAACACACCCTGCCCCTGATGGCAGAAATGCGCAAAGCGGTAAAAGGTTATATCGGCTGCCAACCCGTGGCCTACCGCACCACGCACGAGCATCGTGACTTTACCAGTCTCGCCGCGTTTCCCGATCAGCTCGAACCTTACCAGCTCACCCGTCGCGAAATGGCCGCCTACGCAACCAAAGCCCGCGAAATCGGAGTGAACTACATCGGTGCATGTTGCGGCGCGGTGGCCACACACATTCGTGAAATGGCTCGCGCTCTGGGAAAAATTTCCGCGGATGATCGCGTCTGGAAAAAAGGTGGCGAAAAACCAATGTCCGCCTACGAATACTACGGACACGACGAAAAGCGCAAGGCCAGCGGAAAGGCCACCTAACGCGGCCCGGGAAACGCTCTCGCTTTCTGAATCTTCTCGGAGCATGATGTCCGCCTAAAGCCGATGGCTCCAGCGGAATTTACAACTAGCGAAAACGAAAACTCAAATCGTCCGCGGAGGACGATGGGTTTTCGCGACCTGGTTCTGTTTTACATCGTCACCGGCATCAGCCTCCGCTGGATTGCGACGGCCGCAACAGTCGGCGCCAGCGCCGTGGCCATCTGGCTGACTGCCTGGGCCGCGTTTTATCTTCCGCTCGCGCTCTCAGTGATGGAACTTTCTTCGCGCTACCCGCAGGAAGGCGGCCTGTACGTTTGGTCCAAACGCGCGTTCGGAGAATTCCCCGGCTTCCTTACCGGCTGGACTTACTGGGCCAGCAATCTTCCTTACTATCCCGCGATACTTTATTTCACGGCCAGCAACGCGCTGTATATAGGTCCCGCTCGCTGGCAATCGCTTTCAAATAACAAAACTTACTTTCTGCTTTTCGCTCTTTTCGGTCTTGCGCTGGCAACTTTTCTAAATCTCATTGGCCTTTCCGTGGGCAAGTGGTTGCATAACCTCGGCGGGATCGGCACCTGGCTGCCGATCGCAATCTTATTCGCCATCGCCGGTATTGCATTCCATCGCTTCGGCTCGGCCACCAGCTTCACGCACACGACGATGATTCCGCACATGCGTTTTCACGATGTGCTCTTCATGGCCACCATCGTTTTCGCTCTCGGCGGCTCTGAATCCGCCTCTTTTCTCGGAGACGAAGTCCACGACGCGCGCAAAAATCTTCCGCGAGGATTGCTCGCCGGCGGAGCCTTCGTCACCACGGGATACATCCTCGGTACCGTGGCCGTCTTAATCGCGCTCCCCGCCAACCAAGTGAGCGGCCTGCAGGGAATCATGCAAGCAATCTCCAAATCAGTGGAACGCATCGGCGTCTCCGGCGCCATCGCCATCGGAATCGTTTCGTTCGCCGCTTTGCTAATCACCCTGAGCAATTTGGGTGCGATGGGCGCTTGGCTTGCAGTTTCTGCTCGCCTTCCTTTTGTCGCCGGACTCGATCGCTATCTCCCCCCAGCCTTCGCGCGCATCCATTCCAAGTGGGGTACGCCATATATCGCCCTTCTCGTCCAGGCCGCCTGCGGCGTTCTTTTCATCTTTCTCGGCCAAGCAGGAACCAGCGTTTATGGCGCCTATGAAGTTCTCGTAAGCATGGGAATCATTTCGTATTTCATACCCTACCTCTTCGTGTTCGCCTCGCTGATACGCTTGCAGCGCGAGCCTCCCGGCCCAGATGTAATGCGAATTCCCGGCGGCAGCCCGGTCGCAAAAATAGTAGGCGTCCTCGGTTTCACCACAACCTTAATCACCATAGCTTTCTCCGTGCTCCCCGCCGAAGACGATCCCCACAAAATTTTAGTCGTCGTAAAAATAATCGGCCTCACAATCTTGCTTCTCGCTATGGGCGTCTTCGTTTTCGTCTTGGGAAAGTCCCAAGCCGCAAAACGCATCTAACCAGCTCTGCTTCGTTCGCCTCGAGCTGAGCGCGTCTTACTGAACGCGCTCTGTGGCCCAACCGAAGTTACCTTTTCTACATGCGCGTGTGACTGCGTCCCGCCACAACCTTCGAGCGGAAGTAAACTTCGATGATGCTAGCGCCAGTTTGTTTTTACGTTGTCATCCCGAAACGTGCCTTTTGCGCACGCCTTGAGGCCTGCCTGTCGGCAGACAGGGATCTTCTGTTTGAAGCAATGGCAACCAACTCAGCCGTAGGCACGCGCTTCGTATTTCATGACAAGAGACATCTAGCTTGAGCACGCTCGTAGATACGGAAACCATCTCGGCTTCAACCGGTGCCGGACCAGCGACTCCACAAGGCGCTACCCAGCTGTGTACACCTTGGATTTACAGCCCCTGGCTAGACCTGCTCGTAGGCTGCGGCGCTTGGTCTGCCCCGCTTCTAGCCCTGGCCATGTGGATGGCGCCCACGCATACCCACGCCTGGGTCGTCGTTTTCTACGCGCTCGCCCTCGTTTTCAACTACCCGCACTTCATGGCCACCATTTATCGCGCCTATCACACGCGCGAAAATTTCGAAAAATACAAATTTTTCACGCTGCACATCACGCTGCTGCTCGCGCTCACCGTGATCCTGATGCACGCGTCTCCGCGCCTGTTCCCTTGGGTTTTCACGCTCTATATCTGCTGGAGTCCCTGGCATTACAGCGGACAGAATTACGGCCTCCTGATGATGTTTGCCCGCCGAAGCGGCGCTGAAGTTACTCAAAACGAACGCCGCTGGCTCCGCGCTGCCTTCATCGCGTCTTACCTGATGCTACTTGCAAGTTTCGAAACCGGCGGCTCGACCGACCCATTAATTCTTTCACTTGGCCTTCCCGCAAAGTTCACTTTTGCCGTGCGCCTCGCGCTCGGAGTAGCCTTCGCAGTTTTCACCTGGCTGGGTTTTCAGCGCATGGTCCGCAAACACGGTATTCGCGAAATGATCGCGCCAATCACCCTAGCGATAACGCAATTTCTGTGGTTTGTCTTGCCTACGCTTCTAGAATTGCGCTCGGCCTATCAAATTCCGCAAACGCGCTACAGCAGCGGAATTCTCGCCGTTCTGCACTCCACGCAATACATATGGATCACTAGCTATTACCAACGCCGCGAAGCGCGCGCCAGTGGCCAATCAAATTGGCGCATGCCAATATATTTCGTCACGCTCCTAGCCGGCGGGATTGCGCTGTTCATCCCCGGCCCGTGGCTCGTGAGTTACATCTTCCATTTCGATTTCACCACCAGCTTCTTGATTTTTATGGCCGTCGTGAACATCCATCATTTCATTCTCGACGGCAGATTATGGAAATTGCGCGACACCCGCGTGGCCTCGCTGTTAGTGGAGGGCCCCAAGGCCGCGCCTGTTGGTCAAACGCAGCCCGAGGCGAAAAAAGCATCGCGCAAAAAGCCCGCTGCCGAAAAGCAGTCCGGTCGGCGTATTGCCGCGCCTGCATTCGCTATGGGAGTAGCCGCCTTGCTTTTCCTATGGGGCGGCATGGACCAAATTCATTTCGCGCTCAGTAATAATGACGCAGACCTCTCGTCTCTCCGCCGCGCCGCCGACATGAATCCCTACGACAGCGCGCTGAACGCACGCATCGCGGTTGCGGAAGCAAAAGCGGGGAATCACGACGAAGCTGTCGCCGCCCTGGCGCAAGCCCTCGACCTCAATCCTGCAAACATCGGCCTGCAACAAGCCTACGCTCGCGCGTTGATCGAAGCGGGCCGCTATGACAATGCCTACGCGCTCTACCAAAAGACTCTCGAAAGATTTCCGCGCGACGTCGATTCGCTGGTAAATTTTGGATTACTTGCCGCTCGCCTCGGCAATCCCGATCAAGCTATCGACTCCTGGCAAAAAGCGGTGGACGTAAACTCAAATGAGACGAACGCCCACCTTTACCTAGCCCAGGCTTTCGATCAAAGAGGCGAGCCCGCAACCGCTGCCCGTCATTGGGAAATCTTCTTGCGCTTGGCTGCGTCACAGCCGGAAGATTCTCGCGTCACCACTAAGGATCAAATAATTTCCGCCACAATTCAGCTAGCTGACGACGAATCCGCGATCCATCGTTCCGATTCCGCCCTCACACGCTATCAATCCGCGATTACCCTTGCGCAGAACGCAAACAATCCCAAACTTGAAAGCCTCGCGTTGGCTCACCTGGCCGATTTGCAAGAAAAGAAAAATGACGCGGCCGCCGCAGCCCAATCCTATCAACGCAGCCTCGCCCTGGACGCCAAGGCTGACGATGCGCTAGCCGAAGGCTTCGATTGGTTCAACTACGGCCAGTTTCTGCGCCGCCATCAACTGCCCAAAGACCTAGCCTACGCCTGCTTTCTTCGCGCCGAAAATCTTCTCGCCAGCGCCGACCCAGCCCAATTACAAACCGTACAAGCCGCCCGCCGCCAACTGGAAAGCGAAATGGGAAAGAAGACTCCAATAGCAACGCAAAAAGATCTCCCCGCTTTACTAGCCCGCGCCGCAAATCTCCCCGCAGGCTCTCTCTAAAGTCATAAATCACACGCGTCTTCTGAGATTCTCCCGGGCGACTCCGAAGTCTACAGTTATCAATTCCGACGTAACTGTCCCAACGGACAAGTAGCGCTTTCCGCTTAACCAGATATGCTAATTAAGGTTACTTAACAAAGTGCGTCGCGTAGCGATCCCGGCATTCTCGAATCTCCAATGAAAACATACCGAAAAATCCTGGGTGGGGTTGTGGGGGCTTTTGCTGTTGTGTGGCTCGCGATCTCCGCATCGGGCCAAGCAGCGCCAATCGCGGATGACGAAAAGTTGTTCGACGCGGTCTGCCCCATCATTTATCCAGTCGATCAATCCGCCTCCGATCGCGGCTATCACTATCTTTTCTTCGGCAACGGTTTCTTCATCAACAGCGATGGCTACCTCGTCACCGCCGCCCACGTTCTCGGCCAGCTTCACGGCGGACAGCCCTACGTCCTGCTGCACCAGTCGTCTTCCGAGTTTCGTATAGCGCAAGCCGCTTTGGTAGCCATCGATCGTGAACATGATGTAGCCATCCTGCGCGTGTCGCCCAATCCATTCGCAGGAAATTACAGAGTTTCGTTTCTACCTCTGCGCCCCGACAGGCCGCTACCGGGTCACACAGTCCTAACCGCAGCGTTGCTACCTTCCAAGCCTCGCGAAGCCTACACGCTCAACGCCACCATAGAAATGCGCGCGCGCGGAGAAGTTCTCGACTCAGAATTTTCTCAACTGGAAAAGGGAAAGGGTGACACTGAGTTGCTAATCTTCGGCCACGAAGTAGTTCTGGGCCAAAGCGGCGCTCCGGTAATCTCCACCGAATCTCAAAAGGTCATCGGCCTCGTCGAAGGCCAATGGTTTGGCCGCAACTCCCTCGCCATGGTCGCGGCGGAGCGCCAGCCGGTAGGCGCAATCCTGCCGATTCATTACGCCATCGCATTACTTCAGCAGAAACACGTCACTTGGCATACGAGTTTGGACGCTGAAGAACAAAATCATCAAGACATCACCGAGCATGCGCAAAACTCTTCCGTACCGGCAGCTCTTTCGTTAGTTCCCGCAGCTTATCCCTCGCAGTCCATTTTCGGCGGTGAAGTTATCCTCGACGCGCAAATCGATAGCACTGAAACTCTCACAGACATCCAGACCATCCACGGCGAAGCTCCCTACCTCGAAAAAGCTCTCGTGTCTGTTCGCACCTGGATATTTCTCCCCGCGAGTCAGGACAGCCACTCAAACGAGCCCAGAATCGGAATCGCATTCGATTTTGTTCCGCGTCTCGCCGCTTCAAAGGCCCCGAAAACTCACAATTACGAAAATGCTTTTTCAGATTCGCGCGAGCGCAACTCTCCCGAACGTGCCGCGCTCCCTGTTGCCACCGTCGAGCCCGAATATCCGCCGGACGCAAATGTTCAGTCCAGCGTAATTCTTTCAGCCGATATCACCCAGCAAGGCCAACTCGATTCCGTAAAAATATTACGCGGCGCCGACCCGTTTACAGACTCCGCAACCACTGCTATTCACCAGTGGCGTTTCGAACCTGGAAAACATCTCGGCGCAACCATCCCTTCGCGAGTAATCGTCGTCTTCACATTTGCGCAACCCCTAGTTGCCGCCAAAACGCAATCGCCCAAGTCATCGCAATAAGCACCGCAGTTCCGTTACAATTCGCATTGCTTAACTGTATTTTATGATTCGTAAAAGCTTAGAATGTCTTCCGCATTAATTTCAGGGAAAACATTTCAGGGGGCACGATGTCCACAAAAATTATCACCGTCCGCGGTCGTGAAATTATCGATTCACGCGGCAATCCCACAGTCGAAGCCGAAGTAGGTCTGGAAGGCGGCGTAATAGGCCGCGCCGCCGTCCCTTCCGGCGCCTCTACTGGAGAACACGAGGCCATCGAACTTCGTGACGGCGATAAATCCCGCTACTTCGGCAAAGGCGTGCTCAAAGCCGTCGGCCACGTGAACAACGGCATCGCCAAAGCCATCGTTGCTATGGACGCTTCCCAACAGCGCGCCGTCGATCGCCGCATGATCGAAGCCGATGGCACTGGCAACAAATCCAAATTCGGCGCGAACGCAATTCTCGCTGTCTCCATGGCCACCGCGCGAGCCGCAGCCACCCAGCTCGAACTGCCGCTCTACCAATATCTCGCCAGATATTCGTCAGAAGGCTTTGCTGACACGCTTCCCGTGCCTATGATGAATATTCTAAATGGTGGCGCGCACGCCGATAATTCCGTGGACGTCCAGGAATTCATGGTCATGCCACTCGGCGCGCCCAATTTTCGAGAAGCTCTCCGCTGGGGCATCGAAGTTTTTCACAATCTGAAAGCTGTGCTGAAGAAAAATAGCTACTCCACAGCTGTCGGTGACGAAGGCGGCTTCGCGCCAAATCTAAAATCCAATGTCGAAGCCGTCGAACGCGTGCTGGAAGCCATCACCGCAGCGGGATACAAGCCCGGCGAACAAATCTGCATCGCCCTAGACCCCGCTTCCAGCGAGTTTTACGACCGCGACAAGAAAAAATACGTCTTCAAAAAATCCGACAAGTCCGAGCGCACCTCCGAGCAAATGGTCGAATTCTGGAGATCCTGGGTCCAGCAATATCCCATCGTTTCGATCGAAGACGGCCTCGCCGAAGACGACTGGGACGGCTGGAAGCTCCTCACTCACGAACTCGGCAGATCGCCGGCCGCAGAAATGGAAAAGAGAAAGACCATTCAACTGGTCGGCGACGACATCTTCGTCACCAACCCCAAAATTTTCGCCCGCGGAATTTCCGAAAAAATAGGCAACGCCATCTTGATCAAGCTCAATCAGATCGGCACGGTAAGTGAAACCGTCGAAGCCGTGGAAATGGCGCGCAAAGCGAACTACGCTTCCATCGTCTCTCACCGCTCCGGCGAAACCGAAGACACTTTCCTCGCCGACTTCGTCGTTGCCATGGGCTGCGGCCAAATTAAGACCGGCTCCGCCTCGCGCACCGATCGCATGGCCAAATACAATCAGCTCCTGCGCATCGAAGAGCGCCTCGGCGCCGACGCCGTTTTCCCCGGCTTCAAAGCGCTCTCCGCCCACCCCGTCCTTCGTCCACCGCGCCAGGTAGGCCCCGCAGAAGGCGGGCGGAGCGAATTGTGAGGGGTGCACGGTGTAGAGAAGTTTACAGCTCATAAACCTTTCAGAATCGGAGCATTGACACGGAAACTCCAGCTCAGCTCATTACGCTGCCAGACGATGACCTCCTCAATGCCCTGCAGTGCGCGGCATTCGGCTATTTTCTAACTCAATGCAATTCGGCCAATGGATTGGTCGCCGATAGGTCTGTGGCCGGTGCGCCCTGCAGCATCGCAGTGGTCGGATTCGCGCTGAGCTCGTATCCAATAGCTGTAGAACGCCGCTGGATGACGCGTGACGACGCCGCTCAGCGAATTCTTACCACTCTTCTTTTTTTCCTGAATAGCGCGCAGAGCGAGGCGCCAGACGCAACCGGCTATATGGGTTTCTATTATCACTTCCTTGACATGCAAACTGGCAAACGTGTCTGGGATTGCGAGCTGTCGCTTATCGACACTGCTCTGCTGCTTGGCGGAATACTCGTCGCGAGTGCCTATTTTACCGGCGATTCTCCAATCGAGGTTCAGATTCGCCAAGTCGCCGAGACGCTGTATGGTCGCATCGATTGGCAATGGGCCCAGCATAGTAGGCCCACTCTTCCGCAGGGATGGAAACCGAAATCCGGTTTTCTTCACTACGGTTGGGAAGGCTACAGTGAAGCGATCCTTCTCTATGTGCTGGCGCTAGCCTCTCCCACCCATCCGATCCCGGCCAATAGCTATTCAGCATGGACCTCCACCTATCAATGGGAAAACCTGTATGGCTATGACTTTCTTTACGCTGGTCCCCTCTTCATTCATCAGCTGTCTCACGCGTGGATCGATTTCCGGCGTATTCAAGATCCATTCATGCGCGAGAAGGGCAGCGATTATTTCCAAAATAGCTCTCAGGCGACATATATTCAGCGGGAGTATGCGTTGCGCAATCCAAAAGATTTTCGCGGTTATGGCGAGAATTTCTGGGGTTTTTCGGCTGGCGACGGCCCGAGCCCTCAACGTATCCGAATCGATGGTGCGAACCGTAGCTTCTTCGGCTATACAGCTCGTGGCGTGCCCTATGGACCGGACGACGGCACGATCTGTCCCCCCGCAGCTCTGGCCTCCATTGTTTTCGTAGCGGATATGGCGTTGGCAGCGGTCCGCTGCTTGTGTGATCGGTATCCGGAAGTTATCAAGGAATACCGGCTTCCCAGCGGGTTCAATCCCAGTTTCATTCGCAATGGATCCCGGGGATGGACGAGCGAAGGATATTTGGGCCTCGATCAAGGTATCGTTACATTGATGATCGAAAACTATCGGTCGCAACTCATCTGGAAACTGATGCGTCAGTGCGCATACATCCGGAATGGATTGCGCAGAGCCGGCTTTCAAGGTGGTTGGTTGTAAAGGCTAATCCGCACCTTAAGGAATCCAATGCCGCCTGAACAATTGTCCTCCAATCGGACATCGACTGACTTCGACCTGCGGGAACTGCAAAATGTCCACCCGCAGGACTGGAAAAATCCCGAGCCGGCTCACAGATACAGCTTGGTAGTCATTGGCGCCGGACCCGCGGGAATTCTCACGGCCCTAAATGCCGCCAAAGTCGGTGCCAAGGTAGCGATCGTAGAACGCGATCGTTTCGGCGGTGCGTGCTTCAATGTTGGCTGCATCCCTTCCAAGACTATTATTCGTACCTCGCGCCTGTACGCTGAGATACGCAATGCAGATAATTTCGGCGCGGAAGTGCCTGGCGGTATCCGCGTGAATTTTCCGGCTGTGATGGAAAGAATGCGGCGTGTGCGGGCGCGTGTCAGCCGCCGCGTTTCGGTCCAGAAGTTGGCTTCCGCGGGCGTCGAGGTATTTTTCGGGCAGGCCCGCTTTGCCGGACCCAAGGCAGTTGAAGTCGAGGGCAAGCTCTTGCACTTCAAGCGGGCTCTTATCGCCAGCGGTGCCCGGCCGAAAGTTCCTTCGATCCCTGGAATTGCCGCGGCGGGACACTTGACCAATGAAAATGTTTTCGATCTGGACGAATGTCCTCGGCGCTTGCTTGTTCTCGGCGGCGGTCCTCTCGGTTGCGAACTGGCGCAGGCCTTCTGCCGACTGGGTTCGCAAGTTCACATCGTGCAGGACGATCCGATGTTCCTCGGCAACGAAGAGCGCGACGCGGCGCAGATTCTATCCGAAGCGCTGGCTCGCGACGGAATCGACATCCATCTCAACAGCCAAGCTCTCAGTGTACGTGCAGACGGCAAGGGAAAAATCGTCGATCTGGTTAGCGACGACTATAAGTTCACACTAACCGTTGACGACATTCTGGTGGGTATCGGCAGCACGCCTAACGTTAGCGATATGAATCTCGAGGACGCCGGGGTGCATTACGATAAAGACGCCGGAATTATGACCAATGATTATCTGCAAACTAGCAATCCTCGAATCTATGCTGCCGGCGACGTATGTTCGGAAAAGAAATTCCCTCACATCGAAGTAGCCGCTTCAGAAATTGTAGTCCGTAACGCATTCTTTTGGGGTCGCCAGAGGCTGAGCATGTCGGCGGTTCCGTTCTGCACCTACACCGATCCGGAAATTGCGCACGTTGGCCTGTACGTTACCGAGGCACGCGCAAAAGATATCCCCGTCAAAACTTTCACTGTCATGATGAGCGACGTGGATCGCGCAATCACGGACAGCGAAGACGAAGGCTTTGTAAAAATTCATGTCAAAGAAGGAACCGACCAGATTATAGGCGCTACTGTAGCAGCCAGCCATGCCGGCGAATTGATAAGCGAAATCTCGCTAGCCATGAACGCAAAAATCGGCCTCCGGGCTCTGGCCCGTGTAAATTACCCCTATCCAACCCAAGCCCAAGCTATAAAACTTGCCGCCAATGCTTATCTAGATACACTCCGCAACCCCATACGTAACTGGCTGCGAAAGCAATGGCTGTAGCGGCCTTCTTCCGCAACTTGCGTCTTCACACCGGCTCAGCCACGATTGCGTGTGCCACTCGCGCATGATAAGTTCATTCGCACTCCCAAGGTGAACATGAAACATCACCATCACCACTCCGGCCACGCGCATCGACATCCGCACTCGCATCACCCCACTCGACGCGCCTTCCTTTCCACGCTAAGCGCCGCCGCCGTCTTTGGCCCCTGGGCTTTTCAACAGGAGCAAACCGCCTCCTCCATGGCCGAGCGGTTTCGCCAACAATCTGAAGACTACGAACGCAAGGGCCTCGCCGATCCCTTCAAGGGAATTACCACCGACGGCAACGTTCTTCCCAGCCTCTTCGAAATCACGCGCACCGGCGTTTCCAGCGAGCCTGTTCGCAACGCCGCGGAAAAATTCATCGCCTCGCTCTCCAACGTCCAACTCGCGCGCACCATGTTCCCAGTGGACGACATCAAGTGGCGCAAATGGATGAATCAACATTTCTACGTGCGCCAGGGCGTCAGCCTTCAGGAAATGACAGAGGTGCAACGCGAAGCCGCCTTCGCGCTCATGCGCGCATCCCTCAGCGCGCAGGGATTCGAGCTCTCTCGCAACGTAATGCGCTTGAACGAAACCCTTGCCGAGATGGTCAACGAGCACACTTTCCTCGGCGAATGGCTCTACTTTTTCACCATCATGGGACAGCCTTCCGCCACACAGCCCTGGGGCTGGCAGCTCGACGGACACCACTGCATCATCAACTATTTCGTTCTGGGTGATCAGGTGGTCATGACTCCACACTTCTTCGGCTCCGAGCCCGTCCGCGCAACTTCGGGAAAATATAAGGGTCTGGTAATCCTTCAAGAAGAACAGAACACCGGCTTGCAAATGCTGCAATCGCTTTCCGACTCGCAGCGCCAGCGCGCCGTCATCAATTTCTCCAAAACGGGAAACAACAACCTAACCGAAGCTTTCAAAGACAATGTCGTCCTCGACTATGCCGGCTTGCGCGCGAACGATTTATCGAGGCCTGCGCGCGACCATCTCCGCGATCTCGCGAACCTCTACATCAGCAATATGGACCAAGGCCACGCACGCGTTAAAATGGACGAAATTGATCGCCACCTCGAAAATACCTGGTTCGCATGGATCGGCGGCACTCAACCCGACAGTGCCTTCTACTACCGCATCCAAAGCCCGGTAATCCTGATCGAGTTCGACCATCAACGCCCCGCCAACCTCGCGAAGTTTTCATCCGATCCCGATAAGCCCACTCAACAACATATCCATTGCGTAGTGCGCACCCCCAACGGCAACGACTACGGCAAAGACCTGCTAAGGCAGCACTACCTAGCCCATCCCCACACAAGTTAAAAATCTACCCTCCTTGGGTCGCATCCAGATTTGATCGCCGCTTCTGTTTTTTCGCCACCTAGCCGAATCTTTTGCCACTCACTTTATGTTCGGATCTGGAAACGTCGCTCGCAATATTACTCTCCGGAGAATTCCCGCCTCCGTTACTATCGCAGTCATTCTCAGGGAGTCTGCGTAAAGGGGACACAGTCGAATGGGATCTGCAACGCAAGCTCGGCGAGCAATTATTGCGTTTTCTTGTAAACTGCGCGGCTATTACCGCCGCAGTCTTTCTAGTTGTCTCAGTTTGTTCCGCGCAGGCGCCCGCGGGCCAAACTCCCGACGAGCAATTGCCGGTGTAAATTGTACCTCCGGCGCGTGGTGTACGAAGTCTGGATACCGCTTCAGCGTTACGAGCGTATGCCAAAAAAATGTATGCAAAGAATACGTCGTGGTTGCCACGCCGGTCTCCAGTAATACGGGAGTGAGGAGTTTTTGCTCTGCTTCCGATGGAGTCATTCGCGTCAAATTCACCGGTTCTCTTACTTCGCCGATTAGTGTCTCGGAGTGCCGGACGTGGCCGTCGCTCCAATAGGTGGGGTGAATCCGAATTTGTCTGCGGAAGGGATGTGCAAAGCCACTACCTAAAAGCGGTTGGTCGCTTTAGGCACTCAGACTCCGCCAGATTGACCGCCGTGCTAGCCTGTTGGGCGCTGATATGTGCGACCAACCGACAGCGCCTCTAAATGTGAGGGCCCTCATGAAAAAACTGATCCTGTGCGTTCTTCTTTTAGCTCCCCTCTGGCAAATTTCCTTCTCTTACGCCGGAGACACTTCCGCAAACGCCGCAAAAATCGATAAGCTCATGTCGCAGTATGTAGATTGCTGCGCGTTCACCGGTACGGTCCTGGTCTCGGACCATGACAAGGTTATTTTCAAAAAAGGCTATGGGCTGGCCAATCGGGAGTGGAATATTCCCAACATGCCGGACGTGAAATTTCGGCTCGGCTCCATCACCAAGCAATTCACTTCCATGCTGGTCATGCAGCAAGTGGCCAAAGGCTCTCTTAAGCTCGACGGCCGCCTCTCCGACTATCTGACCTACTACCGCAAGGATACCGGTTCGAAAGTTACCATCAGCCAATTGCTCAGCCACACTTCCGGCATTCCCAGTTACACCGACGACCCGAAATTCTTTGATGAAGTTTCCCGCAACTACTACGCCGTCGACGATTTCGTGAAAAAATTCTGCAGCGGCGACTTAATATTCGAACCCGGCACCAAGTTCCACTATGACAACTCGGGATTTTTCCTTCTTGGGGCGATTCTCGAGCATGTCACGGGAAAAACCTACGAGACTCTCTTGAAGGAAAATATTTTCGTGCCGCTTGGAATGAAGGACTCCGGTTACGATCACTACGCCGATATCCTTCCAAAACGCGCCTCCGGCTACCAACAGGATTTGGGCGGAGTTGTGAATGCCCCATATCTGGACATGGCGCTGCCCTATGCCGCCGGTTCCCTGTATTCCACTGTCGAAGATCTTTATAAATGGGACCAGGCTCTCTACACCGACAAACTTATTCCCAACGATCTCAAGCAAAAGCTCTTTACTCCAAATCTGGAAAACTACGGATACGGCTGGGACATTCGAACCATTTCCATTAACGAGCCGGGTGCCGGACAAACCATGATCTCCCACGGAGGGGGCATCAACGGTTTCAACACGCTTGAACAGCGCTTGGTCGGCGATCACGACCTTATCGTCATCTTTAACAACACGCCCGGTGCGAGCCTGGGCGAAATGGCCAAGGGCATTCGCGCTATCCTTTACGGCCAGGAACCGGCCACGCCGAAACGCTCTCTGGCCCATGACCTCGGCGAGACTATCGCCAATCGTGGCATTGAAGCTGCCGTCGCGCAATACCGCGAACTCAAGCGCACCAATCCGAATGGTTACAATTTCGAGGAAGGCGCCCTCAACCAGCTCGGTTACATGCTCCTCGAAAAAGGTCGGAATGCCGACGCCATCGCCATCTTAAATCTCAACGTCGAGGAATATCCCAAATCAGCTAATGCCTACGACAGCTTGGCCGAAGCCTACGCCAAGGACGGCCAAAAACAACAGGCCATCGCCAACTATCGCAAATCATTGGAGCTCAATCCCAAAAATCAAAACGCCGTAGACAAACTGAAAGAGCTCGAACAAAAGTAGCGTAATACGGACCTATATGACCAAACGCCCAAAACCCATTGTCCTCACCGTCCTCGACGGCTGGGGTTATCGCGCCGAAACTAAAGGCAACGCCATCGCCCTCGCGCGCAAGCCCAACTACAACCGCATCCTCAAAGACTTTCCCAACACGCTAATCCAAACTTCCGGTCCCGCTGTCGGTCTCCCGGTCGGACAAATGGGCAACAGCGAAGTCGGCCACTTAAACATAGGAGCCGGTCGCATCGTCCATATGGACAGCACGCGCATCGATCAGCTCATCGCGGAGGGCGAATTTTATCGCCAGCCTCTCCTGCTCCAAGCCATGGAACGCGGCCGCGCTCGCCAGCTTCATTTGCTAGGACTGGTGAGCGATGGCGGAGTCCATTCGCACCTCAACCATCTTTTCGCCCTGCTGAAAATGGCGCGCGAAAATAAAGTTAAAAATGTTTTCGTCCACTGCTTTATGGACGGGCGTGACACTCCTCCTCACAGTGGAATCGAATTTATCCAGCAGCTCGAACAAAAAATGCGCGAGCTTGGAGTCGGCCAAATCGCCACCGCCAGCGGCCGCTACTACGCCATGGATCGAGATAATCGCTGGGAACGCGTCGAAAAAGCCTATCGCGCGGTCGTTCACGGCGCTTCGGAAGTGAAGTCCACAGATCCCACGGCAGCTGTCCGCGCCAGCTACGAAAAAGGCATCACCGACGAATTTATTATCCCCGCCGTAATCACCACGGAGCCTGAGCCAGGAAAGCCCGCCGCCCCGCGCGCCGTAATCCGAAATGACGACGCCGTAATCTTCTTCAATTTCCGCGCCGACCGCGCCCGCCAGATGACGCGCGCCCTCATCGAGCCCGGCTTCGACAAAATTGTCGACCCTGACCGGCCGAAAAATCTCTTCTTCGTCGCCATGACGCAATATGAGAAGACTTGGCCCTGGCTTCGCTATCTCCTCGCGCCCGAAAAGCTCGAACACATCCTCGCCAACGTTTTTGCCGAGCTGCAATTCAAAAACTTGCGTGTCGCAGAAACCGAAAAATACGCTCACGTCACCTATTTCTTCAACGGAGGCGTAGAGGAGCCCTTTCCAGGCGAAGAACGCATCCTCGTTCCATCGCCCAAAGTTCCCACCTACGATCTGAAGCCGGAAATGTCCGCAGCAGGGATCGCTGACACCGTAGTCCACGCCATCGAAAAAGGCGAATTCGACGCCATCATCATGAATTTTGCAAATGCAGACATGGTCGGCCACTCAGGAAACTTGGAAGCCACCATCAAAGCCGTAGAAACCGTGGACACATGTCTGGGACAGATTTTTCAGGCGTTGCGTCCCCGCGGCGGCGCGTGGATTATCACCGCCGATCACGGCAACGCCGAAATGATGAGCGATCCCGTCACCGGCGAGCACCACACCTATCACACCACAAATCCTGTCCCGTTTATTTTGCTCACCGAAGACGGCCAAACGCGGTTGGCCCCGGGAGGTTCGCTCCGCGATATCGCTCCCACAATGCTGGGCGTGCTAGGTGTCGCCGAGCCGATTGAAATGACCGGACGCGACCTGCGCATCCTCACAAAATAATTGGAAGTTACAGTTCCGCTGGGGAAAATATACTGGTAAGAAATGGAAGAAGAACCGAAACAATCCGAAGGCAGCGATAAGCGAGCCGAAATCATGGGATATATGCGTCCTATGAACGCCCTCTGGCTCGCGCTTCTTTTCGTCGCGACCTGGCTGATGTGGTCGCTACGCGCCGCTTTAATATTGCTCGGATTGATGATTGCCGCAACGATCCTCGGCCTGATCTTTCGGCGGCCCCACTCATAACCCGCGGGCAACTCGCTGGGAATCTTAATCCCCGGACGTCGGTTTCGGTGAGGTATAACCCTGGCGAGCAATCACGATCACCTTTTTCATCTTTCCCTTTTTGTCCGGCTGCATCAGCGGATTGCCTTGCTCGTCCACAATCTCGAGTTTCAACTTGTGATATTTTCCGTCCGGAGCGCTGGAGGGCGTAAAGCCCAGCGTGTACTGGCTCCTCAAAAATTCCGCCACGCTGTTAAAAATGCTGCCCATCTCGCCCTGAAATCGCGGAAACCAAGCATATCCTCCAGTCAGTTCAGCAAAAGTAGTCAGCTGATTCTTCGCCTGGAGATATCCTATATTGTCACTGCCGCTGAGTCGGCGAACGTTCAACTCTTCACCCATTCCCACGCTGAAAATCGGCACTTCGGTTTCTTTCACGCGCCGAAGCGTTTGATCCAGCGTGTGCTTGCTGAAAGTGTCGTAGCCGCTCGCCAGCAAAAGTATCGACTTTTTCCCTTTCACATCGCGAAGCTGGTCCAGCGTTTCAAGCAGCGCATCAAACAAATTAGCTTCGTGAAAATTGGGGAAGTAAAGTCCCGCCACCGCCTGCGCTACTTCCTGTTTGTTCCGCGTGAAATCCACCACCACATGTGTTTGCAGGTCAAAAATCTTCAGCGCTACGTAATCTTTATCGTTTAGGTGGCCCAGAAAATTGTAGGCCCAGCTCTTCGCCTCATAGGCAAACCACTCCCCGCCCAATTGGCTGAACTCCATCAAGACCACAATCGTGATCGGCGCCTCACTGGGAGCGAAATTCGAAATCTGCTGCGGCTGGTTGTTATCCAATACTCGAAAATTTTCTTTCTTCAGATTGGTTAGGATGTCGCCTTCCTGGTCCGTCACCACCGCATCGATATTCACTACGTTCGATTCCACCGCAATAGACGTTTGCGGCGCCTGGTTCTGCGGCTGCCCGGCTTGCGGCGATTGTTGCTGCCCTGTGGGTTGAGGCGGAGTGGCAGGCTGTTGCGTCGGCGCAGGTTTTTGCGGCCCCTCCTCCTGTTGCGACCAGGCGGTCAAAGTGCCGGGAGGTATGCCTAGAGCTGCCAGCAAAGCTCCCACGAAAATGAATCGCATCCACATAGTCAAGCTCATGGATTCCCCCCTCCGCTTTGATGCCGCCAAAGCCTTTTTCGGATGGTCTATTGCCATCCAGAAAACGCGTCTTCCCAAGCGCCCGGCTGGTTCCTGACGTCATGATAATATGAATTGCTAGTCTGCTTATCGTTCTAATTCACATTCAATTAGGAGAACGAAAAGAATGGCGCGTTCGAGCGTTCGAATTCTTGCCCTGGCATTTTGCGGCATGCTTTGTTGGGCCACACATAGTGCGGGGCAGGCCGCGGGGTCTCAGTCGGCGCAGCCTCCGGCGGGTCCCAGCGCGGACATCGTAAAACTCCAAGGCGAAGCGCTCGTTTGGTTGCAAGACCTGATTCGCATCAATACCACTAATCCGCCAGGCAATGAGATCGTGGCCGCCAAGTACATTGCCGATGTTCTGAAACGCGAGGGAATTCCTTCGGAAATCTTCGAGAGCACACCGGGCCGCGGGATCTTGGTAGCGCGCCTTTCTTCCAGCGCCATGCCTAACCCTTCGCGCGCGCTGCTCTTGATGGCTCATCTGGATGTGGTCGGCGTCGATAAAGCCAAATGGTCCGTGGACCCTTTCGCCGCGGTCATAAAAGACGGCTACCTCTATGGACGGGGCGCCATTGACGACAAAGGAATGCTGGCGGCCAATCTTGCAGTCTTTATTGCATTGAAGCGCTCCCAGGCACGATTGAACCGCGACGTGATTTTTCTCGCTGAAGGTGATGAGGAAGCCGGCGGAGAAACCGGAATGAAATTCGCGGTCGAAAAACATTGGGATAAAATTGCTTCGGGTTTCGCGTTGAACGAATGCGGCCGCACCGTTGTGAAAAACGGCAAGGTGCAATACGTTGCCGTGCAAGTCAGTGAGAAAGTCGCCGTAAACGTGAATGTAATCGCCACCGGCACCTCCGGGCACGGCTCGGTTCCGCTGAAAGACAATGCCGTCACGCATCTATCGGCGGCCATAGCAAAATTGGGCACCTACGAAGCCCCGGTGCAGTTCAATTCCGTCACCCGCGGATATTTTGAAGGAATCGCTCCACTTCAAGACGAAGAGACCGGCAAGTGGATACAAGCGCTGGAAAGTTCAGACCGCGTCGATCACGCCGCGCGATGGCTTTCCAATGCCAACCCAATCTGGAATGCCATGCTGCGAGACACCGTCACGCCCACAATGTTGCAGGCAGGTATTCGCGCAAATGTTGTTCCCTCAGAAGCCCGCGGCGTCCTGAACATACGTCTTCTACCCGGCAATATGGTCACGCCGCTCTTAAGCAAGCTCACTCAACTTGTGAACGATCCCCAAGTCCGCTTGGAACCGCAGGCTGGCGCCGGAGAAACCGCGCCGTCTTCCTCACTCGAGACGGATTTGTACGCTACAATTAAGAAGGTAACCGCTCAGGAATTCAGCGGCGCACCGGTAGTTCCATACATGTCCACTCCACTTACAGACTCGGCTCGTCTGCGCATGCGCACAGTACAAGCCTACGGGTTCGATCCTTTCCCGCTCACCGAAGAAGACGTGATGCGCATGCACGCCGACGACGAACGCATTCCGGTCGAATCTTTCCGCAAGGGAGTTCAGTTCCTCTTCGCGGTTGTTGACGCGTTTGCTGTGACAAAATAATAATCGTGCTAAATCTTCGAAGGGCCAAAATCGTTTGTACTTTAGGACCCGCCAGCTCGTCTCAAAAAATGATTGACGCGCTCTTACGTGCGGGCATGGATGTGGCACGTCTGAATTTCTCGCACGGTACTCACGAGGAAAAAACGCGCCTCGTCAATTATGTGCGGCGATCCTCCGCACGCTACAGCAAGCCCGTTGCAATCCTCGCGGATTTACAGGGGCCAAAAATCCGCACCGGCGCGTTGCAACAGGGCAAGCCCGTCCATCTACACTTCGGGCAGCGTTTTGTGATTAGCACGAAGAAAGTAATCGGCACGGAACAAGGGGTTAGCACAACTTTTCGCGCATTGCCGGAATCAGTGCGCAAAGGCGACCGCATTCTTTTGAACGATGGCGAAATCGCGTTGCGTGTTCTTTCCACCCGAGGCCAAGAAGTTGTCTGTCAGGTGGAAAACGGCGGGGAACTGGGCGAAAACAAAGGAATCAACCTGCCAGGTGTGAAATTGAAAATTCCTTCGCTCACTCCCAAGGATCGCCGCGACCTGCAGTTCAGCTTGCAGATGGGCGCAAACTACGTGGCCCAAAGTTTTGTGCGCACAGCCGCAGACGTTCGAGCAGCCAAGGCGGCCATTGCCCGCGCCGGAAAAGACACGCCCATTATCGCCAAACTGGAAAAGCCCGAGGCTATCGACAACCTCGAGGAGATTCTCGAGGTTACCGACGGCGTGATGGTCGCGCGCGGAGACTTAGGCGTGGAAATGAGTCTCGAAAAAGTTCCCGTTGTCCAGAAGCGGATCATTTCCAGCGCGCGCGATGCTCTGGTTCCCGTGATTACCGCCACGCAAATGCTCGATTCCATGCAGAAAAATCCGCGGCCCACGCGGGCGGAAGCTTCCGACGTAGCCAACGCAATTTTCGATGGCAGCGATGCGCTCATGCTTTCCGGCGAGACCGCGGCGGGAAGTTACCCGCTGGAGTCGGTAGTAATGATGGACCGCATCATTCGCGAGGCGGAAGCCAGCGTCACGTCTTTGCCGCGTCCTGCGATCTCCAGTGACTTGCCGATTAGTGAAACCATTGCTGAGGCCATCTGCCATGCCGCGGAAGAATTGAACATGAAGGTGATCGCTGTCTTCACTGAATCCGGATCTTCCGCGCGCTTGGTTTCAAAATACCGGCCGCGTGCGCCTATCGTTGCGTTTTCACCCATGCAAGAAGCGCGCCGCCGGCTGAGTCTCTTATGGGGCGTTCTTCCGCGTACCATTGAGCGCGTGCATGATGTCGATCAGCTCGCGGCAGCCGCCGAAGCGCGTTTGCTCGAAGAACATCTAGTGAGGCGCGGTGACATCGTAGGCGTAATCGCTGGCACACCGTTGGGCACCACTGGATCCACTAACCTGATGAAGCTGATCCGAATAGGCGGATGAGAAACCTACTGGCGAAGGTCCCTTGCACTTTTGGTGCAAGAAGGAAGAGACGTAGGCGGCAATTCTCAGGGGAACTTGCAGGTAGCACTGGCGCAATTGGGTGACGAAGAGATGTTCCAGCGGATCAAGGAAGAGCTAAAAGGAAATGGCAACTCCTATCAGGCCGTGCGAAAGATGGGATATCTTTGCGGAAAACGCGCTGTGGAGGCGCTGGTGAACACGCTGGACCTTCCCGAGGATTCGATCTGGAAAGCGTGGAATAAAGAGTGCGGCCTCAGGACACTTTGTTATCCAAACACGAACGAAAACTGGAAGCAGATCTGGAGCTTGAAGTCGGACGGAACGGAAGCCCAGCAGGAGATTTGCTGGGCCATGACTTTTCACACGTGCGTAATCGGAGTCTTGGGGTACATGGTTAAAGATCCTCCGCTGCCGCCCGGAGCAAAGGCAACGCAGGAAAACATCAGGAAATGGAAGGACTGGTGGGCGGTGAACCAAGCTCGAGCGGAGTTTGGGGCAAAGCCGCAAGGGAAGTTTGAGTGACTTCTAGGGCCAAGTTCGGAATTGAA
Source organism: uncultured Acidobacteriota bacterium (assembly GCA_963714785.1). GTDB lineage: Bacteria > Acidobacteriota > Terriglobia > Acidiferrales > UBA7541 > Palsa-295. The sequence goes on from CAVQQE010000010.1 coordinate 514,334, forward strand.
GTAAGACGAAATCTCGGCACGATTCCTAATTCACCCAGTTGTCAGGATTTGAAGGCGGCTTCTCATTGTGATCGCGCACGTACACTTCGAATTTCTTCCGTAGCCGCCGCCGTTTCCAATCCGAAAAAAAATTCCGATAGTTGTAAAGGTACGATCCGCGTCGCAAGTAAATATATCCCACCAGCATTCCGCCAAGATGGCAAACGTGGCTCACCCCATCGCCCGTGGATCCAATGGTGGTAAAAAATTCGATGGCTCCCATCACGATCACAAAAATTCGCATGGAAACTGTAACCGGCAGCGGAAATACCCACACTTGGCGGTGTGGCATCACGATAGCCACCGCCAGCAAGACGCCGTAGATCGCTCCCGAAGCTCCAATCGTAGGGATCAGAGCCGTCCCGCGTCCGTGAGGATCGATCAAAAGTTTTACGATGATGTCAACGATTCCCGCGCCCACTCCGCACACAAAAAAATAAGTGTAGAACCGCCGCGCCCCCCAGGTGTGCTCCAGGTCAGCACCGAACATCGCGAGGTACAGTAGGTTGAAAAGAATGTGGAGAATTCCACCGTGAAGAAAAATGTAGGTGAACGGTTGCCAGATTCGGAAACCACGTACAACCGCCCAGGGGCTGAGCCCGAACCAGCCGATCCAAAATCTTGCACCCGCCTCGTGAAACAGCAGCGCCGAAATTGTTTGAAGAAAAAAAACAGAAATGCAGATGATGCAGATCGTCTTAATGGCGCGCGGAAAGTACCCGCTTAAATCAAACCGATGCCCGTATCCGCGCGAAAAGGTTGGCACACAGGAAGTGTAAAGGCTGCGCCCACCGTAGTCAAAGACCTCCAGGGGTAGGGTTACAAGGCGGGGAAAAGTGATACACCCCTGTTTTGGCGCGATATAAAATTTAAGTATGCGTTGCAGTCGCCTGCGCGTGCGGAATTACGGCCGTGATAACGCCGGAAGTGGACTTCGATTGCGATGTAAATTTTCGGCGTTTGTGAAGGTGTGGGCTGGCGGAGAAATTTGACGGAATAATACTTTTTTGTTGGGAATTATTCCACAGAACTAATTCCATTTTAATAAAGAGAATATCAGTGGTTGTTGAAGGTTCTACGTCGATTTAGATTTTTATCTCTACTGTTTATAGTTAGTTGCAGTAACACGGGCAAATTATTAAGACTTGTGCGTCGTTTTTCACAATTTCTCCCGGTTTCCACAGGTAATCAGACACTTCGACTTCCCAAATCCTACAATGTAGCATCTGTCATTTTTGACAATACCGCTGGGCGATAGACTGGCGCAAGATTTACGGGTGCGTGGCGGCACGACCTAGCAAGTTCCCCGTTCGCTCTAATTTTTCGAATGTGCCAGCCCTAGGAGGAAGATTATGTATTTTACAGACGACTCACTGTTTCCCGAGAATCAAGCACCGCTGATGATCACGGCTGCGCCCTATGGGCCGATGTGGGTGCCGGGGGATTGCACACCGGAACAGAAACTTCCGGTCACATGGGAAGAGCAGACTCAAATCGCCGTGGATTGTTACAACGCGGGAGCCACGCTCCTGCACATTCACGTGCGCGATCCCAAGACAGGGCACATCTCCAAGAACTTGAAAGAATACGGCGACCAAATTGCGCGTCTGCGCAAGGCCGTGCCCAAGATGATTCTGCAGGTTGGCGGGTCCATCTCTTTTGCGCCAGAGCCGGGCGAAGAAGCGAAGTTTCAAAGTTACGACTCTCGCCATAAGCTGGCCGAGATCAGCCCGAAACCGGATCAGGTAACCATTACTATTGGCACGTCCCTCTATGACCTCACGGCATTGCACCCGGTGGAGGAATTTACCGGGACCCGCTTCACTAATCCGGCGATGCTCCACGCCATGGCCAATCTAGTGGCCGACGCAACACCGGATTTCTTTCTTGAGAACATCAAGCAAATGGTTCAGCACGGCATCCAGCCGTACTTCGCGCTCGGCCACGTCCACAGTCTTGAGGGGGTGGAGCGCCTGATCCGCAAGGGCTACTACATGGGGCCGATGAACGGTTTCTTCAGTATCGGTGGCGGTGGCATTTGCGGCTCTAATCCCTTCGACCTGATGGAGTTGATCCGCCGCACTCCGCATGGTTCCTGTTTCACCTACCAGACCACATTCCGCTTGAGCCACCCCGTCGCCGCCATCTGCATCGCTCTCGGCCAACACACCCGCGCCGGCATCGAAGATAACCTATGGACCACAACCAAGGGCGAGCGCATGAACTCGATTCAAATGATCGAGAAACACGTGCGAATGGCCAAAGAGCTGGGGCGCGCAATTGCCACACCTGAACAAGCGCGTCAGATGCTGAAGATCGGCGTCACATACAAATCCACCGCAGAAACACTAGCCAACCTAGGCCTGCCGCCGAACCGCCGCCCGGGCAACATGGGATTCATGGTGCATGAGACCGACGGAAGGTTCCACCCACCCGCGCAGGGAGGATGTGGACACATCCACGCTGGCGACTGGGAGGAAAAAGTAGAAGTGGTGCACGTCGCAACTGCGAATGACTAGATGCCTAGGTGGATAAGAATCGCTGAAACTGGGGAGATAGCTCCCGGCGCGGGAAGAGCCTTTGAAGTCGAAGGCTTTTCTGTTGCTGTCTTCAATGTTGACGGAACACTGTACGCCATTGACGACAGTTGTCCTCATCAAGGGTCATCCCTGGCAATGGGCAGCCTTGAGGGGTGCACTGTCACGTGCCGCTCGCATGGGATGAAAGTCAATGTGTCGGGCGGGCGGCGGCCAAGCCCAGGAATGATCGTCCGTTCCTTTCCTGTTGAGTCCCGCTCAGATGGACTGTACGTCGGTCTTGAGACTGCTTCGTAATGCGACCGTATGAAGCGCTGTGATTTTTCCGCAACAGCCATAAGGAGGAGAACGTGGATTTGCGTCTCTGTTGTCGCGCGCGCTTCTGTTTCACAGCTGCCGTTCTAGTGTTCAACTTCGGGGCTTCAGCTGCGGCGCAAGAAACGCAGGAATGGATCACAGTCAACAAGGACTATTCGAGCCAGCGCTATGTCGACCTGGATCAGATCAACACAGGGAATGTAAACGCGCTGAAGCCTGTCTGTGAGGCGCAACTGAATGAGCCGAGCTGGTTCCCACCCTTTACCGCACGCGAAGCGGGAAAGACATGGTCGCCGTGGCCGGGAAGGATGGATGGGTTGTCGGGCTTGACCGGACGACGAGGGCACAGGTGTTCAAGACGCCGGGAACCACAATTACGAACCATGGGCCGCTGCCCGACAAACTCACATTAGTATGCCCCGGCCTTGGCGGTGGGTCGCAATTCAATGGCGCGGCCTACCACCCGGGGATTGGTGCGCTCTATGTCGGTGAGGTCGACTGGTGCGGCTATTTTGTGAAGCCGGAAGCAAGGGAGAAACGGACGAAGCAGGGCGAAGAGGAAGCTGGTGACCTGTCTACGGCAACGAGGCCGCAATCCGGTATGAACTATAGCCACGGAGGCGCCGTCTTCGCGGACTACGCCACGCAGCCCAAAGGCATGATCACGGCTATCGATGGCGAGAGCGGACGCATTCTGTGGAAATATCCAACCGACGCGCAGATGCTGGCCGGCCTGGTTCCCACCAAGGGCGGGCTGGTGCTTGCCGGGGACGTTCGCGGCAATCTCTTTGCCTTCGATGCAAAAAGCGGAGCTGTCCTAAAGCACATCGATGTCGGCGGTGCGCTGAATAGCGGATTGGTCAGCTACGCGGTCGACGCAACGCAATACGTCGCCGCTGCTGTGGGAGGGGTTACCTTGAATCCACGGGGTGTTGCTGGACCAATCGCAGTCAAGATCTACGGATTGCAAGGCGGAGACACGCCCAGGATCACAGCCTTCGATCGTCAGGTCACGCAGTCGACCGGAGGCGCGGCAAACGCCGAGCTGTTTATGCGCATGTGCGGCGCATGCCATGGAGGCGATGGGAAAGGCCGCGGCTATCCGTCTTTGACCCGCCTTACAGAGTTAGGCGACCCAGAAGTGTTGAAGACTTTTCTCGCCAACGTACCCCCGCCTATGCCGGTCCTCTATCCCGGATTGCTGAACGACGACGAAGTTCGAATGATCGCCGAGTACATGAAGACGTCCGTCGTCGATAAGGACGGTCCGACTTCAGGCTATGTTCAACCCAAATCTGTAGGAACAGCGGAATGGCAAGCGATCTACTCGGTCATGACCTACCCGCGATGCATGAACTGTCATAGCATGGCCGAGTATCCGCGCCAGACCGACGATCGCTATCCTCACGTCTACCATGTTGTGCGTGGGGAAGACGACAAAGGCGTCGAGATGAAGCGTTGCACCCAGTGCCACGGGATCCGAAATAATCCCGATACGGGCGCACCGGGCCGGATGGATTGGCATATGGCGCCTGTCGAAAAGAGTACAGAAACCAGCCCGGGTGTTCCCAAGAGCGGCCCTCGGCTCTGTGCCGATTTAAAAGACAAGAGCAAGAACGGAAATCGGGATTTCAGACAACTCGTGGACTTTATCGAGACTGACCCGTTCATTATGTGGGCGTGGGACCCCGGCGTTCGCGCCAACGGTAAGGCAAGGACCACGCCGCCTATGGCAACTCATGATGAATTCCTCAAGACAGTAGAGGCATGGATCGACGCTGGAGCGCCGTGCCCTGCTCAATAGCGATATTCTTCGTGAAAAAATGGCACGCGAGCAAGGGATTAGGAGAGAAAACATGGCGACAAAAAGCAGCGCGACGTCCGTAGGTGGGCAGCTTGCTAATCCTTGGGGTTCGTCTCTAGACAAACTCAAAGACTGGGATCCCATAGGAGCGGAACTGTTGTTGCGGGTCGGCACGAACCCATGGATCAGCGGCGTGCTGCCGCTTAAGGAAGTGGAGCTAATCTACCTCGCCCTGAATTGTGCCTGCACGAACTTGGACGAAGAAGGTACACGCCGCCAGATTCGCGCTGCGCTGGACGCGGGGGCGACGCGCGATGAAATTCTCCTGGTACTCAAGTGTGGCGTCGGACTCGCGGTGCATTCCTGTAGCTTGGGTGCTCCCATTCTCCTCGAGGAGATGAAGACGGCGGGAGTGAAGCCATCAGAAGGAACGAAGCCAGAAACTCCGGCATGCGATGCGATGCGCGCAATGGGTGAGTGGAACACGGCGTGGGATCCGTTCTATGAGCTATCTCCCACCTGGACCGACCAATTCTTTGCATTTGGCGCAAGCGTCTACAAAAGCGGCATCTTTACTCCGAGGTTTCTGGAGCTGATTAGCATCGCCTTGGATGCGTCCGTAACCCACATGTACGCTCCTGGCACGCGCCGACACATCACAGGAGCGCTAAAGGCGGGAGCAACCCCGGAAGAAATCATGACGGTTCTCCAGATTTGCGTCTCCATGGGCGTTGAAGCGTGCGCCTTGAGCGTACCGATTCTCGCCGAGGAGTTGGAGCGCCAGTCGGCAAGGCAAAGAGCAAGGGCATGATTTGTGGAATCCGTCGTTAACCGGTCTCCTTTTCTCGTGCGCTTCGAGCGCGCCGATCATTGGGAGCGTATCGCATCCCGCTGGAGACCGGCCTTCTCATCCCATCTGATTAACGCGGTGGTCTCAACCGGTCGATGCAACACCACCTGATATAAATCTGCTTTGAGAGGTGGTGTTGTATGAAGCCAGGAAAACGGTTTGGGCTTTCTGCGAAGTAGAAGAGCGACATCTGGAGCCGCTGGAAGGCGGGACAGTCGCTGCATGAGATTGGACGCGCCTTTGATAAGCCACATAGCTCCATTCGGTGTTTGTTGTTGCCTCGCGGAGGGATTCCTCCCGCCGCTCGTCGTCGCTCGCGTCTAGCGCTCACCCTGAGTGAGCGAGAAAATATATCTCGAGGGATCGCTTGCGGTTCACCGCTTCGTGAGATTGCTCGACGACTGGATCGAGCAGCCTCGACGGTAAGCCGGGAGATTTCTCGTCACGGCGGTGGTCCGGCCTATCGAGCCCATGTGGCGGAGGGCCAGGCCTGGGACTCGGCCTTGCGACCGAAGAAGTGCCTCCTTGCCGTCCACCGCGAGTTAGGGAACATCGTTGCGAGTAAACTGATCCTGGACTGGTCGCCCGAACAGATTTCCGGATGGCTGAAAACCCAGTATCCCAATGACCTGCGAGTGTCACACGAAACGATTTACCGTAGCCTATTCATTCAAGCGCGGGGAGTATTGAAAAAAGAGCTGATGGAGCACCTGCGGTCGAAGCGGCGCATGCGCCGCTCGCAGCACTCTCGTATCTTTAAAGACTCGCGCGGTCAAATCGTCGATGCCATCTCCATCCGGGAAAGGCCCGCAGAAGTGGAAGACCGGGCGATTCCTGGTCATTGGGAAGGCGATCTGTTGAAGCAGCAGCCAAGGTACAGCGTAAATAATCGGGTCACAAGGCCAGTACGCCAACAATGGTCAGAAAGATAGTCGCGGACATGAATACAGCACGAGTAAATTTGGTCCTGACCATAATGCAAGCTTCGTTGCAACCGGGGGACGCCTATATAATGGACGTCGGGAGTATTCTTACGGCGGCTATTGGTTCTATGCAGGAGCATATCCGCCGTGGTTTTACGAGCAAGACGTGTACTTCATTATGGGAGCGGATGGGCTATGGTATGCAGTTGCATACGGTAACCCTTCTCTGACCTTCCAAGTCAATATAGAGTAGCGCGATAAGTGCCCGTGTGATGGAGCCGCCAATCGCTGCGGTGAAGACCTGGACCGTCAGTCCGGTGACGTTCAACGGAAAGAAACTGGGATGCGAAGCTGGTCGTCGCGTTTGTCTCGTTCGGCGTCGGTTGTGGCCCGTTTTGACGGGAGCTTTTCATTTCAGGTCGAGGCCCAGTGCCGTCGGATGCCTTGGCTGATAAAGGCCAACCTGGACTCCACCGGGAAGCCGCATCTGCGTGATTGAACCCCATCGTGCTTCTTGGAGTCGAATGGAGACGCCTCGCGCCTGCGACGGTGCCGCCAGCCCTTCCGCTCCAGAACTTCCACTCGTCGCAACTCCCTCTTGCTCATCTCGGTCCGCCCCAATCTGACCTCCTTCCGGAGGTCTACTTTAGGGGGACATTTTTATCGAGGAGAAAAGGGGACATTATCATCGAGGCGCAACATGAATTTTCGGGAGGTCGGCATGAGACTCGGAGTACGGACACAAAATAGGGCAGTTTCGCCCGCTGCTATCTCCTATCCCGTCAAAGACCCCCAGGAGGCAGGCCCGTCCGCTCAATTTTTCTTGGCTTTCGACGCGCCGGCTATTGCTTAGGTCTTGTCTAACTTCTTCCGCGCAAAGTAGAAGAGCGAAGCCGCAAGTAGAATAAACATGAAGAGTCCAAATAAATTGCTGGTAGCCAGCGGCCCGAGGATCTTCGGCCCAAACGCAAACAAATCCGCGCGCCACGGCAGATGGAACGCGCTGGTCACCCACCGGGGAACGTGCGTGGAAATTTCTGGATCCTGCAAAAGATTGATCACAATGCCGAGCAAGCCAAATACTCCCCCGGCCGCAATCAGTCCGCTCGAATAAAGCGCGCCGGGGCTGGCTTCTCCTTCTTCCGTTTTTTGGGACGTAGTTTCCACTAGCCAACGCACCAAGCCGCCCGCAAACATCGTCGCCGTGGTTCCAATTGAAAGATAAGCGCCGACCGCAAAAGCTAATGATCGCACGCCCAAAATTTCCACCGCCAGAACCAGCGCCACGCCCATCAACACCAGCCGCCACGGTAAACGTTGGTTGAGAATTCCGTTAATCACCGTCGCCATCAGACGCGCTTGCGGCGCCGGAGCCTTGTCACTGCCAATCCCTTGCACCCACTGAATCTCAATTTCTTTCGTCGCCGGATCGTACAGATATTCGCCGTCCGGAACCTGCGCCGATCCCAACGCATTAATCAGCACATAATTTTTCTCTTGATACGTAATCGAACTCCGCTCCACTTTCACACCGGTAGCCAATGCTTCCACATTCACCGGGATTTTCACCGGCAAATATTTCTCCAGCCCCGTGTTCATCAAATTCAGCGTGGCGCCGATAGCAATCGTTGACACGGTCACGCCAATCAACAAAGCCATCTGCTGCTTGAATGGAGTAGATCCCACGAGGTATCCAGTTTTTAGATCCTGAGAAGTCGCTCCCGCAATCGCCGCAGCCGTACAAACCACGCCTCCGATCACCAAAGCAAGCACTGCATAGTTCGGCGCAGTCCACCCCGCCACAAAAAATATCGCGCAAGTAGCCATCAGCGTCGCGATACTCATCCCGCTCACCGGGTTCGAAGAATTCCCCAGCAGCCCGCTGATCCGCGACGCCACCGTGACAAACAAAAATCCAAAAACTACCACAAAAAGCCCCGCCAGCAAATTCTGGTACCAGGTAGTACTCGCGCCCTTGATCGGATCAAACGTCAGCATCACCCACATCATCGCCACGATTACGATCGAGCCCACGACCACCGTGCGAATCGACACATCGTCGTCCAGCCGGTTCCTCTCCTGCCCGGTGCCAGCGCGCTGCGAGCGAACGTCCTTCAGCCCCGCGCGCAGTGCCGAAATAATTGTAGGGAGCGTGCGCAGCAGCGTAATCAACCCAGCCGCCGCCACCGCTCCCGCGCCCATCGGACGAATGTATTGCCGCCACATATCGTCCGGTGTCATTTGCGGAATCGGAATCGTTGAAGGATAAATCGGCGTGTTCCCCGCAAGCTGTCCAAAGAATTGGATGGCCGGCATCACCAGCAGCCACGAAATCACGCCGCCGGCAAAAAGAATCCCCGAAACTTTGGGCCCGATGATGTAACCCACTCCCAGATATTCCGAAGTAATCGTGGCGCGAAATGACGCCCCGGGAAACCAGTGTGGACGTCCCTCCGGCTGCGAGTTCCAGGCCTGAATAGTATTCATGAAAAAAGTGTAAGCGCCGCCGAGCCCCAGTCCCCAGAACACGCGTCCCGCAAACGACCCGCCACGTTCGCCCGCCACCAGCACATCCGCACAAGCCGTGCCTTCAGGGAACGTCAGGTTCCCATGCTCTTTGACGATCAGCTGCCGCCGCAGCGGAATCATAAACAGCACGCCGAGCCACCCGCCCAGCAGCGCCAGAGGAAAAATTCGCCAGAAGGTAAATTCCGTGCCAAACCCTAAAAAGATCAGCGCCGGAATCGTGAACATCACTCCGGCCGCCAGCGATTCCCCAGCCGACCCAGTAGTTTGAACGATGTTGTTTTCTAGAATCGTTGAGCGCCCAAACGCGCGCAGAATGCTGATCGATAACACTGCAATCGGGATCGAAGCAGAAACAGTAAGCCCTGCGCGAAGCCCTACATAAACCGTCACCGCGCCAAATAGCAGCCCAAATAGCGATCCCAGCACCACCGCTCTCAACGTAAATTCCGCAATACTCTCCTCAGCCGGAATATAAGGATGGAACTCGCCAGGCGGCGCAGTAGAACTCCACTGTTTCTTTACCGTCGCCATCCTCGCCACCTCCCAGGTCTTTTGCCGTCGTGCCGCCTTCAATCCGCGCAAGCCAATTTGGCCGCCGCGAACCGGGCAAGGTAGCACCAGTTGCATACCCAAGCAAGCCGCATTCAATTGATGTCAGTAGCACATGATATGTCCGGTTGAGATAGCAAGTGATATGTTCCGCTTTTCGGGCGGTGGTAGGAGACCATGCAAGGCATGAACTCCTACACACAAGCGGCCATGGAGCGGGCGATGAAAGTACAGGAAGTGATGTTGCAGGCGATGGCCAAGAAGATCAGCTGGTGGCAAGCGGCCGAGATCTTAGGCATCAGTGACCGGCATATGCGGCGCTGGCGGGAGCGTTATGAGGAATTCGGATTCCGCGGGTTGTTCGACCGCAGGCGAGGAAAGCCTTCGCCTAAACGCGTGCCGCTAGCGACCGTGGAGCGGGTGCTGGAGCTGTACCGGGAGCATTATTTCGATCTGAATGTGCAGCACTTTCAGGAGAAGCTGGGGGCCGAGCATCGCATTGGGCTCAGCTACAGCTGGGTCAAAGGGATTCTGCAAGGAGCGGGGATGGTGGCCCGGGGGCGCAAGCGCGGAGCGCACCGCAAACGACGACCGCGACGACCCTTGCCGGGAATGCTGCTGCACATCGACGGCAGCCGGCACCGTTGGTTGGGAGACGAGCGCTGGCACGATCTGATCGTGATTCTGGATGATGCCACCAGTGAGATTTACTAGGCACAACTGGTGCAGGAGGAATCGACGCAGACGGTGATGGCCGCTTTGCGCCAGGTGATCGAGCAGCAGGGATTGTTCTGCGCCTTGTATAGCGACCGGGGCAGCCATTTTTGGCTGACGCCCAAGGCGGGCCAGAAGGTAGATCACGCGCGTGTGACGCAGGTAGGACGGGCACTGCGAGAGTTGGGAGTGCGGATGATTCCGGCCTACTCGCCGCAGGCGCGAGGACGCAGCGAGCGCAATTTTGGGACTTGGCAGGGACGGCTACCGCAAGAGTTGCGCTTACGCGCGATCACCACGGTGGAGGCGGCGAACGCTTTTTTGCAGGAAGAGTACATCGCTGCGTTCAACGTGCGGTTCCGGGTGCCAGCGACGCAGGGGGGCAGTGCCTTTACGGCGTGCCGGCAGCGAGATTTGGAAAGGGTCTTTTCGCTGCAGTTTGAACGCACGGTGAACCGCGACAACACGGTGAGCTTTCAAAATCTGTCTTTGCAGATCCAGCCGGTACGCTGGCGAGCCACGCTGGCGGGCTGTACGGTGACCTTGCACCAGCACCTGGATGGAACGCTGAGCCTCCGCTATGGGCCGCATTGCGTGGGGCGCTACAACGCCGAGGGACTGCCTTGGATCAGTAGCGATCGGCGAGAGGCTGTGCAGAAGCCGCGCGGTGGAAAAGTCGCAAAGCAGACTTTCCCACCGCGCTTGGAAATCCCGCCCAAAGCGCGGGATTCCCACTTCCGCACAGCCTCGACGGCGGCGGGCGATTAATTGTCAACCGGACAACTTACTTACTACAAAAACCGGACCTTTTAACTTGCTACGAACAGCCGCATTCAATTGAACGAAGACGAAGGCAAATATCGCCTCAAGCTCTCCAAGCTCAGCACCTCAAACCCAAAAGAGGCGAGACGCCGCGAAACGAGCGCGGACGCTCCTCAGTCCGCGAATTTCGCACTGGAATAGTATTCAGAGGAAAAGTGTAAAATTTTCATATAAGACATTATGTGCAGTAACAGTAAACATATAAGTTCAAAGTGTGCAGTTTTGAACACCGGCTCCACTCCCTAGTGGCTTACTTTTACAGAGGGAAGTTTTAAGAATCTCCTTGGGGGCCAGTAAGGGTGGTGCGCCTACCATCACCTCTCAAGCTGGTCGGGCTCTCGATGTCCATAGGCTCTCGCGATCACGTCAAGCAACTTGCTCTGCCTCCCGTCCTGTTGGGACCGGCCAGCAGACGCCGGCCCCTACGCATCCTTTTTGTCCACAATGTTTTAGCGGATGTCCAGCAATGTATTCGTGAGCTTAAAAGAGCGCATTGCAAAGTTAGCGCGGATACAGTTTCGGGCTTCGACCAGTTTGTTAGGCTTCTGGACTCAAAATACCATGACGTAGTGCTGGCCAAATATCCCATGCACAACTGGCACGGACCATTCGTAACGGAAGTATTAAGCCCGCGGGAGCGGCGTATCCCACTTATTTATCTGGCCGACAAAATAAAACCGGAAATCGTGGCCCACCTTATTACCGAAGGGGCGGCTGATTGTGTCGATAAAGACCATTTTGGCCACCTTCCGATAGCGATTCGGCGAGCTCTCAGTGAGAACCAGCTACGCCAGGAGCGCGATCAATCTGAGAAAAAGTTACGCCATTCGGAAGCTCGCTATCGCGCGCTGGTGGGAAATTTAACCTACGGAATGTGTCGTTGCGGCGAGAAAGGAAACTTTTTGGATGTGAATCAAGCCCTGGTCACCATGCTTGGTTACGCCTCCCGAAAGGACCTCTTGGCAGCGAATCATGCCAGAAACATTCTTTGCGATCCTTCCAGACGAGAACAAATACTGGGGCACTCCGGCCAAAATGGTGGCACTCCCCTTGAAATTGACTGGAGGAGAAAGGATGGCACGCTCCTGAAGGTCCGACTCAGCGGACGCGAAGTCACCACCCCGGGCGAAAAGGAAAGCTTCGAGATCATCGTTGAAGACGTTACACAACAGCGTAGGCTCGAGGATCATTTGCGGCAGCAGGCCGCCAAAGATCCCCTTACAGGGCTTGCCAATTACCGCCATCTGGTCGAGGTTCTCGACACGGAAATAAAGCGGTCCGAGCGCACTTCACGTGAGTTCGCTCTGTTGTTTCTCGACCTGGATGGGCTCAAAAAGATCAACGATACTTTCGGCCATCTCGTCGGTAGTCAAGCGCTTTGCCGGTTGGCTGATGTTTTGTGCAACTCCAGCCGGGACATGGACACCGCGGCGCGATTTGGCGGGGACGAGTTTGCGCTAATCCTCCCGGAAACAGGCGAAGTACCGGCAAACTTGGTCGCTGGCCGCATCGCCGATAATCTCGCACATGACGGTAGAAAGCCAAAGCTCTCGGTCAGTATCGGCGTTGCTATCTACCCTAAAGACGGCGAAAGTATCGACGCCCTTATGGGCGCCGCAGACGTCGCCGTGTATGCCATGAAAGCTAGAGCCCACGCCCCTGATTCCCAGGTTCAAAGCACCGCAAGAGGCCATCGAGTCGCTGCGGGGAAAAGATGTATCCAAGTGCCGGTGAGTGGAAGGACTCGGTGAAGAGCGTTCCGGAACAGATAGTTAATCGTGCAGTACAACACTCAGAAGAGAGCTGTTGATGTGTAGTCCCCCGTTGTAGCGAACGAACCCCAGTTTCCTGAATTTATTCATGAAAAAATTGACGCGCGAGCGCGTTGTCCCGATCATCTCAGCTAACATCTCCTGCGACACTTTGGGAACAATTTTTTGAGGCTGATCCTGCTTGCCATACCGAGCGAGCAGTAGAAGAGTACGCGCCAGCCGTTTTTCGCTGGAGTTAAAGAGTTGATCGATTAAAGCCTCTTCAATTCGGATGTTTCGTGAAAGCATATAAGCCATGAAGCGGTCGGAGAAGGCGTGTTCTGAGTGCAACATACGCATCATTTCTTTTTTTTCAATCACCAGCAAAGTCGTGGGCGTGATCGTGCTCGCGGTTCCCATGCGAACGGACTGACCCGCCATGCTTCCTTCACCAAAAAAATCGCCAGGGCCCAAAACCGCCACCACTGCTTCTTCGCCAAGCTCATTAATAACGGAAAGTTTGACGCCACCTTTCTGAATGTACATCACGTCTTTGGCGGGTTCGCCTTGCGAATAAATCTTTTCCGATCCCCGATACTCCACGACTCTCCTAAACATACCTGCGGAAGCTAGGAAGGTTTCGGCGCTAAAACGCGGAGGCCTTTTCTTGATCTTAGCCTTGCCTGCGTATGGTGCCATCGTCCGAAGCATTACTCTTGAGTATATTTTAGGTCAAGTGGACGTAAATTCCGATTTAATTTCGCTGTGAGCAATTCAAAAAATCAACCTCAATAGCTTGGCCTTCCCAAATCGGGAATTCAATCCTAATTTCCGTTGGTCGAGTAAATTTGGTTTAGGATCGGCGCTGAACAAGACGAACCGCAGCCGGCCGGACATTACTCATCAACCGCTACGAAGCGCGGCTCTTGCGTCCCGGACGAATGAGTAGGGTACCGTTTCTGCATCCCGGACAGTTCAGCCGGACGCGCCCACCCACCAGCCCGCAGACAACCGACGAAAAAGCTGCTCAAAACTGACCTGTTTTTTCGAAGTGGTCATACCTCTTCTAACCGACACAAGCCTAGCAACGGATGTTACAGAAAACAAATAACTAAACTCTGCCTAACCGGGGCCAGAATAGCGATTAGAGATTTTGGTTTTCCTGCACTTTTCACAAGGACTTTGGCAAGGGCAACCATCGAAGAGGTCTCAAAACCAAGAGATTTTTTCCGAGCGGCTGTACAACTTCTACCCGGTTCAGGTCGAAAAGTAGAAGTTACAGAAAACAAGTGATTAAACTCCTTCTACCCGGGGCCACAACCACCTGCAGTGATTTAGCTTTTCTTGCACTTTTCATGAGCAATCTTGCCGCAAGCAATTGTGAACGAAGGCCACTCAGCAGGATGCACCTTCCCCTCGCACGCCACAAAGCGCAGCCTTCGCGTCCGCCATCTTTATCGAAGACGTATGTTACTCTTGCCCTGGGGAGACAGCCACGAATGGGCTACATCGAACGCATCCAGAGTGATCTAACCGCGGCCATGAAGCAGAAAGACGAGCTGCGGCTCAGCGTGCTGCGCATGATGAAGAGCGCGCTCAAAAATAAAGAAATTGAAAAAGTACGCCCGCTCGATGATCTGGAATCGCTTCAGGTTCTTCAGACTCTCGTCAAGCAGCGTCGCGAATCCATCGAGCAGTTCACTAATGGCGGCCGCAACGACCTCGCCGAAAAAGAGGCCAAAGAAATAAAAATTATCGAAGACTATTTGCCCGCCGCGCCCTCCGACGAAGAAATGCACCGCGTCATCGAAGCCGCCATCGCCGAATCCGGTGCCGACTCGCTGAAACAAATGGGCGCAGTAGTGAAAGCCGCCCGCGCTCACCTTGAAGGAAAATCCATCGACGGCAAAATCCTAAGCGACCGCGTCCGCGAGCGCCTGACAGAAAAAGCCGCCGGCAAACCCTAATGCCACTTCACCTGGAACTGAGATCTCTGCGGCCTAAAGACGGCGCGAGTTCGGCCTTCCAACTTCTTGCTCTTGAGTGTTGGAACTGCGAACTCGTTCTACTTCTTGGGGGTCGGAGCTTTAGCTCCAACATACGCAGGCGAGACCAAAAGGGGCTTTAGCCCCGAGGAAAATTTTATTCCGCCCACCGCTAAATCTGAAAATAAAAAGGGAACTGGCCCACTTCCAGAAATTATTCCGGTCAAATACACAGAGGAGGAAGCCGAATACCTCAGCATGCGGCCGCTAGTCCGCCAGGAATTTCGCAGCGCGGAACTAGTCGACATGATTGTGCAGGTAGCCGGCAAAGACTCCGGCCGCGTCCAGAAAATTTTGGGCGCCGGAACGATCGTCTTCCACTCATTCCGTTACTGGTGGGCAGGATTCGAAGCAGACTCAGCCGCGCTGAATGAAATTCTAAAAAAATATCCGGACGCGGATCCACAGCGCACCTTTCGCGCCGAGGACTGCAACGAAGTAATCCTGGAATCGCGCGGCTTACCGGGGACAGCGGGCTTGCCCACCGTGCTGAGTTCGACCGCCGTCATGGGCTCGCCAGCCACGTCGAGCTTAGCCGGGATTGGGGGTTTACCTTCCGGATCTCCCTCACCAGCGCCGAGCTGGCCCGTGGCAGGATCGCCAGCGCAACGCTCACTGCGCATCCGTCGCGACGAAGCGAACAAACGCAAGCTGCTACGTTCGCGCTCGGTCTGGGACATATTAATGGACCTCGCGCGCGAGTCCGCTCCGGTCTATCGCGTATATTCTTACTCGCTCCGCGGTGACATCTACGCCCTCCCGCTGACCCCTGAGCGTGCCGCAAGCCTAGCGCAGGACGCGATGCAAGCCGCACCCCGCGTTCTTCGCCCCGAACTCGCGGGCCTGCCCGAAATGTCGCAAATCATCTTCATATGTCCGCGCCCGGCGGCACATTCGACAACGGACGCGATCTAAAAAAAGAGGCGGGTTGCAGCAAGCCTCGCGTGAGCGATCAGGAATTCAATCTAAAAACGAACTCTGAAGACAAAACGCCTAACCTCCAAACTTGCCTTCGTCGGCAGAAGGCCCGTAAACCGACGGGACCGGAATGTTGTTCAGCCGCAGATAGACGCCCAGTTGGGCGCGGTGGTGGACGATGTGGTTCATCACAAAGCTGCGCAAGACCGCGACGCGCGGCATGGTGAAAATTGTTTGCCCGCCGGAGAGAAGCGTCCAAGGTTTCAGCAAAGTTTCATCGCTGGCACCGGCGATCGCAGTGCGGGCATCCGCCGCTTTCTTGTCGAACACTTCGAGCAATTGCGTGTGAGAAGTCATCACCGTGGGGCTCACGGGCGGAGCGCCCGCCGGCCGGAAGTCGAGCGAGTCCTGGCCAATGATTGTCGCAGCCCAGCCGGAAAGTTCAGCCAGATGGCCGGCTAGACGTCCCATCTTCATGGATTTTTCGTGAGGCGCCCAGTCGCCTTTGCCCTCGGGCACGCGCTCGAGCGTCTGACGGGTGCTGATCATTTCGTGGTCGAATTCGGAGAGGATGGCGTCTCGGATCGGCATAATTTTCTCCTTCGGATTTTTAAGTGGGGACCCGCGTAATTGTAACGATCTTTGGATGACTTAGGTGCCGGAAGGTTTCAGTAGAGTCGCGCGGTGTGATATTTCGCTAGAAACCTAACAAGGTGCCGGGCTGATCCCCGGCGCTATGAAGTCAAAAGCAGTCAGCGAATCGTTGCATTCTTGCCAAGCATCTGCGGCGGGCGCAGCATGCTGCGACTCCTACAAAATGTGCTGTTCGATTTGTGAGATAGAGGGCAGCAATGAGGGTTATGGAGCGACGCGGAAACTGCCGTCGGGCTCGACGTATCCGTAGGCCATACGGGGAGTATTGAACGCTGCGGCGGGATGGCCATTACTATCGAGAAGAATCAGGCCGCCGGTGGTATGCGCGCGATGCGCGAGTTTGCGGACGCAGGCATCGGCGACGGCTTGCGCGATGGACGTCGGAGCAGCCTTTTCTCTGTGTGGCGCGAGGACACGTTGGTCATGAAGAAGGTCAATGGCCATTTTTGCCATCACAATTTTCATGATGCCCTCGCCGTGACCGGTGCAGGAGACGCCGCCTGCTTCGGCATCCGCAAAGCAGCCGCAACCGATGAGCGGTGAATCGCCCACGCGCCCCGGATATTTGCAGCAGGTGCCGCCGGTAGAAGTACCAGCGAAAAGATTCCCATGACGGTCGATGGCGACGGCGCCCACGGTGCCTTGTTCGTGGCCGACGTGATGTTCGGCGGCGTGCGAATCTTCCAGACAACGTTGCCAGGAGACGCGTTCGCGAGGGTGAATGAGTTCTTCGGGCGCGCAGAGGGGCAGGCCATTCTCCACGGCAAATTTTTCCGCGCCGGCGGCTACCAGCATCATGTGTTCACTTTTTTCGAGAACCAGACGCGCCAGGCGAATCGGATTTTTTATGTGTTCCACGGCGGCGACCGCGCCGGCCTTTAATGTCTTGCCGTCCATGAGAATCGCGTCGAGTTGAACCTGGCCATCGCGATTCAGGTGCGAACCAAAGCCTGCATCAAAGGTGGGATCGTTTTCGAGGACGATAATGGCGGCTTCCACAGCATCGATCGCGCTACCAGACCCAGCCAAAACTTTCCATCCCGCTTCGAGAGCACGGTGAATCCCGGTGCGGCAGTCTGGAACGGTTTCGTCCGGAATATTCCATGCGCCGCCGTGAATGACGAGAGAAGGTTTCAAGTTCGAATAACCGAGAAGGAATAATACCGCATGGAAGGAAGTTCGCGCGCATTCGCTGGAGATGTTGCGTAATGCGCTAACGCAAGAAATGCGCGCATACATCGAGGAAGTATCGCTAGCGAACGAGCGATGGCACGAAAGAAAAACTGCAATTTATAGTAAGGCTAGTTACCGCGTTTAGCTGCCCGGGTTAGCAGGGGCGTCGAATTTCCAGATTGAACCGACGCAGGAATGCTGATCTGAGGTTTCGGAGAAGAAGCTGCATTTGCAGATGCTTCATTTCCGACGAGTGCAAGCTGGCCGTCTTTTGTTTGCTGCCAGGTATGCACGATTCGATGAATCACGGTGAGGTTCGGTCCAATAGCAAGAATCCACAACGCGAGGGGCATACGGTTGAACAGCGCACCGAGAATCATAAGAGCCAGGCGCTCGGGCCGATCCCAGAATCCAACTTCCGCTTTGGGCACTAACGACTCGGCTCGCGCCTTGGCGTAGCTGACCATCACAGCCCCGGACATCGCCGCGCCCGCCAGCACCGCGTACATGAAACGATTTACACTGGCGTAATACACCAAGAGTCCCAGGAAGAGGATGAGGTCCGCGTAGCGATCGAGAATCGAATCAAGGAAGCCGCCAAACAGCGAAACGCGATTTTGACGACGCGCAACGGGACCATCGAGCAAGTCGCAAAGACCGGCAAGGAGCATCATTCCGCCAGCTGCCGCGAAACGGCCTGCGGCAAAAAGTATGCCAGCCCACAGATTCAGAACTAAAGCTAACCAGGTGATGACGTTTGGAGGGATTCCCGTTGGGGCGATGATTGCAGCCACGCGGTCAACGGGCCAGGTAAAAAACCGGCCGATGGTGCGAGTCAACATGGATTCGATGCCACCATGCTATTCCTCATCGTAAATCGTGGACAAGCTAACAACTTCATATTCCTTCTTGCCCGCCGGGGTTACGACGGTGACCTCATCGCCCGGCTTTTTGCCGAGTAGCGCTTTTCCGATGGGAGAACTAGTCGAGATCAAGCCCTTAGTCACGTCGGCTTCTTCGACTGTTACCAGCTTGTACTCGATCTCTGCAGACTTCGCAATGTCAAGAACCACGATTCGAGAGCCATAGGCGGCGCGATCCTTGGGCAAGTTTGAGAGATTCATCATCGAAATGTCGGCCATGCGTTGATGCAACTGGCCAAGGCGAGCCGAGACGTAGGACTGGCGTTCCTTGGCGTACTTATACTCCGCATTTTCCGAAAGATCGCCGTGGGCCCGAGCTACTTTAATTTCTTTGGGCAACTCGTCGTGGAGCTCGTGTTCCAGGGCCGCGATTTCAGCCTTTAATTTCTTTTTAATTTTTTCAGCGAGATCAATCATTTTTGGGAATTGTGAGAGGGCGCTATAGCGTAAGCAGGCCCTCAATTACGGTTTTGAACGTTTACCCTCAGATTATAGAGGATTTGCGCGGAGTATCGCAAATGGGGATGCCTGCTAGGCCAATTACGCCCCAATTCCTAGCTCTCAAGCGGCAGAGGCGTCGCGCTGGTCGCGCATAGCTCGGATGACTATCAACTCTACGTCGGCTGGCTGGAGGGGGTATCGAATCACGTCAAAGGCGCCGCGACGAGTGGCTTCCAGGTACTCGTTCCACTCGCCGGTGTGGGTGGTCACGACCAAACGGGGGTGCTTCTGCGTGGCACGCGAGCGGGATAGTAATTCGCGATAGGAGCCGTCAGGAAGATGCTCGTCACAAAAAACGAGCGCTAACTTCTTCTGCGACATCACTTCTTCCGCCTGTTTTACAGTGGAAGAGGAAAAGACATTGATTGGAAGGCCGTCCAGAATCCTCATGAGGGCCCGACGATCCTCCACGCGGGAAGAAGTCACTAGGATGTCACAGGGTTTAAACATCGCGTCCTCCATGAGAGCATCTCCACCAACCATTGCAAAGTCGTCGAGCCTGGGTATTAGAAAAGATCGACGGCCGAAGAACAATTGGGGCATTCATGTATAAGCTGGGGGAAGAACGTGTAACATTCCCGTTACTCAAAGATGGCAGGCGTACTGAAAACGGACATGGAACTACCTGAAGTAAGAGAACATCGCCCATGGGCGCTGCCTTCTGAGCCATGGCTGATGGAGCAGTGCTGGTACGACCTGCTATTTGCGCACTGGCCACTGCCGACCGAATCGTTGCGAGATCTGGTTCCACGCGAGCTTCCTCTCGATACCTTCGACGGACACTGCTGGGTTAGCGTTACGCCATTCCACATGACTAACCGAGCGCGAGTTCGCGCATTGCCTTTCACTTCAGGGTTTCGCGAGCTCAACTGTAGGACGTACGTCAACATAGGAGGTAAGCCGGGCGTTTTTTTCTTTAGCCTAGATGCCAGCAGTCGCTTGACGGTGTGGGGGGCGCGGACTTTCTATCACCTGCCATATCACGCTGCCCAAATGCGAGCAGAGAAACGCGGAGAAGCGATTGATTACTCATCGCGACGTGAATTAGCTAGGTTCGAGGCGCGTTATCGTCCTGTGGGACCGGTTAGGCTCTCAACGCACGGAACTGTGGAGCACTGGTTGACGGAACGGTATTGCCTTTACACCGTTCATAAAGGGCAAGTATTTCGCGGAGATATTCATCACGTGCCGTGGCCCTTGCAACCTGCGGAAGCTGAAATTGGAGTTAACACGATTGCTAAGGCGGCGGGAATCCAGTTGCCGGACACAAAGCCATTGCTCGCGTTTTCTAGGGAATTGAAGGTGCTGATTTGGCCATTAAGGCGCGCTCGTTAGATGCTTCTGCCGACCTGCGTGAATCGGTTTTGATTCTCAGCGCTAAGTGTCGCGTGGAGAGGATCGCTAAATGCTGAACATTCTTTGCTGAGTCCTGTTCTGTATCAACCCGAAAGTGGCGTGATTTCTCTGAAGGAAGCAAAACTGACGACTCTGAATAACTGTGCTATCGCTGAATTGCTGGCTCTCGAAGCGGAAAATGCGAGTCACTTCGTCCAAAGGGCTTTGCGACGCGCGTCACGCAGAGCTTTTCTTTGGGATGAAGAAGCCACGGACTTACTTGAGCAAAATCGTCCGCTAACGGAGCTATCAGGTGTCGGCCCGTACATTGAAAAACTGTTGCTTCGATGGACTGAGGATCCGCCTCGCGTTCCAAAACCACCTGCAATCCGAAGAGACTTTGTTACGATCCCGCAGGCTCGAGAAGCGCTTGCTAAAAAGCCGTCGTGGCTAAGCGAAGTCAAGGGCGATCTGCAAATGCACACACAGTGGAGCGATGGGTCGGGATCAATTGCGGAAATGGTCGAAGCCGGCGAACGGCGTGGTTACGAATATGTTTCCATCACCGACCATTCCAAAGGCCTGGCTATCGCGGGCGGGATCGATGAAAAACAATTATCTCAGCAAGCGGAAGAAATTGATTCCGTTAATCGCATATCCAAAACTGCCGGCAAGAAAATCCGCGCGTTGCGCTCGCTCGAATTGAATCTGAATCCCCGCGGTGAAGGAGACATGGATAACCGGGCGCTGGCTCGCTTGGATTTGGTGCTTGGCTGCTTTCATTCTTCCTTGCGGAAGAAAGAGGACCAGACTGGCCGTTATATTGCGGGCTTGCGCAATCGATCAATCCAGATTTTGGGACATCCTCGTGGGCGGATTTACAATTTTAGGATGGGCTTGAGCGCCGATTGGTCCAGGGTTTTTGGAGTTGCGGCTGAGTTGGACAAAGCAGTGGAGATCGACGCTTATCCAGATCGCCAGGACCTAAGCATAGATTTAGTTCGACTGGCAAAGAAAGCGGGCTGCCGGATTTCGTTGGGGACGGATTCTCATGGTCCATCGCAACTCCGATTCATTGAGCTCGGGCTGGCGTCGGCAGCTCTTGCTGGAGTCAAACGCGACTGCATCTTGAATTTTATGGCGAGAGGAGAACTGTTGGCTTGGTTGGCAAGCGTTCGAGAATCTTCAAAGTCCAAGTGACAAAATCGCAATAATTCGATCTCACTAACCAAATTCTCGCAAACCTCCACCGCCTGGATCGCCGGTCGGATATTTAGCTATGATAAAATCGAGTGGAGAACATACATGCGAGTACCTCGAAAAATGTCACGCTATTCAATGGTTGCAACAGCGATATTGTGCTTGTTCGCTTCAAGCGGTGCGCAAGGACAATCGCCTCCGGCGGCCTATCAGCAAATGTCTTTTGATCGAGCTCATGACGGCCGCTTGGTGCTTTTCAACACACATACAGGCGAGCGGCTCGATATTGTTTTCCGCCGCGGAAACGAATACGTTGCCAGCGCGCTCGCAAAACTAGATTATTTCCTACGCGACCATCGAACAGGGGACGTTCGCCATTTTGATCCGCGCCTGTTCGATATTCTCTCCGATCTCACCGTGTCGGTGGGGCATCCTGGCGGTGAGATTGATATCGTCTGCGGATACCGCACGCCTTCAACGAATGAATCACTTCGCGCTCATACCAGCGGAGTGGCCAAGAACAGCCTGCACATTCAAGCCGAAGCGATTGATTTGCGCATGCCGGAAATCGACACGCTGACGCTTCGCAAAGCTGCTTTAGCACTGCGCCGCGGCGGAGTCGGTTACTATCCTCATTCGGACTTCATACACCTGGACGTTGGAAGGTTCCGCCAGTGGTGCTTCGACTGTCCCGCAAGCCTGATCAGCGGCGATTAACCGGGATACGGATAGCCTTTGTCGAGGGCTTTCTCGAGCTCGGAATCGTATCCGTAGATATCGTCGTAAAAATGAACGAGTCCATCCTCTGTGACAATTACCGTGCCATAAACGATTAAAACGGGAATCGAATGCGCGAGATTTACTTGTTGCGTGGTGCCGCCATTCATGGCCGCGCGAACGCGGTCCATGTTCCAGCCCGCATTATCGCGCAAGACCCAAGCGGCCAGGTCCGCGGGCTTTTGGAGCCTGATGCAACCGTGGCTGAAATCTCGGCGCGACTTCGAAAAAAATTCCTGTGCTGGCGTATCGTGCATGTAAACGTTGTAATCGTTGGGGAAAATAAATTTGACGAGGCCGAGGGAGTTCTTGGGGCCCGAAAGTTGCCGAATGAAGAGCTTGCCAGCGCGTAGCTGCGCAAAAATTTCAGGCGTTACTGTGCCAGAGGTGACGACCTTCTGGCGGCTGTCGACGACTTCGAATCCTTTTTTCGCCAAGTAATCGGGATCGCGAGCGATTTGAGGAAAAAATTCAGCTCTCGCAATCGAAAAGGGAACACTCCAGTAGGGCCGGAAAACGACGTATGCCAATTCGTCCTCGAACACGGGTGTGCTGTGGGCGAAGGCTTTGCCGACTACGACATTCATAGTCAACGCGATCTTGAAATTGTCATCGTAGGCGCGCAGACGGAATTCGGGGATGTTCGCCACGATGGGAGCTTTTTCATAACTCGCGGGCATCCAACGCCAACGTTCGAGGGTTAGTTGCATTTGGCGGACGCGACTGCTGAGGGGTACATTCAAATCGGCTAACGTTTGCGCGCTGAGGCGGCCGTCCGGGTCGCGCCCGTGGCGGCGTTGAAAACTCTTGACCGCATCCACTAGCGAACCTTGGTAGATCGTTCCATCGGCTGGCAGGGTTGCGTCGGCGGGAAGATCGCCCAGGACTTGAAGTTCTCGGATAAGTTGCGGGACGCCAGGATAGGTGTCTCCGGGCGCGATCGTTTTCGCCGAGCCCGGAAGAGGTTGGCCGTTATATTCCTTGGCGAGCTCTAAATACTTTTGCAACGCTTGAATTGTGCGGCGATAGCCCGGATAGGGAGGCTCGACCTGAACCAGAACGGCCGAAACATCCGGAGCATTGGCAATATCCTTTTTCACAAATTCTGCCAAGTCATATTTTCTGGCCTGAATGTCGAAACCAAAATCGAAGTGTTTAGGATTTATTTTGCCAACGTGAAGATCGGAAATATATCTCATCAGGCAGACAGTAAGAGCGGCGTCGAATCGAACCGCGTCTGCTTCCGAAGGTTGGGACGCGGATGGTTGGAACTTTGCCAAACGGTCGTTCCAACGCGGGCCATCGTAATCTTCAGCGGATAAACCTTTTTGATCGGCATTCAAGAGAATTGCGATCGCCTGGCGGGCTTGCGTGGTGGGTTGCATCCCGCTGACCCATGCCAGGGAATACCCGTACGAACCATAGAACTCCTTCAGAATTTTGGTGTAATCGCTGAAGTCCGGCCAACGCAACTCGGAAAGATTGCCAGCCTGGACGATCGCGCGCAAAGAAGCCTGGCCTGCGTCGCTAAGCTGTTGAGGAGTAGCCGCGGATTGCGCGGAGACTCCCGGTCGGGTGTGCGCACGTTTGGACGAGCCAATGACGTGGCCACACCATATTGCTATCGCGACCAGCAACAAAATGAACAGCAGGGTCTTGAATATGCGCGATCGATTCACGGAATTTTCCTCGGCGTCAGAGTGCTTGATGCTTGGCAATCGAGAGATGATACAAGGGCAATCACCGGAAGAGGAAGCTACAAATTACTGCACGGAAGCTGTTCGCTGACGGAAGGCAACCGGAAGATTCGCTTCGGTCGCGGTTCTGAATGACTTTCGGTTATGGCGGAGAGGGGGGGATTCGAACCCCCGATCCCGGTTTTGCCAGGATAACTGCTTAGCAGGCAGCCCTGTTCGGCCACTCCAGCACCTCTCCGCGGTGTTAGACTTTTGTAAATGCCGATGCGAGCGTGAATTATACCACGCACGGTCGGCGTCATGGGGACGACCCGAGGAGCCGCTTCGGTCTTGCCGCTGGTGACTTGTAAAGGCCGAGACTCGGTTCTAGGTACGCTCATATTAGTTCTTGGTGTCCTACACTGAACATTGTATTCCCCAATAAAAAGCACTTGGCGCAAATTTCCTTCTCTTAATTCACTGTGAAATCAATGGTGTTTGCGGCGGTCCGCTCGCCTTTTTCACAAAACACAACTGGCTTTGTTCCACAGTTCAACGGAACTCCAATGAGTGTTTCGGAAATCGGATTTATGCCGGGTCAGAAAGCGTCGGCGGTGCGGGCCTTTGATAACCTCGAGAACCGAAAAGGATATTCCGGTCTATATCAATTCGGCGCTCGCTATAATCCCGCAAAGTTCACCTCGCCGACCAGCGCGAGACCGCAGTCAGGCAACTACCTGATGTACTGGATGGCGAGCCAAGCTCTATGGCGGTTGGATTCGAAAGAAGCCAAGGGCTTGGACGGAACGTTTGCGTACGACTGGAGTCCTCCGAGTATCAACCGCAACAACAAGCTGCTCACCGCTGGGGCTGCGCTTCAACGAGCCGCTGCCTCTGCACATTCACAACACCATGTCGCTGGGATATGTGCGAAATAGCCTGAGCCCGGACTATCTTCCGCCCGGCAAAACTGCGTGGAAGACCGAGCAGAGCATTGAGCTCAACGCTCTTTTGGACGTTTTACCGATGCTGTTTCTACAGCCTGTGATCCAGTACTACGCGAACGTGGGAGGAGGTACGCAGCGCGCGGTCGTTTTCGGATTCAGAACAAAGGTGGAGTTCTAAGCACGGAAACGGGATCCTTCACGATACGAGAGGAAGTTCCCTTATTTTTCGGCGGCTAATGTCCTGTGCCGGGGCCACCCGACCTGAAGTTCCGGGTGAAGAAAACCAGAGGCGCCCCGATCATGCAGGCGCAGCCTAGCAGCCAGAAACAATCGAGAAACCCAAGAAATGCCGCTTGCTGATGAATCAATTGTGCCAATTGTGCTTTCGCGTGCAATGCCGCGTCCGGGGAGGTGAAACCGTGTGTTGCGAAATATCGAGACATCGCGCCAAGTGTTTCTCGATAGCGCTGCTGGCCTGGAGTGACGTGCGCGACCAGAACTGCTTGGTGATACTGCGTTCGTCGCGCCAGAACGGTTGTTACGAACGCGATGCCAACGCTTCCTCCTTGGTTCCGGAATAGATTGGTGAGACTTGAAGCTTTGTTGTTCTTATTCTTTGGCAAGAAGGAATATGCCAGTTGGCTCACGGGCACGAACAGGGGAGCGATCCCGAGTCCCTGGAGAGCCCTAAAGAGAGCCACGTGTTTGTAGTCCGTTGCGAGATCAATGCTGGCGTAGCGCCACATGGCAATGGCAAAAATCATGTATCCCGTAAAAATCAGAGGTTTGACACCAACCTTCGGCAGGATTCTCACGATCACCGGCGCTAGGGCTACGATGACCAGTGCGCCGGGTCCGAGAACAAGTCCTGCATCGGTAGCGGTGTAGCCGTAGAGGCTCTGCAGCATCTGAGGGATCAACACCGTAGACCCGAACAGAGCAAAACCAAATAGAAAATAGTAAACGTTGGCGATAGCAAAGTTCCGGTCCGCCAGTAGACGAATTTCGACCACGGGATCGGGATGGCGCCACTCCCAGAAAGCAGCCACTATCAGAGCCACCACCGCAATGGAGAAGAAGCAAACAATAAACCGGCTCTCGAACCAGTCTAGCGTTTGTCCGCGATCCAGAACGACCTCCAAGCACGCGAAGCCGAGGGCTATCAGAAAAATCCCAAGACCATCAATTCGAAGCTTCCCGCCTTTCCGGGCAGCTTCAACCTCACGTGTGAACTCTGGGGGATCGGAAATGAGCCGATTTGTCAGGATCAGAGATACAACCCCGATCGGGATGTTGATAAAAAAGATCCATCGCCAGCTCCAGTTGTCCGTGATCCAGCCACCAAGCGGAGGCCCGATCACAGGGGCAGTTACGATGGCCATGCTGTAGAGAGCAAAAGCCGCGGCCCGCTTATGTGCAGGGAACGTATCTACGAGAATGGCCTGCTCGACCGGAGCGAGGCCACCGCCTCCCACGCCCTGCAGAACGCGAAAGAAGATTAGCAAGCCCAGCGAGGGTGCCAGGCCGCACAGCAGAGAGCTCACCGTGAAGAGAATCACACAAAGCATGTAGTAGCGTTTTCTGCCGAAGACGCGGCTCAGCCACGCAGAAAGCGGAAGCACGACAGCGTTCGATACCAGATAGCTTGTCAGTACCCATGTGCTCTCCTCATAGCTGACGGCGAGGCCGCCGGCAATATGCGGTAAGGCGACATTGGCTATAGCCGTGTCGAGCAGTTCCATGAATGTCGCGAGCGTAACGATGACCGCGATGATCCAGGGATTGATGGCGGGTCGCTCTACAGCGACATTCGAAAGGGAAATGGAACTTGCGGCAGCGCTCATACGATAGCCGGTCTTTTGGATGCAATAAGAGACCGTTCGGTCTCATATAAAATCTGGTACAATGCGATTAGCGACCAGTCGGTCGCAGCCATGTTTTCTGAAGGAGTGATATGCGCAAGGGTGAGCAAACCCGGCGGGAAATCATTCGCAAGGCGGCGCCCATCTTCAATCAGAGAGGTTTTAACGGGGCCGCCCTATCCGATCTGATGAAGGCGACCGGTCTTGAAAAAGGCGGGATCTACCGTCATTTTGATAGCAAAGAAATGCTGGCTGCCGAGGCTTTTGACTATGCCTGGCGAGAAACCCTAGATGCGCGGATTCGCGATCTGAATGCCATTTCGAACACCGTTGACAGGCTGAAGCAGTTCGTTGCGAATTTTGTTGAGCGGCGCGGAGTTATCCCAGGCGGTTGTCCGTTGCTTAACACGGCCATCGATACTGATGACGGAAATTCTGTGCTGCGCGAGCGTGCGCGCAAGGCCTTGCGTGGGTGGCAGAGTTACCTTATTTCTATGATCAGCGCCGGAATCAAGGCGCGTGAAATCCGCCCGGGAGTCAATGCACAGGAGTTGGCGACTCTCATCATTTCTTCCCTTGAAGGAGCAATCATGCTTTGTCGTCTTGAACGAAGTGAGGCACCGCTGCTCGCCGTCCAAGCTCATCTCGACGATTACCTCGAAGCAGGGGTGCGACCTCCCAAGCTCCGCGCCACACGGAACTCAGTCGGTCGCTGAGGAAGCTTGCCACTCGCCGTTAAGCGATCCGGTTCGTTGTAGAAGGGGCGTCGCCAGACCCGAGATAGCCTACGCGCAGACACGGCTGGCTGCATGTGACCCAAGAGCCCTTGCGTTACTACAATGAGTTAAAAATTATGCGACCGGACGGTCGCATCCGCATCGAACTTGTTGATGAGCATGGCTGACGTGCCGAGTGGCGGAGACGCCAAGCGTCAGGCTCCATCTATGACTCGGGCTCAGCGGAGTCCACCTGACGATGGCGCATTAGGAGGGCATTTCATATGTGGTATCCGAGAGGAAATTCTAACGTCCTTGCAGCAACGTTTGTCGCCCTGATGATCGCTGGAGTAGGCCCGGAAGCAGCAGCGCAGATGCATACGATCCAGTCGTCAGCTTCCAATTCCAGCGACTCTACACAGACTAAAATAGCCCGCGCGCTTTCAGCGGCGCCGCCCGAGGTCGCCAAGGCTGCGATCGTGGCGGAAATGGATACCCAAGGTAAGATGACGGTCCTGCGCGCTGGAACCAACGGATTTACCTGTATGCCGGGCGATCCTACAGGGGTTGGACAGCCGGCCATGTGCGCAGACGAAGCGTCTATGCAATGGTTCCGGGATTTCGCTGAACACAAGCCCAAGCCGACCAATACCGTCCCGGGCATAACCTACATGCTCGCAGGAGCTACCCAGCGAAGCGACTCCGATCCATACGACACTACAAGCAAACCCATCGCGATTGGCCCACATTGGATGATCATGTGGCCCTTTGACGCGAAAACCACAGGGCTCCCGACCACCCACAAACCGACAGGAGCCTACATCATGTGGGACGGATCGCCCTACGCGCACGTGCATATCATGGGACGCCCGTAGCCGAGCGAAGCTCGCGACGGCCACCCCAGACGAAAGTTGCTTCAAAGATGGGCAATGTTGCACTGGGAGTTGTATCGCAAAAAATTCTTCCTGAGCTGCGAAATGAAGCGAACTGTACTTTGTCTTTTCGCTGTGCTCACAGCGGGTCTCAGAGCATGACTGAACACCTGCCTGTAACGGATGCTGAGAAAATTGCGGACGCACTGAGGGCCGCACCAAACTTCATAACTCAAGGCGCGACTATCGCGGATTATCCGGCCAGCAAGGGCGGCGAATTTCGAGTTCTCCGCAAGGGCATGTGGACGCTTAACGTGACTTCTTGGAGACACGAGCGACCAACTCGTCCAATCTTGAGAGCAAGAGCTTAAGGATGGGAGACTTGTTGGACTTTTTGTAGCCAAGGACCAGCTCGACAGTTGGCGCATCTCCCTTGAGAGGACGACTCGTTATCGACGAAGGGAGAAAGTTCAGTGCGTAAGCGGGTAACAGCCCCACGCCTCGCGTCGACGCTATTAAGGACATTCCCATGGTGACATGGTCCGCCTGGTGAGCTGGCGGGATTTTAATTCCGGAGCGCTTCAGATAATTGTCGATCACCCCACGCAGCACAGGAGCCGTGTCCGACACGGTTACAAATGTCTCGCCTACTAGATTCTGAGGACTGATGGCTTTAAGCGCAGCGAGGCGGTGGTCACTTGGCAAGACCACCACCAGCGGCTCCTTGATGAGATTGCGAAACGCTAAGTCTGGCACCCCTTTTTCCCGTCGAAGAAAGGCCGCATCGATTTTTCCTTTCGAAAGGCCGTCCGCAAGTAGAGGCGAGTATTGACTCGATATCATCACGTCGATGTTAGGCAGCTCGTCGCGCAAGATCTTTATGGCTTCGGGCATCCACGTCAATTCGTGTCCGGTCAGAAAGCCCATTGAGAAGTATGGCTTGACGGGATGAGCGACCCGGCGTGCAGCTTCGGTTGCGGCTTCGACCTGCGATAGCACGGAGCGGGCGTGATCGAGAAACGCTCGGCCCGCTGGTGTCAGTTCGATGCCGCGAGTGCGGCGTGTTAGGAGTTGGACACCGATCTCGTCTTCAAGGTCCCGAATCTGCCGGCTCAAGGAAGGTTGTGAGGTGTGCAGTTTTCGCGCTGCTGCCACCGTCAGGCTTCCGGCCTCGGCGATCGCAACGAAATAACGCAGGTGTCGTAATTCCATCTTTCACCAACATACTTCAAAGGCATCGCTCCTCAGCTTACAAAGTATCTCTCGACGTGCGACGACAAGTTACCAAAGGCATCCGATGAGGTGAACTTGGCACATGCGTCAGGCGAGCAACAAAACTTTGAATCATGCCCGGCAAGCATATGTCGAGTTCGAGGAGAAGGACAATGTCAAAGAAATTGGAAGGAAAGATTGCACTTATTACGGGCGGCTCGCGCGGCATTGGTGCTGCAATCGCCAAGCGTCTGGCCGCGGACGGAGCGAACGTGGCCATCACCTACACGAAAGGTGCCGATGCGGCGGCATCGGTCGTTAAGGAAATTGAACGCAATGGCCGAAAGGCGATTGCGATTCAGGCGGACGCCGCTGACGCCGACGCGGTCGTAGCCGCGGTCGAAGAAACCGTAGAGACATTCGGTCGGCTCGACGTGCTTGTGAACAACGCCGGCACGGCAATTCCGAAGACGTTCGAGGAGGCGACGCTGGAAGAGATGGATCGCGTGATCGACACCAACATCCGCGGCGTGTTCGTCGCGACGCAGACGGCGCTGAAGCACATGAAGAACGGAGGTCGCATCATAACGATCGGTTCGGCCGTGGGTGAGCGTGTCCTGGTGCCCGGGCTTGTGCCCTACTCAGCCACGAAGGGCGCCGTGAAAATATTCACTCAGGCGCTTTCCCGAGAAGTCGGGAGCCGGGGCATTACGGTCAACAACGTGCAGCCGGGTCCGATCGACACGGATTTGAATCCCGCGGCGAGCGAATGGGCGGTTCCGCAAAAGGCCGCCACAGCACTCAATCGATACGGGAAAGTTGATGAAGTCGCTGCGCTGGTGGCATTTGTTGCCGGTCCGGAGTCCTCGTACATTACCGGGGCGAATCTCACCGTAGATGGCGGAATGAATGCCTGAACCCACGCACACACTCGCTCCACGGCCTGAAGAAAGATGCGGCCCATGCCAATGAAGTAAGGAGAGGACAATGACTACACTTCAAAACAAAACTGCGCTTGTGACAGGCGCATCAAGAGGAATAGGCCGCGCGACGGCAGTGGCCCTTGCCGAGGCCGGGGCGCACGTCCTGGTTCATTATGGCCGCTCCGCACAGGAAGCAAAGTTTCTGGTCGACGACATCTGTGCGAGAGGGGGGCGCGCCAATGCGACGAGGGCGGACTTGGGAACTCCAGACGGCGCAACACTGTTGGCTAAGGAAGTTCGCTCGATTGTCGGCGAGCGATTGGATGTGCTGGTGTGCAACGCCGGAATTTCTAAGTCCGCAAGCATCAGAGACCATTCAGTCGAGGACTTCGACAACCTTTTTGCAACGAATGTAAGAAGTCCGTTTTTTCTGGTGCAGCAACTCCTGCCCGTGCTGGTCGAGGGCTCCAACATCATCGTGATCTCTTCTCTTGGAGCTCGCACCGTGGTTGGCACGCCCGATTTGGACAAGCCTTCAATCCTTGCCTACGCGGCAACCAAGGGAGCAGTTGAGACCCTTGTAAAATACTGGGCTGAGATTCTCGGCCCACGGGGCATTCGCGTAAACGCAGTCGCACCGGGCGTAATCGATACCGATATGTCCAATTTTGCGAAGACCGAGGCAGGGCGGAACGTCGTCCTTGGAATGCAGGCATTGAAGCGAATTGGTAAGCCGGAAGATGTTGCGGATGTAGTCGCCTTCCTGGCGTCAGACGCAGCCCGGTGGATCACGGGAGCGAGTATCCCGGTCGACGGAGGCTCGAAGCTCTGAAGACTTGGCGCCTACTCAGCATCTGCCGGAATAGCCTGGATAAAAAGGAGGTACGGCAAATGGCAAAAACGAAAGTGGTGAGTGAGAAGATCGAATCGAACAACAAGGCGCTTGTTTTGGAAGCATTTGACACGCTGTTCAACAAGCGCGATTACGCAGCGGCCGAGCGTTATTGGTCTCCCAACTACATTCAGCACAGCGCTCACATCACGCCCGGACGTGAAGGCCTCTTCAATCTCATCAAGGGCCTTCCGCCAACACTCAAATATGAGTCAGGAACGATCGTGGCCGAAGGAGATTTCGTGATCGTGCACGGGCGATTCTCGGATTTCGGCCTTCCCGTGAACTGGATCGCGGCGGACATCGTTCGCATCAAGGACGGCGTTCTGATCGAGCATTGGGATGTGATTCAAGACGAGGCCACACGAGAACAATCAAAAAGTGGCCAGCCAATGTTCGGCAGCACGTTCCCAACCTATGCCAGTGCCCGATAAATGCTAACCGGTCCTCGCACGGCACGCGATCGGTCTCTTGTAAGAAAGCCTGCAACCAAATGTGACTCTTAACATCACATATTGGAGGAGGCACCTGATGTCAGTGAAGAGCGTCCAATTTGCCGTCGCCGCGCACATCATGGCTGCGCTCGGGATTTACCCTGGCGGAGAGGTCGGCTCGGCGACGCTGGCTGACAGCGTAAAGGCCAACCCCACCTTCGTTCGGAAGTCTCTGTCGAAACTCTCCAAGGCGGGTTTGGTCGTGACAACACGCGGAAAAAGTGGAGCAAGTGTACTTGCGCGTCCTCCCAAACGGATCACGCTGTTAGATATATACCGTGCTAGCGGAGCGCCGCCGGCGTTTGCCATTCATTCGTATCCGGTCGAAAACAGGTGTCCGGTCAGTTGCAACCTCAAGGAGTGCATGTCAGAGGTTCTGTCTCAAGCTCAGGGGAGCCTTGAGAAGTCGCTGGCGAAAATAACGCTCGCTGACCTGATTAGGCAGATTCGCGCAAAGGAACGCTGACTTTTTTTGATTTTAATTGTGCAGATAAGAAGAACAATATGTCAGATCCAGGAGGTGTGGCTATGAGTTCACCCGTCGACTTGAAGGCCAGGTACGTAATTTTGGGCGCGAGCGGTAACAGCGGATCGATCGTCGCGAATTCGCTGCTATTGAATGGCAAGAATGTGCGGGTGATAGGACGGGACGCGGGGAGACTGCAGCGTTTCGTGCGCAAAGGCGCGGAAGCTTTCACCGCCGACTTGAGCGATGCGGCCGCGCTCACGAAAGCCTTCCGTGGGGCGCGCGCGGCATACTTGATGCTGCCGCCGATCAGTTCCCGGGAAGACCAGGAGCGAGAGAGCGATGCGATCGCGAAAGCCGTGAAAGAGTCCGGGCTGCGCTACGCGGTGAACTTGAGCAGCTACGGTGCGCATGTCCCGGAAGGCACCGGGCCAATCGCGGGATTGCACTCTTCGGAGCAAAAACTAAACGCGATCAACGGTTTGAACGTTCTGCACCTCCGCGCCGCGTATTTCATGGAGAACAATTTGGCGGCGATCGACATGATTCAAGGGATGGGTATGTTCGGACATGCGCTGCTACCCGAACTGAAGATACCGATGATCGCGACGCGCGACGTCGGGGCCTACGCCGGGCAGCGGTTGCTGGAATTGGATTTTCTCGGTAAACAGACGCGCGAGCTCCTTGGCGAGCGCGACCTGACGATGACGGAAGTCACCGCGGTGATTGGCCGCGCTATTGGCAAACCGGATCTGCGTTACCTGAAGTTTCCCTATGAACAGGTGCAGCAGGTGTTGACGCAAATGGGTTTCCCGCCGAAGAAGGCCGCGGTTTACATCGAGATGTTCAAGGCCGTCAACGAAGGGGTCATCGCTGCGCAGGAGCCGCGTTCGCCGGAGAACAGCACATCGACGTCGTTTGAAAAATTTGTGGAGGATGTCTTTGTGCCTGCGTATCAGGGGAAGGCTTCCGCCGCTTAAGCTCAGCTCCGAGGTGGCATCGGTGCGCCTGTTTTGCAGTCGAGAATTTCGAAAGGCAGCTTTCTGAAAATTGTCGACACGGAGATCTAGTCATGAATGGAACCGTTTCTAAGAAAACAGAGTCGTCCGAGCGCGGTACGAAACCGAGTACTTACCGTCGCATCGTGACGGGAAGTGTAAACGGGAAGGCCGTCGTTCAAAGCGACGAACCGTTGATGGCCTTCGAGTTCAAGACTGTTCCCGGATACGAGCACACCCTCATCTGGCTCAACGCGGCGACGCCGGATCTCAACAAGGAGCAACGGTTCGACAGCTATCCCGACTCGGTTGTTCCGGGACCAGGCGGCACGAGCCTGCACTTCGTGACCTTTCCGCCCAGCTCGGTCTTCGCGGATCCGTCTTTCGATGGCGAGGCCGCACGAAACGAAGCATCGGTTCGTCTGAGGGGATTAGCCGACCACTTCGAAAAAGAAGATCCTGCGATGCACAAGACAAACACCATGGACTACTCGGTTGTCTACGACGGAGAGATTTGGCTGGAGTTGGACGACGGCGAGACTCTGCATTTGAAGCGCGGCGACGTGGTGGTGCAAAACGGTACGCGGCACGCATGGAGAAACAAAGGCATCAAGCCCGTCACGATGCTCTTTTTCCTGAACGGCGCGAGAGAAAAACAATGACCAAAAAACTCGAAGGCAAGACCGCCGTTATCACCGGCGGGACGGAAGGGATTGGGTTAGCTACGGCGAGGCTGTTCGTCAAAGAGGGTGCCTATGTCTTCATCACGGGCCGCCGCCAGAAGGAACTCGACGAGGCCGTGAAGGCGATCGGTACCAACGTTTCTGGAGTCCAGGGGGATGTTGCCAAATCGGCTGACCTTGATCGTCTTTACCAGACCGTCTCAAAGGTGAAGGGGCGAATCGACATTGTTTTCGCCAAAGCTGGCGTTGGCGAATTTGCTTCTTTTGGAGCCATCACCGAAGAGCATTTCGACAAACTATTCAACATCAATGTAAGGGGAACGCTGTTCACGGTGCAAAAGGTTTTACCGTTACTGAAAGATGGTGGCTCTATCATTCTTAACGGTTCCGTCGCGAGTGTTAAGGGTACTGCGGCCTTCGGCGTCTACGCCGCGAGTAAGGCTGCCATTCGCTCTTTCGTGCGAACCTGGACTACAGATCTGAAGCATCGTCATATCCGCTCAAACGTTGTTAGCCCGGGTCCGATCAATACGCCGCTGGCGAATCGGCAATCTGCCGACGTGCTTGCGCGGATTGTGTCCACCATTCCGATGGGACGCATGGGCGAACCCGATGAAGTTGCTAAGGTGGCGTTGTTTCTGGCGTCGGATGACTCCAGTTTCATCACGGGCATTGAGCTGTTCGTTGACGGTGGCAGAGCGCAGATTTAGCCGGCAAATCTATGGAAAGGGCGGGAGATTTTTTAGCGGGATCCCGCCGTTGCAGGGTCGAAGGACCTGTGGGGAGTCGAAAATGTGCTGTGGCTCAGAGGAGGAGTCTCGATGATTGACAACTGTGGCGGTATCTCAACCGAGCGCCTCGCTGGCGACCGGTACACAAGTTTACAGAGTCTGGAACGTGCCTTAAATCAGGCCGTCGCGCAAGCAGAAATTAGCGAGACCTACGAGGAATATCTTGAGATCTTCAACGCGTTTTACGCTGACGACATTGCGGTGACTAGCGACACCGCGCAGGAGCCCATTCGAGGAAAGACAAGAGTCCGCGCACTTCTGGCCAACTTCCTTGCACCGCTTCATATAATGGCCGAAATTGGCGGGCTGCTCGTATCCATCCGACAAGCTGCGATTCCTGGAGATGTCGCGGCGGAGACTCATTCCGCCTGGACCCTTGAATTGATCGGAGTATCAGGCAACACCTGCAAAGTAAGCTGGCGTGTTCTTCGAAAGTGGCACGGTTCACTCGTCAGCTATGAACATCATTATGACTACGAGCAAAGCGGCGGCCCGCTTACATCCGGGGACTTGTGTTTCGACGCATGTAGTCCTGCCGCAAAGAAGCGAGCCTCGTAGGACACGATTCGATCTCAGTACTTCGATATTCAGGACAACTTGCCTGAGAAAAGGTGGAGACAATGATTTCAGAGGCTTCGTTTATTGATGTGGCGCTTCGAAGTTGGAAGAATAATATCGACCGAGCGGGTACTTTTTTCGGTGCTCTATCTCAGGAGGAGCTTCAAAGGGAAATCGCCCCTGGGAAGAACAGACTGATTTACATCTGGGGGCATCTTGCGGCGGTCAACGATCGCATGGTGGCAATTCTGGGATTCGGCGAGAGATTTCATCCAGAGCTCGACGCGATGTTTGTGTCAAATCCAGACAAGACGGTAGAGCTGACGCTTTCCCCAGAGAAGTTGAAGCATATATGGGACGAGGTCAACGAAAGACTCTGGACGGGAATTTGCAACCTATCGTCTTCGGAGTGGCTGCAGAAACATACGGCGGTGTCGGACGCGGATTTCATTCGGGAGCCTCACCGGAACCGTTTCGCCGTTTTGCTGGGCAGGACGGCGCATCTCGCCTACCACCTCGGACAAGCTGTTCTCGCGAAGCAGGTATCCTAGAAGTGGGACAAGTGCCAGGAACAAGAATCTGAGCACAATGTGCCGCGGAGGAGATCTCAACCCGGTTGGTCGAGCTTCAACAGGCGGACGGCGTTTTGTTTCAGGATTAGCGGGCGGACTTCATCACGAATTTCAATTTTCGCGAAATCCGCGAGCCATCGATCGGGCGTGATCAGCGGATAGTCGGACCCGAAAAGAACTTTTTCTTTGAGCAAAGTGTTGGCGTACTGCACGAGCGTCGGAGAAAAATATTTTGGCGACCAGCCCGACAAATCGATATAAACCTGCGGCTTGTGCAAACAGACGGAAATAGCTTCGTCCTGCCAGGGAAATGACGGATGGGCCATGATGATCGGCATATCCGGGAAATCCACAGCCACATCATCAATATCCATGGGATTGCCGTACTTCAACCGCACGCCTCCGCCTCCCGGCATGCCGGTGCCAATGCCACTGTGCCCGGTGTGAAAGATCACCGGCAGGCGCGCTTCGGCGAGGACTTCGTAAAAGGGATAGGCGATGCGATCGTTTGCGTGAAATTGTTGTATAGGCGGGTGCAGTTTGAATCCGCGAATTTTTCCAGTGGAGATCAATCGGCGAGCTTCCTGGACGGCTTCCGGGCCGCGCGTGGGGTCCACGCTCGCGAATGCGATCATGATGTCGCGATTCGCAGCGGCTAGAGCGGCGACCTCGTCATTAGGAATTTGTTTTCTGCCGGTCAGTCGCTCGTCAACTGAGAAGACCACGCAGGCGATTTTTCGCGAGCGGTAATATTCAGCGAGAGCGGCACCGCGCGGGGCATC
Organism: uncultured Acidobacteriota bacterium; assembly: GCA_963714785.1. Taxonomy (GTDB): domain Bacteria; phylum Acidobacteriota; class Terriglobia; order Acidiferrales; family UBA7541; genus Palsa-295. Next base: position 551,140 of record CAVQQE010000010.1, read on the forward strand.
GCCCTTCGCGCCAAAATATTTGCGCGCAGCCTCGTTTACAGAGTGGCCGCCGTCCGATTCGATGTGGACGTGTGTGTCGATGGCTACGAGAGCTTCTAGGTCTAGCCTAGTGGCAGAATTCATGTCGTTTCCCTGAACAATGTCTCGAACGATGGCCCAAATTGCTCATCATGCCTTTCTTGATAATTTGTGAGTCAAAGTCCGCAGTCAAAGAAAACTGTTTCGCCAGAGCCTTGCAGAATAACGTTCCATTCAAATGCGCCTACCCCGCCTGTGATTTTTTTTGCGACTAGAGTTCCACGCCGCGCGGGTTCAACCAGCTTCAGTGCAAAATCTGAATCATTCGCCGGTTCGTCAGGGAAATAAATACGGGTCACCAGACGCCGCAGCAATCCTCGCGCAAACACAGACACGACAATGTGCCGAGCTTGCAACTTTCCATCCGGATCTGGCACTTGTCCGGGCTTGATCGTGGTGAAGTAAAACTTTCCTTCAGCGCTGGTGGGAATACGTCCGTAACCGGAGAAATTCGCTTCCAGCGGCTGGTCTTGGTCGTCTTCCGGATGAGCATACTTTCCATGAGAGTTGGCTTGCCAAATTTCCAGAATGGCGTCGGGAACCGGTTGGCCGTCACCATCGAGCACCCGGCCTTCGATGCTGACACGTTCTCCGGAGACATCGGCGTGTACCAGATTCTGTTTTATCGACCGGCACATGCCGATCGAGAAAAACGGACCAACTGTTTGCGAAGTAGTGGCGTTCGAACTCACGCTAGCGCTCCATGGGCGTGGCTTCGCGCCCGCTCATTACAATGTCGAACCGGTAGCCGAGCGCCTGCGACGGAATCGTGGTCTCCCAGTCGAAAACCGAAATCAGCCGATTGCGCGCGCTTTCGTCCGCAGTGCAATTGAAAATTGGATCGAAAGGTAAGAGCGGGTCGCCGGGGAAATACATTTGTGTCACCAAGCGGGTGGCGAACGCAGGACCGAATAGTGAGAAGTGGATGTGCGCAGGCCGCCAGGCATTGTAATGATTGCCCCAGGGATACGCGCCGGGGCGGACCGTGATGAAGCGATATTTGCCTTCAGTATCTGTGAGCGCGTGGCCGCAACCGGTGAAATTCGGATCGAGCGGAGCTTGATGCTGATCGCTCTCATGCAGATAACGTCCAGCAGCATTGGCTTGCCAGATTTCAATGAGCGCCTGGCGCAACGGGCGTCCGTCCTGGTCGATCACTCGCCCGCTAACGACAATGCGTTCGCCGAGAGGGTCGCCGTGATGCTGCCTAGTGAGATCGGTTGCTTTTACGTCCGTCACCACGTTGGGAAACGAGGGGCCCGTAATTTCAGAGAGAGTTTGCGGCAAATAGACTGGCGGTTTCGCGGGCGCGCGCTTGATCGTGGATGCGTACGGCGGATGTAAATAGTGGGGCTGCGTGTCGGGTTCGGGCCTTCTGTAAGGCAAAATTCTTGCCACGCGGTTTCCTCCTGTTAGCGGCGCGACTTGCAATCTAGCATGCTTTATCTAATGCAACTGGCCTAGTCCTAACCGAACACAAGGACTCTCATAAATTCTGTTTGATCGGCAGATCTTGCACACTAGCGGCGCGATTTTCTCGCGTACCGCGGATTACTCCGCTCTCATCGGTGTAAAAATTCATATAGCCGAAATTGCCCGCGCGCGCAGTCAGCGTATAGCTTTTTACGCGGCCTTCCGCGTCAGGTTTTCCCGGAATGTACTGCAGCGTGTAGTGGGCGGCCTGCGCCTTTTCCGCTTCAAACCGCACCCGGTCTCCCAAGCCTTCCAAGGACGAAGGGAAGCCTCCTTCGCTCCCTTGATAGGTAGTGAGTGCTTGCTGAATAATGCCAAGCGCCTCCAGCCCATGCGCCTCCGCATCGGGCTGCGTACCGGAAATTTTCCAGGGCAAAGCCAGCCAAGCCGTGGCGGCCAAGATCGCTAGAAATATTCCAAGGAGAATCGCCATGCGGGCAGGTGTTATTTTCTTGTTTTGCACGCCGACATTGGCAAACTCACTACCGTCAGGCGCATTGGTCACCTCAGCCCCGCAGTAGGGGCAGGCCGCACTCGCCTGATTTATGGCCTGCTCGCATTCCGGACACGTAAACATCCACTAAATCTTATCAGGTTCGCGTGCAAGTTATGTGGGTGAGCACGTTCACTAGAAGAAGCGTGGTGCGACTGACTACTTGGTTGACCTCACGAACCAACGCTACGGCTGTCGGCCAACCCTAGATTTGCATTTCGGGTATCATCTTTTTAAGTTTCATAGCGAGGGGAGACAGCCCATGTCCATACGCGGACGCAGACGTACTAGCGTTGTCAATTTCGCGGGTTTTTTCCTGCTATTTCTAGGGGCGGGAAGTATCACGCGAGTATTTGCGGCACCACAAAACGGCAACGATGTATCCGTACCCACTGAACGCTTGTTGCCGGCAGACGCCGCAACTACAACACAAAAAGATCAAGTGGATCTGAACCTGACCGTGTACAACTCGAACCTCGCTCTGATTCGCGACGTGCGGCAAATTCATCTGTCCTCGGGGGTTTTGCCGTTGCGTTTCGAAGACGTTGCCGCTGCCATCATGCCAGCCACCGTACATTTCCGGTCGCTTAGCGAGCCTGCAAAGCTGGCTGTGGTGGAACAGAACTACGAATACGATCTTCTCGATGCGCAAAAGCTTTTGCAGAAATACGTAGGACGCGAGGTCACACTAGTGCATGGCGAAGAGCAGGCGAGCTCAACCAAGTGGGTCGAGACGAAAGCCATATTGCTGGCAGACAATAACAACCAACCTGTATGGAAGATCGGAAATGAAATCGTTACAGGGATGCCCACGAGCTGGTATCGATTTTCCGAGTTGCCGGGGAATTTGTATAGCCGGCCCACGCTTGTCTGGATGCTCGACAATCGTGGCGCCGAGGCGCAAAGAGTTGAAGCATCTTATCTCACCAATGACATGAACTGGAATGCAGACTATGTACTTACCGTGTCACGCGACGAAAAAACCGGCGATTTGAATGGTTGGGTCACACTAACGAACAATAGCGGCACCGCGTACGAAAATGCAAAACTGCAGCTCGTTGCGGGTGAAATCCATCAAGTGGCGCCCGTCGTTACTGCAGTCGCGGGGCTTGCAAGAATGGAGGCAGCGGCACCAGCCCAGCCCCAATTTCGGCAGGAAAACATGTCCGAATATCATCTGTACACCCTTGGGCGGCGTACTTCCATCCAAAATAACGAATCCAAGCAGATCAGCTTGCTTTCCGGCACTGGCGTTGCGATAGAGAAGTTCCTCGCTGTTGAAGGTCAACCGTATTACTACCGCAACCAACAAGGAATTGGAAACCCCATCCCGGAGCCGGTGAAGGTTTACTACCGTTTCAAAAATGAAGAAAAAGGCGGATTGGGAATACCTCTGCCGGCTGGGACCGTGCGCGTCTATCAAGCCGATTCAAAAGGTGGAATACAGTTCGTCGGCGAAGACCACATCAATCACACACCCAAAGATGAAACGCTAAAGATCTATGTTGGCAACGCCTTCGACGTGGTGTGCGAGCGGAAGCTCACCGACTATAAGAAGCTCGACAAGAATTTATATGAAATGGAATTTCAAATTACGCTGCGCAATCACAAGGATACGCCAGTTACTGTCGAAGCGCGTGAACCAGTGGGCGGCGACTGGGAAGTGGTGAATTCAAACTTAAAGTGGACGAAACTGGACGCCACAACTATTAGCTTCGAGATTCCAGTCGAGAAGGACGGCACGGCAACGCTGAATTATCGCGTTCGCGTGAAGTGGTAGGGGCAATTCGGGAGTGCGGCAGTAAGCAAATCGGAGAAGATCAGCGCTTGGCGCAGAGTGTAAGTTCTCGTGCGAAGACCGGGTTCGAAGGATACTCCACGGCAAGCTGAGCAAGCAGATCGTGTGCCTTGTCCATCTGGTGCTCGCGTTCGTAAGCCAGGGCCAGCATCACTTTAGCGAACGGCTGTAAGTAATGCCCGCGGTCGGCCGCTTGTGCCATCAACTGCATGCCCTTGGTGCGGTCACCATGAATCCCGCCGAACCACACGAAAGCGCGTTTGTATCCAGGCAAGCATCCGATTACATAATTGCTCATACCTAAGGCTACGTTCGCATCTTGTTGCGACGGATCGATTGTCAGCAGAATGTTCGCTTCGGCTTCCGCTTGCTTCATCATCTTCAAGCCATCCAACTGCTTCTTGATGATCAACGCATCGTAATCGGATTCCATTCCATCTGCGATGGTTATTGCAAGCAATCCGTGAATGTCGCGGGGATTGGATTTTAGGCGAGTTTTAGCCATTTCCCGGGCCTTGCTGTTCGCCGTCATAAAGGCCGCATTTTGGTTTTGCGCAGCTCCCCCCTCTACGCCACCGAGGAACTTTGCGTCGCTTAGGAAAAACTCCGACGTCAGAACGCCCTTGGCATTGAATTGTTCGAACAAATAGCTGGCGGCTTCTGCGGCTTTGCCCAGTGGGTCATCCGGACGACTCTTTTGATACGAAAAGAACTCCATACGCGCGTCATCGAAGTTCAGTTCGTACAAGCGCTGGAAGCCTTTTTCAAGATATTGGGCGGAAGGATCGGCCTCCATCACCGGGTCTTGCGCGGGAGCAGCTTTCTGCGCCGCGCTCTGATCCGCTTGACCCCTATCCTGCGATTCTGCGTTTAAGTTCGGGCACAGCAGGATCCCTGTTGCGATACAGGCAGCAATCAGAGTTTGGCGGGTCGTCGTCAATCGTCGCAATTCCATTCCTTGAGGAGCAGGGTTCGTACTGCAGCTAAGAGGTTGCTGGCAGCTTCATTATATTCGAGTATGCTAGAACAAAATCAGTTGCTTTGAAAGAAAGTTTCTTCTTCTGCATATTCTTGCTAAAGATTTTCCAACAGGAACTTCATGATCCCTTGCATTAGTTGAAAGCGTGCCGCGGGGTCGCTGATACCATGTCCGCGGCCCGGAAAAATCATTAAGCGGTCGGGATAGTGGCCCTTATCGATGAGCATGTTGATTAATTCTGTGGAATTTGCAAAGTGCACGTTGTCGTCGCCGGTGCCGTGGGCGAGCATAAGCTTGCCTTTGAGCTGTGAAGCTTGGTTAACCGGCGAGGAGTTCTTGTAGCCATCTGAATTATCTTGAGGCCGGCCCATGTAACGTTCAGTGTAAATCGTGTCGTAAAGTTTCCAGTCGCTCACCGGAGCATCGGCAACTCCAGCCTTGAAAACGTCAGCGGCGTTGAACAGCGCATTCAGGGTCATAAATCCGCCGTAGCTGCCGCCCCACATGCCGATCCTCGAGGCATCTACGTACGGGAGCGATTTTAGATATCTCACGCCAGTCAGCTGATCTTGCAACTCGACTTTGCCTAGCTGGTGAAAGATCGATGTTTCAAAAGCATGCCCTCGCCCCCAGGACCCGCGATTATCGAGCGAGAAAATTATGTAGCCCTTCTGCGCCATGATCTCGTGCCAAAGGAAAATTCCCCCGCCCCACGCATTTCGTACGACCTGCAGGTGAGGTCCGCCATAGACGCTAATGAGCACGGGATATTTTTTCGACGGATCAAAATTCGCCGGCTTGATAATGGAAATGTGGAGCTTCGAGCCGTCCTCTGCGGAAACTTCGGAAAACTCCACTGAGGACAGGTGATATTCCGCCAGCTCGAGCACCTTATTTTCGTTAATTGCAACAACCAGCGAACCATCCGTGCGGTAAAGGTCCTGGCGAGGCGGCGTCATGGAGCGCGAGTAGGTATCTACAAATTCCATATGGTCAGGCGAAAGTTCAGCGGCGTGCGACCCCGCTTCATGGGTGATCTGTGTAATCTTTTTGTCCTGTAAAGACAGACGATAGAGCTGGCTGTCCAATACATCGTCCTTGTTCGAACGAAAATAAATATAGCCGTGCTCCTCGTCGACCCCGGGCTGAGTGGAGCGCGGGCCGAAGCCACTCAAGCCTCCGACTTCCCATTCGCCGTTGGTCAGTTGATCTAGTTGTTTGCCGGAAAGATCGTAGAGATAAAAATGGCGAAAGCCGGTGCGTTCGCTGGACCACAGAAACCTTTTGTTGTCCGCGAAGAAGTACAAATCATCGCTGATGTTGATCCAATACTTGTCCTTTTCAGTCAGAATATTTTGCGCGCCGCCGGACGAAGCATCGCAAAAAAGTAGATCGAGTTGATTTTGTGCTCGATTTAGCCGTTGTATTGCAACGCGCTGGCTATCGTGCAGCCAATTAACACGGGCCAGGTAAACATCGGTATTCGTTCCACTGTCCATCCATTTCGTGTCGCCGCCCGTCACCGCTACCACGCCCACGTGCACGATCGGATTCGATTCACCTGCTTGGGGATAGCGCGTATATTCGGTTGAGCCGAGCGGCGAACTCATATCCATGATGGGGTAGCGTGTTACCGGGCGCTCGTCCATTTCGTAATATGCCAGTTTCGAAGAATCGGGAGACCACCAATAGGCGGTGCGCGAGTCGAGTTCTTCCGGATACACCCAGTCGAGCTTGCCCTTTAGAATTTCTTCGCTGCCGCCAGTCGTAAGAGCCTTCGCTTGGCCCGTGGATATATCGATGACCCAAAGGTTCGAATCGCGAACGAAGCTGATCCATTTGCCATCGGGAGAAAATTTCGGGTCCTCGATTTCGGATTCGCTGGTTAGGAGAGATTTCGGAGTCATCGTGCGTAAATCCAGCAGCGCTAAACTATTGCTTCCGACAAAGAGCAGGGAATCGCCACCGGGAGCCCATTGATAATTTTCTGCCTGCACGCGGCCAAGGCCCGTAGCCTGCGTCGTTTTAGCCTTTTCCGGCTGCATGGTTGCCTTCAGCGTGTCGGCGTTCACCAATACTTTGCGCTGTCCGGTTTCCGCGTCCATAGTCCACAACTCAACGGTGGCGTCTTTACCCGAGCCTTTTCGTTCGAGGTAGGAGATCCGCTTGCTGTCGGGACACCATTCGATGCCTTGCGTCAAGCGACCGCTCAGATTCGGAGCGCTGAAGAGTCGCTCGAGAGTCAGTGCTTTGCCCGCAGGAGCGCTATTTTGGTTTTGCCCAAACGCCGGCAGAGTGAAAGCTGCGGCTAGTAAAAGAAAAGAAAGAAGGTTCAGAACCGCGCGGCGCGAAACTCGATGCATCCATGCCTCCTGATCAAAACGCGACATATTATACTGCTCGGGCACAACGCGATATTCCGTCAAGTGGTCCGCTGCCGAAGTGAGATAAACAAAGAGCTTGGACGGAAGAATCGCAGACTAGTTTGCCCGCTGAGGTTGGGAAGCTGCCGCGGGTACGGAGTTTGCGGATTCACTGCGCTTTGGTTTCGACAGGAAAGCGCAAATTGTCACCGCGAGCGAGAAAGCCAACAAAGAACCGTCCCGCAGCAGTGATTTCTTGCCGAGTTGTTCGCCGGGACCAAAACAACCGCAGTTAATTTCCAGTCCCAACGAATACGTTCGAACCATCAATGCAAAAAATCCCAACAGCAGAACGCTCGTGGCCAGAGTTGAATAACGTAGCCATAATCCACTCAGTAGCCACAATCCCAGCCCCAACTCAACGAAAGGTAATGCGTGAGCCGCCCTGCTTACTGCCTGCGGGGAAAGCAATTGGTAAGAGTCCACTTGCATCGCAAACATCGATAGGGAAGTCCTAACGGAAGCCACGGACCACGGTAAAGCGGCTTGAGGCTTCAACTTCGCATAGGCCGCGAACAAAAACATCCCAGCGAGCGCAAGACGAGCTATTAAAAGAAAAACCCTCCGCCAAGTTTCGCGTTTTCCCGTCGACACTGGAGCAAATCTCCTACTGGCTCGAAAGTGAAGTCAAAAATTGTTTCAGAATCGGCCAGGTTACGAAGCCCGGCATGGCCGGGTAGCGTTGACTTTTAGCAGTAATAACGGATGTCGGTGTTTGTGTCACCGGAATTTGTTTTGCCAGCTGCTTGTCCTGTTCGATATAGGTGTCCAGCGCGCAGGCGTGATCTTCTTGTCCATTATTTTTGAACGCGGCGGGTTTCGCCGAGGCATTGGGGTTTACTTCGCACCCTTCCATCAGTTTCTTGATGCGCTTGAAATCAGCTGGGCCAACGGCGGCAGCTATGAATTTCTCGATGTTCCCGTCCGCCGACCACGCCTGCTGGTTGTCCCAGAGCGCCGCATCAACTACTTCGAACTTCCCGATCTTGGCAGCCGCATTCGCCCATCGCGCGGCCATGTAAGAGTACGGATGCATGGGCAAGGGAAAATCGCGATGTATAAAATAAACTTGCCCACTGGCGACCATGTCCTGAATCATGTACTTCAATGTGTTCTCGTAGAAGTTGCCGCACGATGGGCACTGGTAATCGCTAAAGACTTCCATGGTAATCGGAGCATTTCTGTTACCCAGAGATTTCACAGGCGCAGTGGCTGCATCGGAATTAGCAACTGCGTGGGTTTGCGCGCGCGCGTGCGTCTGGGCCGAGATTCCCGCAGCACAAATAAGAGTAAGCACCGGTACCATCGCGAACGGGCGCAGAATCAGCCTGCTAAACGGATGAAAATTTCGGCGAATCAATGATGCCCTCCCAATATTTATCATCAGCGACGCGAGCATTGTAGCGCGAATCTAGCCGTCATGCAGCGACCCTGGTTTGTCAAATTTCCTTTTCGGGCAGTGAAACTCTATGATGACGTTAAGCTCAATCGAGTGGGCTCTACCAACAGCCGGCGACGATGATCGACCGATCACTAGCAGCCTTGACGAGAAGATTGGCAGCTTATATAATAAGTATATGTATTTCAGCATCATACAGACATTAACAGATACTTGACAATGAGACGCTCAACATGTATTATCACCTCTCTCGTTAGTAGAGTTTTCTGGCTATTCAATAGTCAGAGGTCACAGGAGCGTATTTCATGAGCAAGATTATAGGTATTGACCTTGGCACCACTAACTCGGTCGTAGCGGTGATGCAGGGCGGGGAACCAACCGTCATCCCCAACCAGGAAGGTGCTCGCACCACCCCCTCGGTTGTTGGATTCACCAAGAGTGGCGAGCGTTTAGTGGGCCAGGTGGCTAAGCGGCAATCCATCACAAACCCGGAAAACACCGTTTACTCGATCAAGAGATTCATGGGGCGCCGGTACGATGAAGTTACAGAAGAAGCCAAACGTGTCCCTTACAAAGTAGTAAAAGGGCCGCACGACGACGCGCGCATTGAGATCATGGGCAAGTCGTACAGCCCGCAAGAAATCTCCGCCATGATTCTCCAAAAGTTGAAGAGCGCGGCCGAAGATTTCCTGGGCGAAAAAGTCACCAAGGCGGTGATTACCGTTCCCGCATATTTTAACGACAGCCAGCGCCAAGCCACCAAACAGGCTGGAGAAATCGCCGGTCTTGAAGTTCCGCGCATCATCAACGAGCCTACTGCGGCAGCTTTGGCCTACGGTCTGGACAAGAAAAAGGACGAGACCATTGCTGTGTATGACCTCGGCGGCGGAACTTTTGATATTTCGATCCTCGAGGTGGGCGAAGGCGTGGTCGAAGTTAAATCCACCAATGGCGATACCCACCTCGGCGGCGACGACATCGACCAGCGCATTATCGAGTGGATCGTAGCTGAATTCAAGAAAGAGCAGGGCATCGACCTGAGCAAAGACCGCATGGCCATCCAACGGCTTAAGGAAGCTGCGGAAAAGGCGAAGATCGAGCTGTCCCAATTGATGGAGACGGAAATCAATCTTCCGTTCGTCACCGCGGACGCTTCCGGCCCGAAACACCTCCAACTGAAGCTCACCCGTTCGAAGCTCGAACAGTTGATGGAAGACTTGTTGCAGCGCACCGTCGGTCCAGTGAAGCAGGCATTGAGTGATGCAGGCCTCACGCCGGATAAAATCGACGAAGTAGTTCTGGTCGGTGGTTCCACCCGAATCCCGCGCGTGGTTGATATCGTAAAGGGATTGTTCGACGGCAAAGAGCCGCACAAGGGCGTCAATCCGGACGAAGTTGTCGCGGTAGGCGCTGCGGTTCAGGGCGGAGTGTTGGGCGGCGAAGTGAAGGACATTCTGTTGCTGGACGTGACTCCGCTTTCGCTGGGAGTCGAGACGCTGGGCGGTGTTTCTACCGTACTGATCCCGCGTAACACGACCATCCCGACGCGCAAGTCGGAGACCTTCTCTACCGCCGCGGACAATCAAACCTCCGTTGAGATTCACGTGCTGCAGGGTGAACGCCCCGTTGCCAGCGGAAACCGTTCGCTCGGAAAATTCCATCTCATTGGAATTCCACCGGCGCCGCGCGGTGTCCCGCAAGTTGACGTCACGTTCGATATCGATGCTAACGGCATCCTGAACGTATCGGCGAAAGATAACGCCACGAACAAGGAACAGAAGATCACCATTACCGCGTCGAGTGGCTTGAGCAAAGAAGAGGCAGAGCGCATGAAGAAAGAAGCGGATGCGCATGCGGACGAAGACAAGTCACGCCTTGCGGAAGTGGAAGCGCGTAACCGGCTCGACAACTTGGTCTATCAAACCGACAAAATCATCAAGGAGAACCGCGAAAAGCTAGCCGAAGCGGATGTGAAGGCCGGCGAGGAAGCGTTGGAAGAAGCGCGGCGTGCCTTGACCGAAGGCGGCGTGGACAAGTTGAACGCAGCGGTGGAAAACCTGACCAGGGTATCGCACCGCATCGCGGAGACAATGTACAAGGCGCAGCAAAGCGCTGCCAGTGCCGGCGCAGGGGCGGCCGGCGCCCCCGGTGGCCAAGGCCAATCTTCCGGCGACGGCAAGTCTTCGTCCTCGGGACAAGGCGATGTTGTGGATGCCGAGTTCGTTGACGTGGACGACTCGAAGAAGCCGAACTGACGTCTGCGCGAGCATTAAGTATGCGGGGCGGGTCTAAAGACTCGCCCTGCATTTTGTTTTAATAGTGTCGGGAGGAGAGAGCGTTTGACGACAACCGGTATCCGGCGTTTGGGTCCACCGCAAGCGGTACAGAAAATTCGCGACAATTTCTTCCTGGTGCAGGTTTCTATTTCTGAATCACCCACGGCCGACTGGCGTCGACTTTTCTACGACGCGCAGCAGGACGTGCAACCAGAATTCCCGCCGCGTTCGGTCGAAATATCCGGCACATTCCTTCGGTTTAAGTCCGATCCGAATACGGTGGAGCAAAAAGTGGGTTGGATTGATCGCTGGCTTGAGCGCGCTAACGCCAAAGAATCTTCGATGGCCGGGAGGTCTTCGGAGATGCAGCGGCAAAAAAAGGAAGAAGCGGCTCGCGAGACACAAGAGATTGCGGAGTGGAACGGCCGCTGGGCGAAGCTGTAACGACGCTGGCCCGTACGGAATCGCGGCCTCGCGGCGGCCCAAGTTAACTTTCAAGAATCGATCATGGCTACAACAACTAAACAGGATTATTACGAACTCCTAGGAGTTCCCCGCAAAGCAACCGCAAAAGAACTTCGCGCGGCCTACCGGAAGCTTGCGCGCAAGTACCATCCGGACCTGAATCCCGGCGACAAATCCGCGGAAGAAAAATTCAAACAGATTCAGGAAGCCTACGACACGCTTTCCGATACCAAGAAGCGTCAGATGTACGATCAGTTCGGTTTCAACGTGCCCGGCCAAAGTGGCGGCGCTCCCGGTGGGGGTTACGGCGGCGGGAGCTCGCCCGAGGACATACATTTCGATTTCGGCGGGTTCGATTTCGGCGGCGGGGCGGGTCAAGGAGCCGGCAGCGCGGGCGGCGGCGCCAGTTTCCGCGATCTTTTCAGCCAGTTTTTCCGTGGAGCAAGCGCGGCACAAACTTCCGATGAACGCCAGCCCGGCGATGACCTCGAATATCAGATCGATATCACCTTTGCTGAGGCCATGCGCGGGACGGTAAAGAAACTAAGTTTCACGCGCCTGGATGTTTGCAATGTTTGTCACGGAACCGGCGCGGCTCCCGGTGACGAAAAAGTTTGTGCCACCTGCGGCGGCTCGGGCCAGGTGACCCAGACAAGTGGCAAGATGCGCTTCCAGATCACCTGCTCGCGTTGCGGTGGATCAGGAAAGCTGCGTACCGTGTGCCGCAATTGTGGCGGCGAAGGCCGCGTCGCTCGTATGGAAACGCTCGACGTGCGCATTCCGCCCGGGGCGCAGACGGGTTCACGGGTTCGAGTGGCTGGCCGCGGCAATGCAGGGCTGCACGGTGGCCCGCCGGGCGACCTCTACATCGTGATGAGGGTCGAACCGCATCCATTCTTTGAACGGCGCGGCGACGATCTTTTTACCGTCGTGCCCATCACAGTTCCTGAAGCCTCGCTCGGCGCGAAAGTGGAAGTCCCTACCATTGACGGACGCGCGCAGGTACGTATTCCACCTGGCACTAACAGCGGGAAGAAACTGCGACTGCGCGAAAAGGGTGCGCCCTCTGCGCGGCATTCCGGAAAGCGCGGCGACCAGATTGTGGAAGTTCAAGTCGTGGTGCCGAAGCCTGAAGACGAGCGCGTGCGCAATCTGTTGAAAGAACTCAGCAAGATAGATCCGGAAGATCCGCGCCGCGAGATTTTTTCTCGCGCTACGGTGTAACTTTGCAAGGAGACGATGATGGCTGGCCGCGCAAAAAAGAAAGCGAAAGCGGGCTATATGATCAGCGCCGTCGCTGAGTTGTACAAGCTTCACCCGCAGACCCTGCGTCTGTATGAGCGCGTGGGCTTGCTCAAGCCCTCTCGCTCGCAAGGCAACACTCGCCTTTACACCGATTCTGATCTTGAGCGCCTCGAAGTGATCCTTAACTTGACGCGCGAACTGGGCGTAAACCTAGCCGGCATAGAGATTATCCTCAACATGCGTGACAAAATGGCGGACATGCAATCGCAGATGGAGTCGTTCATCAGTTTCGTGCGCAGCGAGATGGCCCGCAGTTTTTCGGCTGCCGACGATCGCAAAGTGCGCCACGCCATTGTCCGCGCCGTTCCGCGCCAAGCTATTCGCGTTGAGAAATAACGATCCCTCCGTTCACCTCGATAGTTTTGTTCGATCTGAATCTGCCGCTTGCCTCGACACTTTCCACAGCTGCGCTCTCTTTGCACAGCGACGTGCGCTTGCGCTCTAAGCGCGCCGCGCTTATCCTTCGACCATGGCACAACCAGATTGTCCCCATTGTCAGGGCAGCGGCTGGAAAGTTGTGGAACGAAATACGCAAGGGGCGCAGGCTGTCTCCTCCGATAAGCCCGCGAGCTCATCGCAAGCAAATCCAAAGCTAGTTTGGGCGGTCCCCTGCAATTGCACGAAAGGCGACCAGACCGAGCGCGCTCTCGCCCGAGCGCGCGTTCCGGAACGCTATCGCCACTGCGATTTCGATAATTTCGAAACGGATAACGACATTGAAAACGTTCTGCCCGATCAGCTCGCAGCGTTTAATCGAAGTCTCACGCAGGCCAAGCTCTTCGTGCAGCGATTTGCCGAGGAATTTACCCCGGTTCGCGAACACGCTGAGCCCGGTCTGCTGCTAATGGGTTCGTGTGGCGTGGGTAAAACGCATCTCGCGGTTTCGGCTTTGAAGCAGATCGTGCTGCGCGGTCACAGCGGTCTATTCTACGATTATCGCGAGCTACTCAAGGAAATTCAGGATAGCTATAACGCGGTGAGCCAGTCCACGGAAATGGGCGTGCTCGAACCCGTGTTGAAGGCGGAAATTTTCGTGCTGGATGATGTGGGTTCCAGCAAACCGTCACTCTGGGCGCTGGAGACAGTCGGGCACGTGCTCAACACCCGCTACAACGAAAAACGAGTGACGCTGCTCACGACCAATTTTCTTGATTCCGACTCAGCGGGCGCGAATTCCAACGGTCCTACAGCGGTATCGCGCGTGGCGGGCATGCGCGCTCCGACCGTGGATGATTCTCTTACCGAACGCGTAGGCAAACGCATTCGTTCACGCCTTTACGAAATGTGCCGCACAGTTGAAATTTTCGGTCCGGACTATCGCAAGGAGATCCGCACTGCCAGCGGTTCGCGTGCATGAAACGTAATGAGATTTAACCCCCGCATTCTCGAACGGGCGAATCTTCCACCCCGCGGGGTTCACCAAGGCAAACATGGCTTGACAATTAGCAAATCACTGCAAAATTAAAATTTAGCGGCTGCGGCTCCCCCGCAACGGTTTGTTGACAACGCGCAAACTGCACGCGTATCATCCTTTCGATGTGAGCGCCGAGCACGGACGCTCAATCCCCTTCATTGCTCTAACCCCGTAGGGTGGAGTAGTCCGAGCTTGCATTCTCGGCAGACGGGCACGAACTCGTACGGAGGCCGCTCTCCATGTCAGCCGAGCAAGACCATAATCTCCAACCTTCCGCAACGGAAGCTGTCACTACCGAAGTCCCGGGCGAAAATTCCAGCGATCAAAATCTAGCGCAGGCTGCGCCACAGATCCCTTCCGGTAAGGTGAACTCCAGCTCTTCGAGCGGCGCTGCTACGGCAGCAGTTCGGGCGCCCGAGAGTGTCGAGGCTTCGCCGCGGAACACTGTTTCGTCCCAAGGAACGTCTGGTGTGCAACGCGACGGTTCTGAATCTGCCGCCGGCGCGGCTCCCGAATCGACTCCCACGGTGGATCATTCTGAGACCGGCGAAGCGAGCGCTCCTACAACAGCTAGCGAGTCCACCGAAACTGCGGAGGCCGAATCCTCCGAAACCATGGATCAGCTGCTCGATCAGTTCGCTGTGCCAGAGCCTGCTATTGCAGAGGGCGAAATTTTCGATGGGCGCGTTTTGGCCGTAACTGACCTTGGCGTAATCGTGGACGTGGGGGGAAAATTCGAAGGTTTGGTGCCGGCTCAGGAGTTCGTCGATTCCGGAAGTCCCATCCAGTTCGGCAAGGGACAGACGATTGAAGTTGAAAGATTGCACGAACAGAAGAACGGATACGTTCTGCTGTCACACGTGCGCGCTCATCGCCGGCGCGTATGGGAGCGCATCGAGAAATCCTATCGCGAGCAAGCCACCATCACCGGCAAAGTAACCGAGCGCATCAAAGGTGGTCTGGTCGTGGACATCGGAGTGCGCGCTTTCTTGCCCGCCTCCCAAATCGAACTGCGGCCGGTGCACGACCTGGAAACTTGGAAGGATCGCGACATCGAAGTTCGCGTTCTTAAACTGAATCGCAAGCGGGGCAACGTAGTCGTGAGTCGTCGCGCGATTCTTGAAGAAGAGCAGAAATCCAAACGCGACGCTTTGATGGCCTCTCTGTCGGAAAATTCTGTGGTCACCGGCCGCGTAAAAAACGTAACGGACTACGGCGTCTTTGTGGACTTGGGCGGCATAGACGGTCTTCTTCACGTCAGCGATTTGGTTTGGGGACGCGTGCCGCATCCTTCCTCCATCGTCAAGCCTGGTGATGAAATCGAAGTCCAAATTTTGAAGTTTGATAGAGACAAGCAACGCATCTCGCTGGGACGCAAACAGCTTTTGCCGGATCCCTGGGCTACTGTGCCCGAGCGTTTTGCCGTGGGCACGCGAGCTCAGGGAAAAATAGTTGGCGTCACCGACTACGGAGCGTTCGTGCAGATCGAACCCGGCGTAGAAGGCCTGGTGCACGTTAGCGAGATGAGCTGGTCGAAACGCACTAAGCACCCCTCGAAAATGGTGAAAGTGGGCGACGAGGTCGAAGTAACCGTTCTTGAAGTAAAGACAGACCAGCGCCGTATCTCACTGGGATTGAAACAGACCATACCGGATCCCTGGGACGCTGCTGCTGAAAAGTATCCGGTCGGCGCCATGGTGAATGGACGCATTCGCAACCTCGCCGACTTTGGCGCTTTTGTGGAAATCGAAGAGGGCATGGAAGGCTTGATACATATCAGCGACATTAGCTGGACCGAACGTATCAAGCATCCCAGCGAAAAATTTAAGAAGGGTGATGTAATCGAAGCGAAAGTACTCAAGGTTGATTCGCAGAACCGGAGGCTCTCGCTCGGAATCAAGCAGGTGAAAGATATTTGGGCCAACTGGTTTGCAGACCATAAAATCGGCGATGTCTTGAAAGGCAAAGTTGCGAGAACGACCGATTTCGGCGCCTTTGTGGAATTGGCGGAAGGAATCGAAGGTCTCTGCCACGTTTCGGAAATCGAAGAACGTAAAGGAAAAGGGGACCGCGATAAGCAAAAGCCGGCTCGCGGCGCGCGCGTCACTTCTGTTTTGAACACCGGCAGCGAATACGATTTCAAGGTTCTCCGTCTGGAACCGGAGCAGCATAAAATTAGCTTGAGCTACCGCGCCGCGCAAAAACAAGTGGAACGCCAGGAGATTGAAACGTTCAAGCAGCAGCCCAAGCAGGTAAAGTCGTCACCCAACGCCACAATCGGTGACGCGATAATGGCCAAGCGGCAATCGTCGTAAATGGAGTTCCTGGGCTGCCGGGGGGCGGCGGCTCCAGAAGGCCTTCCTTCGCAGGAAAAATCATTTACGTTAAGCTAGATTGATGATATGCAAAGACCTACGGTGTTGCCCAGCCCGTACGTAGCGTAAGGTCGTCACATGTTTCGGCGTCTTCATATATCGTGAAAGGAGGCCTCATCCAATGGCAGAGGCTGCGGGAGAGCGTGAAAACAAAGATCATACGATGACCAAGGCTGACCTCGTGGAAGAGGTCACTCGGGTCACCGAACTGCCTCGCAAAGAGGCGGAAGCAGTCGTCGAGACAATCTTCGAAAGCATCATTGCGGCTTTGCAGTCGGACGATAAAATTGAGATTCGCGGTTTCGGCAGTTTCCGCACCCGCGAACGCCGCGGCCGTACCGGACGCAATCCAAAGACTGGCGCGAAAGTGGAAGTCCCACCGAAGAAAATTCCGTTCTTCAAACCCAGCAAAGAACTAAAAGATTTCGTGAACCATCCGCGTGCTAGCGGCGCTTCCGCAAGTTCGTCCGAACCCGGAGCGCAGGCCTAAATAGAATGGATTATTTGTGGACCCCGTGGCGGTATCGTTACATCGCCGACGCGTCGAAGGACGAAGGTTGTATTTTTTGCGCCGCAATCGCCGCCGGAGATGACCTAAAGACTCAGATCGTTCTTCGCGGCAAAAAGAATTTCATAATCCTCAATCGCTATCCTTACACCACCGGCCATGTGATGGTCGTTCCTTACGCTCACCTGGCGGATCTTTCCGTAGCCGACCCGGATACTCTCGCTGAAATGATGGTGCTCTCGCAGCGCGTGCACACGGCTCTGGAGCACACCTATCACCCGCAAGGCTACAATCTCGGTATGAATCTGGGCCGCGCGGCCGGAGCTGGCGTCACCGGCCACCTGCACCTGCACGTCCTCCCACGCTGGTCCGGCGATGCAAACTTCATGACCGTGGTGGGTGAGACTCGCATCGAGCCCGAAGAACTTTCCACCACTTACGAAAAGCTGCGCAAAGCCCTGGCCTAAAATTGCCCTTTCTTAATTTCGCAGTGCGGCCTAGAATTTTCCTTCGCTCTTATCGCACTTGCTGAACAAGGACAGGCGCAGTGCATCTTGACCTCACCGAAGAACAACAGCTCCTGCAACAAAGCGTGCGCGATTTCGCGGAAGCCGAAGTAAAGCCACGCGCCAAGGAAATTGACGAGACCGGCCGTTTCCCGCGTGACAATTTCAAGAAAGCCGCTGAGCTGGGACTTACCGGCGTTGCTGTGCCCGAGGATTATGGCGGCGCGGGCATGGATCATGTCAGCTATGCCATTGTCATCGAGGAAATCTCACGAGTTTGCGCTTCCACCGGAGTGATCCTGTCGGTTCAAAACTCGCTGTACTGCGATCCCATCCTCCGGTTCGGCACCGATGAACAAAAACAAAAATTTCTGGTGCCTTTCGCGCGCGGCGAAAAGATTGGGTGCTACGCGCTCACCGAGCCTCAAGCGGGCTCAAACGCCGCCGCTCTCACCACGAAAGCTGTTCGCAAAGGTGACACCTACGTAATCAACGGCACAAAGTCGTGGATCACCAACGGCGGTGCAGCCGATGCCGCCATCGTCTACGTCAACACTCAGCCTGAAAAAGGCGAAAAGGGAATCACTGCGTTGGTCGTTGAAAAAGGCACGCGTGGGTTTGCGGTCGGCAAGGAAGAAAAAAAACTCGGCATTAACGCCACCGCCTGCACCGAGCTTTCCTTCAGCGATTGTGAAGTTCCCGTAGGCAATCGCATCGGAAACGAAGGAGAAGGTTACAAAGTCGCGCTCTCCACGCTCGATGGTGGCCGCATCGGCATTGCCGCGCAAGCCGCAGGAATTGCGCAAGGTGCGTTTGAAGCCGCGCTATCCTACGCGCAACAGCGCCAGGCTTTCGGCCATCCCATCTCCGATTTTCAAGCCATTCAATTCATGCTTGCCGACATGGCCACCGAAATTGACGCCGCGCGTTTGCTCACTCGTCGCGCTGCGTGGAAGCAAGATTCCGGCGCGCGTTTCACCATGGAAGCGTCCATCGCAAAACTTTTCGCTAGCGAGATGTCCACGCGAGTGACGCACAAAGCGATCCAAATCCACGGCGGCTACGGTTACAGTCGCGAATATCCTGTCGAACGCAACTACCGTGATGCCCGCATCACGGAAATTTACGAAGGAACTAGCGAAATTCAGCGCTTGGTCATCGCCGCGTGGGTCCTGAAAGCATATTGAGAAAATAGCTCGCCCCGTATTTTCTCTACAGTCTTCCCTCAGTGTATTCTTGTACTCATGTTGGAACTGGATTGCCGCCTTCAATTCATACCTGAATTCGATGCGGACTTTTTCAACTCCATGCCTTCTCGCCCCGGTGTGTTCTTGTTTGAAATGCGCGACGCCAAAGCCAAACCCTATCTCGCGCGCACCGCGGACATTCGACGCGCCGCCGAAAGGCTCCTCGTCGCTCCGGACGCGCGGTCGAAACGCTTGAACCTCCGTGATGTAGTCGCGGGCATCCATTATCGTGTGACCGGGTCGAAATTCGAGCAAATGCTCGCCATGTACGAGCAAGCACGTAAATATTTTCCGGACCGTTACCGCAGTCTGTTGCGTTTGCGCCCATCCGCGTTGCTGAAAATAAATCTTCGCAACGAGTATCCCCGAGGTTACGTTACCCGCCGCATTCGTGCAGATGGCGGATTTTATTGGGGGCCTTTCGCGTCCCGCCGAGCCGCCGAAGCATTTAGCGAATCATTTCTCGATCTCTTCAAAATTCGTCGTTGCCAGATAAAAATTCGTCGCGATCCTGCTTTTCCCGGCTGTATTTATTCTGAGATGAAGATGTGCCTGGCGCCATGCTTCGCCGGCTGCTCCAAGCAGGAATATGACCTCGAGGTCGGCCGCGTCCTTGAAACTCTTGACAGTGGCGGCTCCTTCCTGATCAAAGAAATTCAAGCCCAGCGCGAGGCTGCCAGCAAAGCTTTGAACTTCGAAAAAGCCGCAGCGCTTCACAAGCGTCTGGAAAAAGTCACCGGCACATTGCGAGGATGGGGAGAATTAACGCGCCGAATCGATGAAATCGACGCCGTAATCTTGCAGCGCGGCGCTGAAGAGAAAACGATCGTAGTTTTTCCAGCTCGAGCAGGAATGTTGACCGAGCCCTTATTTTTGCGTTTTGCGGAACTATCGACCGAGCCAAAATCAGTGGAAGGGATGTTGCGAGCAGTCTTGGACCCGCAAACGAGTTTTGCTCATCGAAAACCAAGCGAGTCGAAAGAGGATTCCTCCGCCGAAATTAATTCACCAGTTAAACCGCAAAAGGAAAGTGCCTCGCCGCAGTCCCACGCCCAAAAGTCCGACGTCCCTACGTCGAATCGCTCGCGCTACGGTTTGCAATCAGCCCCTGCAGAACTCGCCGAACATCTTTCGCTCCTCTCGCGATGGTTTTATTCCAAACCTCGCGAAGGAGAAATCCTATTCCGCGAAGGCAATTGGCCCTATCGACGAATTTTGCGCGCCTGCAACCGGCTTCTTGCACCTGCGCCAGGGCCTCCTCAAGAACCGCAACCCGGCAGGCAATCTGCGACGTGATCTGGTGCCAGGCGTTTTGGTATGTCCACCCGGAAAATGTTTGGTCGATCGAAAATAACAGTTCGCCATTTACATCGTACAATTAGCTGGATGGCTAAAGCGTCTCCCGATCAATCACCAATCTCGGCAACTCTGGAAAATCGTTCGCGCGTGCGCGACATGGTGCGCTCGCTGCGCCACCGCAATTTCCAACTTTTCTTCAGTGGCCAATTAATCTCGCTCATCGGCACCTGGATGCAGAACATTGCGCAGTCGTGGCTGGTTTATCGGCTCACGGGCTCGTCGTTGCTTCTCGGCGTGGTGGGTTTCGCGGGACAAATCCCAGTATTCTTGCTCGCTCCCATAGGCGGGATGGCGGCTGACCGTTGGAACCGCCATCGCGTGATCCTCGGCACCCAAACGACATCGATGATTCTCGCGCTCATTCTCGCAATTCTTACGTTGTCGCACATCGTGCGCGTTTGGGAAATCGTGGTGCTTGCGTCTCTGCTCGGCGCCGTGAACGCGTTTGACATTCCCGCCCGCCAATCTTTTCTGATCGACATGGTCGGGCGCGAAGATTTGATGAACGCGATCGCGTTGAACTCTTCTATGTTCAATGGAGCTCGCGTGATTGGTCCGGCCATCGCTGGTTTGCTGGTCGCCTGGATCGGCGAAGGCTGGTGTTTTTTCGCCAACGGTGTCAGCTACATCGCCGTACTCGTGGGCTTGCTTCTAATGAAGCTGGGCCCCATGCGTTTTGTTTCCAGAGAAGCTACGGCTATCGAACATATCGCTGAAGGATTTCGTTTCGTGCGACGCACCGCGCCCATCATGGCCATCATGCTGCTGATCGGCGTAGTAAGCCTGGTTGCCGTGCCTTATTCGGTGTTGATGCCGATATTTGCAGATCGCGTTCTGCACGGTGGCGCACGCGCACTCGGAATCCTAATGGGCGTCAGTGGCTTGGGGGCATTGTTCGGCGCGCTTACGCTTGCCATGCGGCGCGGAGTACATGGACTCGGCAGGTGGATCGCTTTTTCTGCGATTGGATTTGGCGCGAGCCTCGTTTTGTTTGCATTTTCTCGTTGGCTCGCGCTGTCGGCCATCCTATTGCTGCCGGTTGGCTATAGCGTGATGTTGCAGATGTCCAGCTCCAACACCATGATTCAGGCCATGGTTCCGGATGAATTGCGGGGACGCGCGATGGCCGTCTATACCATGATGTTTATGGGCATGGCGCCCATGGGCGCGTTGTTCGCTGGAATTCTCGCGGACCGCATCGGGGCTCCTTGGACTGTCGCCATCGGCGGAATGGGGGCCATAGTAGGCGGTTTTATTTTCTGGCGGCATTTGCCGAAACTTAGATTGGAAGCGCGGGAGTTGCTAGTCGCGCAAGGCTTGGCTGGCGAACCCGATTGAGCGACAAGAATGCCCATCCGCAAACACCATCTACAAACGTTTGATATACTGCGCGCCGGTTCTCATCGCGCATAATTAGAGAGAGGTTTGATGTCACCTGCTTCAGCCGTAACGGAAGAACGCAAAGCTGGTTTCGCTACGCCAGAAGGGACTTTGCGCTATGCTGCGCGCTTCAAAGGCCGCTCTGCCGCCGGCCACTTTCGTGAAATTCCGGGTGGGCTCGTTCTTTCGTCCATAGGTATCGGAACCTATCTCGGCGAGCCCGATAGCGCCACAGATGCTGCTTACGCGGCTGCAATCGAATCTGCTGTCGAAAATGGCAGCAACGTCATCGACTCCGCCATTAATTATCGCTTTCAACGCAGCGAGCGTTCCGTGCGCGCTGCGCTGAAGGAGCTTTTTGCTAAGGGTTTCTCTCGTGAAGAAATTGTGGTTTGCACAAAAGCCGGATTCCTGACTCCCGATGGAGAAATGCCTGCCGACGCTAATGAATACTTCGCGCACGAATTCCTGGAGCGCGGAATCTTTCGCGCAGAAGAGATTGCTGCGGGATGCCATTGCATGGTGCCGGCCTACCTTGCCGATCAGCTCGAACGCAGCCGGCACAATTTGGGGATCGAAACCATCGACGTTTTTTATCTGCACAACCCCGAGACGCAGCTGGGGGAAGTTTCGGCTGAGGAATTCCGTCAGCGCATTCGCGCAGCCTTCACATTTTTGGAAACGGCCGTTGCAGAGAAAAAAATCCGCGCGTACGGCATGGCCACCTGGAATTCATTCCGTGAGGATGCCCAGGGTGCAGGATACTTGTCGCTTGCGGAGATGGCTGGAATAGCAAGCGAAGTTGGCGGAGCCGCCCATCATTTCCGTTTCGTGCAGTTACCGTTCAATTTGGCTATGCCGGAAGCGCTCACGCGGCCAAATCAAATGATTGACGGTAAACCTGTGCCGATGGTGCAGGCCGCGCGAACCCTGGGGATCTCTTTGATTACCAGCGCCGCGCTTCTGCAGGGTCAACTCACCCGGAATTTACCCGCATTTGTATCTTCGGCGCTCGGAGTGAAAGAAAATTCCACGCTCGCTCTGCAGTTCGCGCGCTCCGTTCCGGGACTTACCACTGCGCTGGTCGGAATGAGCCAGACCGCGCACGTTGATAAAAACCTGAGCCTCATTGGGATTGAGCCGGCTTCACGCGAACAATTCCTCAAATTATTCGAATCCAGAGGTTAGAGAGCAGGGAAATTAATCCGTAGCTCTGGGAAAGTTTCATCAAGCCACTTATCGATTGCCGCAGCCATTTCGCTGAGATGCCCGGTAAAGAAATGGTCTGCGTTTTCGACAAACACCAGCTTTTTTGGCTCTACTAGTTCGTTGAAAAGCCTCTCGACGTTTGCCCCCGAACCAAACTGATCGTTTGCGCCTTGCACCAAGAGTTTTGGCTTTGCACAACCTCGTAAATACGTGAGATCGGAACTGTCCACCGGAATTCCCAAACCAATCACGCCAGGTACTCGTTCGTCCGCGCATCCCACCTGCAAGCCCACCCACGCGCCAAAACTGAATCCTGCAAGCAAAATTGGCAGCCCGCGGAGTTCTTTCGCCAGGTAATCCAATCCCGCGTGAACATCTTCGCGTTCACCTTGACCTTTATCGTGCTGCCCCTCGCTCATTCCCGCTCCGCGAAAATTAAATCGCAACACTGGCACGCCTCGGCGATGCAAAGTCTTGGCGGCCTGATAAACCACTTTGTTGTGCATGGTGCCGCCGAAAAGTGGATGCGGATGGCAAACCACGGCCGCCAAGTGCGTGTCCGCTCCTGGGGTAGTCCACAATGTAGCCTCGAGTCGGCCGGCTTGCCCTTCCAGAAAAATACTTCGATGAAATACTTCCGCCATAAATTAGTCTGCGAGTGTAACGGACAGTTTCGCTCACCGCAAAGGCGAATGAAATTGATAACGTGATTTCTCTTTCTTTTTGCCGTCGAATCTCATTGCGGCAATCCCGTGGCGGTGGTAGTTTGGCAAAAGCTGAACGGCTCCCCTGGAGGGCGGATGGAATCGGATGTAGAGCGTCGCGCTGCGCGAAGATTTTCCATGAATCTGCCCATGAAAGTTCGTTTCTCAGCGGACAGCGGCATCCTCGAAAAAAAAGGAGAAACGCGCGACGTTAGCTTCCGCGGCCTGTACTTCGTAATGGAAGCCATTGTCGAGACCGGCAGTCCCATCGAATTTGTGCTCACCTTGCCACAACAGATCACCCTTGCCGGTGACGTTCATATTCGCTGCTACGCTCGCGTGTTGCGCGTGGACCAGAATAAAGGAACTCCCGGAATCGCAGCGCGCATCGAGCGTTACGAATTTCTTCCTGCCTCGGTTTAAAGCCCTCGAACTTCTCGCGATTCGTTGATTCGGAGTAGAATGTGATTTCCGCCCGCTCGTTGAGGAGGAACCATGTATCACTACGATCCGAATGTAGCGCTGGAAGAGCTCAGGGACGAAGCTGTTCTGCCGCACCCTGTTCACCTGCGCGATATGATCTTGCGCACCAAGCTCAATCCAAACCTGGCGCTTGATTTGAACCGCGATTTTCAGGAATATCTCGCTCGATTTGGTGATTTGCAGAAAATCGCGCGCGAGATTCTGGAGCAAGTGGCTGCCGGAACGCGGAAAGCTTCCGCCGTCTGACAATTTGGCATGCTGAGCGATAGTGATTTCCTCAATCGGGCGATGTCTCGTCTGTTCCACTAGGTAAAATAGATTCGGACTTCCTTTCGGGAGCGCGAGAGCTTGGAATGGCTAGGCACACAATACTGATCGACGCGGACGATACCCTCTGGGAAAACAATATTTTCTTTGAGAAGACCATCGATCATTTCATCACCCAGCTCGAACATCTTGGTTACACCCGCGAATATATTCGTCACATCCTGAACGAGACCGAGCGGCGCAATATCCGCCAGCATGGTTACGGCGTGCGCAGCTTTCGACGCTCGCTGGAAGATACCTACTTGAAACTTGCCGGTAACGCCGCGAAGCGCGAGCTGGTGAAAGAGATTGAGAGAATGGCGGCGGAGTTGGAAGCCACGCCTCCGCACATACTGGAGGGCGTACCGGAGACCCTAGCCTATTTGGCCAAACATCATCGCTTGATTATGGTCACCAAGGGCGAGCCTGCCGAGCAAGCTGCCAAGGTGGAGCGTTCCGGCTTGCAGCCTTATTTTGATTCCATCGAAATCGTGCTGGAAAAAGATCCCCGTCTGTACGAACGCATGATCGACCAATTCAAAATTGTGAAAACACACGGTTGGATGGTGGGCAATAGCCCCCGCAGCGACATCAACCCTGCGATGCATGCTGGCCTTAGCGCTGTATTCATCCCACATTCGGCTACGTGGGAACTGGAAAAATGCGAGATCGAGAGCGGGGGCGGAAAACTTTTGATCCTAAATAGCTTTCGAGAAATGCGTAGCTATTTTTGAAGTGTTCGACAATTTCATGGGCATGACATTTTTTTCTTTCGATGACGCTGTCGAGGATTTGAATCGATGACTGCCACTAACACGCAGACGCGAGTTGCTGTGCTGGGCGCGGGCGCGGTGGGCTCGTATTTCGGCGGGATGCTGGCGCGCTCGGGCGTACAGGTGACGCTGATCGGCCGAGCCGCGCACGTGGAAGCGATCCACGCGAACAAACTCTTCCTCGACACAGTTTCGTTTCAAGAACGTGTTGCCGTGAGCGCTTCTACGGAAACATCCGCGGTGCGCGATGCCGACGTGATTTTGTTCTGTGTAAAAACCATCGACACAGAAGATGCCGCTCGGTCGCTTAAGCCGTACCTTGCGCCGCATGCGCTGGTCGTCAGTTTGCAAAATGGTGTGGACAACATTCCACGGATTCGTGCTGCCTCGGGAATCGACGCGCTGGCTGCGGTCGTGTATATCGCTGCGGCGAGGCCCGAGCCCGGCCATGTAAAACACTCGGGCGGCGGAAGTTTGGCGGTGGGCGAATTTCCCGACCGCGATGGTTCCTCCAAATCTTCCGCGTCGTCCCCGGCGTCGCCAGCTGATCGTGCGGAGCGAATTGCTGCACTCTTCACTGCGGTGGGCGTGCCATGCCGCGTTTCGCCGGACATTGAGGCGGATCTCTGGTCTAAATTTGTAATGAATTGTGCGGGGAACGCTGTCACTGGGATTACCCAAATCCGCTACGCGCATTTGGCACATAGTGCGGTGACGCGCGACATTTTCCGCCAGGTGATCGCCGAGACGGTCGCGGTGGGACGCGCGTCGGGTGTGAAATTGCCGGAAGTGGATTTTCTCTCTCAGGGTTTGCAATTCCTGCAGGGGGTCGACAGCGGCGCGACGTCTTCCACCGCCCAGGATCTGGCGCGCGGGAAGCGTACGGAAATTGATTCGCTCAATGGATATGTCGTCCGTCGGGGCAAGGAGCTCGGCATTCCGACTCCGGCAAATCTTGTGCTCTTCGCGCTGGTAAAACTTCTTGAAGAAAAGGCCGTCGAGCAGCGCCGCGCGTCTTCGCAGAAAGCCTCAACATAGAAGTTTCGTCGAAAGCCGATAAACATTGCTTCATAGAATTTTTTCGCGCGATCCAAAAAGCTCGAACATAAAACCCGGAAATAGAATCTTTGGCGCTGCCGTGTAGGCGCGCTAAGTATTTTTCGGATTTGCATTTTTTGTTTTACTCGGGCGGGTTGTACCGGAACGGGATGTGTATGACGGCTTCCAGTTCGACGGGCTGACCTTCGCGCGTAGCGGGGCGGAATTCCCAACGAGAAAGTGCTTCCATGGCGTTTTGATCCAGCTGCGGATCAATACTGCGCACCACTTGAATGCTGTCCACGTGGCCGTCTTTGCGGATGATGGCGTAGAGAATCACCTCGCCATCTATATGCTGCTTGATGGCGAGCTGTGGATATTTCGGATCCACTTTGCGCACTGGCACAGGCGCAGCGAGCTTTCCTTTTGGTCGCTGGTAGGCGGGCGCGTAATCGTCTAATTGTGCGAAATTCAGAATCCAGCTTCCACTCGAGCTCGTAAGATTGGGCATGTCCACGTGCAATGTGAACACTTCCTTGCCCGAAAGAATTTTTTCCGGCGGCATGCCCGGATCGATTTTTCCTATGTCGATGGGTTCGTTACGCGACGCGTTGGGCGGCGCGGAAGTGTTCGTCATCGGTTTCAGAATTAGCGGTTTGGATCGATTTCCCGCGGATGTAAGTCCCGCGCTGTCGGAGTGACCATTTCCCCCGCTGATGCTTACGCCGGGGGAAAGTCCATTAGCATTCGCGCCTGAATTTTTCCCGGCGCCACCGGCGCTTGCTGCTGATCCGCCGGAACCACCGTTGCCTTGCGCTCCGTTTGGCGAACCGCCGGGCGCGCCGACGCGTGTACCGTCGGGAGAAATTGAGACACGCGCTGAGAGATTTCCTTGTGGAACGTTGACTTCTGCCGCGGGTGGAGCGGGCGTGGCAGAGATGGCGATCAGGCGGTGCAAGCTGTCATCTCCCGCGGAAGCGGTTGCGCCGATTAGGGGAGCTGCTCCAACCTCGGCGTGCACATTGCGCTGGGCGGGCGCAGAGTTCGTCATGGGATTCACGGGCAATTTCGGTTGCGCGTTTTCGAAAGGGGATGGCGCGATATTCAGCGGGCCGGCGCTTCGTTCAGGCGTAGCCACGTTTGGCGCGGCGACGTCGCTTACGGCGCGATGTTGCATGTGAGGAGCGACCACCGAGGGCGCAATTTTAAGCGGAGGCTTGGGCGCGGGCGAAGTGGCGGCCCACTCCGCGATGTTGGGCATTTGCGGCACCATCTTCGGTGGCGCGGCAGGCGCTTCCGGCTGAATTAAAGTTTGGCGCGGGTGCGTGATTTTTAGCGGCTGCGAAAGAATCGTTTGGCGCGGATGAAACGCGTCGGCACCGCTGCGCGGCTGCGGCTTGGCAGGATCGCCAGTGGGGCTAGGCTTGGGCTGATTTCCTGGGAGCGAGATTGGCCGAAGATCCTGCGCCGGAACGTAAGTGAGTTCAATTGGGGGCAGGGTGAGCGTCGGCTCGGCCTGGGCCAGAAAACCCCATATGGGAAGCAGCAGGATCATCACGACGGCGACGTGCCAGAGAGATGAAGCCGCGAAGGCGCTTCGCGGGAGCTTGCCTTCGATCCAATCGACACGCAGTGGAGAATTTTTCAGAGGTTTGGTGTCCCGTAACGGGCGCGGGCCGAGGAAGAACGCGCCAACGCTGGAACGAAACTCATCCCACGGTGATTCCCAGTCAACGCCGAGATCGAGGCGCGGCAAACGAGAGTGCACGGGCAACGCTTCGAGCGAGTTCCGAGACTCGGTTCGGGGCGGCGTTATACGAGCGCGCTGGGTGGCCTGAGATCCTGAAGGCATGTGCCTGGCATTATACCCGATGGGATACGATGCGTTGAGATCGGAAGCGGCTGCATTTTTGAGGCTGGTTTTGCGGGAGGGCAAAATCGAATTCTTTGGCGATTTGACCAGGTCGCCGGCGTTTGTTTTCTATAACTTAGATTGAGTTCTAATTCCGCAATTTGGCGATTTAATTCGCGCATTTCCGAGGCTGATTTCAACGCTTGGAAAGACCGGAATGAAGGATCGGAAGGGGAACGAACAGGGGAGAAGTCCCCGGCTATTGGCCCCGGATTCCGCGACCCTTTGCTACGGGCAACTTTTCTTTCGTGTTCACAACTCACGCGAGCATTTTACGAATGACTATTCAAGGAGTCGTGTGCTGTGAGATTTTACGCTGCTTTATGCGGCGGCGGCCAGGCGGTAAAAGCTTAGGGCTGCGTCGCCTTGTTCGAGGAGGCGGGTGCGTTCCAGGCGATCGAGGCGCTCGGGCAAATCAAGCTTCGCGCTATGTTCAGCGATGACGAAGCCTTGGGGAGCGACCAGGTGGGAGGCGTCGAGATATTCGAGGACTTCCGTGCAGCCGTCATCGTTGTAGGGCGGGTCCAGGAATATAAAATCGGCAATCAGATGGCGGGAGGCGAGTTTGTCGAGTCCGCGCTCGGCGTCGGCGGTGATTAGTTCGACGCCAACGGAAATTTGCAAGGACTCGAGATTTTGGCGCACTAGGCTGATGGAGCCGGGATCGCGGTCGATAAAGAAAACTTCGCGGGCGCCGCGGCTGATGGCTTCGATTCCGATGGCGCCGGTGCCGGCGTAAAGATCGACGAAGAGGGACTCCTCGACGGAGGGGCCGAGGATATTGAAGAGCGTTTCGCGGAGGCGGTCGCTGGTGGGGCGGACCTTGAAAGAGCTTGGAGTTTTAAGGCGGCGGCTGCGATATTTTCCGGCGATGACGCGCATGAGAGTTCCAGGAAACCCTTCAGTAATTTACCTCATGTTCAGAAATGAAAGAATCTTTGTGTATGGATAGTTGAACTCCGCAGAACGGTCAGGAAAGGAGCCGGCAGGATGCCGGCGCTAGGAAAGGCCGCTGAAATTGTAATGGGGCTTATCCGACGGATGCTAGCTGGTAGCGTTTTTGCCAGGCGGCGCTTATCGATTCCAGGCGAGCTACTACTTCGGCGGCCTTGGCGGGGTCTTCGGCGAGGGCGAAGGCTTCGCGGCGGGCTATTTCCAGGAGTTCGTGATCGCGAAGAGGCTGAGCGACGGAAAATGCGGCGTCGCCGTGCTGGCGGGTGCCGAAGAATTCGCCGGGGCCGCGCAGTTTTAGATCGCGTTCGGCGATTTCGAAACCATTAGATGTGGCGACCATGGTTTCCAGGCGCTCTTGCGCTTCGCCGGTAATATTCTTGGGCGCGATCAGGATGCATTGAGATTTCTGGGTGCCGCGGCCGATGCGTCCGCGGAGCTGGTGAAGTTGAGCGAGGCCGAAGCGGTCGGCGTGTTCGATGACCATCATGGTTGCGTTGGGAACATCGACGCCCACTTCGATCACGGTGGTGGCGACGAGGATTTGGATTTCGTTGCGGCGAAATTGTTCCATGACGGAATCTTTTTCGTCATTTTTCAGGCGTCCATGAAGCAGGCCGAGAGGCAGTTGAGGAAATACGTTTTTCGCCAAGCGCTCGAATTCGGCAGTGGCGGCTTTCAGTTCCTGCTTCGATTCTTCGATTACGGGATACACCACGTAAGCTTGGCGGCCGCGCGCGATTTCGCGGCGCACAAATTCCCAGACGCCGGGGAGTTGTGATTGATCGCTCCAGCGAGTTTCGATGGGGCTTCGGCCGGGCGGCATTTCGTCAATCACAGAGAGGTCTAGGTCGCCGTAGAGCGTGAGGGCGAGAGTGCGTGGGATGGGGGTAGCCGTCATCACCAAGACGTGCGGCGAGGTGCCTTTTTCGATGAGACGCTTCCGCTGGAGAACCCCGAAGCGATGTTGTTCGTCCACGATCACCATGCCAAGACGTTTGAAGATTACGGGATTTTCGATCAGGGCGTGGGTGCCAACGACCAGTTGGGCTTCGCCTGATTCGGCGCTGGCGAGAGCAGCGTGCTTCACTGATTTTTTTCTGCCGCTTACGACAAGTTCGACACCGTAACCTGCGAGCTTAAAAATCCGGCGTGCGGAAAGATAATGCTGTGCGGCAAGAATTTCCGTGGGCGCCATGAGCGCAACCTGATAGCCATTTTCGATGACTATGGTTGCGGCTTCGAGGGCGACGATTGTTTTTCCGCTGCCGACGTCGCCTTCCAGGAGACGATGCATGGGAAAAGGT
Source organism: uncultured Acidobacteriota bacterium (assembly GCA_963714785.1). Classification (GTDB taxonomy): domain Bacteria; phylum Acidobacteriota; class Terriglobia; order Acidiferrales; family UBA7541; genus Palsa-295. Next base: position 581,301 of record CAVQQE010000010.1, read on the forward strand.
CGTTCGAGATCCGAAGCGATTTCGACGAGAACGCGTTTTTGGGCTGCCGTTGGTTTGAAGGGAAGGATGCGCTTCACGGCATCGCGGATTTTTTCCTCGCGAACGCGCATAGCGATGCCGCGTTGGGAGTGATCGCGCGAGCGGCGAAGAGCGAGCGCGAGTTGATAGTAGAAAAACTCTTCGAAAATCAGACGGGTTTGCGCAGGACTGCGAAAGCTGTTGAGCAGCTCAACATTTTCATCCTGGGGAGGGAAGTGGGCGAATAGGATTGAGTCGCGACGCGAAGGGAAGCGATAGCGTTCGCGAATTTGAGGAGGAAGCGGGTCGGGAATATCGCCTACGAAGTTGGTGAGGATACCGTAAATAATTTTGCGAAGCATGCGCGAGCTGATTGCGCCGATGGCTTCGTAGATAGGCACGATCCGGCCGACTTCGGTGGAATCGGTGGCTGCGCCTTCGGTTGCGCTGACCGATTCGATTTGCGGATTTACCATTTCGAGGCGAGCGGGGCGGTAAGGATCGACTTCCACTTTTCCGTGCAGGGCGAAGCGTTGGCCTTCTTTCATGCGGCCTTCGAGATACGCGCCGTGGAAAAAGCGTGCGTGAAGTGTGCCGGACCCGTCGCGAAGAGTGGCGTGGAAGACGGCGGGGCGACCGCGTCCGAAGCGGACGGTGGCGCCTCCACCGGAAGTTACTTCGGCGAGGATCGTGTGTATCTGACCAGGGACGATTTCGGCGATCTTGGTGAAACGGATGCGGTCTTCGTAACGGAAGGGTAGATAGTCGAGCAGATCGCCGGCAGTGAAGAGTCCGCGATCTTCGAGAATGGCGGCGCGGTGGGGGCCGACGCCTCGAAGAAATTTGGCGGGAGTTGTTAGGGAGATGCTCATGCGTTCAGAATATTTGTGGGCTGCTGTTTCATTCGCGTACCCGGACTGGCAGGACTTTTATACCACCGTTAACGCGGTAGATTCTCTTCGCTACGTTCCAAGGAACAAATTACAAATCTCAGGTCAGTAGTGTCCCAACATTGTGCCTCTTGCCTTCCGTAAATTATTGATGAGAAACGCATAAGCGGCAAATTATTTTGGTCTCGATTTGAACTCGGTTCTGCGACCCTGCGGAGCATAGCTTCGTGGGGGGCATCGATGAACCGAGGCAAGCTGGTGTTTGCGCAACTGATGCAACATCTTCCGTTGACCACCTTTCGTCGTTGCGTCGCCCGCTATCGAGGCGCGTTCAAAGTGAAGTCCTTCTCGTTCCTGGATCAATTCCTGTGCATGGCGTTCGCTCAGTTGACCTTTCGGGAGAGCCTTCGAGACATCGAAGTATGTCTCCGCGCGCAAAATTCCAAGCTCTATCATCTCGGGATTCGTTCGGCGGTGGCTCGTAATACGCTGGCCAATGCCAACGCTGTGCGCGACTGGCGCATCTATGCTGATTTTGCGCAGAGCCTGATCGGCATCGCCCGGCCGTTGTATGCGCAAGAGTCCTTCGGCGTCCATCTGCAAGAAACCGTCTACGCGCTCGACACCACGACTATCGATCTGTGTCTGTCGGTATTTCCGTGGGCGGTATCCCGCACGGCCAAGGCAGCCATCAAGCTGCATACACTGCTCGATCTGCGCGGCAACATCCCTACCTTCATTCACATCAGTGAGGGCAAGGTGCACGAGG
>CAVQQE010000011.1:0-1015155 GCA_963714785.1 uncultured Acidobacteriota bacterium
CTCATAACGCGCCAATTACCAACCGGCTCTGCCGGATTCAAACGACTTAGCCCTTCTTCTCAGCCGCAAAAACCACTCAAAACGGGACATTCTGGGCACTTAACGGGCACCTGAGAATCGCGTGCCGGTGCTTGGCCTAGATTGCAGCAGCACGGGTGATTTTCTGCTTAGAAGGTGCGCAGTGCAAAACTCTAAGTGCCGCTTCTGGTGTCGCGCCGATGCCAGATGGTCCCGCGGTGTCATTCGTTAGAAGCGAAGGCCTGCAACCATCCGAATCGCTTAGTGCTGCCTTTTAGGTTGAAACTGATACGACTCGGAACATAGGCGGCACGCGAGGTCAGAGGGGATAGGTTGGCGATTGCCTCCGTCTAGTCGGAAGTTGGCCAGACCAGTCATCACAAGCGCGTTTGTCGGTACTAATCAGAAGGACGAACCGATAACTTCCGGGTTGCCCGTGATTCGCCCGGAATTGTAAATTGAGTAGCGGTCCAGTTGGAGATCTTCGTTACTCGGGAACTGGTTTCGCTTCACGATCCAGAATCAGGAGCGATGCCGGATTCCGCCACACGCGGCAGATCGGTTCCGCTGATCGTTGCATCTGCCGATCGCCCAGATGGGTCTCAGTGGCGTAGATCCGAGACCCATCTGCTTGGCGATATTCGTATAGCGGAACTATGTCCGGTGATTTCTTCCAGGCCACGTCCGACTCGTCCATTGTGCCTACCCAGGTTCCGTTCTTGCCTGTGTTGACCTCCGTCCAATCGCCGATGAGCTTTCCATCCTGCAGCCGACCGACGACGCGGTAGAGTTCTTTGCCTAACTTGATCTGGAACGCAACGCGGTCGTCGCCGTATGTCCCTCCCGCAATCTTATCGTGATCGACGCGCCCGCGAACCGTCCCGCCTTCGATCTTCAGCTCCAAGATGAATGGGAACTCGGCACCATCCGAGTCGCTGGCCGTGCAGTTCCAGGTTCCTGTTAGTGTCGGTATGGGCTCCGCCTCTTGCGCCGGCAATGAATAGAAGAGCGGTTGAGCATTTGTTGTTCCTGCGGGCGGCGAAAGGGTCAGGACCATGCCGCGTTCTCCCGAAATTGCGAATACTGGAATGAGCCCTCCGCGCTGGCGATCCGGGGGCATCGCGAAGAAGCTGATCTCCTGGATGTTCTGCCATTCGTTCGGGGGATGGATGCCTTCGCGCAACAGGTAACTCGTCAGTCCATCGTTGCTCCTGGCGCGGTATACGGGTACGGGAAGAAACAGGCGGGGGTCGTCGAGTGCAAGTCGGTACATGATCTGGTTGTAGTCATAGCGTGGTGTCTTTGCTGGCGTGTTGGAAAAGAAGTCCGTGTACGTTGCCTCGAAGTAAATGAGCCGTCCGTTTTGCTGAGCAAAGAACGGATGCTGCACCGGCAAATAGAAATCGTAGCGGTCATGCATCACAACCTTGGTCGAGTAGACCCACGGCCCAAGCGGAGTGTCACCCTCGGCATACCAAATTTCGCCAACGCGCCGCTGCACCAGCATGATCCAGCGTTTCCGATAGCTGTTCCATTCCACGGTGGCGCCGAACGGCGCGATCGGAGTTGCGGTCTGAAAATCGCGAAGCTGGATCAATCCTTCCTGCGGCTTCATTTTTCCGGCTGCGATGAGATCTTGTTGCTGCTTGTAATTCAGCGGAGGGGTGTCGCGCTTCCAGCCGCAAACCAGGCGTCCATCGGGTCCGTGCTCCAAGTTGACATTGTCCTTCTCGACGCGAGTACCTTGCACGAGACAGGTGTACCCTTCGTACTCAGACGGATCCATCAGGTGCGTGAGGTCCGCCTGGACGCGCGCTGCCGGGAAAGATTCAGTAGGAAAATACTGGTATTCGTGGCTACCGCTGTTAACCAGGAACGGGCGGCCGTCCAGACGCAACTGCGCATTCAAACTCAGTTGCTGTATCGGCTCGAACCTCTGCGTGTTGTCGCTGAATAGGACCAGCGTACGTTCCAGCTCTTCGCCTAAGCCCTTCATCCTCCGGCACTCGCCGGCCAAGCGTTCCCGGCCGGTTGCATCGCTAACCACTCCTGCCCAGAAGAGCCACTCCAGGCCATCTCCGGTTGTTGGACACATAGCTCTGCTGAATCCCGTGCTGTCGACGAAATACTTCAAATCCACGCCTACGCTTGGATCCAGCCCACCGTGGCCCGGAAGTTCGGAAACCGCGCCCGATTCGGCAAAATTTCCGAGAGGATAGGAAACCTTACTCGTGTCGCCGAAGAACCAATACATTTTGCCGTGGTAGGGAACGGCCTGTGCGCCGTCCTGCCCCGCGACCTGGGCGTTCAGTGTAGGCTGCCGAATGGGGACGCGCTCGCCGACCAGAACGCTGTCGCGATAGATGCCTTCGCCGGTCAGACGATAGAGGCGTTCCGCGATGTTGAGGCGTTGGATTTTGAGGATGGCTGTGCCGCCCGGAGTGATCTGCAGGGTCGCCCCGCGGTTTCCCAGGAAATCCTGCGGGTATTCATACCCATGGCTCTGAATGGAGAACCAGACAGACTGATTCATCAAACCCGGTTCGTAGAAAGCCACAATACCGTTGCTGTCGGTGTAGTAGGAAACTTCGTACGTAGTGCGGAGCTCGACCAAGGGTACACCGCGTCCCGTGTCTTGATCCACGACGACTATCTTGAAGTAGTCAGGTGGTCTCTGGGCGGCACTGGCTGCGAAAACCAATCCCAGCAAAGCCCATGCTAACAGGTAGTGGGCATGTCCTTTCCCGTGCCGGAGGCAATCTTGCTTCTTTCGAAGAGCCGGGTTCTGAGTAGGCTCCATATCGCGAGCCCATTGTAGCAGCCGTCTTGCGGAGCACGGGTGCGCATTTTGCGCGGCATCCGAGTTGGAACGCATTTGTTGGGAATCGTCGATGAGATTCTGGACGAGTGGTCAGCAAACCGGAAGCTATCCGGCTTCCACGGCGGGATTAGTCCTCTGAAGTCGGCTTCTAGGAAGTGATTCGCGCTTGGCATCGGTTCTCGACGGATTACGGGGAAACCGGAAGTAATACGCTGGTCGCTCGGAATTTCGAACACTTATCGGGCACCTGACTGCGCTGAAGTTGCAGAAGAGCGGGACGCAGGGTTGAACATGCTGGTTGATCGTCGGGCTAATATTTTGGTGCGATTGCAGAGGTCTCACAACTCAGCTATTATCTGCGGCTTGGCATGGGGCGTGGCGCCTGATTGTCGGGCTACTATTGCAAGGAAAGGGTAAGTTGCGTATTATCAAAGCGCGGGGTGGAGCAGCCTGGTAGCTCGTCGGGCTCATAACCCGGAGGTCGTTGGTTCAAATCCAACCCCCGCAACCACTCTCCTAGCATCAAATCACCAATAAAACATTGGCTGTTTGAAGACCCCTCCGAGACCGATTCCTTTTTGTACGGGATTTGTACGGACAGTTTGCAGGCTATTCTTTGTCTTTTGCTAGGCTATCGAGCCATGCTTGCTGCGGGTCTTGCTGGGGATTCTCTTTTCTTTGCTCTTCTTGTTCTTGCGCCAACGCTAAGGTTCGGGCGCGTGTTTCATATGGGTCGCGTAGCGTGCAATTCTCTAATTTCCCGCCCTCGTCAAAGAAGAACTTATACCCACGCCCCATTGCTTGGCCTTGCCTGGTATGTTTGTCTATCGCGTAACTTGGAATCTCTCGTGCATCTAAACCATCGCGTTTACACGCCAAACCTGTTGCGTGGTCTACGATTCGGGATTTCGGCGCACGAACCAACGCTATCACAGCATGCATGATGAATAATCGCGCTGCGTTCCTATCGTCTAGGGACATCTTGGAAAATTCTTTCCAGTTTTCATAAAGTGACCGTACCAGCACCGCTACAGAAGAATCGGCGATACCAATGTCCTCGGATGCGATGATTAGCAGCCGTTTCCACAACGACTGTTCCCAACTTATTCCCACGAGGTAGGCGGCCCAGTAGAGTGCATCTTCTTCCAGTCCACGCCGAATGGACTTCTGCAGCGCAGACCTTACTTCAGCATCGTCATAGTGTCGTGGTGGCGGTGGCACCTAGTTTCTCCTATTCGTGCTTGGCGTGCGGCGCAGTGTCTCTTGCGTTGCCGTCGTCTGTTGGCTCATCCGCGAAAGGAGGAGGGTCATATGGCTCGGGCTGGGGAGACTGTTTTTGAAAAGCGTACACAGCGCGGTCGTATTCTAGTTGGCTGGCTCTCGGGCCAGGACCAAATTCTCGCATGCTGTTCGTTGTCCATCGAAATAGTAAGCTGATGCGGTAATCGAATCCTAGTGGTGTGAAGGATTTATCTTGCGCCGCTGGATACATCGAGTGAACTACGCGCCCGCCATTGAAAACCAGGAGCGAGCCGTGCTCCAACAGAATTTCTTCGGCAGGTTTGTGCCATGACACTTCACGCTCGTCTTGTGGCACGCTTCGCGGCAGGTCCAGTGTTCCACCTACGCGAAAAGTTCTCTGCTGCCCGAGTACAAGCATCGGCACGCACATTCCACGCGGGTCTTCGTGCGGTCGGACTGAATGAGCGGGCGCGAACCTGTGTGCTTGAATGTAGTTGACTGGATGATTCGTGAGGGCACTCACATCTTTTGCCAGTTCTAAAATGAATTTAGGGGGAAGAGGAATGGTGTGCGGACGTTCGCCACCGCCCCGTTGGTATGACACTCCATAGTGAATCGCGGCATGCTCGCCCTTCTTGGTGCGCCACTCTCCCTTCAGCATGCATTGGTAGAACCTGTCAGCGTCAGCGCGTTCTAAGAACTTCTGATACGTCCAATCTTTGCTCATCTGGTTATCCTAGACTATCTCCCATTCGTGCTAGGCGTGCGTCCCAGTCAGTTCATTGGCCCATTCCCGTTCGAACTGTTCCAACAGCTCGATCAAATGCTTCACCCGCGACTCCCTTCGAAAATCATCTAGCTGTCCCTTCGCGTATGCCGCCGCGAATCCGCCTATCGCAACAAGAGCCACCGTGGCTATCCCTGCGCCTCGAACCCAGATCAGCCTAACTCGGGCTCATTTATGTCGGAACTACTTGGTTTACTCGGCGTGGCCGCCGATGAACCCTGGATCGGGGTTGCGGGTGCGCTCATAAGTGAGGCGAGTGATCCAAGTCCTGAGAACACAGCAATCAATGAAGCCTTGATTTCAACCGCGCTTATTCCGGGCGCAGGCGAGGCTGTTGGTCTGATAGCTTTAGGCTATAGTGTTGGACAATGGATAACGAACAATGTCACGGCTGGTATATTAAACGCAGCGCCGACAAAAACGATAACCATAAATGGCCAGGACGTGAATGCTCCTATGTTTTATGAGGATAACTTGTGTGGGAACCTGGGGTGCCCCCAATAAACTCGGTGCCGCGGTGACAACTCGGAATTCTTTCAACACAAGCGGGAGGAAAAGGAACGTTGTTCATGCCTCATTCGGACTTAAGTCCGCCGTATGGTTTGTTAATATTTGGGGTCTTCTTATTGTTTATAGGCGTGGCTGCGACGTGCACCGGAGAAGCGTTGGCAAGGTTTGGTCAAGTGGTCTACCGCGACGAAGAACCGAAGCAGTTTTGGTTGCTAGTCGCGACGGAGTGTCTCGGCGGTCTTGGTCTTATTGGATACTTCTTGTATAAGGTTTATGGACATTAAACCGAACTGAGCTTTTCCATGGTTAGTTTCACACCCGCAATCTACTCAGCCCAGATCGATGCGCCAGACCAACACAGTCCGGATGCAATATCGAGCCTCAAAACTGAGATTATTTGCTCGTCTCAGAGCAAGCTTCGAGACATACGGAACCGCGAAATTCGCCTGGTTTAGGATGTGCCCAGGGCAAAATCGATGAGGAATGCACGCTTCGGCTGGGTGATTTTCTGCGCGTTAGCCGCCACATTGGGTTGCGCGTTTTTCTATCGAGCAAGACATCGACCCTCGCCGGATTGGAACGGCACTTGGAAAATGAATCCCTCAAAGGGCAACTTTCAGGGTCAGATTTTTACTATCTCGATTTCGGCGGATGGTGAGTATCGCTACGATGATGGAAGATCGAGTTTCACTTTTCGCTGTGATGGGAAGGATCGACGGACAAGGGAAAATCGCACGCAAGCGTGTGTAAAAAGCAGCGACACAGTGTTGGACCTGACCCAAAAAGAAAAAGGGGTAAAGACCCGTGTGAATCATTGGGAGCTTTCAGGTGACGGAACCGTTTTTACGTCGACGGCGACCGCTTTTCGTCCGACTGGTCCTGTTATTACAGGTCAGGTCGTCGCTTCGCGAGTGTCGGGCTCCAATGGTTTTGCTGGCCAGTGGCGGGACCCGAGCTCTCTTCAGCGGCATGCCGATATGACGCTGAGTCTCGACACTCAGAACTTGCATATCGGCTATCCAAGCGCGGGTCAATATATCGACGCACCGTTAGATGGAGCTGACGCGTCGATGCGTGGGCCTCACGCTCCAGAGGGGTTGACCTTTGCGGTACGGCTGGTTGGACGACGCGAGATTTCCATTCTGTCGAAGCGCAATGGCAAAGTCGAGCAAGACTCTCTGGAATTGAGCAACGATGGAAGACTAATTACCTACTCTTGGTGGAACCCAGATCGACCAACTGACAAGGGTACGTTTGTCTACGAAAGGAAGTAGATCCTGTGAGTGATTCACGATGATAGTTTTGTGGACACACCGGATCAAAGCGCTGCACGACAATCATGCTTGCAATAATGCCCGTGCCGCCAATCTGGCGAAGGGCGACCCTTTTTCTTCTTCGGCCATGGGCATCTTCATTGAGTCGTTCCACTTCTTCGACCGTGAAGTGGACAGCGAGTTGCTTCCGCATGGCCTTCATGTGTGAAGGACTAGATTCAAGTGCCTCCGCTTGTCCTTTCGTCAGGCAAAGATGGGAGTAGACCATTGCCCATAGGGCCTCATGCGCAGCAGACATCCACCGTGCGGAATCCGAGGCCGCCACCGGAATCCGTGTCTTCTTGCGCGGACTTGGCTTGCGTGATATTTTGCGAGCAGCCACGAATCACATACTTTCGGCCCCGGTTCGAGCCGGGGCTTTTTCTTTTACCGGGGCAAAAACCCTAACCGTCTTTCGCCGTCAGTAATTCACTGAAACTTGCAACGGGACAGAAAACTGCTCTTTTTGTATCCAACGCGAAATCTTCACCTGCTCCTGCACGCCTAATGTACACACAATGCAGGAAAGGCCGTGCAATCCGTTACTTGAATCCGGACTGGCGGAGGTTGAGGTCCCGTCCGTGACAGCAACGACTGGAAAAGCATGAGCTTCATAGCTCGCTTCTCATCGTCGGCTTGGGATGCCGCGTAGCTCGCTGCCGGCGTGGCGTTGATTGCTGCCAGACGATTGAACCGTTCCACCAATACGTTATAGTCTGAGGCGAAATCGTTGAGCTTCTTCTGTTGGTCTTGGATTGTCTTCGCATAGCTGTCTATTACCTGAACCATGTCCCCAAACGTGACAGGCTTGTACCCTGCGTCCATCGCGTCTTTCACTTCTGAAACCGGAACGGCCGCGGCTGTTCCGTCAGGGGCGCGAAAAAAACCGAAACTCTTGCCGCCGATCTGCGGCGAGACGAATAGGACCGCATCGCCACTCGGCACGGTCTGCTCGAAGTGAAGTGATTTTTCCAACGCAGCTGTTATGTGTACGTCTGCGCCAGCCTCAATCGTGATCCACTGGGACCAATTGTGATAATCATTCATGAACATCCGAATGGAGTGTCTCCCTGGTATGAGTTTCAATGTCATGGGAGCTTTTCCTGCGAAAGAATCGTCAACGTCGATCTCAGCTCCGTCAGGATTGGAAGCAACGTAAAGCGTCACAAGAGTTTCGGGAGAACTTGCGCCCGCGTGAGTTGCTGAATTGACTGGCGGCGCGGAATTCTGCGCGGGTACTCGCAAACAAACAATCGAAATACAGGCCGCAACGAAGAGGATTTTCAGCGCCAAGATTTTCATTGAAACCTCACGAACCGGATTCTCCCACAAGCGATTTGACACAGCAAGACAAATTGTTATAGGGTACAACAGACATGAAGACTCACTCGTCACGGGAAGTGGCCAAGAAGCTCGGAATCAGTCTAATGACCTTGCAGCGATATATTGCCGATGGTAACTGGATTAAAGCACCGAAGATCCGGCAGCTTGGCAATGTGAAGGTGCGGGTTTGGTCTGATCGCGATGTCGAGAGAGCCCGAAAACTGATGAAAGAGGCTTAGAAACAAAAGCGCCCCGCGCCGGTGTTAGAGGCACCGACGCGAGGCTAACCAAATCAACCTGGATTGGAGGCAGACATGGCTGACACAAATTCTACATCGCTCCGCGCTGCGATCTACGCGAGAGTTTCAACGATTGGCAACGGGCAATCCCCTGAAATGCAAACTCGTGAGTTGCGTGAATACTGCCAGCGTCGCGGTTGGACTATCGCGGGCGAGTATGTCGACATTGGAATCTCCGGCACTAAAGCCAAGCGCCCGCAGCTTGATTTGTTAATGGCCGAGGCCCATCGACGCAAGTTCGATGTCGTAGCCGTGTGGAAGTTCGACCGGTTCGCTCGGTCCGTCTCGCACCTTCTTCGTGCGCTCGAAACATTTCAGGCACTCGGAATCGAGTTCGTGAGTTTAACCGAAGGCGTAGACACTTCCACGCCGATGGGGAAGATGGTTTTCACGGTCTTAGGCGCTGTGGCCGAATTGGAGCGCAGCTTGATCGTGGAACGGGTTCGCGCCGGATTACGACACGCGAGATCGAAAGGCATCAAACTCGGAAGGCCGAAAGTCTACCTCGACGGCGCAAGGATAGCCGAGTTGCGCGCAAAGGGCCGCTCGTGGCGCGCTGTAGCTCGGGCGATGGGCGCGAGTGCCAAGACTTGCCGTAGGGCGTGGCAAAAAGCCACTTTGAGGGATTGTTCCCCAGTTCAAGCCGTAGTCGAACCGCCGAACATTTGCCGCACGTCACTTACCCGGTTTGCGCGTTTACCAGGCACAAGGAGCCGAGTCACTGCGGCTTAAACTTGCCCAACTACTCGTCTCTCAATACGACCATGGGTGCCACGGTGTTCCTCGGTGCACGGAAAATGGTGACGCACCAGCGGAGAATAAGTTGTAGACTCGGACCTCGCGACGCGCCATCGTGGCCGGTCCTCCCGGGAGGCACTCGTGTTCAGCCGCAAAATACTCGGATCTGCCGTCTTCGCCCCTATAGTCATCGGTAGCGTCGGCCTCGTCAATCTTATGCATCAGCCTCGATTTGAAACCTATCGTACCGTCGATGTCGTCCAATTGCTTGGTACCGGCGCGTGTTACGGTGTTGCACTATTCGCGTTGGTCCTGCTACTGCGCGGCCCTCGCGCCTCCTGACCTTGGAAGGTGGGTCAACACAGGCCAGTGGACAAAAACCCTTGTCCAAGCGAACCCGTAACCCACGAAGATCGAACGGGGAATTTGTAGAAATCTGGCGTGGCGGAATCAGACGTTTTATCTTCTAAAGCTGTGTGTGATTTAGCGTCGCCGCGATCGACGGCGAATGACAGGACGTCGGATCCTACGACACTCATAGTTCACGCTGAAGTTCTCTCACTCGCGACATTTAAGATTTCGAGGTTGGGTCACATCCCTCGCTGGTCCTATGGGGTACTACCGCGAGAATGTTACTTGACCTCAATTAACCAGAGCATACAATCGCCCGCCGGGGGATGCTAATATGCGCATTCTTGACGTGAAGTTTCGAGTGGCTTGCTGCTTCGTACTTCTGTTCATGTTATCCGCCGCCACCGCGAAAGCTGGCGATAACCAGGCTTTCATGGGCACGGTGAATGGCAGTTTCGGAGTCCTCGATCTGAACACCGGTGTGTTTACGCTGGACGGCAACTCGGGCTTGACGCTGGCAGGAATGGCAGTGCAAGACGGTATGCTCTACGGCAGCTCGTACCACGTTAGTGGCAGTGGCACTCTGTACATGATAAACCCGGCGAATGGAGCAGTTACTGCGATTGGATCTTCGACGGTGGACATCGACGACTTTGGCTCGACGACCTCAGGGCTGTACATGGTTGGTACTAACGGAAATCTCTATTCTGTAAATTCCTCTAATGGCGCAGCGACGCTGATCGGTCCGACCGGTTTCGGTCCCACGGGTACTCCGTTCGGTAGCTGGCGCTCTCTCTCAACGAATGCGAGCGTCTTGTATTTCTCCAATGGAGATGATCTCTATACGCTTAACACAACCACCGGCGCAGCAACGTTAATCGGAGGCACGGGAGGCCCGGAAGAAGGGGCGCTGCTTTTTGAAGGTGGAACGTTGTACGGGGGCGAGAATTCTCCGTCTTACGGAATAGATACACTGAATGTCACCACGGGAGCTGCAACGTTCTCTGCCAGTGTAAGCGGCACCTCGAACTCTTTTTTTGCGCTGGCGCCCAATCCGTTGCCGATTTCGCCAACGCCTGAGCCGTCATCGTTGGCCTTGTTTGGCAGTGGATTCTTCGGGCTGGCTGCAATGTTGAGACGCCGGCTGCAGAAGTAAGGCTCGCTCAAAGGCTGTCGGTTTGCGAAAGCGACTGTCGGTTTTCAACCGCACATAGTACCCCTGATGGTAATCACGACAGTTGCATCCCCAAATCTTGATTATCTCTCCGTTCCAAAAGCAGCCGCGCTCATGACGGTTTCGCTCTAATGTCAGTTGACACGCCTACCGACTACTGGGAGTTCCTTTAGAATTTCTTCCATATTCACGAATGGCGATATACGGGCTTGCGACTCACCACATTCCATAGTGATCACCACAAACTCCTCCTCATCGTCGATCGAGAGTGACTCGCAGACAAAAGGGTAGAAAAGAATCAAATCATTTCCCGATGCAACCTGAAACCCTGCAGGGAATGGCTTGTCCACCTCAGAGAGCTGGCCCGTTAGATGCCCGCCAAACATGCCGTTGTTAAATCCAATCACGACTCGCGTCTTTTCAGAAATCCATTTGTGAAGTTGTGCTGTGATCTTACCGTACTTCGCGGATCTCCAATTTGACGTTTTCTCCGCTTTCTCCATGGTTCACCATTTACGGCTTACGCACCTACAGCTCCATGTTCACCGTTAAATTGATCGTCAGGGGCTCGGCTTGTTGCTTTTCTGCCGGATAGGCATCGAGCAGCCTGTTGATCTCCTTGGTCGCTTCGAGCTGCGTGCGATGGTCGGGAGCTTCGACAAAGTCCTCCGAGTCTTCGCTCCACGAAAACCGGCCAGCTTTGTCGCGAAGGTCTTTGGTTTTCCATTGACGGATTCGCGAATCGGGCGGAGTATCGAAGTTAATGGCCAACCTTTTCATCGCTGCTGCTGACTGGCTGACGCGCGACAGGCACATATTTCAGCCGCGCAGCCCGCGCCTTACGCACCGCATTGGAAACGTGATTGCCGATAGATTTGGCAGGATAGCCGAGGCCGTTTGCGGAGTTCTGGCGTTCGCTAGCGTCGCCGGCTCATACATCTTCCGCGGAATCCTTTTCGGAATCGGGGCCTTCATAGCTTTCTCATTCATGCGCTGGCTCTTCTGACTTGCTCTGCGCCAAGTGGCGCTTAGCGATCTTCTCTTTCAATAAATCGTTGGGCTGTCCATGGCGTTCAAGCTCTTCGAGTTCGCCTTCCCGCAAAGATTGGGGCAAATGGCGAATTTCTTGCGCCTAGCGCGCGATCCACTCTTTGTAGATTTCCTGAAACCGTGGATGGTCAAAAAAAGGAAGACTGGTGTCATCCGTTGAAGTCGAACTAGCGGCCCGATCTACTGGTGATTCGCAATGCTGGCGCGCATCGCGGTTTATGCGGCCACCAGGTCATAGCGGAAGGGAACCAGTAGCGTAATCGGTGCATTGCAAGCCTCTGCAATCAAGCTTCTTCTCTTTCAGTAACTTCCGCAAACCCTGCAACTCTCCGAATTTGTAATGCCCCAGTGGTGATTCGCGAAAGTTGCGTCTAAAGGCTCTTCCTATATCTCACGATGGGCAGAACGCGATTGGTAACTTCCGGTTTGCCCATTCGGACAAGACTTCGGAAGGCGAGTTGCGGCACACCTGACCCAACCGTTCTACGTACGAAGGCCTTAATCTGCCTTCTTCGTCGCCAACCTATGACCTTGCACGCTGGCTATGCGGCAGGAGCGCCAAGTCGGCCGCTTCCTCAGCATCTTTGAGGAGCGTCTTGCGCGGCGTGCCTATCCGCGCACGCATGGTCAGGCCACGAGCAAAGTCCGTGACTTGGATCGCGCGCACGGCTACCGGAAAATCAGCCGGGATGTCTCCTGCACAGATCCCGTCCCGGAAACGACGCTCCACCAGCGCAGCGCCGCCCGCGACCGCGCCCTGCAAGAACCGCTGAACCTCAGCGTCGTTCACAAGCGGCGCGACGCACACCATAAGGCAGCCCCGGGCGGACCCTTTCTCGGTCGCACTTTCGACGGCGTACCTCAGAAAGCCCGCGATCGAGTCGCGAAGACCCTGTGGCGAGAGGAGTGCCTTCGCGGCTGCTGCGCCCTTCCGTTCTGCATACGCCTTAAGGACGCGCAGGAATATCGCCCGCTTGTCCCCAAAGACGGCATACAGGCTCGGCCGTCCCACGCCCATCCCAGCGACGAGATCGTCGATCGTAACGCCGTCGTAGCCTTTCGACCAGAACACCTGGGTCGCCTTTTCCAGCGCCCCCGTCTCGTCGAAGCTGCGCGGCCGGCCACGCGGCCTAGCGGCATTCTGAACCATTCAGTTAGAAACTCCTTTACAATGGCCTTCGCACCAATATATAACTGAATAGTTCGTAATAGCAAGCCGGCCCTGATTTCGCGGGGCCTCACGACTCGACCTTCACCCTTAACAACGGAGACGCCCATGGAACAGTCAATCGCTCTCGTCACCGGCACCACCTCCGGGCTCGGTTATGCCGCAGCCCGCTTGCTCGCCATCAAGGGCTACCGTCAGGTCATCGTCACCGGCCGCAGCCTGAACCGGGTCCAGCAAACGGCCGCTCAACTGGCGGCTGAGACCAAGAAAAAAGTTTTCACGCCGCTGGAGCTGGATCTGGACAAGCCGTCCAGCGTTCAGTCCGCGCTCGCCGAGCTCGTCAAGCGAGGTCAGCCGATCGATTTCCTGCTGCTCAATGCAGGGTTGGTCCCATTTAAGAAGCGCGTGCTCACTGCGGCGGGCGTCGAGGCGGCTCAGGCCCCGCTGATCGGCCATCATCAACTGACTGTCGGCTTGCTTCGCGCCAACCTGCTGAGCCCCAACGCGCGGTTTGTTATCGCCGGTGCGGAGCCAGCCCGAGGGGGCGTCCCCATGTTCAGCTACACCGACGTGCCTGCCTTCGCGGCCAAATACCACCAGGGTGACCGAACCGCCGCTGTGGAAGCCCTGATTAGCAACGGGCCGAACGTGAAGTACGTGCCCAACAATGCGTATGCCGACGCGAAGCTCATTATCGCTTGGTGGGTCGCGGCGCTGGCGCGCCGGCTACCCTCCGGCATGGCCGTGTACGCTGTCTCGCCCGGTGCGGCGACCGACACCAAGGTGGTGCGAAGCGCTGGCCCGGCGTTGAGGTATCTGTTTATCCCAATCGTGAACCTCATTCCCGGCATGAATCAGACGCCGGAGACCGCAGCTCGCCGGTATATCCAGGCGTCGGAGTTCGGAACCGACGTCTCAGGGCAATTCTTCGCCTCGGCACAAGGGAAGTTCACTGGCCCGATTGAGGCGCAGCGCCACCCGCACCTTCTCGATCGCGCCAGCCAGGAAGCCGCCTGGCAGGCCGTCGTCAAGGTCTCCGGCGTCGATTTCTCTCCCCCGCATCCTTGAGCGCGGCGTCCTGAAAGGCGCCGGTCGCGGGTCTTGCGGCATTTTGAAATAACCAGTTCAAAAATGTCTTGACCGCAGCCTCCGCGCCTGATTATCATACCAAACAGTTCAAAATCAGCAAGGCAACCCTAACCCTCCCAAGGAGAATACACATGGAACGGTATCAAGGTAAAAAAGTGGTGATTATCGGCGGCACGAGCGGCATGGGGCTCGCGACGGCGAAGATGCTCCTCGATGGGGGGGCGCGTGTTCTGGTGACGGGTCGCTCGAAGGACGGCCTGGAATCGGCGCAGAAAGAGCTCGGAAAGGGCGCCCTCGTGGTTTCGAGCGACGCGCGGTCGTTGACGGACATCGACGCGCTCGCCCCTCGGGTGAAGGCCGAGTTCGACACCTTCGACCTGCTCTTCGTCAACGCCGGGTTCAGCATCCGAGCGCCTCTCGAAAGCATCACCGAGGCTGTCTACGACGAGATGTTCAACTTAAACGCCAAGGGACCGCTTTTCGCCGTGCAGAAGCTCGCGCCGCTAATAAACCGGGGAGGCGCTGTCGTCCTCACGACTTCGATCGCCAACGTCAAGGGAATGCCCGGCAACGCCACATACGGAGCCGCCAAGGCCGCGCTGCGATCCTTCGCTCGGACGCTCGCCGCCGAGTTGCTTCCTCGCGAGATTCGCGTCAACGCGGTGACGCCCGGCCCCATCGACACGCCGATCTTGGACAAGATGTTCCCCGAGAAGGACGCGGCCGCCCAGCTTAGAGAGAAGATGATCGGCATGGTTCCCATGAAGCGCTGGGGGACGTCGGAGGAAATCGCGAAGGCCGTCCTCTTCCTCGCGTTCGACGCAACCTTCACGACCGGCGCCGAACTTCCGGTAGACGGAGGATGGTCTCAACTCTAAGGTGTGAACCGTCCGGGAGGGTAAGCTGGCATCGAGAACGGTCTTCAATGAGCATCCCATTGCGCACCTAATGCAATAGCGAACCCAGTGGCGGCGGCTCGGTCGTCGCCACTGCGCGCTCCTCCCAAGAGGAAACATCGTGTTCGGCGCGACCATCACGACCGGCGCGGAACTCCCACGGTAAAAGGAGGAGCAACAAGATGCATAACTTGGTAGTGAGCTGTTTGGCGGTTGCTTATTTCTCAGCGAACGTATACGCCATCGTGAAGATGCGGGTGTTTGAGTTAGCCCGTTCGCGCAAGCATCTCCTACTCTATGGCGTCCCCTTCATATTGTGGGGCTCTGTCATTCTGATGGGATGCAAGCTCATGGAGATTATGCGCCGATTCGATGAATGGGCGGCCTGATGGCCCATTGAGATGACTTATTTTGCGGACAAAGCTCCGATCAAGTTAGCTGAGAACCGGAGTGCATTGTCAACTCCGGTTACGAGCAGCGTGGTTGCACGGAATCGCCCGCCTATGACCGTCGACCTTCGCGGTGCCGCCTACGCTGCGAGCCGGATCAGCTCCACGCTAAAAGGCAGTACTAAACAATTCGGATGGTTGCAGGCCTCCGCAACCACAAACTATTCTCCTCCTGTGAGTTACAAATACCCCGCAACCATCCGAATTGACAAGGATGAGACCCGAGGACCTGTCGGTCACGAAAGAGATCGCGGGACTGCCGCCGTTTAACGGCGGGGACTGGATTCAAGCGACAAAACGATTCACCGCAGTGCTGGCAGAAGCAACCGCGATGACGAAAAGACAGTGTTGAAGGAAGTTGTGCCGATGCTTGCATGCCGGAATCCGAGCGGTGCTGGTTTGTCTGCATCCTGGTCGTCGGTAGTGAGATAAAGGCGCAACCTGTGACCAGCGCGGAAGCGGCGCGCATTCGGGACAAGCGGAATTCGGTAACTTACTTTCTCCCCGATAGGCACAGCTTCAAAAGTCCGGCACGGCAGAACCGGAGCGCCGGGCTTGCTCGCAGATTCGTCCACTGTCCGCAAGCCCGCCCGGAGATATCCCGACGTGATATTGACGGGCTTGTCGTTTTCGTCCACGTCCTGCAAGACGGCGATGAAGGCTGTGTCCGGCGCGGTACAAGCGGCGTCCAATTGCAATTCGATGGGACCGGTCAGATCCAGGTCATGAGGCAAGGGCGGGGTCGTCCAGTGTAGGAACGCCGGTGGGTCCGTCTCGCTCGCGCGCGGGCGGTTGAGCCCGCCGCCAAAGTTCATGTACGTCCTGGAACCCGCTTCTCCTTCCATCTCGCCAAGAACTGCGTCGGCCCGAAGTGCATAACCATGACTCACCGCTTCGCGAATCGGCCAGGCATCGCTTGTTCGCGATCCATCGGCCTCCGGCACGACGTATCGAAAAGGTGGGCCGTCGAGAATGCCTGTGTCCTGCCCCTTGAGCCAATGATCGAACCAGGCGAGCGCCTCGATGTGAAGACTCTCCCACGGCCAGGCGAGGCCATGCTCTCCCATCATTGCGACCTGCAAATGCTTGCTGTTGGTCAGCCGCTCGTAGGCCGTGAAGGTATGAGGAAGATGGAGGGGCACGTTCTGCCAGTCGCATCCCAGATAGACTGGCACCTCGACGCGATCAAGTAATGGAAGGAGATTGCGGTCCTCCCACCAGTCATCGCGAAAGGGGTGCTCGGCGGCGATGGCGCGCCAAAGATCATCCCAAGGGTGGGGATCATGGTGGAGTTTGAGCAGAACTTTGAGACCAGCGATTGCGGCTTCCCCGTTCGCCATCTCGAACTTCTTGTGAATGCCGGGGGTGAGCAGAAGCGCACGCATGGCATCCATCAATTTGCTGCGCCAGAGCTTGTTGGTATGCCCGGATGTCATGCCGATCATGAAAAGGAAGGGTGTGACAAAACCGCTGCTCATCAGTCCGTGGTGTGTCGCCGACTCATAGAGGTCGAATGTACCGGCGATAGGCATGATGGCTTTGAGGTGCGGAGGCCGTTCCACTGCGGCTTCCATTTGCGTTCCCGCGAAATAACTGATCCCGATCATGCCAACATTTCCGTCGGACCAGGGTTGCTGCGCGGCCCACTCGACGAGGTCGTGCATGTCACGGCATTCCTGCCTATCAAAGAAACCGAAGCTGCCACCAGATCCACTGGTTCCCCTGCAATTCGCAATGACGTGGACGTAACCACGCGGGACAAAGAAATCGGTGGCCCCGGCTTCAATGAAGCCGGCCGGCGCGCCAAGGTTTTGGATCTGACGCGGATAGGGAGAGGCGGCCACCAGCACGGGATATTGTCCGGGTTCAGCAGGACGATGCACGTCCGCCAGCAAATTGATTCCATCACGCATTGGGACCGCAATGTCATCGTCCTGGGCCATCGCGTGGGTAGGATGGGACAAATTGCGATATTCGCGGCCGGTGGTTTGGGGGCCGTTAAGTCGGCGTTGACCGGGCTCTATTCCGGACGATGGAACATTGGCCATGCTCTCTCCTGCTGGCGAGCTGTAGAGTTCATACTCTAGCCACGCGGCGATTGTACCGTCAAACACAAATGCGACGCGATTTGGCGACGGCCTGTGGAGCGCTCCGACTGCCGACTGCCCGAAGATGGCAAGGACCTGGCGGGTGGAGTTTCCAATCAACAACCCAACCACAAAACTTGATGTCCTATATAGCTTACGCGTAGTTTGGCAGTCACTGCCTTCTTGTAAGCTGTTGTAAAACCAATTCCCGCTACGCTGTCACGGCAAATGCCGGTTGCCTAAGCCGCTACGCGAATCATCGGGAAGCGAAATGGCAGGACTAAACAATTCGGATGGTTGCAGGCCTCCGCAACCAGAAACTATTCCGCCGCAATAGGTTCCGAACACCCTGCAACCATCCGAATTGACAGTCGCCCGCCGCAACATCTCGATGTCGCGAGCCTAGACGCAGTCCGATGCAATCGATGACTTCCTACAAGCCGCATTACCAATCCGAACGCTTACACCTGTCTGTTGTTGGTTCAGGCTTGCGGGGGGTAGTTCGCGAGTTCGAGTTTCGTCGTCCCCCTCAGAGGCCCGTTCAGACAATTCCGTCAATCTCTTCTTTGGTGAGAGGATCTCCGAGAAGCGTCAATCTGTGTGTTTCGAACTCGACCTTGTGCTGCGCCAGGGATCTACTTTGAAGAAGTTCCGGCCAGGCACTTACGAGTGCTACGTGGGGTTGTCACCGATCGAGGTCGCCCATACGCCAAAATTTCTACCGATGCAATCGTTCTGGTTCGTGGTAAAGTCGGGCTTCTTTTTTCCGCAATCTTATCGAGTATCGTTCTGCGCCCATTTCTTCCAAGGGGATTCAATGAATCGGCGTCGTTTTCTCTGGCAGGGCCTTTGTTCCTCCCTCCCGTTTCTCGCGAATGCGAACCTTCCTAAGCTAGTCGCTGCTCTTCCGGTCTCAAAGCCAAATAATGTCGATCTCAAGACCTTTGTCCGGGGACTGACTGGGACAGCCTTTAGACCCGGCGATCCGAACTATGAAAGGCTTCGCAAAGTCTACGCGGCCAAATATGACGCGCATCCGGCGCTCGTCGTGCATCCTGTCAACCTGCAGGACCTCCAGGCCACTCTGAGCTTCGTCAGGTCCAATGGTTTGCCCCTCGCTATCCGCTGCGGAGGCCATAG
The DNA here is from genome assembly GCA_963714785.1 of uncultured Acidobacteriota bacterium. Taxonomy (GTDB): domain Bacteria; phylum Acidobacteriota; class Terriglobia; order Acidiferrales; family UBA7541; genus Palsa-295. The sequence continues at coordinate 18,456 of CAVQQE010000011.1, forward strand.
CTATGCCGGCTACTCTACCTGCGAGGGAGGCATTGTGTTAGACATGTCCGGCTTCCGCGGGATAGCCGTTGGCGTGGAAAAAATGTCCGCCCGCGTTGGAGGTGGCGCAGTGTGCGGTGCGGTTGAGATAGAGACAGCCAAGGCAGGGGTTGCCACCGCGCTGGGTCAGTGTCCTTCCGTCGGCGTAGGAGGTTATCTTCTCGGAGGCGGCGTCGGTCCCCTCATGAGCAAGTATGGCCTCGGCTGCGACAACATTCTCGGGGCGACCGTGGTGCTGGCTGATGGGCGCCAGGTCAAGGCCAGCGCGCACGAGAACCCAGACCTTTTCTGGGCCATTCGCGGAGGAGGAGGCAACTTTGGGGTCGTCACCGAGTTCGAGGTGGCGCTGCATCCGGTTTCGAAGGTATTTGCGGGGAATATCACGCTGGAGTCAGCGGACGCACGTGAGTTTTTGCAGGCGTTCCAAAAGCTTGTTTCTTCAGCGCCAGACGAGCTAACTCTGATTGCCGTGGCGTCCGCGGAACCCAATCACAAGCCGCAAATCGAGATTCAGGCGTGCTATATCGGTGAACAGGGCGCGGGAGAGAGTGCGCTAGCGCCCATTCGTCATCACCCGGCAGTCGTGCATGACACGGTCCAGTCAGTATCGTATCTCGAGCTAGAGCAGATGGTGCCAGCAAATATTCCGCCAAGTTATGAGGAACATTTCAGCGGCTTTTTCGGAGAGCTGGATGATCGCCGAGTCGAGATTCTCGCCAAGGCATTCTTGAGTGCGCCGCTCCCTGTCAATTGCTTCCTCATTCATCTTCACGGCGCGGTAACGCGCGTGCCCGTGGATGCGACGCCGTTTCCGCTGCGCAGGGTTGGTATAGGCTGCGACATCGCAGCCTATTGGAAACCGCCCGATGGCCAGCGCGCCGCCAGTGAGTGGATTGAAGCACTGAAAACGACGCTGCCTGTGGACGAAGACGGCAACTACGTGAACGTCATGGAGCGCGAGGGAGAAAATAGCGTCCGGCACGCATATGGCCCCAACTACGTACGGCTTCAGCACCTCAAGGCGCGCTACGACTCTCGCAATCTGTTCTCTCTCAACCAGAACATACGGCCCGCATGACGGCTCGCATAGCAAGTTCGTTGTTTAACGGACGTGAACAAGCGATTAAAAGCTCTGACCCTGCCGGGCTCAGTCTCTAAACAATCATGAACGATGGCGGCAATTTGTTCCCCCCCATACGCCATCTAGGCCGCGATACAACATCGCGGTGAATACACAATAGCCTCGCGTATGAAGTATTTCCAATGACTTACAGTCCCGCGTTCTTCTATGTTGTTGAAAATACTTATAACCGGCTAACTATCACGGCGGCGGTCTAACAGATTGTGCGAATCAGTACCGACAAACGCTTGTATTGACTGGCGTGGCCAAGTTCGGACTGGTCGGTTGCACGGAGTCGCCCGCTTATGACCGTTGACCTTCGCGGTGCCGCCTACGCGGCGAGCCGGATTAGTTCCACGCTAAAAGGCAGTACTAAACAATTCGGATGGTTGCAAGCCCCCGCAACCATGGGCGCGAAGAGGAAAAACCTCCAAGCCGTCTTACTTTCAGTTACAAGCCAACCTGAAACATTTCCTTCCTAGTTAATTCCCGCCGCGCTGTTCCTGTTCCCCAAATTGGGAACAACAGGGAACAGATCGCCATAAATCGCCCGTTCTATAGCCAGTGCGGCCTCCCGTTCTGCTTCCGCAGTCGTGTGTGTATAGATTTCTGCGGTCATATCGATGTTGGAGTGCCCCAATAATTTCTGTGCAAGCTTCAGATTCCCGGTCTGCTCATTCCCGATCAAATCGACCAGCGCCTACCGCCTAGAAGGATTGCTCGCCGTAGCCCGATTCTTCCGCATCATCTGGATTCAGTTCCAGCCAACTCTTGCTACGTCCCAATTGGGATAACGCGCTTACCGGACATCTCTAACAATGCTGACTCTGTCAAGCTCTTTTTGAGCTTTTTCTGAGCAAACTTCTCCACTCACTCCGAAGAGTGGTCTTGGTTTTGTTTTCTTTGACGCTCTGCATCGACGACCACGGCTCGCTCGTAATCTAGCGGTCGGATTCAGTCCGACCCAAACATCTCGTGTGCTGAGCAGCGCGTTGTTCAGGAGGGTTAAAGTCCCTCTGGGGCTCGAATGAGGAGCGCCATATCCAAGAAAGCGGGGGTAATTCCTCGCTGGCCGGAGAAAGTGGAAGGTATGGAGACGTCTAAACGGGCACGAAGGCGAAAGCTGGACACAGCCAAGACAGACCTAGAGCCACCGCTTGCCGTACTCCGGAGGGCAGGGTGTCCATCAAGTGATCATCACAAGATGGAATCTGAAGGGCCTGCGGAGAAGTACCGGGCCGCAATCAATGGGGAGACCCAATGATGAACCGGTCGGCCAAAGGTGGGGCAAGGTCGAGTCTGCGAGATGAAGACGAAGGCGTTCTCATTCACCCACCGCACCAAGGTGATTGCGGGCGGCACGGTACGGAAGAACAGCACGTGACCTCAGGAGGTGCTGACAGAATCTCCGCGTGGCACCGGAGTAAGCAGACCTATAAGCGGAAGCGAAGTGGCGAGTGAAGCTCTGTCAGTATACGGACGGCTGAGTAGTACCTGAAGCGCGGTGAAAGCCGCGTGACCGGGCAACCGGCGACGGAAGTGGGTCGGGGAAGGTCAGCCGGCGAAGACGGACGGGAAGAGAGAGGAAGCCAGATGAGTAAAGATGAGGGAGGTCGGAACAGTTCCTTAAGCGAAAAACCCGTACGCTCTCGTCTGAGGAGACTGGTGGACTGGATCAACCCGACGGGTGTGAAGAAGGTCCATTCATTAATCGACAAGGTGTACAAGCGGAAGAACCTGGAGATGGCCTGGGAAAAGGTGAAGGCGAACCGGGGAAGTGGAGGAATCGATGGGCAGAATCTGGAGGCCTTCGGAGCGCAGCTGAACCAGCAGTTGGATCGGCTGCAGCGGGAGCTGAAAGAGGACACCTATCAACCTCTGCCGGTTCGACAACACCCTATTCCGAAGAGGGACAAACCAGGAGAGTATCGAATGCTCGGCATACCTGCGATCTATGACCGCGTGTGCCAACAAGCGCTGCTCAATCGGTTAGAGCCCATCTTCGAGTCGGTATTCGATGATGCCAGCTTCGGATATCGACGGGGGCGATCGACGAAAGATGCCCTGCGCAAAATCTGGAAAGAGATACAAGGCGGGTCGGAGTGGATAGTGGACGCAGATCTCCGAGATTTCTTCGGGTCCGTGGATCACGAGAAACTTCTCTCGCTGGTTGCCCAACGAGTAGCGGATGGCCGAGTGCTTCGTCTCATCGAGGCGATGCTCAAGGCGGGAAGCTACAGAAAGGGGCAGCTCTTTCCATCCGAGCGCGGGACTCCTCAGGGTGGGGTAGTTTCGCCCACGCTCAGTAACATACTTCTGACGCCGTTCGATCGGGAGATGCGGCTGAGAGGATATCAGCTCACGAGGTATGCCGATGATTGGGTGATCACCTGTAAATCGGCAGCAGAGGCACGAGCCGCAGTGGAGGCCGCTGGCCGAATCCTGAAACAATTGGGTGTGGAGTTACATCCGCAGAAGACGCGGATCGTTCATGCTCAGGATGGCTTCGAGTTCCTTGGCTACAAAATCAAACGCGGGAAGAAGAAGCTCTATCTACCCGCGAGTAAGATTCGTAGTCAGGCCCGACAGGGTGCGCTCTATGCGTACCCCAAGGAGAAGTCGATCCATCGTTTCACGGACCAGATACGGCAACGCACCAAGCGGAAGGTGCCTTTGCAAACCGAGGAGCTGATCGCGGAGCTAAACCCGCTCTTGCGAGGATGGGGCGAGTATTACAAGCGAGCCCATGTCCGATTGCTCTTCAACCGACTCGATCGCTGGATTGTGCATCGTATCTGGTCGCACCGCTTCCAGCGTTGGCGCAACGCCGGCTGGAAACGGCTGCCCCAGAAGATGCTCTACGGTGAGTTCGAGCTTGTCAATCTAGTTGGATTAATTCCTTCTATTGCATCTCGGAGGCAGTGAGTCTTCGTGAAAGCTGCATACGGGAAACCCGTCCGTGCAGTTTGAGCGGCGGACGGAGGCCAGCGCGTAAGCGCGCCTCCTCCGACCCGACTCCGATCAAAACTTCGACCATGATTACTATTTCAAACTCCCTTTTCAGGGAGCGGGATGCCCAATCATGTGGACGACGCCCTACTGCACGCCATGTCCGGTTCCGAGCTTTCCCGCGTTCGAACCGAATTCAACTAACTGCGAATATTGCCAACGGTTACGCCACATCCAGTACAACCGTACCGCGAGTTTCCTGGCCATGGCCACCTTGGCAATGCTTTTTTTCCCCCGGCGCATCGTCAGATGCACATACCGACGTCGCCAGTTTGGGTTGCACCGTGCGGTTGCTTGCGCTGCTTCTCCCAGCAAGTAGCGCAACAATGCGTTGCCCTGCTTGCTGATATGTCCCAGCCGTTGATGGCCGGCACGGGAGTCTTCACTGGGAATGAGCCCTATGTAGCTGCCGATCTTCTTGCCACAAGGAAACCGATTCGGGTGTCCCGATGACCAGCACATAGGCCAGCCCCGTGATGGGCCCCACGCCGGGATGGGTCATCAATCGCACCACCTCCGGCCGTTTATTGGCTTCCTGCTCGACGGCTCTGGTTAACTCCGCAATCTTTGGATCCAACTGCTCCAGCAGCTCCAATAATTCTTTCCGGCGCTGACTGGCCCAGGGAGCCAAGGAGAGTTTCTCTAGCAGAGCTCGTCCCTTTTCGCTGAACAGCTTTTTCTTCCAGCGATAGCCTTCGTTCATGGCCACGGCCTGCAGCTGATTCATGATCCGCGTGCGCATCTGCACCAGCCGATGCCGGTGCCATAGTAGTTGTCGCAGATCTCGATTCTCTGGATTCGGTACCCAGATGGGAGGAAAGCGATTCTCCAGAAGCAACCTCAACAGGAGTCGGCCGTCCTCGAAGTCGGTTTTCTGCTTCCGGCCTCGCTGTCTCTTGATCTCCGCGGCATCCCCAATCCATACCTCGAAACCCAACTCCGCCAGTAACCGCTCGAACCAGCGTGAATATCCAGTGGCCTCCAATCCCACACGCACGCTGACCCCTCTCTCCTTTAGCTCCTTGTAGAACCGCTCGGCTTCTCCATCGCTGTGATTCAATCGCCGGTCACCGCACTCACCAGTTTCCTGATCCAGAAAAGAGATTTGCTGAAAGCTCGGGTGATAATCTACGCCTATAATCAACATGTCTGGCTCCTTTCTCCCGAGCCTATGGTCGTCGATAAACCACAGTTTACTCGGGTCGAGGGAGCCAGCATTGTTATGAAATCATATGGACCCGCCAGATTCGTTCCGACTGGAACAAAAACACTGTCCGGGTTCCTATTCAGCGGAACGGACATTCTCATTTTGCGGCGACACGTTGACTTGCTCGCGTTGACTTGCGTTGTCGCGCAAATTAACATGTGCGGCACACATGGCGGACGCGTCTTCGTTCATCGGGCAGACCATTTCGCATTACCGCATCGTGGAAAAGCTGGGCGGCGGCGGGATGGGTGTGGTTTATAAGGCTGAGGACATTAAGCTGCGCCGCTTCGTCGCGCTGAAATTCCTGCCGGAAGATTTGGCCAAGGACGAGTTTGCGCTGGAACGTTTTCAACGCGAGGCGCAAGCCGCGTCGGCGCTGAACCATCCCAACATTTGCACCATTTACGAAATTGACGAGTTTGACGGGCGCCGCTTCATTGCCATGGAATTTCTGGACGGGCAGACGCTGAAGTACAAGGTCGACGGGCGTCCGCTGGATATTGAGACGCTGTTCGATTGGGGCACGCAGATTGCGGAGGGGCTAGACGCCGCGCACTCCGCCGGAATCATTCATCGCGACATCAAGCCTGCCAATCTTTTCATCACCGCGCGCGGCCACGCGAAGATTTTGGATTTTGGATTGGCAAAGCTCAGCCCCGTGGGACAGAAGGTAGCGGAGGGCGTTACGGTGACCGCGCAAACGGCACCCGCGGACGCGTTGTTGACGAGCCCGGGCACGTCGCTCGGCACGGTCACCTACATGTCGCCTGAACAAGTGCGCGGAATTGACCTCGACAAGCGCACCGATCTTTTTTCCTTGGGCGCGGTGCTTTACGAAATGGGCACGGGTGCCATGGCGTTCACCGGTGCGACTACCGGAGTGATTTTCGACGGCATCTTGAATCGCGCGCCGGTTCCCGCGCTGCGTTTGAATCCCGCGTTGCCGTCCGGGTTCGAGCATGTGGTGAACAAGGCGCTGGAGAAAGATCGCAAGATGCGTTACCAGTCAGCTGCCGATTTAGGCGCGGACTTGCGCAGGCTGAGAAGAGAGACGGACTCGTCGCGCGTGGTGACAACGCGGGAAGTTGGCGAGTCGGACGAACAATCCTCAAATGCATCGTCTGCTCAACCATCGGCAGGATCTTCCGGAAGGATCTCATCGCGGGCGACCTCGCCAGGTTCAGGCCGCGTCTCATCACGAGTAGCTTCGGAGGCAGCTACGGCAGTGGAGGCGAAATCAAACCGCTGGGGGATGTATGCAGGAGTAGCCGCGCTGGTAGTTCTGCTGGCCATCGGCGCGTTCTGGTATCAGAAGCGTTCCTCACCGCCGCCCACTGTGGTGGCTGCGAAACCATCTGTGGCTGTCCTGCCTTTACAAAATCTGAGCACGGATCCCGACAGCGTTTATTTCAGCGACGGTATGACCGACGAGATCACTACCAAGCTTTCGAAGATCCAGGCAATTGATGTTGCGCCGCGTTCAACCTCTGCCGCGGTGAAAAGCGCGGACCAGAACGCCGCGGCGTTGGGACGTCAACTGGGCGTGCGCTATTTGCTGGAAGGCACCGTACGCAAGTCCGGCGACCAGGTGCGCATCAACGTGCATTTGATCGACTCAACCACCGGCTTTCAAGTGTGGGCCGACGACTTCACCGGCCAAATGAAAGATGTCTTTTCGTTACAAGAGCAAACCGCGCTGAAGATTGCGCAGGCGCTGAATTTGAATTTAAGTCCGCAGGAAACGAAGGCCATTCAACGGCGCGGCACGCAAAATCCACAGGCTTACGAAGCATTTTTGTTAGGGCGCGGCCTGCTGGAAGTGGAAACCGCGGAAAGATTTGAGGCCGCGCGAAAAAGCTTTGAAGATGCTCTGAAGTTAGATCCCAACTACGCCCTCGCGCTGGCCGGACTTTCTCACGTGGAAAGCCTCTACTACCGCGATCTCGACAGCAATCCTGTCCACCTGCAGCGAGCGGAAGAATACGCGCGGCGGGCAATCGCCATCGATCCGAACCTCGCCGAGGCGCATGTCGCGCTGGGGCAGACGTACGGCTTGCGATACAACTATGTCGCTTCGGTGGCCGAACTTCGCGAGGCCACTCGGTTGGAGCCGGACAATTATCTTGCCTGGGACTTGCTCTCCTGGGCACTGGGATACGAGCAGCCCCCCGACGCAGCGGAAACGGAGAAAGCAGCGCGAGAAGCGATCCGGCTTCAGCCCACTTCGGCGGCGGCGCAGTATCACCTGGCACGCGCGTTTATTTTTCAGAAGCGCTACCAGGAAGCCGAAGTGGCTATCCATCGCGCGGGACAGATTGGCGACAAGACCTACGAGAACATGGGGATGACCCAGCTCTCGCTAGCACAAGGGAATTGGGATCAAGCTGTCAGTTACGGTTTGAAGTTGGGCGGCGGTTCGAAAACTGCGATGAATTGTTACTGGCTGAGCGCGGCGTACGCCGGTAAGGGCGACAAAGATAAAGCGCTGGCAACGTTGCAAGAAGCGCTCAAATTAGGGTTTGACGATTTCACAGCGCTGGACGACAGCCCCTATTTCGCGTCCGTGCGAAACGACCCCCGCTACAAGATCCTCCTGGATCGATACCGCAAGAAAACGTAGCCCTCTCAATTTGAAAAGGACACTGGACATTCGCGAAACTTCCTGGAGGACACAGGGTTAGTAGCGCGGTGCGCAAATCTCTTACTGGTTTGACCATCACGACCGTCGTTGCGGACTATCGTAGAGCTTGGGCGTCTAATTCTCTAAGCACGCTTAGGGCATGGCAGGGAGATATTGTGGCGAGCGTGCCGTTCACTGGTCGACGGTTCTCAAGGCGTCTCCAGATTGCTTGGCACTTCGGATTACCGGCTTACTCCGACTGAGTGGCATTTCCGTAATAGCCTTCGCGGGTGCGGACGTGAAGTTTGGAATGATGCGGTGCGTTGACGGAAACCTGGATCTTGTGGAAGGTGGAATCGGCGGCGTGATTGGGCGGCGCGTAAGCGAGGACGTATTGGCTGCGAATATCGCTGGCGATTTTCTTGCAGATTCCGGGAAGATCGGAAAGTTTTGCGGGTGCGAAAAATTGTCCTCCGGTGAGAGTTGCCAGGTGTTTCAATACGCCGGGATTTTTGTCGTCGTCCGATTCGTCAAATGCGCCGATGGTGTAAATCACCGCGTTAGATTGGTCGGCCATAGTGATGACCTGGCCCAGTGTGTGCCGGCTGGCGTTATCGCCACCGTCGCTGATTAGCAGGATGGCTTTACGTTGGAGCGGGGACCTGCCGAGATGTTCGATGGCGACCACCAGCGCGTCGTAGAGCGCCGTTTTCCCGATGGTGCGGAGGTTAGAAAAGGCGTTGGAAAGCTCGGCTATATCACTGGAATAGAGGACGCCAGCGGGAAGACCGAAAGACACACGACTATTAAAGGATACAACGAACATCTGATCCTGAGGGTTGCTCGAGCGCGCCAGATCAAGAGAGGCTTCCACCACTTCCGCTTTTTTCTCGCGCATGCTGCCGCTATCGTCCACGACGATACCGATGGTGACCGGAACGTCTTCACGTTTGAAATAGACAACTTTCTGCTCCAGGCCATCTTCCTTTACGCGAAAATCGTCTTGGGTCAAGTCCGTGACATTTTCACCTTTATGGTCGCGAACGCTTGCGTTTAGCACTACCACGCTCGATTCGCTTCGCAGCGGAACGGCATTACTGGGCGTGGGAGTTTCAGGCGATTGCGGCTTCGCAGTGGCTTCTTGTGCCGGAGCTGTGCTTTTCGCATGAACGATAAAGCGCTCCGGGGCGCTGCCCACGTAAAAGAACGGATAGCACGTAATCAAGGTGAGCTCCGAGTCGTCCGTGGGGTTGATTGAGTCCACGTCGTCGGGGCTGGCGATTTCCACGTATTGAACGGCGTACTCGATATTCCCGCGGGGCGTGGTGACGGAGATCTTGTCGCCAGCCTGCACTTCTTTGAGCGGAAGAAAGTAAGTATTGCGATGGCCCGCGATAGCGACGTTTCCCTGTTCACCAGGCAGCGCGGTTCCGGGCACATGTCCTGGGCCCAATTTCAGAGAGTCGTCGTCCGATCCTTCGACAATGACCGCGGAAATGTTGAGGCGCGGAATCTCCAGGCGGCCCAAAACATCGTGCATATGAGGCTGGAAAGAGCTTGCTGTTGTTGCCGCAGATCCAGACGAAGACGCGGAAGAAGAGGACGCCGCCGATGATGAAGTGCCGGACGAGTCTTTCGCTAGCGACCGAAGTTTGTGGCTGCCATAAACCTGAAAGGCGTAGCCCTCCAGATAGAACACAATTGCCCCCAGCAGAAATATACTGCCCACAGTAAACAGAACGTAGTACGTCCACCGGGAAACATTTCGCCGTATTGCATTATTGCCACTTGCTGGAGAGGAATCGCGGAGCATGCCGCGACCGTTCTTCAGTTCTTCCTGCGAAGACATAAGGAATTCTCGAATTTCCCTGAGGTACAACAGCGGCTTGCCCCAAATGGATTGGAGCAAGCCGGCATTTTAACAGAAGAAAATTCAGTACGTTGAATGCTTCCAGGAGTAACGGGCCAAAAAGGCACCAGCAAGCATCAGCAAACCGAGACCGGCAAAGAACGGGGCGTCGGACGCGGTCTTGGGCAGTTCTTCAGCGTCGAAACCCTTGGTGTCTTTCACGTCGTTCTCGGCCAAAGGAGCGGGATTGTACGGCACCTCCTGCTTTTCAGGGGTTACTTCATTCACGGGCGCCGCTTCCATCGCGGGAGCTTCGGCCGGCATTGCTTGCGCTACTTCGGGCACCGACTCCTTGCAATTCGAGGCAATCTCAGCCGCTTTCTCCTTTGAATAGACGAAGCGCTGACCGTATTTATCTCCCGGGAAAAACCAGGACTTGAGGGTTACCGGGCCGCAAGTTTCAGATTCTCCGAAGGTCATTACGGTATGACTGGTCGGACTACGGCGATAATCGGAGATGGTCAGAATGGTGGCAAATACCTGGTCACCTTTGACGTTTGTCACCTGCACGATATGCCTGTCTGCTCGAGAGTCCATCAGTCTGAAGACATATGTGCCGGCCGGAAGTGTCGCTCCAGGTACTTCCACTGGTTCGTTAAATCGGATTTGCGTCTTTTTGTTGTGAGTATCAGCTTGCGTATCGAGTGTGCCAACGAACAGTCCCAAACAGAGAACTGCAAAAATCCATGCAATCCTTTTCATGGTGATCATCCTCCTTGTGATTCGAATCTCTGGTACGGTATTGTGGCTTCACCTGCCGCACTATGTCTGGAGGCCGCCTGCAAAATCCCTCATGGTCAGACCCAGGGTGTGCTGATAGAGATATCACAAAATCTCAGAGGACGAAAGAATTTTAGGGTGTCGGGCAGGCAATGACGATTTGGAGGGCGTGAGTTTCGTGCAGAAAGGTGGTCCACCCGTGTTGAAGAAAAGGGCGGGGACTACAGTCGAAAAACTAATCGAATCGGGCGGAGGTGCCGGCTACGCACTTACCAGGCTTGGGACATCATATGGATTGGTTATTTCTCGACAAACCTGCCACATACAACCTGGTGGAACGAGGCGCGACTCAATCATGTTCTTTCCAAGCACCACGATCCGGTGATCACCTACAATCCGTCCAAATTTGGCGCAACTGTGGCGATGGACATTCCGCAGTGATCTGTTTTACCGCCTGAATGTATTCCCGATCGAAATTCCTCCTCTTCGAGGACGAGGAGAGGACATTGCGCTCCTGGTTGAATACTTCATCGATCGCTACGCGCGAAAAGCGGGAAAGAAGATAACCGATAGCAGCAAGAAGACACTCGAATTGCTTCAGTCCTACCCTTGGCCCGGAAACATACGCGAGCTCCAGAATGTCATCGAGCGTTCGGTAATACTTTGCGAAACAGAGATTTTCTCGATTGACGAAAGCTGGCTACCACAGCAGCCGACACTGGCAGAACCGAAAGGCCAAATTGAACTCCCTGTAAAGCTCGTGGCACAAGAGAAGACCATGATTGAAGCTGGCCTGAAAGAAAGTCGCGGGCGGGTGTTCGGACCTACGGGGGCCGCGGCTAGATTGGGCATCCCGCGGTCTACTCTTGAATCCAAAATTCGGTCGCTGAAAATCGACAAGAATCGTTTCAGACAGGTCTCTCAATAAAACGTCTAGCTGCCAATGTATACCACCAGCGCGAACATGTTACGAGCAGCCAGCCTGCAAGTATCAACACCATCGCGCTTCTTGGTCGAGCTGCGGATGCGGTGAAGAGCTACTCAAGAGACCGTCGAATATGATTCCCGATTAGGTTAGAGTTTTCTCCTCTCACTGTCCTGGCGGCATTCCCGACACTTTTGGTCAAAGATTGGAACTGGGTCGTCACTAAGTCCTGGCCGAGCAGGCCCGGGGAATTTCACCCCGAGCCTCTCGCGAAGAATCATGACTAAAAGTTAGGCTTTAGGGTGCTTAAAGTTTCTCTTGAGCCGGATTTTTACCCACCCGCCAAGTGCGGCGTAATCGCGCTGGCTTAAGACGCGCGCTTCTTCACGAGTCTCGCCAATTTTTAGTAGTAATTCCTGCCTCTGCTTACTGTCGAGGCTGTTGTAGTGCTGTTGTGCCGGCATGTTCCTCCATTAACTATGTAACGCGCTTATCGACCTGCGGTTTTTTGCATGTCCGTTTCATTCAGCTTACCAAGACTCATCTCGTATGCGCGGAACAGATGCGACGCGAGGGTGGGCGAGTAGTCGTTTTACGTCCGCGCGCGTTGCGGCCCTTACCTGCGTGAGAGTCTTGGTATGAGATCGTTTCGTTTTCAGCATGGTTCATATTGTCACTAATGACCTGCCAGAGTCTGATCCTTCTGGAACGCCTGTTCCAAGTTTCACGCGCAATCATGTTTGCTAACCGGCTATCGCCTGATTGAAGCATTAATTGAAAGTGTGGGATGTTGGGAATGGAAGGCGAAGCATGGGCCTCTCGACTTGGCGAGAGGCCCATGTTCAACGACTATAGGGCTGTAACGTTCGCCGCCTGTAAACCCTTGGGGCCTTTTGTAACCTCGAATTCAACCGCCTGTCCTTCGTTAAGAGACTTGTATCCGTCTCCTTGGATAGCCGAGAAATGACAGAAAACATCCTCGCCGGACTGGCGCTGGATGAATCCAAATCCTTTGCTGGCATTGAACCACTTTACTGTTCCTTGTTCTCTCATCGATTTACTTCCTTCGTCTTTTTTAAGCTATTTGTACGTCTCGGCGCCTCCAGGAGATTAAAGCTGCAAGTTTGAACCTGCCCTTTGATCGATTCTTAAAGGTTCACAAGAGCGACAAACGCGTGGCGATTGTAACATGCCCACTCCGACGTGATTTATCCGATTTAACCAAGGTTCGGCATGCCCAGAATCTCGCGCACTTTTCTTTTTCGAGTCATCTCGGCCGGAGTACCGCCTCTCCGCTCAAGCCATTTTGTAAACTCCCCGATCGTTACCAAACTAACTAATCCGGACTATGACTGTAGAACTACTGAATTTTTTTATTCCAAGTCCGATTCGACGTAATCCTGTTAAGAAGTTGTCAAGCGTTAGACCGAAGGGTTTGCAAGTAGCGACGCGCACACCAGTTAAGACGAAAATAGTTCCACATCATGCCACGGGGCGCAAGGCCCCCTCGCATTTTTTCCAGTGCCCGCCGCGATCAACGCGCTCCCAACGCACTAGGAGCTGTTGATCATCATTGCATCTAATGTTTCGTGTCGGTCACGGTTGCCTCATTCACGCTTTAAAGCTACCGGGATGATTTTAGCCCCAGCCAGTGAACCACACGCTTCTTGTGTGTTAACATCACGTCAACGGACAAGAAAATTCTAGCAATAACTTGGGTTGTTCACGTTTCTTAGGGTCCCCAATAAAAATTCGAGGCGCTACCTATGGTCATTGGTGAACGCTTGAAGGTTCTGCGCGAACAGAAAAAGATGTCACAAGGCGATGTAGAGAAGCGTACAGGTCTGCTTCGCTGTTACATCTCGCGGGTTGAAAACGGCCATACAGTTCCATCGGTGGATACTCTGGAAAAGATGGCCCGCGCATTGGAAATTCCGCTGTATCGGCTTTTCACCGATGATGCACATGTAAAGAAGCCGAATATACCTGCACAAGACATTCCCAGTCGGGCGGTCAGCACAAAACAAGACCGCGAGCTGCAGGTTTTCGCCAAGTTACTTTCTCAGATGAACGAGAAAAAACGTGGACTCCTGCTTCACATGGCGTCAAAAATGGCGAGAAGGACTTAGAGGAATTCAAGTGCGATCCGAGGTTTTAGCAGCGAAGGAGTCCCGTCTTTGTTGGATATCGCGCCTGCTAGGGCGAGTTCAAAAGTACAATTTACGAAAGCAATATTTTCGAGCCGAACTTGCCCCAGCGACAGAATCAGCCCACGAAAAAACGTCCCAGGCTCAAGTACGGACCTGAACCTGGGACGTTGGTTGAAGCGATTCGTTAGGGAAGCGCCTCGCTAAAAGCCGTTACCGGGAATTCGCGCTAGAGTCTGCGGCTGCCTGCAAATAAATGTTCCACTTTTGCGATATCAAATACTTTGGTGTATGTGACTGTGTAACAAGGAGGTTGGGTGGGTGCACACGCTGCATCCGTCGTGCTCTTTGTATATTTGGGCGTAGCGATTTCGGTCGTCGTGGTGACGGTCGCGACTCCCGCGACTGGGTCAACGCAAGTCTTGTTGGCCTGTATGCCGAATGTTACCTCTGCTGGATTTGAGGTGTTGGGTAGTTGAAGTCGGCATCGCAGTTCCCGTTGTTCTTACCGGTCACGCCCAGTGTGCCGAAATTCGCGTCGCCGGTAAAGACGACTACGGCGGGCGAACCCCCACATGGGTTGGGGCCGAAATCAATTGTGCCCGAATCCGCAATGACACTGGTGCCCTGCTCGACTACTACCGAGTAAAGGAGGTCGTCGGTGGAGTCGCCCGTGTCGTCCTCGTAAAACGTTTCGGTTTGATCGCAAGGAATGTATGGGGGGGATTCGCCCACGCAGAGTGCCGTTTCGACGCATGTGCGCAAGCCCGAAAAGGTGCACCGCGAGTTGCACACCAGAGTGATCTTATGTTTTATCGAGAGACCTCCTGCAAGGGCCGAATACGTCTGGAGGGCGCCGTCTCGGCCATAAAGAGAGCGGCGATGAACACGACGATTGCTCCGCCAGCGGCGATCCAAAGCGGCGCGACGAGACCATAGCGCTCTGCAAACACGCCGGCAACGGCAGGCGAAAGTGTGCCGCCGCATAATTCCCCGACAAGTGTGGATAATCCTATTGCAGTCGCCGAAAACTGCGGGGGCGCGCTCTCCGTGGGGATCAAAACGATGGTCAGCGCCGCGATTCCTTGTCCTCCATTGGCAATGAAACCCGCGGTGGCCATCAACCACGGGTGAGCTACGAGAGAAGATATTTGATAAGTAAGGGGCACCGCTGCGGAGAGCAGAGCGACAAAAAGAAGCGTGGGCTTGCGGCCCACTCGATCCGAGATCCAAGGGAAAATCCAGCCCCAGACAAATGCTCCCAGCCCGCTAGCTCCGATCACCAAGCCGGCCAAGGTCGCCGAGCGTTTGGATACCTCCGTGATATAAAGAGGCGCGAAAGCGTTCATGACGTAAAGCCAAGTCATGAAGCCAGCACTCGCGATGCAGCAAAGCCATATATTCCGGATCCGCAATATCGAGAAGAACCCCTTCAAGGAGGGTTTCTCGTGAACCATCCACGAACCACTCTGCTTTGGTTCCCGCAGGTATCGCCACAGGAGGAGGCCCAAGATAAGGCCGGGAATTCCAGCTACGAAGAAAGCGGATCGCCATCCATATCTTGCGGCCACTTGTGTGGTGAGCACCGGAGCGATGGCAAGTCCTACGAGAGCTGCGGCGCTGACGATGATGCCGACGTTTCGCCCTCGCGTTTCCGGAGTCGAAGAGGCTTCCACGGTTGCAGTTATCGTAGACCAGGTCGGTCCTTCCGCCACGCCCATCAGCGAGCGTATGAAGAAGAGCTCCCCGAAAGATCGAGCAATGCCGGAAAGCCAGGACAAAATGGAAAATACAAATACTGCGGGAATCAACACCGGGCGCCGACCTACGCGGTCGGAAAGCGCACCGAAAACTAGGGAGGACACCGCCCAGGTAAGCGCGAGCGCCGAAACCAGAAGTCCAACTTGAGCATGAGTGAGATGAAGATCAGGAGCAATGAACGGCGCCAAATAGACCAGGCTCATGCGGTCAAGGAAAACAGTGCCCCAGGTCAAAAATACGAGGGCGACAAGGCCAGCCTGATAGCGTTGTGAATCGCTCACGAGGTTTCTCCTTCTATCGGGTCGCGATTGGTTGCGAGTGGTCAGCGGCGCGGTGTCCGCAGATTGTCGCTGCGGCATCAGATGTGCTCGCACCTCAAGAGAAATCGCGCGGTCGCAAGAACGCACACTCCATGCCAATTTTGTGATCAGAAATCAACATCAAAAATCAGAGTTCCAGCGTGGAGTCGAAGGGGTTGATACAATCTTACGCCACGAGGCTCAACCTGCTGCATCCAAGACTCCTTAGGATTGTGCCAAGGCTATTTATCTTTCCGCAAGCCGCAGAATGAGCGGGGATGATTCGGAACTGTAAAGCCGTTCGACCAGCGCAGCGCGGTGGGTCAGTACCTCATGTTGATTCAGTGAGCCTTTGTCAGTGATTTCGCGCGCATCCAGCGAAGGCGGCTCTTCTAAGAATATGGCGCGCGCAACTCGCTTGGAGCTGCCCGTAGATTCGGCCGCGAAACTCTCCAACAACTCATAAATTCGTGTGCGGACAGATTCATGCCCCAAGATCTGCGCCTGCGGCAAATCGGGAGATAGCGATGGATGAAGAGAACAACAAGCGTGCAGGTCCGCGAAGACCATCATTCCGACATCCTCTCGGTCGCGCCCCGTGATCACTGCGTCACGAATGAAAGGCGCGAAGTGGTTGAGGATCTTTGCGCGGAGCGGGCCAACACTGACCCAAGTGCCAGTGGCGAGTTTGAAGTCCTCGGAAAAGCGACCATCAAAGACAAAACCTTGATTCACGTCGGCGGGATCAACAAAACGCACGGCATCACCGAACTTGTAAAAGCCTTCCTCGTCGAAAGCCCCTTGCGTGGGTTCCGGCTGGCGCCAATACCCGGGCATGATGTTCGGACCTCGAACGCGCGCCTCCCATTTGCCTTCGCGCGGTAGGAGTTTGAGCTCAACGCCGGGAATGGGAATGCCGATATGGCCCGCGCGATCGGTTTCCCAAGTGGCTTGAATAGCCATGGGTGACGTTTCGGTGGCGCCCAGTCCGGTAACCATGATTATCCGCTCACCGCAAGTTTCGAGCGCGAGCTCACGATATGCATCCCAAACCGGTTGCGACAAACCGGCTGCGGCGTAGAACAGGAGCTGCAGCCGACTGAAGAATTTTTCGCGAAGCCGTCTATCTTCGCGGAAGGCCGGCAGCAAATCCTCGTAGCCCTTTGGAACGTTGAAGTAAACGGTGGGAGCTATTTCGCGCAAATTGCGAACTGTCTCATCGATGAATCCCGCCCCGGGCTTCCCGGCATCGATGTAAAAGGTTCCACCGTTGTAGAGAGCGATGCCTATATTGTGATTTCCCCCGAAGGTGTGATTCCAGGGAAGCCAATCCAACAGAACTGGGGGCTCGTCCTGGAGGAAGCAAAAGATCTGGGCGATCATCTGCTGGTTTGAGCAGAGCATGCGGTGCGTGTTGATGACGGCTTTCGGTGAACCCGTTGAACCGGAGGTGAAGAGAAATTTAGCTGGCTTGTCCGGATCGATTCGAGTGTG
Organism: uncultured Acidobacteriota bacterium; assembly: GCA_963714785.1. GTDB lineage: Bacteria > Acidobacteriota > Terriglobia > Acidiferrales > UBA7541 > Palsa-295. The sequence continues at coordinate 35,706 of CAVQQE010000011.1, forward strand.
CTCGGCATCCACGGCTGACGTCGGGGGTTCGGCTACGAGTTCGGAGAAGAGAGTCGCTTTGCGGAATTCCGGGGGCGCGCTTGTGACAACTAATTCCATGTCGTCCGCGAGCGCAACTTCGATGGCACGGCGATACCTCTGCCCGTCTGAAATAAATACCAGGCCGGGGGTCAAACGGCTGAAGCAATGGCGCAGTTGGGCCAAATCGTTTGAGACCAACGAATATACAGGTGAAATGTGTGCGGTAGGGATCCCGACGTGCTGTCCAGCAAGCATCAGGAGCAGATGCTCCAAATCGTTCTCCGAAAGGATTACGATGGGCCGGTCGGCCGAGAGACCACGATCGAGCAGGGCTTGGCCGATACTTCGCACCGCAGCCAGAACCTGCGCGTAGGTTAGTTGACGCCATCCTCCGAAATCATCTCGCTGGGCCGCGCAGATTCGGCTGGGGGCGACTTCTGCCCAATGAGCGACGCGATCGGTGAGAACCCTGGGGTACGGACTGAGCGACTCGTCTGGTCGGACTAGGATCGAGCCGTCGGCCCTCTTGGTGACAGATGCGCCGGAAGTCCGGAGATGCACTGGACGGACATGCTCGGCCGGCATGCGTAATCCGCTACAATCTTGGATCTGATCCATGCGTTCAGAATGATATCTCTCCGAGCAAAGGCTGCCTAAGTCTCTCTGCAAATACCCGCTCAGTCGCTAGAACGATATCTTAGCTGCTCCTTGGAGTTGCCGCGGGTTCAGCATGGTCCTCGGTGTTCCGAATAGAGCGTTTGGAACCGGGGGGCTGGGCACCGGCGAAAGGTTGGGGCAAGTGGGTGGTCCAGTCCCTGTGTCGAAAGCAATGGCCTGCTGCTGAGTCTCGATGGTGGCTTTATCTTTGTAGTTCGTTGGAGTTGCCGTGCCGCCGCATATCACTGCAGCACCGTATACAGACGTGACCTCATCCACGTTCGGCCGATTGGCCACGTTAAACGCGTCAAATATTAGATCGAGCCTCAAGCGCTCCTTAATCTGGAAGTAACGCGATAGTCGCAGATCCCATGCATACAGATGGTCGCCGTAGTAGGTGTTGCGACCCAAATTTCCAACACGGTCGGTGACCGGATTGGTATCGCCATTGGCATCGAATCCAACGAACATGGTGAAAGGACGACCGGTCTGCAGGGTGACGATGTTGCTGAACGTGAAGTTGCGAAGCCAGCTGTTTTTCGGTCCCTCCGCTATGAAGTTCGTAACGAATCGGTGACGCACATCCTGGTTGGAATTTGCCTTCTCTAGACTCCGATCATAGAGGTCTTGGGGTGTACTGACAAACGTTGTGAACGTGCCATCGTCGAGTGTATGCGAGAGCGTGTAGTTGGCATTGAGGCTGAAATATTTTCCGGCTCGCTCGGTAACCTGCAACGTTAGGCCGTTATAAGATGAATTGCCGGTGTCATCGGTGTAATACAGCAGGCCAGCGTTGCTATACGCCGCGCCTCCCCCGGCTACTCCGGCGGCGCCAAAATAAGCTTTTCCTGCTGGCCATCCGACGGGAGGGGGAGGAGGCGGTAAGCAATTCGGAGTACCCGGATTGATACTGGGTACGGTGGTGCCTGCCGGTGCTCCAAAAGGCGGGCAGACGTTGAGGTTCTCCGCGCGAACAAGATGATGCGCCGAGACCCAGAGATATCCGGCACTGACTGTAAGGCCATGCCCGATCTCCCGATCGATCTCGAGGTTAGCTTGCTCGGAGTAAGGAATTTTGCTGTCGTGTTGCACCATGCCCGCGCCCGCAGTGCAGGACGGCGGGCAGAGGCCAGTGATGAATTGCGCCGGGACTTTTCCCGTGGTGACCAAATTGGCCGCCGCGTTTGCAGGAAGCAGGAGCGTCGGCGGAGCCGCCAATGGTCCTGGCGTCAGTTGGTTTAGAACCCACGTCGCTGTATTGGCACCCTCCCGGATACCTGGGAGCGTCTCTCCAGGGATTATTACGGGCCTCTGCGGCTGCGTGATGAACAAAAAAGACAGATTGTAGCGATCGTCGAACAGGCCAAAACCAGTCCGCACGACCGTCTTGCTATTGGGGGACCACGCCAAACCGATGCGCGGTTGAAACCCGTTATAGTGAGGATTGATCTGTTTTTGCAAACCCGATTCAAAGTCGTACCGCAAGCCATAGTTAAGCGTCAAACTCGGCCTGAGCTTCCATTGATCCTGTGCATAAAACCCGTAATAGGCGTGATCGAGAGTCTCGGAGAAATTCACCGTCTCAGACGGCAGATAGGCGTTCTGCCAATTCGTCGGAATCGGAGGCGGAGTCGGAAGCTGGCCGGAAGGTGGGTTGGGCACGGTTCCTACGGGCGCTCCCCAGAATACGATTGGCACGCCGTTTAGGGGATCAAGAGGGTTAGGTCCCGGAACGGTCGGGAAACCTGTCGAAGTGGGGCAAGGCCCATCAGCGGGATTCGACGGAATTGCCGCCCCAGGGTTCACGAAGTTAGCAAAATCCACCAGGCAATTAAGGCCCGGCATCACGATGCGCATCGGTGTGAATCCGGGCCAGATCACAAAATTAGCAACGTAGTTATAATCAATCCCGAATTTCGCCACGTGGTTTCCCTTGACCCACGATAAATTGTCCGCAAGTTCGGCTCGGCTTTCGTAAATTGCATCCAAAACTCCAAAGTTGTGGCCGAACAATAGCGTGTTGGGAATGTCGAGGTTAGGCTGACCAGTGACTCCAGGAAAATTGTAGTGGCGGCGGGCATACTGTACTAAGACGCTATTCACCAGGTTCGGCTTAAGAATTGTGCTCACGCTGCCCACCAGCGATTGATCGCGAAGGAAAAGGTTGTGTCCGCTGCTGGGCGCCCCGATGCCTCCGCCATCCAGAGTACTTCCCACTAACTGATTTAAATCCCGTCCGTCTTCAATGTTGTAACGGATAGTCAGCCGATTCTCATTGTTGATCTGATAATCCACCTTCATGATGCCGTAGTCGTTATCTTTGGTCTTTAAGATATTGGGATTCTCAGCCGGAAGTCCCAGAGCCGCCTTTGACGCATCGATGAAGCTAAGATTTTGATAAAACACTCCCGGGAAGGTAGGCGATTCCCCGCGACGCTGGCCTTCATAATTCGTAAAGAAAAAGAGCTTGTCTTTCTTGATCGGACCGCCCAGAGCCGCGCCAAACTGATTCTGGCGCAGCACATCAGCGTCTGGAGAGGGCTGCAATAGCGAGCGTGCGTCCACTGCGTTGTTCTGAATGTAGTCATATATGGAACCGTGAAATTCATTGGTACCGGACTTAGTTACGATATTCACGATTCCACCGAGCGCGCGGCCATATTCCGCGCCGTAGCCGTTATTCACTACACGAAATTCCTGAACGGCTTCCTGTGGCGGCGTGGAGCGTTGGGAACCAGTCGCAGTATTGACGTTGTCCGCACCGTCCACCGTAATTTCATTGCTCAGATCGCGCATACCGCCGAAGGAAATTCGAGTGGACTCGAACTCCGTAATCGTGGACTGCAAGCTTGTGCGGCCGGTAGCAACTCCCGGAGTCAGAAGCGCAAAGTCTGTGAATAAACGAGTGCTGGTGGGCAAATCGGCAATCTGTTGAGGATCAATAACCTGGCTGATCTCAGTCTTGGTCGGCTCAATCGTCGGCGCTTCCGTGTTTACCACCACTTCTTCGCCATGCGAGGCGACTTTTAGTGTGACGTTGACCGTTGCGGTTTGTCCGACAGTGAGAATGATTCCGGTTTGCGTGTAGTTCGCGAAGCCTTTGAATTCGACCTTGAGTTCGTATCGACCAGGGGGAAGATTCGGTATCGCGTAGTATCCGCTGCTGTCCGACGTGGCCGAGTACGAGCTGTTCGTATCCATTTCGCGCAAACTGATTGTGGCGCCGCTCACGGACCCACCGCTTTCATCCAGAATGGTTCCGCTTAATTGGGCCACGCTGGTTTGTGAATATGTCGAAATCGAGCAGAACAGGAAAGCGATCGCGAAAAGAGCTAACAGGCCAGTACGTATCTTCATACGTTGCCCCCTCTTAGGACACATCCATCAACCGACTCGTCACGTGTTTACGATCGAGGTCGAATTTCGCAGCAGGTCTAACGCCTGCATAACGGTTTGTCAAGAACTTTAATCGTCCGCCTGTGCGAATATCGCCCCGATTTCACTTCTGGCCTACAAAGTTCGAACAGTGCGCGCATTTTCCCAAAATCGAAAAGTGCTTCCTAAGAATGCCATTCAGCACGCGCAATTTCTTCTCAATGTACACTTCGCTCCCGGCTCATCCAATAAGGCTCCCTGAGCGCCCTCTTATCGGTCTTCCCGGCGAGCGTCTTAGGGATCGCGTCGATGAATGCCACCGACTGTGGAGCCTTCACTCCACCCAATTTCTGCTTGCAGTGCGCGATGATGGCAGCCTCTGTTAAGGATTTACCTTTATGCAATACGACCATAGCTTTCACTGCTTCGCCCCATTTCTCGTCCGGCACGCCGATCACCGCGCATTCGCGAACTTCGGAAAGCTGCATCACAGAAGTTTCGACTTCGGTGCAATAAACATTGAAACCGCCGGTGATGATCATGTCTTTCTTGCGATCAACGATGTAGAAGTACCCGTCTTCGTCCCGGTATCCGATATCACCGGTGTGATGCCACCCGTGCTCGCGGATTTCAGCCGTCGCCTCCGGAAGTTTGTAATATCCTCGTGAAACTAATGAGCCGCGAGCCACAATTTCTCCGGGAGTATTTGGCGACAGAATGCGACCTGTTTCATCCATCAAAGCTAGCGTCACGGCAGACGTCGGTTTGCCACAGCTTTGCAACCGCTCCGCATGGTCGCCGTTCGCTGCGGCAGCAACTGTCGTCTGATCCAGCCAAGTGAGCAGCATCGGCGCTTCGGTCTGGCCGTAGCTCTGACACATGCATGGTCCAAAGATTTCCACGGCCTTCTTTAATTTGTCCGGAGAAACGGGCGAAGCCACCAGCAGGAAGACGCGCAAACTCGAATAATCGAACTCTCCAACTTGTGGATGGGCGAGCAACGCATACAACGCTGTTGGCGGAAGAAAAATGTGCGTTACTCGAAAGCGTTCGATGTTCTGCAGAACCTCGAGCGCGTCGAACTTGGGCATGATCACATTGGTAGCGCCAACGGAAGCCATCACAAAGGCCACCACTCCTGCGGCGTGAGAGAGAGGAGCGCTGGTGAGGCAAATACGATCTTCCGTATTTCCCGCCCAATAATGGCCTGCCATCTCAGTCATTGTGCCCCAAGCCAGATCCGTGACCATCACTCCCTTGGCCGGGCCAGTCGTGCCACCGGTGGGAACCAGGCCCATCAGGCGCTCGGGATTTCCGTACGCATCGCCCCAATCGATGTCCTGACCCGCGGCGGCGGAGTTCATAAATTCTTCCAACGATAGATTGGGCGAGTCATTTGCGTCGATGCACACACAATGTCGCAGCGACGGCACTCTTACCTGTATTTCTCGGACGTTATCGCTATATTCGCTGTTATAGAAAAGCCAGGAAACCTCCGCATAGTTCATGTACTCGACGTTCGCGTCCTGCGCGTTTCTAGAATTGATGGGCACCCAAACGGCGCCCGCCCGCAAAAGTCCCAGCATGCAAAACAAAACGCGCGCGTCGTTCGGAGAGTAAATCGCAGCCCTTTGCTCACCTTGGAGTCCCTGGGACCACATTGCGCGCGCGATCCGATCAGTAAATTCGCGCATCTCGCGATAGGTGTAGCGAATATCCTGGTCGATGATTGCAGTTCGCTCGGGGTATGCCGCAGCGCCTTTATCGAAGTAATCTATGGCACGCATCTGGCCTGCTTTTTGAGCATCATGTACGCATCACGAAAACTGCGTCTGAACATGCCCGTGCCGCATCTTCTGGTGCAGCATCATCAAGAAACACTCGCCTTCACCAGCCCATGGCTTTCAAGCGCGCTGAATAGTTCGCGATGGCCGAATGCAGTTGTGGGCGACGCGAAACCCACCTTACGCGGAGCCGAATGAATCAAAGCGTGCGCAGCAAAGGCTTGCAGCAGACCGGTCTGTCTGTAACAGCACGTACCTACCATCACGCAGGATGCCAACGATATGGTTCCGCGTCCGTTGACCACATCGATCGTCCGCTGTTCGCGCGGATTTTCTCGCGGTGGCGTGCCACCTTGGACCGCGTTCGCCATTTCCGATAGCTTGCGTTCGCGCTCCTCTTTCGGCAGCGGGCGAATTTCCTTTTCGTAATGCTTTTCGGTGGCCAGCACATTTTCCATCAGCTGCCGGTCGAGTATTCCGCCCATCGATCGTACGTTCGCAATTTGCGGATGATCTTTGTACCAAACTGGATGGGGAAAACCTCCCCAAGCGAGGGCGAGTTGTGTTTCAACCGAACTTGGCACTAAAACCTCGTGCCCTTGCACGCGCGGCCACGGTTTGTATCGATTCTGCTCCAGATAGAAAGCCTCTGTTTGGATCACTGCGAAAATAGTTTGAGTGGAACCAAATGTCGGTATGCCCTTGAACATTGATAAAATCTCGAGCGTGTCGATTCCCGGGCTCGCCTCCAGGCACATCTTAGCGGCGACATCGCTGGTGGCCGACATATACGCCGTCGCTGGAGCAGCGAGCAAACCTTTGCGTGCAAATTTCTCGCCCCATTTTTCGTCCACTTCTCGTAACCAAGCTTGTTCCCCGCTGATGTCAAGGTAATGGCATCCGGTGCCCAGACACGCTTCGATTACGCGCCGCCCGTTATAGAGGAACGGACCCACGGTGTTGCACACCACTTTTGCGCCCGCGAACAATTTCTCTAAATCAGGTGCCGTATTACCAACCTCAGCGATTTCATAGTCCGCGGTTTCGATGCCCGGGACGTGATTCATTACTTCTTCAATCTTCCCTCTGTTGCGGCCAGCCGCGATGAACGGCACGTTGTATTCGCGCAGGAATTCGGCCACCAACCGTCCTGAAAAACCGCTGGCGCCATACAAAATTATAGGTTTCTTATCGACCATGGCTGCCTCGCAGAGCTAAATTTTTCGGTCACACCGTCGCTCGGTATTCATCCGTTCATCGGAGCTCTCAAAGCGCAGATATTATGCTAAAGTCGCTTTTTCGCCAGTAGGTACCTTCCTGAAACCAGGTATCGGGAGATAACCCGTGAACGATGAGCTCTACTGCCCAGTAGAAGTGACGGCGGGCATTATTGGTGGAAAATGGAAACCGCTTATTCTGTTTTACCTTCAGGATAACACTCGGCGGTTTAGCGCGATTCAGAAGCTGCTTCCCGGCGTGACGAAGAAGATGCTAACGCAGCGCCTCCGTGAACTCGAAAGCGACGGAATCGTACACCGTAAGGTCTTCGCGCAAGTTCCCCCTCGCGTGGAATACTCACTCACGCGGCACGGACAGAGCTTGCGACCAATTTTGGAATTGATGTCGGGATGGGGCGACAAACATCGCGTGCGTTACGGCGGGCCTCGGAAGGTTCGTGTTGCCTGATTAAATTGATTTATCGTCCCTGAAATTTCGGGCTCCCCTTCTCAATGACGATTTGTCCTAAACGCGACGGACGTGCCTCGCTTGGGTTATCGTGTGATCTGAAACCATACCGCGATCAGCTAAGTAGCATGGAAAGTTCCTGAGCTGCGGTCTGAAGCTGGGGAAGAAACCGGGTGTGCAATTCTTGAACAGAGAGCCGTTGCGCATGCACTCCCACATTCAGAGCGGCCACTACTTTGCCATTTGGATTTCGAATTGGTACGGCCATGGAGCGCAAGCCAAGTTCCAACTCCTGATCCACAAGCGAATATCCATTCCGCAGAACCATGCGCAGCGCTTGCCTCAATTTCTCTGCGCTCACAATAGTCCTCTCCGTAAAGCTAGTGAGCTGAAGCCGGCCAAAGAAGGATTCAAGCTCGGCAGGCGGCAGATTGGCCAGCAACACGCGGCCCATTGACGTACAGAAAGCCGGCAAACGGCTACCCACTCCGAGATCAATCGACATGATGCGTGTGACATTTGCCCGAGCCACATAAACGATATCGAGCCCATCCAGCGTTGCTATCGAGCAGGACTCTTGCAGTATCTCGCTCACGTGCCGCAGCACAGGCTGTGCAGATGCAGCCAACGGCATGGAAGAAATATAAGAATGGCCGAGCGACAGAATACGCGGCTGAAGGGAAAAATGACGGCTATCATCGGAGCCCGCGAAGCCCAGTTTTGCCAGCGTATAAAGACATCGTCGCACGGCCGCTCGAGACAGACCAGTTTTTACGCTCAATTGCGAGATCGTCAGATGCCGTTTCTCCGCTGAAAAAGCCTGAATGACGGTCAGACCTCGGGCAAGCGAGATCATGAAATTGGCGTCGCCGGTGAATTGGTCAAGCTGCGCGGACGGCGTCAGTGTTTTCCCAGCCGGGGGTTTTTGGATTGGATGCGCGCCGCGCACATGTTTCTCATTTGTTCTGCGAGGACTGGCAATGGCCATCAAGCCTCCCGTTATGGTACCGGAAAGGATACCTTGATTGGCCGATATGCGCACGAGATTTCGATAATCGGTCTTTCGTCGGTGAAGCGAATTCTCCGGCTAGGGGCGTAATCCGACGAAGGCTGAAGGAAAGTTTCGCTTCACCACGATCAAGCCAGGACAATTGCCAGAGCCGGAAGGAAACCTCCAGACTCCGCATATCGTGGTGTCGGTGTTTGCGCCAGGTTTGCTGCAGCGTCTGGTGACCCGTATGCACGAACCCTTTGTTTCGACTGCGGTCTTTGACGCAGAGCCCTTCAGCGGAAGAATTTGCGCCGCGGTCAGAACGGATATGCTCGCTGGCCCATCTGAATCGTCACCCATTTCACTTCGGTCATTTCCTCCACCGACCAGCGCCCTCCTTCGCGACCGCTTCCTGAATCCTTCACACCCCCGAACGGTACGGTGGCCTCGTCGTGAATTGTCGGCCCGTTGAGGTGCACCATTCCTGCCTCAAGCTCCAACGCAAAACGCATCGCGAGTTGCAGATTATTGGTGATCACCGCGGAAGAAAGGCCATATGCGGAATTGTTGGCCAAAGCGAGCGCATGATCCGCATCAGCCGCGCGGCTTACGGTTGCGACAGGCCCAAAAAGTTCGTCGCGGAATGCGGCCATTTCGGGCGTGACGTCAGCGAGCACTGTGGGGTTGAAAAAATTCCCTTTATAGTCGCCACCGGTTAGTAGTCTCCCACCAGCCGCTACGGCGTCTTTAATTTTTCGGTCAATCATCTGGCATTGCGATGAACGGATTAGCGGCCCAATCACCGTGTGTGGATCGCGCGGGTCGCCCACTTTCAATGTGCGAGCTTTGGCTACGAATTTTTCAAGAAACGCGTCATAGAGCGGTGCCTCCACAATGATCCGCGAACCAGCCATACAGATTTGTCCCTGGTGAATAAATATTCCGAAGCAGGCCGTATTTACGGCGTAGTCCAGGTCCGCATCTTTCAGCACGATTAGAGGACTCTTCCCGCCCATTTCCAGCACCACTCTCTTGCCACGTTTCGCACATTCGGTGGCTATCAGGCGCCCCACGGCGGTTGACCCGGTGAACGAAACGAGTTTCACGCGCGGGTCTTCAAATAGTACTCGGCCCAACGCCGCGCCTTCCCCCGGAACCACATTGAAAACTCCAGCAGGCACTCCCGCGCGCTCGAAAACTTCCGCAAGTTTCAAACCGATAAGCGAAGTTTCCTCGGATGGCTTCAGGACGAAGGTATTTCCGGTGACAAGGGCAAACGCGACTTTCTTGAGCGAAAGCACTACCGGAAAGTTAAATGGCGAAATACCGGCAACTATGCCAAGAGGCCGCCGAATGCTCATCGAAATCATGCCCGGCACGTCAGAGGGAAAAACGTCGCCGTGAATACGACGCGCCTCGCCTGCAATCGATCTCACCATGTTCGCTGCAAAAGGTATTTCGAATTGGGCCTTACCAAATGTAGAACCGGCTTCGGAAATCAGCAGCTCGACCATTTCATCTCGAGCTTTTTCCAGTTCGTCGGCGGCGCGATGGAGAATCGCTTCGCGCTCAGCGGCCAGTGTCGCGCCCCAGGATTTCTTCGCAGCATCGGCAGCCTCGATCGCAGCGCGCATGTGCTGCTCCTGCGCCATAAAAATCTTGGCAAAGGGCTTCTGGGTCGCTGGATTAACAACGTCGGAAAATGCGGAAGGCGGCGCCTCAATCGCTTTGCCGCCAATGTAAGGAGTAGAAACCATCGCTTCCTCCTTCTTAATTCCAAACCCGTCGCACAGTTTCAACTACCAGCCGCAATTTGGCCCACTGTTCACTTTCAGTCAACAGATTCCCTTCCATGGTCGATGCGAAGCCGCATTGCGGACTGAGTGCGAGATTGTCGATAGGAAAATGCCGTCCAGCCTGCTCGATCCTTCGCACCAGGTTGTCACTATTTTCAAGCTGCGGAAGTTTCGAGCTAACTAGACCGAGCACAACGGTTTTATCTTTGGGAATAAATCGCAGCGGTTCGAACGTTCCAGAACGTTCGTCATCATATTCCAGCAGGAAGCGGTCGGCGATCATGGTCCCAAACAATTTTTCCGCAATCGCGTCGTATCCGCCTTCGGCGTACCAGTGGCTGCGGTTATTTCCTCGGCAAAGATGTACCGCCAATATGACCCCGGGTCGCCGCGCTGCCTCAAGACACGCATTATCCGCGCGAATAGAATCCTCCAGCAGGGCATTAGGATCAACTTTCATTTCCGTACGGATCCACTCGCGCCATCTTGGGTCCAAATAGTAGCTGTAGCGCGGAGCATCAATCTGAATGTATTTCACGCCTTCGGTCGCAAGTCTGGTCAGCTCGGTTTTCATTATGCCGACGATGTCCCACAAGAGCGCAGAATGATTTTCGTACACTTTGTCGGTCACGCCGCGTTTGAAAGAAATTGCTGGAAATTGCGTGGCGCTCGGCAATGTCATTTTGATTGCACCGTCGCAATGAGCCTTTAAGAACGAAAGTTCGTAGCCAGTTAGCGGCCGCACTTGGCGCAACCTTGCGTTTACGACACCGGCCACGCTGCTTTCGCGCGCCCCTTTCGCTTCGCCAGCTTTCCACGAGCGCGCAATGGAGTCGCCCATGTCGAAGCCTTCCACAGCGTCGGTGAAGTCGCTCATGAAATTGCGGCGACGAAGTTCACCGTCGGTAAAGATTTCCAGGCCAAGTTCCTTCTGCTTGTCCAGAACTCGAAGGATGTGGCGATCTTCGATCTCGCGAAGGCGCGGAGAATTTTCTTCGGCATTCCGACGTGCCTCTAACAGTTCTGGCGGGCGAAGAAAGCTTCCAACTTGATCGGCTCTGTATTTTGCAGACATTCCTTTGGCCCCTTGAACTCCTTACCCGGTGGTGGTTAGTTTCCTTGTGCCGCACGACGATTTTCTTCGCGCAGAGAGTAGCGGCTGTCGAGCACCGTGTCAAACAGCATTCCTTCTGACGCTTTTAGCGCATGGTCGACGGATTTGAAATTATGGCAAGATGCGCCTTATTTCGTAATATGAATGCGAAGGAATCCGAGGAGGCCACCATGTTCCTGCGAGATGTTTGGTACGCCGTCGCCTGGGATCACGAAATCAAGCATGCTCCATTTGGCCGCACTGTTTGCGGCGAGCCCATCGTGCTCTACCGGCAAACCACTGGAGCGCTCTCAGCTTTTGAGGACTGCTGTCCCCATCGCCTGCTGCCGTTGTCGAAAGGATATTTGAAAGGCGATCATTTAGTCTGCAAGTATCACGGGCTGGAATTTGACGAGTGCGGCCAATGCGTCTGGATGCCCGGGCAGCAAGGAATTCACAAAGACGCAAGAATGAGGATTTATCCGGTGGCCGAACGCCACCGGTTTGTTTGGGTGTGGATCGGCGAGCCAGAATTGGCCGACGAAAAAAAGATCCCCGATCTTCGTTGGTGCTCTGATCCCAAATGGATTTTCGAAGGGAGTACCTATCATGTCCAATGCAATTATCAGCTTCTGGTGGACAACCTCATGGACTTGTCGCACGAAACCTACGTTCACCCATCAAGCATCGGGCAGCAGGAGATCGTGGAAGCGCCGATTAAGGTCGAGTCCGACGACACATCGGTGACCGTAACTCGATGGATGTACGACATCGATCCGCCTCCATTCTGGGCCGCGAATCTGAAGTCGAACGAAAAATGCGATCGTTGGCAGATCTGCACATTTTCCCTCCCTTCCAACGTGATGATTGATGTCGGCGTCGCGCTCGCCGGCCGGGGCGCGGCGCAAGGAAATCGTTCGCATGGCGTGACCGGCATCGTGGTGAATCTGATGACGCCGGAAACGGAGGCTTCCACCTGGTATCACTGGGGCATGGCCCGCGATTTTCAGACCGATGATCGAGGCCTTACCGTGCGTATTCGAGACGGTCAGGCCGCCGTCTTCACCGAGGATTTGGAAATTTTGAACTCGCAACAGGAGAATATCTTGCGGCGAACCGATCGTGAATTGCTCAATCTGAAAATCGATGCCGGCGGCGTCAACGCTCGGCGAATTATAGAGCGCGAACTTTCGCGGCAAGTCCACGCCGCCGCAGATTAAGCTTTTGCATCATGGAACCTGCCGCTCAAACCCACAACTTTTTGTTAATTTTTAAGCCGTGCTGTCGGCAGTAGGACACGTAGTGATTGATGAACCAGAAAACATCCAGCGTCTCGAGCAGATTGTCCTCATCGTCGTAAAACTCAAGCGAGGCATTCAAGTAAAAGAAAGTTTTCATGCCATGGGGGTCGTCGGAAACCAAAGTGTGAACCGCTCCAGGATTTTCGCGCACGTAGCTCCCCGGCCGAGCCACCCAATCGTATTCCAGATAACGCCAACTACCTTCCAGCGTGCAAGCAAATACGGGGCCGCGATGCCGATGTCGTCCGAGCTTTCCTCCTTTCTTCACCCACAGAATATTGGCGAAGGCGCCCGCGCGCACATCAAACGCTAAATGTCGAATGTAAACGTTCTCGATGAACGGCACGTAAGGAGATTCTTCCTCGCTCGAACCAACATGAACGTCGGGGCATGCAAATTCACGCGTGATTGCTTCAAGACTGCTTGCTGTGTCTATCTTCGGCATATTGTTCTCCGCTCAACTGTGCCAATGGATTAACGCACCGCACTCCGAAAGTCAATTCGGTAACTTTTGCCTCGATGTTCTATTCCGCTGGAGACTTTTGCATTGTAGCTTTAGTTTCATTAGCGCGTGCAATCACGTAAGAGCGAATGGCGTCGACATCGCGGTGTGATAGCTCTTTCTTAAAGGAAACCATGCCATTCGGCTGGAGTAATCCTCCCAAAACGATATCGAACCATTGATCGCTTGCTAGCGCATCGGAGTACCGCAGATCTGGAATCACTCCCCCGCTGACGGCCACGTCGCCGTGGCAGCCGGAACAGAATCGTTGATAGATTCTCTTTCCGCTTTGGATCGTCGCTGTGCTCGCAGTGGATTTAGGAGGATTCAGATCCGGTCTCTCTTGCTCTTCCATCGCGGGCATACTTGCACTACCACCGAGCTTGAAAACCAACATGCGTCCAATATTGGATCTTCGCCCAGCTTTCAACGCGATTTCCCCAGTGGCCAGCGCAAATACTCCGCCCCAACCGGAGAGCACAGCGACATACTGCTCGTCCTTCGCTTCGTAAGTAATGGGACCGCCCATCACCGCCGTGGGGACCGCCATCGACCAAACTTTTTCTCCGGTTTCTGCACGATATGCTTCAAAATGTCCGTCGGCAGTTCCTTCGAAGACCAGGTTGCCTGCGGTCGAAAGTGCGCCGCCATTCCAAGGTACGGCGCGTGGCACACTCCAGATTTGTTTTTGCTGAATCGGATCCCAAGCCACCAAGCGTCCCGTGACGCTTTTGAGAATCGCGGTTTTCACTTTTGGATCCTGCGGCATGCCTGCTGCAGAGAAATCAATCCCGTCATTGGTGGCCAGCGATTCCCACTTGAATGCTGCATCAGACTCGTAGAGAAACCCCGATTCCTGGATCGGAATGTAAACCAAACCTGTGAGTGGGCTGTAAGACATGGGCTGCCAGCTATGCGCGCCAAGCGGCCCTGGAATTATCACGGAGGGTTTATCTTGCCTGGAGTAACGCGCGGCCACGTTTTCAATCGGCCGTCCGGTTTTCGGATCAATTGCGCTGGCCCAATTGACAACGGTGTAGGGCTTTGCAGAAATCAATGCGCCGGTGGCGCGGTCAAGCACATAGAAAAATCCGTTCTTCGGAGCGTGAAACAGAACTTTGCGGTTCTGGCCATACAATGTAACATCAGCGAGAATTACTTGTTCGTCGGAGTCATAATCCCAGTCATCGGCGGGATCTTCCTGATAATGCCAGACGTATTCTCCGGTCTCCGGCTTTAGCGCAACGATCGAGCAGGTGAGTAAACCGTCGCCGCGTTTCGGATTTCGATATTTTTCATTCCACGGGCCGCCATTACCCGTGCCGATATAAAGCAGATCGAGTTCCGGATCATAAACGATCGTGTCCCACACGGTGCCGCCACCGCCGTGCTTCCACCAATCTCCACTCCACGTCGTTGCAGCCTTTTCAAGAATCGGACTTTCGAACGGGCGTGACGGATCGCCCGGCACCGTGTAAAAACGCCAAACCAATTTTCCCGTTTCCGCGTCATACGCAGAGACGTAACCGCGAACGCCCATTTCCGCGCCGCCATTCCCGATGATCACATTCCCTTTTACCATCCGTGGTGCGCCTGTGATCGTGTAGCGAACTCCGCGGTCGATAGTCAAAATCTCCCAAAGTTTTTTCCCCGTCGCCGCATTGAGCGCGATCAGACGTCCGTCGAGTGTCCCGAAGAAAATCTTACCGTGCCATACCGCCACACCACGGTTCACTACGTCACAACACGCGTTCACGCTCCACTCCGCGGGAACTTTCGGATCGTATGTCCAGAGCGGCGCGCCCGTAACGGCATCCAACGCGAAAACTTTGCTCCACGCGGAGGTAAAATACATCGTTCCGTCAACGACTAGTGGCGTGGCTTCCTGTCCTCTGCGTGTATCGAGATCGTAGTGCCAGGCGAGTCCGAGTCCTTTCACGTTCTGATCGTTAATATTCTTTAATGGGCTGAACCGCTGCTCGCTGTAAGTGCGCCCGTAGCTTATCCAGTTCGCCGAGTCCTGATCGGCATTCCTGAGGCGCGAGTCATCGATGTCCGCGGCTTTCAGCGCGTGAACACTTAAATCTCCGCCAGACTCCCGCGAGCTGTGGTTGCATCCTGAAGCGCCCACTATGACGAGAAAAATTGTCACGATGGAGGAAATGTGGGGGGTAGTCCAAGTTCGTCCCGTGCAATTCATATCGATGCATCTCGATCAAGCCGGGCATGGTATCCCGGAAAGGCCGGGAGTGTACACCAACAAGCGCATGCAGGCTCGCGAAGCTTTTCTAGCGTCTGGGAAGGTTAAATTTTAATAAACCAAGAAATTTACGGACTCTGCCATTAGCTTCGACGTCGAAACACTCGTCGCCGTTGACACTATGTGGCTCCGCTTGCTCCTAGTCCCAGCCCCGGAGGATCTGCCTCCGGATAGACTCGTCCCTCAATCGGGACACGGATGCGGCGGACTGAACTCAATCAGAACCCAGCCAGGGTGGTGTTCCGTTTGACTTAACGGTCGGGAACCATTAATCGGGCATCTTATGGTCGGCCATTTTGTAGCCCCGACTTGATCCGTAATGCTTCGCTAATTTTTGTCTGTTAGAACGTAATTTGTTAGAAAATAACCGAGAACTGTCGTGGACCGCATTCTCCGCCATCCAGTCTCATGCTGACACCCTTGAACGAAGGCGCGCGATTCCAACCCGCCAGCGACCAATCGCTCCTAATCTACTTTGGCCAGGAGATTTCGATCGATGCCCATCAGCAGGTTAGGCGATTGCTACACGTTCTCGAATTGGAGGCTGTAACAGGCATCCGAAATCTTCATCCCGCGTATTGCTCGCTTCTCGTCGATTTTGATGTCCTCAAGCTGAGCCACAACGACCTCGAAATAATTCTGCGAGGCTATCTCGATCGCCTGCAAGACGTACGTCTTCCGGAGGAACGACAGATAGAAATTCCCGTGTCGTACGGCGGTGAATTTGGTCCGGATTTAGACGAAGTAGCCTCGATCTGCGGAATTACGCCCGCTCAGGCGGTCGAATTGCACTGTTCTGTTACCTACGTCGTGTACTTCCTTGGATTCGTGCCTGGCTTCGCATATCTCGGTGAATTGCCTCAGGCATTGTCGATGCCTCGTCTGGCTACGCCACGCCGGAACGTGCCGCCGGGAAGCGTCGGGATTGCCGGTAAACAAACCGGAGTGTATCCATTCGCTACTCCCGGTGGCTGGAGACTGATCGGGCGCACAACCACCGCGATGTTTCGTCCAGATCGAAATAATAGAAGCCTCCTGTCCATTGGAGATCGCGTGCGCTTTGTGCCGATTTCGAACGCTGAGTTTGTGGCGCCGGGGACTGCATGAGCGTTATTCACGTTCAAGCGCCGGGGCTGCTTACCACCGTGCAGGATCTGGGGCGAGAAGGCTTTGGTCCTCTGGGCGTATCACCGTCGGGAGCCGCCGATTCTATATCGCTGCGCCTCGGAAATCGCCTCGTCGCGAATCCGGAGGGCGCGGCTGGACTGGAGATGACGCTTCTCGGCGGGACATTCTTATTTCCGAAGGGCGCGGTTCTCGCGCTGGTAGGCGCTGATTTCGGCTCGACTCTGGAGGGCGCAACCGTCAATTCATGGACTGCGTTTGAAGCTCTGCCAGGTCAAACGCTTCGCGTGGGCTCTGCGCGTTCAGGAGCGCGCTGTTACTTATGCGTCCAGGGCGGAATCGCTGTGAAGCCTCTTCTGGGTAGCGCATCGACGCACCTTCTAAGTGGGCTCGGCGGGTTCGAGGGCCGTCCACTGCGAAAAGGAGATGTGGTGCACATCGGGTCCGCGACCAAGTCTTTCCGCAAGAGAAAGCTTGCTCCGCGAGTACAGACCTATCTGTCGGCACGTCTGGTCTTGCGCGTCACCGCAGGCCCGCAATCGGATTGGTTTACGGAATCTTCGTTGCGCTCCTTCTATGCCGGCACCTATCGCGTCGGTGAGCAATCCAATCGCATGGGTCTTCGACTCGAAGGTGCGCCGGTGACACAAAGTTCCGGCGGAGAGATGATTACCGAAGGCGTTTCGCTCGGCGCCGTTCAGGTGCCACACGGAGGCATGCCCATCATACTTTTTGTCGAACAACAGACGACCGGTGGCTATCCGAAGATCTGCAACGTGATTTCCGCGGACTTGCACTGCGTCGGGCAGCTTCGCCCTCGCGATGAGATTCGCTTTGAGCAAGTCACCCTGGAAACCGCGCGGTCTCTGCTCATTGAACAAGAGAAACTGCTGGCATCCGAGGAGTCGATTCTGGAATGAAGCGCATCGATCTGAATTGTGATATGGGCGAGTTTCCCGACGCCATACACGACGGCTCCCAGGAATTGTTGATGCCCTCGCTCACGTCGGTCAACATCGCCTGCGGTGGGCATGCAGGGAACACGCACACCATGAAAGCAACGATTGAGCAGGCGCTTCGATGGAAGCTGGCCATCGGAGCCCATCCGGGCTATCCAGATCGCGCCAATTTTGGTCGGTTGGAATTGAATCTATCGCCGGAAGCCATCGCCGATTCTGTGTTCGAGCAGGTGACAGCCCTCGCTGAAGTTGCCGACGGTTGCGGAGTTCGTGTTACGCACGTGAAGCCACACGGCGCACTATACAATCAAGCAGCAGGGAATCGCATGCTGGCCCAAGCGATTGCAGGTGGGGTTGCTCGCTGGAGCCGGGACGTCACGCTCGTGGGCCTGGCAGGCTCGTTCATGCTGGATGTCTTTCGAGAAGCTGGATTCCGAGTCGCCGCTGAGGGCTTTGCCGACCGACGTTACGAAATCGATGGAACTCTCCGTTCGCGCAAATTTGATGACGCGCTGATCCGCGATCCAGTCGAAGCTGCACGCCAAGCTTTGCAAATCGTCGAACACGCTACGGTAAGCTCCCGCGACGGCGCCAAAGTTCCCGTGAACGCGCAGACCATCTGCATTCATGGCGACACTCCGGGCGCGTCGGAGATAGCCGCGGCGGTGGCGCAAAATCTAAAGCGAGGCGGCGTCGAACTCAGACAGCTGCGCTGATCAAAATGCAATTGACGAAACTCTAGCTTTGGCCCTCTTGATGCCTTCGCAATCCAGCGCTTTGCGATTTCTGCCACAGCCAATAGACCGGCACTCCTGACAAAATGATCGCCAATCCCGGCCAGGTGTACTGCGGCTTGTAGCGCAACAATTGCACTTCGATAAATAAAGCTAGGAGGAGATAAATCGCGGGTAGCACCGGATAACAGAAGACCCGATAAGGCCGCTCCATGCCCGGCCGTCGGAAGCGCAGCAGAAATAGGCCCAGCACCGTCAGGATGTAAAACATCACTACCGCAAAAACCAAAAACTCGAGCAGTTGCCCGTATGTACCCGAGAGACACAAAACACAGGCCCACAGGCATTGAACCCACAGGGCAACCCAGGGAGTATTTTGCCGATTCACGCAGCCGACACTTTTGAAAAACAAACCATCCTTGGCCATTGCATAGTAAACGCGCGGCCCCGCCAGAATCAGGCCATTGTTACAGCCAAACGTGGAGATCATCACGGCAATGGCTACTAGTGCCGCGCCACTGGAACCGATAATCTCCTCAGCTACGGCCGTGCCAACGCGATCTTCGGTGGCAAATTGAATCCCTCGTTCGAGAACCGATCCTCCGCCAGCCGTGCCAACCAGTGGCAGCACGTTCAAATATGCAAGATTCGTCAGAACGTAGAGCAGGGTGACAATTCCGGTTCCCAACACCAATGCCAGTGGAAGATTGCGCTTCGGTTTTTTTACTTCAGCGGCGACGTAAGTGACGTTGGTCCAGGCGCTCGACGAAAACAGAGCGCCCACCATTGCCAGTCCAACCAATGTCAGGGTATTGATCCACACAGTATGTTGGCCGCCTTGATAAGCGTGCAGGCCAAAAGCGTTGGCGTTCTGCCAAAAGTTCGTGAAATTCGCATTGCGTGCTGCCCGCGTGGCAAACACAAAACCGAGCAGCGTCAGTCCTCCCAAAGCAGCGATTTTTGCGGCCGTAAAAATGTTCTGTACGATCGATCCAACGCGCAGGCCGCGCGTGTTCGTCCAGGTAAGAAACGCAATCGAAGAGATAGCCAGCAGATTTTGTGTGTTCAACCCAACTTTGTAGGGGCCTAGCGAACCGAACCACATTTCATAGGGTCCGAAATCGCCCAGTTTCCAAATCCATGCGGAAGATGAAAACCAGGGAATCAGTAATCCGGTGAAGTTTGCGAACGCGATGGCAACCGCTGCAATCGTCGCAGTTTGGATCACCAGCAGCGTGGCCCACCCGTATAAGAAGCCCCACATCCTCCCAAGAGATTCGCGCAAGAAAATGTATTCGCCACCCGCAAGGGGCATTGCGGCAGCAAGTTCTGCGTAGCACAGGGCCGCCATGATGGTCATCAACCCAGTCACTAGCCAGACAATCAAAAGCAAAATAGGACTGCCCACTTGCCTGGCAATGCCAGCCGAAACAATAAAAATTCCCGATCCAATCATCGACCCTGCCACGATCATGCTCGCATCTATCAGGCCAAGGCCTTTCGTCAACCCGCGATCCGCAGCAGGTGGGGCGTTCTGTAATGGCTGGATTTCTTTGCGCATGGCGGTTGCTACACAATCAAGGGGCCTGAGCAACGGCTCGTACTATACGATGAGTTGCGAAGCCCGAAGACAGCACCGTTTTTGACCACACTGGCAACTTGATTGCATAACAACGCCGACTCCTTAGACCCGAGTAAACTGTGGTTTGTCGAGAGCATAGGCTCGGGAGAAAGGAGCCGGACATGTTGATGATAGGCGTTGATTATCACCCGAGCGATCGCGTTTGTAGATACAGAAACGGGAGAGTGCGGTGAACGGCGATTGAACCACAGTGAGGGAGAAGCGGAGAAGTTCTAGTGCGAACTGGCGGCGCGAGGAGTGAGCGTTCGTTGGGGGATGGAAGCCACCGGCTACTCACGCTGGTTCGAGCGGTTACTGGCAGAGCTGGGTATCGAGCTGTGGATCGCCGGTTGAGCTGGCAGCGCAAACCGGACAAATAAAGTATCACTTTACTTCTCCGATTATCCGACAACACAAGAGTGAGCTGCCCGCTGCCGGTCGGCCGGCTAAGAAGGTCTCATTTTAATTTGGGGGGACGGGGAGTTCGGCAAAAGGTCTGTGCATGTAGCTCAGGGTTTGCGGTGAGCTGTGAAGTGGCGGCCGTTTCGATAGATGCGGAGTTCATCGGCGGTTCCGTCGTCGTGCTCGACGAACTCAATCCAATTACCATTCCCATTGTGCGGGCCAGAGAAGACGAACCTGGTTCCGTGGGCAGGAACGAGTCGGGAATTCAGCTCGCGGGGAATTTCGATTGCAAGCTCTCCATCTTCAGCCGTGATCAGAATGGTGAATTCGTTCGGTGGGTCCGTGACGTATGCTCCGGAGTAGATCTGGAGCGCGTCTTCTGGGATCTTTGCGGGCGCAACGGCTCGGCCCAATGACGACGGCGCAAGTCGAATTGGGTGGGCAGTCGACGCCGAGGCATCGAGTCCGGCCTGTGCGCGAGTTTTTGGAAGTGCTGCCGCAGCGCTAGACGGCGGATGTAGAGGCTTTCCCGGTGTGGAAGGAACTGCCTCCGGGAGTTTTGTTCCACGGCGTGGTGAAACCGGTTGTAGCCGCGAGTACGCGCGGGCCGACTCTTGCGGAGTTGCGACCGGAGGGCTTTCCCTAGCGGCGAACTCGATGCCTTTGAAGGGTATGAATGCAGGATGTCTCCAGTCGTATTTCAGATCGAGAGATCCCGCGTAAAACAAAGTCAGAGTGAGTATTCCTCCTGCCAACAAAGCGCCTCTGCGCGGCTTGAATCTCTCCAGGGTATAGAAGACCGGCGCGCCGTCCGCAGGCCAAGGAACGCGTTCCGACGCTCTTTCCCAGTATTCCGAGCGCAACGTCCACTGCCGCACGAGCGAGAGGAGTGCATCCGCTACAAGTTCGACGGCGGCAGGCCTTTTTTCGACGTGATCGAAGATCGACAGCATCTCCTGAGCGAAACGCTTGCGGAAGCCTTCGGGATGAAGACGAAGCAGCCAGGAGTACAGAAGCCGGAACATCATGCTCTCCTTGGCTTTGCAGGGCGCAGGCGCAAGTTGGCTTCGCGAACCACGCCTTCGAGGCGGGCAACTTCTGCGGCAAGGACGGCGCGTCCTCGTACAGCGAGGCGGTAATAGCGCCGTCGCGGATCGTCGTCTCCGCCGCGATGGCCGAGTTCCTGGACGAATTGGCGGTCGATCAGCTTCTGCAAATTGTCGTAGAGCGTGCCGGGAGCTAGCTTGTACTGGCCTTCTGATTGCCGCGCTACTTCCTGCATGATCGCGTAGCCATGCAGGTCTTCGCCCGCAAGCGAGAGCAGAATGTGCAGAGTCGCGGGAGACAACGGGAGGAAAGTGCTGAGGTCTTCTTTCATAGCTCGGAAGACGTTATATCGGTTTCAGAGTGAGATGTCAAGGCTACCGGGCACGGGCCACGCCGCAACAGGAGCTGCCGCCGGATGTTGCGCATTGGCGACGACGATCTCGAAGGGTCCTTCTGAAATGGCATAGATCGGCTTCCAGTACACTCCCATGTTTCCTCTCGGTTTCGACTAGGGTCATGGATTCCGAAGCCGTTTCCATTCCACTCGCAGATTCCAAGCTGTGTCTTATAGCGCGCGATAAGGGAGTTCTTCGGTGCCACCGCAGTCCAATTTTTGTGGGCAGTCAGGCACTTGAATCCCATCTGATCAATTTCGATATAGCGAGGGCCGGTAATTTCAAAGCGATGATCCGAGAGCCGACCTCGGAGATTGCCAGCTTTACCTACCTAGACCCAATGAGCCATTGCGGAAAAGTTGGTACACTCCTTGTGCCTTCGGAACCTCTCCTATGTTCTCTTCATTCAAATCGCCAACGTCAAGTGTTTCGAAAGAGGCGAGGAGTTGATCAGCCAAAGCTGCAACAATGTCAATTTCAAAATGAGCAAAAAATGGCAACTATTTCGGCGCGTGCTCAATCGCAAATGAAATGCGATACTCTTCCATGTTCCAACGGAAGTTCAGGTGGCAGCCTTCAAGGCTCGCACTTTCCACTTGACAAATGATTTAGGGTAAATCATCATTACTATGAAAACACTTTCGACGATTCAGGTGGCAAAACTCCTTGGTGTTACTCCTGCTACTTTGCATCGTTGGATTCGAGAAAAGCGTATAGATGCACCTCCACTTCAATCGCTGGCGGGCATGGAAGTAAGGGTTTGGTCGAAGCAGGAAGTAGAGAGAGTTAAGAAACACAAGTCTGAACACTACTGGGGTAAAGGCGGTCGCAAGATACGAAGGAAACGAAGCAAGTAAGCAAGCGGGACGCGCCGGTGTAGCGAGCACCGAACGCGCCCCTGACCAGGTCGCACGTCTAAGGTGCAACGATGGCTACAAGAGAAGGTATACATTTCCTATTTGGAGCGCAATTCACGTCGCGCTCGTTGTTTCCGGTTTTGCTCCCTCCTGAATCTGATGTGAAAACTCCTCCCTAACTGCCTCGCGATTCTCATTGTCGAGCCTGGTCGGACTTTCGACCGCCTCGCTACCCGTGTTTCCAACCCTTCTATCAACCGCCGGACAGCGGCTTCCCGCCGCACCTAGTGGAGGAGATTCAAATGCAAAAAGCGCATCTGTATGAAGCAATTCTCTTAGTGAATCGTGGCGTGGACGAAGCCGTCCGTGGGCTCGAACGCCTCAGAAGGGCCAGTGACTCGCAGCTCGATTCCTCGTGCTTCGATGAAGAGCTGGCGCTCTTCGAGGATCATCGCGCGCGGCTCAATTCTTATTTCTGCAGCACTCTCCAGCGCACGGAGCAGCAGGACTCGGTTCGATTTGAAACCCGGCATCGCGAATACGACAAGAACACCTTGGACGAAGTGCAGGTCTATCGGGATGTGCAGGTTCTGGAAGATCGCCGGCGTGTCGAGGGAAAACCGCCCAAAGTGCGGTTCTTTACTACGGAGGAGCAAGGGGAATGGGAACGGCAATACCCGAAGCAGCCCGTCGAAGTTTCGCGGACGGAAGGGAAGGCCAGCCGATGAGAAAGAAAAAAGCAGCCGAGAAACCAATGAGGGATTTACCCAGGCTTGGGAAGCAGTATCGCGGCGTGCGCGGAAAGATTGTGGATTGGGCCGAGCACGTTTTCGAGGAAGGGATGCTGTACGTGCGGGTGCGCTTCACAGATAAGACCGAGCTATGCTGGACGCTGCAGACGGCGCACGTACTTAGGGAGGCCGACCTGAGCGATTGGAAAACGGGCGACTACAAACAACTGAAGCTATACGCGGAGAATGAAATCGGTTGGCCAGAGTGACGTAACGTTGACAGCCTTTCTGACAGCTGCGCACGGCTGTTGTTGTTTCTGTTATCAACGCGGCTTCCAGTCGGTGGGGTTCGCTCTGGACGTAAGTGGGTTTTCAGCAGCCTGTTGATACCACTTTGGATTTGGTTGCGTCTATTTTAGTGCCGTTTCCTGCTGCTTTCCGACAAGTGCGGCAATAAGTCACTGCACCGAGACGAACGACCTCGGTCCCCGAAAGGTGGGCTCATGACGTTCCGTACTATGCAGCTTCTTTTCTGTATCTGCTTTATCGTTTTCGCGGCTGATGCCAGAGCCGACTGCGATCGTCCCGCGCTTGCTCATCAGCGGCGGGATGCCGCCACCATTCAGAGACTGGAGAGTGCATGGACGCTTGCCTACCTAAGTGGGGACGCCGAGTTTGAGGCATGCCTTCTGACGCCGGACTTCACCGAAATAATGAGTAACGGAAGCATCAATCATCTCAGTGAGGAGCTGGCGCTCGCGGAAAAGAATAAAGGTAAGGCAGTGATGGCTCCCAATATGCCCACCATTACCATACATATTCACGGCGACGTGGCAGTCGCTTACGGAATCTCCTCAGAGAAACTGATCGATGGCAAGCCACACAGGTCTTATTTTGCCGACTACTACGTCTGGAAGAACGGCATATGGCACGTGTATTTCACACAGCAGACATCCTTCGCAGTGTGAGGCTTTTAGCGGGCTGCTGAAAACCTACCCGAGCGCCGCGAAGCTCAAAGTGCGGCGACCAAGAAAATCATGGCTGACCCTAGGCAGAACGCGCGAAGGCTTGCGGCTCTGAGAAGAGTGTTGACTGACCCCGTGCTGGCGGAGCGCAGAATTGCTGGTCTCCAGAAGGCATTGGCCGACCCGAAGGTCCGCAAGCGCCGGATCCAAAATCTCAAGAAAACTCCGGCCAATCCCGTAGTCCGTGCTCGGATTAGTGCCCGGCTGATTAGGATAGACGAAAGAAACACTAAAGTCTTACTCCTTCGTGCGTGCGGCGAAAGTTGGAGGAAAATCGGGGAAAAGCTGCATCCAGACTTCGCTAAGGATCCTGACTCCGGTGAGAAACTCCTCAGGGTGACCTTTCAAGGAGAAGGATGTTGTGACCTTCGGGATCGTGCAAGATAGCCCAAGTACGTTCGGATTGAACTAGGCGATCCTGACCGATAGCCTCTATCGCTGATCTGAGATTAGGCACTTGAAAGAAGAGAACCGCCTTATCCTTCGACGGGTAGGACTCAGCTCCTTTCCGCTCAAGGCAAACGAAACCTGCCCCACCATCGAATTTGGCGTAGTGACCGACTTGTTCATCGGAAACTTCAAGGCCCAGCGTTTCGATATAGAACCTCTTCGCCGTTTCCAAATTCTCGAAGTAAAGTTCAACGCCGACGAATTGCGCGCGAATCCTTTCCATGAAAGCCTCCTCCGCTTCGAGCATGGTGCCGCGATGCTCTTGTTTTGAACAAGCCCTATCGCAGGGAACGTGTAAGTTCTGATTGACGTTAGAATTCTATCGGACGCCGTTCTCATTGAGGTCTGAAGGCAGGCAGGGAGTTCTGCGCGCGTTCGATAGAGCCGTTAGAAGGAAGCCGCCCGTGGTTGCGGCGGACGCGGGCCCTATACAAATTCAATGGAGGGAAGGTGCGGTGTTGAGATGCGCCGAGGCGGTGCGGCAGGGCACGACAGACGACAGCGAGAGATGCAAGAGTGACGAAAGCGCAAGACTGTCGTGAAGAGAAGACTTGAGAAAGTAAAAAGGCGCGGTTTGTTGAATGTTTGCGGCTGGGGCGCCCCTTGTTAGCAGACCACTCGCATTGAACCGCTTGACCTGGCATGCTCTTACTGCATCGGCCGTCCCGACGCCAGCGCCCCTTTTCCTGTGCCCCATGGATGGATTTCAGCTTTGAGCAGACCAGCTTTGACGATTGGATCGTCTTGAGTCAACTTGGCAGTCTGCTCTGCTCCCACTCGGAAAATGGCCACTCCCAGCAGCTCGCCCTGATCGCTGAGCGGAAACGGTCCGGCAATGGCCATGTTTCCCTGATCTGTCATTCGTTTGACGAAAGCGTGATGCTGCTTCATCACGTCCATGAACTCCGCCGCGTTCGGGTTTCAATGGTCGCCGCGCTTCATCAGAACAACCGTGTACTGCTCGAATCCGGGAGGCTCGGCTGGATTGTAAATAGTGCTCGGGTCAACGAGCCACGGGCCATGCACCTCGGCCGATAGGCGGCCTGCTTTGACCGCCGGATCGCTATCGGCCCACTCCTGCACTTGCGCCGCCGAGTCCGCTTGGAACACAAAGATGCCACGCAGTACCGTGTCGTCCATGAATGGCCCAGCGATCACAAGTTTGTTTTCAGCAGTCATCTTGCGGATGTTGGCTATGTGCTCTTCCTGAAGCTTTTCACCCGCTTCTTTGCTCAGCTGTGGAGCATCGGTAGGACGATTCAACAGTACGAAGAAGTACTGGGCGGGCTTGGTATTCGGCTGGTTCTGGGTTTGCGCGAAAGCCGAGCCCGCAACTGGGAGGTCGGCTTTCGCTTGGGCAGCTTGAATCTGGGGCATCAGAATGTCGCGAACGTAGTGCCAGTATGGGACCAGTTTGAGAGCAGACCGTGCGTACTGGTCGGCGGCCTTCAAATCCGGCGTAGTTCGGTTCAGATTCGACCAGGCGAGACTCATCAGCAGCTCGGGTTCTCCCCACGAGGGCTCCAGCGGATCTACCACGCCGCGCTTCTGGCTGCGGGCTGCTTCCAATCCTTTGTTGTAAATTTCAATCGCCTTGTCCTGGCCTCCTCCGCGCTCTGGAGGCGACGACCAACGAATGGGGCCGAGCACCCAAAGGAGCCGGGGATTGTCTGGGGCTGTGGCCATGGCTTCCTTCAAAAGCGGACTCGACTGTTCGAACAGTTCCTGAACGACGCTTGGGTCTTTCCTGTGCAAGTACATCCGGTAGCCCAGGCTAGAGCCTGCTCCAATCTTAGGTTCCACGAATGTTGGGTCGCGGGCAATGGCGTCTTTGAAATCGGTGACCGCCTGCGTGAGGTCCTCTTCCAGATCAGTTGGGGTCGGGGATTCGTTGAAGCCGTTAATCGCTCTGCGCCACGACGCAAATCCACGCCAGTAGAGCACCCGCGCTGCCAGCTTGTTGTCTTCAGGGATGGGCGCGAGCTCGTCGTGGAGGCGCTTCAGAGCTGGACGGTCGCCTTCATAATCCGCCCGTTGAATCTGGGTGACGATACGGATGATGGAATCCCGTGAAGGCTCACGGCCGGTCTTATCGGCGGGGTATAGCTCAGTCGCGACGGACAAAACGAATATGGTCAGCGCGATCAAAAAGGCTCTGCCGTTTCGAGCACTCATGCACTCCTCCTTGCCATGCCGCGGAGCGACGGCTAGGGCCGATTCTACATCAGGCTTTCAACGGCCTTGAAAAGCTCGTCCGCTTTGCTCTGGGCCCTGCAGCAAAGCGGCGGCACGATCAACGTTCAACCTATCCATGGTGCCAGGCTAACACACAAGGAAGGGGCGTCAAGGCCGCGCGGAAGCTTCATACAGATTCGCGAATGTGAGGGTGTGCACGAGCGCAAGACTTAGCGCTTGGCCACATAGAGGCCAGGAAATTGTTGCTGGAGATTTTTGACCTTGGGTAGGTCGAACGTCGCTATGTAGGGATTGTTCGGATGCTCTGCGGCATAATTCTGGTGGTAGTCTTCGGCGCGATAGAAAGCCTTGAACGGAACGATCTGGGTCACGATGGGTTGCGAAAAAACTTTGGCCTGATCGAGCTGTTGTACGTAGGCCTGGGCGATTCGCTGCTGATCCTGGCTCGTAAAGAAAATGATGGAGCGATATTGCGTACCGGTGTCCGGACCCTGACGATTCAGTTCTGTCGGATCATGCGCAACGGAGAAGAATACTTTTAGGAGCTGTCCCAGAGTGATCTTCGACGGGTCGTACACGATTTCAACTGACTCGGCGTGACCCGTTTCTCCGGTGCTGACCTGTTCGTAGTCGGGATTCTTAACCGTTCCGCCGGCATATCCGGAAGTCGCGCTGCTAACGCCTTTCACGTGCTGAAACACAGCCTGGATGCCCCAGAAACATCCTCCTGCGACGACAACCGTCTCTTGGCCTTTTTGCAGAGCGAGCGTTTCGTCCACCGCGGGATCAGGAATTACCGTGGCTGCGCTCGTGTAATAGTGGCGCGTCCATACGAAGAGCGCCAACACGGCGAACAATACGGTCAAAATCGGCGTCATTGAATGTTTCATTGCTATATCTCCTCTAATCAAAAGCCGGGGCAGGGAATTCCTGCGGCCACCGACAAATCTCTACGATGCTTTGGCAAATCTCATTGCCACCGAATTCATGCAGTAACGCAAACCGGTTGGACGCGGGCCATCGTCGAACACGTGGCCCAAGTGCGCGTCACACAGCCGGCAAGAAACAGCCGTTCGCACCATCAACAAGCTGTTGTCCGTGGTTTCCAAGACATTCTCTTTCGCGATAGGCGCCCAAAAACTCGGCCAGCCCGTGCCGGATTCGAATTTGGTGTTGGAATTAAACAACGCAGTGTCGCAACAAATGCAGCGGAATACGCCTTTCTGATGATTGCTGGGATCTTCATTCGTGTAGGGGCGTTCGGTGCCGGACAGGCGAGTTACTTCGAAGGAATCCGGCGTGAGTTGCTTCCGCCATTCTTCTTCGGTTTTTACAATTCGAGCAACAGTTACCGTGTCTTTGCGCTGGCCTGCGTCGGTAAACTCCACGATCTTCACCATTTTCGGAAGCTCCGCAGCCGCCGCTTCCACATGAACCGGCGCGCTCTTGTGAAAATATGACAAAACAAGCCCGGCAGCCCCTACTCCGCTGGCAATCAAGAACACTCGCCGGCTAGGCGAACTAGGGTTTTGATCGTCCTTCTGGTCCGATGAAAACATAATGGCCCCTCACTTCCCGATTTTATCCAAACGTGAAAGCAAACGCTTCCACGCCCGGATCGAGAAAATCAATTTCGAATGTTCGATCTTCCACAGCACCTTTTTGTCGAATAAGCTGATACAGACGGTTCCCTTGTACCGTGCCTGCGCCGGCTGCGTCAGTATCGGCGCCGTGATCCTCGCTAGGAGGCGTTCCATCAAGTTTGACGATGAAGCGAATCGGCTTGCCATTCTTCGACGGTCCCAGCACCAAATGAAGATCGCGAGCATGAAACCGAAAGACAATCTTGCCAGGGACAGACTGAAGTACCGCGCTTTCCGGCCCTACGTCCCAGGCGCCGCCCAAGGCCCACTGATTCAGCGAAAGCCGCGGCTGCGGGCTGTACGTCTTGCGTGAATCCCGAGCTATAGGCTCGGCCGAAGCAAAGTTCTCAGCACGCTTGTATCCGATATAAGTTTCTGGTGAACCAACGTTTCTGTTATCCGCAGCCGCTTCAACACCGGCGCCGGTGACGTCAATCACTCCCGTCGAAAGCGACTTTGCGCCATTCTCTTTGAGAAGCTGCTGAATCACACGCTCGGACTCGTCGTATTCGCCTTCGCCGAAGTGGTGATACCGAATCCGCCCTTGGCCATCGATAAAATAGTGAGCCGGCCAATACTCATTGTTGAAGGCCCGCCAGATCCTGTAATCACTGTCGATAGCAACCGGGTAAGTGATCTTCAAATCGCGCACGGCCTTTTCCACATTTGCGCGCTCTTTTTCAAACGCGAACTCCGGCGTGTGCACGCCGATGACTACGAGACCGGCATCCTTGTATTTCGCGGCCCACCCCTCCACATAGGGTAACGCGCGCAGACAGTTGATGCAGGAGTAGGTCCAGAAATCGATCACCACGACTTTGCCCCGCAGGGACTTGCTGCTCAATGGCGGGGAGTTGAGCCAGCCAACTGCACCGCTCAGATCCGGCATTGGCCCTTCGTCGGGAAGAGTAAGTTGAGTATCGGCTGCCCTGATCGGGGTGAGCCCGCCTTTCTCCGGACCAAGTGTACCGATCAGATGCGATTCGGCTTTTGCGGTATTCACGAAAGAATATTTGGCCAGCAGTTTCGTATCCCAACCCAGCGATATGGCGATCACACCCATGATGACCGCGACGCCGAGTCCTCGGCGGACCCAAATGTCAAAAGACAGAGAGCGCTTCATGACGGATAACGCCTTTTTTCCTGCAAGCAGCGCAATGCCGAGAGAAGTCGCGGCGCCGAGTGCATAAGAGAGAAGTAAGAAAGACGTGCGTGCCCCCGGGCCCTGAATCGCCGCTCCGGTCAAGATCAGACCCAGAATAGGACCCGCGCAAGGAGCCCAAAGTAATCCGGTGGAAATCCCGAGTACAAATGATTTTCCGACACTGGTCTCACTCGATGGTCCACCCTGCAGTCTGGCGCCCGCCTGAACAAGCGGTCGAGTCAGGGCTTCCGCAAGCGGCGGAAAAAGCAGGGTTAGTCCCAAAACGAAGAATATGGCGATCGCCACGAAGCGCCCACCCTGGTTCAGACGTACGACCCAATGTCCGCCGAATGCCGCCGCCGTCGCCACCAGCGAAAAAGTGAGCGCCATGCCAATCAGCAGGGGCAAACCGGACCGACGAAACGGCTGATCCGCGCGCGAGAATACGAATGGGAGCACCGGAAGAATACACGGGCTCAAGATCGTCAGGACGCCGCCAACAAATGCCAATAGATAGATAAGCATTGTATATGTCTAGTACGCTTTTTAGGATGCGGTTGGATTGAAGCCTGGCGCACCGTATCTGGCTCTTGATCATCAGTTTACATTTAAATGGCCAGCGAGTCATGGCTGGGTGCTGTAATCTGTTCGCTTGGAGTCCAATGAATCCCAACCTTTCAGATGTGCGTGGTGTCAATCTGGATTCGCAGACACGCTGCGAGCATTATCACGGTCCGACCGACATCATCGCGATTAAGACGAAGTGTTGCGGTGTCTACTATGCGTGCAAAGATTGTCATGATGTGCTCGCCGATCACCGGATGGAGGTATGGCCGGAGAGCGAATGGACGCAAAAAGCGATACTCTGTGGCTGCTGCGGCGTGGAGCTAACCATACATCAGTACATGCGGTGCGAGTCATGCTGTCCGGCTTGCCGAGAACGGTTTAATCCTAGATGCCGAAACCATTATCATTTTTACTTTGGCGAACGGCAGTCTTCCAATGCGGAGTAGCGATGGCAGCCGCTCGGGCCTTGATCATGGAAGCCTCCCGCGAGCGACACGCAAATTCTCTCACGGCCGGCTCGGTCGCGTCACCGATATCGCCCCACTGGCGGTGTTCCTGGCGTCAGACGAATCAGCCTGGATCACCGGCGAGGTCATTCGTGCTGCGGGCGATCTCGTTGTAGCCCCCTGAGCGCAATATGCTTGACCTCGAAGCCAGCTGTGGATCTATTTTATATGAAACTGCCTAAGCTGCAGGAAACCAAGTCCACGATTCGCTTCAGTGCCAAGTTGGTTCGGCCTAAGGCAACCGAAAAGATTGGATCCTGGACCCTTCTAACTTTGCCCAAGAACGCGAGTGCGAAGCTTCCATCACGAGAAATGACAATGGTGGAGGGAACTATCAATGGTTTCCCTTTTCGAGCCGCTCTCGAACCGAACGGCAAAGGAAGTCACTGGCTCAGGGTTAACAAAACCATGCGCGATGCCGCAGGCGCAGATGCTGTAGACACGGTAACGGTTGAGATTGCGCGGGCCGGAGAAGAACCGGAGATCAGGGTGCCAACGGATCTACGCAAAGCCCTTGCAGCCACCCCACTGGCGCAGGCAGGGTGGCAGGACATCACAGCAATGGCGCGCCGGGACTGGATTTTCTCGATAAGCTCAGCCAAGCAACCGGAAACGCGCAGGCGCCGGATCGAGAAAGCGTGCGATATGCTTGCCTCTGCAAAGCGACGATTATGTTGTTTTCCTGGTATAAAGTGGCTTATGAAGAAAAACGCAAAATCATGCGGTATGTGGCTTCCGTTGCCGAAGTCAAAAAATCGTTTTTCGCCGGGATCGACAAAGTAGAAACCCGCGAAGATTTGGAGAAGCTGCGCATGAAATTGTGGACCGCCAGAAGGGAATTCCCACGGCAGTCTTGCGTTCATTTGGCCGCCCGGGGCGCCGTCCCATATTGCGTAAAACCTCACCACGCTAGTAGCGAACGCTTCATCTTCCAATACGTCCAACGCGAAGTTTAGAGAGGAGAATACGATGCAACTTCAAAATGACTATTTCGCTGCCTATCACAACCTAAAACTGACACGAGATGCCAACGGTGTGCTGCTTGCTGAATTCCACAGCAACGGCGGCCCGTTCACTATGAACGCGCAAGCTCACACGGAGTTTGTCGATGCCTTCTACCGCATCGGGCAAGATCGAGCGAACAAGATCGTAATCCTGACCGGCGCAGGCGGGGAGTTCATTACCGATGTCGACTGGACTTCTTTCGGCGACGTCGCCGATCCAGGCGTTTGGAGCCAGATCCACGATGAAGGTACTCAGGTGTTGGAAAACATAGCCAACATCCGCGTGCCGTTCATCGCGGCGATCGAGGGACGCGCCCATGTGCACTCAGACTACGCGCTACTTGCCAGTGTCATTGTGGCCGGGGAGGGTGCGACATTCCAGGATGTAGCGCATTTCGGCGCGGGTGTTGCGCCCGGTGACGGCATCTTTACGACGTGGAGTTACCGCGCCGGAGCCGGAAGAGCGGAGGCATTCCTGCTGAACCCGCAGCCGCTAACGGCGCGTACCGCATATGAATGGGGAGTGGTTGCCGAAGTTGTGCCGAACGGCAAAGCGCTCAGTAGGGCGCGGGAATTGGCGGAGCTGTATTTGAAGGCTCCGGAAGTGACGCGCCGCAACACCCGCATCCACTTTATTCAACCGTTGAAGGAGCGCATCGTGCGGGAAGTTGGCTATGGACTGTCGCTGGAAGGAGCATCGTCTGCCGCGCTGATGAAGTCAATGAAGGCCAAGAGTGAACCTGTCGCTCGGAAAGGAAAGTCCGCATGAAGGGTACGAAGAACACTTCCGGACAGGGACCTAGCAAGATGCAGCGGAAGAATTTGATCTGGTGATTCTCGGAGGTGGCATGGGCTCGACCATCGCTGCGTGAACTCCACACTATTGAACCAGGATTCCAGATCCACTCGTGGCCTTTTTCACCACTCACGCGAGGTGCGGGCTACCACGAACTGTAGGGGTCGTTTTCGAATGGAGAAACTGCGTCTGATGCAGAATGCACGTCTGTAATGCCGGACGAGCTTTGCTCCGGACTGACGTCGAAATCTTCCGAGACCGTGACCCAATCCTTTGCGTTGGTCATAGGGTCGGTCGGAATCTGTTGAATGTAGTGCGCGGAAACGAGATCGTCGAGTGAAGACGGCGCGGCTTCCTTATCTTCGGTGTAGTGCTGTATGGCATCGCGCATCACTTTCAGGTCAGTGTGCAAAGTCGTTTCTTTGGCGCGTACCACCGATTTCTCATAGTGGCCCGCGCTGATCGTCGCCAGGATCAAAATAATTGCGATTACGCACATCAACTCGATGAGCGTGAATCCGCGCTGAGCAGATCCGCTGGCCCCTCGAACTTTTCTCGCCTTGAAATTATTTCGCGGTGTCATTTCATCAACTCCAGCTTCCACTTACCATTGTGAGTATCTTGTGCCGTTCAGTGCGGTTCCAGAGGACTTCGAAAATACATCAAATACATCCTGGCCGCCCCAGGACGTCGAGTCCGTGTCGTCCTGAACGGACCGCATTCCCCAGTCGGCGGTGCCGGTCATGGGGTCCAGCGGAATCTTACGCAGAAAATGAATATTTTTGCCCACCACGCCGGTTAATGGCACGCCGTGAACGAGCGTTTGCAAATCCGGCGGGTATCCTTCCGTGCCGGCCTGCACTTGAATTTGGCCTTTGTCCGAAGCGTCCTTGAAACGGTCGATGGCGTCACGCATTTGGCGCAAGTCGTAGCGAAGTAGATCTTCTTTGTGGCGCTTTACAGTAACACGCGCTAACGGAACCACAGCGGTGGCCAGAACCATAAGAATCGCGCAGGCAAGGATCAGCTCAAGCAGAGTCATGCCGCCATCGACGACGCGCGAGCGCCGAAGGGTTCCGGATAGGGACAAACGCGAGCGCAGAGGCTTTCGAAACATTTGACTACAGAGAATCGTTTGAAGGCGAAGAGTCGTGCTCAATCCCATCACTGCACCCGAATCGTGGCTTCTCCGGACACCATCGGGATGGTCCGCTGCTGCGAGTCATGCGCATTTACCTGCAAAATCTGGAGCGATGCATTGCCCGGAGCAACCGCTTTAATCACGAAACCAAGCAGAGTGCCCGTGCCATTGATGCCCGGCGTGTTCGGCTGGCGCGTGGCAGACACCACGATCTCGCCGCGCTGCGCATCAATTCGCTGCACGATAGCAATCTCTTGCGTTCCGCCGGAGAGGAATCCTCCATTGCGTACTTCTTCTACCTGTATTACCGCAGGGTTGTAATGCACCAGAAGAGGAATGGAGTAAAGATCGGTCACATTGGAAACCGCCAGGCCGAGTGTCGTGGTATCGCCAACTTTCATGGTCGTTGAAGTCGGCTCAAAGTGAAGTTGAGCGGCAGCGTTTCCAACTTGCTGCGGCGGCGTCGAAGTCGGCACCATAGAAGGTGCAACAGCGACGGCCGGCGGCGGACTCGCAGCAGCAGCCTGCGGCGTCACCTCGCTAGCATCAGGTAGAACTTCGGAATCTTCGCGATAAACTCGCACATTCGAATCCGTTCCGGCCGCCATCGATCGTAAATTGGCCGCGGAAAAAGTCGGGAATCGGACGATATGCGGGGTAAGCACGATTAGAGTTTCGTCTTCCTCGATTTCATGGCTGTTGTCGGAAAATAAATAGCGCAACGCCGGAATTTCGCCAAGCCCGGGTATACCGTTAATTATTTTTGTGTTCGTGCGCTCGATCAAGCCGCCCAATACGCTCGTCTCGCCTTCTTTCAAGCGAATGTCATGTTCCACTTTCTTCTGGCCAATGACCGGCTGGTTGATGCCGCCGATACTGCTGGTACCCACGATTTGCGAAACGTCCACGGTGAGCTTCATGCTCACATCGCCATTGGGATGGACGCGCGGAGTCACGTCAATGTTCACGCCGACATCGATATACTGAAATTGCGTGTTGACCAGGGGGTTCACCACGCCCGCCGAGCCTGTAACGCCCACGCCCACTCCGGCCTGAAAGCTTCCCGTTGCTACTGGAACGCGTTGCCCGATTTTCAGGGTAGCCTTTTGTCCATCCGTTACGCGGACTTCCGGATCCTGGACGATCCTCGTTTCCGTATCCGTCAAAATCGCATTAGCCTGTGCGCCCGGCAGCGTGATGCTCCAATCCACCCAGCCTACTTTCTTTAGATTATTCAGGGTTATCTGAGTTCCGGTCGTCGTGGTCGTGCTCGTGGTGCTAGTCGTGGTTGTAGTCGTCGTCGTGCTAGTTGTTGTAGTTGTTGAATTTGGTTGAAAATTTGTGCGTGGCGTGAATGCGACTGAAATGCTTTGACCCGGAAGAACTCCGAGATCTCTCAACCGATCTACGCTTGCTGTAAGCACCTGAATGTGAATCAAAACCTCGGGCTTTGACTTATCAATATCGCGAATGATTTTTGCAGCTAGCGCAAGTTTGTCGGGGGTGTCGCGAATCACAATCGCGTTTTGCGCGTTTACCTGCTGTAACCGGTGCAAATCCAGAAGCTGGCGCAGACCGTTGACGATTTCGGTCAGGTCCTGCGCGGTAATGGTATTCGACACGTAAAACGTACGCACTTCTTCATCTTCCAGGTCTTTGCGTTTTTGCGGCTGGTCTGGCGCGACGAATATCACGCTGGGAGTGACCGGCTTCCAAAACGCTTTGCTTGTCAGCGACACGGCATCCAACGCTTGTTCCAGTGTGACGTTTGGCAGTTCCACCGTAACGCGCTTACCGGTAAAATCCGGATCGAAGATAACGCTCAAGCCCGCAAGTTTTGCAATGGTTTCGAAAACCACGCGC
The DNA here is from genome assembly GCA_963714785.1 of uncultured Acidobacteriota bacterium. Taxonomy (GTDB): domain Bacteria; phylum Acidobacteriota; class Terriglobia; order Acidiferrales; family UBA7541; genus Palsa-295. The sequence continues at coordinate 71,381 of CAVQQE010000011.1, forward strand.
GCATCATTGGTCATTTTCAAATTGATTGGCTCGCGCGAAAGCGGTTTTAGCATGGGAGGCGCGGAAAGTAGCTCGTTGTCGTCCTGCGGGGCAGGATTGACAGGCGGAGTCGCCCCGGCCTCAGCTTGTGCGATCAGATCCATCGTTTTCTTAACTTCCTGGTCTGCCGCAGCGTTGGAGGGATCGATTAGTTGCGCTTTCTGGAATTCGCCTAAGGCGAGTTGGAGGTCGCCCTTCTTAATCGCCAGCTGCCCTTGTTTGATGTGGTATATCGCGGACTCATAGCGCATGCGCTCGGCGCGCAGCTTATACTCGGCGTTCGTGGGATCATCCCGAAGGGCTCTTTCGTAGTGAACTAGCGCGGTATCGTAATCCTGAATGTTTTCGGCCTTGCGGCCTGCGGAGTATTCGGAACTCGACTTCGGGCAGCCGGCCAATAAAGCGGCCATAGCGACCAAAACTGCCAAGTAACCTAATCGATGCAAAAAAGCCCCCCAGCGCGGGATTGTTGAAACCCTAAGGAGTTTAACACCCGCTATATGATGCAGCAAGGAAACGTCCGCGTTGTGCTACTTAACGTTACATTAGACGAACTGAGTACGGATTTCGGGTTACAGGAAAATGAATATTGTCCGAAGCTTTGCGAAATAGGTTCAAATCTGCGACTTGCAGCGCATTGTGTGCGGCGGCTATCATGGTGAACGTGAGATCGAACGCCAATAAATCTCAACACGAGGGCGTGAAAATTGTTGCGCAGAATCGCGCCGCTTCCTACAACTATCACTTGCTCGATAGTCTGGAGGCCGGATTGGTGCTCGTTGGCACGGAGGTAAAAACACTTCGCCAAGGGAAAGGCGCCTTGCGCGACGCTTACGCCGAAATTCGGGGCGGCGAGGCTTGGCTGGTAAACTGTCATATTCCCGAGTATCTTCCGGGAGGCTTTCGCAATCACGATCCTCTTCGCAAGCGAAAATTGTTGATGAAGCGGCGCGAGATTGCAAAACTGTTGGTTCAAACGCAACAAAAAGGCATGACCGTCGTTCCGACCAAGATTTACTTTCGCGACGGCATTGCAAAATGCGAACTGGCCGTGGCCAAAGGAAAGAAATTCCACGACCGCCGCGAATCTGAACGTCAAAAAGAAGCCAAACGAGAAGCCAGCGAAGCGATTTTCCGCTCGCGACGGCGATAAATTCAAAAGGGGAACATGCGGATCCAACTGGAAATACAGAAGTTTTCTTCTATTTCTACCGACGCAATTGTCACTTACGTTTTCGACCAAGAAAATAAGCTCGACGGAGTAGTCGGCGAGATAAACCACTCCATGAATGGCCAGTTGGCCTCGCTGGTGGAAAGCGGGGAATTGACGGGCAAGCCCAATGAGATTGTTTTCGTGCATTTTCCCACCGGTCTGGGCGCACAACGGCTGCTTCTGATCGGGGCAGGGAAGCGGGCGAAATTTACCACCACCGATTTACGGAAAATCGCAGGGACCGCGCTGCGCTATCTGAAACCGCGCGGGGTGAAGAAATTCGTGTTCGTCACTCAAGAGGGAGAGCGCGGGCCGAATGCAGCGCAAGCGGTGGTGGAAGGTTTGATCACCGCCGATTTCGAGTCCAACAAATACCACACGGAAAAGAAGCCCAATCGCGAAATTCAATCTGTCTCGCTGGCGAATTTTGACGAAGGTCTGGGCGCGAACCTGACCGCCGCAATCGAACAGGGACGCGTCATCGCCGAATCGGCGAATTTCGCGCGCGACCTGATTAACGAGCCCTCTAACCGGCTCACTCCTCGCATGCTGGCAGCGCGCGCCGAGGCCATGGCCAACGAGGCTGGGCTGGCGGTGGAAATCCTCGACGAGCGCAAAATTTCTGAGTTGAAAATGGGGGCGCTGATCGGTGTAGCCCAGGGCAGCGTGGAACCGCCGCGCGTGATCGTTCTGCGTTACACGCCAGAAAATGTTCGGCCGGGAGGACCGCTGCTTGGCTTGGTGGGCAAAGCCGTCACATTTGACACTGGTGGCATCTCGATTAAGCCTGCCGACAACATGGAGAAAATGAAGTACGACATGGGCGGCGGCGCAACCATGCTCGGTGCCATGCGCGCGATTGCGGCGTTGAAACCTAGTGTGCCGGTGATCGCGGTGATTCCGGCCACGGAAAATATGCCGGGCGGGCGCGCGCAAAAGCCTGGCGACGTGCAAGTGGCCATGTCCGGAAAAACCATCGAGATTATCAACACAGACGCGGAGGGCCGGCTGATTCTCGCCGACGGCGTTACGTACGCTCGCAAATTGGGCGCTACCCATTTGATTGATGCAGCCACGTTAACCGGAGCCATCCAGGTGGCACTGGCCAACGTGCACGTTGGCGCGTTTGGCACGCCGCGCGAATACCTTGACCAGTTCTTGGAAAGCGCTAAGGCCGTCGGCGAAAAAATGTGGCCCATGCCGATGGACGACGAATACCAGGAAATGATCAAGAGCAATATCGCGGACATTCGCAACACCGGCAGCGGCAAAGGCGGCGGCGCAATCACGGCTGCTTGGTTCATCAAGGAATTTGCCGAGGACACGCCGTGGATACATCTCGATATCGCCGCGACGTGCTGGATTGACGAAGGCCGTCCCTGGCTGGCGAAGGGGCCGACCGGCGTCGCAATTCGTTCCATCGTTGATTTCGCGCTGAAGTTGTAGGAACACTTGATTAGCGTGCGAGTTTGCTCCCAAACGAGATTTCTCGCGCTTTTGTAGTGACCCGTTCGGGCAGAGAAGTATTGAATTCGTGGGCTAGGTAAGACGCGAGGTCAAATCCGTAGTAGATGATGTCAGTTTGGTGAACGGAGAAAACAGGCTTGCCAGAATCGCAAGGCTCGCTGGGAAGAAAACGATGTGAATGGACAGGAATTAGTCTGGGAACTTGCGCAAGCTTCCTCCGAGCTATCACTAATGCGGCTGATAAATCCTCCGGTTTGGCTCCCCGCTCATCCATCCAGAACGCGTCGTTCTCGATATCGAAACAGATGCCATCGGCAGGCCCTGCGAGCGGATCGTGGATGGGAACCAAGTTGTGACCGCGAAGGATGGGCGTCTGATCTTGCCATTCTAGGATCGGTCGCGCCACCCAACCTCTGCGCTAGTTGGGAAACGATTCGGAAACGGGGATTGCAAACTGGAGAAAAGCGCGGAGATCAGGTGGAAACTTAAGTTCATAATTGCGTTCGACTTGATGGACTTCATCGTCGCTTAGACCCTCTTCGGATGTCACACCCTTGGATTGGAGCTCTCCAACCACCGTTTGGAGATATTCCATGTCCGTGGGCATGAGGGAATCTACATTTTCTCCGGGGCGGTGATGCCCATGATTCGGAGTGTGGTGACTAGTTGCTCGCGAACCAACGCCGTGATCAGCAGCAGGAAGGCACGTTTTTCCGGGTCTTTTTCCGACAGGATGTGGTGTTTGTGGTAGAAGACGTTGAAAGCTTGTGCGAGTTCGAATGCAAAACGCGCGAGAAACGCTGGCTCTTGCGCGGAGACGGCTTGATCAACGCGCGCGTCGAGCGAACCTGCCAGTAAGACAATATCCCACAGCAAATCGCCTTCCGGTCCGACGAGAAAACGCGAGACATCCAGTGCGCCGCTTTTCAACTTTTCCATATTTTGTGAATTTTCTGCGCTGAAGCTGGGGTCCTGTTCCGCACCCCTGCGCAGAATTCCGTTTACGCGGACGACGGCGTATTGGACGTAAGGGCCGGTCTCACCTTCGAAGCTGAGTGCGTCCTCAAAATCAAATGCGATGACCGTGGAGCGCGTGAAGCGCAGCAAGAAGTATCGCAAAGCGCCGATGGCGATGGCATGGCCGATAGCAGCGCGTTCGGATTCTGATGATTCGGGATGGCGCGAATCCACTTCGGCGCGCGCGCTTAGTTCAAGGCGGTCGAGCAAGTCGTCGGCTTTGACGCCCTGGCCTTTGCGGCCGCTTACTTCTACGTAGGGCTTCTTGGCGTCTTCCGGCGGAATTTCGTAGCCCATTTCCTGTGCGCAGCGGGGAGTGAGGGCGACGACGTTGTAGGCAAAATGTTTCAGGTGGTCGGCCTCTTGGTTGTATCCGAGGGCGCGCAACCCGGCGACCACGACTTGCTGCGGGTAGGCTTGGCGCGAATCGATCACGTTGAACACATCGTGCGCGTGCCCGAAGGTGGGAGCGCCGGGGTCGTCGCGGTCGCTGGAGGTGATCCAGGCTTCGTGGCCGTCGGGATGTTTGTGAAAACGGCGGTAATGAAAATTGCGGTCAAGCAGGCCGAACTTCCAAAGGTGATGTGCGATGTCTTTGCCAACGTAAGTGACCGTGCCGGTGGAGCGAACGATAATTTTCGCTTCGGCTTCTTCCGGCGGCTCCTCGGGCGCTGCTTCCGGATTTTCTGCGGCGGCTTTCGTTCCTGCATCACCGCCGTCGCGTTCAGATGGAAGCTGCATCACCCAGCAGCCTGCATTTTTTCCTGAGCTGGGCAGCTGGATTGCGTTTCGTTCCTTCAGCATCTTGAAAGCGGCGTCCCAGAACTTTAGGCGCAGGATTTCGCTTTCCTGCGAGAGCAAATCGTAATCGATGCCGAGGCGGTCGAGGGTGCGCAGGTGGCAGTGCACGATGGCAGTGGCCACCACTTCGCCCATTTTCGCTGCGTCGCCGTGGCCCTCTTCGATTTCTTGCAGAGTTTGGTTGCGGAGTTCGAGGCGCGATTTGTCTTCGGCGAGCCATTGCGTGACGCGGGTGTAGAGGTCCCAACAGAGGTAGTCAAATTTGGGCGCGGCGGCCAAGGCTTTGACGTCGGCGAGTGATTTTTTTTCGAGGTGCAGGAAGCCGAGGACTACGTCGGCGACCTGCACGCCGGTGTTGTCGATGTAATTCTGGACTTCAACCGGGCGGCCGGTGTAACGCAGGAGTCGCGCGAAGGTGTCGCCCAAGACCGCATTGCGAACGTGTCCGATGTGCGCGGCTTTGTTTGGGTTGATGCTGGTGTGCTCGACCACGGTTTTAGTTGCGTTCTCGGCCGGAGCTGCGGATTGGTGTCCGGCTTCCTCTAATGCATGGCGAAAGAATTGGGCGCGGTCGAAAAATAAATTCAGGTACCCTGCGCCGGCCACTTCGATGCGCGCTACTCCTTCGATCGGCTTCAGGAACTTTGCAATCTCCTGCGCCAGGGCGCGAGGCGGCTTTTTCATCTGCTTAGCTAGCTCGAAGCAGAGGGGGGAGGCTACTTCGCCCATGGAAAGCTGCGGGGGGCGGGCGAGGACGACCGGGACGTCAATTTTGTAGCGCTCGCGGATGTGGTGCTTTAGCGCTTTGCGGATTCGATTTTCGAGGACTCTATACATGCGTGGCCCTTCGAAAAGCCAGTCCGGTCTTGAGCGCGTAGGAGTGCAAAAAGCGCGCAGGGCAGAATTGAATTTTTTGGCGATTTGAGCGAGACGGTGTCGCTTGTTTTCTATGACTTAGGGTGCGTTTTAATTCCGCAATGTGGCGACTTAACTTGCCGGTTAGCCAGCGCGAAAAGTGGCCGTGAGATTCAAATTTGGCGCGGGAGGGGGAGGGCAACTCTGCGGCGTCGCCGAACTCTATCATCAATGATCTAATTTTTATCACGCCGGACGGTAGCACGTCGTTAAACGAAATTCAAGGAGTCGTACGTGTGTGCGTGCACGAAGGATTTCGAGAGTAAAAACGAGAAGAAGTTTCGAGGCTTGGGCAAATACGATTTACAAATCATCACGGCAAAGTCGTTTTGTCGCGGGGAGAGCTCAATCCCAGCGTCAGCGGCTTCGTCGTTTCCTGCTTAGTCCGTAAGCCCGCAAAAATTAATACCAGACATCCTGCTATGTTGAGAATATCCGCAACGGCTCGATGACTGGTGAAAAACAGCGTGATGCCAGCAGCCAGTATTAGCGCGCCGGAGATATACCAAAGAGGTGTAAATCTAATGTCATTTTCAGACCGCTCAATTGATTCGAACATTGTCAAATTAAATCCTTCTTCGTGAACGCTCGATCGCAAACAAGAGTACCGCTATCGATGCCATGATTAAAATGCCGCCGATGCAGCCGTATTTAGTTACCCATATGATTCCGCAGCCCGGGAGACCGAGGGCCATCCCGACCCACCAAAGCGGGGTAAACCTGACGTCATTGGCGGAAGGTTCAAGGAATCGAACATGGCACGATGATACCTCTCACGTGCTTTTACTACAAGGTACATGCCGGAGCGGTCTGGCGCGAAGATTTGACAGGGTGGGGAGGCCAGACTAGTATCGTTTTTTCAAGGATTTGCGGGGACTCGCGGCCTGCGGATATGAAGACTGTTCGGATCGCGTATTTCGATTGTTTTTCGGGGATTAGCGGCGACATGGTGCTTGGAGCGCTGGTCCATGCTGGGGCCGACCTGCGCGCGATTGAAGCGGAGTTGCGCAAGCTGGGGTTGGAGGGCTGGTCCATTTCGGCGGAGGAAGTGAAGCGCGGGGCGATTTTTGCGACGCATGTGAAGGTTGCATCATCTGAGGGGCATCACCATCGCGGCTTGTCCGTTATTTTAGGGACAATTGATAAGGCGGGGCTTGCGCCGCGGGCTGCGGAGCGGGCGCGCCGGATTTTCACGCGCCTAGCGGAGGCGGAAGCGAAAGTTCACAACGTGCCGTTGGAAGAGGTGCATTTCCATGAGGTCGGCGCGGTGGATTCGATTGTGGACATTGTGGGAGCGGCGGTGGGATTTGAACTGCTGGGGACCGATGAGTTTGCATGCTCGGCGCTGGAGGTGGGCGCGGGGCAGGTGAAGACGGCGCATGGGCTGCTTCCGGTGCCCGCTCCTGCCACGGCGGAATTGCTACGCGGCGCTCCGATGTACACCAGCGGTATCTCCAGAGAGCTGGTGACGCCTACGGGTGCGGCGATTGCGACTACGCTTTCCACTCGCTATGCGCAGATTCCTGAGATGACTTTGCGCGCTGTGGGGTATGGAGCAGGAAGCGCGGATTTTTCCGAGAAGGCGAATGTGCTGCGGATACTGATTGGGGAAAATGCCACCAGCGAGGCCGGGGAGCATTGGGACGCGCCGGTAAGTGTGATTCAAACGAATCTGGATGATATGAGTCCGCAGATCTATGGGTATTTTGTGGAGCGGGCGCTGGCGGCCGGAGCGCTCGATGTGTTTTCGACAGCTGTGCAGATGAAGAAGAACCGGCCGGGAGTGCTGTTGACGATTCTTTGCGAGTCCGTGCATACGGCGAAGATGATCGATTTGGTGTTTCGAGAGACGACTACGATTGGTGTGCGGACTTATGATGTGCGGCGAAAAGTATTGGACCGGGAAGTGGTGCGCGTGGAAACGCAGTTTGGCGAAGTGCGTATGAAAATTTCGCGAATGAATGGGTCGGTGCTGAATGCCACGCCGGAATATGATGATTGCCAGCGCCTGGCAGCGGAAAAGGGGATTCCGCTGAAACAGGTGATTGCGGCAGCGTCGTTCGAATTTCAGAAGCAGAAAGAGACGCACAAGTAGTTTGCGGAGCTGGATTCGTGATTTCGACGTGCTCCGGAGTGTGCGTCATTGCCCGGTGGCTTCAAGGGGTTGAAGCCCCGCCTTTCCGGTAGTGGCATCGTGTCAAGTCGCGGAGTGGCCCATCGTTCCGAGCGGCCCGTCGCGACGGGCAGTCCGTCGTACCTGCTTTAATTTTAGAATAGGAAATAGAAAACTGAATGTCGATGCCGAAGTTTTACCTGACCACGCCGATTTATTATGCGAATTCGCGGCCGCATGTGGGGTCTGCGTACACCACGATTGTGTGCGACGTGATCGCGCGCTACAAGCGGATGTGCGGGTATCACGTGGCCTACCTCACGGGAACCGACGAGCATGGCGTGAACATCGAGCGCGCGGCGGAGAAGTTGGGAATCACGCCGCAGCAGCTGGTGGACAAAAATGAAAAGATTTTCCGCGAGTTGTGGAAGTTGCTGGGAATCACAAACACGGAATTCATTCGTACGACGGAACCGCGACACGCGCGGGCGGTGCAGAATCTGGTGCGGCGCACTCAGGAACGGGACAAGAAGTTGGAGCCGTCGCAACGAGCCATTTACAAAGCGAAATATGAGGGACGCTACTGTATCTACGACAATCTTTACGTGAGCGATACAGCGGAGCCGGCGGATTGCCAGATTTGCGGGCGGCCGGGGGAGCTTGTCTCCGAGGAAAATTATTTTTTCCGGCTTTCGGCGTACCAACAAAAGCTGCTTGAGCTTTATAAAAACACGCCGCACTTTGTGCATCCGGATTTCCGGTTCAACGAGGTGAAGAGCTTCGTTGAAAGCGGGCTGAAAGATATTTCGATTAGCCGGAAATCGATCAAGTGGGGAATTCCGTGGCCGGACGATCCGGAGCATGTGTTTTACGTGTGGTATGACGCGCTGACGAGCTACATGTCCGGCATCGGATTCGAAAGCGAGGACGCTCAGAAGCGCGCGGAGTTCGAGCGTTTCTGGCCAGCCAACATACATGCGATGGGAAAAGAGATTATCCGATTCCACGCGGTTTATTGGCCGGCGTTTTTAATGGCAGCGGGAATTGAGTTGCCAAAGCAGATTATTGCGCATGGGTGGCTGCTGTTTGAGCAGGAAAAGATGAGCAAGTCGAAGGGGAACGTGGCCTATCCCGAGCCGATTGTAAAAGTGCTTGGGAATGATGCTCTGCGATATTACCTGCTGCGCGATGTTGTGTTCGGGCAGGACGGGAATTTTTCGCGCGAGTCGTTGATTACGCGGTACAACGCCGATTTGGCTAATGGGCTAGGAAACCTAGCGAATCGTACGCTCACTATGATCGAGCGAAATTTAGGTGGCGTGATGCCAAGTGGTGGTTCGGGCGCGAACCTGGCGGAAACCTTCAAGGGCGAAAATCTCGGCGAGATTGCAAAGCTTTACGATCGTTTCGAATTTTCGCAAGCGCTCGAAAGGGTCTGGGGACTGGTTGCTGCGTGCGATAAGTTTCTCGCCGCCGAAAAACCGTGGGCCTATGCGGATGACCCTGCTAGGCGTGAAGCACTGGAACGGACACTTTTCACGGCGGCGGATGTTTTGCGCATTGCCTGCGTTTTGGGCCATCCGGTGATTCCGCATGCTACACAGAAAATTTGGCGGCAGCTTGGGCAGGCGGGGAAAATTGAAGATGTGAGAATCGATCAGCTGAAGTGGGGAGAGTTGAAATCTGGAACGAAGATTGGAAAGCCTGAAGGGGTTTTTCCGCGCATTGACAAAAAAGAAGCACGGGAGAGGATTGAAACCATGGAAAACGAAATTCGGAATCCGGGCAGCACGCAGCCAGACGCATCGACGATTACAACGAAAAAGCCGGCGGAAGGAGCTAGCACTGGAACATCGGCGGCTGGTGCGGCTGCCATTCCGGCTGGAGCGCCGGGGGCAGGAACGTCCGCTGGAGGAGCGGCACCTGCTGCGTCGGGAGCTGGAGCAGCGGTTGCGGCAACTGCGGCTGGCGCAGCGCCTGCTGTACCGGCAAAAATCGGGATTGAGGATTTCGCAAAAGTTGAGTTGCGCGTGGGCGTGGTGAAGTCGGCAGAGAAAGTCGCCGGTGCCGACAAACTTTTGAAAGTGATGGTGGATATTGGCGACGAGGTGCGCCAGGTGTTGGCGGGGATCGCGCCATCGTATGCGCCAGAAGAGTTGGTGGGGCGCAAGGTTGTGGTGGTGACGAATTTGGCTCCGCGAAAGATGCGCGGGGTGGAGTCGAATGGGATGCTGCTGGCGGCGTCGGCGGGGCCGGATGGGAAGGCGGTGTTGTGCACGTTTGCGGAGGAAATTCCAGCGGGCGCGAAGGTGAAATGACGTATTGCGTTCCGCGATAGAAGATGGAAACGGAACGAAGACACTTGCTGCTGGTGAATCTGTGCAAAGGTAGGCGCTTCGCGCCGGTCTTTTATGTCGCGGTTAAAGCCGCGACCCACAATGCGCAGCCCAATTTTTGTGCGCGGTGAGGTAATGCTAGCACTAGAAGAATAAGAAGAAGCGAGTAAGCAGCTGACAAAAATCGGCGGCCTGAAGGCTGCCGCTACAAATACCGAAACCCGGCGAGTCTTTTGACGTCAGCGAATTTAGCGAGTAGCTGGCTGAAAGGCAGGTCCCTCGTCGGCCACAAATCGGCCTCTGTCGGGATCACAGCGTTTTTATTTGTTGAACTTCCAAATGGGACATACTTTGGAAATTATTGATTCACATGCGCATTTGGAGTTTCCACAATTTGATGAAGATCGGGCGGCGATGCTTGGGCGTGCGCGAGCTGCGGGGGTTGAGACGCTGCTGGCTATTGGAAGCGGGAGCGGGCCGGAGCGGCTGAACGCGGCGATTCCGTTTGCAGAAGAGTACGACTGGATTTACGCGACGATTGGAATTCATCCGCATGAGGCGCAGCTGGCTAGGGAAGAACATTTTGCGCGGCTGGATGAATTGGCGAAGCATCCGCGCGTGATTGCGTGGGGCGAGATGGGTCTGGATTATTACTACGACCATTCGCCGCGCGAAGTGCAGCAGCAGGTTTTTCGGCGTCAACTTGAGCAAGCGCGCGAGGCGAAGCTGCCTATTGTGATTCATTGTCGCGATGCGTGGGACGACTGTCTGGGACTGATGGAGCAGAACTGGAAGTCGACCGGGCTTGGCGGCATTCTGCACTGCTTTACCGGGACGCTTGCGGAAGCGCAGCGCGGGCTGGAAATGGGGTTCCTGATTTCGTTTGCGGGGAACCTGACTTATCCGAAGATGCAGCCTCTGCGGGAAGTGGCGCGGGAGCTGCCGATGGAGCGTTTGCTGACGGAAACGGATTCGCCGTTTTTGCCGCCGCAGGGAAAGCGCGGAAAAAGAAACGAGCCGGCCAACGTCGTGGAGGTAGCGCAAGCGTTGGCGAATGTGAGAAACTCAACGGCAGAAGAAGTCGCGGCCACGACGGCTGCGAATTTCAGAAGGTTTTTCGGGCTCAGCGCCCCGGCCTCTCCGGCGCCGCCAAGGTAATTTTCAGGATGGCATTCGCTGTCCAGATGGTGAAGGGGATTTTCGAGTTAGTCCGCGAGGATTTGGCGCTCGTGGAACGGGAAATCGCGGCGCAAAACGGCGCGGCGATTGAGCCGGTAAGCGAAATTTCCAGTTATTTGTGCGAAGGTGGTGGAAAGCGGCTGCGTCCTGCGCTGCTTTTGCTGGCTGCGGGTGCGTCGGGATATCGCGGCGAGAGCGCGATTCGTTTGGGCGCGGTGGTGGAAATGATTCACAGCGCCACGTTGATTCACGATGACGTGATCGATGGGGCGGATACGCGGCGCGGGCGTCCTAGCGCGAATGCGCGCTGGGGAAATCACATGAGTGTGCTGGCGGGCGACTGGCTGTACATGCAGTCGTTTGAAATGGCGCTGCGCGAAAGAAATTTCTCGATTCTCGATATTCTGATCGACCTGACGCAGAACATGGTGGAAGGCGAACTGCTGCAGCTTACGCGGCTGGGACGGATCGATTTGAACGAAGTGGAAGCGACGGAGCTGGCTTATCGCAAGACGGCTTGTCTTTTTAGCGGATGCTCGCGGCTGGGCGCGGTTTTGGGCAAGCAGCCGAAAACGGTGGAAGATGCGCTCGCGGAATACGGGCGAAATGCGGGGCTGGCGTTTCAACTGGTGGATGATTTGCTGGACTTCACGGCGTCGCCGGAGAAATTGGGCAAGCCGGTGCTGAGCGATTTGAAAGAAGGGAAAGTGACGCTGCCGCTGATTTTTGCATTGCAGGCTGTAGCGCTGAGTTCCGCAGATGGAAATGGCGATGGCGCGGGGCACGCGCAATTGCATTCAAATGGCGATGGACGACGTCTGGTGGCGAAAGTCTTGGAAGAGCGAGATTTTCACAGCGTGCTTCCGCAACAGATTACAAAACTTGTGAAAGAAACTGGCGCCTTGGAACGCGCTCAGAAGTTGGCGCGTGAGTACGTTTGCCGCGCGAAGGCTAGTTTGAGCGAACTACCTGATAACGAATATCGGCGTGCGCTGCTGGCGGTCCCCGATTTTATTCTGGACCGAGAGAATTAGCCTTCTGAGCCCGGAAACTCGCCCACGAATTCGCAACCTCGCAGCAAATCAAAAGAGCCGCCCAGATGGCGGCGCACACGAACATTCCCGCGGAGAGTTGCTTGTATTCCGGTTGGGCAATCCCTAAGATGCTTTGCATGAATTGTCGACAGAAAATTGGCATGCGGGTGTGGCGCGCATGATGCAGGATTGGGCCGCCTGGGGAATTGAAACGGCAAAACTTCGCGGAGCGACATACGCCGACGCGCGCGTGATGGACACTCGCCAGCGCGAAATCACCACAAAAAACGGGGAAGTTGGGACGCTGCTCGAATCCGAGTCGCTGGGAATCGGCATTCGCGTGATTGCGAGCGGCGCTTGGGGGTTTGCATCCACCGACCGCTTAACGCGAGAGGGCGTGCAAGCTTGCGCGGCGCAGGCGGTGAACATTGCAAAGGCTTCCGCGCTTGCGAAACATGCGGACGTTGCGCTCGCGGCCGAAGAAGTTTATGTAGACACTTGGCAAAATCCCTTCGTAAAAGATCCGTTCCGCATTCCGGTAGAACGCCAAATCGATTTGCTGCTGCGCGCAGACAAAGAAATGCTTGCGGTGAAAGGCGTGACGCTGGCGGAAGGGTCGATGATGTTCCGCAAGATCGATCAGCTTTTCGTCTCCAGCACCGGATCGACGATTCACCAAGTGAAGATGCAGTCGGGAGCAGGGATGGTGGCCACTTCGTTTGCCAAGAGCGAAATTCAGAAGCGGTCGTATCCGAATAGTTTTGGCGGGCAACATTCGTTGCAAGGTTACGAGCTGATCGAGTCGTTTGATCTCGTGGGCAATGCGCAGCGCATTGGTGAAGAAGCTGTCGCGCTGCACTCTGCGGCTCAGTGTCCGGAGGGGAGCAGCACGATTATTTTGGGCGGTTCGCAACTTGGTTTGCAGATTCACGAATCGGTGGGGCATCCGATTGAACTGGACCGCGTTCTTGGGCAGGAAGCGAATTTCGCGGGCATGAGTTTTCTCACCGTGGATAAACTGCGCAAACTGAAATACGGGTCGGACATTGTGAATGTGGTGGCAGACGCGCGGTTGGAACACGGTCCCGGGCTTGGGACATTTGCGTATGACGACGAAGGCGTGCCGGCACAGTGCACTCCCATTATTACAAATGGCCTATTTACGGGGTACCTGAGCAATCGCGAAACTGCGGCGGCCATTGGCGAAACGCGCTCGAGCGGGACCATGCGCACCGAGAATTGGAACCGGCTGCCGATCATTCGCATGACGAACATCAGTTTGAATCCCGGGACGTGGAAATACGACGACTTGATCGCCGACACCGACGACGCAATCCTGATGGAGACAAATCGATCGTGGTCCATCGATGACCGGCGATACCATTTTCAGTTTTCAACAGAAATTGGATGGGAAATTAAGGGCGGCAAAAAAGGCCGCATGATCAAAAATCCCAGTTACAGCGGGATTACGACCGAGTTTTGGAATAGTTGTGACGCGATATGCGCTCGCGATCATTGGACGTTGTGGGGCACGCCGAATTGCGGCAAAGGGCAGCCGATGCAGACCATGGGCACCGGGCATGGGGCATCGCCGTCGAGATTTCGGAATATAAAAGTGGGAGTGGCGTTTGCCAAGTAGGAATCAACACTAAAAATGAAAAGCGGGAAGAAAAAATCGCGATCGTCGCGCGCTCGCGGACTGAAAGGCGCCCAGGCACACACGCAATCTGCGCTGGGCTTGGCGGGACAAGCTGAAAACAACGCGCGATTTACGCTTTCCGAACTGCAACACATTGCAGACCGAGTGATCGGGTTCAGCAAAGCGGACGAGACGGAAATTGAGATTGACTCGGTCACCGAAGCGCTGACGCGCTTCGCCAACAACACCATTCACCAAAATGTGGCGGAGCATACTCTGGCGATTTCGGTTCGAGCGGTGGTGGATGGGCGCACCGCACGTGCGACGACGAATAAAACCGATGAGGAATCGCTACGGCGTGTAGCGGCGGCCGCGGCGACACTGGCGCGTCACCAACCCGAAAATCCCGACCTGCTGCCCATGCTGGGCCCGCAAAAATATCAAAAACTTATGCGTTATTTTCCATCTACGGCTACGGAAAACCCCCTGGACCGCGCACGCGCCGTGACTCGCGTATGCAAACTGGCGGAGAAGACCAAGCAGACTGCGGCCGGGATTTTTTCCAGCGGTGTGCATCAATCCATTTTGGCGAATTCGGAGGGATTGTTTGCCAACCATCAGTATACCGACGCTGAATTCTCGGTAACGATTCTGGAAGATAATTCTTCGGGTTGGGCCAAGGCGAATTCGCCGGACATTCGCAACATCCACCCGGACGAATTGGCCGACAGAGCCAGCAACAAAGCGATCGCTTCGCGCAAGCCGCGCGATCTGGAACCGGGAAACTACACCGCTATTTTAGAACCTTCTGCCGTGCTCGACATTATTGGTTCGCTTTTTTACGATTTTTCCGCCACGGCGGTGCTGGACAAACGTTCGTGCCTGAACGACCGCATGGGCAAAAAGATTTTCGGAGAGAACATCACGTTGTGGGACGACGTTTACCATGCTTTCCAACTCGGCGCGCCTTATGACGGCGAAGGATTGCCGAGGCAGAAAATTCTTTTGGTGGACCGCGGTGTTCCAAAAAACCTGGTGTACTCGCGTGCAACCGCCAAAAAAATGAAAACGAAACCGACCGGTCACGGCCTGCCTTTGCCAAACGAATTCGGCGAAGCGCCGATGAATCTGGTTTTCGCGGGCGGAGACAAATCTGTGGAGGACATGGTTCGGTCGACGGAGCGCGGCATTTTGGTAACGAGGCTTTGGTACATTCGGGAAGTGGACCCGTATGAGAAAATCCTTACAGGCATGACGCGCGATGGCACCTTTCTCGTTGAAAACGGGCGCATCGCCGGCGGAATCCGAAATTTTCGCTTCAATCAAAGCGTGCTCGAAATGCTTTCGAATGTGGAGATGCTGGGTCCGGCTGTGCGCGCTGCCGGAGAAGAATCGTTCGAGATGGTGGTTCCGGCAATGAAAGTGCGCGACTTCCATTTCAGCGAAGTAACAAAATTCTAAGTCTCCGGCGCTAATGCTTGTCGGGCTGCGCGCCGGGACGGATAAAGTATTTCCATTTATCCAGATCGGCGCGGACCGCTACATCGAAAAATCCCACCATCATCTCATCGTAAGTTTGGTCGCCCCATCGAACGGAAGCGTCGGGATCGGGATTGTGCAGGTTGTTGCGTGAATTGTCGTACAGCGCGACGGCTTGCAGCATGGTACCGGCCTTCAGCAAGCGCGGTTCGGCTAACCGATAGCTGAGCTGCCAGTAAAAATCATAATTCACGCGCAGAAGAGTTTCGATGTTTCCACTGGCACCGACAATGTTGTAGTCAAATTGTTTTCCGCGGAGATGCATATGCGGAAAAAAACTCAACAGAGTCCCGTCGTTGGGGAGAGTGCCGCGCGCTTCCACCCGATAATTATCCGCTCCCGGAGGAATGACGAAGTGATCGTTGGTCAGTTGCAAGGTGATCACGCGCTGAGTTGGCGGCTTCTTGGCGAAGACGATCCCGATGCTGGTCTGGTCGCTGGCCGCGTGGCCATGCGTGGTGTAATGCATTTGGAAAACCAGGTCCGAACCGGCGGGAACGAATTTGGCCATGCCGGCGGGCCAATTATCCGGCGAGCTTCCGGGCGCGTACACCAGCAAAATATCGCTGTCAGTCCAGTGCGCGCCGTGGCGGCTATCTTCGTCCGTCATATCGGAAGCGGCGAACGGTAGGCCCACGGGCGCATGCCTAAGCCATTTCGAATCGGGCGGACGAATATAAACCACGGCGTGATGCACGTTTTCGCGCGATGACGGACGAATTTCCGACATCTGGACCCATTTGTCTTCCGTGAAACCGGTCGGCACGATTTCGTAGGTGTACTCGATATCGCCGTGAGCGGGAAGCGCGACTGGCTTCGGCATTTTGACGATTACATCAGGCTGCAAAATATTCCATCCTTGCACCCATTCGCGCGGAGGCGACGCGCCCTGGGGATCTCCTGCCGGCGCATCCGCGTCGGCCCATGCCACTATCTTTTGAATTTCCGCTTCGGTTAGCGAAGGATCGTTTGAGAAATGGCCGAAGCGCGGATCGGCGAACCATGGCGGCATTTTTCTTTTGGCCACGGCGATTGCAATTTCGTGCGCGCGCGAGCGGACCTCGTCATAGGTAACCAGCGGCATAGGCGCAATTTCTCCGCGGCGGTGGCAGTTCTGACAATGCTGCTGAAAAATCGGGAGAACGTCGCGGTAGAAAACGGGAGGTGTAGCATCGCCAGGCTTCGCCTGGACTTTTGTTAGGTGGGCTTCTGCGGCGGCAAAAATCACCAGAACAATTGCTGTGGCGAGGATGGATATTTTCAGCGGCACAAGAAGATTAGTTACGCATGCTCAAAGGTTGGTTGCAAGCGCCAGATATCTATGTTCATTTGGTGAATTGAAGGCTGGAGATGGCCCGGGCGATGACGTTTTCTTGAATCTGAACGAGGTCGGTATCGGCGATGGTCATTCCGAAAATCGTGTAGAGATGCGAATTGTGGGGAATGTACACCACCACGCCGGACCAATCGCGCTGGTCAACGCTTCCGCGAAAATGGCGCTCGACGGCCGGCGCGCCGGAAATGGTGATGTGTTTTTCGTCCAGCGGACGGAAGTTTTCCATAATTTCGCGGAGCCGGCGGTCCGTGGCATCCATATCGGTGGCAACAGATTGTGATGCGCCGCTCTGCTGGCCGATCAAGAGATATGTGCTTTGGTCATCAGTGCCCATCGCGGTGATTGAGCCCGGCAAAAGCGCGCGCGCGCCTTCAATCACTTTCCACGCGGGCGGCTTGTACATGCGAAAACCGTAGGTGTCGTTGACGTAGCTGTTGCCGTTTACTTCCTCGCGCATAGGTTCGGGCGGCGCAGGTTTCGCTGGCGCTGGCGGAGTTGGCGGCGAAACACTCGCCGTGGCGGGATTGGGCGCAACAGCATTCGTTGCGGGCTTGCCTGCGGTTTTTGACTCCGGGGTTGGCGCGCTTGAGCCAGACAGCGCGGCGGAACTTGTTGCGGCCGCTGAATTGTTCGCAACAGTCGGCGCTGGCTTTGAGGGTTTGGTTGCGGGGGCCTCCGCGGCGGCTGATGCGTCGGATACGGGCTCGGATTTCTTCTCTGATTCTTTCTTTTTTGCGCCGGCAGAAATCACAATCGATACGACCTGGTCTTTTTGCACTTCAGCGAAGCCGTAGCTTGTTTTCACTTTGAACGAATTTTCTTCAAATCCAACGATGGTGCCGCTTATGGTTGTGCCGTCTTTTAGTTTTAGTTCGTCGGCACGCAGAGCGGGGAAAAATGCGAAAAGCGCGAGCACTGCAATAGAAATTGCGCGCGTCAGTCCGCGGTGGAACTGTGAAACAAGAACCATATATGAAGTATGGCGCTCGAGGCGGTAGCGGGCAAGTTCGGGCGCGAAGACTATGCCGGGTTAGTCAGCATGCCGCGGAGTTGACGTACTGCGTAGCTAGCGAGCACGCCGGGATTTTGATCTTGCTTTTCGCGTGATCTTCGATTTGGGCTTTGGCGAGGGGAAAATCGCGAGAAGTTCCGGCTTTATGCGCGCGAATTCGGATTCGAGCGCGCGGAACTGCGGGCCGGCGTTGAACAAATGGCCGGAACGTCCCATAGTTTCCAGACCACGCGCCATTGAAACTGCTTTCGCAGCGCCGAAGATTGCGATAGATCCTTTTAGGGCATGCGCGGCGCTGGCGAGTTTCTGCGCGTCTTTCTTGGCGATGGCGTGGCGAATTCGAGAAAGAGTTTTGGGCGCGTCTGCCAGAAAGGTTCTGATCAGGGAGCGCTGCAGTTTTTTGTTTCCTCCGGTGGCGCGATGCAGGTGCGCCGCGACGCTGTCGTCTTCTGCGATCGGCTGTAGGTTGCTCGCAGGAACCGGGGTGTCAGGTACGGATTCCATTTGACTGATCTGTTGCAATGCTTCCGTCTGCGATTCGACGGCTTGATACAGTTTGTCCATGTGAACGGGCTTGGCTATGAATGCGTCCATGCCCGCGTTGACACAGCGACGCGCGTCTTCGTCCGTGGCGTTTCCTGTGAAGCCGACGATGCGAAGGTGGCGGCCAGTAGAAGTTTCCATTTTGCGAATGGCGCGAGTGGCGTCCAGGCCGTTCATACGCGGCATTTCCTCGTCCATCAGGACAACGTCGAATGAATTACGTTCAAGCGCGGCGAGAGCTTCGATTCCGTCCGCAGCAGTCATGACGGAGTGGCCGCGTTTGGTGAGCAGTTCGCTGACGAGCTCGCGATTTATTTCGGTGTCTTCGGTGACCAGAATGCGCAGCGTTTTTGCCGGCGGGCTGCGGCGAGCAGTTGGCGGCGGCGCAACATTTGTGGCGCGATCTTCGTGTTCGTCTCCGGCTGTTGCTGCAAGCGATTCCGCGCCCGCGCGCGGGAGCCGAAACCAAAAGCGCGAGCCGCCTTGCGCGCGCGTTTCCGCGCCGATCGTTCCGCGCCAGCGTTCTACTGTTATTTTGCAGAAATAGAGGCCGAGGCCTGCTTTGCCGGAATGACTTTTACCTTTTGAGAAAAGGGCGAAGAGTTGGGAGGGCGGCAAATCGGGAGGGAGGCCCGGGCCTTGGTCATCCACGAAAGCGAGAACGCTTTCGCCTTGCTCTGCCACGCCGATGGTGACTGTGGAATTCGGAGGACTGTAACGCAGAGTATTTTCGAGCAAGTTGCCGAAGATTCGATCCAGGCGCGGTGCATCGCCGACTACATGCCAGTCCGATGAAGTGTTTGACGGAGGCGCGAAGCGAAGGTTGACGCCTTTATCTTTGAACGCAGAAGAAAATTCTTCGATGGCTTGTTGGGCGCAAGCGGCCAGATCCGGAGCCGGCGCGCTGCTCTTGTCCGAAGATTGCTGCGCGATAAGGTCGCCGGAAAACGCGGAGAGGATGCCGCGGATCATCAATTCCTGGCGTTGGGATTCACGCTGGCCCGCTTCCACATATTTTCCAGCCGGGGGAGGCAAATGTTCGAGACCTAGCAAATTAAAACAGCCACTGATGGCGGTAAGAGGTTGCGAAAGGTCGTGAACGATGCAATGCAGCAGAATTTCTTTCTTTTGGATTTCGCTGAGGAGCTGTTCGTGGGCCAGCAGGGAATCGCGGGCGGTTTGAAACCATCGCTGTTGTTCGGCAAAGTGTGCGGAAAGATTGCGCAGGATCAGGATCTTCCTTTTATCGAGGGAGAGAGCGAAGGCTTCGAGCGGAATTGCGCGGCCGGTCTTATCACCTTCGATCCAATTTCCGGAGCTGACGGAGCCTTCCGCTTTGGAATTCCAGAAATCTTCGGCGTCCACCAGGAAATTTTCGAGGAAAGGAGAATGGCCGTCCAGGCGCACGCGTTTTGGGTTGCGAGAATGCAATTCGAAGATGTCGCGACACCATGCGGGGCAATCGCCCAGGGGTAAGAATTCGCCTTTGCCCAGCGATTCGAACAATGCGTAGCCCTGGCTGGTGAGGAACGATTCGAAAATAGAATTCGAGGACATTTATTGAGCCAGAGTGGCGGCGGCCAATTGCGCAAAAACCTGTTCGACGGAAGCGCCTGTTTTGGCGCTCGTGCGAAGCATAGCCCATCCAGCGGCGGCCAGTTCCGATTCGCGCGCGGAATCGATTTCCCATTTATCGACTAAGTCACTTTTGTTCAAAACGAGGATTGAAGGAACTTTGCCGGCTTCCTGCATTACGCGTTGGTTCAAGGCGAGAGCATCTTCGAGAGTCTGGCGGCGCGTGCCGTCAATCACGAGCAGGTAGCCGGACATGCCACGGAGATAGGACATGTGAATCTTCTGGTACACGTCTTCGCCGTGAATGTCCCACAAAACCAGGGTGACGTCTTCGTTGTTTACGCGAACTACTTTCTTATCAACTTTTACACCGATAGAGGTCTGATACGCGTCAGAGAAAATACTTTTGACGAAACGGCGGACCAGGCTGGTTTTGCCAACGGAGAAGGAGCCCAGCATGCAGATTTTCTTTTGAAGCATTCGAGCGCTCGCTCAGTTTCCCGAAGAGGTTGGAGTGAAAGTGATTCTGAAAGTGACGCTGCGATTTAGGCGACGGTTTTCTTCCGTGTCTTCGGGACGCAGTGGTTGCGAGGTGCCAACGCCCCGGGTATGCAGATTTTCAAGCGGAAGGCCACCGCGAATCAAAGTGCCACGAATATTATCGGCGCGCTCCTGGCTGAGCAGCATATTGGTGCCCTCGATGCCGGTGCTGTCACTGTGGCCGGTGAGCTCGACGGTTGTTTGTTCGCCGAGACGGGTGGCTTGAGCGACGATGTCCCGGATTTGTTTTTGCGTTTGAGCGACGGTGTTTTCCTGGCCGGGTTCAAGCTCGGCGCGCCCGATTGGAAATACAAATATCACCGATTCGATCGCGCTCTTTGGAGCGTTGAGCTGCAACAGATGAGAATTTTGAAGATGCGAGGTGTCGACCGAAGCGACGCCGGCAATATAAGGCGCGCGTTCCTGGACCCGGGAGATCCACTGTGGCGCGGCAGTTCCTTCCACGCGCAACTCGCCGTGGTTTTCAGAAAGCGTGACGCCTTCGGGGGGATGCAATAACTGTCGGGCACGTTGGGCGACGATGGTGTCGTCTAAAGAATAGTATGGCGCCAAATCGAACTGCGCGTTTTGCGGATCGAGGCCTGCTTGTTGGAGCAAGGTATTTGGATCTGGCGCGAGGGGATCCCTGAAACCTTGGATGTGGTAGCGGCCGCCTTCGCGGTCGTAGGAAATCACCGTGATGCCGGGCTGTCCGCGAACCGCGTGCAGAAAACGCGACCATTCGTACATGAGATATATGGAGTAGCCAAAATAAGCCACGAGCAGGAGGCCCAGTATCGCTAAGGTCGCCAGCGCGGCGCGCGGTTTTTTTGTTGCTGCCGGCTCGCGATGTTGCGCGGCGAGCAGACGCGTGAGGAGTTCTTCGGCGGAAAGAAATGCCGTGGCGTCACCTTGGAAGTTTTCCAGAGCAGAGCTATAGCGCTGTTGGATTTCTTCGAGGGCCTCTTTCATGGTGAGCCGGTAATTCGACGGAGCGTGTCCGCGAATCACGGCGGCGAGCACAGCGTCAGGACCTTCTTCGATCCACACTTCGAGTTCGCCGACATTTAAACTGTCGAGCGATTCTTCATTCTTGGAAACGAAGGAATCGCGTACGAACTGCTGAATCGCGGATAGCATGCCCGCGACCATGGAGGCGTCTTGGATGGCGACTTGGCGCGCGACGACGTGGCTGAGGACGAGTCCGGTGTGGCGATGAATCAGGAAAACCTGCTCCACGCGAAACAGCAGGCTGTGCATCAGCACGATTTCGGCGAAAGGTTTTCCGGTGCGCAAAGCTTCGATTCGCCATTTGATTCCGCGAGCGGAAAGGCTATGTTCGAGAGCTTCATTGAACGATTCGAGCATCCCGCGAAGGGCTTCGCTGATGGATTTCCGGATAGCGGGACCCATCACGGGGAATAGGGCGTCGGCGAGAGGGTGAGGATCGCGGCGAACAGATTCGCGGAGAGTTTCCTGCACCGTCGGAGCGAGAGCCTGGGCCAAAGCGCGTTCGCCATGCTGATCGCGGCGCATGCTAATGGCTTCCGCGACAACGGAGCTGACATCCTGCGTGCGCCGGGCGCGATCGTCGAGGCGCTCTTGTATATCCGCGAGCTCTTCCTGCTCGGGCGCAATGATTAAATGGCGAAGCTCTTCGTAGGCGTGATTATTGGCTGAAGGATTTTCTTCCGTTTGATTTGCGGGAGCGCGGCGATGAGCTTGGTCGGCCATGTTAGACCATCCGGTTTTCCCGGCGGGACTCGGATTGCGTCCCAGCCAAGAGCATGTGAGTGCGTTTCGCTCGCTTCCTACTCTTCGGGCAATTCGAACTTGTTCTTCAGGCGCAGGGAAAATTCGTTGAACAAGTCCGCCAGAGATGCGCGATCGGTTTTTTCGTCGCGCAGGACGTCCACTTCGCGGTTCAGCGCGGTGGTAGTGTCGCGGCGTAGCTTGTCGATTTCCGCGGAGACGGACTTGGAATGCTCGAGAAGCTTGGCGCGGAGCTCGCTTTGCCCGTCGGACATCTGCTCTTCAAGCTGTGAAAGCTTTTTTTCGATGATTTTGGTGCCGTCCTTGATTTCGCGCGAAATTTCTTTGAGTCCTTCGGTACGCTCGGACTTTTCGCTCTTAAGCCGCGTGCTCAGGGAATCGACTTCCTGCCGCACAAACGCGCCCAAGGTATCCAGGCGCTTGGTCATGTCTTCGCGCAGGCCTTCAATGGCCTTGGTGACGTTGTCTTCCAAGCGCACGAAACGCTTCTCGTAATCGCGCATCTGGGAACCGAACAAAATATCGCGTATCTTGTCTACATTTGCTCCTTCGGGAGCTTCCTTATTTGACGGATTGGGGTCTTTCGCCGCGGATGCCATTTTGCGACCTCTCCTTTTCGGACTCTTGATCCCCTGCCTGCGGGACGTTCGGCTGGCTTTTTGGGGCATGCGCGCGAGGCTACTACGAAAGCCGTTTTACCGCAACAGGACCAGCGAATTCGACCCTCTGGGGGGGGCTATTTGACACGCGGAGGCGTTCAAGACTAGCATCCCTGAAAGCGAGCACGACATTATGAGCAATCACCCCAAATTATTTACGCCACGCGAAGCGGCGCAAGTGCTGGGAGTCAGCTACCCTACGCTGAAGCAGTGGATCTATAAGCGCAAAATTAAGACGGTGAAGACAGCCGGTGGCCATCACCGGGTGCCGGAAAAAGAAATGGACAAGTTCTTGTATCGCGAGTCGAACCGCGCAGAGGTCCCGGAGCGTCGCAGCAATTACAGGCGTATCAGTGGGCGCAATCAACTGGTAGGGCGCGTGACGGATGTGAAGGTAAGCGGTCTAATGGCGCAAGTGAGTATTTCGATTGGCGGGCAGCACATCACATCCATTATTACTGCAGATGCGGTGCGTGAAATGCGTCTCCAGAAAGGCCAGAAAGTGGCCGCGCTTGTGAAATCCACCGAAGTGATGATCATTCGCGTTTGATCCGGCCTTAAATTCGCTCTTTTCCGCGCAGGATATAGGGTCCCCACCGTACAGTCACCTATTAGCATATTGACTTGACAATTTTAGTCACATAAAGTCGTATGCCTTGTGCCGGGTGTGTTGCACATAATTTAGAACTGAGGGATTTCTTATGAAACTCAACTTCTATTTCCTTCTCCTGACGGGTGTCTTGATCTGTTTACCGATTACCACGAGTGCTCAGCATTCTGGCGGCAATCTGGTTTCAATAACAGCCGCGGACAATTCGACCAAAGCGTCGCAGGACACCACGGGAGCGAGCCTTTCCGGCGTGGTGACGGACCAAACCGGCGCAGCCCTTCCGGATGTCGCGGTGACAATCAAGAACGTCGATATAGCTGAAACGCGCACGGTAGCAACGGACGGCGGGGGGCGCTATCAGGCTTCCGGCCTGCTTCCGGGTCGCTTCGAGATTCGAGCGGCAAAACAAGGATTCGCCGATGAAACGCGCGCGAGAATCAGCTTGTCGGCCGGCCAGGGAGCCACGGTCGACATTAAAATGGTGCCGAGGACCAGCGACCCCTGCACCAGCGGCCACGAGTTCCTCACCACCGATTGCACGCTGACTTGGCACGGCATCACGCTGTACGGTGCGTATGACGTCGGCGTCGGCTGGGTCAGCCACGGCTTACCGGTAAACGGTTATAACTATGAAGGCGAGTCTCTGGTGAACCGAAACGGCGCCGGCTCTCGATTCCTCGTGGCGCCGAACAACCTGCAACAGACCGGTTTCGGCATCAGGGGCAAGGAAGAATTTCTTCCTGGCTGGTCCGTTGTGTTCAACGCTTCAACTGGCATCAATCCGCAGTCCGGCCTGCTCGCCAACGCGCCCGCCACCAATACCGTCAACAACGGCCTTCCCAGGAGCAGCTATTCGGAAGCCATCGACGGCGCGCGCGCGGGACAACCCTTCAATGACGAATACTATGGCGGTGTATCGTCTGACCATTTCGGCACGCTGACCTTCGGCCGTCAGCGCTCTCTCGGCACGGATGCGATGCTCCTTTACGATCCGGTCGGCGGCGGCTATGGCTTTTCCTACATCGGGTATAACGGCACGATGGCCGGCGGCGGCGACACCGACGACAGCCGTTGGGACGACGCCCTAAAGTATCGCTTCGAGTATGGCCCGATTCATGTCGGCGGGATGTATAAATTCGTCAATGGTTCTGGCGGGTGCTTCTCGGCCGCCACAAGCTGGACTGCCGCCAGCTGTACGCCGGAAAGGCCGCATAACAACGCCTATGGATTCGACTTCGGCGGAAACCACGGCAAGTTTTCCGCCGACTTCGTCTTCCAACATTACAACCAGGCGATCAGCGTATTGAACCCCTTGCTGGGGCCTCAAAGTCTGTCGGCGCCATATCAGTCGACCGTGAACAGCATCAATACAAATACCATCACCGGGGCCAATCTGATCGACCCGAGCGACACCGTATACGGCATCGTGACCGACAACAACGCCATTATGGTCGCCGCCAAGTATATGTGGGACCCATTCAAGTTTTTCGCCGGCTACGAATACATCTGGCAGAATAACCCGTCGAACCCGTTGGGCGTAGGCGCTACGGACCAGGGCGGCTATATTATGAGCGGGGTCGAAGACAACAATCTTGATTCTGAGAAGTTGGTGCAGATCTGGTGGACGGGCGTGAAATATACTTACGGCACCAAGACCGACGTCACTTTGTCGTGGTATCAACAGCGGCAGAACGACTTCCGTGTTCCGCCGACCTGCTCGCCCTCAGCCGGTTTCCGCAGTTCCTGCGCGGGCACCCTCAACGAGGTGTCGCTCTATGTAGACCATCACTTCACCAAGCGTTTCGACGGTTACGCCGGAATTGCGTATTCCTACGTGGGCGGCGGTCTGGCTATCGCCATTCCTCATGGCCCCGGCGTTCCCTATCTCCACCCCAGCAACTTTGCTCCGACAATCGGTGTTCGTTTCGCCTTCTGATCGGTTCCGCGGCGGCATCAGTCGAGAGCCCACCTGGGTACCTGAAGCGCGCGATCGGCGGTATGCTGCCCTTCGCGGCAGTGCGAACTTCGAGAACACCACGCCACACGCGCGCAGCCGGAGTCGCGGCGCACCCGTTGCCCGCCAGGCTGCTGAATGTCGTCTGAATAGGCTATGTTTTTTGGATGGAAAAATACGTTGGACAGCGTTTTTTCAGATGACCGTGCCGACGGGACAGTACGAGCAAGGCAACCTGAGTCCGGTGATCACACTGACGATCGCCTACGGTAAGGGCTTCAGTGATTTCGACCTGCAAGGCACCTGGGGAGTGACCCTGCCGACGGGGAACATCGCGACCATCGAGCGCACGAAACCGTGGAATAACACATTTCAGTATCACTCGTGGAAGAAATTCTGACCGGAAATGGAAGTATTACCAGGGCGAGCATGACGGGATGACATTCGCGTATCTAACGCCGGGAATCGTGCGGGGACGATTTAAGATTCATAACCGGTTTGCACTCGCCACCGGCGGTGGGTACGAGATTGCCGTTACGCAATTCCATCCGACAAACCACGTCGCCATTTGCACGGTGCGTTTCCCGTTCTAACAGGACAGCGAATTTTCAAATGTAGTTGACGGCGCGCTGTCAAAATCGAAAGCCTCCGATGGTCGCCAAGTCTAAAGGTTCGTTACTTTCCAGGTTTGGCGAGTGGAACTTCGAAGAACATTAGCGGCTTGTTGCCAGGAATGACTACGGCGTCGGGAACGTAGAGAATCGACGTGTCTGCGAGCGACATGTCGCGGGCGAGATCGAAGAAAAGAAATCCGCGAACGGTGGTACCCGGGGCAACGATCTCGCCATCGAGCGCAAGCGGAGAAAGTATCTCCTCCATTTGCGCGGCCTTTTTATCTCCGCCCGGAAGAGAAAGGCTCGGCACGCGCGGCGGCTTCGGTCCGCTCGGGCCCTTGGGATGCGCGATCAGGTAGGCGGCATCGGCGGGGCTGAGCGAATCAATATCTTGTTGCCCTCCATTTTGAAAATGGATTTCGAGCTGAATCGTGTCCAGATTCACTCGAATGGGATGGTCCGATTCGTTGCGCAGAAAAACTTCCACCGGAAGAATTCCTACGTCCACCGGATTCGCTTTACCGAATTTTTCTTTTGCGCGAGCACGATCGGTATAGGGATCGGCAAGGACAGTCATACCTTCGTGAGTGTCGTGGGCGACCGACGGCGCGGGCGAGCCGTCGGGGGTATGCTTCGCAGCAGGGGCTTGCGCGAAGGTAGCGCTGGCGCACAGTATCAATCCTGCGAAGGTTAAACCGCTCGATCGAATCATAGTGAAATTTTCCAGCCTGGCGTTTCGATGCCCGGCGCCGGCGGGAAGTTGTGCATGTTTCCGGGTTGCTGCCACTATAATACCCAATTTGTGTGCGAAGTTGCTGCGTGAAGCGCATGATGTTGAGGGCGCGACGGCACAACCTTCCAATGTATTTCTTATATCGCATGGTCACCGCGGTAGGCATGTTCGTGCTCGCGCCGTACTTCGCGTTGCGCGGGTGGCGGCGCGGTGAGCGTCGCGGCGCGTTGCGCGAGCGCCTGGGAATTCTGCCTGCGAATATCGTCGCTTCTGCAAATGGCGGTGCGGCCGAAGCAGCAGGTTCTGTTCGCGAAGGCGGAGCAATTTGGGTCCACGCAGTTTCTGTAGGCGAAGTTCTAGCCGCTGCTCCACTGGTCGAAGGACTCAAGTACGAATTTCCGGGTCGTGCGGTTTTGGTTTCCACCACCACTGAAACGGGACAACGGCTTGCGTGCGAGCGGCTGAAATCCGCCGACGCCATTTTTTATTTTCCTCTCGATTGGATTGTTCCGGTGCGGAAGGCGCTGCGAGCGATTCGTCCGGCTGTCGTAATTGTAATGGAGACGGAAATCTGGCCAAATTTTCTTAGGGAAGCGCGGCGCGCGGGTATCCCGGTAGTTTTCGCGAACGCGCGTATCTCAGAGAGATCCTTTGCGCGTTTCGAGCGCTGGCGATTTCTCGTTGGCGAGTTTTTTGCCAGAACGTTAGCGGAGGCGAATCTTTTCTTAGCCCAAAGTGAAGAGGATGCCAAACGTTTGGTCGGCATGGGCGCAGCCGAAGATCGCGTAGAAGTTACCGGCAATATGAAATATGACGCGTCACCTACGCCGCTCGGCGAGTTTGGCACCTGGCTCGAAACACAAATTCGGCAGCAGGAGCGCTGGCCGGTGTTGGTGGCGGGCAGTGTCGTGGAGGGAGAGGAAGAGGCTGTCCTGGCGGGATACGATGCCGTGCAACGGCAATGGCGACGGACGCTGTTGATACTTGCGCCGCGAAAGCCGGAGCGGTTTGCCGCTGCGGAGAAAATTGCCGCGGAGGCTGGCTGGAACACTCTGCGCCGTAGTCAACTGAATCTCGGTGAGGTTCTTCCCGAGAATATCGATGTGCTGGTTCTAGATTCAGTCGGCGAGCTTGCCGGATTGTATTCGCTGGCGGATGCCGTGTTTGTGGGAGGCTCGCTGGTTCGCGCTGGCGGGCACAACATTCTGGAGCCGGCGTGTTTTGCGCGTCCCGCGGTGTTCGGAACGTCCATGGAAAATTTTTCCGAGATGGCAGACCAATTTCTGGATGCGCATGCGGGCGTGCAAGTTGCGAATGGCCAGCAACTCGGAAAAGTGTGGGTGCAACTAATTGAGAATAATGCGATGCGCGAACGCATGGGCAACGCCGCGCGCGATATCGCGGAACGAAATCGTGGGGCTACGGCACGTTCGCTGAATCGTATTGCGTCGATCATTGCGGATGGTAGTAGAGCGGTGGGCGGGACTGGCGCGAAGGAATTAAATTCAGTGGGGCGCGGAGAAAAGGGAAGCGCGGCGTGACGTTCAAGGAGTCACTTCTTTGGCCGCTGTCGTTAATTTACGGCGGCGTGGCAGCTCTTCGCGCAAGGGCCTATGCCAGAGGAATTTTTCGCCAGCGGCGATTGAATGGCGTGGTCATTAGCGTGGGGAATTTGACTGTTGGCGGGACCGGCAAGACCCCGCTGGTTTTGTGGATCGCCGAGCGTCTGCTGGCAGAAGGCAAAAGCGTGGGAATTCTTACCCGCGGGTATCGAGGCAAGTCGGCGGCTGTTGCGGCGGAATCTAAAGCAGCTAACGGATCGGAGACTATTTCGACTAGCGACGAAGTTCAGCTTCTGAAATCTCGCCTCGCGGACCGCCTACTGTTTGGAATTGGCGCGGATCGTTACAAAAACGGACTTGCGCTCGCAGGTCGCGGAGTGAAATGGTTCATCCTCGACGATGGATTTCAGCATTTGCAACTCGCGCGCAGTGTGGACGTTGTTTTGATCGACGCCAGCAAGCCTTTTGGGGGAGGCCATTTGCTGCCGGCGGGGCGTTTGCGGGAGTCGCGTGGAGCGCTGAAGCGCACGGATGTAATTGTCATCACGCGCAGTAGCCATGCGCCGGCGATTGAGTCGGTTGTGCGGCACTATTCAAGCGCGCCGATTTTTTATGCACACACGGAATTAGATTCGGTCCGAGCAAGTCTGGGCACGCGGCTAACGCCAACGGAGCTGCACGGCAAAGCGCTGTTTGCTTTTTGCGGGATCGGCAATCCGGGCGCGTTTTATTCCGACTTACGCGAATGGGGCTTTCAAATTGTTGGTCATAAATCTTTCCGCGACCATCATCGCTTCACCGCGGACGACTTGGCGGAGATCGAGAAGGAAGCCAGCAAAGCAGGAGCCACCGGGCTGATTTGCACAGAGAAAGATAGTTTCAATTTGCCGGAAACCTTGCCGTCGATGGATTTATCGGTCTGCGCGATTTCGTTGCGCGTGGATCGGGAAGAGGAATTCTGGCGGACCGTGCTGAGCAAGGCTCAGCCGGAGGTTCACGACGGCCGGCTGAATTAGATTTGTTTGGTTCCAAACAGCCGCTGGCGGATTGCCGCATTCCTTGCCCCTGTGATACTTTGCGACCAACCTTTAAAATGCATCCTGTTAATTCCAGACACGAGGAGATTTGTTGAGCACGAAACGGGCAAAAATTAAGCCGAGCTCAAAGAAGCAAGTGGGTGCTACGGCGCAGGCAACCGATACAGCAGTTGACCTCACGCGGCTTCTCGATATCGTCGCAACCTTTCCGCGCAGAACAATCTGTGTAGTCGGGGACTTTGTATTAGATCAATTTGTTTCCGGTGAAATTTCGCGCATATCACGCGAAGCCCCCGTTCTGATCCTGCGCCATCGCCATACTGAAGCCTACCCGGGGGGCGCGGCAAACGCTGTGAACAATCTCGCCGACCTTGGCGCACGCGCTTTGCCCGTGGGAGTTGTGGGTGACGACGAAGGCGGCAAAATCCTGCTCGATTATTTTCGCCGGAAACGAATCGATACTTCGGGAATTCTTTGCACGCGCGACCGGGCTACCACAACAAAAACGCGCTATCTCGCCGGGTGGAGTCATACCACCGAGCAACAGGTTCTTCGCGTCGATCGCGAGCCGCGGGAAGAGCTGCCTGGGAGCATCCAGGAATCTCTTACGCGCAAAGCTCGGAAGAACGCGAAGAGCGCTGACGCTGTTCTTGTTTCCGACTACGGTTTGGGGGCGGCGTCGCCGGAAATAGTTCGCAAGCTAAGTGCAAAACGCATGACGCTGGATTCGCGCTATCGATTGCTCCAGTATCGCGATGCAACGATTACGGCGGCGACGCCAAATGAGCCCGAGCTCGAAGCCGCTTATCACGTCGCTGTCGGAAACGATATGCAAAAGCTTGAAGAGCTGGGCCAGCGAACTCTGCGCGATTTGGACTTGGAAACCTTGCTTGTCACGCGTGGCAAAGATGGGATGGCCCTCTTCGAGAAAAGCGCGGGCAAAGAAGCGCGCATGCGCAACATCGCAATTTATGGCTCCGACGCGCCAGTGGACGTCACCGGCGCAGGCGACACCGTGATTGCGGTGTTTACGCTGGCGCTGGCCGCGGGCGCTTCGTATCTGGAGGCGGCTCATCTCGCGAATTACGCCGGCGGAATCGTAGTGATGAAGCGGCGAACCGCGACTGTCACGCGCGCAGAACTGGAAGCCGTGTTGCGTCGCGAAGCTACCGCGCAGCGCTGAATTCCATGGATACCCGCGAAAAAATATTGTCGCGCGAAGGTCTGCACGATGTGCTGGACGAGCATCGGCGCTCCGGCCGCAAAGTTGTGTTCGCGAACGGTGTTTTCGATCTGTTGCATGTGGGGCACGTGCGCTATTTGCAGGCGGCGCGCGAAGAAGGCGACTTGCTCGTGGTGGGGATTAATTCAGACGCCAGCACGCGATCGTTGAAAGGCGCGGGGCGGCCAATCTTAACGGAGCGTGCGCGCGCCTCATTGGTGGCCGCCCTCGCCGCGGTGGATTACGTTGTGATCTTTGATGAACTCGATGTGAACGCGCTGCTGCGCGAATTTCAACCGGACGTGCACGCGAAAGGCACGGACTACACTGCCGACACCGTCCCGGAACGTACGCTCGCAGCGCTGCTCGGAATTCGCATAGCGATTGTCGGCGATTCCAAAAATCATTCCACGCGCGAACTTCTTACCCGCTTACGCGATCAGAAAGATGTCTGAATCGCGTTTCCTGCTAGTTCGGCTCGGATCATTGGGCGATATTGTGCACGCGCTTCCTGCCGCCGCTGCGATTCGCGATACATTTCCCGATGCGCGTGTCGATTGGCTTGTCGACTCAAAATGGACGCGCTTACTGGAAGGGAACGCCGATCTGAACAATGTAATTTCAATGGAAGGCAAAAGCGCGGCGGGAATCTCGGCTGCGGTGCGCCAGTTGCGCGCGGCAAAATATACGCAGGCGATCGATTTTCAAGGACTTTACAAATCCGCGCTGTTGGCTTTCGCATCCGGCGCGCCGCGGCGAATTGGGTTTCAGAGCACTTACGCGCGCGAAGGGCTTGCGTCGGTGTTTTATACGGATCGGTTGAACCCGCGCGGGCCGCATAAGGTTGATCATAACCTCACGCTCGCCGAGCGCGCCGGCGCGCAGGTCGAAGGTCCGCGATTTTCGCTAGCGGTTCTTCCGGAAGATGACGAGCGCGTCTCTCGTGAACTGGCCGCCCACGAATTCCAGGAATATTTTGTGCTGAATCCGGGAGGCGGTTGGCGCTCCAAGTGCTGGCCCGCTGAGCGTTATGGACTGCTGCACCGCCAACTTGCCGAGCGATATGGTTTGCGCGGAATGGTCACGTTTGGCCCGGGCGAAGAAGAGTTGGCACAAGAAATAATTCGTTCCGCAGGGCAGCCTGCTCCAGTTGCGCTGCCGCTTGAGCTAGGTCCGCTGATGGCTGCGCTGCGGCGCGCGAAATTGGTGGTCTCTGCCGATACCGGGCCGCTGCATCTTGCATCCGCACTTGGCGCTCCGGTGGTCGGATTGTTCGGACCGACCGACCCGGTGCGAAATGGGCCGTACTCTAAAGAAGATGCCGTCGTTAGAAATCCGCGATTCAGCGAAACGACTTATCGTCGCGGCGCGTCTTACTCGCCGTCCATGCTTTCCATCACAGTGGAGCAAGTGTTTGACGCGGTCGAACGACGCCTGAGGCGTAGTTCGTGAGCCAACCAAGAAAGTTCTGGATGCGCTGGCGAGTACGAGTCGGATATCCAGTGGCGATTCTCTATTGGATTCTTGCTAAGCCGACTCTGCATTGGATTGCGATTGGCGCACTGATCGCAGGACTAGGATTGATTATTCGCGCAGCCGCTTCGGGACAACTGCGAAAAAATGAGGAACTAGCCACCTCCGGAATTTATTCAGTCACGCGAAATCCGCTTTACCTGGGAAGTGCGATTCTCGCTGCCGGATTTATTATTGCGGGACATTCTTTATGGGCTGGGCTGTTGGTAGGTATTTATTTCTGCGTGTTTTATTACGCGGTGATGCGTAACGAGGAAGAACAGCTGCGCGCGAAATTTGGAGCTTCGTTTGAAAAGTACGCTGCCGGCGTTCCTCTATTTTTCCCGAACATTTTTCGCGCTGCAAGGCAGCCAGCAGAGGGCCAGGCCCCAAAAGTGTTTTCCTGGGCGCAGTACCGGCGAAATCGTGAATATAAGGCACTGGTTGGAACCATCGGGGCTTTTGCCTTCGTGTGGTGGAGGATGTGGTTGCGGGCGCGCTACGGATTTTAGGCTTCTACTGCAGGCGATAGATGGCGTGCATCACGCGTTGAAATTTCGGCCGATACAGCAGATCGAAGGCCCGCTCTTTGCCGGGGAACATTTCCAGCGCAACTCGGCGCGTTGCCGCAATCATCCCCGAGGCTTCTTCCGGCGTCAGATCACCAGCAGCGATCGATTCCAGGGTTAATTGGACCAGGATGCGCAGCCGGCGAATGCGTCTGCTTTCGTCGTCAATCTGCTCCTGCGTAGGCGGAAACGACGTGCTGTTTTCGACCGGTTCCATATTGGGTTCTTGTGGAGTTTCTAAGGCTATTATGGACTTGGCCTCAAAACCGCGCAATAGTACTGTGGAACAGTGTTCGAATATATTTCTCGGGGAATTTAAATGACTGAAAATTCGTCACATCAAGAAGCTCAGGATCCATCGCAGGAGCGCGTTGTAGTCGCCTACACCGCCGGGACTGCCGCGGAGGCTATGGTAATTCGAGGACTCCTGGAAAGTGCGGGGATTAGTTCGCCCGGTTCCGGTTCTAACGATCCTTTTCCGTTACGCGAGTCGCCGGAAGGCACGCACGGTGTTGAAGTTTACGTGCTCGAGCCGCGAGCGGAAGAAGCGCGCCAGCTTATCGAGGAATACCAGAAGGATAATCAGTCTTCCGCCGCCGAAGCCGACGCCGCCGACGAATCGTAGAGCGGATCGTGCTGTAGGATAATCTGCGGTTTTATTGCGGGTGCGATTCTGCGAACGTGTGCACTTCGAGAGTGTGTCCGTCGGTCAGTGCAGTGAATTCGCCGTCGCCATCGGTGCGCGGGAATCGCACGCCGGTCGCGCGTGTAGCGTTCCACCACGTCTTCCAGCGGATGCCCGAATTGATTTCCTTCGCCCACAGAAACTACCGCGACGCGTGGATTCACCGCGGTGACAAATTCCTGGATCGATGAAGTCTTGCTGCCGTGATGCGGCACCTTCAAGAATATCGGCTTCGCTGGCGGAATGATCGTGGACTAAGTTTGCTTCGACTTTCTTTTCGATATGGCCGGGAAGCAAAAATGTTACTGTGTTGTCTGCGCGAGAAAACCATAAACGTCAAAGGCGCCCAGGTCCAGATAATTGCGCGGCGGACCCGCCTTCCGCAAGGCTTCCACGTGGTCCACAGCGCAGATAATTTCATTCGCGTCGACGCAGACGCACAACTGTCTCCATGTGAAATGTTTGCGGGAAAAGATCAAACAAGTGAATTTCGGCCGGTTCATATCCGGCTTGGACCAGCACGGCGAGATCGCGCGCGAGTGTAGGCGGTTCGCAAGAAATATAAGTAATCCGTGCGGCTTGCAATCGGCCCAGGCGCTTGGCTGCCTCGGGAGCCAGGCCGTCGCGTGGCGGATCCAGAACTACCAGCTCAGGCCGCTCTTTATTTCTTTCGAGAAAACGTTCAACGTCCGCGGTGCGAACCGTGATTGGGCTCAGCCCGCGCATGTTGATTTCTAGGTCACGCGTTGCAGCTGGATTCGATTCAACAGAGATGACTCGTTCGAAGTGCTTGGCGAGCGGAATGGAAAATAATCCCACACCGGCGAATAAATCGAGAGCGATGCCGCCGTTTTCGTTAGCGCAAACAGTCTGGACTAGATCGTCAACCAGAAACCGATTCACTTGAAAAAATGAAAAATGCCCGACGCGATATTTTGTGCCGGCAGCTTCGGTCTCCAGAAAACCTGGGCCGAAGAGTTCCATCCGGTCGTGGCTGGGATGGTGAAACAAAATACTGGCTGCTTCCGGAACAACGCTACGGACTGTTTCAGCGTGCTCGGCGATGCGCGAGGGAAAGCCGGCGAAGGTGGCGGTGAGCAACAGTTTCGCGTTGGCGAGTGTGGCTAAGTCACCGGGGCCTTCATTGCTGAAGGCTTCCATTTCGCGCAGCTCGCGCGGGAGAACACCTGCGGCGAGCGCCTCTCGGAGCGCGAGCAATGTTTTCAGCAGCAGCGGCGACAGAATGGCACAATCCTCGACCGCGCACAGCGCCGTGGAATTTGCGCGAAAATATCCAATCTCGAGTTTTGCGATCGTTTCACTGACCGCGCCAGAAGCTGCCTGCGATGGGAGTCCGGTTGTCGCCGCTTCCGATGGCCGGCGAATTTTCCATTGCGCGCGATTGCGATAGCCCCAGGGCGGCGAGCGATGCGCTTTGATCTCACCGGTCCAGTCAATTCTTCCCATGCGCCGCAAGGTCTCGCGCAGAATTTCAGCTTTGTATTTGAGCTGCTCTTCGGAAGGAATGTGCTGGTAATTGCAGCCGCCACAAATCCCGAAATGAGGGCAGGGCGGGAGTGTGCGTTGCGGCGAGGGCTCGAGCAATTGTTCCACGCGCGCGCGAACGAATTTCTTTTTTTGTTCAACGGGCAGGGCTACCACGCGCTCAGCGGGCAACACGAAAGGGATAAAAACCGTTGAGCCCTCGTGGTGCGCGAGGCCCTCGCCGCCGTAAATCAACTTTTCGATTGTGACGTCCATTGGTGGCATGAAATGTTGATGGCGTTTTTTCGTTAGGGTGCGAAAGCGCCGCTCGATGGTTAAGTCAAATAAAACAGACTCAGGCGCGGCACGTTGAAATGTTCAAAAAGCCGTTTCTGAATGTATTGCCGTTCGAGCTGCGCCAATTGCTCTGCGGACATCTTACGCCGGTAGGGCGCCAGCGAGCGATCCATTTCGCGGCGGACGGAAAGCAACGCCTCTTGGTCCGCGTCCGCGGAAAGCGCCGCCGATAATTTTTCTTCCAGCACGGTCAAGCGGCGTTCGAGATCTTCAAGGTCCAGGGCGCTTGGAGAATCGAGTAACGGCAAGGCCTCTTCCAAGCGTTTGGCGGTGTCTTCCAGACGCGCGGCGAGAGCTGGAGCAGCCTTACCATTTTTCTCCGGCGATTCGAGCATTTTTGTTGATGCGGCACGCAGACGCACGGCGTTGCGTTCGAGATATTTTCTCAACTCGTTGCGTGAAAAGGGCTCCGCGGTCCGCGACGATTTAACTTCCGGGCCGGTACCGACTGCCGCCTCCGATGCTTCTGCCGCGGCGTCGAGGACGGCGTCAACGCAGTAGGCCAGGCTCTTGAGTTGGCGTCCACCGGTGGCCCGGCGGGATCGCTGCCAGCTCTCGAAGGCGCGGTCGATGCCTTTCAGGACGGCGTCGAGCGGGATGCCGGCTTTCTGCCAAGTTTCCACGATGGCCCAATCCAACGGCGAGACGAGCAGGTGCGCTCCGCGCTTGCGCCAGAAATAATCTTCGATTTCCGTAAAATAATTGAAGTAGTTGAAGGATTCCATTTCGCTGAACGTCTGTGGAACTTTTTTCGCGCTAAAATAATTTCTTCGCGCCGACGTTACTTCTGAATGTCCCGATAAGGCTTAGTTTTTTGCGCGCGGCGGAACGGTTGCCAGCTTTGGCGTTTTACCCTGCGTCTGCGCGGCGTCCTGATTGCGCTCCCATATGATGCGCAGGCCTTCGAGCGTCAGAAATTCGTCAATCGTTTCAATATGGCGCGACGCGCTGCCGATCAGCGGAGCTTGGCCGCCTGTCGCGATCACTTTTGTTTTCGCGCCCATGGTTTTCTTCATGCGCTCCAGGATGCCATCGACTAGATCGGTGTAGCCGTAAAAAAGGCCGGCTTGCATAGATGCGGCCGTGTTCGTGCCGATAATTCTTCCGGGGTCTTTGATTTCCACGCGGAACAGGCGCGCTGCGCGAGCGAAGAGCGCTTCGGCGGAAATTCCGATGCCGGGAGCGAGCACGCCACCCAAGTACTCACCACGCGCCGAGACCGCGTCGAAATTAATCGCGGTACCAAAATCAACGATGATGCATGGGCCGCCGTATTTCTCGAAAGCCGCGACACTGTTCACGATGCGATCGGCACCCACTTCCTGCGGATTATCGTAACGAACCGGCATGCCTGTCTTAACTCCAGGCTCGACGAAGAGCGCTTTTTTACCGAAGTAGCGCTCCGACATTCCTGAGAGCGTGGTATTCAGCGGGGGAACGACCGAGCTGATAATTACGCCTCCGATTTCACGTCGGTCCAGGTCGGCCAGAGTGAAAAGCTCGCGGCATAGGATGCCGTACTCGTCGATGGTTTGATCGCGCGCCGTAGTTAAGCGCCAATTCGCTACAAGTTGTGCGCCGCGGAAAACTCCTAGGACTGTATTGGTGTTGCCGACGTCGAGCGCCAGGAGCATCAGGAGGCCTCCGCGACGTCGCCGGACAGCACAGATTCAATTCCGCCGCCGTCGTCGCGCATCACGCGCAGAACGCCGCTGGGCTCCAAGCCCGCCGTGGTACCAGTGAACACTTCGATGGGAGTAGTGATACGCACGCGCTTTCCTTGAAAGTAACTGGAGACTTCGGCGAAGCGTCGCAAAATCGGTGCGGCGCCTTCGGCGATAAATTCATTGTAGTAGCGGTCGAGGTGGCGCAGCAAGCGTATCAGGACTTCCAGGCGCGAATGGACTTTGCCGGTTTCCAGGCGCAGCGAGGTGGCGAAGTCAGCGAGCTCGGCGGGCATTTTTGTTTGGTTCACGTTGAGGCCGATTCCTATTACGGCGTAGTGCATGCGGTCGGGCTCGGCGTGCATTTCCGTCAGGATGCCACAGAATTTTCGGCCGCGGACGAGCAGATCGTTGGGCCAACGAATGTCGGGGAGCACGTCGAGTTCTTCTGCGGCAGCATCGCGCGCGGCAAGGCCTGCGACTAGGGTTAGCAGCGGCGCGTGAGCCGGCGGAATCGGCGGACGGAGCAAAATGCTGCAATGAATTCCCGCGGATTTTTCTGAAATCCATTTGCGACCGGCGCGTCCGCGTCCTGCCGTCTGTTCTTCAGCTAAAACGATGGCGCCGTGAGGCTCGCCGCGTTCGCCGAGTTGCATCGCGACAGTATTGGTGGAATCAATTTTGAAGTAGTGATAGATGCGGCGTCCGAAGGGTGTGCCGAACAAGCGGTGGCTTAGCAGC
This sequence comes from uncultured Acidobacteriota bacterium, assembly GCA_963714785.1. GTDB lineage: Bacteria > Acidobacteriota > Terriglobia > Acidiferrales > UBA7541 > Palsa-295. The sequence continues at coordinate 108,856 of CAVQQE010000011.1, forward strand.
TGCGGGGCCAGAATGTCGGGGACGCGTTCGATGTGATATCCGGTGCGAGCGTGGCCTTTTACGCGTACTCCCAACCCGCGCATTTTCTGGACCCAGCGCCAAACTTGTTGGCGCGTTACACCGATTTCTTTGGCGATTTTTTCTCCGCTGATGACGATGGTGGAATTCTCGGAGAGCAGCGTGAGCAGCGCGTCGATGCGGCGGTCGGTCGCGCCCGGTAGAGTCGGCATACGTTTGGTGGGCATAGCGGATTGGAAAGAATACTTGAGCGGCGCCGTGGCGACAAGCGGGAGCGACTTCGACGCGCGGGCGAAACAGTTGCGTCGGCTTGATTGTTTGCATGTGGTTGTGGCTCCGGGTAGAGAGTTGTCCGTGCTTTGTTTTGAGTAAGTTACGTCTCTTTCTGCTCGCGAGACAAAACCGGGTAGGAATGTGCGTTCCTGGCTCGAATTTAGCGGGGATGTTTTTGTTTTTTGGAAGGGGAGAGACTCGGGAGCGCTGGGGAATTGGGTGGCTTTTTCTGCTGATCGATGAACCGCGCGCCGGGAATTTCGTCCTGAAGCTGCGTCACGAATCTTGGCGTCAACAATCACAGGCGGCAAGCTTGCATTTTCGCGCAAGGGAATACAAGGGTGCGAGGCGCTGGACGTTTGTACGGAATGTGGTTCAGTTCTGTCTTGGGAACGAGCAGGAGGCCTACGCCACACTGCGAAAGGCAGAAGCGTCGGCGAAAATTCCGTCGAAAGGAAGTGCACCTTTTAGGCTCTTCATGTCCTGGGTAAAGCCGCGACCCACCGGGGCGCACGAAGGCTATCGCGCTTCGAGATCTGTACTGGGCGCATTGATTCTGCTACGCTTTCGCGCATCGCTCGATGGCATTCAATTTCTTGACGACAGGGGTACACATGGCACGATTTTTGTTTGCCTTGGCGCTGCTTATTTGTATTGGCTGCATTCCGGCGGTTTTACTCTCTCAACATCGCGAAACTACTGCGCCGGAGGATTATTTATTTGTGTGGGCCGGCGATGCGGACCATAAGGGCAATGATTTTCTTGCGGTGATCGATGCCGACCCCTGGTCGGCTTCGTATGGGCGTTTGGTGACGACGCTGGCTACCGATCAAAAGACGATGCGAGTGCACCACACCGAATACAGCATGCCTGCCAGCGGGATGCTCTTCGCCAACGATCATGACGCGGGGCGAACGTTCATCTTTGACGTGCGCGATCCGTTGCATCCAAAGACAGTGACGTCATTTACCGACATGGCCGGCTACATGCATCCGCATTCTTATATGCGGCTCCCTAACGGGCACGTGCTGGCGACATTTCAGCACGCGCACCACGGCGACAGCGACGGTCAGACCGGAACGACCGGAGGCTTGGTGGAGATTGACGACCAGGGCAAAGTGGTTCGGTCGGCCAGCAATGCGGACCCCGCGTTTGCGGACGCGCTGTTGATGCCGTACAGCCTGGCCGTACTTCCGGAGTCGGATCGCATTGTTTCCACAAATTCATCCATGCATCTGGACGATATTTTTAGCGGAGTGACTTATCAGGTCTGGCGTCTTTCCGATCTAAAGGTGCTGAAGACGGCGTACCTGGATGTGGGAGCAAATCGTTATGCGCAGATTAGTCCTGAAGAGGCCCGGCTTGCTCCGGATGGGTCAGTTTTAATTCAGACACTCGGCTGCGGACTGGAACGCATCACGGGAGTGGACACGAACGAGCCGAAATCGAAGCTGGTGTACAGCTTTCCCGGGAACTGGTGCGGAGTGCCCACGGTTGTGGGGCATTATTTGGTGCTGAGCGTGCCTGCGATGCACGGTTTGATTGTGGTGGACATATCGAATGCGGCCAAGCCAGTGGAAGTTTCGCGGCTGAAGCTGAGCGATACTTACTTCCCGCATTGGACAGCATGGGGAGCGAAGACCCAGCGCATCGTGGCGACGTCTGGAACGCCTCCTGATCGGCTGTATTTGCTGAAGCTGGATCAGGCGACGGGCGCTCTCACTTTCGATGAGGCTTTTCGTGATGCGGATGGAAAAACTGGATTCAGCTTCGCGGATCGGGAGTGGCCACAAGGTTGGAAGGGAACCGGGGCGCCACACGGTGCGGTGTTCTCGCGCTGAAAGACAAGTCCGCCATTCAATATTTTTTAGCAAATATCTGAAACGGGGGCAGCATGCTGCGCCCCCTACAAGTACACATCCTGTACTTCGGCGCGGCCAGACAACAAATCTAACCAGCAAAACGCGCATAAATCTGCAACCAAAGGGTTGCCTTTACCCCTGGGTCACGATACTATGCAACCTGGAGGTTGCTTAACATGAATGAGCGGATTGAAAAACGCGTCGAACTGAAAGCGCCGATTTCGCGAGTGTGGCGCGCGCTAACGGATTACCGCGAGTTTGGCGAATGGTTTGGTGTGAAACTGGATGGCCCCTTCCTGGTGGGCGAATTTACGCGTGGCCAGATTACTCATCCTGGCTATGAACACATCAAATGGGAAGGGCTGGTGCTGAAAATGGAGCCGGAGCGACTCTTTTCCTTCAGCTGGCCGCATCCCAAGTCCCTTGAAAAAGAGGGCTACCCGCTGGACTACTCAAAGGAACCGCGCACGCTGGTCGAATTCAGATTGGAGAAGACCGCCGGTGGCACGTTACTGGTGGTCACGGAGTCTGGTTTCGACAAGCTTCCCGGTGACCGACGGCTCGAATCGTTCCGAAGAAACGAAGGCGGTTGGACAGAACAAATGAAGAACATCGAGAACTATGTCGCGCGCAGGGCATGACAACCTGGCTGCTAAACGGCGCACGCATGCGCTCGTCTTTACAGCTTTGGGCGATCCGACCCGGCTATCGCTGGTTGCGAAGCTGTGCACCGGACAGCCACGCTCGATCTCACAGTTAACCAAGCGTTCTAAGCTCACTCGGCAGGCGATCACCAAACATCTCCGCGTATTGGAGAGTGCGGGAATCGTGCATAGCGTCCGCAGCGGTCGCAAGAGCCTATTTAAACTCGATCTGGAACCGATTGCAGAACTCAGGGAGTATCTTAGTTTCGTCTCGGAGCAATGGGATCAGGCGCTGTCCAGGCTAAAGATATTCGTTGAAGACTAAGTCCTTGCAGCAAGGTGTAATATTCCAACGAATGTTGCCCGCGTTCACTTGCCCATCAGGGCGTATCGATTGCCGTACAAATCCTCAAAAATGGCTTGCCTACCCCCCGGCAGCGCCTTGGGCGGCGACAGAAAGTTTACGCCACGAGCGGACAGCGTCTCGAAGGTCTCGTCCAGATTGTCGGCTCGAAATACCCAGGTCGTGCCTTTGCCGACTTGTTCCATCTTCAGACGCGCGCTGTCGGCGCCATGCTCATCGATATCGGGTTTCTGCAGAACGATACCGAAATCGCTCTGATCATGAGGCGTCACAACAAGCCATCGGGCCCCTTTCCCATAAGTGGCATCTTGCAGCTTCTTAAGGCCTAGTGTTTGGGTGAACCAACGGAGCGCTTCCTCTTGATCGCGAACCAGGATGGTCACCAAGCTTAGCTTAGTAATCATTTCGTTTTCTCCGACTCTCGCGCCGGTGGGGGAGCGACGATCACGTTATAGCGCAACCTACTATCGCGCTTCTTGCATAGCGACGTCTGAAAGCACTGCCGGCAAACATTGCTCAATCTTGCGTACCCATCCATGGCCTAACACCCACGCTAGAGCAAGTCCGCGTATGCCGCTTAAACCCTTATGCTCAAGGCGCAATCGTGTTCCTTCGGCCACCGGTTCCAGCCGGAAGGTTACGACGCTTCCGCTGTTTCCCCATGCGTAGGAGAGAACACCTGGCTTCTCCACTTTCAGCACTTCACAAGGAATAATTCGTTCAAATCCGAGCCTGGATTTCGAGCGGAAGTGGAATTTGTGTCCCACCTGTGGTTTGAAGTTGTTTTCCATCAACCAACCGGCCAAAGCATCCGAATCAGTGAGCGCGCGCCAAACATCTTCTGGCCGATTCGGATAAACGATCTCAAAACTAAGATCTCGTTTCACGGTTTTTCCGGAGGTGCTCGCCGAGAGCACTTAGCTTCTCTGTCCAGAAACGTTCGTATAGAGCAACCCAGTCAAAGATTTGTTCCAGTGGCTTAGGTTGGAGCCGGTAAAGCCGCTCTCTGCCGACGCGTCGAGCGCGAACCAGCCGCGTTCTTCGCAGAATGGCTAAATGCTGCGAAATGGCCGGACGACTCATGGAGAACCGTTCGGCGAGGGAATGGACCGGTTCTTCACTTCGCGCTAAAAGATCGAGTAGCGCACGTCGCGTAGGATCCGCCACGGCGCAAAATACGTCCCCGCCAAAGCGCGACATCGGCTTCTTGACCACACGGTCGTTCTTCCTGCGGCTCGTGAGCATTCGCTTTACAGCTTTATACGTAAGGTTATGCTTACCTGTCAAGATCGAAATCTGGAGCAGGCAATGTCTTGAGCGGTGCAAGCGAGTTGATCGAGGCAGTCTGGAAAACCCAATACACTTAGTTTACTTCGAGGCGGCCATTAGGAAGACGAATCCATTCACGGTATAGGTGACTTTGCCGTCGCCTGCGGCGAACGGCTCTACTGCTTCATTGCGGACTTTTTCGATTGCGACTAGAAGCTTCGGCAATTGCGAAGGATCGGCCACCGGGACGTTGTGGGAGGTCAGAACCAAGTGGATTTTAGGCGCCAGCGCCGCGATTCGCGTGATGGACTGGACGTAAGCGTCGAGATCAGTTTCCGGGCGGTATAGCCAGATTGGTCCCGGGTAGAAATTATCTCCGCTGAATAACAGGCCATTTTTGCGGTCCAGCAGGCAAATTTCATCCGGCGTGTGGCCAGGCGTTGAGATTATTTCCAGCACTCGACCGCCGAGATCGACTGTGTCGCCATCGTGAAGGAAGTGAGTGATGTGGAACGGACGCGTGGCGTAGGACTTCGCGTCAAAATCAGCGGGCAGCTGGCCGCACACCGATCCTGGAGCCAGTTCGGCTTGCGCGTCAGCAGTGGAACCCTTCGCGTTGGTACGCGTGAAGTCGGTATCCATGCCGTAGATTTCGTCGAATTCCCAGTTATCGCCCACGTGATCGTTGTGCGTGTGCGAGTTCAGGACGGTGATTGGCAAAAGCGTGAGTGCTGTGACTACGCGCTTGATGTCGCCAATGCCGAGGCCGGTATCGAACAGTACAGCGCGCTTGTCGCCCAGAATCAGAAACGAGATTACTTCTTCGAATTGATGCGGCTCGTAGATCGCAAAAACTCCTGGCGCGACTTTGTAAACTTCGAACCAAGGATCGGCTGACGGCACGCGTTCGAACGTTTTGTATTGCGGGCGCGGGAGTTTTTTGCACCAGTCGGGTGTTGCATTGCTAGTCGAGGACTGCGCGCGAAGAGCCGGCGCTGCGATAGTTAACGCGAGGGCGATGATGCTCAGCTTGTTTGTTGCGCTGATTAACATGGAAGGAAGATTATATCCCCGATTTCAGCTTTGACCGGAACCTCCAAGGCGATGGGAAGATCCAAATTCTGTGCCCTGACAAAGCCGCAGGCGCCAGAAGACGCGCGTGTTTATGCGAGGAAGATGTGCAAGTGAGATCCTCAATGGCAGTATTCATTTATCTTTTATAATTTAATTGAAAGGAAAAAACATGGCTCTTACGAAAATAGATCGCGTTACAGCTCTCGTGGTGATTGATCTGCAGAAGGGGATCGTCGGAATGCAGACTGCTCCTTATCCTGCGGGCGAGATCGTGGCTCGTACTGCGCAACTGGCGCGGGCGTTTCGCGAGCGAGGGTCGCCGGTTGTTCTGGTTAACGTGACGGCGGGGGCCCCGGGGCGTACCGATGCTGGACCTCGCAAGTTCGCGTTTGCGGACGACTGGACCGAGTTCGTGCCCGAATTGGAGCGGCAGGCTGGAGATTACGTGGTTAGCAAGCAGCGGGTGGGCGCGTTTATCGGGACATCGCTGCAAGACATATTGCGCCAGCGCGGCGTGACTCAAATTTTCCTGGCGGGAATCGCGACAACTTTTGGCGTGGAGTCAACCGGGCGCAGCGCCTACGACTATGGTTACAACGTGGTGTACGTGCTGGATGCGATGACGGATCGCGATGCCGACTCTCATCGTCACAGCGCGGAAAAGATTTTTCCCCCGATGGGAGAGACGGCGACTACCGACGAGGTGCTGAAGATGTTGAAGGAAACAGCGGCGCGGTCGTCGGGAGCAACAGATTAAGCGCGATAGGCAGCCCTATTGCAGCTGCTGGAGGCGCTCTTGCAGCTTTTGATGTTCAATTTCGCGGCCAGCAAGAGTGGTTTTCAGGTCTTCGACGATTTTCGCTGGGGCTTTGCTCAGGAAAGTTTCATCTCCCAGGCGCCCTTTCTTCGATTCGATATCTTTCGCCAAGCGGTCAATCTCTTTGCGCAGGCGCGCGATCTCCACGTCTTTGTCGATTGCATCGCCGTAGGCGATGCGCAGGTCGAATTGTGACGTGGAACGGACGGCCGCGCCCGCGCCATCCAGGAGATCGGACGAAATATTCAGAGCCGAGAGCGTGGCCAGGCGCGCGAGCGGTTCGGCATTCTGTTCGGCGAGTTTGCGGATGGAGGGGTCGCTGCTGGAAAAGTCCGCGGGAATCTTGCGCTTCTGATCGATTTTCATCTCGGCGCGAATGTTGCGGGCGGCGGTGATGATTTCCTGCAAGGTTGCGAAATCCTTTTCGGCTTGCGCGTCGATCCAGTTCGAGCGGGGCTCCGGGAATTTGTCGAGCGCGATGGAACGAGCGCCCGCTGGTTGCGGCAAACGGTGCCATAGCTCTTCCGTCAGGAACGGCGTGATTGGATGCAACAGGCGCAAAGCTGCTTCCAGTGCGGCGAAAATATTGCGCCAGGCGGCAACGGCGACTGCGCGGTCAGGCGATGCGAGCTGGGGCTTGACCCACTCGATGTACCAATCGCAAAAATCTCCCCAGAAAAATTGATAAATTGCCTGCGACGCTTCGTGGAAACGAAAATCCTCGAGCGCGCGGCTGGCTTGTTCGGAAACGGCGGCGAGGCGCGAGAAAATCCAGCAGTGGATAAGCCCGTCTTCGCCGGGGATGGCATAGGGCGCGTTTGCGCGGATTTCTGGCGCGGCTAGTTCTTCCAGCGTTATTCCTGCTGCGGCTTCGGCCTTCTCGAGATTCATGAACAGGAAGCGGGCGGCGTTCCAGATTTTGTTGGCGAAGGCCCGGGCGCCGAGGACGCGATCTTCGCTGAGAATAATGTCGGTGCCGGGGGCGGACATGCTGACCAGCATGTAGCGCAAGGCGTCGGTGCCGAATTTCTGAGTCAGTTCCAGTGGGTCAACTCCGGTGCCTTTGGTCTTGGACATCTTGGCGCCTTCGGCTGTGCGGACGAGCGAATGGAGATAGAGGCGGCGAAAGGGAATCGTGGATGCAGGATCGTTCGCACTTTTCAGAGATGCGGAAGATGGTGTCTCTTTTTTCTGTGGGACAGCACCAGCGCCGGAGACTTCGGCGGGTTCGATGCGATCTCCACTAAGCTGGAGGCCCATCATGATCATGCGGGCGTCCCAGAAAAATAAAATGTCGTAGCCGCTGATCAACAAGCTGGTGGGGTAGTAGGTGCGCAGGTCGTCGGTGTCGTCGGGCCAGCCGAGCGTGGAAAATGGCCACAGGCCGGAGCTGAACCAAGTGTCGAGTACGTCTCTGTCTTGCGTAAGTTTCCCGCCGCCGCACTCGGGACATTTTGTCGGCACGCTTGCGGCGCGCGCGTGGCCTTCCACAATTTCAACGCGCGAATCGAGCGCCGGAACCATTTCTTTGCAGTCGGCACAATGCCAGATCGGAATGCGGTGGCCCCACCAGAGCTGGCGCGAGATGCACCAGTCGCGAATATTTTCGAACCATTGCAGCAAAATGGTGCGCTGATTGTCGGGGACGACCTCGATCAATCCGTCGAGAACGACTTTGGCGGCGGGCTCGGCGAGCGGCTTCATTTTCAGGAACCACTGCGTGGAGACGCGCGGCTCGACGATGGCTTTGCAACGGTCGCAGGTGCCCACGGAGTGAGTGTGCTCGGTGATTTTTCCCAGCAGGCCTAATTGTTCCAGGTCGGCGATAATCCGCGCGCGCGCGACGAAACGTTCCAGACCGGCGTAGGGGCCGGCGGCTTCATTCATGTGCGCGTCGTCGGTCATCACGTCAATTTGCGGAAGGTTGTGGCGCTTGCCCATCTCGAAGTCGTTGGGATCATGCGCAGGAGTGATTTTCACCGCGCCAGTGCCAAATTCGCGATCGACGGAAGCGTCCGCGATGATGGGAATTTCCCGGTTCATCAGGGGCAGCAAAACTTTTTTGCCGATGAGGTGCTGGTAGCGCTCATCCTCGGGATGCACGGCGACGGCGGTGTCACCCAACATCGTTTCGGGGCGCGTAGTTGCGACGACGAGATGCTCTTTTCTTCCGGCGATAGGGTAGCGGATGTACCACAAGTTGCCGACGCGCTCGTTGTGAACGACCTCAAGGTCGCTGATGGCGGTGAGACAGCGCGGGCACCAGTTGACCATGTAACGTCCGCGATAAATCAGGCCGTCGCGATAGAGGCGCAGGAAAGCTTCGAGCACGGCGCGATAGAGCGCGGGTTCGAGGGTGAAACGCTCACGGGTCCAGTCGCAGGATGCGCCCAGGCGAATCATTTGTTCTTTGATCACGCCGCCGCTTTCCGCTTTCCATCTCCAGACACGGCGCTCGAATTCTTCGCGGCCGAGGTCCTGGCGTTTGATGCCTTCTGTGGCCAGCATGCGTTCGACGACGAACTGCGTAGCGATTCCAGCGTGGTCCATGCCGGGGAGCCACAGCGTGCGCTCGCCGCGCATGCGATGCCAGCGAACAAGCATATCGATTTGCGTGTGCTCGAGCATGTGGCCGATGTGAATCGAGCCGGTAACGTTGGGCGGAGGAAGAGCGATGGAGAATGTGCGGCCGCTGCCGTCGCCGGAATTTTCGGCGCGAAATAATGTTTCGTCGAACCAGACTTTGGCCCAGCGCTCTTCGATTTCCTGCGGCTCGTAGGCTTTTGGTATTTCTCTCGGCATCATTTCCCCGGAAATAGTTTCTGGCGCAGATTCTTCGGATCGACGCTATGGAACTTCAGCGGCTGAAACCAACACCGTCATGCAAACCTTATGTCCTGGCTAAAGCCGCGACCCACAAAGATTCTCGAGCGCTAGCAACCGATTCCATAGCCCAGTACACGGGCGCAAAGAATCATCAATCTTAGGGGTGGATTCGCTGGGCGTCAAATGGCGCAAAGAACACAGTTACCGACCTGGCTTGCCTTTCGATTGGCAACTCCAAAGCCGAAACCAAACCAAGCTGCCGGGCGGAAGCCCGGCGCTACGGAGTCAACGGCAACCGCAACGGCGAGGACGGCAACACCGACCGAAGGCGGAAAAGGATGTTACGATTCCAACTCCAGAGACCAGAGACGAGGGTACATGGAAAAGAAAAATTTCCTGTTCGTATCTTTGACCGGGCTGATCGGCGACATCGCCTGGCAGATTGCGAAAGAAGGTCACGAGGTCCGCTATTTTATTGCCGATAAGAAAGAGCGCGATATTGCGGACGGGTTCGTAGCCAAGTCGAAAGACTGGGAGAAAGACAAGGATTGGGCGGACATTATTGTGTTCGACGACACGCTGGGACAGGGGGAGAAGGCGCAGGCGCTGCGCAAAGAAGGGAAAATCGTAATCGGCGGCACGGCTTACAGCGACAAGCTCGAAGACGACCGCTCTTTTGGGCAGGAGGAACTGAAAAAGGCTGGGGTGAACATTATTCCATACGGCGAGTTTGAATCGTTCGATGATGCGATCGAGCACGTTACGCAGAATCCCGGGCGCTACGTAATCAAGCCCAGCGGGGAAGCGCAAAACATCAAGCGGCGGCTATTTGTCGGCGAGGAAGACGACGGGCAGGACGTGATACGAATGCTCGAAGCCTACAAGAAAGCGTTTGCCGACGAGATCAAAGTGTTTCAGCTGCAGCGTCGCATGATTGGAGTAGAAGTGGCGGTCGGAGCTTTTTTCAATGGCAAGAACTACATTTATCCGGTGAACATTAATTTCGAGCACAAGAAACTTTTTCCCGGAGATATTGGTCCTCCGACGGGTGAAATGGGGACCTCGATGTTTTGGACCGGGCCTAACCAACTATTCAATGAGACGCTTCTGAAAATGGGCCCCAAACTCGCCGAAGAAGGCTATGTAGGCTACATCGACGTGAATTGCATCGTAAATAACAATGGAATCTATCCGCTGGAGTTCACCGCGCGATTTGGCTATCCGACCATGAGCATTCAGCAAGCCGGTATGATTACGCCGATCGGACAGTTCTTCTGGGATTTGGCGAACGGACTAGATCCCAAACTGAAAGTTCGCAGCGGATTTCAGATTGGTGTGCGCATCGTGGTGCCGCCATTTCCGTTTGATGACGACGAAACTTTTGAGGCTTTCTCAAAGAATTCGGCGATTGTGTTCAAGAAGCCGCCTGCGGATGAAACCCATATTGAAGATGTGAAACAGCTCAACGGCCAGTGGCTTATCGCGGGAACTTCCGGCGTGATCCTGATCATCGTCGGCACCGGGCAAACGATGAAGCAGGCTAAAGCTCAGGTGTATTCGCGCATTAAGAACGTGTTGATTCCGAATATGTACTACCGCACCGATATCGGCGACCGCTGGGAAGAAGACAGCGACCGGCTGCACAACTGGGGCTACTTGCGCTAGTGGTGCTTAGTTTCCGTGCGGTAATCGGAGAATCGAAAGTTGTTTCCTTAGCTTGCCCCATTGGGTTGCATCGAATTCGTTTCCGACAGATAATCTTTTTGCCAGTCCGACGCGCTTTTTTCTCGCGTCAAAAAATATTTTTGCAAAATGTGATGTTCCGTTTTCACACAACAACCCTTCACATGCTGGTCAGGACCAAAACAAGGAGGCCTCCTTGATTTCATTCACTGTTAACGGCAAGCCGGTTAGCGTGGGGGATCCGCCATCCACTCCGCTGCTGTGGGTCATTCGCGATTCGCTGAACCTTACCGGGACGAAATTCGGCTGCGGGATGGCGCTGTGCGGCGCTTGCACCGTTCACATCGATGGCCAAGCGGTGCGCTCCTGCGTGGCTCCTGTTTCGCGCGCGGAGGGGAAGAAAGTCACGACCATTGAAGGGATCTCTCCCGACCTCACGCATCCGCTGCAACAGGCTTGGATTGAAATTGACGTTCCGCAATGCGGCTACTGCCAATCGGGCCAGATCATGAGCGCGGCGGTGCTGTTGGCGGAAAAGGCTTGGCCTACCGATGATGACATTGACGAAGCCATGTCCGGAAATATTTGCCGCTGCGGCACCTATCCGCGCATCCGGCGCGCCATTCATCGCGCAGCGGAAATTAAAGCGCAGAAAGGTGCGAAATGACGGTCGCTACGCGAATGAAGCGGCGCGATTTTTTGAAGACGGGAGCGGCGATCGGCGGCGGCCTGCTTTTGAATCTTTACGTCCCGGACTGGGCGCCCGCGCGCGCCGCACAAACATCGGGCAAACCGGTGGCCTTGAATGCGTTCGTACATATCGGCAGCGACGATTGGGTGACGGTAATCTCGAATCACTCGGAGATGGGGCAGGGAATTTACACTTCGCTGCCGATGTTGATCGCGGAAGAACTGGAAGCCGACTGGAGCAAGATTCGCGTGGAATCCTCTCCGGTGGCGGCGGTTTATAACCACACGGTATTCGGCATCATGATGACGGGCGGCAGCACGACGACGAATTCTGAGTACGATCGTTTTCGGAAGATGGGCGCAATGGCTCGCGTGATGTTGATTGATGCCGCGGCGCAACAGTGGAGCGTGGACCCAGGAACCTGCCACGCGGAAAAAGGGTTTGTAGTTCACGGTGCGAGCAAACGTCGCACGTCGTTCGGCAGTGTTGCGGAGGCGGCTTCGAAAATCGAGCCTCCCAAAGATGTCCCGCTGAAGGATCCCAAAGATTTCACCATTATTGGCAGGCCCAAGCACCGGCTGGACACTCCATCGAAAACAAATGGCAGCGCGCAATTTGGACTGGACGTTTATATCCCGGGCTTGTTGACAGCGGTTGTAGCGCGCTCACCGGTTTTCGGTGGAAAGGTTATGAGTTTTAATGCCGATAAGGCAAAAGCCGTTGCCGGCGTGGTGAACGTCCTGAAAGTTCCGTCGGGCGTGGCTGTGATCGCCAAAGGTTTTTGGCAGGCCAAGCTTGGCCGCGAGAAGCTGGACATCATTTGGGACGAAGGCCCAGGCGCACAAATCTCTACGCTGGCAATGCGCGAGCACTTCGCAGCGCTGTCGAAGACTCCTGGCGCGGTTGCCAAAAAAGTGGGCGATCCCTCCGGAGCGCTTGCCGGAGCGGCAAAAACAATTACCGCTGAGTTTGAAGTGCCTTATCTTTCGCACTCCATGATGGAGCCGCTGAACACAGTGGTGGATCTGCACGAAGATCACTGCGAGATCTGGACTGGCACACAATTTCAAACCGGCGATCGCGCTGCGGCTGCTGGCGTGGCGGGTCTGAAACCGGAGCAGGTGGACATACACACCACGCTGCTGGGTGGAGGATTTGGACGCCGCGCGAATCCGGCGTCCGATTTCGTGACGGAGGCTGTACATGTGGCGAAAGTCGCGAAGGCTCCGGTGAAGATTGTGTGGACGCGCGAGGATGACATCCGTGGCGGCTGGTATCGTCCGATGTGGTACGACCATTTCGAGGCCGGGGTGGATGCCAGCGGCAATCCGGTGGCGTGGAAGCACACTATTGTGGGGCAATCGATTTTCGACGGCACGATGTTCGCCAACTTCGGAATTAAAGACGGCATTGATTCCGCTTCGGTGGAAGGTGCGGCAGATATTATTTACACCATTCCGAATATTCAGGTGGACTTGCACAGTCCCAAGAACGAAGTGCCGGTGCAGTGGTGGCGCTCGGTGGGCCATTCGCATACCGGATTTTCGGTGGAAGCGTTTTTCGATGAAGTCGCGCACGCGGGTGGCAAAGACCCTTATCAACTTCGCCGCAGTCTTTTGGCTGGGCAGCCGAGGATGCTCGCGGTGCTGGACCTGGTCGCAGAGAAAGGGCATTGGAACGGCCCTCTTCCCGCAGGCCACGGACGCGGTATCGCGACGCACTTTTCGTTCGATAGTTACGTTGCGCAGGTGGCCGAGGTTTCTGTAACAAAGGACGGCACTGTGCGAGTGCATCGCATCATTGCCGCGGTGGATTGCGGGCGCACGGTGAATCCGGACACGGTGAAGGCCCAGCTCGAAGGCGGCATCATTTTTGGGCTTACCGCGGCGTTGAAAACGGAAATCACTTTGGATAAAGGGCGCGTGCAGCAGAGAAATTTCCACGACTATCCGATGGTGCGCATGTTTGAGTCGCCGGAAATTGAAGTTTATATCGTTCCCAGCATGGAGCACCCCACCGGTGTAGGAGAGCCGGGAGTGCCGCCAGTTGCGCCGGCGGTAGCCAATGCGATTTTTGCTGTTACCGGCAAACGAGTGCGTCGACTGCCGATTAAGCCGGAAGATTTGCGTTCTGCGTAAGCATTCATTCGAGGACCCTGAGATGGCGAAAAAAATAAAGTGGGGTTTTGTTGCGGGACTTCTGCTAGTCGGCTTGGGCGGAGCGAGTATTTCGGTTTGGTCGCAACAATCCTCGTTTGCGAATAGAACGAGCGCGTCGACGGCTGCGCGCGCGTTCAAGGCAGGGAATTCGCCTGCTGCGTCCGCAAATGCTACGGCTTGGGCGGATGAGGATGCTGCTGCAGCGAAAGCGGCGTTTGAACGCGCCTACCCCGTTTTCGTTTCGCCGCGATGCCAGAATTGCCATCCGGCGGGCGATGCGCCTTTGCAAGGCGACGACAGCCATGTACATGCGCAGTACGTGAAGCGCGGGCCTGACGGTCACGGCGTGTATGGAATGACCTGCCACACGTGTCATCAGGATGCCAATCTTCCCGGCGCGAACACGCCGCCGGGAAATCCGAAGTGGGGATTACCGCCTCCGAAAATGAAGATGGTCTTTGTGGGGAAGACGGCGGGCGAACTTTGCCGCCAGTTGAAAGATCCCAAACAGAACGGCGGGCGCACCATCGCGCAAATTATTACGCACGTTTCTTCAGACGATCTTGTTGGCTGGGGTTGGAATCCGGGTGATGGACGCACGCTGCCGCCGCTGAGCCGTCCGGACTTTGCCGCCGCGATGCAGAAATGGGCCAATGATGGAGCGGCTTGTCCGGATTAATGGTGTCCCCGTACTTTGGCGATTTCCATGTCCTGCGATAATTTTTGAGGCTGCCTCATCCCAGAATTCTCTTCGAAGTTTCGATTCGTCTTCGCTTGACACTGCGCAGGCGACACGCCAGTATTCATCGTTTATTAAACTTCAATAAAACGCGTCGTGGGCCTGGAATGGCCATGTTTCTGAGCGATCGTACAATCTGTCTGCGAGCTACTGTTGTCGTAATCATTCTCGGTGTGATGCTGGCGAGCACTTCGTTAGCGCGCGGCCAGTCAGCCTACGTGCGCGTTAATCAGATTGGGTATGAGGCTGGGAACGCGCCGTTTCGCGCGTATTTGATGTCCACGGCGGCCGAAGATGGAGCGACATTCAAGGTTGTCAATTCGGAAGGCAAAACGGCGTATTCCGGACGCGTTGGCGCTTTGCTGGGGATCTGGTCGAATAGCCACAAGTTGAGCTACCAAGTGTATGCGCTTGATTTCAGTGTCAGGCTGCACGATTTCTACACCATCTACGTATCCGGTCCGGGGCCCGCGATTTCGCCGATTTTCGCAGTGGACGAACCGGACGTGCTGTACCCGGGATTGCTCTTGAACACTTTATTCTTTTACGAGACGGAGCGCGACGGGCCGGATTACGTGCACAACGCTTTGCGCAGCGCTCCTGGACATTTGAAGGACAAAAACGCGCAGGTATATGAAACGCCTCCGCTCGATAGCAATGACTTCATCGATAACAAACCGCCGGTAAAGCCGCTGGTACCGGCCAATACGCCGAATATAAATGCGGACGGCGGCTGGTGGGACGCAGGCGACTACATGAAGTATGTGGAGACAGTGAGTTACGCCACTGCGCTCATGGAAGTAGGCATACGCGATTTTCCGAACCAGATGGGGGCGAACGCGCCGTTGAATCCGCGAGTTCCGCCAGGTTCGATTTCTTATGCGGGCAATAGCGGTGCGGGAGCGCCGGCTTCTTCTGATTTTACGAACGAAGCGCGTTTTGGAATTGAGTGGCTCGCAAAAATGTGGGACAGCAAAACCAAGACACTCTACTATCAGGTCGATAACAGCCAGGACTGGGATTTTTACGGAGAGGGCGACCCGACTTCATCCGCGCCCGATTGTGGCGGAAATTATTCCAGCCCGTATTGCTTGATCACGGAGTACGACATTTGGACCTTGCCGCAGGCGGCGGACGATTATGAAGAGGGTGGAGATCCCAAGCCTTGCGACCAGTACACCACGTATTTTATTTGCGATCGTCCGGTGTTTCCGGCTGGAGCCACGGGAGCGCCGATCAGTCCGAACCTTGCGGGGCGTTTGGCGGCTGATTTTGCATTATGCTATCAATTGAATCACGCGACGGACGCTGCGTTTGCGAACGAGTGCCTGAAAAATGCGGAAGAGATATTCGCGCTGACCGATATTTCTTATCCCGATCCCGCGCCCTCCGTCGGTTCCGGCAATTGCCCCACCTGTTTGGTGACGATTACGCCGTTCGACGGGTATCCGGAAAACGTTTGGGACGACGATATGGAACTGGGCGCAACGGAACTTTACTTTGCGCTGCAATCTGCGAGCGACTCCGGAAATCTGCCGGCTGGGCTGCTCGATACAAATCCCAATGATTATTTGAAGCAGGCGGCGCAATTCGCAAAAAACTACATTACGAATATTTACGACCCAGGCTTTACCGACACGCTCAATTTATATGATGTAAGCGGTCTGGCGCACTTTGAACTTTATCGAGCGCTGGAAAGGGCCGGCGCTCCGGCGACCCTGGCGGTTTCAAAGTCCGCCATTCGCGCGCAATTCCTGAAACAAGTGGAGGATGCGATTTCTCAATCGCGCACCGATGCCTGGGGCTACGGAAGCCAGTGGAACTACGGAGACACCACCTCGCATGGCGCGGGCCTTTCGGTGATGGCTAGCGAAGCGTATTACCTGACCGGCTTCCATGTGTACGACACCTACGCGCAAAGATGGCTGGCCAATATTTTGGGCGCGAACTCGTGGGGATCATCCTTCATCGTGGGTGACGGAAGCACTTTTCCAAATTGCATTCAACACCAAGTGGCGAATCTCGCCGGCGCGTTAAACGGAACTTCCGGTGGCACTCCGATTCTTTGGGGCGCGTCCACGGAGGGGCCGGACGGCTACGCAAGTTCAGGATTTTTGGATGGAATGAACCGGTGCCCGGCGGGAGGAGTGGACACGTTCAAGATTTTCAACGGGAATAACGGGAAGTTCGATGCGTCGCAAGTAGCGGTGTACAAGGATAACGTGCAGTCTTTCAGCACCACCGAGCCGGGGATTGACTTGACGGCTACCTCATTTTTGATGTGGTCTTGGAGACTGGCAGGGCACCCAAGCTTCTAGAAAATCTGTTGGACAAAAATCTGCAAAAAGTTGGGTATTAAATACGTTGATTTAAGCGCGCTGGGTTTACCTGCGCTTATCGGTTTTTCTTTGAAAGCTCGCTGTGAACCAGGTTCTCGACGAGCGGTTTCACGCCCTGCGAAAACAATTCCTGTAGATGGGGCTGAAGCTTTTCGAGAACCTTGCGCACCACTTCATCAACTGCGTGGTCGTCGTTAGCTCGCACCTGGGTTTCAACAGGCTCGTGCGACGGCGCCGCAGGTGGTGGCATCAGGAACGGAATTCCCGCAAGGGCTTCGCGATTCGGTGGCGGCAGAGTCGGAATGCGTTCGCTGAATTCCTCTACTTCTGCCGATTGCGATGCTGGCTCGAACACGGAAGGCTCCAACTGTTCGAGCAGGGCATCGGGCTGCCGATCCTGCTGTTCCACGGAAGTTGGGAGAATGTGTTGCCCCGGTTCGGGAGCGGGCCAGTATGAAGACGGCTCGCTGTGCTCTTCGTCAACCAAGAGCGGTTCGGGCGAGGGATGACTAGCGGCGTCGTCATCCTGTGGATCGCCCTCAGCAGGGGCCGGAACGAGATCCTGCGCCTGTTCTTTCGCGCTTTCCGGCTCGGAGGTAACCGCGGGTTCTTCGACACTATGATGGGACGCTCGGCGCGATTCTTCTGACGCGAAGTGATAGGAAGATTTCGGCGGTTCGGGCGAAGTAGCGAAGAGGCGCTCTTCTAATTCAGGGCGCTTGCTGAATTCAAAATCGTCTTCTTGCTCTGATGACGGAGGCAACGGTTCTTCGGCGCGGACTGCGGCTTCGTTGCCGTGGCCATGATTCTCTGAAGAAAATTCGGCGTGCTCCGTTGATTTCGCTTCCGACTCGGTGAGGGTTGTTGTGGTCGCGTGCGTTGACGGAACCGAAAGGTTCGACATCCAACCGCCATCGGGATATTCAGAGGGCGGGGGAGCCATCATGTCCATCCACTCGGTTGCGCGCGAGGCTGGGACGGGGCTGGGCGCGGGCTCGACGTTACTTTCAAATTGCCGGTGCAGAGATTCCTGGCGAACTTCTTCGCGCACGGGTTCTTGTGCTTCAAAGGGTGGGGCAGCAGCGGAAGGCTCAGGTTGTGGTTCAGGCTCTGGCTCAGGCTCGCGTAACCACTTTGCATGTGAAGTTTCCAGCGCGTCTTCAACCGGTGAGGGTTTGCCAAAGGCGTCAGAAGCCTGGTCTTCGGCCAGGATTGGCATTTCTAACGAATGGCTGGAGGGGAAGGAAGCCGGTTCGTCGCGATGTTCGGGCTCTCGTTCTTCGTCAGAAAATTTCTCGTTGCGAATATGTTTCGGTGGCACATCCTTCTCGGAAGGAAAGACGCTTGGGTTGTAATCGTTATCGACAGGCTCAACCGAGTCTTGCGCCACGTTCTCGGGGACCTCGAAATCAGCGGCATTACGGCGCCAGTCGCTGACGGTAGCGGCATTGTCGAACTCATCGGTCTCCGCCTCAGCGGCTACCGGAGCCTTCGCCGTTTTAGAGCTCTTGGATCTCTTCGAGTGCTTCTCTTCCTCTTCTTCCTCCTCGTCGTCGCCGGCGAGCGCGCGCACGCCTTTTCCAAAACCATAAATCTGCGCAGCTTCTTCCGGGGTGGGCTCGGGAAATTCCGGCAGCGGTTTCGGTTCAGCGCGTAGAGGAGCTTCGAGCATTTCAGGCGGTGGCGGAGGTTCGGCGATCACTTCTTTCTGTTTCGCCATTTCAGCCGCAACACGCGGATTCTTTTCCAGAACCTGCATGACCATGGCAATCAGCGGGTCAGGCGGGACAAAAGGCTTTTTCAGAACTCCGTCGGCGCCAACCCGGCGGGCTTCTTTTTCGTCGAGCGGATCGAACGCGCCAACCAGTAGAATCACGGGAATGTGCGCGAAACGCGTGTCTTTCTTGACGTACTCGCACACTTCATAACCGTTGCGAACGGGCATGAAAACATCAGCAAGAACAAGGTCAGGATTCACATCGGGCAAGCGCCGAACGGCGGCTTCGCCATTGCCGACGGCAACCACGTCAATGCCGCGCTCTTCCAGCGCTAGCGTGACCATTTTCTGGATATTGGAATTGTCGTCTGCAACCAGAATTCTGGGCACTGTATTCCCCTGGAGGCGGCCCGGATGGCGACACGCCCACGCCTTTCACTATGTATTGCAGCACTGGGAAACGTAGGCGTCAACAAACTCGAAGGACAGGAGTGCTACAGTTGTTAGCAGGGTGTTAACAGGTAGTTACCAGGGGATCAGCTTCTTCACACCCTTCTTTTTCTTGCTGGAGGACTCTTCTTTGGGGTCGGCCTTGTCCGCTTTGGCAGGCTCGGTCTTGGGTTGAGCGGCTGGTTGCGCAGCCGTTCCTGCCGGTGTTGCCCCGGCTGCTGGTGGCGCGCTGGAACTGGATGCGGGCGCCGTGACAGGCGATCCAGTCGCCGCGCTGCTTGGAATTGACTCTCTTGGAGCAGGCGGGTCCGCTGATGGGCTAGCGCTATTTGCCGCTGGCTGTGTAGGAGCGAGCACTGGAACGCCGCTGGACGGGGCTAGGGTCGAGCCGGAGGAAGGTGCCGGAGTCTCTTCCGCCGCGGGAGCGGTCGCGGCGGCGGCGTTCGAGTCCTTGGGAGCCGTTACGATCTCAAATCCGGCGCTATTACCGGGTGCGGCAACGGCAGCAGCCCCCGCGGGTACTGTAGTGGCGTCAACGGGTGCTGCATCGCTGTTGCTCTGATCCGTTCCGGTCGCTGCTGCGTCAGTTCCTGAAATCGTGAAAGCTGGGCCCCTGGCGCCGGGTTTCAGAATGTCCGTGGCTGAAATTGCATCGTTGGGCGGGTTCATCTGCGGAGTTCCGTTGCGAGCCGCGAACGAAACATCCGGGTTGCCTTTCAGCATCGCCATGGGAGCCTTAATCACAGCATTTTGATGATGCTGTTCGCGATATAGCTGTTCGTTCTTCATGCGAACATACGCTTCCGGATCGGCGGATGGGGCCGGCAAGCCCATCGAGACCAGTCGAGCGCGCGCATCCACCGCTCTTTTCGAGAGTGGATAGTCCTGAAGGATGCGGTCGTAACACTTTGCTGCCAGATCGCCCCAGTGATTTTTGTCGTCCTCGTTTTTAACGGTTTGCTTTGCCTTGTAATAAATGTTGGCGAGCATCCACAGCGCTTCGTCTGTCTGGCTGTAGAGCGGATAGCGGTCGGTCACTTCCACCAGGCGGGCAGCAGCGGCGCGATAATCCGTTTTCACATAATAATAACGCGCGACCTTGAATTCGCCGTCACCCAAAACCTCCTGAACTTCGCGCAAATACTGTTCCGCCTTGGGCAGCAGCGTGCTATCAGGATATTTCAGTATGAAGGCCTGGAACTCATCTTCCGCCGCTTGCGCCTGCGTGGAATCGCGGTCCGCTTTTTCCATCATGCGGTAGTGCGCCATGCCCACTTGCATTTGGGCGTAAGCCGCTTCGGGGAGAAACGGGAAAAACGTAATGAAATCTTTGTACTCGGAAATTGCTTGCGTGGTGTTCGATGTGCCGCCTTCTTTGTAATACGAATCGGCGACGGAAAGTTTGGCCTTGGCTAGCCACTCGCTATCAGGGTAAGTGTTAATCAGGGTCTGCAGCGCGAGGCGCCCTTCGGTGTAGCGTCCGGCTTTGAGGTCGTTGAGCGCGCGATCGTACAGGACTTTGTCGGGTTCCGCAGAAGCGTCAACAACAGGCTTCGCCGCTGGTGCTTTCTTCTTGGACTTCGCTGGGAGAATCGACTTCTTTTTTGGAGCCGGTTTTGGCGCTGGCGCCGTCTGCGATGGCTGGGCCGTCGGCGGCGTGCTCTGCGGAACCGGGGCCGTTACTGGCGCACCTTGGTCCTGCTGGGACGTCTGTGGAGAGCCGTCGGCGGGCTGTTGTGCCTTGGTCAGAGGGCACAATTCCAGAGAGAAGAAAGCGCCCAAGGCCAGCATTACCAGACAACGTGTGTATGTGAAGTTTCCTGCCATCGCACCCTTAATAACGGCCCCCAAATTCCTGCCAATCTTCAAACTTTCTGGCTCAGAGCTTCGCTCGCAAGCTTACGCAACTGGCGCGTGGCTCCCGCCGGGTCGCTTGCGTGAAAAATCGAAGTTCCTGCAACAAAGGTATTCGCGCCAGCCTGGGCAAGCTCGGCGACGTTTTCCAGATCGACGCCCCCATCCACCTCGATTCGGAAGCTGGCATTATAACGCGAGCGCCACTGATTGAGTTGCCGAATTTTTTCCAGCGCCCCGCGAATAAATTTCTGACCGCCAAAGCCCGGGTTCACCGACATCACCAAAACCGTATCCAGCTTGTCGAGAACTTCGCTCAACATCACCACCGGTGTAGCGGGATTAATCGCCGCGCCAGCTTCCGCTCCATGTTCACGGATCATGGCCAAAGCGCGGTCCAGATGCACAGTGGCTTCTTCATGGATCAAAACGCGGCTCGCTCCCGCGCGAACGAACTCCTCAATGTATTCCTCGGGTTGTTCGATCATCAGATGCACATCGAGGGGCAAATGGGTTGCCTTGCGCAATGACTCTACCACCGGAATTCCGATGGAGATATTGGGGACGAAGTGGCCGTCCATCACGTCCACGTGAATCACTTCGGCTCCGGCCTGCTCTACCATGCGAATTTCTTCGCCGAGCCGGGCAAAGTTGGACGCCAGAATTGAGGGAGCGATCTCGATGCGCGCGTGGGTCATGCGGTCAGGCGGATTCTAGCACAGGCGGGTGGAGGTTACGGAGCGACGCTACTCGGCAAGTTGCAGCTCAATCGTCGAATTAGCGTCAACCTTGGCGCCGCGAGCCGGAGTTTGCGACGCAACCGTCCCGTGCAGGATTCCCGGGAACGGCGAAAATGTGAGCTTCGATACTTTCAGTCCCGAGCCTGACAATTTTGATTCGGCTTCCGCGAGCGAAAGGCCCACCATTTCCGGCATCACGTAAGCGGGCGGCCTGGACCCCAACGACACCAGCAGGTCGATGTGCGGACTTGTAATGTCGGAGTTGCCGGGCGCGGGTTCCTGTTGGATCACGGTGTCGTCTTGGCCCAGCGGCAGGTAGGCGCTGGACACTTCGCCCAACTGCAACCCACTACGCAGCATCTCGATGCGCGCCGCTCGCAAACTGTGATCTACGAGCGCGGGGATTGTGGCTTTTTGCGGGCCCAGGCTGAGCATCACGTGCGCGAATTGCCCTGTTTTTACGCGTGAGCCGGGCGCGGGGCTTTGTCTCACGACCGTATCGATGGGCAGCGGATTGTAGATGCGGTCTTCCACTTTGATACCAACACCGCGACTTTGAAGAGTGTGTTGCGCCTCGACAGCTCTCATGCCGACTACGTCAGGCATAGCCACTTCGCGGCCCTGTATCGCGAAGCGTACGGCCGTGAGCGCGCTAAGAAATGCCACGGAGGCCAAAATGAATGCCAGTAGCGACATTCGAAAGACCCATTGCAGCCGGTCCCGCAGCGTCATTGCTTCGCTCCTCCGTTTGTAAAGCGTAACACGCCGGGCGCGAGGCGCTGCCATCTCTTTGCGCTAAGTGTTTTCAAGTTTTACCCTATTTTTTCTGTAGCAGCGCGGCAAAGAAGCCGTCGGTTTGGTAAGCGCCGGGCACGGTGTGGAATTGGCCCCGGTCGTCAAACAGTTTCTCTGATTCAATTCCGCTGGCGAGATATGCAGAGATGGATAAGGCTGCTTCACTCGCCGTCACGCGCTTTATGTCGGGGAGGCCGCGGAGGGCCTCGGTAATTACATCCTCGTTTTCTTCTCGTTCAAGCGAACAAGTGGAGTAAACCAGGCGGCCGCCGGGAGCGAGTTGGTTGAGCGCCGAGGCAAGCAGTTCGACTTGCAAACGATTGAGTGCGCGCAATTGTTCCGGCTTGAGCCGCCACCGAATTTCCGGATGCCGCGCGAGGGTTCCAGTTCCGGAGCAGGGTGCGTCGAGGAGTATGCGGTCGAACTGAATGCCGAAGGGCAGCGCGGCCGCAGCGTCCAGTTCAACTATGCGAACGTCGTTCAGATGAAGCCGGTTGCACTGTTCGCGCATGGCTCGCAGACGGTGCGCGTGGCGATCAGCGGCTACGATCAATCCGCTTTTTCCGGCGCGTCGGGCGAGGGTGGGTGTTTTTCCTCCCGGTGCAGCGCACAAATCCAAGACGCGATCGTCAGCCTGTACGTCAAGAAGCAAAGGAATAGCTTGCGATGCTTCGTCTTGAATCGAAATATCGCCCCGACGAAATGCTGCGGTGCGCGTTGGGCTGCCGCCAGTCACCGTGAATGCTGACTTCACGAGATGTCCGGGCTCCACGCCCAATCCAGACTTCTGCAGGCTTAGGAGAATTTCGTCGCGGCTGTGGGAATAATGCAAAGAGCACGCCAGTCGTGGCGTTTGATTATTCGCTTGCAGCAGGGAAGTGGTCTGCGCTTGGCCTAGCCGCGCGAGCCAGCGTTCGACCAACCAAGCTGGATGCGAATGCAAAATTGAGAGCCGGTCGTCGACCGACATGCCCGCGGGCAGGAATTTCTCCGGCGGCTGTTTCGCTTCCGCGGCCAAACGCCGCAGAACCGCATTCACTAGTGAGGCAGCCGAAGATTTTCGCGCGCTTTTTACCAATTCCGCAGACTCGTTTACGGCAGCGCGCGCCGGGATGCGTTCAAGAAAACGAAGCTGGTACAAGCCCATGCGCAACGCAATGGCCACCGGCAGATCGAGCCGCTCGACAGGCTTCTTCAATGTGCGCTGAAGCAAAAAATCCAGAAGGCCGCGCCAGCGAAGAACTCCCAGCGCAATCTCCGTCGCCAGCGCGGCGTCGTCCGCTCGTACTCGCGCGCCAAGTTCTGCGTGTAAGACGTCGGTGGCATACGCACCTTCCGCCTCCACGCGTCGCAGAACGTCGTAAGCAATTTTTCTGGCAGCACTGACTGGCATTTATTTTGGAGCGCTTTCAGATAAGAGTTGAATTTGTCACATAAAGGTTAAACGCGCAGCAGGCCGAGCAGCAAGTCAAACGCCGAAGCGATCACCGGGGCTCAGATGTGCGCCGTTGGCAAATTCGAGCGCGGTAACTCGTTTTCGTCCTTCCAGCTGTACGAATTCAAGAAGCAGGGCTGTCCCATCGCCGCAGGAGACCACAATGTTGCCGTTGGCTTGTAAAATTTCTCCGGGTGAGCGTGACCCTCCCGTAGGGGGAGCTGGTACGCCGGCTGTCCAAGGCGTTGAAATTGGACGGCCCCAAATCGCGCAGTTTCTTCCGCGAAAAGAACTGAACGCGCCGGGCCACGGTTGCAATCCGCGAATTCGATTGTAGATTTCCTTTGCAGATTGTGGCCAATCAATTCTTCCTTCTTCTTTCTTAAGCGGCGGAGCGAAACTTGCCTGCGAATTATCCTGCGGCACGGGCGTGATCGTTCCGCGCTCCAGTCCCTGCAAGGTTTCCGCCACAAGCGGTGCGCCCGCTTCCGAAAGCCGTGCATACAATTCGGTAGCAGTTTCGTCCGGCCCAACCTCCGTTTCAAATCTCAGCAACATAGAACCAGTGTCGAGCCCCGCGTCGATATTGATGGTCGTAAGTCCCGTGCGTTTTTCGCCGTTCATGATTGCGCGATGGATTGGCGCGGCCCCTCGATATTTTGGCAACAGCGATCCGTGCAGGTTGATCCAGCCGAGCCGGGGAATTACGATCAGCCGCGCGGGAATAATTTGCCCGTAAGCGATGATCACCACTGCGTCTGGCGCAGTGAGCTGGAAAAATTCAAACGATTCTTCCGATTTGATTTTCTCAGGCTGATAAATGGGTATTCCCGCGGCGACCGCAGCCTCTTTCACCGGCGAGCTCGACATGGCCAGAGCGCGTCCGCGTGGCCGGTCAGGCTGCGTCACTACGCCTAGGACTTGAAAATCGGGTTGCGCCAGCAGATAACGCAGAGATGGCACCGCGAACTCAGGTGTGCCGCAAAAAACAATTCTGAGCGGCACGCGCGCCCTACCACTCGCCGGCTTTTTTCATTTTGCGGATTTTGCGCTTGATCATGTCGCGTTTCAGCATGCTCAGGTGCGTGATGAAGAGGATTCCATTCAAGTGGTCGATCTCGTGACAAAAAGCGCGGGCCAGCAATCCTTCACCGCGCATTTCAAACTCTTTTCCCGTGGCGTCCTGTGCGCGTATGGTCACGTATTGAGGGCGCGCCACATGTGCGCGAAAGCCGGGGACGGAAAGACATCCTTCTTCTTCGCGCTGCTCGCCTTCGGCATGAATAATTTCCGGGTTCGCGCAGACCAGTTTGGCTTCCGCATTTTTCCCGTTGCTTACATCGATGACAGTAATTCGCGATCCCAGCCCAATTTGTGGCGCCGCCAGTCCCACGCCCGAAGCCGCGTACATGGATTCGAACATGTCGTCCACGAGTTTCTGCAGATCGGCGTCAAAGTTTTCCACGCGTTTGGTGGGAGTTTCCAGAATCGGGTCGCCGTACTTCACGATTGGGTGAATCATCTTGGCTGCGTCATTCCCTTTGAGCTTGATTCTTATTTAAAACGCGTCGAGCTGTTTTTGGTATCCATCATAATTGCGGCGCATTTCTTGCATGGAATCCCCGCCAAACTTTTCCAGGAACGCTCCGGCCAGTTCCAGCGCCACCATCGCTTCACCGATGATGCCCGCAGCAGGCACGACGCAAACATCCGAACGCTCGTACGCCGCTTTCACCGGCTCTTTTGTTTTCATGTCCGCCGTTTGCAATGCCCGGCGCAACGTCGAAATCGGCTTCAGATATCCGCGAACGACGATATCGCTGCCGTTGGTGATGCCGCCTTCAATTCCGCCGGCGCGATTCGAAGAGCGCGCGAATCTTTTGCCGGCCTGATGGTAACTAATTTCATCCTGAACTTCCGAGCCATAGCTTCCGGCGTTTTCCACTCCCGTGCCGATCTCAACCGCCTTCACCGCCTGAATAGACATCACGGCGCGCGCCAATTTCGCGTCCAGCTTTTCGTCCCATTGCGCGTGGCTGCCCAACCCTGCTGGAACTCCGCGCGCTACAACTTCAAAAACGCCGCCAACTGAATCGCCTTCTTTCAAAGTGCGTTCTACTTCCGCTTTCATGCCCAATTCCGTCGCGGCATCCACACAACGCAAGGGCGATTCCAGATTTTTGCACGCCGCAACGATTTCCTGCCAGTGGACGGCGCGCTCCAGCCGTACGTGACCCACCGCAGTCGTATGGCTCAGGACCGTAACGTCAAACTCGCCCAAGAGCAATTTCGCAAAGGCCCCGGCCGCCACCCGTGCGGCAGTCTCGCGGGCCGATGCGCGCTCCAGTATGAAGCGCGCATCATGAAAATTAAACTTCAGAGCGCCCGCTAAATCCGCGTGACCCGGCCGCGCTGCAGTCAAGGGACGCTGGGAGTCCTCAGCGCCCTCGCTATCTTCCACCGGCAACGCCTTTTCCCAGTTTTTCCAGTCACGATTTTCAATGCGCAACGCGATCGGCGCGCCGATCGTCTTGCCGTGCCGCACGCCTGCGAAAATCTCGGCTTGGTCTTTCTCAATTCGCTGGCGCGCGCCCCGTCCATAGCCGAGCTGCCGGCGGTGCAATTCGCGCTGAATAAAATCCTGGTCTACCGCGAGTCCGGCAGGCAAGCCGGAAATCCACGCCACCAGCGCTTGGCCGTGAGACTCGCCCGCAGTTACAAATCGAAGCATTTTCTCCAGTCACACAGAACTACTTGCGCGAACGAGAGATTCTACCGGACACACGGACTTGCGTAAAGCAAGGGCATGCTCCAGAAGGAATGTTGCGTTCCTAACCTATAACGTAACTGAATTCGTAAAAAGGGGAGGACCTACAATGTTCTGCGATTGTACGGGAGTGCCGCGCGTCTTCTAGTGCCCACACCATTTGGGCTTGCGCTTTTCGAGAAAAGACGCAAGTCCTTCGCGAAAATCTTCCGTCCCGCGAATTCGCGCGTTCTCTTGGGTGGCCAATTCCAACTCCTCATGCATACGGTTATCCTGGCTGATCAGCAGGCGCTTCGTCACGGCTAGGCTTACCGGGCTAGATTCGACGAACATCGTCGCAACTTCGTGCGCGCGTTTCATTAAATCTTCCAGCGGCACGATCTCGTTTACGAGGCCCAGGCGAAATGCCTCGGCGGCATCAATGATGCGTCCAGTCAACAAAAGATCGCGAGCGTGTTTCTCGCCGACTTGACGGCGAAGCATCACCGAAACGAGCGCTGGAATAAATCCGATGCGCACCTCGGTATATCCGAACTTCGCTTCGGGAGCGGCCAAAGTGAAATCTGAAAGGGTCGCTAGCCCGCAACCACCGGCAATCGCCGCGCCATTTACAGCCGTAACGAGTGGCTTTGGGAATTCGTAAACGAGCTGAAACATCCTCGCCATGCGTCGTGAATCAGCCAAGTTTTCGTCGGGCTTTTGGTTAGCGATGGCCTGGAGCGTCTCCAGGTCCATCCCGGAGCAAAAAGCTTTTCCCGCGCCCGTAAGGATGACCACGCGAATGGCACTGTCCGATCCGGCGGCGTTCAGTGCGGCGAAGAGGTCTTCAATCATCGGCGTAGAAATCGCGTTCCGTTTTTCAGGACGGTTCAGAGTTATGGTCCCCACGCGGCCCTCGTGCTCGAATTTTAAAGTTCTGTATTCCACGCTGCCCTGAGATTCAGTTTACCGTCGGCGAAGTTATTGGATCGATCGTTTTTGGCCCGTGCGAGTATTTTTCGCGCAACTCGTCGGTCATGGCGCAAGCAACTGCCAGAGATTTAGTGTCGATACCGGTGGAAACGCCGCGAGTAGCGAGCGTGGTCAAAATCGCTTCGGTGGGAATATTTCCCACCAGCTCGTCCCCCGCAAACGGGCATCCGCCCAAACCGGTTAATGCGCCATCGAAGCGCCGGCATCCCGCTTCATAAGCTGCCAAAACTTTTTCCGGAGCGTGTTCCGGACGGCTATGCAAGTGAACTCCAATTTCAACTCCGGCCACCGCATTTTTCGACGCGTTGTACAAGCGCGCTACGTCTTCGGGCGACGCCGTGCCGACGGTGTCTGCCAGAGAAACAATTCGTACGCCGACATCTTTCAGCCAGACCAGCGTCTCTTCCACAATTTCCGGCCCCCAGGGTTCGTCATAGGGATTTCCAAAGGCCATGGAAATATAAATCACGAGTTTCTTGCCGGCGGCCCTGGTGTCATTTTGCAATTTCTCCACCAGCAAGCGAGTTTCCTCGCGAGACATGTTCGCATTCGCGCGTCGAAAATAGGCGGAGATGGAATACGGATAGCCGATGGTCGTCACGCCGGGCGTCGCCAGAGCGCGTTCAAGGCCCTGCGCGTTCACGATAATCCCTATAATGTCCGGCGTATGCCCGGGGGTTGTCTGCAACTGGCCTAAGCCTTGCATAACTTCTTCGCTGTCGGCCATCTGCGGCACGTGCTTCGGCGACACAAAACTTACTGCGTCGATGTGGCGAAACCCGAGCGCGAGTAAGCGGCTCAAGTAATGAACTTTTTCCTTCGTGGGAATAATCTGACCCAAACCCTGCCAGGCATCCCGCGGACATTCAACGATCGTTGCGTTTTCCGCCATATGTTTTAGTACCACGGACTCCGATAGATGTGAACGGCGTACCAAAGCGCTGAAATTCCACTAACGATGGAAAGCGCCATCAGAAAAACAATTATCCGTGATAGCGCGGCTTCCTTGGCATTAATAATTGTCAGAACCAGTGCGAATACAAGCCCGAGATAAGACAGATATTGCGCAACCTGATAAATAAACCACATTCCTGAATGAGAATTGGGTCCACCCTGCGAAATCACCCAGGAGCATGCCCAGGCAAAGAAACACGGCGAAACAAGCAGCAAAGTGAAA
The DNA here is from genome assembly GCA_963714785.1 of uncultured Acidobacteriota bacterium. GTDB lineage: Bacteria > Acidobacteriota > Terriglobia > Acidiferrales > UBA7541 > Palsa-295. Next base: position 137,521 of record CAVQQE010000011.1, read on the forward strand.
AGTAGCGTGGTGACTCCGCCGCGCTTCGCAACCGCATTTTCCTCGTCCATTTAAGTTTGCAGTACGCCGGTCTTAAACTCAGCCACCTGCCGATTCAATGCCGCCGATTCCAGCGCCTCGATTAACGCTTCGCGTGTGCGTGCGGGATCGATGATCGCGTCCACCCACAGACGGGCAGCAGCATAGCGCGGGTCGGTCTGGTGCTCATAGGTCGCACGCGTAGTTTCGTAAAGTTCCTTTTTCTCCACGTCGCTCAACTTTTTGCCTTCGCGCTCGAGCTGCTTGATTTTAATTTCGACGAGCGTTCCGGCCGCAGCATCGCCACCCATCACAGCGTATCGCGCGGTGGGCCAGGCAAAAATAAACCTCGGGTCGTACGCCTTTCCGCACATGGCGTAATGGCCCGCGCCGAAACTTCCGCCGCAAATCACCGCAATCTTCGGCACCACGCTGTTGGCCACGGCGTTCACCATTTTCGCGCCGGCGCGAATAATTCCGCTCCATTCTGCTTCCTTGCCCACCATAAATCCATTCACGTCGTGAAGAAAAACCAGCGGGATCAGGTTCTGATTGCAATCGAGAATGAAACGCGCGGCTTTGTCCGCCGATTCGGTGTAAATCACTCCGCCAAATTCGATTCGCTTGTCGCCCGTGCCGGGTGCGGCCACGGTGACAGACTTTTTCTGGTTGGCCACGATTCCGACAGACCAGCCTCCGATGCGCGCGTAGCCGCAAATCAGGGTCTGCCCATATTCTGTGCGATATTCTTCAAATTCGCTCTTGTCCACCATGCGCGCAATGATTTCGCGCATGTCATATTGCTTGCCCGCATCGGCTGAAAAAATTCCATAAATTTCGTCGCCGGGATGTTTCGGTTGCGCTGCCGGCTTGTGATCGAAGGGAGCGCGCGCGGGATGGCCGATCTTGTCGATCAGCGCGCGAAGACGTTTGATACACGCGTCATCGTCCGGCTCGCGAAAATCGACCGTGCCGCTGATCTGCGCGTGCATTTGCGCGCCGCCAAGTTCTTCGGCGGAAGTTTTCTGTCCGATGGCGGCTTGCACCAACGCCGGACCAGCGAGAAAAAGGCCGCTACCTTCCGTTATCAGGATTTTGTCGCACATTACCGGCAGGTAAGCGCCACCCGCCACACACATGCCCATGATCGCGGTGATTTGCGGAATGCCCATCGCGCTCATCACTGCGTTGTTACGGAACACGCGGCCAAAATCGTCCGTGTCGGGGAAAACATCTTCCTGGAGTGGCAGAAAAACGCCCGCGGAATCGACCAAATAGATTGTGGGGATATGATTTTCAATCGCGATATTCTGCGCGCGGATTACTTTCTTCGCCGTCATCGGAAAAAACGCGCCCGCTTTCACGGTTGCGTCATTCGCGATAATCATCACGCGGCGTCCGGAAACTTGCGCAAGCCCCGTGATGGTTCCGGCCGCTGGAGCGCCGCCCCATTCCTCGTACATCTCGTACGCGGCATAGAGTCCCAGCTCGAAAAATTCTGTCTTAGGGTCGATCAGCTTGGCGATGCGCTCGCGAGCCGTCAGCCGGCCTTTTTTGTGCTGTGCTTCGATGGCTTTTGCGCCTCCGCATTGACGGATGCGCTCTTCTTCATTTTTTATTTCCGTCAACTTATCGATCATCTGCCGGCTGCGCTTCTGAAAGTCGGCAGATTTTGGGTCAACGCGCGTATCGTTTTTCGTGCTGCTCAAAGGGTCCTTTCTTACACGCCGGAGGTGCTATTAAGTTGCGCCCGGACGGAAATACCGCATCAGATTGTACCATCCACACTTCCTTTTTGACTTCGCGCATGGATGCGCTAGAATCAGCCCGGTTCGAGACCTCGTGGTCTTGGACCAAATTCTTTTCGGAGGATGCCTATGCTTTGCGATACCCGCGCGAGGGATAGGTTTGCCTCCGGATTCTTGATTTAAGTCTTCCGGGTTCGTCCTCTCCTTCCGCGCCGAGTTTTAGTCCGGTCCACGAGCGCCTTAAACAGCCATGGCTGTTTCCTGATAACCCAAAATCGCCTCCCTGGCGCCGCAAAAAAGGAGAAGCAAATGGAATTCGTGGACTTGAATCTCGCACGCCGTTTGGAAATGGCGGAAGCTCACGCGTGCCGCGCGTGCGCGGAGGCGTTCCACCAGCAGCATCCTGAGTTTCCGGTTGCCGTGGAGGAAATCGCCGGCGGCTTTGCAGTTTTTGCCGGAGTGGACTCGCCGGTTACGCAAGCGATTGGCGTTGGACTTCATGGTGAAGTGTCGGACTTCGATCTCGATCGCCTCCAGGACTTTTTCAGCAGCCGCGCAACGGCAGCCGCCGTCGAGCTTTGCCCCTTGGTCCACATGTCTCTGTATGAAAGATTTGCAAAGCGCGGTTTCCACTTGCTCGAAGTTTCCGATGTGTTGTTCCGAAAGCTCACGCCGATGGATAGCGATGCGCAGGCGGTACCTTCAAACATCGTCGTCCGCCGAGCCGCGCCTGATGAAGCACAGCTATGGACGAAAACGGTAGCTGCGGGATTTGCGGAATATAATCTCGTAACCCACTCGATTCTCGACGTGATGGCGGGCTTCTTTCCGGCGGCTCATTGTTTCCTCGCGCTTGTGGATGGCTCAGTGGCAGGAGGCGCCGCGGTTTCCACGCGAGGAGGAGTCGGCGGTCTTTTCGGTGCGAGCACGCTTTCGGAATTTCGCGGTCGCGGCGCACAAACAGCGTTGCTGCAGGCTCGCATCCAATGGGCTGCCGCACAGGGATGCGACGTTGCTGTAAGTATTACGCAACCGGGAAGCGCTTCGCACCGAAATATGGAGCGCCAGGGATTTCGTGTGGCCTACACGCGGAGCAAACTGATTCGCGTAGCGTGGTAATTTCAAACGGCTGAACTTTCGACCGATAGCGTCAGCGTGAGGAAACTACGCGCCTTTCGGAGCAGTCGAGATTCGCTGGCGTATGAAATCCACAATTGCTTGCGTAGGCGTTCCAGGAAGAAAAACTTCCGCGATTCCACCTTTTTTCAGCGCGGGAATATCCGCCTCAGGAATAATTCCGCCGATCAGAACCGTTACGTCATCCATGTGCTTTTCGCGCAGCAAGTCCATCAATCGCGGACAAAGCGTATTGTGTGCGCCGGAAAGTATGGAAAGACCAATCACGTCCACATCTTCCTGCACCGCCGCAGACGCGATCATTTCCGGAGTTTGCCGCAACCCGGTGTAAATCACTTCCATGCCGGCATCGCGGAGCGCTCGAGCAATAATTTTTGCGCCGCGGTCGTGTCCATCGAGACCCGGCTTGGCAATCAACACACGAATTTTCTTATCGGCCATGGCAGGCAAGAATACTTCAAATCGCGCTTGAAACGATAGTCACGCGAGCGCTGGGATTTCCTGACCAGCTACCGCAAGTCGAGCAGGAACTCTTCCAGCATCGAATTAAACTGGTCGGCATCATCCACGAACAAAGCGTGGCCCGCGCCTTCAAAAACCTCGAGCTGCGAGCCGTGAATCTGCTTTTGCATCTCCAAAATCGTATTCATGTACTCACTCTTTGCGACGCAGACGAGGCTTGGCTTATCAATATTCGGCAGCACGGAGCGATAGTCTGACACAAAATATCCAACCAGCAGCGCGACGGCAGTATTCGTTGGCACGCGCAACGAGGCCTGAATCAGCCTTTTCAGATATTCTTCCGCTTGCGGCTTTTTGAAATTAAGGTTGCGTACGAAACCGTTGACGGAATTTTGCCGATCTTCCAGGACACCTTTAAGAAGTCCAAAGGCCTGATCGGCGTCGCCCGTGCCGCGACCGCCTGCGTCGTTGTCAACAAACACGAACCCGGCGAAATCTCCCGTCCCAAACTGATCGATATACGCCATGGTCTCAACCACAGCCATGGACCAGGAGATGACGACAACCGGGGCCAGGTGCAGCTGCGTGACCACCGCTTTGATGTCACGCGCTCGCGCGGCAGGAAATAGCCCGTCGGAAGTTTGCGATGATTCGCCCTGCGAACGCGGGTCCATCGCCACCACACGGTAATCTTTCGAAAAATACGAGATCTGGTTTTCCCATATCCACGCGGGCATGGTCCAGCCCGGCACGAAAAGCAGGGAAGGGAAATTGTGCGCGCCAGTAACTGCAATATTGCCTTTTGTAGGTTTCACATCTGCTGGCAATGGGTTTCCGACCTGTGCGCTCTCGACGTTTGCGGAGTGTCCTGCTTCGAGGTAGTGAATTTTCACCCCGTCGGGCGTTGTAATGAACCCGCTCTTCACTGCCGCAGGTTTCTTGTCCTTCACTTCAGCGCTCGTCGAGTGAGCCACTGAAAATGCCAAGACAAAAATCAATACAACAGCAACCAGTGAGATGCGAGCGGAACTAAAGGTTTTCAATGGCGGACCGCCTCTTAGCAATCGCGTGTCAATTTTCGAGGAAATGTTTTTAAGTAATGGCAACTTCTTCGTAAACGCCGAACACGTCGCGCAGCGTGTCGCAAATTTCGCCAAGCGTGGCATACGCTTTCACCGCTTCATAGATGTACGGCATCGTATTTTCAGTTCCGGCAGCCGCCTTGCGCAGAGCCGCGAGGCGCCGCGCAACTTCGTCATTCGACCGCTCCGCGCGAAGCTTGCGCAGCCGTTGCGTCTGGCCTTCGGCGACGGTTTCATCAATTTGCAAGATTTCCAGCGGTTTCTCTTGGGCCACGTAGTCATTCACGCCCACGATGATTTTATCTTTGCGGTCCACCGCGACCTGGTATCGATACGCGGCCTCGGCAATTTCACGTTGAGGATAAGCTCGCTCGATGGCCGGCACCATGCCTCCCAGCGCATCGATTTTCTCGATGTAATCCCACGCGCCCCGCTCGATTTCGTTGGTCAGCGTTTCCACGAAATAAGAACCGCCCAACGGATCGGCCGTATTCGTAACTCCACTTTCGTGCGCGATGATTTGCTGCGTGCGCAAAGCTACGGTGGCGGCAAACTCCGTGGGCAGCGCCCAGGCTTCGTCCAGAGAATTTGTGTGCAGCGATTGCGTTCCGCCCAGCACGGCGGCCAGAGCCTGCAACGCGGTTCGCACAACGTTGTTGTAAGGTTGCTGCGCGGTCAGCGAGCATCCCGCAGTCTGGGTGTGGAATCGCAGCGCCCATGAACGCGGACTCTTGGCGCCAAAGCGCTCGCGCATGGTTTTGTACCATATGCGGCGCGCCGCGCGATATTTCGCGATCTCTTCGAAAAAGTCGTTGTGCGCGTTGAAGAAAAATGAAAGCCGCGGCACAAACTCGTCCACTGCGAGCCCTCGGCGTATGCCCCACTCCACATATTCAATGCCGTCGCGTAAAGTGAACGCGGCTTCCTGAATCGCCGTCGAGCCAGCCTCGCGAATGTGATAGCCGCTCACAGAAATAGGATTAAATCGCGGCGTATGCTTGGTCCCAAATTCAAACGTATCGATCACCAATCGCATCGAAGGTTCCGGCGGATAGATATATTCCTTCTGCGCGATGTATTCCTTCAAAATATCGTTCTGCAACGTGCCGGAAATTTTCTTCCAGTCAGCGAATTGCTTTTCAGCCACGGCCAGATACATCGCCCAAATCACCGACGCCGGGGAGTTAATGGTCATCGAGGTGGTGACTTCCGCGAGCGGAATCTTGTCGAACAGCGTTTCCATGTCGGCTAGCGAACTGATCGCCACTCCGCATTTTCCTACTTCGCCTTCCGACAAAGGGTGGTCCGAGTCGTATCCCATCAACGTGGGCAAATCGAAAGCCACGGAAAGGCCGGTTTGTCCTTGCGAAAGCAAATAGCGGAATCTGCGGTTGGTATCTTCAGCCGCGCCGAAGCCGGCGAATTGACGCATGGTCCACAGCCGGCCGCGATACATTGTCGAATGGATTCCGCGAGTGTAAGGCGGCTGGCCCGGGTAGCCCAGGTCGCGTTCAGGATTCCAGTCTGGCAGGTCTGCTTCGGTGTAAAGACGTCGGATGGGATAGCTCGAAACGGTCGTGAAATCCGCGGGACGTTCCGGCGATTTCTCTAGCGTGGGTTTAAGAGTTTTTTCTTCCCACTCCCGCTCCGCTTTCGAGGGACCGCGCGTGGCGTCCAGTTCAGGCGCGGAATTGCGCTTCCGCGGGTCAGCGATCTTTTCGCCAATTTTTTCGGCCATGAGCGCGGCTCCTTGGACGGCGGGAAATTCTCAATTCAAAGCTCTCTTTCGTTCATTCTAGGGCAATGCCATAGCGGCAGCAAGCTGCGGGATTACCCTCGGTTGCCGATTGCTTTTGTAGCGCCGGGCTTTTCGCCCGGCATCTTGCCCTCTGTGTGGATCAATGGCCGGTCCCACTGACAGCCGAGTTACTTAGCCCCCATCGAATCGCCAACGTCCGGCGTTCCAGGGATATTCTTATCACGATAGATCTTCCCCCGCAGCGCATCAGCCATCGTGATCCGATTAACTTCCAGCGTGCGTCCCATGGCCTGGTTGAAATTCACTAGCGCCTCTTCCAGGTTGACCTTCGCTCGCAGCTCGGTGCCTTCCGCCGCGGTTAAGTCGCGAGAACGCAGCACGACGTTATAGCTGGTGGACGATCCGAGCTGGTATTTTTTCTGCTCGGCATCCAGGGTCTGTTGCGCCAAGGTCCGCGCTTTTTCCGCCGCCGCTACCTGCGCGCGATCTTGCTGCAAAGCGATCATCGCGTTGCGAACGTTCAGTACAATCGTGTTTTGTGTCTGGCGATACTGCGTCTGCTGCACCCGTTCATTCAAAAGCGCGCGAGCGTTGTCCGCTTGCGCCGAACGATTGCGAATGGGAATAGAAAAAGTCACGCCCGCTGCGTATGTGGGGTACGCGTTCGAGAACAGGCTGGAGAGAGCGTTTCCCAGGCCGCTAGTTTTTACAGCCATTGGGAAGACCGGAAACCCCACCACTTCGTTGCCAATTTGGAGACCGGTCATCGAGTCAACAATCGGCTCGCTCGGAATAGGCTGAATTGATGTGGGAGTCGCGGAACTCGAAACCAGGGAATTTCCCGATAAACCTTGCGCGCTATATTGCGCATACAGATCGAGCGTCGGCAGAAGAGCGTTCTTCGTTGCTTTTGCTTCGATCCCAGCATTCTTCAAGTTTAAGTCCGCCTGATAAATTTCTGGCCGCTTCTGCCAAGCTTCTTTTACCGCATCTGCCAGTGGAATGTTCTCGACCACTTCCGGCGTAGAAATCGTCGTGCTTGGCACGATCTCAATTCCGTCCAGCTCGGGCGTCATCAGGTTCTTAGTGATGTCGTTCAGCAGAACGGTTTGCTGTTGCAACCGCGTAGTCTGCGCCACGATCAGGTTCTGCTGATCGGTAGCGACCTGCGACTCGGCCGTGAGCACATCCAAGGGAGCCATGGTGCCGATCTGTAGCTGCTTCTTATTGTCTTCGTACAATTTTGTCGAAACGCCCACGGCAGCTTCTTGCACTTTCACATTTTCGCGGTCGTACACCAGTTCCCAGTAGTCGTTGGAAGTTTGTTGCACGGTTGCCATCACCTGTTGTGCCAACTGCGAGTCCGCTACCTTCAGCGAGTTCTTGGCTTCCAGAATGTAGCGAGTGTTCACCAGGATGCCGAAGCCATTCAGCAACGGTTGGTTCAGCGTCGCCGTCAATATGGGGTTTACATAAGGACTGAATAAGTTTTCCGGCGTGTTGGATGCCGCTCGAGTGGTATCTAATGTCGCCGTGAAATTCGTGCCGGTGTGAAATCCCTGCGTGTAGCCGAAATTGTACTGGTAGCCATTTGTCGTCAGGCTGGGGATGCTGGACGTCGTTCCCACCCCAGTAGTGAGCGGATTGTTGACCGGAATTGTTGATCGTTGCCAGCCCACCGTTCCCGAGACGATGGGATCGAAAGAAACGGACGGCGAAGTGCCCAGCACGATTTGTTGCGTATTGGCAAATTCCGGAATTCCGCCAGCTTTCGCTTTCAAGATTTGCGATTCGGCAATCCACGGCGTGTACTTCTGCACCACGATGTTTAGATTGTTTTCGAGCGCCAGCGAAATCGCGTCTTCCAAGCTCAGCATCAGCTTGCCGTTCTGAATCAACTGGTCCAGCCGAGGGGAATTCGTCAGCATCGGCTGCGGAATTTTGGCGGTGGTATAAGGCGCGATGATGTTGGGGAAGAATGGTTTTCCCTTGGCATAGTCCGGGCCGAGACTCATCTTCATTTCCCGCGCTTCTTTTGCGGCGGGAGTCTGCGCCTGCTCCTTGAGCTGAGTGCCCGACGGCTCCTGCGTCTGTCCTGGTTGAGCTTGTCCAGGCGTTTGCTGGGATTGCGCCGGTTCGGGCTGGCTAGGCTGTCCCGGTTGCCCCTGCTGGTCCTGCGACGGAGCCCCCTGGCTTGTGGAATTCTGACCTTCTTGAGCCTGAGCAAAGACCGGAGAGACCACCAAAGAAAAAACCGTCAGAGCCACCAGAGCAGCATTCGTAAACCTTCGAATCATCGTCGTTTTTCCTCTCAGCATGAGTGGGACGTCGAAGCGCTCGCGCACTTCACTCTACCTAAACGCGCGCGCACACCACTTTGTTTCAAATGGCCTATTTCGATGCAACGAGGCGGCCACGCGTATGCGGTTGAATTTAGATGGTTAATCGGGATTTTCAGCTCACCGCTCGTTCATTAGCGAACATTACTGTGCGCAATCGAACAAACGGACACCGAAGTGTAGCATCGCCCTCAAGCGCTGACAATCTTACCCCGTTCCGGCAAAACGTCGTGTTTGCATGCTCGCGGCCCCTAAAAGTGTTAACCGGTAAGCAGAGGGATTCGTTACGCTCTCAACTGCGGCCCAGCCCACCACGAGATACTTTCTGACGAGCCCCGCCTGTCGCAGTTTCTGATACGCCGGATTCTCTTAGATTCTAGACATCACGATTTTATTTATATATAAATCCGTAGCCATACCGCTCTATGGTTTTCTAGATAGCGAATGGGCCGCTCCAAGGGTAATTGGCAAGGGATAAATGGCGACTCTGACTAACCAAGACCGCGTCACAAAAAACAAAATCCCGCCATTGCAAATTATTTTTGCGCTCCAGCTGCTCTTGGTCTGCTTCCTTTTTCTTCCGGTCTCCATTAATCATCCACGACTTGCGTGGTCCATCGTGGCGTCCGCGGTGGCTTTGCTTGTCGCACTTTTTTTCCTGCGGCGGCAAGTTGCTAGGACTGGCCGCGTTTTATTCTATGAGTTCGTGCCCAAGCCCGTGCACTACGTGCAGCTCACCATGCATTCCTGCATTTATGCCTATTGGGGCTGGTATTGGCGCGAGGTGTATCACCAGATTCCCCTGATTATCTGCCAGCTTGTCTTCGCCTACGCCCTGGACATGATTGTCTGTTGGTTCCGCCGCGATCGATGGATATTAGGCTTTGGCCCCTTTCCGATCGTGCTCAGCACAAACCTGTTCCTGTGGTTTAAGCCCGATTGGTACTTCCTACAATTTTTGATGTTGACAACCGGCGTTCTCTGCAAAGAGTTCATCACCTGGAAACGGGACGGGCGCCGCGCGCACATTTTCAATCCCTCCGCCATCGCGCTGTTTGTTTTTTCGGTAGGCCTGATCGTTACGCACAGCACGCGTATCAGCTGGGGAGAAGAGATTGCAGTTTCGTTTGACCGCCCGCCGCATATTTACATGGAAATTTTTCTGCTCGGTCTGGTGGTCCAAGCTTTGTTCTCGGTCACGCTGGTGACGCTCTCGGCAGCCGCAGCACTCTACGCCCTCAACGTGGCCTACACCGGCCGCACCGGCCTCTATTATTTTGTCGATACCAACATCCCGGCCGCCGTATTCCTTGGCCTGCACTTGCTGGTCACCGACCCTGCTACCTCACCCAAGAAAAACTTCGGCAAAATTCTGTTCGGCGCAGGATATGGCGTCCTGGTGTTCGGTCTCTATTGGTTTTTGGGATTGCTCGGCGCACCCACTTTCTACGACAAGTTACTCTGCGTTCCGCCGCTTAACTTGACGGTCCGTGCGTTCGACCGGGCTAGCGCCAAGCTGGAAGGATGGTTTCGAATGCCGGTGTGGAACCCCAAGTTGGCGAATTACGCGTTCATGACGATATGGATGGGCCTCTTCGCGGTGATGTGGTCCACGGGATTCCTAAGAGGCCAACATCCAGGCGCCGATGAAGCATTCTGGCGAAAGGCCTGCTCGGAAGGCCGCCAGTCCGCGTGCGACACATGGGTCCGGATGATGAACATCCGGTGCTACCACGGCTGGGGACCTGCATGTTTAGTTTTGGGAATCGCTTCCAACGAGAACCAGCTGATTCCGCGCGATCAAGTGCAGGCGGGCAAAAGCTTGGCGCACGCATGCGAGTTCGGGCTTTCAAGTGGCTGCTCAAGATTGCTGAAGCTGGTGGCTGAAACTAACGGTAGTTTTTTCCAAAGTGCGTGCGATGCGGGCGACGGCGAAAGTTGCTTCCTTTTGGGCTCGTTATACTATGCCGGAAGGGGCGTTCCGAAAGATGGCAGCCAGGCCTTCGCGTTGTTTGAGCGCTCCTGCTCCACTGGTTGGCCACGGGGGTGCAGCGGACTTGGGGAGTGTTATCGCGCCGGGATGGGAACCGCTGTAGATAATTCTCGGGCTCTCGAACTCTTTGACCAAGCGTGTCGCGCTGACGTTGCTTCCAGCTGTTTCTCGGCCTCCGTGATGTACCGCGACCTCAACAACGAGTCAACTGCGCAGAAGAGGTTGCGACAAGGTTGCCAAATTAGCGCAGGATTCGTTGAATCAAGCGCGGCTTATGCACAATCCGGCACGCCGGCGAAGGCTGCATCGCTCCCAGCGGTCTGTTCCTCGGCCGACAGATAACAGATTTCACGTCGCGCTCTATCTTGAATTTTAGAACACAGCCAATTCGTTGCTCCTTCCGATACGTTGACACTTCGCTGCGCGTAGGCCTAACATGCCCGCCATCCACATGCCTTCGATTCACCAGGGGAGAATCATCAATCGCGGTCCGAGAGCGGCCGCCAGTCTGCTGCTCACTATTGTTTGGCTATTCATCGCGCTCAGCGCGAACGCGCAGCAGAGCCTCCCGAAAACCAAGCCGGCAGGATATGTCAACGACTTCGCCGGCGTGTTGAGCCCGGCGGCCCGCGCCCAGCTCGAAGCGCTTTGCACTGAAGTTGATCAGAAGGCTCACGCGCAGATCGCAGTCGTCACCGTCAAGTCGTTAGAGGGGAAGCCGGTCGAGGATTATGCGATTGCGCTCGCTACGCAGTGGGGTGTGGGCCCTAAGCAATCCGATCGAGGCGTCCTGATCCTCGTTGCTCCGCAGGACCACAAGTATTGGACTACGGTCGGTTATGGACTTGAGCCCATCCTTCCGGATGGGAAAGTTGGCGGCTTTGGGAGAGAAGCAATTCCGTATCTGCGCGACGGAAATTACGACGCTGCATTACTTCTCATAACTCGTCGAATCGCAGACGTGATCGCCCAAGATCGGGGCCTTACACTCAGCGGGTCGGCGCCGCCAGCGCCAAGACCTGTTTATCACAACAAACAAGAAAATGGCCCCGGGACCGTGGCGATCATCCTTTTTCTGATCTTAATATTCCTTTTTATTTCGAGTGTATTCAGGCGTGGAGGTGGTAGACGCGGCGGCGGTGGCGGCTGGTGGGTTGGCCCGATGATCGGCGGAATGATGGGCGGAGGCGGTGGTTTCGGAGGCGGAGGATTTGGCGGTGGAGGTGGTGGTGGGGGATTTGGAGGTTTCGGTGGAGGTTCATTTGGTGGCGGCGGCGCGGGAGGCAGTTGGTAACTTCAAACCTTGGCAAGCGTATTTGAGGAAGGATGTCGAATGGAAGCTAAGCTTACAGATCTTGTGAATCGGCTGAAAACCGCGATTCAAGACAACTTAAAAACTGTCGTGCTCTACGGTTCTGCGGTCACCGGGGAATTTCGCGCCGGACATTCGGACCTGAATGTTTTGTGCGTAGTTGAACGCGCCGATGCCACAGCCTTGGAGCATCTGCACCCCGTCGCGGAGTGGTGGATTAAACAAGGAAACTTAGCCCCAGTTATATTCACCCACGACGAGCTGCGTCAGTCGGCGGACGTCTTTGCCATAGAGCTTCTGGATATGAAGCTCCATCACCGCGTTCTTTACGGCACAGATTTTCTCACCGACTTCGAAGTCCCTTTGCAGTTGCATCGCCTGCAAGTAGAACGCGAGCTTCGTACGGATTGGTTGCGTTTGCGCCAAGCGGTCCTGAGCGCGCCGCTCAGCAATAAAGTTCACGTGGATATCATGCTGAAATCTGTTTCGCCGATTTGTGCTCTGTTTCGCCACGCGCTGCTGGCGCTCGGTCACGCCATGCCCGCCACCAAACGCGAAGCCCTTGATGCAATTGCAGGATTAACGGGAGCCGATCCCACAGCGTTTCAGGCCATTTTAGATGTGCGCGAAGGGAAGCGTAAGGTAAGGGACCTTGACGTAGAAGCAACACTGAACGCCTATCTCGACCTGGTGGGAGTAGTCACCAACGAAGTGGATCGACGGCTGCGCCCGTCCTAGGCTGAAATTTTTAGAACACTAATTTCCGCCTTGCCGGTGCAGCACAAATATTTCGACCGAGAGAAACGAATGGATAGGAGAATCTCATGAAGATCGTTCTAGCAATTATCGCTGTTATCGTCGCCGTTGCCGTCGTGCTGGGGGTCGCGGTGGGCCTCGGCTACGTCTCACACCGCAATCAGATGGTTACGCTAAACGAAGCGATAAAATCCAACTGGGCGCAGGTGGACGTAGTGCTGCAGCGCCGCGCTGATTTAATCCCCAACCTGGTTGAGACGGTGAAAGGTTTCGCCGCGCACGAAGAAACCGTTTTCGGCGACATCGCAAAAGCTCGTTCGGCGTTGATGAACGCTCAAACGCCCCAGGATAAAATCGCCGCGAACGGCCAACTCGATGGCGCGCTAAGCCGCTTGCTTGTAATTGTCGAAAATTACCCGCAGCTGAAATCGAACGAAAACTTCCTGCGCTTGCAAGACGAGCTCGCCGGCACAGAAAATCGCATAGCCGTGGAGCGCAAACGCTATAACGACTCCCTACAGACCTACAACACTTACATTGGCCAGTTCCCGAATAATATTTATGCAAGCTGGGCCGGCTTCAAACGCAACGACGCATACTTCCAGGCGTCGCAGACTTCGCGCGAAGCTCCCAAAGTGGAGTTTCCCGCTGCCAAGCCATAGCTCGAAATCGGGCGAAACTTAGTTAATTCTTATATTTTCGAAAAGTAATTAAAACGCGCTTAGAGGAATCGTTAGGATGATTTAGCGTGCGTGGGAGGATTGTGCGGCGTCGGCGCGCCGGCGCGTTTGCGCTCAGACGGGTCCCAATCATTTGGCGGAAACGCAATTCGCCAGAACTTTGGTGAAGGCTCCGAAAACTCGAAAGCTACTTCTGATTTGCCGTCTCTGGTTTCGCCCAGAAAACATACCCTACAGGCCAATTCTTCCTGCGTTTGAGGGTTGATGATTCTAAGGTTCTGGCCGCGCTTCACCTTGGTGCCCAATAGCACCAGGCAGCCGTTCGCGTTCACAGTAATTGTCCTGGTCTTTTCTTCGAAGACTTGATCGGTTTCCGTCCCGCGTATTACCACCGACATGCCTATACGCACGCGCTGCGTTCGCCGCGGCTCGGCGTATGTTTTACCCTCGGCGTCGCGCGATGGTTCTTTCAGCTTGGCCATCCAATTCTCCGATATTCGACGAACAACCCCATGAAACAGCTCCTTTTCGACACGCGTCGTACCGCTGTTCCCATTCCGGGAAATCGCAAGCGGCTTATCGATGAGTCCTTAATTGGGCGTCCTTCGCAAAAAACTTGCCTTTAGAATCGCACATTATTTTACCGGCATACCGCGCAAGTCTAAGCAAAGTTAAATAAAAGTTACCTTAGTTTCCATTCGCCCGGCGGCTTAGTTCCGATCTTTTTGAGCTGCGCGTTCTTCCAAGGCCCTTTTTTATGAATGGTTTATCGGCCTCTGAAATTTGGCGAATCTGGTTCCTTGACCCTCTTTCCCAGCCGCGCTACGCTAGGCACTATGAAAATTCCTCCCGGGCGTTGCGCTCGCTATACTGAATGAAACAAACCGTCCGACTTGCTGGCGGCATCAACGAGCTTTTTGGCACCCTCGACGAAAATATCAAGCTCTTCGAGTCAACCTTGCACGTTACTACCCACTTGCAGGACCACGATCTTGAAATCGAAGGTGCGCCCGCCCAAGTGGAGCGCGCCGCTCAAATTCTTTCCGAATACAACAATCGCATCCGCGAAGGCCGCGTCCCTGGCAGCCAGGAAGTAAAATCGCTGCTCCGTATCGCTACCGCCGAACCGTCGTCGGAACTCCGCGGCGCTTTTTCGCCCACTCGAACTCGCTCGTTTGGCAAAAAGAGTATCGCTCCGAAAAGCCCGAACCAGCGCCGTTACATTGAAGCGCTGGAAGCCTTCGACATGGTCTTTGCCATCGGCCCCGGAGGAACCGGAAAAACCTACCTCGCGGTAGCCATGGCCGTTTCTGCACTACTTTCAAAACAAGTGAACCGCATTATCTTGGCGCGCCCTGCGGTAGAAGCAGGCGAGCGGCTCGGATTTCTCCCCGGCACGCTTCAGGAGAAAGTCGACCCTTACATGCGCCCCCTCTATGATGCGCTTCATGACCTGCTAGAAGCGGATAAACTTGAGAGTTATCTCGAAAAGGGCATCATCGAGGTCGCCCCGCTCGCCTTCATGCGCGGCCGCACGCTGAACGATTCCTTCGTAATCCTGGACGAAGCGCAGAACACTACCAGCGAACAAATGAAAATGTTCCTCACGCGCCTGGGCTTCAATTCCAAAGCCGTAATCACGGGTGACGTCACGCAGATCGATCTGCCGGATTCGCGCCGCTCCGGACTAATCGAGGCCATCGAAGTGGTCGGAAAGATCGAAGGCATCGCCATGGTCTACTTCGATGAACACGACGTGGTGCGCCACAGCCTGGTCCAACGCATCATTAAAGCCTATGACGAACACGGCGCGTTGAACCCGCGCGACAAGTACCACCGAGCCTAGCTCGCGCACATGATCCTAAATCGCCAGCGCCAGGTCCGCATTTCCATGGATGACCTGGAAAAATTCTCCGCGAAAGTGCGTAAGCTTCTGAAAATTCCTGCTGATGCGGTTACGATTTGCCTGGTCTCCAGCGCCGACATCGCCAAATGGAACCGCGCGTACCGTGGCAAAAATAAGCCCACGGATGTATTGTCGTTCACAACCGATGAGCCAAGTGTCAAGCAGCGAATTGGAAAATTGCCTGGCAAGCGAATCGCCGCGAAATCGAGCGACGGTGTTGCAACGCCGTACGGGGGCGACATCGCCATTGCCCCCGCGATTGCTCGTCAAAATGCCAAGCGTTTCGGACGCCAGCTCCACGACGAAATGTGCATCCTCATTCTTCACGGAATTCTTCATCTGATGGGTTACGATCACGAAACCGATAATGGACAAATGGAGCGGCGTGAGATGCGTCTTCGCCGCCAACTTGGTCTAGTTCAGTAATGCCGATCCTTATCTATACGCTGGGCATCCTGGCGCTCACCGCGATCCTGCTGTTTTTCTCTTACCTTGATCGCATCTATCGCGAACTCGGCCGCGTGTCCACAGGACGCACGCACGCTCATCTGGAATTATTCGAAGCCGAACTCGAGCCGCGCTTCCATATGGAGCGCAGGCGCGCAGCCCTCGCATTTAGTCTGCTCGCGCGTCTTTGGCTGGTTATGGTGGCGGCCATTACCGCGCGAGCTGTAATTTTCTTCGCTCTTGGTACCTGGGAAGCGGCCCTGGAAATGATTTTTTTTCTCGGCGCGGAAGTAGTGCTAGCCATGCAGTTTCTACCGTCGCTGTTGCTAGCCCGCGCTCCGGGGAACTGGATCGCGCCATTCGTTCCGATTGTCCGGGTGTTTGTATTTCTCACTTGGCCGGTATTGGCGGTCCTCGAATTTTTCGTTTCCGTCCTTCATCTCTCAGAAGAAGAGCAAAGCGCGCCGGCGGCTGAGCAGCAAGCCATCGAAAATTTTGTGGACGCTGCCACCGAAGAGGGAATCATCGAACAAGACGAAGCGCGCCTGATCGAACAAGTGGTCGAGTTCGGCGACAAACGCGTCCGCGAAGTAATGACTCCGCGCCCCGACGTGATCGCTATACGCGCCGCGGCCTCGCTCGAAGAGTTACGCGAGCTTGTGGTAGACACCAAGTTTTCGCGCCTGCCGGTATTCGAAAAATCGCTGGACGATATCGTGGGCATCGTAATGGCGCGCGATATGCTCGAAGTTCCCGATCGCGAAGCCGCTCATCGCACCGTTCGCGAACTCATGCGCCCCGCTCTGTTCGTGCCGGAAACAAAATTTGGTTCTGAGCTGTTGAAGGAAATGCAGCGCAAAAATCAGCAAATGGCCATTGTGATTGACGAGTACGGATTGATGGCGGGCCTCGTCACCATAGAAGACCTGGTGGAAGAAATCGTTGGCGAAATCGGCGAAGAAGATCGCCGGCCCACGCCCGATGTGATTCGCGAATCGGGCGGCTCGTTGATTGTTCGCGGCAGCGTTCCAGTGGATAAAGTCGGCGAGCTGTTTGGAGTGAAGCTCGACGCCGCCATGCAACATTCCAGCGCCAGCACCATTGCAGGCCTGCTCAACAGTCTTGCGGGCCACGTACCACGCACCGGCGAAGTAATTGACGCTGACGGAGTGCGCTTTGAAGTCCTCGAAGCCAATCAACGCAAAGTCCTCCGCGTCCGCGCCCGCCTGAATTAAATTTCTCTCTACAAATATCGCCCGAAATATTTCAACTCCGATATTCCTCTGAAACTGTTCGTATCAAGCGCGAAGGCGTACAATTGTCCTGCTCATGGCATTCAAGTCCGGCTTCGTCGCTATTGTTGGGCGCCCCAATGCGGGCAAATCTACCCTTGTAAACACGCTGGTCGGCCAAAAAGTAGCCATCGTCTCGCCCAAACCGCAGACCACGCGCAACCGCATCCAGGGAATTCTGAATCGAGACGACGCGCAAATCGTTCTCGTCGATACGCCCGGCATTCATCAGCCCGAAAACGTTCTCAGCCGCATGATGATGGACGAATTGCAATACGCGTTGGAGGGAATCGACATTCTTTCTCTTATCGTCGACGCCACCGCCGATTTCGGCGCGGGCGACCGCTTCTCGATTGAATGGGTGCGCCGCTTTCGCGGTCCGGTTTTTCTTTTGCTGAACAAAGTGGATCGCCTTCGCAAACAGGTTCTTCTCCCTCTCATCGAGCGCTACAACAAACAATTCGAGTTCGCGGAAATTTTCCCCATCTCGGCGCTCACCGGTGCCGGCTGTCTTGACCTGGTCAACTCCTGGCTAACTCTTCTACCCGAAGGGCCGCCGCATTTTCCGCCCGATCAATTCACTGACCAGCCCGAACGTTTTCTGGCCGCAGAACTCGTTCGCGAAAAAGCGATCCTGATCACCCGCGAAGAAGTGCCGCACGCTATTGCCGTCCTAGTCGATAGTTTTGAAGAAGGAGAGAAGCTCACGCGCATACGGGCCACGATTTACGTGGAGCGCGAAGGTCAGAAGGGAATCTTGATCGGCAAAGGCGGCGCCACCATCAAAAAAATCGGCACGCAAGCGCGCCAGGAACTCGAACTAATTCTCGGTAAAAAGGTGTTTCTGGAACTAATGGTCAAGGTTCAACCTCACTGGCGCCAGAATTCCGCAATCGTTCGCCAACTCGATTGGCACCGCCAGCTCGAACAACTCGCCGACTACCAGGACTAGGCCGGCTTTGCCTTTGTCTTCGGAGCGCGGGGTTTTAACCCCCTCTTGTTTTTTCTCTTTATTCCCGGGCCGGCGCAATCCCGAGCGAACGCATCTTTCTGTACAAATGGCTGCGTTCCAGCCCCAGCACCTGCGCCGCCTTGGTCATGTTCCAGCGATTCTCTTCTAATTTGCGCAACACAAATTCGCGCTCATATGCCGACCGCGCTTCGTGCAAGCTCTCATAGGGCTTCTGCGGGCTCTTGGATGCGCCGCGAAATAACTCCGGCGGCAAATGATGTGGCTCAATCCGCGGCGACGGACAAATAATAACCAGCCGCTCCACTAAATTTTTCAACTCGCGCACGTTGCCCGGCCAGGGGTAGCCCATCAGCACATCCAATGCCGGCGCGCTGAACTCTTTTTGCTTCTTGCCATACTCTTCGCAAAACGCTTTCAGAAAGTGTGCTGCAATAATCGGAATGTCTTCGATTCGATCTCGCAGCGCTGGCACGTAAAAGGGAATGACGTTCAGCCGGTAAAACAAATCCTCACGAAACGCATTGCGCCCGATTTCCTCTTCGAGTTTCTTGTTGGTGGCTGCAATCACGCGAACGTCCACAGTAATCGGCGTATTCGAGCCCAAAGGCTCCACGCGTTGCTCTTCCAGCACTCGTAGAACTTTCGACTGCGTCTTCAGGCTCATGTCGCCTACTTCGTCTAAGAATAGCGTCCCGCCGTTGGCCTTCAGAAATTTGCCCACCTTATCTTCGCTAGCGCCGGTGAAACTTCCTTTGCGGTGCCCGAACATTTCCGATTCGATCAGCTCTTCCGGTATCGCCGCGCAGTTCACTTCCACAAACGGCATCGATTCGCGCGAGCTGCTGGCATGCAACGCGCGAGCGACCAGCTCCTTGCCGGTTCCGCTTTCGCCGTAAATCAACACTCGGCCATTCGTCGGCGCGGTCAGAGCAATCTGCTGCCTCAGCGCTTTCATGGGTACGCTGCTGCCAAGAATCTGGTGTTTCTCTTCAAGTTCAGCGCGCAACCGGCGGTTCTCCGACTCCAGCCGCAAATACTCGAGCGAGTTACGTACCACCAAAATTACCGTATCCAGTGAGAGCGGTTTCTCGATGAAATTGAAAGCGCCCAATTTTGTGGCGCGCACTGCCGTTTCAATATTTCCGTGCCCCGATATCATCACCACCATAGGCGCATCGTCGCGGGTTTGTATTTGCTCCAAAGTTTCGAGCCCGTCCATCTTCTTCAGCCATACATCCAGCAAAATCAGATCGAAGTTTCGCCGTCCAATGCGTTCCAGGCATTCTTCGCCCGAGGCCACCGCTTCAACTTCGTACCCCTCGTCGCGCAGCAAGGCTCCGAGCGATTCGCGGATTCCGCTTTCGTCATCAACAATCAGTATTGTGGCCGCCATTTATTGTTCAGACCTTGGGCTGACTCTCTCGAGATTTCTATAAATAAGAACGCTGGCGCTGGATTTGACGCCTACGCTACCGGAATTCCCGACGAAACTTGTGCTGGAACAGTTTCCGCGGCCGGGAAGCGAATCAGAAAGCGAGTGCCGCTGGGCAAATTGTCTTCCACGCGTATGGTTCCAAAATGCTCGGCGATAATCCGGCTTGCGATCGCGAGTCCCAATCCCGTTCCACGTTCGCGCGTGGAAAAATGCGGCAAGAAAAGCCGTTCCTTGTCCTGCGGCGAAATTCCGTGACCGCTATCGGAAATTTCGATTTCCACCGCGTCGCCATCGCCTTCCACCCGCGTCGCCACACTTAAGCGTCGGACCGTCGAGCCCTCCATGGCCTCCGCCGCGTTATCAATCAGATTCGCCACCACGCGGCGCAGCAATTCCGGGTCAGCCTTCACCGGCGGCAGCGTGGGAGCAAGCTCGGTCTTCAAAGTGATTCCTTCCAGCCGCCCGCGAAATAAATCGAGCGCGCCGGACACGATCGAATTCAAATCCGCCGAAGCCAGCCGCGCGGAAGGGAATCGTGCAAATTGCGAAAACTCGTTTACCAGCGATTCCAGCGTTTGCACTTCGCGTTCAATCAATCCGGCGCATTCCGCCACTAATCCCTCGAATTCGGCTGGCTTGCCATCGGGCCGCGCCGACGCTGCGCGATCCAGATGGCGCAGCAAACGCTGGGCCGAAAGCTGTATGGGCGTAAGCGGATTCTTGATTTCGTGCGCGATGCGCTGCGCCACTTCCTGCCACGCAGCGGCCTTCTGCGCTCTCAAAAGATCCGTCAAATCGTCGATAACCACAACAAATCCCGGATTCGAACGCCGCGGCCCGAGCGAACTCACCGTCACCGCAGCGCGAACTAATCGCCCAGCCGTAGCGATTTCAATTTCGCGCGACGCCGCGCCCATTCGCAACGACCGCCTCATCAAATGCAGCACAGCGCGCCCCGCTTCTTCACCCAGCAGATCCGTGAGCGTATGCGCGTTGCGCGCATGCTCGCCCAGAATCATCGTAACCGCCGAATTTATGCGTGCTACTTCGCCCGACGCGTGCAGCGAAACCACGCCAGTAGGAATGTTCTCCAGAATCGCTTCCATCAATTTGCGGCGCCCTTCGCGCTCCTCGATGGCTTGTTCCAGGCTCTTGGTAAACTCGTTGATCTGGCGTCGACCCGCTCCCAGCTGGTCGGTCATGCGATTGAACGAGCGCACCAGCGTGCCCAGCTCGTCCTGCGCCTGCACCTCGATGCGATGATCAAAATTGCCGCGCGAAATTTCTCTGGTAGCTTCGGCCAGCGCCTGAATCGGAAGAGTTACTTGCTTCGAAAGAAATAGAGCCACCCACGTGGTTGTAAAAAGCAGCAGCAAAGTAATCAGCATTAGCGTCAACAAAATTTCGCGCTTGTAATCACGCAACCGCTGCTTCTGCTGCGCATAAGATGCCATCTGCGTTTCAATATTCTTGTAACGTTGCAGGAAATCGTCAGGCAAGTGTCGCGCCGCATACAGCGTCAGGTTCTGCCGTGGCGCGCTTCCCGCGATGTATAGCTGATTTCCGGTTTGCCACACTTGAGCGCCGCTAGGCAGCTTTCGAACGAATTGAGGCGGGCCTGGACTTCGATTGTCCCGGCGATTCTCTTTTTCCTGCGAACTCTGCAGACCCAGGTTCCAACCCTTCTCAAAATCCATTCCCGCGCCTACTCGGCCGTCAGAGTCCGCAATCCACGCCGCGTCTGTGCTGCGGCTCAGGTCTAGAAGAGTTTGATCCGGAGTTTCGCGCAGGGCGGCTTCCGAAGCCAGCGCGTCGAGCCGTTTCAGTTCCGAGGCGCCGAAACCAGTTAACAGCACTTGGCTTTCTTCGTTCGCTATTTCCAGCGGCCGGGGGAACCACAAGTTGAGCGTTCGATTCAGTAGCGCATAACTGAAGAAAAACAGAAACACAACCGGCAGCAGCGAAACGCCCATTGCGCCCAAAACCATTTTCGCTTTGAATCGCGAACCAATCTGGCGAATTCGCCGCTCATTCCACAGTCGAAGCAGGCTTCGGCTCATGATCAACGTGAAGATCAGAAGCCCCGCGGCGATAACCGTATTCAGGGCGAACCAGATTACCAGGCCGTTTCCGTCTTCCGGGTGTAGGGGAATCCGCAAGGATCCCAGCGTGAACACGGCGGCCGCCAGCAGCACGATGGCTACAAGGCCCAGCGTGAGCCACAGCCGTCGTTTTCGCTTGGACCGGTGGTTCTTCACCGAGCCTCCTTCCTGTAGCGTTCTAGCGGCATAGGCGAGAAGCGGAAGCGCTGAATTGCCGTCGAATTGACGCGATTTGGCATGGAAACCGTAGCTTAGAAGCCAAACTACGGCCTGTCAAGGAAGTGTTGCGTATCTACCACACTATTGTGGCTCTTTTTTCCTAAGCTCAAAGGGCGGCTCGGTAGATGGAACCTGCATGCTCGATTTCGCCTGAGCCGAAAGCAGATTAGCCGCTAGCAAGCTGGAATTCCCGCATGAAACTGACTAGTGAAGACACAGCATCGAGCGTAACGGCGTTGTAAAGCGAAACGCGCATTCCACCGACCGATCGATGTCCGGCCACCCCCGTAACGCCCGCTGCGGCAGACTCTTCTGTGAACTTTTTCTCGATTTTTTCGTCTCCGCCAGCCACCCGGAACACCACGTTCATGCGCGACCGCGATTCCTTCGACACCGGGCAGGAATAAAAGCCGCTGGCGTCAATGGCGTCGTAAAGCATGCGAGCCTTCTCTTCGTTCCGCTTCTCGGCGGCCGCGACTCCACCCTCTGTTGCCAGCCATTCCAGCACCAGGCCCAGGATGTACACCGCAAACGTTGGCGGCGTATGGAACAGCGAACGCTCCTTGATCTCGGTCCGATATTGCAGCAAAGTTGGCAGTTTTTTATCCGCGCGCTCCGCCAAATCGCACCGTACGATCACAACCGTCACACCCGACGGCCCCAGATTTTTTTGGGCCCCGGCGAAAATCAGTCCGAAGCGGCTCACGTCAATACGGCGCGACGCAATGTCGGAAGACATATCCGCAACCAACGGCACGTTGCCCGCGTCAGGAAATTCGTTCCACTGTGTTCCTTCAATGGTATTGTTGGACGCCATATAAACGTAGGAAGCATCCGGCGAGAGAGCGATTTCGTCTTTGCGCGGCACGCGCGTAAAATTTTGAGCTTTGGTGGAAGCAGCCAGCCGGAACGGCACGCCTTTCTCGAGCTCCACAAGCGCCTTGGCCGTCCACATCCCGGTGTGCAGCACATCAACGGGCTTTCCCGGCAGGCACAAATTCATCGGCACCATTGTAAATTGCAGGCTTCCGCCGCCCTGCAGAAATATCACCGCATATTCCTCCGGTACGGCCACGAGCTGGCGTAGATTCCGTTCCGCGCGGAAGAGTATTTCTTCGAATTCCGCCGAACGGTGCGTCATTTCCATCACCGACATTCCCGTGCCGCGGTAATCCAGCAATTCTTCGCGAATGCGCTCCAGCACAGGAAGCGGCAAAGTGGCCGGTCCTGCGTTGAAATTGAACACGCGTTTCACGCCGCGTGAAGCAGCAATAGGAGTAGTAGTCACCCTGGCCTTCTCTTTCTGGCGCTCAACGCCGCACTGGCATGCCTGGTGCGCGCCAATGTAATCCCACCTCAGAGTATCAGAACAAACGAAGTGATACGAGACGCCGCCCGCTCCTCACCCCACGGAGGTCTCGTTTCGCCTAACGACATGCCACTACGCGCCATTACATGCCATTACATGAATGAACACGCGCAGCGATATCTGGCCATCGCGAGGAAAAAACTCATGGCATTATTTGCAGGCGATTCAGGGGCAGACTGTGCGGAAAGCAAGCCGAGTAGTGCTTTCAGCGACTTTAGCGATTGGCGGGCTGGTGGCCGGTTTTATGGCTACGTATTACGTCCTGTCTACCGCCTGGACCCATTTATTTGTCCGGCCGGAACAAGTTGTTGTCAGGGACATCTACGCGGCTCTCGCGCTGGCGGTTATTGCGGGATTAATTGCCGCAGCGCTGATCCTGAGGTTTACAACACGATTCTATCGGACACCTCGAACTCGCGCTTTTCGCTCGGACTTGGATCCACACTCGAAACGCCCCGCCTTGACACTTTGAATACCCTCCCAGTAGACTGAAATGCTCGTCTTAAGTTGCGGAGCCAAACGGCATGCTTCTGTCGCGGGATTATGTCGGCTACATGGCCAAAGAGGTGGTGAAACGCCTCGCGGCCCAAAAGATGATCGAAATAAAGAACATAGAAAACCTTACCCAGCAGGTGCGTCAAGTGATGGCCGATGAAGTCACTGTGGAAGACCGCGTGAATGAAGAAGTCCGCGAGATTCTTGCGAAATACTCGGATGAAATGAAGCGCACGGGCGTTTCGTATCAGGAAATGTTCAAGAAAGTGAAAGGCCAACTCGCCCGTGAAAGGAAATTAATTCTCCGCTGATATGCGTCTGACTCGCGAGAAAACCGTCCGCATCTCTCACCGAATCATCGATCTTCTTGTGGCCAGCCTGGATGTCGATTTCGTGGAAGACCGCGATACCATTCGCCAGGAAATTGTCACGATTTTATCGTCTCTGCTGAAGGTAGAAGAGCAGGTTGACACCGAAGTCCGCGCGAAAATTGCTTCGCAGAAAAAAGAAATCCTGGAAGGCAGCGAAGAGTGGGACATCCTCTACCGTAAATATTACGCCGAAGGCCTCAAGCGCCTGGGCGTCGCCGAAGTCCACGCCCGCTAATCGTCTAGGCTCCTTCACGGCAGACTACATACAGCTCCCGGCTTGAACGTTGTCATCCGGAAATCCAACCTGAGGATCTGCTGCTTCCTTTTCAACTTGCTTTTCGGTAGCGCCGGCATCCTGCCGGTTGCTTTGATCTCTTGGCCCACGAAAAAAGGGCGCCGAATCATCGGCGCCCTTTTGAATTCAATATCGCAAACTTTTCGATTACGGCTGAGCGTTTGGATCTGGCCGCCGCTGCAGCGTTGGACGGTCAGGATCGGACGTTGTAGGATCGCTGCTGGTTGACTGCGGATCGCTTCCGCCCGTGGACCCTTTGTTCGGATTCTGATCCGTCTTCTTGCGCAGAGAAGGCTTGTTCGGATTCTTTTTGTCGTCCACCTTCATATTCATTTCGATCATCTGCAAACGCCGCTTTACCGTGTCAAATTCCGAAGTGGTAACGATGTATTCCTCGCGCGCAGGCAAAATTGTCGCAATTTCGTTCTGCGCTTTCACGATACGGTCGGGCGTGGGAGGATGGGTCGAAAAAACTTTCGGGATCGTGCCGGGCTGTTTCTTCTCGTCCGCCTGCACTTTTTCAAAGAAAGACACAAACGCATTCGGATCGTACCCCGCCTTATACATATATTGCAGCCCCAGGTAGTCGGCTTCCGCTTCATTCTCACGCGTGAATTTCAGAAAGGTCATCGGAATCGCAAACTGCATGCCCTGGTAGATGGCATATCCAGCCCAGGTGTAGGGAATGAAGATGGTCGCCACCATCGCGCCAATCTGTATGATGTCGCCCTTGGTCGCTTGCTTGGTGCCGTGCCGCGCGCAAACATGCGCGATTTCGTGCGCCATCACGCCGGCTAGTTCCGATTCTTCATCCGCATGCAGAATCAATCCGCTGTTGACGTAAAAAAATCCGCCCGGCAGCGCGAACGCATTCACTACGTCCGAATCGATCACCTTGATCGTAAACGGCACTTGCGCGTCCGAGTTGCGCACCAGGTTCTGGCCTACGCGGTTCACATACTCGTTCACCACGGGGTCGTTAATAAATTTTGCTTGTTTCTCAACTTCTTGCGATAGCTGCTTGCCCAGCGCGATTTCATGTTCCAGCGAATAAAAATTCAGCCCGTGGCCAACGCTGCGATTACCGATCGCGTTCACATCCTGCTTGGAGCCAGCCTTGACGTTGGGGTCCGTCGGCATCTGCTGAATCGGCAGCGTATCCGGATTCTTGTCGCCCGTTCCCGGAGCGCTCTGGTCCTGCGCCGTTGACTCACCCGGCTTCGAAGTTTGCGAAACAGGAGGTTGCTGTCCGGATTGTGGGGGAGTCTGCGCAGACGGCGGAGTTTGCTCCGGCTGCGGCGTCGGAGTCTGCGGGGGCGGAGTAGTTTGTTGACCCGACTGCGGCTGTTGGCTACCTTGCGCTGGCGCCGCTGACGGTTGCTGGGCAGACTGCGAGGATCCGTTTTGTTGTTGCTGGCTGGGAGGTGGCGTTGACGATTGCTGAATGGGCCCGGCGATTGTCGCAGGACTGAGTAGCGAGGCGGCTACGATCAGCGTTCCCAATTGCCCTGCTAGGTTTTTCTTCATGGGGGACCTCCCGGCAACTTTGCCAGGATTATACACCCACCCCAGCGCCGTCACGATAATTGCTTGGATGGCGCCCGCCGCCAATTAGTTTCCCGCCCGCCAGGATTTTACAACCGCGAGCTGGCCGGTTTGGCAGCTAGCCGCGGTCTCAGGTTGAAGGTCATTGCCAACCGCCCGCCGTCGCGCAAGCGCGTCACATGCTGTAGGTCTAAATGTAGCGCCAGGGTCTTCAGCCCGGCATCTTGTCGTTGATCGAGTAGGATGGCCTGGTGGGACACCGTACAGGTTCCCACTGCGAATCTCACCTTCGCACCGTTATTGACGCCCAACTGGAATCTGTCTACATTCGTACTATGCCTGCCGGCAAAATCCAAGTTGGCCAAGTCTGGAAGAAAGACGATTCCGGCGAATCTTATTTGATTACTAAGGTTTACAACGAAGCTATCGCCACCTACGCCCTGCTACGCAAAACCGGCGCTGAAGCCGAAGGCACCGTAAAAGTCAAAGTGGACCGTCGCGGCACCGCCCAAGCCCTCCCCGGTTTCACCTACACCCAGGAATCCGACCAGTTCTAGTAGTCTCTGCCTAACAAGAATCTCTACTTCCTGCCAAAGGTCTCGCCGAAGAAGTCCCCGGGCTTCCAGGTCGGCCGCTGTGGATTCTGCGCGATATCGCAACCAACCAGGAAGTCGACTCGCATGAACTCGACGGCGGCATCGAAGTCGAACGGTTGGTTCATATCGTCAGAGGGCGAGTGGTAACGTGTTGCGGTCCAATGCTGGTTGAATTTCTTGGCATCGAAGTTGGGATCTCTGGCTTCCTCTCCTTCGGTAATGAAAACCGAGGGCACGCCCTGGCGTACAAACGAATACTGGTCAGCGCGAACAAAATAGTTCTGATCGGGCTCGGGGTCTGGGCTCACCTTCAATCCGAGAAGCTCTGCGTCGCGCTGTACTACGGCCTCAAGAGAGCTATCCGGCGCACCAAGCGGGACTATATCCTTAAAGGTGTAGAACACGCTCGCCCCATCCATGTTTATGTCCGCCACGATGCTACGCATCGGCACCGTCGGAAAATGTGCGAAGTAGTCCGATCCTAGCAATCCTTTCTCTTCTCCAGTAACCGCGAGGAACATGATGGAACGCGCCGGTGCGTGAGGCATAGACTTGAATGCCTTTGCGATTACTAACATTGCCGCGACCCCGGAAGCGTCGTCGGCAGCTCCGTTGTAAATGGAATCTCCATTCATGGGCTTCCCAATTCCCAAATGATCGACGTGGGCAGTATAGACAACGTATTCCTGGCTCAGTTTGGGGTCCGCGCCGGGAAGCACAGCGATCACGTTTGGGCTGGTGATCGCTTCATGATTGCTAACTACTCGCAGGCTCGCAGTGACCGGTAACGCAAAGCCCTGCGGCTTGGATGCGTCCGCGTCTCGCTGCACTTCCACCCATGATTTGGAGGCATGTTCAAAAAGTCTTTCCGAGGCCGACTGAGAAAGGAGGGCACCCACCTTGATGTTCGGAAATGAATCGCTCGGAATGCCATCGGGTCCCAGCCAGCGCATGGACGGGAAACCAGCGCCGATGACCGTGCGTGACCAAGGCAGGCGCTTATCGTCTCTCGCGGTCCAGAGCACCAACACGCCGACTACGCCGTGCTCCCGGGCAGTGCGCATCTTCTCGCGAACGGCACTCAAGTGTGCTCGCAGCTCCGAGGGCAGCGAAGGCGGCGCCCCGATCAGCACGGCAACGATCTTGCCTCTCACATCCAATCCTGCATAGTCGTCATATTTTCCATCGGGCGTTCGCACGCCGTAGCCGACGAACACCACGGGCGCTTGCACCGAGACCTCGGGGCTCACCTCGCTTCCACGCATGATAAAGTCTTCGCCCCACTTGAGCTGCGATGCGGAACCGCTCTCGGTAATTGTGACTGCACATTTGTCCGGTTCAACGGTAATTTCTCGCAGCGGCACTCGCTGGTAATATGTACCGTCCTGGCCTGCGGGTTTCAGCCCCATGGCTTCAAACTGTGCAGCAACGTAACGCGCCGCAATTTCGTGACCGCGCTTTCCGGTGCCTCGCCCTTCCAACAGATCGTCTGCTAGGAATGCCATGTGCGCACGAAATGGCTCCTTCTGAAGCTCTTGCATTGCGGCTTTCGCATCCTGGGGAAGCGGCGATACCGCCTGCCCGAATAACTGCCAGCCAGGAATGAAACAAACACCGAGAAGGACCGAAAGCGCGAGTGAGCGACGCATTACGCCTCCAGATTTGCGGGATAAACAGGCAGAGTATAAACGAAATCAGTGTGACCGGAATTCAGTTCTATTTGCCCAGTACCTTTTCATTTATATCAACCGCACTTGCATCTGCATCACATCCTGCACGCGCATCGCTTCCTTGACGATGAATCCTTCCGCGTACTTCACGCTCATGAGATCCACTTAATAAATACGGGAATCTTATTCACGGCTCACTCGGTTAGCGGCCGCCAATCTAACCGCGTTGTTCCACTCGATCACAGGCCGAATGGATTGGCCGCGACCGTCTTGGAGATAGGGCCTCTGGCCAGCAATTAGATCTTCTACCGTGTAAAACTCCGCGCCAGCTTTCAAGTAAAGAGGCTTCTCGTCAGCGACGAGTATTGCTGTGGCACCGTTGCGTAGTCTAACGTGAAAAGCATCCATGAACATTCCCACGGCGCTCGGCGCAACTCGTTAACTCCGCGATTCTCGCGGTTCCCAATTTGCTGGGCGAGGAACGCGAGTGGTTTCCGGCGCAGCCTTGAAATCCAATTCACGGTTCCAGGGAAAAGCCACCAGCCGTCGGACACCTCCGGAAACTCCGATCAAGTGAGAGAAAAAGGCTGGCACGGTTTTCAAGAATAAGAGAAGTGGTTCGCCAATTTGCGGATGATCAGTCATCCACAGCACCATGCTGGTCAGGATGCGATAGTCGAAAAGAAAGGCCCGCCGTGCACGCTCGAAGTCCGCAAGCCAGGAATCTTCTGAAACCAAGCGTTCGGGAACATATCGCGCCAACAGCTCAGCAGACATGAGAGCCTGAGCCATCCCGCCCCCAGTGATTGGATCAAGAGACCCTGCTGCGTCACCGAGCAATGCAAATCCTGGCGCGACGCCCGTGCGGGCATGCTCTGTGACTGGGGATGTGGCGAGATGCGGGGTTATCTGTTCAGCCCCTTGTAATCGACGAGCTAATTCTGGTTGCGCAAAAACCCAGCGTTGGAAAGTACGTCCGACGGCTCCATCGAACCGGTGCCCATCCGCCAGCGCGACCACGAGCAATTCACGATCGGGCAAGGGTGTCACATAAAGTTCGTGGTGCGGACCCAGAAAAATATCGACCCACGGAGGATGAGTTTGTCCCGGGGCGAGACGGAAATGCGCGCGCATTCCCAAACGCTTGCGCCGCGCAGGAATACTCAAGCCCATCAGACGGCGTAACCGCGAATGCGCGCCGTCGGCGGCTACGCTCAGCGGAGCACGGTGTGGCTCTCCGTTGACGAGCAGACCAACAACGCGGCCGTTCTCTCTTAGCGGGGCATCCACGCGCGAACTCGTGTGCGCGGTTACACCCGGCACTTCGGCAGCGGTGTGAAAGAGGATGTGATCTAGGTGCTTTCGTCGCTGCCCGCAACCAAACACAGGCAGGCCTGCTATGGCTGGGAATCTTCCCTCGGCAACTTGATTTCGCACATGATAGCGCACGCCGCAGAAGGGAACACCTCCCACTACCTCTGCCACTCCGAGACGATTCAAAACGGCGACACCGGCGGGCATCAATCCCTCACCGCACGGTTTCTCTTTGGGAAATTCTCCGCGCTCAAAGAGTTCGACGGTCAAGCCGCGACGTCCGAGCAGGATTGCAAGTGCGGATCCCGCAAGGCCGCCACCGGAAATTAGAACGTCAGCCATGGTCTCCTTTGATATTGGAAATTTTAACGGCTTGGTTGCCCTATCACTCGAAGCCGCAACCGGCGGATGCTTTCGCGCGCGAGAATGCGGCACCGCGCTGTAGGAGATGCCGCGGGCCGCATTTTCTAAACGCGAAGAAGACCAGTGACCGCTAGAATCCGCGTTGAGCTGGGTCCGCTTGATTGGCCAGAGCGGTGAGCGTTTTAAAGAATTCTGGGGATTGGCCGATAAAGAGTCCTGTCCCAGTGAGGAAATTCACCGCCAAACCAGGGGAGGAAAGATTTTCACTTTTCATGTTTTCGCACCCCTTTCTTTTGGGCTGTGGAATGTGAGCGAGCTATCAACCCGATTCAATCCGTCTGCGGACGCTGTCTTACATTGCCGCGCGGTGCGGAGGTGTCACCGGGGTGTCATGAGTGTGTCAAGAATCTGTAAATTGTGGTTATCCACTTCTCCAACAAAAAACCTTTGTGCTGCGTCTTCTTCTATTTGCTCAACGCACTTTTGACTTATATAGACCGCACCTGCATCTGCACCACATCGTCCACGCGCATAGCTTCCTTCATGATGAATCCCTCCGCGTACTTCACGTCGATCATGCGTCCGAAACTCGCAGCCATCAGATTCATTCGCGCCTCAAGCTCGTCCAGCGGCAAATACACTTTCGACTTGCGATCTTTCTCCGACGGCTCGAACTGCGATTTGTACGCCAAAATCGCTCGCCGCCGCCTTTCGAATTGCTTTGAAATATCCACGCAAAACATGGGCCGCGCATTTGCATCCGCCGCCGCATACAGAATCTTGAACGGACGAAACGCGCGCCCACTAAGCGGATAATTCTTCAATCCCGCCACAAAGCAAGCCTCATACCCCAGTTTCGCGGCATTGTAATGGTCCGGATGACGCCCTTCCCAGTAGGGAAGTATCACCGTCTTCGGCTGCAATTCGCGAATCACTTCCGCAATCGCCATTTTGTACTCTTCGCGCATTTCCAACCGCGCATCCGGCAGCCCTAGATTACGACGCACGCTGGCCTTCAAAACTGTCGCAGCCCGCGCCGCTTCGCGCAGACGAATCTCTGGCGTCCCGCGAGTCCCCGTTTCTCCCTTAGTTAAATCCAGAATGCCCGTGCGGTAACCCGCCTGCGCCATCTTCAACACCGTTCCGCCGCAGGTCAGCTCCACATCATCCGGATGCGCCGCAATCGCCAGCAAATCAATCTTCATACCCCCTCCGTCTGGCCCCGATTCTAGCAGACACCTGAATCTCTCTCATCGTTCCCACGCCCGCTCTTGGGAAGGCAAGTTATCCCGGCTCTCCCTTCCAGGAGGGCCGCGTCTAAACTTCTATTGTTTTCCCATATGAGTTGTGTCAGCATTCTCGCTATGGCATTCCCATAGGAGCCGGGCAATCAGCGATGGCTGACAAAAAAGATGTTTTGCAAGGAACTCTGGCACTCATGGTCTTAAAGACCCTTCAATCCATGGGACCGCTTCACGGCTATGGAATCGCGCGGCGCATCGAACAGACCAGCGGCGATTTGCTTTCGGTTAATTACGGCACACTGTATCCCGCGCTTCTAAAACTCGAGCAGGAAGGCTACGTCTGTTCCGAGTGGGGAGTATCGGACAATAACCGCAAAGCCAAATATTACAAACTCACGCGCGCGGGCCGTAAACAATTGCAAACCGAAGAGCGCGAGTGGGAACAAACCACGGAAATTCTGGCGCGTTTCCTGTCACCGGAGGAGGATGCATAATGCGCATGTTGCGCAGCTTCTTCGCTCGCTTCGTTGCCCTATTTGGCTCCGAACGCCGCGATCGCGAACTCGCTGACGAAATCGAAAGCCACCTCCAATTTCACGCCGAGGACAATCTCGGCTCCGGCATGTCCCCCGAAGAGGCTCGCCGCCAGGCTCTTCTGAAATTAGGCGGCGTGGAGCAAACCAAGGAAATATATCGCGAGCAGAGAGGCCTCCCAATGATCGAGACACTTCTGCAAGACTTGCGGTTCTCCGTGCGGATGTTCCGTAAGGACACAAGTTTCAGTTTGCTTGTCATCCTGATCCTCGCGCTGGGCATTGGAGCGAACTCCAGCATCTTTTCGGTAGTGAACGCAATATTGCTTCGGCCGCTGCCGTACCCACAATCCGACCGCCTTGTCTATCTCGAGGAAAGCAATCCTCAGAAAGGATGGCCGCGATTTTCCGCATCACCGGCAAATTTTCTGGACTGGCGCGCGCAATCACGCTCATTCGAGCAGGTAGTTTCCTTTGCGGAAGACACTTCCAACGTGATCCTTGATGGTTTGCCCGAGCATTGGACTGGCAGCGCAGCGACTCAGGGATTCTTCGAGCTGTTGAGGGTGCGCCCGGCCCTGGGCAGACCCTTTACCGACGATGACTTCGTGGCGGGCAAAAATCATGTGTTGATTCTGAGCGAGGCCCTTTGGCGTACAAGCTTCGGAGCCGACCCAGGTGTGCTGGGGCGAACGATTCCGATGGACGGCCATCCGTACACGATCATCGGAGTGATGCCGGCGGGATTTCGGTTTGGTAGAGACCAGATTCGCTACTGGGTCCCGTTCGTTTTGGATTCCTCGCTGGCCACTGTGCGCGGGGCTCACTTTATCCGCGTCATAGCGAGGCTTCGTGACGGAGTCACCATCCCACAGGCCCAAGCAGAAATGACCGGAATCGCCGCGCATCTCGAAAAACAATATCCCGATACAAATGCCGGCTGGACCGTCGCTGTTGACTCCCTGCAGGACTCCGTCGTGCAAAATGTTCACTCAGCGTTGCTCGTGCTCTTGGGCGCCGTTGGATTTGTGTTGCTGATTGCATGCGCGAATGCCGCTAATTTATTGCTTTCGCGAGCATCGGTACGCCGCAGAGAAATTGCGATTCGGATGGCCCTCGGCGCTGGCCGGCGGCGCATCGTGAGACAGCTGCTCACCGAAAGTGTAGTGTTGGCCCTCGCGGGCGGCGGTTTGGGTTTGGCAATTGCTTACCTAAGTTCTCGTGCTCTCAGAGCGCTTCCTTCCAGTTTGCTTCCAAGCGCTGCCGCCATCCAGGTTGATATTCGCGTGCTGATGTTCACACTGGGGCTTTCGGTGGTGACCGGTGTGTTGTTTGGATTGTCACCCGCTGTTTTGACTTCACGCGAAAGCCTCATGGAAACTATCAAGGAATCTGGAAGCACTGGTCGCGGAGGGCGCGCCGGTCTGACTCGAGCACTGGTGGTACTGGAAATCGCGCTCGCCATGATTCTGCTGGTCAGTGCAGGCTTGCTCGTCCGCAGCCTTGCAAAACTCTCAGCCATGAGCCCGGGAGTAGCTACAGTAGGCCGGCTTACCTTCGAGGTGAACTTGCCGCGTGCCCGTTATTCCAAGCCGGCTCAATGGACCGAGTTTTACCAGGAAGCGCGACGCCAGCTCCAAGCTCTGCCGGGCGTGGAATCCGTCACCATGACTTCGCTGGTGCCGGTGAGCGGTGAGGAGTCGGTCTGGTCGTTCGGAGTCAACGGGCAGCCTAACTCCTCATCCCTTCCGTCCGCGGAGTACTATCTCGTGACTCCGAACTATCTGCGCGAAATGGGAATTCCGTTATTGGCTGGACGCGATTTCATGGAACAAGACACCGCTTCATCGCCGCACGTCTGCTTGATCAATGATTTCCTGGCGCGCACGATTTTTCACGGGCAAAACCCGATTGGCCAACGGCTACAGCTTGGGCGGGACTATTCAATCGTCCACGAAATTGTAGGTGTCGTGGCGTCGGTTAAACAGCGAAGCTTGCAAGACAAAGACTCGTTTCAGGTTTACGAACCCTTCGAACAGCTTCCCAGAGCGGGCATGACTTTCATCTTGCGCACCGCTGGAAGTGCCTCGAACCTCGTTCCGGGTGTGCGCCACGCGATTCAACAGGTCGATTCACAACAACCCATCACCGCTCCGCGTACGATGGACGACCTGGTCCATGAATCGGTTGCACTGCCACGTTTTCGCACTCTGCTTCTCGGTCTATTTTCTGGCTTCGCTCTTTTGCTGGCGCTCGTAGGGCTTTACAGCGTGATGTCTTACGCCGTCCAGCAGCAATTCCAGGAAATCGGCGTGCGAATCGTGCTGGGTGCACTGCCTCGCGATATCTACCGATTCGTTCTCCGGCGTGGCATTACCTTGGTTTTTGTCGGGATAGGAATTGGTCTGGCTGGCACGATTGTGATGACACAACTTCTGCGCGCCTTCCTGTTTGAAGTCACGCCCCATGACCCGGTGACAATTGTCAGCGTGGTTCTGTTGTTCACCGTAGTTGCCACGCTTGCATGTGCATTACCAGCGCGACGAGCCACGCGTGTGGACCCCATGGGCGCGCTGCGCCACGAGTAGAAGGGACCTAAATGCGAATGCTTCGAGTATGGCTCTTCCGTTTAGCCGGCATGTTCAACAGCAAGAAACGCGACGGCGAGTTGGCAGCCGAAATTGAAAGCCACCTGCTCCTGCACACGGAAGAAAATCTTGGTCGTGGCCTGAATGCGGACGACGCGCGTCGCGAGGCTCTGATCCGACTTGGGGGCGTCGAACAAACTAAGGAAATCTGTCGCGCGCGAAGGGGACTACCGCTGATCGAAACTCTGCTGCAGGACTTGCGTTTCGGTGCGCGGATGCTGCGCAAAAATATCAGTTTCACAGCGCTAGCCGTTCTCACCCTCGCGCTCGCCATCGGCGCGAACAGCGCAATTTTCTCTATTATTGACGCGGTATTGCTTCGCCCGCTCCCTTATCTGGATTCCGATCACCTTATCGCCATCAGCACCGGCAACGTGCCGAAGGGAATCAAGGGGCTCGCGGTCTCCTTTACGAAAATGACGCGAGTGAAGGAACAAACTCGTATCCTTCAAGATATTGCTGCCAGTCTTGCCGTAAATGCGAGTTTCAGCAATCGCGGCACACCGGAGCAACTTCCCGCAGCGTTAGCCACAGCCAATTTATTCGGAGTGTTTGGTGTCCTTCCTTCGCTGGGACGAACCTTCCGTGCGGAAGAAGACAGTAAAGGCGGAGTCGATGTGGTGATCATCAGCGACGGTTTCTGGCACAGCCATTTCGGCGGCGCTCGGGACATCGTCGGACGCACACTTGCGCTCGACGGGAAGAGCGTCACCGTCGTCGGGGTACTGCCGGCAAGTTTCCGCTTTCCTTTTCAACAGCCTGAGCCGGACATTTGGTTCCCTCGGGTATTCGATAACCCGGCGCTAAGCCCTGAAAAGATTCGCAGCGGAGCGTCCTATCTCGCCGTTTACGCGCGTCTGCGTCCCGGTGAAACCCTGGCGCGGTGCCAAGCCGAGCTCGAAGCTATCAATGCGACCTACAAACAAGATTTTCCCGGATACGTGGATGCAACGAATTATTCGCTCGGAGCGGCCTCGCTGAAGGAAAGTCTCGTCGGCCCGTTGCGAGCATCGCTGCTTGTTCTGCTGGCTGCAGTTGGCTTCCTGTTGCTTATCGGCTGTACAAATATTGCGAGCATGCTATTGGCGCGTTCCACCACGCGACAACGAGAGATCGCTATTCGCCAGGCGCTCGGGGCATCTCGCGGACGCCTCTTGCGCCAGCTTCTCACCGAGAGTGTGCTGCTTTCCGCTCTGGGTGGGATTCTCGGCGTGGCTCTAGCGGGCGGATGCCTCAGCCTGCTGCGCGTGTTGCCGCCGGGAACTATTCCGCGTGCGAACGAAGTTAGCCTCGACGCAAGAGTTTTGATTTTTTCAATCCTCCTTTGCGTGGTAACAGGCATCGCCTTCGGCTTGGGTCCCTCCCTGCTTGCCTCGGGCGGAGACTTGCATGTAACCCTGAAGGAGGGTGGCCGCAGCGGTAATGAAGGCCGAAGAAACAGAAGTTCGCGAGCGGTGCTTGTTGTGGTGGAAGTTGCTGTGGCAGTCGTATTGGTCACCAGTGCCGGGCTGCTGATGAAAAGTCTTGGAAAGCTGATGCACGTGAACCCGGGGTTCGATTCCTCGCAGGTGATGACGTTCACCGTGACGCTCCCGCAGGGTCGTTATCCGCAACCACGGCAGCAGGCTGAGTTTTATCGCCGTTTAGTGGAAAGCGTACAATCGCTGTCGGGAGTTCAGAGCGCCGGAGTCTCCAGTTTCTTGCCGCTCGCAGGGGCGCTCCGCTACGTCTATTTTTGTCCCCAGGGAATTGTCTGCCAGGGCATCGGCAAAGATCCCATCATTGCCATACGCCAAATCACGCCCGATTACCTGAAAACCATGCGCATCCCGCTTCTTCGCGGAAGGGTTTTCAACGATCGTGACATTGCGGGTGTGAACCCCGTGGTCATCATCAATGACACCGTAGCTAAAACCCAATTTCCCAACCAGGATCCCATCGGAAAGCATTTGGCAAACTCGCGTGACATGATTCAGATGGAAATCGTCGGAGTGGTAGGCGACGTAAAATTCGCCGGGCTGAATACTCCCTACATTCCTGAAATGTATTTGCCGCAGGCGCAGAATCCGTTCGCGACCATGAATCTC
Organism: uncultured Acidobacteriota bacterium; assembly: GCA_963714785.1. GTDB lineage: Bacteria > Acidobacteriota > Terriglobia > Acidiferrales > UBA7541 > Palsa-295. Next base: position 173,711 of record CAVQQE010000011.1, read on the forward strand.
GTTGTTCGATCCAGCTCGAGTTCGCAGCCGCTCGTGGCCGCCGTGCGTCAAAAAGTAGCGGAGTTAGATCCAGATTTGCCGTTGACGCAAGTTTCCAGCATGAGCGATGTTGTCTCGGCTTCCGTGGCGCAGCCCCGCCTCACCACCCAGTTCACGGGTTTTTTCGCGGCGCTCGCCTTGTTGTTAACGGCGATGGGCATCTACGGCGTGCTGGCTTATTCCGTAACGCAACGCACTCGCGAAGTCGGCATTCGTATGGCTTTGGGCGCCTCGCGCGGCGAAATTCTTAAAATGGTAGTCGGGCAGGGAATGCGGCTGGTCGTTTCAGGATTAGCGATTGGCCTGGTGGTTTCACTTGTCGTGACGCGCCTTCTAGCCACACTGCTCTTTGGCACCAGTGTGCGCGATCCGCTCACGTTTGCCGCGGTGATTCTGCTGTTGGTCGCCGTGGCGCTGCTGGCCGCTTACGCTCCCGCACGACGCGCTTCCCTGGTTGACCCCATCGTTGCCCTTCGTTACGAATAGCCCTTATTTCACGAAGGTCAAGCCGTGCGGAACAAAATGCGGGAAGACGTACGCGTATAGCATCACGATCACGCCGACGATGGCGCCCAACGCAATCGAGTGCCAGAAAACAAACCGAAAAATCATGCCTTCGTTGCCCACTTGCTCGGTGGCTGAAGTGGCGATGGTGATCGACTGCGCATCTACCATCTTGCCCATCACTCCGCCCGCGCTATTCGCTGCGCACATCAACACCGGATCGATCCCAAGTTGCTGCGAAGTAATCCGCTGCAAGCTGCCGAAAAGCGCATTCGAAGATGTGTCGCTGCCCGTAAGCGCAACGCCGAGCCACCCCAGAAAGGTTCCGAAGAATGGATACAGCCAGCCCGTGCGCGTGAAAGCCAGACCGAGCACCGCGTCGAGCCCTGAATAGCGCGTAACGAATCCCAAGCCGAGCATGAACGAGATTGCAATCATTGCCAGACGCATGCGCACCAATGTGCGCCAAAATGTTTTCATCAAAGCTACTGGGCTCATGCCGAGCAATAGTCCGGAAACAAGCGCGGCGAGGAAGCAGCCGCTGCCAGTTGCCGAAAGCCAGTTGAAATCGTAACGCGCCCCTTCTGGAGTTGGCTTCGCCACCACAGGAGTAGAACGCGAAATCGCATTGTGCAAATACGGCCAGTTCCACCCTGGCGGCCCAGGTCGAACTTTTCCGTCAGCCTGTACCACGCGAAACGCCGGCGTAGTCGCCTGATTAATCGCGAGCTTCACTGTGGGCAGTCCCCACAGCAGAACGAACAGCGAGAGAATCGCAAACGGCATCCACGCTTTCAGCACCATCCCAGCGGGATACTTTTTCGGCGCGACGTAGTCGTCATAGTCCTTGACAGGCCATTTTCCGCCCATATCATCGGCAACTTCGCGGAGAGGGGCCGCAGCAACAGGGGCACCTTCAGGCTTATCGTAATCAAACCGCCATATTCTCTTCGGCTTCCAGAACCGCAGGAACACAATCGTCACAATGATCGATACCACTGCCGCCGCGATATCCACCAGATTGCTATCCACGTGATTGGCCCATATGAATTGCGTCACCGCGAACGAAACGCCCACCACGATGATCGCTGGCAGCACTTCAAACGTCTCTTGCCAATTCACCATCGTGCGCACCAGCCACAGCGGAACAATCACAGCTGTAAACGGCAGAATGCGCCCGATCATCGCGCTTAGGTCCGATTCCGGCAGCCCGGAAACAGCAGCCAGAGCGTGCACCGGCGTCCCAATCGCGCCCCAGGCAACCGGCGCAGTATTCGCAATCAGATTCAGCGCCGCAGCATGAAAAGGACGAAATCCCAGCCCGATCATGAAGGCGCCCGCAATCGCCACAGGCGCTCCAAATCCCGCCGCCCCTTCGATGAACGCTCCAAAACAAAACGCCACCAACAGCACTTGCAGGCGCCGGTCGGGCGTAATCCTGGCAATCGATTCCTTCATGATTTCAAACTGGCCGGTTTCCACAGAGATGTCGTACAGATACACCGCGGCGAGAACGATCCACGCAATTTTCAGCACGCCATACGCCACGCCGTAAGCAAACGCCGACGCGGCGAAAATCAGCGGCATATGAAATATCAGGATGCCGACAAGCATCGCGGTGCACGCGCCCGCGATCGCGCACCAGTGCGGTTGCACTCGCAAGCCCGCCAGCAGCGAGAACAGCACGATGATCGGCAGCGCTGCAACCAGCGTGGAGAGCCACCAGTGCCCCAGCGGGTCGTATACCTGAGTCCAATTCATCACGCGCTCCTTCAGGTACCGATGCCTGCGCTGCCGGCACGCTGTGCGCTCATATATCGTCGGGATTGGGAAATGTCAAGACATAGGTCTGCCTTTTAACATTCTTTTCACCTAGCCTGGCCCGAGATTTCACGCTAAATGTGCTGGAGGATTACGGAAGTTGCGCAAACGTTTGTCGCGCCCGTTCAAACCCGCGCGGCTGCACATGTACCACACCTTGAAATGGCCGGTCGATATCAGCGATGGCGACGAGGATCAGCGCGAGCAGGAGAGTCAGCGAAACCACCTGTAGGGCATGCAAAATAAAATTGTCGATCCCAAACGTGCAGGAAGAGAGCATCGTTATAATTCCTCCCACGATCAACACAATCCAAAGTATCGCGGGCAGTTTCGACTGGCTTTGGAGTTGTCGCAGGCGGCGATGTTCCGTCATGCTGTCAATTTCCGTGAGCGCCAGATTCATGGCCGTCTGTTGCGCGAACGAATCCGGCTTGGTTTGCAGCACAGCCGACCACAACTGCTCGATTGTTTGGTGGCCGGCGTAACCAAAATCGCCGCCCTGCATCGTGGGCCACTCTTGCGTAATCACGATGTCGGCATACTGCCGCGCGAGTTTGTGAACTTGATCGCGCTGCTCCGCGGGTAGTCCATTTGCCAACCGGAAAACGCTGACCAGACAATTCGCCTCGGTCTCCGTGTTAATGTTCGCGTCCTGAAACGACGTCCACACCGCATACAGCATGAATCCCAGAATCACCGCGTACGTTGTGCCCAGCACGCCCACTTGCCAGCCGATAATGTCGTTGTGATCGCGCCGCCGCTCCGCCGGCCAAACGCGATTGAGTACCCACACGAAAAACAGCGACGACAGCGTGCATCCCAAAACCACGAGGACGTCTTCGAATGTCGTCAGCATACTGCCTCCGTACTTTCTGTGGTTATCGCACGCGCGGAAGCTCTTACGGAGTGCAAAGATACTACGAGCGCGCCGATTCAGTCACTTATCCCCGCGCGCGAGAGTAAAGTCGTCCATCGAATGCGTGAGGTGGTGTGTTTGCCGTGGACTCCGCTTTTGCCTCTACGCTGTCATTCCGGGTCGACGGTTAGTCGAGCCTGGGGAAGAGGCCACGAAGTGGCCGGAAAAAATCCGAGGGATCTGCTGTTTCTTTTCAATGTGACCTACCAGGGGCCTGCTTCTATGACCTCAGAGAGCGCTCATCCGAGCCTGCCGGCCCCCAGCCTCGTCCCCCACCTCAATCGCGTCCGCCACCTCATACAAATGAAAATCCACCTTAGCAATCTCAAAAAACGGCTTCATGTGCTTCTGCGCTTCGGGACTATTCCTCATCGCCTCAAAATCTTCTTTACTCCGCCACTGCGCGTAGTTGACCACGCGCACTCCATCCAGACTCTTGTGGATGCTCGCCGACACAAACCCGGGAAGTTGTTTCATGGCCTTCTCGGTCGTCTCCACTAACATATCCACCACCTTCTGCTGATTCTCCGGCTCCACCGTAAACACATTAATCAGTGTGGCCACTTTGTTGTCTTTCGAAATTGTCGGCATAAGTCCTCCTTCGTTCCATGCGCTGCCCAATCAGATTCGATAACCCCGCCGAAAGTTTCGCTTCCTTTTGCTCGCTTGCACTGAGCGAACCTGGACTGACGGCGCGACGTGGGCCGAATGAGCTGTTCGCCATACAAAGCGCTTGACTCTGGCCTAGACTCTAGGGTGTAGCCTGGGTGGTAGCGAGGTTTGTCAGGACGAGAAAGCGCAATGCGAATCGGTCAGATTTCCAAACACACGGGCCTGAGCGTGGACGCGATTCGTTTTTACGAGCGCAATGGATTGCTGGCTGCTCCCGCGCGCAGCCCGGGCGGGTTCCGGCTGTATTCAGCCGCTGATCTCTCCACTTTGGAATTCATCCGCAACTTGCAGACGCTTGGTTTTTCGCTCACGGAAATTCGTGAATTCCTAGCTCTCAGAACCAATGACCTGCGCGCATGCTCCGAAATGCGCAAGAAGCTCGACCGCAAAATCAAAGACATTCACGCCAAGCGCACTGCACTTGTGAAGTTAGAAGACGAACTGAAGGCCGCCCTTGAAAAGTGCAACTCTCAACTCAAGCGCTCACGAGGAAAGAAGGGCCGCTGTCCAGTGCTGGCTGCTGCCGGAAAATCTAACGATAAGCGTGTGGCATGAAAATTGAAGTCTTTTACGTCCCCGACTGTCCCCATCACGCCGTGGCCCTTCAGCGCTTACGTGCAATTCTGCCTCCGGAAAGTTTTCAGGCGCAGGTCCGCGAAGTTCTGGTGACCGATACGCACATGGCGCAATCACTTAAGTTTCGCGGTTCACCAACCGTTCGCGTCAACGGACACGACGTTGAACCTCAGAGCGAACAATCTGGCGCGGTCGGGCTCATGTGCCGCTTGTATTTGGACGGCACCGGCGTTCCATCGGAAGAGCAGCTTCGTGCCGTGATCGAAAAGGCGCGCGATTCGGAGGTTTAGTGGACAATTGGAAGACAACCGGCGCTTCTCTGGGCGCGGTGCTGGCTTCGCTTCTTACTCTGGGGTGTTGTCTGCCATTGGCATTTGTGGGCGCTGCAGGCCTGGCGAGTGCTTCCGTTTTCTTGGCTGGTGCGCGGCCTTGGCTTCTGGGGCTCTCAGTCGTCCTGTTGGGAGTAGGTTTCTTTCAGGTTTACCGTGGCATTTGCTGCCGGGCGCGGCAAAGCAAAACAGCAATCATCTGTCTAGGTCTATCCACGTTAATAATATTTCTTCTCCTTCTCTTTCCTCAAGCGATTGCCAGCATGCTCGCTGACATATCCAGTAACGGTCACCGATGAAGAAACCCCTAAGCATCCTTGCGCTGCTGGCGCTCGCGGGGGTTTTAGTTCTAGGTTGGCATTTCTACGGCGGAGCCAGAGTCCCCGCAGGGCAGCCGCCATTGGTGTGGCTCACGCCCAGCAATTTTGATCAATTACGTTCCGCCTTCAACGCCGCCTCCGGCGAAGTGCGTGTCGTTTTGCTCCTTTCTCCCACCTGACCAACATGCCTGCGGGGGGCTTCCGCAGTCGAGGATTTTCTAAAACTGAACACAAACCCGCACATCCGTGTCCTCGCGGTGTGGGAGCCAATTCTCCCCACGGACTATTACAGTCCCGGCACAATTGTGTTATCGCGACTATCTGACCCGCGAGTTTCGCAGTTCTGGGATAAGAATCATTTGTTCGCAGAAGAACTAGCCCGAAAGCTGGAGTCCGATCCCGCCCATCCCAAGCCCAATTGCTGTACCCAGCACGGCATTCACTGGGACGAGGTGGCCGTATATCCAAAAGATGCCCACTGGGATAATCAGCTTCCGCGTGCCTCATTCTTAAATGGCCCAGTCGTGCACGCGTCCGATTTTTCCAGAGTAGTTCCCGACCTGCTCTCCAAATAATCAGCGTGTCCACTTTGTTGTCCTTCGAAATCGTCGGCATAAGCCCTCCGTCATTCCCCGCGCTACCCATTCCGATTCGATAACTCGCCGAAAGTTTCGCTTCCTTTCGCGCCTGTACGCCGCGGCCGGCTGTCTCATCCGCGCGAGTTTTCACTTCAACGCTCGCTCAGCGTTCACAACCACCACCGTGAGCGCATCTCTACCTGGTTCTGCTCAAAAAGTGGGAGTGACAGAAACAAAGCGACTAAACCCTTTCTACCCGGGGCCACAACCACATGCCAGCGCTCACATTTTCGACTAGCCCTGACGAACGAAAAGTTCTCGCCGTTCCGTCCGGCCCTGCAAAGTGCTAACGTGTCAGCGACTCAGCAAGCCGCAATAAGCAGGAGGACCGAATCGATGGCGGGGAAGGCGTTGGAAGGGCAGGTGGCACTGGTAACTGGCGGGGCCAAGCGGGTGGGGCGGAGCATTGCGCTGCGGCTTGCGTCCGAGGGCGCTGACGTGGTGGTGAATTACCTGGAGTCGAAGGCGGAAGCGGAAGAGCTGGTCCGGGAGATTCGCGCTACGAACAATAACCCGGGGCGCGAGGGGCGGCGGGCCATGGCGGTGGAAGGGGATGTCAGCCAGCGCGCCGACGTTCAAAAATTATTTCTTGCGGTGGAAAGCGAATTCAGGCGGCTGGACATTCTAGTGAACAACGCGGGCATCTTTTTTCCCGCCAAGTTTGAAGACCTCACCGAAGAGCAATGGGACCGCATCATGAACGCCAACCTGAAATCGCAATTCCTGTGCGCGCAGACGGCGGCGCCGATCATGAAACGCCAGGGACGCGGCCGAATCATCAATTTGTCGTCGCTCGGCGGGCTGCTGGCCTGGCCGCTTTACACACACTACTGCGTGTCGAAAGCGGGGACGATCATGTTGACGCGCTGCCTGGCGCGCGCGCTGGCTCCTGAAATTCTGGTGAACAGCGTGGCGCCCGGCACGATCCAGTTTCCCGGCGAGCTGCCCGACGAAGAATATATTCGACGCGTCCCGCTGCATCGCACCGGCACCGGCGAGGACATTGCCGAAGCCGTCGCGTACTTGGCCACCACGGATTTCGTCACCGGCCAGACGATCGTGGTAGATGGCGGAAGGTCGCTGATTTGAGTAAATTTCCCTGGATTTTAGAGGAAAGGAAGCCGGCAGGCTGCCGGCGCTACAAAAAGCGCGAGGGTGACCCTGAAAATGTCGCCGGTGCTGAGTTCACCGGGGCGTTTGGCGCGGTGAATGTAGCTCATCTCTTTGGAGGTGAGGTTTTTGCCGTTCGTAGCGCCGGGCTTTGGCCCGGCATCCTTCGGTGAATTCTCCCTGCAGTGGGGAAGGAGGCAAGATGCTGTTCATGGTGATTGAACGATTCAAGGAACGCGACGCCGCGCCGATTTACGAGCGTTTGCAGAATAAGGGACGCATGATGCCGGAAGGGTTGAAGTACGTGGATAGCTGGATCGAACGAAACTTCGACCGCTGCTTTCAGTTGATGGAGTGCGAGCGTCCGGAATTATTTCAACAGTGGACCGCGGAATGGAAAGACCTGATGGATTTCGAAATTGTGCCGGTGGTCACGTCAAAAGAAGCTGCCGCCGCCTTCGCCGCAAAGAAAGACTGATGAGCGCGCTACGAAGTTACGGGATTGGGCTTCTCGGAATTGATGCCGAGGTCGACGATGGCCTTCTCCACGACTTTTTCTTCGATTTTTCCGTCGAGGAAAAGTTCGTTGAGGGTAGCGAGCGTGATGAAACGCGCGTCCACTTCGAAGAAATCACGCAACGAGGTGCGGCCTTCGCTGCGCCCGAAGCCATCGGTGCCCAGCGACGCGATGCGGCGCGGAATCCACGAGCTGATCATGTGCGGCAAAGTCTTCAAGTAATCGGTGGCCGCGACAATCACTCCGGGCGAATCTCTCAGCACCTCGGTGACGTAAGGGACACGCGGCGCTTCGGCCGGATGCAGACGGTTCCAGCGGTCGGTCTCGATTCCATCGGTGTAGAGCGCCTTGTAGCTGGTGACGCTCCAAACGTCGGCGGCTACGCCGTATTTTTGTTCCAAAATTTCCTGGGCGCGAAGCGCTTCGTTGAGGATGGCACCGCTACCAAAAAGTTGCGCCCGCAATTTTGATTTTTTATTGCGCGAGGCGCGGAATTTGTACATGCCTTTGAGAATGCCTTCGCTCACGTCGCCAGGCATTTCGGGCATGGCGTACGGCTCGTTCATTACGGTGATGTAGTAAAAAATGCTTTCGCCGTCTTTGTACATGCGGCGAATGCCGTCTTGAATAATCACGGCAAGCTCGTAGGCGTATGCCGGATCGTAAGCGCGCAGGTTGGGAACGGTGAGCGCGAGGACGTGGCTGTTGCCGTCCTGGTGCTGAAGCCCCTCGCCGGCAAGCGTGGTACGCCCGGAAGTGCCGCCCAGCATGAATCCCCGGACGCGCATATCCGCGGCGGCCCATATGAAATCGGCGATGCGTTGGAATCCGAACATGGAATAAAAAATAAAAAACGGAATGGTGTTGATGCCGTGCGTGGCATAAGCAGTGCCGGCTGCGATGAACGAAGCCATCGAGCCCGCTTCGGTGATTCCTTCTTCCAGGATCTGGCCGTCTTTCGCTTCCTTGTAGTAGAGCAGGGTGTTCACGTCCACCGGCTCGTAGCGCTGGCCGACGCTGGAATAAATTCCGACGGTGCGGAAGAGCGATTCCATGCCGAAAGTACGAGCTTCGTCCGGCACGATAGGGACGATTAATTTGCCGAGTTCTGGATCGCGCAGCAATTTGCGCAGGATGGCGACGAAAGCCATGGTGGTGGAAATTTCCCGTCCATCGCTGCCCGCCGAAAATTCCTTGAAAGACTCCTCCAGATCCGCGGCCACGGGTTTCGCGCGGACGCGGCGCTGCGGGACGTAGCCGCCAAGTTCTTGGCGACGCGCGCGGAGGTAGCGGATTTCTTCGCTGTCGTCAGGAGGGCGGTAGAAGGGAACTTCGGTGCATTGCTCGTCGGCGACTGGAATATCGAAGCGCGTTCTAAATTCGCGGAGTTCGTCTTCGTTCAGTTTCTTTTGCTGGTGCGTTACGTTTTTGCCTTCGCCGGCCTCGCCGAGGCCGTAACCTTTGATGGTGCGCGCGAGAATTACGGTAGGCGAGCTGCGATGTTCCACGGCAGCTTTGAACGCAGCATACACTTTTCTGGGATCGTGACCGCCGAGGCGGAGGCGGCGGAGTTGCTCGTCGGTAAGCGGCTCGACAAGTTTCAGCAGCTGCGGGCTGGAGCCGAAGAAATGTTCGCGAACGTATGCGCCGGAGGAAACGACGAGCTTTTGATATTCGCCGTCAACGAGTTCGCCCATGCGCTTGACTAGCAGGCCTTCGGTGTCGCGCTCGAGAATCGAATCCCATTCGGTGCCCCAAAGAACTTTGATCACGTTCCATCCCGCGCCGCGGAACTCGGCTTCGAGCTCCTGAATTATTTGGCCGTTGCCGCGCACGGGGCCATCCAAGCGCTGCAAGTTGCAATTCACGACGAAGATCAGATTGTCGAGTTTTTCTCGCGCAGCCAAACCGATGGCGCCGAGAGATTCCGGCTCGTCCGTTTCTCCGTCTCCGAGGAACGCCCAGACCTTTGCGTCTGTCTCAGGCTTCAGTCCTCGGTTCTCCAGGTAACGGTTGTAGCGCGCCTGGTAGATGGCCATCAGCGGGCTGAGTCCCATGGAGACGGTAGGGAATTCCCAGAACTCAGGCATGAGCCAGGGATGCGGATAAGAGCTAAGGCCGCCGCCGGATTTGAGTTCACGCCGGAAATTCTCAAGCTTCTCGGCGGAGAGGCGGCCTTCCAGAAATGCTCGGGAATAAATTCCGGGAGAGGCGTGTCCTTGAAAATAAATAATGTCGCCTTCGAACTCGGGCGTGCGTGCGCGGAAGAAATGATTGAAGCCAACTTCGTAGAGCGTGGCAGCGGAAGCGTAAGTCGAAATGTGGCCGCCAATGTTGTGCTCTTCGCGATTCGCGCGCACGACCATGGCGATGGCGTTCCAGCGGACCAGGCTCTTGATTCGGCGTTCGAGCTGCTGATCGCCCGGGAAGGCCGGCTGCAGCTGATGAGGAATTGTGTTCACGTACGGCGTGGTGGCGGTGAATGGAATATCGATGCCGACCACTTTGGCGTGAGCCTGCAACCGTTCCAGTATGTAAGACGCGACGTCCGGGCCACTGGATTGCAGAACCGAGTCTAGCGATTCGAGCCACTCCTGAATTTCGGTGTCGTCCAAACCTTGTATCGGTGTACTTAATTCGTTGTCCATTGCTTCGATTGCCTCGTACTCTCCAAAATGCTAAATCTGCCGGAACATTTCCGTGCCGGATTATCTTTGAGCTTCTAGAATACACCCATAGCGGCCTTGCGTGCATTCGGAGTCGACGTGTTTTCTTTAGGAGAAATATCCGAGAAGCCATCTAGCGAGCCGTGGGCCGGAGATTCTTCAAGCCGACGGGAAGGAAATTCAAAATGACCGACTCGATCGCTTCGCGATTTCGTTGATACTTTATGCCCAGATAAATAATCAGCAGGCCCAACACGCTCAGCGCAAACGGAAACATCATGGAGTCCTTGAATACTTCATAAGAGAGGTGGCCGAGATACCCGAACACGCCCAAGGCTCCGAAGACCAAGAAGGCGCGCCTATCGAGAAAGATCGCGAGCAGCATCAGTCCCAGGTTGATGAGGCAGTAGAGGAATTTATTGAGCTCACTACTACTTTGCATGAGTGAAAGGCCTCCCCAGAAAGCCATTAAGCCGAATAAATAACCCCAGAAGGCGTAATCCTCGCGTGTCCGGCGGTCCACAACATAGGAAAGTATCAAAATCAGAGCGCCAAAAATGAGGGAGACCCACAGACGCTCGTTCCAACTGAATTCGTTTTTTCGCAACAACAGCGGCGTGAGATCCATGGACATGTACCAAAGCGAAAACGCAATTGGAAAGGTGAGAAAAGGAAAGCGGATGAACTTCAGGGCGATCGAACCCGCCAAGATTGTTCCAACCTCCATCAAAATCCAGCGGCCCTTAACCCAGATATGGTAGTCGCGGAAAGTTCCCGGGCTTCCTTGCGGCCAGATTCCGGTAAGCTCTTCGAGGCCGTAAACTGCCAGCGGCACCATCCACACCGCCAAGGTAAAAAGAAGTCCGCCTGGAATTCTAAGGTTCTGAGAGAACCAGAGATAGTATCCGGCCAATAGAAATGCAATCGCGTAGGCCGCGGCAATCAGGAAAATCCCTCCGCCGCCAAATTTCTGCCAGCCAAGAGTCATGAACCAGCCCAGTGCGGACATGACGATTAGAGCGCCAAGATAGTAGGCGACGTTTGCCACGCCGAAGTTAGAGCGGTCAGAGTGACGCGCTTCGAGCCGCGTCCATAGGAGTTTCGCTTGTTCCGGGGAAAGTAACTTCTCCGAAGCAGCCCAATCCAGATCTTCCCTTGAGATGTTCATCTCATCCCCGTTCGGTCCGCTTCCGGCACTTTCAGAGTTCCGGATCGTAACTTCTCGACTAGCTCGCGGTCTGCGGGAAGGAAATTCAGATCCGGTAGACTGGCGGGCACGCTCCACTCCATGGTTTCGAACGCCTGGTTTCGAATCTCGGCGGGATTTACAGTAGCGGTGAAGAAAATCAGATCTATGGGCTCGGCGAGTTCCGAATATTGATGGCGCGTGCGATAAATTTCCGATCCAATCCGCGCGGTGACTCCCAACTCTTCGTGTAATTCTCGCGCAATCGCTTCGGCGGGGGTTTCTCCTGGCTCCAATTTTCCGCCGGGAAATTCCCACCTTAAGCCGAAGGAATCGGTACGGCGGCGCTGGCATACGAGAAGCTTGCCGTCAGATTCGATAAGCGCGGCTACGACTGTCTTCATTCGAGGCCTTTCGCCGGCGCGCTGTGAATTATCTGTAACAATTCCCAGGCGCCTTTGATCAACGGAGGACCGGGAGTATTTAATAATTCATCGCGGATTACGAAAACGCGGCGATTTTTAATTGCTGGCACGTCTCGCCATGCGGGATTTTGCAGCGCGGTTGAAGGCTTGGATCTGTTGCCGGCGGCGGCCCACGCTAGCACGATGATGTCCGGCTTTGCCGCGGCCACATCTTCATCGGTTACGCGCTGGCCAGTCGCGACTACCATCTTCCCACCTGCAATTTCGACCAGTTCTGCTACCCAGGGAGGGGAACTGATGCGCGGCTTGGGCCACACTTCGCAATAAACTTGCGGAAGGCGGGCGTTGCGCTTCGCGTGTGTGGCCTTCGATACAGAGAGGAAGGCTTGCCGCATCTTTCTAATCAATTTCTCCGCGCCTTCACCACGATGAACAATTCTTCCGAGTACGCGGATGTCTCGCTCGATGTCTGCGAGAGTACGCGGATTGATGGCCACAAAAGTTACGGGCTGGGCGAGAAGTTTTGTGACCGTATCCGGTGCAAAGGGCACGGATCCGATCAGTATAGTGGGCTTCAGCCGCATCACTTCATGGATATCCATCTTCCAGCAATCGCCGACCTGCGGGCGGCGGCCCACGTCGGCAACGTCTTTGCACCATTTGCTCACCCCGACGAGGTCGCGGCCAGCTCCTAGCTCCAGCAGAATGGACGTGACATTGGGCGCGAGCGAAACAATTCGGTTTCGTGGAATTTTCTTGTTTGCCGCCATCGTCAGAAGTTTACTTGTTCAGCTCTCAATCCACTAGCAGCGCAAAAGACAAAGCCGATCACGGTTTCAGCATTCCGTGTTTGCGCAAGACTTGTTGCAATTGATCGTGCGGCAATGCCGGGATAGTCCAATAGTCTGCGCCGACCATGGTTTTTGCGGCGACGATGGTGTTAATGACGGATTCCTCGGTCGCCTGAACCACGGCGGTAAACATCGCATCCATCTTCCAGCTTTGCATACGCTGAATCGTGGCGTTGGGGGAGTTGAAAAGGGGTTGAGCGCTATTGCCCTCATCGGCTCCCGCATTAGCGGTGGAAAATGCGAGAAATATATCACCGGACTCGTCTCCTTCAATCGCTCCCACTCTTCCCAGACCAACGGAGACGCGACGGGCAAGACGCTTCAACTGGTCCGGCGTCAGCGGTGCGTCGGTCGCGACGATCACGATGATAGAGCCCTCTTCCGAGGCGCGGACGCCGTCGGCGGTAGTGGCTACTTTTGGGTCGCAGACGGGAGCGGGTTTTCCGCTCCACCAGTACAGCACCGGCGGATCAAGGAGTTTCTCGACGCAGGGCCGCTGAAGATTCATTTCCCGTGCGACGGCAATGCCTGCGACGCGCAATTGCTGCGACCCGCCGTAGTTGCATTGAACGAGCACGCCGACCGTGTAGTCGCCATCCGCAGCGCTGAGCCGACGCGACGACGTTCCGGTCCCTCCCTTGAAGCCGTTGCAAATCATTCCCGTGCCACCGCCGACATTGCCTTCGAGCAGCGGGCCCCCCGTGGCGGAGTTCAACGCGTCCCATGCGTCCTGCGTGGTGACGTGCTGGCCCTTGATGTCATTCAGAGGAACGTCGGCGGTCTCGGCAGTGACCGGGTACCAGAAGTCGCCGGGGCGCTTCTGTTGCACCATCCAGGCGACTGCGGCGTCGCGCACGACACCGACGCTTCCCGTGTTGGTGATGAGTATCGGTGTTTCGAGCAGACCGCTCTCCTCAATCCAGTGCGTACCGGTCATATCGCCATTTCCGTTTCCGGCGAAGTATCCGGCGAAAACACTCTGGGTCCCCTGCTTTCCACGCGGCAGGATGGCGGTCACGCCAGTGCGAACGGGGCCCTTTCCGACGACGAGCCTGCCTTCACCGGAGATAAGCGTTTTGTAGCCCACCTCGACGCCTGCAACGTCGGTTATGGCGTTCAACGATCCGGGTGTGCCATCGAAGGGCACACCGAGATCACGGGCGCGAGGCTGCGTATTGCTCGGCGAGATTGCTGGCGCAGTATCTGCAGGACCGGACGGCGTGCTGCTAGTTCCCGTCTGCGCTCTCGCTGGCAGCGACCACATTGCTAGCAGACAACACAACGTCATTAATCGCCGATACACCGCGAACCTCCTCCCAGTGTCTTCGGTAGGCGCAGAGAGCTTACCAAAACGGTAGTCAATATAAGTTGAGGATTACTGAGGTGACCACAGCGAGGCAATACACCACCAAGAGCTGGTGAACTCTACTGGAATTCGAGAACTACGATTTCGGGATTCGAGCCCAGGCGCAGGGGTGGGCCCCAGGTGCCGGCTCCGCTCGAAGTGAAGACTTGCATTTTGCCGATGCGGCTTAGGCCATAAACAAACTGGCGGTAAATACGGCGGGCAATCCAACTCCAAGGTATGAATTGGCCTAGGTGAGTGTGGCCGGATAGTTGGAGAGAAACGCCGGCAGCTTCCGCGACATCCGGATGGTCTGGCGCATGCGTCAACAGAATGCTCGCGCGACCACGGTCCAAGCTGACACCACGTAAGACGGAGGCAAGATGGCCATCGTGCGTCGCGTGACGGTAGGGCACGCCGACAATTTGCAAGCCGTCCACTTCGACCTTCTCATTACGGAGCACCTGGACTCCCGCGGCTGAAATGGCGCGCATATATTTACTATCGTCGCCAAATTGCTCGTGATTGCCCGCGACGAAGTACACTCCCTGCGGCGCCACGAGGTTGCTCAATGGCTGTGCTGCGCGTTGCGCGTCGATGGCCGTGCCGTCGTACAAGTCTCCGGTGATGAAAATTGCGTCCGGCGCTTCCTTCAAAATCTTGGCGACCATGCGGCGTAAAAAACTGCCGTTTCGCACGTGGCCGAGGTGAACGTCGCTGATGAGCGCCGCTTTTCGGCCGCGCCACGCAGCCGGCAGGTTGGCGAGTTGGACGGTTGTTCGAGTGATCCGCGTCCAGCTTGCATTGAAAACACCATAGAAGCCGGCGACTGCCGCGATGCCGAACAGTACTTCGACGATGCGATGGAAATTCAGAGCCAAGCCCGCCAATTGCGCAACACCGAAAATAATCCAGGAGAGAACTGCGGCGAAAAAGAGGAAGGTGAGCATACCCGTCCAAACGGCGGCTGCGCGATAAAACGCGCGTAGAGGGGGGTTGGTATAGCGATATGCGAGCAGTGAAGCGGTAACGAAGCTCACCGACAACAAGGCCAGCACAAGTTTGGCCCAGAACGCTCCGGGCACGTGAGTTCCTGAAGGCGCAAACGTCCACGTCTCATAGAGGAAAAGATGGATCAAAAACAGAAAGGTCTGGACGATTGCAATAAAACCGATCAAACGTTGTCGTCGCATTTTGCTCCTAGTTATTCGATGCGCATTGTTGACGCAATGTCGCAGGAACTTCGCCTGCTGCAGTAGAGGTCAGCACGGGTAGGTCTTTTGTTGTAACGGACAAGGAGCGCGAGGTTTTTTCAGAATGCTGGAAATCAATCCAACGGAGAAGCCGATTTATTTTCCTCTGTCGCTTTGGCCGGCGGCGACCAGTTGGCGGACCTGGTCGAGCCAGTTCAGTGCCACGGTAGGCTCGGAGGTAGGAGTCGCCCTGCCGCCTGCAAATTGGAACATTACGAAATGTTGGCCGTCGGGCATCACATCGTAGGACCTGAACGGAGCGCGCGGTTCGAATCGGTCGGTAAAGAGCTCCTGCGGATTCCCGGGCTGGAAAGAATTCTTGTCGACGGAATATGGCACAGACATTAAGGTGCTCCCGTTCCCTGTGATGTAAAAAAGTTCATGTCCCGTTTTTGACCAGCGCGCTTCCATCCCGCCATTCGTGGAGATTTGCCATTTGCCGACGGCGCCGGAAAAAGGCACGACGTACACCTGAGCGAGTCCGGATTCCCAGGACATATACGACAACCACCGTCCGTCGGGGGAAAACTGCGGATCCCGCGCTTTCCCATTACTTCCTTGCTGGAGAAATCGGCGAGGTTCCTGAGGCTTTCCGTTTTCGTCGATGCTGAGACTCCACACTTCGCAGCACGACCCATCCTTCTCCGAGAGCTGGAAGAAGACCAGAACTTTTCCGTCCGCAGACCAGGAACCGGGATATGCGTTCAGAATGTGATCCGGTGTAAGCGCCATCTCTTCTCCGGTTCCGTCAGAGCGTTTCCTAAAGATGCCTTGTCCCGAGCCGTTGTTTGTGGAACGCGGATGCGCGTAAGTGATCCACTCGCCATCCGGCGACCAGAGGGGGTAGCTCGCCCCGGCAGAACCGGGAGTCACCGGTGAAGTTGTGCCGCGTACGAGATCGTGGACCCAGATACCGTCGATCTTCTGAAACGCCAGGCGCTTGCCGTCGGGGGAAATCTGTGGCGAGGAGGCGTCGGGCTGGTCGTTCATTAGCGTAGAAGCGTTTCCCTTGCGATCCAGCAGCGCAATATTGAGATTCTGGTTTACCTTGCCTCCGGACAAATACACCGCTGTCCCGTTCTGCGAGACGCTCAGCTGCACCGCGCCGTTGGACAGATCGGCGTCCACCCCCTGCAAAACCGTAATCGCTGTACCAGTTATTTTTAATGCTTGTGCGTCAAAAGGAGCAGCGAAGACAGTACCCTGCGAGACATATGCCAAATAGCCGCCCGCCAGGTAGCGCCCATAATACGCATTCTCGACCAAGACCTTGCCCACGCCTTTATCGAGCGATGCCACTTCCACTTTGGCGTGTTCAAAAAAATTATTGTCCGCGGATGACGTGAACAGCAGCGCCTTCCCGCCCGGCAGGAATTGAGGCCAGCGGTGTGTGATCTCAGAACGCGCCGTGTCCAGACGCGTGGCTTCTTCCGGAGTGCCTCCCGCTGCCGGGATACGGTAGAGCGGGGAAGTAAATTGCGCTGGGAAAACAATGGTGCCGTCTTCGGACCATGTTCCGCCGCGATACCCGGTGGCATCGCACAACGCAATGGCCGCTCCTCCCCGCACGGAGATCTTCTTCAATTTGCCATCGCCGAAAAAGCCTATCCATTGGCCGTGGGGAGAAAAGAAGGGGACGTCGGCTCCGCCGGCGCCGCCCAGGAGCATAGCAGCCCTGTTGTCCATTTCGCGCACGTAGAGCTTGCCGGAGTTTGAACCGCGATCCCTAATCACATACGCCAATCGCGATCCGTCGGGGGAGATCACCACAGCCGGTCCGCTGATCGTATCCAGCTGCTGATCGGGAGGAATCCAAAGCGAGAGTTCCGTAAACTTCTGGGCGGAAGGACGCGATGCTTGACGCAAAGCAAACAGGGCGACCAACAGTCCGCCTCCTAGGACTGCGGCGATAACCCAGGGCAGGAACCGTAGCGAAGATTTCTTCGCGGGCGGCAGTGATTGAGATTCCTGGATTGGGGCCATTGCTTGCGAGGAGCCGGAGAAGACCTCGTCGAGAGTGATGCGAGCTTCGCCAATGGATTGCAGGCGCTGTTTGGGGTCTTTTTTCAGGCAGCGCTGCAAAAGATTTCGCACCGCTTGCGGGGTGTTTGCGGGCAGCAGCGTCCAATCAGGTTCTCCACGGATCACGGCTGCTAAAGTATCGGTGACGGTTTCGCCTCCGAAGGGCTGCTTGCCGGTGAGCATTTCGTAAAGCACGCAACCGAAAGCCCAGATGTCCGTGCGGCGGTCAACGGTCTTACCTTTGGCCTGCTCCGGCGACATGTATGCGGCGGTGCCCAAAATAATTCCAGCCTGCGTGGCCATGCGGCTGATAGTGGGAGAATTCTGGATGTCGGTGGAAGAAACGTCACCTTCCACGGCTTTGGCCAGACCGAAGTCCAAAACCTTTACGTCGCCGTCAGAAGTGATTTTTATGTTGGCAGGTTTCAGATCGCGGTGAACGATGCCGCGATCGTGGGCCACTTCGAGCGCTTCGGCGATTTCTCGCGCGAGGGGCAGCGCCTCGTCAACTGGAATCGTGCCGCGGGCGATGCGATCGGCTAGCGTGGATCCTTCGATCAACTCCATGACCAGCGCGCGAATGCCGTTCGAATCTTCGAAGCCGTAAATGGCGCCAATGCGCGGATGGTTGAGCGATGCGAGGACTTGCGCTTCGCGCTGAAAACGCACCATACGTTCAGGATCAGAGGCGAACGCGGTGGGCAACACTTTTAGAGCGACTTCGCGGCCCAGGCGCGTATCGCGAGCGCGGTACACTTCGCCCATTCCGCCCGCGCCGAGGGGCGAGACAATTTCGTAGGAGCCAAGCTTCGTGCCGGGAGAAAGCGACATTATGAGATGGGCATTATACCGAGCTAGCGGCCAAATGGCGCGCGAAGTTGCGATACAAAACAAAACCGCGCCGAAGAGGAATGCCCTCCGGCGCGGCAAGTAAATCTTAGCTTAAGAAGCTACTACTGAGCTGCTTCAACCTTCTTGAGCGCCGGCTTCGGAATCTGCCACATGATTCCTGAGTCGTCGGCATTGTGCGGATAGAATTGCGCAGACTTTTTGCCGGAAGGCAACAGCACCACGTCCGCACGGCGGTTGTAGGCGAGCCAGTCACCCTGCTTGTTTCGTTCACGAGGCTTGGGCGGCTTGTTCGGGTTGGTATCTTCCAGGTTCTTCACTTCCGACTTTTCCAGCTGGCGTTCTTTTCCATAAGCGGCAGTCTGGATCTTGTCAGCGGCGATGCCCTGGTCAACTAGATACTGCTTGATGCGTTCGACGCGACGTTCGCTGAGATCCTGGTTATGAGGCTTGGAACCTCGGATGTCTGCGTGAGATTCGATCGAGAGCTTCGCATCGGGATCGTATTCAAGATACTTCTTGAACCCATCGGCCAGAGTAGCGAGTTCCAGTTGCTGGCTCTTTACCAGACCAACTTGTGGATGCGGTTTGTCTGGGTAGTCCGTGGGGTAGAAGATACTCTGCAAGACGACGGACGGAATCGGCTCAACGGAACCGACCACGTGCACGTTTGCAGTTTGCGTTGCGCTTCCACCGCAGACGTTTGTGGCTGTCAGGGTGTAGGCACGCTGCTCATCAACGGTACGAGCAGGCTGACCTTCGGGAACCTCGGTAGTATCTTTCGGCTCGGATTTGATGGTTTGAGTACCGTTGAGATCCACCTTGCCGAATGGGTCGATGCTGACTGAATCAGCGTTGGAGGTGGTCCAAGTGAGCGTTCCATTGTCGTCGGTGATAACTTTGTCGCCGATCTTGCGATAGTGCAGCTCGGTTGGGTTTGCCGTCAGCGTGGCATCAACTTTTGTATTTACGTTGACAGTTTCGGTTCCGGTGACGATTCCACCGGGTCCGGATGCAGTCAGCGTGTAGGTTGTCGTTGCGCGCGGCGAAACAGACTTGCTGCCGTTCAGGTCGACGTTCCCGACGCTGTTGTCGATCGTTACATCGACTGCATCAGTCGTCTGCCAAGCGATGTCGGTGTTCTGACTGCAGTTGATATTTGCAGTGGCGTTCGTGATGACTGCTCTCACCGGCGCGATAACGACGGTCGCGCTGGCGATGCCTGCATGGAAGCGAGGCAGCGGAGACTTCTTCTGCAGATCGGCTTGACGCTTGCTCCAGTCGGCAGTGACCTGGGTATTCTTGCCTACGTTAATGGAGACTTTCTTCCCGGCTTCTACTTTAACGTCACCGGACCAGAGATCTTTACCGCCGCGGGTAATGGTGAGGTGATGGGTTCCCGGTGGCAGCAACAACTCTTGTTTCCAGATCCAGAAATCGTTGTTGAACTCGTCCACGTGCCCGACAAAATATCCAGGAGTTTTTCCGTTAGACAGAACGGCAGCACGCACGTCAGTTCCGCTGATGTAAACGCGGCCCCAAGGACCTGCGACCTTGTCGCCATAAGGCTCCAAAGTGACCGCAAGAACAGTGGTTTTTCCGGATTCAATATTGACGTCCTGCGTGGAAATCTTGTAGCCGTAGTTCACCACGACGACGGTATGTTTTCCTGGGCTCACTCTGACAGAGTGGCTTCCCTCGCGAATCGCATTGCCGTCCACAAATACATACGCTTGTGGCGGCGTCACTTTCATCTTCAGCTTTCCATCTTGAGCGAAGCCGGCGCTTGCACAAAGCGCGATTGCCACCGCGAGGGTCAAGATGTGTCCAAGTCTTCGCATCTCTATATCTCCTAACGATTCTTATAGGCGGATTATTTTGTGCGCTTCCGCGCCCGTTCGGTAAAGCGCTGGCTGGACCGCACCAAGAAGGTATATTCGTATGCGCGTTCTGTCAATAAATTTGAAAGAAAAAGCGAACGATGTCGTCAGGAGTCTTGCCTGCCCGTGTATCAACTACTAAACATACTCTGATTCGCTCTATACTGCTTCAAGGAAAGCGGTTGCTAGTTTTTGCGGCGGCGAATTTTCGCGGCCGAAATCCTGAAAATGTTCCGTGGTGGAAAGACGTTCTAGAAGCGTTTTCCGAAGCAGTAGCCGGTAAGGGGCGAGACGGATCATTGGAAAGCATGTCTTAGGATCAAACCTCGGCACGATGTTCAATCAAACGGTTCTGGAACATTTCCGCAATCCACATAATGCGGGCGAAGCGGAGAATGCAAGTGCGACCGTGGAGGTCGTGAACCCGGTTTGTGGAGATGTATTGCGTCTTTCAGTGCGGATGGAAGCTGGACGCGTGGCTGAAGCTCGGTTTAAAACACAGGGGTGCGTGGCTGCTATTGCTGCAAGTTCGGTTTTAACGGATTTGATGGTGGGGAAGTCGGTAGCGGAATTTCGGTTGATCACGCCGCAGCAAATTTCGGAAAAGCTTGGGGCGCTGCCGCCGGCTACTTTTCATGCCGCTCATCTGTGCACGGACGCGCTTGACGCTCTGGTGTCCAAACTGGTTTGAGGCACTGGCAGCGTGAAGGCCTGGCAGCGAGCAAAAGAGCAGATCCCTCAGGTCCATGGGCAAAAGACGCCGATTTGGGGATGACAACCTAAAACAAAAACCAAAATCGAAACCGAAACCGAGATCAAGACGAAGACCAAGACCAGGACCAGGACCAGGCAAAAGCTAAGTGAGTGAACGGAAGTCAAGTCCACGGCAAGATGCCGGGCTAAAAGCCCGGCGCTATGAATGCATGAAGCGAAACGCCCGTACTAGTTGGTAAAGCATATAGACGCGCGCTACTCGTTTAGCGCTCGCTTCAGTGTTTCTGGGTCGTTTAAGTTTAGGATTACACCTTCTTCGTCTGTTTCCACTTCCGCTAGGTCTGTTTCATGCGCCCAGACTACCTGGCGGGCGCCCACGTCTGGTGACGCCGCCAGCAACTCGTCGTAAAGCGAAGCGCGGAAAATTACGGGATGGCCGCGCTTTCGTTTATGCGTCGGCAGAACTACTTGCTTTCCAGTCGAGTCGAATTCGTGAATCAACTGGCTTACCAGGAAACTTGAAATTAAGGGATGGTCCACGGGGCACAGGATAAGTCCCTCGCTGGCGCCTTGCGGGAGGCTGCGAATTGCGCACTTGATGGAAGAAAGCTGCCCCTGTGGCCAATCGGCATTGGTGAGAATCCAGGAAGGATCAAATGGAAGAAGGCGGCTGATTTCCTGGGCCTGTGCGCCCAGTACGATTCGCGTTATGTACACGCGTGGGTGGCGCGTGGCGGAAACAAGATGTTCGGCAAAAGTTTTCCCGCGATACTTTAGCAACGCTTTGGGTTGGCCCATGCGCCGGGATTCACCGGCGGCGAGAATCGCTACGGCGAGCATTTGGGTCAGTCGCGTTGCAGGCTTGCGAGTTCAGAGAGTTTTACCGATTTTTTCGGGAAATTTTCGGAGTTTCGGCGAACGGCGATGAGCTCGGCGGTGATGCTGACCGCAATTTCTTCGGGAGTGAGGGCGCCGATATCCAGGCCCACAGGGGCGTGCACACGATCGAACTTGTCGAGAGACGCTCCTTGCTTCTCCAGAGCTTTGTAAACCGAAATTACCTTGCGGCGGCTTCCGATCATTCCGATGTAGCGAGGCGCGAATCCGCACTGTTCCGTTTCCACCGCCCAGGACAAAACGCGCATGTCGTCTTTATGTCCGCGTGTAACGATGACGAGGTAAGTGGCTGAGTTCGGGCGGATTTTTTCGAAGGCCTCCTCGTAAGAGGTGAGAATTTCCGAAGCCATGGGGAAGCGCTCGGAGTTTGCGAACGTGGAACGGTCGTCAACGATCCCGATCTCGAATCCGGTTTGGCTTGCGGTGCGGGCCAGGGCTACGGAGATATGTCCGCCGCCGAAAATATAAAGCATTGGCGGCGGCAAAATTGGTTCAACGAAAATTTCCAGAGTGCCGCCGCAGATGAGGCCGGAATCGAAGCCGGGCTCGTGGTTTAGATTAAACGTCATCTTGCGCGGCTGCTCGGTTTGGATTACTTCCTTGGCGGCGGCCCATACTTCGGCTTCCACGCAGCCTCCGCCGACAGTGCCGGCGATGGAACCGTCATCGCGAATCAGCATGCGCGAAGCTTCGTAGCTCGGGATAGAGCCGTCGGTGTGGACGATGGTGGCTAGCGCGGCGCGCTGTCCGGCTTTTCTGATTCGTACAACTTCTTCAAAGACGTCCATGAACCTTGTTCGTGCGCCGAGTTGGATCTGCATACGAGGTTCGGCGACCTTTCGCGTGACTATTTTACGACATAAAATAGGATATTGCGGATAAACAAAAGGATTCCGAGTCCCCTACATTTCGTCGCTGATTGAGTAGGGCTTGCGGGGGGTGTACTTCGTCGCGGAGCGGGCGAAGCGCGAGGAAAATGGGGCGCCGATGGTTTTTATGTAGGTCCAATTCTGGCCGCGAATGTGGACCAGGATGACCGTTATTATGGGGGGATTGCGCGCGTGTTTGGCGAGATTGAGCGACTGAGGATTGACCGCGCTAATGCTGGCGAGTGTGCGAGCGAGACCACGGTCGCGCGCGTATTCATTCAACGCACGATTCATCGCGCTGTGAATTCCCAGGCCACGCCACTTGTGGACCACGAAAGAACCGTAACGCAGAGCTTCATCCGCGTGGACAAGCCAGGAGATGCCGAATGCGAGTTCCGCGCCGTGGGTGAAGGTTAGCCACATAAAACCGGCGGGCTCGCCCTGCACATACGCGACGGCGGCTGTGTCACCGCGATCAAAGCGGGAGTTCACCTCGGCGAACGGGATTCCTCCGATCAAGGAAATCTCAGCTTCCACACTCCCGCGATGTTCTTTGTTGCAAAAAACTTTCACCTCCACTTTCTCTTTGGCATAAGGCGTCGGCATGCGCTGAAGATCGGTCTGAAAAATGTGCCAGGCATGCCAGTACATAGCGGGGCGCAGCATTTCGCGGGTGGCCAGCAACGAAGAGAAGAGCAAGCCGCGCCAACGTAAGGCCTCGCGCACGGATTGCCAGCGTTTTGAAAACTGGTTGGTCATGCTCTTTTCAGGCCGCGGCAGCGTTCGACAGCAGCGTCTCGTGTGTGTGGCGAACTTACGTTAGGAGCACTGCGGTGTCAACGGCGTGTCTTTGCGGCATGTGCTGTTCTGGACATGACCACTAGCGAATGCTACTTTCGTTTCGCGTTGCAATAAGCGTAGAGGAAATTATGAAAGCGATGGTTTACTCGGAGCACGGCGGGCCGGAAGTGTTGCGATATGGGGAGGCGCCCACACCGGAAATCGACGCCTACGAAGTCCTGGTGCGCGTGCGCGCGTGCGCGCTGAATCATCTGGATCTCTTTTTGCGACGCGGGCTGCCCGGAATCGAAATACCGCTGCCGCACATACCGGGCAGCGACATTGCGGGAGAAGTGGCGAAGATTGGCGCGAAGGTAAAGAACGTGAAGGTCGGCGAACGCGTGATGCTGCAGCCGGGGATTTCGTGCGGGCAATGCGAGAAATGTTTGGCGGGAGAAGATAACCAGTGCCGTCACTACACGTTATTTGGGCAGATGGTGGACGGCGGATGCGCGGAATATGTGAAGTCGCCGGCTGTAAACGTGGTGCCCATCCCCGAGAAAATGTCGTTCGAGGAAGCTGCGGCGTTTCCGTTGGTGTCTATCACTGCGTGGCACATGCTGATTACTCGAGCAAAATTGAAACCTGCCGAAACGGTATTGATTCTGGCGGCAGGCAGCGGAGTGGGAAGCGCGGCGATTCAGATTGCGAAGGCTTCGGGCGCGCGGGTGATCTCCACAGCCAGCACTAAAGAAAAAGTGTTGAAGGGGAAAGAGCTGGGCGCGGACTCGATGATTCTGCACTCGGAGAGTAGGATCTCGGAAGAAGTGAAGCGGATGACTAATAGGCGCGGTGTGGACGTGGTATTCGAGCACGTAGGTCAGGCTACCTGGGAGGAAAGCATCCGCAGCCTTGCATTTGGCGGACGCTTGGTAACCTGCGGGGCCACAACCGGCTTCGACGCGAAAATCGATATTCGCTATCTTTTTGTACGGCAACTCTCGCTGCTGGGGTCCTTCATGGGCAGCAAAGCCGATCTGTTCAGCGCGCTGGAACTCTACCGGCGCGGATTGTTGAGTCCGGCGATAGACGTGGTGCTGCCGCTTGAGAAGTGCGCGGAAGGGCATCAGCGGCTGGAACTTCGCGAGCAGTTCGGCAAGATCGTGTTGCGTGTAGCGTAGCTCGGCAGGCGCGGTGGATGCCGAGATGGAGTAACGCTAGGCCGGCGAATTTCGTCTAAGCGAGAGATGACAAAATTATTTAAAATTGGGCTCTCCGTTCTTGCAATTATTTTGTGCTGCGGGCTCGCGCCGGGGTTTTCCGGCACTCACAGCGAGGGCGATGCTTCCGGTCTTGGCGTTCAAAGTAGGTCGCAGACTATTCGTGACAACTACATAACGACGACCGACGGCGCGCAGATCCACTATTTGCAAGCGGGGAAGGCGACCACGGCGTCCACCATCGTTTTCATCCCAGGTTGGACCTTGAGCGCTTCGCTGTGGAATCAGGAGCTGCGAACTTTGGCGGGGTCAAGACTAGCGGTTGCCGTCGAGTCGCGGTCGCAAGGGGAGTCATCAAAGATGCTCTCAGGCAACACTCCTGAACGGCGCGCGGTTGACCTGCACGAACTGGTCAATGCGCTGCATATTTCAAAATTCGTGATCGTGGGTTGGTCGCAAGGCGCCCAGGACGTGGCAGCTTACATTCAACAATATGGAACCGACACTCTTTCGGGCGTCGTTTTCGTGGATAGTCCGGTTTCCGCTGGGGCCGCGGAGGTCGATATTCACAGGGAATTCAGCAAAGTGATTTTGTCGAGACTGTCGAGCCTGGACGCGAATCCTGCGGAATATTCCGAGGCGCTGGTTAAATCCATTTTCAGCAAGCCGCATCCAGAGCTGGATATGCAACACCTGATTGAGGAGTCCGAGAAAACGCCTCCGACAATCGGAACAGCGATGCTGGTGATGGATATTTTTGGTGCGGATCGCCGGCCGGCTGTGAAAAAAATAAACCGGCCTGCGCTGGTGATAGCTTCGGCCGGCTCTCCGCTGCTGGAGGCGCAAAAAGAGATGGCCAGAGAGATACCGGAAGCGCGCTTGGTGGTGCTGGAAGGCGCGGGGCACGCCGTGTTTATCGATGATCCGGAAAAGTTTGACGCAGCGCTTTCGCAATTGCTGCGGGATGCCGACCGATAAACGCAGGCGAGCGTGGATTTATGGCGCGGAATCTATGTTGAGCGGTGGCCAACAGCCGGAAACGAAGCCGATGTCGTTAAATAGGAAACTGTGGCTTGGATTTTCGGCGGCCGCGCTCGTGCTGTTGATTTATGTGGGCTGGATTTTTTATAGCCGCTGGCACGAAAACTCAGAAATCAATCAGGAAGTTAAAACGGAGCACGCGCAAAAGGAAAAGCAGCAGGCTGCCGACACCGTAGAGACGTTGGGCGGAGAAGAATTCAAAATTATCAGTTTTTATGCGTCACCGGGTGAAATTCGTCGCGGCGAGGATGTGACCATGTGCTATGGAACGTCGAACGCGAAGTCAGTGAGCATCGATCCGCCGGTGGGAGACCTTTGGCCGTCAGTGAATCGCTGCTTTCAGATCACACCCAAGAAAACGACGAAATATGTTTTTAGCGCTGACAATGGGAAGGGAAATAAAAAGACAGCGGAGTTGACGATCGTTGTGAAGTGAGGCCTAGCAACTTATCGGGGAGGGTTCATGGCCGAAATTGCAGCTCGGTTTCTAGGGACCGCGCTTTACTTTGATAATTTGGACGAGGCCAAAACATTTTATTCCCGAACGCTGGGCCTGAAACTGGCGGATCATCAGCCCGGTCATTTTGCGAAGTTTGACAGCGGGACCAGTTTTGTGACGCTGGAGCAAAAAGGGTCGGAATCATATCCGTCAAAGGACAAAGCTACTCTGTTTTTTGTGGTTCCGGATCTGGAGGCGGTTAAGAGAGCGATCGGAGCGGAGCGCTTTGTGCAGTCGGAAGCGAATTGGGCTGTGCTGCATGATCCTGAGGGGCACAATATTTTGCTGTTGCAACGCGACGCCAGCCAACATCGCTAACAATTGCAAGGGTCGTGCTAAAGATGCAAAATGATAGATAGAGGCTAACGCGAAGCATGGCCATTGAACTTGCGAAGGGCGTAACGCTGGAAGCGCCGGGCCAGGACGCGAACTTCCTGAAGGACGAGGGAATTTTACTGGCGTCGCTGGACAAAGTGGTGAACTGGGCGCGGCGAAGTTCGATCTGGCCGATGTCGTTTGGCTTGGCGTGCTGCGCGATTGAAATGATGTCGATGGCATCTTCGCGTTACGACATTGCGCGGTTTGGCGCGGAAGTTTTTCGCGGGTCGCCGCGGCAATCGGATTTGATGATTATCGCCGGGCGCGTGTCGGTGAAAATGGCGCCGGTGATCAAACATCTTTACGAGCAGATGCCAGAGCCCAAGTGGGTTATTTCGATGGGCGCTTGCGCGACGTCCGGCGGCGTCTTCAATAATTACGCGATTGTGCAGGGAGTGAACCAGGTGATTCCGGTCGATATTTATGTACCGGGATGTCCACCGCGTCCGGAGGCGCTGCTTTACGCCATTATGCAGCTTCAGAAAGCGATTGATACAACGCGCGGAAGTTTTATGAAGTCGATGAATTTCGGCGCAGACGCTGCGAAGTAATTCAGGCCCCGTCACATTTGCTTCATCGCTTTTTTGACACCTCACATCCGAAGAGTAATGACATAATTTTCGGTTCTCATCTGAGGGGTCCATCCTATGAAAGCAGGCCAAGGGATTATCAGCAAAGCGAGCAAATATTCAGTGCCGGAAACTTTGGACCGCGTGGATGCGCTGCTTCAATCGAAGGGAATTAAGATTTTTGTTCGCGTGGACCACAGCCGCGAGGCGGAGAAAGTTGGATTGAAGATGCCTCCCACGCAGCTTTTGATTTTTGGCAACCCGAAAGGTGGGACGCCGGTGATGCTGGCTGCGCTGACTGCCGCGATTGACCTTCCACTGAAAGCGTTGGCCTGGCAAGACGCAGACGGCAAAGTGTGGTTGAGCTATAACGACCCTAAGTACATTAAGAAACGGTTTGGGCTGACAGACGAGCAGATCCAAACAATTGTTGGTATCGGACCGTTGATCGAGCAAGCGTTAATTTAAAAAAGTTGCAGATTACGTTCCAGTCGCTTTCACTTCGTTAACTACCCACCGTTGCTGTTGCACCATCAAATTCAAGAACGCTGCCGGGGGAGTTATGTTCGCGGCGAACGTAGCCCATGCCGATGGCTTTGCCGACCGCGGGGGAGAAGCCTGCGCTGCTGACGTAACCTACTTCGGCGCCGGCGGCGCGGAGTTTTGTTCCCGGCACGGGGGCTGCCTCGCCGGAAAAGGTGAGTAGGACGCGGCGGCGGTTTACGTGGCCGCGCGAGCGGACGCGCTCCACAATTTCCTGGCCGGTGTAGCAGCCCTTGGTGAAACTGACGTGAGTGGCTTCGAGTGTGGCTTCGTGCGGGATCACGGAGTCGTTGAAATCGTCAGGAAACCATGGGATGCCGGCTTCGAGACGCAGCGCGTTAAGTGTCCTCATGCCGATGGATGTGCCGTGAACGGCGTGGACTCGCGCGTGTATGCTTTGCCAAAGCAGCGGGAGATGTTCGCGCGGAGCAATAATTTCGGCGCCATGGCCGCCAAAGTGAGAGCGGCGTATCAGGTGAGACGGAACGCCGTCGATCGGAAGTTCTGCGTTCGCAAATTCCGAAAAGCCTTCGAGAGCGAGTCCGCACGCTTGCGCGATGATGGTGCCGGCTTGTGGGCCTTCCACGGCAAAGCTGCCGAGTTGGTCGGTGAGATCTTCGAGCGTGACGTCGTCCATGATGATGTACTTGTCGAGCGTGGCGAAGGTGCGTTCGCGCACCGAAGCGTGGGTGCGCGCCAGCAATTTCTGTTCGAGCGCATACACTTCGAGTTCGGCGAGGATATGGCCTTGCGGATTCAGCAGCAACGCGCGCGTGCCATAAGCTTCGCCCACGGATTTAATATCATTGCTCACGATTGCGTTCAGATAGCGGACGCGGTCGGGGCCTGAGAGAGAAAAGGTGGCATGCCAGTTGGTATCGAACAGGGCGGCAGTTTCTTTGGCCGCGCGATATTCGGTGTTTAAATCTGAGAACTTTTCGGGCAGCAGGCAGCCGTGGTACTCGGCGAGTTGCGCGTTTACGGCGCGATGTTCGTTGAGCAGGGGAGTGTCCATGATTTCGAGTCTGGAGGGCACAACAAGTATGCGGGAAGACCAGGTGCGCTGTCATCTCGGAAATCGCCGGGGAGAAGCAGCGAATGCAAAGCAGATCCCTCGCACAGCGTCCCGCGCCCCTGAAAGCAGGGAAAGGCAAAAAGCGCGGGACTTCGCTCGGGATGACAGATCAAGCCAAACGGCAACTTGACGGTAACTACAAAAGGCGCTGCTATAATTAATGTTCGATGGCGGAAAAACTGATCCACGAAATCATTCCTGTTGGAATGCTGCAATGCAACTGCTCGATACTGGGCGATCCTGTGACGCGCGAAGCGATTGTGGTGGATCCCGGCGATGAAGTGGAACGCGTCCTCGAAATTTTGCGGCGGCATGATTTAAAGATTCGCGCGATCGTGAGCACGCATACGCATATCGACCATGTGGGCGGGCTCGCGCAGCTTCACGCTGCTACCAAGGCGCCTGTGCTGATTCACGAAGGTGATTTGGAACTTTATACGCACCTCGATATGCAGGCGCAGTGGCTTGGCGTGGCCACTCCGGCGATGATGCGGATTCAGGACTTTGTGAAGGAAGGCGACGCGGTGCGCTGGGGCGGGTTTGCGGCGCGCGTCTTGCATACTCCCGGTCACACACCGGGGAGCATCAGTCTCGTGGTGGAACGTGGCGCAGACGGCGATGCGGAGCCGTCAGGCCATTCGCACACACACGGCGCAAATGAACGTGTTCAGGCCACAGGCAAGAAACCAGGCATTACCTCAGGCGAGTCCACGCGGCTCATTGCTGGCGACACACTTTTTCAAGGCAGCATTGGCCGAACGGACTTGTGGGGCGGTTCGACCAAAGACATTCTGAAATCAATTCACGAGAAATTACTCACGCTGCCGGATGAAACGCTGGTCATTCCGGGCCACGGCGCCAATACCACCATCGGTGCCGAGCGTGCGAGCAATCCCTACCTTCGCTAGACCTAGATTGCGCGGGACAAAGACGCCGGCCTGCAGGCTGCCGCTAGAACGGCGCGGATTATGCCATACGCGGCGTCGAATGACTCGCGTGAATCCGACGATTGCGCCACGCGAGGAGACTGATGCCAGGCCACAAGAGTCGGTCTGGCGAATGCGGCAGTTGTCCGGCAGCGGCTGAAGTCGCACTGATTTTGTCTCACGTAGGGCACGACTTGAAGGCCACAGTCACAACGGCGCGGCCGCCTTTCGGCGGGCCTATTACTCGCGGAGCAATCAAACGGCAGCTAGAATTGCACGTCCTTGATATGTGTGGACGGGAACCACCAGTTGCCGAATGCGTCTTGCAAAACTGCCGCCCGATCGCCGTAAGGTTCGTCGCGGAGTGGACGCAAGACTTTGATACCTTCGCGCACAGCTGTTGAGTACACGTCGTCCACGTTAGGCACGTACATGTGCAAAGCTCCGAGGATTATCGCGCGCTCGCCGTGAGCTTCGCCGAGGGCCAGAATAGAATCACCGATGCGAAGACGCGCGTGGATAACTTTGCCGTCGGGCGCCTTGAACATGGATACTTCTTTGGCGCCAAATGCGCGCTTCGTGAACTCGACAAACTCAGCCGCGCCGGCAAGATTCAAGTACGGCAGGATCGTTCGGGTGTCGTCGGTTCTATGGTCGGTTTTGCGGATCTCGGTGATATTCCAGTAATTTCCGGCCGGGTCTTTCACTGCGGCTTCCAGGTCGCCATAAGATTGCTCGATTGGCGCAAAGCGGGAAGTAGCGCCTGCCTGCAGCGCGCGCTTGTAGACCGCCTCCACGTCATCGACATGGAGAATGTTGCCGAGCAGCCGCACGCCGAACTCGTCGCTCGCGTCGGCCAATTCGAGCACTGAATCGCCCATGCGCATCTCGGCGTGCATGACCAATTCCGAGCCCGGTCTGTTCACACGGAATTTTTCCACCGCGCCGAAACCTTCTTTGAGGAAATCGATCAGTCTGGCTGCTCCATTTACGGCCAGATATGGCGTCAAAGTGTGGAAGCCTTCTGGAATCGGCCGGACCGCTCGCGGCGCGCGCTTTTCGTCGGGCTTTTGTTGCGGCTGCGTGAATGCACCTTGCTTTACTAAATCGTCGTAGCGTTTTTGCATTTCCTCGCCGGTCAGTTCTTCCAGAACGGTGGAAATATTCCAGACGTAGCCGAAGGGGTCCGCGACCTGGCCCGTGCGCATGCCGTAGAACTGATCCTGGATGGCGCGGACTTCTTTTGCGCCTGCTGCTATGGCGCGTGCTGCAACGGCGTCAACATCATCCACTACCATGTCCATTTTCACCGGAGAGCCGCCTGGCTTTTGCGGCGCGACCGATCCAAAATCCGGGAACTCATCGGAAAGGTAGATCTTGGAATTGCCTATACGAATTTCGGCGTGGCCGATCTTCGTTCCAGGGCCGACGAGCCGCATCACTTCGGTGGCACCGAAGGCCTTTTTGTAAAATTCGATTGCAGCGGCCGCGTCTCGTACCGTCAGATAGGCAGTCGCCGTCTGACGGGTTTCCGCTTTCATAACTGGTTTGCTTGCCATCGATGTTCTCCTTTCAAGGTCAAATTTCAGACGATCTTTAAAATCCTGTCGCGGTAGATCGAGCAATTCCGCAGCAATTCGCGCAAGCGCCTGCAACTTCGGACTCGCCTTCGGTTCGCGCTTAGGTGGCGCGGTTTTCGGGCGCGCGATCAGCGCCTCCACGAACAGATCGAGTTGTTCACTCAGGTTTTGCTTAGCCATTCAATCTACCCATTTTGCCGGCCGATTTGCTGGCGGTACTTTTGCGCGATGAAACATCCAACTGAGACCGCAAACTTTCCAGGCCGCGAAACTGCAACTGTTTTACTGCACCTTCTGTGCGCCCAATCTCTTTAGCGATTTCACGAATGCTTTTTTCCTGCGCGAAACGCATCTCGATTACCCGGCGTTGCTCGGTGGGAAGCGTGTCCACCAGCCGGAACAGCCGGGCGCGATGTTCGATCTCCTCCGGACTAATTTCCTTCGAGGAAAGCTCGCCCGGTACAGGATTGCCGTGCTCCCGCGCAGCAAGTTTCCAGCGGTCCGCAATCGCGTTGGCTGCAATACGGATCAGCCATGCTGCGAAAGGAACTCCCCGCCATTCGAAACGCCCTAGATTCGCGAGCGCCTGATGAAACACCTCCGCCGTCAGGTCCTGCGCTTCTTCGCGATTGTTCACACGGCGCGAAACGTAGGCATACACCCGTGCAAAGTTGTTTTCGTAAAGTTCCGCAAAACGGGTCGGGTCTTTTTGAGCCGATTCGACCAGACGCCGCTCGCTGGCATCTTGTACGGGTGCCTTCAACCGCTTCTCCGATTTTCGTCTTCCAATAACATGAACTGGCGGAGCCAGGAAAGGTTACGCTGAAAAATCGGGTTGCACCATGTAATGGGGCGAGAATCTTTGCGCTTTGGGCTGGAACTTTCTATACTTCGCAGCCGTATTACCAATGGCGGCGACTAGCGCGACTCCCGGCCATTGAAAGGAGGCCCTCTCGAATGGATGAAACAAACCTACCTCCAGCGACAGAGATAGCACAACCGTCCACACCGCCGCCTCCCGCGGAGCCTGAGCGCAACGCCATATTCTACGGACCCCATGGTTTGCGTGCCGGGTGGCGAGCTTTAATTTTCGTGGCCATGGTGGTCTTCATTGTTTTTCTGATCAACGTGATCGGCCACTATTTGACTCGAAAATTCGGACATAGTCCGGTTAACCCAGGTCATATTGACACTCTCACGCCGGGATTGATCGCCATAGGCGAGCTAACGAGCCTTGCAGTGATTCTTGTCGCTAGCTTGATCATGGGCCGAATCGAGCACCGTAAGCTTGCGCATTACGGACTACCCTTGCGGACTCCCTTTCCGAAATATTTTTGGGAAGGATTGTTGTGGGGATTTTTGTCAATTAGCGGCGTGCTTTTTGTGATTTTTCTGCTCCACGGATTCCGCATTACCGGAGTCGATACGCACGGTTCGGCATTGGCTCTTTCAACTGTGGAATGGACGCTCGCCTTCCTGGCCGTAGGATTCTCAGAAGAATTTACGTTTCGCGGCTACATGCAATTTACCCTCACTACGGGAATCGGATTCTGGCCGGCCGCCATCGTATTGTCCGCGCTGTTCGCATTCGCGCATACCGGCAACGCGGGTGAATCGATTTTTGGTTTGATACAGGTTGCGGCTTTCGGCATCTTTGCGTGCATCGCGTTGCAGCGCACCGGGAATTTGTGGTGGCCCGTCGGCTTCCACGCCGCCTGGGATTGGGGGCAGACGTTTTTCTACGGCGTGCCAGACAGCGGGCTCAACGCCAGCCACAATTTCCTGCACTCGGAATTTCACGGCCCGAAATGGCTGACGGGCGGAAGTACTGGTCCGGAAGCCAGCATCTTCACGCTGATCTGTCTCCTGATCGTGTCCCTACTGATACTTTGGAAATATCGGGAAGTGCGCTATCCGGATCCTGAAGCGCTTGGGCTACCTGGCCGGTTTCGCTGAGGGAGGTTTCTTGTGCATGTGGACTTCTGTTCCGCCACGATCGTAATGCACATGGTCCATGTAGGATTTCATCATCAGAATTCCGCGGCCGTGCTCAGCGTCGAGATTTTCAGGAGCTAACGGATCGGGAACCTTCTCGGGATCGAAGCCTGGCCCTTCATCTCGCACCACGAAAAAAAGTTCGCCGGTAGGTTCGGATCGAAAGCTCAGGTGGACTCGCTTGTTGGGATCTTCGCGGTTGCCGTGAAGAACCGCGTTTGCGATGGCCTCGCGCAGGGCAACTTCGATATCGCTCGCATCGCCGTTAAAGCCAGTGTACTCCTTCATGCGTTCCATGAACTGGTCCACAAAAGGTGAAATGGCGGATATTTCGCTAGGCATGGAAAGTTCGAACTGAGGGTAGGGAGGTCCCACGTTCCATCCTTTGGGCAAATCCATTTCCTTCATCCCTCGTGGCGAAAGCTGAGCGAAGCTGACAATAAAACGCACGGCCCTTTGAAATTGCCCGCTCCGCCGAGCCGGGAACGCATTGTATCCATAGATAAGGATGGTTTGGCGGAATTTTAATTACGGCTCGGGCGAAAGGTCTAAAGCCGGGTATTGGCGAACCTCTATAGAGAATTAGTCTCTCTTTCTGCGCGAAGGCCTTCCATTACGCTTTGAATCAATTCCTTCGCTTTGCCGATCTCGGCGGTGATGATGCGAATGTCCATCACCGGCACCGCTGCGTCGCGATTGCTGTGGCAATAGACGCTGTGTTGGCCGACTAGCACAAGCGCATTGGTCAGTAGATCCAGCGTGACGGCCAGCCGGCCGCGATAGGGGCCCATCATGGTTTCGTAATGTTCTAATTCTTCGCGATGCTCGTCGAAAGCTGCCATGAAAGTTCGCCTCAGGTAATTCTTTTACAACTTAAATTCAAGCCTGGAGAGGAACGTTAGGCCACGAAACGATAGCCCACGCCTCGCACGGTCAGCAGATGGCGCGGCTTGGCCGGATTGTCTTCGATATAACGTCGCAGGCGCACGATAAAATTATCGATTGCACGCGTGTCGGTGTCTTCTCGCAAGTCCCACACATCTTCTAGAATCGATTTGCGCGATACGGTACGGCCATTCTGCTTTATCAAATGACGCAGAAGTTTTGCTTCCATCAAAGTGAGCTGGATGGTGGTCGTTTTCGTGCGAAGCTGCAAAGTGTCAAAGTCGAGCGTTTTTCCGTTGAACGTGAATAGGAGCTGGTCGCCCACGGATCCGCCTTCGCTCTTTGACCGGGCTTTTTGCACGGCCGATTTTTTTTCAGCTTCGCTGTTTGTACCGCTCAGCCATCCCGAACGTCGCAAAAGCCCCTGAAGGCGCGCCAAGAATATGGGCAGTTGAAAAGGCTTGGGAAGATAATCGTCGGCCCCGGCAGCAAAGCCTTCAAGAACATCTTCGGGACGTCCGCGCGCGGTGAGCATTAGCACCGGAACGTAATTTTTAGCTTTGCGCAAAGCGGAGGCGACGCCAAAGCCATCTATGCCGGGAAGCATTACGTCCAGTACCACGGCATCGAATTTTTCGTTGGATTTCAGAAGCTGGTCAATGGCGGACTCGCCGTCGCCTACTACCTGCACGGAATATCCTTCGGCCTCCAGGTTGAATTTCAAGCCGTCGGCCAGGTGCGTTTCGTCCTCCACAACGAGCACGCGGCTCATGTGGCGCTCCGCGGTAACTCCAGAGTGACGGTTGTGCCCTGGTTTTCCCCTTCGCTTTCGGCATAAACTTTGCCGCCGTGTGCCCGCGCAATCGAGCGAACGATGAAGAGGCCAAGGCCGGTACCTTTCACTTTTGAAGTGCTCCGGCGTCGCACGCGATGGAAACGTTTGAAGACGCGTTTGAGCTGATCTGTTGGAATCCCAACGCCGCGGTCGCGTACGCGGAGAATTACGCGCTCGTCGTCGGGCGATTCGATGCTGACTGCGACGTCAACGTTTCCGATGGAATACTTGATGGCATTGTCGAGGACGTTTGATATGGCCGTGCGAAGTTCTTCAGGATCGCCTAACACCGGAAATTCGGCGACAGGTTTTGAGTTGTGTGCAACGGTCGCGTTTACAGCTGCTGATGGTTGGCCATTTGCGGACGCAAAATGCAGAGCTTCGTGGCTGAGATGGTGACGCCTGCGGGCAAGGTCCATACATTCGGCGGCCAGGCTCCCGAGATCAATGTGCGCGCGGTACGGTTCGCCGCGCTTATATCCCACTTGGCCGGCTTTTAGAACCTGCTCGACCGTTCCCAGCAAACGATCAGCGTCATTCAGCATCAGCTCATAAAACTTCTGTCTCTGCTCTTCTTCCACCTCGCGCCGTTGAAGAGTTTCGAGGTACAGACGGATAGAAGTAATCGGCGTCTTCAGTTCGTGAGTGACCGCGTTGATGAAACTGCCGTGCTGCTCGTTTAGCCGGATTTCGCGAACCAGGAAAGTTGTGTTCAAGATCATTCCAAGGATGATCGTGGCGAAAACAATTACACCCAGGAACAGCATGACGCTTTGGCGCCAGTTCAGGATGATCCAGCCGACGTCCAGGGCCACCGCCAGGGCCACCAGGGATATGCCCAGCACCAGGAAAAATGCGATGGTCTTTCGGCGGCTTGCGATACGCATAGATCTCTAACTGGATTGTACCGCGGAGAAGCGCATTCCTGTGCGGCAGTTGCGTGGCGAGCGCGGGATCGTCATCGAAGGGGAGCAGCGAGCTCAAAGAAATAAGCCGCGGTTTGTGGGCCGCGGCTCAGGCAAATCGTGAATTGTGATTATTCTTAGAATTGCGCGGACGCCAGATCCGGCTGAGGCTCAGCAGCGGCGAATTGCGGCTTTTCTTCCGCGGCTGGTTCAGCGCGCTTCACGGACTCGAGCTTCGTAGTGTGAATTTGTGTCGCCAAGCCGAGTTTTTTGAGCAGCAAGATGCCGTACCAGTTTGCGTCAATTTCGTACCACTTCAAACCGTGCCGAGCAGAAACCGGATGCGCGTGGTGATTGTTGTGCCAGCCTTCACCCCAGCTTAGCAGCGCTACCCACCAACTATTGGTGGAAAGGTCGCGCGTTTCAAAGCGGCGGGTTCCCCAGGAATGAGTAGCGGAGTTCACCAGCCAAGTGAAGTGCAGTCCCGCGACAGTTCGCAGGAAAATTCCCCAGAGAACGAATTTCCAGCCGCCCACCGCAAGCAAAATCACTCCCAGAATGATCATCGGGACGTAATGGAATTTCGTGATCCAAACGTGAAACTTATTTTTGGCAAGGTCAGGGACGTAACGGGCGAGCGTGGAGGTGTCGTGGTGCATCGACTTGCCCATCAGGATCCAGCCCATATGCGCCCACCATTTGCCGTCGATCGGGGAGTGCGGGTCGCCTTCCTGGTCAGAATATTTGTGGTGAATGCGGTGCGTGGCTACCCAGAAAATCGGGCCGCCTTCCAGAGCGAGCGTAGCGAAAACTGTCAGGGTATATTCGAGCCACTTGGGAATCTTGTAGCCGCGATGAGTGAGCAGCCGGTGATAGCACATGCCGATGCCCAGGCTGGTAGCCATCCACCACAGAACTACCGCAACGAAAAACGCTTTCCAGGTGAAGAAGAATAGCGCCGCGATTGCGCCCAGGTGGAATAACATCATGAAGGACGCGGTGACCCAGTTGATTTCGTCGCGAGCAGCCGGTCTTCTTTCCAAATCGGTGAGTTCAACTCCCATTTTCTTGGCCCTTTCTTTCCGTTCCTGATTTTTCGATCTACTTTCGCTTCTCTCGATGCGCTTACAATTGTGATTAGACTACCAGCACTGGCGTAAAGGCTTTGTAATAGTTGTGTAATACCGGGACTTAGCGCTTTGAAAAAGTACCTGTACTTTTTCCGTACCACCTGTTTCGCTTGAACACCACGTCGCCAAATTGGGCCACTCGCAGGTGGTTTAACTCCGTGACCAGTGGCACCACGCTCGGCGTCTGAAGCGCCACACTGGGTCGAGAACAACGCCAGGTTGAGTTCGCAAGTCAGGCTGATTCCGGGTGGTTCTAGAACCGGCTGTTGCGCCCTACGGAACAGCTTGTCCTAGTTTGCTTTACTCTTTTGCGCGAAGGCCGGATAATCTGGCGCGTTATCTAAATAGACAGAGCTATACGGGGATCCTCGAAGAAAATTGCCGTGCGTCGGCGCGAATTTTACTTGTTCCAGAGCCGCTTCCTGGGAACTCGCTGCGGCCCATGAGACCTGCGGGGTGATTGAGCGATGAGACGTTCAGACTTGGTACGAAATGCCACGAAGGGAAAGACCGTGCGGACCTCGCAAATTGTATTTGGCGAGCGCCAACACCTCTTGCGGGTGCTGGATTCTGTTGAACGCAGTGCGCTTCCCGCGCCTCGCCTGGAGCAGGAACGGCGCGTGATCGAGCAATTGATCCATGCGCGAACGCAGGAGCTGAACCGCATTAATGCCGGTTGGGACGAAAAAATTGGTTTGGTGCTAAGCGCAGAGGTTAAACCGGATACGCTGGATAGCTTGTCGCGGCAGGCGCCCAAAGAAGACTACTATTTGCTGCGGTTGATCAGCGAGCACCCAAAAGTTTCCGCCAGGACGCTGGGGCACCTTTCGCATCACCCGTATTCCGCTATTCGCGAGAATATTGCGCGGCATCCGAATAGTGACGCTGCTACGCTCACGCGGCTTAGCCGGGATCGCACCCAACCGCTGTGGTATCTGGTTGCATTTAACCCCAATGCTCCATCCACTCTGCGCAAAAAGCTGCAGGAGCGCATGCGTCGGCTCGGCGAGAAATCCGCCACGCAGTAGGTGGGAGCTTCCAACAGGTTTCCTCGCTTGAGCTCTGCTCCGACCTCCCAGGCCTAGCAATTCCGATGCCAGAGCGGAAATGCTTGTGATGTAGAATCGCGCCATGGCGCATTCCTCCGTGTCTCCTTCCGACGTTTTCAATATCGCCAATGAATTTATCTCCCGGCCCGCGCGTGAACATCCGGACAAGCCCGCCATCCTAGGCCTCGAGCGTGAGCTAGGTTATGGCGAGCTTGAATTCGAAGTAAACCGCGTGGCCAATGCGCTGCTGGATTCGGGCTGCAAGCCTGGCGAGCGCGTGCTGATCGTGTTGCCGGATTCGATCGAGTTCATCGCAAGCTTCTTCGGTGCGGCAAAGGTTGGCGCGATCGCCGTCCCGGTGAATTCGATGGCGCGCGCAGCGGACTATCGCCACTACGTTTCAAGCTCTGGCGCGCGGTTTGCGATAGTGCAGGATATGATTCTCGATGAGTTCGTGGCAGGGCAGCTGGCTAGCGCGCTGGAATTGGTGGTGATCGTTGGCCGGCCAGTGCCGCGACTACAAAGTATCGGATGCCAAGCCGTCCATTGGCGTGATTGGCTGCCCTTTGGACCTGAGGCTCCGCCAACCCATCCGACTTCCGCTAGCGATCCTGCATTTTATCTCTACACATCCGGTAGTGGTGGACCGCCGAAGGCCGCCGTTCACGCGCATGGCGATATGTTGGTTACTTCTCGAAACTATGCAGAAGGCGTCCTCGGGCTTCGCGCTGATGACCGCATGTTCTCCGTTTCGAAACTCTATTTCGCTTATGGGTTGGGGAACGGAATGTATTTCCCATTATTTTTCGGGGCCAGCACAGTGCTGTATCCCGAGCGCCCGCGTCCGGACCGTGTAGCGCAACTCGTGGAAAAATATCGTCCAACGATTTTCTACGCTGTGCCCACTTTTTACGCGGCTCTGCTCCGGGAAGCCGAGCAAGGGTTGAAACTGGATTTTTCATCGGTTCGTATCGCGGTTTCTGCCGGAGAATCGTTGCCTGCTGAAGTTTTTGAAAAATGTCGGCAGCGGCTCGGGATAGAAATTCTCGATGGCATCGGCTCAACGGAGATGTTGCATGTGTTTTTATCCACGCGTCCCGGACAAGCTTGCCCGGGCACATGCGGCCGCGAGGTCCCCGGCTACCAAGTGCGCATCGTGAATGAAGCAAACGAGCAGGTCGCTGATGGCGAAATTGGCAACCTGTGGGTGAAAGGCGATAGCGCATTTTCTGAGTACCGCGAAATCCCTGAGCTAACGGAACGCGTGAAGAAAGATGGCTGGGTGTTTACCGGCGATAAATTC
The DNA here is from genome assembly GCA_963714785.1 of uncultured Acidobacteriota bacterium. Taxonomy (GTDB): domain Bacteria; phylum Acidobacteriota; class Terriglobia; order Acidiferrales; family UBA7541; genus Palsa-295. Next base: position 212,823 of record CAVQQE010000011.1, read on the forward strand.
TCGCGCGATGCAGAGGGCTTTTATCATTACGCAGGCCGCGCTGACGACATGATGAAAGTGTCCGGCATGTGGGTCTCGCCCGGGGAAGTGGAGAATATTCTGCTTTCGCATCCCGCCGTGGCTGAATGCGCAGTCGTTGGGCGGGCTGATGCGATGGGGTTGGTGCGTCCGGTCGCCTACATCGTAGTGCGTGCGGGTTTGGTCACTCCGTCCGGCGGGCTAGACAGCGAAATCAACGGCTGGCTGCACACTCGCCTGGTCGGTTTCAAATGTCCGCATGAATTCCGCTTCGTCTCCGAATTGCCGAAGACTGCCACCGGCAAGATACAGCGCTTCCTGCTGCGCTCTTCCTGATTGGCCGCACCTACCAGCTTAATCAAATTCCTAGCGAGACAAATTGGCTCTTTACAGCTATAATTAATGCTTTATATTGGCCTATAGGGACGAGCCAATGCTTCCACTACATCTACAGCCTGAGAGCCATATACCTCTTTATGTTCAACTGCGGGATCAACTGCGGGCGCTGGTCCATTCCGGGGAGCTTCGCTCGGGGGACAGAATCCCTGCCAGCCGCGAATTAGCCACCCAGCTTGGAGTGCATCGAACCACGGTAGCGAATGCTTACGCCGAGCTTGAAGCCGAAGGAATGATTCAAGGCCATGTGGGGCGCGGTACTTATATTTGCGGCGTCCCGGCCAAACAGTTCACTCCTCCCCCGCGCACGAATGGCAATGGCGGCGGAATGCGTTGGGAATCGATCTTTGCCGATGAGCGTGGCGACGAAAATCTAACGCGACTGATGCCCGAAGTTCCGGCTGACTCGATCGCGTTTATTACCGCGCGACCCTCTGAGGAATTTTTTCCGGTGGAAGAATTCCGACGCTGCTGCAACGCGGTACTGCGGAATGATGGAAGGAAGGTGCTGCAACTTGGCTCTTCCGACGGCTATGAGCCACTCAAGCGCGTCTTGATCGAATTTCTTCGCGCCGACGGACTGCACGTTCGCGGCGAGCAACTTCTTATCACCGACGGCTGCCAGCAGGCCATCGACCTGGTCTGCAAAGCTTTCTTGCGCCCGGGCGACTCTGTGGCGCTGGAAAATCCTGCGTATCCCGGCGCGGTGGCGATTTTTGCCGGCGCGCGAGTGCGCATGCTGGCGGTTGGGGTGAAAACAAATGCTCGTCCCGCCGGGCACGTGGGAATGGATCTGGATGCCCTGGAATCGGTGTTGCTGCAAAATCGCGTGAAGTTTATTTTCGTTACCCCTGATTTTCATAATCCAACCGGCACCACGCTGCCTTTGGCGGAACGGCGGCGCATACTGGAGATTGCGTCGCACTATCAAGTGCCGATTATCGAAGACGCAATTTATGCGCGTCTGCGCCTCCGAGGCACGGCGCTGCCATCTCTGAAGGCGCTAGACCGCGCCGGAAATGTGATTCAAATCGACAGTTTCTCGAAGATTGCGTTTCCGGGATTGCGCGTCGGCTGGTGTATCGGGCCGGAAGATGCTATCGAGCGATTAAGGTTGGTAAAGCAATCAACCGATCTACATACCGACCAACTTGCGCAGGCCACCTTGGCGGAATTTGTGCGCCGCGGCTACCTTGCGCGTCATCTGTCAAAAATGAAGAGAATTTATCGCGGCCGCCTGGAAGCGATTGAAGCCGCGCTTCAGAAATATATGCCTGAAGAAACGACTTGGACGCGTCCTGAGGGCGGAATGTCGGTGTGGGTCACTTTGCCGCCGGGCTTCGATTCTGGTGAACTTCTGATTCACCTTCGCGAACGCGGCGTCGTGTTCGTCCCGGGCCGATATTTCTACCTGCAAAATCCGCAGCCCAATACGTTGAGGCTTGGTTTCGCCGGGCTCGACGAGAAACGCATCGCCAAAGGGGTGCAGACGTTCAGCGAACTCCTCAAGCTTGAGATACGGAAGCGCCAACGCGGCGCACGAAACGATTTGCCATCTCGCGTTGCTTTAGTTTAGCGATATGCTGCTCGAGCCCAATCCGACGAATGTATGTTTCGGCTGTGGTGGCGCGAATACGCGCGGAATGCTGCTTACGTTCGAGCAAGATGACAGCGCTCGGCGCATTGTGGGAAATTTCAGGCTTGGCGCGGAATATCAAGGTGGCTCCGGTTTCATTCACGGAGGAATCATCGCGACCGTGCTGGATGAAGTTATGGGCAAAGTCAATCGTTTCCGTGGCGTACGTGCGGTGACTGCGGAACTTAATGTGGAATACTTGAAGCCTGTACGAGTTGACGAAGATTTGATCGTCGAAGCGCATGAAGTGGAGAAGTCCGGACGCAATTTGCACCATGTGGGAGAGATTCGCAATCAGGCGGGCCAAGTACTAGCGCGCGGACGCGGCCGTTTTGTGATCATCGAGCCGAGGGAATCGCGCGATAGAAATACAGCAGAGAACGCCAGTAGTAACCAAAGCTCTTAATTCGAATTTAGAGACAGGAGAAACACCATGGATCTGATGAACAATAATTTGTGGCGCGTGAAAGTTGGCTTGGCGGAAATGTTGAAAGGCGGCGTCATCATGGACGTCACAAACGCCGAGCAGGCGCGCATTGCCGAGCAGGCCGGAGCCTGCGCTGTGATGGCGCTCGAACGCGTCCCTTCCGACATTCGCAAGGACGGCGGGGTGGCGCGCATGGCTGCTCCGCGCATCATTCGCGAAATCATGAACACGGTTTCGATCCCGGTGATGGCCAAAGTGCGCATCGGCCACTTTGCGGAGGCTCAGGTTTTGGAATCGCTGGAAGTGGATTACATTGATGAAAGCGAAGTGCTCACGCCGGCGGACGACGAGCATCATGTTTGGAAGCATGGTTTTAAAGTGCCGTTCGTTTGCGGCGCGCGCAATTTGGGTGAAGCGCTTCGTCGTATTACTGAAGGCGCCGCGATGATTCGCACCAAAGGCGAAGCAGGCTCGGGCAACATCGTCGAAGCCGTGCGCCACATTCGCACCATCGTAAGCCAAATGAAACGCCTCACTTTGTTGGGCGAAGAAGAATTGGTACACGAAGCAAAAGAGCTGGGCGCGCCGTTTGAACTGATTCAGTGGGTTGCGAAGAACGGAAAGCTTCCCGTGCCGAATTTTTCGGCTGGGGGCATTGCAACTCCGGCAGACGCTTCGCTGGTGATGCAGTTGGGCGCTGAAGCGGTTTTCGTCGGTTCCGGCATTTTCAAGTCCAGCGACCCTGCGCAACGCGCCCGCGCGATCGTGAAAGCGACCACGCATTACAAGGATCCGAAAGTTGTGCTGGAAGCTTCCGAAGAGCTGGGCGACGCGATGAAGGGTTTGGATATTCGCCAGCTGGAAGAGAAAGACTTGATGCAAACGCGCGGCTGGTAATCCAAAGCGAAAAACTGCGGGCAGGCTATCTGTTTGTGTAAACAAAAATGACCATCGGCATACTCGCGATTCAGGGTGACTACGAGGCGCACGCCAAAATGCTCGACCGCATTGGTGCTGCCTACACCTACGTTCGCCGCCCCGAAGACTTGAAGGACGTTTCCGGAGTGATTTTGCCGGGGGGCGAGAGCACCACGCACCTGAAAGTAATGACGGAAGAAGGCCTGTTTGATTCGCTGAAACAGTTTGCCTCAAACGGGGGCGCGTTTTTCGGAACATGCGCCGGAACGATTCTTCTAGCGCGGGAAGTTCACGGCCCGGCACAGGAATCTCTCGCGCTGCTCGATGTGTCAGTCCTGCGCAACGGATACGGACGCCAACTCGCCAGCGACGTTCACCTGGGGCAGACCAAACTTCGTTCCGAGCCGATGGAAATGGTTTTCATTCGCGCGCCAATTATCGAATCGGTCGGCAAAGGCGTGCAGGTTCTTGCTGAAGATGCCGGCCACCCGGTTCTGGTGCGACAAGGAAAAATTCTAGCCTCCACGTTTCATCCCGAACTGAGCGGCGATTCTTCCATACACGAATATTTCCTGAGCATCGCAAACGACGCTACCTAGCTGACGCTCATGCCCGAACCGATAAAAGTTCTTTTCGTGTGCATGGGAAATTGTGTACGCAGCCAGATGGCCGAAGCCATTGCGCGCCACGACGCTTCCGACGTCATCGCGGCGGAAAGCGCCGGAGTACATCCACTCGGATTCATTGATAACACCACGCAGCGCGTCCTGCGCGAACGCGGCATCTCTTTGCATGGCCAATTCTCAAAGGGCACGCGCGACCACTCGCTTCAGAAGCCGGACCTGATCGTAAATATGTCGGGCATTTCCGGAGCCTCGCTTTTTGCCGGCCTAGCATTTGAGGACTGGCAGATCCAAGATCCATTCGGAGAGGCTATAGAACTACATCGCAGCATTTGCGATGATATCGAGCGGCACATAAAGGAATTGGCCGCCCGCTTGCGCCGGTCTCAACCGAAACACAATGCTGATGCTGGCTCGCAGACGGAAACCGGGAATTCGTAGCGCCGGCGTCCCGCCGTATGTTTAGATGGCAGACCCGGGAATAACCAGAGCCGGCAAGATGCCGGCCTCACTTTGCGAGGCATTTTGCGCCGCGAAAAAACCAGCGTCTCCCAGGAAGATTATCTAAAAGCTATCTGGGAAATCGTGCAGGAAGAGCAAGTGCCCATCAGCGCGCGTCTGGCGGAAGACCTCGGTGTAACTCCTCCCGCGGTCACGGCCGCTTTGAAACGCATGACGCACACCGGCTACTTGCGTGTGATGCGCGGTGGCCGCATTGCGCTCTCCGAAAAAGGGAAGGGAATTGCGCAGCATCTTGTGCTTCGTCACCGGCTCGCCGAAAAACTTCTCACCGACGTGATCGGCATCAATTGGTCGCGCGCGCATGAAGAAGCCGAGCGGCTCGAACACGGTATTTCGCCGGAAGTGGCCGAACTTTTGTTGAAACGCTTTGGCCGCGACGTGCGCTGCCCGCATGGCGTGCCGCTTTTCGGAGGCATGTCGAAGCTGCGCAAGAAATTCGGAGCGGTGCGCTTGTCAGACGCAGAAGTCGCGCGCTCCTATGAGGTTTTGCGCGTGTTTGAGAAGGACCCCAAGTTTCTCGAGTTTATGGAAGGTCTGCAGCTTCGTCCCGGGACCCACGTCCGCGTCCATCAGCGCGAATACGACGAAACCATGGCCGTGTCCATCGCGCATCGCGCTGCCCGCGTCCACTTGGGCAAACCGGCCACCGAACGCATCTGGGTCCGCCGCGTTCCCTCGTAGCAACGCATGGCCTTACGAACCGAACGACTTGAATCCGCATCGCGTACGATGCCCGGCGGAACGGCTCTTGATATATCGAAACGTATACCTGCCCGCGAATTGCTTTCGTGATGTCGTCAGAGTGCTCGGAATCCACGACGCCGATTACTTCGGAATATGCCGGCGTCGAAGGTACCGAACATGCTGCGGAGAGAATACCGGCATGTCTGAGGTTCCGGCCGGATATCTATCCCCAAGAAACACGAGCCCATCCGGATGCCCGTAGGGCAAGGGAGGCAGAAGCACTCCACGCAGCACGCTGAAGAAGGCCACGTTCGCCCCAATCCCCCGCGCGGGCATAATCACCACCACGAGCGTAAAGCCGGGACTCCTTTTCAGCACCCGGCACCCTATCGAACGTCCGTTAAGCCAACGGACTTGCTCACCTATGCCAATGTCACGGCCACGCGTACACTTGAAATTTGCGTCGCGCGGGAGTAACTTTAATCAAGCCATCAGCCCGTTTGTAGAGAGGATGTCTCTGAGCGCAGGTGCGCTTACGTTGCGAGTTATGCCAGGATACGAGCTAAGTTCCGCGCAAATTTTAAGCTTCAAAATTCCTATTTCAATTAAGTGGAGGAAATCACATGGCGACAGCAGTAGTTCAACCCGATAGCAGCGTCACCGGTTTCGTATCCAAGACCGGGAAACTTCTGATCAACGGCAAGTGGGTGGATGCCGCGTCTGGCAAGACCTTCGCTACATATAATCCCGCGACCGGCGAAGTTCTCGCAAATGTTGCCGCGGGAGACAAGGAAGACATCGACCGAGCAGTCAAAGCGGCCCGCGCTGCTTTCGAAACAGGCCCGTGGTCGAAAATTTCTCCTTCCGAGCGCGGGCGTTTGCTTTGGAAACTTGCCGACCTGCTCGAAAAGCACACCGAAGAATTTGCTCAGCTCGAATCGCTCGATAACGGCAAGCCTCTGAAGGTCGCGCGCGCTGCCGATGTTCCGCTCGCCGTTGATCACTTCCGCTACTACGCAGGATGGGCCACGAAAATTGAAGGCAATACGATTTCGTTGGGCCTGGCGAAACAGGGAAAATTCCATGCCTACACCGTACGCGAACCCGTGGGCGTCGCAGGACAAATCATCCCATGGAATTTCCCGCTGCTCATGGCCGCCTGGAAACTTGCTCCCGCTCTCTCGGTTGGCTGTACCGTCATATTGAAGCCCGCGGAGCAAACACCGCTCACGGCTTTGCGACTGGGCGAACTGATCATGGAAGCAGGCTTCCCGGAAGGCGTCGTAAACATCGTTCCCGGTTTTGGCGAAACGGCCGGCGCCGCTTTGGCCGCGCATCCCGACGTGGACAAGATCGCTTTCACCGGTTCCACCGAGGTCGGCAAGCTCATTATTCACGCTGCCGCGGGCAACCTGAAGAAAGTTTCGCTCGAATTGGGCGGCAAGTCCCCCAACATCATTCTGGACGATGCCGACATCGACGCCGCTATCCCCGGCGCAGCCAGCGCGATTTTCTTCAATCAGGGCCAGACCTGCTGTGCGGGCTCGCGTCTGTTCGTCGACAAGAAAATTTTCGACAAGGTTGTCGATGGCGTAGCGCAGAACGCCAGCAAAATACGTATCGGTCAGGGATTTGATCCTGATGTCGATATGGGACCGCTGGTCTCCGAAGAGCAATTCAACAAGGTGTGCGGCTATTTGGAATCCGGCAAGCAGGAAGGCGCCAAGGCGGTCACCGGGGGCTCACGAGCAGGGAATCGAGGTTACTTCGTACAGCCGACCGTGCTGATCAATACGACCGACACGATGAAAGTGGTGCAGGAAGAAATTTTCGGGCCTGTGCTCACGGCGATTCCGTTCAGCGACATCAACGAAATTGCCGCCAAAGCCAACAACACGGAATACGGCCTTGCCGCGGGAATCTGGACGCGCGACATCAAGAAGGCTCATGCTCTCGCGTCCAAACTTCGTGCGGGAACCGTCTGGATCAATTGCTACAACGTGTTCGACGCGTCGCTCCCGTTCGGCGGATACAAACAGTCCGGTTGGGGCCGCGAGATGGGCCACGAAGTCCTCAAGAATTACACGGAGGTCAAGTCAGTCTGCGCCGCGCTGTAAACCTGGTATCACAAATAACAAAAAGGGGCCGCAGTCACATCGTGCCGCGGCCCCTTTTTTGCTAGTAGGGTATTGAATTGGGCTACTGCGCTTTCGTCTTCTGATCCCGCAACTGTTGCTTCCAACCTGAAATTCGCGCTTTGTTGCCAGCTTCCTCGGCTTCCGGAATCATGCCCAGCCGCTGATACGCTCGTGAAATCGTGGTCCAGGCAAGAATGTCGTCCGGTTCCAAAACCAAAATTCTTCGAGCGGCTTCAATCGTGCGATTAAAATCTTCCTGGGCGTGATACGCTTGCGCCAGGCCATGAAGCGCGTCGATCAACTTTGGATCGAGCTCCAGCGCCCGGTTGTATTCCTCAATCGCGGAATCAAGTTTGCCTTCGCCAAAGAAATCAATCCCAGCGTAGTAGTGGTCTTCCGCGGTCATCACAATCCTTTTGCGAACGCCTTAATTCTACCATCGCACAGCCACCGGTCTTCGAGCGTAGGTCGCGCGAAATGCTGAACGCGCTTCGCTATTACTGGATCATCTCGAAGGGCTATCGATTGCGCCCCTGGGCCTCGCCCTACATTCGCTGGCGAATGGAAACATTCTTCGGCAAAGAAGCCGCCGACCTCGACGCGCAAAAATTCTTTGCTCTGATGTGGCGGGAGCGCGCCCGGATGGAACGCTTTCTCGAATGGGTAGCCATTCGCCGCGCAGCTCAGAAATTCTAAACCGCTTCATTTTCTAATGGTGCGCAAGATTCCAAGATTTCTAAGTAGCGCCCGCCTGCCGGCGGGCGGGCCGAGGACTTCAGCCCGGCATCTTTCCTTTTCCGCGACTTAAAGTTTCCCGGACATGCGCGATAGCAGCTTCCCCTGCGGCGACATCACGGAAATGATCAGGTGGTCCGTCAATGGCACGTTGTGATCGCGAATTTTCAGAAGAAACATCAGCCGGTTATCGCCGTCCTCGGACGCAAACATCACCCGTTGCACCGCAATCTGCGAAACGGTGCGCATCGCCAGCCCTCGTTTCCATTGTGCTTTGAACTGAAGCCCATTGAAAAAAGAGGGAACCGCAGCGGCTGTGTAAATATCGGCGTCGCAAACAGTAATGGACGTCTGAATCTGTACGGTAATCTGGTCCGGGAAACTTCTAACTATCTGCGAATTCTTCAGAAATTCGTCGCCCGACGCGGTTTCACGCCGCTGTAAACCGTCGAAGAAATCTCCGGCCGTCATTACCGGATCAAAATTGATGCAAGTTTTTCCGTCGCGGATCTGGCCTGACGTGATCGGAATCACTTCCTTGTATTCCACAATCGGTGGCGGAACTTGGCCAAAGGCGCTCGGCAAAATCAGCAATGCCGCGCTGATTACCAGGACTCGCAAGATTGTTCGTTGCACGAAGCGCGGTGGCCACACCGACATACTCCTATTATCCCTGTTCCGCGGCGTTTTACCCGCAATTCGCGAACCGCGCTTGTGGCGTATAATGAACATTAGCGCCGCCTTAGTCGACGCAATGCCATGGAAGATCTAAAAATCCTGCAAAAAACCGCCTCACTTCACGCCGCGCGCTGGTGGGAACCCGAGCCTAATAACAAAGCGCATTGCTATCTTTGTCCGCGGCATTGCCATATCGGCGATGGGCAGGCAGGGTTCTGTTTCATACGCGTGAACGAAGGCGGCAAACTGTACAGTCTCGGTTATGCTTCGCCCGCCGCGATCCAAATCGATCCCATAGAGAAAAAGCCCCTCAATCATTTTCTGCCTGGAACGCGCATCTTTTCCATGGGGACTGCCGGCTGCAACATGGGTTGCTTTTTCTGCCAGAATTGGGACATTTCGAAGTCGCGTTCAGACCAGGTGCATTCAACACACGTTTCGCCCGAAGATGTTGCGCTCCTTGCTATTCAAAATAATTGCCCGTCGATCGCATTCACTTATAACGAGCCGACTATTTGGGGCGAGTACGTCATTGATATTTGTCACGTCGCGAAAAAGCACAGCCTAAACACAGTCATGGTGACGAACGGCTACATCACCTATGACGCGTTTCACGATATTTACGATCACGTTGATGCGGCCAACGTGGACTTGAAGGCGTTCACGGAAAATTTCTATGGACGCATCACTTTGACGCACCTGCAGCCCGTCCTCGACACGCTGAAGTGGTTGAAGAATGAAACGAATGTCTGGTTCGAGATCACAAATTTAATTATCCCTACACTGAACGATGACGCTGAAGAATTTCGCCGCCTGGCTGACTGGATCTTCGAAAATCTGGGACCAGACGTGCCGTTGCACTTCACGGCTTTCCACCCAGATTTTAAGTTACAGGACAAGCCGCGAACTCCGCCTGAAACACTGCACCGCGCCCGTGCTATCGCGCTGGAAGCCGGATTGCACTACGTCTATGAGGGAAACATTCATACCGATGCGGCAAGCACGCTTTGCCCGTCGTGCAAGGCGCTGCTTATTCGCCGCGGTTGGCATGACGTCCAGCGAAACTGCCTGCAAGACGGTCACTGCCCCAATTGCAACCTGAAAATACCGGGGCGTTGGAGCAATCCACGCGGCGCGACGCCAACGAAAATATTGCAGAAAGCGGAATCCATCTCGCTGGAGCGACACGGCCATCTGAATCTATAACCCACCTGCGTGTTCAGAACAAGATTGAAGTAACTAATCTGCGCGGCCGTCCGTACTAATAATGTTGCGGGGAAAATGACGGAAACGATGAATGAAGTTGCAATACGAACCGAGCGGGTCTCCAGAAGTTATCAAATGGGCGATGCGCTGGTGCATGCGGTCGATGACGTTACCGTCGCCGTCCGCTCGAAGGAATTCGTAGCGCTGCTCGGAAGTTCCGGCTCCGGAAAATCCACTCTGCTGAATTTGATGGCGGGACTCGATCGTCCCACTTCCGGCGCGATTTTTGCCCGCGGGCGCAATCTCGCGGAAATGAGCTCTGAAGACCTCGCGCAGCATCGCAACCACACTATCGGCATGGTTTTTCAGGCGTTCAATCTTCTTCCGCGCATGACGCTAGAGGAAAATGTGGAACTCCCTCTGCGTCTGGCCGAAGTGAATCGTGACCAACGCCCTAACCGCGTGCGCGAAGCGGTCGAACGCGTACGGTTGTCCGCTCGCTTGACGCATCGCCCCAGTGAATTATCTGGTGGAGAGCAGCAACGCGCCGCGCTGGCGCGTGCTCTCGTAAATCGCCCCACGATTCTGCTGGCCGACGAGCCCACCGGAAATCTCGATAGTGCTACAGGCGATGCCATTCTTCATCTTTTGCAGGAAATTAATGAATCGCTGGGCATGACCATTGTGATGGTTACTCACGATCGCGATCGCGCGGCGCGCTATGCGCATCGCATTGTCACCATGGGAGACGGAAAACTGCTGAGCGAAGGAAACAATAAATGAAGACGCGCGACCTCACCGAACTAGCCGCCCGCAACCTCCGCGAAGCGTTGCTGAGGAATTCGCTCACCACGCTCGGCATCGCAGTGGGTGTCGCGTCGCTCGTTGCCATGCTGTCGCTCGGCGTCGGACTGCAGGAACTCGCGAACAAAAAGCTATCGAAGTCCGGACTGTTCGATGCCGTCTTTGTAAGTTCGCGCACGAATCAGCGAGGCTTTGGACGTCCCGCGCAGTCTGAAACGGCAACCCGCGAGCCGGCGAAGATCCTTGACGACCAAGCGCGGCAAAAAATCGCCGCTCTGCCAAATGTCGTGGAAGTTTATCCAGAGATTCGTTTCCCCACAGAAATTCAGTTCGAAGGCAAGCCATATTCCACTACGGTTGCGGGAATTCCGCCCTCGGCCAAAGCAGAAGGCGCTTTCGATGGCATGAAAGGGAATTTCTTTTCCAGCCCGGATGCCGACGAAGCGATTCTTCAGATTGAATTCGCGAAAGATCTTTCCAGTCAACCTGATTCGTTGATCGGAAAAAACCTCGTACTGCGTTACGCGGAGCGTCAAGCGTTGCCCGCGGAGCCAAGTCCGAAGAAAAGTGACGCTGGCAAATCCGGCACAGACTCTGCTGACGAAATCACCAGACAATCGCCCGGATTTTCGATCGTTCCGCGCGAAAAAACTTTCCACATCATCGGCATAGTTGAGACCGAACCCGCAACAAGCGTTGGGTCATTTGGACGCGGACGGCTGCTGATCCCCATGCAAGTTGCGGAAATTCTGCGCGTTGCGCAAGCCGATGACCTGCGGGGACTTTTGCGGCGCTCCAGCTCCAAACAAACATATGACAGCCTCACAGTGCGCGTTAAAGGTCCTTCGCAGGTGAAAAGTGTAGAAGACGCGATCCGGCAAATGGGCTACGGCACTTTTTCTCTGCTCGACGCCACCAAAAGTTTGCGCCTCGTTTTTGCCGTCTTTGATTTATTCTTGGGAATTTTCGGAAGCTTGGCGCTCGCCGTGGCCTCGCTCGGTATCGTCAATACCCTGGTGATGGCGATTCTCGAACGCCGCCGCGAGATCGGCATTCTCAAAGCTCTCGGTGCCGCAGACCGCGATATTCGGCGCCTTTTTTTCGCCGAGGCCGGCGTGATGGGACTTCTCGGCGGCATCTTCGGCGTCACGCTCGGCTGGCTGATCGGCAGCGCGCTCACTTTCGGCACCAATGTGTATTTGCACAAACGCGATCTTCCTCCGATCGATTTATCTTCCGTGCCCTGGTGGATGGTGGCCAGCGCCATCGCGTTTTCGATTGTGGTAAGTCTCGCCGCCGGAATTTATCCTGCGTCGCGCGCTGCGAAACTAAATCCCGTCGAGGCTCTGCGGTATGAATAGCTGCGCGCACGCAGCTCACGCATGCCACCGCGGAATAATCTCCAGACTCAGTGTCACTGTTTGGCCGTCTCTAATTCTGATGTTAGGGTTTTTCGCGATGGCTTCGACAATCCAAGCTGCTGCGCTTGGACGCGGCGAGTGCCGGTCCATGCCGAGCAAAATTCTCGGCCACCCCGTTCCTTACTGCGTGATCCTTCCGCCGAGCTACGATTCCGGTAAGCAAAGTTATCCAGTCCTGTATTTCCTCCACGGCCTGGGCTCCAATTCGGAAATTCTGATCAATTCGGGCGGGATGGATTTAATAAACGATCTGTGGTCGCAAAAGCAAATCGGCGAATTTCTAATCGCCACACCAGATGCCGGCCGAAGTTTCTATATCAACTCGCGCGACGGAAAAGTGCGCTACGAAGATTTCTTTATCCACGAATTCATCCCTTACATCGAGAAACAGTATCGCGTCCGTGCCGATCGCGAACATCGCGGAATCAGCGGAGTTTCCATGGGAGGCTACGGCGCGTTTCGATTCGCGTTTCGCTACCCGCAATTATTTGGTTCGGTGAGCGCGCACAGCGCGGCCTTGTTGGCGACTCTTCCCATCGTAAGCGCCTCAGACTATCAAGGAGCGACACTCAACCGTATCCTTGGCAGCGCTTTCGGTTCGCCGCCCGATTCTGCTTACTGGAGGCAAAACAATCCCTTCACCATCGTTAAGAATGGCGCGCGCCCAGGCGGACTGAAAATATATTTCGATTGCGGCACGGAAGACGACTACGGATTCGACGCCGGTGCCAAAGCGTTGCACGAACTACTCGACACTCGCCATATCCCCAACGAGTTCCATTTATATCCCGGCGGCCATGACTGGAATTACGTGGCGGAACATTTCGCGGCATCGCTGGAATTTCATTCCCGCGCGTTCGACTCAATCGGCAAATAGGCGACTCGCAGCGCCAGCCGCCGCAGAGAGCCTCAGGCTGGTATTTCCGCTTTTGTTCAGGATCTCTTTTCTTTGGGCGCAGCGAGTAACTCACGTACCAGCAAACCGATATCGACATTCGCTCCTGGCTGTGGCGCGAAGTAGTTGTCCCAGCTCACATCCGGAAACCCCATGCGCGTGGCTTGCGCCGGGAGTTGTTCTTGCAAAAGTTTCGGATCGCTGCTGCTGAGTCTTTGAATCGCTTCGAATACCACACGGTGTTCGGCATCCTGCCAGACGTGATTGGAAAGTTCGCGCATCACCGTAGTTTCCGGCGCGCTAGCGCTTCCGCGTACGCAAAGTGCGCACAAGGTTTCGCGCTCTAACTCTAACACTCGCTGCGCTTCGCTTCGTTTGGGCATGAAATCTTGGCGATTTCTATTGTACCCGCACTATAGAGTCTGAAGGATGTTCACGTGACCTAAGGTTCTCGGATACCAGTGCGGACAAAACAAAAGGCGCGGCTCCGAAGAACCGCGCCTTCTTTTTCCAGGAATCAATTTCGGTAGATCGAAACGCCCGATAATTATGCTGCGCTTGAAACAACAGGCCGCACAAAATCGATCCGGTCGATGGTCGCTGCTACTCCATACACCGGTACGCCATCGCCAGGTAACTCCGACACGCGCAGTGCCTTCGCACTCGCACGCACCAGCACCGAGATTCCGCGGTCTCTCTCAGCAGGTAACGAGAAAGTTAGCTCCAGCGGAGCTCCGTGATCGAGTGGAATATGCGAATGAAAGAAGATACCCGAGCGTGAGACGTCGCGGAGTTGGCCGGTGTAAAACTCAACCGGCCGCCGGCGTGGGAGGCAAACTTGTACCGGCAGGTAAAGCTCGTATCGTCTTGCTTTTCTTCGTTCTCCCATTGGTACCCCCAGTCATGGGCTGCACTCCAATTGCCATCGCACAGGCGAGGAGAGCGAACAAAATAAAGCACTTAATATCCTGACGGAATGTAAATCTGACGTGATCTAGGCATTTCTTTCCTGTAACGGCAGAAGTCGTCAAGAAATCCCAAAATGAACATTAGGCTGGTTTGGAGCTTCACGCGAAGTTGCCAGCACGGATATTTTACTGCGCGGTAGCTACAGAACGGGATCGTGCAAGACAGATGTGCCTTCGGCCTCGGTCAAAATGCCTTTTCCAATCATGAGTCGAACTAGCCGCACTAGCGCAACAAACTCGCGACCCTTGCTGGGATTCGAATCCTTTGGCGCACGCGCCACTTCATGTGCCGCAGGACGCTCGCCCGTGACGCCTGCTATCCAGTCCGCCAGTTCCAGGCGCTTTTCCGCATCCAGCTCGGTGAACGCGATGCCCATACCCAATCCATGCTGCGAATAAACCACTGTGCCCGGTGTCGCAAATGCTTTGGTGCCCTTGTTCAGAGTGATCCGGACGCTTGACCCAATCGGGAAGGGAACTGTCGTGTCAACGAAGCAGCCACCCGGTCCAAGGTCAGTCGTACGTGTCGAGAAGCGCGCTCCTGATTTCAGCTCGACGACCTCCGCACCAGCCGTAAACATGTGGCGCTCCGCAATGCGCCGTTCAGCTTCTTGAACGGCGGGCGAAGGAGACCCGTGACCTTTCTTTTTGTCACTTGAACTATGCATCACCGTATCCTTGGATTCACGCGTCCGGCGACAGATCGGCGGAATTTCCTTCCCCAGCGCCGACCGCCAGGCTGCCAATGAACATTGTCACTGCGGTGGGGCGGTCTCACAAGCTCTATCCCCGGCTCGATGTCCAAACGGAAACCTGAAAAGGGTTCAAAGCAGAAACCGCACGGCAATTCCCAGTGTCCCGTCCGGCCGGTTTTCCATTCGCACGATGGAGCCCAGAAACTTTTTGTGTGCGGAGATCTTCTCCCCAAACGGGAACGTCACAAGCAGCCGCATGCCCTTGAAATAATGGGGCATACAGGTCGCAAAGTAGAGTCCGTCGCGCGTAAAGTCCAGCACCTCGCCCACATCCGCAATCTCTGCAAATCGTGCGTCGAATGGCCGGACTTCCAGGGGCAATGATATCTTCAGGCGCTCGCGCCGTCGCGAATTGCGACCCGATTTGGGCCGCGATGAAACCGCCGGCTCAGGCGCGATAAGTGTAGCTGTGGCCACGGGGGTTAACCTCCCAAGTCTCGATCAGTGAGGGGCACTTAACATGTCAAATTTAGCAGGCGCGGAAGGCGATGCCTATAGAACCGTAGTACCAATGGGAACGTAACTGAAGTTGTCGGGCAGAGAACGCCCGAGATGAAACCGCGATTTCCGAGCCTCGCGTCAGTCGCGGAAGATAAATTCCAGTTCGATTCCCGCAACCTCAACCACGTCGCCGGACGACAGTTTGGCTGGTTGCGAAATCGAAACGCCGTTCACCGACGGGGTCTTCTCAGCCTTGCCGATATAAAACGAATTGTCCTCGCGGCGAGTAATCTGCGCGGCAACTTTAGGAGCGAACCACCCCTTTAGCTTGATCGTCGCCATGGCGGATTTGCCGATGACGGTCAATTTGTCGCTGAGCGTGTATTCCTTCAAATCCGTTTTGCCTTTGCGTACCAGCAGCGTCGGTAATTTCAATCGGCCGGGCGCTACCTGTGCGCTCTCTCCTACTGCCGCCACTTGACGCAAAAACTCGCGACGCTCTTTCGTATCTAGCATCACCGTTTCGTTAATTTTCGGAACCGTGGGCCACGCGTTGCCGTTCGAACCGCCCGGCGCGGTTCCTCTGATTTCGCTCGAATCCGTCACTACGATCGTATGCTTGCCAATGACAACGGAGTCGCCCGGTTTCAGCGTCACCATCTTCACGCGTTGCCCGTTGACGAACGTTCCATTCAAGCTTCCAAAATCCTCCAGCATCATGCGGCCTTCTTCGCTGAACACACGCGCGTGATAATTCGAGACTGCAGGATTGTCGATCACGATTCCACACTCGGGCGAGCGGCCGATGCTCACTTCTTTAGTTCCCAGCGCTACTTCTTTTAATACCGAACTCTCGAATTTAAGAACTAATTTTGACATCGCAACGCCCTCCTCATTTTCAATCATCGCGCACCCGCATCCGAGTGCTGCGCAGTCACCGATTTTCGGACCCCTTAAACCATTTCCCGATTCGTTGGAAGGCCCCCGCCGGTTTTGGAGCATACCGGACAACCACCGTCGTGATGTTGTCTCCGCCGCCCGCCTTGTTCGCCAACTCAATCAGCCGGTCGGCCGCCTCTTGAGGATCTTCGATTTCCGCCAACGTTGTGGAAATCTGTGCGCTCGAAAGCTCTCGCGTCAGCCCGTCGGAGCAGAGCAGCAGAGTGTCGCCTTCCAGCAAATCTTTTTCGGAAACATCAACCTGCACTTCCGGCTCTACACCTAGAGCGCGTAAGAGCACGCTTTGCATGTTGCTGGTTTCAGCCTCCTGCTGAGTCATCATGCCGCGGCGGACCTGTTCCGCAACGAACGAATGGTCTTCGGTGAGTTGCGCAAAATCACCGCCACGTAGCCGGTAAATGCGGCTGTCACCAACGTGCGCGATGCTCACCCGCACTTCGTCAACGAACCACACAGCCACAACTGTTGCGCCCATGCCTCGCTTCTGTTCATGGCTTTGCGCGGCTGCGTACACCACGCGGTTTGCGGTGCGTATCGCGCTGGCCAATCTGTTGGAATGCGCAGACACTCCATCCAGGTGTTCTCCGATCAACGGGAGCGAAGGATGTACTGCTGCTTCGCGACAATGAGCGATAACAGTTGCGCTGGCCAACTTGCTCGCGACCTCACCCGCGGCGAGTCCGCCCATTCCATCCGAGAGTACGAACAGATTCAGCTCCGGAGCTAGCGCGAAACTATCTTCGTTATTCTCGCGAGCGCGCCCCGTATCGCTGCGCGCTCCGAATGCGATCTGCATCGTCGCTGACTCCTGTAAGCTTACCGGCGTCATTGTTTTGCGTTCTTATCGGCCAGCGGAAGAGGTACTGCACGCACGTTAGAGAAACCTTTCGCTTCGAGTTGTTCCATCGCACTGGCAATTTTTTCGTTCAGATAAGGTCCGCTGTAAACTATGTAATAATCTCCGTTATCCCCATGCTTTGTAAGTACCGCCGCAGGCAGACCTAACGCAGAGATTTTCTTTTCTGCTGCCTTGGCGCGATCTTCCCGCTGGAACCGGCCCACAAATAAATATGAAGCTCGGGACGTACCCGCCGTTGAAGCTCCGGTAACGGTTGAATTGGAAGGTGCAGGCTGCGCCGATTTCGTTGCCGCAGGATTCTTTCCACTGTTTTTCGCGGCTGCATCGGCGCGAAGCGTTGCGGCCGCCGCGTCAGGCGACGGCCTAAAAGATTTTTTGACCGGACCCGTTTCCATGCGCGGGAAAACCTTCGGCGGCTGGCGCTCCGATTTCGGCTCGGGAGTCGCATTGTTCTTTGAAATCTCAGGTTTGAAATTCGTGTACGGCGCAACTGTAAGTTCGCTGCCGGGGTCGGCAGACGACGCCGACTTGGAGGGCTCTGCGTCTGCGGGCTTCACTTTTGAAACTGCGACCGGACTTTTCGGCGGCGAACTCCGATAAGCAAAGTCTGGTGGGGCCGGCGCAGGAAGCGCAGCCGGCGGTGGAATCCTGTCCACGGCTATTTTTTTCTTGGCGATACCGTTCAAAACTCCCAGCGCGCCTAAGACCATTACTGCGCCCAGCAGGATCCAAACAATCGGTGAAACTCCTCTAGGTTGTGTTGCTGCTGGCAGCAGCGAAGGTGTCGCGATGCGCGCCGTGGCAGGCGCGCTTACAACTCTTTGAGAGTTCGCTGTTCGAACCGGAGCCGTCGCGCCAGCCAGACTCTGCCCCTCGGACCCATTGAGCGCATTTTCCAGTTGCGCGATCGACTGAAAACGGTTTGCGGGATTTTTCAACAAGCATTTCAAAATCGTTCGTTCAATGTAAGCAGGAATAGCGGGATCGATCTCGTGCGGAGGAACGGCCTCTTCCTGCATCTGCTTCAGCGCAACGGCAACCGGATTGTCGGCGTGAAATGCAGGACTACCCGTAAACATTTCGTACAGAATTAATCCCAGGGAGTAAATATCGGTGCGGTAATCGACTGGCTTCCCGCCAACTTGCTCGGGAGCCATGTATTGCGGCGTTCCAACCATTGACCCGGTCATGCGTGTAACCGCTTCCATCGAACGCGCGATACCAAAATCCATGATCTTCACGTTCCCGTTCGCGTCCACCATGATATTTTCTGGTTTTAGATCACGATGGACGATGCCTTGCGCGTGCGCTTCCTGCAACCCTGAACAAATTTGCAAGGCTAGATTCACGGCCTTGCGCTGGGGAAGCCCGCCAAACCGGTTCAGAACGGATCGCAGACTCTCGCCTTCCACGAATTCCATGGAAGTGTAAGCGACGCCTCCCACACGATTAAACTCGTGCATGCGGCAAACATTCTTGTGCGTAATCTTGCGCGCAAAAAGAAGCTCGTTCTTGAACCGCTCCATCATTGCCTGGTCTGAAGCGATTTCCGGCTTCAACAATTTCAGCGCGACGGTTTCTCCAGTTTCGCGATCGCGCGCTTTGTAAACGTGGCCCATGCTGCCATGCCCGGCTTCGCCCAAAATGTCGTAGCGTTTGCTGAGCGCAGCCAGGACGGTTGAACTGAGGTTTGCAACTTGGAATGGCGTTACGGGCGCGACTACTGTTTCGGCGAATTTATTCTCGGGAACGTCGCTGAGCAAAATAGTATCCTGGCTCCCGCCTGGGCGGTGGGAATCGTGGGACGCAGGCACACCTGCGCCGAGGACACCTCTACCCGGATTGGTCGGCTGATCCATGGCGCTGCTGTTTGAATCATAAGAGAGCCTTGTAGCTAACATCTATGTCTAGCGCGGAACGTGTAGGGAAAGAGTATCTAGTACTATTTTGGCGACACTGAGCGCTTATGGCAAAATCCGAAGTCAAAGTGGCATGGGGTCCGTGCTGTTTCTGCGGACAATCTATTCAACCCACTTCGGTCGGGTCCTGCCGTCTCACAGTAGAAACGCCAGGCGGTGCTGGCAACTGTGTATCGCCATTGCGTGAGTCTTTTCCGCGAACCGGATGCGGCAAGTCCGCACGTCCGGTTCGATGAGCGGGGTGTGAAGACGGAAGCATGGTTCCGCTAGTGAGGCACCGACAGACGAAAGAGACGGCAAGGGATAGGCTGAACCTAAACCACCGCGTCACACCTCGACTCCACACAAGTCAAATAATCCACTTCTCCGGTTGCGTAGTACTTTCCGTCTATTGTGTCGGATCTGCGAAGAAACTACACTCCCACAGTCTTAGGTAAAAGAATCAGACTCCAGAACGGGGGAATCATTATGGATGGTGACAACGCAGGCTTCACATCGGAAAAACCTTCCAAAGGATGCTTCTTCTACATCGTCAGTCCAGATCCCCCGGATAAAAACCGACGCTACGTTCACTCCATCGAGCGATCGGCAGATCAGAGTTCTGCGCCTAACGTCCGCCTCTGCACGCGCCCTCGTGCGAAACCCTTCGCGTCGCTTGGTCTTTGCCGCTCCTACTGTGATTTTCTTAATAGAATAGAAGGGCTACCGGAATTTGTGGTAGTGATGGAGTAGCGTCATCACGTTCCGCGTGGGCGTCGGGAAAATGCTCCCTTTGGTTCGATCTCTTCGCGAAATTCTACAGTTTCGCCCCAGGTAGTAACATTTCCGGTAAGTGCGTTAATTAGGGTGCGCCGGGATAAACCGGCATGTTGTAAGGAATGAAAGAGTCCTGCAAGAAAGGAGACAGCGACTCCCCCTTGGCCCTCAGTCTTGCAGATGGCATCGCGAGGTGTCGTTTGAAGCGTAGACAGGGGCATCGCTGGGCCGGGCTATTGAGCTTCGAAAAACGCAAAACCAGGACGCCGACCCTTTCCTGATAGAGGAAGGCAACACGGCTGCATCGCGATATCGCGAGCGAGCAGACGGTCCGGCGTAGTCGGAGAACCCGCGCACGCTGAGAAACAACATGCACGAGAACCGGGAGACCTCTGGAGCGCCTCGGCCCAAAAGGGAACGAGGGTGGTCTGCGAAGGTGCAAGCCACAAGGCAGACGCGCACGCTCCGGAGGAGTCGGCGGCGCAGGGCTTCGCTCCAGCGCCACACCCCAACGGACAACAGCAAATCAAGAAAAGGGACATTTCTAACGGGGCTTGACAGTCAGACTTTTGGATGCTGACCGCATAGGGGCAATTGGGGTATTCTGCGACACAATGTCAATAGAATCCGTTCCAAGCCAAAAGACCCAGGCCAACAGCGAATATGCCCAAAGAATTAATCGGGTCATCGACTATCTTCGCGGGAATCTGGATCGCCAGGTGAAACTAGAGGAGCTGGCTAAAGTTGCCTGCTTCTCGGAATTTCATTTCCATCGGATCTTTGGTGCGATTGCGGGCGAAACCCTCAACAATTTTACCAACCGGCTTCGTCTTGAAAAGGCTGCTCGTCTTCTTCGTTATTCCGACCAAAATTTGACCGATATAGCCTTAGAGTGCGGTTTTTCATCATCGGCCACTTTTTCGCGTGCCTTCCGATCCGGCTACGACACTTCGCCAAGTCAGTTTCGGAAAAGCGGCGAGATCAAAAAGAGCAAGATTTGCAAAGAACTCTTCCCAGAAGACAAATATGGTCTCCCCATGAGCGCGGAAGAAAAGAGAGCCGCGTTTTCAGTGAGATTGATCGACATTCCCGAAAGGCAAGTCGCTTATATTCGGGTTACGAATGCCTTCGAACTGGACAGAGTACTTGCCGCCCTCAAGACAGTGATCGAATGGGCCAAATCCCAGGATATTTTTTCGCAAGGAATTCTTTTCGGAATGACGGTAGATGATCCACACGTAACCCCAAGGCATCTTTATCGATATGAGGTCTGTCTTGCGTCGTCTTTTCCCTTTGAGTGCATGGAAGGAATGTCGAAATTGAAAATGCCAGCCATGCGATATGCCGTCATAGAGGTTTCCGGCGATATCCATAAGGTAGCTACGGCTTGGGACTATCTTTACAGAGATTGGCTTATCAACAGTGCCTACGAGCCCGAGCATGCGCCAGCACTTGAGGTTTTCCTGGACAAAGAAAGTGCGACGGATTGGTCGCACTTTGAATTGGAATTATGCCTGCCGATTCGGAAACCGGCAGAGATGAGGAGTGGGAGGAACTTATGATCGACGGAATTGGTGGCGCTTTTCTGTTTTCGAACGACACAAAGAGATTGGCGGCCTGGTATCGCGATTGCCTCGGAATAGTTCCTGAGGGCGAAGATGCTGAGTGCAGTTCAATTTATGCATCGTTTGAGTATAGGGATCTTGAAAATCCGGAGATCAAAAGAACGATAGCGTGGGCGATTATGCCCACTGATCAAGACATCAAGGATAAGCCGCGAACGGGTAAGATTAATTACACAGTGAAAAACATGGGAGAAGTCCTCAGCCATCTTAAGAGTAAAGGAGTGGCAATCGAAAAAACCGCGGAATATCCCTACGGGAACTTTGCGTGGCTTAAAGATCCTGATGGCAATCAGATCGAGCTTTGGGAGCCATCCAAGGAGTGAATGGTAATCCCTGGTTTGTGAAGCCCCAGATGACGTAGTTGCGACTGCTGAAGCAGGGGTTGGCGATGCGGCCGAAGCGAAATTCGCTTTCCGGGCGAACGCTGAAACAATGTTGACGACGTTATGCGGCTCTAGCTGCGAAAGAGCGGAGCGATAAAGATAGGGAACGCGAATAAATAAAGCCATGCGAATAACATCCAATGAAACAACAGGTTCATTTTGAACGAGGGCTCTCTCTTGCGACTGTGTGCGAACAGCGTCCATAGCGATCCAATCCACACCAAGTTTACCGCGCAAACTAAGTAGATGTATTGGGGGCCTTCCGCCGCAACTTCTTTCTTCCACCAAAAGATAAACCAGACGGCAGTCAACAAAGTTGTGACCATCAGGAGAACATGTGACCGCTTCGGCACGGGAGCACGACCTTGAAACAGTCCTGGATTCCAGACGAAAAACAAGAGGGGAAACGCCGCTAATGCCCATCTGCCAATTATGAATACATAAACTGGAACAATGTAAAGTACCTTTTGTTTTTCTGCCGCAAAAAGGAGCCGGGACAAGACCCATAGGCTCATTCCAGCCAGCAAGGTTAGGACGGTACTTTTCTTAAGCATCTCAGAATCTTACTTCACGGAACAAACAGGTGAAAGCGCTCAGCTAGAAACTCGACAGAGTCAGTGGACGCATACCCGGATGACCGGACATTTGAGTAGAACTTAACTTCTCCGATAAACGCTGCCAGCTCAACCGGTCGATGCAACACCATCCCATATATTGATTCGACAATGCTTCCCCGGGAGAAACGATCTGTTTGGTTGTACTGGGTCAAAACCTAGCCAGTGTAGTGTTCCGGCTGATTAACCCAAGCGAGCGATTTTAGCCTTTGTTTTCAATGCAAGCCGGGTGAGTGTTGCGTCGACCCAGTGAGACCACCGCGTTACCGGCTTGTCACAGACAGCAGATGGGACATAGCTTTGCGGCTATGACGGCTTTGTACACAGGGGATATTCCACTAGCACAAGTCCAAGCCGCATTTTCCAACATGAATGGCAATAAAATTGATGTTTTGGAAAACGTGGAAAAACAGACGTTCTGAAAGAGCAGTCGCTTAGTTTTCTGGAATCAATGATTTGCTAACAGAACTCAAAGTGGCTTCGTCGCTAAAGCATAATATCTAGTACTATTTTGGCGACAATTGAAGGTACGGCGGGAACATGAAGTTGCTTTAGGTGGGTTTCCTCTCGAGGGATTCGCGGTCCCACTTGGCGTTAATGGCGGCGGCTTCGTAGGTGCTTTGGCAAAAATCGAGCAGGGCTGCTCTCGGATCAGTGGCCGCCCTGACGTCGTCGTACGAAAGCAAAAATTCGCCGAGTTTTACGTCGAAGAATGCTTTTGCCGGGCGCACGGGGCTCTCGCGAAATCCGGGTGGCTCTGGAGCAACGTAGCTATAAAACATCGGACTGGTTACATTGTCGCCACCGGGCCACCAACCTACGCTGCTCACTTCGTGCGAATACGCTTCCTTGGTAATTTTGTCCGCGCCGGGACGCTCCGGCGCGCGCCTGCCCGAAAAACGGGAGGCCGCCATGTCGAAGCTTCCCCAGAAAAAATGTACCGGACTGGCCTTGCCGATAAATTTTCCTCGAAACTCTTTGAATATCGAATCCAGCGTAACCAAAATACGCCAAAAGCGGTTGGCGTAACCGGGATCGTAGCGCGCGTGTGTTACATCGTGGTCGAAGCGGATAGGATTCGGTACCTCCACGGGCATCGGCCAGATTTTTACGTCGATCCGCAGCGAGCGCAGCATCTCCATGAACTCGCGATAAAATCCGGCTACCGTGCGGTGATACAGCGAAATCGTTCTCGACTCGCCAAGGTTGGTTCTGATATCGAGCCGGTGATCGATGAAATCGAAACTGATTTCGAAATTTCCGCCTGGGCGGGGAATCGACGACGTAGTTAGCCCTCGCGCGGAAACGTAAAGCGGGACTTCCCACCAGTGGTTGATTAGCGGACTTTGCGCGAGCCGCACTTTGCCGACGATCTGCGTCCACATGTGCAGCGTGGCGCAAGTGTCTTTCCACTCCGCGAAGGGGAGCGCCGGCCAAGCTTGATCTTTATCGGACATTCTGTCGTTCATCTATTTCACCAGCGGCATCCAGAAATAATATGAGCCGCGCGCGAACAGTTCGTATGATAGAACGAATCGCATGACGCTCGCGCGTACTAAAATTCGTATTCGCCGGCTTCGCCGCAGCGAGTTGCCAGTTGATACCGTCGAACTGGCGCGTTTCCTGATTGGGAAAACGCTGGTGCATGACTTGCCGCATGTGCGGCTCAGCGGACGAATCGTCGAGACCGAAGCCTACCTTGTGGGCGACGCGGCTTGCCACGCGTTTCGTGGAGTGACGCCTCGCAACCGAGCACTTTTTCTGGAGCGCGGACACGCGTACGTTTATTTTATTTATGGCAATCATTTCATGCTGAACGTTTCCGGGCAGCGCGAAGGAATCGGCGAAGGGATTCTTTTGCGCGGGCTGGAGCCGCTCGAAGGGATCGACTGGATGCAGCTCCATCGCGCCGAAAAACCGTCGAGAAGAGGGCGTGGCAACAGATCGGCCGACAGCGCCTGCAAAAAATCGACGGCGCCTCTGACTGAACTTTCGCGCGGGCCTGGGCGGCTGGCTGCGGCGCTGCGCATTACTCGAAGTTTGGACGGGGTGGACTTGTGTGCGAAAGGTCCGCTCTGGTTGGGTACCGCGGCGAAACCTACGGGGGAAATTGGAGTCAGCGTGCGCATTGGAATCAGGGTGGAGGCTCACCGGCTTCTTCGCTTTTACGAGCGGGGCAATGCATTTGTCAGCGGTCCTCGCCGGCTCAATTCCTGAAGGAGATCTCGTACCGATCCGTCGGGAAAATGGGGTGTTGCATTTTTAAGTTTTTTGGCGATTTGGGCAGGTCGTCGGTCTTTGTTTTCTGTGGCTTACGTGGGATCTCAATTCAGCAATTTGGCGATTTAAATTGGCCCAAATAACGGTCGGGGATTCGCGGCGTTCTAGGTGGCGGAATGGGTGACGACCGTGTAGCTGTCATGGGGCGTCTCGGCGATTGTCGATATGAATTGAGGCGGCGCTGGTTTCGCTATTCATGGCTGTCACTTGGCTGGTCACTTGGCGTCAATTTGCCTTCCACTACGTTTACCTCAAAGGCGGTGCCGCCCGTTGCTGTCCAAGTTTTCAGGTCGAAATTGTCGCCGGCGCTGAGCTTTATGACTTTTATGTGGAGCACGGTGAGAGGCTTTCCTTCGGTGCAGAGTTCCGGGCGGTGATCCAGGGTCATGAAGTAGGCTGAGTTTTTTCCTACTACTTTGGCGTGGCCATCGGCTTCTACCAGGACCGCGGTTGTTTCGTCCACGCCGATCCCGTGAGCCTGGTTGGCCCAGCCGTCCTGCACCATGCGGGCGAGAAACACCAGAGAGCGTCCCATGCGCTGGCGCTGGGAAAAATGGCTGTCGGTAATAACACCTTTTAGCACTGGGATCGACAGGAAATCGCGCACCAGCGTCACATGCGGGTCGTAGGGATTGGCCAAGGCTTCCGGACTTTTCACTGTGTCGAGCATGGAGGCGAACACGAACTGGCCTTGCACTGCCAGTCCCGCGCTGATACCGCCGAGCGGAACGCCGCGAGCCACGTCGGCGTTGATTTCCTTTTGGACTGCCTGGCCGGTCCAGTAATTCACGTAATGCGACTGGTCGCCGCCGGAAAGAAAAATTGCATGCGCGTTGCGAATTGTGTCCACGATATAGGGATCGTTCGCGGCTTCTGCTGAAGTGATAACCAGAGTAGTGACTGAATTTTCCGGGCAGGCGGCGTGAAAGTCCGAGTTGTACTCGTCGGCGCCGTAGGCGCTAATCACTACGAGGTTGCCTCCTCCGGAGTGCTCGCAGAGGAAGTGAGTGGCCTCGTCTACATCTCCATGGCCTCCGAGAAGGACGGCGCCGAAGCGCGGTGCCTGGGCCGCTTTCGTGGCTTTGGGTGCCGCGGCCGCGTCAGAGTCTTTCGCTGGGGTGCTGTAGGCTGCCCAGTTATTGCCCTTCATGGTCTGCGCGTAGGAGGGGATGGCGGCCAGAGTCGCGGCCGCAAGGATGAGCATCGCTCGGTAATAGGTGGATGCTGACGATGAGTGCGCACCACGTCCAGTCCAAAGTCCTGTCATTCTGTCTTCCTTTCCTATTCCCAATTTGGAATTGAGGAGCTCTTGGTAAAGCTCACTCACGTTTTATATCTTTCCTGGGCACTTTTTCTTGTGCCCCGACCGATGCTAAAGGAAGAAGCAGAAGAATTGCAACAGGTCGTGTGTGTGAGATCTTGAGGCGAAATGGTCGCGAGCTTTCTTGTTTTATTGCGAGGCGGAGCCGGTATCGCCGAGGAGAACGATGTCGGATTCGGGATGGTTACAGTTGCGCCTATCAAAACCGTTGCGAGCCGCGAAAGTTGACGATGCGTGCAAGTGATTATGAATCATTGGGCAAAAGACGCGTTGACATGTGCGTGTATTAGGTCTAATTTCTGCGCATATTGTTTTTCTTTATGGTTTCTTTATGGGGTGGAGTCTTATCATCACGGGGAAATTTTTCTGACAGTGTCCTTGGGCCAATCTGCGCTTAGCTGCCTCATAGATCTGGGTAAACTCGCCGCGGGACTGTAATTTTTCGCTCTTTCCATTCTTTGTTCTCATTTCAGAACTCAGGAACTAGACATCATCACAGCAACAAGATTCGGTTCCAGTTCAAGATCGGGTTCGAGATTCTGAAGAAACACGAAATCAAATAAATGCTCGTGGTTTCCCGGGGGTGAGTGATGAAGATGCGCTTTCGATTCCTGATTGTTTTTCTGGCGATTGGTGTGTCGATGCTGCCGGGCGCTTTCGCGCAGACACAGCAAGGTCAGATCAGCGGGCAAGTAACCGATTCGAGCGGCGGCGTAATTACCGGCGCCAAGGTGACGATTGAAAATCTGGGGACGCAAGCGCAAAGAGTTTTGCAAACGAACCAGACAGGGGATTACGTGGCTCCGAGCCTGGACCCGGGATTTTATTCCGTGGAAGTGGAAGCGACTAGTTTCAAGAGCGCCATCCGCGACAAGATTCAGATTGAAGTGGGACTGGAGCTGCGAGCCGATTTCCAACTTCAGCCTGGCGAGGTGACGCAGACTGTGGAGGTAACCTCGGAAGCGCCGCTCACTGATACCACGAACACTACGCTGAACGGCGTGCTCTCGAACAAAGCGATTACAGAGCTGCCGGTGCAAGGGCGCGACTTTCAAAACTTGTTGATGTTACATCCCGGAGTGCAACGAACGCCGGGCGGAGGATTTCAGTCGATCACATCGAATGGAAACCGGCCCGACGACAACAACTTTTACATCGACGGCGCGGACGATATGGACGTGTACTACGGCGAAAGCGTGATGAATGACGCGGGCATCGAAGGAACTCCGGCCAGCCTGCTTCCGCTTGACTCCATTCAGGAATTCAACACGCAGGAAAGTCCGGAGGCTGACTACGGGGTCAAGCCTGGGGTGGTGATGAATATCGGCATAAAGTCCGGAACCAACACGATTCATGGCTCCGCTTATTATTTCGGTCGCACCAGCGATTTCGACGCGCGGAATTTCTTTAACTTCGCCCCAGCACCGATTTCAACGGTTTCGATGAGCGAATTTGGCGCGTCGATCGGGGGACC
The DNA here is from genome assembly GCA_963714785.1 of uncultured Acidobacteriota bacterium. Lineage (GTDB taxonomy): Bacteria > Acidobacteriota > Terriglobia > Acidiferrales > UBA7541 > Palsa-295. Next base: position 240,279 of record CAVQQE010000011.1, read on the forward strand.
GATTAAGAAAGACAAATGGTTCTACTTTTTCAATTACGAAGGGCTTCGCGATACGGTGGGCAATCCGTTCGTGGCCGACAGCCCGGTGACTGTCTCTTTAGTTCCGCGGGCAGCTCAATTACCCCCGGATTCGTTGCCGGCAGATTTCAGTATTGTGGATGCGCTTGCTAGCTGCCCCCCGCCGGGTTGCAGTCCGCTGAGCCAGCATCTTTCTTCGCTGTTTTTGCCGAATCCCGGATTTACGCAGAGCCAGATGGATCCGGCGGCGATAGATTTCGATTTCAACAATACCAACCGGAACGACAACATTGTTGCAAAGACCGATTACATTTTAAACGAGCACAATACGATCACTGCTCGGTTTATCTACTCCAATACTTCGGAAATCGAAGAGGACACGGTACCGATACGGCCGGAGTGGCGTTCGACTGCGGCGCCGATCACGCAAGTGTTCGGAGCGGACTGGACCTATACGCCCAACTCGCGTTGGGTGAATCAGTTGCGCTTCAGCTACAACAATTTTAACGAAGCGATTTTGCCGTTGGACCATAACGTGAATCCGCTGACCGGTTACGGGATTGACACGGGTGTTACGGACCCGCGGCTGTTCGGATTTCCGCGCATCGGCCTCGGCTCGGGCTTCCCCGATTATATGGGCGGAAATTCCGGATGGCCGTTGGAAACCACGCCAAGCCGCACGTTCAATTTCTCGGATACGGCTTCCTGGACGCGCGGAAAACATAGCGTGCGATTCGGCGGGGATTTCCGTTACGGAACAGTGGACTATTATCGAGCGACGGAAGGCCGCGGCCGCATAGATTTCGACTCGCTTGAGGATTTCGCAGCGGGCAACGTGGAAAAGTGGGAAAAGCTGTACGGCGATCCCACGCGCAACGTGAACTTGAAATCTGTGGGAATGTTTATTCAAGACGAATATCGAGTGAGGCCGCACGTCACAGTGAACATGGGATTGCGCTACGACATTACCGCTCCCATTGAAGATTCACGCAACATGCTGGCCAATTTCGTGCCGACGGGGCCGAATCCCGGAATCATTCAAGTAGGGAAAGGCATTGGTTCGCCTTACCCGACGCGTTACAACAACGTCTCGCCGCGGCTGGGAGTGGCTTGGGATATTTTTGGAACGGGCAAAACTGTGTTGCGCGCCGGCGGTGGGATTATTTTTGAACAGCCTTCCATCCGCACGTTCATGTTTAGCGGCGGTGGATTAAATCTGGACCCCACGGCGGCGAGCCTGGGGGTGACTCCAGGAAACGGAAACATCACGAATTACCTCGATTTTTCGGAGGATCCAACTTTGGTAAATTGGCCCACGGCAACGAACCCCAACCCCGGCGCGATTTTCCCAAGTGGCGTGGGCGCAGGCAGCGGATGCACAGCCGGGAACCCTTGTTATATTTTCGCGACCACGCATTTGAAGACCCCGTACGTGGCAAATTGGAATCTGAATATTCAGCAAGCACTGTCGCCGACGGCGACTTTACAGGTGGCCTACGTGGCCAACCGCGGCATCGATCTCTATGGCAATATCGATGAAAATCAGCCGATTCCGGCGCTCAGCGTCCCTTGCATCAATGCGACCGGGGGATTTTTGTTCGGGGATTTTTCCGGATGCGAACAAGCCGCGCGGCCCTTCACCATAAACTGCCCTCCTTCGATGGGCGGTATCGGCAGAGGGGGCCCGTGCTTCCCGTATTTGGGGCAGGTCGATGTGCTGAATAACGCTTCCAGCTCGATCTACCATTCGCTGCAAGTGACGTTTACGAAGAGATATTCGCACGGGTTATATTTGTTGGCGGGATACACCTACGCGCACGCGATCGATACGGCTACGAACAACATCGCGCCGTATCCGCAGAACAGTTTGAATTTCGGTGGCGAGCGCGGCAACGGCGACTTCGACATTCGCAACCGGTTCACATTGTCACTTACATACGAACTGCCTTCGCGCGATTCAAAATTTCAGATGCTGAAGGGATGGTTGGTGACCAGCATCGTCACGCTGCAAGGCGGCGAGCCTTACACGCTGAATGACTTTGAGGATGACAACAGCGCTACTGGAATTTTCGAAGATCGCTGGGACATTTCGGGTAGTCCGAACAATATCCATTGGTCCGCGACGACTCCGATCCCTTTCATCGGCACCAACGATTTTACGACTGACGCCAGTGGTAACGTGACCGGTGGGAATCCTCAATGTATTGCCGCTGCACAGAAAGCGGGTGGTCAAGGTGCCGTGAACATGTTGGCGAACGACGGGTGCTATATCGAGAATGGCACCATACTCACGGCTCCCGCCTTCGGCTCGTTTGGCAACGCGGGGCGCAACATCTTCCGAGGGCCGACGTTTAAGAACTGGGATTTTTCGCTCTCCAAGATGTGGACTTTCCACGAGCGATTCGGTCTTCAGCTTCGCGGAGAGTTTTTCAACATCCTGAACCATCCGAATTTTGATGTGTTCACGATGAACAACGATCTGTTCAGTCCCAGCAACGTTGGGACCGTGATCGCTACACCTGACGTGGCAAGTTCGAACCCGGTCATCGGCTCGGGCGGCTCGCGGCATATTCAACTGGGAGCGAGATTCACCTGGTAGGCGCCCGTGCGGGTGACCGGCGATGGTTGAACTTAGGCCCGCGCGCTAGTTACGGCTGATTGAACTGGTTTTTGTAACGGCGAGCGCAAACCTGCTATGCTGAATTCGCATGCCGAGCCTGCGTTACCTGTGCCCGGCTTGGCGCATCAAATTAGCATGCCACGACGAAAAAAAGATTCAGCGCTAGCCCGGTTGATGCAGGCTTCCACAGCTGCAGGATTTCGCAAAGCTTACGAAACGGTCCAAGTTGATCCGCAAAAATTCCTGAAGCAAATCAAGCGCGCGCACAAGCTGCCGATTGAATCCTGGCGCGACATGTTTTATCTCGGCGAGGAAGTGATTACGCCGATCGCCAACCGCATCATCAAGTCTTCCACCAGGACGGCGACACTGGAGGGCTTAGGTCTGGGAATGGGCGGTATGTTGACGATAGTCCCGGACGCCGGAATTCTTTCGGCTATCACCATCCGGATGTTGCAGAAACTAAGCTTGGTTTACGGATTTGAATATTCCACAGAAGACGAAGTGAACAGCCTGTGGATCGCCGCAGCCAGCGCGGCGGGACTCGACTTGGGACGCGATTTTGTGGAGAAGCAAGCCATCGAGCGTCTGGTTCCGCGAATTATCGATCGCATGGCGGTGAAAGTCGGGGCCGAAGTGGCGGAGAAGTGGTCAGGCAGGCTGATTCCTGTTCTTAGCGCGGGCTTTGGCGGGACTTTGAACTATTATTTCGTGCGTTCGTGGGGCCGCCGCGCGCAGAAACATCTTCTGGAACGCCATCGTCAGGTTCGCTCGCAGCGGCTCATCGAGGCACGAGCAATTCCATCTTCAGGCCGAACACAACTTCATCCTGCACGATAGTCTTTTCATCGCTTAATGATTTGCCGCTTGTTTGATGATAGCTACACGTCCATCGGTGGGGAATTTCTGAAACTGAAGGATGTCGTGCCCGGGCACGACGCGGTCAGGCGACCCGGCCAGCTCTATCATTCGCGATTGGGCGGCGATGTTCGCAGCGTGGTCTGCATCGGTGAAAGTCGCGCCCGCCATATGAGACCACAAGTTTCGATACAGATAGCAATTGTCAGAAGCCAGAACGAACGTGGGGTTTCCTTCCACGCACAGGTATTGCGAAGCGTAGGTATGGCGCGCGCCAGTGTACGCGCGAATACCGGGGAAAATTTCGACGTCGTCGCCATTTACCAGGCGAATACGACCTTCGGTGTTCAATTGCACTAATTGCTTGGAGTCTTCTGGATCGATGCCGCCGTGGTCTCCGCCGGGTTGCCATGCGTCCATGGTGTAATAGCGATATTCGGCTTTTTGAATCCACACCTTCGCCTTCGGGAAAAGATCGATGCCGCCCAGATGGTCCCAGTGCGCGTGGCTTATTATGATGTCGGTGACTTCTTCGGGCGTCGGGCCTGCCAGGCGCACCGCTTCATCCGGGCGCAAATAATCCTTCATTGGGAAATCTTTTATAAAAGTGTCGCGGTGAAAGCCACTGTCGAAAAGTATCGTGTGGCCCCCGCCGCGTATCAACCAGACGACCATGGCGGCGTCGATTTTCTCGTTCTTGGAAGCGCCGATCACGAGCATCGACACCGGAAGGCCTGGCGCAGTGGCGTAACGTATTGCCTGGATCGAATATTCAGGAGTCCCTGCTGTGCCAGCTATCAGAGCGGCGAAAACGTAGGCGATCAAAAAGCGCTTCACAATTTTTCTCTCCTCAGAAATCTTAGCAGCTCATTTAGTCGCAAGCGGATGCTTGGCTTTCTCGTAAAATTCATTTTGCAACGGGAGGCTTACAGTATCGTACTTCACCGCGCGCAACGCGGTTACAAGTTCGCTGATCCATTCCTTCATGTCGAACTCGCCAAGTTCTTTGGTGGCGGCTGCGCCTTCTCCAGCATAGTGATTGGGGAAGCGCGCGTACCACCAGATTCCGGTGTAAAGCGTGTCGGGAAGATACAGGCGATGCTGATCGGCGCCCGATTCGTCCTTGGCGCGATCCATGTGAACTAAATCCGGACGAGAGATCATCAGGTGTGACGTTTCGGCTTCGCCAGCGTGCATGTCCGCAGGATTTTTCACCGACGGGCGTCCAGGCTGATCGAGGTGTTCCGGCAATGGGAAAATATAAACTACATAATCGTGCGGGGTGGCCAGTTGGGTTTGCGCAAAGTAAGGAAGCAGGTCCTCGTTGCCGCCATGGCCATTGGCGATAACAATTTTCTTGCAGCCGTTTCGCGCCATCTCGTCGGTAGTTTCCTGCAAAAGCTCAAGCTGAATTTTCGCGCTGTAAGCGACGGTGCCGGGTTCGTGGCGCGCTTCGAAAATCTGTCCAAAATAATATTCGGGAAAGACTATCGCAAACTCCTGTTGTGCGGCGGCGAGAGAAACGTACCTGATATTGAGCAGGTCGGTGCCGAGAGGGAGGTGGGGGCCGTGTTTTTCAAGAATGCCGATCGGGAGGATGCAAGTGAATTGCGATCGCTGTATGGCTTTTACGAAGTCGGACGCTGTCAGCTCTTCCCACTTCACGATTGACGGTGTTTGTGCGAAGAGAGGCGCCTGCGGCAGCGCCAACATTAAGAGGAACAATACTGCCAGTAAAGTCTCGCGGATGGTCATCATTCTTAATCGAATCATCATCGCGTCAACCTTTCCCTTGTGAACTGGTCGTAAGTGAAGTGCGCCGCGAAAGTATCATAGGCGGCAAAGAATTTACATCGGCGCTGCTCAGTGCGCGGTAATATACCGTGCGCTTCTGTAGCGCGAAACCGTTGCGGCTTGCGGGGGCGATGCGTCTTGGAAAGGAAAGGCAGGAATAAGAAAGCAAGGAGCGAACCAGGGTTGCAGCGATTACTTAGAGTGGTGGTGTACGTTCAATTCGTAATACTTATTCTGGTCGGCAGTGCGATCACGGCGCCGTTTGGTGTACGAGCGCAAAATCCCGTTTCCTTCGACGACGAGATTTCTGCAAAGGTCGATGCGTATGTAAATGGCGAGATGCGCGCGGAGAAAATTCCCGGGCTGGCACTTGCTATTGTTGGCGATGGGAAGATCGTCAAGGCGAAGGGATACGGACTGGCGAACATCGAGCTGGATGTCGCCGTGAAGCCGGAGACGATATTTCAGACCGGGTCGGTGGGGAAACAGTTCACGGCTACGGCGGTGATGATGCTGGTTGAAGAGGGGAAAATCCATCTGGACGACCCCCTCGGGAAATATCTTCCGGACTCTCCTGCGAGTTGGAATAACATCACCGTACGGAATCTCCTGACGCACACTTCGGGGGTTCCGGATTACGAATCGGATTCGTTGACTAAGAAGGGCGCGGCGTTCATCAATCTGCGCAACGATTATACTGAAGATGAACTTTTCACGAAATTCAGCGGGCTGCCGCTGGATTTTCCGCCGGGGTCGAAATGGAGCTACAGCAACAGTGGCTACGTCCTTCTCGGGATTCTTATTCATAAAGTGGCCGGACAGTTTTATGGTGACGTGTTACAGGAGCGGATTTTTCGGCCGCTGGGGATGACCTCGACGCGGATCATCAGCGAGGCAGACATCATTCCAAACCGCGCTGCGGGCTACCGGCTGGTGAATGGGGAAATCAAAAATCAGGAATGGGTTTCGCCGATGCTCAACACGACGGCGGATGGCGCGCTTTACACGAACGTTCTCGACATGGCGAAATGGGACGCTGCGCTTTATACCGAGAAGCTGCTGAAGAAGGGAAGTCTCGATCAGATGTGGTCAGCGGTACGTTTGAACGATGGGAAAACTGCTCCGTATGGATTTGGATGGGACGTTACGGAGGTCAACGGCTACCGGCTGATCGAACACGGCGGGGCCTGGCAAGGTTTTACCACCCAAATCTCGCGTTATGTGGACGACAGATTCACTGTCATTGTACTGACCAATCTGGATTCCGAGCATTCGCAGCCGGATAAAATTGCGCACGAGGTAGCCGCTCTTTACAATCCAGCTCTGACGCCTGCCGCGGAAAAAGCGCACTGAAAAGGCATTGTGTTCCCGGCGGGATTTGATATGGCCGAGCGCGCGAAAATCTCCGCGTTACAAGGAATCTTGCGCCAGGTTTGTCCTCGCTGTCGTACCGGCAAAATTTATCCGACCTCTATTTTTTTCAGTTTGCCAAAGATGAATGATGAATGCGCCGTCTGCCAGCTCTGGTTTGAACGGGAAGAAGGCTATTTTCTTGGTGCCATGATCATTGACTATGCCTTGGCGATGATTATCACGACGGTGATCGGCGCGATCCTGTGGACGTTCACACACTGGTCTTTCGAGAAGCTTTGCGTTGTGGCTATTTTGTTGTTTCTTCCAGCGGTTCCTGTGGTTACGCGGCTGGGTCGTGTGCTGTGGATTCATATGGATCAGTTCATTGACCCTCAGCGCTAATGCACGATTCAACAGCTACAGAGTGCCCACGCCTTGCGCTGAGGAAGGACGCATGGCATTCTCTTGCCGCCCATGGCGGCCTGGTAACTGCCTGGCGAGGGGCTAGCCAGAATGCCGATTTGCGAAGGATGCGGAGCGCGGGTGGACGAGGCGCACGTTCAGCGCCGGAAGGATCGCCTCGATCTTGCTGCGCGTTTCCGTCCCACACAGATTAAAGTTCTTATACTCGATTCTGCGCCACGCGGGGCGGAAGCGGATTATTTCTATCTCGCTGCGAAGGATCGATCGGTGCGTTCGGTGGCGGCCCGCATGTATTTTGATGAGCTGGTGAAAACGATGGGAAACGCCATCACCAGGATTGACGAAATCCTGTGCCTGAATGAATTCCGCAAGCACGGATTCTTTGTAAGCTACGCGGTGGAGTGCCCCATCGAGAACCGCGGGGAATTGCATAACGCGTTGCGCAAACTGGCGCCCACGATTGTAAAGCGCGTACAATATTTTCTGCAGCCTGCTTATATCGTGCCGATTTCACAAGCTACACAGGAGCTGATTCGCCTTTTCGGGCTGGTTGGTTGGGGAGACCGGCTAGTGTTGGACAGAGGCGGCCCGTTCGTTGATCCGTATCTCGGAGATCCGGAGCGGCAAGCGGTTTTTGCGACTTCCTTTGGCGACCGTATCAGCAAAGCTCTTGCCGCATTGCCCTCGTAGTTTCTGCGCGCGGCTGCGGACCGTGATTCAGGTCGCGCTCCTCGAATCAGATCACTTCTGTTTGTAAATCTTGCCTTCCTTCATCACAAAGCTGACAGATTCGAGCACGCGCACGTCCTGCAGAGGGTCACCCGACACCGCAATGATATCCGCATACTTTCCGGGGCGAATTGAGCCGATGATGTCGCTATGCCCCAGCAAATCGGCTGCCGAGGTCGTGGCCGCCTGAATCGCTTGCAGCGGGCTCATCCCGTATTTCACCATGAACGCAAATTGTTTCGCCGCGACATTGTAAGGGCATACGCCCGCATCGGTGCCGAATGACAGTTTCACACCGGCTTGCACAGCCTTGCGAAAGTTATCACGCTGGATTTGGCCAAGTTGCCGATCGTGCTGCACAAACTCCAGCGGGATATTCGAGTGCGCGGCGTCCTCCTCGATGCATTCTTCGTCGTAAATATCCATGTCGAGGTAAGTTCCATGCGCTTTAGCTAACGCGATACCTTCATCGTCGATCATGGTGGCGTGTTCCACGGAAGCCACGCCGGCGAGAATCGCGTTCTTAATTCCTTGCGCCGCATGTGCATGCGCTTCTACGCGAAGGCCGAAGTGACTGGCTTCATCAACCGCCGCCCGCAATTCTTCCAACGTAAATTCCTGCGAATTAGGATTGCTGCCGTGCGCCAGCACCGCGCCGGACGAAAGTATCTTGATGTGGTCCACGCCATCATTCGCCAGCTTCCGAATTACGGCGCGAACTTCCCAAGGACTATTCGCTTCGCCGTAATGCAAATCCCACGGCAGCACGATATCCGGCGCAAATCCACTTAACGATCCGGCGCCTCCGGAAATTGTTACGTACGCGCCTGCGACGTACATGCGAGGCCCTGGAATATCGCCGCGAGCAATCGCGTCACGCAACGCGACATCGCCCAGCGCCCGATAGACGCCCACGTCGCGAACGGTGGTAAATCCGGATTCCAGCGTGAGGCGCGCATTAGGCACCGACTCCAGCGACACTTCCGCCGCCGTTTTCTTTAGGTAAGTAAGAGGGTCGCCGCCGTCGCGGGCCCCATCAGCCAAATGAGTGTGGCAATCAATGAGCCCAGGCAGCACGGTCATGGTCGATAGATCAATCACTTTCGCATCCGTCGGAATATTCAACTGGGCGCCGACCGCATCGATGCGATTCCCGCGAATCACGATCACCTGATTGCTCAACTCTTTCCCCGCATCCACATCAATCAGCCGCCCAGCTTTGATCGCCACCACCTGGGCCGAGTCATGCGGTGCCGCAGCGCTTTGCCCAAACGCCGCGGTTGCGAAGAGAAAAGACACACTTGCGAGATAGATTATTTGCTTCCGCACAAATCTCCTTCGGTACGGGTAACGAAAAATAAGCGCTGGCATTTTACACGCATTGGGGGACGCCGCAACAAGCCGTGAACGTGCGTCGCGGATTTGCGTGTATGCGAATGATTTGCTGGACGCATCCCGCAAAAAGTGCTACTAAAATCGAATGAGAACTACTTCTAGTTTGTGCGTTATCGCATTAATTTTGTGCGCCGGAGCAGTGCTTGCTTCGAGCCGAACAATGCAGACTGCCAGCTCAACGCCAAATCAAGCTCAACTCAAGCGTGGGAAATATTTGACGGAAGAAGTTGCGCGGTGTACCGAATGCCACACGCCTCGCGACGCACGCGGCAATCTCGACAACTCTCGAGCGTTGCAAGGCGCGCCGGTTTGGATCGTTCCCGTACATCCGGATCAAAATTGGGCACAACAGGCGCCAGCGCTGGCTGGTTTTGCTGCTTACACCGATAAAGACGGCGAGGAAATCCTGGAGAAAGGGCAGGGGCCAAACGGTGAGATTATTCGTCCGCCGATGCATATCTACCATTTAAATCATCAAGATGCGATGGACATCATCGCTTACCTAAGATCCGTGCCCACGACAACGCACTGAAACTCCGTTTGTTGAACTTCCGACCGAATCCAAAGAATCATATACCGATAAGACAAAGCTCCCGCAACGAGTTGGTCCGTCCTTTTCTGGAGAGCGTATCGTTTAACGTGGGGAGATTCTCAGCGCAAGCTTGAGTGCGTCGTCCATCCCCATAGGCACCAGTCCAGTTCCCGAATTTCGCAGGACGAGCAAACTCAAGTCCCAGTCCCGGGCGCGCGCCGGGCCGTCGGTAGGTGCGCTGGAATTCTGCAGGTAAGCAGGAATTTTTGCGGGCGCGTGTTTTCGGGAGTTGCCCGCACACGAAAGCTCTAGCGAGGTTGATATGAGAATTGGAAAACAGTTTCGATTCATTCAGTACGCAAGCGCTCTTCTCCTGTTGACCTTCTGCCACGCGGGAAGAGCGCAAGCCCAGAGCGACTACACCGCGATTACGGTTGAAAATGGCGGCACCATCACTGGCACCGTAAAATGGACGGGCCCCATCCCCAAGATTCCGAAATTGCCCGTAACAAAAAATGCTGATCTCTGCGATCCGGATTCGCTGAAGGTTCGCGACCTGGAGCGTTTGGAAATCGATTCGGACGGCGGGGTGGCGAACACGGTGGTGTTTCTGAGGGATGTGACCAAGGGCAAAGCCATGGATTTGCCCGACGCTCGCGAGCATCTCGATCAGAAAACCTGCCGGTACGTTCCCCACATCATGCTGGTGCCGCAGGGCGGAAAATTGCAGATCAAGAGCAGCGATCCAGTATTGCACACGGTGCAGATGACCGGCGCAGCTTCCAACAATATTCCGTTTCCATTTCAGAACCAGTACATCCCAGTCTCGCTGCAGCGCAATGGCGTGGTGGAATTAAAGTGCAACGCCGGCCATGTATGGATGAATGCGAACGTAATCGTGGTGAAGCATCCTTATTACGCGGTCACGGACGAGCACGGATTCTTCAAGCTCACGGACGTTCCCCCCGGCGATTACGAAATTGTGGCGTGGCACGAAGGCTGGCAAATTCTTTCCGAAGCTAAAGTGCTAGACGTAGCTGCCCAAACCGAAGTAAAGCGCCCGATGTATAGCTCGCCGTCAACTTGGGCTAAAAAGGTGGACGTAAAGCCCGGACAGGCCAGCGAAGTAAATTTCACCATCTCAGAAAAGAAGGAATAAATCCATCACCCCTCGATGGGAATTGGTCTCCAGAACTGCGGCAATCGCATTGTGACCTGATCCTCATTTGTCATAATTCCCACGCAGACGTCCGTCTTTTAACCTTGAAAGGGAAACCGATGAAACCTCTCACAATCTTTGGACTTTTCGCTGTGACCGCCATGCTGGTCTCGTATTCCCTTGAGAAGCGCAGTCACTGGTTCATTCTGGCGTTCGCTGCGTCGTGTGGGCTGGGTTCAGCGTACGGTTTTCTGCAGGGCGCTTGGCCCTTCGGAGTCATAGAAGCGATCTGGGCGGTAGTGGCGATTGAGCGGTGGCGCGCTGCCCTCAATGGGAACTGAGAGCGGCCTAAACGAACTTTCAGCAGGCCTTAACTAATTAATTCGCGGAGTCATCTGAGACGATCAATTTTAGTTGGACGGTTTTACGATCATTTGCGGAAACGTCCACTGATTCAGCCAGATTTTCATGTAGCTTCAAGACCTCTGGATCGTCGTAAGAGCCCTCTTCAGCCTTTTCCCAGGCAAAAGCTTTGTAACTTCCTGGCGGCACACCGCGAATTTCAAAGCGACCGTATTGGTCGGTGGTAGAAGTCTGGGTCCCCGCTTGTTTCGGATGCGAATCGCTGCTTGAGACGAGAAGCACCAGAGCACCCGGCGCCGGGAGGTCATCTTTCGCAGTGACCGTGCCATTCACTGTGCCGGTATTACTGCTATAAACGATGGAAATGGGAGATGGTCCTGCCCCGGAATTAATGTGAATTCCCTCATCGAGTAGGTCGACACCGTTCGCGGTAGCGGACTTCAAATAGCACACTTCACATCCGGAATAAACCGCGATCGAATACGACCCGTCGCCGACTCCTTTCAAAACAAAAGAACCGTCAGGCTTCGCCAGTGCATGATCTCGGCTGCCGAAAGCGGAGCGTTCTGTTTCCGAAGGATCAAGCTCAATCCTAATAAAGGGTGCGGAAGTCGCTGATTTCCCGTCGAATATCACTCTACCTGTGATATCGATTCCGTTGCTCAGCACCAACGTTACTCCCTCGACGTCACGATTGGTCACGCTAACATTTTGTGTGGTAGTACGGTTGCGGGTTCCTCCGAACCAATTAGCTGAGACGATATACTCACCGGGGGCCACACCTTTGATTTCAAACTCGCCTGTTTTGGGGTTTGCCGGCAATAGCGATCTTTGTAGCAGGGCGAATGAGTATTCCTCGCTCGAACGCCGAATAATCGTTACAAAGGCATGTCCATCCAAACTATCGGTAATAGAATTCAAGACTTATCCATGAATCTTGTAAGTTCCTGTGCGGGCCTGTGGCGCAAGCACAAAATCAATTCCCGAGATTTCATCGCTGGATTTCACTACCAGCGTTGAAGCCCTCGCGCTTTCTGTTGTACCCGAATAAAATGTCGAGGCGTACGCGCCGGTACCATCACTCGACCCGTCACTGAAAAAATCATGCCGAGGATCGGCTCGAACAATGTATCGCCCAGGCCTAAGATCGGTAATCCGATACTCACCGAGATCGTTCGTCCTAGCTGAACCTTTCTCCTGATCTTTCAACTCTCCGTGAACCAAGGAATGACGAACCGCGGTTACGGAAACTCCTTGCACGGGGTCGCCGTCTTCGTCTTGGACACGCCCCGTAATTACCGCAGTACGCTGCAATCGGAACAGCAAGTCGGTGATTTTTTGGGAGGGAGCCAGGCTGAGCGTCGCGCCGGGTTTATCCGGCTGATCTTGGCCGTAAAGTGTCCGTATGTAATTATCGCGGGAAACCATAACGCCATATTTCCCGGCCGGAATTTTCTCGATTGAGAAATGACCCGCCGCATCCGTTATCGCAGTTAACGGCTGTTTGTTCGCGTCATCTCCTTGGCCATCCCTTTGGCGCGACATAAACACACGCGCCTTTTTTATCGGCTCGCCAGTGTTTGCACTCACCACTGTTCCTGCAATGGTGCAGAGTTGAGCGTCCGGGTTGCTACTTTGCGATGGAACCGTTTGTGCCCGGCAAAACGTGGGCAAAAAGAAAGAAGACGAGAGGAGCAGGCCGATGGAAACGATGCTAGAGCGCATTGGCTCACCCGCTACTGAGATGTCCGGTATATTACCTCAAGTGTAAGTCTCTGCACCAATGATGAGCAGCGCAAGGTGGCCCTGCATGGTGTCCACTGGAACCGCAAAAAGTTACATGAGTTCATCATGAGGAAATCGAAGATTCACACGCGCGTAACCTTGCGCTTCTACGCTTCCTGCGCTCGTGTGTGGAGGCTGTACGGGGCAGCCGGCAGGTCACGAAGCCAAAGGGAGGATTTGAAAATATGCGCAGAGTTTGTGCCACATTACTTGCGGGGATGTTGCTCAACCCCGGGATGCTGGGTGCTGCACCGCCGCCACCCGCCAAGAACGTGAAGACTGCTACGCCGATCAAGCACCTGGTCATTATTTTTCAAGAGAACGTTTCATTCGACCATTATTTTGGAACCTATCCGGTGGCAACAAACCCACCGGGAGAACCGGCGTTTCGGGCCGCGGCCGGCACACCGACTGTTAACGGATTCTCGAACGCACTCCTGAACAACAATCCGAACCTGAATCCGGCAAACGGAGCTGGCGCAACTAACCCGTTCCGTTTGGATCGTTCGCAAGCCGCGACCAGCGACCAGGATCACGATTACACGCCGGAGCAATTGGCTTTCGATGGTGGCTTAATGGATCTGTTTCCCGCCAACACGGGAACCCCTGGACCGCCACCGGGCGCGCCTCCCATTGCGGATACAACCGGTTTGGTGATGGGCTACTACGACGGCAATACCGTCACAGCGTTTTGGAATTACGCGCAACACTACGCTATGAGCGACAACTCCTACGATACGAATTTTGGGCCTTCCACTCCGGGAGCGATCAATTTGGTGTCTGGGCAGACGAACGGCGTTACGGAGAACAATAACGGTAGCGGATCGGTCGTCGGAGACGGAAATGGCGGGCTTACGCTGATTAGCGATGCCGATCCGGTCGGAGATGTTTGCTCCACCACAACCGGCGAGACGGTTCAATTTGGCGGGCAAAACATTGGCAACCTGCTGAACACGGCGGGACTTACATGGGGATTTTTTGAAGGCGGCTTCAACCTCAGCATCGTGAATCCAAATGGAACCACGGGTTGTAATCGGAAGACAACTTCGGCGATCACCGGGATGCTCAAGAACGATTACATTCCACACCATCAACCGTTTCAATATTATCCTTCCACTGCAAACCCGACACACGTGCGTCCTAGTTCGATTGCGGCTATCGGGCAAACGGATGGCGCGAACCATCAGTATGACATCCTGGATTTCTACGCTGCTGTTCAAGCCGGTAACTTTCCTTCGGTGAGTTTCCTGAAGGCGCCGGGATATCAGGATGGCCACGCAGGTTACTCCGATCCACTGGACGAGCAAAAGTTCGTCGTGGATATGATTAATTTCCTGCAAAGCCAGCCGGATTGGTCAAGCACGGCGGTGGTTATTAACTACGATGACTCTGACGGTTGGTACGATCACCAGCTCGGGCAGATCGTGAACACTTCGGCTACGGCGGACGATGCGTTGACTGGCCCGGGAGCATGCGGAACGGGCGTAACTGCACTGCCCGGAGTGAATGGCAACACGCTTCACGCGCAAGGGCGTTGCGGCTACGGTCCACGGTTGCCTTATTTGGTTATTTCGCCGTGGGCGCGTCACAACTTCGTTGACCACACTATGACCGATCAAAGCTCAAGCATTCGATTCATCGAGGACAATTGGCTGGGTGGAGAGCGCATCGGACAAGGTTCGTTTGACGAGATAGCGAATTCAATCGTGCAGATGTTTGACTTTAAACAAACGCCGAGCAATGAGTTGTATCTGTTGAACGACAAGACCGGTGAGGTAGAGTTTTCTTCTTCGAAATAAGTTTTGAATTCTTCGCGCACGAACAGCGACAAAGGCACGTGTGGAAATTCCGCGCACGTGCCTTTGTTGTCTTTGCGTGTTATCTTTCGAAACTTCAGGAAGCTGCGTGATCACACGACGTAAATTCCTACACCATTCGAGTTTGGCCACCACAGCATTACTGATGAACCGGCTGCCCGCGTTCGCTCAAGCGCCGGAAGTTAAGGCGGCAACTCTCAACACGAGTACTTTGGCGAAGTTCGTCGACCCTCTTCCGATCCCGCCAATTGCGCAACCATCTGAATACGCAAGAAGCTCGACGAATCTGCCGGCCAAGGTGGCGTACTACCGGATGACGATGCGGGCCTTTGAGATGAAAGTCCATCGCGACCTGAAGCCCACGCGCATGTGGGGCTTTGGCTCGATATTTCCGGGGCCCACGTTTGACGTTCGCAGCGGACAGGAAATTATGGTGGAGTGGGTGAACGAGCTTCCCGAGAAACATTTTCTACCTATCGATCACAACCTTAGCGGAGCAGGGAAGGACCAGCCCGAAGTGAGGACCGTGGTGCATCTTCACGGCGGAAAAGTGGCGCCTGAAAGCGACGGTTTTCCGGAGGATTGGATTGTTCCTGGGAAGTCGGTGGTGTATCACTACCCCAATAAACAGGATGCGGCGATGTTGTGGTACCACGACCACGCGATGGGAATCAACCGGCTGAATATTCATGCGGGACTGTTTGGTGTTTATTTGATTCGCGACGGGGTTGAAGATTCGTTGAATCTGCCTGGAGGTAAATTCGAGATTCCGCTGGTGATTTCTGACCGGCTGTTTACACCAGAAGGCCAACTTTTCTATCCGGTGTCGGACAAGCCGAATGCGCCCTGGGTACCTGAGCTTTTCGGCGATGGTATTCTTGTGAATGGGAAACTTTCTCCGTACTTTGAGGTGGCGGCGCGCAAATACCGGTTTCGCGTGTTGAACGGTTCGAATGCGCGGTTCTACCATTTGTCATTCGAAAACGGAGCGTCTTTTTACCACATAGGGACGGACCAGGGACTATTGCCGGCGCCAGTTTCGCTGAAGGCGTTGATGATTGCGCCGGGCGAGCGCGTGGATTTGATCCTGAACTTCAGCGAGCATCGCGGCGAGAAAATGATTCTGAAGAGTGACGCCTTCGTGATCATGCAGTTCCAAGTTTCAGCTGACGAGGTGAACGATACGAGTTCGCTACCGGCGGCTTTGCGGCCAGTTCCGAAGATACCGGAATCGCAAGCGGTGAAGATGCGGGTGCTCTCTCTGGATGAATATCAAAATCGTGTTGCCGAACCTGTGCTTATGCTCTTGAACGCAACTTATTGGCACCAGCCCATCACCGAGAAGCCTGTGCTGAACACGACGGAGATTTGGACGCTGGTTAATCCAACCGACGATTCGCATCCGATTCATCTTCATCTGGTGCGATTTCAAATACTGGATAGGCGGCGATTCGATGTTGCTTCATACCTGAATAAGCGGGAGTTGAGGTTTACGGGAGATCCCGTCGTTCCAGACGCTTCCGAAGCGGGGTGGAAAGACACTGTGCGCGCCCAGCCTGGCATGGTGACGCGCATCATTGTCCATTTTGAAGGCTACGCGGGACGCTACGTTTGGCACTGCCACATACTGGAACATGAAGACAACGAAATGATGCGGCCATACGAAGTGATTGCGGAAAAATAATTTAGGTTAAAAAATCTAAAAAACGCCGAAGAATTCGAAGCTGGACGCGTCCGCAGCTTGGATTTGTCGCAATGGCGGAGCGCGCACATATTTATGTCGAGCCAGAAAGCCGAAGCCGCTCTCCTGGAGCGTCTCAGCGTGCAGCTGCGTTTGCGCGGGGCCAGGCCATGCTCTGGCACCACACTAAAATCCGGAAAGGGAAGTGTCACGCGGCACGGCACCGACGTTCACATAAATGTGAACTTGATCGATACGAAGAATCTTCGGCAGATCGGGACTGCGATGTCGATGATAGCTCGGGCAATCGAGAGGCGCTTCAAGTCAAGGCGAGAATTGTTCAAGATATTCGGTTCTAACTCCCGTAAGTCGGATTACTGGACAAATTAAACTCCACTTGGAGATCGTAATCGGTTGGTGGGCGAGGCTAGTCGATGCGGCGGATGGCAGGGCCATCCTTGTGTCCTGGAGTTCGGGCGCCATGCCCGAACCTCCACAGAGCAACCTGCCGACCGCGCAGCTGCGATATTGCGCGACACCTCTGTCGCGGCTTGGCGAGGTACCGGAAACGGTTCGGCCACCCGCCATTCACGCGTTAAAAACCCGAACCCCTCTTTTTCTGCATCCTCCCATCTATGATAATTATCGTATATAGGTCTGGCGGCTATCACATTTGATGCCCTCGCATGCGGAAGGAAATCCGCAGTGAATTCAACCGGATCAGGCGAATGCCTCGCCGATACCAAGGGCTAATTGAATCGCTTCGGTGCCTGTGATGTTATTCACAACGCGAGGCATTGTGTTTGCGCTGTTTGCGTCAAGGCTGAACGGTGTAGACGGATTCAAAATTCATTTTCGGGTTCCCCACCAGTCTACGGCAGCAAATCCGGCCGAACGTCCGCCGGTCACGCCCCGCATAATAATCTCCGACTAGGAGGCCTTCGATAGACACCCTCAACATCGCAGTGCCGTAATGCATGTGCATCGTTCTTGTCGCGTCTGCTACTGGTTGATTCTGATACTGGTAAATCAACGCGACGCCTTCCGGATCGTCAACTTGAATTACCGCCGCGCAACTCCGCGAGATCGATTCGGCCGTGGTGAGGAACACGGCGATTTGAGTCCAACTCTGACAGATAGTAATCATCAGGTCGTGGTGTTTCGCATGCCCGTCAAAAGAGGAGATAAGATAGCCATACCAGCGTCCGGCAAGATTCGGCATTCTAACTAGCCCCAATTTGGACACGATGCCGTTCCGCCAAAGATACCTGTCGAAAAGGGCGTAGAGCACGCCGTAGAAGGCCATAACTGAAGGAGCATCGACCCACCAAGGGACCGAAAGGTGAATCACCAGGAGAAGTTTGGACGACAGCCACGCGAAGGAAATAGCTAGAGACGCCAGCAACAGAGGAACAACCCTCCGTTCGTCAGAGTCTGTACTGTAGCCGTGCATACTTCACCTGCTCGACCCTTCGGAGTCGAACAGACCTTGCTGGGTCTGCTGGTTTCGCCTTCCACCCGAGTTGCTGCTGAGAAGCATGAGAAGCACCGGGGAGCAGAACTATCTTCGTCGGTAACCTGGCTTCCTGAAGATCAAATCCCTTGGCCCGCGGGAGCAAGCTACTGCCGGACGGAAGCACGTTTGTAATTATTAGAGTGTGCTAGCTAGAGAAAGGTTGGACGGCGGCCGGACCGCAGGTTAGCAACTCCGGAGTCTGTTGCCACCCCTCCCAAAACGAATGCCTGATTAACGTCAGAGCTCTGCTCAGCCGGGATCTTGTCGGGTGCGGGCATAAATGGGGAAGGCGAGCCAGTTATACGACCGAGCCGAAGAGGAACGGCGCTAGCGGGGAAAGCTGGCGGATTCCTTTATGGCGGCGCATTGATTGCAGTGGCGTGCGGAGTGGCCGGCGGCGAGGATGAACCATTGGTAGCAATCGAGTTCGCCGAAGAAGGGATGCGGCATGAAATAGTGGCGCAGCTCCTTGGTATCGGCCGCAGTATTGGCGAATTCGATCGTGCGCTGGCGGGCGGCGTCGAACTCGTTTAGAAGATTCGCAAGCGGCCAACGCGAAGTGGGGAGCAGAGTTTCGGGCGCGGTGAGTGGATGGACCACCCGACCAAAATTTGCCAACACCTGTTCGTCGGTCATCGCAGGTTTCTTTTCGGGCTCCGGAGGCATCTGGACCGTCCGTGCCAGGCCGGCAAGAATCTTCTGTTCCACGATCGTGATGTGCTCGAGGTTTTCTGCTACCGACCAACGGCTCGCGTCCGGACGATATTGAAGTTGCTGGTGCGTGAGCCCATGAGCGGTGCGACGTACGAGATCGCGGGTTTCTGAGAGGCGGACGAACATTGCTTCGCGTTCGGCTGGGGTAATAATGGCCGGCCTCCCGAGCAATACGGACTTTAAAGACGCAATTTGAGCGTCATCATACTCCTCGTAGTAGCGAAACCAAAGGTTGGGAAACGGGATTGTCCCGCCAGCTATTGCTATTGGAGATCCTGCTTCAACAGCGACCCCGGCATCGTCGGCAAAAAGGCGTCAGTCAACGGCCATCCGGTAACCATTATCGGCGTCGCGCCGAAGGGCTTCTACGGGCTTACTGCCTTGCTCGACATGCAAGGCTACATGCCTCTGGGGATGGCGGCGGTGCTCAAGGACGCTACGAACGATTTTCTTGCTCCACGCGTCAGAGCACAAATTTCGCGCTGATTGCGCGGCTAAGGCCGGACACGAACCTGCGCGAAGCGCAGCAGGTCTCCAGATGGTCGCGCAGCGGCTGTCTCAGCAGAATCCAAAAACAGATGGCTGGACGACACTTCGCGCACTCCATCTTGGTCCTGCTGGCCCTGCCGTTGACCCGTCCAACCCGCAGGCTTTGTCTTTGGTGAGTGCGCTCTTTCCGATTCTCGCGGCCTCGGTGCTCGTTCTTGCTTGTATGAATATCGCTAATCTTTTCCGCGCCGGAACGCGGCAACGCGAAGTGGCAGTACGTGCGGCGTTAGGAGCGCCGCGGAGCCGCTTGATTCGGCAGTTGCTTACTGAAAGTCTGCTGCTGGCCGCACTCGGCTGCGTCGCTGGAATTATTCTGGGATTCGGTGGAAGCCGCACCTTCAGCTCTATCCCTCTGCATACAACCCTTCCGCTGACCTACATAACTGCGTCGGTCGTGCTGGCTCTGGTAGCCCGTTACATCCCCGCGTGGCGGGCGATGCGCGGTACGAATAATTCATGGTTTTTCAAACGGCGCCGAGCGATGAAATACGCGAGGAGCAGACACTCAAAATGAATGGACTACGGCTTCTTTCTGAGGAATAGTCCAACCGCATGTAAGAGAGAAATATTCCTTAGAAACACCTCGAATAAACGGAGGGGACGTCTGTGCGCTCCGTGGGTACAATTCGAAAAAAAGTAGATTAGTCGAGCTTTTTCCGCCAATATCAGGCGAGAGGATGTCGATGACACTGGATGTTCACTATGCTCTTCGGGTGCTTCAGAAGTCTCCCGCGTTCACCGTCGTAGCCTTAGTCACTCTGATGCTGGGCATTGGGGCAAACGTCGTCGTCTTCGGAGTGTTGAATGCGGTCCTGCTGCAGCCTCTGGATGTGAGCGACCCACAGAACCTGTATCAGCTTCGCCACGGGCCGTGGGCGAGCGGACGGCTATTGACTACGTCGTATCCCGCGTTTGAGGATTTTCGACAGCGAAATACCACCTTCAGTGAGATGGCCGCGATTTATGCATATTCTGATGCGGTACTGAGCTGGCGTAATGCGGTGATGAAAGTCCACGGCGATGAGGTCACCAGCAATTATTTCGATCTGCTGAGGGTGCAGCCGGAGGTAGGACGGTTCTTCCACGCTGCAGACGAGCATGGCCCGGATTCAGCGCCATATCTGGTGTTGAGCGAACAGCTGTGGCGAAGCGCATTTCACGCCAATCGGGATGTAGTCGGGACGGTCGTGGAGTTCAATAAACATCCGTTCACGGTGGTGGGCGTGGCGCCGGCGCAGTTCCACGGCACGGAGCGGTTTGTGTGGCCGGACTACTGGATGCCAATGGCGAACGAGGAGCAGGTGGAGGGGGGAGATTACCTAAATGACCGGGCATCGCGGGTTACGGTGATTGGCCGGCTTAAGCCGGGAGTGATTCCGCGGCAGGCGACGGAAAATCTGAATGTGATTGCGGCCGAACTGGCGAAGGAGTATCCGAAGACCGACAGGGGAGTGTTGTTCCGGCTCATCCATCCGGGCCTCTTCGGGGACGAAGGGGACGTCATTCGCGGATTCCTTTACAGCGTGACCGTGCTGGCGCTGCTGGTGTTAGCGGCGGCGTGCGCAAACTTGGCAACTCTGTTTGCCGCGCGCGCGGCGGATCGCAACCGGGAACTGGCGCTTCGTGTGGCCCTTGGATCGAGCCGGTGGCGGATCGTGCGGCAACTGATGACTGAGGCGGTGATCGTATCGCTGATGGGCGGAGCAGCGGGGCTGGTGACCGCGGACCTGCTGCTGGGCGCGCTCAACAAGTGGCATCCCTCCTTTGGCGGGCATCTGGCAGTAAGCGCGGATGCGCGTGTGTACTTGGCAGGCCTCATGTTGACACTGGGAAGCGCGCTGCTGTTTGGAATAGTTCCTGCGCGGCAGGCGTGGCAGAGCAGTCCGTTGGAACTGATGAAGAACGGACCGGTGGATTTAAGGCACCTGCGGCGGTTTGCCGCACGCGACGTTTTGCTGGGCGCACAAATTGCCATCTGCACGCTGCTGGTAACGGCCTCACTGGTGGCGGTGCGCGGCATGGTGCGGACTCTGCACGGTCCCCTGGGCATCCAGCCGCAGGGCGTCATGCTGGCCGATATGGACTTGAGCGATGTGGAACAGGGCGGCGACCTGGCGCTCCAGAAAAAAATGATCGAGGCGGCGCGAAGCGTCCCCGGTGTGACGGCGGCGGGTGCGGTGAAACCCGTTCCGATGAGCAGCTGGATGCGTGATATTCCAATTTACCGGCCGGGAACGGTCGAGTTCAGAATGGACAATTATGTACTGGCGACGTACGCGTATCGGATGTCGCCGGGATATCTTGAGGCTGCCGGCACTCGGATACTGAGCGGGCGGGATGTCTCGTGGCAGGACACCGCAAAGACGCCGTATGTGGCGATCGTGAACCAAACCTTCGCACGGAAGATGTGGGGCGAAACGCCGGCGCTCGGACAGCACTTTTTTCTGTGGGGCAAGTTGATGGAGGTGGTGGGCGTGGCGGAGAACGGCAAGTACCACGACCTGGCAGAGTCACCGCAGTCCGCGGTGTATGTGCCGTTGTCGCAAAGCGAGGACAGCGAAGCAATTTTCGTGGTGCGGTCGCGACGGGCACCGAACGAGATGGCGGCGGCGCTTCGACGCACGCTAAGCGGCTTCGCGCCGAATGTGTCAATCACGGTGCAGAGTTGGCCCGATGCGCTGGCGGGTGTGCTCTTCCCGGCGAGAGCGGCGACAGTGGCCCTCTGCGTCATGGGACTGCTGGCGGCGATGCTGGCTTTGACCGGCATGTTCGGCATGGCGGCCTACGGCGTGAGCCGCCGGATGAAGGAGCTGGGCATTCGCGTAGCGCTGGGCGCAGGCAGAGCGCAGGTGATGAGCGCGGCGGTGGGACGGCCTATGGTGCTGCTTGGGGTGGGATCAGCGGTGGGGCTTCTGTCGGGCGTCTTCGCCAGCCGTTTGCTGGAGCAGATTGTGTATCAGGCGAATCCACGAGATCCCGTGGTCGTTGGCGGCGCGGTGCTGACCATGACCCTGCTAGGCATCGCAGCGTCCGCCATTCCAGCCCGGCGAGCGCTCACCGTCGATCCATCCAAACTCATGCGGGAAGAGTGAAGCACGTGAATATTCGAGGTTCCGTCTGGATTCAAACAAGTAGACAGTCTCAAATGAAGCTTCGCCAAGTACGCTGAATAATCGGACGTCCGAGGCAGCTCCCGACGGATCACGATTATGCGGTTTCGACCCGCGAATATCAGAGTGATCAAACGTCGCAAAAACTACCTCGACCGCGACCTGCGCTGCCTCCTAAGAGCGAAAAGAAGAAGGAAGAAGACAGTTGCTCGTGGTTGACGGGTCATTCCATATCAGAACCATGGTTGACAACGTTCAACCGCGCAGCTTGGCACTTGAGTTCCCTATTCAAATGCAGAATGATCGGCTCTGAACTGTCCAGTGAGTTTTTTGCGAAATACTGAATCCTGGACGAGTTTTTTGAAGTTTGCCGATGTAGATCTTCTGCGCCTTCTCGGGCTTTGCCAGCCTCGACTGCACGGGCGGTTTCCCACTCTGTTTCTAAGAGCAATACACCAAGAACGTGTTCGGCGTGATGAGCCGAGGTTCCAGTGGCCACCATCTTTTCAAAGGCGGCCCTTACCCTAGGATCTTGTTCAAGCTGTCCTTTGACGGCCGCATGCACAGCGACGTGGGCAAGCGGATTTACGGCTTCGCCTCCCACAGTGATCTCGTATTGCGCTCCTTCGCGCAGGTCTGCGAACTCAAGGGCATGGTGAACGTGCTTTAGGTGCATGTGTCTTGTATCGCCTTCGCGTAGAGCTGGCTCTCTTGCGGGAGTTTGGTTACCATACCCGCTTTGACTGCTTCGTAGACGATCTTTTCATGCTGGCCGACCAGTCTGCGAAGTTCTGTAAGTTTGGAGTCGTCCATTTCGGCTATCCTCCCCGACAATTGCCAATGCCTAGACCGCCGCATTAGTCGACGCTTGGCGTTCCCTTCCAATCAACAATGTCAAACAACTTCCAAGGGTTCCCAACGAGATTCCATTGTGATAAACCCACCGGTCTGCCGACGGGAGTTGCTGGTTTGTGGCAAAGCGCTTAACCCGAGTGACGGGCTATTTGGAAGGTATGGATTCTCAGTTGGATACGTACCGACAAACGCGCTTGAGTTGAAACCCGCTAGGTGGCCGTGGTCATCGGTTTGCGTTTCGGAAAGAACCGGGCGATTATACGCACTGCGGGGCGCTCGTCGCCTTTTTGTTGGGCGGAGTTATGCCATGAGTTTTGCTAGTTTGTATTTGCCGCGGGTCTGGCTGGGGAGCAAAGTATCGACGAGATTTTTACCCTCGACGGCGAGGCCGATCGCCGCACATGTGAAGCTTACCGAGAATTGCCAGGCGAAATGCATTAGTTGCGACTACTGGAAGTCGCGATGGGAAGACCACATCAACACCGCGCGCGCGGTGGAGCTGATCAACGAGATCGACGCGCTGGGAATTCGGTCGCTGCGCTTTACCGGCGGGGAGCCGCTACTGAGGCGGGATTTTTTTAAAGTTTTGCAGAAGGCAAATACTTCGCGGTTCAAGCAAATTATCGTTCAGACGAACGGCCTGCTGATCAAGAAGTTGCACAAGGAAATTAACGCGTCGCCGATTACGAAAGTGGCCGTGTCCATCGACGGCCTGAAGGGGACCAACGACCATATACGCGGGATTCAGGGCTATTTTGATTTAGGCATGCAGGGAATTAAATTGCTGCGAGGCAAGCAGGTTGTGATTTCCGTCACCCTGAATCGAATTTCCGTCGAGGAGCTGGAAGAACTGGCGGATGTGGCTCACGCGGCCGGAGCGGAAGTTGAGATCAACATTCTGAGCAAAAGTCTCTCGTTCCTAAAGAACGCTGATTTCGATTCGATGTGGCCGGAGCGAAACGATGTGGCGAAGGTCGAAGAATTCTTGCGGGACAAGCTGAAGCGTCCTGCATACGAAGTGGATTACATAACAAAATACTATCGCCATGACCCGCTGGATGAGCCGCCGTGCGTTCTGGGCTACCTGCAGGTGTTCGTAATGTCGAATGGCGATGTGCAGACGGGGTGCTACCCGCTGAAACCGGTTGGAAATATTCTGCGCGACAGCCTCGAAAATGTTTTGGCTTCGGAGGCTTATGCGACGCAGTCAGTGGCGATGATACGCCGTGAATGTCCGGGATGTACGTGCGGGATTGAGAGTTCGTTGGCTATGAAGCATCCAATGTCCAGAGCAATTTTCGAGCTTAGCCGGCTGATGCGGCGAAAGAATAGCAGTGGAGGCATGGTTCGGACCGACTTGTTCCACGTGTAAGATACTTCAGAAAATCGGACAAGTTAAAAATCGCTAAAACTGTGATTGCCGATGGAATGGACAGCCCGTCGGTTCGGAAGGCGATCACGGAACGCGAGGCAGAAATCTCAGGTTTGACCGCGAAGACCCTCGGGCGTGGGAAGGGTAGCGTCCACACACAGATTCGCGACCTGCGCAAATTCGTTGAGAACAATCTCAGTGACCTGCGTAGGCTGCTTTCGTCCGGCGACAGTGCTCTAGCGATGCGAATGGAACTCGCGAAGCATGTTCAAGAGATCGTGCTCTCGCAAGAAGACGGCGGCGTGATTGAATACAAAAGGAAGTGGGACTTACTAGGAGACGCTGCGTAGTTGGGAGTGTGCCGAGGGCGCGGCTCGCTCCGTAGTGACTTTGACGCTCCACCCCGTAGTTACATTTGAAGGAGTCTTCCAACGTGCGGTCTGGCAACTGTCACCGGTGTGTTCCTAACACGCAGCGCCAAAATGATCTAGCTTCTGCAAGAATTGCTGAGCACCTTCAAAGAACTCATTTTTTCTCACTCCCTCCGACTCACTATTTCTCACTATGGAGACCACATGAAACTGGCAAGTGAGCAAGCGCAGAAACTGCTTTGTGACCTCGGTATTTGGGCCACTGCTGCGTGTGACAAATGCGGACAGTTGCTAGGCTCGATTCGATGGATGCGAGGTAGAGAGCGTAGGGGTTGCTATGGAATTGAAGAAGTTGTTTCTTGAGCAGTTGGAGTGCGAGGCGGCTTCGCCGCGAAAGGTGGTGGAGCGGATGCCGGAAGGGCAGAACGGGTGGAAGCCGCATGAGAGGTCGATGGAGTTGGGGTATCTGGCGGCGCTGGTGGCGACGATGCCGACATGGTTATGGCTAATGATCGAACGCGACGAGCTGGACTTAGACAAAACTTGGGGCTTTTCTGGTCACACCCTGGCGCTTAGCGCGATGGCCAAGTAGGTGCGCGCTGGAAGCTCAACCGCGCACCACGAAATGTCAAATTAGTGTGGTCCGGGACGCAGGATCGTTGCCTTCATGGATATCGCTGTCTTCGCGTCAACGTGACCTTTGTTACCTGCCTCAACGCTCGGAAACACAAGGGGATCGCTCTTCGCCACCTCGTCGATTGAAATCAGCGGAACTTTGGCGCCGAGTTGCTGGTCGAGCGTCTGGATGAATGCATTCGCGAGCACGGCGTAGCCCGTATTGGTCGGATGAACGCCATCGAGCGAGAACAGCCCACCGAGGAATGCATCCGTTAGGTGCTGCCCGTTCGCCTCGATCCCGTGTTCGGCCGTTCGCACCGACAGGGTGTGAATATCCACCAGGATATCGCCGTGCTTGAACACCTCGAATCCGATGATCGCGTTATAAGCGTCAACGATCAACTGGGTCTCGATCACCTTCGGAAGATTTAAAACCACGCTCGAAGGCAATGGGCCTGTGCTGGGATACGCCAAGATTCCGGGAATCAAAGCCACACCTTCCGGCGTAACCAGATCACCTGGATAAATTCCCAGGAGCTGTGCAATCACGAAGAGTGGCAATCCCGTTTCTTGAGCGATCGTCTCGGTTGAAGTGAAGAACGGTATCGCTGTCACATCGGGAATGTTAGCAACAACGATGGTCGCATGCGTTTCCGCCAACTGGTCGAGCAGTTGCTTGAACTCGGTCTGGAAAGTCCCGATTGGCGTGGCCAGCGAGGGGTCGGCAGCAGCTGCTGCTCCGAGAATGTCGTTGTTTCCGATCCACACGAACAGTGTGGTCGGCTGGAGCGCCTGCGCCCAGCCTACCTGCGTCAGAACCTTACCTTCGGCAAGCCCGGGAACGCCAAGAATCAGGTCCGTTAGGATATTGCTTGCATTGATCGGAAGTGTGGGCGCCGTATTGAGCGCATCATTCAACAATGCGCCGGGCACGCCGAGGTCCGTGGCCTGGTTGTCATTGATGCGGCCGGTCGACACTCCCGGAGCCGTAGTGATCTGCGGCGGCGGTCCTGGGCTGATGAGCACGAGCGTGTTGGGAATTCCCGGTGGCGCGATTAGCGGAAGCGACAGTGGGGTACCCGCTTGAACGGCCACTACATTCGCCCAGCCGTGCGGTTGTGCGGTGGCTATCAGCGAATCGCTTTGAAACCCAGCCGTAAGCGAATCGCCGACGAAAACCACTTTTGAGAGATCCGCATCGCGATGTTTACCGAGGTCGTCGTCGCGCTGCGCTTCGCTCGCCGGAGCAAAAACTCCGCCGAGAAGCGTGATGGCAAAAGCGAAGAATGCAACCGCGAGCCGCTTCCGGCTGGGATGTGCTGCAGAAGAGTTTCTCTTTAATTGGGACATGGGTGTCTCCTTCTCGCCGTGAGGTTGGCAGCAGGTCAACGCAGAAGCAGCGGAACTCTCGAAGATGAACAGCAAGCCCCGCACCGCGCGAGAGGTGAAGATGCGCGTCGGCCTGATTTCGCTTGGAGCAACATACTCCTGCGCCAATTGGATTGCAACTTCTCGCAGCTGCAGGTAAAGCGCAATCAACGCCACTCCTCGATATCGACAGTAGTGATTTTGTCTTGAAACGGGGTGACGAGAAACGCCGCCGATAAAAATCGCCGTTGCGCCCAAATAGTCCAAAATGGGGCAGTTTTGCCCGCTCCGATCCTACTCCTCGAGACGTTGCGGGATTCGTAGGCGACGCCATCGTCTGGACAAATTCCAATCCGCAACTCAGACCTGAGCCGTCGCCGACTCCACTGCTGGTGTTGATCGAAGCTTGGAACGAATTCGGAGAAGGCAGTCATATGCTGCCCACCGTCGAGGATGGCACGAGCTACGGCGATGCAATCGCCGCAATGTTGACGGCACCCTGACTTAGGCCTCTGTTTGTGACCTGCTCGGAGGTACCGTGAGTGCGTTTCCTGTGTAGCCGAGCTACCGGCCACGCTACATTTATCCTAGGCGCAGAATGACATGGCGCGGATTTGTGTTTGTGCCCGACCGTGTCGCCACGGAATTCTGCGGCCCGCGCAAGCTGCTTTCGTCCGGCGACAATGCACTAGCGATGCGAATGGAACTCGCGAAGCATGTGCAGGAGATCGTGATCTCGCAAGAAAACGGCGGCGCGATTAAGTACAAAGGGGAATGGGATTTGCTAGGAGACTCTGCGCAGTTGAGAGTGTGCCGGGGGCGGGAATCGCTCCTTATCGACGCTGCTGAAATAACCGTTAAATTTGAGGGCGTGCTCGGAAAAGCCGCTTGAAACGGACGCAAATCCAAGCTTCTACGAATCAGAGCGTTTAATTTCTACGTCCACGCCCCCGGCTCGTAGCGCGGTAAGTAACTGCTGCGCCCGTGGGGAAATCGCGGCATTTCTTGATAACAGGTGTACCGGGAAGCATAAAGTCGTCCATCATTCGCTCCGTTGGACGAGTCATCATCGGCCACGACTTCAACATGATTCCTTCGCCAAGAACCCGGACCACCTGAAACTGCTCGCCGTGACCCGTGGCTTCCTCGCCTTGGACGAGAGCAACCTCATCAAGGAACACGAGGAGCGTTGCAGGCTCGACAAGCCCGGCGGGTAACTGAGGCTAACGACGACTTCCTCCCCGTGCTTGACTCGTTTCAGCAATTGTGGTAGCGGTTTCCCTATCGTTTTTTTCCTATCTTTGGCGCGCACTAAGAAGATCGCATGAAAGTAGTCCGTTTCGGGTATTCCGTGTCTTCGACAACTCACTTCTTTTCAGTGACTAAGAACACGCTTGCCGAAAAAAAGCGGTTTTGGACACCGCAAAGTTTGGTAGACAAGTCTTTGGTAACCTGATTGCCTAATATCTATCAAGGATTATCTGGGTTCTTAATCCGGGACTCTTGTGGCGGTAGCTTTTCTTCTCAGGATTGGGCAAAAGGATATACCTTCGCCAGCGTGTACCTGATCTAAAGGGCGGTACAGATAAAATCCAGAGTTGATTCACACCCCTTTTCCACACATACTTTCAGGTGCTCCCATCACATCCTCATGCTGGATGGGATAAACCAACAAATGCTAGCGGATGATGGCTACCTGGAGCGCAACTTTCTCTTGCAGTTCGAGTGCTTACGCCTTGAAGGTTTCGCCACCATCGTGTTTCAGCCTGCAAGGATAAAGAATAGCCGGCTGGGTAAGGGTGGAATTGCGGTCGCGGACCAAGGTCGTTTGAAATCGAATTCACGGATTTCGACAGATGCAATCACGGTGCACCGCACGAGCCTGATGTCAAATCTCTTGGGAACAAGAAGATGAGAATACTGCTGACTGGCCACAAGGGCTATATTGGTGCCGTAGCAGGGCCCATCTTGCAGTCCGGTGGTCATGAAGTTGTTGGGCTCGACTCGGAACTTTTCGTTGGCTGCGATTTCGGGAAAGCAACTCATGGGATTCCGGAGGTCCGCAAAGATCTCCGTGACTTGACGAAGGCGGATCTCGACGGATTTGACGCCGTGGTTCATCTGGCTGCGCTGTCGAATGACTCGTTGGGCAGTCTGGATTCAAAGCTCACCTATAACATCAACCATCTGGCCTCAGTACGGCTGGCCGAATTAGCTAAGGCCGCAGGCGCTAAGCGCTTTGTCTTTTCCTCATCCTGCAGCGTGTATGGCGCGGCGGGCGACGCGATCCTTGACGAAACGGCAGCGCTCAATCCCGTCACGGCGTATGGCGAGTCCAAGATTTTGGTCGAGCGCGACGTTGCGCGTCTTGCAGACGATGACTTCAGTCCAACCTACATGAGAAACGCAACCGCGTATGGCGTGTCTCCACGGCTACGACTGGATGTTGTCTTGAACGATCTGGTCGCTTGGGCGCATACGACGGGTAGAGTCTACATCAAGAGCGATGGCACGCCCTGGCGTCCGATCGTGCACATACGCGACATTATAGGGGCGATGCTTTGCGTACTCGAAGCGCCGCGAGAGGCCATTCACAACGAGACGTTTAACGTCGGCCAAACCAGGGAAAACTTTCGGATTCGTGAGTTAGCTGCCATCGTTGCCGAGACCGTTCCGGGATGCCGCGTGGATTACGCGCCAGACGGCGGTCCCGACAAACGCTTTTATCGCGTTAGCTGCGAGAAGATCCATCGCGTGCTACCGGCCTTCCGACCTCAGTGGACTGCGCGAAAAGGCGCGCAGGAGCTCTACGATGCTTACCGCGCCGCCGGGCTTACATTTGACGACCTCGAGCGCGGCGATTACATCCGTATGAGCGTGATCCAACGCCTCCTAAAAACGGGGCAATTAGATGCTTCCCTGCACTGGCTTGCAATCGCTTCAGCAGAACAAGTCATCGTGCCAGACCGACAGCATTAAAGCCCGCAGGAAGAGGCGCACGGAGACTTACGCCCATCATCTTCACGGAGACAAAACTTGAAGGAACATTTATCATCGAGCTGGAAAAGCATGGAGATCAGCGGGGCTTCTTCGCTCGCACCTTTTGTGAGCGAGAGTTTGAGTTGCACGGACTGAAATCCCTCTTTGTGCAGTGCAATGTTTCATTTAATAAGCTCAAAGGGACCTTACGTGGAATGCATTTTCAGCCCCCTCCCCATGAAGAAGCAAGGCTAAGGTGCGCGCGGGGAGCCATTTACGATGCGGTCGTCGAACTCCGTCCTGAATCGGCCACATTCAAACAGTACTTTTCGGTGGTCTTATCCGCAGAAAACAGGAAGATGTTGTACGTTCCACAAGGATTCGCACACGGCTTTCAAACTTTGAAAGATAACACCGAAGTGTTTTACCAGATGTCTCAGTTCTACGCACCAGAATCCGGGCGAGGAGTGTATCACCCGTCTCTGGCTAACGATACCTATCGGCCGTAGCTGTTGCCTGCTTTTTGGCCAGCCATCAATCGCAGCTTCCCAGCAGATGAAGTTGCGGCTATTAGCATCCGTGCGAGGCGGAAGGCGTGGAGAGGAAACATAGACACATCAGTGGAAAGGAAAAGCAAAGAGGCGAGGATGGTCAACCTGGAGAGAAAAGCCCATCTCGATGCAGCGGATGAAATGACTTCGCTCACGGATAGAGCTCTGGATCTGCCGCGCTGCCGCTTTTGCGATACCCCGCTCCGACAGAAATTTGTCGATTTGGGTATGTCACCGCTGTGCGAGAGCTATCTCAGCGCAAACCAGCTGAACCAGAGGGAGGTATTCTATCCCTTGCATGTGCGCATATGTGATCGTTGTTTTCTGGTCCAGCTCGAGGAGTACGTAAGGCCCGAGGATATTTTCAGCGACTACGCCTACTTCTCATCTTATTCAGAGACCTGGCTCGCTCATGCGAAGGCATACGCCGAACAGATGACCTCTCGCTTCCACCTGAACACAAACAGCTTGGTCGTGGAGGTTGGCAGCAACGACGGGTATCTTCTTCAGCATTTCGTTGAGAAACAAATTCCTGTTCTCGGGATCGAGCCAGCCGCAAATGTTGCCTCCGCGGCTGTTGAGAAGGGTGTACCCACCCTAGTCAAGTTCTTCGGGACAACCACTGCCCGCGAGCTGGTTCGCCAGGGCAAGCAGGCCGATCTGCTGCTCGGAAACAACGTGCTCGCCCAGGTGTCCGATCTGAACGACTTCGTCGCCGGGCTGAAAATCATGCTAAGGCCCCGCGCGGTCCTCACGATCGAATTCCCTCATTTGATGCGCCTGATCGAAGAGAATCAGTTCGATACCATCTATCACGAGCACTTTTCCTACTTCTCCTTCCTGACCGTAGGGAAGATCTTCGCTGCGCATGGCTTGACGCTTTTCGACGTCGAGGAGTTAAGCACGCATGGCGGGTCCCTCCGAATCTACGCGCGCCATGTCGAGGACAGCTCTAAAGTTGTCAGCACTCGGGTACACGAACTGCGTGCTCGGGAAGAGTCCGCCGGGTTCGTTCGCCTCGATCGGTATCATTCATTCGCTGAACAGGTGAACGAAACTAAGCGCAAACTCCTCGAATTCTTGATCGGAGCCAAGCGCGCCGGAAAACAAATCGCGGCTTACGGCGCTCCCGGCAAGGGCAACACGTTACTGAATTTCTGCGGGATTCGAACCGATTTTCTCGACTACACCGTCGATCGCAACCCGCATAAGCAAGGGAAGTTCCTTCCTGGCACGCACATCCTAATCTCTCCACCGGATCGCATCCGACAAACTCAGCCCGATTACTTGCTGATTCTCTGCTGGAATCTCAGGGATGAAATCATGGAACAGAATGCGTACATTCGCGAGTGGGGTGGCCAATTCGTAGTTCCGATTCCGTCGGTGAAGGTGTATCCGTGATTTCGATTCATCGGTTCTCGAATTTTGGGTCCTGGGTTCTTCCCGAGAGGAGACGGTTCTGATGAAAGTTGTTCTTTTCTGCGGCGGCCAGGGTTTACGCATTCGTGATGCGGAGGACGTTCCCAAGCCCATGGTCCGTATAGGGAGCCAGCCAATCCTGCTGCACGTAATGAAGTATTACGCCTACTTCGGGCACAAGGATTTCATCGTGTGCTTGGGACACCGGGCCGAAGCCGTGAAAAACTACTTTCTCAACTATGACGAATGCATCTCCAGTGATTTTGTCCTTTCCGATGGTGGCCAGAAGCTCGATCTACTCAACAACGATATCCATGACTGGCGAATCACTTTCGTGGACACGGGAAACAGTTCCAACATCGGCCAACGCCTGAAAGCAGTTGAGAAATATCTAGAAGGAGAAGAGGAGTTTTTTGCAAACTATAGCGACGGCCTAACCGACATGCCACTTCCCCAACAGCTTGACCACTTTCACGGACAAGGCAAAATCGCCAGCTTGCTCTGCGTCCGGCCGAACCTCAGCTATCATGTGGTTTCATTGCAGGAGGGCAATGGCAACCTGATTTCCGGGATCCGTTCAATTAATAACGGGAACGTGCGGATCAATGGGGGATTCTTCATCTTCAAGAAGAAAATTTTCGAGTATATGCGAGATGGAGAAGAACTTGTGATTGAACCCTTCCACAGACTGGTAGCAGCGAAGCAGTTGATCGGCTATCCGTACGATGGCTTCTGGGCGAGCATGGACACGTTTAAAGATAAGCAACAGTTGGAAAACCTTTGTGCGGCGGGCATTGGACCGTGGGAAGTGTGGAAGCGTAAGATCAATGAGGATAAGCGTTAGGGCTTGCAACTCTGAACGGACTGGACATGCTTCCATTAATGTTATACCCAGACGGCGCCTCGCCCCTCAAAATCCTCTGTCTGGGGTCACACTCCGACGATATCGAGATTGGCTGCGGCGGCACCATCTTGCGGCTGCTTTCCCGTAATCAGAATCTGGAAGTCGTTTGGGTTGTTTTCAGTTCCAGCAAAGAGCGCGAGCGAGAAGCCCGCAATAGTGCAGGGCTGTTTCTGGAACAGGCCAAGCAAAAGGAGATCATCATCAATCACTTTTGTGATGGCTACTTTCCTTTCGAGGGCGCACCAATCAAGGATGCCTTTGAAGGACTAAAAGTACTCTCTCCCGATCTGATTTTAACCCACAACCGCAAGGATGCCCATCAAGATCACCGCCTGATCGCGGAACTGACCTGGAATACGTTTCGAGACCATTTGATTCTGGAGTACGAGATTCCCAAATATGATGGTGACATGGGACAACCCAGCATGTTTGTCCCGATCGAAGAGGAGGTTTGCCAGAAGAAAGTTCGTTACATCATGGGCGCCTTCGAGTCTCAACGCCACAAGCGCTGGTTTCAGCAGGAAATATTTCTATCCCTCATGCGGCTGCGTGGGATGGAATGCAATGCTCCCAGCGGTTATGCTGAGGCTTTCTATTGCCACAAGCTAGTGTTGTGTCCCGGAAATACGTTCACATAGTCGCTGGATTTTTTCCAGGATTGAATCGGGTGTCGCCGTCCAGGAGAAGGGGCGAGCCTCGGCATTGTAGCGATGAACGAAGCGTTCGATTTTGGCGACCAGTTCTTTGACGCTGCCGAAGGTCCCACGTCGGATGGCCTTCTGCGTGATGATGTTGAACCAGATTTCCACTTGGTTGAGCCAGGACGAGTAGGTCGGTGTGAAGTGTAAGTGGTAACGGGGACGTGCTGCCAACCAGCGTTGTACGCGAGGGTGCTTGTGGGTAGCGTAGTTATCCACGATCAGATGTACGTCGAAAGCTTTCGGGACACTGGCGTCCACATGGCGCAGAAAGTCGAGGAACTCCTGGTGACGATGACGGCGTTTGCACTGACTCAGGACTGTTCCGGTGACGGTGTCGAAGGCTGCGAACAGTGTGGTGGTGCCGTGTCGAACGTAGTTGTGCGTGATCCCTTCGACGTAGCCGAGCCCCAAGGGCAGGATCGGCTGGCTGCGC
Organism: uncultured Acidobacteriota bacterium; assembly: GCA_963714785.1. Classification (GTDB taxonomy): domain Bacteria; phylum Acidobacteriota; class Terriglobia; order Acidiferrales; family UBA7541; genus Palsa-295. The sequence goes on from CAVQQE010000011.1 coordinate 274,266, forward strand.
TCCAGCGCTTGAATCTGGCTCTTCTCATCCACACACAGGACCAGGGCTTTATCCGGTGGGTTCAGATACAACCCGACGATGTCCCGTACCTTCTCGACGAAGAAGGGGTCGTTGGAAAGCTGAAAGTGACGTGCTCGGTGCGGCTGCAAGCCGAAGGCGCGCCAGATCCGGTGAACGGTCGATTTCGACAGACGCGTTTCTGCCGCCAGCGCACGGCAACTCCAATGCGTGCCGTCTTTCGGTTTGGTTCGCAGGGTTCTGCGGATCAACGTGGCCACCTTTTCATCGGGAATCGAACGCGGCCGGCCGGGTCGCAGCTCCTCGTGCAATCCCGTGAGTCCCTGTTTCACGAACCGTCGTCTCCAGAGACCGACCGTCACTTGGTTCAATCGCAACCGGGCCGCGATGTCCTTATTGGACAGGCCGTCGGCACTAAGCAAAACGATGCGCACACGGGTCACCAAGCCATGAGGCAGCGAGCGCGAGCTAGCCATCGCTTCGAGTTGTTCGCGTTGTTCCTGCTCCAGTTGCAATGGGGTCAGGGGTCGTCCCAAACTCATAGGCACCTCCATTCTCCACAGAAGATGCCTAAGGGGAAGACCAACGCGCAAGGATTATATTATTTACTTAAGGGACACAACACTAGTACTGTAAGCATAAGGGCAAAACTCTTCCACGCGCTCGGAGATTCCACAAAGGCATCAGGCAAGCGGCCGACCGATTCTACGGGGACCCAAAGTCAGAGTGCAGAGAAAGAAGACTGAGGCGTTCTATTGGCGCAAGCCCTTCTCTGAATTTGAAACAGAGCCCGTGAAACGCGACGTTCCTCATTCGTGTAAAATCTGCGATCATCAGCGCATGCGGTTGACATTTCGCAGCGATAGTGTGAGATCGCGGTGAAAGATCTAAAGGGGAGGATGATTCGTGGTAGTTTCGCAAGACTTTGCGCCCAAGCGGCGAATTTTCTGCTGCGCCTGGGCTCTCTCATGGTATTAGCCCGGCTACTAAGTCCGGAAGACTTTGGATTAATGGGTATGGTTACAGCTTTCACCGGGGTCGTGAGTTTGTTCCGGGATTTCGGGCTTTCGTCTGCCGCAGTTCAGCACAAGAGTGTTACGGACGAAATGATGTCAACATTATTCTGGATTAACATAATGGTTGGCGCGCTACTCGGGCTTGTAACAGTGGTACTGGCACCGGCGATCGCTGCTTTTTACCGCGAGCCTCGGCTCTTTGGGGTGACGACTGTTTTGGCGGCCGGATTATTCTTCAACGCCGCAGGGGTCCAACACTCGGCGCTTCTCCAACGCAAAATGCGTTTTACCGCCTTGGCGGTGATAAACGTCGTCTCCTCGGTTGTAGGTGCTGCCGTTGCCATTGGCGGTGCCAAGGCCGGCTACGGATATTGGGCGCTCGTGGCGATGACGGTCACCCTTCCACTTACCTCCACTATCGGTTTATGGCTAACCACAGCCTGGGTTCCGGGATTGCCGCGCCGGCACACTGGAATTCGTTCTATGATGCGTTTCGGCGGCACTCTCACCTTGACTTCCCTCGTAGATTATGCGGCTTGTAATTCTGAGAAAGTCCTGTTAGGTCGCTTCTGGGGAGCCGATGCAATCGGGATGTACGGAAGGGCTTACCAGCTTATAAACATTCCAACAGACAACCTGAATTGGGCAGTAGGCGAGGTGGCATTTTCGGCGTTGTCCCGACTCCAGGACGATCCCAGTCGCCTCAAGAGATCCTTCCTGAAGGGTTATTCGCTGATCCTTGGACTAACCTTGCCCATCACGATTGCATGCGCTCTTTTTGCTAATGATTTGATCTTCGTTTTGATGGGCCCGAAGTGGAAGGATGCGGTCCCTCTGTTTCGCCTGCTCGCTCCGGCGATCGCTATCTTTGCGATAATCAATCCTTTAGGATGGCTACTCTATTCGATTGGGCTGATCGCACGAGGCCTGAAGATCGCTCTCGTCTTCGCGCCGGTCATGATTGCGGCTTACGTTATGGGATTGCCCTATGGGCCCAAAGGGGTGGCGTTTGCCTACTCAGCGGCGTTGACGCTGTGGGTTATTCCGTGTAGTGCGTGGTGTGTACACAATACAGTAGTTTCCTTCTGGGATATTCTCCTGGCTGTGAGCCGGCCGCTAGCTTCGGGCATCGTAGCGGCGGCGCTCGCCTTTGGCTTTCAATTCTTTTACCTCCAATCCTTGCCTCCTCTGCCCAGACTCATACTGGGAGCTAGTGTTCTGCTCAGCACATATGTTGGCATGCTGTTTTACGTCATGGGACAAAAACCGGTCTACGTGGACCTACTTCGAGAACTGAGGAAGCGTCCATCAATCGACAAGAATACCTTGGGATCAGAATCGTCATTGATCTAGTCTCCTGTCCCAGTGATTCATGAGATAAGTCAAGACGGTTGGACGGCGCTCGTGCGCTGGGCGAAGCGGGCGATGCTGGGCAGGATTTGGTCCGCCGTTTTAGTCCAAACGAAGGGCTTGGGATTTTCGTTGCGCACATCGATGTATTCGCGGATGGCGGCTTCCAGCTCTCGCACGCTACGAAACACGCCGCGTCGGATTCGCTTGTTGGTGATTTCGGCGAACCGGCGTTCCACCAGGTTTGTCCAGGAACCATAGGTGGGGGTAAGGTGAACATGAAATCGTGGGCGTTTGGCGAACCATTTCCGGAGGAGCGCTGTCTTAGACGCACCTCGGCCTATTTAGTTCACTGATTTCTGGGACAGGAGACTAGTGGATAAGAGGATAGATGCTATATCACAGCCCTTGGTAAGCATAGTGACACCTGTGTATAACGGGGCTCAGTACCTCCCGGAATGCATTGAAAGTGTTCTTGCACAGACATATCAGAATTGGGACTACACGATCGTCAATAATTGCAGCACGGACGAGTCCCTGGCCATCGCGCGCCGATATGCTGCTAGAGACGGCCGGATTCGGATCCACGACAATCGGCGGTTCTTAAGTGTAGTTCCAAACCACAACGTCGCGCTCCGTCGGATTTCTCCTGCAAGCAAGTACTGCAAGATGGTGTTTGCTGATGACTGGATTTTTCCGGAATGTATAGAGCGAATGGTTTCTCTCGCCGAACAGTGTCCATCGGTCGGGATAGTCGGTGCCTATGTCTTACAAGGACGAGAAGTCATCTGTACGGGGTTGCCGTATTCAACGAGTGTGTTGAGTGGTCGTGAGATCTGTCGCCAACATTTTCTGGATCGGTTGTATGTGTTCGGATCAAACAATGCCGTCCTTTTCCGCGCTGACTTAGTAAGGAGCAGACATCCTTTCTACAACGAGGAAAATATTCATGCTGATACGGAGGCATGCTTCGCACTTCTCAGGACCAGTGACTTCGGATTTGTCCATCAGATCCTCACTTTCACCAGAGTGCGTTCTGACTCGTTGAGTACGATCCATGCGGCTTTCCAAACTGACTATGCAGGAATGTTGCGGCACCTCCTTGTTCATGGTCCGCACTACCTGAAGCAGGATGAGCTCCAGGGTCTCGTTCAATGCCACATTTCGCAATACTACAGATTTCTTGGCAAGAGTCTGTTACTTGGCCACAGGGAGATACTGAATTACCACAAGCGAAAGCTAGTTGAGGCGGGCGTCGGCTTCAGCTGGCCACGACTTATGAGAGGGGCGCTGGCAACGATTTCGGGCCACGTGCTGAATCCCAAATCTACCGTCGAAAAACTTCTCAAGACCAGAAGCAGACTAGACTTGCCAAATCACAAGAAGAATTCTGTGAGTGGCCGCGTCGAAGGTACGGTACCAGGGAGACTCGATAGTGTGAAGCCTGGTTACGACTGAAATGAAACTCTCAACAAAACGGCAATATGGGTTGCCACGACCGCGAGGAAATCCTGGCGACCCGCCGAGAATGCGGGCGGCCGTCTCGATCTCCGCACAGCCCACCACCTCCTTGATTCGATCCGGCAATGCGCCAACGAGTGGCGCGGGTGAGTCTGGGATCATCCGATGAATCTGTTGGATCATTATCGTTCGAGAGCGAAACAGCCGCGCAAGCGCCTTGCGGGCGTTGCTGCCATTGGTGCCGTTTTTGTAGTTGGCATCATGCTAGGGGCAACCTTCAAGTTAAAATCACTCAACTCACTGTATCCGGTCCCAAATGGATTGACGTGGGAGACAGCCTCATGGCGCGCGCACCTGTTTGCGCGCAAAGCGAAAGGCGGCCTGCCTGACTTTTCATGGCGTGAGCTTTGGTTCATGACGCACGTTCGAGGCAGTTTCGGCCTGAAGGACTTTATTGTTCAGCCAGTTAGTTTGGAAGGTGCGGTCGTGAATCCATACGTCACAAGTGATGATCATCAAAGCGGCGCACGGATCTTCCGCGAACGCTGCGCGGTTTGCCATGGTAACGATGGAACGGGGGGGCAAGCCCCGCGGCTGAATCGTTTGGGACTCAGCCATGGTGATAGTGATCTCGCTATCTACAAAGTCGTGAGAGACGGTATTCCACAGACAGGCATGGTTGCCGTCGCAATGTTCCCCCAGGAACGGTGGCAGGTCATTGGCTATTTAAGGACTCTGCAGTTTGCGACTTTCAGGCGGCACACGGAACAATTGCCCCGCATCGACATCCAAGTGAGCAGTGAACAGATTCGCACTGCTGGAAGCAATCCGGATCAGTGGTTGACCTACTCAGGCTCTCTCGATGGACGACGTTACACGCCTTTGACCGAGATCACCCCCGAGAATGTTTCGCGACTTCGAGTTCGATGGATTCGCCAATTTGGCACAAGCGAGAGGAACGAATCAACACCCATCGTCGTTGGTGGAGTCATTTTCACGACGCAGCCTCCTTCCGATGTTGTTGCCTTGGATGTTAGGTCCGGGGAGGTAAGATGGCGGTACAGGCGAAGTCTGCCCGATAAACTACCGATATGCTGCTCTCGATCGAACAGAGGTCTCGCCGTTTGGGGGAACGTATTGTTCTTCGGGAGTCTCGACAGTTTTCTGGTCGCTATCAATGCAACCAATGGGAGTGTGATTTGGCAAACCGCGGTCGCCAACCCGTCTGACGGCTTCACGATGACAGGAGCGCCGCTCATCGTAAACGACTCGGTCGTCGTGGGCGTCGCTGGCGGCGAGTACGGGATTCGAGGTTTCTTGGCGGCCTACAACGCAAAGACTGGCCGACAACAATGGAAATTCAACACGATCCCCGGTCCGGGCGAATTCGGACACGACACGTGGAAGAACGATGCGTGGCGAACGGGTGGCGGTCCAACCTGGGTCACGGGGAGTTACGACCCATCGCTGGACCTCCTTTATTGGGGCGTAGGCAATCCAGCCCCAGGTCTCCAGGGAGACGTCCGTCCAGGCGACAACCTGTTCACCGACAGCGTGATCGCCTTGCATGCCGCCTCAGGGAAGCTGGCATGGTATTTCCAATTCACTCCTCACGATGAGCACGACTGGGACGCAGCTCAGACTCCTATCCTGGCGGACATCCTGATCCAGGGCGTCTCGCGTCGAGTGCTTTGCGTTGCAAACAGGAATGGGTTCTACTATGTACTCGACCGAACAACCGGTGAATTCCTCGCGGGTGTGCCTTTCGTCGACCAGAACTGGGCGAAAGGTCTCGATTCGGCCGGACGTCCGATTCTCTCCTCAGACACCGAAGCCTCACTCTCGGGCCGTCTGACGAGACCTGGCGGCGGGGGTGGCGTTAACTGGCAAAATGCGGCATTTGACCATAAAAGGGGATTGATTTTCGTCCCGGCCACTGAAGGGGCTTCTGTATTCACGAAGTCCCCGAATCCTAGGCGCGGGGACCTTGGATTCTACGAGGGCAGCTCTCAAGGCGACGGTGGCGCTGACTCGGATTGGGTCGTGCGAGCGCTAGATGTTGGAACCGGAGCGAAAAAATGGGAGCGTTTCTCGCCAACTCGGAACGAATCCTTCGCTGATGGTTATAGTGGCCTCTTGGCGACAGCTGGTGGCCTTGTATTCGGGGCATCGGGAGGGTTCGCTTTTGCAATCGATTCGGCGACCGGACGCGAGTTGTGGCGCGTTTTCCTGGGAGGGAACACTTATGCAGCGCCGATCTCATTCATGGTGGACGGGCACCAGGTCATCTTAGTGTCGGCGGGTCCGGCAGTGTTCCTGCTCGGATTATAGTCTTGATGGGACCTCGGTTTTTTTGTGCCTTCCGACGCCAGCAGCACTCGACGGTAATATTCGCCGTCATCATCCCCGGTTCGTACCGGAAGCGAAAGTATTCTATCGGATTACTTCGACAAACCGCACGAGCTACATCGGCACTTCAGACGAGAAGAAAAGTGCGATGTTGCTTTCCATGAAATTACATATGCAGTTCCCGAGATCACTTGAAGAAAGTGAGCGGGTCCGAAACGCTTGTTTGATCTACACGCAGAATTGGTACCATAATTTCTATCCGGATCAAGCGAATATTGTTGCGGAATTGCAGGATCTGGCTGTACAACTTCACGGTCAACTGGAGAGACCCCTCTTGCGCTGGAAATATTCCTGGATGATACCAATCTGTGGATGGAATACCGCGAATCGGGTCAGATGGTACTTCCGCTGCTGAAGGCTTTGTTGGTCGGGTCCTGGGACAAGGCAATGTACAGGTTAGAGACTCACAAGGGGGTCGCCGGCCGTGCCGCCAACTCTCTAAGGATCACCTCACCCGAGAGAAATTGGATAGGAGAGTACAAACGTAACCTGTGGCCTAAAGGAAAATGGACTGCTGGCGGCGCTCTAGAATCAGCGCTGCGGTTGTGGGTGGAACGTGCAGCACGGGGGGAACCCCGTTTTATTGGCTTCGGCCACGCACAAGAGTTAACCATGCAATGTAAGAAGAATCTAGCGCCGGTGCTCCCCGGCGCAGGCTTGCACCTATACGCTTAGGTTCTTTCCAGCCAAGGAGCCACCCCGCCCAGCGGGCATATACTGGTTCCCAGTCGGGAGCAACAGTGGAAAGCACGTTCTATAACGACACCAGCCTGAGCGGACGTATAGCGGTCGTGACCGGAGCCAGTAGCGGAGTTGGGCGGGCCATCGCAGTAGCCTTGTCGCGCCAAGGCATGCAGTTATGTCTCATCGGAAGGAACCCGATCAGACTGGCTGAGACGGTTGCAACCGCCCAACAGTTTTCTTCTAAAGTCATTGCCTTTCAAATTGATTTAACTGTTGAAGCGGACCTCCGACCGCTTCTCCAACACCTAGAAAGAGAAGCCGGTCGACTTGACGTTCTAATTCACAGCGCCGGAGTAATTCATCTGGAAGCCATGGAACTCGCGCGCATCGAAGACTTAGACCTCCAATATGCCACCAATGTTCGAGCGCCTTATGTCCTGACCCAGCACTTACTGCCTTTGTTAACGGCAGCGCGTGGGCAGATCGTTTTCATTAACTCAAGCGTCGCGCTGACGGCAAACCGTCCGGAAGCAGGGCAATACAGCGCCACAAAACATGCTTTGAAAGCAATCGCCGATAGTTTCCGTGCGGAAGTTAATCCTAAGGGGATGCGGGTGCTTACGCTGTATCTTGGACGTACCGCGACACCGATGCAGGAGGCTCTTTTCCGGCAAGAAGGAAGGACCTATCATCGTGAATTGCTTCTGCAACCGGAGGACGTAGCGTTGGTGGTCATTCAGGCACTCATGCTTCCGTCTACGGCCGAAGTGACCGACATCAGCATAAGACCGATGCAGAAGTCATATTAGTGAGCCATTCCCCACGCTGCACTGGCCGGAGGCTACCGGATAACCCGAAATAAGCGGTAGAACCGGCAGGATGACAGCCCGGTAAGTCCTTTAGCAGCTAGTACACTGAAAGGAATCTTGTCAACGGCCTCTGTCAATCGCGATTCATGTGACACTTTCTCACGGAATCATCCTGAGGGACGTTTGCATCGCTGCTTGTGTTAGCGAGGCTGGCACTGAAAGCGACCAGTGTGCAGCTTGCTCCCGCCAGAGTTCCTCGACGAGCCGGTCACGCGGTGGCGCCACATCATCAAAAGAAATCACAGCATCCTTTGAAACGTCTCGAAGCAGCACGCATCTCTCTGAGAGACCCATGGGCAAGACTGCCGATTTGCGAGCCGCAACGACGTTATCGACAAGGCCATAGGTACAGAACCCCCCGACGCCGTCTAGTCGCTCTCCCGCTTTGAGGGCCCTTTTGGCAATCGTAACCACTTCACAGACCGGGCCTGCCGCGGGTGCGACGGTCGGATCTTGACGGATAACCGCACGGCCGATCGTCGAGGCAATCTGAATGTGCGGCATGTGATAAGGTGTGTAAAAGACGTAGAATGGCCCATCGCCGAGTTTGCAGCGTGCCAACTGAGCCTTCTTGAGTGGCGACCCCTCGTAGACAATGACGAAGGCCCCGGTGTGTGGGGCCGCTCCAAGTGCGTAGTCGACCAGCCCGGTGCTCAGCATTTCGTCGGCAGGCAGCAGGTGCCCCATCTGCCTGACGTTCTCGCACGCAGGACCGTACATGCCACGACGACCGACGTGGAAGCCCGTCGCGTTGGCAAGAACTGTCGCCTCCATCGAGAGCTTAGTGCCGTCCGCAAACGAAGCAGCCTTCTTGGCGTCCAGACCATTCCTCTCGGCAAATGCCTTTTGGGTTTCGGGCGTCCGATAGTAGTCGACCATGCCTTTGAGGTTGCCTGCGGCTACAGGTCGAAGCCCGAGGGAGCGAAGATGGCGGAGGAGGGTCATCGCCACGCCTGGTTCATCTCCGTCCGTGTGGGTGAATACTACCCCGGCCTGGTCAGCCTTTGCCTTTAGAATCGGGCCAAGCAACGAATCGAGCTCGGCGTTCACTAGGACCACATGCTTGCCATGATCAAATGCTTCGAGGATCACCCGAGCGGCCGCCTCGATAGTACCCGTCACTTCCACTAGTACATCAATGGCATCACAGGCGGTCAGCACCGATGGATCTTCAGTTAGCACTGGGTAGCCATTGCCGATCGTCGTCTCCGCTTCCCTAGCAGACCCTACACGACGCCACACCGTAACGCCTGCCTCCCGGAAGGCCCGTTCACCATGCTCGACCGTCCGATTTGCAATCGCCATGAGCCGAATCCCCGGTACGGGTGTTCCCAATTGCAGGGCAATGGCCCGGCCAGCGGCACCTGCTCCGACCATCCCTACACAAATTGGCTGGCTCTTGAATTCTCGTTCTTGAAGAACAGTATCGATCATGGTTTAACCGTCCGCGGTGCTACTGAGGACAGGGCCGAATTCGAGGTAGATGCTAACACAACCAGGATCACTCCATGCTGACGGTCGAGCAATCGTGTTCTTCCGTCGTGCGTCAGGGCGCTGACGAAATCATAGCTCCATACATGATTGGCACGCTGGTGGATCCGAATTGGACCGCTGCAGGGTGTTGAAGCGAGATAGATGGTGTTGTCAATTTTGCGGCTCTCTGGGCTCCCTCCAAGTTCATCATAAACAATCGAGGAGCGCGTTAAGGGAATAGTACGGCCCCCCCTCCGACAACCGCCCGAACAGACGTGGGTATGCAACTTGCTTGACAAGCTGGAAACCCGCTTTGGCGGCCACGGCCAGGGTCGATTTGAGCGTTGAACGATCTATCGGTGGCGAATTCTGGCAGCTAGACCGACTTACTTTTCTTTGCGTTCCGTATGCTCGAGCATGCTTTTGAACTCGGGCTCTTCATGCAAGCAGGTTAAATCGGGATCACGAGAAGTCTGGTCCCACTCAGTGTAGCCAGCCTGTACCGCCTTCTTCAGCTTCAAGGTTTCGTCGTTTTCAAGAATGAGAGTCTTGGGGGCATTTTCCTGTTAGTCTTTCCCTCGAACTCCAAGAGATGTCATCTTGGGTAAGCAGGCTGAGTGGACACCGGTAGGAAGAGACATGGCGGCGACTGTTAGCACCGTGTCGGTGCAGACGCACGACGACGCATTGACGATTTGCGCTATTAGCCTCCTGGCGGGTATGCTCGCGAATGTGCTGCATGAAGGATTGGGCCATGCTGCAATAGCCCTGCTCACGGGCGCAAAATCCGGTGTACTCTCGACGGTCGCTTGGTCCAGCGACGTCGACACGCGGCTCGTCGCAGCGGGGGGGACGCTGGCGAATCTGGCGGCGGGCGCGGCTTTTTGGATTGCGCTGCGTAGCGCGAAGGGCACATCGACTCGACTGCGTTTTTTTCTTCTCAACGGTCTTGCATTCAATCTATTTGCCGGCACCGGGTATTTCTTCTTTTCCGGCGTTACTAATTTTGGCGACTGGGCAGTCGTAATCGCCGGCTTGCAGCTGCACTGGCTTTGGCGCACGCTCCTTGTTGTCACTGGAATCGCCGCCTACTTCGGCGCCGTGTTGCTTGTCGGCATCGGACTGGTGCGCTACGTCGGCGCTCCGCGGAACCAGCCGCACCGACTGCGGAAACTCACATTCATCCCTTACTTCTCCGGGGTACTCCTGTCGGTAGCGGGAGGACTCATGAATCCGATCGGAATCCAACTCGTGTGGCAATCCGCCCTGCCTGGTGCGGCCGGTGCGGACTCCGGCCTGCTGTGGTTGCGGTATTACATTCCGAAAGGAACCGTTCCCGAGCGACGATCGGATGGCATTGACAGGAACTACCCATGGATCATCGTGGCCGTAATCCTGTCGCTCGTTTTCGTTTTCGTGTTGGGACGCGGGATTACGTTGCACCGCTAGATTCTCCTGTCAGAACGGGGGCAGCGGTAAGTCCTTCCATGAGAAGGCCGGTGAGTGTCAAGCGTTTTCTCTCTTTTCTCTTTTTTCTTTCTTCTTCTTTATTTCTTCTTTTTCGAAATTGTTCCCATGGAGCCAAGCCGCCTCTGTCACCACCCTTCCGTCCTCACTCTTGGTTGAGCGATGGTCGCTCGGTGCAAGTTGGGTGTACTCGATTTAGTAGGTGCTGCTACCTGATTAGCGACCTCTGTTCCCCCTTGCGAAGGAAACTGGGCCAGGAGTTAGTCGCAGTCACCTGATCTCGGCGGTCGAGCTCGGCTGTTTGGATACCCTCTCTCTTCTTTCCTTCTTCTTTGCTCCTTTTTTTCTTTCTTCCTGACTTTCTCGGTTTTTCACCGAGAAATTTCGCGCCAGGATCGCCTAGGAACGACGATTGCCAACTCCCTCGACCCCTAGCATCCCGTGTTTTGTGGAGAGCTCTTCCCTCTAGGCCACCGCACGCATCTCTTTGTGGCTATTGTGCAGTGTATCGGTCTCGACAAGTTTTTGGCACCAGTGACGCGTCGAAGACGCAGTCAGGGCTAATCGGGAGGTTTTCGCTTAGGCGAGGACACGTTCGGCGTCGCTCATTAGTTTTCGCAGCGCATGCACCACCGTGCGAATTGCAACTACGATAATGGCGAGCGCGACGACTACGATGCTCGCGGCGGCATAAGGATGCTGCGTTGCAAAGCAGGTCAAAAAGATGACGGTTGCATCTTCACCCAGGCTCAGTGCCATATTCGAGAAGGGCTCTGGCGAATGAGTCACGGACACGCGCGCCGCCATTTTGCCTCCGTGTGCGAGAAACGCGATGATGGCTCCGAACAGCGTGGCGAGCAGTTGCTTGTGCGCCGGAAGGCCGGAAGTAGCGGCATAGGCTAGCAATGCTGCCACGGGAATTCGGACGAAAGTATGCGCTGCGTTCCAGAGCAGATCAAAGATTGGAATTTTGTCGCCGACCAGTTCCATCAGGAAAAGCAAACAGCACACGCCGATCACGTACCAATTTTCAACTCCGTGCAGTGAGCCAGGCAGCGCCAGAAGATTGGCGCGCGAGAGCAGGCCGAGCATCGCTACCGTGGCGTAAACATTCAGGCCCGCCGAGAAGCAAACTACTACGAGGACGGCAGTGAGTTCCGTGCCGGTAGGAACTAATGCGATACGCGAAGCCAGCGGCATCGCCAGGGTTGCTCTGAATCACACGATACCACCACAACCGACGAGAAGGCAGCCGACACCACAGTGATTGATTTAACGCGTTAATCGGACAAGTCATTTGCCCACTCAGCACCCCTACACTTGCCGATGCGATGCCTTCGAAGACACAAGCGGAGGTTGAATATTGAGAGGACCCATTGAGAGTTTGTTACGTTTGTCCTAATGAAAATCGTACCCGCTCCGGACCTATTGCCATGGAATCGCCGGCGCAGCAAACGTGTCAAGCGTAGGGTTCCGGTGATCGTGCGATTTCAGGACGCTACCAAAAGCTCCGTCGCGGAAACAACCCATACTGTGATTGTGAATGAGCACGGAGCATTAATACTCCTCGCGGCTGCCGTAAAGTCCCAGCAGATTGTCCGAATTGAGAACTTGAGCGCCGCGGAGGAAGTGCTTTGTAGGGTTGTAAGTCTAGGTCCAAGCTTTATGGGGAAAACTCAGGTTGCGGTCGAATTTATCCTACCGATGCCTGGGTTTTGGGACGCCAGCCGCAACGCTCAGACATTGGGTCGCGAATTGAAAAAGTGATACGGATCTAGCGAGGGCGCACACTGTTACACGCCTCCGAATCGAAGTTGCGAATTGCGGTCTAACTCGTGCTTAACGCGCTTACCGGACAACTAGAGGAGTACTAGCCCGGAACATGTCCGCTTATCCGACTTGAATCGTCCAAGTTGAATTTGTTGGGAAAAATGCAAAATGCGCCACGCGGAAAGCGTAGGGCTGCGGGCAGAAATGAAAAGGCGAGCCGGTTTCCTTGACTCGCTTATTCCTTGCGAAATATCCGCAGTTTAGAGTTTCGAATTAGCGCCCGAACAGCTTTCGCCGGAAAGGCGCCAATCCCAAGAGGCTCGTTCCGAAAAGGAGCAGGGATGAAGGCTCGGGGGTCGCAGAGACGACGGCAACGTTATAGGTAGCCGTGTAGGATCCTGTGTTGTCACCATAAGCGCCAGGCGCGCCGTTATAGAACCCTGCGTCGCTGATGCCCAAATAGAGTTCGCCTGCGCCGGTTGGAACGAAAAATTTCTGCACGGAGCCGGTGCCGTCCCCTGTGAGTCCGTCGCCAATGAAGAAGACTTGGTCGAGCAGAGGCGATAGCGAGCTGAAAGACGTGCCGATAACCGTGAAGTCGAGAGCGGTGGGCGCAGGGCCCGACGGTCCGCCCGCAGCGATGAACACGCCAACCAGATATCCCGCACCTGGTCCCTTCATTCCGGAGATGCTGCCAGATCCGGTGTTGGAGGAATAGTCGCAAGACTTCACGTCATAGACGATCATTTCTTCTCCTCCTCCCTGGGGTAATTTTGCGTTTGAATTCCGCTCATGAATCGAATTCCTATGCAACCATTTCGCACCCATTCCTACCTTGCACAAAAAAAGATAAGAGGAGCGTGGCCGCAAATTGAATTGTCAGTCTCATCCCATCACCACGATTTTTTGTGGGTCAGAGCATGAATCAACGCTCCGGACGATACCCAGCTTCTTCATCCGGAAGTACAAGGTCGAGCGGTTCAATCCCAAGCGAGCTGCGGCACCGCTGGGCCCGGATAGAACCCACCTAGTCTCTTTCAGAGTCTTTAGGATATGGTTGCGCTCAACCTCTTCCAGAGTTTGATGTTGGTCTGTGTTTTGATCGGGCGTGATCCGAGATTTCAAGTCCCGGGGCGAAAGCCGCAGCACAGGACCGGGGCTTAAAATCACCGCGCGTTCGATTACGTTTTCCAACTCCCGGATGTTGCCAGGCCATCGGAAATGAATCAGAGCCTCCATTGTTTCCGACGAAATCGTGTCAATCGTCTTGCGCATTCGTCGTGAGGCTTGTTGTACAAAATGGTGAAGTAACAGCGGAATATCCTCCGGACGTTCCCGCAAGGGAGGAACGTGGATAGGAAATACATTCAGTCGATAGTAGAGGTCGCTGCGAAACTGCTTCTCCAGAATCATTCCTTCCAGGTCGCGATGAGTCGCGGCCACCATGCGTACGTCGCTCCGTCAAAGGCGCGAGTGCAGCGAATCGGAGCTGGAAAATCTCACGTGCGCGGTTGGAGGCGGGTTGGACTCCGCTTCGATTCGAAAAGGAATCGCGAAGCGGAAATCTCTTCGCTCACAGCGAGGGTGCTAGGGCGCAAGAAGGATAGCGTCCGTACTCAGATTCGTGATCTGCGTAAATTCGTGCTGGCCAGCGTCGGGGACTTGCGCGCCCTCCTATCGGACGACGATAACGCTGCGGCAACGCGCATGGAGCTCGCGAAACACGTCAAGAAAATCGTGCTCTCACCGGGAGTTGAAGACGAGATCGAGTACACCGGGAAATGGGACCTATTGGGTGACGGCGGCAATATGGATGGTGCCGAGGGCCCGATTCGCTCAGTGTCGCCCTTACTGGAATACAGTCTGCCGTTCGAGGGCGTGCTCGGCAAAGCAGCGTAACAGCGCTAGCCCACAGCAGGTTCCCATCGAACAAGAACACTCGGTACATCCAGATTCACCAGCGGATTTGTCTGAAAAGATGTCATACGGTTTCTTGGGCGAACCGCGTCAAAGGAGAGAAAACTTCCCCGGCGTTATTGGGCGTCAGGGAGAAACGGTCGAAGCATGATAAGTGCTTGGAAAGATTGGTTGTAGGGACTTGGGGACTTGGCATCAGCCACACATGGCTTCAGAAGCTGGTCCCCGTGAGTTGTTTATTCAGTGAACGCCGAAATTGTCACATCGGTGGCGATGGGTTCAGGATCGCGTGATGCTCAAGGTCTGTGGTCCCCGGACCAGGGCGCGGCAATTATTCGAATGCACCAAGTCCGTTGGAGGGCGAATCGCAGCAAGCGAATTCATGAATGAACCGACATATGCAGCTATGGACGGCGCACCCAAAGGGTAATTGCCGGGACGCCGGCCTATCAGCAGTCGCAGCGGGCGCGCTACAGGATCGAAGCCTTGTTCGCCGAACTGAAACAGTGGATGCGCATGCGCCGTGTGAGATTGCGACGCACGTGGAATGTAGCCGAGCAATTCCTGCTGGCGGCCAGCGCTTAGAACTTGAAACGGTTGGGGCGCTTCCTAGCTCAGCGCGAGGCTCAAGAACGCAGTACAACCTGAGAAGTAAGATAAAACTCGGGAAGCAGTAGCGAGCGACACAGAAAATCAAATTCAATCCACCGAAAATCCTCACGAATGGTCTTGGTTCGCCTGTTTTTCAACAGTCTCAACTGTTTCTGGGCAGGCGAACGGACGTAGCATACGAAACAATACTTAAACCGGCCCAATTCTTGTGGGTCACGGACGGCATTATGAAGTAGTATCGGCGGACGGCCAGAACTCGCAAATCTTGAAGACCTGCTCGACTGGAATCTTGGGTGTGCTTCCATGAGACTGAGGCCCGTGATTCTGCCCATCGCAATCCTTCTGCTCGTTCCTTGTCGGTCCAATAATCTGAATGCCCAAACAATGAATTCAGGTGGATTGACCGTTGCCGTGAGCGATCCGAGCCAGGCGGTGGTGCCCGGCGCGGTTGTGGAACTCAGGGACAACGCCAAGGGAACGATTCAAACTGCCAAAACCGACCCTGATGGTGTGTACCGATTTTTCTTTCTGGCCCCAAGCAGGTATACGTTGATCGTGTCTCGTGACGGCTTTCGCGACACTAGCGAGGAAGTCGATGTGGTGCTCGGCCCTCCGAGGACACTGAACATCACGCTCGAAATTGCAAAACAAAGCACGGCGATAAAGGTGACGGGACAAACACCGCTCCTGCAGGCCGAAAATGGCGATGTTTCGACGGTGATGAATGAGAAGCAGATCAGCGAAGTACCAAATCCAGGGAACGACCTCACTTATCTTGCGCAGACCGCCGCTGGAGCGATCATGAATACGGACACTATCGGCGTCAGTTACCTCGGGAATGTTTCTATTTTGGGGATGCCCGGCACTTCCAATTTGTTCACCCTCAACGGAATGAACAACAACAATATTCAAGTGAACACGAACAATAGCGGCGCTCTGGGGATGATGCTGGGACAAAACGAGGTACAAGAAGCGAGCATCGTGAGCAACGGATATTCCGCGCAATTCGGTGGAGCCGCAGGCTCGAACATCAACTTCCTCACAAAATCGGGAGGCAATGCGTTTCACGGAAATGCAGCGTACTACTGGAATGGAAGCGTACTGAATGCCAACGACTGGATCGACAATGCGGAAGGAAATCCGCGCCCGTTCGACATTGCGAATCAGTGGGCGGGATCGCTCGGAGGCCCTATCATCAAGGATAAGCTGTTCTTCTTTTTTGACACTGAGGGTATGCACCTCGTCCTCCCGTCACCTACCTATGTCGTGCTGCCCAGCGCAGCGTTTGAATCCGCAACGATGGCCAATATTGACTCGATTTTTGGACCGATGTCGGCCTCGCACGACTTTTATCAGCAGATCTTCAGCGTCTATAACAATACTCCCGGGGCGAGTAAGGCGACTCCCGGCAATTTTGCCAATCTGCTCGGCTGCAATGGCTGGACAAATCCAAACGATCCAAACGACCCAAATGGGCTTGGAAAGGGCGAACCCTGCGCGGTGCATTTTTTCGAAAATTTGTCCCATCCGGCCAGTGAATCAATCCTGTCCGGCCGAGCGGATAGGAACGTGGGGGCGAACGATCGCGTGTTCCTCCTGGTGCAGTACGACCACGGGCAGCGCGCCGCTTACCTCGATCCGATCAGTCCGGTTTTCAATGCCTATTCCAATCAGCCTTGGTGGCAAGGTCAAATCAGCGAGACGCATACGATTAGCGCCACAGCGGCCAACCAATTCTTGCTGGCAGGGACGTACATTGACCAAGCGACGAGCGTCGCAAATCCAGCGCAGACACAGGCGGTTTTTCCAACCGTATTGGGCTGGGGTGCAGCGGGTAATCCGTTCTCTCAATTGGGGGGCGAGGACTATTCCTATGCGATAACCACTGGTCCAAAAACAACTTCGTACCAGATTTCCGACGACCTGGTTATGACTCGGGGCCAGCATAAGATTGGGTTTGGAATTAGCTTCCTGCGAACTTACCTCACAGCGAACGGTTATAATTTTGCCGGAACCGGGCTACTTTCTCCTACAACGATCAATGCGTTTTTCTACGGTGGAGTAGATGCGTCAAGTCCAGGTCAGGATTTTACGACTCTTAACCAAACCTTCCCTCTCGTGACTTGGAACCGTTACGATTTCTATGGCCTGGGACTGTACGGACAGGAAGAGTGGCATGCCCGCTCCAATCTGACCGTTACTTTCACCTTGCGTGCCGAGCATCAATCCAATCCTGTTTGCGAGAATCGTTGTTTCGCACGGCTCTCAGGTTCATTCGATTCCATCAATCACGATCCGGATCAGCCGTACGATCGAGCAATTCTTGTGAATCAGAAACAGGCCTTCCCGAATACGGACAGCATCGTTTGGTCGCCGCGGTTCAGTTTTGCCTGGCAGCCTCTGGGAGTGTCTCACCATACGGTAGTGCGCGGGGGCGTCGGGATTTTTTATGATCCGGTCCCCGGCAATATTGGGCAAAGTTTGGTTTACAACGCGCCGCTGTGGAGACTTTTCACCTTGACCGGCTACAACCTGACGCCCGGCCAAACAAATAGTCTGTGGCAGAATGCTAACGCTTCCAATACCGCATTTGTGGACGGCTTCGCCTCGGGGCAGACTCTTGCGCAGATCCAGGCAGCCGATCCAAACTTTAGTCCCCCCTACTTTCTGAATCCGCCAAACACGATGCACTCGCCGCAGTATCAAAAATGGAGCCTTCAGGTTCAGCAAAATCTCGGCCTTTCGACGTCCTTGACGATCGGTTATTTTGGAAATCATGGTATCCACGAACTCGTCCAAGATCCCAATGCGAACGCACACGGATTCGGATCCTACCCTGAGGAGCCGTGCGGCAGTCCACCCGTTGCGCCCTGTTATGATCTGCGATTTGGCCAGTTTGAGCAGTTTGAAACCGATGCTATTTCCAACTACAACGGTATGGTCGTTTCGTTCGAACAACGGTTCAACCGGTGGGGCAGTGGCCTGCTTCAGGTCAACTATACCTACGGGCATGCGCTCGACGAGGTGTCAAATGGGGGCCTTGAGCAATTCGTCTTCGGCGGCGCCCTCTACCCACAGGATGCCAACAACCTTCGCGGAAGTTACGGACCAGCGGATTACGACGTGCGGCATTCGATCAATGCGAACTATATTTGGGAAGTCCCGTTCCAAGATGCCTTACGCGGTCATGGCCCGGAATTGCTGCGGAAAGGGTGGCAAGTTTCCGGAACAGTTTTTGCCCGCACCGGTTTCCCTTACACCGTGTTTGATACTGCGGAGAGTGCCAGTCTGGTGAACGACAACATCTTTGGGCCGATTTATTCCGTGCCGGTGGGTCCGCTCGGCCCCACGGGACCCTGCGGCCAAGGTGCGGTCACTCCTGCTGCGCCGGTTCCTTGCCTGCCTCCGCAGGTGCTCGCGAGCGGCTCACCCAATCCCGGCGCCTTGTTTCTCCAGACAGGTTGCGAGACGGGATTCAACGCTGGGAATTTGCCCGGTCGAAACGGTCCTTGCAGCGGTGAAAGCGTGACATTCGCGCAAGGCCGTAACCGTTTTCGCGGACCGGGCTATGTCAATACGGACCTAGCGCTTATGAAAAACACGAACATTCCCCATTGGGAAAATGGCGTGTTCGCCATCGGCTTCCAATTTTTCAATCTTTTTAACCATGCCAACTTCGGATTCCCCGATATGGCGAGTTCGGATGCGACCTTCGGCCAGATTCTTTATGAGGAGCAGCCTCCCACGAGCGTTCTGGGATCCGGACTCAACGCCAATGTTTCCGCCCGAATGATTGAGCTGAAAGCGCAAATCCGTTTCTAAATGTCGGGCTTTCAACCTTTCGTGAAGCCTGTAATCAATTACCGGCAAGGTGGAACTTCTCAGAAATTTTCCATCATCCACATATTGCCTTCCACGGTCTGGCCCATGTAAGCCAAATAGCGACCGTCAGGAGAAGCGGGCAAGTCCGATGCCCAGACATTGTCTCGTAAGAGATGTGCATTGCCCTGCAAATCGATATTCAAGATTGCAAGTTTTTTATCGACCTCATTCAGAACAAACAGGCTCCTGCCATCCGCGGCCCAATTCAAGGCCTGGAGGTTATTCCGGCCTTTTACCTTGACGAGTTCCGTCCTATGCCCAGGGAAAGAGAAAATTGTGATGAGTCCCCCGCGGCCCGGGAGGAATGCGATGCGAGTGCCATCAGGCGATAGCGCGCCAGTCCAATGAAGACTCGTATAGTCAGGCTTCGGCCCGACATCAAATCTGACTAGCTCCGCGGCGCGTCCTTCCAGTGGATCGAAAGCGGTGACGACTACTTGTTTGAGGTCATCTGTGGGCTCGCTAATCACGCACAGTTTGGACGGGGCCCTGGCACATAGAATAAAGCTGCGCGGTTTCGCTCTGAACACCAACTGAGGAACTCCTCCCGAAATCGGAACTTTCATAATTTCTATCGGCGAGGTTTCATCCCATTCCTCTAATGCGTCTCTATGCTTTATCTCTTGCCCGTAAAGAACCCAGTTGCCATCGGGACTTACCTGGGCGTTTCGCAACCCGCTTGGCCCCGTGATTAGCGGTACCGGTTGATCTTCGTTCAGAGCTTGCTTGTAGAATCCCCAGTGACCGGTACGGTTGGATCCGACAATGATAGCTTTGCTGTCGGCGGTCCAATCGCCTGGAGCGTCTAGACTCGTGCTCAAAGTTAGGTGCTTAGTCGTCAGGAAACTCGTTCCGCCCGGTTTTAAGTTCGCGACATACGTAGTCGCGTACGCTGACCACTTCTTGAAGGTAAGATGCTTGCCGTCGGCTGTAACACTCGTGTTATCCATGCAGAATCCGGCCCAGTTCGTGAGCCTCCTTGGCTTTTCAAGCGATTGATCAGTGCGGTCATCCAGCCGTATCGTCCAGTAGTTGCAGTTATTGCCACCTGCCAGATTTTCATTCACTGCGTAGATCAATCTTCCATCAGGGACCCACTCAAAATCGGTGACGGTTTTCATGTAGGAAGGTGGAAATATCTTGACCGGCGTCCCACCTCGTAGCTCTCGCCTTAGCAAGGTATCCCCGGAGTCATCGGTTGTGGAGTACAAAACGCTCTTCCCGTTGGGCGAGAAGTGGAGGCAGCAAATTGCGCCTTTCTCGCCTACTTCATAAAGCTTATGCGCATGATCTCCATTTTCCGTCATCAACCAAATCTCCCGATCGCCCAGGCCGCCAGGGTTTGCTGCAAAAGAAATTGAAGAGCCGTCGGGGGATACCGACCAAACCAGGGCATTGTTGCGAACCTTTTGCGGAGCACCTCCTCCAACGGAAACCATCCAAATCGTGGACGTCTTTGAGGACCAAACACCGGGATTCTCGTTCGCCGGATGGCTATTCGCAAGAAACCTGGTACTGTCCGGGAACCAAGTATTTGCCGCAATATCCCAAGTCACATTGTCATTCTTGAGCGTGTCCGGCTGAGGAATGGATATTGTTTGTTCGGTACCAACAAGCTTGATGTGCATGCCTTTGGTGTCGCTGTAAGCGAGGTATTTTCCATTAGGTGAAATCGATCCGCTCGTGACGGAGTTTTCGCTGGAATTGAAAGTGAGCTGCCGAAGATTCATGTCAGGCAGAACCGTCGTTGACTGCGGCTTGCGATTCGCGAACCAGAAGGTCGCAATCGCGGTTGTTCCTATAATGGCCGCAACAGCGACAAGCGATTGCCAACGGTTGGACTTTCTCTTCCCCAGACTATGCTGCAGGGTTACCAAGTCGGCTCGCATTTCCAATGCTGTCTGATAGCGTGCTTCCCGGTCTTTTTCGAGAGCCCTGCTAATGACCTGTTCGAGTTTGATTGGAAGTTTGGGATTCAATTGCCGTGCCGGAATAGGTCGGTGCTTGGGGATGGAACCGCTAAGCGCAGGGCCCCCATCTACCTGGAATGGGCATTCCCCCGTTGCCATTTCGTACAATACGAGACCCATCGAAAAGAGGTCTGTTCGCGCGTCCAGTTTCTCGCCGCGTGCTTGTTCCGGCGACATGTAACCCGCTGTGCCCATCGCTACGCCAGTTCGGCTGAGAAACGGATCGGAAGTCGCTAACGGCTCGGTATCAGCTCGCTTTGTCTCTGCATCCGCGTCGCCAGGGTCCTTTTCCGAGTCAGCTCCTGCGCCGTTTGAACCGCATACAAGTTTCGCTAAACCGAAATCCAGGATCTTGGCTTGGCCCTGAACGGTCACGAAGATGTTTGCCGGCTTGATATCACGATGGATAATCGACTGGCGATGCGCAGCGTCCAATCCATCCACAATCTGAATAGCAAGTTCGAGCAACCTGCCGATTTCCAACGGTGGTCGCTTGTGAGCTGCTACGGCAATCAATTCACGCAGCGTTTGCCCCTCCAGCAATTGCATCGCGAGGAATCGCTGACCTTGGTGCTCTCCGAATTCGTAGATGGGGCAAATGTTAGGATGCTCCAGGGCTGACGCCGAGCGCGCCTCGCGTTCAAAGCGGCCTAGCGCTCCCGCATCCTGGGCGGACTCTTGCGGTAAGAACTTAAGAGCTACCTGCCGGCCCAACTGGATGTCCTCTGCCCGATACACTAATCCCATACCACCGCCGCCGATCCCATCCAAGATGCGGTAATGAGATACGGTTTCGCCTGTGTGAGGAAAAGCAACGGCCGCGAGTTCCGAGCGCACGACGGCTCGCACACAATCGGCTGCCATTTCATCATGGGAGAGCAGAGCCTCAATCTCTCGCCGCATTTCCGAGTCATTCGCGCAGGCCTGGTCCAAGAAACCGGCGCGGTCCTTCGAGTCGCATTCCGCTGCGCGATGGAACAACTCCTCGATCCTCGCCCAACGTTCAGGAGTCAAGTGGCACCTATTCAGTTCGCATTTGTTCGAGAAGCCAGGCTTCCGCCATCCTCAAGTCGCGCCGAACTGTAATCTCGGAAATATTCAACGAATTGGCTATTTCATCCATAGATAGGCCGCCGAAATAGCGGAGTTCGACCGCCTTGCATTTCCGCGGATCAAGCTTCCCAAGTGCATCGAGACCAATATCGAGTGCCAGGAGGTCTTGGCTTCGATCTTGCTGAAAGCTCACCGCCTCGTCCAGCGACACCTTAAAAGCTCCGCGTTTACCTGCTTGTTTACGACGCGCGTGGTCCACCAGGATCTGACGCATTAGACGCGCAGCCACTCCGTAGAAATGCGATCGGTTTTGCCAGGTTGGGTGGGTCTGATCGACGAGCCGCAGGTAGGCCTCATGCACGAGCGCCGTCGGTTGCAATGTGTGGCCTTGGCGTTCTTTCCGAAGATAGGCGGCGGCGAGTTGACGTAGTTCCTTGTAAACAAGTGGAGTGAGCGCATCTAGGGCGCCTTGGTTACCATTCGCCCAATCCGCAAGCAGCCGCGTCACTTCGTGGGTGGCAGACATGCTCAAGTGCTGAACTTCAGTCGTTGCCGGATTATACACACAGGTGGCCAGCGCGAAGAAGACTGATCATGATCGATTTCGCCACTGATTTACGCATGTGTAAGTAGAGAGAACAGGGCGAAACATCTGAATCGCGCAGGATCCTCTCTCTCCGAAGTCACGGCCGAAAGCATTCTGAATCGTGTCCACATAAAGAATAGATTCTTGAGGAGGCACCATGAAAACATCTTTGTGGCTACTAACCACAATTTGCAGTTTGTGTCTCCTCAGTGCGTGCGGTAGTGGGACCACTCGGGCTGCTCTCATGGCAACTCACTTTTCCGTGACAGCGCTAGCCACCGTCACGGCTGGAACAGCTTTCAGCATCACGGTGACCGCCTTGGACGCCTCCAACAACACTGTAACCACTTACTCCGGCACGGTCCACTTTACTAGCACGGACAAGCAGGCTGTCCTGCCAGCGAACACCACATTGATAAACGGCGCGGGAACGTTTTCGGTCACACTAAAAACTGCTGGCGCGCAGACTGTCACGGCCACCGACACGGTGACGGCGATCTCCGGAATTTCAGGCTCGATCAACGTCAGCGGCCGGACAGCGACACACTTATCGGTGAGCGCGCCTACGAGCGCTGTCACCGGGAATGCATTTGGATTCATGGTGGCGGCGTTGGATGCTTCGAACAACATCGTTACGAACTACACGGGTACGGTGCACTTTGCGAGTACAGATCCCCAAGCTGTTCTACCGGCGAACTCCGCATTGACGGGCGGAGCGGTAAACTTTTCGGCGACATTGAAAACTGTTGGCGTCCAGACGGTGACCGCGACGGATACGCTGACCGCTTCGATTACTGGAACTTCGAACTCAATCAATGTCACTGCCTCAGGGGCGCTCGAAATCACATCGGGTCCACCTCCAAGCGGAACGGTCGGAAAGAAATACGATGTTCACTGTCTTGAAATAACGCACTGCTTACCGCTTGTTTTTGGTTTCGTTCTCACCGCCAGTGGTGGTGTGCAGCCGTACTCATGGAGTTGGGCCGCAGCACCGGGTTCTTCGTTGCCCCCCGGCTTAGGGCTATCATCCACTGGTTTGATCGGCGGAACACCCAGCGCAGCCGGTTCGTACAATGTAATTGTGACCGTGACTGATTCAGAATCACCAGCAGTTCATGTAAGCGCGAACTATACGATCATGTTTACAACTTCTAATGCAAACTCTGCGGACCTAAACGCGACAAACCAGCCCCATCCACATCACCATTACAAGCTTATCGATATGGGAACTTTTGGTGGGCCCCAGAGTTATCTCGACCGCGACAATGGATTTGAGATATCTGGCTCGTCCCCGCTTCTGACCAACGGCGGGGCGGTGACAGGCTTTGCAGATACAAATACCCCTGACCCGTTCGCACCAAATTTCTGTTTTGAGGACTGCTATGTTACTCACGTATTCCAGTGGCGGAACGATGTACTGACTGATCTGGGCGCGCTGCCTGGGGGCGGCAGCAGCGCCTCTACCTGGATCACTCCGAACGGACTCATCGCTGGACTGTCTGAAAACGGCGAAAGCGATCCATTGTTTTCAGGCCTACCGGAGGTACACGCCGTGCTATGGCGGAACGGCGAAATTATCGATCTGAAGACATTGCCGGAGGGCGGATATGAGAGCGAAGCTAATGCTGTTAACAGCCGCGGCCAGGTGGCTGGGGCGGCGCTGAATACTGTCCCTGACGCCAATTCCATGGCCGTGAGCATATATTGGCTATACGGGGCGCCCTATGGATATCAAACGCGCGCGTTTATCTGGGAAAAAGGAACCATGCAGGACTTGGGTACCTTGGGCACTGGAACCGATGCCCAGGCAATCTCTATTAATGAGGCGGGGCAGGTAATCGGGTGGTCCTACATCAGTTCGAATTCGAGTGGGTTTTGTGTTGCGGGTTTCTTAACCACCGATTCGTTCATTTGGGACCGGGATCGAGGAATGCAGGACCTCGGAACCTTGGGCGGCACGTGTACCCTGGCTCAAGATCTAAACGACCAAGGACAGATCGTGGGCTCTTCAAATTTGACCGGGGACATAAAGCAGCATGCGTTTCTCTGGGAGAGCGGATCGATACAAGATCTGGGTGGCTCTTTGGGAGGGGACTACACCGGGGCCCTTGCAGTGAACGCTGCCGGTGAAGCCGTGGGCTACGCATATCTTGGCGGAGATTCCGTGTACCACGGAACTCTTTGGAAAAATGTGGGGGAGATGATTGATCTTGGCGTGGTGGGCACAGATACGTGCAGCGTCGCGGGCGCGATCAATGACCAGACACAAATCGTGGGTGCATCGGCTCCCGGCTGTGACTTTGACAACGCTCGTGCTGTTCTATGGGAGGAAGGCTCGCTCGTCAATTTGAATGCTCTTATTTCGAACCGTTCCGGTCTGCATGTGCAATTCGCTGAAAACATCAATGACCGAGGTGAGATTGTCGCTAGCTCGTTCGACGCGGCGGGTAACGATCGCGCTGTACTTTTGATTCCGTGCGACTCAAATCACCCCGACGTGGACGGTTGCGACTACAGCCTTGTCGATGCGGCAGAACCGAACGCCGGGAATACTGGATCACTGGAATTGCCGGCAAGTGAGAGCAAGATCTCACCGTTTGAGCTGATGACTAGGTTTCGGTCATCGATGACGGACCATAATCGTCGCTACGTCGCGGGGAAAAGCAATTCGCAAACTCATTAGTGGGATTTGACTTGTCAGTTATCCCACAGAACGAGTATCGGAAGGCCATGGCATCGAGCACAATCCAACAGTGCATTGGGCGCAGAGACAAGACTCAGAGGATAGAGGTGGGCTTCGCTGGGCTAGTGCGAGTGAACTGTTGCGCGAACGGTCTGGTGCAACACCAGTGCGCGCGAACGGTTCGAGCGCGCCGGGTGTGCGTACTGGCCGGACTTGCCTGCCTTCAGGCACTGGTAACAGCCGGGTGCGGCGGCGGTACCAGCTCTCCGCCGCTGTTACCTGACTTCCATATGAATCTCTCTTCTTCTTCGGTTTCCACGCAGGTGGGAGGGACAAGCGCGCCGTTAACTGTCTCGGTGAATGCGCTGAATGGTTTCACCGGGCAAGTGAGTGTTTCGGTTAGCGGTTTTCCGAGCGGAATAAATTCCTCGCCTTCGTCGCCATTTATGCTCTCTCCCGGATCACCCCAGCAGATAACGTTTTCCGCGCCAGAAGCGGCTGGAACCTTCACCGTTCAATTTGCGGCTGTAAGCGGAGCGCTTTCCCACAATGCCAATGCAACTTTGACCGTCACGCCACAACCAAGCCCGTACCTGGTTTCTGCAAGCTACTATCCTTGGTATCAGACCAGTAGCTGGAACTATTTGGAGTGCTTCAACGGAGCTCTCCGGGAACAACTGGTACCGACCGAGTTGCCTGCGTTGGGCACATACAATTCGCAGGACGAGGACGTGGTGACCCAGCAGATCGCGTGGTCCACTGGAGCCGGAATCAATGTCTGGGATCTTTTATGGGATATGCCGAATGACTTCGAGGACACTACGATTCAAAATACCATTTTGACCAACCCGCACATAGGGGACATACGGTTCGCGATCTTTTATGATTATGCCAGCCGTTTTAACTCGGATTTCAACTTGACATCCGACAAGGTCACCACCATTGTCTCGGATTTTCAATACATTGCCGCGCATTACTTCTCGAATGCGAGTTACCTGACGCTGGGCCAAGCGAGGCCTGTGGTTTATTTTTATGCTTCCTCGCAGTTGACACCGGTCTCCGCCATTCAGCCGATGGTGTCGTCCGTCCGGCAAGCGATGACGGCCGCCGGATTCAACGTTTATTTGATTGGCGACGAATATTACGCAGTCGTCCCACCGGATCCCGCGCGCATTGCAAACTGGGACGGAATCTTCGGCTACAACACGTATGTGGGCTATGCAGGATATTCGGACGACAACGGTTTTCTTGCGCTCCACACGACCATGTACGCCGAATACCTGGCTGCGGTCCAACAATTGGGCGTCGACTTCATTCCATCACTCACTCCTGGATACAACGACCGAGCCGTCCGCCAAACCTGTGCCAACAATCCAGCTCTGGCCCGCAGGACCAGCGCAAATGCGCCCGAGGGATCCATGTTCATGAATTTCCTCGACGACCTAGCTCTACCGTATGCCAACAACACTCGATACAAAATGATTCACATAACCACGTTCAACGAATGGCATGAGGACACGGAGCTGGAGCCCTCGGTCATTACGAACCCCACCACTACCGATACTTCGCCCTCCGGAACGCAGTTCACCCAGGGCCTGGTGTATCAAGGTTACGGCACCACTTATTTGGACATCATTCGTACCGGGATTTCCGCAGCTCAAAATGCATCTTCCACAGATGCAACTTCTCAAGGTGCACGCCGATCAGCTCGGTGACCTTATGGGGTATAGCCGAACCCGTCAGGATGTTAGCCGGCTTAGTCAGCGACGCTATCACCCGGACAAATACCAACGCCCAACTCAGGCCAGCCTCCCATCCACCGCTGGTGGTGATCAAAGCTTGGAATGAATTCGGAGAGGGCAGCCGCATGCTCCCCACCGTTGAGCATGGCACTAGCCCTGGGGATGCAATCGCAGCAACTTTGGCGGCGCCCTGAATTAAGAGTTCGGTTGGGATGGTGCCGAGGGCGGGAACCGCTCCCAACTGCAATATTCCGTCCTGTGATTCCCTTTGAAGGATTTTTCACACGTGCAGCCTAGCGAAATGCTTGCCAGTCTAAAGTTTAGACTGGCAGTGGGGCGCGGAACTTGCCATTGCCCACTTGGACGCTCTAAGGTGCGAAGTGGAGACTAGTGCGCGGCGGGTGGGCGGGCGGAAATCTGCGGTAGAATCCCGCGGAACAGAATTACGACTGAAACTTATCGAATGGAAGCAGATTCCTGAATCCTCTCGGCCAGCGCTGCAGGCGTTAGCTCGTGAGCTGGGAACTTCGCACCAACTCCTGAGCCACTATTTGTCAACGCTCGTGAGAAACGCGAGTCAGTTGTCTGTGACTCGCCCGTCACTGCAAAATTGTGAGGTCTCAGTTTCGAATTACCGTCCGAATAGCTTCCGACGGAATTGGGCCAAGCCCAGCAGGCTGGTGCCAAAGAGCAAGATGGACGAAGGCTCGGGAGTGGCGCTAACAGCGGTTCCGTCCAGGCTGAATGCCCGGTCGCCAGTTACGGTGTAGCAGCTAGTACCATCGCTGTAACTACACTGATAGGAGCTTCCGTCCCCGCCGCTGCCCAGAGCCCATGTGAATACAGGGCTGAAAGTTGGCTGGTAGGACACGACGGTGAACCAATACTCGGTATCGGCATTGGCCTTGAAGGCGGAGAGGCCCGCGATACTGAAATCATAGACGCTACAACCGTTGGCTCCGCAGATGCTTGAGGCTCCAGTATAAGTGCCAGCAAGGGTTGCGCTCACCGCCGACGCCAAGACGGTTGAACCGCCGAGGAATGTACCCGGTGCACCGGACGCATTGCTATAGAAATAGATTCCCCACTCATTCGTATTCGGGCTACCGTTGCCGGCAGTTGGATAAGTGAAGTAGAAGCCTTGCCACGTTGCGGACGTGATGTTCGTCGTGGAGCTGAGCGAGAAGTTGTCCCACGTAACGAAGCCACCGCCTGAATAAGGGAGATCTGAGGTCCAGCAGGGGCACGCCTGGCCAGAAGGAAAGCTCGCGGGCTGATTGTAGACCGTGGAGCCGGCAGACGCAGGCTTCGCGCCAAGGAAAGTGGCGCCCAGGATAACAACGACGACGACGAAACCTTTCAAGCCAAGAAACCGACCGTTGCCAGAATTCATCACGGCACACCTCTCATTTATTCGGGTTCAGTTCTCACTTGTAAGATAGGTGCTATCTCTCACCATCGACAGCGCACACTAACTCAGGCCCAGAAGGTAGAAAGTCTATGTGCAATTCACGCTCCAATGCGTCTCGTAAACATGTAGCTTGATAAATCGTTTCCGTAGAAAGGGGAGAGTGATTCATCGGCTGCCGACTTCGCTAAGTAATGCAAAAGTTTGCACATATTAAGAATTTGACTTGGACGATTAGCCGGATAACGAACGGGCCCCGTATTCGTTCCGACCGGCTTGAGACCCAACTACTCGGGAAGTTGCAAGAGGCCGTTTTGTCGCCCGAAGCGATCGGCTACTGCTTTCGTCGGCTCGAAGTCGAACTCTCGAAACACCTAGGGCGCATCGACACTGATCTTGAAACCATGCGCCAGAGAAAAACGAAACTCGCAGCGGAGGTTGAAAACCTTGCAGGAATGATTGCCGATGGAATGGACAGCCCGTCGCTTCGGAAGGCGATCACGGAACGCGAGGCAGAAATCTCAGGTCTGACCGCGAAGACCATCGGGCCTGGGGAGGGTAGTGTCCACACGCAGATTCGCGACCTGCGTAAGCTGCTTTCATCCGGCGACAATGCTGCAGCGATGCGAATGGAACTCGCGAAACATGTTGAGGAGATCGTCATCTCGCAAGAAGGCGGCGGCGCGATTAAATACAAAGGGAAGTGGGACTTACTAGGAGACGCTGCGCAGTTGGGATGGTGCCGAGGGCCAGAATCGGACTGGCTACGCCGGCCTTTTCAGGGCCGCGCTCTACCAATGAGCTACCTCGGCACGGGAGCAGCTTAAGATTCTACGGAAAAGTTGCAGCGCTGAAAAGAGAAAACGGTCTTCGTTCTTGGCCGCGTGGATGATTTGCTGCGGCGTATAGCGATTTATTGTTTGAAATCCTTCAGCAGAAGACAGAGCAAGGTACCTGCGGTCGCAAGATGAAGCAGGATATGTGCGGTATTGGGGACGATGCCGTTGCGCCGCGGAAGAAATGAGTGGGTGTTCCCGAACATTTTTCGATAGCGCTCGGCGCGCGCTGGTTCGGGCTTGAAAAGATACGGAACCCACCATGCGCGCATTTGGCCGACGAAAAGCACGCCGTAGCTAATCCAAAGCCATTTGTCGAGCCAACCAGCATACGGCTGGTGGAAGTAACGCGCGCTGTAGAATAGGCCAATTGTGAAGGGCACACTTTGGATCAGGGTTACCAACACCAGGCGGATTAGCGTGTCGTGGCGGCGAACTGCGGTGACATCGTTCAGGCGGCCGAGCGGAATCCAGTCGTGAAACCACAGAAACAGAACCTGGAATGCCTGCAAGGCGAGAAGGATCTGTTCTAGCATTTAGTTGCTGAGGTTTTGTGCGCGATTCCGAGATCAGACATAGTGCCGACTAGCGTTGGATTCGGCTCTTATTTCATCGACTGGTCAAATTCCTTCATCCAATCTTTTTTCTTCAGGACTTCGCGGGCTTTTGCGCCGTCGGGCGGGCCGACGATACCGTCCTTCTCCATCAGATCGATCAGGCGGGCGGCGCGGCCGTAGCCTACGCGCAGGCGCCGCTGCAATGTGGAGGTTGAGGCGCGGCCCATTTCGCAGACCACGCGCACAGCTTCCTGGTAGAGATCGTCGTCAACTTCTTCTCCGCCATCGGCCCCGGAGCCGCCGCCAGCAAATGAGTCATCCTTGGGCGGCTTGAGCAATTCTTCGTTGTAAATAGCTTTGGCTTGCTCGCGCCAGAAATCGCATACCGCACCGACTTCGGATTCGTGCACGTAGGGGCCGTGGATGCGATGAAGTCTCGACGAGCCTGCGGGGAGGTAAAGCATATCACCCTTGCCGAGCAGGGATTCAGAACCGTTGGTGTCGAGAATCGTGCGGGAATCCACTTTGCTGGCGACGCGGAAAGAAATACGCGCCGGGAAATTTGCTTTGATCAATCCGGTAATCACGTCCACCGACGGACGCTGGGTGGCCAGAATCAAGTGAATGCCGACTGCGCGAGCCATCTGCGCCAGGCGTGTAATTGATTCTTCCACACCGTTGGTATCGACCATCATGAGGTCAGCCAATTCGTCGATGACTATGACGAGATAGGGAAGCGGTTTGTGCTCTTCCTCTTCCACATTGTCGAAAAGCGAGAGCGACTGACCCTTCTCGAAAGTGCGATTGTACTGTTCGATGTTGCGCACGCCGCGTTGCGCCAGAAGCTTCAGGCGGCGCTCCATTTCGCGTGTGGCGTTGCGCATCACGTTGGCCGCAACTTTTGGATCGGTGACCACGGGTGTGAACAAGTGCGGAATGTCGGCGTATAAACCGAGTTCAAGTTGCTTTGGATCGATCAGGACGAGCTTTAATTCATCCGGCGTAGCTTTGAAGAGCATGCCCATCAGTAGGGAATTGATGAAGACGCTCTTGCCCGTTCCGGTAGAACCCGCGATAAGCAAGTGCGGCATCTGCGTTAAATCGCCGGCGCGTATGCGGCCAATCAAATCTTTTCCGAAGGGCAGCGTAAGTTTAGAAGGTGAGTGGCTGAATTCCGGGGATTCCATTACGTCACGCAAGGCGATGGTTTCGCGATGCACATTGGGCACCTCGATGCCAACGGTGGATTTGCCGGGGATGCGCTCGATCAAGATTGATTCGGCTTTTAGCGCCAGGCATAGGTCATCGCCCAGGCCTGTAATACGGCTGTATTTGATGCCCGCCTCGGGCTTCAATTCGAACGTGGTCACCACCGGGCCGGGATTGATTTGCGTGATGTGGCCGGCTACGTCGAATTCGGCGCATTTTTGTTCGATGGCGCGCGCGCATTCTTTCAACTGGCTTTCGTCCATCTTTTGGCCGCGTTCGGCCATTTGTAGCAACGAGCTGGAGGGAAGTTTGTAGATTGTCTTTCCACGAGAAATTTTTGGGTCGCTGCCAGTTTTCTTCGGGAGAGCGGCTTTTTCGAGCTCGTGGAACTTGATTACCGCGGGGGCGCGGCGCGATTCCTTGGCTTCGTCGTCTACATCTTCGTCATCGTCGTGAACATCTTCGAGCGCTGGTAGTTCTTTTGCCGATACGCGCTGTTGCGCAACTGCGGGACGGCCCGCAATCTTGATTTCCTCGACTCGCTTTCTTAATTGTGAAGATTCTCTTTCTTCACGCCATTCGGCGAGCCTGGCCATCCATTTACCGACGATGCCATTGGCCGTCATAGGCTTTTTCATCCAATGAGCGGCCGCCCGCAAAGAGAAGCTCGTAGTGAGGAAGAGAGAAGTGAGGATCAGTACGATGGAAACTAAATGCGCTCCAATTGGATTCAGCGCCGCTTGCAGACCTTGCGCAAGAACGGTGCCCAACAAACCGCCCGGAGACAGAACGCCGCGAACATCCGGCATGTGTATCAGGGTTAACTCGGCGGAAAAGGAGAGCAGAAGCATCGTGGCGCCGACGAGCTTCGCTACGGGAGCCTCAAATGCTTGGCTGCGAAACCAGCGCATAGCCACGATAAACATGCCGATTGGAAATAGAAAAGCGCTGAAGCCGCAGAATTGGAAGAAGAGGTCGGACACGTGCGCGCCAACGGGGCCGATCCAATTTCTGGCGGGGCCTGAGCCGGGCGGCGGAGCCGAGACATTGAAAGAAATGTCATGCGGAGAATACGAGAGCAGACTCAGCGCGATGAGAATGGCGAGACTAAGGCCGACAAATCCAATCAGTTCATTAAAGCGTTTATTTTCGGTTGGTGACAGGATGCGCACAAGCTCCCCTTTGAAATTTCGCATTGAACATCGGCGCCGTGGGCGATCCTAACTGCGGAGTGCTGGATCGCGCTCACGGAGCGGATTAACTCGAACCTTTTTCAGGCCGAGCGCAAACAATGGGGAAGGCTCACGCGTAACAACCGGGCGGCGCGGGCGCTATCGCGCGAAGCCCAATGGGAGAAACGCGAGCAACAAAACGACTATACCAAACAAGATTCGGTAGTAAATAAAGATCTTCAAAGTGCGTGTTTGCAAATACTGCAAAAAGAAGGCGATGACGATATAGCCGACTATTGCCGAAACGGCGATACTGATAGCCAAAGTGGACATCGGCAAATCCAGCGCGCCGGCACGATGAGCTTTGATGAGTTTGGGAACTTCCACCGCGGCCGCGCCCGCGATTAGGGGCGTGGCGAGCAAAAACGAGAAGCGTGCGGCGGCTTCGCGGGTCATACCGCGAAATAACCCCGCGGAAATCGTGATTCCGGAGCGTGACACGCCGGGAAAGAGCGCCAGTGCCTGCCCCGTCCCGATTATGAGAGAGTCGCCGAGCGAGGTCTGCTCGATGTGACGGTCTTTGCGGCCGACATACTCCGCGTACCACATCAGGAGAGCGATTACGATCATGGCGATTGCGATGGGAACTGGATCGCGCAGATATTCTTCAATGCGATGCTCGAAGAGAAATCCTACCAATGCGCCTGGAACAGTTCCGGCCACCAAATACCAGAAGAGACGGCGATTCTGCATAACCTGATGTTCAGGTGCGCGCTGAGGATAGTGAAAGCCGAGTCCACAGAGCATTAGCTGCACCCATTCGCGCAAGAAATACAGAACGACCGCGATTAAAGTTCCCAGGTGCAGGGCTACGTCGAATGCCAAGCCCGGGTCAGGGATGTGGCCGTGGGACAGCCAGGGAAGTAAAATCAAATGAGCGCTGCTGCTGACCGGCAAAAACTCAGTCAAGCCCTGCACAATCGCCAGAATTATGGCTTGCCACAATAACATTCTTTACCTACCTTCTTTCGATGCGCGCGCGCGGGGAACTAGGACTTTTGTCATTGCAAATGCGTCGCGACCGCCGGGGTAATATCCTTTTTCAACGCCGAGGGTACGATAGCCGTGCTTGTTCCAGAAGGCAATTGCGGATTCGTTATCAGTTGCCGTTTCCAGACCTACTTCGCGCACGCCATTGGCGGCCAGTCTGCGTTCCACTTCGCATAGCAATGCGGAGCCGATCCCAGATTTCCGATATTTTTCGAGGACATCGATGGTGACGATGTACCCTCTCGTGCGCTGGCGCGCGCTAATACAGAAGCCAGTAACTTCGCGTGACGTTTCCGCCAGGATGCATGCAGCGCCGGGGAATTGAAGATAGACACGCATGTCGCGTTTTGAATAGGCGACGCTGGGTTCGTAGCAGGCTTGATCGATCTCGTACAAGGTGCCGAAATCGTCGGGCTTATAGTCGCGCAGGGTGAATTTTACGGCGGGAGTCTTCACGACGTAGCTCTCGCGGAAAAATTATACTTCTAAAATCACGGGCAGGATTAACGGGCGCTTCGACGTCTGCTTGTTGAGGAAGCGCTTCAAGTCGGCGCGAATTTTTTCCTTGATTACGCTCCAGTCCGTCTTTTCTTCCTGGCTGGATTGTTCCACTGTCCGCAGAATCACATCGCGCGCTTGCGAAAGAATTTCGGCGCCGTCTTCGGAAGGGAGGAAACCGCGAGTGACGATTTCAGGCGCTATCTCCATTTTGCCGGTGTGCTTATTGATGGCGATGATGGGAACCACTACGCCGTCTTCGGAAAGGTGGCGGCGGTCTCGGATTACTACATCTTCGATTTCTTCCAACGAGCCGGAATCCACGCAGACGCGGCCGGCCGTGACTGGTTCGCGCTTGCGCGCGTTGCCGTCGGCGGTGAACTCGATGGGCTGGCCGCTTTCAATCAAGAAAATCTCCGCGCCGACGGCGCCCAGTTGTTCGGCCAATGCCGCGTGACGGAAAAGCTGCCGGTATTCACCGTGCACGGGAATGAAATATTTCGGCTTCACGAGTTGCAGCAAGATTTTCATTTCTTCCTGGCTGGCGTGGCCGGAGACGTGAATCGGAGCTGACCTGCCGCTTTCGTAATAAACCAACACGCGGCGGCGAAAGAGATGATCGATCATGCGGAAAATATTCTTCTCGTTGCCGGGAATAATTCGCGCGGACAGAATCACGGTATCGTTCTCAGTGATGTTCATCAGCCGATGATTGTCGACGGCGATGCGCGAAAGCGCGGAAAGCGGCTCGGCTTGCGTCCCACTGGCTAAAACTACAAGCCTGTGCGGATCGTAGGTCTTTATGTCTTGCGGGCGAACGACGCTGCCGTCCGGAATACGTAACTTCCCAAGATTGTGCGCGATTTCAACGTTATCCACCATGCTGCGACCGACGAAGCCCACTTTTCGGCCGACCATTCTGGCGATGTCAATCACTTGCTGAATGCGATGCACCGAGCTGGAGAAGCAGGAGACGACTACTTTTTTAGGCGCGGCGCGGAATAGTTCTTCCAGGCGAACGATAACGGCCCGCTCGGAGGGCGTGAATCCGGGGCGCTCCACATTTGTACTGTCGCTGAAAAGCGCAAGAACGCCCTGTTGTCCGTAACGCGCGAAGGCGTGCAGGTCGAATGGTTTGCCATCTACCGGCGTGGGATCGATTTTGAAATCGCCGGTGTGTATGATCACGCCGACGGGAGTACGTACGGCGAGCGCAACGCAGTCAACGGTGCTGTGCGTAACGTGCAAATATTCGATGGAGAATGGCCCGATGGTGGTGGTATCGCCTGCCGCAATTTCGGTCAACTTCGCGGATTCCAGCAGGCCGTGCTCTTCCAGTTTTTTCTTTACGATGGCCAGAGTGAATTGCGTTCCATAAATCGGAACGTTCAACTCAGGGAGAATGTAAGGAATCGAGCCGATATGGTCTTCGTGCGCGTGTGTGAGCACGATGGCCTTTACCATGCGCTTGTTTTGCTTCAGGTAGGTGATGTCGGGAATAACGATGTCAACGCCCAGCAGCTCCTGCTCGGGGAACATCAAGCCCGCGTCGATGACAATAATTTCGTCGCCGAAGCGAAGGGCGAGCATATTCATGCCGAACTCGCCCAAACCGCCCAGCGGAATGGCCCACAATGATGTTTGGCTCAAGTCTTTCCGGCTTTCTCGCTCAGTGTTCGCGGCAGGAAATCTCTTTTTTCCTTAGCTAACATGCAATCGTATCACACGAGGGCTTGAAGCGGTGAAGGCCTACGCATATCGATGAAGCGGATCGAGCGTGAATGTGTCGGACTCTAATTAATCCTCGCGGCCGCCGGCGAACAATCTCGCAATCGCGACGAGAACGATTGCGCCCACCGTGGCGGCAGCCAGGCTACCCCAGAATCCAAACACCCCGATTCCGAGGCGTTGAAAAATCCATCCGCCGATCACGGCGCCGATGAGGCCGAGGATAACGTCAACGACGCAGCCGAATCCCCGTCCGCGAGCGACGGTGCCGGCGAGCCAACCCGCGATTAATCCGATTAGGAGCCACCACACAAGTGAATGAGTCTCCACGTACACCACTACGTCGCGCTGCGTTACCGGGTGCTGAGTTAGGAAAATCCACGATGCCATATTCGTCATGATCAAATCTCCTCTCATTAAGACTGGCAAAAAATATAGCCCAGGGACTTATAAACGAGCTTCGCCGCAAGAAAGTCAGCCGCGTGATAGCCGGGCCGCGGTGCAAGTTCTGTCACGTCCATGGCAACGATTTTCTTGTGATCCGCTACCGCGCGCACGAGCGACGTTACTTGGTGCCAGTCCAATCCACCGGGCTCCGGCGCAACAGTGGAGGGGACCACGGAGGAATCGAAGCCATCAAGATTAATGGTCAGGTAAACGCGAGGGCCCAGGTCCTCCAAAACTTTCGCGATCCAGGTTTTCACCGGAGCGCGTACGATGTCTTTGGCCCAATAAATTTTTGTGCGCAAATGTGGAATCGCTTTCGCTTCCGAGTCCGAAAGGGCACGCACGCCCACTTGCACAGCGGGACAAGTTTCCACCACGCGTCGCATGGCGCAGGCGTGGCTGGCGGGATTGCCTTGGTATTCATCACGCAACTCGGCGTGCGCGCCAATGTGCAACACGCAGAGATCTTTGCATTTTCTGGCAGTAGCGGACACGAGTGGAGGCGTCAATCCATGCTCGCCGCCCAACGCGACAGGGAATTTGCCGTCATCGAGCAGCGCAAGTTGCGCGGTGAAAAGTTCGGTCATCACTTCGTTCAAAGTTCCGTCTTGCGTGTCGATGGGAGGCTGCGTGGCGATGCCGATTTCCTTGTAGGGCTCGAGCTGTAATTCTTCGTCGTAAAGTTCCATGTGGCGACTTGCCGCGATAATCGCCGCCGGACCATTACGTGTTCCACGTTCATAAGTGGTGGTGCGTTCGAGTGGAACGGGGAAAATTACGGCTCGCGAAGTTTCGTAGGTGGAATGTTCTTCCGGCAGGCCGCCGAAATTGTCAGGCGGCATCGGAGTGTATCGTGACATAATGCGGGCGCCCCTTGAACTAATCGGAAATTTTTCTTTTGCACCAGCCCTATTTGTAATATCAATAAGGCCGTAACGAACAATTTTGTGCTCCCGAGTTCTCTCGGGAAACATACATTACCTGCGAGGGCGATGAATGGCAAAGAAAAAGGGCGTCACGAGGCGCACATTACACGACCCAATCGAAGACCGCCTCACTCCTATTTTTCCGCTGGACCTCTCTCGCATTCGCACGATTGACGAGATGGTTCGAGCTATGGGGCAAACCGCCTACACCGCGCGGCAAATCGGCGACGCCGCCGACGTGCTGGAAGCCATGGCGCGCGATAAGGATTGTTTTATCGTGATGACTCTATCGGGCGCACTTACCGTTGGGAAAATGGGCCTCGTTTTTTGCGATCTGGTCGAGTCCGGTATTGTGAAAGCGATCGTGTCCACGGGCGCGTTGATGGCTCACGGACTGGTGGAGGCAACGGGACGCTCGCATTTTCGTTATGACGCAAAAATGGACGACAACGAGCTTTTCCTGGCCGGTTACAACCGCGTTTACGATTCGCTGGAGCCGGAAGTGAATCTGGACGCCGTGGAAGTGGTTGTCGATCACGTTCTGCAGCGCTGGGATTCCGAAGAAACGGTGTGCAGTTGGAAACTGAACCGGCGCATGGGCGAATATTTGCAGGAGCACGCGAAAGGTCGTGGCATTTTGAAATCGTGCGTGGAACACAACGTTCCGGTTTTCGTTCCGGCCTTCACCGATTCCGAGCTTGGCATTGACTTCGCGTTGTATCAACGGCAACGCAAGAAGGAAGGGAAGCCGCCGCTGCGTTTCGATCCTTATCTCGATTTCGAACATTATGCCTCGACCATGTTGGCAACCAAACGCATGGGAATTTTAACCGTTGGAGGCGGTGTTCCACGTAACTGGGCACAGCAGTTTGGAGTTTATGCTGAGCTGCTTGCGCGACGCGGCTACGAAAATATTCCGCTGAAGCGTTACAACTATGGATTGCGCATCTGTCCCGAGCCGGTGAATTGGGGCGGATTGTCCGGGAGCACTTATACGGAAGCTGTTTCGTGGGGGAAGTTTGTTCCGCTGGAAGAAGGCGGCAGATTTGCTGAAGTGTTGGATGATGCTACGGTCGCGCTTCCTCTAATCGTAGGTGCGGTGCTCGAACGCATCGGCTATCTAAAACCCGATCGAAAATCGAGCAGCGAATCAACGCGTCCTGTGTCCCAGCAAAAGCCGGCCGGAAAAAGGTAAGCGTTTATCGCACTTGCGCGATACCATGTTTCCCAAGCCGATACTCCACCGGAGAATCGCATGAATCGAAAGTATTTCGTCGCAAACGACGTGCTTTGGACTGCCGTTATCGTTGCGTCGGCGATTGTGCACGCGCCTGTTTACCTTTCGGCAGGATTATTGCCGGTCTTGGCTGCCGCCGCTGTGCTTGTAGCCTGGCCTAGGTCCGCTCAGTCACACACATAGAATCCGCACGCGGCCAGCCAGATCTGTGACGGGGCCTATTCAAATTTAGCGTAGCCTGGGTCGCCTTCCGCTATCAGAGGCCGGGGTTCGCCGTTCCACAAGACCATTACGCGGCCAGCCAGATTATCGTTCGTAATTAGTTCGAGGACGGCGTCCGCAATCTCGTCGAGCCTCAGAAGAACTTCCGGCGCGCCGAGTTCTTTGCGCTGTTGCGGTGTGAGTGCTTCCCCAAATTCCTTTACCTCTTCGGATGCGATCCAGGCTGGGACAATACAATTGATGCGGATTCGTTCTTTTTCTTGAAGCCAGGCCATCGTCGTGGTCAGACGAATAATCCCGGCTTTGGCAATGTCGTATGCAGGCCAAGGGGAATGCTTTTGTCCGTGTCCCAGCGCGGAAGTGGAACTGAAATTCACAATCGCGCCTCCACCGCGCTTGCCCATAGATTCGATAGCCTGAAGAGTGCCGAATGCGGAGGCCATCAAGTTGCCTTGTATCGTTTCATACCAGTTTTCCAAAGGACCGTGCGAAAAATGGGCTCCGGCGCTATCTACCAGGATGTCGAGCCCGCCGAGAGCAGATTCGGCAAAAGCGATGAGCGCTTTAATCTGCGATTCGGTGGATACGTCGGCTTGAAAGAACGCGGCTTTTCCGCGTTCAGCTTCGATTTGGCGTGCCGTCTCGCGCCCCCCGGCTTCGTCGATGTCATTCACGACCACGGAAACGCCCTCGCGAGCTAATCGCTTGGCTATAGCTCGGCCCGATCCCCCGCCTCCAGCGCCAGTAACGATCGCGACCTTGCCGCTAACTTCCAATGAAAGTCTCCGGTCGAATGATTTCAACAGGGACCGAAAGCAGTTAACTAAAAGCGTGGGCAAACAGCGGATTAGTCGTCTTCACCGATCAGAATGGCAGCGGCTAAGACTGTGGTCCACAGGCCGCGTTTATCGCCAACGGCGGATTGCGTGATGTTCATGGTGCGCACGATTTTGTTGGAGATGCGATAGACTTCTTTTTTCTCGTCCCAGGAAAGATCCGGGTCGAATTCCACGTTTAGAGTAGTGGCTAGCATTTCCGCGGCGAGTTCTTCGGTGTATTCCCCCGCGATTTCTTCGCTCTCACCGAACGAATGATGCTCCGACAAATATCCGAACATGGATTTGTCCGCTGGCAAAGCGAGGCCGACGCCCGCAGCGATTAATCGATGCGGTTCGCGCGTTTGGTTTTCGCTGATCACAGTGAACGCGACCTGGCCGGGTTTTATGTGCTTCAAGCCTTCACTGCGGGAGATCAGTTTGCAGTAGGGAGGGAAAATCGAAGAGACGCGGACGATGTTGCACGCGGCAATTCCTGCGTTACGTAACGCGAGTTCGAAGCTGGAAAGCCTCTCGCGATGTTTCCCAACTCCCTTGGTGAGGAAAATTTTCTTCGCTACGAACGCCATGTGCCGGGTTGCGGTTCCTCCACTCGATTGAGTCTGAAAAATCTAACGCGTTCGGAAATTAACAAGCGTACGCAGCTAAGTCAATCACTAATTGAGCTTTCGCGGAATGATAAACCCAAAGCAGCCGAAATATTTCTCTGACGTTACAGCTTATCTGGTCGCGTCGCGCTTACTCTCTTCGTCGGCGGCTTTTTCAATCGCCACGAGCG
Organism: uncultured Acidobacteriota bacterium; assembly: GCA_963714785.1. Taxonomy (GTDB): domain Bacteria; phylum Acidobacteriota; class Terriglobia; order Acidiferrales; family UBA7541; genus Palsa-295. Next base: position 314,132 of record CAVQQE010000011.1, read on the forward strand.
CTTCGGGGGGCTCGATTCTCCAATTGTTGTCTGCGACAGGTGGCACAGTTTTCGTGCGTTTTAGATAATCGACGAGCAATTCTGAAATTTCTTCGCTCGACTGGTACACGATTGGCAATCCTTGATAGACCGAGTAACCGCCGCCTCCGGAATAGCGGTAATTATTGATGGCCACGCGCAGTTTGTGGTCAGCCGAGAGTGGTGCGCCGCGAAACGTGAGATCGCGAATTCGTTGGTCGACAGGTTGAGTAAGATCGATCACGTAGGAAACGCCTTCCGCGGAATCCGCGTAGTATCCCGGCAGGCGCAGATTTTGGCCCTGCGGCACGGGCCACCCGGGAAAAAAGCTGGCCGCGTGCTCGAGCGCATCCTTTAGTTGGGCGCCCGTCATTTCCACAGTGTAAAGTTTGTTCTCGTAAATATAAAGAGCCGAGGCTTCACGGACGGTCACCGGGCCAGCCGGGAATTCCACTCCTGGATAAAAAATCGTGGCCATGGAAACGTCCGCGTGTCCCGCTTCCAGCTGAACTTTGTGAATCAGATCGAGTAAGGGCTCATCCTGATAGCGACCGTATTCGCCGCTTAAATTCTTTGCCGACGTTGCTATCGGAGTGTCCAAATATTTCTGCACTTCAGCTTGATATGGCTCCATCAGCTTCGAGATTTCCGGATCGGGCCGGACTTCAGGAGTCACCGGAATGGTTTGCGAATGCTTGGACTCCACGTGCCACGTGCCGCCGGCGTTTCGCGACATTTTCACTTCCGCGCGCGAGAAGGAAATGCCCCAGTTCTTCGGCTGCGACATCAGCACGCCGTTTACCACTTTTTCGGGGAGCTCTCGATGCGTATGGCCAAAGAAAATCACATCGATACCAGGTTCCTGCTCGGCGAGCTCCCAGGCTGCGTTTTCGGCATCTGCTGGGGCATAAGCAGGCGCAATTCCCGTTTCGGGATTCCGGTCGAGCCCCGAGTGCATGATAACCACCAACAAATCGACCTGCTTGCGGACTTCCGGAATTACGGTTTTCGCGGCTTCCGCAATCGGCTCGAATTCATAACCCTTGTAATTTGCCGGGATCTCCCAGCGCGTGATTCCAGGGGTCACAAAACCGACAATTCCGATGCGGATTCCCGCAAGGTTCTTGATGTAGTACGGACGGAAAAACGGCACCCCATTTTTGTACGTCTGCTTGATATTTGCGGCTAGCCAGGGGAAGTTTGATTCGCGTTTGGCTTTCCACATTTCGTCCAGGCCAAAATTGAATTCGTGATTGCCGACGGCCATTGCGTCGTAGTGCATCGCGTTGAAAGCAAGGATTTCAGGATTTGGCTTGGCTGTGTCTTTTCGGGCGAAATAGTAGGCAAAGGGCGTGCCTTCGGTGGTGTCACCGCAATCGAGCAGCAAAGCGTCAGGCGCGTCGGCTCGCGCCTGCTTTACGAGCGTGGCGATCTTGGCCAGGCCGAGGTCGGCGGGCTGATTTTCGTAGTAATCCCATGGAAGGATGTGGCCGTGCGAGTCGGTGGTATCGAGCAAGGTGATGGTTTTGGTTTGCGGGGTTTGCTCTTTCTGCACTGCTCGCGCCGCGAAGAGTAGAACTCCATGGTCGTCCGTATGAGCGTTGAGGAAAGCCGACGCGCATAGCAAGATAAGGGAGAGAAATAGGAGTGAATTTACACGAGACGTTTTCATTTCCAGGCACCAAATTTTACGATGCTTAAAGCCAAGATGCCGGGCTGAAGCCGGCGCTATGAAAGGCTAATTCTGGCTTATTGCTTCGGGATAATAAAGGGGTGTTGGCTGCAGTTTCAAATAAACATCGCCCGAACGAAAAAAGGGGACTCGGTTTAGCGAGTCCCCTTTGGATGGCTTGGTCTTAACCGAGCTGACTGTTAAGAGCTCACGGGTAGTAGCGGTATGGATATGGGTAAGGATATGGGTAGTACGCGTACGGTGGCGGGTATGGATAAGGATAATAAGGCCGGACGACTTGTCTGGGCCGCGGCTTTGGGGCGTAATCGGTCGAAGTGACTGGCCTGAAGGCCATCTGTCCATACGCTGTAGATACCGTGATAGGTGTTTCGAGTCTAAAAGTCAGCAAAGATTCCGGAGGAATGATTGTTGGTCGGCCGCGCGTGAGCAGCACACCTGCCACGCTGGCAACGAATCCGGCTCCCGCGCCAATCGCGGCTCCCGGGCCTCCCGCGGCTGCTGCGCCGATTCCTGCGCCGATTCCGGTAGTGCCTGCAATAGCCAATGCATCACGCCCGTTCGAAGTGCCGCCAGTTGCGTTGATCAAAGTCGTCTTCACATTGATGAGTTGACCATCGACCAGCGTCAACTGCGCCAATTGCAAACCGAGCTTGGAAACTCCTTTTACACGGCCAGCCCTTTCTGCGTTCTCGACCGTTCCAATTACAGTCTGACCGCGCCTGGCGACTACCAAGCCGTTCACGACAAGCGGCTGGGCCAGAGTCATGATGACTTGATCGCCCGGTTTGTTCCGGTCACTCGACAGCCAGCCGCTGTTGCGGACCTGGAGGACTGTGCCGGACGGTAAAGTGAGCGTGTCGGGTACCACGTAATTATTGTCAGGCGGCGGAGGCGGTGCAACGTCGCGACGACGGTCTGCCGGAGGCATGGGTCCGCGATCATCCGGAGGAGGCGGAGCCTCGTCTGGAGGCGGAGCGCCCTGATCCTGCTGCTGGTTCATTTGATCCTGTTGTTGATCCGGCGGTTGCTGTTGGTCCTGTGGCTGCTGTGCCTGTGGCTGGTTCTGCGGCTGCTGCGCCGGCTGCTGTTGATCTTGCTGTTGTTGCGACGGATTCTGTTGGTCCTGCTGAGCCGAAGCCGGCATCGGGCTCAAACAAAACCCAAGCGCCAGTGCGCTGATTGCCAGCGTGGTTGTTAAGTTGCGGCTCATGCGGTTGGCAAAGTCGATAGCCATTGTTGGTCTCCCGTAGCTCCTAGCTAATTCACCAGAAATGCTTTAAAAGTTCCTCAAATCGCGTATTCGTCTTCTACTAAAGATGGCGAAGTACAGCCATGAGTTGCACCACACTATTAAACACGGTTGTTTCTGGAAAGTTTCGCCGTGCGCGCGACACTCCGAGCTAGGCTTACGAGCCCTGAAGCTCAGTTTCCTTGGCGCAAAGAGGAATGCAAGGGGCAAGCGTATCGGAGATGTTTTTGAGCTCGCGCAGTTGTTGGGGCACGAAATCGGGCCCGGCCTCGGACGGAGAAGCGCCTTTGCGCGAGATTTGAATTACGCCCACTACTTTCTTATCAAGCAGAATTGGCGCGCTCATAATTTTTTGAATTGGCACACCGCGCTTGTCCTCAGAAATCGGGACGGCCTCAAAAACGGAGGAGTGCGGCACGGCGGAGAAATGATTGGTCATCTCGGGGCGCCGCTCGCGGACAGTGCGCACAGCCAACGAATTGGAACTGGTCAAAGGGATCTGGCCCATGCCCTGCAGGTTTTCCGGCATGACGAACCGCAGAAAACGTTCGTCGGGCATGGCTACAAGGATGGCTACTTCGTGAGGTTGCACCACGAAATGCTTGGCGATCATCTCCACGGCGCGATGCATTCCGACAAAATTGCCGGCTGCGCTGCTGCGCACGATTTCGTTCGCCCATTTCTTCAGTTCGTTGATGAATTCGTTAGCCATTCTTGCTCGCCTTTGGCGAGTCTAGCACGAGGGTTTCGCGCGCAATCGTCGTGTATAGGCCGTGTGTTGCATTCATAACGAGACCAGCCAGTGATTCATGACCCGTTCGAGTAAACCAATTGGAATGTATATATCGATTTTAGCGTTGGGCGTTCTTGCAAACTTCTCCATGGCTGCTTATACTTTAGTTGTCCACAAAACTATTTCGGAGTGTGCATGTCGGCCGCAACGGCTGAATCTAAAACAAGTTATATTCTGGACAAACTACAGTCCCTCAGCGGCGTAATTCCCATTGGAGCCTATCTACTCGATCATCTTTGGTCGAACAGCTACGCTCTGGTTAGCGTCGAAAAATACAATCAAGTTTCCGGCGATTTGCAAACCGTCCCGTGGCGCATCGTTGTAGAAGCGGCGGTGCTTTGGATTCCGATACTCTTCCACAGCCTTTACGGCTTTTATATTTGGTCGAAGGGGAAATCCAACGCGCTGAGCCATCCATGGATGTCGAACTGGATGTACGTGCTGCAACGCTGGACGGGATTGATCGCGTTTGTGTTTATCGGCTGGCACCTTTACACCGAGCGATTCGCTGGGCATGGCGTTACGCGTTACGCTGGAGTCGCTGAGGATATGGCGAATCCGTGGTACGTGGCTGCGTACATCATCGGAGTCGTCGCGTGTTCGTTCCACCTTGGCAACGGGCTTTGGAATTTTGCCTGCAAGTGGGGGATTGCGATCACTCCTAAAGCGCAACGTGCGGCTGGATGGGTTGGCGCGCTGGTGGGCGTGTCGTGCACGCTCGCGGGCGTCGTTATCGTACTCGGATTTCACTACGCTTGGTTTCCTCTCGGTGGCTACGTTCAATGACGGTACCTAAAATCATAGTAGTGGGCGGCGGGTTGGCCGGCCTGATGGCGACCATACGCGTGGCGGAGTCCGGAGTTCCGGTCGATTTGTTTTCGATCGTTCCGGTGAAACGCTCGCATTCGGTGTGCGCGCAGGGTGGTATCAACGCCGCGAAAAACCTGAAGGGCGAAGGCGATTCTACCTGGAAGCATTTTGACGACACGATTTACGGCGGCGACTTCCTCGCCAATCAACCGCTAGTGAAGGGAATGTGCGAGGCGGCGCCCGCGATTATCGATTTGCTGGATCGCATGGGAGTGATGTTCAATCGCACACCGGAGGGTTTGCTGGATTTCCGGCGGTTCGGCGGCACGCTTTTCCATCGCACAGCTTTTGCAGGAGCTACTACCGGCCAGCAACTGCTGTACGCGCTTGACGAGCAGGTCCGGCGTTTTGAGTCCGAAGATAAAGTTAAGAAATTCGAGGGTTGGACATTTCTGTCGGCAGTTCTTGACGACGACGGCGTTTGCCGCGGCATTTGCGTGATGAATTTGAAGACCATGGAGATTCGCACGTTTCCGTGCGACGCGGCGATTTTCTGTACCGGAGGGATCGGCGCCGTGTTCGGCCGCTCGACTAACTCTGTCGTCTGCACTGGCTCTGCGCAATCTGCGCTATTTCAGCAAGGTGTGTATTACGCCAACGGTGAGTTCATTCAGGTCCATCCAACTGCGATTCCCGGCGAAGACAAATGCCGGTTGATGAGCGAATCGGCGCGAGGCGAAGGCGGCCGCGTTTGGGTTCCGAAACAGGCGGGAGATACGCGCCGCGGAAAAGACATTCCGGAAAGCGAGCGCTTTTACTTTTTGGAGCAATGGTACCCGAAGTACGGCAATCTGGTCCCGCGCGACGTAGCTACTCGCGCGATCCACAAAATAGTCTTCGAGCTGAAGATGGGACTCGTTGGAGAGCCGGCGGTTTATCTCGACGTCACACACATTCCGCGCGAAGTTCTCGACCGAAAGCTCGAAGGCATTCTCGAAATCTACGAAAAATTTGTGGGAGTGGACCCGCACGAAGAGCCCATGAAAGTTTTTCCGGCCATGCACTACACCATGGGCGGGCTTTGGGTTGACAACGAGAATCAAGCCACCAACGTCCCGGGAATTTACGCGGCGGGTGAATGCGATTACCAATATCACGGCGCAAACCGGTTGGGCGCGAACTCGCTGGTTTCTTGTATTTACGGCGGAATGTTGGCAGGCCCCGCCGCCGTGAAGTATTCGCGAGGACTTGAAAACGGATGTGAAAGCGTTCCGGCTGCGATTTTCGAGCGTGAACGCGTGCGGCAACAGGACATCACGGACGCTTTGCTGAATCAACACAAGGGAACGGAAAATCCCATCACGATATGGCGCGAGATGGGCGACATGATGACCGAAAACGTCACGGTGATCCGCTACAACGCCAACCTGGAAAAAACTCTGGTGAAGCTTGACGAATTGAGCGAGCGGTTCGCACGCATCAACTTGCAGGACCGCACACAGTGGGCTAATCAGACGCTGAATTTTGTGCGCGAACTTGGAAACATGTTGATACTAGCTCGGGTTATCACGCTCGGAGCGCTCGCACGTAACGAGACTCGCGGCGCGCACTACAAGCCGGAATTTCCGGAACGAGATGACGCGAATTGGCTGAAAACCACCAAGGCCAGGTATAACGGCGGAAAAATCATTCTCGACTACGAGCCAGTGGACACCTCGCTGTTGCCGTTGCGCGAGCGCAAGTACACAGCAAAGACGTAGGGACTGAAAGCGTTTTAAGAGGCACCATGGCGGAAAAAACATTTATCGTACGAATCAAGCGCCAGCAGCGGCCGGACGAATCCGTGCGCTGGGAAGAATACGAGCTGCGCTATCGTCCGCACATGAACGTCATCATATGTTTACGCGACATCGCAGAGAGGCCGTTCACTCGCGGCGGTGTGGAATCCACTCCCGTGAGCTATGACGCGAATTGTTTGGAGGAAGTGTGCGGCGCTTGCGCCATGCTGATTAATGGGACTGCCCGCCAAGCCTGTACCGCTTTGGTGGACGATCTTGAGAAACCAATTCGGCTGGAGCCGCTTACAAAATTTCCGCTGATTCGCGACCTGTGGGTTGATCGCTCGAAAATGTTTGAGGATTTAAAGCGGACGCATTGTTGGATTCCGATCGACGGGACGTACAACATCGGAGAAGGCCCGCGCATGGCTCCGGCGGTGCAGGAAAAGGGCTATCCGCTTTCGCGCTGCATTACGTGCGGAAATTGCCTGGAAGTTTGTCCCAAGGTTAATTCGAAGGATAGTTTTGTGGGCGCTGCAATCGTGAGCCAGGTGCGCTTGTTCAATATGCATCCTACCGGGGCGATGCACGCGGCGGCGAGGCTTGACGCGCTAATGGAGCCGGGTGGCATCGCCGAATGCGACAACGCGCAAAACTGCGTGAAAGCTTGTCCGAAGGGAATTCCGCTGACGGAATCGCTGGCCGCGGTCAACGGGCAAGTGCTCGTGCATGCGGTGAAATCGTGGTTGCGCGGCGAATAATTTGCCGCAACGAAGGACACCGAATGTTGATTCCGTTTAAAAGAGACGTATCGTAAAATTTCTGACTGATCCATGGAGATAAATGTACCGATTCTTCTTTTTCACAATTTGTTGTGTGCTCGGAGGAATTCTGCCACTTCTCGCCGTATCGTTACAATCGCAGCCCATTTCGCAAAAAGCGAGGGACCTGCATTTCAGCTCGATCGTTATTGATACACACGACGACACCACGCAGCGTTTGCTCGATCCAAAATTCGACCTCGGTGTGCGGCACACGGACGGGAGCGTCGACATTCCGCGAATGCGTGAAGGCGGCTTGGACGCTATCTTTTTCTCGATTTACATTCCAGGATCGATTACCGGGCCCCGGGCCGTTCAACTTGCGTTGGAACAGATTGAAGCTGTACGCCGGCAGGTCACTCTGCACCCGAACGATCTAGCGCTGGCCACTACAGCGGCTGAAGTTCGCAGCGCGTTTGCCGCGCACAAGATTGCCGTGCTGATGGGCGTCGAGGGCGGGCACATGATCAACGACGACCTGAAGAACGTGGATAAATTCGCGTCGCTCGGCGTTCGTTATATGACGCTGACGCACATGCTGAATACGGATTGGGCCGACTCTTCGACGGATAAGCCTGCGCACAACGGCCTGACGGATTTTGGCAAACAGGTTGTCGTGGAAATGAATCGAGTGGGAATGATGGTGGACGTTTCACATATCGCGGATAAAACTTTTTACGATGTGATCGCCACAAGCCAGGCTCCGGTGATTGCTTCGCACTCATCTTGCCGCGCGCTGGATGACGCACCGCGCAATATGAGCGACGATATGATCAAAGCGCTGGCGGCAAAACGCGGCGTGATTCAGATTAATTACCACGTTGGATTTCTGAGCCAGGAATTTCGCGACGCGGACAGAGCGGCACCTGAACTAGGCAAAGCAATCGAAGCCGAAACGAAGAAGCGCTGTGGCGATCAAGAGGCCTGCCAGTTGATTGAAGCGGACAGGATTCTTCGCGAATATGTAGCGCAGGGAAAGTTGCCGCGCGTTTATTGGACGAAAATAATCGATCACATCGACCATGCTGTTAAACTCGTGGGCGCCGATCACGTGGGCCTTGGCTCCGACTTTGACGGCGCGGATATGCCGTACGGCATGGAAGACGCTACGCACCTGCCGCAAATTACGAATGCATTGTTGGAAAAGGGTTATTCCGACAGCGACATTCAAAAAATCCTGGGCGGGAACACACTCCGCGTGATGCAGGAAGTTGAAAACACTTCGAAAAAAATGGGAGGAAAGCCGTGAAGAATTCTGTAGCTCGATTTGGACCATTTTTTCTTTGCGCCATCATTTCTGTGCTTCCGTGTTCGCTCCGCGCACAAGATCAGACTGGGCCGGCGATGAAGGCGGCCGCCCCTTCGCAAAAATCGACAGCGAGCGGAGGACATGGCGATGCGGGTCTGCGGCATCCGGCCATGCTCAAGGCCAAAGCGCCGGATGTTTACGAAGCGACATTTACAACGACCAAGGGCGATTTTGTGGTGCAAGTTACGCGCGCCTGGGCACCAAATGAAGCTGACCGCTTTTACAATCTCGTGAAGCATGGATACTTCGCAGGAGTAGAGTTTTTTCGCGTGGTTCCGGGATTCGTGGTGCAGTTTGGACTGACCGGCAGCCCGGCGATCAACAAGGCCTGGGAAGAAGCCACAATTAAGGACGATCCGGTAACGCAGAGCAACGCTGCGGGAACGATCACGTTCGCGCAAACAGGCAGTCCGAATTCGCGCTCCACGCAGGTTTTCATCAACCTAGGCGACAATGCAGCACTCGATCATAGTGGGCAAGGCTTTGCTCCATTCGGCAAGGTAATTTCGGGCATGGATGTAGTGCAGGGCCTATATGGCGGTTACGCGGATCAGCCAACGAATCATCAAGACGAAATTACCAATCAGGGCAACGCGTATCTCCAGAAGAATTTTCCGAAACTCGATAGCATCAAATCAGCGAAAATCACTTCGCCAGCTCCTGCGCCGGCTGCCAGCGCGACACATAAGTCCACTGCACCCGCGCCGAAACAATAGGAAAACCATGACCACCAATCCAAATCTGTTGCATCCCGAAAATCTGGCAGAAAAAGCGCCGGACGTGTTTGACGCAAAATTCTCGACCACTAAGGGTGACTTTGTGGTGCGCGTGAATCGGGAATGGGCGCCGATCGGAGCGGACCGTTTTTATAATCTGGTGAAAGCCGGTTATTACGACGACGCGAGTTTCTTTCGCGTGATTCCCGGGTTCGTGGTGCAGTTCGGGCTGGGCGCGGATCCGACGGTGAATAAAGCGTGGCGCAACGCGAACATTAACGATGACCCCGTTTCGCAAAGCAACCGGCCGGGATTTGTAACGTTTGCGACGGCCGGAAAAAACACGCGAACTACCCAGCTTTTTATCAATCTTGGGAACAACGCGCAGCTCGATTCCATGGGCTTCTCTCCTTTTGGCCAGGTGACGAGCGGCATGGACGTGGTGCAAAAAATTCACAGCGGATATGGTGAGTCCCCGGATCAAGGGCAGATTACCAATCAGGGCAAAGCTTATCTGCACAAGAATTTCCCGAAGCTCGACAGCATCAAGTCTGCGACTATTTCGACTCCTGCAAAATAATCGCGGAACACGTTTCGCACGTACAAATGACTTCACGGCAAGGGCGACGCTCTGGAATCGATTGCGCGACGCCGCGTGATTCTGTGCCTGCGAGTGTTTTACTTCTTTCTTCTCTTTCTCTCCTGAGATTGCTGATTCAGTTTGCGGGGATCAATCATTACGGCTGGTTCCGCGACGAACTTTACTACATGGCCTGCGGCGAGCATCTCGCCTGGGGTTACGTTGACCAGCCGCCGCTTATTGCGCTTATCTCGTGGTTCGCGCGCCACGCCTTCGGGAATTCGATGTTTGATGTGCGGTTGCTGCCAGCGCTGGCCGGCGCGGCTGTGGTTTTTCTTGCAGGCTGGATTGCACGTGAATTTGGAGGCGGGCTCTTCGCACAATTTCTGGCTGCGCTGGCGATGCTGTTTGCGCCGGCCTATCTGGCGTTCGACAGCTTTCTATCCATGAACGCGTTTGAGCCTTTGTTTTGGACCTTATGTGCTCTGATTGTGATTCCTATAGCGAAGGGCGGATCTCCTGCGTTGTGGGTTCTGTTTGGCGCGGTTGCTGGCCTCGGACTGGAAAACAAACACACCATGCTGGTTTTTGGATTTGCAGTTGTTGCTGGCTTGTTAATTTCCGAACAAAGACGTTTGCTGGATTCGAAATGGATTTGGATTGGCGGTGCTCTGGCGCTGGCGTTGTTTTTGCCGAATTTAATTTGGGAAGCGAGACACGGCTGGCCGCAAATCCAGTTGGTGCGCGCTGGTCAGAAATATAAAAACTATCCGGTTGGGCCGTTACGATTCGTTTTCGAACAGATTTTGTATCTGCAGCCAGTTCAGCTACCGGTGTGGCTCGCCGGGCTTATTTGGTTTGTTGGCGCACCGGAAGGGAAGCGGTTTCGATTTTTCGGGTGGGCTTATTTGATCGTGATGGCGATTTTCATCGTGCTTCACGGGAAGACTTATTACTCCCTGCCAATTTATCCTATTCTGATGGCCTCGGGAGGCGTCGCGCTGGAGAGATTACTTTTGGGTGCACACTGGCGGCGCTGGATTGCATGGGCTTATTGCGCTCTCGTCGTGATTGCGGGAGTGGTCTCGTTGCCGTTCGGTGTTCCACTGCTGCCGGTGGATAGTTTTGTTCGCTACTCGCAAATACTTCCATACTCGCGCACGGTGAAAATGGAGCGCGACGCTACCGTCGCGTTGCCACAACTGTATGCCGATATGTTTGGCTGGCAGAACATGGCTGCGACGGTTGCTCGCGTTTATCATGCGCTTCCGGAGACGGAGCAGCGAAGCTGCGCGATCCTGGCTGGGAACTATGGCGAGGCGGGTGCGATCGACTACTACGGCCCGGCGCTCGGTTTGCCGAAGGCGATTAGCGGACACAATAATTATTATTTGTGGGGGCCGCGCAATTATACAGGGGATTGCGTGATTCTTTTTGGCGAGAACGCGGATCGTTACGCGAATCTTTTCGGCGAGGCGCAGCTCGTGGCCACGACCACCGATCAATTTGCAATGCCTTCCGAGCAAGGCGTCCGTGTGTATGTTTGCCACAAGCCTAGCGCGCCGCTGGCGATTCTGTGGCCAAATTTCAAAATGATGATCTGATGTGACGTCTCGCAGGCGCTAATGTTTGGGGGCGTGTTTGGGGTTTCGCGCCGATTCTTCGAGGCTGGTGACATTCAATCCGGTGGCTACCAGGCGATGGCCGATTTCTGAGTCTGTTTTTTTCGCAATGGCTAGCAGGACGCATTCGCAGGTCAGGATCGGAATTGCACGCCCATCCACGAAATCGCGCGCGGGCGTAAGTTCTTCGGCGGTCTTTAGAACATTTTGCAACTCGGCTGATCTCACCAAGGGGGCGCCATTAGGCTGGCCGACTTTCCCTTTTGCTGCTTTCAGACCTTTCGGCAATTGCCAGATTTTTCGCGGCTCTTTTGTATTGCGTTGCTGGTCGTAAAACTCTATCCAATGGTGCCAGCGCTGCGGGCTGATGCGGCAAATCTGCTGAAGGAAAGTTTCGACTTCGTCCCGCTGCTCCCAGAATTTCGAGAGGTTTTCCCATTCGTAGATATACATGCCCGCTAGCAGGTCGGCCACTTCCACGCTGCGCGACGCGCGACTGTGGGCCAGCATGCTGGCAAGCGTCTCGGAACGCTCGAGGTCTTTTGTAACGCGGTGAGAGATTATTGCGCCGTCGGTTGCCGGAGCTTTACTGCCGTCATCTGCCGGAGATTTCCCGGCTTTCCGATCTTTAGGGAAGAGGGCCATCGTTGTTTTCGGGTTCTGCTAAAGACCCAGGACGGTGCATAGCTCGCGCACGGATTCGGAAGATTTGTGCAGCGCAGCTTTTTCGTCGGGCTGGAGTTCGATTTCAATGATTTGCTCGATGCCTTTTGCGCCAAGTTTTACCGGGACGCCCACGAACAAGTCTTTCATCCCGTACTCACCTTCGAGATACGCGGCGCAGGGCAGGATTTTTTTCTTGTCTTTGAGAATTGCATCCACCATTTCGAAAACGGCGGCAGACGGAGCGTAGTAGGCTGAACCAGTCTTCAGCAGGTTCACGATTTCCGCGCCGCCTTTACGGGTTCGGTTGACGATCGCGTCGATTTTTTCCTTGGGCAAAAGAGCGGGGAGGGGAATTCCAGCGACAGTGGAGTAACGAACGAGCGGAACCATGTCGTCGCCATGGCCCCCCAGGACGAACGACGTTACGTTTTCTACCGAGACGTTCAGTTCGGCGGCGACGAAGGCGCTCATGCGTGCAGAGTCCAGGACGCCAGCCATCCCTATGACGCGATGTTTGGGGAATTTGCTGAGTCTAAGCGCAGCGTGGGCCATGGCGTCCAGAGGATTGGTGACCATGATTAAAATGGCGTTTGGTGAGAACTTTACGACTGCTTCGACCACAGCTTTGATGACATCGTAGTTCGCTTTCAGCAAGTCGTCGCGGCTCATGCCTGGCTTGCGTGGGAATCCAGCGGTGATTACGATGATGTCGCTGTTAGCGGTTTCGTTGTAGTCTCCTCCGCCGGTGGAAATTCCCGTCGCGCGCGCGTTACTCCCGAAGATGGGCGCTGATTCGGCCATATCGAGAGCTTTGCCAGCGGGCGCGCCTTCCAAAATATCGGTGAGGACAACGTCGGCGAGTCCAGCGTCATGAATACGCTGCGCCGTGGTGGACCCGACAAATCCGCCGCCGACTACGGTAACTTTGTTACGCATTCAAAAAATCTCCTTGTACGTTGAGTTCAAGCTAACCCGCTGCCACTGACGAAGCTTGCATGTTATCGATGATGGCCGCGGCGTATTCGGAAGTTTTCAGCCGAGTGGCTCCGGGCATCATGCGTTCCAAATCGTAGGTTACGCGCTTATCCTGAATGGTTCGCGCGATTCCTTCTTCGATGAGTTTGGCGGGTTCACGCCAACCCATGAAGTTGAGCATCATTACGCCAGAAAGCATCACGGAACTTGGATTGATCACGTCCTTGTCCGCATATTTTGGCGCGGTTCCGTGAGTCGCTTCAAAAACACCGCAGCCGTCGCCTATATTCGCGCCCGGTGCCATTCCGAGGCCACCGACTTGAGCGGCGCAAGCGTCGGACAAGTAATCGCCATTCAAATTGGGCGTGGCGAAGACTTGGTATTCGTCGGCGCGTGTGAGCACTTGCTGAAAGACAGAGTCCGCGATGCGGTCGTTAATCAGGATTTTTTGTTTCCACTGGCCGCCGCCGTGAGAGTTCCAAAGAGTTGCGAGAGTCGCTTTTACCTCGGCGATGATGCGCTCTTTGAAATCTTCTGTGGCGTTCTCGAATCCCGGCTCGATCATCTCGGCGATTTGCTCGGGACTTAGATTGGGATCGCTATCTTTGTTGCCGAGAATCCAGCTTTCGCGCTCGGTGACGACATGGGCGCGAAATTCCTGTGTGGCAAGCTCGTAACCCCAATCGCGAAATGCGCCTTCGGTGAACTTCATGATGTTGCCTTTGTGAACCAGCGTGACCACTCGGCGCTTTTCTTCCATGGCGTGTTGAATCGCAGCGCGCACCAAGCGCTTCGTGGCGGTTGGCGAGATTGGCTTAATGCCGATGCCGGAATCCGCGCGGACTTGTTTCTGAGTATCTTTCAACATTTCGAGATTCAGGAAATCGATCAGGCGCTTTGCAGCAGGCGTTCCGGACCGCCATTCGATTCCGGCGTATACGTCTTCCGTGTTTTCGCGAAAGATGACGACGTTCATCCGTTCGGGATTTCGAACAGGGGAGGGTACGCCATCGAAATAGCGCACGGGCCGCACGCAGGCATATAGGTCGAGCACTTGACGCAAAGTCACGTTGAGTGAGCGAATTCCGCCGCCGACGGGAGTGGTGAGCGGGCCTTTTATCGCGACGCGGAAACGGCGAAGGGCCTCGACGGTGTCTGCTGGGAGCCAATCGTCGAACATCTTGAAGGCTTTTTCGCCGGCGAAAACTTCCAGCCACTCGATTTTGCGTTTGCCGTCATAGGATTTAGCTACGGCAGCGTCGAAAACCTTGCTGGACGCTTTCCAAATGTCGCGGCCGGTACCGTCGCCTTCGATGTAAGGAATGATGGGGCGATCGGGGACATTGAAAGCGCGGTCTGCGGTGTATTCGATCGGTTTGCCGTTGGGCGGGACGGCGACACCGTTGTAAGAAGCTTTCATTTTTTCACGACTCCGTTTGGGTGTTACAGCGCGCTCGTGAGGTATGAATTGTCAGCGATATACGACTCTCAACATTAACACAACCGTGCTGAGTCTTGAAGGAGGCCGCGTGATACAAGAAGAAGCGAATCCGGTCTCAATCGGCTCGTTCAGGGAAGAAATTCTGCTTCGCGTTGACGTCGCGAGGCCCATTGTTGCCAATAAGTTACAAACGGCCGAGAAATAGTTCGTGCCGAAGTGTTTTATAGGGATGATAGGAACGAGGGAAAAGAGATGAAAAAGATCCATGGGATGATTGTGCTCACGGCAGTATTGGCGGGGCTGTTCATTTCGCGGGCTGGCGCTCAGCAGAATCAAGTTCAAAAACAAAACCAGGCCCAGAACGCGCCGGCGAAATCGGATAGGCCCGCAATGGATATGGGCGAAGTGCAGCACGACGACGGTCCCAATTCTCAGGCGGCAGCGGCCAATGACGAGATGTCGGACATGCACATGGGAATGGGCCCACACATGCGAATGACGGATTTGCGTAAGCCGCAGCCGGGGGAGGAAGAGCGCGCGGAGCAAATCCTGGAAAAACTGCGGCCAGCGATGAATCAATACAAGGACTACCACAAGGCCTTGGACGATGGGTTCAAGATTTTCGGGCCACAAGTCCCGCAAGACATTTATCACTTCACAAATTACCGTTATGCTGCGGAGGCGCAATTTGTTTTCAACCCGGAGCATCCAACTTCATTGCTGTACAAAAAAGTTGGTGAAGGATATGAGTTGAAAGGAGTGATGTATACAGCGCCGAAACGATATACCGAGGAACAATTGAACGAGCGCGTGCCGCTGAGTGTGGCGCGTTGGCACGAGCACGTGAACCTGTGCTTTCCGCCGAAGGGGAGCACAATCAGTCAGGCGAACTGGAAGGAATTCGGGTTGAAGGGGTCCATTGCTACTGAGGATGCTTGCGACGCTGCGGGCGGCCGTTGGATGCCATTGGTTTTCAACTGGATGGTGCACGTATATCCGTACGAGACGGATCCCGCGAAAATATGGGCGCACTGATAGGGAAAAGAGGATTCCGCTAGGACTCAGCTTGGCGATAAATGTCGGGGCGCAGAATTTCCATCATCGATTCAGGCTTGCTGAGTTCGCGGAAGCCGAATTGGCGGTAGAGGCCGTGAGCGTCGCGGGTTGCCAGACTGAAGCGGCGCAGGCCTGGGCATGCTGGATGCGCCAGCACGCATTCCATTAGCCACTTGCCCAAACCTTTCCCGCGATGATCTTCCAGGACGTAAACATCGCAGAGATAGGCATACGTGGCGGAGTCGGTGATGACGCGGGCGAGGCCCACCTGATCTTTGCCCTGGAATAACCCAAAACATAAAGAATTTGCGATGGCGCGTTCGAGCGTTCGGCGCGGAATTCCTTCGCACCAGTAGGCGCGGGCGAGATAGGAATGGATTGCCTCGACATCGAGACGAGTTGGGTCGGTGGAAATTGAATATTCTCCGCGTTGGAACGTCTCAAACATCCAGCGCACCTTGGAAATAAATTAGAATGCTGTAATGGTAAGGCTTGCCGGGGCATCTATAACAGTGACGCAACCGGAGTCAATCAGCCATATTGGCCTAGAGGTGAACGTTGAACACGCGATCATTAAATATTGTTTTGGGAAAGGCTGGAGTTGTCGCGGCAATGTTCTGTTTGTTGTTTTGTCTTGCGGCAGGTGCGCAAGAAGCTCAGCAAAAAGCGAGCGGGCCGGTTTTGAAGCTGATAAGTTCGTCGATTGAGGCGGACGCGGATATCCCGGAGAAGTACAGCTGCGACGGCGCGAACGTGTCTCCGGCGCTAGCTTGGACGGATGCTCCGGCGGCGACGAAAGCATTCGCGTTGATTATGGATGACCCGGACACTCCGAAGGGCACGCTGACGCATTGGCTGATTTATGATGTGCCAGCGGGTACGAGTTCGCTGCCCGAGGGCGTTCCAACTAGCAAGAAGCTGCCAGACCGGTCGATGCAAGGGAAGAATGTACGAGGGAAGTCCGGTTATACCGGGCCCTGCCCGGAGCGCGGTGGGCCGGCGCACCATTATTTTTTCAAGCTGTATGCGTTGGATGAGAAGACCAATCTAAAGCCGAATGCGAAGAGAGAAGAGCTTGACGCGGCTATGAAGGGGCGCATTCTGGCTGAGGCGCAGTTGATTGGGCGATTTAAGCATTAAGGGCGAATTTGGATTGCGAGATGACAGTTCCCGTTCGCTCGCAGCTTCACTCCTCGGGTCGAGCACGACTTTGATTTACGCCTATGCAGTGGAGACCGGTTGCGGGTGGTTGCCGGCTGTCAAAAATGGTCAATTATGCTGGGTCTCTCTGGCGATGCGGCCCAGCGAATTCATCGATTTCCTCGACGAGACCCTCAGAGAGACAAAAAGGGATATTCGCAACCTGCCGGTCACGGGGAATCCGAACGCCGATCCCTCAGCGATGATCCGTCAGCCGACGCAGGACAATCACCGCCGGACAGATCGTGCCTACGTCGCGTTGCGTGTACGTAAAAGTCTGTCCGTCTGCCGAAATCTCCCAATCTTCTGTATCAAACGCGGTGCCGTTCAGTTTGGTGACGGCTCGAATCGTGCGCGGTCCGGTCATCTTCGCGGAAACCGTCATTCCGGCGGGAAGTCTGGGGCCTTCCTCGGGATAGTCCTTGCCATCGAATTTCAGTGAATAGTGCGTTCCGTCTTCCGGAAGGCGCAACGTGACTCCATCGTCACCATTGGGCTCGACGTCCACTTCAGTAAAAGTCATCTTGACCTCGGTTGATTCCCATGTGCCTTCGAAGCCCGAGGTCCCTGCCGTGCGCTTCACAGTTTCGGAGCCGCTGGACATCTCGCCGTTTGCATTCGGAACACTGAAGGTGCGCTTCATCGACTGGCCGTCGGCGGAGAGCACCCAGGTCTCGGTACCTGTGGTCTTGCCGTTCGACTTGTTAGTGAACTCCCAAGTCGTCGCGTTCGCCACTTTCATAGCCGTGGTACCGAATGCTGTTGGCTGATCGGTCCCATCCGCTCTGACTTTCCAGGAAACGCGCCGTCCTGGAAACTCCAAGTATTCGGTCCCGCTGCGGCAACGGAATCGGTTGCACCGGTCAAGTGGCTTTTTGCCTCGTCAATCTTCCACTTACCAATGAACGGATTGGCGGCGTAGACGCTCGAAGCCAGCGCGAGCGCAAGTGCGGCAACTTCAGCCCGTTTCAAGCGCATTGGTGGCTCTCCTCTGCGCGCTCAACTGTCGTCATAACGGCCGTTGACCTCTTCTCCCATTATACCGAAGTCGCACCTTGACCTATTGGGTGGATCTGACTTCCAGGAAAAACCAATCGAAAGTGCGGCGCGGAAACGCCAAAAACCGTGCGCAGGAAAAGGCACGCGCAGGGCTTTTGGCCCCCCGTTGGCCGTTCCTTTCATTTGTCGAAAGCGCTGACTCTAGTTAAGAAGTGGTGCTAAGTTCAGGGCGAGTTTGGGATCGAGCTTCGCTGCGATTTTGTTTGACTCTGTGCGGATGCAAACAGCAGATCCCTCGTCGGCCTAAAGGCGGCCTCTGTCGGAATGACCACTTAAAAACTAAAAGCTAAAAATCAAAACCAAACCAAACCAAACCAACCAAACCAACCAAACCAACCAAACAAACAATCAAATCAAATCAGATCAGACCTCGGCCTCCCCTAGATTCTTTGCCAGCCGTAGGGCGGGAACAAGGATTTTTTTATTGGAGTGATAAAAAAAACTTTTCAATGAAGTGTCGTTTTTCGATTTGACGCTTGGAATCCCGGCGCGATACCCTACTGCGCTGATGCGGAGCCCGCGAACAACCCAGCGGAAGAGCGGGTGTGTATTTTACTTTGAGGAGAAACATGACTAGCGAGCTGCGAAATTTTTTGGCAATTCCATACGATGAACTGGAAGAACTGAATTTGGGAGCGAAAGAGGCGCGCAAGAATCGCGCGCCGATAGGCAAGATTCAAGAAGAGCGGCTCAAGTATCTAACGGACGAAAAGCGTATCAAGGCGGTGACCGTTCTGTTCAGCGATCTGGAAGGCCGTTTGCATATGCTGGACTACGACAAAAAATTCCTGATCAAGAGCTGGGACAACCTGACGTTTGATGGATCGTCGATCCGCGGCTTCACCGCGCAGCGCGAGAGCGATCTGCGTCTAACCATGGATTGGAGCGCGTTCTATTGGGCGCCGGCCGATATTTTCGGGTCGGGCAAGGTGTTGGTATTTGGCCACGTGATCGACAAGGACGGGACGCCTTACAGCGCAGATATGCGCGGCGTGCTGAAAGGATTCGCCGACGGGCAGCACAAAGCAGAAGGGTACACGCTGAACGCTGCAAATGAAATTGAAGGGTTTCTGTTCAACGGTGCCGACGCCGAGCGCCGTTATTACGAAAGCGGAAAATTCGACTACGTGAATACGGGCGGTTACTATCATTCGCTGCCAGGCGACCCGCTGCGTACATTCATTGACACGACGGCTGAAGTTCAGCGTGCGATGGGATTTCAAAACGAGAAGGATCACCCGGAGGTTGCGCCTTCGCAATTCGAAATAAATTACAGCTATGGAGAAGTGGTGGCCGCCGCAGACCAGATTCAGCTGTACAAGCTGATTTGCCGGCAGGTGGCGAACAAGATGGGTTTCACGGCGAGTTTCCTGCCGAAGCCGGTAGTGGGCGTGAACGGAAGCGGAATGCATACAAACATCTCAATTAGCAAAGGCGGGAAAAATCTTTTCTGGGATGCCAAGGGCGAAGAAAAACTCAGCAAGCTCGGGTGGATGTTCGTGGACCGTGTGCTGACCTACGGCAACGACATCTGCTTGATCATGAACTCGAGCGTGAACGCTTACAGGCGTCTGGACCCACACTTCGAGGCCCCGAATCAGATTAAGGCGTCGGCGGTGGACCGCGGCTCGATGATACGCATCCCGATCGGAAACGAAAGAAGTATGCGCGTGGAGTTTCGCTCGGTGGCGCCCGACGCAAATCCCTACATGGTGATGTACGCGCTGTTCCGCACCGGTCTGGAAGGTGAAGCGGCCAAGCTCAAGAATCTGAGACAGGCGGAGCGGTATCTGCCGGACAACATATACACTGCCCTCGATGATTTCCGTAAGTCGAAATGGACCACGGAACTGCTGGGCGAGGACGTGAAGCATCGTTACGTGGAGCTAAAACAAGCTTCCGCGGACCGCTGCGCGCGCCTGCTGGGAACTTTTGTGAAAGCGCCGGAAGTTCAATACCACCACGAAGTGTACAACCAGTTCCTTTGGAACTTGTTTTAGACGGGGCGCTCGGGTCGCGCGGTCGAGGTTTCAATTAATTGGAAAAAGTCCTGGCGATTTCGCCGGTTTGCGAAGCTTGACGCGAGGGGCTGACTGCAACATGCTCCGCGCGGCGTTCGATGGATGGCATCTCGGATTACTTTGCGCGAACCGGAAGACGAAAATGCGTGTGTTCCCCCGCCTCGCCACGGTTTCCGAAAGCTCTGGTTTCTTATTGTTCTCTTCTGCATTGTGTTTGGTTTTGGCGCGTGGTGCGTGCGCGGTGATCTCCGCGCTTACACCATCCTGACGCATTTTGTAAGCCCGCAAGCTTCCGGTCCACTGCTTAGGCTTTTATCCAATCCCATCACAGTCAAAGACGTGACCATGCAAACTGCGAACGGACCCGTTCGCGGAAAATTGTATATGCCGGTTGGGGTCAAAGATCTGCAGGGAATGGTTGTGGTCCATGGGATGCATCGGCTGGGCATTGACGAACCGCGTCTGGCAAACTTTGCTCGCGGGACTGCTGAGGCGGGACTGGCGGTGTTCACTCCGGAGATTAGCGCGCTCGCTGATTACCATGTGGATGAAAAATCCGTAACGACGATATGTGAGGCGCCGGGATGGTTGCAGCAGCGTATCGGCAATGGACCGGTGATCGTAACGACGCTGAGCTTCAGCGGCGGTCTCGCTCTGCTTGCGGCTCGCAATCCGGACTGCGCGAGACATATACGCACTCTTGTTTTATTTGGCGCTTATGATGCTCTTGCTCGTGTCTCGCGATATTTGATGACGGGCCGGGCGGAGTATCCCGACGGACATGTTGTCGCGCTGCCGGCTCATCCGTACGGGCCGCAGGTTTTTGTTTACGCTCACCTTTCGCGATTTTTTCCGCAGGACGATTTGCCGGCTGCGCACGAAGCGCTGCGTTATTGGCTTTGGGAGGAACCTGAGAATGCGAAACCGTGGTTGGCGAAACTGAGCCCTGCTGCGCGGCCCATTATGGAGGATTTGTTTGCTGATCGCATCGAGATTTCCCACACGAAAATGTTGGACGTGATACGGATGGAGGAGCCTGAGCTCGCGGCGCTTTCACCACACGGACAGATAGCGGACTTGCAAGTGCCCGTTTTGATTTTGCACGGCTCGGCCGACAATGTGATTCCGGCAGCTGAAAGTGTCTGGCTCGCGGGAGAGATACCGCCGAAAGAATTACGCGGAGTGTTGATTACGCCTACTTTTTCGCACGTCGATCCGCAACAAAAAGTGACATGGCTTGACGAAATGCGCTTGCTGCACTTCGTCGGCGGCATTTTCCGAATTAAGGGAGGGGATTAAACTGACGCAGGTTCAATAACGCCAGCTGGTCAAATCCGCGCCGGGCGGCGCTGTCTTTGCGATGCGGTCCAAGATTTGCGGCAGATACATCGTGTTGTAATGCAGGCGAGAAAGATAATTTGGAAGCTTGGGGTCTCCGTTCCAGCAATGCTCCGCACGATCGCCGTATTTTATTTCGCCGTCATACGGCGGGTTCGTAGTGCTCTTGAGAAAGTCTTCCATCAAATAAACTGCGTCATTGAGGAAGTAGGTATCCGCGCTACCGCAATAAATGTGTAACTTACCCTGGAGCTTGGGTCCGAGAGTGCCCCAATCTTGTTCCAGGATATAGCGAAGATCGTAGTGCTCTCGCCAGTAAGCGGCTACGTCCGGATAAATTTCGCCCGTTTCTTTATCGAAGATGGGCTGAGGGTAGCCGTCCTTGCCGACAGGCCCATACACCGCTTGCCAGATATCGAATTGTTCCCCGGAACGCGTCTTGGTACCGAGCGCTAATTCGTAGTGATTTATATCCTGGGTGGTCGCCATCACGTGCCCGAGATAATCGCGCGTGCCCGGTTGAAGAACTTTTTTGTGCGGACCTTCGATGTAAAAGGCGTTTTTGTCTTTGTACAGGTCGATCGTTGTAAACGCGCGAAAATCGATGGGATCGGGACACGCGATGAAAGCGCCGTTGTAGTGGTCCGGATAAAACATTTGGACGGCAAGGGATTCCCAACCGCCGGTTGATCCGCCGTACAGGAAACGCGCCCAGCCTTGTCCGATTCCGCGGAATTTCTTTTCGATGTAGGGGATGAGCTCGGTTTCGATGGCATCGCCGTAGGGACCGAGGTTGGCGGAATTAACCGCGTAGGAGTCGTCGTAATACGGATTTGCGTGTTGGATTTCTGCGACCAGGATTCTCGGGAAGCCTGGGCTAATCCACTGTTTGTAGAATTTGTAGGCTTCTTCCTGCTGTATACGGTTGTAACCGGCGATGTGAAAACGCTCGCTGTAATCGGGTTTCAGATTTGGGTCCGGCGGCTCGGTGCGGAAGCCTTCAAAATCAGCCGGGAAGTGGCCTTCGTTCACAGCCAGGGGATAGTGCGCTTCGGGATGCGTGTCAAATCCTTCGGGCACCAAAATGTTCGCGCCCAAAAACATCGGGCGTCCCCAGAATTTAGTGAGCAGGTCGCTCTGAATCTTTACGTGCTGTATGTATTTGGTATTGGCAGGGGCAGGAATAGGCGGAATTTCCTGATCGAGGATAATCTTGAGCGAGGTATCCGCGCTGAGCGTGATCTTCTGGGGCTTGCTATACAGATTTCCAGGAGCAATATTCCAGTGTTGTCCTTCGCCACGGTCCATGGGGAGTTTCACTGTGTGACCATCGCTGCGACGAAACGTTTCGTAGCGGTGCAGGACAGCTTGCACGTAATATTCGCCGGGCTTCACCTCGCGCAGGCTACGCACGGGGTAGCCGTAAGCTTCCGCGTCAACCACAGCGACTTCGTCGGGCGCCAATCCATCCACGTCGATGCCAAACACCATCTGCGTGTTCGGCGAAATATTGATTTGCATGCGCGGCTCTTCGGAAGGATCAGTGGAAAGCAAGAGCAGCAAGCGCCCGTCGAGAGGCTGCGCGCTGCGTTCGCTAGGGAATGCGATTTCGAATTTCGATCCGTTTCCGCTCGCGGAGGAAGAACTAGAGTGTTGAGCAATCATAATCAAAATTAACAGAAAAAACGAAGCATTCAGTGCTTTGCGACACGCAATGCGCATTTCGTCTCCCCAGGCAATTGTTAGTCGTAATATTCGGCGCCGAGGTGGGTGATCAGGTCTTCACCCATCATCCATCGCAGGGTGTTTTTGAGCTTCATGGACTGAATGAAGAGGTCGTGCTCCGGGTACAACTCCTTGGCGCACATCGGCGATTTGAAATAAAAGCTGAGCCATTCCTGGATGCCCCGCATGCCAGCGCGCTTGGCCAGATCGAAGAAAAGCGCGAGGTCGAGCACGATGGGCGCTGCAAGAATCGAATCGCGGCAGAGAAAATCGACCTTGATCTGCATCGGGTAGCCTAGCCATCCGAAAATATCGATGTTGTCCCAGCCTTCTTTGTTGTCGCCGCGCGGCGGATAGTAATTGATGCGGACTTTGTGGTGAATCTTGCCATAGAGATTCGGATAAAGATTTGGCTGCAGAATATATTCAAGCGCACCGAGTTTGGATTCTTCTTTGGTCTTGAACGAGCCGGGGTCGTCCAGGACTTCGCCATCACGATTGCCGAGAATGTTGGTTGAAAACCAGCCATTCAAGCCCAGCATGCGGGCTTTAAACCCGGGGGCCAGGATAGTTTTCATCAACGTTTGGCCGGTTTTGAAATCCTTGCCGCCGATAGGGACTTCTTTTGCTTTTGCGTATTCTTCCAGGGCGGGGATATCCACGGTGAGATTTGGCGCACCGTTGGCGAAGGGAACGCCTTCGCTGATTGCGGCATAGGCATAGAGCATGGAGGGCGCGATTGCGGGATCGTTCGCGCGCATGCCTTTCTCGAAAGATTTCAAATCTTTGTGCACGCTCTCTGGCTTCAGAAATATTTCAGTAGAGCCGCACCAGACCATTACCAGGCGGTCGGCTTTGCTTTTCTTTTTGAAATTGCGGATGTCTTCGCGAAGCTGTTCGGCGAGTTCGAATTTGTTTTTGGCTTTTTTGACGTTAGGACCAGAAAGGTTCTTAACGTAGTGCTGATCGAAAGCGGCCTTCATGGGCTGGATGGTCTTCAGAAACTTTTGGACTTTGGACAAGTCCTTGGCCTCGAGCACACCGGCTTTGGATGCGGCTTGATACGCGTCGTCCGGGAAAACATCCCAGCCGCCGAAGACAATGTCGTCAAGTTTGGCGAGCGGAACGAACTCGCTGATTTTCGGCGTGCGGCCTTCGGTGCGTTTACCGAGGCGGATAGTACCTAGCTGCGTTAGCGAGCCGACGGGCGCGGACTCGCCGCGGCGCACCAGTTCGACACCAGCCATGAAGGTGGTGCTTACGGCTCCCATTCCCGGCGTAAGAACGCCCAATCGTCCCTTGGGCGAAGCAATATTTACGGGCCTGCGCATTCAAGTTCCCCCAGTCCGTGCGAATTTTCCCGGTCACAAAATCACGCGATGCGAAACCGAATCTCTTTCGAGGTGGATACGATATCGGCGCGGAAAACGCGAGAAATAAAACATCTCATGATGCGGCAACGCGGGAGTTTTTGCAAACCGAATCAACACGCAGCAGTTACACGAACGGATTTTTAGGGGCTAGAAATTATTTTGCGGCAGCGTCAGTGGGTGGATTCCTAGAGGGCGGATTCGGACGCGACTGAGGCACGCGACGCGTCAACGAAGGGATAACATGCGAAATACACAGGAACGCCAGAAGAGCCAGAACTGCCATCATCATGAACGGAAGCATTTCTACCTACCTTAGGCGTTAACAACCGCGCTCAGGGTAGGGTAAGGCACGGAAAGTTCCAATCGGTGTAAACCAGTATGTTAATGATTTAAAACTATTAAGCAGAAACGGTCTTGGACGCGTTGTGTCAGGTTCGACCCAACCTTTTCTCCTTACCGAACACAGTGGAAAGTTCTTGCCTCTGCTGCGCGATCGAGCCGTTGAGTCAATCCTACAGCTTTTCGAGATGGATTGAGCCGTCTCCGGAGCTAACGGAAAGCGTGCCGCCGCCCGCGTTCAATTTTCCGTGAATCGAGGAATGGCTCAGCGAGCCAGATACGGCGAAATTCGGTACATCAAGAGTGATCGATCCGTCGCCGGTGCGGGCCTCGACGTTGGCATTTAAATCTGTCGCGATGCGCATATTGATGTGGCCATCGCCTGAGCGAATCGTCCAAGTGCTTGCCACTTTTGAACCGTTGACGACTTGGGCTTCGATGTTGCCGTCGCCAGTCTTCAGCGAAAGGGAATCGAAGCGTCCGGCGATGCGCATATTGCCGTCGCCTGTGTTTGCATCGAGAGCGCCATCGAATCCGGCGCCTTCGATGCGGCCGTCGCCGGTGTGGAGGCGAATGTCGCCATGAGTTTCAGCGGCGGTGATGTCACCGTCGCCGGTGCTGAAGTGGACGTGGCCGGAGAGGTTTTGCGCCACCACGTTCCCGTCGCTAGTTTCGACGTCGACATCCAAGTCGCGCGGGACACGCAATTCAACTTTTACCGATTTATGTCGGCCGCCAAAGAAAGAGAAGCCGAAGTGCGGCATTTTGACGCTGATGACGACATGATCGCCATTCTGGCTTTCCTCGATGCGCACATCGCTCGAGCCGATTTTGTAGCCCTGGGTGGTGACGTGTGCGTCAATTTGTTTTTGATTGGAGCCGATGATGGTTACATCGCCGTCGTCGGTGGAGACACGCAGATCGGCTCGGCTGCTAATCTGGTAGCTTTTGGACCAGTCGTCAGCGCGCGCGGGGGAAGCGGCCGTTGCCGCCATTGTCATCAGCGTGAGTATCGTTCCAGCGAGAAATGCTCGGTTCATGTGCGTCTCCGTTCGATCATGGTTACTGAATCCCTGCTTCGTTATGAGATACGCAGTCCCGCTTCCAAATGTTCCATGAGTCTGTCCAAACTGGATGCGAAATCAGGCGGACTTGCTCTTTGCTATTTTTGGAATCACCCCGGCAGGTTTCGGCCTGAGTGACGCCAGAAATTCATTCAGCGGCAAAGTGTTCAGTACATGTTTTTTTTCGAGCCAACCACGACGGGCGGTGATCACGCCGTACTTCATCATTCGGAAGTGGGTGGTGCTGTGTGCGTCGGTTGAGATCACAACTCTTACGCCGCGTTCGCGGGCCATGCGCAAGTGGACATCGTTGAGATCGAGGCGGTCGGGGTAGGCATTGCACTCGACAGCGACACCATTTTTCTTGGCGGCGGCGAGAACGTTTTCCATGTCGTATGCGAAAGATTCTCGGCGCAAGAGCAGGCGGCCCGTGGGATGCGCGAGTATTTGAGTGTAGGGATTTTCGATTGCGCCAAGGATGCGGTCGGTCATGGCCTCGCGGTCGAGATTCATGAAGGAATGGATGGACGCAACGACGACGTCAAGCTGGGCGAGGACTTCATTCGATAGATCGAGCGAGCCATTTTTCAAAATGTCCACTTCAATGCCGGCGAGCAGACGAATTCCTGGCACGCGTTCCTGTGCCGCACGAATTTTCTTGATCTGAGCCAGCGTGCGCTTGTCGTCCAGGCCATTCGCGACGGTGACGGCTTTGGAGTGGTCGGTGAGCGCGATGTATTCGTAGCCCAATTTTTTGGCGGCTTGGCCCATTTCTTCGATGGAGTTGCGGCCATCGGAGGCGGTAGTGTGCATCTGCAGGTCGCCGCGAATGTCCGCGAGCTTTATTAACTGAGGCAATTTGTGGTCTTCGGCAGCTTCGATTTCGCCGGTCATTTCGCGGAGCTCGGGCTCGATGTAGTCGAGGCCCAACTTGGCGTAAATTTCTTCTTCGGTCTTGCCCGCGACAACCTGGCCGCCTTTTACCGTGGTGAGCGCGTACTCGTTCAGCGTCCAGCCCATATCGAGAGCGCGGCCGCGAAGGCCGACGTTATGCGCTTTCGAGCCAGTGAAATAAAGCAACGCGGCACCGAAATTTTCTTTGGCGAGCATGCGGACGTCCACCTGTAGGCCGTTGCCAAGCAGAATGCTTACTTTATTTTCTCCGTGCGCCAGCGTTTGATCGATTCCGGGGTATTTCAGGATGTGCTCAGCGACGGCATCGACGTCCTTTGGTTTTTCTCGGCCGGGGCGCATGGTTACAAGCAGATCGACATCGCCGATGGTGTCGCGACCGCGCCGGAGGGAGCCGGCGGCCGTGACGGACTCTACTGCCGCGGCCGCCTTCGACAATTCAGAATTCCTAATGTAGGCCGAGAACTTTTGCGCTTCGTCTTCTGCCGTGCTGATTTTGAAGCGGCCCGACGAGCGCTTCGCCGATTCGGTAGCCTTTAAAATATTTTGCTCGCTCTTTTCACCGAAGCCGGGCAAATCTTGCAGCTTGCCTTCGCGCGCCAGTTTTTCGACGCCCTCGATAGTGCAAACTTGGAACGTCTCCCATAGGAATAAAACTTTCTTAGGGCCTAGCGATTGCAGACGCAGCAAATCCAGCAGAGAAGCCGGATATTTCTTGAGAAGCTTTTGACGCAGCGCATAATCGCCGGTTTTCAGGATTTCGCAGATGTGCTCGGCCATGTTCTCGCCGACACCCGGCAATTCGCGAAGTTTCTTGGGATCCTTGCAAATATCTTCGATGCGCTCGTGCAGGCTGTAAAGGAGCTCTGCTACTTTTTCGTAGCTGCGATAGCGGCCGATGATGGCGCCGTCAATCTCGAGCAGTTGCGCTGTCTCGCGCAGTATCCTAGCGACTTCTTTATTTTCCATTTCTTTTCCTATCGGTCAGATCAACCAGCTTTCGAGCGCTACTGTTAACTGGTCTTCACAACGCTCTTGGCCTGCTCAATATCTTTTAACACTTGTTCGCGCAAGGCTTCTGGGCCGCAGAACTTCTGCTCGTCGCGCAGGCGCTTGAGGAATATTACTTCCATTTTGCCGGAGGTCAATTGTTCCGAGAAATCGAACAGGTGCGATTCAATCGCCAATTGTCGACCGTCAAAGGTAGGTCGCATGCCAACATTTGTGACGGACCAATAGATTTTCGGGCCCAGCACGGTAGCGGTCGCATAGACGCCATTTCTCGGCAGAGTCTCTTGCTCGGTGAGGAGATTCAGAGTGGGCACGATAAGTTTTCGTCCGAGGCCTGTGCCCGGGCGAATTTCTCCTTTGAGCGAGAAAGGGCGGCCCAGCAGGGGTTCGACATCCTCCACGCGGCCCTCGCGCAAAGCTTGTCGAACAGCAGTGCTGGACACGATCACGCCATTTTCAATTACGGGAGGCACGATTTGGACTTCAAAATCCGAGCGCGCGCCGATTTCCTGGAGCAACTTTACGTCGCCGCCCTGGCGATTTCCGAAGCGAAAATTGTCGCCAACTAATATGGCTTTCGCCCGCAAAGCATGCACCAGAAATATTCTGGCAAAGTCTTCGGCGCTGACTTTTGCCAGTTCCGCGTCGAATTGCAGGAGCATGGCGGCGTTGATCCCCATGGCGTCGAACGCAGCGAGACGCTGCTCCAGCGTCATGAGCAG
The DNA here is from genome assembly GCA_963714785.1 of uncultured Acidobacteriota bacterium. Lineage (GTDB taxonomy): Bacteria > Acidobacteriota > Terriglobia > Acidiferrales > UBA7541 > Palsa-295. Next base: position 342,423 of record CAVQQE010000011.1, read on the forward strand.
GGTGGGGGCGGCTTTCGGCCGCAACACTCGTGTAGGATGCGGGTAAAACGTCAGCACTGCGCTCTCCAGATCATTTGTGCGCGCACGCTGTGTGACTCCGCTGAGGATTTTCTGATGGCCCAGGTGGACGCCGTCAAAATTGCCAATGGTCACCACCGTCCGTTTGCGCGAGTTGCCAAATCTCTCAATCCAGCCTTCGGCGGAGTATGCGATATCCAGTCGCAGGGTGGGCGCAAGGCGCATGCGTTGTTTTGGAGTATCGGCGAGCGTCAAACTTGCACCTCGAATTTCAGGCCATCGTAGGACAACTGAACTCCCTTCGGCAATTTCGCATTGGCCTGTTCGTGACCGAGGTCGTGGCAGATGTGCGTGAACCACGCTCGCTTGGGTTCCAACTCATTCACCAGAGCAAGGGATTGTTGGACGTTGGAATGCATCGGGTGCGGAGTGTAGCGTAAAGCGTCCAAAATGAAATCATCGAGGCCATGCAAAAGCTTCTTGGATTCCTCGGGCACGGAACTGAAATCGGTGAGATATGCGGCGTTGCCGAAGCGAAATCCGAGAACGGAGACAGGGCCGTGATTCGCAGGGATCGGCATAATCTTTCGGCCGAAGAGCTCAAAAGGACCTTTGATGGTGTGCATATCCACGCGGGGAACGGAACTTTCTGTTGGAGCAGCGTCGAATATATATGCGAACTGCCTGCGTATCGTAGTCTGGGTTTCTTCAGAAGCGTAGATAGGGATCACGCTGCCTTGTTTCAAATTGTACGGACGAATGTCGTCAAGGCCCAAGACGTGATCGGCGTGGCCGTGAGTGTAAAGCACCGCATCCAGCCGATCCAATTTTTCGCGCATGGCTTGCAAGCGGAAGTCCGGCGTGGTGTCGATGACCACATTATGTCCGTTATATGAGAGCAGGATGGAAGGCCGAGTGCGTTTGTCGCGGGGGTCGCGCGATTCGCAAACCGCACAGTGGCAGGCTAACGTGGGCACGCCCATAGAGGTGCCGGAGCCTAAGACAGTTAACTGGAGAGCGGGCATTTCGAAATGGCGCGCAGGAGTGAATTTGGGTTCATCGCTGGAGGTTTCAAATCTACTGCGCTTCTTGGGTACAAACCCAAGAAGCGATCTTCTAAACTTGTTACTTGCCCTTGGCTTTCTTGGCCATGGCGTCGGCAGCGGCTTTAGAGATCTCCATAAACGTCAGCTTCAAACTTCCCAGAACTTCGAGCAGGAGCTGATCGTCTTCTTTCGACAAATTCCCCCGGGTTTTTTCGCGCAGAGCATCGAGCATATCGATCACTTCTCGTGCGCCTTCGAGATCGACGAAGGGCTGCCCGGTCCGCGGGTCGGCCATTCCGCCTAGCATGGCGGCGGCGTTGCGCGTCAGAAAATCCACGAGCATCTGGAAGCTGCGGGAGGAATGAGTCTGCTCGCCGGCCGCGCCTTCGACGGATTCTGAAGGCGTCGTGTCGCCCGGGGTGACCAAGCCGGACCCTGACTTGCCATACGCGGCTTCTGCATCGGCGATGGCTGACTTACCGCTTGACGCAGCATTTCCGGCACCGGGATTTGCTCCACTCTTGGTCGTAGGATTCGGCGGGGCGCTCGCCGCCGGCTTCGCAGGAGGGTTCGCGGCAGCTGCAGCTTTCTTCGCGGCGGCTTCTTTGGCCGCGGCTTCCTCTTCGCGACGCTCCATTTCGACGACTTCAGGGCGCAGATCGCCTTCTTCGGTGAAATGTCTGCGGTCTATTACTTTAAAGGTTTCTTCGTGTTTGCTGTCTGCCACGCGGTATCCTTAGGCTTGCTGGAATGATACTAGGGAAGTTTAGCACCCGCCAAGCACCAGCGACAAGCCAGCCGGGCTAGCTTGGGATTCCGGGTCTAAGAAATAGGCAACTAAGACGAGTCCTTGGCATCCAAAGCGTAATCGACAGTGGAGCGTCTATTCGCTGAGATAAAAAGTGCCCGCTACGGTGCGCATGGTGACCTTTCGGTGGAGGCAAAATGCATGGGGAAGTGAATCCAATCGGGATTTATTACGAGCACCCCCGCTGGTTTGGGCCCGTGTTTGCGGAACTGGACCGGCGGGGTGTGCCGTATGTGCGACTGGACGCCGCACGACATCACTTCGACCTTCTCCCTAACGGAAATCAACACTACGGATTGATTTTTAACCGCATGAGTCCGTCTGCGTGGACACGCGGGAATGCCCACGCGATTTTTTACACGATCAATTATCTGGCTCACCTTGAACGGCTCGGAACGCGCGTGGTGAATGGTAGCCAGGCGTTTCGCAACGAGACTTCCAAGGCGCTGCAGCTTTCATTGCTTCAATCGCTCGGTTTGCCGTATCCCCGCTCGGCGGTGATTAACCATGCTAGCGAGGCTCCCGCGGCAGCGCGCGGGATGCGGTTTCCGGTGATCGTCAAACCCAACATTGGTGGAAGCGGGGTGGGAATCGTTCGGTTCGATGCTCCGGCGCAATTGGAAGCTGCGGCGAAGAACGGAATCGCGCTGGGGCTCGATTCAACCGGGATCGTGCAAGAGTTTATTCCAGCGCGCGGCGGACACATTACTCGCGTTGAAACTATTGGCTATAAATATTTGTACGGGATCAAGGTATTCACTTCAGGCGAGACGTTCGACCTTTGCCCCATGGACATCTGCAAGACGAACGATGGCGCGGAGATAAAAACCGTGTGCCTGGTGGAAGGGCCGAAGACGGGGTTGCGCTTGGAGGGATACACGCCCCCGGCGCAGGTGATCGCGAATGTAGAGCGAATTTTCCGCGAAACGAAGATCGAAGTGGGCGGCGTAGAGTACCTGATCGACGATCGTGATGGACAGCTTTATTACTACGATATCAACGCGCTCTCGAATTTTGTATCGGACGGTCCGAAGATCGTGGGATTCAATCCATTTGAACGGCTGGTGGATTATTTGGTTCAGGAGAGGCGCTGATGCGTTACGGTTATTGGATGCCGATTTTCGGCGGATGGCTGCGCAATGTGGAAGACGAACAGATGCAGCCTACCTGGGACTACGTTTCGCGCCTGGCTCGGCGCAGCGAAAAAATCGGATTCGACCTCACGCTGATCGCAGAGCTGAATCTGAACGATATTAAAGGTGTGGACGCTCCGGCGCTCGATGCTTGGTCCACGGCTGCGGCGTTGGCTGCCATCACCGAGACGCTGGAGCTGATGATTGCTGTTCGACCGACTTTCCATCTTCCTGCGCTGCTGGCTAAGCAGGCCGCGAACATCGATCACATCAGCGGCGGACGAGTGTCGCTGAATGTGGTTTCGTCGTGGTGGTCAGAGGAAGCGAAAAAGTATGGAGTGCAATTCGATCAGCACGACGATCGGTACGCGCGCACGTCGGAATGGCTTGATGTAGTGGACGCTGCGTGGAAGCAGAATCATTTCTCTTATGCAGGCAAGTATTATTCGGTGCAAGATTTGGTATTGGAGCCGAAGCCAGTGTCGCGGCCACGTCCGACGATTTACGCCGGCGGGGAATCCGAAACTGCCAAGGAATTGATCTCGCAAAAGTGCGACGCGTATGTGATGCACGGCGATTCGCCGGAGAAAGTAGCGGCGAAGATCCGTGATTTGTCTGCACGCCGCGAACGCAAAGGGCTTCCGCGAATGAAATTTGGAGTAGCAGGCTATGCGATCGTGCGAGAGAGCGAGCAGGAAACGCAACTCGAGCTCGCTCGCATTACAGACGTGAAGCAAAACGCGGCCGGGTACCAAAATTATCAGGACTGGCTGGCGAATACGCAGCTCGAGCAGCGCGTTTCGCTCGAAGACTATTCCGTTTCGAATCGCGGGTTGCGGTCAGGCTTGGTTGGCACGCCGCAGCAAGTGGCCGACCGAATGGGAGAATTTGAGAAAGCTGGCGTGGACCTTTTGCTGCTTCAATTCAGTCCCCAGATGGAAGAGATGGAACGATTCGCGGAGAGCGTCATTCCGCGGCGTGCGGTCGCTTCGGCTTAACGGCATTTGGCGTAGCGCCGGCCTAGGATCTATTACCGCCTCGCTGTAAGACCAACATTCAACCCTGCTAACTTTTCCGTTGACACGCCGTCTTATGTACGTTACAAGTTGTAACGCTACAATGAAGAACACACACAGCCCGCGTCCCAAGAACATCGGCGAAGTGGAGCAAATGGTTATGGATTACGTTTGGTCGCATGGGCCGCTGACCGCCGAAGCCTGCCGCGAAGCGTTGGCTTCGAAGCGGCCGATGAAGGAATCCACGATTCGCACCGTTCTGCGTCGGCTGGAGCAGAAAGGCTACGTGACGCATGAAGTGGATGGCCGCACCTTTATCTATCGCGCTGCCGAGCTTCGGCAGAACGTGGCCGTACGCGCGGTGAAGAACATTATTGACCGCTTTTGCGGAGGTTCCGCGGAGGCCTTGGTCATCGGCATGGTGGACAACCGAGTTCTGGATCGCAAGCAGCTTGAGCGATTGGCTCAGAAAATAAGCCAGCGAAAGGGAGCGAAACCATGAGTTTTCCCGCGATGCCTAATGCGACGGCGAACTTTTTAAGTCTTGTGACTGATTCGGCGGCTCGTTCTCTCGCTCTGGGTTGTATCGCTGGGGTCGGCCTGAGTGTTTGGCGGGTGAAGATTGTTTGGTGGAGGCTTTATGTTTGGAGGGCAGTCCTTTGTGTCGGGCTACTCATGCCGTTTTTGGGGTTTTTCCTGCCTAAGATTTCATTTAAAGTGCCGACACGAGTGGCTGAGCGCTTCGAGAAAATTTACATCTCAACTCGCGGTGTAAGCGCTGTAGTAACCGACAGAAAGCATGCACTTCAATCTGCGGATTTTGCCATAAATCCTCAAGACCCCCATGTCCACTCGTTTAGCAATAACCTCGATCGTGAGAAACGCGCTATTTCTAGCTCGAGTCCGATCGCGGCTTCGAGCGCTATCGCGAATTCTCGGACGTCTGCGAATAAGGGCTCAGAACTAAGGCTCGCATTTGTCTGGCTGAAATTGCTACTTCGCAGTACGGGATGGTCCGCAGTAGTCACGGCAATCTATTTCGTAGTTACGTTGAGCTTCTTGCTTCGTTTTGGGCTTGGACTGGTTCTCAGTCTGAAGCTGGACCATGGAGCGACCGCTATTCGCGACCCAAAGGCGTTGGCGCTGGTCTCGAAAAATGCCCAGACGATGGGGACTAAGTGCTTGCCGCGTCTGGCAGAGTCTGAATTCCTTTCCGTCCCGGTAACTGTGGGCGTGGTGCGTCCGGCGATTTTGCTTCCTTCGGGATGGCGCGATTGGGAGGAAGGTGAGTTGGATGCGGTAATCGCACATGAGATGTCGCATGTGGCGCGCCGGGATGCGCACGTAGATTGTTTGGCGCTTCTCCATCGGTCGATATTCTGGTTCAGCCCGTTGAGTTGGCATCTAGTTAGCTGTCTTACGGACTTGGCGGAAGAAGCTAGCGACGAAGCGGCGCTGGCAGCCGGAGCGGACCGCACGCGTTACGCGGAAACGCTGCTTGGTTTTTTCTCAGATATGGAAGCTGCTCCTGGGAGAGTTTGGTGGCAGGGTGTGGCAATGGCTAAGACAGGACAAGCGGAAAAGAGATTGGATCGTATTCTCGAGTGGAAAGGGAGTGTCGCCATGCAATTAAGGAAATCCGTCGTTGTACTTCTTGTGATGACTGCCGTTCCGGTGGTGTATGTGGCGGCAGCGTTGCGTCCGGGCGCCTACAGTTTCCATTCGGCCGAATATGGCGAGGTCCAGGAGCAAACGCCGGCTCCGCCGCCCGCACCCGCATCTCCGACGCCCACGGCGACGACCAGGCCCACTGCTGTTTCGGTGGCGCCGGTGCCAAACGTATCGGCAGTTCCGAAGGTGCCGGCGGTCGTGTCTGTGGCGCCAGTCGTTTCCGTGGCGCCCCTCGTGAATCTAGCCCCTATGCAGATTGTGACTCCGGTCCGCGTACTGGCGTTCGCGCCTCTTGGACGGCTGTTGCAATCCTCGCGCTCAGGTTCCACGATGATCGTGCGGGAAGAAGACGGTGATGGTCAACAATTTGTGATTTCCTCCGGTAAAACCTACGTCAGCGTTTCCGGCGATAGCGAAAGCTTTGGCACCGACCACCCATCCGAATTCGTTGAATTCTTGCAGGAGAAAATTCCGGGAGACTTCATCTGGTTCCGGCATGATGGCAAGTCCTACCTAATTCACGATCAAGCCACGGTTAAACGGGCGGCGGATTTTTTCAGCCAAGTTCAGGCGATCGAAAAGAAACAGGAAGAACTCGGCAAGCAACAGGAAGCGTTGGGTGAGCAGCAGGAAGCATTAGGGAAGCAACAAGAGGGAGTTCGCGTTGAAATTCCCGATATGACTGAAGACTTGCGCAAACTCGAGGCTGAGCTGAAAGCGCTTGGAGCGACCGGCTCGCAGGAGGATCTTGGACGCATTCAGGAAAAGATCGGCGATCTGCAGAGCAAACTTGGCGACCTACAATCCAAGGCGGGCGAGGCTCAGGGAAAGCTCGGAGAGAAGCAGGGAGCGCTCGGCGAGAAGCAAGGCAAACTCGGCGAGCAACAGGGCGAGTTGGGCCGTCAGGAGGAGCAGATCTTCCAGGAAGCTTCGCGCCAGATGAAAAGCCTCATCGAAGATGCGCTTGCCCATGGGTTAGCGAAATCGGAATAGCATTTGGGACACCATCGCTAGTTCGGCTGCCTGCTAAGCTAAAATCGCAAGAAAAATACGCCCGCCTAAAGGCGGCTGCTACAAATTCAAATTCCCACGCTTGTCACTCCGTGTTCTTCCCTGTAGATTAATCGTTCATTAAAACAGAAGAGAGATTCTCTTGCCTCTGCGCAAAAAACCGTCATCCAAGATGCGTCGCAAACTGCGCGAGCGTCCCAATTCGACGCTCGGAGCGAATGCACGCGGCCAAGGTCAGGCAAACACCGAATTTCGTATTCCCCTGAATGACCGGGATAAACTCGCAGGGAAATGGTTCGAAAAGCTGGTCGCGCTACAGGCACGGTTGCGCGCAGCCAATGGCTGTCCGTGGGATCGCGAGCAGACGCACAAATCACTGCGCAAATTTCTAATCGAAGAGACCTACGAAGTGCTCGACGCGATGGAAACGGGCAACGCGCGGGAATTCTCGGGTGAACTCGGCGATCTGCTGCTTCAGATTATTTTCCATTCGATCCTGGCGGAAGAAGCGGGAAACTTCACAATCAGCGACGTGATCGAGTCCGTTCACACGAAAATGGTCCGAAGGCATCCGCACGTTTTCGGCGACACCAAAGCGGTGACTTCTTCGGAAGTGCTGAAGAATTGGGAGCAGATGAAGGCGTCCGAGCGCGCTGCGGCGGATGACCGGAAGAACAGGAGGTCACAAAGCCCTGGCCATACTGCGGGTGGCATCCTGACGGACGTACCGCGTTCGTTTCCCGCGGTTCTAGAGGCTTACCAACTTACTCGGCGTGCATCGCGCATCGGCTTTGACTGGCCCGATATCTCTGGAATATTGGACAAGCTGGACGAGGAGAAGCGCGAGCTGCAGTCTCTAATCGCGGCAAATACGACGAATTCCAGGGACGGGGAGTGGAAAACCTCTGCCGGAATCGAGGAAGAAGTTGGCGATCTGCTTTTCGCAGGCGTAAATATCGCCCGATTTCTGGGAATCGATCCTGAAATTGCATTGAAGAAAGCGAATCGTAAATTCAGGGAACGATTTAACCACATGGAGGAGGCGGCATCCGCTGAGGGTAAACAGTTCGCGGACTTGTCCCGTGATCGCAAGGAAGAGATGTGGAATCGTTCGAAGATGGTCGAAAAAGACAAGAGTTCAAGGGCAAAGAAAACAGCGAAGGTCGGAAATACGCGATGAATACCTCCGCGAACCATCCAGCCACCCCGTCACAAGACGTCGAAGTCCGCCATTGTGAAACGCTTGCCGAGTACGAGGAGTGCGTAAAGATGGAGCTGCTCACTTGGGGCGAGCACATCACGGTGCCTTCGGCAATTTTTGTTGTGGCGCACCACACGGGTGGTCAAATACTTGCGGCGTTTGACCGCGGGAAGATGGTTGGGTTCACCCTCGCTCTCGCGGGTACGCGGGACGGTAAGCCATTTCTGCATTCGCACATGACGGCTGTGCTGCCGGAGTATCAAAACCGCGGGGTTGGAAGGCGTCTAAAACTTTTTCAACGTGTGGACGCGCTGAAAAATGGGGTGCCCCTTGTCGAGTGGACCTTTGACCCGTTGGAACTGAAGAATGCGCATTTCAATCTGAACCGGCTTGGTGCGGTCGTACGCCGTTACATCCCGAATTGTTACGGTGTGACGGAAAGCCCGCTTCACGCCGGGCTTCCGACCGATCGGCTGGTGGCCGAATGGTGGCTCGATTCGGACCGCGTGCGCGGAATTCTCGCGGACAATCCATGTCCCCTCGGCGAAACAACCGCGGGCGTTTCGATTCCCAGCAACATCGGCGCCCTCAAGAAGAAAGATCATGAAGCTGGTGCAAAGGTTCAAAAGCAGACGCGCGAATCGTTCCAAAAATTTTTTCACGAGGGATACGTCGCGACCGGCATCGAATCGCGCGAAGATGCTACTGACTACATTCTTGAGCCAGCCGCTTCCATCGGGGGATTGCGTTTGCCAGAGTACCGTCCGGAAGAATTCGAGGACTAAACGACAAAATAATGCGGCTCAAGAAGATTACTTTAAGGGAGATTCATCTCCCGCTAATCGCGCCGTTTGAGACCAGCTTCGGTGAGACTTCGCTTCGCCGTATTCTGCTGGTTGAAACCGACGTAGAAGGCGTTTCAGGGTGGGGCGAATCGACCGCGGGCGAAGATCCTTTTTATTCTTATGAGACAGTGGAAACCGCGTGGCATATCATCCGCGATTTTCTGTGGCCCGTACTGAAGGATCGAGAAATTGCCAGCGCGGCGGAAGTTTGGGACATGCTCGCGCAAATTCGCGGACACAACATGGCCAAAGGCGGCCTCGAAGCCGCCATCTGGGATGCTGAAGCGAAACAGAAGAATGCTCCGCTAGCAAAACTTCTCGGCGGCGTGCGTTCGGAAATCTCTTGCGGCGTCTCGATAGGAATCCAACCGACGACTCAAGATCTCCTTGCAAAAGTTGAGCAGGAGCTGGCAGCTGGTTATCAACGCATAAAAATCAAAATCAAGCCGGGTATGGACATCGAGCCCGCACGGGCGATTCGGGAACGTTTTCCGCGCATTCGCCTCATGGTGGACGCTAATTCTGCTTACCGTTTGGAGGACGCTCCGCTGCTGAAGCAGCTCGATGCTTTTTACCTGATCATGATTGAACAGCCGCTAGGCTGGGACGATATTTATTCGCACGCGCAACTACAACGCCAACTTGATACGCCGATTTGTCTGGACGAGTGCATACATGATGTGGAGCACGCACGCGCGGCAATTGAGATCGGGGCCTGCCGCATTATCAACATCAAGCTTGGGCGCCTGGGCGGGCATACGCCTGCAAAGCGCCTTCACGATATTTGCCAGGCGAAGTCGATTCCGGTGTGGTGCGGCGGCATGTTGGAATCCGGTATTGGACGCGCACACAACATCGCCATGTCAACGTTGGCGAATTTCACGCTTCCAGGAGATGTCTCAGCGAGCCGCCGATATTGGGATGAAGACATCATCGAGCCGGAAGTTGAAGTAACGCGCCAGGGAACTATACGGGTTCCATTGGCTCCGGGTATTGGTTACACACCGCGTCTGGATCGCATTGAATCGCTTACCCGCCGCCTGGAAGTTCTCGAGTAAAACTTTGAATTCAACTTCACCTGAGATGGCCGCGTCTCCCTCCCACGTGCGGGCGGATTCTGAATCGTCTGCGAAACGGCCGAGCTTCTGGTCTCTGGCGTTCATGCTCGCACTGATGTTGATGTTGTGGTCGTTCAATTATGTGGCGGGAAAAATCGCGTTGCGCCATTTGGACCCTATTTCGCTGGCCTGTTTTCGAATCGAACTGGCTGCTGTGATCATGTTGGTGATTTATTTCGCGCGAGGTGAGCCTGCAAAGCTTCACGTGCGGGATATTTGGCCGTTCGCCTACCTGGGATTCTTTGGAGTCGTGGTAAACCAAGGGCTTTTTACGGTAGGGCTGAATTACACCACCTCCAATCATTCCGCCGTGATTATCGCCATCGGCCCGATTATCGTTCTTCTCCTGGCGCGCGCTCTGAAGCTGGAAGCGTTGACTGCCGGAAAAATACTGGGGATGGCCGTAGCTTTCGCGGGTGTCTTTCTGCTGGAGGCGGAGCAAGGCTCGCCGAGGAACTCTCCTTTTCTACTGGGCGATTTGATCACGCTGGGCGGGACCATCGGCTTCTCGATTTACGCCGTGCTTGGGAAAAAAGTAGCGGGCCAGTATGACGCGATTGCGATGAACACGTTCAACTGCGTGGCGGCCGCGATCATGTTGTCGCCGTTGAGTATCAGGCAGAGCATCCATCTCGACTGGCGCGGCGTAGGATGGCAGGGCTGGCTCGGCATGATTTATATGGCGGCGGCAAGTTCCGTCGCGGCTTATACAATCTTTTATTGGATCCTGCGCTACATGAGCGCATCACGCGTCGCAGCGGTCAGCTATTTTCAGCCGATCGTAGTGATTTTGCTTTCGGTGGCATTTCTCAGCGAAAGCCCTACTGGCAATTTGCTTTTGGGAACTGCGCTGGTGCTTCTAGGCGTGTATTTAGCGGAACGCGGAACGGCGTAGAGTTCGTGTAGAAAAGCCTGATCTGTGGGCCAGTAGTTACTATAGATATGCCCGTGTTTTACCCTTTATTTGTCCCGCGAAATTCTAATGCTAGACTCTCAGCGTGAAAGGCACGCCTCACTCAGGATTGATTGCGGCTGCTATTGCTGCGCTGATTTTGCTGGCAGTGCTGGGACCGATGCACGCGCAGCAGCCGGTGGCGGAAGCAACTCAGGTTTATGCGCTTTCATCGAGCATTTCGATTGAGTTGCCCACCAGCTGGCACGCGGTTAAATCCGATGAGATTCCGTCACCAGGAGCGCTCGCTCCGTACGCTCCGCCTTTTCATTTCTCGCAAGTCGCGACATTTACCAACGAGCAACAAAAGTCGATCCTGCTTTTAGGCCTTTCCGATAATCCTCTACTGGGACACGATTCATATTGGCTGGATGCCCAAATGCACGCTCCGAGCGGCTCGGGGATGAGCATCTTGGACCTTCTTTTCTATTTCTTCTTTCCTCCTTCTCAGGCTTGCATGGAGAATGCGCTGCAGAACTATACCGACGCGACCATGACTCCCACATCGGAAGACGCCCCGCCGCGGTTGCAAGTGACTTATGTCTGTACGCATTCGCCGACGCTCTCTGGTTTTTATTCGGCGCAAGTGAGTTCGGGGCTTACGTTTGAGCAAACCAATAGCGGACCGAAGGCGTACGGGGTAATCCGTGACTTTTATCTGGGCCCCATGGAACAGGCCGATATCTCAGGGCTGACGTTCTATAGTTTTGAGGCCCAAAGGCAAGGCCAGATCAGCAAAGCGGCCGTGGGGCATTACAACCTGCCGGAGAACCTGCAAGGAAGCCGTTCCGACTTTTTTTGGGCTATCGGTGCCCAAAGTCCGTTTCCGTTCGTCGCGGACGGACGCAGCATTCCACTTTTCCATGTTGGATATGCCACTTCGGCTGCGGCAACCAACAACGGGCAGGAATTTAGCCGTGTTCTGCATGGGATTCGAACGAAGTAAGCAGTGGTCACATTCCCGTCAATCGTGTTCCTTCAGGCTGCAGCCGAAAAGTCACCACGACACCGCAACTTTATCCGATCAGGCGTGTTGTGATGTTTGTGGTGTGCTGGGTACAAACCCCCGCCACGGAAGGCGAGAGTAAATACAAGGTTTAGCTAGCTGCAACCAGGCATTCACTTTGGGAATCAAATGTGTTAAGACGGTACAGTGGTCTTCCAGCCGTCTCCTTGGTGTAGCGGCAGAGCAGTTAGCAAGGGGGCCCAATGAAACGTTCCTCTCTTTTGAGATTGATTCTAATTGCGATGGCGGCGGTAGCCTTGGTGTGCCTCCCTAGCTCTGCGTTCGCCCAACGTGGCGGAGGCGGGCATGGTGGTGGCGGAGGAGGCGGCTTCCATGGCGGCGGAGGTGGATTCGGCGGTGGCGGACACTCCGGCGGCGGTTCGCGCCCGAGCTATGGCGGCGGTGGCGCGCGTTCTGGAGCTCCCGGAGCCTATCGGGGCGGAGCTGGCGGGCGTTCCTATGGAGCTTACGGACCGGGAAGACCTGGTGGAGCTTACGGAGCGCGATCCGGCGCGTACGGCGGCCGGTCATACGGCGGTCCAGCCTACAGCTCGCGATACTCTGGCGCGTATGGTGGCAGGTCTGCGGCGGGGTCAACAGGTTCACGTTACGGTTCAACGTCTAACGGCCGCACAAACTCAGCGACAACCGCGCGAAATTACGGCGCTGCTGGTGCTGGCACGAACCGCGGCACGACCGCAGGGAACGCTGCGACGGCAACCAACCGCGGAAACGCTGCGATGTCAACATCCCGCTCCTCTGGCGGGATGGTCGCTTCCAATAGATCAGGATCTGCGGTAACTACCTCGCATGCTCTTTCGAGCATAGAAAGTTCACATTCCAGCACTTCCAGTTCGAGAAGTTCAAGTTTCGCTGGAACCCACAGCAGTACAAATAATTCAAGTTTTGCTAGATCTCAGTTTAGCAATCGCGCCGCGGGTAACGCCGGCGTGACAAACGCTCGATTGGGGACCAATGCGTCGGTCGTTTCGGGCACGCGACTCGGTGGGCCGCTAAACGCTCATGTGGGATCTACGTCGTTCGGGAGCCGCGGCGCGTTCGGTGCGAACTCGAGCTGGTCAAACGGTCGTGGATTTGGATGGGGACACGGATTTGGTTGGGGGCGCGGTTGGGGATGTTGCGGCTTTGGATGGGGTTGGGGCTGGGGCTGGGGTTGGGGTTGGGGTCTCGGCTTCGGCTGGGGCTGGAGTCCGTGGTGGGGTTGGGGAGGCTGGGGATATCCCTATTACCCGTACTGGGGAGGGATAGGCTACGACTGGCCGGGATATTACGACTACGATTCCTCCAACTCCGACATGGGTTACGATAATGCTCCCTCGTACAACGCCGGCGGCAATTACAATTACAACGATGATCCAAACAACAATTACAATTACGACGCAAACAACAATTCTGACCTAAATCAAGCGCCGTCAGTGGACCAGGATTATCGACGCTACGATAGCAATCCGAATCCGGTAACTGGAAATGTTGCGGCCACCACGCCAACCGTTTTGATCTATCTTAGCGACGGAACTACATTGGCTGCGAGCGACTACTGGCTAGCGGACGGCCAGTTGCATTACTACGTGAACTATGGCGGCGAAAATAGCGTTGACATGAGTCAGGTAGATTTGCAGCGCACAGTGAATGAAAACGCAAAGCGCGGCGTGCGATTCTCGCTGAAGCCGAATCCAGACAGCGCGAATCCGGCCCCGTCTTCAAACGATTACAGGCCGCGCTTCGAGAACAAGCCTCGAACTCCGAACAGTAACCCGAATAGCACCACTTCAAAGCAGAATAACAACAAGCAGACTGCGCCGGCGACGGATCCTGCTCAGCCAGCTCAGCCTGAACCGCGAATGGAGACTACGTCTCAAACTACACTCTCGCATTCGTAGGCTGAATGCTCTAACGAAGTTAAAAGGGCCTCACATCCATGCGATGGGAGGTCCTTTTTTGTATGTGATTAATTCGGATCAGAACGTATAACGATCGACAGATTCGTCGGCGACCCTTACATGTTTCAGTCCAACCAGAGTGCCGTAAACGTGCCAGAAATCGCCTTCGGTATGCGTGAATTCGACTCCGACCTTATTCTGAGTCCAAAGACGGCGGCCTACAAATACAACACGACACTCGCGCTCTTCCTCTGTGACACTGTTCACGAGCAGAAGCGTTTGGCCGGTTTTCACTTTTACGCCCAATGACAACAACCCGCCATGAACGCTCACGGCGCTGGTCTCAGCATCGCGCCGGAAAAGCCGGTCGTCGGCGGTGCGTCCGTACACTCGAATCGGAATCGATAAAGGTAAACGCTTGCTGCGTCGCTGCCTCCCAAGAGAGGGCGCCATTCATCCTCCTTTGCCCAATGAAAGGATTGATGCTCTACTGAAAATAATGGGGTGGGTCGCCTACGGCAATAGTACTTTTCCGGGAGTAGAAGTAACCAGACTACAGTATTGGCAGTCTTATTATTCACGGCCAATATAGGACTTAAAACGCTGTATCGAGCGAGATGCAGAATAACGCGATCATCGTATTTTTGGCTCTTCAAGCGACGAAGAAGGTCTCTCATTGGATTTTCCACCTCGGAGCGTTTGGGCTAATTCCGCTCGGCATACTGGATGCCTCCGTCGTTCCGCTGCCCGGAAGCATGGACGTACTGACGATTGTGTTGGCTACCAAGCAGCCGGACTGGTGGTTTATTTACGCCTTAATCGCCACAGCGGGTTCTGTACTCGGGAATTTCTTAACCTATCGGCTTGCGCGCAAGGGAGGCAAGGAAACGCTGGAGAAGAGACTTTCGCACAAGAACATGGAGCGAGTGACCAAGACTTTTGAACGTTGGGGATTTGGAGCTATTGCGATCCCGGCGTTGTTGCCGCCGCCGGTGCCCATGATTCCTTTCGTCCTGGCTGCTGGCGCCACGAAATATTCGCTGAAAAAATTCCTCGCTGCTATGACCTTGGGACGACTTGCCAGGTACAGCATACTGTCGCTGTTGGCGGCTCGCTACGGTCACCAAATTATAAGATTCATTCACCAGCACGGGCATCCGGTGGTGCTTTCAATCATCGGAATCGCGGCAATTGTTGCGGTAATTTTCCTGGTGCTGCACTACAGCAAGAAAGACGCGCGCAGGCGTTCGCCGAAGCAGCGACCGATAAAAAGCAAAGCATAATTGCAAAATTCCGCTTAGCACTCCTCACTCCCTAGGATCATCCCATTTGTCGTATTCTTCGGATACGACAACGCTCAATACAGGGATTGCGGTATAGCCATATCCACGGGTTGAGCCATAAGCTTTTGCGCGTCGGCACGAATTTGAATTGGCTCAGCCGAACCCACAGGAGGACGACTTGAAAACAACGAATGCTTGGAAGCATCACAGTGTGCTTCAGACCTTAGTTGCGTTCGCGGCGATGAGCGCATTCTTATTCCTGGTTGCTGCGCCTCGTGCACTTGCCGACGAGAGAGATAAATGCCGTCAGCGGATTGAGAAAGCGGAAGCCAGGCTAAACGCTGCCGTCGCCAAACACGGCGCGAATAGCCCTGAAGCCCGCGATCGTTGGCACGATTTGCGCTCTGAACGAGAACATTGCTGGAACGCATTCCACGAGTGGTGGGATGGCCGTGATCATAAGTGGCACAACGATCCGGGATGGAATCATGACGATCGCTGGCCAGGCTAACACCAACAGCATCTAAAGTTTCACTTTAAAGAGCTGATTGTTGGAAATTGCACGCGGACTCCGGCTTTTTCAAAAGGTTCAGAGTCCGCGTTTTTTATTATTTGCGTGCCTTATTTTGTCGCTGTATTCGCCCGCGTTGACACCGCGGGGGTCGCGTGTTAGTTTCGCGAACCATGACACAGGTGAGTTCACCTTCTCGGAATAAAAAACGTATTGCAATTATCCCCGGTGATGGCATAGGCAAAGAGGTAATTCCTGCGGCTGTTCAAGTACTAAAATCTGCTGCCGTCGCGGGAGGGCGCGAAGTTGCGTTGACCGAGTTTGACTGGGGCGCCGAGCGCTATCTTCGCGATGGCACTACCTTGCCCTCCGACGCGGTGGAAATGTTCCATCGCGATTTCGACGCTATCCTGCTCGGCGCCATGGGGGATCCGCGCGTCCCGACAAACGTCCATGCAGCCGATATTCTGCTGGGCTTGCGTTTTAAGTTGGACCTCTACGTCAACGCCCGCCCCTGCGTTCTTTTCGACAAGCGTTTCACGCCGCTGAAAGATCGCACCGAGAAGGACATCCATTTCATGGTCTTTCGCGAGAACACCGAGGGCCTTTACGTTGGAATGGGCGGGAATTTCAAGAAGGGAACGGCCGACGAAGTCGCAGTGCAAGAAGATTTGAATACGCGCAAGGGCGTGGAGCGCATCATCCGCTACTCCTTTGAATATGCGAAGGCCCGCAATCTCAAGCGTGTGTGCATGAGCGATAAATCCAACGCGATGACGTTTGGCCATGACCTTTGGCAGCGGGTGTTCAAACAGGTTAGAGCGGAGTACTCGGAGATCGAGTCCAGCCACCAATACATCGACAATCTCCTGATGCAAATGGTTCGCGACCCTTCGCAGTTCGACGTGATCGTAACTTGCAATTTGTTTGGCGACCTGGCCAGCGATTTGGGCGCGCAACTCGCAGGCGGCTTGGGTCTGGCCCCGTCGGGCAATATTCATCCAGGACAAGTTTCACTTTTCGAGCCCGTGCACGGTTCCGCTCCCGCGATCGCGGGGAAGAATATTGCAAATCCCATGGGAGCAGTTCTCACCGTGGGAATGATGTTCGAGTATTTGGGCTGGAAGCCCGAGGCTCAAGCAATCGTGACCGCAGTCCACGCTGCTCTGCGGGAAGGGAAGACGCCCGCCGAGTTAGGTGGCTCGATGGGTACACGCGAGGTTGGAGATTGGTTGAGTCAGTCTGTTGCGAAGGCTGGAGTGCGGTAAATTGTCCACTATTGGCTGAACTATTTTGGGCCATTTTTTAAGCAGTGGCCGACAAGAATCAAACGTCAGCCTCCACTTCACTTGTCGGCAAGTCGACGCGATTTTTTAAAGTAAGTTTATCGAACACTCGTACCTTTCAAACTTACCTCGCAAGTCTGACTTAAAGCGCAACTTTAATCCTGCTTGATGGCAGGAGGAGCCTGCGTAATGCTGCCGGCGACGAGGTCGGTCTTCAATGTGATTTTTTGCTTCGGCAAAAGCTTCACATCCGTATTGAATTCCTGGTAGCCCGCTAAGGCAATTTTGATGTGATGATCACCCGGGCTCACCAGCATTCCTCGTCCCATGCCGCTGAACTGCTTCACGTATCCTGCGAAAGAGCCGTCCACGAATACGGCCGCGCGTTCGGGCGTGACCTTGAGCTTTATTTCCGAAGTCACGGTCGAGTATTCGGCCTTGGGATCTTTCTCCAGTTTCACAGTGATGACCAACCTCTTGCCGGGTTCGACAACATATGACTGCGTGGAGTCCAAATAGCCTGTTTGGCGAAAAGAAATTTCATGTGTGCCGGGGAGCAGCATGACCTTTTTGTCGTCTTTCAGTTCCGCGACGTAGCCGACGTACTGGCCGTCGATCCAGACTCCCGAGGTTTTCTCGGCTTTGTCCGGCCCGACGAATTGCACTTCGCCTAACACTTGGTTTTGTGCTTGCGGTTTTTGATTTTGTGCCGAACCGACCGGTGGGATGAGACATAGCGAAAGGAAGACCATCGGGACAGCGATGATTCCGCGCTTGATGATTTTCATGGCAACTCCTACAATCGAATTTGAACTGAAATATCTAACCATATTTTCTGCTGAGCGGGACATGAAACTACAAGCGGAGAGTATTTTCTTAGTTTTTCCAGCCTCCCTCAAACCTCAACTGCCGGTAGAACTGTCGGCGATACGACTGAAAAGCTCGAAACCTCGAAACCTCGAAACCTCTTGACCTTGAATTCGCCAGAATGTAGGGTCTGGATGGGCGGATCGAAATATCTTTTGGGGCGGACCGGATGCGGCGTTCAGTACCATACTTCATATTCACCTTGATACTTGTGTTCGTGCCTCGCGTCTGGACTCGCACTCACGCGGACACTGCTCCAGAATTTAATGTAAAGGAACACTACACAAAATTTGAATTCCGGATTCCCATGCGCGATGGGAAACTTCTCTTCACCTCGGTTTACGTTCCCAAGGATTCATCACGCAGCTATCCATTCATGGTCGACCGCACGCCCTACAGTGTGGCTCCTTACGGCGTCGATCAATACAGAAAGACGCTGGGACCTTCTGACGAGTTTCAACGCGCCGGCTATATTTTCGTTTATCAAGATGTGCGCGGACGTTATATGTCGGAAGGAACATTTGTGGAGATGCGGCCGCACATCGACTACAAGAAATCCAAGGACGATGTGGACGACAGCAGCGACATGTATGACACAGTCGATTGGTTGCTAAAGAACATTCCGAACAATAATGGCAAGGTTGGTATATGGGGAATTTCTTATCCGGGTTTTTACACATCCGCCAGCATTATCGACTCGCATCCCGCGATTAAAGCCGCTTCGCCCGAAGCGCCTATGACCGACCTGTTCATGGGGGATGATGCGTATCACGGTGGCGCGTTCATGCTCGCCGCAAATTTTGGCTTTTACACGTTTTTTCGGCCGCAGCCGGTCCCGATCTTGCCGCCAAAGAACTCGCAGCGCTTCGACTTTGGCACAGCCGATGGATACGATTTTTTCCTGAGGATGGGCGCGTTATCGGATGCTAAGGCTCTTTACTTCAAAGATCCCAATTGGCTTTGGGACGACCAAGTCGCTCATGATACCTACGACGATTACTGGAAGGCGCGCAATCTCGCGCCACACATGAAGAACATCCATTGTGCCGTGCTCACGGTGGGCGGCTGGTTTGACGCGGAGGATTTGCAGGGACCTTTTTCAACACACGCCGCGATTGGGCACAATAATCCGGACATCTATAACGGAATCGTGGTGGGGCCCTGGGTGCACGGCGGCTGGGCGCGTTATGACGGGAATCATCTTGGCAGCGTAAACTTTGCGTCGAATACCGGGCAATTTTTCCGCAGCCAAATTCTATTTCCATTCTTCGAGCAATACTTGAAGGGTAGCGCTGACGCGAAATTGCCTGCGGCCTACGTGTTCGAAACGGGAACTAATACTTGGAAGGAATATCCAACCTGGCCGCCGAAGAATACTGAATCCAAAACATTATATTTTCGTGCGAACGGAAAACTTTCGTTCGAGCAGCCCGGCGATGCGACGGGAGCGGCGGACGAATATGTCAGCGACCCGAATCGGCCCGTGCCTTTCGTCGGCTATCCGGCCACTTCCGTGCCACAGGAATATATGGTCGCGGACCAACGATTCGCGACGACCAGGCCCGACGTCCTGGTCTATCAGACCCAGCCACTCGAGCAGGACGTTACGATCGTGGGTCCTGTATCTCCAAGACTCTTTGTGTCGACTTCCGGCTCCGATTCCGATTGGGTAGTGAAACTGATCGACGTGTATCCCGAGGATTATCCTGATGAGGCCGCACCCAATGCGACGGCACCCAACGACGTGGGCCCTCCAACGATTAAGGTTGCCGGATTTGAGCAGCTAATTCGTGGGGAACCCATGCGCGGGAAATTCCGCAAGAGCTTTGAGCAGCCTGAAGCGTTTACTGCGGGCAAGATTGAAAAAGTGGACTTCACCATGCCAGACATAAATCATACTTTCCGTCGAGGGCATCGCATGATGGTGCAGGTGCAAAGTTCATGGTTTCCGTTGATCGATCGGAACCCTCAAGTTTTCGAAAATATCCCTGACGCCAAGCCTGCAGATTTCCAGAAAGCTACCGAGCGAGTGTATCGAAGCAAAGATCAACCCTCCGGAGTTGAAGTTCAAGTGTTGCCTTAGGGCGGTTCGAGCGCCGGCGGCGGTTAAGCTTTTGCTTGGATTGTCGGCAAGTCGACGCGGAGGAGAATCGCCAGGGAAGATTCTCTGAGTTCAAGTGAATGTTGAAGTAGATTCATCGACTTTGCGAATGAGCTTCAACCTTAGAATCACTTCTGTGGTTCGCTCGTTTGTTCAACCGTTACCCCAACTGTCGGCGTGGCGACAATCTCAATTGTAAATCGCGCCCCGCTCCGCTGGCTTGATTGCCCGAGCTAACAGCATTCCAGTGAGAAATCCGCCTACGTGAGCCCACCAGGCCACTCCTCCCAATGAGGCGGCGCGCGGATCGTTCAGCGAACCGATTCCGCTCATGAATTGCACCAGGAACCAAAGCCCGATGAAGACCAGCGCCGGAATTTGCCAGGTGAACCAGATGATAAACAACGGGACGAGCGTTAGTATGCGAGAAGAAGGGAAGAACACGATATAAGCACCGAGTATGCCGGAAATCGCTCCACTAGCGCCGATGGATGGCAAGTGCGAGCCCCAGGAAAATATCGTCTGTATAAGGCCGGATGATATTCCACAGACCAGGTAGAAAACTAAATACCCCAGCGAACCAAGCCGATCCTCCACATTTCCGCCAAAGATCCACAAGAACCACATGTTGCCGATAATGTGAAGCCAGCCTCCATGGAGAAACATACAAGTCAACAGAGGTATCAAGGCGTCAGCCAGGCTGTAATGTCGGCCGGCAAGCGCTAGCTGTATCTTCGTCGGGACCAATCCATAGACTCGAACAAATGCTTCAGCCTGCGCGGGCGGCAACGATACTTGATGAAGAAACACAACCACGTTGATCACGATCAGGACTAACGTCATCACCGGTACCGAACGGCACGGGGTCATGTCTCGAAGCGGTATCATTTGCTCTTCCTGTGTCGGCGGTCCAAACTATTAAGGCCAAATGAAATCGATCGAATGCTTACCATTAATTTCCAAATGTAACCGAAGCCCAATCGAGAGTAGCACTGTAGCCGAGGCGCTGTAGATTTCAAGTCAAGAAGCGGCTGGCGCGAATGTTTAGCAATTGCGCGGCGTGCGTCGCTATGATAAACATTTTTGTTTCACATGCGTGCGGTAACAGCAGTGAGCGCGTTGCGTCGGCTCAACGGCGCACCCTGAATTGCCGCCACGCGAACGCTGATGCCATTACGCGAATCCGAAGCAATCGTTTTGCAAAGTTATCCGCTTGGTGAGGCTGACCGCCTGGTGAGTTTTTTGTCGCGCAGCATCGGAAGGGTGCGCGGAGTGGCTTCCGGCGCGCGCAGAACTAAGAGCCGTTTCGGCTCCACGCTGGAACGTCTTTCGCACGTGCGCATATGGTTTTTCGAAAAGGAAACGCGCGAGCTTGTGCGTATCAGCCAGTGCGAATTGATCGAGTCGTTCCTTGACGCATTCAAAGATTACGAATCGGGCGTCGGATTGGCCATTATTAGCGAGGTTACGGAAGCGGTTTTACCGGACCGCGAGGCGTCGGATGCGAATTTTCGACTTTTGCTGTTATCTGCGCAAGCGGTGAAACGCACCGGTAAATGGGAAGTGCCGCTGGCTTATTTCGCGTTGTGGACAATAAAGCTTGGCGGATGGCTTCCACCGCTGGATGTTTGCTCGCGGTGCGGGACGCTGCTTACCTTCAACGAGCCGGCATATTTTTCGCGGAGTTCTTCGGCGCTATTTTGCGCGAAGTGTCGCAAACCGGGGTTACGCATAATCCCGGCTACAGCGTTGGTAGCTGCGCGCAAGATGCTCGCACAGAGGTTGGACAAGTTTACTCAAGGCGAAATATCCAACTCCGCGGCGCGAGAGTTGACTGACATCGCTCTCGACGTGATTGAACAGCAGATAGATCGCAAGTTGAAATCTCGAGAACTTCTGGAGCCCACGGCGTGAAGACGCAAGTTGCTAAAGTAAGGGATAAATTTTCTCCAGCCCAGCGAAACATTGAAAGCAAGGGATTACCTTTTCAGGACCTTCTACTAACACTTGAACATTATTGGACGGCTCAGGATTGCATTCTGCAGCAGCCGTATGATGTGGAAGTGGGCGCAGGCACCATGCACCCTGAAACTTTTTTGCGCGTACTTGGACCCGATCCGTATCGTGTCGTTTATGCGCAGCCGAGTCGACGTCCCGCTGACGGACGATATGGCGAAAATCCAAATCGTTTGTATAAACACACCCAGCTTCAAGTGATACTTAAGCCATCGCCCGCGAATGTACAGGATCTATATCTCGACAGTTTGGCCGCTGTTGGAATCGATCTAAAAGAACACGATATTCGTTTTGAAGAGGACAACTGGGAAGCCCCGACGCTCGGAGCCTGGGGAGTTGGCTGGCAGGTTCTTCTCGATGGACTTGAAATTACCCAGTTCACATATTTTCAGCAGAGCGGCGGCATCAACCTTGACCCAATCTCTGTTGAGCTGACCTACGGATTGGACCGCATCGCCGCCTACTTGCAAGGTGTGGACAATGTGTTCGATGTGCGATGGTCGAAAAACAAAACCTATCGTGAAGTACGCTTGGCTGAGGAGCGTCAGTTTTCCGCTTATAGCTTCGATTACGCGGATGCACCTTCCACCCGCAAGCAATTTGAGTTGAACGAAGCCGAAGCCAAGCGGATTCTGGACGCGTGGCCGAAGTCGGAAACAAAGAATCTCGACAGGTTTCCGATTCTGGCGGCTTACGATCTGACGCTGAAATGTTCCCACCTTTTTAATCTGCTCGACGCGCGCGGAGCAATCTCGGTAACCGAGCGCGCGGCCATGATTGGCCGCGTTCGCAAGCTAGCAATTCGAGTCGCTGAACTTTGGTTGCGGCAGCAGTCGGGAGCGGCACTTGTGCCTGAATCAGCAGGGAGGCGCGCATGAGCGCGCGCCCCAAATCGAAGGCGTTGAGACCTCGCGCTTCGAAAGCTACCGGCGACCTTCTACTCGAAATCGGATGTGAAGAAATTCCCGCAGGAATGATTTCCAAAGCGTCTGTAGAGCTTAAAGAAATACTTCAGAAATATTTTGTATGGCACGGCCTGCTGACGGAAGAACAATCCGGAGGTTCAATTGACACTTTCGGTGCGCCTCGCAGGTTAGTCGCAATTGTTTGCAAGATTCGTTTGCGTCAAGAAGACGTGACGCGTGAAGTCACTGGGCCACCGAAATCTGTTGCCTACGATAATGTCGGCGAGCCGACGCGAGCGGCGATGAGTTTTGCGGAGAAGCAGGGAATTCCTGTTTCGAAACTTTCGATTGCGAACACGCCGAAGGGCGAATACCTCGTAGCGAAGCAAGTTGTAATCGGAAAGCCAGCCGCAGAGATTCTTGCTACATTGCTGCCTCAAGTCATTCAGGAGATTTCATGGCCGCGTTCGATGTACTGGACTCGGGC
Organism: uncultured Acidobacteriota bacterium; assembly: GCA_963714785.1. Classification (GTDB taxonomy): domain Bacteria; phylum Acidobacteriota; class Terriglobia; order Acidiferrales; family UBA7541; genus Palsa-295. The sequence continues at coordinate 365,605 of CAVQQE010000011.1, forward strand.
CGACTCATCTCGGTTCATACGGCCCATTCGTTGGATCGTGGCGATGCTCGCAGGGAGAGTGGTGCCTTTTTCGTTTGCCAACGTTCATGCAGGTAATCACACGGAGGGGCATCGCTTTCTGGGAAAGAAAGCCATTCCAGTTAGCGGGCCCTATGATTATGAGGAAAAGTTAAAGAAGAACTTTGTATTGTGCCGCCCCGCGGCTCGACGCAAGAAAATTGAAGCGGAGATTCACAGGCTGACTGCTCGGAAGCAATTACGCGCGCACGAGGATCCGGATCTCCTAAACCTCGTGACTTACTTGAACGAATATCCCAGCGTAATCATGGGGGACTTCGATTCTTCCTTCCTGGCGTTGCCGGGGGAGATTCTTATAACCGTGATGCGCGGCCACCAGAAGTACTTCGGATTGGAAACTCGCAATGGGGAACTCGCGCCACATTTCCTCGCCGTAATTAATCTGCCCGGCGACAAGAAGGGCATCGTCCGCGCTGGCCATGAGCGCGTGCTGCGTGCACGTTTCTCCGATGCGCAGTTTTTCTGGGAGACCGACCTCAAGCGTCCGCTGGGAGATTATTTGCCGAAGCTCGCAGCCGTTACTTACGAATCGCGCCTCGGCAGCTACGGCGACAAAGTGGATCGCATGCGCGAACTGGCGCGCTGGCTCGCCGAACAGTGGTTCAGTGGAGGCGTTTCCCAAGCGGACGTGGCAGGTTCTGATCGCGCAGCCGAACTCGCAAAATGTGACTTGGTGACCGAGATGGTGCGTGAATTTCCGGAGCTGCAAGGAATTGTTGGAGGACTCTATGCCCGCGCTCAGCATGAGCCCGAAGAAATCTGGCAGGCTGTTTACGATCACTACAAGCCCTTAGGTATGGACGATGCGTTGCCACGCAACTTAATTGGTTGCGCTGTTTCTCTCGCCGACAAGCTGGATTCTCTGGTGGCATGCTTTGCCGTGGGTGCAATCCCAACGGGCTCGAGCGATCCTTTTGCTTTGCGGCGGGCAGCACTCGGTGTTGCGAAGATCATTCTGGAGCGAAAATTGCCGCTGTCTCTTTCCGCCGCGATTTCCGCAGCAGCGAAGTCCTTGAAAGAACACGCACCCAAGATCGAAGTTTCTGAAGCGGTGCAAAAACAAATCCTCGATTTCCTGTTGGAACGCGCCCGCTTCCTGCTGAAAGAAAAGCGCGGATTCGCCTATGACGAAATCAACGCGGCGTTCGCAGCCAGCGCAGACGACCTGGTGGACGCGGCCGAGCGCATTGTTGCGGTAAAGGCCATTCGCCATACGAAGAATTTTATTCCGCTGGCAGCTTCCTTCAAACGCATTCGCAACATACTGGAGAAGTCAGCGGGTAAGCTTGATAAAGTGCAGCTTGAAGTAGAACCTGAGCTCCTGTGGGAGCCTGCCGAGAGGGAACTTCACGCGGCAGCACAAAAGATCGGAGCGGAAGCGACACGTCGAAAGAAAGCCGGCAAATATCGAGAAGCACTTGAAGTAATATCCGAGCTTCGTCCGTCAGTGGATAAGTTCTTTGACACCGTTCTAGTGATGGTTGAAGACACACGAGTGCGAAAAAACAGGCTCGCGCTGTTGGGGAATTTGCTAGAGGAGTTTTCGACAATCGCGGACTTCTCCGAATTGGTAGCAGAGGATGCTAAAGACCTATCTCAACAAACGCGTTAACGAGCAAAATTCGGGTTGCGCCACATTAAAGCAAGAGCTTAGCTGTTGGCGCGCCGACAATATTTCCTCACGGATCGGTCACATGCAACTTGAAGGGCAAGATTCTTAACGGAAACTAAAATCTCGAGGCGAACATGAAATACGTCTATTTCTTCGGAGCGGGAAAAGCCGACGGCGACGGCGAGATGAAAGACTTGCTCGGCGGAAAGGGCGCTGGCTTGGCCGAAATGACCCGCATCGGCCTTCCGGTTCCTGCGGGATTTACTATTACTACCGAGACTTGCGACTATTATTTCAAGCACCACCGCCAGTTCCCCAAAGACTTGCCAGCGGAGGTCGAAAACAATCTGAAACGTCTTGAGAAACTGACCAAGAAAAAATTGGGAGATGCGAAAGATCCTTTGCTCGTTAGCGTCCGCTCCGGCTCAGCCCGCTCCATGCCGGGAATGATGGAAACAATTTTGAATCTGGGATTGAATGACTCCTCGGTTGCAGGCCTGGCGCGAGCCACAAAAAATGAGCGTTTTGCCTTCGATGCTTACCGGCGTTTCGTGCAGATGTATTCCAGCGTGGTGATTGGCCTGCCGAAAGATGACTTTGAGTCCCGCTTGCGCGCGTTGAAGAAAAGACTCGGAGTAAAGGATGATACCGAAGTCTCCGCGCTAGGCTGGCGCCAATTAATCGGCGAATATAAACGATACTTTCAGGAAAAAACAGGAAAGCTATTCCCAGAAAATCCGCATGAACAGCTTTGGGGCGCCATCGGGGCGGTTTTTGAATCCTGGATGGGAGAAAAAGCGCAGACCTATCGGCGCGTGGAAAAGATTACAGGTCTTCTGGGGACCGCAGTGAATGTGGTCCAGATGGTGTACGGAAATACGGGAGATGATTCCGGGACCGGTGTGTGTTTTACACGCGATCCCTCGACTGGCGAGAAAACCTTCTTCGGCGATTTTCTCCTCAATGCTCAGGGAGAAGATGTAGTGGCGGGAATTCGCACGCCCATGCATTTGAGCGAACTGTCGAAGCGCATGCCAAAAGTTTACAAACAACTTGAACGTGTGCGGCAAACGCTCGAGAAACATTATCGCGATATGCAGGACCTGGAGTTCACCGTAGAGAACGGCACCTTATATATGTTGCAAACGCGCACCGGCAAACGCACTCCGTCGGCCGCGTTTCAAATCGCCGTGGATATGGTTGCCGAAGGCCTGATAAAAGTTGAAGAAGCACTTGAAAGAATTAAATCGGATGACGTCGAGCGACTTTTCTATCCCGTGATTGATCCGCGAATGAATCGCGCCGAACTGTCGTCTCGCAAAGTCGTCCAAGGCATCAACGCAGTCCCTGGCGCGGCTGTGGGTAGGGCTGTCTTCACCGCCGAGGATGCCGAATCGTGGGCCGCGCGCGGCGAGAAAGTGATTCTCGTGCGCCATGAGACCAGTCCCGAAGACGTTGGCGGCATGAACGTCGCGCAAGGAATTTTGACCGCCACCGGAGGCAAGACGAGTCACGCCGCCGTTGTCGCGCGCGGCTGGGGAAAATGCTGCATCGTCGGCGCCGAACATCTCGACATCGACCTGAAGAAAAAAACGATGAGTTCAAATGGCCATGCGGTCCGCGAAGGCGAGTGGATCACATTGGATGGTAGTGATGGTACCGTGTACGGTGGCCAAATTGATCTGATCCGTCCCGAACCCCCCCCGGCGTTCTATACGCTCTTAAAGTGGGCGGATAAGGTGCGCAAACTTGGAGTGCGCACTAATGCCGACACTCCGCAAGACGCCCGAGTAGCCCGCGAAATGGGCGCGGAGGGCATCGGCTTAGTCCGCACGGAGCATATGTTCTTCAAGGATTTCGAACATCCTGAAAGAAGCGGCGAGCGGCAGCAAGCCATCCAAGAAATGATTCTGGCGGACACATCCGACGCACGAAAAAGTGCGCTCGCGAAATTGCTGCCGTTTCAACGGCAAGACTTCATCGGAATCTTCAAGGCCATGGACGGTCTTCCAGTCACAATACGGTTGCTGGATCCTCCGCTTCACGAGTTCGTCCCGCACGATCCAGCGAAGCAAGCCGAGCTAGCGAGAAAGATAGGGATGTCCCCGGAAGCTGTTGCGCGGCGCGTGGAGCAATTACACGAAGCGAACCCCATGCTCGGTCATCGCGGTTGCAGGTTGTGCATTACATATCCTGAGATTCTCGAGATGCAGATTCGCGCGATTATTGAAGCGGCGATAGAGTGTCAAAAACAAAAGATTAAAGTGATGCCTGAGATCATGCATCCTCTCACCATGGACAAAAAAGAGATGCAAATTCTAGATCAAGCTACGCGTCGTGTGGCGGATGAGATTATTGCTAAGGCGAAAGTTAAAGTTGAATACACTGTGGGGACCATGATCGAGCTTCCTCGCGCGGCTTTACTGGCGGACCAGATTGCCGAAGTCGCGGAATTCTTTTCATTCGGGACCAACGACCTGACGCAAACGACCATGGGTCTCTCTCGCGATGACGCAGGACGGTTCCTTCCGGAGTATGTGGACGAGCGGAAGGCGGGCATTTTCACCTCCGACCCATTCCAAACGATTGATGAGGCCGGCGTGGGCATGCTCGTCGAATGGGGAATCGAACGCGGAAGAAGAACCCGGCCGAACTTGAAAATTGGAATATGTGGTGAACACGGCGGCGACGCTGAGAGCGTGAAATTCTGTCATCGCGTGGGCATGGATTATGTGAGTGCGTCTCCGTTTCGCGTTGGCGTAGCCAGGCTGGCGGCGGCTCAGGCGGTTCTTGAAGAACGAAAAAAGGGCAAAGCAAAGAAATCCAGTCGCCCCTCAAGTAGCTCGACATGACCGGTCTGATGTGCCATCACGGTTGCCGCCGCGGAACGAAATCATCAGCTGACGCGTATCATCTAATTGCTCGAGAGCAGAGATAAAAGCCAGGAGGTGCGATGGTGGGGTTTTTACTTTGGTGCATTTTGCTGGTGCTATGCTGGCCGTTGGCGTTGCTGGCCTTGGTCATCTACCCAATTCTCTGGTTAATTCTTTTGCCATTTAGAATCGTGGGAATTGCGGTTGAAGGGGTGCTTGAACTCGTTCGCGCGATCATTTTATTTCCAGTGCGAATTCTGCGTGGGCCGCGCACAGCTAGGATTTAGGCGACGGTAAGCTGGAGAAATACTTCAACTGTGAGACCGCCGACAATTGCAGTGGGGCTTCAAACCTTTTTCCGCATCGTGCGACAAAGAGAAGCTGGAAACTTAAAGAATCAGGTTTCAATGCGGACTTTTTTCACAATCCCGCATTCAACTAACGCTTTAAAAGTCTAAGTCGGCATTTTCAAGAAGAAGTAGATCGCGAGGAAACCGAAGATTGCATCTGGCGCCCAGCCAGCAAGCAACGGCGGCAACTGTCCGACCGATCCCATCGCTTCGAACAAGGCCGCGGTCGCCCAATAGACAATTCCGATGCAGACGGCGACGGCTAACCCTCCTACTGCGCCACGAGTCCCGACCAGGAAAGCAAATGGCGCGCCCAGAAAGACGATAATCGCTGCGATGAGTGGAAACGCGAACTTCTTCTGCCACTGAACAGACAGCCGCGAGGTGTCGAAACCCGCTTGGCGAAGACTTGCGATGTACTGTCCTAATTGCCGCCAATTCATCTGAGCCGACTGGCGAACCTCTCTGCGGAAATAGCTGGGTGTTTCGGTTAGTTCAGGAAGCGAGTTGACCTTAAATGGGGTATAGCGCGTGACTTTGTTGCCATGGAAGTCGCGGATCCACCCCCCCGTAAGTATCCAGGCATTCTCGCTGGCTTCCCAAGTGGCGCGAGTCGCAAAAACGCGGCGGCGCATTTGAAAAGTATTGGAATCGAGCTCGAAGATGCTCAGCCCGCCGAAAAGCTGGCGCTCCCAATCGAAAAGTTCGTAATTAAAAATTTTGTCATTCTCCCCGAATATCCACTGATGAGTGGGCTGAAAATACGTTTGTGCCGGACGTCCCTTAATTTCGTTGCGAAGAGCGTCCTGCCGCTGATTTGCATAGGGGAGAAAGGTGTCGTCTAGAAGAAACATTCCAGCCGCGATGATCGAGCCTGCCAACGTGAGCGGAAGGACAATTCGGTAGAGACTCACGCCACCGGCCTTGAAAGCTATTACTTCATTATTTTTCGCCAGAACAGCGAGTGTCACCAATGTGGCTACCAGCGATGCCAGCGGCGAAAGCTGATACACCATGAGTGGCACGAGGTATCGAAAATAATTCAGGACCATTAATGCCGGAATGTGGTTCTTCGAAATATCACCCAGCAAATCGAAAAGCGTGAACGCATCGAAGATCAGCACGAAACCCGCAAGCAGTACAACGAAGTAGTAAAAAAATTGACGCAGCAGGTACATGTCCATCAGCATCGGGAAGCCTACCGAAGCGCCTGCGCCTGTTTCTTGACGTACTTTGAGTGCGGGAGCGACGAGAATCGCTGAGCCGTTCGAGATCGGACCATTTGATACGCGGATTGGCGCGGCATCAGATTCCAGGCGCTGAGACTTTCGCTGCCGCGAAAAAATGGATTCCAACGCGCCAGTGACACGGTTCGGCTTGCGGATGTTTTCAATTCGCCGCAAGAAGATAAATCCTACGATTGCGGCCACGATATTCGCTCCCCAAATGCCTGCCCAGGGAGCAAGCGATCCTTGTTGCGCCATGTGCGCGCCGGTAACGAAAAGAAAATAATAGCCGCCAATCAGGACCAGGGTGAGAACCAGTCCGGCGGCTCTCCCGCCGCGGCGCGGCCGCACTCCAACCGGAACGCCCAAGAGCGCGAAAATCAAGCAAGCTGCGGGGAAAGCGATGCGCCGATGAAATTCGACGCGTGCGTCGCGCCAGTTCGGGCCTTTATCTGCCAGGAGCGCAGACACGGATTTTTCAGCATCGGTAAACGCCGTGGTCTTGGTGCTGCTCGTAGAAGCAGAAATATCGATAGGAATGTCGCTTTTGCCGAAGGTCGTGACACTATAATGGTCCGCTTCGTGAGGATCATAATCGTGCGTGCTGCCTGACCCGAGATGAAGTTCTATCTGGTCCCGTTCCGGTCCGGCCACTACTTGCGCGTCCTGTGCGAGCGTTATATTCGATGTGGCACTAGCTTGAGCCGACGAGGCCAGGAAAACGCCGCGCCAACGCGTGGCCGCGGCTTCCACATCTTGTACGTATAATACGAAGTGCGGAAAGCGCTCGTCGAACACACGCGGCTGCACTGCAAAAGGGACTTGGGAAGAAAGAACTTTTTGTTCAAGTTTGCCGAGTGTGCGCCAGGATAAGGGAATGATCCAGAACGTAAGCATCAGAGTCAGGAGTCCGCAGCTTGCGGCTATGAATCCGATAGGAAGAAGCAGCCGGCGCATGCTGATACCGGAAGCGTGAATTGCGACGATCTCGCTATCGGCAGAAAGCCGGCCAAGTCCGATCAGAACACCGACCAGTACAGCCATCGGGATCGTGAAGGCAAGCACCGGCGCGAGCGAACAGAGAAACAAAAGAGCGACTGTTCTGATGCCACCAGAGTGGCGAACGACCAAGTCCATGAGGCGTACAAGCTGCGGCACGAAGAAAACGAAAGTGAAGACAGCGAGGCCAAGGATCGCATGCGAGGCTACTTCGCGGCCAATATATTTATCAAGCAGGCGCATATTTGCGCGCGGCCATTCTAGCATGGTAAGAGAATGGAGCGCAGACACGGGAAGTTGTATTGATTTGCGCCACAAATCTACTGAGGGATCGATGCAAACGGAAGGCCCGCTCCTTTGAGCCGCGTTAATCTCGCCCTACTTTGGCACATGCACCAACCGCAGTATCGCGAACCGTTTACCGGACGATACATGCTTCCGTGGACACGTTTGCATGCACTCAAAGATTACTGGGGCATGGTGAAAATTCTGGGAGAATTTCCCGGCCTACACGTGACATTCAATTTTGTTCCGCTACTCGCTGCGCAAATTGAGGAATACGCCAGTGGGAATTTTTATGAGCCGTGGTTCGAGCTGGCATTTGCGCCAGCGGACTCGCTCGAGCCTCAGCAGAAACGCGAAATACTCGAGCGCGCATTTCAAGTGAATGAAAACTTCGTGCGGCGTTGGCCTCGATTTGCCGAGCTGCAAGCACAAGTTAGAACAGCCGGCGTGGAATCTTGCGTTGCGCGGTTCGATGTGCGTGATTGGCGCGATTTGCAGTTGCTGTCGCAACTCGCCTGGATGGACGAGGAGTACATCGCGAAAGATCCGGTAGTAAGCGAATTGTCGCGTAAAGGCGCGAATTATACGGAAAAGGACAAGGCCGCTCTGCGAGACAAGCAACTGGAACTGCTCAGCGCTGTGTTGCCTGAGTACAGGCTCGCCGCAGAGCGCGGTCAGATCGAAATTTCTACCACGCCCTATTACCATCCCATCCTTCCTCTGCTTTGTGATACGGATATCGCGCGGGTATCGAATCCGCAGTCGCCCCTGCCGCATCCGGCGTTTCGGCATCCGGAAGACGCCCGGGAACAGTTGCTGCGCTCGCGGCAATATCACGAGCGCGTCTTTGGAAAACCGCCGGTAGGATTATGGCCCTCGGAAGGATCGGTTTCCGATCAAGCGCTCGAAATTGCCATGGAACTCGGCTTCCAATGGTTCGCCACGGACGAAGGTGTGCTCGGCCGGACGCGAAACATTGGCTTCTGGCGCGACGCCTCCGGCTATCCGCAAAACGGTCCGGATCTATATTCACCGTGGAATTTGCAATGCGGCGGAAAAAGTCTCACTGGGTTCTTCCGGGATCATTACGTGTCCGACCTTGTTGGCTTTGTGTACAGCCGCATGGGAGCGACAGCCGCGGCTGAAGACTTACATCGCAGAATCCGTGCCATTGGCGATCGCCAGCCCGCGGGCAGCCAGGCCACAGTCAGCATTATTCTGGACGGAGAAAATGCTTGGGAATTTTACGCTGAGAACGGCCGGGATTTTCTGCGGCAATTTTACCGCCGCGTGCAGGACGATCCTGAGATCCATGCGTTGACCATGAGCGAAGCGGCGAAAGCGCGCCCCGAGGCTCCGAAACTCGACGGAATTTTCCCGGCTTCCTGGATCAATGCGAATTTCGACGTGTGGATCGGCCACCCGGAAGACGTTCGAGCTTGGGATTTGCTGCGCGACGCACGCGATAGGTACGAAAAAATCCTACAGCGCGGAGCTTCAAACAATGCAGTCGCGCCCCCCAGCTCTAGGTTATCGGCGGACTCCGCGAAGCGCGCCTACGAAGCATTGCTGGCCGCCGAAGGCAGCGACTGGTGCTGGTGGTATGGCCCGGAACATGCTTCCGCCAACGATGCGGAATTCGACGAGCTATATCGCCAGCATCTCAAGGAAGTTTACATCGCGCTCGGTGAACATGTTCCCGACGCGCTGCTACATCCAATCAAACGTGCGCCGGAACGCGCGCGCCGTGAATCTCCGCAAACCTTCTTGGACGTCAAAGTGGACGGTCGCGAGAGTAGCTACTTCGAATGGCTCGGCGCCGGATTTTACGTCACCGACCAACGTAGCGGCAGCATGCACGGACGCAGTTGCGTCCTAGGCCAATTGCGTTACGGATTCGGGCCCGAGCATTTCTACCTACGCGTTGACCCTACGGAAGCGATCGCCGATATTCCCGATTTTCAATTCCGGTTAACCCTATGGGATTCGCGAGAAACCCGCCTTACCGTGCGCGTGACCAAAGGCAAATTCGCAGGCTGCATTCTGGAACAAGGGGGAGCCTGTTTGTTGCGGCCCGAATCCGTAGTATCGGCGGCCTACGACAAAATCATCGAAGTGAGCCTGGCGCGCGAATTGTTTGACCCAAAGAATCGCAAATCGCTGCTACTAAGCGTTGCATTATGGGAAGGCGGCCTCCCCATTGATGTGCTGCCGATCGACGGAATGCTCGAGCTGAATTTAGGTGAAGAGAATTTTGCGTGGAGTCCCACGTGATCCGCTTGGAACCTGTGACGCCAGCGTATGAATACCGCACTCGCATCCAGTATTTAACCATCCCCAGTTCGCGCCAAAAATCCACCTATTGAATGGACATTCAGCATCCTCAAGAAGATAGTCCGCATACCCCTTCAGGAGCACCTGAAATTTCAAATCAAAATCACTTTGGGCTCAAGGTGTGAGCCACAGCAGGCCGGAACGCATTTGCGTTCCGGCGGAGAAATCCATGCGCCGTTCCAGAGCGCTTGGAAAATCAGGCCGTGTGACTAGAAAACTTTAATCGCCAGGTCCCGTGGCCGACCCCCCACGGGAATCAGCGTGATTAACGCGGAAGTTTTCGCGCGAATCACCGCCAAATCGTTGGACGCAACATCAACTACCAAGAGAATGTCGCCTCCCGGCGTGAGCAGACATGTGCGAGGATTTTGGCCAACGGGGATAGGACGGCCCGCTTGACGGACATCCACAGCGATCGGAATTACGTGTCCCGATGCTGAGTCTGAAATGTATAGCTCCTGATCGTGATTTGAAAATGTACCGGACGCAGGCGACATCCCCAGTAGCATGAAATCGCCAACCTCATTCGTTAGCGTGTTGACGATCAAGAGACCGTGCGCATCGGCTGACGGGATGTAAAGCTCTCCGCCATCGGGTTTCAGAATCAGATCGCCTGGCGTCCCGCCCAGCGAGAGATTCGTGAGCAGCACATTCCGTTTCAAATCCACGACGGAGATTTGATTGGTCGTACCTGACGTGACAAATACTTTGGAGCTATCCGGAAGTATGGCCAACTGTTCCGGCTGCTTCGCTACTGGAACCACGGCGAGTGAAGCTAGGGTCGTCGCGTCCAGAATAGAAATGGAGGAATCATCCCGGTTTGAGACGACTACGATTTTCCCCGAAGGAGCTGCACGGGCAATCCACGGCCTGCGTCCCGCGCTTCCTCGTGCCACCACCTGCTTCGTAGCGCAGTCAATCGCAATGATCGTGTCGGAGCCCGAGGCGGCGATGTAAGCACGGCGGCCATCGCGGGAAAAATCGAGCGCGTAGGGTTCAGAGCCGACGAGAATTTTCGCCACCATGCGGTTTGATTTTGTGTCGAGCACCCAAACATACCCGCCCGCCGAGCTCAATCCCCAAATTTCGTCGCGTGTAGGATGTGCGCGCAGGCCGCTAGGTCCTGGGCCCACCGGGATCGTCGATACCGTAGACAATTTCACCAGATCGACGGCGGTCAGCGTCCCATCAGCGGTGTTACCGACGTAGGCGAAAAGATGAAGCCCCGGCCTCAGGAACGAGGGTCGTAATTCCAGCGCAACTTCGCGGAAAGCCAGACCACCGAGAAGGAGCAGAAGAAAGATAAAGCGAGCATTGACGCGTAATTTCATCTCAATCGCGGAAGTATATGTGGAGAGGCCCGTTCACGGACAAAAAATCGCTGCGTGCTCAATTGATGGTGCGTCCCAAAACTTCGGCGATCTGGCGGACTTCGTGGATCAACTGGTTTAGCTCGTGGGGCAGTATGGACTGCGGTCCATCGGAAAGGGCATGGTCCGGATCGTGATGAACTTCCACAAGAATTCCATTGGCTCCTGCCGCCACAGCAGCGCGAGAAAGCGGCAAAACTTTATTGCGTCGGCCCGTCCCATGCGACGGATCCACCACGATCGGCAAATGGCTACGTCGTTGCACCGCGGGAACGATGCTCAGGTCGAGTGTGTTTCGCGTGTAGTCGGAAAAAGTGCGCACGCCACGCTCGCATAGGATTACGTTGTAATTGCCTTCGGACATTAAGTACTCAGCCGCCATCAGGAATTCATCCAGCGTGGCGGACATTCCGCGCTTCAGCAGTACCGGCTTTTGCGAACGCCCGGCGCGTTTCAATAATGAAAAATTTTGCATGTTGCGCGCGCCAATCTGAATCACGTCTGCATATTTTTCGACCAGGTCGAGCGATTCGTTATCGATCGCTTCGGTGACGATGCCGAGCCCGTATTCTTGCCTCACTTGCGCCAGAATTTTCAGTCCGGGTTCGCCAAGACCCTGAAAGCTATAGGGAGAAGTGCGAGGCTTGTAAGCGCCGCCTCGGAACAACCGCGCACCCGACGCGCTTACGTGCCCCGCGATGGTAAGAGTTTGCTCGCGACTTTCCACCGCGCAAGGACCCGCGACCATGGCCACTTGCGTTCCCCCGAACACTACATCGCCCAGATGAGTGGGAATTCGTACGACCGTGTCCTCTAGTTTTACGTCTCGGCTAACCAGCTTGTAGGGTTTGCTTACCGGAATACATTCAATTACTCCAGGCATCGTCTCAACCGAGGCGATGTCCACGGCGCCGGTATTTCCCGTAATTCCAATCGCCGTACGGCCCGCGCCGGGAATGGGGTGCGCCTTATATCCCAACGACTCGATACGATCGCAGACCGCGCGGATCTGCTCCTCGGTCGCCTGAGATTGCATCACCACCAGCATGAAAGCCCCCTGTGCTGAATCGAGTCGAGAAGTTTACTGTATCGGGGAATCAACCTGCAAATAGCATACCAGCGCTTTATTTTTCCGGAGGTTATGAGACCAAAGGTAAAATGTAGGTGAGGCGAAATTCATGAAAAACTCCAACCACCTCAAAGGATCTCAGACCTTTACCCTGAAGATGAAAACTACGCGGCGAATCGAACTCCAGGATGTAACCGAACAAGTCCGCGCAGCGGTAAACGAATCAAATTGCCAAAATGGCCTCTGCTATCTGTATGTCCCTCATACCACAGCGGGCGTGCTGATCAATGAAGGCTACGATCCAGCAGTAGCCCGCGAAATTGAAGCTGCCTTCGGCCGGCTGGTTCCAAAGGTCGTCAATTCCAAACACGAGGAAGGAAATTCCGACTCCCACATCAAGACCGCCCTAACCTCGTGCTCCCAAACCCTGTGGATTGAAAACGGGAAATTGATGCTGGGAACTTGGCAGGTTGTTTTCTTTGCAGAGTGGGATGGCCCGCGGAGCCGTGAACTTCGCGTTAAAATCGTTTCGGATGCCTAGCGCAACCGTCCCAACGTCGCGGATTGAGTTTCGCGTAGAGAGCGTGCCAGACCGCGCTTTCATCTAGCTGATGTACAATCGATGGCGAGCGATGACGCAGGGTATATACATCCAAGTACCGTTCTGCCAGACCAAATGTAGTTACTGTAATTTTCACACGGGCGTGGTGTCGCGCGACCGCTATCTGCCTTATGCCGAAGCGGTTTGCCGCGACATTGAAACTCACGGATCACGGTACGGTCGTGCGGACTCTTGCGGGTCCCCGGGTGAGATTCGCTCCGTCGCTTCGAGGCGTCCACTGACCGTGGATACGGTTTACTTGGGAGGCGGGACCCCCAGTCTGCTTGACGCAACGCTTCTACGAAAAATTCTCGATACGCTTTATCGCAACTTTGCCGCCGAAAAGATGGAGGTTACGCTGGAGGCGGACCCGGAAACTATTACGCCGGAGAAAGCGCGCGCGTGGGGCGATGCGGGATTTAACAGAATTAGTCTAGGGGCGCAATCGTTCAACGACACTGAATTGCAGGCGGCAGGGCGCATGCATCGGCGTGCGGATATTTTTTCGGCTAACACGATTCTGCGCGACGCTGGGTTTCAAAATATCAGCCTGGACCTAATTGCAGGATTGCCACATCAAACCGCCGAAACGTGGGAAGAGTCAGTCGGGCAAATTTTGCAAATGCGGCCGAAACATTTATCGATTTACATGCTTGAAATTGATGAGGGAAGCAGACTGGGTGCGGAATCTTTGGCAGGCGGCAAGCGGTACAGCGCGACCAAGATTCCTGCCGACGATTCGATTGCAGATTTTTACGACTCGGCGTGCGCGCGTCTGGCGCAATCGGGATACGAACATTACGAAATTTCAAACTGGGCACTACCGGGAATGCGCTCACGGCACAATTCGAAGTACTGGCAACGGAAACCTTATCTAGGTTTCGGCGCCGGGGCGCATTCCTTTGACGGTGAGAAGCGTTGGTCCAACGTGCACGATTCAGCCCGATACGTGACCTGCATCGAGCAGGGAATTTCGCCGCGCGAACAGATTGAAATGGTGACATCGGCGCAAGCGTTGGAAGAGGAATTGTTTCTCGGCCTGCGCCAGCTTGACGGAGTTGACCTGGAGCGGATCGAGCGTCAGTATGAGGTAAACTTACGGAATCGCATCGCTCCGCTGGCTGAACAAGGATTTTTGCAATTGAATGGTGGGCAGTTGCGGCTCGCGCCTGACCGTTTGTCTATTTCGAATGATGTTTTTGTGGAATTGCTGGGATAAGGAGCTCGCGTGTACACCGCTTCGCAAGAAAACAAAAGTACAGCGGATTTTGTAGATCTTCGCAGCGATACGGTGACGCGACCTTCTGCCGCGATGCGTCGCGCCATGGCGGAAGCCGAAGTCGGCGACGATGTTTACGGCGAGGACCCCACCGTCAATCGCTTGCAGGAAAGCGCCGCCGAAATTTTCGAACGCGAGGCAGCATTGTTTGTCCCCAGCGGTTCGATGGGAAACCTGATCGCGATCAAAACGTGGACGCAATCTGGCATGGAAGTAATATGCGAGCAGCGCGCGCACGTGAATCAGTATGAGCTCGCCTCAATGTCCGCGGTTGCCGGATGCATGCCGCGTACGACTCCTGCGCCGGATGGAATTCTTACGTGGGATTTGATTGAGCCGCTGATCCGTCCGAAAACCTACTATTACTCTCAGACCGCACTGGTCGCGCTGGAGAATACTCACAACATGCATGGCGGCACGGTGTATCCGCCAGCTGTGACGGAGGACGTATGCCAGCGGGCGCACGCGGCGGGGCTCAAAGTGCATCTGGACGGTGCGCGAATTTTCAATGCCGCCGTTGCGCTGGGGAAAAGCGTCGCAGCTCTCACCAGGAATTGTGACTCGGTTATGTTTTGCTTGTCCAAGGGGTTGGGCGCGCCCGTGGGGTCCATGCTGGTTGGATCAAAGGAGTTTATTCAGAAAGCGCATATCGCGCGCAAGCTGTTGGGTGGCGGCATGCGCCAGGCAGGCGTCCTCGCTGCGGCCGGACTCATTGCGTTGGAAGAGTCGCCCAAGAATTTGCACCTCGATCACGAAAACGCGAAGTTCCTGGCGAACGGACTGGCAAACATAAAAGCGATCTCGCTGGATCCGAAAAAAGTCGTCACGAATATCGTGATTTTTGACGTTCGCGGAACAGGACGAACAGCTGCGGACATTTCTGCTGACCTTGGCAAGAAGAAAATTCTCTGCGGCCCCACAGATAAATACTCCATTCGCATGGTCACACATTGCGATGTGCAGCGCGCGGGGATCGAGAGAGCGTTGGCGGCCATGAACGATGTTCCGAGCGTGCGCGCAAGCGCGCCTGCAGCGGCACATCACTAAGGGGGCTTGATCGGGGCTTATTTGCGTAAATCGGCTTGACCGGAGCGACCATAGCGATGATTTCTCAAAAGCATGCCCAGCGGACGGCAGCAACGGGAGGAATATTTTGCCTGATCATCGCATCTGGTCTGGTAGCTGCCAGGAGAAATAACAACCTAATGACGATGGATACTGCAAATCCTAAGAGCGCGGCAGCAACGAAGCCCGCGCAAATGAAATCAGCGGCGCCCACCTCCCAAGAGGCCCGCCAATTTGTCGAGGGCGCGGAAAACCGTCTGCTGCCGCTCTGGGTGGCGGCACAACGCGCGGCCTGGGTGCAAGAGACGTTTATTACTCCAGACACCGAGGAGATGGCCGCAGAGGCGGACCAATCCGTGAAGGCGGCCACTGCCGAACTCGCTGCGCAGGCCCGCCGTTACGAGGGTTTACAACTTCCTGAAGACCTAGCACGCAAACTGAAATTAATCAAATTCTCAGTGGATATTCCGGCACCGCGCGACACGGCTGAAAGCACCGAGCTTTCGCAGCTCAATGCGTCGTTGCAAAGCGATTACGGAAAAGGGAAGTGGTGCCCCGATGGACCGCAAGGAAAATGCCTTTCCTTGAACAATGTGGAAAACTTGATGGCCACGAGCCGCGATCCCAAAGAGCTTGAACGTGCGTGGGAAGGCTGGCATGCCATCGCGCCGCCGATGCGCAAACGTTATGCGCGAATGGTTGAATTGGCGAATAAGGGCGCGCGCGAAACAGGGTTCGCGGATGTCGGAGCGATGTGGCGATCGAATTACGACATGGCGCCGGACGCGTTGGCCGCGGAACTCGACCGTCTTTGGCAGCAGGTTCGACCGCTCTATGTTTCGCTGCACGCCTACGTTCGCTGGAATCTCCAAAAGAAATATGGTCCAGGTGTGGTCAGCGAAGACCGTCCGATTCCCGCGCAGTTGCTGGGAAATATGTGGTCGCAGGATTGGACCAATATTTATCCGCTGGTGGCGCCCGCAAACGCCGATCCCGGCTACGATCTAACAGAGATTTTGAAAGCCAAGCAAATCGAACCGCTGGGAATGGTGCACTACGGTGAACGCTTCTTCATGTCCTTGGGCTTTGCCGCGCTTCCGCAAACATTTTGGGAACGCTCGATGTTTACCAAGCCACGCGATCGCGACGTAGTTTGCCACGCCAGCGCCTGGGACATTGATTACCTGGAAGACCTGCGCATCAAGATGTGCATCGAGCAAAAGGCTGACGATTTCACGACCATTCACCACGAGCTGGGCCACAACTTTTATCAGCGCGCGTACGATACGCAGCCCCCGCTGTTTCGCAACAGCGCGAACGACGGCTTCCACGAGGCAATTGGCGACACCATAGCGCTGTCCGTCACGCCGGAATACCTGAAGCAGATCGGTCTGCTGGAAAATGTTCCGGGGGCCTCTTCTGACATTGGATTACTCATGAAACGTGCTTTGGACAAAGTCGCGTTCCTGCCCTTTGGCCTGCTGATTGATAAATGGCGCTGGGAAGTTTTTTCTGGCGAGGTGACGCCGGAAAACTACAACAAAGCCTGGTGGGAGCTCCGCGAGAAGTATCAAGGCATCGCGCCGCCTTCGCTACGCAGCGAGGAGGATTTTGATCCGGGCGCGAAGTATCACGTGGCCGCGAACGTTCCGTACGCGCGTTATTTCCTTGCTGCAATCCTCCAATACCAATTTCACCGCGCATTGTGCCGCGAGTCAGGTTACAAGGGACCGCTACATCGCTGCTCGATTTACAACAATAAAGAAGCGGGCGCGCGGCTGAACAAAATGCTGGCGATGGGACAGAGCCGTCCGTGGCCGGAAGCTTTGGAAGTATTAACCGGCGAGAAGCAAATGGATGCGACCGCGATTCTCGAATACTACGCGCCATTGAAGCAGTGGCTAGACGAGCAGAACAAGGGCCACAAAGTCGATTGGTAGGCTCGTGAAACGCGGTTCAATCTTCCGATGGGTGCTATTCGGCGCATCGGCAGTTGCATATGGTGTATCCTCCTCAACTTTGTAGCGAGTGCATTGGTTTGCCGATGAGTCCCCGGCGTCTTCGGATATTAGGCAACGAGCCGTATTCCTCGCAAGTGTATACGGAGCTCTTACCCTTCTGTCATTTCTGACCACCATCTTGATTCTCGTTCTGAATGTGCGATCGTATCGTCGCGCGCGCGCGGTAGATACTATCCTGCGTCCAGACCACGGGCGGTGAAGTTCCGATTGGCGCCGCGCGATTATCTGCGCACAAACTCCTATGGTATAAAAGAGATGCATCCGGGGATCAATTTGCTCTATTCTTGCGAGGTGATGTGGAGTTTTCGCTAACCGACGAACAGCAGCAGCTTCGGCGAACGGTTCGAGCGTTTGCTGAGGGTGAAATCCTTCCTCATGTAATGGAGTGGGACGAGGTCTCCCACTTTCCCACCGAGATTATCCCCAAGCTGGCCGAGATGGGCTTCCTCGGCGTGATTTTCCCCGAAAAGTATGGCGGCGCGGGAATGGGTTACATCGAGTACGCCATCATTATTGAAGAATTGTCGCGAGTGGACGGTTCTGTCGGAATTATTGTGGCCGCGCATAATTCGCTATGCACCAATCACATTTATAAGTTTGGAACGGAACAGCAGAAAAAGAAATACGTGCTGCCGTTGGCGCAAGGCAAGAAGCTGGGCTGTTGGTCGCTTACGGAGCCGGAAGCTGGCTCGGATGCCGGGGGGACGCGCACATCCGCTGTGAAGAAAGATGGCGGATGGCTGATCAACGGCTCAAAGACATTTACTACAAACGGCCATTACGCAGATGTGTGCGTTGCCATGGCGGTATCGGACTCCGCGAAGAAAAGTCACGGGATCTCAGCATTCATCATCGAGAAGGGCACTCCAGGCTTCCACGCCGGAAAAAAAGAAAACAAGCTTGGTCTGCGTGCCAGCGATACCAGTGAAGTGGTTTTTAGTGATTGCAAAGTGCCGGCAGAAAATCTACTGGGCAAGGAAGGCGAGGGCTTTGTAAACAGCCTGCAAATTCTCGACGGCGGCCGCATCTCGATAGCTTCGCTCGGGCTGGGAATGGCGCAGGGTGCCTACGAAGCCTCTGTGCGTTATGCCAAGCAACGCAAACAATTCGGCAAGGCGATTGCCGAATTTCAAGCGATTCAGTTCAAGCTCGCGGATATGGCCATGGAGATCGAAGCAGCGCGGCTGCTCACTTATCAAGCTGCCTGGCTTGCGGACCAAGCAATTGGTGCGGGAAACTACGATGCGCGGATTACCCGCGAATCGAGCATGGCGAAACTCTATGCCGGAGAGGTGGCTGTGCGCGTGGCGAACGAAGCCGTGCAGATTCATGGCGGCTACGGTTTCATTAAGGATTACCCGGCCGAAAAATTCTATCGCGATGTGAAGTTGTGCACGATCGGCGAAGGCACCAGCGAAATCCAAAGGCTGGTAATCGCGCGGCAGATTTTGGGAAAAGGTTAAAACTTGATGACTGCTAAGGCCTCCTCTGCTAATTTCACCTCCGTTACTCTGCAGTATCAATTCTTGAAGTGATCGTCTCCGTGAAATGACCGTTTCTGTCGACAATTGGGCCGAGCAAATTCGCGCCGGAGATGTGCGTGCGATATCGCGGGCGGTGTCTGCGATTGAAAACAGAGCGCGCGAGGCGGAGGAAATACTTCGTCAGCTTTTTCCTCATACCGGTCACGCCTATCGTGTTGGAATCACTGGCGCACCTGGTACGGGCAAGAGCACTCTTGTGGATCGGTTGGCAAGCCATTATCGCGGAGAGAAAAAGACGGTTGGGATAATCGCCGTTGATCCCTCCAGTCCTTTCACGGGCGGAGCAATTTTGGGTGACCGCGTGCGCATGCAAGGGCACGCAACCGACTCGGGCATATTTATCCGTTCGATGGCGACGAGAGGCTTTCTGGGGGGATTGGCGCAAGCGACGAGAGACACCGCGCTTTTGATGGACGCGGCCGGCAAGCAAATGATTTTGATCGAGACGGTGGGCGTGGGGCAAGGCGAAATCGAAATCGTGCGGCTCGCGGACTGCACGATCGTGATGCTAATGCCTGGAATGGGCGACGATGTTCAAAGCCTGAAGGCCGGCTTGATGGAAATTGGCGACATTTTTGTGCTGAACAAGTCCGATCGGGAAGGCGCGGACCGTTACGAACAGCAATTGCGAGCCATCCTTCAGCTGGTGCCTGAACGCGAGGGATGGAAGCCGCCAGTCGTGCGCACGGTCGCCACAGAAAATAAGGGGGTGGACCAACTGGCGCGACAGATTGCGCTTTTCAAAGCGCATTTCGAGCAAACTCACGACCGCAAGGCGCGGGAAGTGTCGCACTGGAAAGAATGGATTCTCCAACTTCTTGAGGCGCGATTGATGGAGCGCGTAGTCGGCGATCAGCTTGGGGAACGTGAATTGGATAGAATTGCTTCGCAGGTGGCGGAACGAAAAATGGATCCTTACGGCGCGGTGAATGAGATTTTAGCGCGCGCGGGACTCGGAGATAAATCTTGAAACTTGGGCAACTGGAATTTCACGTTTTGGTGGACGGACACTTAGGGCTGGATGGTGGCGCAATGTTTGGCGTCATCCCCAAGCCCATGTGGGAAAAGAAAATTCCTGCTGATGGCAGGAACCGAATCAAGTTGGCGATGAATTGTCTGCTGGTGCGCGCCGGTGGCAAAACCATTTTGGTGGAGACCGGCGCCGGCGAAAAATGGGACGAAAAGGGGCGCGATATTTATGCCCTGGATGGTCCGCATTTGACGGAAAGGCTGCGCGATTACGGCGTGCATCCCCACGAAATCGATATCGTGATCAACACGCATTTGCACTTCGATCATTGCGGCGGAAACACGCGCGTGGAAAAAGATAAAGTTGTTACTGCTTTTCCGCACGCGCGGTATGTGGTTCAGCGCGGTGAATACGAGCACGCCAAGAATCCGAACGAGCGAGATCGCGCAAGCTACCTACTCGAAAATTATGTCCCGCTCGAGGCGGCGGGGAAATGGTCCCTTCTTGTAGATGACCGTGCGATCGCCCCGGGAGTGGAATTGATTCGCGTCCCGGGACACACCGCGAACATGCAGTGCGTGAAGCTTAGCGGCGGCGGTCAAACTGCGTTTTTCTTTGCGGATCTTGTGCCAACTACGGCTCACCTGGCGCTTCCGTGGATCATGGGATTCGACTTGTATCCGGTAACTACGCTCGAAAACAAAAAGAAATGGATTCCGGAGGCGATCAAAGAAGGATGGATTGCCCTTTTCGCTCATGATGCGAACATGCCGGCGGCGTATTTGCGTGAGCGCGACGGAAAATGGGAAGCAGAACCGGTGACGATTGCTTAGCAAGACGAACGAAAGGTGAAAATGGCGAGAAGAGCTAAAAAGAAAAAGATCGGGAAGGAAGAGATTCGCATTGGGATTATCGGGGGAAGCGGTCTCTACTCGATGCCAGGCCTTACGGATACCCGCGAGATTCGGGTAAAGACGCCCTTTGGCGATCCCTCTGACGCAATCGTGACTGGTACCCTCCAAGGACGCCCTGTGGCCTTCCTGGCGCGACATGGACGCGGTCACCGGTTAACACCGAGCGAGATAAATTATCGCGCTAATATTTGCGCGCTAAAGATGCTCGGAGTCGAGCGAATTCTGTCCGTCAGCGCGGTCGGTTCGCTTCGAGATGATTTGCCGCCGCTCGATTTCGTGATCCCCGACCAATTCTTTGATCGCACACGGCTGCGTGTCGCAACGTTTTTTGGCGGTGGAGTTGTGGCCCACGTCGGATTCGACAGACCTACCTGCACGATTTTGGCGGCGCACATTGCTGAGGCGTGCGACGCGGCCGGCGTGAAAGCGCATCGCCCCGGAACCTACGTTTGCATGGAAGGGCCGCAATTTTCCACCTTGGCCGAATCGCATACGTACCGGCAGCTTCGCTTCGACGTGATTGGGATGACAAATTTGACGGAGGCGAAGCTGGCGCGTGAAGCGGAGATTTGTTACGCCACGATCGCGATGGTTACGGATTACGATTGCTGGCATCCAAATCACGACGCCGTTACTTTGGACGAAGTTATTCAGAATTTAAATCGCAATACTTCAAACGTGCAGCGCGTGTTGCGCGAAGTAGTGCGCGAACTGCCGGAGGCACGAAGCTGCAAGTGCGGGTCGGCGCTGGCGCATGCGATTCTTACCGACCGGGCCGCTATTTCTGCCGCCGCGAAAAAAAGGCTCGCACCCATCATCGGCAAATATATTTCCTAAACGGAGAATGAATGTCACTACTGGTTGTTGGTTCGGTCGCTTTCGACGCGCTTGAGACACCGCGTGGCAAGGTGGAACGCACTTTGGGAGGGGCCGCGAGTTATTTCGCGCTTGCGGCGAGCTATTTCACGCCTGTTCGCGTGGTAGCGATTGTTGGAGATGATTTTACTGCTAAAGACAAGGCTGTCTTTCACGGTCGGAAAATCGACCTGGAAGGTCTGGAACACGCAACGGGGAAGACGTTTTTCTGGTCCGGTCGTTACAGCAAGAATATGAACGAGCGCACGACGCTGGTCACTGATTTGAACGTGTTTGCAAATTTCAGGCCCACCTTGCCGGGCACGTATTGCGATTCGTCATTTATTTTTCTCGGGAACATCGATCCAACGCTGCAACAGTCCGTTCTGAAGCAAATGAAGTGCAAACCGAAAGTGGTCGGGCTCGACACCATGAATTATTGGATCGAACGCACGCCTGCCCAATTACGCGAAACTCTTAAACATACCCAGATTTTGATGATTAATGATGATGAAACGCGCCAGCTAACCGGCGAACACAATTTAATGCGGGCAGCTAAACACGTTTTTAAAATGGGCCCGCGGACGCTGGTAATTAAACGCGGCGAACATGGCGCTTTGATGGTGCACAATAACTTTCTGTTTTCGGTACCGGGATTTCCGTTGGAAGAGGTGCACGATCCTACAGGTGCCGGAGACAGTTTTGCGGGTGGTTTCATGGGCTACTTGGCGGGCGAAGGACGAATCAATGACCAAACGCTTCGTCGTGCGATGGTTTACGGCTCCGTGCTCGGAAGCTTTGCCGTTGAGCGCTTCGGTGTTGAGCGCTTCACAAATCTGACGCGCCGCGAAATAACCGAACGCGCGCGTCGCTTTCTGAAACTTACAACCTTCAAGCTTTAGTCGAGTGGATTTATGCTGCACGATCTGAATTCTTACATCGTTGCCCGGCTGTTGCTCGCCGGTGTGCTCGGAGGATTGGTCGGGCTTGAGCGCGAATTGCGTCACAAGCCGGCTGGCCTGCGCACCAACATGCTGATTTGTTTTGGCTCGGCCCTGTTTACGATTATTTCCTACGAAATGGCGGGAAGCGTGGGCGGCGATCATACGCGCATTGCGGCGCAGATTATTCCGGGAATCGGATTTATTGGGGCCGGAGTGGTGATTCGCGGCCGCGGAGGCGTAGTGGGAATCACCAGCGCGGCGACAATTTTCGTAATGGCCAGTGTGGGCATGGCGGTTGGCGCCGGCATGTTGATGACGGCCATTTTCTCGACGTTAATTCTTCTGGTCGCGCTTGTATTTCTCGGTGCGGCGGAAGAGCGCTTCGGCCTGCACATGCGTCTTGTGACTTTCCGATTGACCACCGAGGATCCCACCGTGCTCCCGCGAGCGCATCAGATCGTTGAACAGTCCGGGATTCAGGCCCACCGCTGGCACAATCATCGCATTGATGAAGGGATGGTTGTAGAGTTCGACGCAGACGTGACCTATCCGCAAGAACGCGATTTGATGGAAAAGCTAGCGGCGTTGAAAGTTCGCTGCGATGTGCGGCCTGTTTGAGGGACACATTCTTCCGATGTCCCTTAGGTACACGACACATGGTTTGACGGCCAACCAATGCCCGTAAAATTGAATCCGAGTTGACGGACTGCGCATGGGGTGCTATCAATTCTAGGTCTTTGTTATATTTTCAGGCGTTTCGGTTTTCCCGTTCCGCTCGACAAGTTTGTCACCGTGAGCGGCCGCAGGGTTCCGTGCAAATTATAGGAGGACGTAACTGATGCGTTTGCGGTGGACTGCTTTGCTGGCACTCCTAATATGCGCTCTGCCGCTCGGAAGCTGCTCGAGCACGAGCACCACAGCGATCATCTATCCTACGCCGGTTATCACCGGCCTATTTCCCTCCAGCATCACAGCGGGCAGCCAGACGTTCACTTTATTTATCTCCGGTACGGGCTTTATCAGCAACCCGCAGTCGCAAGCCTTCTGGAACGGCTCCATGCGCACCAGCGTTCTGAATAACACAACGCAGCAACTTGCCGTCACGATTATGGCGTCCGACGTTGCTACTGCTGGCATCGGCGCGCTCACGGTATCGAATCCGGAACCCGGCGGTCCGTCGCTGGCAGCCACTTTTGTAATTAATCCTGTCCAGAACGGCACACCTTTCATCGCGAGTCTCTCGCCGACTAGCGTTTCTCCCGGTAGTGGCAATTTCGTTCTCACTGTGAACGGTTCGGGATACGTGGCGCCCGTTGTTGTAAACAGTGTGACGCAAACAGCTGGTTCAACTGTGGCGTGGAACGGCGCGCCGCTGACGACTACGTTCGTAAGTTCCACTCAATTAACAGCGAGCGTGCCGGGATCTAATATCGCTTCTCCTGCATTCGCGAGTATAAGCGTTTACAACACGACGCCCGGCGACACGCAGTTGTATTCACCTTCCGTGGATTTCAACTACACGACGAGCAGTTCCGCCTTCCCCAAAGTGGCATCCGTGAGTGCGTCGAGTGGTGCCGCTGACGGAATGAGTGCGGCGCCAGCGGTAAGCACCGATGGCCGATACGTCGCGTTCTTCTCGACGGCAAGAAATATGGTGGCGCACGGCGCGCATGGAAATATTTTTGTGCGAGACACATGCATGGGAGCTACCGGCTGTACCGCTAAGACCATTGCTGTTGATCTCGCGCCTGACCGAAGCAGGCCCAATGCAGCGGCAGACAATCAGGTGGCAATGAGCGCGGATGGCAGATTCGTCGTCTTCGAATCTAAGGCCACGAATCTCGTCTTGGGCTTGGACCACGCTTCGGAATCCTCCGCCAGCACCAGGAATCTTTTTGTTCGCGACCTTTGTAACGGAGCTAACGCGCCATCTGGGTGTAGAACGCATACCGAGACGGTATCGGTAGATGCCTCCTTAGCATTAGCAAGCGGTGGGGATAGCGGATTTGCCTCCATCAGCGCCGACGGCCGCTTCATTGCCTTCGCTTCCTCGGCTGCAAATCTCGTTGCAGAGCAAAGAGGCACGGGATCTCAAATTTTCGTGCGCGACACCTGTTCCGGACCGACCGCCGCGAAGTCTTGCGTCGCAAGAACCGAACAGATTCCGATCGAAGCTCAGTATGCCGCCAGCGGATCGGAGGGTGAAAATCCGTCAATTTCCGCCGACGGGCGACATGTCGCGTTTGTGGTTTTCGGAACTAATTCATCGTCAGAGCCGTCTCAGGTTCTGCTCCACGATACTTGTGCGGGAGTGCATGTTCCAGCGTCTTGCGTCTCTTCGACGGTAGAAATTTCAGTATCTTCGGCGGGCCAGCCTGGTGACGGTCAAAGCGCAACACCGGTGGTGAGCGGTGATGGCCGTTTCGTTGTCTTTCAGTCTAGCGCGTCCAATCTCGTAGGCGAGCAGTCGAAATCAAAGACGAATATTTTTCTGCGCGACACCTGTTTAGGCGCAACGGCGTCCGACGGATGCACTCCCGCGACAACTTTGGTCGGCCCGGAATCGGCCGGCGTCTCTACGAACTCCGATGCATTCGCGCCGTGGATCAGCTCCTCAGGACGCTACATCAGCTTCATTTCCGGAATTTCGATGAACGCGAAGCGCCAGTACTCTGTGGAAACATATCTTTTTGTGCGCGACACCTGCTTCGGCGCGACCAGTTCTTGCACCGCTCGCACCGTCGCGGTTGCAACTCCAGCGAAGGCTTCGCACACCCCGGGGTTAAGCGTGGATCAATTTTCGCCCGTGCCGATCATTTCAAACGGCCGTGTGGCGGCTTTTTCTTCCACTTCGCCTGTTCCCACAGCTCCTACCAGCGGATACGGGGACGTAGTGCTCACCCTGACTACCTTCTAATGCATTGAATAGCGCTGCTGGGATGTAAACCTGACGCGCTTGTCGGCTGGACTACCTCTCGGAAATTCCTTATTCTCGTTTGCGGCTATGCCGCAGACACTTAAGCCTCCAGCGCTTGAACCAGAGAATGTTGTTCGCATCATTTCTCTGGCAAGTCCCGTGGATGGCAATCGGCTCGAAGCAGGCGGTCGCGAACTTGCGCGATTGGGTTACAAGATAAAATTCGACGAAGCCAGCACTCTGGCACGCGATGGTTTCTTTGCGGGTCCGGCGGCCGAGCGCGTGGCGGCGTTAAAAGAAGCGCTTACAGAGACTGATTCGCGCGCAATTTTCTGCACCCGCGGTGGCTACGGTTCGAATTATTTGCTCGATGGGCTGAGTGTGGCGCTCGCTGCGCCGAAGATTTTACAGGGTTATAGCGATCTCACATCGCTGCAAATTTTTCTGTGGCAGAAATTTCGCTGGGTTACTTTTTATGGGCCTATGGTCGCTTCGGGATTCGACAAGGGAGAAGGCGCTCCCGAAGGATACGATCGCGAAAGTTTCACCAACGCCATTTCCGAAACGCGACATGGATGGGTAATCGACTTGCAGGGTACTGAAACACTGGTTCCCGGAAAAGTCGATGGCACGCTGCTCGGCGGCTGTCTTACTCTGATTGAAACGACTTTGGGCACTGCTTGGGAACTCGATACGCACGGATCCATTCTTGTTCTTGAGGATCGCGGCATGAAGCCCTGGCAAGTGGACCGCGCGCTGATGCATCTTAAACAAGCAGGGAAATTTCGCGGAGTATCCGCCGTCGTCCTCGGAGAATTTCCCGAATGCGAAGGGCCGGCTGGAACAGAAACGGTAAAAGACGTCGCGCAGCGCATACTGAATTTCTTTGGATTTCCTGTCGTGTGGGGCGCGGCCATCGGGCACACCACGCGGCCAATGTTGACTCTGCCGTTAGGCGTTCGAGCGCGACTTTTTGCCAATGATGCGGACGGCAAAGGCGCAAGGCTCGAAACACTGGAACCGGCATGCAGCGGATGAAAACGCAATTGTTAGAGAGGTGCGGATGGTAAGCCAGAGACCCGAACACGTGCACGTACTCGGCGTCGCCGGTTCAGCGATGGCACCGGTGGCGGGAATGTTAAAAGACAGCGGATTTCGCGTTTCAGGCTCCGACGTGAATGTGTATCCGCCTGCCTCCACCTTGCTGGACTCGCTGGGCATTCGATGGAACGAAGGATTTCGTGAGGAGAATTTACGGCCGGCGCCGGACTTGGCCGTGGTCGGCAATATCGTGGCGAGAGGAAATCCTGAGATCGAGTACGTTCTCGACGAAAAAATTCCGTATTGCTCGATGCCGCAGCTTTTGGAGCAATATTTCATTCCCGGGCATAGGTCTATCGTGGTGGCTGGAACGCACGGTAAAACCACCACCACCGCGATGCTTGCCTGGATTTTTCATGTGGCAGGCCGTCGGCCGGATTTTCTGGTGGGTGGCGTGGTCCCGAATTTCAACGACAAAAGCTACGGACTTGGCGGCGGGGAAGAGTTCATCATCGAAGGCGACGAGTACGAGACGGCTTTCTTCGATCGCGGACCCAAATTTCTGCACTACCATCCAGACGAATTGATTCTTACTTCGCTGGAGTACGATCACGCGGACATCTTTTCGGATCTAGCTGCGATTGCCTTGCAATTCCGTCGTTTGGTGAATCTGGTTCCTCGACGTGGACGTCTATTGATATGGGGCGAGAGCGCGGAACTCCGAGGCGTCAGCGAGAAAGCGTTTTGTCCGGTAGAAACATTCGGACTTACGGCCGGTTGTGACTGGCAGGCGGGCGACATCTTGTGGCAAGACTCGGCCACGAAATTTCGTGTGGTTTTTCGCGGAAGTGAAGTGACGCGTATACGAATGCCCCTGGCTGGCAGACATAATGTGCTGGACGCCCTCGCAGCAACAGCTCTGGCGTACGGACGCGGCGTTGAGTGCGAGGCCATCGAACGGGCGCTCGCCACATTCCAAGGCGTCCGCAAGCGGATGGAAATCAAAGGCCAAGCACGAGGCGTACTGGTTGTGGAGGATTTCGCGCACCATCCTACCGCCATCAAGCTGACGCTGGAGGCCACCCGCACACGTTGGCCGGGACAAAAGATTTGGGCTGCGATTGAACCGCGTTCCAACACCATGCGCCGCAAAATATTTCAGGAGGTGCTTCCAGAAGCGCTGATGGTTGCCGATGCAGTGTTGATCGGGCCAGTGAACCGCGCGCAGCTTCTTGAAGATGATGAGCGATTATCTCCCGAGCAGATCGCGGATTCGTTGCTCGAGCGCGGGCGCCCGGCTAAGGCGTTTGAGTCCGCTGACGAAATTGCTGACTACTTGGCGGAAAATGCGAAATCCGGAGATGTGGTGATGGTGATGTCGAACGGAAGCTTCGATGGCCTTTCAGGCAAGGTCCTTGAAAGACTGCAATCGCTCGCGGGAACCCGGCGATGAACAAGAGTTTCGTTTGGGTCTTATCTTGTTGCTGCGTTTCTATCTTCCTTCTCAGCGCGCGCCCCGCTTTCGGAACCATCGAGTACAAAATCTCGTTGAAGAATCCTGAGCAGCACTGCTTTAAAGTGACCATGACGATTCCGCATCCAGCTCCTGGGATGAAAGTGTCGATTCCCGCATGGAACGCGCTCTACCAGGTGCGCGATTTTTCATATCGGGTGCGCGACGTGCAAGCCAATACGTTGAGTGATCCCGGCAATGTCGGCGATAAATTACAAATTCGCAAGCTGGATAAGCAGACCTGGGAGATTGGCCACGATGGCGCAGGCGCCAGTCCACTCACCTCCATCAAGGTTCAGTATTCGATCCTCTGGGACGATGCGGGACCGTTTAATTCGCAGTTGAACATCAAGCACGCCTTCGTGAACTTTGCAGAAGTTTTGATGTACATCCCGGATCGGCGCGGCGAAGACACTACTGTCGAATTTGACGATGTGCCGGCTAGCTGGCGAGCAATTGCGGAATTGCCAGCCGGAAAGTCGCCCTATTCGTTTTCTGGGACGAATTACGACACTCTGGTGGACGCGCCTGCCGAAATTGGGAAATTTGAAGACTTCGGATTCGATGAAGGCGGCGCGCACTTTCGCGTGGTAGTGGATGCCAAAGAGTGGCGTCGCGACCGGCTGGAGAATTATCTGCGGCACATTACTTCGTATGAAATGAAATTGATGGGCGGAGCGCCGTTTCAAGAGTACACGTTCTTTTTTCACATGGGGCCATATCCGGAAGCCGGCGGTGGCGGCATGGAGCACGCCAACTGCACCGCAATTGGAGCTTCCTCGGTTGAAGGGGCAATCACCATAGCGGCGCACGAATTTTTCCACGCGTGGAACGTAAAACGCATACGTCCGCAGACGCTTGAGCCCGTGGATTTCACAAAGGAACAATACACGCGGGCGCTTTGGTTTGCCGAAGGTGTGACGAATACGTATGCCAGTTACACCCTTGAGCGCTCGGGAATTTGGCCGAAAGAAAGATTCTATGCGGATTTAGCTGCGCAAATTAGTGAACTGTATTCGCGCTCGGCGCACCTGTGGCAGAGCGTGGAAGAATCCAGCCTGGATGCCTGGCTTGAAAAGTACGACGATTATAGGCAGCCGGAGAGGAGCATTTCTTACTACAACAAAGGCCAGATCGTCGGAGAAATGCTGGACCTGGTGATTCGCGATGCCACCGACGGACACAAATCTCTCGACAGTGTGATGACGCGCATGAACGAGATCTATGCAAAGCAGGGGAAATATTATGACGACACAGAAGGCGTTCGAGCCGTGGCTGAAGAAGTTGCCGGTAGGAGTTTGCAAGACTTCTTCCGCGGATATATCTCCGGCGTGGACGAGATACCCTACGACAAATTTCTAGGCGCTGCCGGTCTAGAATTAAAAGTTGAAACGCATAGCATGGCAGACCTTGGTTTCTGGACCGTGGGCGGGCGAGGCGGAGGTGCCACTGCGGTGGTGTCGCAGATCGTCGCGGGCAGCACAGCGGAAGCGGCTGGGCTTCTGGTCGGTGACGTCCTACTAGAGCTCAACGGCGAGGCGGTGCCGGCATTTTTCCCGCCCTGGGTGCGTCAGCATTCGCCGGGAGAAATCGTAACGTTGCGGATACACAGAGACGGCAAAGAGTTGGATATTTCCTTCGCTCTCGGATCGAATGAAACGAAGAAATACTCGATTTCCGAACTCGTTCACGTTTCTGACAGGCAGAAACGTATCCGGGAAGGCTGGCTGCGCGGCACTGTAAATTAAGCAAGATTCATGATTCGCACAATCCTCGCTGTCGTTTACCTCGCGCTTGGAATTCTTCTGGTGATGCCGTGGCTAATTCTGTGGAGCTTGTTGACAGGCAGCGCGGATTTTATGTATCGAGCCACCATGAAGGTCGTCGCGTCATCGGTGCGACTGGCGGGTGTTCACGTGCGGGTCGAAGGCACGGAAAATATCCCCGCGGGTGTCTGCATTTTTGCGGCGAACCATGTTTCAAACATGGACCCGCTGGCGTTCGTTCCGATGATTCCGCGGCGCGTTGGATTGTTGGTTAAAAGCGAATTGTTTCGCGTCCCAATCCTTTCGAAAGCAATGCGCTTGGCTCACTTCGTTCCGGTGGAGCGCGAAAACAGGGAAGCGGCCGCAGCCAGCGTAGAGACCGCATTGCAACATCTCAAAGAAGGTTTGTCATTCGCCGTGTATCCGGAGGGCACGCGCAGCCGTGACGGGCGCATGCTGCCGTTCAAGAAGGGAACTTTCCTGATGGCCGTGCGCGCAAAGGTTCCGGTAGTGCCAGTATCGATCGTAGGAGCACAGGATTTAATGCGTCCGGGAGAATGGGCCGTGCGTCCGGGAGAAGTCGCGATACGTTTTGGACCCGCTGTGGACGCCTCGGCCTACACTTTGGAACAGCGTGCGAACTTGCTCGCGCGTGTAGAAGAACTTGTCGCTGCGGGG
Organism: uncultured Acidobacteriota bacterium; assembly: GCA_963714785.1. GTDB lineage: Bacteria > Acidobacteriota > Terriglobia > Acidiferrales > UBA7541 > Palsa-295. Next base: position 395,909 of record CAVQQE010000011.1, read on the forward strand.
TTGCCGGAGGAACAAAAGCCGCGAAAAGAGGCAGGCCACCAGGTTACCGAGTAAGGTTACAGACGACCTAAACCACCAGGAGGCCGATGGCAATTCTGCTAATTAGCGCCGCGCAGTTAATTTTGAGACAGCTTCGCGCAATTCACGCACTTCCTTCTGAAGCTCCGGCAACCGGCTAAATACTGTCACCGATTTGCGCCAAGCCAAATTGTCCATGGCCGGGTAACCGGAATAAACCACCCCAGCCGGTACATCCTTCGGGACGCCTGTCTGCGCCGTCAGCGTAGAACCGTCACCAATCGTGAGATGACCGGCGACGCCGACCTGGCCCGCCAGAATGCACCCACTTCCGACGCGCGTCGTGCCAGCGAGCCCAACCTGGCCGCAAAGTAGGGTATCTTCGCCAACTTTGCATGCATGCCCCACTTGCACCAGGTTGTCGATTTTTGTGCCGCGATCGATGCGTGTTTCACCGATGGTCGCGCGGTCAATCACGCTATTGGCTTGAATCTCCACATCGTCTCCGATCACCGTTACGCCGGATTGGCGGATTTTGTACCAGTGGCCGTCCGCTTGTCGCGCGAATCCATAGCCGTCGCTTCCAATCACAACACCGTTTTGCAAAAGGACGCGATTTCCGACGCGCGAGCCTTCGCGCACCGTTACGTGGGAATGCGCGAAGAAATCATCGCCGATTTGTGCGCCGCGATAAACGCTGACGAGGCTGTGCAGCACCGCATCCGACCCGATCTGAACCTCTTCGTCGATAAAACAGTAAGGACCGATGTGAGCTCGCGCTCCCATCTTCGCCGATTTCGCAATCACAGCAGTCGGGTGAACGCCGGGCGCATAGGCCGGGGCGGCGTGGAACAGTTCGATTGCTCTTGCGAAATCCAGTTGCGGGTTCCCCGAAAGCAAGGTAGCGGCAGGACCCGGGCCGGAATTTTCTTTAGCCACAATGATCGCGGAGGCGCCAGTAGTCGCTAGCAAGGGGCGATATTTGCTATTGGCGAGAAACGTCAACTGGCCCGCTTTGGCATCCTCAATTCCCGCGACGCCGGTGATCTCGATATCCGAGTCACCGCTAAGTTCGCAGCCCAGCTTTCGGGCGATATCACCAAGTTTCATGATTGGATTCTCCTCGTAAGCTCGTTGCCCACAGTCAATGTATAACAAGACGAGCGTCCGCTGCTAAGCGGCGATCTCGAGCGACTTCGGTCGTTACTCGGTGAACAGCTTGGATTGAGACGCAGCGGCCCGGGCATCGGCTGGCGCACGGCGGGCGACGCCCACCACGCCCAGGACTTTCACTTCAGCCAACGCAGAGCGAGGAATGAAGATACGCAGAGTGTTGCCGTGTAGATCCGGCGGGGTAAGTTGAACGCCTTTGTCCAACAGATCAAGCAAGTCGTTGGCGACAATGCCTTCCATTACATCCTCATCGCGAAACTGCAAACGTACCCAAAGCCCGTCGAGTTTAGGGCGGCTTAAGAAAATCTTGCGTTCAGGCGCAGGCGCGTCGACGAACTCACGCACAAAGTGAATCGACTTAACGTCCTGTAGATCGATTGCACGATGCTCTCCGTCAGCGGTCAGCAGGTCAATCTTTTCTGCCGGCCCCAAGGTACCCGGATTCAGGTAGCCTTTAACTGACGTGCTGTCGAGGAGCAGCACGATAACTTTCTTATGAGTAGAGGCGGTGGCTAGGCTTTTCGCACGCGGCATGCTTTTCTTCAGTGTAACGCCAGCCCTGGCATGAAAACCCTGTTTTTGGGGCATTTTATTGCTATGGTCACCCAGGTTATGTTATCCTTACATGATTTTTTGTCAAGTCATTGGTGTTTAAAGGGTTAGCGACGGAGCAACCGCCGATTGACCGTTAAAGGACAGATTCTAAAGTCTGCCTCCCTGATAGCTCTGGTTACCGTTATCAGCCGTATTTTCGGCTACTTCCGGGATCAACGGGTGGCGTTGCTACTAGGTACGACGCCCGCGGCTGACGCCTTCATCCTGGCTTTCCGCATTCCCAATATGATTCGCAGAATGACCGGGGAGGGAGCGCTGGGAGCGTCATTTATCCCGGTTTTCAGCGGCTACCTTCGGCGCAAACCGCGAGCCGAAGCTTGGGACTTCGCCCAAAGGATCTTTTGGGATACGGCGGTGATTTTGGCCGTTGTCGCTGTGCTTGGGTGCGTGTTCTCGAAACAAGTGGTCGGCATTTTTACGTTGCTAGGTGCCAGTAGTCTTCATTGGGATTTGGCGATTTTTTTGAATCGCATTATCTTCCCATCTGTTTTTTTTATGGGCCTGGCGGCGTTGGCGGCGGCGATTCTGAACAGCTTTCATGTGTTCGGACTTCCCGCCTCCACCTCGGTGCTGTTTAATTTGGTCTTTATTGTTTTTTCGCTCGGGATTGTTTACAAGCCGATCCTTCGCCTAGCTCCGGAAGTGTATCGCACGCCGGCACTGGCGTTAGCCATCGGAATATTGTTGGGATCGGCGCTGCAACTTGCGATGCAAATCCCGGCGCTGCGGAAACGGGGCATGCGCTTTCGCCCGAATGTTTCGTTTCAGGACCCGGGCGTGCGCAAGGTCGGAAAATTAATGGCGCCGGTTTTCTTTGGCATGGGCGTATTTCAGGTGAATTTTTTCGTGGACACTATTTTTGCAACGTCCCGCCGGATGCCGACGGGCAGCGTTACATCTCTGTACATCGCGGATCGTGTGATGGAACTGGTTTTAGGCGCGTATGCAATGGCGTTATCGACTGCTATTTTTCCGACGATGGCTCAGCAGGTCGCTGATGGAAAATTTGACGAAATGAAGCGAACCTTTGAGTTTGCGGTCCGCGTGGTTTCTTTCATCACCATCCCGGCGGCCGTGGGCTTGATTCTGCTACGCGTGCCGATAACCAAAGTTTTGTTCCAACACGGCAAGTTCATGGCGGAGTCAACCGCGCTCACCGCGCATGCGCTGCTGTATTACTCGCTGGGCCTGCCGGCGTTCGCCGCTATCAAGTTGATCACGCCCATGTATTATTCAACGCACGACACGATGACCCCGACGCGCGTCGGCGTTTACTCCCTCGGCTTGCACATCGCGCTCAACGTTATTTTGCTCTTGGCTTTCTCGCGCTATTTGTGGAACGCAAGCCCGGCGCTGGCCAGTTCGCTCGCCGCGTATTTTAATTTCGCGCTTCTGTTTTATATTTTCCGCGGACGCTACGGAGCTCTGGGCGCGCGTGCGATTGTGGCATCGATTGCGAAGATGGGTATCTGCGCCACGGTGATGGCCAGCGCCTGTTTCGCGGCACTTCGGTTTTCCGGCTTTGCAAACATCGAACACGTTATGTCGCAGGCCGGGCTCCTGGCGGCTATGATTGTCGGGTCGGTCGCGATTTACCTTGGCTTGGCTTGGATTTTGCGCTGCGAAGAATTACCCGAGCTGTTTCTAATGTTGCGTCGTGCGGAGCCCGGAGCTGTTTCCGCCGGAGGAATTGAAGTCTGAATTTGATTTTCTGAAGACCAAGAGAAAAGGAAGGCTGAGCGTTGGAAACTGAGATTCGATCGTTCTTAAACTATCTGCGCGTCGAAAAGGCCCTCTCGCAGAATACGATCGACGCCTATCGCCGAGATCTCTCTAAATTCGTTGGATATTCTGCCAAGAAGGGATTGCGGAAGCCCACGCAAGTAAAACGCGGTGATATCGTTGATTTTCTTGGCACTCTCTATGCCCGAAAACTCGATGCGCGGTCCGTGGCGCGTCATCTGGTTTCAATACGCCAATTCTTCCGCTTCCTTTTAACCGATGAATTGATCCAGGACGATCCAGCGATTAGCGTGGAGTCGCCAAAATTCCGGCAAAGTTTGCCGGAATTTCTAAGCGTGGAAGAGGTTGAGCGGCTACTCGCGCAGCCAGATGTGTCCACAGCGATTGGCTTGCGCGACAAAGCGATGATCGAACTGCTTTATTCAGCTGGCCTGCGCGTTTCAGAACTCTGCGGCCTCAGCGTAGATGACTTGCACGCGGAAGCAGGCTCGTTGCGTTGTATTGGAAAAGGAAATAAGGAACGCCTGGTACCGGTTGGGCGCAGAGCGCTAGCGGTAATTCGCGAATACTTGAAAAAGGCGCGGCCGGAAATTCTCGGAGAGCGGAGCTCAAAATATCTGTTTGTGAATCGCAACGCCAACAAATTGGATCGCATAGGCTTTTGGAAATTGTTGGCGTTATATGGACGCAAGGCGGAACTTCGAAAGTCGCTGAAGCCTCACATGCTGCGGCATAGCTTTGCCACGCATCTTCTCGATAGGGGCGGCGATCTTCGCTCCGTGCAATTGATGTTGGGCCATTCGGATATTTCTACCACGCAGATTTATACTCACGTGGTCGAAGAGCGATTGAAGAAAGTTTACAAGGCGCATCATCCGCGCGCCTGAATAATTGGCTTGCCCTTAGGAGGCATAGGAACTCATGCCCGATTACATGTATTTGCTGGAAAGCCGGTTGTCGCCCGAGCAGCGCGCTGTACTCGAGCGCGTTCAAGAGCTATCGCGGTCGCAGGACGTGAATATTTATCTCACCGGGGGCGCCGTTCGCGACTTGATTTCCGGCATGCCGATCCGCGATTTGGATTTTACCGTTGAAGGGAATCCGCTCCGGATGGTGAAAGAACTGGAAAAAGGCGGTGCGCGCATCGTTTGGGAAACCGAAAAACTGCGGCACTACGAGTTAATTTTCGCCGGCGATGTGGACGGATCCATATGCGGTGCGCGAGAGGATGTTTATGAGCGGCCGGGTGCCAAGCCGGAATACCGCTTCTCCAGCGTGATGGAAGATCTTCGCCGGCGGGATTTCGGAGTGAATGCCATCGCTATTTCGTTGAACACGCAATCGCGCGGACTATTGCTCGATCCGATGAATGGACTTGCCGACCTGGAGAAACAGGAAATTCGTTCTTTATCCATTCATGGATTCACGAATCAGCCCATTCGTTTGATGCGCATCCTGCGTTACTGCGCGCGCATGGGATTCAAAATGGAGCCGCGCACTCAGGAATGGTTTGATCTGGCCATGCAGCGCGACATGCAGGAAAATATTCAGCCAGAAGACGTGGGACATGAATTGCGCGCATTGGCACGCGAGGATAACCCAGTCGCAACGCTGAAGGAGTGGGAAAAGCACGGCCTGCTTGCCCTGATTCATCCTAGTCTCCCGAAGCGCAAACCAGATTACGACAGCTTGAACAAACTGGCGAAGGTGCGGACGAATCTTTACTCCGCAGGGCTGCGTCCACGTCTCCAATATCCCGTGCTGTACTACACGCTCGGACGTTTGAAATCACGGGAAGCGGCGTCGGCCATGCGTAACATGGAGTTTCGATCGAGTGAGATTGAGGCGATTGCGAATCTCGTACCCGAGGCGCAGAAAGTCGTCAAGATATTGAAAGGCAGGAAGACGAATGCTCCGAAGGACGCTTACTTCTACATCGCGTCGCTGCCGGCTGAAATGATGGCTTTTATCGAAACAGAAATGCCCCATCCGAAAGCGGTCTCAAAATTTCGCAGTTACGTCCAAAAATGGCGTCCCTTGCGGCAATCACTTCCCATGGCAGAACTCGACGCACTGGGCGTTGCGCGCGGCCCGAAGTTTGACAAAGTGATCGAGCAATTGTTTGAGATGCAGTTGCGTGGAAAAGGGAAGTTGCCCGAAGAGCGCACAAAAATTCTTCGAAACCTTGCGGGAATCAAGGACGAACCCAAGAAAGTCGAGAAACCGGAAAAGAAGCGCAAGGGAGAGAAAGGCGAACGGAAATCTGCTGCCGCCGAGACGAAAGAGCATGATAAGTCTAAGCCCGCGCCGGTCGCGGCTGCAGCATCTGCGAGCTCAGCCAAGAGCGCACCGGAGGCTGCCAAACAAGTGCAGTCGGCATCCGCGGCGATTGGAGCCAGGGCCCGCGCAAAACATGCCGAGGCTGAAAGTGAATCGAAGGTGTCAGCGGGGAAGAAGCGGCCGCTGAGAAGCGGCAAAGCAAAGTCGCGCTCAACAAAAAAATCGGGACGACGTTGAGAAAGAATAAGTCCCAGATCCCGTCGAAGAAGACAATTTGTTAACGGCTCAATTGGCGATGCTCGAATCTGTTAACTGGTTTAGAATAGTTCACGCATGAATTCTTCAAACTTTGTTCATCTTCATTTACACACGGACTACTCTCTTCTCGATGGCGCCTGTGAAATCGGTGAACTAACAGCGGAAGCCGCGCGCCGCGGTATGCCGGCCGTAGCAGTGACCGACCACGGCAACCTGTTCGCCGCGGCAAATTTCTACCACGAAGCTACTACGCATGGTGTAAAGCCGATCATTGGCTGCGAGATGTATGTCGCGCCGGATAATCACAAGAACCGCGGGACGGAAGCGGAGCGCTCCAACCATCTCGTTCTGCTTTGCGAAAATGAGGAAGGCTATCGAAATTTGATGAAGCTGGTTTCGACCAGCTATCTGGATGGATTTTATTACAAGCCGCGCGTCGATCACGAACTTCTGGCCAAACACAGCAAAGGTCTCATCGCGCTTTCCGCGTGCCTTCGCGGCGAAGTAGCCGATGCGCTGCTGGCGGACAAATACGAACAGGCCAAGACGAGCGCGTACCGCCTTCAGGACATTTTCGGCAAAGGCAATTTCTTCCTCGAAGTTCAGGACCAGGGGCTCGAACAGGACCTACGCGTAAACCGCGCGTTGGTCAGGCTCTCCAAAGAGAGTGGCATTCCGCTGGTGGCCACCAACGATTGCCACTACCTCACTCAGTCAGATTCACACGCGCAAGAAGTTTTGATGTGCATTCAGACTGGCAAGACCATGAGCGACGGCCAGCGCATGAAGTTTGCGACTGATCAGTTTTATTTCAAGACCGCCGAGGAAATGGCCCAGGTTTTTCGCGAACTGCCTAACGCGGTCACGCGCACGGTGGCTATTGCCGAACGCTGCAACGTCAAGATCCAGCGTGTGAACAATCCGTTCCCGGAATTCAAAGTGCCGCAAGGTGACACCGCGGATTCGTATTTCGAAAGAACTGTTCGCGAAGGTTTTCAGTCGCGCGCCCCTCAAATCGATCGGCTAGTGAAAGAAAACCGGCTGCGGCATTCGCTTTCGGAATACGAGAAGCGGCTTACCGACGAAATTGAAATGATCAAGAAGATGCGTTTTTCCAGCTACTTCCTGATCGTCTGGGATTTCATTCATTACGCCCGCGCTCAGGGTGTGCCGGTCGGGCCTGGACGAGGGTCGGCCGCTGGAAGCCTAGTGAGTTATTCGTTGCACATCACGGACGTTGATCCGCTGCAGTACGATTTGCTGTTTGAGCGCTTTTTAAACCCCGAGCGTATTTCCATGCCGGATATTGATATTGATTTCTGCATGCGCCGTCGCGGCGAAGTAATTGATTACGTGCGGCAAAAATACGGCTCCGAAAACGTAGCGCAGATTATTACGTTTGGAACGATGGCGGCCAAGGCGGTGCTGAAAGATGCCGGCCGCGCACTGGATATGGCCTACGGCGACGTAGATCGCCTGGCCAAATTTATCCCGCTGACCCTGAATATTTCGCTGGAAGAAGCGCTAAAGCAATCGCCGCAGTTAGAAGCCGCCCGCAAAGATGAAAAGGTAAGAGAGCTGATTGAAGTTGCGCTGCGCCTAGAAGGTTTGGCGCGCCACGCTTCTACCCACGCGGCTGGAGTGGTGATTTCGCCGCAGCCACTCACAGAAATTGTTCCGCTCTACAAGTCCAGCAAAGATGAAATTACGACGCAGTACGACATGAATGCCCTGGGGCGCATCGGGCTCTTGAAGATGGATTTTCTAGGCCTGACCACCCTGACGATTCTTGAAGACGCCGTTTCCATGATCAAACAGAATCGCGGCGTGGACTTCGATTTGACCACCCTTCCACTGGATGACGCAGAAACCTACGCGTTGTTCGCTCGTGGGGATACCAGCGGGATATTCCAGTTTGAGTCGCACGGCATGCGCGACATTCTCAAACGCTATCAGCCCACGCGTATCGAAGATCTCACTGCGCTGAATGCGCTGTATCGCCCCGGCCCGATTCAGGGCGGAATGATCGATGAATTCATTGCCTGCAAGCATGGCAAGAAAAAAGTTACCTATGATCTCCCGGAACTGGAGGAAATCCTTTCGGAAACCTGGGGAGTAATTGTTTTTCAAGAGCAGGTGATGAAGATTGCCAACCGCATCGCCGGCTTTACGCTTGGCGAAGCGGACATTCTGCGAAGCGCCATGGGCAAGAAAAAGGTGGAAGTGATGGCGGCGCAGCGCGAAAAATTCCTGGCCGGCTGTGCCGCGCGGAAAGTTCCGGCGAAGAAAGCGGAAAAACTATTTGACCTGATGGAAGAATTCGCGCGCTACGGTTTCCCCAAAGCTCACGCCTGCGCCTATGCTCTGCTGGCTTATCAGACCGCTTATCTGAAAGTTCATTTTCCGGTTGAGTTCATGGCTGCGATGCTCAGCTCGGAAGCAGGGAATACCGAGAAAGTTGTGAAATACATCAATGAGGCTCGCGGTCTGGGCATTCGAGTTTTGCCGCCTTGCGTCCAGGAGGGTGGACTGTACTTCACACCCGTCGGTGATGACATTCGATTCGGATTGGCGGCGATTAAGAACGTCGGTGAGAACACCGCTAAAGCCATTTGCGAAGCTCGAAAAGACGGTGTTCGTTTTCAAAGTCTCTTCAGTTTTTGTGAGGCCATCGAGCCCCGATGCTTGAACAAGCGTGTGCTCGAAAGTTTGGTAAAGGCAGGCGCGCTCGATTGTTTGGGAGCTTCTCGCGGCCGGCTTTTCGCCGCGATTGACCAAGCGATCACGCGCGGCCAAAAGAGCGTGCAGGCGAAGGCTGTCGGGCAAGGCGGACTTTTCATGCCTGGCGTCGGGTCTGCTCATCATGTCTCTGAATCCTGGAATGAAAGTTCATTGCCTGAAGCTAGCGAATGGACGGAAGAACAACTTCTCGCCGGCGAATATGCGACTCTGGGATTTTACATCTCCGGCCATCCGATGGATCGATATGCTGGACGATTGAAGGACCTGAACGCAATTGAACTTTCCACCATGGAAGCCCGCCGTAACGGCGAAGATGTTGTTGTAGCCGGTATCATAGTGCAATCGCGGCCCATGCGTTCCAGACGCGGCGCGCGCTGGGTTATTTTGACTTTACAAGACCGCACCGGGGTGATCGAAGCGCTCGTCTTTCCTGAGGCCTATCAGAAACTGGAGATGATTCTGAAGACCAATACTCCTCTGCTCGCTAAAGGACGCGTGGCGATCGAAGATGTTGGCACGCGGCTGATTGTTTCCGACGCGCGTCTTCTCGACCAGATCACAGACCGCGCTCCCAGCTTGCTGCGTGTACGCGTCGATCTAGGGTCTGTCGATCCCAGCGCGCTCGAATCATTGAAAGAGCTTTTTTCAAGCAGGCCGGGACCTTGCCGAGTGGAGTTCGACTTGGTGAACTCCGACGGCACGGAAGCCACACTGGAAACGGGAAGCGCCGTACAAGCCGATCGGGAACTGTTGGAGCGCGTGCGCGAAATCTGTGGCACGGACTCGGTCGCGGTGCTGCAATGAGCAAGCGCCGGGAAGCTCGGGAACGGCTGCGACGCAGGCGCGAGTTAGCGAAATCGCGCAAACTCCAGGCCAAGACCGAGCAATTTCCCTCGCCCAAACCTCCTGAGCCTCGAGATAAACTAAACGCTGCCGCAGTTACAAACAGGAATGCAGTTGCCCGCGAACGCCAGTCGGAGATCGACGCTCTCGAGCGCGACGTGGCAGAACTGAGCAGGCTCTCCGCTCCAACCGGCGAGACGACCGTGGAAATCGACCGCATTCGACGTGAGGTTGAAGAATTGAAGCGCGATTTTTACACCCATCTCGGAGCTTGGCAGCGATTGCAGCTAGCTCGGCATCCGCAACGCCCTTACACCGATGATTACATTCGAATTCTGTTTGAAAATTTCAGCGAAATTCATGGCGACCGTAATTTTTCAGACGATCCCGCGCTGATCACTGGAATGGCGACGTTTCACGGCAAGCCGGTGATGATCGTCGGAAATCAAAAAGGCCGTGACACCAAGCAACGCCTCGCTCGCAACTTCGGTCAAGCCAAACCCGAAGGGTATCGAAAAGCTATGCGCGCCATGGAACTCGCGGCAAAATTCCGCCGTCCGATTTTAATTTTCGTGGATACGCAAGGCGCCTACCCGGGCGTGGACGCGGAAGAGCGCGGCCAGGCGGAAGCCATCGCATTTAATTTGCGGGAGATGTCGCGTTTGCCTGTCCCAATCATAGTCACAATTACAGGTGAAGGCGGTTCGGGCGGTGCGCTGGCCATCGCAGTCGGCGATCGCGTTTATATGCTCGAAAATTCGGTTTATTCCGTCATCTCGCCGGAGGGATGCGCGTCCATCATGTGGCGCGATCCGAGCAAGGCCGAAGTTGCCGCGGAAGCGTTGAAAATTACTGCTCCCGACCTGCTGGAGATGAAACTGATCGATGAAATAGTTCCCGAGCCGGATGGCGGCGCGCATAACGACCATCAGGCAGCCGCTAAGTTGCTCGAACCAGTGTTGGCGCGTTCGTTAAACGAATTGTCTCAACTAACTCCCGAGCGCCTGGTCGAGCAGCGCTATCAGAAGTTCCGTCACATGGGCCAGTTTTTCGCCTAAACCGAAAGTAGCCTGTTTGCTATGTTCGCGTCGTAACCTTCCAATGAACGAAGTTCTCTAACGATTATGACGAATCTATCTCCGCGAAAACTGGGTGGATAGAATGCCAACAGCGATCGAACCTGACCGAACATACCGCACTCTCGGTGCACTCTGGTTGTTCTACGCCATCCTCAGATTTGCGGGCGCTGTCTTCATTCTGATCTACAGCGCTACCCTCACGCTGATGTGGGGCGCGCTGATTACGCGCGTACCGAACCCATTCGCGCTCATGTCCTTTTTTCACGTGTTTCTAGGTTTCGCGATGGTGCTGAATATCGTCGCGGGGATATTTGCGCTTCTCGCCGCACTGGCGTTACTAGGGCGCGCCGGTTCCGGCCGCATGATGGCGCTCGTAGCAAGTTTCTTCGCTCTGATCGACGGGCCTCTCGGCATCGCGCTAGGGGCTTACACCCTCGTAGTCTTTGTCCCTCGTCGGTAGGTTCCCTTAGGAAACTCCGCTCACACCGCGTTCATCGTTCGCCTGCGAAAGGAGCATAATAGACTTGCCATTGGAGTATTGAGCACGCCCCAGCCCGTTTCCATTGCTCCGCGCGTCCCCGTGATTTAGCTTCGTTGCACAACAAAATTAACGGGGTAGGGAGCAGCCGGTGGCAAATACGGGGACACCTCTCATGTCGGACGTCTTTCGACCGTACGAAAAGCTTGTAGAGATCAGCATCCTTGGAAAAACGTTTCTGGTGCCCGAGCGCAATTCACTCCTGCGCGCCTTTCAATTCATAAGCCCTGAAACGATTCCGTATGGCCGGTTTTGTTGGAACCAGGACTGCCAATATTGCCGCGTAGATTGCCAGCTGTCTGACGACGACCAAGCTCGACCAATCTTGAGCTGCAAGTTCCTGGTTTCCGAAGGCATGGCCATTTCCAATCTGGCCCCAGAACTAGTGGGGTGCCTCCGCGCAAAACTAGGAAAAACAGCGCCGATTTCAGAATCATTGTCTGAAGCTCCCGCGATTCCCGCCGCCCCTCGCGACGAAGAAAGCCACTAGAACCACCCCGCATTTCTTAGGCGCGCTGGAGAGCCGCGTTTGCGCAAAATTCCTGGCCGTGCCATCCTTCGTAATCGGATTTCATCATCGAGGAGCAAAATGCCCGTTTGCGATGGATGCCGAATGCCTGCCGACGACGCCCACATCCGTCGTCGCATCGAGCGATTGGAACTCGCCACGCGATTCCGCCCCATTCATATACAGCTGCTTTTGATTGATGCCGCTCCACCTTCCCGCACGGAGGATTATTTTTATCGCCCCGCTAGCAATCGCGAGGAACGTTCGAAAAATTCGCGGCACTATTTTGACGAGATTGTGAAATGTTCTGGTTTTGCGCCTGATTCCGAAATGAGCGAAGAATCCGCTCTCGCTGAATTCCAACATCGTGGATTTTATCTTGCTTGCGCGGTGGAATGTCCCATCGAGCCTGCGGTTGAACTTGCCGGTGCCGTACAACGCGCCGGACCAGTTTTGATCCGGAGAATTGAAAAATCGTATAAGCCAAAATATGTCGCCTTGCTTTCATCCTCATTGGCGCATATCGTCCCGCTGTTCGAGCGAAGCGAACTGCGGGACCGGCTACTGCTGAATCATGGTGAACCTTTTTCGTCGCCCATGGGATTGCCTGAGGTAAGTACCACCGGACGCGCTCCTTCGTTGAGCGACGAACTCTCCGCTGTTCTGCCTCACTCGATCTAATTTGGCTTCTCCTAGGTGTCCCCGCCACTTGACGCCCCCCCTGCTACACGCTGCTATAATTGCGTGCTTATTTTGCAGCTAGTAGATTGCTCGCTGTGATTAAGGAGACATCGTGGAACGCTCCCCGCACATGACCTCGCAACAATTCCGTGACGCTGGCAAGCGCCTCATCGATTGGATTGCCGATTACTATGACCAAATCGAACGCTATCCAGTCTTGTCGCAAGTCGTCCCCGGCCAAATCCGCAAGTCGCTGCCACCCGACCCGCCGCAGTCCGGAGAGAATTTCGACACGATTCTCGCTGGCGTGAATGAAAAGATCATGCCGGGAATCACACATTGGCAATCTCCGAATTTCTTTGCCTACTTTCCGGCCAATACTTCAGAGCCTTGCGTGCTCGGTGATCTACTTTCCTCTGGATTGGGAGTGCAGGGAATGCTTTGGGCTACTAGTCCCGCAACCACCGAGGTCGAAACGCTGATTCTTGACTGGCTGGCCAAAATGCTTGGCCTACCGGAGTCGTTTCTTTCAAGCGGAAAAGGCGGCGGCGTGATTCAGGATTCGGCTTCGAGTTCGTCGCTTTGCGCTGTGCTGGCCGCGAGAGAGCGCGCCACGGGTTTTCGCAGCAACGAAGATGGCTGTCGCGACGAATTAGTAGCGTACACCTCCGCCCAAGCCCACTCCTCAATCGAAAAGGATATAAAGATTGCTGGGATCGGAAGACGTAACTTACGTTTGATCGATGTGGATGCGAACTTCGCGATGCGTCCGGAATTGCTCGAAAAAGTAATCGAAGAGGATAAGCGCGCCGGCCAGGTTCCGTTTATTGTGTGTGCCACGGTCGGAACCACTTCCTCCCTGGCAATCGATCCCCTGGAATCTATCGGACGGATCTGCAAGAAACACAATCTGTGGCTGCACGTGGACGCAGCGATGGCCGGAACCGCCGCGCTCTGTCCCGAATTTCGGCACATCCAACAGGGCTTAGAACTGGCTGACAGCTATTGCTTCGACGCGCACAAGTGGATGTTCACCAATTTCGACTGCAGTTGTTTTTACGTCGCCGATCGCGAAACGCTGACGCGCAGTCTCGATGTGCTGCCGGAGTACTTGCGGAATCAGGCAACCGGATCGGATGCAGTCTTCGAGTATCGAAACTGGCACGTGCCGTTGGGCCGCCGGTTCCGAGCGCTGAAACTGTGGTTCGTCATACAACATTACGGGGTAGAGGGCTTGCAGTCGCTGGTCCGGCACCATGTGGAGTTGGCTCAAACATTTTTGCGCTGGGTTCAGGCCCATTCGCGCTTCGAAATAATGGCGCCAGCCGCACTGAACTTGATCTGTTTTCGGTTAAAGGCCACTGACGAAGTGAACGAAGAACTCTTGCGGCGGCTGAATCACAGCGGCAAGCTTTACTTGTCGCATACCCGGCTGAACGGCAAGTACACCATCCGGTTTTGCGTAGCCCAAACCAAGACAGAACTGCCGCACATTCAGCGCGCCTGGGACGCTATCCGTACCGAAGCAGACGCGTTTGCCGGCGCTTCACAGCCCTGAAACCGCATACTTAGAGGATATCTCGAGCCTGCCCTACCATTGTGCTAGAATCCCGCTGTTGTTCCGTTTATCCAGATGGGTGTGGGCCAGGAGAAGGAAAATGAAAGTCCGCTCTAAATTCCTTGTGGGCTCGGCAATTATCGTGGCCACGCTCGTGTCTCTGGCCTACGTTGGGTTTACCCAGAGTAAGACTTATTACCACACGATTTCTGAGCTTTCTGGGCTTAGCGGATCGACGCTACATCAGCGTATGCGCGTTTCGGGCAATGTGCGCAACGGAAGTATTTCCCATGTGCCGGGAGGCGTGGATTTTGTGCTCACCGAGCAGGGCAAAGATCTGGCTGTGAGTTATGTGGGACGCGACCCTCTTCCGGATACTTTCAAAGACGGGGCGCAGGCATTAGTCGAAGGTAAATTGCGGCCGGACAATCGCTTCGTAGCCGAGCAGGTCCAGGCGAAGTGCGCATCGAAGTACGAGGCTACACCCGGACAAACAGCCAGCGGGCCGCAGCCAGCGCAGACGTCGAATGCGCCAGCCGAGCGCTCCGCAGCGAATTAGTTTTGTCATAACGGGGAATTGGTCAGCGGGAGATTTCATTGGACATCTTGGGATCTTTTGCACTTCTGCTTGCCTTGCTGGCTGCCGTGTATGCGATAGGCGCTGGCATAGCGGGCATCGTGACGCGCAAGACTCTGCTCACGAAAAGCGCGCGCAACGCTGGATTGGCAGTTTTTATCCTGGTCACCATCGCAGTCGGCTGCCTTGAGTACTATTTCTTCACCGATAATTTTTCCATGGCCTATGTGGCGGCGCACAGCAATCGCGCTTTGCCTTTCTATTACAAGTTCGCCGCTCTTTGGGCCGGCCAGGAAGGCTCGCTGCTTTTGTGGACCTGGCTGCTCTCCACCTATGCATTTTTCGCACTGCTGGTTAATCGCAACAAGCATCCGGAGCTGATGCCATACGTAGGCGTCGTGCTGGCAGGTGTCCAAACATTTTTCCTCACACTGAATAATTTTGTAGCTAGCCCTTTTGCCGTTCTGGCCGGCGCAGACCCATCGGGAGTGATGAGGCTTTCGGCGCTGTCCGATGGCCATGGCCTGAATCCGTTGTTGCAATATCCGGAGATGGTGATTCATCCGCCGATGCTCTACCTCGGCTACACCGGATTTACGGTTCCGTTTGCTTTTGCACTCGCAGCGCTTCTCGGCCGCTACCCCGGTGAGAAATGGATCCACATCACGCGGCGCTGGACCATGATTGCATGGTGCTTCCAAAGCGTTGGGATTTTGCTCGGCGCGCATTGGGCATACGCAGTGCTCGGTTGGGGCGGATATTGGGCTTGGGATCCGGTCGAAAATGCTTCTCTACTGCCTTGGATTACCGGCACGGCGTTTTTGCATTCCGTGATGATGCAGGAAAAACGCGGCATGATGAAGGTGTGGAACATCTGGCTCGTCTTCACCACCTTCCTGCTGTGCATTCTCGGGACGATGCTCACGCGCTCCGGTATGGTCAGCTCGGTGCACGCGTTCGCGCAGTCTTCGATAGGGAACTGGTTCGTAGGATTTCTTCTCTTAGTGTTGGTCGTATGTTTCGCGTCTTACTGGAAGAATCGCGACTACCTGCGAAGCGACAATCAACTGGACTCGCTGGTGTCCCGCGAATCGAGCTTCCTGTTTAACAATTTGATTTTATTGGCGGCGTGTTTCGCAGTGTTGTGGGGAACACTTTTCCCGGTTCTTTCCGAATGGGTGGTGGGAAGCAAAATCAGCGTGGGGCCTCCGTTTTTTAACAAAGTGAATATTCCCATCGCGCTGTTTCTTTTATTGTTGACTGGCGTGGGGCCTTTACTGGCTTGGCGAAAAACTTCTTTTGATGCTTTGAAGCGAAATTTCGCCTGGCCTCTGCTCGGTGGGCTCGTCGCTGGAGTAGTTGCATTGATCTTCGGCTTCCGCGACATCTACTCGCTCATTTGCCTGATTCTCGGCGTGTTTGTAACGTTGACCATTCTGTCGGAATTTTTCCGCGGTGCCCGAGTCATCGCGGTGCGCGACGGTTCGAACCTGATTTCCGCCGTTGGCGAACTGACCATGCGCAATACTCGCCGCTACGGCGGGTATGTGGTGCATTTTGGAATGGTGCTGATCTTCATTGGCATCGCGGGCGTGCCGTTCAACAAAGACGTCCAGAAGGAAATGGCGATTGGGCAAACGCTCAACATCGGTCCCTACTCGATTCTTTGCCAGAATTTCGACCGCGTCGCGAATGCAAATTACGATTCCGAGCGCGCTACGTTGGAAGTGTTCCGCAACGGCAAGTCCGAAATGATGCTGTACCCTGAGCGGCGGTTTTTTCTCTCCAGCCAGGTAACCGAAACAATGGTCGCCGTTCAGAGTTCTCCGCTCCGCGATCTCTACATTGTGTATGCGGGGCGCAGTCCTGAAAATGGCCAGCCGGTGATCCACGCGTATCTCAATCCACTCGTGAAATGGATTTGGTTTGGCGGCATTGTGGTAGTCCTCGGCACCGGGCTGGCGATGCTGCCGAATCGGCGGACGGCCTTGGTCCTGCGCCCAGTGAGTGAACAGTCTTGGGGCGAGCGAGTTTCGGTGAGCAGGTCGCCAATCGGTGCGACTGCGCAAAGAGGTGACGCTAGTGATTAGGCGTCATCCAGTAAAGTTTCCTTCCTCACGCTTGAAGTCCCTACTCATCGCATTCGCCGCTCTCTCCGTTGCGATGCAAGCGCCTTTCCTAGTTAGGTCTCCTGTGTATGCGCAGCAGACCGAGCGCGGAAAAGAACTGGGCAGACGAGTGAAATGCATGTGCGGCGGCTGCGAGGATTCCGCCACCGGTTGCAATCACACCGGCGGCTCATTTTCAGGTCCCTGTGACACCGCCAAGGGAATGCAGAAAGAAATCAACGAGCGCGTGAACCGCAACGAGTCCGACGACCTCACCCTGCAGGCCTTCGTGCAGGAATATGGGCCGACCGTTCTGATCGTCCCACCTGCGAAAGGATTTAACTTGGCCGCTTGGATCACTCCTGTGGTTATGCCGATCTTAGCGCTGATTCTCGTCTGGTTTCTTGTGCGACGCTGGCGGAATAGGGCCACGCTCGCGACAGCGTCCGGGCCCGGCGTTTCCTCCGAATTTCTCTCACGCGCTCAGCGCGAAGCTGGAAGGGAAGACGATGAGTAACATCGATATCGCCGTGGCCTGCGCCTTGCTCGCCGCTGCTACTGTTGTTTTCATTTTCATGGTGCAGCCAGAAGCTTCCGATGCAGCTCCTCATCGCACGAAACTCGATCAGTTACTCGAGCGCCGTGATGCGATCTACGAAAATCTTCGTGACCTACGTTTTGAATACCGGGCTGGAAAATTTTCGGAATCGGACTACGAAGAAACCAAGCAATTGCTCGAGGTGGAAGCGGCTCGCGTGTTAGCCGAGATGGACCAGCTAACTGGGGGAACTCCCACTCCGGCCACTCGCCAAGCCGCAACGTCAAAGGTGCAGCGTTCATGAATCGTCAGCTTTTTAAGTTTGGAATCATACGCGCCGTTACAGTTTTCCTGTGGGGACTCGCCCTGTCTGGCGCCTTAGCTCCGCTCGCTGCGGCCGGTTCGGTATCGGGCACGGTAACCAATGGCACCACGGGCAAACCCGCCTCTGGCGCAGAAGTAATTCTGATTCAATTGCAAGGCGGAATGCAGCCCGTAGCAAACACAAAGACCGATTCAAGCGGACACTATTCGTTCGAGAATGCCGGCCTCGGCGCAGGCGCGCCAATGCTTATACGCGTCGTCTATCGCGGCGTGAATTATCACGAGCCAGTCCCGCCGGGAAAGACGACCGCTGATGTGCAAGTTTTTGAGCCTACAGATAGGCCCACAGCATTCGCGGTCAGCAATCACGCGATCATTGTGCAACCAAACGGAGCCGATCTGATGGTCGGCGAAGAATACGCCATCGAGAACAAGACGCAGCCTCCTTTTGCGTTCTATCGCGCTGATGGCTCCTTCAATTTCTCAATCCCCGACGGCGCAGATTTCAATCAAGCTTCCGCATGGGGCTCTGCGGGAATGCCGGTAGTTCAAGGCACCATCGATAAGGGCAAAAATAAGTTGGCCATCGCGTTTCCATTTCGTCCCGGCGAGAGCGGCGTGCGAATCTCTTACAAAGTGCCGTATCCGGGCAATCAGATAACGCTGAAGAACACCTCCCCCTATGCGACCGACCGCTTAATTATCGCAGCGCCTCCGACGGTCCAGATCTCCGGTGACGGAATTACTCCCGCAGGTCAAGACCAGGGGTTTAATGTTTACACTCGAACGGCGGTCGCTGCAGACGCGTCCATAGCGATAAAAGTTTCCGGCACGGCGCCGATTCCCGCTGCGAATCAGGGAGCAAGTGAAGGCGGCGCGTCCGGTCCGCCCGATGGTTCCGCCAACGCCTCAGTGAATTCGCGCTTAGAGGCTTCCGGCGCCGAAGCCACCACTGCCGCGGCGACAACCGTTCCAGCTCGTCTGGATAGCCTGAAATGGATTCTTGTGGGCGGCTTCGCGTCAATTTTCGCGCTCGGTTTCGTTTACTTGTGGCGACGTCCACAAGGAATCATGCCAACCAATGGCGATGCGCCGGCCGTTGCAGCAGTGTCAACGAAGGCCGCATTCCCAGCGGTTTCAAAGCACGCTCCCGCGCCCGTTATCACTGAAACCGTGGCCCAGGTAAATCGCGAAGTTCGTGGAAGCCTCGATGAATTAAAGGACAACCTCTTCCGCCTTGAATTGCGCCGCCAAGCCGGAACCATCACCGAGAGCGATTACGAGCGGGAGCGGCAACAGTTGGAAAAAGTGCTGCGCGATTTAGTGAGAGGCTGAGCGGAACGCCTTGCCCGCGACCCGCTCCACTTCTCGTTCTGCCACGTCCTCTCTCGGAATTTCCTTCACTGGTATCGAAAAACGTTTCGGATCTTTCTTTGCCTTGCGTGCCATCTCGCTTCAAATTCATTCCCGGGAATTTGTGGCGCTCTTGGGCCCCAACGGGGCAGGGAAGACAACTTTGCTGCGCATCGCGGCCTTGCTTGGCGCTCCCACGCGCGGCAAAGTTGAATATACAAATGGTGAGTATCCTGGCCAGCCGTTGGATGCCTTAGAAACAAAAAGACAGCTGGGTATGGTCGGGCACAGCACGTTGCTTTACGACGAATTGACCGCCGCCGAAAATCTCACGCTATTCGCCCAACTTTACGGGCTCGACGATGTTTCTGTTCGTGTCCCAAACGCACTGGAGAGGTGTGGGCTGGGTTCGCGCGCCGGAAGTCTGGTGCGAACCTTTTCGCGCGGTATGCGCCAACGGTTGGCAATCGCTCGCGCCCTCCTGCACGCCCCGGGGCTTCTTTTGCTTGATGAGCCTGCCGCCGGACTGGACCGCCAAGGTCTCGCATGGTTCAGCGGCACTCTTGAACGACTGCGCAAAGACGGTTGCACCGTAATAATGAGCACACACGCTCGAAACGAGTCTCTGGACTTGGCCACACGCGCGATCGTGCTGGCGGCCGGTACAGTACAAGACGACAGCGGCGAGCAGGGTGACCCGCGCCCATTGCTTGCCGCATTGCGAGCGGACGCCTGAATGAGCACCGCCCGCTCCGCTGCGATCCTGCTAGCCAAAGAACTCCGTTTGGAGTTCCGCACGCGCGAACTTTTGAGCGCTACGATCGTATTTGCGCTGGTAATTGTGGTCCTCTTCAGTTTTGCCTTTGACCCCACCGCGGCCGAATCGCGGCGTTACGGTCCCGGCCTTCTTTGGATTTCGTTTCTGTTCGCGGGTTCGCTCATGCTGAACCCGTCCTTGGCCCGAGAACGCCTCAACGACACCATGGATGCGCTACGCATGGCGCCGATATCGCCGTTCGCGATTCTCTCCGCAAAGATGCTCGCAAATTTTATTTTTATGTCGCTGGTGGAAGTCGTGCTGGTCCCCGTTTTTTCGGTTTTGTACAACGTGTCGGTATCCGGCGTCGTGGTCCGGTTAATCCTCGTGCTGGTGTTAGGAACGATCGGCCTGACGGTGACCGGAACGGTCTTCTCTGCGATTTCGTCCCACGCGCGCCTGCGTGAATTGCTCCTCCCGCTTCTTTTGCTACCGATCCTGACTCCGTTGCTCATCGCCGCCGTCGAAGCTACCGGCTCTTTGTTCGTGGAACAGCCCGAGCTCGACCGCACTTGGGTCGCTTTGCTTGCCGGATTTGATATCGTATTCCTGACGGCGTCCTGGCTTCTGTGCGATTATTTAATTGAGGAATAATGAGACGCATTCGATGAAAGTTCGCTACGCAGCCACGATTCTCGTCGCCGGCCTGATTTTCTTCGCTGGATATGCGGCGCTTTTCATCGCCCCCGACGAAAGAACCATGCACCTCATCCAACGCATCTTTTATTTTCATGTGCCAAGTTGGATGGCGATGTTCACCGCACTGTCTGTTGCGTTCATCGCGAATATCGCGTATTTGGCGACGCACAAATCTAAGTGGGACTCCTGGGGCGTGTCGGCTGTAGAGGTTGGTGTTGTCTGCTGCACCATTGGCCTCGCCACCGGCCCGTTGTGGGCCAAGCCAGTGTGGGGAATATGGTGGACCTGGGACGCGCGCCTAACCACCACGTTTATCCTGTGGCTGCTTTATATTGCCTATTTATTGTTGCGCGGCCTGTTGGACGATCCTACAAAGAAAGCGACGCTGTCAGCGGTCTTCGGCATTTTCGCCTTCCTCGACGCGCCGCTAGTCTACGTTTCCAATCGTTTGTGGCGCACACAGCACCCGCAGCCCGTGATTCTGGGTGCTTCAGGCTCCGGTCTTGACCCCGTAATCGGTAAAGTTCTACTGCTTTGTGTGATTGCGGTCATGGGAGTGATGCTCCTAGTCCTGATCGACCGTTACAGGCTCGAGCAATTGCGCCAGGAGTTTGAAGAACTTCGCATGGAGTATGAAACCCTGAATCTTGAGCCGTCATCTATTGGTAAGGAGAGTCCATGAAGAATTTCGAAAATTTGTTTGCCGCCTGGATGGTAGTGTGGGCCGTTTTTTTCGTGTATGAAGTATCCATTGCCCGGCGTTTGTCGAGCTTGCGGCAGGATATCGAGAGTTTGAAACAGCAAATGCGTGGAAGGTAATTTTGCTAGAGGTGCGTTATGGACGGGTCGAAGAAGATCGCCATCATATTGTTCCAGCTGGGCGGACCTGATAATCAAGCCGCGGTTGAACCGTTTCTCTATAGGTTATTTTGTGATCCCGAGATCATCAATTTCCCCGGCGCATTCCTTGCGCGCAAACCGCTGGCGAAGCTTATTTCCACCACCCGCTCGAAAATTGTTCGCCAACATTACGCAGAAATCGGTGGAGGCTCTCCCATTCGCCGGTTAACCGAGCAGCAGGCCATTGCGCTTCAGTTGGAGCTGCGTCCGCATATTCAGGCGCGAACAATCGTGGCCATGCGCTACTGGCATCCCGACACGCAAGAAGTGGTGGCCACCTTGCAGGGGACGCCGCACGACGAGCTTGTACTTCTTCCGCTCTACCCACACTTTTCCTTCGCCACCACCGGCAGCAGCCTGAAGGAATGGAATCGTCTCTACAAAGCGCAGGTGCCGGTTCATCTTGTCGACCACTTTTATGATCATCCGGACTACGTGGCGGCCATCGTTGAGCGCGTGAATGGTGTATTGCAGCAATTGCCGCACCCCGATGAAGTGCATCTTCTTTTCAGTGCCCATAGCCTGCCGCTCACTCTGGTGGAAAAGGGCGATCCTTACCCGAAACAAATTCAAGAAACGGTTCAGCTCGTAATGGAGCTTGGCGCCTGGCCCAATCCGCATGGATTGTGTTTTCAAAGCAAGGTTGGACCGCAGAAATGGATTCAACCTTCGCTTGCGGATACCGTCGATAAGCTGGCGCGCAGCGGCATCAAGAGAGTTCTGGTGATTCCCATTTCGTTTCTAACCGAACATATTGAAACTCTCCACGAAATTAATATCGAGGCCAGAGAACATGCTGAATCGCTCGGCATCACGGAGTTTCACATGATGCCGGCGCTGAATGATTCGCCGCTTTTGATCCGGGCGCTGGCAGATCTCGTTCTTCGTGCCGTCGGAAAACGCAGCGGCGTCTCCTCGGTAGTATCTTAGCCGAGCAAGCCGCACGCGCTCGCCGTATGAGCGGCCGTTAGCAAGAAGAAAAGCCGGAAATATTCGTGACCGGAACGTTCCTAACCACTTGACACAGGGATTCCCACGGCATATAAACCAATGTTCTTGCTTCGACTTCGTATTGCCTTTATATTTTTTAGGATTTGATGACCGTAATTAAACGGGCCGATGCCAGATATGTCTGACGGGAAGTCCGGGGAAACGACCAGCGCGCCTTCCAAGGCGCCGGCGGCAAATGCCTCTGCTGCGCTGGACGCCAAATCGACCGAAAAAGCGGTGAATACAACCCGCCGTCGCGTCGTTTGGGCGTGTATTTGGGGCTATCTCGGCGTTAACTTCCTGATGTTCCTCCGGTTTTTCTTTCCTCGCGCGTTATACGAACCCAATACCGTTTTCGACATCGGATTTCCTTCCGACTTCGCGCTAGGCATCGATCAGCGCTTCCTGATGACCAACCGTGTTTGGGTCGTGCGGGAGCCGGACCGTCTTTTCGTTATTTTCGCTCGCTGCACGCACCTCGGCTGCACTCCGGAATGGAAGCCGGCGGAAAATAAATTTAAGTGCCCCTGCCACGGCAGCGGTTACGACAGTGAAGGCGTGAACTTCGAAGGACCGGCGCCGCGTCCTATGGACCGTTCTTTCGTGCAGCTCGATCCCACCGGAAAAATTACAGTGGATACGAGCCGCTTGTTTGTGGACGATCCGCGTGCAGGCGTGAATCATTTCAACGATCCAGGAGCTTTTTTGAACGTTTAGGCTTGGGCTGCACTAAGGCGGCCTGAAATTTGATGGCCAAGATTTGAGCAGGACAAGGGGTCAGGCGGATGCCCGAAGAAAACGGCGACGGTAAGAAGACCGGCGTCCTCGAGAAAGCAAAGGATTCAGCTGCAGCGCTCCGCGAAACGCTGGAGGGAAAGGCTAAGCAGCAGGTCGCCGAGCTAAAAGAGCCGGAAAAGACTCAGCTTTACCGCTCGATTTTCCGCGTCAAGCACGACGATGAGCCGCGCAACCGCGCTCTCAGCGTCCTTTCCAACGTTTTCTTCCACTTGCACCCAGCCAAAGTTAATCGCGACGCCACGAAGTACAATTTCACCTGGGGCATGGGCGGAATCACTTTCTACCTGTTTATCGTTCTCACTTTCACCGGCGTGCTCTTAATGTTTTATTACCACCCCACAAAAATTCAGGCCTTCCGCGACATCCTGTACCTAGAAAACGACGTCCCCTTCGGCAAATTGCTCCGCAACATGCACCGCTGGGCCGCGCACTTGATGATCATCGCGGTCTGGCTGCATATGTTCCGCGTCTTCATGACCGGTTCCTATAAGCGCCCGCGCGAATTCAACTGGTGTGTCGGCGTTCTGCTGATGGTGCTCACCATGTTGCTAAGCTTTACCGGATATTTGTTGCCGGACGATCAGTTGGGCTTCTGGGCTGTCACCGTTGGAACCAACATGGCGCGAGCCACTCCGCTGTTAGGAAACGAAGGGCCCTTCGGGGCCCAAATGGGCATGACGCCGTATAACGACGTGCGCTTCGCCTTGCTCGGCGGTTCTATCGTGGACGCGAATGCCTTGCTGCGCGCGTACATTTGGCATTGCATCGCAATCCCGTTGATTGTCGCGATATTTTTGGGCGTCCATTTCTGGCGCGTGCGAAAAGACGGGGGAATATCAGGTCCCGCGCCGGTGATGCTTGAATCGGAAATCAAGGAAGAGAGAAGTCCGCGGCCGGTAATCTTGCGGCCTAGTGGCATGGGTTAGGTCTGAATTTTAGCGGGAAAGTTTCTAGAGGATAGAACGAATCGATGCCTTTTGACTTTCGCCAAATTTGGGAAATCGCATCCGCGCCAGACAACGTGCCCATCGTGGCGCTGTTGTTCCTGGCCCCTTTTTATATGTGGTACGCGCTGCGCCAGGCGGTCGCCAACGATAAGCTCATCGCAATTTTAGAATCCGACGCGCAAGCCGCCAAAACCAAATATCGCAAGACGCAAGAGTGGGATCCTAAGTGGGAAAAGGAAGTCCACACCTGGCCCTATTTGATGCGCATGGAATTCTTGGTAGCCATCCTGGTAACCGTTCTTTTGATGGCTTGGTCGTTGACGTTGAACGCTCCGCTAGAAGAGCCGGCCAACCCGAACGTCACCATGAATCCGGCCAAGGCCCCTTGGTATTTCTTGGGCCTGCAGGAAATGCTGGTTTACTTCGACCCTTGGATCGCCGGCGTAGTGATGCCGACGCTGATTATTGTGGGCCTGATGGTCATTCCGTACATCGACGCAAATCCGCTGGGGAACGGCTACTACACCTACCAGCAGCGAAAATTTTCCATTTGGACCTTTCTGGTCGGTTTCATCGGCCTTTGGGTCTTGATGATCGTCATTGGCACGTTTATCCGCGGCCCGGGCTGGATGTGGTTTTGGCCGGGACAAACGTGGGACGCTGAACGTGTGGATTACGCCGTGAACCGAAATCTCGACCAAGTCGTCGGGATTGACGGGTCCTGGCTCGCCCCGATTTTCCACACGACCAAAGACCAAGCGGCGATTTGGGCCCGCGCGATTTTCGGAATTTTCCCGCTGGTATTGTTTTTCATCCTGGCAGCATTACTGGTTCACTGGCTGTGCATGCGCACTGAATTCAGCAAGAAGATCTACAAACGCATGAGCTTGCTGCAGCTTGTGACGATGTACACGTTTTTAATTTTCATGGTTTCACTGCCAATTAAGATTCTGCTGCGATTGGTTTTCACCATAAAGTATATCTGGGTAACGCCATGGTTCAGCATTTAATGTCATGTGACGCGGCCGCCAACGCCGCAGAAAGAAAACGGAGGAATAAGGGTGCCTGATCGTTCGCCTGACACAGCCCCGGATGATCCGATCAAGAATCGATCGTTTACTTTTCCGCTTTTGCTCGCTTCGCTCCTTCTAATCCTCACCGTCGCCTGGTCTTTTTACGTTGAGTTTTATGGACTGCAGCCTTGGCGGCGTTATCAAACCCGTTTCGCCAAGGCCTACTCCGATTACCTCGGCAAAGACATCCAGCAAAAGAAAAAAGAAGAAGCGGACGTTTATTCCTCCTCGGAGTACAAAACTCTCGCCGCCAAGCTCGCCAGCGCTCAACAAGCCGCAAAAGCTCAGGATGACGAAATCGCCAAGCAGATCGATCTCCTGGACGAACAGCGAGTAGCCATCGGCGATGCCTTTAAAGACGAACGCGGAAAAATCGGCCATCTTGTTTATGAATACGAAATTATTCCAGCCAGCGACAAGAACGAAAAGGCCAAGCGCCTGAAGGAATTGCAGGAAGGACGCAACTCCACGTGGAAAGTGGACTGGCCGATCGGGAATGGCCAGGTTGAGAAGAATAAGGTCTTCACTGCCGATCAGTTGAACGACACATTTACCAGCATCATGGCGCAGCGCGCAGCGCTCGTTGCAAAGCGCGGAGAAGTTGACAAGCCTGCCAAGGACGCGCAGACCGAATTAACCCTCTACGTTTCGGACCACTTGCCGGGTTTGAGTTCCACTTCGCTCGACGGCCTGCGCAAGTCGATGGAAGATTTCGACGCGCGTATCATTCAAGTGAACGTGAACCCCTCAGGCGCTTCCATTAACAATTTGGGCGGCGCTGGGCTGGTCGATCGCTGCGAGTCATGCCACGTCGGTACCGACCCCAAATACGTCCCATCTCAGGTCACTCTCACGAAAGCCGACCTCGGAATGGCGAAAAGCAACGATGCGCCTTTCTCCAGTCACCCGGACCAGGAACTAATGGCCTTGCATCCGCTCGAGAAATTCGGATGCTCACCGTGTCACGGTGGAAATGGCCGCGCGATCGATTCTGTTCGCCGCGGACACGGCCGTTACGAACACTGGCTGTGGCCTTTGTATTATCCGGAGAATTACAACGCCGGATGCCAGCAGTGCCATTCCGCGGACATGGTCACCGAGCACGCGCCCGTGCTCAACGAGGGAAAACAACTTTATCGCCAGCGTGGTTGCATCGGATGCCACCGCTTCCAGGGTTTTGACAATCAAGACGAGCAGCTCGTCAATGCGCGCCAGCAGATTTTGCAGCTCGATAAAGCTAAGACAGATGATCTGCTAACGATCCCGCGTTTGCAGAAGCAAGCTGACGCCGCCCCCGATAACGCAACAGCCGACCAGCTCAACAGTCAGGCCACCAACCTCACCGTCGAAATCAGCCGTATGGATGCTCGGACGGAATCTCTCGAGCAGCAGAGCCATAATCTCTTGCAGGAAATCAAGAAAGTCGGTCCAGACCTAAAAGAGGCGCGCCAGAAACTGCGCAAAGAATGGATTCCGTACTGGATCGGTCACACCACCGAATTTCGGCCGACAACCAAGATGCCGCAATTTCGTCTCTCGCAAGACGAGATTCACGCCCTTGCAGCTTTTGTCTGGCAAGCCGGCCTTACTGGTCCCCCGCTCGACCGCCAAGCACCGGGCAATGCCGCACATGGCAAGGAACTTTTCGAAGAGCGCGGATGCCTCGCGTGCCACTCCATGGGTGAAGGATCTTCAGCGGTCGGTGGAACTTTCGCCGCGAACCTAAGTCGCGTCGGCGAAAAAGAAAATTACGATTACGTGGTTCGCTGGGTCCACGACCCGCGTCAGCGCACGCGTCCATATTGCCCTTACGAAAAGAAGGATCTGGGCCCTGAAGATTACGCCAAGCACAATCTCCCGTACGTTTTTGATCTTGATCACTCACGCTGCCCGAACGACGGCCACGAGCTAGTAGTTCAGCAGCCGACGGTAATGCCGAGTCTCCGTCTCTCGATGGACGACGCCCGCGACATCGCCACTTATTTGATGGCCCAGAAACATCCCGATGCGTCGTACGCTTCGGCCGATTACATGGATGATCCGCAGCTGGCCGCGAAAGGAAAGGACCTCGCGCGGCATTACGGCTGCGCCGGATGTCACGAGCTTAGCGGACTTGAAGACGAAGGCCGCATCGGCACCGAGCTCAGCAACGAAGGCAGCAAGCCCATCGAGCGTCTTGATTTCGCCCTATGGACTGAAGACGCGAAGCGAGGCGTTCTCCCGAACGGCAAGGATTCCCCGCGCGGCCACTGGTACGACGCGAAAGGTTTCTTCGAACAAAAACTTCAGAACCCCGGGATTTACGATCAGGGGAAATATCATGCCAACCCGATGGACGCCTTGCGCATGCCCAAGCCGAATCTTTATGGCGATGGTGACGTAGAGGCTCTGGTTAGCATGCTGCTGGGAAGCACCGATCCCACTTTGCCGCCGGAATATATGTACAGACCTGCTGACCGCCGCCGTTACATTCAAGATGGTTGGTGGGTGGTCACGAAGTACAACTGCATTGGCTGCCATCAGATCGATGTAGGCCAGAAATCCGTAATGCAGACCTTGCCCTTCTATCAGGGTGAGAACAAAGCCAATCTGCCTCCGGTGCTAACCACCGAAGGCGCGCGTGTGAATCCGGAATGGCTCAAGCAGTTCCTTGCCAACCCGTCGCTGAGCACCACCGATACGAACCGCAACGGCGTGCGCCAGTATTTGCAAGTGCGCATGCCCACGTTCTATCTCTCCAACGACGAAATTCGCAAACTCGTGCTCTTTTTCCAGGCCATGTCTTCGCAGCCCGATCCATTCATTCCGCCGAAGGTGCAGCCTTTGGACGAGAACGAACGCGCCATGGCCCGCGCTCTATTCACCAGCCCGGCCGCGCCTTGCTTGAAATGCCATATGACCGGCAATGAAGCGCACGACAAAAATGCCATCGCGCCAAATTTCCTGATGGCCCGCGATCGTCTGCAACCGGCGTGGACCGAGCGCTGGATTATCGATCCCGCGAAAATCATTCCCGGCACCGCCATGCCTTCGGGATTGTTCCATCTGGACGGAAACCACTGGGTGTTTTCCGGCCCGGTTCCGGCATCCGTGCAGCATTACACCGGCGATCAAGCAGATTTGCTCGTCCGTTACATGTTCACACTGACGCCGCAGGAGCAAGCCGCGCTGGTCGGGAAATCGCCCGCTCCAACGAGCGGGGGTACAAAATCATCCGGCGGAGGCAGTGGAACAGGAGCGCCCGCAGGAAAGTAGCAGAACTTCCGGCTGGCCTATTGCACAAAGAATTCGCGCCGTATAAAGCTAGGGAATTGTTAGAATGATCTCGTTTTACTAAGGAGGAATTCTTCCAAATGAAGACCAAGTTTTTTAATCTGGCATTGGCAGCAGTTTTGGCAATGGCCATCGTAGGATGCGGGGGCAAGCAGAATAATGAGACGAACGAGAAACCTGTGGCAGAAACGAACGCCAAGAAAGTCGTGGACACTTCCACCGTCGGCTCCGTTTCCGGAACCGTGACTCTCGACGGCAAGCCCGTGCCGGCCAAGCCGATCAATATGAGCGCCGAGCCGTATTGCCAGAAAGAGCATCCCAGCCCGGTGGTGCCACCGGAAGTCGTGGTGGATGACAAAGGCGACCTCGCGAACGTGGTCGTCTACGTGAAAGAAGGTTTGGGTGACTACTCGTTCGACACACCCAAAGAGCCGGTCGTGCTAAACCAGAAAGGTTGCATGTACGACCCGCACATCATTGCCTTGATGGCCGGCCAGACCTTCGAGGTCAAGAACGATGACCAGACGACTCACAACATTCATCCCATGCCGAAGGATAATCGCGAGTGGAACAAGTCGCAGCCGCCTGGCGCTACTCCCATCGACGAAACTTTTGGCCGCGCCGAAGACGCCATCCCTGTGAAGTGCAATGTGCATCCTTGGATGAAGAGCTACATTTTCGTTTTCAAGAATCCCTATTACGCCATCACTCCGAAGGATGGAAAGTTTGAACTGAAGGGCTTGCCGCCCGGAACGTACACCATCGAAGCCTGGCACGAAAAGTACGGCACGTCCGATCAGACCGTGACGATTGGCGCGAAAGAATCGAAGCCGCTCAATTTCACGTTCAAGACGGCCGTTGCATCCGGAGATTAGTCCGCGCGGTTTGTGGCATACGTCAACCTAGACCCGGCAACGGAAGTGAGCTTTCAACTCGCTTCCGTTGTCATGGTCTTAGTACAAGAATCTTGAAACATCGGATGGATTGTTCTGGTCGGTAGGGAAGCGTTTCATAATGCCCGAAGCTGAAAAACTTCAAGGCGTCCACCGCTTCGCCGTAGCTACGGCATCAGTCACCGTCCTGCTGCTGATGGCAGGCGCGTTGGTAACCAGCAACGACGCCGCCGACTCCGTGCCCGACTGGCCGCTGGCCTATGGCCGAATCATTCCTCCGCTCGTAGGAGGCATTCGTTATGAGTTTGCTCACCGCGTCTTGGCCGCAAGCGTAACCATCCTAACCGTGATCCTGGCGATTTGGCTCACTCGCCGGGGCACTAAAACCGCGCGCAAACTCGGCTGGACTGCGCTCCTGCTGGTCATCGCCCAGGCTCTACTCGGCGCCCTACGCGTGCTAGAAGGCCATCCCGCAGTGACGGCCACAATGCACGCCACTCTGGCACAAATCTTTTTCGTTACTGTGGTGAGCCTTGCGCTAATCACCAGTGCCTGGTGGCAGAACGCTTCAGAATCTCTCGACGATCGCGGCTCCCCTCGCTTGCGTCCTTTAGCTGCCATCACAAGTGCTGCAATCTTCGTGCAACTGATTCTAGGTGCCGGATTCCGTCACGGAGCTTTCGGAATTTTGCCGCACCTTATTGGATTCGTAATCGTCACGTTCATGATCATCTGGACTTGCCGCTCGGTCCGCAAACGCTTCGGCCAGGTTCGCGACCTTCGCCGGTGGGGAATCCTGCTCCAGGCTTTTCTAGGCACCCAGGTTCTCCTAGGGATCGCAGCGTATTGGGCCGTGGTGCAAGCCATGCACTCCGTACAGCCGTCAATGTCTTACGTAATCATTACGGTTGCGCACGTGCTCGTCGGCGCTCTAACGCTTGCTTCCAGCGTGGTTCTGACGTTATCTTGCTATCGGCTGATTCGGCCTAATGCGCCGGTTGCATTAAGGTCGGCCATGGAGAGCACGCGCGCTGGCGGTACGCGGCCGGAGAGCTCACGGGCCTGAACGATACACAACGTTCGATGAACAACACACGCGCTGTCGCCATCACTGCTTTCGAAAAGCCCTGGGCTTACGTCGTCCTCACCAAGCCTGACGTCACTTTTCTGGTGGTGATAACGACGGTCGCTGGCTTCTATCTCGGTTCCACCGGCCCGATGGATTGGGCTAGGCTCGCTCACACGCTTATCGGCACCCTGCTGGTCGCGGGAGGCACAGCCGCTCTAAATCAGTACATCGAACGCGACATGGATGCCGTAATGCGCCGCACTGCCACGCGCCCGCTACCCACCGGCACCTTGAAACCCACAGAGGTTTTGATTTTCGGCGCTATCACAATCGTTCTCGGCACCGCATGGCTGGTGCTGGCAGCAAATCTTCTCGCGGCCATGGTTGCTTTAGCCACTAGCCTTTCCTATCTCGGCCTTTACACGCCGCTGAAGACGCGCACAACGATTGCTACGGCCGTGGGAGCCATCCCTGGCGCGTTGCCGCCTCTGATCGGCTGGGCCGCCGCGCACGGCTCGCTTTCCAAGGGCGGCTGGATCCTGTTCGCCATCTTATTCGTGTGGCAGTTTCCGCATTTTATGGCCATCGCCTGGATGTACCGCGAGGATTACGCGCGTGCTGGAATCCAGATGTTGCCGGTGGTGGATCCTAAAGGCGAGGCCACATTCCGGCTAATCGTTAGCATGTCCGCGGTCTTGGTTCCGGTAAGCCTGCTGCCTTCCGTGGTCGGGATGGTCGGAATTCCGTATTTCTTTGGCGCTCTCGTGCTGGGAATGATTTTGTTGCAAGTTTCGCTGTGGGCCAATCGCTCGCGCACCAATGTCCGCGCCAAGTGGTTGATGCATGCGACCGTGATTCACATTCCGCTTCTGCTTGGCTGGATGATTTTCGATAAATTCACCCGATGACCTCGTCAACAATGGGAATCGAACCCACCAACCCCAAAGCAAATTGGATCGAACTCAGCCTTATCTGTGGCCTCTTTGTTGTCCTGGCCGTTGTCGGCATCATCTGGGACATCTCTAGCGGCCTGCTAACCAGCGGTATAGACGGCATCATGATGCTGGCCATCTGCCTGCTGATGGGCGGAATATTCAGCCTCATGATTCTGATGATGGTGCATCAAGCAGGATTGCTCCCATTCTTCCGCCATTCAGCAACCAAGGCGCCTGAGACAGCGGCGCAAAAAGCGGCAGCCCCAAGCGCCACGGCCGCAACGCCAGCCGCTGGGAAGGTTGCGACCGCAGTTCCCGCTACGTCACCAGCGGCCGCTCCTCCGCTGCAGCCGTCGCACCCGCCCGCTGCATTGCAACCTCCCCCACCGCCCCCGCCGACTGCGGCACCCAAGCCCGCCGCGAAACCCACGTCCGCAGAGCCACCCAAGCCCGAGGAAAACTAAGCCTTGGCATACATCCATTACACGCCGATGGCAGCTTCGGCCGCATCCACGATGGTATCGCCCCTGCTGCGCGCATTCCTGTAAACTGATTGCGAATGGCAGAAACCGCAAAACCTCAAACTTCCTTTGGTGGCCGTTGGGCTCTTGGAATCGTGGCGCTCGCTTTTCTCTTCGTGCTGATGCCGTTTTTATTTTGGAACGCCACCTGGTTTGGTCGCCCTCTTAACGACACCCAGATATCGAAAGCGCTAATCGATCACGCGCATCCCCGCGATATTCAACACGCTCTGACACAACTCGAATTGCGAATTGAAGCCGGTGATTCCTCCGTTCGCAAGTGGTATCCGCAAATCGTCCAACTCGCGGCCGATCCGGTAAACGAGATACGCATTACCGATGCATGGGTAATGGGCCAGGACAATTCCTCAGAGGAATTTCATCTGACGCTCAAGAAACTTCTCAGCGATCCTAACGTGATGGTTCAGCGCAACGCCGCCCTTTCGCTCGTGCGCTTCAAAGACGATTCCGGCCACGCGCAAATTGTCGCCATGCTTAAACCAGCGGAGATGAACTCGCCGTTCGATGGGAAGCTGCTCGCCCGCCTGAAGCCGGGAGATGTCATCAATACCGGGACGATGGTGGCACACGTCGAATCCCCTGCGGGCAAAAGGGAAGTGCGCTCAATCGTTCCCGGCACCCTGGATCGCTGGCTAGTTGCAAACGATTCAAACGTAACCACAGGCCAGCCTATTCTTTCCTTATTGCCGAGCGAGAGTGCGGTTTGGGAAGCTCTGCGAGCGCTTTACTTGATAGGCACTACCGATGATTTGCCGGAAGTGGCGCACTTTGCGCGTAGTGTTGATGGAATGTCGCCCCAAATTGCGCAGCAGGCTCAAGCGACCATGAAGGCCATTCACGAACGGAACCAGTCGAAGTGATTACCCGCCAGAATTCGTGGACTATTTGTACTTCACCACCGCTTGCCCATTCTGAATCTGAATGTCGCTGATATCCGCCGGCAATTTTAGCTTCTCTCGATTTTCAGGAGAAGCCATCATCTTATCCACCGCCGTCTGAAGAGTCGATTGCGGCAACGGCAGCGAGCCAAGTTTTCCCGCCACCGGTTCAAATTTTATATAGCCGCTGTCTGCGCTCAGATGCCCGTCGAGTTCCAGCGACAAATCTTTTCCGTGATAATCGAAAATAACGTAGGCCTTCACCAGGTCACCGTCCATATCCACCTTGACGTCCTTCACTGTCGATTGCACTTGTTGCAGGGTGGCTTGCTCACCGCCGGGAAACGCTCCAGCGGGATCGTCTGGCGGCACGGCGCTGCCGACGGTTGGAACATTATCCATGCTCGAGGCCTGTGGAGACGCTTGCACGGTCGCGGGCTTGCCTTCGAACTGAAGATTCTGCGCCAAATAAGAATTTAGTTCGCTGCGATCTAACTGCACCTGACTGGGCTGCCCGGCGGCCTTGGCCTTATCAGCGGCCTCAAAT
Organism: uncultured Acidobacteriota bacterium; assembly: GCA_963714785.1. Taxonomy (GTDB): domain Bacteria; phylum Acidobacteriota; class Terriglobia; order Acidiferrales; family UBA7541; genus Palsa-295. The sequence continues at coordinate 429,146 of CAVQQE010000011.1, forward strand.
TTTTGTTCGGCGCTCGCTGCCGCGTTCGCATTGTAGGGAATATTCGGAGCCTGCGAGGTATGCAGAACCAAAATTAGTGTTAGTGCCAGCGCCGCGACGCTCGACCACTTCAAAATCTCATAAACCTTTTTATAAAGTACCGGATCAGCCATGGTACACCTCCGCCTAATCAAGCTTAGCAGGCGAAAGCAAATCGCTAAGGAATCAAGGTGGTTTGCGTTCCTGGCAGGGAACTGTCCGAAAGAACAGGTCCTAAATTCTAGAGAGATCACGCGATACTGTCCGCTGACTTGGTGTTTGTGAGGACGAATTACTTCTTGCGTCTTCGCGGCGCATGCAATGAGCGTAATACAAAATTCCCGCCACCGATTTGGCGTCCCGGATTTTTCCTGCGCGTATCCAGCATTCGATTTCGCGCAGAGTAAATATCCGCAATTCGATTTTCTCGTCCGCTTCAGGCTGCGCTTTCCCCAACTTCAACCCCTCGGCCAGGAAAATCACCATGTTCTCCGTCAAAAAACCTGGGCTAGGGAACAGATCTAGCATTTTACGCATCCGCTTTGCCGTGTACCCAGTTTCCTCCAACAACTCTCGGTGCGCTCCCTTTTCAAAACTCTCTCCAGTGTCTTTACTCCCCGCTACAAGTTCCCAAAGATATTGGCGTACGGAGTGCCGATACTGGCGAATCATCAGAATGCGCTGGTCCGGAAAAACCGGCAGCACGACGACTGAACCTGGATGCGTAACAATCTCGCGAGTAGCCCGCACGCCTCCAGGCTCAACAACCTCTTCTCGCCGGACGCCAAACACCCGCCCCTTGAACATGACTTTACTGCTCAAAATCTTAGCCCAAGTCTTTTTCTTACCCACGTAATCTCCTGTGACCAAAAGGCGCCATCCCCATTCTACAAAGCGCGCTCGCCCCAAAGGTTTAAGTGTAGCGCCACGGCCTTGGGCGCGGCACTTTTAGGTCCTTCAACATTGGCACTTCGATTTTTCACACGATCCGCCGCCTTCCTTGCCGCACCAGTCACGGTTGCATATACTACCCATCGAATCCATGCCCATTAACACAGTCATTGTTGACGACGAGCGCCCCGCGCGGGACGAACTCGCCTTCCTGCTAAAGGGTTTCCCTGAAATCAACATCATCGCACAAGGGAAAAACGGCCTGGAAGCCATCGCGCTCATCAAGGAGCACGATCCCGACTTGGTTTTTTTAGACGTACAAATGCCCGGCCTCGACGGTTTCGGCGTCCTGAAAAAGCTGGTAGAACGCAAGCTGCGCATCCCACAAATCGTTTTCGCCACGGCTTACGATAATTACGCTATCCAAGCCTTCGAAGTAAGCGCGGTAGATTACGTCCTGAAGCCTTTCGACAAGGCCCGCATCGCCAAAGCCATTCAACGCGCCAAGAAAATGGTGGAAGCGCACACCTCGCCCGTCGAGCGCTTGGAAAATCTTGTCGGCCAACTTTCCGCCTCTCCGCAAAAGGCTCCTCAGCCGGTAAAGCTGCTGGTGAAATCGCAAGCCCGCATGTTCTTGGTGGACGCGCAGGACATGATTTACGCCGCCATCCAGGACGGAACTATCACTATTTTCGCTCGCGACTTCGAAGGCGTCTCGAACTATCGCACCATTGAAGAGCTCAGCGCCTCTCTCGACTCCGACCGTTTCTGGCGTCCCCACCGCTCGTATTTGGTGAATATCAATCACATCAAGGAAGTCGTGCCGTGGTTTAAATCCAGCTTCATGCTGAAAATGAACGACAAGCGCGCCAGCGAGATTCCCGTATCGCGCGCACAAACAAAACGCCTTCGCGAACTATTGAAACTATAGGAGCTTCGGTTACATGTCATTTCTATATCCATCATCGGCTTTTCGCGCGACCCCGAGTCGCTTACAACGCTTTGGAATACTCTTTTTGCTGCTTATCTTTATCTGTATTTTCCCGCTCAAATCCCACGCGCAGGCCGCCCGCGGTTCAACCTCAACCGCAACAGCTCTAACCGGTTCGATCACCGGCAAAGTTTCCGAAAAACATGGCGGACCGTTAGCCGGAGCGCGCGTGAGCGTTTCAAATATGAAGACCGGCGTCGCCTCCAGCGTGGCAACCGACGTAAACGGCCAATTCACGGTGGAAAACCTGCCAGCGGGCGCCTATAAGGTCACCATCACCGCCGACGGCTGTGTCCCCCAGGAAGACAAGGTGACGGTCAAGCCCGGCCATAAAGCAAAAGTATCCACGACGCTAAAACCTGTAGAGTCGCAAACCCCAGCTCCGCAATAGACGGTCAGATTTGCTCGTTTCCGAGCTCAACGTGATTTGCCTGCAGCATTTCGATGTGCAGCGCGGTTGTGCTAGCATCGCAGCGTAAACTTTGCGATGGATTTCTCACTCACTAGCGACCAACTCCTAATCCGCGACACCGTCCGCCAGTTCATGGAAGCGGAAATGCGCCCCATTTTGCGCGAGTACGAGCGCGAGGGGAAATTTCCCGCCGAGCAACTCCGCAAGCTTGGCGAACTCGGCTGCTGCGGCATGCTCGTGCCCGAAGAATGGGGCGGCGCAGGAACCGATACCATCAGCTACGCACTGATGCTCGAGGAAGTCGCGCGCGTGTGTGCCTCCACCGCCGTCGCGCTCAGCGTTACCAATTCCGTAGTCGGTGTCCCTGTCTGGAAATTCGGCAACGAGACCCAAAAGAAAAAATACCTCAGGCCTCTTTCTCGTGGCGAAATCCTCGGCGCATTCTGCCTTACCGAGCCGCAAGCCGGCTCCGACGCCGCTGGCATACAAACCCGCGCAACACGCGAAGGTGAGCATTACGTTTTGAACGGGACGAAGGCTTGGGTCACCAACGGTGGCGTGTCTGGAGTGTACTTAGTTTTCGCCAAGACCGATCCCGATGCAGGCGCTCGCGGCGTGACAGCGTTTTTAGTCGAACCGATATTCTCCGGCTTCCGCATCAGCCGTTACGAAGAAAAAATGGGCCTGCACCTTTCGCGTTCGGCCGAAATGGTTTTTGATAATTGCCGCGTCCCCATTGAAAATCGCCTCGGCGAAGAAGGCCAAGGCCTAAAGATCGCGCTCGAATCGCTCGATGGCGGCCGAGTCGGCATCGCCGCGCAAGCGCTTGGCTTGGCACAGGGAGCCATGGAAGCCGCCGCCCGTTATGCCAAACAGCGTCGCACTTTCGGAAAACCCATCGCGGAATATCAAGCCATCCAATGGATGCTCGCGGATATGCAGACCGAAATCGAAGCCGCCCGCGCCCTGACGCACTACGCCGCATTTATGCGCGACAAACAATCCCGCGAACCTGGCTCTCACCGTTTCGGTTCATCCGCCTCGCGCGCGAAATTGTACTCCAGCGAAATGGCAAATCGCGTCGCCTATCGCGCCGTTCAAGTGCATGGCAGCGTCGGCTATTCGCGCGAGACAGACGTCGAGCGCTATTACCGCGATGCGCGCGTGCTCACAATTTACGAAGGCACCAGCGAAATGCAGCGCATCGTGATCGCGCGCGATTTATTGCGCAGCGCGCCCGCCGGCACCCAGTCTCGCGCCGCAGGAGTTCGCCAGGTTGGCTAAGCTCAAACGAGTCCTCAGCGGCATGCGCCCCACCGGCCGTCTCCACATCGGCCACTACTTCGGCGCCCTTTCAAATTGGCTGAAACTTCAGGAAGAATACGAATGTTTTTTCTTCGTGGCGGACTGGCATGCGCTCACCACGCATTACGAAGATACATCTTCGGTCGCGGAAAACACTTTACAAGTCGCCACCGATTGGCTCGCCGTCGGTCTCGACCCCGCGAAGTCCACTCTGTTCATCCAATCGCAAGTTCTCGAGCACGCCGAGCTGCACGTCCTGCTCTCCATGATCACGCCGCTAAGCTGGCTCGAACGCGTCCCAACTTACAAAGAACAAATCGAAAATCTCAAAGATCGCGACCTCGGTACTTACGGCTTCCTCGGCTATCCGTTGCTCCAATCCGCCGACATCGTTATGTACGGTGAACCGAATCAAGAATTGCTTGTGCCTGTGGGCGAAGACCAAGCCCCTCACGTCGAACTCACTCGCGAAATCGTCCGCCGCTTCAATACCCATTTTGGATTTGAAGTAGATCCGTGTCTTTTCGACGGTAAACATATAGAGCAATTGCGCGATATGAAAAAGAAGATTACACTTCCGCCAACGTTCCAAGACGTAGCACTGCCCGCGGAAGAGACCCTCGCGCGAAATCCATGGATCTTTAAGTGGTGGGCTGCTCAAATCGGTTTCGAGAATTTTCTCCAGGAAATCGGGGAACCTAATGAGAAGTATTTTCGGATGCAATCGGTCCTCCGCGAGCCCGCCTACCTGGCCGCCGAAACGCCGCGCCTCCCCGGTCTCGACGGCCGCCGCATGGCCAAAAGTTATGGCAACGCGATCTGGCTGAGCGATCCGCCCGCCGAGATTCGAACGAAAATCCTAAAGCATATGGTGACGGACCCGCAGCGCGTTCGCCGCACGGATCCCGGTCGCCCGGAAGTCTGTCCCGTGTTCGCCTATCACAAATTATTTTCGCCACCCGATGTGATCGCCTGGTCTGATCAGGGCTGCCGCACCGCAGGCATCGGCTGCGTGGAATGCAAGAACGCCATGGCCGACAATCTGATCAAATGGATCGAGCCCATTCAGACAAGGCGCAAAGAATTTGAAGCGCATCCGCGGCAAGTTTGGGATATCCTCGATGCCGGTTCAGACAAGGCGCGCAAGGCCGCCAAGCGAACCATGCAGCGTGTGCGCAACGCCATTTTCAAATGGGACGATGCTCGTAAAGCCGCGAAAACATAGCTCTTGTTGGCGGTGAAGTTCGAAGGCTCTAGCGCCAAGGTTTTTGCGATAGGTCCAAATTTCCAGGCCTGGACAGAATTGCCGTCCGAGCGTAGCGAGGGATCTGCTCTTTCTGTTGACTTTTGATCGAGGAAGGTGGAATGGCGTCACCCTATCGCATTAATCTTCCGGTCTATGAAGGCCCGCTCGATCTTCTGCTCGATTTAATTCGCAAGCAGGAGATGGATATCCACAATATTCCCATCGCAAAAGTTACCGAGCAGTATCTCGATTACCTTCACCAGCTCGAGAAACTCGATATTGACGTGTCCGCCGATTTTATTTACCTGGCCGCTTCGCTGATTCACATCAAGTCGAAAATGCTGCTGCCCCCCGATCCGCTCGCCGGTCCAGAAGAGCAGGATCCGCGCGACGAGCTTGTGCACCGCCTGCTGGAGCATGAAAAATTCAAGAATGCCGCCCAGCTTCTCTACCAAAAGCAGCAACTGGAAGATCACGTCTGGTCCCATCCCGACCGCACGTTGTACACCGGCGACGAAGTCCAAGGCGAGCTGGTCGTCTCCCTCGTTGATCTGGTAAAAACTTTCCAGCAAATCCTTGAACGTAAAAAAGACATCAAGAAGTTCGAGCTGCATCACGAAACCGTAACCATAGCGCAAATGATGGACCGCCTGCGCCAGCGTCTGGCGTCGAACGACGAGCCCATATCCCTCATCGATTTCTTCGAAACCTGCGAGACGCGCAACGCCATGATCGTGGCCCTACTGGCCGTTCTGGAAATGGTGCGCATGCAAGCCGTCCTGCTCGTACAGTCAGAACTTTTCTGCGATATTCGTTTGCGCAAACACAGAATGTTCGACGCCGTTTTTGCCGGCCCCGATGCCATGTCACAAATTGAGGAGCAATATCTCTGACGATGACGCCACAAGAAATTCAAGCCGCACTGGAAGCCATTATTTACGCAGCAGACGAGCCCGCCACGCTCGATCAAATCGCGAAAGCCTTGGGTGTGGAAAAAGCGGAAGCTCGCGCCGCCCTCGATCTTCTCGTCGCCAACTATCAGACCGACGATCGCGGAGTTGAAGTCCGCAAAGTTGCTGGCGGCTGGAAGTTTTACACCAAAGCGCAGCATCACGACGTCGTCCGCAAATTTATCAAGAGCCTGCAGCCCCCGCTGCGCTTGACGATGCCCGCGCTCGAAACTCTTGCGGTTATTGCTTACAAACAGCCGGCCACAATTCCTGAAATTAACGAGATTCGCGGCGTAAACGTCGGTGGTGTCATCAAGACGCTTCTAGAAAAGCGATTGATCAGCACCGCGGGCCGCAAAGAGGTGATTGGCCGGCCGATTTTGTATCGCACTTCGAAACAATTTCTTATGCGCTTCGGCCTTTTCGATTTGGACGAGCTCCCCAGCCTGAAAGAATTCGAAGCCCTGGCGCAAGCCGCGCTTGGCGACGACACCGGGATCGCACCGACCGAGCCGGAAGATTCCTCCGTAGCGCCCGCCGCATCCGTCGAAGCGGGGACGGGAACTGAAGCCGCCGGCCGCGTTGCGGACAATCCGATCGAAGCTGACCTCGCCGCGGCCTGCACGCAGCTGCACAACGACAACGCCAGTAATTCGGAAAGCATTTCAAGCGAATCCGACAGCGTGCGAGCCGCCACCGCAGCGGGCGGCAAAGGCTCATCGGAACCCGGAAATTAGCCTTCAAAATTATTCAAGTTCTACTCGCCGGCTGCAGCTTTGAATCCCCGGTTCCGTGCTAATCTGTAAGCTCGATTTTGCGTCTAACTCTATGCTAGAAAGACTCCAGAAAATTATCGCGCGCGCCGGAATTGCCTCTAGAAGGCATGCGGAAGAACTCATTTCCTCGGGAATGGTTACCGTCAATGGGCACACCGTCACCGAGATGGGCTCCAAAGCCGACGAATCGCGCGATCACATCAAGGTAAACGGAAGGCTGCTGCGCCCGGAAAAAGAGCGGATTTATCTTCTGCTGAATAAACCGCCGGAAATAGTTTCCACCATGAGCGATCCGGAAGGTCGTCGCGCTCTCAGCGATTTGCTCCACGGAGTAACTCAGCGCGTTTTTCCGGTAGGCCGGCTCGAATATCACGCTATGGGCTTGGTTTTCTTGACCAACGACGGCGATCTCGCAAACTTGATGCTCAAGGCCCGTCACCTGAAACAAACCTACAATCTGAAACTGAAAACTCTGCTCACCTTCGAAGAAATCGAAAGCCTGTCTCGTGCGACGGGCGCGCACATCGTTCGCCTGAAAGGGAAAGATGCTCCGTGGTATGAAGTTACGCTCTCGGAAGCGCGCAACGATGCCTTGCGCACTCGCCTTTTCCAGACCGGCCACGCTGTTGAAAAAGTGAAACGCGTCGCAATCGGAAATCTCGCGCTCGAATCACTCGCACCAGGACACCATCGCGCTCTGTCCGATGCCGAAGTAGCCACGCTTTTGCGTTTAGTTCAGCCAAGTTCTGAAGCCGTTGCAGCGCCGAGACGCCCGCGCATCAAGCGCCGACCATTCACTCCGAAGCCAAAACCGGGCCGCAAATCGCAAAGGCCGGCCCTCACCGCGCAGCATCTGGGAAACTCCGTCGGCGCAGGAACTTCTTCGGTGGTAGTTCCACCGAACAAACGCCAAAAAAATTATTCGCCGCGCGAAAATCGATCCATCTCGAATCCCGCGGGTTCAACCCGGCCGACGCGAGGTACGCTAGATCGTGGTCCTCATCGCGATCGTTCGAGGCTGACACCGCCATGGCGGCCGAAGAAAAACCATTGAGGCGCGCCGACGCATGAACAAGTTTATTAACGATCTTGTTCCGGCTTACATTAGTGAGCTAGCGCCCTACGTGCCCGGAAGACCCATTGAGGAGGTTGAACGCGAATTGAACATGCATGCCATCAAGCTCGCGTCCAATGAAAATCCGCTCGGCCCTTCGCCCCGCGCAATAGAAGCCGCACAAAAAGCGCTCGCCAATTCCAACCGCTACCCCGATGGCAGCGGTTTTTACCTCCGAGAAGCCCTCTCAAAAAAGCATGCGATTTCAGCGGACAATATAATTCTTGGCGGCGGTTCGACCGAACTCATCGATCTTTCCGGACGCATCGCATTAGTTCCCGGCGATTGCGGCGTCACCTCTTACGGTTCTTTCCCGCTTTACCACATCGCAATTCGCGCAACAGGAGCGCGTTATTTCGACGTCCCCATGCGCGAATATCACTTCGACTTGGAAGCGATCGCAAGGGAAATGCCCGAAGAGACCAAGCTAATTTTTCTGGCGAATCCAAATAACCCTACCGGGACGATGTTCAGCGCCGATCACCTCGATGCGTTTCTCGCGCGCATCCCTGAAAATATTCTCGTCGTGCTTGACGAGGCCTATTGCGATTACGTTGACGACTCGAACTATTCTCGCTCGATCGAGATCGTCCGCAGTGGCCGCAATCTCTTAGTCCTACGCACTTTTTCGAAAGTTTACGGCCTGGCGGGACTTCGCATTGGCTACGGTGTCGGTCCAGCAGCTCTTCTCGCTGAAATGAACAAGATTCGCGGCCCTTTTAACACCTCGGGCATCGCGCAAGCGGCCGCCTTAGCTGCTTTAGACGACACAGAGCACGTCGGGCGGTCCGTGGAGTCTAACCGCGCAGGTCTCGCGCTGTTAACAGCAGGCCTTACAAGACTTGGAATCAAGTGCGTCCCTTCAGTGACGAATTTTCTCCTGGTGATATTTGGAACCGAAGCGGAGCCTCTCGTGGAGGCGCTCCTTCAGCACGGTGTGATTGTCAGGCCCATGCGTTGGATGGGTTTTCCGTCAGCGATTCGTGTGACTGTTGGAACTCACGAGGAGAATCTGAAGTTCCTACAGGCCCTTGCGGAAGTACAAAAAACCGGCGTGCACAAGTCCGCAGCCCACGCCCACTCACCGCTCGATTCAAACACCTCGGCAATTTAAATGGCTGATCCTGCGGACAAAGTCCCTTCCGCTCCTAATCCAGCTGCGCATGCTGAGTTCGCCGGCATGTCCGAATCAGACGTCATCACGCAAATATTGAATTCCAGCAAAACGGTTGCGGTCGTCGGACTCTCCAGTAATCGCATGCGCGCCAGCTTCCATGTGGCTGAATACTTGCAATCCGTCGGCTACGAAATCATCCCCGTAAATCCCAACGAGACCACAGTCCTCGGCGAAAAAAGCTATGCGCGATTACAAGAGGTCCCAGTTTCAATAGATGTTGTGGAGATCTTTCGGCGCCCAATATTTGTTCCTGAAATAGTGGAAGCTGCCATTCAGATAAAGGCCCGCTGCGTGTGGATGCAGGAAGGAATTGAAAACGCTGAGGCGGCCGAACGTGCCAGGCATGCTGGGCTCCTTGTGGTCATGAATAAATGTATGTTGAAGGAGCACGTCAGGAGGTCACGCGGTGTTCAACGCTAAACCAAACACACCTAATGCAAACTATAGAGTAACAAACTTCGCTTTCCCGGTTCCGTCACCGCTACCAACTCGCCGTTGGGAGAAAGCGCGAAATCGTGAAATACCAGATCGTGCAGAACAGGTTCGAATTGTCCGTCATACACTCCAACCCACGTTAGATTGCCGGATTTAAGCGGGTCTCCGCGCTTCAGCAAAACGCGCCGGTCGTCACGCCCCCATTGGAACACGCCAATGGCCACTTTCACCTGCACTGGCCGCGCCGTAGGATTCACCAGGTCTCGCACTTCAAGCGTATCTCCGTCGCGAAAATATCCGGCCTTCTTTCCCGACGTTGATACCGCAAAGTCGCCCACATATTCGTCCACCGGCACCACCGCTGTTCGCGTTTCTGTCGCCAGATTCAGCCGGACAAGCATCGGCGAGGTCAGTACTCGCGTGCTTTCCTCAATGGCGAATGCCTGATTGTTTTTCGTATCCCATGCGAGCGCCGCGAAGGTATGCCCTTGGAAAAGCGGCTTGCTCTTTCCTTGCGACGGAATCAGCGTATTCAACTCGCTAAAATCTGCGCCTGTCTTCGTGACGTACACCAGCGTTTTCCCGTCCGCAAGCCAAGTTGCGTTGTACCCATCGTTGAGCAGCCCGTCCTTCATCCCTTGAATTGGGATTTGATGCCCTTCGTCATCCATCAGATAAACTGCCACCATTCCGCGTGGCGCTTGTGTTTCTTCTTCGTCCAGCTGCTGATCCCTAGTTCCTTTCGGCGCCACCATTTCCGCGGTTTGCATCATCACCGCGATGCGATGCCCGTCCGGTGACCATGCAAACGACTGCACCTGGTAGTTCAGCAACATATCCGCAAAGATTTTTTCTCCATCGCCGATTTTCTTCTGCTTTCCCTCGGGAGAAGAAATCCACAAGTCGTCGCGTTCGACTCGTGCTTTTTTGAACTTGCGCATGTGCTGCACGGCATAGACGATCCGATTATCCGGCCCGATCGCAAATGCTTGAACATCTTCGTCAATCCTAACGAGCGCCTTGCCTTGAGAATAAGAAAGCAGCGGAATAAATAGAGTGAGCACGAGCAAAATGAACAGCGAACGTGAATTAGCAGGGAAGTGAATCACACCGTGCCGCCGTCGCTCGCTCATCCTTGGTCCTTTTCATCCGAGCGTTTCGCCCTTATCCGCCGGATTTCTTCCATCCTCAGCTGGATCCGCGCTTCGAATCCCTGATCAGTCGGATGATAATACACACGATCGGCCAGGCTTTCCGGCAGGCAAGTCATATCCGTTACTTTTTCTTCCGAGTTGTGAGCGTACTGATAGCCCTTTCCGTATCCGATGTGTTTCATCAATCCGGTAACCGCATTTCGCAAGTGCAACGGCACAGGTTCGGCTATCGTTTTCTGCAAATCCTCTTGCACCTCGCCGTAAGCCGTGTATACCGCATTCGACTTCGGCGCCAGCGCCAGATACACCGCGGCCTGCGCAAGAGCGAGATGGCCCTCCGGAGGCCCCAGGAATGCAAACGCCTGCATCGCCGCTAACGTCACCTGCACCGCCTGCGGTTCCGCTAGCCCTATATCTTCGCTGGCCATGCGCACAAGTCGTCGCGCAACGTACAACGGATCTTCGCCCGACTCCAGCATTCGCGCCAGCCAGTAAAGCGAAGCGTCCGCGTCTGAATTGCGCACCGACTTATGGAGCGCCGAAATTAGGTTGAAATGTTCTTCGCCCGATTTGTCATAAAGCAGAAACTTTTTCTGCAGCACATCTTCCAAACGCGCCTGCGACAAAACGCGCCGGTTCTCGGCATCCGGCGTAGTGCCCATCACCAGCGCTTCTAGTGTGTTGTAGGCCGAACGCGCATCTCCATTCGCCAAAATCGCGATCCGATCCAACACATCTTCCGGCGCCTCCACTTTTTCCTTACCCAACCCTCGAACAGAGTCCGTCAACGCTCGCCGCAAAAGTTCGACAATCTGGTCCTTCGACAGCGCCTTCATCACATAAGCGCGCATCCGCGATAGCAGCGGAGCGATAACTTCAAACGAAGGATTCTCCGTGGTCGCGCCAATCAGCAAAATATTTCCAGCCTCCACATGCGGAAGAAAAGCGTCCTGTTGCGCGCGATTGAAGCGATGCACCTCGTCCACAAAAACAATCGTGCGCGCCCCGTAGCGCCGCGCGCTCTCAGCCTTGGCCATCACTTCCTTGATTTCTTTTATTCCAGCCAGCACTGCGCTGAAGGGAATGAAGTCCGACCGCGTGCTCTTTGCAATAATTCGCGCGAGCGTTGTCTTGCCGCACCCCGGCGGCCCCCACAGCAGCATCGAGCTCAGATCGTCGCGTTCAATCTGCGTTCGCAGAGGCTTTCCCGGACCAAGGAGCTCTTCTTGCCCGATAAATTCATCCAGCGTGCGAGGACGCATGCGATCCGCGAGCGGACGCCCTGCCTGCGATTCGGCTCCGGGCTCCGGTTCGATCGTTTTAAAAAGTCCCATACGGATTTACGCGCCTCGCCGTTGTCGCGCGGCCTCAAACAAAATTACCGATGCAGCTACTCCGGCATTCAGCGATTCCACATCCTCGCTCATTGCAATCGAAATCCATTCGTCGGCAGCGTGTTCCACTTCACTCGGCAAGCCCGCTCCTTCATTGCCGATAAAAATCCCGCACGAACCTCGCATATCCGCCAAAGCTGCATCTGTATTTGCGCCCTCCGCCGCCAACCCATCCCCGGGCTTGGTTCCCGCCGCTACAACCTTCACCCCCGCCATGCGCAATTGCGCTAACAGAACGGGCCCCGCAATACCTCGCAGCAGCGGCAAACGCAGCGCCGACCCCGCAGACGCCCGCAGCGCTTTCGGTGACCAGGGATCCGCCGTCCCGCGCGTCGCAACAACTCCTGACGCACCAAAGGCCTCCGCCGATCGCACAATCGTTCCCACGTTCCCAGGATCCTGCACTCCCGCCATAACGATCACCAGCGGTGCATCGCTGCGATACGCTCCGTCGCGATCAGCTCGGCCGCGCAGCACGTCCTCGAAACTCCATTCGAGAGCGAGAAATAGAGCGGCCACGCCTTGTGGCGTTTCCGTTCCTGCCACGCCCTCAAACAATTTGTCAGTGGTCTTGAAAATTCGCGATCGCGGAATCCCAGACTCGCTCTCGCTAGCCGCGCGCAAAATCCGCTCCAATTGGCGCTCGCCCGCTTCGCTCACCAATAAAGCTTCCGTTTCGAGCCCCGCGCGCACGCCTTCTTCCACCAATTTCGGCCCCTCCGCAGCGATGGCCTCCCCTGGTTTAGGCCCCGCGCCGCGCAACGCCGCTCGAAATTTCTTCAGCCATTTGTTGTCGCGGCTGCGGATGATTTCTGACTGAGCAAGCCCCGCCGCGCTTGTGTGGCGTGAACTTTCTCGCTCGCCATGCGCGCTCTTATCAGAACGAAATTGTTGCGCCATGCAACAAGCGTAACAAACGCCTGCTCTGGCGTAAACCCGCCCAGAATCTGGAATCCCCGCAACAGCGCGTCACTTGAATCCTGATACGCCCACGCTTGCACGCGAGAACACATGCCGTCTTGCTTGCACGACCATCCCTGTGGTAGTTTCCCAAAGCATCATGGCACAACGCCGCGAGTGAACATTGCCCGTCGAAGTTCTTAAAATATCTTCCAAGATCCCGGAAACCAGCGTGGTGGACTACGCCGCAGGCTTTATCAAGCGCGGCGAAGTAGTCGGCATCCCCACCGACACTTTCTACGGCCTCTCCGCCGATCCGTTCAATCTCGCCGCCATCGAAGCCGTGTTCCAAGCGAAAGGCCGGCCCGAAACAAAAGCTCTCCCCATCCTGGTGAGTTCGATCGAGCAAGCAGTGTCGCTGATTCGCGATGTGCCCGACGTGTTTCTAATCCTCGCGCACAAATTCTGGCCCGGAGCGTTGACGCTTGTTGTGGAAGCCACGCATCGCCTCCCGCTAAAAGTTACAGGAAACAGCGGACGCGTCGCTCTGCGCTGGGCGAATTCCCTGATCCCCACTGCTATCATCGACGCTGTCGGCGGTCCTATCACCGGCACTAGCGCGAATCTTTCCGGCTTTCCTTCCTGCACAAACGCAGCGCAAATTGTGAAACAGCTGGGCCACCGCCTCCCATTGATTCTCGACGCTGGCGATACCGGTGCCACGCTGGCATCCACGATCGTGCGCATCGACGGCGATGATTGGACGCTGGCTCGTGAAGGCGCGCTACCCGAAGAAGAAATTGCTAAAGCTCTTGGAAGTGGTTCGTCTGAGTAAAACGTCGGAAATGTCCTATTTCAGTCTGGCGCTATCCAGAAACTCGTAGTCCCCACCTGGCGGGATCGTCACGTCAGTAAGTCTGTCTCGATGCGCACAAACATTATCTGGATACCACAAGTTGATGTACGGTTCGTCCTCCGCCACCATCTTCTGAATCTGCCATAAAATCGCCTTTCGCTTTTCCTGATCCATCTCCGTGCGTGCGCTGTCCAGCAGGGCATCGAGAGCGGGATTGCGATAGCGCCCTCGATTCGCCCCATCCGGCGGAATCTTTTTCGAACTAAAAACATATTCGAAGATGTCCGGATCGTTGTTCGCTCCCACCCAACGCAGTGTATAAAGCTGAAAACTCCCGCGCGAAATGTCCGAAAAGAAAGTGGCAAATTCAAGCGGTCTTAAATCTAGCGCAACTCCCACGCGCTTCCATTGGTCCGCAATCGCCGCGCTCGTCAGCCGAACGGACTCGTCGGTCGAAGTCTTCAACGCCAGATGAAATCGCACACCATCGGCCCCGCGCGGAAAGCCCGCAGCCTCCAACATTTTTTCAGCACGCCCGGGATCGTAGCCATATTGCGTGACGTCCGCATCGTAGGCCCAATGATTGGGCGGCAGCAGACTGCTAGCCAGACGCGCCTGCCCGCGCAGCAGATATTTTACTAACGTCGCGCGATCCGTCGCGTAAGCCAGCGCCTGTCGCACCTCACGGTGCGCAAGAATCGGATCCTCAAAATTGAATGCCAGGTAAGCCACCGGTGTGCCAGGCTGTTCGTCCACCGCCAGTCCGCGTTCCTTGCCCAGCGTAGCCGACATGTCCGGCGTCAGAGAGTTGATTTCCACGTCCGCCGAGCCCTTACGCAACTCCAGCGCGCGAACGATCGCGTCCGGCACGATCCGAAAACGAATGCGTTCTATTTTCGGCATCACTCCAAAGTAATCAGGGTTGCGCTCCAGAATAATTTCTTCGTCTCTTATTTGGCTTACGAAGCGAAACGGCCCGCTTCCGATTGGATGTTGCGATACCCCCGCAGGCGAATCTCGGGGGACGATTCCCACCGCCGGCCGCGACAGCCCAAAAAGAAACGATGCGTATGGTTCGCGCAAATGGAACACAAAGGTATACGCGTCCGGCGCCGCAGTGGAAGTAACCAGTCGAAACGAGCCTCCCTTGGGAGTCTTCACCGCGCCGGAAATAATCGTGTCGAAGGTAAACTTCACATCCGCAGAAGTAAGTTCGCGTCCATCGTGGAATTTCACGCCTTGGCGCAGATGGAACACATAGGTGAGCGGATCGGGTGTTTCCCAACGCTCGGCCAGGTCGGGAATCACATTCATCCGCCCGTCGTGCGCCACTAAGCTTGAAAAAATCAGTTCGTCGAGGTGAGCCGAATAGGCATCCGCGCCAATCCGAGGATCTAGATTTGTAGGCGCGGCCTCCATCAGAAAAACCAAAGTATTCGGATCCGATTCCGGCCGAAAATATGAGCAGCCCGCCGGAATCAGTAGCGTGAGTAATGCTAGAACAGCCAGGCGACGGCGCAGTTTATCGCGCGCGCCCATGAACCAGCTTTCCAAGGATCGCGTGATGACGAGCGCCCGTAGCGAAGGGCAAATTGTTCGACCGTCCATAAAAACTTTCGTATGCCAGCACTGCAAACGCCAAAGCTTCCTTCGCTTCGGGCTGGACACCGAAATGATCGGATGAAACGATCGAAAATCCAGGGAGAATTGCTGCCAGGTAAACCATCATCAGCGTATTCCGCACGCCTCCGCCAGAGACGATCAATTCGTCCACCTGCGTTCGCGGAAGAATGAATTTCTGAAGTGCATTTCCGATTGAAAGGGAAGTGAAGATTGTCGCGGTCCGCACGACATCTGCCGGCTTCGCTCGGTTTTTTTTGCCCCAGGCGAATATTTTCCCGGCGTACGCTCGCCCGAATTGTTCGCGCCCAGCCGTTTTCGGAGGTTCCTTATGAAGATAAGGATGCTCCATCATTTCGTTCAGCAGTTTCGGGAGCATCCACCCACGCAACGCCATTTCCGAATCTTTATCGTAACGTGCGCGGCCATACGTGAATTTCTCCACCAACGCGTCCACGATCATGTTGCCCGGCCCGGTGTCGAACGCAAAAACGTCCTTTGGCTTCGCCCCCGCTGGAATCACCGTCACGTTCGCAATTCCGCCAATATTTAGAGCCACGCGATTCCGCTTCGGGTGCCGATACAACAAATAATCGACCAAGGGCACCAGCGGTGCTCCCTGTCCTCCAGCCGCCATATCCGCCGGACGAAAATCCGCGATGGTTGTCACTCCGGTTCGCTCCGCAATCACGCTCGGCTCTCCGATCTGCAAAGTAGACGAAATCCTCGAATGCCCGAGAAACGAAGACGCAACGCCTTGGTGATAAATTGTCTGTCCGTGCGAGCCAATCAACGAAATTCTCCGCATGGGCACTCGCCAAGCCTTGCACGCAGCAATAGCGGCCAACGCAAATTCTTCGCCCAACGCGAAATTCAACTGGCTGATTTCCGCCAGGCCGGATGATTCGCCAGCCGCTACCCGCAAAATCGCCTTGCGCACCAGGGAAGAGTAGGGAAGCTGATGGTGCCCTTCGAGTTTTATAGATAGCTTGGGCGGCTGCCCGGAAATGCGTGCAAGAGCCACGTCGATTCCGTCAGCCGATGTCCCCGACATGATCCCCAACACCAGCATCGATTGTCGCGCCTTCCTAGGAAAGCTGTTTTTGCAATGCAGCCAACAGAACCATCGCTTCAAGCGGAGTAAGCTCGTTCAAATCCGCCCCGCGCAAAGCTTCCAGCACCGATTCATCGAGCGCCGTGAAACTTGTTTGATGCGCTCGCCGACCCGCTTCGTCGCCCGCCGCTCCGGGAGAAAGTTCCTCGGTCAATTTCTCTTCTTTTTGTTCGTGCCGGCGCAAAATCTCCCGGGCTCTTGATATCACGCCCATAGGCAAGCCCGCCAGCCGCGCCACTTCGATTCCGTAGCTCTTGTTCGCGCTCCCGGGTTCCACGCGCCGCAGAAAAACAATTTCGCTGCCAGACTCTTGCACCGAAACGTGCACGTTCTGCACGCCGGGCAGCAATTGTTCCAGTTCCGTCAGTTCATGATAGTGCGTGGCAAACAGCGTCCGGGGACGCGCCCCCGTATGCAGCGCTTCCACCACCGCCCAAGCAATCGATAAGCCGTCAAATGTCGATGTACCGCGCCCCACTTCATCCAGCAGCACCAAACTCGCCGCAGTAGCCGTGCTAAGAATTGCAGCCACTTCGCTCATTTCCACCAGAAATGTGGACCGCCCTCGCGACAAATTGTCAGACGCCCCGATCCGCGTAAAGATACGATCAAGCAGTGGCAGCTTCGCTTGTGCCGCCGGCACAAACGACCCAATTTGCGCCAAAATCGAAATCAACGCCACTTGCCGAAGATAGGTCGATTTCCCGCCCATATTCGGTCCCGTAATCACCAACAAAAATTGTTTTTCGTCGTCCAGGTATAAATCATTCGGCACGAATCTTTCGCCGTGTTCTTCCAACAATCTTTCGATCACCGGATGCCGCCCCGCGGCAATCATTAAAATCCCGCGCGAAAGTTCAGCCTCCTGCTTACGCGCAATATGAATCCCAATATCCCGCACGCCCTTGTGATGCACTTCCGTTTCCGTAAAGTCAGGACGCGTGTAATTTCGCATTGCGGCGATACGCGCCAGATTCACAAGCACGTCAAGTTGCGCGACAGCGTTTGCTGTCCCGCGCAGCCGAGTCGCTTCCCGCGCGATTGCCTCGCGAATCTCGCTGTATAAGCGCCGCTCAATTTCCACCATGCGGTCTTCCGCCGAGAGCACTTTCTGTTCATGCTCTTTCAGTTCTGCGGACGTAAAGCGCTCGGCGTTAACCAGAGTTTGCTTGCGGTCGTAGTCCGCTGGGGCTAAATGTAAGTTCGCCTTCGAAATTTCAATGTAAAAACCGAATACCTGGTTGTAACGTATTTTTAGCGAGGCAATTCCCGTGCGCTTCCGCTCGCGTTCCTCCATCGAAGCGATAATCTGCCTACCGCGCGTAGTAACCTCGCGCAATTCGTCAAGCTCAGCATTAAACCCTCGTCGAATCACTCCAGGATCACTGGACAGCGCGGGCGGATCGTCAGCTATTCCATGCGCAATCACCTCGCGAACATCCGGCATCTCGTCCAGTTGTTCACAGAGCGCCACCAAACGCCGGCCTGCCGCCGCGGCCGATCGTCCGTTCGTCGAACCTTCTTTTGCCGCCGCGATCAAACGCCGCAACGCCGGAACTTTATCCAGTGACTGCCGAAGGGCCAGTAAATCCCGGGGCGTCGCTGCCCCCAGCGTCACGCGGCTAGTTAGCCGCTCAAGATCAAGAATTCCCTCAAGCTCCTTATGCAGTTCTTCTCGCACGACGGTCTGCACTTTCAGTTCACCGACAGCATCGAGCCGATCGTTGATTTCCGTCAGCGAAATCTCCGGCCGCAGAATCCATCTTCGAAGTAGACGCGCGCCCATTCCCGTGCACGTCTGATCAATCGCCTTTAAAAGTGTTGCCGAAGCATCGTCGTCCGCAGCAGGTTCCACCAGCTCAAGATTCCGTATCGTTACGGAATCCAAAATCATCGCATCCCGTTGTTCGTAATAGGCCAACCGATCCAGATGCTCCAACCCAGCGCCCGCTGGACGCAGCGAAGGAATGGCGACCATATCTTCGGGTTTGCGAGCACTAATCGCCGACATTTCTCGCAAGTAGTGCACCAGGGCTCCCGCTGCAGCCGTAGCCTGCGGATGCCCCTGCAGCCCAAATCCTTCCAGCGCGAGCACCCGAAAATGTTCTTCCAACACGCGCGTCGCATGATCAGTTTGAAATATCCAATCGTCTAACCGGGTTTCCACCGCGCCGAGGCCATCCATCTCCGTCGCAATAGCAGCAGGGAAGAGCGTCACCGGGCGTGGCAGAAGAATTTCGCGCGGGCGCAGCACGCCAAGTTCATCCCGCAAACGCGCCTCTGCCTTCTCCCCCGAAAATTCCGTTGTGCGAAACTCACCTGTAGAAAGGTCCACGAACGCCAGCCCTATCAGCGGCTCCGCAGCCCCTTTATTTTGCGAAGCGCGTTGCGCCGTACCTGACACCGCGGCTCCCAGCGCCATATTCGAAGCGCCCACCGCGCCTTGGCGAGCTACTGCCGCCAGATAATTATTCTCCTTCGGCTCGACCAGCCCGGCTCCGCTCGCCGTTCCCGGCGTAAGCACTCGAACAACTTCCCGTCGCACTAAATTCTTTCCGGGTCCCGGCTCTTCCATCTGTTCGCAAATTGCCACTTTGTGCCCGGCCTTGATCAATCGCGCGATGTAATTTTCCACAGCATGATAAGGCACGCCGCACATCGGAATAGCGTCGCCCTTTTCTTTGTTGCGCGCCGTCAGCGTAATTTGCAGGATTTTCGACGCCACTACCGCGTCCTCGAAGAAAAGCTCGTAGAAGTCCCCCAGGCGGAACAACAGCAGGGCAGCCGGATGCCGCTTCTTTAGCGCATGGTACTGCCGCATCAATGGGGTAGTCGGTTCGGTCATGAATGCAGGCCGCGCCACGGACGGATCGTGGCAGAGCCAAGGTGGTAAGCGATTATCTGGCTGCGACGCGTGTTTGGCAACACGTTCCTCACGTTCGACGCACAGTCGTTGTTTTATACTTAAGCGTGCCCGCAAACATAAGTTCGAAGCGCGAAATCGAAATCAAGTTGCGCGTAGACGACCTCACCGGCATCCTTTGCCGCCTCCGAAAGCTCGGCGCCGTATCGCGAGGTCGCGTCCACGAACAAAACACTCTTTTCGATACCCCCGACTCCGGATTCCGCCGCTCCGGCCGCCTGCTTCGTCTCCGCCAGCAAACCCCGGCCCCGGGCAACAACGTACGCGGCGGCCCAACCTCCGCAATCCTTACAGCCAAAGCTCCCCCTCTTCCCGGTCCCCGATCGTCCGCACTCACTAAAAAGCGCCTGTACAAAGAAGTCCAGGAGAACGAAGAGCACATAAAAGACCCTCGCCGTCTATCGCAGGCGCTAAAGGGTCTGGGTTTCCGCCCCGGCTTCCGCTACGAAAAATACCGCACCAGCTTCCATCTCGACTCTCTCCACATCGACTTCGACGAGACCCCCGTCGGCACCTTCCTCGAGTTAGAAGGCACGCCGACGGCGATCAATCGCACCGCCCGCGCCCTCGGCTTCTCCCCCAAAGACTACCTCCGCTCCACATATTGGGGTCTCTATGCCGCCGATTGCCGCCGTCAGCGCCGCAAACCGCAAAATATGTTGTTCTTCCCGCAAAAATATCGCTAAATCCTCACTCTTCGCTTGACAAACTTATCGTCTGCATTTACTAGTCGAAACGAGCATCTGTGCATCGGAATGGAAGAGCATCAATCCAATTCGGAGCCATGGAGTAGGGCCCGATCCGGTAACTCAGGTCAGTCGCGGCCCGATTGCAGCCCCCTCCAGCTCGTGGCAACGCAGCGGACCCATCGCGGCCCCGCGGGCGGCGCTTTTACGCAGTCAGCAGCTCGCAATAACAGGAAGGCGAAGCCAGGCCTAGACTAGCCTAGGGGTTTTCCGTTTGCCCGAGGCCGGTTTCAGCGCTGGCTTCGGGCATTTTTTTTGTGCCGGACTGAAACGCTGGGCACAAGCCCCGCCGCTCCGGCCAAAGTTTGACAAGGAGTCACCATGCTTCACGCAACCGAACTTCTCGGCGCTGAAACCTACGACTCCCACGGCAATTTTGTGGGACGCATAAAAGAAATGTTCGTTGAGCCCAGCGACCAGCCCAACCGCGTATCCAAATTTCTCCTCAGCCGCGGCCAATACCGCCCTCTCATCGCCCGTTACGACCAGATCGGCATGATCAGCCCCGGCCGCGTCGCTCTCACCACCGACGAATCCGCGCTCGAGCTTTACCAGCCCAACGAAAGCTATCTCTCTGTCGGAAAAGATTTGCTGGACCAACAAATCATCGACACCAATGGCCGCAAGGTCGTCCGAGTAAATGACATCGACCTCGCTGACAACCGCACGAACGGCAACACCGAGCTGCGCATCACTCAAGTTGACATAGGCCTCGCCGGCGCCGTCCGCCGCCTCCTACAGGGAGTCGTCCCGCCCATGGCCATCCGCAAAATCCAGGCCAAGCTCCCGCCGCGAAAAATTCAGTGGGAATTCGTCAACCTCGTCGAGCCCGACCCCCTGCGCCGCGTAAAGTTGCGCCTCTCCAGCGAAAAGCTCGCCGCCCTACATCCGGCAGATCTCGCCGACATCATGGAGCAGCTCTCCCCCGACGAGCGCCAGGGCATCATCGCCTCCCTCGACGAACAAACCGCCGCCGAAACCATCGCCGAACTCGACAAGCGCCTGCAAACTCAAGTAGTAGAAAACCTCGACCCCGGCCGCGCCGCCGACATCATGGAAGAAATGAATCCCGACGAAGCCGCTGACCTGATCGCCAGCCTCGAGCCCGCGAAATCCAAAGAAGTTTTGGACGAAATGGAGCATCGCGAAGCCAGCGAAGTCCAGGAACTGATGCGCTTCCACGAAAATACTGCAGGCGGCATGATGACCACCGAAATGGTCGTCGTAGGTGAAGAAGCCACCCGCGGCGAAGTCGTGGATTACATCCGCTTCCACGAAATCGGCGTGGACCAGATTGACAACGTGATTCTCATCAATCGCGACGCCGCCCTCGCCGGCACCGTCCCGCTCGGCAGATTGCTCCTGGCCGATAGCGACCAGCTCATGTCCGAACTCACTTCCGAGCCACTGCTATCCGTCACTCCCGATACAAAGGACAAAGAAGTCTTCGAACTTTTCGATAAATATAACTTGCGCAGTCTCGCCGTCGTCAACGAGCACAATCATCCCGTTGGCGCAATTACGGTGGACGACGTAGTCAGCAGAATGCGCGCCAAAATCTAGAAAGCGAGCATAAAGAATCAATGAACGCTTGGGCCACAGTAACGGAAGCGCTCGCAGCGTGGAAAGAGCGCGGCACGGACCTCAATCGCCGCTCTTATTTCTGGCGCAAGCGCATTGCTGTGTTTCTCGCCGTCGTCGGCCCCGGACTCATCACCTCCAACGTCGACAACGACGCCGGTGGCATCAGCACCTACTCAGCGGCTGGGGCACAATTCGGTTACACGCTTCTGTGGTCCCTAATCCCCATGACCATCGCTCTCTACGTCAGCGAGGAAATGTGCGCCCGTATGGGAGTCGTCACCGGCAAAGGCCTTTCCGATTTGATCCGCGAAGAATTCGGATTCCGCTCCACCTTCTTCGTGATGGTCGCCGCCCTCTTTGTGGACCTCTTCAACACCGTCGCGGAATTTTCAGGTGTCGCTGAAGCATCCGAAATCATGCACGTCAGCCGCTACGTCTCTGTCCCACTCGCGGCCATCGCAGTTTGGCTCCTGGTCGTTTACGGAAGCTATCGCATCGTAGAGAAAATTTTTCTGGTAGCCTGCGGTTTTTATCTTTCTTACGTCCTTTCAGCTTTTCTGGCCAAGCCCGATTGGCTTCTAGCCGCACATTCTCTCGTGGTTCCAACTGTTCATTTCAACGCTCCCTACCTGCTTATGGTCACCGGTCTAGTCGGGACCACCATTGCTCCTTGGCAATTTTTTTATCTGCAAGCAGGCTTCGTGGAAAAACGAGTCGGCCCGCGCCAGTACAAGCACGCGCGCATGGACGTACTGGTCGGCAGCATCTCCTGTATGATCATCGTTTTTTTCATCATCGTCTGCTGCGCCGCCACCTTGAACGTGCACGGCCTCACCAACATCACCAGCGCGAAAGAAGCCGCACAAGCTCTGGTTCCTCTAGCAGGGAAGTGGGCGGGCTGGCTTTTCGCCTTCGGCCTTCTAAACGCCTCTTTATTCGCGGCTTCGATCCTTCCCCTCTCCACCGCCCACGTAATCTGCGAAGGCTTGGGCTTCGAAGCCGGCCTCGACCGCAAATTCAAGGAAGCTCCCGCATTTTATTCTCTGTACACCGCGCTGATCGTAGTCGGTGCTGGCATCGTACTGATTCCAAGAGCTCCGTTATGGAAAATTTTGCTTTACTCGCAGGTAGGAAACGGAATCTGGCTGCCCATCGTCTTGATCTTCATCTTGATTTTGATCAACCGCCGCGACTTGATGGGCGTGCACATAAACTCCTGGGGTTTCAACGTGGTCGCCTGGACCGCCAGCATCGTCATGATCATTCTCACGCTGGTGCTAATTTACACCTCCGTAGTTCCCCAAGCCGGCTCCGAACCCGGCGCCTCCATCCACCGCCACTTCTTCTAAATGCATGCCAATCGTCGTCTGCGACGCCGATAAGTTTTATTTCAAACGGCAGGATGAATACAATATTTTCAGCGTCCGCCGACGTGTCGACATGCGGTCGCATATCAGCCGAGCTCACCACCCAGGGCCGCGGACCACCGCTTCCCGCGGCCCTAATTCTGCGCGCCTTACTAACTTTTATTGTTTAGGTTGCTCCCACTCCCACGGCCTTTGCTGCTTGATCGAGGATTTTTGCCGCTTTGCCGACTTCCGCCACACCCAGGAATAGGATGGGCGTATTTTTGGCAGGGTCGAATCCGCAATAGCCGTAGTCAATATTGATGCCTGCGTCGCCGAGTCGCAAAGCAGCTTGTGCCAACGCGCCAACTCGATTGGGTAGTTTCACTTGAGCCACTTCTGTCTCGGTGAAGTCCAGCCTATCACTCTCGAGTACAGCCTTCGTGGTGGTTCGATCGTCGGTAACCATATGAACCAAGCTTCTTCCTTCCGACTCGGGGATCGACTGAAAACCTAGAATGTTAACCTCTCGATCAGCAAGCGCTCGGCACACTTCTCCAAGAACTCCTGGCCGATCCCTCATCTGAATTGTGAATTCTGTCGTAAACGGCATATTCGCAAGCCTCCATTTGATTTAGTGTGTTTCGTACTCCTTCATTACCAGTTTCTTTTTAGCCCCCAACCTTCGCGAACAAGAGTTACAGGTGCAATTTCTTTTCCGTTTGTATCGGTAATTTAATACGGCCGTTTCCTCGCACGGTAAATATCGTCTTGTCGCATTATCGGAAGCTACTGAATTTTCGGTAGCTACTGGAAATTCCGCAACTCGCATGCCACCAGCACCAGGGCCGAAGTAAGGAAAGAATTTTCGCCGTGTACGGCGAAACATTTACTGGTGCCTCGAATAAATTACATGGGATGAAAAATTGTTATACCGGATTTGAATCTCATTTACCTCACTACATGTTGTTGCCGGTCGATCACGCGGGTGTTTGGTCCTCTGCCTGAATTTATCTCCTGAGTGGCCATCGAACTGCACCCTTCAAGGTTGCCTGACAGGGGTGTGCCCAGAGGGTTCCAGTCGTGCTCTTGGTTCTTGTTATTCCAGGATTCTAATCCTCCTTCAATCCGAGCTCGCCACGTACTTCACCTAGTTCGGGGTATCCAGCGTCGCACCAACCTCTTGTATTCGATATAGCAATCCCCAAACCGCTTCGTTAGCCCCGGCTCTTCGAAATACACCGCGAGTATGTGAAACGAAAGAAATAATAAGCACGAAAACACGAGAATTGAAATCGAGCGGACATATAAACCCAAGCCCAGAAACAAAAGAGTTCCACCGAGAGACATCGGGTTTCTCACGTATCGAAACGGCCCTCGTGCCACAAACTCCGCCGGAAACAACCGGTCCCCTCGCTCTTCCAGGATTCCGACGCGACTAAGAATTCCGCCGCACCACAAAACCAGTCCGCCGCCTATCGTCGGTAACACAATCCCCGGGGTTCGAGCGACGTTGGGTAACCGAAAGCCAAAATAATGATCGAAGACTGGAAGATGTAAGACGCACCAAATCGTCAGCGATATCGCCGCGATCACGCGCACGAGGGTCCCTAGCATCGAAGTGGCTGGCTTCATTGGAAATCGTTCTAGAGTAAAATACTAGGATGAGCGGAGAACTACCCACTCATATTTTTCGGCACCGAACATGGCTGTCCGTTGGGGTGCTCGTGTGGGCAAATCTCTGGGCCCAACCCGCCGGCTCTCGGCAGCAGAATCCAAATTATGAGATCCCTCACTTGATAGTCCCCCAAGTATTTTCTGTTTCCTCTCTCCTCGATAGCAACGACGCAGCCCAAAGTGTTACCAGCATTCCCGTCGGAACGATATTGCCTGTTCGTCTGAACTCCACCATCTCGTCTTACAAATCCAAACGGGGTCAAAAAATCACCGGTAGGGTGATGCAGAACATTCCCTTGCCGCATGGCGCTTCGATAAAGGAAGGCAGTAAGGTGGTTGGTCACATTGTCGATGTCACCGCTGCCAATTCCGGTGCTGCTGCTCGCATCACATTACGATTCGATCAACTGTCCTCTTCGCATCAGACGATCCCCATCACAACTGATCTCCGAGTTATCGCCGGCTTTATGGAACTAGACGAAGCTCAAATACCCACACTAGGCGCCGGAGAGAGCGAAGTTTACCGTTGGTTGACGACCGTGCAAATCGGTGGCGACGTTGTTTACGGCGATGGCGGTCCTGTTATCGCTGGCGACGACTCACATCAGGTTGTAGGCAAGCGCATTGATGGCGGCGTGGTGGGCTTTGTTAGAGCCAAGGCCGGCACAAATTGCCGAGGTGCCCTCGACGGCAACAACAGCCCCCAAGCTCTCTGGCTATTCTCCAGCGATGCTTGCGGTGTCTTTGGTCTCGCGCACATCAGTATCGAACATGCGGGTAAGTCCAATCCGATCGGCCGCATAACTCTAGCTTCTGATAATGGCAAACTCAAAATTCCGAGCGGAACAGGAATGCTTTTGCGCACCATCGCCACCCACAATTAGATACGGTTCCGATTATCCGCCTGTTTTTTTGCAATAAGGAACCACAAAGGTATCCTAAGGCGAGCCCGTTAGTGCCGGTGCGCTGAACTGAGGGGTTGTTGTAGCCATCGGAAAAGGGCCGTTCTGTGGTGCCGCGTCGCTCGGACGATGATGGCCCCATATCTATCCAGCCGCTCAATCCAATCTCGATGCAAGCGAAGAGAAACCAAGCCCGACATATGATGCACATTTTGCCAGCGCCGATTAGCCGGCTGCACTCGAGGCGTTGGTGTTGCTAACCACTTCAACACGGACAATGTTCGCAGCCGCTGGTTTGAGGTATGGACCATGGCCGAACATCGATCTCGGCACGCTGCCCACCACCGACGAAATCTTTGTCGTGTGTGGGGTCTTGTCACCCAGTGGCGCTGGACGGTGAGCTGCTCGACGCTGGGAATCTCCGCGCCCAACTGCTTCGCTTCCTGCGAAGGATTTGTAGCACCGCGTGGACTCGATATGGGTGTCAACACGGTTCTGGAAACATGTTGAGCAATGGGGGTGGGCGCAGTCGCAGGCAAGATCAAGGGCCCTCGTCTCCGTTGCTCGGCACGCGCGGATTCGGTAGCTGGAGCAAAACAATCGTTTATTGAGGGATGCGCCGCCGCGAGGCTTGCACTCGCAGAGAGCGCTTGAGGTTCTGAGAACACCGGCGCGAGTTGATTGTTGGGGCGAACCCCAGGAAAGTGAGATGAAACACCGGCCACCGCGGCTTGAGCTCGTTGCCTCTCAGTCGGTTCGTGCCCTTCCGTGGGATGCGTCCCCGCCCACCCGAAAGCAAATTGGATGGATGCTGGGCTAGGTGTTGCGGGACCGAAAGTTAGTTCAAACTCGCTCGCCACTGCTTCGACTATTTGCACTGGCACTGGCCGCAGTTGGTCAACGTAGGCGTTGATCATCGAGTGTTCGCAGATCAGGTTGATCATACGGGGAATTCCGCGCGTATAAAAATAGATTGCGTCCATCGCTTGTCGCGCAAAAATGGGCTCGCCTTCGGCGCCTGCGACTATCAGCCGCTGTTCGATGTAACCGTGGGTTTGCTCCAGGGTTAACGGACTTATCTTACAGCGGACTGCGATTCGCTGACGGAGCTGGCGTCCCTCAGGTTGGTTAAGGTTGTTCTGCAGTTCCGGCTGGCCCGCGAACACAATCTGGAGCATTTTTTCGCTCGGGGTCTCGATGTTAAGCAGCAGTCTTATTTCCTCAAGCCTCTCAAACGATAAGCCCTGGGCCTCGTCCACGATCAAGACCGGGCTCACGCCAGCTCGGTAGCACTCGAGCAACCAGGACTTGAGTCGGGTCGGAGGATTTGTTCTGTCGTTAGGTTCGGTAGCGATTCCGAAGTCGCAGGCCATCAAGTTGAACAGGTCACCTTCGCCCAAATTGGAATTGAAAACAAACGCTGTCGGCGTCTGCAGCTGTCGCAACCAGTCGAGCAACTGGTTGATCAACATTGTCTTGCCTGTCCCAACTTCGCCGGTGAGGAGGATGAGACCCTTGCGGTTCTGAATCCCGTAGGCAAGTCTCTGCAAAACCTCTTGAGTTTGTCGAGTGGCAAAGAAAAAGCGCGGATCCACGCTGACATTGAAGGGATTCTCGCGCAGCCCGAAGAAGCTCTTGTACATTTACGCCCTAGGAGAAGGAAGCTTGTGTTACGTCAAGCGGATCATCTGTCTCCTCTCCATCAGAGTAAAGAAACCAATGAAAATGGATGTTCCAGGTAAGCAACAGCGAATTCTAGACCCTTGCCATGCCCCTCTGAAGACTTCTCACTCCTGGTAAGGCGGATAACCGGGTGCGCCGTGAAAAGGTGGTGGTCCACAGCGGGAGTAAACCCGCCCGGGAACTGGTTCGTTCCACCCGGTAGCAATCGAAGCAGCGGCGGAGGCAACCAAGCTGCTGAAGCCTTCGGTGTAGAAGGTCGCATTGGCGACTCGGCGAGCATGCAGGCCGTGCCAGGGTAATGTTCCGGCGATCTAACCCTAGCAAGCGATTTTGGCCTTTGTTTTCAATGCAAGTTGGGTTCGACCTGAGTGTTGCGTCGACCCATTGAGACCACCGCAGTAATCGAGAATTTGTACTTCACCGCAGTCCCCTCGCCTTGCGTGTCCCTCCACCGTGTGTTAGTTTTTCTGGCTGTCTATCCTTCGAGCGAACCCTAGTGAAAGCCACTGAACTGTTGAAGCCTGCGAATGCCGAGGAAGCAGCCTCGCTCGATAAAATTGATTTGAAACGCCTTCCGCAGCACGTTGCCGTCATCATGGACGGCAACGGCCGCTGGGCTCAGCGCCGGCATTTGCCACGCATCGCCGGCCACCGCGCAGGAGTAAAATCCGCGCGAGAAATCATCGAAACCTGCGCGCGCCTGAAGCTTTCTTATCTCACCCTGTATGCGTTCTCGCTAGAAAACTGGCGCCGCCCCCAAGCCGAAGTTGATTTCTTGATGCGTCTCCTCCGCGAATATTTAAAACGCGAACTCCCTAGCATCCACAAAAATAATATTCGTCTCCTCGTAATAGGACGCTCCGAGCAGCTTCCCGAAGCCGTACGCAAAGACATCGAGCAGGGCATGCGCATGACCGCTCGCAACACAGGGATGAAGTTAGTAGTGGCTTTGAATTACGGAGGCCGCGCCGAACTCGTGGATGCGTTCAACGCCATGCTCGAACAGGTCCGCTCTAATGGCATGTCCGCTTTCCAGGCGGACGAGCAAACCGTCTCCGAGCATCTTTACACCGCTGGCCTTCCCGATCCCGACCTGCTCATCCGTACCAGCGGGGAAATGCGCGTCAGTAATTTTCTTCTCTGGCAAATTGCCTATGCCGAAATTTACGTCACCGAAACGCTCTGGCCCGATTTTTCGCGCGCACGCCTTCTCGAAGCTCTCCTTGACTTTCAAAAACGCGAACGCCGCTACGGCGGATTGAACGCGACCCAGGCGCCCGCGACATCATCCAAATCCGCCAAGCGCTCCCGCTGGTCGGGGCGAGGCTAACGCCGAATGCTCCTGCGCATTCTCACCGCGATAGTCCTCATCCCCATCGTCGTCGCCCTGGTCTGGTGGGGACCGCACGCTCTTCTCGCCGGCCTGGCCGGCATCGTCGCCATCCTTGCGCTAGTTGAATTCTTCACGCTCGGCAATCGCGTGGGCCTCCGCGCTTATCAAAAATGGACTCTGGTCTGCGTCGCCGGTTTGTTTTACGCGCAATATTCGCAGGAATTTGTCGAGACCCATGCGATTGGTGAGGGAATTTCCCTGGTTCGCAGCGCGCAAGGCGGGGTTCTCTCCGTTGAAGCAATCCTCCTGATTTTCGTTTTCGGCTGCGTATGCATCGGGCTTCTTACCCGCCGCGCTCTGCACGAAGTACTTCCTTCCATTTCCATCAGCGCCGCAGGCCTCCTATTCGTCGCAATTCCATTCAGCTACTTGGTACGCCTGAACGATATTGTGCCCGCCGGCCGCCAACTAGTCCTTTTCACCCTCTGCATAATTTGGGCTGGTGACATGCTCGCGTATTTCGTAGGCCGCGGTTTCGGACGCGTCCCCATGGCCCCGGCGCTCAGCCCCAAGAAAACCTGGGAAGGCGCGCTAGGTAACATCCTCGGCTCGCTGTTAGTTGCAGTCGTGTTCGCGCGCTGGATGCAGGTTGACGTAGTGACCCTGATGGTCATCGCCGGAGTCGCAAATATCGCCGGACAAGCCGGTGACCTGATCGAATCGGCCTACAAACGCGCCGCCGCAGTAAAAGACTCCGGTAAACTTCTGCCCGGTCACGGCGG
Organism: uncultured Acidobacteriota bacterium; assembly: GCA_963714785.1. Lineage (GTDB taxonomy): Bacteria > Acidobacteriota > Terriglobia > Acidiferrales > UBA7541 > Palsa-295. The sequence continues at coordinate 458,475 of CAVQQE010000011.1, forward strand.
CGTCCTGGACCGCATCGACAGCCTTATCCTGGCCGCCCCGGTAGTCTGGATCCTGTATCAATGGCTAGCCAAACCCGGCTAGCAGCACGCTGATCGCTTTTCGATTTTGTAGCGCCGGCATCCTGCCGGCTCAGTGGCCTTGAGCAATTATTCCAGCACGGTGTAGCGATCACTTCGATTCGACACCTTGCTGTTTGCTTGAAATTCCGTGACAAACTCAATGCGCGAATCTTGTAGAATCGCGCCGCATTCGTAGCGCCGGTTCTCTTCGGGGCCGCCCAGGTCGACGGTTAGTCGAGACTGGGGAAGAGGCCACGAAGTGGCCGGAATATGTCGCTCTGAGGGATCTGCTGTTCTTATCGTCGAGCGGTCTCGTTACCAGCGACGGTAGCAAACGTCTCAAGCACAGCAACGTCCAAGCTACAGCGCATTGCATTGAAGAATCATTACCGAATTTCATCCGGAGCGAACATGTCAAAGTCCCGTCGAGAATTCTTCTCTGAAGCAGCTCTAGCCGTCCTGGCCGTCTCCGTCCCGTGCTCGGCCCAAGAACAAAAACCCGACGCCCCTGCCGGCGCCCCACCCGCCTTCGGCACCGCAAAACCCGTCGGCCCCGAAGTCTCGTCCGCCACCTTCGCCGAAGCAGAAAAGCTCGTCCAGGTAGAATTCACCGAGCCCGAGCGCGCTCAAGCAGCGTTCAGTTGGCGCGTCAGCATGGCCCCACTGTACGAACGCCGCACCGGCCCGCTCAAAGTCAGCTTAGAGCCGGGGCTCGCCCCCTATTCGCAATGGAACCCAATTTTGCCTGGACAGAAAACCCTTCCCGCGCGCGATCAATTCATCCGCAGCAAGACCGATCCCGGCCCGCTGCCCACAAATGACGAAGACATCGCCTTCGCCACGGTCACTCAACTTTCGCGCTGGATTGAACAGCGCAAGCTAAGCTCCGAACGGCTTACCAATCTCTATCTCGACCGCCTGGAAAAATTCAATCCCCAACTCCGCTGCGCCATCACCATCACTCGCGAATTAGCCTTGACCCAGGCAAAACGCGCCGACCAGGAAATCGCCGCCGGAAAATATCACGGTCCTCTCCACGGCATCCCCTGGGGCGGCAAAGATCTTCTCGACACCGCAGGCATCCCCACCACATACGGTGCCGAACCATTTAAAGACCGTATCCCCGGAAAAGACGCGGCCGTAGTCGCGCGGCTCCACGAAGCGGGCGCGGTCCTGGTAGCAAAGTTAAGCCTCGGCGCACTAGCCTTGAATGACATCTGGTTCGGCGGCCAAACCATGAATCCGTGGCTACTCGAAGAAGGCTCGTCCGGCTCCAGCGCAGGCCCCGGAGCTGCAACCGCGGCAGGCTTAGTTGGTTTCTCTATGGGCAGCGAAACCGGCGGCAGCATCGTCTCTCCCTCGATGCGCTGTGGCGTCACCGGCTTGCGTCCCACCTACGGACGCGTCGCCCGAACCGGCGCCATGACCCTCTGTTGGTCGCTCGATAAGCTCGGCCCCATGGCCCGCAGCGTTGAAGACACCATGCTAGTGCTTCAAGCCATCTCCGGCCCCGACGCAGGCGATGTTTCCAGCGTCCCCAGCAAACTGGATTTCGACGCCTCAGCCTCAGTTCAAGGCCTGCGTGTCGGATATTTCCCGGAATGGATGAAACAGAACCCCGCCACCGACGTGGATCGCGCAGCGTTGGAAACCATAAAGAAAGTCGGCATGGTCCCAGTAGAAGTATCCCTCCCAAATTGGTCCTACGACTCGCTCGACCTGATCCTCTTCGCCGAAGGCGCCGCCTCCTTCGAAGAACTCACCCTAAGCCACGCTATCGACCAATTAAAGGTTCAAACATTCGACGCCTGGCCCAACCTCTTCCGCCAATCTCGTTTTCTCTCCGCCGTCGACTTCGTCCAGGCCGACCGCATGCGCCGCAAAGTGGCCCAGGAAATGGCAAGATTGGTCAACTTAGTCGACCTACTTATCGTCCCGTCTCTGCGGGACGAAATGCTCACCATCACGAACTTCACCGGCCATCCATCGCTAACTTTGCGCGCCGGCTTCGTGGAAGTCTCCGAAGCTCGCAGCGACTGGGCTCCCGATCCAAGTCGCCCGCTGCCAAAGTTTTCGCCCCCGCGCCGCGTCCCCCACGGTGTCACCTTGATCGGCCGCCTCTTCGACGAAGGCACCCTTGCCACCGCCGGCCTAGCCCTGGAGCGTGCCTTCCACGTATCCACCGAGCGCCCTCCCGGCTTCTAATCGTTCGCCTAGCCTCCAAACTTCTGATCATTTTCCGCGTTGGTAGTTTTCCTGGACCCCGTGGTCCATGGAGCAACCATGTGTTGGACATATTCCGGGGGCCGGGTCGTAATGTCGGTTTGTACCCAATGCGTCGCGTCTGCCGAAGGCAGTCCCATATTGCTGGCCGACTCTTACCGGCCAGTTTGGACTTGAATGTAGCGCCGGGGCTTTTAGCCCGGCATCGTGCCTTTGCACGGCCTTTGCTTTTGTCTTGTTTCGTCTTGTTTTTGACGCTGCCTCTGCCTTGCCTTGTTCTTGTCTCGGATTTTGTCTTTCGTTGTCATCCCGAACCGCGCGTCTTTCGCGGACGCCCTGAGGGATCTGCTGTGCCTGCAGGTTCGTACCAGCGAACTGGGAAACATCACCGCGCATTCGCATATTTCCCCAAACACCCATAAAATAGAGTCACATGAAGAAGATCGCGATCCTCGGTTCGACCGGTTCCATCGGCCGCCAAAGCACCCAGGTCATTGACTCACTTCCAGCAGAATTCCAAGTAGTCTCGTTAGCCGCCGGCTCAAATATTTACCTAGTGGCCGAGCAAGTAGAGAAATACCGCCCGCAATTAGTTTCCGTAGGCACAGAAACCGGAGCGCGCGAACTTTGCGCCATCCTGAAGAAAAATCGCACAAGTAAATCTTCCGCCCACTCCGATCCCGAAATACTTTTCGGCGCCGAAGGCATCGAGCGCGTAGCCACGCATCCTGACGCCGAACTGGTTGTGTCAGCGGCGGTCGGCGTGGTTGGCCTTCCCGCAACCTACAAAGCCATCGAACAAGGAAAAACCATCGCGCTAGCCAACAAAGAAGTCCTGGTAGCCGCCGGCGAAATCGTGATGGCCGCGGTAAAGCGCCACAATGTCGCGCTGCTTCCGGTTGACAGCGAACACAACGCCATCCACCAATGCCTCCGCGCCGGCCGAAGAAGCGAAGTAAAACGCCTGGTCCTTACCGCCTCAGGCGGCCCGTTCCGCGATACTCCCGTCGCGAAAATGAAGAAGGCGACGCCAAAACAGGCTCTCGCGCATCCAAATTGGAAGATGGGGAATCGTATTACGATTGATTCTGCTACGCTGATGAACAAAGGCTTCGAGGTAATTGAAGCACGTTGGCTTTTCGATGTGGGCCTCGATCAGATTCAGGTTGTGATTCATCCGCAATCCACCATTCACTCGATGGTGGAATTTGTGGACGGTTCAATTCTGGCACAGCTGGGAGCAACGGACATGCGCATGCCCATTCGTTATGCGCTAACCTATCCGGAGCGGGTACCGTCGAATGATTGTGCCCTCGATTGGTCCACTTTGCGCAAACTTGAGTTTGCAGAAATTCCGGCGCGAAAATTTCCGTGTATGGCGCTGGCGAAAGCAGCCTTGAAGCAAGGTGGCCCGTTGCCGTGCGCATTGAACGCGGCTGACGAAATCGCCGTGGCAGCGTTTCTTGACGGCAAGCTCTCGTTTCCCGGCATCGCCGCCGTAATTGAACGCGTGCTCGAACGTATGCCGCGTTGTGCGTTCAATAAAATTGACGACGTGCTGGCTACCGACGCTGAAGCGCGACGTCTCGCGCGAGAAGAAGCCGAGCGCAGGAAAAATTAAACTTGAGGCAATGATGGCAAATTTTCACAACGCGCTGGTTGCAATCGTTTCGGTGACCCTGGTTCTGGGCATCGTGATATTTGTGCATGAGTGGGGACATTTCATCGCTGCAAAACTTTCCGGCATTCGTGTAGACGTATTCTCCTTCGGTTTCGGCCCGCGCGTCTTCGGAGTAAAGCGCGGCGACACGGATTACCGTCTAAGCGCTCTGCCTTTCGGCGGTTACGTGCGCATGGCCGGCGACAATCCGGTAGAAGAACGCACCGGCGCTGACTACGAGTTCCTCTCCAAGCCGCGTTGGGTACGCATGATTATCGCTGTGGCCGGGCCCATAATGAACATCCTGCTTGCCTTCGTTCTGTTCTGGGGAATTTTCTGGCTTGTCGGCCTTCAATCAGACTCCTATCTGCGAATGCCCGCGCAGGTGGCCGCAATCCCGCAAAAGGAAGCAGGCGCTTCAGGCGTTCAGCCTGGCGATCGTATCGACGCGGTGAACAGCGTTGAAACTTCCACCTGGGATAAAGTCCTCACGCAACTTGAAAATGTAAAACCAAACGACTCGGTAACCCTGAAAGTTGACCGCAACGGCACCGAACAGACCCTAAACGCGAAGGTCCCACCAGGAGCAAGCGACCTGGATGAAGTTATCGGTTACCCGCTAACTCCTGCGATTGTCGATGAAATTGGAATTGGTACTCCTGCAGAGAAAGCGGGGGTGAAATCTGGTGACAAGATTACCGCGATAAACGGAAAACCTATTGTCACTTGGCAGCAGCTGGTCGAAGTTGTGCGCGGTTCCAACGGCCGTTCAGTTCAATTTTCGGTTCAGCGCGACGGCAAAGATTTGATCTTCGACATCACTCCCGTTCAGGGCATGGATGCCGATGGAAGTATGGTGTGGCAAGTCGGTGTCGCGCGACAATTTCAAGCAAATTACCAGCGCCAGCCCTTTTTTCTCGCCGCGAAAGACGCCGGACTTCAAACCGTATCGGGCATGAAGCAAATTGGCGAAGTTCTCGCCGGCCTTTTCACTGGCCGCGTGAAACTGGGCCAATTGCAGAGCGTCGTCGGGATCGCCCGGCAATCCGGCAGAGCCGCCAAACGTGGTCCGGTCGATCTGATCATTCTGACCGCAGTGATCAGCCTGAATCTGGGCTTGCTGAATCTGCTGCCGATTCCGATCCTGGACGGTGGCCACGTTCTTATGCTGCTCATCGAAGGTTCTCTGCGCCGCGACCTGAGTATCGCCGTGAAAGAACGTTTCGTCCAAGTGGGCCTGGTATTCCTGCTAGGCATCTTCGCCTTCGTAATGTACAGCGACATTTTCAAGTTGATTCAAAGCCAAAATATTCACCCATAGCGAGACAACTCATGGATGGAACACTCACCTTGATAGCGCATGTCCGCGCGAGGCCGGGCCAGGAATCTCGCGTTCGCCAAGTTCTGGAAGGCTTGGTAGCTCCTACACGTGCCGAGGCTGGCTGCATCAACTACGATTTGCACCAATCCCAGACAGACCCCGCTCTGTTCGTCTTTTATGAAAACTGGAAGAGCGAAGCGGATCTCGAAGCGCATGCTCGCTCAACCCACATTCAATCCTTCCGAAAACTTGCAAACGAACTCCTTGCCGAGTCTATAGAATTAACGAAGTGGAAACCTATCCCGTAACCTTCGCGGGCAGTTCATCACCCGTTCCCTCCGGTGCGATTTTGGTATAATGTCAGTTAATCCAATGTCCGCCACCCCCGCACATCGTGTCTCCACCGGCGAACGCATAAATCACGAAGCACCCGGCCGTCTCCAAAGCGAACTTGGCGCGCGCGGCATTCGGCTCACGCGCCAGCGAAGAGTTCTGTTGCAAGTGATGGAGACCGCGCGCCGCCATTTGGACGCGGGGGAAATTCTCGAGCGTGCCCAGAAAATGGATGCCGGAATCACGCGCGTCACGGTGTATCGCACACTCGATCTCCTGAAACGCCACGGCTTGATCGACGAGTTGGATCTCCTCCACCTTCGCGGCGATCGCCATTTCTATGAAAGCCACGGCCCTCGCGACCACATTCATGTGGCCTGTATGGGATGCGGAAAAGTTCGCGAATTCGAAAGCGAACTATACGAAGAGTTGAAGCGCCAAATTTCCCACGACTGCGGAATTGAAATCAGCGTGTCGCGCACAGAAGTGGGCGGCCTCTGTCTGGATTGTCGCAAGCGCCGCACATCCGCGAGCAGTTAAAAGCATCGCCCGGTTTTTGTGTATCTTCCGTTCGGCTGTTCTGCCTCTCAAACGAAACATCGCAGTTCCCAATCAGCCGCTTTCAAAAGCGACCGAATGTATTAAGCTGTGGACATTGTGATGAAGCCTTGGCTCCTTGCTCTCTGTTTTGTGTTTGCATTCCCCGGTCAGACCGCGCAGCCGCCTGCTTGGCAGCCATCGCCTGGACATACGCAAGTGCCGATATGGCTGGGAACCGTGCCCGATGAGCAGCCTGCCGCGGGGCCGGAGATCACCGCGAAGGCGAAGACTTTGGTCGCCGGAAGGACATGGGATTACGTGGAGAAACGTGTCGCGACCTACGATGACGGTCTACTCGCCAACGGGAAACAACACGGGCGTTGCAGTGGTCGTGTTTCCGGGCGGCGGCTATCAGATTCTGGCCATCGATCTTGAAGGCACTGAGGTCTGTGACTGGCTAACGTCCAAGGGAATCACCTGTGCGCTGTTGGAGTACCGCGTGCCGGATTCCGGGCCGCATTGGGACGAGCGGTGTGATCGCCAGGTCTATCCGAAATCAGCGACCGCGTTGGAAGATGCGCAGAGAACCATGAGCCTGGTGCGCTTTCACGCCGCGGAATGGCATATCGATCCGCACAAAATTGGAGTTCTTGGATTCTCGGCAGGCGGACATCTGGTAGCAGCGATGAGCACGCGTTTTCAGCAGCGTTTATACCCGCCTGTAGATGCAGCCGAAAAAGAAAGCGGCCGCCCGGATTTTGCAGTGACTCTTTATCGCGGACATCTGTGGATTGACGATAAGAAATTCGAATTGAACCCAGAGGTTCATGTTACCGACAAGACGCCGCCCACGTTTTTGCTCCAGGCGGAGGATGACCCCGTGGACAACATAAACCACTCGCTGGTGTACTATATTGCGCTGAGGAACGCCGGGGTTCCCGTGGAGATGCACCTGTATGCGCATGGCGGCCACTCCTTTGGGCTGCGGCGCACAAACTTTCCGATTACAGAATGGCCTCAGTTGGTGGAGACGTGGTTGGGAACGATCGGAATGATTCCGGAGTAATTCGATTCGGGCGCAAATGTAATTACCTGAAAAGATATGGACATCAATCCCGCGGGATCAAAGTGACAGAGCGCTAATGAAAATCCACTTCGTGCGATTCCTCGCCTTGCTCTTAATTTCCGCGCTCCTCGTTCCGGGTCTCGACGCCCGACAGCCAACCTACGCCCGAAAAGCCATGGTAGTAGCCGAAGAGGATTTAGCTACCGAGGTTGGCGTCTCAGTGCTCCGCTCAGGAGGCAATGCGGTCGATGCCGCGGTAGCAGTCGGCTTCGCGCTGGCCGTAACCCATCCCTACGCTGGAAATATCGGTGGCGGCGGATTCATGCTCATACGCATGGCCGGCGGCCGCTCCACCTTCATCGATTTCCGCGAAAAAGCTCCGGCCGCGGCAACTCACGATATGTACCAAAACGCGAGCGGCACGCCTACTCGCGACAGTGTACTAGGTTGGCGCGCGGCTGGTGTCCCCGGCACGGTCCGCGGCCTGGCGCTCGCAAATAAGAAATACGGCCGAGAACCCTGGCCTGAACTTGTGAAACCCGCGGTGGCCCTCGCCACGAATGGTTTCCCAGTTTCCAAATGGCAGATGGATTCCTGGCATCGATCCTCGCCTCTTCTTTCACAGTTCCCTCAATCGAAGCGCATTTTTCTGAAAGATGGCGCCTACTTCGACTGGCAGGAAATTTTTAAACAACCCGAACTCGCGCGCACCCTGGATCGCATCGCCCGCCTGGGCCCCGCTGATTTCTACGATGGCGAAACCGCGCACATCCTGGCAAGTGAAATGGCAAAGAATGGAGGCCTGATCAACCTCGCGGATTTGCATAATTATCAAGCCGTAGAGCGCACGCCACTGGAAGGGGACTTCAAGGGCTACCACCTCATCACTTCGCCGCCTCCAAGTTCTGGCGGCGTTGGCCTGCTGCAAATGCTCGCCATGTTAAGCGGCACCAGTTACGAAAAATCCGGCGCAGGCTCTGCCGTGAGTTATCACTACATGGCGGAAGTGATGCGACGTTACTTCGCCGACCGCAGTAAATATTTGGGCGATCCCGATTTCGTGAACGTTCCCATCGCTGCTTTACTGGCGCCCGCATATGTCGATTCGCGGAGAGCAACAATCAGTCCCAACCGCGCCACACCAGCCGAACAAATTTCCCCAGGCATCACCGAAGCTAACGAAGGAACCAACACCACGCACTACAACATCGTGGACCAGGAGGGAAACGCAGTCGCTGTTACTTACACGCTGAACAACGGCTACGGCAGCGGCGTAACCGTGCCCGGCGCAGGATTCCTGCTAAACGACGAGATGGACGACTTCGCCGCCAAACCCGGCGAGCCGAATATGTTTGGGCTAGTTCAAGGTGAGAGCAACGCCATCGCGCCCGGCAAGCGTCCGCTGTCCTCCATGACGCCCACGATTATCCTAAAAGACGGCAAGCCATTCATGGTGCTGGGCGCCCCGGGAGGCCCAATGATTATCACCGCTGTGCTGCAAGTCATTCTCAACGTAATCGATTTCGGAATGAACCCACAAGATGCCATCGATTTTCCGCGCATTCATGATCAATGGAAACCCGACCGTCTCGACACGGAATCGACCGTCCCTCCCGATACCGTTGCGCAGCTCCAGCGCATGGGCTATCAAACGCAAACAGCAAACCCTATCGAACAAGCGAGAGTGGAAGCAATTTTAATCAGCGATGGTTGGTTGCAGGGAGCAGTGGACGACCGAGGCAGCGGTGGTAAAGCGAAAGGGTACTGATTTCACCGTGATGTATCTCACGATCTAAAACTTGAAAATTGCGCGCCCGCTAGTAGGGCATGGATCCGTATTTCGCTTCAAACTCCGCCAACGGCACCATATCGATCGCGTCCCACGGACATCCTTCCAAAAAGGCCCCATCAGGCCCTTTGCTGGTGCAAAGTTTGCAGCCGATGCAAAGCAGGGGATCAACAAGGATTTTTCCAAAAGGGTCGTGTTCCGGATCCGGAACCCAGAACATGCATTCCGCCACTGGACAATAATCAACACATGCTGGAGAGCCAGAGCATCCTGTGCACATGTCGTTGATCACCGCGACAATGTGCGGCTTGCGTTTCCGCCGAGTGTTGGTTCCTTCCGAAATCGGTTCGTACTTGACGACCTCGCCGTTTACAAACGGCGCGACTTCCGGAGTTATGTCAGCCACTCGGCCTCCCGGGACTTGATTGCACCCTCATTTTCGTCGGACAGGGCAGGGAAGTCAATCTCCTACAATGGGACGCCGTGTCTCACTTTGAATTGCAATAGATGAGTTTTGAGAGCGACGCCGGCATGGGACGCTGGTCTCGGTCGATCCTATCCGGAGGCTCGAAGAAATGTCTGGATTTGCTGGAAGCGCGATGAAAGACCACCCGGTGGCACTCGCTGTTGGTAACGTCGCGGGAGCTGCGCTAGGAGCGCTCATGCGTAACATGATCGTCGGCATATGCATCGGAGTCGGCGTTTGCGTGGCTGGGGAAAGACGCAACCGCCGAAATTCAATCGGAAGCGCCATTCGTCTCTGGACCTTGGCAGGGCCGGGAAGTCCATCGCCGGGTCTTGTCCCGTCGTCACGGTAGAAGTGCCTGTGTCTCTTCCCAAATTTGCCTGAACACATTTGCCGCCGGCTCCGCTTTAGCTAGTGCCGCTGACTGACCAGCCCAGGCCTGCATTCGTTGGACGTCCCCTTCCTTCTGTGCAAGAGCACGCATCGGCGCGGTAAGTCCACGCTGTACCGGATAAGGTGCTGGCACGGGAGCATCTTCAGCCATCGCAGCACGAACATAATTTGTCGCAATGCTTCGTCCCGCGCGCCCGCTGAACGCCCGCGTAACAACAGTTTGTTCCGGTGTTGTTTGGCCGAGAGTTTTGGCCCACGCAGGATGGATCTTCGCTTCCGAGCATCGCAGAAATCCGGTCCCGATTTGTGCTGCGCTCGCGCCCAAGGTAAGTGCCGCAGCCACTCCCCGTGCGTCGGCAATTCCGCCCGTAGCTACGACTGGCACGTTCACCGCGTCCACTACCGCAGGCAACAAAGCGAACAATCCGACCAACTTTCTTTCGGCATCCTCCGCGTTGAAGCAGCCGCGGTGTCCGCCAGCTTCCGCTCCTTGCGCGGCGATCACATCGGCGCCTGCCGCTTCCGCCCGCTTCCGCCACGGTAGTAACATTCGCGATCCAGGCAATGCCGCGCTCCTTGAGTTTCGCCACAAATTCAGGAGGGTAAAGACCCATCACCGACGAAACGGCCGACGGAGCTATGGCTAATAGTGCCTCGCACTGCGCCGCAAAATCAGGCAGCGTCGTGTCCCCAGCTTCCGTCGGAACAGTAGGACCCCACGCCGAAAGAAACTCACGCACGCGCGCTTCGTGCTCCGTGTCACGTTTAGGCGCTGGCTCCGGAATCCACAAATTAATTTGGAATGCGCCGTTGCTGCCGGAACGCACCTCGTTGGCCCAAGCAGTTATTTCTGCAGGTTGCATCAACAGCGCCCCGCAAGCTGCCAATCCGCCTGAGTTTGCGATCGCAATAGAAAGTGAAGGCGCGCTTGCCCCCGACATGGGTGCCAGCAGCACCGGCGCACGCAAAGAAAATCGCGCGCAAAAAGCATCAATACGATCCTTGGCGAGGCGCATTGATTCCTCCTGATTCTCACAAGCGCTATGGGATGATCACCAGACGTGAGCGAACGTCTCGTTGCCACGCGCTCTCGATATCGGCAAGCGGAACGCGTTCCGTGTCGATCCGTAATTTTCCGCAGGCTCCGTACGCCAGCACTTGTTGAAGCGCGTCCATCAGGATTTCTGGCGCTGGTATTCCGGCTGTCTCCATAATTGTCAGCGGTGCGCTTCGCAGCAGCACAAACTTTGACGACTACTTCGCCTTCCACAGGGACCGGCTCGGGGAATTGTTCGAAACGTGGAGGTTTGCCAAGAGCATGTAGTACGGCGGCGTTCACCTTATAGGCCCATGGTGCTGATCAAATTGTCGGTGAATTCGGTGGTGCTTGCCGTGCCGCCCACATCGCGCGTCAGCGATTTCCCTTCGCGGTAAACTTTGAACAGCGCATCTTCCACACGCTTTGCTGCCTGGATTTCATCAATGTGACGCAACATCATGATCGAACTCATCAGCAGCGCCGTCGGGTTCGCCACATTCTTCCCCGCGATATCCGGCGCCGTACCGTGTACCGCCTCGAAAACCGCCACTGTCTCGCCGATATTTCCGCTGGGCACCACGCCCAGCCCGCCCACAAGCCCTGCGGCCAAGTCGCTCATAATGTCGCCATAAAGATTCGTCAGTAGAAGCAGGTCAAATTGGTTGGGATTCAAAACCATCTGCATACAAGCGTTGTCCACAATAATTTCTTTGTATTCGATTTCGTTATATTCTGCAGCCACTTTGCGCACAGAAGTCAGAAAGAGGCCGTCGGAAAGTTTCATGATGTTCGCTTTGTGCACCGCGTGAATTTTCTTCCGTCCGAACTTCCGCGCATATTCAAACGCGAAGCGCGCCACACGTGTAGACGCACGCTCTGTAATAATCTTCAAGCTCTCCACCACGCCGGGAACCACCGTATGTTCCAGTCCGGCGTACAAGTCTTCGGTATTTTCGCGGACGATTACGATGTCCACCTTGTGAAAGCGTGACTGCACGCCTTCCAGATTCTTCACCGGCCGCAAATTTGCATAGAGATCGAGCGCTTTTCGTAATCCGACATTGATGCTCGGAGCGCCAGTGCCCACCGCAGTCTCCATGGGCCCTTTCAGCGCTACTCGGTTTTTGCGTATGGATTCAAGCACTCCGGCGTGCATGAAATCGATGCCCCGGCGTTCCACTTCGGCCCGCGAAGCGATTTCCTCCCATTCTACTTCTACGCCCGCCGCAGCCAATATCCGCTTAACAGCCTTGGAGACTTCCGGACCGATCCCGTCTCCGGGTATCAAGGTGATGGTATGTTTCATGTAGGATACTCATTTTAGGGAGGACTGCACCGTGCATCAACCTCGATTTACGAACACCCGAGTCCCAGCAGTCCAGCGGGGAAGTGCCTTCAGAATCTGGCAGTTAACCTAACCGCAGCACCCCATGGAATCCAATCGTCAATTGCCGGAATCTGATATAATGTCCTTGGAATCGTAACGCATGATTTATTCATGCGAAATTTGTGGAGGCTTTCCGAATGGTTCAACTAACACCAGTGGCAGTTACAAAAGTTAAGGAAATTCTGCAGCAGCAAAATCCCTCGCCGGCGGGCTTGCGTGTAGCGGTGGTTGGCGGAGGCTGCTCCGGCTTTAGCTACCACATGGCTTTTGAAAATCAAGTGAACGAGAACAGCGACAACGTGTACGAATTCGAAGGCTTGAAGGTCCTTGTTGACCAGATGAGCGAAATGTATTTGGAAGGCGTCCAGATCGACTACATCGAAACTATCGAAGGCTCCGGCTTCAAGTTTAACAACCCGAACGTGAAGAGCACTTGCGGTTGCGGCAGTTCCTTCAGCGTTTAGTAGCTTGTGTGCGATCCCGCTATTGTCACTCCGAATCCCCGGCCGCAGTTTGGCCGGGGTGACGAATCTGCTATCTCCCTGAAATCGCTCGTCGTTGCTGAAGATGACTGTTCCGGCTCGTCTGCTGGCCCAGTTCTATGATCATCGCTCTGGCCCAATTCAATCCGACTGTCGGCGATTTTGAAGGCAATTCCGCGCGTATTCTGGAACTGGCGCACGACGCTCAGTCCCGCGGCGCGGAACTTGCGGTATTCTCCGAGCTCTGTCTGTGCGGCTATCCGCCTCAAGACCTCACCGAGCGTCCCGCCTTCGACGAGCTCAACCAAAAAGAATTAGTTCGCCTGGCGAAGAAAATTCCCATGCCCTCGCTGGTAGGTTACGTCGGCGGCGCGCAAGACAACACCGGAAAGCCGGTGGCCAATTGCGCCGCTCTGATCGCGAACGGCCGAATTCTTTTCGAACAGCGAAAGATGTTGCTACCCACGTACGATGTCTTCGATGAGTCGCGTTACTTTCAACCCGCGCATACCCAGCACGTCTTTCCATTCAACGCGGAAAAACTCGGCGTCACCATTTGTGAAGACTCCTGGAACGATGAACGTTTCTGGAACCAGCGCCTCTACGATCGCGACCCCGTAGCCGAAATAGTCGGGAAGGGAAGTACCCTGCTTCTAAATCTTTCCTCTTCGCCATACACGATCGACAAGCGCTCTCTGCGCCACGACATGCTGCAGACCATTGCCAAGGAATATCGCCTTCCCGTCGTCTACGTGAACCAAGTCGGCGGCAACGACAGCCTAATCTTCGACGGTTCGAGTGTCGCCTTCATGCCCGACGGCCGCGTCGCAGCGCGCGCAAAATCTTTCGAAGAAGACCTTGTGCTTTTCAATAGCGTCACCGGCGCAGGTGATATCCGCCCGCCAGTCGAAGACGAACTCGAAACCGCCTATCGCGCCCTCGTCCTCGGCACACGGGATTACGTTCGTAAGTGTGGTTTTAAGAAAGTCGTAATCGGCTTAAGCGGAGGCGTTGATTCAGCCTTGGTAGCTGCCATCGCCACCGACGCGCTGGGCCGCGAAAACGTCCAAGGCGTGGCTATGCCCAGTCCCTATTCCTCCCAAGAAAGTATGCGTGACGCGCGCCAGCTCGCGGAGAACCTCGGCATCCAATTCCTGGTCCTCCCGATCAACGACACGTTCGATACCTATCGCAAGACCCTCGCCGGAGCATTCGCTGGCACCAAAGAGGACGTGACCGAAGAAAATATCCAAGCCCGCATTCGAGGCAATTTGCTGATGGCGCTCTCCAATAAATTCTGCTCGATGGTCCTAAGCACAGGAAATAAGTCGGAGACGGCCGTTGGATATTGCACCCTGTACGGCGACATGGCAGGCGGCCTGGCGGTGATTTCAGACGTTCCTAAAACAATGGTTTACGAGCTCTCAAAGTTCGCGAATCGTAAAAGGGAACTGATCCCGGTAGAAACCCTCACCAAGCCCCCCTCAGCCGAACTTCGCCCCAACCAGAGGGACTCCGACACCCTGCCAGACTATGATGTCCTGGACCGTATCCTTAAAGCCTATGTAGAAGATCTTCGCAGCCCCGAAGAAATAGCAGATCATTACGGCTTCCCTCTAGCCCTAGTCCGCTCCGTAGCCCTGCGCGTCGATCAAAACGAGTACAAACGCAAGCAAGCCCCGCCAGGCCTAAAAATCACCTCCAAAGCCTTCAGTGTAGGCCGCCGCTTCCCCCTAGCCCAGAAATTCTCCGTCTAACGAATAGCGTTGCGTCTTGTGCGGAGCTCCGAGGAGTATCGCCGGGGCTTGCCCGCCGAAGGGGGACCTTCAGCCCAGCATCTTTTCTAGGCCTCGCACTCCATCGGTGAAAACTCGCCCTGACGTCGCCTTCCTGGGTCGTGAGCTTTTTGCGGAAGCCCCACAACTGTTCTGCGATTGCGTAGCTTGTTTTAAGGCAATTCGTGAGCGCGCCCAAGAGGAATCTGACAATCTCGATATTTGCAGCAAGAACGCAGACTGCTCTTGAATTTTCTTTTGGCACTCCGCCCGCGAGGAACTACAATCCGTTGTTCTGATTTTATGTCCAAATTAAACTCGTAGATTTAATTCCGTAGGGAGCGAAGAGAAATGTTCCGACGCGCAATAAGCAATCCATTCACCGCAATCGTTCTAGCCGCCTGGAGCCTAGCCATTCCGGCCGCCGCGCAAACAACGCAAACCGCGCAAACTCCCGCGCCATCGGCCGCACCGTCACCCGAACAAGCCAAAATCCTGCAATCCACAGAAGCCTTCGTCCGAAACCTATTCGCCTGGGGCCCCGATATCAAAGTCACCCTCGGTCCCCTGGGGCCATCGGTCTCCCCAGACTTCTACGACGTCCCGGTTCAATTAATAATAAACAACCAAAGCAGCTCAGGAACCGTTTACGTCAGCAAGGACGGCAAAACCTTCCTCCGCGGCGATCTCTACGACATGTCCGCCAATCCCTTCGCCGACAATCTCGCTCACATGAACGTCGAAGGCAACCCCTCGGTAGGTCCCGCCAACGCCCGGGTCACCATCGTAGAGTTCAGCGATTTCGAATGCCCGCATTGCCGTGAACTCTACCGCGCCCTCAAGACCCTGGAGCCGCTATACCCGCAAGCTCGTGTAGTCTTCAAGGATTTCCCGCTAACCCAGATCCATCCCTGGACGGAAACCGCCTCTATCGGCGCCCGCTGCGCCTACATGCAGTCGCCCGACGCCTTCTGGCAACTCCACGACGCCATCTTCGAAAATCAGGATTTAATCTCGACGGAAAACGTCTGGGAAAAGCTTACAGGGTTCGCCAAAACCGCTGGCCTGGATACCGACGCCTTCAAAGCCTGCATGTCCTCACCCGAAGCCCAAAAGGCCGTGCAAGCAAACCGAGCCGACGGCATAGCCGTAGGCGTCAGCAGCACCCCCACAGTCTTCGTCAACGGCCGCATGCTGATTGGTGGCGACAAGCAAACCCTAGAGCAATACATCAAGTACGAGCTAGCCAACTACCGATCCAAATAGCCTTCAAACTCCCGACAACAACATAATATCCATTCCCGCACGTTATACAGAACAAAACTAGAACGTTTTCGGTGTTTTCATTCTTGGTCGTGGCGGAAGAGAATGACGCTACGGCCGCTTGCGGCCTGCGCGTCGGCCTGCGGCAACAAGGAATGCCCTGCGCGCACGTCGTGTATCGTGAGCCTGCGGCAGTGAGTAAAAGGCGCTTCGCGCCAGCCAGGACGTCGAAGAACAAGATTGCCCGCATGGCGGAGAACTCCGTTCCCTGCCGAGCGCCGGTATAAGGGGCGGCCGGAATTGTACGTCGGCAGCTAAAACGGATAATCCCGCAGGGCCTCTAACTTCAAACCAGGATTACTGTCATCGCGTTTCGTAGATCGCGAGCAATCTGGTTTATTCCCAACGAAATACTTTCGCGGACAGCGCGGTGCAAACGAAGAAGACCACAGCCAGAGCTGCTACATCGCCCATGTGCGCGGACCACGCGTCGCCTTTCCAGATGCCCCCGAGTAGCGACACCGCGTACGTCATCGGCAGCGCGAGAGCCACCGCATGGAGAACCGGCGGCATTGAATCAAGCGGCGTGAAGAGTCCCGAGATACCGATCATGGGATACAAAATAGCTGCGCCGATGGGCTGCGCAAATCGGGCCGTGGGAACGATGCTGGCGATGAGAAATCCGATCGACAGGATACTCAAAGTGCTGATTAGCAGCGCAATCGTAAAACCGAACCACGGAACATGAATGCCGATCGGGTAGTACCGTTTGCCGGCAAGTACCATCAAGGCCAGCGTGGCGGCGGTGAGCGCCAGCTTGACGATCACGTGGGCAGTAAGGATGGTCTGTGGGCGCAACGGAGTGGCGCGAAGCCGTTTGAGGATTCCCCCTTCGCGGTAGATCGAGACAATAGTAACTAGAGATATTACCGAGCTGACGGCGATCAAGAGCGCCGCGAGAACCGGTAGGCCTATGCGCAGAAACCCGCTGGTGGCGAGCCTGGGCGCGGGGATATTGCGGCCGGCCACTCGGCCGATCACGAGGAACACAATGACGGGGAAACCGATGGTCCCGAACGCGCCAAGCGGCTCGCGCATGAAGACTTTGATCTCGATCCAAGTTAGTTTCCAGAGTCCACGCACCATTATTTCCTCTAGTTGCGAATCGAATGGCCGGTCAGTTTGAGAAAGACGTCCTCAAGATTCGGGACGATCATGCGAAAGTCAGTGACGCGCATTTGGTTCTCCGACAGACAGTGGATCACTTCGGTCACCAGATCTTCGCCCCGGCCGCGAATCGTGAATTGCATGTCGCTGCGTACCACGGACTCGATTCGAGGGATCGCTCGGAAGCGCTCCTCGGCTGTCAGGTCATCGGTAGCTAGGACGACGGTTCGTTCAGGGCAGTGCCGATCAACGAGTCTCTGCGGCGTGTCGATGTCGATGATCCGACCGCGTTCGATGATCGCCACACGATCGCAGAGCCGTTCCGCTTCCTCCATCAGATGCGTGGTCAAGAAGACGGTCTTGCCGCGTTCTCGAATGCCACGCACTAAATCCCAGATCGCACGTCGCGCTTGCGGGTCCAGTCCCGTGGTTAGCTCGTCGAGAAACACCACTTCCGGATCGTTGATCAGCGCAAGTGCAATGAACAGTCGCTGCTTCTGGCCACCCGAGAGATTCATAAACCAGGCTTCCCGCTTGTCGGCAAGGCCGAGCTGATCGAGCAAGCGTTCGGCGTCTGTAGGCTTTTTCTTGTAAAGCGAAGCCCAGAGGTCAACCGCCTCCCACACTTTTATCCGCTTCTGAAGCTGCGCCTGCTGGAGCTGCACGCCGATGCGATCCTGCAGCTTGTACACTTGCCGGAAGGGATCCAGGCCCAATACCGAAATAGTGCCCCGGTCGGGAGTTCGAATACCCTCGATGCACTCCATCGTGGTCGTTTTTCCAGCGCCGTTGGGTCCAATCAAACCAAAGATCTCGCCGTCGTTGACCTCGAACGACACTTCGTCGATTGCCACAGTTCGGCCGTAGGTTTTTCGGATTCCGGAAACTTGGATGACCGGGCGAGGAGTGCTTGGGTTGTTCATTCGACGTCGGCAATTCTATCAGTAAAGCGAGTTTGCTCGGTGTAGCGGATGCTGACTTCCCCGCCGCTTGTGGGGTTCTACGACGCGGATTGTTCGCTGAGGCCGACTAGTTTTTGAAATTCTGGGTCGTCGTGCAGGCAATTGAGGTCCGTATCTCTGGCCGCCCAATCTCGGTTGCTGTATCCGGCGGCAAACGCCTTCTTGAGCGTTTCCAGGGCTTCCGCTTTTGTCCCCAGGACACCGTAGGTGCAGGCTGCATTGTATAGGGTGCTGGGATCACCTGGACGAAGGGCCACGGCGGTCTGCAAGTGCCGCAAGGTTTCGTCCTCGTATTCTTTGAAATTCGCGAGTTGGGTCGCCAGCAAGATACGCGCCCGCACGTCTTCCGGCACAATCTCGAGCTGTTGACGGAGGGCTTGGATAAATTGTTCGGTAACCTGCTCCGCTTCCTTTTGCCGCCCAAGATTTCTTAACGCCCGGCCATACGGGATGTAGGTGTTGTAGTCGTCGCCATTGGCCTCAATAGCCCGCTCCGTGAGCGCGGCGGCTTCTTCAAAGCGGCTGGAGGCGAAATATGCGCGGCCGAGAATGTCCCAGGATCCTTCACAGTCGGGTTTGCGCTCCACGGCACGCTGAGCTAGCAGCGCGGATTCTCCATATTTCTTTTGCGCATAATACATGCGGGCGCGAGCGACGAGTACCTCCGGCAAGTCAGGCGCGAGCGCGGTAGCGCGATCGCAGGCGGCCATCCCTCGTTCAATCCATTTCGCGCTCTGTTCGCGGATTTCATAAATGAGACCGCACAGGTGCGCGATTCCCGCATGTGCGAGCGCGAAATTCGGATCGAGTTGTATGGCCTGCTCAAACATCTGCAGGCCGTATTCCATATTGTAGCGGCGCGTGTAACTCCTTCCGCGCAGGTAAAAATCGTACGCCTGCGTGTTTTCTGTAGGTCTGCGCGCAATGGTTTTTTCTTCCTGCGGAGTCAGCGTAATGCGCAGGGCCTGCGCAATGCTCCGCGCAATTTCCTCCTGAATCGCGAAAACGTCTTCCAGTTGGCGATCGAAACGCTCGGCCCAGACGGAATGTCTGGTGGAAGCTTCAACCAACTGTGCGGTGATGCGCACGCGGGTGCCCGAGCGTCGAATCGAACCTTCCAGCACGTAGGCGGCGCCAAGTTGCTGTCCTGCCTGAAGCGCGGTCACAGGTTTGTCACGAAACGCGAGCATCTCCGAGCGCGGAAAGATTTCCAGTTGCTTGATTTTCAAAAGCTCGGTGACGATGTCTTCGGTGATTCCGTCGCGAAAGTATTCGTCCTCTTTCGCACCGCTCTGATTTTCGAAATAGAGCACCGCCACCGATTTTTGCCGCGCTGCGGCCGCGACCGCTTGCGGACCCGAACCCCAAACGGTTTTCTCAGCGGCGGGACGACGGCCGGAATCTAAGTCGCGGCTCAGCCGCTTCATGTCCGCACGAAGTTCGGCGGCGGTTTGGCATCGCAGATCGGGATCCTTCTCGAGCGTCTTGGCGAGGATATTTTCCATCGCCAACGGCAGACGCGGATTTAGCTCCTTGGCGGAAACAGGTGTGGAATGCAGTATGCCGTCAAAAATGACCGCGGAAGTTGCGCCTGAGAAGGGAGTTGTTCCGGTGGCCATTTCGTAGAGCACGACGCCGAGAGAAAAAAGGTCCGAGCGGCCGTCCAGCTCTTCGCCTCGCGCCTGTTCCGGTGACATGTACGCGACCGTGCCCAGGGAACTTCCCGGGCTGGTGAGATGCCGTTCGTTGGCGTCATTCGCCTGAGTTTGCAGAGACGAGGATTCCATCGATCCGACGGCGTGTCCGGGTTTCGGCGCCAGCTTGGCCAAACCAAAATCGAGGATTTTTGCCTGGCCGCGCTCGACCAGAAAAATATTTGCAGGCTTGATGTCGCGGTGGACGATTCCTTTGGAGTGCGCTGCATCGAGTCCATTGGCGATTTGAATGCCGATTTCGAGAAGCTCCGATATTTCAATGGGCTTGCCGGAAATGCGGTGCTTCAGAGTCTGGCCTTCGAGCAATTCCATCGCGATGAATGGGCGGCCTTCGAATTCGCCGACGTCGTGTATCGTGCAGATGTTGGCATGATTAAGCGCGGATGCAGCTCGCGCTTCGCGACGAAAGCGCTCGATGGCCTGAGGGTCTTGCGAAATGTCTTCAGGAAGGAATTTCAGCGCAACGTTGCGGCCCAGGCGCGTGTCCTTTGCTTTATAAACAACGCCCATTCCCCCGCCGCCCAATTTCTCCAGGACGCTGTAGTGGGAAATGTCGCGGCCTACTTTGGAGGAAGTATCTGGCACAGGCCGTGCATTGTACGTCAGAGCCTAAATACAGGCAAACCGCCCGTAACAACAGGAAGTCACGGGATGCATGTGGCGGAGACAGGAACGGGTCGCATGGAGAGGAGGAGGTCGCGTGGCGTAATGCGCCAAACGTTTGCGGAGGAATTGAGGAGCGGAGAACCAGCTGCTTCGAAGGCGGTCGGCGTCCACTTGGCAGGTTGGACGATGATGGGCACTTGAAGTTGCGCGTGTGCAATAGTCGGGATCACCAGCAAGCACACCAAAACTATTAAGAGTTTTTCATGGATGGATTACTGGATTGTTTTTGTCGAATTATGATGCTGCGCCCGAATGGGACGAGGCTGCGAAGGATTTTATGGCGGCGGCTTCATCCTTCTGCACGTCGAAGATTTTGTGCAACATGCTTCGATGCAGCATTTCTTCGATCTTCGCGGACGGATTTAGCAGCTTGAGCTGGCCGCCTGCTCTGCGCACGGCGGAATGGCTTCGCACCAGTTCTCCGATGCCCGCGCTGTCGATGTGATCCACCTCAGCCAGGCTCAGCAGTATTTTTTTGTTTCCGCGCGTCAACAAATCCTGTACAGCATCGCGAAGTATAACGTTTCCTTCACCCAACATGATTCTTCCGTGCAGTTCCAGGACCGTAATGCCGTCCCCGGCCAGCCGCGAAGTAGCACGCATTTTCTTTTCAAACGGCTCAGGAGCGGCAGCGGCGCCAGAAATACCCATGCGATCGAGGATGCTGCAAGCGGTTTCGGCGATTTGGCGCGACTCCGTACGTACTACGATCAGCGAGCGATTCCGTTTCAGAATATTCAGAAAAACTTCTGCATCTTCAGAAGACCGGTGGTCTCTAAGGATCTCGGCGTCGACGTTCTTCGTTAACTTCGCGCCCGCTGCCTCGCCGGCTTTTTTGCCAAGAAGGGCGAGCAGCGCCGCAGCGCCGGCGCCAAGCGCGAAAACCTCTCCCATACCTGGAATTAGGGCGAGCGACGCAGCCACCATTCCAGCGCCGAATCCAACTGCCCCGCCCGCGATACCTCCCGCAAATCCGCCAATTTCCTTGCCAAGGATTACGGCTTCGGTTTCGGAGCGCGTGAGGTAAACAATGGCGTCTTCCGGTACTCCGTTTTCGAGCAAATACTCCAGCGCGCGTTCGGCCTTCTCTCGTGAACTAAATACTCCGACGGCGGTCTCCAAATGAACTCCCTGTGGCACGCAAATTTCGCTGAGCGGCGACGCTCGGGCCGCATGCAAGCCCAAGCAAATAAAATTGTACACCCGCTTGCCTTTTTGTGGAGACTCGCTGAGAAACGCGAAGCGCTACATGGCCAGATCGAGAGCGACGTACCCGGAGAATTGTGTTTCGGGTTTATTGAAGCGACAGCATCATGGCTGCAGTTTCTCAAGAGAGATCGGACAACAAACAATACAGCAGGCAGGTAGCTCGACGTACGAAGGAGTCCTCGTGAGGCCGCGCTTACGATTTTCGCGCCTCGGCTCGCTTCTTGATCAGATAAACCGAGAGAAAGTAGGCCACGAAGCTGGCGCCGAACACAATCCACATCAACTTAAAATTCAGCGTGATGGCGAAGACCAACTCTGCAACGCCGAACAGCCAGATTAAGCTTTCTCCAGCGAACGCTTGTCCCCAGCGCGGCTTTTCACCGGCCGAGGGAATGCACGGCGCAAAAGCAGGCCAGAATCGCGGCACCGCTTTCAAGTAAGCGCGATACGATTCGCCCTGGGTGCCCAGCAGGCCGTCCTCTTCGCGAAAAATCAAGCGGTACATGAACAGCCACATCGCCACGACCATAAATATCCAACCCGCGCGGCTCGCCAGCAATCCAATACCAGCAGCCATCGCAAGATTCGCGAAGTACAACGGATTGCGAACGTGGCGATAAGGACCGTCGGCGACCAAGCCTTCGGAATGCTGCGCCTGGTCATGAACAACTTCCGTTTTCAAATACGCGGTGGCCCATGTCCGGAACGCGGCGGCCAGAAAAACCAGCAGCGCGCCCGCTCCCAAAAGCAATCGCGCCAGATTATTTCCATGGTCACTATGGGGATCAACCGACGGCACGACCACATGCAGCAGCCACTGCGCAGCGTTTGTGTGATCAACCGCGTAGAACGAAAAACCCAACCAAAAGACCATCCCGATGAACCAAAAACGCTGCTCAAACTCGAATTTTGTGGCGCGCATGAGTGCAAAGCTCCCAAAGTGACACTGTACCATACGCCCGCCATCGCGCTTTTGTGACGAACCCTTCGACTGCGAGGATCGATGTATCTCCTGCGCTACGGGCCGACCAGAGCCAAGGCCTTGATCTGTGAGTGGGAAGATGGAGCGGTTGATGTCCGTTGGGGTGTCCGCCGGAGCGAAGCCCTGCGCCGCGGTTTGTCCTGCCGCTGCTGGGACTAGGGGTAAAGAAGGGGACACTTCTATCGAGCTTTGACATAAAAAGTGGCGCGGCTTGACTTCGTTGAGCCGCTTCGTTACTCTCCGCGCAACACCAGCACGAGATTCAAGCTTTCTTGCCCGATGTAATTAGCAGGTCGGCCCAATCAACCAGGAATTTTGATCAAGCTACTGCCGAGGAGGTCGGCATCCATGAAAGAACTATGTAGTTTTTTGTTGGGAGCGTCTCTTGTACTCGCAACCGCAGGCATCGCCGTAGCGCAAGATAAACCGGGGGTGATGCGTGTGCCGCCGCCGGTACTCACGATCACTCGCGAATTTGTGAAGCCAGGAAAATCTGGTGTAGTGCACGAACGTACCGAAAGCGCATTTGTGAAAGCCATGACTGCCGGGAAATCGAACCAGCACTATCTGGCGCTCAATTCAACGAGTGGCAAACCCCGGGCGCTGTTTCTTACCGGTTATGAGTCCTTCGAAGACTGGGAGAAACAGAACCTGGCCGACATGAAGAACGCCACGCTATCCGCGGAACTGGATCGCGCGGCAATGGCCGACGGCGAATTGCTGGACGCCATGGATCTGAGCGCTTGGGTTTACCGCGAAGATCAAAGCTTGAACCAAACCGGAAACTTGGTCGGCATTCGTTACATGGAATTTGAAGTTTTCCAAATTAAGCCTGGGCACGAAGAGGAATGGAACGAGGCCGTTAAAATAGTAAAAGACGCCTACGCCAAAATGCCGGATGGACACTGGGCCATGTATCAAAATGTCTTTGGACGAGAAGCTCCGGCGTTCCTCGTCATCACGCCTCGAAAATCCGCCTCCGAAATTGACCGCGATTTCGCAAACGGTAAACAATTCGTTGACGCGATGGGGCCGGACGGTTTGAAAAAGTTGAACGAGCTCACCGCCTCAGCCATTGCTTCGAGCGAAAGGAATCTCTTCATGATCAGTCCGAAGATGAGCTACATGGGTGAAGATCTCGCTAAAGCTGACCCGGACTTCTGGAGCCACAAGCCTGAGTAAGCTGTTTCCGCAGGGGCGCAGCTCTCCCGTTCAGGTGGGTATGCTGCGCCTCCGCGAATCATCACTAAATACGCGTTTGAGGTGTGAAGTTGCGAAGATGGAACCAAATCCGTTCGCAGCTTGCGACGAATCCAGTCCCGACGTGATTTAATTCCAGTATGTTTCGCACAAATCCGGAACCGAAAGATCTGATACCTGAGTTGGACACTCTCGCCGTCACGGCAACTTCCTCTTTGGAATTGATGAACGGGATTGTCGCGCTGCTCCACCAAAGTCTGCTGAAGTACAACTGGGTCGGCTTTTATATGATTCAGAGAGAAGCTTCGGGAGAAGACGTCCTGATTCTCGGTCCATTCAAAGGTTCGATGACGCCGCATACGCGAATTCGACTGAACCAGGGCATTTGCGGCGCAGCTGCATCCAGTGGCAAAACTGTTGTGATTGATGACGTCAACGCAGACTCGCGCTACCTAGCCTGCTCGCTCGAGACTAAATCCGAAATCGTCGTGCCGGTTTTCGTGGCAGGAAAAGTTGTCGGCGAGTTAGACATCGACAGCCACTTCCCCGCCGCCTTCGCTGCCGATGGGGACCGCAAACTCTGCGAACACGCCGCAAAACTCCTCGGCAAATGGATGGAAACTCACCCAGGCAGCTAGAGGCCCGTTCGCCCGCAACGAACCGCCCCGTCTTCTATTTGCTCTCATGCTCGGAACGGCGGTATCCGCAATCCGAGAAGCCCGTTCTCAACTTTTGGAGTTTTACGGCGTCTTGAACTATTTCCGGCTTTGGAGAATCGTCAACTACGAAGTACGATTTGAGCCAATCGTGTTTCATTCGGCAGACTTTGTCGTCATCCAAGTAAACCGTCTTCGTACTTGATTCCTGCGTTCGAGGAAAACCGTTTTGCGAATCTCGGGGGAGGGCCACCAAGCCGTTTCGGCGTATGACGAAGTCGCCGAATACCTCGCCATACGGCATCAGTTTGCAGATGACGCGCCTTGCTGAAAGATTTTCACTTTATTTGCGTTCACCGCAGCGCCGGGATAAAAAACGTAATCGTATCCGGCGAGACCGTCCATCCAGGCAGTTCCCTGCACCGGTGGCTGGTCGGAGGCGATCCCCGGTACCTCTGACAGGTGCAGCGTGTCGTGTGAGGCCGTATAATTGCCCGACGCTACAATTGTGCCGCTGACGTGTACCCGTTTGCCGTCTTCTCAAGTGTCCACAGGCGAAAATGTAAGTGCCATTGTTCCTCCCGATGTGAATTTGTTCTTTGCTGAATGGCGATGCGTGATGTAATTAAATGTTATGATTTAAGGCAGCAAGTGTGCGCGCAACGAAGCCGCCATATTTCAACTGGATGCAGACTGCACATAGCGTGCGGCAGCGCACAACCCGACGGCCTTCAGTTGAATCCTAAGCGTCGAATATAAGGAGAGCTTGGTGCGACGATTGCGACTCGCTTGTGCGGTAACTGTGTTGACGTTGCTTGGATTTGCAGTCGCGCTGAAATTGTCCGCGGCCGGCCCTGCTCACCACGTAGGAAACAGCACTACCGCTTCTACTTCGCAGTATCATTCGACAAAGGAAGACGCTAACGCAGCTAAGAGTGGAGCGGCATCCGAAGCGGCGACGCCTGCACCGGCTAACGCGAATGCTCCGGTGATCGTTGCGACGAATATTTCGGCGCGCTCGCTCGTCGTTGAGCCGCAACCGCAAAGCGCTGCGAACGCAGCCAGCGCAGAAAATTCTTCCGCGCCACAATCCGCATTGCTTTATCTCGCAAATGCCGACAAAGGGGACAGGATTTTCACGTTAGCGACTGTGCTAAATCCGCCAGCATCGGCAAATGCGCTCGCCACTGGCAGTAAGCTCGCGCTGTTTGCCGGACAGGCTTCACCTGGCTCCCTGGGCGATGGCGGCGCAGCGTCCGGCGCGGAATTCGATTTGAAGCTCGATTCGCTCGCCATGCGCAGCGGAGTAGTAGTCGCGCCCGACGGGACAATTTTTGTAGCCGATACTTTAAATGGCACGATTCGCAGCATCGCCGGTGCCGCAAGCAGCGAACCCGGAATCGTGCGCAGCGTCGTGGGACGTTACGGTCCGCGCCAGAATTTTGAACTCGTCGAGCCGCTCGGCTTGGCCCTAGATCGCTCCGGAAATTTATATATCGCGGACCGCGGCGCAAATGCCGTGCTGATGCTGCACTCGGCTACATCCGCTTCGCCAGGCGTACTGGAAATTCTTGGGCACGTGATTTCACCAACGAGCGTCGCCGTCACATTGGACGGCAGTAAAGTTTTCGCCGCTTCGGCTGATACTGGCACCGTCGTTTCAATCAATACGCAGACGCGTTCGCTTACTTCCGCTGGAATTTCTCTGGCAAATTTAGCTGTTGACAGCCAGCAACGCGCCAACGCCACGAAAATTATTCCTGCTAGCATTGCCGTGGACGGCGCGGGCAATCTATTTGTCTCTTTTTCGGGAGCTGGTGCAGCGCAGGATCAGGTATTGCGCCTCGAGGCGGCCACGGCAAACGTTAAGGCTGTCGCGCACGGGCTAAGCTCACCCGGCCAAATCGCGTTCGATTCAAATGGAAATCTTTTCATCGCGGACCAAGGCACGCGCCGGCTTCTCGCGCTTCGCGGTGCAGGCGTGCCGGCCAATGGTGTCACACTAAGTGCGCCGATGAATCAGACGCCATATGGCCCGGAACCGGTGGCCGGAACATCTCCTACGCAAACTTTCACCCTCACAAATAATTCCACCGGAACGATCACGCAAATCACTTCCGGATTCCAGGGCGCGGATCCGGGTGACTTCACTGTGCTGAATACTTCCTGCACTGGCACCTTACTCGCAAACACGAGCTGCACTCTGAATGTCGCATTCACGCCGCAAGCGACGGGACCGCGCTCTGCATCCTTGGCCGTGACGTACACCAGCGCTGGCGTGCAAAATACTTTGACGGCAGCTGTGAGCGGAACCGGCGACGATTATGAAATCACACTGGCGAGCGGAGCCATGCAACAAATCACGATTGCGCAGGGACTTGCCGCCACTTATCTATTGCAAATTGTTCCCGACGATACGTTCAGCGGCTCGGTGACATTACTCTGCCCATCGGGGTCCGCTTTGCCGGCGGCTACCACCTGTGGAATTTCTGCCGGCACTTCAGTCACCACGCCGCTAGTTCCCATGCTTATGGTAAACGTTACGGCGGACACGCCCGTGCCGTTCAACGTTACGTTTCAAACCATGAGCGCCGCCACGGTAACAACTACGACCACCACCACGATGATTCCTGGTTCTGGCATTTTGGGCCGCAGCGAAGACATGAATTGGCCCGGCGCGATACTTCGAAACCCTGCGGGCTTCCCTACCGCTTCCCTTCTTAGTGCGTTCGGAATGTTGGCCGCAATTATTTGTGTGATGTTTGTGTTTTGCGTTTTCGGTGCGGGCGCCAAGCGAATGGTTTCAGTTTTCGCCCTCTGTGCGATTTTTGCTGTGGCATTGGCCGGCTGTCACCACACCAGCACCACTGGAATCGTGGTTACGCCCAAGGGCACCTACAATTTAACGGTTCAAGGTACAGCCCAAGGCGCCACCCGCGGCTTCTCCGTCACCATGGTCGTGGATTAACAGCAACTCGCAGCCAAGAAAACGGCACAAGTCGCGCGCTGCAAGCTCAGTCGGCGTAATTTTAAATGTGAGAGCTTGCCCCCGCCTTTTCAGCCGCTCACTTTCGCCACGATCACCGCTCTACAAATAAATTATGCGACTGCGATAGCCGTAGAGTCTGCGGCGGCGTCCCTTGGTCTGCTCGGACGTAGGTAACGATTGATCAGATTTTCCACGGCAGTTTGCGCGGAGCCAGGCAGATCGGCGGCGAGTGCTGAGGAGCTCCACGCGATCGTGGAGCCAGCGCGCATTCACAGTAGCTGACCGCGTCATTATGGTTTCTCTAGTGGTCGAGCGATCCAACGCAATGCTTTTCGCTATGCTTGTGCTCCGAGATATTATCGACGAGTCGTTATATTCAGAATCTGCGAGGGGGAAAAATGGCGTCAACTCAGAAGCGGTTGCATATTCCAGCAGCAGGCGGTTTCGGTTCATTGCCCTTCAGCAGTGGCGTGCTGGTCGATACGACATTTTATCTCTGCGGACACATCGGCCTGGACCCAGCCACAAAGGGAATTCCAGATAGCGTCGAGCGTGAAATTCGTTTGATGATGGACAGCCTGCGCGACACCCTGGCCAAAGTGGAAATGACTATGCAGGATCTAGTATCAGTGCAGATTTTCTGCCCGGACGTGTCATTGTTCGCTCAGTTTAATGAAATCTACCGCACTTATTTCACCGAGCCGTTACCGGCGCGCGCGTTCATCGGCTCAGGCCCGCTACTTTTCGGCGCGCGATTCGAAATCCAAGGCATCGCGGTAAAAAACTAAAACGCCAGGTTTCAGCGCAGGCAAATTGTGCGAATGCATTCGCCGTGGCAATTGAACCTGTACGTCGAGCTGCTAGCCGGCGTGCCGTTGTACGTCAGCGTCATGCTCCCCGTGGTGGCGGTATTTTCACCTGTGACGTTAGCGACGGCGCCGGCTCCACATCTAGCAAATAAAAATCGGCGTCAGCGGCCAGGTATTCGTGAAATTAATCGCAATGGTAGGATTCGCCGCGGTTGTTCGGCTAGCGGTTACTGACGCCACGCTTTCCCATCCGCTCGAAAGAGTAATCTTCGACGCCCCGATCGAGCTGCCGCGATTCGCCAGCATGCCTCAGTTGTCCTCAACTTCAGTACCATGGTCGGGCGATTCCCGGTCTGTATCAAAATCTGGTTGTGTTAGAAATCACCGTAGACGAAGAGGGATGCGCGCGCCACATCAGAGTCATGAAGGCGCTTCTGAATGGAATGAGAGAGGACGCCATTGCTACCGTTAAAAACTGGCGATTCAAACCTTCAAGGGGCCCAGACGGAAAGCCTGCTGCAGTGAGGATGATCGTGCAGGTATCGTTGAAGTCCTATTAACACTTCTTAGCTGTTTTTGTCCGCGGCTTTTGAGTCTTGGCCCGAACGAATTCTCCAAAGCGTTTGTTGCATAATCCCGAGCCAGATCACGGCATCGCGAGCGGGCAAATTAAGCCGGCGCACGAGCCGGCGTATTCTTTCTTCTGCGTCGGCCACACGCCGCAATTCCAAAAAGCCAGTAGCATGCAGAACGTCAAGCAGCTTCGTCGTGAACCGCTCCACCTCGCCGGCAGCAGCGGGCGGAAGTTTCTCCGGCAGCCGCCCAGTCTTTGCATCGCGAATAATTTCGTACAGGCAGACCGCGACAGCTTGCCCCAGGTTCATCGAAATATTTTCATCAGACGTGGGAATGCGCATCAGCCAGTGACAATGGCTTAAATCTTTATTCGACAGACCAAATTTCTCTGAGCCGAACAATAGCGCCACGCGACTCGCCACTCGGATTCGCTTGCGTATCAGGCTCGCGCCATCTTCAAGACGTCGCAGCGGATGATGCAGTTGGCGGTGACGCACCGCCGTGGTCCCCACCACCAGCGTGCAATCCGCCACAGCCTCTGCCACGCTGTCAAATTGCTCGGCCTTTCGCATGACAGACGACGCGCCCACGGCGGACCGCGCTTCGCGAAATGCCCTTTCGTAAGGATTTACAACGCGCAAGTGATGAAATCCAAAGTTGCTCATCGCGCGTGCAGCCGCGCCAATATTCAGAGGATTGCGCACGGACACCAGAACGATTCGCACTCGGTCGAGTTGCGCCGCAGTAACCAAGGACGTTCATTCTAAATCAGGCGCAGGAGGTTCTTGCAGGGAAAGCTTCAGTATTTCAGGACCCCTCGCAAATTAGCTGGCGGTCGAGGACGAAGCCGCTTGGCGGGTATCGCTCGCATGCGTTGCTGCTTTCGCGCGCAGAACCAACACCGGGCACTCAGCTTCTTTCACCACTTTTTCAGCTACCGAGCCAAACGCGATATTTCGCCAGCCGGTCATGCCATGCGTGGCAATAATGATCATGTCCACGTTTTCCTGCTCGGCAATTCGTATCAGTTCCATGCCAACGTCGTTCGCGTTGCCCAACTGCGTCCGGACTTTAATATTCGTTTGCGCAAGCGTGGCGGCGAGTTGGTTAAGCTGCTGTTCGGCCTTTTCGTTCAGGCTTCGGTCGTATTGGCCTTCCTTGAAGATGGATACGTTACTGGGCAGGTCGGGAATAGCCGGCATCACATGAACCAGCAAAACCTCCGCGCCGAGATGCGAGGCCATATTCGCGGCCACATCCAGTGCAGCACGCGAAGAGTCGCTGAAATCAATGGGAGCAAGAATCAGTTTTGGCGGCAACATAGCGTCGTAGTTTCCTCTGTGTAGCCATCCTACCAGGTCAATTTAACGCAATGTTACGCCCCTGTTGCACTTCTATGAATTGTTAGTCGTATAAGCTTCGCTTCGGACTATCCTGAACTTGCGCCTCTCAGGCGTGTCCAACACCCGTTTATTTTCGGGCGGCCGCCTTTTGTTTTTGCGGAGCATTCGTTGGCGGCATCTTCGCTTCGATTTTTGGTTTGCGAGATTCAAAGCGAAAGCCAAGATGCCGGGCTGAAGCCCGGCGCTACGACTGCCAAATCAAACCCAAGCTAGTACCCCGTCGAGATGGCCAGGTTACTGATGTAGGCGCCGCTGCGTGGCGACTGGTTCCACACCTGAAATCCGGTCACGAAGTAAAAAATGTACGCTGCAGATATTCCGCCGCTTGCGCCGTAGATTGGGAACACGGTTTGCCCGCCAACGTCGTAAAAATCAATGTCCTACATGACCGCGCGGCCCAGTGCGAAAGATCCAGGAAGTCCACGCGCGTTTGATTGGCATTGATGGACCATTCGATGGGCACGCCCGCCATTGTTTTTTCGCCGGTGAAGAGCAGATCTTGATCTCTGGCGCGTCCGCCCGCTCCTTCCTTGATGATTTGCGAAATGGTCACGCCGAGCCGCTCCCCCTGATGTTCCTGCTCGAGCGCGGTGTAAGCGATGAGCTTCGAAACTTGATTCGAGCCCAACGATTTGCGCACTTTGTTAATCGCGAGACCACAGCGCCCGGGGTGATCGCGGAATTGTTTCCGTTCACGCTGGGGGTGGCGAGAAGTTGAGCCACGTGCCCGTCGTCGCGTTCGTCTGGTGATACAGAATGCCGAACAGCGAAGTAGGCTGGGCCCCAGTAAGGCCGTCGTGAACGATCACGTCGTTAACCCTAGTGCCAGTCGGCAGCGAATCCAGTTGAATCAGCGAATTGAACGGATCCACCAGGAGATGAAATCCGGCGAGTGTTCAGAGCGGATACAAATTGATGTCTTCCTCGGACGATTCGGAGAAGATTTGCGCGGCAAAAAAGCTTCGGTGTGTCTTGCGGGTGAGCGCAAAATTACTGGCCGACAGCCCGGCTTCGACTCTGCCCTTTCGGCCAGTTGAACGCCTTGGGGTCGGTAGGAGAAGATGCCGGTGTCAGGAAGTAGGCGAGCCAGGCGCTCGTCTCAGCCCCCCTTCCGCACGTATCGCAGCAGGAATTTGAGGGAGAGGTGTGTTCATTATGCGAGTTCAAAAGTTTGCTTTGCTGGGAATGTTTTTGGGAGCTGCGGTCTGCGCGGCTCCTGCGATGTACGCACAAAATTGCACGGCGTCACCGCGGGCGGCTGTCCGGTGCTTCGTTGCCAATGCGGTGACTACAAAAATCACTGAGCCGCGCTACGGCATGACTCTGGCTCAATTCCAGGCTTACGGCGTAGCTGTCTCGGAAATTCTACGGACAAATCACACATATCTAGTCCTCATCGGAATTTCCAGCGCCATCGCCGATGCCATGCCTCCTCGGAATTTGGACGGCTCGGTGAACAAGTCCGCGCAGGAGTTGGCCGTATCGCAAATTGTGGACGCGGTGATTGCCGGAGGCTTCGCTCCCAGGCCGTCGAACGTCACGGCGCGAGATTTAAAATGGTTTACCCTCGACCTCGTCTCGGCCATGAATCACAACGACGGCATGATGCAGATGATGACGCCCGGTGTCGGCCTGCGTATCATCGACTCTTACGTAGTCACCGGCACGTCAAATGGCAGCGTGAACTGGCCGCAAGTGAATGTTAGCCTCACGAACGCAGTGCAAAGTTTTATCACTGCAGGCCTGATGAAAATTCCGGCGAACCAAACTGCGGCCCAGGTCGAGACTTTCGTCAATTCCGTAGCCCAGGCAATCTACACCTACAAAGGCTCCACCAACCGCCCGGCGCTGTAGAACGACACAAATCAAAGAGCAACGCTGTATGTCTTGTTACAAATTTAAGATCTCGGCGTCCGACATGCGCGCGTAGTTTATTTCGCGCGGACCCATCGAGTGGCGTCCTTCGATGCCCGCGCCTCCGGCTCCCCCAATATCCACCCGGCCTTCAGCCGTGTGCTGGCGCTCGCGCCGCTGTTGGTTTGCAGAAAAAATAGTAGTTGTCCATTCGTTCAGCACGCGTTTGGCGACCGCAGGCAAAAGCTTGCCGCGCGCGTCCAATATTAGCGCCAAGATCTGCTCTTGCGGTTTAGCGCCTCGAACGGTATTGGACACAAACCGCTTTGCGATGGCAGGAAAAGTGACTCCCATACTTTGCGCTACTTGCGACATCGCGTGCGCGAGAGGCGCAAACGCGACTGGATCCGGATCAGCCACCGCATGCGCAAGCTGCGCATGATCTTCGGGACGATGCAAAAAAAACAGCGCGTCCATACGGTTCAGGTCTGCGAGCAATCCGCTAGCCGCGCAGGCTGCTTCAGGCGTTGCAAACGTTTCGCGATACGATTTCGCGTCGTGCCAAGCCGCTTGCAATTCCGGATTCGCCTCGCACACCGTTTGCAAATGAGCAGCTTCCGCGGCCGGATAGGCTGTCGTCAGCGGTCGAGATGGCGTCGGATCATCAGCGCTTGTATCGTCGCCGACCTTATCCTCGGTCTGCCCTGCCAATCGCACCGAACTAGAAAATACTTTGCTATCCGAAACCTGACCTTGACCCTGTGACGCTACATCGGCAGCAGTCCGACCCTGACTCCCAGTCGAATCTTTTCGCCGTATATTTGTGGTCAGCCCAAGAATTTCCCGGTCTGTCGCATTCGTACTGGGCCGGGTAGCTGTCGTCGGTGCCGTTTTCGTACCCGAATCTAGCTGATGGTCTGTAGCGCCGCTTTGGCGTTCAACGGAACTGGCGGGGCTTGCTGCCATAAAGGTTTCTCCAATGTTATCAATAGGATCCTAGCGCTTGACATCCGTGAGAAGGCACAGCTAAAATTTTTGGCGTTGGGGATGCTGCTATTTATTCCGGTACGGTGGGGTGGATTGCCCAGCAAATCAGTAACCTACGAACTTTTTTGCCGCGAACTTCGAGTTCCGCGCATCAAAACGGAGAGATGTCAACTTTCGGGTATGGAGAGCCATGAATAAGATTCTGATCATTCAGCCGTCGCACTATATTTCGAAAAACGACCGAACCGTATTCAAATCGCGCATGCGTGCGCTCGTGCCGCTCACCCTTCCTTATCTGGCCGCGCTAACTCCCAAAGGTTGGGACGTTACGCTGGTTGACGAGCAGCTTCAAGACATCGACTTCGACGCGAAGCCCGATCTGGTGGCTATCACGTCTTGGACCGTTCACTCGATCCGCGGCTACGACGTAGCCCGCAAGTTTCGCGACAAGGGCATCCCGGTAATTATGGGCGGCCCGCACGTCTGGTTTCACCCCGAGGAAGCTTCCAAGCACTGCGATGCCATAGGTATCGGCGAAGGCGAGCCCATCTGGACGAAAATGTTGGAGGACGCGGCAGGCGGCAATTTGCAAAAAGTCTATCAAGCCCCGCAAATGAAGAGCATCGCTAAACTGCCGTTGCCCCGCTGGGATATGCTGGATCTTCGCAAGTACGGCCCATTCAAGACTTTTTCCCTGATGTCCTCACGTGGCTGCCCGATGCAATGCGAATTCTGCTCCGAGCGTTTGTATCTGGGCGGCGGTTTCCGTGTGCGTCCTGTGGAAGATGTGATTGCAGACATTAAGCACACCGGATCGAAAAACGTTTTCTTCGGCGATAGCGATTTCGGCGGCAAGCGAGCTTCTGCCATGGCCTTGATGGAAGCGATGATTCCGCTGAAGCTTCGCTGGTCCGCGCTTTGGACGTCATTCCTTTGCTACGACGACGAATACATGGACCTGGCTCAGCGCAGCGGGCTGCTCCACGTGAACATGGGCATCGAGAGCATCAATCGGGACACGCTCAAGGGCATGAACAAGAATTTCAACAAGGTGGATCGCTACAGCGAAATGCTGGCTAATTTGCGCAAGCGCGGAATCAGCTACTCACTGAATTTTATTTTCGGATGGGATACCGAGCAACAGGGTGTCTTTGAAAACACGCTGGAATTTCTGCATAAGGAAAAGGTTCCGGTGGCCTACTTCAATATTCTTTGCCCGGAAAAAGGCACCATGTTCTTCGAGAAAATGAAGGCGGACGATCGCATCCTTCGCCTCGAAGATATTGGCCGCTTCCCCGGAGAGTTCTGCCATATCAAACCGAAGAACTTCACAGCGGAAGAAATCGAGAAAAACGTTCAGGATATGTACCTGAAATTTTACAGTTGGAAATCCATGCTGAAACGCCTGCCGCCGCCAGTGACGCAGTCGAACATCGCATCCTGGGTGGTAAACATCTCGCAGCGAAAACTCGCGCAACGCTCACAGGGCGAGAACAACAACAACTTTGACGCTTTTTAGGCCATCGGTTCTGATTTCGTGGCGCCACCCTTCAGGGCGGCATCTTGCATCATTTAATTTTCTGTTTGTGTTTCTAAGTCGCGCCGTCAGGCGTGCTACACGAGTGGTTTGAACGATGCCATGCTAAAGCGTGGCGCTACGAACTGCGCAAACCGCTACCGCCGCTGAACTCCAAGCTGTCAGTTCGACGGGTTCGTTGCCTTGATAAGAAATTTCGGCGAGGATTCCAAGAAGGCAACCCAGAGAATTTCGCTTCAGCCTTTCTAATACATACTCCTCACATGACTTACACATCTTCGCCTGCTCTTCCCGTGCGCAGTGTCTCACATTGAAACGAAGGTACTATTCCCCGCGCGCTTGCATCCCTGTACATCTATATATACCAGCGGGAAATTAAGCCGCCATGAACGGTCCGCTGATGGTCGAACCAGGCACGCATCCCGGTGAATTCAAGGTGAAGAAATGAGCACGACTCCTGTCACTTCCGCAGAAGCCAAAGCAAAGGCTGCTGCAGAAAATGCCTTGCAGATCGAACGTCGCCGCCGCAAACGCGCGAAAATTTCCGCGCAGGTTCACGTGCGCGCCGTGGATTCGCCTGAGCCCTTTGAAGAAGTTTGCAAGAGCATTGACGTGTCACGCGATGGCCTACTTTTCACTGCAGCGCGTGGAGGCTATTGGAAAGGCCAGATCCTCGACGTCACGTTCCCCTACGCGGCAGCGGCCGCAGCGTTCAACACAGCGCAACGCGCAGAAGTGGTCCGCGTAGCGGAACACGGCTCCGGGCAATACGGGGTTGCCGTACAATTCTCCGCATCGAAACCCGCCGATAAAAATGCAAACCAGCCAGCCATCAAGGGGGATCCATTTGCCGCGGGCGATCCAGGTGCCAGAGGCAACGCGGAACAGAAGAAACAACCATCCGTCGTGCTAGCAGTCGAATCCGATCAGCGCACCGCCGACGTCATGCGCAGCATCCTCGGACAAGATGGCTACACCGTAATCGTCGCGCCCACCGCGCAAGAAGCACTGGAAGTTCTGCGCACCACCGTTCCGGTCTGCTTTATCGCAGAAGTGGAAGGCGGCGACATGAGCGGCCACGATCTCTGTTTAATTATCAAACGCAACGACCGCCTGGCGCGCGTCCCCGTAATTTTGCTCACACGTGCAGCTCAACCCGCCGACTACGCCGCCAGCCATCAACTCGGCGCCGTCGTCTGCATGGCCAAGCCATTCAAGCCCGAGCGCTTGCTGCACGTTGTTCGCCTAGTCGCTCCGCCGCCGCAAATCAAAAGCGCCTACGGCTCCCGCGTCTCCAGCAGCGCCATCGAACGCACCTTGTAGTCTGTACCTACAACCAACCGTAATGCCGAGATTCCGTAGGTGCGCAGCTCGCTTCGATTCGTTGTAACTCTTGTAAAGCGCGCGGGGGATGTCGCGGCGAAAATAAAGCAGCAGCGATTGCTCCAACTCGGAGAATGGTCGCCGCAGCAGCAGCGTGTTTGCACCAGGAACTTCGTGCGCCTGAAGGATCGCCTCCATGAGCAGCGCTTTGGAGTTTCCCGGTCCCGCTGCGCCGCCAAACAGACGGTACTTCACACGTGACGCATGAAATTCCTTCGGCTTGGGAAAAGGCGTGTAGCCAGGTGCTACGCGAGAAGTTTTGCCGGTTTCATCTGCCCGTGAATGTCGCTGCGAGCGTTCACGAACTGCAAGGTCTGGGGCGGCTGCGATCGTCACGTCAGGCGGGCTCTCGGTCGAGCCACGGAACAGTATGTTGAAGGACTACCGTAACGGGAGGGTCGCTCCCACTCGTATCGCGTTGATCCTTTTGCCCACGCTTAGTTGATTTCTTCTCTCGACGCGGCTTTTGCGCTATGCGTAAGAAAGATGGAAGGAGACGATCTGATTGCTTGGGTCTGGAATCGGAAGCTTCAGTTACTTTTGTGGCGATGAGTTGCTTGGAGCATTGCTCGGAGCGGTAGATGTTGGATTATCAGGCAGCACTTGCGCGAACGTCATGCACAGATACGGATCAGACTCCGCACTGGCTCCCGGCATTTTCGCGGATACGCCGAAACGATGCGGCCCGGTAAAGAAAGCATGTTTCTTGGGAGCCGATCCCGTGATTTCGTTCACCGGCCCCTTGGCGTTCGGCGGCACGGGAATGGAGAAGAGAAAGACCGGCTTATTTGCGGATACCTCGTAAACATTAAATTGCACGATGCATTTCTTGGTGACCGTCGCGGAGCATGGCGGAAACTTTGAAAAATCATAATTAAAACTCACCGTGACGGTGCGCATCACAGATTGGGCCGGCTCCGGAGACGCTTGCGTAGCCGGCGGCGGTGGCGGAGCTGCCTTGGAGGATTGCGTCGGCGCCGGCGGTTTCGAGTCGTCGCCCGATTGCGCCCACGAAGACGTGACCGTCAGAGCCACAATCGCGATGATAAGCATGAGCGCCGAAGTATATACATTCGCGCCCCGCACAGTAGTGCCGGAGGGGAAAACTCCGATCTTGGAATTGTGAAAGCCGTTTGACGTGCGTCCATCCCGCATACACCTCACCTTAGCATTCGCCTGCGCTTCACGAAAACATTTTTTTACACGCTAGGCTTGCGATGGCCTACGAGCTGGCTCGCACTAACCAAGAATTTTGCACGGTGGCGCCCGAGCCGCCCGTGATCAATACAACTTTCGCGCGCACAAAATTGGCACGAACACCCGTAGCCACTAGGTTGTCACCCGTAGTGCTGGCCGAGCTTTGATTTGTGGCGCCAGTTGGGACGGCGTATCGCGCGTCCACGTCGTTCATAGCCGTCTGCAGTTAAACGCTAACAGCACTTGGCGCAGTAGTAAAAATAACTTGCCATCGTATCGCGCGCGCCCGTTCTCGGGAAGGCCCGCGTAACTCGGTATCGCGAACTGCTGGCTTGCCCCGCGGGGGGGGATTCATTGTTGAAGGCCCGCGCTACGTCGCCCGGGAAAATAGAATGGGATGGAACTTGCGTGTTGTAATTTGGCGTGTGCTTTCGGATATAGATTTACATGCAATCGCGAAAGGCTGAGTCAATTGACAGCTCTGTGAGGATGTCGGGCGGTTTTGTAGCGCCGGGCTTTAGTCCGGCATCTTGATTCTGTATTTCCGACGCCCCTAAAGGGTGACACTACGAAAGGGGCACACGTATCCCGCTTTAATGGTCCAGCTCAATTAAAACGTGAGTTCGGAATGCGGTCGAAGAATGTTTCTGTGCGGATTTCGAGAATAACAAAAAAAGTTCTACGCTAAATCAAAAAATAACGCAAGTGGTTGTGTGTGTGCGTCAGTCGTCCAAGGCGCAACTAAATGTTTTTCCTTCACTTACACGCAAATTTTGTCCTAAAAATAAATTTATGGACGAACAGGTGTCGGAGCACGTTTTTCCGCCGATTTGCATCGTGCCATCTAACTAGCTGATAACGCGCCGCTTAGCATAGCTGTGCGGTGAAACCAACCATCGCGCCGCCGTAATTTTCAGTGCCGCGCTGTTCGCCGATCAAAATACGCGAGTAACGCCTGAAATTCTTTTTGTTTTTCTTTTTGCTCAATTACCAATTTTGCCGTCTCACGCTCGCTCGGATTTAATCGCCTGACCGGCGGCGGATGTGGAGGACGCGCAATCGCGAACGTATTCAACTGCGTCAAATCGTCACCATGACAAAAAGCACAGCGGGCCCTCAACGTCACTTGAACCGGTGAGGTCACCATCCTCCTCAGATTAGTACTTCCCTGCCCCACGGGTTCGCCTTCCGCGAACCCGTAGCGGCCGGCGTACGCGAGCGAATTGGCATCTTCTTGCACAAGCCCTCCCGACTCTGGATCTCGCAGGAAAAGTTTTCGACTGATCTCGCAAACTTGCAGCCTCGCTCTTTCGAAAGTGCCGTTAATCATTTTTAGCGTGCCGTCATAAGGCTTGATGCTGTCTCTATTCACCGTTTCAAAGAGCCGCACTTGAATTTCCGAAGTCAACGAAGTCGGCTCCAACTTTCCTTGTGAATCGATGAGCAGAAGCTGAGTCACCAGTGCGGCCCCGTCCAAACCAAAAACCGGATTATTTTCCTGGCGATCTGGCATTCCATCCAGAAATTGTTGAACGTCAGATGGATGCTGTTTTAGCTTCAGGAAAACGCGAGACGTGCGGCGGAAGCCGGCGAAGCTATCGTGCGCACGCGGATAAAACCACAGAACCTCAGTCCATCCGCTATCTTGTGCGAAGACATCAGGAAACGAATACTCCCGCACCGCTGCGGGATAATTGTGGGCCAGAGATCTGATTTCCTCAGACGTCAGAGCGATTTTCCTGATTAGCCGCGAAATTAAGTCCAGTACGATCACCCTGAGCTGTCCGAGGTCCTTTTCGTCCGCGCGCGGGAATGGAAAGAAAAGAATATCGTGCGCGCCCCACAGATCGCTTTGCATCAGGGCCCTGGCTACCGGCGAACGTTGGCTGTTATGGTCAAGTGCCTCTTGCAGCGCCTTCTTAAAGTCGGCGTAAGCAGGGTCAGTCAGAACCAGGTGCCTTCCGGTATACACAGAATTCGATGGGTACAAGGGGTCGATGGCGCGGTCTCCGATTTCGTCGCGCTCGAACAAACGCGTGCTAATGCCATCCACAAACGGCGCGCCTTCAGGGAACTGGTCGGAGAGTCGCGTTTCAATACGCCGAGAGAACAAATAATAAAAAATGCGGTTCCACGAATCGTTCGGATCGCTGGAATAGATTGGTTCAGGCGCGCCGGGGAGCAGCGCAGCCTTCGGAGGGCTGTCCTACGCTTCCTGTGCGACTAACTTCGAGCCGCTGAGAGCCGCAAACAGAATCAGTATCGTAGCGCCGGAAAATCCGGCTGAGCACAATCGTATGCGAGAGCTCCCAAACAGATTCATCGGGCAAGCCTCATGTATCGGCGTCGAATTTTATGTCAATCGTGAATGAAATCTCCAGAACTTACGGTTAAGCAAATTCCCAGTCTCGATTTGAAGTACAATCGCCGAGATCGAGCTTTCGCGGCTTGACACACCTGGGGTAGCAAGAAGCGAGCATGATTGGCCATGCCTGAAGAGGCCGCAGTACAAAAAATCAACGTGCGCTGCTGCATCGTGGGCGGCGGACCCGCCGGCATGGTACTCGCCTATTTGCTTGCGCGAGCCGGCGTAGAAGCTTTGGTCCTCGAAAAACACGTCGATTTCCTGCGTGATTTTCGAGGCGACACGATTCATCCTTCCACTCTCGAGTTGATGTACGAGCTTGGCCTGCTCCATGAATTCCTGAAAGTTCCCCATGACGAGCTTCGCGAGCTGGCTGCAGAAGTTGGCGGCGTGAGTTTTATCGTCGGCGATTTCACGCACGTACCCGGGCACTGCAAATTCATCGCCCTGATGCCGCAGTGGGACTTTCTGAATTTCATGTGTGATCATGCCAAGCGCTATCCCGAATTTAATTTGCGCATGCAAGCGGAAGCGACCGATGTAATCACCGAAGGGGACCGCGTCACCGGCGTGCGCGCTAAAACTCAGCTCGGCCCCGTCGAAATTCGCGCCGAACTCGTGATTGGAGCCGACGGCCGTCACTCCGTAGTCCGCCAGAAAGCCGATCTGGAAGTAGAGACCTTCGGCTCGCCCATCGACGTGCTGTGGATGCGCATCTCCCGCAAACCCGGCGATCCCCCGCAAACATTCGGCCACATCGATTCCGGCAGAATTCTCGTAATGATTCAGCGCGGAGAATATTGGCAATGTGCTTTCGTCATCCCCAAGGACGCCTTCAACGCCATACACGAAAAAGGTCTTCCCGCATTGCGCGAGGACATCGTTCGCCTCCAGCCATTTCTGCGTGGCCGCGAACAGGAATTAAGAACCTGGGACGATGTTAAATTGCTCACCGTGGTGATCGATCGCTTAAAAAAGTGGTATCGTCCCGGCTTGCTCTGTATCGGCGACTCAGCGCACGCCATGTCTCCTATCGGTGGCGTGGGTATTAATCTCGCGATACAAGACGCCGTGGCTGCCGCAAACATTCTAGCGCCCGCATTCCAGCGCGGCACTACCGCGGGAACGATTCCGGTAATTGAAGCGATTAGCGAAGCAATTTCGCCCACCGAAGGCGCGCTTCCAGCCGCAATTGCCATGGGTCTAACGCCTGCAGTGGCAGACGCACCGGCCGTGGACAGGATTGCGCCTTTTAGTCCATCACTTTTGCGCAGTGGATTGGACGACGGAAGCGCGCGACCGGCGAACACAGCCTCTAGGGCTGCGGCACCTGCGCAAGCGACCGGCACGCCTTCGCAAGAATCAACCTACAGTTCCGTCACCGAGGACGATCTCGCCGCCGTTCAGCGCCGCCGCGAATTTCCCACGCGCATGATGCAGCGCATACAAGTAGCCATTCAAAATCGAGTAATCAGTCGCGTCCTATCCGCAAATAAACAGATTAAAATTCCTTTAGTCGTACAACTCTTGCGCAACTTCCCGGTTCTGCGACGAATCCCGGCTTACATCGTGGGCATCGGTTTCCGTCCCGAGCACGTTGAGACGCGAGACGCCACCGCGCAGCAAACAGACAATTGAGCCGAAAATGATCGCGGCAAATCCCACGCCTCCCTCCAAACCGGCCACACCGAGCGACCATCTCGCCAACGAACGCACGTTCCTCGCCTGGATACGCACCAGCATCAGCATCATCGTTTTCGGTTTCGTGGTAGCGAAATTCGGAATTACGCTACGCGAATTTCTGCGCATTTCTGGAAATGCTACTCGCGAAAGCGGAACTTCGTTGATGATCGGCCTGGGATTTATGGGGATGGGTATTGTGATGGCGCTTGCAG
The DNA here is from genome assembly GCA_963714785.1 of uncultured Acidobacteriota bacterium. Taxonomy (GTDB): domain Bacteria; phylum Acidobacteriota; class Terriglobia; order Acidiferrales; family UBA7541; genus Palsa-295. The sequence continues at coordinate 499,824 of CAVQQE010000011.1, forward strand.
CAGGATTCCGCTACAGAACCACAATGCGAAGTCTGGAAACGGGCGATTTCAAACCGGCGGGAGCAATCGTCACCGTGTGGGCGGTGATCGCCGCGTCATTCGGAGCGATCCTGGCCGCATATCTGATTTATACGGCGCGGACCTTGTAAGTAGATTCTTTCACCGCGTACTGCAGCGAGACTCTTCCGCTTTTATATACGTTGTGGCTGGTCAGCTTCAGATTGGCTTGCTTAGCCGGAGAAGGAAGCAGCGGAATTCCTTCGCCGAGCAGGACCGGAATCACCTCAACCTCGACTGTATCCACCAACCCTGCGCCGAGAAAACTTTGAAACAGCGAGCCGCCGCCGAACAGCCAAATATCTTTGCCCCGCTTTTCGCGAAGCGTTGCCGCAGTTTTCTCGCAGCCCTCTGTCACAATAGTTACGTCGGGATACTCCCTCTGCTTCAGCGTGCGCGAAAAAACGATGGTCTTCATACCCGGGATCGCGGTGTTGCCTTGCTTCGCCATTACCTCAAACGTCCGGCGCCCGATTAGCAGCGTGTCGAATTGCTTGAAAATCGTGGCAAAATCGACGTCCGGGTCCGTTACGATCCAATCGAATTCATCCTTCGGGCCCGCGATATAACCGTCCAAACTCATTGCCACTCGATAGCGGATTTTTCGCATGCCAACCTCCCGTGCAATTCCGTGATATTATCGCGCACGTCACTAAACGCTGGCGAGCAACATTTTTCGGCAGGTACGGTTCAGCGCAGAATCCTTGTGGGTTCGGATGACTTCCGCGTCCTTGGGAACTGCTCTTTTGAAACGCGGGGCAAACGCCATTCAAGCGAGGTTAAAACATGAAAACCTTCTCGATCGCCGTCACAATATGTTTGCTCATGGCCGGCACTCCCAATCGTCGCTAGCGAGGGACCAGATCAAAAGCCCCGGCCGAACCCGCGACCCCGGAAGAGATCAAGAAGCTAAATAGCGAGCAGATTTCCGCTCTGGAAAAACAAATTGTCGGCAAGAAAAATCAGCCGTCTGAAGCCGTCTTTAAAAATATAAAGATTTTGACCGATATCCCGACGGGAAATCTATTACAAATTATGCAGATGGGCTTTAGTCAGTCCTTCGGCACCAGTTGCGCTCACTGTCACGTTGTCGGCCTATAGGAAAAAGAAGACAAACCCACCAAGCAGATTGCGCGAGACATGTGGAACATGGGCCACGCCGTCATCCCGGATTATTTGAAGGAAATGGAAGGACCCGCTTGAAAATTGCAGCACATGCCATCGCGGCCAGCTAAAGCTCGCGCTGAATCTCGACGCGCCAAAGGATTAGGAAGCATCCGTGCCTGAAATCGGCGGCGGTCGTTACTGCTCTGCGCCAGGAGCCGCAGCACAAACCAGTTGCAGAGAGTCAATCCACTACGTGCGAGAAGAAAACCCGCTAAGTGCTTCACTCAGGCCCACTTCATATCCCGAGATGAGATCATCCATGGAGGTATTCACTTGGTGGTCAATCTGCTTGCGTGCGGGGTCGGCGTCAAACCACGCCAAACATTGCCGAATCCCCTCAGCGAAAGTAGTGGTAGCGGAATAACCCGGCACAAAACGTTTGATCTTGGAGTTGTCAAAGACCACACTCACCGATTTATCTCCAAGCAACGTTCCCTTCTTTTCAGGAATTCGCGCCGCGATGTAGTCCGACGGGATATGCACCAGCTTCGGCTCAACACCCACGGCCGCACCCACCGTGCGAAATATCTGATTCCATGTGAGCACTTCGTCCGACGTAATGTGGAACGCCTCGCCCAACGCTTTCGGATGACCGAGCAAGCCAACCAGTCCTTTAGCAAAATCCGTATTGTGCGTAACCACCCAAAGCGAGGTCCCGTCTCCTGGAACCACCATTTTGTATCCGCGCAGCATTCTGTCCACCGCGGTGTACGATTTCTGCCAGCTATTCAGAACCAGCGGAATCAGTATCTCGCCGTACGTAAGCGACGGACGCACGATCGTCACCGGAAAATCTTCCTCCCGATACGCCCGCATCAGCCGTTCTTCGCACGCAATTTTATTTCGCGCGTATTCCCAATACGGGTTGGCCAGCGGAGCGGACTCGGTAATCAGATAGTGTGTCGGAGGTTTCTGATACGCGCTCGTCGAGCTGATGAAAATAAACTGCTTCGTGCGCCCGCGGAAAAGTTTCAGATCTCGCTCGATATCCGCAGGCGTAAACGCAACCCAGTCCACCACGGCATCAAAAGATTCACGCTCGAGCTTCTGCCCAAGCCCAGGATCGTTCACATCCGCAATCAACGTCTTCACTCCGCGAGGGAGCTTCGGTGGCATCCGCTGCCCGCGCGTCAGCAAAGTCACGTCCATCCCCCGCTCTGCAGCCCGCGCAGTGCAAGCCGTACTGATAATCCCGGTCCCGCCGATGAACAGAATCTTCATACGACAATTGTCCTACGGATTGCTGTTGTCCTTCGCGCCGCGGTGCTCCACGCGGACCGATTCGCCACTCGGCGTCGATACCCAATAATTTCCATGCATATCGAGCCATTCGCCGGCGGGTTGATCGCTCTTCGGGTCAGACCCCATCCTCAATACATTTCCATCCAAATCCTCCACCTGCATTTCGTACGCCCACGGATAGTTCGTCGGCGCGTGACGCACCTTGGCCCCCGATGCGCGATATTCTTTGAACAACGCTTCCGCATTCTCCACTCCAATCCATACCCAGGAACCCGTATGCCCCTGGTCCCCTTCGCTCAGAAAAATGTGGCACTTCCCGCGCGAAATAGACGCGAACGGCCCCGGCCCTCCCCAATCGTGTTTGAAACCAAGCTTGCTCGCGTAGTACTCAACGCTTGCGGCCAAATTCTCCACCCGCAAAATCGGCGTCACTCCTTCGAACTCCACTTCGTCAATATTTTCTTTAGCGCTCATAAACACCTCCGTATTTCAAGAAATCCCATGTAGTGATCAGGCAAATTTCGCCGAGGTTGATGGTCTGTGTGCGTGGGATTGTCCGGCTAAGGCCCGGCGCTACGAAAACCACGCACATCACTTGTTGAGATGACGCGACCAGCTGTCGTAGCGCCGCCCTTCAGGGCGGCATCCTTCCTTGGCCTCAAATCTCGCCGCTCTAGCTCTGAATGTAGCGCCGGGATCTTTCACCCTCAGGCGCGAAGGACAGCCCGGCATTTTAGCGCCTACTCAGCTCTCCCGTTGTCCTCTCTTCCCCGCCGCGACATTGAACCTCCCCGCGCGCGTTTAAGCAAAAAGTCTATAGTGAAACCCAGCCTCCGAATCCGCGTGTCCACGCCGCGAGCAGCGTCAAACCAATCCACGATATGACGCCGGTGCCCCGTAGTAAGCTTCTCGAAAACTTTCCGTGCCTCAGGATTCTCCTTCAACGCAGCGCGAAGATCCGCAGGCACAGTCGGCTCGCGCGACTCGCGGTCCAGCCGCAGCGTCACGCTGACTTCATCTCCCACATCAGCCCCCGCAGCCTTGCGCAGTGAGGCGTTAAGTTGCATGCGATACCGTTGGCCACCTGCCGGCACCAGAGTCACGCGCGCCCCTTGCCCATTCACCGTTGCGAGCACGGGAATATATGTCGTCCGCCGCGGTTCGGATTTCCTGTTCGAACGAGCGTCGCGCATGTGCCGCTTTACCTTGCCACCCACCGCAAGTTCCTTCGCCAGCGAACTGGCCACGTCGTCAGGCACATCCAAATGTCGCATCATCCACAATTTATATATCTTCGCAACAAACGGCCGCGCCGGCTTGGATTTGGCATTAGCTTTCATGATCAAACCAATTCCGTTTTATCATTCGGACAAACGATAAAATCCCACCGCCCAAGGTTCATCCGAACGAATTGTATATCAGGTTTTAGGAAGCCAGCATATTCGGAGGGTCCAGCAGATTTCAGTGCGCAGGAGGCAGCGAGTAGTCGAATTCGTAGGAATGTTTCCCGCTTTCGATAATTACCGTGAGCTTGCCGGTCAGTGCAGTGAGTTCCCCCGTGCCCGAATCTGGCACCACGATAATATTCTGTTGAGGAGTCCCGCGCGTCAACGTCCCATTGTGCTGCAAAACGAAACTTCCCTTGTGCCCCTTCAACGTTCCAGTCACGCGCTCAATCGCCACATACCCCGCCGAGCCTTTCACGTCCGTGCCCGCGGTCAACATCGTGCCCTTGGCGATCGCTTCCAAATCGCCGTGATATTGTTTTTCGAGAGAGTACGAGCCCAGCGTCGAGCCTTCCGCCTTATCGGCTTCTCCCGATGGCGCCAGCTTCACTTCGAATGTCCCACTCGCATGTTCCGTCACAATTGCCCCCTGCGCCGCGACTACGCCAATCGAGCGTATCCGAACATAAGTCAGCAGCAACACAAGACAAATAGAAAATGCAAACACCAGGATGATCTTCAAACGCCCTGCGCGGACTCGCGTCCCCGTCTCATTGGTGTTGTCTTTTGTTGTGCGCGATTGCATGCGACAAAGCATACTCGACTCCAGGACATTTAGAAATGCTTGCCAAGCCCCGGATCCCGAGTTCGCAGGGATACTTAAAACCGAGTTGGCATCCCAGAGTAGAAGCGGTTGCCGCAAAATGGTCAGGCATTCGTGATATTGTGCACATTCCGTGATTCGAAGCTCGCTACAGGAAGGGGAGGCAACTTGAGGAGGCAGGCCGTCCTAATTCTTCTTGCCGTGCTCGCAGCGCTGAGTTCTTTGGACGCAGGATCCACGAAGTTCGTGTTCACGTGGATGAACCCCAACTATTCCGGCGCCCATTTCAAAAACATTCTCGTCCTCGGCATTAACGGAAAAGTAGAAAACCGTGCCGAATTTGAAGATCGACTTTCAACGGCGATCACGAGGCCCGGAATTGTCGCCATTCCCAGCTATTCGCTTATGCCCCGGCCTAACTCGACGCCACTCGACATGACTCAATTGAGAGATGTCGTGCGTGGCCAAAATATTGAGGCGATCGTCGCTACCCGGTTGATCAAGGTGAAAACGAGTGTCACCGAAATTCCGGGTCAAGTTTACACTCCCTACCCGTACTACAACACGTTTTACGGCTACTACGGCACGATCTACCCGGTGGTCTATTCTCCCGACTACCTCCGAGTGGAAAGAACGGCGCAAATCGAAACAAACTTCTATTCAACGGCCAATCCGGATGGGGAGCTTATTTGGACCGGAACTAGCGACACGGTCGATCCCCGTTCTCCCCGAAAGGCCATCGCTGCAGTATCCAAACTAATAGTGCAGCAATTAGAACTGGAAAAAATTATTTGATCCGTACTTTTTGGGCAGCGCAAACTTTCGCCGTTAAGTAATTTCGTGAGCGGGTGTCGTGTGCGTCTCAATGAAGGCTTACGCGATTGACCGATTCCCCTCCCTGGCGTAACACTCACGCAAAGTGGCCCGATCCTCCCTCACGCCAGGCATCACGCACCTTGACAGACACGTTAACTGAACCCTTGGCTCCAGAATCCTCGCCTTTGCTTGATTCAGTAAGGGGCGCAGCACGATGCTCCCGCTACAGCACGAGCATCACCTGGCATTTGTCAACAACGCAGCCTGGAGCGTACCTATAAGAAACCAATTGATGCGCCTCCGCGTCTAATTAGTTAGAATTAAAGCCATTGTCCGTCACGCTTTTAGTACGGCGGAGGGCCCCCAAAATGACTCAACCTGCCCAGCAACCCACAGCGTCTAGTTCCTGGTTCTCAAAATCTTTCTTAGCTATCTCATTCGCAGCATTCTTAGCTTTAGCGCCGGCCCCTGTTTTCGCCCAACACGGCGGAGGTGGCGGAGGAGGCGGCGGTTCGCACGGGGGTGGTGGTGGAGGCGGCGGCTCTCACGCTAGCAGTGGTGGAGGCGGCCACGCGAGTACCGGAAGCTCTCACACCAGCAGCGGTGGGTTTCATCCGACTTCTGCCAACACTGCTGGCAATCCTGCAAATCCAAACGGCGGCGGACACTGGTGGAATCCTTTCCACAGCAATAACGGAAACTCAGAGGCAAAGTCCGGGACCAACACAGGCGCAAAAGGCACCAGCGACGGTACCACGCGGTTCGCCGCAGGAAATAATGTTTGGCAGGATCCTCCCGCAACCAACACGCGCGCGACCACAAATTATTACGCAGCCGCAAATCGCAGCGCCGCATCCTCTACCGCGAAGCCGGTTCGCAACACGTTCGCAAATAACCCGCGCGCAACTGGTATCTCGGAAGGGCGCTTCCGTCATCACCCGATTATTAATTATCCCTACTATCCATTTGGATTCTATCCGTTCGGATATGGATATGGATTTGGATACGGATTCGGATGCGACCCGTTGTGGGGATGCCCTCCAGGCTTTGGCTATGGATTTGGCTACGGTGCCGGATTCGGGTACGGGGGTGGCGACCTGGGCTATTACAGCGGCGCGCCCGATTATGGCGGGTCGGACCTGAACTTCAACGCCACCACGCCCTCCTCATCACCTGAAGATATGGGTTCGCCGGAAGGCAACGCCGGCGATTGGCAAGATGCACCCGCCGATAATCCGCAGCAGAACAATGCAGGCCCGCGACCCTACGTCGTGCTGATTCTGCGCGACGGTTCCAGTTACGCGGTCAGCGATTACTGGCTCGCCGGTGGCAAGCTTCACTACGTCACATCTTACGGCGGCGAAAATTCCATCGACGCGAATCAGCTCGATTTGCAGCGCACCGTTAACGAAAACGCGCTGCGCGGAGTCACTTTCACTCTGCGACCCGCGCCGGCCGCAAACGCTCCCGCGGACGAGCCGAACGCGCAACCTACACCGCCTGCGAACAATCCGCCGACGCTGACGCCAGCGCCCAAGCCGCAATAGAATACTGCGCGCAGCGGTCCGAAACGTCGTGCCGACACCCTCGTATGCGCTAAGCTGACTTGGATTCTACAAACAACCTTCGCCTGTGAACTGCCCTCTCTGAACACGCTATGGTAATCTTTTAAGGCTCATGCCCAACCTCCGTGTGCTGATAGTTGACGATCACGAGGCCGTCCGAAAAGGCGTTGCCGGCATTCTCGAATCCCGTGGTGATATTGAAGTAGTCGGTGAAGGCGCCAACGGCGAAGAGGCCATTCGCAAGGCCCAGGAACTAAACCCTGACTTGATCATCATGGATTTCACGATGCCGGTGCTCGACGGACTCGAAGCTGCCCGGCGCATCCTCAAAGTTTCTCCCAACATGCCCATACTGATGTTTTCCATGCATACGATGGACGCGTTAACCGAAGCCGCAAGAATAGCCGGCACCCGCGGCTTCATCACCAAGGGTGAATCCGCCGAAAACCTGCTCCTCGCAGTGGGCAAAGTAGTCAGCAAAGAACCTTTCTTCGTCCTCGTTTCCTAGCCACGCTGTTCCTTGCGCCTTTTCTGTAGAGTTTGTCTTAGGTTGATCATCATACCGAGGCCGTAGTGTTAACTTGTCATCCCCAGCGAAGCGAGGGACCTGCTGTTTGGGTTTAGACGCAGCAGGAAATCGATCCAGCCGGCATCGTTCGTTATCACTCCGCTACACCCAAAACTAGCCATTTCCGCCTCAGCAAATACAGGCTAATCTCTTCCCCTAGAGGCTGACCCGAATGCGGCCGCAGACTGCTTCCCTCTTGCTGTTGGCAATTTCTGCGCTTTTACAAACGCCGAGCGCGGACGTAATACCCATCGGCGCTGTCGGCCATCATATCGGAGAATCCGTAAAAAGTTTCCTGCGTCTGGAACCCGACGCGCGCTCCGAACTGGAAGTCTGCGATCAGCACCCCAACGAGATCCAGTGCGTTCACCTCCTGGACGCCGTGGAAAAAGGGAAGCGCGCCGAAATCTCCACCGCTGTCCCCGCCGACCTGGACCATCCAGATTCCAGCGACACTTACAATTTCGTCATCGATGGCGGAAAACTGGTAAAAATCACGCTGTCAGTAAACGACGTCGCCGAAGTAATGAAAACATACGGCAAGCCCACCACTGATACTGTAACGCCGCATGAAGGTGCATCCGGCGTTAAATGGGAAAACCGTCAGTGTGTGTGGGACACCACAGCTGGCTTCATAACGCTCGAAACAGACAACAATCCTCGCCTTCAGGATCATCGACCCTTGCTAGTCCTTGAATCCGGCGAAGAGCACGCCCGCGCCAACCCCACCGCCGCCAAGCCCGCAGCGCCGTCCCCAAATTCCTCTTCTTCGGCTGCCAGCCCGCCCCGATAAATTACCGCCATCCGGAATACGTAATTGATTGAACGAATTAAATTACTTCTCGATGCGACTTGAAATTTCATTGTGATAGGTTACCGCGCATAACTGGCCCGCCTATTGGGGCAAATGGGAGAGAACACATGCACGGAACCTTGAGATCTTTTTGCGCCGCACGTGTCAACTCCGCGGTGGGCGCGGACCACACGCCGCTCTCTATCGGTCCCGATGAGAAAGCCTATACACAAAACAACGGCCAGCTCTTCGTCGTAGGAAACTAGCCCGAAAACGAGCCGCCAGACGCCATTGACACATTTCTGGAATCCGCCTTCGGCCCGTCTGCGGGTACAGACTCGGGCTGGGCCTTTGTAGTCTGACGCCGTTCAGGGCCGTTTTCAAAAATCGAAAACTAGCCCGAAAATCGGCATAGGGGGAGCGGTCGCCCGCTCGCCCCTGCCACACCACCCGACATGCGGGTCCGCATCGGGCGGTTGAGAGGGTTACGCAAGGCCATCGAACAGCCGAGGGAGACCAAGAGAGTCGAAGTAGGCGAGCGGGAACGCGATGGACAAGGCCGGGCTGTTCGCCACACGCCATGGACCGTGAGGACTACCCGCTGTTTGTACAGCGAGTGCCGCACCAACCCCGCGTGGACGTAGATTCCCGTACCGCTGCTTCCCGTGTTTCCATTGCTTCCAGATCATGGACCGCAGACGATGGCGTATCCAGCGATCCAGTTGCTGTAGCAGTGAGAGCATTTGTTCCAGACTGATTCCTCGTGTCCGTTGTGTCAGCTCCCGAATCTTCTGCTTGCAACGCACTAGAGCCTTCGGCGAAATTCGCCGTTTCGGTTCTTTGTTGTTGCTGAAGCTGAACCCCAAGAACTTCCGTTCCACTGGTCGAGCCACTGCACTCTTGGTCCCGTTCACCTTGAGCTTGAGCCGTCGCGTGAGAAAGCGCGTGACGTTCGTCATCACCCGCTGTCCCGCTCGTTGGCTACGGACGTAAATGTTGCAGTCATCCGCATACCGCACGAAGCGATGCTTGCGCCGTTCCAGTTCCCGGTCGAGTTCGTCAAGTACGATGTTCGATAGTAGTGGAGAAAGCGGTCCACCTTGCGGTGTTCCTTCCTCCGCCGGACTCACCAGCCCATTCTCCATCACTCCCACTTTCAAGAACGCCCCGATTAATCGGAGCACTCTCTTGTCGGTCACCCGCCGTGCGATCGCCGCCATCAATTTGTCGTGATTGACCCGATCAAGAACTTCTCAAGATCGAGGTCCACCACCCAGCGATGGCGTGCGGCGATGTACTGCTGTGCCTTGGCTATCGCTTGATGCGCCGAGCGTTTCGGCCGGAACCCATGGCTGTGTTCGGAGAAGGTCGGATCCCCTCTGCGTTGCAAAACCTGCATCACCGCCTGCTGGATACTATCGAACATGCTCGGCAATCGGCATAGGGGAAGTGGTCGCCCACTCTCCCCTGCCACACGACCGGACATGCGGGTCCGCATCCGGCGGTTCGGCGGGTTGAGCTAGCCATGAACAGTGAGCTCGGGAAGCCCGAGCGAGACGAAGTAAGCGTTGGAGAGAGCGATGTTCAGCGCTGGAGTCTTGGCAAGGTGCCACGGTCCATCGGAGCTTCCCGCTGTTTTCGCGGCTTCCTGTGCAGCGACGCCGCGCTTGCGGAGCTCTCGATTTCGTGTGGTTCCCCGTTGCCATTGCTTCCAGACCATCGACCGAAGTCGGCGTCGGATCCATTGCTCCAGCTTGGCTAACACGTCCGGTGTTTCGCATCGTCCGAAGTAGCCGATCCATCCGCGGAGATATTCCGCTAAGTCATGGACCATTCGGACGAGGCTTATGCCCCGGGTCCGCCCCGTAAGTTCCCGGACTCGCTCCTTGAATCGTGCCACCGCTTTCGGCGCCAAGCGCCTCTTCGGTTGCTTGTGATTCGTGAAGCTGAACCCCAGGAATTTCCGTTCCCATGGTCGTGCCACCGCGCTCTTCTCGCTGTTCACGCGAAGCTTGAGCTTAGCCGTGAGGAGTCGCGTCACGCTTCTCATCACTCGTTCGCCGGCTCGCCGACTGCGGACGTAAATGTTGCAATCATCCGCATACCGTGTGAACCGATGTCCGCGCCGCTCCAGCTCCTGATCCAGTTCGTTGAGTACGATATTCGATAGCACGGGCGAAAGAGGACCACCTTGCGGTGTTCCTTCTTTGACCGGACTCACCAGCCCGTTCTCCATTACTCCGGCTCGCAAGAACGCACGAATCAGTCTCAGCAATCGCTTATCGCTGACCCTTTCGGCAATCTTTGCGAGCAATCGGTCGTGGTTGACCCGATCGAAAAATTTCTCGAGATCCAGGTCCACCACCCAGCGGTAGCCTTCAGCTTGATATTGCTGCGCCTGCTCCACCGCCTGATGCGCCGATCGCTTGGGCCGAAACCCATAGCTGTGTTCGGAGAACGTTCCATCCCAGCTCCTCTGCAGCGCCTGCACCGCTTGCTGGATGAATCGATCCAGCACCGTCGGAATGCCCAGCTTGCGCATCCCGCCGTCCGGCTTCGGGATTTCCACCCGTTTCACCGGTTGTGGTGTGTAGGTTCCGTTGAGGAGTTGTTCCCGGATGGCTGGCCAGTGCTCTTTCAGGTGTCCAGTTAATTCCTCGACGGTCATCCCGTCGATGCCTGGACTGCCTTGGTTGGCCTTCACTCGTCGTAGCGCCTGCTTGCAGTTTTCCCGCTCGCAGACTTCTTCCATCCACTGCTCGGTAGCCGGACTTTCTGCCTTGCGCTTCGCCAACTCCGATTCGGTCCCTCCCACGAAGGCCCTCGGGGCTGCACCCCTACTCTCCTCCGGGAAGGCCAGACGGTACTGGTTTTTCTGCCGCTTGTCGGTTGTTGAGTCGCGCCGCTTACTCATCGCTCCCTTTATCCCCTTGCGGGGACCGTTCAGGCCTTCACTGCTTGCGCAGCTACTACGCCTTCTGCTGACTTCTGCCACCGGATCAGAAACGATCTCTCGCTCCTCAGTCTCGAATTCGAGACCGGTAGCAGATCTCCCGAGGTAAGTTCGACCGCCTTCGACGCGCAACCGCTGGATTTACATTCAGTGCCCTTGATGGATTGGGGCTTCGCTGCCAGTGGCCAGCTCGCCCGAACACTGCCTGCCTCACATCCAGTTCTTGTTCATCGGCTCGCGTCTTTGCTCCGCGCTTCTTTCAGGCCCCGCCTCGCGGCGGGTGTTATTTCACCCTTGCGCTTCGCTATCACTTCACCTCCATCTGGTTGTGAAGAGGACTTGCACCTCCAAGCTGTCGATCATGCTCGGCACACCACATAAAAACGGCCGGCAGGTTTGACTGTCGGCCGTTCCAGATTTACTGTGTTGGGTTTAAAACTTACCTGTGGCCTCCGCCACCATGACCGCCGCCACCATGAAATCCACCTCCACCACCGTGAACTGCGCCACCATGGAAGCCGCCACCACCGTGAACCGCTCCGCCGTGGAGTCCGCCACCTACTGCACCACCGCGGAAACCACCGCCGAACCCAGGTCGACCTCCAAATCCAGGTCGACCCCATCCAGGACGTCCGCCCCAGAATCCGCGTCCGCCCCAGCCATACCACGGACCAGCTCCGATGAAGATTCCACCGTTAAACCAGCTAGGCCCGTAATATCCGTAAGGAGCGCACGCGTACGGGTAATATCCATAGTAGCCGTAAGCGCATGCCGGAGGACCGCCGACATACCCCGGGCCCACACCTATTCCAACCGCCACTTGTGCATGGGACGCCGGTGCTGCCACTGCTAAACAAGTACCGAGCATCGCAATCATTACAAAATATTTCATGTATTTCATTTTTGAGCCCCTTCTGAGCCCTTACTACCTTTCTCCTTGATTCTGTTCAACGCTTCCTAACTTCTGCGTCTACCAGTTAAACACCGAAGCTGTGAGAAAGTTGCGTTTTGCATTTTCTTCCACTTGCCGGCATCTCACGAACAACTCCTCAAATTTGTTTAGATGGGGCCCGATACTTCTGGCTTCCGGCATCCGTTTTCCTATCTCCAATACTGGTATTTGGACGAAGAACCCTTGAGTACTCTCCAGGAAGTGCATTGTGCAAAAGTGTACAGAATGCCCCAACTGAAAAGCTCTATGCTTACTCAACCGCGGGGGTGTAGCCAACCCGAGAGGAGACCCATGGCCACCCTTTGGCAGGACATCCGCTTCGGACTCCGCATGCTCCTCAAGAGCCCGAGTTTCACTGCTCTGGCCGTTCTCGCTTTAGCGCTCGGCATCGGCGCCAACACCGCCATTTTCAGCGTAGCCATCGCCATCCTGCAAAAGCCCGTTTCGCTTCCCGAACTCGATCGCCTCGTTGCCGTCGTAAATGTCCAACCGCAAGACGTGCAAGAAGCCAACCCAGTTTCTCCTGCTGATTACCTCGATTGGAAACGTCAGACTGAATCCTTTGCGTCCATGACGGCTATGCACGGCGCCGAACTCAACCTAACCGGCAAAGGTGACCCGGAAAAAGTTCACGGCGAAATGATCGCGTCGAATTTCTTTGATGTGCTTGGAACAGGCCCGGTGATAGGCCGCGCTTTTCTCCCTGCAGAAGAACAGCCCGGCCGCGATCAGGAAGTCATCCTCGGCCACGGATTATGGCAGCGCCGTTTCGCTTCTGATCCCAACATCCTCGGCCAAACAATTCAGCTGAACGGGAGCAGCTACAGCGTCGTCGGCGTCACAGGTTCCGAATTCAATTTCCCTTCGCAAGCTGCGTTGTATCTCCCGCTGGCCCTGGACGACGCGGCAAAAGCCGTTCGCGATGGCCATTCCCTTCATCCCATCGCGCGACTGAAATCCGGCGTTTCCTTGCGCGACGCGCAAGCCGAAATGTTCACCATCGAAGGTCGCCTGCAACAGCAATTCCCCGACTCCGAAAAAGGCTGGAGCGTTCGCGTATTACCGCTAAAAACTTGGGTCTCCGGCGAACTCGCCGATGAATATTGCAAGATGCTCATCGGCGCCGCAATCCTGGTTTTGCTAATCGCCTGCGCCAATGTCGCTAATTTGCTTTTCGCGCGCTCCGCCGGCCGCATTCGAGAAATGGCCGTGCGCCAAGCCCTCGGCGCTAGCCGCGTGCGCATCATCCGTCAACTTCTCACCGAGAGTGTGTTGCTCGCAACCGGTGGCGCAAGGTTAGGTTTGCTGCTTGGTCTGTGGGGTATCGACGCCATCCGCCACTACATGCCGCCCGAAGTGGAGCAATTCCTTCCCTACTGGCGCCACGTGCGTCTGGAAACCGACGTTTTCTGGTACACCGTCGCGATCGCCTTTGTAGCCGGAATCGTTTCCGGTCTCGCGCCCGCTTTCCAATCGTCGCGCTTTGACGTTTATGAGGACTTGAAAGAGGGCGGGCGCTCGAGCAGCGCCGGTCAATCGCGCCAACGCCTGCGCAGCATTTTTGTGATAGCCGAAGTTTCCCTGTCTTTGATTCTGCTGGTCGGCGCAGGTCTGATGACTAAAGGTGTACGCGCGCTACTCACCGAAAATCCCAATCTTAATCCGGAAAACGCGCTCACCATGCGCGTCAGCCTGCCCCTGTCGAAATACAAAACGCCGCAACAACGCGTCGCCTTCTACGACCGCGCCCTTGAAGGCCTGCAGTCCCTTTCCGGGGTGCAAACTTCCATCGTCGCAGCCGCGCTACCCTCCAGCGGCGAACAAGACGGCGAACCCATCGTTATCCAAGGCCGCCAGAAGCAACCCGGCGAAGACGTCACCATCAACATCAATTCCGTCAGCACGAATTATTTTCACGGCATGAATATCCCGCTTCGTCAGGGACGTTTTCTTTCAGACACCGACGGTCCCGATCAGCCTCAGGTCGCCGTAGTCGATCAAGGTTTCGTTCAGCGATTCTTCCCAGGACACAATCCACTCGGGAAGCTAATCAAAATAGGCGCGGAAGATTCCAAAACTCCGTGGGCTCAGATCGTGGGCGTCGCCGGCGACGTTCACTATGAACCGTACGACCGCCAGGAGATGCCCACCGTTTACATGTCCTACCAGCAATCTCCCACTGATTTAGTTTTCCTAACTATCCGCACAAACCGCGATCCATATTCATATGCCGCGGCGGCTCGCGCCCAGATCGCCCGCATCGACACGGACCAGCCCGTTTTCGACATAACGCCTTTCCAAAAAGTAATCGAAAACCATATCCTCGGCCTCTCCTACGTCGCCACCATGATGACTCTGATGGGCGTCATCGCACTTCTTCTGGCATCCATCGGCGTTTATGGAGTGATGGCTTACGCCGTAACAGAGCGCACTCACGAAATTGGCGTCCGCCTTGCGTTAGGCGCGCGGCCGCGCGAAGTTCTCCGGCTTGTACTTCGACGGGGATTGATTCTCACTTTCGTAGGATTGATAATTGGGCTGCCGATAGCGTTCGGTGTGGCCCAGCTTATGTCCAACATCATCTACGGCGTCAGCGCTGCAGATCTCGTCACCTTCGGCGGCATCGGCGCGCTGATGTGTATCATCACGTCTCTGGCGTGTTACATTCCCGCGCGACGCGCCATGCAAGTCGATCCCATGATCGCGCTCCGCTACGAATAAGAACGGTCACAAAATGTAAGTTCCCCGCGATGTGTGCACGGTTAGCGCGCAAGGCTTTCGCTGTTTTCTCTAGAGCGTCCTACATTGAACCTCGTATTCCTCCCGCCCGCCAACCTGCGCTTAACTGGTCATTCGGTTTAGCAACCGAGACCCAGTATTCACAATCGATGCAAAAGCTGCGTGTTCTGATTGCCGACGATCACGAAACCGTAAGAAAAGGTGTTTGCGCGATTCTAACTTCTCGAGCCGACATCGAGGTTTGCGCTGAAGCGCGCAACGGCGAAGAGGCCGTGCGCTTGGCTAAGGAGTTAAAGCCCGACATTGTCCTCATGGATTTCACCATGCCAGTGATGGACGGGCTGGAAGCCTCGCAACAAATCCTTCGCGTCTTCCCCGAAATACCCATCCTGATGCTCTCCTCCCACCGTCTGGCTGCCTTAGCTAAGGCAGCCAGGGAGATTGGCCTCTGCGGATTCATCACCAAGAACGAGTCAGGCTCCCGCTTGCTCAAAGCCGTCGATAAAGCGATGCGCAAAGATCCCTTCTTCGTTTTCGCTTAGCCGCGGGGAGCCAACATTTGGCTTCCCTAACCGCGCCCATTCTTCGACCAGCCTCCAAGCTTCAACGCCACACTGGTGCAGGCACTCCGCAACTCATCTGCAACTTTTCTGTCGTCTAACGCCCGCGCCACCACCATTCCGCCCACACATAAAGCCGCCACCGCCTGCGCCGTCACTCGCCGCTGTCTCCCGCGCTCATTTGAGCTGCGTTCCAGCACGCTCACCATCGCTTTGAACACCGTTTCAAACGCCCGCTTCACACTTTTCCCGCTGCGCGTAACATCAGAAGGCAAGGCTGCCATCGGGCACGAATTCTCCACGTCGTCAAAATGTTGCTGGGACAAATATGCGCGCACTACTTGCGGCCCTACGTTCGCCGACGCCAAATCCACCTTTATGCCTTCCCAACAATTCTTCCAGTTCGGATCGGTGAAAAAACACTCCAACACTTCGCTGTACAACTCGCTCTTGCAGCCAAAGTAGCTATAGAACCCGTCATGCGTGCGTCCCGCGCCCGCCATAATCTGCGCGATCGAAACACTGTCGAATCCGTAGCGATTAAATAGCCGACGTGCGCTCTGCACGATCTTCGCTTTCACCTCAGCGCGATGCCCAATGGGATATGGCATAAGCCCTCCTAATTCGTGACGTGCCGCAGCATGCCGGTATCATTGCACTCTCTCAAAATATTATCTTGAACATAGTTTGGTCCGATGGTCTGATGTACCACGCATGGAGTTCGCGAAGTTCATGAGGGGAGAAGAAACGCAATGAGCGAGAGAAGCGATTCAATCGAACTAAAAAAGTCGCCGAGCCGCCGGCAATTGCTAAGCGGAGCAGCCGCAACGTTAGGCGTTGTGGCTACGTCGTCCTCTCTCTTCGGAAAAGCGCCGCAATCAATGACCGAAAGGCAAAGCACCGGCACGGACGCAACTCGCACTTCTCTTCATCAGGAGATCGATCTAAAAGTCAGCTCGCAGAAAATGTACGAAATCCTGCTCGACTCTAAACAATTCGCCGCCTTCACCGGCATGTCCGCCGATATCAGCCGCGACGCCGGAGGCGCCTTCACTATGTTCGGCGGGATGATAGGGGGACGCAATGTGGAACTGGTCCCCAACCAGCGAATCGTTCAGGCCTGGCGCCCCGCCAGTTGGGATCCCGGCATTTATTCCATCGTCAAATTTGAACTAAAGGGCGACGCTTCGCATACCACGGTCATCCTCGATCACACCGGCTTTCCTGAGGGCGATTACGCGCACCTCGACCCCGGCTGGCACATCCGCTATTGGACTCCGCTAGAAAAATACTTGGCGCAGCAGCCTTAGGTATGAATGAAGCTCCGCGGCCTTTCGCTCGGCATCCTGCCCAGCATTTTGTCTAGCCATTGTACTTGTTCGGGTGAATTTGCCCAAAGTTTGCTGCTATTCCTTCCTGCGCCTAATACACGAATTTATGTATGGCTGCGCTAAAGTCTTTATGGTCAACTACCGCACGCAGCCGGTTTCAGCTACCGGCGTTCACTGGGCCAAGGGAAAATGCCGTTTAATCCGCGCAGCTCCACGTAGGTCATCACGACCGGGGCAATCGACGGAGACCGGCCAGGAGGAAGCAAATGCGTTTGAAGTTTGTTGTTGGTTCGGTATTCCTTGCAATCCTAATGATGGCTGTCCCGAATACGCTGCACGCACAAGTGCATGTCGGTGTCGCCATCGCTGTCGCACCACCGCCGCTGCTGGTTTACGACCAGCCGGTTTGTCCCGGTGACGGCTATTTTTGGACCCCGGGATACTGGGACTACGATTACGATGCGGGCGATTATTTCTGGGTTCCCGGCACTTGGGTTGAACCGCCCGAAGTCGGCTTCCTCTGGACTCCTGGATGGTGGGGCTGGGGCGGATCCGGCTTCATTTGGAACGCTGGCTTCTGGGGCCCGACCGTCGGTTTTTATGGCGGTATCAATTACGGCTTCGGTTGGTTCGGCACTGGCTTCTACGGCGGACGCTGGGAAGGCGGCCATTTCTTCTACAACACGGACGTCTGGCACGTCGGCGGCGGATTCCATAATGTTTATACCGAACATGTGGACATCCATAACAACGTCCACGTGAGCTATAACGGCCACGGTGGAGTCGACGCTCGTGCAACTCCGCAGGAAGAAGCCGCAGCTCGCGAACGGCATGTCGGTCCGGTAGCCGCGCAAACCCAATTTAGGGAAGCCGCTCGCTCCGATCCGCAACAACGCTTCTCACGCAATCATGGACGCCCAGCTACGGTTGCTACAGCCAGAGCGAGCGATTTCCATGGCAACGGCGCAGTGCGCGGCAATGAAGCTGGCGGACGTCCGGAGGAAAATGGCGCCCGGACCGAGAACGGCGGCTCCCGAACTTACACTCATCCGAACGATCTGCCCGCAGCAGAACGTCCGGCTGCTCCAAACACCGGGAACGCTAAACTCGATAAGCAGTACCAACAGCAGCAGGACAAGCTTTATAACAAGCAGCAACAGGAACGCCAGAAGTTACAAGCACAGCAGGACAAGGAACATCAACAGGCTCAGAAACAACAGGCCAATCAACAAAAGCAGGAGCAGATGGAACAGCGTCACGCGCAGCAAACGCAGCAAATGCAGCAGCGCCACACGCAGCAAACTCAGCAGATGCAGTCAAGACAATCCGCCACTCCCCATGCAGAAAGCGGTGGCGGTCACCCGCGGTAGTTTCTCCCACGTGAAGAAAACGGGCGAAGCGTCTGTCCTGGCACGCGCTTCGCCCGTGTTTTTTTTGCTAGGAACCCGCTGCGCTTCGCTTCGTCCCCGGAACCTTCCGCGATTCGGTTTCGTTTTTACCATGTTCCACCCTGAATCGCTTTTCCAGCTCCACTTCCGGACCAAATCCCGGCGACCCCCCCAACGAATTCAGGGCTTCCACCAGCACATCGACTTCCTGTGGACTGCTGACATCGCAAATCAGTTCCTGTAAATATTTCTTTAATGCGTCTCGATCTGAATCAATTGAATAAAGTTTCATTGACGTACCTGCTCCCTTTTTTTGAAGCACTCCCAAAATGATTAGTCCCGTCGATTAATTCGACGGAAGTGTCAATTTAGTTTCGTAAAGATGGAAAGCGGAATGCCTTCTGGAAAAAAAGAGAGGTTTACGTTCGATGGACGCAGAGCAGATGCAGATAATCGATCGAAGATTGAACTACCGGATCCGAAAACGAAAGTGCAAGAGGAGAAATGGGTGCCTGAATGCTGCGTTCTTTTATGAAAATTGCAGCCGGCGTCGGCCCGGACTTCGCCGCGTAGTTCGGCGAGGTCACCTCCTGCCTGGCTACCACCAATGTAAAGTCGTTCGACGTGTCGTCTTTCAGCTGCAGCAGTTCCGGAAACTCAGCCAGCGCAAGCCCGCTGAACAATAGCGCTACCACCATCGCAAGCCGCAGCCGATTCCGGGTTGGACGTGTTGAAGCCACAACACCTGACTTATACCGCGAACTCGGCCGTAACTCAACCTGATTTCGCGCGAATGGTCCCAAATGAACGGTTCGTTCCACTTGATTTCGGCCTTTCGCCGTCTGCCCAGGGCCCGCTTCCCACCGTATCACGCCTGAGAAAAGTTCTGCGCCTCCGGTGCGCTGACAATCCACGGAGGCGCAGAGCTTCACTACAAACCAGGGGTTAGCCCTTCCGTCAAACATTTCAAACCCGAAAGAGTCTCTGTAGGGGCGCAGCCCTGATGCGTCATCGACCATCGACCTATTGCAGCGGAAACTGCCAGTCCAACAGAGTGCTGACGTTATCGTCCACTGCCGCAAAATGCACGGTGTTGCCCTGCGTTTCCACCGCCAGTCCAAACGATCCACCGAAATTCGAGTCCACCGATATCTCTTTTACAAATCGTCCGGTAGTCGTGAATTCCACCAACTCGCTCGGTTGCGTCGGATCAGGGTTAATCGAGTCATTGTTCGCCACGACCAGATCCCCATTCGGTGCCATGATCATTCCCAGCGGTCCATGCAGCCGCTTCGTGCTTGAGTAGATAATTTTTCCCCGCCCGTTATCGCTCGTCGCACTTCCCGCACCGGAAACGGAGAAAATAGCGTTGTCTGCACTGGAAGCCACATACAAAACATCCAGTGTTGGGTCGTACACCAGGCCCGTAGGCGCATCCACAAAGGTCACCGGATCGCACTGATGCAAATATCCCGACGCGATTTGCGTAAATCCGTCCACTGTCACTCCACTCGAACTAACCACCAAGTCCAGCCGCACGATCGTCCCGCTCAATCCATTCGCCACAAAAAACTTCGCCTTATCTCCCTCATCGTAAAGCGCCGAGTCCCACGGCCCGTTAATAAACTCCGGTTCCGCAATTGCCGACACTTCCTGGCCGCTGCTGTTGATCACCAAAATCGAGCCTGGCCGCGCATTTCCGCAAGTGCCATCCGGCGACGGAAAATTCCCCACCAGCACAAATCCCTCGCGCAAGATATTCAAAGCCGTAGTCAGCCCCAGGAGTCCTTTGCCCTGAAAAAATACGGTCACCGAAGTGCCCAGCGCCGCGGGCACGTCCACGATAGTCGTCCCAGTTCCCTGAAGATTCCGCTTATCGTTAAAGTTGGAAACCAAAATGTCGCCAACCGCCACTGTCCCGGTCGGAAACCTCGGTGGAACAAATGCAACCCCATACGGATTCACATCTCCATTTGACGGCACGGTAGAAACAGGATGAACCTGCGCCGGCAGAAAAGGCTGCGGCAAATCGCTGTCCTGCGCGCGCGCAACGCCCGCTCCCCCAGCCAACAAAGTAGCCACCGCCGCAACCATCATCAGTTTGCTTACAAGAGAACCAAAATCGGTCCGGCAACACCGCCCAAGATCCAACAATCGCTGGGTCGAAAGTTTTACACTGCTCATAAAAAATTCTCCTTAGCGTGGTAGCCTTATTTGTAGTGGTAATCCTGCCCACGTTCCCACAGCCCCCACACGCCCGCGCAATATATCCAGCACCCAGACGCGCTATGTCTGCGTGATGTCTCCCAATTGTCACTTTTTTGTAAATTCCGACGTGTTGGCCTTGCGGCTTGTTTGTAAATACCGAGACTTTGACTCTGCAGCAGCGGCCTTCAGGCCGGCGGGTTTGATGTCATCTTCGGTGACCCAACTCACAAAAAGACTCGCACTATTTCCCTAGTTTGATTTTTGGGTTGTAACAGTCGAAAGAAAGTTGGATTGAAGATCCTTTTCGTGAGTGGCCGTGCTCCAGAACGATACGCCCGATCGCGTGAATTGAACTATCTAGCGTGGAATAGTCCATTTCATCAGCTTTTACGGTTAACCTATCGTAAGTATAGATCGCTGGGAATTTCCGAGCGTCGATGACGAGGCCAGAATAGTGGACAGAAATACCCTTGGTTTCGCGCTTGCCATAAGATATCAGGGGTCTGAGTCCGTTAGCAGTGACCGGGCCTACTTCTTCGACACGATTTCGAGGAGTGGGATCGGTGATTGGCACATACGTAGAGTCGTCCGATTGCTTGACATCAACCTACGGGCAAATAAATAACTGGAAGTTGAATTCGAGCTTTGCTTGACCCGTTAGCGCAACCGCCGCTCTCCGCGCCTCACAGAAACCGCTTCTACTTGCGCGAAGGCGATAAACACCTGGGGTACTAAAAATCCGGAGGTTCCGTCATCGGCGGTCTGAGTCACATACTTTTCTCCACGTATGCTTACCGCATCTACGACCGCCTTCGGAAGACGGGCACCGTTCATATCGACGACCGTACCATCCAACTCAGTTGATTCATCGCGACCGGACTCGGACTTCTTAATCGCGAAGCGTGTGAGAGTGAGGTCCAAAAATAAGATGAGGATTCGATTCAGAGAAGGTCCTGAGGCCAAATTTTAGCGCTTTGCAGCGATTCGTTTCGGAGCAAGCAACTGATAGCTAGTCTTCACCAACTCCGCCACTTCCTTCCAATCCACCGCGCCCCGATCCAAACGCAGCGCCACCCACCCCCTCGGCCCAATATACGCTGGCATATAAAATCGTTCAGGCTGCGCCGCGATCAGCGCGGTGTTGTCCCCCGGCAGCACTCTAGCGCAGACGGAAACAATCCCGTCCTCATGATGATCGTTCAAAAAATACGCAAACACTCTCTTGCGTACGCGAAACCCCGCGTGGTTACCCAGCACATCGCGCGTAGCTTGCGGCAGCGCTAAACAAATCTCCGTCAACCGCGCCAGCCGAGGTTCTTCCGCCGCTTTCCGCATCGGATCCCAGCGGCCGCAACTGCGGCCTACTACGCCCCTGCTGACGCTGCTTGCGCTCTCTCTTCCTGCTTCACGAAAACTTTGCTCGCGAGCTCCACCACTTGTTTCAAGTGCCACCACTCGCGCTCGCTCATCTGCGCCCCATCGCTGCTCGCGTAATAAATGGATGCATAGCTATTCGCAGAAAGCGGCACGCGAATTACCAAACTGCTCTTCTGTTCCGACAATTGATTGTCAGCCACGGCGATCCTCCCCAAGTCAAGGTCGTTAAGTAGAAGTACGTACAACGGCGCTCATTCTCTCTCGTTTGCCATTCCGCAGCAAGCCTTACGACATAGGCGGCAGACCTACCAATCTTCGAAAGGCTTTCTCTTGACGTGGTTATCCCGAAATCCGCGATGTTTGCGGATTGCCCTGAGGGATCTGTTTTTCGCTCCCAGCAGACAAAATCACTGAGATCCTGTGAAGGCGGGAGCGGGGTGCGACACCATGCGGCAAGAAACTCTAATTTGTCCCCGAGATGGTAACCGTGCCCGGCGTAGTCCCGTCGCTCTCGTAAATGTTCAGCGTTGCTTTGGACGTCTTTCCGCTCCCTGCGACCGGGGTGAACCGCACCGAGATCGTGCACGATTGCCCTTTCGCCAAAATCACCACATCGTTTATACACGAGCTGTAAACGGGCGGCCCCGCGCTATAAGGCACAATGCCAAAACTTGCGTCGCTGGAACCGGATATCGCCGGAGAACCAACCGCGACCGGCATCGACCCTCCGTTCGTAAGGGTCACCGACAGAATTTTTGTGCCCGGATTCGTCACGGTGCCAAATGCCAACGAGCCGCTGATTTTCATCCCCGCGCCGTTCCCCATCAAATGCGCCGTCTGCGTGCCGCCGCTATCGATCACACTCAACTCCCCGGTCTCCGCCTCGAGCGCTGAAGGAGTAAACCTCACCATATACGTGCAACTCGCATGCGCTTCCAGTGAGCCAGCGCACTCGCTTTCCGGTATCAACGCGAAATCCGCCGCATTCGTCCCGCCAATTCCCGCGCTGATCCCCGTAATTTTGGTATCGGAATGATTCGTCAAGGTAATCGTCTTCTTCGGACTCGTCGCCCCATTCACTTCCGTCTCAAAAGTCGTAGTGCTCGGCGATAGAGACGCCGGCGAAGTCCCATTTCCAACGAGTGTTACCGTCTGCGGGCTCGATTTATCCGAATCCGTAATCGTCAACAACGCCTTCTGCACTCCGATCTGCGTCGGCTTAAATTAATTTCAATCGCACAGTTGGAATTGGCGGTCACGGTGCCAGTACATATTGAGTTCGACATGGAAAACTCCCCGTTATTGATGACCACTGCTCCCATCGTCAATGCCGCGCCATCGATCCTCAGCGTTACTGCTTTCGCCGCGCTGGTATTGCCCACCGTAGTGTCCTGAAAAGTTATGGCAGTCGGCGCCACATGCACCCCCGCGCCTGGAGTGTTTGTCTTGTCCTGTTCCGGTTTACGCAGATTCTCGTCCTGCGCGTTCGCAGCCTGTTGGTCGCTTTCAATGTTCGTCTGATTCTGACGCGCTCCCGTCCCCCGCGGGTTTTGTTGGCTCTGTACCCCGATTGCACTAAGTGAACATGCCAGCACCGCAAAAAGAAGAACGGGATCCGCGCCTGTCCTCTGTGGCATTTCCATTACCCTTCTCTTTGTAGTGCCGGGAGCTTTATCCCGGTCGTCCTGCGAATCAATCTAACGCCAAATCTTACAGGCCACGGCGAATCGTGCGGAAGTCCAGAGTGAAGCGCAAGGGTGCGGGCTTTGAGTTTTCGGTGACCACGGGAATTCTCTGCCTTGAAAGTTTGAACGAAATTTGCAATGAGGCGTGTCATGAGAGGAGACTTTTGCTGCGGCATCCCACTTGAACATTTCCGAGCGCTTTAAAAAATGCGTGCGGACGTCCGCGCGTAAGACGAACGTCCGCACACCAATCCGCATTCAATCAAAGAAAACTACTTCTCGAACACTCTTTCCACTTGTCCGACTTTCTTCTGAACTTTGCCGGCCACCTTCTCGTCCGTTCCTTCATCTTCCAGGTTCGGATTATTGGTAGCGCGACCAACCTTCTCTTTCACCTTACCCTTCACTTCGTGAAGCTTGCCCTCTGCTTGATCCCTGCTGCTCTGCTTCATAATTGCCTCCTTGGCCGATTTATGTTGCAAACAAACTTGACTGGCAACTATCTCACTGCGTGCAAAGTAAAAGATTCACACACCGGGGCCCCAAAGCTCTTGCAGGGCGCTGCCCGCCTGCCGCGGCAGGCATGCCGCGCGCCCCACAAAAACTTGGCACGACTTTATCCGCCGTCAGCCACCCAAACGCCGGAAAAAAAGTCAGAACCGCACAGCCCCAAGCAGGTAAAGCACCAGCACGATCAGCAACACCGTGCCCAGGATCCCGAGCCCGCCGCCTGCACCCCAGCGCGAATACCCGTAATAACCGCCGCCACCGCCAAACAACAAAATCAAAATAATGATGAGCAATAGCATCGAAGTCTCCTTTTCGTTTTCTTACACTAACAACATGCAAGTTTTTGTAGTCTTAGAGCGATTCACACGGTGCTACGTTAGCAATGGCAAGGCCGCGGAAATGTTCAATACCGCACAGTGCCGCGTATATTCACTTTTTTCTACGATTGCGAATCTCAGTGTCCTGCATCGCTACGGACGACCAAAAGCAGAACTGTTGATGCGCAATCCATGCAACGCCAAAGACCAGCCGGCCGATCAAGCCAGAGACATGCATCCTCGACTGGCCGCCCCCTTGGTTCATGCCGCCTCCCTAAAGCCCGCGCTATAAAGAGTCTCGTTTGCCGCAGCGAGTTACAATCCGGCCCCTTTCCAAATGCTGTATAAATCTGCGCCAAATACCCTAGGTCGCAACCAGTCCGGACGCCAGCCTAAAGGTGTTAAATGTAACGCCGCGGTCTTCAGCGCGGCACCCTCACGCTAAACCGGCAATGACGCTCCTCGGAATCGCCGGAAAGTTCCTCAGACGGGCATGGGTTCCTTGCAGTCCTAACGCTTTTCGAGGCGAACAGATGCTTGGGATTTGGAAAAAAATAATCCGAGAGCTTGGTGAAACTATCTTCACCAAACTCTCGGACAGACAATCAACGCAGTGTTACAACTGTTGCAACCGGCTACTTACTTGCGGATACTTTCGATTCATTCCAGGGCGCATTCTTCTGTAACACAGTTACCAAGTGGCGTCCCGATTCCGGAACCTCGATGTGCCCGCCTAATATGATTTCCCTTGCTGTGAGATGCCGGCCATAAACGTCCGCAGTAGCATCGTCGTCTGGACGCAGCGTGGAACCTTCCAGTGAAACGCCCGCAAATAGACCGCGTGTGCGCGAATAGCTAAGCACTTCCGCACGCATGTAAGCGTCCGTGTCAGCACTAGCGTCGCGGCCAACAGGTCCCGCCGCAATCGACGCGTCGCCACCCAACTTCACTTTGCTATCCAGAATCGAACTCGCCCCCCTGTCGTTCATGATCAACAGAACGAGATCGGTGGCTTGTCCGCCGATTTGAAATCCAATGCTGCCGCCTTCCAGCGCATACATTGCTGGCGCGCCCCACGGCCCTCTAAAATCCTGACCGGTCCTGCAAACCATCGCTCCGCGCCCATAGCTAGCGCCCACCACGAACGCTGCCTTCAGCACAGACGGAAAAACAATCACGCATTTCGCTTTATCCATTACCGACTGAGGAATATTGTCCGGAATGTCCATAATTTCCTGCATCACATCCCCGGAATTTTCCAACCGCTTCTGTTCTTTGTTCTGTGCATAAACCGCTGTGCTTGCAATCAACCCCAGACACACCACGGCAATTAATCTTTGTATCATTATCATCGCTGACCTCCAGGATCAGAACCGCGGCTGCGGAAGGTTGGCCCTTCCGAAGCGTTTATGCGGAAGACTCGTTAAAACTCTACGCGGATGCGCTGCCTCGCACGAAATGCAGGACCAGTAATATCAACCCCACAACCAGTACGAGGTGAATAAAAGCGGTGGTCACGTGAAACGCGAAAAATCCGAGCAGCCAAAGAACGATCAGCACTGCAGCAAGTAGCCCAAGCATGTTTCCATCTCCTTGTCGCTAAGAGCGAGAACCCTTCCCTTTCTCGCTCTCTCAACTGCGCAAGGCCCTTCCCAGGAAATACCCGCGCGTTTAAGAAGACTAGTCATTCACAAGACATCCGTCTGTGCTGTTCTGCACACTTTTGCATTTTGATTCCACACCACGGTCTGAGAGGCCCATGAAGATGTTGAGGTTGCACCAGCGAATACCTTAGCTCGACCCGCCTTTCAGCTCGAATCACCTTGACGCTGCGCGCAACCCAGTACAAGAATCTCAAAATGTCCACAACTCCGAACGCTCCTCTTCACCTCGCGCAGGAATTTCTACGTCGTATAGGCACCGCTGCCGAACCACCTGAAATCGCCAGCCTCTTCAGCGACACCATGGAGTGGGAAATAGCGGGCGACACCGGCGTTCTCCCCTGGATCGGAAAAAAGTCCGGCAAGTCTGCGATTCTCGACTTCATCACCGACTCGCGTGCGATACTGGAGCGGATCAGCTTCGAAGTCCGCGACATTCTCGCCAACGACGCTCGAGCCGTGATTCTCGGCACGCTTGCGTCCAGGATCAAGTCATCCGGCAAGATCATCAACACTGATTTCGCCATCGCCCTCACCGTGGCGAACGGTGAAATCGTCCGCTTTCAGATGCTGGAAGACAGCTTCGCCGTTTCGAAAGCCGCCCGCACCTGACGCTGCCTTTCCCAGTACACGCCGGTGCAAGTCGAACCTTGCCTTTCACCCAAACTCACCTTCGCTAACCTTGACACTCTTCGACGACATTCCTATACTCCTGCACACTGGACCAATGCTTCACGGGGGATTCCGACTCCAAACTTTTGCGAGCCGTGTTTTTGATGGCCGCTTCCGCCGCCGTCACCTTCGCCCAAACAATTCCTCAGCCCACGCTCACGCCGCAAACCAGCGGCACCAATCAACTGCTGATTGCTGTAAGTCCTGTGAACTCTGAGGTTGTTTGGGCCGCCGGAACTGGGGGGACTTATGTCGTAACCACGAACGGCGGAGAAACCTGGAGAGCCGGTGTCAACTGCCGACCGTGAGCGGCTACTGGGCTGTCGCTTTCGCGAGTCCTCAAGGCTGGTTCGTTGGCAACAACGGCCAAATCCTAAAGATCAGTTTTTAACTTGACAGTGTTCTCGCACTCTTAGCTTAATGACTGTTCACCGCTAAACGCGTGAGCGCAGCGAGCAGTACCGCGAGGCGCAAACGAATGCCATTCCTGCTGCTAGGACTCGTCAGCATTGGCTGGGCCGGCTACAGTCTGGTAACCGGAAAAGGCTATTACAAAGGCTGCCCGCCCGGCGGCTACGACCGCTCCCAACATCCCTTAAATTACTGGGCCCCCACCCTAATCATCCTGGCCATAGGCATCTGCATGCTCCTGGTCTTCTTCGGACTGATCCCCCTACCCTCGCGCCCACTCCCTCGTTAACGGCTAGCGGGCACCATCCGCCGAGCCCACGCGCGATACTCCGGCTCTTTCAACACACGCTGCACCTTCGAGCCGAATTCCTGCACATCGATTCGCTTTTCGCCGTCCGCGCCATTAACAGGTAACACAATCTCTCCAGCGCCTAACGCCAGTACACGGCGCGCGTTGCTCTCACGCTCCGTAACTGTCGGAATAACCCCAGCAGGAGTTCCCGCCGCCAGTCCTATCATCACCGACCCGTGACCGCCGTGCTGCACCATCAGGACGCAGCGTTCGGCCATCGCCCGGCCCGGCAAATAAGCCGCGTGCCAAAATTCGACGGCAGCATTCGCCCTTATGCCTATATGTTTCTTGTCTTTTGAGGACCTGCAGCGCGCAGCACAATATCACGCATTCGCGAGTTCCGAACGCATACGAATCCCTGCCGTCGTTTGTTGGCAAGCGAAGCTACTTCCGACCTACAGGAACCTTTTACACGCATCTACCGCATGCACCCGATACCACCGCAAGCCCAAAACCGATCATGATGCGCACGCTACAGGAGAGCGCAGACATGAAACGGCCAGTAGGCGTAACACTCATCGCCACTCTTACAGTAATCGTAGCAGCGGTACTTACTCTCGTCTGTCTCGCCTTCGCGTTCATCGCTATCATGACTATGACGGGAGACGGTTTCGATCCAGCCACTACCGCAATCACCGGCATGGCCATTGGAGGCAGCATTTCGCTGATAATTCTTGCAGCAGTCGTCGCAGGTTTGGCGACGGCGTTGTTCGAATTGCGCGAATGGGCCTGGAGTGCGTCCATCGTCTCGATTGGCTTGGGCACAGTATGCACAGTACTCGGCCTTTTCGCTTTCCGCAGATTCTTGCTGATGCCAATCGCCCTATCGCTTCTTTGCCACCTGCTCGTAGTTGCTATCGCCGTTTTTATGCTGTCCTATCTCTTAAAGCCCGCAGTAAAGCAGGCGTTCACCACCTCGAACGCCTAAGCCCCAGTGTTTTCGCTTTCGTGGCGCCGGGCCGCCCGGCATCTTTCTTGAGTTTTTTCCTTTGACGTTTTCTTTTACGTTGTGATCCCGAAATCCGCGCACTACGCGGATTGTCTCGAGGGACCTGCTTCTCTATTTAAGACTTGCCCGGAGTAGAATGAAAGGGATCCGGCTCATCCTTATTTACATCATCTTCAGGACTAGCAATGTCCAGATTCACCACCACCGGCTCTTGCCCGCTGCGAACGATCACCGCTTCCACCGGCTCATCCTTCTTCGCGTTCAACTCCTGGTGCGGTACATAAGGCGGAACGTACACAAAGTCTCCAGGCCCCGCTTCACCCACAGATTCCAAGCGATCTCCCCAACGGAATCGCGCTCGCCCTCGAACCACATAAATAACCGTTTCGAGTTCGCCGTGATGATGCGGCCCGGTCTTGGCTGTTTTCACGCGAGCTTCTGAATATCGGTGCAAAAGACTTCGTTTATAAGCTCGCATGGCACAGGATTTGGTCCCGGCCGTCGAAGCCGTTATGAACGGTGAAATCTGTTTTACGCCACTGCGCGATTGATTTTCGTTGCTACGGCCGAGCTTTCCCAATCAATTTCCGCCCGCAACGAAGAGTGTTACGCCTCGATGATTTGATTTCGTACTGCGTAACGCACCAGCTCACTTGTAGTGTGCACACGAAGTTTCCGCATAATGTTGGAGCGATGCGTATCGATTGTCTCGGGCTTAATCCCAGAACAGCAGCTATCGCTGGACTGCTCTTTCCTTCCGCCAACAAACGAATAATTTCGCGCTCCCGCGGCGTT
Source organism: uncultured Acidobacteriota bacterium (assembly GCA_963714785.1). GTDB lineage: Bacteria > Acidobacteriota > Terriglobia > Acidiferrales > UBA7541 > Palsa-295. The sequence continues at coordinate 528,941 of CAVQQE010000011.1, forward strand.
AGACGGCCCCTCGTCATCTCAGCGCCGTCACCATCCACCTGCTGCCCCAAAGCATACTTTGTCAAAATCAGTTCGGTGGCGTGAGTCGAAAAGAATGGTTTCTTCCTCGAAAGATTTTCCAAAGCGGTAACCAGATCGCGGTCCGAATCTGACTTCACGATGTACCCGCGCACCCCCGCCTCGAGTATGTCGAGAATCAATTGGTCGGAATGGTGCATCGACAAAATCAGTATTTCCGTTCCCGGAGATACTTCGCGAATCTTCTTCGCCGCCTCTAATCCATTCAGGCCCGGCATACTCAGGTCTAGAATCGCAATGTCCGGGTTCAGCTTCCCAGCCTGTGCCACCGCGTCATCGCCCCGATGAGTTTCCCCGCACACACGCCACCCATCCTGCGCCTCAATGAGCATTCGTATCCCGCGCCGCATCAAGGCGTGATCATCCGCCACCAAAACACGGAGCGTTGTCTTCATCTTTCCCCTGGGCTGAGCACTTCCCGGCCGCCCTCGACGTAAAGTTTATTTCCCGTTCTCTGGTCTAGAAGAATGAATCTCTCGGCCGACTTCGTGGCCCGCTCCTTGATCCGTGCCTTTGCTTCTTCCAGTGTCGGCGCTGCGCCAATCCAGCGCACCGCCGCGCCTTCTATCTCAAAAATATCGATTGGATGAATCATGGCTCTTGCTCCTCTCTGCGCCTCCGCGTTCACCGGCGTCTTTCAAATGTTCTCGGTTTGATTTTGCCCAGCGACGGGACCGTCGCTTCAGCCGCGACCCCCGGTGCGATTTTGACCTCGCTCTGCTTTTCAACGATCTCTTTCACAATCTCCAGCGAAACTTGTGCGAAGTGCGTTTTGGTCTTGATCAAGGAACCCTCCTGGAACACCTGGGCACGCTAACAGGCTCCCCGGCGTACGGGTCAGATCTTTAAAAGAACTAAAACCAGGCGTTAGTCGTCCGTGTTGGCGCGGTTGCGCTGCCTTTCGCGTAAGTTGTTTTTCTCTTGCGCGTTTTGCTATACGTGTGATACTACTACGGTACGTTAAGAATGCTTTTGTTTAACGTATCGCGTTCTCGGAGGGTGAAACATGGCGCGCGCTCACAACACGGTTGCCCCGGCACATTTTGCCACTATGGTGCAATCGGAAGTTCCGCAGGGTCGCAACGGAAAACACAAAGAACTGGTAACCATAATTCTTAAAGATTTGGCCCGGCTCAGAGGCGGCGCCGCTATCAAGATTCCCCTGGCCGACCTGAACGTCTCCAAGGAAAAAGTCCGCTCCGCCTTGAATCGCGCCACTCGCAAAGCCGGCCGTAAAGTGGCCACCGCCAGCGATGCCAATTTCCTATACGTCTGGAACGTTTCCCCATAGTTAGGACGGCGCTAGCGCCAACGGTAGTCCCGTGAAATTAGCTTCCAACAATGCGGTCCTGTTTATCGCGTTTCTAATCGGGTTCGCTCCACGAATGCAAGACGCCGTGTTCCCGGCACCCGCGCAGAGTCCAACTCAAACCGAAACCCCGCCGCGCAAGTCTTGCCCGCCGTGCCGAAGGATGCCGCCGCAATCCTCGATACCGCGGCAAAGCTCAATGGCCTAAACAATCCCCTGCCTGCGCCTTGGCATCTCCGTGTGAGTTATCAAATCTTCAACGACAAGGGCCAAACTCAAGACTCCGGAAGTTACGAAGAATTGTGGGTTTCAGAAAACAAATACAAGCGCAGTTACACCAGTTCGAAGTTTACCCGAACGGATTTCGCCACCGATAGTGGTCTCTATCGCAGCGGAAACCAGAATTGGCCGGGCGCACAGGAAACTCTCGTGCGCATCGAGCTTCTCGAGCCAATTCCAGCGGCCCCGGACCTGACGGGCCTCCGGTTGGAAAGCAACCGTCGTTCAGTCGGCAAAGTCGATCTTCAATGCGTTACGCTAAAGGGAGATTTGATTTTTCCCGCCGTTAGCGCTTCCTGCTTCGAGGCCGGCAAGCCGATCCTCCGCTATGCAAACGAGGGCAAAATAGGGGCACCATGTACAACGACATTCTCATATTTCAGGGACATTTTCTTGCGAGTGACGTACGTGAGATCAATGACGGCAAGCCGGGTCTGGTCCTTCACATTGACACGATCGGGCGATCGTCCACTGTGAACGATGCCGCCCTCACACCCCCGCCTGACGCGGTCTTAATTCCCAGCGGCAAGATCGAAATTCCACGCGACACCATGCGAGTTCTTCTTCTCAGGCAGGTCCCGCCCCACTATCCCTCCGGCGCTCGTGGATCTGGCATTACCGGCAAGGTAATTTTGCAGATCACTATCGGAAAAGACGGTCGCGTCACAAATGCTCAGGCCATCAGCGGACCAACCGCATTGCGCCAGGCGGCAATCGACGCTGTTCTCAAAGGGGAGTACTGCCCGTTCTTTATTTCCGGTAAACCGACGGAAGTAGTGACAACTTTGCCCATCACGTTCACGCTCGGTTGAACGCTCTGATTGCCTAACAGGATCGGATTCAAGGTGTAAATGCAGCGCGGCGGCCTTCAGCGCGGCAACAGTACTAAAGCACTGCCCCACCCCGGCACGCTCGGCGACACAATCGGTGAATCGCCCATCAGTGAAATTCCGTTCTGATTTACCAGCTAAAGTTCACAGAGAACCAGCTAAAGCGTTGCAGCGTACTCCGCGTTGTCACGCAACTGAGGGAACAGAATTTCGAGGCTCGATTCTTCCCACATCCGCAGTTTGAATCCTCGAAGAAGCAGACTTGCTCCCACGGACTTTATTTTCACCAAACCCATTCCACAGATACATAGTCGCGTAAGCCCGCCACGGCCGCCACGCCCCTGACCTTCTTTCAAGCTCGCGAGAACTCGTCAAATTCAACGCGCGAAGCAGCCCCCAATCACCCGCTGGAAATGCATCCGGTTCCCCGAGCGCACGCATTGCCACATATTGCGCCGTCCAAGTCCCAATCCCCGAAATCTCGCAAAGTCGCGCCAGGAAATCATCGGTCTCAACAATCCCCTCAAACCGGATTCGCCCGTCGCACACAGCCCGAGCCAACGTTCGTATGGTTTCCGCTCGCGCCTTGGTGAGACCAACCGCCGACAAATCGGCGTCGGCCAGAACTTCGGGAGTCGGAAATAGATGGATAAGTTTGCCCGCCCCAGAAAACGGTTTCCCAAATTTTCTAGCGATGCTTCCCGCAATCGCAGTAGCGTTATTTACACTAATCACTTGCCCCACGATCGCACGCGTCGCCAGCTCGAAGCCATCCCAACATCCCGGCACTCTCAGCCCCGGCGCACCTCGAACCCTTTCCGCTAACGCCGGATCGCTTTTCAACGTTCGCGCGATGTCCACCCAGTCTGCGCCGAGGTCAAACATGGCGCGAATCCGCTCCACGATAAAAAACAGCGCACATGGATCCGGAAATTGAATGCGCACAGCTAGTGCGTCCATCCCCTCCTGTAGCGAAACTTCAAAATATCCGTGTCGCCCATTCAAAGAAATCGACCGCCGGTACGTCCCCTGTTCAATCGCCTCCACCCCCGGAATCGCGCGCTTCGCTAAAAACGCTAACATGCCATCCCAGTGATACGGAGCGCGGAACCGCAGACGGAAAAGATATTGGTTTTCAGGCTGGTCCGTCCGCCCGCGAACCAGCCGCCGAATACGCGTCGGCGTCCGCCCATAAATCTTTTGAATCGCGGCATTAAACCTTCGTACGCAACCGAATCCCGATGCGATCGCAACCTGGTTCATCGGCAAATTCGTCTCGTCGATCAGTTTCTTCGCAAAATGCAAACGCCGCGTGTGCGCCACCGCAGTCGGCGTCGCTCCCAGATGTTTCAGAAATAGGCGCCGAAGATGTCGCGACCCAATTCCCAGCCGCTCCGCTAGCGCCTCCACGCCTCCATCCTCCAGTCCAGTCTCGCCGATCAATCTCAGCGCCCGTGAAACCGTGTTTGACGTTCCGCACCATGCCGGAGTAGCCGGTGACGCTTCCGGCCGGCAACGTAGACAAGGTCGATACCCCGCCTCCGCCGCCGCCGCGGCAGTCGCGAAGTAACGCACATTTTTCTCTTTCGCCGTTGGCGCCGGACATATCGGACGGCAGTACACCCCGCTGCCTTTCACGCCAATAAAGAATTTGCCGTCGAATCGCGCATCGCGCGACAGCCTCGCCCGCGAACAAACTTGCCAATCGAGAGTCATTTGTCCTAGCCATTAAGCATAATCGATTCCGCCTCGACAATTGGACGTTTTCGGACCACGTTCACCCCACGGCATTCACGCCCGAAAACGTCCACTTTCGTCCATAACAGCGTCCGCAAACGTCCAACCTCTCTTCACGAAAAAATCTACCGTGTCTTCGCAGCTCGGCCGGCCTCTCACCCAAAGTTAGGTCGGCTACAAATTATTCAAATGCCGGAGAAAATGCGCGGCCATGGTTCGATCGATTTCACGAAAATCAAAGGAGCTAACATGAAAGCCAAATTTACAACCAGCCTCACCCTGATAATTATTTTATTTGCCGCGCTAGTATTCCCTTCTCGGCTGTCAGCGCAAGACAAGCACGACCGCTACCGCGTATTTAATCTCGGTAATCTCAGCGGAACAGCCAGCGAAGGAAATACCATCAACAACATCGGCTGGGCCATTGGCGCCGCCGATCAGTCAGGAGATATTACCGAGCACGCCACCGTCTGGATTTACGGACTGCGCTTCGACCTCGGCACCCTCGGCGGTCCCAATAGTGACGTCCAGTGGCCCAACAAAAACAACCACGGCCAGATCGCCGGCATTTCTGAAACCGCTGCACTAGATCCGTACAACGAATCCTGGAGTTGCACCGCCTTCACTCCCACCGGCATCCCCACGGGACATCTCTGCACTGGGTTCGTCTGGCAATTTGGCGTGATGAATCCGTTGCCCACTCTCGGCGGTAACAACGGATTCGCTTCCGGCGAAAATAATTTGGGTCAGATCGTCGGCTGGGCCGAAACGACGGTCCATGATTCAAGCTGCGTGATCCCGCAAGTGCTCCAGTTCCTCCCGGTCCTTTACGGTCCCGGATTAGACCAGATCATCGCGCTCCCCACCTACGTTCAAAATGGTGTCCCCGATCCCGACGGCGCCGCCACCGCCATCAACGACAATGGCCAGATCGTCGGCATCTCCGGCACCTGCGACACGTCCGTCGGAGCTTTCACCGCCGCGCACGCACTGCTCTGGGAAAACGGCAACGTGATTAACCTCGGCAATCTCGGCGGCCAAGGCTGGAACACTCCCATGGCCATCAACCATCGCGGCGATACCATCGTCGGATTTTCCGATCTCCCCGGCGACGTCGTTGGCGGCGTCCTGTCCCCAAATTTCCACGCATTTGTTTGGACCAAGAAGACCGGCAAGATGAGCGACATCGGCGTGCTCCCCGGCGATAACCTCAGCGAAGCCCTCGACGTCAACGATCAAGGCCAAGTCGTCGGGGTTTCGCTCCCCTCCTTCCACGCCTTCATCTACGAAGATGGCAGAATGTTCGACCTAAACTCGCTCATCGCGAAAGGCTCGCCACTGCTTTTGATCGGCGCCAACGGCATCAACGAAAGAGGCGAAATCACCGGCCAAGCCTGCATCATCTCTGATGGCGGCTGCCCGCTAGGCGCGAACATCCCCGCGTTCCTGGCCGTCCCCAACTACCACGCATACGGAGAAGCCGACACGAGTGCCGACGCCGCCTCCGAAACCACTAACCCCGACGCCGCGAGCATCACCGTGTCCGAAGGCGTCCGCCAACAAATGATGCGCAAAATAGCCCTAGGCCACTTCGCGCCAGAAAAAGTAAAGCCCTAGCCAACACAGTAAGCCCGCAATCAACGCAACTTTCGAGGTCGAGGGTACCGATCCCACCCGTCCCACCCTCGACCTCGCAAAAAGTTTTTGGTTCGCGGTGAAAAGCAATCTATCGTGAACAACGATCAACGCAAGCGACTAGCGATCGATTGCCTAAGGTTTTAATGTGGCGCCGCGGCCTTCAGCACGGCATGTTCCCTATTGATCTCCCGTAGGGGCACAGCATGCTGCACCCGCCGCAAAAACTTGGCAGTACCGTTCGCGCGACTCAGGTCACAGACGTGAGAAATTAACCCACACACGCTAAATTCATCTAAACTTCTGCATCATTCGCGAATCCCCAAAAGGTGAAATTGAAATGATTCATTGTCCTCTGTGGCTAAAAGCCGGCGTGATCTTCACTTTGATTCTCTTCGCAACAGCCGACCGGCCTGCAGCACGAATTGTCTCGACAGCCCAATCCCTGCCGTCACCTCCCTGTTCCGCACCCGAATTCCACCAATTCGATTTCTGGCTAGGTGATTGGGACGCCTTCGACGCTGACAACCCCGCCACCGCGGTCGCCCGTGCCAAAGTCACGAGCATTCTCGACGGCTGCGTCGTACACGAAGACTACCAAGACACAACCGGCTCCCACGGCGAGAGCTTCAGCATCTACGACGCCTCCAGAAAAGTCTGGCATCAAACCTGGGTCACCAACCACGGCCGCCTCTTGATAATCGAAGGCTCATTTCAAAATGGCGAAATGTTCATGACCGACGTCGATTATCCCAACGGAAAAGATCGCCACATCCGCGGCACCTGGAAAGCAATCCCCGGCGGCGTAAGCGAAATCGCCGCCACCTCCACCGACGCCGCCAAAACCTGGACCCCCTGGTTCGACTTAATATTCCGCCCCCACAAGCCGTAATTGCCCCGCAAGATTCTCTTAAAGGCGTAACGTAGCGCCGGGCTTCAGACCGGCATCTTGGACACCGACGCTTTTCGGAGCACCGTAGGCGCGGAAGACGAGGTCTTTGCCTCTTAGCGCGCTCTTGTTCGTCAGCCTGTTCGCCATAGAGAGCGATCACTCGGGTTAACCAACGATGAAAATCATATAATTTTCTCATGTACGCTCGAAATGCAGTCTTTACCCGATGGGCTATCCCATAGCTCAGGCCAATAATCCCTGCGAAGGCATGCAACTATGCCCACAAGCCCTCACAAAAAACGTAAAAGGAGTCTTATCAATGTCGGACAGAAGTGTGAGACCTACCCAAGAAGAAATTGAACGAAGGGCCTACGAAATTTATGTTTCTCGCGGCCGACAAGATGGCGGCGATATAGACGACTGGCTAACCGCCGAACAAGAACTTCGTGCACAACAATCCAGCACCTCACAAACCAAGAGGCCGGCGCCAATCCTCACCGGCGCTGTTATGGAACGAACTGCCCTGCTTACTGAACAAAATCCGCAGTATGCTGCGCGAGAAAACGTGATGCGACAGAATGCTGCACCGAAAAATGTGCGGGAAAATGCTATACCGGAAAATACCGGGCGAGAGAGTTCCGCGCAAGAGAACACTGCGGGGGAAACCGCCGAACGCGGGAGCGAGACTCACTTCAAGTTGCCGCGCTACTTTTCGGGCTCAACCCCCTAGATCCATTCGCGGCGATCCGATTCGCGACGATCCGAGCCGCGAAGAGTTTCCCGCAGAAAACGCGGACCAAACAGGCGCATGAAGTCCGGCAGGTGTAACGGAGCGCCGGGCTCCAGCCCGGGATCTTGCTCTGGACTTGTCCTCACGCAGCGTTTCGAAGCGCAGCGGACCTGCCCCTGTTCGTAATTTTCCTAGGTGTTCTTACGATGTTTCTTGCGAAGATCCGGCCAGAACTCTTTCACCATGTAGGTGGCCACATCCCACCCAATCTGCGTGGTCCAAACTCCCGCAACATTCCCCAAGCTTCTCTCCGAGTCCGGATGATAGCTGTACGTCGAAATCGCCGCCGCCATCCCCGCGCCAAACACTTCGGAATAATTGAACTGCGTTTGGCCGGCATCAGATCGCGTTATTACAACACGACTGACTGCATGCTCCACTCGCCGCCAAAATCCACCGCGGCCCAATTGGTAATAGCGCGGATCCTGGTGCAGCACGGAAGGCAACACCGCGCTCGCCATAAAATTCTCCACCGCATTATCCGCGTACGAAGTTCCATACCTTTTCGCGTAACCCTGCGCGCCTTGTCCGTACGACGGATTGCTGTCGCTCGCTTGCCCCAGCCCAGCCACAAATCCCACAAGCACAAACTCCGAAGGGTCGATCAGCGACCTCCCCACCACCTTGAATTTCTGTCCCGCCGTAAGAGGCGGAATGTTGTCCGCATCCTCCACCGTCAGAAAATTCGGCAGCGTCCAGAGAATCCTGTCCTTCGAAGTCCCCTTCTCAGTCTGGTGCTGGAGACTTTCCTGCTCCTTGGCACTCAATTGCGAATGGGACGTATCTTGTTGCGCCCGCTTCGATGCGGAAGGTTGGGCCGTTATCTGTTGATTCGTTGCCTGTTGCTTGGAGGGCTGTTTCGTTGCAGGTTGTTCGGATGTTTGAGTAGCCGAGACTTGTTGCTCGGAAGTCTGCGTGGTTGCCTGTGGTTCAGACGCTTGCTGCTGATCGCTGGTGCGCGACGCCCGCGCAGGCGTCACCAATATCCCGGCAACCAATGCGCCGAGAAAAAATATTGCAGCCCTTCTAACTCGACCCGTTGCTTTCTTGATCCGTGTCGCTACCACAGTTTCTTTGCCGTCCCCGATCATGCCCGTGCACTCACTACTGCAAATCTGCCGCCCGTCGTTTACAGTTTCTTAAACAGATGTACAACTTCTTTCGTCGGTTCCGCCGTGGTGTACACAACAACTTGTCGCCGGTCTTCGCGGTGTACTTCGTTTGTATCCACGACACCGTGCGCGGTTTCCACCGTCGCTTCTTTGCCCACGTGAACGGTCTTCTTCGTGCCGTCCGCTGACTGAATGGTCACGTCCTTTCCGCCTTCGCGCACTTTCGTGACCGTACCTTCGGTAACCTTCCAGGTCACTTTACCCGCATCATTCAGACCAAATCTTCCGTTCCCTTGACGGTGTAGGACCACGACATGGGTCCCTTCCTTACCCGTCAGCGCAACGTCCTTTGCGCCGTCATCTGTCGTCCACGGTGAACGACTCCCCGTGCGATGACACTTTTTCCACATCGCCGGCAGCCGCATTTGAGTGGTGCCCGAAGCACCCGAGCCTGACCCTGCGTCCTGCGCCAAAACCGTCTGGCCCTAAAACGCAAGCAGCGCTACGAGCATCAACATCCATATTCTTCCCTTCGTCACTTTCTCCTGTTACGAGCTCGCCGTCCGCCCTTAATGTAGCGCAGCTCTTTAGAGGTGAGGCCTTTGACGTCCCCTTCCGCGCGGCACCAGCTTCCCCTTGCCAAAATCGAAGCTCGCGGGGTGCGGGTTAGACTCCACATTCGCCCAGAACTAAAAAATCAATCCGGCGTAATCCCCAAAAACTCGTCATGTCCCTCCAGGATCGGCGCCAGATTAGACATCAAAAATAAATCGATAATCCTCTTATTCGCGTTGACGATTTTAAGATCGCACTTCGCTTTCTTCGCACTCACCCAAAATCCCACGATCGTCCCCAGACCCGAACTGTCCAGGTAATTTACATTCGTGAGATCAAGCACAACTCGTTTGGCCTCCGAAATCAGGGGACGCACGATACCCTTAAGCATTTCAGACGTAGCCGAAGTGATTCGGCCCGTGCAGTGAACGATTGTTTCCTCTGGCTTTTTCTCGACTTCGATTTTCACATCGGGGGAAGGAACAGCACCGGTGAGAGACATAACGCCTCCTGTAATTATCAGATTCCCGGAAAAGTATAATGGCTGCAAGTCTAACCCAAAAAATACAGCCGAACCTCGTTTTTCGATTCACACTACGGTTGTGAATGAACCTAAAGATTGTTTTACCGGTCGGAATAACTGAGGGGTTTCCGGACAATTTGCAAAAATTCTAGTGATGGACTCCCGACCCTAGTCTCGGGTCTAGCGCGGTATCAATAGCTCCGGCCAACTGCGTTACGCCGTCAGGTTTCGAGAGCACGGCGTCAATTCCAATCGCCGAGCTCAAGTACTTCCCCATGTTCTCGCCATACATCGTAAACAAGATGACGCGAATTTCTGGCATTTCGCCTTTCAGCACTGATGCTACTTCCGCTCCATTCATCTCTGGCATCGCCAAGTCGAGGAGAACTAAATCAGGTTTTAGCGTCATCGCCTTCTCGACCGCTTCCCGGCCGTTCACCGCTTCCCCGCAAACCACCACGTCCGGCCGTGTAGACAGATAGGTTTTCAGAATATGCCGAACGGTGGTGCTATCGTCCGCTATTAGCACATGCTTATGGGAGCCTGGACTCACAACTTTAAACTATCCTGTAACGTCAGGATGAGGAATAGAATGTTCACTGTAGGACACCTGAGAAGCAGGGCCTGCTGAAATGCCCTCAAGGCTGCTTAGCAGCGTCGATAATTCTCTTCACTGCGCACTCAAATCCTTTCTCGGTGCTGACCGCCACTCGGTCAGCCAATGTCGGAGAGTAATCACATATCTCTCGAAATCCTACATTGTGCCAGACCGGCAATAACACTTTCTCTCCATCCACTTCGCGCGTAGCCAAATCATGCAATTCCTCTTGGGCCCAGCGCTTTTCAAGAAATGCTTGCTCACAATCACCACCCCATATCGCGAGCGCGACAGCCCATAGTCGATCGACGCGCGGATATTGTCCCCCGGCTTCAAAGCATAATCGAGATACCAGCATATTGTTCCCGTGGCATTCAACGCGCCACACAACGGTTTGGCAATATCCCCAACGTCCTCGCGCGCTTGCAAGAAAAACAAGTCCGATTTCTTTTTTCCCCCGTCCTCTTCCTTTGAGTCACACGTACGACGACCTGAACGTTCCGTTTAAACATTTACGATTTAGGCGCGAAAAGGACTTTTCTAGTTTCGTTCTGCCAGTGAATCGCACGCCCACAGCAGTATGTCCATCAACTGCCCGCGTTCTTGATTCGTAAATTCGTCGCTGCCCAGGCTGAGCGATGTTACTGCGTCAACTATCTCGATTAACGAGTTTCGTCGCTCTTTCTGCGCTGCTTCGCTTGCTCGGTGTGAGGTCTTTTCGAGACACTTATAGCAGGTCGATACAAAGTGGGACACACAATACTTACAACCGCCTAAGGTTGCGACTGCGGACTTAATGCAATCGGGAAAACTGCAGACGCGGTCCATGTGATCGGTCAATTCAACCTGAGCTCATCGCTTCTGTAATTTGGCTCCGGCGTTTTTCTCGTTTGCCTCTCCCAGTTTCAAGGATTACCCTGTTCACTATGGGGGACTGTGCGGCATCCGGCCATCAGGAGTTCTCCCGATTTTCCGAGTGCTCTTATAGTACCGATCCTCACCTTTATCAAGCTGTGACATTTGCCTGCACAGGCCCATTCGACAGCGGTACTCGCAATTGCCCGCAACGTTGCGTCGAATGATCCACAGGTCCACGTGCTGGGTAACAAATCAGCTCCAAAGAGTGCAGCGCGACAATCAGCGGTTGTCGGCAGCTTTTGAGCGTGGCGATTCTGGCTTTCCTAGAATGGCGGGAATAATTTTATTATCGAGTTCGCTCTTATCCAGCGGCGTGTACGCTCCAAAGTTGTCAGCCAGAACATTCGCTTCCGCATCTCGGTAAATAGAAATCACCAATAACCGCGATGCTCCAGAATTCAGCAGAGATTTAACTTCGAGAGGAGAGAGGTGCGCGTCATCTGGCAAATGTAAATCCAGTAGGACGACTTGCGGCTTTAAATCATTCGACATTTGCGTTGCTTGCGGAAAAGTGGCGGCCTCGCCTACCAGTTCAACTTCCGCGTGAGATTCCAGAAGCCGTCGAATCGATTCCCGTTCGACGTCTATGTCGCCAGCGAGGAGCACTGTAATTGGCATCATGGCCCTCCTGCCCACATTGCAAGAACTCAACCGCAATTATAATGCATTGTGCAGACAGCAATATGTCCGCTCGACAAGCCCCGATCCGGATGAAGAGTTATGTATCCGCTCCGCTTCACGCCCGCCGGTCCGGTTGAAACACATGTGTCCACCGACCCGGATCCGGATGAAGACTTAACTGTAGCGCCGCGGCCTTCAGCGCGGCATCTCGCCAATTGCTCCACCGTTCCGCGCATCGCGCGCGATGATAGGTGTCGCTTTCGTAGCGCCGGGCTTAGCCCGGCATCTTCGCTTGCCCATGTTCGCCCACCGGCACGCGCGGCATCGGCGCACAGTTTCTGCGCGACAAAAACTCGCGAGGTACGTGTTTAGATCCAGCACTTGCAAGACAGCGTTCATTTCAAGCTGAACGCTTGCACTCCATTCGTTTGCGCGGTGCCTCCATTCAATGTCGCTCCCGCTGGAATATAAATCGTATCGCCAACAGTCGCCGCTCCCGTCCCATGTACAGGCATCGGCATCGCTGCCAACTCCGCCCAAACATTTTTCACCGGATCGTACGCCTCAGCCTGATCGAACGTTCCACCCAGCTTTTCTCCGCCAAACGCGAAAAGTTTTTCGTCCATTACTGCCACAGCCATTCCGCTGCGAGCAGTCGGCATGGGCTTCAGCGATTTCCACGAGTCGGCCGCAGGATCGTACACATCGAGCAAGTTCGTGTTGTATTCGAACGTGTTGAATCTTCCGCCCACGGCATAAAGCTTGCCCGCAATTGCGACGAGTCCCAGGTGGTCGCGTCCCTGCGGCAGTGCAGCCAACTCGCTCCAACGATTCGTTGCAGGATCGTAAACGCGATGCGTTCCCACACTTGTTTGATCGCGCCCGCCAACCGCGTGAATCTTACCTTCAAGAACAGCCAGAGAAACGGAACCGAGCGCAGATGGCAACGGCGCTAGCTTTTCCCAACCATCTGTAGCAGGGTCGTACACCGAAACGTCCTCGACGGCTCCCTTGTTCTGGTCAACGAATCCACCAACGCAATAAATCTTGCCGTTCAATCCCACCGCTCCAACATGATTCAAACCCCTCGGCATCGGAGCGCGACCGCGCCAGCTATTTGTCTCCGGATCGTATTGCTCATTTAACGGCTGATCGACAAATCCGTCGGCGTACCCTCCCAACACATAGATCTGCCTCCTGCCTCCTGCTTCCGCCACCGCCACTTCCCCGCGCGCATGTGGCAAAGGAGCCAGATAATGCCAGCGTCCCTGCCCTTGTAACGCAGGCGTCTCCGGACCATGAGTTCCAGCACGATGCTGTTGCCCGGGAATACGCAATTCACAAGGAAAATCGCGCTGATAATAAAAATGTGAATTCTAGACATGTTCGCCGCGCAAGCAATTCAATTCTAAGCGAAGCCAGTCTCCTCTGGCCTTGTGACAACGCTCAGTACCCGTATTGGTGGACATATATATGTATGAGGATAAGACCGCTTCTCAAGTTACCGCGTCAGTCGGCCACTAAATGCCGGCGCGAATCTTAAGCGCGCGCCCTTTCGTTGCCAAACTCGTGCGTCCCCAGCGATATGACTTTTAACGCCCTTGGAACCAGCCGCAAATAGTCATATTAAGAGGTTTAAAACTGACTTCGCAGCTCTCCACTGTCGCCTATTCCTGGAATTCGTCCGTATCCGCATGATAATGCAGGCCCCATATTAGCTGTGCCGATTCGCTACACAATGTGCCGTTATGGCGCACCGCGTGCCTCTACTGGGGTGTACCCGCCAGCAATGACATCTTGAGCGGCTTAACAGGAGAGAGACGAAATGACTAAGAAACAAAAGGGATTTTCACTTATCGAATTACTGATCGTCGTCGCGATCATTTTGATTATCGCGGCTATCGCAATTCCGAACTTGCTGCGCGCCCGCATGGCGGCCAATGAAGCCTCCGCGGTCGGTTCGATTCGTACCTTCAACACTTCGGCAGTGACGTACTCCTCGAGCTGGGGCGTGCAGTTCCCAGCGTCGTTGGCAGCTATGGCTGGCGCACCGGGCGGCGTTGCAGTTTGCGGCGCAGCTATTTTGATTGACCCAGTTCTAGCGGCGGCAACAGCAGCAGCCACGGCGAAGAGCGGTTATTACTTCACTTATGTGGGAGCCACGGCAACCCCGGCAGTCGGCGGATGCACCGGTTTCCAGACCTACACGATTGTGGGACAGCCTGCAACGGTGGGACAGAGCGGTCAGCGCGGGTTTTATAGCGACCAGAGCGGCGTCATCCGTTACACCACGGACGGCAGCGCACCAACAGTCGCCAGCCCTCCGCTCCAGTAATTTCGCATCGCCATCAAGTACCAAGCCGGGGAGAGCAATCTCCCCGGTTTCTTTTTCCGGTTTTTTCATTTTCCGTTTCAGCTCCCGTTTTCTGCCATCGCCAACCCTGATTCCTTCCTGTACTGTGCTCCGCGCGGCACCGGCATTCACCATCCGCACGAATCGGAACTCGCGAGTACCGCACGCTTTGTTCCTTAGGGGTGGGTAGATTTAGATTCAACTGTTGCCGTGAAATCTTCGCGCGCTCACCGGGGCCGGGTTGTAAGTCCCGCCTTCTTCCACAGCTTTTCCCAATGCCAGACGCCCGGAGTTTTGTGAAGCACGCGATACCCTACCTGGTGCGCCAACATCAAAATTTGTCCGCGATGATGCGCCTCGTGCGAAAACATATACGCGAACATCGTCGCGCCGGCAGGCCAAGTCTGCGTCCAACTCCCGCGAGAGAATTTTGTAACGCGCCGATTCGGAGCCGCCGAAAGCGCGTCCGTCAACATGCGCAAACACTGCGCTCCGCTTTTCCTGTGCGCCGCCGCGGCCTGCTTCATCGTGCAACGGTCTGGATCGAGTGACGCCGGACACTTCAGATGCGGCGCCGAATTCTTCAGCCACACAAGACGGCTGTTGTGCAGATGCGCGAAGATGGCTGCAATCGTCCGCCCACTGCCCTTTTCACCCGGCGTCTTCGCCCGCCAAGCGCGCGGGTCCAGTTCTGAAAAGATGAGCTGGTTCATCGCGTCATTGCTCGCGTAGGTTTCCAGCAGTGAGTCGCGAATCTCCGCAAGCGCCGCCTGCGATTGCATTGGCATCGAGCTCCCCCCATGTATTGACAATTATTGACAATGATTTTCGCATAATAACAAAGCGAGCCAGCAGAAAGGACGCCGTAAGCAGAGCCGCAAGTGGCAGTGGTATGCGCGCCGCGGATCGCGGTGGCGCTCTATCAACTGGGCAAGATTTTGTGTTGTGAATGGCCAAAAGCTGAAAATCCTAATGTGCGTTCTGGCCTCGGTTAGAATTTTTTCCGTGCTTTGCGGACGTATTTACAAAGATGTGACAACTCCGTGACAACCCATATTTGGCCTGGCGTCAAGCTTCTGCGCCGTCAGAGCCAGGACTCCGGCGGCTCAAACCATCTAGAACATTCAGTACCTATACGGAACCATGGCAAACAGTGAAGCTTCTGCCCATCGGCCCCGGAAGTGAAGGGCAACCAGCACGCAAAGCGGCTCCAATTTTGAGGAGACCATGGCTGACATTCCGATCTTTCCGGTGGTGGCCAGTGAGGAATTCGGTGCTTGCACGCAACGCGAGTCGAACTTCGTTGTGGATTGTCACGCTTCCAAAAGGAGGAAAGGATATGCAACTTAGAACAAATCTGTTGCACATGCGTCTCGGAGCGGCCCTTTGGCTCGGAGTTTTTGCGCTGATGGTTGGTTCGGCATTCGCGGCCCCTCCGAATCAGGGCACCAACATGGGTCCTGAAGATCAAAACAAGCAGATTTCAATAACGGTTTGGTTGAACCTGCACAACAAGGCAACTTTGGATGCCATGGTCCAGGATATATATGACAAGGACTCCGCGAACTATCACCGCTTCCTCACGATGGAGGAGTACAAGCAACAGTTCGCTCCCACGGCTGAGGATGCCGCTACGGTGCGCAATTTTCTCGCGGCCCACAATATAAAAGTCACCATGACGGATAAGCTGAATCACTTCGTTATGGCACAAGGACGTGTCGCCGACGCCCACGTTCAGATCAACCGCGTGATGGTCAACGGAGTGGTCCACCGTATGAGCGCATCGGAAGCTTCGGTTAGGGGACCTGCAGGTGCGCTTGTGTCGACGGTGCAAGGGTTGAGCGATCTTGCTTATCGCACGAATGTAATCCAGGCCAGGAACCTTGAAACCGGCACGGCTTATGCGGGGGTCTCACCTTCAGCCGTGGGTGCCGATGGACTTTTCTTCAGTGGGCAGTGTCTCTTCCCACCGGAGTTGGTTAACTTCAACACCGGAGGAGGCTTCCCGAAGGCGTCCTACTTCGGCAACCGATATGGAGCGGCTGTCACCAATACTGCCCCGGGCACTCTACCGCCGTGCGGCTACGATGCTGCCGAAATTCAAACAGCGTACGGCCTGAATGAACTCTATCACCGAGGATTGAACGGGACCGGCCAGACCATCATGATCGTCGATGCTTTCGGCTCGAATAGCATCGTGGCCGACGCAAATCTGTTTTCGTCGCTGAACGGGCTAACCGAGCTCACACCATCGAACTTCACGATCCTCACTCCCAACGGCTCCGCCACCTGCTCGCCGGCCCCCACCGGGCCGTGCCAAGCCGGGAACTGGAACTCCGAAACCACGCTCGATGTTGAATGGGCACACTCGATTGCCCCCAATGCCAACATCGTCCTGATACTCACGGCAGATAGCAGCTTTGCAAATCTCGATATCGGAAGCCTTTTTGCGGTCGAGAATGGTTTTGGCAACGTGCTCTCGAATAGTTTCGGGATTTCGGAGGTAGTTCTGGCGGAGCTGGATCCATCGGAGCTCGTGGTTGAGAACGGTATTTCGGAGATCGCTGCGGCATTAGGTATTTCCCAGAACATTTCGACAGGTGACAGCGGCGATAACCTGGCAGTGGATAATGCCGAATTTGGGATCAACTCAGTGTCGGCCGGTGCGAACGCCGATTCTCCGTTTGCGACGGGGGTTGGCGGAACCAGTACATTCTTGAACTCCAAAAATGACATCATCTTGCAAACTGGATGGGGTTTAAACGCGACGGGTATCGCTAACTCCACTCCAATCATCCCCCCTGCGTCTCTTGGCTTCATATTTGGAGGCGGAGGAGGAGCCAGCGCTGTTTACGCCAAACCCGGATTCCAAAAGCAGTTGGCAGGTAAGTTCCGTCAGACGCCGGACATCTCCATGAATGCGGACCCACAGACCGGCGTCGAGATAATCATCTCACCTGACGGTACTCCCGCTGACGGAACGTTTGTGGAAGTGGTTGGGGGCACCAGCCTCTCTTGCCCGACATTCTCCGCCTTTTGGGCCATCGCGAATCAGGTGGCCGGAGGAGGACCGATAGGGCAGGCGGCGCCAACCCTCTATGAACTGTCTGACGGTGCGATCACGGATGTAAATGTAGGGCCATTTTCTACTCTGTTTGACGTGACAGGAACCATTTTCAACCCGCCGAGTAGTCCGTTTACTTTCGAAAGCGCGGCCGCTCTGGCACAACCTTTGGAAAACACGAAGTTCTTTGTGAGTGCATTCTTCCAACTCAGCCCGACCGCCTGGGATGTGATTACGTTCGGGACAGACTCGTCGCTAACCACGGGTCCTGGCTGGGATAATGTGACTGGCTTGGGTACGCCGAATGGTGTGACGTTCATTGATCAAGTTGTAAGAGCAGTCAAGTAAACTCGCGGATGTGCCTTCTCGGTGGGTCGCCTGCGGGGTGACCCACCTTGTTACGGGCTCTTGCTAACCTCAGTGATCGAACCTGTCCGTAGGATTCGCGTTAAGTCTCGGACCCCAGTGTGTGGATAACGGCGGGCGGCCGACCCTTTGGTTCTCGTTGCTTTTTCCAATTGACTAGACGGCATGGTCGATAGTACCCCACCGATAGTTTACCTAATGAGTGCCCTCGATCCGTAAGGGTGCCGAAGCCTTCGGGGTATGAGGGATTCGCGGGGGGGCGTCAAAACCCGAACCTCAAAACTCGAAACTTTTCGGTGCGAAACACAGAAAAAGTTCGCCACCCCGGCCGGTTTTAATCGTGCAGATGGCGAATGCTGGTGCCGCGCGCAAAGGTCGGCCACGCCTTGCCCTTTCTTGCAGGCGACAGTCGTTGGTTTGTGGTAGCTATTTCACGCGGGAACGCGTACGGTCGAAGTGTCTCACTCGCATCCTGCCGTAAGCATTCCTTCGACCTACGGCTCCCTGCGAAATCGGACAGCACTCGCCGCTGTGCAGGGGACCCACAGCCTTATAGCAGCACCAAGAGTCTCTCGTTGTGTACCAGCATGTAGTCGAGGTGCGATATGAACCAAACCGACTGGACGAGAATATATAGAGCCGCTCTTCTCGAATGTGATTTGGCGAAGCTCCCTATACGAATTCGCGAAGCGGAAACTGCCATCTTCACTCGGATTCCGGACCTTGCTGAAGATTCCGATTCCTGTCACGAGCGGGAATTGATCTCCGATGCGTTATTCGGTCTGCGCACTTTGCAAAAGCCCTTGCTACGTTATTCCGGCGCTGAGCAAGCAGATCGTTCAAATTTTTCTCTCCCAACTTCAAGGACACCCCGCACTTAATCGGGGCGAGGACATCAAAGTGGCAGAGATAATCAAAACAGGGACGGTCTTGATTAAGGATGGAACGCTCTTGCCGGACGGGCTAGAACTCGAAAGTGAGCCTTGCGCCAAGGGTTGGCGGTTGGTGAAGAATTTGGACGGGGCCAGTTTAGGCCGCAAAGTCGACGAAGCCGGATGGAACTTTTTTTGCTTGGCGGGCGAGATCAAAAGAACCGTATTCGGTTTTGGTGGAAAAGATAATGTGCGTAGAACGGTGAAGCGAATCCTGATGAATCTGAGATTAGAGAATTTCAATAGCCTGGAAATTATGCATGTCGAGAAGAAACGATTTCTAGGATTTCGTTATGCGACCGTGAGCGCCCATTCCCGTCATATTCAAGAAGACGTGCTCCTTCTTGGGGTCAAGGATGTCGCCGCTAGACGAGCTGATGGCTTCTAATCGAATCAGAGGCGCGTAAGAAACAGAACCTTGAGGGATCTTAAACGGAGGTCGAGGAAATGACGGCAGATGTGATTGGCCCACGCACTGCGATTCTGGTGGAGCATGTGAAGGTTGAAGAGCCGAGTGCATCGCGCATACAGATCGATGCCGATGGTAATTTAATTATCAGCGAGGAGGAACACCTCGCAACACTGTCCGGAACCGCCAGCGTAGCGTCCGGCAATAAACCAGTTCGCCAACTCGGAGTTTCTCAGCCAGAGAGTGTGTTCCACTGGCAAGACAAACTGTAACTCTTGAAAACTCAAACCGAGGAGCTTACAAGACATGGCTGACAGTCAATGGCGGACTTTGTACCAGGCTGCTGTTTTTGAGGTCGATCCAGAGAAAATTGAGGTCGTGCGGAAGCAGCCGAACTCGCAATCAATGCGCACGTCTTTTCCGATCACCAACATATTTCCGCAGCCGAGCGCTCGGATATGCAACGGGCGCTTTCCGCTTTGGACGTGTTGAAGCTGGAAGGGCGCGCGGCCGGTGAACCCGCGTGCGATGGGAAGAAGTAGCGGCACAGCGAACCTGAACTTCTCGGGGGCCGGAGATTTGTAGACATGGAGTGAGTCTGCATGCGGCATATTGGCTGCAGTGAATTCAGGGGAAACGAAAATGGACTATAAAATCGAACGACCATGCCCTAAGTGTGGAAGCGGGGACGTGTGCAGGTCTCGTCGCCACGGAATCGTTGAACGCTTGTTAAAATCCCTGACGATAGTTCCATTTCGATGTGGCGTTTGCAGGGTGCGATTCTTTCGATGGGCGTAACATGAAATGAACTGTACCGCTTGGAACTTGTTTCAATGAGACCAACGAAGTTGGCAGTCGGAATTAACGATATCTTAAAATCAAAAGAGGAACATTGAATATGGGATACGCTAACCGCGACAAAATAGAGAACAAATCGGGACGAGCCGGATTTGTCGATGCTCGACTCGAAGATCTTCGGCGTCGGTGGGAGAATGCCACGGACGAACGCGAGAAGAGTGAGGTGTCCGACCAGATTCGCGAGTGGCAATCGTTTAGGCCAGAACGATCCGAGCCCTCCCGCGGTGGACGCTAAGAAGCAGTAACGCAATTGATCAGAGGTCGGACAGCATTTCACAGAACATGGATGTATCCGCGAACTACCCAGTTCAGCTGGATTGGCGCACCGGAATCAAACGCGAGGGATGCGATTAGCATTCTCTTTGTACGCTAGCGGGCAGAAGAACTTTCCAGGCCCTGAGACACTTAAGCATGGCAATGAAGGGCTCATACCGCCGAGCCACTACGTCGCTCTATTTAATCGAAAGCCGCGGAGCTGAGAGAAAGTTGAAAGAAGCAAGAAAGAAAAAGAAGGCACTCGCTAGGAAACCTCCAAAGGCTCATTAACCCAATATCTTAAGTCTGATCAATCTCAATTAAATTTGTTCGGTGGAAGTTCACGGTTGCAGGTATGTTCATCGAAGCGCCGCTGAACAGATGGCGAATGCTGGTGCCGCGCGGAAGGATCGGCCACCCACCGACGCGAGCAGTTATCTTACCCGAGGCTTTCATCACGCGGTCTTTCTTAGCTTGCCAGTTTTCGCGGTGCTTCCTTTATTCTCGGCGAGACTTTTCTTGAGCGCAGACATGAGATCAATCACGGGAGCCAACCGTTGCACTTTTTCCGCTTTTGGCGCGGGCTTGCCTTTGCTCTTGCTCTCAATCAGTTGTTCGACTCTTTCCGAGTACGTATCGTGAAATTGTTCCGGATGGAATGGTTTGACCAGGGCTTTAGCAAATTGTTCCGCGAGATCGAGTTCCTGTTTCTTTAAAGTTTTCGCCGTGGTCTTCCCGTAGCCCTTCGCTTCGTGAATTTCCTTCGGATAATAGATGGTGTGGAGGATAAGGCCGTTCTGATAGGGCCGGATGATCACCGTCCGTTCATGTTGATGCATGGTGACTTTCGCGATTGCCGCATAGCTTAAATCGTCCATCGCCTTCAGTAATAAAGCGTAGGCACGTTCCCCGGCCTCCTCCGGCACAGAGAAGTACGAAGTTTCGAAATAGAGGGGATCGACCTCACTCCGTTTCACGAACTGAATAATTTCCATCGCGGTTGAAGAGCGTGGTTGCAATTTCTTAAGCTCCTCAGGATCGACGAGGATATATTTGTCTTTCTCGATTTCGTAGCCCATCGCTATTTCGTCACGGGAAACGACCTCTTTGTCATACGGGCAATAAAGTTGCTGATGGACACGATGGCCGCATTTCTTGTGAATCTCGTGGAAGGCAACGTGGAATGGACGGGCCGCGGGATAGAGACGGATCGGCACGGAGATCAAACCGAAAGAAATGTAGCCCTTCCACGCACTAGACGGCATACTTCCTCCTCGAAGTCATCCGGTGACTGCTATAACTCTCTGATGTTGGAGGCGTGTCCGCGGTAACAAAATTGCGAGCGGGAAACCTGCTAGCGTGATCGCTACAATCAGCTAATTTCTAGGTTTTTACTTCGCCTGGACCTCACTTCTTTTGTATCTTGCAATCTGACTTAGCCTCAAATCCCATAAACATCTCCCAGTGTCCTGCCTCAGCTGGAAATGGAGAAAGCGTTCATCCGTTAAGATAACGGAGCGAACAGATGAAGAAGCAACGGAAACACTACACGCCGGAAGAAAAAGTAGCCATTCTGAGGCGGCATTTGGTGGAAGGAGTGCCGATCGCGGATCTGTGTGACGAGTCGGGGCTCCAGCCGACGGTATTCTAGTGCGCCGGGATAAACCGGCATGAAGTAGAGAATGCAAGAGTCTTACGGGAAAGGAGTAGCGATCCGCCCGGCCCCGAGTTTTGCGCTGCGGTGCCGCGAGGTGCACAGCGAAGCGTAAACAGGGGCATAGGTGGGCTGGGTATTGAGCTCCGAAAACTCGAGAATCAGGACGCCGACGTTCTTAGAATAAACGGAAGGCAACATGGCCGGAGGCGCAAGCGCGAGCCACTGGACAGTCCTGCGTAGTCAGAGACCCCAGACACGCCTAGAAACTTCATGCACGAGAACCGGGAGGCCTCGAAGGCACCTGCTGCGAAATACGGCAGCAGGACGGCGGGAGAAGGCCATGGCCATACGGCCCGCATGCACGCCTTCAAGGAATCGGACAGCGGAATAATACCTATGAATCATTCGAACAAGGACGGGAAACCGTACGCGGAGAGTGAGGAGGGAAGGCCGCTGATCAAGGAGAACACTCGCCAACCTAACACGTACCCGACACAGAGCGAGAAACGCGTGTCCCAGGGGCTGGCGGATGTGCGCAAGGCAGCAAGGGGAAATAAGAAGATGAAGTTCACCGCCTTGCTCCACCATCTGACCGTCGATCTGCTGCGGGAAAGCTTTTACTCGTTGAAACGCGAAGCTGCACCCGGAGTGGACGGTGTAACGTGGCAGGAGTATGAGGCCGGGCAAGAAGGTCGACTTGTCGATCTGCACCGCCGGGTCCATCGCGGGGCGTACCGAGCGATGCCATCGAGAAGAGTGTACATAGAGAAAGAAGACGGGCGGAAACGCCCACTGGGGGTCGCGGCGCTGGAGGACAAGATCGTCCAGCAGTCGGTGGTCACCATCCTCAACCAGATCTACGAGGAAGACTTTCTCGGCTTCTCGTACGGATTTCGCTCGGGGCGTAGCCAGCATCAAGCGCTGGACGCGCTGTCGTATGCGCTTCTGAGGAAGAAGGTGAATTACGTACTGGACGCCGACATTCGAGGATTTTTCGATAACCTCGATAAAAGTTGGATGATCAAGTTCGTCGAGCATCGCGTAGCCGACCCCCGGATCCTACGGTTGATCCAGAAATGGCTAAACGCCGGGGTGATGGAGGAAGGCAAATGGTCGCAAACGAAGACAGGTACTCCGCAAGGGTCGGTGATTTCGCCGATGCTTGCCAATATCTATCTGCATTACGTTTTCGATCTCTGGGTGGACGTTTGGCGTGCGAAATGTGCGCAAGGCGAAGTGGTGGTTGTCCGCTACGCGGACGACACCGTCTTAGGTTTCCAACATCAGGCGGAAGCAGACCGTTTTCTAGAGAACTTTCGGGAACGGCTGGGAAAGTTTGGATTGGAACTGCATCCAGATAAAACGCGCCGGATCGAGTTCGGGCGGTTCGCCGAAGATCGCCGGAAAAGAAGAGGGGAAGGAAAGCCCGTGCCGTTCGACTTTCTGGGTTTCACGCACATCAGCGGGAAGGACCGGAATGGGACGTTTGCGGTAAAACGCAAGACTAGCCGCAAGCGCATGAGGTCGAAGCTGCTAGCGATCAAGCATCAGCTCCGACAGCGAATGCACGATCCCATGGAGCAGACCGGAGAGTGGCTCCAGTCGGTGGTGCAAGGCTACTTCAACTATCACGCGGTACCGGGAAATACCGACAGCCTCGGAATATTTCGCCAACGGGTGACTCGGCTCTGGCGGTGGGCTCTCCGCCGTCGCGGCCAAAAGCACCGGCCCAACTGGGCCCGAATTCAGAGACTGGCGGCACGGTGGATTCCTGAGCCGCGCGTGCTCCATCCTTATCCTGAGCTTCGCTTTGCTGCCAACCATCCAAGATAAGAGCCGTATGCGCTCGTGAGCGCACGTACGGATCCGTGCGGGGGGTATCAGGCAACTGATATCCCTACCGCGACTCGCTGGCAGAAGGAGTTCTTCGAGAACGGAGCTGCGGCCTTTCAGCAGCGAGGACGGAAGAACCATCAGCCCGAACAGGAACGAATCGCGTATCTGGAGAAGAAGATCCAGACGAAGGATGAGGTTTTGGCCGAACTGATGGCGGAGCATGTTGCCCTAAAAAAGAGTTGGGGAACTCTGACCCGGGTCTGGGTTCCGCACGATACGCGGGACCAGATCGTGGACTTTGTCCGGCGCTGGTCGGAGAAGACCGAGATCAGCGCCGGGCAGTTCATTCATTGGCTGGGTGTGACGACCAGCAAGTTTTGTGACTGGCGCGAGCGTTACGGGTGCGTCAATGAGCACAACGGCTGGGTTCCCCGGGACTTTTGGCTGGAGGAGTGGGAGAAGCAGGCGATCATTGCGTTCCACTTGAAGAATCCGCTGGAAGGCTATCGAAGGTTGACGTTCATGATGCTCGACGCTGACGTTGTGGCGGTCAGTCCGGCGAGCGTTTGGCGGGTGTTGAAGCAAGCCGGACTGCTGTCGCGATGGAAAGCCAAGCCCTCACGCAAGGGGGCGGCTTCGAGCAGCCGCTCCAGCCGCATCAACATTGGCACATCGATGTTTCCTACATCAACGTCTGCGGGACTTTCTATTATCTGTGCAGCGTTCTGGATGGGTACAGTCGTTCCATCGTGCATTCGAACGCGCCAAGGAAAAGTACCCGCAGGCAAAGCCGCGCATCATCTCGGACAACGCGCCGCAGTTCATCGCTCGCGATTTCAAGGAGTTTATTCGAATCTCTGGCATGACGCATGTCCGAACTTCAGCCTACTATCCCCAATCGAACTGGAAAATCGAGCGCTGGCACAAATCGCTAAAGAGCGAGTGCATCCGGCCAGGAACACCGCTTTCGCTGGACGATGCGCTGCG
The DNA here is from genome assembly GCA_963714785.1 of uncultured Acidobacteriota bacterium. Lineage (GTDB taxonomy): Bacteria > Acidobacteriota > Terriglobia > Acidiferrales > UBA7541 > Palsa-295. Next base: position 553,535 of record CAVQQE010000011.1, read on the forward strand.
TCTGGTACAAGCCTACGTCGAGCATTACAACCACGTCCGCTTGAACAGTGCCATCGGCTATGTCACGCCGATGGATATGCTGGTCGGACGCCAGCAGGAGATTCAGGCCGACCGAGATCGGAAATTGGAAGCGGCGAGAGAACACCGGAAGAATCGCCGCCAGCGAGCCGCGTGATCGACGAAACGGATTACTTCACCTCGATCTGTACCGTCAACTCGGCTTGTTCAAAGAGCCGGGATCAACTGATCATTGAGTGCAGTCGTGCAAAACTAACGGACTGACCCTGTGTGGTCTGACATCCGAATCGCGGATCATAGGCTGAAGCCTCCAATGTAGGCACTTTGCAGTCTAAGCTCCCGATTGACGGGCCAGTCCGGAAGTTGAGACCGATGGACGGGGCAGAGCTACAATAACTTCGCCAGGTGAAACGGAGGCGGGCTCTGCAGGGAGGCAACCATGCCGAGGGATGACGTGGTGGGCTCATCGAGACGAATGATTGGCAGCGCCGGAACGAGGTTCTTGCGCTGCTTGCCAACCCATCATCGGATCGAAAGACCCAATGCCTTGAAAATCCTCCGCCCGAAAGGGCGGGATACTCACTAACGGAGAGCGCCTCCTCTCCAGTTCAGGCTGAACCTTCAAGAACCGAAGGGTGCGGCATCCGTAAACCCTACTGCGTTCGCCACAGTGATGTGAAAGGGTGCGCCACCCTCCGCAAGGCTTCTTTAACCTCGAGCGGAGCCACTGGCGGAAGACGATTTTCCGCCGGCGGGTAGCGTGGCTTTGCCTCTAATACCGGATATAAAGGCCTGCTGAACGGGGTTAAAACTGCGTCCACGCACCACCGCGGTGACGATAGTTCGAGTAGCCTGAATATCACAGAGGCGCACGTACCGGCAGGCGACATTGCGGTCAATAGCCATTTCAGGGACGAGCGAGACGCCGACACCGGCCGCAACCATTCCAAGGAGACTGCTGAACTGTCCGCTTTCAAACACAATGTTGGGTGTAATGCGAGCGCGTGTGCAAGTGTCAATACTCAGATCCCGGAAACAGTGGCCGTCGCGCAACATAACGAACGATTCTCCGCGGAGGTCTTTGAGGGCGAGCGATTTTGCGGAGGCACGCGGATGATCTGTGCTCAATGCCGCAAAGAGCGGCTCGGTTCGGATGGGGAACAACTCCAGGTCCTTGTGGCGCAGTGGCAGTGCAAGAATCGCCACATCGATCGACAGGTCGCGCAAACCTTCTACCAGGACCGAAGTCGTTTCTTCAACGATGCGCAGTTTCGCGTCGGGATACCTCTTGGCGAAACCGGCCGTATAACTCGGCATCAGATAGGGCGCAACAGTTGGAATGACGCCCACGGCGATGCTGCCGCGAAGGTCTGTATTCTGATCGGCCGCACTGGATCGCGCTGCCTCCATCTGCTCCAAAATCGAGCGGGCGCGAGGAATGAAAGCGCGACCCGCCTCGGTGAGGCGAATGCTGCGACCCAAGCGGTCGAAGAGCTTGGTACCCAGCTCTTCCTCGAGTTTTAGCACCTGCTGTGAGAGCGAGGGCTGGGCAATCTTGCAGCGCTCCGCGGCGCGGCTGAAGTTGCCCGCGTCCGCGATGGCGCAAACATATCGGAGCTGATGAACTTCCATAGGGTATGCCTATACCTAAAATGGGAGTTAGATATTGGAACTATGTCCCATTTGAATGTTAATTTAGTTTCGTCGAAATCGCAGCATGGATTTCAATGAACTTACCTGGCTGAATTTAAATGTCTGAAGGAGATTATACATGGCTGACGAAGCGAAGTGCCCGTTCCATCACAGCAGCAACGCAAACCCAACGAACCGTGACTGGTGGCCGAACCAGTTGAATCTCAATCTGCTGGCTCAGCACTCATCGCTGTCCGATCCGATGGGCAAGAATTTTAATTACGCAGAAGAGTTCAAGAGCCTGGACTACAACGCCCTGAAGAAGGATCTTGCGGTGTTGATGACGGATTCGCAGGACTGGTGGCCTGCCGACTTCGGTCACTATGGCCCGCTGTTTATTCGCATGGCGTGGCACAGTGCCGGAACGTACCGCGTGGGTGACGGTCGTGGAGGCGGCGGCCGAGGTCAGCAGCGTTTCGCTCCACTCAACAGCTGGCCGGATAACGTCAACCTCGATCGAGCGCGCCGGCTGCTCTGGCCAATCAAACAGAAATATGGAAGAAAGATTTCCTGGGCCGATCTGATGATTCTCGCGGGCAACGTCGCGCTGGAAACGATGGGCTTCAAGACTTTCGGCTTTGCCGGGGGACGTGCAGACGTCTGGGAACCGGACCTGGACGTCAACTGGGGACTGGAAACAACCTGGATGGGGACGGAGAAACGTTATTCGGGTGAGCGCGATCTCGCGCGCCCATTCGGCGCCACCACGATGGGCCTTATTTATGTGAATCCCGAGGGCCCAGAAGGCAAGCCGGATCCGGTTGCGGCAGCGAAGGATATCCGCGAGACTTTCGGGCGGATGGCGATGAACGACGAAGAAACCGTCGCTTTGATCGCAGGCGGTCACACCTTCGGAAAAACCCACGGAGCCGGGCCCGGCGCCCACCTGGGTAAAGAACCGGAAGGCTCGCCGATTGAGGAGCAGGGCCTCGGCTGGTCGAGCGCATACGCCACTGGTATCGCAGGTGACGCAATTACGAGTGGTCTGGAAGTCACGTGGAGCAGCACGCCGACGAAATGGAGTAACGATTTCTTTGAACACTTGTTCAAGTACGAGTGGGAACTTACCAAGAGCCCGGGCGGCGCACATCAGTGGAAGCCGAAAGGCAATGCAGGCGCGGGTACGGTTCCGGACGCCCATGATCCCTCCAAGCGTCACGAAGCGGCGATGCTGACCACCGATCTCTCTTTGCGATTCGATCCCGTCTACGAAAAAATCTCGCGACGTTTCTATGAGAATCCAGCTTTGCTTGCAGATGCGTTCGCGCGGGCATGGTTCAAGCTGACGCATCGCGACATGGGACCGCGCGCGCGCTACCTTGGTCCGGAGGTTCCGAAGGAAGAACTACTTTGGCAGGACCCCATCCCGCCAGTAAATCATAAATTGGTCGATGACAAGGATGTCGCGGCCCTGAAAGAAAAAATCCTTGCCCCTGGACTGACGGTCTCGCAACTCGTCACAACCGCTTGGGCGTCAGCGTCCAGCTACCGTGGGTCCGACAAGCGGGGCGGCGCAAACGGCGCGCGCATCCGCCTCGCCCCACAAAAGGACTGGAAGGTCAATCAGCCCGCGCAGTTGCAGAAAGTTCTGAAGGCACTGGAAAAGATTCAGAGCGAGTTCAACGCCTCGCAGTCCGGCGGTAAGAAGATCTCGCTGGCCGACTTGATCGTCCTGGCGGGTTGTGCAGGGGTCGAGCAGGCCGCGAAGAATGCGGGCGTCACCGTGACTGTTCCCTTTGCCCCAGGCCGTATGGACGCTTCGCAGGAGCAGACCGACGTGGAATCTTTCGCCGTGCTCGAACCGGCCGCCGACGGCTTCCGGTCCTACCGCAACGGAAACGCTGAGGCAACATCCGAAGTCGAACTGCTCGATAAGGCGCAGCTCCTCACGCTCACCGCGCCGGAACTCACCGTGCTAATCGGCGGCATGCGGGTGCTGAACACCAACTACGGACAGACCAAGTTCGGAGTCTTCACCAAGAAGCCGGAGGCGTTGACCAACGATTTCTTCATCAACCTGCTCGATATGCGCACGGCGTGGAAGGCGACCTCGGATGCGAACGATACGTTTGAAGGACGGGATCGCAAGACGGGCGAAGTCCGCTGGACGGCAACGCGAGCCGATCTCATCTTCGGCTCAAACGCACAACTTCGGGCTCTGTCAGAAGTGTACGGAAGCTCGGACGTGCACACGAAGTTCGTCCAAGACTTCGTTGCAGCCTGGACCAAAGTGATGAACCTCGATCGCTTTGACCTCGCCGCATCCCGGAGCGTGGCGGGAGGCCAATGAATCGGCTAACGCGCCCAAACTAGTTTTCGGTGCGCGCGTTGATCATGCGGTGAGCCCCGGAGCTGACTCATTGCCGAATGCTGTCGGTAAGTCCTGAGCCGGCGTTGTTATGCAATCATTCGGAGTAGCATTTTTGTCCGGTTAGCCCCTTACTCAGGAGTTGCAACCCATGAAAGCGGGCTGCGCTCAGCGCAACCCCCAACCTCCAACCTGCAACCTCAGCATGCTATTTAAGGACAGGACTCCTCCCTGCGGAAAAAACATATTGCTTCGGGATACTACACCCGCTATAAAACCATGCCCTTGGAGGTTCTGCGCCGTGGGCAAGCTCCTATGGGCAATCATCAAGGACGGGCTGAAAGCATTAGTCTTTTGGCTCGTGGCATCCATGGCCAAGGTTTTTCTGTGGGGCTATACCGAGCGCATGTTGTCCTTGGGCCTCGGCCTGATTTTCGTCCTCAGCTTTATGGCCGTCAATCTCAAGCGAATCGTTGCCTCGCTGCCATCGACACGGCTGATGGCAGACTCTCCCGCCTACCTGGCTGGGCCGGCTAGGCCGATTACCGTTGCCTAAGAGGTGGAGACGCTGGCTTCTCGGTGAAAGTAACAGCCCCGATCAGAAGGTCCCTTAAAAGTCCGGTTGTAGGGATCACTTCTTCCACCATGTGAACTCCAGGTTGAGTCTCACCCCTACTTAAAGAAAAAAACTTGTATAGTTGGGACCTATCAGGCGGAATCTTGCGCAATGCTGAACTTTGAGAGGGCGATCGGATGAACATCTCGCGTTATTTTTCGGCTCTTCTTTTCGTTGCAACCATCTTTCTTGTTCAGACAAATTCCTCGCTTGGGGCCCAGGAAAGCTCTGGTGAGCGAATCTTCTTCCATGCCAAGGTCTTCACCGGCGACACACAGAACCCTTATGCTGAGGCGGTGGCGATTCGTGGAGATAAGATCATCGGGGTTGGCAATCTCTCGGAGGTGGCGAAGTCTTTATCAGAGAATGCCGAACGTATCGACCTGGAAGGCAAAAGTCTTTTTCCTGGGTTTATCGATTCGCACAGCCACTCGATCGATGGAGGACTCGGTCTTATTTCCGCCGATGCCAGCGAGAAAGTGCAATCGCTCAATGACCTCCCGCCATTTGTAGAAGATGCGAAAAAGACGGGCAGAGGCATGCGAGGCGATATTATTGAGATTCTTGGCCTGCCGCTGGAATTCTGGTCGCACTGCGATGTCCTCAATGCCGACTTCGGCGCCGGGGATTATGAGAAGCAAAGCGTCCTTCTGCGCGGAATGGACGGACACACGGCGTGGGCGAATGGTGCGCTGTTGGAACGTGCGGGCATTACAACTGATTTCCTTAAAAAACTTTCCCCCGAGGAGCGCAGTTACTACGGCGCAGACAAGGATATGCATCCGAACGGCTTTCTGGTCGATGCCGGCACGGAGAAAATCGAGCCCTTGCTCCCGCAGCGTACGCCCGACGAGTTGCTGAAAGCAGGGCGCGCTGCACTAGCATATAACTACGCCCTCGGGATCACGGCGTGGCTCGATCCATTGGCCACCGACTATGTACTGCAGGCCTATAGGCTGTTGGCTGAAGGCGGGGAACTGAATTCTCAGGTCGTGGCGTTTCCACAGGTGTTTGCGAAGAATCCTGCGTCGGAGCTTGCTGGTGTTCAGAAGACGCGCGAGGTTTACAGGAACGTCCCCAATCTGCACGTGAGCGGGATCAAAGTCTTTGCGGATGGAGTAGTGGAGTATCCGTCACAGACGGCGCATCTCAGCAAGCCGTACAAAAACACGGGGCGGAATGGCGATCTGTTGTTCGATCCGAAGAACTTCGCCGCTCTCTGCGTGGAGGCGGATAAAGAAGGATTGATCATTCACGTGCACGCGATCGGCGATCAAGCGGTTAAGGAAGCGTTGAATGGGATTGCCGCGGCGCGAAAAGCCAATGGAAATTCTGGGTTGCCGCACACGATTACGCATGAACAGTTCGTGCAGCCCGATGACTTTCCTCGGTTTCGGGAATTGGGCGTGGTGAGCGCTTTACAGCTTTTATGGGCGGATGCGAGCCAGGACACGATCGAAATCGTGAAGCCTTATCTGGACGCAGATATCTACAAGTGGCAATATCCGGCACGGTCGATCCTCGATAGCGGCGGGATCATCTCAGGTGCGAGTGACTGGCCCGTTTCTAGCGCAAACGTGTTCTGGGCGATTTATCAGGCGGAAACACGCAAAGGACCGGAAGGACTGCTTGACCCATCGCAAGCAATGCCACGCGAAGCGATGTTCTATGCCTACACGCGGAACTCGGCTCGCGCCATGAATCTCGATTCCATTGGAGAGATCGCCGTTGGCAAGCGTGCGGATTTAGTTTTGCTGGACCGCGACGTTTTGACGATTTCGCCGGAGGAAATGCGGGACACGAAAGTGTTGTGGACGATGGTGGCTGGAAAGATCGTATATCGGTCAAAGTAAGGGCGGTTTATCCACAACTTAACGACGAGGAATTCTCTGCCCCACAGCCGCCGCCTACATTATTTCAAAAGTGAGAGACTGCGACTCGGAACAATTTCCTTTGGTCGTTTTCAGATTGCTGGACTAGGCGTGATTATGTCTAGGAGGTATCCCATGCGATTGGCCGCTATCCTCTGCCTTGCAGCGTCGGTAGTCTTCCCGTCACTAAGCCGAGCACAGGTTTTTGTGATTACGCCCGAAACAAGCTCCATTAAGTTTTTCGTGAAGTCGTCAGTGGCTCTCGAAGGCGATTTCCAGAAGTGGGGCGCCACTCTCACATTCACGTCTCCTGACGTTTCGACTGGGGTTTTGGACATCAAGATTCAGGCAGCCAGTGTGAATACCGGAAGTGGCTTCAAGGACGACAGGCTGAAGAGCAAAGACTTCTTCGACGTTAAGAGGGATCCCTTGATCACGTTTAAGTCAACGAAGATTGTGCAGACCGGCCCCAACACCTTTGACGTGCACGGCAACTTCACGATACGCGGAGTGACCAAAGCCGATACGCTGGTCCTAACCGTTGATCGCGAAGGCAAAGTCTCCGGCGAGATTAAAGGGACAATGGCGTTCGATCGTAGGGACTACGGGATGGACAGCGGCATTCCCTTTATCAAGATCGCCGACCGCGTTGAGGTCACGGTCGCCCTCCAGGCCAAGCGAGTCAGCGGGCCTCCCGTGATCTTTAAGCAATAGCCGGTCTGACCGAAAGCCGGTCGCGGATCTGAGGTTTCCCGCTCTTGTGGCTGACTCCCGACGTCGGATCACCGGAAAAGTTAACGGTGTTGGCGGGCGAGGCTACACAGGCACCTATGTCGGACTTCGTTGATTTCGTCAAACCAAATCTGGGACGCAACTACATCACGGACTCTTGTCCCTACTTACCCGGTGGTTCCGCAGAGTCCGGCGCGGTTTTTTGCTGCGGCGTCTTGACAGGCGCGCTTACTTCGGGGCGCATCGAAAGGAACATCACGCGCCCGCTCACCTCCTCAGAAAATTCGCCACCATTACTTTCGAAGGTGAGTCGAATCCCTTCCGCCTGTCGCTCGCGGGGCACGTCTCCCAGGGCACAGTTCACTTGCAGGACCGCTGCTTTTGTTGTTCCTCTCATCGGCAAGAGGCGAATATGGAATACCGCAAGGCCGCCTGTTGGTATGGGGCCAGAGGCCGCCGGCAAGTGTTTGGGGTTGAACGGTGTCGGGCCGAGCGCTCGCTCCTGATGCAGCAGTGCGCCCGGTGCCATGCCGTAGGAGTCGAACCTAACGAGGTCACTCACGATCCATACACCTGCCTCAAGTACGGTTCCATCGGAGGACTTGTGGGCGAAGGTTCCGGCTGCCGTGACCGACTTGCTTTGCGTGTTGAGCGTACCTGCACCGGTCATCTCGTAGCTGTCGCCGTTTGCTGACTTGACCACGGCGGGGCACGTAGCAGAGTCACCGGGATCGCAAAGAAAACCTGAAGCGACCAGGATGGTGTAATTAGAAGAGTTGTTTTGGGCCTTGGCCGGACCGGCACCCAGAAACATGGCTAGGCTCGGTACGGCAAGACACCTGACAATTAGCATCGAAAATGTGTTTTGGTTTGACATGACTTCCTCCGCTGCCCGAGTACCCTCGGGAAACTGTGTGAGAATGCAGTTAGACCCAGCGGTGCTGCCGCCTGCTGTGCGAAAAGGTTTGCCTTTCCGCCGCAGACCTAAAAAAACTGATAGTTATCAGCCTGCCTGATGCCTTCGTGTCCAGAATTGCAAACGAGAATGGCCTCAGGTCCATGCAGAAAACTGCATTAACGAGAGGCCATCTCAGAAAATGTCGACCGGTCAGGTCAACTCACATCCCTTACGGCGTGCGGACAAATCCGTGGAAATTGTTCGACGCGTCCTCAAAGAACCCGACCATGACGCCTAAAGCATTTATTCCGGTTGGCTCAGTGAACTGGACTCCGACTACGGGATAATCGAACTCCGTGAAATTGCCATTGCGCAACAAGTAGCCGTGTGCAATACCTGCGGAATCGAAGTACGTGCCTACGACCTCGTTCTGGACGTTACCCCCGGTAGCAAAGGTACCACCGGTAGCGCCTGGAAAATCAATCGTGGTGTACTTTCCCAAGAACAGAAAGTAGCCGTGGTTCAACTCGCCTACGGTATCCGTGTAATTACCGACGACTGCACCGAGCAGGCTCACCGTGCTGGTACTGCTGCTGGTTGCGCCGGGGGGATCGAAAAATTTGAAAACACCATTGGTGGACCTTAGGAAACTGTGGGTAGTGTTAGCAAGGCCAGTGAGGCCGCACGCAGGGTCGGAACAGGTATTTCCTGAAAGTTCACCCAGGTCGTTGATACTAGTGAGACCGCTGCCGGCCGCGCCTTTGACGTCAACAAACGTGTATTTTCCCCGATCAAGAATGAAACCATGGCTGACGGAATTCGAATCCAAGTATTCTCCCACGATGACTCCCTGCAAGTTGATGAAGGCGGGTTCCGTGTTCTGGGAGCCCGGGGGATCGAACGATGTGAACACGCCCTTCGCCGTATACGAGAAACCGTGGGTGACAGTACAACCGGCGTCCACGTAACCTCCGACGCCTGTGCCCTGCAGATTGGGACCGCCGGCCAGAAAGGTAGTCCCGGGACAAGCGCCAGGGAAGTCGACCTGCTGATAGGTCTGCGCTCCCGCGATAGACGCAAATGCAAGACTGATCGTACAAATTGCCAAAAACCGAACTACCTTAATCATGAGATTGCCCTCCAGGTCGTTCTGTCTACGTTTTCGCGCAGTAGCCCAGGACCTGAAGCAATTTCTGATACAAAATGGTTGATGGCAATACCCACTTGACCTCGCTTTGATATGACCATTATAGTCACGCTGTGAGTAAAGTCGCCGCGACTTTCACCCTCGTCATTTCCGTTAATCGCAAATCTGGCCGACCGCTGCACCGACAAATCTATGACACCTTCCGCTGCATGATTGTGGCCGGCTCCCTAAGCTCCGGCCAACAAATACCCTCTACTCGCACGCTGGCCTCCGAATTGGGGATTTCGCGGATTCCGGTCCTGAATGCCTATGGACAACTTCTCGCCGAAGGATATTTTGAGGCTCGAGTGGGCGCAGGAACTTTCGTCTGCAGCTCACTGCCTGAACAGGCAAGCCATCCCGAAAAAAGCGGGAAATCCCGGCTTCCGGAGAATCTCGCTCGTCGCCGTGTCGCGCGCATGGCGGGAATGCTTCCCCGCTTCGAGAGAGCTCCTTGGGCACGCCACGAAGGAGCGTTCGATCTAAGCCAGGGGGCTTTGGATGAGTTTCCACACAAAGTATGGGCGAATCTTCTCGCGCGGCATTGCAGGAATCCGAACACGAGTAGCCTGAGATACGGCGATTCCCTCGGTTTGCAGCGTCTGCGCGAAGTGATTGCTATATACTTACGAACTTCGCGTGCGGTGCGCTGCGAACCGCAACAGATAATGATCGTCAGCGGCTCGCAACAGGCTGTGGATCTGTCAACGCGCGTTCTTTTGGACCCCGGCAGTCCGGTTTGGATGGAGGAGCCCGGCTATTGGCTCGCTCGGCACGTTCTCATTGCCGCTGGGTGTCGCATCGTACCGGTTCCTGTAGACGCTGAAGGGCTGGACGTAACGGCCGGCATTCGGCGCTGCCGCACTGCACGCGCCGCGTTTGTCACCCCCTCGCACCAATTTCCGCTCGGCGTAACTATGAGCGCCTCGCGGCGTCTTTGTTTGCTGAAGTGGGCCCGGAGCGCGGGCGCCTGGATCATCGAAGACGACTACGACAGCGAATATCGTTACGAATCCAAGCCAGTGGCGTCGTTGCAGGGCCTTGACGAGAGCTCGCGCGTCATTTACATCGGGACGTTCAGTAAAGTGTTGTTTCCTTCGCTGAGGATCGGTTATCTCGTCCTTCCACCCGACCTGGTCGATCGTTTCTTGTCCATGCGCTATGCCATGGACGTCAATCCTCCGCATCTTTACCAGGCGGTGCTGGCCGATTTCATCGGCGAAGGGCATTTCTCGCGCCACATTCGCAGGATGAGAACGCTCTACGAGGAGCGCCGAACCCTACTCGTCGATTCATTGCAGCGCAGTTTCGGCTCGCGATTACAGATACTCGGCGATATGGCCGGCATGCATCTCACTGTGACCCTGCCGAATGGGCTGCATGATGGTGGAATCGCCAATTGTGCTGCCCGCGAATCACTGTGGCTGTGGCCGCTCTCGCCTTCCTACATTACGAAAGCCGCGGCTCACGGCTTCATCCTGGGATATGGAAGCACCGCTCCGACGGAGATCCCGCGTGCCGTCGAACATTTGCGCGCTGTTCTCGACAATCCGGAGAATGGAGGATTCCGTGGCTCAAGGCTGGATACTCCTCCCACAAAGAACCCCTTGCAATAAGCAACGTCGCTACTAAGGACTGGGGCATTTTTGAATATTGGAATATGGGAACCGTTACCGAAGAGTTGGTCAAATTTGGCAATCAACAAGAATGGCCCTGGCCGAAAGAGCCCAACAGTCTGGTGGGTCGAAAATATAGAGTGGCCCAATGCTTCGTCTATCACATCAATTAAAAAAAGCAAGATAGATTTTATGAGACAGTACCTGGATGCAGGGAGCGTATGGGCACAATTCAAATAATGGATCGAGTCGAGGTCACGATCCAGATGTGCCTGGGATTTCTCTACGATTCACGACCTCAAACGCGTGGACGAAGTTGTAGGATTGTGGCTGCGCAAGTTTGAATTCAATGACCACGCGTAAGGAGATTTTGTAACACATGGCGCGCGAGACTAACCGCATCATCGAAAAGCGGCTCTCGAGCCGGCTTACACTCTTCGTCCTGCTGGCTCTCGTGGTTCCGCTCGCGTCCTCGCCCGCGTGGGCTCAACTCGTGCCTGGAGCAATGGACATTCATTGGAATGAAGGTTCACCTAATTGCGCCAAGGACCCACAACCTCCTCTTCAGGAGCATCCGTACAACACGCGAACATTCATTCTTCGAGAGAATCTCTGCACCACCTTCGAGGCGCCCTTCATGTACCTTCTGATTGGATCAACGAAGGCGCTTTTGATCGACACCGGCGACATTGCGGATCCACACGTGATTCCACTAGCAGACACGGTGATGCGCCTGCTTCCTGGAGAGGGACCCGCAAAACTTCCTTTGCTTGTCGTTCATACCCATCGACACCTTGATCATCGCGCCGGTGATTCACAGTTCACACATTTTTCTAATGCTCAGGTGGTTGGATTTGATATCGACAGCGTGCGCCGCTACTACAAGTTCACGGATTGGCCCAATGGCCTCGCGCAAATCGATCTCGGTGATCGTACGGTCCATGTGATCCCCACGCCGGGGCACAACGAGACGGAAGTCTCATTTTACGACCGTAGTACGGGATTGTTGTTTACTGGTGACTTTCTGATGCCCGCCCGGCTTCTTATCGACGACACCGGCGCGGATGTTGCGAGCGCCGACCGGGTTGCTGCTTTCGTCAAGGATCGCCCGATCAGTTTCGTCCTGGGCGGGCATATCGAGATGAACTCCGACGGAGATTTATTTCCGTGGGAATCCCAATATCATCCGCGCGAACACGTCCTTCAAATGACAAAGGATGATGCGCTCGCGCTGCCCGCAGCCGTCCGCAGCTTTAATGGCTTCTACAGCGTACACGGCAAATTTACGATGGAAAATACGATGCGTATCCTCGTTGCCGTCGCTGTTCTCGTGCTCGTGGTGATAGTTGCTGTTGTGTGGACACTGGTTCGCTATATCCGGCGTCGCAGACGCTCTGGCAGGATGCGCACGGAAGTCACAGCCTGACTGGATCGCGAACAGACAATGGAACCCAACATCACATTTACTTGTGGTTTGCCGACGACAGATGTCGACCAACAATACTTCGGCTTGGCGGCTGCTAGTTTGCGGGGCCGGCAAACAACAGCAGATTCGCATCTGGATCTTTGACGATGAAATTCTTGGCACTCCAAGGCTGCTTTTTCAGTGTCTGGTGGCAGGTAACCCCAGCGGACTGAAATTCAAGAAACAATAGCTTGATCTGGTCCGCTGTAGCGACGGTCATAGATGCTGACAGCAGTTCTTCACGATCGCGGACCGTCGCCTCGATTACGGGCCCCTCGACACACCTAAGGTTGAGACGCGCTGCGTCGCGACGCACCTGTGCGTAGTAGGGAGGGTCGCCGTAACTGAATACGAGCGAAAAGCCTAACTTCTTATGGAAGAATTCGCACGATCTCTCGATATCGCTGACCCACAGTTGCGGCTCTGCACAGACAATCGTCGCTTTGGATGGCGGCAATTTCATACTGCGCGACGTGGCGGAAAGTCCAGCTTTCAGCGCCTGCCAACTATCGAAGCCGTGCTGTCTTGCGACCATTTCTTGCCCATCGCTGAGCTTAAAGTTCGCCGCAAGAATCTCCGAATCGGGCATATTCGAGAAACGAGGCAGAAGCCCGCGGATTTGTGCGGCGACGGGATAGTGCCGTTCACGATGCCAACGTAGTATGAGTTTGGCTTGCTTTTTGAGGTTCTCTAGATTGGGCATGTAGGCCTCCACGATGGGATCGTAGGTGGGCATTGCCCTTCGGCGACGCGCCGATGCACCCTACATGCGCTGATGGCAGTATCTGCTGCCCTGTCAGAAACTGTCAACTAGAACGACGACACACTACTCGTCGGTCAACAGCACTTACAGATTTTTGTCGTACCACGGGCTAACCGGAAACTGACCCACTGCCAAAATGAAAACAGCGAGCCCGGCGCTGACGGAGGAAACGACGACAGACATCATGAGCGATGAACTTGGAACTCCCAAAATAGTCGATCGGAGCAGCTTCCACGCCGAGCTGGACGCATTGCGGGTTCGGGAGAAGGCTCACACACATGAGGGTGACGCGATTGCAGCCGCACGGCGACGGCTTCCCATGGTCGAGGTGGACGGAGCCACTCCGCTCATTGGCGAACGTGGTCCGGTGACATTGTTAGAAACGTTTGAAGGACGCCGGATACTCATCGCCTACTACTTCATGTGGCACACCGGCCACCCTGCGCCGGAGCAGTGCGAGGGGTGCACCTGGGTTACGTCGCAGGTCCGCGAGCTTTCCTATATTCATTCTCGCGACGTCACCTACGCGACGTTCTGCCAAGGCCCGTACGAACAGAGCGTCCGCTACCGCGAATTCATGGGTTGGGAAATGCCTTGGTACTCGGCCCAGGGCTCGCTCGACACCCTCTTGATTGGACGCCGCGTGGGCCGGATGCACATCGTTTGCTATCTGCGGCAGGGATCCAAAGTCTTCGAGACTTACTGGACGACAAGCCGCGGCGTCGACGTGATGGATAACAGTTTTCGGTTGCTCGACATGACCGTTTACGGGCGGCAGGAGATGTGGGAAGACTCACCGTCCGGCTGGCCACAACGGTTTGAAGGCAAGGAGAATTTCCGTACCGATGGACGTCCCACCGCCCAGTGGTCTCGCCTGAAGGCCGGACGCTGCGACAACCTCGGCATCACCCCGCGCTAGAGTGCGCGATATCTAGAATCCAGCATCAGTTATGACGCTGGAAGACACAACAGAATTAAATACAACCTGGCTCTTAATTTCGTTTGACGGATGCCGCCGCCGGCGCGGTGCGCCACTTCTTTACCCAACCGTGTTCGCGCACGCCCTCTTCTTCCATCTGGCGAGCCCAGGCGCCCAGGATGCTCGAGCGATTCAGGTAGCCCACCATTTCCTTAGGGTTCTGGCGGCTGACGACCGGTAGCCGGCCGATATCATTCTGCAGCATGCGGAACAGAGCATCGAACGCTGACTCGTCGGGATACGCTACAGTTAGATTTCTGCTTCCCGCTTCGAGTACAGTCGCCGTTCCTTTGGGGTCCGCTTCCAGCGCCCGCAGTAGGTCTCCTTGGGTTACGACTCCGGCGAGCTTTCCATCTTTGCCGATAATCGGAAGGCCCTGCGTCAAATTAAAACTTGGTTCTCCGCGGCTCATGCGTTCGGCCAGATCGCCGACGGTCATTTCGGGGGAGATTGGCTGCACGTCTTTCCGCATCACTTCGCTGACCCGCACTACTTTCAACACACCCGCCTCATATTCTTCGGGAACGCGAAGGCCGCGACGCGCGAGTTTTTCCGTCATGATCGAGCTGGGCAAGTAGTGAATCGCGATCATATCCGCAATCACGCAGGCGAGCATCAGCGGGAGAATTGCGTTGTAGTCCCGCGTGATTTCAAACGCAAAAACAATGAACGCAAACGTGGCGCGGGAAGCTGCGCCGAACACGGCAGCCATAGCCACCAGCGCGTATGCTCCAGGAGAAAGATGCGCACCAGGGAAAATCAAGTTGACGACTATAGCGAAGGACCCTCCCAGCGCCGCGCTGGACATAAACATGGGAGCGAGCAAGCCGCCGGAAGTTCCCGAGCCGAGCGAGATCATCAGTGCGAGCGCTTTGAAAATTGCAATCAAGAGCAGCAGTTTTAGGGCCAGGTTGTTGTTGAGGATGTCTGAAATGGTGTCGTAGCCGACGCCGAGAACGCGAGGAACGAAAAAGCCAATGATGCCGAGGCCCAGGGCACCAATCGCGGGATGCCAGAGGTCATTGATTGGCAACCGATCGAATTGATCTTCTACCCAGTAGAGAACTTTGGTGAAGCAGATGGCGGCCACTCCGCAGAGAACTCCCAGAAGGAGATAAAACGGAAGACCGTGCAACACGTCGTAATTTACGTTTCCCATACTGAACATGGAGCGCTGGCCAAGCAGCACGGCACGTACGCTCGTCGCCAGCGTGCACGCGATCACCAGCGGGATGAAGGAACGCGAGCGAAATTCAAACAGTAGAAGCTCGATGGCGAGAATCACGCCGGCAATGGGCGTGTTAAATGTAGCGGCCATTCCGGCTCCGGCGCCGCAAGCCAGAAGGACCTTGCGCTCCGAAGCGGTGGTGGAAATGATTTGGCCGATCAGGGAGCCCACCGCGCCGCCGGTTTGGATGATCGGGCCTTCCGCCCCAAACGGTCCACCAGTCCCGATGGCGATGGCCGCGGATAGCGGTTTCAGAATCGCGACTTTAGCTTCAATTCGGCTGCGCGAGGTGAGCACTGCTTCCATCGCTTCCGGAATCCCGTGGCCTTTGATTTTTTCCGAGCCGTATTTCGCCATGAAGCCGACGATGATCCCGCCGATGACGGGAGTGACGATAATCCACGGACCGAGCTGTGTATGTTCGGGACTTCTAAAATGGAACGACCACTCGTGGTAATAAGCGAGGTTCGTGATCAGACCGATCAAGTCATACAGAATGTAGGCGATGAACCCAGCAAGGATGCCGATCAGCGCTGCCAAGAGCGAAATCAGTCCGATGCGATAACCCGCCGATTGTTCCGGAATGCGAGTTGGCATGACTCCAGCCGAAGATCCCACGCCCAATTCTCCTTTGGAAAAGTTCCTCTAGTTGTTACCTATTGATCTTACGATTTCTCCGGCTTCGCCGCGAAGCGTCCGAAGTAGGCGGCAAGGTATGCGATGCGCGCCCGCGCCGCTGACGCGCAATGACGGATTCGAGAGACTCCACGAGCTTTGGCCCCACCATCCACAATTCGGTCCGATGCGATAGCGTAAGCTCCCGCAAAAGTTTTTCTCCACGCAGAGTAAGTCCTAGCAAGATCTCGCGGCGGTCCGCACGGCCGCGCGAGCGTCGAATTAGGCCCTTGGATTGAAGCCGATCTGCGAGTGCAACCGCACTGTGATGCCGAATCTGCAGACGTTCCGCCAAAACGCCGACAGTGGCAATTTGGAAAGCGGGCAGTCCTTTAAGGACGAGCAAAGCCTGGTGCTGATGCGGTTCAATCCCGGCTTTACGCGCGGCGCACTCGCTGAAATTCATGAACCGGCGAATCTCGTAGCGAAACTCTGCGAGCACACAATAGTCATTTTGTCTCATCGCTGTTTGGCCATCAGAAATATTATATCGCATTATGATATTATATTTACAAGTTCTGCGATTCGGTGTCGGGTTTCGCAGACTCCTTAGATTCACGGCCAACGCTCGTAATACGAGGTCGCTAACATGATTGAAATGCATCTTTCAGGAAGGAGGGCTCGAAATGGAACATTAATTTTCGTTTGCTCGACGTGCAAAGTGCCACCGAATTTCACCTTTGGAGCGCAAGATAAAGACGAATTGGTGTACTTGATGCTTTGCCCAAGCTGCGAGATTGTACTCGGAGAATGGGCTTCTCTTGAAGCGCGAGACCGAGAACTCAACGTGTTTGCGAGGGTGCTGAAACTCAAGCACTAACGAAATCAAAGATTCTCTGGCATCACACGCCACGTCGAAGGAATCCAGCCTGCCCGAAGGCTTTAGCGGTCGAGCACTTCTGCTACTTTCTCGAGCATCTGGGCTGCAGTATATGGCTTCGGAAAAACGTCAAATCCTTCGAGTTGTTCGCGATATTGGAGCCGATCATCCTCTAAGACGCCTCCAAGTATCAAAACGCGCATGAACGGGTTTCTCGCCTTAAGATATTTTGCTGCCTCATGCCCCGGCATGCTTGAAACGTAGGTGCGCGTAATCAACAGACCGGGCGAGGATTTCGTCAGCCAGTCCAGAGCCGATCCAAGATCACCTACCGAGATAACCACATATCCTGCGCTCTCTAACGTCTCGCTAAAAACCGACCGCACAAGCGGATCAGACATCAAAAGCAGGATCGTCTTGTTCATCATAGGTCGCCATAAAAACTGATGTCCCCAGAGAAATTTCGCCAGCCTGTTGGAAAGCTGCAGCTTCCAGGTTGTGCTCTTAAATCTTTGGATACCGCCGATTATCCCTCGGACAATCGGGACTGCTGTCAGTACAACCCCCACACTGTCATCCACTACAGCCGAATGATCAAATATTTCCCGAAATCCGACTTTACGCAAGTCGGTTCCGTCTTGGGAACAGAGACGACGGCGGGGAAGGGTGTGGGGGTTGTTGGATGCAAGCACGGCCCGGGTTTCGTGCGTCCGTATGCTACTATTCGCCCCGGGAGGCTTTCATGAAGATGTTTCTTCTTGGCGCGCTTTTCGCGTCGTCGATTTTTTTCGCCGTTCATTCCCAGCAGTCCACGCAGACACAACGAATTCCGTTATTCGAAAATGACGACGTGAAGGTGTGGAAGTCCATAATTATTCCAGACGCACCCCTGGCCATGCACCGGCATGAACATCCGCGCGTAATCGTAGCGATGACGGGCGGGACAATGAAGATCGTCGAACAGAACGGCCCCACCGAGTCTCACGCCTGGGAAACCGGCAAAGCTTACTGGCTCCCCGCAAACCCGCCTAACACCATGCACGCCGACGTCAACGCCGGTGATAAACCGATTGAGGTTGTTGTGGTCGAGTTGAAAAAAGAAAATTAATCCGGGACTTGGCCAAACGATTTTGGAGTCGTTACCGCCGTTGTCAGATTACAGAACTATGTGAAACGTAATTCACGCGCCCTCTGTCCTAGGTTGCGGAACCTCTGATGCGACTTGTTCCCGTCCATCCCGCCGACCAAAAAGGCAAAACTCCGGTCAATGTGAAACACGGAGTTTTCGTAGTGTTTTCCCGCGGCGCCACGGAATATATCGGACGAGTTGATTTCAATCCGATGAAAAAATCGAAACTCTAAAGAATCCCCCGAAGGAGTTCCGCAGCGGTGGCTATCCAGAGCTTGCTCGAGCGGCAACACGCGACATCAAGGCACATTTGCTGGAAGAGGTTTCGCCCGTTGATAAGTCCACCATGAAACCGAGTGAGTCCAGAATTACCTACAACTACAGCACGGGAAAATTTCTTCAATCCTCGGCCGAGCGCGTTGGCCATGCGGCGAACCCAGTGGTAGTTGCCAGTCTGAATTCACGTGGGGGTTTCTTGGTCGGCTACTGGGGCGGCGGGACCTCGTCGGGCGGCCGGGAAGGATCTTCCGGGGGTGGTTCAAATGGATCCGGCGGAGGATCGAATTCTTTCGGCGGCGGAGCGGGAAGCTATAGCTCCGGTTCTAGCGGAGGCCACAGCAGCGGCGCCGGAGAAGGGGGCGGTAGTGCAAGCGGCGGCGGAAGCGGAGGCCATCCGAAATAGCCGGGAGCATTTCACAGGTATCTTTAAAACTCCGCACGCGAGTCCTACCGCTTGATACGTCGAGTAACCGGATAAGGCAAGGCGTCTCGTCTGCGGGACACGAATTCAGTCGACTTTTTTCAGCAGCATCAGAAAGCGCTTGAAATCCACTTCCATATTTTCGTTGGGCTGCGCGGCGCGAAAACGCGCTTCCAGGTCACGCCAATACATTTCAGCATCGTTCAAGGAGCGCGCGTACGCATTCCCATGCGAAGTTGAACGGCAATAGCCCGCATACTGCGCCTGCGGTAAGCGTCCGTACGTCAGATACCGTTGTCACTTCGATTACCGACATGCGCGGCTCGCTCCGCAGCAGTTCCTCCGGAAATTGTTCCTTTGTGCGCGGGTCGCGGTACGCGTTCCATCGCTCTTCGAATTCCTTCTTCACCACTTCCCCTAGCGCGCCTTCCGGCGAACAGAACCCGCCTCCGCAGATCGCGAAGATCCCGCCCGGCCGCAGCCATTTCGTCACGCGCGACAGCACAGCCGCAGGGTCCATCCAATGCAACGCATGTCCAATCGTCACCAGATCGACGCTCGCAGCCGGAAACACAATTTCTTCCGCCGTCGCAATTCGCACCTGAATGCGAGGCTCGAGCTTCCGTAGCTTCTCGGCCATGGCTGCGTCCGGTTCCACGCCAATGATCTCGTCAAACTCGCCAAGGAACCCCCGCGCCATCTTGCCCGTCCCCACTCCCAGATCGCCCAGCCGGTTGTGCGGCGGCGGAACGGCGCTAAGAATTCGAAGGAAAATCTCGTGGGGATAGTCAGGCCGAAAACAGTCGTAGGCGTCCGCAAACTCGCCAAACTTTTTTCCGAGGTTCAATTCCGAGGGCTTCCCTGTCGCGTGCATCCGCGTTCCTCACCGCCCAGCTTCAATAATCTTAGAACGACTTATTGCGCAATTTGCGAAAACCTTTCGGCGGGCGACGATGTACTGTCCGCCCCCGTCCGTTCCCACAAACGCGTGATCAGGCATTCGCGGTCTTTTCGTCGAAGGCATGACCTGACGGTGGGATCGATTCACCGGTGACCTTCATTTTCCACCGTTTGTTCAAGGATAGAACGGCTGGGAGTGAAAAATATGCGGATACTGTCCACGGCCATAGAAAGGACGACTTGCCTGCAGGCATGGTATTTGAAAGAGGCCGCTAGTGCAGGTGAAAAGCCACTCGAATCGTCGTTTCCGTCTGCACCGGAAGCCCCTTCATCCGGCCAGGATCATAAGTCCAGCGAGAGATTACTTCAGCAGCGTCTTGATCAAGCTCAGGGCTTAGCGATTGCATCACACGCCTCCCGCGAATCCTTCCGTCAACGCCGATAATCACCGGCAGGATTACGGTACCTTGTAGCTTTTTGCTCTTCGAGTTCGTGTTCGTATCGTTCTTAGGCTGGTCAGCAGACACTTGTTCCGTTCTTTGCGGCGTATTGTTCACGTGTGCGGGCGTAACGCCTTCGACGCCGAGCGCATACGTTTTTGACTGAACCTGTTCCCTTCTTGAAGTGCGCTCTTTTTCCGTCTCGGCGATTGCTCTTGGCAGATCGGGACAGTTAGCGCCTCCGCTCAACACAGCCACTCGGGGCGCATCGGACATCATTGTCGAGCTGGCCTTCAATTCAAATCCTGACTTACGCGCGATCTTCACTACTGCTCCAGGAAACGAAACCGTAGGACTTACCGCCCAGGTCCAGGACAGGGCTCCCGGTCCACGGCAAGTCGAGCCCGGGAGATCGGCCAGTCGAGCCTGGGGAAGAGTCCACGAAGTGGACGGAACATGTTATCTTTTGCCCATGCGAACACTCATACCAGCAATCGTGCTTCTGCTTTGCGCCGTAGCCTTCGCCTCCGCACAAAACGCGCAACAATCCTCCCCGCAGCCGCCGCCCGCATCGCAAACGCTGTCCTCACCACAGCCTTCCCCAGCGATTCCCGACCTCGCCCAACTAAAAGCGATGTCCGCCCGTTTCGCCCCCACTCCCCTTCGCGTGGATACGTCCACGCTCACCGGCGGCGACCAAAAAGCTCTCGTCAAACTCATTTCCGCCGCCCGCATCGTGAACATAATTTTCATGCAACAGTTTTGGAGCCACGACCTGGCCACCTACCAGCAGCTTCGCCACGATCGCACTCCGCTCGGCGCGGAACAGAAACATTATTTCTCGATCAACAAAGGCCCTTGGTCTGAAATTGATGAGTGGACTGCGTTCCTCCCCGGAGTCCCGGCGCGAAAACTTCCCGGCGCGAATTATTACCCCGAGGACATGACCAAAGACGAATTCGAAACCTGGGTAAAAACTCTCTCGCCCGAACAAAAGGAACAAGCCGAAGGATTTTTCACCGTAATCCGCCGCGGCCCCGACCATCAGCTAAAAATCGTCCCTTACAACGAGGAATATCGCGGCGACCTCGACCTCGCCGGTAAACTCCTTCGCGATGCTGCCGCGCTCACCGACAACGACAGCCTAAAAAAGTTTCTTACCACGCGCGCCGAGGCTTTCTCCTCCAACAACTATTACGATAGCGACATGGCCTGGATGGACCTCGACGCTCCCGTGGACGTCACATTCGGCCCCTACGAAACCTATCTCGACGAAATTTTCGGCTACAAAGCCGCCTTCGAAGCCTATATAAACGTTCGCGACGACAAAGAAACCGCGCGCCTCGCCTTCCTCGGCAAACATTTGCAGGAAATTGAAGACAATCTTCCTGAAGATCCGCAGTACAGAAATTCCAAGCTGGGCGCCCTCGCTCCCATACGCGTGGTCAACGAAGTTTTCTCCGCCGGTGACGGCAATCACGGCATCGCCACCGCGGCCTACAATCTTCCCAACGACGACAAAGTCGTCCAACAAAAAGGCAGCAAGCGCGTCATGCTGAAAAATATTCAGGAAGCCAAATTCCACGCCACACTGATTCCCATTTCGCGCGTCGTCCTATCCCCGGCCGACCAGAAATATCTCAGCTTCGATCTCTTCTTCACTCATATCGTCGCGCACGAACTCTGCCACGGCCTCGGCCCGCACCAAATTAAAATTCAGGGCCGCGACACCAATCCGCGCATGGAGTTGAAAGAGCAATACGCAGCGTGGGAAGAAGCCAAAGCCGACGTCACCGGCCTCTTCGCCCTGCAATATTTAATGACTCAAACCGACCACGGGAAAATTACCATGCCGCTTCCCCACGGCCCCGAAGCCGAGCGCAAGCTTTACACCACGTATCTTGCGTCCTCTTTTCGCACCATGCGCTTCGGTTTGCAGGACGCGCACGCCCGCGGCCAAGCCATGCAATTCAATTATTTTGTTTCGAAAGGCGCCTACGTCGCGCACCCCGACGGCACCTTCAGCCCAGACCTGGCGAAAATGAAAGAGGCGGTCGCCGCGCTCGATCATGATCTGCTAACGCTGGAAGCCACCGGTGACTACGACGGGGCCAAATCAATGATGGATCGCCTAGGCGCCCTGAGCCCCCAAGTCCAAAACGCCCTCGCGCTCCTGAAATCCGTCCCCACCGACATAGAGCCCATCTTCGAAACCGCCGACAGCATCAACACCCCACACTGAGAAAACTTTATGCCCGCAGACATTTACGAAATGCACCGTCAGGCAAAAGCGGGTAGCTGCGTCGCGCAAACTTTTCTCGGACTTAGCTATCTCTGTGGTGACGACGTCGAAGTTAATTACGAGGAAGCCTTCATACTCCTTTCCGCCGCTGCTAAACGGGGCGGCTCTCGCGCCGCCATCGGCCTCGCATCGATGTACGCAAAAGGACTAGGCATTCCACGCGATCTCAATGAAGCAATACGTCTATTAGAATCCGTGGCTGGCCCAGCGAATGGTCCTGACGCTTTCCCGGCCCGAATCGAATTGGCTCGACTCTACTCGCAGGGTTTGGGCATTCAAGTTGACACCGAAAAGGCCGCTCAGTGGTACGAATCCGCGCTCGCAATAGCAAGCGGCAAAGAAGACCCCAAAGACCTTCAGGAGGCGAAGTCTTATTTCGCTCAAGCCGGCCGCCAACAAATTCAATACCGACGCTAATGAACACTGAGGGATCAAAAACTTCGCCCGAACCAAACGGCGCTGGAGACGAGACCAAGCCCGACAAGGATTCGCACGAGGAGCCTTTGCACGAACAGGCTCCGATCGCCTATCGCAGCATTCGAAACGTTTTCTTAGAACGATTCCCCGAACTATGGGAGCGAACTGAGAGGAAGTACGCAGCGCATTACAACTTGAGGACTCAAATCCCCGGGACCTACCCACTCTTCGAAGAGATTCTCAAGCCACGAGTGATCGAATTACTGGAATTCGGCGCAGACGACGACTCGCGAAAACGCATCTTCTCTTTCTACGAAGAAATGGCAAGTAGCCAGGACGAAGAAGTCGTCAACCTCCTCTGGAAATCCATCCTGGAACCTCTCGCATCCGACAAAAAGCTCATCGCCACAGCTTGGAAATATATGGGAGAAAAAACCAAAAGCCTAGCCCGACAAATAGCTATCCTTCGAGGCTGGGAAGGAAACCTCCCCGCGGACGCTCCCGCATGAAAAGATTGGAAAATCCCGGACTAATAAAATCGCGGAAGAATTACAGCCAATCGCCGATTAACTACCTGGCTAGCGCAAGTAACGTTCCCTTACGAGCGGACGCTGCATTTCCACAAATACAGGCAGTTCGCAGCTCGAACTTTCTCCGGGAGAACATCGAATCCTGGGCAAAGGCACACTGCCTCGCGGTTAACCGTTACATGGTTCTCCGATTGGGTTACACGGTCTGGCGTAGGCCTGGTGCTGCAGCACCCCTCGGCCACCAGTTGAAACATGTAAACGAGCGAATACGATGTGACGGCTTCACTACACTCTCTGCACTCGAACTGAGATTGTTGCGCGCTCTGCAAAGGCACATCCTGCAACAGCGAAAGTCCGTCGGTTACTGTAGAAGAATGCTACCGTCCCGCCGAATTCCGAGCATCACAGTCACGTCGCCGGTAATGTTCGCGGTCCCCGCAATCGGACGATACCGAGGCGGCGACAATTTAGTTATGACAACTTCGGCATGCTTAGCATCGGCAGCAACAGATTCCTGAGCCCAGCATGCGCTAGCGGAGACAAACGCCACCGCTGCGATAAAAGGAATAGTCAATAGCCACCGCGTTTTCATATAACAGATTCTATAGTTGTCGGAATATTTAAAACCAACTATCGGCGGCGTGACGACGAGGAAGTTACGGCATCACAACAAGAAATAGAAGCGATTCGCCCATTGGCTTCCGCGGAGGACAAATGTTGATCAACAAACGCTTCGGTCTTTTCCTTGCGATTCTGTTTTCCGTTGCTCTACTATGCCCCGCCGCGATGCTAGCGCAACAGGCGAACCTGAACGCGCCGCCAACGCAACGTGCCAGCGCCACGACAAATGGCACAATCAAACTTGACGTAGTCGCTACCGAGAAATCCGGACCTCCGGTTGGCGGTCTTCAGCAGCAAGACTTCACCGTGCTCGATAACAAAGCGCCGCAAACCATCACTGCTTTTAAGCCGGTTACTGGCCGAGAAGGCCCTATCGAAGTGATCGTGGTGATTGACGCGGTCAACACCGCCTACACAACCGTCGCCGTGGAGCGCACGGGCATCGATAAATTCTTGCAAGCCGAAGGAGGACATCTGGCCTATCCCGTCGCACTGGTTCTTTTCACCGATAGAGGTACGCAAATGCTGGGAGATTTTTCGAGCGACGGTAGCACGCTCAGCGCTGCTCTCGCTCAGGCCGAGCCTGGTCTGCGCACTAGCACGCGCTCAAGCGGCTTTTACGGCGCAGTCGATCGCATGCAGCTTTCTGTTAAGACGTTGGGCCAGCTCGTCGCAAAAGAAGCTCCGCGCCCGGGACGCAAAACTATTCTGTGGGTTTCTCCGGGCTGGCCGCTGCTCTCAGGTCCGCGCACACAGCTTTCTGCAAAGGACCAGCAAAGCATTTTCGAGAACATCGTCGCTCTCTCCAATGAAATGCTTCAGGCGCGCATAACGCTCTACAGCATAAATCCTCTGGGCAATAGCGAGTCTGTAGGTCGCGCCAATTACTATAAGGATTTTCTGAAAGGCGTGAGCAAGCCCAGCCAGGTGGTGATTGGCAATCTCGGACTTCCCGTGCTCGCGATTCAAAGCGGCGGTCTGGCGCTCTCCTTTAACAACGACATCGGCGCTATGCTCCAGCAGTGCGTCGCTGATGCCGCGCCCTATTACGAAATATCGTTTGCTCCAGTGCCTGTGGACCAGCGTGAGGAACTCCACGTGGTAGATGTTCAGACGACAAAGCCCGGCTTGACCGCGCGCACTCGCCAGCTCTACTACGCCCAACCCGTCCCAGCAAAATAAATAAACACAAATCGAATGGTGTTTGCCAGGAGAAAAAAATGAAGCCCCCAGGTAATCCCGCTCTTGATCGTGCTTCTCGCCGGCCCCGCATTCCCGGACGACACCGCACGCGGCTCGCTTCGCGTTGGCCCCATACCTGATCGGCCTCCGTCCCCGGAGCGGGCACACTTTGTGATTCGGGAAAACTTTCGGTGCAACTCGACAAACGTGAAATAGTTCCGTGGCCACGCAAAGGAAGTGTGAAAATGGAAGACGTTGATCTTGCAGAAAGAGATCTACTTGTAGCACGGTGCGATGGCAAGCCGGTCCAGTCAACTAGATTTAAATTCTCCGAATACAACACGGAGAAATTGTGCCTAACCTTCGACGACCTGGCCCATGGATACGAGGGACTGCGGTTGTGGAATGAAAAACACGCGCCGTGGTGCAAAATGCAAATGAAGGTTGCTAATCTTGCTTCTTGACGCGGCTCAATGCGCGGTGGCGCCATTTGCCCAGGTGCTTGTTCAACACATTATCGCGATCCAGAAAAGACAGCACGGGCGTGCTGCGCTTTTCGATACGACCGCGCGCGCGCTTCAAACGCTGATCCTCGTTGAAAAGTTCCAGCGCTGCATCCAAGGCATCGATTGCTCTCGAACGCCTACCGGACAGTTGGTACACTTCCGCCAAATTTAAATGGAACTGCACTTCCGAGCGCTTTAGCTGCACGGCAATCTCGCAAAGTTCCGCGGCTTGATCCCATCTTTTTTCCGCTCGCGCAACGCACAGCCCCAGGAACGAAAGGTAGTACGGGTTGCGCTGTTCAAAATTGAACGCGCTGCGCAAACGCGGAAGCGCGCGCTGCGGATACCCGTTTTTCAGTAGCGCGACGCCTTCCTTGAAATCAGCGATGGCATCAGACGGCGCGATCGTTGCTTTTTCAGTCATCAGAATGTACCGACGTAAAAGAGGAAAATCTCTTGCCAGTCACCACTCTAGAGAAATCCGCTGCGAAAAGTCTACTGGCCTCCCGAGCAGCCGTAACCGAAGTGGCAACTGCGGCGCGTGGCTGGTCTCTTCAACGGAGATGCTCCTCTTGACAAATGAAGGCGGCAAAGAAATACTATGTCGGGATTCGTACTACTATGTCCTCAAGAGAACTAAGCCCGCCAAGCGCTCTCCTGCCACTGTCTCCATCCTTCTTCCACATCCTATTGTCGCTCGGCGAAGGAGAACGACATGGCTACGCTCTGAAACGCGAAATATCGCAACGCACGCATGGCGAACTGAAACTGGGGCCCGGCATGCTCTACGGATCCATCAGCAAGATGCTCGAGCTAGGGCTTATCGAAGAGTCTGCCGACCGGCCCGATCCCCATCTCGACGACGAACGCCGACGCTACTATCGCATCACCAACTACGGCCGCAAGGTAGTGCAAGCTGAAGCGGCCCGTATGCGCGAACTCGCGCAGTTGGCGAAGGCAACATTCGGATCGCCCAAACATGCCTGACGCGCCTTTCGCACTCAAGCTTTACCGGTTCCTGGTGAAGTTCTATCCCGCCGGTTTTCATGACGATTTTGCCGGCCCCATGGAACGCGAGTTTCGCGACGAACTTGCCGAGTCGAGCAGTGTCTTCGCACTCGCAAGGCTGTGGATTCGCCTTCTAGCTGATTTGGCGGCATCAATTCCGCTGCAGTTCTTGCGTGAGGTATTGCAGGATGCCCGGCACACGCTGCGGCTTTGGGCGAACCGGCCCTGGCAAACAGGGTTTGCGATTTTGGCGTTGGCCATCGGAATTGGCGCAAACACAGGCGTCTTCAGTGTTGTGAACGCGCTGCTCTTGCGTTCCTTGCCATTCCACGACTCAAGCCGTCTGGTTTCACTCGGAACATTCTTTCCGCCCCACGATAGCGCAAAAGACTTTCATGAATGGCGGCAACAGCAGAGCGCCTATCTGTCCGATGCCGCTCTCATTGAGCAATTCGATGTGAACCTTGGCGAAGTACAAAGCCCGATGAGGGCGCATATTTCCTACACCTCGTGGAATTTCTTTTCGATTCTCGGCGCGCAACCGGTGATCGGTCGATTTTTTCAGGACGGCGAGGACGAGCCTGGAAGGAATTCTGTCGTAGTGATCAGTTACGGACTCTGGCAACAGCTTTTTGCAGGCGACCAGCGCGCTCTGGGCTCCACTCTTCGCGCCAACGGAAAGCCGGTGACCATTATTGGCGTAGCGCCCGTCGGATTTAGCTATCCGAGCAATACCGATCTCTGGAAAGCCGCAGAATATTCTCCGGGCAATAATGGCTGGGAAACGATTGCCCGGCTGAAACTAGGTGTCACGTGGCCGCGAGCACGTGCGGCATTCGCCGTGGAAGCTGAACGCCTCTGGCCGCAGCGAGAGAAACTTGGTAATTCCGAAGCGCATCCGAAAGTGACTTTATTGCAAGACGAACTCGCTGGTCCGGTGAAGAACGCCTCGCTGATGTTGATGGCAGGCGTAGTGCTGATCCTTCTCATAGCTTGCTTCAACATTGCGAATCTTCTAATGGCACGCACGGCGGATCGCGCCGCGGAGCTTTCTATACGCTGCGCGCTTGGGGCCAGCCCAGCGAGAATCGCACAACAGTTATTGACGGAGTGTCTGCTTCTGTCGTTTGTCGCGGCTACCGCTGGATTATTCGTCGCGCTTTGGAGCACTTCTATAGCCTCGAAGGTTCAACGGGCGCCATTGTCCACACAAAGCTACTCAATTCTCGATGGGCGTGTGCTGGCTTTCACTATCGCAGTGGCAATTGCAAGCAGCGTGTTTTTTGGCGTTTTGCCGTCCCTCTTAGCCGGACGCGCTCATGCGTTCGCGGCACGCGGTTCTAGCGGTACGCGCAGCGCGCGACTGATGCGCGAAACGCTCGTCGCCGCGCAAGTGATGCTAACGATCATCCTTCTGACGGCGTCCGTTTCGGTGGGGCGTGCGTTCGTTAATCTGATGAGAACTGACCGCGGCTTTGACACGAAGGGACTGGTCACGGTGAGCGTCTCGCTGGATGGGACGACACATGGCGGGGACGATCGCCAGCTTCCCTATTTTGAGGAAGCTCTTGCTCGGATCCGACGGCTTCCAGGTGTTCGCAGTGCCAGCGAAACAGAATTCCTTCCACTTGACGCGAAAGGTTTTGTGGGAGGGCCGTTTGAATTAGACGGGCGTGAAGCCAAACGGAATTCCACGATGGTCCCGGTATTGGATGATTACTTTAAGGCCATGGGAGGACGCATCGTTTACGGTCGTGAATTCAACGGCGCTGAAGTGCGTGCGGACGCCAACGTTGCTGTCGTCAACGAAAGATTTGCCGCAGAATTTGGTTCACCGGTGGATGCTATAGATCATGAGGTCACCATGGGGAAAAGTACGCGGTGGAAAATTATCGGCGTGGTCAAAGGAATGGATTACATGACCGAAACCATGGACACCGCGCACACAAATCAGATCTTCGTTCCCGCGCATTCCCCGGGAGGATTCGTTTCCACATTCGTAGTGCGTGTAAATGGCCGGGCGGAAGATTGGCTGCCTGCCATCCGCGACACAATTCGGTCCGTGGATACTCAGGTTCCCATATTTGGCGTGAAAACTATGGAGCAGCGCATGACCGATGTCGTCGCGCGCCCGAAATTTTACCGCACGGCACTTCTGTTCTTCGCGGCGTTCGCGTTGTTGCTTGCGGTGATTGGTATTTACGGCGTCGTTTCCTATGCGGTTGCGCGGCGGACGCGCGAAATGGGTGTACGACTTGCGCTCGGTGCCACGCCCGTCGGGCTTCGGGGAACGCTGCTACGCCAAGGCCTATTTACTGTTGCAGTCGGTGCGATTTGCGGAATGGTCGGCGCGATGCTCACCGGACGCTTTCTCGAGAACTTTGTTGAGGGAGCGAAATCCGCCGATCCTGCTATCTTAGTTTTATCGATTCTGTTTATCGCTCTGATCGCGTCGGCAAGCATTTGGGTAGCTACCCGCCGTATTACGCACCTTGATATCACGGACATCCTTCGTATCGAATAGTTTTACGGAGCCAGGAACCCCGCATCGTTGTTTACGCGGCTTTCTTTTGGTTTTTGAGGAGACCGAGGCGCACTAAGCTTTCGCCGGTGGCGATGATGGCTTCTTCGTTTGGCCGCGGCGTCCAGCCGAGGATGCGCTTCGCCTTTTCGTTCGTGGCGCGCTTGGTTTTTTCTAGTTCCGGGACGACTAGCCCGATCGATTTATCGAAGATCGCGGCGAGGCGAAGCACCCCGTCGGGCAGTACCCTAGTCGCAACGCGCGCGCCTGCGGCGCCCATTCGCGTCTTTAGCAGACGTGCGATTTCGCCGACGGTTATGAACTCGCCGTCAACAGCCAGGAATCGCTTACCTTTCGCGGCGGGATTGGTCATGGCGCACAAGTGCAAGTCCGCCACATCGCGTACGTCCACCACACCAAAAGAAATGCGCGGCGCTCCCGAGACCGTGCCATCCAAGAATCGCTGTACGAACATGACGGAAGTTGAATAATCGGGACCGAGCACCGGTCCGAAAACTCCGACTGCATTGACGACTGCTAGTTCCAAAGCGCCGCCCTCGCGCGATATAAAATCCCACGCCGCCCACTCCGCCAAAGTTTTCGATTTTGCGTAGACGCTTATGTCGGGGCCGTTCGGGTCTGTCCAATCTTTTTCGGTGAACGGCTCAGTCCTTGGCTTCTGTCCGTAACCAATTGCAGCGAAAGATGACGTGAGCACAACGCGTTTCACCACGCATCGCGCGACGCTCGCAGCACACGCAACGCGCCTTCGCGCGCCGGGAGGATCAAGTCGTCCTCGTGTTTTGGCGCGTCCGCAGGAAAAGGCGACGCGACGTGTAGCACAAAATCACAACCGGTCACGGCTTCCGGCCACCCCGCGTCAGACATTAGATCGGCAGCTCGAAATGAGAGCGCGTTGCCCTGTTCAGCTCCGCCCACTTTCAGCATTGCGCGCACATCGGGTTCCCGCTTGAGCGAACGCACAGTAGTTCGCACGCGATACCCCGCCTCCCAAAGCTGCAAGATGCAGTGCGCAGCAATGAATCCCGACCCGCCCGTTACAAGAACCAATTCCCTCATGCGAACCTCCTAATTTTCGCAGCGATTGCGACTTTCAAGTAAATCGGCACGGTCCTGCGTAGCACGCCGAACGCTTACGAAAACCCTTCAGACCGTGTAACGAAATGCATGCAAATCTGTATAATGCCGTTGCACAATGGCGCTTCTTCCCGGCACAAAAATAGGGCCCTACGAAATTGTCGCGCCCATTGGCGCGGGCGGAATGGGCGAAGTCTTTCGCGCGAAGGACACGCGCCTCGGCCGCGACGTCGCCATCAAAGTCCTTCCCGAAACATTTGCGAAAGATGCTGACCGCTTGCGGCGCTTCGAGCAGGAAGCTCGCGCCGTTGCTGCGCTGAATCATCCCAACATTCTCGCCATTCATGACATCGGCGAATACAACGGCTCGCCTTACCTCGTCTCCGAACTCCTCGAAGGACATTCGCTTCGCGTTGAAGTGAACAATGGCACGCTGCCCGCTCGGCGCGCTGTGGAATACGCAGCGCAAATCGCGCAAGGTCTGGCGGCAGCGCACGACAAAGGTATCGTCCATCGCGACCTGAAACCCGAAAATGTTTTCGTCACGCACGATGGCCGCCTGAAGATCCTCGATTTCGGTCTCGCCAAGCTGGCCAAGCTGCATGCCGCCACAGACGACAGCGCTACTTTAACTTTGGTTGACGCGCAACAGGAAACCACTCCGGGCGTGGTGCTGGGCACTGTAGGTTACATGTCGCCGGAGCAAGTGCGCGGCGAACCCGCCGATGCACATTCCGATATTTTCGCTCTCGGAACTATTTTGTACGAAATGCTTTCGGGCCAGCGCGCATTCCGGCGCGACACTTCTGCCGAAACGATGACGGCTATCCTGAAAGAAGACCCGCCGGAAATCAGTACGACGAGCAAGCCCATTGCGCCCGCGATCGAGAGAACTGTTCGGCGTTGTCTGGAGAAGAAACCACAGCAACGTTTTCAATCCGCGCGCGACTTGGCATTCGATCTCGAAGGCCTTTCCGGAACCACAGCTGGCAGCGGCATGCACCCAGCCGGCCCGTCCGCTGAGTCAACACCGCCGAGCCGCAATTGGCTGATCCCGCTCGTCGCCGGTTTAGTCCTCGGGCTCGCAGCCGGAGTCGCAGGATGGTTTTTCGGTGTGCGCAACGCCTCCACCACGCCACCTTTCTATCATCAGCTCACATTTGAACGCGGCTTGGTTTACGCAGCCCGGTTCGCTCCCGATGGACGTTCGATTTATTACAGCGCCGCCTGGAAAGGCCAGCCCGTCCAGTTGTATTCGACGGTCCCCGACAGCCCCGAATCCAGGCCTTTGAATCTGGTCAACTCCACGTTATTTGCCACGTCTCCCTCCGAGTTGGCAATCTCGCTCGGCTGCAAAGATCGGTATATCGGAAATTGCGAGGGCACTTTGGCCACCGTGCCTATTTCCGGTGGAGCGCCGCGGCAGATCGCTGAAGGTGTTCTCTCCGCAGACTGGACCGCCGACGGCAGCGACATGGCGTTGATCCGCGAAGTGGGCGGAAAATATCGCGTTGAATTTCCCCGCGGTAAGGTGATCTACGAGAGCGTGAACTCGCTGGGATATTTGCGGATCTCGCCTCGCGGCAACGCGGTGGCATTTGGAGAATTCCTCAGCGTTGACGGCGATGCAGGATGGGTAGTGGCCCTGGACAAAAACGGAAAGAAGATCATCCACACTGTACCTTTCATCAGCGTGGAAGGGGTAGCGTGGGCGCCGTCGGGCGAAGAGGTTTGGTACGCCGCCACCCTGACCGAGGGATGGGCCGATGCCATCCATGCCACGTCTCTTAAGGGCAAAGAGCGAACTGTTCTTCGTCTCCCCGGCATGGTGCGCCTGCATGATATTTCGCATGACGGCCGAATTCTGCTTTCGCGAGAATCTTGGAGGAGCGGCTTGCAATTTCGCGGGCCAGGCGATACCAAAGAACGCGACCTTTCCTGGCTCGATTACGCGCAGTTAAGAGATCTTTCAGCGGACGGGACGCAGATCGCATTCGACGATTGGGGTTCAGCAGCAGGCGCTGTGGGACTTGCCTACTTGCGAAAATCTGACGGATCGCCGGCCGTGAAGCTGGGCGCATGGTCCGCACCTACTCTTTCCCCGGATGGTACGCGTGTCTTAGTAACTGAAGCCAGCGTAGTAGGCCAGGGGATATATCTTGCTTTGCTTCCCACCGGAGTGGGAGAGACGCAGTCACTGAAGTCGACTGGACTTCAGCAAGTGGGCCCAAAGGGATTTATGGCGGATGGAAAGTCTATCTATTTCGCCGCCGACGACGGTCATGGCTGGCGGATGTATATTCAGGACCTGGTCGGCGGGATGCCGCGTACCATCACACCGGTGATTTCCGGGAGGCCTTCGCACTTTGAAACTCAACTGGCCTCACCCGATGGCAAATTTATTTTCGCCCCAGAGGTAGACGGAAAGGGCGGCCTCTATCCCGTTGCTGGCGGAGAATGGAAGATAGTCCCAGGCTGGTTACCGCAAGATTTTTGGATTACCTGGTCAGCAGACGGGCATTCGGCTTACGTGTATCACGACGAAAAAACGTCAGCGCCTGTATACAAACTCGATCTGGCAACAGGAAAACGAGAGCTTGTTACGACTCTCGCGCCGAGCGATCCGGCGGGCGTGACGGCAGTCTTGAACGTCCGCATGACTTCCGACGCGAAAACTTATGCCTACTCCTACGATCTCGAACTGTCCGACCTCTTCATAGTAGAAAACGTGCGGTAACGGCAGGTTGGTTAAGCGCTGCGCATAAAAGTGTTAGACTTTCGCGACGAAACTAAGTGCACTTTCCGGGAGGCCAACATGAATTATCTTTCAGTGCGGGCCCTGATTCTGTGGATTTTTCTCGGGGCTCGCCAAAGCTCGCAAGATCACTTCTTGAATCTTCATCGTCGGCTCCAGGGCGGCCATCGGGTAGCAGTTCATGCATGCATTTTGCTCCCTGGCCGCTTCTACGAAAGCGGACATATCGTGTGCTAATTACGCCGGACACATCGTGTGCTAACGACACAAACAAATTGCCAACTTGCCTGTTTGCAATGAGATTGTTATGCTCCTGCCACAGCAACCGGGGGTTTAGGCTTACCTGCACACGCGCCAATCGCACCACACACTGTCACGATGGTCATAGCCATCACCCCACCAGCAGTTGCTCTGAAAGTGGGCCCAAGTCTGAAGCGTAACTCGGTTTCTCCGTTACGCTGTGGCGGTGTAAATGTCGGACAGCCCAACTCGCGAGGTCACGCTACTCCTTCACGCTTGGGAAAACGGTGACGAAGAGGCGCTGAAACGCCTGACCGTTCTTGTTTACGAAGAACTGCACCGGCTGGCAAAACGTTTCATGGTTCGCGAATCGCGCGGCCACACGTTGCAAACCACCGCGCTCATCAACGAAACCTATGTGCGTCTGGTTGATATGAAGAATGTGAGCTGGCAGAACCGCGCTCATTTTTTCGCCATTTGCGCGCGCATGATGCGACGGATCCTCACCGACTTCGCGCGCTCGAGCCACTCGCAAAAACGCGGAGGCCAAGCCGAGCACATCACATTCGACGAAGCGCTTTTCATCTCTCCCAATTTACCTACTTATCTGGTCGCTCTGGACGACGCCCTCAACAAGCTCGCCGAAAAAGACGCGCGTAAATCGCAAGTAGTGGAGTTGCGTTTCTTCGGCGGCTTAACCGTGGACGAAACTGCGGAAATCTTGAAAATATCGAACGAGACGGTGCATCGAGACTGGAATTTCGCAAAGAGCTGGCTGCTGCGTGAAATGGTCCACGACCAACAACAGCCGCATACCTCGCCATGATTTGTCGCCCAGGAAATCTCGATGGAGCCTGAGCGCTGGAAACGCATCGAAGATTTGTACCACGCCGCGCTAGACCAGGACGAGAGCGCCCGCGCCGCATTCCTGCAACTAAGCTGCAATGGCGAAGAATCCTTGCGCTGCGAAGTGGAATCGCTCCTCTATTACGGCATGCGCGCCGATAAATTCATTGAAACTCCCGCGCTGGAGTTGGCCGCCGAAAGTTTCGCTAATCAGGATGCCGATGGCCGCACCATGCTCGGCAGACGAATCGGCCAGTACGAATTGGTCACGAAACTCGGTAGCGGTGGCATGGGCGAAGTCTATCGCGGCGTGCGCGCCGACGATCAGTTCGAAAAACAAGTTGCCATCAAGCTAATCCGCCAGGGATACGACACCGCTTTGATCGTTCGCCGCTTTCGAAACGAGCGGCAAATTCTCGCCGGCCTGGAACATCCCAACATCGCTTCCCTGCTCGACGGCGGCACCACCGAAGACGGCCTTCCCTTTTTTGTGATGGAGTTAGTGGAAGGCCAGCCCATCGATCGATATTGCGCCACGCACAAATTGGATATTCGCGAACGCCTGAAGCTTTTTCGCAGCGTTTGCGAGGCGGTGCAGTACGCGCATCAAAACCTGGTCGTTCACCGCGATTTGAAGCCGCAGAACATTTTGGTCACGGCGCAAGGCGTTCCGAAGCTGCTGGATTTCGGCATCGGAAAACTTCTGAACTCTTCGCAGCCCCAACCCGGCGGAGATCGTACGGTCACGCTCCTGCCCATCATGACGCCAGACTATGCCAGCCCCGAGCAGGTACGCAACGAAGCAATCACGACCGCAACCGACGTTTATTCGTTGGGTGCGATTCTGTATGTGTTGCTCACAGGGCGACGTCCGTATCGCGTGAATACCACTTCGCTCAACGAAATGGTAACCGCAATTTGCTCCACCGAACCGGACAGGCCCAGCACCGCAGTGATACATCGCAGCGACGATGAAGATCGCGCGGCGAGTCCCTCGTCTTCCGACGCGTCATCATCGATCGAGTTTTCTCAGGAGAACGCGGAAAAGCTGCGGCGAGAGTTATCAGGTGATCTGGACAACATAATTCTGAAAGCCCTGCGCAAAGAACCTGCCCTCCGCTACGTTTCCGTTGACCAATTATCCGAGGACATACGGCGCTATCTCGAAGGCCTTCCCGTCAACGCCGCCAGCGGTACGCTGCAATACCGCGCGCGCAAATTCGTTAGACGCCACCAGGCCGGTGTGACCGCAGCCATACTGATAGCCATCGGACTAATCGCCGGAGCCACAGTCATCGTGCGCGAAGCACGCATCGCTCGTTTTCAACAGCGACGCGCCGAGCGCCGCTTTCAAGATGTACGCGCGCTGGCGAATTCGCTGATGTTTGATGTACACGACGCCATCAAAGATCTTCCGGGCGCCACCAAAGCTCGCAAGCTTCTCGTCGATCGCGCTCTCCATTATCTCGACAGCCTCGCCAGCGACGAAGGCAACGACGTTTCCCTGCAAAAAGAACTGGCCACTGCGTATGAAAAGGTTGGCGACGTCCAGGGCGATCCCTACTCCGCAAACCTGGGCGACATTACCGGCGCGCTTGCCAGTTACAAAAAGGCCCTCGCGATTCGCGAGTCTATTGAGCGAAGCGGTGACCATTCGGAAGATGCCGAACAATTTCTGGCTGCCGATTATCATCGGCTGGGACTTATCTCCAACTCGCGCGGCGATTGCCCGGGCGCTATGGAATATTTCCGAAAGGCTTTCACCATCAAAGAACGCGTTTTGAATCCCAGCCCGGAATCCCAGGAGTCGCTGGCGGGCGAATACTTCTCAATGGGGCAATGCCAAAGTTTTACCCGCGATTATCAAGGAGCTTTGGACAGTTATCGCAAAGCCGCAAAAATACGGGAAACAATTGTGTTCTCCTCGCCGGAACTGCAAGCCAACATGCAAACCCGCCTTGCCGGAACCTATGGCTACATGGCCGGAGCTTTTTCCAAGCTCGGAGACTTCGACCAAGCCATCTCCATGCAGACCAAAGCCATGGCTATCTTGAAAAGTTTGTCGCAGGCCGATCCGGGGAATGTAACGTACACGCATTACATTGGCGAAAGCTATTACTGGACGGGCTACTACGAACAGAAAAAAAATGAATTGCCCGCGGCGCTGGCAAATCTTCAGCAAGCGCTCGCCGGCTTCCAGCGGATTTCAGCGGCGGATCCTGCCGAAGTCCGTGCCCGGCGCTACATCGGCTATTGCTACACGCACATCGGCGCGGTGCAAAGCGCGATGGGACGCTCAACCGAAGGAATGATAAATCTCCACAAAGGGCTGGATGTCGCGCAACAAATGCGACGCGGAGACAATTCCGGCACCTACGTCACGCTGCCGGATATTGTGGACGCTTACAACGCTATCGCCATCGCCTACTCGCGCGACGCCGAGCAGCCGCACATTTCGCGCGCGGAGAGAATCGTTCGCTGGAATCAGGCGCGCTCCGCTTATCAGAGCAGCGCCAATACATTACTCGAGGCCAAGCGCTTGGGCGCCTCCGAATCCCTAATCGGCCCCGAGCAAAAAAGACTGACTACCGAACTCGCCAAGTGCGACGCAAAGCTTGCCGAATTGAACGCGACCGCCAATCGCTAACATCCAATCCCCGGATCTACTAGCGGCGATACCCTATAGGCACACCTCTAGGCCGTACCTTTACTCTTCCCCAAAAAATAAATGTTCATGACGGGTTTAACCCGCCGATCCCGCTATAGAGAGTAAGGGGACGATTTCGATCTGACCCAGCCGGGGTTTGTTCGGCATCGCTCGCCATCAACGCGAAGTGCGTGATCTCAGTCACTTTCAGTCCATCGGCAACCGGAGAGAGAACCGGCGCGGTGGTCGTATCGGATAGTGACTCCGGCGAACCTCAAACAATCGAGCAAACCGGAACAGGCGACTAGATTCCCCTGTGGCATGCGGTGCTTCTTCCAGAGAATTGGGAGGAGCACCGCATTTTCTTGTCCGCATCACGAATAAGCAAAATTTCGGAGCTAGTGGGAAGTGGTGAAGTTGATGCGCGGGCAGCGGATGAGGCTGCCATCACCATTGTGAATGAGCATTTCGAGCACGTTCCCCAAAGCATTCTTGACGAACTCGATTTCGGCGTCGTCCGTGCGCATGAAGAATTTCGCGTCGGACGCCGCGAACAGCCAGTAGTAAGAATCGCCCAGAAATTCGAGGATTCGAGGATCAGATGATGATTTTTCAAGAGTACGGTGACTACATTCTTAGAAATTGTGTAGCTGCCAACGAAAACAGTGAGCTGAGCGTCGGTGAGAGGGACTTCTTTGCGCTCGGCCATCGCAACAAATTTATTGAAACGCGCTACCAACTCCGCGGGACGCTGAATTTGAATCAGGTGCCCGGTGTGCCTCATTACCTCGAATGACGCAAGCGGCACAGCAGCTTCAATCGCGCCGCTGTAAGCGAACACGTCGGCAATGTCGTCTTCGCCCACCAGTATCAGCGTTGGAACGTGAATCTCGGCGAGACGCGTTACCGTGGGCGGCGAAGGACGTATCTCCAGGGCCCCGCCAGCCGTCAAAACCTGCGGGTTCGCCACTAACGCATCGTAAAGTTGTTTGCGCGCAGCCGGGGCTTGGCCTCCAATAATAAAGCGATCCTCGGACCAGTTTTTCGCCGCGGCTTTTGCATCGCCATGCTCAACCATGGGCGCACTATTCTTCGCGCCGCGCTCGTTGAAATAATCCGAGCGGCCCATCCCGTGGACTACCGGCCCGATCAGAAACAGCCCCTCCACCATTTCCGGATGCGCTAGAGCGAAGTCGAGCGCGAGCCCGCCTCCCGAAGAATTGCCCACGATGATGGCGCGGTCCATGTGAACTCCGCGCATAATTTTGTAAAGGTCATCTTCGGGAACGAATGACGCCTTCGCCGGATCGGACCGCCCATAGCCGCGACGGTCGTAGCGCACCACGTGATACTTCGCGCAAAGCGCTGCCCACACGCCGTCCCAGGTGATCGAGTGGACCAGCCCGTCATGCAACAGCATTACATTCGTTCCATGATCCGCTGCGCCACATTCTTCGTACCAAATTTCCCCGCCGTCCACGGTAATGAACTTGCCAGAAACAGGCGCCGCGCGAGGGCTTTCACTTTGCGCCGCAGTGGGAGCCTGCGGGGAAGCTAGTTCCAGGCCCGGAGTTGGAGTTTGCACCGGAGTCACAGCCTGCGCGAACACACCCGCAGAAGCGAGCAACATCCAGTCGACGCAAAGGACCCACCGGATCACGCCAATTGGTCGCATAATTTCAGTCGTGTTTGCGCATCACACCAATCGTCTGGTTCGGGCAGCGTACAAACGTGTACGTGATATCGACAGTGGCAGTTTTAAAGTTGCGAACCATTTCCGGGTCTTTGGCCCAGTAGGAGCCCACAGGAAAATTGGACTTGTTGTCGTAGAGAAACTTTTGAACCATATCGTAACTGAAGACATCGCCGACCCTTATACTCTACACCAACGCGCTCGCGGTCTTGGTATCCAGGCCGTAAACTTCGAGCCTTCCGATTCGGAATTGCCGTTGCTCATCGAGTTCAAACATGATCGACACAGTTTGATGCGCGTTATCGACGTCCGTAAGCGGGTCCGCAACCATGTCCATGTACCCCTGTTCGCCATAGAGTTTGTGCAAGGCGTCGAGACCATATCTGATATTTCTCGCGCTAAAAACGTCTCCGTCCTGCATCGGAATCGCAGCCCGCAACTGTTCAATTGGAAAAACGGGCCGATGTGGATCCACAGGTACCGTATCGTTGGCGACGGACTCTGCCCGTCGGTGAACTACCGGCCCATCAATCCCGGTATCCACAGTTTCGAAGTGTGTACCTGGTACGGCGCGAAAATCGATATATCCGAGTCGATACTGAAGGCCTTCGTCAACCTGCGCGGTGATCGCATAACGTCCGTCGTCTCCGCCAACAGGCGCAGCTTGCACAGTCACTTTTGCCATGAAATAGCCCTGATTCCGCCAAGGTTCCAGCACTACATGTTCGACGTTTTGTAACCAATCGGAATCGCGCTCGAACTCCTTTTCCTTCAGCGAGGCGATAAGGTCTTGAAGTTCCGTGCCGGTCAAAGAAACGGGGCCATCAAAAGTAACGCTATCGACGTAGTTTTTCGATCTAGGCGATCTACGCTCGGCCTTGATTCCGTATTCACAAAACGCACCCGGAGGACAGCAAGAATAGTGCAGCAAAGACTCCTGCGCTTGGAGAGTTTCCCCGCCGACCCATGCGCCAACAACGACAAACAGCGCTGCCCAGCTTAAGTGTTTCGCAGACATATCAAAAATATAGTCCCGATACCTGGCCGACCGCAAGCAATCTGAAAGTAGGAAAGAGTATCGTACCCAAAGATGTATCTAATGCGACGCGGCATTCGTTGCCGGTCAGCGACGCGCAGTTTCTACCAAGCTAATTAGCGGGTTGCGCAGCCTTGCTGTCAAACGCGCGATCGATCCTGACGAACCAAAGACACTCGCCCTTCGCGCTGCATGCGTATTGATGTATCTCATTGCTCGGAACTTGGGCGTAACCACCGGGCTCGAGAATTGCGGGTGGCATGCTGGACATCTCGACTTTCAGTTCGCCTTTAATCACGATCAACTCTTCGGCTGCCGTGTGGAAATGCCAAGAGGCCGTGCAGCCTTTCTCCATCTTGACCAACACGGCCGAAGGTCCGGTGGAAGGATTTCCCGCTTCGACCGCTGTACTAAGGCATGTCAGGTCTGAAGCCGACGCAAACTTTGCGTTCTGCAAAGGATGAATGACCGGTTCGCGCGGCGAATCGGAGGAGGCAGAGGTGGCTGTCACAACGAGCAGGACGCCAGCGGAAATCGCGCGCAGCACGACTCCTCGGGTAACGCTGTGACCACCTATTGTTAGCTTCATGATCGACTCCTCGGCGGCCGCTGCTCGCGCGCTGGGCCGACGCCGAGAGAATAACAGAATTTCGCCACGTCAGATTAGGATGCGTTTTGCCTCGGCAAGCTTGTAAACTATTCACCGAACAATTCTGCGGCGTGATTCCCTTTCTCCATCTCGGACCGGTGACCATCCCAACGTTTGGCCTGATGGTGGCCTGCGCCATGCTCGCCGCTTTCTTCATGTTGCGCGCGGACTTGATTCGCCGCGGCCTCGTAGCGCCAGCCGACAAACTCCCTGTGAAACGCTCCAGCAAGCCCGCCGCGGATATCCGCTCAGCCGCGAACGCCGAAGCGGAAATGTTGATCGCAATTCCGTGCCTAGCAGGAATCGTTGGAGCGAAGCTTTATCACGTCCTCGAGTCGCCGGCGGATTTCTTCGCGCATCCGCTCGACCAACTCATCAGTCCTTACGGCTTCGCGTGGTTTGGCGGTTTGCTCGTCGGATTCGCGGCCTTCGTCTGGGTCGGGCACCGGCAAAAAATCTCGCTTCCAACATTGCTCGATGCAGGTTCTCCCGCCGCCGCTCTCGGCTACGGCATCGGACGTATCGGCTGCTTCCTTTCCGGCGACGGCGACTACGGCATTCCCACTTCTCTTCCCTGGGGCATGAGTTTTCCAAACGGTTTGGTTCCCACAACGCAGCGCGTCCATCCCACGCCGATTTACGAATTGATCGTCGCGTGCGCGATCGCGTGGTGGTTATGGAAAATGGGCACACGCCAGGCAGCATCACCTTCAACCTCGCCTCCAGTTGCAACAAATGCAAATTCCACAGCGAGCTCGACCAGCGTCCAGAATTTTGTAGGGAAGGAACGAGCAGAATTGTCGAAAACTTCAAGGCGCCCGCCGGACGGCGGCATATTTGCAACCTATCTGATACTTACTGGATTGGCGCGTTTCCTCGTGGAATTTATCCGCATCAACCCGCGCTCGTTTCTAGGAATGTCCAACGCGCAGGCAGCCGGCTTGGCATGCGTCATCGCCGGAGTGATTCTGAGATGGTGGCTCGCGAAACGCGATCGCCGCGCCGAAGCGTCGTCCTGAAGCAAATCTCCTCGCATCAAACCTTCATTGCAATTTTGTAGCGGCCGCCTTCAGGCGGGTGTATTTTTTTGATGATTCAACGGTACTGCCCAGGCCTGAAATTGTTGCTTCAAGGAACTTCCCGGGCGCTCTTGGAATTTTGTAGCGCCGGAGTCCCGCCGGCCCGCGCAGAATAGCCGCCCCGCAACTGGTTTCCGGTAGCATCGCAGCTACCGCGAAATATCTACGGCTTCAGCAGCAATTGCCCAGGTTTGTATGGGCCAACTCGAACTTTAGCCAAGCGGATACCGAGCAACCCGTTGAAAACAATCGCCCTGCACGACGCCGGATCCACCTCCGCCGGCAACTCACAAATACAAAAAAGATGCTCGGGAGCAACGCCACTGTTTTCACCACGCATCAGAGATTGATCTCGCGAGGCGTGCACGCACATAGCAGCCAGCGACTCAGCATCAATGGGCGGCGGTCCGCGCAAGGCTTGAAACGAGTGAGCAACACGAGGGATGTTAAAGTGTTCGTCGGTACCGTTGCGCGCAAAGACCAGCAACCATTTCCTTCTACGCCCAAAGAAATATGCACGCTTCGATAGCCGGGCACCGACGCCAGCGCATTTACGAAATCGCCGGATTCCGCGACGTCCACTTCCATTTGGCCCAGCAGTTCGCTCTCCGCATCGAGCCAGTCCTGCAACTCGTTGCCGGCGGAATCCTTGCCGCGTATACGGAATTTTTCGTAGGCCAGACGCGCCACGCCGTCGTAAGCCGAAAGCAGGCAGTCCGTGAGATCGCACAAAGTTACGTGCTCTCTTAACAACTCGCCAAGCGGCGGTGTTTTAACAAGTTTGTGCGCCGGAACCGCGCGTCCCGCAATCACCGCTGGCTTCATGACCATTCCTCCTCGTGCAAGAGATGCCGAAATCTTCGGTGGCGACTGCCAACAACAGCGGAGCTGTTATGAGCTACTGCGCTTTTGCCGCAAGCGCTTTCTCAGCGATGTGTTTCCGAGGTTTTTGACCAGCAGCCGCCGTCAAGCTGGCCGCGTCATCGCCCAGCCTGGTGCGCAGCAATTTTTCCGTCTCTGCCGCGGTTTTGAAGACGAAACCTCCCCTTCCTTCCGGAACCGTGCGTTGATCGAGCCCAGCCATAAGCCGATGCGACGCCGACTCCGGCACCAACGCGCAGAGCTAAGGCGCCACCAAATGTTCCGCGTGCACCGCCCTTTCGTTCAACAACGCCGTGATCTCCGATTGCAAGGTATGCGAATTCAATGCGCGGTCGCCGAGTGTACGAATTCCGTGTTGCACCACGGGCAGCCACAAACACGCTTCCGATAAAGCGATCGCCACGAGCAATGTCGCGGAGCTGTCCACCACGCATCCGGTCAGATCGTACCCACGGCCGTCGGGCATAAATTCATCCGCAAGAACAATGTCGAATCGTGTTTCGCGCAGCGATGCTTCCGCCTCCGCAACAGTTTCTACGGATTGACAAACGCATCCCTCGCGCTCAAGTTGTCTAATGATGAAATTGGTTGACGGTGAGATAGGACCGGCTACTAGAATGCGGCCTTCGCTGTTGCATGGCATGATTCCCCCTTCTGACGAGGGAACGAGCGATCAATGCCGACGTGTCAGCTATCCAAAATGTCTCCTGCCTGCGAGGCTTCCGCGGAAAGCTGACAGATCGGATTGTGCGCAGCGTGCGTCAGATGGCGCTGCAAGGGCATGTCTCGGTGAACGAGACATGTGAGTCATTAACAATTCGCACCTCTCCAGTGCCGGTTGCTGGTAGTTCCACTCGAACATCGTTTTCTTCGGGGCCGCAACCGGCGCTGTCAAGGTGCGTCAACCACTCCGTCCATTCCCATTTTCCGTATCGGGAATTCTGAAAGAGAATATTAGAGACATTCCCTGGTCACTTCCCCGTCCAACTCGACTGAATGAATATAAAAGGCCGCAACGTGTGTTTCAATTCGCAACAGTACGGCATTCTCTTTGCGGGGCTTACTTAAGCGCAGGATTCACAGGAGGAAAATGTCTGTTGCGTAACGATTGCTTTCCGCATGATCTTTCTTTTATTCCTCCCAGGTTGAAAACCAAACGTAAAGGAACTTGCTCGGCCCTTAATTAAAGTCAATATTTCGCCGCTTTTCGTTGGGTTTATTATCTAATAAACTAAGCGGCAAAAAGCGACTAAAAGCAGGTAATGCCCCACCAAGGAGGCCTCTTTGCTCGCAATGACCCCGCCGTACACAAATCTCTTGACACGCTATTAACGCGAGAGTAACGTGGCGCTCGGAACGGCAATCCTGGGCTCGCCTTCTTTTTTGCCAAAACGTTTTAGTTGCGCGGCTGCGGATTTGGCTGTGCACTCATGCGACGCACCTGCAAGTTCAAACGCTACCCGAGCGGAAACATCTAATCGTGTCCCGAAAACAACGAGAGCCAGATAGCCTTTCTTCGAAACGGCGCTCACAAAGCGCGGCCGATGATTCCATTCCCGCAGGCATTTCCAGCTTCCGATCCAAGCATCCGCTCGAAGCCGCTTCGCGCCCTCTGGCTACGCTGGCAAAAACGTTTGACGAGTTTTTGTTCGAGCTAGATGCCGACGGCACATTTCTGGGTGTGTGGAGTTCCAGTCCCGTATTGACCAACGCACGTCGCGGAGAGTTTCTTGGCCGGCACGCCATGGAAGTCCTGGGAGAAGAAGTTTTTCGACCGTTCAGCCCAGTTTTTCACCGCGTTATCGATACCCAACAAAGTGACGGTATCGAATTCCGCATCGATTCGAAAGACGGCGAACGCTGGTTCTACGCTCGTGTTTTACCGGTGGCCCGCCGCTCAGGACAACCTCCTTCTGTTTCTCTGCTCACCCGCGACATTACCGAACAGAAAAGGACCGAAGAAAAGTTCCGCAAGAGCGAAGCCTTGTTAGCGCAGGCCGAGCAACTCGTCAACATGGGGAGCTGGGAAATAGATCCGCAACTTCGGACTGTTCTTTGCTCCGATAATCTGTATCGCATTTTCGGTTTTGATTC
Source organism: uncultured Acidobacteriota bacterium (assembly GCA_963714785.1). Classification (GTDB taxonomy): domain Bacteria; phylum Acidobacteriota; class Terriglobia; order Acidiferrales; family UBA7541; genus Palsa-295. The sequence goes on from CAVQQE010000011.1 coordinate 597,677, forward strand.
CGAGGGGCGCGCGATCGAAATGCAAGAGCTGCGCCGAAACGTACATCCGGAAGATTTCATCGAGGGGCACCGCCTTCTCGAAATGGCGATCTCGCAGGGCAAATCTTTCGAGCATGATTTTCGATATGCCTTGCCAGATGGTGGCGGGCAACGCAACCTTCACGCTCGTGGGTTTCCGTTGCGCGACGCCGAAGGACGCGTCTTCCGCATTGTGGGAGTCACCGAAGATGTGACCGAGCAATTGAAAGTTGAAGAAGGTTTGCGGAATGTTTCCGAGCGGCTGATCACATTGCGTGACGAAGAGCAGCGCCGTGTGGCTCGCGATTTGCACGAAACTGCTTCACAAAACATGGCCGCCTTGAAAATGGCGCTTGCGCGTGTGGGCGATACATTGCCAAAGCGCAACACAATCGGTAACAGGTTTCTGCAATCGGCACGCGATTTTGCCGAAGAGGTGATACAGCAAATCCGGACGATCTCCTACGTGTTGCATCCTCTTTTGCTTGACGAAGCTGGCTTGGGGCCGACGTTACGCAGTTTCGCAAACGGATTCGCGGAACGTAGCGGCATTCCAGTGAAAGTTAAAATCAAGCGTGGTTTCGGACTTTTGTCTAAAGAGATGGACATCGCGCTGTTCCGCGTGGTGCAGGAAGCGCTTACCAACGTCCACCGGCATTCCAAAAGTCCTGTCGCGAAAATCACATTGGAACGTGGAAACGGCAAAGTGCGCGTGACGGTAGAGGATCGCGGAGTAGGCATGGCGCCGGCGTCTGCCGCAACCGGTTGGAATCCGCCGATGGGTATAGGCATCGCGGGAATGCGCGAGCGTGTGAAACAACTCGGCGGCATTCTTGATATTCAGAGTGAACCGGGACGCGGAACTACCATTAGCGTCGAGCTACCGCTTTCAGAGGGCGCGAGTACTGGCGACGAAACACAGAACGAAACTCTGCGCCGCAGAAAGACGTCAATCACATCGAAGCCGGCGTCGAATCGCGAGCAAAGAAGTTTTGCGAGCAAGTGAGGCCATACCGTGTCAAAAGAAGCGACAGCGACAGCTGTAAAACAAGCCCCGGCACCGGCGTCGCCACGGCCGCCCGTCGCAAAAATGTATCGCATTCTGGTAGTTGACGATCATTCCATCGTGCGCCGCGGGATTCGTTCGCTCCTGGAATCGCAGCCCGGTTGGGAAGTTTGCGGCGAAGCTAGCACCGGACTGGAGGCCTTGCATAAGGTCGTGGCCGAGCGTCCCGATCTGATGGTGCTCGACCTCACCATGCCGGAAAAAAACGGCCTGGAAGTTACGCGCGTTGTACGCCAGCAATCGCCCGAAACCGACGTGTTGATTCTCACCATGCATTTTTCCGAAGAGATAGCTAAAGAAGTGTTGCGTTGCGGCGCGCGCGGCTATCTATTGAAGTCCGACGCGGATCACGAACTGCTCACCGCCGTTCGTCACATCCAACACCATAAACCGTTTTTTACCGGCAAACTCGCCATGAGCATGGCGGAAAGTTTCGTGCGCGATCCCAGCACCAAAGATTCAGGTGCCACGGAAGTGCCACTCTCCGCTCGCGAGCTGGAAGTAGTACAACTCCTGGCCAGCGGAAAGAGCAACAAAGAGGCAGCCGCGATGATTGGCGTCTCTACACGAACGGTGGAAAGCCATCGCAATCACATCATGCGCAAGATGGAATTTCGCAGCTTCAGCGACTTGATCCGCTTCGCCATCCGCTTCAATTTAGTTCAGCCGTAAAACATCCCTCGCCCGCGGCTGACTATTTGAACCGTGATCGATCCTTCGGCTGGGGCGAGATCGCAGTGATGCGCAAAATGTGTATGCACCGAGATGAAATTATCCTCTTGCACGAAACAGTGCCAAATCGTTGATCTTGTACGTTTTCATGCAATTCTCAATTCTTGTACATTGTCGTACGAACATGGGGACATCATCGTGGGAATAAGCTCCCTGTCGTGACTGGTGCTGGCGTTGGCGCGCTTGGCGTTGTGGGAGCAGGACTGAGGAACTCGCGAAGTTTTAGCCACTGAAGTAAAGCGAATAACACGACCTGCGCCGCCAATAGCGCCAGCGCCAAAATCCACAAACGGTAATCCGCGTACCAATTTGCAATGTTGAGCCCTAGAACATTAAACGGAAGCAGGGCCGCCGAAAATGGTGCGAACGTGTGATGAAGAGAAGCACCGGCGACGCCCAGGATCACGCTCATGCAAAGATAAAACACAATTAGAAACAGAACGGCGGCAATGAGCGGATGGCGCGATCGCCGCAGGCCCATCCATTGCAGGTAGAGCAAATCGCGCGCGATCCACAGCGCCATAAATGCGATGATGAGGATTGGCACTCCCGAACTCCATTCTACGGACGCCGGTCTCCTGTAAACGTTAATCAGTTCGAGGATGGCGATCCCCACGACAATTACGCCTGCCAACAAATACGGCGCAGGCCAGAACGCCGCCCACAAACTTGCGGCGCTTTCTCCCATGATTCTGATTCTGCGCCGCACGCGTTCGCGATTGCGCAATAAAATTAAACCGAGCAGAACAAATACCCAGAACGACCAGCCCATCAATCCTTTTTCAATGTCCAAGACCGGAAGCGGGTTGTAGCCCATCCCCTGATTATTAAAAATGATCGGCGCTCCGATGGGAGATTTCCAATTGAAAAAGCCAATAATCAGGAATTCCAGAAACATGGCAAAGCCGTATGCTTGCGCCGGCGAATACAGTTCGTAAACCGATGGGTCGCGTTTTAAATTGCGCACAATTGCAAGCATAAACCAAGCCATAAAGAGGAGATAAATAACCATCAGAACGATGAAGTGAGACACTGAAAAACCGAAAAAGAGATCTTTGACTCCTGGGCCCGCGTTCGATTCGATGATTGCGACCGCCGCAAACGGATTGAGCTGATGAAACATCCAATTGGACGCTCCGCCGGATAAATCAACAGAGGTGAACGCAACTAATATCAGGAAGGGCAGAATTGCTATGGCGGAAACGCCTCGGCCCAGCGCCATTGAAATTAGAAGCGCGAGAACATGGAACGCAATGCAGCCCGCGAAAAGAATGAGATAGGCTTCAGCGACCAGTTTAAAGTGGACGGTCCCCTGAAATGCGCCTAAAAGCGCGATGGGCATCAGGCACAGAACAATCAAATACATAAGTATTGGCGCGCCGAAAAGTTTCCCTATTCCAAGCTCAAACGCTTTGAGGCGGGTGACGCGCTGGTAATCGAAAGTGTTCAGTTCCTTTTCGCGATGAACGGAAAGAAGCTCGTAGATGCCGCCGCCGATCAGCAACACCACTATTTGTAATGTCAGAATGAACCGGAACATTCCAATCGATTGTTCAGCTGGGGCCCTGACCATTATCCCATTCTCAAAGGAATACCAGACCGTCAGCGACACAGCCGCGCAAATCACCAAGGCCGCGATGGCGCGTCCGGGGCGCAACTGGATGCGCGCGTTGCGCAGAAATTCCGGGTTAGAGATGAACGCGCTCACATTACTTCTCCGCTGGAGATTCGCGAGTACAGGCGCTCGAGCGATTCCACCACTTCCTGAACTTCGCACACCGGCGCGCCCGCGGCTACGAGGTCTTTGACCAGCTCGGCGAGTTCGGGATCTCCGCCATCTAGCGCGAAATTTGCGCTGGCTGGTTCCGACACGATTCCGGTGACGCCTTTTCTTCCCGCCAGCCACAGCGCCATCCCAAAGCCGGGCTCCGCCAGGCGCACGCGATACCGCCGGACGCTTGTGCCTTCGCGCATCACCTCTTCCAGCGTGCCGATGCGCAGCAGCTTGCCTTTCTCCATGATCGCAATGTTCGTGCAGATTTCTTCGAGGTCGGAAAGAATGTGCGAGGTGATCAAAATCGTTTTACCGGCAGTGTGCAAATCTTTGAGCAGAACTTTCAGTTCCACGCGGGCTTTGGGATCCAGGCCAGCGGCGGGCTCGTCAAGCACCAGCAGCGGAGGGTTGTGAATAATGGCGCGTCCGATTCCCAGGCGTTGCTTCATGCCGCGCGAAAGGCCGTAGATAAAGGCGTCGCGTTTGGTTTCCAGATTCATCAAGCGGAGCACTTCGTCTACGCGGCGCGCGATGGTGTGCGCCTCCATTTTGTAAGCGTGGGCGAAGTAGTCGAGGTATTCCCAGACTTTCAGGTCGTCGTAGAGCGAGAAAAAATCCGCGAGGTAGCCGATGTTGCGCTGGGCTTCTTCGGGCTGAAGTTGAACGTCGATTCCCTTCACCGTGATGCGCCCCGAAGTAGGCACTTGCAGGCCGCAAACCATTTTCAGCGTGGTGGTTTTTCCGGCGCCGTTGGGTCCGATCAGGCCGAATAATTCTCCGTCGGCGATGTTGAGGTCCAGGCGGTCGGCGGCGACGAGTTCCCCGCCCTTCTGCGAAGGGAGGTCGTACTGCTTGGTCACTTGTTCCAGCTTGATCATGAATTGGGCGCCATGTTGCGCCAGCGCGCGAAAAGAGTCAATGGCGGGTGCCTGCGGTGTCAAACCAAAATAGAAATGTCCCCTTCCTTACCAAAATAGAAGTGTCCCCTTTTTGTGTTTTGCGTTTTGTTTCTCCTTGCTCTCTTTTTCTGTTTCCGTGGATTTTTTTTGAGAAATTTCGCGTCCAGAGGCCCTAGGAGCGACAATTCGCGTTGGGCTCGACCTGCCCATCCTGTTTTTTTTCGATCCGTTGGCTGGGACCGGAGCGGAGCCCTGCGGAGCCCGGAAGGGCGGAGCGTTTAGGGCGCAGCGCAGGGCCCAGCCAACGCTGCTCGGGCCACCTCCCGCAGCGCTTTTTTGCTGCGGGCCGCCTGGCGCCAAGGGTGGTCCGCCGGCGGCACCCACTTCCGTTTCGCAATAGCTACCGCGACGCGTGCGCCCACCGCTTCCGCCCTCGGCGGTGGCTTCAGCGGCGCCGCAATTTCCTTCCAGCCAAGGGCACGACCGCGATACTCGATGCGGATGCCGCCGTGCCGCCCTTCGCAGACCAGCACCTTGCTCCGCGCCGGGGCATAATGCCGGCTCGGTGGCTCCAGCTGAAAATAGTGATTCGCGTAGCGTACCACCCAGTCGTTCCCGATGCTCCGCTCGTTCTCCAGCCGGAAAATCCGATCCAGTTCCGCAGCCCGCGGTGCCCGCCGGTGGTAGTCTTCTGGCCGCGCCGCCGCGCGGGCGAACCGCCGGTTGTGTTCTGGCAGATATTCCCTGCGCAGGTACACATTCGCCGCTTCGTGACTGGGGATCTGCTTCCGCCGCAGTTTCTTCACCAGCCGGTCTGGATGCGTGCCGTGCATCCGCTCGATGCGTCCCTTAGCTTCCGGCGAACTCGCCGCGATTACCGCGATCCCTAGTTTCGCGCACATGCGCCCAAACTGCGTGAGCGGTTCTTCCCCTCGTAAACGCTCCTGCGCATTGGCCGGTCGCTTGTACAAGTTCTTCCAGTCCACATACAGTGCCAAGGGCACGCCGTACTGCTCGATCCACGCGCGCAGCGCATCCGCCACCGCCCAGATGCTCTCTTGTTCCCCCAATTGCGCCCAGGTTGTGTTGGTCGCATCGTCGGCCAGGTCGATCAAGCAGCCCTGCGGTCCGCGCTCCTCCAGCCACGGATGAAAGCTGCCATCCATCTGCACCAGCTCTCCGAAATGTTCTTTACGCTCCCGCCGTCGCCGGTGCTTCCGTTGCCGACTCCACAGCCCTGCTTCCAGCATCCACAGCCGCAGCGTCTCCGCCTTCACCACCAGCCCATCTTCTGCGTCCAAGTGCTCGGCTGCCAGCGTTGGCCCGAAACGCTCGTCCACCGTCCCGCCGTACTTCTTCCGTAACAGATCCAACACCCGCTGCCGAAACTTCGGCGCATAGGCATGATTCGAGGTGCACCCGGCACTGCGGTGTTTCAAACTCGCAGGTCCCTGTTCGCGATAGCGCTTCCACAACCGCTTGGCCTGCCGGTAACTCACACGCAGCAGCTGGCTCGCGTCGACCACCCGCAATTGGTTGCTGCGCACTCTCGCCAGCACTTCCACCCTCCGCAATTCCTCTTGACTCATCTCCGTCCGCCCCAATCTGACCTCCTTTCGGAGGTCTACTTTAGGGGGACATTTCTATTTTGGAGAAAAGGGGACATTACTATCTTGGCGCAACATGGCGGGTGCCTGCGGCGTTCGACAGATGTTTTTATTATGAAAGCTGCGCGATCTCGCGAAGATCTGCGTGTGGTTGTGTCCCCGGGTAGAGAATTCCCCGTCGTTTGTTTTGTGGAAGTTACGTCCCTCCCTACATTTTGTGCAGGACCTTGATGAGCAGATCGATCCGTCGATCCGGGCGAGCTGGGTGACCTGTGTCGCTGCATCGCCCGATAACAAGATTCTCGGGCACTCACCGACGGGAAACTCAGGACGGGTGCTCGCAATTTTGCGTTCCGGGAAACTGCGACGTCCGATGCCGCGACCGCGGGAATCACGCCACGATTTCGTGGCGTTGTGCGCCCAAGTTCGTGATTCCGCACTCCAAGATGTCTCCAACCGCCATGAATCTATTCTTGCCCATGCCCACACCGGGTGGAGTTCCAGTCGCCAGGATGTCGCCGGGAACTATTCGCATGTAGCGAGAAAAATCGGCAAGCAATTCGTAAACGGGAAACAACATGTCACTCGTATTTCCTTGCTGCTCATAGTGGCCGTTGACTTTCGTCCATACATCAAGGTCCATTGAATTGATGCCCGTAGTCAGATAGGGCCCGAGAACACTAATCGTGGCGACCCTCGCCTGCCAACTGCTGTTACGCTCGGATTCGGAAACATTTCGACAAAAAGGACACGTTAGGCTGTTTTCTGTGAAGAAAGCTAATATCCGAGAGTTTTTCTTTCTTGGAGGACGTCATGTCGCGTTACGTGAAGTTCCTTGCTGGTGGATTGATCACTTTAGTGTTGGCCGGAGCGGCGAATGCGCAGGACGCCCATCCGCATGTGGCTGATGCGGATCGGGAATATGCGGCGGTGTTTTCCCGTGTGGAGAATCCGTGTGCGAACGAATCGACTACTCTTAGTTATGAACAGTGCATGGGGAAGGAACTGGAATTCACCGAGAAACATTTGAATGCGTTTTTGGCAGCGGTTCGCGGAATTGTGGCGGATGAAGGCGCCGCACAAGCAGCTCCGCAAGCGGCCGGCAAAGTGAAGGAATTGGATTTCCTGAATAACGCTGACCGCGCGTGGCGGGAGTATAAAAAGAACCTTTGTGAATTGCAGTCTGCGGGGTTCGACGGTGGATCCGGAGCAAGTTCGGCAGCGACGGAGTGCGAGTGTCGGGCCGATCGGCAGTACGTGCAGCAGGTGGCAGACGCAATCTCCCTAAAGATTCTGGCGAAGTGACGGAGGTCAACCTGTTGTCCCATATGGATCCTACGATGGTTTACTGGGAGACCGCGCACCCGGTACCCCACCAACCGCAGTTCGTCCTTGACTGGGCGCAGCAGTGGCAGGCAGCAGAGAAGATCGTTTACTCGAGGACCCTAGCCGAGCCGCGCAGCGCACGCACGCGAGTTGAGCGGGAGTTCGATCCCGACGCGGTCCGGCAGCTCAAAGCCGACGCCGAGCACGACATCTCCGTTGATGGCCCTGAACTCGCCGCGCAGGCGATAAGGGCGGGTATTGTCGACGAGATCCAGATGATCGTCTGCCCCGTGGTCGTCGGCCGCAGAAAGCGATTCTTTCCTTAGGGCGTGAGGCTGGAGCTGCTCGAAGAGCGAAGAGCGCCGGTTCGTCAGCGGCGTGCACATCCTGTGGTACGCCGTCCGTTGGGCTAGTGGTGGGCTTGCATCGGCGTGAAGTCTTCCAAAATCCTGCCGGCCTAACAATCGCTTGCGGAGGGCCAGCGACCTGTCATCATTTCTTGTTCAGTGTGCTTGCGGCCGCTGGCCGCTGAACCCTGGTCGTTAGGCATCCACATCAAGGAGGAGTCGCGATGAAATCGAAATTTCCTGGTGCTATTCCTGAGATACCTGTAAGAGATATCAATGAGGCGGCGGATTACTACGTAAGCAATTTCGGATTCACTGTGGATTGGGGTGGCGAGGAACTTGGACTTGCAGGAATCTCAAAGGGAAACTGCCGGATGTTTTTGGCGAACTCGGATTATCGAAAAGAATACGGCAACATTGGACCAGTATTGACTTGGCTGAATCTGGAAAGCAAAGAAGGAGTTGATGATCTGTACCGACTATGGAGCGATAGCAAAGCGAAATTGATCTCCGCACCAGAGTCAAAGCCTTGGGGTTTGCACGAGTTTACCGCGGCAGATCCAGATGGCAATCTGTTCCGTGTCTTCTATGACTTTGTGGGGCCAGAACGCGCCAAGAATGCCTGACGCGCTTGTGGTCATTAATGGACCCCTCTCGGATTGTAGGGCGGGCGGGTGGGTGGCCGAGCCTTTGGTTCTCTTTGCTTTTTCGAATTGACTGGACAGCGTGGCGGATAGTGCCGCACCGGTAGTTCACTAGTGACTTCACTCGATCCGTGAGGGTGCCGAACCCCTCGGGGTGTGAAGGGCTCGCGGCGGTTCGTCAAAGCCGGAACGTCAAAACACGACCTCTTCGGGGCACTTCGTGGCCTCCTCCTCAAGCCCCCCTCGACTGATTTATCTCCCGGGCTCGACTAACCATCGACCTGGGAGCCCTACACGCGTCTTGGGCGACCCTAGCTTTTTCTGTACGAACCACAGAAAGAATTCCGCACCCCGCGAGTTTTAATCGGGAGTGGATTGAATCTGGTGCCGCGCAGAAGAATCGTCCACCCGCCCATTACATCCGAGTGGCCGAGAATTCGGGAGTCAGATCCGCGCCTTATTTGATCGCTTGTGAACCGCTGACCAGGATATCAACCAGTCTCCTGGCGCTTTGTTGCCAGTCGGGGCTGGACGCCACGTTGGCGACGCCGATAAGAGCCCGAAGTAGATCGATAGGGTCGAGGTCCTCCCGTATATCGCCGCTTTTGACCGCGCGCTTCACCAGTCTACGAATTGCTTCATGCATCTGAGCGTAGGAAGTTTCGAACACCTTCTTGTGGTCTCCAACCAACGTATTCAGCGCCGGTGCGATGATTTGTTTTGCCGCGACGGCATCAACGAACAACAATAACCATGTCCGCAACGCCTCGACCGGAGGCATGGTCTCAGCAAGCTTCTCCTCCGCTGTCGCTAGGCTTTCCAACTCATTCCGGTAAACCGCCTTTAGAAGTTCTTCGCGCGTAGGAAAGTGGCGATACAGAGTTCCCGGTCCAACGCGCGCCTCTTTGGCGATGTCGTCCAAGCTGGTATCAGCGCCCGACCTGGTGAACGCCTGCTTCGCAACCTCCAGAATGCGCTCGCGATTCCGCCGCGCGTCCGCGCGCGGCTTTCGGCCGTCCGATGAACGTTTCTTAGTCATTCTCAAAATCTCAAAAAAACTTGCAACCGGAGACAGTCTCCGGTAATCTCATTATGTGGAGACACTCTCCACTTTATCCGAAGCGAGGAGACTCGTCAATACCGGCTCCTTTAGGCACGGAACTCCAAAGCCGGTACAAGGAGGAAAAATATGCGTGTATTCATCACAGGGGCCAGCGGCTTCATAGGTTCCGCTATCGTGCGGGAGTTGATCGACGCAGGGCATCAGGTGCTCGGTCTGGCTCGCTCGGATGCGGGCGCCAAGTCTCTTATCGCGGCTGGCGCCCAGGTGCACCGGGGCGATCTTAAAGACCTCGAAAGCCTGCGCAGCGGAGCAGCGATGTCCGATGGTGTGATTCACACGGGCTTTATCCACGACTTCTCGAACTTCGCTTACAGCTGCGAGGTGGATAAGCGCGCCATCGAGGCGCTTGGTTCGGCTCTCGAAGGCTCCGAGCGGCCACTGCTTGTCACCTCCGGGCTGGCGACGGTGGCGGAGGGGCGGATGCCTACAGAGGAAGATGCTTCTCTCTCTCCCTCCCCCGCGTATCCTCGCGCCTCGGAAGCGACGGCGGAGACGTCGCTGAAGCGTGGCGTGCGCGTGTCGGTGGTGCGCCTTCCGCAGGTGCACAACACAATCAAGCAGGGTCTCGTTACCTATGCCATCGCGGTGGCTCGCGAGAAGGGTGTGTCAGCGTATGTGGGCGACGGACTCAACCGCTGGGCGTGCGTGCACGTCCTGGACACTGCCCGCCTCTACAGGCTGGCGCTTGAAAAGCAGGAAGCAGGGACCAGGTATCACGCGGTTGCCGAAGAGGGAGTGCCGCTTCGGGACATCGCTGAGGCCATCGGCCGCGGCCTGGAGGTGCCAGTCGTGTCCAAATCCCGCGAGGAGGCAGCAGCCCATTTTGGCTGGATGGCCATGTTCGTTGGTCGCGATCTTATCGGTTCGAGCGTGCAAACCCAGCGACGACTGGGATGGCGCCCGACCGAGCCCGGACTCATTACTGATCTCGACCGGGCAGACTACTTTGCGGCTAAACAGACGGCATAGCACCTTACCGCTGGACATACAGGTACACATGCGGGAAAGAGTAGTACTAATGAATGAGTTGGTTTGTTCCAGCGCCGCCGGCAACTCTTCCCCTTATTGAATTGAGGAAGAGTTGCAAAAGGCGGCATTGGCCGCACATCGATGCAAGAAAAGGAAATTACTATGCAGGACAAACCCGTCGCACGGTTGACCCGTCTGGTGAGCGCGTTGATCAGGAGTTATGCTCACAAAGCGGACTGAGCATCTAGATCAGCTTATTTGGTCATGGCCTGAATTAACAAGGCTGCCGCGATGCCCGCTAGGCCGGAGTAAACATATTTGAGGTAAGTTTCTTCGCGCAGGCGATGATTCAAAAATCCGCCAAGCAAGATCGCGGGGATCGTAGCGGGCAACGATATCAGGTAGTAGTGGGTTACGACAGGCACACACAGACCTGTCAACCAATATCCGGCCATCCCTAAAATGCTTGCTGGGAGAAAGTATCCTTGCAAGGTGGCGCGGAAGTGCTGAGGCGACCATCGTCGCATAGCTCCGTAGATCGCTAGTGGCGGACCGTTCATTCCATAGGCTCCTCCGAGTATCCCAGCGAAGAAGCCGCAGCCGAAGAGCCACATTAAGCTGTCCGTTTTAAGCTCCAGGGGTTTGCTACCAAAAACGGAGTACGCCGAGAACGCTAAAAGTATAATCGCCAACGTCACCTTAGTTATCCGTTGATGGCTGCTGGTAAGCAGCAAGAGACCCAGGGGGATTCCAAAGAGCGTGGCGAACACAAGCCATCCCGTGCTGCGCATGTGGATTTTTTGCCAGTCCTGGACAACGATGATGGCTGCGATGGTGATTGATATTAGTACTGCAAGCGGCGCGGCAACTCTGAGAGGAAGTAACAAAGCGAGTAACGGGACAGCAAAGAGTGCTTCTCCAAATCCCAATGCTGATCGAATCAGTGTTGCGACGAACACCACTAGGATCACATATACAGTCGTGCCGTTCATCGCTGTACGATCATCCGCTGATGCTCCATGTTAGTCCTAAAAGTTTTCTGCGTACTTTTGGAGGACAAGACGGATTATCGTACATCTTCCTATTTAATAGCTCATTTGTCCGGTCCGCGCGTTCATCAGGAGTTGGTGCTCGTATGAGCCAGCGGTGTTCCAAAGACTTAGTGCCCAGGTATTCGCCGAGCAGCGCCTCGCGTCGATTGATGAGAAAACATCTTTTCGAGATTTAGCTCTGTGGACTTTGGACAGAAGATCAATGCCGGCAGGTTCGTTCAAAAAAAAGAGGGAGAAAATTTCAGGAGACTGGCTCGCGCACGCAGCGGAACCCGACGACGGAGCTTCGAGCATTGGGCTTCAAGATGTAACGCGCAGAGACGCGTGCGTGTCCTCTGACGACCCCGCGCCATGAGCCACCGCGCGAGACGCGATACTCGCCGCTCTCCGGGCCTTGCGGGTCAGATTCCGGTTTTAGGCTGTAAGAAGTTATGCCGTACCAGTCGTGCACCCATTCCCAGACGTTGCCCAGCGTGTCATACAAACCAAATGCGTTCGGCTGTTTCTCACCGACCGGGTGAGTGGTGGCGCCAGAATTGTCGCGGAACCATGCAACTTGAAGCAACCGGCCATATCGACACGAATGATCTCCCGCGCACGCTGCGTATTCCCATTCCGCCTCTGTCGGCAGGCGATAACGGTAACCGTCCGCCTTGCTATTTAGCGCTTCGCAAAACCGATTCGCGTCGTCCCAGCTCACACTCTCGACGGGAAGATTCGGTCCCTTGAAGTTGCACGGATTGATATTCAGGACGGCTTCATACTCTGCCTGCGTCACTTGAAACTTGCCCATCTCAAAAGGCCGGGTAATGTTGACGCGATGAACGGGCTTTTCTTCGGCGTAACAATCAGGATCCCCTGCCGAGCAGCCCATCATGAAGCTTCCCGCCGAAATGTTTACGAACTGCATGTGATTGACATTTCGTTGCCGCGCTTTTACAACGAATTCGCCGTGAGAGCAAGCTCAGCAATACGATGTGCAGTCGGTTCACAATGCGCTGCGTTCAACAACAGCGAAGAAGAACAGCAGGTCCCTCCCCGCGAAATCATCCGGGGCGCAAACATCGCGCGTCGGCGAAAGAACGTTCGGGATGACAGGTTAAAACATGCTCGTTAGTAGGACCTTACTTGTCCGGTACGGGCGCGAATCGGGCACTGTAACTTTTGACAATTCCCTAGCATAATCCTCCCCATAGAGACTGGCACAAAGCTGTTGAGTCACGATAAATCAGGGTTCGTGAGATTGCGGACGAGTCCTGTCTTTGTAATTTAACTTCTAGAACAAGCGCGTTCAACACAGACTAGAACTGAAAAATTGTGACGGGGGTTTCAACAGTGAAATCAAGTTCGATTTCCTCAGCCATTGCCAAGGCGTTGAAGATGCCGGTTTTTTATGCGCAGGACTACTCTCTGCTCTCCCTCGAGTCGGTCCTGGTCCTGTTCAGCAAGCACCTCTACGTTGAAGACACGCTCGAACAGATGGACCAGATTGGAGTGGGTTCCATTTTGATTATCGCGGTGGCGCTGTTTTGCGTGGGCGGCGTGATTGTATTGAATGCAGCCTCACAATTCAGCCGCTTCGGCGAAACAGTTTTAACGGGTGACGCGCTTTCGCTTTCGCTGGTGCGCGAGCTTGGTCCGGTGTTCACTGCGCTGCTGGTGGCCGGCCGAAACGCCACGGGGATGGCTTCGCAATTGGGGTCCATGGTGGTTACCGAACAGGTGGACGCGATGCGGGCGATGGGAATTGACCCGATTCGCAAGCTGATGACACCTCGTGTGCTAGCGACGGTGTTAATTCTGCCGCTGATCGTGGCGGTGGGAGATTGCGCGGGCCTGCTCGGCGGATTCCTGGTGGCAAGTTACACGCTGCACATCGATGCGCAGCAATTCTGGACACGCGCAGTGAAGGCTTTGTCTTTCGGCGACCTCGTGATCGGATTCTGGAAGCCAGTGGTTTTCGGATTTCTTGTGGCGACAGTGGGATGTTATCGAGGGTTTCGCGTGGAGGGTGGTACGGCGGGCGTCGGACGCGCTACGATCATGGCGTTCGTTGATGCCGCTTTGGCCGTGCTTATTGCGGATTTGTTCTTGACTCGACTGCTGCTCTATCTCTTCAATAAGTGAACAGGCTTTGATCTCAGATGTGGTGAGAACATGAGATGACAGTCTGTCCCGTCGACGATTCACAACGCACGGCCGCAAGAGTGGCGGGATTGGCTTACCTATTCGCTTTCGCCGTGGTGGTGTTTGCCCAGTTTCGTATCCAGGACAGCCTGATCGTCAATCGCGATGCTGCGCAAACCGCTGGGAATATCCTGGCGCACGAGCGATTATTTCGCGCCGGTATTGTGTGCGATCTATTTTATTCCGCCGGCACGGTTGTGCTGCTCGCCGCGCTTTACATAATTCTAAAGCCGGTAAATCGAGGTCTTGCGTTGCTCGCGGCATTCTGGAGGCTCGTATATGCCTTGATATGGGTTCTGATGACCATCAATCTCTTTGACGCGCTGCGTCTGCTGCATGGCCCCGATTACTTGTAGGCATTTGACGCAGAGCGATTGCAAGCTTTGGGGGCGCACGCCAAGAAAGTGATGGATCATGCGGCCCTGCGTTCTGATCTGCGCTCCCAGAAGTCTTGAAAACGACCACTGAGTTTTGAACAGCGGAGAGCAATGATGGCGTTGGAGCCTAGCTTAGTCCAGTGCATACCGGCGCGTTTGAGGCGCGTGCCGATGGCCACTTTGCATCCGGCCTCTACAACGCCGGTAGAAGTGCACAAGCCTTGGGCGTGGAACTCCGGATAGCGCATACGCTCGCGGTTGGTCTGGAAATAATGGAGACAGCGACGAGCCGCATCGGAGCGAGTGACCTGGCGTCGGATGGCGGTAAGTAGCGCCCGGAATCTTCCGGTGTCGAGTTCTTCCTTGCGGCGTTCTGCCCATTGAGCAGCCCGCGGGGCGGTGAGGCCGTATAGAGCTTTTCCGAGATCGCTCAAGTGCTGCTTGGCGTGATAGCGGTCAACGATCTGCGTGGCATGCGGAAACTGATCGTCGGCGATATTCCAAATCCACAGGGCCCCATCTGCGAGCACGACCGTACGAGACGCTTGGCAGAAGCGGCGGCGCGTAGCTTCTCTCCAGACGCGCTGAGCGAAGGGAGAACGTGCCGCAGCGGTATCCAGCGCACAGGCACTCTCCAAAGCCGCTGAATAGGTGACCGATCCTTCGTCGCGGATCGCAGTGCCTTCTTCGTCGAGTGCTTCCGCGCTCCAAATGGTGCAAAGTTTTACCTCGCCGGTCTTGGCGGATCCGTCCGGCTGCTTGCCAGTGCGGCCCACCAGTTCCTCGGCACGTAGAGGAATCCCAGTTCCATCCATGCCGAGATACAAGGTCCGCGGCAGAGGAAGAGCATCCAGAGGTTCGCTGTGCAGGCGTTCATCTTCGGCGATTTCTTTTCCCAGCGCTTCTGCCGTTCTTTCCACCTGCTTGGCATCTACGGCCACGCCGGCCAGTTCGGTCAACAGCTCGCCGCCTTCCTGGAAGCTGACCAGGGCACCCACGGTGCCCACCATGCGCGTGAGGGCGGGAGAGAGCGAGGTGTTTTCTATACCCAGGTGTTCATCGCGAGGACAGAAGCCGTGGCCACAGGAAGAGCAGTGATAGTAGGCACGCTCGAGTTGTAGGGGACCGAGTACGCTGTGCACCTGCTTGCTCCGGCGTCCGACCAAGCGCGCTTCCTGCCCACAACCACAACGAATTCGCGAGCCTTGTTCATCGCTGGTGTCGGCGTTGAGACGTTGCTCGATCGCGGCCCCCGCCAGTTGCAAGGCCTGTTGTCGCACAGCGAGTTCCAGAGCTTCCAGATCCAGGTCTTCCACCGCCTGACGGTTGAGCAGCGTCTCAATTTCCTGAACGACGTCGGTGGCCAATAGATCGGCGAAGAGGTTTTTTTTTACTCTCCTCTGCAACCATCGCTTCCGGCTGCTGCAGCTGAGCATTGCAGAGCTGTTCGCTAACGGCGATCAGTTCTTGCACCAGCTTGCGAAAACGGCGGTATTCGGCAATCTGCGCCCGGGTACGATCTACCGCCGGTCCTTGAGGGATTACTTGAGTGATGGTCTTCCCACCGCTGGCATGAGTCAGCGAGTAGGAGGGCCCGTATCCCGGGGAGTCTTTCTGCGCACAGTGGCAGTTCGGCTTGCCACACTTACGGAATCGGGCAGTGAGAGAGCCGCGACGGAGATCGCTGATCTGAGTCAGACCGGCCTTGAGTTGCTCGCGTTTCTCGAGAAGAGCCTTTAAGGAAATGGTCATCGGGTGCCTCCTGTCTGACAACATTATACGCTGTCAGAAAGAGAAAGAAAACCCCACCACACCTTATCAAACTCCACCCTGAATTCTGGTGTCGTGCACCCAAGCTTTGGCCATGCTTTGCTTCGCACGCGTTTCGATCAGTATTCTGTAGGCTTGCTGTTCTGCGGATTGGCGTCGACCATTTGCGAGTATTTGTGGTTTAAGTCTGGATATATTCCTAAACCATTGGCTGCCTGGGGTGTGGTCTCGTCTGCGTTTTGTGCCGTGTGTACTTTCGTTTTCATTATCTACCCAAACTTCGCCAAGGTGGTGAGCCTGTGGTGGTTCGATACGCCGATGGGCATTTTCGATCCGGCAACGAGTTTTTGGGTTCTGTTTAAGGGATTAAGTTTAGCTGATTGGCCAAAGCAACGTTAGTCGGCGATGACGAATTATTGACACCTACATCGGCTTCGAGTAGGTTGATTTTCACGTAGGTTATCGAATGTGAAATGCTTGCTACCAGTTTGGTTACTACTCTTATTCGTACAATTTCCCTCTGCTCAGTCGAAATTCACTAAACCCTCAGAGGCGTATGACTTCGCGCGTCGGCCGCTGACCGAATGGGAGGCGGCAATATCCGAGCACAAGCAGTCCGTCACTTTGATCGCCCCCGAGAACTTGGTGTGGCAGCGTTTAAGAGAGCTGTGTCCTTCCTTCACGGTTGATAGCGTAAACGGCTCGGAACTATTTTGGCTGGCAAAACTCTGCGAACGAGATGCCCCAAAAGCACTGCTAGCGGTGCAACGCTACTTAGCAGGAAGCGAATCGACGCACGCGCCCGATGCACGCTTCCTCATGGCCATCCTCCAGATGCGAACGACTGGAAACTGGGAAGCGTCATGGGAAACTATCCGCACGATCCTG
Organism: uncultured Acidobacteriota bacterium; assembly: GCA_963714785.1. Classification (GTDB taxonomy): domain Bacteria; phylum Acidobacteriota; class Terriglobia; order Acidiferrales; family UBA7541; genus Palsa-295. The sequence continues at coordinate 614,456 of CAVQQE010000011.1, forward strand.
CGAGAAGACCCCATTCAGCCGGTAGAGGGACAGATCGACGCAGTCATTGATCAAGAGGCGGGTGACGATCCGACAAAGGCGCTCGAATGGTCGAAGGAACGATATGCCCTGATGCTCGATCGCAGTCAGAATGCGAAGCCTGGAATAACTCCCGTAGCTTCCAGTTACACGTTAGCTGCCGGCTCCGATCTCGCACATCGATACTATATGGCCGGCGAGACCGGGCCGGCTGTGAAGGTGCTGGAAGAATTAAATACCTTCGCAAGATCGCACCCGGACGAAACAGCGGACTGGGGCGCTCGGGTTCTGCATTGGGCAAACCTGGAGATGCATCCCCCGCCTGCGATCACTGCTGTGAAGATGCTGCGTGGGAACTTCTCTTCCGATCTGATCCGACCAGGCCGCGTGGAACTAATTTCCTTCTTTTTTTTGGGATGCTCCCCGTGTATGCGGAAGCTTCCTCATTTGGACGCTCTTCAAAAGCGGTATGGAGAGGAAAAACTCCTGGTTACAGAGGTTACCTCTTATAAAGTAAATTTGTATACCACCGGTTCCGATTATTCCAAGATCGACGCTGCTCTTGAGAAAGCCCTCCTTGAAAATGCGCCCAGCATCGGAGTTGTAATCACTTCGGACGAAACACTCGCCCGTTACGGCGTAAACGCCTTCCCAGTTGTCGCAGTCGTGGACAAGCTCGGCAAGCTGCGTTATATCGGAGTCGACGCGAATATCGAAGAATACGATCCGGTGGGCAGGTTGATCCGCGAATTAATTGAAGAATAAGCCCAGCCGCGACCGAGTAGCTCGGGTTCTCGGTCGCGCGAGTTAAAATTGCAACTCCTCGCAAACGGATCGCCGGACATATTAAAAACTAATCCGATTAGCAATGAATTGTTTCCTTATATAACGTTGAGCCTTTCCGAAATCCTCATTCCGCAATCAATACCTTTGTTCGCTGTGTCGCAATCCTATTTGTAAATTCAAGGAAGCGGATGCCGGTACATAAAATCCTGTTCCCTGCTCTGCTTTTAACTTTAGTAATCGCCGGCGGAGTACAAGCCGCGCCAAATAGACTCGTGAGACTCGGCGGCAGTAGAGGAGTCGGAACTGGGACGAGAAATATCGTCAGCTAGTCCTGAAGGACTTCGGATCAAATAATCCGGGAGTCAGGCAGATTCGCGCCCCAGTTGAGGAGTCCGTTTCTAGAATGAAAAACATGAAGGTGTGGGTGATCAGGACTAATTACGAGAAGAAAGCGTGGCTACTAAGGAGTTAGCTGTACGGTTTGAGATGCGATGACTTGGCCGTCGAGAGAGACGCGCACGGTCCATTCACCTGTGATTTGGCGCTGCTGGATCCATGTACCGGCGACGGGCAAACTGCGCATGGCGGCTAAAGGCTGACTGGAGTTATCAGGAGCAGCGAAGGCGGTTGTAGTTTGTTGGTACAGCCCTCCAGTTGGCACCAGAATTTCGAGTTTCTGAATGTGGTTTCCGGCCGGCACATTTTCCCAAGCAATGTTAATTTTCACGTCGCGAACCGTGGAAACACTGAAGGAACTGGCTGGCGAACAGCCCGCAAACCCGCTTTCGCAAAACGTAAGCGCCGCGCTCGGAGGCGTCGGAGGCACTTTGGCTCCGGAGGGCGAATTCGTTTGGCATCCGCATAATCCCGAAACAAAGAGGATCAGGCCGGCGAACGACAAGGTCTTTTTATAAACCTGACTCCGTTCGATAAATCGTGAGCTCGACATGGCCGCCTCTTTTAAAATGGAAAAATGAACCCGTAAGCGCGTTGATCGGTGGTGGAAACATAAATATTCGATAACGTAATATCGAGAGCCGGATCACCCACTACACCGGGAGTGCCGGTGTCGACAACTACATCCTTCGTATCGGCGCCGGTTGAAATATTGAACTCGTGAATTTTGCCATCCGCGGAACCCACATAGACGTTACTAAGGCCAGTGTAGGCAAGTGGGGCTGACGGGACGGAAATCGGCGTGTCCCACAGGTCAGTGAATGCTGGAACGCTGGGATCGTAAGACGCCGCGTGAACGGCGCTCGCTCCCGAGAAGATGACGGTGTAAGGCGGCGCAGTACCCAATACTAAGGGAAAGCTAACAATTGCTCCGTCGGCCGCGTCGTACGAAGTGACCATTTGGCCGGTCGCGGGACTAACCGCATAGATAACGCCATTACCCGCCGTGCAGGTTGAGCCGGAAACAAAATCTCCATTCGTAGCAACGAACAGAACATCGCTTAAGTACGACAAGGTCGGGGAGGTGTCCGTGTCGCCTAAATCTGCGATGGCAAGGACGGCACCCGTATTCGGATTGAGTTTCCAAAGGCTAGGCTGCATCATTCCGCAAGCGCTGCGACTCGTTACCCAAATTGCCTGGTTGGTATAATCGATCAGCGGAGTCGAGTTAATGATATCCATGCTTGGGACGCCACTGACTCCTCCTGTTGTCGTCCAGATGGTCGCCCCAGTGTTGCCATTCAGTCCGAAAATTTGGTTTGCCGTTGTTGTGCCAGTGTTGCGAGTGCCGGCTGCAAGCAGGTCCGTAGCGAGCGTGTAAGAACCGCTGCTTGCGGATTTCAACTGCACGGCGGCAGCGCCTTGAAATGGAGTGGCAGTGGCACCAGTCGGGTTTGCCACCCACAGGATCACTCCGGTATCAGTGGAGACCGCGTATACCAGGCCGTCGTTATCTGCGACATAAACTACATTGTCTCCCGTTGACGAGGAGCCGGAATCGATAAGCGACGAACGCGAAGAAATCGAGCCGCCGATCGAAACCGGCGGAAACACTCGAAGGCCGGTGTTGGGATTAATCATGAAAAGCAGATTGCTCTGCGAACCAATCACCGAAACCGAACCTGGGATCAGAGAAGGTGCTGCCAGTGACGTCGAGGCCGTGTTTGCCATCCACAGAGACTGGCTCCGGGCAGACGCTGAGGCGGCGGGCGTTGCCGAAACCTCTTCCGTAAATGTGGAGCCATTGGAAATAGGCTGCGACGAGTAGTAATTCAAATTATCGCGTAGAAACACTTTGTAAAAATAAGTTAGCCCGTTATGTGGGCCGCCTACGGTGGATGTGCACGTAGAAGAATTATCGGTAAAGCTCATTTTCCCCGAGGTGTCATCGAACACAACCGTGGCGGTCCCTACTGCGGCGCATAGTCCCGGGTCTACCGTGTCGGTAGGAACAGAACTCTTGTCGACCGGAAGGCTTGAGCGCCGAAGAATCAGAACGCCGACGTACGATTCGCCAGTCTTGGGGGTTCCAATCGGAGTAGGAATATTCCAGTTCAATGTAACGGCGGCATTGCCAGCCGACGCCGTAAGGTTCGTTACATTCTGAACGAAGGTGACGTCAAGTTCCGGCGCATTCGTCGCTGCGAATGCTTCTTTCGAACTAAACACTGTACTAGCCGCAGTCGTATCATTTTCTGTTTGGTCCTTAACGATGGTTCCGTAGTTCGGATTGCCGTTATACCAACCTTGTACGTCCGGGGTAATGTCGATCTGCGCTATCGTGCTGTTGTGATTGACAGTGGTCGTGTTCGTCGCTGTGCCGCCGATATCACCACCCGGAATGCCCCAGGCCGTGGTTTCAACGCGCGAGTCCCAAGTTACCGAAGAAGGCTGCCAAAAAGTTGCAACATCGTAAGCCCCGTAGGTTAACGTTCCCGCAGAAACTGGGGGCGGCGTGGTTACGTGTAATGTCAACAAAGCTTGCTTAATACCTACGTTGGGAATTCGCGAAAGGTCAAACTCAAGGATGGCTCGTTGGTTAGCGGAAGCAAGTGACTCGACTGTAAGTGTCGGTCCCACATTGTTGGAATTGGGGCTTGCTTGATTGAGCGTGGCATCTCCGCCGCGCGCCTGTGTATCGGTAGCGGACTTCTGTAGAACGATTGTCTCGCGCGCGATGAGGGGCGCAGCGAGAAGCAAAACGATGAACAATAACGAGCACCGGTGCCACGACGTCCGATTCCCAAGCCGGTGATGTGTATCCATGGACCCCTTGCCTCCAACTGAATTTGCCAAAGCTCGGCGCCCGCCTAGGAGCGCCGTGGAGCCGCGTTGCAAACTCCGCCCTGGCCCGGCAGTTTTCCACATGCGAGGGCAAGGGTTTCGTAGATCGGCTCCGAGATAACCTGCGGCTTAACGTAGGTTCGTTTCTTTTTCGGATGCTTTTCGCCCGCGTTCGCAATTTTCGATGTTTTTTCCATTTGTAAACAACTTGGCTAAACAGATCAACGCACGAGCGATTGTCTTTCTTAATTACACAATGCGTCAACACGCATATTGGGCTGCGTTTCGTACTCATCACGGTCACGCACGGAATTTGGCTTGGAGAGTAATTCGGAGAAAGACTGGATAACGTCAGTGGCCAGCGTTGGGATCGGTCGTTCCGTCGGACCAGCTGGAGACCGGGACGAGGAATATCGTCAGTCGATCCTGAGGGACTTCGGCTCCGATAATCGGGGAATCCGGCAGATTCGAGCCCCAGGTTGCGGAGTCCGATTCTGGAATAAAAAACATCAGGTGGGGATGCCAGTGGACGACTTGATCGCTTAAGAATTGTTGCTTGGACAGCATGTAACACATTGCGCCGGGCTCCAGCGGGGGCAATTCCTTTTTGTCGAACGCGGCTTTGAGACTTTCAAACATTTGAGTTTTGGATTGGCCAGTCAGTACAAACTCAGTCTTCTTGATTGTGATTGGAAGATAGGTGTGTGCGGCCGCCGGGTTGAAGCAGAGGGATGCACGCAGCCTGGGATTCCAAAATCGGGAGCGTCGATGCCAGCGGTCCACGAGCGTTCCACCATGCAGACGAAATTATTTTTACCTTTTACTACTGTTTCGTAGCCGTGACGTCCGAGGAGCATTACTTCGGCATCTTGTGAGATGGCTTTGGGGGCCGCGCTGCGTGCCAGGCCTATCTCGACATCGCGATCGGCCATCAGGTATTGATCAAGCGGGGCCATGCTGGGATACCGCGATTTGGCGTCCGGTGTCTGCGCTTGCGCACGTGACGTTGCGCCGAGAACGACTACCAGCGCGAGGCTTGCGAATGCGATTGTCCTGAAAATGTTTTTCTCCATGATTGCTCCCGCGATTGGAATTGTTCTCGTGATTCACAATGCATGGAACAGGATGCTTTGCTCGTCGGGCTATCGGGGCATGGTTGGATGTTCTCGCCGCTAGGGTTTGGAAGGAGTTGTGGGATGTACTTGGGATTTGCTCTCCGTCGAATCTTTACCTAACTGCAAACAGTCCATCATGTTCTTTATCGAATCAACCGTGTTCGCCAAAGTTAATTCCCGGGCGGGCATAAACCGAACCTCTCCTCCTGCATCAATCACGCTTCCGTGAAACCCTCGACGGATTGTTATGTAAGGACTCCCCAGGATGCCCTCATAGGATATGGTGGCAAAGGAGTCAGTCCGAATCACGGTCTGATAGCGCTTATTTACCCTCAAAACCAATTCAATCTTTCGCTCAGGAGTCGCTGATTCTTCTGCAAGTTTAATTGCGCCAACAGACCCGACTTGAATACCATCCACCCTAACAGGGGCGTGTACGGACAGACCTGACACTTCTGGGATGTAGATCCGCAAGTCATATTTCGGAACGAAAGCGCCGGACGACTGGAGATAGAGAAGAACTGACGTAAGAACAATCCCTGCGAACAAAATTCCTACGGTTCTCAGCGTTCTATCTGAAACGCGAATTGTAATTTCCGCCATCGTCTGTGCTCCGTATGTTTTCTTTTACCCTCGCAGGGTTAATCAAGCAAGGAACTTCACTTCAGGCATGCACCGCGCTTGACAAGCGCCAGGAGAGAACAGCGGCTCGGCGACAAATCCGCCGAATGGAAAACGACCTTGGTATCTTTTAAAGAGCGGGCTCCTGGAAATCCTTAATGAAATGGGCTCTTTGCGCGGCGTAACTCTGCATGGCGCTCGAACATCTTGATTAATGCAAGCGCTCGAGCACGACAGACCTCAAATTCAAGGAGGACCACATGCATCGGGGACATCGATTCGTAAGCTCGCTATTTCTGGCGGCGGCACTTGTTGCTCCGTCTGGAATTATGGCTACCAGCGCGTTCGCGCAGCCCGCGCAGGACGAGCACCATGATAAGGACCATCGTTACTACGACGAAGAGCACAAGGAATATCACAATTGGGACGCGCACGAGGATGCCGCGTACCGCCGATACTTAAAAGAACAGCACAAGAGCTATCGCGCGTTCGATAAACAGCAGGCCAAGGAACAGCAGGCTTACTGGCACTGGCGTCACGATCATCCAGATCAACCCTAGATTTATTCTTTCGCGTGGCTTCTACTTCGGGCGGCGACCCCAGCCTACATTCAGCGGCTTATAAAACGAGCCACTCGCGGAAACTTGTCGCAAAGCCGCGAGTGGTCCGCTGATCGCGTGGGTCTTAATTTAGCGTTATTTAGAGAATGGAGGGTCCCGCTCACCTTCTCTAATTCCTAAGGAGAGAACAATGAGCAAACTGGATCAAGGAACTGACCATCGCATTCATCAGCGCAGGATGTACGGAGTGCTGGCGATTCTGGCAGGCGTACTGACGCTGGCGGCTATTTGGAACATGCCGTCGGACCACGGCCAAATGCAATCATCGGCGGCGATGTAAAACTTTTGGCCATAGTTCCTCCTCCGAGCTACATTGCCAATTCCCCCTGGCAATGTAGCTCACTTTTTTTACCCGCGCTTTTTGACTTGGGCGGTTATGCATCGACCTTGGCGTGCGTTCCCTTCAACGTAAGGCTCGCAGCTTCCCCGCTCCGTCGTGGAGTCATTCAGGCGAATGTCCAACTCGTCAACGAAGCTGCGGTATTGCACATTTTTCATAACAATTAGCGACGACACTACACCTTGCAGCAACACACGTCCCGTCTATCCCAAGGAGACCTCATGCACACTCGCTATCGATTGGTAAGCTCGGTTTTTCTCGCAGCCGCGTTGCTCGCGACGCCCGGAATCGTCGCCGCTGCAAATCCGCCCGCGCAAAATGCGCAGGAAGAGCATCACGAACAGGAACAGCAGCGTCGCTATTACGATCACCAGCACAAGGATTATCACAATTGGGATCAAGGCGAAGATCGGTCCTACCGGATATATTTGGGCGAGCAGCACAGAGAGTATCGCGATTTCGACAGAAATAGTCGCGCGCAACAACAGGCTTGTTGGAATTGGCGCCACGAACATCCAGATCACAATTAGTACTACACGAAATGGCGCTAGCGAACTCGCGTTAAACGAAAAGCTCCTTCATCAGTCCGCGTCCGGCCTGCTCATGGGATAACGATCAGAAGAGGAGCAGGAGTCGGCGGCTTTGAAGCGCGTGCGTCCCGCGTACGCGCTTCGTTGCTTTAAGCCTCGGATTTTCTCCCACTAGGGGTGAATTATTTGGGAATGCGGAACGTGATCACGACGGCTTGGTGCGCGGCGACAGTTTTTCCTTCGGCGTCGCGGGCCGGTTCCCATTGCCATGTGCGGACAGTCCTCATTGCTTGTTCATCCAGCCCCGCGCCTAGCGATCCTAGTATTCTCACGTTGGACACCCAGCCATCGGTTCCAACGAGGGCGTCTAATGTGACGTTGCCTTGAACTCTGTGGATCAGCGCGGGGTAAGAATATTGCGCGGGCGGACATCGCAGACACACAGGATGCGTGACGCCGCGTGCGCCGGCCAGCGGCAGACCGTCCGCGGGCGTGATATCAGCGGGCAGATCGGAAGTATTCGCGGGCGGTTCTTCCTCAGGGTGAGCTGAGGGCAAATCGGAAATACGCGTTGGCACTTCTTCCATAGGCGCGGGATCTGAAGGTAAATCGGAAATGTGGGCGGGAGATTCTTCTGGCGGCGAAACCTTGGAAGGCGCGGGATCTTTTGCGGAGTTCAACGCCGAGTTTGGAGCTGGCGGGACAATTTCCGGAGAACGCGTCTGGGCGAATGCGGCGGGGATATTTGCCGTGGCAAGCGTGGCCCAGAAAAGGACAAACCAATGCAATACCGCGCGCAGACCGACACGCCCCATAACGGTCTCCCGGATTGCTGTCCAGTCAAACGCGGCCGCGCTGATAGGATTGCAGTGAAACTCGCGCTGTCGCGCTTGAATGTTGCGCGCACACTATCACACGGTTCCGCGCGTTTCAACAAAAGTGTGCAGTGGGATGTTGACATTTTTTGTCGATTAGCTTATACCCCGCAATACGCGGACCTCTTTCGCATACCCTGGTTGGAGGTTTTTATGACTTCACGTTACGACATTTTCGAAATGATTAATCAACTTGGGCTTGTCAGTTTCGGCCTGGAGGATTGCGGAAGTTGAACCATCGCTCGGCCGCGAATGCAGCGGAACTGATAAACAGGATGAGATAGTCACCAGGGCGATGGCTCCACGCAACCAAAGAGTTCGCATGCAAATTCATTTACCGAAGTTGAGAAGCCAGAGAGCAAGCATGAATGTCGTCGCAGAAGATTATCGTTCGACTTGTTTCTTAAGCGCTTGATTCATCAGCTCGAAGCCGCGATTAATTTTTTCCAATACTCCGCCCATCAGACCGATAAGGATTCCGGAAAAGTGTTCGCCATGAATGAAGCGCGTCGAATTGGCGCCGATTGGGTCCACGCGGAAGTAGTGCTCTCCGTCAAAGAGACCACCGAGTAAAAACTTTCCTCTCCAGCGAATCTCGGGGAAGCTCGCGTCTAGAACTTCGGGCTTAAACGTGAACGAGTTCCCTCCTGGCTGTTGCAACATGACCTCGATTGTTTGGCCTCGAGCGAAGGGGCCTTCGACAGATCGCACGAACGGGTTCCAGTTTGGATATTCCTTCGTGTTGCACAAGATGTCCCACACTTTCTGCGGCGGCGCGCTTATATCGATCGACGTTTCGATTGTTTTCTGCATTCGGTTATTCTGTGGGGAGCGCGTAAACTACGCAAGTGATACCACCGAGAAAGAAATAGCAGATCCGTCAGGTCAACCCGCATATGACGCGCGGGATGACAACGTAAAACATAAAATAAAAATGGGTTGCGAACCGTTTCAGGCGCGCAACCCATTAAAAGCTAATTTAAATTTCGCCGCGAATCAAACCAGGTGTTCGCAAATGCCGAGTACAGATTATGCTTTCTTTACGGATTTGCGGCGGCCGCGGCGGCGTGTGGGAGGCTGAGCGGGAGCTTCGCCGATGAGTTCCGCGGACCAAATTGAAGTGACGAAACGCTTCACGCCGTGATCATCGAAATCGATGGTGGTGCGTTCGGTATTGGATTCTGTGACTGTCCCCATTCCGTACTGTTCATGACGAATCGACTGCCCTTCCGATAGAATCTGCACCGCTGCCTCCTTGAATAATGACGTCGTTGGATTTTTATGAACTAACTGGGTCCGACCATTTCAACTACAACTGTGCCCGCCTAAAGGCGGCCGCCACAAAATCTAAAGTCGTTTCGCACCTGAATCTAAATACCCACAGGACTTGTGAATTTCAGCTATGTACGCTGACAGACATATCCGGATTTTCCGGGCCAAGCTTCGCGTACGGCGTTCTGGAGGGACTAAGACTTAGCTCCGCCCCCCGAATTGAAACCCTGAATTGTAACTCGAAAACTAGAAAGGGTTAGAGGCCGACAACGTTCTCGGCCTGCAGGCCCTTGGGGCCTTGCTTGACCTCGAACTCGACTGCTTGCCCTTCGTTGAGGCTCTTGTAACCCTCGGACTGGATCGCCGAGAAGTGCACGAAGACGTCCTCGCCGGACTGGCGCTGGATAAAACCATATCCCTTCGCCGCATTAAACCACTTCACTGTACCTTGCTCTTTTGCCACTAACCTACTCCTAATATACTGATTGTGTGGATGTTAGCCACAGCGTCGGCGACCCCGAGGACATGCCCTGAAGCAACAAACGCAACTGAATATTATCACAGCGGGCGAAGCTCGCGCAACAGCTTCAGTACGATGGGGATGAAGCGGACTGGCGGGCTGCGGGGGCTCCATTAGAAATGGACGACAATGAATCCGGCTTCGCGGTCGTACCAGGTGTGACCTTGTGCGTCTGTCTCCTTCCAAAATCTCCACGGTTCCACAAGACCAGCAAACTCCATAGACGCTCGCCAAAGTGCCGTGCCGAATGGCATGTAAACAAGACGTCCGTCGAGTCGTGGCACACGGAATCCACGATTTCCAGCGCGGTTCGCGCCGCCTCGCCTAATCCGGGGAGCACTACCGCCAGCCCTGCCTTCGTCTGATCCCATGCATCGTAGCGGACTATCGGTTTGCGGTACGAGGACGTAGCAGGGAAAACGCTTCTGGTTCTCCGGGAGCAGCCAGACCGGTGTGCCGAAAATGTTGCCGAGGCCGAGCTGTTTCAGATTGTCGGGAAGCGAAACCGACGCGCCGTCGCCCATACCGCCGCTGCCGCACAGATATACGACCAACGGTGCTCCTTCGGACGTTTCCGGACGGAATAAGCGATAGGGCATCACCAAATCATCACCTTTGTGCGTATGCGCTTCGTGCTTCTGCTCCAAGCCGTCGGATTTCCTCTTAAACGCCTCGATCAGGACGAGCCTTTCCGGCGACATCGGAGTGCCGGGGGCGAAGGGAGGAGTGGAATTGTCCGGCGCCGCGGAGATTTTCCGAGCAATCGAATTGAAACTGGGAGGGGTCGCAAACTACGCTCCGGCGGACGCCGAACCCAATAGGCGAACCGCGTCTCGTCGAGTAATCATCTGCATTGTACCTTTTGACCGGACTGCGATTTGTCCCGAAACTTGAACAGGTAGACGATTCGAGAAAGGAATTGGTAGCAGAACAGAACGAAATGCTTACTTCTTGTCGGAACTAGTGAATAAGGGCCGCAGTTTCGCGCCGCGACTCAATTGAGAGTTAGATTCAACTCGGTGATTGGGCCTGCGTTCAGACCGCGCCTCTACGGCTACGTGTAATATCCGATTACTACCCCGTTGTGGAACGTGTGCGAATTGGGACAGCGTCCATAAACGCACTAGGATACGGTTCTTAATATAATCGCATGCGACGGTACGTTATGCCGCGTGCATCCACGGAGGAATCAAATTGAAGAGATCACTTGTCATCAGCGGGTTCCTGTTCGCACTAATGATTTCCGGCTGTTCGGGGACCCAATCGGCGACGCCGGCCCCTCAAGCACAACCCGACGATGCGCCCCGAGATGATCGCGACAGAGATCACGATCGCGACAAGGATCGGAACCCGCCGCCCGATCGCGACCATCGATCAGGCTGTCCAAACGGCCAGCATGCTTTCACGGACCGCGATGGAAGAACCAGCTGCGTCGCGAACTGATGTGGGCGGGGCGAAAACTTTAGAGCCTCGTGCAACAAGCGGTTTATTTGGCTTCGGACGAAGTGCAGCATAAAGCTTTTTCGAACGAGCGGATGCGTTACTGCGGTGGGAATGTGGCGATGTATTCTTGCGCGGTGGCTTTGTGCGGTGTGGCGTCCACGTCGTAGAGATTCTGCGGTTTTTGACCGGGGCGTAACAGCAGGACTTCAATCCACGGAAATGAGTGCGCTTTTTTCTGGTGATTGATGACAGAAATTATTGAGCCGTCGCTGAGTGGAACTTCATAGTTCGCGCCGGGGCCTGGGGAATAATGCAAAATCCATCCGCTGATCACTTGGCCGTCTTCGCGCGCTAAGGATGGCAGAGTTGTCGGGTCTAGCTTGCGCAATTCTTCCGGCGTGGCCATCACGTAGCCGTCAATCGTCCACTTGCAAAGAAGCGCGCTTTGGCAAAGCGCAAAGAATTTGTTGTCGTATGGCGTTATCAAAGTGCCCTTCACTTCCTGGGCAGCGCCGCAGGGGCCGCGTTGACGTTCCACATCGGTGGGCGTGACGTGAATAACCACCGGGCAGTCGCGTTCGTTGGATGGATCGGGCGTCCAATAAAATTGCATGAGCACAACGACCGGAAGCTGCAAATAGCTAATGTGGTAACCGGTGTGCGACTGCTCGGTGAAAATGTAGCTCTCGTTTCCTTTCCAATAAAGCGTGACGCCGCTGCCGCTGGCGATATATCGAGTATCGATGAAGGCGGAAATCGTCAGGCAGAGCGCCACGATGACGGCTGCAATCGCGATCTTTGCTTTCAATTCCAAGTTCGCAATCGTGGCGAACGCTGTTTTTACATCGATGCTTAAGTCCATACTCTCCGTCGCGGGATACCGCTGAGATTACGTCCTTCAACTAATAATAGTGGGTGGTAGAGGCAATTCCAACGCAGAACCTTTGGGAATTATTGGGCTGTTGTCTTAGGTTTAACTGTCGCGCTGACGGAACGGCCGGGCATCTTCCATGCATCCTAGCGCAACCTTCCGCTACTTCGCGTTCAACCCCGCCAGGGCGTAAACTGTCATCGAATGGTGTCAGAAAATTCGCATCATGAACATTCTGCCCGCCGCACGCTCCTGGGCTGCGTTCCACGTTGGATGAGGTGATATGGATTACCAGGGAGCATCCCCACTGCTCTGACGGCAAGGGAGCCCAGAAGAAGTTTTGCGCAGGAGTTCAAACGGAAGAGCTAGATAGCTAACCTGATAGCCTCTGTGGGAATCTGAAGTGAAGAAGTATGCTTCATCGCCCTCCCAATATAGAGTGCCTCCGTATCCTTCAGCCATGAAACGGACACCAAGAATTGCGCAAGCCATAAGGCACATGCACACGAGGGCAATTAACATTAATCCTTCCGTGCGTTCCATATTTCTCTCAATCACACGGCGTCTGTAGAGAGTCACACCTTTCGCGGCTTCAGCTCGTTCAACGGCGGGAGCGACGCCGATGCGGTGACCGTGTGCTCGGCTGGCTGCTTGCCGGTGCTTACTGCGTTCGCCAACATTTCAACGGCTTTGCCGGCGATTGGCGGGATCAGAATTGTTGCGGACAGCAAGCCATCGCGCAGCCATTTCTGGCCTGTCTTCGGTACGCCGTCGCAGCCTGTGAACGGCAAACCTAGCCAGCGCTTGCATTCTTCTTCGTTTTTTATTTTTTCGAACGCGGCGCGCGCGCCCATGGCCATGGAATCGTCCTGCGCGGCAATCAAATCCACGGGGATTCTCTGCGAAGTGCTCAACTTTAGCCAGGAACTTACGGCGCGTTCGGCACTTTCTGTGGTCCACTGGCCTTTTAGCGTGGTCACTTGGATATTTTTGGGCTTCGTTTCCATCATCCCGGCGGTGCGTTCCTGCGCGGAGGTGCTGTAGGACGGGCCTTCGATGTAGAGAATCAATCCGCCCTGCGGCAAGAGCGCGGCGAATTGTTTTCCCTGGATGCGTCCGATTTCCGCGTGGCTGGAAGTGACCGCGAAGATTGGGACTTTTGTTTTGCGCCGCAATTCCGAAATATAATCCGGCGCGCGGTTCAAAACCGCCCAGGCGATTCCTGCGTCGCACGCAACTTGCGCGACCTGAGGCAGCGCGCTTCCGCGAACCGGCTCCAAAATAATTCCGGCCGGGCGCGACTCCGGCGGGGACTGGATCGCCTTCAAAATATGTGTGCTCTGATTTACGGTGTCATTGTCGGAGTAAAGAACGTTAACGTCGATGCCCAGCTTCGCGCCCGCTCGCTGCGCGGAAAGCGCCTGCTCTAACTGGAAATCGTTGTCGTTCGTGGGAAGAGACACCAAAAGTTTCAGCTTCTTCATCGACTAAACGATACTTCCATCCGTGGACGGCGCGAAGAGTTTCGCGGAGGCAGTAATGTAAGTCACAACAGTAGCGTTACGAACGCTAGCCAACCGAAGGCCTTGAATCTTCAATCGAGCAGAATTTACGGTTTATACACTCGATAGGTCGAATTGTAATAGCCGGGCTGCGCTCCATAGTAACTGGAGATGAATGTTTGCACCGTGTGAGTCCCTGGCGCCAAGCCCCTGATACTCTGAGAGCTTGAACTCTGCACGAATCCGGCGTCGATAGGCGTCTCACCACTAGTGTAGAGGCATCCAGAACTGCCTACACCGTCAACTTCCAGGCATCTATCATTCTCGTTTGTTTTTTTTGTCCACTCCCTCGCCATTCTGAACCCCCATATCGGCTTGAATGGTGCCGGTTCCGGTGGTGCCCGGGCAGACCACGGTGGTAAGCTGCTCCACTGCGACGTCGGTGGAAGCGGCAACAAAGACGCTAGAGTTTCCGTTATTGATGTAAGTCCGTTCGAGCACGTGATTGGTCCCGGTTACGTCTGTATTTGTGGAAATCTGCGCGTTCGTAGGCGTGGTATTCACGCGAGATCGGCTCGCGTCCATTTGTGATTCTTGCGCGGAGATATAGCCGTGGGTGTCCACGGATACAACCGCGCACACTACCAGCAAAACGATCCCTAGAGACTTTTTCATTTCTCCCCCTGTTGAAATCCACTCCAATTTGGGGAACCGTTGCTACGTTACGTGGATAGTTTCGCCATTAGGTGGGAGGGCGAGTGGCAGGATCGGCGAACCACGCCCGAGAAACGATTCGCGATTATCCTGAATTACTTTGTTGAATTCAATGGACCACGAAAGTTCCCGCGAACCAATCCCGAAAGGCGAGATTACGGCAAACGGGTGCCGCAGCGGCCGCACTCTTCGAATACGGAGAGGACGTTGGTCAAACTGAGGAGGTCGCGGATGCGTGGGCTCAAATTCACTAATTGGAGCTGGCACTTTGCGCCCTTTGCTGAAATATAAAGCGCTACTAACGCACCGAGGCCTGAGCTATCCATGTGCGCGAGGTCGGTCAGGTCCAGAATTACTTTTCGTTTGGACAGGATCAGCGCTTTCACTTCTGTTTTCAGATGGACTGCGGTTTCGGTGGTGAGACGGCCGGTGCAACCAACGACGGTGGCGTCCTCCCAGGCGTAGGTTTGGAGCGTTAGTGTGCGCGCACCTATCGAAGCGTCGGTTGACATGGTGGGTGTATTTACTCTGGGCTGGCTAATAACACAAGGAATTTCTGCGGCGTGTCCCACTCATTGCTTGTGCTGAACTTCAGCAAAGACGTCGGCCTGAAGGCCGCCACTGCAAAGTCCTTAGTTAAATGACGGTCACTTCTTTGCGCCGGTCGTTTCTACTTTCTCGGCGGATTTGGATACTGCTTGCTTGGGCTTCGGCGGAGCTTGCCAAAAACCAGGAGTGGGCACAATAAACTCGATTCCGATTTGCGTTTTTCCCATGAAGCTTGCGCCAACGCTGGTGACGCGGCACAGCAATTCCTCTCTAATGGTCGGATTTTCCACGCGGATGATTTGATTCACCTTCACTGAAGCGGCGAGCAAAATCAGCGCGCCGTGGTCATTCACGATAATGGCTTCCGCATTTTCCGCCAGGGATTGTTTGCCCGCATCGCGCAGCCTGACGACTACGGCTACTCTCTTGAGCACCCGCTTGCTTCGCCGGCGGTTCTGCGGACGGATTTCCGGGATGGGAGCTATGGTTGTCACGCCCAAACTTAACAATACTTAACGGGCGCTACAAGCATTCCAAGCCAATCTGTGCCTTTTTAGGCATCTTAAACGCGATCCCATCGGCCGCCAGTTCAAAGTGATCGGTTACCCTTCTCGATACCGGCTGAATTCGAAGCACAGCAAAGCTCTGTCATCCCAGCGGAGTCCCGCAGTTCGAGGCACCTTCTGTTCGCTTCTTGTAGGTCCCCTCTCCGGGACGCTTCCAACTTAATGGAACCTTTCGGTGCCCTCGGACGCAATTACTATTAGCCTGGCAATTCGTAACGCCTCCCCCGCGCAGCTTGCGGTGGACGAAGGCGCGGAACAACTTTCCTACAAACAAAGGAGAATTTTCGATGCAGAAAGCTAGATTCAGCTTTTCGTTATACGTTCTCGCAATACTGCTGTTCGCGTCGGTGGCACTCGCTAACGCGGCTCCGCAGGAATCAAACTTCGTCGGGACCTGGAACATGACGGTTAATGGGGGCCAGAGTGGCGGCGGCCGCCAGACGGGAGATCAGGGTGAAGCTCAAGGTGAGGCTGGCGGACATCGAGGCGGCGGAGGCGGTGCCCAAACGATCACAATCACAAAAGACGGGGACACCTTCAAAGTTGACCACAAAACGCACAGAGGCGACGTCGTCTCGAACGCCACTGTCTCCGGGAACACCATCTCCTGGACAGAGGAGCGCAAAGGCCGCGACGGCAACAGCCACACAACTCAATTCAAAGCCACGCTGAATGGCGACTCGATGAGCGGGACCTCGGCCGGCGGACAATTCAGCCGGACTTTCACCGCCAAGCGCGCCGGATAGTTCCCTTCTCATTTCGGCGCCTTTTGCGACGACGAATCGAATCGCAGCCAAAGGATGTGAATCGCGTGGAAGCTTTTTAACAATGGCGTCGAGGGCCGATAGGCTTCGACGCCATTGTTTATTTTAAGGCCGGTGGCGGTCTGTGTTAAACGACTCCTGCTCGATGCACGATTCATCGTGCGACGTGTTCGAGATATCAAACGGCAGACCCCTCGGACTGTGTGCCACGCCCCCGCAAACCGGGGAAAAGACAAAAACGCGCGGGACTCCGCTCTGGGATGACAACGTTTTGCGGTGATTGGGAATGTGTTTTCGATGATTGCCACCCAACTCCGCAAAAGTCGCTGCGAGACAAATCCCAACCATCGACGATCGCCGTCGCCCATTATTATTACCACATCGTTTTTCAACCGCCTTTCGGCCCTCGAACCTTCCGCCACTTCTTAGTATGTGCGATGTGCTGGTACGGGACTACTGCTCTGCTCGCGGAGATTGTCCGTGTATCTATTCATACGGAGCCCACGCAAGTCTTGCGTCTGAACGTCGCGCGAATCTTTATCTATGTAAGTGCGCTCAGTTTCATTGTGTTCATTCGCGCTTGCACCGCCTTGCGCGGGTATGAAATGAACGCCCACAACTAGCCTGCCAACAATTCGCCGGTGTCTACGAATCGCACTCGTCGGTGTTTTGCACGTGCTTCAAATGATCCCTGATCATGAGCCGCTTACTTCCGCGCATTTCGCCCCGCGGAAAGTTCCACAAAGTTTTAATTTTATTTTTTTAAGTTTCTTTGAATCTGTGCAACCCCTTGAAAAACAGCTCCGTCTAAAGCCGAGTAACACAAATTGTAAGGGCCGCGATTCCGTTTTCTTCGCGCTCCTTGCGGAGGGCAGATTCGCAATTTTCTTAGTGTATCTGGCTCGGTGTCTCAGACTCAGCGCCTCAGGTAGGTGCTAACGGGAAGGTCTGAGATGCGCGGTATGTAAGCCGCTGTAAAAAATAAAACCATGGATTTTTCGCGACGCTACGGGTGTGCCCGCGTGCGAGTGAATCCACTTCACAGGAGGCAATTCGAAATGCGCATAAAACTAACACTGCTTATCTCCGCGTTGGCGCTATGTTCTTTACCGACGCTCGCGCAGCAGGGCAACTCGGAAGTGTCCGCGGACTTTACAGGAAATTTCCAGAAGCAAGCTACGGGAAATGGAATCACCGACAACGCGTCGAATTCCGGCGGCGTACTGGTGAATTATCGTTACCACTTCAATCGCTGGAGCGCGATTGAAGTCAACTATGCTCACACGCAGTTCACTCAATACTATAGTTCGGGCAGCACTACGCAGGCGGCCGTCAACGAAGCTACTGTCGCGTACCAATTCACATTCGGCATTCCCCAAGAATCTCGCTTTCATCCATTCGTAGAAGCCGGCACAGGCGCGCTATTCTTTTCCACTCCGATTAATTCAGGTTCCAATTCAGGAGGGTTTTCGCAGGAGCGCCCTACATTGCTTTATGGCGCGGGAGTCACCTACAAACTCATCGGCGCGCTCTCGGCACAAGTTGGATTTCGCGGGCTGATCTACAAGGTGCCCGATTTCGCGATCACCAGCCAATTCACCAACGCGACTACGCAGATGGCTGAACCCTACGCAGGACTAACCTTCCGCTTCTGAGTGGGTATTGACGCTGCACGCTGCACATCTGCAGATCAGGGGATGTGGACTTGTCGCACAAGGCGGCGCCGACGCACTCCAAAGGGCGCCACGCGTTTTTTTGGAGTGCGGAGCTTGCTCCGCACTACTGTCACATCGAGAGGGCGCAGCATGCCGTGCTTTTGTATTAGGCGTAAATGTAGCGCCCGGGGCGTTCAGCCCGGCATCTCGCTTCTCGTTTTCGGCAACACGCCATCGCCGCGTGGCCTACATCCATAGCCCCACCAAAAAACTGTTATCCCGAGCGGAGTCCCGCGCTTTTGCTTTTCCCCTGGTTTTCAGGGGCGCAGTTGGAGGGATCTGCTCTTAAGATTTCTCACGGTAAGCGGCGTCCTACGTACAACCTCGGGCCTATTGGGACAAGCGGGCGCGGCATGCTGCGCCCCTACAAAATCTTGGCGAGCGGTCTGCAATATTGGGGGGGATTCTTACGGCTGAGATGTGGTCTGCGGTTTCTGCTGCGGCGTGATTTGCTGCCTTTGTTGCGAGTTGGATTGCGGGGTGGGGTGGCTGATTATTGCGCTGGGGAGCGATGAGCGACTGGTCGCGCTGGCGCGGGCGAATTCGTAAACGCCGCGCGCATCCGTTGCGACGATCAACCGATCAGGTTCCACGATAATCGCGCTTGCCCGCACCAGCGCGCCTTCCGGGGTGGCAATAAAATAATCGCCGAGATAATTGCCGTTCTTGTCGAAATGCGCGAGGGTTCGGCCGATGCCCGCCCATATGTCTTGCGAAACGGGATCAACGCCCAGCGCCGTAATCTTCGGATTTTCTCTTGACGTGTCAATAATATGATCGAGATTCACTTTCACCGTGCCCGTTAAATTGTAAATGCCTTCGCCGAAGCGCCCGTGCGGACCGCCAAAATGCCCTTCGCCGACTCCGCGTTCGAATGAATGACCCGTCGCCGTTCCGCTCGATGCCGGCGCAGTGGAAATAGTCGGCGAATAAATTGCTTGAGCTCTCTGCGAAGACGATGCGTCTCCGAATTGGCCGAAGCCTGCGAAGGCTCCGAAGCCTCCAAAGCCGGGAGAAAATCCCTGGCCTAATCCCGCTCCGCCGAAGCCTCCTAACCCGCTGCGTCCGGCCGCGTTTGCCGATTCTGCGGAAGGAGCGGAAATCGGCGCGGTGGAAAAAAGTTCGGGGAGGCTGATGTCAGAATTGTTCGTCCCGGAAGAATTGGTCATCGCGGGGGAATCGCTCGAACCGGAAGATTGCGCGCTGAATTGCAAATCGGAGGAGCCGATCGAGCTGGAGACCGATTTCTCGTCAGTCGCACCAGTGGAGTTCTGGTTCGCGCGCTTGCCTCCCAAATGAAATTGCTTGTAATCGGGCGCAACACTCCTTGCGCAGATAGCATTCCTCCGCCCGCTGAACCTCCCGGGCCTCCGCCACCTGGTCCGGTAGCCATTCCAGTTGAAAGAATATTCGCCGTCGCGGTCTGCGCCGTCTGCGGGCCCTCACCATTATGCGCGCCCAAGCCGGGCGACAAGCCGCCGCCCAAAAACATGTCGCCTTTGTTTCCGATGGCGGCGAAAGTGTTGTAGGAATCAGAAAAATTCGTCTGGCTATAATTTACACCAAATTGAACGCGATCGGTGGGATCCGGCGGCAATTCCGTGCCGTAAAGTTTCAGATCAAATGTGACGTCGTTGGCGGCGTAGCCATAGCGGTCATATTTGCGGACAGTCGGATCCGGCAGCGCGATGAATGCAAAATATATATTCCCCGCGCTATCACCAAAAACTTTTCCCAGGTTTTGAAGTTGTTTTGCCGACTGTGCGTCCGCGCCCGCCTCAGACAGCTCGCCGAAACTGCGCACCAAGCTGCCGTCGTCGCTACGAATTTCCACCAGCCGCTTCGAACGTAGCGTGGAAACGGCGAACTGGTGATCTGGGAGCGCAACGATGCCGGTGGGAGCAAAGATTGGGATCTCCACGACGACAGCTCCGTCAGGCGAGAAGATTTCCACTGCATTCGTTGCGCGATCAGCTACCAGGACGCGGCCGTCGCTATCGATGTCGAAGTCGGCCGCGTACTGAATCTTCACAGATTCTGTGCCCGCGCGGGGTATCTGGCCGATGCGCTTGCCGTCGGCGTCGAATATCCATATTACGGTCGGCGGATTCGCCAAGACGTAGTAATGCCCTGCCGCATCGCGCTTCATCGCAGTGGCACCGGAACTTATCTCCGGGAACACCCGTGCGCGCGCCGGTATGGCGTTTACAAAACCCTGAGCGTTAGCAGGATTGGGAGCAGTAAAACCAGCAATCAGCAGAGCCAGAAACGAGGGTTCCCATAATTTCCACCGCAAACCACAAACCATGGACCCAACCCTTGCCCGACCTAAAATATTTTACACGATTATAGCTTGTGTTCGTCTACCCCTATTTCCGCCAGAGGGCGGAAAAGTTCCACAAAATCTTTTGGTTTCTGACGCTGTTAAATAGTGTGAAAGCGTAAAAGCAGATCCCTCGAACTGCATCCCGCGCCCCTGAAAACCAGGGGAAAGGCAAAAGCGCGCGGGACTCCGCTCGTCGCGGAAGGCGTTGAGAGGCAACAGCAAATGCTCTTCCTGCAAGATCACAAATCTCACGAAGCCCAAGGCTACCACTTCACCCGCCCATTGCCGCCAGCGGAATTCGCCAAGCTTCTGGCATCCGACGGAGCCAAAAAATCCCCGTGGAAATCGAATTTATAGTACGCGCCGTTCTATTTTTTGGAACCGCCGTTTCCAGCCGCAAAGAACGCGTCTCGGGATGACAACATTTTAGAAACGAGAGACAAGAGCAAAGCTCCCGGACTGAAGGCCCCACCGCTACTTTTACACCTAATGCGTAGGACAACCGTGTTATTTGGCCTCTGTCTTGCTGTGACTTTCGTAGCGCCGCCCTTCAGAGCGGCATCTTGCCTTTGCGTTTTCACCAGTTGCAACGGAAGCGCATACGTACCGATCTCAGCACAAATTGCCGCATCAACTTTTCTCTGGTGCCAGCCGGTGTTACTGTCACAATCAAGCCAGGATGCCGAGCTGAAGCCCGGCGCTACGAAACGCGATAGGCTGCCTTGGGAGCGAATGAGTGAGACGAATAAAACAAGCTGCGACTCTGAACCTTGTCCTGATCTTAGCTGTCATGGCGCTCGCGAGCGCCACGCGAGCGCAGGACAACCAATCCCAGCCCCAATCTCAAACTCGATCGCAATCGCTCGGCGACGCCGCGCGTCAGGCGCGCGATGCAACATCTTCCGCGCCAAAGTCTGCCGCTGTCGTGGCTGACGACAATCTGCCCATTTCCACAAATCAAGCCGCCGTTTCCACAAACCAAGCCGCCGCGCCCAAGCTTTCCGCAGACCGGCAAGCCTTCTGCGATGAGTTGCGCAAGCGCAAAGACGGGTCCTCTGAACAAGCGTGCGCAGCGATTGCCGTCGATTTGGGTGCGGAATACGAAGCGCTCACCGACCGCTTCACTCAGCTCGCAAAATCTGTATGCACAGCAAACAATGGGCAGATGCCTACGACGCAGCCGCAGGATCCTGCGCTCGCGGCGCAGTGGCGCGACCTGAGCGCTACCAACGCCAAGTTTTCGCAAATGATGAAAGAGGAAATGAAAACGCTCAGCGACGCGGAGGCAGCCGTCAAATCGATCAGTGAGGAAGAATTGCGCGAAGCCTCCGAAAAACTCCCGGACTGGCCTGACCCGAAAGCTGTGGCACACAACCTGCAGGAAAAGCAGCGCTTCCACGAGATCCAGGCCAAATACAAGCCGCGCATTCAGGGAGTTGAACAGATCGCGGCGGAAGAAAAGCCTCGCGTACAAAAGTACTTTTTCGATTTGGAGCGCACGCAAGAAATTTGCGGACGTCACTAGCTACACGATCCTTGGGATGCTGAACCTTGATACAGTCTGCAGCGTTGGCACACAAAAACCCCGCGATGAACGAAAAAGCGCGCGGTCAACGATTCGTCGTCGACATGATACGGCTGCGCCAAACCTGCAACCAACATTAACTCGCAGGTATCTCTCAGGCGAGGATGACAACAAATGAAATTCTGGACCAGAGTTTGTGGACCGGGCGATGAACAAGCACTCTCCCTTGTCGGGCAAGGCACCATCCTGGAAACATACGCCGGGATCACTGACGGCGACGACTTAATTAAATATGTAACCGCTGAAATGTCCGCAACTGCTTTCAGTCAAACCCTGGCTAGCGATGGCTGTCGCGCATGGATTGCAGAGACGAGCGTCGGAAAATGTGCCGTGGGATACGCCGTGGCAGTATCCGATGAAAACGCCAAATTATTTTCTTCGTTTGAGCTGAAGCGCCTCTATATCTTCTACCGATTTCACGGCACCGGGTTAGGCAAGAGATTAATGCAGGACGTGCTGTCGTTTGCCAAGGAGATGAAGTCAGAGAAAATGTGGCTTCAAGTTCACGAAGCGAACCAGCACGCCATCGAATTCTACAAACGCTATGGTTTTGTCCAAACTGGGACAGACCTTTATCGCGCCGGCAAAGGTTCGTACCAAGTCTTGCGGCTAGAACTTACCCTTCCCCGCTAATTTCTCGACCCGCGGCCAACGATTCGTCGTCAACACGATACGGCTGCGCCAAACCTGCAACCAATACTAGCGCCGCGCTAGCTCCTCAGCTTGCGAGGCCCGACCGCAGACTTTTTTTCGAATGTTGTTCCCGCGGGCGCTACTTAATTGTTCCCGCCACGCACACATCAATCGGGCCAGAGCCGGAGCTATAGGGAGAGCTGGAGAGTACTTTCAGAGCGCCGGTGCTGGCGTTAATGCTGTCACCTTCCAGAAGACTCGCGTCGGCGAAGTACAGAAATTTCCCCGAAGGATCAACCGCGGCCCCACGGCTGGGTCCGGAGGCCGAAAACGGCGAGCCCGTAAGTTTGGTAAGTCCGCCGGTGGCGCTATCGATTGCGTAGCCATCAACCGTAGCATCGTTGTTCGTCATGTAAACGAAGCGGCCCGTGACATCAGTAGTGATGGACCACGGCGCCGAGCCGCCGGCGATTGGCGTACCCACCAGAGTCAACGCGCCAGTGCTGGCATTGATGCTGTAAGCAGAGGCGCCGCCGGTGCCAAATGATCCGCCATTGGCGGCATAAACATATCTGCCTGTCGGATCAACGGTAACCCAAGTTGGCTCGCTTGTTCCGGAAGGTGGCAGAAACGGAGAGTCTTTCACGACCGTTAGCTTGCCGGTGCTGGGAGCGATGGTGAACACAGTGATTCCGGCCGTATTCGCGCAACATTCTTCCGCTACCATCAGGAAGCGTCCGGTTGGATCTACCGCGACCGAACCGGGCGCCACCGCATCCGCGGTGAATGGAGATCCCGTAATCAAGGTAAGTTTGCCGGTCGCAGCAGCTATGGAATACGCGTAAACGCCGTTGGTATCAATTGCCACGGCATACACGAAGCGGTTGCTGGGATCCACGGCAACGGAGTACGGGCTGTCTCCGTTTGCGATTGTCCCCACGGATGTGAGCGCGCCGGTTGTGGTGTCCACGGTGTATTCGCCGATCGTGTTGCTACCGTCGCTGTTCGCGGTGTAAACAAATTCCTCGTTGGGCGACACGGCGATTGCTCGAGGACTCCCGGAACCGAAGGGCGAACCGGTTACCGACTTGAGCGCTCCCGTACTCGCATTCACGGAGAGCACGGCAACACCACCCTCAAAATCAGCGGCCAGAGCAAAACTCGGTGTGTATGTGATGTCGGTGGTCCCGGAGCTGACTACAATCGATGAGGGGCCTTGGCGCGCCCGAAATGGGCCCGGCACTAACTCAGTTAGCGCGCCGGTACTAGCGTTGAGCGAGAAACTCGAAACATCATCGGAAGTGACATTGCCGGTGAAAACAAACTTCCCACTGGGATCGACGGTCACGGCCGCAGGCGCGGTACCGGCCTTCACGGGCGAGCCAGCCACCGCGGTCAGTGCGCCGGTTGTAGCGTTTATGGTGAACTCAGAGACATTGTCCGATGTCGAATTCGTCACATAGAGAAATTTCGAAAGAGAATTACCTGATACAGCCGAGGGTTTTGTTCCGGCCGCGAAGGGCGACCCTGTAATTGCTTTGAGCGCGCCGGTGCTGGCGTTGAGGGTAAAGGCGGAAACATTATCCGAGCCATTATTGGCCACATAAACGAACTTCCCGGAAGGAGTGATAAATAATCCGGCCGGCGTTGTTCCCGCAGCAAATGGCGAGTCCGCCACGTCCGTAAGCGCGCCATCGGCTGCGATGGTGAATGCGGAAACATTATCCGAGCCGCTGTTGGCCACGTACAGGAATTTGGAGGCCGGATTGACATGTAGCGCTGCCGGACCAGTCCCGGCGGTAAACGGTGAGCCGGCGATCGCGGTCAGCGCACCTGTGGTGCTCTCGATCGTATACGCAGAAACATCTCCGGAAGTTTTGTTTGCTACGTAGAGAAATTTCCCGGCAGGATCAGTGGTCACGGCAGCTGGCCCGGTTTTCGCCGCAAATGGCGAGCCCGCCACTGCGGTAAGCGTGCCGTTTACAACGTTCACGGAAAATGCCGACACGTTGGCCGAACCGGAATTGGCCACGTACAGGAATTTTCCGTTCGGCGTCACGGTTACTGCTACCGGCTTGGTGCCCACCAGGACATAGCCGTGGCTTCGTAACAACCCGCTAGTGGCGTTTACCGTGTAAATCGAAACGGTGTTGTCTTTCTCATTGGCGACGAACGCAAATCGTGGGGTGGTGGTGCCAAAAGCACTCGGGATGAACAATAAAACCAACATGAGGGCAATAAACACTACGGGACTTTGCTTGTGGATTCGCATCGGGGACCTCCTGTTTGCGGAAGTATACGCCCGTATGGCCGCTTTGCGGGCCGACGGAACTCCGTACTCTTTCGCTGATGTGAGATTTCAGCCCTACGACGAAAACATATTGTTCAAACTCGTGATCCGCAGCAATTCCAGAATGCGCGGTGTCATGTTGACGAGATCCAATCTGCATAAACCCTGCTTGATTGCGGTCGCCTTTAAACCAACCAGCGCTCCAAGCCCGGAACTATCGAGATAATTCACATCACTAAAGTCGAGGACGATGCGACCGCCAAGAGGGATCAGCGGCTTAACCAATTCCTTTAGCTCACCTGCAGTGTCGCTCACCAGCCTGCCGTGACACTTGATCGTCTTCACCTTATTCCCGCACTGATCGTCTGGAGAATTATCAACGTCGCAGTGAAAAGAATTATTCGGTTCCATCGCCTTAGGGCCCCCTTGCCGAAGACGCGGATGCTAGCATGGAGGTCATAAGATTCTTGTATTAAATTCAGGTTACCAGCACGTGAAAGATGCAACACATAGCGAAGGAGGCGCTTCTCTGCTGTTGGAAACCACACACCAAAAGGTGCGGGTTTAGATCCGGGACTAATCGCGACGGCGGGGTAGACCAACGTCTGGCGTTAAAGTAGCCCTGGGCCCGGTAAGAGTTTTCTTCTTATGCTGTCCCTGGCTGTGATCAGTCCGACGTGCTCGATTCCCGCGTCTCGCATGATGTCGATCGCTCGTGCGACGTCTGCGAAGGGAACATCTTCGGGGCCGTCAACGAAGGCCACTTTTTCGGCGCGCTGCTTAAAAATATCGGAGAGGCGTGCGCCAAGATTGTCCCAGTCGCTCTGTTCGCGATTTAATCCGGATATTACCGTCCGGCATCACTTGCACCACGATCGTATAAGGATTCGGCGGTTCGGATTTCGATTCAGGCTGAGAAGGCTGCGGAACCAGGGTAGGCAATCCAGTAGGCACCGTTGGCGTGATCACCATAAAGATGATGATCAGCACCAGCAACACGTCAATCAATGGAACGAAGTTGGGATCTGAAACGGGGCCGCCTTTACTTCCACCCACCGCTATTCCCATGGCGAGGGCTCCTAATCGAACGATCCTCCGCCGTGGTGAAATGCCGGTTAACCGCGGTCGAGGCGGCAGCGCATCTTGCTCGCCTGTTGTTCATTGACACCACACTCTAGAGTTTGTGCCCTGGAACAACGCTGATTAACCGGGGTCTAATAGATTTTGAAATTCTTTTCGTTCGCCAAAATGGCCGCTGTGGCTTGCATCGCCGCGTTGGCGGCCGGATCGGCGTCCGCGTGCTCATGCGGAGCGAGCTTTCACGGTCCAAATAATTTGGAGGTAGCGAAGTTAGAGACAAATGCGGCCTCCGTGATTTTCGAGGGCCTGCCCGAGCGGTTCGAGAACCAGTGGGATGTACTGAAGGCCAAAGACGGAGAAAGAATTTCTGCGAATCAACTTTCTCGAAAGCCCGACCAATCTAATGCCATGCTCGTCACGTTTAGAGTGCAACGAGTCTACAAAGGAAACGTGGGGCCGGAAATCGAAATCAACACCGGTTTCGGCGGCGGAGATTGCGGAGCGGTCTACGCACCCGGCCTCACCTACTTGATACTTGCAGGCGTAACGAGTGCTAAGCATTTGGTGGTCAGCATGTGTAGCCCAGGCGGATGGATCGGAGGCAACGATGTAGCGGCGCAATTGCGGTATCTCCGGAAAGAGCGGCCCATTGCGAGCGATCTCGTTCCTTGGAGGAGAAGAACGCCGGCGGAATATAAAGCCGAAGAAGAGCAAAGACACCACGATTCCGAGGATTTTCAAAAGCGATATACGCAAGCTACCGGGAAAATCTGTGGCACTACATTGGAAGAAAAGCCGGACGGTGCGAATCCTGGGTTAATCGAATTTCTCTCCACAGCAGGCTACTCTCCAATACAACACCCGACCGTCTATGTTAATTCAGACGGTTCGTTTTGCTCTGCGCTGTTGGGTCCTGGTAAGTATTATCTTTATTTCACGAAAGGATCGGGCGCCTCGAGGTCCTCCGTTTACTATCCGGGCGTGGGCGAGAAGGCGAAGGCAACGGCGGTGGAAATCGGAGCGGGGCAAACAAAGTCCGACCTAACCTTCAAGATCCCCCAGCAGAAAAAGTATTCAGTCCGGGGCATACTTTCGACGAATGATACGTCAGCCGACCTGTGGCGCGTTGAGCTTCTCTTGATTAGCTTGGACGGCGCTCCCTACTCAAGTTGGTATAGACAAGCAATCGACTTCCAAAGTACGCCTCTGTTTCCGAAGGTCAAGTATTTTGATTTAGAAGATGTGCTGCCCGGTCGTTACGTAGCATATGTTTCTGTACTTGGTGGGAATTGGTTTACGAAGAAGGAAGAAGTGAACGTGACCGATCACATAAAATTTATTTCCCTTCAATTGGAACATGAGAAGTAGGACTAAACCTTACTCTGCGCACGGATGGCCCAGGCTCTTGCGGGCATTTCGATTGCTCCTTGCGCATTTGTTGGCAGCGCGGTGCGCAGTCGATCGCGGATCGCTGTTTGAATGCGCTGATCGCGCGTAGCTAAGTAATTTGGCGCGGAGCCTTGGCCGGTCAGCAGCGGTTCCCAGTAATCGTCGAAGCTGGCGAACCGAGTTACCACTTCCAACGCGTGCTCTGACAAATGTTCCAGGTTCGCTTGTTTGAAGAGCGCGCGCAGGCTCTCTTGCGTGCACATTGGAAAACGTTGTGCTTGGTCGAAGGTGGCTGCTTCGCTGTCGATTGCCATCGCCGCATCCCAGAAATGCCGCAAGAACATCGCACCGCTGGCGTAGTCCCAAACGTAAATTGCAATCGTTCCTCCAGGACTGACAACGCGCCTGAATTCTTACAGCGCTCGGAGCGGGCTCGGAATAAAATTTAGCCCCAGGCCGCACACCGCTGCATCGAAACTCGCTTCGGGGAAACGCAGCGCCATCGCGTCGTCGGTCTCGAAGCTGACGTTGGGACGCGCGCGACGCTGGCGAGCGAAATCGATCTGTTGAGCGGAAGCGTCCACTCCCGTGACGCTGTGCGGTGCGGCGCGTGCGACGATCGTCTCGGTGACTACGCCGCTTCCACAGCACACATCAATCCATCGCAGTCCCGGGGGCGCCGCCAGCCAGCTCACAAATTCCTGCGCCAGCAGACGGCTCCAGCGTCCCATCCAACGGTCGTAGTGCGCGCCCGAAGTCCATCGATCCATGCTGATCGATTTATATTGTTTGCACACCAATCGCCAGCGAAAATCCAAAGCACGATGTCCCACGTTTACTCAACTTGCGAATCGGAACTCTAGTGCCCCGCGGGACCTTCAGAAAACGTGCAGGTCGGCCCGACAGATCACTTGCCATTTAACGCGCTCCGGTATGGAAAGCTGCGTTAGAAGGTTGAGGCCCGTGCCCGTTTGCGTTTGCCTTGTACTGCGAGATGGCGTGGGCTAACAGGCGCGCCCATTCCTCGTTGCGCTTAATTGCCTCTTTGGCCGGTGTGTGGGCCTCGCTGTAATGGCAGGCCAGCGAGCCAAGGCAATGGTTTCGATCGTCAATGATTGGAACAGAAAATGCGGCGCGAATGGGAGATTCTAATGCGGCCTTCTTGGCAGACTCGAACAACGGGTCCGAGAGCATGTCAGTTACGATCCACGGCTTTCGGTGCGCCACCGCTCTTCCGCAGCACTGCTCGCCGATGGGAATATCACCGCAGTTTTTCACATAAGACTGGGGCAGGCCGAGGGTCACCAGCGGTTTCAACACTTGATTCGCTGCATCTACTGCATAAATGGAAGCTGCCGTGGATTTCGCGTCTTCTGCTATGAGGTGAACGAAGGTTGACAGCGCGGTCTTTAAGTCGCCCTGCCCTTTCATCAGTTGTAAGCCGTTTTCAAAGAAGATTAGGTCTGGGTCGCTCATCTCACCGCTCCCCATACATGTTCATGCGCGAAGGATTCAGTATTTCAGACGACATTTATGCGTAGTCGGTTTCACCCGACGCTACGCCGTCGGCTGATCGGCGCCTTGCGCACGATTATATTCACCTCGGTAATCAACGCAGTAATCTATTGATGCCCTGCCGCATAGGCGTGCCACATTCTGGAGTTGAAAGCGGTCGGTTTCGCCGCGGTTAATCCTGTTCACCGATTGTTTGGGCGTACGTTTTGCCGTAGGGATAGAAGAGGTCCTTGCGGCCTTGCTGCCACGCCGATTTGAGTTCGGGCGTGGTGATGTCCCAGTCCGGCCGGC
Organism: uncultured Acidobacteriota bacterium; assembly: GCA_963714785.1. Taxonomy (GTDB): domain Bacteria; phylum Acidobacteriota; class Terriglobia; order Acidiferrales; family UBA7541; genus Palsa-295. Next base: position 643,626 of record CAVQQE010000011.1, read on the forward strand.
ATTTCTTGGTGACGGCGCGCAGGTCTTGGCGCAGTTCTTCCAGAGTGGGCCGGCCGAGGAACCAGTAGCCGTTGTAAATCTTATAAATCACAAGACCGGGCTCCAGGACAATCACATGCGGGATCATGGGATTGTTGACAGCATCCGTGTACTCGGCGATGTCGAGATCTTTTTGGACCACACGCCCCGCGTCGGAGAGGAAAGGCCAGTGCGCGCCGACTCCCGTGCGATATTCATTCGTCACGGTGATGTTGTCCGTACTAATCGTCACCAGCCGGCAATAAGAAACCTCGAGCTCACGATGGAGTTGAACGAGCCCTTCAGCCTGTCGGCGATCCTTGGGGCAGAAACCTCCGCGGCTAAGGACGAGCACCATGGGATGTTGTCCCTGCAGATCGGAGAGCTTGCGGCGTTTCGCGGTGTGGTCGGAAAGCTCGTGGTCGGGGAAAATAGCGCCGGGAACGATGTCAGATCGCATGTGGGCTCCTAATTAAATTGGATAACGATTGGCTCACAGTTGGATGCGCGACGCCGGGTTACGACTCATCGCGGCGTTGGTAAATTTATTTCGCTGATGGAGCGTCGGATTCTCGGGCGTCCACGATGGTGAAGCCATCCGGCGGCTCAAAAAGATGCGAGTCTGGCTCTCCGAGATGGATTTCGGTAACGCGGATGTTCGAGCTGCCGGATATCGGATCGGAGGTGTTGAGCACCAAATTAAATCCCAGTTGCGTCGAATGCCAAAATTCCCTCACGGCGGCGAGAGGCTGATCGTTCCCGACTGTACCCGAAGCGATCGTCTTGGTCTCGCGGGTGCCGACGGTATCAAGGCCGTCAATTACTTGATGGCCGAGATCTTCACTTTTTAGCTCATACGCGTCAGCGGCGGATGCTCCATTAGTTACATCGACCGTGAATGGCAATATGCTGTAGTAACGCACCTCGCAGTCATGTCCGCCAGGATGACAGAAATATTTCTGGTGCGTAGTTGGATCGCTTATTTCAAGTTGGGTGATGGCCGTCTCTTGCTTGTCGCCGTCTGGGGTCAGCTGGCGGCGTTCTTGGAAAATACGTCCCGCGCTATCACGCGCGATAGTCCGGTGATTCTTGACGGTGTCAGTCGTGCCGTCTCCCGAGCGGATGGTCCAGATGGTGGTCACTGTCGCGGTGAATGGAGCATTCAGAAGAGGCGGGATGGAAATGCTCACGAGTCTCGGTGTTGTGCTGCCCTCGCTGCGTCTCATTTGCTCGGAGTTTTGGGCGGAGGCGGACAGAGCGTACAAAGCGAGAAAACCGAAGAGCAATCCGAGGAAGCGGACGGTTTTCATAGTGCACCCTCTACGGAAACGAGTGGATTATCCCAAATTTCAGCAGGGCCTGCACGCGGTATGCGAACACGTGCAATCCTACTTCATGAATTCGCGGACGATGAACGCAATTTCATTGGCCGCGGTATCCAGCGCGAAATGTCCACTATCTACAATGTGTATTTCGGTTTTCGGCACCTCGCGGCGATAGGATTCCGGCTCGGATGGATCGAACGACGACTCATACTTGCCCCCTATCACCAGCAGACGCCGGCTGCATCTCGCGCATCCAGACATCCCACTTGGGATAATTCTGCCCCGCCAATTGTATCGATGACTTTTTTCCGAAAATAAAACACAACCAACGGGGCAACTTCATGTTGCCCTGTTGTGCTTTGGGGGGGGGCCAGGCCCGCGCACGCGGCACTCGCGATCGAAGACTTTCTAGCTAAAGCGGCGCCACGGTGGGAAAGCATCGTCGTGAGTCGGGGAGTCCGCGTCAGGGGTTTCGTCGACCTCCACCGGTGACGCGAGTACATCACGCGCCGTGGCCGTGTCATCTTCGCGCACCAGAACTTTGAATCCTGCGCCGGACCAGGCGAGGTGTTCGCGCATTCTTCCTGCTGTGTCACCCTGAATGATTGCCTGAATGCCGGCTTCTTCCAGCACACCCTTGGCTAACTCCGCCTCGAATTGGCTACCGAATGATTGGACCACAACAAGCTTGGTATCATGGGTTTCATTGCCTTCTTCTTTATTCTGATTCCGGGCGCGCCGGATCACTCGACCGATAATCGAGTCCTCGTGTTCAAGAAGTCGCTGTGTTTCCGCGAACGCCGGGTCGGAACGGTTGAAAACGTTCGCCCAGACGAGCAGCGTCGTCATCTTTTCTTCAACAGTGACACCGACGCCGATTGTCGGCGTGGGAACTTGCTCCTCTTGTGTCGCGCTCGCGCCTGACAAAGCCGAGGCGATTCTTGAAAGTAGAAGCGCTGCCGAAGCAAGTGCCCTTGGCAGTTCGAGGGTGCGGCACTGAGACCTCCAGGCACGGAGAATCAGTGGTCGCGACTATACTGCAAAATAACTGCCTATTTCTAGTGTGGGTAAACTTCGCGCGATGCGGCTTCTTTTCTGGCGAGCGGCCGACCCTTCATCCAGACACCTCACGTCTATACAATTCACGGGTCAAATTTGCGGGTGCTGCATCCTTTCGGTATTCGAAGGGGTGCGGATTTCGAGGTGTTGATTACTCAAGCGCTGTTGCGGCGTCTGGGCTGGTCATAACGAAGCTTAGGCGTGATAGAGTTTTGAGACGGAGGGAAGCGATGAAGTTTCTGCGATATTTACTCGTGCTGATGATCTTTAGCTGCTGTTTCGCCCAGTTTGCAATGGGCCAGCAAACGTGGAGAGTAAGGATTGACGCGAAGGAATTCGACCGCGGGCTGCTGATCCAAAAGCTTACCGAACACGGCGCGGATCACCATATCAAGCTTGAATTTGTGAACGACAAGTTCGACTACCGAATTGCGTACGGGACAGGTCAAGCCGGCGGTTTCGCTCCGTATGGTCCGGTGGTATCAACCGCATCAGTGACGAAGGTGTTTGACGCCAAAGGCGCTGAACTTTTTGAATTCAATCGCGACGGGCGCAAAACAGATGCAGGCGCTGCGAATGCCACGGCGAAGGAAATTATCAAAAGGTTGCAGAAGTTGCGCTCCACCGGCTAGCGCCGGTTCCTACTCGCGGGAAGTGGCGGAGATTACGTTAACGACGGTGAGCAAGCGGGACGCGTCCATCATATTACGAACTGTAATGCGCACGGTGTAGCCATCGACGCGCGTTGAACTTGGCAAATAGCTTACGAGATCAGCTTGCGTCACGTTGTTGAAACGCCATTCCAAAACAATCCGTGTAACGCGCGCAATCGGGTGAAAGTCCGCCCTTCGACGTATGCCGCGAAGCACTCCTTCATGGATGGCAACCTTGACGGTTGCAGGCGCTTTCATCATTCGGCGTTCCGTTACTCGAGTCATTGCTGTCTGAAACTTTGCTGAGTAAAGCCATACGCGGATACGCGAGTTAGAGGACGAAGGAATCTTGAACGGTGAATATTATTTTGTCGCCACAATCTCAATAAAATGCGGTTTCTTCAGGTTGAGTACCGCAGCATGTTTCTCTGCAAGGCGTGCAGACTCCACCGTTCCTTACTTCGGCCACTCAAATTTCTTTAGCGGAAGGTCGCGATTGCAAGTATGTTCGGCGAAACATCGGTGAACCTCGAGCCTTAAGAGAAAGACGGCCTAAGCGCCACCGACGGACCATTTGAATTCGGGGGAACGAGGCCGCGTCGCAAACGACTTAAGGCAAATCTCCAGAGAGTGTAGCCAGGAGGTTTTAAGACCTCTCCTGAGCGCGCGTTATACGTGGTTCCGATCGCCGCCCACCACCGAACAAGGAACATGAGGAACTTCCGGCCATCTTGTGATAACAGGAGCGAAGTTCAAGTAGTTTATTTGTGCGGCAATCCGCCTTACCACAGGAGGGCCTACGGCTACGGGCAGAAATGAGAAGGGCGAGCCAATTGTCTGACTCGTCCCCCTCCCTGCAAATGTCGGCGTGCGAAGTTTTGAACTAGAGGGTCTGCGGCAGTCGTTAGCGACTGGCAGGTGGCACAATGTTGTTCATGCGCAGGTATTCCACCATTTGGCCGTAGTGGTCGAAGCAATGCCCTACGATCAGAGTGGCCATTCCTAGTCGCGTAGTCATTCCGTCGCCGAAGGGACTCTTGATGGGTGTCAGCAGATTATTTTCATTGATTGTAGCGATAGCTTTGCGGACGTATGTGAACGAGTCCTTCAGGAATTTCACGGTATCCGCTTTGGTTTTCACTGAATCCGGGCCATTCTCGCCGCCCAGTTCGACGGGTGGTTTTTCTTCAAGGATGGCGGCTCCAATCAGGTAGTTGACTGCCGCAACGTGTTTGACCTGCTGAGCGAACGTGCGCACGCCCTTGAATTCGCCGTTGGTCGGCGCAAACGAGTATTTATCTTCGGGCATGGCCTCGGCTGCGGGAACAAATTCGCCCTCCACTCCGGCGACGCCGCGATCCATCACTTGAGCGATCGTGCGGTGTTCCGCCGGCTTTGCGTTCTGTGCCTGCGCAAGATGGCCAACAGCCAGCAGAAGCAAAAATGCAAGCAGTCCTGTGGTCTTCTTCATGTTCATGTGAAAATCTCCTTTAATCATCGATCGCAATCGTAGACTGGGGATATGGATCGCCATTGTAAACCGGAATCTGCTTTTTGACTTCAAGAACGGCTTTAGACCCTAATCAGGAGTGAGCGTCCCAACAAGATGCCAAATTCTATTTTACTTTCAGACGACACGTTCACTAACGGTTGTGGTCGAATCAGCCTCCACGGGATGACCCTTAGTTGTGCCCCGAAACCAAGCACTGTTCAGACTGGGTCTCGTCATTTATATATTCAGTTTTTCCTAGTTGCGACGGGAGACCGCAAGGGACCGAAGGGTACAATGAGGGGGTTCGAAATGCGCCTATTTGGCGTCAGAGTCCATTATAAGAAGCACGCCAGTTTCATCGGCTAGTGCTGAGTGTACTCCCCCTTTTCTATATTTCTCGATCCTCCTAGCTGGACTTATCAATCCCGTTTTTCTCGCCTACACCGCGCTTGCATACCTGAAAGGCAATCCACGGAGAGCTAGAGTGCTGAAATTCGCCCTGCTCTTCATGATTCCTTTTTGCTGGGTCGTCTTCCATTACCTCGAAGTCTATCCGAAAGAAGGTCACGTTCGTTCGGTCATCGGCATGCTGCTCGTTCTCATTTCAACCTGGAAGCAGGTCCCGGCCGAGGTCGCTTGAAGCGGAGATGGACCGGAAATGGTGTGGCGCGCCACTCGCTGTGCATAGGTGATTTCACGAGGAGGTGGTGCGATGTTCCGCCGGCTTCAGATTCGACTCGCCGCCGCGTGCTCTCTTGCAAATCCGTTGTCCCCGGGAGCAGGAGAAGCGTACGATGTGCGCACCGGAAGTCCAAATCAGGATTTTGTGGATCACAATGCGCCGGAGGCTGCCATGAAACTCGTTCGTTTCGCTGCGCTTTATCTTCTCGCTGCTCTTGCCGTGGTTCTTTCGGTTGACGGACTCCGCACATCCGCCGCGCCACCGGCTTCGAATTTCGTTCTAGTGGCGCACTGCGGCGCCGGCGACTACAGCAAGGCGCCCGCTGCGTATATCGAGCAACGCCGTGAGGCCATGGTTGTCGCCATCAAACAAGGTTACAAAATCCTCGCCGCCGGCGGCACCAGCCTCGACGCAGTGGAAACTACGATTCGATCCATGGAAGATTCCGGACTGTTTGACGCGGGTCGCGGTGCCTACTACACGCGCGCGGGCGTCCCCGAAATGGATGCCGCCATCATGGATGGCCGGACACTTGCTGCCGGCTCGGTCGCCTCTTTGCAACACATCGCGAATCCCATTCATCTGGCGCGCCTGGTCATGGAGAAAACTCCGCACGTCATGCTGGTTGGGACCGGCGCCGAAGAATTCGCGAAATCGCAAGGAATTGAACTCGTTTCCCCGTTCTATTTCTACAACGAGCAACTCTGGATGCGATACAAGATGGCTAAATCCGCCGAAGAAAAGAAATCCGGAGCGCTGAAACTCGATAGCAGTGACGAGCATGGCACGGTGGGAGTTGTCGCGCTCGACCTACAAGGAAATCTCGCCGCTGGCACATCAACCGGCGGCACGGTATTGAAAATGCCCGGCCGTGTGGGTGACTCTCCCATCATTGGCGCGGGCACCTATGCCAACAACGAAAGCTGCGGAGTTTCCGCCACCGGCACGGGCGAATTTTTCATGCGCAATATCGTCGCTGCTGACATTTGCGAGCGCGTTCGCTACCTGCACGTTTCGCTGGAACAAGCCGCAAACGATGTAGTGATGAGAGAGCTCGTGGACCAGAAAGGCGACGGCGGCGTAATCGCGCTCGATCGCCAGGGCAACGTCACTACACCGTTCAACACCACCGGCATGATGACCGGCACGGTCCGCTCGGATGGCCAAATCTCATTGAAAGGCTGGAGCAAGACCGCAGATCCAATCATTGTCTCCGCTTCCCAGTAACTTTTCACGGTGTTGATCGCGATGCGAGCTATCTCGATGAAATTAGCTTTTCCGGTAAGCCGACTTGCTGGTGGGACTATGAAATGCGCTAACGCGGCGAGTTCGGACGCGCGCAAAAATGACAAAGGCGAGCCAGTTGTCTGACTCGCCCATTCCTTCAAATCTTAGAGTGTCGGTCTCGAACTACCGCTCGAACAGTTTTCGCCGGAAGGATGCCAAGCCAAGAAGCCCTGTGCCGAGGAGCAAAAGCAAGCCAGGCTCCGGGGCAGGAACTCCGACGACTTGGCCTGCAGTCGATACTCGATAGATTATGCCTCCCATGGTACACCCGGCATTTAAACAGGTATCCTCACTAAGCATTGTCGCAATCATACCGCCCAAATTCGTCAAATCGCTGGCAAACAACAGGTCCAACGCCGGGCTCTTGCTATAGTCACTCGAGGAAGGGGATGTTACAAAAACTATTTCACCTGGAAACGGACCATAACCCGGGTCCACGGCATCGTATACGGCCCCTCTGAAATCAAGTCCGGTAGTGGTCGTAATATTGACAGAGCTAACGGTGTTGGTGGTCGCGTTGTAGACGAAAGAGCCTGAGGCCGTCCCTCCGTCACCGAAGGTCACATCAGTTAGGGTCCAAGTCGCGCCCCCGCTATCTGCCGACGCAATCGACGGCAAGCAGAGGAAAATCAATAGGGTTAAGGTTATAGTCAGGGCCCACAACGTCCTACGGCTCATATGTACTCCTTGTTCTTCGGAGAAACGGTCATGATTATAGAGCAAGTCAGCCTCCAAGTCTGCCTATTGATAAAGAAGGACATGCTCCCGGTTCTGAATTCTTCTCGGACGAGGGTTGCACATCCTTGGAAAGGTTTTGTCCTATTGTTTAACGCGGTAACGAGACAAGCGGGTAATGGTACGTAGAGGTGCTGGATTACCTAAATGGCCCGCTAGGTAAGGACTTTTCACATTTGTGCGGTGAAATTACCAAAAACGTAGAAATCGTCTGCGTTAGATTGATAATGTCGACATCCCTTAACCGCATCTCTATCTTCTGATTGGACCGTCCGTTTTCCGGTGCAGATTTGGCCGCTAAAGTGCGAATCGGAGATCTAGCTACTATCGTGGCTTAAATACGGGCCAGGCCTGCTTGACGGCCCGGAGGCCATAGTGAGGTTTTTATGAAGAAGAAAGTTGCGGCAATCGGTCTCGGATTGTCTCTCCTGGTCTTGTGTTCTTCTGTATCGAGCGCGTGTCTGCGCAATTCAGGCCCGCCGTGTTCCGGTTACGGTTGCCGGGGATTCGGATCTCCGAGGAGCCAGCAGAAGTCGAGCCAGGATCAAAAGTCAAACAGCAATCGCAATGCTCAGCAGCCCAGCGACCAGGACAGCTCTGCATCCTCAAACGCCTCGCGCTAGCGCGCCGTAGTTTTTGCGTTCGCTACCCAAGCGGAGAAGTGCGTAATAGTTCGATACTTGTCTGCCTACCCCGCTATCCACGAATGCGTGACTAATACTCTTCGGCGACTTCCCTAAAGCCCTCCGGCACTTTCGAATTACAATGGGGTCTAATAGTTCAGGACGCTTCTAAGAATCACCATAAGGTTCATCCGTGTGGTCACCTGGCAAGGCAGCAGCGCTTCGTGCCGCGAAGAGAAGGCCAAGCGTTTATCGCACTTTTGATCTAATGCCCTTCGTTGGTGTTTTCCTGGTATTGCTTTTTATCTTTATGCTAACCCCGCCTTCCCACCGTTTTGTGTCGCCCACGGATCTGCCCGAGGCTCGAAGCACAACGTTTCAACCGCGCGCATTACATGAGGATGCCATACGTATTGTGGTAGCTAGGGATGGCCGCTGCTTCAACGCGCAAGCCGGACATTTTTAACAATGTCAGTCCTGTTAAATTGTTTGTCAGCGTACTTCTCCGTTCACTCCTGCGGACGTTCTTGTGCATTTTCTTGGACTCTACATCGACGACCAGGGCTCGCTCGCAATCCAGCGACCGGTTGTTAAGAGTCAAAGACACGTGTTACATCGTCAGGACCGCGCGAAAGCGCGCCTTGCCGTCCGCAACGCGTTCGTAGGCCTTGGCGGCCTCAGCCAACGGGTACGTTTCGACTATCGTTTTAACTTTCCCTTGCGCTACGAAATCAAGGGCTTCGTAGAGATATTCAGGGCCGTTTTGCTGGCTGCCGATGATGCGTATGCGCTTCATGATGAGATCCATCAGTGAGACGGAAAGTGGCTCCGCGTCCGCGCCCATAGCGATCAGACGGCCGTCGGGCCGTAATCCCTGAATGCTGTCCACCATAGACTTCGTCGAATTGGAAGTGCTGAGGATGATGTCGGCACCGCCCGCCGCGGCGAGGCTCTTTCCGTCGCGGACAATTTCATCCGCGCCGAGGTCGCGAATCATCTTGTCTTTATCGGGAGAGTGGGAAATCGCGATGGTCTCGAAGCCTGTAGCCTTCGCATATTGCACTGCGAGGTGCCCAAGGCCGCCAATTCCAAGCACGGCCACGCGCTCGTGCGGCTGGGGATCGGCCCAGCGCAGCCCGCTATAGACTGTGTAACCCGCGCAGAAGATCGGCGCTACTTGCTCGTAGGAAATCTTGTCGGGAATCAGATAGGTGGCGTCCGCATTCATTAACATGTACTCGGCGTGACCGCCTTGTGCATCAATTCCTGTGCCCTTCATGTAGGGACAGAACATTCTGCGGCCGCGCTGGCACCATTCGCAGCGTCCGCACGTGGATTGAACCCAGGCAGTGCCGACGCGGTCGCCCACCTTCCGCGTGGTGACGTCGGGAGACACGGCAACGACCTCGCCCACTGGCTCGTGGCCTAAGATTCGGGGAAATTTGCCGGGAAAGTGTCCGAGCGTCAGATGCACGTCGGTGTAGCAGATGCCGCTCGCATGCATTTTCACTAGAACTTGATTGGGGCTGGGTTGAGGTTGCGGAACGTCTTTGATCTGCCACGAACTGTTAGCGGCGGGTACGACTGCAGCTTTCATAATTGTCTCCTCCATGAAAATTCGATGCTGACCATTTGAAAAGGAAGCACATCACTTTTCTCGCCCAGTTCTTCAATTTATGTATCCTTCTCTACATGGAACTTGCCCCAGCGATCCTTTACTTGGACTGATGCCATCAACGCAAAGGACCATCCGAAGTTAGAAGCGCTTATGGCGAAAAGATCAGTGGAGTTTTCCTGCAAGGCCGCTATTTCGATCGCAACACTCTGGATAGTTTCTTGCAAAAGGTCAAAGCCCAACCCGCAACCTCGAAATGAAGTCCACCTGCCATTGTGACGTTCGCGAGTTCAGTCCACGTTCTTTTCCGTGCCGGACGGATCGTCCCACAGGCACTTTATTCCGGTTCTGCGAGCGAATCACCATCTGGTCCGGCTATTTCGCGTAGGGAGCGGGATGTTGCCTTGAGCGCAAGCGCCAGCGCCACGAGAAATGACGTTATAGCATTGGCCCAGATTATTGCGGCGGCATGAAGAAGCAGGCCGTACGCCAACCAGAGAAGAACGCCCGTGAGGTACAGAAACAGCATGGAGTAAGAAAGGTCCTCGGCACCTTGTTTTTTGATTTTGACGATTTGTGGAATAAAAGAGGTCGTTGTGCAAAAGGCGGCAAGGGTTCCGACGTAGGATAAAAAATTCATTAGATCTCTCCGTAACTAATGACTAGCTATGATCCGGCACAATGCCCCGTAGCTACCGACGCTTGGAAGGATAGCGTGGATGGCATTTTCTTTGGGAACATGTTGAATGCTGGGTGCTCGTTGATTTACTGTTCCTCGACGCGAAGCCGAGCGATCGCCGCGATCAGGATCAGGAAGGTTGCTGTGGATGCCCAGAAAAAAAGGTTAGTCACCGTGTGGTGGAAATCGACAAGCAGGACAACAGTCAGGTTAAGCGTCCATAAACCCAAAGCCACGACGCCAACCGTCATACCCTTACCATTTGCTGAGCGACTCAATTTGTAGCCGAGCCACCATACTCCGCACGCTAACGCGAAAATACACGTCGCAGGGACCTCGGCCTCGATTTCAAATCCGGCGTGCATCGAACCGACTCCCAGTAACCACGCAATTAGGAAGAGCAACATGGCCAACAGAGTACGAGCTCGTGGCGTGAACGCAATGGACGGTAGAGACATTATTCGTTTCTTTCCATTTATGGTGCCGAACAGAGACACTGCGGTATCAAGGGGCGTAATGGGTGAAGACATAGTCGTGATCTTTCGCAGGTATGTGGCAGGGGAAGCAGGTTTCGTGCAGCGCTTTGTCGCCCGGCTTTTCGCCCGTAAAGTCAGCGAAGCCCCAGCCACCCGTCTCGACGTACTTCTTGGAGTCCTTGACCATGAACTGAACATTCAAGGGCGACCCGACAATGAAAGATTGAGCGCCAGGGAATGGACCGTCCAGAACTTTGTTGTTGAATTCCGACGAGACACGAGTCCAGTGAATCGCGGCAATGATGCTGCCATCTGGGAACGGAAGCGTACCTTCTTTAAAGGCCTTGATCACGATATCGGTTCCGAGTTGAACACGTAACTGGTCGGTCTTGCCTGGGACTAGAAGGTTGGCCACGGCGATCAATTTCCAATCGCGGTATCCGGCGGGGATTTTGGCTCCGTAGATCGGGGAGGAGTCTCCGTCGGACTGCGCAGATGCGTGGGGCATGTAGACAACGATGCCGGACAGGGTTACAACTGCAAGCAGCAAAAAACCGAACCGTTTCATAATTTTCCTCCCTTTAGAATTTTGAGCACCCCCCTTGGGCCTCTACAGTCACGAGTTCGCTCACTTTGGCAGCTCCGTCCTGGCCTGCTCGGCCACCATGTACTTGGCGTACCAGTCGGGCCAGTTCGGATCGGCCGCGCCGATACGCTTCTCGTGTTCTCCGTGTGCGACCGAGGCGCGCCGCATGGCGTTCGCCAGATCACTCGCCGACGCGTAGGTTGTCGCCGCCGAGTCAACGCGGCCGGGCAGCCGCGTCGTGATTTCCTGAAACAACCAGCCGTTGCCGTCGGGATCTTTGAACGAGGCGAACGAGCGGTAGCTGCGATGGTCGGGATCCGGACCGCCGACGCGGAGCCGCCCGAACAGGTAGGGCTCGTCCGTGCCCGCGTACACGCCGTCGGTGTGGAACACTTCGCTGATCTGGACGCCGCTATCGAGCAACGCTTTGCGGGCGGCCTGTAGGTCGGAGACGATCAGGTAAAGGCCCTGCGCGGAGCCGGGTGTCGCCGAGGTGACATTCCTGCCAAAGATGATCGAGCACCCGGAGCCCGGCGGCGTGAACTGGATCACGCGGAAGTCTTTACCGTTGTCGAAGTCGGCGTCGAGCCGCCAGCCGAGCTTCGCGTAGAACTGCTTCGCGCGGTCGACATCTGAGACGGGGATGACCACGATCTCGAACTTCATGTCGACTGGCGCGACGCTGGTGTCGATACCACGGACTGCGTTGGTGCTCATAGCTGCCTCCTGAGTTGTGTCATCTCTTTGTTTTTTTGTAATCGACCGGAGTGGCCGATAATTTAATTCCGAAAGTCGCTAACCTGCGTTCGAAGCGCTCTGCGTCATCCCAACGTGAGGAGAAAGCGCCTCGACGATTTCTTCTGTGGTCACAATGGCATTGGCGTAGTTGGGGATATTGAGGTCGAGAGCGGCGTACATTTTTTCATCCGAGAGATCCGCAATCGCCTCTCGTACCATCGTGACCTCGTAGCCAAGTTCAGCGGCATAACGAACAGTCGACTCCACACACGTACTTGCTATGAGCCCGACGACGATGAGCTTATGAATGCCATGCTTTTTGAGCTGCAAATCCAAATCTGTATTGGCGAAGCCGCTGGAATACCAGTGCTCCTGGGCCACAATATCGCCTGACTGAGGTTCGAATTCCTTGCGGATCTCGCCGCCCCAGGTGCCGTATTCGAAGGGCTTTCCTCGCCAGACTGCCTTCTGGATCGGAGCAATGTACTTCCAGATCTCATAGTCGCCCGGACGGCAGCGGTGATGCAGCGCATAGAAGACGCGAACCCCCGCCTTGCGAGCAGCATTGAGGACTTGCAGCATGTGAGGGACGCAATGATTTGCTTCTGCGACAATCTTCAAGCGATCCCATAATTTGCCGCCGTCAGAAATAAAGTCGTTATATGGATCGATGACGAGAAGCGCGGTGAGCTCTTTGTCATACGTCAGATTAGCCAAGTTTTTTCCTCCCATGGTGGGTGGCCACCCACCATTCGACTGTTTCAGTTCGCTCCAGACGATTCCCTTTCTTCCCGAGTGAACAGGTACAACAAAAAGCAGAATACAGCCAAGCAAATGATACTTAGCCACCACGGACTAAACGGGATTGGAAAAAGAATTACGAACAGCCACACGCGCCACGACCAACCCTTCGGCGCAGGAGAGGGGGCTTTACCGTCCGGATTTGCCGGAGTTTCCATTTGTGCAGTTGCCCGGTGGCCCAGCATTCCGCGCGGCAGCGGTGTTCAACGTTGCCGCGATCGAAACTCGCTGGAGTGCCGCATCTTTTTTGCGTTCGTGCAGAAAAGATGCGGGTTTAGATCCGACGTTCACCAACCCTCGCCGCGAATGCCCATGCGTTGTCATCCCGACAGAGGCCGCCTTTCGGCCGACGAGGGATCTGCTTTTCTCTTTCTGGCCCGTTCCGGTCGGAGAATTATTGACGCGAAATCTCTGCCGCGCGCGAGGCGCAATTCGTGCTGCTCCGGCTTCACATTGTCAGAACGACGCGGAACTGTGCTTTGCCGCTCATCATGCGCGCGTAACCCTCGGCTGCTTTTTCTAGCGGATATGTTTCGATCATCGGACGCACGCCGCTTAGTTCGGCGAAGCGCAGGGTGTCTTCCTCGTCGGCGGGTGTTCCGGAAGCCCAGCCTTGGATCGTTCGGCTTCCGTTGATGAGCTGTACCGGTGCGACCTCGATCGGATCAAACGTCGCGCCGATGACGATCAGCTTGCCGTTAGGTCCGAGACCGTCGATCAGTTCGGACATCGCTTTCGAGCTTGGCGCTGTCGCCAGAATTGCTTGTGCGCCGCCCAATTTTTGCAATTGTTCTGCTGCCTTCGTCGCTTGGCTATCGATATAAACGTGCGCTCCAAGTTTTTTTGCGAGCGCCGCGTTTTCCGGGCCGCGCCCGATAGCCGCCACTTTGTAACCAAACTTGTTCGCGAATTGAATTCCCAGATGGCCTAGACCGCCGATGCCCTGAATTGCAACAAGGGCGCCGGGCATGGCGCCGCTGTGTCGCAACGCGTTGTATGTGGTAATTCCGGCACAGAGCAACGGAGCTGCTTCCACGTCACCGAGACTATCCGGCATGGCCACCAACGCGTTCGCGGGAGCCACCATGTATTGCTGATATCCTCCGTCATAACTGATGCCGGGAATTTGCATATTCACGCAATTGCGAAAATCTCCGCGCCGGCAGTAGAGACATGTTTCGTCATGCCCGCCGTGCCAGCCAACGCCGACGCGCTGCCCCTTCTTCCACGCGGTAACACCTTCGCCGAGTTCGTCGACTATGCCCGCGATTTCGTGTCCCGGAACGCGCGGATACTGAATGCCTGGCCACTGCCCTTCTTTCGTGAGCACGTCACTGTGGCAAACGCCACAGGCCTGCACTTTCACACGCACCTGTCCCGCTTCCGGCTTTGGAATCCCGCGCTCGACGATTTCGAAATCGCCGCCCGGCTTAGGAACCTGCGCCGCCTTCATTGGTGCTATTCCAACTTTTGTCGTCGCCATAAATGCCTCCTATATGAGTTCCGTTGATGTTGAAAAGTACTTGGTAGTGGAGCGACTGAAAATCGGCAGCCGCCCCGTTCGGTTACTGTGTTGGTTCAGCCTGAAATGGAGAGAGGGCACTCTCCGTTAGTGAGTATTCCGCCCTTCGGGCGGGGATTTTCAAGGCCTCGGGGTCTAGCGATCCGATGAGGATTTGGAAGCAGCGGGAGGAACAGGTTCTGGCGCTGCCATTCATCGTCTCGATGAGCCCACCAGGTTATCCCTCGGAATGGTTGCGTCCCCGCAGAGCCCGCTTCCGTTTCGCCTGGCAAGATCATTGTAGCTCCACGACGTCCATCGGTCTCAACTTCCGGGTGCGTCGTCAATCGCGACACTCCCCAAATGCACGTGGCGTCGATGTACTTGGATTTGCGGCGCCTTGTACGTCCACAGATCAGTGGGCGCGCGCTGCTGGCAACCCAACACCCCAGACTGGATTTGTGACCGCGATCTTGTCGAAACTCGAAACGATCGCTTTGCCCCGAAGCATCGCGTTCTTCACAGGCGGCAGCAATAGAGACGCACCATGACTGGCGATGCTCTCCCACACCTCAGCAACCCAGATGGCGTTTTCGTCGGAAGAGTCTTGGGCCACAACGTAGCTGAGACACCCCGGCATGTCGGCTGCGCTCTCCTTCAATATTCCGATCATCTCGTCGCGCCTGCCGGGCACCGCCGTTAGCCTCACGATTAATCCATACATACCGCTCCCCTCCTGTGAACTCGCCAGAATAGGCGCGACCGCGACGGCACCTAGGTATTCCAGAAATTTTCGTCGGTCTATTCACACATGTTAAAGATACACCTTCTGACCTGGGAAATGGGATGCGCTCTGAGTGGATGGTCGGCCACTACCGATACCTTCGCCTTTGCTCGCACTTATCCCACAAAAATATCGAAGTGGATTAAGGCATGGCCCGGGATTAGCATAAACTTTCGCGGGGTGCAGAAAAAAGAGGACGAACATAGCACAAATTAGGACACCACGCCTTCGAGCGGCAGCCGAGGAGATGGTCTAGAAAGCTGCACCGCCTTCCTCGAGCAGCTCGCTCAAGGAAGGCAGTGCAAGGGGAAAGACGGGTTGCGTTAGAACGCAAAATACTTGCCGTTCACGGTGACAGTTTGTTCCTTGTTTATGTTTTGCAAGACCCAAAGATAAACAATTGAGCCGGCAATCCCGCGAAGAAAGTTCGAAAAGCCATTTGGCGGAGTGCCCGTCAAGTCTTTCTATTTGCGCACCGAATCGTTTCTGGAGCAGAATGCAAATCGTGAAACCCATTACTTGCCTGCTTCTATTCTGCCTGTTCGCGATTGCCGGTAACGCTCAGAACAAGAAAGATCAGACGCCGAAGCCCGCGCAATCAACCGCGGAACTCCAGCGACAACTGGAGAAGATTCTGGTGGACACTCATACGCCGGGCGTAGCCGTCGCAATCGTACACCGCGATGGCCCGGAGTGGATTGCAGGTCTCGGCAAGGCGGATGTAGCCAGCGACCGCGCAAATAGTCCGGAAACATTGTTTCGTATCGGCTCAACCTCCAAAGCTTTCGCGTCACTCTCCATCCTCAAACTGGCCAATGAGGGCAAGCTTTCGCTGCAAGACTCGGTACACAAACTTGCGCCCGAGGTGTGGTTTGAAAATCCCTGGGAAGCAAGCGACCCGGTGCGTGTGGTGGATTTGTTGGAACACACTACGGGCTGGGACGATTCGCACCTCCGCGAGTATGCGAAGGCTGCTCCAGCAACCATGGGCGTCCGCGAAGCGCTTGATTATGACCACCACTCGCGCACTTCACGCTGGCCGCCAGGCACGCGCATGGCCTACTGCAATTCTGGACCTCCCGTCGCTGCATACATTGTCGAGAAGCTTACGGGTCAACGTTTCGAAGATTATGTTACGCAGAATTTCTTCGAGCCGATCGGCATGAAGACAGCGACCTACTTTCCACCGAGTTCCACGCCAATAACCACGCTGTACCACGCTGACGGTAAGACTCCATATCCCTATTGGAACATTCTCATACGTCCGGCAGGCGCGATCAACGCTTCAGCCCAGGACATGGCTGCGTACGTTCAGTTCTACCTGAATCGCGGGAGCGTAAACGGAGCGGAAGTGATGCCCGCGACTTCGATCGATCGCATGGAAATCCCCACGCGCACATGGGCAGCACAACAAGGTTTGAAGGCCGGCTATGGTTTGAGCAACTACTGGAGCTTTCACGATGGTTTCGTTTACCACGGGCACAACGGAGGCGTGGAAGGCGGCCTGACGGAAATGGCGTACATGCCCGAATACGGCGTAGGGTATTTCTTCAGCATTAACTCGGGGAACGGCGAGGCCTTCGAAAAGATCGGCAAGACTATCCGCGCGTATGTCATCCGAGATCTGCAGAAGCCTGCCTTACCGGCCGCGGCTCCGTTGCCGGCCGACGCTGAAACGTATGCCGGCTGGTATGAACCAGACTCGCCACGCGTGCAGGTGATTTACTTCCTCGAACGGTTACTTGGATTAGCCAAGGTCCGCTTCGACGGCGCAAATATGTTCGTTACTTCTCTGGGCGAAAAAAATGAAGAGTTTGTTCCGGTCTTCGGTGCGCAGTTCCGAGAAGTTCCCAAGAAAGACTTGCCTCAGCCCGTGCCCACTGCTGAATTGCTCACGCCCAACGCCGAAGGCCAGTTTATTCAGATAGGCGGCGGGACAATGAAGCGTCTCCCTGTGTGGTTAGCGCTCGCCGAGCTCGTTCTAGCTACCTGGTTCGCGATTGCCGTCGTGTCGGTTCTCGTCTATGCACCATTCTGGCTGCTTGGCGGGCTCAGCAAAAAGCGGCGTCGTCCGGCCGAACGCGCCATTCGATGGTGGCCGCTCATCGCGGTACTCAGCTTGGCAGCGGTGGTGTTGATTGTTCTGCTGAGCAGCAATGATCTGATTACGCGTATGGGCAATCTTACGATCTGGTCCACTGCATTCTTCCTGGCGACCGTGGCTTTTGGCGTGGCCTCCGTGGCAGGCGTTATTGCTCTGTGGCGAGCGCCGGAGGAAGGCGTGCGCAAGGGTGTCCGCAGATTTTCGGTCTTCGTCATCGTGGCAATTTTTATCGCCGCTGCGTACCTCGCCTATTGGGGATTTATCGGCTTGCGCTCCTGGGCATGAATGACTTCCGAGTAATCGTTAACTCAACGAGTCCGCTAATTCGAAAACGGACGCCTTCGATCGTGCGTGAACCACAGGGAACAGTTTTACTGCGGTTGGGTCGAGTGGTATCCAAGTTACTCGATCATTTGCGAGTTTACGGTGAATCCGGGTGACGTAATGTATGCAGACGCCTTTGCGACCGCCGGCACCGCAGACCAAACCGTGTGCATCTCGGATCAATGAGGACTTCGGGGCTGCTACACACTGTCCTATATTAGCGGACCGGGTGTGATTGGCAAAAGCGCTGAGGCCATTGTAGAGAGACAGTGCTACAGAGGGTCAAACTACTACCCGTTGGCGAACTATACCGCCAATTTCCTGGTACCCCAGCGAAGCATACGACGGGCACAATACTCTGTTCTTACCCGACAACCAGAGCACGTCCATGTCTATTGTCAGCATGACGGATGATGCCGACGACCAAGTGAACGCCCAATTTCTTTGTCGACAATTTTTCTCCCGCTAGAAATATCTCTCGGTGGTATTTACTACCGCTTGTCTCGAATTTCCACGCGCCATTCCATCTTGTTTACTTTCACTCGAACGACTGAGGAGAATCTGCCGGTCAAACGAAGACCGGTCTTTTCAGCGCGCGTTAAACCGGGGATTAATTCGAGCTATAAAAAAGAAAAGGGGCGATTGCTCGCCCCTCCCTTTAGTTTCGAAAGATAGCAGCTGCCAAGCGTTCTCCCGTTTTACCGGGAGAAGCCAGCCACAAGCAACGCCGCCGGGCCAATCTGTGATTTGCGTCGCGCGTCTCGTTCAGGCTTGCGCCTGCCGAGAGCGGGCGTAGCAAACCACTGATCACACCCTGAGCTTCGCCGTGATGCCGTACCATTCCGAACTGTGTTTAAGCGGTTCTATCGTCCGTGTGCTGCATAGCTCGTCAAACTTTCGCTTGCCGTGTTATCCAGACTCAGATGATTCGAATGCTTTAACAGAAACGTTGTAACTCCGCGCACAAAATCAGTCAACTACACCAAAAATATTTTTAGGTGTGGAAATCTCGGAAATGTGGAAATTTCCGCGAGCCGCGCTTTGGACGCGGTTACCGGACACATCGGTGCTGAGAGCAAGATTCGGCTTGCCACCTACTTCTTCTCAAAGTGATTGCCGAAGTAATAGATCCTGGGATGGGGTCCTTTCAGCGCGGCTGCATTAAGCGTCAGCTCCGCACTATCGAGACGGTGAACATCCGCAGGATGAGCTTTCTCCTGGTCACTCACCCATCCATCGGCCGACTCCAGACCGGAGATGTCGGTCGTCAAACCGTTAAGAAAATAGTGTGATGGAATTATAGCTTTAGGATTGTATTCCCGCATGATGGCATCCACCTCAGCGCGCGTGAGGACTGTCTCGACGGGAAGAATGAGCACGTCAACATTTTTTAAATAATGAACGAGAGAGGGATCCTGCACTGCGCGATTGTCGCCCCAGACCGCGATCCGCAGTCCACCGGTCTCAATGATCTGAATCGCGTTATCGAACTCGATCACGTTGTTTGGCGGACAAGTCTTCGCCTGGGAATCCGCGGAAGTGAAATCACATTGGTGTTTGTCTGCAAGGCCCGTTATCTCAATATCGCCGAGCTTAAACTGCCCAACCAAACGCTCCAGGACCATCAGTCCCTTCGGCCGCTCGACAGCATCGTGGTCAAAATGGGCGTGAGTCGAAAGCACTATGTCGACCCGGAGAGCGGGAAACTCATTCAGGAACCACTTTGGGTACGCGCCTGTGGAATCATTCCGCCAAGGATCGGTCAGAACTCTCAAACCTTTCGGAGACGTGATCTTGAATGCGTCGTGTCCATAGAACTCGATCCTGACATCGCCTGCGCGACTGGGGTCTCCGCCCTCTTTCTGAATGGTGATTAGAGAATTGTCGTTCCATGCCGCAGATGGAGTTCGGGAAGTCTCAGACTGTTGCGCGCACGCGCCGGATGCCAAAGCCAATAAGACAAACAAGACGATAGAGGCCAACATTATGAGACGCATATGCTGCGCCTCCTACTTACCGCATCCGCGCGTGTTCGCTTCATGCCCAGTTGTTCGGCAAGCGAAAGGCTGTCCGACTGATACCAGTTCTCCACAATCTTCCCGTCCGCAATACGGTAGATGTTCGTATAGACAATTGAAACATCCTTATCCGTAACCGCTATTCCTCGAATCGTCCCGGAATACGTTCCGCTTCACGTGGACCGCACCGCTACCAAGTCGCCGTCACAGAGCAGCATATCGGGCTGGAACTTTTCAGATCCGCAAATGGGCTGCCCTGCAAGATGATTTTTCCGCGGGGCGTATGCACAGGGCCTTTCGGGTCGAATATCTCGTTGAGCGTCCTCAGGTCGCCCTGCTCCAGGGCCTGAAAGGCGAGACGCACCACCGCCTTATTGGCTTCAGCCTGCTTCGTTGCCCGCTCGTGTCCCTGGGCCGGCAGCACAGTAAACAAAACAACACGCATGGCTCCCCCCCGGGGAAACTTCCGTAGTCTACAGGATTGCCACCGCTCACCGCACGCCAACTCCTCATTCCTACTATTCGGGGTGGAGTCAACCTATAGGTTTTTATGGCTGACTCTACCACGGCAGAGTGGTCATAACGTCCCGCGCAAGAGTGGTTATTGTGGCGAACCACTGCGTAATCTAACTTCTCTTCCTTGCGATCTGAATGAGCGCGGATTCAGGGTCGTCTCAAAGGAAAGCGGAGATGCACGAAGCAGTCTCAACCGAAACAATACCGCTCGCGCCCGCGGCCGATATACTGCTGCGTTCGGGCCACATATTGTTTTCGCTCGCCATTATTGGCTTGGGCGTCGAGACATTCGTATGCGTGGGCGCGCTGGAGGGAACCCTCATCGAGTCCGACCGCTTCGGACATTTTATAGGGCCGCTCCTGGTCGCTTGCGGCGTGGGCCTTCTGTTCAAGCCCACAATGCGACCGGCCGCGATGGCGCTGGGCACTCTGCTATTTTTGTACGCTTTAATTTTCGAAGTGCCGCATTATGCCAAAGACCTTCGCAACATAGCTTCTCGCACGGGAGTGTTTGAACCACTCTCGATTGCCGCTCTCGCCTGGCTCTTACCGGGCTGGGACGCGACACCGCGCTGGCTGGCGCGCGAGAGTCGCTACCTTCTTGCAGCTTCCCTCATCGTGTTTGGAGTGGACCATTTCCTCGCTCTCGCGCTCATCGGCACGCTGATACCGCCGTGGATTCCCTGGCACGTTTTCTGGATCGCGTTTTTCGGCGCCGCATTCATCGCCGCTGGCATAAGTATCGCACTCAATATCATGTTGCCTTGGGGCGCGATCTGCATCGGACTGATGTTCGCGATTTGGGTCTTCACACTTCATCTCCCCAGAACCCTTTTTGGTGTGTACGGCGGAAGCGGCCCTCACGCGCCCGACGAGTGGTCCAGCTCGTTTATCGCCATCGCGCTATGGGGAGGTTCTTGGGCGCTATCTCGCTCTCAAAAGAACACGCGCGCCAGTTGAGACGCTGTCGTCGCGTCCAGACGCCCTCTCGGCAAGAACAAACCGAAAGATCTTTCTCGTTCCCGCCAAATTCCTGTAAGATGCGCCGGGGCTACTCACTGGAGGAAATCGCCATGAAGCCTGTAAAGATGAAGCCGCTGAAAATGAATTGCGCACCTTTGCTTGTAGCAGCGATTTTCGCTGGCGGTATTTTGGTTGCGCCAGCTCACTCGCAAGACATGCAGAAACCCGGCGCAGCACCAAAGCCCGCGCCGAGCGCGTCCGAAGCTGTGCTCGAACAATGGAACGACATTGGACGCAAACTAATCGCGATGGCCGAAGATTTTCCCGAGGACAAATACGATTACAAGCCGGCTCCCACCATCGGAACCTTCGCCCAGCGACTAATCCACGCCGCGCACGCCAACGAATTTTTCATCAACGCAGTCCGCGGCGAGAAAATGCCGGCGATGGCCGATCCCAAGCCGGAGACCTTCAAAACGAAAGCCGACGTAGTCGCCTTCGTGAAAAAATCATTCGGCGACGGCGCCGCAGCCATAAAAGCAAAAGGCGACAAAGGCATGTCCGACATCGTCGTCGATCCATTCGAGAACGAACAAACCCGGATCAGCGATTTCGCCTATGGCTTCGTCGAGCATTCCGGAGAAATCTACGGCCAGCTAACGGTGTACTACCGCGTAGCAGGCATGGTCCCGCCCGAGTCGCGCCCAAAGAAGTAGGAGGGTCGCGATGAAATATTTGTCTGTGGCTCCGCCCTCAGCTGCGGCAACCGAGAAGTACATTTGGATGCTACGCGATTTTCTACACTTGCGGAAGCAGAAGGCGCAAAGAACACCGTCCCCGAAACGACAGCGATAATCGGCGGTTGGTTTGTTGTCAAACGGTGAAGGACTCGGCGCGTGGGCCTTCTTCGCGGCACCAATTGCTGGTAACTGAGAAATTCGTCGCCAATGATCTTAGGCAAACTGCTTGCAATGACCTGAGAACGTCAACAAATGTGAACCCCGCTTGGACCAGCCAGACCATCACAGAGATTGGACCAGAAAGCACCATCGTCATGTGATACGTAAAGGTGTCCGGACCAATCGACCACAGCGATCATCGAATCTCGGGCCGCAATGCAGTTGGTATCGGCTTTGCCCTGGATCCATTTCGGCATGCCTCCGCCCAAAGGCTGTAGCGGACCGTTGCCGTCGATCGGGCGTCGATAAACTGCGCCTTGCGGCGCAAAAGGGTCTGTGGATGCTGACACGAAAATGTCGTTTCTCCCGAAAGCAACGGCAGAACAATGATGGGCGTGAAGTCCTCGCTGTTCGATAGTCCATGTCGCTCCAGCGTCGTGACTAATGCAAAGACCCATCGCCGCAGCCGCTATCACGAGGTCCGGCCGGGTTGGATGTGCACATACCTGATGGACATCACTATCGATATCGATAGTAGGCCGCCAAGTCAAGCCGGCGTCGGTTGATCGCGGAATTCCGCCAACATGGACGTTGGCCATAAGCACGGCGCCATCGCATGTCGCCGCCATCGAACGAATTCCAAGCGGCGGCCCCATCCGCTTGCCATCGACGATCGCCGATCCTGCGTACCATTTGTCGCGGCCCGCTACGGCGTCAAAACTCGTCAAACGTTGCTGCGCGCCGTCAGGATCAACGCGCAGGATATGTGCGTCGTCGGTTCCGACAAAGACAACGTTTCCAATTGGCACGCAGCATGAAAGCGGGAATTCGCTTTTTGCCATCGCCGTCCACTCGCCATTGGAGGATCGTTGACAGAGCGAGTGCCCCCCAACGATTGCGAGCACTCTTCCACGTCCATCGGCCACCAGACCGCAAACTGGTTGATTGGCGAATTCTTGATGGACTGTTTTCCCGGTGATGCTGAATATCCCTTTGTCCCACGTCGTTACCAGAATAGAGGGGGTTGGCATCAAAGCAGATCCTATTGGCGTAAAGCCATGTGAACTGTTCGGAGTAATTGTACGACGATCGTAAGGTGCTCGGGTACCGCTGCATCTAGAAGAAACGAACTGATATCGCTCCAAAACCCGGAGATAGAAGAAAACCTCGACGCGTCCATCGACGGGGCCCCCCAGTCTCGATTGGCACGTCGCGCGGCTCGACTCGCGTGCCACCGCGTCATATACTTTTACCTTGCGGAGTGCGGATGGCCGGAACTGAATCAATCATTAGCGACCTGAAAACATTACAATTCCGCTGCAAAAAGCAACCTTAGGGGAATCAGCATGAACACCCTTGATCACTTATTACAACGGAACAAAGAATTTGCTGTTAAACAGTCCGCTGCGGGGACACTAATGCCCTCGCTTCCGCAGGCCATGCCCAAGGTAAAGGCCATAATCATCGGTTGCGCTGATATGCGTGTGGATCCGGCTCATGTCCTTGGAATTAAACTCGGCGAGGCCGTCGTGCTGCGCAACATCGGTGGACGAATCACCCCGGGGTTGCTGCAGCAGTTGGCTCTACTCGGACGAATCGGTGAGGTCGCCGGAAAAGTTCCGGGAGGAGGCGGCGAGGTTCACATGATCGTGCTTCAGCACACCGATTGCGGCATCACTCGTTTGGCTTGCAACCCCGCTTTGCTGGCGCCCTATTTTCAAATACCGGAAAGTGACCTCAAGACAAAAGCGGTCACCGATCCCCGCGCGGCGGTTGCCGCCGACGTTGCCGCGCTACGGGCGATTCCCGCATTGCCGGGCACGTGGCTTATATCAGGCCTCGTCTACGACGTGTCGACCGGACTTACTGAGATCGTCGTGCCGCCAGCGCCGATTCCTACTGCGTAAGCATAAATCCATAAACACGCGCGGCATCATATACTTTCACTTTGCGGAGTGGGAATGGCCGAATCGCCGGAACTGAATCGAATCGTTAACGATCTCAACGACGATCCGAGGTGACTCTCTCGGATTTGTCCGCTACGCGGCTGCTCGATCGTTGGCTCACCGCGCTCGTTCAGCAAGGTGGGAGCGATTTGCTCTTGGTTCCTAATGCCCCGCCGTGTCTGCGCTTTGAGGGAAAAGTACGCCAGCTCGAATCTGGATCGCTCGACGGCTCTGAAATTGAAGCCGCGGTGCTTCCTGCGCTCACATCTCACGCCTTGCAACTTTACCGAAAAACGCAGATCGCTGATTCGTCATACCGCGTTCCTGGTCTTGGACGTTTCCGAATCAATCTCCATCGTGAACGTAGCAACGCCGCGGCGGCCGTGCGAGCACTCCCCGCAAAAGTCCCTTCCCTGCCCGATCTACACCTTCCTCCATCGGTGGAGGCTCTCGCTCACCTGCCGCGAGGGCTTGTGTTGATCGGAGGTCCGGCAGGAGCCGGCAAGACCACCACGCTGGCAGCGCTGGTTAATGAGATCAATAAAAACGGATCCCGCCATATCGTCACGATCGAAGATCCAATCGAGTACGAGCACAAACACATTCATAGCATTGTGGAGCAGGTGGAAATCGGTACGGACGCTCCGGATTTTCCGACGGCGTTGCGTGCGGCTCTGCGTCAGGCGCCGGACGTTCTAGTCGTGGGCGAAATGCGCGACCCGGAAACCATGCGGATTGCCGTGGCCGCGGCGGAGACTGGTCACTTGGTTCTTTCCACTTTGCATACGACCGACGTTGCGACAACGATTGGACGCGTCTCTGATTCATTTCCCGTCGAGCGCCAAAATACGATCCGGCAGGAGTTGGCCATGGCTCTCGCCGCCGTTCTTAATCAGATTCTTGTGCCGGTAACGGGCGGCGGCCAAATGCCCGTCGCCGAGCTTCTGATGATTGGATTCGGCGCGCGCCAACACATTCGTCATAACGCTCTTCAGTATTTGCGCCAGGAAATCACGCTGACCAAGAAGAAAGGCTCGTTCAGCCTGGAAGAATCCTTGGCGCGTCTCATTACGCAAGGCTCCTTGAGTCGCGAAGACGCCACGCACCTCGCTTTCGATCCCAACGAACTGGAAGGCATCCTAAAATCTGAAGCACGCGGCAACTCCGCGTAGCAAAACTGCCAAAACTGTTCGGGTAACAACTCAAATTCAACGGCGAATCAAAAGACGAACCCTTTCTGCGCGAAACGCAGCAAAAGTTCGGCGTCCCCGCGAGTTTCAATCGTGCCGGGGTGAGGTCCGGTGCCGTGCGGAACGGTTAGAACATGGCAGCAGACGTACCGAGCAAATGGAGAACGATTGCAGTTTGGGCGCTGCGAGTAGTCCTTGGTCTTGTCTTTCTAGCGGTAGGGACGACGTCTTGCCAGAATAACGGGTTGTATACCAGCTTGGCATAGTGCCTGATTGATGCGCTAACCGGAAATATGGAGTGTTAGTTTAAATGTCCGGTTTTATCCGGCTGATCAGGAGTTAGTCTGCCGCTGTGTAAGTGACGGCAGAAATTCCGACAGAAGTTTTATTGCGTTGGCGGCATCTCAATCACCGAACCTTCAGCGGATATTGCTGGGTGACCGGCGGCACAATCCCGTTCAACCGCAGATAGACGACGAGTTGGCCGTAGTGGTCCGAAATGTGCCAGAGCGCGGCGGCGGCGATGCCGAGACGCGTGTTGGGAGCGGCATACGGACCCTCGACGCGGTCAATCGCGTTTTGAGGCGTGATGGTCGCCAGGACGTGATCGCCGTAGTCGAATGAATCGCGCAGGTATTTGAGCAATTGAGCTTTAGTCTTGGCCGGTGACAGTCCGCCTTTCTCGCAGTGCTCCGGCGGAGTCTTACCTTCAATTTCATTGAAAAAGGCAAACTGGGCGCAGGCAACGTGTTTCACCTGTTCCCCGAAGGAACGCACTCCTTCGAAATTTCCTCCGGTAGGAATGTAGGAATACTTGCTCTCGGGCATGGCTTCCGCGACGGTGAAGAAGCCTTTCTCTGCCCAGCCAAGCGCGTTGCCGACGCTCTCGGAAATGCTCTTCGGGATTTCCTCCTTCTGTGCGGACGTGGGCGGAGCTACTAGTATCAGGCTTGCAAATACGATGAGTGCGGCAGACCTCACGGGTCCTCCTCGTAAGCGTAATTTCCGAGTTACATCTCGGCATTGCGCATCGTACGCTGGCCATAATCTCGAAACAACGAATTACTACCGCAACAGTGCCAGCGAAGTTCGCGGAATTTCGACCACTGTATCGGTAAAGTGAAGTTCTAATTCAAACGTGTGGCTGTCCGATCAATCAAGCTCCGTGTTCTATTGTTGAATGCGGTGCTAGTGTTGTGTCCCGGAAATACGTTCACATAGTCGCTGGATTTTTTCCAGGATCGAATCGGGTGTCGCCGTCCAGGAGAAGGGGCGAGCCTCGGCATTGTAGCGATGAACGAAGCGTTCGATTTTGGCGACCAGTTCTTTGACGCTGCCGAAGGTCCCACGTCGGATGGCCTTCTGCGTGATGATGTTGAACCAGATTTCCACTTGGTTGAGCCAGGACGAGTAGGTCGGTGTGAAGTGTAAGTGGTAACGGGGACGTGCTGCCAACCAGCGTTGTACGCGAGGGTGCTTGTGGGTAGCGTAGTTATCCACGATCAGATGTACGTCGAAAGCTTTCGGGACACTGGCGTCCACATGGCGCAGAAAGTCGAGGAACTCCTGGTGACGATGACGGCGTTTGCACTGACTCAGGACTGTTCCGGTGACGGTGTCGAAGGCTGCGAACAGTGTGGTGGTGCCGTGTCGAACGTAGTTGTGCGTGATCCCTTCGACGTAGCCGAGCCCCAAGGGCAGGATCGGCTGGCTGCGCTCCAGCGCTTGAATCTGGCTCTTCTCATCCACACACAGGACCAGGGCTTTATCCGGTGGGTTCAGATACAACCCGACGATGTCCCGTACCTTCTCGACGAAGAAGGGGTCGTTGGAAAGCTGAAAGTGACGTGCTCGGTGCGGCTGCAAGCCGAAGGCGCGCCAGATCCGGTGAACGGTCGATTTCGACAGACGCGTTTCTGCCGCCAGCGCACGGCAACTCCAATGCGTGCCGTCTTTCGGTTTGGTTCGCAGGGTTCTGCGGATCAACGTGGCCACCTTTTCATCGGGAATCGAACGCGGCCGGCCGGGTCGCAGCTCCTCGTGCAATCCCGTGAGTCCCTGTTTCACGAACCGTCGTCTCCAGAGACCGACCGTCACTTGGTTCAATCGCAACCGGGCCGCGATGTCCTTATTGGACAGGCCGTCGGCACTAAGCAAAACGATGCGCACACGGGTCACCAAGCCATGAGGCAGCGAGCGCGAGCTAGCCATCGCTTCGAGTTGTTCGCGTTGTTCCTGCTCCAGTTGCAATGGGGTCAGGGGTCGTCCCAAACTCATAGGCACCTCCATTCTCCACAGAAGATGCCTAAGGGGAAGACCAACGCGCAAGGATTATATTAGTTACTTAAGGGACACAACACTAGAAGAAAACAAACAAGGAATTTCCTGATCGGTCCGAAACCTTCTTTGGATTCCGGTGTTACATATAGCAAGGATTGAGCGCGCTAAATTCGCAGGGCATTTTTACACATAGCAGTAACGCTCAACCGAGTTAGTCATACATTGTAAAAAGGGAGGAATTCGCAATGCGTAAAATGACATTCATTCGAGTATTGATTTTTGCTTTATGTTTGCCTTTGGAACTTGCGCTCGCAGCTTCTCCAGCTTCGGCGCAAATCGCCCTAGGAATTTCGGTTCGAGTGGCTCCTCCGGCAATACCGGTCTACGTTCAACCGCCTTGCCCAGTGGATGGCTATCTGTGGACGCCAGGTTATTGGGCATATGCCAATGACGATTATTACTGGGTGCCGGGCGTTTGGGTGGCCCCGCCGCGCGTTGGACTCCTGTGGACTCCCGGATATTGGGGCTTCGCCGGCGGCGTGTATGGATTTCATGCCGGCTACTGGGGACCGCACGTTGGATTCTACGGCGGCGTGAATTACGGATTCGGTTATGGCGGAGTGGGATTTGTTGGCGGCGAATGGCGAGGCGGACATTTCGCCTATAACACCGCGGTCGTTAACGTGAACACCACCGTGGTCCATAACACGTTCGTGGACCGGACGGTCGTGAAGACTACCGTCGTCAGCCACGCAAGTTTTAATGGCGGACCTGGTGGAACCGGCGCGGTTGCAACAGCGCAGGAGCGCGCAGCCGAACATGAAGAGCACGTTCAAGCGACGTCCGAACAGATGTCACACGAGCATTCGGCCAGCATGGAGAAGTCCAACTTCGCTTCGGCGAATCACGGACGTCCCGCAAATCCTGCAATGAGCAGAGTGGGCGAGCGCGCGGAAAATCAACAGCGCCGGATCGGCAATGGCGTTGAAAGCGGCAAAATGAATGCTGCCGAAACCGCGCATGTCGAAAACCAGGAGCACCACATCAATCAGCAGGTGAAGTCAGACCGCGAAGCCAACGGCGGCAAGTTGACTCCCGCGGAAAAGAAACAAGTAAACAAGGAACAGAACAAAACCAGCAAGGAGATTCACAAAGACAAGCACAACGACAAATAACGGAGCGCTTGTTTAGTTCGCAGCCAGTGCAATCACCAAAGCCGGGAGCCGAAAGGCTCCCAGCTTTTTAGTAAACCGTATCTGCTTTCCTTCTATGCCAAGGACCCAAAAACGGTTGCCTGGGTCGTGATAGGAGCTTACAAATCTTCCTGTGAAAAGGGCAACTCTGTCACCCGGATTCATTGACGCGAATCGGCGGGTGGCCGACCGTTCTGCGCGGTACCAGCGTTCCGTTCCACCGCAGTTGAAACTCGCGAGGGTGCCGCACTGTTTGCGCTTTTCCTTTCCGCAAAGAAGGTGCGGGTTTAGATCCAACACTTGCAAAACCTCCGCCGCAATCGGGGCTCGGGAGTCTTTTCTGCGTTTTCGCTAGCCGCCGATGGATTTCAAATCATCCTTGGCCTGCTGCTCAGCTTCCTTTGTGGCCTGTTTGGCGTTGGCATCCGGCTTCAGCTGATGGATGGACTTGCTCAGGCCCTGAGGTTTTTCTCCGTCAGCGACTTTGCAGCCGGAAATATCGGCGCTGGTGTGCACGCCGGTCGCGTCGGCGCGAAGGCAATTGAAATTCACAGCGAGATTGTGACTGGCGTGGAGCGCAGCGAGGCATTCAGACAATTCCACGAATGACGCGCAGGCGTCGGTAGCGGTGGCATTCGCGGGCAAAAGTCCCTCGGATTGCAGGTTTGGCGTGAGTTTTTTCTCCGCGTCGCTTCTGTTTCCTGCCGCATCGACGGAGTTCTTGGAATCTTTCTTCACCCACTTGATCGGATTTAGTGAATGCGAGCTATCTTGCGCGGCAGAGGCTGCGCCGTTGCCCGCTGGCCCTTGCGCTGCGGCCCGTCGCGCGCCCACCGTTAAAGTAATCGGGACAACAAAAAGCACGATCGCGACAATCTGAAGAGCTTTTTTCATTGGTGCTCCTTTTCTGAAGATACCTGTCAAACGGGCGGCTGGCGGGCGTGGCCTCACACACAGTAGGCCACAATGCAGAAGCGTCGATGAGGCGAAGCGGGTCGGTACTACTCCAATCGGTCACGCTGGCCTTTCGAACAGGCCGGGGTCTGTAGCGCCGACGCGAAGAACCAGCCGCTAGATCGTTCACTTTTAGGACAACGAAGGCGAGTTGTTCAGGAGCCGATACTTCTGGAATTATTCCCTGCGCCACAGCTCTCGGCAGAAAATCCAGGAGCACGCTAAATCCGCGTGACAGTGTTTGACCGCATATTCCGCTATACAGGATAGAGAGCGCACAAAAGGACTTGGGCGCAGGCCCGCTCCTAGATGCCTACTCTTCCGGCGTTATGCCGGCCAGGATTTCGCACGTCACTTCATAAAGCGAAGAGGCCAACATGCCGCGTATCAGAATTCTGTTCTTGCTTGCTGCCGTGCCGTCTGGCTCCATGGTGGAAGTTTGCCCGGGCACCTACCCTGAGCAGGTTGTCATCTCGAAACCACTAACCTTGGAGGGCATTACCATTGGAAACGCGGACCAAGCCGTCATCACCGTGCCCAACATCGGCCTTCGGAAAACTCACCGCCCTATGCAGCGCAAGTATTGGTTACGACAGGTCCGGTGAAGATTACCAACATCGCCGTGGGCGGGACAGCCAACAATTTGAACGGTGCAGCAAGTCTCGTTGGAATTCTTTACGAGAGTGCCTCCGGAACCATAAAGGATGTTACCACTCGCTCCCAAACGGACAAAGGTCAAGGGGGAGGAATCATGGCCGCGAACACAAGTGCTCCGGCCGAGTCAGTGACGATTGAAAACTGCAGCGTCCACGATTTCGACTACGCCGGAATTTACGTCTATGGCAAGGAACTCAGCGCCACCGTCAACGAGGATAATGTAAACGCCAGTAATGATTCGGAATTTTATCTCTACGGCATTGTCGAGTACTCAGCTGGCGGTACGACCGACAATGTCGTTACGGATCCGGGCGTCTCCATTAGCGGCTAAGGCATAATCGCCGACTATACAGACAAGACAGTCGTGAACTGAGCATTTGCGATGACGGATTTCGACGGATCAACTTATACGTCTAACACGGTGCGGAACGCTGTATTCGGATTCTCTCTGGGCTCGACCGGAGCCAAGGCGGAACCCAATACCATCGCGCAGACCAGCGACGCGATCGATTTTCTCTGTGATAGCAACAATACCGTGAAAAGCAACAGGATCGACGATGCGAGGGTAGCTCTCGCCAATGTTCCGTCCGGCACGACTTCAACCAACACCTACTCCAACGTGCCCACAATCAAAACCACTCGCTCAGACGACACGGCAACATCGTGGAAGATCGCGCCACGGAGACCCCCAACACTCAATACACCTTATCGCCCAGGCTTGTTTTTATAGCGGCCGCCTTCAGGCGGATCGTCGCACAAGTCGAAGACTCACATCGCGCAAATCCGAAATCGACGTGCAGTTACCACGTTCGGTTAGGGTTACGAAAGAAGCAAACAGATGCTTCGCGCGGCCAGCAATTTCGGCGGCTAGCGATTCAGAGCGGCTTCAGTCGGACAAGAAACCTGCGAGACTGCCGTAAAAACAGGAACGAGCCGGCTGACTTCGTTTGCAGGAATCAATCGTGACGACTGTGGAACGAACTTAATCTCGAGATCGCTCGCCGTCTCAGGAAGTATCCGAAAGAATCCGCCGTCAATGCTCTCTGACGAAATCAGGATTTGCGTCGAAGGTTCGCTACCCATCTCGAGTGGACGTATGCTGCCGTCGTGTGTCACCACGCAGTTGAAAGCAACACGCCCACAAGAATTTTCCTCGAGGACAGAGTCGCCATCTTCCGTCGGGTTTGCCAGCAACCGCAGCCGGATTTGTCGGTACTGATTCGCAGGGATGTCCACGTCGCTGAACGCACCCGTCGCGCACGAATCAGCGCTATGCGCCAGCAGATCCACTTGCTTAGGCTGCATCGCCAGCTTGGGCGCCAACTCTTCCCAGCCGGACGCTTCATCGTCAGCGGTAGCGTTAGGATTCGCTTCAACGCCTCGAACAGTCACAAAAACATGCTCAGTACACTTAGGGTCACTATTCGCGGATGGCGTCAGGAATGAAGTAATTCGCAACCGAACATTCCCGGTCGTCGTGCTAAGTGAGCAATTGGGCGCGCTACCCGATACCGTTCCGCCCCCGCCTCCGGGATTGGACACAATTAACACACACGAGTCGCCGCATCCAATTAAATCAAGGAAAAGAAACACAACCGCGGCAAATACTTTTCGAGACGGTTTAACTCCAACTGGAAACCCGAGTGCGCGGGGCATACGACGCCTCAATTCAGGGCATTATGCTCGTAGTTCCAACCGCCGTCAATCCGCTTTCTTTTTTGCCGGCGGCCGATCTTCTCGCGCACCACTAGTACTCGTCGAAATCCCTTTGAAATTGCCAACGCAGGTCCGAAATCAGGGATGAGTTCGATAGGATTTTGTGAATTACTTCCACAGCCGCATGCTGAATTCCACGCTGACGTCCGCCCAATAGTGACTCCACGAAACCATATCTGCGTTCAATCCAGCCTATCCAAATTCCCGTTTCGCTTTCGCCGGATGGACGATGCCCGATCACAAAAGTGTGATCCACTTCTCTCACTTCAAAATTGAAACACCACCCAAAATCTTCCTGATGCGGCTTTTCGCCGGTTTTCACGCCCTGCTTTCGCAATTCCCCAATCAACCACTTCGCCAGGGCGTCTCCAAAACACGACGCATTGATAAAATAATCTTTCGCTTCACTCATGTTGAACGCGGTGCTCTGGAAAGTGACGACCGTCTTTGTTTTCGCGTCCATCTGAGCTCCCGCGAAGATTTCAACTCCGGAACGCAGGCCGGTGTGACGCTCAGTAATGGACTTCGCTGTGGTACTATCGCCGCGCTATCCAACCAAACGAAAAATGCAGCGCAACAAAGCGCTGGCCGTGCGTGCGCATGTCCTCGGCCATAATCTCAAGGAGGCTTTCACAAATGAACTCTCTAATCAACGACGCAAGCAGCAATCCGCAACAAAATGCGACCACACCGGTTGAACGTCCCTCCTCCGACGCTTTCGCCTCCGCGCCACACACAAAAGTCGCAAAGGAAGCTTCCTCTCGACGAACTTTTTTCAAAACGACCGTAGGGGCAGCAGTCGCCGGATTACTGACCGCGACGGCAGTAGAGTGCCTTGCGCCACGCCGCGTCCTCGCGCAGTCCGCGCTAAGCCCCGATGCCGCGTTGCAGGAATTGATGGACGGCAACCGTCGTTTCTCGACGGGACGTTTGACTTCTTGCGACCATGACCTTGCGATATTGAAAGCGCACACCGTTGATAAGCAGGAACCGTTCGCAGGCGTGTTGTCATGCGCCGACTCGCGTGTCCCCGTCGAGCTTATTTTCGATCAAACGCTCGGCCAGATTTTCGTTACGCGCGTGGCTGGAAATTTCGCCGCCCCGGAAATCATTGCGAGCCTCGAATATGGAGCAGCCGCCCTAGGTACGAAGGTAATTGTGGTGCTGGCGCACAGTGCTTGCGGCGCAGTCAAGGCCACCATTCAAGCCAAAGACGTTCCCGGCCAGATCAGTTCCCTCTTTGCCTACATCCGTCCCGCCGTCGATCAAGTCGGACCAAATCTCGAAGCCGCGTCCAAAGCAAACGCCAAAATTCAAGCCGCCCTTCTTCGCCAGGCTTCCACAGTAATTTCCGCGATGGTGAAAGAAAATAAGCTGAAGGTCGTCGCCGGATATTACGACCTGGCCACCGGAGTCGTATCGCTCCTTGAGTAGCCGGCCCCGAATCTGGATTGAGACTCAATTCTCGCCCAATTCTTCGCCGCGTCTTCCGATTCTCTTGAGCACTGATTCCAACTGGCGCTGCTCCTCGGGCGAGACATTGGTTCGGCCCTGGTGCTAGACGCAGTGTTTGCTAACGTCGCTGAGGGCCTCCGAATGAGGCCACCATGCGAATTGTCCGACTCGCACAAACCGATCGCGCTAATCACTGTTCAATAACCGATTTCACTTGTCCGTTATCCGATGAATCGCGAATTAGGTTGGGTTGGTTGCCCTGTAACACACAGACGCGTGAGAGACCCAGAAGCACGAACGCGGAAGAATGCGTCAGTTATGGCAACGGGATTCGATAGAGGTTGCGGCGCGTATTCTCGCGTGTATAAGCGTAGATGGACGGGCTTACGGCGGAATCTACGGCTTGGGGAATCACATCAGCCGTTGTCGCGTTCCTCAAATCTTCCACTCGTGCAATTCCCGTTGGCGGCAACTTCGGCGGTCCCGGTTCACGCAGCACGGGCAGCGCGTAGCTGCCCTCGCGCATCAATGAAAACGACACATAAACAAATTCTCCCGAAGTATCCCAAGTGAGCGAGCAATAAGACACGCACAGCCTCGCAGACGTGCTTCCGTCCACAGCAAATGCAGTGACCTGAGCCGTGTACTCTTCATCCGGCCTCGACACGGCGGCAACAAACCAACGTCCGTCTGGTGATACCGCAAAGGCATCGATCACGCGCTGCGAGGATATCTTGCGGCGGTCTGTTCCATCCGCTTTCATGCGGTAGAGAAAATTCGAGCCGCCTTCGATTGCGACGAAAAACGAGATCGCCATCGGGCAGGAAGAAAGGAGAATCCTCGATCGCCCTTGCGGGTGAGATGCGCGCCGGGGAGGCGCGACGATTGGTGCAACCCACAGGCTGGAATGTCCGCTCTGTTCGTTCACCGCGAACGCGACTTTCTTTCCATCCTTAGAAACTGAGTAGACCTCCATGAAATAACCCGGCAGAAGATTTTTCGAAGGGGCGCAGCATTCTGCGCCCGCGACAGCACGAGCAAGCCTCGCTCCTTCGACGCGGCAGGATCGCCATGCCCTCGTGTCAAACTTTCTACGCGGCGGTTTTGGCGATCACGGTGAAATGGAAACGGCGGCGGTCGGCAAAGCCTATGCGGCGGTAGAGGCCGATCGCGTGGGTGTTACTCGAGCGGACGTGCAAAATTGGAATTTCGTTGCGGCGGCGGATCTGGCCAATCAACTCGACCATCAGCGCCGTCGCATAACCGTGGCCCGCGTGATTCGGATGTGTACACACCGCGCTAATTTCGGTGTAACCGGGCATGCCCATTCTCTCGCCGGCCATCGCGGCGAGCTGCCCTTCCCTTTTAACGCCGATGAAATTCCCCAGCTCGTGCGTGCGCGTGTTGAACGGGCCCGGCTTCATCATCGTCGCCAGCGCAACCATCTCGGGCACGTCGGCTGCGGTCAGTTTCACAAAATCGAGCGCGCGCGTCGGCAATTCGCAATCCGAATAAATCATTTGGAGCAAAGGATCCTGTTCCACGATTCGGAATCCGGCAGGCTCGATGTCGGCGGCATTCGCGGGCGCTTCCAGAAAAAGCCCCGCGCCGGTTCCAACGCGAACAAGCTTTCCCAGCGTGACGTAAGCCTTGCAAGTCGGCTCCGCAAATCCCGCGAGCGGACCAATTTCCGCCTGAAACTTCCGCGCCAGGCCATCGCCTTCCGCAAAATGCGCCTGCCTCGTGGTCAACGCGGTCCAAATCGGATTGTCCAACGCATGCGTGCCCATGTTGCAAATTTACCGCCGCACGCGTCGCCGACGCTATCCGATTCTCGCGCCCAAATCATTTTCGCTTTACCAATTTGGACGCAGCGCTGCACGAATTTGTCGCGATCGCTACAGCGACTCTCGATCCGCAATGTCGCGCTCCCCTACCAATGTGGCGACGGGTGTTGGGGCGCGCGACGTAACTTCCCAGGCAAGTCCCGCTAGCGTAAATGCAACCGTCAGGATACTATCAACGAAGCTTAGGAGGACCTCATGAAACGCTCGGCACTCGCTCTTCTCGTATTCTTGCTTCTTGCATCCGTCAGCTTTGCACAACAAAGTGACGCGGACGCGCCGGCCTCAAAGGCGGACATCGAACGGTATCTGGACGCCATGCATGCCCAAACCATGATGAAGAACACGCTTGTCATGATGACCGCCCAAATGCACAAAATGGTTCACGACCAGCTGGCGAAGCAAGAGAATCTTCCGCCGGATTTTGAGGCGCGCATGGACAAAATGACGGATGACATGTTTAACAATTTTCCGGTGGACGAATTAATCGACGTGATGATTCCCGTATATCAAAAGCATCTTACAAAGAGCGATGTGGATGCAATGATCGTGTTCTATTCGACGCCGACGGGAAAAAAGCTGCTAAAGGAGATGCCGGCGATAACTGCTGAATCCATGCAAGCGGCCTCGGGAACCATCCAAAAGATGACGGCGAATGCGATGCAGCGGGTTCAAGATGAAATCGCGCAGGCGCAAAAGGCGGACCAGACAAAACCGGAGGACGGGAAAACTTCGAAGCAAACGTTTCCCACGTCGAATTAGCGGACTAAGGGAAAATACTTGGTGAGACTCGTTGAAGGCTTGTTTTCAGGTTGAGGCGGCGACGGGCCGGCGCCTTGCCAACTAGTCTATGACAGGCCCGGTGACGTCGCGCGCGCGAGGTCGGAGTTCAGTTCCCTAGTTGATGATGTCGATGTTGACCGTCACGTCGAGCGCGGAGAATTAAACGTGCCCGCTACTTATCTAGATCTAGGTCGGCGATGCTGGGGATGTTGGGGAAGCTCGCGACAGTTTCGGTCTTAACGTGCGCTACCGGCTTAACTTGCAGCTTTTTCTTTTTCACTGGTTTCAGCATAGGTTTTTTATCCGCCATGAGCAGGCTCCTGAGTTCGCGTACAGCCACGTGGGCTCGTTATTCTACCCAGAATCCAGACCGCCACACAACAGTTCCTATAGTTGTTGAATCAATCGCAGTGATTACAAAAACTCTGCTGTCCGTCGCGCAGGGCTTCGATATCGGGATAAGTAAACGTATCGAAGTCGCCGGAGGACTTGCCCTGCAAAAGCGCTACAACCTCGCTCGGATTGGAAATTCCGGGAACTGGATTGAGCAATGCCGAATTGATCCAACTGAAAATCGTGGTGTTTGCGCCGATGCCCCGCGAGGGTCAGGATGGCGATGGCCGCAAACCCTGGCGCTTTCGCGATCGTCCGCAGGCTGTGGCGCAGGTCTTGCCAGAAAGAGGTCATCCGCGCACCTCCGAGGAAATATTAGAACGATTCAAAGGGTATCTTTGCCCATCCGTATCCCCCTTCAGATAATTGCTGGCGCAGCACTTAGCACGCCCGGCTTCCCAATCGCACGCAGGTGTCCGCTTGTGGGACACGTCTTCGGCGGGATCGAACATCCAAACTTAAACACACTCGCTACCAGGAACATGTAGCTCAGAGCTACAAAGAACGCAGGCCGCGGAAACAGCTTGCGCGTTGCGCGATCATAGGTCGACCCGGTTCTACACCGTTTAAAAATGACACCGGTAAAAACAAGATTCTACTCGTAGCGAAGGGCGACCACGGGGTCTACGCGCATTGCGCGGCGCGCGGGAACGTAGCAGGCGGCAAGCGCCACGCCGGTAAGAACCATCGCGACGGCCGCGAACGTAATTGGGTCGGTCGCGCTTACACCATACAGTACGCTGGTCAAAAAGGGCGTCAGGCCAAGCGCAGCTACTACTCCCACGCCTACGCCGACGAGCGTCATCTTCGCCCCGTCGCCAAGGACCAAGCGCATCACCTCGCTTCGTTGCGCGCCCAGCGCAATGCGTATCCCAAACTCGCGCGTTTGTTGTTCGACTAAGTAGGAGACCACGCCATAAATTCCCAGGCTGGAGAGAAGCAGCGCCAGACCGGCGAAGGAGCCAAGAAGAATCATTGCGAAGCGATCGCTGGCCGTCGAACCGGAAATAATTTCGTCCATGGTCTGCACGCTTGCTACCACCTGCTCGCTATTTACTTGCTGCACCGAGTGGCGAATTGCGTTGAACAATCCGGGCTGCGCTCCCTTCGAACGCACCACCGCTCCCATGCCCATCGGGGAGAGCGCCATGACAGCGTCGGGCAATTGCATAAACGGAAAATAAAGCTGCGAACGAAGGCTCTCGGTGTCGTCGGTATCCAGGCCCCACTGCTTCACGTGGCCGGCGACTCCTATGATTTCTGCTGGGAATTCCGCCTGTCCAATTTCCAGGAACAGCCGCTTGCCGATAGGATTTTCGTTACCGAAATATTTTTGCACGAGAACTTCGTCCACAACCACTACCTTCGGAGCGTTCTCGTCGTCCTGCGCGGTGAAGAAGCGGCCGCTACGCAGCGGCGTTTGCATGATGTTCAAGTAATCGGGATCCACCACATAATCGATCACCCAGTTCATTTCGTTGCGCGTGGTTGGCTTTGGTTTTCCGTCCAGCCAGAAGAACCATTCGTCGTCGCCGCTCATCGGAAACGCACCCCAGCTCATCGACGCCGCCTGCACGCCGGGAGTGGCCACAATGGACGCCTCCGCAGCGCGAAATCCGGCGCGAATAGCAGCCGGAGTCGTCATCAAACTGGAAGGCGAAAGAGAGAAACTGAAAACCATTACATTTTGCGGATTGAAGCCGGGGTTTACATTCCAAAGCCGGACCAGACTGCGTAGCGTGAGCCCCGCTCCCACCAAGAGAACCAGAGCGAGCGCTATTTCGACCACCACCAGAATGCCGTGCGCGCCCTTCCGCGCACCGCTTGCTCCACGGCCACCTTCTTTCAAGCTATCGTGCGGATTCGTTCGCGAGATTTTCAGCGCGGGAACAAGTCCGAAAAGAATTCCTGCCAGCAACGCAATCGACGCGGTAAACGCCAGCACCCGCAGATCGATGCCTACTTCTCCCGAGCGCGGCAAAGCATCCGGCAACGCTTTGAGGGCGGCGCGTGTTCCCCAAGTCGCGAGCAACAAACCGCACGCGCCACCGACAACGCCCAACAAAATGCTTTCGGTTAAGAGCTGACGGATCAGTCGCGACTTCCCCGCACCGAGCGCAGCGCGAACTGCAAATTCGCGTGTTCGCTGGTTGGCCCGCGCGAGCAAAAGATTTGCGATATTGGCGCAAGCAATCAAGAACACAAAGCCCACCGCGCAGAGGAGACCCAGGAGAGCACCTTTCGCGTCACCGAGCATGCGCTGCTTGAATGGAATCAGCGAAGCTCCGATTCCTTTATTTACTTCGGGGTACGCCGCAGCAAGATTCTTGGTTACGCCGGCGAAATCTGCGCGCGCTTGGGCAAGCGAAGTGTCCGACTTCAGGCGGCCGATTCCGTGGAAACCCAGGCCCGCGCCGCGATCGAACAGCAAATTATTGTTCCAATGAACCACGGGAGCGTAGACATCGCTGGCACTGAAGCTATCTACCTTCAGATCAAAGTCCGACGGAATCACGCCGATGATTGTGAATTCCTTGCCGTCGAGCGTAAGGCTCTTGCCAACCACGTCCGGCGCGCCACTAAGTTTTCGTCTCCAGAAGCCTGCGCTAATCATGGCGACGGGAGGCGCGCCGATCTGATCGTCGGCGCGGAGAAAAGTTCGTCCCATCACAGGCTTCACGCCCAGTATCGAGAAGAAATCCGAGGTGACGAATTGGCCCTGGATCTGTACCGCCTCGCCGAGGTTAGTTAGGCTGAACGAATAGAGGCGCGAAACGGCCATGGACGACAGCGTGTGATTTTCCTTCTGCCAATCCAGAAAGTTTGGATAGGAAATCGAGCCGGTGTTGAAGTTAGGTTTGCTTTCGTGCAGCGTGACTAATTGTTCCGAGTGCGGATATGGGAGCGGATTCAGGAGCACGCCGTTGATGACGGAGAACAGAGCCGTGTTCGCGCCGATGGCGAGGGCTAGTGTGAGAACCGCGACGGTGGTGAATCCTGGGGATTTTGCCAGCATGCGTATCGCGTAACGCAGGTCTTGGAACAGTTCGCTCATGATTCGCCTCTTGGATGTCTGGTTCTCGAACAGCATTGCCAAGATTTTGTAGTCGGCGCAGCATGCTGCGCCCCTACAGTACCAACTCTCAGTACGCGCGCCAAAAGCGAAGGCGTGGAACTTGTGCCAAGCCAAACCCGCACGTTTTCTGCATAACGCGCAGAAAACGTGCGGCACCCACGCGAGTTTCTGTCGCGCAGAAACTGAACGGTGCCGCGCGGACCGGTTGGCCAGCCGGCGTCCCAAATTAATACAAACTCAGCCCGCCCTGCAGAGCCGCAAGCAAAGGCAAGGCTAAGATGCCGGGCTAAAGCCCGGCTCTACGAAAGCAAAACCTATTCGCACCCATTGCCCGGGCGCGGGGATCCCGCGTGGCGCTATTCATAGCGCAGGGCGATGATGGGGTCTACGCGCATTGCGCGGCGCGCGGGAATGTAGCACGCGGCTAGCGCTACCAACGTCAGGACCGCGGCGACGGCTAGAAACGTAATGGGATCGGTCGCGCTGATGCCGTACAGCACGCTGGACATCAAACGCGTCAGACCTAGCGCGGCGGCCAAGCCGATTCCCACACCGATCAGCGCGGTTTTGGTACCTTCGCCGAGGATTAGCATCAGCACATTTTTGCGTTGTGCGCCGAGGGCGATGCGGATGCCGATTTCGTGGGTGCGCTGACCGACAAAATACGAGAGGACGCCGTAAATTCCGATGCTCGAAAGTACCAGCGCCAGCAAACCAAATATTCCCAGCAAAGCCATGGAAAAGCGTTTCTCAGTGAGCGAGTTTGCGATGATTTCGTCATACGCGTGCGGCTCGAACACCACTTCCTGGCTGCTCATCTCTGCTATCTGGGTGCGGATGGGCCGCACGAGCGAGAGTGGTGGAACCCCTGTGGAGCGAATCAGCACTCCGGTGCTATTTCCCGCGCGGGACATATATTTTTCCGGGATCTGCGTGTAAGGAATATAAAACTGCGCGTGCACGTTGATCTTGTCATCCAGGCCCCAATGCTTCACATGTCCAACGATACCGACGATTTCAGTAGGTGCGCCAACAAAGGGATCCTCGATGCTTTGACCGATGGGATCTTCGCCCTGAAAATACTTCTCTGCGAGATCCTCATCGATTACGGCGACTCGCGGTGAGAGCTCGTTATCCTGCGCGGTGAAAAAACGGCCGCGCTTCAACGGAATTCCCATTACTTTCAAATAATCCGGCTCCACTTCATACCAGAGGCCGTAGGGCATGTCGCTTTCGCGCGACGGCTTGGGCTTCCCTACTATATAAAATGGATCTTCGGAGTCTCCCCACATCGGAATTCCGCCGCGCTGCATGGAGACCGCCGCGACTCCGGGAACCGCCGCGATCTGGTCGTGGAGGCGGCGAAGTTCTGCGCGTATCGCATCAGGACTTTCATTGGAAGTTCCCGGCGGCAGCGCGACCTGTAAAAACAGAACGTTCTTTGGATTGAAGCCGGGATTCACGCTCCACAAACGTCCCAAGCTGCGCAGCATCAGTCCTGCGCCAATCAGCAGCACCAGAGCCAGGGCCATTTCGACAATTACGAGCACGCTTTGGGCACGGCTTCGCGCGCCGCTTACGGTGCGTCCGCCTTCTTTCAAGGTTTCCTGCAAGCGCGGCTTCATCAGGCGGAGCGCTGGAGCAAGTCCAAAGAAAATTCCGGAGAGAACGGAAATCGCCAGAGTGAAAATCAGCACGCGGGTATCGAGGTGAATTTCCTCAGCGCGTGGCAAACCTTCCGGCAGCGCCGAGATGAATCCTTGCGTGCCCCAACTCGCGATGAGCAATCCAAGGCCGCCGCCGCAGAGCGAAAGCAGCACGCTTTCGGTCAAAAGTTGTCTGATCACGCGCAGCTTCCCTGCGCCCAACGCTGCACGAATGGCGAATTCACGCGCGCGCTGCATTGAGCGGGCGAGCAATAGGTTTGCCACGTTCACGCACGCAATCAACAAAACAAAGAACACTGCGGCGAGCAGCACTAGAAGATATGGCCGCAAATCGCCAACGATTTTTTCTTTCAGGGAAACTACCGTGGCGCTGGTGTTGGCATTCGCATCGGGATAAGTCGCTGCGAGATTCTGCGTAACGCGCTCCATGTCCGCACGCGCCTGTTGGAGCGTGACGCCAGGTTTCAGCCGCGCGACGGCGTCCATGCCCATGCCCACGTCGCGCTGATGAAATATCACGTCGTTCCACTGGCCGATGGGCACGTAGATGTCGCTGTCGCGAAAGTTCTGCATGTAGAGGTGGAAGCTCGACGGAACGACGCCGACGATGGTGTACGGCGTGCCGTTGAGCGTTAAAGTATTGCCGATCACGTCGGGCGCGGAGCCAAACTTTGTTTTCCACATTCCGGCGCTGATCATTACTTCGGGCTTTCCGCCGAGGACGTCCTGCTGCGGATCAAAATTGCGTCCTATCACCGGATTCACGCCGAGCGTCGGAAAGAAATTCGCGGAAACCATTACACCGTCAATGCGCTGAGCCTCGCCGAGTCCCGTGAGGCTGAAATCGTCGTCGCGGAATGCTGCGATAGATTGGAAGGACTGGTTGTCGCGTTGCCAATCCTGAAAATTTGGATAGGAGATTGAGCCGTACTCAAACTGCGGTTTGTGCTGGTACAGCGTGGCGAGCTGGTTGGCCTGAGGAAATCGCAGCGGCTCGAGCAAGACTCCGTTCACGAGCGAGAACAGCGCGGTGTTCGCGCCAATGCCCAACGCCAAGGTAAGAATCGCGACGAGCGTGAAGCCCGGGCTTCGCAAGAGCACTCGCACGCCGAATTTCACGTCACTGCAAAATGCTTCCATTACTCCTCCGCCCACTTTCATTCCCGGTTCCTAATATCGCACTTCTAATGCCGCAGCGAGCTAAACGTTATAAGGCTTAACATACAGAGCCTCAATAGGTTAAACGCAGGAGTGCGACCTGAAGTCTCAACCTGTGCCCGCTTTTGGGATTCGCTACCCGCATCCGGTCAGTTTCCATGATCTGAAAAGTCAGGCTCCATGACGGTTTTCCGTCTCCGATTCCGCTATGGAGAGTGAGTGTAAGACTGCGAAACGAACGCGGAGGACAACTCGATGATATCTAAAGTCGGCTTGATCCTATTCCTATGCGCGCTGGCAGCTCCCTGTCTTGCGCATGGCAGAAACCAACGACCAGCAACGGTAAGGTAGCTGGGACACCGCCTATCTGCCTGTTCGATACTTCTTATTGTCCTCGGACTACCGAGGTCGCATGCCCAATTGGCGAGGACGTCGACACCTTAATCACCTACGTCAACGATAGCGTGATCACCGGAGTCGTGAATAGGACTTGCCGACGGCTCCCGCGGGCGATCACTACGTGTTCAGCTGCGGATTCTGTCACTGGCTACTTGTCTTGGAGCGCGATTGCTGGCGTCGGCGGCTTGCGACACGGAAGTGCGCGTGGCGCGAGCGGCGGCGATGCGCATGCGTTGGTACCCGGCAGCACGGGCGGCGAAGTTCACAATAATACTATGGTCGCTACGCGATCTATTTCGCTGGAGCGTGGCGGCGCATCGCACGAATCGTCTGCATCGTCAGCGCAAATGGCCAGACTGTACGTCTGCGCGTACTTGCCGGTCAGCGTCGCGCATAGCACGGGCTGCAACTGACGTTTCCGGAAAACAACGGCACAGACAACGAACATAAATTCGAAGCTGAAGGTTTGCTGTTGCATACAGGCACGACGTCGAGCTGCCCTTCGCGGTTCACCTGGCCACGGATCTCAGGGCAGGCGGCATGACGACGTACAGACGAAAGCGAACGAAAGATGCGGGCCAAAACCCGGCGATTTCGGTTTTGCGCGGCTTGATTAGCTTCGCAATATATTCTGCGGGCGTAGAGACCTTAAGCAGCCCTTTCATGGGCCGAATCCTAACATTGCTTTTCGGATTTTAGAGGGCGAGAATATTATTCACGGTACAAACGGCAGTCCATCGCCGAGGAGTCCACTTGCAAGGACCCAAAGACGCACGCGAGGCTGAAACAGCAATCATTCGCGCCTCATTTCACAGGATTGAAGCTGACGGCGTCAGCGTATTCTATCGCGAAGCGGGACCGAAAGACGCGCCGGTCGTTCTGCTATTGCACGGTTACCCCACTTCCTCGCATATGTTTCGCGAGCTGATCCCGCGCCTGGCCACGCGCTACCGCGTGATTGCGCCGGACATGCCAGCTTTCGGATTCACGACAGTGCCGAAGGAACGCAACTACCACTATTCGTTTGAGAATCTGGCGAAAACGATGAACGCTTTCGTAGAGGCACTGGGCCTGACGAGCTATGCGCTTTATGTGTTTGACTACGGCGCGCCCGTCGGCTTCCGGCTTGCGGTTGAGCATCCTGAACGAGTGACTGCGATTGTTTCGCAAAATGGAAACGCCTACGAAGAAGGGCTCGGCGACGCGTGGGCTCCCATCCGGCGTTATTGGGAGGATCCTTCGACAGAAAACCGCGAAATTATCCGCAACGCACTGTTGACACTG
Source organism: uncultured Acidobacteriota bacterium (assembly GCA_963714785.1). Classification (GTDB taxonomy): domain Bacteria; phylum Acidobacteriota; class Terriglobia; order Acidiferrales; family UBA7541; genus Palsa-295. Next base: position 687,499 of record CAVQQE010000011.1, read on the forward strand.
GAAGGTACGCGTTCGCAATACACTGTGGGCGTTCCGAATCCGGAGTCGATTGCCCCGGAATCCTACACGCTGGACCAAGCCTTGCTCGAACGCAAGGGACACATCGGCATTCAGCTCGATCTGTTTCTCGACTACGTCACAAACGTTGCACTATACCCAACTTTTCAAAAATATTTTCGAGAACACAAGCCGCCGCTTCTGGCTATATGGGGGAAGAACGATGTTTTTTTCATCCCACGGGGTGCGGAGGCCTTTCGCGGCGACATTCCGAATGCTACCGTCCGACTCCTTGATACTGGCCACTTCGCGCTGGAAACTCATCCCAACGAAATCGCCGAAGCCATGCACAAATTCCTGAGCCAAACTTTAACCTAGCACCGAGTTTTATCCCGGTGGCTTTTAAAAAGCTCTTCTGTTCATAATTAACCTAATTGCCGAGCGCATCGAGCAATCGCTCAAAAGGAGGCGTTGTGAATCAACCAGCAGCCGCAAAAAAATCACAACCGCAAGGATTATCGCCGAAGGAGTTTGGCGAGATTCTCGCGGAAAATGTTAACTGGCTGCCGTTTCCGGAATTTCCGCCGGCAGCGCGTCTGGCGGTTTTGGTAGGCGATCCGGCTAAACCGGGCCCTTACGTGATAAGAGTAAAACTTCCGGCAGGAGAAAAGATAATGCCCCACGTGCATCCGGAAGATCGCATCTACACCGTGATTTCGGGTGTGTTCTACGTGGGCCGCGGAAAAACGTTTGATCCCGACAAATTGAAAGCGTTTGCGCCCGGAAGCGTGATCGTGCTGCCGGGTAACACTCCCCACTTCCACTGGGCGAAATCGGGCGAGTACGTGACCCAAGTGAACGCCTACGGACCGCTGGGCCTTTCTTACGTTGATCCCAAAGACGACCCGGGGTACCGGCAGGCCTAGCTGGCATCTGTGTGACTAGGAGAATTTTATGCCGCTCCTTCGCATCGATCTTGAGCAAGGCAAATCAGCGGAGTATCGCAAAGGCATCGGCGACGTGGTATATGACGCGCTGTTGAAGCATTTTAATGTTCCGAAGAACGATCGATTCCAGGTGATCACCGAGCACCCTGCCGATGGGTTCATATACCATCCGAGCTATATGGATATTCAGAGGAGCCCAGACTGCGCATTCATTCAGATAACGCTGAGTGAAGGGCGCACAGTGGAAAATGAAGCAAGCGTTTTATAAAGCGGTTGCGGACGGGCTTCACGAGCTCCTGAAACTTCGACGTGAAGACGTGTTCATCAATCTGGTCGAAGTGAAAAAGGGAAACTGGTCGTTCGGAAATGGCATCGCCCAGTATGTCTAGCCTGAGATCAACGGCCTAAGCGTTAGATCAACGATTCCATATCCGTGAACGGGTACATTAGCGTGTCTGCTCCGCTGTAGCATATGCAGTTGGTGCCGTTGAAATAGAATGATCGGCAATCCTCCGGCATTAACCATTCAGAGCTGTAGCTGTCAGTTTGCGGGGTCAGACGCAAAACGAAGAATCGCATTCCCACATAGATACTTCCGTCGCCGTCTATGGCAACAGAGTGTGGCGTCAGGCGCTCCGATGGCCGGTAAAGGTTGTCGATTTTTCCATTTGCGTCTAGTCGCAGAACACTTTTCTTCGTAGCAATAAGGACCCTACCGTCTGCCTCGACGATCGATGCGTTCGGGGAACCGTCGAGTTCGGCAAGCAACACGGTCGTAGGTTTTCCGGCGATATCCACGTATTTATACACCTGACCGTAATCGGACAGCAGATGAGTCAGCCCCACGAGAATTAGAATACCCGACGATGTTTTATAAAATCCCTGAACGTCATCCGAAAGCAGCTTGACCGTCTTAGAGCCGTCGCCGCTGAACCAGCAAACGCCGCCGCCAAATTCACCCATATTCAATCCCACGAGCCAGCCGTCCGATGTTTTCTGCAGTAAATGCCGGCCGCTTTTCTCTTGCCGCGCTGTTAATGGCGGCGTTAATTGCGGAGGCAATGGATCTTGCTGCACTCGTGAGTTCTGCTTTTGAATTGTTATCCTGCCATCATCATTGCTAATGATCCAATCCCGTCCATTGCTGGCGCATTTCCAAAGAGCTGGATTCTGTTCCCGGCTAGGCGCCAGAATCCAACCGGGGGGAATGTTGCTCGTCGTCTGTTGGCCGCCTCCTGCAATCCGCAATGCGGCAACAAGAATCAGCAAGCATGCGCATAGGCGGTTCAAAGCATCCTCGCTGAGCAAATCCTTTTTCAGCCTAACATCGCGTTTCGGCTTTTTGCAATTGCAGGGCGCAAGGTCTCCGTGATATATCGTGATGCCTGGTTGCACAACTGGTAATACACTGAAATCTACTCTTCTCCGCCACCAGTTCCGGTTGAGATTTACGGGCGACCTCAATCCTCTCTTCCACCTGGAGGCACTATGCGTCAAAACAGATTTTACACTCTCGGGATAGTTGCCATTACCGCGATCGCAACGCTAGCGTGGCCGAACGTGGCCCACGCGTCGCAACGCGCCGTAACAGTGCCGGCGCCATTTCGCGCAAGCCAACCGGTCGATCACGCGCCGCTGCAAACTGAAGCGCACACACAAAACGCGAACGCTGCTGCAGCAGTGGGTCCGAGCCGGTGGACTCCACTGAACAACCAACCATTTTTCCTCGTTGACGGCGCTTCCAACCCGATCCTGCTTACCGACGGCACCGTCCTTATTCAAGATACCGGCTTTCCAGATTGGTGGAGGCTGACACCTGACTCAACCGGCAGCTATGTGAATGGCACGTGGACGCAAATCGCATCTCTGCCGAATTCTGATAGCCCGCTCTACCATTCTTCGGCTGTATTGCCCGACGGCCGGCTGATCATCGAAGGCGGCGAGTATTTGCTGAACCTCAAACAAACAGAGCTGGTGCCCACCTGGTCCGCGAAAGGTTCGATTTACGATCCCATCGCCGACACATGGACGCCGATAAAGCCACCCTCCTTCTTCGGTGGCTACGGACCGTTCAAGCAAACGATCGGCGACGCGCAGAGCGTGGTCCTTGCTGATGGAACCTACATGCAAGCAGATTGCTGCACGAAAGAACAAGCTTTGCTCGATGCCACCACTTTGACATGGACGCAAACCGGGAAAAATAAATACGACCCCAACGATGAAGAGGGATGGAATTTGCTTCCCAGCGGCGAAGTGCTGGTGGTGGATGCCTACGTCCCACTCAGTTTCCCCTATTTGCCGAACGGAAAAAATTCCGAGCTTTACAATCCGAAAACGGGCGCGTGGCATAGCGCCGGTAGCACCGTCGTTCAACTCTGGGATTCAGCGAAGGATTGCGGCGGCGAGAAGGTGGCGACATTCGAACTAGGGCCCGGCGTTTTGCGTCCAGACGGCACTGTGTTTTATACCGGCGCGAATTCTTGTGGACCGGGCAACACAGCGATCTACAACTCGATCACCGGCACCTGGACTCCCGGTCCTGCTTTCCCGGACGACTTGGACATCGCCGATGGTCCAGCCGCGCTCGAACCAAACGGAAAGGTTCTCATGGCGGCTAGCCCATTTTTTGGGCCTCCCGGAGTTGTGTTCTTCGAATGGAACGGAACTAGCTTGACGCCTGTGGCGGGAACTCCGAACGCGCCCTTCGAACCCTCTTACGTTACAAACATGCTCGTGCTTCCGACCGGCCAGATTCTGCAGACCGATTTTTCGAACGACGTGGAAATCTACACGCCAGCGGGAAGTTACGACAAAGCGTGGGCGCCGACCATCACCAGCGTGCCAACGTTCATCAACCGTGGCAGCACGTATCAACTCTCCGGCGTCCTTCTCAACGGTTTGTCGCAAGGCGCTTTCTACGGTGACGACATACAAGCCGCCACCAACTATCCATTGGTGCGGCTCACGAACGTGAACACTCACGACGTTATTTACGCTCGCACGCATGACCACAGCAGCATGGCTGTCGCGTCGCCCGACGTCGTATCGACAAACTTTGATGTGCCATTGGGCGCTGAACCGGGATACAACAGGCTGGTAGTTGTGGCGAACGGCATACCGTCGGCACCCGTCACAGTGTTGATTTATTAAATCGCTTGCCGGGTGACAGAAAAACAAAAAGCAGATCCCTCGGGATATGTTCCGTCTACTTCGTAGACTCTTCCCCCGGCTCGACTAACCGTCGACCTGGGCGGCCCCGTGGGATCTCGCGCCCCTGAAAACCAGAGGAAAGGCAAGGACGCGCGAGACTCCGCTCGGGATGACAACGTAAAAGTAGAGGAAAAAGCACGAAAACAAAAACGTTCCCGATCTTTCGCGCTACTGGGTGATTACGGGGCTGGTCGGGGTTTCGGTTCTGAAGTAATGCATGGGCTGGCCGTGCCAACTCGAAAGCTGCTTTCGTATTAGCGCGGCCGGGCACGCTAGATAGCACCCGATCAGAAGCGTGTCCTTTCGCTCCACCTCCGGCACTTTGCTCATGAACGCAAAAGTGTCAGCGCTGCCAAAGGAAAGCTGCATGCGATCCGGCCCTTTCTCCACTTCGAAGACGACGTCCTGCTCCTGGTAACGATTCCCAGCCGGGGGAGGCTCGGTGATGGGCCGCAGCACAACTACCTGATATTCCTTTTCTCTCTTTAAGTCGCTAGACCATCGCGGATGGCATTTCTTCGAATACAAATCAATCGCAGCTTGCTGGTTCGGAGTAATCACGGGAGACATGGCCGTCTCCACCGTGCAAGTCTCCCCCGCGAAGTATACGGCGGCGGCAACCACGAGCAGCACGACGATAACGATGACTGCGACAAACACGCCTGAATTACGCGTTCCAGAACTCTTCATGCTCTCGCCTTTCGTTCCACCGCGCGGACATGAGGTCTCACATTCAGTGGTTCATCGAGCAAAGGGATCCGGTGGCACGTCGATCGCAAAGCTCGCGCCATAATCCGAATGCGTCACTACTCCTGCGGATTGTCCGGTTCGCCTTCGAGGTACTTTCGCGGCAAACGGTCTCCGGCGCCAATCCAAATTGTGTGTAAGGGAAAAGCCGGGTCCCGGCCCTGAATCTTCCAAATATCGCAATAGTCGCCTTCGATCACTTGATTCCCTGCCGACGTAATTGTCGTAGAGGCGGTTTCGTTCGCATAGTAGAAAAACGGCGGGACGATGCGGCCTTCGTCAGCACTAAACAATCGCACAGGGACCTGTCCAATCGGTTCTTTGTTCCGAAGACGATTGCACACCCCGAGGTCCGGCGACTGGCGGACTGCGTTCCAACGCTCTGTCCCCACGAGGCGGCTGAACTGGATCCATTGAGTTTGGACGCACTCAATCTTGCGTTGGAGGTTTTCGTCGTTCTCGATGTAGTGCGACACAGAGTGGCCGCAATCGTATTGGGCGTCTGTGCGTTTTGCGAAAGATCCAAAAGTTTCGATGCGCGCGCGAACCGACTGCACTTTGTTCACCGCTACCTCTGATTGCAGGAGAACTTTGCGGCCATCCACGTCGTGTCCGCAACCGGCGCAGAGCATCGCGAGTGCAACCGCGAGGAATAGCGAGTGCGGGTGAAGCAAGCCGCGCCGATTCCGCGTAGTTCGCGCACCACGCCTCAGATATCTCTGTCGCATCGATGCCCCCAACGCCGCTTATCGGCAAGTAGATGGGCGCGGTGTCGTCGCAAACCGAGCTGAATACCAAGTTGTGTCTTTGAAAGCACCTACGGTGGGAGTTCTCGAACGCTAGAAAGGGCCTTTCAGGTACACCGACACTGTGTAAGGTTCACGCGACACACTGGGCTTCAGGGTTGTGCGGATGTCGAAAACGCTCCAGCGCTTGGCGCGACGCTCGATCACGTCGCCAATTCTCAGCGCACCGACAGCGTTGCCACGATCATTCTTGTGTTCCCCGAGCACGGAATTGTAGTAGTACACGACATTTTTCATGAACTCTCCTCTACTTCGATTACCGCAGCTAACGTGCTTTGGCGATCATCCAGTTAAATTTGGTGTCCGGCTTTTCGTCCACGCTTGGCGGAACGATTCGCTTGAAGAGTTCGTCCTGAATTCTGCGGTATTGTTCGTGAGCAACTACTTCCACAGTGCGCTGCCGGAGAAGTTCATTATACAAAGTCCAGCCGGGCAGGCTTTTGCTTTTGGATAAAAGCACGCTCAATTGCTCAGATTCGCGCGCATATTCGCTGAAAGCGGTATCCATTCTGGTGAGTAATATCTTGAGCCCAAGATCTTGCTCGGCAGGCTCAGATTGGCGATGAACTTTCTGCGACTCGGACAAATTTGCAGAGATTTCTCTGTCTGCAAGCTCCGACGGATTTTTACTCTGCAACGTCTGCCCATCATTCGCGGATTCTGCATCGCACGAATGATGTTTGGTGAGAGGACCTTTATCGATCATGGCTGGTCATAGGGTTACCTCGCGAAGGACAGTCAAATTTCGCAAAGGACCACCGAGGGCAAAGCCCGGGAGGAAAGATGCTAGTGTGACTACACCAGTGTACGCGCTTTCCGCGCCGGGATGTAACAAACTAGGTCCTCTCTTGTCGCGCCGCTGGATCTTGGACAACTCTGCTCGCGACGTGCCGTTTAAGCGCCCGTCGCTCGCGCGCCCTCAAACGATTTGACGGCGGTGCCCTCGTCCGTGTGAATGTCGAACACGGACGTCAGCATGGTGGCGCGGAGCAAGTCATGCACCTTTTTGTGAGGATTCAGAAGCTTCAGATGGCCGCCCTGCTTGCGAAGAGTGGTGTGGGCTCGGACCAGTTCGCCAATACCGGCGCTATCGATAAATTCCAGCTCCACTAAATTCAGTATCAACTTGTGTTTTCCCTGGCCGATCAAGCCCTGAATGGCTTCGCGAAGCTGGATGTTGCCTTCGCCTACGGTGATTCTTCCGGCGCAGTCGATGATGATCACGTCCTGCACCTGGCGCGTGCTGTGCCGCAACTTATTCAGCCCCGTGCCTTGGATACTCATGCCGATGCGGTCGAGAATTTCCGAGGCGACCTTGGAAGTTTCCTGCGATTCGGTTCGGACCACGACCAGAGAACGGCCGCGCTTCAGCGCTTCAGCGAATAATGCAATATCTTCCGACACGCCAGTGCCAGCAGTAGGCGCCGTCGTATCGCCCTGCGTGGCCGCTTTACCAACCTTGGAGCCGGCGCTAGCGCCGAGATATCCCATCAAGGCCGACGCTCCCGCGCCCAATGCGAACACCGGGCCTATTCCGGGGATTACCAACAAAGTGGCTGCAACTACCGCAGCCGAAAGACCTACGGTTCCTCCCAGGAAGCCTCCGGCGTAAGCGCCCAACTCTTTCGCCAGGGATGTAGCCTCGTTTTCCGAACTCGTGAGGAATACGATTTCGTTTTCGGGGACTTTTTTCTGGATCAATTCCTTGATGGCTTCTTCAGCACGGTCGCGGGATGCGAATACTCCAATTGAAGTTTCCATGAATCCTCCCGGGAACCCTGGTTGTACATTCGACAGTGCGGAGTGCGATTACGACAGCGCTTCGACGTAAGCCGTCTCTACGCGTAGATTGACTGGCGCGCGTCCGCAGCAGGGCTCTTTGCGGGGCAATTTGACTCTAATGTTAAGTTTTGTCAAGACAATTAAGGGTGAAGTCCAGGTCGCGCGGGCGGGGGAATTACGCTTCTGTACGCTTGGCTACTTTGCCCATAACTAGGCCGCTGTTCAAGTCCATCGCGGTGTGCAGTAGCTGTCCTGGGATCAAACTGCCGCCGACGATGAACACGATGCCAAAGATGGCGCCGCCGACTCCGGTCCCGAATATCGCATTTCGTCCTTGATACGCGTGTGCGAAGCCGAAGAGTATCGACGAAATCAGCAAACCCAACCAAACCGAACCCAAAGCCGCGCCGAATAAGCTGAGCAGCCAACCGCGATAGAGAATTTCCTCACAAACTCCCGCGGTGATTGACACAACGACCCACACCGCGCGCTCGGTTGAATTTTTGGGCAGTAACCGCTTGACCTTCTCCAGCCCCTTTTCTAGCTGCTCTGGACTCGCCTTCTTTTTCTGCACCTTCTGGACTCTGATCAGCAGCAGAACGATTGCCCCTACGATTCCACAAACTACAAGCGTACGGAAAACATTCCCGCGTTGCTCTCCGAGATCGCTGAGTGCAAGCTGATTCACACCGCTTGTCCACACGCAAGCCGCAGTCAGGGACCATAGCGCCACAATATTCCAGGCGTAAATCTGCAGAGTCGACTTCCACCGCGCGTACAGCACGTAGTCGAGGGTCGGAAAAACCACCCCAAGCACGAAGGTAAAGATCCAGGCACTCGTGCTGTGTACCGCGCTCTGCCAGAGTTCCGGCTGCCCCACGGTGAACATGGCCGAAAGTCTAACGGGAGAGAGACAACACCGTCAATCATGACTAGTATCGCGAGAACTTCACTTTTGGCGACTGACGGCCGAAGCGTACGCGCCTTACTGCGAGTTGGGTGAAAGGGCGCCCGTGGCTGGATCGATGCGGAAATGCGAAATGTCGCCGCTTCTAAAATGTCCAACGGACACGGTCGCGCCAGCGGGGTCTACTTCAACGCTCCACGGTTTCGTGCCTGCCGGAAATGGCGAAGCTACAACTTCGTACAACGACGCCGTTTTCCAGTCGATGGCAAACGCGGAAACATTTTCGGAAATTTGGTTCACCACATAAAGATATTTTCCGGACGGGTCGATGGCAAGCCAAGCCGGCCCGTGTCCCGGGAGAACAGAAGTTTCACTGGCGGCCATTCCTTCGCCGCTGGGCGTAACGCTGATCGAATCGCGTGACCGATTCGCCGTGAAAGTTATTTCCTGTCCCGTGCGCAGATTTTTGACCTGCAGAGTTTGCGAATCCCCGCGCGCGGTAATGGAAACATCCTCGGCGGCCGTCACGGTGACGACGGTGCTCGCATCGTTGTCCTTGTGGCTGCCGTGGATGGTGGCGGTTCCCACGGCGACTCCGGTGGCGATGCCGGCACTGTTGATCGTCACTACTGATGTGTCATTCGAGTTCCAGGTCGTGTTGGTAGGCGATTCGTGATTCGTTGTGCCGTCCAAAAAAGTTTCCACCAGTATCATTTGCTGTGTGCCGCCCACTGCTATCGTGGGATTTGCCGGAGTCAGCTTCACCGAGTTGACCAGCAAATTGGATAACGCGGATCCGCAGCTACACAACCCGAGAAGCGCAAGCAACGGTAGAACTTGAAGAACTTGTTTGAGTTTGAGCAATGCTTTCAACTCCGTGTCCGCTCTTGTGAAAGACGAAAAACCTGGCCGGTCGCGCGGTTTCCCTTCACCGCCCTATGCGACGTCCTTGTAAGTCTGCTCTGCAGTGAACTGAAATAACAGCTATTTGCTGTATATATGAGCCCACCGCACTTAAGAGTACTGGTGGCGAGCTATAAGACTACGGTGCGGAAACACGAAGGATACGTCTGCCGATCGAAAGTCCACGCTACTGCCCTTAACTTGTACCTCCGTCCAGTTGCCCGGCGACCGCCCGGGCGCGCATCCTTATATATAGGCATTTCGGCCAGCCTGAACGCGTTTAGCCATCACATCGTGCGTCTACGTGAAAACACAATGAGAAAACGCACGCGTCGTCTGCTCATCGGACTGGAGATCCTGCTGATCCTTGTCCTGGTTAACTGCGGGACCACCACGAAGAAGACTACGCCGCCCGGGCAGATCACCGTCAGCGTTAAGCCAACGAGCGCGAACGTCCGCGCCGGCGCTACACAAACTTTCGCTGCTACTGTGAGCGGGAGTACAAATCAAAGCGTAGATTGGTCGGTGAATTCCGTCGCTGGGGGCAACGCGACATTTGGAACTATTAGCGCCTCCGGTATTTACACAGTGCCAGCGAGTTTGCCGAATCCAAACACAATCACGGTTAGGGCCGCATCCGCCGCAGATTCCACTGCTGGCGGTACGAGCGCCGTTACTCTGTGGAATGCCACGCCCACGATTGGCAATGTAAGCCCCGCAAGTTTCCCCGCTGGCGCTTACACGCTCATCGTCACCGGAACAAATTTCGTGAACGGCGCGCAAGTGCTTTTCGGCGGCGCTTCGGCGACCACAACATTTGTTTCCTCCACGCAACTTACAGCGACAGGCACCGCGTCAACCGCGGGAACTTTCGGGGTAACCGTCAGCAATCCGAATCCGGGCAGCAGCACGTCCGCGCCATTTAATGTAACGGTCGCTTCGTCGGGCAACAACCCGCCGCCAAGCGCGTGCAGCGGCATCAGCCTGGGAGCGAACGCCAGCCTCAACGGCTTTCTTCCCTTCCCTGCGGATAATGCCTGGAACCAAAATATCGCGAACGCCACCGTCGACCCGAATTCCGCCGCGATCATAAATTTCATTGGCCCTAGCGATCCCGTGCATCCCGATTTTGGCTCCGGCGAATATAACGGCTCAAACATCGGAATCCCCTTCATCGCGGTGGATTCGCAACAAGCGCTGGTCGCAATAAATTTCACCGCGTACGGAAGCGAAAGCGATCCCGGCCCCATGCCCGTCCCCGCCAATGCGCCGATCGAAGGCTATCCAAATCCGGGCAGCGGCGACCGTCACGTGCTCGTCATCGACAACAGCACTTGCTGGCTCTACGAACTTTACAGCGCGTATCCGCAAAGTGACGGCAGTTGGAACGCGGCCTCCGCGGCCGTTTGGGATTTAACCGCGGACGAGCAGCGCCCGCTTACCTGGACTTCCGCTGACGCTGCCGGACTTTCGATTTTCGCCGGCCTCACGCGTTACGACGAAGTGGCCAGCGGCGAAATCAAGCACGCCCTACGTTTCACTTTGCAAAACAGTCGTGCCGCTTTCGTGCCGCCCGCGTCACACTGGGCCGCGAATTCCACTAGCCAGTTCGCTGCGCCGATGGGCATGCGCCTGCGTCTAAAGTCAAGTTTTGACATTTCAGGATTTTCCGCCGCGAATCAGGTGATCCTGACCGCGCTGCAGCAGTACGGCATGATCATGGCCGACAACGGTTCCAACATGTACATCAGCGGCGCGCCCGACCCCCGTTGGAACAACGACGACCTGCACAACCTCGACCAAGTTACCGCCGCCGACTTCGAAGCGATCACCATGAATCCGATCTACACGCAGTCCAACCTGCCCGTCGGCACGCCGCCCGTCATCAACAGCTTCACCAGCAGCGTGTCAACGGTTTCGTCCGGCACGCCAGTAACTTTGCACTGGACGGCAACCGGCGCGTCGTACTTCGACGTAACACCGCAAATCGGCGCCATCCGCGGAGCGAGCGTGGTAGTCACTCCGTCGCAAACCACCACCTACACGTTGAACGCCACGAACGAATTCGGCCGCACGACCACGAACGTCACCATCACCGTCCAGTAGTTAGGCATTTCTCACCGTTGACTTTTTACCGGGCCCTTCAGTCGCGCGCATTGTGCCGGTCCCTTCTCATCGATCAAGGCGCTCAGCAATATCAACTGCACCAAGCTCCTTGCTCGCGAGCTGCAATGTATACTCAGGTGTGGGTTCTTGAAAGGTAAACGATGAACACTTGTACTATTTTTCACAGGACAATCGAAGGCGCTGGAAAGTTCGTGCTTCGTGTGGTCCTCGTAACAGCTCTCACTGTTTCCATTTCAAACCAATCCTACGGCCAAAGTCGGCTAGCGATACGGAATAGTGACCAAGGACAACGTTCCAGCACTAGCGGAACAAACCCAAACCAGAGGACGCTAGCCAGGCCATTCTCACCGCGTTTGACAAGTACGAGCTCGTCGCCATGGGCGCGGCGCACGGTAACAAAGATCTCGACGATTTCATTCTCCACCTCGTGCGGAACCCGACCTTTCCGAGCAAGGTGAACGATATCCTCGTTGAATGTGGTAACTCTTTGTACCAACCCATTCTGGACCGCTACCTAGTTGGCGAAGACGTACAAAGTTTCGCAGGCGGACATCAATCAAATCATCTGCTCACTCCGTTCAACCGTTCACTCAGCGGCAAACTAGTCAAACCCGTTAAGACCCGGCGGATTGAGCAGTGGCGCCAAAGCTAGCGAGTGCTTCCATCTCGTTATCAAACGTGGGAATCGAATCCAGTAAGCGCATCACTCGCAACACTTCGCGCACGCGGCTGCTCGGACGCGATAACTTCAAACTGCCGCCCTCGCGCGTGAGGGAAACATAGGTGCCAACCATAGCCGCAATGCCCGAACTATCCATCATGGTTACCTGTGCAAGATTCACCAAAATATTGAGGGTACCACCCATCACCAGCCTTCGCAGCTCGTGATCTAACTTGTCGGTGTTCGCGCCGATGGTCGCGCGGCCCTGAAGATCCACAATAGTGACTTCGTTAACCACTCGTTTAGAAATTTCCAGCCCCATGGCCATGGGAATATCATCTCATTCGAGCGCCGCTAAATAAAGTTTGGCCGCGGCTTTTTGCTGAGGGAGGGGAACGTCTTTTCGAGAGTGATATTGCGCGTAGCTCAGGGTTGGACATCCTAACCAAGGAACTGGAATCACTGGAATAGCGAAGCTCCGTAACGAAGAACAGGCTGCATTTCATCAGTTACCACATCAGGTTCGTAAATTTCCAGATAATTTACACGCTGTCCGGCATTGTTTGGCGCCGTGCCCCGATTAATCGCTTTCCTCAAAGCTAGCGGCGGATTTCCTTCTGCACCCATATTCCCGCTGTTGCGCACGCAAGAAGTGCGCAGTTGAAAACCTGTAACGATGCGTCCATTGTAACTAAGAATTAGCGGCACCCCGTGAGGTCCGTGCTCCGGCTCGGGATTCCCATCCAGATTGCTATTCTGAAGCACAAATCGTCGTCCCAGAGTATTGATCCCCTCTTCGATGATTCCGTTCTTGGTTGGCTTTCGTTCGCGCCCGTCCTGTTTGCCTCGGTCACTAATATTCAGACCGTAGCCGGACGACAGTGAAACATACTGATTTGGAAAGTCGGCTGCGTACACTTGAAAGGTCTGTCGCCAGGCCTCTAAATATTTGCTCGGCGTGTAACCCACCCTACGCCACTTCTGAATATCTTCCGGCGTGTTCGGCAACGTGAACTCAGCGGACACCGACGTTGGTCCCGCCGCCGCAATCACTCGAAAAACAGGAGATTTTCCATACCTCGCGCTCAACTGTTTCACGAACGCGAACCAGTGCGCGAGATAGACTCCATCCCATGGCAACGGCAGCTTCTCCATTGAGCCTTTTCCAGGCCCATACTGGATTGCAAACATTTCCGTCTGTGCGCCTTCCATCGCCCACGCGGGAGAGAAAAAGCCGGGAAAGATGAAAAGCTGTACCCATTTCTTGGAAGATTCCGCCGCCGCGAAAAGTTCATCCAGCCTTGCCCAATTCGGTTTTCCCTGCACCTTTTCGATGTCGCGCCAGCGGATTTGCAATGCCACGCCGCTAATGAAGGGATTATCCAACGCCCGCAAATCCAATCGATCCTGTTTCGGTTTGTCCTCCACCACCACGACAAGTCCATTGGGAGGCTTCTCGGGAGGCTTCTCGGTAGACTTTTGGGGCCTCGTCGGTTCAGCGGATGCAGCGTGCAGAAATGCGAATAGAGCGCTAAGCAAAAGCAAACCAAGAAGATTTCGCGAGCGTGGCCCAGGGCGCTGGGTCATATATCCCTCCCCAACTCATCCGCCCTTAATATACTTGCAACTGTCCAGTCTGTTGCAAGCGTACGATGGTTGTCGGCGGCGCTCTGGGTTTTCACTACAACATTGCGGCTGCCAGATTTTGCCTTCTTCATCCAGTAGTACTAAACAAGACCGTTGAGGGATATTTTGTAGGCGTTCCCCTGCCTGCCCGCAACGCGTTAAACCAAATTCGCTCCGCGATCCGCTCCACTGTGCCGTCGGACGCAACCGAAATAATCACTGATGGCATCCCCGCATTCAGACGCTAAACAATCCTGGTGTGGTACGCCGCGTTTTCCGATCACTGCAGCTTGTTCCCCACTGCCGCCATCGTCGACGCATTCAAAAAAGAACTCAAAGGCTTCACCACATCGAAAGGAACTATCCATTTCTCCGTCAACAAGCCCGTGCCCAGTGCGCTGATCAAGAAACTGGTCAAAGCGCGCATCGCTCAGCTCGAAAAAAAGGGCCGCTGACCGATTATCTTTGCGTCAGTGCACGATGTTGATCGCGATTACCGGAGTGATGGTCATTGGCGTGTTGTGGCCCCCGGGAATAACGCGCGTGCCGACGATCACACCGATCGTGGATTTCCAACTGTACTCCACTGCGGGGGCGAATCCGGCCGTCTCGGCCGATCCCAAATTCACCAAAACGCTATCCGGATTCTGCGCGTTGCTCGGCCCCGAGATATTATTTCCGACGACGCGCGTATTCGCGGTGTAGCGATACGTCGCGTCCAGAGCCAGCACCCAACGTCGCGTCAAACTATATTCCCAGGACGCATCTACGAACGACGAAGTGCCCGGATCCGCGTGCCCGCGAAATTGCGCTCCAGTTTCGTAAACGCTCACACCTTCCACACTCACTTCCCTGGAGAACGCTTGCGACACATTGAAACGCATGCGCAGAATCCGCCGATTCGGCATCCAGAAATATGTCTGCATATAAATCGCAACCGTGGTGGTGAAAGCGCCACCGCCCAGCCCGTCGCTTGGACGGTCGCCCAACTGATCGTACTTCCCCGTCGGAAAGGTTTCCTGCACGGTGACGGAAATTGTTGGAAGCCAACTGCCTTCGTGAAACTGCCTAAGCCTGAATTGTCCCTGCGCGGTGACGTCGCCCAGCCCGATCCCGGCGCTGCTCAGCCCGTTGCTTAATTTGTTGTAACCGAAGGTAGGGATCACCCCGACCGTAAACCTATTCGCCAGCCCGTAATTAATGTAGGTGAGCGAGCCAATTCCGTTCGAATGCGCCCCGATCACGTCGTAGAGGTACGGCTCGATCAGAAAATGTCCGCGGGGCAAAGTGGAGGCATTCGGCGCCAGCAGCGGTCCAGTCCACCAGGCGTCGTCCAATGCCTGCCGGTCAAGGCCAGCAGGAGACGCAGTTTGTGGTAATTGCGCATTGCCGCCGGAGGATGTCGCGTCGGCCGACGCAGATTGGTCAGAATATTGCGGTGTATTATTTTGCGGTTGCGGACTAGGACCGCAAGGCGAAGGAACATTTTGCGCGGCAGCAATTCCAGCAATCATCGCAAAGAGCGCCAACGTTCTTCGAATGGTTCTGCAACATTTCATCTGTGCCCCGCTGTGCGGCACAGTGTTACTTCTTCGCTCACCTCTCGCGCCATCCACTTTCCGCGCCCAAACTTACTCGTCTTTACCAACGAACCAAGCCGTCCGCGTCTTCTATAACAACGACCTCGTATGCTTCTAGCATCGGCATCAAAACATTCTCCAGCTCACTCGTCCACAGTTCGCCTTCATAAAGCTTTGCTTTCATCGGCTCGCCAGACGCCACATCCGGAAATCCACGCATGAAGAAAAACACGTCGGGATTTTCGAAGGAGGGAAACGGACCCAGAATCTTCATACCAATCTCTGAGTGTGCGGGCATGGACTTCTCACGAAATATCTTCAGGAATCTTTCGCGGCACTCTGCCTTGGTCGTATATGTCCGCATTTCGATGATCATCGCCAATCCCCAATGTCGTGCGCTCAGACCGCGAGCTAACTTTCAGCTTCATTTTTCAACGCGCGTATCTACCGCGATCCAATTTGCCTCCCAAGTCTTTCCGCCATCATCCGAAAACGACTGCTCGAACCGGCAGGAATTCGCGGTGATGTCCATCCACACGTTGCGCACCAGAATCATCCTGCCGTTAAATTCTTCCTGGTCGTAAAACTCGCCGCGCTCATTCTTGAACTCGCCGACCGTGGGCACGCTCAGCGTGCCACCTCTCACGTTGGCAAAATTCAAACTCCACTGGTGCGATTGAGGATTGTAGAGATGCAGATTCAGCCCCTCGACGTGGCCGTTCGGTCCGTCCACTTCAAGCTCCACCATATTCGCGCGCCCGTCCCAAATCTTACGCACCACGGAGATTCCCTCGTACTGAATCCAAGTGTGCGACCCAGTCAAAGGATGGTCCAGCCGTGAAAGGTGCGTCTTCCAAGTCCCGATCTCAAAATCAAAATCGTGCGAGCCATCGCGCGTCCTAGTGCTCTGTTGAGCGCGCGTTTCCCGCACGGGCTGCAGAACCAGAAGCAAGCCGCAAACCAGTAGAACATTCCGACAATACTTAGTCGCGTTCATCATTAGCCTCTTCTTATTTTTCTTCGCCACCACGTTAAGCCCAAATCCCATCCCAATGTTTCAATCTCAAATGAATCTTCATTTCCCGCTTGCTGGAGCATCACTTACCCGCGTCTGATCCGTAATCCAATTCACTTCCCACGTTTTGCCGCCATCTTCAGAAAACGACTGTTCAAAATGCGGAGAAGCGGAATTCGTTTTCGTCCAGCGAAACCGAACCAGAGTCATGCGCCCATTAATTTCCTCGTGGTCATAAAACTCACCAACCCCATCTTTGAACTCGCCCACCGTCGGTATGCCGATAGTGCCGGTCTTGCTGGTAGCCCAGTACAGCGACCACTGATGCGACTGCGGGCTGTACAAACGCAGGGTCAGCCCTTCGATGTGCCCCGCCGATCCATCCGTTTCGAATTCCTCCAGCTGCGCTCGCCCGTCCCAAACCTTTCGCGTAACCGAAGTCCCGTCGAACTCCACCCAGTTATTGGAGCCGGTCAAAGGGTGCTCCAGCCTTTTCAGATGAATCCTCCAACTCCCCAACTCAAAATCGAAATCGTGCTGCCCATCGCGAACCTTCGGCGCCGCATTCTGCTCGCCTGCTGCGCTTCCTTGCTGAGCTAAAACGCAGCCAGGTTGAACAAAAAATCCCACCGCCCAAATTGCACAGCAAATCAGAATCCTTCTTAAGCTCATGAATGCTCCTCCAGACATAGCCAACCGACTTACTCCTCCTGAAAAACTACCGTGCATAGTGGTCACCAGCAATATCCACTTTCATGTGTTACGATATATCCACTTTAACCGACCATGAAACGCCTCTCCACAAGCTTCCTTCCACCCTTCGCCCTTGACTCCAAAACTAAAACGCCCATGTACCGTCAGCTTTACGACTGGTTTCGCCACGCCATCACTTCCAATCAACTGCGTCCCGGACAGCGCGTCCCCTCCACCAGAAATCTCGCCGCAGAATTAAACATCTCGCGCATTCCGGTGCTGGGCGCGTACGAGCAGCTGCTCGCTGAAGGCTATCTGGAGACTTTCACTGGCGCCGGAACCTGCGTGGCTAAATCAATCCCAGAGGAAGCGTCGCGCTCGCAAGGTTTGAAACCACGCGCAAGTTCGCAGCTCATCGCCAAACGCGCGGCGACGCCTGAGAATAAATCCGCCGCCCCGCGCAGAATTTCTAAACGTGCCGCAGCAATGTTGAGCGTCCCACCGCAAACATGGCTGCGGTCTCTCGGCGCTTTCCGCTCGAGTCTTCCCGCTCTCGACCGCTTCCCTATCGGCGTCTGGTCGAAATTAGTCGCCAAGCATTCGCGCAACTCGCCCATCGACACCATGGCCTACGGTGATTCCATGGGCTACGCGCCGTTTCGCGAAGCTATCGCGGAATATTTGGGAGCGGTGCGCGCCGTGCGCTGCGAACCGTCGCAAATTCTGGTCACCACCGGCTCGCAGCAAGGCCTGCAAATTTGTGCGCAAGTTCTGTTGAATGCGGGCGACCGCGTGTGGATGGAAGAGCCCGGCTATCCCGGAGCGCGTCTGGCTCTTACAAGCCCGGGCGCGGAATTAGTTCCGGTTCCCGTAGATCACGAAGGCCTCAACCTGGCGGAAGCGATTCGACGCACAGGCGATCGCGCGCGCAGCCGACAGGTGCGCCTCGCCTATATCACGCCCTCGCATCAATATCCAATGGGCATGACCATGAGCGCCACTCGCCGCATCCTTCTTCTCAACTGGGCCGTGCGCACCGGTGCCTGGATCATCGAAGATGATTACGATAGCGAAATCCGTTTTGGCGCGCGCCCCATCGCTTCCCTGCAAGGTCTCGACGCCGACGGCCGCGTAATTTACATTGGCACGTTCAGTAAAGTGATGTTTCCCGCGCTTCGCCTGGGCTACGTGGTCCTCCCGAAATATTTAGTGCGCGCCTTTTTCCACGCGCGCGATGCCGCCGACATTTTTTCCCCTACACTTTACCAGGCCGTGATGACCGACTTCATTCGCGAAGGCCATTTCGCACGTCACATCCGCCGAATGCGCATGCTTTACGCCGAGCGCCGCGCCGCCCTCGTCGAAGCCCTCCGCGAACATTTCGGCGACGCGGTAGAAGTGGTCGGCAGCGAAGCCGGAATGCACCTGGTCGCGCTGCTTCCGCATGGCCTCAACGATGTAGCCCTCTCAAAAAAAGCCGCAGCAAAAGGAATCTCCGCGATGCCCCTTTCCATGTGCTACATGAAAACGCAACCGCGCCCCGGCTTAATCCTCGGCTACGGCGGCACCACCCCCGCCCAAATCCGCGAAGCCGCCCGCATCTTAGCCACCTGCATCTCGTAGCCTTCGCTTCTTCCGTTGTTGTTGCGTCTGCGGTTCGTGTAGCTCACCTTTTTTTGAGAGTAGACCCCTGACATAAGTCCTAGTTTCCCTAACGCCGGTCTTCAGCCCGCAGCTTTCTTTTTCCTCATCTTGGTTTCGCTTCTACTTTTGCCTGACTTTGCCTTGGCCTTACTTTTACTTTTGCTCTTGCAACGGCTTTTGCTGTGCCTCTGCCTCTACCTTGTCATCCTGAAATCCGCGTCGTTTGCGGATGGACCTGAAGGATCTACTTTTTCCTTCCCACCTTGCTACCGTATTTCACCATCCGCTTTCGGATCCCTTGCCGGTCACAATACACCCTTCGTGTAATCTCAGCTAATGGAACTCCAGCAATTCCCTAAATTCCGAAATGAGGCTCACTGGAAGGCAGGATTCATTTATTGGAACCCCGACGATCCCTCCATCCTCGTTCCAAAGCGATCCGGTCTTGGTTATACGCTCAACTTCGCAAACAAATGGTCCTGGCTCGCAATCATTGGCATCCTAGCCGCAGCGGTGATTCCAAATTACTTCCTTCGCCGTCACTAATTCTTATGTTCGAGCGATACACACAGAGTGCCCGCCGCGCCATTTTCCTTGCGCGCTACGAAGCTAGCAACTATGGAAGTCCATACATCGAGACGGAGCATTTGCTATTGGGGGTTTTGAGAGAAAGCAAGGGCTGGGCAATTTGGTTCCCCGGCCAGTTTAACGTCGGCCCGGACATCCGTTCTGAAATCGAGAAACGCATCACTCCACGGGATCGCATTCCCACGTCCTCGGAAGTCCCGCTCAGCGATGAATGCAAGAAGGTTTTGAAACTCGCTGCGGAGACGGCCGATAGGCTGGACCATCGCCGAATTGAGCCAGAACACCTGCTGATCGGCCTCCTACGTGCAGAAAAGTCCTTGGCTGCTCAAATCCTGATGGCGCGGGGTCTTAGAGCTGATCCGATTCTAGAACGACTTGCGAACGACCCAGACAAAAGAGATTACAATTCCGACGCACCAAGCGTACTGGTGATACTCGAAACCTTCCTCTCCGGACTCAGATCTTCCAAGTCAGAAGAACTGCTTTCATTTTTCGCGGAAAACGCGCAGTTCATCGATGTGGCCGGTAAAGCATGGGATCGTGACGAAATTTCGAAGGGATTTGCTACGCTCTTTGCTTCTTACGGAAAGAAGAACGCAAGTTATGTTATCGACGCAATTTTAGCGAATACTAGCGAGCTGTTCGTCGCAACCGCCCATTGGAAGAATCTCCTTCTCGCCAGCGAACAACGAGCTTGGATGCATCGCATGAGTTTTGTTCTCGTTCCTGAAGCGAAGGCCTGGGCAATCCTTTTGGTTCAGGTGACTGCCGTAGCCCCAACGGGGTAGTCCCGAGGAATTTACTTTCACTCAGAAGTGGTAACGAACAGCCTCAAGGTGTCGTTTGGATGAACGCGCTGATCTGCTTCTCCAGCGCTCCCACTCCGACTTCCATGATGTTGTTGTGGTCCGCTCCCGGCGACACACAAAGCCGCTTCGGCTCGTTCGCATTTTGAAATAGCGCCTGCGCCATAGCCGGAGGCGTCAAGCGATCTTCGCTGCCCACGGCAATGAATACCGGAATGTGCACCTCGCCTATCTTCAATAAATTATCAAATCGATTGTGCGACAGCAGCGTGAGCGGAAACACGCGTAGGTACCAAATCGTTTCCGCTATATCGACAGTGCTCGTAAACGGGCTTATTAGAATTAGGCCACCGGCATCGGGATGTTCCTTCGCCATTTCCGTTGCCGGGCCTGTTCCAATGGAGCGCCCAAACAAAATAATGTCCCGGCTAGGCAGCTTGCGCACATTGATCAGATAGTTGAACGCGGCCCGCGCATCTTCGTTCACGTGATTCTCATTTGGAGATACCGCGCTGCTAGTTCCGTATCCGCGATAATCCACCATTAGAAGATTCGCGCCTGGATTGTGCAGCGGAATCACTTCTCTCGAGACACTCTGGTCCAGAACATATCCGTCGCCGTGAAACACCAACAGAACTTTGTTAGACGAAACTGAAGGAGCAGCGGCGGCAATCCACCACGCATGAATCTGCTGCGATTCATTAACAGGAATACGCAGATCTTCAAATGGGATGCCGGCGTCTAGAGGTGTCGCTCGCGGGTAGGTAGCCGGAGCCGGGAACGTCATCTTGTCTTGCCGGAAATAAAACGACGCGCAAGCAGCGGCATAGATCGCAAACACAACTAACGCGATTTCTTTGATCAAACTGCGATACCGTGAAGTTTTCCGTTCAACAGCGGCAATGCTAACACCAGTACCAGTGTCGGCCATGTTGGCGCCGAATTATACCAACATAAAGTCCTTAGCGCTCAAACGGCAAGGTTGGGCAGGTCGTCGGGTCCCCACCTTCCAAAAGCGCACGCCAATTCGCTCTTGCGAGATCCAGGATTTCGTCGCCGCGGCCGTTGAGCATGGATTTCACCAAATAAATTCCGAAGCCTCTCGCCTGCTCGAAATCGATCGATGTGCTGGATACGTGCGTGAATTGGTCAGGCGGAAACTTTCTTGAACGCGACCAAAAGAACAGAAGCACTAGATTGCGGATGAATATTGCCAAAAACATCTGGCTTACGTCCAGATTAACGAGCGGTCGATACCCGCGACATTCGTCCTGCCCGTCAACGCCATAGCCATTTGAAATTCACGTTGCAAAATACGAATTATCTGCGACACGCCAGCCTCACCCGCCGCGCCCAATCCATAGATATAAGGACGCCCAATAAACACCGCGCTAGCTCCTAACGCAAGCGCTTTCAGCACGTCCGTCCCGCGCCGAATCCCGCCATCCACAAACACCAGCATGCGCCCCGCCACTTTCTCCGCCACCTGCGGAAGCGCGTCAATCGTCGCCGGCAAAGTATCCAGATTCCGTCCACCGTGATTGGACACAATGATTCCCGACACGCCATGCTTCGCCGCCAGCTCAGCGTCGTCCGGATTCAGCACACCTTTTAGCACCAACGGAATTTGCGCGAACGAACGCAGCCACTCGACTTCTTTCCAGCTCATCGACGCATCCAGCACGCTCTTGAAAACATCCTGCGAACCCGTGTGCAGGCTAACGTCATTACCAGCTCCCGTAAACTTCGCAAAGTTGGGTATCGGCAACAATTTCACCGCAGCACGCGCTTCGCGATTTCGGGCGCCGGTCGTGGCCGTGTCCACCGTAAGGCAGAGCGCGCGATACCCCGCGGCCTCCGCGCGTTGCACCAGCTCGCGTGTGAAACCATGATCGGTCTGCGCGTACAGCTGAAACCACAACGAACTCTTCGCCACCGCCGCCACATCTTCCAGGCTCGTATTTGCAAACGAGCTGACCACCATGGTCGCGCCCGCCGCGCTCGCTCCTCGCGCCGAAGCCAACTCTCCTTGCGGATGCATCAACTTCTGAGCCGCTACCGGCGCCAGCAAAATCGGAAACGCATGCTCCTGTCCAAATAAATTTACGCGCGTATCCAGCTTAGATACATCCACCAGAATCCGCGGCTTCAGTCGTATGCGCCGATACGCCTCCTCGTTCCATCGCACCGTAATTTCGTCGCCCGCTCCAGCGCAAACATACTCCCAACTCTGTGCCGTCATCTTCGCCTTAGCCAGCGGCTCAAAATCCGCCAGACAAATGCACCCAGTACCGCTGGCATCACTCTCAGCCGAGCCAGCCGCAGCGAGTGCCGCGACGTTCGCCGTTGCCGGTGAGCCCACCGCCGACTTGGCCTTCAAATCCGCTGCCCGCTTTTCCTGTGAACCCGCTTTTGAATTCTGATTCATCGGCCTGGATGTTCGCTCCGTGAGAGTCGGCGTAAAGGCCAGCCGGCAACTTTCCTTCGCTTGTGTGCTTTTCGCCTTTAGGTTTTTGCCTTTTGCTTTTAGTTTTACGTTGTCATCCCGAGCGAAGTCCCGGGCGCTTTTGCTTTCCCCTGTTTTTCAGGGACGCGGGGCACAGTTCGAGGGATCTGCTGTTGCTATCTGCCTTTGCCTTCGCTTGCGGCCCGAAAATCGCGCACTCCTTCGCGTAAAGCGATGACGTTACACGGCCCCGCAACTGAACACAATTTATTTTTCCATCGTGAAGCCGCAGGGATGCTCGCTTTCTTGCTTTTTCCTTCGGCTTTAGAATAAGCGAGCCTGGAAACGCGGGGCGGCACGGTGTAATCCGCGAATGGAGGCAGTGACGTGACCTCATTTGGTTCCAAGCTAAGTTATCTCGTCCGCCAGCGGAGTTTCCAAGTTGCGCTGTTTCTTTGGGGGCTGATCAGCGTGGCCGCAGTTGTGTTGTGTCATGGAGGGATGCCTTTACAGATTGGCCCGCATCCGGGCAAGCCTGCGGCAATGGTGATTTCCAGTTCGATTGCGCTGCTTTTTCTGGCTTTGGAAATAGGACTGGTCGCGCTGATTACTCGGCAGCGTGCGATGCCGGATCTCGGTGCGCGCGCTCCGGAACGAAGTCTCGCGTTACGCGAGACGGTTGCTTTGTGGCTCTACGGCGCTCTAGTGCTTCTAGTCGGACGCTTTATTGGTCTGCACCTCTTTGGCGAAGGTATTGCGATGCACTTGAACGGGTCGCTCGTCGGCGCCACCCGCGTACAGTCTCCCGCTGAGGTATACACCTGGACTGGGTATAACGGGGTTCTACTCGCCCTGATTCCGTATGTAGTGTTTCGGATGCGTGGATACTCGAATCAGCAATTAAATCTGAAGTCCTCCAACTTGAAAAGCGATCTAATTGTGATCGCGGTGGTGATGGCGATAGGCTGCTTCATGGACCTGACGCTGGATGGGAATTTCCTTGAATTAACGCACCACCAGCAGATTGTCGGCGGCCTGTTGTCCTTCATCTTTCATCTCTTCGGTACCGACTTACCGATTATGATTTTCATTTACTCCCTTCTGATGCCACGGTATGCGAAGTTGACCGCTCCGGTATCGGCATTCCTGCTGGGGGCCGAGCTATCCAGCTATGCATGTGTTCGAGTCTTGGACGCGCTACGACTCGTTGGCGAATTCCCTGCTGTCAGTGATCGTTGTATTTCTCATTTTCTTCCCTCCAGGCCTGATGAAATCGTTTCTCACGATGCGCACCGGGAATGCATGGGTGCACGTCTGGGGATTCCACGCCATCTCGCCTCACGTTACAGTTGACACGCGGCTGATTGTCCGCGATTTCGATATTCGCTGAATAACTATGCTGGGGCGACGCGGAATAGCGCTGTACCTACTGATGAGCCCGATTCCCACTAAAGTAAATCCTGAACTATTTCGTATGTTCTGTGCCCGTTAACCATACAACGGAAGCAACTAATCACAATAGTTTCAGACAACCTTGATTTACTTAGCGATGAAACAGATCGGCTGCCGTGGAATTTCGGCGCCTGCCGATTCCGGCGGGCGCAGCGCGCTCTCATTGAACTTACGACTTCTCTACTCTGTGGCGCCGTCGTTTATCTGGCCGCAGTCCATGCGCAATGTCCCGCCGTCGTTGAAAACCAGACCATTGAAACGCAAGAGGCTGCCCACAGCGAGCGGTGAGGTGTTAAGGAGTTGCGTATTGGCGTCAACATAAACGACCACATTGGTTGGGTTCGTAAGCAAAGTAGTTTGACCCGCTTGCACGGCCAGCTCCGGGAATAGATCGTAAGCAGGAAGCGCGACGGTGTAAGTGGCGAACGATCCTTGGGTCCCGACATTGGTAACCATTCCGTGATCGTTTGCGGCATCAGCGTGACGGTCGTTGCCGGAGTGTATAGTGGCCCACCGGAGACAGCAAGAGCATGGGTGCCGATGTAAATGTTTTGGCCGGCGACCATGTTGGCGGCACTGAAACTCGGCGTGAAGGAAAGACTCTGCAAGTTCGCGAACTGGTTCGAGATTTGGAATGTGACATCGCCGACGCTAGCCCTTCTCGCACTTCTAGAACGATGCCTCCCAAGTTTGCACACAAGCAACAACCTGCCATCCCGAGCGGAGTCCCGCGCGGTTTCGCCTTTCCCCTGTTTTTCAGGGGCGCGGGACGCAGTTCGAGGGATCTGCTTTTCTTGCGCCGTTGCTGTTGTTTCGCCGTTGCCCTTTCCGTTGTTCCGTATGGCAGGGTAAGCAAGCTGCGGGGCCAACGAACGGCAGGTCCCTCCAGTCGATCAGCAAACGCCGCGGATTCCGGGATGACAGCGTAAACGAAAAAGAAAAGAACGATGCCAGGCTGAAGACCGGCACTACGTAAACCTAAAGGCCACCGTCGGGACTCGACGTCCGTGACCACCTCCCCGCCGTTCACCCAAAATAAATTCACCCGCCCCGCAATACTTTATGTAATATTTCGCCCGCCTGCTGCGTATCACCAGCAGAACGCCAACACTCATGGACGCCATCACACTAGAAAACGTCACGAAATCGTACGACTCCGTAACCGCCGTCAGCGACATAAGTCTTCATGTCCGCCAAGGTGCCATCCTCGGATTGCTCGGGCCCAACGGCGCCGGCAAAACCACCACCATTCGCATGATCATGAACATTCTGGTACCCGACGAGGGCTCCATCCAAGTCCTCGGCCAGCCCGTCAGCGACAGCACGCGCGACATCATCGGCTATCTTCCCGAAGAGCGCGGCCTGTATCCGCGGATGAAAGTCCGCGAGATCATCATTTTTCTCGCCGCGCTTCATGGACTCACCGAAACTGAGGCAGACCGCCGCGCTAAAGAATGGCTTGAAAAACTAGGCCTCTCCGAATGGTCCGAAAAAAAGTTGATCGATCTTTCCAAAGGCATGCAGCAAAAAGTTCAGTTCATCACCGCCGTAATCCACAAGCCGCCGTTGGTGATTCTCGACGAGCCTTTCTCCGGCCTCGATCCCGTAAACGCCGCCACCGTGGAAGAAATCATGATCGATATGCGCGCGAGCGGTTCCACAATCGTCCTCTCTACGCATCGCATGGAACAGGTCGAACGCATGTGCGATTCGATTTGTCTGATCGACAAGGGCCACAAGCTGCTCGACGGTGAGCTTCGCGCCATCAAGCAGTCTTACGGCAAAAATACGTTGCACATCGAGTTCACCGGCAACGACGCCTTCTTGAAAAATCCCGCAATAATCAGCCTGACCCGCCTGGGAAATGGTGTGGAAGCCAAGCTAAAACCCGGCGCCGACCCACAGGAAATCCTGAAAGCCGCGGTGCAGGAAAATGTCAGCATCATTCGCTTCGAACTTCTCGAGCCATCACTGAATGAAATCTTTATCGACAGGACGTCCCGTGCGTAAACTTCGACTCATCGTCAAGCGCGAATATTTGACTCGCATCAAAACGAAGGGCTTCATCATCGGAACAATCCTGGTCCCGCTACTCGGCCTCGCTTTCTGCTTGCTGATTATTTTTCTGGTGAACCACAAGCCCACGCACAGCATGCGGCTTGTGATCGTGGATAATTCCGGCACCCTCGCGCAGCCCATCACGCAAGGTCTGGATGCCAAGCTCGAAAACGGACAGCCCGAATTCGACATCGAAGAGACCATCGTCCGCCCCGCGTCACCCGATGCCGTCCAACAAGACCTGCGCGCTCGGATTAATGCCGAAAAAATCGAGGCGTATCTCTGGATTCCGCGCGATCCCAAAGATTCCTTCGAACTACACATGCGCAATCCCGATAATTTCAGCCTGATCGGCCCGCTTTCCGGCGCCGTCGATCAAGCCGTAATTTCAGCACGCCTCAGCGAGCGCGGCGTCCACTTGGACGACATCAAAGCCGTCCTTCACGGAGCCGACCTTAAACTTATGAAGGTCAGCGACACGGGCGAAGCTGAGGAAAAAGGACAAAGCATCGGCATCGCCATTGCTCTGGTCGTCTTGCTCTATACCGCGCTGCTGATGTACGGCATTATTACTATGCGATCCGTGTTGGAAGAAAAAACGACGCGTACAATGGAAGTCCTCATCTCCGCCGTGCGGCCCATCGAACTGCTCACTGGGAAAATTCTCGGTGTGGCTGCCGCCGCGTTCACCCAATTTGCCGTATGGATGATTTCCACTGCGCTCCTTTTCACCTACGGCGCGCTGGCCGCGATGGGGATGGGCGGGACGGCTATGTCTGGCGTCCATGTCCCAATTTCGCTGGTGCTGTACGCCACAATCTTTTTTATCGGCGGATATTTTCTGTACTCCTCCATGTTCGCCGCCATCGGAGCAGCCTGCTCCAACGAACAGGACGCGCAACAATTGCAATGGATCGCCATGGCCCCGCTGGTTTTCTGCATGGTTATTTACAGCATGGTGCTCAACGATCCCACATCCACCGCGTCGGTAGTCCTCTCCGAGATTCCTTTTTTCGCTCCTGTCCTGATGGCGTTGCGCATCTCGCTGCAAACGCCGCCTGCCTGGCAAATCGTCCTGTCCCTGTTTTTGCTTTTGGTCACCACCGTCGGCACCATCTGGGCCTCCGCAAAAATCTATCGCGTAGGCATCCTGATGTACGGCAAGCGCCCCAGCTTAGTAGAAATGTTCCGCTGGCTGCGCTACTCATAGCAGTGGCTTTGCGTTGACAACTCCCACATTCAATTTTCCAATTGTTCGCGATATATTATCGACGGGCAGAACCCGGTCTCCGCACAAACAAATCCCACAACGGAGGACAAACATGCAAACCCTAACACGTTGCGCAACCCGCCTGGCAGTAATCTCCGCGCTACTCCTCCTACCGGGCGCATCAACAGCAGGCACCCGCTACGATGGCGATTGGACCACGCACATGGCCTGCGAAGCCCACGGAGAAACTCCCGCCTACAAATTTGAATTCCCCAGCACAATCAAGGACGGCGTCTTCCACGGACAGCACGGTGAAGAAGGCGGCCCCGGCTACCTTGTGATCGACGGAAAAATCGCAGACGACGGCAGCGCCAAGTTCGAAGCCAAAGGCCACGTCAGCCAGAGCCACGCGCACGGAGTTTTCGCCATGAAGGGCAACAACTACAGCTACAACATCAAAGCTCACTTCGAAGAAACCAAGGGGACCGGCACACGCGACGAAGGTGCCGGCATCCTCGGCCGCCCCTGCACCTTCGAATTCGTAAAACAAACAGCCGCCACACCTCCGCTCACTCAAGACGCTCCGCCCGCCACATCCCCAGACTCAAAACCACCCGACGCGATCAAACCAAATTAAAAAAGCCAGTCGGCGCGCCTCGTCTACTCACACATCCAGACAAAGCGTTTCGTTAAACAGCGAGTTAATAGCCCGATCGGTTACTCAATCGCCGTTCTCATTAATTAAGATGTTACTTGCCGGGACTGTATCGCTGGCATACGCTCCGAACGCATCTGTCGCTTCCGTCAGTTACCTTCCTGGTGCCAAAGACGGACCCGCCGCCTTTAAGGAGAATCATGAGTAAGAGATTGTTCCGCCCGTTACCCGTCGTCACCATTGGCTTGGCTCTATGCGCCGTTTGCGGAGTGCTGCTCGCGCAAACGCTGCAAAAGACCGACGCCGGCCCCGTCTCCCAAGTATTTGCGCTCACCACCTCCGCCCAAGAGACGTACGACAGCACCACTAGCGCTCTTCCGCCAATCCCAGAGACCTCTTTGACCTTCACCGTTAACGCGCAAAGCCCACTCACAATCTCTTTTAGCGCCCAGGGAGACGTAGCGCCGCAAGGAACCGGTACTCCCGAAGTACAAATCGAGTGCCAAATCGACGGCGAGCCGTGTCAGCCCGACACCAACACCGTTACATTCCTCTACCCTGCATTTTGTTGTGACACGCGCCCATTTGAATGGGTAGCTCACAACGTCACGGCGGGTTCGCACACCGTTCGAATGCTGTGGTTGATGGGCGGCACCAATCCGCTCGGACAGGTAACCAATCGTTCGCTAGTTGTCGAAGCGGCCACCAAGTAACTACAAACAGCTCCCGCGCAGCGAATTGGTTTGAAAGAGCGCGGGAGCTTTCCTTCCGCGTCAAACGGAGTTAGACTTCCGCCATTCGTTCCCCCAGCGTTGCAGGAGGTCACCATGCACGCACGCGTCACGCAGTTCAGTATCCCGACCGAAAAGTTGAATGAATTTAGGGAGGCGCTCAATTCCGCGATTCCGCTCATGCGTCAACGCAAAGGATTTCAAGCTCTGCTGGTGTTGCGCGTTGAAGGGTCAAACCCGCCCGATGTCCGCGTAATGACACTATGGGAAACTCAAGAAGCTTTGCACGAAAGTGAGAATAGCCTCATGTTCTATCAGGCCCTCGCGCGCGTCCTGGCTTTCGCAAAAGGCTTTCCCGTAATGCGCGAAGAAGAAGTAATGCTCTACGACTTCGGAAAGGCCGCCGCAGCCTCAGCCGCGTCGTCCTGACGCCGAATATGCGCGATAGGTTTAGTGCTATATCGTGGTTGGCTTTCTTCCTCTGCGTCGCGGGCTGGCTGCTCGTCTTTGTTACAAAAATATTAGGATGCAGCTTTCGTTCAATCCTCTAGCTAGTAGTCTGCTTTCCTTCGACATGTACGTTTTGACGCCTCGGCCCGACTTTGTCTTTATTAGGCGCCAACGAACAGGTACGTTTGAAGTTTCGACCCAGCGCACTAACTTGGATAGTTTTAGCGCTCTTTCTCGCCGGTTGGAATTACTTCTCCCACATTCGCGTCCGCTGCGCTGATAATGTCCGCGCTGTTTTTGGAGTTTTTCGACCGCCTCCGATGCATGAAAACCAAGCGGTATCTATTAACAGCTAAGCTCGGGCTCGGGCTCGGGCTCGACTCAGGGTGGCGCATCCTTTCTCCGCCTCACGTGGAAAAGGTGCGGATTAGATTCGCCCGACCCCAAATCAACGCATTGAAACCCACATCCGGCTAGCGGGCCTCAAATTCAATCGAAGCACGCAAATACTCCGCGCACCAATTACTTCCTGATTGTGCCGCAGCTCCCACGTATTAGGTTGAGCAGGAATTGATTGGAATGTTTGCCTTTAATAAAGCTGTCACAGATGAAAGAGCCTTCCCTTCAATTTCTTCGCGGCTGCTTTCTTCGTTTTTTCGCTGTCATGGTCTTTCTCCTTTTTATGAGTGTCAGCCCCAGATTCTCCGAAATTGTCAGAACGCGGTGTTTACGTTTGCTGTGACCGTCTCGTTACTTAGTTATTCCGCCGATTTCGTACAGAAATATCACGGATCCATCAAAGTCAGCGGTCGGATTGCAAGGGTTCACGAGCCCGAGAGTAGCAAGTCCAAATCCGCTCGTGCCGGCCGTTCCTTTCCGTAATCGCAAAACATTTTGCAGCAGCACGCCATAGCCCTTATTTTCGCTCGCGGTTACGGCCCGGGCTGCAGTTGCGCGACAAGGTCCATTGCACAGCGTCTGACTTTTGGGTGGCTAGCAGGTGAACAGCAAAGCACACGAACCCGCGGATTTCAGAAAATTGAGCTGGAGGTCGCGAGATTACGGGCAGTGATTCCGATTCCTCCTACTCTAAAGCTCCCCCGCACGCAGGATAAATGCCCTCCCCCGCTTCCCCACGCCGCAAAACCGCAGTCCCTCCAAAAACATCGTGCAGCGCTCGCTTGTCCGCGGCCAACCCTATCCGCAGCGACTCGCAGAAAAAATAAAACAGTCCCACGTACGGCACATTGATCAATAACCGCCCCGCAGCAAACCGCCGCGTAGCCTGCCAAAAGCCAATTCGTTTCCCATTCACATCCGCCACATAAAGATTCAGCATCCGCTTCCCCAAAGTCGAGCGCGACGCCGAACTTTCCATCAGCGCAAAATACAGCCAGCTACTCACGACAAAAAAAACCAGGACCGCAAACAGAAATGGCCGCCCAAACCCCTCAATGATTCCACTTTGCGGCATGCCCGGACGCAGCGCCAAAAACACCCGCCAACTCCCCACCGCCACCGACAAAAACGAAACAACCATCGCCAGAATAACCGCCAAAATCACAAAATCAATAATGGCCGCCCAGCACCGAATCCAAAATCCCGCCCGCTGTCTGACAATTGGAGCCGAAACATTCCGATCCAGCGTCGCGCTCTTCGTTTCCATGTGAGTTCTCCGATCTGATACTACCAGTCTTGGAACACCTGTACTTTGTGTACCGCAGCGTTAATACCCCAATTTGTTAGCCTGCCCCTCGATCGCTCAATGTACTGTTTTCCAATTGGACCTTAAACAGGCTGCCCGAATCTCTCTCACCCGGCAGTGGCGCCTAGGAACAGGAGGTCTCCCAAACATGAAATCCGTGCCGGTATCCTTGTCCATCGTTATTCTGCTGATGGTATCAGCCCTTCTCAGTTCTTGCGGCACAAGCAGCACGCCTCCGGCCCCGCCCCTGATCGCCGCCGTCCGCTTCGCTTGGAACCGTTTCGCAATCCGCGAGTGAGTCTCCGCATTATTTTTATGTCGCGTGGATGAAAGGCGCCCGCGTGTTAATCTACACGTTAGACGGCAAACGCTATAACAAAATTTGGCTTAGCAGCGCTGGGCGCTGGTCTTCTCAGCTTCATGGCCTTGTTTGTCGCAACGGGTGGTGTCGGCCCGTGCGCAGACGATCGTCAGATGGCCACTCTATTTTGGAGCGGTATAGCGGCGCTTGTAATAAGTGGCTTAGTTTTTCTAGTTTCGATCATCGCGGTTCTCGTTCGGAAACACAAAAACGCAGCTTCCGCCTAATTCCCCACTCGATCGTCGATCAATTCCCGCACAGTGCTGCAAGCACGTATCGCTTGTGCTGTCATGCCAAATCGTTACACACCAACCCAACATCGAGCAGAAATCTTTGAGGTCGTGCACGAGAGATACTAGTTGGCCTGCCCCAGCCCCTCGCCTGAACTGTCACACTTGCTTTAGCCGCGATAAGCTAAACTCAATTATGGCCATCGTTTTCGTGATCGCCACCGACTGGCAACTTCGCGCCACCGTCCGCGCCGAACTCCGCGAACTCAACATCGACGCTCTCGGCATGGATTCTCCCGACGACGCCGGCCGCGCCCTCGCCGCAAATCAAACGCCCGACGCCATCGTCCTGGAAGCCACGGCCGACTTCGCCTCCAACCCCGCAATCCAAAGCTTAATGAAGCGCGTCCCCACAGTAGTAATCGCATCCCGCACCGAGTCGCCGCCAACTTTTGCGACAAACGACCTATCCGCCTTCGCGCCCGGCTACGTCCTGCTCTACCGCCCCGTAACAGTAGGCGACATCGTCAAAGAAGTCCGCGCCATCCTCGTCCACAGCAAAACAACATAGCCGCCACGCACGACACCGATGCGCTGGATCTAAACGTAATGCGTTCCGCAGTTGCCGTAGGTGTAAATGTAGCGCCGGGGACTTCAGCCCGGCATCCGTCGCTTTCGTGAACTCTTGATCACGCTGCACCCATCGCGCATATCCCACCGACACTGTCATCCCGAGCGAAGTCCCGCAGTTCGAGGGATCTGCTGTTCTCTTGCTTTTTGCTTTTGCGTTGCGATCCAACCGCGACCTACAACCGTATTAGCGCTTTGCCCTGCAGCCCACCCTTCTTCAACTTCTCAATAATCTCCCCCGCCTTTTCCAACTCAACGATGGCCGCAACCCGCGCCGTGATCACGCCGTCCGCCATCATCCGCGCCACCCGCGTCAACCCTTCCGTGTTCGACAGAGGATTCGTCAGCCCCGCAATGTTGTGCGCCGTAATTTTCCGTTCCGCAAACCACTTTTCGTCGGCCGCGTAAATCGTGGATACCAACTTCCCTCCCGGCTTCAATATCCCAGCATCGCGCCCAATCGCATCCTTGCCATTCACCAAATCGAACACCGCATCCACGCCCTCCGGATGAGCCTGGCGTATCGCCGCAATCACATCGCGGGTTTTCGTGTCGTACACTTCTTCCGCGCCCAGCCGCCGCGCTTCATCCCGATCGCCGCGAACCGTCGCAATCACATGCGCGCCCATCGAACGCGCCATCTGCACCGCATATCCGCCCACGCCGCCAGTCGCTCCCATCACGGCCACCCATTGCCCGCGGGCCACGCCCAACATTTCCAGCGACGCAAGCGCAGTGATCGACGGAATCGGCAACGCCGCCGCCTGTTCGTCGCTGACGCCTTCCGGGATCCGAGCGATCGGATCCGTCTTCACCGCCGGTGAAACCGCCGTGAACTCCGCGTACGCGCCATGCTGCCGCGCCATCCCAAAAATCCTTTCGCCAACGCGGTACTCGCTCTTCCCCGACCGAACGCGCTCTACCACCCCCGAAAAATCCGCCCCTAGCACAAACGGAAATTTCGACTCCGCCGTCAGCCGATCGACGAGCTTGTAGTCAATCGGATTCACTCCCGCATATTTCACGCGTATCAAATACGCCCCCTCATCAGCCGGAATCGGCAGATCAACATTCTCCGGAGCCTCCCCCAATTTCCTCACTGCATATGCGCGCATGCTTCCTCCTTATCTCTTCAAACAAAAACTACCATAACTGATGTTGTGATCCCGACAGAGGTCACCTTTTTTGAGGGGCCGCTCAAGCCGCACTCAGGGCTCCCGGGTGCAAGAAGCGTGCAGTAGAAATTAGGACCCGAGAGCCGTTGCGGGCTGTTCACCCGAATGCCGCGTTGTATTTCGAAATAAAAAGTGGGATGAAATCCCCCAAGTGTTTGCACCTCGAAAATCAGAAAAGGCGATCCCAGATGACGCGAGTTCTGAAATTCCTGGTAATTTGGTCCGTCTGTCTTGTGTTGACTCCTTGTATGAAAGCCAGTTGGAGTACCCCTGCTTCGTCCGGCACAAACACCGGCGTTGGTAACCCGTCATGCGCTTTCGCCTCAACCAACCTGGTCGCCTGTGCTGTGCGGACCAACAAAGCCGCAATCATGGTGAATGAATTCAACGGTACCAAGTAGGCAGGATGGAAGACCCTCGCGATGTCAGTCACTTCAGATCCCAGTTGCGCAAGCAATGGCGGCGGCTCAGTGATCTGCGCCGCAACATCTACGACCGGCGGCATGGAAGTTTCCATTTTCAACGGCACGGCGCGGAGCACGCCTAGGACAGTAACCGGAGCGCTCTATTCCGGTCCGAGTTGCGCCGAGCTTCCCGCCGAATCAGTGTTGTGTGTGGCCCGCGCTACAACAGGCGGCCTGGCATGGGCGACCTACAGTGGTACGACCTGCAAGGCCTTGGCTACGCT
Source organism: uncultured Acidobacteriota bacterium (assembly GCA_963714785.1). GTDB lineage: Bacteria > Acidobacteriota > Terriglobia > Acidiferrales > UBA7541 > Palsa-295. Next base: position 721,329 of record CAVQQE010000011.1, read on the forward strand.
TCCCACCACCGCGTACTCTGCGCCTAGTTGCACCACGGATAATAATGATGGAGTGGTTTGCGCGGTATTCACGACCGATGGCGCGATGCTAGTGAATCGATTCGCGTCCGGTAAATGGACGACCTTCCTTAATATTGTCGGAATCGCCGGGAGTCGACCGGTTGCACATCCATGAACTCGGCTGGCCGGGTGGCATGTTTCGCCGAAGCCTATAACTCAGCAATTTTCGTAACGTCTACAACGGAAGTTCTTGGGTGGCTAGCAATTGGTCAGGTTATGAAAATCTCTCAGGTACGGTAAACGCAAACGCCGGGTGCACCACCCAATCTGCTGGAGACCTGGCGTGCGGGGCGGTCGGCGTCATGGACTCCGTCTTCTACACCAACGTTTACAATGGTTCTTCGTGGACTGGGTGGGAAAAGGTCGGTGGCACTGGAGTCGGTTCACCATCTTGTGCGCCACTCGGCACAGGCGAGGTTGTATGCCTGATCATGGGAACAACGAACAAGCTCACCAGCAGGGTTGGACCGTAGCGTCAATTTTTCGCTGTAATATATTCCATCTCTTTCAAGCAATTGAGATAACTACTGAAGCTGCGCGTATTCCGCCTTGGCAGCGATAAGAATAGGAATGTCGGGGTCGGCGTCTTTCCACAGCACGAAAAAATCCTGATACGCAGCCTTTGATTTCGCGCTATCGCTAGCTAAGGTGTAGGCACGGCCAAGCCCAAGATGCGCCAGCGCGGCGATTCCCTCGTTTCCGACTACACCGGAATGGTCGAGAATTTTCTGGAACTCGTTAACCGCTGCGGCCCCTTGTTTCGTCGCCAGGTACGCTTCGCCGCGCAAGTAAATTGGATAGAGGGCAAAGGTGAAGGAAGGATTCGTTTCTCCTAGTTCATAAGGAGCAGACGCGGCCAGCGCGTCGATGGCTCGCTTGCCGTCGCCGCTGTGAAGCGCCATGGCGGCTCGGATCATCGGCACATAATCGAAATTTACGATCGTGTCTTCGCTGAAGCGTTTGCCCAGATCAGCGGCCAAACGTTCGGCCTGCGCGGAATCGCCTGCCAGTCCTAGTGCAATTGCTGAGAAGCCTTCCACCTGTCTGCCGCCGGCTTGCGCGATAGCAACTTGTGCGTCTTGCTTTGCCAAAGGCATTTCGCCCGATAGTGCTTCGCGGACTGCGGAGTGCGACTGATATTCCGCGGCCGCTTCTTTTTTAGTGGCGCGTTGCGCGGAATCGGCGGCGCGGCGTGTTAGTTCACGGCTCTTCGCGAACTCGCCGTTATATGCTGCGGTTTCAGATTGCAGAAAAAGGATCTGATCATCGACTCCTGGCTTTCCGGTCGCGGTGACGACCTGCTGCTGCATTCCGGCGGCATCGTGCTGCAGGAAATTCACTACGTACAGAACGAGAGGTAGCCAAGGCGAGTCGATACTATGAGCGCGCGACTCCTTTGCTGTGGCTTCGGCCTGATCCAGTTGATTGATCCACTGGTAACTGTAAGCCAGATTCACAACGTTGTTACCGCTGCCGGGATTCAGCTTCAGCGCCTGAAGCGCCGCGGCATTGGCTTTTGGGTAGTCTCCGACGGCGGTATAAGTGAACCAAAGGTAAACCTGCGGTTCCTCATCGCGGGGATAGGTTTGCGCCCATGCCTGAAAGGAGGTGCGGGCAGCCTCAAGATTTCCGGTGACGACAAGATCGTAGAATGTGGAAATGGCCAGCTTTTCGCCCTCACTGATGCGCTCGCGCAATGCGTAAGCCTTGCGCGTATTCTCGGCACAGCGGTCGTTTTCACTGAGAGGTTGATAACTCTGAGCCAAGCGCAAATAAGCCATGGCGAAATTTGGATCCAGCGAAACGGCCCTTTCAAAAAGAGGAATCGCGGCAGCGTAGTCGTTTGCCACATCCATTGTTTGATTGCCGAGTGTATAGGCCTGCAGGGCTTCGAGCGAAGGCGTGGTGACGTTCTCCGGTTGCGCGTTGTACTTCCGCACCGAGGCTAGCGACTCTCCCATTTTTCCGCGCAGCTTGGTCGCCGCCTCGCCCAGAGCGTTGAGAACTTGCTCCTTCCCGTTCGCCGTTACTTGCTCCTGCGCGAGCAGATCGCCGGTGCGGCAATTCACCGCTTTCAAACCCAAAACATATTGGCTGCCCAAACTCGAAATAGAGCCCTCAATCGTGGCAGCGCTGGCGGTACGCTGGCAAACATCGCGTGCCACATCTGGCGTAAGCCGCGCGTCTTTTGGCTTGGCCATCAGGGCGAGCGTTCGCGCAATGCGTTCGTCGGAAATAAGACTCAGAAACGGGGACTGATCCAGTTGTGCTGAAAGTCCTTGGCGAAGCGTGCCGTCGAAGACTGAATCGCCGGTGGAGTTCGCGAACTCGCCAAGAACGATCGTGTCCTTGTCGGTGAGGGCTTGCGCGTGGCGGGCAAAGTAAAGCCAACTGCTAATGCCTAATAGGAGAAGCACCAGGGCAGCGCCGATCATTAGCGGCCACTTCACGCGGCTAGTTCTGGTTGGAGCGGCCGAGGTCTTGGGAGATTTTGATGGCAGGGATTCCGGCGCAGTCGAGATCGCTGGGGTACGACTTGCCGGTTCTGCTGTTGCACTTGGTGCCGCCGAGCGTCCGGAGTCCGTGTCACGCTCCGCGGCGGCCACCGGAGTGCTCAAGTCGCGCTTTAGCCGCTGCAATTCCGACCGTATGTCGGATGCATGCTGAGAGCGGAGGTCGCGGTCCTTTTCGAGCGCACGGTTGATGATGTCTTCCAGCTTGGGCGGCACTGTCGGATTCAGCCGCACGGGAGCAACGGGCGTGCGATTCAGAATGGCGTCGAAAATTTCCGCTGAACTATTTCCAGTGAAAGTTTGCTTGCCCGTGGCCATTTCGTAGAGCACCAAACCAAAAGAAAAAATATCCGTGCGGCCGTCCAGTTCTTTGCCGCGCGCCTGTTCCGGCGACATGTAGGCCAACGTGCCCATGGCCGTCCCGGGCGTGCTCAACTGCATCGCCTCTTGTGCCAGCGTGGCATCGGCGTCAGTTCCTGCCTTCATTTGCAGCTTAGCCAAGCCAAAATCCAGAATTTTCGCGTGACCTCGTTTTGTTACGAAGATGTTGGCGGGTTTGATGTCGCGATGGACGATGCCTTCCGCGTGGGCCGCGTCGAGCGCATCCGCGATTTCTACGGCGAGATTGAGTAGACTTTCCGTTTCAATCGGGCGGCCACCGATGCGTTCCTTCAGCGTCATGCCATCCAGAAATTCCATGGCGATGAACGTGTGGCCCGCGTCTTCGCCGATGTCATAAATCGTGCAGATGTTCGGATGGTTGAGCGCGGAGGTGGCTTTGGCTTCGCGTTTGAAGCGCTCGAGCGCATTCGCGTCGTGCGCTACGCCGTCAGGAAGGAATTTCAAAGCGACAGCGCGCTCAAGCCGGGTGTCTTGCGCTTTGTACACCACGCCCATGCCACCGACGCCAAGCTTTTCGATCACGCGATAGTGCGAGACAGTGCGGCCAATCAACGAGGAAGAGTCCGCCATTAGCCGCACATCTTAGGTTGGGCCAGAAGCCAAGTCAACGAATAGAGACCTCCCGCGGCTAGGTCCTGATTGATGTCATAACGACGTCGTTGCCGTAGGTGTAAATGTAGAGCCGGATTGGCTACCGCGGCTTCTGCCTTCAAGGTGCGTAGCGAGTAAAGACATAGTCCTTCTCTTTGGCAGGCTCGTGGCAGGGGAAGCAAGTTTTGTGTACCGCTTCATCGGCCGGTTTGCCATCTATGAATTCGGCGAACCCCCAGCCGCCAGTCGCGGCGTACTTTTTTGAGCCCTTGACCATGAACTGAACATTCGTGGCGGGCCCGGCAATGAAGGATTGGTCCCGGCCGAAGACTTTATTGTTCTCAGCCGAAGGCACGTATTTCCAAGCCAGCCTGGCAATGATCGTGCCGTCCGGGAACGGCAGGGTCCCATTCCGAAAAGCCTTCATTGCAACAGCGTTCCCGAGCATGGCGCGTAAATCGTCGTAGTCCCCTGCTTCGTGGGCCACGGAGACCAATTCCCAGTGACGGTATCCAGCAGGGATTGTGACGCCGTAGATCGGCGAGGCCTTGTCAATGGCACGTCCGGCTGTGAGTGTGGTAGAACCGATTCCGCACGCCACCGCCGCAGCTGCGACCGCCAAAGTAGAGGTCATCAAGGAGCGTCCATTCGTATCTCCTCCCCTCGGATTCAATTCAGCGCTAGATATTTGGGCTTCGCCGCTTCCAAAACCAAACGATGACGACAACCGCCAGGAAACCGAGACCAAAATAAAAGGGGAAAAAAGTGCGAGGATGAGGCAGGTCAGCAAACAATGCCAATATACTGAAGAGCGAACAACAAGCTGTAGCCAAGATTGGCATGCGTGGTTTCGGCTTGTTCATGTGCCGATCATACGCCGCATCCGAGTGAACGCCAAGAAATGCATGCCCGCATTCGACCATCCAAAGAGGGTAGGCCTATGGATTATCACCACTGCCTCCGGTCTGATTTCGCAGAGGTCCTGATTAACGCGATCACCGGAAAATGACTCAGTCCCCCTAACCGAGTCCTGATACGCCTATATTTAGTCGTGTCATACTTAATTGTTCCGTTCCGCTATACAATGTGCCATTGTGGCGCGTCTAATACGGCGACGGCTGTGTCCCCGCCAGCCGGGCCACAGGTTTCAGCGGTCTACTTTAGGAGAGAGAAAACATGAACAGGAAACAAAAAGGTTTTTCGTTGATCGAATTGCTGATCGTCGTCGCGATTATTTTAATCATCGCGGCCATCGCAATTCCGAACTTGTTGCGCGCCCGCATGGCCGCCAATGAAGCTTCCGCGGTCGGTTCGATTCGTACTATCAACACTTCGGCAGTCAGCTATGCGTCCACCTGGGGCGTGCAATTCCCAGCGTCGATTGGCGCGATGGGCGGCACGGCAGGCGGAGTGGCAGTTTGCGGCGCAGCCCAGTTGATTGATCCCGTTCTGGCGAACGCAACATCAGCAGCAACCGCCAAAACCGGCTACTACTTCACCTACGTGGGATCCACCGCGACTCCTGCAGTTGGCGGTTGCACCGGTTTCCAGACATACACACTTGTCGGACAGCCCGCCACCGTCGGACAAACTGGACAGCGCGGTTTCTTCAGCGATCAAAGCGGCGTAATTCGTTACAGCACCGACGGCAGCGCCCCCACCATCGCCAACCCCCCGCTCCAGTAGTTGTCGCGACGCTATCGCAAAAGATAAAGGCGGGGAGAGCAATCTCCCCGCCTAATTCCCCAGTCGCAATCCTTTCACCTGATGGACCGCATTTCGCGCCTAACGCATGCGAATGGGCGCGCGTCGCACGAAGATCGTCACTTGGGTAAAATTCTTCGTAGTTCCTCGACGTTCTCCGCCACACTTCGCCACGCGGTATCGATCGCGATGTGTTCGCCCTCCCATCGCTCGTATTCACGCGACATAACTTCCTCCCATGTCGGAAGTTTCAGTCCACTGATGTCTGACGTCCGCTTCTCTACACGTTCGCGATGTTGCTGCGAGTCACTACATATCACCTCAACTTCAATCCCTCTCACGTGCGCGCGTTTCGCGACATCTGCCCATGCATCGCGACTCAGTTGGATGGGATTCACCGAGTCCGAAATCACAGTTCGGCCCAGGCGGAGATTGTCTTCGGCAACAGCATAGGCCACCCGATATCCGCCGTCTTCGATCTCATTCACCCCTTGGGAATCGCGCATCGCTTGCTCAATCGAATCGATACGCAAGTAAACTGCGCCAATCTGGAAAGCCAACTCCCGGGCGATCGCTGTTTTTCCAGTTCCCGGCAATCCGCTGAAGATAATGAGCATCCCTTAGTGCCCCTTTTTGCTTGGATACTGGCCGGTACGGTGCCGTACTAGGTGAAGTGGTTTGAGGACCTAAGTAGTACCCCGTATTCCCTGCCGAATACCTTTCCCGTATATATACCGAAGGCAGCCAAGACGATGCGCCCTGCAGCCAGCCCCACCCGACTAAAGACATCAGCTCCGAAGCCAGCCCGTTTCGATTTTATTTCGACTGCCTTGCCCGCCGTAATAATCCTTTTCGCTATCGCGGCCGCCTGTCAACCAGCCGCCGCCCAAGGCCTAGTCACCTTCGCTCAACAATCGACGCCGCGCCCACACACATCCCCGTCTTTCGCATCGCTAGCAACGTTCGGCGCCACCTTCTCCGTCACCTCAACCTCCTCTACGTACCACCCGGAAAATTCCGCGGACGGTTTCGCTTTCCGGGCTGCCAACTATCCCGAGCAACATTTCGGCGCGCTTCTCCCCGTGCAACAGACCAAGACATCTTTCATCACCGAACTCCGCGTCCCGCTAGCCGAACTCTACGGCTCACGCGTACACCTCGGGTTCTTCATCCTAACCATGCAAAACGGAAACATGACGCTCGGCCCGCTGGCCACCTTGCAAGCGCTCCACTCCCCGAGCCAGCCGCGCTCCGTCAACCTCTACGGCGTCGGCCTAAGCATCCCCCTCGGCAAACAATTCCGCCCAGAAATCTCAAAAAATCTGTGGACCACCGCCGAACGCCTAATCCGCGACCGCTAGCCTAGTCTCTGCATTTCACCCGACCCCACATCACGGTCTTGCGGTTGCGATTTACCCCTGAGATTTTGACGTGCGTCTTCTTTGTTCTTTGTTCTTTGTTCTTTGTTTTTTGTCTTTTGTTTTCACGTTATCATCTCGAGCGAAGTTCCGCGCGCCACTGCTTTCCCCTGGCTTTCAGGGGCGCGGGACGCAGTTCGAGGGATCTGCTTTTCGCTTTGGCGTTGATGTGGTTCTTTTGACGTGATTGGATTTTGTTTTTGTCTTTCCGTGATTCCATTGCCATCCCGAAATCTGCGCTGCCCGCGCATGGGGCCGCCCAGGTCGACGGTTAGTCGAGCCTAGGGAAGAGGCTACGAAGTGACCGGAAAAAGTCTTGAGGGACCTGCTGTTCGTTGCCCGCCGTTTATTTTTCCGCCGTCACTCTATCTCTTGCAACCCGTCGCCCCCTGCCTTACCATCCGCTAGCCTCCATTTATCTTTAAACGAGGCCGGAGTCTCCATTGAAAACGTGGCTCACAACCTCGCTAACCGTCTCGATCGCGCTAGTATCGTGCGCGGCAAAAAGCGCTCCCACGCGAATCGTCATCAACGTCACCGACACCTACTCCGGCACGATCCGCTTGTCGCCCTGCCAGCAAAACGCCGCCAGTTCCGTCACACTAAACGCCACTGGCGCCGCCGACACTTCCGCCTGCCCACCAACCGATGACGTCGAAATTGTCGTGGTAAAACGCGCCGAAACAATCTACGTGGCGCCAGAAAAAATAAAAGTCGCCAGAGCCGGCGACGGCATCCCCGTAAGCATCACCGCCATCATCCCGTAATCTCCGACCCGTCAGCTTTCAGGAGGTTTTTTTGCTTACTTTGTTGCGACGAGCAGAGATTTTCGTTGGCGCATGGGACGCTCCACAACGGCACTCGAGTTTTTCAGATAGGGCGCGTGATACATTTCGCAACAGCAACTCCGCTCAGGTTTTTTCGCTTACTGCGCGAAAAAGGAGAATGACACATGGTCTGGTATGTTTACTTGGCTTGGTTTTTTGGCGGCGCGTTTTTGGTGAATGCGGTGCCGCACTTTGTGCAGGGAATTTCGGGGCGGCGGTTTCCGTCACCGTTTAGTTCGCCGCCGGGGAAGGGAGAATCGACGGCTACGGTGAACGTTTTGTGGGGCACCTTCAATTTTGTGATTGGATATTTTCTGGTCACGCGCGTGGGGGAGTTTCATTTGCGTCAGATGGATTGCGCGATCGTGCTGGGTGCGGGCGGCTTAGTGATGGCGCTGATGTTGGCGCGGACGTTGGGAAGCCTTTACGGCGGGGATACGGCGAAGCCAGCGGGTGCGGCGCGGTAAAGATCTGGCGCACCTACGGCGCTCGAAATATTGCGGCATCCTGTGGATTGATTTGTAGCGTCGGAGAATTCTCGGAGATGCGAAGTGGCGGGACGCGCTGTGTTCAGGGAAAACTGGAGGGAACTTTCGATGCGTAAACTGCTCTGGGCAAGCCTCATCGTGCTCTTCACCGCCTCAGCCCAGTTCGCTGGACTGGAATCCATGGCTGAGGCTAACAAAGCTGTCGTCAAGCGCGCCTTTGCCGCGTTCAACGAGGGCGATCTCAAAACACTGAACGAGTTATTCGATCCCGATGGCCCATGGCACCTTCCGAGTGGCAAGACCATACCCCAGGGCGGGCCATTTACCGAGTTGGCCAAGTCCTGCCCGATGTGCGCCGCGCTTGAACAACGCAAGATCGTCATCGACGTCATGGTCGCCGAGAGCGACCTGGTCTCCGTTCGTTCCACCTGGAGCGGTCTCTACACCGGCACATCCCGCGGCGTTTCTTTCCATCAGAAGCCGGTCACACTTGTGTACTTCAATATCTATCGCGTCTCTGGTGGCCGCATTCGTGAGAACTGGGCTGAATACGACCGTATGTCAATGGCCGAGCAGCTCGGGTTTCAGGTCACGCCGCCGTGGAATCCTCAATAGCCCAAGGTTGCCGATGTTCCTCGAGGCAAGCACGCCTCGCTCGATCGCTAATTGCTCATAGCTAAGGGCTGCTTTCCCGGCTCGCCACATTCCAAACATGCCCTGCGGATCGACAATCCGTCCCATCCGATCCCCAGAGCGTGTCCTCGATCGGAGTCAAAACCCGCGCTCCCGCCGCAACCGTCCGCTTGATCACGCTATCGACATCTTCCAGATATAGGCTTAAAGGTCTGAATATAGCCCCAGGGTCTTTAGCCCGGAATCTTTCTGCCGCGGTTTTGTGGTCTTTGGTTTTTTGGTTTTGCAGTTTTTCTTTTGCGTTTTCCTTTTCTCTTTTTGCTTTCTCTTTTTCTTTACGCTTTAGGCCTTACGTCTTACGCTGTCATCCCGAGCGAAGTCCCGCGCGTCTCTGCTTTTGCCCTGGTTTACGGGGGCACAGGACGCAGTTCGAGGGATCTGCTGTTTCTTCGCAGTTGCTTGCTGTTTTTCTTTTGCTTTTGCCTTACGCGTCTTACGCTGATGTCAACGCGCTCACCCCGCCCCGGCCACCTTCTTCTTCCCCTTCACTCTTTCCTCCAACCGCAAAAATTCCGCCACAACAATCTCCGGCTGCTCGTGCTGCATAAAATGCCCCGCATTCGCCACCGCCACATGACGCGTGTCATCCGGCCAGCGCTGTTTCTGCTTCTCCCAATCTTCGGGAGGCTCCAACGGATCCTTCTCTCCAAACAGCACGACCGACGGCACGGGCACTCGCGGCAAGGTCTGCAAAACTAGTTCGTCTTCCGCGAATTCCGGATTCGTCGCCGCATTCCCATAACGATGCCGGTAAGCATGAATCACAATGTTCGCAAAATCCGGATTCTCCCAGGAGTCCGCTACGCTTTCGAATTGCTCCACGCTAAATTTCCACGACGGCGACCATTGCGTCCACAGCAGTCGCCCAATCTCGCGACGATATCTCTCCACCCCGTGCCGCCCGCGCTCCGTCTGAAAATACCACTGATACCAGTTGGGAGATTCCCGCACCGGCATCCCCGGCTGCTGGTTCGCTTCAATGCTGTAGAGAAGATAGCCGTTCAGTACCGTCAGCGAACACACGCGCTCCGGATGCAAAATCGCCAGACCCTGCCCTGCGCGCGCTCCCCAGTCGTGCCCAATCACCGCCGTTCTGGGAATCGCCACCGCTTCCAAAAACTCCTTCAGGTCGTTCGCCAACTCCGATTGCTGCGCCGTGCGCGGCGTTTTCCCCCACAAAAACCGCGTCTCCCCGTACCCGCGCAAATAAGGAGCCAGCGCGTAATATCCTCGCCCGGCCAAGTCTTCCGCCACAGCGCGCCATCCCTGCGCGTCGTCCGGAAACCCATGCACCAACACCACCGCCTCCCCGCCAGGATCTCCCCAGGCGTGGTAAGCCACCTTCAACCGCGCCGTCTTCACGAAGTCAACATGCGCCTTCGCAGTCGCCTTACTTTTCGAATTGGTTTCAGAAGCTGCGCTAACCTTCGCATTCGTTTTTGTATGTGCCTGCGCGTCTACTTTTTCAGGCGAATTTGCTTTCGCACTTGGCCTCCCCGTCTTCGCGATACCTTTTACTTTCGTTCGTCTTTTCGTCGCCATTTTATTCCCCCCACCATTCTCACCGCGATTTTGGACGCCGACATTTGCCCCCCGCCATGTAGTTTCAGATGTTATCCGCCAAATTTCGTCGCACGCGAAACGTGCACCTTTTTGCCAACCCCTGGGGCAGTCATTGCACAGGTTTTTTCGTCGAATTTTCTCCGAGCTTTCACACTTTCAGATTAATCGCACGCAAGCATAAGCCGGACGCCAAGCTTCCACGTAAAACAGTTTTCACTTACGATTAGGTCCGTCCCTCGGAGAGCAGGCCATATATGGTGAGGAAAATGAAAATGCGATCCCGCTCGACAACTTCTCTCTATCTCATAGAAAGCCGCGACGCTGAGCGAAAACTTCGTGAGGCTCGGAGCATTAAAAAGTTGCAGGGGAGGGTAAAAAGCTACTCCGCACGGTCTGACAATATGCCATCGTGCACTGGCCATTTGAGTCGCTGAGTTTGGATCTTGAGAATTTCTTTGCATGCAAGGCGGATTGCTTCCGATTCCTCGTCGTCCGGCGAAACGCTCAATTCCTGCGCGCGTTGAAAGATCGCGGACTCCGCCGCATATAATTTTTCGGAAAGTTTCTGCAGGTCTGGCTCTTCGATAGCTTCCCGCACAGGCTTCTGCCACAAAGGATATTGCAAATAGCTCATTGCCCTCTCCAGGAAATCGGGCTGAGCTGCACCGCGAGCTGGGAGTAGCCCTAACTGCCTAACCGTAACGTTTGTCGCCTTGGTATATTCGTGCAAGCCACCATGCGCCACCCAACAGATGCCTCGGAGAAACCTGCTTCGACCGGCAAAAACCTCGTCTCTCGTACATTATTTCTTAGGGAAGAAACGCGACGAAGCCTGGTGCCTGCTAGGTGAATAATCGCCTGGATGTTTTATCCCGCCCAGGCCCGATTGCGCTGGTAGACGCGGCCGAGCGATAGGCTGCTTCGTCGCGTCTTTCTGACTAAAAATAAAATAACTGCCGGGTGCATGCGCAGTCAGTTTGTTAACATAAACCTGGCCTTCTGCAACGCTGTTCACCGCCGTAAGCCAGGTACCTTCGTTCGATCTGTCATTTCTGAACACATCAAATTGAGGAGTCATCGGCGGGAACCTCAGGAACAGATCTTATACATCCACATTTCTCACTACTGTGCTGTTTTGCACACTTTTATTGAGCATGTCGGGAGGTCTCACCGGCGGGCAACGCATCTCAGCTTTTTTTCTTGCGCTTTAGTGCACGCTTCCGCGTAGCAACAGCCTTAGCCCCAGCGGCTTTCCGGTTCCGTTGCGGATGAACGCCCAGCTCGTGCCACGACTTCTCCGAAAGATCTACGCCGTAATGCGCCGCAGCCTTCTTGATGTTCGCAAACGCCATATCGCGTTCCGCGTCCGACACGCCAATCACTTGATCGAACCGCGCAATGGAATTACGCACGTGCGACGCATCCGTCAGCGGCTCTTTCCTCTGCTTCGGAAACGCAAACACGCTGTCAGGTAAGTCGCTCTGTGTCGTAAGCTGCCCATGTTTCTCATGAGGTTTCCAAATCGCACTCATCGCTCCCTCCTTGTCCTGCTTCTGCTGTTGCCGTGGGTTTAAGTGTAGCGCCGGGGCCTTTCGCCCGGCATCTTGCCCTGTCCTCTGCATGCGCCGTCGGATGTTCGTACGCGGCACCGCCAGTGAATGCTTCTCCTTTACATGATGAAAGAAACCGGTCAAACGAGTCATTTTTCTCGTAGGTTTTTCGGTGATATCGAGAAAACTAATCCCGGGATCAACTCTGATCCCTCGAAGCCAGAACTCTTTTTGGAACGACCCAATCTTAAGTCGTCGCGTCGCACACGAGCAGCAGCGCACTGAAATCTTGAGCCTAACTAAAAGAGAGGGATTTTCGCTTCCAAAAGTGTGCCAGGTTCAGCGCGTGACAAAATCAATTCGCCGCCCAATTGGCGCACACGTTCGCGCATTCCGGCCACGCCCACACCCATGTTCGGGAAGAGCGTTTTGCCGTCGATTTCTTTGGGCAATCCCTTGCCGTGATCGCGAACGCGCACCAACACCCATTCCGCTTGCTTGTCAATTTCCACTCGCGCGCTATCGCTTTCCGCGTGACGATACACATTCGTCAGCGCTTCCTGAACGATACGGAAGATCGTCATTTCCGTCTCTCTTGAAAGACGCGGAAAAATCTGCGGTTTTACACTTAGCGAAATCTGAATTCCACTCCTCTTCGTAAGCCCTTCCGCAAACCAATACAATGCGGATCGCAATCCCGTCTCGTCCAGCAAAGGTGGATGTAACAGATACGAAAGATTTCGAACCGAAGCGAGCGCTTTATCCGCCGTCTGACGGGCTTCCTCGTGGTCCTTCGGATCATTTAACATCATCTTCAGCGCGCTCAATTGCTGCCCCAGGTCATCGTGCAGCTCGCGAGCGATCCTCCGCCGCTCCTCGTCTTGAATGTGCAATAGCTGCCCGGAAAGTTTTTGAAGCTCCAAAGTTCGCAGTTCGATTACCCGTCGCGATTCTTCCAGCTGAGACAATCGCTGGCGCAATTCGCGGTTTAAAGCTTGCACGCGCTCATCGGTTCGACGCCGATCCGTCATGTCTTGCGTTACTTTGGCAAACCCCGTGAGTTCGCCATCAGCAGAGCGCAGAGCCGTGATGATCACTGAGGCCCAAAATGACGTACCATCCTTCCGCAGACGCCAACCTTCATCAGCAAATCGCCCTTCTTTCTGGGCCAGTAACAGCTCCCTCTCGGGCCAACCGTTCTGCACCGCTTCCGGCGGGTAAAATTTTGAGAAATGCTGTCCCACAATTTCGTCCCGGGTATAGCCCTTCATAGCCTGCGCGCCGAGGTTCCAGGTAAGCACTCTTCCCCCGGGATCGAGCACGAAAACCGCATAGTCTCGGATGCTTTCCACGAGGAGCCGGAAAATATCTACCTGTCCCGTTGGAGTTTTGGAAGTAGGACCTTCAAGCGCCGTGGACGAGCCAGTACCGTGCTTTTCGATCAACAGGACTCCTCCAACTTGCGCTACTAGTTGGAAATGTTATCGTCTGCTTGTCCCTCCACAATACAGTGTTTGCTGTACGCACCCGAGAACAAAACTGTGCAGGAAACAGCAGATCCCTCGAACCGCGTTGCTGAGAACCAGGGGAAAAGCAGAAAGGCGCGGGACTTCGCTCGGGATGACAGCGTAAGGCGTAGGACGAAAAGAAAAGATTAAAAGTAAAAGCAAAGAAAGCGGCGGGATCTAAGCGATTGCCTTTGCTTCTCGGTTCGCTTCTCGCCTTTGCTGTTTTTCTTTCGCTGAGGATAATCCGTGCAGGTGTGACCACGAAATGATCGTTGGATGTTCTTCACGCCGCCGGGCTTCTTCGAGATTCGGAATTCGCCCGAGCCTATATCCCCGCCGCTTTCTTTCGTTGAGGATAATCCGTGCAGGTGTGACCTTGAAATGATTCTTGAATGTTCTTCAGCCCGCCAGCTTCTTCGTTCGAAATTCTCCAACGGCAGTTCGAACAAGAAAACCCTTCAAACGTCGGATCGGGAGCCCATACCATGCGGCGTGTCGTTTGCTGCGCCTCTTCAAGATTCATAGGTCGATCTTCTCCCTCCAGGCTCACCCAAGTTTTTCCCGACAGGGCAGCCTCGATCGCGGGTATCAGATCGGTCCCAATGCGGGTTTTCGAGACAAATCCACGTACGCCAATCTTTTTAATCTCCGCCAGAAGCGGAATTGGATCATGCAAACTGTCGGCTATCACAATCGATTGCGGACAATCGTCGAGAATCCGCTTGGCCACATCCAGCCCACCCAGTCGCGGCATCCCAATCGATAATATCGCCAGGTCCGGACACGATGCTTTCGCTTTCTCCACCGCCTCAAAACCGTCTGAAGCTTCCGCGCAAACATGCCAGTCTAGCCTTTGACTTAATATCCCTCGAATTAGCTTCCGTATTCCCTCGTGATTATCTGCAAGCAAGATCTTCTTCGGCATGAGCGCACACTCTTCCCGTTTGAGGCGCCCAGGTACGCCGATTTATAGAAACAAATCTACCGAAAAATCCTTCCTTTGATGAGACTTTTCAATAGTTTCTTTTCCATTCAAGGCATCCCAGAGTGCCATATGTGTCGCTGTCCCGTGGAGTTACGCTGGTTCGCATCAAGTCCGGCGCCCCGGCAGGTCGCGTAACGCCGGGTTTTTTGGCCCGGCATCTTGCCACCGCGCATTGGTTTTGCTTTTGGCTTTTGGCTTTTGGCTTTCGTCTTTACGTTGTCATCCAGAGCGAAGTCCCGCGCGTTTCCGCTTTTCCCCTGCTTTTCAGGGACGCGGGACGCAGTTCGAGGGATCTGCTGTTTCTTCGCAGTTGCAGTTGCGCCGAGCTTTTAACCCGGCATCCTGCCGTTGCTTTTGCCTATGCCTTTGCCGTTGGTTTTGCTTTTATCTTTACGTTGTCATCCCGAACTCCGCGCCTTTCGCGGATGGCCATGAGGGATCGGCTCAATTGTTCTCCGTACTTCTCTTGTTTCTTACACGCCACCACAACGCGACCAGACCTCATCCGGGCACCGCTGAATTGCTTCTCCAAGCATTGCGAGAGAAGCGTGATATTGGCTCTTCAATACAGACCTAAACGCAGCAGGTGTGGCTGGCATGGCAGATGAACTCCCGGGCGGGTGGCCCTGTCCTTTCTTATGTACTACACCGAAATTTCTTTACGCCACGCCGCGACCTTGAGGCTGCCGCACGCTTCGTTCTTCAGAACGATGCGGGTGTAGACGTACCAAGAGTATAATTCTCGAAAGGAGAACGGCGATGCGGGTCAATTATCTGTTCGGGCTCGCCCTGATCCTTTTTCTCACTCTCCAGGCCACCAACCCTTTTGTCGGCAAATGGAAGATCGATCAGGCAAAGAGCCATCTCACTGGAGCAACCGACTCCGTCAAAGCGTCGGGGCCAAACACGTGGGCATTCCAGTACCGGTCTTTTTCCTGGACCGTCAAGGCGGATGGCACCGACCAGCCAACTGCGTTCGGCACCACCGCGTTGAAAGTGCTCAACCCGACCACTTTACGAACAAGAATAACGGCAAGCCCTCGCTAACCGAAACCTGGGTTCTTTCCGCGGACAATCAGACGATGACGCGCACCTTTGTAGGCAAGAAGGAAGACGGTGAACAGTTTAGCTCGGTCGCCACCATGAAACGGAATGCCGGCGCCGCTGGCTTTGCGGGCACTTGTGAGATAACAGCGTCGCAACTGCCGTTCACTGAAATCGATATTGAGCCGAACTGCGATGACGGAATCACAGTGCACGTTCCAGCCGACGCACAGCGTATTCGCTGAAGCTCGATGGCAAAGACTATCCGGAGCAAGGCCCTAGGATTCCGGCGGGCACGACGGTTTCGGCAAAGATGACGGGAAAGCGCACGGCTCAGGCCACCACCAAGCTAAACGGCAAAGTTTTCGACAACGAAGATTGGGAGGCCTCCGCTGACGGAATGACCTTCACCTATACCGAACGTGATGCCGGAACGGACAAACCCGCTCTCACAATCCTTCACCGTTCCGAGTGATGGTTTGTCTCGCAAAATTAATTGTTAGCCACGATTACCAGCCCATTTGGTCCAGCCGCTTAAGGATAATCGTGCTGTAGTTATTCATGCGCTCGGGTCGTCGCTTCAGGGGAGCAGGCAGAATTGCAGCGAGCCGTGCCGCCTGTTGCCGGTCGATATTCCGGGCCGCGGCTTCGTAATAGTAGCGAGACGCCGGCTCCGCACCATAAATACCAGGCCCCCATTCGACCACGTTGAGGTATATCTCCAGAATGCGCTGTTTGCCCAGGACGAATTCGGCCACCGGTACCAGTGTGGCCTCCGCGCCCTTGCGGAGGATCGAGCGGCCCGTTCCGAAGAACAGGTTTTTTACGAGTTGCTGCGTAATGGTGGAAGCTCCGCGAGTGCGATCGCCTTCCAAATCGTCTTCAGCAGCGATTTGGATCTCGTGCCAATCGAATCCATGGTGCTGATAGAAGTGCGCGTCCTCTGCGGCGATTACAGCGTGCTGGAGATTCGGAGAGATTTGGCTGAGCGGAACGAACTCGTAGCGTTCGCGATACGGCGTGTGGTGAATCCAGGCCTGCAAGCGACGCTGGATGTGCACTGCGGTTGTCGGTGGGTCGATCCACCGAGCAGACACAAGGATCAGCGCGGCAAGCGACCAAAGAAGCACCACGCCGACAACAAGCCATCGAATAAAGGATCGGACGAAGCCCGTCCGAAGCGGAGTCTTGGTGTCTGTGTCCGGCATTGCAGTCACATTTCAGAATAACAGCCCGGGCTGGGTTGCCGCTGATGGATGATCTGCATGATTGAAACCCGCGAAGTGCCGAATCTTTTCTGTGATTCGCACAGAAAAAGCGGGGCCGCCCAATTCGCATGGCAGGGTCCCAATCGACGGTGGGTCGAGCCCGTTTCCTTTTCAGCGGTGAGGTCTCCGTAGAATTTATTTCTCAAATCTGTCATCCCGAGCAAGGAGCTTTCCGCCGACGAGGAGGATTTTCAAGTTTTGGCCATTCACAACACAAAAACTTGTCTTGTTGTTCGTTCTCCTGGCCGGATTCTTTTCGCATAATTGTGTTTCGCGTCGGCTCTCCACTACTGCGGTTATCGCTCCGGACCCCAAGTCGCCGCGCCGCACCCTAAATTGCTGCGCCCTAGGTCGCCGCACTCAGAGCACACAAAAAAGGAACCTGCCTTAATGGCTGCTTTGCCAGTACTGTATCCTCAACATTCACCTGACATGACCTGGCGCGAATACCATGAATTGACCAAGCACAGTGTCGAATCGCTGCGGCGAAATCCGCACTATCTCGACTGGGCCAATATGCCCAATCCATTTCGGCATTATGAAGGCGTCCCCGTCCTGGATTTGCCGGCCGACCCACCATCTCCACAGATTCCAGCTCTCGAAGTGCTCGAGGGCAAAACAGGAAACGCTCAGGCGCGCGACGGTGCGGAATTCCTTTCGCAGCTAATGTTTTATTCCGCGTCGATTAGCGCGACCAAGCGCGTCCCGACCACCGGAGATACCTACGCTCTGCGCGTAAATCCCTCCTCCGGCAATCTCCATCCCACCGAGTTTCATTTTTGTACGCAAGGATTGGCCGGTTGGTCCGATGGCCTCTACCATTATCGTCCTTCATCCCACATGGCTGAACAGCGCGCCATCGGAGATTTCGCCGGAAAACTTATCGACACCTCTGCTCCGCTCGTTTTCATTCTCACCAGTATTGCCTGGCGCGAAGCTTGGAAATATCGCGAGCGCGCCTATCGCTATTGCCTGCACGACATAGGCCACGCTTGGCAGGCCCTCACGCTCGCTGCTCGATCGATTGGGTGCGAAAGTCTTGCGCATGGCCATTTCCCGGATGACAGAGTTGCGGAGCGATGTCTCCTGCATGAGGACGAGTGGCCCATGCTAATCGTCGAGCTGCGTGGCCCATCCATTCCCGTGCAGATGGCGGATCCAGTCGAGACGATTTTGTTTGGAGGTCAGCCCAACCGGTTGTCAGAAGAGCAAGTTCCCTATCCACTGATTGAACAAATCCACGCTGCAACAAAGTTAAGCACGGAATCCGCCATCCCTCTGCTTGCACAGCCGAAGCCATCCGGACGCAGGGAAATCAGCCTGCCGCCAAATATTTCCACGAGCCACAGTTTCGGTGACGTTGTTCGTACCCGGCGTTCCGCTCTCGACTTCAGAGGCGGCAACGAATCGATCTCCTTCGCGCAACTTGCCACTATTCTCTCCACCACAAAGGAGCCTCTCTTCGCCGATTTCGCCGCCGCCGGTTTTGTGCAACTGTATCTTTACGTCCACCGCGTAGAAGGCTTAGCGCCGGGTGTTTATCGCTACTGGCCGGAGCACGCAGAGTTGGAAAAAATCAACGAAAGAGACCAACGCCTAGCAGCGGCATCACTCAGTTTGGGACAAGACCTGGCGGGCAACGCGTGTGTAGCATTCTCCATGATCGGAGATTTTGAGAGTGCTGTGCACACTTACGGCGATCGTGGATATCGATACGTACATTTCGAGGCGGGTGCGATTGGTCAACGAATGTATCTTGCTTCCGAGGCGCTCGGCCTGCGATCAACAGGCATCGGAGCGTTTTTTGATGACCGAGTGAACCGATATCTCGACTTGTCTCCCGAGCAAGGACAAGTCGTCTATCACTTTGCAATCGGCTATCCGGTCCCCGATCCGCGCCTGGAGGCCTGAAAACGACCCGACGGTTGGAGGTTTGAAAACGAATGGTCGGCATCCTGGTCCATGGAAACAATCACTTCATTCTGCCCGGTCTGGAACCTGACGACGCCACCACGTTTGCGTTAGCGCGGCACTGGTCCATCATCCAAATCGGTGAAGAAAAATCCTCGTCTTTCGGCCATTGGCAAATTAAACCAAAAGAATTCCGAGAATCCGCTTGACCTCAAAGCCGGACGGCTTGCCGGGATGATGACTCCGCAAGGCCTGCAAATTTCTTCGCCCGAGGATTCGCTCGCCCGACTGGGGATGATCACAAATGGGGTCGTCATCGGAGATATCGTGTTCCGCGTTTGCATCGCCGACTGCCGAGGCGTGCCAGTGCGCATTCAGAGCCGTACAGATTTGTTCCTCTTGCATGGTCTGCTCCAGCTGCGGTTTCGCTTCGATGTTCATCCTTCTTTCGGAATGAAACCCGGAACGCCGGTTTTCACCACTTCATTCAGCCTCTGTCTGGTCTGTATGCGATTGATTTCGTCAAGCGCGTCTTCCGGAAGAGCAGAGATGTCGAAATTCTCTCTTGCGCGGGCCGCAGTCCTGGGCGTGGTAAGCAAAGCCGTGCCGCGCTGCACCGCCCAAGCAAGCAGCACCTGTGCCGGCGTCTTTCCAACTCGGGCGGCGATAGCTGAAATGACTGCATCTTCGAGCGGCCCCGGCCTCATCCCGTGGCCCAATGGTGCAAAAGCCAAAAACACAATGCCCTTCTGCTTGCAGTATTCCAATAGCTCCGTTTCCGGCAGATACGGATGTGCTTCTACCTGGACCACGGCTGGCTTGATTCTCGCTGATTCATAGATGGGCCTCAGTTCGTTTAGGCCGATGTCCGAAAGTCCGATAGCCCGACACTTGCCACGGTCCACGAGACTTTCCATGGCTTTCCAGGTGTCAAGCAAAGTCACTTCGTGGTCGTAAAGGACATTGCCATTTTGATCCCGCGGATCCTGGTCGTCCCCGGGTTGAAAAGCAAATGGAGTGTGAATGAGATAGAGATCCAGATACTTGAGCCCGAGTCTCTCTAGACTCGCTTGGAAAGCAGGTTCGACGCGCTCGGGCCGGTGATTGGAGTTCCACAGCTTTGTGGTGACGAAAATGTCTTCGCGCGCGATGGCTCCAGCGGCAAATTCTGCCTGCAACGACCTGCCTACCTCGCGCTCGTTCCCGTATCGTTCCGCGCAATCGAAGTGTCGAAATCCGGCTTTCAGTGCGTCTCTGGTCGCAGTTATCGTCACGGCTGCGTCGGGAATTAAGGTGCCAAAGCCGAGTGCGGGCATACGGCCGGCTCCGTGGTTGAGTGGAATTCTCGTCATCCGCAGATCAGCGGGCTCAACCACGCTTACACCTCCAAATCCGCGAGACCAAACATCGGGCAATCCCCCGTTCCAACTCGCAATGGAATATACAACGCGGAGCACTGTCGCTATTGCCAGAAGGACGTATGACCTTTTTGGGATTATAGTTTCGCCACGGAATAGTCCGGGCTGCCATACAAAGAAAAGCAGCATAGGAACGGCCACCGCGGCTTTCGAAAAATGCAAGTTAGAAAGCAGAAGGGCGGGCCGGTATGTCAATGTTGGCAAGGGGCAAAGTATCTCGTTAGGATGCCGAAAACGAGAAGCCCCACTGAACCAGGAATCAGCAAACCCAAGCCAGCCATTATTGTTGCAAGGCCGCTCTTCGACATCGGACTCAGCAAACCCACCTCTAAGTCAAACACGCTATCGCTTCTTGGGAGGAGGTGCACTTGGGGAATGATCTGGGGGAATTGATTCTCGCCAATTATTGACTATGCCGAAAAGTGTGCAATTGTGAATAGAATCTCCAATTCTCTCTATGCGCTAATGGAAACGCAGACGAGCCCGGCGCTGCAATTCGACAGGTGTATTCCGCGATAAAAGTTGAATAAGCAAGGGCAAACCTACCGTGAATTGGTTATGTGTGCGTCCACTTCCCCACGCACGATCCGGACGGGCCTGACTGAGACTCACACGGTGGCTTCGTGTCATCGTTGGAAGAGCGTTTTGAAAAAGGTCCGTTGTCTCCGTCTCTGCGCTGTTCTCATCTGTGCGTCACTCCTGCTGTGTCTGGTTCCTGCGAGTGCCCTCACTCAGCAACAAGCTACTGGGCTAGGAGATCGCGGCAGCTCCCTCCCAGAAGGACCTTCTCCCAGGATAACGGATACGGATGGGTCAGCCAACGTAGCGGGCACCGTGCTCGACGCGAGCGGAGCCTCGGTTGCCGGTGCAGAGGTGAGCTTAATGCATGAGGACGGAACAGAATTGCATACCATGCTGTCCGGGGTGAACGGCGAATTTAATTTTACAAAAATTCCTTCGGGCTCCTACCTGGTGCTCGTAAACGCCAAGGATTTTGCGCCCTTTACATCGGCAGAGTTCGTCGTCGCGGCGGAGCAGACCTACGATGTTCCGAGCGTTTCGTTATCCGTCGCAACGGCAAGCACGGAGATGACGGTCCATCCCGACGAGTTTATCGCCGCTGAGCAGATTAAGGCTGCTGAGAAGCAACGTCTGGTCGGCATTATCCCAAATTTCTATACCAGCTACATTTACGAAGCCGCCCCGCTCACTGTGAAGCAGAAATTCTTAATGGCCGCACGCGGCACATTCGATCCTGTTTCCATGATTGGCGTCGGCATCGGCGCCGGTATCGAGCAGGCAATGAACACCTATCCCGGGTACGGGCAAGGCGCCGAGGGCTACGCCAAACGCTTTGGTGCAAAGTTCGCGGACGGACGCAGCAGTGACTTCCTGACTCACGCGGTCTTCCCCTCGCTCTTCCATCAGGACCCGCGCTACTACTACCAAGGCTTCGGTTCGGTTAAGTCCCGCATCATGCACGCGATCAGCTCGGCATTTATCACACGCAGCGATAGCGGCCGTACGGAACCCAACTATTCCTATTTGCTTGGCGACTTGAGCTCAGCGGCACTGTCTAATCTTTATTATCCCCAAGCAAACCGAGGAGCAAACCTTGTCTTCACGAACGCCGCCATCGGCCTCGCTGGACGAGTGGCTGGAAATATACTCCGCGAATTCTCAAAGCGCGCGACGACAAACGCGCCGGGCGAATCGGATCAGCCCACCCGCTTTTTCTTTCGGGCTTAGTCGTTGACCGCCCAACCCCCTGATTGAACACGCTTGCTGGACCAGGAGATTTCACTTGATTGGATAACAATGTCGGCCCCTAGACTCGAGTGGGTTAACGTCATGCCATCCAGGTACTCCATCACCGTCAGCTTCAGCCTGGTCATGATGTCGCGCATCCGAGCCCGCGCTTCTTCTGCGCGGCTGCGGCAGCAGATCACCAGATCATCGGCGTGGTTAACGATGCACGCCTGCAGACGCTTTTCGTGCCCAAGCTTCTTCCATCCCAGCACGAAACGACGCATGTACAAGTTGCTAAGCAACGGGCTGAATCCATACCGCGATCACCGCTGGGACTTCCCGTGTTGCGTATGGTCCCCTTTGCTTACATGCCGTCGCCAATGCCCCGGCAGGACTGACGGAATCTTGTTCGCTCTCACCATCCCATCAGCTTCGGCCTTCCCCGAAACCGAGCGGGTCGGCTCCTGCATTAGTCTTTTCGAGGCCTGCTCAGCGTTCACACACGTTACGGCCTGCATGCTTGCCGAGTCGCCTATAGCGACCCTTTGCACCAGAGGCTTCAGCAGTCTCGTTGCCTCCACTGCTGCTCCGATTGCTACCTGGTGGAGCGAACCAGTTCCCGGGCGGGTCTAAACTCCCGCTGTGGACCACCACCTTTCACGGCGCACCCGGTTATGCGACCTACGAAACCATCAATTTACGGCGGAAAAACCCAGAGTTGCTCGAGTTTGACCATTGTGGCGAGGCGATCAAGCGATGCCGTGTAGTGAAATCCCGCCCCGTTCCTTCGCCCGGATTGGCTCGGCCGGGAAAACAGCCGTTATCTTCGTACCCAAAGCATTAGAATCAATTAAGAAACCTGTGTGGCGGGCGATGCAGTAACGGACTGCGCAAAAGCGAGAAAGATGGACGAAAAGTCGTTCCTTAAAGACAGATGGCAGAGGGTTATCGAGATAGGCAGCTTGGGCAAATCCCCACAGTTTTTCGGTGATCTCGGGGGGTCTCGGGCGAGAGCTGGAAGAAGTTCGGAAGCACGCCAAACCGCTCATTGACGACGCTGGAGGTCCAGTGCACCAGTACTCGCCGATTGACCATTCTCGGATGCCGTTAGCCCGCCTTCCCCGTGAGGTCCCACCAAGATTAAAACTGGCAGGAGCAAGTGTAGCGTCCAAACCAGGTAACCTTCTATTGAAAATGACTTTTACGCTAGTTGAAGATTAATACCTGATAAACGCGGTGACGAACGCACGAATCGGAATCGGGCGTTTACAGGTGAGACTTGTCTGGCGAGGTGAGGTTGGCGCCGGAGAGCTGGGCGCTGTCGTTGTAGCCGGGCTTCACGATGATGTTGCTTTGTTCGCGGAGTTCGGCGAGGTAATCGCGCAAGAGGGGCTGCACTTTCTGCGCGTGTATGGTGTTGCGGATGTCGGCTTCCACTTTGTCCAGGGGCTGCAATCCCGCCTGTAGATGATCATCGACTAACAGGAATTCGAAATCGGTGCGGGTCTGGATCACATCGGTGATCTGGGCTCTGCTCATTTGGAAAACGACATCTTCGATCTGTGGCGGGAGATCTCCTCTTTTGAAAGTACCGATAGCGCCGCCGTCTTTCGCCGTGCTGCCCTGGGAATAAAGCCGCGCGACCTGGCCGAAATCGTCGCCGTTGATGACGCTGGTGCGCAGACCTTCCGCTTTGCTGCGCAAGGCAGCAAATTCCTCCGGGATTTTTCCTTCCGTGCTCACCGAAATTTCCGACAGCGTTACGCGCTCGGGCAGCGTGAATTCCTGGGGGTGCGCATCATAATATTGCTTCACTTCGTCAGGGGAGATATCCACGCGCGAGCCGACTTCGCGCTGCACCACTTCCTTCCGCAGCAGCCCGTTGCGAATGGTGGTCTTGTAGTCTTCCCAACTGAGGCCGGAAGCTTCGACGCCTTTTTGCAAATCGTCGAGTGTGGCTAGGCCATTCTGCTTGCGCACTTCGTCGAGGCGTTTGGCCAGGTCTGATTCGACGCTGATGCCCATGTCTTTCGCGCGTTGTATCATCAGCGACTGATCAATCATGCCGCGCAACAA
Source organism: uncultured Acidobacteriota bacterium (assembly GCA_963714785.1). GTDB lineage: Bacteria > Acidobacteriota > Terriglobia > Acidiferrales > UBA7541 > Palsa-295. Next base: position 745,097 of record CAVQQE010000011.1, read on the forward strand.
ATCCTTCTGCTGCTGCTTGAACTGTGCGTCAATCTGGTCCTGCGGGCAGCCCTGACAATCGTGGGCAGCCTCGTCGCGCAATTGCTGCTCGGCTTTCTGATAATCGGAGAACGTGATGACGTCGTTGTTCACGCGCGCGACGATGTCAGCGTCCGCCGCGGGCTTGGCTTGCGCGCGCACACTCGCAGGTAGCAGCGCCGCGAGCAAAGGCAGCACCACGAGGCTGAAGCTCAAGGTTAAGACCGATGCAAGATTGCGATTTTTCATAGTGCGCGCCGCCTTAAATTTTGTCCACACACACAATTGTATCCGGAATTTGAGATTTGGACCTATGGGCGGTTGTGAACGGCCCGATTGCAACCGGACATGTTCGGAAAGCGCGTTATCAGGAGTTGCGAAAATTTTATTGCGCGAAATGTATTACAGTCCTCACCAAAGGGACGGGCCACTGTCATGCGTCAACCTCTGGTCACGATTATGCTGGTCCTTGCTGTGATGTTCTCGGCGCTGGCCAAACCACCGCGGCACCCGACTTCTCCGGTACTTGGGTTCTCGACGCCGCGAAGAGCACGCTCGCGAAGGACAATACGACCAAGTCCGAAACGATCGTCATCGATTACAAGAAGTCGGCGATCGCTTTTCATTACAAAACAGATGGCAAGAAGTCGACGGAAACCTACACGCCGGATGGGCAGAAGCGCGTCACGCAGAATATGTCGTCAGGTCAACTGACTTCAAGGGCGAGCTGGCACGAGTCGGTACTGGTCATCGAATCCACGCTTGACATCAAGGTCCCTAACGTTACGGTCGTTGTTACCGGGCTTAAGCCGGTCATCGATACGTGGACGCTTGCGGCTGACGGTCGAACTCTCACTCACGACGCAGACGATCACAAAGAGAACTCCGTCTATGACAAGCAATAGGCGCTGCGAACCTTCAATTCTTAGCTCTGTCCCAGCTTCCGCGGTTCAGCTATCGGTGTATACTCCTCCACGCTATCCTTGCGCGTTTAACTGTTAATTGCGTCACGCGCGATGCCTTCCCAGGAAGGCCCATGAACCATAAACTACGGACTCTAGCATTAGTTTGCGCGGTGGTTTTCACATTGCTCCTCTGCGCCCTTCCGTCTTTCGCTCAGACATCAACGAACCCCTCACAAAACTGGCCTGCTCCAACGGAGGGTGATTACGTCGTGCACGACTTCCATTTCCAATCCGGCGAGACGCCGCCGGAAATCCGCCTCCACTACTACACGCTCGGAACGCCCGTTAAGGACGCCACCGGCCGCACCACCAACGCGGTGCTGATCCTTCACGGCACCGGTGGGAGCGGTAACAATTTTCTTCATTCCATCTTCGCTGGAGAGCTCTTCGGTCCCGGCCAGCTTTTGGACGCAAACAAATACTTTCTGGTTCTTCCGGACAACATCGGCCGCGGCAAATCCAGTAAGCCGAGCGACGGCCTCCATGCGCATTTTCCGCGCTACGAATACGTGGACATGGTCACACTGCAGCACGAGCTTGTCGAAAAAGGGTTGGGCGTCAACCATCTTCGCCTGATCATGGGCACTTCCATGGGCTGCGCGCATTCGTGGATGTGGGGCGAGAGCCTATGCGGATTTCATGGACGCCCTCATGCCGCTGGCCTGCTTACCCGTGCAGATCGCCGGACGCAATCGCATTTGGCGCAAGATGGTGATTGACGGCATCCGGCAGGATCCTGACTGGAAAAACGGCGACTACACTGAAGAGCCGCGTGCCGCCGTGCAAATCTCCGGCGATTTTCTGATCATCGCAGGCGGCGCTTCGCTGCACATGCAGGAAGATTTGCCGACGCGCGAGGCCGCTGAGAAATATCTCGCTGCCACCATGGCGCGCATCGTCGGAGCTGTCGACGCCAACGATTTTCTCTACGCCGTCGATTCCTCGCGAAATTACGACCCCTCCGCCAAACTTGAAACCATTCAGGCGCATGTCATGCACATCAACTCCGCTGACGATTTCATCAACCCGCCCGAACTCGGCATGGCTGAACGCGAAATCCAGCGCGTGAAGCACGGCAAATTTGTCCTGCTACCCATCTCCGAACAAACCTTCGGTCACGGTACGCATTCCCATGCTGCTGTCTGGAAAATCTATTTACAACAGCTCCTCGCCGAGTCTGCAATTCCAAACTGACGTTTCCAACATCATCACAGCGCAGACCTGGCGCTTAAATCTTCCAATTCTCATGTCACAGCAGTGGGACAGGAGGTACCTCGCCGTAGGGTAGTGGTATCCTAAAGAGAGAGCGGAGTTCCGATGAAAAAAGAATAGAACGACGCCCGTAGGAGGCTTCCTATGAATTCGGATAGATTGCCAAGACAAGTCGAAAAACAATTCAAGATTTCCCTAGTGTCTGCGAAAGACCAGCTAACGCGCGTACAAGGGATCGTCGCTCGACGCGCCTTTTTAGAGCAGCCTTGCGGTATTGGCCATGAAATCGAAAATTGGCGCCGTGCAGAATCTGAGTTGGTAAAGCCGCTCTGCTATGGCCAGATGATTCGCAACGATGACATCTGGGTCGAAACTGATATAGGAGGATTCGAAGAAGGCACAATTGAGATTTTGGTTTCTCCTCGTCACGTTACGATTTGCGGTAAAGAGCGAGATTCTCGCATCGGACAAGTGACGGAGGAAAAAAACTCACAGCGAAAAAATAAGATCGTTTTCCGTACCTTAGAATTGCCTGCTGATGTCGAGCCATCGGCAGTCGCCGCCAAACTTAGCGGGCCGATACTCGAGATTTGTTTTCCGAAGGCGCAAGTGCAGGCAGGAGCGGCCTGATTGTCCTCTCTGTTCTAGGAGATCTGGTCTGATTAACATTAGTGCTCTATCGGAGGCGCGTTTTCGCAAAAGCGTGAAGTCGGGCGAGGTGCTCTTGGCGCGTTCGATAGAGCCGTTAGAAGGTGGCCGCTGGCGGTTGCGGTGGATGCGGGCTAATGGCTGGAGCCGATTTAACGGCTATGGGAATTGAGTCCTTTTTCCTCTGTAGTCTTTCGTTTTTGCACAGCTTAGGAAAATCAGAGAAAAGCGAAAATCGCAGTTAAAAGCGCTAGGTTGCGGCATGACGCTAGAAGCATAGCAGGCGAAGCGTCCTCCCGCCAGCGGCTTCGTTCTAACGCGCAACCGTACCAGTTAAGTTCCACATAATTATTCGGTTATGTCCCCGGCTAAATGCTTGACCCGGAGAAGCAAATCTTTAGCTGACCTTTTTACGGTCATGCCGTCTAACGTCGTAGAAGGAGCGGACAGGAGTGGAAGCCATGGCCCATCGCCAACTGCAGCCCCGACGCATACTAGTATTGGCCGTAGTTTTGCTTATATTTCTGCTGGTACAGACTGCTTTCGCCCTTCCCTTCCTTCAGACACGCGCAAATCTGAGCCCGCGCACGTTTTACCGCAATTTTGGCTCACTCGTCAGTGTGGTCGTTACTGGAAGCCGCCATATTGTCGGCAGTTTGGAAACACTTAATGAACTCCACCAACTGGCAATTGCAACTTCGCAGACAGAGGGATCGTCGGCCTCTATTTCTCTGAATTCCCAATCCCGCTTGTCAGCGCCAGTGGGCATCTGTGATTATCGGCCCACGCCTGTGCAGAGCGGAACCGCATACCACTGCCCGGCGTCTGGTCGCGGCAGTAATCGCTCTTCGTCAATTCCCCACTGCTGATCGCAGTTCCGCTCAGTGCCGCACAACAACATATCGTCCATGCACCGGGCGTCCGAGAGCCGCGGCGCGAAATTGGAATAATTCTCTGCTAAATGCGCGTTGTTCCCAGGAAGAAATGATTTTATAATTACGGTCAGTAGTGTCCCAACGTTATGCGAACAAAATCAATTGGTTATCGGAAACCGGTTGAATTTCGTCGCTGATCGTTTGTGCAAGTAGTTGATCCAGCGGGATTTTCTCGAACATGGTCAGGCTGAGGATCTGTAGGATTTCATACAGGCTGGCCGAGAGATGCAATCGCTTTTTGACGATGGCGACCAGAACGTAGACAGAGACGGCGATCCAGATTTGTGACCTGACCGCGTTCTCCGAAGTTCCGAAGAAAGCTTTGATTCGCAGATGCTGCTTGATCCATTTGAAGAAGAGCTCTACTTGCCAGCGGCAGCGGTATAGTTCGGTGATCGTAAATGCTGGCAAGACGAAGTTGTTGGTAAGAAAGATCAGGGTCTTGGCGGTTTCGGGGTCCTTGAAGCGAATGCGGCGCAGCGGTGCCTCGAAGCCTTGGTGCGAGTAGAAGCCAGTAAGGACGACACTTTGGTCACAGATCAACCCCGTCTTGCGATCGACCGGATGCGAGTAGCGGCGTTGGACCTTGAGGTTCGACTTGCCGCGGGTCACGAAGAAGCTGCCGGCTTGGTGAAAGCGATAGAGGCGCTCGAAGTCGAGGAAACCACGATCCATGATGTAGAAGGCGCCGGGCTCGGGCAGCAGTTGGTCGAGAATGTTGACCTCGTGCACCTTGCCCTCACTGATGTGAATGAAGGTAGGGATGTTGCCGCGCAGATCGAGCAGTGTATGCAGCTTGATGGCTGCCTTGGCCGTGCGGAATACCGCCCACGGAAATACCGACAGACACAGATCGATAGTCGTGGTGTCGAGCGCGTAGACGGTTTCTTGCAGATGGACGCCGAAGGACTCTTGCGCATACAACGGCCGGGCGATGCCGATCAGGCTCTGCGCAAAATCAGCATAGATGCGCCAGTCGCGCACAGCGTTGGCATTGGCCAGCGTATTACGAGCCACCGCCGAACGAATCCCGAGATGATAGAGCTTGGAATTTTGCGCGCGGAGACATACTTCGATGTCTCGAAGGCTCTCCCGAAAGGTCAACTGAGCGAACGCCATGCACAGGAATTGATCCAGGAACGAGAAGGACTTCACTTTGAACGCGCCTCGATAGCGGGCGACGCAACGACGAAAGGTGGTCAACGGAAGATGTTGCATCAGTTGCGCAAACACCAGCTTGCCTCGGTTCATCGATGCCCCCCACGAAGCTATGCTCCGCAGGGTCGCAGAACCGAGTTCAAATCGAGACCAAAAGAATTTGCCGCTTATGCATTTCTCATCAATAATTTACGGAAGGCAAGAGGCACAATGTTGGGACACTACTGAATTACGGTATCGACATATTGTGTCGATAAGGAGGTGATCCCTGAGGTACACGAAAATTTGAAGTATTTGTAACGAGGCGCGTGTGAGTCTGCCATGCGCCTCTTTTTTCAAAAACAAAATCTCGGGTAAAATTGGCCCTGTGCGCCGAGTTACGCTAGTTGGTCACCGATGCTACGCGCCTGTTAGAAGGTCGCCTGAATATGCCTTCCACTGAAAAACGCGACACTCACCATAAAGCGCTCACACTGAATCTCGATGCCGCCGCCTTCGGCTCTTTCGCCGAAATCGGTGCCGGACAGGAAGTCTCGCACTGGTTCTTTGTAGTGGGAGGCGCCTCCGCCACGGTCGCCAAAACTATTTCCGCCTACGACAAGGAAGTCAGCGACGATCTTTATGGCTCCGGATCGCGCTACGTTTCCAGGCAGCGACTCGAGGCAATGCTGGACAAGGAATGGGCCCAGCTTCTCACGCAGTTAAACAAAACCCGTGGGATGCAAACGCGCTTCTTTTCTTTTGTTGATACTGTCTCCGCGCGTAACTTCGCCGGAACTAACGACCCGCATGGTTGGGTCGGTCTCCGGTTTCAGTTGCAACCCGGCAGCCCGCCAAACGACGTCCTACTGCACATCAATATGTGCGATCCAGCGAATGTCCTCGAGCAGGAAGCCATCGGTATTCTGGGTGTCAATCTCATTTACGCGGCGTTCTATGAATTGCAAACCGAGGAATCATTTCTAGCAGGCTTGGCACAAGACGTGGTCAAGCAGCGAATCGAGATCGACTACGTGGATCTTCGCGGGCCAGCATTCGAGAGTTGGGATCGCCGTACTCTGCTAGCCCATTTAGTGAAGGCAGGATTCGCCGAGACTGTATTTTTCCCCTCCAAGGGCCCAACTGTTCCTCCTACCGAGGTTCTCTACAAGAAAGCCGTGGTGCTCGCGCCGGGAAACTTTGACCACGAGGATTCAGCTCACTCGAAAGTTCACATGCGATTGTTGGCTTCCGGGATCCAGGAGCTTCGGAAGGAGCTGGGCGAACCAAGTGCGGCGCCCGCTGGTTTTTTTTGCCTGACAACTGCTCCGTTCACGTCAGCCGAACCGGCGCCGGAGATTCCAGACTTGCTTGGTCGTATCGATGCCCTTCTCGCCGCTGGCGGGGATGTACTCCTTTTTCGCCAACGCGAGCTCGATCATATGACAGCTCTCGTAAATCGCTATACGCAGGAGCCTGTCCGCTTCGTCGCAGGTCTCTCCCTGATCATTCGAGCGCTGGAGGGCATTTACGGCAATCTCGAAGGGACCCTTCTGGAGGCACTTGCACGTCTTTTCGCACAGAACGTGCGTATCTACGCCTATCCGATGACCTCTACGGAACTGCGGGAAAGACTGAAGGGTGTTTCGGCTAGCGGTTGGGAATGGAGTGAGACGAATGGAATGGTTTCTGCCACCCAGCTGCGGCGCGCGCCACCCATTGGACACTTGTTTGCCTATCTTCTCGCCAGCAACTTTCTTGTCCCTATGCAAGTTCCTGCGATCCTGAGAGCCGATGCTTGAGTGCATGAATCGCCTTGATCGAAAGTGTAATCTGCCTCTACTCAAGGATTTCCAGCGTGAAGCGCTTTTTGTATTTCATTCCCGCCGCGCCCAGCAAAGTACGGATGGATTTGGCCGTGCGTCCTTGCCGCCCGATTACTTTTCCCAAGTCGTCGGGATGGACTCGCAACTCAAACACGACGACCTGTTCGCCTTCAATCACACGAACCTGAACTGCGTCCGTCTTGTCCACTAACGCTTTTGCGATCGCCTCTATAATGTCTTTCAATTGTGCGCCTCCAATTCACATCGCCTGGCACCTTGGGATCTCCATGGTTATCTACACTGGTTTAACGCCCTCCGATTGCATCGAAAGCCGCAGCCGGTTTAAGAGAGTCTCTAGACGAGCAAACGCTTCCTGGCCCATCTCGCTGAACTCAACCCCCATTCCTTCATCCGGGAATGCGTTCCGCACAATAGCGCCCGCACGGATCTCGCCTTCTGGAACTGAGAGCAACAAAGTGAGAACAGTGCCGACCGCCAAGGGATTGGGAGTCGAAATGAACAGACCCCCATAGCCCACTTCCCGCACGCGCGAGACATCTTGGCGGATGGCGTCGCGCCAGGACACCCAAACGCCGCGTGGCGTTGGAATTCGGAGATACATCCTTTTATATTTCAAGAAATCGTCGACCATAGGGTTCAAATAGGTAGCTAAACTTGATGACCCGCATTCCTGGCCCACGCCAAGGATCGCTTTCCGCACTCTTCGCATCGGAACGGAACGATCTTTAAGACATGTAACAGGGATTCAGTCGCTCCGTGGCGACGTGACCTGCACACCATGCCGCTTTCGCCATAAGGACACATCCGTTTTTTCATCTCTTTCTCGCCGTCCGTCGACATTGAAACCATGCTCAGTGCCATATCCGTCGCGGTCGCCAACAGCTTTACGATAGTCGGGAAAAAGGTCCGAAAACTCGTCGCTGCAAACGCGAGGCGACGCGAATTTTCGAATGACTCCTGCTCCCTTTAAGGGAACTCCAGAACACTAGCCCGTAGGTTCACAGAACCAGTTAGGACAATCAGGTCAGGAACGGAGAGTTTCGAGCGGTGGTGCGCGCCCTGCGTGGGAGATTAAGAAGCAATCAAAATAAAATCCTCGACTGGGACTTGGAACCGAATCCGCTTTCGATTGGACATATGGTTGGATTCCTGATCCGAAGCAAGTCCACGTGCGAGAATTCTGGCGAGCAGCGATGCCAGCTCTTGTCTGCTCCGATTCTGAAACCCAATTTTCGTTAGATTCGATAAATGCCCTGGAGTAAGCCGATGGTTCAGCTCGTGAAAAGATGCCATGGCCATTGTTGAGAAATATCGCTAGTGGCTGTCTGTGCCAAGCGGTTGAAACGATCAGATCTACGGCGCGATCCCCGTTGACATCGCGCGCTTCAATGAACAGGCCGCCCGATGGGCCAACTAGTGGGAGAGATTGTCGCCCAACTGAGGAAAGTTGAACTTGAATGCGGTAATCAGTACGGCCGGAATTGTTTGGTCCTGCCTGAACGCTAGCTAAATCCGGAAGAAGGTCGCCATCGAAATCGGCGATTGCAAACGGAAAGCCCGGCCCAACGGAAGTCGCTCGTAAGTTCTGACGGTCTTCACACGCCCTCGCGCTGCCGCCGGCAACTCCGAGGAATAATAATAAAACCAGAAATCTCGCGAGGAGCGTGCATCTCATTGAAAAGCTGTCCTCAGGCGTCGAAACGACGTTGACCCTGGGCCAGAAGTTGTTCGCATACGCCATACCTTTGCTACGATACCATCGGTCAATCGCTCCTAGTAACAAAACATCGAGTAGGAGTTTAAACTTTTATTTCGTAGGTACCATCTCTTAGCCATTTTTGAAGGCTCACCTGCCTGATAAAGGCGTTAACCGAAAAAGTGGATTTGGGGTTTGCCCGAAGTTACCAATGCCAGAAAAATTCTAGCCATACAACTATTACTGCCAGATACAACGCAAAAACCATATTGATGGCCCATTCCAGCTAAAACGCCCATTCGAAATTCCTTAAGGAAACCAGGGCGAGTATAAGCACCGGAAAGCGCAACTTCACAATCCGCATCATTACCAGACGCGAATTATGATTTGCCTTGCGAAAGAAGCGCGGAGTCACCTGGTCTAAATCGGCTTCATAGTCTTCCACAAAGCAGAAAGACCCGGCGAAAGTTCCGCCGACCCTTCGCCACTGATCTCAAGGTAAGAATGCAAGTAGACTTTGAACGGCATTTTATGTGGTGGCTAAAGGCACGACTGAAAAGGATTTCGATCGACGTTACTCACTCGACGAAGTTACCTCAGCCCTTAAAAATAATTTGATTTGAAGCTTTGCGATCACAAAGGGGGGATTTCTTGCTCAGGAGAGAAAATGTCTTGCAACAAGTTCACGGCGCTTCTTCAGCGTAAGAATTGTAATGCGCTCCCCAAAATTCAGCCGACGCCTCTCGAAATTCGATGCCCAACTTGTACGACCCGGTCCCGTCCCGGGTTCCGCACCAAACCACGCGCCCATGCGTCTCGACGCCCGTCTCACTGTTCCTGATGCTGATGTCCGACCCCGCCGGCAAATTTATCGGTGACAAAATCAGCGCTCCATTCAGGTTGATCACCGCCGTCAACGCAGCCTGCGGCTCCCCACCGGACTGAATCTCCAATGGAACGCTCGCCAGAATCCGCCGGCTCCGCCGATTCTCTTTCATACCTCCAGTTTGAGAATCCTTCGTCCTGAACGCAATACACAACTGTTCCAATAGCGGTAAGCGAATTCTGACTCACCTTCTAACTACTTCACTTTCAATAAACCTGTCCACCGCATCAGTACTTATACGTATAACAATTTAGACACTTCCGCGGCTCGAATACGGCGGCATCCGCGGCCACCCTCTTTTCCCTCGCTAACTCAGGATCAGACTTTCCCAAGCCAAAGCAGAGAACCACCGCATTTTTGGAGAGAGTTGACCTACACTTCAGAGGCGGGAATTATTCTTCGTATCCTTCCAGTATTTCGCCGGGCACGGGCCACTTCAGCCGCCGCGCTTGGATTCTCAGCAGCTCTTTGCACGCTTCGCGGATCGCTTCCGATTCCTTATGGCCATCCGTCGACCCGTTCAACTCCTGCATGCGCACGAATATCACGGCTTTCGCAACGGATAACTTCTCTACCACTTTTTGCAGATCGCTTTCGTCCAGAGCTTGCTGCAAAGGCTTCTGCCAGCAAGGATATTCGAAGTTCACCACAAACAACTCCAAGGATTCATCAGCATGACCCGCATTTGATATCGCTTTTAATGTCGACGCCCGGGAGATGACTCATTCGAACCGGGGGGGAGAGTCTACGAAGTAGACGGAATCTCGGGCCGCCCAGGTCGCATACAGGGCTGCCGGGTCGACGGTTAGTCGAGCCCGGGGATGAGGCCACGAAGTGACCGGAAGAATATCCGTTTCAAAATATCAGCGTTTCAATCACAAACAGTACAAGCGCTACAGCAGCCCCCGCCAAAACCGTGAACAATAACCAATTCCCCAGTTTAGGACGCGACTTCGGCTCCGCCAGTATGTATAGCGATGGGTCTGCGGGATCTAAGACGCCAACACCATCGCTCCGCCGCCTCCTCCCGTGCGCCATGGGAGAATCTTAGCCCCGCCGTTTCCCACTACAATCAGCACAACTACTTACTCTATCTTAAGAGTAACTATAAACTAACCGTTGCACCTCTTTCGCATTCCAAGCGAAGGTTTACCCGAGGAACGAAAGGCCCTGCTCGCCCTGACGAGCAAGGGAGCGGTTGCTTCTTCAAAAAATCACGCGTCACTGTAAATCGCTGTCATCTGTCGAATCAAAATGACTGGCTAGCACTTCCGTACGGTTACAACTTAAAACGAGCCGCATTCGTCGCCCGCGCCCGCCCGGGTCTCACCACGAGGACGCGGCTGAATCGGTCGCAAAGGTGTTGGGAGCCGCAGCCTGCTCCATTTTGGGAATTAGTGCGAGACGCGCCCTCGCGCAAGCCGAACGCGAGCGCTGTTCAGCTCAAAATAAAAAACAGTCGGTCGCTTGTTGACCGACACCTTGCCGCGCCGTGCGCGGCCCCTTCCGGCGCAACCCCAGAAGAATTCCCCGCTGTTCTCCGCTTCTGAATTGAGCGCGCAAATCTACTCACCAAATTCACATTTCTAGCGGTTCTGTTTCACAAGCAGAAAGCGACGTAACTTCTTCAAAAACAGACGACAGAAGAATTACTACCCGGGGCCAGAAGACACATTAGCGAATCGCGAAAATACATTTCCGATCGCGAATGCTCAGCATTAGAATCGCCACAACTTATTGAAAACAAAGGCCACAACTCCCCTAATCGCGAACTTTGAAGAAAATTAATCTCAACTGGTCATACCACTTCACTCAGCGAACGAAACTTATCTGCAAATACTTTGTCCCGAATCGCCCCGCTCAAAGCATCTAACTTCAAGCAGACATAGCGAGTTGCAACTTTCGCCGGTTGCTGGTGTTCAACAAACGACCTACCAGCGACATTGGCGCGATCTTCGGAGGAAGGGTTCCCGAGGGTCGCGCCAGGTCCTGAACTTATTCGCGGAAGTATTGCTGCCGCGGCAGTTCACTCCCAGCCCGGATTCGCCAGCGAGTGAATTGAACTCGCGACTCGCAAGACAATTTCGGCAGCGCGCGTTCGGAGGACTTTTGTCACGACAGCTACATACCGCAAACAATATCTACACTGTCATCCCGAGCGAAGTCGCGCGCGCTTTTGCTCTTCCCCCGGTTTCCGGGGGCGCGAGACGCAGTTCGAGGGATCTGCTGTTTCTTTCCTTGGCCAAAAAGGCGTGCGCAACAATTGCGGTGGTAGCGCTCCTCTGCTTCGCCGCCGTCACCTCGGCGTTTGCCGACGCGGGCGTGATCCTCAACGAATCGCTGGACACCAGCGTCGCGCGGATCACCGGCTCGGGACACAGCGCGGTCTACCTCTCGAATATTTGTCCCGACGGCTCGCCGGTGAAAATGCGGTTGTGCCGGCCCGGCGAACAAGGCTCCGTGCTGAGCAATTACACCACGCTTGGCGAAGACCAGCCTTACGAGTGGAACATCGTTCCGCTCAGCATTTATCTTTACGGCGTGGAAGATCCGCGCGACCGTCCGCTGGTATCTTCGCGGGAAATCAAGGCAGCGCTGGAAGAGCGCTATCGCGAAAAATATCTTTCCACGATTTGCACCGGCGCGCGCTGCCGCTACAGCAACAGCTCCGAGTGGCGCGAAATGGTGGGCGCCACGCTCGAGCGCAGCATGTACTTTTTCGTGGTGAAAACTTCCGCGGACCAGGACCGCGCGCTCATCGCTGAGTTCAATTCCCTGCCCAACGTGAACCACTTCAATGGCGCGTTTCGGAATTGTGCGGACTTCACCAAGCGCGTAATGAACACTTATTTCCCGCACGCGGCGCGACGCGATGCCGTAAACGATTTTTTCATGACCAGCCCGAAAGCGGTGGCCCGCTCCTTCACACGCTATGCGAAAGAAAACCCCGACCTCGACTTGCGCGTTCTGCATTTTGCGCAAGTGCCCGGAACGATCAAGCGCAGCGAGGAATGCCGCAGCGGCACGGAGCAGCTTTACCATTCGAAAAAACTTGTGATTCCGCTCGGCGTATTGGCGTGGCAGGCCGTCCCGGCTGTCACAGCGTCTTATATTCTTACGGCGAGATTCAATCCCGAGCATGAGTTTGAAAAGAATCCGTCGGCAAACGCGATTGACGCGGGTACCAATCTCGATCCGATGGCTAGCGGTTTGGCGGGTGGAGAGACCGTCAGCGTGCAGCAGCTTGCCGCCCAAGAAAAATCCGCGCGCGACGAAGTCGTTGGCACGGACGATGATTGGAGACAGTTTCGCGCGAACCTCGACGCCGCCGTGGACCAAGCCATCCATGTGGAAATTATTCCTGATCGCAGCTATTTGAAGCGCGTCTTCGCGAAGCTCGCCGATGGCAGCGAGATCACGGTGGACGCAAACGGCGCTCTCTGGCTAAGTTGGCGCGACGATTACGCCTCGTCAGCCGCCGCACGCGAAGCCGGATCGGCGAACGCAGCGGCAGCCGACGTGGCAGACAAAGTCGCCAACGCATCGAGCGCAGCATCGACTGGTGCGGGAACGAGCGCCGGCGCAAACAGTTCCGGCACAATCGTGCGTGTGGGGTTAAGTGCCAGCAACATTCTTTCGCGCGAATCGGACGCGCAGACCGCGTACCAAATCATTCTCGCGCGCATGGAGAGTGAGTTGCGCGGCCCAAAACACAGTCGCGAGACAGCGCTCGAGTTTCGCGAGGACTGCTTGCGCCTGCAACAGAGTCGCGCGCAAGCCACTGGCTTCGTCATGCCCGCCATCGACGTGTCAGCCCAACTGCACAGCCCGAGCGCTTCCGCGGCGATCGCGCCAAGCCGTGAGTCGGTCAGCGCGAAGACCGCGGCCGGCGTCGGCATAGCCGCAGGCTACAACTGAACAGCAGGCCAATCACTGTCTTAAAAAAGCGGCTATGGCGAGAATTCCAAACCCGGAGAAAATAATTCGGCGTGGCAAGATTGGGACGGCGGAGGATTGATATGAGAGAACACGAGCTTACCATCCCCGAGATTGGGCTCATCGCGATAACTCGCGTGGCGTTGGGTATCGGGATAGGGCTTTTCCTCTCAAAGAGACTAAACTATCGGCAGCGAAAATCCGCCGGACGTGTTCTTGCGCTGATTGGAGGGCTAAGCACGATCCCGCTGGCTCTGGTCATCTTACGGAAAAAGTAAACGCCTGCCGCTCTAGAGTTAGCATCTGAGCTCTACGGAAGAGAGATTTATCCAGCCAGGAGGCCCCGGACCAGACCTTTTGTGTTCCAATGGCGCGGTGCGCCTTCTTGGTATTCAGCTCAGGCGTTTTTTTCGGGAGTTGCGGGCGGCCCAGGCGTCACTTCTTCGATCGCGCGACCGGGTTTTTCTGGGTTCAACTTCAGCGCCCTTTTTGGGGGCGTCGGAGCTGGGAAGAAAGTCATCATTTTTTGGCTCGGATTTCTTCGATGGCGCGACGAACGATGTCGAAGACTCTTTTTCTTTCCTCGGGCGGCGCGTCGAATTTTTCATAGAGCGCGGACTTCAAGTCGGTACGAAGCTCGCGAAATTCTTGCTTGGCTTGCCGCCACTCGGCTTTGATTCCATGACGCGAATCATCGCGGGAGTCTTCGCTCTCTTCGTTCTCTTCCACATAGCGCTTTTGGAAGTCGGACATCTTGCGTCCGAAACGCGCCAGTTGTTCGAGAGTTTCTTCGACGCTTGGGCGGTTCTTGTTCAGGTAAGCAGTGCCAGCTTCGGTTATGCTATAAAGTTTCTTGTTGCCTTCGGATTCCGAGGCTGCGTAACCCATTTCTTCGAGATAGGTGAGCGCGGGGTAAACCATTCCCGGACTCGGAGTGTATGTCCCGCTGGAATGCTCTTCGATCTGCTTGATGATTTCATATCCGTGGCGCGGCTTTTCGCTAAGCAGCGCGAGGATAATCAACTGAAGATCGCCTGACGCAAGGATTCTGGCGGATCTGAAACCTGGCCCTCCGCCCATAAAGGCTGCTCCGAAGCGGCCAGAGAATCTGCCTCTGCGACCAAAGGGTCCGTGGTGGGAATGCCGTTCGTGACAACTGAATTCGTAATGTCTGTTCATCTAGATCTCCCATAGGCGGAAGCCATCTCGCAATAGCTTGCGCTATGTCCTAGTGTATATCGTACGATATGTTGTATGTCAATATAATTCCTTTGCATTCCCGTAACATATTAAATCAAAGAGGCTTAGCGAAAATCGTGCGGGATCTGCGGAGGAATGGGCATGTCATTCGCTGTTGAAGACCGACAATACCAACGACGGACGCAGATTCTTCGAACTGCGCCCCGCGCCCTATAAATCCAGGGGAAAGGAAAAGCGCGCGGGACTTCGCTCGGAGCGAGAACGCAAAACAAAATCAAAGGCAAGATGCCGGCGTGACGCCCGGCGCTACGAAGACAACCTAAAGCGTACGGCTAGTCGGAGTTTGCCGAACGGCCTGTGGCGCGAGATGAAGGTGGTGTGGGCGGCTTGGATGCGGGCGGCGATTGCGATGGCGGTGCGCTCGAGGCGGCAACCTGTTGCTGGGATGGTGTCGCGCCGGGGGCCTGTGACACTGGCGCGCTCACGGGGACGTTTACCGTGGTTGTTACTGTGGAGGAGGACCATTGCAGGCGGCCGTCGCTCTTGGCTACTTCTTCTACAATTTTTGAGAAGAGCTCGTCCTGCTTGGCAGTTCTCTTGGTGTAATCGACTACGTAGCTCAGGCCGAATTCGAGCGAGCCGTTGTTCACGTTGAGCGTGACGATGGGTTCCAGCGACGGTTTCACAATTTTATAATTGTCGCTGACTACCCTCCACGAAATTTGCGCTTCGATCAGGTACTCGCCGATCGATTCTCTGGCTACGCGCATGAGCATTTCGCGGGCATAGCGGCAATCGCTGGTAGTGGTGAAAAGGAGTTTGATTTCGTCCCATAGGAATTGGAAGCCCTGCGAGTAGTTGAAGACGGTGCCCTTCAGAACCATGCTATTGGGGATGCGGACGAGGCGGCCATTGTACAAATCTTTGCTGACCCAGTTCCCTGTTTCCATCAAGGTGGTGCGCAGGAGGCCGATGTCGATCACGTCGCCGCGCGTATCGGCGATCTGAACTCTGTCGCCTACCGTGTAGAGTTTTGAAAAACCGATGGAGAAAGCGCCGGCAATGCTGGCGACCACGTCTTGCAGCGCGACGGCAACGCCCGCACCGATTACGCCAATTGCAAAACTGAGGCGGCCGAGGCGGTCTTCGAAGAGGATGCCGAGAAAAAGAAGGACGCAGACGTACCCAAAAAAGGCTACGAATTTGCGAACCTTATAGCGAGCGTCGGCGCGTCCAAAGTGCCGAGGAAGAGTTCGTTCGAGGACGCTGAAGAAGGCGTAAATGACGACGATTCCGACAACCGCGGCGACGCACTTGGCGAAAAGGGAAAGCGAGCCAGCTTGTTGTGTGAAGCTATTCACGCAGCCACCTACGTCCCAGTGCGCTACAAGGACGCAAATCAAGATTACACCAGATGGAGCGGGGATGGAGTGATGTTATAAACTTCCGGCGCGGCTAGTCTTGTCCTGAAGGTTAGAGGATACTCCGGCTATGACTTTGGCAAACGCGCGGAACTTCGCTCAAGATGAAAATTTAAGAGAAGCACCAAGAAAGATGCCGGGCTGAAGCCCGGCGCTAGGAAGGCAACGTCAACGCCAACATCAACATCAAGGTCAACATCACGGGAAACAGCAGGTCCCGCCTGCCGTCAGGCAGCCTCGTCGGCCGGAAGACGGTCTAGTGCCTAACACGTCACAGAGTGCGCCTGATTCTTGTCAACTGTGCGGTATTGCACAGCCTTGTTTTGAACCAAATCGTACCGTAATGAGGTCGCTGATAAAGCGCAAGAGAAGAAATTCCGGGACGCGACGCTTGCCAGGGCGGTCCAGGAGATACGCGGAAACGCGTTGATCCACCATAGGGTGACGAAATTCCACGTGGGACAATGGTTGTACAACCGCAGCACCAAAGAAGACGGTTTTATCAGCAGCGTTTTGGCAGAGGATGGCGTTATCACGTACGAGGTATGGGTTCCGAAAGAGTACGATTCGTGGAAAGCCGGCTACAGGATTTCACGCTGGCTTGAACGCGTATTAAAGCTATCCGCCAATGAGCGCCTGGGTTCTCCAGCGAAAAATTGAGTTGGTGTCGACCGTTGATGACGGGGCGTTGCGAGGTCTCCCAACCCGATCAGTTCTAATTAAGACGGCACGGTTTCCAATCCTTGGTCACCATTTCAAAAGGGGTTTGATTATGCATAATTATTTAGATAGCACACCGATGGTAGTTAAAATGCGCATTATGAAGAACAAAACGCCGTTCCTGGCGCAAGCGGAGCTCACCAATACATCATGCGGGATGGGGATGGGGCTTAAGTTTACGGTCGTGGCCCCGAACAAATGGAGCTGCTTGATAAATGGATTGGCGAGCTGAGCGGCGCCTCCCCCCATATCAAATTCCGGACGAAGATGATCTGGAATCCGTGGCGCAAACCACCCCGGGAAAAGATCCTTTCTAGGCCGTGAACGAAATCGTTGTGGCTCTCGTGCGCAAAGGGATGTTAAGCGGCCAGGAAGGCAAGATCATGCTCGATAAGCTCGCGCATTAGTTGCTCCAAAGCGTCTCACTTCTATTTTGCGTGATACACGAACGCCCCGTGGCTGGCGCCTACGGGGCGTTTCTACTCTAGCGAACTACGAAATGGGCAGGCGTTCAATGTGGCTGGAGGCTCCCTGCGAGGATGTATTCAGGTACAGGGTGCGGTTTAGTTCCTTCACGTACACGGCTTCGACCTTGCGACCTTCACTCGACTTTCCAACCAGCAACGCGCTCTGGCTTGCTTCGTTCGATGGCTGATTCGCGCGCACATTCGCTGCGGCGTTGGCGGACAGTTCGCTGACGTGCAGGTTGACGTCTTGGCCGCTGCCATGGAGAGTGACCACGTGGCTGATCCCGTCTGACTTTACTGAAAGCGAATACTGTCCGGCTTTCAGATTCTTGCCCTCGCACTTCACGTCGTACGGCAGCGAAACTTTACCTTCAAAATTGGCCTTCGCGAATTTCGCGTCGGCTGGCTGCGTTGAGATGGCCTCCTCGGCTGAAAATGCGAAAGAGTCGGGCATCACGTCGGACTGCGCTCGCGCCGTCGCCGGCACCAGGGCTGCAAATCCCAGAGCTGCTGCAAACACCGAAATTTTCACCACGCTCGTGATTTTCATGATCGTCTCCTTTTCTCTCCTAATCTTTGAACTCGAAATTTTCATTTCGTTCCTCATGGCACGCGCAGTGTCGTCCCAAACCAGAAAACGTTCAATGCACGGGAGGTAATTTAGAGGTAAAGAAAAGGCATAGGTGTAAACAACTGATGATACTAGCCTTACAAGGCTCACGAGCGCGAAGGTTGAGTTCCGGCGGGGCGCGGGGTAGTATGCATTTCCCAGCTTCTACTATGCGCGACGAGGTTCCATCTGAGGGTGGTGTCCGCTTCGACGCCTACCAGGTTGATCTCCACACTGGAGAAGTTCGCAAGCACGGTTTGAAGGTGCGCCTGCCTCCGCGACCATTTCAGATTCTCGCATTGCTACTGGAACGGCCGGGCGAATTGCTCACTCGAAAAGAATTGCAGGAGCGCCTGTGGCCGGCGGACACCTTTGTCGATTTTGAGCATGGTGTGAACGCAGCGATTCAGACGCTCCGGCGCGCGCTTTGCGACTCGCACAAGAAGCCGCGCTTCATCGAGACGCTTCCGCGGCGCGGTTACCGATTCATCGCTGCAGTGGAAAGAATTCAGCCGCACGCCGCCGGGACGACGCTTGCTTCTGCCCTTCAACAAAAGGAACCCGCCGCTGTGTCTCCGCACCCTGAATGGGTGGGACAGATTGCGACTATCTGCGACGAAGCGGGCCGTAACTACGTGTTGCTTCCTATCAGCGGGGAAATTCTTGGTGAAATGTGCGCTTGCGAAACGGCCAAGGACGATTTGGGAATTTCTCTTCTTGTCGCTGCTGAAAAACTTCTGCTGGTGAATTGCGGGACGCGAGTGCAAATCCTTGACGCAAGTGATGCGGACCGGGGATGCATGGTGCGGATTATGGGAGGGCAGTTCGTCGGAGAGAAGGCGTTTGCGCCGAGGGCTTATCTTTCAGGGCTTTCGTAGGCGGACAAGATGCCGGGCTGCGGCCTAGCGCAATTATTTTTTTGCCAGCTCCACTTCGACGGCAGACTCTCTCCTTCAATTACAGCTTCTTTCAACCAACCACCTAGGACCAACAGCAGCTGCTTGCTGAATCTGGAGAGTGGTTCATAGGTGGCCAGTATCTCGACTACCGCCTGTTTCTTGGAGTCTGGTCTTGTATCAGGCCACACCGGAGTCGCCATTCTCACTGGGATTCCCGGGTAACCGCGGCGGGCGTCGGCCAAATAGACGGAAATTCCGAGATGCTCCTGTGCCAGTTCTCCGTCTTTCGTGCAACCGAATCCGCTGCTAATCGAGCGGCGATGGTCTTCCGAAGGAAACGGAAAAATATTTATTGCCCGTGCGAATTCTTCAAGACTTCCGACATCAAAAGATGCCTCGCTGGGTTCCGAAAAGCCGTCAGCTTCCGCCACAGCCCTCAGTAAACCAGTCCCATCTCTATCATCAATGAATTGAAGTCGAAGGTGGTTGCCCATGATTGAATCGTTTTGGCTATTGTCGAATTTTAGGACAAAGGACGTCAAACTTTTACAACTGGATCGTTGGACGTAATGGCGGTTAGTGTTTGGGTTTGGTGCCGGGTTCGTTGTAGGTGAAGTCAACCAGGCCGTCGCGGTAATCGATTTTTATATCGAGCATGTAGAGCATGCGGAAGCCTAGCAGGCCGGAAACTTCGGTGCCCAGGGAGTTGCTGATGTTGTCGAGGCTGAAGGTGACCAGGTCCTGGCGATCCTGTTTGAAATGGGCGAACTTCAGGTCGGCTTTGTCGGCCAGGTAAACTTTTTTTACGTCACCACTCAGTCCTTTTACTCGTGCATCCGTGTCGCGAATGATCTTGGTAACTTGCTGGGCGGCGTCGGGCGTAATGGTGTTGTCAAACGCGCCGGTATCCATGGCGAAAAGCATGGGCGGAGAATTATTGACCTGCGTGGGAATCAGAATCATGTGGCTGAATCGAAAAATGGGAGTGTAGTCTTTCATGTCCGGCGCAATGTAACGATCGTGGCGCTGAGCGTCGTGGGAGGGCTGGGACTCGAGCGTGGCCTGTTGCGCGGCTTCCTTTGGCGAAGCGTCGGGATACGGCGGCAACTCACTGAGCTTGAATTTCGCATTGGGGAAATCGATGTCGACCAGATATCTGGCGAAGACGTCGGCACCGATCAAGCCGTCGTCTTCGAGGACAGAGTTGCGATTCACTACCTCCACGTAACAGTTTTCGAATTGCAGGTCGCCGATTTGTATAGTGTCGGCGAGGGCGGTATAGCCACCGGCGACCGGCTGATCTCCAATACCACGCAAGTAGGAATCAGCGATTTTCTTTACGCCGGCCTTCTCCGCGATTCTCTTGTCGATGGTGATGCCGCTGGCGCCAGTGTCGAGCATCAATTTTGCGGAGGCGTTGTTTACTTTCACTTTTAAGCCGTAACCGCGCATCCGGTTGGGACCTTCGAGCAAAGTTTCCATGTTGGTTTGCGTGGCGGTTACATTGGAAGTGATACGGCAGCGCGCTTTTTGCTGGCTCTCCTCTTCGAGGAGCTCCAGTTGGCGCTGGAGGTTTTGGCGGTGCTCTGCATCGTCGTCCGTCTCGCGGCTAAGATAGGCGCGGAGAAATGCAACCACTTCCAAGCGGCTGAGCGAGTACATGTAAGAGCGCTGTATGTCGGGATCGTCAGGATCGAGTTTGTAGGCTTGGTCGATGGAGTTTTTCGCACGTGCATAATTTGAAGTGGCGCGATAGAGACGAGACAGGCCGAGGTAGGAGCGCGCGTCCACATCGCAGGCGCGGAGCGGATTCAGGAAAGCGTCTTCGGCTTGCTTTAATTTTCCCTGGCGGAAATACACTTCGCCTAGCGCGGTGATCGCGGGAGTTTTTCCCGGAGTTAATGCTACGGCGCTGTTGGCTGCGGCGAATGCTTCGCTCAATTTTTCCTGGCGAAGATAGACGCGCGCGAGGCCGGTGTAAGCGAGAACCATGTCGGGGCCGCCTGAGGAGATGATGGCATTGTAGGCGGTAGCTGCGTCGTCAAACTTTCCTGTGCGGTAGAGATGAAGCGCGTTAGAGATGGGAGCGGAGAGCGTTTTAAGCGAAGTGTCAACTGTGCAGGTTACGGTCTTGGAAGCTTGTTGCTTGCTTGCTGGCGGCGCGGATTGTGCTTGCGGAGTTTTTGCGGCGTCTTGTGCGGGGACGGGCGGCGCGAGCGCAACAGTGATTGCTGCGATCAAAACGACAAGAATCGCAAAACTGAGCTGCGTCCCAAGGTGGCGCATTTGATCCTCGAGTGAGAACGTGTGCCGCGGAATTCTGCGCGGTAGCCTCGCACCTGTCAATTATCGCATTTAGTTGCGTATGTTACCCATTCGTGTGCGAGATGGGTGGGATCAGCAGCGGCATTGCCATCGGCCAGACCTTTTGTGGATTCAGAAAAGAATCTTGGGCCAGCTTCATTTTTCCCTGGCGGAAATAAACTTCTCCGAGCGCAGTGATGGCGGGAGTTTTGCCCGGCGTTAACGCGACAGCCCTGCTTGCAGCGGCAAAAGCGTCGCTTGCCTTCTCCTGCTTTAGATAAAAGCGCACGACCGCCACAGCGATTGCGGCGAAGAAAGCTGAAGTAATCGCAAAACCAAGCCGCGTCCCAAGTTGGCGCATCCGCACCTCTGGTAAAAGTCTGCTGAGAATTCTGCTTGGTAATTCCTTACGTGACAATCATCGCGGGAGAAGTGGTCACCAGAAGGACAAGGGGAATTCACGGGCGAAAGAAAAAGCAGATACTTCAGATTCTGTCCTGTGCGCTTGAAAAGAGAAGATGCCGGGCTAAAGACCTCGGCTCTACATTTAACCCGCGGCAACAGCGGCTCCCTTGTCGGCCGGAAAAAACGATGAGGCAAAACTAAAACGAAGGCTTGAGCCAATGCGTTTGCAAGATGGGTGTTATCTCTGAGAAGACGCGAAGGGAAAGTGCACGGAACTTAGGTCCGAAACTCGTGTTAAATCGATCATGGGGCGCGCCTTAGGTGTGTCCTTTGCCATACAAATCGATTGCGAGGAAATCACGAATGAAAACACTGGTCAAAATCTCACTTGTCGCGGCTGCCTTGGCGCTTCTGCTGCCGGTAGCTTCGCAACAATTGCTAGCGCAAGGTCACCATCCGCATTACCTGCACGCACTCTCGGATTTGCGATTCGCACGAGCACTCTTGCAACGTCCGAATGGCGGAGAGTTGGGAGCCGAGGAACGAGCGGCTATTCACGAAATCGATGAGTCGATCCGTGAATTGAAGGTGGCTTCTATCGATGACGGAAAAGGTTTGGACGAACACGCGGCGGTAGATCCACACTGGCCGTGGGCGGGACGTTTGCACAAGGCACGCGAAGTGCTGGACCGGTCGATTGCTGATTGCAGTAAGGAAGAGGACAATCCGACCACGCGAGGTTTGCAGGCGCGGATCTTAGACCATCTTCACCACGCGCATCATCACGTGGACGAGGCCATTGCTATCGTCGATCACCACTAGGGCTCAACTTTAGCGGTCGCACAATTAGATCGAAGCAGCGAAAGGGGACATTCCGAGGCGGCGCGATTCGCGTGGCTGAGGGATGTCCCCTTTTTATTTTGAGCTAGCTCGGGTTTTGTAGGGGCTAGTTCTCTTGAGGGATTATTGCGGCAGGATTTCGGCGCCGAAGAAAACCTTCGTCAATACTACGCCGCCAACGAAGGCCACGGAGATACTTAGAAGCGTGCCGATCAGGAAGTACTCGGCGAATTGTTCGCGATGGAATTGCGGGAAGCGCGCGACCGATTTTGCAGCAATGATCAGTCCGACGGTGGCAGGCGAATGTAACAAGAGCGCGGTAAGCACCAGAAATCTTTCCAGCCAACCGATGTACATTCCAGCATTGCTTAACTGCGCGGGCGTTTCGCGTGGCGAAGCTTCCGACGTGTGCGTGTGTGGCGCGTCCAAGCCGACTTGGCGCATCAAGGGTTTGGTCGCGAAGCGAATCAAATAGCCGCAGGCGAAGATTACGGTGACGTAAACGACCAGGAGAAACAAGACGCGATCGGGTTGACGCCGCAGGAGATGAACGCTTCCGCGCGTGACGTTTAGAAAAGGCGTGTGCTCGATCAAGCAAGCCGCCCAAACGACGGTGATGAAATGTGCGACTTGGTCCACAATGAAAGCGAACGCGCTGTCGGCCGCGGGTCGCGACTTCGCGAGATGAATTCTGCAAAAGTCAATCAGAAGATGGACTAGAGTGAGCGCCATTACTACGAGCTGAAAACGCGGCGACCTTACTTCTCCCGGCAAGAAGAATGCCGCGGCCAATAGCAGGCACACATAATGGATCGCGCCATGTTTCAGGTAGCCAATCGCATGGCCGCGCTTCTTTTGCTGCACCAAGTGGGAAGATTGAAAAATAAAATCAGTGAGGAGATGGGCGAGATAGAGAGCCAGAACGGCGCGAAGGGTCATTTGTACGTTTTCGTCCTAAATCTATGTTTTAGGACGATATCGTCCTAAAGATGGCTGGCCCGGATCAAGGTTCGCATGCCCGCAATGGTCTCTTCCAGCTGCCAAAAATGTCCGCGGCGGAGATTTCGCCACACGGTGGAAGCATCAAGATCCAACGCTTTGGCTGAAGCATCCAACCGGCGCCGCTTCCGGAAAGTTTCGATATTTTCCCATTGCTTCGCGGTGATGCGCAAGAGCAGCGTGTCATGAAGACCATAGATGAGATTGGCGGTTGAGTCGAACACCTGATTCTTAGAGCGGAAGGAGGTAAGTACCTCAAATTTGTAATCGTTCTTGCGTTTCAGATTTTCGAGCGCGGCACGTGCAAAAACAAATGGCTGGCCCGCGAGGCGGTTCACCGGCGGTTGAATGCGCTTCGGCGCAGGACCGAAACCAACTCCGATCCTGAGTTGCAACGGCTGCAGCCAAATTCGCAAATCCAGTATTACTTCAGGGATGTTGCCCGCTGATGTGCTGATGGTTTGGAATTCGTCTCCGGCGGTAACGGAATATGGCAGTCGGATCCACTTTCGTTTCAAGTGCTCGCGAGAAGCTCTGGCTATTCCAGTGCCCAGTAATCCGCGCAATTCTCCGCGCGCGCTGGACTTCACCACGTCTGCTATCAGAACTGCCACCGTGTTTGGGCTCATTGTACGAAATCGTCCTAATTCTACGATATTGTACATAAACGTACAAGTCCACAATAATCCGGAGCCGAATCGGCAGCAAATCTGCACTTGCTAGCCCTGTCTGCCGGGAATAAATGTTAAAACTGCGTCACACAGCCGTTTGGTATTCGCCCTGAGTTGGTTCCTGGACCTGCACGGTAGGCGAACTTCGGTGCGTCGTTGTAGTACTCTCCGCCAGGGCAGTTCCCTATCCCTTGAGGTTCCTTTTAGTTAAGCGGGATAACGGTAGTACTACTCATTTCACCTGATGAGTACTGCGAGAATGTGACTTCCACGCTAGTGCGCGTGCTCCCTCTGATTGCTACATTTTAACAACGAATACGTTATTTCAAGGGGTTCACACAGGGATGAGCGACTCGAACAATTCCAATACTCATGATGCAAATAGTCTGGACAATATTTCTTCCACGCTGGCGGCCGAGATTGAACGCGGCTCGCGCGAAGCAGCTAACGCTGCCCAGGCTGACAATACAACAGGTTTCGATAGCGAAGGTCGCATGCTGGACGCCATGTGCGACGCAGTGATCGCAGGACGGCCGAACACGGATGCGGCGCTTGCCGCTGCAAACGCAGCCGGGCCTCTAGCCAGTCTGCTACACAGTATTCAGGCGGAAGCGCGCGCGACGGTGAAGCCGGACGCACGTCAAGAAGACACCAAGTTGCTGGAAGAGATTGAGAAAGTAGCGGAGGCATGCGTGACCGAATATTCGCTGCACGATCTTGCGCAAAGCTGCGGCGATTGCACCGAGCTTGTAGTGGAGGAAAGCGGTGCGACCTCCTTGGACTGCGCAACGATTCCGACGGCAGTGTTGGAAACACCGCAAGTTGAGAAGACCGTTCAATCTTCTGTTCAAGAGATCAAATCTTCGAATGGGCAAACGGGCTTGGATCGTCGGCGCCGTCGTCGCGCGCTAATTTCGTCTCCCGTGCGCGTGCGCGGCGTAAACATCACGAATGGCGGACCCGATGAAGTCACCACCACGGTCGACGTTTCGCGGCTTGGATTGCTATTCGTCACTTCGCTCGATTGCTATTCGCGCGGCATGGATGTGATGGTCACTTTTCCTTATAGCAAAGCGGTGAACGCGATTCAGGCGGAGCAACCTGGCCGTGTGGTGCGCGTTCACGAAGGTTCTGACGGACAGCGACGCGTGGCAATAGCCCTGGGCGTTGGCGTTGGCGAAGACCTCGTCGATTCTTGCGGACGCAAACTGGCGGACGCTAAGATCAATGTTCCGACTCCTACAGCGACGCCGGATACGAAACGGCCGCTGGTGCTCGCGGTGGATGCGGATGCGACATTGCGCGATTCATTGAAAGTATATTTTAAAAATGAAGGATACGAAGTAATCGCGGTGGGCACCAGTGCGGAAGCGCGCGATGTGCTGGATATGTTCACGCCGGCGCTGGTGATCGCAGAAGTGGAAGGCGAAGGATTGCCAGGATTTGATATTTGCGCGCACGTGAAATCGAGTTCGCGGTTGCGGAATATTCCGGTAGTGCTGGTTACACGCTCGGCTTACCCCAGCGATTATTCCACGGCACATTCGGTAGGCGCGGTTGTTTGCATGGCAAAACCTTTCAAGCAGGAACGGCTGGGGCATGTGGTGCGATTGCTGGCGCCGCTGCCTGTTCACTTACAGCCGAAATTTATTCCGCGGCCAGGCGATCCGACGCGACGTCCTGGGTACGAGGCGAATGGAAACGGGCGGAAGAAGGTGCTGGGCGTGCCGAACGGAATTGGCAAGCGGTTTAAATTCCCTTCATTCCGGTAAGCCAACGGTTTTTCTTGATGCGCAAAGAAAGAACGGTCCGTTAATAAGCGCGGACCGTCAACATTTCGTTGGAATTCACCCGCCCTGGAAAATAGCAGTCCTTAGTCGGAGCCTGCCTGGCCGATCTTCATCTGAAGCAGACTGATTAATCCTATCAGCCCCACACAGAGCAGCAAAAGTTCGGATGGCTCGGGCACCGTTGATACTGCCCAAGTCCCCGGCTTGGTATTTGACGCATAGGCGCCAGTATCGTCGTTTGTGCTCAAATCGAAGGCGGTACCGGGGCCAGTGTATGCCGATTCTATATAGATCGGTAGCGAATCGCTGGAAACGGCGAATACCCATTCGATGATATTTCCGCTGCTGTTTGTCTCGAACCCGAGGTCTTCAAAGACAGAGTTGGAGCTACTAAACTTCTGAGTGCCATCGGTGAAGCTCCAGGATTCTGGAGTGATGAAGAAAACGATATTATCCGGACCGATTGCTGTGGCCAGGGTGAACGAACCGGAAATGGAACAAGTGGTGGGGCAGCTGTCGCCACCTCCGAAGGACGTGAAGTCCTTTCCGGTATAGGTGTACTGGCTGTCGGCCAAAGCGCTGCCAGTGCATGCACCAGCCGCGAGTAAGCAAACCGCGAGGGCTCGCAGGATTCTGCCAAAAACTGCAGACTTGCGGGTGTAGTCGATCACGTCCGCCTCCTGAAATTCCGCTGGAACCTCAAACGAGAACCGTTCAGACACAATGGTTCGGTTGCAATGGCGAAGCAGTGGCACGTTTTCTGCCAATTCTGTCCTCCGTAAGCTGTTGAGGAGCGGGGGTTTTGCGAGAGCCGGGTGGCGCTTTCCATGCAATGTTTTCTCCAAGCGTCCGGCAAGCTTCCTTATATGTGCAAGGTTTTTGTCAAGACGAACGAAGCCCGGAGACGATTGACATCCTCGATTGCAGCTGGAAGAGAACCAAATCTAAGCGATCGCACCTGTACAGAGGGACAGTTAACGGCAAGCTCCATTTTCCGCGGGGCGCAATTTTATCGGTGCGCTAACCAGATAAACTATGAGCATGAGTGGGACTTTCACGCCAGGTAAATCTGGCGAGACGGCTGCTAGGCCGGCAGACGCGGCCAGTGCGGAGAAGCGCGCGGCTGCGCCTGGCGCTGGCGTGCGAAGCGGAACGTCGCTCAACGCAACGCCGATTCCGCAGCGCATGATTAAGTGTCCTAAGTGCGCGGCAGACGCGCGCGAGGTCGCGCGATTCTGTCCACGATGCCATGCGACGCTGCGGTTTGAGTGTCCGGCGTGCAAGCACGAGCAGCGCAAGGGCGGGTCGTGCGAAAAGTGTGACGTGGATTTTGCGAAGTACATTACCGCGGTGGTGGCGGCGAAGAAAGTTGAGGCGGACCAGGTTCACGATCGCATCGAGCGCCGCACGGGAATTATCAAACAGGTTTTCCTGCTTCCGCTTACTGGCGGCTTGTCCCTATTTAAGTATTTCGTCAGACGTTCGAAGAATTAACCCTGTACGGTTCCCTGCTTGCAATCCTGGACCACATCAATGACATTCTGCGGTTATGTAGCGGCCGCCTTCAGGCGGGCGACCTTTTGTTAAACTCAGAAGGCCGGCCTGGAGACCGCCGCTACACAGGCACCACGTAGGCAACTGACAAAACTACAGCAGATCCCTCAAATCGCCCGCGAAAGACACGCAGTTCGGGATGACAACGTAAGGCAAAAACGCAGAACAATAGCGGCTCAGTGGCTAGCCTGCTTTTTCGCCAAGCATCTCTGCCGCGCGCAGCATGCTGCGCCCCTACGGAAGCGGGCGCTACGGATGTTAGCGCAGGGTGCCATTCGTGCGAACAATTGTTGCGATGTGGCGTGCTCTGCGCGCGAAACGCGGTAGAATGGATGTGCTGTTCCTGCGCGCATCCGCCAGTGATCTGCGCGGCAGAGTGGCATCTTCGCGCGATTAAAATTCAAGATTGCAAATTGGCAAAGGAGTGGTGGCCATGGCGATGTACCCTGAAGATTTGCTTCGACCGATGAGAGAGGAATTGCGAAGTATTGGATTTAACGAATTGCGCTCGGCGCAGGAAGTGGACGCAGCGTTGAAAGAAGAAAGGCGCACCGCGCTGGTGGTGGTGAATTCGGTTTGCGGATGCGCGGCGGGCCGAGCGCGTCCGGCGATCGCTCGAGCAATTTCCAGGACGCCGCGGCCGGAGCTTTTGTACACCGTGTTTGCAGGGCAGGATTCGGAAGCAACCGAACGCGCGCGCGGATATTTTACGGGATTTGGGCCGTCGTCTCCCTCGATCACGTTAATGCGCGATGGCAAAGTTGTTTTCATGCTGGAACGCGCGAATATTGAGGGACGCGACCCGTCGGCGATCGCAGCGGATTTGACGAAGGCATTCGATCAGTTCTGCGCGCCAGCGGCCAAAGCGAGCGCAAGCAACTAAGCGTTACTGGAAGAGTTTTCTCGCCACTAAGCGGATAGCCTTCGGTTCATCATTCCGGAACCGGAAAGCCGAGTGAACCACTCTCGTCCGCGTCCCAGCTAAACTCCGCTCCAAGGGCCAAAAGCGTGCAATCTAAAGCCTGAAAAGCATCAACTCCGGCACAATATTTGATCTTCTCGCTGCCTGTTCCTTTGATTTGACAGGGACAGAAATAATTAGTCGAGTCAGAGAACTGCTGTGGTTTTCCCAGCAACACGAGCACTTCATGCAGCGTGCCCGAATCGCTTCGCATCACCAACTTTCTTTCAGCTATAATCTCGCCGAGGCTGGTTAGATTCATGCCCAAAGCTCCTTCCGGTTATAAGCCCTAGGTTGTCCAGCTCTCTTAGAATAACATTGCCTCAATCTTTGGATTTAACTTTGCCACTAATTGCGTCTGTCTTCTGGTTTTGGCTCCCATAATGACTAAAAACCTGATCGCGATTTTTCTAATTGTGGTGGTGCCCATTTGGGATCACTTCGAGACGAAGCGGTTGAAGAGCAGCACCGATTCGCGTGTGAAGATTCGTTCATACAAGAAAACGCTTTTTTGGTTGTGGGGTTTTTCGGCGCTGGCGTGCATTGTGTTTGGATGGCGTGCTGTGCTTACGATTCATCGCGGTGCTGGCGAAGCTTCTTGGCTGCCGGCCCCGGCATGCGTCATAGGAGTTACGGGCGCGGCAGTGATTGCGTTGTTTCTGCCTATCATTAGTATGATGCGGAGCGAGACGACTCGTGCCCGAGTGACGAAAAGCATGGAGAAATTGAATTTTATTCTTCCCGGGACTGCTGAGGAGCGGCGCTTGTTTGTTTTAGTTGCGATTACGGCGGGTGTTTGCGAGGAAATTCTTTACCGCGGATTTCTAATTCAATACTTTCGCGAACTGCCGGTTCACTTTGGGTTGAATGCGGCGCTCCTCTTGTCGGCTTGCGTGTTTGGGATTGCGCAACTATATCAGGGGATCACCGGGATCCTACAGACGGCGATTCTTGGCGCTCTTTTCGGGGTTTTATTTCTGGCGACAGGAAGTCTGTTTTTGCCGATGATTTTACACGCCTTGATTGATTTGAGGATTCTGCTGATTTTGAGAGAGAAAAGCGGATCCTTGAGTCCGGGCATGTCGGACGCGAGCGGAACGTGAAGCAAATCTATTTCGGCCGGTTACAAAAACAGGGACAAAGAAAAAGCAGGTCCCTCGTCGGCCACAAAACGGCCTCGCTCGGGATGACAACGTAAAGCTACAGGAGGACACATGTTTTTAGTGCTAACGATTGTGCTGATCATTGCGCTGGTGGGGAGTTTGCCGACCTGGCCGCATAGCAAAGGTTGGGGCTACTACCCTACAGGCGGCGTCGGGCTCATTTTATTAATTTTGCTGATTCTGTATTTGATGGGCAAATTGTAGGGCTGAAGGTCTTCCGAGCTTGGGAAATTTCCCCGAGGACGTATTTTCCGTTCATCTCCCAGCGGATTGTGGACGTTCGCTTTGCTCGCGCATGTTGTTCTGAACTGAATATTGTTTGTGGTTGATGAGGCGGGCGATGGTGCCTTTCACGCCGACGGCCCAAGCGTTGTGTAGGTCCAGAACGAAAATGGCGTTCAGGTCCAGCGAGCTGATGTGTTTCCAGTGAGCGCCAAAGTCGTCAGAGATATCTTCACCGGTGGGGCCGACGGCTAGAATTGAGCCATACAACGCGGCGGCTCCGGAACGATATCCGCCGGGCTGTTGTGCCGCGAGCTGCCAGGTTTTTCCTCGATCGACAGAATAGGCTGCCACGCGATCGGACCGACTCGGCTCTTTATAATCGCCGCCCACAGCCACCAGGGCCCACGGCGTGCACACGACAGAAAATATTCCTGATGAGGCGTTTCCGATAGCGATGGGAGTGTCCGTGACGGTCCAGGTTTTGCCGTAGTCCGCGGAGTGAAAGATGCGCGCAGCTTTTGCTCCGCCGGTGCCGAAATACATTGCGCCATCGGTGCCCAGGGCAAGTGAAGTTCCGCTGGCGGCAAACGCGCCCTCTGCTGGCAACGCGGCGGACATGCCGTCCCTGGGGAGTTCGCTCCAGGTTCCGTTGTTGTGGTTGGAAAGCAGCAGAAATTTGCCATCGACGGGATCGCTGAGCGCGTAACACTGCGAGTTGCAGACGAGCGCGTCGAGAAAAAGTGATGGGTTCTTGCCGGCGAATTCCCGCTTCCAGGTTTCGCCGCCGTCCTTCGTTTCGTAGATCCGCGATTTGTCGCCGTTGCCGCTGGACATAACGTAGGCATGCTTCGCGTCGAACGCCACAATGCTGCGGAAATCGAGCGAGTCGCCTTCAGCTACGTGGAGGCGCTTCCAGGTTTTGCCGAGGTCGCTCGAAAACAGAATCACGCCGTTGGAGCCGCTGGCCCACACGGTGATGTGGTCTGCGCCGTTTGCGTCAACGCTATTTGTGGCGCTGACTCCGCGGAGGTTGGTGTCGATGCCGCTGGTTTGCACCGACCAGCTCACGTCGCCAGCCGCGCTGGAAGCGAACGTCATAGCGCGCGGTTCCCGGCCCGGAACGGCCACGCGTGGAATTGGTTCGGTGACGGCGCACAACATCCCGGCCATCACCGTGAGGATAAACATGAGCATGCCGCGCATTGTAGCAACGTTTGGCTCGGGCAGGCAGCGGGCACGAGCCAAGTAGTCGCGCCTGAAATGAAACTTTATGTGGGATATTCCGTATTCCTATTAGACGAAGCCAACGCGATTTTTTAATGATGAAACCATCAGGCCTGACGACACCGGAAAACTAATCGCGAAGGTCAACGCCTTGCACCTAAGGAACTCAGGCAATGGAGAATGCTCGAAAAAACTTAACAGTGGCGTTTGATGGGCACGCGGGCATTTTCCGGCGGATGAACTTGCTCGTCACATTGCGGGCGGCGGTCGCCGGACTTTTGATTGCGATGGTCGCAGCGAACGTGTGGCCACTTTTACTGTTGAACCTCGGGGTACCGGCTGCGGCGATCATTGAGATAATCTTCCTCACACTTTATGTTTGGTGGGCGGGTGGTGGAGGGCCTCCACGCAGATGGCAAGCCGCTCGCGCTGCGACATTTCGTAGGAAAACCCTATCGCAGGCACAATGGACTTGGGGGCTTGTCGCAGCGTTTTTCTTCGCTGTGACGATTCATGCCTCTCTCGTATTGTTGTTCCGCTTTGTACCTTTCCCCACGACGTCGTTCCGGCTTGGCTACGATTTTTCTTTTATTCCCACGCTGCATTTGCGATGGCTTGCAGTGCTGATCTCCGCTGCCTCGGCAGGAATTTGCGAAGAGACTGGCTTTCGGGGCTTCCTACAGCAGCCAATTGAACCACGTCATGGAGCGCCCGTTGCCATCGCAATTTCATCATTTTTGTTCATGGCGGCACACCTCTTGAAATCGTGGGCGCTCGTCGGGATGATCCCGATTGTGTTTAGTGCGGGTTTACTTCTGGGCCTATTAGCTTGGTCCTCGGAGTCGCTCATTCCGGGAATGATCGGACACACAATGATGGACGTTGGGCTGTTCGCCTATTGGTGGACTGGCATCGCGGGTACCTTTACCGCGCGGCCGATCAGCGAGTCGGGCGTGGACGGACCCTTCGTTGGTGCATGCGCCGCATTGACGATCTCGCTTTGGATCATCCTTCTCGCGATATCAAAGCTTCGTCGAAGTACGCGATTCAATATGGAAGATCGGTGCCGGCCAGAGTAGCCGCAACCTTAGCCGCTTTCGCTAGGTGAAGCCTGGGGCAAGCGTCCGTCCTACGAATTAGTTATGCGTTGGCAGCGTCTGCGCTCTCGTCTTCTTCGTCGTCCGATTCCGTGCTAGCGGATGAGCTTTCGCCTTCTGTCAGTTTTGCGGAGACGTTGATGCCGTGCTTGGCAGCGTCGAAACGCTGCTTGCGGTCCATCTTCTTCATGATTTCGCGGACGCCGCGGCCGATTCCGGCTGCCAGGCTACCGGCAGTGACAACCGATTTGCCGGCGGACGTGCCGGGGCCGGATGTGCGGTCGGTGAAGGTGATTTCCACTTCTACAGTTTTTGCCATAATTGCCTCCCGTTAATATTCTCGAATATTCTAGCAATGTTTCAGCTGCGATTGCGCGTATTTCGTCGCGTATATAAAAGCTGCGCCGCCGCAGGCTACGAGGTTCGCTGTTGGTAGCGCCGGCAGGATGCCGACGCTACGAAAGCCGGATAGGCCGCCTTGCAGTGTATTCAGCTGCGCTCAGCCAAAGCCGTTACAACAACCTCTTCTTGCGGCGTTTCCGTCGGGCTAAGTTATACCTTCCTGGCGACCCTCGCCGTGGTACATTCCGCCCACTTGCCCTCGAAGCGAGGGTTACGGCACCGATCTGTGGATCGTCGTGTCGCGACTTGCAAGAAGGAGACCAGTCGATGGGAAACTTATTCACGTCTAGATGGGCGCGTGCGCTCATGTTGGTAAGTTTCGCGCTTTCGGGGTGCCACACACACCACGAGACACCCGGTATTGCGCGCATAGACTTCATTGAAATCGATGGCGACGTGCGACATTTCATGGGCGACGTGGCGCACGACGTCACACAAGATGGACCCTCAGCTTGGCGCAAATACTTTGCCGACACGCCGGCGTTCTTCATGGTTGTCGATGGCCAGATGGCTTTCGCAAATAACGCGGAGGCTACTTCCGGAATTCAACAGGTCGCGATGTCCATTAAACAGATTGAACTGAAATGGGGCGACGATTTGCGAGTCGATCCACTGGCGCCCGAGATTGCAGTGGTAGCTGCTCCGTACCGTGAGATTCAGATGTGGGCTAACGGCCGCCGAGTGGAGGAAAACGGATACTTTACAGGTGTCGTGCAATATCGCGATGGCCGCTGGCAATTTCGCGACTGCCACTGGTCTGAACCAGTTCCTCCTCCGCCGAAGCAATAGGAAGCGCATACGATTTGCTAGAATTTCAAGAAGGCGGCCCTGTTTCGGTCTGCAGCTCGAGACGCAGACTTTTTACCGATGAGAGTTCCCTTTCGCTTCATGCCCTTACACTCCATGAGCTTCGCAATGCCCTTCCAGGAATCGCAAGTACAATTCCGCGGCTTCACGCTCTTCCCCGGAAACCTTACGGGGAATGTACGCCGCTCCTCCGCATATCAATTTCGGTGGTTCTGCTCGCAGCTGAGACACAACTTCAGCCGGAAGCGACGCTCGTGGATCCACAATCAACAGGCTCGGCGGAACCTTTGCGATACGGCCCAAAAGATCAGCGTAGGAATTGCCTTCGTTGGTCGCCACGATCACGTGCTTACCGCTCTCAAGCCGAGCACTTGTACGCCCGAACCGCAGATCGGCCTGCCTTAGTCTTCCGGCAAATTGAGCAGCAGGATCGCGAAGTACATGCAGAACGAATACGTCGTGCAATTGTCGCCGGCCGCATGACACGCAACAAACCAATACCAGACACACAATTCTCAGGCGGAACATCGGCGACACCCCCCCTGAGGCGAACAATTCAACCATGAGCCTGATTGCCTGCGCTGCAGTGGGCGCAGCATGCTGCGCCCCTACAAAATCGCGCATACGTTGAAAGCCCGGAGCTAACACTGCTTATTTTGTGGGCTGCGGCTTGATGTCCAGGAGCATGCCGGGGATGTTGCCGCCGGCTTGGACTGAGGGCATTTGGCCGTCCCACTTTGCGATCCAGCGGTCGGTGACGGCGAGCTGCTGCCACTTGATAATGTTTTCGCTGATGGACGCGGCGCGCAAGCGGTTGGATTCGGCTTCGCCATTGGCGATGGCGATTTGCGCTTTAGCCTGGCCTTCGGCGGCGGCCACCAGTTTGGCTGCGTCGGCTTGCGACTGCACCAGCTCGTTCTGCTTTTGCACCGCGATTTGCTGCGCCTGAACTTTCGCATTGATGGCGGCGATCACGGATTCGGGCGGGCGCGGCGAGCCTATGAACCCAAACTGGTCGATGACCACGCCGATGTCAGTAACCTGCTGTTGCAAATCCTTGCGCGAGTCGATCTCGAGCTCGGATTTCTTTTCGCCCATGATTTCCTGCACGGTGTATTGCGAGCCGGTGCGATTGATGGCGTCGCGCGCGACGTTGCGCAGAAAGCCGTGCGTGAACTGCTCGATATTGTCATTGCGGAATTTCACGTAGAACGCAGGGACTTTGACGGCTTCGAGATGGTAGGAAACGGAAAGATCGCCGTACACGGTGAGTCCGTCCTTAGTGTTGAACGACATTTCCTCGTTGGTGGGCGAGCCTTCGTTCAAGTCCTTGGTCCATTTCGCGGTTTGAATCGAGGTGGGATACTCAACGATGGTGGACGAAAGAAAATTGTAGAAAACCCAGCCGGTGCGTATGGGCAGGTCTTCCACGCCGCGCTGCGTTCCGGCCAGGTCCACTTTAATCCCAACGCGGCCGGGGCCGATTCTGGTGGCGCATCCGGCAAAGAACAACGCGACAATTAAAACCGGGATAGCCAGCGCAATCCATTTGCGAAAGTGAATCGGGTGATTCATTTCAATTTGCATCTTTTTCCTCTTTTCGTGTTCGCACGGGGTAGGCGTGCGGCGTTACATGATGATGCCAAATCCAGTGCAATGCAGAAGGCACTAGCGCAATCAGCGCGACAATGATTAGAATGCCGCCGAAAACTGCGGTGTCGCTGGGCTTGTTCAGCAGGTCAAAAGCCTTCGTGAGCAAATAAAGCGAGCCGAAGAAAATCAGGATTGCCGCGGAATAAAAGAAACCAGCTCTCAGCCTCATCTATAGGTACAAAAACATCCAGTAGCGCAAATGTCAACGCAATTCTGATTGGTATCCACTCTGGAAGCTTATGCGTTTCCAAATAATAGATGCTATTTGCGTAATCGAATGTAATCTTAAATGCCTCGAAGAAACCGGCTTGACCGAGCAGGCCGATTCCCGCTTGGTCCATTCCCGGCGTGAAACCCGCATATACGGGGATTGGTATGGCACCCTGCAAATCAATAACGATGTTGGAAAAGTGGGTAAGAACGTTCGTGCTGCCTACACCAGACGTACCTTCAAGAGGAGACCTAAGCGGATTTATTCCAAGAGGCTGCGTGAACGAACGCGGAAACACACAGTGATCTGCACCCGAGGCAACGATTGCGCGACACGATAAACCATTTGCGCCATTCAACAGGGTTTAACGATAGAATTGGCCGCCTGATTTGGCGACCATTGGGAAAGGCGGGAGTAGATGGCGCCGGAAATTGGGCCTATGCGATTTCGTAACGTCGCAAATGAGCTCTAGAAGATCAGAGTGGTATCGTCGAACTCAGGGACTCGGATCACAACCGGATCATTCTCGCCGGCCTCTTTAGCCTTTTGAATCCCTTCCGGCAATTCAGCGGCATATGCAACCACTCGCTCTTCGTCTTTCGATAGAGCTACCAGGCACCCTTAGGAACACCGGCGAGGAGTTTCGAAACATCCTTTGCGGCCACCATGGTGTGACTCCTGCCTGTTAGCGCGAGACAAAAGAGATACTGATGTCAACCCATAGTTACCCGGGCAATGTAGAATTCCACCGCGGGGGAAGCGTGGAGATTGAGTTTAGAAAAGTTGTCGTTCCGGATGAGCTTGAGCAGCTCTTCGATGTTGACCGCAGGATCTTTGCACCGTTCCCTGCGGATCTGTTCTCCGCGGAGGAATGGGCTGAATTCGAATCTTACTGGATGATCGTAGATGGGACGATTGTGGGTTGCTCGGCGTTTCTGCCCGATACGGACTTTGACGTCGAACCGCGGCCGGGCTGCTTGCACATCATGACTACCGGCGTTCTGCCGGAGTTTCGCCGTCGCGGCTACGGCGCGAAGCAGAAGCAGTGGCAGATTGAGTTTGCCAAGCAGCAGGGTTTTCAAGTGATCGTTACCAACTCAAGAGAGAGCAATCTTGCAATGATTCACCTGAATTTGAAGATGGGCTTTCAGATTCGTGGGAGCTCGCCGCATTTTTATGTCGAGCCTGATGAAGCTGCCATCGTAATGGAACTTCCACTGCAAGCTGGGACTTCGAATAGCACCAGCGATCAATCGCAGGGCTGAAGTCACTCGGTGGTATCATCCCCGTTCGTCTTTTCTGCGCAACGATACGATTTTTGATCGCACGCAAAGTTTCGCGCGATTGCGAACGGTAGCCTAGGGAAATCTGGAATGGCGGACGGCGGGAAGGCACAACATCACACCGGACGCATCGGCTGGCTGCGCGCGGCGGTGGGCACGAACGACGGCATACTGTCCACTTCTAGCCTGGTGCTCGGAGTTGCGGCTGCCCACGCGAGCCACGGCAAGGTTTCGCTTGCGGGCGTAACAGGTTTCGGTCCACTCGCAGAAGGGTACAGAAGAAGCCGAGATTGAACTCGAACGCGCGGAACTTAAATCACACGATAAAGGCGAGCACAAAGAGCTAACCACAATTTATGTTGAACGTGGATTGGATCCAACACTCGCGAAGCAGGTGGCCGATCAGTTGATGGCCCACGCTGCGCTGGGTGCGCATGCGCGTGACGAGTTGGGAATCTCAGAGACGGTTCGCGCGCGCCCGATTCAGTCTGCATCGGCATCGGCGGCGAGTTTCGCACTGGGAGCGGGAGTGCCTTCGGTGCTTGCAGCCGTAATCCCCGGAGGGATATTGATCCCGTTTGTAGCCGGGACTTCCCTGCTATTGCTTGCACTGCTGGGCGCGTGGGCGGCTCGTGTCGGAGGAGCGCGGGTTCTTTCGGGAGCACTGCGTGTTGTGTTCTGGGCGCGCTGGCGATGGCAGTGACTTCAGGAGTGGGGGCTTTGTCTGGGATAGCTCCGTGAAAGGCAAGACGATTGAACACGACAGCATCTATGAAAAGAAGAATTCGCAGCTCGCTCGCGAGGAAGGTCGTACCTGCTGCATCCCGTAAGGGCCGCGATCGGCATACGGTGGGCGGCCGCGCTCGCGATATGGTTGCTGGAAGCGAATCTGCGCCCGGGAGTACGAAACCGTGGAAGGCTGCTCGCTCAATTCAGGAGTTAATCACAAAGGCGGACCTGCGCGCGGTCTCCATAATTTGCGCGACGGCTTGCCTGTCACTTTTCTTGCTGGAATTTGTGGGCGCGGAAGAGACCTACGCGCGTTTGTATCCGCCGAGTCCTTACGAACCGGACCCCTACTGGGTCCTGCGTGTGAAAGCGTGGTGGGTTATGTGGATCCTCATCAGCTTTGTGGTGATCCCGGTAATTGCCATGCTTTGTATGCGGACCAAGGGCCTGCGGGATTGCAATCTTTCGTTCAGCGGCTTCGCAAAGCATTTTTGGATTTATGTGGGGCTGTTCGTCGCGGTATTTCCGGTGATCTGGCTGGTCTCGCAAACGCCTAATTTTTACAATTACTATCCGATGTATCCGGCGGCCGGGCGTTCGTGGGAAGATTTTCTGATGTGGGAAGGAATGTACGCAGGGCAATTCATCGCGTTGGAATTTTTCTTCCGAGGATTTCTGGTGGGAGGATTGTCGCGATACATGGGGGTGTTCGCTGTGCCAGTCTCGGTGATACCTTACATGATGCTCCATTTCACCAAGCCGGCGCCGGAAGCGGCTGCGTCGGTGGTGGCGGGATTCGTTCTAGGCTGGCTCGCATTGAAATATAAATCGATTTGGGGCGGCGTTTGCGTGCACTGCGCTGTCGCGGTGTCGATGGATTTGCTGGCCCTATCGCATAAGAATCAGCTGCCCTGGATGCATCATTAGCAAACGAGATTAAGCGGAAGGAACTTTAAGCAACCTATACTGGTAATTCCGATGACACGAAGGTAAGTCATGTCATTTTGTTCGCATTTCCCTTCCCTTGATCAGCGGAATGTAAAACGACGAAAGGCAGCGGCCGCTAAACCGACCATTATCGCGGGCCAGAGTAGGTTGGCGGCCACAGGCTCATCGGGAGGACGGTAGCGAACAACAAAGTAGAAAATCATCCAATGAGAATGCTCGTCAGCAGTCCGGGTGAGTACTCGCGAAAGTGAATCGTCCACCAGACATGCCAAAAGCCGTTGCGCAGGCGCTCAATCGACCATGCGAGGGGGAAAATCAGCCAGATCCCGCCGCGCAGGTCATAAATCACGACGCTTGCAATCATCAGGACAAAGTAACCGGTATTGAACCAGAAAAATTTCCTCCAGGAATACTGCGGCCACCATAAACCAGAAAGAAAAAATCAGCGGGACGCGCATATTATTGAGCGCTTCCTTAAAACATTCCGGCGCGCTCTAAGGACTTTCAAGCTTCCAGAATTAATCGGTGGGCAGCTCGGGCAAAGCGATGTCTTCGCCGGCTATCAGCAGGAATTCATTCTTTGCGCCGGTGATACGATTGTGGCGGTACGGCTTGTACTCCGCGCTATTATAAAATCCTTCGGCGACTTCTTTAGACGGCCACTCAATGATGATGAAGAGCGGAAGAAGTTTTCGCTGGCCTTCTAGTCTTTTCACATCCTTGGTGCGCGCCAGGTAGCGACCACCGCGGCGCTCGACCATCGGCGTTACATTTTTGATGTAGTCGGCAACCCAGCGATCGTCCGTCACTTCGCTCTCTACGACAAAGTAGCAGCTCATTGGATCCTTCCGCGCTGAATAGAAATACGAGCTATATATACCTTACGGTCTGGTGCGAAGCAATGCGCCGGCGAAATCGCGAAAAGCGGGTCGAGATGTGGCTGGGGGATTTGCTGAGCGGCGAGTGTGACCCCGCCGCTCAGATCCGCTTCAATGTTACTGAGCTTGTTGGTCGCTGGCGGTTTGGGCTGGCGGCTGTTCCGCTTTTTGCCAACTGGAATCGGGGTCGAATCCCTTCATGTCCTTAGCCAAAGTTTCCGTGCGCTGGCCTAAATCCTTCTCGTAAACAACTCCGTCCTGGTTGACAACGAACGTCATCACGCCGGAATTGCGATACTCGGCAGGATAGGCCACGAACGCAAAACCGCGCGTCATCTTTCCGTTCACCACATAATCCTGCGCGCCACCCGAAGCATGTTTTCCCTGGCGAGTGAGAATCCGGAAGAAATAGCCGCGAAACGGGACCGGGCCGGTTTGAAGGTTCTTGGCCAAGTCGCCGGGGCTGCCTGCGTTGGCAACGAGCGGGCCGATCGGGCTTTCAAATTCATTATCGGTGCCGAGCCAGTACAAGCCATCGTGTTTGCCTTCATCGCTGACAAACCGCTGGGCGTACTCGCTATTCTCTTTCGAGAAATACTCTTTCTGTGCCGCTACCAGTTCCTGACAAACGCGGATGGCCGACATTTCATTCTGGCCAACGCGGCGGTACAAAATTTCCTGCTTGCCGGCACGGGTATCGAAACACCAGCTGCCGCCTTTATTCACGAGCGGGATCGGAGTGGGCCAGTTTTCCACCCCGATATACAGCGTGGTGGTCCCGTCCGGCTCCTCTACCAGCCGGTGCATTTCATGAAACTTGGCCACAAAATTCGCGCGGTTGGCCTGGTCTTCGGCCGGATCACCGGAAGAGATAATCTCCTTCCCCTCGGGGCCGAGAATCTGCAATAACGTTTTATCGTCATCGTTTTTTAACGCCATCACGAGCGCATGAGAGGCTTCATCCGCGGATGAAAACGTTTTTGGGCCCTGTTGCTGCGCTCTTACCCGCGGGGCCGAGCATGCCAACAGAAGGAAGGCGGCTGCAGCAGCCGTGAAATAACTGGATAACTGAACATTTCGCAGGTCGAACTTCGTATGACGCATATGTTCTTTCTCCATTTATGAATTTCAAAGGGGTTTTAAATGGCTGCGCTAGCGCGTGAGCACTAGCGCAACCGTGGAATTGAGATTAGCGATGATGTCCGCCGCCACCGCCGAATCCACCGCCTCCGTGGAAGCCACCGAAGCTAGACTGCCCGCGTGACGAATAGCTGCGAGCTTCTCCGCCATGGTTGTAGCCGCTGAAGGCGCCGGAGCGCATGTTCGATTGGCCGCGCGATGGGCCAAAACCCCGCGCAGCGTGGTTGTCCCCGTTGAACGGGTGGCTGCCTGCACCGCCGCGGTCAAATTCTCCGCCTCGCGCAACTCCGCGGTTCACGTTATTTGCAACGCCGCGCTCTCCGCCCCCGCGGTAGTAGTTGTTGCGATTGTAAAATGTGTTGGAATGCGAGTAGTAGCGGTTATGGTTGTAGATCGCGTAATGGTTGTGCCAGTCGAATCCCCAATGTCCCCAACCCCATCCGAAACCGCCGAACCAGCCGATGCCGAAGCCAATTCCAAAGGACAGGTACGGGCCGCCAAACCATATGCCGGGATAGTTGTACCAATAAGGCCAGGGCGCTATCGGATATCCGTAAATGACCCAGGGGTCGTAGGCCGGAACATAGACCACATCAGGTTGAGCAGGTTGAATCACAACATTATCGTCTTGATCCTGTACCACCTGCTGCGGTGTCGATTTCAGATTGCCGGCTGCTTCCGCTTTTCGGCGCATGCGCTGAATAGCGTCCATCACGTTTTGCTGCTGGTTGTAGTAAGCATCGCCCAGCGACGAGGTCCAGGAAATATTTTTGTCCATATTTCCCAACACAGTCGGGAAAGCGCAGAGTGCTTTCACGCTGGGATCCCAAGGTTGCTTATCGGCAGCCTGAGCTAGCGCGTCACCCTTCAGATCCGGATTCGCCTGAATCCAGCGATCCGCTTCAACGATTTGTGCCGGGAAAGTGGACGCGGCTAGAACCTGCGCCACGAGCGAGTCCGGATACAAAGCGATGGGTGCCACAAGTTGATCCAACTGATCCGGCGTCTGCGGTGTATATGCAGGCGTAGCGTCAGGTGGCTGAGGAGCTTGATCTTGCACCGGCTGCTCTTGATCCTGGTTTTCCAGCGCGGCAAGTACATTCTGCGGCAAAGTGGCAAACAATAATCCTAGAGCCAAAAGAAATGCCAGAAATTGCCGCAACAACCGAGGCCTGGAAAATTCTGAACGATTAGCGCGGGACTTAACTTCGCGCTTAGTTAGAGCTGGAATCGTTATCACTGTATGCCTCCTGCCTATAAGATTCACCGAAATGGGCTTAGGTTTCATAAGGTTGCTTCATCATCGCTGTAAATAACCTGAGCGCGTTCTTGTTACATACGGTTAAACCCTCCTAGCCAGCGGAAGTTGCATCAGCATTTTGTTGTAAATCTCTGCAGAAAAGCAGGATAGGAGGGATGGCGCAATTGTCGATGGAAGGTAGGAGAAGCTTTACAAGAGTTGTCGCGGCGGTTTCGAAATTGTGGCATGCTGGGAAAATGGGAAACAAAGATAAAGGTCGTCGCGAAGTAAAAAAGCCGAAGAAAAAGACTCCCAAGGCTGAGCCAGGGCGTCCGGCCATCGCTTTCGTCAACAAAGTTAGCGGCTCCGGACCTGGGCCGGTCAGTTAGTCGGCGATAGCTTGTGCCGTTGACGATAGCTCGCGAGCTCGAGGCACCGCTTTACAGGGCGGCCTCCCTCGGCAGGTGGGCGCCGCGGATACCTCTAGCTTCGGACCTGTCTTCGGACCTACTTGGGCCGTAACTGTGTAAAGGCGTCCAGACTCCGCGTAATTTCCCAGCTCCCGCACATTGAACTTTCCCCGGACAAGAAGCGTTCAATCACGCGTGTGCTAACATTTGTCCGCGAATTTCAAATCTAACTTCAAGAGCACGATAAGAAACCACCGACGGGCGACGACTTGCGCGGCACTGAGCCACATTTCGCAGAGCAGCAACACGCGGCACTGACCGATAGCCGAGGTTCGACGCGCGGGGACGTTCTCACGTTGTGTGCAATCGCTCTCGGCATGGTGATTCTGCACGTCGCCACAAACGGCAGGTATGGCTTCCATCGCGACGAATTTCAGGTGCTGGACGACGCGTGGCATATGAACTGGGGATTCGTAGCCTATCCACCGCTGACGCCATTCATCGAGCGAATCGGCTTGGCGCTGTTCGGTACTTCGCTGGTCGGACTGCGAATGTTTTCTGTGCTGGCGCAAGCGATTGCGCTGGTCGCCACCGCATTGATGGCGCGCGAACTCGGAGCCAAGCGCCTGGCACAAGCGGTGGCTGCGTTGGCCGTCGCTGTGTCGCCTCTTCCACTGTTCGAAGGAACCGAATTCCAATATTCGTCATTCGACTACTTGTGGTGCGTGCTGATTGCTTATTTTCTGATTCGTTTGCTCAAGTCGGGTAATCCGCGCTGGTGGATCGGGGTTGGCATTGCAATCGGCCTAGGCATGATGACGAAATACACCATGGGCTTTTTCGTCGCGGGAATTGTGGCGGGAACCTTGCTCACGCCCGCAGGGCGTTATCTGAAAAGCCCGTGGCTATGGGGCGGCGCCGCGTTGGCAATCCTAATTTTTCTTCCGAACCTGATCTGGCAGATTCGCCACGATTTTATTTCGCTTCATTTTTTGCGCTACATTCATGCGCGCGATGTGCGTCAAGGCCGCGCAGACGGCTTTCTGCGCGACCAGTTTATGATCAGCACAAATCCATTTATCGCGCCGCTGTGGATCGCAGGACTTTCTTATTTTTCCTTTGGGCAGGATGGAAAGCGCTACCGCCTACTGGCCTGGCTCTATGTGACGGAGTTTGCGCTTTTCTTTTTTGCCAAAGGACGCGGCTACTATTTGGCTCCGGCGTATCCGATGCTGTTTGCCGGAGGAAGCGTGCTATGGCAGCGATGGATCGCTTCACTGTCGCGTGTGTGGTCGCTCGTGGTGGAGGCGGTTACGTTTGCGGCGCTGGCGGTTGGCGGAGTGCTGGCGTGCGCGTTCATCGTTCCCATTAATCCGGCGATTTCGAAGGACAATTTCGCGTTGCGGAATAACGGGGATTTGCGCGAGGAAATCGGATGGACTGATTTGGTGGCTGCCGTGGCGAAAGTTCGCGATTCCCTTCCAGCGGACGAGCGAAGCAATTACGGAATCGTGGTGGGCAATTACGGGGAAACTGGCGCGATCGATCTGCTCGGTCCGGCTTACGGGCTGCCCGAGACGATCAGCAGTACAAACTCGGCGTGGTTTCGCGGTTACGGTAATCCGCCGCCGAAGGCTCTGATCGTGGTGGGGCTGCCGCGCGATTATGTGGACAAAATGTTTCAGTCCTGCCGGCTCGCGGGACATAACGGCAATCCTTACGGAATCAAGAATGAGGAAAGCGAGGATCATCCCGATATTTTTGTGTGCG
Organism: uncultured Acidobacteriota bacterium; assembly: GCA_963714785.1. Classification (GTDB taxonomy): domain Bacteria; phylum Acidobacteriota; class Terriglobia; order Acidiferrales; family UBA7541; genus Palsa-295. Next base: position 788,398 of record CAVQQE010000011.1, read on the forward strand.
GACCGCCGCGCGAATCATGGCCACAGTTTTGGGATGATTTTCAGTCCTACGGATGATGCTGTCTTAACGCCTTCTTGATGTCTCCCTAACACCTTCAGGGCGCTTTTCAACACGCTTTCGTAGCTCTTTCGCAGCGCCGGGCTTTAGCCCGGCAGCCTTTGATATTTATGCGAACCAAACCAAGATGCCGCACTGCAGTGCGGCGCTATGAAAGTCAAGAGCAGGCACCCCCAGATTGATCCGCCCCGGGTTCTTTGCGGATCGGGGTGTGGCGTTTCATCAGCAATTCTTCGCCGAGTGGGATGCTGGTCAGCACTTCTACAATTTTCTCGGACGCGAATCCTTCGCCGTAGGGATTGGTCATGCCTTCAAGGCTGCGACGGAATTCAACACTTCTAGCTCTAGCGATCGCGGCAAGTATCGAGGCCGTGTCCGGCGCGGCGTCGACCACGTTGCGCGCGCGTTCCCTGCCCTGCTGGCGAAGACCGAGGTTTACGGTGGGCAGGGCGAAAGAAGCTGACTCCATAATTCCGCTGCTCGAATTCCCGAGCAAGACCTCGACTTGCCTTAACAAGCTCCAATAGGTTAGCGCGTCGAGATTGACAAATACCTGAACGCCTACTCGAGAGGCCGCAAACGATCTCGCGCGCGCAATTAAATTGCGGCTGCCGGCGTCGGCGTTCGGGTAGCAAAACACAATCTGATCGGAAAGCGTCTGCAAAGCGCCGAACAAGGCATCCGCTTCGCGCACAGTATCGCGGGCAAGCGTGACGGGATGATATGCAACGAGAATCGTCGGACGGTTTAGCGTAACGCCGAGCCGCTCTTCCAGCCGCTCGCGAGTATAAAGCGTTCGCCTGCGCAAATGATCGAGCGAAGGCGCTCCCGCTCGATGAACCCGCCAGGACTCTTCACCCATCGATATCACTCGCTGGCGCGCACTCTGCGTTGAAGTGAAGTGAATGTGGCTCATCATCGTAAGCGCATTCCGAACCGCGTCATCGATTGCGCCTTCGCTGATTTCGCCACCTTCGATATGCGCGATGGGAACGCGCAGAGCTAAAGCCACCGAAGCGGGCGCGAGCATTTCGTAACGGTCGGCGATGAGCAGAAGCAAATCGGGACGCCTGCGACCAAGCGCGTCAGCAAGACTGAGCGTGGCTACGCCGATTGTTTTCGCCATGCCCACATCAGTATCGGAGCTAAGCAAGCATTCAATTCGCTCGGCGACTTCAAAACCGTCACGCTCGATTTCTTGAATGGTAGCGCCAAACTCAGGCGAAAGGTGCGCGCCCAAGGCGACGATTTTCAAGTCCACCTCCGGATGTGCGGAAAGATCTCGCAGCGGCCAATACAAATGGCTGTAGTCTGCGCGAGAAGTTGTGACCACGGCGATCTTGCGTTTCATAGTCGGATAGTTGATTCCGAGCAGATTATAAGGAGCAGCGGAGCGAATGTCTCTGTTCGAATGCGAATAGCGCGAACGAAATCTAGCTGCCGACAGGAACCTACAAACTTGAAGGGATCTCGAAAGATAATCTCTTCCATCTTTCGACGTACTGAAAACTTCCGGCCCGGCGCCTGCCGAAGTTATCGCCGAGACAACCTTTGCAATTTCACTGGAAGCACTCTGAAAAAGCGACTCGCTCCCGGGGGACTAGGAGGTCGACTTTTGCGGCGGCCAAGGTTCCAGGAGTTGCTCTTTTCGATAGATCAGAGCGTTTATATCGGAGGGGGCCAATTCGATGTTATGACCGTGGGTGATCGCATCTGTCGGACACGCTTCTACACAATAGCCGCAAAAAATACATCGGGAGTAATCGATGTTGTAAACCTTTGCGTAGCGCTCCCCGGCCGAAATGCGGTTGGCATCGGTATTTTCCGCAGCCTCGATGTAAATGCAGTTCGCAGGACACGCTGCCGAACACAGGAAACATCCCACGCATTTTTCAAGGCCATTTTCGTCTCGCTGCAAAACATGGATTCCGCGATAGCGCGGTTGAACGCTCGCAGGCACGTCCGGATAAGACTCCGTCGTGGGCTTACGAAACATGGTGCGCAGAGTGACACTGAAGCCCTTGTAAAGGGTTAGAAATGTCTCGCCGACTTCTTTCACGATGGATGGCATCGCATTGACTTTAGCAGAGTGTTGGATGACAGGCAATTCAGCGAACCGCGATTACTTCCGAGTTCAGTGGGACGTTTCGAACTGCAATGGATCGGAGGAATACAAAGAAGTTCCAAGTTAACGATTACAACGAACCAGACTCTACTCTCCCGGAGGAGAAACCGGCGGTTTCTCGTTCAATTTCCCCTTCCCGGTGATAGCGGCAATAATCTGGCGTCCGTGAAACCGTCCGTTCTCGATAAAAATCTCGGCGGTGTGTTTTCCTCCCACTATTACTCCCGCCAGATAAATCCCGGGAACGTTGCTCTCCAAAGTTTCGAGGTTGATTTCCGGCTTCAGAGAATCGCGATCCAAGCGAACTCCTTGTTCCTTGAGGAATTCGAAATCCGGATGGTAGCCTGTTAATGCAAAGACCTGGACGGCCGGGATGCTGTGTTCGCCGTCTGCGCTTTTAACCCAGACTTTCTCCGGCTCGATTCGCGTCACCTCAGTATTGAACATCGCGCGAATTTCTCCCGCGCGTATACGATTCTCAATGTCGGGCTTCACCCAATATTTCAGGCTCTTGCCCATTTCCGGTCTCCGATGAATCAGAGTAACGCGTGCGCTCGAACGAAATAGATCCAGGGCCGCTTCCGCGGCAGAATTTCGACCGCCGATGACGACGACGTCCTGGTTCCAATACGGATGCGCTTCGCTGAAATAGTGGCTCACGTGCGGCAGATCTTCACCAGGAACGCCGAGGACATTCGGCAGGTCGTAATATCCCGTGGCCAAAATAATTTTGCGAGCGTGATATTCAAGTCCGACTCCATCCTCATCGGCCGCGTGAACTACAAAAGCGCCATCGTGCCCCGTGACATTTTTCACGCGCTCGTATTGGCGAACGTCGATTCCGTAATGTTCAACCGCGCGACGATAATATTTCAGCGCTTCGCCGCGGGTCGGTTTTCCTCCGGAAATCGTCATAGGCAGATCGCCAATTTCCATGCGCTCCGGAGTGGTGAAAAACAGCAAATTAATCGGATAGTGAAACAGCGAATTGCAAAGACATCCCTTGTCGATCACAAGCGGACGCAGCCCTGCGCGCTTAGCTTCGATCGCGCTCGCGAGCCCTGTAGGCCCAGCGCCGATACATATCACGTCATAAGAATCGCTCATTCACATAGTGTGGCTGAGCAGTGTTCAACTTTCAACTGATCGGTTGCAAGCTCCTTCGAACGGCTATCTGCCTTTGCGGGAGGTTCTGCGCGGTGAGCTTTTGTCACGCCCTGGGGTATTACGCGCGTTCTTGCGACGCGAACTAATCTTTCGCGATTTTTTGGGGGGGCCAATAGACGGCCCTGCATTGTTTTTGCCAATTTCGCGAAGATTAGTGAATAAGCTTGGCTTAGCAAGTGCTCGACTTCGGTACGCGAGAGCGCGTCGCTTGTCTCGAGGGACACCCAATGGGCCCGGGCCAGATATGGCGCAGGAATAATTCCAGGTCGTTCGACCAGTGCAACAAAATCCTCCGGTGTGCATTTGAATCCAAGCCATTGATCGCCGGGCTCGAGCGCGACCACCGCATACATCTTTCCGCCGATCTTGAAAACGAGGTCGTCTGCCCATTGAACTTTCTCAGTTGTATGCGGGAGCGCGAGGCAGTACTCGCAAACCCAGTCGACGTCCATACAGAAAGCCTAGCGCCGGACGATTTAAAAGTCGATAGCTAACGCAGCCTAAACCGATGCCAACAACTTTTCAGTCGTGGCGTAGAAGCAGCTCCGCAAGTTCCGTCGAGAACGCACCGAACTCATCGAGCCGCGCTTGCGTCACCTCAAGCTTATCTTTTTTCCATACGAACCAGTCGCGGCCCTGCTGCGTTATTCGCACACTGAAGTTCCCGCCCACAAGATACGCTGGCTGGCCGTGGACCTTGAATGAGCCTCCGACGACCGGAGCAAGCAACGCCGCGCAATTCGCCCTGCGCACTCCAACGTAATTTGCATACATAGGGAAAGCTACAATTTGAAAATCGCGCTTGTGCAACCGCTCGAGCGTCGAGATTTGCCGCGCAGTGAGATCCATTGACTGACAGAATATCAGCTAAGACTTCGCACTTCACAATCGAGATCACATCGCCGGTCCCTGGGCGAAGGCCACCACCGCTCTTCAGCCGCCGACAGCTTTGGGAAGGCTCCAATGCTGCCACACACTAATCACGCGCAGTGAAAAACAAACAAGCCCTCCGAGGATTGCCGCCAATGTTGGAGGAAGCCACAGTTTCGTCGCCACGATCATAACTATTGCTCCCGCAAGCGCCGCGCTAGCGTATATATCTGCCCGCAAAACCGCTGGGACCTGCGCCAGCAAAACATCGCGCACGGTTCCGCCGCCCACGGCGGTGATCGTTCCGAGCAAAGCGGCAACCAGCGGATGCATCTTGTAAACTAAGGCCTTCTCCGTGCCGGCCACGGCAAACAGCGCCAACGCCGCGGCGTCGAGTGTAATAATAACGGAAGCAGGAACTTGCCGAATCACCGGATGCAGAAAGAAAACGATTGCGCCACCGGCGAACGCTGCGGCCGGATAGCGCCAATCGCGAAGAGATGCGGGCGGTACAGCGCCAATCAACACATCGCGTATGATTCCGCCCACGAGCGCGGTAGCGAACGCGAGCACCATCACGCCGAAGAGGTCGAGGTTCGCAGCGACCGCAGCCAGCGCCCCTTCGATTGCAAATAGCAGGGTCCCGGCCAAATCGACCGTAAGCAACAGTTTGCTGGGAGTGAAGATCATAGCGAGCGAGGGAAGAATATGACGCCGCGAGCAACAAAGACAAGTCGCAAGCCGCGTAACCGTGGAAGCGCGAGAAAATCCGGTGCCGAATCCTACAGCGTTACCGCCAAACATTACGATGCGGCGTACGCCACGAAACAGGATTTGGTGGACTTGCCGTTCTATCTCGATTTGGCCAAGCAGTCTGGCGGCCCGGTGCTGGAGATTGCCTGCGGAACCGGCCGCGTGTTGCTCCCCGTGGCGCGCGAAGGCATCGCAATTGAAGGCGTGGACAATTCCCTCCCGATGCTCCGAGTCTTGAAATCGCACATTGAAAAAGAGTCTGCGCGAACCCGCCGCTGCATAACTCTCCAGGAAGGAGACCTGCGATACTTCCGTTTGCGCAAGAAATTCCCTTTGGTCATTATTCCCTTTCGGCCTTTACAGCATATGTACACCCTTCCAGATCAAGTAAAGGCCCTCCGCACCGCGGCATTTCATTTGCAGAAAAATGGAATCCTGGCCTTCGACGTCTTTTATCCGAAAATGGAATTGATATCGGCAGGCATAGGCCAGGAAATCGTGGAACTCGAGTGGCAAGCAGGGTCAGATTCGATTGTTCGCCGCTATTTTAGAAAAGACTCGGTGGATAAGATCAACCAGGTTTTCAGCTTCACCTTCACTTTTAGAACCTATAAAGGTGACAAGCTAGTGCATGAGGAATCGGAAGCGTTCAAGCTTTCTTACTACACCTATCCTCATCTGAAAGCGCTCTTCTGCCTGGCGCGGCTGGAACCAGTGGCAGAATATGGCTCGTTTGCCAAGACACCGCTAGACAACACCGCAGAACAAATGATCTTCCTCCTAAAAAAGATCTAATCCGAGCGATACTCTTGCGCGAATTCAGCGCGTCTGATTCGAAAAAGAATCCATGGTCGCGCGAGGAGCCTCGGGAGTAAAATCGCCCCGGTTCTGCTCGAAGGAGCCGGGTCAGCGTTTCCCCATCCTAGGAGCGGCGATCACAGTAGGAACATGCAAGTGGAGGTGTGAAATGGCAGCAAATCCAACCCAGGGATTGCAAGGAGCGGAGAAATTCGTCAAGAAAGCGAGTGGCTTATACATTGCGATGGCCGTGGCGTTCATCATTCTCGGGATCATGGCGATTGTTGAACCCGGAGTTGCGGGTTTGGCCGTGACAGTTCTGGTTGGCTGGCTTCTGATTTTTGGCGGCGGGGCGCATTTGGTTGCGGCCTTCAGCGGAGGCGGAGCCGGACGCGTACTGTGGCACGTGCTGGTCGGACTTCTGTACCTCGTCGGCGGAATTTACTTTCTGATGCACCCGCTATTGGGGCTAGGATCGCTGACTTTGCTGTTGGGCGTAATCATACTGGTCGCTGCTGTGTTTGAACTCGTCGCGTATTTTCGCACGCGCGGTCAGGCCGGTTCGGGCTGGCTTTTGATGAACGGGCTTATCACGCTGCTGCTCGGCGGGCTCATCTATTTCCACTGGCCGTCGAGTTCGGTGTGGGCAATCGGAACACTCGTAGGCGTGAACCTGTTGATGACCGGAGTTTCAAGGCTGATGCTGGGTTTGACGGCGCGAAAACTCGTAACAGCTTGAGCGGACCAGAATTGCCTATCCTACGTTTCGCAACTCAGGATAGCGCCGGCAACCGACCAATTACGCCGCTGAAGAGGAAATAGACCCCGACTCGATTTCGCGCAAAATTGTGCGAAGTGCGGCCGAGAGTTCTTCGCGGCTCACATGGCTCTTGCGAAATTGGACGCGCACGTGGAAGGCATCGTCCTGCGCACGATAATCAAAGAGGAACGGTTGCGGCCTCGAATCTGGTCCTGATTCTTGCTTGCGCGCTTTGCGCGCTTCGTCGCGCGTTAATCCGCCTTGCGCAATGCGATGAACCATCTCATGCATCTTTTTCTCGTTAGGCTGGCGCGAAACTTGCAGCAATAACGACTTTGAAAATATCCCGCGCTCGATGCATTCCTTGCGAACCGCGTCCGGTATCACGGTGAGAGACATGGTCTCCGTCACCGACGACCTCGCCCGCCCGATCTTCTTTGCGATATCGTCGTGCGTGTAATCAAAATGCGTCGCCAGACGCTGTAAGCCGTCCGCTTCTTCAAACGGGGTCAAATCCTTGCGCTGCAAATTCTCGATCAGGCCAATCTCCAGCGTCTCCGCATCATCGGCAATCTTCTCGATACAAGGCAACTCGTGCAATCCAGCCGCTTTCGACGCGTGGTATCGTCGTTCGCCGGAAATAATGTAGTAGGTGTCTTCGCGGGGAATGAAGCGAACTAGCAACGGCTCCAGCACGCCCTTTTCGCGTATCGAATCAGTCAGTTCGCGCAGGTCGCCCAACGCTTTTCGCGGCTGGTCCGGATTTGGACGCACCTTGTCGAGCGGAATCATCCGCCCAATCGACGCTCCGCTGAAGCTGGTCAGCGTCTCAACATAATGCGCGTCATGCCGCATCTTGAGAGTGACGGGTAACCCGATCCTCTTGGACACGTTGCAATACCTCCTGAGCAAGCTTTTTGTATTCTTCCGCGCCCGACGACTTCGGCGCGAACGCAAATACAGTTTCTTTGTAAGCCGGACTTTCTTCCAGGCGGACGTTCTTGCTGATCCGCGTCTTGAAAAGAGCGTCGCCAAATACCGCGCGAATCTGTTCGTGTGTATCGCGCGAAATATTTGTGCGCTTATCAAATAGTGTGATTACTACGCCCAGCACTTTCAAATCCGGATTGGGACGCGCCCGAATTCGCGCATACGTTTCGAGCAAATCGTCAGTTCCCTCAATTGCGAAATATGCAGCCTGAATCGGCACCAGCAAATGGGTTGACGCCACCAGCGCGTTCACCGTCAGTATCCCCAGCGCCGGAGGCGTGTCCAGCACGATAAATTCGTAATCTTTCAACACCGGGGTTAGCGCATCCTTCAACTTGAACGGCGCGTCAAACTGCCCCGCGAGCTGTTGTTCCAGCCGAGCCAGCGCCAATTTCCCCGGCGCCACAAAAAGATACGGGTCCTTCGTAGGCTTTACGATCTTGGACATCTCCGCCGGATGTTCGGCGAACAAGTCATACATCGAAGTTTGAATATCGGAAGACTCGAAAAATGCGATGGTGGCGTTCGATTGCGGATCCAGATCGATGAGAAGGGTTTTCTTTTTCTTCAACGCGATGGCGGCGGCTAGATTTATCGACGTCGTGGTCTTTCCGACGCCGCCTTTTTGATTGGCGACCGCGATGACGTAGGTCAATCGTTCCCTCAGCCTGTCGCGCAACCGGGGGCCTATATATGGACGCCCGCGGCGCTACCTACACCACCGGTTACACCACAAGTAGCCCAACTCTACTCATTTGCCTAGTCCCTGCGCAAGCAAAAAATAGCATTCCAAGCTGGAATTCTGCTTTTTGTCCAATATTCCTGCTCTCCCCGCCGTGTTACTCTGGCGCCTAGAAGTGTATAGGAGAGGAATCGCATGGCTGCCCCCAGCCCGCTCGCCCCGCATTTTGAGAAGCCTCGCTTCTCGCCCCGCTGTGGCACACAATCGTTCTGATTCTCTTCGTGCTCGCGACGGGCCTACCACCAATCTCGCAATTCGCCTTCCTCTGGTTCCTGGGCATCCGAAAACTCCTCGAGGTAATCGGAGGAAGGTGGGCCACGGCTAAGGACCTTTGGCGCGACATCGGCGTCGCACTGGTGTTCTGGCTGATCGTGGCTGCGTTTCTGCTCCTGTCCGGTTTGGCGTTGGGCCAGAATCCGCAAATGAACAAAGTAGTGCAGGTCATCATGCCCAGAAGCCCGATTGAAATGGTCGTGTGGATCTTGCTGTCAATCTCAGCGGGATTCTGCGAGGAATTCGTGTTTCGCGGCTAGGGTCCCGGTAAGGCGAACACACGAAATGCAGGCGAGTCTTTTTGAACAGCTAAAGGATTTGAATCCGAAAACGAGCGAACACTCACGTGCTAGGTTCTGCCGAGCGAACTAACGGGAAACTACATCTTGTAACGCCCGAGGTCCTCGTCGTTCAAATTCTCCAGCCACTTGCGCAATTCTTCGCTCGAACTTTTCTCCGAAACCGCCCCGGCCTTCTTGGAATGTTTCAGCACTTCATCCTCAACAAAAATCGGGCAATCCAGCCGCAGCGCTAGCGCCAGCGCGTCGCTGGGCCGAGAATCCATCGACATCGTCTGCCCGTCGCGCTCCATCCAAATCAACGCGTAGAATGTGTCGTCTTTCAAATCGCACACCACCACGCGCTGTACGTGAACGTTCAGTCCCGTCAGCACATTTTTCAGCAGGTCGTGCGTCATCGGACGCGGCGTTTGCACTTTCTCAATTTCCAACGCAATAGCGTTTGCTTCGTAGATCCCCACCCATATAGGCAGCACGCCGTTGCCGGCGGTTTCCTTCAACACTACTACAGGCATGTTGGTCACAGGATCCATCATCAGACCTCGTATCTTTACTTCGAGTTCCATGGTGGCCTCCCCGACTGCCCTAGAGTACGTGCTCGCCGACCAAACTATTCGGTCCGCCGCGCGTTACTCTCACTGGAATGTATTCTCCCAGAAGATTCTCGCGCGTTGAAGTGAAATTTATCAGCCGGTTGCTGCTCGAACGTCCCGTCCACTGCCCGCGCGCTGCGTGTCGCGCATCCACTAGCACTTCAAAATTTTCGCCAACCAGTTTTTCGTTGTTCGCAATCTGTATCTGCCGCTGCCGCTCGTTCAAAACCGCCAGTCGCCGGCTCTTTTCTTCTTCCGGCACCGCATCCGGCATGTCTTTCGCCGAAGTATTTGGCCGCGGCGAATACGTGAACGAAAAAATCGCATCGTACTGCGCCGCATCCAGCAGCGTCAGCGACTCTTCAAAATCCGCCGCCGTTTCTCCCGGGAATCCCACAATAATGTCGCTCGTCACGCTGATCGGCCGCTTCGCCGCTCGTATCCATTCAATCTTCTGTAAATATTCTTCGCGCGTGTACGTGCGTCGCATAGCGCGCAACACTCGATCGGAACCCGATTGCACCGGCAAATGGACGTGGTCGCAAAGCGCCGGCATCTCATCGATCGCCTGAACAATCTCGCGGTGAAAATCATTCGGATGCGAAGTCGTAAATCGGAGGCGCCGAATCCCCGGCACCGCCGCCACCGCGCGCAACAAATCCACGAAACTCCATTTGCTCGCCGAAGGATCGCGGTAGGAATTCACCGTCTGTCCCAGCAATTGAATTTCAGTGTAACCAGCGTCGGCCAGCCGCCTCGCTTCAGCAACCACAGCATCGCTCGCTCGGCTGCGCTCCGGCCCCCGAGTGCGCGGCACCACGCAATACGCGCAAGAATAATCACATCCTTCAATGATCGTGATGTAGGCGCGAATTAAATTGTCGCGCCGCGTAATCTCAGTCTCAAACGTTTCGTCCGTGTCGAGGTCCAGTCCCGTCACACGCCGCCTGCCCGCTTCAAGTTGTGCCAACAACTCCGGCAACTTCCGATAACTCGCCGACCCGCACACCAAACTAACCCACGGAGCGCGCTCGAATATTTCTTCGCCCTCCTGCTGCGCCACACATCCCAGCACGCCAATTATCTTTCCGTTGGCAACCGTCTTCCAATCTCCCAGTCGCGCAAAAACTTTCTGTGCCGCCTTCTCGCGTATGCTGCAAGTGTTGTAAAGAACCAAATCCGCCAGCGCCGGATTCTCCACCGCCCGGTACCCGCGCCCCAGCAGCACGCCCGAAACCTTCTCCGAATCGTGCACATTCATCTGGCACCCAAATGTCTCGAGGTAAAAGGATCTTTTCCCGTCTGACGGTTCCGAGGAGATAGCAGGATTCGTAAGGTCTGCGTCCCAAGCAGCTGCAACGTTTGAAGCTTTTGCAGCGAAAGATCCCAAGTGCCCATGCCGACCCGCAGGCACAGGCGCAATCGCGACGCCTTGCCCTGCAAGCGTTTCAATCCCAACATCAAACGTTCTGCTCATGGACGAATTCAATTCTAGCACGTTTGAACTGGTCACCCCCGCGGACTCGCACCCTCGAAGTCCGCGAGCCGCTCAGTTTTCGATTATCCGACTTACCTAAAGTTCGCTTAGACAGGGCATCGTTTTGCGATGCATGCAGAGTCAATAATCTGCTCCAATGCATTCCGCTGTTTCCCCGACTGCAGCCGGTAGTTCGCGATGTCACCACCCGGGAAAGTAGCGGTGCGCCGATACCCGCCCGTTTCGTGCGTCCCTGGGCCTTCATACCAACAACTTTCCCTGCACTGTCGTTAACCCATCGTTTCTTAAACTGTTCAGAACCCACTGAGTCAGCGGCATCGGTAATTTCTTCTGAACCTCTAGAAATGATGAGTTCTCGGTCGATTAGTTCTCTGCCTCGCGGATATATGAATATGGACTGAACACCACCATTATTGAACGGACTGGACTGGAGAGTCTTGGGCAAGGCGAACAAAACTGAAAAACCAACTCGACTCGAAGAATCAGTTTTCCCGCAAGCAGGTATTACCCAGATCTGAGAAACACTCAGTGGACTCCGGCGCCTTTGCTCATCGGTCTTCCCTGCCTTTGATCGATGATCTCCAAAATCCGCTCGGCTGCTCCGATGGCCGTGATCACAATGCTCTCGCACGCCGGCGCGCCAGCTCGCCCGTCCCAGTTCCAATCCTTCAAACGTGGCGCCGCCATCACCGCCGCCATAATTCCGATTACTCGCTTCCGTCCCTCGTCCATAGGCATAATCGCTATCCTACCAGATTCGCTTTTTGTTCGCCTATATAAATTTGCGACAAACTACCGGACTCCCCTGATAGCCGCTTGGCAGGCTCCGGTGCCAGAATCAGTACATGCGAGTACTGGTCGCTGACGATCACGAATCCGTGCGCAAAGGCCTGGGTAAAATCCTCGAGCTGCGGGGAGATCTGGAGGCCTTTGCCGAAGCCTCCGATGGCCAAGAGGCCGTCTCCATGATGCGGGAAGTAAACCCTGATTTGGTGATTCTTGACCTCAGCATGCCGCGCTGCACCGGCTTCGAAGCCGCGCAAAAGATACGTGAACTCAGCCCCGACACACCCATTCTCTTTTTCTCCGTCCACGAAACGCCTGAACTAATCGCCCATGCCGAAAAAATCGGCGTCCTCGGCTTCATCCGCAAGACTGACCCCGCTGCAACCGTTTTGAAAGCCGTTGACGCTGCCCTTCGAAAGATTACCTCCTACCCTACGGATCGGTAGGAAAGCGCAAGAGTCTGTGGCGCAACTCCGGGTTTGGTCAGGGCTCGACTTGAGTCGTGCTATATCTGACCCAAACTCAATGCGGCTTCAGCCGCTGAGGGACATAATTTGCGACACAGACTCCTAAGTCGATAATCTCGAAGTTGCGCCACAAACGCCCATATTGACTTGGCTCAAATCGAAATCACAAGCAGTTCCATTTCAGGAAGGGCTCCTCCGTTTTCTGCGGGACCGTTATCTTCGGGATCATTGAAAGCACGGCTCCTACCGCTAGACCTTCCTCGCGCAATGTGCTACTTTTTTTTCGTGACTGGATTAGCGAAATTTGGAGCACATCAAAGAACGAAAAACTCCCCGCACCACCTTGCCCACAACTCTGATCCTCCGTCCATGAGGAACCTCTTTCCCGATAATTCAACCCCTCTTTCATCGAGCCGGAACCCTTCAATTTCCACCACAAAACTACAATTTCTACCCGGGGCCACAACCACCCGCGGAAGCATCAGAAGACATCTTCAAATATCTCCCTCCAAAACGGAATTTTTATGGCAAGAATCAGGCAAATAAAAGTAAACGGCGTCCTTCGCAAGATCGACGCGGACTCGCAATGGACCCTGCTCACCGTCCTCCGCGACCAACTCGACCTGACCGGCACCAAATACGGCTGCGGCGAAGGCCAATGCGGCGCGTGCACCATCCTCATCGACGGAGTCGCCAAACGCTCCTGCCGCACGCAAATCGGCCTGGTCGGCAATAACGAGGTAATCACGATCGAAGGCCTTGCCGTCGGCGAGCACCTGCATCCCCTGCAGCAAGCGTTCCTAGATGAAGCCGCTATGCAATGCGCCTACTGCACATCAGGAATGATCATGTCCGCGGCCGCGCTTCTGAATTCAAACCACTCGCCTTCCACTGACGACATTCTGCAAGCCATGGAAGGCAACATATGCCGCTGCGGCACTTACCCCCGCATCGTTTCCGCGATTCAGAAAGCGGCCAAAGCCATGCCGGCTCCGGAACAGCGCTCATGAGCGCCACCAAGAATTCGCAATTTGAAATCGAGCCGGAACGATACGAACTTACTGCCGGCCCGGCCTACCACTTCGAAACCGACCGCCGCGACTTTTTCAAATTTCTCGGAGCGGGCCTGCTCGTCGTAATGGCGCTCAAAACCACCCACGCGCAGGAGTCCGGTTCCCGTGGCCACGCCACCGAACAAAACCTGCCAAAAGACATCGCCGCCTGGCTCCACATCGGCGAAAACGGCAAAGTTACCGTGTACACCGGCAAAGTGGAAGTCGGCCAAAACATCCGTACCTCTCTTAGCCAAGGAGTCGCCGAAGAATTGCGCTATCCCATCGACGAAATTGAGCTGGTGATGGGCGACACGCAACTCACCCCATTCGACATGGGAACATTCGGCAGCCGCACCACTCCCACTATGAATTTGCAATTACGAAAAGTAGCCGCCGCGGCTTGCGATTCTCTGATCGGCCTCGCCGCCGCACAGTGGCAAATCGAGCCTGCCCGTCTGGTCGCGCAAGACGGAAAGATAATCGACCCGCAAACGAAACGCTCCGTCGAATACGCCGACTTGGTCAAAGGCAAGCAGCTCACCCAAAACTTTCCCGCCGAAGATCCGCTGATCCCAGCCGCCCAGTGGCGAATCGCCGGACAATCCGCGCCCAAAGTCGATGGCCGAGTCTTTGTCACCGGCAAGCATGAGTATCCGATCGATCAGAAACTTCCCGACATGCTGCATGGAAAAATTGTGCGCCCTGATTCTTTCGGCGCTTCCTTGGCGTCGGTTGACACGAGTGAAGCAGAAAAACTTTCCGGAGTAACTGTAGTTCAGGATGGCGATTTTATCGGCGTCGCGGCCTCCGATCAGGCGCTAGCTACTCAAGCTGCTGCGGCTGTCCGCGCGAACTGGAAACCTGACCCGCAACAGCCCTCCCACGCCGACTTGTTCGACTTTTTGAAGAAACATCCTGTCCGCAGTGCCGGTCCTGGACCCGAAGATTTCGCGCCCTACGTAAAAGGTTCAGTGGAACAAGCGCTGAAGGCCGCCCACCATCGTTTGCAGCAGACCTACACCGTGGCATACATCGCGCACGCTCCGCTCGAACCCCGCGTAGCCCTCGCAGAATGGTCCGGCGATAATCTAACGGTTTGGACTGGAACCCAGCGTCCCTTCGGCGTTCGAGGTGAACTCGCCGAAGCCTTCAAGATTCCCGAAGAGAATGTTCGCGTAATCATGCTGGATACGGGTTCGGCCTACGGCGGAAAACACACCGGCGAAGCTGCCGTTGAAGCAGCCAGACTCGCTCGCGCGGCGAAACGTCCGGTAAAAGTTCAATGGTCGCGCGAAGAGGAATTTACCTGGGCCTATTTTCGCCCCGCCGGCGTGATGGACATCACCGCCGGAATGTCCAGCGACGGCTCCATCACCGCCTGGGAATTTCACAACTACAACTCCGGCGGATCCGGAATTAATACTTTCTACGATATTCCGAATCAGCGCATCGGTTTTCATCCCTCGCGTTCCCCTTTGCGACAGGGCTCTTACCGCGGCCTCGCAGCTACCGCCAATCATTTCGCCCGCGAGTCCTTCATGGACGAACTCGCGCACATCGCAAACATCGACCCGCTCGCCTTCCGCCTGAAGAATCTGAAGGACGAAAGATTGCGCGCTGTTTTCCAAGCTGCCGCCGAGAAATTTGGCTGGGGCATCCGCAAGACTGCAGAAGGCCAAGGTTTTGGCATGGGTGGCGGCTTCGAAAAAGCCGGAAACGTTGCCACCTGCGCCGAAGTTCGTGCAGATAAGCAGTCCGGAGAAGTTCGCGTAGTCCGTGTCGTCACTGCCTTCGAATGCGGAGCCATCGTCAACCCAGACGGTTTGCGCAATCAAATCGAAGGCGCCAACATGATGGGACTGGGCGGTGCGCTATTCGAATCCGTGAAATTTGAAAATGGAAAAATCCTGAACGCGCGATTTTCGACATACCGCGTCCCGCGCTTCAGCGACGTCCCCGCAATCGAAGTCGTGCTTCTCGATCGCAAAGACATTCCGTCAGCAGGCGCTGGCGAGACTCCCATCGTAGGTATCGCCCCCGCCATCGGCAACGCTATTTTCAACGCGACCGGCGTTCGCCTCCGTTCGATGCCCATGGTCCCCGACGGCCTGAAAACAACATAGAATTTAAATTTCGAATTGAGAGAGTCATTTTTTAAATTCAAAACATCTTAATTCTTTCGTGGGAATCGTCAGGCCTCGCGGTAATATCATTCGTTCCCACCGCGCGCAACGAAAGGTGAGATGAGCGCCGCCGCCGTAGCTCTCCCGCACGAAACCTGGAAACCAAAAGCCAATCCATGGCTCATCGCGGTGGTGGTCTCGCTCGCCGCCTTTATGGAAGTGTTGGACACCTCCATCGCCAACGTCGCCCTGCCCCATATCGCCGGCAATCTGGGCGCAAGCAACGACCAAAGCACCTGGGTGCTCACTTCTTACCTGGTGGCGAACGCCATCGTACTGCCGATCAGCGGCTGGCTGGTAACCATCTTTGGCCGCCAACGCTTCTTCATGACCTGCCTCGCCATCTTCACCGCGAGTTCGCTGCTTTGCGGCATCGCGCCGAGCCTCGGTCTTCTGCTTTTCTTTCGCGTCTTGCAAGGCGCGGGCGGAGGCGGCTTGCAGCCGATGGTGCAAGCGATCCTCGCCGACACTTTCCCACCAGAAAAACGTGGCCTGGCTTTTTCGCTCTACGGCATTACAGCGGTGTGCGCGCCAGCGATCGGACCAACTTTGGGTGGCTGGATGACCGACAGTTACTCCTGGCGTTGGATTTTCTTTATCAATTTGCCAGTGGGTCTCGCCGCTTTGTTCCTAGTTTACAAACTGGTGGAAGATCCGCCGTATCTGAAGCGCGTAGCAAAAGGCGGCATCAAGCTTGACTATATCGGTTTCTCGCTACTCGCGCTCGGCGTAGGCGCGTTGCAAATCATGCTCGACAAAGGGCAGGAAGACGATTGGTTTGGTTCCCATTTCATCGTCACTCTTGCAATCACCTCAGCGGTGTGCCTGACCACTCTAGTTTTCTATGAGTGGTTTCACAAAGACCCCATCGTGGACGTGCGTCTTTTCAAAAATCGGAATTTCGCCACGGCGAACATGATGTTGTTCATGGTGGGCGCTATGGCCTTCGCCACAACCGTTCTGATGCCGCAATTCCTTCAAACAATCTTGGGATACACGGCCGAAAATGCGGGCTTGGTGCTATCGGCGGCGGCAATTCTCTTGCTTATTGAGTTGCCCATCGTCGGCCGGCTCACTTCGATGTTCCAATTGCGCTACTTGATCGCTTTCGGATGGTTCGGCTTGGCAATCGGAATGTATGTTTCCGTCTTGCAATTCAATCAGGAAATGAGTTTTGGACATGCAACGTGGTTGCGCATCTTCCAGTATGTGCCGCTAGGTTTTGTGTTTGTGCCAACTACAACTGCGGCATACATCGGCATACAACGAGAAAAAAGCAACGCCGTCGCGGGTCTGGTAAATTTCACGCGCAACATCGGCTCCAGCGTTGGCACGTCGGCCGTGACTACGATCATTGCGCGACGTTCGCAATTTCATCAAATCGCCCTCGGTGACCACATCAACCCATACAACGTACTGTTCCGCGAGACCCTAAATGGCCTGACGCAACAGCTCAACCACGCGGGTCTCAGCTTCCCCGAAGCGCAGCGGCAAGCCATGGCGAGAATCTATGTCGGCCTTCAGGCGCAAGCCGCCACACTCTCCTACATCGACACCTATTGGATTCTTTCTATCTGCTGCGCGTGCATGTTTTTGCTTTCATTTGCGCTGGTAAAAAACGACCCACGCCCTGGCTCTACCGTAGCGCTACATTAGCGCCATTTCAGTCCCGCCCTTGTGTGCCTCATCTAAACCTCTCAACGGGCGAATTGTTTGACCCTCCTGTATGCGTGTGCTACGGTTGTTTGGTAAAGATTTATAAATTTTTTTCTGGGGGATATCATTTCTGGTCTGGCGCTGATCAACTTGGCCAGTCCGTTCGCACTACTTGAACAAACGGGCTGGGTAGCACGCGTTGTACTCGGCATCCTGCTTGTCCTGTCTTTGTTCTCCTGGGCAATCATCTTTCAAAAATCGCGGCTTTTCGGACAGATCGAGCCGCAAACCAAAAAATTCCTTCAAATGTTTCGATCGGGACGCGGTCTTCCTGATCCAAACACGTTACGCGCTGGCGCAGGCGGCACTCCCCTCGTAGTTGTGTATCAAGCGGGTTACCGCGAACTCGAAGCCCAACTGGGAAGCCCCAACAATCGCCCCGGAGCAACACCAACGCCCACCAAAGTGCGAAATGCGCATGCAGTGGGAGTGGAAATGCAAGTGGCTGCGGGCGAAGAAGTCCGGCGTCTGGAAAAATGGATGCCTTGGCTCGCCACTACTGGTTCCGTTTCGCCCTTCATCGGATTGTTCGGCACGGTGTGGGGTGTGATGGACGCATTTTCAGGATTAGGTGACGCAGGCTCGGCAAGTCTTCGCGCCGTCGCTCCGGGCATTGCCGAAGCGTTAATCACAACCGCTGCAGGACTTTTTGCCGCCATCCCCGCGGTGATTGCCTACAACTACTACGTTGGAAACATCCGCTCCGTGGCAGCGCGTATGGATAGTTTTGCCTCGGAGTTTGTCGCGAAAATCGAAACGCTGTACAGCACATAACAAAAATAGCCATGCCACAGATTCAACGCGAAACCGGAACCACTCTTGCTGAAATCAATATGGTTCCGTTCATCGACGTCGTGTTGGTGCTGCTGATCATTTTCATGATCACAGCGCCGATCCTGCAATCGGGGATCGAAGTGGATGTCCCCAAAACAAAAACGGTGAAAGAACTTACCGAAGTTCGTATGGTGGTCACCATCGATCGGGCACAACGTGTCTATCTAAATGATAAACCGATCAACATCCACGATCTTGGACAGCAAGTTGTGTCGCAGTCGCACGATATTCAGCATCAAGCGGTGTACGTGCGTTGCGATGAAACGGTACCCTTCGGCAGTTGGGCCACGGTTGTGGATGCGCTAAGGCAGGCCGGGATCCAAAATATAAGCGTGGTGACCCAGCCACTCAGCGAGCGTTCACAAATTCAGTGAAATGGCTTTCTACGCAGACAATTCGATTCCTGACAATTTAACGCGCCCGCTTGGAAATTTCTTTGCCGCGTCGCTTGCGTTCCACTGTGTCCTGGGAGCCTTGCTTTATATTTCAGCGCATTATTCGCCGCACGAGGAATCCTGGGGCGGGCCAGGCGGCGCGATCTCGGTGGGTGTAGTTGGAAGCGTCCCGGGAATTCCGATGCCGCGCCCGGAACTGGCCAGCCCCAACCGTGTGGTGGACGAATCGAAAGGACTCTATAAAACCGAGCCGCCACCTAAAATCCCCGAAAAGCAACCAGATGCTACTCCCATTCCAAAATTCGATCGCGTGAAGCCGCCAAAGTATGTGACGCGCCCCTCCAAAGTCCTGGAAAACAAGGCGCCGCCTCCGCAAAACGCAGTGCCCTACGGCGGAGGTGGCACACCGACCGTTCCTTACACGTCATTCGCCATGGGCACCGGCACGGCCACGCAAGCCGGAATGGGATTTAGCAATGATGCAGGCGGCGGAAATTTCGGCGCTCGGTTTTCGTGGTATGTCGAAGCTGTCCAGCGACGCGTGAGCAGCAACTGGATCCAGGCGACTGTCGATCCCGGGATTCAGTATGCGCCCAGGGTGGTGGTTACGTTTGATGTTTTGAAAGACGGCACAATCACGAATGTGCAGGTGACGAAGTCCAGCGGCAACGCGTCTGTAGATACCTCGGCGGTTCGCGCGGTGCGTGATTCAAGCCCGCTCGGACGTTTGCCTGCAGAATATTCAGGCTCGAAGGTGGGAGTGGAATTCTGGTTCGACTACAAACGATGATAAGGACGGAATGAAAACGAATCGAAAGACTCATATGACCAGAAAAATTGTAATCTACACCGCACTCGCAATCGCCTTACTGTTCTGCGCGGGAACTGCGTCGGCCCAAGACTGGTTCAAGACAGGCACTGGCCTCGGCGTCTCAAAAGTGCGCCTGGCCGTTCCGGAATTTGGCCTGCATGCTCCGGCGCCACCAGCGCTGGAAAAAACCTTCCACGACGTACTCTGGGGCGACCTGGAATACTGCGGCATTCTCGATCTGGTAAGTCCAAGCTTTTACCCACCGCAATCGCCGAGCCAGCCAAATGAACTGAAATTTGCCGATTGGGCAAACGCGCCGTCCAGCGCTTACATGGTCGCCTACGGAAATCTCTCTGTGGAAGGATCGAATCTCGCTGCGGCAGGCTTTCTTTCGGATGTTCATAACCCGTCCGCGCCCATCGCGCTGCAGAAGATTTATCGCGGCGCGGCAACGGACGCCGATGCTCGTCGTCTAGCGCACCAATTCGCAGACGACATCGTTTCACGGTTGAGCGGCGGCTTGCCCGGCATCGCGCAAACGCAAATCGCTTACGTGAGCACCAAGGCCGGAAACAAAGAAATTTGGGCTATGGATTACGATGGCGGAAATCAGCACCAGCTTACCCATTTGAAATCCATCTCTCTAACGCCGCGTTGGTCGCCTGACGCCACGAAAATCGCGTTTACCTGCTACGTTCCTTTTCGCGGCATTACCTCTCCTCAGATTTGCATTTATTCCACTGCGTCCGATCACTTGATTTCTTTTCCGCGCTATCGCGGGTCGAATAGTTCCCCCGCGTGGTCGCCCGATGGATCGCAGATTGCCTTTATGTCGAGCCAAAACGGCGATCCGGAAATCTACGTGACCGATGTTGGCGGCGGAAATCTCCGACGTATTACTTTTGCAGCCGGAGTGAGCACGTCACCCGCTTTTAATCCGAAGACCGGAAAGCAAATTGCATTTGTGAGCGATCGAGGCGGCGATCCAGTTTTGTATCTGGCGAACACGGATGGTTCGGACGTTCACAGAATCGAGCTGCCGGACATGGGCTACAGCGTGGACCCGGCCTGGTCCCCGAACGGACAGCTTTTGGCCTTCTGTTGGAGACGCCCGAGTGGCAATTTCGACATCTATGTTATGGATGTAATCAGCCACCAGTTGGTGGAGCTCACGCGCGACGCTGGACGCAACGAACGCCCAAGTTGGGCGCCCGACGGGCGGCACATTGTGTTTGAGTCGACGCGAAACGGTACCCGGCAAATATGGTCGATGCTGGCCGATGGAAGTGAACCGCGTCAGTTGACATATCAAGGACAGAACGAATCACCGAACTGGTCGCCGCGATGATTCGCGTAGATAATTCGCTCTCAAACGTCATTTTTTCGGATAGCACTGTTTAGTACGGGCCAGATCGTAGATCGAGTTGCATAAATTATTCGCGACGTAAACTGCTTAGCCTTCGCAGAACGTCGAAGGAGGCAATAAATGCAGGACAGTAGTCTCAGAAGGTTTGGAATATTGCTCGGAGTTGTGGCCTTCATGGCCCTGGCAGGCGGTTGTAAGAAACAGGTGGCAAGCCGGCCGCCGACACAAACCGCTCCAGCACCAACGGCCGCACAACCCACCGTCACGTTGAACGCCTCACCGACGTCGATCAAAAGCGGCGACACCGTCACGCTGAGCTGGACTTCAACGGATGCGGCCGATCTCGATATCGAGCCGGGCGTTGGTAAAGTAACAGCGCAGGGATCGACTCCGGTGAATCCGACGGAATCGACCACGTATACGATTACGGCAACCGGTCCGGGCGGCACGGCAACTTCCGATGCACGAGTAACCGTTGGCGCTGCGCCGGTGGAGGCTCCGACCGGAAATCAAAGCTTGAGCGAACTGTTCGAGCAGAATGTGAAAGATGCCTTGTTTGACTTTAACAAATCAGACATTCGTGCCGATGCGCGCGACAATCTGGCCAAGACCGCCGAGTTTCTGCGATCGTATCCGCAAATCCGCGTGACCATCGAAGGCCATTGCGACGAGCGCGGTTCGACGGAGTACAACATTGGTCTCGGTGAACGCCGCGCCCAGGCTGCCAAGAACTATCTGATCTCGCTCGGCATTTCGGCGACCAGGATGGATACGGTCAGTTGGGGCAAAGAACGGCCATTCTGCACCGAACACGACGAATCGTGCTGGCAACAAAACCGGCGCGCGCATTTCGTAGCCGCGCACTAAACAGCGGCGGACAAAGCTATTTCGAATCACGGCGGGGCGATTGGTGTTAGAGCAGTCGTCCTGCACAACCTAATCAAGAGAAATAGGAGGCATGCCTTGCGCACACGATGGATTGCGCTCGCACTCGCGGCAGTATTAGTCGGCGCTTTGGGTGGAGCAATGCTTGCGCCCAAGCCGACCGGGGCAGTTTCAAAAGACATGATTCAACTGCAGGAACAAGTATCTCAATTGTTACAGGGGCAACGAGACATCCGCAGCGCGATTGATACGAACAACGCAACGCTGCGGACGCTGGTGCAACAATCGCTCGATGCAACGAATCAATTGAGCGCCCAGATGGGTCTTCTGCAGAAAAACGTGCAGGAAGCCACAGCGAACAGCGGTTCCCGAATCGACACGATGAGCACGCAGACGCAGGGTCTCTCTGACAACTTGCAGGATATTCAGGCGCGCGTGGCGAAGTTGAGCCAGCAGATGAACGACGTGCAGGGTTTGCTGCAAAGCATCGACGGAAAGATCTCTGGCGGAGCGTCAGTGACGCCGAGTGCGAATTCTTCCGGCCCGACGCCGAATAACACGCCGGCGAATCAGGGAGCGCCGCCTCCGTCTGCGGCGGACAGTTCTGCGCCCTCGCAAATGTCTTCGGCTTCCAGCGACACACTTTATCAAAATGCGCTGCGGGACTTCAGCACCGGCAAATACGATCTTGCGCGGCAGGAGTTCAGCGATTTCATCAAGAATTTTCCGACCAACGATCTGAGTTCGAACGCACAGTTCTACCTGGGTGAAATTTCGTACCAACAGGGAAATTATCAGGACGCGCTGGCGCAATACGAAATCGTGATGAGCAATTATCCCAAGAGTTTCAAGCTCGCCGCTGCGATGCTGAAAAAAGCGTTCGCGGAGCTGGAATTGGGAATGAAATCCAGCGGTATTCGCGATTTGCGTGAACTTGTGCGCCGCTTCCCAGGATCGGACGAAGCACGCCGAGCGCAGGCTAAGCTGAAGGAGCTTGGAGTATCCACCGCGCCACGCCCGGCTGCCTCACACTAAATCTTCTTCTGTAATAATTTTGGTTTAGTTCCTGTTTATAATGGGCGTAGAGAAGGCTGGTGGCGTCCATGAGGTACGACTTCCTGGTTGAAACCTACGAAACCGAGCGAATTAAAGTCCTAAGTGTGTGGAGTGAATTCGCGGATGGAGACCTTCCGATGCGTCCTCGAGCAGGTGATCCACGTGGGCGTAGTGTTCGGGAGCAGATGGTGCATCAGTGCGTCAGCGAAGATTTGTGGTTTCGCACGATGTTGGCAATTGAGATCGGCGCGCCACCGCTTCCCTCGCAGGAAACACGTCTGGAATTCATCAAGCGTTATGCAGAGGACAGCGGCAAACGGCTCGCTACGCTCAGAGAAAAAGACGAATCGTGGTGGGAGGGCGAAGCCACATTTTTCGATACGCGACGGTCGCGGGCATGGATTGTCACACGAAGAATCTCGCATACGTCACATCATCGAGGCCAGCAGATGGCCATGCTGCGCATGTTGGGCCACGGCCTGCATAGCAATTATGGCCCTACGGCCGACACTGGCGGATTAATGCAAAATCACGCGCCCACGATTTATGCCTACCACGATCTAAACTCGCTCTTGCAAGGCGAAAGTAGCGGCGGCCACAAGGCTCCGTTGCCGGAAGGTTCCCAGCAGCCTGCAACTGAGAGACCCGATCAAAAATAGGGCAACTCCGCGGCCATCTCCATATCCACAGATTATGCGCGAAGCAAATCAGTCTGCCAGTTCTGAATCATCTTCTTGATGGTCTTGCGATCGTTCACTTTTTCGTCCAGCACTTTCCGTGCAAGCCCCGGCAACTCCGCATCGCTCGCGAACCGCAACGCTACTAACTGGCCCACCGTAAAATCCGCGATGCACGGATGCTGGTCGGGCGGCAGCAGATTACGCAATCGCAACTGCATCTCCAGCCGAATCACCCGATCCTGCACCGTGAGCGCGAACATTCGCGCATTGAGCGCGAGCAATATAAGCGCCGCCGCGAGTAACACAGAAATCACAGTATCACCCGAGAAGTGATGCGCTACCCGATAGATAGACCGGCCAAAATTGATCGCGAGAACCGGCAGAACAAAATAGTGAAACGCGGGAACGATCTTGGCATGATTTTCGAAATTCTGAGCCATCGCTTTCCTCCAGTTTCTTCTGATCCTGGTATGTGGCGGAGTTTAGCAGGATTTTCTCGCTGAAATACTCTGCACTAACCCCGTGCGACCTTATCTTGATCTTGCGCGTGTTTTCGCTGCCCCAGACACCATTAGCCTGGTCGGATACTTTTTGTCTCCCCCATCGCTGACTTCAGCTATACTCGCGATATAAACTGAAACTGGCTGAAAGGTGGAACATTCATGTCGGTAAACAAAGTAATTCTCGTAGGGCGATTGGGCCGCGACCCGGAAACGCGCTATACCGGCGGCGGACAGGCGGTGGCGAATTTCTCCGTGGCCACGGACGAAACCTACAAAGACAAAAGTGGCGAGCGCCAGAAGCGCACGGAGTGGCACAAGATTGTCGTATGGGGCAAACAAGCGGAAATCGCCCAGCAGTATCTGAAGAAAGGCTCTCTGATATTCATCGAAGGACGCATTCAATCTCGCGAATGGCAGGACAAGGAAGGCCAGAAGCGCACCAGCTTCGAAATCGTCGCGACGAATTTCCGCATGCTTGGCGGGCGAGCGGAGGGCGCGGCAGCGGGAGCAGGTGCAAGTTTTGGTCACGGCGGCGGCCAGGGACGGCCATCTGATCCTGACGTGGAAGGCGGACCGATGCTTGAAGAGCCAGGCGCTCCGGGGCCGGAAATTACTGACGAAGATATTCCCTTCTAGGCGGGACGCTTACTTAACGAGCCTGCTGCTGATCGTCTTTCTGGCGTTGCTCGTCGAGATGCTTCATAAACTCTTCGAATTTCGGTTTTTGATCCGGCGCGAGGATAGCGCGAATTCGATCGCGGCTTTGCTGGCGAATCTGTTCATGCTGTGGTTCGATAGTGGAGTAGAGCGCGCGCCACTGAGTTCTGGTGTCGTCCACGATACTGGCTAGCTGCTTCTGCTGCTCTGGTGTAAGCTGCAACTCCTTCGTTAAATCACTGACGATCTGTCCCTTAGTGGGTTGGCCGGTGGTGATCTGCTTGCCCCATACCCTCTCGGCCCAAAGATGGTTCCCTATTCCGCCCAGCAGAACGCCAAGTAGAAACACCACCAAAACGAGAAGTGCTGCTTCGCCGCGTTTCTTATCGTTTTCCATGGTTTGTGTCCGCCACCATCATCAATACCTCATCGCGATTCGCCGGAAGACGTCCTGGATCAGGGAAAAGTTCGCGAGTCCCGGCTGGGCGCAGATCCGCGATCTCCGAATTATTGTTGTGCCGGACCGCATCAAAGGTAACCAGCATGGCCAGCGCCAGTGTCGCAGTCGCGGCAAAGCGCCAAGCTAGTGAAATAAAAGGCTGCCAGATGGATTTCTGCTCATTCAGAATCGACAATTCCCGGCGAACCCGAACCATCATCATTCGCGAAAAACCTGGACCTGGGTCTGCCGCCGGCGAAAGCGTACGCAACAAATCCACGCTCGCCGTGGCGTCTTCCAGGGCCGAGGTGCAAGCCACGCAGCTTTCCAAATGGTCTGCTAACTTTGCAGCGTCGGCATTTCCCAGATCGCCGGTAACGTGATCCTCGAGCAATGCTTCGAATTCCAAACACGCTGGCTTGTTAAATTCCGCTTCCATCACTTTTCACTCTTCCTTTTGCGGCTGTATGATTCGAATCAACATTCAGACGGTGGCGATAGAGATCCATCAGGCGCGCGCGCGTGCGAAACAGCCGCACTTTTATCGTATTTACATTCACGTTCAAAATTTCTGCCAGTTCTTGTACCGAAAATCCTTCCACTTCCTTCAGGAGCAGCAACTCGCGGTCACGTTCGGGCAATTCGTCAAGCAGTTGGTCCAGAATGTCTTGTACTTCAGCACGTCGTGCGGGGCTTTCAGGCGGACGTTCGGCTGAGGCCGCGCCATCTAACCGCGAAATTTGATCCTCGGAAAGGTCCGTCTCGTAAACCAGCGGCCGCACTTTCTTCTTGCGCAAATAATCCCAGCATTCGTTTACCGTAATCTTGTACAACCACGTCGAAAAAGCCGCTCGCAAATCAAATCGCTTCAAAGAAACAAAAACTTTCAAAAAAACCTGCTGGACCACATCTTCCACATCTTCGCGCCGGCGAAGGATTCCGTTCACCAGGCCGAAAACTCGCTGTTGGTGCCGCCGTATAAGTTCTTCAAAGGCCGCCTCCTCGCCGCTCTGAGCCAAGCGAACGAGTTCCGCTTCCTCATCCCGTTTTCTCGCACGGGCCGGAAGAGAGATGGCCGAAGCATTTGCTGCCATATTCTTTGGGACGTCTGCCATACAGTTTTGGTTACGTCGGCGACAACTTTTGGTTCCAGCTCCCCTAACGGTTCAGATTCCCGAAACATACGTAACGGTTTACTGACTTGTAGTCAGTATTATTCGCAAGTCCCGCATACACAACTATTGGCCCTTGCGAGAGACAGTGGTCCATGTAACAATAGCCGCCATGATAATTGGAGAACGCATCCGTCTACTGCGTGATACGAAAAAACTTTCCCAAGGTGACATCGAGAAGCGCACCGGGCTTCTTCGCTGCTACATCTCGCGCGTCGAGAACGGTCACACCGTCCCGGCGATCGAGACTCTGGAAAAGCTGGCTCGAGCCATGGAAGTTCCGCTCTACCAGCTATTCTACGACGGCGAGGAACCACCCGTACTGCCAAATCTTCCGAAACGGAAGACTGCGGACGATATCGCGTGGGGAAGCAAGGGGAAAGAAGCGCGGCTTCTGGGCCGCTTCCGCCGGTTGCTGAGTCGAGTTGACGAAGGCGACCGCAGGCTTTTGCTGTACATGGCCCAGAAAATGGCCAACCGCTAGGTCTTCTCGGTTACTAGAGTGGACTCGACGTCGGTGTGTCGGCCTTACTCCCATTCAATCGTACTTGGCGGTTTCGAGCTGATGTCGTAGACCACTCGGTTTACGCCGGGAACTTCATTTACGACACGCACGGAAATCCGCTCGAGTACTTCACGCGGCAATCGCGACCAATCAGCCGTCATGGCATCCTGCGAGTCCACCACTCGCACTGCAATTGTGTATCCGTACGTCCGGCCGTCTCCCATCACTCCTACGCTCTGCACCGGCAATAGCACGGCAAAAGCCTGCCACACTTTTTCGTACAAGCCCGCGCGCCGAATTTCTTCTACCACGATCGCATCCGCGGCCCGAAGCGTTTCGAGTCTCTCGCGCGAAATCTCGCCGACTAGCCGAACAGCGAGACCCGGCCCCGGAAACGGATGCTTGGTAAGGATTTCTTCCGGCAAACCGAGCTCGCGGCCGATCAGCCGCACTTCGTCCTTGAACAGGTCGCGCAGAGGTTCGATCAACTTAAAAGGCATATCGGCAGGAAGGCCGCCAACGTTATGATGAGTCTTAATGACCGCCGAGGGCCCTTTGACCGATACAGATTCGATCACGTCCGGGTAAAGCGTGCCTTGCACCAGGAATTTGACCGGCAGTCCTTGCGACCAGGCTGTCAGCTTTCGAGCCTCCTCAACAAACACATTGATAAATTCGCCGCCTATACGTTTGCGCTTTTCTTCCGGATCGGTGATTCCCTTCAGGCGCGCGAGAAAACGTTCCGAACCATTCACGCCAATTACGCTCAGTCCCAGGCGTGCACGCAGAAGTTCCAGGGTGTCGCGGAATTCATCCCGCCGCAGAAGTCCCGTGTCGACAAAAACGTTTGTAAGACGAGCGCCAATGGCGCGATGCACCAACGCCGCGGCGACTGCGGAATCCACGCCTCCGCTCAGCGCGCAAATAGCCCGAGCACCTTCCGCCTGCTTGCGAATGGTCTCCACCATCGAGGCGATAAATCCGGCACGATCCCAGTTCTTCTTCGCGCCACATACTTGAAAAACGAAATTGCTCAGGATTTCCGTGCCGCGTTCGGTGTGATTCACTTCAGGATGAAACTCAAGACCGTAAAATCTTTTTCCAGCGTGCTCCACGGCGCCGATAGCATTGTCGGTGCGCCCCGTTACGCTAAAGCCCTCCGGCAATCCAACTACATGGTCCCCGTGGCTATTCCAGATTTTGAACTTCACAGGAAAGTTAGAGAAAAGCTTGGAGCCATTTTCGATATCCAGTTGAGCGGGGCCATACTCTCTACGCTCGGCTCTTTCCACTTTTCCGCCAAGCGTGTGCGTCAGCCAGTGCATGCCGTAGCAAATCCCGAGCACTGGAACATCCAGTTGCAAAACTTTCGGGTCGCAGACCGGGGCCGTCGCGTCGTAAACGGAACTGGGGCCGCCAGACAAGACGATACCCGCAGGTTCTAACGCGCGGATTTCTTCAGCCGATGCAGTACAAGGGAGAATGGCTGAAAATACTTGCTGCTCGCGGATGCGGCGTGCAATCAACTGCGTATATTGCCCGCCGAAATCGAGGACCACGATTCCGTGTCGTGTGCTCACCGTGCCTCCCGCTGCTTGGTCGAGGTTCTCTAGTTTGGCTGGAACCGCGCGGCTGTTTGGCGTCATCAACCTCTCCGGATTATCGTAAAACGATGTTCACCAGTTTCTTCGGCACCACCACGGTTTTCACGATTTCTTTTCCATCGATCAAAATCGAGATGCGTGGGTCCTTCAGCGCGTGAGCGATAGTTTCATCGCCGCCGAAACCATCGTCCACCAGGATTTTTCCGCGCAGACGGCCATTGATCTGGATTATTACCTCAACCTGCTCTTCGCGCGTCAGGTCTTCGCGATACGCCGGCCATTTCACGCGCAAGAGATCGGTCGGGTGCCCCAGCTTTTCCCAAAGCTCTTCCGCAATATGCGGCGTGATCGGAGACAGCATCAGCAACAGGATCTCGAGAACGCTCTTCAGGATGACCGGCGAGACTTCCACGTCGAGCGGCTCCTGACCTTGCAGCTCATTAAGCAACTCCATAATCAGCGCAACCGACGAATTGAAATGCCAACGAACTTCGAGATCGTTGGTAACGCGCTTCAGCGTCTTATGTGCCTTACGCACCAACGTTTTTTCTTTCCCCGTAGCGGTGGCGAAATCCGCCTGCGCAGCCTGATCGGTTCGCACGTCTCGCAAGCGATCCGCATGTTTGGCGACCAGCCGATAGACTTTGTTCAGAAAGCGCGAGCAGCCTTCGATTCCCTGCTCGCTCCATTCCAAATCGCGCTCGGGGGGCGCCGCAAACAGCGTATACATGCGGGCCGTATCGCAGCCATATTTATCGGCCATGTCGAGTGCACCTACCACGTTGCCTTTTGATTTCGACATTACCGCGCCGTCTTTATGCACCATGCCTTGCGAAAACAACCGCTTTACCGGCTCAGTCTCATTGACCATTTCCAAATCGTGCATCACTTTGCAAAAAAATCGCGAGTAGATGAGGTGCAAGATGGCGTGCTCAATGCCGCCGATGTACTGGTCGATCTGAAACCAGTATTCCGCTTTGTCTTTTTCAAACGGCGCCCTATTATCGCGCGGATCCGTGAAGCGATAAAAATACCAGGAAGAATCGACGAACGTATCCATCGTGTCGGTCTCGCGCCGCGCGGGACCTCCACACTTCGGACACGTGGTATTCACGAATTCCGGCACCGACGCGAGCGGCGATTGCCCCTCTCCGGTGAGCTTCACATTTTCCGGAAGGCGAACTGGGAGTTGGTCATCTGGAACCGGCACGATTCCGTCTTTATCGCAATAAACTACCGGGATCGGTGTGCCCCAATAACGCTGGCGCGAAATGCCCCAATCTTTCAAGCGATAGGTAGTTTCGGAATCGCCAAAGCCTTTCGACTTTGCATCCGCCGACATTTTCTTGATGGCTTCGTCGGAAGTTAGGCCCGTGTACGCGCCCGAATCCACCAATTTACCGTGCTCGGTGTACGCTTCGCTCATGCGATCCAGCCGCAAGGGAGCAGCATTGAGCGGTTGCACCACAATCTTCACCGGCAAATGATATTTCTCAGCGAACTCATAATCGCGCTGGTCGTGCGCGGGAACGCACATCACCGCCCCGGTCCCATAATCGGCGAGCACAAAATTCGCAACCCATATCGGAATATTGCCACCGGAAAACGGATTCACCGTAAAACGTCCGGTGAAAAAACCTTCCTTTTCCGCCGTGGCAATATCGGCGGCGCGCATGCTTTTATGCCGCATGGCTTTCAACTGCGATTCGATTGCCCCGCGTCCCGGTACGCCTTCGAGCAAACTTTCCAGTAGCGGATGATTTGCGGAAAGCACAATCGCAGAAGCGCCGAAGATTGTGTCAACGCGCGTGGTGAATACTTCGAGCGATTTTCCCGGCATCTGCGAGATTTTAAATTTCACACGCGTGCCATGGGATTTCCCGATCCAGTTGCGCTGCTGCACGAGCACACGTTCCGGCCAACCGCCCGCTAGCTCAATCGTTCCATCGAGTAGAGGATCCGCATAGTGCGTGATACGCAGAAACCACTGCTCCACATCTTTCGGCTCAACAATGGTGTTTTCGTGCCGCCAGCAACATCCGTTCACAACCTGCTCATTAGCGAGAACCGTTGCGCACTGCGGACACCAATTCACGCGGCTGCGCTTGCGGTAGGCCAGGCCTTTTTCCAGCATGCGCAGAAAAAACCACTGGTTCCAGCGGTAGTATTCCGGCTCGCAAGACGAAATCTCGCGCTGCCAGTCGTAACCGAAACCGAATCGCTCGCAGACTGCCTTCATCTGCGCGATATTGGCGTTCGTCCATTCGCGCGGCGGCGTTCCACTTTTAATCGCGGCATTCTCCGCCGGCAAGCCAAACGAATCCCAACCCATGGGATGAAGCACGTTCAAGCCACACATGCGTTTGTAACGCGCAACCGCATCGCCAATCGTATAATTGCGCATGTGGCCCATGTGCAAAGTTCCGGAAGGATACGGCCACATCTCAAGGACGTAATATTTCTGGCGCGCAGGATCTTCTACCGCGTGGAACGCATTCTTCTCCGCCCACACTTTTTGCCACTTCGTTTCGACCTGGCGCGGATCGTATTCGAACAAGTTCACTTCCCTCGAGACTTCCGTGGTGCAATCGTACGTGGACGCGATTTCACCGCCGTTTTTCTTTTACTCACATTTCCGTGCGCACTGACTTTGCTTCTTTTCTTTCGACGCGCCTTCATCCCGTCGCGCGCACCATTGACAGGAATTAGCACTCCCATCAGCTTCCACAACGTTGCGACGTTTCTGCGGTCGTCACCCGGCTTGTCGATGGGCGTCTCCAGGATGAAGGCGCGTCCCGCAAGCTGCGGATGATTCAAAAGCCTGCCAAACGACTCCAGCCCGATTTTGCCTTTTCCAATATGTTCGTGGCGATCGACACGCGAACCCAGATGAGTTTTCGAATCGTTCACGTGAACCACACGAACACGTTCCAGACCGAACGTGTTGTCAATCGCCTGCAAAGTTTTGTCCAGACCTTCCGCGGTGCGTATGTCCCATCCCGCCGCGAAAGTGTGGGCGGTGTCGATGCAAACGCCCAGCGGCAAGTCCGAGGACGCATCCAGAACAGCTCGCAATTCTTCAAACTTCGAGCCCATTGAGGTTCCCTGCCCGGCCGTGTTTTCCAACAGGATTTCCAGGCCATCGAGTTTCAGCCCGCGCGTGGCTTGCTTCAGCCCGTTTGCGATTGAAGCGACTGCTGCCTCCGCTCCGCTTTCCATGCAACAACCTGGATGCGCCACCAGAAAATCCGCTCCCAGCGCCAGCGCACGCACGATTTCCTGGTGAAACGCTTGGACGGAACGCGTTCGCAGCACCGGATTCGGAGAGGCGAGGTTGATCAAATAATTGTCGTGAATTACCAGCGGGCCAAGTCCCAGTTCTTTGCGGCGGCCGCGAAATCGCGTTGCGTCCGCTTCTGAAATCCTGGACGGACCGCGCACCCACATCCGCGGGCTGGAAGAAAATATCTGCAGCGCGTTGGCGCCCAGAGCGTGTGCTATTTCCAGCGCTCCGGAAAGATCTCCGGCAATGGAGGTATGGATTCCAATGCGAGTGCTGCCATTTTTCCAAGCGGGAATTTCAGGGGGAGGCGGTGCTTCAGGGCGATATTCGTCAGCTGCGTCGAAGGTTAGATGGATACCGTGATTTTCTTCCGTCATTACCTCTGGGTGTCCGGGAGCCAGGGAGGCCGCAGATTCGCGTATTGCACAGTACAGCCGCATCCGATGCATCTGCTTAAACAATGATTATAACGGAAACGCGCGCATTCCGCAAACGCTCTCGCCGCACGCCGAAAATCACAAATTCGCGGCAAAGCGTCCAAAATGGCAAACATTTTCAGCTGTTTAAGAAGCTCTCTAAGACAAAGCTGCCGCTGAACTTGCACCGTAAAAACTAAACCAAGGTTTGGCCGCCGAAAGCTTCGAATTCACGTTGTTAATGTTCTTCACGCCCTGATCCTGCAGCCAGTCTTCCAAAGCTCTTGCGCCCTGTTTCGCGTAAACCGGAATTCCGTCCTTCCATGTGGCCCGGCCGCACAGCACGCCCGAAAAATTCACGCCCGATTCAGCCGCAAGCTCAAGCGTTTCGGCGAAAACATCGTTGTTCACGCCAGCAGACAGATAAATGAACGGCTTTTTCGCCGCTGCGGCAGCCTTGCGGAAATGCTCTTTGGCCTCGTCGCGTGTGTAAGCCGACTCACCTTTGCAAGCTTTGGAGCCGGCCACGAACGCCATATTCACCGGAACCTCTACCTTCAGCACGTCCACGCCATACTGCGGCTTAGAAAATTCCTCCATGCTGCGCGTGACGATCTCCGGCTTTTTGCGCGCGAATGCCGCGCTCTTTTCGTCGCCATTTTCCTGGTAACCCACAAATTCCAGAAAGAACGGAACGTCCGCTGCCGTGCATTCGCCCCCGATGCGCTCGACCCAAGCGTGCTTGATGTCGTTTATCTCGAAAGAATCAAACGGCGTGTAGTACAAAAGAATCTTGATGCAATCCGCACCCGCCGCAACCAGACGACGCACAGACCAAATGTCGAGCAGGTCAGGAAGCCGGCCAGGACGCGTGTTGTCATACCCGCTATTTTCGTACGCGAGCAACAAACCGGCATTCGGAGCGCGAACTTTCGCCGCAGGAAGTCCGTATTCGGGATCCAGCAGAATCGCGCTGGCATGAGGCGTCAAGACCTTCACGACCGTGGTTTTAAATTCTTCCAGCATCTGCGCGGTCACATCTTTCTTGTCGATCCCCTTTTCCTTAGCGATGGCGCTCTTCAACGAGCCGCGCTGGTCCATGGCCGCCGCCGCGATTACGCCGCGCCCGTCCGAGACCGCCTTCATGCCTTTCTGTTTTCCCGATGTGATTTTCATCGAACTTGCCTCCAGAAGATTGCGAGTAAAAGAATGACCGCGCATTTTAACACGGGACTTGCGGCGTTTGGGAGAGACTGCAACTGTTCGTGCCCTTGTACAACTCCTACTCCGCCAGGTTACAAGTAAACGATATGATGTTGACGCGATTCTATGCTGGCTTGTCTGGAAAGGTTATCTGCGAAGATAAGCCCATATTCGGCAAGCCACGGCAACGTCGAAAGAGTGCGCTCCTGTAAACCGCGATGTGGATACAGCGAATCGAGCAAGATTTGCTCGTATCGATCGAGGACGCCTATCCGCAAATTCTCAGCTCGCCCCGCCTTGCCTTTTAACTTGGCGAACTGGTGAAGCATTTTGCGCTCCGCAGAATCCAGCGCGCCGACGAGTGTGCGATCCAGCCGCGTGAGTGGAGCTCGATAGCTTTTCAACAGTTTGCGCAGCGTTTTTTCGCCTGCGTCGAAACGGCGTGCCAGAGCGCGCGGCAGCGCCTTCTGCTCCATGCGCGCTCGCAAATGCTGATGCCCGCGGAAAACGTCGGAAATGTCGAGGCCAAATTTTGTAAGTAAACGTCCCACCAGCGGTTCCACAATCGTAAATCCCGCTCGCGGCAAAATCGCCGGCATCCGCCCAAGAAGTCTGTCGTAAACCACCTGAGCCTGCGCCATGTAGGCGATCTCGGCCGCGCCTCCGATGTAGGCGGCGGTCGGCAAAAGCGTGTCTTGAACGATCGGCCGCAACAGCACGTTTGGCGTGAAAAGCTCGGGAGTTTTCTCGATTGCCGCTTGTAATTCCGCCAAACTAAACGAAGCGCGACCGGCCGTAAATTTGCCGTTGCGCACACGAAGCGGCTGGCGGCGCCCGTCCACATTGTAGAAAAGCAGGGTGGACTCACCTGTGATTTTCACTTGCGCGTGATATCCAGCCTTATCCAGCTCTTTCGACCGCGCGATGAGCGAAGTCCGCAACGCGTCAGCCTCGTCCAGCGCGCGCCGGTAAACATTTGCGGCGAGTCTGTGGAAGCGTGGATCGAGCGGATCCAGGAAAATAATTCCTCGCCCTGCCATAAGCCGCGCCATCAATTTTCCGAACGCGGAGCCGTAGTTTTCTTCGCGCGTATAGGACTCGCGAAGAGCCTGCCCAATTTCTTTTCCAAAAGATCCTTCTAGACTTCCGACTGCCTTGGCCACCAGCGCGGTGACAGGGGCCCCAAGCTTGATTTCGCCCACCCGACGGCCGGCATCCGATTCACGCTCAGCCAACTCAAATTCAGCGAGTCCCTGCTTCGAATTCCAGGCAACGTGATTGATCTCGGCGAAGTCGTGATCTTCCGTCGCCAGCCAAAAAACCGGCACGCTATCAACCCCAGCCTTGATTATTTCCTCCGCATACCGAACCGCGCTTATAGCCTTGTAAAGGCTGTACGCCGGACCGGCGAAAAGTCCCACTTGTTGCCCGCTGACGATAGCCGCCGCTCCCTTGGCCAGCCGTTCAAGATTCCGCACGGTATCCGGACCCGTCCCGAATGCGTCGTTCTGCTCGCGCAGAATCTCCACCACTTCTCGCCGAATTTTTTCATCGAGCTTGATCTTGTGCGCTGCCGCGAGCACGCCCGCTACAGTCGGCGGCTCTCTGTAGTAGGCCGCTACTTTGTCGAAATTCTCGGCAAACGTGGAAAATAGCTTGGTTGTGTGCGGAATTTTGCCAAACGGAAGGCAGTGAGACACCATGGAGGCATTCATGATACACGCGCAAAATGTGCGCAGCAATGCAGCTGGGACGCGCCGAAACCCGTAACGTTAGCAGAAAAAGAATTCTTGCGCGTATCGAACGCACCGCGAACGCGAGCACAGCAACAGACAGAACTATCCACTGTTTTCTTCATGCGAGCAGGGAGCCACTACAATTGATGCGCGGTCTGAGCTGTAAGATTCGAGAGCATGACGTCTATTTCAGCCTGCGCGGAAGCATGCAGAGGCAGGAGTGGACTTCGTGGTGCGCCGCCGTAATATCCGATTCGATCCAGAGCATACTTCAAACCGGCAATACCATATTGCGGGCCAAACAATTTAGCTGGTGCGATCAACTTTTGCGCCAGCGAATGGGCCTTCGCCCGTTCACCAGCGCGCGACGCTTTGTAAATCTCCACACACAATTCCGGAAACGCGCAGGCTACCGCGAGAATTGCTCCTATCGCGCCCTTTTCGAGCGATTCATACAGAGTGGACGCTGAGCCTACCAGCGTCTGGAACTCTTTCGGCGCGGCGGCAATAATTTCGGCAACTCCCGGCACGTTCCCGGAACTATCTTTCATCCCCATAATGTTCGGATGTTTCGAAACCCTCGCGACTAAAGGCGCCTCGACGGTCACATGCGTAAAGACAGGAACCGAATATAGGAGAATTGGAATCCGTGCGGCGTCCGCCACTCGCAGGTAATGTTCCGCAAGCGCGATTTCTACCATGGCCGGCTTATAAAAACTCGGCGTTCGCACCAACGCCACAGCGTAGCCGAATGAAGCAGCGCGGTTTGTGTGCTCAATCGTTTCTGCCGTTGATTCAGCCCCCGTGCCCGCAATGAGAATTTTATCCGGCGCCGCAGCATCTCGCGCCGTTTCCCAAATGCGGTAAACCTCTTCCCATTTCAGCAGCACTGATTCGCTTGTGGAGCCGTTGATGGCGTATCCGGCAAGCCCGGTCTTATTGTAGCGAGCGATGTTTTCGCGCAGCTTCGAAAGCGACACCGCACCGTCTGGGGTGAAGGCGGTCGTTAATGGAGGAAATATCCCGTGAAGTTTCACGCCGCTATTTTATATCAACGAGCGAGTTTTAATCTGCCGAGTTCGTAAAAAGAAAAGTTACGTACTTATGAGCGTTCTGCGACCGCCGCGCTTTTGTGACGGAGCAAGTCCTGTAACGCTCCTACCTCAGCCGCATGCCCGGCCATGGCGCGAATTCCTCGCGCTGCGGCGCTTGCAGCAGAAAGCGTAGTGATGCACGCGATGTTGTACCGAATCGCCGCTCGACGAATCGACTTTTCATCCCAGAAGGATTCGCGCCCCAGCGGAGTGTTGATCACCAAATCCACTTTGCCCGTTTTGATCAAGTCCACGATATTCGGCCGGCCTTCATTCACCTTGAAAACGGTCTCCACTTCGATGCCCGCGCTCGCGAGTGCCGCCGCGGTGCCGCGTGTGGCGACAACTTTCAGCCCCGCCGCCAGAAGATCCTGCACCACAAACGCCAAGTGCCGTTTGTCGTGATCGTTCACGCTCAAGAACACAGTGCCTTGCAGCGGCAATCGCTGACCCGCAGCAAGCTGGGCTTTCGCAAAGGCCAGTCCAAATATGGACGCGACTCCCATCACCTCGCCCGTCGAACGCATCTCCGGCCCTAGAATCGTGTCCACTCCGCGGAATTTGTTGAACGGAAATACCGGCGATTTCACCGCATAGAAATTCCCGGCGGCGAGTTCCTTGACCCCTTTGGTTTCGATGCAGGGCAGATTCAGCTCGCGCAGCTTGCGTCTTGTCATCAATCGCGCAGCTACCTTAGCCAGTGGCACGCCGGTCGCTTTGCTCACATACGGCACCGTGCGTGATGCCCGCGGATTCACTTCCAGAACGTACACTTTGTCGCGCTGAATCGCGTATTGCACGTTCATCAAACCCACTACATTCAAGGCGCGTGCCAGACGCGCCGTGTAATCGCGAATGCGTTCCAGAATCGCAGGCTTCAGCGTCACCGCCGGAAGCACGCACGAAGAATCTCCCGAGTGAATTCCAGCTTCCTCGATATGCTCCATGATCGCTGCAATCACAACATCTTCGCCGTCGGCCAGCGCATCCACATCCACTTCCGTCGCATCCTCTAGAAATTGATCGATCAAGATTGGCCGCCTAGGATCGGACGCGGTCCCAATCAGCGCGGCTTGCGTAACATATTCCTCCACCGTCTTCAAATCGTACGCGATCACCATCGCGCGTCCGCCCAGCACATAGCTCGGACGAACGAGCACCGGCAATCCAATCTCATTAGCAACTTTCACCGCTTCCTGCGGTGCGAGTGCCGTTCCGCCTTGCGGCTGAGGAATTTTCAGCTCATTCAGAAGCGCACCAAAACGCCGCCGATCTTCAGCAAGGTCGATCGACTCAGGATCCGTCCCGATAATCTTCGCTCCATTTTTCTTCAAATCCAGCGCCAGATTCAGTGGAGTCTGTCCGCCGAACTGCACAATCACGCCCTGCGGCTTTTCGCGGTCGATGATTGCGAGAACGTCTTCCAAAGTCAGCGGTTCGAAATAGAGACGGTCCGAAGTATCGTAATCGGTCGAAACTGTTTCCGGATTGCAATTCACCATCACAGTTTCGTAGCCGTCTTCTTTCAGAGCGAATGCCGCATGGCAGCAGCAATAGTCGAACTCAATTCCCTGCCCGATCCGGTTCGGCCCGCTTCCCAGAATCACGATCTTCGGCCGGTCAACCGCGCAGCTTTCGTCCTCCTCCTCGTACGTGGAGTAGAGGTAGGGCGTAAAAGATTCAAATTCTGCGGCGCAAGTATCTACGCGTTTGAAAACAGGCCGAATCCCAAGTTCGTTGCGCCGCGCGCGAACTTCAGCCGGAGTCGCGAACCACATCTTCGCCAACTCCACATCGCTAATCCCTGAGCGCTTTGCTTCCAGTAGCAGTTCCGCCGAGATTTCTTTAATGTCCGTGGCAGCCACTCGGCGATCGATTCCCACGCTCTCCATCATTCGGCGAATGAACCACGGATCGATCTTCGTCAATGAACAAACCTCTTCGCAAGACATCCCGCGCCTGAGCGCCTCAAACAACCAGTGAATGCGGTCCGGCCCCGGTACAGTAAGCTTTTCGCGAAGCAGAGCAGTGGAAACCTCCGAGGGCGCGCGCCACGGTGTGTGCGGTTCGAGCGATCGGATGCCCTTCCCCAGCGCTTCTTGAAACGTGCGCCCAATCGCCATCACTTCGCCCACCGACTTCATTTGCGTGGAAAGAGTAGTGTCGCTGCCGGGAAATTTCTCAAATTGCCACTTCGGAATTTTCACCACTACGTAATCAATCGTGGGCTCAAAAGAGCACGGCGTTTTCTTGGTGATGTCGTTTGGAATTTCATCCAGCGTCATGCCCAGCGCCAATTTCGCCGCGATCTTCGCGATGGGAAAACCGGTGGCTTTGCTTGCCAGTGCGGAACTGCGCGACACCCGTGGATTCATTTCAATCACAACCATTCGCCCGGTTTCCGGCTGTATGGCAAACTGAATATTCGATCCGCCCGTCTCAACTCCCACTTCGCGGATGATGGCCGCCGCCGCATCGCGCATGCGTTGGTATTCCTTGTCAGTAAGCGTCTGCGCCGGAGCTACTGTGATCGAATCGCCGGTATGGATCCCCATGGGATCTAAATTTTCGATCGAGCAGATCACCACGAAATTGTCGCGAACGTCGCGCATCACTTCCAGTTCATACTCTTTCCAGCCGAGTGCGGATTCCTCAATCAACGCCTGATGCACCGGACTCGCGTCCAGCGCTCGCGCAATCAAGTCCGCAAACTCTTCGCGATTGTAAGCAATCGATCCGCCGGTTCCTCCGAGCGTGAACGACGGACGAATCACCACCGGATAGCCAAGCTCATCGGCCAGACGCACGGCGTCCGGGATCGTAGTCACAACTTCCGACGCCGGAACTTCCAGCCCGATCTTGCGGCAAACATTCTTGAACAGCAGGCGGTCTTCAGCAATTTTGATCGCGTGCAGCGAGGCCCCGATTAATTTCACATTATATTTGTCTAGGATTCCCGCTTCCGCCAACTCGACCGCCAGATTCAATCCCGTTTGCCCGCCAACAGTAGGCAACAAAGCGTCAGGACGTTCCGCAGCGATAATGGCTTGGAGATATTCTTTGGTCAGCGGCTCAATGTACGTTCGGTCCGCCGTTTCCGGGTCGGTCATAATCGTCGCCGGATTCGAGTTCACCAGCACCACTTCGTAGCCCTCGGACCGCAACGCCTTGCATGCCTGCGTTCCCGAGTAGTCAAACTCGCAAGCCTGCCCGATGACAATCGGCCCCGAGCCAATAATCAAAACCTTTTTGATGTCAGTCCGTTTCGGCATTGTGTGTTTAAGTAATCCTATATTCCTCGGCAGTCCGAACCACGGCTAGTTCAGGTGGCGCGGTGGTTTTCCCCTGCCAATCCCACCCTGGCAAGACGTAAACCCGTATTCCGCTAAGAGAGGTCGCTTCCAAATCGTCGGTCTCCATCCCGTATCATGCAGTTCCCCGACGTCGCCTCGCCACTCAGGCGAGGGCGTAGTCAGCAGGTATGCGCCCTTACGCAACGATGAAAAGCGGAATTCGAATTCTCCTTTGGCATCCGCGTGGATTTCAGCATGGTCCGTTCCCATTGCGCTATTCAAGCGTATTATCGCGTCCCGAAGGCGGGCTCCAGAGGGATCAAATACGACGCCCCGCATAGTTCCAAACACTGGCGTCGGTTTCGGCCCGATACCTGTGCTCGCAAGCGAAACCATTGGCCACAAGGCAATGACAAGAACAATTACGAGGGGACTCACCGTCGTGTGTGCGCGGCCCCGCCTCGGGTCCGCAGAGGCATTTCTGGCCATTAATTTATTTCCCCGAGCCATCAAGCCTTTTCGGCCGATTTGTTCATCATCTTCATAAAATCATCGAACAAATACCGCGCGTCGTGAGGCCCCGGCGACGCCTCCGGATGATATTGCACGCTGAAAAGCGGTAACCAACGATGGCGCATGCCTTCATTCGTGTGGTCGTTCAGATTTACGTGCGTAATTTCAACTTCGCTCGCAGGCAGCGAATCCGGATCCACACAAAATCCATGATTCTGCGAAGTAATCTCCACTTTCTTCGTGCGCAAATTCTGTACCGGGTGATTCGACCCGTGATGTCCAAATTTCAGCTTGAACGTACGTCCGCCTAGCGCCAGTCCACACAACTGATGCCCCAGACAAATTCCGAAAATCGGGACGCGCCCCAACATCTTTCGAATATTGGCCACCGCATAGCCAATCGGTTCAGGATCACCCGGCCCGTTGGAGAGAAAAACACCGTCCGGTTTCAAGGCGAGTACGTCTTCGCCTGAAGTCTGCGCGGGAACTACCGTCACGTCGCATCCATGGTCCACCAGCAGGCGCAGAATGTTTTGCTTGATGCCAAAATCATACGCGACAACTTTGTAGCGTGACTTCCGCTCAGAAGTCGCCGCAGTCTGCGATTTCGCATCAACCGGCGCGCCGAGACCGCCAAGCTCGATCGAGCCCCGCTTCCACTCATATTGTTTCGGTGCGGTGACGCCACTCGCCAGTTCAAGCCCCGCCATCGTAGGCAGCGCGCGAGCCTCTGCTATCAGATTCTCGGCCGAGGTACCGTCGGTCGCCACCACGCCGCGCAACGCTCCCACATCACGCAAGTGCCGCACCAGCGCGCGGGTATCAATATCCCAAATTACCGGCACACGATGACGTTCCAGATAATCTTGCGCCGACTCTTTCGACCGCCAGTTGGACGCCACCGCCGAAAATTCGCGCACCACGAGCGCTTCGATATACGGCTTTGCGGATTCTTCGTCGTCAAGATTCGTGCCTACGTTCCCAATATGCGGATACGTCAGGCAGACTATTTGGCCGGAATAACTTGGATCGGTGAAAACTTCCTGATAGCCGGTGATACTCGTATTAAAAACGACTTCTCCGCCGCGGCGCGTGCGAGCGCCGGCCGCGCGGCCTTTAAAT
This sequence comes from uncultured Acidobacteriota bacterium, assembly GCA_963714785.1. Taxonomy (GTDB): domain Bacteria; phylum Acidobacteriota; class Terriglobia; order Acidiferrales; family UBA7541; genus Palsa-295. Next base: position 829,097 of record CAVQQE010000011.1, read on the forward strand.
ACTCGCCCGTCTTCGAGCGCTAAAATAGCGCGTGCTTCGGGGTCTTGCGTCAGTGGCTCCTCCAAAGTTCATCGCGACGCCGCATTCACCGTTGATGACATTGTTAGCGATCCAAAATGATCCACGGGCCAGTAAGCAAACACAGCTTTGCCGTAAATGTACGGTCTGCCCACCGGCCCAAACACTCGCGAATCGTTAGAACTATCGCGATGATCGCCCATCACAAAATAATTGTCCGTTGGAATCGTAATCGGCCCGTAGCTCGAGCCATCCAGATAACTCGGCGGAATATAAATTTCCTTCTGCTCTTTGCCGTTCACGTACAGCCGGCCGCCGCGCAACTCGATAGTTTCTCCCGGCAAGCCAATCACGCGCTTGATGAACGACTTCGATTTATCAAGCGGATACCAGAACACAACTACGTCGCCGCGTTCAATCGGCTCGAACCGGTACACAAATTTGTTTATAAAAATGCGCTCTTGATCGCTCAGCAGAGGCGCCATGCTGGTGCCTTCCACTTTTACCGGTTGGTAGAGGAAAATTATGATTACCAGCGCAAGGCCCAGCGCCACGGCTAAATCGCGCGTCCAACTTCGCAGCTCACGCCGCAATTGGGGAATGCGCGAGTTGTCGCTTGGAATCGGACTAGGGTTGGATGTATCGAACATTCTTCGCCTAATTATTTATAACATGCCGAGGCCGCGCACTCCAAATTGCAGATATCCGCGTGCGCGCCGCGTAAGACGAAGAAATATATGGAACGCAGGTGACCTCCGCCGCCCACTCGCGTTCAATCACCAAGCGTGAACCCCAGAATCGCGAGCGTCGCCAACACCGCCGTTTCCGTACGTAAGATATTCTGTCCCAGGGACACTTCAGCGAAACCAGCCGCTCGCGCGGCATCCAACTCATCATCCGTCCAGCCGCCCTCCGGCCCTATCGCCAAGCTAGCAGTCGGTTCGGCATAAACGCTCAGCGCATCGCGCATCAATTTCGCATCGCGCCGCTCCGATAGCACCAGCTTGCAAGCCGCACCTGCCTGAGCGAAGGCTTCCTTGGGAGGAATCGCGTGATGAACGCCGGAACCCCGCGCTCCGTCTTGGCCCGTTCGCAAAATAGGCGGCCGCAGCCGCCGCGTTTGTTGCGCGGATTCCAGCAGAATCTTGCCCCAACGCGCACGCCGTTTGCCCGCAGCCGCCAGCAGAACTTTGTCGCTACGAGCCGCCGCCAACAGAACAATTTCCGAAACGCCTAGCTCCGTTGCTTTCTCCAAGCACCATTCCAAGCGGTCGAATTTCACTACCGACATCAGAAGTTGGATTTGCAACGCAGGCTGCTGCTGCTCCATTTCTTCTACCAGAATAAATTCGATCTGATTTCCGCCGCGCTTCGACAGCGCCACTTTCTCGATCCGCGCCAGCCAAACACGCTCACCATCGCTCAGCTCGTAGAGTTGCCCGGGCTGCGCGCGCAACACGCGTCCCAGGTGCTCGGCAGTGTCACCGCGCAAAACGGCAGTCTTTGCCGCGAAGTTATCCGTGAAGAAGCGTCGTCGCACGGCGCTATTCTAGCTTACTTCAGCGACTGCGATGCTGACTGCTTTACCCAATGGAATCAAGCAATTACACAGTGCTCAGCGATTTCTGTCTGAGGTCCCGTAACGCCCGATAAAGGGCTTCCTGCCTTCCCGGTGATTGCTGCCGGGAGCACGAAACCAGTGCCCATGCTCGCCGCCACGTCCTTACGGAATTGCAGGTCATCGGCTGAGCGGTCGTAGGTGTCGGACAAGCTCGCGTCACTGTGCACCATGCAGAATTTGAGCAGTCCGTCCGGACAATGTGATTGGCGGAAGAATGTATTTCGGTATCGCCGGAAGCTGTAAAACCTCCGCATGGAGATTCCTAGAGCGGCAAGCACGGGGTGCAGCCCACGACGGAGAAGGTTAGATTGATTCATAGGCCAGGCACTACTGCTGGAGCAGAAGATGAAACCAATTGTGCGTTTGCCGATATAGGCTTTGAGTAGTGCGGCAACATCTGGGTTCAAGTCAAGGACACGAAAAGCATTTTTCGTCTTTGGCTTGATGACCTTAGACATGTATGCCGCCTGCGCCACTTCGAGTGCGAACAGGTACTGGCGCTGGGCAAGAGCATGGCGAGCTTCAGCCTGCACACAGGATGGCTAAAGACCCAGTATCCCCACGACGCGAGCATGCGCGTGTCCCACGAAACGATTTACCGCAGCCTATTCATCCAAGCCCGTGGAGTGCTGAAGAAAGAGCTGCTGGGGCACCTGCGATCCAAGCGCCGCATCCGCCGCTCGCAGCACTCGCGTATCTTTAAAGACTCGCGCGGTCAAATCGTAGAGGCCATTTCCATCAGGGAAAGGCCCGCAGAAATCGAGGACCGCGCCATTCCCGGTCATGGGGAAGGCGATCTCATTGGTGCACGAAAAACAGTCACATCGCGACGTTGGTGGAACGGCATTCGCGTTTTACTGCCCTGGTCAAGGTGCGAAGCAAAGACACCGCTGCGGTCGTCGCCGCATGGAGCCGGCAAATTCGCAGGCTTCCCACATCCCTACGACGCTCGTTGACCTGGGATCGCGGGCTGGAGATGGCCAAACACAAAACCTTCACGGTCGCCACGAATGTGAAAGTCTATTTCTGTGATCCGCACAGCCCCTGGCAACGTGGAACGAACAAAAACACCAACCGCTTGCTGCGACAATACCTGCCCAAGAGAACCGACCTTTCCAGCTACACGCAATCCCAACTGGACCAGATCGCGCTGCGTCTAAATCAACGCCCGCGAAAAACTTTGGGCTTTCAGACTCCAGCGAGTAAACTGCGCGCAAGTGTTGCACCGACCCTTTGAACCCGCAGCGTTTACCAGGACTTGAGGATTGGTTCCGGTTTGCTCGTCATCCATTCCGAATCTGACTTGCGCCAAAACCAGTGAAGTACAATTGACTTCGTGCCTCAAAAGTCTGGCCACGAGGCGTGGTTCCAAACGCGGTAACGATAGCGTAGAATTTGTGCCAATTCCACGGTTCGACCTGAGTATGGCGTCGACCCAGTGAGACCACCCGGATAACCGGACAAGCCCCGTCCTAGTACCCACACTCTAATGCCCCGAATCACATCGCCAACTAAGAGTTACGCGCTTGGTCGAATGTTCTGATTTACTCGGAAGAAGTTCTTGGGATCATACTTCTTCTTGATTTCGGTCAGACGATGATAGTTCTCTCGATAGCTTGCTTGGACGCGGTCCTGGCCCTCTTCCATCATGAAATTTACGTACGCTCCACCTGCCGAGAACGGATGAAGGGCGTCCCAATAGGCTTTGCACCAGGTTGTGATTTTCTGGGCGTTCGCGGGGTCGGGATCTACGCCCACAATCACCTCGACAAACAGCGTCTCGCGGAAACTGTATGCAGTATCGTTCTTGCCAACGCGCTGTGGCGCTCCGTTGACGGGATAGAGATGCATCGTAGAGAGCATGGTCGGTACCTTAGATCCATGCTCGACGTGTAGGGCGATTGCTTCATCGTTCAATTCGGTGAAGTTGTCAGCCCGCCAATACCATTGGAGCCCAGGACCGAATAGCGGATCAAACAGGCTTTGCACAGCCGGGAATGGCGCAGCCCCGACGTGATTGAGAAGGGCATTGCCCAGCGATCGCATCGGCTTGAGGGCGTCTTCGGTCTGTTCCGCAGAGCCGGTGCTACACCAAACGATGCCGCACACTTTCTTGAGATGGAGATGCTCGGGAAACATTGGCGCGGGTGGCACCACGAGAAAAGCAAAAAAGCCGCCCACATATTCCGGCGCCTTCTTAATAAAATCTCGATAAGCGCTGAGGATACTCGCGGCTTCTTCAATCGGCCAGAATGTCGGGCCGAATTGGACCATCTTGATCGGATGGAGTCGAAACTCGAACGAAGTGATCACACCGAAGTTTCCGCCGCCACCCCGCACGGCCCAAAACAGATCGGGATTCTGTTCGCTGCTCGCTGTCACGAAGCTGCCATCGACCAAAACCATGTCCACCGCGAGCAGATTGTCGATCGTAAGGCCAAATCTGCGGGTGAGGTAGCCGATACCTCCACCCAAAGTGAGCCCGGCCACTCCGGTGGTGGAGACGAATCCGCCAGGTGCAGCCAAGCCGAATGCATGCGTCGCATGATCAACGTCGCCCCAAACGCATCCCGCTTCTACGCGGACGGTTCTGTGTGCGGGGTCTACGCGAATGCCTTTCATTCGTGAAAGGTCGATCACTAGACCATCGTCACAAGTTCCTAAGCCCGCACCGTTATGGCCGCCGCCACGAATTGCGGTCAACATGTCATTGCCGGTACCAAACTGTACAGCCGCTATTACGTCGGCAACGTCCACGCAACGGGCAATGAGACCTGGACGTTTGTCGATCATCCCGTTGTGGACTTTGCGAGCGGACTCATAGGCGACATCCATAGGCTGAATAAGCTGTCCCCGAAAGGAACTTTTCAACTCTTCGATGGATTGTGCGACCATAACATCCTCTCCATCACTACTTGAAGGATAGAAATTGCGGGAAGATAAAACGTTAGTGATCGGGTGCTTTCCGGTCGTCGATTGACCCGATCGCAACAAAAATCGACTACCCGAAAATATCTTTCACTTTCTCAAAGAAGCTGGAGGACCGCTCCGCAGGTTTATTCTCCACTTTCGACAACACGCCGAGCTGCTCCAACAACCTCCGCTGCTCGCGCGACACCTTGCCCGGAATCACAACCCGTATGCTGATGTAGAGATCGCCCCGCCCGCCATTCGGATTCGGCATTCCCTTCGACCTCTTCCGAAACACCTGCCCCGATTGCGTTCCTTCCGGAATTTCCAAATCTTCTTCCCCCTGCAACGTGGGTATGCGAATCGTCGCTCCCAGTGCAGCTTGCGTTACACTGACTGGAATCGTGCAATAAAGGTCGGCTCCGCGCCTCTCGAAAAACGCGTGGTCCTTCACTTCCAGGAAAATGTATAGATCGCCCGCCGGACCGCCATTCGTCCCCGGCTCGCCTTGTCCGGTCATTCGCAGACGCGTTCCCGAATCTACCCCGGCAGGAATTCCAACTTCCAAAGTTCGTTCGCGCTCGATGCGCCCCTGGCCTCGGCAAGTAACGCAAGTATCGCGAATCACTTTTCCCGCGCCCTGGCACGCTGGACAAGTCCGCGTGATCGAGAAGAATCCCTGCTGATACGCCAACTGGCCGTGTCCCTTACACGTCGTGCAAGTGGACATCGTAGTTCCCGGCTTCGCTCCCGTGCCTTTGCAGGTTTCGCAGTACTCGTGCCGCAAAACACGAATCTTGGTGCTGACTCCGGTGGCCGCTTCTTCAAACGTCATCGACATGTCGTAACGCAAATCCGCGCCACGCTGTCCGCGGGCACGCCCACCACGGCGGCGCCCTCCGCCCAACACATCTTCGAAGCCGAAAAGGTCGCCGAGAATGTCCTGAAATTCTTCAAAGATGCTGGAATTAAATCCGGTATCAAAACCGCGGTTTCCCAGCCCGGCCACGCCATAACGGTCGTAAATCGACCGCTTTTGCGAATCGGAAAGAACTGCGTAGGCTTCGCTAGCTGCGCGAAAACTCGCCTCCGCTTCTTTATTCTCAGGATTGCGATCAGGATGGTGCTGCAATGCAGCTTTGCGGTATGCAGATTTGATTTGTTCCGCCGAAGCCTCGCGCGTTACGCCCAGAACTTCGTAAAAGTCTTTCGAATTTGTGGCCGCCATCATTTCCTTTTCTACTTCTTGGAAGTTAGCAACTTACACATACAGAAATTAATTCGAACAATAGTGATTCGATGCCCCCACCGCGTCTAGGATTCTTTGGCCGACGCTACGCGCACCATGGCAGGCCGCAGCACGCGATCGTGAAACATGTAACCCGGCTGCATTTCGTCGATTACGGTGCCTTCCGCTTGATTTGTGCCTTCCACGCTTTCGATAGCATGATGCAGGTGCGGGTTGAACTGTTCTCCGCTGGCTTCAATGCGCTTCACGCCCTGCTTCGTAAGCAAATCCCAAAGCTGCTTCCGGATCAACTCGAAACCCTTTATATATTCCGAATAAGCCGGATCATCATGCGCGGCCAAAGCCCGGTCAAAGGCATCCAGCACCGGCAGAAGCCCCTCAACAACCAGTTCCACACCGCGATGGCGCTCCTGGCGCCCTTCCTTCTCTACACGTTTGCGGTAATTGTCGAAATCCGCCTGGCGCCTAACGAGCGTGTTCTTCAACTCCTCTTTTTCATTTACCAGTTTCTGAATTTCTTCCGACTGGGGGTTTCCCTCCGCCTCAAACGCGCGCGCCGCCGCTGCAGCAGCATCGTTCGCAGCCTGCTCCGCGTCCAGACGCTTCCCGCCACTCGTCGCCACAAACGGTTTTGGATTTTCCATTTCGTCCTGATTCTTGTTCGATGCCAAAACTTTACCCTCCCTCTTGGCCTTCCGAAAAAAACTGCGCCATGAAAGCTACGGCCGTGATTACGCGTTCGTAATGCATGCGCATGGGCGCGAGAATGCCAAGTGTTCCCTGCACCTGGTCGTTAGATGAATATGACGCCGAAACGAGCGCAAGGTGTTTTCCGCCATTTGAAATTTTATCAAGTCCCAGCTCTACGTGCACAGGCTCCGGCGCTTCGATGCACCCGCTCAATAACGCGATCAGCCGGTCCTTCTCTTCAATCGCTTCCAGCAACTCGCGCAGCTGCGCCTGGTCGGTGAAATCCGGCGATGACGCAATCAGCGCTGCCCCTTCCACGTAAATCTTGCGGTCCGTATTGTCGCCCAGGATGCTGGAGTCGCACAGCATCAACGCGTCGTCAGCCATGCGGCTGTATTGCTCGCGTTCGCGGTCCAGTTGCTTGCGAAGATCAACTCGCATCGCCTCCAGGGTCCAACCCGTGTAATGGTGATTCAAATAATCTGCGATGTGGTCCAGATCCTCCTGCCGAAACGCGCGCTCTGGACGAATCAGTTTGTCTCGCGCGACGCCTCCGCCGGAGATCAGCACCACCAGCACGCGGCTATCAGGCAGCAGCAAAAATCGCAAATGTTCCACTACGCTGCGCGCCAGCGGCGGCGAAATAAAAATTCCCAAGCCGCGCGAAACCGCCGCAAGCACGTGGCTCGCTCGTTCCATCACTGCTTCCGGCGTCTGTGCCGCTTCCAACTCGCGCCGAATCCACTGCCGATCTTCGGGGCTGGCCGTCGCCTGTGCTGCAACTTGCTCCACGAAAAAACGATACGCTGCCGCCGTCGGTACGCGTCCCGCCGAAGTATGCGGCTGGTACAGCAAGCCCTCATCTTCCAGATCCGCCATCACGTTGCGAACCGTTGCTGGACTTAGCGGCTCAAGATGGCGTCGCGAAATGCTTCGAGAAGACACAGGCTCGCCCGTCTCGATGTAGGCCCGCACTACGTCGGTAAGGATCTGCTGATAGCGTTTTTGCTGCAGGATCGTTGGGCTCATGGTTAAAGCAGACTATCGTTGGGCGCGGCGGCTTTTGCCTGCAACCCGTCCTTGCATTTTAGTCTAGTCGGTGAACGCAAAGGCGTCAACCGTCGGTCAGCGCGTGTAGCGCGAGGTAGGCACGGCTTTCGTGCTCGCATTCGTCGCTTGCACGCTCGTCCCCGCGTAGCATATTGTGTAGTCGAATTTTTCCACATTTTCATAAGCTGCTTCAGATTCATCGAGGGCGAATGTTGCGAAGCTTGTCCACGGTATTGCTTGCGGCGACACTGCTGCTTTTCGCGGGCGGAACGGTCTCCGAATCCCGGCTCGCAGCTCCGAACGCTCAAGTGCCAGAAGCCCCCAGCTCAACACCGAACAGTCCCCTTTCCATCCGAGTCGTCGCCTACACTATCGAAGCGAAACTCAACACTACCTCCCATTCCATCGACGCCACCGAAACGTTCGTCTATCAAAATCTCACCGGCCAGCCACAGCAGTCTTTCCCCTTCCATCTGTATCTAAACGCCTTTCAACCTCAATCAACCATGATGACCGAGATTCGCATGAGCGGCGCTCGTGGCGTTGGAGCCGATTCAGGCTGGAACGAAAAGAACCGCGGCTCGATTACCGTGTCCAAACTCGAAGTCGAGGGCCTCGGCGATCTCACCGACAAAATGCGTTTCATTCAACCCGACGATCACAACACCAACGACCTTACTGTCTTCCAAGTTACCTTGCCCAAGCCAGTCGCGCCCGGCGCGTCCGTGGAATTCCATATGGCCTTCCACGATCAACTTCCCGAAGTCCTTTACCGGACCGGTTACAAACGGGATTTCTACATGATCGGCCAATGGTTTCCCAAAGTCGGCGTGTGGTGGAAAAATGCCTGGAATTGCCATCAGTTCCACGCCGACTCGGAATTTTTTGCCGATTTTGGAACTTTCGACGTTAACCTCACCGTGCCGCAAAACGAAATCCTCGGCGCCGGCGGTGATTTAATTTCCTCCGTCAACAATCCCGACGGCACAAAGTCCGCCAAGTTCCATTCCGAAGATGTCCACGATTTTTCGTGGACAGCGAGCCCTGACTACACCGTCGTGGAAGAGACCTGGAGCGGCAGCGCAGGACCAGTCAAGCTACACGTCCTTATGTCTCCCGGACACATGGCTTCCGCGCCGCGTTACGTGCAAGCCCTGAAAGGCACTCTCGCCTGGTACGACAAAAACATCGGTCCATATCCTTACGACCGCGTCACGGTTGTTGACCCACCGCATGGCGCCTTCAACGCCGGCGGAATGGAATATCCCACGCTCATCACTGCCGGTACCACTTGGTATATGCCAAAAGGTGTTCTCGCGCCCGAGGATGTCGTCAATCACGAATTCGGCCATCAATATTGGTACGGCATGGTCGCCACCAATGAATTCGAAGACGCTTGGCTCGACGAGGGCATCAACAGTTACGTGGAAGCCATATCCATGGCTGCGCTTTACGGCGACAATACTTCGATAATTAATTTCCCGTTTGCCACCGCAAGTGAAGCGCAACTCCTGCGCATGGAATACATCTCGCTTCCGGATACCGATCCGATCACTCGTTTTTCTTGGAAATTCATCAGCGACAACGCCTATGGCGGCGTAACTTACGGCAAGACCGGAACCGTCCTGCTCACTCTTGAAAAAGTACTCGGCGAACAAACCATGCTGGCCGCGCTGCACGAATATTTCCTTCGCTACCGTTTCAAGCATCCTACCGGCGAAGATTTCCTGAAGACCATCGAAGACGTCTCCCATCAGGATCTGAAGTGGTATTTTGATCAAGCCGTTTATGGCACCAATATTCTCGACTATGATATTTGGGACGCCCACTCAGACCGATTGAACTGGTGGGAAAAAGAAATCTCTCGCAAGAAAACCGCGGATGAAATTTACCGCACTTACGTTACAGTGCATCGCAAAGACGATTTCATCTTTCCCGTGAATGTTCTGGTGAAATTTGAAGATGGTTCCACAACCACCGAACACTGGGACGGCCGCGACCGCTGGGTTCGCTACACCTACGATCGCAGATCCAGAGTTTCCTCTGCGCAGATCGATCCAGGCAACAAAGTTATTCTCGACCGCAATTTTTTCAACAACAGTTATGTCGTGGACGGAGACAATCGCGCAATCCACAAGCTTGAAAACATGTGGGTTTTCGCCAGCGAATGGATTTCGCAGTTCCTGGCCTGGATATCCTAACCGGAAATCGAAGGAGCTACGCGCGTGCCGTCAGCAGTAAGACCCAAAACATTTGTGTCCGGTGCCGGACTCGTATGGCGCTGGCAACGGATCCTTTGGTGGATTTTTATCGTCAATCTGGTCTTGGCGCATTTTGCTATTCGTGGATTAGTCGATCGCGTCAGTCCCACGCTCGCTCATAGTTCTGCCTCACAGCGTCTTGTAAATGGATTCGATCTTACGGCGGTCATGGAACTGGCGGTTCGGCCCGACTCGCCACTCGAAACTCCAGGTCCGGTGGTTTTTCACTACTCTGTAATTTTCGCGATTTTTATGATTTTGTGCACCGGCGGTATTCTCGCGACTTACGTTTTCGATACCAAGCCAACCACCACCGTTTTCTTCGAAGCTTGCGGACACCATTTCTGGCGCTTCGTCCGTCTTCTCATTTACATGGCTCTCGCTTTTATTCCCATTGGCATTCTTATTGCAATCTGTAGTGCGATTTACAACAGCATTGATGAAAAATCAAACTCCCCTTACCCGGCCGCTTACTTTTCTGGCGCTTCGTCACTCCTTACCTTGCTGCTTCTTATGGTTCTGCGATTGTGGTTCGACATGGCGCAAGTCATCGCCGTTGCCGACGACGACACCAGAATGCATCGCGCCCTTCGCCGTGCTGCCTCGCTCCTAAAGCACAACTTCGGTTCGCTCTTTTGGCTTTACCTGCGAATCAGTTTGCTAGCGTGGATTTTCTGCGGCCTCGGCTTGTACCTGTGGATGTATCAACTTAGTCCGATGTCCATCACTCTCGCGTTTCTGCTCACGCAGTTAATGCTGGTCTTCTGGATTGCGTCTCGCTTGTGGCAGCGTGCCAGCGAAGCCCTGTGGTATCGGCAATATCAAGCCGCAATCGTAACCGAGCCCACTTATTCCCCGTCACCCACGCCCGCGCCGGTTCCATATTCCACCGCCATGAATTAATTTTTAGCAGGAGCGCGTCTTTATGAACGCACATGACTTCCGACGAATAGCCCTTGGCCTCGAAGGCGCCGAAGAAAGTTCGCACATGGGACAGCCGGATTTTCGCGTGGGTGGCAGAATTTTCGCCACGCTGGCATCGGAAAAAGAAGGTTACGGCAACTTGATGCTCACTCTGGAGCAGCAGACGCTTTTCGTGGAAGAACTCCCGGAAGTTTTCCTGCCGATCAAAGGCGGGTGGGGTCGTATGGGAATGACTCACATCCGGCTGGCATCCGCTAACCAAGACGTACTCGCAGGCGCTTTACGCACCGCGTGGCAGCTACGCGTCGAGAAAAATCGCAAGTCGGGCAAAAAGCCCGCGTCACGCCAAAACCTGTCCCAGCCGAGAAATCGCGCCGCAAGAAAGGCTAAACTTTCGCCGCACCTCTAAAGATTCCCGAAATTACCAAATGCGGCAGCGCAATTCTTGCTTGCGAACCATCGGCGAGTCCGCCTTGCATCCCCAGGCCTTGGCGAACGCGGGCATGTTCGATAGCGGCCCCTTCACGCGATACTGCCCTAGCGGATGCGGATTCGTCGCCACAATCATCCGCGCATATTCCGGACGGAAACTCCCAGCCCATATCTGCGCAAAGGCCAGAAAAAATCGCTGCTCCGGAGTAAATCCATCAATCTTCGGCGCAGGCTTCCCTTGCATCGACTTCTCCAGAGCAGCGTAAGCAAGCGTCAACCCGCCCAAGTCCGCGATGCTTTCGCCTTCGACAAGCTTGCCGTTTTCATGCAGTCCCGCTTCCACTTCAAATTCGTCAAACTGTTTCGCGATGCAATCTCCGCGCTCTTTGAAATTCTTCAAGTCTTCCGTAGTCCACCAGTTTTTCAAATTGCCCAGTGCGTCGAATTTTGCGCCCTGGTCGTCGAACCCGTGCGTCATTTCATGGCCGATCACCGCGCCCATCCCGCCATAGTTCATCGCATCATCGCGATTCGCATCGTAAAACGGCGGCTGCAGAATTCCCGCCGGAAACACAATCTCATTCATCGAAGGGTTGTAATACGCGTTCACCGTCGGCGGAGTCATGCCCCACTCGGTACGATCCACTGGCTTGCCGATTTCCGAAAGGTCGTGCGCCAGGTCAAATTGGCGCCCGCGAAACACGTTCTCCACGTATGCCCCGCGATCCACTTTATAAGTCGAATAGTCCCGCCACTTATCGGGATACCCAATCTTGATCGCGATGGCATCCAGCTTCACTGCCGCTTGCTTCCGCGTTTCCGGACTCATCCAATCCAGCGTCGCCAGATCGTCGCGCAACGCATCCATTAAATTCTTCACCATCTCGACCGCTTTCACTTTCGCTTCCGGCGGGAAATACTCTTTCACGTAATACTGTCCCAGCGCTTCGCCCAGATTTGCGTCGGTGGCCTGCACGCACCGGCGCCAACGCGGCAGCAGCTCCGTCGTGCCCTGCAGCGTCTTCCCATAGAAATCAAAATTCTCGTTCACAAATTTAGAGGATAGCGACGGCGCCGCGTTGTGCAGCAGGTGCCAGCGCAGATAAATCTTCCAGTCCGCCAACGAAACCGAGGTCAATGACGCATCCACAGCCTTGAAGAATTCCGGCTGGTTTACGTTTACGTCGGTGACCGGCGGAGTCCCCACTTCGGCAAAATATTCGGTCCACATAAAATGCGGCGTCAGTTCGGCTAACTGTGCCACGGAAGTCTTGTGATACGTATTATCCGGATCACGTCGTTCCACTTGCGTCATGGAAACTTTGGCCAGCGACGTTTCCAGTCCCATCACCGTTTTCGCTTCCGCTGCTGCGGTCGCGTCATCATCACCCGTCAACTTGAAGATGTTCGTCACATGCTGCACATAGGCCGCCCGGAGCTTTTCCGATTTCTCGTCATCCTTGGTGTAGTAATCCCGGTCTGGCAATCCGAGTCCGCCCTGGCGCGCTGACGCAATCACTTGCGTGCTGTTCTTATAATCCTGCTCGGAGCCAAAGGCGAAAAGCACTCGAGCTCCGTCGCGTTGCAGCCGAGCAATTTCCGCCTGTAACGACGCCGCATCATGTATGTCTGCGATGCGTTGAAGTTGCGGCAGCAAAGGTTTCATGCCTGAGGTTTCTACGGCGGTCTCGTCCATGCAACTCGCGTAAAAATCTCCAATCTTCTGCCAGTTGGAGCCGGGCGTCGCGTTCTTATCCGCCGCGGCTTTTTCCAGTATTTTGCTCAGCGCCGTCTCATTGTCCTGGCGAAGTTTGTTGAACGTGCCCCAGGTCGGATAAGCCGCCGGAATCGGATGGCTCTTCACCCAGCCACCGTCCGCAAATTGGAAGAAGTCATCGCAGGGCGACGCGCTGCGATCCAAATTCGAAAGATCGAATCCGTGCCCGGTCTGTTCGTCCGCCGCTCCCATATCGCAGCCGCCTCCGCCGGCAACTCCGGCTGCAATAGTTTCAAGGCCCGCGCGCGAATCCGCGCCCTGAGCCGCAAGCCGCAGCGGTGAAACCATCGTCAATATGCCCAGTAGAACAAACAGAATACGTCGAATCATCGAGTGGCCTCTTTCGATAGTTTTTGAATTCACACGCTGAAGCAGAGTCTCAGTGAACAAGCAAACATTCTTGAAGCGTAGGAAGAGCCTTCCTGCCAAACGGCGCTCACGATTGTGAAGCTACCCGTATTCCATGTCAACGGCTCGCGGCAGGCGCCCGGGCCTTCGCGCATGAATCCTTGATATTGACACTCTATAGGAAGCTAACGTATTGTCCTACAGATCGTCTATAGGAGAAATATGACCCCCGACCAAACCAACCTACTCCAGGGCACCCTGGACATGATGATTCTAAAAGCCCTGGCCCTGGACCAGATGCACGGGCTCGGCATCTCCCGACGAATCGAACAAATCACCAAAGGTACCTTTCAGGTCAAGCCCGGCTCGCTCTTCCCCGCCCTTCACCGTATGGAAGAGGAAGGCTGGCTCGTTTCTTCCTGGGGCGAGTCCGAAAATAACCGTCGCGCAAAATATTATCGGCTAACGAAGGCTGGCCGTCACCAGCTCGAATCCGAAACACAGCGCTGGGGCCGCATTTCGCTAGCCATTGCTCGAGCTCTGGAAGCTTCCTAGGTTGCCGTAGCGAGGAGCAGCATGCCCATGCTTTCGCGGATAACGAACTTCGGGCGAAATATTTTCGCCAGAGAAAAAACTGACCGCGACCTCGACGACGAAGTGCGCGCCTACTCCGATCTCCTAGCCCAGGAAAAAATCCGCGAAGGAATGAACCCCCAAGAAGCTCGTCGCGCAGCCAAAATTCATTTAGGCGGCGTCGAGCAAGTAAAAGAAGAAGTGCGCCAAGCCCGCACCGGCGCTTGGCTTGATTCAGTCTTTCAAGATTTTCGTTACGCCGCCCGCACCCTTCGCAAAAATCCCGGCTTCAGCGCCATCGCAATTCTCACACTAGCCCTCGGGATCGGCGCCAACACCGCCATCTTCACGCTTACTTACGCGGTGATTCTGAAAAGCCTCCCGGTCCCGAACCCGCACCAACTGGTACGTTACACATTTCGCTCCAGCACGCAGGATCTCAGCCTCTCCGGTCCGCTATACGACGCCCTTCGCAAGCACCAGCAAGCCACCCAAGATCTACTCGCCTGGAGCGGCTCGAACCTGGCCGTTCAACAAGACGGCGTAGTAACCAATGTCGATGGCGCCCTAATCTCCGGCAACGGTTTCCGTGTTCTCGAACTTCAGCCCTTCATCGGGCAGGTGTTCACCGATGCGGACGACCAACCCGCTGGCGGCCCGAATGGCTATCGAGCTCTCCTCAGTTACGCTTACTGGAAAAACCATTTCCAGAGCAGCACATCTATCGTCGGCCGCGCGCTAATTATCAACGGCAAGCCCGTGACCATGGTCGGAGTATTGCCGCAGGGCTTCGAAGGCGTCATAGCTGGAGAGCGCGCCGACATCGTTCTGCCCCTATCCTTCGAAGAAATATTAAACGCTCCGCACCCGCTCCGGCACCACCCAGGCAGCTTTTGGTTGACCGTAATCGGCAGATTAAATCCCGGCGCAACTCTTCGAAACGCTCAGTCCAATCTGATAACCACGCAAAATTCCGTTGGCGACCAAGCCGATCCTTCGCACAGATTTCTCAGCGGGTTCTTCGCCGCGTTTCAGCTTGGAGTAGAAAGCGGACGTTCCGGACGCTCCTCTCTCAAGATCATCTACAGCCGCCCTCTTATCGTGCTCGAAATTCTGGTCGGCATGGTTCTCTTGCTTTGCTGCGCGAACACAGCCCTGCTCGTCCTCGCCCGCGTCAGTAACCGCCTTCGTGAGTTTGCGGTGCGTAGCGCGCTCGGCGCCTCGGGTCGTCGCCTGTTCCGGCAAGTATTGAGCGAAGTCGCCCTGCTCGCATTCTGCGGCTTGTTGGCTGGCATCGCACTCGGCTGGATCGCGGCCACGTCCCTCGTGTCAATGCTTGCAGCGATAGGTCAGCCTCCCCCTCTCGACGCCGCGCCGCAAGCCGCCGTCCTCGCCTTCACAGCAGCAATCAGCGTGCTCTCTGCTTTCGTTGCCGGCGCGTGGCCCGCGTTGCGCGCCAGTCGCGTCGCTCCCATCCTCGGGTTGAAACAAAACGCTGTCGGCTCATCTTCCAACGCTCTCGGTAAATGGATCGTTCCGTCGCAAGTGGCCGTAAGCGTTGTGTTGCTAGCGGCGGCTTCCCTGCTCGGTCAATCCTTCTTCCATTTGCTGCGTGAGGATTCCGGCTTCCACTCTGAAAACGCCGTGATGGCCGAAGTCGATCTAACTCCGAATAAGACTTCTGAAACCGTGTCCACGCGCGACGCGCAGCAAATCGTCGATGCGCTGGCCACTTCTCCCGGCGTCGATTCAGCCGCTATAATGTCGTCGCCGCCGCTAAAAGGTTGGTGGAGTTCTTCCCATTATTATTCGCTCGATCATAAAGGCGCAGTGCACACGGACATGCAAATCTGGCCCGAGGTCGTCACCCCGGATTATTTCTCTGCAATCGGAACGCCTATTCGCGAAGGGCGCGCGTTTAACCGCGCCGATGCTACCGCCGCGCAAGTTTGCATTCTCAGCGCGTCGGCAGCCCACAATTTCTTCCCTGGCGAAGAAGTTCCTGGCCGTTTCGTTTACGCCGGCGGTTCAGACGTCTCGCTCGACGGAAAATATCCGGCCAGTTCCCAAGATACTTGTCAGGTAATCGGAGTTGCCGCCGACGCGCGCTTCGAGTCCTTGCGCGAGCCGCCCGAACGCGCCATTTACCGCCTCATTCCTCAAAATCAAATAGGCTCCGATTTCTTCCTGGTAGTCCGCAGCAGCAACGTTCCCGTAGCAACCGCCGCAATCCGCGAAGCCGTTCGCAAGACCGTGCCGGGCGCTCCCGAGCCAACTATCTTTACCTTTGACCAACTCGTCGCCGCCCATTTGCACCAGGAGCGCATGCTAACGGCTCTATCAGCGTGCTTCGCAGCGGTAGCTTTGCTGCTAACGGCGCTAGGTCTTTACGGCCTGTTGTCACGCAACGTGGTTATGCGCAGAAAGGAAATCGGTCTGCGTCTCGCGCTGGGCGCCCGCCCGCGCGACGCACTCGTCCTGGTGCTGCGCCAGGGACTGCGTCTCGTCGTTATAGGAAGCGCGGCCGGTTTAATTGCTGCTGTCGCCACAACAAAACTCTTGGGAACTTTGCTAGTCGGCGTACAGCCAAACAAACCTCATTTGTTGATTGCGGCAGTTGCCCTGCTTTTCATCGTAGCTATCACAGCGAGTTGCATTCCCGCCTGGCGTGCAGCACGCGTCGATCCCATGGAGGCTTTACGCTACGAATAACCCAACGCAGCGTCACAGCACCGCGACCGGAAGGAGTGCGCTGATGTCCATCCTGACGCGAATCGCCTCTGGCTTCGAAAATATGTTTCGCAAGACCCGCAACGATCGCGAGCTCGACGCCGAAGTCCGCAGCTATGTGCAGTTACTCGCTGAAGAAAATATGCGCGACGGCATGTCGACAGAAAAAGCGCTACGCGCGGCCCGAGTTGAGCTGGGAGGTATCGAACAAGTGAAAGAGCAATCCCGTGACGCACGTGCCGGAGCCAGTGTCGACTCCTTGCTACAGGATTTGCAGTACGGTGCGCGCATGCTGCGCAAAAATCCCGGCTTCAGCGTAATCGCAATTCTCACGCTGGCCCTCGGCATTGGCGCCAGCACTGCCGTCTTCAGCCTCGTCAACGCCGTCCTGTTAAAGCCTCTGCCTTATCCAAATTCTCAACAAATCGTTTTCCCGTGGCGCCAACCTCCCGCTGGACTGAATCTCGGTTACAACGAGATGCCTTGGGGCCGTCCCGATTTTCTTTTCTTCGCGCACGAATCCAAGTCTTTTCAGAGCGTCGGCGCCTTCAAGAGCGATTCCTTCAACCTCACCGGCTCGGGAGACGCCGCTCGTCTCGATGGCCTTCGCGCTTCCGCTGGATTCTTCCCCTCCTTGGGAATCTCGCCGTTCATCGGCCGCACTTTCACGGCAGAAGAAGATCAAATCGGCCACGAACATGAAGTAGTTCTCAGCTACAGCCTGTGGCGCGACAGATTCGGCAGCGACACCCAAATTCTCGGCCGCCTTCTCCAACTCAACCGCGAGTCGTACACCGTCATCGGCGTAATGCCCCCAGGATTCGTTTTTCCTCGCGGCGAGGAAATGCCAAATGGTTTCCCTTTCCCGCGCGCGACCCAGCTTTGGGTTCCGCTGGCTCTCGTCCCCGGCCCAATCATTCCCGGTGAGGACTCTGAGCTCGCTGTCATTGGACGCTTGCAGCCCGGCATCACGCCTCCCCAGGCGCAATCGGAAATGAACGTCATGTGCAAGCGCCTTGAAGATTTCTTTCCCGGCAGCAAGGGTTGGTTCGGCACGAAAGTTACTTCCATGGAACGCCAAATCGCCGGTGACATGCGCCGGCCTCTTTTGCTCATCCTCGGCGCAGTCGGCGTAGTTCTGTTAATAGCGTGTTCGAACGTTGCCGGACTACTTCTCTCTCGTTCCCTTGCGCGCACAAAAGAATTTACGCTGCGTGCCGCACTCGGCGCAGGCAAGTGGCGCCTGATGCGACAGCTTCTCACCGAAGCCCTGATTCTTGCCGGTATCGCTGGGATCGCTGGGATCCTGATCGCAAAAGTTGCTGTTCACTTTGTAAAATTTTTTGCGCCTCCTAATATTCCGCGTCTCAGCGAAGTCAGCCTCGACATTCGGGTCGTGTTATTCGCTCTCGCAATTACCTTCGTCACAGGAATTCTGTTTGGCCTCGCTCCTGCTATTGCCGGTTCTCGCGACAACCTGGTCGAATCGCTCAAAGGAGGAGGCCAGCGATCCGGCAGCAGCCCCCTGGGCACAAAACTTCGCAACGTACTTTTAATTTCAGAAGTTGCCTTCGCCCTCGTCCTGGTCATTTCAGCAGGACTGCTTACCCGAACGTTTCTCCGCCTGCTTAGCGTGGATCCCGGCTTCAACCCCACGCGCGTCCTAACCTTCGAGCTGACCTTGCCCGCAACGAAATACACAGATCAGCCGCAAATCGTAGCCCTCTATCAAAAGGCGCTCCAAAGCATCCGCTCGCTTCCCGGTGTTGACTCCGCCGGAATCACCGCCGCCACTCCGCTTGGCGGCGCTACCGAAAGTACTTCGATTCGCTTGCCGGATCATCCGTCGCAAGATCCAAAGGCCCGCGCCTTTTCGAATTACACCATGATTTCTCCAGGCTATTTTGCCGCCGCGGGAACCCCAATTCTCCGTGGCCGCGATTTCCTGGAATCCGATACCGCTGATTCTCTGCCCGTAACCATTATCAACAGCGCAATGGCCAAAAAATTCTGGCCAGGCGCAGACGCCATCGGCAAGCAAGTTGCGCCAGCCAGTAAAAAATATCCGGCGGCCGCCATCGTCGGCATCGTCGCCGACGTGAAACGCCTTTCGCTGCGGGAAGACCCTCCTCCCGAAATGTACGTCCCTTATAACCAGAAAGTGTGGCCTTCGCTGCTTACCATGGACGTCATCCTCCGCACAAAAGTCGATCCCGCATCACTCACCGACGACGTGCGCAACGCATTGCGCTCCGTTGATCCAGACTTGCCTTTGGCAAAAATCGCCACGCTTAGCACCATTGTTGAGGATTCCATGACGCTCCCGCGCTTCGCCATGCTCGTGCTCGGCTCATTCGCCGGCTTGGCCTTACTCCTCGCCTCTGTCGGCATGTATGGCGTCATCTCCTATTTCGTGGGCCAGCGCACCCGCGAAATTGGCGTCCGCGTTGCACTCGGCGCCCAACGCCGCGACGTTTTCGGAATGGTGCTCGGCCAAGGCGCGCGTCTGGCGGCAATAGGAATTGCACTTGGCTTGCTCGCAGCTCTAGCTGCCACTCGCATGATGGTCAGCTTCTTGTACAGAGTTCAGCCCATCGACCCACTGACCTTCGCGGCCCTGCCATTTTTGTTGCTGTTCATTGCGTTACTTGCTTGCTACGTCCCAGCGCGCAGAGCCATGCGCGTCGACCCCATGGTCGCACTTCGACATGAGTGACGCCGTCGGTAAAGAGGAGTGAGGTAAATGTCGATCATCGCGCGCTTCCGCTCAACGGTAGGAAATCTCTTCCGCAAAACGCGCCGCGATGAAGACCTCGACACCGAAGTGCGCGGCTACGTCGACCTGCTCGCAGAAGAAAAGTTGCGCACCGGTATGAAGCCCGAGGAAGCACGCCGCGCCGCACGCATCGAACTGGGCGGCATCGAACAAGTAAAAGAAGACGTGCGCGAGGTCCGCGCCGGAGCATGGCTCGATTCTTTCCTGCAAGACCTCCGTTACAGTGCCCGCACGTTGCGCAAAAATTCAGGATTTACGGCCGTAGCTATTCTAACTCTCGCTCTCGGTATCGGCGCTAACACCGCGATTTTCAGCGTAGTCAATGGCGTCCTGTTGCGTCCTCTTCCTTATGCTGAGCCAGACCGCTTGCTAACCATCGAATCGAGCCAATCGCTCCCGGATCTGGACGACATCCAAAATCAAACCCAGTCGTTCCAGGCCCTGGGCGCCACCACCATGCAGCGCCTCGACTACACCGGCGGCGCCGAACCCATTCAGGTGTTCTCCATCAACTGCAATGCCGACCTCTTCCGCGCCTTGCGCACGAAACCCGCTCTGGGCCGTTTGCTCAGCGCGAACGATGATCGTTTCGGCGCTCCAGGTGCGGTTCTCCTCAGCCACGGTTTCTGGACGCGCCAGTTCGGCGCTGATCCCAACATCATCGGTAAATCGATACTGCTAAGCGGGAATTCCTACACCGTGGTGGGAGTCCTGCCTGCAAATTTCTGGATACCCGGCCCGGTAGGCGACGTTTACGCTTCTTTGCGCGTCGTCTATCCCGCCGCAGCCCAAGCGCGCGGTGTGCATTTTCTCACAACCTATCTTCGCCTCAAACCTGGCGTAACCATCGCCCAAGCGCAGTCAGAAATGGTTCGCGCTGACGAATCGTTGGCACAGGCTTATCCCGACTACAACCAAGACCGCCACCGTCATTTAGTGCCCCTGCTCGAAAAGGTGGTCGGAGACTCGCGCGCTCCGTTGCTGATTCTGTTCGGCGCAGTGGGACTGGTGCTGATGATCGCCTGCGTCAATTTTGCGAATCTACTTTTGGCCCGCGGGGCGTCTCGTCAGCGGGAAATCTCAATTCGAGCCGCGCTCGGCGCAGGCTCACGGAGACTGATCTCGCAGATGTTGGTGGAAAGCACGATGCTTTCATTGGCAGGCGGCGCAGTGGGAATTTTGTTGGCACAAGCAGGCATAAAATCGCTTCTCGCTCTTGCTCCTGAAAACTTGCCACGCCTCACTGGGATCGGAATTGATTCCCGTGCGCTGGCATTCACACTAAGCATTTCTCTTTTAACGGGAATTGTTTTTGGGCTGCTTCCAGCGTGGAGCGCCACGCGCCAGTCCTTCGGCGATGGGCTGAAAGAGTCAGGCCGCACGATGGCAGGAAGCCGAACGAGCCTTCGTCTTCGCCGCACTCTCGTCGTTTCAGAAACCGTCTTGGCGATGTTGTTGCTCGTCGGTGCTGGACTGTTAATACGCAGCTTCCAGCGCATGCAGTCCGTTTCCCCAGGGTTTCGATCTGACAACATCCTCACCATGCGCGTAGAGCTTCCCGAAGCGCGCTACGAAGAAGCTTCAAAACAAATGCCGTTCCGCAACGGGCTACTGGACTCTCTGAACTCGCTTCCAGCAGTCCAGGCCGCCCTGATCAGCGAACTCCCCATGAGCGGTGACTATCTCACTCACGATCTCACCATCGAAGGCCGCCCGGTAAAGCTCGGCTCCGAGCCCGCAGTGCAAACCCGCACGATCCTCGGCGACTATTTTTCCATCATGGGCATCCCGCTCCTTCGCGGACGCGAATTCTCCGCACAGGATCGCGAAAATACTCCCGTCGTCGTAGTTGTGAACGAAACCTTTGTCCGAAAATTTTTCGCCAATCAAGACCCCCTCGGCGCGCGCATCGAATGGTCGCGCGACAAGCCTGGAAGTTGGAAGACGATCGTCGGTGTTGTAGGTGACGTAAAACATTTTGGCTTGGACCAGCCCGAGGAACCCGCCGTTTACGATCTGTACTCGCAAATGGACGAGCCCTGGAAACGCTGGATGTCGCTCGTCGTGCATAGCCCGAGAGACCCCGGCGAACTTACGCGTCAGGTGGAAGCCCAAATCTGGGCTCTCGACCGCGGCATCCCGCCCACCGCCGTGCTCGTTATGAAAGACGTTATGGACGCATCGGGAACCCCTCGAAAATTTAATCTAACGCTAATGATGATTTTTGCGGGTGTCGCGCTGGCCCTCGCGTCGGTGGGCATTTATGGAGTAGTGGCCTATTCCGTCACGCAGCGCACTCACGAAATCGGTATCCGTGTGGCTCTAGGCGCGCAGCCGCGCGACATCGTTGGCCTCGTGCTCGGCGAAGGAGCTAGGCTCGCTGTTCTCGGTGCAATTCTCGGACTCGCTGCGGCCGCCGCTCTCACGCGCTTTATGGACAGCTTGCTTTTTGGAGTCACCGCGCGCGACCCGCTCACTTTCCTGGCCGTCGCCGCGATTCTTGTTTGCGTGGCCGCAGCCGCTTGCTGCATCCCTGCGCGTCGCGCCACGAGCGTGGATCCCATGGTCGCTCTGCGCTATGAATGAACAATGCGAGACTCTGAATTAGGAGAAATGGAGCAGACATGCCCACGCTCTCGCGGATAACGAGTTTCTGGCGAAATACTTTTGGCCGCCAACGAGAGGATCGCAAGCTAGATGCCGAAGTTCGCTCCTACTATGAATCCCTCGCAGAGGAGAAAACGCGCCAAGGCCTATCGCCGGACGAAGCACGCCGCGCCGCACGCCTGGAACTCGGCGGCATCGAGCAAGTAAAAGAAGACGTCCGCGAAGTCCGCGCCGGCGCCTGGCTCGATTCCCTGCTCCAAGATCTGCGCTACGGCGCCCGCATGCTCCGCAAAAACCCCGCCTTCACCGCCATCGCCGTCCTAACCCTAGCCCTCGGCATCGGCGCCAACACCGCCATCTTCTCGGTCGTCCAAGGCGTGCTGCTATCCCCGCTCCCATATAACCAGCCCGACCGCCTTGTCATGATAATGGAGAGCAATCCGCGCTATGCCCACGTATGGGTTTCATACCCAAATTTCCAGGACTGGCAGCGCAATGCCCAGTCATTCCTGCAAATGGCCGCGTTCATGCAGCAGGGATATGATCTGACGAACCCCGGAACTCCGGAACATGTTGATGGAAGGGCAGTCACCGCTGGCTTTTTCAGCACTCTGGGTGTGCGGCTAGCGCTCGGGCGTGAGTTCTCCGCCCAGCAAGATCAGCATGGCGGAGCGCGCGCGCTCATCATAAGCGATCGTCTGTGGAAAAATCGGTTTGCTCAAAAGCCTCAAGTGCTCGGAAAACCAGCCACCTTGGATGGCGTGGATTACTTCGTCGTCGGTGTTCTTCCTCCAGGATTTCGCTTTTGGAGCGACGCAGATGTTTACACACCACTCGGTCAGGGCGATGCGCTAATCATCAACGCTCGCGGAAGCCATGACGGCATCGGAGCTATCGCGCGCCTGAGGCCGCAGGTGAGCATTTCCCAAGCAAAGGCCGAGATAAGTACGATCCAGAACACTCTGGATCAGCTCTATCCCGATGACAATCGAGATTTGGGAACCGATGTAATGCCACTCCAGCGAGAGCTAGTTGGAGATGTCAGCGGAATTCTTCTGATGCTTTTGGGCGCGGTCGGCCTGGTTTTGCTAATCGCCTGCGCCAACGTCGCCAACCTCTTTTTGGCTCGCTCATCGGCACGCAGCCGGGAATTTGGCATTCGCGCGGCGCTTGGCGCGAATCGCGCGCGTCTGGTACGCCAGTTGATTACCGAAAGCGTGCTTCTCGCGCTCGCTGGCGGTGCGCTCGGCGTGCTCCTGGCCATCCCGGTGGTCAAATCGCTGCTCGCAACATTTCCCGACAACCTCGCGCGCAACCCCAATATCAGCGTGAACACTCCGGTCCTGCTTTTTACATTGGGAATTTCGATTGTCGTTGGAATTTTCTTCGGTCTGGCGCCCGCGATGAAAAGTTGGAACGCCGATCTCCAAGCCGCGCTCAAGGACGGAGGCCGCGGCTCTACCAGTGCGCATAGTCGGGCGCAGAGCAGTCTTGTAATCGTTCAAGTGGCTTTGACGCTCGTTCTGCTAGTGGGCGCCGGACTGCTTTTCCATACGATTCGTCAATTGTCTGACGTCGATCCAGGATTCGACACCCAGCACATCATTACATTCAAGGTGGGAGTTTCGCGTTCGCTGATGAAGACGGCCGAGAGCACTCGAATTGCCTATCAGCAGCTGATTGAGCGCATCCGCGATATACCCGGAATACAAGCGGCGGATTTCACCGACACCGTACCGCTGAGCGGTCAGGGTGGGACTGTACCGTTCTGGATTGGCTCTCAGAAGCCTGCTTCGCTTCAGGCCGCTCCGCGTTTAGTAGGCTTCCTTAGCGGTCCAGGCTACTTCCCAACGATGGGAATACCCCTACTTCGAGGTCGGTTATTCACTGCGCGGGACACCATTGAATCTCCATGTGTGGTAGTCATCGACAGTACTTTCAGTCGCATGTATTTTCCAAACAGCGACCCGCTAGGCCAAACAATAACATTCGGCTTCACATCACCTACGGGCCCCTGCCGTATTATCGGTGTAGTGCGCCACGTAAGACATTGGGCGCTCGATGATCCCGCCTCGTCTACCCAGAATCAAATGTATTTTCCGCTGGCTCAGGATCCGGATGAGTGGGTGCTCGTCGGCTATCCCTATCTGACGGTCGTGCTTCGTACCCCGCTCGATTCCGCGACCGTGATGCCCGCAATCAAAGCAGCCGTTTACGGAGCGGGCAGCGACCAGCCCGTTTACGACGTTCGAACCATGCAGAATATCGTTTCGGAATCGATGTCACCGCAGCGCCTTCCAATGATTCTGCTGAGCGTGTTTGCAGCACTTGCGCTGCTGCTAGCCTCCGTCGGATTGTACGGTGTGGTTTCATACGCGGTAACGCAGCGAACTCATGAGATTGGGATACGCATGGCGCTTGGTGCGGAGAAAAAAGATGTGTTTCGCCTCGTAGTTGGTGGTGGTTTGCGGTTGGCCGTCACTGGCGTTGCCATGGGCGGAATTACCGCGCTAATCCTTACTCGCGTCCTCCCGAGTTTCTCGCATTTGCTCTACCGAGTCAGGGCTAGTGACCCCATAACGTTTGCCGCTGTATCAGCCGTGTTGATTGTGGTGGCGCTTTTGGCGTGCTACATCCCGGCGCGCCGAGCCATGAAAGTCGATCCTATGATTTCGCTGCGTTACGAATAGAGGGCGGGAAAAACATGCCGACTTTCTCTTGGATGAAAAGCTTCCTGCGAAACATTTTTTCCAAGCAGCAAAACGACCGAGAACTCGATGATGAAGTAGGCTCGTACGTTGAAACTTTGGCCGAGGAAAAAATGCGCCAAGGTATGAGCCAAGAACAAGCCCGCCGCGCCGTCCGCATCGAGCTAGGTGGCATGGAACAAGTAAAAGAAGACGTCCGCGAAGTCCGCGCCGGCGCCTGGCTAGATTCCCTGCTGCAAGACCTGCGCTACGGCGCCCGCATGCTATGCAAGAATCCTGGGTTCACTGCCGTCGCCGTCCTAACCCTCGCTCTCGGCATCAACGCCAACACCGCCATCTTCTCCGTCGTCAATGCCGTCCTACTCCGCCCGCTCCCTTATCCCCAACCGCAGAGAGTTGTCACTCTCGGTATTGATTATGCTAGCGGTCAGGCCAGCGACGCTGTCGAGTCGCAACAATATATTTATTGGCGCGATCATTCCCGGTCGCTGGACTCTCCCGCAGCCATCTCTGGTTCGATCGGCGGTTTCAATCTGCTTGCCAATGGGACGCCCGTCCATGTACGCGGCTTAAAAGCCACGCGCCAGTTCTTTTCCGCCATTGGCGTCCAGCCCATGCTCGGCCGCGGCTTTAGTGAGGAAGAAGACCGTTCCGGCGGCCCGTGCGTAGTGGTGCTGAGCAACGGTCTCTGGCGCAGCGCGTTCGGCACAGATCTCCAAGCGATCGGCCGCTCGGCCATACTCAACGGAATCCCCTGCACCGTGGTTGGCGTTCTCCCGCCTGAATTTCGTTTCGACACAGGGGACGAGTTCGACTCGAATCCCGAGGTGCTGATTCCGCTTCAGCTTTCCAGCCAACCTCACGACCGCGGACAAAATTACCAATTCATCGCGCGTCTCAAGCCCGGTGTCACATTCGCAGCCGCGCAGGCCGACGCCGATCGTGTTGCCGCCGATTTTTCTCGCGCTTATCCGGATTACTGTCAGCCGACTGACGCCTGTCGTATGCGTCTGCGCCCGCTGCAGCAAGCCCTCGTCGGTCGCGTAAGACCGATCCTGCTGGTACTTTTCGGCGCGGTAGGCTTCGTGCTCCTCATTGCCTGTGTCAACGTCGCAAATCTTTTCCTTTCACGCGCCACCACTCGCCGTAAAGAGATGGCCCTTCGCGCCACGCTCGGTGCCACGGCGAGCCGGCTCTTCCGCCAGCTTCTGTGCGAAAGCCTGCTGTTCGCCATTCTCGCCGGCATCGCAGGACTGGCAACGGCTGCTTGGAGTGTCCGGATGCTCGTGGCCAACAGTCCCGCCGACCTTCCGCGCATCGGCGAACTATCCTTCGACTGGCGCGTACTTCTGTTCACGCTGGTAATTTCGGTGCTCGTCGGGGTCGTGTGCGGCTCGGTCGGAGCGTTCCATGGTCTTCGCGCCGACGTAAACGAGTCGCTGAAGGAAGGCAACGCGCGCGCCGGAGGTGTCCCGGGACGCCGGCTCTCGCAATTGTTCGTCGCGGGCGAAGTGGCTCTTTCGTTCGTTCTACTCGTGGGCGCCGGATTGCTTATCTCAACTGTAACTCATCTCTACCGGGTCCCACTTGGGTTCGATTCCCGAAATCTGCTCAGCGCGCGCATGTCTTTGACTTCTGAAAAATACAACAGCAACGCTCAAGTCTGGAATTTTCAACGCCGGGTGATCGACCGCGTTCGCCAGATTCCCGGCGTTTCTTCAGTGGCTTCGGCTTCCGCCACGCCTCTCGAGCGCGGTTTGAATACGGTCGTTTTCCTCCACGGCGCGTACACCGAAGATCAGCACGAAATGTTATCGATCGAATATCGCTCGATCAGCCCGGAGTATTTCCAGACGCTCGCGATTCCGCTTCTCCGGGGCCGCGAATTCTCCGACTCCGATTCCGCGGACTCCGCACGAGTCGTCGTCATCAACGAATCGCTGGCGAAAGCATTGTGGCCCGGTGAAAATCCCATCGGCAAACCGCTTTTGGCTGGTGAGGGTCCGTCCGATCAGATTAAGCCGCGCGAAGTCGTAGGAATCGTCGCCGATATCAGAGAGGTTGGCTTGGACCAGCCGCCCCGCGCCACCGTTTACGTTCCCCAGCCTCAAGTGGTGGATTCGATGAACCAGATGACGAATTTTTGGTTCGCCTCTTCCTTGCTCGTGCGCACCACCGGACCCGTGGACGTCGGCACCGAAACCCGAAAGGCTGTCGCCGCGGTTGACCCCGAAGAGCCCGTCGCTCATATCGATACCATGAACGATGTCAGGGCCCGCTCTGTCGCCGAGCAGAGCTTCCTGATGACCCTCATGGGGATTTTTGCCGCCCTCGCGCTCGTTCTCGCCGCCGTCGGTATCTACGGAGTGCTCAGTTACCAGATGTCTCGGCGCACTCACGAAATCGGAATACGCATGGCTCTTGGCGCAACTCTGGGCAACGTGTCGCGCCTCGTGCTGCGGGAAGGCCTCCTCGTAGTATTCACTGGCGTGGCAATCGGCATGGCCGCCGCCCTCGGGCTCACGCGACTCCTGGAGAGCAATCTGTTCGGCGTCCGCCCTGCTGACCCGTTCGTCTTTGTCGGAGCCGCCGTTGTGCTCGTAGCCATCGCCCTCGCCGCTTGCTACATCCCGGCCCGGCGCGCCACTCGCGTGGATCCAATGATCGCGCTGAGGCACGAATGAAGAGAAATTTGCCGAAAACGGCGGAGGACACAACATGTCCGTACTCTCGAGGATGACAAGCCTCTTGCGAAACGCCTTTGGCAAACAACAAAATGACCAGGAACTTGATGCCGAGGTTCGCTCCTACTATGAGTCTCTCGCAGAGGAAAGGATGCGCCAAGGCCTCTCCCCGGAAGAAGCCCGGCGCGCCGCCCGACTAGAATCAGGCGGCCTCGAGCAAGTAAAAGAAGAAGTCCGCGATGTCCGCGCCGGTGCATGGCTCGATTCGCTCTTGCAAGATCTGCGCTACGGCGCCCGCATGTTGCGCAAGAATCCCGCCTTCACGCTCATCGCCGTCCTAACCCTGGCCCTCGGCATCGGCGCTAATACCGCGATGTTTACACTCGCCGACGCCACACTCCTTCGTCCATTGCCCTACCATGCTGCTAATCAATTAGTGTGGATTACAGAGCAAAGCTCCACAGGCGATTCCACTGGCGTCTCCTGGCCAAACTTCGGTGACTGGAAACGAATGAACACGGCTTTCTCCGAAATGGCTGGCTATCGCGGTGCAAGACTTGCTTTTTCGAGCGACGGTGAACCTTCCATCGTTTCGGCGCGATACGTTACGGCAAATTACTTCAACGTGGCCGGAGTGCAGGCCGTCCTCGGCCGCACGTTTGTGCCCGAGGAAAATGTAGTGGGCGGTCCCGAACTCGCAATCTTGAGCTACGAGTTCTGGCAGCGCCAATTTGGCGGCTCGTCGCAAATCGTGGGGAGGACGATTCGCCTGGAAGGCCGCCCATTCACCATTGTGGGCGTCATGCCTAAAGGCTTTGGTGCAATCACACAAACTGCTGTTTGGGCTCCCTTTGAACAAAATGTCCCAAAGCTTTATCTCGATTCTCGGCAATACGCTTGGCTTCTCTACATCGTCGCACGCAGAAAGCCGGGCGTTTCGCTCGAAGCTGCGCGAGCAGATATAGATCGCGTCGGGCAGCTCTTGGCAAAACAATATCCAGCAGTGGACGGCTTCTCGCGCCCGCTGCTGCAAGATCTCCGGCGGAACATGCTGGGAGACAACCGGGCGATTCTGATTCTCCTGATGACCGCAGTCGGGCTTTTGCTTGCGATTACATGCGCGAATGTCGCTGGGCTGCTCCTGGTGCGTATGATTTCGCGTCAACGCGAACTTGCGCTTCGTCGCGCGCTGGGTGCAAGCAAACATCGAATCCTCCAGAAAATTTTGACGGAAGGCTTGCTTCTCGCTCTGGCGGTCGGAATTCTAGGCGCGTTTACCGCTTGTGGCTTGGTGCAGCTTGCAACGGTTTCACTGCCGAAGACGCTTCCGCTGGTCGCGCCATTGAGTGTCAACATCCGCGCGCTGTTGTTCACTCTTTTCGCGACCATCCTCAGCAGTTTCGCTTTCGGAATTGCGCCCGCTTTGCTCGGCACTCGCGCCAATCCGCAATCGGTGCTGCAATCGAGTTCTTGTCGTGTGCGCGGTGGGTATCATCGCGTGCATGCAGCTCTGATTATTTGCGAAATCGGATTGGCAATGGCCGTCCTGGTCGGTGCCGGGCTGCTGGTACGCACCATGGCCGTACTTCTCCGCACGAATGTCGGCTTCGATTCCGGTCGCTTGCTCACCGCCACGGTAACCTTGCCACAGACAGACTACCCAAAAGGCGCTCGTTCCGCGCAATTCATGGAACAATCGCTCGAACGCCTCCAACGCTTACCGGGCGTTGAATCTGCCGCGGCTGTATTTCCAATTCCCTTCACCCAGCAGGTTTACGAGGTGTGGCTCGCTGTTGAAGGACGCGTTCCTCGTGAGGATTTTGAGCAAACCACATACGTGTCGGTCGTTTCCTCCAACTACTTCGCCACCATGAAAATTCCGATCCTGAGGGGCCGCGGATTTGTGAAAACCGACGAGGCCTCCAACTCTCATTCTCTTTTGATCGACCGGGGACTCGCCGAACTCTATTGGCCCGGCCAGGATCCCATCGGCAAATCCGTTAAACTCGCGACACAGGATTTCTCGAACCCCGAAGAAGAGCCCTGGAAAATTATCGGCGTTGTCGGGCCGGTACATGGCAGCGGCCTCGATGCCGAACCCGAGCTTCGTATTTACACTCTCATTGAGCAGATGCCCTCCACTTCGTTCAGCTTTGTGGTGCGAGCAAAGACTAATCCGCTGGATTTTGCGCGCGAAGTCCAGAACGAAATTCACAGCGTGGATAGCAACGTTCCCGTATTCAATGTAGGCACAATGGACGGCTGGGTTTACGCTTCGCAAGCGCCTCGCCGGCTCGCCATGCTCGTTCTTATTTCTTTCTCTCTCGCAGCATTGTGCTTGGCAATGATGGGGCTCTACGGCCTGATGTCATTTATCGTTGGCCAACGCACCAGCGAAATCGGCATTCGCATGGCGCTGGGCGCAAATCCTCGCGACGTTCTAAGAATGATTCTCCGCTATGGAGCAGCGCTGGGCTTTGCTGGTGTCCTCTCCGGTTTCGCCGCGGCTCTGGCATTGGCGCGGCTCATGCGAACTTTGCTCTATGGAATGAATACGTTCGACGCACTCACATTCGCGGCGTCCGCTGCAGTGATAGCAATGATCGTTCTCGCCGCTTGCTATTTCCCTGCGCGGCGTGCGATGCGAGTGGATCCCATGGTCGCGCTCCGTTATGAATAAAAGTTTTGCTCATTCGAGGCCGAAGGCAAGAAGAAAAGAAAGACGGATCGCATTTCTGAGTAAGTGTCGTTTCTGAGTAAGCAGGTGATTGAACGCTAATGCCGGTTATAGCGCGAATAGCTTCCACCCTGCGAAATCTCTTTCGCAAAACGCGTCGCGATGAAGATCTCGACGCAGAGATGCGAGGCTACGTCGACCTGCTCGCCGAAGAAAAGCTGCGCAACGGCATGACCCCGGACGAAGCGCGCCGTGCCGCCCGCATCGAACTAGGCGGCATCGAGCAAGCAAAAGAAGGAGTACGCGAAGTACGCTCGGGTGCCTGGCTAGATTCCCTGGTCCAGGATTTGCGCTACGGCGCCCGCATGCTCCGCAGAGATCCCGCCTTCACCGGCATCGTTGTCCTCACCATTGCTCTCGGGGTAGGAGCAAGCACTGCCGTATTCAGCGTCGTCAAGAGCGCTTTACTTGATCCCTGGCCGTATCAAGGCGCCGACCGCATTGTCACCGTTCGGCCCCAGTTTCCCAAAATCGGAGCGCACCACTCTGGAATTTGGTCACTACAGGAATTTAAGGACCTGCGCGAACGAACTGACGTTTTCGACTTTGTGATCGCCGGGACTGGACACACCGCGAACCTTCAGCAGCAGGGATATCCCGAACGAATTATTGGTGCCAACATGACTGCCAATGGTTTCTCAATGCTCGGCGTCCAACCTATCAAAGGTCGCGTGTTTCTCTCCAGCGAAGATCAGCCCGGATCGCCTCGTGTAGTCGTCATGAGCTATGGATTGTGGACTCGCCGATTCGGCGCCGACCCCACAGTTGTTGGTCGCGCAATTCGTTTGGATGACCAGCTTTATACCGTCGTCGGCATCATGCCCCGCGATTTTGTGTGGTGGGGCTCGGAGCTTTGGTTTCCGCTTGCACCGGACTTCACCCAGTTAAACCGCTCGTCACGCATGGTTGCCGTTCAAGGAAAACTGCGCCGCGGCGTAACAGTACAAACAGCTGAAGCTGCCCTCCAGACTTCTGCGAGCCAAATGCAACAGCGTTTTGGCGCGCAGGTCCCGGAATATGCGGGATTCAAAATCCACCTCCTCGCATTGCGCGATGATGTCCTCAGAAACGTCCGCGAATCGCTGATGATATTGATGGGCGCCGTGGCATTCTTGCTTTTCGTGGCTTCCGCCAACGTCACGAACCTGCTTTTGGCCAAGGCAGCTGGCAGAAATAAGGAAATGGCTACGCGCATCGCACTGGGCGCGGATCGTTCCAGAATCGTGCGCCAGTTACTCACGGAGAGCGTCCTTTTGGCTGCAATCGGCGCGGCGAT
Organism: uncultured Acidobacteriota bacterium; assembly: GCA_963714785.1. Lineage (GTDB taxonomy): Bacteria > Acidobacteriota > Terriglobia > Acidiferrales > UBA7541 > Palsa-295. The sequence goes on from CAVQQE010000011.1 coordinate 860,468, forward strand.
TGGCTGCGCGCTTGCCTATTTCAGCGTCAACGCGATCGTTTCCCTGATTCCTTTCGGATTTATTCCTGCTGAGGCTCATGTACGGATTTCGTCAGGGGTCTTGCTATTTGCGACCGCCCTGGCGTTCGCCACCGGGGTTCTGGTTGGTCTCGTGCCCGCGCTGAACGCGTTCCACTCCAACCTGCACGACACTCTCAAACAGGACAGCGCCAGGACCTCGGGTGGCAGATCTTCGCGGCGCGTGCGCCACTCCCTAGCCGTCGGCGAAGTCGCCCTCGCCTTGGTCGTTGTATGCGGCGCGATTGCCGTGGTCAGGAGTCTTCACAATCTCGAAAGCGAGGATCTCGGCTTCCGCTCCGCCGATGTAGTCACTATGAGAATCGGCCTGCCCGAGAACCGCTATTCCGGGGACAGGGTCACCCGCTTCTTCACCGAACTGCTGCAACGCACTCGAGAACTCCCGGGAATTCAGGACTCCGCTCTGGCCTCCGATCTTCCTCTCGGACCAATCCTGAGTTCTGGAATTACAATTGAAGGAAAGTCTCCGGAAACATTGGGCTGCATTCCCGATGCTGACTACGCATCTGTATCCTCCAATTATTTTTCCCTTCTTTCCGTGCCCATCCTGCAGGGCCGGTCGTTCGGCGATCAGGATTCCGCGAATGCAACACCCGTCGCGGTCATCAATCAAACCATGGCAAGCCTCTATTGGCCCAACGAAAATCCTATGGGAAAGCGCTTCAGACTGAATCGCGCCGATTTGGACTGGTCCTGGCTTACCGTTATAGGCATCGCCCGGGATATGAAGCAGAACACCATAGACGCTGGCCCTCGCCAGGCTTTCTTCGTTCTGTTTGCCCAGGATCCGCGCGATTCTCAAAACATGTCGCTGCTCGTTCGTTCCAAAAATCCGCAGGCCGCAATTCCGAATTCGATTCGCGCAGGACTGGCACAGATGGATTCCGAGCTTCCCATTTATGAAGTGGAGTCGCTAGACACTCGTGTCACGAATTCTCTTGGCGGCGAAAAACTTGCGGCAACCATGCTCTCGTGTTTCGCGGCTATCTGTTTTCTGCTGACGTTGGTCGGCCTTTTCGGAGTGATCTCCTACTCCACCTCGCGCAGATTCAACGAATTTGCCATTCGCATCGCACTAGGCGCAGACCGCGCCGCGATTATGAAACTTGTTTTCGGCGAGGCCGCTAGGCTCGCGCTCGCGGGTGTGGCACTCGGCTGTTGCGCCGTCCTGTTCGGGGGGCGCTTGCTTTCGACTTTGCTCTACGGAGTTAAAGCCGCGGATTCGTTCACTCTGGCCACCGCCGCAGCCAGCTTAGCTGCTCTGGCAATCGCCGCCAGTTTAATCCCTGCAATTCGGGCCATGCATGTGGATCCGAATGTCGCGCTTCGTCACGAATAAGGAGATTGCAAAAAATACTCATGCTCTCGCGGATGAAAAGCCTCTTTCGAAATGTTTTCAGCCAGCAGCGAAGCGACCGCGAACTCGACGACGAAGTGCGCGCGTACGTTGAAACTTTGACGGAGGAAAAAATGCGCCAAGGTATGACCCCAGAAGAAGCCCGCCGCGCCGCCCGCATCGAGCTAGGCGGCATCGAACAAGTAAAAGAAAAAGTACGCGAAGTTCGCGCCGGCGCCTGGCTCGATTCCCTGCTGCAAGACCTGCGTTACGGCGCCCGCATGCTCCGCAAGAATCCAGCTTTTACCGCCATCGCCGTCCTAACTCTCGCCCTCGGCATCGGCGCAAACACCGCCATCTTTTCCGTCGTCAACGCCGTCCTGCTCCGCCCCCTGCCTTACGCAAACCCTCAACAACTAATCATGATCAAGGAATCTTCCCAGAGGGTCGGCGTTCATTCACTCTCCTATCCCGATTTCCTCGATTGGCGAACGCAAAGCAGAACCATCGCGCAAATGGCCCTCCTCAACAATCGCGCCTTCAACTTGTCCGGCGTCGCTCAGCCCGAAAATACCGAAGGCTACGCCGTATCCCCGAATTGTCTTTCACTGTTGGGCGTGCGCCCATTCCTCGGCCGCGATTTTGTGCCCGCGGAAGAAGCTCCCGGCACAGCTCCTGTGGTCATGCTGAGTTACGCCCTGTGGCAATCTCATTTGGGCGCCGATCCCGAGGCCATCGGCAAAACCATCACACTCGACGGACGCAGTTTCACCATCATCGGCGTTCTTCCTCCGAACTTTCGCCTCGACGATAAGACCGACGCCCTCGCTCCCATCGGCGTGTGGGCCGCCGACATGATGGACCGCGGCGATCGCGGAGACATGGAGGTCCTTGGCCGTATCGCGCCGGGCTCTACTTTTCAACAGGCCCGCGCAGAGTTGGACACTATCGCCATCAATCTTCAGAAGACCTATCCAGTCTTGAACGCCGGTGTTGGAATTAGCGTCACCACTCTTCGCGATCAATTGGTAGGTGACACTCGTCCAGCCATCCTCGTTCTTTTCGGCGCAGTCGTTTTCGTTCTGCTGATCGCATGCGTCAACGTCGCCAATTTGTTTCTAGTACGCGGCGCAGCCAGGTCCAAAGAGATCGCCATTCGTCAAGCCTGCGGCGCCAGCCGCAGTCGCGTTGTTCGCCAAATGCTCACGGAAAGTTTTCTTCTCGCCGCAATCGGCGGCGTGCTAGGAATCCTGGTTGGAGCGCTGGGCGTTTTCGGCCTGAAGCATTTGATTGCGACCAATATGCTTCAAGGAATAAACATCGCCGTCGATCGCAACGTAACGCTCTTCACCGCCGTCATGGTCGTCCTGGTAGCAATCGCGTTCGGACTTGTTCCCGCGTGGGAAGCCTCGCAGCCACGCGTCCAGGAAACCTTGAAAGAAGGCGGACGCGGCTCCACATCCACCGTTGCGCAACATCGCTTGCGCGGCTTGCTGGCCATGGCCGAAACCGCGCTCGCTTTAATCCTCCTGGTGGGCGCCGGCCTGATGATGAAAAGCATGTACCGCTTGCTGAAAGTGAATCCCGGTTTCCAGTCCGACCGCGTTCTGACGATGGAAATGGATTTGCGCACTGCCCAATATTCCAAATCCCCGGCCAGAACAAATTTCTGGCAGCAGCTGCTGGAAAAAGTCCGCGCCGTCCCCGGAGTTGAAAACGCCGCGATTGGCACCGCCGTTCCACTCACAGGAAGTCACAATCGCGGTGACATCACCATCGAAGGCATTCCAGTTCCGGATATCGGAAACTTCCCTCATCCCGACTACCACTACATCAGCGCGGATTACATTAGCGTTCTTAGCATTCCGCTGATGCGTGGCCGAACTTTCACCGACGCCGACACCGAAACTGCCCCACGAGTGGGCCTCATCAATGCCACCATGGCGCGCCGCTACTGGCCAAATGAAGATCCCCTCGGCAAACGCTTTCACTGGGGTCGTCCCGTAGAGAACGATCCCTGGATCACCATCGTCGGAGTCGTCGGCGACACCAAACTCTACGGTCTGTCGAATCCTTCTCGACTCGAAATTTATTTGCCCTTCCGCCAGGAGCCCCCAACCGACATGTATTTGATCCTGCGCTCAGCCGTCGAAGCTGCCAGCCTTACTTCGTCGGTTCGCTCCGCAGTAGCCGCCATCGACCGGGACCAGCCCGTCTTCGGCGTCATCACCATGGGGCAACTGGTCGATAATTCCGTCTCCACTGCGCATCTCACTCTCGTCCTGCTTGGCCTTTTCAGCGGACTGGCGCTTGTTCTCGCCGCCATCGGAATCTACGGCGTAATCTCTTACAGTGTGCAGCAACGCACGCACGAAATCGGCATCCGCATGGCCCTCGGCGCCCAACGCAGCAATGTTCTTCGCCTGATCGTAGGCCAAGGCGTAAAACTCGCCGCCGTCGGAATCGTCATCGGTATCGCCGCGGCCCTAGGCCTGATGCGCTTGATGAGCAGCTTACTGTTCGGAGTCAGCGCAAACGACACAGTCACTTTCACTGCGGCCGCATTGGTTCTTCTCTTCGTCGCCATTGCCGCGTGCTACATCCCCGCCCGTCGCGCCATCGCCGTTGACCCTATGAACGCTTTGCGCTACGAATAAAAAACGAAACTCGCTTTCAGGTATAAACCTGATATACAACACGCCTGGGTTGTGTAATTCTCTCGACCTAACACTTCGAGATTTCGCACTTGGGATTCGCTCCCCTAACAAGGAGACTTTTATGACCGCGCCAAAGCCTTCTCCCTCGGTCACCCCTCACTCGGTGAAGAGTGCCGCCCTCTCGGCAGTACTGCTCTGCAGTCTTGCAATCCCTGGTCTCGCAACTTCCGCCCTCGCGCGCGGAGTGCCACAAATGTCGGCCGACAATTCCTCGAACTCCAAGGCCACCGCAGCAAAGCCCGACCGCGAGAAAAAAATCTACACAAACGATGACCTCCAAGCCCTCGCTCGCAATGGCGCCACGACTGTTGGCAACGCCGGAGGTGTCCCCATTGCGCCCGACACGGACACTGCGGTAAGGAAGACGTCGCCGACGCGCCCCGCCTTAATTGTTCAAGTCGGAACTACCGAGCGTCTGGCGCCCGAAAAAGATCCGGTTTGGTACGCGCAACAATATGTCTCACTGAACGCGCAGCTAGATCGTATCGATGCTGAAGTGCAGCGTCTGCAAAATTTTCGCCACTCAGACGCGCCGCCGCAGCCTGCCCCCGGATTGGATGTAGGGCTGAATATTTATGCGCCCTGCCCAGCAATCAGCACCGACGCCCTCATCCAGCAGCTTCAGCTACAACGCGTTGCCATCGTAGCGCAAATTTCTGACCTGGAAGATCGCGCCCGTGCCAACGGCATCGCGCCAGAAGCCTTGCGCAACGCGGAGGAAGTCGCGGCCCGCGCCCAGGACATTTCGCGTCTTCCTGCCGCGGTTCAAGAAACAATCGTCACCCAGCAGGTGCAACAGTTGCAGTCCGAACTCAATGAAGTGCGCGAAGTGAAATCGCAAATGGTGCAACAAGCTGCCGAGCAAAACATCACGCTCCTCCCGCCACTCCCTGAAACAAAATACGGCGGAGGTTTTACCGTTGATTATATGAAGCAGCTGGACATTCAGCAGAACCAGATCGCGAATCAGCTTGATCAGGCCCAGGACGAAGCGCTGCGAGCCGGCATTCCGCCACGCGCGTTGCCGTAATCGTTCTCGGCTGCCCTTTGGGAAACGATTCTGGAAAGACTTCCGCGGGAACTTTTCCCGGCGGCAATAAATTGCCAAATCAGATTCGCCACCGGCGCCACAAACTCGATTATCAAAAACACCCTTCCGGAATTGTTAGGGGCATGATTGTTGTACAGAACCCCTTGCCCCACATGTCCCACCGCATCTCCGATCAGCCAAACCGCATTGGCAATCGCGGCCGCCAGCCAGAAATCCTCGCAAAATCGGCGCCTTTTCGCCGATTGGTCTGTGTGATAACGTACTTCTGAAATGTAAGCATCTGTGAGGGACCGCCATGCGCTCGACTTTCTTCCTTCGCGTTGCACAAGCGACCGCTTGCCTTTTCGTTGTTCTCTCCGCTTCACCGGTCCATTCGCAATGCGGAGTGAACAGCGTCGCCTTCGGTGACGTCGGCATCGTCACGGACAATCCGTTTCACGCAGAGATCGCCGCTACCGCGTCGGGACCTTCCGATCTCGCACCCTGCACACTACTTCGGCTTACGTCGGTAGCGCGGGACATGCAGGGTCGCATCCGCACCGAACGAATCGGCGGAGAATTCAAACACGACACCGGGGCGCAAGCAGGCAGCGAAGAAGAACAGCACGTAATTATGATTTGCGACCCGGTGGCCTAAACCTTGACACAGATCGATACCTTGAACCAAACCGCCAAAATCATCCATGCGCGCCCGAGCGCGCCCAATTCTTCGCGCCTTCATCCGGGGGCCTCTAAACACACATTCTGCTCCAGCCGGTTTGTACCCAACCGCCTCAGTCGCACGCCTGCAGAAGATTTGGGAGACAAAACCATTGAAGGAGTGCAAGCGCACGGCGAGCGTGTAAGTCTGCCTGCGCTTGGAGATGACCGCGGAGATTTAATGAACAACACTACCAGCGAGCGGTGGTGCTCCGAAGAACTATCCGCTCTCGTCCTGGTCATTACCGAGAACGCCAAATCCGGATCCACATCCACCGTCGCGATGCAAAAGATCGAGCGCACCGAGCCCGATCCATCGCTCTTCCAAATTCCCGCCGACTACGCCGTAACCGAATCCGTAGCCGAATCACACGACCGCTTCACCAGTCACCCAGCCCAGCTCCAGCCGGTCCAGCCCTAACGCGTTTCAACGGCCACGCTTTTACCGATGATAACCGCCGCGCCCAAGTCCGCCTCCAAGGAAACGGCGCCTGACAAATCGGTTCGAGCAAGCCTCGCCGATCAGGCCTTAGTGGCCGCACGTGCAGCCGGAAAAGACAGGGCTCCCGAGTCCACGGTTAATCGAGCTCGGGAGATCAACAGTCGAGTCTTTGGAAGAGGCCATGAAAGTGGCCGGAACGACATCCGTTGAATATTTCATCGCTCGGTTGATTAAATCAACGCTAAGCCTTGAGTTCTCCGCCGGATACGCGTTGGCGCGTCCGCCTACCTGCAAGTTCTGCAAGGAGATGCTCAATCTTCGATTCTCTGGCGAACTTGGCACCCAAGGTGCATAGTATTCTACGTCGTCAGGAAATAGGGCAGACCAAAACCGGAGGAAACAATAACATGGCAAAGAAACAGCTGAAGAAGGCCAAGAAGCTCGAAGCCACCAAGCCGTTGATCGTGTTTCGCTAATATCTAAACCGGCTGCAAATTTTGAGGAATGAAAAGGGAGAAGCCTGGGCTCGTCTCTTTTTTTTGTCGCAATACCCGCCTTGGGTTGTAGTCCCCTTCTTTTTGACAGTGGCTTTTGGGGGGACTTAACATCCTCATCCCGAAATCGGCGCTCCTTGCCGATCGCAGCGAGGCCCGCCTGCCGGCAGGCTGAGATCTGCTCTCCGCAACACCTTCGTCGCGCCGGGCTTTTAGCCCGGCATCTGCTGTTGTTTCCCGGGACGAAAAGCTTCAGCGCCGCAAAAAGGCGTCGACAGAGTAAGCGTCGTACTCGCGGGCGGCAATCAGCGCAGCGTAGATAGCGCAGTAAAGGAGCTGGACGGCGACGGTGTTCCAATCGGAGCGTAGTGAGGTGCCGAAGACAAGCGCGGCCATCGTGGCGGAACCTAGAATCAAAGCCGCGCGCGTGAAGAGTCCTAGCAGCACGAGCAGGCCGACGATAGCCTCCACGAAAACGAGGCCAATAGCGAATGGTCGCACGACCATCGCGGGCAGCACGGTATTCGCGAACTCCTTAACCATGCCGTCAGCGAATGCACTTAGTTGTGGCAGCCGCGTAAGCCCGTGTATGAAGATGCTGAGTCCCAGCGTGAATCGCAGTACGAGGTAACCAATTGTGCGGTCGAGCATTGATGCGCTAATTCCTGCGGCGTTCGATGATCCTTGCTGATCCATGATGAACGTTAGATGCTCGGCGGCTGTCGCCCGTGGCAAATGAACAGCGCCGGTTTATTCGTAACGCAGGGCTACCATAGGGTCCACGCGCATCGCGCGTCGTGCAGGAATGAATGACGCGAACAGCGCCACCGCGCACAGCAGTATGGCCACAGTCGAAAACGTCAGCGCGTCCGTGCTCGTCACCCCGAGCAACAAACTGCTCAAGTACCGCGTCAGCGCAAACGACGCAGCCAGTCCCAACGCGACTCCGATAAACGTCAACCGCAGCCCATGCCCTAGCACCAGCCGCAGAACGTCCTCTTTGCTCGCGCCCAACGCCATGCGTATCCCAATTTCGTGTGTACGCTGCCGAGTTGTGTAAGCCGTCACGCCGTAAATTCCAATCGCGGCGAGCACTAAAGCGAGCAGCCCGAATGCGCCCACAAAAGTTCGCGCTATGTGCTGAGGAAAGCTTGCAACGCGCTCGCTCAACTCAAGCGAGGTGACGTCGTACACCACCAAATCAGAATTCAGTTCGTGTATGGTTTTCTCCACCGTTTTGCCAAACGTCAATGGGTCCCCACTTACTCGCGCCGTCACAATCATCGTGCCCCGATAAACCTGGTAAAACGGCAAATAAAGAAATGGCGCCGGCTTTTCGCTCAGGCTGGTCATTTTGCTGTCGCGTGCCACGCCAACCACCGTGAACCATTCGTGCGTCAGGTCTGAGTTAAGGCGCTTTCCCAACGCTTCCTGCCCCGGCCAGTAGCGCTTGGCGAATGCTTCGCTCACGATCACCGCGCGCTGCGAATTCTTGTTGTCCTGCGGCGTGAAGTCGCGTCCCTTCACCAGCGGAATCTGCATCGTCTGGAAATATTTCGGCGTGACGATGGCCATGGACGTCTCCATCGATTCGCTCGGCTTCGAAACGTACCCTTCTGGCCGCACGCTCGTGGATCCCGGAGACAATCCGGGCAAGCGGTCCGTCGGCGACACCGCCTGTATTCCCGGCAGCGCTTCCAGTTTCGCCACCAGCTCGCGATCGAATTCCGTCCCCTTCTCTTTTGAATATCCCGCGGTAAACAAATCGTACGCCGCGATCAGCACATTATGCGGATTGAATCCCAAATCAATCTTCTGCGCGCTCAAAAAGCTGCGAATGAACAATCCCGCGCACACCAGCAGCACCAGTGACAGCGAAATTTGCGCCACCACCAACCCGCTCGCCAACCGCGCCTTGCGCAGTCCGCCCGACGCGCTTCCGCTGTCCTCTTTCAACACCATCACCGGCGCCACGCCCGAAGCTCGCAGCGCTGGCAAAATTCCAAAGATCACGCCGGTAAGCACCGAAATCACCACGGTCGCGAGCAGCACGGAGCGGTCCGCGTGCACCACCAGCGAGATCGGAAAATCCATCGCCGGCACAAATTTCATTAACGTTCCGGCCGTCCACAACGTAATCAGCAGCGCCACCGCGCCTCCCGCCAGCGACAGCAGCAGACTCTCGACAAGTAGTTGCCGCACCAGTCGCCAGCGGCTCGCGCCCAACGACATTCGAATCGCAATTTCGCGCCGTCGCCCCACCGAGCGCACCAGCATCAGATTTGCCACGTTGGCGCACGCGAGCAGCAGCACCAGTCCCGCGATGGCCATCAGCGTCGGCAAAAGTATGGAGAAGAAAATATTGAAGCTGAACGGATTGCGCCACAGCGGATACACTGTCACACGCTCGTGCCCTTTGTGCTCCTCGGGATAATTCCTAGCCTCCTGCTTCAACTTTACCGTCATTTCCTCTTGCGCCTGCTGCGCGGAGACGCCCGGCTTCAGCCGTCCATAGGCGAACAACCATAAGTTGCCGTGGTCGTGAAGCATGTCGCCGCCCGCCATCACTTGCGCCTGCATCATGACCGGGACCCACACTTCCATCCGCAGCCCGTGATGCTTCCCTGAAACGCGGGCGGCGTTACGCCCACAATCGTGTAGGAGTGCTGGTTGAGTTCGATTTGCTGGCCTACCGCGTTCGGGTTCGCGCCGAAATGCGTTTCCCACAGACGGTAGCTGATCACCGCTCCAGGCGCGCCTCCCGGCTTCTCGTCCTCCGCGGGAAGAAAGCCGCGCCCCAGGATCGGTCGCACGCCGAGCACGTCGAAATAATTCGCGGACGCGACCATCCCCCACACGCGCTCCGGCTTGCCTTTGCCCGTCAAGCTCATGGGCGTGAACATGCACGCTGTAATGCTAGAAAAACTCTGCTGCCCGTCGCGCATTGCCTGGATGTCGGGATAGGAAAATCCCAGGTAGTCGTCTTTCCCACCCTGCACCAGCGACAGAATTTCGTTCGGCTTGGCGAGTCCGGGAACTGGATTCAGCAGCGCAGAATTGATCCAACTGAAGATTGTGGTGTTCGCGCCGATCCCCAGCGCAAGCGTCAGGATGGCGATGGCCGCAAATCCCGGCGCCCGGGCGATCATCCGCAGGCTGTATCGAACGTCTTGCCAGAATGAGGTCATCCGCGCGCTTCCAGAGACATGTTAGAGGATTTATAGCATGTCCCGCTCCCAACCCGATGCGTTCCACCGGATTGCCAGCGCACAAGTTAGCGGCCGCGTTATCCCCTGATCGCTCCGCGCTGTCCGCTTCTGGGACGGGCTATAAACAAGACCGAACATCCTCTCGCCGTATGAATTAGCTCATTGTATATTTCGTTCCTCAGTGTTCGATGGTTGTCAAGGCAGGAGGTAGGATGGACACTCAGGCGGTGCAGAACGAAATCGAACAACTCAGCAAAGCCTGGAACACAGCATGGCTTGAAAACGACGCCCCCACCGTGGACCGCCTCATGGCTCCCGGATACATTTACGTCGCGCCCAACGGCCAAATCCTCGACCGCGCTGCCATTCTGGGAGTAATCCTCTCGCCCAGCTACAAAATCCATCACGCCACTTGGACCGAACTTCAAATCAAAGTGTTCGGCAATGACGCCGCTGTCATCCTCGACCGCTTGCAAGGCCGCGGCACCTTCAACGGCAAAACTTTTACCGACGATAACCGTTGCGCCCGCGTCTGCCTCCGCCGAAACGGCGCTTGGCAAATCGTTTTCGAGCAAGCCTCCGCGATCGCGCCGTAATTGTTGCCCTCGTTTTTCTACCTTTTGTGAATCACGAAGTGATTCACCCTGAGTGCCTTCGCGAAGGGCGCAATGTTCTCGCGTTTGAATTTCTACCTTTTGCGCTGATTTTCTCGCACAAGCAGTTGGCTCAAAGCTCGCGATTAACGTTTCCATAATTTCAGGTTGTAGTTGAACTACGGACTTGCAGTAGTTGTTCGACACCGCGGATCGAGTCAGAAAGAGTCTCATTGGAGAGAACTACTGCGCGCCGATTTCTCGGGCTGTGCGATACGGGCCAGCAGCGCCGATTGCAGTTCCTCACTTTCCCAAAACGGGAAGTCCACAGCACACAGGTCCTTTCAAACCGTCCCTCTTCGTGCTAGCGTAATTCTGGCGCCATGACGATGGGGCACAGAACACCGGCGAGCAAGGTCACTCCGGCAAATAGCCGCTCCATTTCCGCCCGCAACTTCCCGATCCAGAGAGCCGTTTTCGACCCCAAAAGCTCATCAATTTCGGCCTCGTCTTGCAAGTGGTCTAGAACGCTTCTAATCGACACTGCACCACAAACAGAATTCGGCCTAACCTACTCAAAACAAAGGACCGGGAAATCTCTAACCGAGGTCAGAACGCACATTGGGATTTTCGAGATTCTACAAATATCCGCTCAAAATCTTGGACCAAAACTCCTACCAAAATTGCCCGAATTCCCCACTCCCGGAGCACTCCTAACCGGAACTGGATTGAATCGCTGGCTCGCGGCAAGTCATCGAATTGGCACAACAAATTATCGGAGGAACTCTCATGGCTACGGCAGTAGCGCCTAAGGTTTTCAAGAATTACATCAATGGGGAGTGGGTGGAGACGCGCGGGGGGAAAGCGATCGAGAATCGCAACCCGGCGAACACGAACGATCTGGTGGGGATGTTTCCCGCGTCCACGGAAGAAGATGTGGCGGCGGCGATTGACGCGGCCAGCGGCGCGTTTGAAAAGTGGCGGCTGACTCCGGCGCCCAAGCGCGGCGAGATTCTTTATCGTGCGGCGGAAATCCTGACCGAGCGCAAAGAAGATTTTGCGAAAGACATGACGCGCGAAATGGGCAAAGTGTTGGAGGAAACGCGCGGCGACGTGCAGGAAGCCATCGACATGACGTACTTGATGGCGGGAGAAGGGCGGCGGCAGTTTGGGCAGACCACTCCTTCGGAGCTCCCGAACAAATTTGCGATGTCGGTGCGCACGCCGGTGGGCGTGAACGGATTTATTACGCCCTGGAATTTTCCGATGGCCATTCCGTCGTGGAAAATTATGCCTGCGCTGATTTGCGGGAACACGGTGGTGATCAAGCCGGCGGAAGACACTCCGCTATCGACGTATAACCTGGTACACGCGATGGCGGAAGCAGGGCTGCCGCCGGGCGTGTTGAACATAGTGGCGGGGAAAGGCACGGTGGTGGGCACGGCGATTCTGGCAAGCGCCGGGACGCAACTGATCAGCTTTACCGGGTCCACGGAAGTGGGGCGGATTATCAGCGAGGCGTGCGCACCCACGTTTAAGAAATGCCATCTGGAAATGGGCGGGAAAAACATCATCATCGTGATGGACGACGCGAACCTGGACCTGGCGGTGGATGGCGCGATATGGGGCGGGTTTGGAACGAGCGGGCAACGTTGTACGGCAGCGAGCCGCGTGGCGGTGCACCAGAAGGTTTACGGCGGGTTTGTGGCGAAATTTACGGAGCGCGCGAAGACGCTGCGCGTTGGCGACGGGCTGGATCCGTCGACGGACATGGGGCCGTGCGTTAACGAGCAGCAACTGAAGACGGTGATGAGCTACGTCGAAATCGGGAAGAATGAAGGAGCGAAGCTGGCAGCGGGCGGAAAGCGCATCGAAGATGGAGACCTGGTGCGCGGATGGTTCCACCAGCCGACCGTGTTTACGGATTGCGACCCCAAAATGCGTATCTGTCAGGAAGAGATTTTCGGGCCGGTGGTGAGCGTGATTCCGTTTGAGACGTTTGACGACGCGCTGGAGATTGCGAATGGCGTGCAGTATGGCTTGTCGGCTGCGATTTACACGCGCAACGTGAATAATGCCTTCCGCGCGCAACGCGACCTGCAAACGGGGATTGTGTACGTGAATGCGCCGACGATTGGAGCGGAGACGCATCTGCCGTTTGGCGGGATTAAGAATACGGGCAACGGGCATCGCGAGTCGGGCGAAGCGGCGCTGGATTTCTACAGCGAGTGGAAGACGATTTACATCGACTACAGCGACAGGTTGCAGCGCGCGCAAATCGACAACGCGGAGTAACGCGCCGCACAGACGGACTGAAGAAAAAGAAGAAGCAGATCCCTCAAGTCGTCCGCAAAAGACGCGGTTCGGGATGACCACTTAAGAACAAAAGCAAAGGCAAAGCAAGATGCCGGGCTTTAAGCCCGGCCTACGGAAACACAAGGGTGAGGAAAAGCCCCACCCTTTGCTTGGGGGAGTGCAAAACGCAAAGGATGGGGCACCCGGGGAAGATCGACTTCAACTGCAAACCCGAAACCTAAGAACTAAAAACCTAACAAACGAAACGTCACTCACGCTTTGCGTTATGGCTTGAACGCGATTAGGCCGAAGGTTCCGGCCTTATTGTTGTCGGGGCCAGCGGTAAAGAAAAGCTGGTCGCTAGCGCCGTCGGCTGGCGTGCCTCCGCCGAATTCAATTCCCCAGATCTGATTGATCTGGATCGGTTTGTCGTTGACGTCTTTCAAGGTGCCGACGAATTGGCCGGTGATGGCGTTGAAGGCGTTAATGGTGCCGGTGTTCGTGTTGTTGGAAACGAGCAGCGTGTTGCTGAGCGGTCCGAAGTTCTTGGGCGCGATGGCGAAACCCCAGGGCTGGTTGAGCGGAGCGCCGCTAGCGACCTGTTTCAGAAGCGTGCCGGATTCGCTGTAGATGTCGATGAACCCGCCCGCCGCGCCGGAAGTGCTGGCGAACGAGACGTAAACGAGGCCGCCGAAATCCTGTATGCCGAAGGGTGCGAAGCCGGCGGGAAGCGCGGTGTCAGTGAATGAAGTGACAAGGTGGAAACTGCCATCGTAGATGTCCACTTTGTTGTTGGCGTTGTCGGCGGCGAAGATGAAATTTCCGGATGCGTGGCTGGTGATGGCGAAACCGGTGTACACCGCGCCGGGAGTGTTCACGGCGATGATTGCGGCGTTGGGATTCGATTGCGGAGCCCAGCCGCTAATGGTGCCGTCAAGAGTGACGAACAGGAAGATGGAGGGCCAACCCCGGACTTGAAATTCCCGGTCGGCGGGATTGTTGAAGGCGATTCCGGTGGGCGAGCCGGGGCCGTCGCCGGCTGACGGAATCAGGACGTTCAACGGAGCTTTTGCTCCACTGCCGCTGTAAAGCGTGGACCAACCGGAACCGTTGTCGCTGATCCAGAAGGGGCCCCCGGGGGCGTAGGTAAGTCCCCAAGCGTTCACGATAAGCGGGTCGGTGGTTCTGGCGGTCTTGGCCTGATTCGAAACCAAATTGGTGACTTCGTATTGCGCGTGCGCTACGGTGGAACCGAACAGCATTACCAGGCCGAGAAAAGCGGCGAGTGCGATGGCGCGGGGTTGCATGTAATTCTCCTTTATAGCGGGCCAGCTTCGACCGGCTGGGTGGGCGGGAACGAAATTTTGCTGATCCGCTGGGGCGAGATGCTAGAACCGCGGCGAGAGTGGATTGTCACGGAATTGTCTCGAGATTGTGAAAAGGTGGTCAGGATTTTGTCTGCGTAAGCTGACAATTGGCGTGTGATGCGCGGAATTGTTTGGGCGCCCGGGCTACGGGGCTGGGTGTATCATCAATTGGCGATGAGCGAATTAATTTTTACGTGGAGAGAGTGAAAAATGGCTGAGCCGACGAAAGAAGAATTGCTGGCGCGGATTGCGGAGTTGGAAAAACAGGCGGGTGGATCGAAGCGGAGCGGGACGCTGGAGTTTCGCGTGGGAGAAAAGGGCGGCGTGAGCGTTTATGGGCTGGGACGGTTTCCTGTTACGTTATATTACGAGCAATGGGTGAGGCTTTTGGACGCCACAGATGGGCTGCGCGCGTTTTTGGAAGAGAACAAGCACCGGTTGAAATTGAAGACGAAAGAATAGGTCGAGTTCACCTCCTCAAAGCTAGTCCTCTGCTGGTCTTGATAGCCGTGCAAGCACGAGAGAAAAATGCTTTTCTATTGCGACCGTGCTGCTGGGGTCGTGGGAGTTTGACGGGCTGGCCGCGTCTGAAACTGGCTTTCCTGGGCGTTTACGACTTGCCACTGGCCGTTACGGCGAGCAAATACATCGACATGCCGGCCTAAAGGCCGGCGCTACGCAAATCTAAGATATTCGTTTCCGAGTGCTGGGTGGCTTGGGTTAACGGCAGGCGATGAAAATTATTTAGAACTCTGGGATTAGTGCTGAGGCTTGGCGTCGCCCGTTGGTGACGCGGAGCTCGATGACAGCGATGAGGGAGCGCCGGCGTTGGTGTTGATGGAGCTGGCGGATTGCGCGGGCGCAGAAGCCGACTGCGCGGAAGCGGCCGCTGGCGATGGCGACGATGCTGCCGGCTTGTTGGGCTGAGGCTGAACGGGCTTGGGGGCGGAGACGCCTGCGATGCTTGAACCCAGGCCTAATTTTTGCAGAGATAGCGCGTTGATCTTGCCGGAAGATTCCAAGCCGTTTTCGGACTGAAATTTCTGCATGGCGGCGACGGTGTTGGAATCCCACTTTCCATTTGGATCGCCTTGGTAGTAGCCGCGGCGTTCCAGGGCGGTTTGAATCTCTGTGATGCGCGCGGGCGTCGGGGCTTTCTGCGTGGGCTCACGTTTTGAATGATGCTTCTTCGAGACTGTCTTTTTCTTGGCTGCCGAGGTCGAATGCGTTGAAGACGAAGAGGAGCCGGTAGTGGAACTTGATTGGGCGAAGACGGAAAGGCTCGCCGTCAGCAGAGCTGCCGAGAGCACCAGGAATTTTACCGTTCGCCTCATCGATGTGTAACTCCCTGCCCCATTATCGCCCAATCAACGACCCGGACAAGCTGCGCCGCAAGCACTCAGCGCGTATCAGACAATGAACAGAACGAGTCGCGGAAGATGGTCCCGAAAACCTAACAACGGCTTCAGGGGCTAAAAGCCCCCAAAACTTGGGTCACTTTACGGCCGGGATTAAAACCCCGCCCTTGCGATCGAGAGCCGCTAAGCGGCGGCGAACCGCCGCACCCCAAATACGCGTTGCGGAACGGGCCTTCGCGTCACGCGCGTCATTTTCCGGCGCAATTGAAACAACCGCTCTCCGGTCGTCCCCATCGAAGGGCTAGACAGCGCGCGGTCCGACGGCGTTTGCCGGCCAGGGTGCGACCGGGTAACGCTACAATTCCCCTCCCGCGAAAACTTACTGGGCTGCGGGGACGGCTCCGGCCAAGAAAACTGTCAGGACGCGGTCGTTGTTACCGCGTTGGGCGACCTTGAACAAAACGTCCTGGCCTGGCTTGAGTTGGGCCATTTCGCGGCGATAGTCGGACAAGTTGTTGATCGCCACGTGATTGATTTCGGTGATTACGTCGCCGCGATGGAAATCGATATCTTCGGCGAAGCTTGCGGGATCGACTTCTGTTACGACCACGCCGGTGAGCTTGCCCATTCCGAGCTTGTGCGCCAAGTCGGGTGTGAGTTCTTCCACGTGCAGGCCGAACTCTCCGGGAGTTTCCTCCTGCTCGGGCTGATCGTCAACTCCAGCCTG
The DNA here is from genome assembly GCA_963714785.1 of uncultured Acidobacteriota bacterium. Lineage (GTDB taxonomy): Bacteria > Acidobacteriota > Terriglobia > Acidiferrales > UBA7541 > Palsa-295. Next base: position 876,834 of record CAVQQE010000011.1, read on the forward strand.
CGCGGACTGCGGGAAAATTTTCGAGCGATCCGCAACCACCAGTGCAACGCTCTTGGCTTGTTTCCCGCGAATGTAGTCGATCTGGACCGACTGGCCGATGGTGGTTTGCGCGATTGGATTCACGAGGTCGGAACCAGTATGCACCGGCGTGCCGTTGACGTTGGTAATTACGTCGCCAGGCTGCAATCCGGCTTTGTCGGCGGGGCTGCCGGGTTCCACTGCTTCAACCACGATTCCATAGGGCGCGCCGAGTTCCTTCAAGAGCACGGGGTTGTTGCTGCGCTCGTCTTGGAACGTGATGCCGATGGAACCGCGCGTAACTTTCCCGTTGGTAATGAGCTGGTTGTAAACGTTTATGACCGCGTTGGAGGGCATGGCAAAACCGACGCCTTCGAACGAGCGGCTTTCGGTGTAGATGGCGGTGTTGATGCCGATTACTTCGCCGGCCATACTCACGAGCGGGCCGCCGGAATTTCCGGGATTGATGGCGGCGTCGGTCTGAATGAAGCGCTGAAACTGGTGGCCGACATTGGAACGATCTTTGGCGCTAATAATTCCGGCAGTGACGGTGGAATTCAGTCCAAAGGGGCTGCCAAAGGCTAGCACCCAATCGCCGACTTGGACGCCATCGGAATTGCCGAGCTTGGCAGTGGCGAATTCATGGTCCGCTTCAATTTTGATTACGGCGAGATCGGTGTCTTTGTCTATGCCGATTACGTGCGCGTTGTAATGAGTGGGATCGCCGTCAATGGTGACTTGAATTTTTGTGGCTTGGTCAACGACGTGATCGTTGGTGAGGATGAAGCCTTTTTTATCGACGATGACTCCGGAACCGAGGCTGCGTTCAGCGTCTTCACCGCGGTCGGGGGAATCGAAGAAGCGGTCGAAGAAATCCTGGAAATCACCTTGAGCGTGCGGGCGCTTGGCGCCTTTGGGTTTCTCGATTACCTGCGTGGTGGAGATGTTTACGACCGAAGGTCCGATCTTTTTGGAAATCGCAGCGAAACCATTGGAAAGCGTGACGGGATCGGGGATCACGAGCAGCGAAGCGCCGCTGGAAGCGGTTTGATCGTGCGTGGCCATGGCGCGGCCGGAAATTACTGTGCCTATCACGATGCCGATTCCGAGCGTGGTGATGATTAGCAAAGTGGCGAAAATTTTTCGGCGCCTGATCCAGCTATATAATTCCTGAAATTGAATAGCCATGCTCGAACTCCTTTCGATTGCGCCGAAAAATGAAACGCGCCCAGAAGCAAACGCGCGGGCGGTGAATTGTAAGTATAGCACTCATTTTAACCCGGCGAAGCGGGTGCAGTCGCGGATTGCCGTTGTGGGCAAGAGGCAGTTTCGGGTCGAGCCCGGAATTGATCCGTGGGTAGAACAATGGGCCTGACAATAAAAACCCGGCGCGTGATGAAGACTGCGCCGGGCTCTAAGGTTCAGATTGGTTAATTCAATGAATCGAGTGCAAGTCCAATGTGGACTGGACGTTGAAGGCTGTTACTCGCTTTCCGCCGGAAGATTCGAGTCGTCGAGGGCCAGGGGCTGCAAGTCCTCGATGCGGGTGTCGAATATATCCACCGATGATCCATCCTCGCGAGGTTCCAGTTTTTTCTGGGCGCGACGTTCAGCTTTCGCGCGCGCTTTATCCATGCGCTTCATTTCTTTCTGGCGCTTTTTGAATGTGGTGGTCATGGCTGTCTCCTTGGGTTGGAATTAAGGCGGGAAAGGTCACCGCCAACAAAAATTACTTCGAAAAAAAATTACCAGCGAGGTTCGCGAGGCTGGCGCGCGACTTCGCGATAATCCTCATTCGAGAATCTTTCGCGACCGCCCCCGCCGCTGCCGCCACGATTGCCGCCGCCCGAGTTGCCTCCGGGGCCGCTGCGTGGTCCGCGAGGACCGCCACCGGATTCAGACTTGGGCCGCGCTTCGTTCACTTTTAAATTGCGCCCGCCGAGATCTTTTCCGTCGAGCGCCGCGATAGCCTTGGCCGCATCTGCGTCGTTCACCATTTCGACGAAGCCAAAGCCGCGCGCTTTGCCCGTCTCACGATCAGTCGCCACATGAACTCGCGCGAGCTGCCCGAACGATTCGAAGAGAGCACGCAAATCCGCAGCAGTCGTTTGAAAGCTCATGTTGCCCACAAAAAGATTCTTCATACGTTTTCTCCTGAAGCATTACTCTCGACTGCTGCAAAGATTTGGGTCACTCGGCCGGACAAACGAACAGCAAAAACCAAAAAACGGCGGCGAAAGACCGGACCCTATCAAATCAAGTGAGGCAGGGCAAGCCACCACCTGCAAATGAACCTGTCCCCATTACATTTACGGAGCGCACTCCTATTCTAACATGTTTCGGCGGAAAAAGCGGCGCGGCATGAAGAGGACGAAGAGGTCGATGACTACGGGTCGGAAGCGTCCAATAAATGCGCGACTGATGAATTTCGAGTCCCCGGTGATCTCGCGCGAGCGAAAATGTTGGCATCGCGCGTTGGAACGGTAATAGAATGCACGGCGATGGAAATCGAACCATTTCGGGTGGTCACACAGCCGGGGACGCGCGACGGGCTGCAAGTGCTTGCGCTTCGGGGTGCATTGACGTCGTCTTCCTCTCCCGCGTTCACTGAAGCGGTGACTGGAGTGGCGGCGCCACGGCTGATCCTGGACCTGAGCGGAGTGCCTACGATCGATTCGGTGGCGATTGGGGCGCTCGTGCGGGCGTTTGTGTCGTGCCACAAGTCTGGACGCAAGCTCGCGCTGGTGGGGATGAATCACCGAGTGCAGAATGTGCTGCATATTACCGGGATTGCACCTCTATTCGATTCGTATGAAACGGTAGCACAGGCTGAACAGGCGCTCGGCTAACTTCGCGGCTTGCCGCACTTAACAACCTCCATGTGAATTTTGGAGTGTCAGAAGGCCTTTGAAACTTACGTTTTGGCAGTATCGAATTTCCGGGAGAACTGTTCCATTTGGCACAGAAACCCAGATGTTTGTTAGGCAGGATATCAAGAAAGATATTCAACGCAGTCTGAGGAGATCAATGAGACGAGGGGCAATTTCGTTGTTGATAATGGCAGGTCTGGCGGTTTGGTTTGGAATTTCGACACTGGCGCAGAGCTACGCGCAGCAACAGCAGCCTAGTTATCACGTGACGATGGTTCCAGCGACGATTGTAACGATTAATTACCAGCATCGCAGCGGGTCCACCACCATCGGATTCCAGGGCTCGCCACTGCTACCCTTGGCAAAAGGGCGCGCGAAGGTGACGGGGAAAGTTGGACGCATACAGATCAATGCGGAGTTCAGCAAGATGGAGTCCGCGCAGAGGTTTGGCCCGGAATATATAACTTACGTTCTCTGGGCAATTACGCCTGAGGGCAAATCGAATAACCTGGGCGAAATTTTGTTGAGTGGCGACAAAACCAAGATCGATGTGACGACTTCGTTGCAAACGTTTGGGCTGATCGTCACGGCCGAGCCGTACTTCGCCGTGTCGCAGCCCAGCAATGTGGTGGTGCTGCAAAACGTAGTGCTGCCGGAAACCGTGGGGACCATCGAGCAGGCGCCTGCTACTTATCAATTGCTGGACAAGGGTGCCTATAGCTACCAGGTATCGAGCGCAAGTTCGCCGATCTCGAAGTCAGATTCGAAAGTTCCTTTGGAACTTTTCGAGGCGCAAAATGCGGTGCAGATCGCGATAAACGCGGGAGCGCAGAAGTATGCGACGGATGCTCTGAACAAAGCGCAGGCTTCTTTGTCAAATGCGCAGAATCTGCTGGCGAAAAATGGGAACAACAAACTGATCGTTCAAGCGTCGCGCGACGCGGTGCAGAACGCGGCAGATGCGCGGCACATCGCGCTGGAGCGGCAGGATGAGGAGCGCGCCGCCCAGGAACGCGCAGATGCGGCGCGGCGAGAGGCTGAAGCGAAAGCACAGGCTGGCGCTGCGGCAGCGAGCCAAGCGCAGGAAGCGGCGGCGCGTCAGCAGGCGGAAATGCAACGGCTGCAGGCGGAGCGCGATGCGGCGCAGGCTGCCGCGGCCAGCGCGCGAGCTGATGCGGACCGTTTGGTCGCGCAGCAACAGGCGGAGCAGGAACGCTTGAAAGCGCAACAAGCGCAGGACGCAGCGGCGCAATCGGAACGGGAGAAACAACAGCTCCGCGCACAATTGCTGGAGCAGTTCAACCGGATTCTGCCGACGACGGACACACCTCGCGGGCTGAAAGTGAATATGGCGGACGTGCTCTTCGCGTTTGGGAAATACGATCTGCGGCCGAACGCGCGTGAAGCCCTCGCAAAACTTTCGGGCATCGTGATTGGTCACCCGGGTTTGAAGCTTTCGGTGGAAGGTTATACGGACAGCATTGGCAGCGACGAAGTGAATCAGACGCTTTCAGAAAAGCGCGCGGGGGCGGTTCGCGACTATCTGTTGCAGCAGGGCGTCGATCCTGCGTCGATTAATGCGACGGGATTTGGGAAATCCAACCCGGTGGCAAGTAACGATACGAATGAAGGGCGCCAACAGAATCGCCGGGTAGAAATCATAATCTCCGGCGAGGTGATCGGCACGCAGATCGGCGGGACGTCTTCGCCTGCGCAACCGCAACCGTAAGGATCGGCGTTACAACTTCAACGCGTTAAAGACTTCGTATCGATATCGTACCGGCATGCAAACACAACATCGTGCTTGCATGCCGGGCACGCCAGGAACTACAGCGAACGCAAATAGTTCAACAGATCTTGTTGGTTCTGCGGCGAGAGCTGGTTGAACAGACTGATTACCTGATTGGCTTCCGAACCATGGCCTTGATGGTCCTGAATCGCCCGGAGCAGACCACCATTTGCCGGAGTAGCGCGGCCATCGTGCAGGAAGAAAATCCTCTGGCCTAAACCCCACAAGGGAGCGGTACGGAATTGATCGCCCGCAGCCGCGCCTTGGGAAATGTTGTCGGCGAGACTCGCGCCCATGTGGTGGAGCAAGAGATCCGAGAATAGCTGCGCCGTCTGATTGCTGAGCCCCGGAGTGAAAACGGATGTGCCGGTCTGCAGGGACGGAGTGTGGCACATATCGCAGTGAACGTTGCCGAATTGAGCCTGACCGTTTTGAATGGATTGTGGCGGCGGATTTCCCGGAATTCCTTGCGAAGATTGTGGAGGCGGCGCAAGAAAGCGCATGAAGTTCGCGAATTCCACAATATCGCTCAGAATTGCGTAGCCGGAAGCGTTGTAGTTAGTGGAATCTTCGGGCGTGGCATTGTAAAGGCACGCAGTAGGCGGGTTGTTGCGTTCGTTCGGAAATAGCTCGTTGGTTACGCCCATTTCCACGTTGTAGGCTTCGCCGGCAAAAATCTCGAGCGATTTGTTCTGTGCTTTCCAGCCGAAGCGGGTAATGGTCCCGTCGTTGCCGCTGGTGTTCGGCTGTCCTGAAATGCCCAAAGCCTGCTTGAGCTTGGCATTCGCACTCATGTTGGAGAGGATTGTGGAGTCCGGAATAGCTTCGATCAGGCCCGCGCCGAAAACGGGCGTGGGAATCCGGAAAATGATGTTGTTGAGCTGTTGCATTTGTTCGAAATTCGGCTGCGCCATGGTGCAACCGGTTGCGTCCTGGCGGCCGGCGATGGTGAAGACGTCGTGAACGCCGCCGTCGGGCGTGGTCGTGACGCCGCGAGAACCCACAACAAACGGAAAGCGCGCTTCGCGCACCGGACCGTCAGCGGTGATGAAGTAAGGTATCGAGTTGGTCCCGCCATAATCGGTTGCGGCCAGCATCTGGGGATTCTGACCGATGGACGGGTATTGACTCTGGCTTGGGCTGGTTCCTCCGACTGCGGGCTGAGCATGGCAGCTTGCACAGCTATTGGAGTTGAAGCCGGGTCCTAATCCAACGCCAGGTTCATTGGGAGCGCCACCGCTGACCGAATCGGTCTGAACGAAGCGAGTCATACCGTCCTGGAAAAACTGAAGCTGTTCCGACGACAGAGTGGTAAGCGGCTGGCCGGTGGTGCTGCTGGAAGCGCGGACGCCGGGATCTTGCGCGGTGGTTCCCTGCCCCCCGCCAGCGCCACCAGGACCCTGTTGATTGTTATTGCCCCGTTGGGCTTGAACGTAAACGGCGGCGGTCGATAACGAAATCATGCAAACCGATACAGAAACGAGTAGCCTTACACTTTTCATTTGGTCCCTCCCCAGGAAACGGGCTTGAAACAGGCACACGTGTGCCGTAAGTCAAAAAACATGATGCAAATTCGCGAATTAACCTGGCGGGGTAAGTTAACCGTGTGAAACTGTCACGGTGCTATCGGCGGTGGTCGGTCGATAATTTTCAGCTTCACAGCTGAATATTGCGCTAGACCATACGTCCGAGTGGAAAGACCGTCAACCTGATTGGGGTACAGTTTAGGTACAGCGTCGATAGGGAGAAAGTAATCGGAAGCAAAAAACCGGAAGCGCGCCGCTGATCTTGAATGCGGTCTGCTGGACGGATCGGAGAGCTTGAGACGGAGAGGAAAGCGGGAGCAAGCTCCCGCACCCCAAAGGAGCTGCCATGGTATCAAGAGCGTGGCGTGCGACTGCTTTCTCGATCATCGGCGCAGCTCAAGCAGAAATCGTGAAGTCGCCAAATCTTTTCTTCGCAGGTAATAGAGGCAAGGCCCAGAATCGCTGGAACTGTTTTTTGAAGCCACTCTAAAATACGTACCCTCAATAACTTAGAGCTTCACCTTCAATACACAATCATTTCACCCCGCGTGCATTGCCATTCCGGGACGAGTGAGCCAAAGTGCAATCGTTCAAGGATCAGCCCAGCTCCGAGAACAGTTGATGGCGCGATACAAGCCATCGGGCATGGTAAAGGAGAAAAAAGATGCAAGCCTTTGCAGGTCTCAATCTAATGGCTCCGTGGGCGTCTAAGTCTGGCTCGACAACAAATGCTACGGCAGCCATGGGAATCGTGATTGACGTGCCCTTCGATTTGGTCGTGGGCACCTATAGTCTTGCCGCCGGCACTTATCGATTCGAGGCATTGCGCAGCCCGACTCCCGGAATTTGCGTGCTAGCAGTGCGCGGCGAAGATGGAAAGGTATACAAGCTTGCGGTAAGCATTTCGTCCAGCCGCGGTGCAGAACGTTCGCGATCGAAATTGGTTTTCCACCGACGCGACGAGCGGCATTTCCTGAGAGAACTGTGGCTCGGCGGACGATGCCTGAGCCTGGATTTCTATCGCTCGCTGCAGGACTTTGATACGGAGAAGGAGAATAGGGAAACCGAAGTGATTTTGCTGGTGGAACCCGATCGTGAAGGTTACGCAGTTTATGTGATCGAAGATTCCGGCTGCACCGCGTGAACCCATGTTCCTGGCAGACACTTGGGAAGTGACGTTCTTTCCCGACCGGCCGACTGACTGGCCCAGCACCAGTCAGTGGCCGGGTGTCTGGCGTGGCGTATGGTTTCCCCCATGGGGCGATGCTAGAATCGCCGTTTCGCAAAGTCTGGCTGGAGACATGGCGAAAGCAACCCCAATCTATAGGTTCGCCGATTTTGAAGTAGATGTTCGCGCCCGCCAGCTTCGTAAGCAGGGAACAAAAATAAAATTGCACGGCCAGCCGTTTCAAATGTTGCTCATGCTGCTGGAGCCCGCGGGCGAAGTGGTGAGCCGCGAGCGGATGCAGGAAAAACTTTGGCCGGCGGACACGTTCGTCGATTTCGAGCACAGCCTAAATACTTCGATCAAAAGGCTTCGACAGGCGCTGAACGATTCGGCAACGGAACCCCGTTTTATCGAGACGCTGCCTCGCGTGGGCTATCGGTTTATCGCGCCGGTGACTGCAGATTCCGGCGACGAAAGCGTTGCCGATTTAGCTGCGCATACTCTCCAGGGTCCCTCCCCCGTAAGCGGCATCCCAGGAACCACTGATCAAGCGTCGTCCCCCCGACACTCGTTTGCGTGGTTCCTGGGCCTCGCCTTGGCTGGAGTGGCCATTGCAGCAGTGCTCGTAGCTTTGAACGTAGCCAGAACGCGGGACCGTTTGGCTGGAATTTTGCGGCCGTTAAACAACGCCGCTGGACTTTCGGCAACCGCAAAGAAATCACGACGCTCGGTGGCGGTTCTGCCGCTGCAGAACCTTTCTGCCGATCCAAGCCAGAATTATTTTGCGGATGGGATGACGGACGAGCTGACCACGGACCTGGCGCAATTTGCGGACTTGCGCGTGATTTCGCGAACCTCGGCAATGCATTACAAAGACGGCAACAAAACCGCGCCGCAAATCGGCAAAGAGCTTGGCGTGGACGCTCTGGTGGAAGGCTCGGTGCAACGTGTCGGAGATCGCGTGCGGATTCGCGCGCAACTGATTGACTGCGCCACGGACCGGCATTTGTGGGCGCAAAGCTACGATCGCGAGATGAAAGACGTTTTGTCCATGCAGACGGAAGCAGCGCGTGAGATCGCCGAGCAAATTAGGGGCTCGGTTGACTCGCCAGCGGACGCCTTGCGCGCGGTGAATCCAGCGCCGGTGGATCCCGAGGCATACGAGGCATATCTGAAGGGTCGGTATTTCTGGAACAAGCGAACGCCCGATGGATTGAACAAGAGCATTGAATATTTTGGCCAGGCGATCACAAAAGATCCGTCGTTTGCAGCAGCGTATGCGGGTTTGGCGGATGCGTATTCCTTGTTGGGATCCGATGTGCTGCCGGCGGACGTAGCGAATTCAAAAGCGCGCGCGAACGCTTCCAAGGCGATTGAGCTGGACCCCAATATTGCTGAGGGGCACGCGGCGCTAGCATTAGTCGAGTTTTATTATGATTGGAACTGGAAACAGTCGGAGGAAGAGTTCCGTCGCGCGATCGAACTGAACCCGAATTACGCGACGGCGCACCAGTGGTACAGCTACTACCTAACGGCGATGCTGCGTTTTCCTGAGTCGGTGGAGCAGGCCGAAGCGGCGCAACAGATCGATCCTTTATCACTGGCAATTAATACGACGCTGGCGTCGCGGTACCGCCATGCTGGCAGGATGGATGACGCGACACGTCTAGACCAGCGCACGTTGGAAATGGATCCCAACTTTATCCCCGCCCATTTTTCGTTGGCCGGAGTGTATGAAAACCAACAGAATTGGCCGCAAGCGCTCGAGGAGTACAAAAAAGTGATGGCTGTTTCGCCGAGCGATCCTACCGGACTGGCGGGAGCGGGTTTCATTTATGCGCGACTCGGACAGAAAGAAGAGGCCCGCAAGATAATCGTCCAATTGACGGAACTATCGACGAAGCATTATGTATCTTCATTTGAAATGGCTTCTGTTTTCGCCGGATTGGACGACGCGACTAACGCCATGCTGTGGCTGGAAAAAGCGTATCAACAGCGCGAGAGCCAAATGCCTTTCCTGAATTCGGATGATCATTTCGATTCGCTCCATCAGGACGCGAGATTTCAAAATCTAGTGAAGCGGCTGAACCTGCCTTCTCCTTCCCACTAGTTCAGGAACGCTGTTTCGAGTAGCAATCTGGTCCGCCGCACGTGCTGATAACGCGGTTGGCGGAATTGTGACAGCCTTGTTACAATGAGAACAGCCGGCGAACGAATCCTCCGGCTGTTCGATTCGGGGCTTTATCCCCGCAGGCGGAAAAACCAACCGTATGGCAGCTCGCACTCTCTATGAAAAGATATGGGAAGCGCACACCGTCCGCGAAGAACCCGGACAACCCACTTTAATTTACATCGATCGTCACCTGATTCATGAAGGCACCTCTCCGCAAGCGTTTGCGGGGTTGAAGGCGGCGGGGCGCAGAGTTCGGCAGCCACAACTTACTTTCGCGGTGATGGACCATTCCGTTTCGACGAAAAACCGCTTGTTGCCGGTACTCGATGCGGATGCATTAGGACAGTTCGAAGCGCTAGCACGTAATTGCGAAGAGCACGGCGTACACCTGTTTGACATGCACAGCAAGAATCAAGGGATCGTTCACATTATCGGGCCGGAGCTTGGCATCACGCAGCCGGGACAGACGATTGTTTGCGGGGATAGCCACACTTCGACGCATGGCGCGTTTGGAGCGCTGGCGTTTGGTATTGGAACCAGCGAGATCGAGCACGTTCTGGCGACGCAGTGCCTGACACAGTTCAAATCCAAAACGATGAAGATTGAAATCAAAGGGAAGCGGCCGTGCGGCGTTACGGCGAAGGATTTCATTCTCGCGGTGATCGGCAAGATCGGAATTGCGGGCGGGACTGGCTATGTTTTCGAATACACCGGTGAAGCGGTGCGCGGATTGTCGATGGAAGGGCGCATGACGATGTGTAACATGACCATCGAAGGCGGAGCGCGGGCTGGGATGGTTTCGCCGGACGAAACGACGTTTGCGTATCTGGAGGGGCGGCCGTTCGTCCCGCGCGGGAGGGATTTTCAAGTAGCGGTGGAGCATTGGCGTTCGCTAGCTACTGACCCTGGCGCGAAATTTGACGACAGTTTGACGCTGAACGCGAATGAACTGGCGCCCATGGTTACATGGGGAACGAATCCGGGGATGGTTACGCAAGTGACGGGCCGCGTTCCCGATCCTGCGTCGTTCAGCGATCCGGTAGATCGCGAGGCGGCTTCGCGCGCGCTCGTTTACATGGGACTGAAAGCCGGAACGCCGATTGAAAATATTTCGGTGGACCGCGTATTCATCGGGTCGTGCACGAATTCGCGGATTGAGGATTTGCGCGCGGCGGCGAAAGTGGTGGCCGGGAAGCATGTGTCGAAAGATTTGAAACAGGCGCTGGTGGTGCCGGGATCGCGGCGCGTTAAAGTGGAAGCGGAAACTGAAGGGTTGGACAAAATATTTCGCGAAGCTGGGTTTGAATGGCGCGATGCTGGATGCAGCATGTGCATCGGGATGAATGATGATGTGCTGCCGAGCGGTGAGCGTTCCGCGAGCACGTCAAATCGGAATTTCGAAGGGCGGCAGGGCAAAGGCGGGCGGACTCATTTGGTGAGTCCGATGATGGCGGCGGCCGCGGCGATTGAAGGGCACTTTGTGGATATTCGCGGATGGAAGAATGCGGATGGAGCGGAATAGATGGAACCATTCATAAAGCACACGGGGCTGGTTGGGCCGCTCGATCGCGTGAACGTTGATACGGACCAGATGGTGCCGAAGCAATTTTTGAAATTTCTCACGCGCGAGGGTTATGGACGTGTGTTGTTTTACGATTGGCGCTATTTGCCGGGCGAGAAACCGAACCCGGAGTTTGTTCTGAATCAGCCGCGATATAAAGGCGCATCGGTCTTGCTGGCGCGCGCGAATTTCGGGTGCGGATCAAGCCGCGAGCATGCGCCGTGGGCGATTTTGGATTATGGATTCCGCGCGATTCTGGCTCCGAGCTATGCCGACATTTTTTATAACAACTGTTTCAAGAACGGGATTTTGCCGGTCACGCTCTCGAACGAGCAGATGGATGACCTCTTCAGGCGGGCGGAGAAAGAAGGCTATCGTGTGACGGTGGATCTGGGGAAGCAAGTTGTGACCGACGACAGCGGGTTACGGTATTCGTTTGAGGTCGATCCATTTCGGCGCGATTGTTTGTTGCGCGGGCTAGACGATATCGGGCTCACGCTGGTGCACGACCAACACATATCTAATTTTGAAAAGAAGAATTTGAAACAGCCGGTGATGTACGATCCTGTTGACGTGAAATTCCACAAGCAGCCAAATCCGCAACACAATTAGTGCTGAAGGCGACCCGCCGGCCTGAAGGCCGCCGCAACAAAGTCACATCCTGATTCGATGCTGCTGAGGTGAGATTCCGCACCGCTTCGATCAGCATTCGCTCTTGCTGCTAGGAATCTTCGCCGTCACGGATGGCGGATTCCAGCGACTCTGGGGCCATTGCGGGGGCATGGCCTTTTAGTTCGGCCAGCAGAATACCCACAAGAATTAAGGCGGCACCCAGCAGGACGCGGCCCCCGAGATGTTCGCGCGCAAGAAGCCACGAAGTGATGGCGGCGAAAACCGGCTCCAGGCTAATCAAGATTGCGGTGTGACTTGGCGAAGCGTATTGCTGTGCCCAGGTTTGAAACGAAAAGCCGATTGCCGTGGAGCCGATGGCGGTGATGAGAACGGCAAAGATTAAATTGCCGGTCCAAACGAGACGCGGCGGTTCCAGGCCGGTGACGGCTAGAAAGGGGAGCGCGACGCCGGCAAGAATTGCAGATGTGGCGACCTGAACGACGGCCAGAGCGCCTACGGAGTGCTGTTCGACATGGCGACTGATCAGAATCATGTGGACTGCAAACATTACGGCGCAGCCAAACACGATGGGATCACCGCGATTGAGTCCGCTGAAACCTTCTGGTGGCACGGTGAGAAAATACAGGCCGACTAACGCTGCGAGGGCGCCAGCCCAAATCCACACATTTATTCTGCGACGACCAAACACGGCCAGGAGCAGCGGGACGATCACGACGCTTGAGCCGGTGATGAAAGCGGCCTTCGAAGGCGTGGTGTACTTCAGGCCCGCGGTTTGGAAAACGTAGGCCGTAAACATGCAGAACCCGATTTGAGCTCCCGCCCACAGCGCTTTGCCCGTGATACCGGGTAGAGAGCGCCGGAAGAAAATCGCCAGGACCACTGCGGCTAGGGCGAAGCGGACGGCAATGTAAACAATCACGGACACATCGGCGAGGGCGTCTTTGACTGCGACGAAGGTGGCGCCCCAGATTAGCGCGCAAAAACCCAGAGCGAGATCGGCGCGCAGGCGTTTGCTGAGCATGGAGCACAGAGTGTAAGCGGCGCGTGCAGCAGTGGCAAGACGCCAAAATGGCTAGCAATGCGATGATTACAATTTGTGACAGCGAAAGCATTCCGAAGCAGGTCCCCCGCTTTGCTCGGACCACAGATAAACACAAAGCATGATCCAACCCATACCAAACCCAACCTAAATACAATTCGCGAGGGGCGGAATAATCTGTGTCGCAACTGCAAATCTTGTCCCTCAGCGGCTGAAGCCGCACCGTTCTTTGGGATAACTTACGGCACGACGAAGCCGTGCTCTGACGAAAATCGGAGTCGTGACACAGACTCGGAACAGCTTGGAGTGCACAAGCTAGATTGATGACTCATGCGGAATTGACGCCATGTAATATATTCAGCAATAATCTCGACACCTATGTCGAAGCTACTTCGAATTGGTGCTATCAGCGCATTTGTTTTCACGCTTCCCTTCTCAGGTGCGCGAATGCGGATTGATCCAGCTCCTGCGGAGCACGTGAAGATCGATGCCGAGGGCCCTGTGGATGGCGTGGCTTGTTCAGGAGTTGAACTGACGCTGAAGATTTCGGCTCATAACGGCCGATTCAAATTGCATGCCCGCGACTATACGCGCGTGGAAATCTCGGAAGATGTCCCTTTTGAGGCCGGCGAATTACGTCCCTGCACAAACCTGAATGGAAAGACGGCAAAATTACTTTTGTTACTGTCGACCGCAAAAACTATGACGGCGAAATACAGTCCATCGAAGTAGAGAAGTAATACCGAAGAGAAATAGACCGACAATTACGGTTGGGCTTGCTGGTAAACAATTTTCCCGCCGGCGATTGTCATTACCACCGGAATTTTGAGGATGTCTTCCAGTTGAATTTCGTTCAGATCCTTCGGATAAACGATGATGTCCGCCAACATGCCGGGCACGATGATTCCCTTCCGCTGTTCTTCGAACTCGGCGTAGGCGGAGCCCACGGTATACGCGCGGAAACAATCTTTCGAGTGCAAATGTTCTTGAGGCTGCCAGCCGCGCTTGGGCGTACCGTCCGTCATCTGGCGCGACACGCAGGCATAAATTCCGCGGAGCGGATTGATCGGGATCACCGGGTAATCCGTGCCAAAGGCGAGCCGCACGCCATTTTTTTCCATGCTGCGCCACGCGTACGCGCCGCGAGAACGTTCCGCGCCAAGGCGGTCGGAGGCCCAACGCGCGTCATCCAGAAGATGTGCGGGCTGCATGGAGGCGATGATGTTGAGTTTCCCGAATCGCTCGAAATCGCCGGCTTCGACTACCTGGGCGTGCTCGATGCGATCGCGGCGGTCGCGCGGGCCGTTAGCTTCAAGGACGGCTGCAAAAGTATCAAGGGCCACGCGATTTGCGCGATCGCCGATGGCGTGAAAGCCAAGTTGGAATCCTGCGCGGTCGCGCTCGATGGCCATTTGTTTCAGACGATCGGGCTCGATTTCAAGAATTCCAGAGGTGCTGGGGTCATCCGAGTATGGCGCGAGCATCGCGGCGGTGCGTGAGCCGAGCGAACCATCCATAATTAGCTTCACTTGCCCGGTCTTGAGCCACCCGTCACCGGGCTTTTCCGGAGTGGAGCTGCCACCGAAGCGCCGCATTTCTTGCAAGCGCGAAACCGGAGCAAGAAAGGGAAGCCACTCAGTAATGTGTAATTTCAACTTCCCTTCCCGCTTGAGCTGGTCTAGAACCAAAAAATTCTCCCAGCCGTAATTCGCGGCGTCATCTGCGTCCATCACGGAATTATCCTGCACGGAAGTAACGCCGTATTGCACGGCCTCGTCCATTGCAAGTTGAAACGCACGACGGCGTTGCTGCATGGAGTAGCGCGGGATGCGGTCGTAAACCAAGAACATTGCCGATTCTTCGAGCATCCCAGTGGGCTCAGATTTGGCCTCGCGTTCAATATGGCCGCCGGGAGGATCCGGAGTATCGCGCGTCACTCCGGCAATTTTAAGCGCGCGCGAATTTGCGATGGCCACGTGGCCGTCAAGTCGCCCAAAAACCATGGGGTGGTTTGTAGAGACAGCATCGAGGTCCTGGCGCGTGGGAAATTTCTTTTCGGGCCACAGAGTGTGGTCCCATCCGCGTCCGAGAATCCATTCACCACGCTTGTAATCCTTCAAGCGCGCGCGAATGCGGTCTTGAAATTCTGCTATCGAGTGCACACCGGTGAAATCGATTTGCAATTTCGCGTAAGCTCCGGAGAAAAGATGGATGTGGGCATCGTTGAAGCCAGGCATCACGAATTGTTTGTGGAGATCGATTACGCGCGTGTTTGGGCCGATCAGGGCTTCTACATCGGCGGTTTGATCGGACTTGACGGCATCGCTGATGTTGTAAGCGACTGCCACGATTTTGTCGCCGCGAATCGCAATCACGCTGGCGCGAGGATGATCGTCGTCAAAGGTGGCAACGATGGCGTTTTCTATAACGAGATCCGCGGGAGTTTGCGCCACCGTTGGAGATTGAACCTGGCCAAAAGTGATTGGTTCAGCATTCACGTGAATAGGGCGACGCGACAAAAATACCAGCGAAAGCACGATCAGGATTGCGGCAAGGTTTCCAAGCTTTTCGAACATCAGGGCTGGGTCCCGGCGAGGGCGACCGTAATTAAGAACAGGCGTTTAAGTCCGGCCTCCCGTCCGGTTGCGTCATACCACTCCGCGGGAGTGTGCGAGCCGCCGCCTTTTCCGCCACCACCGATCGAAACCGCGGGGATGCCGAGCGAAAGAGGAATGTTTGCGTCAGTGGAACTGCTTTCCATACGCGAGCGGCTGCCGAGGAAAGTGTCAACGCTGCGAATCGTATCGAGCAGAGGCGAATTATCGGGAAGTTTGCCAGAAGGGCGCACACCGAGCGAGCGGAGAGTTACTTTCAGCGGGTCGCTATTTGCCCGCGCGACAGCATTTTCTTCTTTCACTCCGGATTGCACCGCCTCTTTCAGCGCGGACTCCATCACCCTTACTTGCGATTCCTGTTCCGAGCGCAAGTCAACTTTCACAGAGGCACTGGCTGGAATGGAATTCACGGAGGTGCCGCCTTCAATGATGCCGAAATTGTAAGAGCTGCGTGGATTCTCCGAAACCGGCAGGGAAGAAAATTTCACGATGGCGCGGGCGAGCGCGGTAATCGGATTGGGGGCGCCAAAATCGGACCAACTGTGTCCACCGGGGCCGGTGATTTCCACTTCGACGCGCTGCGAGGCGATCCCCTGCGTGGTGACATGTTCCATTGAAGCGCCATCGATAGCGATGACGGCCGCAAGACGCTGGCCGTAATTTTCCACTAACGCGCGAATTCCGCGGAGATTGCCTTCCCCTTCTTCGCCAACGTCCGCGGCCAGCACGATCGTTTTGGTGGTTTGGATACGCGATTCGGAAAGAGCGCGCGCCAAGCCTACGAGAGCGGAAAGGCCAGCGCCGTTATCGGCGATACCGGGCGCGTTCAAGCGCTTGCCGTCACGTTTCACTTTCACATCGGTTGATGCCGGGAAAACGGTGTCGAGATGCGCGGCGAGAAGGATGACCGACTTCGAATCGGATCCGGGACGCTCGGCAATCACATTGCCGGTTTTATCGATGCGCACTTTCAGGCCGGCGGATTCCAGAAGTTTTTTTACGAATTCGGCGCGCTGGCTTTCGCTGAATTCAGGAGCAGGAATTTCGGTGAGCTGGATTTGTTGCTGGGTGACCCAGTCGGCGTTTTTGCCAATCCAATCGAGTCCGCGGGCGCAATCCGGCGCAACGGCAAGCTTTTCGATCGAGTCATCGGCAGCGCGAGCGGAAAGAGTGACCATCAAAAGAAAGATACAGGAGATGTGCGGGAGTTTCACGTATTTCGTACACAAATCTTAGCAGCACGGCAACCATGCAGCAAGGCGACTCTACGCGGCAGCGAAAAATTAGAATTGAAGACGCGCGGCGAACTGGATCACTCGCGGCCCGCCTCCACCAAGACCTGGATTACCCTGTGCAACGTCGGGCGTGGCAGTCGAAAAGCAGCCCGAGCATTGCGCTAACGCCTGTGGGAGAGTGCGGCCGGAACCTGCCTCCGGCTGAATCACACCTCCCGGCAAGGCAAACTGCGGATGATTGAAAATATTGAAGAACTCTGCGCGAAGCTGGAGATTCAAGCGCTCGGTCAAACGCGTGTCCTTCGTCACTGAAAAATCAATATTCCAGAAGCCGGGGCCGTAGACAGCGTCGCGACCGAGATTGCCAAAGTTGCCGGCAGGTGTAGCGAAGGCAAGCGGGTTTATGTAACCGTTGGCCGGATTGCCTGACAGAGTTTGGCTGACGCCGGGAACCACGTCGGGCCGTTGGTGAAAATTTTCCGAGCCATCCGCGTTGTCGATGGCATTCTCCGTGATGATGCCAATCGGCTGGCCGGACATAACGGTGACGATCGTATTCCAACGCCATCCTTGAGCAAGTCGAGGCGGCAACGCTCCCCAAACCGGAACCTCATAGTTGAACGCAGTGGTCCAGCGATGCCTGGCGTCGAACGTCGATGGTCCCTTCTCAGCTTGTAAGTTGTCTGAGTTTTGCGGAAATGCTGCGGTAGCAAAATTGAAGTCGATGCCATCGGAAGCGCCGTCGAGGGATTTTGAAAAAACGTAGGCGGAGAACCCGGAGAATCGATGCCAGTTGTTAAACCGCGCCTGAACCTGAAGAGCGTTATAGGTGGAAGCAGAATTGGTGGCGAAGGTATCTATTTCGCCGTAGTTAGGATTGATGTCGTCCTGGTTCGCATCGTAGAGGCGCGCGAGACGCGTTCCTTTGCTTCCGACGTAACCGATTTCGATCGCGGCTCCTCTGGAGATTTGTTGCTGAATGTTGAGATTCCATTCACCTGCGTAGGGCGTAGCCAAATTATGAGTTGTCACGAAAATCGGGAACGGACCGGCCGTTACGGGAGAGAAAACGGGGCCGGTTGCGGTTCCGTTCCACGCGGCTGTATTAAATGCTAGCGGAAGGACGGCTTGCGGACCCACCGGATTCGTAGCGATGCCGGCAACGGTGGTGAAATTCGCGATCATGAGATCTTGCGGGATGTAATCGTAATAGATGCCGTAGCCAGCGCGGACCACGGTATTTTGGAATGGGCTCCAGGCCACGGCGAGGCGCGGGCCAAAGTTATTCAGATCGCGTTTATATGCGCCGCTTAAGCCGTCAGTACCGACTCTCACAAGCTGAGAGTTGGCTGAGAAAGGGCCGGGGAAATTGTAAAGGAGATTATTTTTTTCGCTGATGGGGCCGAAATACTCCCAACGCAGGCCGTAAGTGATCGTGAGATTCGTGCGCACGCGGAATTCGTCTTGGGCGAAGAAGGCCAAGCCATTGTTGTAGGTGGTGCGCTGCGTGTTTCCAATATTTCCTTCCGCGAAGCCGGGACAATTCGAGCCCGTATTCATCATGTCGCAAAAATATCCCAGATAAAAATTCGCCAAAGTGTCGATGATGGGGTCCGTGGGGTCCAGACCGGTAGGCCCGAACTCGATCAGACCGCGACCGAGGTTATCATTGAAGGCGCTGACCCAAGTGCGGCGATATTCTCCGCCGAATTTCATGGTGTGGGCGCCTTTGATCCAGGTGAAATTGTCGAGGATCTGATAATTCTGGCTGACACGCGCACGCGGGACGCTGAAGGCTGTGGCGCCGAGATTTTCGATTAAACCGCCGAAGTCGATCTCCGGGATACCAGAGAGGCCGGTGCCAAAATCGGGTAGGCCTGAAATCGGAGTAACCGCGTCCTGGGAAGTGAACGAATTGCGGAAGCGTGTGTAACCGAAGCGCAGTTCGTTGATGTGAGTAGCACTGAGAGCGGATAGCAAGTTGGCCGAAACGACCTGTACGCGCGTGGGAGAAATCTGTTGGAAGCCCGGCAGGCGCGAGCCGCTACCGAAACCGCCGAGCGAGCCGAGCGGAAATTTCTGGTCACTCTGTCCGAAGGCGTAACGTACGGCAAAGGAATTGATTTGGTTGAAACGGTGATCGAGTTTCAGGATGAAATTGTCCAGGTCGTTGAAATCTTTTACTGCGCCCGGAACGGAATTTGAATTCGTATTGTTCACCGGAAAATAGCTGAGGATGGCGTCGAGCGGGGCGGTATTGATTGCAGGATTTTGGCTGAGCGCCAGAGCTCGAGCAGCGTTGATTTCCGATGTGGTGGGCAAGGTGAAATCAAAATCTGAGCCGACACGTTCGCGCTGACCTTCGTAGGCGCCGAAGAAGAAGGTTTTATCGCGAATGATTGGGCCGCCGAAGGATCCGCCAAACTGGTTGTTGATGAATTGCGTGTGCGGAGTACCAACCGGGTCAAAGTAGTTTCGCGCATCCCAAAATGAATTGCGTGCGTATTCGAATGCGGAACCGTGAAAGTCGTTGGTCCCGGATTTTGTGATGATGTTGACGACGCCGCCGGTGTTGCGTCCGTACTCCGCGGGAAACTGCGATTGAAGATTGAATTCCTGAATTGCGTCGATGGGGAGCAATGTTGCGGGTGCGCCTGTGATGCCTACCTGGTTCAGCGCCGAATTGTTGAACCATGGATCGTTGTTATCCGTGCCGTCGAGCGTGTAATTGTTTGAGCGATCGCGTTGGCCATTAATGTTGAACTGACCGAAGCCCTTTTCCGTACCGGCGACGCCGGAGCCTTCTACGATCACTCCCGGAACCAGTGCGACGAGCTTGCCGAAGTCGCGGCCGTTGAGAGGGAGTTCGGCGACGAGCGTTTGGTCCACCGTGCCGCCGAGCACATCCTCGGTAGTTTCGACCACAGGGGTAACCGTCACCAAAAAACTGTCTACCTGACCGATCGATAGTGGCACGTCGAAGGTCGTCTCCTCGCCTACCCGCACGATGGCCATGTCGGAAAAAGTAGTGAATCCAGGTGAAGAAACAGTCACCGTGTATTCGCCAGCGGGAAGCTCAGGTACAACAAAACTGCCATCAGCAAGGCTGATTACTTCACGAGTGAAGCCCGTCGCTGAGCTCTTTACGTTTATTTTTGCTCCAACAATCACTGCGCCGGACGGATCTGTGACCGTACCGCGAATGGAACCGCGAAAACTTTGCCCGCGAATCGGCAGGGACATGCAGGCGAGGACCGCAACCGTGATGATGACGCTGACGCTGCGTTTGAGGAAATTGTATTTGAACCAGTCTCTGAGTGCGTGCACGGAGTCCTCCCTGGACTTATTTGCCTTGGCGCGGAATAAAGACCGGAACGGGTGGCGAAATCTTATAAGTTTTGGAGAAATCGCGCTCGTTAAGTGCGAAGCCCACGCGGCCACGCGAGTCGATGTAAACCAGAGCCTGCCCGATTGGCACGTCCATGAAAGTCTTTACGTAGGGAAACTTGTACGGCTTATTGGCAATCTGGACGGATACATTTTCACCTAGGGCATAGCCGAGCTGTTTGAAATCGTCTCCTTGAATATTTGTAATCAGGCTGCCATAAGGATCGTCGAGGCCGATGACTTCTCCGTTGATTCCCTTCGCGTCCATGGTGGCGACTACAGGCTTCAGCCGAACTAAATCTTTTACCTCGGGGCCGGCTTGCGTCCAGTCTTCTCCCGCGGCCAAATGGGCTGCGGAGGGCGAAAAAATATCGCGGCCATGAAATGTGGACGAAACCTTGTCGCCAATCATCCAGGCTGTGTTGGTAATCTCGCGCACGCCTTCCACGCCGTCACGATCCGCGACCGGAGTGATGATTCCGTTATCAGGCAGATCGAAATATTGGCCTTTTTTGGTTTTCACGATGATCGCTTTGCGAGAGGTGCCTACTCCGGGATCGACGACGACCAAGAAAACAGTGCCGGAAGGATAATAAGGCGATACGCCGGCGAGAAAGCGCGAACCTTCTTCGATGGAAAACGGAGTGACTTGGTGCGTGATGTCCATGATGCGAACATCTGGAACGATGCCGAGAATTACGGCTTTGCATATGGCGACGGCATCGTTGGCGGTGCCGAAATCGGTCATGAAAACTATCGTGGGGCGTGAGTTGGTGTTTTTTGAAGGATCTTGTTCTTGATGAGCGCCGCGGGCGTAGCCGGCAAAAGCCACGGCAACGAGCAGCACTAAGACGACCAAGTATTGTTTACGAGTAAAACGCATCGGCGCCCTCCGAGCGAGCAGAGTTAAATTATTTCGACAGAAATTTCAGATTTGACCCCAAGTGCGCGATATTCTACCACTAGAGCGCCGCACCTCAAGCTTCTGGACGGCGCGGCACCAGGTCTCATCCCGCCGCGGGAATTCGATGCGGAGAGCAGCGCGTTGATTCAAAGAGTTTTTACAATTTTATTTGGTGCGGGCCGTGGAGGAGCCAAGCAAAGCGAGGATTTCTTCTTCAGTGAGGATGCGTTCGGACTGTTTGGCTAACTTGAAAATGCGATCTACAAGATCGTCGGTGGCGGTAAGGCCTCGTTTTTCGAGCCAGAAGATTACGTTAGAGCGACCGCTGAGCGGACCTACTTCGATTACCTGTTCCAGTCCGAAGAGATGGGAAGGCACACCGCTGTAAATTGAGTTGGCTAGCTCGTGATCATTTCTCTTGTAGGCTTTTACGATTGCGGCGGCGTGGACACCGGTGGCGGTGCGGAAGGCGTCGCGTCCCACGACCGGATAATTTGGCGGAATTTCCGTGTGTGTGGCTCTGGCTACTGCGCGGGAATATTTTTTTAGGGTGGAAAGGTCGCGATCGATCAGGCCTAGCAGGCGCAGATTCACGAGCATCAATTCCATCGGGGTGTTCCCCACTCGCTCGCCCAGCGCCAGGGCTGCGGCGTGGACTTGGTCAGCTCCGGCGGCGATGGCTGCGAGAGAGTTGGCGATGGCTAGGCCGCGGTCGTTGTGGCCGTGCCAGTCCACGCGAATTTTTTCTCCCGAGGGCTTCACCACTTCTTGGATTACAAAATTTACGAGGTTGAACGCGCCGCGTGGCGTGGCGTGGCCGACCGTGTCGCACAAAACGATGGCGCGCGCGCCAGAACGTATGGCGGTCGAATACAGCGTGATCACAGTCGACGGGTCGGTGCGAATAGTGTCCTCAGTGACATACATGACCGGTAGTCCAGCGGAGGCGGCGAATTTTACGGCGTCCTCGGTAGTGCGCTGCAGATGATCGACGGTCCAGTCTTCAACCAGGCGGCGAATGGGGCTGGAGCCGATGAAGGTGGCAGCTTCGACGGGCATACCGACGCGTTCGGAAATTTCGATGATGGGCTTGATGTCGTTTTTGTGGGTGCGCGCGGCGCAATTGGGACGGATTTTCATTTTTGCGTTGACGATTTCGCGGGCGAGAGCTTCGGTGTCGGCATAAGCGCGCGGGCCGGCGCCGGGGAGGCCAATGTTCACTGTCTCGATGCCAAGCGATTCCATCAAGTGCAGGATTTCGATTTTTTCCGCGATGCTGGGATCGTGGACGGAGGGGTTTTGCAATCCGTCGCGGAGAGTTTCGTCGTTGAGCGTGACGTGACGTTCCGTGGGAACCTCAGCGCCGGTGTAGGTGTTCCAGTCGTGTATGAGTTCGTGTTTCATTTCTGACGGCAATAACAATAAGAAGCAGGTCCCTCGCTTTGCTCGAGATGACAATTAAAAACAAAGACCCAAACAAACATAAGCACAAAAGCTAAAGACAGAAGCAAACCGCAAACCAAACGAATCCGAAGTTGCGACTTCTAGTAGCGCAGGGTGTAGCTGTGTGGCGGCTGCGAACGGTCTGGCGTGTAGAGAGTTTTGCAGAATTCGCAGCGGTACACTTCCGTTTTTGCTCCGACTAGCGCTTCGATTTCCTTTGGATAATCGTACCAGCGCTTCAAATGGCCGCAGCAGAGTTTTCCCTTGGCATCTTTTTCGTCGCAAGCGCGTTGGGTGGCTTTCTTCGGCTTAACTTTTGGAACTTCGGGAGCTGCTGGTTCAGCTACGGCTGTGGCTGCACCGGCTGAAGCGGGACCCGCCGTTGCGGCCGCTGGAGCAACAGGCGCGGCGGGCGTGCCGGGTGCAGCTGTCGTCGGAGATGCCGGGGCGCTCGGAGTAGTTGCTGCCGACGACGCTGGGGCCGCGGTCGGCGGCTTTGCAGGAGTCTCTGGGGCAGCTTCGTCTGGCATTCGATGGCTCCTTGGTCCGGAGGCTGATAAAAAGCAAGATGCCGGGTTGAAGCCCGGAGCTACAAAACTTTCTTTAGAACAACGTATCGCGCCGCAACCACTGCGACTTCGCTCATGCAAGTCGACGAAAGTGCGCGAATAACAGACGAAGATAAAGTTGCCTTCGACACCAGAGCTATGCTGCTAAGTTCAATCCCGAGCAAGATGCCGAGCTTAAGATCCCGGCTCTACATTTACACCTTAAACCCTGCGGCGGAAGATTAGGCCTCGGGCGCCATGGTTCTTTGCGAGCGCGGCGAATCGCTTCTTCCAGCTGGGCGCGAAAAGTGTTTCCACAAGACTGGTTGCCGCAGCGGCGAGCTCCGCAGTGTAACCGAACCACCAGGATTTCGCGATACGCGGCAGACGGTCAACATCAACATATTTTACTTGAACCATTTCAAGCAATCCAAGGCGAGAGTGCGTTCGCCCCCAGCCACTGACGCCAGGGCCGCCATGCGGCGCTTCGCAGATGCCGTAATAGCTGGCGACGTCGTTGACCATCACGGAGCCTGCACGAAGGCGCGAGGCTATTTCGGCGCCGCGACGCGAATCGGCAGTCCACACGCTGGCGCTCAGTCCGAAGGGCGAATCGTTCGTGAGCGCAATGCCTTCTTCGGCAGAGGCCACGGTTTGGATTGCGATTACCGGACCAAAAGTTTCGTCGCGCATGAGTTGCATGGAGTGGTTCACGCGTGTGACGACTGTGGGTTGGAAGAAATTCGGGCCTAGATCCGCTCGGCGAGTTCCGCCACTAAGGACCTCCGCACCGCGTTCGACGGCGTCACGCAATTGCTCCTCGACCTTCTCGAGCTGACGCAGACGGATCATGGGGCCGATTTCAACATCTGGGTCGGACGACGGACCCAAGCGAAGCTCCCTGGTTTTTTCTAAGCAGAGCTGAATGAATTGTTCGGCGACATCCTGTGCCACATAAATACGTTCGACCGAAAGGCACGCCTGACCGCAATTCGTAAAACCACCCCAGACGGCGGCGCTGGACGCGGTTACGAGATTAGCGTCGGCGAGAACGATCATCGCGTCTTTACCACCCAATTCGAGCACAGATGGAATCAGTTTTCGTCCGCAAGATTCGGCGATGCGACGACCCGTGGCTACGCTGCCGGTAAAAAATACTTTGTCGGGGCTAGCGTCGAGGATGGCTGCGCCGAGGTCGCCCGCGCCTTGCAAAACTTGTACCAAGCCAGGAGGAAACTTCGCTTGTTCGATCAATTCTCCGATCAGCGCGCCGGTTCCTGGAGTCAACTCGGAAGGCTTCAGCAAAACAGCGTTGCCCGCCACGAGCGCCGGAACAATTTGCGCGATAGGAATTGCGAACGGATAGTTCCAGGGCGAAATTATCGCGACGACTCCGTGCGGATGAAATTCCGTCCAGCCGGATTTTGCTCGCATGGCGAGATTATGATGCGGGACGCGCTCGGGTCGAAGCCAAGCGGGCGCCTGACGCGCCAGGAAGTCTGTGGTGTCGAGCGCGAGAAGAACTTCAGCAAGAATGGCTTCGACGCGGGGCTTTCCCGTTTCCCGCGTGAGGACACTTGCGATGTCGTCGCGGCGAGAATAAATCGCGTCGCGGAGGCGCAGCAACGCTGCGCAGCGATGAGCTAACGACCGCGCGGACCATTCTTTTTGGGCGCCACGCGCGCGTTCCATAACGGCCGGGAGATTATCTGGACTGGTGGCTGGGTAACGCGCAATTACTTCGTTCGTAGATGGATCGATCGAATCGACAAAAGTTCGGTCGGAGGCGACGGGAATCGGCAGCGGCTGTGGAGTTACGGCCATCTTTTCGCGATTGTACCTGATTTGGCTGTCGCTAGGACGCCAATCCGGGGTGCAGAAAATCTCAGCTAGGTTTGTAAAGCGCGGCGGCGCGCAGCGGACGACGCTAGAGAATCCGTGGCATCGGGATAATCGAGCGCGACAAGATAGAGGCCTTCGGGCGGGACGGTGGGGCCTGAGCGTGAACGGTCGCGCAATTCGAAAATTTGCGGAATGTCTTCTGGCGCGAGACGGCCTCGGCCCACTTCCAGCAGCGTGCCAACAATTTTTCGCACCATGTAGCGCAGGAACGAGCGGCCGTGAACAACGTAATGAATTTCGTCCGCTTCCGGCGGGCGGACGATTTCCGAAGAATAAATTAGACGCAGCATGTCGCGTTCGCCGTCCAGGTGGTCGGAGCCTGAGGATGCGGCAAACGTGGTGAAATCGTGTTCGCCTTCGAAAAGGCCCGCGGCGGCGGACATGGCCGACTCATCGAGCGGCCCCGGGTAATGGTAAGCGCGGCCAAAATCGAAGGGTGGAAGAACGCGGCCGCGATAGATTCGATAACGGTACGTTTTTCCCTGTGCCAGCCAGCGTGCGTGAAAATCGTGTCCCACTTCTTCGCACTCGACGATGCGGATCGCGGGAGGGAGCAGAGCGTTCAGTGCGCGTTGAAATTCGGCGGCTGGCAGATTTGAAGCGGTCTTGAAGTGAGCGGCCTGTCCGAGCGCGTGGACGCCAGCGTCGGTGCGGCTCGCCCCGTGGACAACGATGTTCTCTTCGGTGATTTTGCGCGCCGCGTCATTAATGGCGCCCTGGATCGTCGAGAGGGCCGGCTGAAACTGCCAGCCGTGGAAGGCCGTGCCCTCGTAAGCGATCGTGAGCTTGATGTTACGCATGCCTAGGAAGATTATCGCATGCGAAGGCGACCGGGAGTAACTTCAGCAGAACAGCGGGATGTCCTGACGATGCGGCGACGTTACAAGAGGATTGGTTCTCGAACCTTTTACTACGATCGGGCGCGCAGGTAGCGCGAGCCGGGACGTGTGGGCATTCCGCCGGCGCGGCAGAGTGGGCAGTCGTCGGGTTCGAAGCTGGGGACTTCCATTTCCAGAAGCGCCCGCGAGGGGACGTTCAGTTCAAGACGGCCGCCGCTGCGGTCAATCAAAGCGCCGGCGGCAACCACCAGGCCGCCTTCTTCTTCGACTACGCCGATGGCTTCGCGGGTAGAGCCGCCGGTGGTCCATACATCTTCGATCACCAGGACACGCTCGCCGGGTTTGATCTCGAAGCCACGGCGCAAAGCCATTTGTCCGGAGCGGTCGCGTTCGACGAAGAGCGAGCGAACGCCGAGAGCGCGCGCCACTTCATAGCCGGCGAGGATTCCCCCGAGCGCGGGAGAAACGACACAGGCTACGGAAAGGTCCCTGAAAAGATCGGCGAGAGCACGACCGAGTTGTTCGGCGTGTTCGGGATGTTCGAGGACCAGTGCGCACTGGATGTAAGTGCCGCTGTGGCGTCCGCTGGAAAGCTCGAAATGGCCGGTACGGACAGCGCCTACTTGTTCGAGGAGCTTTAAGATTTCTTCGCGCTTCATGGCGTTAGCGGGAACGTCACGCGACGGCGGGCGTGCCCGGCAATCGCGCATAGCCTAAAGGCGCAGACGAAAAGTGTCAACGTAAACGTGGGGCCGTAAACGGTTCCCCATCGACGCCTGGCGTATTATGTAGTTTTCTACTATCCAACTTCACCTGACCCGCCTGAATGGCGGTTCACAATACCTGAACGTACTGTATGATTTTGGAGTGAAGAGTTTGGTTAGAATGCGAATGGCTACAGTTTTCTTACTATCTGTGGCCTTAGCAGGCTGCGTTGGTTGGGGCGACATGTTCAGCCCTAAACGGGCGATAGCGGGTGATTATTTCCTGATGGAAGGTGAAACGCCCAACAGCTTGTACCTCTTAGTTCGTGGGAACGCGGGGAGTGTCACCGGCGAGCTTTGTCGAATCGGCTGGAACCGTCAATATATTATCTATACCGACGAGAATCAGCCGATCAAGTGGAATGTCATAGCGGTGGAGGGACACAAGCAATTCAAGATTAATGATATTGAAAGAGCACATGATTCTAGGTTCCGCGAAATTGTTATAAGTTCACAATCAGAAGCCTGGGAAAAGGCAAAGAACCAAGATTCGAACTGAACAATTCTGCCGCTCTAACGCAAGAGCCTGCTTTAGACCAGCCTTCACTCTACGTTAATGCCCTCGAAACCGGTGCGATATCTTGTGGATAAATTGACACTGGGGCAGGGGTCGGATATTCTCGATGATTCGAAATAAACTGCTAAGGAGTAATGAATGGCTCAGGGTGGAGCGGTAAAGCATAAGAAGAAGACGAAGTCGGTATTGAAGAATATTCGGCAGGCCGAGCATCGCCAGGCCATCAATCGCATGAATCGCACGCGAGTGCGGACGGCTATCCGGCGGATGCGCGCAGCGTTGACCTCAGGCGACGTGGCTGGCGCGGAGAAGTTGGCTTCAGCGACTTTTTCGGAAGTGGATAAGGCGATTCGCAAGAGGACCCTGACGGAGAATACAGCGAACCGGTACAAGTCGCGTTTGACGCTGGCATTGAACGCGTTGAAGAACAAGAAGAAGGCTTAAGCCGCGAAACATTGTTTGGCTGAGATTGGGCGCTCCGAGGTTTGGGGGCGCCTTTTTTTTGCCTGTGTGCGGGTCGTTAAAGAAAGAAACAGCAGATTCCTCGAACTGCGTCCCGCGCTCCTGCAAAACAGGGGGAAAGCAAAAGCGCGGAACTCCGCTCGGGGATGACGGGTTTGCGGTGTTTGCCTTGAACCTCGCAAACTGATCGATCGTTTCGATCGAGTCGGCCAAAAGAACGCTACTTCGCTCCGTTCCTTCGTCCTGGCGAGGCGGGATGACAGGTTGTTGCTTTTTGCGCGAACTTCGAGGATCCGGCAGTATCAGCAGCGACAAAAAAAAGAGCACAACCTTTGCGGGTTGTGCCCTTGTTACAGGAGAGAGAGATTTTTGAAACTTACTCCGGAATGGGTGCTGTCTCCGGCATTTGCAATTTGGCTTTGGCGAGCGCGCGGACGATGTTTACTTCGACCGCTTGCTCAGAGGTGTTGCGCACGGTGGCAAGTTCGCTGATGAGAAGATACTTTGCGCGTTCGAGCATCTTCTTTTCACGGAAAGAAAGCGGCTTGGTGCGGCTGAGGGCGACGAGGCCTTTCAAAACGGCCGCCACTTCCATCAGCGAACCAGTGCGCATGCGATCCGAATTTTCCTTGAAGCGATGCTTCCAGTCATGATGCGAAGCTGAGCGGCCCTTTTCGAGGAATCCAAGGACAGCGGCTGCTTGTGTGTTACGGATGATCGGGCGCAATCCAACGCAATCGACGTTAGATTGCGGAACCATTACTTTCAAACCGCTCGAAGCGATTTTCAGCATGTAATATCGCTCCGATCTTCCATTTAAGTAACCGTAACTGATCTGTTCGATAATCCCTACACCATGGTTCGGATACACAACTTTTTCACCAAGCTTGAATTCCATAGGTGGACAGCCCCCCCGAAGGGCATGTTGAAATCTTAGGCAGAAGCGGTCACCGCGTCAAGCGAATCTAGCAATATCGCAAAGGATAAAGAGGCCGGAAAAGGCTTAATTTTCACGGGTTTGGCCCCCCAATTGCCCTATAATGGTGCTGTGCTGATTCTGGCTTTAGACACCTCTTCAACCGCCGGTAGTTTGGCCGTTCTTCGCGACGAATTACTCGTCGGTTTGGTCTCCACTTTGGGCGAAGAAACCTACTCTTCGCGGATGTTTCGCCACCTGGAATTCCTGTTGCAAGACCTTTCGTTGAAGCTCGAGCAATTCGATTTGTTCGCGGTTAGCGCGGGGCCTGGATCGTTTACGGGCCTGCGCGTTGGGCTTGTTGCAGCAAAAGGATGGGCTGAGGTCTACAACAAGCCGGTGGTGGGCGTGAGTGTTCTGGAAGCCATTGCCGTACAGTCTAATTCGGCTGCCGCGGTCCTGGTACCGGCGTTTGATGCGCGCCGGGGAGAAGTTTATTTCGGCGTGTATCGTCGAGGGAAAGACTTATTAGCACTTGAAGGCGAGGAGTGCGTTCTGCGTCCCGAGGAATTTTTCCGGACAATTGCCGAGCGGCCTGGCGGTTCGGAATTTGCGATTATTTCGCCGACGCCTGAGGTGTTCGCTGCCGAGCTGTCTCGAATTGAGAAGGAACGTTTGCCAGTCCCACACGTTGAACGCGTTTCTCGGGTGCTCGCGCCGCTGATCGGGCAGCTTGGATATCAACGGGCGCAGCATGGTCAAGTTTCGGATGCGCTGACGCTCGATGCGAATTACGTTCGGCGCACAAACGCACAAGTGTACGCGAAAAGGCAGTAAACATTTTGCGCAGCCGCCCAATTGAAGACGCCGATGTTAAGCGCATTCTGGCAATTCAGGCGGCTTGTCCGGAAATCGCACAATGGACGACCTGGGACTACAACCGAGTCGCACGCGGAGAGATGGCCGGTTGGGTGGCTGAGGAAGAAGGCAGTGTTGCCGGATTTATCGTTGCGAGAAAAATCGCGGATGAGATCGAGATTCTAAATTTCGCGGTTTCAACAGAACTGCGTGCGCGTGGTATCGGCGCCATGCTACTGCAAGAAACTCTTGCGTGGGCCAAAACTTTCGGGGCCACGCACGCGATATTGGAAGTTCGCGCTTCGAACGCTGCGGCGCTCCGTTTTTACGAACGCCACAATTTCCAGACAGTGGGCCGACGTTCGCCTTATTACAATTCTCCTATCGAAGACGCGCTGTTACTGAGCGCCAAACTTCGATAAGCGCCGGGTTTACAATACGCGGCGTCGTGAGGATGTCCACAGTGCCGTCGGTACTCCCACTTTTATCCTATTGGTTTACAGCGGGAATTATGTTAATTGTTACGGATATGTGAATGCTCTTTCCAACCTGGAGGGAAAGGATGCCGATTACGACGCACGATATCCGGCAAGCGCTGTTAGAAACTGACCAGGAATTCAGAAGGCTCGCCGAAGAACATTCCCGCTGTGAATGCCAACTCGAACAACTCGTGAAACAAAGTTACTGGAACTCAGAAGACCTCGCACTGGAAGTTTCCCTTAAAAAAATGAAACTCTATTTGAAAGATCAAATGGAGATGATTGTGGCGCGGCACCGTCACAATCAGAGTGCGATGCAGCAGCAAATGCATCAGAACCAGGCGCACTACTAAGTTTAGCGCGCGGCGTTCGTTCTACCCAGGACCCAGCAGTTCTTTCACTTCTGTCGTACAATACTCGTGCATTTAAAACTGGTTGGACCATTTCTCGTTCATAGGCAAGGGTTTCCCTCTCGCTGATGGTAAAAGACGCGTATAAATTTGCGCTGCCTCCGCTGATTGTGGGCGGGTTGTGCCTGATTCTCGGATGGAAGATAGTCGCGGCGATATTGATTTTTCTCGGACTTTTTGTCTTTTATTTTTTCCGCGATCCGGAGCGCAAGATTCCGTCCGATCCGGCAGCGGTGGTTTCTCCTGCGGATGGGCACGCGGTGCAAATCGTAGATGAATTGCTCGGCGGCGTGATGGGGCATCGCATCAGTATTTTTCTGGCTATATGGGACGTGCACGTACAACGGTCGCCGGTGGCCGGGCGAATTGCCAGTGTGGTCTATCAGCCGGGCAAGTTTTATGCGGCAATGCGCTCGGCGGCTTCGGTGGAAAATGAACAGAATATTATTACGGTGGAGACCCCCAGGGGCCGTTTAGTGTTCAAACAAATCGCCGGAGCGATTGCGCGTCGCGTGATATGCTGGAAGCGCGAAGGCGAAAGTGTTGCGCGCGGCGATCGCATTGGGCTGATACGATTCGGATCGCGGGTGGATGTTTGGCTGCCGATGGAAAGTGAAGTAATGGTGCAGCGCGGTCAAAAAGTAAAAGGCGGCGAGAGCATACTGGCGAAATGGAATTCAACGACATAGATCCTATCGGTCCCGACGAGGAACGGCGGCGACCGCTGCGTAATCACCGCCTGCGGCGCGGCATATACATCCTTCCCAGCGCACTTACAGTCGCAAATCTTCTGTGTGGTTACTACGCCGTGTTGGCCACGTTGGACAGCCGCTTTGCGGATTTCGACAACGCAGCCATCGCCATTGGAATCGCTTACGCATTCGACGCCATGGATGGACGCATCGCGCGCTCCATGGGAACGGAAAGCGCATTTGGACGCGAATTCGATTCTCTCGCCGATGTGGTCAGTTTTGGTATCGCCCCGGCGGTGCTGGCCTATGCCTGGGGTGTACGCGCTCTCGCAGCCGCGAATGCTTCCGATTCCCTGCACCTTACTCAACTTGGCTGGTTGATGGGGTTTTTCTTCGTGGCGTGCTGCGCATGGAGACTTGCGCGGTTCAACATTCAGGGAATGGCGCCGGGCGGGAATAGATATTTCGTGGGCATGCCGACTCCTGCGGCGGCGGGAATGATTGCATCAACCGTCCATTTGCGTGAAGGGCTGCCGATTTCGGATGTTCGCTGGTCGATTTTGTGGCTGGCATTGCTGCTTGGGCTCGGCGTTTTAATGTCGAGTTCGATGCGGTTTTACAGTTTTAAGGATATTCAATGGACGCGGCGGCGGCCTTCGCTCGCGGTGATTCTGCTGGCGCTTGTCGTTGGTGCAGCTGTGAAATTCTCCGGGCCCACCCTATTCGCGCTCATGGTTGCTTACACCGCACATGGGCCGATCATGCAGCTTATACGCTTCGTTCGACACCGCACCGCCTCGCGGACCGCTTAAAGCATGGCGAGCGGCGCTGCAAAATCGAGTCGTGTTGCGATTGTGGGCGCTTCGTCTCTGCGCGGGAAAGAACTCAAACTGGTTCTGGAAGATCGCAACTTCCCCGCCGGTGAAATCGTCCTGCTCGATGAACCAACCCTGGCTGGAACTTTGACGGAGGCCGGCGGGGAGCCCACATTTATACGAGCGCTGGATGAGGACAGTTTCGAGCGCGCCGGATTTGCATTCTTCGCCGGGAGCGCGCAAGACGCTGAACGCAATTGGCGGGCAGCGCAGCGTTCCGGGGCGCAAGTAATCGACATGACCGGAGCGATCGCCGCTTCGGGGAACGCGATCACTTGGATTCCGGCGCTGGAGTCTGTTCTTCCGCGACGCGCCGCGACTGGAATCGAGCCGGGAAAGCCGGCGCCGTATTCTTCCCCAGCTCCCGGCACGATTATCACGTGTGCGCTGGCGGCTGGCCTGCAGCATTTTTCGCCTGTGCGAATTGTCGTGATGCTGTTTCCTCCGGTATCGGAGCGCGACCAGGCGGGCGTGGATGAGCTTGAAAGTCAGACTACGAATTTGCTTTCTTTCCGCCCTATCGAGCAAAGTGTGTTCGATGCGCAGGTTGCGTTCAATTTGCTTGCAGGCTACGGCGAAGAATGCAAACCAGCGCTGAAAGATTTGCGCGCGGCGATTGCTCGTGATGTGGCTAGCTACCTGGCAGGACGCGCGCCTGTTCCGGCCATCCAACCGATACAGGCTCCCGTGTTTTATGGCTACGCATTTGCCGCTTACGCGGAATTTGGTTTGCCGCAGAAGACAGAGCAACTCGAGAGCGCGTTTCGAAATCTAGGGATTAAGATTGCAGGTCCGGAGGACCCTGCGCCGAACAATGTAAGTGTCGCCGGCGAAAGTGAGGTTCAAATCGCGCGCATAGAAGCGGACCCCAGCATTGCGAATGGGGTGTGGATATGGGGCGCGGTGGACAATCTGCGGCTTGCGGCTACGAATGCGGTTCAAATCGCGGAGGAACTGTTTGAAGAACCGGCTGCATACAATTGAAACTTTGCGACGAACGTCCGTTTTGCTGATTTTTGTGGCCGCAGCGGTCTTTGCCTCAGGTTGCGGCTATCACGTCGCAGGGCAGGCCGGAAACCTGCCTTCCGATTGGAAAACGATCGCGATACCTGCATTTAAGAATGACACTACGCGTTACCGAATTGAGCAGCGTTTCACCGAGGCGGTGATCCGGCAATTCATTCAACGTACAAAATATAGGATCGTTCAGAATCCGGCAGATGCCGATGCTGTACTGCACGGCGAAGTAATCTCTATCGAGACCGACCCGATGCTGTTCAACGCAACGACGGGCCAGGTGAGCATGATGCTGGTGCAAGTGCACACCAAAGTGCAATTAGTCGATACGAAGACGGAGAAAGTGGTTTACAAGAACGACGACATGGTCTTCCGCGACCAATACCAGATATCCTCAGACGTGCAGAGCTTTTTCGAGGAGCAAAATCCCGCACTTGAACGCATGTCGAAAGATTTCGCAGCGCAACTTGTGTCCAACGTAGTGGAGAATTTCTAATGCCTGATATTTCCACCGAGAAACTGGTCGCGCGGCTAAGCACCGGGAAACCCGTGGCAGCAATCGTCCTGCTCGGAACTGATTCATATCTTCGCGAGATGTGCCGCAACAAAATTATCGAAGCGTGTGTGCCGGAAGCGGCGCGCGAATGGGCGCTGGCCCGTATATCGGTGCCGGACAGTGGTTGGGACGAAGTGCTTCAGCGCGCGCAAACCATGCCCATGCTCGCAAGCCGGCAGGTCATCATCGTGGAAGGCGTGGAGTCTCTTGAAAAACTCGGCGAAAAGACTCGCGAAGAGATTGTGGAGGCACTGGGTAAGTATTTTGAATCTCCGGCCCCGTTTTCAGTCCTGTTATTCGAAGCTGCGACTATGGATCGGCGGCAGAGATATTCCAAGCTACTGGCTGAGCATGCGCTCTTCGTCGAGTTGACGATTGGCACCGAATCGGGCGCTTCGCTCGCGACGCAGATGGCAAAAGATTGTGGCGCGAAAATCGAGCACGACGCCGCACTTCTGCTCGCGGATATTCTGAACAGCGAGCCATCGCGGATGCGCATTGAAATCGAAAAACTTGCCACTTACGTCGAGAAGGGCCAACGCATCACGACGAGCCATGTGGAAGAGCTGGTAGTGGCGGCGCGGAAGAACACTGTCTGGCAATTGGCCGACATGTTGGCCACTGGCAGGCGCGATTCAGCGCTGGCCTTCCTGGATAATTTGCTGCGCGAAGGGGAAGAACCGATCGGACTGGTGGGCGGGATCACCTGGATGTATCGCAAGCTGATCGAAGCTCGCGATTTGCCTGCAGGTACGAGCGGGTTTCAGGCTGCGCGGGCGCTCGGGATGAATCCCTTAGCTGCGGAAACAGCTGTGCGGCAGGCCCATCGCATACCGAAAAAAGATCTGCTCGCAGGTCTCGTGGCGCTGGCGGAAGCCGATAGTCAGTTGAAATCCTCTAACCCAAATCCGCGCGCGCTGATGGAGTTTCTCATCGTTCAGTTGACCTCGCCCGGCGCAGCGACCGCAAGCTCCGCCGCATAGCTAACTGGCTTGGCCCTTCGGAAACAGCGACACTTCCTTCTCTTTAAAAAGCTGGCCCAGCGAAACCAATCACTTTTTTGTCGCAAGAATTTGTTCGATCTGCGCGATGTGATTCAAGTCGTGTCCAGCGAACATGCGCGCCATGTGCTCGATGGTTTCAACCCCCCGTTCGGAGTGCACGCCGGAATGTTTCCACTGCTCAGGCGTCAAGGTTTTCAGCATGGCGAGATTGGCTTCACGCAGCACGCGGAATTGCTCTAACGCCTTTCGCGGATCGCGCTTGTCATAGTGAAGCGCGGTGACCCACGCGTCCTGGTCAAACGCGCTTACTGCACACCCGGGAGCGCCTAAAATGAGACGCATCCGCCATCCCCCAGCAATTTCAGTGTCGGCCAGGTGAGTAACAATTTCAGCGATGGACCATTTGTCCGGCGCCGGCCGCTTTCGTAATTTTGAAGGGCTCGCGCGACTCAACAGGCGCCGGAGTTTCTTGGGCGTGGCAGCTTGGATCTTTAGAGGTTCCTGTCCTTGCGTGTGACTCACAATGCGCTGGGTGTATTGCTGCGGCGTTTCTTTCATATTCTCTCCTAGAAGCCGTTTCGCCCCAAAATCATTGTAATTCAGCACCCAGTAGTGTCCCAACGTTATGCGAACAAAATCAATTGGTTATCGGAAACCGGTTGAATTTCGTCGCTGATCGTTTGTGCAAGTAGTTGATCCAGCGGGATTTTCTCGAACATGGTCAGGCTGAGGATCTGTAGGATTTCATACAGGCTGGCCGAGAGATGCAATCGCTTTTTGACGATGGCGACCAGAACGTAGACAGAGACGGCGATCCAGATTTGTGACCTGACCGCGTTCTCCGAAGTTCCGAAGAAAGCTTTGATTCGCAGATGCTGCTTGATCCATTTGAAGAAGAGCTCTACTTGCCAGCGGCAGCGGTATAGTTCGGTGATCGTAAATGCTGGCAAGACGAAGTTGTTGGTAAGAAAGATCAGGGTCTTGGCGGTTTCGGGGTCCTTGAAGCGAATGCGGCGCAGCGGTGCCTCGAAGCCTTGGTGCGAGTAGAAGCCAGTAAGGACGACACTTTGGTCACAGATCAACCCCGTCTTGCGATCGACCGGATGCGAGTAGCGGCGTTGGACCTTGAGGTTCGACTTGCCGCGGGTCACGAAGAAGCTGCCGGCTTGGTGAAAGCGATAGAGGCGCTCGAAGTCGAGGAAACCACGATCCATGATGTAGAAGGCGCCGGGCTCGGGCAGCAGTTGGTCGAGGATGTTGACCTCGTGCACCTTGCCCTCACTGATGTGAATGAAGGTAGGGATGTTGCCGCGCAGATCGAGCAGTGTATGCAGCTTGATGGCTGCCTTGGCCGTGCGGAATACCGCCCACGGAAATACCGACAGACACAGATCGATAGTCGTGGTGTCGAGCGCGTAGACGGTTTCTTGCAGATGGACGCCGAAGGACTCTTGCGCATACAACGGCCGGGCGATGCCGATCAGGCTCTGCGCAAAATCAGCATAGATGCGCCAGTCGCGCACAGCGTTGGCATTGGCCAGCGTATTACGAGCCACCGCCGAACGAATCCCGAGATGATAGAGCTTGGAATTTTGCGCGCGGAGACATACTTCGATGTCTCGAAGGCTCTCCCGAAAGGTCAACTGAGCGAACGCCATGCACAGGAATTGATCCAGGCACGAGAAGGACTTCACTTTGAACGCGCCTCGATAGCGGGCGACGCAACGACGAAAGGTGGTCAACGGAAGATGTTGCATCAGTTGCGCAAACACCAGCTTGCCTCGGTTCATCGATGCCCCCCACGAAGCTATGCTCCGCAGGGTCGCAGAACCGAGTTCAAATCGAGACCAAAAGAATTTGCCGCTTATGCGTTTCTCATCAATAATTTACGGAAGGCAAGAGGCACAATGTTGGGACACTACTGTTCAGCACCTTAGGTTCACAAGGCTTGCAGACGACGGCACTGAGGTTTGCCATCAACCAAATTGGCTTGCTGGGCAGGGGAGGAGACTAGGCGGTCGCGGGAGGCCTGGAAATCAATGTGTCAAAAGACATATTTCCGGTTATGGAAACCCTCTTTACGGAAGACGGCCACGACCTCGTTTCGGGCATTAGAATTAGGAGAAAGCTTTGAACCAGCGAACACGCTGAGAATCGCTCCGCATGACACATCGGCAGTTACGAACGGCCTGAGGCCAGCTTTGTGACGTTGAAGACACATATCAAAACTGTAAAACCGGAAGAGCGCGAGCTCGCGAGCAAGCGCGAGGAACAGGCCACGCTTGAAGTCGAGTTGGCTGAGCGCGAGCTGCGTTCCGCAAACCTGCGCGCCGAGCTTGGAGCCTTTGAACGCCGCTACCTTCATTTCGTCGGAGTGCGCTATGCGGAACTCGATGAGTTGAAAGCGCAGATCGCTGAGCGGCTGGCCAAAGAACATCCCGGTGTGGAACGGCTGCAGCAAAATGCGCGCGCGGCACGGGCTGCCGCCAGCGAGACAAAATCGACAGCGGGAGAAAATTGCAACGAAGAGCCGGCAGCGTTCGAATCCTCGCCCGAAATGAAACGGCTTTATCGCGAAGTGGCCAAGCGCGTTCACCCGGATTTAACTTCCGACCGCGAGGACCGCAACAAACGCCAGCAATTGATGGCCGAAGCGAACGAAGCCTACGAACGCGGAGACGAATCAAAGCTCATCAGAATTTTGACCGAGTACGAATGCAGCCCCGAAGCGGTTCAGGGTGAAGGAGCGGGATCGGAATTAGTTCGAGTGATCAGAAGAATCAGCCAGGCACGCGGGCGTCTTTCCGAGATCGAAGCGGAGATGCAGGGGCTCTTGCGTTCGGACCTATGCCAGTTGAAATCGCGGCTCGATGAAGCACAAAAGCATGGTCGCGACGTGCTGAAAGAGATGGTGGAAAAAGTGGAAGAGCAGATCGCGCAGGCCAAACGCCGGCTGGAACTTTGAATTTCAACTGCTGAATCGGGATGGCCATGGAAAGTCGAGAAAAAGTCGGTGCCGGGTCAATCGTTCCTGCAGGCCAGCGGGCGCTGGTGGTGCGCTCCGCCGCGCTCGTTGCGCGTGGACTTCGCGATTTAACTCGAGACTCCAACTGGATCGTCAAAAAGATATTCACCGGTTACAGCTCCGCTCTGGCAATCTCCGGCCTGGGACACGTGTGTTTCATCTCGCGAGAATTTCAGCGCGGCGGACAATACCGCACAGGAGATTACGGCCAACGCGTAGTGGTTTACGATGTGGAGTTGAGCACGCCCATGCTGGCTCTCTCGGTGCCGAACGAGACCGCCGTCGGTTCGCAGGATTTAGCAGCCGCGTTCGCGTGGTCGCCCACAACACGTTTTCTTGTGGCGGCCTGGGCTGGTTGGAAATCTGCCCTGTATTCCTTCGATTTGCACGGGAAAATGTTTTTGGGCACTTTTGGAGAATTCGGGATTATACCGAAGTATCTGGTGTGGTCGGGAACCGAAAAATATTTCGCCGAGGCATGTTCCGGTGGCAAGCAAGCCTGCCTAAGGCTTTGGCGGGTTCGCGACGACGGAATGTCACTCGGGGGCCCACTTTACGGACAGCCGACCAGCGAACTCAGCGTGCCCGGCTGGCTCGAACGGCAAACGTATGAAGCGGAGTTCGGCGAGGATGGCGCATTCGCCGGCTATGGCCGCACGGTGTTTAGTCCCGATGAAAAAACGCTCGCCAGCGTGGTGGAAATTCACGGCGACTGGGCGGACGATTCCATCGCGCTGCTTGCTGTCCCCACACTAAAAAAGAAAAACGCTTTTCAGGCGCAAGGGCATATCACCGATCTTTGTTGGGCGCACGATGGAAGGAAAATTATTTATTGCGCGGCAGGACAGGCGTATTCCTTGGCAGTCGAGACGATGTATTTTGAGCCGCTGCCATTTGGCGCGGAACTTTGCGTCTGCCATCCTCACCTTCCGCTGTGTATCTGCTATAGCTCGTGGTTGAAAAATTCGGCCAAGGGACGGCTATTTCTGGTCGATATGAATCGCATGGAAGTGTTGGACGAGTATGCCGCCGAAGGTGTCGTGAACCTGAGATGGAGTAGTGACGGCGCCAAGGCCTACGCTGCAACGCAACACGGAATGG
The DNA here is from genome assembly GCA_963714785.1 of uncultured Acidobacteriota bacterium. GTDB lineage: Bacteria > Acidobacteriota > Terriglobia > Acidiferrales > UBA7541 > Palsa-295. Next base: position 915,160 of record CAVQQE010000011.1, read on the forward strand.
CTTATATCTACGAACCTACCCTGCTTTAAATCGAAGAATTCCTGCGAATAACTTAATCCGATTGGTATCAGGCCAGCGGAAGATTCGCTACAGGGTCGAGCGTGCAATCTTCGTGTTGTCCTTCCATAAAACGCGGATAGCCGGCTGCGGCAATCATGGCGGCGTTGTCTGTTGAAAGCGCGCGACTGGGGAAGAAAACCTCCCAGCCATCGCGCTTTGCTTGCGACTCAAAAGTTGCGCGTAACTCGCGATTCGCGGCCACGCCGCCGGAAACGAAAATCGAGCGGACACCTCGATGCGATGCTGCGGCGAGCGTGCGCGTCACGAGATCTTCGACTACAGCACGCTGAAAACTCGCTACCAGATCGAGCGTGGCCGGCGTCGAAAGATGGCCTAAAGCATCGGCAGAGCGTTCACCACGCGCTAAAGCTTGCTCCCGTGCAGCGATTTCCGTTTGAAATTCGGGATGCTTGCGCAGATGGTAAAGCACGGCAGTCTTAATTCCGCTAAAACTAAAATCGGAACTGTTCCCTTTCATTTGCGGCACGCCGAACCGAATTGCCTGCGGATTACCGTGCTCGGCCAATCGGTCGATAATCGGACCGCCTGGATAGCCCAGCGCAAGCATTCGCGCAACTTTGTCGTACGCTTCGCCGGCAGCATCGTCACGCGTGCCGCCTATTCGCGAGTAAGAAAAATGGCTGCTGCCGTTCTTTGACGCACACTCCACGCCATACAACACCGTGTGGCCGCCGGAAACGATCAAACACAGCGCGGGGAATACCGGCGGTCGGCCCGCCGTGGCTGCTTCCAGCATGACCGCGTGGACGTGACCCTCCAGATGATTCACAGCGATGAGCGGTTTGTCCAGCGCAAGGGCGAGAACTTTGCCGTAGGTCACACCAACCAGCAGCGCGCCAATAAGTCCGGGACCTCGCGTGACTGCGATGGCGTCCATATCGGAGAGCGAGATTCCTGCTTGCTTGACGGCTTCGCGAACCACCGGGACGATTTGGCGAAGATGTTCGCGAGAAGCAAGCTCCGGCACGACTCCGCCAAAATCGCGGTGAATCGCGATTTGCGACGCGACGATATTCGACAGCACGCTGCGGCCACCGGCCACAACCGCTGCGGCAGTCTCGTCGCAAGAGGACTCAATGCCGAGTATCAGATTTTTGTGTGCCTTCACGCGTTTGGCCTGCGGATTCAGCCGCTACCCATATGTTAGCACGCGAACTGCTGTCGTTTTGTACGCTGACTTACAATCGAATGGGCTATTGAACAACGCGCAAACAAACTTGAATTCTTCACCTGTTCCTTCTTCCCTTTTGCAACGGGAATAGCTAAGAATAGTGACTATGAGCTCTGAACGAAAACGCGTTCGCAAAGCAGTGCTACCGGTAGCCGGGCTGGGTACACGATTCCTTCCGGCCACGAAAGCGCAGCCGAAAGAAATGTTGCCGGTGGTGGACAAGCCGCTCATTCAATATGCGGTGGAAGAATGCATCGCGTCGGGAATCGAAAGCATTATTTTTGTCACCGGCCGGCGTAAGAACGCCATTGAAGATCATTTTGACTCTGCGCCCGAGCTGGAGCGTTTTCTCGAAGAGCGCGGCAAACCGCATCAGGCCCAAATGGTGCGCGAAATCAGCGGCGGTTTGCATTTCAGCTATACACGGCAAAGCGAAGCCCAAGGACTGGGCCACGCTGTATTTTGTGCGCGCGAACTAGTGGGCGATGAGCCTTTTGCGGTTCTGCTTGGCGACGTGATTATGGATGGTGCGATTCCCGCCACGCGCTCGCTGATGGAGGTCTGGGACGCGACAGGCCAGGGCGCTATCGCGGTGGAAGAAGTGGAGAAAGCTCGCGTGCACCTCTACGGAATTATTGCGGCGACTCCCGGGAATCAGCCGCGTTGGGGAGACCAGTTACTGCGTGTGAACGACCTCGTGGAAAAGCCGCACGCCGACAAGGCTCCGTCCAATCTGGGCGTAACCGGACGTTACGTCCTGCCGCCGGAGATTTTCGAGTACCTGGAGAAAGTGGAGGCGGGTGCGGGCGGCGAGATTCAGCTTACCGACGCGTTGAAGGAATTGGCGAAAGGTCCGGGACTCTGGGCGCATATTTACGAGGGAAAAACTCATGACGCCGGAGATAAACTCGGTTTCTTGAAGGCTACCGTGGAATTTGCGTTGAAAAATCCGAAGCTGGGGCCGGATTTCCGGGAATATCTGCGCCAGCTGAAACTATAGAATCCTGGTTCGCTCTACTTTTTCTTTTTACTTCCCTTCTCGGAAGAACCTTTTGCGCTGCTCGATTTCGATTCAGACGATTTGGAATCGCTGGAACTAGAATCGCTCGACTTGGAATCTCCTGATTTCGAATCAGCGCTCCTAGAATCTGAAGATTTTGTATCGCCGGACTTTTCGGACGATGAAGTAGAATTGTCATCACCGGATTTTTCTCCCGAAGCAGGAGACCCGCTTTTCTTCGCGTAGTCCGTCACATACCAGCCGGATCCCTTGAACTGTATGGCAGCCGCCGAGAGCATGCGCTGAGCCTTCGCTCCACACTTCGGACATTTCTTGGTGGTGGAAGCGTTGTGCCCCTCGATTTTTTCAAATTGATGGCCGCACTTCTCGCACTTATATTCGTATAAAGGCAATGAAAACTCCTCCACGGTCTGCGAGCCTAAAATAATAGCATGCCGGCACGCGCCGTGCGGCGGAAGGAGGCCTCCGTCGCTATATGTTAGACTGCCGTATCGCGAGTCTTCGCGAGCCCGTGATGCATCGATGACAAAAATAAAGAGTGAAGAATCGGGTGCAGGCTGCCTCTACGTCGTTGCCACGCCCATCGGTAACCTTGAGGATATCTCCCTACGAGCGCTTCGTATTTTGAAAGAAGCGGACGTGATCGCCTGCGAAGACACGCGCCAGACCATGAAGTTGCTCTCGTATTTTAATCTACAGAAGAAGCTTGTGAGCTATCACGAGCACAACGAAATCACACGCGCTGCGGAACTTGTGATCGACCTGGAGCAGGGCGCGAAGATCGCTCTCGTGAGCGACGCCGGCACGCCTGCCATTTCCGACCCTGGACATCGTTTGGTAAGTCTGTGTCTCCGGCACGGCATCGAAGTGGTGCCGGTCCCGGGCGCGTCCGCGTTCGTTGCCGCGCTGGCAGCGTCGGGGATGGCTATTGAGGAATTCACTTTTATCGGTTTTTTGCCTGCGCGGCAGTCCGAAAGGCGAAAAGCGATACGCGCGCTGATGAACGAGCCGCGCACGATCGTTCTTTATGAAGCTCCGCACCGGCTGCTCGAAACTCTGGAAGACGCGCTTGAGATTTTAGGCAACCGGCCTGCGGTGATTGCGCGGGAAGTCACGAAAATATACGAGGAATTTCTTCGGGGCCACCTGGAAGATTTGCTCGCCGGGGTACGCGCGAAAGCGCCGCGAGGCGAGATCACGCTGCTGCTTGGCCCGCCTGATGCAGCTGCGCGCACTGAAAGCTCCGCGGAAGACGCGAGCCGCACACTGCCAATTGCGCGCCGCGTTGACGAAATCGTGAAAGAGGGCGGCGTCGACCGCAAAGCTGCGCTGAAGCAAGCCGCCCGCGAGCGCGGGCTGACGCGACGCGAGGCTTACAAACAGCTTCTTGTTACCAGAGACGAATGAGCATCGACACATTTCTGCGGGACATTCGTTGCGATGGTGGGAGCGGGTAAAACTAGTCTGGAGAAGAAGCAGTGCTGCGGGCGAAAAAGGAATCGACGCTATCTAGAATTTCTGCAGTTCCATGCGCGTGGTGCACCGTGTAGCGCAGTTCGGCGCCGTTCCGCACGCCATGCGTGAACAAGCTCGCAAATTGTTTCATCTTGCCGACCGCATCGGGCATCTCTGCCGCGATCAAGCTGCGAAAATAACCAGACAACAATTGATAGCGGTCCAGCTCGGTAGGCTCCTCGTAATGTCCCGTCACGATGTAGTCCTGAATCTGGCGGAAAATCCACGGGTTCGACGAAGCCGCGCGTCCAATCATCACTGCATCGCAGCCCGTCTCATCGAACATGCGAACCGCGTCCTGCGGCGTGTGAATATCTCCATTGCCGATCACGGGCATGCACACAGCCTCTTTCACCGCGCGAATTACTGACCAGTCGGCGGATCCCGCGTAACCTTGCATGCGCGTGCGCGGGTGAACGGCGATCGCTTCGATGCCGATTCGTTCGGCCATGCGCGCAACCTCCACTGCAACGATGTTGTTTTCGTCCCAGCCGGAGCGAATCTTGATGGTCAGAGGAATTGTTACAGCGGCGCGAACCTTACCAAGCAATTTTTCCAGATGCGGCAAATCGCGCAAAAGGCCGGAGCCGCCGCACTTCACAACTTTTTTCACTGGGCAACCGAGGTTGATGTCCACCTGATCGAAGCCGAGTTCTTGCGTGAGCGAGGCAGCGGAAGCCATTACCTCAGGGTCGGAGCCAAAAATCTGCGCAGCGATCGGATGTTCGTCTTCGCCGAAATAAAGATAATGCAGAGTGCGCTCGGAATTTCGCGTCAAGCCTTCGGCGCTGGTAAATTCCGTCATGATCAACCCACAGCCGCCCAGCGAACGTATCACTCGACGGAAAACTGTGTCGGTGACTCCGGCCATGGGCGCCAAAATTGTTGCGGGCTGAATAGCGCGATCTCGAATTTTGATTTCAGCGGGGAACATAACGCAGCTTTATTTGAGAGAGGTGTTGCCTGCCGGACGAGCGCTTCCGCCCGAACCTGCCCCGGCCGCAGCTGCGGAGGCGCTCGCGGGAGCTACGGATTCAGGGGCAGTATTTGCTTTTGGCACAACGTGCGTCGTCGCATTCGACGATCCTGCGTCGAGGTGAGCGATTACCAATTCCTTCGATCCGCCGAAAAAGCTGTCGATCACTTGTGCCAGAGCGTGCGCCCGCGCGTCTTCGGCTGTCAGGTTCGGCTTGTAAATGTACGCGCGCCCTGTTTTGCGCCGCTCGACGATTCCCTTACGCGCCAAGCGATCCATGATCGTCATGATCGTGGTGTAGGCGCGCGGTCTGCGCGGAGCCAGGGCGTCGCGAATCTCGCGGACCGTTCCTTCGCCCATCGGCCACAATATATTTAGGCAATCAAGCTCGAGAGGGGCCAAGTCCAAAAGCGCATGGCGTGGCGACGGCGTTTTTGCGTAGTTCATTTTATGCGGACTCGTTGTTCTTCTTGTCGGGTGCCGAAGGCGGATTGAACCCGGTAAACGTGGTTTGAGGCGAAGTTCCGAATTGACCGCCCGAAGCCGCCGCATTTCGCGCCGCTGGATCCTGCACAGGCTTCGGTACCGGCTGTTCCGGACTGTCTTGCGAAGCCTCCCCCGACCTGGCGGCATCATACTCCACATTCGGATCAGAGCAAGCTTTTGGATCGCCGCCTGGGTAAAACTTTTCAGTGCGCAACAGTGAACGTCGTAGCGAGGGATTCCGCGCGGTCCAATCGGCATTGCCTTCAGACGAATCCAGCGTCGCGCGGATCGCGCCCATTTTCGAATCCATGTCGTCCAAAAAATGCAGGGCCACAGCCTCGCGCGTCTGCGGCAGCGACGGCGAGCCGAATTCGTACGAGCCGTGATGGCTCAGAATTAAATGTTCCACCAGCATTGCCAGCTCCGGAGGGAAATTCGGAATGGCGCGGATTTTTTCGCGAACCAGCGCAGCTCCGATGGTGATGTGGCCCAGCAGGCGCCCTCGCGTGGTGTAATCAATGCCGCGTCCGTAACAAAGCTCGTCAATTTTTCCGATATCGTGCAGCACAATACCGGCAAGAAGCAAGTCGGCGTCGAGTTCACGATAATGATCCGCCACAGCGCGGGCCAAGCCAATGAGACTCACAATGTGCTCCAGCAATCCACCCATGAAAGCGTGATGCATAGTCATCGCGGCAGGCGCGCGCTTGAGCTTCGGCGAAATTTCAGGATCTTCGACGGCGCTTGTGAGCAGCCGCCTGAGCCATGGATTTTTCATTGCTGCGACGGCGGCACGCAAATCCGCATACAATTTTTCCACGTCGTATTTCGTGTGCGCCAGAAAATCTGCGAGGTCGTAATCGCGCTCGACGGCCGGAATGATCTGTTCCAGCATCAATTCCTTCTGGCCGTTGTAAAGTTTCACGCGGCCGCGGACGTGCACCACGTCGTCACGTTCGAACGTGACGGCTATGACCGCGAAGTTATCCCACATTTTTGCGGAGATTCGTCCGGTGCGGTCCACGAGGTCCAGCTCGAGCCAGGATTTTCCGGAACGAGACGAGGTGCGGACTTCCTTTTCACGCACTAGAAAAAGCGTGGCGACTCCCTGGCCGTCCTGCAAATCACAAATGAAGTGTGTTTTCACTGACCGTTGACTTTAGGCTTCGCCATCTTTTTCTTGGCCTTTTTTGCGTCAGCGGCGTCGGGGGTGGGCGCCACTTCTTGAATCACGCTTGCGCCCGGAACAGCGGCGCTATCGGTATAACCCGGCTTGACCATCACATAACTCTGTTCGCGCAGTTGCCCGAGATATTCGCGCATAGTCGGTTGCATTTTCTGCCCGTAAATGCGATTCATGATTTCGTTTTCTACTTTATCGAGAGGCTGCAGGCCGGCTTGGTAATGCGCTTCCACTTTCAGGACTTCAAAACCCGTCTTCGTCTGAATCACATCGGTCATCTGACCTTTGTCCAGCTTGAACACAATGTCTTCGAGCTGCTTCGATAGCATGCCGAGCTCGAAAGTGCCCAGCTCCCCACCGTCCTTGGCCGTGCTGCCTTCGGAGAAATGCTTGGCAATTTCGTTGAAGTCTTCGCCCTTTGCCACGCGGTTGCGCAAATCTTCCGCTTTCTTTTCAACGGACGACATTTCCTCCGGGCTCTTGCCTTCCGTGCTCAAAAAGATTTCCGAGAGCACCACCTGCTCGGGACGATTAAAATCCTTCTGGTGCTCCTCGTAATATTTCTTCACGTCCTCGGTGGGGATATTGATGTGCGCGCCAACTTCGCGGCGAATCACTTCCTGGGTTAAAAGATTATTGCGAATCTGAGATTTAAAGTCTTCCCAGCCTATGCCCTGTTTCTCGACTTCCCTCTCCAGTTCTTCCATGCTGCCGAGAGTGTTCTGCTTGCGGATGTCGTCCAGACGTTTGATCACATCCGTTTCCACGCTGATGCCCAGATCCTTGGCGCGTTCCACCAGAAGCGCCTGGTCGATCAAATCGCGCAACAGGTCCTTTTGCTTGTCTTTGTAGATCTCATCCATCTTTTCAGGCGGACAGCCCTGGCAATCGTGCGCGATCTCTTCGTGCAACGCCTGATCGGCCTTCTGCACGTCCGAAAGCGTGATGGCATCATTATTAACGCGCGCCACGATCTCTTCGATCACGGTTCCTTTGGAGGACTGCGCATGAACCTGCGTCGGCACAACTAGGGTTAATGCGGCAAACGCAACTATCCCGGTAGAAAGCTGCACCGGAAACACCTTCCAGATTTTCATAGGATTCACTCTAAGCTGAATTTTATCTCTACGCTTCTAGTTGTAGCAATACGTTTCTAGTGGCTCCCGTAGGGCCACCTTTTTCACCTTTCCACTCAAACCACAGGACTCCTGACGGGTCCAAGCGCATCCCTTTGCGTTTACGAATCAATTTGACCAGCTTTTCCGGACCGAGGGGCGTGTCTTCATAGAATTTTATGGCCACCTGGTCCCCGCGATGATCTACCGATGCCACCATCAACCTTTCAGCCAGTGCTTTCAACACCGCGTAGTCGAGAAGATTATCGACAGACGGCGGCGGCGGGCCGAACCGATCGTTCAGTTCGCGGCGAACTTCTTCCCTCTCCTCATCGGAGGTGACGCTCGCGATCCGCTTATAAATTCGCAGGCGTAAGTTCTCATTCTCGATGTACTCAGGTGGGATGCGTATTTCCTGCCCAAGGTTGAGTGTGGCCCGACGTTCGACGGCCACGGCCTCGCCTTTTCGTTCGGCCACCGCACGCTCCATCATCTGGCAATACATGTCGAAACCAACGGCTTCGATGTGGCCGTGCTGTTCCCTGCCGAGCAGATTTCCGGCGCCTCGCAGTTCGAGGTCGAGTGCAGCGATACGAAATCCGGCGCCTAAGTCGCTGAACTCTTTGAGCGCTGCCAGGCGTTGGCGCGCGATAGACGTTAGCGCAGTGTCCGGCGGGACGAGCAGGTAGGCATAGGCCCGCTGGTTCGAACGTCCCACGCGCCCGCGAAGCTGGTAAAGCTCTGACAAACCGAAACAGTCTGCGCGATCGATCACAATGGTGTTGGCGCGCGGAATATCCAAACCATTCTCAACGATGGTAGTGGAAACAAGCACGTCTGCTTCGTCGCGCACGAATTTCAACATTACTTTTTCCAACTCGGTCTCGCGCATCTGGCCGTGGCCAACCACCACACGCGCTTTGGGAACCAGGCGCTTCACGAGCGCTGCAAGCGTATCAATGGATTCAACGCGATTGTGAATGAAGAATACCTGACCTTCGCGGGCGATTTCTTCTTCCAGCACGCGTTGAATCAGCGTCTCGCTGAAAGGCGCAACGGTAGTTTGAATTGCGAGGCGGTCTTTCGGAGGCGTCTCGATCACGCTCATGTCGCGCAAACCCACCAGAGACATGTGCAGAGTGCGCGGAATCGGCGTGGCCGACATGGTCAGCACGTCCACATTTTTGCGCATCTCCTTCAAGCGCTCCTTGTGCGCGACGCCGAAGCGCTGTTCTTCGTCCACAACCAACAAGCCCAGGTCCTGAAATTTCACGTCGCGCGAGAGCAGCCGATGGGTGCCGATCAGGATGTCAACTTTGCCGGCTTCCATTTCCTCCAACACTTTTTTCTGTTCCTTCTCTGTGCGGAAGCGGCTGAGCATTTCCACTCGCACGGGAAAGGCGGAGAAGCGGCGCTTGAACGTCTGATAATGCTGAAAAGCAAGCACAGTGGTGGGCGCGAGCACGGCCACTTGTTTCGAATCCGCAATGGCCTTGAACGCCGCACGCATGGCCACTTCGGTTTTGCCGTAGCCAACATCACCGCAGAGTAAGCGGTCCATGGGCAGCGGTGATTCCATGTCGCGTTTCACGTCTGCGATAGCGTGAAGCTGATCCTGAGTTTCATCAAACTCAAAAGCGTCCTCGAATTCGCGCGTCCAGTTCGTGTCCGCCGGAAACGCGTGGCCGGGCGCAGTTTTCCGCTCGGCGTAAAGTTTCAGAAGCTGGTCCGCCATATCCGTGACGGATTTGCGCACGCGCGTTTTGCGCGCTTCCCAAACTGTGGTTCCGAGGCGGTCGAGAACAGCTTCGACTCCGCCCAGCGACTGATATTTCTGAACCAGGTCAAGGCGCGCCAGGGGAACGTAAAGTTTGGCGTCACCCGCATAACGCAGGAGCATGAATTCGCCCGTTGCGCCTTCGACCGCAACTTGGCGCAGACCTTCGAATTGGCCGATGCCGTGGTCGATGTGCACCACGTAGTCACCCGGCTTCAAGTCCGAGAAATCGCTGAAGAAGCTTGCCGTTTTCGGACGCGAGCGAGCACGTTGTTTCGAAGATGGCGCGACAGTCTCAAATAAATCGCCATTTCCGAACAGCGCAAGCTTGGCGTCAACGAACACGACGCCTTCTTCAATGGGAGCTCGCACAAGAACCATAGCCGGTCCGGGTGCCCCCGATCCTTCTTCCGCCAGACGCGCCACGGTCGTGTTTTCGTCTAGTTCCCCCATGCGATAGGGCACTTCAAATTCGTGGCAAATATCGGCAAGTCGCTCTAGTTCTCCGGTGCTAGCCCCGGACACGAGCACTTGTTCGCCGCCAGCAATGCGTCCACGAACTTCCGCGACGAAAGCGGCCACCTCACCGTGATACCGCGTGGTCGGCTGCGTGCGAAGCACGTGTTCTCTCTTCGGATCGCTTTCGCAGGCGATGGCAAGATGTTCGATTGCGAGGCGAGGCAGGCGCTGCCAGGCGCGCGTCCATTCTTCATCGCTCAAAAGATACGCGCTGGGCGGCTCGGCCAGCGGATCGTCAGAGTCGTCAAACGATCCTTGCAACTGTTTGCGATATTTCTCCAGGCAGTCGGCGATCAGCGATGGCTCGTCCTCGATCACGAGCGGATCGGGCCCGAGGTCGAAAATAGTGGACTTGCGCTCTTCACGCAAAACTTCCCGGAATTCCCAGCCGGGATAGAAACCTGCGGGCCTCGAATCGTCTTCACGGTCAGAACTAGAACGCACGCGCAAGCGTTCGAGCACTTCGACGTGGCGCGGGAATTCCGTGAGAGGCATCAGCATGGCGCGTTCCACCGGATTCGTGGAACGTTGTGTATTGGGATCAAATGCGCGGATGGACTCAATGGTGTCGCCAAGCAGTTCCACGCGAACAGGCTGTGGCGCTTCCGGCGAAAAAATATCGATAATGCCACCGCGCACCGCGAACTGGCCGGGCATCTCGCAGGTCACCTGTTTGTCGTAGCCTGCGCTGGAAAGAAAATTCAGAAGCGCTTCATGCTCGATGGATTGATCCCGCGCTATGGTCAACGCGAGCTCTCCGTAAAACTCAGGCTCACGCAGACGCCAGACCGCGGCCTGCACCGGCAGGATGAGCAAATCCGCTTCACTCAGCGCAAATCTCCAGAGCGCAACGGCGCGGTCCTCTGAAATTTCAGCGTGCGGCGAACGGGATTCGTACGGCAGCACGTCGTACGCGGGCAAATGTGCAACCCGCCGCCCCGGTTTGCGCGTCACAGCGCGATAGAACCACCGCACGGGCTCCAGCATCATTTCAGCGCGCTGATTGGATTCCACGATCAGAACCGTGGGGCGTCCAAGCTGGGCAGTGGCAACCGCGGAGACAAACGCCTTCGCGGGATCGGTGAGTCCGGCCAGACGGACTTCGCCCTTGCTTCGCTGGAGTGTGTCCAGCGCTTGGTCGATTTCAGGATTCCGCGCGACGCGGGAGAGAATTTCGGAAACCAGAGACAGAATCATGCGCGAAGTTGTTTGATGCGTTCGATCAAGCGAGAGGTTGAATGGCCGGGCTCGGGCGAAATCTGGATTACGTTCATTCCTGGGATGGCGGCGGGAACATGTTGCGACGTCTTCCCAGCTTTTCTGGCGTTAGCGCTGCTACCCCGTACCAAAACGTCGGGCGCGAATTTTTCCATGAAACCGTTGGAGCTCGAGTCCTCGCTGAGCTCCACCACGGCGTCAACCGCTTGCAACGCCGCAACAATCTCAGCGCGTTCTGCAACGGTTATAATTGGACGGCTGGGGCCTTTTTTCTCGCGCGCGAGTGCATCGCTTTGAATCGCAACGACTAGAACGTCGCCCTGAGCTCGCGCCTGTTCGAGCAAACGGATGTGCCCAGGGTGCAGCAAATCAAAGACCCCGGTAACGCACACAACGCACTTTGCGTTGCGTTTCCAGTCGCCCCGTTGGAGAATCAACTCGCTTTGAGAAATCACCGGCAAGACCATACTCCCATTCGCAAAACCGAGAAAATCAGCGAACATTTAATTCTATCATGCTCCCTTCAACGGCCGCGGATACCGCACCGAGAGCCAAAAAATGAAAAGTCTTAAGCCCAAGTGGTGGGAAATTGTGCTGGCTGTTACAGGCATTGTTTTCCTGGCCCTTGGAACGAAGTGGGTCCGCAGCGGCGAGTTGCCAGAGCAACAAATCGTGATCGAAGCGGGTGGCTGCCACACCCCCGCAACGATACTCAATCCGCGCATCACCAACGAGCCGCCCGGCACGGTTATCGTCTTGCACGGGCTGTCTGCCAACCGGCGAATCATGATGTATCTCGCAGCCGAGTTTGCCGGCCACGGTTTGCAAGTCTATTCGCTCGATCTACCAGGCCACGGTGATAACACGGATGCTTTTTCTTTCGCGAAAGCGGCAGAGTGTGCGACGGCAGCTGTGGAATCATTAAGCCGCAGCGGCAAGATCGATCGGTCGAAAACAATCGTTGTAGGACATTCGATGGGCGGCGCCATTGCGATTGGAATGGCCGATCACATCCCGGTGAGCGGCACGATCGCACTTTCTCCAGCACCCATGGTTTTGCCGCAGCGCATGCCTTCAAATCTGCTGGTCTTCAGCGGGCAATATGAACTCGCAATCTTGCATCGTGCAGCGGAAGCGCTGTTGCATGCGTCCGGGGGAACGCGCGATCAACCTGAAGATTTTGCGCAAAAGCGTGCCTTCGATTTGCGTTACGTAGCGGGTGGCACGCACACCAGCCTGATCATGGACCGCAATGTGGCGCACCAATCCGAGCGCTGGATTATGCAGTGTTTGTTTCCGGAGATTCCTCCAGAGACATTGGCGCTAAATCTGGATCTAGCTCCTTTCGCAGTTGCCAATAAAGGACGTCATCGTTTGGCTGGCTCGGTTCTCGGCTTGATCGGCATCCTGCTTTTATTTCCGTTCTGCGCAACGCTGGTAGCGTCTGCCGCTGGTCCTCCGCGCGCGGAACCGCTCCTGGATCATCCTCCTTACGAACTCTCAATGGCGGAAGCATCCGTCGCAGCGCTGGCCGGTGTCTTGCTCCTCACTCTGGGCATTCCACTGAAATTTCTGCATATCTATACGGCGGACTATTTTTTATCCGTTCTACTAATCGTTGGTCTGGTTCTACTGTTTTTCAATCGCGCCCTAATCAAGGAAAGCTGGCCTCCGGGCGCTTCGAGTTCGATAATCGCGGCCATTTTTGCATTTGCCATCTTTTTGTCACTGGGCGCATGGCTCAATTGGCAGCTCGATGATGCTTGGCTCAACGAGCCACGCTGGATTCGTTTCGCGACGATCCTCCCAATCACACTTATTTTCTGCAGCGCGGAGGAGCTTGTCCTCGGTCCAGTGCAGAGCGGCAAACGTCGCGCGCTGCGATTCGCGGTATTTCTATTGCTCCGGCTCGCAATCTTCCTCGCATGCACGCTTGCCTATTACGAGCTGCGTAGCGGGCAAGTTTTGATTCCCCTGCTCGCTGTTTTTCTTGCACTCTTTTCGGCTCTGCAAAGGCTTGGCGCGGACGCCTTAAGCAAGCGAACCGGCTCCAGCGCGGCTGCCATATTATTTAGTGCTATACTCGCGGCATGGTTCGTGGCTGCCGTGTTTCCGCTGACGTGATTAGGCCATACTAGAGTTCTCAGATGAGAGAGATCGCCATCGTCGGCGGAGGCCCTGCTGGCGCTCTGTGTGGAGAGCGGCTGGCTGGCTATGGTTTTAAAGTCACGATTTTCGATGAACGCTTGGCTTGGGAAAAACCGTGCGGCGGCGGGCTGACGCATAAAGCGATCGAAACGTATCCTTTCCTTCTCGACTCACCTCATCCCAAGAAAGTCATTCGCACCGCAGAGCTGATTTCAAGCCGCGGACATCGCGCGCGCTTCGAGATGAACCATCCGATCGTCATCTATGCGCGCAAAGTTTTGAACGGATTGCTACTCGATCGCGCTGTTGCCGCCGGATGCACCGCTATTTGTTCACGCGTCACAAGTTTAAATACAAACGGCGAGCGAGTTCGCTTGATGGTGGAAGGCGAAGAACGAATCTCCGATTTCGTTGTGCTAGCGTCGGGCGCGCGCAACCAACTTTTGCCCGACACCACTGCCCTACGCGCCGACGATCTTGAGATGACGCTCGGCTATTTCGTTCCCACCGAAGAGAACATCATCAAAATAAAGTTCCTGAAAGAGTTCGAAGGATATTTGTGGTCATTTCCTCGCGCCGATCATTTGTCTGTCGGAATTTGCGCGCGCATGGGACAAACCACAAGCCAACAGCTGCGTCGGCATCTGGATGCATTCGTGGTGGAAGAAAAGATTCCCACCGCCGGAGCGCAGCTTTACAGTCACGTTTTGCCTTCCCCACAGGCCAAGACGATTAGACGGCGCCGCATCGTCGGGAAAAATTGGGCCATGGCTGGCGACGCCGCCGCCACGGTTGATCCAATCACCGGTGAAGGTCTTTACTACGCGCTACGTTCGGGAGATCTGCTCGCACAAGCTATAGCGCAAGGTGTGCCTCAGGAATATCCCGAACGATTACGCGCGGCATTTTCAGCGGACTTGGAATTCGCTGCCGATATCGCCAAGAGAGTCTTTCGCGGAAACTTTGTCGGCGGGGCTATCACCACGCGTATGGTGCAATTACTGAACTATTCTCCTGCATTCCGCGATCTAGTTCGCGACATTTTCAGTGGCTCGCAAAGTTACCGCACGCTGAAGCGCCGCCTCTGGAGCCAGCTAGGAATCACCATCGCAGAGTTTACGCACAGCTTCCTCGATCCGCGCCGCCTCCGGCCAATTTCCTCTCCAAGCGAAAACGAAACCCCGAATTGAATTCCCGGGTACCGAAGGATCATTCCGTGTTCGCGATTTATGTGGAGTCGAGGTGTGACGCGGTGGTTTAGGTTCGACCTATCCGTTGCCGACTCTTTCGTCTGTCGGTGCCTCAATAGTCGAAAACCATGCGTCCGTCTTCACACCCCGCTCATCGAACCGGATATGCGGGTTTCCCGCTTCCGGCTCTCGGAGAAGACTCACGCAATCGCCGTAGCCATTGCCTGTGACGCTGTCTGGAACTTCTGAAAACAACTTGGGAGTTGCCAGGCTTATCGCCAATCGCCCTTTCTGTCGTCGCTTCTTGCATCCGTCTTCAACTGAAGCCCGCACAAGTATGCTAGAAAGTACTCAACGAGCGTAAGTCGCGAAGGGTTTATGGAGGCGCTAGAATGAACATGAAATCAAGCACAACGGGTTAGACTGCTCCTGCGGCTCGCGCCTTAAGCAGATTCTCTTTATCTTGTCCAGTGAGCTTCCACGTGTGATGGACATCATCGGCAAGGTGCATGACTTCGATTTCGTCACCTTTGTTCAGCGCCAACCAGAGCTCGTTTTCGCTGAGCAATGGTTTTGCTTCCACTGTCTTTTTGCATTTGTCGCAGACTGCTTGTATAGGCTTCATGTATGGTACGGTACGCTCGCAGTTCGAGCAACGCAAGCGAAACCTACCTCGTCGCAATTGTCGAAAAGCAGAGCGCCCGGCTTGGGCGTTTTGCGTTTTCTGCAGTCCTGACAAATGCTATGTCATGATTACGGCCACCTCGGAAGTAATCCACATGGACGCGGTAGGGACGATCATCGCTACTTCAGCGGAGCGAGAAGCGCTGTCAAGGACGATGCGCGGACGCTATCAGCCTGCGGCGCGGAGGCCGGTGCTCGATAGTCGACCGCCTTCTCGGCCGGTGCGCCGAACAATTCCGGATGGAGATAGCGACCTTGTTCTTGCAGCGGCTTCTCTTCCTCCACCGGGATGGGGTGCGCTTTGGCGTAGGCATCCCGGCGAATGCCGGTTACTTGCCAGGAGACTTCCACGTTCGGCTCGTTGGTGCGAATCACGAAGCGATTCTTCTTTACCTTCGTTCCGACGATGGCCCGAGCGAACTGTCCGAGTACGGTGAGTTGGTAGCGGAAATCCCGACAAGTTTCTGGCACCAGTGACGCGTCCAAGAGGCCGTCAGGGCCAATCAGGCACTAAGAAACTGTTAAGGTCAGCGACGCCTGCGTCGGTTCCACGACGCGCCCTGCATCCGAGCTGTCGGTGGGTGATTATTATTATTATTCCTCGCACAAAGCTTGTTCTGTATGATATTGCAGCTTGAGGAGATCCCGATGATGGCTCGACGACTCTCTTCCCGTGTCCTCGCCGTGCTCCTGTTCGCCCTTCCCTGTGTGGCGCCGGTGTTACGCGCCCAGCGCATCGTAGACCTAACCGCTGCGGACGGTACCAAACTAAAAGCGAGCTATTATGCCGCTGCCAAGCCGGGTCCCGGAGTCCTACTGCTGCATCAATGCAACCGCGGGCGCCAACTTTGGGACGGCTTGGCACAGCAGCTCGCGGCAGCGGGAATCAACGTGCTCACGCTGGATTACCGCGGCTTTGGGGAGAGCGGCGGTGACCCATTCGATAAGCTGCCGCCTGCACAAATGGCGCAGATTCAAAAAGAAAAGTGGCCGAGTGATTTCGACACCGCCTTTCAGTATCTGGTGTCCCAGCCGGGCGTTACGCCTGACATGATCGGCGTGGGTGGCGCGAGTTGCGGCGTCGATAATTCCGTTCAGCTGGCGCGTCGCCATCCGGAGGTGAGATCTTTGGCGTTGCTCTCGGGGATTACAGACCTAAAAGGGCGCCAATTCCTGCGCAACTCGGCAAAAGTGCCAGTGTTTTTCTCCGTCGCCGATGACGATGAATTCCCCACCATTGTCCTAGCGATTGAGTGGCTCTATAGCCTCACCTCAAATCCGGGGAAAACGTTCGCTCATTACGCCACAGGCGGCCACGGGGTGAATATGTTTGCGGTCCATCCGGAGCTGAGGGGAATTATCGTGGACTGGTACGTGACTACGTTGATTAAGACTCCAGGACGAGCACCTGTCACTGAGAATGCTTCCGCAATCCCTTCGGAGGTACACATCCTGGATCAGATAGACCTGCCCGGCGGCGCGGCCAAAGTTGGACAGCTTCTGGAAGAAATCCGCCAACACGATCCCAAAGCCAACCTGTTTTCCGAAGGTACCGTGAACTTCGTGGGATACGATCACATTCAATTCGGCGATACCAAAGGCGCAGTTGAAATCATGAAACTCAACCTTGCGGCTTATCCGAATTCGCCAAATGTTTACGATAGTCTTTCCGATGCTTATCTTGCCAATGGCCAGAAGGATCTGGCACGCCAGAACGCCAAGAAAGCGCTGGAACTTTTGTCCTCCGACACGACCGACAACGAGCAGAGCCGTAATGCGATTAGGGACAATGCCGAACAGAAACTGAAACTGCTCGGTGATACGCAATAGCCCGGCCCACCGCCCTCGAGCGATTGGTTGCACATACAGAGACTCCAACCGACACCACTACCGACACTGGAGTCCTGGCTGCAGCGAACATCGAAGGCACAGGGTTGCAGCAAGTAATTCATTAGGATAGAGTTGCAACAGAAAGCTCGAGTGGCGGAACTGGCAGACGCGCCGGACTCAAAATCCGGTGGCCGCAAGGCCGTGTGGGTTCGATTCCCTCCTCGAGCACCATCCATCGGAGCCAATTTCCTGACATAAGCTGAGTCGGAACTTCCGCTCCGGTGCGTAGAATTTTCGTTTGCCCGCACCCACTGCAGGGTTACTTCGCCGATACTCGCGCAATCGTTTTTTCCATCTTCCATTGATATTGGACAATAGTAGGCGAGGCATTTTCCTGGGCGTGCCTTACAAGGGGGGAAGAAAGCAAATGGCGCAGCCGGAAAATAGAAGAAGTGAACGGGTACTCGCGGACGTTCCCGTCGCGATTCGCGGTGAATCCGCGGACAACAGGCCCTTTCAAGAAGAAACTTTTACCGTGACGGTAAGCGCGCACGGAGCGCTAGTGATGTTGGGAACGAAAGTAGCCTTAGGCCAGAAAGTCACGCTAATGAATCCCCAAAATTGGGACGAGCGCGAAGGACGCGTCTCCTACATGGGACGTGAGCACGCCGGCCTGGCACAAGTGGCGATTGAATTTCTCAGACCGGCCCCCGAGTTTTGGCCAATCAGTTCCCCGCCGGCTGGTTGGAAATCAAAATAGCGGCGAATCTTTTCGTTTTGGTTTCTTCTCACGACAAACATTAGTTCTGCCCGCGTATTAAGCGGATGGCCTCGGGCAGAGCGGAATCGCTGGCGCTCGACGGGGGTTGTGTCTCTGAGTCTGGTTCATCCTTCGACTCCGAACCGCCTTCTCCCGGCGCAAGAAATAAATTGGATTCCACGCCGTGCTGCTTTGTATAGAGATCGTAATAACGCCCGCCCGCAGCGTAGAGCGAAGCGTGCGTACCGCGCTCGATGATTCGGCCCGCTTCGATTACCAGGATTTGATCGCTGCGGCGCACGGTGGATAGACGATGCGCGATCACAAACGTCGTTCGTCCGCGCATCAGATAGCGAAGCCCTTCTTGAATGAACGCCTCGGATTCGGAATCCAGACTGGAAGTAGCTTCGTCGAGAATCAGGATGCGGGGATCGGCCAAGATCGCGCGCGCGATGGAAACGCGTTGCCGCTGGCCGCCTGAAAGTTTCACGCCGCGTTCGCCGACGATGGTGTCGTATTTCTTTTCAAACGCGTCCGCAAATTCATCTACGCGTGCGATGCGGCAGGCCGCCATGATTTCCTCCTCGCTGGATTCGGGGCGCGAGAAAGCCACATTTTCACGTATGGTGCCGTCGAACAGGAAGGTTTCCTGCAACACAACTCCGAGTTGCGAGCGATAAGAATCCAGGCGTACGCGCGATAAATCATGCCCATCCACCAGGACGCGCCCGCCGGTGGGCGTGTAAAACGCAGCGATCAAGCCGATGATCGTTGATTTGCCCGCGCCAGATGGACCCACAAGCGCGGTTACTGTACCAGGCTCGGACTCGAAACTTATGTCGCGCAGCACCGGTTTTCCCGAGTCATACGAGAAACTCACATTTTCAAATGCCACGCGTCCGGTAATCCGGTCAAGCCGGTCCCTCCGATTCGGACTTTCGTCTTCCAGATTTTCGTTCAGAACTTCGCGCGTCCGCTCTAGCCCGGCCAGAGCTTCCGTTATCTGGGGCCCGATCCCAACAATTTGAAACACGGGCGCAACGAGCAGTCCCAGGAAAATTGTGTATTCCAGAAAAACGCCAAGCGTCATGGTCCCGGCTAGAATATGCCGCGCGCCCAGAAACATAATCGAAGCACTAACGATGCCCATCAGGCTTGTGGCGCCCAGGCCCATCAGGGAGGTAGCCGTAAGCGTTTTTAATACGTTATCCAGCAGCCTTTGCACCCCCGCGGCAAATACCTTTTCTTCACGCGCTTCTGCGTGATACCCCTTCACTACGCGAACGCCGCCGAGAGATTCCGTCAACCTACCCGTAACCTCAGCATTAATTTTTGGACGCGCGCGAAAAATCGGCCGAATTGTCTTGAACGCGCGATTCAATCCCAAAGCAAAGATCAATAAAACGGCAAACGCCACCGCGGTCATGCTTGCGCTGATTCGCAGCAGCACGATTAACGCGAACACCGCGGTTAGAATTCCGCCGGCAAACTCGATTAGCCCGGTGCCGATCAAGTTCCGCACACCTTCCACGTCGCTCATGATGCGCGAAACCAATACGCCCGTTTTGTTCGCGTCGTAAAACGACACTGGCAGACCTCCCACATGCGCCTGTACTTTGATGCGAAGCTCAGTGATCATTCGCTGCGACGATTTGGAAAGAAGCTGGGTGAGCGAGTAAGACGTAATAGCCTGAATAATTGTCGCAGCAACGACGGTAACAACGATCGGCAACAAAAGATTGGATTGCCTTTTGTTTATCACATCGTCCACCAGGTATTTCGTGGAGGCCGGCAGGATCAGTCCCGACGACCGGTTGATGATCATCAGCACGAAGCCGATCGCGATCACTCCCCGCCGTGGCTTCAGCAGCGCCAGCACATCGGGCAGCAGTTTCCAATCGAACTTCTTCGCACCCTTGCTTCCAGCGATGGGCGTTTTTTCGTTAGCCATAGGATGTGAAAGATACCAAGCTCCCTGTTAGATGCTGAGCACCGCTGCAAGACTCTCGGCATCTTTGGGTCACCCTTCTCGTTCTAGTCTCGCATTGTTCGCTGGATTTGGTGGTGATAGACTTTTCTTCTTATGCCAAGGAAAAAGAAAAGCCGCAAGAAGACCGCTTCCAAGAAGCCGAGCTCCATGAATTCCAAGAAGACGGCATTGAAAAAGAAACCGGCAGCCAAGAAATCAAGCCGCAAAAAGAAGTCCGTACGCTCGGAAAGTTCCGTTCGCCGAAACATTCCAGGCCCCGCTGGCCGCACCAGCGAGGTGAACTCCGGCATGCTAACCCAAGGCCGACGTGGCCTGGGTCCTGCGGCCGGAGGACAGTCCGGAGATATTCAAGGCCTGCCCCGCGATGAAGAAGTTGATACCGAGAGCGTGGAAGAGTTGGTAGAAGAAGGCCAGGCGCTCGAGGCCGAATATGTGAGTGGAGTTGAAAACGCACCGGACGCCGATCAAGGCGAGATCAAGACCCGAGAAGTTCCTGAAGATGACGTTCCAGACGAATACAAAAACCCGCGCGAGAATGAATAGCCGCTTCCCACAAGTCGCGCGGGTTCGTCGAATACCTAAAAATTATTGACTGGGCTAAAGCGAACCCTAGTCTGCCGCCGCGCCCGCCGAAACCAACTCGCCCTCACGCTCCGAGTTCGACGCGTTTTGTTTCCCGCGCTCGATTTCGATGCGTCCCTTGAAGAAGGCGCCGTCTTCGATGCTGATACGCGCGGTGATCACGTCGCCGGTCACTGACCCGTCTTTCTTGATTTCCACGCGGTCGCTCGCTCGCACATTGCCGTGAACGTTGCCGTACACCACAACTTCGCGCGCGGTAACTTCGGAATTGAGTTTGCCCGTACGGCCCACCGTCAAGCGCTGGCCTTGCAGCGAGATCGGCCCTTCGACCTTGCCGTCAACCTGCAAATCTTCTTCGCCTGAAATTTTGCCCTTAACCTCAATCGTTTCGCCCAGGCAGGCCACGCTCCGTGCGCTCGGCGCGCTCGGCCGGGCTGCATAGTTCGTGCTCTGGGATGGAGCGGCCGTGGTCTGCGAAGGGGGCACAGGCGACGGAGAATAGCTGGGAACTTCGGTTTGCGGCTGCTTTGTCCACATAGAATGTCTCCTTGTCCAAACTCAGCGATGAGCGGAATCAGTCCTCTAGGACCGATATGAATCACTGTAGGCGCGAGTCGGAAACCTAAGCAACGCCCAAAAGGTTCAGGTTTGTTCACATCGGAAACTGACCGTTGGTACAGGGTCTTTTTGAAGTCCCGCCGGGGCCCGCCGCGCGAACCAGGCAAATGAACAGCGCGGCGCAATTCCGCTGAATTTATTTGGGAAAATTCGGATTATTGAACCTAAGATACGAAGCTTTCGATCGCGGACCCTTCATCAGGAAAGTCTGTGAATATCCGGTGCAGGTTGGTCAAACGCAAAACTTCCGCGGCTCGCGCGCTCAGGTTCACGGCCCGCAATTCCGCGCCATTATTTCTGGCGGTGTACAGGCTGCGAACGAGCTGGCCGATTCCAGAACTGTCCAGATAGGAAACGTCACGAAAGTTCAGCAAGACCTTCGTGCGCCCTTCTCGAAATAGATCCAGTAGCAATTCATGAACTGCTTCCCCTTCCGGGTTTGTGAAGCCGCCCCGCACATCCACCACTGTAACGTCACCTAACTGTCGCGTGTTCGCGCTAAAGTTCAAACATCCCTCCCAGGACTCGGCATATATATCTTACCGTACGGTGCGAAGAATCCGAATTTTTAGGTGAGCAGAAGAAATGCCAAAGCGCGAACTGCGAAAATAGCAGGTCCAGTGCAGGCGTGTTAGGCGGAAAGTTCAGTTAGCCACGTATCGAGGATCTTCAACTGCTCTGCGGCAACTTCCAGGAACGCGACACCCATGCCCATTCCCGTTTGCACATAAACAATCTTGCCCATTGCTTCGAAGACGCCTTGATCGCGGGATATTCGGACTTCAAGCGGCGTGCCCTCCGGCAAGGTAATCAGAGTGTCCACGTAACACCCCTTGCGGCTGAGCTCGGAAATTCGCCCGGAAATCTTAGTGTCACTGTCCGGCTCGCGGAGCACAACGGTGGCAATGAGACTAAAGCGCGGGACCTCGCGTTTGTTGGGATACGGTCCGCTTCCGCCGGTTGGATTCGATGGGGTACCAGAGAATGCGCCCATAATCTCGCTCCTCATTGACTCCCAAATTGGTTCCAAAATGGGTATTACAGTAGCACCAGATTGGCACAGTCACTGGCGTGGGGCCAGCTCTGCAAATCACACTGACGCGTAAAGAGAAACCGCCCCCGATCTATATCGCTGCGCGGATACATCCCGTTCGACGAAATGGAATATTGCTTATCATTGCAAGCAGGGACAGCTCAATTCGTATTCTTTTTATCCGCCGAGAAACTCGTTCAAGTTTATCAAAAAGGTTGATTCACCCCCCGGATACCTTTAATCTTAATATCACAGCCCTAAATGCCAATTTCAAATCCACATTCAACGAAGTAGAGTTCACCCAGAGGCTATGATGCTGCTCGTCCATCCTGGGGATCGCCTTAGAGAGTTGCGGCATCGTCTCGGCATTACCACTCGCGAAGTGGAAGAGCTCAGCCGCCGAATCGCAGAAGACCGCGAGAACGAAGAATTCTCGATCTCGAACGCGTGGCTTACACAGCTCGAGAACAAAGATTCGGTTCCCAGCATCTACAAACTGTTCACCTTAAGCGTGATCTACCGCGCCAAATTCGTAGATCTCCTTAGCATCTTCGGAGTGGAATTGGAGGACACTGTCCGTTATCACTCTACTTTGCCCCTTCACAACACTCACTTAGCTTCCATCGAAGTCTCCGACCGAGAGCGCGCCATCCGCTTCCCTGTCCGGTTCGATCCTGGCTTTCAAGTAGAGACGACCAGCTTGATTTCGCGCATGGTGGAAGTCTGGGGTGAAGTCCCGATCGCTCTGATTCAGAAATTGGACGTGCGCAACTGCCAGTACGGGTTTATCGGCATGCAGGACCGCACCATGGATCCGCTATTGCGTCCAGGCTCATTCGTCCAAATTGATAGTCACAGAAGGCGCGTGGCGGTTTGTGGATGGCGAACTGAACTTGACCGGCCGATCTATTTTGTGGAGCTCCGCGAAGGCTACGCATGCTCCTGGTGTGAAGCGCGCGACTCCAATTTGACGCTAATCCCTCATCCCCTTTCGGGATGCGCTCTGAGGCAATTTGCTTACCCTACAGAAGCGGAGATTATCGGGCAGGTTACTGCGGTAGCGATGCGTTTAGTGGCTGCCGGGAATGGCCATTCTGATGAGTTTCCCAAATCGACAGTGCGATCTTGACGTTGGAGCATAGAAATTCCGCTGCTAGCGGGTCGGTCTCAGCCGGGACCGCAACGCGGTACGGTTGCAAGTTTTTCCACGCCGCAATGAAATCACGGGGCGCGGAATTTGTGGATTGAACGTAAGAATCGAGCTGCCGAACGAGATCCTCGATAGAAGACTGCAAAACCTGCTGGTACGCTTCGCGATGGCAGTTCGCCAGCGCCTGGCACGCAACCATCTCGGAAAAGAGCGACGCGAGGCCATCGTGATAGTAAAGCCCGGTGTTGTAATCGCGCGTAGATCCTAAATAAATCAGGCGTTCCAATGGAGCCGCCATGTATGCCAGCGAACGCCGCCGCAGGTCGTCCTCGGCTTGGTCGACATTCGTATAGTTCGTGGAAAAGGCCATGGTTCGTTACACCGATGCGCCGTGATGCGATGGATCGTTTTTAAGCGGATCGATCTGGTTCACTTTCAGGAATACGAGAGATTTTTCTGAGATCGTGCACACCGTTCCTGCGGCAGCCGCCACAGTTCGCACCATTCCGGGGGCCGCGTACGGTCCGCGAAGATACAACGCGATCTCCAGAAGTCGGCATACCATCAGAAGCCGGGCAAAATTAACCGCTAAAAGCAGTTCCGTTGAGAGACTAAGCTGCGCGTATAACCTTGCATGTCCTCGGTGAAAACGCATCAAGCTCAAAATTGCTCCACGGACGCGTCGCACCCAAGCTAGCGAGATGTCCTTGCGTTCTGAAAGGAAGAGCGATTGAACCTGTGGTGCCGCGGCCCTGCGAACATACTCCAGGTCTTCTCTTGCAAAAATTCTATGTACCAGATCGTTCGGCAGTAAACCAAACTGCAATGAATCGAGGGTCTGCTTGGCTTCCCTAAGCTGTTGGGCACTGCCTTCTGCTGAAACCTTGCCTCCGCGCGCAAAGAAATAGAGAATTAAGAGAAGCGCGACGCCGATTAGCAACGAAAATACAAACTGAATCATCGCGGAGTCGTCCCATCTAACTGATCGTTGATCGATCCCAGAAGTTGCTGCGTACGCCCAGCCAACGTTCGATATTCCCCACCGGAAATGGGGGGCCTCGGCGCGGGCCCGGGATCGTAAGCCCACAGTGCAACCGCCCAAATTGAGAGCGCCGCGAGGTAGGAGGAACTTTGGATTATGCTCCACGCCGCCTCGAATGCAGGCCCGATTAGCAGACGCAGACTCAGGGACAGTATGCTTGCACCTACATAAACTCCTAACCCCAAAATCATTCCTTTGATATTTTTGCCCGTCTCGATGCGGTAATATCCTGTGAGGAAAAGTATTGTCATCAATACAATGGCCTGGGCTATCCGCAGATCCCTTTCCAGGTCCGCACTATTCGCCGTTGGATTCCACTGCGGCAACAAAAATGCGTGTACCGAGACCAAGAAAAAAATCGCGCCGAAAGTGATTGCCATGGACCATCGAGCGACACGATCTAAAGTGACGCGGTGTGCAAAGACCTGCCGCGATATTTCGAAAATAACTCCGCATCCCAAGGACAAGGTCATGAAGTTCACAGACCAATAGAAGTGTCCAAGGCGTAATGGTATTACAATGTTTACGACATACAGAAATATAGAACCCAGAAACACAGAGGCAATGTACAGGTAGAACAAATAATATTTCGTCAAGAACTTGCCATAAATAGCTCGAATCAGGATGGCACCTTCAAGCAAAACACCGGCCAACCACACGAATTGGGTGAAAATTGTCATCCGGCTGCGTTAAATCCTAGCACAAAAGCCCAGGAGGAGAAGCCGGAACTTCCCCTCCCGCTACTTACTCATTTGGGAATTCTTAGCCCCCTGGGTAAGGGATAGGCGGCTGGGGCGGCTGCGTTCCGTCGATACTCCAACCTGTGCTGGTAACCGCTGAAGCGTGTGAAACTGGAACCATCAACAAAGCGACCGCCACGAGAAACAACCAAGCAATCTTCTTTTTCATAAAATCTCCTCGAGTGAACTGGCCGTGCGCGTTGAAACACGCAGTCAAATTAATCCAGGAAATCGAAATTCAGATCGCCGGCGGAAATTTGCTCAGCATACGAAGCACGAAGGATTTCGAACGACCGTTTCGCTCAACTACGCTTACATTTAGGTCGCGGAATTCTTTGTCCCAGGAAAGGCTTGCCTTGTTAGCTGGCGGAAACTATCGTCGGCGAGCGAAACAATCTCTTGTCGGGGAAGACCGGTTACCCTGATGGAAACGGCGCGGAACTTACGTGTAGAATTTCGCGCCCGGAACCTGTAATTAATAGGTCAGACGTTTATTCCGGCGCTAGGCAATCGTTTTCTGAATAAAATGACTACAACTAATGAGCGAACGCTGCAGCCCGCCTTCGGCGGCCCCGAATACCCGCCCGAACATTTACGCGATAATCTTCGCCACCTGGATCGCCGCCAATGGTGGCTGTGGTCTACCACCTTCGCTTTAATATTGCTTTTGACTATTGCCGTGGCATCGTTTGCTTTCCCCGCCCTATTGAGTCTCGAGCAAAACACTTATTCTTTCTATCTGAACCAAGCCGTGCGCGCGCTTGTGGGAATTGTTCTGGTATCCAGCGTCTATCTCATCTATCAACAGCACATGATTTCAAAGTTGCGCAACCAGCTAGCCGACCAGATTAATTCGCTGGCCAAAGTCGAAAGCCTAGCCTCGGAGGTTTACAAGCTCGCTGCACTCGATCAATTGACCGGCCTTTACAACCGCCGCTCGGGTGAACAGCGCCTGGCCCAGGAAATGAGCCGCGCTCAGCGCCACGCACGCCCGCTCACCGTCTTATTGATGGATCTGGATGGCTTGAAGCAGGTGAACGACAGGCACGGGCATGCTGCAGGCGACACTCTGCTGAAGGGATTCGCCGATCGTTTGCAGCGCGCGATTCGCGGCTCGGATCTTGCCGTGCGTCTCGGCGGTGACGAATTTATGGCTCTGCTGCCGGAATGCCGCGCGGAAGAAGTTCGTCACGTGCTCGCGCGTATCGAAGGCCTCGAATTTTATTGCGGCGAAGAAAAAATTTGCCTGCAATTCTCGCGGGGCTGGACCGACTACAAACCGGGCGAGACTCCCCAGGAATTGCTTGATCGCGCGGACCAGGAACTCTACGCCAACAAGCGCGCGGGAAAACGTACTAGCCCGCCGTTAGAGTCTTCTGCTGTCCCGCAATCCGTTGGCTAAATCAGGATGTTCCTGTCAGGAAACATCATATCGAAAATTGTCTTGCACCTGTCAGAGAGTAACTCGTAAGATACGCCCCAGTTATAGGAAAGATAACAATGCCAAAAGAGAAACCTAAAGTTAATATCGGTGAAGTGATCAAGTCTTACCGTAGCGATCGCGGCCTGTCGCAGGGCGACATCGAACGCCGCACCGGACTCCTGCGTTGCTACCTTTCGCGCGTGGAAAACGGCCACACCGTTCCCTCGCTCGAGACGCTGGCGAAAATCGCGGAAGCCATGGAGATCTCGCTGGCCGACTTTTTCCCCGGCAGCGATACTCCTCAAGACCGCGAGACGCGCAAAATGCTGGGAGAACTGTCTGAAGAAGAGATTCGCTTCCTGGCCGACATCAAGAAGTACTCCACCACGCTTTCTGACGACGACAAGAAACTAGTTCTGGCCATGATTCGCAAGATGGCCACGATTATTCCGCCGGTGCGCAGCAACAAAGCAAATGGCGTTGCCGCACGGCGTCCCGAATACTAGGTTTTTGAGACTGGCAATCGGCAAGGTCCGGTCAATTACCGTGGATGCCCTTCCTTGGCGGGTCTTTCGGGGCCTCGAACCTCCAATTTTTCAAGCAACGCATCTCGACCCACGCGCTACCCAACTTCCCGCTACTTCGCTACAATAGATAACAGATGACGCAGAAACGCCACCAAACTGTAGGGGTTAAAGTCGGCAAGATTCAGGTCGGCGGAGGCGCGCCCGTGGTCGTGCAATCCATGACCAACACGGACACCGTCGACATCGGCTCTACTACGCAACAGTGCTTTGAACTAGCGCAGGCTGGCTCCGAACTCGTCCGCATCACGGTAAATATCCCGGAAGCGGCTGCCGCCGTACCCCAAATTAAGAAGCGCTTGCTTGACTCGGGCTGCGACGTACCCCTAATCGGTGATTTTCATTACAACGGCCACGTGCTGCTGAAGAAATATCCCGATTGCGCCGCCGCGCTCGACAAGTACCGCATCAATCCAGGCAACGTTGGCCACGGCCAGCGCCGCGACGAGCAATTTTCCACCATCTGCAAAGTGGCGCGCGATCACAACAAGCCCGTTCGCATAGGCGTGAATGGCGGCTCACTGAATCAAGAACTCGTGATGCGCAAGATGCAGGAGAACACGGACCGCGACCTGGGCAAAACTTCCGAAGAAATTATCAACGAATGCATGGTCCTTTCCGCGCTGGAGTCCACGGAATTAGCGCTCGAATCAGGTTTGCGCAAAGACCAGATCATTATTTCGTGCAAAGTTTCCCGTCCCCACGACCTCGTTGAAATCTATCGCGACCTTGCGCAAAAAACCGATCAGCCTCTGCACCTTGGTCTCACCGAAGCCGGAATGGGCGCGAAGGGCCTGGTCTGGTCTGCCGCGTCCATGGGAATCCTGCTCGGTGAAGGAATTGGCGATACGATACGCATTTCATTGACACCGCGCCCCGGTGGAGATCGCCGCGAGGAAGTTTATGCCGCCTGCGAACTGTTGCAATCGCTCGGCCTGCGCACGTTTGCGCCCAGCGTAACGGCCTGCCCCGGATGCGGACGCACCACCAGCACAACCTTCCAGGAGCTGGCGGAAAGTATCCAGGGCTACATTCGCGACAAGATGCCGGAGTGGAAGCGCTATTACGAGGGCGTCGAAGAATTGAAACTGGCGATTATGGGCTGCATTGTGAACGGCCCCGGGGAATCGAAAGCAGCCAACATTGGAATCAGTTTACCCGGCACAGGCGAATCACCGCGTTGTCCCGTTTACATCGACGGCCAACATTTCACCACGCTGGAAGGAAATTACGACGAGCTTTCCGCAGCGTTTCAAAGGCTGCTCGACGATTACGTCGAAACCAAATATCACAAGCGCGAAACGCCTCTGCCCGCTACGACAACGCCGTTTCCGCCCGAACCCGTCAAGCCCGCTCTCCGCGTTCTGGCCTAACGATTTTCGCTGTCATCCGGCTGTCACCCGTTCATTCGTGACGCAGTGCGACCAGTGGGTCCACGCCCGCAGCGCGACGCGCCGGAATATAGCTAGCCGCCATCGCTACTAGAAACACCAAAGCAATCACGCTCAAAAACGTTAGAGCGTCCGTCGGCTGCACGCCAAAAAGCAAACTCGACATCAACCGCGTCAATGCCAGCGCGGCAACCACCCCAACTCCCACACCGAAGAAAACCGTGCCGATTCCCTGCCCCATAATCAGCCGCAGAACGTCGCGCTGTTGCGCTCCCAACGCCACGCGAATGCCGATCTCGCGCGTTCTTTGCGTCACCGTGAACGACAGCAAACCATACAGCCCCACCATGGCCAGAATTACAGCCAGTGCTGCGAAGCTTCCAATCAAGTATGTCGGATACCGTCGCAGGAAAACCGCCGGCGTTTGCGCCGTGAAATCTTCCATAGTGCTGGGCGCGACCATCGGCAATTGCGAATCCATTGAGTGGAGCGCCGCTAAGGCAGTGCCCACAAACGCTCCCGGTTCGCCTTCGGTCCTGATCATGTAAGACAAAAACGTCGAAGGTCCCTGATCGTTGGGAGCATAAAGAACGGGTGGCGGCGGACCTGCGAGATCGTCCTGCATCACATTCCCTGTCACTCCCACGATCTGCCGGTACGGCTCCTTCGCGTTAAATGTGAAACGAACCCGTTTTCCAACCGCCTGTTCGTTGGGGAAATATTTGTTCGCGAAGGCTTGGTTCACCACGATAACCTGGGGCGCATCGTGACTATCCGTGTCAGCAAACACTCGCCCTGAAACCAGCGGAACTCTCAGTGTCGGAAAATATCCCGGACTCGCGGTAATGATGTCGCTCTCATCTTCTTGTCCCACGGCTACGGGCCTGCCCTCCACAACAAACCGAATCGTGGCTCCGCTTCCGCCGATCGGTATGGCCGTGGTCATGCCTACGCTTTCCACTCCTGGCAGATTGCGAAGGCGCTCGCTGAACTGATGCTCGAACTGAATTGCCGCAGGACTGTCAAATGGATATTCCTGCTGGGTCGGATAGGCGGAATCCGGCAGATTCACGGAGAAAGTCAGCAAATGTCCCGGGTCGAATCCGGGATTCTGGTGCAGCAAGGCGTGCAGACTCTGCAACACGAGTCCCGCGCCCACCAGCAGTACCAGTGAGATCGCTATTTCGGCGGCCACGAACGCATTACGCATGCGGCCGTGCGACGCGCTCGTTCCTCCACGCGATTCATCTTTCAATTCCTCGCTGATTCGCGTTTGCGAGATCGATAGCGCCGGCGCCAGGCCAAAAAGAATTGCCGTCAATAGCGTAACTCCAGCAAGGAAGCTGACGATCGGAAGATTCGCGCCAGCCTCTCGAAGATTAGGCAGCGTTGCCAGCACCACGTTGGGGATTGCGGCAATCAACAGGTTCACTCCCCACTGTGCGGTGATGAATCCAACCGCTGCGCCGAGCGTGGCCAGCAAAACGTTCTCCGTCAGCAATTGGGTCAGCAGTTGGCCGCGACTCGCGCCCAACACACTACGCACGGCAAATTCCCTGCGACGTCCGATTGAACGCGTCATCATCAAGTTCGCCACATTGGCGCATGCGATCAGCAGAACAAATCCCACCGCTCCGAACAAAACCAGCAGCAGTGGGCGGATTTTTCCCACGATTTTGTTGCGCAAGCTTCCCATAACCACAAACACGGCGCCGTCTTGTTGCGGATATTCGCGCGCCAATTCCGCCGTGATGCCGTCCATCTCCGCGCGCACTTGCTTCATATTCGCGCCGGGCGCCAGACGGCCAATTGCGTTCAGCCAGCGGTAGCTCCGGCGCGTTGCGCTGTCTAGGCTGGGATGCAGGGGAACCCAAAGAGGATTATTCGCCGGCGAGAATTGAAAATCAGGCCGCAGTACTCCCACCACTGTCACCGGCTTGCCGTCCAACCGTATCGTGCGGCCAATCACTCCCGGATCGCCGCCAAAATCGCTTTTCCAATATGCATTGGTCAGCATCGCCACATGCGGGCCGTCGCCTACTTCCTCGCCGTCAACAAACCCTCGGCCCAAGGCCGGCTGCACTCCCAATGTCGAAAAAAAGTTCGGCTTAACTTCCGTTACGAAAACGCTCTTGGGCTCGCCGTTTCCAGTTAATGTAAAAGTGTTGCCACTGTAAGCCGTCAACGACTGAAGACTCTTCGCCATCTTCTGCCAGTCGAGAAAATCCGGATTCGAGCAATCCGTGTCTTGAGCAAATCCGCTTTGTTTTTGCGCGCGCCCCTCGCCCAGTGTGATCAGGCGATCGGGCTGGTAGTAAGGCAGAGGCCGCAGCAGCGCCGCGTAAACAACTGAAAATATCGCGGTGTTGGCGCCGATGCCCAATGCCAGCGTCAGCACAGTGATCACTGTGAACCCCGGACTCTTTACCAGCAAGCGCACGGCGTACTGAAGGTTTTGCCAAAGTCTGCTCATGCCACACCTCCGCTCGAGGTGGCTGACTGCAACTCCATTGCCACCATATACCGCGAAAGGCCCCAGATTTACAGTGACTTATACGTTGGTTGGTTTAAATTAGGTGAAGAAGTGACCGCCAATGGGACTCCGCGTCGCATCACCGCACACCGTGCTCAGATCCTCAGATCCCCCCTGAATTCATCAGCACCACGCGCCAGCCGTCGGGATCTTCGATCGTCACACCTTTTTCCTTCCAGTAAGGATTTTCAGGTACAACGGACGGATAGCCAAGAGCAGAAAGCCGACTTGCGATTCGGTCAATAGATTCTTTGTCGCGAATATAAAACACCAGCAAATTGTCTCGGCTTGGCGCCGGGCACGCACTTCCCGCAGCATGTTGCGTGAATTCCAAATGGTAGTCGGTTCCCGGTAGACCGAGCATGTAGCCCGTATATCCTTCGTGCTCCTTGAATGAGCCGACAAGTTTTAACCCCAGTCCCTCGGAATAAAAACGCAGAACTTCTTCGAGTTTGTAAGTCGGACGCGCGATTCGCACTTGCCTTACGGGCATGTCTTTCGGCCATTTATTTGTCATAGACAAACTCTCTAACACATTTTCGTTCCATCTTGCCAGTCAGCAGCGCACTGGTTAGACTGGCTCGGCTTCAACATTTGCTATCAACAGAGCTGCACGGTTTTTCACACCGCACCTCATGAAGAGAGAACCAAAACCCAAAGCCGGAGGCCCCTGGCGAGCCGGCTTCTGGAGCCTGATCGCCACCCAGTTTCAAACCGCCTTCAACGACAACGCCGTCAAGTTCCTGGTCATTTACATCATCGTGGCCATGGATTTCCCCAGTCATTTTCGCGACCGCTTGATTCTCATCGTGGGCGCTCTGTTTGCAATTCCCTTCATTTTATTTTCCATGACCGGCGGCTATTTTGCCGATCGCTACAGCAAACGCAGCGTCACCATCGGCACCAAACTGCTCGAACTCCTGGTGATGGCCTTCACCATCCTTGGCCTTTATCTTGAAAACTTGCCCATGGAATGCGCTTCGGTTTTTCTGATTAGCATGGAAGCGGCTCTCTTCGGACCTTCGAAATACGGTCTGCTGCCTGAGCTGCTTCCAGACAATCGGTTGTCGTGGGGAAACGGCGTCATCGAGCTCGGAACGTTTGTAGCCAGCATCTCCGCCACCATGGCTGCAGGCATCATGGCTGAAAAATACAGAGGTCATGAAGCCATCGCAGGTTGGCTGCTCTTTGCCTTCACCTGCTTCGGCCTGGCTACAAGTTTCGGAATCTCTCACATTCCCGCAGCCGACCCGCATAGAGCATTTCGCTGGGACCCCGTCGGCGAACTTATTGCACAGCTAGAAATAATTTACGCCGACGCCGTGCTTTTCTGGTCCGTAGTCGGCAACACCTATCTGTGGTTTCTCGCCGCCTTGCTTCAATTCACTATCGTGGTGTACGGCCACGATCTCCTGCACATTGACGATACGCGCACCAGTTATCTCCAAGCCGCCGTCGGCATCGGTATAGGACTCGGCAGCCTTGCGGCCGGCTATCTCTCGCGCGGCAAAATTGAAATGGGCCTAATTCCCATCGGCGCGATGGGCATGACGACTTTCGGAGCCTTGCTTTACTTCAGCCAGCCCGCCGCTCTGCTTGCGCACTGGCTCAGCACCGTAATGTTCCATCAAGGCGGCACGATAGCCGTAAAGTTCGGCGGCCTCATCGTGTCCGCAGTGCGTCTGCGCATTCCGGACCTGAGCCTGCTCGGCTTTTTCGGCGGCTTCTTCGCCGTACCACTGAACGCCTTGATCCAGCATCGTCCGCGCCCCGAACAAAAAGGCGGAGTAATCGCCGCCGCGAACCTGCTTTCTTTCGTCGGCGTCTTCCTTGCCGCCGGAGCCTACTATTTCTTCTCCACCGTCTTCCACCAAACTCCGGCAGGAGTTTTCCTCGACGGCGCCATTCTCACCCTGGTCACCACCGCCGCTTCCATTTACCTGCTGCGCGATTCCCTCTTCAGCTTCCTCCGCAAATCGCAAGTGCCAAGCTAAAAAAGGCCTTGCCCGCTGTTTCTGGATTCCCTTTCGCGCGCGCATAGCGCCATTCGCTAACGAATATTCTCCATTCAAACGTTTCCGGTTGTCCCAAGCGGTTTCCTCCCCGAAAATGTAGCATCGGGAGAGAATCCGAAATGTTGAAGCAAGACCCCAATTCGATGCAGTTCACTGAGGACGCGGAACTACGCCGCCGTCTGGGGTTCGGTTTCATCCCCACCTGCGCGTAACTTCCTGAATCCCAGCTTTTGAATTCTGGACCAAGGCAATGGCGGCGGATTTGTCCGCTTATGCCACTTCTATGTTGCCGTTTCTTTTCGGAATCGCTCCCGTGCTTGTGTTTCTGTTCGTCCGTCTCGCGCTGGTAATGCTGAAATCCTGGCTTACCGGGAAAGGAGGACCAAAACTGATCACGCTGAATCTTCCGCGACTGCACGGTGCCAAGGCGCGTGAGGCACAAGTCGTGTCTCCGGCCATCGTTCCGCCGTCGCGCAACAGTCTCTGTGCCGTGTGCGTTTACGCGCACGTGGTGCGGGGTTACGAACCGTACGAAGTTCTGATCGCTTGCGGATACGCATTTCCGCCGCGAGAGGTCCCCTTCCCGGTTCGGGAATGCAGTGACTACAAGCCGAAGCGCAAACGCAGCGGTGTGGAAATCGCGAGCGAGGGAGTGGTGAGTTTCCCGCCCCTCGATAATTAGGCAGCAGGTTTCCACGCCGTCGCTGCCAAATGGCTTCGGCAAGGAGTGCAACATCAGACAGAAACCAACATCCCGGCAGGGGCCGCGCCGTTTGCGAAAAATGACGCGGCCTCCACCGGCTATCTAAGAAAGCAACGCGTCAACTGCTAAGGAACGTATAAATCAGCAAGGTAAACACGGCCAAAGTAATTCCGACATACATCCAATCTTTCTCCAACGCGAAACCGACCACCGAAAACGCTACTCGTGCGATGGGCGTCGCAATCAATAGTAGGAGCCCAAACTGGATCACCGCCCGCGCATTCAATTGCAAGGCTTGGTGAACGATTTCGTGCGCATATCGCAAGTCGGCCGGCTCGCCGTGAAACGCTTTGTAATCCGGCTTGGCGCCCCGCAACTGAATCAAATAATGGATCCCGCCCGCCAGCACCCAAGCGGCTGCAAAAATCACGCCGAAGCGCAATAATCTCCCGATGACTAGTTCAAATTGCTTGTCGTCCCAGATTGCGCCCGAGGTCATAAAATTAGAACATTCCCTTCACGCCTTTAAGAATCATTTCCACTGCGAGCGCCGCAATCA
Source organism: uncultured Acidobacteriota bacterium (assembly GCA_963714785.1). Taxonomy (GTDB): domain Bacteria; phylum Acidobacteriota; class Terriglobia; order Acidiferrales; family UBA7541; genus Palsa-295. The sequence continues at coordinate 949,197 of CAVQQE010000011.1, forward strand.
CGATGCTGAACACCAGCCTTAATGTCCGAACTCTCGCGCCCGGCAGAATGCGCGCGCCAATTAGCGCTCCGGCCAAAACTCCCAGCATCACTGGCATCGCAATCCCCGGGTCGATGTAACCGCGATGCAAGTAAATTCCCGCGCTGGCCGCCGCAGTTACTCCAATCATAAAATTACTGGTGGTAGTAGACACCTTGAACGGAATGCGCATCGCCTGGTCCATCGCTAGCACCTTCACCGCGCCTGAACCAATTCCAAGCAGGCCCGACAGCACGCCTGCGATGTACATCAGCCCAAATCCCGCCGGCACATTACGAACGTGATACGACTTTTCGCCGTGCGCGGTCGGATATTGCCCATCTAATTTCAACAAGCTTGCCCAACGATCCGGGGGGGCGTCCGTTTGTGAATGCTTCGGGGGGTTGTTCGCGGAGTATGCGGAATACAACAGCACCACTCCAAAAATGATCGCGATGGCTTTGGTTGGAGTGCTCACTGCCAGGTACGCGCCCGTCACCGCGCCAATCGTGGTAGCTACTTCCAAAAACATCCCTACGCGAATGTTTGAGTAGCCTTCCTTCAAATACGCAGCCGCCGCCCCGGATGAAGTCGCAATCACGGAAACCAGCGACGCACCAATCGCATAGCGAATGTCCACGCCAAACGCCAGCGTCAGCAGCGGCACTATCACCACCCCACCGCCGAGCCCCGTCAGTGCGCCCAGCAGCCCGGCCACCAGCGACCCAATGGCAATCAGTATTGTGAATTCGAAGGTTGTCACGGTGAGCGGAAGGTTTTGGCGAGATTCATCACAACGATTCGATTCTAATCTTCAATTACGCTTTCCCCCACGCACTTTCAGCACAAACTTCGACGCAAACCGGCGTTTCGCTCAACTTCCAGATCTGCTTTAGAAAACTGCCAGCTTCACGTGCAAGAATTTCTTCGGGTTTTGCCGGAAATCATTGACCATCAGCCGCAGATCGCCGGTTAGCGCCGTCATGTTGTCATAAAGTTTCGGATCGTTAAACAGTTTCCCCGCGGTACCTTCATTGGCATTCAATTTCCCGGTAGCATCGCGTACGTTCGCGGAAGCGTCGCGCAAATTATTGTAAAGCGTCTGGTCGTACAGCGCTTTTCCGATCGTTCCTTTGCCAGAGCGCACGTCGTCCAGCACTCCGTTCCCTTTATCCATAAAACTCTTCGCGCTGTCGTACATTGCCGGATCGTAAACCAGCTTGCCAATCGTGCCTTTCTGCTGCTGTACCGCGCTCACCAAATCGTCCACTTTGTTGTACAACTCGTCGGAAGCAGTCAGCTTGCCCAGGGTTCCTTCGCCTTTTTGAATCGAGTCGGCCACTGCATCCAGCCGAGCCGCCGTGGAATTCAAATGGTTATAAAGAGCCGGATCGTTCATGAACAATCCGATGGAGCCTTGCCCGTTCTGCACCTTGTCCACGATCCCGCGCAAATCCTGCGAGAGAGAGCCCAGGTTTTCCATTAACGCCGAGCCTTTCTCCACCAGCGCCTTCATCTCCGCTTCTGCTTTACCCGGAATGGTCCCGTTATTCGGAATCACAGATCCGGTCAGGCCGCGCGATATCGTCACATAGCGGTTGCCCAATAATCCTTCCGTGGCCAGGCTTGCATACGAATCGGTCCGAATTGAATCCGCAAATTTCTTATCGATGCGCAGCACCAGCTCGATGTTGTGCATCCTGTCCGATGGGTTTGGCGTCAACTGCATGGTCTGCACGTTGCCGACCTCTAAGCCGTCCAGCCGCACGGGCGCACCGGTGGTCAAGCTCTCCACTTCCGGGAGGTAGGTGATGATCCGGTATTTCGGTCCCAAAATTCCGGCCCCGGTAACGTAGAAAATCGCCACCGCCATGATGAATAACCCGGCCAGCACGAACAGCCCCACCCGAAGTTCAGCCCACGTCAATTGCTTGCGTTGCGGCATCGCCTTACCTCCTCAGAGATCTGTGTAGAAATACTATTTCGCTGAAGCAAGAAATTCGTTCAAGTATTCGTCGGACGTATTCAGCAGCGCGTCCGCCGCGCCTTCGAAATAAATTTTTCCGTCACGCAGCACCAGAACATTTGTCGTCGAAATTCCGCCATCGCTCGGCGGCGATCCAGCGGGCTCCTGCGCACCTTTCGGGCTGCCTACGGATTCTGGTGCTAGCGATGTTTTTTTCTCGGACTGCGCGCGATTCGCTGGATCCGAAGTCTGAGCTGCGCGATCAGCCTCTGTTTTGTCTCGCAAGATACGTCCCGAGTTTTTATCGAAGTGGAAGTTCGCCAAGCCAAACGCGTCCTGCACGCGTTGCGTAGCCAGCAGTGAGGTGGCTCCCTGCAAATCGCGTCCTCGAAGAATCAACGACATGATCGTCTGGCAGGTAACCGGGTCCAGTCCCGCGGTAGGCGAATCGTAAAAAACAATCGGAGGCCGGTCCACCAAAGCGCGCGCAATGGAAACGCGGCGTCTCATGCCTCCGGAAAGCTCTCCCGGATACCTTTCTAGAGCTGATTCCATTTCGACGAATCGCAAAGCCTCTCGCACGCGCTCATCAGCTTCGGCTTCACGCACGCCTTCCTCGTCCAGGCGAAACGCAACATTTTCGGCCACCGTCATCGAATCGAACAACGCGCCTTCTTGAAACACGAAGCCAATGTACCGCCGGAATTGCAGTAATTCCCTCTCTCCCATTTCGCCAATGTTGTGCCCCATCACGGTTACCGTGCCGAAATCCGGACGCAGAAGCCCCGCCGCCATTTTCATGATCAGAGTTTTTCCGGACCCGCCTTCACCCAGCAGGACTTTTGTCTCTCCGTAAGCCGTCTCGAACGAAATTCCCTGCAGCACTTCGCGGTCTTCAAAACCGATGCGGACGTCTTTGAACGTAATGACCGGCTCGCCCGGAACGGGTGCGCTGAATTGGTCGCGGCCGTCCAAAGGAATCGCGCGCGTCATCTCGCGATTATAGATGCAAATCTCGGTTTTGTAGCGTTAGCTTCGAAGGGCTTTTCGTAGAAGTATGTTCGCAAACTATTTCGAGAATGCCCACAACAGAAGGCGTGTGAGGAAAGTATCTGTCACCAGCAGAATAACCGAGGAAACCACTACCGCCGATGTTGTCGCGCGTCCCACCCCTTGCGTTCCGCCTTTTACTCGGAGCCCCATGAAGCACGCAATGGTCGAAATAATGAATGCAAAAATGAAGGGCTTTGCGAACCCTTGTACCAAGTCGCCAAAATCCAACGCGTGAACGGCGCGCGTCCAGAATTGCACCGCGCCCAGCCGCAGGGTAAAATACGCCACCAGAAATCCGCCGATCAGCCCCATGAAATCCGATACAGCGGTGAGCAGAGGCAGCATCAGCACCGTGGCTATAACGCGAGGGGTCATGAGTTTTCGTACCGGGTCTGTGCCCAACGCGCGCATCGCGTCCACTTGCTCGGTAACCACCATCGACCCGATTTCCGAAGCGATGCCCGAAGCATTGCGTCCTGCCACTAATAGCGCCGTAATCGCCGGGCCTAACTCGCGCACCAGTGCCAACGCCACTGCATCGCCGGTCAACGCTGTTTCGCCGAAGCGCTCAAATTGCGCCGCGGTTTGCAACACCAGCACGCCGCCAATGAAAAACCCCGTCAGTACGATAATCGGCAGCGAGCCGACACCAATGATGTCCATCTGTTCCAGCGTGTCATTCCAGTAAAAGGGAGGAGTGAAGAGATTTGACAGCGATTCAAACGAGAGTCTGGCGTAATCCTGCACCGCCAAAACCTCCCGTTTTATTCCGTCCGCCAGAAGCGACGGTAGCGGCTCTGCTACTTCTTTTTCCTCGGGCATCGTTTGGAAATTCCGCTCACTATGCGCATCGAAGTCCTCGGAAGCCTAACGTCCGAGCGTTGCGCCGTCAAGCAAACATCCGCCTTTCTTCGACGCTACAAAATGCTATGCCCTGCTCACGCTCTCTGCCCCACTCTGTTACAATTTTCCGCCGATGTCTCATTATGCCGAAACGACAGTGCGTGTCCGTTACGCCGAAACCGACCAAATGGGCGTCGTTTATCATGGACATTATTTCACCTGGTTCGAAGTCGGCCGCGTGGAACTTTGCCGCCAGCTTGGCTTCGAGTACAAGCGCATGGAGACCGAAGACGATAGCTTCATCGTGGTCGCCGACGCACATTGCCACTACAAACGCCCCGCCCGCTTCGACGATTTACTGGTGATCCGAACTAAAGTGGCCGAATCGCAGCGCAGGACTATTCGCTTCGATTATGAAATTCTGAATCAGGCCTGCGGTGAGCTGATTGCAACCGGAGATACGCTGCACGTAATTTGCGACCGAGCCGGAAAACCCAAATCGCTGCCCGAAAAATATCGAAAATATTTTATCGTCAGCAAAGACAACAATTCAGGATAAAACGCGGCAAAGTTCCAGGCGCTGAAGTCTGAGTTTTGCCCAACAAATTCTCGAAAGACGACAAACTAGAACATGAACCGAATTCAAATTGACGGCGAGAATCTAACGCTGGATCAGCTTTACAGCATCGCTCTTGGCGGCGCTGAGGTCGAGTTATCGCAACCAGCCCGAGAGCGCATGAACGCCTCGCGCGCCGTTGTAGAACGCCTGATCGAATCGAACGCAACCGTTTACGGAGTCAACACCGGCTTCGGCAAAATGGCTTCGGTGCGAATTTCGCGCGAACAGATTCGCACGTTGCAAACGAATCTGGTCCGCAGCCACGCTTGTGGAGTCGGCGCGCCACTCAGCGAACCCGAAGTCCGCGCAATGCTTGCTCTCCGCGCCAACGCCATCGCAAAAGGTTTTTCCGGCGTCAGGCCTGTGGTAGCGGAAACGCTCTGTGCCATGCTGAATAAGCGCGTCCACCCGGTGATTCCCTGCCAAGGTTCGGTTGGCGCGTCAGGCGATCTCGCGCCGCTGGCCCATCTCGCGCAGGTTGCGATTGGCGAAGGCGAAGCCATCTTGCAAGGTCGCAAAGTGCCTGGCGCAGATGCGATGCGCGCCGCCGGAATCGCCCCGCTCGTTCTGGAAGCAAAAGAAGGCCTCGCGCTCTTGAATGGAACGCAAGCGATGCTCGCCCTTCTCGCACTCGCTTTGCGCGACGCCGAAATTGCAGCCGATACCGCTGATGTCGCCGCCGCCCTGTCTCTCGACGCACTACGCGGCAGCCCAGCGGCTTTTGACGATCGCATTGCGCGCCTTCGCCCCTACGTCGGCCATGCCATTTCCGCAAAGAATCTGCGTCGCCTGAATCAAGGCAGCGCGATTCGCGAATCGCATCGTGCAGCTGAAAAAGATCCGCGCGTCCAGGATCCTTACAGTCTGCGCTGCGCTCCGCAAGTTCACGGAGCCGCCCGCGACGCCCTCGCGCAAGTACGCGCGACAATCTCCGTTGAATTAAACAGCGCCACAGACAATCCCTTGGTCTTCGCGGCGGCAAACGGAAAATCCGGTGAAGGTGAAATTATCAGCGGAGGAAATTTTCACGGACAACCGCTCGCGATGGCCGCCGACCAGCTCGCCGTTGCGCTCGCAACTCTCGCAGGAATTTCCGAGCGCCGCATCGAACAGATGACTAATCCGCAATCCAGCCAGCTCCCCGCATTTCTGGTCCGCGACGCGGGTCTAAACTCCGGCTTTATGATTTTGCAAGTCGCCACAGCCGCCCTAGCCAGCGAAATGAAAACGCAGTCTACCCCTCATTCCGTGGATTCCATTCCCACGTCGGCAAACCAGGAAGATTACGTTTCGATGGGAATGTCCGGCGCTCGCCGCATCGAACCTATGCTGACTAACCTGCGAAATGTCTTGTCGATCGAATTGCTCAGCGCCTGCCAGGGCCTGGATTTGCTAGCTCCACTGCGCACCGGCCCCGAAGCGCAGAAAGCTTACGACGCAGTCAGATCAGCTTCAGCCTTCGTAGAAGCAGATCGATCCCTCTCCTCCGACATTGAGTCCGTAGCCCGCTTAATCAAAGAAGGAAAATTCGCCGCCATCCTGCACTAGCTCGCGTCTCCGCGACCGTATTTGTAGCGCCGGCATCCTGCCGGCTCATTGGGTCCCTAGTCGCGCTCGGAAAGAATCGGATTTCACAGTGTGCACGGTCTTTCGTTTCCGGTAGCCGATTTCAGTTCTGTGAGAACACCGATGGCGTGAGTCTTGTGGGTCGTGGCTTCGGCCACGACATAATCTGCGCAAGCGGGCGGGCTTTGGCCGCTGAAGTTCCGTTTTTCAGTTGTCACAGACTAATCAACGCCTGCAGCGAGAGTCTGCGATAACCTACTCAGCGTCACGCCAAAGCTTCAAAAAGAAAAGTCCCAAATCTATATCCCGCCGCCCAACTAAACGGCGCCACGCCCAACGAATAATGCCCACAAGGCAGCGATAAATTCTCCACCTGCAAGTTTTCCCGCTTCGCAGCGTGAAAAAACGATTCCGTAAACTCCGGCCAAAAAGTCGGATCGTAACGCCCCGTAATCGCCAGAATTTTCCGTCCCGAGCCGCTTAGCCTGGAAATATAAGGAAACGGACTAATCGGCGACCAATATCGCCGTATATCGTCATGCGAAATTTTCGTGCTAAGCGATTCCCAAACGTTCATGGTCGTCAACCCGCTGGCCACCACTTCGCCGCAATACGTCGCCACATGCATGAACGCTCCCGCGCGCAGCAAAGGCTCGTGGCACATCGTCACAAACCCGATCGAAGACCCAATACTAGTGCCCAATACGCCCAACCGGTCGTAGCCCTGGCTTTCCAACCACCGCAAAGTTCGGCGAACATCCATCACCGCCTGCCGGTTCGCTTGCAACGTGAGTCCGACATTCGGCCCCACCAAATGGTCTCCGCGAGCATGCTCCGGAACTGCGCGCCGGTCGTGATACGGCAGACTCATCTTTACCGCGGTAATTCCCAGCCGGTTGAGCCACCGGCAAACGTTCTGCTGCTCTTCCCAACGCGCATTCCATTGCGCCAACACCACCACCGCCGGCCCGGTATGTCGCGCTCGGAACAATTGTGCATGAACCCGATTATTCCCCGGCCACGGAGACTCGATCGCGCTCCTAAATGTCAGCACATCGTCGGCCAGCAAATAGTCCTCCGCCGGCGTTACAGCGTACCACTCATCGCTGTGCGCGAGCGTGTGCTCCACGAATCGGTCCAGAAACCCGCGTGGGTCCGCCTCTTTCGCGTCTCCGCCGATATGTTCCAGCCCCCAGGCAAACGGAAGCGTGCGCCGGTTGGGTTCCTGCGCCCAACGCATATGTTCGTAACGCCGTATTCCCTGCTCGAGTAAATTCATAGGATGCAAACCATCGAATATAGCGTAGCTCCCCACGCCAATCAAATCTCCTCCAGTCATCACGGGTTTGCTAAACCTGAGGCCCCTATCGAGTATGGCCATCAATTCGCAGCCTCAGAAGTGCCAAGGAGCAATCCGAATATCCCGGCGAGCACGGGGAAATCGAGAGACCAGATTGCTCGCGCATTACTTCCCGCTTTTCAACCGGCGACACGATACCCAAAAATGCGGTTTTCTCACGACCGCAGATTTGACTGACGCTAAAGCTCCCCCAGTTCAGCGAATACCCGGCGACAACCCGAGAAGTAGTCGCGACACAAAAGCTTGATTTGAATAGTAATCCGATTGCCAAAACATATCGGGCCGTACTGCAACAGGAAATGACGGAGGGCCCTAACTACGCGGGACATTACAAGGTGGCTGTCTGGGGATGGTATGTCTTGTGCGATGTTCGCCGTGGTTGACCTTCATACTGGAAGAGTCATAAGCGCGCGAGATTTTACAACGGTGCTCGGGTCACATCGGGCAGTTGACGATTTCCTGCCAGGCACAGCAAGCGATGGTTGGGGGTTTCGCTTCCATAAAGACAGCGCGTCGCTGGTCGTCGTGGGTGCTCCTGATGAAAATGAGCCGAGATCGGAGATGAAAGGCTACGTTTTATCCGCACCACCCGTGTAACTAAGAATTGCGAAGAAGCGAACCACTAAAAAACCACATGTCTCAGGTATTTCGAAGGGTTTGGCAGATTTCATAGTAACGCTGAGCGAAAATGTTAGCAGTCAGACACGACTCGCATGGCTCAGCTTGAGAGCCTTGCTCCGATATGGCAGATTCGATGTGTGACTCCGGCAATCCTCATTGGCATTTTTGTTTTTCTCTTTGGACTGATCATTGGCAGCTTCCTGAACGTCTGCATTCTGCGCATTCCCGGCGGCAAATCCATCGTCATGCCCGCGTCCGCCTGCCCAAAATGCGGCGCGCCGATTCGCCCTTACGACAACATTCCCGTGCTCAGCTATTTATTCCTGCGCGGAAAATGCCGTTCCTGCAAAACGCCAATCTCGCCAATGTATCCGCTCGTTGAACTAATCACCAGCATACTTTTCCTGGCCTGCTACATCGTCTTCGGATTAAGCGTCGAAACATTAAAATGGGCTGTATTTTCCGCCATCATGATTGTCTTGGTTTTCACGGACCTGCGCGAACGCCTTCTCCCTGATGTAGTCAACTACACCGGCTTCGCTCTCGGTCTCGTGCTCAGTTTTTTCACCAAGCCAACCGACGGCACCGCGCTCTGGATCGCCCACCATCTTTTTGACTTTCCGCCCCCCGCGCCGGTGCTCTCTTTTGCCGACGCGATGCTCGGAGCTGCAATGGGCAGCGGACTTCTCTGGCTCGTCTCTGAAGCCTATTTCCGACTGCGCGGGCGCGAAGGCATGGGCCTCGGCGACGTGAAAATGATGCTGATGGCCGGCGCGTTCCTGGGCGTGAAACGCACCCTGCTCACAATCCTGGCGGGTTCCTTGCTCGGCAGCGTCCTCGGCGTCGTCGTGATTCTCGCGAAACGCAAGGAGTCAGACTACGAGTTGCCTTTTGGAACATTTTTGGGAATGGCCGCGATACTGGTGGTCTTCTTTGGCACGCCAGTCGTAAACTGGTACCAATCGTTATTGATGGTGCGATAAGCAATGAACACTTTCCTGACCCTTGCGCTGCTTCCCAAACGCATACCGGCTCCGCCTGCTTTTAATCTCGGCTACGCAATCGGCCTGCTGGCAATTCTCATGCTCAGCGCAGTGTTGTTCTTCGTCCTCATTCGCAAACTTCTGCGCGAAGGTTCGCATTCTTCAGGGGGCGATTTCGCCGGTCCCAAAGCCGATACCGAAAATGCCTCCGCGTTTATGGCTGCGTCCATGCAAGGTGTGATTGAAAAGTTGCGAGCGCAGGAGAAAGAACTCGCCCGTCTGAATTTGCTGGCTCAGGAACGCGCGCAGGAATCCGAGCGGCTCACCGAAGAAGTAACCCGCAACATGCCCACCGGCTTGCTGCTGGTGAACGCCACCGGCTCCATCAGCTCCACCAATCCCGCAGCCGAAGAAGCGCTCGGCATTCGAACTCTGCGCTACCGGTCGTACCAGGAAATCCTTGGCGCCGATTCTGACTTGACGAAAATGCTCACCGCCTGCTTGCGTGATGCGCAAACGATTCAGCGCGGCGAAGTGGAACACATGACCGCCAGCGGCGAAGTCCGCCATCTCGGTGTCACGATCTCCCCGATTTATCGCACGGTGCGAAATCCCGCGCGCGGCAATCCGGCTCTGGGCATGAAAGTCAGCGGCGCTCTCTGCCTGATGAGCGACTTAACTGAACTCACGGTGCTGCAAAAGCAGATGCGTTGGAAGGAAAACCTGGCGGCGCTCGGCGAAATGTCTGCCGGAATCGCGCACGAATTCAAGAATTCGCTGGCTACGATTTCAGGCTACGCGCAAATGATTCGCGGCGAATCCAAGCCCGGTGAAATCTCAGAATCGGCGGACCGCATTCTCGATCAGACGCGCGCCTTAACCCATGTAGTCACCGAATTTCTGCGTTTCGCCAAACCTCTCGAAATCATTTACGAAACCGTCCCCATGCAAACGCTGATGGAAAAAGTCGCCGAAGAGCTTCACGAAACCATTCCTGAATGTAAGGTGCAACTGGAAGGAACTTTTCAAGAACTGCCCGGCGACGAAGCCTTGATCCGCCAAGCGCTCCTGAACCTAGCCCGCAACGGAGCTCAAGCCGCAAAAGAATCCTCCCATGCCCCGCACGTCACGATTTCCGGCACTTTAGAAGACCTCGGCGGACGAAAATGGCAGCGCATCTGTGTAGCCGATAACGGCCGGGGAATTCCTCCCGCGGATTTGCCGAAAATCTTTTTACCTTTCTACACCACCAAGTCCGAAGGCACCGGTCTTGGCCTCGCCGTGGTCCAGAAAGTAGCCCTGCAGCATGCCGGCAGCATCGAAGCTCGAAACCGCCCCGGCGGCGGAGCCGAGTTTTTGCTATGGTTACCTTTGCGGCAGGAGCCTATACCATCCCCGATTGCCTCCCGCGTCGCCCGCATCTAAACTCGTAGAAGGGATACCCAGGCAGAAATGCCTCCCCGGAGGCGAACGTCATGCGAAAACATTTTTTCGTTGGTTTAGCGGCGGCAGGATTGTTACTCGTTCCTGCCCGCGGATTCGCGTGCCCGCAGGATCCATCGCAGCAAACCCAGCAGCCCAGCTCCCCATCGAGCGCCGCGCCGAGTTCCCAACAAAGTTCGACGCAGAAGCCTGACGCCCAGGCAAAGCCGTCCGCGCAATCGTCCGACTCAGCTGCCGCGAAGCCCGACCCAATCGTGGCCGCCGCGCGCCGTGCTCGCGAAGAAAAGAAAGATCAAGCCAAGCCCGCAAAAGTTTTCACCAATGACAATCTGCCCACGACCGGCGGTGTTTCTGCCGTTGGCGAAACATCCGCCCCAGCCGGCGCGGATAAAGCAAGCAGCTCCGAGAGTTCCGCGTCGCTCGATACGCAGGAAAAAATGTGGCGTGACAAATTTGGCAACCTGCGCCATAAGCTCGAACAGGACCAGCAGGAACTCGACGTGATGCAGCGCGAGCTCGGCGTCCTCGACGTGCAGTATTACAACAATCCGGTAAAAGCCATGCAGCAGGAATTAACACGCTCCGACATCAACAAAAAAACCGCGGACATCGACGCCAAGAAAGCGCAAATTGAAGCCGACAAGCAGGCCATCTCCGATGCCGAAGACGATTTGCGCAAAGCCGGCGGCGACCCCGGTTGGGCGCGCTAGAAGTCTCCCCCATGGAGCCAGTCCTTCTCGTTGAAGATAAACCCGAGCTCCGCGCTATGCTGCGCAAAGCTCTCGAACGCACTGGCTACACCGTTGAAGAAGCTCCTGACGGAAATACCGCAATCGATAAGATTCGAAGCCGCCGTTATCTTCTGATTCTTTCCGATCTAAAACTTCCCGGAAATTCCGGATTGGATGTGCTACGCGAATCGCGCCGCGTCGAGCCCACACTTCCCGTAATTTTAATGACCGCCTATGGCTCGGTGGAAGAAGCCGTTACCGCCATGAAAGACGGCGCCTTCGATTTCATCCAGAAGCCCGTGGACCTGGATCATCTGAAGCTCCTGCTCGAACGCGCTGCGCAGCAACAGGAACTGCTGCGCGAAAATTTGCTTCTCCGCGAAGAATACGCGCTGCATTACGGTTTCCCGCGCATCGTTGGCGAACATCCCTCGATGAAAGACGCCAGTCAGATGACCCAGCGCGTGGCCGCCACCGATTCCACCGTTCTGTTGCTTGGCGAAAGTGGAACGGGCAAAGAACTTTTCGCCCGCGCCATACATCACCTCAGCCCGCGCGCTGATCATCCATTCGTTGCGCTGAACTGTGCGGCTATTCCCGAAGGCCTGGTTGAAAACGAATTATTCGGACACGAGCGCGGCGCCTACACTGGTGCGGGCGCGCGAAAAATCGGCAAACTGGAACTGGCCCACCGCGGCACGCTTTTCCTCGACGAAATCGGCGAACTTCCCCTCGCCATCCAAAGCAAGCTTTTGCGCGTGCTGGAAGAAAAACGTTTCGAGCGCGTCGGGGGCACTCAGGAAATCGAAGTGAACGTCCGCATCCTGACCGCAACAAATAAAAATCTCCATGCAGCCGTGGCCGAAAAAACTTTTCGCGAAGATTTGTACTTCCGAATTTCCGCCGTGCCGATTACTATTCCGCCTCTGCGCGAACGCGGCGATGACGTCTTTCTGCTCGCCGAGCATTTCCTGGAAAGATTCCGCCGCGAGTTTCGCAAGCCAGCCTTGAAATTCACCGAAGAAGCCCGCGCCCGTTTGGCTACCTATGCCTGGCCCGGAAATGTACGCGAGTTGCAAAACGCCATCGAGCGCGCCGCCATCTTGGCCAACGGCCCAGAAATCGACGCCAGCGCGCTGCAGCTACCTGTCGCCAAGCCTACCGCCGAGCAACTACCTGAAGGCATGTTAGACGAACGTTTTATCTGGGAAGGTCCGCTGGAAGAAGTCTCGCAACGCGCCGTGGCGCACGTGGAGCGCTTTAAGATTCAAAACGCGCTGCGCGAATCCAAATGGAATAAAACCCGTGCAGCGGAAAAATTGGAAGTTTCCTACAAAACCCTGCTCCACAAAATTCGCACCCTGGGCTTGGAGAACTAACTCTTAAACCCGCTAGTCCCGCCTGAGCTGATTACCGGCACTCGAGCTGTATGCAAAACAACGCTGCCGAAATTCCAGGAATACATCCGCACATCCACAAATCCCACTTCCCTGATCATTTTCGCCAGCTCGTTGCGGTTCGGAAATCTGGCCACCGACCCCGGTAAATATCGGTAGGCGTCCTTGCTTCCCGAAATCGCTCCGCCCACGTTCGGCAGTACGTAGCGGAAATAAAATCGGAAGAAAGCGGCCATGGCTCCGCCGCTAGGTTCGGAAAATTCCAGGATGCCCAGTTCTCCGCCGTCTTTCAAAACGCGCGCGATTTCGGTTAAGCCACTCTCATAATTTGCCAAATTGCGGAAGCCAAACGCGGTGGTGACCAGATCGAAAGAAGCATCCGGAAATGGCAGTTTCAGAGCATCCGAGGCCACAAACTCAGCGGCCCGCCGGTGCTCCTGGCCTTTCTTGCGCGCCCGTTCCAACATAGGCCGCGCAAAATCACAACCGACCATCGGTATTCGATGCGCCCCGGAATCGCGCAACGCCTTCATACGCACGCGTTCCATGGCAAACGTCAAATCCCCGGTTCCGCAGCACAGATCCAGAATGCGCGCGTCTGTTCGTCGAATAATTTTCCCGAACTTCACAGCCGTGCGCTGACGCCACACGCGGTCAATCGACAACGAAAGCAAGTGGTTCAGAAAATCGTAGCGCGGCGCAATTTTCGTGAACATTTCCCGCACGTGCGCCGCGGCTTCGCGCTCATCACGCGCTCCTTTCGGCCGCGATCCCGGCGCTTGCGTCGGTAATATTGGCGTCATAATCGGCATGCAGTCTTCAATCTCTTGCCTTCATCGCAAGTTCCGGTAATTCTAAAATCGTGCGCGTAACCAGTTTCCAGGGAAGCACTACGCCTCTGTGCACTTTTCCAATTTGCCGCGGCAGCACCCAGCGGACCTCGCCCTGGCACGTTTTCTTGTCGCCCGCTAAGATCTGTCGCAATCGTGCCGTCTCAATCTTTCCTATCGACGGCAGCGGACCCACCCTTGCCACCAGTCGCATGATTCGCGCCACTTCCGCTTCTCCTATGGGCCCCGTGGCCGCCCCTAGCAAGGTTGCCGCGTACATCCCCCAGCCAATCGCTTCTCCATGGAGAAATCTGCGGTATCTGGTAATCGCTTCCAGAGCGTGGCCAAACGTATGCCCAAAGTTTAGTATCTGCCGCAGCCCGCTCTCGCGTTCATCTCGTTCCACAATGTGTGCCTTAATTCGTATGCACCGATAAATCACATGCTCCAGCGTAGCCGCATCGCGTCGCAGCAGCGCCAGCATATTGCGCTCCAGGTAACGAAACAGCCCCGCATCTGCGATCGCGCCGTACTTGATCACTTCATACAAGCCCGACCGATATTCCCGGTGCGGCAACGTCCCCAGTGTATCCATATCCGCGATGACCGCATCGGGGGGATAAAACGCGCCCACCAAATTTTTCCCTTCGGGCAGATTCACTCCCGTCTTGCCGCCCACCGAACTATCTACCTGCGCCACCAGCGTGGTCGGAATCTGCACCAAGCGGACCCCGCGCAAATAGCTCGCTGCCGTAAACCCGGCCACATCTCCCACCACGCCGCCGCCCACGGCCACAATCACCGCGTGCCGGTCCGCTCCGGCATGCGTCAAAGCCCGGCACAGCAGTTCCACAGTCTGAAGATTCTTCGCGCTTTCGCTATCGTCGATGAGAAAAGTATTCTTAGCGCGAAGCCCGCCCACACTTGTCGAAACCTTCCGCCCCCAAAAGTTCCAAACGTTCGGCGACGAAATCACAAACCTCCCGCTCGCATCCCCCATCCGCGCCAGCACAGCTCGGGTGCGCGCAAGCTCGCCCCGCGAACACCTCACCGGATACACGCCGCGAGAAGACTCAAGACGGATGGTTGCCATGCGAAACAAAAATGTAGCACATCTGGGCCGTTCCAGCCTCAGTCACAGACATTGACCATCTATCCATAGATAGGCTATAGTAGCCAGCCTATGCCGAAGAAACCTGACCTGCTTCCCGGAACCCTGGACATGCTCATCCTGAGAACGCTCAAGCGCACCCCTCAGCATGGCTACGGAATTGCTCTTTCCATCAAGCACCTCTCCGACCATGTGCTGACCGTCGAGGAAGGTTCGCTCTACCCGGCGCTCCAGCGCCTTCTGCTCCGAGGCTGGGTCAAAGCCGAATGGAAGAAAACTGAAACCAAGCGTCGCGCGCGCTTTTACACTTTGACTTCCGCAGGCCGCAAACAACTCGGCGCCGAACTCTCGCAATTCGAACAAATGATCGCGGCTATCGGCCGTGTCCTTCAGGACGCATAGGAGCAACGGTGGACTCGCTTCTCCTTTTCTTCCGTAAACTCGCACTTCTCTTTCGCCGCGAAAAATTCAACAGCGAGTTGGAAGAAGAAATGGCCTTCCATCGCGAACAGAAAGAAAAAGCTCTTCTGGCCGATGGAGTGGCCCCGAACTCCGCACACTACGCCGCCAAACGCCAATTCGGCAACGCCACGCAATTCAAAGAGCAAGCTCACGAAGTGGTGTCCTTCCGTTTCGAAACCGTTCTGCAAGATTTCCGTTTCGCCATCCGCCAACTTCGTAAAAGTCCCGGCTTCGCCTTCACCGCCATCGGCATGCTCGCTCTGGGCATGTGCGCCAGCATAGCCATCTTTGCCTTTGTGGACGCTGCTCTGATCAAGCCATTGCCCTATCGCGATCCTTCGCGCCTAGTTGGCGTCTTTGAAAGTATCCCGGAATGCCCACAATGCCCGCTTTCGTATCCCGATTACCTCGACTGGAAGCGGCTTAACACTGTCTACTCTTCGCTCGATGTCTTTCAGCGCGACGGTTTTCTGCTTAGCACCCCAGAAGGCGCGCAGACTGCGCGCGGCCTTCGCGTGAGCGATGGTTTTCTTCGCACACTTGGGATCACTCCTTTTCTTGGACGCGATTTTAACCCGGGTGAAGATTTAGCCTCGGCTCAACCCACAGTCCTGCTGAGCTACGCCACTTGGCACGAGCGCTACGGTGGGAAAGAGGACGTCTTAGGACAGACGGTAATACTCGATGGCGTACCCAACACGATCATCGGCGTGCTTCCAGGCAAATTTCAGTTCGCTCCAGCCAGGTCGGCGGAGTTTTGGGCCGCGCTCCACGCGCCGAATTCTTGCGAAGTCCGGCGAAGCTGCCATGGTCTCAATGGGATCGGACGTCTCAAGGACGGTGTCTCGATCCAAACCGCATTGGCCGACACGAAATCCATCGCAGCGCAACTCGAAATGCAGTATCCCGATTCCAATCGAGGACAAGGCGCAGCGGTCGCTCCTCTCACCGCAGTAATCGTCGGAGACATCCGCCCCATATTATTGGTCCTTCTCGGCGGAGCCGGATTGTTGCTCCTGATCGCATGCGTCAACGTCACCAGCCTTCTCCTGGTACGTTCCGAGGGCCGCAGACGTGAGATTGCAGTTCGCGGCGCTCTCGGCGCTTCGTCGGTAAGACTGGTTCGTCAGTTTGCCACCGAAGGCTTGGTCTTGGTCGCAGCCGGCGGCTCGATGGGAATCATTTTGGCGGGCTGGCTCATGCGATTCCTCACCCGCCTTATCCCGTCCGATATGCTTGCCAATATGCCCTACCTGCAAGGACTCGGTTTCAATCTTCGCGTGGGCACTTTCGCGTTCACCATTGCCATATTTTGCATGGCGATATTTTCGGTAGTTCCCACATGGCCTCTATCCCTGTCGTCCCTGCGAGGAGGCCTCGCAGAAGCCACTCGCGGCTCGTCAGGAAATTCATGGCGCCGGCTTGGCTCTAACCTTGTCGTGATCGAAATTGCCATCGCTATGGTCCTGCTTGTGGGAGCCGGACTGCTGGGAAAAAGTCTGTATCGCCTGCTCCAGGTAAACATCGGCTTCCAGCCCGATCAGCTCGCCACGCTGGAAATCGACGCACCCGACGCCGTCTATGGCCAAGACGAACCCTCCATCGCGTTGGAACGCCGCGTCATCCGTGAGATGGCAAAACTTCCCGGCGTCCAATCCGTTGGCGTTTCTCATCTCGGTATCCCCATGGACGGCAATGGCAATACCACCTGGTTCCGCATGATCGGCCGCCCCTGGCACGGCGAGCACAATGACACTCCGCAGCGCAACGTGAGTTCCTCTTATTTCACCACGCTCCAAGCGAAGTTAGTGCGCGGCCGCTATTTCAATGAAAATGAAGACACCTCCAAGCCCAACGTAGCGATCGTTAACCAGGCATTCGTAAAAAAATATTTTTCCAGCGATGAAGACGCCATCGGCAAACAACTTTCTTTCGTTACGGCCGCTACCAAGCCTATTGAAATTGTTGGAGTAGTCGAAGATATCAAGGAAGGGCCGCTGGATATTGCGACGCCTCCAGTTCTTTACTTTCCTTTAAACCAAAACCCATCCGACTCCTTCACCGTGGTCGCCCGGACATCGCAGTCCGAGGCATCGTTGCTACCCGCCATGGTTGCAGCCATCCACCAAATCGATCGCAATATCGCCGTGCTCAACGAAGTCACCATGACGGACCGAATCAATCGCTCGCAGACAGCCTACCTCCACCACTGTTCCGCTTGGCTTGTGGGCGGTTTTGCCGCAATCGCCCTTCTCCTCAGCGCGATTGGACTCTACGGCGTGGTCGCCTATTCCGTGAGCCAGCGAACTCGCGAACTTGGAATCCGCCTTGCACTGGGTGCGCAACCTCGCATGGTTTATCAACTCGTGATGAAAGAAGCCGGATGGCTAGCCGCCGCTGGCATCGCGATAGGCTTGGCTTGCGCCATCGCTGCGGCAACTTTGATGCGCGGCCTGTTGTTCGGAGTGCGTTCCTGGGATGTTTCAACGCTGGCCGCCGTAGCCGTAGTTCTCGGCGCCTCCGCGCTCTTAGCGAGCTATGCACCCGCACGGCGAGCAGCGTCTCTCGATCCAGTGGAAGTATTGCGTAGTGAATAGCAAATAGCTGTGTGGCAGGGTTGCCGGATCTCTACTAGTGGAATTTTTTCTGCAGCTCGTTAACCGTCTCCAAGATCACGTGCCCCACAACCGCAACGCTCCGCGGACTCACCTTATCCAACGTGTCCTGCGGCGTATGCCAATATTTCGGGTTCTGAAATCCATCCCAATCAATAATGTCAACCGACGGAACATCACGCGATAAGAACGGCTGGTGGTCGTCCGATATCGTCTCGCTGCGCGACACAAAAACATCTCCATAACCCAAATGCCCCGCCGTTTTCCAAACCAATTCCGTCAGCCATTTCGTCGAGTTTCCTTCGCGCGGAATGGCCAGCCCATATTGGCCAATCATGTCCGCCAGTATCACCGCCTTCACGCGTTTCAAATCCCCCGAAACCGCCATCCTCGCTGCCAGCTCGCGGCTCCCATACGTGTGGTCCTCGTCTTTATCCCAATCCACAAAAGCTTCCTCGCCATCCAAAAACGCGATCCACACCGAATTAGGCTCTTTTCCCACACACAGCAACCGCGCCATCTCCAGCATGACTCCATCGGACGACGCGCTGTCCTCCGCCCCCACAAAATTCTGCACGCTACTCAACGAATCGTAGTGCGTCAGCAGCAAAATAATTCCCTGCCCCGTTCCCGGCGCTTTCGCGATAATATTTTTCATCGCCACTTCGCCAACTGGCGTGGACGCGTGAAAATCATCTTCGCCAACCGTGCATCCATAACTTTTCAGTTGCTCGCGAATGTAATCCTGAACCTGATGAATCCCTTCTGACGCCGGCGGGCGTGGCCCAAAACTCACAATCTTCGCCACATGCTCATAGGCCTTCGCGCCATCAAATCCCCCGGTCTGCGAAGCGGGCGGCGCCGTATCAGCAGGCGTGCCCAAAGCTGTAGCGTTCCCTTGCTGCGACGCAGACGCCGCAGATTCCGAGCCAGCCCCGCTATGACCGCACGCAGCGACGCCCAGCGCAGCCGCCAGCAATCCCGCCGCCAGCGCCCGTTTCTTCCAAGAATTCAACATCTATTGCGCCTCCCCGGTTGCCGTATCCGCCTGCTTTCGCCTCAACACGAGGTAAGAAACCAGCACGCCGATAAAATACAGCAGGATCATCGGCGCCATGAACACCAGCATAGTCGTTGCGTCCGGTGTAGGCGTCACAATCGCCGCCACCACCGTAATAATCAGCATCGCATACCGGAAATTTTTTAGCAGAAATCTCGGAGTCACAATTCCAAACAGCGAAAGAATGAAAATCAGCACCGGCAGCTCGAATACGACGCCCAGCCCCAGCAGTATCACCAACGTTAAATCAAAATATTCGTTGATGCTGATCAGCGGCTTGATCGGACCTTCATTCGCAAACCCAATCAAAAACTTCAGCGTGGTCGGCAACATCACGAAATAACCAAAAGCCAGCCCGCAAATAAACAGAAACATCGAAGAAATAATGAAGCCAGCCACCGCGCGGCGCTCGTGCTTGAAAAGTCCCGGCGCCACAAACAACCAAATCTGGTACAACACAAACGGCATCGCCAGCGCGATCCCCAGATAAAGTCCCAGCGAAATCACCAGGCTCACGTAACCCGCCGGACTTGTGTAATAGAGGTTGTCTTCCAGATGCGCCGAACGCAGCGCCATGTGCATGGGCTGCACGATGAAGGTGATGAAGTGCTTCGAGAGGAACAGCCCCACGGCTGTTCCAATCACAATTGCAATCGCCGCGTGAATGAGCCGCTTGCGCAGCTCTACAAGGTGCTCGAAAAACGACATGCGCCCGCCCGGATCATTATCCGGAGGCGGAACAGCGTTCAGATCAGGCTGGGCGGCTGCCGCCATCGCTCCCCTTGCTGTGCTCAGCTTTGGCTGACTCCCCTGCGCCTTCCGGCTCTGTATCGACGCGTCCCGTGGTCACCTGAGCCTGTGTAGCGCCAGCGTTCGCCGCAGAAGCATTCGCAGAAGCTTCCGCATTTTTGCCGTCGGAGGAATCCGTGTGTGTCATCGGCGCGTCTGCTTGTGTCGCCCCAGTCGTTTCTGCCTCCGCGTTCTCTCCCGTCGACGAACCCGCAGGCGCCACCGTCCACCCGCGCGGCGCATCCGCAGTCACCGTCCCGGTAGCGCTCACAAGTTTGGGTTGTCCAATGGTGTTCTGCTCGGTCGGAGCGATCGTGCTTCCCGCTCCCGCCGCCGCAGCCGCGCGCATGCTCGCTTCGCGTTCGATCTCACGCATATGTTCATCAAACGTGGAACGCAGATCCCCCGTAGCGCGTCGGAATTCGCCCATGATTTTTCCCAGATTTCGCGCCAGATCCGGCAGCTTCTCCGGCCCAAATACAATTAGGACGACCACGAAGATGATAATCAGGTGTGGAACGCTGAACATTTTGAAGTCAGTTGCGGAGTACGGCGCCGCGTTTGCAGTTTATCTCTAATCCCTGCTCACGAGACGCCGTTTTTGCAAGTTTCCCGTCGCCAGCCAAACTTACTTTGCGGGGGCCGCTGCGGCAGGCTTGGGCTGAATCGAAACGAGTTCAACCTCGAACACCAAAGTCGCGTTGGGCCCGATCACTCCGCCCGCACCGCGCGCGCCGTAGGCTAGATCCGAAGGAATGAAGAGCTGCCACTTCGATCCCACCGGCATCAGCTGCAAGGCCTCGGTCCATCCCTTAATCACTCCGCCAACAGGAAATGTTGCCGGCTTCCCGCCATGCTTGGCCGTGCTATCGAATTCCGTGCCGTCCAGGAGCGTTCCCTTGTAACTACATTGAACGGTGTCTTGAGCCGTAGGCTTCGGTCCGTTGCCTTCCGTGACTATTCTGTACTGGAGCCCGCTCGGCAGCGTCACCACTCCCTCTTTCGCCTTATTGGCCGCTAGAAATGCGTCTCCATCTTTTTTATTTGTCGTCGCCGCTTCCTGCATCTTTTCCTCCTGTTTTTTCTTCATCTCGCCTTGGAACGCAGTCATCACGGTCTTGACTTCATCGTCGGTCAGTTGGGCCTTGCCTGCCAACTCGTCCTTCATCCCCCGCACCAAGATGTTGGGATCGATGTCCACCGCACTCTTGCTCATGCTCTTGCCCATGTTCATTCCAATGGCGTAGCTGACTTTGTCCTTGTCCGTCTTCAACACCAGAGGAGCGGCAGCCGTGTGATGCACCGGCGTTTTCCCCGCAGGGGAGGTCTGCGTTTTCGTCGCAGGCGTCTTCGTCGCATCGGAAGTTTGGGATTTTGCAGCAGGTGTTTTTGTGGCGGGGGTTTTTGTGGCAGGCGCCTTCGAATCGGATGTCTTCGCAGCCGGCTTCTTCGCATCAGAAGATGGAGGAGTTTGCGACGCGGGTGCTTGTTGCGCTGGCGCCCGTGAATTATCGGGTGTCTGTCGTGCTCTGGCGTTTCCAGCCAGAACACATGACACTAGTATCGTTGCAGTGATAGCTGACAATTTTTTCATCTTGGTATTTTCGCATTGGAACACAGAATCTGCAAATCGCCAAAATATGCCGCCGCTATCGGTGTCTTGTCACAGAAATGCTAACTCCTTGCACTTCTACACGTCCTATGTTAGATATATGTAGAAGTAGGAGGTATGGCGATGGCCGCAAAATCCGATCTTCCCCAAGGCACTCTGGATCTGTTGATCTTGAAGGTTGTTGCCCTCGGCCCTGTCCACGGTTACGCCGTTGCGCAACGCTTGCAGCAAGTCTCCCGTGACGTGGTACAAGTTCCCCAAGGCTCGCTCTATCCCGCGTTGCATCGCCTGGAAAATCGCGGCCTCCTCACCGCCGACTGGAAGGAAACTGACACCGGCCGCGAAGCAAAATTTTATCGCCTCACTCGCAAAGGCCGCGCGCAACTGGAAACCGAAGCCGTGAGCTGGGAACGCCTCACTGCCGCCGTCAGCCTAATCCTCAAATTGTCCGAAGGAGGTGCCCAATGAATTGGTGGCAGCGCCTCTGGCGCCGAACGCAAATGGACGAGCAGCTGGAAAAAGAGCTGCACTATCACCTGGAGCAACACGCGAACAATCTAATCGCCCAAGGTCACGCGCCCGAAGAAGCATGGCGGCAAGCCAGACTCGCTCTCGGCGGCCCCGAGCAAGTGAAGGAAAATTGTCGTGACGCCCGCGGCACTCGCTGGCTGGACGATTTCTCGCAAGACGTTCGTTTCGCTCTGCGCATGCTGCGCAAAAATCCCGTCTTCGCAGTTGTCGCGCTACTGACGCTTGCTCTCGGCGTCGGCGCAACCACAGTAATGTTCACCGTGGTCAACGGCGTTCTGTTGAAGCCGCTGCCCTACCCCGATCCCGACAAGCTGGTCGCAGTTCACGGTCACACGGAAACCTGGAACACAAAAATTCATGGCGAACAAAACGTCGCCTATCCCGATTTCCTGGATCTGCAGCGGGACGCTCATTCTCTCGACCTCGCCGGAGCTCTCTTCAACAACGCGACCCTCAGCGAACCGGGCCAGCCCGAATACGTTGACCTCCACGAAATCTCTTCCAATCTTTTTTCCGTCCTGCGCGTGAATCTTCTGCGCGGACGCGCTTTCCTTCCTGAAGAAGACCGCCAAGGCGCCGCACCGGTCATGATCCTGGGCTACAGTTTCTGGCAACAGCACTTCGGCGGCAGCCCCACAGTTCTCGGCAGCTCAGTTGTACTCGATCAAAAGCGCTACACCGTAATCGGCATCGCGCCCGCTGGCTTCCGCCAAAACGACGACGAAGCCGACGTTTTCGTTCCACTAGGCCAGGACACCGCGCAATTTCTGAAAAGTCGCGGCCTCCACCCCATTAACGTGATTGCGCGCCTCCGCCCCGGCGTCACGCCTCCCAATGCACAAGCCGAATTGCATTTGATTGCGCATCATTTGTCGCAAGCGTACGCGAACACCAACGCCGATCGCACTTTTCTCGCATCGCCCCTGCGCCCGGAAGTTGGAGACGTCCGCTCAACCCTCTGGCTGCTTTTAGGCGCGGTCAGTCTTGTGCTGTTGATCGCCTGCGCAAACGTCGCCAGCCTTATCCTCGCCCGCGCAGTTTCGCGCCAGCGTGAACTTTCGATGCGCGCCGCCCTCGGCGCTAGCCGCGGACGCTTGGCGCGCCAATGCCTGACCGAGAGCGCCGTGCTAGGGCTCACCGGAGGTGTCCTCGGAGTCCTCCTGGCCTACATTGGTATCCGCCCCTTCCTCGCGTTCTGGCCCGGCAATCTGCCGCGCGCGCAAGAAGTCCAGCTCGACTGGCGCGTGATGCTGTTCGCTGTCTCCATATCCTTGCTCAGCGGTTTTCTCTTTGGTCTCGCGCCCGCTCTCCGGGCTCCCGCACGTCACCTTGATCAAACACTCCGGTCCGGCTCGCGCACAATCAACGGGGCCGCGCGTCGCCTTCACAGCATATTTGTAGTGTCAGAGATAGCTCTTGCGCTCGTGCTCCTGGTCGCTGCCGCAATGCTAGGCCGCACGCTCCTCCGAGTTTCTTCGCTCGACCCTGGCCTCAACATTCACAATGTTCTAGTTACTCGCATGGCGCTTTCTCCCGGAGTCCTCGCCGACCCCGGCCGCATCCGCCCCGCTTGGCAGGATGTAATCGATCGCGCCAACCACGTCCCCGGCGTTCAGTCCGTCGCTATCGTTGACACTGTTCCCATGCGCGAAGGCGTCAATCAAATCGGTTACTGGCCCACCGCCAACGTGCCGCCGGAAAACCAGCAGCCCACTGCCTTGGCCACCAGCGTCTCGCCAAATTATTTAGACGTAATGGGCCTCCATCTCCGTCGCGGCCGCTTTTTCAACGATCAAGACCGCGCGGACAGCCAGCTCGTCGTTGTAATCGACGATGTCCTGGCCCAAAGCGCCTTCCTCGGACACGACCCTATCGGCAAACTTCTCTGGATGCCCGACATGTATTATGGCCCCTTCACCGTAGTCGGCGTGGTCGGCCATGTTCGCCATTGGGGCCTCGCCGGCGACGACCAAGCCCAAGTCCGCGCGCAGTTCTACTATCCCTTCGCGCAACTCCCCGACAGCGACCTGCGCCGTTGGTCCGAGCTGATGTCCGTAGCAGTGCGCACAAATGTCGAGCCGTTGAGTGTGGTCGAGTCGCTTCGTCAGCAAGTGCGTGGCGCCACCGGCGATCAAGTTGTTTACGAAGTCCGCACCATGGAGCAATTAGCAAGAGGCACCCTAGCCCGCCAACGCTTCCTTTTGCTGCTCTTCAGTATTTTCGCGGGATTGGCTTTGGTGCTCGCCTGCGTCGGCATTTATGGAGTGCTAGCCTACCTGGCCAACCAACGCGTACCTGAGATCGGCGTACGCATGGCGCTAGGAGCGCGCCCCGCCGATGTTATGTGGCTGATTCTTCGGGATAGTCTCGCGATGATCACTGCTGGGGTCGTTCTCGGCACCTTCGCCGCCCTCGGTGCCGGACATCTCTTGCAGCATTTAGTAGAAGGAATGCAGCCCACCGGTCCATCGCCCTATGCCATCACCATATCCTTGCTGGTCGCGACCGCAGTTGCGGCAAGCCTAATCCCAGCCCGCCGCGCCAGCCAAGTTGACCCCATGAAAGTTTTGCGCCAGGAATAGAGGGTCGCGCGGCAGGAGTAATATCAGCAACCGCGCGTGATGAACGCAGTTACCGGAAAATGAAATGCTACTTGATACTTCCGCTTAGATTGGAGTAATTGCGGACACTCAGAATCGAAACAAACAGCAGACTACATACTCCGCCAAATGCCCAGCTGTCCCAATGGAACGATCGTGACTGTGGGACGGAGTATTCGCCACTGAATATCCATCGGTAGGCCCCCGGCACCAATGTGTACAGGTAAAACGGAAGACAGAGAAGCGCAGCTGCAAGCGCAATCGTGGCCGAAATTCGCCGAAGAAAGAAACCCAGAACGAACGCCGTCAGAAAAAACAAGAAGCCAAGTTCAGCCATTTGCGACAGCGGTCCTGTGAGCCAACCGCCACTGAACTCTGAAGAGCCGTCTTCATGCAAACGAACCCAGAGCACGGCAGAGCATGCGAGACATACAATTGCCTGCCACATCTTTTCTTTCGGAAATTTTCCCATTCAACGCTCTAAGTAAGTAACTCTGAGGCACTGCCCGTTCGATACTCGGACTGTCCTAGCGGAACCACCCTGAATCCGCGCCAGCCTTGCGCCCTTCTTCCTCCAAATCCTCCAGCGATTGTTGCAGTTTCTCTTTCTGCTCCTCAATCTGCTTGATCTGCCTGTTACGGTCTTCAATGTAAATTACGCCCGCCGACGCGCCGCTCATAGGGTCCACAGTAACCGCGCCCTTCTTCTTAATCTCATCCTGAATTCCCGCGATTTGCCGATCCAGTCCAGCCATTTGATCTCGTATGGCATTCGCTCTCCCGCGCCAATACGCTTCGCTATTGCCTTGAGATCCAGAAGCAGCGCTAGCTCCGGAGTTCGCGTAAGAGTTTCCCCCGTCCGAGTTTGCTCCGCCCTGGCTCCCCGCTCCCACTGACGAAACACCGTGGCCCGATAGCCCCGACAGCTTGTCCTCGGTGTACACCTTGGTAGTCTCGGTCTTTGGCTTCTGCGCCTTCGCCTGACGCGCAATAGCTCCCAACGATTGCTCCTGGGGCGCCGATTGGTCCACCATCTGCGGCTCCGAAGCCGCCTTAGTCTGCGCTTGAACTTGAGTTTGTGTTTGAGCGTGAGTCCAACCAGATGCCTGCGTTTGTGCCTGCGTTTGTCCAGCCGCAGGAGCTGCCGCCATCGAAGAAGACCCCGCCTGCGACGATTGACCAAACGCCGCCAGCGCGGGACACAGCGCGAAGTACGCCGCCACAACCAACAACCCAAACGCGTCTCGCGCACGCGCAATGTTCGGCCTCTGCCATCCCAATTCCTGCCCCACGCGGGTTTCTGCCACGGTCTTCTCGGGTACAAGCTTCTTGCTCATATCGCTCATTGTTATTCTCCTACTCGGACACTTTGGATTCTCGTAGCGCCGGGCTTTTAGCCCGGCATCCTGGCCTGAAATTTTAGGAAATTGCCCTGACACAACCGTATGCCGGCATCCATCCGGGGTCAACGCGCACGGTCGCGCGCACATCGTCCAAATTACCTGTCCTCAAGGCCAGTGGGTTCCTTTCTCCTCACGCGCCTATCAAGCGACCTTTTTCGTCCGACACCGTCGAACAATTAATTGTTTCAATATCTACTTGAATCAGGATAAAACGTACGCGCGACACGGGCTCTGAAGCGAACTCTATGGGCTGAGAAGTAAAGCAAGCTGTTGGCGTTAGTTCGTTAACGTTAAATCGCCGAAGCCGCACGCTGCAAAAAGGTTTTATGGAAACACTAGCGCAAGACATCCGCTACGCGCTCCGCACCTTAGGAAAATCCCCGGGCTTTGCCCTCGTCGCAATCCTAACGCTGGCCCTCGGCATCGGCGCCTCCACTGCAATCTTCAGCGTACTCGAAAACATCCTGATGGAGCCTTTCCCCTACCCCGACGCCCAGCGCTACATGTCCGTTCTGATCCACAACACCGAAGAGAACGAGCAAGAAGGACGCGCTGACTTCAACGGCGCCGAATTTTTGGATTACGTTGACCAAAATCATGTATTCGATCGCGTCATCGGCAACTCCACACTCGACGTGCTGTATCGCTCAGGCGAAGGCACGCAGCGCTTCAACGGAAATCTCGTTTCTCCCGGAACCTTTGAATTTTTCGGAATGCCTGCGCTGTTCGGCCGCGTGATGCAGCCAGCCGACTACGAGCCTGGCGCTCCTCCGGTTTTCGTCCTGCGTTACAAAACCTGGGTCCATCAGTTTGGCGCCGATCCAAACATCATCAACAAAACTTTCGTGCTGAATGACACGCCCCGAACTTTGATCGGCATCATGCCGCCTCGCTTCGGATGGGGCGACGCCGACTTATGGATTCCCGAAAAACTTAGCCGCGCTGCTACCAGTAGCTACGCGGGCGCCTGGCCCACACGCTATTGGTATTTCCTAGGACACCTGCGCCGTGGCGTCTCAATGAAGCAAGCCGAAGCGGACATCACCGTGGTGGCCAAACGGCTTGCCCTGGTTTACCCCAAGGAGTATCCAAAACACTTTACCGTCCGGATTCAATCTCTCACCGAACAGGTTGTCGGTCAGTTTCGCAACACTCTCTACGTCGTGCTTGCTGCTGTAGGTTTGCTGCTCCTGATCGGTTGCGGAAACGTTGCAAATCTTCTTCTCTCCAAAGGCACGACTCGCGAAAAAGAATTTGCCATCCGCTCCGCTCTCGGAGCCAGCCGCCGTCGCGTGATCAGTCAACTCCTCGTAGAAAGCCTGATCCTGGCGCTGGCCGGTGCATTGCTGGGAACCCTTCTCGCTTGGATTGCTTTGCGATTCATCGTGGCGCTAATGCCGCAGGACATTATCCCCGCCGAATCCGTCATCCGCTTGAACCTGCCCGTTCTCCTCTTCACTCTCGCAGTGGCTGTCTCCACCGCGCTCCTTTTCGGATTGGTTCCCGCTCTGAAAGCCGCTCGCAAAGATTTGAACGAGCCTCTGCGCGATACAGGCAAAGGTCTCACCGGCGGTTTCCGTCACGGAAAATTCCGCAACGCTCTCGTCATCACAGAGGTCGCGCTCTCTCTCACGCTTCTGGTAGCCGCCGGACTTTTGATGCGCAGTTTTGTCGCGCTCCGCCAAGTCCATCTCGGCATGCAACCGGATCACATTTTCGTCACCAGGATCGCGCTTCCTGTCGAACGCTACAAAACCGCCGACCAAATTGCCGGCTTTTATCGCCCGTTGTTGCAACGCATAAAAGCCCTGCCCGGTGTTGTAGATGCCGCCGAGACCACCGCGCTCCCTCCCTACGGCGGCATAGACACCGAAATCGAAATCCCCGGCAAATCGCACGCAGAGAAATGGAACGCGAGCTTCTGTCTCTGTAGCGAAGGATATTTCCCAGTTACAAAAATTCAATTCCTTGAAGGACGCCCGTTCAACGGATCGGAAGTGAACGCAGCGCGCAAAGTCGCGGTAGTGAATCAAACATTCGTGAAGAAATATTTGTCCCCCGACAATCCCATCGGCAAGCAAGTCCAAATCAAGCAGCTTTCCCAATTCGCGGACAAAGTGTCCGACCCCACCTTCGAAATCATCGGCGTAGTTTCCGACGTCAAAAATAACGGCCTTCAGGAACCACCCGGTCCGGAACTCTGGGTCCCCTACACCGTCACCGGCTCGGCCTTCCGCGGCATCATGGTGCGCACCACCCGAGAACCTCTTTCGCTGCTGAACACCGTGCGCCACGAAGTCTGGACTACCGATTCCAACGTCGCCCTCACGCTCACCGGCACTCTTGAAGGCTACATCAGCCAATGGTCTTACGCCGGTCCCCGTTTCGGCTTCATGCTGATGATGATCTTCGCGTCCATCGGACTAATTCTCGTCACCATCGGCGTTTACAGCGTGCTCGCCTACACCACCGCGCAACGCACGCAGGAAATTGGAATTCGCATGGCCCTCGGCGCCGAAAGCTCCGACGTCCTAAAGATGGTAATCCGCATGGGTCTCCGCCTAGTCGCCATCGGAGTTGTGGTCGGCTTGCTGGCCAGCCTCGCCATGGGAAAAATCATGGCCACCCAACTCTGGGGAGTTTCCGCCTACGATCCCTGGACGCTAACCCTCGTCCCCACGGTCCTGCTCCTGACTGGCTTGGTGGCCTGCTGGCTCCCCGCCCGCCGCGCCTCCCGCGTCGATCCCCTAATCGCCCTCCGCCATGAATAGCCCCGATAGTCCATGTGGCAATTCCGACTTCCATCAGTGCACGACTTCAAAATCAGAGCGGTTTTAGCCGCTGAAGTTCCGAGTTTCGTATCTTCGCCAACGAGAGTCACACAGCCACGATCTCACTTTTCGATGGATAAACTTATGGGTATACTCCCCACCACAATCCGTCTTTGCGACGACGTTAACCGCGCGAGCTTGCATATGGCTGAAGAAAAACTCCGAGTCTTTTTCAGCGACTTTCTAGCCAAGGCCGAAGTCTTCATCTATACCGTCCTTGCTCTGTTGATCTTCGTAACCGCTCTCGCCAGCATGGCAAGCGCCGGCAAATTGCTTTGGGATGGCTTCGTTCATTGGAGCCTTGCCAATCAAACGCTGGCCGTGCTGGACCAGCTCCTTATCGTGTTGATGCTCGTCGAAATCCTGCACACCGTGCGCATTTCCGTCCACTCTCACTATCTCGTCACCGAGCCATTTCTTATCGTCGCCTTGATCGCCTCCATTCGGCGTATCCTCGTGATCACCTTGGAAGCCGCCGCACTCACCAAAGGTGGAATCTGGTCCTCCGATGGTGCCAGCATATTTAGAGCGAGCATGGGTGAGCTTGGATTGCTGGGATTCCTAATCCTCGTCTTGGTAACTTCTATCGCCCTTCTCCGCCGCTACGCCCCCGCCCCGAAAGGCGTCGAAAGCTAACAGAACGATAGTCCCTCTTCGTTGACTTGCCTTCTTCTGCAACCTAAGATGTGCGCCAATGTCGGAAACTCCATCTCGAATCGGCCAGACCATCTCGCATTACCGGATGGAGCGCATTCATTTCGCTTTCGTCGGCCAAAAAGTCCACCGCCTGGCACCCTTGTATTTCAGGAAAAAGCCCCTATCATTGTCTCGACAAAGATCGGCTTCAGCATCCGCGCTAACAAAGGCGGCCAGCAGCCGTCTCAATCGTATTACCCTGCGAATCTGAGAACACTATACTTGCACATGCAAACAACCACCGCGGCAGGTCGGCTTAGAAGAGGGTTCAATTGCCAAATTGCTGAATTAGAAACCCGCGTAAGTTACAGAAAACAAAGACCGGCGACCTGCTCAAATCGCCAAAGAATGCAGAAAGCCAAATTGCAATTTTCAACCGTCGACCGAGCATTTTCCGCGCTCCCCGAGAGCCTTCGCCCAACGAAGGTTCGTCCCCGTTCCGGAGCCGCGCAATCGATCATAGAAGCGCACGGACCTCGGCAGACGTCTCAAGCTTGTGTGGTACAATTTAATTTTGGCGCACAGTGAGGTCGCATGCACTCTCAACCATCGTCTAAGCGTGGAATCTTCGTACTAATCGCCGTCCTCGGCATCTCGGCCGTCCTGGGAGGCCTCTTCGGCCCCACGCTCAGAGCCCGCGCCTCCACTACCGCCACTTCCGCTAACTCTGACGCTCAGCTCCAGGACTCGGTAAAAAGCTTCACCCACGTCCTCTCTGTCGTCGAACGCAATTACGCTGACCCGGTGGACACCGACAAAGTAATCTACGACGGCGCCATCCCTGGCATGCTTCACGTTCTCGACCCGCACTCAAACTTTTTTGATCCCAAGCAATACGCTCTCTTCAAAGAAGAGCAGCAGGGAAAATATTACGGCGTCGGCATGACCATTTCGCAACGCGATAACCAAACCGTAGTCCTCGCGCCATTCCCTGGCTCGCCTGCTTACAAAGCCGGCATACGCCCCGGCGACATTGTTTTGAAAGTGGAAGGAAAATCCTGCGACGGTCTCACCGGCACTGAAGTTGCGGAAATGCTCAAAGGCCCCAAGGGCACTGTCGTCCACATTTCGCTGGGTCGCGAAGGCTGGGACAAACCCATCGAGGTCAGTGTCACGCGTGACGAAATTCTGCGTCCTGCCGTCGAGTACTACACAATGATCAAGCCCGGCATCGGTTACGTGCGCTTGGTATCCTTCAGCGAAACTACCGACAGCGATGTGGCCGACGCCTTGAAGCAACTCGATTTTCCCAAGCTCGACGGCCTGATCCTTGACTTGCGCAATAACGGCGGCGGATTACTTAGTCAAGCCGTAGGTCTCTCCGATATGTTCCTCGACAAAAACGAAATCGTGGTTTCGCATCGCGGACGTTCGTCTCCGGAGCGCCGCTATTACGCCGTGCGCGGAAACCAGGGACTTGAAGTCCCCATAGTCGTCCTCATCAATGGACAGAGTGCCTCCGCTTCCGAAATCGTCGCGGGCGCCATACAGGATCACGACCGCGGCTTGGTCGTCGGCGAAACCAGCTTCGGCAAGGGCTTGGTCCAGACTCAACTCCCGCTCAGCGAAGACACGGCCCTGCTGCTCACCACCGCGCGTTATTACACGCCCAGCGGTCGCCTGATTCAGCGCGATTACAAAAACGTTTCGCTCTACGATTACCACTACAATCCGCAGAAACCCAAACAGCCGGAAGTGAAGCTCACTGACAGTGGCCGTCAGGTCTTCGGACAGGGTGGCATCACTCCTGACGACTTTGTCGCTGCTCCCAAGCAGGACGATTTCCAGCAGTCGCTCTATCGCCGCGGCGTGTTCTACGCCACTCCGCAAGGCGTCGGCGATTTCACCCGCTTCTACCTCAGCGCGAAGCCCGATGTAAGCAAGGACTTCGTGGTAGACGACCAGGTCATCAACGAATTCCGGAAATACCTCTCAGACCAGCACATCAAGTACACCGAGCCTGAAATTCAGGAGAACCTGACCTGGCTGAAATGGCAAATCAAGCGCGAAGTGTTCACCAGCGTTTTCGGATTGAACGAGGGCTTCAAAGTCGCGCTGCAGGATGATCCGCAGCTCGATAAAGCCATCGAATTGATTCCACAGTCGAAAGCACTTTATCAAAACGCGCGCAAAATCGTGGCTGAGCGCCAAGCTGCGCAGACTTCTCATCCATAGACGACTCGCCGACTAAACCCCGGCTGCAACCATCTGCGGCCATACAACTTAGCCAAATTTTGACCTGTGGCGCTGTGTGTATTGCTCCTAAA
This sequence comes from uncultured Acidobacteriota bacterium, assembly GCA_963714785.1. Classification (GTDB taxonomy): domain Bacteria; phylum Acidobacteriota; class Terriglobia; order Acidiferrales; family UBA7541; genus Palsa-295. Next base: position 980,604 of record CAVQQE010000011.1, read on the forward strand.
GTCACGCCGCCTGTAATCCCATTCGACCGAGACCCCGTAGAATCGTATCCTAAATAGCAGCCAGATTCCCCGTAGGCCAGGCATGAACGCGCCAGACACCGCCCTCAACCGATTCATGAGCCGCGCCCCGCGCATGTCACACATGTGCTGGGCCCTAACTGTAGGCTGGGCTGTCATTGTCGGCGGTTACTGCCTTGTCGCGCTGACAGTCCCCACTGGAAGGGGGCTAACCGCCTTCGGTGACATCTTCCAGTGCCTGGCCGCCCTCTTCGCCTGCGTTGGGCTGATGATGAATTCGTCGCTTCCCGAGAGGCGTACGCGGCTGTTTTGGCTGCTGTTGGCGCTGGGATGCGCCACCTGGTTCGTAGGCCAGTCCATTTGGACTTACTTTGAAGTAATTCTGCGTAAGGAAACCCCCAATCCATTTATCGGCGACGTAATTCTCTTCTTGCACCCCGTCCCAATGATCGGCGCGCTGGCTCTGAAGCCGCATGATCGCCGCGACGATTTAAACGTCCACACCGGATATCTGGACTTCACACTGTTGCTGGTTTGGTGGGTGTATCTCTACCTCTTCGTGGTGATTCCGTGGCAATACATCGCGCCCAACGTGCAGACCTACGGCTTCATGTACGATCATCTGGCGGCCGCCGAAAACCTTCTGCTGGCGGTAGGTTTCGCCATACTGATGAATCGCTCGAAGGGAAAATGGCGGGAAGTCTATGCCCATCTTTTCAGCGCTTCTCTTTTGTACGCCGCGGGTTCCTACATCACCAACCGGGCGATTGACCGGCAGGATTATTACACCGGCAGCGTCTTCGACTTGCCTCTTGTTGCGTCATTCATATGGTTCGGAACCGCGGGTTTTGTCGCTTACAGCATGAAGCCCCAGCGTCAGGAAGCGCCCGAGCCGAAGAATGACGAACGGAACTGGGCTTTCTTGCTGTCCAGAGCGGCTGTCGTTTCGATTCCTCTGATGGCGCTTTGGGCGCTCTGGTTCAGCGCAAATCCCTCTTCCGTCCAAACTTTCAGGTTCGGCGTAGCTCAAGTGACCCTGCTGGTGGTGGCCATGCTCACGTTCTTCCGCCAGCGTCTGGTGGACCGCGACAGAACGCGGCTGCTCGAAGCCGCGCGCGAATCTTTTGACAACTTGAAGCACGTTCAGGAGCAGATGATTCAGACCGAGAAACTTGTCTCGCTCGGTCAGCTGGCGGCCGGCGCTGCGCACGAAATTAACAATCCGCTCGCCGGAATCTTGGGATATTCCGACTTACTGGTTGACGACCCCGCGCTCGGAGATCGCCAGCGCGTGGTCGCGGACAAAATCCGCACGCTGGCGCGCAGAATCAAGACGCTGGTGACCAGCCTTCTCAGTTTTGCGCGGCGCGTTCCCACTGAGAAAACGCTTCTGGATATAAATCAGGTGATCGCCACCGCTTTGCACCTGAGCAATCTGGATTTGCGGGGCCGCCACATCGAAGTGGAAACCTATCCCGCGCTGGACTTGCCAACGGTACGCGGCGATTCCAACCAGGTTCTGCAAGTATTTTTCAACTTGATTAGCAACGCCGTTGACGCGCTGGAAGAAGTCGGCGGCGGAAAGCTGATGATTCGCACCTCGCACAACGACACCAGAGTCGTCGTGCAATTCTCCGACACCGGCGCAGGAATAAAGCATCCGCAGCAAGTCTTCGATCCGTTTTTCACCACCAAGCCGGTAGGTAAAGGTACCGGGCTGGGCTTAAGCATCTGCTACGGAATCATGCAAGAACATGGCGGCAGAATCGATTGCTTCAACCGTCCCGAAGGCGGCGCAGCCTTCGTAGTCGAATTCCCCACCGAAATGGAACCGATCTACGCCGCAGAGCCTCCCGAAGCCCTCGCATCAAAATCAACATAGATCCCGTGGTGAGTTAATGAAATATGGAATTTGTCGTTTCAGCAGATACTTCTTGGCCGGGTATTTCGCGACCTTGGGTTTACTGTCCGAGGCTGCTGCCAAACCACACATTGTCCCGCTGCGAAGTCAGATGACGTTCCCTCTTCTCCACCCGCTAGAAATCCGTCTGTGCCAGTGAGGACCCCCCCAGGGAACCACAATCTACGTGCTCTCGCTTGAACCGGAGTTTGATGCCGGACGTCATGTGCTAACACTGGCGCTTGTGCTACATCGTACCGGCGAAAATACCGAGGCTCCCAATCTTCTGCAGCCGACTGGAAGGTCGCACGGTTTACAGGCCTACGATTTCGCGGCAGATGACCTGACTTACGGAGTGAAGAAGCCCGCTTTCGGTGATAAGCGAACGATGTCCCTCAAGAATTTGGAATTGCTAATACAGATAATCGTTTCAAAGGCGACGGTCAGCCAAATTTCAGCTGGCAACTACCAACTCGACGCGCTTGACCCCCAATCGAAGTCGACAACTCCGGTTTCTGAGTCTGCTCATCCCTTTAGTTAAATGTCCACGCAATTCAAGCTTCTACGATTTAAATTTCTTTTGCCCATCTGAGTTATCATCGCAATCTGATTTGGAGGCTATGTTGAAGAAGCGGTTGCTTGTGATTCTCGCAATATTGGGCAGCGTGACGCTGCTTACGGCGTATTTGTCCGCGCGGATCAGTCGTGAGAAAAGCGGGACGCTATTTGGCGGCATGATCAATCCAGTCGTGCCGGCTGCTGCCCGGCGTTCGGGCGAGTTGAAAACGCGAGCTGTGGTCCTGATTGTGATGGACGGATTCCGATGGCAAGAAGTGTTCGACGGGCCGGAGCACGACTTGATGGACGAAAAGCATGGCGGCGCGCAGGACGTGAAACAGTTGCGCAAAGATTTCTGGCGCGACACGCCGGCAGAGGGCCGCAAGGCTCTGATGCCGTTCCTTTGGGACGTAATCGTTCAAAAGGGTGAGATTTATGGCAACCAGCACAAAGGCAGCGTCGCGCAAGTCACCAACGGGCTGAAATTTTCGTATCCCGGCTACAACGAAATGATCACTGGGAAGCCGGACAAGAGAATCGATAGCAACGAGTACGGCCCGAACCCGAACACCACAGTTTTTGAGTGGTTGAACAACCAGCCCGAATTTCACGATCAGGTAGCAGTTTTCGCCACCTGGGATGCATTCAACGATATTTTCAACGTAAAACGGAGCGGCCTGTTTGTGCGTACAGGATGGAATTTGCCGTGGGCGCAGCAGCTCACTCCGCGCGAACAATTGCTCAAGAAACTGTACGAGACTACAACGCGCGCGGAAGATGACGACACGTTCGACTCGTTCACGCACCAGGATTTGATGGATTATCTCAGTACACACAGTCCGCGCGCGCTTTTCGTCGGATACGGTGGCACGGACGATTGGGCGCACGAAGGAAAATACGATCTGGTGCTGCAAGCGGCGCATCAGGATGACCAAGCTATCGCCGAGCTTTGGAATATGATGCAGGCCACACCTGTTTGTCATGACCAAGTTACGTTCATAATCACCACCGACCACGGACGTGGCAGTGGGCTCGAACCATGGAAGAATCACGACAAAGATATCGATGGCGCGGAGAATATCTGGATCGCCGTGATTGGCCCGGACACCCCCGCGCTTGGAGAAATGTCAAACGTTCCGCGCGTGACGCAAAGCCAAATTGCCGCCACGATTGCCGCGTTGTTAGGACAGGATTATCGCGCCTCCGATCCAGCAGCGGCCCCGCCGCTGCCTATCTTTGCGGGATCGACGAGCGGAGCAACACCCACGGTTCCCTCCACAAGATAGTGGCATCCAGTCGCCCGACCTAGCACCCGGACGCTGGGATCGGTCGTGCAGGTCTCTGCCCACGCCATCTGTAGGGGCGCAGCATGCTGCGCCCGCTGAAACCTTGGCAATATTCGAGGAAGGCAACGAAACCCGAAGGATTCATCCGGGTGGCAATGGTTATATAGCGTCCGCGCGTTCCTGCCGACCCCGGCGACCGGTCCCGATGCACCGAGGGCCTTGCGTTTTTAGTACTACTAATGCTTTGACCACAGCCGTACACGCGGGCTGCTGAGAGGTTTGCGTCCATGCTTCATACTGGAAGATAACCTAGGGTCCCGGTGCTATGTCGGATGACTCAATGGAGGGAGTGCGATGGATGTTCCTGTAGCCGTTCCGACGGCCCCAGCGGCCTCGACGACCCCTGGCGGCCCCACGGCAGCCGCGACGGCGCCTGTAGCCACAAATACCATCATTGCAACGATGTTGCGCGCTGCGTCGAAAATCAGCGATTTGATTTTCTCTCCCGGCCGCGCGCCGCAAGTGGAAGTAAACGGCGAGCTTGTGCAACTGAAAATTCCCGGCGTGGGAATGCTGAAGCCGGACGACACCGCGCGAATCGCCAACGATCTGATGGGCCGCAGCAAGCATGCCATGGAAAACCTGAAGGAAGAGGGCTCCTGCGACATTTCTTACAGCGTGCCGAGGCTTTCGCGTTTTCGTGTGAACATTTTCACTCAGCGCGGCAGTTGCGGCATCGTGATGCGCGTAATTCCTACCGAGATACCGGACTTCAAGTCGCTTAATTTGCCTTCGGAACTGAATGAAGCGGCGAGCCTTCGTCCCGGAATCGTTTTGGTAACCGGGCCGACTGGCAGCGGCAAATCGTCTACGCTGGCTGCCTTCGTGGACAGAATTAATCAAACGAAAGCCTGCCACGTAATCACCATCGAAGATCCCATTGAGTTTCTTCACCAACACAAATTGGCCACAATTCATCAGCGGGAATTGCACACGGACTGCCCAAGCTTTGCCCTGGCCTTGCGCGCAGCGTTGCGCCAAGCGCCCAAACTGATACTCGTTGGCGAAATGCGCGACAAACAAACCATCGAAGTGGCGCTGGAAGCGGCCGAAACCGGCCATATGGTCTATTCCACGCTGCATACGATTGATGCCTCGAAGACGGTGGAAAGAATCATTGGCGTGTTTCCGCTGGAAGAACAAAATGCGATTCGCGGACGTCTGGCCAAATCGTTTCGCTACATTGTTTCGCAACGCTTGATCCCTCGCATCGATGGTACCGGCCGCGTGCCGGCATTCGAGATTCTAAAAGCGACCATACGAACGCGCGAGTACGTGCAGAAAGGCGAATCCGAAGGCAAGTCGTTGCTCGATGCCATGCGCGACGCCGAGAATGGCGAAATGCAGTGCTTCGACGATGAAATTGAAAAGCTGATTCGGGCCGGCGTGATCGATATGGAGACGGGCCTTTCTTATTGCACGAACCAGGGCAACTTGCGGCTATGCCTCGCCGACTTCGTCGAAGCTCAAGGAAATAAAGCGCCGGGAAGCCGCGTCGTTAAGCCGGCAAGTGTTGCGCCTAAACCTGTTCCGGCGTCTTACTCCGGGAAGCCGGCCATCGCTTCAGTTGCACCGGACCCAAATCTGGAGACCGAGCTAGAAATCGAGCGGTAGATTGCGGCGCAAATTTTCACCGTTTCGAAGATTTGTGCCCCAGGAAGATCGTATGTTTGGGACCGCCGCTTTTCAGGCGTCCACGTACGCTTAGGACCTCAACGTCGAACCTGCCGTGCCGCAAGCGTTGCTCAAATTTCCGGTCCTCTCGAGCTGACCACACTGCCAGCATCCCATCCATCTTCAGCGCCGCAAATGCGAGGGCAATTCCCCGGTCGTCATAAAGGCCAGCGTTGTTGGAAGAGGATGTAAACGCGACCGGACCGTTGTCCACGTCCAGCAGCACTGCATCAAACTGTCCGGGTCGCGAACTTAGCGTAATGGCGACGTCATCGGTCTCGACTTGCACCCGGGGATCTTTGAGGGGATCCTCGGCAAGCGCACCCAGCGGGCCACGATTCCATTCCACTACCTCGGGGACGAGCTCGGCAACGACCACCTTCGCCCTGGGTGGCAGCACATCGAGCGTAGCGCGAAGCGTGAAACCCATCCCCAGGCCACCGACCAGCACACAGGGCTGTTCCAGCTCCCCTGCCCGTTGGCAGGCCAAGGTCGCCAGCGCCTCCTCCGAGCCGTGCATGCGGCTCGACATGAGGGGCTTGCCGTTGGCGAGAATGATGTACTCGTCGCTGCGGCGCATCAGCTTCATGACGGTACCGTCACCAGACACCGCCTGCCCGAGCAACTCCAGGGTCTTCACGCGTGTGATCTTACAGCACAGGAAAACGTAAGTAAAAAACGGACACCGGCTATTTCGGCGACCAAACGAGAACAAGTTAGAAGTTAGCTACGATCTGCCTTTGATCGCGTGAATATTTCGCGGTCCGATGTCGATTTGGGCTAAGTCCGTTCGATTAAGCGATAGCGGTGGGGCGTGGCGTCAAAGGCAACCGGTGAGCATATCCCCAAACGAAAAGGAGAGTGGATAAAGGTGATTTTCGCCGCTGCCGCCTGCTTGATTATCGCTGCCGTGGCGATATCCAGGACCGATGGCCAAGCAGCTCCCGCTGTTGGACCCACAACGGAAAACGCATTGGCGGCTGAACAGAAATTGACGCGCGCATTCCGAATGAATGACGCGGACGCAATCGGACGCTTACTGGACGACGACTGGGCGGTAGTCAGTACAGATGGAGGTCTCGGTGACGGAATCCGTGCCGGCTTTCTCGCTGTAATAACGTCGGGCAACTTTACCCGAAAGACAATGGAGATTTCAAACTCCAGAGTGCGCATCTACGGGGCCATCGCACTTGTCACGACACAGTGGGCGACGTCAGGCATATTCGCCGGTAGGAGTTCCGATGTCCGCGAGTGCCAAACAAGCGTGCTGCTGTGGCGCGACGGGCTTGGAAGTCGGTGTTGTCACATGAAACGAAGATTAAGGAATAGTCTGAATCAAAAAGACAAGGGATAACTGTAGCCGCTCGATCAACGGAATGGGAGGATGCCGGCTTTTGCGCGTCTTCCCATTCGTCTGCACTAGTGGTCTTTATCCTTAGCGAGATTTACTTGGTCACGCTAAGGATCTTGCTAGTCGTGTCGCTCTAAACTACAGCACCCACTCAATGTGCTCGAACTGGTTTTCATGGAGCAAACAGGGTACATTCTTTGTCGCTCGAAAAAGCAAATTGAAAGTTTTTTGTTAACGGAAGCTTCGTCGGCACGTCTGAGTGCACGAGCTTGTCCAGTTTTCCAAGGAGCACATGGAATGTTTCGTACATTACTGACCGTTGTGTGCACGCTTCTCGTCTCGGCCGTGGCTGTGCGCGCCCAAACTGTGGATGAAATTATTGCCAAGAATGTTCAAGCGCATGGCGGGATGGAAAAGATGAAATCCGTGCAAACCATTCGTATGACTGGAAAATTTGAGGCGGGATCTTTTCGCGCGGGATTCATGCAAGAAAACAAGCGTCCCGACAAAGTTCGCGAGGAACAAATCATCCAAGGCTTGGCGGCCGTGCAGGCCTACGACGGCAAGGTGGGCTGGCAAGTGAATCCATTTGGCGGAAGGCGGGATGCGGAGCTGCTCTCTCAGGACGATCTGAAGGGCCTGGTAATCGATGCGGACATCGATGGCCCGCTCGTGAATTACCAACAAAAAGGCCACAAGGCCGAGTTGGTTGGCCACGATTCGGTGGAAGGGACGGACTGCTACAAGATCAAGCTGTCGCTTAAAAACGGCGACGTTCGCTACTATTTCCTGGACACCGATTCTTTCCTCGAATTGAAGATTGAGACGCAGAGCAATATCCGCGGGACGGTTCAGTATGCCGAAACATATTTTGGCGACTACGAAGAAGTGAAAGGGCTGTACTACCCGTTCGCGTTTGAAGGCGGCGCAAAAGGAGATACCAATCGCGTGAAGTATTCCGTGGAAAAAATGGAGATTAACGTTCCGATTGAAGATTCAGTTTTTGCGATGCCTGCGGCTGCCGAACCTGAGGCGAAGCCCGCGGGAGGTGCACAGTGATCTCCCGGACAGCGCCGTGGTCAAATCGTCGCATTGCACGAATTAAGAACGCGGAATCTTTTCCATTTTATAAGTCCGTCGCCACAGCCCCTGGAATCTTGATTATGATCGCCACGCTCCTGGTTCCCTGCCGTGTCACAGCGCAAGAAGTTAAAGTTGATTCCGACACGATTTCAGGATTGGGAGCGCGAAATATTGGCTCGGCCACCATGAGTGGACGTGTCTCAGCGCTGACTGCGGTAAAAGAGGACGGCCGCCTCACGGTGTACATCGGCGCAGCGAGCGGCGGCGTCTGGAAGTCTGTAAATGGAGGGACAACGTTCAAACCAGTGTTTGACAAGCAGACGTCGCAATCAATCGGCACGATCGCGATTGATCCGCAGGCGCCCAAAACAATCTGGGTTGGCACCGGAGAATCCTGGACGCGCAACAGCGTTTCCATCGGTGATGGCGTTTACAAATCCATCGATGGCGGCGAGAACTGGACCAACGTTGGCCTGAAAGATTCCGAGAGAATTTCGAAGATACTGATCGATCCCACGGATAACAAGACAGTATACGTCTGTGTTCCGGGAAAGCTCTGGAGCGATAGCGACGACCGCGGCGTTTACAAGACCACCGACGGCGGTCAGTCCTGGACGAAAATCCTGAAGGGCGCAAATTTGTCCACGGGCTGCTCGATGATGTCGATGAACCCGCGCGACCCAAAATCTATTTATGTGGGCATGTGGGATTTTCGACGCAAAGGCTGGACTTTCCGTTCGGGAGGCGAGAATTCCACGGCGCCCAGCGGAAGTGCGTTCTTTCGGACCTCAGACGGCGGAGCGACGTGGACGGAGTTGGATGAGAAAAGTTCTAGCGGGCTTCCTGCAAAGCCGTGGGGACGTATTGCCGTAACCGTGGCGCCATCGAATCCGAATGTCGTGTACGCCTTAATCGAATCCAACCACAGCGCGCTTTATCGCAGCGGTGATGGCGGAAAAACATGGCAGGAACGTGACCGCAGCAATTGGATGGTCTGGCGTCCGTTCTATTTCGCTAATTTGATCGTCGATCCGAAAGACGAAAATAAACTTTACAAGCCCGACCTCCTCCTGATCATGAGCACTGATGGCGGAAAAAGTTTCAGCGCGATTTCCGGCGCAGCGCACGGTGACTTCCATGATGTTTGGGTGGACCCCGACAATCCGCAGCGTTTGATCGCCGGGGATGACGGCGGCGTTTGGTATTCCTATGACAGCGGAAATACCTGGTGGAGAGCTTACAACTTGCCCATTTCGCAGTTCTACCACGTGAGCGTTGACCAGGACGATCCCTATCACGTTTTTGGCGGCTTGCAGGACAACAGCGTGTGGATGGGAGATTCGGCCTACCCCGGAGGAATTTCTAACAGCCGCTGGGAAAATCTTCTGGGCGGAGACGGTTTCTGGTCGTTTCCAGACCCCGCGGATCCAAATTATGTTTACGGGGAATCGCAAGGTGGAGAAATCGCGCGAGTGAATCGCCATACCCTCGAAGGGCGCTCGATCAAGCCGCAGCCAAATTATGGCGAGAAAAAACTTCGCTTCAACTGGAATACGCCGATACACATGAGTTCCAATGAAAAAGGGACGATCTATATCGGGGCGCAATTTTTGTTTCGCTCGCGTGATCACGGGCAAACCTGGGACCGCATTTCTGCTGACTTGACCACCAACGATCCCCAAAAGCAGAAGCAGGAAGAATCGGGCGGCGTGACCGTGGACAACTCCGACGCGGAAACGCACACCACAATTTATTCCATCAGCGAATCGCCGAAGGACGGACAAACGATTTGGGTTGGCACCGACGACGGCAACTTGCAACTAACGCGCGACGGCGGACAAAATTGGACCAACCTTGTCGGAAACGTAACAGACTTGCCGAAAGCTTCTTGGGTTTCTTGGGTAGAGGCCAGCCGGTTCGATCCTGCCACGGCCTATGCCGCGTTTGATCGGCATACATTCGGCGACATGGACCCGCACGTTTATAAAACTACTGACTACGGCAAAACCTGGACATTGGTGGTGGCTAAAGATAGCGGCGTGCGCGGCTTCGTGCATGTGATTAAGGAAGACACTGTTTCGCCGAATCTTTTGTTTCTTGGCACGGAGTTTGGACTTTGGATTTCGCTCGACGGCGGTAAACAGTGGGCGCAGTACAAAGGCCACGAATTCCCTGACGTCCCGGTGCGCGACATCGTAATTCATCCGCGCGAATCGGATTTGGTGCTGGCGACTCACGGACGCGGGATATGGATCGTGGACGACATTACGCCGCTTCGAAAGCTCACTCCTGACGTGCTGACGCAAGAGGCAGTTTTCGTTCCAGGAAAACCTGTGCAGCAGCGGCTGATTGCGAATGGCGGCTGGCCGGAAGGAAGCGCAACATTCTTCGGACCCAATCCGCCAGACGCAGCGTTGATTACCTACTTCCAGAAGAAGCGCCACATCTTCGGAAAAATGAAGATTGAGATTTTTGACGATCAGAATAAGTTGGTTGACACCGTTCCAGCAAACAGCCGGCGCGGGCTGAGCCGTATCGAGTGGTCGATGCGACTGAAAGCGCCACGCGTTCCCCCAGCGGCGACCGCTGCGTTCGAAGCTGCTCAAGGACCGCGTGTGGTACCGGGCACCTACACCGTGAAAATGACGCGCGGCAAGGACACGTTTACGACGCCGCTGGTTCTAATCCTGGATCCACGCGCGAAATATACCGCCGAAGATCGTAAGCTCAACTTCGATGCAACCATGCGTGTGTACAACTTGCTCGGCGATATGACCTTCGACGTGGACCGTATTAACTCCGTGCGCGACGCTCTGGCAGAGCACGCTGCGAAGCTCAGTGCGAATGATCCTCTGCGCAAACACCTTCAGGATTTAGCGGCGCGCGCCGAAGAAATTCGCAAGGAAATTGTCGCCACCAAGGAAGGCGGTGCGGTGACGGGCGAGGAGCGCATCCGCGAAAAAACCACGCAACTATATGGCGCATTAGTGAGTTACGAGGGGCGTCCCGCAGATTACCAAGTCGCCCGCATCGATTCGCTAAAGCGCGAACTCGACGATGTAGTGAAACAGTTCGGCGCGTTCGTGGCTAAAGATATGCAGGAAGCGAACGCCGCTCTGGCAAAGAAAAAACTCGAGACTATTCATCCACTAACACGCGAACAGTGGGACAAGGCCAATAGCGAATCTGAATCCAGCGGCGCCGCGCCCCCAGGTGGAATGCCATGGCGCGGGCGGGATTTCGGCGCGAATGACGTGCAGTCGCGCGAGCGCGACTAAGCGCAAAAGCGCGCGAACAGCCTAGTCCGCTACTTCAATAGGTATCGCTGCAGGAAAATGATGTTCGCGTAGAACTCGTGATCCTGATTCGCTTTCTTCTGGTAGCCGTGGCCTTCGTCTTTGGCCATGATGTACCAAACCGGCGTGCCCTGCTTTTTCAGCGCCGCGACAATCTGGTCGGATTCGCTCACCGGTACGCGCGGATCGTTTTTCCCTGCCACAACCAGCATCGGCTTCTTGATTTTCTCCACGTTGTTCATGGGCGCGATTGTTTCCAGAAATTCACGCATCTTGGGATCGCGCTCGTCGCCGTACTCCACACGACGCAGATCCCGGCGATAGGCTTCAGTGTGCTCCAGAAATGTAACGAGGTTCGACATACCTACGAAATCGATCGAGCAGCGAATGCGGTCGCTGTAGAACGTGGAAATAGCCAGCGTCATGTGCCCGCCGTAACTGCCTCCCATCACCGCAACGCGATCGGAGTCGAGATCGGGCTGCGTAGCTATCCAGTCAAAGAGCGAATTAATGTCCTTGTAGGAATCCTGGCGCAAAAAGCCGTTATCGAGTTTTGTGAACGTTTTTCCGTAGCCGGTGGAACCGCGCACGTTGGGAAAAATCAGTGCGATGCCAAGCTCGTTCAAATAATAGTTGTTGCGACCGAGGAAATTGGGACGCGATTGCCCTTCGGGTCCGCCGTGAATACCGATCAGCACCGGCCGTTTTCCGGTAAATTTGGCAGGCGGGCGATATAGAAAACCAGAAATAATCTTGCCGTCGAAACCTTTCCAATGAACCAGCTCCGCTTCCGGAAAACTTTCCGTGTTCACGGCTGTCTCGCTCGTAGTCCAGCGTTCCACCTTGCCGGTATCGACATCCAGGGAATAGCAATCGCCCGGCAAACGGGCAGTTGTCAAATCGAACGCTAGGTCGTGCCCATTGCGATGCCAGTTCAAGCTGCCAATCTGACCGACGGGAAGATTTGGCACGGGCTGTTCCCTGCCGCTCGCAGTATCGAGGATGTGCAATTTGCTGAGGCCGTCTTCATTGGTTTCGAAAGCGATGCGCTTGCCATCGTGAGTAAGCGAAAATTCGTCCACATCCCAGGGGATATCCGCGCTCAGCACTTTGGTTTGCTTCGTCGCGAGATCCATGTAGATAAGCCGCTGAAATTCCGAGTCTTTGTCAGAAGTGAAATATACGCCTTTGCCATCTTTGCTGAAGCGCGCGTTGCCGTAGGCTACTTGCTCGGAAGTTTTGCGTGGAGTCAGCTCCGTTTTTTCGCCGGTGGACGTGTTCACCAGCCACATATAGGATTCATTCACCGAAATATATTCAAGCAACAAGATGGTTTTGTCGTCAGGAGACCAATCCTCGGGCGACCATCCGCCTCCGGAAAGTTGCGCGAGTAGGTGGTCTGTCGTCCGGTCGGCAGGATTGACAACCCAAAGGTCGGTGTCTTTACCGGTGCGGCGCGTGGAGGTGTACGCAACCTGATCCCCACTGGAAGACCAGGACCCAAAACTATTGCGGGATTTTCCGTCAGTCAAAAGCGTGATGTCGCCGGTCGCAACATCGTAGCGGAAGAGCTGATACCATTCGCCGCCGCCCACATCTTTCGAAAACACAATGTAGTCGCCGCCATGGGGGTGAAAACGTCCGCCATATACCGGCTCATTAAAAAAAGTGAGTTGTTGGCGCTCGCCGCCAGGCATTTTCACCACGTGCATCTGGAAAGTATTTGCAAAGCGCGTGGCGACGATCATTTCGCGGCGCTGCGGATTCCAGTCGGTAGGACGCGCCGTGCGATTCTCGCCGTAACGGCCTGCGCTTTCGGCGAGCGCTGCTGGAATGGCAGGTACGCCGTCGGTTACAAGATTCTCCGGCGGAGCAAGCGCGGCTTCCTGCGCCAACACCGGCGCCACTATAAGGATTGACAGCGCGAATGGCAGAACCAGTCGCTTCTTCATCGCGAACTCCTGACTGAGATTGGGCCGAACACGATTGCGGTAATCCTACACGATTGTTCGTTTTTAACAAGAATTCGTGAGCAGGCAAAGCGAGACCAGTTCGAAGCAGCGAACCGGAACATAAAACGCAGTGATGCGGTGGTGCTTCCTTCGGTCTATTACATCCACGGATTGTCCGACGTAGTGCGGCTTGTTATCTCTCGTACTCACCAACGCGTATATGAAAATTGTTCTCACGTTCGTAGTCCCATTGCGGTTCGCGCGTTGCGCCTAACTACGCGCTGCGCCGGTTGAAGCGCGACACCAAAACCAACATTTGAACATTTCCACAGGTGGGCGAGATTTCCACAGATTTTCACGGAATTCGGTACGGTGGGACGTTGACAGGTGTCCTCAAGAAAGTTCAAACCGTAGCTATGCCCCAATCGTATTCTTCATCGTGGAAAGAACCTTATCTCGCGGCGCTGACGGAAACTGACAAAGAGAGATTAACTGGGCTGCTTTACGCCACAGAGCTAGCGATGTTTCTTCGTGCACAGGAACTGACGCAATCTGCGGACGGTCACAAAGAGCTAGTCGAGATTGCGACAGCAAGTGAGAATTTGCTAGCCCTCAAGACGGTGGTACTGAACTGGCCCTCTTCCATCCAAGCCTTGGCCCCCGCGAAACCCTACCCTAAAACGCACGGGCATCTATTCGCAGCGGCGGGCAAGAATCATTTTCGACGCAGGCGCTAGTGTTGTGTCCCGGAAATACGTTCACATAGTCGCTGGATTTTTTCCAGGATCGAATCGGGTGTCGCCGTCCAGGAGAAGGGGCGAGCCTCGGCATTGTAGCGATGAACGAAGCGTTCGATTTTGGCGACCAGTTCTTTGACGCTGCCGAAGGTCCCACGTCGGATGGCTTTCTGCGTGATGATGTTGAACCAGATTTCCACTTGGTTGAGCCAGGACGAGTAGGTCGGTGTGAAGTGTAAGTGGTAACCGGGACGTGCTGCCAACCAGCGTTGTACGCGAGGGTGCTTGTGGGTAGCGTAGTTATCCACGATCAGATGTACGTCGAAAGCTTTCGGGACACTGGCGTCCACATGGCGCAGAAAGTCGAGGAACTCCTGGTGACGATGACGGCGTTTGCACTGACTCAGGACTGTTCCGGTGACGGTGTCGAAGGCTGCGAACAGTGTGGTGGTGCCGTGTCGAACGTAGTTGTGCGTGATCCCTTCGACGTAGCCGAGCCCCAAGGGCAGGATCGGCTGGCTGCGCTCCAGCGCTTGAATCTGGCTCTTCTCATCCACACACAGGACCAGGGCTTTATCCGGTGGGTTCAGATACAACCCGACGATGTCCCGTACCTTCTCGACGAAGAAGGGGTCGTTGGAAAGCTGAAAGTGACGTGCTCGGTGCGGCTGCAAGCCGAAGGCGCGCCAGATCCGGTGAACGGTCGATTTCGACAGACGCGTTTCTGCCGCCAGCGCACGGCAACTCCAATGCGTGCCGTCTTTCGGTTTGGTTCGCAGGGTTCTGCGGATCAACGTGGCCACCTTTTCATCGGGAATCGAACGCGGCCGGCCGGGTCGCAGCTCCTCGTGCAATCCCGTGAGTCCCTGTTTCACGAACCGTCGTCTCCAGAGACCGACCGTCACTTGGTTCAATCGCAACCGGGCCGCGATGTCCTTATTGGACAGGCCGTCGGCACTAAGCAAAACGATGCGCACACGGGTCACCAAGCCATGAGGCAGCGAGCGCGAGCTAGCCATCGCTTCGAGTTGTTCGCGTTGTTCCTGCTCCAGTTGCAATGGGGTCAGGGGTCGTCCCAAACTCATAGGCACCTCCATTCTCCACAGAAGATGCCTAAGGGGAAGACCAACGCGCAAGGATTATATTATTTACTTAAGGGACACAACACTAGTTACGTCTCGGAATTGTTCCTACTGCCCGCCCGTTTTTAAAACACCCACTTATTCAGGCTTCTGCTAACCACTTGCAAACAAACCGAACAGACATTTTCAGGGAGTATCGCGCCGAGCACGCAGCCGATGAGAACGAACAGTAAAACTAACTAGGAGATTTCAAAGTGAACAAAAAAGACCATCAAGCCGAAGCCGAATCGCACATTGCACAAGGAAAGAATTTTGCCAAGCTGAGCGACCACCTCAGTACAGCCGCCGATTCAATGAGTGAGAACGAAAGCGGCGCGGACGCGTTGCGCTCAGGTTCGGAATGTTGCAAAGCCATTAGCGACCAGCACATTTCCGACGGCTCACGTCACTTGGATTGCATGAAGGCCGAGCCGGATGAAATCGAAAAGGTGGACGGCGACGAACAGGCCGATATTAAAGAACTGCTCACCGGCGTGCGCCAGTTGCTGAGGTCGGTCGTCCCTAGCAACGTCTCTGCGCTTCCTAGAGTTGACAATCAATTTGTCATTCGCCAAGGACAGCGGACGGCCAAAGAAATCCAGGAAGAAGAAGCAGCCATCAAGGCTGTTTCGCCAGAACTGAGCGACGTTTTGTTTGCGAAACAAGCGGCACAGTGAAACAGGCTTGCTCGGTTCTGGCGTATCCGACAACCAACCACCGGACCGAAACCGAGAACCGAAGCATAGGCGAGGCGGCGCGAGTGTTTTTGCCAAACACCAACGCGCCGCTGCTGATTTCAAGGGAACACTAATGGCGACCTACAACGCAGAAGACGCCGGACCCCGCGTAGAAGCGCTTGCGCTTTTCAGGCTCTACGAGCACGGAACCCTGTCAGCGGATGAAATATTCCGCTGCGTTGTGGTCGCCCCACGGCTGCAACAAATTATGCGCGAGACTGCCGAAGGAAACTTGCACGTCGAGCGCCGTCTGGCAATTCGCAGCGAGTTATTGAAATTGATTCAGGCACGCATTGATAGACGGCGGCGAGTAATTGGACGGCATTCCGGTCGCCGCACACTGCGCAGAGGCTCACGGTAATGTTTGCCCAAGACTTGAAAGTTTGGTGGACCACGCAAACACAGTTCCACCGACGCCAAGAATTCGCAGCCGAAGTCGGAACCTGCTTCGCAACGGCGTCGAACTGGTTTAATGGAAGTAAGTTTCCAAAAGACCCGCTCTGCGCACGGCTATATCAAATAACTAAATTACCCTGCTTTTCGCTGGAAGGGCGAATCGCGGCACGACGAGAACACGAACTCAAAAGGAAATCGCGCAATGGAACTTGAGAAGCTAATCTTCACGAGTTTTGCGGGCGGCGAAGCCCACAGCGTCCTGCTCGAAGAAATGAAACTGCGACTCGAAGCATTAGCATCTGGCGTTGCGCGAACAGCGAGCGCGGAAGTTCTGGCTAGCATCAAGTTGCCCGAAGCATTGGAAGTTTACCGCGTTCAAATCGAGCAAGCGTGCTATGCGGATGTGGAAGCCTACTTTTTGTGCAAAGTTCAAGGGGCTTATCAGGCCATGAAGGACGCACGTAGGGGGATGGTCAATTGAAATCCAAGGCCCGCCATACCTATCTGAGCCAACGAAGCATAAAGTGCGCGGCGTCGGCGTCTCGCCCGAAGATGTCTGACAAATTGCGCACAAAGATTGGCGTTCTGCGATTGGAAGGCAAGCCGTCCGGCGTAATCGCCAAACAATTAAATTTGAACTTGGAAACGGTTTGGCAAGTTCTGAATGAGTGCGCGGTCCACGTCCCTAAGTCGGCGCTCAAGCCGGATTCCAGTTCGATTGGCAGTTTTCCAAGGTGACACCGTGAACATGACAGAAAAAACTTTTCAACAAATTGTCGAGAAAGCGAACGCGATTTCTCGGTCTGCGGGACGGGCAAGTGTGCTTCCGCGCTGCCCAGACCGAACCTGTTTGCAGGTTGTATCCGAGCGGATTGCGAAGCACTGAAGACGTTGTTTTGGCGATTAAAAGTGCGCGAGAAAAGAAGATGGCGGCTATGTGGGAATTCGCGCCGTTGGTGAAGGGATGATGGGTCGGGAATATTTAAAGGTTCTGCTACGTCGTTCTGGCGCGGTTCTCGTTGCCATTAAGGACGACACCGTAGTTTTTTAGAGTCGCAAAGAATTCTCCAGAATGCTTCTTACCTTCTCGGAGAACTTGCCACGTAGGCGACGTGGAGAACGCAATTCAAAACGCCCGAGCAACAAAAGGAAATTAAATGTCAACGCCACAAACACCGACCGCAGCGCAGCTCGCACAACTTGCCGTCTTACAGGCAACGCAGCAAGCCGCGTCCGTTGCGCTCACGGCGGCACAGCAGAATCTCGCAACGCTGACGGCTGTTTACGTAGCGGCTGCAAAGAATGTGCAGTCCTACCAGCATTATATCTACGGCGGGAAGTCATACCCCGGCGTGCTGGACAACGGAAATCCGCAAGCGGTCTAAAAGACCGAAGTACCTGAAGACCTTCATTCAATTCGCATTGCCTCTGAATTCGTCGGGAGTAATGAGGATGTACTTTCCCGGCAAGCTCGGGTCAGGCTTTTGGAAATTGTCCGGAGCCCATCTCGTCCCATCGGCAAAATAGAAGAACTGCAATCGAAGCCACAGGCTCGTGATCGACGTGATGGGTCGTTTCATGTCCACTATCGTCTTTATCTCGTCATAGTACGGTGCCAGCGGCACTTTCAATTCCTGGCCGGGTTGTAGGTGAACGGGATCGTTAGAGTCCGGGTCGAGTTTATGTCCATCAAAGGTGTACAGAGCGTGGTCGGGCCTGCGTCCGAGTGAAACCGATTTCGTCATAATTGAATCGCCCTTGACCCCAACTCCCGTTTCCGGAAAATCCAGCCGAAAGGAGCCTGCCACAATTTCCTTGTGTGATAGATTCTTGATGACTACAACGAGATTTTTCACCCAATCATCGCCCGCCTGAAAGGGCTTGCCATCCACCCGCTTGTAGAGTTGGTCCGTGGCGGGATCTTGGCCGGTTGGTGTGACGTCAGTCTCTCCCTCTAGAACTTGCACAATGCCCACAGGGTCACCTGGCAACTGGCGGTCGAGCCGCACAGTCTTAGTGTCGGGCGCGAGCGTCGATTGGCTCTGCGCTATAGATCGTTTTGACGCAGCCGTCCCTTCAACTGCTGAGAGCACGTCTGCTTCGCCCTCGGATGGCAGTTCCCCGGTCCAAGAGCCTCTCACGATCCCTGAACTATCCACAATTACTAACGTCGGCGTGCGGGTCACGCCCATGCGATTCTGAAACTGTTCGATGGCCTTTTTCGGTTCTCCATATTTGGCGGTCAGGGCGGCTAAAAGCGTCGAGTAGTTGCTTCTGTTATGCTCAAAAAAAATCGTAACACCGGCTAGCTTGTCATCGAAAAAAGCAGCGGCGCTGCCTGTACTCGGCACGCCCGCAAATGACGCAAACGATTCGCCTGTCAGAAAGTAGCAGTGGTGACTTTCATCAGGCTCGCACGTCGGATTGCGTTGCTGGAACTGAGCTAGACTTTCGCCAAGCACGTTTTCTTTGACGCTGTAGGGCGTCGGCTTTGGCTTCGGTGTCTGAGAAGTCTGCGCGGCTATGAGAGCTAGAGTGAGGAAAAGACCCGCTGCTAGTTTCATTGGTGTCTCTCCTCATTGTCGCCGTCGTCCTTGTTCGTCTGCTTAATCTGGTCGATATTTCTCTGTGCTTGGTCTTTAGCTTGAGAGTCCAAGATATAAAGAAAGAGTTCCAAAATATCCATGCGACACTCCCTGTAGCGGGCAATTTAGCATGGAACGAGCCGCTAAACATCTTTCGGAAACCGCCTGCGGGGTTGTTCCACCATCTAATCCCCCGCATAATTCCTTCCGGGAAAATCCCACTTACAATTCGAGGATAAATTCCCGCCTTCGTGGAGGGGTGGATGTCTGAAATGGAAGGTAAACCCGGTCGCGATTTGTACCATATTCCTATTCAGCTCATTGTCGCGGCTCTTTGCATTTTATTGGTACCGGAACGTTCCGCCGCCGAACAAAGCTGTGCTATTGCTGGCGGGCGTAGCGGCCATCATGGCGCTCGTAGAAATGCGTCCCTTGCACAAGATTATCTACTTCTTGCTGATAATCGGACTAATGTTCGTTGAGAATCGAGCCATTGACAAAGACCGCCGGGACTTCGCCAATGCCGAGGCGAGTAGAAGAAACGAAGAAAATCAGCAATTTTCAAACATCGGAACTAATATTACGGACAATGTTCAGAAGTTGCTCGACCATAGCGATAAGGAATTTATGAAGAATATGGAACGCTCAAATCGGATGCTTAGCGGAATCGTCGACACCATCAAGACAGAAACTGGGGGCGATAGCTTTGCGTTCATTACTTTTACCCCGCAAGAAAGTGCGCGAGCATTTACTGTTTCTGTCTACAATCACGGCGACTATGCGCTGCGAGAAGTAAATGTGACGCTGATGGACCCCGACAGAAGTCGCAAAGCCATGGCTGAGGCTCTGAAAACACCGCATGATAAAGATAAGTGGATGTGGGCCTTTAACGCTGGCGATACACACTTCCACATTCCATATTTACTTCCGCACGACGTTCAAACATTAGGCACCTATCCGTTCAGTGAAAATGAGACGCAGGGTTTTATGGTGGTTTTTGCAGCTTTTAATGGACGTTGGATAGAATACTTTCGTGTGCGTAGAATAAACGGTAAATGGGTAGAAGCAATACGGGTAATCGGGCCGACTGAAAAACAGTCCAAGAAGCCATTTGAGCAGTTCGACAAAGAGTACCCAAGAAATGACCCTAACACATTTGATTGGGTTCGCTAACAGTTTAGGGCTGCATTTTTGTGCGAAAACGACCACACCACCGAACTACGAAATACCCCGCTCCGCCCCGCTACCGGCTTGATTTGAGTCCGGGTCTTTCATTATGGTCCGCATCATGGACGAGACACTTCTGAAAGAGGCTCAGGAAGAAATCATGCGGCATCATTGGGATACCTTCGTTACCGAGCCACTATCTATCGCTGAAGGCGGCAAAGGTGTCGTGGTGCCGGGCTGCGTCGCTCGCCGCAAGCGGAGAAAGAAATCAAACCGCAGAAATGAGAAAGGCGAGTCAGTTGCCTGACTCGCCCGTCCCTTCAAATCTCGTTATGTGAAGTCTCGAACTATCTCCCGAACAGCTTTCTCCGGAAGGGTGCCAAGCCCAGCAGGCTTGTGCCAAACAAAAGGAGCGATGAAGGCTCCGGAGTGGCGGCTACGGAAGAAATTACAAGTTTTCCCTGGTAGGTATCGCCATCGTAGGTGTTATAAAACTTGTAGGTACCAAGGGCATCGATATTGTACGTACCGCTTTCCGACGCAAGAAAATCGTGGCCATTCGGTTCGCCAAAGATTGCCGATGAGCTGTAGAACTCGATACTCGTAAGCACGGTGGGGTCCATGCCGAATAAGACGGCAAGCCCGTCTGTGGGCGTAACAGTCTCTCCGTACGATAAGTACCCCGTAGTGGAAACGTAAGTGAAATGGGTTCCGGTCCATTTGCCAGCCCCGGTGAAGAAGTAAGTTATGCTGCCCGCGTGAGCGTTTGGCGCGGCGATGGATGCTAGCAGAAGGGTGAGAATGACCCACAGAGATTTTCGCATTTTCAGCCTCTCCTAAAATCGCAGTGCGCGTGAAAAAAAAGAAAGGGACTTGATGCACGCGAGAGTCTGCGTCTGAGATTAAATCGAGTCAAGCGAAATGTTATTCTTAATCGCGTACGGGCAGTACTGGAGCGCCTGTGGGGCAATCTTTTGTGTCAGTTGTCCTTTCCGAGCGATGCACCAAGGCAGCGAAAATCGTCCTCCAAAAATAAAAATGGCGTCCAGTCAAAAACCCTGAACGCCATTCCAGACTACGCAATTACCGGCTCAGCCCTGCCGTCGCTGAACATCGCGGAACCTGACACCGCCGTTGCTACGCTTTCACGATGCCGCCGCGAGACTGCGCTATGCGATGCCGCAGCGTAGCACTGCCGAACTGTACAGCGCCCTTGCCAAACTTTACGAAACACGACCGTGCCATTGCTTGGTGACGCTGTAAATCCTATCATCATCCCGGCAAGCGCGGCGGAACTGGATTCGGGGGTGCAACGGCATTGGCTGGCTCGTTCGTAATTTCGACTTTGAGCGGCTTCTCTCCTTCAAACACTTGGACGGCTGCTTGACGCAGCTTTGTCTGCTCCGTCTCAACTATGTTCCAGCCTATCGGGTAATAGACGTTCCGTTGAAGCGTGACTTTATCAAAGTGGTAGCCAAGCGATTCAGCCATTTCGTATAGCAAATCGTTTATCTGTTGAGTCGAGCGGGCATCCCATGCAGTTCTGGTTGCGCTCTCTGTTCCACGGTCTGTGTATAAGTGGTTGACGAGACTACGCCATGCTTCGATGACCTTCGTATCCCCGTAAAACTCAGTCTCGATTCCATTCAACGCCTGAACAAAAGGTGCGGAAATTCTACTTGCCTCAGCACGATTCGCCATAAGGTCACGAAAAATCCTCACCTTGCGGTCTTCTTTCGCTCGGCGGTTTTCGAGATATTTCTGAATCAGTAACGCTGCCAATGGACCAGTGAGAATCGCCGCGATGGTAAGTCATCCTTCAAGTGACACAGAGAGGAATGTGATAAGCGGGGCTGGATTCAAGCGAACCTTGTATCACAGCCTTTGTGTTTCGGAAAGCTGTCAGCTAGCTTTCACATTGGTGACTACGCTGTGAATCATCAAGAACGGGTAAACCGTATAACCAGCCCGCCGAAAGGTACAACACGGGTACAACGCAAAGCGCCGACGTGCCGCGAAACCAAAAAACAATCGGTTTATAAGAGAATTTGGTGGACGTGGGGGGGCTCGAACCCCCGGCCTCATCGTTGCGAACGATGCGCTCTCCCAACTGAGCTACACGCCCACTGCGCGTTTTATTCTAACAAACCAGTGGAGAGGCACCAAACGTCTTCAGGCTTGACGGTGCGTCAGGTCGCAGGTGTTTCACTTTTGGCGGCGGAGCTTGAAGTCGGCGGGAGCCAATAGCTTGCAAGAATCGGGATAACAAAAAGGATTGCTAGTGGCGAGGTGACCATCCCGCCCACCACCACACGCGCCAGTGGCAGCAATAGGTGATGGTCGCTGGTGTTGGCGTCTGCTTCGTCAGTTGGTGTGCTGTCCAACCGATGCTGCCGTGCTGCGCAGCAGCCACTCACTGGGGTCGCGCCGCACCACGCAGTAGTGCGCGAGGCCCACCGCTTCAAGTCACGATCGCGTCGGCTGTGGCGCGGTCTAGGGCGCGCGCTTAGTCGCCCGGGAGATGATGCGACGGATTCCGAACTTAACGATAAAAGCATGTACTAGTCGGCCCAGAGCGACTCGATGATCGTGCAGACATCGGATGGGTCGACATCGCCGACGACGATGGGCACGAGGTTGAGCAACCTCGCCGAAGATGCGCTGGAGAAACCGGACATGAACCTCGAGGGAGTGTTCGGCTGCGTGCGCGCGCGCATCGCGGGGGAGAGATGCCGCGTCGGGCGCGATGGGAACGACGCCGAGGGGGGTCTCGAGCGCATCGGCGTCGGAGAACGCGCAGCCGCGGAGGTCCGCGCGGTGCGCGGGCCGAGCAGGACGACGCGCGCGATCTGCGGCGCGAACGGGCGGAGCAGCGCGTAGCCGGTGGCGGCGATGGCGCCGGAGTAGATGTAGCCGGCGTGCGGAGGATGAGTGCTTTGGGCAGGCGCCGGCGGGAGCGGCGATGCGGCGGATAGCAGTTGGTCCACGGTGCGGGCGAGTTCGACGGGGTCCGACGGGTAGAAGAGGCCCGCTACGGCAGGTGGACGAACGCGCGTCGTGGTGTGGGATGAGGGCATGGCGTCGTCGACGGGACAGCCGGAGGATGCCACGAGGGGTGAAGGATGATCTACCGTGCGATTGCATCTGCCCGGCGACTCGAAGCCGCGGGCAGTGGTCAGCGTTCCGGCAAAGCTTGTCGAAAGGACTGCGTCGGTGACTTGAAATCGATCCCGGTCTTGCACAGTCAGCTTCGGCAAAGCTTCTTGAGCGTCTCGACCATCGCGTCCATGCCGGAGACGAACGCCGCTGCATTGGCCGATGGGGCGCTCGCGTTCAATCGCGTTCTCCGCGCGCGGGTTGATCCCTTCGCCCGCCGCGTGACTCGAGACGGCGACCGTGACCTTGGCGCCCTTGGCATGCGCGAGGTTTTCCAGTGAGCACGCCGAAGGGCACGTGCTTCCGGGTTGGGTGATGAGCCACGTGCGCGAGGTGTCGGGCGCGAATCCGAGCAGCAGCAGTAAATCGCTGCGATGCCCGCGCCTGCCGAGACCAGCAAGACGTCGTGGCCCACGGCGCGCTCGATCGGAAACCCGTCGCCCAGAGGTCGGCGAGCATGGTGCCGGCGCGAGCACTATGCGCAGGGCGTTGGCAGCCAGTCCCGCGCGGAGCAGGAAGCAGAACAGACCAGGGCGAGGGTCGATCAGATGAAATGCCCATCGCCGCCCGTCTCGGTTGCGACGAGCTGGCAATACTGCCGGCCGCGTGCCCTGACTCGAGAACGGCATCGCGTTCGAGCGCCGAGATCGAGCCGCTTGGTCCTTGGCAGCCGGGGTCAGGCTTGCGAGATCGCCGCCGCTTCGCGGCTCATCACCTGGTTCGACTCTAGCGCTGGGGACAACATTACTTCGTCCGCGGATTGCGGTACATCCCGAATGCCGTTCAACTCAAGCTCGAGGGCGCGGCGACATGGGCGAGGCCCAGGAGCAGTGAGCAGAACGTCGTTGTCGGCATCATCGGCATTTCCTTGCCGCCAGAGATTCGCGACCGGATCGCCCGCGGACGCCTCGGCGGCGTGAGCGCTGTTCAAGCGCAACATCGCCACGCTCGAACAGACGGCCGAACTCTGCGCCGCCATTGTGGACGCCGGGCCCGAGAACATGCCTCCGATCATCTCGATCGATCAAGAGGGCAGTGACGTCGCACGGCTCGGACCACCCGTGATCCAACTGCCACCCATGCGCGTGCTCGGCGACATCGATGACGTCGGGCTCACCGCCGCGCGGGGCAAGCGCTGGCGGAGGCGCTGCGGGCCGTGGGCGTGAATCTCGACTTTGCGCGTGGCCGACGTGGACTCGAACCACCACAATCCCGTGATCGGCGACCGGTTGGTACGCCTGAGCCCGAACTCGTTGCACGCCACGTGGCGGCCATGATCCAAGCTGCAGGCGAACGGCGTTCTTGCGTGCGCGAAGCACTTTCCGGGGCACGGCGACACGGAGCGCGATAGCCACGTGCAGCTTCCGCGTGCAGCACGATCGCACGCGTCTCGAATCGATCGAGCTCGTGCCGTTTGCCGCGGCCGTCCAAGCAGGAGATCATCCAGGTCATGACCGCGCACGTCGTGTACGACGATCTCGACCAGGGGCTGCCCGCAACGCTGTTCAGCAGGTCGTCACCGACCTACTGCGCGGCAAGCTGAGGTTCGACGGCGTGTGCTTCTCCGACGATCGAGATGCGCGAGCCATGCCGAAGCCGTTGTCGATCGAGGGTGCGGCCGTTCAAGCGGTGCAGGCCGGGTGCGACGCCGCTCTTGATCTGCAGCGGACGCCGAGGCCCAGGAGCGCAGTCGATTGGCGCTCGAAGCACAATCCCAGCGCGATGGCGGCTTCGCGAGTCGACTGAGGGAAGCCGCGGTCGGCGAAGCCGTGCGCGTGCTTCGGGAACAAGATGAAGCGCGGCCTGCCGGGAGGTCAGCGCCCTGCATGCCAGCCCTGTCGAGCGCGGCCCATGCCGAGGTCCGACGAGATCGCGCGGAGGACTCGAGCGCGCTCAGCTTGGACGGCGGCGCAGTTGGAGTCCGAACCGGGGGCACCCGAGCCGCTGAGCGTCGCTGGTATGCCAGCCGTCGCGAACCGGTTCATGCCGCGATGCCGTGGGTATGCCACCGTGGAGGTCTACGTACGTGTGCGTCGCGGTCTGCTGAAGCCCTCCTGCGCGTGCGTCGTCCGGGTGCGGCGTTGGGGAAATGCCGGACGATTTGTGCCCGGTGCGCAACCACAGCGTTCGTTCGTGCGAAGAGGACGGCTCTGCTCATTGGCATTCTCCACCCCGGATCGCCTACTGCCTAGTGGATGAGTGGCTAAGCAGAAGAAGGCCCGTTCGTGCCCGACCAGTTCCAGTTGCTCGGCGAGTACTCGATTGAGGCGCCGCTGGAGGAGGGGCCGACGTGGCGGTGTACTCCGCGCGCCACGTGTAACGGTCACCAGTGAGTTACTTGGCGCGCCAGTGCGCGGCATGATGGTTTCGGATCGCAACGTGGTCGAAGCCTTCGCCCGCCAGTCGTTTCTATCTCGAGCTGGCTCAAGCACCCAGGGATCATCCCGGTCGTCGCGGCGGGCGTCGATGAAGGAATCGCGCTGTATCGGTTATTTGCAGGAAGTGCTTGGCGAAACGCTCGCGGCTCGATTGGGGCGCAGCGAGCCGCTGGACCCGGCCGAATGCGTGCGGCTGATCCGCGAGATCGCCGACGTGTTCGACTATTTGCACCGGCACATGCCGCAGCCGTCTTCCATCGCGCGCTCGACCCGACGAAGATCCTGCTCTCGGAACCAACAGCAAGGTGAAGCTGCTGGGAACTGGGGTACGCCCACGCGCTGGGGAAGTGTCGCGTCGACGATCGACAATCTGCCGCGCGCGCCGGAGGGCTTTCGCCGCCGCCGGAGGACGTTGCGGGCGCAATCGTCGAGCCGAGCGTCGACCCGTACGCCCTCGCGTGCATCGCGCGCCAGTGCATCGCGCCATCGGCGCCGAGTGCGCTCAAAGCGGCTACGAACTGGCGCTCAAGCGGGCGCTTTCCCCGATCCGAACGCGCGCTTCCCGTCAGCGGGGCGCTCGCCCAGGCGCTTCACGACGCCATCATTCTCTGCCGCGACGCATCCGATGCTCACCCTGGCGCGAAGCCACGCCGATGCCAAGCCTTGCCGGCGCCCAGGCCCAGGGCCACGAACGAACGATTTCGTCCGGTTGCCGTCCGCGGCCGTGCACCCCCATCGCCCCCAGGCAAGCAAAGCTGCAACTGCGGGAAACAGCCCGCCCGCTACGCCCGCGACGCAGAAGCGCAGCCGAGCGACGATGATCCGGGACGCCGCCGGTTCCGAAGAGGCCGAGCCGGCGCCCGCAGCGAGCGCGGCTCCCGCGGGCACACCGCTTGGAAATGCAGCTTGCGTCCAACGCGGGGATCCTCGCGCGGCTCGTCTCCAGTACCCGCCGTGGCACCGCGGGGGCGTCGCCGTCGATGCTCGGGCCCGCAGTAGCACCGGCGCCACTCCTGGAGCCGCGCGCGCCACTCGCGGTCCGCTTCCGACCAGCGGCACGACGGCCAAGTGGGCACCCGTAGGCGGTCACTATCATCAGGCGTCGCCCGCGGTGCGCGGCTCACTTCCGCCCGAGCCCATCGCGCCTTCGGAGCCTGCGCCGGCCGAGACTGCAGGGCGGCGCGACGTCCCGAAGGAGCGATCACGCAGGTTGCTCTTCCGCCGGCGAGCTTGATCAAAGCGACGAAGGCGCCTCTGAGCAGCAGCTGTCGTTCTCCGCGACGACGAGCCGGGAAACGAACTCTCGCTGCCCGCCGCCCGAAAGCCTCGACGAGCCTGTCTGCATCGAGGCAACGCCATCCGACGAGCCTCTGTTCGCGCCCGAGAGACCGCGAGTCCCGCGCTTGCCGTGCAACTGCGAGCCGATCACCGCGCTAGCCGCCGCACCGGACGCGGTCGTCATCGCGCCGACTTCCGTGCCTCCGCGCGACGCGAAGACAGTGCCCCCGCCGGCCAAACAAGGCGGCGGGTTCTGCGCACCGCGGTCATCTTGGGTAGCTCGATATCGTGCTCGCGTCGCTGATCTACACCGTGGATGAGTGCGGCCTGCGCTCATGGAGATCGCAATGCGCGGCCGCCAAGCACCGCCGGTGTCTGCACTGGCGGCAACCGCGGCCCCGGAGCATGTGGCCACTCCCCGCGGTGGCTCCCACCGTTCCATCCATACCGGCGCCCAGCGCAGTCCATACCGTGGTCGCCGCCGTTGCTCCTCCCACCCCGAGCGCCGCCGCGCCCGACGCGAGTGTCGTTGCCGCGGTCGCTCCCGCCGTGGCTCCGGAACCCGTTACCCCACCCGCCGCGCCCGAGCGCTCCAACGCCGCCGGGACCCGCAACCGCGCAGACGGCGGAGTCCTCCGGTCCACTCCACATCATCCCTAGTGGCATGATCGCCATACCGCGGAAGAGCAGATCTGGCAGCGGCGTGGCCGCCTGTCCGGGTCACGTGGGCCGTCGTGCGCGCGTACTAGGGTAACCCGCAGCAGGACCCACGGGGCATGCGGTGCGATCCACTTGCCGAACTGCTCAACGGACTCCCGATGCGGCGCTGCATCGAGCAGGCGATTCGTGATGCGCCGATGCCGCCGTTCACCGATGCGACCTGGGCCACCGACTTCCTGCTGCTGGTGTCATCGAGTCGCTCGAGCCGAGCGCGTTGAGCTACGTTCGCGGTGGTGCGGATGCGTGCGCCCTTCGTTCAGCGCACCGTGTAGGGCCGCGCTTGAACAATCACCGGGTGACGATCAGGGCCGGCGACCAGAAACTCCACGTCCATTGCCTTACCGGTGGCGCGTGGGTCTTCTTGGTAGAAGCGCGCTTCGATGCAGAATGCTCGAGAGCGCGACCACCTTCGGGGTCTGACAGAACGGTGGCTCCGTGGGTCGGACGGAGAGCGACGAGTTCCACGAAACCGAGGAGCGCGGCGTGAAGCCGATCTTGCTCGGAGATCTCGCCGGTCGTGGCGCTCGTGACACTTCCCGCGCTCGACTTGCGCGTAGATGATCTGCGGCAGGCCCTGGTTGAACGGGTTCGCGGTAGTGCAACGCCCACGGCCTGGTCATCGTCGATGGACTCTTGAAGGGAACACCATGGCCACGTCGGGCTGAACAAGTCGGTAGTAGCTCCGCTCTTCGAAGCATGAAAGTTCCAAGCGCTGGCCCAAACGCGACAGATAAGGTGCCGCAATTGGCGTCTGGTCGGGTTCGGATCGTCGAAGGGACTGGTGACGAGCCCCGCGCCGTTGAACCCGGGGAAGTATAGCCGAGTTGGTGCTCAACGAAACCGGACGCGCGTTCCGGGAAACAGCGCTGATTTGGACGGCTACCCGATGGACGGACTCCAGGTGATCGGGCGCTCGCGCGATGTGCTCGCGGGAATGCGGCAAGGTTCGTCTTCGGAGTGCAGGGTCCGACTGAAACGCCGGGTCCGCGAGCATGCGCGAGGTCGATGAAGCAGTTGGCGCGCAGGTGCTCGGCGTAGAAGTGAAACGGGATGGCGAACGCGCGGGGCGAGGGAATGGCCGGGCGAATCTGGGCCGCCTTCGCCAAGCTGCGCGGCCTTGGCGCCCACCGTGTCGAGCTGTGCAAGGGGAGCGTGGAATGATGAGGGAGGCCAGCGTCGTCGATGCTTCGTCGCGGGTAACCGCGCTCGCCGGGACAGAACCGGTTCCAGGCACGCTCGGCGTCCGCCTGGCTTGCGGGTGTCACCGGTGAAGTCTACGAAGTGACGTGAAGACCGCGCCGAGCTGGCCCTAGAGCCGACGCAGCGCGGGCTCGCAATTCGCGTCGCGCAGCGCCATGTTGGGCGTGCCGCGATTGGAACTGAGCACGGCAATATGCTGGTCGATCTGAAGGGCAGCGGTGATCACCCCCGCGCATACGGGAAGGTCGAGCGGAACCTCGGCGAGCACGACGACGTCGCTGGGGCGCACGCGCGATGGGTGGACCGGGCCGTCGAAGAACCGCAGTATGCCGAACGCTTCGCCAGGGTTGAACGGCTGATAGCGCCGGTCCGAGAAGAGCTGGTCGGTGGTGACGATGGGAATGGACGCTCGCAACGTGTCGAGGGCCGCGAGATGTTGCGCGGGGGATCAGGTAGTATTGAGGTCGTGGACGTCAGAGCCGATCGCGAACGGCGCGAAACGCGGACACGGTTCGCGGTACATTATGAAGCACGTACACTCACAATCACTCAACAGCCACACATCTTCATTGGCCAAGGTAGTGGGTAATAGCACCTCAACAAACCAACAATCTCATAATACTACCATTGCCCAAACTATCAGCAAGCAGATAGGCACATCAAGCCATTCGAAACACTCGATGAATCAGTAGTGGATCTCCCAGCAGGAAAGTAAAAGAAAGTACAAGCAGTGGCTGTGAACAATGGCTGAACTTGTTATGTTTTTGTGTGGTGCCTCGCTTCATTCTGGTCTTGTTACAAATACCAACTAACCACAATACCAACCCGAAGGTGAGGCGACCGTCCTCTCCACAGTAAAACTTCAGAAGTTCCTCGTCACCCCGACGCCGCCATCCTCACCGTCTCACCCGCTCGTTCAACCCCGGACCCGCAATCGTCTCCACAATGCGGACAACCTTCCCCGGCTCGCCCGGCACCGGAGACGATGGCCACCACACAGCTGCAGATGCAGCACCACCGCGGCCGACCCCGGCGCGGTCCAGCCTCACCGAAGGGCTCGCGCAGTGACTCACCTTTTCCCGGCCAAGCTCGCCCACTACCCGGCGCTGCTGGCGGCCGGGCACGCCTTGCTGCTCGTCGCGGTCGCCGGCGCGGACGCGGCCGCAGGCAACTCATGGGTGCCTCTAGGGTTTCGACGCCTGACCTTCTACGCGAACGGCCGGGTCGCCTTGAGGGCGGGGGGTCTTGTACCGCGACGACCTGCGCGGGTGCGGCATCGGCCGCGCCCTGATGACCACGTTCGAGGAGTGGGCGCGCGGGCGCGGCTGGCCGCTGTGCCCGCGCTCGCAACCCGCCGGGCGGCGCCGTTCTCCCGCGCTGTCGGTCTACGAGGAATCGGCCGCCTACCTGCGCAAGCTCCTGCACCAGCAGGGCTGACCGCCCGCGTCACTCGGGGCTGCGCAGCACCTTTTGCCGGGTGTGAGAGCCATCGACGTCACCCCGGCGAACGGCGGGTAGATGTTGTAGCCGAGCCCATGCCTTCCAGCCGTTCCAGGGAGCTGCCGGACGACGTCGCGGGGCACGGCCAGGCAGTGGTTCTCCTGCCGGCGGGGCCGGAGACCACGTACTGCAGGTGGCTAGAGGAGCGCCTCGTCGGTCGCCCGCCGCCGTGCCGAGGAGGCTCCAGGTCGGAGAACATGGCCGAACCGGGCGGCATGGTGGCGGTCGAGGACCGGATCGCCGGGGCCCGGCTGGCGGCCGGGCTGCCATCGGTGACTACCCGGAACGTGCCTGGTGGCGCCGTTCTCGTCGGTGAACTCATCCAGCGGCCACATGGTGTTGAGCACGACCAGCGGGTTGTGCGGCTCCGGGAGGGGGGGTATAGCCGTTGCCGTCCCTGTGCAGCCTGGGCACTCCCCAGAGCCGATGCGTGGATGCCCACCGAGGCGCTGGGCTTCTGGGTGATCCCCCAGCACCTGGCCGAGCACCGTCCAGCAGCAGCGGGTGCACGGCCAGCCGGTCGAACGCCCCAGGGTGTTCGCCGAGGCCGGGGCTCGACCCGCTGGGTGTCGAAACCCTCGAACTAGTTGCGTCCCGTCGGGGTCGCCGCGGGCTCCAGGCAGGTAGGCGCGGGCGGCCGCGACGTCCCGGTCGCTCATCAGCCCGGGGGAGCAGACCGTCGCCGTGCTGGTCGCCCGCTCGCCACGTCCTGGCCGGTGCACGTCGCGCCTGGCGAGGTTGCCGGCACTCGGGCGGAGCGGCTGAGCCCGCCCGCGCCCGCGGGCGAATGGCCTCCCTTGGCGCGGCATGCATCTTTCACTGCGATACGACGCCACGAGGCGAACCTGTCCACGGTGCGGAGTGGCGCGGCGCTGGGGTGCAGAGCAGGGTGCGGATGCTGCGGGGTGCCGCAAGTGGGGCGGGCGCGGAGCGCGAGCGCGGAAGAACAGAGCGAGGAGGGGCCCCTGCACGAGCAGGCGGTAGGGCCCAGGACATGCTCGCGGCGGGAATACAGCGCCGCCAGCGCCGGAGGGGCCGCGCAACCGGCGGAACCTGCGGGCTGGTGGTGACGATGCCGCCGAGCAGGTCTGCGGGGCCGTGGTGCTGTGCGGGGAGGACGCAGTAGCCCTGGAGGACCGGCACGGCAACCGGCGGGTGTTCCCGCTCGGCCAGGCCGCGTTCCTCTTGCTCGAGGGTGAGCCGGTCATGCTGGTCAGGCCCGCGCCGGCGGCGGGGCCGGGCACGCCGAGGGCGGCGCGCCAGCCAGGCGCACCGCCTCCGGCTCCGTGGCCGCCCCGCCCAGCCGCGCCAAGGTCGCGCGGGCAAGCCGCATCTCGCCTTCGAGGGCCGCCACGACGCCGAACTGGTGGAGAAGTGGAGAGGCGGCCTGCGCGACGCAGGGCGTGGTGGTCGATTATCTCGGCGGCATCGGCGCGGCCTGTCCGCGATCGTCGGCCAGTTCCGTCCCGGCCCCGGGCGCAGGCTCGGCGTCCTGGTGGACCACCTGGTGGGCGGCTCGAAGGAGAGCAGGCTCGCCGCCGCCGTGCAATCCCCTGAGATGCTCGGCGTTGGCCATCCCTACATCGATGTCTGGGCGGCGGTCGAGCCCGTCGGTGCTGGGCATCGGCGGCTCGCCGCCGGAATTGCCCGGGCACGCCCTCGAAGGACAGCGTGGTGGCGGCCCTCGGCTGGCCAGCCGGACGCCGCCGCGGCCTGGCAGCGCATCCTGCGCGCGGTGGCCGGCTTCGCCCACCTCAAACCGGAGTTCCTCGGCCGGGTCGAGGAACTGATCGACTTCGTCACGGCGCACGGCAGCCACTGACTACCGCCATCGGGCATGATGGCGGCGTGCAGGCCTACGCGGACTTCGCCAAGTTCTACGACGAGATCATGGGCGACCGCCAGTTCCATCATCCAGCGGGTCCGTAGCTACCTGGGGCGACTGGCAACCGGACGCGGGCTCGCTACTGGAACTGGGCTGCGGCACCGGCGCGGTACTGGCCGGGCTGGGTAACAGCCTGGACCTCACCGGCATCGACCGGTGGCCGGGGATGCTGGGCACTGCCGCACCGAAGCTCGACGGGGCCCGCCTGGTGCAGGCGGATCGTCGCCGGGTTCTCCCTAGGGCGCCCAGTTCGGGGTGGTGATGTGGGTCTTCGACACGCTCAACCACCTGCCCGCGTTCGACGCCTGGCTGGCGATGTTCGGCCAAGGTGGACGGGCGCCTGGCCGAGGGGGGCCTGTTCATCTTCGACGTCAACACGGTCGGCAGGCTGCGCCAGCTCCAGGGTCAGCCCGCCTATCTCGAGGACTTCGGCCCGCACACGCTGATCATGAACGTGACGGCGGGCGAGGGCGGCCTGTTCCCCTGGGATGTGCGGATCTTCGAACGGGTGGAAGGGCGAACATCGCCGGCTTGCGCCCCACCAGCAGATCGGAGAACTCGGCGTCCCGCTCGCCAGATCCACGAGGCGCTCACGCCGCGCTTCGGACTCTTCGAAGCGACCGACGCAGAAAAAAGGCCAGGCGAACGACCAGTTCGCGACCGGGCGTACTTCGTCTCCCGGCAGCGCAGCCCGGACGGCGCCTAGCCCGTCCTGCCCAGGGAGGCGGCGCGGCGGCGCACGCCGGGGACCCTGCGGCCATCTTCCAGGTAGACCAGCGCCCGGTCGGGCAAGCGCGGCCCTGACTCTCCGCCGGATCGGGCCCCGGAGCAGCGGGAGAGCATCGGGCAGCGCGCGGAGCCGGTACTCGGAGACTTCCTCGGGCTGGATCACGATGGCGGCGAGGCGCTCGTCGTCCACGGGGCCGCAGTCGAACAGGAACCGGACGCCGCCCGGCCTGCCCGGGCCCGGCGAGCAGGAAGTCCATGCAGGCCAGACGGCCGTGGCGCACCTCAATGCCGCACTCTTCGCGCACCTCGCGGCGGCACGCCTGCCAGGATGTGTGGCGCGTCCGCCTCCATGACGCCACCGGGGATCGTCCAGCCCGACTTGTAGGTCGGCTTCAGGATGAGCAGCCTGCCCTGCCCGGTCGAAGATGAGCGCCCCGGCGGAGACCGGGATCGCTGGGAGCGCGTGGTCCTGCGGGCCCGGCTCCGGCGCTTGGCTGCTGTCGCTGGTCACGACGCCAGCGTACGGCGCCCCGCCACGCGATGATGATGCGGTGACCGACTGCCTGTTCCGGCCGCCGTACGACGCCGCCCGAGTCACGGGCGGGGCCACCGCGGCCGCGCACCGAGAAGCTGCCCGGGATGCTGATCGACCGCGATGTGGCCGTCACGGTTTCTCCCGGAGAGCCGATCTACGTCGACGTCTACCGCCCCGACTCCCGGTTCCCGCAGCGCCTGATCGCATGGTCGCCGTATGGCAAACACAATGCAGCACCCATCGGCATCCTCTACCCCCGCAGCGGCGTGCGGCCCGAGCACGCCTCACCGCTCACCACCTTGAGGCTTGCCGATTGACGATCTGGGTCGCAGGCTACGCGATCGTCACCGCGGACGTGCCGGGCGCCTGGGTCTGCGCGGCCGGGCGACCTACTGCTCGCCGGAGGAAGCGCAGGCCTTCGCGCAGCTCTTCATCAGTGGGCCCGGAACAGGCCATCGACGGGCGAGTGGGCCTGTCCGGGGTGTCCTACCTGACTACCTCGCAATGGCGGGTCGCCGAGCTGAGCCCGCCGCACCTGGCGGCGATGAACCCGTGGGAGGGGTGGAACGACGCCTCCGCGAGGTCATCTCACGGCGCCGCGGAATCCCGGACCCTGGTTCTGGCCTTATCTGGCAGCGCTGGGGCGCGAGCGTGACCGAGATCGAGGACCTGGCGGCCGAGACCGCCGCGCACCCGTTCTACGACGACTTCTGGCGGTCCAAGAGCGCCGACCTGGGAGAAGATCACCGTCCCGGCCTTCGTGGTGGCAGACTGGTCCGACCACGGGCTGCACTCCGCGCACGCTCGGAGGGGTTCCGGCGGATCTCCTCGGCACACCAGTGGCTCGACGTGCACGGCCGCAAGAAGTGGGCCTACTACTACGACCCGGAGTCGGTCGAGCGCCAGCGCGTCTTCTATGACTGCTTCCTGCGCGACCGGGGCCCCGGCCCATGGGGGCTTGGCGGGCCGTCCGGATGGAGGCGCGCGAGTCGTTGCTGCCCAGGCCGGCGCCGCACGGCCAGCCGGTGGCCGCAGGCCGACCGAGTACCGCGCGCTCTACCTGCGCGCACCGTCGGTCGCGGGCGCCCCGGGCACCCTGAAGCCAGCAGGCGGCACCCAAGGTCAGGTCGGCTCCGCGACAGCCTGGGCTCCGGCCTGGCCCCGCGCCGGGCCGAGTTCGAGATCACCTTTGCCACCCCGGCCCAGCTGATCGGCCACATGATCGCCACCTCCTCCTCGCCGGAGGCGGA
>CAVQQE010000012.1:0-405229 GCA_963714785.1 uncultured Acidobacteriota bacterium
GACCTGATTGCTCGCTCGTTCGGGGCCGTCGTGCCAATCACCGAGCCCCGGTCGTCCAATTGATCAGCAGTATGCCAACTGTCGTTGAAGCGCCCAGTGGAATCGTTCCATCCAGCGAGAAGCGCTACTGCAATGACCCTGCTGGCACTAGTTGATTTCCACGAAACCCAGACAGTGAGGAACTGATTGAAAGAAAACAGTATCTCATCGACGCTGTTTGACTCCCTTGCTGCAAGAGATGGATGAGTTCACGAGATTGCGGAACGAAAAGCGGCGCATCCTTCCTTACGGAGGTCACTTGTTAAAGATTCGTGGCGAATGTAGAGCGGCAGAAAAGTTCTACCATTTTGCAGGTGCGGGAATCTCCAGACAAGCCAGAATTGGCTCTTCCAGAATGTTGCAGCCAATCTAAGACTTCGGCATTCCGATATCTCCAGCCTGAGCTGGCCGGTTTGGAAAAGTAAGCGGTCAGCACCTGAACAAATGGGCTAGCCCTGCGGAGGAGGAGGAGTGGCTTAACAAAAGGCTCGCTAGGTGGCACGGGGAACCCTAATGTAAACGAGGCGAAACAAGGAAGTCGGGCTGAAGCTGTGGCGGAGCGCAATCCTACTATTTTTAATCGAGCCAGCACAAAAGACAATTAGAAAAGTTGGCCGATGATGAAATCAGATTGAGAAATGAACTAGCAGGCCGAGAATCTTTACGATCCGGAAATTGGCCTCTCATCAGCGCCCGCTGGTTCATGTAAGGATCGTGGCTTGGGTAAGGAGGCCCGCTTTGGGAACCAGAACACGGGGAGTGAATAAAATCAGTATTAGTGGAACTTTTGACTTCCGTCGAGAAGCCAATAACAGCCTCTGGCTGGACATCGGTCAAGGCCGTTCTGAAGCGCGAAGAATAGATTCGAGCGTTCAAATCTTCGCCCCCGAGCACGCTGTTGCGGATTTGATGCGCTTCGAAGTGGGCGAATAATCAATACTTGTAATAGGTCATCTCGCGAAGCCCCAAAAGGCGAATTTCAAATCGTCGTTGAGAAAGTTGTTGCGGAACCGGAACCGGAGGCAGTTGAGTGCACACACAGAACTTGATTTGAGCGTGGTGGGCTACCGATGAAGCACTTTAACTACGTCTGTGTCAGCGGCGTTCTGAAATCGGTCGGCAAGCTGAAGGACGTGGGCTGGTTCAGTTGCTGCGCACACGTCAATGTGGGCGAGAAGCGGACCACCATTTCAGTGTATGCGACGGGGAACGGGCGAGAGAATTGGCGAACTACCAAATTGGAAACGAAGTGGTGGTGAGGGGCAGACTCTCTTTGAATCCAAGCGGGAATTTGCAAATCTCGGTCGAGCACATCCGCGAGTACTGGCACAACCAGGATGAATTCGGGAAAGCCGGTCCCGGAGAAGAGTTTGCTTTGGAATATGCTACGGCACTTCAATGGAATGAGTAATTGAGTTTGCCTCGGGATCGTTGCCCAAGGCAATGCGCCAGACATACATTTTGCCTCCTTTGAATGTCTTGGCGCGGGGTTCGTAGCAGCGGTGTTCTCTCAACTGGGAGGGAACACCACTGCTCGCTCCGACAGTTCTAGCTCCTACGCCGCTCACCTTTATCAGGTAATCCAACGCGAACCCAGAAGGGGAGACTCTGATCTTCCCGAATAGTCTCGGCGACATCAACGAATTTTTGGAGTGCCTCCTTAAACATTTTCACGTTTACAGATTCGTGGTCTCCAGAAGCGAAGTACGGATGTTGGCTATGCTGATTGCAGACCTCGCATAGGCGAATCGGCTCATCCATCTTACTGCGGTCGTAGAAATCCTGATGCTTACACTTTGTACACTCCAAAATAATTGACAGGTCACAGGCGTTTCCGATTACCGTGCGAAATGTTTTCCCCTCCATAACGTCCTCCATCGGTATGATGCCTTGCCGAACCAAAATGATAAAGTTGGGCCCCGTTTACTTCTCCCGTGGAAACCCTTTAATACCCGCTACAAACAAAAAAAGAGCGCCACCCGTACTGGCATGGCGCTCTGGTTGAAGGGTTACACCCCTACCCGGCTCGCTCTCTCCCCAGCTCGATATCTTTCCGGATGTACTCTTCGATTGCTGCTTCCCTCCCAAAGCGGTCCTCTTCAGGCTCCCTCGGACAAGACTACAAGCCCCCCTCAGAGCGTGGCCAACTATTAATTTTCAGCTGTTGCTTTCGAAAAACCTTGTGTCGTTCGCTGCTACTTCTGTGACAAAATGAATTGACCTCGAGTTAGCTCTTGGTCTGTTACTGGTGTCACCATCGCGATAACCTTTTTGTTTTTCATTGTCTGTCTCCTTTTAGCACTTCCCACTTCGCCAAAACCTTCAACTCCCGTGCCTTCTGTTCGATGTCTATGTGGTGCTGAACTATGGCGTTCCTCTGCCAGTCCAGCAGGTAGAAATCGCCCAGGTCTATCCAGGCCCGCTCTCCCCTAACCTTTTTCAGAGAGTGGTCCTGTTTCCTCAAGTGGCGATTGATCCGTTGCAGCAAAGCGCGTTCTGTTACTGGTGTTCTGTGTTTCATATACACCCTCCTACCCGAATGAAACCCTCTTTTTCAGAAACCGAGCGGATAAGCGCATAAAAAAAGGGGAGCTAAATTTCTAGCTCCCCTAGTTCGGATGTTGCGTGTTTTTTACTCGTTTTGGCCAGCGGCTCGCCTCTGTATCTCTGGTAGAGTGTGTCTGTCATGGCTAGGCTGCTTACACTCCTGCTGCTCTTGGTCGTTCCGTTGAGAGCATACCAAGCACCTCCAGCCGGAAATGAAAACAAGGGCCAGAACCAAACACACGATAGCGCCAAGCCAACGCACGACGCGATTGACTATGTAAACGCCAGTTCCACTGCCGTCATAGCAGTCTTT
Source organism: uncultured Acidobacteriota bacterium (assembly GCA_963714785.1). GTDB lineage: Bacteria > Acidobacteriota > Terriglobia > Acidiferrales > UBA7541 > Palsa-295. Next base: position 2,900 of record CAVQQE010000012.1, read on the forward strand.
ACGTTTCTTTTGTTTATTGGCGTAATGCATCAGATTCGCACAAGCAAAGCTATCGAACGGGCGTGGGTTATGGTGGAAATACAAATCGACCCAGAAAAGCCGAGCGATGGCAAGCTCCAAGTGTTTGAAGGTAGCGGGAGTAGTGGGGATAGTACTGCTGTTATGAAATGCAGTTTTGAATTGCAGTAATGCTCGGGAAAACTCCCGCCTGGATAGAGGAGACTGTCGCCAAGTATTTGAAGATGGTTATAGAGGACTCCCCTGAGGAACCCTATAAATTTTTTGACTCGGTCTAAAAATATATCGAGCGTTCTACCGTTCCCCTCGGAATGGCTGAGGGGGGCGCGGCGCCCCCACACTCAAAGTCTTCCCTTCATGCCGATTGCTGAGGGGCATCAGCGAATCGACGAAAGCTGGCACCGTCAAATCTGACGGGCGGGTCACCCCTACCGAGACGTGTTTAGGAAAAAAAGGTCGAATTACAACGTTCGGATACAAAGTTAGACCTCATGGACGGCTGGAACGTCCTTGGGAGGGCTACCCAAAAGATACTAAAACCGAAAAGGGAACAGACATAGAGCGACCCAAATTAGGACACCACGAAAATTCGCGGCCGTTCGCGTCCGAATTTCCCACCGTGGTAGAATCCGCCGCACGGAAGGTCATAAATGCATCAACAGTATCAACCTCCCTGTAAGGTTTGCGAAATGCTGGTACGCTTCTGTTCCAAAGAAAATCTACCGTATGAGCGGTCCCGTCGTAGTAATCGGGTACATCCTGCTGATTCCTTCAATCCTCGGCATGGTAGCGAGCGCGCTAATGTTTTTCGGAATCTATTGCGTATAACGGAACCGAAACGAGTAACGTCACAGACGGGCCAACCCAGTCCGTTCGGAAAGATTTCGACACTGGGTTCCGGCGCGGTTGTGTAAATAAGCCTGAGCCATCGATGCCAGTGTCGGTAACGGAGCAATACTGTGAGTGCGCGCTGTCCGCGTACAAATTGTCGCTACGCAACCTTATAAGCAACTCTGCACAGATTGCCGATGACGCATGTGAGCAAAGATGGGAAAACGGTACTCTCGATGTGGTCGACCAAGAAACCCAGCATCTGTACTCCAGTCTCATCGGACATAGTAAGCCGCCGAGCACCACGGTGGGAGAGACGACGCTACACGAAAATGTGTTTCTGCGCCTGCTTCACATCATTGGCGGCGGATTCGCGATTATTCTTGGGGTCACTTCCTTCGTTGCCGGTCTGCTCGGCTGGCTGCTCGTTATGAAAAAGCGCGTGCTCCAATGTTCTGTGTGCGAGGCTACCGTGAACGCATCTTAGGAACTTTAGGCCCGTTTTAGAGGACCTTTTCCGTTGTAAGTTGTGCGCCGTCAACGGATTTTAGATTTTTTACGGTAATACTTTTAAGCCGAAGGTCGTGGGTTCGATCCCCACCGCCCCTACCATCCATCGTCCTGATGGATGGCCACTTAACAAAAACACGCGGGGGCAAAAAGGGGCAGATTAGTCTAATGATCCGGTTCTGTGTTTCTTTTCAGCGGCACGGGTGACAACCGGATGCGTGGGTTTTAGACGTTCAACAGACATTTCCCAGAACGGCGTTTCCGGACAATCTCTGAGTTGCCGACAATGCGTCCCTGACACGCGGGTCGACTCATCGAAGAGGCGTTCTGCGGGAGCGATTCCTGGTCAGTAGTGAAATGGCCTTTTTGCGATGGCTATTGGCAAACTCACCCACCGATCGCGAGTACCGCAATTCCCACGACTATCTGCAGCGCGTTAGAACTGGCAATCCTGAACAAGACCGAGCCGGAAAGACGTTTGAACACCAAAGGGACATTCGTCATCGCCCTCATTTGCTGAAGTAGTACGCCCAGCTCACGCTGACGTATGATTTCAAAGGAACGCCAACGATACATTCGATTGCGCAAGTGCCTGGCTGGAATGGAATCGATTCAGTCGTCTGGCCGGTGAACCCGCTGGCTAGCAGGAAATTGGCGCCGAGGGACATACGATTGTCTAGGAACGGACGGAGCACGGCGCCGCGAAACTCTGTCACGGGCATGCCTACGAAACCGTCGCCGAGAGGTTTTGCTCTCACATACTCGAACTCGCCGCGAGCCTGAAGGTGAAACGGCAGATGATTGTACGAGCCAACCACGTCCCAAATAAGCCGTGGAGCTTCCGGCACAGGCTCGCCGGTTTGCGTGTCCCTGGCGTCAGCTTGCGCGAAGGAGACATAAATGGCTCCGTGCGAAAAGTTTCTTTGCAGCGAAACGGCGATCACGCGGTTGAGGGATGGGCCGAGGTCCTCCTGTAAGCCCGTATCCGGATCGATCTTGGCCAGTTCTTGAGAATTCCGCACCCGCCGAAGTGTGACATTGAACTGAAATTGCTTGATTGCCTTGGAGATTCTTAGTTGATACGCCCAGGAGGGCGCCAACAAAGTGGGCGCCTGATTCCCTGTGCCGATTCGTGGATCTTCGGTGTGAAACGCTTCTCCGTAGCTGAAGGCTACAGTCGGGAGGTACGGCCCGTCCGGAGGTAGGAAAGTGGCGGTCGCTTTGGGCAGAGTCAATGTCGCAAGTTTGTCAAAAGAATTTTGCGGATTGATCAAGTCCTCGTTGTTCATCCAAACGAATTCCTGCCGAAACCCCACATCATAGTGAAAATATTTACTAATGACCCCGTCGAGAGAAACAAATGGTTCGACGAAGGAAAGAGTCAGGTTATTGCTGGTGACGAGCTGGAAGATGCCCTGATCGTCGAGATGGTACAAATCCAGATTGCGCGGCGCGTCACGCCGAAGATCCACCCCGGCTAAGAGCGAGAGCCAGGGGCGGAAGCTCTGAATGTACGAAGACTCGCCACCGACGATGTTCCTGTTTTCACTCTGCTGAATCAAGCCGTCGCCGAAGTTCGAACGCAGCGTGAGAGCGTAGTTGCGAAAGAAGCCGGAGAAAGAGAATTGTTTTTGGTCGCTGAGCTTCCAGTTGTCCGTCGCGACTGCAAGAAAGTTGTGCGTGCGGTCAAGCTGACGCTTATCAATCGTGTCGTCGGAAACGGGAAAATCGATCGGAATCAAGCCGGGGACAAACGAGAATCCGTAGTAGCCAATGCCGAAAAGCGTCAATTGATGGCGCCCTGGTTTGAACTCCCGGAACCCGTTCAATTTGTATTGCTGGCGGTGTTCCAATCGATCCAGAAATCCGTTTCCGAAAGATGCCTCGGCTGCGACCCAGGCATTCGTCTGTGGATCTTTAGACCTCCAACCCACGATAGCGTCTGCATCGCGATAGTCTCCCGTCAATTGAACAAAGTCATTCAGGCGCTGCGTGGGCACGTATGTGGCGGCAAGATCCACCGAATTGTTCCCTTCTCGAACGTTGAATGCGCCGCCGTCCACAGTGACTGCTTCAATCACCGGAGAAATCAGGAAATTGGGATCGGCGTAACCATTTCCGTGAGCGTTTGCTGGAAGATTGTTTGGAAAAAGAAAATTGCCAATTTGAAAAAACTGCGCAATGGGCTCGCCGTGGTCTCCGGCCACGCCAGGGGCAAAATACTGAGGAGCCTTGATTCCTCCCGATGCCGTTTCGATGGGAAGGCCAGGAATGGAGATCGGAGCTCCGGGCCGGCCAGGATTAGCGTCCAGCACCTGGTCGTGGATAACGACGGTTTGAGCGGGATCGGGAGCGAGCGACGATAGCGAGGAAACCACAACAGTGATGGACTGCAGTACGGAAACCAGCTTCTTGAATTGCAGAGTGGTGTTCGTTTCCTGGCCAGAGGCAACGGAAACATCCGATAGCACGGTGACGAATGGCGCCGCTTCCGCCTTAAGCTGATATTCACCTCGTTCGACGTTGTCGAAAACGAAGTTTCCTTGCGGGTCGCTCCGTGCCTCGCGAATCACGGTCCCGGCCGCGTTCACAAGTTTCGCATGCGCCTCCACAACGGGAACACCTTGAGGGTCGATAATCCTTGCTAATATTCGACCCGTCTCGGTGCTCCCTTTTAGATTGAAGCAGAAAAGTAAGATACAACAGACGAGAAATGATGCCTTCCGCAGGCAGTGTTCAATTGGTTTCACCGAGACGGACCTTCGCACCAGTTTCACCGAGAGAGTCTACATCAGAGCGCTAGACTGCCTTTTTTAGATTTGACGTCTGCCAACTGCTCTTGTCAGATTTGACAGTTGCTACTGGTCTCTCCGGGATGGTAGTTTCGCTCAGATCGGACTTATCTCCGGTGCGAGGAGAGGAAAATGCAAAGTGCCAACGAAGCGATGAAGAAGAAAGCCATTTTAGTGGCTGTGATCGCGCTCACGCTCGTCGCCGCGGTTGGGGCGATGTCTCGCTCTAAGATCATGGCTAACTACGTCTCCGCCGCTGGAGTGCAACCTACGTTGGCGAGCGTCGCGGCGACTCGTCCAAACTCGTCAGGCGCGATTCCTGCCGGTCCGCCTCAAGTGGAACGGAACCCCGAACGCAACGCCTACTTCGGCGAAACGCACGTCCACACGAGCTGGTCCTTTGACGCCTACATTTACGGCAACACGAAGGCGGGGCCTGAAGACGCCTACAAGTTTGCCTTGGGGCAGACGATCACGCACCCAGGGGGTTATCCGATCAAGATCACGCGGCCACTCGATTTCATGGCCGTGACTGACCACGCCGAGTATGTAGGCGTTATTTCTGAGGCGAACGACCCCAACTCCTCACTTAGCAAGCTTCCAATCGCTGAACAACTGAAGGTTCGCGGCAAGGAGGATATGACCCGCGTGTATCTGGTTCTGGGTACCTCAATTCTGAAAAACCAACCAATCAAGGAGTTGGTGAACCCCGACGTGGCGGGTGGCATCTGGAAGCAGGTGGTTGGCACTGCAGATAAGTACTACCAACCGGGGAAGTTTACGACCTTCGCGGCCTATGAGTGGACTTCGACGCCCGACAATCGCAACATGCACCGCAACATCATCTTCAAGGATTCCAAGAGAGTGCCGCAAGTTCCCTTTTCCGCCCTGGATTCGGATCGTCCTGAAGATCTCTGGAACTGGATGGACACCCAGCGCAAAGCCGGCAATGAGTTGCTGGCCATCTCGCACAACGCCAACCTGAGCGATGGCATTATGTTTCCCTTGGAGGTTGACAGCAAAGGACGGCCGATTGACGCAGCATGGGCTCAGGAGCGCGTGAACAATGAGCCGTTGACGGAAATCCATCAGCTCAAGGGCACATCTGAGACTCATCCGTTGCTTTCGCCCAACGACGAGTTTGCCGACTACGAGCTCCTGACGTACCTTCTAGGTGGGATAGAAAGGAATCCCAAAGTCCACGGCAGCTACATTCGGGAGGCCTGGCAGAACGGTCTGGCGATGCAAGACAGCCGCGGGTACAACCCCTACAAGATGGGGGTGGTTGGCGCTAGCGATTCGCACAGCACGGCAGCGAGCTACAGCCAGAGCGATTATTTTGGTGGCCACGCTTTGGTGGATGCGACACCAGAAGCTCGCGTGAGCGGGAAGAAAGAAGTCGGGCTGAATATGGGCCTGATCAGCACCGCCGGGCTGGGAGGTGTATGGGCGGAAGAGAATACGCGCGAATCCGTCTTCGCGGCCATGCAGCGCAAGGAAACCTTCGGTACGAGCGGCGTGCGCATCAAGGTCCGGCTTTTCGGTGGATGGGATTTCCATCCTGACGTACTGAACCAAAAAGATTGGGTGAAGACCGGTTACGCCCAGGGCGTGTCGATGGGCGGCGACCTTCCCAAGAAAGTGGGCAAGGAGCCAACCTTCATCGTGTGGGCGGTGAAAGATCCTGACGACGGCAACCTTGACCGCATTCAAATTATCAAGGGCTGGACCAAGAGCGGGCAGATCTTCGAAAAGATCTATGACGTGGCCTGGTCCGGCAATCGCAAGCCGGACCCGGTTACCGGCAAAGTTCCGCCGGTGGGCAGTAGCGTGGACATCACCAATGCGACCTATACGAATACCATCGGTGACGTAGAGCTGAAGACGGTGTGGAAGGACCCCGACTTCGATCCCAGCCTGCACGCCTTCTATTACGCCCGCGTCTTGCAGATTCCGACCCCACGATGGACCACATACGATGCTAAGAAGCTGGGCGTGCCGCCACCGAACTGGGTTGCGGCAACGGTGCAGGAGCGTGCCTGGACCTCGCCCATCTGGTACTCGCCATCTGAAGAGGCGGGGAGAGCTGAAAAGAAAGGCATGACGATTGCCGAACTCCAGAGCAAGGGCGCGACCGCTCTTGATGACGCGCAATTGACGGCCTTGATCGTGGGTAAGACCGTTATCGTACGCAATCGGGTAACGGGCGATCGGTTCGACATCCTCTATGGGAAAGATGGCCGCCGGATCATCACCAGCGTGAATGGAACGCAGCCCGAACCCGGAGAGGTCTGGGATGTCGAGCACGGCGGCGCGATGGGCTCGCCGGCAGAGTACGAGATCAGCGGCGGACGGCTCGTTACGACCCTCGACATGACACCCTTCGCGGTGACTGTCTACAAGCTAGGCAACAAGTATGTGGCCGCGCGGGGCAATGAGTTCGGCTACGCGAATTACGAAGTTGAGGAAATAAAGTAATAGACTGCCGGGCTCGCGAGTGACCCAATCGAAGGGAGAGCGTTCGTGACATCGACCTTACGGGCAACCGGGTTCGTATTTTTATCTGCGGTTTTCGGATTCGTGCTCCTGGGTTGTGGCGGAGAGCAACCCACAAGTAGTACGAGGCCGCCAGGGCTTGAAGAAACTCTCAGCGTCGCTCAGGATGCATACATTTATGGTTATCCGCTGGTGACGATGGACATGACCCGCAAGCAAATGACAAATGTCAACTCTGCGGGGCCAGAGCGGGCGCCAATGGGACAATTTATCCGCATGCGGACCTACCCCACGGCAAAGTACCGCGATGTTCCGGGAGCGAACACCGATACGCTGTATACAAACGTCTGGCTTGATGTCTCCAAAGAGCCGTGGATTTTCAGCATTCCCGACATGGGTGACCGCTACTATATGACGCCCATGCTGGATGGGTACACGAATGTGTTCAAGTCACCCGGTACACGCACTACCGGCGAGAAACCCCAGGAGTATGCCATCACGGGCCCGGGATGGTCGGGCGCTCTTCCCGCAGGCGTGAGAGAAATCAAAGCGCCTACTGGCTTAGTTTGGATTCTCGGCCGCATTTATTGCACCGGAGCTCCGGAAGACTACGCAAAGGTTCACGCGCTACAGGACAAGTTTTCGGTGACTCCGCTCAGCTACTACGGCAAGACATACACTCCGTTGTCCGGAGAAGTGGATGCCAATCTGGACATGAAAACCCCTACGCGGCAGCAGGTAGAGGGGCTCAGCACCGAAGAATTCTTCAATTACCTTGCCAAGTTGATGAAGACCAATCCACCCACAGCACAAGATGCCCCCATCGTAGCCCGGATGGCGAAAATTGGGTTGGTTCCCGGCCAGGACTTTGACGCCAGCAAGCTACGCGCGATCGACGAAGAGTCCATCAAGGCCGTTCCCAAACTGGCGCTGCTAAGAATGGCCGAACTGATAAAGAAGCAGAATCCGATCAACGGATGGTTGATCTTCGGCTCCAACGTTGGCAACTGGGGTGCCGATTATCTGCTGCGTGCCACAACAGCGATGCTTGGGCCGGGATGGAACCTTCCGGCGGACGCGGTTTATCCCATCACCCAGAAAGACGCGAACGGTAATGACTACAACGGCGCTGACCACATATATGTCCTTCATTTTGACAAAGGGCAGTTCCCGCCAGTGAAGGGTTTTTGGTCCTTGACGATGTACGACGAGCAGAATTTTCTGGCCGCGAATCCGCTGAATCGGTACTCACTCAGCCAGCGGGACAGGTTTGTGACCAATACAGATGGCTCAGTAGACATCTACCTCCAGGCGGATTCTCCCGGCAAAGCGAAGGAGGCGAACTGGCTACCGGCTCCGAAAGCGAAATTTGGCGTCATGCTAAGGCTCTATTGGCCAAATGAAACGCCACCTTCCATCCTTGATGGAACATGGAAGCCTCCGGCGATCAAAGAGACACAGTAATCCGATTCCGGCGAGCAGCAACGAATTCGGCGACGTCAATTATGAAGTCGAGGAAATTGAAAAATGAGTGGCGGGAGCATTGAGAACGGCGGAGTAGAGTTGCGGGACCCTGTTCCGGTTCTGGCCGATTCAACCTCCGGGACCACCAGCGCTGGCTGGACGGCGTCGTTTATCCGATTGCTGCGCGAGCCCCTCGCTCAGTTCCTCCTCATCGGGCTCCTAATATTTCTCGCCTACCGAGTTTTCAATCCCGGTGCCAGTCAAACAGGCGCGTCCTACCAGATCGTGCTCACGACCGAGGATCTTCGCCAACTGCAAGACACGTTTGCAGCGCAGTGGCAGCGTGCTCCGACGTCTGAGGAGATGCGCGGCCTCGAGGAAAGCAAAATCCGTGAGGAGATTTTGTATCGCGAGGCATTGCTACTCGGCCTGGATAAAGATGACGTCATCATCAAACGGCGTCTGGCGCAGAAAATGCAATTCCTGGCTGAGGATATCGCCGCCAGCCACGAGCCCAGCACCGAGGAACTTAAGGCGTGGTACGCAAAGAACAGCAGCGGATTTGCTTTACCGAGCCGCTTCAGCTTCCGTCATCTTTACTTCTCGCCTGACCGCCGCAAGCACGCCCATGACGATGCGATCGAGGCGCTGGCTAAGATCAAAGGCGAGCCGGAAGAGTCGAAGAGCGCAGCAGCCCTCGCCGACCGGTTCATGTTCCAGGATTACTATGCGGATCGTACACCAGAAGAATTGGAGAAGGAGTTAGGGTCGCAATTTGCTTCGGCCATTCAGAAGCTTATGCCACGGTCCTGGCAGGGGCCCGTCGAGTCCGGTTATGGCTGGCACCTAGTGTTTGTGGATTCTGTCATTCCCGGCCGCATTCCTGTGTTTGAAGAAGTCGAAGCTGACGTAAAGACCGCGTGGTTGGCTGCGCAGAAGCAACAAGCTTGGCAAAAGGCCTATGAAGAGATGCGCGCCAAATACTCGATTGTTTTGCCAGGTCCTGCAGTACAGGAGCCCGCAAGCATTCCACCAAAGCCAACCGAGATTCCAGCTCCATCAGCCGAGGGACCGCAGTGAACGGCTTGACTGTGCGTTTGGTTTGGATATCAGCGTTTGTGCTGCTTGCGGCGTCCGTTGCGAGGGCCCATGAAGCGCGGCCCGCCTATCTCGAGATCCGAGAGACCGCTCCCGGGCAGTTCAGTGTGCTGTGGCGCACACCAATCATGGCGGGGATGCAATTGCCCGTGGTTTTGCAACTCCCCGACAATGTGCGCAATTTGCGGGAGCCAAGTGTCGAAGAGTTGGCGGATTCAATAGTAGAGCGGCGCTGGATTGATGCTGGCCCCAAAGGTCTCGCGGGCAAACGCATCGAGTTCACCGGCCTTCAGATGACCATCACGGACGTTCTGGTGCGGGTGGAGATGCTTGACGGAAGGAAGTGGACGACTATCGCACACCCGTCGCAGCCCTGGGTCGAAATCGCTGCGTCGCAGACATGGGTGGGAGTGGCGGCTACATATATCGTCCAAGGAATCCGACACATTTCAATGGGAGCGGATCATCTTTTGTTCCTGCTTGGCTTGCTGCTGATTGTAAAGGATCGTTGGATGCTGCTGAAGACCGTCACGGCATTTACGGTGGCGCACAGCGCGACGCTGGCCATCGCGACGCTCGGTTACGCGAATGCGCCCGTGATCCCGCTCAATGCCGCCATCGCGTTGAGTATTCTGTTTCTCGGCCCTGAGATCGTGCGCGTATGGCGCGGAGAAACCAGCTTCACCATTCGCCACCCCTGGGTCGTGGCGTTTGCGTTTGGCCTGCTTCACGGATTCGGCTTCGCCGGGGCGCTCACCAGTGCCGGCCTTCCGCGTGTGGAATTGCCCCTGGCCCTTTTGACGTTCAACGTCGGTGTCGAAATCGGCCAGCTCGGCTTTATTCTGTTGGTACTGCTTCTCGAACAATCCTTCCGCGTGCTGCAAGTACGTTGGCCGTACTGGGTTCAAGCTCTGCCGGGATACACGGTCGGCTCGCTGGGCGCGTTCTGGACCATTCAGCGCGTGGCGATTCTTTTGGGAGTTGTAAGATGAGCCGCGCGAAGGGCCGCATCCAAACTAAATGGCTCGCTTTGCTGATTGCGCTGACGTTTTGGACGCAGTCGGCGTTGGCTCATCCGGTACAAGGTCAGGCCATCGGTTTTCTCACCGGCTTCCTTCATCCCATCTCCGGTTTAGATCACGTCCTCGCGATGGTTGCGGTGGGGCTCTGGGGTGCACAGCTCGGTGCACCAGCGATTTGGTTGTTACCTGTCGCGTTCCCTATCGTCATGGCATTTGGCGGAATGCTGGGATTGATGGGCGTGCCATTGCCCGGAACTGAAATCGGCATCGCTGCGTCAGCGATTATGCTGGGCGCGCTGGTCATGTTCGAAATCCGGCCACCACTCATAGTGGCCGGGTTGGTGGTCTCTTTTTTCGCAATTTTCCACGGCCACGCACACGGAAGCGAGTTGCCCCCTGGTCAGAACGCTCTCCTATTCAGCATCGGATTCGTAATTGCCACTGGCTGCTTGCACGGATTGGGAATTTCGATTGGGTTAATTCACCGCTGGCCGTGGGGGCAGCGCGCGCTCCGTATGGCTGGAGCAAGCGTCGTAATCGCCGGGCTGTTCTTCATGTGGAAGGTCTTCGCGTGAGCGAGGGGACGCCAATTCGGTCGCGGTTGCTGATGTTCCTCGCTGTACTCCTTTTTGTGGTCCTGTATCCGTCGCACGCCGAGGCGCACCTCAACTCCACTGGACTTGGCCCAGTCTATGACGGACTTTTACATTTCTTGCAGAGCCCCGAGGATCTTCTTCCCGTGCTTGCCCTCGCGCTGCTCGCCGGACAACGAGGGGCAGACTATGGGCGCAGGGCCATGTTTGTTCTGCCAGTCGCATGGTTTCTGGGAGGCCTGGCCGGCCTGGTGACTAAATCAAGCAGTAGCACCGCTTTGACGTGTATCTCGTTCTTGTTGCTGGGTGGATTGCTTGCGGCTAACGCCCGAATCTCTTTGCGCGCGACTACGTTGCTGGCGGTATTAGTCGGACTGTTTCACGGCTATCTAAATGGGTCAGGAATGGGACAGCCCGCGACAGGCGCCCTCGCTCTTCTCGGTCTGGTTTTTGCAGTGTTTGTCCTTGTCGCGATTGCAGCGGCATTCGTCGTGCGATTGCGACAACAGTGGATGCGGATTGCGGTCCGGGTGGTCGGAAGCTGGATTGCCGCTAGCGGTTTGTTAATGCTTGGTTGGGCCGCGCACAAGAGCTAGTCGTCTCGTCAGGATAGTGCTCAGATCTGGCTCAGCGACCTTCCGACAAACGTGTAGGTGCCTGATTGATGTCATAACGACGTCGCCCTCGCGACCGCCCGAGTAGGATGTTCGGTGTTCACCCCACAAAGCGGGTTGAAACTATCAAAGAATATGCGCAAAGCTACGATGACATGACGGATGCAAAGACGGACGAGTTGATGAAAAAATCGATCGCTTACCAAAAGCAACGTGCAGAGTTGCTTGCTCAAACCTATGAAAAGGTCAAGGGCACCCTGGGAATAGTGACGGCGACGCGATTCGCCATGATCGAACAGCAGTTACAACTGATCGATCTGCAGATCGCTCCGTCGCTGCCCGTTGCTCAGAAAGGCTCGTAAGTTTTACGAACGGGAGGATCTCCGATTCGAGGGCACTTATGGGGGCGGTACTTCTATTTTGGGAGATTGTCATCGTTCATCCGATTTCCGGCGAGGCCGGCACGCCAAAGGGAGGAATAACGTGCGAATCAAACTAATGGCTCTCATATGCGTGCTCGCTTTCAGCGCTTTACCGGCGAAGGCACAGCAAAAAGGCCAGTACATTCCAGGTCAACAGGGTTTAAACGCGGGCGTCCTCCCTGATTCTGGATTCACTTATGCCAATCTGACGGTCAACTACTCAGCAGACACTCTCAAGAACGCGAACGGAAATTCCGTTCCTCTCACGGGCTCGTACGACATCTGGGCGATCGAAAACGTCTTCTTTTACGTTCCGAAGTTCAAGTTTCTGGGCGCCAAGCTTGCATTTATGGTGGCAGTGACGCCTGCAAATGGTTCTCTGACCCTCGGTGCCATCAATTTCCCGAACGTGTCGCTCAATGGTGGCGGCGAAGGCCTAGCTGATACTTGGGTGCAACCTGTGACGCTGGGCTGGAGTCTGAAGCGCGCGGACGTGTACGCTGGATACGCATTTATGGCTCCCACCGGGCGGTACACACCTGGCGCCTCTGACAACATCGGATCTGGCTATTGGGGCAATCACTTTATAACTGGTACTACCGTCTATTTGACGAAGAACAAGGGGACCACCGCCAATCTCTTCACCGATTGGGAGTTTCACGGATCGAAGGCGATCGCCACAGGAACAAGGGTTACGCCCGGACAGAGTTTCACAACCGAGTGGGGCCTCGGACAAGTACTTCCCCTAAAGAAAGACTTTAGCAGGCTACTTCAGCTCGGAGTGATCGGATACGACCAGTGGCAAGTCAGCGATAATGGCGGCCTCATAGCACCGAACTTACCGGCAAGTGCGGTGCCATATTATTCGGTTCATGCCGTTGGATTTCAGACCAATTTTATCCTTCCCGCCAAAGCACTGAATTTCTTCTTTAAATTCGAAGACGAGTACCGTGCATTTGCACGCCCGGAAGGTCGCACTATTGTTTTCGGAGGATCGTACACATTGCGCATTCCCAAACCAGCGCCACCGAAGCAGTAGAAGGGGCAACTTGTGGCGTCACCTGGTGCTGCTTCTCGCTTGCCCGAATCCAACGTTTTCATCTGGTGAGGTCGGCGGCTGGAGTGCAAGTCCGCAGCTCGGTTACCAGATCGTTGGAATTTTCGGATGCAGGATAAAAGCGGCACTAACGCTGCAGGCAGGGTTTCGCTATCTGTCCGTAGATCGGCGCAATGGGCGCGCCCTGATAAATACGCACATCGACACTGTCACTTCTGGCGCTCTGATTGGCATAAGCATCCAGCTTAAGTAACGCGCTAATGTGGGCACAAGAAGCCCGATCCTTCGGGCACGAACCAGTTCAAATACGATTGCAATTATTCGACCAAGAGAAGAGAGAATTTGCCTTGGTCGGTATCCAAGACTGGACCGGCCGCGTTCGGTAAGGCAGGCGGGGAAAGCAATGAACCACCGACACGTTTCGTTCAGCAGTGAAACTTTGAAAAGAAACGCTGGATGTGATTCGAGATAAATCCATTTTCCTTTCGTCCCGTAAAAGTGGACGTGGAAATAATCATCTGCATAGGATTTGATATTTTAGAGTCTTGCGCTGGCTTTTTGATTGTTCCATGTAAATTCCGCAGATATTTAATGTTCACACAGGGAATTTAAATCGATCATCCATTGTTTTACCCAATTTGTATCTTGCTGTGGTGCGAGAAGATGTATTAGTCAAGCGAGATCCTTTGCAAGTTTGGGCGGGTGAACGAGCTCGCGAACTCGTTTCGCAGTCGACATCATTATGCGATCACATGCTTCGCTAGTACTCGAATTGTCAGGTAAACGTTATTAAAGCACTGACGTTATAAAGCACTGACGTTAATCAGGGGTTTGGCCCAGAGCTTATTGACTACGGAGTGGAAAAGATTCAGACTGAGTGCCATGCGACTAGCTATTCTCTGCCTCTTAGCGTCCGCCGTTTCCCCATCAGTGAGCCAAGCGCAGGCAGCTCCTGTTTTCGAGATTACACCAGTAGAAAGCTGGATTAAGTTCGACGTAAAGGCGTCAATGGATATCGCCGGCAAATTCGACAAGTGGGACGCCAGTTTGACATTTACATCCCCTGACGAAACGACAGGCGTTTTGGAGATCAAAATTCAGGCCGACAGCGTGGATACCGGGAGCGGCATGAAGAACGGCAAGCTGAAAGGCAAAGACTTCTTCGACGTCGAGCACAACCCTGCGATCACCTTTAAGTCAACGAAGATTGTGCGAACCGCCCACGACACCTATGAGGTTGATGGCGACTTTACGATACGCGGAGTATCAAATCCCGAGAAGCTAACGCTGATAGTTTCCGGCAAGGGGACAGGCTCAGGCGAGGTTAAAGGGAAAATGGCCTTCAACCGCAAAGACTACGGGATGAACAAGGGCATTCCATTCATCAAAATCGCCGACCATGTCGAAGTAAATTTCCACCTTGAGGGGAAGCGAGTCAGCGGGCCGCCTCTGCTCGATAAGTAATAGCCGCCGAGCAGAAGTGCGGTCGCGGTCCTCAATGCGGTGATGCGATAACCAGCCTGTTGACCCCAACCCAAGAGTATTGTCGGATCAACTCATTAGATGTGTTGCGTCGACCTGTTGAACTCGCGGCGTTAATCAGGCAACTGGATTTCTTCCGAGTACGCGTCGCCATACTCCAGCCTAGTCATTCATGATAATTCGGTCGTCGCCTCCAGATGCTGTAAATTGACCGTACCTGAACAGGAGGTTACAGCATATGAGCTCTATACTCAGATTTTCGGTAAGCGTACGGTGAGAACCGTGTTGACGATGGCAATGTGTTAAGCAGTGACGACTTGGTTTTCGACTGCTGCTGCTGCAAGATTCCAAGGCAAGAGTTCATCGATGCGGTTGATCGGATGGTCGGAGATGCGAGACAAGATGTCGCGCAGGTAGCTTTCCGGGTTTAAGCCGTTTAGTTTTGCGGTTCCGATCAAGCTGTAGATCGCCGCTGCGCTCTCGCCACCGCGATCCGATCCAGCGAACAAGTAATTTTTTCTGCCCAGAGCGACAGCGCGCAAAGACCGTTCCGCAGCATTGTTATCGATCTCCAGTCGGCCATCGTCACAGTAACGCAGCAGTGCTTCCCAGCGTCCCAATGCGTAGCGTACGGCCATCGCTGTATCCGATTTTCTCGACAGTTTCCCCAACGTCTCTTCCAGCCATTGCTTGAGAGATTCCAGCAAGGGCCGACTCCGCAGGTTGCGGATCGCGCGCCGCTCTTCCGCGGGACGTCCCCGGATTTCCTCCTCGATGGCGTACAGCTCCGCGATTCGTTCCAGGGCCGTGCTGGCCGTTTGCGATTTGTGCGCCTCCACCAGATCGTAAAACTTTCTGCGCACGTGCGCCCAGCAGGCGGCTTCCTGAATCCGTCCCGTTTTATAAACCTCCTCGAACCCTGCGTAGCCATCCGCTTGCAGTGTTCCCGTGAACGAACTCAAGTGCTGCTGCGGATGCTCGCCCTTGCGATCCGCCGAGTAGCAGAACCACACCGCCGGTGGCGTGGCCTCTCCGGCCGGCCGATCGTCGCGTACATAGGTCCACAACCGTCCCGTCTTGGTCTTTCCCAGTCCGGGAGCCAACACCGGAACCGGAGTGTCGTCGGCGTGTAGCTTCTGTCCCGCTAGCACGTGACGTCGCAACGCCTCCACCAGAGGTGCTAGTAGCCGGCTCGTTCCGCCCACCCATTCCGCCAATGTCGAGCGATCTAATTCCACGCCTTCGCGCGCATAGATCTCTGCTTGGCGATACAGCGGAAGATGATCGCTATATTTCGAGACCAGCACGTGGGCCAGAAGTCCCGGGCCCGCGATGCTCCGCTCCAGCGGCCGGCTAGGCGCGGGGGCTTGTACGATGCGGTCGCAACTGGCACAAGCCAGCTTCGGGCGAACCTGACGGATCACTTTGACTCGCTCGGGCACATACTCCAGGATTTCCGTGACATCTTCCCCCAGAGGTTTCAGTTTCCCGCCGCAGTCCGGGCACGCTTTCTGTTGCGGCAAGTAGGTCTGCACTTCCCGCCGCAGATGTGCAGGCAGCGGCCGCCGCACCGGTCGTGCCACAACTTGCTCCGCGGCGATCGGCTTTGGCGACTCCGCTTCGATCGCTCGGCTCTGTTCCAGTTCTCCCAGCCGTAGCTCCAGCTGCGCGATCTGGCGATCCACCTTTTCGGAAGATCGTCCGAACTGCATCCGGCGAAGCTTGGCCAGCAGCAGCTTGAGATGTTCAATCTCCGCATCGCGGGAAAGCAGTTGCTCGTGATGGATCAGAATTTGATTGTGCTGTTCTACGATCAAAGCTTTCAGTTCACGGGGATTCAGTGCTTCGAGGTCGGGAAGAACGCCAGCCGTGTGATTCATCGCGGAGAATATACCGCAGTTGTTTTACAGCTTGATTAAAAACCTCTCAAAAAAAAGAAAAACTTTTGCTCACACCGCGATTTGCGGATCGTAGCTGCGTACCGGACGCCGCCAATCAATCCCTTCCAGCAACATGGATAGTTGTGCCTGCGTCAGTGATACGGTTCCGCTCGTGGCTTGTGGCCAGATGAATCTTCCGCGCTCCAGTCTTTTCGCGAACAAGCACAACCCATCGCCACTCCACCAAAGAACTTTGATCAAGTCGCCGCGCTTGCCGCGGAACACGAACACCTGACCGGAAAATGGATTCTCCGCAAGCGCCGTTTGCACCATCCCGCTCAAGCCCGTGAACCCACGCCGGAGATCCGTCACTCCCGCCACGATCCAGATGCGCGTTCCTGTCGGCATCCCGATCATCCCAGCAAACACTCCAGCGCCGTGCGCAAGACCGTCAAGTCTACGCTGCCCGCAATGCGTAGATTTCCTTTGGCTAGTTCGATCTTCAGAGTCCCTGTCGACGCCTGGCAAGACCTGTTACGAGGGTTTGCTGCGGCAACTACGACTTCCTTGGAAACCGTCACGGGAAGCAGATTGATGGAAGTGCTGCTTTCCAGGCGCCCTTCGCGATACTGCTTCCGCCACAGAAAAATCTGATTGGCATTCACCGCGTATTTCTGGCTCAACTGCGCTACGGAGGTGTTTCCTTCGAAACTCTCTTCGGCGATCCTTTGCTTTAACTCCGCGCTCCAACGCCGCCGTCTCTTCCCAGTAGTGTCCACTTATCCCTCGTGGGCACTTCTCTAGTGCCCACGATCACTATCACTTATTCATACTCAATTCGTCCAGACGGCTCTCACCGGACGCTTACGATTTTCGTACCTTGTTTTTATCTTTTCTCTTGTGGTGTTGTGGCTCTCGTTGCGGATCGGCGTTTCCATTCGCAAAAGGCGCCGGAGTCTGGAAGAAAATGAGCGCGAAGATTTCGGCACTGTCATGGCCGCGATCCTGACGCTGCTGAGCCTCATCATCGGATTCAGTTTTTCGATGGCCATTTTCCGATACGATCAACGCAAGAACTTGGAGGCGGCCGAGGCCGACGCAATCGGCACGGAGTACGTCCGTGCAGACTTCCTGCCTGCTGCCGATGCGGCGAGAGTACGTTCGCTGCTCAGGGATTATCTCGATCAGCGTGTTTTATTCTACAAAACCCGAGATGAACGCCAGCTTCGGGAGATCGATGCGGCCACTGGTCAACTGGAAACCGACCTGTGGTCCGCGGTCCAGGTCCCGGCTGCGGCGCAGCCTACACCCCTGGTCACCATTGCTGTCACGGGCATGAACGATGTTTTGAACTCCAAGGGATTTACGCAAGCAGCGTGGTGGAACCGCATTCCAAATCCAGCATGGGGTCTGATGTTCGCAATCGCTATTTGTTGTAGCCTGTTGATCGGGTATGGTGCGCGTGGGGGTGGGGCAAGAACCACGTTGCTTCTCATCCTACCACTTGTCGTCTCGATCTCGTTCTGTTTGATAGCGGACATTGACAGCCCACGTGGCGGCGTCGTTCGTGTGCGTGCGCAAAATCTAACAAGCCTTTCTCAGTCGTTGAGTGCTCGTTAAATCGCTGCCAATAAGCCCAATGCGCGGCCAGCGGCGTAGCCACGCAACTAACTCCCTTTATATAACTTATCGGGACCTCATCGAGTTTCGGGGCAACGGTTGGCTGGCCACGGCGTGAAGCGAAATCCATTTCATGTGCTGATTCCCTGCGGGTCCAGGACCTTTTAGAAGGGTCAAAAAGGAGGAAGAAAGAATATGAACGCAAGAAAGGTGCTGTGCTACTTGGTTCTATCGCTAGGCTGTATCGTGATCCCGACCACCTCGTATGGGCAAGCCACGAGTGACAACCCGAGCGTCGCTGCGCAGTTGAATGATGCAAAAACGATTGTGGCGAAAGTTAAGAGAGATGCTGTGCAAATGGAGTCTTACGCGCGAGCCAGCGGGCCGAGTTGGAAAACTCATGCTTCAGCGCTCGAGAAAATTAAGGCTGACGTAAATGAACTGCAGCAGAATATGCGGGGGTTACAGTCGCACCGAACCGTGGCCAGTCCCTGGCAACAAGAAGCAATCGATCGCATCACCGGCTTCGCGAACGATCTCGCGACAAACATGAACGCCGCCATCGATCGCTTGAATAAGAGCAAGAACCCCGTTGCGCCGCCTTACCCTGAATATCTGAAGGCGAATACGCGAATCGCCAACGATCTGGCAGATGAGATCGATGCGACGATCGATTACGGGCGGAACAAAGCAAAACTGGACAGTTTGGCACAACAGTTAGATTCGTCCGCAAAATAACGTTGTGAGAATTTCCGGGTGGGGACCGAGGGAAGAAGTTCACTTGACCGAGAGGAGGTGCTCACTCACCGAGGCATCGGTTAGCTTCAACCCTCACCAGCCCTCTTCCCTTGGACTCAGCAAGTGGGCTGATCGACATCTTCCATCATCGGCTAATCCACTTAGTGCCTGTTGGCTTAAATCGTCGCCTTCACCGCAGCGCAACCGCCATGTGCCACCTATTTCCGGCGATGCGCGTAATAAAGATATGACCGATGGTTTGGTCGACACGGAAGAGTTTAAAAAATCGAGCCATCCGGCTGGCTCCCGTCACGACGGGCTCGTCGCTCCAATAGCCCTTTACCCCGATACTCTGGTGGCTCAGATTCTGGGTGCTGCTACCTTTCCGTATGAAGTAGTGGATGCAGTTGTCTGGCTCGCTCTCGGATCAGGTTGATGACTTTTCCGATGAGATTTGGACGGGCGCCAAGTCGCTTCAGAACTTCTTTGTACTCGTCCAAAATATCCTCGGTTACGAGCCAGACGAAATTGTTCGGCTCGCCCCACCTGTGGAGCACATCAGCACTCGGATTCCTGCCGGAAACGAACGGCTCTCTGAAGCCCGATATGCGGGCCACAAGCACGCTCGTGTCAACGACGGCCCGTAGCTTGCGTTTCTTAGCTTTCTGCGGCAACGGTGATCTCTGGCGCACGTCTCTCTTTACGATAGCTGGGTACCGTGCGCAAGATTTCTTCTTCGGAAACGTCTCCGATGTCTTTTGCCGCCCCGGTTACCGATTCCAGAAATTCCTTTTTCCAACCCCGGCGCTTTTTCCCTCGCGGCAGGTCCTTGTAGAGATCAGCTCTGCTCATCCGCTCCTCAATCTGCTCCCCTAAGGCTCGAAACGGCACTCCTAGCTTGATTGGTTCCTCTTCCGCCGCGAGCCGGCAGTTGAAGATGATGTACTTGGGATTCTCTGACTTGAATTCTTCTTCAGACGCCGAAAACGCTTCCATGAGCTTGGAGAGCACACTCGTCCGCGTGCCTAGTGACTCCTTTAGGTAAGACGCGACCTTGGCTACCATGAGGGCGTTCGCGTCGAAGAAATACGTTCCCTCTAATCGTCGGGGCTTTACGACGCCGAATTGGACAAGGTTCTGCAGTTCCTTCGGTTGTATCTGTAGGACCGCACTAGCCTGTTTTAGTTTTAGTCCCTTCTTTGGCATGTCGCCTCCAATTAGCATCTAAACATTAGACCGTAATTGGATACTTGTTAAGAGAACCGACCACGCGGGCAGACGGTCAGCGGCTCCTGAGTCCGACCGACAGCTTAGCATGGACTCTTTAAGAGGTCCATTAGTAATCTATAGTTGACATACAGACCTGAATAGAATACCATGTTTCCTATGGAGGAGTCGCGCCATGACAGCCCCATCGGACGTTCGGTCTCCAAGCAAACAGCGTCGAACCACCCTACGGGTATTTTACGTTTTCGTGCTCGCCTCAATCGCGGCCTTTACCCTAGGAGTCCGTGCAAGTCACTCGCAGGAAGCATTGACGCTGCTCGGGATTCTTCTGGCGGGCGGAGGCATTTGGAGCTTTCTTCGATTTCTTCGAGCCGCAGACGCACATCAGAAACTCATCAACCATGAAGCAACAAGTTTTGCCTTTGTTGCGTCCCTGCTTCTTACCCTCGTTGTCGGCCTCCTCCAACGATTCGGGTTGCTTACCGGTGCGTCTCTCTTGGTGCCGGCATTGATGATCGCGTTGTGGAGCATCGGCCTAATTCTCGCCTCCTGGCGGTACCAATGAAGACCCGGCTCCGTGTCTTGAGGGCAGAAAAGGAATGGTCGCAGGCCGAACTCGCCGAGACTGTCGGCGTGACCCGTCAGTGCATCAACGCGATTGAAACGGGTAAATACGAACCTGGCCTCGACTTGGCATTTAAGATCGCGCGCGTATTCCGCAAGAACATCGAGGAAGTCTTCATCTATCCAGAAGGAGAGCAAGGCTCGACCCCTTCTTGAGGCCTCTTTGAGGAAAGAAGCACCGATGTCCAGCAGTTCGCATTTCCGACTTCCCCGTTTTTCTACGCAGTCGAATTTTGTTCCTTCCACATTGAGCGCAACGGAGTGTTGTCATGTCCCGAGGCTTTGACGGATTCGAAATTGAGGATCTTCGCGATTCTGATTTAGGCTCCGGGCGCGATGTGGGTCGGGGTTCATCCTCCGACTGGAATGCTCGCACCAACCTACACAACATCCACCGCGAGGAAGATAGGGCCGACCGACTCGACCGCGAGGAACGGCAACGTTCGCGCGGAGAACGCCAGCCCCTCGCTCGTGAGGAACGCGTCCAAGCGATTCTCGTTCAACGCGCACGAACCAAGTACACGGACCGGGACAAAGATTATTCCCTGCGGGATTCAGAGATTCACACTCTCTCGGAAGTCGGCAAGTTCCGGGTCGTAGCCGCAAACGACCTAGCCGAGTTCGCTTACAACGGCGACCGCTCGCGTATCGAAAATGATGTCGAAAGCCTAGCTCGTCAGGGTCTCGTGAAAGCGACGGGCATTGCCGACGCAGATCATAACCCGATGCAAGTAGTGACGCTGACGAGGGAAGGCCACAAGTTTCTGTCTCGCGGGAAGGTTGTTCGCCCGGACCAAGCGACGTACTACGGACTCAAAAAGCCCAAAGAAGCCATTCACGACACGGAACTCTATCGGCTCTATCACAAGGTTGCCGATGAGATCGAAGGACGCGGCGGCAGCATGCTGCGCGTCAAGCTCGATTACGAGATAAAGCGCGAACT
Source organism: uncultured Acidobacteriota bacterium (assembly GCA_963714785.1). GTDB lineage: Bacteria > Acidobacteriota > Terriglobia > Acidiferrales > UBA7541 > Palsa-295. The sequence goes on from CAVQQE010000012.1 coordinate 24,331, forward strand.
CTACGCCCGCCTCGCCCGTCTTTCCGATGACAAGGGCCACGCCCCGGAAGAAGTGAAGGAGGAAGTCGCCGCAAGGTATCACCTCAAGGTTGTGTCCGGTGAGATTCCGATTCCCGATCTGCGGGTCGAATATCTGCGCGAGAACGACAGCGAAATCCAGCGGCGCGACCTGGAACTCGCCACGGACCATTATCGCCCGCGCGGACTGGCGCAGAAGGCTCGCGCCGGCTTCCAAATCTACGCGCGACGCGGCGACACGGATCGGCTGCGGCGGATTCGAGACGACCGGGAGTTGAGTGCAGCGATCTTCAGTCTATAACCATGAGCATTCACGAATCCCAACTCGTCAACCTCCGTGCTTTCGGCTATACGCAAGCCGAAGCGCAGTTTCTCTACCTTGTGGCAGCGCATTCCGGCTATTTCACGGTGCGGCAGTTCCTGGATTTTAGCCATGCCCGGAGCGGGAAACGAAACGCCCGTTTCGTCGAAAAGCTGTTTGGCTTGGGTCATGGCTCGGCCCAGAGATATATGCGGAGAAGCCTCGTCTATCACGTTCGTTCTCGCCAGCTTTATGAGGCGATCGGCAAAGCCCATCTCCGTAATCGCAGGGTGCACGAACTCGATTACATCAAGACGCGGCTCCTAGGCCTCGATTTCATCCTTGCCAACCCGGAAGACCCCTACTTCGAGACGGCGGAAGAGAAGCGGCAGTACCTCATCAAACGGTTCAAACTCAGCGAGAGTTTGTTTTCTCCTTCCAACGAGCATGGCAAGGGCATCATGTTCTCCGAGGGATTTCCTCTTTGCGTGGCCTATCCCTCTCCCGATTTCATGCCTGTGGTGACTTTTACCTACGTTGATCCCGAGCATCGAAACCTCGACCGATACATCGCGCACTTGCGTACTTACCGGCCTCTGTTCCGGCAGCTTCCGAGCTTCCAATTCATCTACGTTTCAACGGCGGCGGGCCTCCAGAATGAAGCGGCGGAGCTTTTTTCGTTCCTTGTGGAAGCCAAGGGCCTCTCGGATTTGGCTCGCTACTTCGATGTCCAAACCAAGTGGGACAACCGGAAATACGGGCTACTCACAGAGGACGACCTGATCTTTCGGCACGAGACGGGGAAGCGTTTCAACGGGGAGATATTCGGCACCCTCTTGCGTCTGTGGAGGCGAAACCAGTTGCCGAATGACTTGCGGGCTGAATCAGCAACGACTAGAGCGAACGCACAAAAAGTCTTGTTCCGGGCTGTCACCGTGCCGGGCCAGGAAGCGGTATTCGGCGACAGCCGGAAAAGATGGGGTGACGGCTCACAGATACGCGGTACTTCAAGTGCGGCAGCCACGGGATCGATGCCGTGGTTTGTGAACCTGATGGAAGAGCTAGGAATTGAATGCCAGGTTGGTAACCCGGCAGTGGTTCGAGCAGCCGAGCCGCGGAAGCAGAAACATGATCGGCGAGATGCAGGCTTGATTCTGAAGCTGCTGATGGAAGACTGCTTTCCGGCGATCTGGCTGCCTTCCAAAGAACTGCAGGATTTGCGGGCCTTGGTGCGACACCGTCATCAGTGGGTGCGCATCCGGACGCGGATACAAAATGCGCTGCAGTCGATCGCCTTGGCGAATGGTTTGCGACGAGGCCCGGCCCTGTGGAGCCAAGCAGGCCAACACATGATCGCATCGTTGCCCTTGGCGCCTCATGCCGCTTATCGGCGCAGTGAGTTGCAGGCGATGTACGAGAAGTTCGAAGCGGAGATCGAGAAACTAAACCAGCGAGTGGAGGAGCAAGCCTGCGAACGAGCCGGCGCACGTCTGCTGATGACCCATCCCGGAGTGGGGCCAGTCACGGCCTTGGCGACCGAGGTCTTCCTGGGCGATCTAGCACGATTCGCTGACAGCAAGGCCCTGGCTAGTTATGTAGGGATGATCCCGAGAGAATACTCCAGTGGAGGGAGGCAGCGGCTCGGTGGGCTGAGTAAACAAGGCAATGCGCTGCTGCGCTTTCTCTGGGGTGAGGCGGGAGCACACGCGGTACGCCGAGATCCGGCGTTGCAGCGTTTTTACCGCCGGAAATTGGTGCAGAAGGGTCTGGGGAAGGCGAGGGTGGCTGTAGCTCGCAAACTCGGGATTCGGCTATGGATCATGTTGCGGGATCAGATGGAGTACAACGAGTTCTGTCGTCGTGGACAGAAGCAGCAGAACAGCGGTGCCGCCTATGCAGGGAGGCCTGGAACGCGCAATGGTGCGACGAGTCACCGGCCGGTTGATTAGGCTACCTGCCTCCCTACGGGGAGTTCGAATAACTCATCATGGTCGAGAGTGATCGAAGAGATGGCTGGTGGGCAACACCGAGCTGATGAACCAAGACGGGCCGAGCAAGTTCGGGTGACACAGATGAACAGAAGCGGCAGGAAAGGACGCACTTCGTGCGTCGGCGCCGAAGTCTGCGCAAACTTGATGATAAGCAAAAGAAAAAAACCTAAAAAACTCTTGACACCGCCGACGTCGTTAGAGATTGCGCGTTAATCAGGCACTAAGGGGCTTGATGTCCAGATGGCGCTATAATCCAGCCTCGTGAGATGACCCCCATTTGGCTACTGAAGGATTCCTATACTCCTGATTGAGAGGTGGTTTGTGTTGATTCGCCGATTGTTCGTCAGCGGTCTTCTCAGTTTGCTGCTGTTGGGCGCTTTTGCTGTGGCATTAGTCGAGAGCCACGCGGCGCAAGCTGGGCAAAGCGTGTCCCAAGGGTACGATCCCACCAATTTCGACAAAACCTGCAAGCCGTGTGACGACTTTTTCCAATTCGCCAGCGGCGGCTGGCTGAAGAACAACCCCATCCCAGCGGAGTACACCGCTTGGGGTAGCGGCGTTCTGTTGGCCGACGAGAATCAGAAGAAGCTACACACCATTTTGGATAATGCGGCAGCAGACAAGCATGCCGCGCCGGGGTCGAACGAACAAAAGATTGGCGACTTCTACGCAAGCTGCATGGATACGACTGCAATTGATGCCCAGGGCGCAAAGCCGCTCTCGCCGCAGTTTACGCAGATCGATCGGCTGCAGGATCGCGAAAGCATCAGCTCTTTGATTGCGCGTCTCCACGCTCAAGGCGTTGACGTGTTCTTCGCGTTTGCTTCCACGCAGGATTTGAAAGACAGCACTAAGGTGATCGGAGAGGCCGACCAGTCCGGCTTGGGCTTGCCGGACCGTGACTACTACACGCGAACAGATGCGGATTCCAAGAAAATCCGCGATGACTATGTTGGGCACGTCTCGAAAATGTTTGCACTACTTGGTGATTCAACAGAAAAATCGGCGGCCGAAGCGAAGACAGTGCTCGACATCGAGACGGGATTGGCCAACGCCTCGATGACTAACGTCGAATTGCGGGACCCGGAAGCTCAATATCACATTATGAGTCTCTCGCAGCTTAGCGAACTGAGTCCGCACTTCGCTTGGAAGGTGTATTTTCAGGATGCAGGTCATCCGGAACTGACGCACATTAATGTAGGTCAGCCACAATTCTTCAAGGAAATGGACAGGCAAATTGCTTCGCGCCCGCTGGACGAGTGGAAAACCTACCTCCGCTGGCACCTGATTCACAACGCGGCTCAGTTCCTTTCCGATCCTTTCGTGCAGGAGAATTTCAACTTTTATGAGGGCATCCTCACGGGCACACAGGAACTGCGGCCGCGCTGGAAGCGCTGCTCCAGCGCCACAGATCAGTATCTTGGGCAGGCACTGGGGCAGATTTATGTGAAGAATTATTTTTCGCCAGAAGCCAAAGCCCGTGCGCTTGAAATGGTTCACAATCTAATCGCCGCGCTCCAAGACGATATTCCCACGCTCTCCTGGATGGGTCCCGAGACCAAGAAGGCAGCCATCGCAAAACTCGAGGCCTTTGGCGTCAAAATCGGGTACCCAGACGAGTGGCGCGATTATTCCTCCTTGAACATCGATCGAGGCCCGTATATTTCCAACATTGTTCGTGCCGCGCAGTTTGAAAACGCACGCAACCTGAACAAGATCGGAAAGCCGGTGGACCGCACGGAATGGTTGATGACGCCGCCCACTGTCGACGCCTATAACAATGGGCAACTCAATGAAATTGTCTTCCCTGCAGGCGTTCTGCAGCCGCCGTTCTTCGATCCGAACCGGGATGATGCTTACAACTACGGTGGCATGGGCGCCGTGATCGGACATGAAATCACGCACGGGTTCGACGATCAGGGGGCGAAATTCGATCCGCAGGGCAACCTGAAGAACTGGTGGACGCCAGAAGATCTGAAAAAATTCCAAGACCGCGGCAATTGCGTCTCAACTCAATTTAGCGGTTATGTCGTCGAGGGTGACCTGCACGAAAACGGCAAACTTGTAGAAGGTGAGAGTATCGCCGACCTCGGCGGGTTGACCATCGCCTATGCGGCCTACCAGAAGCATCTGCAGACCAAGCCTCAAAATGTCGATGTCAGCGGCTTTACGGCGGACCAGCGTTTCTTCCTGGGATGGGCCCAGATTTGGGCCATCAACGTCAGGCCGGAGACGGCAAAGCTGTGGACAAACACCAACCCCCATCCGCTGCCAAGATTCCGCACCAACGGCCCGACGTCCAACATGGTCGAATTTGCCAGGGCCTTCGGTTGCAAGAAAGGCGATCCGATGGTGCGAGAAACAGTTTGCAAGATCTGGTAACTGGCGCACAGAAAAATAACCGAGCGAAGAGTCAGCACAGTGGAATTGGCGAGTGGCTGAAACCGGGGCGATTCGGTCTCCAAGTCCTGATTCGTCGGGTGATCTCAATGGGTCGATGCAACACCATCTAATATGGAACCTCTGTTCAAAGGTGGTGTGTATGACTCAAGGGAAATATGTGGAGCTCTCTGCGGCGCAGCGGACTGAGGTGTGGCGCCGCTGGAAAGCGGGAGAGTCGTTGCATAGGATTGGGCGCGCCTTTGCCAGGCCGCATACGTCCATTCACTGTCTGTTGGCGCATCATGGCGGGATTGTTCCGCCCGTCCGTCGGCGCTCACTTCTCGTACTCACTGCGGTTGAGCGCGAGGACATTTCTCGAGGGCTCGCTTCCGGTTCGTCGCTTCGTGATATTGCGAAAGGTTTGGAGCGCGCGGCATCGACGGTGAGCCGGGAAGTCGCACGTCATGGCGGCCGCCCTGAGTATCGAGCCCAGGAAGCGGATCACCAAGCCTGGGAATCAGCCCTGCGGCCCAAGCGTTGCCTTCTGGCCATCCAGGTGCAGCTGCGGAAGGTGGTTGCGAGTAAACTGATACTGGATTGGTCGCCGCAACAGATTTCCGGATGGCTGAAGATCCAGTATCCCGCGGACGAGAGCATGCGCGTGTCCCACGAAACGATTTACCGCAGCCTATTCATCCAAGCCCGTGGAGTGCTGAAGAAAGAGCTGCTGGGGCACCTGCGATCCAAGCGCCGCATCCGCCGCTCGCAGCACGCGCATATCTTTAAGGACGCACGCGGTCAAATCGTAGATGCCATCTCCATCCGGGAAAGACCTGCAGAAATCGAGGACCGCGCCGTCCCCGGTCATTGGGAAGGCGATTTAATTGGGGGCAAAAAAAACAGTCACATCGCGACGTTGGTGGAACGACATTCGCGTTTTACGGCCCTGGTCAAGGTGCGCAGCAAAGACACAGCTGTGGTCGTCGCCGCACTGAGCCGACAAATTCGCAGGCTTCCCACATCCCTGCGGCGCTCGTTGACGTGGGATCGCGGGCTGGAGATGGCTAAACACAAAACCTTCACGGTCGCCACGAATGTGAAAGTCTATTTCTGTGATCCGCACAGCCCCTGGCAACGAGGAACGAACGAAAACACCAACCGCTTGCTGCGACAATACTTGCCGAAGAAAACCGACCTTTCCGGCTACACACAATCCCAACTGGACAAGATCGCGCTACGTCTAAATCAACGTCCACGAAAAACTTTGGACTTTCAGACTCCTGCGAGTAAACTGCGCGCAAGTGTTGCGCCGACCCTCTGAACCCGCACGGATAATCGGACAAGTCAAAAATCGCGAACGTAGAGGGTGTTTGAGGAAGAGCCCGAGAAAGGCTCTTGGGTGGGGTGCTCAAGTCGTGTGCTTCACCCTTCTTGGAATCCTATAGCAAGCAGTGGCGACACGGTTCCGTGTTGGCATATGCCTGTGAACTGTCAAAAGTGACAGGCTTAAGCCGCAACGACTCCCGATTAGCAGCTTGTTGAAGTATTTGGTTTTCGAAGCTTTTTCGTTCTCAGTTTTGAGTTTTCGCTGAGTTGTAAGGGACTGCTTTGGGTTTTTCTATCTACCGAGCCGGCTCGTCGAAGCCACGTGTCACGTTCTGGCCATCAGGGTTCGCAATCGGCACAAGTTGTAGGCGGCTCCGGTGAAGATAAACAGCCACCCCACCTTCTCGATTCCTCTCAACTTCACCTTCTTTAGCATCCCAACCATCTTCATCCATCCGAACGATTGCTCCACTCGTTTTCTCTTCCGCTGACTCACCTCATACCCCGCATGCCGCGTGGTCCGCTCGTCCACCGCGCTCCGGCGCTTCGTGGTGTTCTGCGCCACGTGCGGGGTGATGTTCATCCCGCGCAGTTCTCGCACGAATTCTCGCGTGTCGTAATTCTTGTCTCCTCCTAACGTCACTCGCTTTCCCGGCGGGAGCGCCTCGGCCATCAGCAGCGCAGCATCTCGCTCCGCTCTTCCGTTCGCCTCGGTCAGAAAGGTCTCCACCAATAGGCCGTTACGATTCTCCATCATTACATGTCCCATGTAGCTCAGCTTCGCCTCGCTGCCTCGGGACTTCGTCCACAACCGGGCCTCGGGATCCGTGCTCGATTCATGCGTCTGGTTCTTTCGCTTTTCCCCTTTGAAGTCGACCTCTCCTCCCGCTCCAGCGGGCTTCCCACTCCCATCCTTTGGTCGGAAACTCTTCTGGCTGGCCCACGCCTCAATCAGCGTTCCGTCCACCGTGAAATGTTCATCCGACATGAACGGCCTCGCTCTCTCCAGCACCCGCGCGAAAAAGGACGCCGCGATCTCCTCGTTCAGCAATCTCTCCCGGTTCTTGCTGTACACCGCGTGATTCCACACCGCCTCGTCCATCTCCATTCCCACGAACCACCGGAACAGTAGGTTGTACTGCAATTGCTCGATCAGCATTCGTTCGCTGCGGACCGAATAGAAGATCTGCAACAGCAGCGACCGAAACAGCCGCTCCGGCGCTATCGATGGCCGCCCCACGTCGGAGTACAATTTCGCAAACTGCGGCGACATTTCCTTCAGGATCTCATCCACCATCTTGCGGATCGGCCGCAGCGGATGGTCCGCCGGGACTCTCTTCTCCGGCGAAACGTAACTGAACATTCCTTCCTGCTGGTTATCGTCTCCGCGCATTCGCTCGCCTCCTTGACCTTCTTTGTTTCAGACGAGTTTTTTCAATTAAAGTTGCAGAACAAATGGGTTTTTCAACAAGCTGTTAGTCGGACTGCTGTGCGTCGGATAACCCGACAAGTCCAGTCCCACAAGTCACTTTTCTGGCAGCCGCGTTAGCTAGGAGGTACGGTCGGATTTGGCATATACAGGAGCAAACACCTCGGTGACGAATGAATCGAGCGTGGTGGGCGTCGTATTTCTTGCCGAGCGCGCTTCCCGCGGGACGATTAGGCCCGCATTCGCACCATCCCACATTTCAACAAGTAATTCCGCGGTCTTTTTAGGTAATCCGGTAGTCACAAGGCCCTGCCCGAGCATCGTGCTTGGAACTTGCACGTATTGGAGATTGGGCTTGCCGATGGAATTACCAACAATTGACGCCGCTTCTTTCATCGAGATGTCGCGCTGCCCGTGCAGTTCCTGTATTGAACTTCCGGAAAAATTGAGGGAAGCCAGACGCGAGGCGGCATACGCACCGATGTCCTTTGTGGCTATCCACGGCATTCGCGCATCCGCTTGGAAGCCACCCGGCAATGTTCCCGTTGAACGCAACGGCTCGATACTCATGAAGAGATTTTCCATAAAGTATGCCGCGCGAATATGCAGGACGTTCAGCCCGGCGATTCGATCGAGCTTTTGTTCCTGATTGTGTAAACCAACGATGGGACCGGTGTTCTTCGCGTGCTGAGCGCCAATGCTGCTTAGATTAACGACAAACCGCACATGGGCGTTGGTGATCGCTGCGGCGTAGGAGTCGGAAACCCGTTCTTGATGCGCGCGCAAATCCTGTTGCGAGATGTCCTCGGGCAGAACTAGGTAGACGGCTGAAGCGCCGTTGAAGGCTTTGGTCATTGCGGCAGCATCTTCGACGTTACCGACGAAGGGCTCCGCACCTAGCTTGACGAACGCTGTCATCTTGTTTGCGTCTCGCCCAACCACGCGGACCTTTTCGCCTTTGGCGAGCAACGCTTCCGTTGCTGCTCTTCCGGTGCGTCCCGTTGCACCTGTTACGGTGATCATTTAGTGCTCCTGTCATTGCACCAAGCAACTTTGCGAGGGAAGTCTGAATTTTATAACACAGCGTCGGCTTAGTCCTGATAAGTGGTAAGTACTGCGTTCCCTCGATAAATTAGCAGAGAACACCTTTCAAACGCCGCTTGCAGATTTGAAACGCCGTCCACACGCTCGTCTTGTGAAGCTGTGCCAATTTCTGAAATGGCATGCCCTTTTGTCGGTCACGACGAAGCTGCCGAATATCTTTCGCAGTAAATTTTCGCAACGCAGGACGGCCCAGTTGAATGCCTCGCGCTCGGGCATTTCGCAAACCCGCGCGTACTCTCTCGCGAATCGTGTCCTTCTCGAATTCCGCAAATGCGCCAAGTAGCGTGTAGAAGAGTTTTCCTGCCGCAGTCGTGAAGTCCAGTCCTTCGCTGAACGAAACGAGTTGGACATTCCATGTTTTGAAATCTTCGAGAAGGCTGATTAAGTGACTCGTACTTCTTCCGAGTCTGTCTAGTTTCCACACCAGCAGAACACGAAACCGTCCTCGTTGGGCATCTACCAACATTGCGTCGAGCGATGGACGTGAAGTCTTGCCACCGCTCTGACCTGCGTCTACGTATTCCTTCGACAGTTCAAATCCGCGCTGCTTCACCAATCGGCGCAGGTCGTTCAACTGCATGCTTACGTTCTGGTCGAATGTCGAAACTCTTGCGTAAATCGCTGCCTTCATCGTTTCGCTCCTTCGGCTTGCCTCTCGTTTGAGAGTGCAGCGGCTGGAAGGTAACGCTGTGACTATTACGAACCAAAGGTAAATATGAGTCTGGGACTCGAAAAAGACCCGTCCAAACAGTCAATCCTCACGGTTGGCGGTCGATTTGGGACGTTTTCATCTTGAAAGCGTGTAAAGAGCTTATGAGCGTCAGTTCACTAGTAGCGCCGCGTTTGAAACCTTCACTTTGCTAAAGACTTCTAGCCCACTCACGGAACAGCAGAAAGCCTGAGGTTTTCGCAGAACAATAGTGCTGGAATTCGATGGGTTTTCTAATGTCACGTTTTCCGCTCCACAGAACTTTCCGCCAGCCCGAGTAACTTGTAATTAGGGGCAAAATTAAATGTTGTTTAACGATGACAAAGCTCAGACAGCAGCGACGAATGGTTGGTTTGACACAGCATCATGTCCGCGAGTGGAAGTCATTAAAAGAGGGCAACAATGAGCAAGAAAGCAAAATCTGCAAAGCGAGAGAGCAAGGGCGGATTAGCGCCGGTTCTGCGGCGTAAACTACTACGTCTAAAGAAGCGCCCTCGTGGAAAAAGTTTTGAGCCGGGAAATTCTTACGGCCTCGCTACACGGTTCCAAAAAGGTAATCGCGCGAATCCAGGCGGTCGCCCGAGCTACAAGAAATATTCTGAAGCGCTCAGAGCTTTAGTTGCCGCTGACCCGGACGAGACTTTTGAAATCAATTCAAATGCCGCCGCTCTTGCTGCGCGGGTCGTGAAGATGGGCAAGAAAGGAAACATTTCCGCGATTCGAGAAATCGGCGACCGATGCGAAGGCCGACCCGCCATCACGATTCAGGGAGACGGCAGTCCGGACAAAATCATGTTGCTCGTCGAAGCCATGACAGAGCGCAGCCGCGAAATCGGCCATCCAGAAGGATGGGTGCCACCACTGCTGGAATCTGGCGATGAAAAGGAGGGAGTCACGAACGATGAGTAGTGGCCGAGAAAAGCTGAAGCGCGAACTGAAGGAAGACAAGAAGAAGGTGGTGAAAGAAATGCACCGGACTGTCAGCAAACCTGAAGCGACGGGCGCTATCTTCGTTCGCATGTGTACAGGGAGGGTGGCTCGGGCCACGCGAAGCAGCGGAGCGACTCAATTTTTTTACCTCGTCATACGCGTCAGATTCGATCATGTATTGCTTACAGGTGTGCGAGAAGGGCGATGAAGCGACTGACCTTCACATCCTCAGCCATGTAGACAACACCTATGCTCCCGCCACCCAGCTTCTTGATGACACGGTAATGCGAGATGATCTGCCCGACTAGTTGGGTGGATGTGCCGATTGGCGGAAACCATAGTACTACAAAGGCACAAGGGTCGATGAGCACAGGAAAAACTCCAAGAACTGTCTCCACGAATTCTTTTTCTAGGACTTGGAAGTTGGTGGTCAAAAAGTGGTTCGCTGCGAGAGCGGCAACCGACTGATTCCGTTAGCCCAAAAATTTCGATTTTGATGGTTCAGCGGGTATACCTTCTGGACTAGGAGTTGGGTGCCCATGAAATTCCGATACGCCGAGGAACAACTGGAGCTTCCCAGCCAAATGAATACACAACCTCGCGGTTCCCGTAGGTGATAACGAAGTCTGATGGGCGGTAGTATTTTGGGATTAGCACAGAATCCGATGTCTGGTGCGGATTCGGCGGAACCATTGCCAATCCGAATCGATACGCAGCAAGCTCAACCATCGCTCCCGTTGCCCCCGCAATGGCGGGGGAGGTCAGTACACGCAGCGCCAGCTTCGCCATATCAGGTGTAGACTGCCCGACTTCGTGATTGAAGTACAACCCGCAACCGGGAGGAAACGGCTTCATGCTCCAGAGAATCTCTAACCATTCAAGGGGCGGTTCCCAATTCTCCCCAAACTTGCCGACAACCAAAATATGTGTGCATAGAGTCTTCAGAATCCAGCGTTCAAGGTCGTCTCCGCTGAGAATGAGCACACGAAGGTCATGATTTTGCAGAAATTCCGGTGTCTTCAAAATTCCTTTGAAGAACGCGCCTGCGGTTAAATCGAGTGGAGAAAGAGCATTGTTGTGTCGTTTGCAAAGCACGTTCGCTTTGCAGGTAGACGGAGTTAACAACTGAAATTCGCCTTCCGCCTGCCATGGATAACCCGTCCTAATAACTTTGCCGTCGGCACCGGTGAGCAGGTTGAGGATGACTTCGCTAAACAAGTGCTCGCCGCTCATCTCGGCGCTACAGTCATTCAGTCGCCGGGCATAGCATCCAGAGCGGGCAAGACCAGTCTGTGGGCTTGGAGGTTTGCAGTCTGACGCACGAGGTCGCGCAATTTCTCCACGTTTTCGTATGGGGTGACAGAACTTGACTTTCTTGCCGCTTCCACAATAGCAAGGATCGTATGGTTCTATTTGGACAGTGCGGTTACTCAGGCGTCTCATAGTTCGGTTCTGCCACATTGTTCACCACGAGCGCGGATTAAGGCTGGGCTCAGCGCAAGCCAAGGGCAAGCACATTCCACCCTGGCCAACGCAATCCGAATTTGAAGCTTTTGAGATTTTGTACGCAGAACAACAAGAAAAAGTTGTCACTGCGAACAAAACGTGTCGCCGCGACGCTTTCGACGCGCAACGAATTGCTTTTTCAATTGGAACCCGTAGAGAAAGATATGTAGCGGCTGGTTGTTGAAGAAGCCCGCTTGAAATTGGAAGTTACCAAACAACCCTTCGTTGACTCGGAGTTGGGTTTGGAGAGTGTTCCAGCTAGCTACACCGAGGACTAAAGTTTGCCGCCGTGCCCTCCAACACGGTGGCAATGGTGGGAGCTCGGAGCGCAGCTAGGAGGAATGGCCGCTTTGGATCGGCTGTTTAGCGTCGTCCGGTAGTGTTTATGGCTTTTTGCCAACGCATATTGTCATGGGAATACCTTCCTCCGCAGGTTTGGTATCAATGATTCCACTTGCGACGTTCCGTTCGTCTGAAGGAGAAATACTCAGAGCAATAGCGGATTTCAAGCTGGCCGAGATCGATCCGAAACCGGATCAGGTCACCGTTTCGTGCGGAACATCCCTTTATGACCTCACGGCACTACATCCGGTAGATGATTCCTTTCAGGGAACCCGCTTCACGAACCCGGCGATGCTTCACGCCATGGCCAACCTGGTGGCCGACTCGACACCAGATTTCTATCTCGAGAACATCAAGCAAATGGTTCAGCACGGCATCCAGCCCTACTTCGCGCTCCCTCACGTCCACGGTCTCGAGCTCGTCGAGCGACTGATCCGAAAGGGTTACTACATGGGGCCAGTGAACGGTTTCTTCAGCATCGGTGGCGGTGGCGTGTGCGGGGCCAATCCATTCGACCTGATGGAATTGATTCGTCGCACGCCGCACGGCTCATTTTTCACCTACCAGACAACGTTCCGTCTGAGCCACCCGGTCGCTGCCATCTGCATCGCGCTGGGGCAACACACACGCGCCGGGATCGAGGACAACTTGTGGACCACAACCAAGGGCGAGCGCATGAGCTCGATTCAAATGATTGAGAAGCAAGTGCGGATGGCCAAGGAGTTGGGGCGCGCGATCGCCACACCCGAACAGGCGCGCCAGATGTTGAAGATCGGGGTCACGTACACATCGACTGCGGAAACACTTGCCAATCTGGGCCTGCCGCCGAACCGCCGCCCGGGCAACATGGGCTTCATGGTCCATGAGACCGACGGAAGGTTCCACCCGGCTGCGCACGGTGGGTGCGGGCACATCCACGCAGGCGAGTGGGAGGAGAAGGTGGAGGTGGTGAAGGTCGCGTCTGCGAATGACTAAATGGCTACGTGGATAAAAATCGCTGAAATCGGCGACATAGCTCCCGGCGCAGGAAGAGCCTTTGAAATCGAGGGCTACTCTATTACAGTCTTCAATGTAGACGGAAAGTTGTACGCGATTGACGACAGTTGTCCGCACCAGGGGTCATCGTTGGCGATGGGTAGCCTGGAGGGGTGCACCGTCACTTGCCGTTCGCACGGGATGAAGGTCAACGTGACGGCCGGGCAACAGCCAAGTCCGGGAATGATCGTCCTCGCATTCCCTCTTGAGTCACGCCCGGATGGCTTATACGTAGGTCTTCAGACTTCGTCGTAATAAGGACCGGCTGCGACAGCCATGAGGAGGAAAACGTGGATTCACGGCTCTGCTGTCTCGCGCGTGTCTGTTTCACTGCAGGCATTCTTCTATTCAGCTTGAACGCTTCGGTTGTTGCGCAGGAGGCGCAGCATGCGGGGGATTGGATCACCGTCAACAAGGACTACTCCAGCCAACGGTATGTCAACCTGGACCAGATTACGCCCGAGAACGTGGGCACGCTCAGGGAGGTCTGCGAGACGCAATTGAATGAGCCGAGGTGGTTCAGCAGCGGCTTATTGATGGTGGGGCGCACGCTTTACGTCACCACCCTCGATGCCACTTACGCCATTGACGCTGCGACCTGCGAGCTCCGATGGCGGAGTATCCTGCAGTTAGGGCGCACGGCAAACATCGGAAATCGTGGCCCCGGCTACCTCGACGGAATGATCTTTCGTGGGACGGCGGACGGCCGCGTGATCGCCTTCGATGCCTCGACCGGCAAAGTGTTGTGGGACGTGGTGGGCGCCGATCCCGCCAAGAACGAGTCCTTCGTCGCGGCTCCCATTGGCTGGCAGGGTAAGATATTCATCGGCATCGCCATCAGTGATCTGGGGATTCACGGCCGCTTGGTCGCGCTCGACGCTAAGACCGGCAAGGAACTCTGGCGCTTTCACACCGTTCCGGAGAGTCCCGACGACCCCGCTTGGAAAACCTGGCACGATGGGGCTCCGACAGCCCCCGCGGGCGGGGGATTCTGGTCAACCTTTTCGCTCGATCCGAATACGGGTGAGGTGTTCGGTCCCGTCGGCAACCCAGCGCCTGATTATGACCTGAACGTACGGCCCGGCGATAACCTGTATACGAACTCCGTCATCGCGGTGAATGCTGCTACCGGACGGCTCAACTGGTATTTTCAAATTACATCGCCAGACGACCATGACTGGGATCTTGGCTCGGCGCCGACCCTCTACCGAACGCGAAGCGGCAAAGACATGATGGCCATCGCTGGCAAGGATGGATACGTTCATGGTGTTGACCGAACGACGAAAACGGCGGTATTCAGAAGGCCTGCAACCACAATTTTGAACAATGGGCGCCTGCCAAAAACTCAGACACTCGTCTGTCCTGGCTTAGGTGGCGGCTCGCAATTCAATGGGGCCGCGTACGACCCTCAGATCGGAGCACTCTATATCCCCGAAGTTGACTGGTGCACTTACTACAAAGAGCCGGATAGACCCGACGAAGACGTGCCAGAAGCAGGGCTGGCGGGCCAGGAGCAGTCCGTGCTGAATTACAGTTACCATGGCGCTATATCCACGGCCTACGAACGGCAACCCCGGGGATGGATCACCGCCATGGACGGGGAAACTGGAAGGCAGCTCTGGCGATACCAAACTGACGCACAGATGCTCGCGGGTCTCGTACCAACCAAGAGCGGAATCCTTTTTGCAGGCGATGTTCGAGGCAATCTATTTGCTTTTCACGCGAAATACGGTTCCGTGCTGCGACACATCAATGTGGGAGGGGCGCTCAATAGCGGTCTGATCAGTTATGCGGTCGACGGGACACAGTACGTTGCCGCCGCAGTCGGAGGGATTTGTTTGAATGTCGCAGGAGTCAGCGGGCCCCTCAAGGTAAGCATCTTCGGATTAGCGGGCAGCGACACACCGAAGATCGTGAAGCCGGACCGTCCGCCGATGAAGGCTACGGGAGCAGCGGCCAATGCCGCAACGTTCATGACGATTTGTGCGGGCTGCCACGGGGCAGACGGGAAGGGCCGCACTTACCCATCCTTGGTTCGCCTGACGCAATTGGGCGATCCAGAGGAGCTGAAGAGCTTTCTCAAGAATGTTCCGCCGCCAATGCCGGTCCTCTACCCAGGGTTGCTTTCTGATGACGATGTTCGGATGATTGCCGGTTATTTGAAATCGTCCGTCGTCGATAAGACGGATCGTTCGTCCGGCTACATTCAGCCGACATCCGGTGGGTCAGCGCAGTGGCAGACGATCTATTCGGTATTTACGAGTCCGAGGTGTATGAACTGCCACACAATGGGTGACTTCCCCCGTCAGAGTGACCGAGGCTATCCACACGTCTATCATGTCGTTCGAGGGACTGACGACAACGGAGAGGCACCACTTCGTTGCTCCGCTTGCCACGGCGAAACCAATAATGTCGGCACTGGCATTCCGGGATCGCTCAATTGGCATCTTGCCCCCGAGGTCATGACTTTCGATTCGTCTCCCGGTGTCGCGATGAGTGGTCCCGAGCTTTGTGCGAGACTGAAGGACCCGTCGAAGACGGGTGGCAGAGACCTCGCCACGATGCTGGACCACCTTGATTTTGACACGGACGTCAACTGGGCGTTTGCTCCGGGTAACCGTCCCAACGGCGACCCAAGACCAACACCCCCGGTCAGTCATGAGGATTTCGTTCAGGCGTTTAAGGAGTGGGTCGCGGGCGGCGCAGCGTGCCCCGCTAAATAGTTCGTTCTGGAGTCGCGGGAAACGCTTGGTCCGGATTCGCAAAAAGCATCGTGAGTGGAGGATGAAAAATGGCTACAAAGAGTGCAGCGAAAGCGTCTAAGGAGAATTCACGCCCGAATCCCTGGGGTGCATCTCTCGACAAAATGAAGGAATGGGATCCCAAAGGGACGGAACTGCTGTTGCAGGTAGCCACGAACCCGTGGACCAGCGGGGTTCTGCCGCGCAAGGAAGTGGAGTTGATTTCGTTGGCGCTGGGCTGCGCCTGTACAAACCTGGATGAAGAAGGCACGCGCCGGCACATCCGTGGCGCGCTGGATGCGGGTGCGACTCGCGAGGAGATTCTGACGGTGTTCAAGATGGCGTCCTTGCTTGCGCTGCATAGCTGCAGCTTAGGCGCTCCAATTCTACTGGAAGAGGCCAAGGCTGCCGGAGTGGAACCACACTCGAACAGCAAGGTGCCGACTCCAGTGTGCGACAAGGCGCGGGAGATCGGTCAATGGAATACGGCCTGGGATCCGTTTTTCAACCTGGACCCGTTGTGGACCGAGCAGGTTATGACGGCAGGTTTGCCGGTTTATACAGGTGCGCTGATTCCCCCAAAGCTGGCGGAATTATTGAGCATCGCGTTCGACGCCTCTTATACGCATATGTACGCGCCCGGGACGCGGCGCCATATCAAAGCGGCGCTGAAGCTGGGCGCGACCATGGAAGAGATCATGGAAGTGTTGAAGCTATGCGTTGCGCAAGGCATCCAGGCGTGCAACCTCGGTGTGCCAATTCTCGCCCAGGAACTGGAACGCGATTCGGCGAGACACAAAGCAGGTGCATGATCCATAGCGATTTACTTGAGTCCACGTTGAACCCATGTCACCGCGTTGGTGCTAGTGGACTTTCTTGAGCTTTACATTGAAGGAGAAATTGAGGGCCGCTGGCCATAGTAGCGAAATGCTGAGATCGCGGAGTGAATCCAGTGGGAGAATTCCTAAGTCATCTTTGGCAGAACATCATCGGGCGTGCCAGCGGGCCTATGTCGCTGCGTCTATTATTTCAGCCAGCCATAGCTGCCTTCTTTGCGATACGCGCCGGATTGAGAGACGCCCGGGAAGGCCATACGCCGTATGGCTGGACTCTTATTTCCGTTGCGCACCGCCGGGACCATCTGCTGCGCGAAGGTTGGGGGGATGTAGGCAAGGTATTCATAATCGCGTCGATCCTCGATGGAATCTATCAGATTATTGTCTTTCATCGGATTTACTTTCTTGGAGCAATACTCATCGCGGCCAAGCTAGCCCTCATTCCCTATATGCTCATCCGTGGCCTCGTCAATCGGATCGCGAGTTCACGATATCGCTCCCCAAGAACGAGCCGCGAAGAATCCTGATGGCTCAAATTACTGAACGATCTTGGGTTTCCGCTGCGCGAAGGGCGTACGGTTAAAACCGGATCGGAGGGATGAGGCTAAATGTAGAAACTGTCGAAGCTGGTTCTTCTTTTTGTGTTCCTGTTTTCAATAGCAGTCGCGGCTTTCGCCCAAGAACCTAATCCGAACTTTAATGAGGAACTGGATCAGGAGACGCCCGAGCAGGCCAAGCAGGAAGCGCAAAAGCCGGACGCAAAAGCTTCTGCCGGAGATCTGGCGAAGGCCACCCAGAATCCCGTCGCAAGTTTAATCAGCGTTCCGTTACAGAACTTCACCGATTTCAACATCGGTCCATTCGATAGAAACCGCAACACGATTATCCAGGTCCAGCCGGTCATTCCCCTCCCACTTGGCCAAAACTGGAACCTCATCACCCGCACCATCGGTGCGCTCGTCTTTCAGCCCAACATCACGCAGCCACACCAAGGTACTTTTGGCCTCAACGACATCAACCCCTCATTCTTTCTGTCTCCGGCAAATCCCGGAAAGCTGATTTGGGGCGCAGGTCCCACGTTTTTGATTCCTACAGCGACGGATAACGTCCTTGGAACGGGAAAGTTCAGCATCGGGCCGTCGGTGGTCGCTCTTGTTCAACCGGGCATCTCTAACAACGTCGGCTCTGTCAAGTCTTTTTTTGCACAAACTTCTGCATCCACTCCAAAGAGTGTTCTCTTTCGTCATATTTCCTGGACCCAGTGTCGATAACCACGGCTCGCCTGTAATCTTTCGGGCGGTTTCAGTTCGACCTAAACATCTCTCCGATCCGAATTTCAGACCACGATTACTCGTTCAAACTCCCTCTCGCGAGGGAGCGGGATGCCCATTCAAGTACACGGCGTTCTACTGCACGCCATGTCCGGTTCCGAGCTGTCCCGGGTGCGAACCGAACTTGACCCACTCTGCATATTCCCAACCCTTCCGCCACATCCAGTACAACCGAACCGCCAGTCTTCGGGCCATGGCCACCTTGGCGATGTTCCGTTGTCGGCGCAGCGCCAGATGCATGTACCGTCGTCTCCAGTCCGCATCACAACGTGCGGCGGCTTGGGCTGCTTCTCCCAGCAAGAAACGCAATAGAGAACTACCTTGCTTGCTGATGTGTCCCAGCCGTTGATGGCCAGCACTGGAGTTCTCCGAAGGGATCAACCCCACATAGCTGCCGATCTGCTTGCCCCGACGAAACCGCTTGGGAGTTCCGATGATCAACACGAAGGCCAGCGCCGTCAGCGGTCCTACCCCCGGATGCGTCATCAGCCGCCGTACCTCGGGCCACTTCTTGGCTTCCCCCTCGACCGCTGCGGTTAATTCCTCGATCGTTGGATTCAGCCGGTCCAGCAGCTCCAGCAGATCTTGCCGACGCCGGCTGGCCCAGAAAGCTAAGGGGAGCTTTTCGAATTCCGCTCGTCCTCGTTCGCTCCACAGCTTTTTCTTCCGCCGCTGGCCTTCGTTCATGGCCAGTGCTTGCAGCTGATTCATCATCCGCGTGCGCATCTGCACCAAGCGATGCCGATGCCACAACAGTTGCCGCAGATCCCGATTCTCCGCACTGGGTACCCAGATGCGAGGAAAGGTATTTTCCTGCAGCAATCGCAGCAGCAGCCGGGCGTCCTCACGATCGGTCTTCTGTTTGCGGACGCGTTTGGTCTCAATCTCGGCCGCATTGCCGATCCACAGCTCCATACCCAGTTCTGCCAGCAACCGCTCGAACCAGCGGGAGTAGCCCGTGGCCTCCATCCCCAGGCGTACGCGGACTCCTCGCCTCGCCAGTTCCCGATAAAACTTCTCGGCTTCTCCATCACTGTGGTTCAATTGTCGTTCCTCATACTCTCCCGTTTCTGTATCTACAAACGCGATGTACTGCTCGCTCGGGTGATAATCCACGCCTATAATGATCATGTTCGGCTCCTTTCTCCCGAGCCTTTGGTCATCGACAAACCACAGTGTACTCGGGTCTAAGGAGCCGACGTTGTTATGGTGCAGCAACGCTAGTTGTCACTCCAATGGGTGAGAGTCCCATCGACAGAACGGTCCAGTGACTGTCGTAGTTATATCCAGCGGCGAGAAGGGTGACCGACTCGTCGGAAGCCTGGAAGTAAAAGTCCCGGTGGCCGGAAGAGCTTCTGGTCAGATCTGCACAGGGGGCGAGCAACCTGACAGGCCGCAGCAAAAGCGAACCAGTGAAGCTCCGAAAAGTCGGCCCTGCGTGAAGCGGATTGCAGGATAGTCGGGAGAGCCGAGCCGCTCATAACATGGCGAAGGCCTATGTCGGGACCGCATGTCTGGAACCAACCGGTTTCCGATCTCCCCGGAGTCGTAGAGGGTGGCATGTTAGGAAGGAACGACAGCGAAAGCGTGGAACCACTCGGAGGTCGCCTAGGCGCAGTGTGCACAGCGAAGGCATCCGGTATAAGCCGCAAAGCGGTGAAATCGGGATGTGCCTGCGAGTGGGGCGGATGGGGCCGATTAAGCGTGGATGGACCGGAACAGAACAACCCGGTCTGGAGCGAGGGCCCCTGGGGTAGAGCGGCAGCGGCCGCTCGAACGGAGGTGCTCCAGCGCCCAACGTCCCCCGGCACAGAACGGGGAACTGACGAGGGAAGCGGGAAGCACGAAGGACAATGGCAAACCGTCCGAGGCGAGGAAGCGTCGAACGGGAAGGCCCTGTCTGATCTACCGGCCTTGAAGCCGTACTGGGGAAAACCCGCCGTACGGAATTTTAGGGAGGGCAATGGAAACGTCGGCATCATACGAAGCCCGCTACGCGCCTTTGCCCTACCCGACCAATCAAGTGGACGCTGGGTGTGCTGGTAAGCAACCTGTTTTCGGTTGCAGGTCCGTCGGACCGAGCTAACGTCAATGCCTTCACCCTGCAGTACTTCATCAACTACAACCTCAAGAAAGGCTATTACCTCACATCCGCACCCATCAACACGGCCAACTGGAATGCTCCTAGCGGCAATGTTTGGCTGGTTCCGGTCGGCGGCGGCATCGGAGGGATCATGCGCTTGGGTTTTCAGCCCGTAAACGTCAGCGTTCAGGCCTACGGCAATGCCAAGCGCCCGAACAATTTTCCGTCTCCGACCTGGCAGTTGAAATTCCAAATCGCATTTTTGTATCCGAAGAAGGCCAAGGGGTAGCACGAAGGTTCGGAACTGTAGGATTCGCCGAACCAGGGGTGCCAAATCGTAAATTCTGACCAAATTTACATCTAGGAGGACGCCGCTGTGCCAGATTCGATCTGACAGATAGAGGCGGCATGGAGGCGCGACGGATCGCTAGGTGTAACACTGACAGATCAACTTGGCCAACGGTTAAGCCAGTTTAGGGCTGCTTGCTGGGTGTCGAACACTTGGGTGGTCACGTCTCGATTTTGGGCGACGCGCACTCCGAATCCGTTTGTGGTAGGTGGTTTGCCCACGAACGCTACCCTCGGATTCATCTCGAGTTGTCTAAGGTGCGCCACTGTTCCTGTTGCGAGTCTATACCTCTCAAACGTCGAGAGCTCTCCTTCAACCGCAAGAGTATTCACCAGAATTTTGTTAACGTCTTTCTCCTTCGCTGTATCAAACGCCTGCTTGAGGAGCAGCACGGCTCTGTCTAATGCAACTTCACCGCTGGCGGTTACCAGCAAAAGGCCTCCCCGTAATTCAATATCAATGTGCAACTCCATCTTTAGCCCTCCGCGCCATAGATCCTGATTGCGTCGCGTAACCGGAGATTGAGGTCCGGTTTCCGATTACGGCTGCGGGTTCAACCGGTCGATGCGACACCATCCAGTGCATTGATTCGACAATGCTTCCGCGCGAGAACCATCTGTTTGGCTGTGTACGGCCAAACCCTAGTCAGGGCAGCGTTCCGGCTGCTCTGGCCCTAGCGAGCGATTTTAGCTTTTGTTTTCAATGTAAGGTGGGTTCGAGCTTAGTGTTGCGTCGATCCATTGAGATCACCGCGTTAATCAGCCACGACCGAAATTGTTGAAGAAAACTGCGGTTTTGAGATATTTACTTGCGGACCTGGGGCTGTTGATGTGAACGTCCTGTATCATTCATGATCGAACAACAGCGCAACACTTAACAAGAATCCGCCTTCTTCCGGGCCTGGGAGCCTCAATGCTGCACCTTCCGGCCCCTGCAAGACGCGTCGGGTTAGGCAGATTGGGAATGCGGTGCTCGTACCTTTGGTGCAGGGGTTTTGTGCCGGCGCGCTTTCTTAACGTAGGAAGCTTCTGGTTTGCCAATATGGCTCAGTTCTACTTTCCGGCCCTCGAAATCCGCTATGATAATCAGATTTCCGCCCATCGCGGAGACGATTGAGCGAAGCTGATCGACGTGAATGTTTCGATTCCGTTTTTCGAGTTTGGAAATCGCAACTTGAGAAACTTTCATGCGTTCCGCAAGATCGACTTGCGTGACTTTGAGGGCGTCTCGCAGTTCGGAGAGTTCCATCGCGGCTATTTCCTCGATTGCCTTCTTCCGCGATCGCGCGATGGATTCAGGCGTCATTGTTTGCTTTGCGAGTTCGTTAAACTTAATTCGTGCCATTAGAGAAGTCCCTCCGTCTTCAGTTCGGCTAGGTAAGCGTCATAAATCTTGTCCGCAAGGGCGACTATTTTCGCGGTCCAGTTCTTACCAGATTTAATTCCGCCAATTAAGAGAATTCCGGTCTGACGTGGATCGAACGCAAAACAAATTCGATAAGGATTGCCTGCAAATTGAATGCGCAGTTCCTTCATGTTCGGGTGCTTCGAATCTTTTGCCAGCGTATCAACTCGCGGCCTTCCGAGCGCCGGTCCCTTTTCTTCAAGAATGGTCACGCCGACGGTAATGGCCTCATGTTCGGCGTCTGAAAGCTCGGCCCACCACGCCCGAAATTCATCGGTCGCCTCTATGTCCCAGGCCACGAAAAAAGTATAACCCTAGAGTTATACAGAGTCAAGCCCAAATTTCATTCCTCATAGGCACCATCTATGCCCTTTGCTCGCTTTCGCCATCTCATTTGTTGCGATACTCTTCCCGTGCCCCGGATCGGCGCGTTAAGCCGCTTGCCCCGGTTAGCTTCTTACTTGACAAATGCCACAGTGTGGCATATAAAATGAAGAGATACTCGATCTCAGAAGCTGCTCGGATTTGTGGAGTTGACCGGCGGACACTACACCGTTGGATTGGGAGGAAGCAGATCCCTACCCCGAGAGTAGAGATCGTGGACGGTCAACTTCGGAAGTCTTGGTCAGCCACAGAACTTGCCGAAATCCACGGGTACAAGAAAGCGAACTATTGGGGTAAGGGGATCGACAGAAGGACTGGTAAGAAGGCCAAGAAGAAGTGAACGGGACGCGCCGGTGCTAGTAACACCGAGCGCGCCCCTAACCACAGTCGCACGTCTAAGGTGCAACGATGGCTGCAAACGAAGGTATCTTTTTCGCATTTTGGGCGCAACTCTCACTGCGCCCCGCATTTCCGGCTCTGCCACCACCCGAGCCGGTTGCTAAATCCCCTCCTCCTGAAATCTCCTGAACCTACCCTCATTGGGTTGGATTTTCAATCGCCGCTCTATTCGTGTGCCTCAACGGATGCGCGGCACAGTTGACGCTCGTCACCGAGCGAAACGTTTCGATCCCGCGAGCACTGTCCATCGCTGGGAAGAGGAATTAGCGCAATGGATCTAAGAGTTTATGAAGGGTTGTTTCAATTCAATCAAGGGATGGACCGAGCCCTTGAGGCTCTCAACCTCATCGAGAACCTGGAGCTAGCGTCTCCCGAGGGCATCAGCAGAGTCCGCACCAATCTCAGCGAACTCCGCTCCCAGGCCAATAGCCATTTTGCTTCCAAGATCGCGCAAAAGGAGCAGGAAGAAGAGAACAACTTCTACCGTGTTCGGCGGAACCGCGAGAAGACCGAACAAGGTCCCAACGAGATTTACCTCGAATTGAAATCCCGCGAAGCGCTTCGGCGCGAACAGGGCTTGCCGCCGCGAGCCGTGATCCTGCCTTGGACCCAGGCCGATGACGATCGCATCCTGGCGATGCAAAAGGCCCCGTCCTCCTCGCTCCCGACACAGCCCGAACAGCCTCGGACCCTAGGCGAAAGCGAACAGCAAAACCAAAAAGGAGGTAAGCCGACGTGAAACCAACTGCTTACGAATTGCTCGCCCTACTCGACCGCAATCTTCGCGAATCCATCAAACTTTTCAAACGGCTTGCCGAGTGTCCGGGGCAGAGGTCCGACGCCCCTGTCGAACGAGGTTCAATACGTGAGGGCACAGGCCGGCTTCGAAGTGACCGCCGAAGCCAGCGATTTCGAGCAGGATCAGGCGACGCATTGGTCTCGCATCCACCACAAGTACGAAATGTGGCTCAAAGACCCGGACGACGTGTTCTTGGATGCCGAGGAGCGCGACAAACAGCGTAAGAAGCAGGGACTCCCACCGCGAATCGTTGTATTGCCCTGGTCCGCTGAGGAGGAAGAGAAGCTCCTTGCTACGAAGCGAGCGCAGGCTGCAAAGAAACGTAAGGGAAAGCGCAAGCGAGCTTCCTCACCCAAGGAAATTGTGGAGAGGAGGAAAAAATGAAACTCCATCTTTTCCAGGAATTGCTTGCGTTAGACGAACAGTTCGGTCACGTCATTCATGGCCTTGAGCGCATGGAAAAGGATCCCACTTATAAGAAGGAGATGATTCGCTGGGCCAAGGCCCACGTGGAGAGTGCTCAAGTGGAAGTGAATCGGCAGTTCTTCGACGAGTTTGACGCCATCGTCGAGAACGATGCGATTGGGGCGTACAAATTTCTGCGCGACCACAGAAAGAGGGTTACCGACCCCGACGATATCTATCTGGAGATCAAACAGCGCGAGGAAGCGCGCAAAGCCAAGGGACTTCCTCCGCGCGTCGTAATCCTTCCCGATTGGGACTACAACGACGAGAAACGCTTTGAAGAAGAACAGGCTGCGAAGAAAAATCACGCTGCCAGCAGGCGTCGAAAGAAGACAAAGAAGCGCGCACCGAAACTCGCAAACCCGCCGCAACAGTCAAGCGCCGATTCACGACCCGACGCCACGCCAACGCACGAGGAGGGGAATCACCGATGACGAAGCGCAAATCACGTGTGAAGCTTCTCCCTCGGGACATCATGCGCGGCAAACAATATCCCGGTGTCCGTGGCAGGATCGTGGATTGGGTCGATCATGCGTTCGAGGATGACGTGCTTTATCTCCACGTCCGATTCAAAGACAAAACCGAACTATGCTGGCGAATCGGCACGTCCCTGGTAATTGAAGAAGCCGATCTGAGCGACTGGAAAACGGGAAATTTCAAGCAGCTTGCGATATTTGCCGAGCGCGAGCTCGACCCCGCCCCCGAGCAATGAGGGCAGTGAACATCGCACACGCCTGCCCTCCGGTTGTGGCTGGGGCGCTCCAAGTATGCCAGCTCCGTCGGAATCGCATACAGAATCGCTGCCGTTACCGCAATCCCGTAGACCCAAAGGTTCCACGCCGTAAGAAAGCCGCCCAGCCCGCCGGATGCCCGATGCGCCCAGACATAAAGCCCGCCCTCCAGCGGCATAATCCGGTTGAGGCCGATCACCACTGCGGCCATCGGAAAATAGAACAGCAGCATGGCTGCCACCCAAGTCAGCGCTTGCGCCCTGCCTAACTCTGCTGCCACTCCGACCCAGCCGCTCCCTACCACGCATAGCACCTGCGCCAACACCAAGTCGCGCAGCCCAAGCTGCCGCTTCAATCCATGTTCCGCATGCGGTGTAGCTGAAATCTTCGTCATGGTGCGTGAATCCTCGCACAATCACCGCACGGGAGCCACTACCACTGGAGCGATCTTTCGTGGCCTTCACATTCTCCGGTTGCGCGTTATCCCACTTGGGACGCGGCATCTGACTGTGTATCCTGATCGCCTGGAGCGGGCAATCCGTGACCAAGTCGCCAGCAAATCCTCCGAATGACCTTTTTCCTTTTGAAACGGAACACTTTCGCGCCGAATACTTGAAATATTTCACGGACAAGCGACACAACTTCAAGACCTCCTTGAACAAATTTCACGGAGTCTGGGATAGTCTTCAACTTCTGAACGATATTTGGATGCGCGAGTTTAGCGGCCTGGAACACTCAATACAGGCGGATCGGATGTTGCCACTGGTCATCTTCAAGTTTGCACACTCGAAGTTTCTTGTGGCGATAGAACTTGGCTTTTCTTGTTGTGTTGCTGACAGCTATAGCATTTTGCGCAATGGGATTGAGGCGACTGCGCACGCTCATAAAATTTTCAGGGAGCCAACGCTTGCAGAGGTGTGGGCAACGAAAGCTAGCGACAAGGCTGCGTACAACGCAGCATTTGAAGAAAACAAAAAGAAGTCCCCTTACCCTGATGACTCACCCATCGGCAAACTTTACTTTTATTGGACGCACTTTTCTGAATCATCTACGCACTCTAGTGCGGATTCCATGGGACTTAGTTTTGAACAAAAGAAGGTGGACGGAAAGCTTTTATGGGGGATTAATTATTTTCAAAAGGACCCCAAGAGACTAGCGGTTTTCTTTTTGGCCTTGCTGATCGTTTCTTTCCACATGGAAACCGTCTTCTTCGACTGCTTTGAAGGAAGACTGAAATTGGACCCCCAGTTAGTGACTATGCGTGGCAACTTTGCAAGGATGAAGGAAGAACAAGGCAATTTTCTAAACAGGACTTACGACCTTCGGAACACTTCGACTTGGTTGTGAGGGTCGCAGCGATTCCCGAACGCGGGTCCCGAAACCCTTGCCGCCAGTTTTCGTGAGCGGATTCGAAATCCTAGCCACAGGTCGGTGGCGTTCCGAACCGCGTTAGGCGAGTTCCACTGATATACGACCAATGCGAACCGGCGTGGCTCCTACCAACTGAGTTTGTCGCAAGTGGGACCCGTCAATTGCGATATACGAGTGACCAGTTCGCGGGCGCATGGGCAACGCTCGCACAATATCTCGACGGCGGCATCGTCGGTTGGGGTTGCGCTCCGACGAAGCTTCCCGTAACGCCAGTGAACCGAAAACATTGATAGGATAGCGGCATGCTTCGAGTGGAACGGCAGATTACCAAAGCTCTGGAGGATGTTGAGAAGATTCAGTCCTTCCTTCACCCTCTTGGCGATCGTGACCTCACGCAGAACCTGTTCCAAGCACGTTCTCGAAGGGAAGATGCTGTCCGAATAACCGTTCTTCAAATGTCTTTGGCTACTGAGGATTTGCTCGACAGTCTTTTCTGGCGCATTCTTGCTGGCCACGATCCCAATTCGAAAAAACGAAGAAACAAGAATGCTGGAATTCCCCGCGCTCTTGATGAGTTATTGAAAGGCGGTCGGATGGGATTCGAGGCGAAAATCAAACTGGCGCGAGTCCTTCGGATTATCACTAAAAACCAACACAGTAGGCTAGACACACTTCGAACGCTAAGGAACAAGTGCGCCCATCATTGGATGTTGGACGTTGTGCGCAAGCGAAGAAGTCGGAATCGGCCGACAAGACGTCTCCTGGAATATGAGGGCCGCAACCTCTTTGAATTGAAGGTTCTTGAATCGTTTATGAAGGTTTACTCGGGAATCTATCTGAAATTGTTCGCAAAGTATCTGTCTTGACTGGCTCGCTCGCGCCTAGGAGTTCCGAAACAAAAAACAGCAAGCCAAAAAAATTTAGCGGGCCGGAAAAATTTTCTTGCGCGATTCCGAGCTTCCTTTTAGGCCGGTCGAAACTGGTGACTCCACCCCTTTCCCCCGAAGCTTCCGGCTGATCCGATAGCGACGTATTGCTTCTAATAGTGTCCAGTCGTTGCGGTCGTCTGCTATCCCGCTTGGCAGCAATCGTGACCACCCTAATACGACCCAGGACGAAACATTAGGTATTACGGCTTTGCAAACTTACTTAACGTCATGTAAGATATTGACCGTGAAGAATGTTCACGCCGTCGCTCTTGGTAGGCTCGGAGGGAAAGGGCGTGTTCTCAAAACCACTGCCGACGAGAGGAAGGCATGGGCGGCGCTGGGTGGCGTGTCACGCGCCCGCAAATACTCGAAGAAAACTCTGTCCCGCTGGGCAAAGATGGGCGGCAGACCGAAGAAATGAATAGGTGAAAATTCCGATGAAAGCAGCGATCTACGCAAGGGTTAGTACGAATAACGGACAGAATCCTGAAATGCAGCTTAATGAACTACGCGCGTATTGCAGGCGGCGAGGATGGGACGTCGCTGGTGAGTACGTGGACACCGGAATTAGCGGCTCAAAAGAACGTCGACCCGCTCTTGACCGGCTCTTAACCGATTGCCGCAAGCGATTGGCGGATGCTCCGTGATTGTGTATCGCTATGATCGCTTCGCCCGGAGTTTGCGTCAGCTTTCCACCGCGAATGGGCGGTTGGTATTCGGAATTTTTGCGTCGATTGCAGAATTCGAAAAAGAGTTGATTCGAGATCGCGTCAGGTCCGGGCTAGCGTGCGCGAGGGCACGAGGCAAACGCTTGGGGCGGCCACGGGTGGCCGTGGATCCCAGCAGGATTGCTGATTTGCGCCAAGCTGGAGCCTCCTGGGAGAAGATCGGAGTGGCTCTGGGTATTGGAGAGGGAACGGTCCGCCGGGCCGCGCAGCAATCCGCCAAAAACCTTTCAGCAACGCCCGCCGTAACTCCCTGAATCAACTAGGTTGATTTCAGTGCGCCCGTATCCGCCAAAAACAAGTGTATTTGACGCTGGGCATAACGAAGGCGACGGGGTGAGCACCAAGCTCTGGTTAAGAGGGGCACGACCCGGCCGAGAATTCACAACGAACGCGCGTTATGCCGTCCGTGTTATCTTTCGCCGCGTGCACGAGGCAGCTTTTGACACTCACGAAATAGATGGTGAGAAGGGGATTGATCAACACCTGCCGGTGAGCGACAAGCATTGACTCTTACTGGATGGCGTCCCGGTAGACTGCCCAACGCTCGTTTCTCACATTTGGGCATTTGTGAACTGCCGAGTGGCCCTGAGAGCGCGAAAGACCGTCACGATTGACAATCCGAGCACGGCTGCGTAGGCTCGCCCCAGCGGAACTTGCCTCATGATTGGTCAGACCCTCTCGCACTACCTGATTATGTCCGAGCTAGGCCGCGGCGGGATGGGCGTGGTGTATCGCGCTCACGATCAATTGCTGAATCGCGACGTGGCCCTGAAACTGATGCGCGAAGATGTCGTGAAGCAGTCCGAGCGCCGTGCCCGCATTCTCGTGGAGGCTCGCGCGGCATCTGCACTGAATCATCCTGGGATAACGACGATCTACGATGTCGGCGAGACGGCTGAGCATCTTTTTATCGTAATGGAGTTGGTGCAAGGCCAAACGCTTCGAGACCGCATATCCTCAACCGGCCCGATCGAAGCTCTCGCGCTTACGCGGCTGGGGGCGCAAATCGCAGAGGCCCTTGATGCAGCTCATTCTCACGGCATCGTTCACGGTGATATCAAACCCGAAAACATCGTGGTGCAAGCAGCGGGTGTTCCAAAGCTGTTCGACTTTGGGATCGCCCGCCAGATAGCGGCCGAGACTGCTACCTTCACACGCTCCGTGCATGATCTTGGTGAAACTCCCCTCGCAGTGATCGCCGGAACGGTAGCGTACATGCCTCCGGAAATTCTGAGAGGCGAGCCGGGCGACACCCGCTCAGATCTATATTCCTTAGGCGTGGTCTTGTTCGAGATCTTGGTTGGGCAGCGCCCTTTTGTCGGGCCAACGATTACGGCTCTGGTCTCGCAGATCCTTCACGAGCCTGCGCCCCGGTTAGGCGATGCGGAGAATATCGTGCCGCAGGAACTTGCCCGAATCGTCCAAAAACTTCTCGAAAAAAACCTGGGCTCGCGCTACCAAACGGCGCGCGAGTTGCAGGTGGACCTCGCGAATCTCCAGCGCGATCTGGAATTGGGCGCTTTACTTCCCGCCGCGGTGCTCGGAAAACGCTCGGTCGCCGTGCTGCCGTTCAAACTTCTCACGCCGAATCCGGAAGATGAGTACCTGGGTGTCGCCCTGGCGGACGCCGTTATCAATCATGTGGGAGGCAGCGGCGAGGTGCTGGTTCGGCCGATCAACACGGTGCGGCGCTATGCGAAGCAGGCGGTGGATCCACTGCTGGCGGCGCGCGAGATGAATGTCCACATCGTTGTGGACGGTAGCATTCAGAAATCCGGCTCGCGATTGCGCGTCCATGTGCAAGCCTGGAACGCGGCGGACGGAACAACGCTGCTTACGGGCAAGTACGATTCGGAGATGGCAGCGCTGTTCGAATTGCAGGATAAAGTCGCAGAAGCACTTGCTCGCGCCCTTGGCCTTAAGGCATCTGGTTCGCCCGAATCGTCGCTTGAACCTCCGACGAAAAACCCGAGAGCCTACGAATTATTCCTGCGCGCTGTCGAACGGCTTTCTCGCGTTAACAGATGGGACACGCGAACCGGCATCGAAATGCTGGATGACGCTACGAAACTCGATCCCCACTTTGCCGAAGCATGGGCGCGGCTCGCAAGTGCGTGCGTATTCATGGCCGGAACTTTTGACCCCATATCGAAGTGGTACAAGAAAGGTGAACTTGCGATGCGGCGAGCGCTGGCATTGGATCCCACCAATGCGGAGGCCCATTGCGCGCACGGCCGCGTTCTCTGGACGCCGCTTAAGGGATACAAAAACCGCCAGGCGCTGCTGGCTCTCCGGGAATCTCTGCGTCGGAGTCCCGGCTATCATCCTGCGCTCGTTTGGCAGTGTCTCATCTTTCAGCATGTAGGGATGCTCGATGAGGCCGTCGAGGGATTGCAAATCGCGCTCGCTGCTCACCCCGATGACGGATTCGTCCTCACATTCCTGGGGCAAGTAAAAGCGTTTCTGGGGAAATATGAGGAGGCCGAGCAATACTTCAGGCGCGCCATCACGTTAGACCCGGCAAGTTTGTGGGCAAACCTTTTTTCTCCGAGTGTCCCGCTCTATGGATCGAATCCGGAGCCGGCTGTGGAGATGATCAAGACCGCGCAGCATTTCTTCCCGGGTGACGCGTTGCTTACCAGTTGGGAAGGCTTACTCTGGGCAAAACGGGGCAATTTTCGCCGAGCCGAACAGTTCGTCGAGAAAGCTCTTAAGGTCGGGAAGTCCGTCCTGCACACGCATCACATGTGGCATACGGCGGCGGCGGCCTACGCAACCCTCGGTAAACCGGAACTCGCGGTCCCTCTGCTATCGCGTGCAGCGAAGACCGGTCTGCCAAATTATCCGGTATTTCGGGACGATCCTCATTTTCAATCCATGCACAAATACGGACCTTACTTGCGTCTGCTTGCTACAATCAAAAAAGAAACCGAGAGCTATCGGCGGGAATTCGGAAACTCTTGAGCTTCAGTCGTAGTACGCGCTAGTCGGAAACTGGCCCGGTTCCAGATAAATGTTGTTAACACGGATTATCGCCCGCTACCCGCTTCTAGAATCGCCGTGTACCCGCCGTGTACCTCACTTCGGCGTTTCTATCGGTTTTGTCGGTTTTCTCGGAACGTGGAATGAATAACTTACGTGTTCGCAACGGGCTTGATAGTTCGATCCCCACCGCCCCTACCAACAATCTAACCAATGCTTATAGAGTTTTTCTGATGTTCAGTCAAATGAATTGGTGCAGAAAGTACGTGTAGAAGTACGTAAAACGGCCTCATCGCGCACGGCTAGCCCTCTTTCGCTTCTGCTCTGTCCGCGCGTTCTTCTTGGCTTTCAGCACCCGCTGGAACTTCGCCATCGCAGCCGCCGAGACTTTGCTCACTGGTTTGACGTAATGTTTCTCGGTCACACTCACGTCAGCATGGCGCAGGATCGCCTGGCGCGTCTTCGGTTCAACGCCCAATTCATACAGGTTTGTCGCAAGCCCTCTCCTGAATCCATGCCAGCCGCACCACGCAATGCTCTTCTTTTTTAGGCCAGCTTTTTCCAGGGCAGGGCGAATCACACGATTCGCAAGATTATGTAGATCAAGTGGTCGCCCCATCTTTGCACCAGTGAAAATGAATCCGTCAGCGGGAAAGTCGTTGCGGTGGTTTGCGAGATGCTTCGCCAGTTCGGGAATGACAGGCACGCCCGCTCTTGAGGCTTCAGTCTTCGTCTGCTCGACAACATGTGTGGGCCTCCATGCGGTTCGTTGCACGTGCAGTTCGTTGCGCTTCAAATCCTCCCACCGAAGGCCCTGTATTTCTGATTTTCTCAAACCGCTGAACGCGGCCAATGCTACAACCGTTGCGGCAGGTTCGGGCAAAACGTCGATCATGTCCAGCACTTGATCAAGCGTTGCGAATCGAGTCGGCTCCCCTTCGGCATTAGGTATCAACCTTGAGTCAGATTTATACCAGATGGCGTTGCATCACCTGTTGAGATCACAGCGTTAATAAGCACTGTCACTTTTTACAATTCCACCCCGCCGCCACAACCCGAATAATCCAGCCTGCCGCTAAGATTTAAAGCAAATGTGGCCTGATTCCATAGAAGAAGCAGCGAGTCGAACACGCAAGCGCCCGATTCGGAAAGAGGAAGTGGAGAACACAAAATGAACCTGAATTTCATGAAAAAGCTTCTATCGACAACGCTGACCATCCTGTTGCTTGTTGGCGCTGTGCCGTTCGAAGCCGTAGCTCAATCGGGCCAACCGGGGTATTCGGGACAAGGCGCAGCACTCTCCGCGCAAGAATTGCAGCAATTGGTCGCGCCGATCGCACTCTACCCCGACTCTCTAGTAATGCAGTTGAGAATTTCATGGCCAGCGCTGTGTTGCCTTCACTCCTGCGCCAGGATCCGCGCTATTACCAGTTGGGTCACGGCAGCTTCGTGCGGCGAGCCGGCCACGCACTCGCTCGCGTTGTGATCACACGCGCCGATTCCGGAAAGGAGCAGTTCAATTATTCTGAAGTTTTCGGCGCGGGAATTGCTGCCGCCATTTCGACCTATACCGACCATCCGAAGTCCGAGCGAAGTTTCGGCAACGTGGCAAGCGTGTGGTGCGCGCAAATAGGGTGGGACGTCGCGACCTACATGATCAAGGAATTCTGGCCTGACCTTCGCAAGAAACACCATCCATGACACTGTGCCGTCGCGGGGAGAAAGATTCACGCGCCATATGGGCGGCAGAATCTACCTTAGCCGGCGGCTTTTTGGTCCGTTCAACAAGCAAGTGTGGGATAACTTTGACATCGATGGGAAACCCGGCTGCGTGGATCTAAGTTCTTACAACCGACACGTTCAACGAGTGTTTACACCCCAGCCGAACCAGATTCGTCGAATGAGCCAACCGTCGTTACTGCCGGAACAAGACTGCAGATAGCGCGAGGATCCCGAGGAGTGAAATCAACGCCGCGAGCACTCTCGCGAGGGAGCGGCGACCGCCAGGGTACTCCGCGTTCAAGGCGTTCAAATCCCGCCGGTGCTCCAACGTAGCTAGCAGCAACGACACAAGTCCGATCACAATCATGAAGAGAGCAAATTGGGTCGGTCCTATTAACCGACCGCTTCTTGGCGACACTCCTCTCGACAGCTCAATTTGAAAGAATTTGTAGATCGTGAAGCCGAAAGTGATTAACGATGTGGCCGTCCTTATCCAGGCCATCAAGGTTCGCTCGTAGGCCAAGCGTGTGCGATCGACGGCGAGTAGAGTCGAGGAGTCGAGTTTTTTCCCGTTCACGTTAGTCTCTGTCATTCAAAAAGTTTCCTTGCTCTGGATTTTGCTGCGACCCGTTCCTTCTCTGGTATCATAGCCGGACAAGCCGGTTCGTCGGTCCCCGCAGCAGAAAATACGAAGGCACGGCCACCATCGTTGCAACAGTCAAAGCCTGCCCCGGATAAATCCAGCGAAAGACGATGATTTGATAGATCGTGTCCATGATGACAGCGGCAGCGAACAGCTTCGCCAAATGCTTGCAGCCTTCCCGAAGTAATTCATGCCGTCGAACTGGATCTGTAAATATAGCCCAGCCGTAGGCGGGGCGGCCAGCGCGTGCGTCTTCCAAACCCGCGCGGATGGCAAGGCCAGCAGCGACCATCGGCTGAATGATGAATCGAAATGATAGTGGGCCGTAGGCACGTCCGACGTGCATTTCCCACACGCGTCTGAGGTATTCCCACATGAGCTCGACAGTCCGTCTTCCACTCGCGAGACCTAGGATGTTCTGCGCTTGAAGATTATCGAGATCAGCTCGTCCTCACCGACCACGCGCGCGATTTCCATAAAGGAAAAGAATGGTATCAGTACGATGAACACCATAAGTCCGACCAACAAAATTCCCTCCAGGCCGCCTCCGCCTAACGCGGGTATGCTTTGGGCGATTGTCTTGTTGTGAAAAACTCCGGCTAGCACTTCCTCCAAAACGTCACAACACACCAACAGCGCAGAAAAAGCGGCTGACTTAAACAGTATCGTGTACACGAGCGGGCTATTCTTGGGCCGCTCCCCAAAGTGAAAAACCTCCGCAATGAGAATTATCTTGCCGAGTATCAGTGCATTGATTAGAGCGAAACCAATCCGATAACCAAGTGGGGCAGCCCGGTTCTGTCCTCGTAAGATCGTGAGTTTATGGATTTCAAAAAGGACGAACAGGACCCAGAGGTATCCTACGATCACTGCGAATTTCTTGACTTCACTGATAGCTTTCTCTTTCAGTTCTGCTCTTTTTTCATTCATAACGACAAACCGTTGCGAACCGAAACCGGCGCTGCACTTAGTGCATCACGTCACAGCCTTGGCCAGCCGTGCCCACGATTCCGCCGCAGGTTACGCACTCGCTTTCTGGTTTGCCGAATTTCGGTCCAGCTCCTCGGCCAGAATCGGCACGCCCTTCGCGCACGCTTCAACGCCCATGGAAACGCAAATCTGCAGAACCGCCATGATTTCTTCCGCGGTCGCTCCCGCTTTGAGGGCGGCTTGGATATGCCTGCGGGTGCCAGGTGCGTACATGTGGGTGACGGATGCGTCTAGAGCGATGCTGATCAGCTCCAGGAACCTTGGTGTGAAGACGCCGCTTTTGTAGAGACTGGCTCCAAAAGCAAAGAATTGGTCCGTCCAGAGCGGGGAAAGCTCGTAGAACGGGTCCCACGCGGTGTTC
Organism: uncultured Acidobacteriota bacterium; assembly: GCA_963714785.1. Classification (GTDB taxonomy): domain Bacteria; phylum Acidobacteriota; class Terriglobia; order Acidiferrales; family UBA7541; genus Palsa-295. The sequence continues at coordinate 58,652 of CAVQQE010000012.1, forward strand.
CATTGACCGATCGCACGCATCGCATCGCAGGCGGGCGTCTCAGGTTTGGGGCCACCCGCCGGTTTCGCGCCTGCGGCCTTCATCTCCTCAAGCAGGATGGGCGCGCCCAAGCTGCACGAATGAACTGCCGGTCCAACGCCACATTTGAGGACGGCGATGATTTCATCGCGCGTCGCGCCCGCGTCGAGCGCAGCGCGAATCTGGCGGCGCGTACCTTCTTCGTTGAGGTTGGTGCTGGAACAATTCAGCGCGAGGTAGATTAGCTCAACCTCCTTGCGCGGAAGAACGCCGCTGGTCCATGGGTTCGTTCCGACACCCAACAGAAGCTCCGCACCTTTGGGATCCCATTCCTTGAGTTTGTCCAAAGATGAGCCCCAAGGATTGGCAAGCTGGCCAGTCGCGGAGGCCTTCTTTGCTCCAGTCTTTGCCGCCATTTTGTCTTCTCCCTGGAACGCTTCAGTCAAGTTCCGGACGGCCGCAGAGCAGTTTCATGCACTCGAATTCAAGGTTTCGTCTGTAGCTACCAGGATTTTTCCATCTACAACTTTGGCTGCGTAGACTGCGACGCCCATCTCCGGAGAAGCAAGCATGCTCCCCGTGGTTACGTCATACTTCCAACCATGTCCGCGGCACGTAACGACCTTGCCGTCGAGTTTGGAAGTTCCTAACGAGAGTCCCTGATGGAGGCAGGAATCGGCCGTCGCATAAATTGTTCCATCCACGTTGAAGATCGCAACTTCCTTGCGGTCGATCCTAACGACCATGCCATTCCCAGGGGGAAGCTGCTCCACACGCGCCACTTCCACAAAGCTCGCCATGAGTCATACCGCCTTGCCAAGGGTTGGGGCTGCAACGGCCTAGGCCGCGACGCGCCGTCCCGGTTCCAAGTGAAAACGTACAAAGTCTTGTATCTTCTTTCGCGCAACTTTTGACTCAGGCGCCTCGGGAATTCTCGACGCGAAATTGTGCGGCATGCCTTCATAGAGATCCAATTTCACTGAAACACCGGCAGTGTCGAGGGCTTGATAAAGCCGAATGAAGCCGCTCAGAAGGATTTCCTTCGTCCCACCCTGAATCAGCGTCGGCGGAAAGCCCTTGGAAAAGTCGGCGTACACAGGCGATGCGTAGGGATTCTTCTGGTCGTTCGGATCGGCGTAAGCACCGGCCGCGTTTTTCGAGTGTTTGTCATATAAATAGTTCGATTCAGCATGCGCAAGAGTGAACTCCGTGTCTCCCGTCCGGGTGAGATCAACCCAAGGAGATACCAATACGGCGGCCACCGGCATACCTAGAGCCTTGTCACGCATTTTCAGAACAACTGCAGCAGCGAGTCCGCCACCCGAGGAATCGCCATAAATGAGGATGTCATTGAGCGCATGGCCTTCGTCCACAAGTGACCGGGTCGCGGCAATGACTTCGTCGCTTATCCGATTGAACTTAGCCTCGGGGGCCAGTGTGTAGTCCACGGAGACCACGCGGTGCCCAGTGTCATCGGCAAAGATAGCGGCTCTGCCGAGCATGGATTTCGCACTGTAGAGCGTGTGAGCGCCACCATGCACGTAGACGACGACTTTACGGTTTTCTTTCCAACCTTTGGGACGGACGTCTAGGACAGGGACGCCGCCGAGGGCGCGTTCGCCGAAAGTTGGGGCATAGCGCTTAACAATTGGCTCGGCTTGGGCAAGTGCATCTTTCTCAACGAATGCTTGCACCTTCTTCCAACCGGCGACATCGCCGGGATCTGGAAACGCCGGCGCTTGTGCCGGATCCTTTAGGGTGCGCAGAAATTCCTGCGCTTCTTTGGAAACGGTTTCTGGAATGTGTAAGAAAGGTGTCTGCTGAGTTGGGGACGGCGTACTCATGTTCCTTCCTTCGCCGGCTGCCGGCGGACGCAGCACGTTGCTCGGTCTTTCTTATTGTCCGAAAGGGTCCTGCCTCTGTTGAGAGTCAGGACCCTCCTGTATCTGGAGAAGAATTCTGAATCGAGCTTCGCTATGAGTTTGTTGTCCCCTTAGCGGCTGTCGCGGCCTTAACCTTTTCCTGAAGCTCCGTCCAAGGTATTGGATGCATACAGGATGAAAACGCCGGCTCCGCAAGATGTCCGTCGGTATCCTTGACGATGAAACCCAGTTGGCCGTCCTTGCGATTTGGCGGCAGGGCAATGTTAGCGAGTGTTTCGTCAACAGTGTTGTACCAGACTCCGATCTTGAGGATCCGCCGCGCCTCTTCGCCTGTCGCTATCTTGCGTTCGAGCAACTTCGCCATCTGCACGACCTGCTCGATCTGTTCCACCGTGGTCATGCGGACGCCCTTCCTGCGCCAGAGGTTGTCCTCGATGCCGACCCGGACATGGATCCCGAGAGCGATGCCCATGGCAGCAAACGGCGCCACCGTTCGCCACAAAGACTCGATCGACGGAACCGAGCCGTGTGGAGACCGCCTCACCCATTCCATGAAGTCGAAGGGATTGCGGCTGGCCCCGACTCCGCCGCCAATCGCCACTAGGGCATGGTTCAACGGTCCCATGTAGACCCCCTGGCGGATGAGATTTTCAATTTCCTCGAGGTTGTGGACGTTCGCGAGCTGGAAAAAGGGCTGGATCTGATGTTGGCGGAGGCGCTTCAAGTGCTCGATATAGAACTCCGGTGTCGCGTCCGCCACCATATTTTGATAGGCCTTCTGCATTGCTGGATTCTCTAGTTGCGTTCCCTTGACGTCGTCTGGAGTGGTGAGGGGCAGAATGTTCATCATGACCGAGCCGATGACGATCGTTATCTGATCCGGCTTGGGCTCAATTTCAGCCAGCATGTGTCGCGTGTCATAGCCCTGCCAATGCGCCTCTTTTCCTGGCTCCGGCGCGAACGAGATCGAGCCGCCGACCTGCAGGATCATGTTCGGCACGGCCTGCCGCAGCAGGCCGATGAAGTAGGCATATTCCTTGAAGTTCTTCGAGACGTGGCCGGTCTTGGGATCGCGGACGTGGACGTGCAGGCACGTGGCGCCGGCATTGTAGCAATCCACCGCCTTCTGGACCTGCTCATCCCAAGTAATCGCGATGTCCTCCGGGTAATCGCTCTTCAGCCACTGCGGGGCAAAGGGCGCCGCCGTGATGATCAGCGGAGCCTGATTCTCGGGAAGCAGCGAATCCTGTGTAAAAAACATGAATTTATCCTCCTCATAATAGATTTGGCATTCGCGGACTCAGTGGCGCAGGGAGAAAGCGCAGGGAGCGCGCCTAGAATACGCAGCCCTTGCCGAGGGGCTATTGTCAGAGCTTACGATTACCTTTTACGAAAGCGCTTCGACGACGGGTATTGTCAAAACTAACAGTGGGCTATGGGCTAGAGAACGTCTATCGTCGGGATTCTGCGCCAGAATGGCGCCCACATGTCATATAAGCGCTACGCGCGACAGCTGACTGCTTGGGGAATTCCCGCATTGTATGCCGTCGTCGCAGTCATCGCAGGTCTGGCCTTTCCGCGATTTGAAAGCCGCGTATTCCCCGGACTCGTCGTTCCATGGAGCATTAGCTCTGCCACGGCCATCTTTTCCGCAATCGCCTCAGGCATGATCGCCCTAACAGGAATCGTTTTTTCGCTGGCCTTCGTGATGATTCAGTTCAGTTCGATGGCTTATTCGCCTCGCCTTGCACTCTGGATCGCTCGCGATCCGTTCTTGAAGCATGCTCTGGGAGTATTTACTGCCACCTTTCTTTATGCACTTGTGGCGCTCTCATGGGTGGGCAGAAACGGTTCTTTAAAGGTTCCTTTTTTCAGTTCCTGGATAGTGATCATCCTCCTCATGGCAAGCGTGGCTATGTTCGTGGGTCTTACTCAGAGACTTCAATTACTTCAGGTGAATAGTATTTTGAGGTTCACCGGTGATCAGGGACGTGCAGTGATAAAGACGACGTATCCGTTCGTGGACTCAGGTACTCCGCGTGTCGAGTCGACCGAATTTCGGGGAATGCCCCGGACACAGACTCTGCGTCATCACGGTCAACCGTATGTGATTCAAGTAATTGATACAGCGGCTATGGTGAAACTGGCTAAAGACTCCGGCGGAGTCATCGAAATGGTCGTGGCAGTGGGCGATACGGCCGTAGAATTGACACCTTTGTTGAACGTCTTCGGTGCTCGGCAACCCATTGATGAACGGAAGTTGAGGCATCGAATTGAAATGGGCAGAGAGCGCACTTTCGAGCAGGATCCCAAGTACGCCATCCGGCTGCTGGTGGATATAGCAATCCGAGCGTTGTCGCCGGCAATCAACGATCCGACAACGGCCGTTCAGGCGCTCGATCAGATTGGTGACCTGCTACTTCGTCTGGGACAACGCCAACTTGAAATCGGAGCGTTTCCCGACGGCGATGGAAAATTGAGACTGGTGGTTCCATTTCCCACTTGGGACGATCTTCTTCGCCTGGCATTTGATGAGATTCGCTCATACGGCGCTAACAGCGTGCAGGTCATGAGGCGCATGAACGCGCTCATCAGAGATCTGATTCCAGCTGTGCCGGAAGCACGCCGTCCGTCACTCAACTACTGGGACAAGCGACTGCAGGCCACTATCGCAAGTTCGTTTACAAATGCCGAAGAAAGAGTAGAAGCTTCACAGGAAGACCGGCAAGGGCTTGGCGTACCCCACCAGCATTTTTCCGGAGAACCCTAAAGTCTTGATATGAGGTCGCCCCGAAGTTGCTCTGGAGAATCTTCGTAGGAGTGAGTTTTCTCGTTTGATGATCCGCTTAAGGCGATGTTTCGACGATAATCAAGTTAAAGAACACCAAATTCATCCCCGGGAAATCTCTGGTTTCCACTCCGTCAACCTCATTGTTTCCACTCGATATCGCTTTCTTTATTTCCTCCCAGTCCCCGTTACGGCGGGAAGAATGAATTGGGGTACCAACTCCAACTCCCAGCGATACCATTTGTCAAATTCTCCGTAACTTCCGCCGTTCATGCCAATCACGAGATCGAGATCCGGAACTACAATCACGAACTGTCCTCCGTTGCCTCCCGCAGCGAAGACGCGGTAGGTCTTCCCCATGCTCTTTAGAAAGTTGATATGCCAACCGTACCCATATAGGTGTTCCTGCCCTAAGCTATACTTGGGATCAAAGCTCGCGTGAGAAGAAGTCGATTCTTCCACCCACGCCTGACTCAAAACGCGCTGCTCATTCCATATCCCGCCATCTAGAAACAATTGACCGAGCTTGAGTTCATCGCGGGGCCGCAGATAGGCTCCGCCTCCCATGTACGCTTGTCCATCGGGCATCAGGTTCAAATAATATCTTCGGAATTGCAAAGGTCTAGCAAGGTATCGTTCGAAGAACTCAGGTAGCCATTTGCCTGTGGCAGCGGCCACCGCACCGCCTACAAGATTGAGATCCCCTGAGCAATACACTGCATCTTTTCCGCCCGGGTTTTTCATCATTGGCAGGTCCAGCGTAAACTTGTACCAATCTTGATTGTTTGGATCACTCTGCATCTTGTCTTCATTGCCGGGAGAGTTGTCGTCGTAATCATCACAGGCGTTTCCCGCAGTCATGGTCATGATGTCGCGGAGAGATATTTCCGACTTCCGCGCGTCCATATTCTTGAATGCCCTGTATTGCGAGAACAGGGGATAGATCTGGGTTGCAGGAGTAAGGTCGGCGCCATGTTCCTTGGCGAGCCCCACGAGTAAAGGAGCGAAAGTCTTACTCGCGGACCGCATATCATGTACTCGTTCCTCGTCAAAGCCGTAAAAATACTCTTCTAGCACTAAACGTCCATGGCGGGCGATCAACAGGCTTTGGATATCGAGCGGATTGGAAACCGGGTCAATTTTGAGGATTCGATCGATAAGCGCGCCAATGGGCCCCTCGTCTAGTCCAACCTCCACTAGCGAAGCGGTAGGCCAGCCATCATTGTCAGACACGGGTGTGTGATAGCGATAGTTGGTGTGGCCAACCGGAGTTCGAGGATAAAAGCCGACCGCATCGCCGTCTTTTCGACGAGAGAGCTGAAACGGCGGCAAAGAATGATCTATGACTTGAAGTGAAAGGATGTCGGATTTGTCCTCATATGTTCCATCGATCTTCCAGCCGCTGGCGTCCAAATGAACCTTTGTCCCATCATGCGTTACGATGAAGCTGCGCCCCCGAAAGAAGTTCATTTCCGGATTGCCAAGGAACGCCGTTAGGTTGCCATTGGACGATTGCGAGATGGACGCATATATCGAAATGCGTTGCTTGAGAGGACGAACCGTTCCGCGCCAAACGGACGGCGAAATGGCACGAAATTCGATGGGAGTTGCATACTCGCTAAGAATTTCACCCTTCGGTTGAATCCAGTGGCCACGAATCACATTGTCTGGGTCCAAGCGCCCGCGGAATTCTCCCCGACTGCCGGGGAGCTCGAATCGAAGATCGCCGTCGGTCAAGGGTATAGCCAGCTGATATCCCGCTATCATAGCGAGCCAACCAGCCTGTCGGTCATCGAGCGTGAGTTCCCCTTGCACCGGCGCCCCCAACTCGACTTCGGTTCCCCATAACCCTACCAGCGGGTCAATCTGCGCCGTTGGGGATGCTCCACTCCACCGAGCCGAAGCAATGAGCATAAGAAGAGCCGAACAAAAACCAGCTTCCAACCAATAGGAGAAAGGCTTCATCAATGTCGTCCCCCCCCCAACCACTCACCATCTCACAGTCTAATCAGAGGGCTCTTGTATGAATCGAACCTTTCCACGACGAGTCGGTTCTGCGCAATCTGTTCCGATAGCCGTGAGGCGCCAGTCCGAAGTGACTCCGGAAAGCCTTGGTCAGGTGACTTTGATCAAAGAATCCGGCCTGCAGAGCGATCTCCGACAATGGCAGATTCGTGCCCCGTAACAGCTCCATCACCTTGTGCATGCGACATCGCGTGAAGTACTCGCCCGGCGTACACCCGAAGGCCTGCCGGAAGCCCCTAGCGAAATAGACAGGATGGACTCCGAGCTCATGCGCCATGTCTCCGATACACAGCCGGCTGTTGCACCTATCATGCAAGAGCTCCCTCGCGCGCTTTACCCAGGGGAGTAGTCTTTGGGGCGCCCAAATCTTCCTTCCAGCAACATTCGACAACAATTCCCAGCAGAGCCCCTCCATGGGAGAGGGTGCCTCGGATTCGCCTATTGCACAATTTTGTGCCAGGCCATATGCGGTGGTCAGAGCGTGTTTTTGATCGAGTATTTTCGCAGAAGATGGCAGCGCCGTTCCCTCCGCTGCAAGTTGGTAGCTGCGGTCTGAAATTGACACTGCCAGAAACCTACCGCTGGCCAGCTTAAAGGTATCGCGGTGACTAGTTCCTGCAGGGTTGAAAATGAGCGTTGATGCCCCACACACAGATGGTGCTCCGTCAGCGCTAGAGAGATACGCTCCCGCTAACACGAGCACGAAAGAACCATTCTGATGCGTATGCACAGGAACATCCTCTGCGCGCAGTGTAGGCGCAAGAATGGACACTGAAAAACCTGGAAGCTCTCTGTGTACTTCGATATCGCCGAAGAAGATTCCGTAGGAACGTGCGCTCGAATCTGTCTGAATCATTCAAAGTCCTCCTCCCTCGCCATGCCCGTGCTGATTCAGAATTATTCTTACTCGCTTCGCCATCTCAAAAAATGTTGCAAGTCATGATGTCTGGTCCTATGTTCCCAGTATCAAATCCCTGATGTCCTATCTTGACACGTTGACCGGCTGACCGAATACATATGTTCCGGACACTCGGTAACTAAGTGCTCCAAGATGCCGTAGAGACGTGGCAAACAAAGCAATCGATCCGGAACCATGTCGGCTGCTATTCTGGATAGTGACTCATCAGTTTATTGGGATCCGGCTCCCGGCAATTCCCGCGTTTGCTAATGCCCGAAATACTTCAGCTCGAATGTCACGGAGAAAATCCAGTGGCACGGTGGTTGTAGTTCCCCGGCGCGGTAGTACATCGACAATTTCTTGCCTGATTGGAGCTGCAAGCACGCCATCGCTTCGCTCTTATTCCGCATTCTCTCCTCTTGACAATCAGTAGGAGAGGTGTATTCTTCGACTTAGTGAGGAATGATCTTTATGGCGGACCAGGCGAGTGATCTCGTCCAGGGCACGCTGGACATGCTTATTTTGAAGACATGGGCCCCTAGAACCGATGCATGGGTATGGCATTGCTGTTCGGATCGAACAGATGAGCAAGGGCGTTTTCCACCCTAATGCGGGTTCGTTATTTACGGCGATCCAGCGACTACAGCTAGATGAACTAATCAAGGGTGAATGGAAATCTAGCGACAACAACAGGCGCGCAAAGTATTACGTGCTGACCGATCGAGGACGAAAAAGACTCAACAATGAAAAGCGGGAATGGGGCAGGCAATCGGCGGCTATCGCCAGAATCCTGGAGGCGTCATGAGGAGAGGTTGTGTTAACGACGTTCTACGTCTAATCTTAGGCGAAGGTGCCCGCATGGCTGCCGTCGGAGTGGTCCTAGGCGTTGCCGCGTCGCTGGCCATGATCCCGCTTATCTCTACGTTCCTTTTTGGTATTAGTGGTACTGATCCCCTGACATTTGTTGGAGTCGCTGTTTTGCTTTTTATCGTCGCCCTCTTCGCGTCTTACATTCCCGCGCGTCGTGCCACACGGATCGATCCACTGGTTGCTTTGCGCTACGAATAGTTCGCACTTCGTTACAGGTGAAGGTCTGTATCGTCGCAGATTTTTTGTTGATATTGACTCCAATTACTACCCATGTCCTCCTGTGTCGCTGTCCTATCCGAGCAATTTGGACTGTCTTATCGGAGGGGAGACCCATGATCATCTTGCGATTTACTCCTCATAGGATTCCTCTGTTTGTCGCCCGGTACGTTTGCTGGTGCAAGCAAATGGGTGTGTTTTATTTGGCCCAGCACTGGCTTGGCCTTCTCTGTCTCGAAAAACGCTAAGTTTTGCATCATTGCCTGAAGCCTTATTCGTAACGCAGCGCCACTATCGGGTCAATGAGCATCGCACGGCGCGCAGGAATGTAGGATGCCAACAGCGCAACTACTATCAGCAGGCCAGCCACGGCGGCAAACGTAAGCGGATCGCGCGGCGACACGCCAAACAGCAGGCTCCTCATCAAGTCCGTCAATCCCAAAGCAGCCGCTATCCCAATTGCCACGCCCACTAACGCCATCTTTGCGCTTTGCCTTAGGACCATTTGCAGCACGTCTACACCCTGTGCCCCGAGCGCCAAACGAATTCCGATTTCACGCCTGCGTTGTGACACAGTGTAAGAAATCACGCCATAGATACCGATAATCCCCAACGCCATCGCCATCGCGCCCGCGATTCCCAACATCACCAGCGTGAAAGAAGTTCGCGCGAGCGATTTGTCGTACACGTCCTGCATCGTCCGCACCGACGCCAACGGCAAATTCGAATTCACCGACCACACACCTTTTCGAATTTCATTCAGAAAGCTTTCGGCGCCGGCGCGTTGGCTTCGAATCACGAACGTTACTGTCCCTACGGCGTCCGGCGGGTGAGGCCCATCCGGATTGCCTAACAGCGAGGCCCAATAAACGGTGTCAGGAGCCTTCTCCTGCAAACCGTTTTCACGAACATCCTGTATCACGCCGATCACTTCATGCCACGGCATTCTCGGAGACTCGCGCAATCGTTTTCCAACAGAAGCAGACGGTGTGCCCCACATCTCGCGAGCGAGGTTCTCGGAAACCATCACCACTGGTCTGAGGCTATACACCTCACGCCACGTCAGGTCGCGGCCCGCAATAATTCGTGTACCGGCGGTCTGATAGAAACCCGGCGAAACACTCTTGAATAGCCGCAGCGGCGCAATTTGATCGGTCGGATAGGTTTTGTCCTGGGCAAATATCTCGTCCCAGGCCGAGTCGAACCCTTCCATCGGCATTTCGCTCACGAACGCTGCGGACTTCACACCAGGAATCGCCGCCAGTTTATCGACAATTTCGTTTTGTATTCTCGTGACTCGTTCCGGCTCCGCCACCAGTGAACCTGGAATAGAAATTCGCATCAGCTGGAGATGCTTAGCGTCGGTGAATCCCGGATCGACCGTTCGCAAGGCCTCAAACGTGCGAATCATCAAACCCGCGCTCGTTACCAGCACCACCGCCATCGCCATCTGACCTATGACCAGCAGGTTGCGCGCGCGGTGCCGTTCCCGGCTCACGCTGATTGTTCGCCCTGCGCTCTGAAGAGTTAATGTAGTCCGCTGTCTGGCGTATTTCAGCGCGGGAATCACGCCGAACAATAGACCCGCGAGCACCGAAAGAAACAAAGCAAATCCCAGCGTCCGCGCATCAATCGCGATTTCGCTCAGGCGCGGCAGATTCACGGGAGCTGTAGCCACCAGAATGCGCACGCCTGCATAAGCCAAGCCAACGCCAAGCGCTCCGCCCAGCAGCCCAAGCATCACGCATTCCACGAGAAGCCCCCGCACAATGCGCGCCCAACCGGCGCCAAGCGCAGCACGAACCGCCAGCTCCCGCTGCCGCGACTCCACCCTCACCAGAAACAGATTCGTCACATTGGCGCAAGCAATCAGCATCACCAAGCCGATGGTCCCCATCACCACCCACAGCACTTCGCTGACGTTGCCGAGCACTTCTTGTTTAAGCGGGCGCACCACGGGCGTGATTTTCCACGTTTCGTAGATGTGCGGATTAGTTCCAGGTCCGTTTGACCACGAGTCCATCCAGATTGGCAACATTCGGACCATGTCGGCATTGGCTTCCGCAATCGCGACCCTCGGTTTGAGTCGTCCGATTCCGTGATATCCGAAGCCGGCCAGGATCAAGTTCCCGCGATCAAATGCCAGCGGCACGATCAGGTCGAAATCTGTATCGAGGAACCGAAAGCCTTGCGGCATAACACCGATAATTTCCCGAGACCGCGAATCGACCAAAACGTTGCGTCCAACGACCGCGCGGTCACCTCCGAACCGGCGCTGCCAATAGCCATAGCTCAGCATCACCCTGGCCGGACCGTGCGGAAGCTGGTCCGCCTGCGAAAACCAATTCCCAACTGCGGGTGGAACAGCGAGCGCCTGAAGCACGCCATCGCTCACGTCAATTGTGCGCACTTGTTCCGGCTCGGCCAGGCCTGTGACATTCGCCGTATCGGGTACCCACACGCCCAACGCTTGAAACGTTCGGTTTTGCTCTGCGTACGTAAAATACATAGAAGGCGAGAGCAGGAGACCATTCTCAAAATCCGCTAGCCCTGCCGCGCCCGGCGCGATCTGGTGCAGCGCCACCAATTCCTGCGACTTCGGATAATTCAGCGGTTTCAGCAGCACGCTATTCACAACACTGAACACTGCCGCATTAGCACCAATTCCAATCGCAATCGTCAACATCCCGACCGCCACGAACACAGGATTGCGCCGCAGCATCCGTAGGCTGTAGCGCACATCTCCGAAAAAGTTCTCGATCAATAGCCACCGCCAAACGTCCCGCCCGTTCTCTTCCACCAAACTCACATTCCCAAACTCCCTCCGCGCTGTGTACGCTGCTTCTTCTCTCGACATCCCGCCCGCAACCAACTCCTCGGTTTTTTCTTCGAGGTGCTCCCGAATCTCTTCTGACAACTCGCCGTACATCCGCCGCCGCGAAAATAGTTGCCTCAGCCAATTCATGATTCACCTCGGGCTAAAACGCGTGTAATCCCTTCGAACATGCGCTCAAAGCTCGACACCTCAAGTTCCAGGTGTTTTGCGCCTGCCGCGGTCAGTCTGTAAACCCGAACGCGGCGGTTTGTAGAAGAAACACCCCATTCGGCTTTAACCAAGCCTTCCTTGAGAAGCCGCTGGAGAGCCGGATACAGCGACCCTTCTTCGACCTGAAGCAAGTCATGCGAACTTTGTTTGATGTGCTGTACGAGCGCGTAGCCGTGCGACGGGTGGCGTCTTAGGGTTTGGAGAATCATCATCTCCAAAGCACCCGGAAAAAGGTCTCGCTTTACGGCTTTCTCCATGCGAGTGACTCCATGCCAGGCTATAGGACTCTAGGCCTAGAGTAAAATAGTATAAGAACGCGGCCGCAGTCAAGTCAAAGAAAACCGAACCCGTGACAACCAGAAGCACCGATTTCTATGGCCGCTTTCGACGAAGATCTGCTTCATGATGTGTTCGAAGACCAGAAGCTGCGCTATGCGACGAACGGGGCGTGCGCCAACTATGCGGCCGAGATCCAAGCACTGATCTGCATGCGCGTCGTACGCAGGCCGGAAGACGGATGGACGTGGTGGAGCTACAATGAACTTGCCAGGGCGGAATACTCACTAACGGAGAACGCCCTCTCTCCACTTCAGGCTGCTTCCCGTCGATGTGGTTCGATCTCTCCTGGTCATGAGCACGATAGCGCTGCTCATCCTCCCGTACATCGTTATTGCTACTCGTTATCGCAAAACTGCGACCATCCTCTCTGCCCTCGGACTTATCTTTGGAACAGCGTTCATTGGTTTCGAGGTGTCCGCACGCCCGCGTATCTTCGAAATGCCTAACTCCCTACTGGCAATGTAAGGGGTTATGTATTACAGTACATTCTGCGTAGTCCAGAACCCGCATGCGCCGAACGGTATCGAGCACGCAGGATTTCCAGTTCATTGGCAAGAGTCTGTGTCTGGACTTTGTCAACACAGTGGGAAACCGCCTCGGCACGTCGCGGGACTATTTCACCGTTCCGAAAGACGTGCGGCGCTGGGTCCGCCACCTGAAGAGTCTGTCCGCGCTCGGTTCCATTCGGATTACCGGCGCAGATCTGAAGGACATTCGTCGCCGCCGCGAATACCTGTATGCGCTATTCCTGCCGTTCGCGCATGGCAGAACGGCAGTACCATTGCGGGCGCTCACGGAGCTCAATCGTGAGATCGCCGCGTTCTCGCATAGGCGCGTTCTCCGGCGCCGCGGCGCAAACTTCGAGTGGGCATTCCAAGGCCCCGGCGCGGAACGGCTGGCACACGCCATCGTGTCGGACGCGGCGGATCTGCTGGCATCCGGGCTTTGCACGCGCCTCCGCCAGTGTCAGGACGCGACCTGCGGGTGGTTGTACCTCGATCGCTCGCGCGAGAACAACCGCCGCTGGTGCAGCATGCGCGACTGCGGCAATCGCGCCAAGGCGCGGCGCTACTACGCGCAGCACCGTGGCCGGAGCGCGGAATGAGTCTTCGCGAAGCTATTGCGCAGCTTCTGCTCATCGCGCTGCCGTGGGCCATCCTCACACTCGTGAATCGCAGGAGTGTGCGCTGATGTTCGCCGCGCACTTTGCCGCCGGCCTCGCTATCGGCGCGCCTGCGCGCCGGGTACCCATGTCCGCGCTGCTCGCGGCAGCATTTCTGCCGGACGTTGTCTGGATCGGTCTCGCCGCCGCCGGGGTCGAACCCTCCGCGCCGTCGGTGTTCTTTGATGGCTGGTCGCATTCGTTCGTCTCCGTCCTGGTTCAGGCGACTGTCTTTGCACTGTTCTTCGCGTACAAAGGCGTGCGCGTGTGGCTGCCCGTCTGGCTCACGGTGATGTCGCACGTTGTGCTCGATGCCATCATCCACCCCAGCCCCATCGCGCTCTATCCGCACGCGTCGCTGCGGCTTCCGTGGGACCTGTGGGCCTGGGGCTCGCTGCCGGCAGCGCTTGGCTTTTCGCATTACTGGTGGGTCCAGCTCGCCATCGTGGCTGCGCTTCTTGGCGCGTACGCGGTAGCGGCGCTGCGGTCGTCATTTCCGCTCAACCTGCTCGGCGCAACCGTGCTGCTGGTGCTGGGGCTGCACTGGATTTTCTAGAACCGGCTAGACGCGTTTTTGAGAAAGGAGGCCCAAGATGACGTGGCATCAGGGAATCATCGAAGTGGCTTTCATCGTTGTGCCCATCCTGGTCACTCGATCAATAAAAGGCTCGATGGAGGTCTCCGTCTTCCTTTCCGTGTACCGTAGGCGCCCTTTGTGCGTGTGTCTTAGTGGCTCGGTTCGGGTGAGCCGGAAACATTTGTTGGGGGTTCACGACTCGAGCAAGGCTCGTTCGATCGCGTTCTTTCCAACTCGGCAAGCACTTTCGCGACGGTGTGACGTGCGTAGTAATCTGGGTCAGCTTTATCCTCGGAACGGTAATCGGCAATACGCTCGATTACAAGCTCAGGGTCGTCGCCCCGGGCAAGAGCCCGCTTCGCATAAGCCCAGTCGCGTTCCGACTGACTCTTGTGATCGCTCGAAAGACCGTTTGTGCGTGCTCCGCCTGAGGACCGAGTTGTCTCGGGCAGCTCATCGTGTATTACGAAGTTGCGTGGCGTATAGACCTCGTCACCCTCTTGGCGGGCCTGCACGATGAATTCTTCTGATAGTTTCCGGTTGGCGAATCCGGGCATCCGAAGTACCCGCGTCGAGTCGGTTGCGGCGGGGTCGCCGCCGAATTGGTTGGAAAGGTTGCGCAGCAGTGATTCGGCGTCCGCTTGATTAAATTGAGCGACCTTCCAGACAACTTGGTGTTTGCCGGGTGACGTATCCAGGATAAAGTTTGGCGGGGGAACTTCGCTTGAGTTCCGGACCATTTCTAGTGACCGCTCAGCATTCCTATCAAGATCGAGATAGAGATGACGGATATCGCTGATGCTCTCCTTGGTGCGGCGGTAAGCGCCGTCTTTGATTGGATTCATACCGACAAACACGTCCGAGCCAGTAGCATTTTGGGCGGCGAGCCATTGTTGAAAGGCGGGACTTGCGATTGTCTCTGCGGTGGTGATTCTCTGGATTGTCTGGGCGGTCATTCGGTTTCGCGCGAGGATCGCGACGTTGTCCTGCGATCGAAACAACGCACGGATGTATTCCGAGGCCGAAAGCAATTTCGGCGTACAAGGCATTTCCGTGCTCATGGGGGCTCCTGCTTAGCGAGGAAAACGGCACCGTAGTCGAACAGGTCGGCATCGGGGTCGTATCCATTTATCTCAAGAACTTCTGAAATGTATCTGCGTCCGGGTCGGCGCTCCACCTGAACGACGACATTCAACGAGTCGGCAATGTTGGTCTTGATCGCGCGGTAGGGCAACTCGACTCCACTTTGCAATACACAACTCGTGAAGCGGGCGAGACCCTGCTTCGCGGAGTTCGCATGGATTGTTGATAACGTGCCCGAGTGTCCTGTGTTTAAGAGCTGGAGAAGATCGAAGGCTTCGCCGCCACGAATCTCGCCGAGGACGATGCGGTCTGGTCGGTGCCGAAGCGCAGCCTTCAAAAGGTCGCGGATGGCGACCGCCGGAAGTCCATTCTGTTCTCGGCGGGCCTCGAACCTGACGAGGTTTTCTTGTCCGAGTTGAATCTCGGCTGTGTCCTCGATCAATAACACGCGCTCATCTGGTGTAATGAATTGGCCCACTATGGATAACAGTGTGGTCTTGCCCGTTCCTGTTCCCCCACTGATAAGAATGTTCTTGCGGGCGAGCACGTAATCTTCCAGACGATTGGCAAGGGCGCGATCGAGGGCGCCCGTCCTAATAAGATCCTCCATCTCAAAGTGGCGCGTATTGAATTTGCGGATTGTGAGCGTCACTCCGCCGAGGCTGCAAGGCGGGATCACGGCGGCGACACGGCTGCCATCGGGCAGCCGTGAATCGAGAATGGGTTTCGATTCAGAAATGTCATCGCCGAGACGACGGGCGATATTTTTCACGGCGACCATGAGGGACTTGTCGCCGATGGATACGCCGGGAACCTGCTGCAGGAAGCCCTGTTTTTCAATGAAGACACGCTTAGACCCATTCACCATGACCTCGCTGATCGAATCGTCGAGGATCAAGTGCTCGATAGGCTTAAGAAATGGCAGGATCATTTCGAATCCGTTCATCACAGAACTCCTTGGGTGAGTTGCTGGAAGTAGGACCGGTTCGGATCGTTGTAGTAGGGCTTGAGGTAACAGAACATCGGCGGCGAACAGTTCAGTCCATCGTAGGCGATGGTGACCGATTGCGCGTTACGCAATTCGGTGAAGGTTTTCATATCAAACCGGTAATCGGTCTGCGTGTTATAGCTTTTGGAAGCGATGAGATTAGCTTTGTGAGAAAGCGCTTTGCCGGTAAGCCAGCTGACCTTGGTATCGTGCCCGCTCTCGGACAAGCTGTAGCTGACCTTGAGTTGATCTTCGCGCCCGCAGAGCACGCTTGCGGTGTGCGCGGAAAAATCATCCGACAGCGCGAGAAAAAGTTTAGTTCGAAAGGTTTGTAACAGGGTGCGCCAAGTATCTCCGGTCAGTGCAGATTTGAGCGAGCTGATGCTCTGCGTGGCGATAATGGGAATGCACTTAGGCTGGCGCGAAAGGCTGAAGAATTTCTCATCGCCGGTGGGTTCGCTTTCGCCAACGGTAGCAAAATGCTGATATTCATCGCACAGGAAGAGGACTTGGCGAAAATACTCGTTCGGACGGGCTTCCATCTCGGGCACGCGGTTTAGAACCGCCCGCTCGAAATCGAGCTTCATCATGACGCCGAGGGCCTTGGCTAAGCCAGCATTCAAGCCGATGGGAAAGTTGAGGGCGCAGACCTTTCCGTGTTCAATTAGCCAGGAGAACGAAGGGAGGGGCTTGCCCCATTCGCCGTGGTCGTTTTTCTCCGGGTCGTAACACTTCTTCGGCGGGCAGAAGACCTTCTTAACTTTTGGGTTGTCATCAAAGAGTGAAAGAAAGACGGAAACTCCCTCGACGATGGAAGTTCGAAGCTTGGGTTCGATCCTTTGCCAGTCGTCGCGGAACCACCGTTCCACCGCATCCAGCTGCGCAAGCTTTTCGGGATTTGCCCGGCGCCGATCGGTGACCGTCCGCTCTTCGAATCGGATGCCTTTCCGTCTCAGCGTATCGCGCAACTCGGGAGTAGCGGCAGCGAGATACCGGTCCTCTTTAAGATCGGGAATGAAACCGAGGGTTGTAAGGTCGGCGACGTGGTCGGCGTAAATGTTCGGCGCGATGGCCAGATAATCGCGTCCCGCAATAATCCGCTTGGCCTCCCCAATACGGTCTTGCAGGAGCGGCGGAGAGATGGCGCACTCGTAGACGTCGAACAATGTCACGTAGTCGTAAGCGACTTTATGCAGAAGGATGATGAATTTGACGAGATTCGTATAGGCCTGTTGCCAGAAGGGCTCCTTGCCACGGCCGTAGAGATTGTTAAGCAAAGAAGCGATGTTGTAAGCCAAGGCGTAGGCATCCAGGTCGTTATGCAGAGGGTTGTAGCGGTACTCGCAATCGAGGCTGATTTCGATATAATCCTCCCCTCGGCCGTGACGTTCCAGGATTCCCTTTACCTTGCGGCAAAAGTCACCTTTGACTTCCAAAATCAGCCCGCCAATTCGTTTGGCCGCATCGTGTGCTTTGTAGGCCAGAATCTGTTCCGCAAATGGGCACATGCAGCAGCTCGTCTTGCCCGATCCTACGGCGCCAAAGATGGCTATTCCCGTAAACAATCCGCGCTCTGGAATCGTGAGCCAATAGGGACTCTTAGCGGGCACCGGCTTGCGCGGATCGTGTACTTCACCGACAACGAGAAAAAGATCGTCTCTCGTGCTCGGATCGGGATAAAGAGGAAGTTGCCCCGGTTCGATGCGACGGCGCGCTTTGAGGGCAAAAATGTAGAGACCCGAGAACACGGTCGAATAGGCCAAGTACGGGGTTGTAAACAGAAAGGTGTAGTAAAGATACTTGAAGGTCAAGAACGCCTCGGGAGATCGCGTGGCAATCACGCGCAGAAAGATTTGGTCGTGGGGAAACGCGTGGGTGCAAAACAAGAATACACCGGTGCCCATGGCCAGAACGGCAGCAAGGAACGCCCGCGATTCGAGGACTCTTTGCATTAGCCCCTGGTTTCTTCATCGCTCGCTTGAGTCTTTTCGGCGGAGGACTGTCCCCCGCGGCGTTCTCCGCGCCATTTGCGATAATCCAGGTCCCGCCAGAGCACCTTCTTCAGCACGGCATTGACGACGTGATCCGGATTGCTCTCAATGAACCGCGCATAGTCCTCAAGCAACTCGTTAACGGGTTGTTCGAGCTTTACTTCCCGAGCCATCATTTCTGGTGCTTTCTTAATGATTGACATTGTGTTTCTCCTTAGGTGATTTGTACTTGGTCCGAACCTCACTTCTGTTCTCTCCGGCTTACCTACTTCCCTCGCTGCGAGGGATTTCTGGTCTCTCCGAGATGAAGAACTTGCCAGTCGTGAGCTTGCCGAGCGTAAGTTTTCACTCTCCGCACCAGATTTTACTGAATCTCGATCCGAAGATTGGATTTGACCGAGCAGGCAGGTATCAAAGCGAATGGCACGGCTTCGGTCGTTCCTCGGAAATTTCTTTTCGATAGCCGCGGCAGTAACCTTTCCGTACTTCCAGTTTTGATACAGCCCTTCAAACGTTCGGCCATGGAAACGGCTGCGTGCCTGGTTGCGAAAGATAAGTTCGGCATCGCTTACCTCCGCATATTGCTTTTGTTCCCACATTCTGCGCACGCGAAAATAGCGCAGCAGATCTTCGGCGATGTCTGATTCAAGGGGAATTTTGATCAGAGAATCGAAGATTTCCTTGGCCCGAGCGAAGTGAACGTCAGTCCGCGAAACATACAACATTTGGAACTCGGAAAGCTGCCGAAACAGGGGCAGATATGTCTCTAAGTGATGTACGAAACCAGAGACGCCGGGGGTATCGTCATGCACGTAGCTGAACGTCACCACAGATGAAGGCGAAGTGAGGAACATCGGAAAGTTGTCGACGAAGTACCGAACCATCGCGGTCGATGTCTTCCGACCGAGATAAAGGCGCGCTGGGAAGTAGCCTTCATTGACGCCCAATTTCTCATGGAAATACGAGATTTTTTGGGGTTCAGTTTCCAGGTACTCGTGCTCCTGATTTGCGATCACGAAATCGAGGATGGCGATGCGCCGCTTGATGAAATCAATTTCATGGGCGCGGCGATTGCAAAGGTTCTCTCTCCCGATCTGGCGATAGAGCCGCCTGGAGAAGAAGATGTGATGGATGACTCCGCTCTTGGGGAAACGCTCGGTGCGAACGTGCCTCAAGCGCGCGATCTTGCTAAAAAAGTTTGTCGTGCGCCTGCCCCAATACGCCCCGGTATAGGTTAGGAATTGACGATTCCTAAAGTAACCAGAATGGGTAGCTACGATATAAAGGAACCCAGCTTCCGCCTCGGTGTAGCCGAAGGCCTTGAGAGCATCGAGGTGGGCAGGCGCGATGTTCATAGCGTGTGGATCTCCCGAGTGAGTTTGCGCTCATCCAGAACACGGCGCAGACGTGAGGCATCTTCCACCCGCCCGTAAATTGCAAAGCCGGCCATGACTTTTTCGGCCAGCGATCTCGGACCGTATTCGCGGGTTGCCAGTTCCAGATCTATCCGCTGCAACGCAAGTTCCGTGTTCTCGTATTCCAGGCGCATATCGGGGATCGGAATCTTGCCATTGACGATTTCCAGTCGGTGTTTTTCGGCGACTTCAGCCTTGCGATCGAGGTTGTCTTTTTCCGGGCCTAGCCGCGCGAGGTCGCGATTGAGATTGCGTTTAATTTCGTAGTCGAGAATGACGCGCACGAGCCGGCCTCCCGACCGCTCGATGCGGGCGGCCTCCTTCTGGTACAGACGGTACAGGTCGGCGTCGTGCTTTGCCTCGCGAGACTTCAGCAATCCGTGGTAGATCGCTTGATCTTCCGGGAGCTGGTTGTTTCTTTTGAGAAGACGATGGCCGGCTCTCGTGAGTGTTAGCACGCGCAAGGTCTTCTTCCCCGAGATTTCCAAGGTCTTTTCCGATAGCAGAGAATGGCGCTTCAACCTCTCAATCTCTTTCTCCATTCGCTTGGAGTCCCCGTCGTAGGCGTACCTGGCGAGGTCCGCTGCCGCGATGACGCGGAACTTGCCGATTTCCTTCACGGAGTGGATTTCAGAATCGCGAAGAAGATAGGTACGGTCTCGAACGTAGTACGCGCGTACAGTTCCGCTGTCGGCGTCGCGCGGCTTTTCAGGCTCGCGATCGGTGTGGCGCTCGAGTTGAGTGGCCAGCTCACCTACGGAATCCCTTCGGTCTTCGCGGTCGTGAGCGGGGGTCCTACGCCACTCTGAGCGTGCTGGCGATGGGTCGCGAGTGTCTTGGGGATGGTGAGAAAACGCATCGCGCGACATCAGTCGACCTCGCCTTCTTTTACCGGTAGGGGCATGTCCACATGGCCGACATGAAACTGTTTGTCCAGGTGTGATAGCTTGCGCCCGGTGTTCTTGAGAAGGAACCGGCGGCTGACCGTGAGCGCAAAGCCAAACAGATTCAGGAAAAGCAGGGCGCCGAAGATCAGGATCGAGGAGCCGTAAGCGTGGAACACGGCTGCTTTGTAGCGAGCCATAAACTTCAACTGATCGAGCAGCCAAAAACCGTATGCAAGCATGATCGCGATCGTGAACAAAAGGGCATTGGCAAGCATTAGGTTTGCCTCCGGCTCGTTAGGAGTTTCACTCTCCCTTGTTTGCGCTTTTGGACGTAGGCGGAAAGCGGGTCGAAAAGGAGTTTCTCGTGAGGAGCGCTGGGTGTTCGAATCGCCGAAGCCGCTGGGTGAGAATGTGGCTCGGGCGGGGAGAAGAAGGCGCTGGCGCTCCGAGGCCGGGACGAGGTTCGCCTGCGTTCGCCGGCGACCCGAGTGGTTCGAATAGAAACGCGGACTCTCACTTGAACGCCTCATCTTCGCGGAAGTAAGTGATGGTCATTCCCAGCGGGTTGATGGGAATGAGTTCGTTGGGAACCTGCGACTTGAAAATGAAAACAAAGTTCGCGGTGTAGAGATCGCGCTTCAGTTCGCTATGGTCGGCCGGAGAGTAATAGACCATATAGAAGTCGACGCGCGCGCGGTAAGGCGGAGTTTGCATCTCTTCGAGCGCAACCTTCTTGACCTCCACGTCGATCTCGGGGGCCGCCGTATTGGTGATGAATTTTTTGATGAGGTCATCCTTGCGGTAGGCGTCGAAAATGCCATCGGCGAGCTTACCGTCGAGGAAGTAGAGGGACTTCGAGAAGTCATCCTGAATCGTGTAGCGGTTGCGACGGTAGTAGAAGGCGCAGAACTGCGAGAGAAAGTACTTTGCTTCGGCATCCTGCGGTTTGTATTCCAGGTTGTGATAGTTGATGGCCTCGGCGCGGCCCAGGTCGTCGATGCGAATCACCAGAGGACGGAAGTTCTGGAAAGTGCGAATGGTCTTCAGATCGACCATTGCCAAACCCACGGCCACAAGGGAAACAAGCACCAGAGCAATCTTCAAATATGTGTTGGTCACCATGGGATCGCCGTATTGCTCGAGGTAGAGTCGCTTGGCATCTTCAAAGCTCGCATCGTGGTTCATCCGAACACCTTTTCCAGTGAGGCTGCCGAAGATCCGCCAGACGTGCCGCTGAAGATGTGATTGGTGAGCGATGGGATTTTCAGAAGTACGTAAATCGAGGCGAGAAAGGTAATAAACAGGACCGGAAACCAGCCAATAATCTGGGCGGTTGAAAGCGTTCCCGCGGGCGGGAGGCGCAGCGCGCCGAGCATAAGATTTCCGATAACAAAGACGACCGCTGCGGCAATTACTTGATAGAAGGCATATTGAAGGAAGCAACGGAACCAGCCCCAGAAGAGCCACTCCATCTTTGGAACGATAAAAAATGGAATGAAAACCGGTCCGACCAACACGCAAACGGCAGTGGCAATGAACCCGTAGGCGATGACCACGATCGCGATGGCCTGCGCCGCAGCGAGCAGAATGGTCACGACGATATAGACAGCGGTTCCGAAAATATCTCCCCAAGTGGGAGAGTCCATGCGCGATTCGAAGTCGGCCACCTGTGCCACTAGCGTCTGAAGTTGCGCTTGGTCGATCTGACTCGACAGAAACTGTGCTTCGTTGGTAACCAGATTGTGAAAGCTCGTCCCAATGCCAGGGATCGGCGTGCTGTAGTAGTTGACCATGGCGAAGCCGAAGCTGATGGTCAGAAGTAAGCTCGCGAAATGGTCGACCTGGAAGGAGAGTCTGCCGCTGGCCGAAGAAAGAGCGGACTTAATGCCAAACCAAACCACCAGAATGGTGGCGAACGAGCGAAAGAGATTTTGGCCCATGGAGTCGAAGAAGCCGAGGTTTTGGGTGAGCAGGTTGTTAATGGCTTGGAAGATGTACTGGAGGAAATCGGTTTGCACTGCCGTCGGCTCCTTCGACGCCGGGCGTCTCGATGCGCACGTCTTACTGCATGCGGAAGTTTTGAAGTGAACTCGTGATCGTGCCGGTTACCTGGGCCATGTTGCTGGCCATATTCTCCTGACGATCAATATCGGTATTAATCGCGTTCGTGGTGGCGTCCCGTTGCTGTTTGGCGAGGATAGTTTGCTGCTCCAAAAGCGACGCGAGGAGTTTGTTCGAATCCTGAACGGTGCGGAGAGTCAAAACGCCCGTCGCATTGATTTTGTTCAGAACGGACACTTCGCTATTGAGGCTGGAGTCGCTCGAGAAGGAGTCATGCTCTAAGTTCGCGATTTGGGTCTGAACGTTGTCGGCGCTTCCGCGGATGGCACCGATGGTGGCCATTGCATTAATGTTCGCGCCGTCGGCGAGTTCGATCGAAGCATACTGGGATTGGACCCGGCTGAGTTCGCCGGAATCCATTCCCGATAGTTCGAGCGGGCTGTACAGGGAAAGTGGGGTGGTGGCTTTCAAATACCCGGTATTGATGTTGGGGAGCACGCCCGTGTTGATGCCGTTAATCCAGGACACGGTGTTCCCGAAAGTGTTGAGTGAAGTGACGTTCCGCCATTGCGAAAACAGCGCCCGGTAGCGTGCGGGCATGTTCTTGATGAACTGGGCCATCTGCATGGCCAGGTTCAGCTGGGAGGTGAGCTTCGCGTAGCTTTTTTGCAGCTCCACAAGATGTTGTTGAAGCTGGTAGTAGCGAAGCAAGGCATTGTGAAAATTGGTGGGGTCGTAGACGATTCCCCCTCCGAATTGCGCGGTCGCGCTTCCAACTCCTAATCCCAAAACGATTAAGCAAATCAGAATCCTCTTTTTCATTGCAGGGCTCTCCTTTGCCTCACAGATCGGAAGGCATTTTGTGGTTGTTGTAGTCGGGCAACGCGAGATCGCCCGAAAGATAGACTTTTACTCGGTGGCCTTCTCGAATGGTCACTGTCGGCATAATGTTCAGGAACTTGTCAAGAATTTGCGCCGAAGACTGCGCAGTGCTTTGCGCAAAACCTTGCCGCATGAGATCGGAACTTGATGCGTTCAGGGAACCTGCGGATCCGCCTTCGGCGATGGCTCCCAGCGCACCGATGGCGAGCGAAACTCCAAAGATGCGAAGATAGTGGTTGTTAACTTGGTCCCGCAACCCGGTGTCACCGATCTGGTTGAGTCCCTTGAATTGATCGAGGCTGACGGAGTACCCGTCGGGCATGAGCACGCGATCGAACACCACGGCTAGACGTGTCTGTCCGAAAGTGTCGACCTTTTTGGTTTCACCAAGCAACTTCGAGCCCGCCGGGATTAGCAGATGCTGGCGGTCGTGGGAATAGACATCGGTGGACAGAAGGCACTCGACCGGTCCTGTGAAACTTCCGTCGAGACGATTGATCAAAACGGTTTCAAGGATGGTTCCTTCAAAGAGCAGGTAGGTTTTTCCTGCCGCCGCATTGGCCGCGCCAGCCGGAACGGCGGCAGGGTTTTTCATCTCCTCCTTTCGATCGTTGGTTTTTTCCGCGGAATCATTGCGCTCCGGCCCGACTGGAACCAGATTCGGTTGCATCTGCTTGAGCAGTTGTTCGACCTGCCGGGCATCGGGCGTGCTCGCAACTACACTCGGAGGGGGAGGTGTCTCAGTCGCTGGCTCGGCAGAAGCGCTAGGAGTCTTGCGGTAACTGAGTGCGACATTGGAAGCAAATAGCGATACATAGGCATGCCTCTTTCGTTCTGCCTGAATGGGATCCTCATGCGATTCCTCACCCGAAGGACGGGGGCCGGCTTGTTCGACGGGCGGCGTATCTTCCCCTCCACCGAGCAGGCGGGTTTCGTGCGCAAGGGCGTTTTGCGCTTTGAGCTGTTGCCGCTGTAGCTCCTCGATGCGGTTTTGCAACTCGGTAATCTTGGTTTCGTTGACTTCCAGTGGTGCCGCGACGGGAGTGGGGTGTGAGGCAGACCGTGCGGGCCGTGGTTTCTTGCCGCCGGTAAGCCACATGATCGCGACCATCAAGAACGCCAGACCGACTAGCAGCCAGGACTGCACATTCTTCGGTAAAAGCCCTTCAGGCTTCGACGTTTTTTCTTGAACTTGCGGAGTTTGATCCATGGTTTGGCCTCAGTCGGCGCTCCTGCGCCGCACGAAGGTAAACTTCCGCTTGCCTACCGTGAGGTATCCGGAATCAATGATTTTCGGGGCGATGTAGACGCCGTTCTCGAGCTGGAAAGAAATCAGGTTGGGCTTGCCGTCCTTGATTTCATAAAGAGCGGGCTTTTCGCGCGCGCCGGACCGAATGTAGGTGAACAGGTCGTCGTGATAGATCGCCGTCACGAGAAACGGTTCCTGCGCGGCCTTGGGGTCGAAGGAATAGTCAAAGACTAGCTTGGCAGCGTAGCCTGCACGAAAACGATTTACCTCTTCCGCCTCTCGGACCTCGGCGGCATGAACTCGTTCCGCCGTCTCGGTGCGGAGTAGCGCGAGTTCTTTCTTATAGGCTTCGGCCTCGGCTGCGCTGATGTAACCACCGAGGCCAGTCTTGGCCCTAAACCCCGAACCTTCTTTGGGCTCGATGAAGATTTTGAGGTCGGGTTCGGCCCCCGACTGACTGCTGATCTCGGTCAGTAGGAACGAATAGACGTGGCCACTCGCGGTAATCAGGTTGAGGTTGCTGCGGATGCCAGCCTGCGCTGGATGCACATAGCACAGATTGTGCACGCCGTTGATGATCCAGAATTCCTTGTCACCGGTGGTGAAATCGAGGATCTCCTCATCTTCGGGAAGAACGATCAGGGTTGAGAAGCGTAGTTTGGCGCGGACGGGAATGATGTCCTCCTTGGAATACTTCACGACGCGCGCCGCTTCGGTTGCGACCCGCGCGGAGGACAGCGAAAATCCGGAAACAGACAGTACAGCCACGGCTACCGCGCGCACAAAAGCTAACCGCACCTGGATTAAAAGACTTCGTTTCATCGTTTTGCTCCTTTTGAGATATTGGTTGCCTTGCGAAATTTGGACTGCACCGAGAGAAAACAAGACGACTGTGGCCCGCGCGGACGAGTGCGCCAAGCAAGCTCCTCATCACGCCCCCTCCAGGGCCAGAACTTCGAGGCCTCGCTCAAAACCATGCTGTTCGAAAGCTTCTTTCCGCTTTTTGTTGTCGTAGGGATCGTTGGTATAGAGCCAATAGCTTTTACGATCGACGTTCAGGTTGGCGACCTTCCCCAGCTCCGGGGTCTTGATCAAAAACTGCTGCTTGGGCATGAGGTTTGCGATCAGTCCGATTTCGGTTTCGTTTAGGTGAAATTGATGCTGGTAAAGATCGCGATCCATGTCAGGATTGGCCAGAAAAAGTTTGGTTGCGCAGCTTTCGATGATGATGTCCAGGATGTCTGAGCGCTTCAGTTCATCGAGCGACTGGGTGGAAAGCACCATAGCGGCGTTGTGCTTGCGCCAGGTCTTCAGCGCCTCGACCACGTAACGCTGGATGCTGGGATTCTTCAGAAACACCCAAGCTTCGTCGATGAAGAAAGCTTTGAATACCGAGCTCGTCTCGCGGTCGCAGATGACGACGTTGGCTCGGTGCAGGATGTAGAACAGCAGGGGTTCCAAGAGCTCGGGATACCCACTCATGCGCTGAAAGTCGAACGACTGAAAGCGCGAAAAGGAAATAGTGTCCTCGACGTTATCGAATAGGAATCCGAACTGCCCTCCGCGGGTCCATTTAGCCAGCCGGCCAGACAGCTCGTGGCCCAGGGTATTGGAAAGTACGCTGAGGGTGCGCAATGCAGGATCGACCGAGTAAAG
This sequence comes from uncultured Acidobacteriota bacterium, assembly GCA_963714785.1. Classification (GTDB taxonomy): domain Bacteria; phylum Acidobacteriota; class Terriglobia; order Acidiferrales; family UBA7541; genus Palsa-295. The sequence goes on from CAVQQE010000012.1 coordinate 84,686, forward strand.
ATTCTCGATCTGGTGGTAGAGATCGCGTTCGGTCGCGGGCTCGAGCTCGGCGGGCTTGTTTCCTTGGAGCAGGACCTTCAGAAAGAGCGCGAGAAAATCCAGATTTTCCTTGGTAGGGGCTAGCGAAAATGGATTGATTTTGAAGTCGCGGGACTCCAGACCCACGCGGACGTAGGAGCCCCCGAACAGCCGCGTTAGGCTTTCAAAACTCCCTCCTAGGTCGAAAATGAAGGTATGCGGGGAGTACTTCTGGAGACTGGTAATCAAGAAATTCAGTAAGAAAGATTTTCCGGCGCCGGTGCGGCCCAGAATCATGGTGTGTGCGACATCGCGATAATGGAGGTTTAAAAAGTAAGGCGTGTGGTGGTTGGTCTCAAGGACTGCCAGATACTCCGTGCGCAGATGCCGGTTGCGAATGTCACCTGAGTCCAGTGTAAAGAGAAAAGAGAAATCGGCGTAGTTGGTATTGGCGAGATACAGGTAGCGCAAATTGAAAACGTGATTGCCGGGAACGGCGGCAAGAAATGCGTTCAGCAAATTATATTTTTCTTCGTAGAGCTGGGCGTCATGGACGCTAAAGACTTTGTAGAATTCAGCGCAGGCCTGATCGACTTTGGCCAAATCGCGGTCGTAGATGACTACAGTCAACGAGAATAGTCCGAAATAGTTTCCGGCGATTTCGATCTCCTGCAGGCCTTGTCCTAGCTCGCGCACCTGGGCTTCCTTGGAATCATCGAGCAGCATGTCCTGCGCGGGCGCGTCGTTGAGATTGACTTGGCTGGCAAACGAGCGCTTGGTGTTGTGAAAGTGCCGACGTTTCGACTGGATGGCCCGACGCGTCTTCCCGGAATCTTCTTTCTTCCATTCGGTCACAACGTGGTAGTTGGCTTCGACTTCGAGCAGGCGCTCGAAGATAAGCGGAAAACTCTGCGAGGACGGTTCTTTGAGCGTCAAAACCTTGACGTAGTCGTCGTCCACGCGTAGATGCCGGCGGTGGCACTCGACGTGCGATTCCGGAAGGTAAAAATCGAGAAAGGTATCGTGTTTGAGCCGAGCTGCGCCAAGTTTTTGGGCATCGAAGTTGAGCGTTTTCTTTAAGACTGAAAAAGCTTCCTGCTTGGGCAAAATCCGTGCTGGAAGAAAATCGCTCACCTGCAGGATAAAACTGCGCGCTTTGTGAAGAACAGCGGCCTGGGCCTCCTCCAAATCTTTCCCTAGAACCAGGACCATTTTTTTAGTAGAGAAAGATTGTGCGCACAGTTCAAAAAAACTCTGGGTGGGGTGCTCGAGAAACCGGGAAAGAGCGGTCCCCAGGCGTTCGGAGGCGTCCAATCTCTGATACAGCACCACGTAGTACACACAAAGCGAGAACAGCGTGCCAGCTTTGCCTTCTAGAAAAGCGATACGATTTCGGATGGCGGCATCAACGATGGGATTCCCGTAGAGCTTGAAAGGGAGAGTCTGGTTGTTGCGCTTGAACAGGTACTGGTAGACTCGGCAGTTTTCGTCGAATAATTTGAGCGCGGACTCCAGGCGCTTGGTTAAGCCATCGATTGCGGCGCGGTCCAAACATTCGTAGTCCACGCCCTTCACTTCAAGAACTACCCCGGTTTCACCGGACTTGGTCAGGAAAACTTCCGGCCCAATGAATCCATAGAGATTGACTTGCTCTGAAAGTGAGCCCGTTTCTTCGTAGTTTTTGAAAATTCTCTGGAGTTTAAGCATGGCGTTCCTTGCGAACTGTAATGGGGCTGAATTTCGTGGGGTCGTACTCTGGGCGGAGCCTAGCGGCAGTGAGCAAGAGTCGCAGTATTTGCGGATCGGTCTGCGTGGCCGAGCGCGCCACTAGAAAGAGCAACAAGAACATCAACAATCCGCCCAGCAGACTGCCCCAGAGGTTAAAAGTCGCCGCACCCATACACATGGCGAAAAAGAAGAGCTTCCGTTCGGCCCCCAGGATGGTGAGCGGCCGGGAAAGCGACCGATGTACTTTGTTGATTCGCCTCGCGTCAGACATGCGGTTCTCCTCCTAGGTCCCCTATGTCACGCCGCCGGAAAGAGCCAGGCAAGAAAATTGACCGCAGCGATAGCCATGCCTACGCCAAAGAGCACTCCGGCGAGGACACGCTTGGAGCCACCTTCCCCAAAAGCGAAGGTGAGACCGGAGACCACGATGGCAACCAAGGACAGCCCGCGTGCAATCGTGCTGGTAAAGGCGGTCATCAGAACGTTGACAGCGTTCTCCCACGGTGAATTTCCTTGCGCCAAGGCGGGCGCTGCCAACAAGAGTGCGAGGATCATTACCAGCGGTGACCGCTGTGAAAAGGCGGGGAAGTACTTCGCAAGAACTCGTTTCATGAGGCGCTCCCTTCCTAGAGTTTCAAAACGAAGGGAGTCCTCGTAGGACTGAGCACAGGCGAATACAGAGGAGACGATGGCGACGGACGGCTGTTCGCGCCGGTTTGCCGGACGTCTTCGTCCGGGCGCACTCGGAGCGTTCTCTCCGAAACAGCGTAGTCCTCACAATCGCGTCCGTGCCTCCGCGAGGCCGCACGCGCGACCGAGCCAACAGCCGACGGAATCAGCCTGGCTTCGGTCTGCGGGAGTAACCGGCGAGAACTCCCCTCACTATACTAATCAGCCACGGGAAATGAAAATTGACCGGGTACTAGCAAAATATTTTTTCCCTAGTACTGGGGATGCCAAACATAGACACAAGCGGTGCGGGAGAAAAGAGAACCAGGACCGATGGTTGAGCCTAAGAAATAACCATGGCAGAAGAGCGCATAGAGCGGTGGATCCAAGATATACCCAAGGCCAATGACAAAAACTTTTCTCAGGTCCGGAATAAATCGAGCTGTTCCGGTGTGTCGCTTCCCGATTTTCTGGCGATTCGGCGGAGTCTTTCAAGCAATCGCTGTATGCGGTGATGGATCGCGACAATGGAATGGCCACTGCGGCGCGCAATCTCTGCGCCCGAGACACGCTGGAGTTTGAATTCAGTGAGCAGTTGCCGTTCCTCTTCCGACAGCCATCCCTGGCGTTGGCAATTATCAAGAAACTCGGCTAGTAGAACTTCCGGATGGGTGCGCTCGGCGCTCTCTTCGGTTTCTGCGGATGCCGCCGGGGGACCATCCCATTCATCGGGAAGGTCCCACCGAGATTCGCGAATGGCCCAGCGGAATGCGCTACGGCGCATCTTTCTTGCGACGGCGTAAGCGAGGTGCGATTGGCGCGAGCGCAGTTCCTGGGAATGGAGGAATTCCAGAAGAACCGCGAAAAGGTGTTGGGCGGTGTCCTTGCGCGCGAGCAAAGGAAATGCTGCGCTGACTTGGCGGGTCGTGCGGTGCATGGTCGGAACGAAAACCAGCAGAAGCAATCGCTCGACGAGCGGATGGGGAGCGCCGTTTGGACCTGCTGCCACAAGTTCCACCAGGATCTCATCGGGAGATGAACTGCGCTCATCGCACTGTTGCCGATGAAGATGGGCAACCAGTTCCAAGGGGGTCGGAAATGCGGCGAGGACTTCGCTCGACGCTACCCATCGCTTGTATTCTTGCAAACCTTTTTTATCGCTCAATTCCACCAGGAGATTGGCCTCCAGGCGACAGATGAGGCACTCGCAATCGTTCTCGGCCATCATGACTTTGTGTAACGCCCGCTTCCGAACAGAGACGGACGTGTTCCGATCCTCAGATTTGGTTCGGGGTGAGCACGTCGCCTGGAGGACTATGCTGGCCGTTTGGGGGCCGTGGGTATCCATCAACACGGCCCCCCACCTTGCAAGAGTAGTTTAGTTATAGGTAATACTTTAACGGTTAACTATGAGGAGTTTGGTCGCACGTGCGGCCAGCACAAAAAAAGGGCCCCGGCTCTCGCCGCACCCGGTGGGCTCGAACGTCAGTAGGAAGGCTCGCCCGAGGGCTCGGGAACTTCCGCCGAAGAGCTGGAACGCGAAGCGATCGTCTCCGGTTCCGCTTTGCCGCGGTCGAGTCTGCGCACGGCGTCCGCGCGAGTTGACCAGGAGGTGATCTTGGCGGTTGCGGCTTTTTTGCTTTTGCCCGGTAGCTCGTAGGTCGAGCTGATCAGGCTACCCTCGACTAGAGTACGTGCGAACCTTTCTTCAGGTTGTCGAGAGCGTATTGTGCCAGACACGTACGTAAAATCGCGACGCGGCGGCATTCGATCTTGGAAACCCATTCGTCTTCTGCATTTTTCCAGGAGCGTTGGGTAGGAAAGAACGGTGAATTGTGAGCCGTTCTTCCGTGCTTCGCGCTGCTCTGGGTCGGCTCCAACCATCTGCGTTCTTCCAAGAGCGCTGTGTGGCGACTGACAGCACGGTGAATTTCGAACCGTTGCCTTTCGCTTGACGTTGCTCCGGGTCAGAACCAACGAACCCGACGAGAGTTATAGAGTTGAGGTAAGACATAGCTGAATTCTTCTCCTTTTTCTCTTTTTCTTGCCCCATTTTCCTGGGGCACTCAAAAGCGAGAGGCCGCTGCTCCCAAGGCGAGTGGGTGCTTTATGGGAGGGACCTATGCTGTTTGGGAGGAACCGGGAAAGCAGAGCCCGCGAAGCCGCCGGGCGCAGCAATTGACCCGAAGCAGTGCCCAAGAAAATGCGCGGCAGAAGAAGGAAGCGAGCTTACCGAACTCGGGCCGAAATCGGCTGACTGGTAACAGCACCACGGGACAGGACACGAGTGGAAAGTTGCACTAATTGCGTCGGCATCGCCCTTCACTCGTATCGCAAAGCAGTGATCGGATCCATAGTCGCCGCACGGCGGGCGGGTATGAGTCCAGCTACTATCGCGACCAATGTCACACACAACAGTGCTGCGGCGAACGAGAGCGCATCAGTCGGCCCGAGCCCAAAAAGCATTGACTGCATTACCCGTGTACCCGCGAACGCGAGCGGAGTCCCGACGAAAATTCCCACTGCACTAATTAGCAAGCTCTCGCGCAGGACCATCCATAGAACCTGTGATCGCTGTGCGCCGAGGGCCATGCGGACGCCGATTTCCGCAGTGCGGCGGCCGACGCGATAGGAGAGCGTGCCGTAGAGGCCGGTAGTAACGAGCAAAACAGCGATCACGGCGAAAAAGATCGAGAGGCGGGCAAAGAGGCGGGCCTGCGAGTAAGACTCGTCGAATTGGGCGCGTTGAGTCATAGGCTTCTGCATAGGAAGATTGGGATCGAGGTCGTGCAGAACCGCGCTGACGCTGGGAATGAGAGCTTCGGGATTGCCGGGGGTGCGCAACTCGACTTGCATGTTGGAAACCGAGTTGAGTTGCGCGTAAGGGAAGTAAAGAGTGGGCTTCGTTTTTTCGTCGACACGCTTATACTTGCTGTCGCCAATGACGCCAACGATGGTGAACCTGTTTTCTGGTTTGTTTTGTTCTCCGACCGAATGGCCCAGCGCATCTCCCTTGGGAAAAAAGCGTTTCGAAAAGGTTTCGTTGACGAGAACCACTTGGGGCGCGGACCGCGTGTCAGCGTCCGTAATGTCGCGGCCGCGGAGAATGGGGATGCCGAGCGTGTGGCAAAAGTCGGGGCCGGCGTCGTTCGCGCTCATGCTTTCAGAGAAAGGCTCTTGTGGCTCAACGCCATCGATGGCCCAAACGCTATTCCAACCCCAGCCGGAACCTGGGCGGTGCCCGACGAGCGTAGCGGACTCAACACCGGGCACCCCGCGCAAGCGGGCGAGCAGATTTTGATAAAAGTGCTCCTTTTCCTCGTCGCTGTGCACTGAGAGGGGATCCGTGCCGAACACGAGAAGCCCGTCCACGCGAAGGCCCAAAGGCAAAGTCTGATAGTTGCGTAGAGAACGCACGAGCAGTCCCGAGCCAATCAGCAATATCAGGCACAAGGCCATCTGCGAGGCGACGACAACTTTTCCTGACAAGCAGCTCTTCTGGTCGCAATAGGCGGTGGCCTTGGAGGTCTTGAGCGTAACTCCCACGGGGACGCTGACAGCGCTACGCAGCGGGGCCAGCCCGAAGATAATGGCGCAGCCGATCGAGATTGCCAAAGTGAAGAGCAAAACGCGCCAATCGAGTACGAACGGAATTTCCACGCCTGACCAGGCAGCCAGAGACCGACTTCCTGAAACCGCAAACATCCAACCCAACGCTGTGCCACCTCCAACCAGAAGGAAGCTTTCCGTTAACATCTGGCGCAAAAGGCGACCGCGGCCAGCGCCGAGGGCCATGCGCAGAGAAAATTCGCGGGCGCGTGTGGAGTTGCGGGCGACGAGAAGCAAAGATACGTTGGCACAAGCAATCGCGAGAACGAGTCCAACCATGGCCAAGAGAATTTGGATGGGCTTTTGATAGTCGTCGCGCAGACCTTGAATTCCCTGCGTAGAACTGAAGGCCAGAATGTTTTTCTTTGCTTTTGGATCGGGAGTGCCCAGGCCGATAAGGGCGGCGCTTTGGAACGGCGGATCAAGGATGGCGAGGCCTTGAGCCTCAGACACGTCGGGAGCGAGGCGGCCGATCAGCTGAATGCACCACCACTTCGGACTGCTGTAAAGAGTGTTCTGCGAGGGCGAGTTGTCCCATGCAGTGAGTTCCGGGCGATTCTGCAGCGGAATCCAAAAATCGGTGGAAGAGCCCGGCTCGAGGCCGTAGAAACCCTGCGCAGTCACGCCGATCACGGTGAAGGGAACGCCTTTTACGTAAATGGTTTGACCGATAGCGGAGGGACTGCGGCCGAAGCGCGTGGTCCAGTAGGAATAGCTGAGAACGGCGATGCTGGCGTGCGCGGTCTCGTCTTCGAGCATGAACCCGTGGCCGCGCGTGAAGGAAACGCCAAGCCCGGAAAAGAAGTTGCCGCTGACCATGTCGCCTTCCGCTTCTTCGGGATCTTCGCCGATGCGCACGGCCACTTTGTCGACGGCTAAAGGCACATAGGCCATCAAGTCAGAAAAAACGGCGTGCTCTTCGCGAAGCGCTCCAAACACCGCGTAGGAGAAGGACCTGTCGCCGTCACCGCTGCTGCCCACGCCTTCGGGCGTCGCATTGGGAAGGCGCAAGAATACGAGTTGCTGAGGGTTGGGCAAAGGAAGGTAACGAAGCAGAACGGTGTTCATGACGCTGAAAACCGCAGTGTTAGCGCCGATGCCGAGGGCGAGAGCGAGCATCGCGACGAGCGTGAAGCCGGGGCTTTTGCGCAGCATGCGGGCGGCGAAGAGCAGATCTCGCCACAACGCTTCCATTACGGACTCCCAGCCACCAGAGCGGACGATTTCTTTCGCGCCATCGAGATTCCCAACCTCCAATCGCACTGCCCGAAGCGCATCCTGGCGGCTCATGCCCTGCTTCATCTTTTCGTCGGCGGCCATCTGGAGATATTCGCCCAGTTCTTCGTCTAACTCCCGGTCTATCTGTTCCTTTCTGAATAGCGATCGGAGCCCACTTGTAATTTTTCGTAAGAGTGACATCGGGCCTCACTCGTGGCGGAGAGCATGTGCAACTTATTTTCCTGGCTTAGCGCGGGTAACATGGGGCGCATCATGCGCCTTGGTCGACGCAAGCACCTCAATTGCTTTGGCCATCGCTGAATCTTTACCCGCAGCCAGATCTGCAGGAGCGAACACGGGAACCTCTATGTCAGGCGGAATTCCAGACCCATCGAATGCTTTTCCGTCCGGAGTCAAAAAAACTTCATTTGGCAAGCCAAATTCCCATCCATTCGGAAGTTTGCGGCCATAAAGGTCAGAGAACACTCTCTGGGTGTTCTCGCCGATGCGCGTGATATGCGGCGACCGCCCCATCAGCGCCTGGGTGGAGGTCTCTCCGGTGCTTCTCGTGCTGGGCCCAGTCAGCTCTACAATCGGACCTCGAAAGCCCGGCCGCGTACTCGGTTTGATGATGATGGGGTCTCCGGGTGTCCATTTATTGCGATCCAGGGGATTGGCGCGAGCAACTTTGGTGTAAGCCAAATACTCACGCGCGGTCAGCCGGGACGCAATCGCTAGCCCATACGGATCAAGCCCACCGCTGCAGCACCGAACATCGATCACAAGGCGCTTCAAATTGGGATCCGAAAAGACGGTGTCCAGCGCCTTTTCCAGTTTCGCCAAGTCAGATGCAAAATCGAAGTCAGCATCGCTGAAACCGCTAAACGAAAGAATCCGAAGATACCCGGTGGTTTCGTCGATATGCCCATACTTCACCTGGTCATTGCAAAACTTCTGCGATGGGCTCTTCAGGTATGCGCTGTCAGTAACTTTGAACACGCTCTCCGTCGAGGGTTCAGTGCCTAGCCCAAATTCATGAAAGCTCATGCCGATGGCCGGGGCATCGATGTAGATATGTTCGTCACCGAAGGGCTGAACCATGCCCGCAAGGATGGCGAACAAGGCAACTGGGCTCGTGTCCGTGGTCACCTTCGGCCGATTTTCTGCAACTACCTTATCCCAATCTACGCCCTTGAGATCGAAGGAAATGTATTGCTCGGCAAAGGTCTTCGCAAAGACTTCGAAGTTGTCGCGGGGAGTATTGGGTGTGAGGTGGTCGCATACTGCCGGCATCAGCGACTGGCGGTCGATCCGCATGTCGGAGGCTGAAACATCGAAGTGCAACACCCGATGATCGTTGCTGCCACCCGGACGCAGAAAGAACGACACCCCGTCCGTCCTTTTGAAGCTGGCCTCGCGGTCAGGCATGGCGCCACCGGAGCGAGTTGCCGTAACTCCTGACACGCAAGTGGCCGAAGTGATTTCGAAAGCCGCCCACTCTCCATCTCGAACGTTAAACGCATAGCCGTACCCCTCACTGCGCCAGGCTCCATCAAGGGATTGCCCAATAGCAGGCGCGACTGAAAGGAGAGCGGCGCCCAGAAGAGCAGAAATTTGAATGGCACATTGCACGACATCTTTACTCGAGCTGCTGGTCATTACACCCTCCCAGAAGTTCCTTGCGGAAAAGGGACCGCAGCCCGCTTCCGAGATTTCGCAACAAGGACATAAGCTCACCCCTACGATGCCTCGAGAATCCTGGCGATGGCTGCCACCTGCCGGCCCCATTCTCGCGTTTCGTCACTGAGTCTCTGTCGTCCCTTCTTCGTCAGAACGTAGTACTTCGCGCGGCGGTTGTTCTCGGTTGCTTTCCATTCGCCATCGATTAGACCATCCCTCTCTAGGCGTTGAATCGCCATAAATAACGAACCCGCATTGGGGTGGAAAACGCCCTTGCTGATCTGTTCGATCCGAACTGCGATGCCATAGCCATGCATCGGTTCGAGGGCCAGCGTCTTCAAAATAAGCATGTCGAGTGTGCCCTGGACGAGATCACTGGGCTTAGCAGCCATAAAAGTCCTTCCTTCCTCCTGGCAAGCAAGAGGAGAATACACCTCTCATCCTGTTTGTCAAGTGGAGAACCACGACAGTCTTCACTTTGAGAGACACCAGTAAGGGTGCTGGCCGCTCACCGCTACGACCTAAGCGCGCCGCCTCCGGCGTCGCAGGTCTTCGCTACGGGAGTGGCCAGCGCAAGACAAACCATGCTCTAATGGCTAAATCACTGGTGAGCAACCACGCCGAAAGCTATTCCACTTAACATATAAGTGGGACATGAAAATGTCTCCTTTTTCTGCCCCATTTTTCTGGGGCACCCAAAAGCGAAGGCTTCTGAGCAGGCCACCAGAACTATTCCAATGAGCAGAGCAGAGACCCCTACAAAGGTTGTGGGGTCGGTTGTCGTAACGCCGAATAGCATCTTCGCAAGTACGCGTGTAACCGCAAGTGCTACGGCTAGACCCATAACTCTGTCCTCAGACAGTTCGAAGCTTCTCCTCCGCTCGCCGTAAGGCATTCTGAGCGTGCTCTAAGTCCCGCAACCTCTGCTCCAGCTCCGCTCCATAGATCTCCGCGCGCTCAAATAGGCGTGCGTTCTGGATCGCGACCGCCGCGGGTATGGCCAGTGATTTGGCCAATCGCAAATGTTCTGGTGAGAAAGCCCGCGCGCGGGAATCGCCTAACGAGAGCAGTCCGAGGACTTTCTGGGACGCCAGCAGCGGCGCACAAAGCCACGAACGCATATGGGAAAACCCGTTGAAAGCCTGCCACTCGCTCTCCGTGCTGGTATTCGCAAGTAGCACAGCCGTTTTAGTGGCGATCACCTGTAGCAAGAATCGGTTGTTCCTGGCATCGAGCGTTGCTGGACATTTCGGGAGGCGCCTGGTGGATTCCGCATGTTGCATTTCACGTGCGAGGAACAAATGAGTATCCGTTTCTACAAGCAAGATGCGCGCCGACTCGCAGGGGACGAGTTTCAGTAGAGATTGAAGCAAGGTGTCTAGGACGTAGTCCATGCTGAGGTTTTGCGTAAGAGCGAGGGTTGTTTTGCGAAACGCATCGGCCTCGGCCGAGGCCGATTCCGCGTGCGCGAGATTAGTGGCCATCTGTTGTTCGGCATTTTTTCGCGCGGTGATGTCCTGCGCAGTTCCTACCAGTCTTTGCATCGTCCCGGTCGAATCTCGCACCGGGAACCCGTGAACCGACACCCAGCGGACGGCGTGATCGGCCCGAATAATCCGAAACTCTTCATCGATTTGACCTGACCAGGCCGCTTGTTCCAGGCGGGTGAGCACACGAACCCGGTCCTGGGGGTGGAATAGCTCCTGATAAGAAGTGGGATTCTCTCGAAGCGTACTTGCGGAGCGCCCGGTTAGAGTCTCGAACGCTTTATTTACGAAGATGACCTGCTTCGAACTTGCGTCGATCATCCAGAAAATTTCCTGGATGTTGTCCGCCATTTGCCGAAAGCGTTCATCGCTTTCCCGCAGCGCCATCTCGGCCTCGCGCCGGGGGGAGATATTTCGCAACACGACGACATGACGGCCGGGCAGGTAATTCGCTTTCACCGTGTACTCCACGAAAAGTGTTTTTCCGTGTCGCGGCACGAGCTCAATTTCCCCGAGTTCGATGTTTCCACCAGGGAAAGGATCTCCCCGATTCTTTGAGTCGCCGGCAGGTGGGAAAAACCTCTGGACAGAGTGACCAACGAATTCTGGACGCTTGGTTCTAAAAAGAGTGAGTGCGGCGGGGTTTGTTTCCAGGCAAATCCCACGGTCATCGAGGATCACAATAGCGTCGAGCGCGCTATCGAAGATCGACTGGAACTCGCGTTCGGTGGAATCGAGAACACGCGTGGTTTCGTCGTGCGCGCGGCGCACAAAGGTCAAGAAACGGACGTGAAGGGCAATGGCCAGGCATAGGCCGACGATACCGAGCGTTAGCAGCGCGGAAGGTAAGATCTCACCGAGAGCTCGAGGCACGAACGCAGCAACCAATGCAGCGAGGGCCAAAGTGATGATGATCGAACCCGCGGGCACCCAGCGGCGGGCGCTGTGCTTACGGAGTGACGGAAACGTCTTCATGGCACTGCGCGGACGCTTGGAACCCCGACGAGCCCGTCGCGCAAGGCGGCGGTACCAGTTGGTTATACCGAAATACCGTCACCATTCAGGGAGGATGCTACGCTGAGGCCTTAGCGAGAGTCAATATGGGTCATCCGTAAAGACGCTATACTCGGATTTAAGCCACGATTTCAATCTTGCCGTCCGGGCTGTTCGTAAAGGCGTGAAGCGAGCGCCCATTGCCGTAGAGGTGACGCAGCGTTATTTTTTCTTGGCTAACGGACCCTCTTCATCCATCGCGATCCACTCAACACCGCTTCCGCTACTTGCTCTGCGGGAGACGGCGCCCACGGCCTTGGCCGGAATCCCGAGGCCGCTTTCTCTAAGCATCGCCACATCATTCGAACCAGTAATCCAGGGTTCCCTCGGAGCCCTTTCCACAGTCACCTTCAAAGCCGCCTTCACCGCGCAGCCCGGAAAGATCGCCTGTCCGGCCCTGGAACGACAAACCATTTCGCCTTGATCTTTCCGTTGTCTATCATTTCCTGACCTTAAAGCACGAAGGTGCCCTGGCGTCCGCCGAGTTTTCCCTGGAATCGTTGTACGCTAACCATGCTGGCAGATTTATCGTGGCCTTGGACCTGTAAAGCCCGCACCGTAGATTCGCCGTCGAGATCTCCGGTGAATGTTTCGCTTATGTTGATCTCCATATAATGTTGGACCGACTTTTCTTCATTGCTGAAACGTGGGCTGTTTTCAAATTGCGACAGGCCACTCAATTGTTCTTCCATGATTCCGATTTTTCTGCTCACGGCAGAATGAATGTCGATTCAAAGCCGACAGCCTACCATCGCCGCGACTTTGAGTTGGACCAACTCTTTCAAGGTCACGATGCGCTCTCCCCGTGCTAGCTGGGTACCCGCGTAGAGGATGATTGCACAACTTCTACTCTTGCGCGGCTCTGGCCTTCGTTGATACAATTGTTATAACAACTGGGAGGAAGAACATGGTTGAGCTTAAGGTCCGCAAAATTGGTAATTCTCTTGGCGTCGTTCTGCCCAAAGAAGCGGTGCAGCGTCTTCATGCCGATGAAGGGGACCGTCTTTTCCTCATTGAGGGCCCGAACGGCGGTTATCAGCTGACACCCTATGACCCCGGCTTCGAGAAGAAAATGAAGAAGGCTGGCGAGATCATTGGCCGTTATCGCAACACGTTGCATGCGCTCGCCAAGTGAAAGAGCCTGTCTGGATCGACGAGCGCGACGTCCTCGTGCTGCATGACCGTCTTCTCGCTCTCGACGGCGGTTCCGTGGGCCTTCGCGGTGAGGCGCTCCTGGCATCCGCTTTGGCGCGACCGAAGCAGATTCGTGCGCACGGCGATTCTCCCGGCATCATCGATATGGCCGCTGCCTACACGATAGGCATCGTTCGCAACCACCCATTCGTTGACGGGAACAAACGGACCGGCTTTGTCGCGGGTGTACTCTTCCTTGAAATGAACGGCTACCGCTTCAACGGGTCCGAAGAAGATGCCACGCAAATGATTCTGGGACTGGCCGCCGGATCCCTCAACGAAGCGGGTTTTACGGCGTGGCTGCGTAGTAATGCCCGAGCCGATCGGAGCTAGCTATGCCAATCGTCGTTGCAGGGGAGAACGAATGTACAAACGCTGCACCCAGGAATGAACGGCGGAAGTCGTTAGCGATCAGGAATCTGGACTACGGTGAACGATTCTTGGTCCGTGGTGAGTTAGCACCTCAAACTTCTGCGGCCTTCAAGAGGGCGCCGTTGCAAAGTGCATTCCACCCGAGATCCTTGGCTTTTTTGACCGTGTGATTTCTCAGGAACGAGATGGCTGGCCTAGTGTCACAAGGACTGAATCAATTTCGGTAAGAATTTTGGATCCTTGCACTTGAAGACCAACCTGCGTTGGGTCTTATCGTATCCCAACATTCTATGCGCTGCGCGCCACAGGGGGAGCAGGGGCGGTGGCAGGTGGGCAGCAGAAACACTCTCTCTGAAGTGGTGAGGAACACAGAGAGCTACATTCGCAGTTCTGTGTTTTCAGTAACCCTAGCGACTAGCCGCAGTTTTTGTCAGCTATTTTCGCGGCAGGTGGATCGACAGGGGCAACACTCTGGCGTAGTGCGAAAAATCGGGATCTGTTGTAAAGATGCTCCAGCCCCGCCTCAACGTGGCCGCACACAGAAGAACATCCACAATCGAAACCACGATTCCCTTAGCCCTACAGCGGTTGCCAGCCTTGGCTGCTTCCTCGTAATCGGATGTGTCTAATGGCTCGTCCGGAAAAGCTCGAAGGTAGAGCCTCAGTTTTTCATACTGTTCGCTTGATTTGATCCCGGAGAGCAGCTCCTGCCGCACGAGTCCGACGACCTTCGCTCGTCCCTCACGGATCAATTCCGACAACTCCGTGACGAGCAATTGTTCGTTACCGCCGAGAGTCTCGTGCTTCCGCCTCAGCGCCAGAGACCAGACCGATGTATCTATCAGGATATTCATACGCGCATGGGTTTGCGCTCGCGCTTGTAGTCAAAACGGCGATCGTAGTCGATCTTGCCGAACAGAGTAAGGATCTCCTGTTGTTTACGATGTGCAATGTACTCCTCGAGCGCGGCCGACACGGTTTCTCGCTTCGTGCGATGCCGTCCTATCCTCTGCGCTTCTTCGAGAAGATGGTCGTCGATGGCAAGATTCGTCGGCATGTAGGCTCTCTTTGTGTATAAGTCTACACATATTTATGTGTAAAGGAAAGAGTGTAGTCGCGAAGCACTTCGCTTTTGCCTTGCGCAAGACTTTCCGATAGATGTTCGCCGTTCCTTGCTCTCGACGAACGATGCGCTTCGTCAGCTGGATTGTGAAAGACGCTAACACAAAATTCAGTGGAGACACGAGAAGATTTGCCATAAATATATTTCGTGTGGGGTGGTAAGAACTGGCAGCGCCGTGTGTATGCTAAGAAATAGGTACCGCCAGTTGCGCTGCTCTGTACGCCCGGAGCCGCTGGGGATCGAAGGGACGAAGGCGTTGCGTGTTGTGGGCTGGAGTCCGATAGCGACTTGTCTATCCTGGACGCGCCGCCGGTCATCCATGCGAGCGGCGCATCTATTTCTTATAGATGCCGCGATCAAGTCCCGCGATAAGTTGTCCCGCTTGAATTCCGAAGGTGTCGCATATTTTGAGGAGAGTTCTGAGAGTGATAGGTCGGCCTGCTTCGATCTGCTGCCAGTGGCGCGCCGAAAATCCCAAAGAGATCATATCTTCTTGAGTATATCCCTGACCTTTCCTGAGGCCTTTAATTCGGGCCCCGAGAGACCGAAAGAATTTGCGTTCATCAACCACGTTTGAGCTTATAAGTGGAGACGCGCAGAAACACCACGAGCGGATTAGCTGTCTAAAGAGATCGGCTAAGGTATGTTTCGTAGGCGGAGCAGGCGTTTGTGTTTTAATTTGCTGCGCGCGGCGAGTTTCTTCAAAAGGAACGGCGATATCTCTTCATGTCTGTATATTCCCTTATCGAGGCCCCGGAGAAGGCTGGAGATGGACGTCCGAAATGCTTCGCAGACGCGTAGGATCGTGCGCCCAGTAAGTGGGCGGCCTTTCTCGATTTGTTGCCAATGCCTGCTTGAAAATCCAAAATAGCCCATATCTTCGACCGTGTACCCCTTTCGAAGACGCATCCGGTGAATCTTCTGCGCCAGGGCTCTAAAGAACATGACGTGATCGACCACATAGTCTATTTAGTGGTACACCAGCAAAAACACCACGAGCAGAAATACCACGTGCAGAATAGCTGTAATTGAATTAGACTTCGGCGTAGACGACAGTCCTGCAGAAGTGCGTCGAAGAGTCCTGCAGGTCGCAGACGGTGACCGGAGATTGACCTCCTCTACACCAGCTCGCTTTCAAGCCTTGGCGCTCTCCGAAGCAACTACTGTAGCTATTGCCGCGAACAAGCTTGCCGATTCGCGAGATGTTTCTGACGAGTGCTTGCTCCAACAGATTTGCATTGGCAATGGCGAAGCTCTGGCCGCTCTTTTTGAACGCTATGCACGACTCACTCGGAGCGTGGCTGTCCGGATCCTCAAAGATGCAGCTGAAGCGGAAGACTTGGTCCAGGATTTGTTTCTCTTTATCCAGAGGAAGTGCGGGATCTTTGATAGATCCAAAAGCACGGCGCGATCCTGGATTGTGCAGATGGCTTACCATCGAGCATTAGACCGGCGACGCTACCTGAAGTCGCGAGAGTTCTACGCGCAGCCATTCTTTCAATCGAATGGCACTCAAGTGGTCGGAAAGCCGACCACTGAAAGCGATTATTCTGCAGAAGCTGTCTTCGGTCGTAATGGTTTAGAGAAAATCGTGAGTGCATTGTCGGTCGATCAACGCGAGACTTTGCGCTTACATTTCTTTGAAGGATATACGCTCGCGGAAGTCGGTGAAAAACTGGGTCAACCCTTGGGAAACGTTCGGCACCACTACTATCGTGCTCTGGATAGGCTGCGCAAGCAAATGTTCGCAAATGATCCGCAACCCGCCGAACGTGTGTTAAAAGATAGCCAGACATCCGGAGGCCGGGGAGTGGTCCAAGATGGAACGCCATGACGAATTCCTCGAGCTTTGTGCCGTATCGACTTCGGGCGAGCTAAGCGAACAAGAACGAAAGAAGCTTGAAGCGCATCTTGTCGGGTGTGCCGAATGCCGGCAAGCCTTGAAAGAGTTCGAGGCTGCCGTCGATGTGGGCGTTCCGTTTCTCGGCGCGAAATTGTCAGCCGATCCCGCACTTGATTCTCCCCAACAATTCATTTCGCGACAAGCTAACTCAGAGCATCCTACCTCGCCCGACCCCACCGCGCCAATCCCGACAGAGGCGAAGAAAGCAGGCCTAGTACCCGATGTTGAGGAACGCGGTTTTGTCTTCGCGCAAAGAAACGGTCAGCGACCCAGGCAGATCAATTGGAAGTACGTGTGGCTACCATTCGCGGCTTGTATCCTGCTCACGATAGCTCTGGGGATTTATGCCTACCGAATCGGTAGAGCTCGCCATCTGGAAGTGATGCAGACGGTTTCGCACACGCCAGATATGCAAATCGAGGCCCTGGAACAGCAGATGAGCGATGTTGGACACGATCGAGAAGATTTGCGATCACAACTCGCACAGCGAGACAAAGTCATCTCAGACCTCCAGCGCGAAGTTCAATCTCAGTCGGCAACTCTAGAGGAAATGAAGGGCGCTCAAGCGAATCTCGAAAAAACGATACAGAACGGGGAAGGCGAGAAGCAACAAAGCACCCAAGATCGAAACGCTCTCTTGCAGAAACTCGACAGCGCGCAGGCTTCGCTCCAAAAAACTCAAACTGAGCTCGATTCATTGCAACGGCAGCGCGCGCAAGACGAGTCGCGTGCCGATAGCCTCGCAGTGCAGGTCAACGATCTTCATGCACAGCTTCGCGACCGAGAGCAGACTCTCAGTAAACAGGAAGACTTGCTCGCCCATGACCGTGATGTTCGGGAATTGATGGGAGCCCGAGATCTCTACATCGCTGAGATTTATGACGTGGCCCGCGAAGGTGTTACGCAAAAACCTTACGGCCGCGTTTTCTACACCAAGGGAAAGTCGCTGATCTTCTACGCCTACGATCTAGACCAGGAGGCCGGCGTCCGAACGGCGAGCACATTTCAGGCCTGGGGACAGCGTGGTCCCAATCGACGCGAAGCTTTGAACCTCGGGATTTTCTACGAGGACAACGCGGCCAAGAAACGATGGGTCCTCAAGTTCGACGATTCAAAAACGCTGGAACAAATCAATGCTGTGTTTGTTACCGTCGAGCCTAGCGGCGGAAGCGTTAGGCCCAGCGGCAATCCTCTTCTGTTTACCTACTTGAAGATCGAACCAAACCACCCCTAGTTAATTACTTCTTTGGTATCGTCGATTCGTTCTCCGATGAATGCGCACTGGTACATTTCCATTCTCTCTTCCGTAGACCGAAGGATTACGAAGCAATTCGTTCAGCGGGGGAGAAGCCGAATGCGGGTGAGCAAAATCGGATTTCTTGCGATGTTGATCGCGCTTTTTGCGGGATGCATTTTGGCGCAGTCACCAAACGGCATCATCAACGGGTTGGTGATCGATCCGTCGGGCAGCGTAATTCCTGGGGCTGAAATCCGTGTAGTTAACGACGCAACCGGTGTGCAATACACGGGCAAGACGAATGGGGAAGGCATCTACGTGGTGAGCGACCTTCCGCCCGGCACGTATCGGCTGCAAGTCTCGAAGATTGGATTTAAGACCCTCATCAAACCTGACATTATTTTGAGTGTTCAAGACTCGCTGGCCATCAATTTTACACTTCCGATCGGCGCAGCATCGGAAACCGTTACGGTGACCGGCGGCGCTCCACTCATGAACACAGAATCCGCGGCCGTCAGCACCGTCGTAGACCGCCAATTTGCGGAAAACCTTCCTATGAACGGGAGGAGTTTTCAAACGCTCATCCAACTTACGCCGGGCGTAGTCCTGACCCCCAACAATGAAGGCGCGGAAGGGCAATTCAGTGTGAACGGGCAGCGCGCCGCTTCGAATTACTGGATGGTGGATGGCGTCAGCGCGAATATCGGAACCGGCGCAAACTTCAATCAGGGAACAGGAGCTGGCGGTGCGCTGGGTTCTTTCAGCGTTCTGGGGGGCACCAACAGTTTGGTCTCGATCGATGCCGTGGAGGAATTCCGCATCCAAACTTCGACCTACGCTCCGGAATTCGGACGGACGCCGGGGGCTCAGATTTCCATCGTGACACGCTCGGGGACTGATGGGTTCCACGGCACAGC
Organism: uncultured Acidobacteriota bacterium; assembly: GCA_963714785.1. GTDB lineage: Bacteria > Acidobacteriota > Terriglobia > Acidiferrales > UBA7541 > Palsa-295. The sequence continues at coordinate 102,894 of CAVQQE010000012.1, forward strand.
ATTCGACTATTTGCGCAATTCGGTGCTCGACGCGAATAGTTGGTTTGCAAACAACGCCGGCTTGCCGAAGCCCGAAGAACGGCAGAACGATTTCGGGGGAACTTTCAGCGGTCCGATAGTTAAAGATCGTACATTCTTCTTTTTCTCTTACGAAGGGCTGCGGCTTAGGCTGCCAGAAACGACACTCAGCAGCGTTCCGGATCTGAACGCGCGCGAAACCGCCGTCGCAGCTGTCCAGCCGTTTCTCAACGCATACCCGCTGCCAAATGGCCCTGACAATACGATGACGGGTGTCGCTCAATTCAATTCCAGCTATTCCAACCCCGCAACGCTTGACGCCTACAGCCTGCGGGTGGATCACAAACTTACCAAGCAGCTCACTGTGTTTGGGAGGTACAACTACTCGCCTTCCGAATTGAACGATCGCGCGGGCAGCACGCTCTATGCGTTGAGCGATGTGGAGAGATTTCGTATCAACACGCAAACGGCGACTGCAGCGATCATGTGGGTCATTACGCCATTCGCCGCGAATGATTTCAGGTTCAATTACAGCCGGACGGATGCGTCCAATTTGAGTAGTCTCGATAATTTTGGAGGTGCCGTACCTTTCACCTCGGCTCCGTACCCCAGCCCGTACACCATCCAGAACGCCAGTTTCATATTCGGCATTTTCGGAATGTCACAACCGTACCTTCAGATTGGGAGCATCGCAGGGAACGCTCAGCGGCAGATCAACTTAGTGGATGGACTGTCGGTGCAGAAGGGCTCTCACAACCTCAAGTTCGGGATCGATTATCGCCGGCTGTCTCCGTCCCACGATCCCGGTCTCTATTCGCAGTCTCCCATTTTCCTCAGTGTGGCTGGTGCGGTCGCCGGCAATTTAGGATTTGCTTCCTTGCAGTCTTTGCGCTCATCTACATTCCTCCTGCAGAATCTCGGACTCTTCGCGCAGGATAGTTGGCGAGTGAATCCGCGGCTAACGATTACCTACGGTCTGCGCTGGGACATAGACTTTGCCCCTTCATCCACCAGCGGACCGAGCATTCCCGCAGTGACCGGGTACGATCTTAATAATCTATCGAATCTAGCTCTGGCACCGGCGGGGAGTTCGCCTTTCGCTACACGCTTCGGAAATGTGGCTCCTCGTATTGGTGCAGCCTACCAACTTTCAGAGAACCAAAATTGGGGGCGTGTGGTTCGCGGTGGCTTCGGGGTGTTCTACGACCTTGCGACATCGGAAGTCGGTAACACTCTCGGCTCGGACTATCCGTTTGGCGCAAGCGGCTTCGTCCTGGGCCCGGGCTTTGGCGGCACCGCAACTTTCCCCTTGAGCGCGAGCGATGCTGCGGCGCCTGCGATCACACCCGCGGAGCTTAGTTCGCCAGGGGCGGTGCTGCTCGCGTTCAATCCCCATCTCAACTTACCCTACACGCTGGAATGGAATGTTTCTCTCGAGCAAGAACTGGGCAAAGAGCAAAGTCTGTCCGCTTCCTATATTGGTTCGGCGGGTCGTCGACTTCTGCAAACGACTTATATATCCACGCCGAACGCGAGTTTCGGCAACGCAGCTCTGGTGGGAAATACCGCCGCATCGGACTACAATGCACTTCAGATTCAATTTCAGCGCAGACTCTCACGCGGTCTTCAGGTTCTTTCTTCTTACACCTGGTCGCACTCCATTGATGATGGCTCGGTGGGAACTTATGGCCTTGGCAGTAACTTCGTTCCTGGGCTTGCTTCCAATTCGAACCGCGGACCCTCGGACTTCGATTTGCGCAATTCGTTTTCAGCAGCGCTTACCTACGACATTCCAGTTCCAAAGACGAATTTAGTCGGCAACGCAATTCTGCGAGGTTGGTCGCTCGAGAGCGTGGTACAAGCGTGGTCGGCCCCGCCGGTCAATGTCTATTACGATAGCTTCCAGACCCTTCTCGGAGCTCAGACGCAAGTCCGCCCCGACGTCGTTCCGGGGCAGCCCTTGTACCTTTACGGTTCGCAATATCCAGGCGGAAAGGCTTTCAACCCGGCAGCTTTTGCTCCGCCGCCAACGGATCCGACGACAGGACTTCCTCTCCGGCAGGGAGACCTGGGAAGAAACGCGTTGCGAGGATTCGGCGCAGCGCAGTGGGATTTCGCCGTGCATCGCGATTTTCCCATTCATGAAGCATTAAGACTTCAGTTTCGTGCGGAGATGTTCAACGTTCTGAATCATCCCAACTTTGCGCCGCCCCAGGGAGACCTTCAAAGCCCACAGTCCATCAATCCACAGTTCGGATTATCGACCGAAACGTTGGGGCAATACCTAGGTGGTCTCAACGTGGGCGGTGGTGGTTTTAATGGGCTGTATCAAGTCGGGGGTCCTCGCTCCATTCAACTCGCTTTGAAATTGATGTTTTAGCAACGGCGGCCATCGGCAATGTTGAGCCGGACGCAGCGCTAGGAATGGTGTCGCCACTCGAAGCATCTGAGGGAGCCAAAGGAGGATTGTTGGAAACGCCGAACACCAGCATTAGGAGGATCAAAATTGTCGGAGCCGTTTTGTTCTGCGGTATAGCTGTGGCGGCTGGAACGTCGGCACAGGAGCGCAAGCCCATCGCCGTAGACGATATTCTTAAGACCAAACGGATCGCCCCGTTCGTGCCGATCGCGTTATCGCCGGACGGAAAGCGTCTCGCCTATACCGTTCAGGATAACCGACGCGCGAACGCATTCGACAGTAAAGCGTACTATCGTACCGGTCTTGCTTTTTGGGGGAGCGGATCCGACATTTGGATTCAAAACCCGGAGCCCGGCGAGGTTCGAAACCTCACCGGAGGGAACGGTGAAAATTGGCTGCCTGCGTGGTCTCCGGACGGCCATTACCTGGCTTTCTTTTCCACCCGCGGGAAGAGTCAGGTCGCGAACTTATGGGTGTGGGACACGGCGCGTGACGAGTTACGGCAGGTGACGGACAAAAACATACGTGGCGATCAGATCGAATGGACTCGAGACGCTCAACATGTGCTGGTGACAACCGTGCCTGAGGGAGTATCTCTTGAAGACTATGTCAATAAGGTTTCGGGTTCGAGGGCTGGGACGGGAGCGAAAGAAGAAGGGAGCGATTCGACAGCCATCCTGTACCAAAGCCGAAGTAACTCTGATGATCCGAACCGGCTACCGCAATCCGATCCTTGGAGTCTCGATGAGGTCTGGCGCGATTTAATCTCAATCGACGTGGATAGCGGGGAAGTGACAACTCTTGCTCACAGCTCGAGAATCGCGACCTATTTTGTATCGCCTGATGGCTCGCGCGTGGCCTACACGATTCCGACGCGTTTTGAGAAACCTGGATCGCAGCAGATTTTGTTCGATCTTGTCACCGTTCGAATCGCGGACAATCAATCCAAAACCCTGGCAACCGATATCCGGCTCGCATTCGATGGAGGTCGATATCGTTGGTCTCCGGACAGCTCGCGAGTTAGCTTTCGTGAGAACGGTCCAGGGATGGCGGGCGATTGTTACGTCGTGGGCATGGAGGGCAAAGCCCCGCGAAAGGTGACTGCGCTTGACCCGCCTGCGGACTACCCCTCCGCTCGGTCGGAAGAACCCTTGTGGGACGCTAAAGGTAAATCCATCTTCTTCATTCACCATGGGGGCCTGTGGCAAGCCCCGGCGGACGGAGGTGAACCAGCAAAAGTCGCAGAAATACCCAATAGAGAAATCATCGCCATGATACCGCGATCGGGAAACCTGTTGTGGCGCGATGATGGAGCATCCACTGTCGTCATGACCCATGATGATGTCGGTAAACAGGACGGATTTTACGGGATCGATTTGCGAAGTGGTGAGAGCCATCCCCTTCTTGAAAATGGTCAGTGCTATACCTGTGCGACTACCTCCCAGGAAGTCGCCGTGACCAAAGACGGAAGGAGAGTCGTGTACTCCCGAGAGGATGCTCAACACGAAAACGAACTGTGGGTGAGCGATCCATCCTTTCGCAATTCACAACGTCTGACAAACCTCAATCCGCAACTCGATCAATATGAAATGGGCGCCGCGAAGCTGATCCATTGGCTCAGTGACGATGGACGGCCCTTGCAAGGTACGTTGCTGCTCCCTTCCGGGTACAAAGAGGGAATACGCTGCCCTCTCATCGTTTGGGTCTATGGCGGGGCTCTGCTGTCGAATCGCTTCGACCACTTCGGACATACGTCGGGGGGACCATTCAATATGCAACTCTTCGCTACGCGCGGATACGCGATTTTGTTACCGGATATGCCGGTGGGCGTGGGGACACCCATGCTTGACATGGCCAAGTCGGTCCTTCCGGGAGTGAATAAGGTGATCGAGATCGGTGTCGCCGACCCTGGACGTCTCGGGATTATGGGTCATAGTTTCGGAGGCTATAGCACGCTTTCGCTGATCGTATTGACGAATCGCTTCAAGGCTGCCATTGATGCGAGCGGAATGGGAGATCTTATCGGCAGTTACGGAGAGATGGCAAAGAACGGAGCGGCATTTGGCACAGGCATGGAAGAGCAATTTCCGGGCTCGATGGGAGGAACGCCTTGGACCGTTCGCGACCGATATATCGCGAACTCTCCGGTCTTTGATTTCGATCGAGTCGAGACTCCACTATTGATTGTTCACGGCTCGGACGACGAAGTTGTCACTCCGTTCCTATCCGACGAAGTTTTTGTAGATCTGCGCAGGCTAGGCAAGGAGGTCGAATACGCAAGGTACGATGGAGAAGACCATTCGCCGGCATATTGGCGATACGCAAACCAGGTAGACTTGTGCAATCGAATCATCGCCTGGTTTGACTCGCATCTGAAGCAGCCAGCAGGGCATTGAGGTAGTTTCGCTGAGGGAAAATTGAAAGTGTTCTACATGGCCATCTTCTCGCTTAGAGGTGCCGAAACACTCGGAGGTTCAATTGCAGCGAACAGTTGGCATTCTAGCGCGTTCAAATCCCGCCAGCAGAACATGCCCAGTTGCCGCTGCAGTTTTCTCCGGCGACGGTGAGGGTGACCAAGCCGTTGAAAGCCCAGAAGTAAAAGTCCCCGTTGGCTGGGACAAACCCCGGTCAGCTCCGACAAAGGGGCGAGCAAATCGACAGGTCGCAGCGAAAGCAAACCGTAGTGAAGCTCCGAAATAGTGTCCCCCCACGAGAATCTGAGGGTGGGGTCAATGGGAGTGCCGAGACTTTTCGAACCGGTCGAAGGCCAGTGTCATCTGCGAAGAACTGGGTGCGAGCAGCAGATGAACTCTCCGGAGTTTCTCCGTCGCGAAGGCTCCGGCGACAGTCGCGGCTGTCGTCGAAAAAGGAGCAGCAATTGTCAGCAAGCCAAGCAATTCTAATTCCGAGCCCTTGGGGATTGTTGATAACTTCCGAGGGTCTATTCTTTCGCCATCCGTGAAGAATCGATAAAGAGAAATTTCTAGCGCGCGAGAAAACTTTTCGAGAGCTTCCACACTGGGAACTGTAAAACCATTTTCAACTCTGCTCACGTAGCAGCGAAACAGACCCGTCTTGTGCTGTATGTAGCCTTGAGCTAGACATTTCTCTTCGCGTAATGCACGCAATTTTTGGCCTATTTGCACCCGCTGAGACTACACCTAAGGAAGTTGAACCCAGCAAGAACCTGGGAGGAAAACACGAGTCAGTCCATAGCGGATCCATTCAAATATAATCAGTGCGGTGCTTCGTACAATCCTGAGCACGAATTACACGAGCACCAAAGAGCCGCTCATCACGCCTTGTCAAGTAGTCGTAAGCTATGCGATACCTCTCAGAAAGAAACCGTGGAACGCCCGCCCTCCGCATTAATTACTTGACTTCGGTACGGTACCGTACATAATGGGTTGTAGTAAACCTGCTTGTTCGGCGCTCGGGCCAGATATGCGGAAAGTCTCTGACACCGAAGTTGTACAAACCTCCAAGAAACGCACTTTTGACGCTCAAACTTTTCTCGATTCTGCCAGCGTGTCCAGACGGGTGACAGAGTTTCGCGCGCGCGCGAATATTTTCCGCCAGGGCGACCCGTCTGAGCATATCTTCTACATCCAAAAAGGGAGCATCAAGCTCTCGGTTTTAAATACTTTTGGTAAGGAGGCTGTGGTAGCAGTCCTAGGCGTCGGCGAGTTTTTTGGAGAAGGATGCCTTACTGGACTGCCCTTCCGTATGGCCAGTGCGACGGCCATTACGAATGCCACTGTGCTTGCTATCGAAAAGGACGAAATGATTCGCGTGTTGCACGCAGAACATTCGCTCTCCGACCGTTTCATTTCCTACATGCTAGCGCGAAACATACGCCTAGAAGAGGACCTGGTCGATCAACTTTTCAATTCCAGCGAAAAACGCTTGGCGAGGACGCTTCTATTGCTCGCTCGTTATGGCAAGCAAGACCAGCCTCGAAAACTGGTCGCCAAAATCTCCCAAGAAATGCTGGCGGAAATGATTGGGACCACGCGCTCCCGCGTTAATTTTTTCATGAATAAATTCAAGAAGCTGGGATTCATTTATTACAACGGAGGATTACACATCAACAGCTCTCTTCTGAGCGTTGTGCTGCACGACTGAAGTCGTCTATTTCCAAATGTTTGAAGTTGTTTTTTTCTTCCGATCCCGCTATCCGACGCAGGCATTCGAGCCGATTTTAATCAGCGTCTGCCCAGGCTATTCTTGTGGTCTTGCCGCCAAGCGCATCACATCTTCGTAACGATGGCGTTGTAGTCCGCGCATAAGTGACTCTTATCGGTTCGTGAAGTACTAGAGGAAACAGAGCTCCGCGTACACAAGATGCTATTTTAGGAAAGAGGGACTGACGGTTATTTTTCGCGGGATGGTTCTCTTGGTTGGGGCGACCTGTCGCTGACAATGCACATTGCGACACCCGTTACTCGCCCAACGATTTCCGCTTGGGTCGGGTAGTCGAATACGCGTACTTCGCGATGCGAATGTGCATGGGGAATTACCATCAACTTTCCTCGGTCAATCTCGCACCAACCGCACACATAGCCATCCCGAAGTTCCGCGAAATAGATCGGACGCTCGAACTCGGTTTTCCACGGCGCAGAACTGATCCTTCTTTGCCTGGCATCGATTTGCACCAGCGAACCGGGCCGAATGAGCGGATAGAGTGTGAAATCTTCGATACCTATGTATCCGTACATCGACTCGCGTAGGTCGAGGTGTCGTAACAATCCGAGGGGCACGGCCTCCCACTTCTCGACGGCTCTGGCCAGGAGATTGGTTTCTTCAAAGCAGAAGTTGGGCTTGAATTGGACCGGCAGGGACACGGCCTCGGTCTCTGGCTCCTCAATGTTCGCGATGAGATGCGTTTTCGGCAGTTGAATGGACGCGCTATCTCGTCGAAGATCGGCGATCTCCAATCCAAAATAAGAGGCCACCTCCGTGTATTTCAGCTTATAGATCGCGCTGATGGAATACATTCGGAACATGCCGGGCCTGAACCTGCCGCGCTCAATGTCAGTCACCCAGTTATGCGATAGAAAGAACTCTTCGTTTTGTTTTTCCGTGGCAATCTGCCGGCTCATGGCTTGCACGTCGCGTGTGGACAAGCCGAGTTGCTCGCGCAATGCTTTGAGCCGTCTTCCGGCGAGCGAGTTTACTTTGTTTACGTCCATGACCGGGCATCCTACTCCGTGAGTTAGTTCATGTCCAGCTACGTGCCTTCTCAGCTATATCGAACTGTCTTTGCTGGTGGAGAAAAGCTCCGGACTGGTCGCAACTGCGGCCACTTGCGGAATTGTTCTGTCCGAGGAACGGGATCTTAGCTACATGCTCAAGAATGGGCCTGGTTGCTAACCCCCGGGTAGAGCGAGTCCGGCAAATACTGTCCACTAAAGACTTAAATTTCTATCGTGTCGCCGAACGTTCAGCGACGATTTTCGGGCGCTCGTCCCGGTTCTATATCCCGCATAATCTTTACTATCGCCTATCTGCACCTTCCGCCGCACCCAACATTTACCAATTCTTTGCGCTCAGCCGTATTACCAACTATCGATTGAGCAATTGGCTTAAGGTGTTCGGATTTGACCTCGATGTAATTCCCGAACTTCAAGTTCTGATTCCCAGGAAACGCACGGTGATTCTAGATTCTTCCATCTACGATACTGAAGTGTGGGTTCCTTGGTTTGTGGAACGGTCTGGCGCCGAGTCCGTTATTCCAATCGCACCTTTAGGCCAACTCTTGTACCGCGCCCAGCCGCAACGCGCTCGGGAATTTCTACCGCAAAGTGAGGCAAAGTTTCTCTATGCCAAAGTCGGCCGCGACGATTTGCTGGCCTTTCCGGATGTTGCCCCGGAAAGCATCGTCCGCATTGATCCACGGCAATTGAAGGATGTGCCTTCAGTTGCTAGGAATTCCTCCGATAGGCGAATTTTCCTGATTGAGTGTGACCTTGGCTTGGTGTGTTCTCGCCTGTCATTTCTCGGTAGTGGCACGGTTGCGTTTCGTTCACCGCAGCTACCTTTCGGCCAAGGCAATTTGTCTCCTGGAAGAGATTTCAGAATTCTGGGTGTGATCGATTCCGAAATTCTCACCCTTCCGCAATCCGGCCGAATAGTCGCGCAACCCGAGGCCAGGAGAGCCCGGACACGACATCGTCTCTTGGGAAATGATGGAGAAATGAACCTTAAGCAATTGATCCGACGATCGCGAGTGTGCGCCGGCCTCTCGTTCAGGGATGCTTCGAAACTAACGCGATGGATCGCACAGAGGCTTGCTGATCCGTTGTGTTTCACGGCGGCGAGCACGCTGTCCGACTATGAGACGCTTTCAGTGGCGCCCCGCCATATCCAGAAAATCGTAACGTTGTGTATTGTTTATTCCATTAGTTTTAGGGATTTCCTTCACGCGAGCGGACTCGCATTCGGGGAAACCGGCAGCGAGCCCATTCCCGATGAGTTCATCCCTCGCGAAATTCCGCTTTCCCGGCGCAACTACAGTCAGACAACCACAGAGGCACACCCTCGAATCCAGAATGGTTTTTTGGGCGAGCTTCTCAAACGGTGGAAAGAAATACCCCTCTTTCTTCGGAGATCGCTGGGCGAACTCACCCGCCTCGCGAACTTTTCCGTTTCCGACGTGTTCTGGGTGGGTGGAGACTTGAATCCCATCCATCCATGGCTTGAGAACGCAGAGTTCGTGGTGATCAATCGACGAGTCAAAAGACTCCTCTCATCGAGAGGTTCAACATTTTGGGAACAACCTCTCTACCTGCTGCTCACACGAGACGGCCGCTATCTCTGTGGCTGTTGCACCCTCGAGCGAGGACTGGTCGTCGTCCATCCTTATCCCGATCGACCGTTTGCCCCGCGGCAATTCAAGAATGGGACTGAAGCAGAAGTTATAGGGCGGGTGACCACGATCGTAAAGCGCCTTACTTCCTTTTCTCGCGAATAAAAAACGCGCATGTCTGCTCAGTCGATACCGTCCTAGGTCCTGGAAGCGAACATCGCATTCCTATCCAAGGTCAGACACCGATTCCTATCTCTCGGGTTGAGAGATGTTTGCGCATGAAAGCTTTTATCTACGAACAGAAGCTCATTCGTCTGGAATCAAGCGTCCGCCGATGCGAGAGTTACGTGCACTCGGAACAGAGTCGAGCGCGCGTGGAGAGAAGCAATGTTCAAAATCTCAGATGCGATCCGAAGTGCTTCGACCGAAGACGGAGCGATTCTTCTTGATATTCATGAAGGCCAGATTCTCGGGCTGAACAAGATGGGTTCAAGAGTCTTCGAGATGCTTCAAAGTGGACTCGACCAGGAGCAAATCGCAGGCGAAATTAGCAAAGACTGTGGAGTAGATGTGAACTATGTGCGCAGCGACGTTGTCGATTTCATCCACAAGCTCGAGAACCACCGAGTTCTACAGCATACCGGACTCGAATGATTGTGTTGTACGCCATAAAGGAAATAGTCTATGCAACCGGTTCACAGCTCAGAGCGAAACACCTACCGTCTCATTGTCACCCGCCATAACGCCTCGGAGGTCTTGCTCCTAACTTGCGGGATTGCTTACTTCTTGCCATCTGTCGAGATTGCCGAAGGAGGGCGGATTGCCGAGCAACTGGGAGCCGAACTGTATGCGCAGTATGGATGCCGCGGTTACTGTTTGTTGGTCCCTAGCGTACCTCCTTCTCTCCCGAACTGCGCCATCATGGAAGTTACCGATCTCGACGAAACTCCTTCCGGTGGAACCTTTTGGCAGCCTCTTGACGCCGCGTGCTCGGCGATTGAACCGGCTGAGGATCGCACCATCTTTCAGAAATCGATCAAAGAATGGGACGTCAGCCGTATGGAAGCGAGTCGAGCGCCTTTCGCGAGGCCGGGATGGTTAACTGAGTTACTTGCCTGGGCACAACAGCAACTGGATCCGCTGGGCCTCCGCTTGACAGGAGATTTTACCCAACTGAACGGCTCTCCTACCTTTAGCCTCATTCGTTTGGAAACAGACGATTCTGCAGTTTGGTTCAAAGCGACGGGAGAACCGAACCGTCACGAACTGCCGGTCACCGCCTGTCTCGCTCGCCTCTTTCCTGGCTATGTTCCCGACCTGCTCGGAGTACACAGAGCGTGGAATGGCTGGCTCACCCGCCACGTCCCGGGCACAACACTCGATCACCCAGGCACGGAGCTTCCGTGTTGGTTCAAAGCCGCGGAAGACTTGGCGCAATTGCAGATTCTATCTACCCAAAAACAAGCCGAACTGCTCGAGAACGCTTGCATGGATTTGCGCCTTCCGAGGCTGATCGAGGAGGTAGACCCGTTGATGGATCGCATGCAGGGACTCATGGCCGCACAGCAGAAGCAAACGCCGGCGCGACTTAACGACTCTGAGCTCACGTTTCTTCGAGAGTGCCTCAAACAAGCGTGTTCGCTACTTTCAGAACTTAGCTTGCCCGACACCTTGGGCCATCTCGATTTCAATCCCGGCAACATTATTGTCTCTCCAAAAGGGTGCGTTTTCATTGATTGGGCCGAGGCTGGCCTGACAAATCCTCTCCTCACTTTCGAATATCTCGGTGAACACTTCCGGCGGAACTGCACAGATGAGCGAGCGGCTACCGGAAACCTGATCGCTGCCTACATGAAACCCTGGCAGCCTCTTGTGTCGCTCGACGACTTGAAACAAGCGACCGCATTTTCTCCGCTCGTCGCCGCATTCGCTTACATCGTGGCCGCGGGCTCGCTTCACTCGTCCGGGACTGCCGAGAACGGCTTTGCGGCTGGTTACTTGCGTAGTCTCGGCCGCCGTATGTTTCGTGAAGCAGAAAAAATGATGGCCAGGAGCGAACGATGTCTAGCTTGATCTCAGCTCCGCCTTTTTCCCCGAGCGAGCCCGTAACCGAAATGCTTCATGGTGTGCCGGTGACCGATCCCTATCGCTGGCTGGAAGATCAGAACTCACCGCGCACGCGCCACTGGATCGCCGAGCAGACACAGTATGCCCGGACGTACCTCGATGCTATTCCTGGCCGCGATCGTATCCGGAAACGTATCCGCGAGTTTCTGGAGGTTGAATCCTGCGAGTCGGTTGAGAAGTTGGGAAACCGGTATTTCTTCCGCAAGCGCCTCGCGACCCAGGAACAACCCTGTCTCTACATGCGCGAGGGCCCAGAAGGCCACGACCAACTCCTGATCGATCCCGCCACATTTGGGACGGGCAAGCACACGGCAGTTCGGACAGTTCGTGTGTCGCCGAGCGGCAGTCTCCTCCTGTATGAGACCAAGCAAGGAGGCGAGCGCAGCGGAACATTTCGGCTGTTCGATGTCGAAAATCGCAGGACGCTACCGGACGCCCTTCCGAGAGGCTTTCTGCGTGGCTTCGCATTCGCGCCGGATGAGAAGAGCTTCTATTACGTCCACGAATCGCTCGACTCCAAAACACGAAACCATCGCGCCGTGCGCCACCGGGTGCTCGGCACCAGGTTCGAAGACGACGAGGAGATCTTCTTCGCCGCCGAGATTGAAACGATTCGGCTCTGCCTAGTTTCAGATTCGGAGCGCCTCGGAATCCTTGTGTACCGGTTGCTAGATAAATTGCACACGGACTTTTATTTGAAGCGTTTTGAAGAGGGCGGACCTCCCGCAATCGTTCTCAAGAATGCGAACTATGGATTCGGTCCGCACCTGCTTCCGGGAAAACTTTTGGCCCTGACCGATCTTGATGCGCCCAACTTTCGTATTGTAGAATTAGGCGTTACCGACAATAGGGATCCACAGTGGATCAACATTGTCCCTGAGTGCGACACCCGAATCCGCGAATGGCGTGTTGTCGGAGACCGTCTATACGTCTCCTACACTGGTCCGAACACATCCCACGTTTCGATTTTTGATTTGCAAGGTCGCCAGATCGGAGAAATGCCAGTTCCGAGCGGTGAAACCATCCGCTTCAGTGGAGGGGTGGGAGACAGCGACGAGCTGCTTTTCGAACGCGAGTCGTTTACTCATCCGGTCAGTATTTTCCGTTACTCGCCGCGACTCGATGCACCGCTCCTCTGGGCTAGGAAAAATGTTCCCTTTGACTCGGAAAACTTCAGTCATACACGGGTCTGGTACACCTCAAAAGACGGCACCGAAATTCCCATGTTTCTCATGGGCAGACGGGATGTACTCGCGGGCGGTAATCACCCAGCAATTCTAACTTCCTATGGCGGCCACGCAGTTTCCATGACTCCGCAGTTCAGCGTCTTTGTCGCGTATCTCGTTGAGCGAGGCTGTCTTTTCGCGCTGCCCAATATACGAGGCGGGTCGGAATTTGGCACCGACTGGCACACGCAGGCAAAACGGCGAAGCCGTCAGACCGCCTACGATGACTTTCTGTCTGCGGCCGAATGGCTCATCCAACACCGGCGAACGACACCCGAGAAGCTCGCCATCTTCGGTGGTTCGAACTCCGGGCTCTTGGTCGGGGCCGCCATGACCCAACGTCCGGAAATGTTTCGAGCTGTCATTTGTATGGTTCCCATGCTCGATATGCTTCGCTACCACTTGTTCGATGGCGCAAGCGCGTGGCGCGAAGAGTTTGGCACCGCGGATGATCCTGAAGACTTCGCTGCCTTGATGGCCTATTCCCCCTATCACCAGGTCAAGCCCGGCACAGCTTATCCCGCTACGATGATCGTGTCAGGCGATGCGGATGGCACCTGCAATCCTCTGCATGCCCGGAAGATGACCGCTCGGTTGCAAGCGTCAAATTCCTCCGGGCTTCCGATCTTTCTCGACTACAGCGTGTTTCGAGGACATTCGCCTGTGCTTCCCTTGAGCGACAGGATCCAAGCTCTGATCGACCGCATGGCGTTTCTTCTCGATCAATTGCAAGTACAAGCGTGAAAACCGGAGGTGCTCTTGTGTCGTTTCTGCTTCTCGAAGCGTACTCGAAGTTGGTCCTCTTCGATTTTTACGTTGCGCAAAATGACTTCGCGGGGCTTTACGGAAAAGTTCGAAACGCTCCGCTCACACAAGAAGCGATCTCTCGCGATAGCGTGCCGCGGATCTGCTTTGCAGTTGACCTGGCCTGTATCTGGTACTGGAAAGAAGTGCTCTGTCTGCAGCGATCCGCGGCAGCTGCGTGCTTGCTGAAACGGCACGGTGTCGCGGCTGAACTGGTAATCGGCGCGCAGCAAATGCCGTTTAAGGCGCACGCCTGGGTCGAAGTTCACGGGAAAGTTGTCAACGACAAGCCCTATATGTCCGAGATGTACCAGGTGCTCGACCGCTGCTAGCCGCGAGCGGAAAAAAGATTCAAAGGATCGACCGATGAGTGTTCAGTTCGGAAGATGGCATTACGAGGGCGCTCCGCCCACTCCGGGACATCTCGAAAAAGTACAGGACTTTATGGAAACGTACGGACCGGATGGCAGCCGCTCATACTCTGCTCCGGGTGTGAACATTCTGTATAGCGCTCTCCACACTACGAAAGAATCCCCGACCGAGACCCAACCCCAGGCCACCCGATCCGGAGCGGTCCTCACTTGGGATGGGCGTCTCGATAACCGCGCCGAGTTTATCGCTCTCATGAAAGATAGGCTTGGAACGGATTCACCCGATGTTTCGGTTGTGGCTTCGGCCTACGAACGTTGGGGCACTCGGTGCTTCGCGCGGCTGCTGGGCGACTGGGCGCTTTCGATTTGGGATCCCAACGATCGCTCGATCGTTTTGGCCAAAGATCCTATTGGCACTCGACCTCTCTACTATGCTACTGACAGAAGTGAGGTAACTTGGAGCAGCCTCCTAGATCCGCTGGTTCTCCACCCGAAAAAAACTCTAGCACTCGACGAAGAGTATATCGCCGGCTATTTCTCACTCTTCCCCGCCACCCACTTAACACCTTACCTGGGGATTATGAGCGTACCGCCCTGTTGTCTTGTGCGGATCGAACCTGGAAAAGAGACCACTCACAAATATTGGGACTTTGATCCGGGTAAGCGAATCCGCTACCGAACGGACGCCCACTACCAGGAGCACTTCCGAACTGTCTTCCGCGAATCTGTCCGGCGACGCCTCCGCTCGGCTTCGTCCATACTCGCAGAACTCAGCGGCGGGATGGATTCCTGCTCCATCGTGTGCGTCGCCGATGCCGTAATCGGCGAAACGAGCGCGGAAACACCGCGGCTCGACACCCTTTCTTACTTCAACGAGTCGGAACCCAACTGGAATGAGCGCCCCTACTTCAGCACGGTAGAGCGAAAGCGAGGGCGCGCTGGTTGCCATATTGATCTTGGCGAGGATCATCCTTTCCCGTTTGAAGCTGAGACTGTAATACCTCAGGTCACGCCCGGTTCACACCCCAGGAACAGCCAGTCGGCGAGGCAACGTGCTGGCTGTCTTCGGGCGGGACGTTATCGTGCGGTGCTTTCGGGTATCGGCGGTGATGAAGTTACAGGCGGCGTGCCTACACCCGTGCCAGAACTTGCCGATCTCCTCGCCCGGGCGCGCTTCGGAAGGCTCGCACACCAGCTGAAAGTTTGGGCCCTGGCCAAAAGAAAGCCTTGGTTTCATCTGTTTTTTGAAACTGCGTCGAGATTTTTTCCGCGCTCGATTGGCGGCTTGGCAAAAGACCGGCAGCCGCCTCTGTGGCTCGATCGCTCGTTCGTCAAGCGTCATCAACTGGCCCTCTCGGGGTACCAAGACCGCTTGCAGTTATCGCGAGCTCTGCCGAGTTTTCAAGAAGGCATGTCTACGCTTGAGGTCCTGCGCAGACAACTCGCGTGCGACGACCTCCCATCGGACCCGCCTTATGAGAAGCGCTATCCCTACCTCGATCGCGACCTTCTCGAATTCCTGTTCGCGATACCGCGAGAGCAATTGGTGCGCCCCGGCGAACGTCGCAGCCTGATGCGACGCGCACTCGCCGGGATTGTGCCTGACGAAATCTTGCACCGAAGAAGGAAGGCATACATGGCACGCACGCCGCTGGCCGCTATCTCGCAAGACTGGGAAAGCTTTGCCGCGCTCAGCACAAGCATGGTTGCCGCTTCGCTCGGAATTGTGAACGCGCGTTCGTTCACAGCAACTTTAGCGAGAGCGCGCCAGGGCAAAGAAGTTCCGATCGTTAGTCTTATGCGCACGCTCGAGCTTGAAATCTGGCTCCGCGCCAGGGAACAACACTTGTCTTCAAACGATCAGAGCGCGATCAACCACATTGGTTTGTCTCACGATGCGGAAGCGAGCGACGACCGCTCGCTCGCGGAAGTCCGTCAATCTCTCAGCTGAGACTATTAGAAAGAGGAAGGAGGTGAAAAATCATGAAATACGAAAAGCCAGAAGTCTTTGTCGCAGTGTCTGCAACATGGACGATTCAGGGAGGCGAAAAGGGGAGCAGTGATTCCCCGGACAGCCCGCAGAAGCACACGATCGGCGCGTACGAAGCCGACGAATAACCAAGGGCTGGAGAACTCAAGACGTTGAGGACTTCGGCGTTCGAGCTCGGAGGAAACGGCCAAGACGGGCGGTCGCCTCTAGTATCACCTTAATGCTGCGGCCGACGATCTTGATCGCTTCGCCTCCGATTACACCGTAAGAGCAACACCACTAAGACAAAGGAGGTGATTGAAATGAAATATGAAAAGCCGGAACTCTCTGTTGCAGAGTCTGCAACGGAGATCGTCCAGGGAGGTTTTAAGGGGCCGGAAGGGCCCCTAGACATGCGGCTGAAACACTCGATCGGCGCGTACGAAGCCGATGAATAATCAGGTGCCGGAGCACTCGAGAGCTGAGCGCTCCGGCGTTTGATCTCGGAGGAAACGGCCTAGACGGACGATCGGGTCTAGCGTGACCTCAATGCTGGGGACGATTGTCTTGAACGCTTTCGTCCTCATAACAGCGTAAAGCAAGACGACTAAAAAACAAAGGAGGTGATTGAAATGAAATACGAAAAACCAGAGGTTGTTGGGCTGTCATCTGCGTGCACCGCGGTCCAGATTAACATCAAGTTCCGTAACGTCGTGTACGATGTGACGCTCAGGCCAACCATCGGCGCCTATGAAGCCGACGAGTAAACGTGTGCCGGAGCATTTCATTTCTGGGGTGCTCCGGCGCTTCACTATAGAACGCCTTAGCCGGCTTCTTGCTCCTACCGCGCATCCCTTGCAGCGCGATTGATGACTGAGGCCGGATCAACGAGGCTGGACAATCGCAAGGGAAAAGAGGTGAATAACCGTGACATACAAACGTCACGTGCGAGTCTCCGCGCAGCCCAGCGATAAAATCCAGAATCATGCTGGCTTTCGTCTCGATCACGCATTCCATCACGATCTTCCCTGCATCATTCCTCACCGCAATCGAAATGCTTTCCTTGTGCACATCCATACCACTATACTTTCGGCTATTCATTGAGGGCGCTCCTTTCTGTAGTGGGTTCGAGCCAAACACTCAAAACCTACTCCAAAACGGGTGCCCTTTTTATATTGCGTCGGATAACCCAACATTCCAAGCATCACTTTATTTGTCCGGTAAACTTAGAGCTCTAACGTCAATCAGGACTTAAGCTCCCGTGCGTTGACTTGCTTTCTGCCCCAACCTAATATGTGCGGCTGATGATGGAGTTCGCTTCTTTGATCGGCCAGACCATCTCCCACTATTGCATCCTAGCCAAACTCGGCGAGGGCGGTATGGGCGCCGTGTATCGCGCGCAGGACCTGACCTTAGGCCGTGAAATCGCCCTCAAACTTCTTCCTGCAGATATGGCCTCCGATCCGCAAGCCCGCAAGCGCCTTCTCAAAGAGGCGCAAGCCGCATCGCGCTTGAACCATCCCGGCATCGCCACGATTTACGAAGTAAACGAATCCGAAGACTCTCCATTCATCGCCATGGAGTTGGTCACCGGCTCGACGCTGAAACAAATACTCCAGCGCGGCCAGCTCGACGCGACGCGATTTCCCGATATCGCTCGTCAAATCGCGGATGGTTTGCAGGAAGCTCACAACGTCGGTGTCTTTCATCGCGACATCAAGCCGGCCAACATCATGCTCGATAGCAAGTCGCGCGTGAAAATACTCGATTTCGGAATTGCCAGCCTCGCTCAACGCGACCGCGCGACCGGCGAAACCGGGGAAACTTTTGCCACTCGCACTTCCACTCAAAACAGCACCGGCGGCACCATTCCCTATATGTCTCCTGAGCAGCTTCGCGGTGAGCCCGCCGACGCGCGAAGCGACGTTTTTTCTTTCGGCGTCCTTCTTTACGAATGCTTGACTGGCCGTCTTCCCTTTCGCGGTGAAACCTCCATCGATGTCCTTCACGCGATTCTGCGAACGCCTCACGCGCCCCTGCGCACACTTCTTCCTGACGTTTCACCTGAGTGGGAAAAACTCGTCGATCGTTGCCTCGTGAAATCCCCGGAGCAGCGTTGCGCTTCAATGGATGAAGTTCTCGACGCGCTTCGTCGCGTCGCAGCGCCTGCTCTTCGGCCCGAAAAGACCGTCGCCGTGCTGTACTTCGCCAATCCCAGCGGCGACAAAGAGGACGAATACTTTCGCGACGGTATGACCGAAGACATCATCACCGAACTCGCCAAGATCAAAGAGCTCCAGCTTTTTCCGCGCTCCGCCGTGCTTGCGTTTCGCGACAAGCCGCTTCCAGTCACTCAAATCGGCCAGCAGTTGGCTGCCGCCTACGTATTGGATGGCAGCATCCGCCACTCTGGCAGCCGTTTGCGCTGCGTGCGTCCATGCCCAACACGCGAGCCGAACCGGCCGTGGGGCGTACAAGTCCGAGCAGCATCTTGATCGTGGTTGTTTTGCCTGCCCCGTTGCGGCCGAGAAATCCATAGATCGATCCGCGCGGCACGGTTAGGTTGATTCCACTGACGGCGCGGATGCCGGCGTATGTCTTCGCGAGATCCTTGGTATCAATGGCAAGTTCGTTCATTTGTGGTCTCCAACGCGTTCTCCTAATTTGGCCAATTCCTCTTGCACGATTTTCAGAATGTCCTCGTCCGTAAGGCGGAGTTGGGCACCTTCGACGGCGATGTGCTTGGCGTATGGCTGCAAACGACGCAATTTCTCCGATTTCAGAAAGCGCGGGACGTTTTCGGCGACGTATGTGCCGCCACCCGGAATGGTGGTAATGACGCCATCGCGCTCCAGATTCTGATACGCGCGTGCGGTGGTAGTGGGATTGATCCTCAGTTCGGCGGCCAGCTTGCGCACCGAGGGCAATGCATGGCCCTCTTTCACGGTGCCGGCGGCAATCGCATTCTTCACTTGAATTTCGATCTGCGCATAAATCGGCACGCCCGAGGACGGATTTACGTGAAAGAGCATTCTGTATGATTACAGCCATACAGTAGCCATGTCAAGTGTAAGGTGTTTCAGCGGTAACGGGCGACAGAATAGCGGGAAATTATGGTGAGTCCTGGTTCTGCAATTTGCTCGGTTCTGGACGAAGAACGGGCAACTCGGAAGTGATTCCACCGGCTCAGACGGTCGACGCAACACTCGCCTGAACTCAGATTCCGTGCATTTTGAAGCACCGCCCCTACTAAATTATTTCCGCGTTCCTCCTCTTGGTTCGCGTTACTCGTTCGTACCCCAACAGCCTGGCGACCGGTTTTTACTGCGGAGCCCCAGGGATCTCCGCAACCACAGCTGCCTGTTGCCGCCAAGCATTAGGCGATGACAAGTTACGCCGCAACTGCTCCGGGTCAAGCTCGTGTTCCCATCGCGCCACTACCAGTGTGGCCACCCCGTTGCCCAACATATTCACCGTCGCGCGAAACATACTCATGAACCGATCGATGCCGAGAATCAAAGCCATCCCTGCTACCGGGATCGAAGGAATTACCATTAACGTGCCTACCAGGGCGATGAACGCCGCGCCTTGCACACCCGACGCGCCTTTCGAAGTCAACACCGCCACTGCAAAAAGGGTGAGCTGCTGCCCGAGCGTCAAGTGAATGCCCGTAGCCTCGGCCACGAAAAGCGCTGCGATCGTCATGTAAAGGCTGCTGCCATCGGTCTTAAAGGTATACCCGGTCGGCACCACCAATCCCACCAACGCCTTGGAGCACCCCAGTTGCTCCATCTTTTCCATCAGTGTCGGCAGCGCCGGCTCCGAAGAGCTGACCGCCAGCGTCAGAATGATCTCCTCTTTTATATATAGAAGATCAGTAGTGTCCCAACATTGTGCCTCTTGCCTTCCGTAAATTATTGATGAGAAACGCATAAGCGGCAAATTCTTTTGGTCTCGATTTGAACTCGGTTCTGCGACCCTGCGGAGCATAGCTTCGTGGGGGGCATCGATGAACCGAGGCAAGCTGGTGTTTGCGCAACTGATGCAACATCTTCCGTTGACCACCTTTCGTCGTTGCGTCGCCCGCTATCGAGGCGCGTTCAAAGTGAAGTCCTTCTCGTTCCTGGATCAATTCCTGTGCATGGCGTTCGCTCAGTTGACCTTTCGGGAGAGCCTTCGAGACATCGAAGTATGTCTCCGCGCGCAAAATTCCAAGCTCTATCATCTCGGGATTCGTTCGGCGGTGGCTCGTAATACGCTGGCCAATGCCAACGCTGTGCGCGACTGGCGCATCTATGCTGATTTTGCGCAGAGCCTGATCGGCATCGCCCGGCCGTTGTATGCGCAAGAGTCCTTCGGCGTCCATCTGCAAGAAACCGTCTACGCGCTCGACACCACGACTATCGATCTGTGTCTGTCGGTATTTCCGTGGGCGGTATTCCGCACGGCCAAGGCAGCCATCAAGCTGCATACACTGCTCGATCTGCGCGGCAACATCCCTACCTTCATTCACATCAGTGAGGGCAAGGTGCACGAGGTCAACATCCTCGACCAACTGCTGCCCGAGCCCGGCGCCTTCTACATCATGGATCGTGGTTTCCTCGACTTCGAGCGCCTCTATCGCTTTCACCAAGCCGGCAGCTTCTTCGTGACCCGCGGCAAGTCGAACCTCAAGGTCCAACGCCGCTACTCGCATCCGGTCGATCGCAAGACGGGGTTGATCTGTGACCAAAGTGTCGTCCTTACTGGCTTCTACTCGCACCAAGGCTTCGAGGCACCGCTGCGCCGCATTCGCTTCAAGGACCCCGAAACCGCCAAGACCCTGATCTTTCTTACCAACAACTTCGTCTTGCCAGCATTTACGATCACCGAACTATACCGCTGCCGCTGGCAAGTAGAGCTCTTCTTCAAATGGATCAAGCAGCATCTGCGAATCAAAGCTTTCTTCGGAACTTCGGAGAACGCGGTCAGGTCACAAATCTGGATCGCCGTCTCTGTCTACGTTCTGGTCGCCATCGTCAAAAAGCGATTGCATCTCTCGGCCAGCCTGTATGAAATCCTACAGATCCTCAGCCTGACCATGTTCGAGAAAATCCCGCTGGATCAACTACTTGCACAAACGATCAGCGACGAAATTCAACCGGTTTCCGATAACCAATTGATTTTGTTCGCATAACGTTGGGACACTACTGATAGAAGATATTTAATGATGTTGAACCCCGCCAGCCAGGCGATGCCGCCCATTACGATCAGCACAAAAAGTATGCACGTGATCCAGAACGTGAGGACCAGTTTGACCAGCGGACCGAGCGACGAAATCCCATACGCGCCGATGGTGAACGTCATCGCTCCAAATGCACCAATCGGAGCGAACTTCATCACAATATTGATCACGCCAAAAACCGCTCGCATAAGCGATTCGAGGAAATCCACCATCGGTTTGGCAAAGCTGCCCATTGCCGACAAAGCAAATCCGAACAAAATCGAAATCAGCACCACCTGCAAAATATCTCCCTTGGCGAACGCGTCCACCGCCGTCGTCGGGATAATGTGCATGATAAAGTCGCTAACGCTTTGCGCCTTAGCCGCGCCCGCGTAATTGGCCACCGCTTTGGCATCGAGAGTCGCAGGATTAATGTTGAAACCGGCGCCGGTATGCACCACGTTGCCGACCACCATACCGACCAGCAAAGCCAGCGTCGACACGATCTCGAAATACAAAAGCGCCTTGCCGCCGACTCGGCCAACCTTCTTCATATCCTGCATCCTGGCGATGCCTGTGACCACGGTGCAAAAAATCACCAGCGTAATCATCATGCTAATTAGCCGGATGAAGGCGTCGCCGAGAGGTTTCATGGCCACAGCTGTGTGGGGCGTGAAATACCCAAGCGCGATCGCGATGGCTATGGCCACCAGGACCTGGCCCCACAAGCTTCGATAGAAAGGCTTTTCGATTGCAGGATGTAGCACCGAAGAAGTTGGCATAGGACCGGGGGTTCCCATCGTCGATACTCCCTTCAGCCGAATAGCCCTTAAGAAAATTCGAATCCGCCACTACTCGAGCTATCCGAAACGAGCTAAACCGGACGCGCTGGCGGCAGCCGAAGCAGATTCGCTAATTCACAGATCAGGTTGTGGTTCGCTTCCGGCTAGCTGGCCGCGGAGTCTACCATATTCATATCCGCAAGATTGAAGGTCGCTCGTTTTTGGCAATTTCTAATACCAAAAAATGCGCCTTTGATATAGTGTGCCGCTAACGTGAGCCCTGCAGAAGCGAACGAAGCCAATCACACTAGCCCGGCTCAGCCTCTTACTCGAAATCAGATTCGCGGCTTCTGGGCGTCGTGGGGCGGCTGGACGCTAGACGGCATGGACTCCTTCGTCTACGCCCTTGTTCTCGTTCCCTCGTTACGCGAACTTCTTCCGCGCTCCGGCATCGCAGCTACCAAAGCCAACATCGGATACTACGGCGGTTTGCTTTTCGCCCTGTTCTTGGTCGGCTGGGGCCTTGCGTTTCTTTGGGGGCCGGTCGGGGACAAATTCGGTCGCGTGCGCACGCTGATGCTGACCATCGTCTGGTATTCTCTTTTCACTTTTTTGAGTGCCTTCGTCACCAGCGTGTGGCAGCTTGCGATTCTCCGCCTCCTTGCCGGCATTGGCATTGGCGGAGAATGGGCCATGGGCGGAACTTTCGTTGCAGAGGAATGGCCCGAAAGCCGGCGCCGGCTGGGCGCCGGCTTGATGCACACCGGTTATTACGTTGGCATATTTCTTGCTGCTCTCGCGAACTACGGCATTGGCAGTCGATATGGCTGGCGCACCATGTTCATTGTGGGCGGTGTACCGGCATTACTGCTCGCCTGGATTCGCCACGGAGTTACGGAGCCCGCTCCCTGGAAAAAGAAAGAAAGTGTTGTACGTTCCTGGGCCGTTTGGCGCCCGTTCGCTACGCTGTTTTCGGTCCCCTGGCGCCGCCGCACTATCGTTAACGCTTTACTGATGCTGGTATCTATCTGCGGGCTCTGGGCCGGAACCGTATATGTTCCCGCCGCAACCACGGCGCTCGCCGAGGCTGGCGGACGCGTCGGTCCCCAAGCTGCGCAACTCGCATCCTGGGCAATTATGCTGGTTTCATTCGCGACCATTCTCGGCTGCTTGGCGATGCCGCGGCTCGCGGAGGCACTCGGTCGGCGCGGCGCTCTCGCAGTTTTCTTTACACTTATGATGGTCTTTATTGCGCTCACCTTCGGTAAGATTTTCTATCTTGGCCCTGGCGCGCTCCCATGGTTTTTCATTTGCCTCTTCTTTTTGGGTTTGGGGGGCGCCAACTTCGCCGTCTATACTCTCTGGTTGCCAGAGCAATATCCCACCGAGTGTCGCGCCAGCGCCTTCGCTTTTTCCACCTCGTTTGCTCGATTCGGCGGTGCTGGAATCACTTTCCTGGTAGGGGCAGGCGTCCGTCATTTCGGCTCGCTGGGCGTTCCCGTGGCCATGACGTCCATCGCTTTTGCTCTTGGCCTCCTTTTGATTCCGTTGTCCGCGGAAACACGCGGCAACACGCTGCCTACTTAGCTCGCCTACCGTGTCACTCATACCCCCTTCCTATAGCGAATCTGAAATATTTTTGTGACATCGACCAAGTACCATTCTTTATATGCCCTTGGAATCACACGCGGAGCGCATTTCGCCGAGCCCGGGCTTCAAACTTCATTATAATCGGAGGATTATGCCCCGGTTCTTCAGTAACCTGCTGCGGGCACTCCGCGAACGCCGTGGCACGGGTATGTCTTTCATTTGCTGCCATCTGCTTCCGAGCGCGGTGGGGCGTCTCAAAGCGCTGGCGCAGGAAATTATTAGTGCCTACCGCGCGATGAACGAACAGCAGCGGCTCGAGTTTTCTGAGATGCTGTCGCATGACTTTGCACCCGACGAGGCTGCCATCGTGCGCGCGGCATCTGATTACAAGAACGCACCAGGCCCTCCACGTTGGCCGCGTTGTATGTCGCCGTCGAATCTCCTCGCCAGGAACTGTTCCGCCGCATCAACACGGCGCCGCACGGCACCGAAACGCTGGTCTCCTTGCGAGAATATGTTTTGGCTTCCAATAACAACCCAAATCTTGCCGCGTTGGATCTCGACCTGAAACATTGTTCAGATCCTGGTTTAACCCCGGCTTCCTGCCTCTTGAGCGGATCAGTTGCCACACGTCCGCTTTGAT
The DNA here is from genome assembly GCA_963714785.1 of uncultured Acidobacteriota bacterium. Lineage (GTDB taxonomy): Bacteria > Acidobacteriota > Terriglobia > Acidiferrales > UBA7541 > Palsa-295. The sequence goes on from CAVQQE010000012.1 coordinate 126,854, forward strand.
TCTGGAAAAACTTATCGGCTATGGAATCGGTACATGAAATCAATGGCTGCCCGGATCTTAACAACTGCCTGAGAGGTTTGCGTGGCGTCCCGTTTGGTAATGCGCTGGCACCGCTGTCTCCGGCAAGCTACCGCATTCTCTCGAGATGCTACAGCGCATCCCGAAATCTAGGCGTCGATAAAGGGCGAGTCCGCCCGGACATCGAGCGCACTCTGATTTTCTGTAGTCAGGTTGTTACGCGATGCCGCGCGTTTTTACCGGCGTTCCGGTCGCCTCAACACCCGCAGCATTGGTCTCCGATCTGCGGACCACCTTCGCTGCCAGAGGCTTCAACCAAAGCAAGGCCATAAACGCCGCAATCAGATCGCATATGATCATGGCCCAGAACACCTTCGACCACGATCCCGTTTTCGCAAACAGCCACGCGGCGCCGGGCCCCGCAAAGGCTGCCGCAACCCCCTTGGCCGTGTACACGATCCCATAATTTGTCGTCGCCCATTTGTTTCCGTATAGGTCGCCGGTTATCGACGGAAACAACGAGAAAATATTGCCCCAGGCGAAGAAACATAATCCCGACAGCGCCACGAACCAGACTGGACGGTTGATCAGTTGCAGCAAGGCATACACTGCGATTGCCTCTAACACAAACGCGATGAAGATGGCGTTCTCGCGGCCGATGTTATCGGACACCCATCCCCAGAACGGGCGTGTTAGCCCGTTCAGCAGCCTATCGACCGTGATGGCTAGCACCAACGCGGTCATGCCGAAGGCCACCACCACCTTGTCCACATGGTACGACGATGCCATGGGATTCAATTGCGCCGTAACCACCAGCCCTCCAAAGGCTAACATCGTCATCATCACGTAGATCACGTAGAAAGATGGCTGCCGTAACATTTCCCACGGCGTCATATCTACAGCCGAGGTATTCACTTTCAATTTAATCTTCGCTTCTTTCTCTTTCCAGCTAGGCGGTGTCCACCCAACCGGCGGCCTTGCCAAAAAGAGGGAAGCAGCTAGCACAACGACTCCCTGGATAATCCCCCAGACGATGAAGGTGTGCTGATAGCCGGAAGTTTTTAGCATGTCGGCCACCGGTGCGATCGTGGTCGCCGTGCCGATGCCGAAGGCTCCGGCGGTTAGCCCAACGCAAAGACCGCGGTGGTCCGGAAACCATTTCAGCGCGTTGCCGATTGCGCCGCCGTACACGATTCCGGCGCCGATGCCGCCAATCCCGTACCAAAGATAGAGGCCGTTGATCGACTCGGCATAGCCCGATCCAACCCATCCAAGAGCCACCAAAATCGAGCCGAACCCCAGCATGAATCGGGGCCCGATCTTATCCACTAGAAATCCTTCGAACGGTACAAGCCACGTCTCCAGTGCCACGAACAAAGTGAAAGTCCACTGGACAGCTACGAGCGAGACGCCCAAATGAGCTTGTATCGGTTTAGTGAAAAGCGTCCAGGCATATTGAAGGTTCGCGATCGCCATCATCGCCACGATGCCAGCAATTAGTTGGATCCATCGGTTTGGAATGCGGGAAGGGTGAATCAGCGAAGCTGGAGTTACTGGAGTACCTGGAGATGCAGCCATAGGCATACCTCCGAGAGCGCGAGCTAGTCTTTAAAAACGTAATGCCAGATCAATTTTTTCTGCAGAATTGTCACAACTCACCCGCGCGACCTTATGCCCCCCCAAAACCTTGCTACCGCGAAGTTTGGTATACTGGTCCACTAATCGAACCAGTTGCGGACTGGGAATCTAGCAGGCCGGCATCATACTGTCAAGTGGCTTGCGAGTGCTTTTGTAAAGTGCTTGGCCCTGGCGAGCTTAAAATCAATTCAAAAGGTATTGAGATCCATCCATGCCCATCGACGAAAGCCTCCGAACTCAAATCGAAACATACGTTACCCATCTTAACGGTCTCATCCGCCGCGGTCGTGAAGTTCGCGAAAGGCTAGCGGATGATCTTTCCGATCCAGCGGCGATGGCGACAACTCGCGCGTGGCAGGAAGACTGCGGCGTAACCATCAATCAACTGTCTGGAGGGAGTAAGTCACATTGGCTGGCGCGTTCTTTCAGCGGCGCATTTTTGATGCGTTCAGCTGAGGGTCGCGCCGCGGAAGGCGCGCCGCCCACCGAGATCGTCAATCGATTGATCGACGTTCTGGAGCAAGCCATCGCCACGCTTTCCGGAATGGAGAATGGCGCCGACGCTTCTGAGTTTTCGCCTGCATCCGCAGCAGCGCAAGTGCCCGCTCCTCGCCGTTTCGAGTTCGTTCACAACTCCGATCTTCGCCCGGTGCTTGAGCAAGCCTATGCCGATAGCCGCCAGGCGCTTGAGCAAAAAGATTATGACGTCGCGCTGCGCACTTCTTGCAGCATCCTCGAAGCCATAGTCACCGACGCCTTGGAATTCAAGGGTCCGGATGCGCTGACAGCATCCGGCGCGCCCCTTGGAAAAATTGGCGACTGGCCGTTCGAGACGCGCCTCGCTGTAGCAGAAAAGACTGGCCTCATTCGCGGCGGCTGCGCCCGTCTGCCGTCCGTCGCGCGAAAGTATCGAGACCATGCCGAAACAAATCGCGACATGAATCAGCCGGTCTCCGAGCACGAGGCACGACAGACCGGCCAGGTTCTCCACGTCATCATGCGAGATCTAAATCCCACCCGCTAGAAACGCAAGTTGCCGTACCGCGAAGCAATTGGGGACCTCCACGCTTATCAACAGAATCTTATTTTTTATTTCGAGGGGAAATTAATCCAGGAGGTTAATCTTCCAAATCTTGCCGAAACACCGGCTGCGAAGGATTCACGCTTCCGTCAATGAGAGCCACTAGCAGGTTCCCGAACGCATTCCTAGCCTGTTCCAGCGATCCGTAGCCGCGCTCCCGCTGTAGTGCTCCACTTTCCGAGTAAATCAGCGTGAAATAACGACCCGAGGAATACTGAAGTTCGAGCAACTTGTTCGGCATGTCGGGATCACCTTCCTGTCCCAACACATCCATCAGCGCCACGGTCCACTGCACGCCTTTCGGGTCCTTAACGACCTCGCGCTCGATGTATTGCCATTCGTCCATGCTCCAAAGCGGCATATCTATTCCAGTAGTTGGGCTAGCGCTCTTGCAACCTGTGATCCGGTAAAGGGTTTCGGCAGCAGCAGCGTCTTTCGTGCTTTCCGTGAACGAAGGCTCGCGTCCGCTGCCTCCGGAGTGTCGCTGATGATTACGATAGGAGTTTCGGCGTGTTCGGGATTCTGACGCACAGCATCGAAGAGCGCCTCGCTCATATCAAAGGAGGAACAATCCAGCACGAGCGCATCCGCCCGTTGCTGTGTGATTAGTTCGTTGAGGGTGACCGTATATCCTGCCGCAAACACCTGGTAGCCGGCGTCACGCAACGCAAACGACAAAAGCTCCGCAATCTCCGGCGTGTCGTCGATCAGCAGTATCCGGCGCGAAGCCACTCTACTTCTTGCCGACGTTTCCGGTGCCGGGCAGGCGCTTCTTCTTGCCTTCGCAGGGCTCCAGATCCATCACCCAAATTCGCCCGCCCGCCGTGTAGTAAGCGCGGTGGTCGTTCTCGACCATCGCGCCCCACGCCTCTAGCGTGCGCATCGCGAACGTCACTCCCTCGAAGTTGTTGCGCGTGTGATTCAGCACCTCATTCGTGTGCCAGTTGTCCGTGAGTATTGCATCGCCTCCGTGCACGCGCATCACCGTGTAGTAGCGGTCAAACGCCGCTTCCGGCCGTACGTCGCGCGTCGAGCCGCGCTTTTTTCCCTCACTGACGATGTAACTTTCCTGCGCTTCGGGAGCCGCAGGTGCTGCAGGCGGAACTGCTGCTTTAGTGTTCATATGGTTTGCGCCACCGTCTCGGCTTCTGCGGCAGCCGACATATTTACCAGGTTTTTCGCGTCCGCCGCCTGAATCAAAGCCTCCGGCAGCTCTACGCCCATCATCCGCCATTGTTCGTTGGCAAACTTTTGCAGCTTGGCGATGTGTTCGGCGTGCAAGTGGCCGAAGCGCCCTTGCAATTTCAGGTATTCGGACACCGGCCGCATCGTTTGTGGGCGGAAGCTGTAATCGTAAGCGCGCTTCTCTGGATTCCATTCCCACATCGGATAGAGCCCGCATTCCACGACTAGTCTGCCCAGATCGATCGAACGCGGTGTCTCGTAGACGAAGCCCTTCTGGCACGGCGTGTAAACCATCAGGTACGACGCGCCCTTGTTGTTCAGCCCCTTGCGCACTTTGTTCATCAGGTCGATCGGATAGCCGACACTTGCGGTCGCCACATAGCAATGTGGATGTCCAGCCGCCATCATTCGCGCGAGGTCCTTCGGGAACAGCGTCTTTCCTTCTGGCACTTCCGGTCCTGGAGGCGAGAAGGTCGTCATGCCTCCATAAGGTGTGCGTGACGACGCTTGAATTCCGGTATTCGCGTACTGTTCGTTGTCGTAGCAAATAATCAAGCAGTCGTGATTGCGATAGAGCGCCCCTGAAATCGATGCCAAGCCAATGTCCGAAGCGCTGCCGTCGCCCGCTTCGCAAATAATATTCGGAAACTTACCCTGCCACTTGCCCTTTCGGATCATGGCTTCATACGCCGCGGCCACACCTGCGGTGAAGCTGCCCGCGCTGCCAATCTGCGTGTGCGCCCACGGCACATTGTACGGAGTGCACAGATACGAGCTGTTCGCCACGTACATGCAGCCCGTCGGGCCCACCAGAATCGTATTGTCGCCGGCCGCTTTGCTCGTCATGCGGTACTGAATCGACGGACCGCAACCCGCGCAGGTCCGGTGGCCCGGGACAAAAGGCTCAGACGAGGGCAATTCCGGATTGAAGAATCGCGCCCCTTGGTTTGGGCTCCCTAGAATCGGCAGTAGTTGTCGCTGAACTTCAATTGTTGGCATCTCACTTCCTCCAATGTCGTTGTCTGGCCCTTCCGTACCGTAGTGCTGCTGACAATACGTTTCTAGTGTTCGAACCCGACCCAATGGGCGCGCTTCTCGATCTTGCCTCGCTTCTGCGCTTCCAACATCTTCTCGGTCATCCAGTAAAACTCCTTCAACACGATAGCCTCGCCGCCCATTCCCGCCATGAACGACACGACCAGCGGCTTCTTCTCGCTTTCGTAGAGAGCGGCGCAAACCTCGCTGTACAGCACGCCGCCGCTGCTCACGCTGCCCAAACCCATGTTGGTTTCGATCACGCCAACTACTTTGAACTTGCTCAGAGCCTCCCGCACGCGCTCAGTCGGATATGGCCTGATCGTTCGCAGCCGCACCATACCAACCTTCATCCCCCTGTCGCGCATATGCTTAATTGCGAAGCGCGCCGTCACAGCGTGCGCGCCCTGCAAGAAGAACACCACCTCCGCATCGTCGGTCATGAACTCTTCGAGCCACGGATCGTACTTTCGCCCGAATATTTTCGCGAATTCCTCGTGGACTTCCTCGATCACCGGCATCGATCCTTCCATCGCGCGCGCACGCTCGAGCTGCAGCGGCGGTCCTTGCTCCGGCATGATCTGCGGCCCGTGCGACACCGGGTGTCGCGGATCAAGCGGATAAGGATGCTTGTAAGGCGGCAGGAATTCCCTCACTTGGCCTGTGTCAGGCAATTCCACGTCGCCCGTGATGTGCGAGACAAAGAATCCATCCTGGCAGACCATCTGCGGCAGCAGAACGCGCGGGTCTTCACCGATGCGATAGGCTATCAGGTGATTATCAAATGCTTCCTGCGCGTCGCACGACCAGCCCATCAGCCAGCCCATGTCTCGCGTCGAGAGAGCATCCGTATGTTCCGAGCCGAAATCCCCCGGAGGATCTAGCGTACGGTCGGCGATCATCATTTGCACCGGCATGCGGCTTCCCGAAATCGGCGAATAAAGTTCGTAGGCAAACTGCACGCCCACGCCCGAGCTTCCGGTGAACACACGCGCGCCGCTCGATGACGCGCCGTGCGAAATGCTCAATTGCGAGTGCTCGCTATCCGCCACGATGTATTCGGCATCGAGTTCTCCGTTGGCCACCATTTGCGCCAGCGCCATCATCGTCGCGGTATAAGGCCGAATAGGATACGCCGCAATCACATCTACGTCGGCGTACTTAGCTGCCTGCGCCGACGCCACGCAGCCATTGATCCTGACCATTCTCTTCTTTACATCCGTTGCCGTTGCCATGGTTCGCTCCGATCCTGAAAATATGCTCAAATGTTTTTCGCCGCTCGCTCGTCCAGATGCTTCAATTCTTCCGCCTGCCGTCCGTGCAACCCCGGCGAGATGGCAAACGCCGTATCCATCCGCACCACGCCGGTCTCAAAGTCGAGTTCCGGTACGCCTTCAAGACAGCCGGTTGGACATTCCTCGATGCACACGCGGCATCCCTTGCAGTAGTCCACCAAAATCTTGTAGAGCCCGTTCGAACGCACATCGCGCACGATGCACGGCTCTGGGCAGACCAGATAACAGTTGTCGCAGGCGTTGCAAGTGCCACAGCTGAAACAGCGGTTGGCTTCTTCAACCGCTTGTTCTTCGGTGTACGCCTGAATCACTTCCTCTTGCGTTTTTCGCCGGCTGGTCGGAGGCAGAAGTTCCTGCTTCACGCGCGGGAAGTGCGGGAAATAGGTCATGTTCATGCGATTCAAATCGAATATCACATCGACCGGAATCGTCCGCGGCTCCAGCTTCTCGCCGCGCATCACCTTATCCAGATTGAATGCCACGCGCTTTCCATCGCCAACCGCATTCACCACCATCAGCGGCTGTCCCGAACCCAGTTGCACCACGTCGCCCGCCGCGAAAAAGTTCGTATCGCCCAGTCGTCCAAAGCGATCGATCTTGATCGTGCCGCGCTCGGTCTTGAATTCGTCTGGTAGCCATTTGAGCGAAGCTCGCTGCCCCACCGCGATGATTAGGTTGTCCACCGGGAAGCGCTCTGGCTTGGCTTCTTTATCGATGTTGATCGGCGAAGCATTAATCGCGCCGGAAAACTTTGCAGGGTGCAATTGCAAAGTCTCGATCCTGCCGTTGCCGAGCACTGCTGTTACCGCTCGCCCGTGCATCAGCTCAACGCCTTCTTCCAGCATGTCGTGCAAATCTTCCGGCGAGGCCGGCATCTCTTGCGGGTTCGCTTCCACCGTGATCATGGTCACTTCCACGGCGCCTTGGCGCAGTGCTTCGCGCGCGCAGTCGATGGCGGTATTTCCGCCGCCGATCACGGCCACGCGAGAGCCCAGCTTCACCTTGGATGTTCCCATGCCGATATCGCGAAGGAAGGGAAGTCCGTAGTGCACGCCCTCTTTGTCCTCGCCTTCGGCTCGCACGCTATTGGGATCGATCAGGCCCACGGCAAGCACGCAAGCGTCGAAATCCTTCTTCAGCTGATCCCAGGTGACATCCTTACCCACTTCGACGTTCGTCTTGATCGTGATACCAAGTTCGACCAGCCGCTCAATCTCGCGGTCGAGCACATCCTGCGGCAGAACCCAATCTGGAATGCCTCCACGATTGAGTCCGCCCGCTTTCGGCGATTTCTCAAAGATCGTCACCGCATAGCCCAGTCGCGCAAGCTGATACGCAGCGCTGTGCCCCGCCGGGCCCGACCCCACAACCGCGACTTTTTTGCCGTTAGGTTTCCCGGGCTTCACCACATCTTTCGCCAAGGCCTGTCCGAGATCCCCAAGAAACCGCTCGACCGCGCGAATCGAAATGGCCTCGTCGTACTTTCCGCGGTTGCAGGCTTGTTCGCAAGGGTGATAACACACGCGCCCCGTGACGGAAGGGAAGGGCATGTCTTCCTTGATCAGCGCGTAGGCGTCCAGATACTTTCCGCGCTTCACCAGATCCAGATAGCCCTGGATCTTTTCGTTCGTGCCGCATGCGTTGTTGCAAGGCGGCAGCTTGTCCCGGTACACCGGCCGTATCGAACGCCAGTTGCCGGTGGGAAATAGATCCTGCCCCTTTTCTTGGGTTGGAGCAGGCGTGATGCCGGCAAATGGAACCTTCAGCCACTCTGGTATTTGTGTGCCTTTGGTTGACATGGATTCCTTCCCTAGGCCGCTACCGGATTCAGCGGCATGATGTGCAATTCTTCAAGTGCCAATTTAAATGCGTGCTGGTTCGCAATCATCGGTTGAATGGTAGCCATTTTCACGATGCCCGTAGTCTTGATAACGGCTGCGATCAACGGAGCCGCGATATCCGGCGCAATCGATTTGTTGCGCTCGGCCGCGCCTTCCGTCGAGAGACGATCGAGCCCGAGTTCGCCTAGCCGGTAATACAGCCACTTGTGGTCCGCTATCTTCGCGGCATCCACGCACACCAGCTGCGCCAGCCGTTCCGCGCCCGGCACGAATCGAATCATGTACTCCGGCGTGTAGTGCGTGTTGATCACCAGCGTTCCGCCCGGAGGCATCCCGCGCATATAATCCCAACCCTTTACCATCGTCCCCTCGACCAGCACCACGATATTGGGGTGCTCGTTTTCGTAGGTGAGTTCGTTCTCCAGTACTTCATCGCTCACGCGGCAATATTTCCGCGTCGGCGCATTCGTGCGATCGGGATTGTCCACATAATTTTCCATCGCCTGCGCCTGCTTTCCTTCCAGGCGCGCAGACGCTGAGACGGAATTCACGATGTCGCGTCCCTCTTTGTCCATAATGATGCCGCGGGTCCAAACAGTTAGTTCCGTATAAGCCATAGTTACCCTCGCGCTCTGCTAGGTGCGTCCGGACAGGAATCCCCGGCGCTGTTCTTTAGGTTATTGCCCGACGAGCTTTCTGGATTCAATCGCTTTTGACCGCCGCGATCGGATTCCAGAACCTTCAGGAAATCGTTCCGCAAAACAACAAACGGCGCGGCCCGCGTGCCATCCTGAAATTCCGCAATTGCCAAGAGAGTCGCTTTCTTGCAGAGACTTTCGATGTCAGCGCCGGTTAAACTCTCCGTTTGCCCGGCGAATTCTTCGAAATCGATATCGGGCGCCAGCGGGACACGCTTGCAACAAAGCCGCAGAATCGCTGTGCGGTCAGCCGCGTCCGGTTTTGCGAACGGGATTTTATAGTCGAAGCGTCCGCTCCGCAAGAGCGCCGGCTCAATCCGCTCCGGGCGGTTGGTCGCCGCCAGCAGAATCACACCTTTCACATCGCGCAAGTTATCGATTTCGCGCAGAAGCTGGCTTAGAATTCTTTGAAACACGTCGGTGCCGAATTGATCGGCTCCGAATTTTGGTGCCAGCGCGTCAATCGTGTCGAAAAACAAGATGCACGGCGCTGCCCGTCTGGCTTTCTTGAACACTTCGCGCAACGCTCTCTCGGATTCGCCCAACCATTTCGAATACAGTTGTGGCCCATCGATCGCGATAAGCGGGATCTGTTTTTCGCCCGACAGCGCTCGCGCCATCGCGGTCTTTCCAGTTCCGGAAGGTCCAGCCATCAGAATTCCACTCGGCGGCGCCAATCCAACCTGCTCATATATTTCGTCCCGCATGTGCGAATGCTCGATCACCGCATCCAGCAGGCGCTTTACCTCCTTCAGGCCTCCCAGCGACGCAAAGTTCGTTGTGCTTCTCTCGATATAGAATTCGCGAGTTGCGCTGGGCTCCACTTCTTTCAAGCCGGCCAGAAAATCTTGGCGCGTAACTTCCAGTTCGTCCAGCTCGGTAGATACTGCGCCATCGGTCTGGAATGGAAAGGACGAAAGGAATCCGCGCAACGCGATCATGCCCACTTCTTGTCCCAGCGCTTCCAGGTCTGCACCCACGAACCCGTGAGAATGCTCGGCGATCTCTTTCAGGTTCACATCAGACGCCAGCGGCATCGCGCGCGTATGGATCTTCAGGATTTGCAGCCGTGCTTGCGCATTGGGCACCCCGATTTCGATTTCGCGATCGAAACGGCCCGGACGCCGCAGCGCTGGATCGAGAACCTCGGGAATGTTTGTTGCGCCGATCACGATTACCTGCCCGCGCGCTACGAATCCATCCATCAAGCTCAGAAGTTGGGCCACCACCCGCTTTTCAACCTCGCCGGAAACTTCCGCGCGTTTGGGCGCCACCGCGTCGATCTCATCGATAAAGAGAATCGAGGGCGAATGGCGCGCCGCTTCTTCGAAAACTTCGCGTAACTTGGCTTCGCTCTCGCCGTAAAACTTGCGCATGATTTCGGGGCCGTTGAGGTGAATGAAGTGAACGCGGCTTTCAGCCGCTACCGCCCGCGCAAGCAACGTCTTGCCAGTACCGGGTGGCCCGTATAGCAGCACGCCCTTCGGCGCCAGGATTCCCAGCCGCTCAAAAATGCGCGGGTACTTCAGCGGCAGCTCAACGATTTCACGCACCCGCTCTACTTCGCGCTCGAGTCCGCCGATATCTTCGTAGGAAACCGCTGGAGCGCGAGCCGCCGTCTTCTCGCCTTCCACAACGCGCAGGTCCGTGCGCGTTCCGATCACTACCGGCCCGGAGGGAATTGTGCGCACAACCTGAAAGTTCACGGCCTTGGCAAAAGTCGGCACGCGCACCACGCCGCCCGCCATCACCGGGGCGCCTACCAGATCCTCAAGCATGCGCTCTGGCGCAATCGTCGCCGGCGCAGCTCCCACCCACAAAGGCGAAAGACGAACAGCCACTGCTTGTTCGTGCTCTACAGGCGTCACCGTCACCTGTTCCTGCAGACCCGCGCTGCAATTGCTGCGACACGTGCCGTCGATCTGAATCATTCCTTCGAATCCATCGTCGGAAAGTTCAGCGCGTCCTACAGCAACCGTGCCGCCGGTAATTTTCAATACGTCGCCCGCTCGCGCGCCAATCCGCTGCAAGTCGGCAGGGGACAGTCGTGCGATCGCGTGGCCGATATCCTCAACACGCGCCTCTGCCACGCGCAGTGTCAGCGTTGCTACGGAAGACGATTTAGAAATTTCCGTCATGGCCTGACGCGCAACCTCTTCCGAGCCTGGCGGTCGACTCCATCGAAAATCACCGCTAGAAAGATTCCGGTTAGAAAAATTCCCAAGTCGATTATTTTAGTCGCGACGATCCTGCCCACTGGAAACCTCTCACTTGCTAAAGTCGTTGTTCAGTACGATCTCTTCCACGTCTTCAATATGTCGGCGCATCGCCGCCTTGGCTGCTTCCGCGTCGTGCCGCTTGATGGCGCCCAGTATCCGCCGATGTCCTGCTAATGATTTTTGCGAGCGCCCTTCCACCTGCAAAGAACGTTCGCGCGTGTCGCGCAGTAAGTCCATCAGTGTGTCGATCACCTTCAACACCACGGAATTCCCGGAAGCCAGCGCTATGCTGTAGTGAAATTCTGCGTCCTCTGCTATCGCTGCTTCTCCCTGATTCTGCTTTTCCTCTTGCCGTTTCAAGATATCTTCCATCTCGGAGATTTCTTCCACGGAAGCGTGACTTGCGGCGCGTGCCGCCAACGGCGGTTCCAGCATCTTGCGGAAATCCAGCAGCTCGGTCACCTGTTCACGCTTGCGCTCCAGCGCGTTCGCAAAAGGACTGATCTTGGCCCCCGCCGACAGTTCGCGAACGATCGTCCCGGTTCCTTGGCGCGGTTCCACCAACCCGACTAGTTCCAGGCTTCGAATCGCATCGCGAATGGAACTGCGACTCACTTGCAGCAATTCCGCCAACTCGCGTTCCGACGGGAGCTTGTCACCCGGCTTCAGTTTTTTTATGATGAGTCGTTCGATCTGCTTGGCGACTTCTTTATAGACTTTGTCCTTGCGTACGACTTCGAAGTCCGATTTGGCAGGTGCGGGCATAGGTAGGTGGTCTGATAAGCGGACCAGCTAACAAACGGAGTATAACCCCGCTGTCAACCCCTAGCAATAATTTTTATCCTGGGTATACAAAAAAACTACGACGCCTTCCGGATGGCTCATTTCGCAGGCGGCAGCGTAGCACTCTTCGACAATAACTTGGTAAGACTGTAAACGGTTCGCGTGTAAGGCATATTGACTTCCACCCGTTCGCCCAACTCAATCACCGCTCCCACCAGCGCTTCCAGTTCCATCGGCCGCCCCGCCTCCCGATCTTGCAGCATGGAAGTTTTATGCTCGCCAACTTTCTCCGCCCCTGCCATTCGTTGGTCTATGGAAATCGGCAATTCCATCCCCATCTTGTTGGAGACCGCTTCCACTTCTTCCATGATCTTTCGAATCACCGGAGAAACTCCCGGATCGCGCATGATCTGAACCACTGTAGCGCGGGTCAACGCGCTGACTGGGTTCACCGACGCATTTCCCAAAACTTTCACCCAAATCTCGTGCCGTATCCGTGCCGTAACCGGACAGCGTAAGCCGGACCTGACCAGCGCCTCCGCAATTCGCCGGCAGCGATCGGAGCGCGACCCATCCGGCTCACCAAGCGTAATGCGGTTGCCTTCGATATGTTGGATTACGCCCGGCGAGGAAATCTCGGTTGAAAAATATACGATAGACCCAATCACCGAACGCGCTGGAATGGCCGAAGAAATCACCCCGCCAGGATCCACACGCTCCAGCCGTAATCCTTCCCACTCGCCGCCAAATCCCTGAAAATACCACCACGGAATTCCATTCTGCGTGCTAACAACGGTAGTCTCCCGCCCAAGCACAGGCTTCAACTGAGGCGCCAGTTGCGGCAACCCATGCGCCTTCACACCAAGAAAAACAACGTCAACCGGCCCCACTTCTTCCAGTGAACCGGCAATCGCCGGCCGCGCCACAAAATCTCCCTCGCTACTTTTCACCTGCACGCCATGCTCTTGCATCGCGCGAAGATGGGGTCCTCGCGCAAATAGCGTCACATCAAAACCTGCATTTGCCATGCGTGCGCCGATGTAAGCGCCGATGGCCCCGGCCCCCGCGATCAGAAATTTCATGCCTGGTCCGCGAGCGCTGCGGCTACAGTCCGCCGCCGAATTTTTCCAGTCGCGGTAGTAGGAATACTCTTCACCAGGTAAATCTTCTTAGGACATTTATATTCCGCAAGCAACTCGCGGGAGAACTTGATCAGCTCCGCCTCGCTAACCTTATTGTCTTCGTGCAAAACCACGGCCGCAGCCACCTCTTCACCCAGCGTGGGATGCACGCACCCAAACGTGACGGCTGCGGACACCGCCGGATGCCGCAGCAAAATTTCATCCACTTCATGCGGAGCGATGTTCTCGCCGCCGCGAATGATGATGTCCTTGATTCTGCCGGTCAGATGCAAATAGCAGTCGTCATCCAGCATTCCTTCGTCGCCCGTGCGAAACCACCCATTCACGAATGCGCGAGCGTTCGCTTCCGGATTATTTTCATATCCGCGAAATACGTTCGCTCCCTGTATCGCCACTTCGCCTCTCTGGTTCGTCCCCAGGTGATTGCCTTCTTTATCCATGATGCTGATGCGCAGCCCTATTCCCACGCCCACCGATCCTGCTTTCCGATGTCGCGGCGGCAGGGGATTTGTGGTCATTTGGTGCGCCGCTTCCGTCATTCCATAAGCTTCCACAAACGGCACGCCAAACAACCCCTCGATTTTGTGAATAAGCTCTGCCGACAAAGGAGCGCTGCACGATCGTATAAAACGCAGTGTCTCCGCTTCTGGTGGTTTGTGGTGCGCGCGCGCCAACAACACCTGATGCATCGTGGGCACGCCTGAGTACCACGTCACGCGATGTTCCTTCGCCGTGCGCCAGAAAGAAAGCGCGTTGAACTTGGTCGGAACAACTACCGTCCCTCCCGATAGCAAAGTGGCCATGAGCGACGCAATCAGCCCATGCACGTGGAACAGTGGCATGATGCACAGCGCCACATCGTCCGGCGAAAGCGCGTAGCTGTTCGCAATATTCGCCGACGATACCGCCAGATTAAAATGCCGCAAAGGAACGCGCTTTGGCCGTCCTGTACTTCCGCTGGTGTGCAACACCAAGGCAATGTCGTCAGCCGTCGGCTCGGTGACGGACCCGCCATTTCCGGCGCCCTCCAGCCGGACATTGCCGTCATCGCTCATTTTCACCGACAGCACGCGGACCTTCTTGTCAGCCGCCGCGCTGCGCGCGTATTCCGCTCCCACCGGCGGGCACAGCAAAATCTTCGCGTTGGTGTCGCCCAGGAAAAACAAAAACTCCTCGTAGGGATAAGCCAGGTTCAAAGGTGCTGCTGTTCCGGCAATCGAGGCAGCCAGAAAAGTCACAATAGACGGCAATCCATTCGGCAGCGCAATCGCTACCGTATCCCCGCGACGGATCCCCACCGAAGCCAAAGCTTTCGCCATCGCCAGGACCTGCTCCCGCAGCGATTCGTAAGTCACCCGAATGCCAAGCTCGGGAACCACCACCGCCGTGTGGCTGTCAGCGAACTGTAGAACTTCCAACAGGGTGTCAGCCGACTTTAGTCTCATTCGTTTTCGCCTCGGGCGCAGTCCTTCCGTAATCGAATTGGGCGCGCGTGTGCTATCCCGCAGTTACCTGCACCCCTATTCCCCGTCCTGCAATCGCTGCCTTGCTGGTTCCGCCTTATCCCCCGCTTAACGTCCGCATTACCCGCAGTTTGACACTGAGCGCCCATCACTCCAGTGCTGTCAAACAAATTCGCTTTATCTCTGTAATAAGCTTTTTGTATTACCCTGCCAAAGGCATTCGGACCTAAATCGGTGAGTGCCGTCCTTGCACAATCAGTTCTTCCGCAATCCGGCGCGCTTCGGGGAGTGTCGCAGCCGCGTTGCCATCGATTTCGCTAGGCAAATCGCGCTGCATCTTCGCCAACTCTTCGTCAAACAGACGCGTCACTAAAGCCGGAGCGTGTTCCACCGTCTTGCCATCGTCGCCAGAAACTTTCACTTTGTGCCGCACGCGCTGCGCGATCATTAGCCGGTAGATTCGGTCGGTAGCGAGATCCTCCATGTAACCATCCAGCAAGCTCGCACCCTTTCCGTTCAGCACCCCGTTGCGATAACGAATCACCGTGCGCACCGCGGCCCGGGTTCCATCCATAGTTATTTTGCCAACGCCCTTCGGGATCGGCCGCAGATTGGGACGGGTGCTTGCCAGCTTCGGCCGTTTTGAAATTTGATTCGGAAAAGGGAACTGTGCCACCGCGATCTCGTTCTGATCGGGATGCCCGGTCCACGCGCCGTCCATCAGGCAGTTGGCTTCGTTTTGCTTGTCTTGTTTTAATACCTTCATCGCCCGTTCGTTTAATTCCGCGTCCGTGCGGCTGGGAAAAAGCGCGGTCATTCCACCAATCGCGTGCGCCCCATGCTTGTGACAGATTTCAGGCATTAGCGTTCGGAAATTCTGAAAGAACCCCACATCGTGCGGGATGGTATTGCGGTCCGGCAAAATCCAGTCAGGATCCTCGATCATAAAATCAATCAGTGACGCCATGTAATCCCAGCGCCCGAGGTTCAATCCCAGGCAGTGCTCGCGCAGATTGAAAAGAAATTCTTCCATCTGATAGGCCAGCGGATGCGCTTCCACCAGCGCCATGCACTTGATGTAGTCCTTGGGCAGTCCTTTGGATTTCGCGAGAGCCTGGAACAGATCGCGCCACCAGAAAGCTTCTTCAGCAGACTCGCTCTTGGGGATGTACACCGAGAAGTTGTGCGGCAACGTTGCCGGATCGATTTGGTACCAAATCAGCGCCAGATCGAACAGGGAAGCGGACATCAGCTCGTCCTTAATCACGCCACCCTGGCTGATGTGCAGCCCGCGGGGCCGCACCCATGTGACAGTCTTCGAACGATTCAGCGCTACCTTTTTGCCTCGCTTCTTGTCGTCGTAGCTCAGCTCATATTTGTACGCGGCGATAGTATTTTTGATCGCCAGCATGATGTTTTCCCATTTGTTGGCTGTGGAATCTTCCAGGTCGATCATCACCGCGGGAGATCCCGAGTTCAGCAGTTTCACCGTCAACTCTGCGTCGTCCGCCGGACCAGTCATCTGATTGCGCTGATCCGCGCACCACGCGGGGACTTCAATTCGCCAGTCGCTGGTCGTCGCCTCCGACGCCGGCATATAATCCGGCGGCTTTCCGCCATGCGAATTTCCCAAAACTTCCCCGCGCTTTTTGGCTAGCTTCTGCTGTCTAGGAGTAAATTCCTTGTGCAGGGGCAACAGAAAATCAAAGAAGCCTTTCGGGAGGTCCTTCTCGGGATTCAAATCACTCGGCGCGTAGTTCATGGTGTGCGGTGAGGCGTGAGTTGTAGTGCCGAGCGGTTCAGAGCTATAAGCCCGGTATCGCGTCATCATGGCAAAACGAGAATGCAGAGTCAAACACCTAAAAGTACCTAAACGCCCAACTTAGCTGGCACCAAAGACCTAGTACGCCGTCTCGCTCGAACGCTAATCGGCGACGCGGCTATTGCCGGCCAGTGGCAACACGCGCTGGACCAATTCATCTGTAAATTTCTGCTTTTCTTCGTAAAAAAGGAAGTGGCCGGAATTTTCAAACCACACCATTTCCTTCTGCGGTGCATGGATCGTTTCGACGTAATTCGCGACCGCAGAGCCAGGACAATAGGGATCCATCCTTCCTTCAAAAAAGAAAAGCGGCTCGCGGAACTCCGGACCGAGTTTGGTCAAATCGAATTCCATCATTTGCGGCATCATAACTTGAAGCGAAAACATTTGCCCCCTCACCCATCCGATATCATCGGCGATCGAGTATTCCGGAGCGGAGATCACCGTTCCCAAAATTCTTTTCACATTCGTAAAACTCGTCTCGCTCGGCGGCGGTCCCAGCAAACTTGATTCCCAATCTCTTACCGTCTCCATTTTATTTATGTCCGGGATCGCGAGAGGATAAGGAGCCAGGCTCTCCAATTCCTTGATCGCCGGTTCGTTGTTGTGACTGCGCGCCGCTTGCAGCACGATCGCGTATCCGGCCTCCTTATTCTGCTGCATACTCACTGCCTGGCCCGTGCCCACGAATGCATAAATCATTTCCGGATGCTCGTGCGCCAGCCACAGGCCCAGCATGCTCCCCCATGAATGCCCCACCACAAACATTTTTTGTCGTTTGAATCGAGTTCGCAGATAGCTCGCCACTTCCACCGTGTCCTGCTCCATTTGCGCCAGGTTCATCGTTCGTCGCTGCAGTTCTTTGTCATTCGACTCGTAAGTTTTTCCCGCCCCCCGTTGGTCCCATTCCACCACGATGAAATATTTCTCCCAAGGATCCTGAAAAGTGCTCCCCAACGCAATGAACGCTATTCCCGGTCCGCCATGTATGAACAGCAGAATCGGGTTATTCACGTTCTGCCCGCGCACTTCGATCCATTGCTCAATGCCGCCGATGCGCACCGCCTCCGGGCTGTCGATGCCGTTGACTGAAGTAATGGCGCGCGCTTCAGAGACTTTGTGTTGCAAATATTTTCTGTACAGCAGTGCCGCCGAGAGCGTCACAAAGATTAAGCACACTACCGCTATCGCGCCATATTTTAAAATCTTTTTGATCACCTTAGCTCCGCGAACCAGTTTCTCCCTAGTTGTACGAGGAGGTTCGCGGTTTTGTTCAAACGGACGGAGATGGCACGCGCATCTACCGCGCTGTGATAAAAAAATATGCACTCATGGCCAAGCCAACTCCGATCACCAACGCGCGCACCTTCTGGGGGTCCGTTTTCTGCGCGTAATGCGCTCCGAACCACCCGCCGGTTAAAGCGCCCGCTACCATCACCGTAAACTGCAGCCACAAAACCGCCCCGGCCACGATAATTGTCACCACCGCCGCAGCGTTTATTGCTGCCGCCAGCAGCGTTCTGATCGCGCCCAGGGCATGAATGTCCCGCATTCCCAAGGCTGCGAACATTCCCAACATCACAAATCCGATCCCCGCGCCGAAATAACCACCGTAAACCGCCAGTAACAACTCAATAATGGAACACACCGTAATCGCCCGCCACGACGCATTTTGAAGATCATCACTCACAGCGCTCTTCCCGGCGAATGACCGAATCTTATTGCCAAACGCGAAGAGCAACGTACCGCTCAGTAGCAGCCAGGGAACAAAATGCAGAAAAGTACGTTGCGGAGTTTTTAGCAGTAGCAGCGCACCGGCCCAACCTCCGGCAACGCTGGTCACCAGCAGCGGGATCAACAGACGCTTCGGTACCTCCAACCTTTTTAAGTAAGCAAGGCTACTGGCCGCCAACCCCGGCCAGAGCGCCACGGTGTTCGTAGCATTGGCCTGCACCGGCGGCACGCCCGTGAACAGCAGCGCAGGAAACGAGAGGAAGCTTCCGCCGCCCGCCAATGCATTCAGAATTCCTGCAATCCCAGCAACGAAAAACAGAAAGAGCGCCTGGCCGATTTGGAGTTTCATCAGATATCAGATTACCAGGTGACGACGCAGACGCACGCAACGCCCGCATTTTCCCAGCAATTTGTGTGGGTTGGCAACGCTCGTGAAGTGACCGGCTATTGCACTTCCTTGGCTTTCTTTCTTACCGCCGTGAGCAGTTGTGCCGGCAGTGCAGCGTAACCTTCCTGGATCGCCGATCGCTGGCCATCGGTATATATCCATTCCAGCAGATCATTCAACGCCGCAGCGCGAGCCTTATCACTCAGCGATGTTCGCACGTAAATCCAGGTGAAACTGGTGATGGGAAAAGAATCGCCTCCGGATGCGTTGGCCAGCGAGGCGGAGAAGTTATTCCACCGCGGCTCCTCAGCCGCATTGCACGCCGCGACGATACTCTCCATCGAAGCCTTCACAAACTTGCCGGAGGAATTCGATACCGCCGCCTGTGAAATCCCGTTCTTCACCGCATATTGATATTCCACATAGCCGATGGCGCCGGGAGTATTTTTCACCTTGTCTGCCATGTCGGAACTGCGTTCCGCGGCTTCGCCAACTGGCCACTTCGGTGACGGACTCACTCCCACCTGCGAGTGAAATTTGGAACTGACCTTCGATAGGAAATCAGTAAAGACGTAGTTCGATCCCTTCCCAGCGGGTCGGTTTATTACCTGGATGGGAGTGTTGGGCAAGGTAATATCCGGATTCAGCTTTGCAATCTGCGGCGCATTCCAGGTCTTAATATCGCCGAGATAAATCCCGGCCAACACTTCTCCTGAAAGTTTCAGCTCCCGGTGTGCGTCTGGAAGATTGTAAATGGGGACGATTCCGATGATCACCACCGGCAGTTCGATCAGCCCGCCGTCTTTCTTCTCTTTTTCCGTAAGCTGCGCTTCGCCGGCGCCAAAATCGCTCCCACCACGGGTAATTTCCTTGATACCCTCGCTCGTACCAATAGGAACGTACCGAAATTGAGTCTTTGCGCTGCGCTTGCCGTACTCTTGAGTCCACCGGTTATAAAGCGGCGCCGGCACACTCGACCCGCTACCGACCAGAACCAGTGCCTCCTGCGCACGCGCCGAAAATTTGCAAAGTGTGAGGAAGAGAATCAACAACAGCCCGGCAAGCGAAAGTGAATGACGGCTGCAGAGCTGTTGCGCAGCCCTCCATCCCAGGAATGTTTCGAACGACCTCATGCGTGTTCCTCCTGATCGCAGCCGAGCGTTTCGAGCAAACTTACGCTCTTGGCCACCGGGGGCCCCAAGGCAGCTAACACCGTAACTTAACATCCTTAACCGAGCGGAAAGGTTAGTGAAAGTAGTTGTGTTGTCAGAACTATAACCGCCCCGCACCAGCATCAATGTTGAAATGCAGCGCTTTTTTGAGCTGACTTCCGATCTAGTGCCGGGCAGAGAAAGCTAGAATCTAAACTCAATGCGCTTCAATTGCCTTGATTAGCTTTCAGCTTGACTATTCAAACGAAGTATTCTCAGCCAGGCTAGCCGATACCCCTCGGACAAAGTCGAACCAATGAGCGACACCTACGATGTCCTGAGAGCGCAGGCCGACGACTACGCTGAAACGGCCCAAGAGATGAAAGCGGTCCAAGCCTGGAATTGTTGGATAAGCTTATGGCCTGGAAGCCCGATGCTCAAAACGATCTTCGTGATGCGACTTGTATCTCACGCACTTGGACGGCGCTCGCCGGCCTCCTACGGCGAGTCGGACGGACTGACGAAGCCGCGCGGCTTGAAGCACAAAGAACAGAACTCTGGAACCACTGGCAGAGCAAGCTCCCGAATGCTCAATTTCTGCTTCGCCAATCATTAAGCCAGATCACTCCGCATACAACCTCCCACGGTGCGTCCAGCCATTAGAGAAAGGCAGCCCTGTCCAGGCCTTGCAGGCTGCGCGTCCGTGCGAAGGTGACCCCATGTCCTTCTTTTTCGCCGTTGACTCCCACACCCGCACATCGCACGATACACTTGCACGCGCTCCGCGGAGCAAGTTGTAAAAACGGAATCAACATTTGCCAAACGAATCTTTGTCGCACAACCAAGTCGAAGGTTTAGCTCGCGAACTCATGTCCGCATACGAGACTGGCCAAATGGTCGCCGTCCCCCCGTCCGCGCGCCCCGGTTTCGACCTCAGCACCGCCTATGAAGTGGAAGCAAAACTCAAGCAGTTCCGCGAAGCCGCTGGACATAAACCCGTCGGTCGCAAAGTCGGCTACGCGAACAAAGCCATGTGGCGCGTCTTCAAACTTGAAACCCTGGTTTGGGCCCACATGTATGACGACACGGTTCATTACGCAGACAATAATTCCGCCACGCTGGCTATCGCGCATCCACGTTCCCTGAAGATTGAACCCGAAATTGTCTTTGGCTTGAAACAGTCAATCACCGGAGAGCCCTCTGACGCCGGTTCGGCGCTCGCATCCGTCGACTGGCTTGCCCTAGGCTTCGAAATCATCGATTGTCCTTTCCCAAATTGGAAATTTCAGCCCAGTGACTTCGTGGCCTCCTTCGGCCTTCACGCCGCTCTAGTAGTTGGCCAAAAAATCCCCGTGCAGTCCAACATTTCGATCAACTTACTTGACCAACTTAGCGTCTTCAAATTGCGCCTCTCGAAGGGTGGAGAACTCGCGGACCAGGACTTAGCTAAGAATTCCGTGAGCGGTGCTGGATTTGTAGAGGAGGGATCCGGCAAAAATTCCTTGAAAAGTCCCGCGTTGTGCCTGGCCGAACTCGGCGCCGCCATAGCCCGCCGCTTTCCAACCACTCCCTTGAGCGCCGGAGAAATCGTCAGTTCCGGCACCCTAACCGCCGGCCACCCAACCGCCGCCGGCGACCTCTGGACCGCCGAAGTCGACGGAATCCCCCTCCGGCCCCTAACTCTCCGCCTCATCTAACTTACCCAGAGTCACCTGCCCGAACTAGCCGCCGTCGGCTGCAGCCCACCGGTTTCGCTCGCATCCTGACGTCGCGTTCGTACACCTTCGCGATGCCTAGGATGAGGCCGCAAACTTCGCGTCCGATTGCACCTTCTCAAGTAGTTGCGCGAATTTCTGCTCGCGGTCTTTCTGGTCCAGCACCTGATAGATATCAGCGATTTGCGTTGCATTTATCGAACAGAATTTCCCCCGCTCCAGGTAGTCATACGCAACAGCAATTAAGCTCAAAAGAGGTAAATGTCACAATACCCTTGACACGCCCCGAACCCTATGCTAAGACCTGCCTGCTTTTTGTGAAAAGACTGGTTCGATTAGCGGACCAGTATATCAAGTTCGATACGAACCGAGACAATTCAAGTTAAGCAACGCAGGTGAACGGGACGATCTGCGGGGGAAAGCAGGTCGTCAAGTGCTCGTTACGTGTAGCGCGCGATTGCGGAGGTATGTTTCTATGGATGCGTCTCCAGCTTCTTCTGTTGACTCCGCCTATATTCCCAATTGCTGGACTAAATTAACTACCGGCATCGTCCCGAAAAAGGTCGTCGCGAACCTGGAGTTCGGTTTGAAAAATCTCCGCGGAGGGGATAATTATGCGCTCGCTTAAGTGGTCGTTCCTGCTGGTGGCCTTGTTTTTTGTTGTAACTGGTCCGGTAGCCGTTGGTCAGAGCGCTAAACCCGCTGACGACTCGACGCAGCTCAACGCAGCGCCGAAGGCGGCAACAGAAGAAGAAGTTCAGCAGTTGCGCCGTGAGGTCGCGGAACTAAAAGCTCAGATCGAGCGACTCGTGGCGGCGAGCACGCCAGCGCCTGCCGGCGGTGCACATCTTGTACAGGCTACCTCCGCCGCTAGCCCGGATGCTAATGCATCCACTGCAGCGCCCGCAGCGAGCAGCGATGTCCCTGCGAACGCGAATGCTGACTCCTCTTCGTCTGCCGCGGCCACCCCCGCTGACATCGACGCCCTCCAAAAAGAGATCGACGTTCTTCAGAACAAGGCCAACAGCACGCCAACGCCGACCGCCGGATTTAACGGCGAGCACTTTTTCCTGAAGAGCCCCGACGGCCAGTTTACGATCATGCCGGTTGGCTATTTGAACGCTCAATACACTTTTTACAATGGCGACGGCGCACCTGCGGACACATTCGCAATCAGACGCGCACGATTTGGCGTGCAAGGCAACTACGGAAGCCAACTGGATTACGCATTCCTGTTCGAGACGGCCTCCTCTCTTACAATTCGTGACGCCTACATCGACTTTAAGCCTTGGAATTGGCTCAAGATCATGGGCGGCCAGTACAAGGTGCCGTTCTCGATGGAAGTTGGAACTGGTGACACGAACGTCGAGTTCGCAGAACGTTCTATCAATACCGTGTTGTACCCCGATGCGGGAGGAGCTTTCCGAGCGCCCGGTATTGATGTTCACGGCGATTTGTCCAACGGGCGTGCGCAGTACTGGGTCGGAATTTTCAATGGACAAGGACTACTCACCGCCTCGACCACGAACGAAGTGGAAGTTACCGGGAGAGTCCGGTTCTCGCCCTGGAAAGATACCGACAGTATCTTTCTGAAGGGCTTTTCGTTCGGCGGTTCCGCGGAGCATAGTCGATCAAGGGCTCTTTCTAACGAACTCAGCTTTAGCGGCGCGTTGACCGACGGCACATACACATTCTTTCCGCAATTCCGAATCAATGGCGGAGTGGAGCGCTACAACGGCTTCTTCTCGTGGCTGCGTGGTGGGTTGGGTATTCGTGGAGAATACACTCAACTGCTACAGAAGCGCAGCAACATCGGATCATTTACACCCGGTGGCATTGGATTCAACACTCTTCCAGGAGTTGTGGGCAAGGGAACCTATTTATCAGCGACATATTTGTTAACCGGCGAACAGGAGCCGGAAAACGCTATCCCGCGCGTAAAGCACCCTGTGATTGGGCCCAATTCTCCGGGTGAAACTGGGGGTCCCGGTTGGGGTGCGTGGGCGCTGAAGGCACGCTATGCGTGGCTGCAAGGGCGAGCTGGAGGTGCAACTTGCGACGCTACCACTACGCCAACTTGTCCCATTACGCCAGTTATAGAACCTACTTATAGTGACCACACCACGCAGTGGACGTTTGGTTTTAACTGGTACCTGAATTATTGGGTGCTGGTGAAATCAGACTTTAACTTGAACCAGCTCCATGATCCAAGCGTGCAGGGCATTCTGCCGCGGAATTACTACGTGTTCATAGAGGGTATTCAGTTCCGGTTCTAATTAAAGTTCAACCGTCTGGGGTGCGTTGACTGCTGGTTGTCAAGGGGGCCGGCATGAACGAACCCGAGAGCGCTGCAAGTTCAAAACGCAGGTTGTCAAAAATGGTGGTTCGGCCCCCGGCAAATATCGTTGGAGGAAATTTGATGAGATCGAAAACGCTTCCCTTGCTTGCTTTCGTCGCGCTGTTGGCGGTTTTCATCCTGAACAGTTGCGGCAGCAGTGAGGCCAATTGTCCGGTCTGCGGAACCACAAAGAACGGGACGATCGGTCTGATTGACGTGATGCTCGTGCCGGAACACAACCCCAACGGAGAGCCTGGCGGACCGTTCAACATTTTTGACATTAGCTGGGTGGATCCGGTGAACCGCAATTATGTAGTGTCGGACCGCGTCGGACTCGACGTTCCCGTGTTCAACACGGTGAGCAATACTGCATTGTGGGCAATCGGCGGGGACAACTCGGTGGCGGAGGCGGGATACAACGCCAGCTCTTGCTGGGTCGATCCCACAAATGCCTTGGCAACGATTCCTCCGATCACAACTGCGCAGGGCAACTTCACGCGCTTCGGCTGCAAGACGGATGGCTTCCGCCTGCCTGGCTTCTTCGGTCCTAACGGCCATTTCGGCGGATTTGTAGGCGGCCAATGTTGCGCATCCCGCTCCAACAACTTGAATCCTTTGTCAGGTCCAAACGGCATGGAAATTTCAGGGGACGGGAACTTCCTGTTTGTAGGAAATGGTAGTTCAGAATTTGTAATATTCGACTTAACCCCGATGATTTCAAGTGGCTATACGGCTCCTCCCTTGGTAACCGCGGTGATACCGACCGGTAGTTCGCCCGATTATGACGGGCTCCCGAGTGGAATCAGCCCGTGCATGGCGTCTGCAGATGGAAGAGCGTTCTCCGACCCGACCTGCGGCGATCTGCGCGGGGATGAACTTGCGACAACCGGCGGCGTCGTGACTTTTCCGCAAGACGGTTCCAGTCGCTACCTCGTCTCGATCATCAACGGAGACCCGGGACTTCCATTTGTTACCATCGTTGACGTCACGGGCGTCGTGACGAGAACGGGAACCGACGCGCAGCAGCATTGTCTCGCCTATTCTCAGGTTGTGGACCCCACCAATCAGGCGCCGTTTAGTCCCGGTATCAGTACCTATGTCCAGGGCCTCGGTGGTGCCACAATCACAACAACCTTTCCGGCTAATTACGACTCATGCATCCTCGGCCAGATTTACTATGACGTGGCAGCCCAGAATGACGACACCGTGTTTATTGACGATCAAGGTGCGAATGCCACGGCCGGTATTGTCTGTCCCGATCCTTCGCTCCAATTCGCGGGCTCTGCTCCGGGCATGCCCGGACCGCCCGTTCCGAGCGGTGCTTCAGGCCACGCGGCTGGCTTTAACCCGGACGTGCCTTGCCACCACGGACCTCAGCTTACCCTCACGACTTCGACGCAGGCGGGCGGAGTTTTCTGTCCGGCTGGGCCCGGTACGCCACCGGGTTGCGTAGGGGCATCTGCACCCGCCGGGTTAGGTGGAATGATTTACTACCCGCCGTTGAACGCATTTCTTCTGACCAACGCAAACTCAACGGGTGACATCACGGTTGGCAGCGTTGATGTGATCGACCCCCTGCACCCAATAATGGTCGGCGGGGTCCCCAAGTACGTGCCGGCGGTCATCAATAGTTATCCGATGTATAATTGCATGCCAACCGGATTGAATCTCGGGCCGGGCACGGACGTCCTGGTGGGCTGCGCCGATCACGATGGCCGCGCATTCGCCCCTTCTACGGTTATCATCAACGGTACGACTGGCGAAGTCCTTACGACGATCAACTACGTAGGATTCGTTGACGAGACTTGGTACAACCCGGGCGACGGCAACTACTACCTGGCGTCCAGAGACATGCCCACCGGTCCGGTTCTTGGAGTGATCAATGCCAAGACCAGACTATGGCTACAAAACGTACCCACGAACGGCAATGCTCACAGCGTGGCGGCGGATCCGATTAACAATCACATTTACGTTCCGCTACCCTCCGGGAGCAGCGCGAACTGCCAATCAGTTGCAGCGGATGGGTGCGTCGGCGTGTACGCGGCTCAGTAGTTGGTGGTTATTATTGAATCGAAGGCCCGGTTCCACTCTAGTGGATTCGGGCCTTCGTCTTTCGAGGGCGCAAAGCTAGCGGACCATGGTCTCCTGGTAGCGCATCATCTTCCAGTCGCCGTCGCGGTTGGTCCAAAGCTCGCCGATGAAAACCCTACGGAGGCGCAGGGGCGAGCCTTTGGGGAATTGCATGGTGCTTTCGTAGGTGACGAAAGCGTAACGTGGCCCGAGTGGCTGCACTTGGAACATCTGAAGAAGGTAATCGGTGAACACACTGTGTTCCACTTCGCGAACAGTTTGAAGTTTGTTGCGTTCGCCATCTCCATCGGACTCGACAGCCTGAAAGTCATCGGTTAGAAACTGTGCGTAGGCGTCTTTATCTCGTTTCTTGAACGCTGCCCAGGCTGCTTGTATTTTTGCTTCGAGCAATTCGGCCAGCTTGGATTGAGCGGCGTCCAGCTTCTGTAACGGCACGAACGTTGACGCTGGGGGCTTGCCCGTCGCCGGGGGTTGCTGTGCGAACGCAAAACAAGGAAGCGCAAGCACGAGAAATGCACAGAGAATGGAATTCCGCATTTTTTTCTCCTCGATTGAGCGTGGCGAATCTTACAAGGCCGTTGCTTCACAGTCAAAGTAGAGTTCACGAGCATGATTCACTTCCAGACGATGTAGGTAAGTTGCCGTCTAAATACCTTTTGGCTAATATGAAAGTGGAAGTTCGTGACCATACCTTTTTATTCGAAACATTGACGCAGCTCAGGATGACCGTTTCGCGCAAGTCCAAGGAGAACAAATGATGAAGCCAATTCTTGTGTTTCTGGCGTTGCCCCTTGCCTTGGTGTCATTCGGATTCCCGGCAACCACGCCGCTGCAAACACAGCCAGACCATGTGTGGCGGCAATCTCTAAAGACAGATGCCGCCCGTGGGATGGTATACGATCAATACACGCTGACCGGTAAGTTCCTTAAAGCGCCTCAGAAGGGCGATCTTGCGAATCGTCCCGCATTGGTGGTGGACTGCAATCCTCCCAAGGAAACACGCAATGGCAAGGGGAAGTTCGAATCCGCGAATCTGCTAGTTGGCCCGGCCCTGAAGATTCATTACGTGGAGCCTGCGGAGATACGCGGAACGTCTTATTTCCCGAAGATCTTTATCCAATATCGCATCAACGACGGTAAAGATGTGAAAGAACAGTGGGCGCCAGGGAGCGATAAGGCTTCAACATTAATCCAAAAAGACACAATGAAGAAACTGCTTCGGGCTCAAACTGTTGATATAACGACGAACGACGACACGGGGAAGCCGGTCGTTATGAAGTTCGACATGCCCGATCCAGCGCCTGTTGTCCAGGGCTGCAATGTGGACGAGTAGATACTCTCCTACACTAGATCGAATTTTAATTCGCCGAGCCTTTCCAGACTGCACGCGACTTTATCGCCGGGCTTGAGCCACACTTGCTGGTCCTTGGGCTTGCCTTGAATCACCCCCTGCGGCGTGCCGGTAAAAATAATGTCGCCGGGTTTCAGCGTGATGACGCGGGAAATGTAAGCGATCATCTTGCGGGTATTGAAGATAAAGTCGCTGGTCTTGGAAGATTGGCGCGTCTCGCCATTCACACGACATTCCAGCTTCAGGTTGTCCGGATCGATTTGATCGGCTGTGACCAGGTAGGGGCCGATTGGCGCGAATTGATCCGGCGTCTTGCCGACCATCCACTGTCCGCCGGTTTCAAGTTGCAGGTCACGAGCGGTGAAGTCGTTGCCGGTCGCGTAGCCAGCCACATAGGAGAGAGCGTCGGCTTCGCTTACTACTTTAGCTTCGCGTCCCATCACCATAACTAATTCAACTTCGTAGTCGAATTTCGTAGCGTAATCGACCGGAAGTTCTACCGTGCCGTTGTGATGGTTGAGCGCGGTATTGAACTTGTTGAAGAGCACCGGTTGCTTCGGAATCGGCGCGCCAATCTCTAGGGCATGCTGCCGGTAGTTCAAGCCCACGCAGACAATTTTTTGCGGGTGCATGACCACGGGCCCGTATTCAATTGCGTCTTCCTTGAGGAATGCTTTTTGCGCAGCCTTCGACTTGGCGGCAGCATCCACGAGCGCGTTCAAGCTTGGGCCATCTTCGTTCTGAAGCAAATTGTCAGTTGTTGCTGGCGCATGCATACGCAGAATTTTGGAGGCTTCGACTACATCCAGTATTCCTTTTTCGCTCTTCACACCAAGGCGGCATTCCGAGCCGCTACGAATACTCAGTAAGGTGAGACCGTGAGCCATGCCGCGCGAGGCGCTGGGGGCAGGCTTCCGTTGTGAATCCGAGGCCGGCAGCCCGCCCGTCACTGCCAAAGCGCAGATCACGCCGGTATCCTTCATAAAATCCCTTCGGTTGCGATTCACGGCAGGTATCTCCTTCAGATGGTTGAGTTTCTCCGCGCCGGGAGGTAAGATGGCCGGGATTATAAATCAATCTACAGCCTTCAATAACAAAAGATTTTGAGAGGTAGGTGCGAGGGTCGGGCATTTTTACAGAGTTTAGCCGATGGCAAATATTCAGCATAAATAGGAAAACTAGTGCGAGCGCGTTGGTAAGCAACCGCGAATTCGGCTCTTATCCGTTCCCATCAACGGCCCCTGGAAAAAATTCGGTTCGATTTCAAAGGAGCGAGGAAAATGAAGAAATATTCCGCAGCGCGTTGGGTTCGAAAAATGAGCTTTCAAATCGCCGCAATCGCTGCAATGGTCACTGTCTCGCCGTGTTTTTTGACCAATTATAGCGGGGCGGCAGCTCAGGACGACAAGCCGGTGGCAAAAGATAAGGTTGTGGTGCTGGCGCATTTGCCGCTCCCTGGATCGGCGGTACGGCAGATTTTTGTGCAAGAGGACAAGGGCAAGCGATACCTTTTGCTGCAGCAGAATGTACATTTCACCGTGGTGGATGTGACTGACCCCAAAAATCCGCAGATTGTTGACCGTGTCGCGGGCCAGGGCAAGTTGGCTGACGTAGGCGCAGGGCTGGCAATCTCCGTGCAATCTGACCAAGCGGGACAAGGCGCGGTTCCCACGCAGACCGTCAGGCTGGTGGATCTAAGCGATGCGAAGCATCCGCGTACGGTGAAGACCCTTACCGGCGTCACGGGCATGTATTCAGACGACGGGCGGCAGTTGATCTATGTGGCCAATAATGAAGGATTGTGGATCATTAAACATTACGAGACGTTCCGGCTGCCTTACTGCACTACGGAATCTGCGGAAAATACGACGGCGCAGTGCCAGTAAAATTTATAGGATCGTAAACGTTAACTCACACAAAAATGCGGGAGGCTCGATGCTTCTCGCATTTTTTTTTGATTATCGAGATGTTGTATTTGACTTGGCACTCATCGCATCCTACTATTTCGTCTCTCCTGACTGATACATTGGGACGTAGTCGCCCAGGAGGCGCTCGTGGAGGATTGGCAGTACGCCCAGGCTAACCCGGTAGAGGAATTAGCACAACTGCATCATTTCACGATGACGAAGCACGATGACGGCCGCGACATTCCGTTCAATATCACGGTGAAAGAATTTGCGGCGCCGCCGAAAGGACAGCACCTTCGCTTCTTTGCTGAGGCGGACAAACAGGTAAATCAGAAAACCGCGCCATTTGTCCCTTCCGGTTGGGGAGATTCGACGTTGAAAGCCTTAGCTGACTGCATGCGATTGATCCGGCAGTTTCCGTTCGAAGGCTAGCCGACGTAATAATTGAGACGCGATCCATCCGAACGCCCAAAAAATCTGTGCAAATGAGGTACGAAATTCTGTGATGCTAAAAAAGCAGGAGATTAAGCCGGGAATCTGGGTGTTCGAAATGAGCGGACGCGTCCAGATGGGCGCCGATTGCAAACGTGTGGACCAGGAAGTGGACAGTCACATCGAGAAAAAAGAGACACGCATCATTTTTGATATGCATGATGTGGATCACATCGATAGCGCGTTCGTCGGCCAAATCGTGAAATCGTTTACGCGACTTTCAAAATCCGGCGGTACGCTTCGCCTTGCACGTGTAAGAGGTATGGTTGAAGGCGTCCTGAACATGACGCAGGTAAATCGCGTGATTCAGGTGTTTCCTACCGCGCAAGCTGCCTCCGAAGATTTCCCCGCGCAGAAATAATCCCCGCATGAAGTAAGCTCACGAATATGTTGTGCTGGTCCAAACCTTCTGTGGATTCAATTAACGCGTTCATATCCGCACAACAGAATGAGACGTTTTCATACTTTGAAGTGGGCAGTTCCCGACAACAAGCTCCTCAAGGATATACCGTCGACCATAATCGAATTAATCTGGGTCATGGAGTAGAGGCATTCGAGCGTGCGAAATCTGCCATCCGACAGTGGAAAATGTTTGAAATGCCTTGGATTCAATTATGCTGGCCGGACACGTCTATCGAACCTGGTTCCACTGTTACCGTTCTCGTCTCGCATTTCGGATTCTGGTCCATGAATGCCTGTCGAATTGTTTATGTAGTCGAAGATGACGCTTCGCCTGAAAGATATGGCTTCGCTTATGGGACGTTACCCGGCCATGCGGAAATAGGAGAAGAGCGCTTCACGGTTGAATTCAAGCCGGATGATCAAACAGTTTGGTATGACATTTACGCATTCTCACGGCCTCGCATGTTGACGCGTTTGGCTTATCCTCTTTCAAGGGGTCTGCAAAAACGCTTCGCCAGAAACTCGTTGGAGGCGATGCGGAAGGCCGTGCCATCGCGATAAGCGTTTTGCCCGGCTATCTCGCCTCAAGCATGGCGCTTGCGATTCGGCGTCCCACCGCTGGCGCGATCACGCGCACTTCATCCATCAGACGGGCAAATTGTTCGGGGTAAATTGATTGCGCTCCGTCAGACAGAGCGCGCTCAGGGTCTTGATGAACTTCAATCAGCAATCCGTCGGCACCCGCTGCAACCGCGGCTCGGGCCATGGGCGGAACTTTGTCGCGACGTCCTGTGCCGTGCGATGGGTCCGCCATCACCGGCAAGTGAGAAAGCTGCTTAATCACGGGAATCGCCGCAATATCCATGGTGTTGCGCATGTATGTGTCGAAGGTGCGAATGCCGCGTTCACACAGAATCACATTGTAGTTTCCGCCAGACATGATGTATTCCGCGCTGAGCAACAGTTCTTCAATTGTCGCGGACATGCCACGCTTCAGCAGCACCGGCTTGCTGTTTTCTCCCAGTGCGCGCAGCAGGTAATAATTTTGCATGTTGCGCGCGCCTACTTGCAGCACATCGACATACGGGAGCATCAGCTCAATTTGCGAAGGATCCATCACCTCACTCACGACCAACAAGCCGTTCTTATCCGCGGCATCACGCAATAGCTTCAGTCCTTTTTCGCCCAGGCCTTGAAAAGAATAGGGCGAGCTTCTGGGCTTGAATGCGCCACCGCGTAACAGTTTCCCGCCGGCGTGCGCTACAGCCGTGGCGATTTCATTAATCTGTTCAGGCGACTCTACGGCACATGGCCCGCCGGCCACGATCACTTCTGTTCCACCAATCGAGACGCCTTTGCCCAGTTCGATGATCGAGCCCTCCGGCCGAAAATTACGGGAGGCCAGCTTAAAGGGGTGCGTGATGCGTATGATTTCCTCCACGCCTGGCGCGGCCAGCAAAGCTTCGAGTTGGCTCTGATGCTGCGCGCTGCGTCCAACTACGCCAATCACGGTTCTTTCTTCGCCGCGGCTCAGATGCGCCTGGCAGCCGCACTCTCTGATCCGTTCCACTACGTGGTTGATTTGTTCTTCGGTTGCGCCCTGCGCCATGTTGACGATCATGATTAGTCTCCCAAGTTACGATGTGTTGCTATTTTCAGTCTTCGCAGAAACGTAAGAACCTAAAATCCGCACGTCTACCGCGAGCTTTTTTAGTTCGTCTAACGCCGCTTGAACCTCCGGATCGCTCGCAAACGCCTGCAGGTCTAAATAAAAGCGGTATTGCCAGGGAAGCCCGCGAACGGGCCGGCTCTCGACTTTCATTAGATTAATTTTTCGACGCGCGAAAGGTTCTAGTGCGTAAAATAGCGCGCCGGGAACGTGTGCAAGCCTGAACACCAGAGAAATTTTGTCCGCTCGCTCTGGCACAGTCTCCATCGCCGGTGCCAGCAGGACAAACTGCGTGTAATTCTCGGGATCGTCTTCCAAGTTCTCGCGAAGAATCTGTCCACCATATATCTGCGCGGCGCGTTTACTGGCGATGGCAGCTCGTTTGCGATCTTCAGCCCGCACGATCTCGCGAACACTTCCCGCCGTATCGTCCGTTGCAATTCTTTTCAAGGATGGTCGGGAGCTGAAAAACTGCTCGCACTGCGCTAAAGCTACGGGATGCGATTCCACGACGGTTACATCTTCAAAAGTCGATCCCGGTAGGCCGATTAAGTTGTGCTGCACGCGAATAATCACCTCGCCGATAATCGTCAAATCGCTCTCCACCAATAAATCCAAAGACCTTTGAACCGGACCGGCCAAACTATTCTCGATAGGCGCCAAAACGTAGCCCGCCTTGTGTTGCGCAATTGCGTTGAAAGCAGCTTCAAAGGTTGGAAGCGGCAGGAGAGAAACTGCGCCTCCTAATAACTTGATCGCCGCTTCTTCACTGAAGGCACCGCGCTCGCCTTGAAAGGCCACCTGCTTGTCCCTGGAAAGCTTCATGCGACGCCCGGCTTTCGCCGCTTTGGTCGAACTTCAACCGGATTCTTCCGGTTGCGATGGGATGCGGAAACGTTTTTCGATTTTGCTGCGGCGTCGTAACCGTGACTTTCCTGGATACGAATCGATTCATCCAAAATAAGCTGATAGATTTTTCCGACCGCCTCGCTATCCAGCGGCCCGGGATTCAGTTTCTTCATGCGGGAGAGAATCTCCTGCTCGCGCGCCGGGACGCGAAGCAGCATGCCAGCCTCTCCCTTCAGCTTTCCAACCTCCAGCGCAAATGCCGCGCGCACGTTCAGGAGATGCAGCAGTGTTGTGTCGATCGCATCGATCTTCGTGCGCCAGTCTCCAATCTTCAGTCCTCGCATCCGGCCTCCTCGGAATATCGAAAAACAATTTCCAAGCTTCTCGCGTGAAATCGTTAAAACGTTCGAGCTACAAAATCTCGCGCCCCAAATTTTGCGTAAAACAAAAAGGCCGCGTCCTCTTCGGAGGGTCGCGGCCGGCTCTTAAGACCTCTTGCGGTGTTTGCTGCTATTTTCTCAGATCATCCGCGCGCGTCTCGCCGGGCCGCTTCCCATAGAGGAGAAGCGGTAGGTAAAGGCGAAACAGTAATCAAACAGATGCATCGCGGGTTCCAGTTTTCCTTTCGACTAACACACTCGCGGAGTCGAGCCGTAACTATATCCAACGCCTTGCAAATGCGTCAAGCGTTCGATTGTAAAAAGTTGTAAAGCGTTCTGTTACAAATCGATTCGAACCCGCGCAAGTCCAGTCGCAATTCGCACGCCAGATTTGGCAGCTCACGCGGTGTGGCTGAGTGCGGCCAAGGGAAGCGCAGAGAGGTCCAGCTCCACTTCATCTATATAGCACCAGCCCCAAGTCTCTCCGGGCTCGAACGACTTCATGATGGGATGCTTGGTATGATGGAAATGTTTGGTCGCGTGTTTGTTTTTGGACGAATCGCAGCAGCCCACGTGCCCGCACTCCAAACAGAGGCGCAAGTGAACCCAGGTATCGCCCATTTTCAAGCATTCCTCGCAGCCATTGGGAGTGCGCGGTGTTACATTCCGAATCTGATTCATATGTGTACAAGCCGCCATAAATAAATCCTCCTTTACTGTCGGGACAGAGCTTCAAAACCTAGATGCTAGTTAAATAGCGATGCACGAATGTGACCGCCATGGCGCCTTCGCCAACAGCCGAAGCGCACCGTTTCACCGAACCGTGCCGCACATCACCCGCTGCAAAGAGCCCAGGCATGCTCGTTTCCAAGTAGTAGGGCGAGCGTTCCAACGGCCAGTTTTGCGCACGAACGCCATTTAGCGACAAGTCCGGGCCGGTAACAAGATAACCGTCGGAGTCGCGGCAGATCCCAACGTCTCTGGCCCAGTCGGTCTGCGGCTCGCCGCCCAAACACAAAAAGAGCCAGCGCGTCTCGCAGGTTTTTTCCTCACCTGTTTGATTGTTTCGCAATGTGACCGAGTGCAAGACATCGTGGCCATGGAGAGCAATCACTTCGGTGCGCGACAAGACCTCGATATTCGGAGACGAATGGATCCGGTCCAGCAGATATTGCGACAGAGTGCGACGCAAGCAATCACCTCGAATCACAATGGTGACCTTTCGCGCGAACTTTGCAAAGTGCATCGCAGCTTGTCCTGCCGAATTGCCGCCGCCTACGACGAATACGTGCTCGTTGGAACAAAGTTGCGCTTCGCTGGCTCCCGCGCCGTAATACACGCCTGCGCCATAGAAATTATCCTCGTTCGGCAAGCCGAGCTTACGATAGCGCACGCCTGTGGCGCAGATGGTCGCATGGGCCACAATTTTCGTGCCGTCCGCGAGGTAACCGGTACCTTTGCCGGGTTCAAATTCGCCGCGCACTCCCTCGCGCAGCATCAGAATTTCCGTTCCGAAGCGGCACGCTTGCTCGCGGGCACGTTTCGCCAGATCGGCGCCGCTGATTCCGTCTGGAAATCCCAGGTAGTTTTCAATCTTCGAACTAGTCCCGGCCTGCCCGCCCACAACGAAGCGTTCAATCAGAACGGTCTTCAAGCCTTCCGATGAACCGTACACGGCGGCGCTCAATCCTGCCGGACCTGCGCCATAGATTGCGAGATCGTATTCGGCTTGTGACGGGTTGTGGTACCAACCAAGTTTTTCTGCAATCTGGCGGATGGTGGGATTTTCCATCCGCGTGCCGTTTGGACAAATGCTGATCGGCAACCTGGGATCGTTCGGTCCGACCACGCCATATTGGCGAGCCTGTTCATCCGTTTTTAGTTCCACCCATTCGAACGGGATATCGCCGCGAGTGAGGAAGTCGCGAATGGCATAGGCCCGAACAGAATCGTTGCGGCCTATAATTTTGATGGCTGGCTGATTTGCTTGTTGTTCGTCGCTCATGCATCCTCTGATGAAATAATCAGCGTTTTGGTCGCAACCTCACCAGTACTACTTGCGCGGGGTGCGGAATTCTCTGTCGCGGGCTTCCAGATCGGTGTCCTCGGCGCCCGTCGTAACGCCCGGTGTGCCCAGGCCGGAGGCGGTGGCACCCATTGCGCGCGGGGGCGTGGTTTCGAGTCTGTCTTGCTGCATTTTGGCGGATGACTCTTCGGAGTGGGAGACGTTTTCGGCGCCGTGTTGACGCAACAATCCGGCGATGCGATCGACGGAGCGCACATCGCTTGAACGGACGATGAGTATGCTGCGTCCGGGATAGGGTTGTTTGGTCAAGCCGCCGGCGTCGGGTGAAAACTCGGGCGAGGATTTCTTCTTTGAGCCGACGGATTTGGAGTCGGAGGAATTTGATTTGGGATTGCAGGCGTCGTGTTCGGCGTCGGTGATTACTTCCACTTCTTCCCCGGTGATCCCGGCGAATTCCAGCTCGCGCACGGCTTCCTGAGCGTTCGCGTAGGTGCCGAAAGCTCCTGTAATTTCTATTTTCATAAGAATCCCCAGCCGAGATTTAGCTACAACTATTTAGATGCATGGGGATTTATCAAGTCGTCCAAATAGTCGGGTCTGCTTTCGTCGCGTTGGAGATGCGGGTAGCGCTCGCCGCCGTGATAGTCGATGGTGCAGGTTTTGTAATAGTCGTCAACGATCACGAGCAGAACGATGGGGTTCGCGGAGTCCTTACTGGCTTTAATTGCGTCTTGAAGAAGTTCGTGAGTGTAGACGCGGCCGTTCACTGCAACTACTTTCATTCCTGAGGTAATACCGGCTTTGAACGCCAGGCCGCCGACGATGGAATCTGTTACGGAGCCATCTTCGCCAACTTGAAGGCCGATGCTATAGGCATCTCCGGCGCCGCCACGGCGTCCGGGCACCTTCGAAGGCTTGTCAGTGTAAACAACTTTCCATCCGCCATTTTCGATTCCTCCGACTGGCGCGTCGGGAGAGGTGGAGGTGAGCCTCTCATCGAAAAAGCCGGCCCAATCGTATGGCGCGATGCTGTTGAGCGCGGAGACAACTTCTTCAAACGTGTAGGTTTTTATTTCCGGGCCGTTGTTTTGGCCGCCGTGAAATGAATGAGCGAAATCGTCGATGTTTTTTTGCCCATGACTTTCGCGATTGATGATAGTGGCAACTTCGAGCCAGATTAAATCGCCTTCGTCGTAATAGTCAGAGCCGCGACGCCAATTCAGCCAGCCTCGCCCGAAGCCGAGCTGCCCGACGGCGGTGTCGAGCAGAGGACGCCACGTCCTGCCTGGGCGGCCAGGACCAAGCGCCGCAGAGATGGAGGCAAGGACATCATGATATTGCTCGGGAGTCCACAGGCCACTGCGGGCTGCGAGCATGGGACCGAAATAATCTGTGAGACCTTCGTAAACCCAGAGCAAATCGGTTTTCATGGGCGCTTCGTAATCCGGGGTAGTCAAGTCAGCAGGGCGGCGAAATTTTCCATTCCAGGAATGCACGAATTCGTGAGCTAGCAAGCCGCCGACGGAAAAGGCGCCGGTGGGCTCCAGCATGACGCGCTCGGGTAAACGGCTATCGTTTGATTCGTGATGTTCGAGACCGAAATGCGCGACGTGATCGCTGAGTGTGAGCAAGAAATGATAATCGCGGTAATGGCGCGTGCCGAAAAGTTTGCCGGATTCAGCGACCAAATTAATCAAGCCGGCCTTGAGTTCCGGAGGCATGGCGAGCGCGGCTTCACTGTCGGCGGCGAGATCGATTTCGTGATGGATGGGCTCGCCCGGCGGCGTGATGTCGATTGCGCGATAGTATTCGCCAGCGATAACCGGGGAATCGACCAAGCGCTCAAGGGAGACGGGCTTGAATGTAGCTTGATTGCCGGATTGATTGGCGATGGGGAGCGCGCTGCCGAATTTCCAGCCGTCGGGGAGAATTAGTTTCGCTTCGTAGGTGAGTTGATCGGCGGGAGTCCCGGCAGGATATAAGACATTCTGATTCCAGCTAATCACTTCGAGCTTGGCGGTGGCCGAAGCACCTGCGGTGTAAGCACCGGAAGCGGAGGGTTCGATGTAATCAAAATTAATGTCGAGGTGATCGACGCCTTCGGGAACGTCGACGTGGAAAGTGAAGTTGTCTAGTAAATCGCGCTGCCACGGAATCGTTTTACCGTTGGCGGAAAATTTAAGACCGGTGAGATTGGCGATGGGGCCGTCGGGGCCATGCTCGCCGGGGATCCATTTCGGATAGTAGAGAGTCTGGGGGCCGGGCTTTACGGGCATGACGATGTGGGAGCGGACTAGTTTTATGGGGGCTTGGGTGGCGTCCACGGTCAGCGAGATTGTTTGGCTTGATTGCGCCAGGGCTGGAGCGGCTAATGCGACGAATATTGTTAAAAGCAATATGGAGAGCAGGAGTTTTCGCGGCATTGCTATCTCCTTAGTATATTTTGGCGGCGTCGAGAGGGCCGCTGACCGCACTTCGCGCGCCAGCATTGCGCTGCGTTTTTTGGCGGTACAACCGAGAAACATACTACTAAAAACTGAAGGAGGCTTGGAGGTAGATTTGGCGGTTGGCGGAGTTGGAGTTGAAGGGGCCGAGGGCTTGGGTGTTCGGTCTGGCGAAGAAAGGCGAGGCTTCTGCCGCAGCCGTGGCGGTGGGAGGGAATAGGACAGCACTGGGGATCGCGGAGTTCACGTCATTCAACAGATTGCGGGCGTTAATGCTGAAGGTGATGTTGTAGCGTTTATTGCTTCCGCCGGCTATTCCGCCGAAGCCGCCTCCTCCTCCTCCGAATGGACCGCCAGGACCACGGCCGCCTCCGCCACCACCTCCGCGCCCGCCGCCACCACGCGGACCTCCCGCGCCAGCCCCAGTTGGGCCTTCGGCAGCTTTACCGAAACCGAACGTTTTGCTGAGGCGCACATTGAGTGTGAAGCGCCCGGCGCTGGTTAAATAATTCACCGGGATTTCTTCGCCGGGAGACGGAACGGTGTTGAACGCGGGCAAGCCGGGAACGGTGACGACATTTTGTGATGGAGTGGACGCGGTTGCGAAGGTGGGCCGGTAGTTGAATTGCGAGCTGCCTAAGACGTCCTGGCTCAAGGTGACGTTATATGGAATGCCTGAGCTGGCGATCATAAAGGGGCTGAAGCGGAAGCCGTAGGGCAGAGCGATGGAAGCCAGCATGAAATACCGATTGCGAATATCGAACGAAGCACGGCCGTAATCCGCGAGGATGTTAAAGGGATTCGATGGAAAAGAATTTGCGCCGGAGGTGTCACTCTTGGCGTAGTTCAAAGTGTAATAACTGGTGATAAGCAGTTTGGAGCCTGCGCGCACGGTAGCCTGCACGAAAAGCTGGTTCTGGCGGAAGATAGCTTCCGATTCGTACTCGTAAACGTTGCCAATGGGGCCGAGTGGGCGATTCAGCAACGGCTGCGTGGGGATGTACTCACCGATAAAAGGTGTGTTGATATTGTTAGTGAAGAGCTGATCGGCGCCACGCGAGTTTAGATAGGAGACGGACATATTCGCAATTTTTGTGAGCTGACGCTCGAAGCTGACGGCCGTTTGCGTGGTGGAAGGCGAGCGCAGATTTGGCTCCAAACGATAAGTGGAAGGCAAGGTAAGGTTGGCGGGGAGCGAAGAGATAGGAACCGGAGTGGTGGCGTTAAAAAAACCGGGAGTGGTGACGACGAATTGGGTGAGCGCATCGGCTCCGCCGGCCAATCTTTCGGCTTGCAGAGCGTAGGTTTCATTGAAGCGATCGTAAAAGATTCCGAAGCCGGCGCGCAAAACAGTTTTTGGCGGAGTTTTTCCGTGGCCGCCTATTCCCCAAGCGAAACCTAGGCGCGGAGCCCAATCATCATGATCGCTGATTTCATTTTGGGCTTCGAAGCGCGCGCCGAGGCTGAGAGTGATATTGGGTTTCATGCGCCAGTCGTCTTGAATAAAAAGGCCGACGTCAACTTGGCCAACGGAAAAGTTCGTTAAGTTCAGATTCGGATTTGCATTGCCGGTCACCGAGTATTGCACGGCGCCTTGCTGTGTGCCTTCGAGGGTGGCTTGATAAGCCTGGATCGAGGGAAAAACGAATGCGCCGTTGAAACCCGAGGTCGCGAAATTTGAGTCGGTAAGTCCGCGCAAGCGACCGCCGAATTTTAGAAAGTGTTTTGAAAATTGGATGGAAGTGTAATTTTGAAGTTCGTAGTGATT
Organism: uncultured Acidobacteriota bacterium; assembly: GCA_963714785.1. Classification (GTDB taxonomy): domain Bacteria; phylum Acidobacteriota; class Terriglobia; order Acidiferrales; family UBA7541; genus Palsa-295. Next base: position 165,779 of record CAVQQE010000012.1, read on the forward strand.
CGCATTGTCATTGACCGTTCCGGAGTTATTCCCGCCGCCGGTGAAAGCGCCTCCAACCGAGATGGTGGGAGCAGTGCTTACCGGAAGCTGGTTGCTTTCGTCGCGAAGATACTGAAAGTGGATCTCGTTGATGATGTTAGTCCCGAAGGCTTGGGTATCACTGACCTGCAAAGTTTGCTCGGTGGTCAGCGCGTTATAGCCCTGAGATGGCAGAAGAAAGCCGCCAATCCCTTCGTTGGTTTCATTGTCGCGGTAATACTGATACCGTACGGACAAAGTGTTGGTTTTGGTGAGTTGATAGTCGACACGTGGGCCAATGTTGTAGCGAGTGCGCGGATTGGGAATGGCGGCGCTGAAAGGTGTGATGGCGAATGTGGTGGGATCGACGGTTTGCGCGTCGACAATTTCAACGTCGTTGATATCGCGAATGTCGGCGGTGAAGAAGAAGGATGCCTTCTTGCCGAGCGGGCCTCCGAGATTGCCGGTGTACTGAGTGCTGTAGTAGCCGGGATACGGCGTGGTGGAAGCGCTTTTGTCGAAAAAAGGATTTTCGGAGTTGAGCGCGGAGGTGCTGGCGTTGACGGAGACTTGGCCATGCCATTTGTCAGTGCCCGGCTTAGTGAAAATTTCAATACGGCCGTAGCCCACCTTGTCATATTCGGCGGAGAAAGGATTTTGGTTGATGCGAATTTCGCGGATGGAAGATTTCGGAGGGAGCTGGCCGGCGGTGAAGCCGTCGATATAGAACTGGCCGCCGTTAGGGCCGGCGGAAGGGCCTGCCAGGGCTTCTAAATCGGTTTGCAATTCGTCGGGGTCGTCTGGAAGGGCATCGAGTTCTTTTCCCGAAATGGTGATGGCGCCGGCATTGTTCGCGGGATTCACATCCACCGTGGGCGTTTCGCCCTCCACGGTCACTTGCTGCTGCTGTTCTTCAATGGTGAGAAGGATATTCAGATTCTTGGTTTGGTCGGGCGCGATTTCGACGTCTTCGTTTTTATAAAGAGCGAATCCTTTGGCGACGATTTCCAAGGTGTATTTGCCGGGAGCTAGGTTTTTCAGATCGAAGGCGCCTTGTTGATTGGTGGTGGCTCCGGCGGAGGTTCCGTCGGCGCCGGTGAGGACGACGGTAGCGCCGGCGACAGCGGCATTGGAGGGATCGAGCACCTGGCCGTGGAGCGCGCCGGCGGTAGAGGTGGCCGACTGACTATACGCACGAGCGGTTAAACACAGAAAAGCGATGGTAGCGAACTGTAGAAAAATTTTGAGGCGCCGAAATTTCATTCTTTCCCCTGAGAGTCTTCGTAGTACTCCGCGCGGAGCTTCAGGGGTCAAAACCCCTGAAGAAATCGAACAGTTAACGGCACTGTTGAAACCCTGCCCTTCCGCATTTCAAACGATTACGCGTCGAACCCCTGCCCTTCCGTATTTCGAACCGCAAAACCATACCTTCGTTGCCAGATCGAGCGGCTAACAGCGGTGTTTCTAATCGCAAATCCGCGCCTTCGTTGTCAGTTTCTGCGAGCATTTTTACGGGTTACCTGCGGCGTCCATCGCGGCGGAGCCGCCGAGGCTCCACGGCGAGAGAGTCATCACCTGGCTTGCATTTGGCGAGGCTACCAGAATCGGATCCACTCCGCCGACCACCGTGATTGCTGTGACTCCGCTCGAGTCTGTTCCTTCCGTCGAGACAACCATTACGACATCGCCTTTCTGAAAATCAGCAAGCGATGAAGCGGGCATGCGGTTGAGTATTTGCTGGAGGTCGGCCTGACCGCCGCCGGAACGACCTGCGCCACCCGGGCCGCCTTGCGGTGCGTTTGAAGACGCAGATGCGCCGCTTCCAGGGGCACGATTGCTGTTTGGAGCGCCTGAGCCGGGAGCGGTCGAGGCGTCACCGGATTGCGCTGTTCCGCCTGCGGCGGCTTTCAAGCGAAACGCAATTCGCTGCGCAACTTCGGGAGGAAGTTTGCGGAGTTGCGTTTGATCGGAAACTTTAACCGCAACGGTTTGTTTTGCGATCAGGTCGTTCACGGTGATCGTGTTTGAGGCAGGATCAACTGAGACGATGGGTCCGGCGATATTGCGGAACGAGCCGGTGACGACTACTTCGGAATCGAGCGCGGTTCCCTCAGCATTGCGGGTACCGAGGGCGCGGAGCTGATCTCCAGGCATGATTTGATCGAGAGAACTGACCTTGGCGTCGTCGAATTTCACGGAATCAGGAGCGTAGCGACGAAAAACGGTCTTGGTGGTGGTGTTGATGGCGATGGATTTTTTACTACTGCCAGCGGTAACTGAAATCGTTATAGTTTTCGTTGCCGGGTCTAGGGCAGTGACCAGGCCGCCTACGCTGCGCTTCTGCCAGTCTTCGCGCTCGTGTTGTTGCTTGGCATCCACATCGGCGCGTTTCATTACGATAATTCCGATAGCGTTTACGGGCTGAGCCGTGTCGGAGGCTTTCCAGCGGATGAAGACACGGTCACCGACTTGCAGGTCTTTCAATTCGAGCGGGACAGCGTTCTTTAAATCTGTCTGGCCAGGTTCCACGCGGACGATTTTTGTGGTGGGCTGAACGTTTACGCTGGCAGTGGCTCCGGAGTCGGTGGTAATGGTGACGGTAGTTCCAACGATTGATTTAATGGCGCCGACCTGTTTTTGAATTGCGTTTTGCTGATCGGCGTGATCGCCCTGCGACGGCCAGGCTGCAAACGACGGGGAGGCCGCGCTAGCAACTGCGATGGTTAAAGAAACATAAATTATCGATCCCAAAACTCTATTCATTTTCGAGCGCATAAAAGTTCCTCAACATCGATGCTGAAATTCTCCAGATGGGAGCATCGTTCATTCCAGTTGCAAGCCCACTGCCGGAAACAACTCAACTGTTTTCCATCATCCGTTAGACGCGGGCAGACCTAGAAACAGTTACGGAGAAATATTCGATCCGAGCGGGATCGTGACGTCGCGTTCACTACTCGTTTAAGAGAGCCGGCGGTGGCGGAGGGCTCGGAATCATGAGCGGGCCGCTGACTAGGCCGGGCACGGAGGGGAGCTGCGATGCGTCCCAACCGCCTCCAATCGCTTCCACCAGCTGCACGCTCGCAGTGATTTGTTGAATGCGCAGGTTGACGTCCGTTTGCTGATTGCTGAACAAGGTGGTTTGCGCGGTGATTACGTTTAGATACGGGTCGATGCCCAGCTTATAGCGGTCGGTGGCAATCTTAAGATTGCGTTCGGCGGAGCCGACGGCGGTGTCCTGCTGGGCGATTTCGACGGACAAAATTCTGATGGACGCCAGATTATCTTCGACTTGTTGAAAGGCGGCGAGAACCGTCTGTCGATAATTCGCGATGGTCTCTAGAAAATTCGCCCTGTACTGTTGGACGGTTGCGTGACGGAGGCCGCCGTCGAAAAGCGTTTCCGAAACGGCCGGGCCCACGGAGAAGAAACGGCTGGGCCAGGTGAACCACTGCGTAAATGAGCTGCTCTCGAATCCCGCTGACGCGCTGAGTGTGACCGTGGGGTAATAGGCTGCGACGGCCACGCCGATTTGCGCGTTGGCTTGAGCCATCAATCTTTCCGAGGCGGCGATATCAGGACGGCGCTCAAGAAGTTGCGACGGCAGTCCGAAGGGAATAGCTGGGGGACTGGTCTTCAGCGGCAGCGTTCGAATTGAGAAAGTGGATGCGGGCTGGCCGACCAGCATTGCGACGGCGTGTTCGTACTGGGCGCGAAGAATACCGAGGTTGGTGTCCTGGGCTTGCGCAGATTCGAGCTGGGTTTCGGCTTGGGCGACGGATTCGTCGGAATCGATTCCGGTTTCGTATAGGGCTTGGGTGAGACGCAGGGATTCCTGATAGGCTACGACAGTGTCATCTAATAATTTCTTGAGGGCGTCCTGGCCGCGAACATTGAAATAGTCGACGGCGACTTCGGCTTCGATCATCAGGCGAGTATTCTCGAGGTCGGCCGCACTCGCTTGCGCTGCGTTTGCATTTGCGCGCACGTTATTTCGAACGCGGCCGAAGAGATCCGGTGTCCAAGTGGCGTCGAAGGGCAAGGAATAGTTGGTAATGATTTGCGGCGAGACGACCACGCCGGTTCCGGTACTGCCGGTCGTGCCGGTTGCGAAACCGCTAGTTATTGTCCCCGACTGCTGACTGGTATTGATCGAGGGACCGACGGTGACGGTTGGAAAATATTGCGAGCGGGCTTCTTTGACCATGGTGCGCGCGACTAGAAAGGCTGCGGCAGCGGAAGCGATGCTCTGGTTCGAGACATTTACCTGTTCTTCGAGGGCGTTGAGCTCCGGATCGTTAAATATTCCCCACCACTTGCCTTTCAACGCAGAATCTTTCGGCTGCGCCACTTTCCAGCCATCGGTGTTCTGGTAATCGGCGGGAGTGAGTTCCTTGAAGGATTCCGGAACGGTTGCGTCCGGCCGGTGATAGTGCGGACCTACGGTGCATCCAGAAAGCACAATAGCGAGAACGAGAGCACAGGCGAGAACCTGGCGAGGACTGGAAATAAGAGCTGTATTCATGGGAAGTTTCAAGACTTTGACTCCATTGTGTGGTTAGTCTGCATAGTTCCCCAATTCTTCTCCGGGAAGCTGATCGATGGACTTCGGGTGTTTGCGCGCCCAGCGAATACGCAACCTGTCCATAAAGAGATAGACGACTGGGGTGGTGTAAAGCGTCAACATCTGGCTAACGATCAGGCCGCCGATAATGGTGATACCAAGAGGCCGACGCAACTCCGAACCTGTACCGGTTCCCAGAGCAAGAGGGAGTGCGCCGAATATTGCGGCCATAGTGGTCATTAAAATGGGACGGAAACGCAGCAAGCAAGCCTGATAGATGGCGTCTACAGAGCTCTTTTTCTCGATGCGTTCAGCGGCGAGAGCAAAATCGATCATCAAGATCCCGTTTTTCTTCACGATACCAATGAGAAGGATGACACCAATGATTGCGATAACACTTAAATCGATATGGAAGATCAGCAGCGCGAGTACCGCTCCCACGCCGGCGGAAGGCAGTGTAGAGAGAATCGTGATGGGGTGGATATAACTTTCGTAAAGAATTCCGAGCACGATGTAAACGGCCATTAGGGCAGTGATGATGAGAAGAGGTTGTGTTGACAGAGAGGCTTGGAATGCCTGCAAGGTGCCGGAAAACATTCCGTGAATGGTGGTGGGCATTCCGATTTTTTGTTCCATATCGGTGATGGCTTTGGCAGCGTCGCTAAGTGAAACACCGGGAGCGAGGTTGAACGAGACGGTGACGGAAGGGAACTGACCCTGGTGGTTCACGGCAAGGGCGGCAGTTCGCGTCTCAGCATGGGCGATCGCGTTGAGGGGGACTTCTTTCCCCTGCGAAGCTTCCACGTAGACATCTTTCAGCGCTTCGGGACTTTGCCAGAACTGTGGCGCGACCTCCATCACCACGTGATACTGGTTCAGAGAGGTGTACATCGTAGAGACCTGGGCCTGGCCGAACGCTTCGTACAATGAAGTGTCGATCTGCTTCGGGGTAATTCCAAGCCTCGACGCGGTTTCGCGGTCATAGATTAACTCGGTTTCAAGGCCGCTGTTCTGCTGGTCGGTGTTGACGTCCGTCAACATGTGCTGCAGGCGCATCTGGGTGAGAAGAGTGGGGCCCCAGGTGACCAGATCGTCCAAGTTGTCGCTCTGAATCGTGTATTGATATTGCGCGCTACTCTGGCGGCCACCGATGCGCAAATCCTGTCCGGCCTGAAGAAACGCGGTAGCGCCGGGGACGGAGATGAGCTTTGGTCGCAAGCGATTGATGACATCGCTGGCAGAAATCTTGCGTTCATCGAGCGGCTTCAGCGCCATGTAAATAAAACCGGAATTCACGGCGCCCGCCCCTCCGGTGAAGGCCATTACATTTTGGGCGGCAGGGTCCTTCCCGACGATATCGACAAAACGCTTGGTGATAGTCTGCATGGCTTGATACGAAATATCCTGTTCGGCCTGAATACCGCCAAAAACGGTTCCGTTATCCTGCTGCGGGAAAAACCCTTTGGGGACGACGTAAAAGAGATAGCCATTCAGCGCTACGGTGAGTAGCAAGATAGTCAGAGTGAGACCGGAATGGTTGAGCACCCAGCTTAAAGATCTTTCGTATATCGCGAGCACTCGATTAAAAGCCCGCTCACTGGCTTGAAACAGTTTGTTGTGCGCGGATTCGTCCATATGTTTCAAAAGTCGGGAGCACATCATGGGCGTGGTGGTTAGGGAAATGACCAGCGAGATCATGATGGCGACCGAGAGGGTGACGGCAAACTCGCGGAACAAGCGGCCTACGATGCCGCTCATCATTAGAATGGGGATAAATACGGCGACCAGGGAAATACTGATGGAGAGAACAGTAAAGCCGATTTCACTGGCGCCTTTGAGGGCGGCATCCATCGGAGAGTAGCCCTGTTCGAGATAGCGAGAGATGTTTTCAATGACAACGATGGCGTCGTCCACCACGAACCCGGTGGCGATGGTGAGGGCCATCATCGATAAGTTGTCGATGCTATACCTGCACAGATACATGACCGCGAAAGTGCCGACCAGCGAGACGGGAACGGCCACGCTGGGAATGAGGGTGGCGCGGACGTTCCGCAGGAAAAGAAAGACCACCAAGATTACGAGGGCGATGGATATGGCCAGGGTACGTTCCACGTCGCTGACAGAGGCGCGAATGGTGGTGGTGCGGTCGAGCATAATGGTGAAATCCATGGCGGCCGGAATGGAGGCCTTCAGAGAAGGAATCGAAGCTCGGATGCGATCCACGGTGTCGATGATGTTGGCACCGGGCTGCCTGAAAATAATCAATAAGACGCCGGGTTTTCCGTTGACGTATCCGGCAGCGCGTATATTTTCTACGGAGTCCTCCACATCGGCAAAATCAGAAAGTTTTACGGCGGCGCCGTTGTGGTATCCGACTACAAGATCTTTGTAGTATTGGGCCTTGAGAAGTTGGTCGTTGGTGGTGATGTCGGCGGTTCCGCGATCGTCGGATATTTGTCCCTTGGGCTCGTTGGCGTTTTGCGAGCTCAACATGGAGGCAACATCCTGAAGCCCGAGGCCGTAGCTGTTTAACTGAGTGGGATTAATTTCCACCCGGACTGCGGGAAGGGAGCTGCCGCCGACGCTGACCTGTCCGACACCTTCGATCTGCGAAAGCCGCTGCGAGATGATGGTGGAGGCTGCATCGTACATGGGGCCGCGGTCGTAAACATCGGAAGTTAGCGCCAGAATCATGATGGGCGCATCCGCGGGATTTACCTTCCTGTAGGTGGGATTGCCGGGCAAATTAGCCGGCAAATAACTGCGCGCGGCATTGATTGAGGCCTGAACGTCGCGCGCGGCGCCGTTGATATCGCGGTTCAAGTCGAACTGGAGCGTGATGCTGGTGGTGCCGATACTGCTGGAGGAGGTCATTTCCGTGACGCCGGCGATGCGACCGAACTGGCGTTCGAGCGGAGTGGCAATCGAGGAAGCCATGATTTCGGGGCTCGCTCCCGGCAAAGTGGCGGCTACCGAGACGGTGGGGAAGTCCACCTGAGGAAGAGCCGAGACAGGCAACTGCTTGAACGCGACGGCCCCAGCGAGCGCAAGAGCCAAGGTGAGAAGGGCGGTGGCGACAGGGCGGCGAATAAATGGAGTAGATAGGCTCATCTCTAATCCGCTGGGGCTGCCTCCGCGGCACCCTGACCTGCACGGCCCGCGCGCCAATTAGCGGCTTTCTTTGCAAGCCGGTCGAAATAAATATAAATCACGGGCGTGGTGTAGAGAGTGAGGACCTGGCTCAGAAGCAAGCCGCCCACCATGGAGATGCCCAGAGGACGGCGCAGCTCAGATCCAATTCCTGTGCCCAGAGCGAGCGGCAGACCGCCGAGCAGCGCGGCCATGGTGGTCATCATGATCGGACGAAAACGCAGGAGGCAAGCCTCATAAATTGCTTCTTCCGAACTCTTGCCTTCTTTACGTTCCGCTTCGAGGGCAAAGTCGATCATCATAATGCCGTTCTTCTTCACGATTCCAATGAGCAGGATGATTCCTATCAGCGCGACAACGCTCAGTTCGCTGCCGCAAATCAAGAGAGCGAGAATCGCGCCAACTCCTGCGGACGGCAGAGTAGAAAGAATCGTGAGCGGATGGATATAGCTCTCGTAAAGAATACCTAAGACGATGTAGACGGTTACAAGCGCGGCCAGAATCAGAATTGGCTCGTTGCTGAGCGAAGCCTGGAACGACGCGGCACTGCCTTGAAACGCAGCTTGAATGCTGAGAGGCATTCCAATATCTTTTTGAGCTTTATCGATGGCTTTGGTGGCTTCACCCAGAGAAGCGTTGGGTGCCAAATTAAATGAGAGCGTGACCACCGGAAACTGACCTTGGTGGTTTACCGACAGCGGCGCGGTCTTGGATTCAAAGTGTGTGAAGGTGCTGAGCGGAACAGCAGATCCATTTGCGCCGCTTACCGCCGTCGGATTCGCCGAACCGGAACTGGGCAATGAGGATGACGAAGCAGAGGGACTTGGAGTCGAGTTTGTAGCGCCTCCCGTAGAGGATGTGGCTGTGACTACACCGCTGGAGCTCGTAGTGGTGGGTCCCGTGGTTGTAGCCGACGGCGCGATAGCGGAGCGCACGTAAATATCCTGGAGCTTATTGGGATTTTTCTGAAAGTCCGGCATGGTTTCGATCACGACGTGGTACTGATTCAACTGGGTGTAAGTGGTGTCCACCTGTCGTTGACCGAATCCGTCGTAGAGGGTTTGATCGATCATGTTGGGCGTGATACCCATACGGGAAGCAGTTACACGGTCGATCACCAAAGAGGCCGCCAACCCCTGAGTCTGTTGGTCAGTAGCAACATCGGTCAATTCGGGGATCTGCTTTAATTTGTCCACCAGCTTAGCGGTCCACAAATTCAGTTCGTTGATGTCGGGATCTTCCAAGGTGTACTGATACTGCGTGCGGCTGACGCGGTCTTCGACCGTAATGTCCTGAACCGGCTGCATGTAAAGCGTGATTCCTTCGATTTTTTCGAGATTGGGTTGCAGGCGGCGGATCACATCGGACGCATTGATCTTGCGCTCATCGAGAGGCTTGAGATTTATGAGCATGCGACCGCTGTTGAGAGTTGGGTTGGTCCCGTCAATACCGATGAATGAGGAAAGACTGTCGACAGCCGGGTCTTTCAAAATTACTTCGCTAAGCTGTTGTTGTTTTTCGGCCATGGCCGGAAACGAAATGGTCTGGGACGCTTGGGAGATGCCCTGAATGATCCCGGTATCCTGAACGGGGAAAAATCCTTTGGGCACGATGACGTACAAGACCACGGTGAGGACCAGAGTGGCCAAGGCGACAAAAAGTGTGGCGGTCTGATGTTTCAGCACCCACTTAAGCGTGCGTCCGTAAATGGCGATGACGCTTTCGAAGGCGTGTTCTGAAATCTGGTAGAAACGCCCGCGTTGCGATTCGGGCTGATGTTTGAGCAGCTTAGAGCACATCATTGGCGTAAGAGTTAGAGAAACGACCGCGGATACCAGGATGGTTACGCTGAGCGTGACGGCAAACTCCCGGAATAATCGGCCGACGATATCACCCATGAAAAGCAGGGGAATCAGCACAGCGATCAAGGAAATGGTGAGCGAAACAATGGTGAATCCGATTTGTTCGGAGCCTTTTAGGGCAGCTTGCAGCGGGGGATCGCCCTCTTCGATGAAACGAACGATGTTTTCGATCATGACGATCGCATCGTCCACCACGAAGCCGGTGGAAATAGTCAAAGCCATCAAAGTTAAATTGTTCAGGCTGTAGCCCGCTAAATACATGACCCCGAATGTGCCGATCAACGAGAGAGGCACGGCCACGCTGGGAATGATGGTGGCGGAAAGATTTCGCAGGAAAAGGAAGATAACCATCACGACCAAACCGACGGTGAGCATCAGCTCGAATTCCACATCTTGCACGGAGGCGCGGATGGTAGTGGTGCGGTCGGTAAGAACAATCACGTTCACGGATGCGGGCAAATTGCTTTGCAAAAGCGGCAGCAATTTCTTTACACGGTCAACGACTTGAATAATGTTGGCGCCGGGCTGGCGCTGGATGTTCATGATCACGGCGGGCGTGGTGTTCATCCAAGCGGCTTGCTTGGTGTTCTCAACGTCGTCGATTACATTTGCGACATCCGAGAGAAAAACGGGACCTTTGTTGTGATAGGCGACGACCACACTCTGAAAATCTTTGCTGGTTAGGAGCTGATCGTTAGCATCGATCTGATAATCCTGGTGCGGGCCGTCAAAGTTGCCTTTGGCTAAGTCCAGGCTGGTGCTTTGGACGGCGGTTCTGACGTCTTCCAGATTGATGCCATAGGAAGACAGCGCTGTGGGATTAACCTGGATGCGCACGGCGGGCTTTTGTCCGCCGCTGATGCTTACAAGCCCAACGCCGGTTACCTGTGCGATTTTTTCCGCCAGGCGCGTGTCGGCCAAATCTTCCACTTGAGACAGCGGGATGGTGGAAGAAGTGAGAGCCAAGGTAAGGATCGGTGCGTCCGCAGGATTCGTCTTGCTGTAAACCGGAGGAACAGGAAGATCGGCGGGCAAATAGGTTTGGGCCGCGTTGATGGAGGCTTGCACTTCCTGCTCGGCGACGTCGATGTTGAGGTCGAGAGAAAATTGCAGAACGATGACAGAGCTCCCGTCGGAGCTGGTGGAAGTCATCTGATTCAGACCAGGCACCTGCCCAAACTGGCGCTCCAAGGGCGCGGTCACAGCGGAGGCCATCACATCCGGGCTGGCTCCGGGATAGAACGTGACTACCTGGATAATCGGATAATCAACTTCCGGAAGAGCAGAAACCGGGAGTTGCAAGAACGAAACCATTCCAGCGAGCAAAATGGCAGCCATCAACAGCGAGGTGGCCACAGGCCGTAGGATAAATGGACGAGACGGACTCACGGATGAGTGCCTCCGCCTGAACTGCTGCTATTGCCGCTGGAGTTCGAGTTTGCCGGTCCGTGGCTTTGTTGCTTAGGCGCGTTGCCACTATTACCACTGGAATTGGGATTGCTGCTGTTGGGATTAGCGTTGTTACCGCCAGTTCCACCGCTTCCAGTGCCCGGGCTTTTGATTATGGTTACTTTGCCGGCGTTCTGCAATTTGTCGAAGCCGGTGACCGCGAGCACTTCCCCAGGGTTCACACCCTGCACGGCTGCCGTATTTCCATCGGTGGTGCCTACCGTAACGGTTCGTAACGTTGCCGTGTTGTCGGAACTGATGACGTAAACGTAGGCACCTTGTGCGTTCCGCTGTATGGCCGCAGTGGGAACCAGCGTGGCTCCGTGTTGAGTATCTACCAACAATCTGGAGTTCACAAATTGCTGGGGAAACAGCTCGAAGTCCTTGTTATCAAAAATAGCTTTCAGCTTCACGGTGCCGGTGGTCTGGTCAATCACATTATCGAGGGTGAGCAAGGAGCCGGAGCTGAGTTTTGTGGTTTGATCGCGCGAGAACGCGTCCACGGGCAACTTCAGGCCGTTGCGCAACTGCTTTTGGATCTGGGGCAGATAATCTTCGGCGACGCTGAAAATAACGGTGATGGGTTGAAGTTGGGTAATAACTACCAGCGCGGTGGTGCTGCCCGATGTGACAATGTTGCCGGGGTCGACTAAACGGAGGCCTACGCGGCCGCTGATGGGAGCGGTGATGCGGGTGTAGTCGACGTTTGTGGCGGCGCTGGCGACGGTGCCTTCGTCCTGTTTAACCGTGCCTTCATCCTGATGCACAACTTGAGCCTGGTCGTCGAGTTGTTGCTTGGCAATGGCGTTGCGATCGTAGGCTTGCTCATAGCGAGTTAAATCGATTCTGGCTTCGCTCAACACGGCGGTATCTTTTGCCAGCGTGCCTTGGGCTTGGGTGAGGGCAGCTTGGTAGGGGCGCGGGTCAATCTCAATCAGCAGATCTCCCTTCTTCACCATCTGGCCTTCGGTGTAGGCCACATTTGTTATTTGGCCGTCCACGCGGCTGGTGATAGTTGCGGTGTAAACGGGGGTGACGGTTCCCAAGGCGTTGATGTAAACGCCGATGTCGCCTTTGCGGGCGGTCGTGGTGGAAATGGGGGCGGTAGGAACAGGCTTTTTGGCTGCGGCGGCTTCCGCTGCCTTCTCGTGTTGCCTGTAAAAGTAAAAAATCGCGAGGAGCAAAAGGATGACTACAACGATCCAGACCCACTTGTGGCTCTTGCGCGGACGCGCGTCCCTTTTTTCGGGTGGTTTGGTAGCGGGCGGGGCTGGAGTCGGCGGCGCGGTGGCGGTAGTGCTGGGAGAGTCTTTGGTGCTTATAGTGACCGGCGCGTTGGGAGCAGCCGGAGCACTCGGCGCGCCGGGAATATTTGGGTTGTTGCCAGGACCTGGCGCCTTAGGAGTGTTCGGGGGATTCTCAGCCAATTTGTGGTTCCTCTTTTAGGATCAGGATCTTGAACTGTTCAGGCTCTGCTACTGAAGTTCCGTCGAATCGTATTTGCGTGTCCCTGATATTAACCGAGACTAGCACTTTCCGAGCCATTTTCATGCGCGGCAGCAAGCTAGTCCGGCGAATATACCCTCACGCATAAGTCCAACTAAAGAAGTGCATTACTTTCCGACGATTGAAAGCCCCATTTGGTTACACGCAACCTTGGGTAACCGGTGACGAAATGGAACGTGTCTGGCTCGCTTGCGTTCAGCAAAGGTAAAAATATGCCCAAGGGTGAGAGCTACGACGCCATTGTTGTGAAGGGGAACCCGCACACCATCTGAACATGGATGCTTTGAAAAAGCGACTTAACCGGCTGACCACGTTCCAGGAATTTCTGTGACCCGCGAATATTGGTGGGAGCCAAATGAGAGATCTGCGAGCAAAAAAAAGCGGCGCACCTTTTGCAAGGCGCGCCGCCCGGGTTAAGGATTAACGGCTACTTACTCTGTCCCGAAAATACCCGTGGTGATCAGATCGGGGTTTGAGGGTGTGCCAATGTTGTTCGCCAGGTATCCGGTGTAAAAGTACGTATTGCCGGGTACCAGGCTGCCGAATCCGGCGCTCACCGTGCCGCTAAAGGTGGTAGAGGCGGTCGTCGTCCCGTCAAACGCGGTAACGCCATTGCCCGTGAAGAACGAATTCAGGCCAGTGACCGTGAAGAGCGGCGCTGCAGGGGCGGTGAAGATACCGGAGACGTTGCCTGGCAACAACTCGATCGCGTCTGCCGTAACGGAACCAATTACAGCTGGTGGTCCGACAACTGGCGGAACGAAGGCGCAGGTTGCCACTCCGGCAACAAGCGGGCATACGTCAACGAAGACATTCTGGCCCACGACCAAGTCCGATGCGGAAGCAAACGATCCAACTGGCAGAGCAGCGCCAGTCGAATTGCTGAACGCCGCAGTCGTTGCATCGAGACCTAGGACTTGTCCAACGCTGATGCCGATGATGCTTCCTGCGGGTACGGCAGTCACTACCACTTCAGGCGTTGCGCCGGCTTCAACGATGGTCCCTTGGAATCCACCTGCAGAGGTGATTCCGGGGTTACCAGCGATGTTAGCGGCGGTGAATTGCACTGGGTTGGTGTTAGAAGCTCCGTAGGAAACTGTGACAAGGTCTCCTACCTGCACGCATGCAATCGTGTTTGGAGTGGCGCAAGTAGCTGTCATGGTGCTGTAGTTGGTGACGGTCGTGCCGGAACCAATGTTAAGAGTCAGAGGCAGACCGGTCGCGTTGTCAGTTAGGGTGATGCTGGTCGCAGAAATGCCGCTCACGGTTCCTGACACGTTGTTGACGTCAATCAAGTTGCCATCGGCGCCGACAGTACCTTGCGTAACGGAAACGATCGGGTTAAATGACAAAGTTGCCGGAGCCGCTCCCGTTGCAACTAGCGAACCGGTCACGTCCAAACCAACGATAAACGATGCGGGAGTCCCTGCGGTGAGTGCGATTGGGCTCGGGAACGTGACCGTTGCCGTCGTAGTGCTCACTACCGGTGAAATCTGACAGATGATCGGTGGTGTGCCAGCTGCGTTAGTGTTGTCGCAAGAATTCGTGCCGTCTGTAAAGTTGGCACCGGGATCGACACTGACGGTGGCCGATAGCGGCGACCCGAACGTGAGCTGAAGAGCCGTGTAGGTATTTGCGGTCACCGCCGTGTTCGATAACGTGTCAAGCTGAGTTGGGTTCGAGAGGTCCGAAAACTGGACGGAGGCCCCTGCCGGAAGAAGGGCTTGACCCACCGGGCAAGCCGCGGCACCAGTATCGGACGCCGTCAAAAGACAAGCTCCAGTGACTGAGGCTTGCACAGAAATCAAATTTACACCCGCCGGCAACGCTTCGGTTGCTGCTGGCGTTGTATCCGATATTGATACGACTACAGGAACATTCTGCGACGGCGGAGGAGTGGAGTGACCGCTACTACCGCAACCTCCGAGAAAAGCTAATGCGAATGGCAGAGCTGCCAAAGCTAGAATCTTCTTGCGCACGTAAAAATCCTCCTCAGGAAATTTTAACCTACGCCACTATGATGCAATTTTCAATTAACCCCCGCATCGGGTAATCCTTGTATTTCCATGCCGGAATTAACTGTCGTCTGCACTGCAACAAAGAGAATCTCTTGCCTGGGTATGTGTCGCGATTCTCTCGACTCGTAGCAAGGTTCAACAGTATTTGATAGATTTTGCCGCACATCAATGTGCGCAGCAATAACCCCGACAGAGCGTACATGTTTGGGATTCCTTTCGCAAGCTAAACAAATTAGTGTGCTAATTGGTAATGCCTCGGTTGAGGCGGATTCGAGGGCGGATGAAGATCCTGGACCTGTTATTTGGAAAACCATTGGCGGCATCGGACGAAAGAGCGGAGCAGCTGGGTATTGCTGCGGGAATTCCCATTTTCGGGTTGGATGCGCTCAGTTCCGCGGCGTACGGCCCGGAAGCGGCGCTGACACTTTTGATTCCGTTAGGAGCGGCGAGCGTTGCGTACATCGTCCCGGTTAGCTCCAGTATCATCGTGCTCCTGGGTATCGTTTATTTTTCGTACCGGCAAACGATTGCGGCCTATCCCGGAGGGGGAGGTTCGTACACCGTCGCTTCGGAAAATCTCGGCACGTTCGCTGGATTGCTAGCCGCTGCGGCCTTAATGATTGATTACATTCTCACCGTGGCGGTGGGAATCTCCGCCGGAGTGGGCGCGCTGGTTTCCGCGGTACCAAAACTTTTACCGCACACGCTGTTCTTCTGTTTGATCATTTTATTTCTGATTACATTCATTAATCTTCGAGGGACGCGACAGGCAGGAATCGTTTTCATGTTTCCGACTTATATATTTATTGGGAGCCTGTTGGCGGCGCTTGGGGTGGGAGTTTTTAAGTCGGTTGTGGCCGGTGGACATCCGGTTCCGGTGGTGGCGCCACCCGCACCTGGGCCGGCGATAGCGGCGGTTAGTGTGTGGCTGCTAATGAAATCTTTCTCCAGTGGCTGCACCGCGATGACCGGAGTGGAAGCGGTGAGCAACGGGGTCCGCGCGTTTCGCGAGCCGGTGGTGGATACCGCAAGGCGCGTGCTTACGATCATCATCGGCCTTTTGATGGTGATGCTTGCAGGAATCGCTTATCTGGTGCGCACTTACCATATTGTTGCGACCGATCCGGGAAGCGATGGATATCAGAGCGTGTTGTCGATGATTGTTGCGGCGGTGGCGGGGCGCGGAGTTTTCTATTACGTCACAATTGGATCGGTGCTGTTGGTTTTGGCATTGTCCGCTAATACCGCATTTGCGGATTTTCCGCGATTGTGCCGGGCCATTGCTTTGAATGGTTATCTTCCGGATTCTTTCAGCCTTCGCGGACGCCGGCTTGTTTACTCGCGAGGAATTTATGTGCTGGCAATCCTGGCCGGCTCGCTTTTGATTCTGTTCCGTGGCGTCACAGATCGGTTGATTCCGCTTTATGCCGTTGGAGCGTTTCTGGCATTTACACTCTCGCAGGCCGGGATGGTGGCGCATTGGAAAAAGCACAAAGGCCCGGGGTCGGGGCGAAGTATTTTCATCAACGGCTTGGGCGCCTTTGCGACGGGCGTGACGGTGATCGTCGTACTGGTGGCGAAGTTCGTGGAGGGAGCCTGGATTACGGCTCTGCTCATCCCCGCGCTACTTTTTCTAATGCTGCGTGTGAGACGGTATTTTGTTGGTGTCGAACTGGAGCTGTTCAGCAAGGAGCCCCTGGACACGACCAAATGTAAACCGCCGGTTGTGGTTTTACCCATTCAAACGTGGGGCAAGCTGACTCAGAGAGCGTTGCAATTTGCCCTAACGATCTCAAGCGATGTTCACGCTGTGCACGTTTGCAGAGAAGAACAGAAGGAACAGCTAAAGGATGAATGGAAGAGGCTGGTTGAAGGGCCGGCGCAGCGAGCCGGTTTACCGGTGCCGAAATTTGTGGAGGTGCAATCGCCGTTCCGTCTTGTGATCACACCCATCGTAGATTACGTGCTGAAGATTGAGGCGGAGCACCCATCGTGCCAGATTGTGCTGCTGGTCCCCGAGCTAATTGAGCAGCATTGGTATCACTACTTTCTGCAAAGCAATCGCGCGGAGCTTTTGAAGGGACTGATGTTGCTCAGAGGCAATGACAACGTTGTAATCGCAAATTTGCCTTGGTACCTGAAGCGGACTGAAATTTAGCGACAACGTCTTCTGCGCTGGGCGATCATTCATTACCGTTTTTTTCGGGCGCGCCGGCGCTTTGTTGGCTTCCGATTGAGTGGGACGGGAGTGGCGGCAGCGTTTTGCAATAGCAGAAGAAAAGCTTGCGCATCGGGCGAAAGGGCGCGATGTCGGGGATGGATTACATCGAGGTTTCGCCGCAACGGTTCCGCGTTGATGATTTCGATGGCGACAAGTTTGCCGCGCCGCAATTCAGTGGTGACCGCAATTTGCGGAAGGAAACTGAGACCGAGTTTGCGCTCCACCATTTTTTTAGCGGCTTCGATTGTTTCCACTTCCAAGACGACGTTTGGCAGCAAACCGGCGCGGCGGAAAAGACCCTGACTGAGAGTCCAATCGCTGGAACCGCGATCGAAAAATATTAGGGGCCAGGATTCGGTCTCTTCCAAGCGAACTTGCCTTTGTTGGGCCGCCGCGTGTGCGGGATGGCCTACCAGTATTAAAGGATCATCGCGCAGCGTGGTGGTTTCGACTCCCGGATGATGCAAAGAACGCGCCACGCCGATGTCAGCCTCGCCGTCCAGAACCATCTTTAAAACCTGGAGCGAGTTGCCGGAGCGAAGATTGACCAGTACTTTTGGATTTTTGGATTGGTACTCCTTCATAACATCGGGCAGAAAATAAGTGCAGATAGAGAGAGCGGCGGCAATGTTGAGCACTCCGCCCGCTGGAGGCTGAGGAACGTGAACTGCCTGCCGGGCGAGCGCCACAGTGCGCAGCAATTGTTCGGCGACGGGGCGAAGAGCCTTGCCGGCAGGGGACAGCGCCACGTTGGAGTGCACGCGGGTGAAGAGTTTTACGCCTAGAGATTCTTCCAAGGCACGGATGCGCGCGCTAATGGCAGGCTGGCTGACGCGCAACGCTCCGGCGGCGCGATGAAATCCGCCATAGCTGGCCACCGCTAAGAAAGTTTCGATTTGATCGATTTCCACGCGCCACCCTCCGACTACAGTTTTTACAGTAGAACCATTGTACTGGAACCGATAACGCAATTCTATCAAGATGATAAGGACAATCAGTTTGACTGATTGGCTCGTGCGGCGCACAATCGCTCGAACGTTGCCACTCGAGAGTTCGCGGCGACGTCCCGGCCGCTTCGGTCCGCGCAGAACGGCTTTCCAGGTTCAGCTTGGGCGAGGACGCCGGGGCAGATTCCAATCAGAGAGGCGACACGATGGCCAGTAACGGAAACTCCTCGAACGGCAATTCCTCACAGGGACAGAATGATTGGGAAACAAATCCACGCTGGAAGGGCGTGACACGTCCTTATTCGCAGGCGGACGTTGAAAAATTGCGCGGCTCGGTGAATATCGAGCACACGCTGGCGAAGCTGGGCGCTGAACGGCTATGGAAGATGCTGCATGAAGAACAGTTTGTTCGTGCACTGGGCGCGACGACGGGCAATCAAGCGGTGCAACAAGTGAAAGCAGGGCTGAAGGCGATTTATGTGAGCGGATGGCAGGTGGCCGCGGATGCTAACAATGCGGGGCAAATGTATCCGGACCAAAGTTTGTATCCGGCTGACAGCGTTCCCAATCTTGTGCGGCGAATTAATCAGGCGCTTATGCGCGCCGATCAAGTTCATCACGCAGAAGGAAAAGACGACATCTATTGGTTCGCTCCGATGGTTGCAGATGCCGAGGCGGGGTTTGGCGGCAATCTTAATGCGTTTGAATTAATGAAGGCAATGATTGAGGCTGGGGCGGCCTGCGTACATTTTGAAGACCAATTATCGTCGGCCAAGAAATGCGGGCACCTGGCGGGAAAAGTTCTGGTTCCGACGGTTGAAGCGGTCCACAAATTAGTGGCCGCGCGGCTGGCTGCGGATGTGATGGGCGTGCCCACTTTGATTCTGGCGCGAACGGACGCCGATAGCGCCACGCTTTTGACCAGCGATGTCGATCCACGCGATCGGGAATTCATCACCGGCGAACGTACGGCTGAGGGATTTTTCCGCATTCGCGGCGGAGTTAAATCGGCAATCGCGCGCGGGCTTGCCTACGCGCCTTATGTGGATTTGATTTGGTGCGAGACTTCGAAGCCGGATTTGGCGGAAGCTCGGGAATTCGCGGAAGGCATTCACGCGAAATACCCCGGGAAAATGCTGGCCTACAATTGCTCACCATCGTTCAACTGGAAGAAAAATCTCGATGACGCTACGATCGCACGTTTTCAGGATGAGCTGGCTTCGATGGGATACAAATTCCAGTTCATTACGCTGGCGGGATTCCACGCGCTAAATTTGACCATGTTCGATCTGGCGCGTACTTACAAGCAGAGTGGGATGACGGCTTACTGCGAGTTGCAGGAAAAAGAATTCGAATCGGAACGAGCGCATGATTACGAGGCAGTGAAGCATCAGCGATTCGTCGGCACGGGATATTTCGATGCGGTGCAGCAGGTGATTTCGAGCGGGACGGCTTCAACTACGGCGATGGAAGGATCAACAGAGGCGGAACAGTTCGAACACTCGGCCGATGTGAAGCGGAGCTCTGCAAATACGCCGAAGCCTTCGGAGCGTCGCGTTCCAGGAATGGCGGCAAAGGCGTCAGCTACCGCCGCCGACTAGCTTCGTTGCGCTAGTACGATCTTCGATGTGCTGATCACTTGTCCAACGTGGCGCTGGGTGTGATCGGCTAGGTGAACTAACAAACCGCCCAAAGTTGTGGGCAATTTCTGTTGGCCTACTTCGCGGTGGTCCTCGAGCCGAGTTAGGTCGAATGCGCGAATTCGCTGGGCGCTTCTTCGGAGCGCTGCATTCAATTCTTCGAATAACTCCTCGTGTTTTGCAGATGCATCTAATTCCGATTTCATCTTGGCGAGCTGATCCGCGGTCAGTTGGTGTCCTTCGGCGTAGGTGAGCAGGCGGTCGAGACTGCGTGCGATGTGCCGAAGGTGGAAGGCAATCGGAGCGAGACCCGCGGGACGAGCATTTAGTTCCGCCTCGCTTAGCGAGCGGCACCAGCGATGCAGGTCTTCTTTTGCGAGTTCGAGGGCGTGCAATACGGCTCGCGGGACGGCTGGAACGTCAGTAAGTGTACCGCTCAGCCACGGTTCTGGCGATTGATTCGGCTTCATTATGACCCCCCTGCGGAAACTTGTTCGAACGGATGTCTTTGCAATGCTTCGCGATTATCGATGGAGAGCTGTCTTGTCATACGCAATTCTGTGCGATAGAGTAGCCGCCTTTCCAGCGGGGCGAAACCGAAATGCCGGTCGCGGCGAAAAACGAAAAACTTAAAGTTTTGATTCGCCGGGCTGCGATCCAAAACCGCGTTCGCGAGGTGGCCCATCAAATTACCAGAGATTTCAAGGGAGAGCGCGTACATCTGGTGGGAGTTTTGAAGGGGGCCTGCATTTTTCTTTCCGACCTTGTGCGCGAAATCAGCCTGGAAACTTCGATCGATTTCATTGCCGTGTCTAGTTATGGCAAAGGCAAGCAATCTTCCGGACAAGTACGCGTGCTTAAGGATCTGGATAGCAGCATCGAGGGGCTCAACGTTGTGGTGGTGGAAGATATACTGGATACGGGACTGACGTTGAGTTACTTATTGCGCGTTCTGCAGCAAAGAAAGCCGAAGACTTTGAGTGTTGCGGCGCTGCTGGATAAACCTTCGCGGCGGATCAAGGACGTCAAGGGCGACTATATTGGTTTTACGATTCCTGACCAGTTTGTGGTGGGGTACGGGCTGGATTATGCAGAGCGTTATCGGAATTTGAAAGACGTTTGCGTCCTAAGTTTGCCGGGGGCATAAACTTGTCACTTACCGAGTCCCAAATTACGCGGTTGATCGATCACACGCTGCTGAAGCCGGAAGCTTCGCGCGACGACATTCAGACGCTTTGCGACGAAGCGCTGGATTACGGATTTGCGTCGGTTTGCGTGAATCCCTGGAATGTTTCGCAGGCGGCGGAATTGCTTCGCGACAGCGAGGTGCGCGTTTGCACCGTAGTTGGATTTCCGCTTGGCGCGACGCTGTCGATTGTGAAAGTTCTGGAAGCAAGCGAGGCAATCAAGGCAGGGGCGCAAGAAATTGACATGGTCATAAATGTTGGGGCGCTGAAATCCGGGCAAGATGCGCTGGCGGAAGCGGATATTCGGGGAGTTGTGGAAGAGAGCCATCGCGGCGGCGCTCTGTGCAAAGTGATTCTGGAGACTGCACTGCTAAGCGATGAAGAAAAAGTTCGCGGGTCTCTGCTCGCGAAAAAAGCCGGCGCGGATTTTGTGAAGACTTCAACGGGATTTGGTCCTGGCGGAGCCACGGTGGAGGATGTGCGGTTGATTCGTGAAACCGTTGGAAGCGGCACGGGGATCAAAGCAGCTGGAGGCGTGCGCTCGTTGAGCGACCTGCAAAAAATGGTGGAGGCCGGGGCTACGCGAGTTGGGTCGAGCTCAGGCGTGAAAATTGTGGAAGAGTTTCGCGGCGCGACTCCCGCAAGTTCGGCTGGCGCGAGCGGCAAATACTAACTTCGCTGAATTTTCCTGGAATTCCCCCGCGGTCTTTAACCTACGGCTGTTATAATTAGCCGAAAATTGGCGGCAGACGAGATTGTTTTCGTTTCGCGCAGGCCGAAACACCTCGGCGGGGACCGAGGCATTCGATTTACTTACTATGGATTCGCTAGGACTCAACTCGAAAGTAGAAATCCCAGCTGAAACTCTTGCCATCCTTGCGGAGATCAGCGAGGAAATTAACGCCTCCCTGAATTTGGACGAAGTGCTGGCTAGCGCGGCGGCACAAATCAAGCGACTGATCGATTACGAAATTTTTGCGGTCGTGCTGCCTGAAGAAGGCACGGATCAGATGTATTTTCGTTTTGCGATCGGGCATCGGCCGGAAGTGGTGAAACACTGGCGCATTCCCATAGCGGAGGGAATTATTGGCTCGGCCGCGGCAACCGGCCAATCGATTCGCGTGGGTGACGTTCGAAACGACCCGCGTTATTTGAATGCGCTGGACGCCGTGCGATCTGAATTGGCTGTGCCGCTGATTGTGCGCGGGCGCGTGGTTGGCGTTCTGGACATTGAGAGTAGCCAGCCTGATTATTTCACGACCGATCAGCAGAACATTTTGACGCTGGTGGCCAGCCGCATTGCGGGCGCCATCGAGAATGCCAGACTGTTCGAGCATGAGAAGAATCAGGCGGAGACGTTGTTACTGCTGAACGAGGTGGCGCGCGAAGCGAATTCTTCTCTGTCAGTTGAAGAAGTCTTGCGACGGGCGGCAGAACTTACTAAACGGTTGATCGATTACCAAATTTTTTCTATTTTGTTGTACGACGAGAACGACAAGGTTTTTCGTCATCGCGTCACGGTGAAATTCGGGCAGCGTACGCAGGAAAAATATGCGGTGCCTGGGCACGAAGGCATTGTGGGCGCGGCTGCTTCGACGCGGCGTCCGGTGGTGGTTCCGGACGTGAAGGCCGATCCGCGCTATTTAATGGTCAATCCGGAGACACGGTCGGAGATGGCTGTGCCGATGCTTTACAAGGACCGCGTGATTGGCGTGATGGACCTGGAGAGTCCGCAGCTAAACTATTTCACTCCCGACCACGTGCAGGCGCTTTCGATCCTTGCGGCGCATCTGGCGGTGTCGATTGAAAACGCTCGACTCTACGAGCAGGTAGCGCGAGACGAAGCGCGCATGGAGCGAGACTTGAGCGCCGCGCGGCGAATTCAGGGCGCATTGCTGCCTCGATTGCCGGGGCCCGAGTACGGGCTCGATATTGCAGCGCGAGTAGTTTCGTCGCGTGAGTTAAGTGGCGACCTCTACGATTTTCTGCGCTACGGGCCGCAGGAATTGGCGATTGCGATGGGCGACGTTAGCGGGAAGGGAAGCGCGGCGGCGCTTTATGGCGCTGTGGCGATTGGAACGCTCCGCAGTTTGGGCCCGCAGAAACTGCCTCCCGCTGAAATGCTTCGAGCAGTCAATGGATTTTTGGGCGAACGGCGCATCGAAGGGCGCTTCATGACGCTGTGTATCGCGACGTGGCATCGTGGGCGTCATAAGCTGCGTATATCGAATGCGGGACAGGAACAGCCGTTCCTTTATCACGGCGGCAAGTGCGAAAGAATTCCGCTAGAAGGCTTTCCGCTGGGGATGTTTGAAGCTGCTACATACGATCAGAAAAGCTACATTCTCAACTCCGGCGACATACTCGTGTTCTACTCCGACGGTATTGGCGATACGCAGAACCCTACGACGATGGAGTTTTACGGGCACCACCGGCTCGGAGTTCTAATCGCCGAAAACCATATGTTGGCGGCCGGTGACATCGCGGATCGCATATTGGAAGCGGTGGATGGGTTTTCCGATGGGCGGCATGCGTTTGACGATCGCACGTTGGTGGTCTTGAAAGTAAAGTGACTATCCGGCGAGGAGAGTCATCCCGAACGGCGCCACGCGCCGGAGGGATCTGCTTGAATGCTTTTAACGTTTTTCACCGTTCTCCCCAGCGAAGTTTGTTCCGCAATACTTCGTAGTACGTCTTGCGCGGCGGGCGCACAAACTTAACCTTGGACGAAGATTTGGTGATGACCACATGATCCTGCGGCTCGAGTTGAAATCCAATTTGACCGTCGAGTGTTAAGTACACGGGCTCGTGCGCCGCGGTGAAATCCAGCTCCACGCGCGACGTATCGGGGATTACGAGCGGCCGGTTGGTCAACATGTGCGGACAAATCGGCGTAATGACGAACGCGTCCAAGTCGGGCTGAAGAATCGGGCCGCCCGCGGCGAGGGAATAAGCAGTGGAGCCCGTTGGAGTGGCGACAATAATTCCATCCGCGCGGTAGCGGCCGACGTGACGTGAATCCACAAACACGTCAAAATCGAGCATGCGCGCAAGCGCCGCTTTGTTGGCCACCGCTTCGTTCAATGCCCGCTCGCGCTCTGCAGCTTTCCCGCTGCGCAGAATTTCGGCTTCGAGCATCATGCGTTCGCCGATGCGATGCTCGCCTTTTATAACTTGTTCGAGAAGAGGATAAAGCTCGTCGAGAGTAACGCTGGTAAGAAAACCGAGGCCGCCGAGATTCACGGCGAGAATTGGGACGTTCTGCCCATGGAGCGCGCGCGCGGCGGAAAGAAGCGTGCCGTCGCCGCCGAGAACGATGATGAGATCAACTTTTTGGCCCAGCACTTCGCGCGCTAAGGCCGGAAAATTCGTATGGATGCAGGCCTCCGTTTCCTGGTCCACCAAGACTTCGATTTGGCGCCCTCGCAGCCATTCCGCGAGAGGTGGAACGACGGACGAGACCATTTCCTTGACTGGTTTGCAGATGATGCCGGCGGCGCGAATCATTTGGAGGGAAATTCTACTCTACCCGCGTGCGCGGGCGTGGAGAAAAAACTCCTGATTACCCTCGGCTCCGGTTAAATGGCTTGCACGCACGCCTAGAATGTCCAGAGATAGTTCGGAGGCTGCCACGGTCACGCGTTCGATTGCTTTCTGATGCTGCAGATTGTCGCGGACGATACCGCCTTTACCGACTTCGCGTTTTTCCAGCTCAAATTGTGGCTTGATAAGAATCAGGAAATCGGCGCCTCCGACTGCCAGTGGAACAATTGCAGGAAGAACTTTTGTGACGGAGATGAACGACACGTCCATGGTGATAAGGGAAGCCTGCTCGGGAATATCCTCGGCTCGCAAATATCGCGCGTTGCGTTCGATCGCGACTACCCTGGGATCCTTGCGCAGTTTCCAGGCGAGTTGGTCTGCGGAGACGTCCACGGCGTAAACGCGCAATGCTCCTTGTTGCAGCAAGCAGTCGGTGAAACCTCCGGTGGAGCTTCCGACGTCCAGACAGATTTTCCCCCGGGGGGAAGCGCCAAAATCTTCCAACGCGCCTTCAAGTTTTAGACCACCACGGCTTGCGTAACGCAGAGTCTCGCCGATAATTTCAATTTGAGAGTCCGTTGCGATTTGCGTGCCGGGCTTTTCGATTTTTTGACCGTTCACGAGGATGTTTCCTGCCAAAAGCATGGCTTGAGCTTTCTCGCGCGAAGGGGCCAAACCGCGTTCGACAATCAGGACATCAATACGCGACTTTCCTGGACGCGCTCGCTTCTGGGAACTGTTGGGAGGTGCATCATCGCTGGGCGGATTCGATTTCATGGGCGGGTTTTCTAGCGGTCTTAATTCCGACGAGTGACGAGGAATTGAGCGAGTTGACGAAGCCGCGTTGCACGTTGACCATAACAATCAAGTTCAAGCAGGGCTTTGGTTTCCAGGTCGTTGGCAATCTCGCGAGATTTTTGGAGACCATATAGAGCGGGGTAGGTGGCTTTTTGTTGGGCTTGGTCTTTGCCCGCGGTTTTTCCGAGCGCAGCAGAGGATTCAGAGACGTCCAAAATGTCGTCAACTACCTGGAATGCCCAGCCGATCTGCTGGCCGAAGCGCCGCAACCGTTCAACATCTTCGTCATTAGCTCCACCAGCAATCGAGCCGGCGACAATTGAACCGCCAATCAATGCCGCCGTTTTCGAGCGGTGAATATATTCCAACATGGCGCCGTCGGCAGGCTTTTTCTCCGCCTCAATGTCCGCCACTTGTCCGCCGACCATGCCATCGACGGTCCCCGCAGCAGCGGCGATTTCGGAAATGACCCGAACGCGGCGAGCTGGTTCGATTGCGGAACTTGCAAGCGTCTGAAAAGCAAGGGTGAGTAGCGCGTCACCGGCGAGGATGGCTATGGCATCGCCGAACACTTTGTGATTGGTGGCTTTTCCGCGGCGAAGGTCATCGTTGTCGAGCGCGGGCAGATCATCGTGGATCAAAGAATATGTGTGAATAAATTCGAGGGCGCAGCCAACGGGAATCGCGGGCGTGGGATCGGAAGCGAAAAGTTTTGCCGACTCGTAGCAAAGGATGGGGCGAATGCGTTTGCCGCCGGCGAAAACGCTGTAGCGCATAGCACGGTGGATGGAAGCAGGCGGCGTGGACTCCGCGGGCAAGAGTTTTTCGAGCGCGGCCTCGATTGCGGCGTGGTCCTGCTGAAAAAAATCAGGGGTGCTCACGCAATCACCGGTGCGATGCTGAAAGATAGATGAAAAAACAGAGGCAAGTTATGCCTTATGAGACGGGCCATTGTCCGGATTGAAAGGTTCGGCCACAATTTTGCCGTCCGCTTTCTTCAATAGAATTTCTACGCGGCCTTCGGCCTCTTCCAGTTGCTTCTGACACTCGCGCGACAGAGTAACTCCTTCCTCAAAGAGCTTCATGGCCTCATCGAGAGAGAGGTCAGGGCCTTCCATGCGTTTCACGACTTCTTCAAGCCGCGTGAGTGATTTTTCGAAATCGCCTTTGCGCGGCGGCTCTGGGGGTGCGGGCTTGTTCGGCACTGGATTCATTCTTCCTCGTCGCGCTGCGCCAAGAGCGCGTTTTAGATTTCGCCAGGCAGCATTCTAGCGCACGTAAGAGAATGCCAACAAGTTCTTGTCGATTTTACGGCTAGCGATTCTGCGTATTAGCGGCAGGCAGCAGAATCAGCCGGTGTGCGCGCGCAGCTTCTTCGGCGCTTTCGCTGAAGGGAGCTGCGATTCCGCGACCTGCGAACCATTCAGGAAATTGGTCGCGATAGTGCGGGCTGGCGTACTGTCCGCTTTCCCCGGTGGGAATTTCCATCAGCGAGTTGTCAAAATTAGAAAGGTCGGTGACGAATCGCATGGCGGGACCATGTCCTATGCCCATGGCACGGACGGTGTCGAGCGTGCCGCCTTGCTCGTAAGGCCCGATACTCAGGAGCCGGTGCAACGCTCCGGAACGGCCGAGCGGATGGGCCATGTCGAGAGGATGCAGGCGGCCCCAATCCCAACTAGCGGAAGCAGTTCTGCCAGTGTGCTTTTCGAGATCGGCGACGGCTTGGTCGGCACTCGCCGAGAGTAGATCGTCGTAACTGCTAAAACCGCTTGGGAGCCAATTTGCTGGGCGTTCGCGCAAAATGTTTTCCAGAAAAACTTTGTCGCGCCACCAGACGTCGTTGTAAACGCTCACCGGTTCCCAGAGCTCGTATTTCTTTGAGATTTCGTCATCGAGATAAGGAGCGAGCAAGTTATGGAACAAAGCGTGACGCGTGTATTCGACGAACGAGGTTTCGACCGAGCCGGCTGTCGCGTGCGCATCCCAAATGTTCAGGGCGGCAATTAATTTTTGCGTTCGCGGGTCCTTTGGCTGGGTCTTGCTAGCTGCGGCGATTAGCTGGCTGGCAAGAAATTTGTTTGGAAGGCTGAGAACGTCGTTTTGGATCGTGTTGCAATCCGCGGGGAGCAAACCAGTATGTCCTGACAGCAATTCATGTATTCGCTCGGTGCGATAGGGGCCAGCTTGGCGATCGGTCAAAAAATATTTGTAGCGGGGGCCCACGGTATACGCGTTTGCGGTGGCGATGATTCCGTCCGAAGGATTCAAGGCGCGCGGCAATTCTTCGAACGGAATATAGGCGGCCCATTCGAATTGGTCGGTATCGCCAGGAACAGGCAGCGCGCCATTGCCATTTGCGCGAATGGGAATGTGCCCGGGAATGGTGAACCCGATGTTGCCATCCACGTCAGCGTAAATCGTATTCTGCGCGGGACCGGCAATGCGTTGCGTGGCGGCCAAGAATTCATCCCAGTTCTGCGCTTGCCCGAGGAGCGGAAAACCGAAATCCAGGCCACCGGGTTCTAGCGCCGTCCAGCGAAGCGCATAACGCACAGCGGAAGGAGAGTTCGAGTCTCGGTACACAATAGGGCCATGACGGGTGGAGACCACGGCAATCGCTCTATCGCGCTTGCCTCGCACATGAATTATTTCTGAACGAATGCTGGCGGTAAGCCATTTTCCGTTGGCGCGGTACTGCGAAGAGTGAGCGGGATCGAAAGTTTCGGCGTAGAGGTCCTGCACATCAGCATTGCTATTGGTGAATCCCCAGGCGATGCGATCGTTATGCCCAATGATCACGAGCGGTGCGCCGGGCAGGGCGAAGCCTGCGACATTCCATCCCGGCGCGGTTAGATGGATGACGTACCATAGCGCCGGCACGCTGAGTTGAAGATGCGTGTCGTTTGCAAGAAGCGGTTTGCCCGAGGCTGTGTGGGCGCCGCTGACCACAAAATTGTTGCTGCCGATGATCTGGGAAGATTCTTCTTCGAATTGCGCGAGGATTGCGCGGGCGGAATCCCATTCTTGCGTGATGAAAGGCGGGGCATCGGGCGGAGCGAGACGTGGTGCTGTCAGGGACGCCTCTGAACGACGCAACACGAAGCCGCCAACGATGAAATGATCCTGTGGGGAAAGGCTGGCAAACATTTGCTGCGCGCGTTCGGGTCCTACTTTTTGAGCCACCCACTGGCGATCCAATTTTTCCTTCCACGTGGAGGTGAGCGTTTTGTACATGTAGAGACTGATGAGGTAGGTGTCCGCCGGCGTCCAGGGACGCGGCTGATAACGCAGCAAAGCAAATTCCATGGGCAGGCGGGAACGATGCTGGTTGATGTACTGATTTACGCCGCGCGCGTAAGAATCTAGAAGATTACGAATGTCGGGAGGAGAATTTGCGGCGGCGCGTTCGGCGGCTTGACGCATACCGAGCGTGCGATTTTCTTCGTCAAACGAAAGCGCGACTTCGCCGAAGATTTCCGCCAGGTCGCCAGCAGCTGCGCGGCGAAGCAAATCCATCTGCCACAGGCGATCCTGCGCCATCACGTAGCCTTGCGCGGTAACCAAATCGTGCACCGATTTCGCGCGGATCCATGGACGACCCCAATGGTCGCGATCGATCATGACTGCGTCTTTCAGGCCGGGGACTTGGACGCTGCCATCGAGTGCGGGAAGCGAGTGGTGAATAATCCACCAGCCGACAATCAGCGCGACTCCGCCGAGCAGGAGGAGTCCCGCGACCAAGCGGCGGAAAATTCGGTAGGCACGCGTTATTTTATTCGTTTTTGTTGCTCTCAACTGGCGGCGGAGTTTAGCTCAGCGAACAAGAAGCACGCAACGGCCCTTTCGGGGTAGAGGAGTGAGGATTCGATTCACGATCGCTTTCAAGGAGTAAATTCTCTGCTTGTCAGAGTAGCGCATCGAGACTTGGAATTCTCCCGCTGCGACGCTGGTATTGGTAAAATTCCTGGATGGCTGTGCCATCTCTCCCTCCATTATGTTGTGGCTACGCGAGTGTGCAGCTCTGCTCGGAACAAGTGTGGCTTCCGCGCTTACCGGAGGGCGCGCACACATGGTAGCTCTACACCTCTTCGCGGTACTCGCTCTAGTGGCGGTGAACGCATTTTTCGCTGCTGCGGAGTTCTCTCTTGTGGCGGTGCGTCTCTCGCGTGTGCGGCAACTGGTTGAAAAGGGGGACGCGCGGGCGAAAATTGTGGAGTCGCTTCTTGCCGATCTGAGCCGCGTGGTTTCCGGCGTTCAAGTGGGAATCACGCTCGCCAGTCTCTCGCTCGGCTATCTTGGGGAAATTACGCTGTCGGGAATTTTGAGTCCGCTGGTGCAGGCGATTCCGCGGCCGTGGGCGGGTGTGATTGCGCATGGAGTGGCGTTAGCAATCGCGTTCGCGTTGCTGACCGTGCTGCAAGTTGTTTTGGGCGAGCTGGTGCCGAAGAGTCTGAGCCTGGCGCGGGCGGAACGCGTTGCTTTGATTATTGCGCGACCGTTTCACTGGTTCTTGAACACGTTTCGTTGGGCCATCGATTTGCTTGATGGCTTCGCTGAAAAAATTGTGGGCGCGCTCGGAATTGTTTCTCCGCATAGCCATACGCTGGTGCGGTCCACCGAGGAATTGCAAGTGATGATTCAGCAGGCGCAGGACCGCGGTTTGTTGCCCGCCCCGGAAGTGAAATTCATTCAAGCGGCCATGGGGTTGCATCAGGTGCAGGTGCGCGAGGTGATGGTGCCGCGTCCGGACGTGCATGCGCTTCCGGCTGATGCCAGCCTGGAAGACACGATGAAGATGTTTGCGACCACGCAGCGGTCGCGTATTCCTGTCTACGAAGGCACCCTCGATCATATTCTCGGCTTCGTACACATCAAAGATATGATTTGGGTCTTGTTAGAACGTGCGCGCCGCGCGCAAGAACAAATTTCAACGCCTGAATTCCAGTTACGAAACATGCTGCGAGATGTGTTGATCGTTCCGGAAACAAAACCGGTGAGTGAACTGTTGGTAGAGTTTCGTTCGCGGCGCACCGGGCTGGCGATGGTGGTGGACGAATTCGGAAGCATTCTCGGGCTTGCGACGCTGGAAGACATTCTGGAGCAAATGGTAGGCGAGATTCACGACGAGTTCGACGTGGTGGAGCATCCATTGGTTTTGCCGGACGGCGGGATGATTTTTGACGCTGGAATTAACGTGCGCGAGCTGGAGACACAATACAACATTATTTTGCCGGATGATCCATCGTACGAAACGATAGGCGGATTCGTACTGAACCGGCTCGGATTTATTCCGCGAGGCGGCGAAAGTTTTGAAGCGGATGGGTATCGTTTCACAGTGATGGAGATGGAACACCGCCGCGTCTCGCGGGTGAAAATCAAACCGCTTCGCGCGGCCGGCGTGATTGGGTCGTCCGCGACTGCAAGTGTGGCGCCTGCGGACGCTTTGCCACAACCGGCGGAGCAGAGAAATATGTTTGCGACGCCGGCGAAGACTGACACCGATCCGGCCGCCGAAAAGAAGGTTGTCGCGAAGGCGCGGCGCGCGAAATGATCCGTTATATTTCCTACCGCCTTCTACTTGGTTTGCCTGCGCTCTGGCTAATTGTGACGATGGTTTTTATGCTTGCGCATATTGTGCCGGGAGACCCGGTGGCACAAATGTTGGGGGAAGGCGCGCGAGCGGACGATTTGCAGCGGCTCCGCCATACATTGGGATTGGACCTGCCAATTCCGGTGCAATACGGGCGTTATCTCGCGGGAATTGTCCGCGGCAATCTTGGGGAATCATTTCGTTTTCAGCAGCCGGTGCTGCAAGTTGTGATTGCGCATTATCCGGCAACCTTGGAGTTGGCTTTTGTTGCTTTGCTCGTTTGCGCCGGCATTGGGATACCGGCGGGATTGATGGCTGCGCAGAAACGGGGGACGTCGACGGACCACGCGATTGGCGTTTTAACTTTATTTGGTCTTTCGGTGCCCAATTTTGCGCTGGGGCCGGTGTTGATTCTTATTTTCTCCGTGATTCTCGGCTGGCTTCCGGTTTCAGGACGCGGCGGACCTCCGCATTTGATTCTGCCGGCGGTCACCCTGGGGGCGGCGCTTGCCGCTATACTGACGCGCATGGTGCGCAGTTCGGTGATTGAAGAACTTTCCAGCGATTACGTGCGTACAGCGCGCGCGAAAGGACTTTCCGAATCTGCCGTTCTGTTTCGCCACGCATTTCGCAACGCGCTAATTCCGATTATTACGATTCTCGGATTGCAATTCGGCACGCTGCTCGCGGGGACCATTGTCACGGAATCAATTTTTTCGTGGCCTGGAATTGGAAGGCTCGCGGTTCAAGCGATCGGTGCGCGTGACTATCCGTTACTGCAGGGCTGCATTCTGATGATTGCAGTGTCTTACGTAGTTGTGAATCTGCTGACCGACTTGGTTTATGCGTTTGTAGATCCACGGGTGCGCTTCGAATGAAGGGCCTGCGCGAGTTTCTTCGTCAAAGCGGCCCTGGACGAGTCGGGCTAGCGCTGACTTTGTTTCTTGTTGTTATCGCGCTTGCGGCGCCATGGATCGCGCCCGCCGATCCCACGGCGCAAAATCTTCCGGCGCGCTTGATGGCTCCCAGCGCGGCGCATTGCATGGGGACAGATGAACTTGGGCGCGACATTCTTTCGCGGATTATTTATGGCGCGCGCGTTTCGATGATCGTGAGCGTGAGTGTAGTGCTTGGAGCGGGAATTGTGGGACTCGCAATCGGTGCGCTGGCAGGCTATTTCGGTGGCTGGTTCGACCGTTTTGTAAACATCGTAATGATCAACGCCTTTCTCTCATTCCCTGGTATTTTACTAGCTATTGCATTCGCTGCGTTTCTGGGCCCGGGGCTGGGAAAAGTGATTCTGGCGCTGGTGATCACCGGATGGGCGGGATACGCGCGGCTGGCTCGCGCACAAATTCTGCAGGCGAAGGAAATGGAGTACGTGCTGGCGGCGCGCTCTGTGGGAGCTTCCGACATACGCATTCTCGTGCGTCATCTGCTGCCCAATATTTTGCAGCCGATTCTAGTGCAAGCGACCATAGCGATGGCTGGAGCGATACTTGCCGAATCCACTTTGAGCTTTCTGGGTGTGGGAGTTTTAGCGCCCATGCCAAGTTGGGGCGCAATGTTGAACGACGCGCGTGGTCATTTGTTCGACGCGCCACATCTGGTAATTTTTCCTGCGCTGGCGGTAATGACTGCCGTGCTGGCGTTCAATCTTCTGGGCGACGCGCTTCGAGATTGGATGGATCCGCGGATGCGCGCGTATCTGGTGGTTACGACACTGGCTCGCTAGATTTGACGCCAGAAGCCGCGCGGGTTTCCTACTTAAGCTAATTCGACAGTGACTTCAGCACCACGCCCTGCGCCAATTGTCCTGGCCGCGTTACCTTTATTGACGCAAATCTCGATGTAACCGCTTGATCCTATAATTGCAAAGGGTTCGGTGCCGGTCCCTTGCGCGAATGTTGGAACCATCTTCGTTACTGCGGCGTTTCCGACGCGAATCGTAAATTTGGCAGGGGGGGCAACTAACGCGGGAACATCTTCCGGAGTTAAATTCGTAATAAGGTTGCCGAAATTATCTGCGCGGAGGACGATTCCTTTTACTGTGTTACCAGAAACTTTGGGCTTAGGAATCGCAAAACGAACGAAGTCGGTGACCTCTTCGCCAAAGCTCGCCGTCTGCCACGATTTCGAAAGCCAGCCGGCCACCGGCGCGAAAATGTCGCGGCCGTGAAAAGTGTTGCTAACCGGCTGCCTGAAATAATGTTCCGACGTGATGTTCCATACGTAGAGCGATTCCGATTTGTCATAGATTGCGGAGAGCACTCCGTTGTCAGGCGCCACGAAATAGTGTGTGTCGCCGGCAACCAGGATGGGCCTTCGCGCGGTGCCTACCCCGGGATCGACCACCACCAGGTGAATCGTCTTGGCGGGGAAATATTTATAGGCTTGGCTGATGGTCAGCGCGCCATCGAGAACGTCATGCGCCAGGACGCTATGCGTAATGTCAACGATATTCACGTCCGGATTGATATTGAGAATGACGCCTTTGAGGACTCCGACTAAATGATCGTTGGTGCCGTAGTCTGTGGTTAATGTGATGATGGGCCGCGCCAAAGTTTGCTCCCGTGATTTCCGCGCTGTGGCTGATGCATGCGCTTCTTCTCGACGCTAACGCCCACTTACAGGCGTGTCAAGACAGCGTGCGCCATTCAGTAACGTGGGTGCATCACATCTCCGAGAGATGCGCGACGGAGCAATACTTTGGTGACGAAGAAAAAGTGAGATAGACTGTCGACGTTTTTTAGACACAAGAAGAATTCTTTTTGGAGGCCGAAGTGCGTCCCTTAATTGTGGCAATCTTATTTTCGTTCTCTTGGGCTAACGCGGTAGTTGCGCAATCCAACGCGACTCAAAATCAGGCGCCTCCCGCCAAGAAGTCGGAGCAGCAAGCGGCCAAGACTCCCGAGAACAAGCCGCCGGAAAACGCCGCGAAGAATCCCGAGGCGGCCGCGGCGCCTGAACAAAAAACTTCCAAAGAGGGTGGGGATAAGGACAAAGACAACGAAGAGCACTTCGACATGGCCGAAGTGCCGCCGGTCGTGACCCACCACCAGATCACAGTTGACGGCAAACTGCTGAAATACACAGCAGCGGCAGGGCGGCTTCCAATCAAACGCGCTGATGGCAAGATCGAAGCGGAGATGTTTTTTGTCGCTTACACACTGGATGGCCAGGATGCGGCCAAGCGTCCGCTGACCTTCGCATTTAATGGCGGCCCAGGTTCGGCTTCCATATGGTTGCACATGGGAGCGCTGGGGCCGCGCAAAGTGGTGTTACAACCGGAAGGTTTTCTGCCTCCGGCGCCGTACCGTATGGAAGACAATCCGTACACTTTGCTCGATAAAACCGATCTGGTCCTGATTGACGCCATCGGCACAGGATTCAGCCGCGCCGCCGACTCTGAAACATTCAAGAAATTTTGGGGAGTTAAAGGTGACATCGAATCCTTCAGTGAATTCATTCGCCTTTACATCACGCGTAACGAGCGCTGGAGTTCGCCGCTGTTCTTGCTGGGTGAAAGCTACGGCACCACGCGGTCGGCGGGAGTGGCGGGTTACCTCGCGGATCGAGGAATATCTTTTAACGGGATCACGCTGCTTTCAATGGTTCTGAATTTCGAGACACTGGAAGACAACAAGACGAATGACGAACCGTTCATTTTTCTGGTGCCGTCTTTCACCATGATCGCCGGATACCACCACAAGCTTGCGCCCGATCTCGCGCAAGATATGGCCAAAGCGCGGGCAGAATCTGAGAAGTGGTCTTACGAAGAATATGCTCCGGCGCTGGCGAAGGGCGACGCACTCACGCCAGAAGAGCGGCAAAAAGTGATCGAGCAATTGTCGCGCTTCACCGGGATCAACAAGGAAATAGTCGACGAAGCGAATCTGCGCATCGACGTGGCGAAGTTCACGCATTATTTGCTTATCGATCAGAAGTTGCGTGTGGGACGCTTGGACGGGCGTTTCACTGGTCCTGATCCCAACGGGCTCCTGGACACGCAGTTTTACGACCCAACTGGCTCGGCGACGGAGCCGCCATTCACTTCAGTCTTCAATAATTACGTGCGTTCGGAGTTAGGGTACAAGACCGATATGCCGTACTACATCTTTGCTGCCAGTGCGGGGTTCGACAAGTGGGACTGGGGATCGGCGATTCGAGGTTTCCCCGACACGGCTTCGGCCTTGCGGGAAGCGATCGTGAAGAATCCTTACTTAAAAGTTCTGGTGATGGAGGGCTATTACGATTTGGCCACTCCGTATTTTGCGGCGAATTACACCATCGATCATTTGGATTTGCCGCAGAAATACCGCAATAACGTTTCTTACGCTACCTACGAAGCCGGGCACATGATCTATCTGGGGATGGATGGTTTGAAGAAGATGAAAAGCGACCAAGTGAGTTTTATGGAGAAATCTTTACCTCAATAGCGTTTTCTTTGCGGCGCAAAAGATCTCGCAGCAGGACTCGGTTGAACCTATTCCTGGACCAAGCTGATTTCGCCTACGCCGCCTTGCACGTTCACCTGAATGGTTGGGTGGGTCTTGCCGTACGCGTCGTTCACGTATGCGTCGCCTTCGCGGCGCATACCGTGGGCATTGACGCTACCGATGCCGCCGGAAGCGTCCACGTGGACTCCAACATTTTTTGGCAGCTTGATTCGTGCGGAGCCGACTCCGCCCTGAATATCCACTAATAGATCCTCTTTTCGGTCGCCGGTGAGATCCAGATTCATTTGACCAACGCCGATGTTGATTTCAAGGCGGGTGATATTCACGCCGTTCAGATTTAGATCGCTCTGGCCGGCTCCTAACTCGAGCTTCAGGTCCAGAGGAATTGCGTTGCCGAAGCGAAGCGTCCAATCATTGCGCCTGCCGCCGAAATGAATGTGTTTTTCTTCTTGAGTTATGTCGAGCTGGCCCCTATCGCCACTCACGGTATAGGACGCGCGGGGTTTTCCCTCCGCAGTTCGATAATTGAAGTCGGCATCGAGCAGGCGGCTGGAACCTCCGGTCAACAACAGTTTCCCGGCGGGCATCTCGATATCGGCATTGACGGATTTTGCGCCTTGCAACTCGAGGGCTTGCGTATCGTGAACGCTGGCTGCGGATCCACCTTTTCCGACCAGGACGGCAAACCCAATGATGGCCAGGAAAACCAGTAGCGCCACTACGGTCCCCGAAGATCCTGCGTCTCGCGTACCGGGACTCTGGCGCACTCGATAGGCGTCCCACATTTTCCCGAGGCCAAGTAATATGAGCACAACCGGCCAGTATCGAAAGAGCGCGGACCACGGGTCGAAATTCGGCATCAAGTTGATTAAGAGAAAGAAAACTCCGAGGCCGATCAGGAACAGCGCCCCGGTGATTGAGCCTAAGTGCCTGGGTCTATCGCTTTGGTCCATCGCGCACCTCTCTTGTCTAATATTACGCGTGCACGCGGGAAATGTTTCAAAAGCGGTATAGGATAAGCCGCTCATGACGCCGTGAGCGTCAAACAAGTGGTTGGAGGCTCTTCTTGCCCGTGGGGACCCATGGCAGTCAACGCGTTTTTCCAGGAGGCGGTATGCCGGCCCAGGATAGCTCCGATGTCATGAAGCTCGATAAGCAGGGCGTGATTCACGTAATGCGCGTCACGATTGGCGCACTCATCTCGCTGTTGATCGCGCAACTGTTCAAGCTGCCTGAGTCCTATTGGGCCGCTATCACCACACTAGTAGTTACGCAATCCACATTCGGAGCCTCTTTCAAAATTTCGTGGCATCGCTTTGTCGGTACGGCGATCGGGGCTGCGGCTGGAGCATTGTTAGCTACCTACTTTGGGGAGAACGTATTCATTTTCGCGGCTGGCGCATTTACCTTGGGAATTCTGTGTTCCGCGTTGAACCTTGATAGAGCCGCTTATCGTTTTTCCGGAATCACGCTAGCGATTACCATGTTGGTCGCTCATCCCAAGGCAGCCTGGATAATTTCCTTGCATCGTTTCATTGAAGTTTCATTAGGCATTGCGGTGGCCTTGGCATTGACTGCTGTGTGGCCCGAAAACCCGGCGAAATCGGAATAGCCGTCCTGCTCGGTGCCGATGAATCTGCCCGTTATTTCCTTTGTGGGACTTCGTGTGGTCGAGGCAGTTTGCTACCATTAGCGTAAGTAATGTTTCGAACCCATAGACTATTCCAAGTTCTGTTATTTTTGGCGCCGGCGATGTTTTTTTTCGGAGCGCAATTTGTCCATGCGACCTCCGATTCAGAATCCGCGCCAGCTATTGTGATCGGATTTGTTGGCGGATTTGTGAGCCCTAACGATGCGCTGCATAGCGAAGTGGAACTGGCCAATCGACTACGCCATGAATATCCTTCGGGCGTCTACGTGCAGGTTTTTGACAATCGTCACGTAGGTGAAGCCTTCAAGAAAATTGTAGAACTTCTGGATACGCACCACACAGGCAAGCTCACAGACAATGAAAATAAAAATGGTCGAATCATCATTTATGGACACAGCTGGGGAGGCTCGGCGGCCGTCAAGCTTGCTCGCCAACTTGGCGCAGCCGGTATTCCGGTACTGCTCACGATACAGATCGACAGCGTTGCTAAATTCCACGAGGACGACTCGATTATTCCATCCAACGTGGAAGCGGCCGCCAATTTCTATCAGCCGTACGGACGGTTGCATGGGCGGGCTGAAATTCGCGCCGCAGACCCGTCGCGCACGCGCATCATC
This sequence comes from uncultured Acidobacteriota bacterium, assembly GCA_963714785.1. GTDB lineage: Bacteria > Acidobacteriota > Terriglobia > Acidiferrales > UBA7541 > Palsa-295. The sequence goes on from CAVQQE010000012.1 coordinate 203,000, forward strand.
GGGAATTATCGATTCGACTACAAAACCAAGCCGGTGAACTGTTATGGGGACTATCCGTGGTGGGACCGCTATCTGACTAAGGCGCACACCGAAATTGAATGCGATCCGCAGGTGTGGAATCAGGTGGAGTCGTTGATTCGCTCTCGCTTATCTGCTCAGGAACATACTTCTTAGTAGCGCGCCTGATTATTACTTTGCTGGGCAGTGAAATCCAAATCGTAGTGTCACTTCAATCGGCGACTTCAACGCTGCTCCCGTTTCGAATCGCCAAGATTGCGTGGCTTTCACGGAGGCGTCTTGCAATTTGTCGTCGCCTGACAACGGCTCGGCGTTGGTGACCAGCCCGGTTGCAGGGTCGAAGAATATTCTTAGGCGCACTTCGCCTTGCGCAAGCGTGCGTTGCGCCTCCCGTGGATACGACGGAAGATCGTATTTCGCGAGATGGAGCGATGCGGCGTTTGGCAATTCTACGAATGCCGGATCTTTATCCTCGAGGGGACCTTTGTAGCCTTGCAGCGCGGACTTCGCGTTATGGTCACGGCATTCCGCGAAGGCGCAAGTGCTATCGGGGAAACCCGAGTCGAACTTGCCGGCCAGGATTTCGGGCACAAATTTCGCACCGAGCTCTTGACGCTCCTTGTTCTGCTCGGTTGAGGCTTTGGCAAAGGCAAAATCCTTGCCGAAGGCACGATCCTCGACGTCGTCTTTCAAGTCCCATAGCGCGGCAATTCGGGCATCCGCTCTTTTCAAGGCTTCGAATTTCAGCAAATCCTGGTCGGGAAGCTCGTACAAAATTTCTTTAGCGCCACATTTCGCAACGATTGTTTGATTCGCAGCCGACTCGAGACTGTCCGGCTCGATGTCATTCCGTTTGGCCACTTGAATCACGCCGGCGAAATCCTCTTCGGGGTAAGAACAGAGTCTAAATTTTCCGGCTACTTTTGCCGCGGTCGTATTTGGGAGCACGGTTTCCACCGCCTTGACGGTAACAATGTGCGCGCAATTTCGGTTCAATGGCGTAATTCGGATTTCGCGTACGCGAACGCCACCCACTTCATCGCGAACGTCAAGGATGGTATCTGACCACCCGGGGCCATTGTTGGAAACGGCCTGGCGCACGACATAAAATTCTCCCAATTCAATTTTTTCCTGAGTTTGAATGGCCCGGACGTTCGCCGGGATCGGCGTAGGACGACTACGAGCTAGCACGAAATTGGCGGCCGACGCCAAAGCGCCAAGCGCGAGCAGCACCGCCATTCGTCGTTGGTTCAGATTCCTCACCACCAAAGTATAAGGCACCTGAGTTTCCGCGGGAGTTCTGTTAGGGGGAATTAAACATGCGGCGTCTAGGAGGTGTCTTGGTTAGCGCTGAGTTGCTCCGCGCCGTAGCGCGTTCTCTTCGGAAATAGGTTTAAACCACAGACCGCCCTTGAGTATGGTTTCAACCGCGGGAACAAGCTCGCTGCCAATTCGTCGCTTCGGAACAAAGCCGCGCACGCCTATCTGCTTGAGTTTGTCGATTAATGGCTGAGGCTCGTGCAGGCTGATCGCTAATACAGCTGCGCGGGGGCAGGTCGCCAAAATTTGCTGCGCGGCTTGGATGCCATCCAACTCGGGCATCTGTATGTCTAACACCGCTACATCGGGGCATTCCGCTTTGGCTTTTTCGACCGCTTCAACGCCGTCCGCGGCTTGGGCCACCAACTCCCAGTCGCTTCGGCTTCCGATCATTAATTTCAACGACGCACGGGCTACCTCGTGATCATCGGCTATTAGAATTCGAGTCGGCATCTAAATCTTCTTCTCGGATCGCCCCAGCGCAGACAGTACTAAGGTACAGGTTACCGCTGTGAGTCCGAGCCATGTATCGGGTAGACGCTGTATTTCTGATCCACTCCGAACCGCACGTTTTAGCCCTTTCGACCTGCAGGTGAGCCGCAGGGGCCTTTCCGAGGGGGGAACTTTAGTCTTGTTTAGGATTGCGTTAACATTGAACGTGCCGAGATAGCCATGCTAAGGTAATGGCATGACAAAGTTTTCTGCATTGCTGGCCTTCGCTATTCTTTTCTCGCCGACAGCGTTTTGCCAGGAAACGACGTCAACTCCGCCTCCGTATCGTGGAGTAGAACAGCATATTGCCGGAGTTTTCGTTACTCCTGTGCCGAATGTTCCCTTCACTGCCACAGCTGAAGTGGAAAGCTCTCAAGTGCTGCCCGACGGTTCGACCGAGCAGAAGAAAACGTATAACAACATCGCGCGTGACTCTGCGGGCCGCATTTACAACGAACGGCGGACTCTGGTGCCCTCATCATTCAACGGAACTCCGCGCATTGTTTCGATGCACTTATACGATCCACAGAATCGGCTCAGTACCTTCATGGATCCTTTCACACACATCGCGCGGGAAACCGTTCTGCCCAAGCCAGAAGTGGACCCCTCGAGACAGGTCACAAGCTCTTCCGCTCAAGGGGAAGACCTGGGCAGCGACACAATGGAAAACGTGGAAGTCCATGGAACGCGGAAAAGCAAAACTATCCCGGCGCAGTTTAGCGGAACGGGACAGGCGATCGTCGTGACCGACGAATACTGGTACTCCGAAGATCTCCATCTGAACCTGCTGGTGAAACACAACGACCCACGCACTGGCGAGCAGACGGTCACCGTCACGCGTGTGAATCGTACAGAGCCCGACCAAACGATGTTTCAAGTCCCGTCCGGCTACAAGATCGTGGATGAAACTCCGGTAAGCCAGTAAGCACAATTCCTTTTCAGGGCCTACCCACGCATTTCTGCGCGCGTCGCGATCGGGTCTTACTTGCTACATGAGCGCGCAGCCGCTATTCTGAATGCTTCACGCTGCAGCCATGCATATCTATCTTGATTACAACGCCACGACACCCGTGGACCGCGAGGTCCTTGAAGCGATGCTGCCGTGTTTTGCCGAAAACTTTGGAAATGCGAGCTCGATTCATTCGTGTGGACAGCACGGGCGCTCAGCCGTCGATGCAGCTCGCGATTCGGTCGCAACGCTTATCGGCGCGAAGCCGGCGGAGATTGTATTCACGAGCGGAGGCACAGAAGCCGACAACCTAGCGCTCTTTGGCTCGGTGGCGGCCTCAAATCAGTCTCGCAAGCACATTATTACTACGGCGATCGAGCATCATGCTGTTTTGAACGCTGCTCAAGCACTTGAAAAGCAGGGAATCGAAGTCACTTACGTTTCGGTAGGTTCCGATGGAGTCGTCGATCCGCAGGACATCCGTCGCGCGCTGAGGCCTGAAACAATTTTGATTAGTGTGATGCATGCGAACAACGAACTCGGCACGATCCAACCTATTGAGAAAATTGGCCGAATCGCAGCGGAGGCGGACGTTTACTTTCACTGCGACGCAGTACAATCGGCCGGAAAGGTGCCGCTCGAGGTTGAGAGTCTCGGTGTGAATTTGCTTTCCATCTCCGCACACAAAATTTATGGACCGAAGGGAGTTGGTGCGCTGTACGTTCGCGCAGGAACTTCGATAGAACCGCAATTTCATGGGGGCCATCATGAGCGCGACCGCCGTCCCGGCACTGAAAACGTTCCCGGGATTGTTGGCTTCGGCAAAGCAGCCGAGCTGGCGGAAATAAATCGCGATGCGGACACAGCAGCTATTGAAATTCTTCGCGACCGTTTGGAAGAAACCTTGACGAGGGTATTGCCCGCGGTGCGCGCGAATGGTAATGGTTCGCGGCGCGTGGCGAACACTACGAATCTGGCTTTTGCAGGAGCGGGCGGAGAAGCGCTGGTCATCGCCTTGGACCTTCAAGGTATTTCGTGCTCGACAGGTGCGGCATGCTCTTCGGGAGCTATAGAGCCGTCGCATGTGTTGCTCGCGATTGGGCTTTCTCCCGATGAAGCACGATCGAGTTTGCGGTTCAGCTTGGGCCGCGGGACCACATCTGAAGAGATCGATCGCGCCATTGCTATCATTCCACCGACGGTGGAGCGACTGCGCGCATTATCACCCCGCGCCTTGAATACGGTGTACGCCCGGTAAATTTCTAATGCCAAACCACCTAGTCCAACTCGAACCTTTTTGCGAATCTGCGGATGCTCGCCATTCCACACAGGCAACGGCGGCAGAAGCTTCTGCCATCGCGGAACGGAGTGGGCACCGTGCGGACACCCGCGGCGTTGCGCATGTCGCAGTGGCCATGAGTGGCGGAGTGGACAGCTCCACTGTGGCGGCGATGATGAGCGCCAGCGGGCAGCAAATCGTTGGATTGACGATGCAGCTTTGGAATCAGCGGCGCTTGCCGCAGCTTCAGAGCGCTGAGCCCGCGCAACATCGTTGCTGTTCGATTGACGATGTATATGATGCGCGCCGCGTCGCTGAACATCTGCGCATTCCGTTTTACGTGGTCAATTTCGAGCGCGAGTTCGAAAAGAACGTCATCCGTCCTTTCGTGGACGACTATCTGGAAGGCCGCACTCCGATTCCTTGCACACGTTGCAACAATCATGTGAAGTTCGATCAGTTACTGCTGACTGCTCGACAAATTGGGGCAGAGCGCATTGCCACGGGGCATTACGCGCGTGTTCGCCACAATCCCGAATCGGGGCGATACGAACTTTTGCGCGCCGTGGATGAATCCAAGGATCAAAGCTATTTTCTTTTTGGCCTGACCCAGGAGCAACTCGCGCGCACCGATTTTCCCCTTGGGGAACTTTCCAAAGGCGAAGTCCGCGAAATTGCGCGGCGCCTGCAAGTGCCGGTGGCGGAAAAGCCGGAAAGCCAGGAAATTTGTTTTGTGCCCACGGGAAATTACGTGCGCTTCATCGAAGGCTATCTTCACGAACAGGGACGAACACTGCCGGAGGAGGCAGGCGAGATCGTGACTACAGCCGGTGAAATGCTGGGCCAGCACAACGGATTGCACCGCTATACCGTCGGCCAGCGAAAGGGATTAGGAATTTCAGAAGGGCGCCCGATGTATGTGGTCGCGCTGGATCGCGCAAAGAACCGTTTGGTTGTGGGCGAAGATCGGGAACTGCGGAGCACGACGTGCGCAGTTCGCGACGTAAATTGGATTCCTTATGCTGTTCCAGAAGGCCTGGTCCGCGCAAAGGTTCGAATTCGAAATCGCCACGAACCTGCGGATGCGGAAATCACCGCGGTTGGGTTCACCGATGCGCGAATTGTTTTTGACGAGCCGCAAAGGGCCGTCACACCAGGCCAAGCTGCTGTGTTTTATTCAGGCGAAGGTGTGTTAGGTGGCGGCTGGATCGGCTGAGATTTAAGCGGGTCAGATGAAAAGTTCTTCGTCTTGAGTAGCCCCGTCAGATTCGCTTCGACGGCCTTGAGAGCCGCGAAGTACATCGATTCCGACTTTTACGCCCTTCAACACTGCGGACACTTGTTGCACCGGAGCCCACAAAGTTTTGCGAACTTTTGTGCCAGTGTCTTCAATCACTTCTAACGCGCCGGTGAGAATTTGATCGGCGCGGATTACCTGAACGCGCAAGCGTTCCAAACTATCGGTCACAACGCGGTCAATTCTCTGAGCTTGCCCACGCGCCAGGCGAGTAATCTCGGCGGTATCGGAGCTGATACTGGCAACCTTGTCTTCAGAGTCTTCGAGGATGCGATTTACGCGAAGCAAGATGGGGTCGACACGGACTTTTACATCGGTGGCGATCGTGGTGAACCTCTCGATCGCGATCTTCATCTGGATAAACATGCCCAAAAGGATTGCCATTTGAATCACGATGGCGACCGCCGCAATCACAATAAATGCTTCAACCCAGACGTTCATGGAATTCCTCGCAACTGCTAACTACGCTTTCGCTTCGCGCCGGTAGGCGTCTTTGCCCGCTTCTACTGCCGCCGCCACCCCTTCTTTCTGCCGATCCATGATCTCTTTGCTGCGCTCGATCAAATCTTCGGCGCGTTCGCGAAGTTCCCGCGCCTTGCGCTGGGCATAGTCGCGCCCTTCATCGGCCTTGGAGGTTAGATAGTCTCTTGTTTCTTCGCCAGACTTCGGGGCGAAAAGGATACCTACAAGCGCGCCAATTCCCAATCCCGCCAGAAAATAGCTCACTTTCGAGCCGCCACTGTCACCCACAGAGCACCTCCAAGGTTAAATTCGGTAAATTTGACCTTAGCATAGCCCCTAAATACAAGCAATGGCGCGAAACCATTAGAAAGGGCCGGAAATGTTTGTAGTCACGACCGTAACGGGGGAGTTTTTTTGAATGCCAACGGCTGAGATGACTACAGATTTAGTAGTCCAAATTCGGCTGTTGGATTAGATTAGCAAGCCCGTATGCTGAAGACGAAAACTCGGTTTTCACTTGCGCAGACCGCTATTTTTTCGGCGATTGCCTTCGTCCTTTTTTGCACTCCAGTTTACCCCCAAGATTCCTCTACAAATGCTGCAGCTCATCGACTCGAAGTGCTTCCTTGGATGAGCCCAAAGCTCTCACCGGACGAGCGCGCGGATATGGTTCTGAAGGAAATGACACTCGACGAGAAAATCGAGTTAACGCACGGCAATGGAATGGAGGGTTGGGGTCGGCCGATGCCGAACTTGAGTTCGAGCAACGGCGGAGCCGGCTTCGTGTTTGGGGTACCTCGGCTGGGGATTCCGATGATTCAAATGAGCGATGCGGCGTATGGCGTGCGGGCGAGCGCCCAGAACGGGCGATACTCCACGGCGTTGCCGGCGAACATCGCTTTAGCAGCAACCTGGGACGTGCAAGCCGCGTGTGAATATGGCGCGTTGATCGGGCGCGAGCTACGCGCGCAAGGCTACAACATGTCCCTGGGCGGGGGAGTGAACCTGGCTCGCGAACCGCGCAACGGCCGCACGTTTGAATACCAGGGCGAGGATCCCATTCTTGCCGGAACCATGGTCGGTAACAGAATCAAATGCGAGCAAGCGCAGCATGTGATTGGCGACCTCAAACACTTCGCGTTGAACGATCAGGAAAGCGGCCGTGATGAAGTGAACGTAATTATCGGCAAACGAGCTATGCAGGAAAGCGATCTTCTCGCGTTCCATATCGGCATTGAGATCGGGAAACCTGGCGCGGTGATGTGCGCGTACAACGCTGTCAACGCCGATTTCGCTTGTGAGAATAAATACCTGCTGACGGACGTGTTGAAGAAGGATTGGAATTTTAAAGGATTTGTCGTTTCAGACTGGGGTGGAACGCACAGCACAGCAAAGGCCTCAGCGGCCGGTTTGGACCAGGAAGAGCCGATGGATGATTTCTACGGAGAGAAACTGAAGCAAATGGTTTGGTCCGGGGTAATTCCGATGTCGGAGCTGGACGTACATGTGCGTCGCATATTGCGGTCGGAATTTGCGAGCGGGGTTGTGGATTTTCCGACGCAAAAGAGCGTGGTGGATGTGGAAGCTGGGCTCGAAACGTCGCGCGCGATTGCTGAACAGAGCATCGTTCTGCTGAAGAATGACGGAGTGTTGCCGCTCGATCCAGCGTCGGTGCGCTCGATTGCAATTATCGGAGCGCATTCCGATACCGGCATGATTTCTGGGGCTGGATCTGCGCAGGTGGATGCACCGGGAAAGCCAGCGGCGGAATGGCAAGCGCAAGTCTGGTTTCCGACTTCGCCGCTAAAGGCGATTAGAGAAAGAGTTCCGGACGTAAACGTGCGATTTGATTCGGGCGAACATCGGGCGGCCGCGGCGGCGCTGGCAAAAAATTCCGATGTCGCGATCGTGTTTGCCTACCAATGGATGAGCGAAGACATGGATTTGCCAAATTTGTCGTTGCCAGGCGGCCAGGATGCACTGATCGAGCAGGTAGCGGGCGCGAATCCGCATACGATTGTTGTGTTGGAGACGGGCTCTGCGGTAGCGATGCCATGGATCGACAACGTGAAGAGCGTTCTGGAAGCGTGGTACGCGGGGAGCCAAGGCGCTGATGCCGTTGCGCGCGTTCTATTTGGCGATGTGAATCCGAGCGCGAAGCTGCCGCTCACATTCCCGCGCAGCGAAGCAGATCTGCCTCATCCCAAGCTGACTATTCCGCCTCCCGGCGCACCGCCACCCGAGGTAGCGGATCCGGAGGCTAAGCCTGCGTTCAGCGTTCGCTACGATGAAGGATTTAAAGTGGGCTACAAGTGGTATGAGGGGGAGAATAAAACAGTGCTGTTTCCGTTTGGATATGGACTGTCGTACACCAACTATAATTATTCTGATTTAAAAGTTCATTCGACCAGCCAAGGCGTGAGCGCAGCTTTTTCTGTGAAGAATACAGGGCGGCGCGCTGGATCTGAAATCGCCGAGGTTTACGTCTCGCTGCCTCAGGAGGCCGGAGAACCGCCCAAGAGACTCGTAGGTTGGGCAAAAGTCCCGTTGAATGCGGGCGAAAGCAAGGAAACGACTATCGCTATCGATAACAGATATCTTTCGATTTACGATGAGTCTATCCAGGGATGGAAGCTGGTTCCGGGGACTTATACGTTTATGGTCGGTGGATCGTCAGAAGACTTGCCGCTAGCTGGGAAAACCACTCTGAAATAATTCGTCTCATCCGAATCAAAGCAAACCGAAATTCACCAAGAGATTAGATCTGCAACTGCAGCGCTTTGCCCCGAAATTAAATCTGCGGTTCCGGAGCTGGCCGGTTTGCCACCGGAGCGTCTGCTGCGCGGAGCGCGGCGTAAATATACTCGGCGCGCGAGCGTGGCAGTTCGGAGGCGAGTTCGCCCACCGTGAGCTGTTTCAGCCGTGCGACGCTGCCGAAGCGGCGAAGGAGTTTACGCGCCGTCTTTTCGCCCACGCCGGGAATCTCAGTGAGCGATGTGCGCAGCCGCCGGCTGGAACGGCGCTGCCGGTGAAAGGTGACGGCGAAGCGATGGGTCTCGTTGCGGATTTGCTGAATCAAGTGCAGGACCGGCGAATGGCGTTCGAGGACGATGGGTTCATCCTCTCTGCCTAAAACGTAGAGAATTTCTTCTTTTTTCGCGATGCTGGCTAGCGGCTGATTGATGATGGCAAGTTTATCCAGCGCTTTAGCGGCGGCGTGAAGCTGGCCGATTCCACCGTCAACCAAAATCAAGCTGGGCAGTGGCTTTCCTTCATTTTGTAAACGGTGGTAGCGGCGCCCGACTGCTTCCTGCATGCTGGCGAAATCGTCGCGAAGGCGGCCCTCGGATTTTTCTTCGCAGTCGCGCATGGCTTCACCGCGAATGATGAATTTCCTGTAATCGGACTTTTTCATGCGGCCAGATTCCCAAACGACCATGGACGCCACGGTATCCGAACCTTGGATATGCGAAATATCGAAGCACTCGATTCGTTGCGGTGCTGTCGGTAGATTGAGCGCGGACTGCAGGGCTTCAATAATCGCTTTTGAGCTGGGTTTCAGAACGCGGAAACGTTGGATGAAGGATTGTTTGGCATTTCTCTCCACCAGTTCAAGCAACGCGTGTTTGGGACCTCGCTGCGGAGCAATAATTTCCACGCGATGGCCGGCCCGTTCGGTGAGAACTTCCTCCAGCAACTTGCAATCTTCGAAGGCCATGGGCGTATTGATGTAACGTGGCAAATAGGCTGCGTCGAGGTAGAGCTGTTTCAGTAGTGACGGTAGAAATTCCGGGGGATCGAATTCCTCCAGATCTTCCCAATAGAAATCGCGGCGGTCAACAACGCGTCCGCCTCGCAAGTGGAAAAGATTTACGGCAACTTGCGGAGGTTCCGCGTACCAAGCCAGAACGTCCGTGTCGTCTCCCGATGCCGCCGCGATTTTCTGGCGCTCTTCCATTTCTGTGAGCGTGCGCAGAAGGTCGCGATAGCCGGCCGCCTCTTCATAGCGCTCTTCTTCGGATGCGATCCGCATGCGTTCTTCGACACTGCTTGCGAGATCGCTGCGGCGGCCTTCCAGAAATAAGCGGACGTCACGAGCTGCCTCGGCATATCGCTTATCGGTGACTAGTTCCTTCACGCAAGGACCTAGGCAGCGATGAATGTAATACTGCAAGCAAGGACGCGGATGATTGCGCGAGAGGTCTACGGTGCAGGAAGGAACCAGGAAATGTTTGTGAATCAAGTGGACCAAGCGATAAGCGAGGCCGGCAGGGAAGTACGGCCCGAAATAAATTGAGCCGTCTTTCTTCAGGCGGCGGGTGACATACACGCGAGGATATTTTTCGAAAGCGGTGTACTGAATGTAAGGATATGTTTTGTCGTCGCGAAGCAGGATGTTGAACTTTGGCTGGTGCTGTTTAATCAGATTGTTTTCCAGCGCCAGCGCTTCTTTCACGTTATCGACGACGATGTAATCGACGTCAACAACTCCGCGCATCAAAGAGCCGGTCTTGGCGTCTTGTATGCTCTTGTCCAGAAAGTACGAACGCACGCGGTTGCGCAGGGACTGGGCTTTTCCCACGTACAGCACTTTTTCGGCGGCATCCCGGAATAGATAGACTCCGGGCTGCATGGGTAAATTGGCAACTTTTTCGCGGAGTTCCATCGATGCGTTACAATATTACTGGGATCTGAGCGGCCAGCGAGTTTGAGTCGCCAGCCGCCGTACAACTTTAATGATAACAAACGCAACAAATTCAAGCAGGCCGATGCTCCATTGGATGCTAAAACTGGCGCTACTGATAGTTGTTTGCGCAGGTCCGGCGTGGTCTTTTCAGCCGGGGCAAGACCCGCAACAGCAACAGAAGCCACAGCCGGCTGATCAGTCAGGTTCGTCGCATCCACCAGCAGCGCCGCCTATGGGGCCGGGTGAATCCTCCTCGGCCAAGCCGGAGCAAACTGGAGACCCGACCGCGCCGCAGCCAGAGCCGACGCCGGAAAAGCCCGCGACGCCCCCAACTCCTGGCGCGAAGCCGACGCCTTCAAATGCCGCAAAACCCGGTGTGTTGCCGCCCGATGATAATCCCGCATGGGACCCGTTCCATGCAGCTCAGGACATCGATGTGGGCACGTTTTATATGCACAAAGGTGATATGGACGCAGCGATCGGGCGATTTCAAGACGCCATCCGTTTGCGGCCGAATTTTGCAAAGCCTCGGCTTCTAATCGCCGAGATTTACGAGAAAAAAGGTGATAAGTCTGAAGCGCTGCATTACTATAGGGAATACCTGCAAGTTTTTCCGGACGCGCCAGACGCTGCGAAGATTAAGAAGAAGATCGAGAGACTTTCGAAAGAGTAGTTCCTGCCTGCTGTTCTTTCGCGACGCGAGAGCTTATGTTTGAGCACAATTCCTTTGCAATGCCCGGCGCGGAAGTTAAGATCATTTTCCGAAGCGATTTACAAGTGAGCGACAGCGCTGTTTGTTTTCCGCGTCAGCATCCGACATTGTAATAAGATGACCCGTCGAATTTTTTATCTGAGTTTGTGTCATGTTGAAAAATGGAACTACGTAAAGATCCCATCACTCGAAGCTGGGTTGTAGCGGGCCATCCGGAACGCGAGAAAGTTCGCCTCGATCCCTGTCCACTCTGCGGAGAGAATCGCACGCAGACGGGCACCATCTTGGATCTGCCTGCGCATGGACCGTGGCAGGTGCGCGTATATCCGCATTTTCGTCCGCTCTATCGAATTGAGGGCGAGCCGGGACGCGAAGCGGAGGGAATCTACGATCGCATGGCTGCAACCGGCGCCCACGAAATTATCGTTGAGACTCCGGAGCATACACGCCAACTCTCTCAGATGAACGACGAAGAGATCGAGCGTGTGCTGGAAGCTTATGCGCTGCGTATCGCGGATTTAAAGCGAGACGCGAGATTCAAGTACGTTACCGTATTCAAAAACCAAGGAGCGCAAGCGGGAGAAGAGTGGCCGCACGCGCATTCGCAGATTACGGCTACGACGTTTGTCCCGCGTCGAATTCTGTATGAATTGCGCGCCGCGCGCGAATGGTACCGCGACCGCGAGCGCTGCGTTTTCTGCGACATTCTGCGTCAGGAAATTCGGCAAGCCAAGCGCGTGGTAGATAATGCAGGCGACTACTATGCGTTTTGCCCTTACGCATCACGCGTGCCCTACGAAGTGTGGCTAATGCCGAAAATTCACAATCACCAATTCGAATTGCCGCAGCCGGGCGAAAATCGCCGTAATTTGGCCAACTTGCTGGGACGGACACTGCGAAGGCTGCTGAAATTGTCGGAAAACTATCACCTGGTGATTCACACCGCTCCTAATACGCTGCAAACCAAAGGGGAATTAAGCGAATATTGGCGCACGATTGCGGGCGACTACCACTGGCACATCGAAATTCTTCCCATCGTGGAACAGAGAAGCAAGTCCTATAGTATCAAGGAAATTTACTTTAATGGGACGCCGCCTGAAGAAGCGGCGGAAAGCCTCCGCAAGATCGAGCCAGGCAAATGATGAAATTGGAGCGGATCTTTTGAGAAAACGAGCTGGCCAGCGCGGCGGAATTTTCTCAAAACTTCTGTTTCTGATTTCCCTGGTTGTATTTGTGACCATCATTTATCTGGTGCGGTACCCGATTTTGCGTTTTGCCGGAGATTTCTTTGTGCTGGACGAAACTCCACAGGTTTCCGACGTGATCGTGATTCTCAGCGATGATAATTACGAAGCGGCCCGAGCAATGAGAGCGGCGCAGCTTTTCAAATCCGGCATGGCGCCGCACATTTTAGCCAGTGGACGTTTGCTGCGTCCCTACGCCGGCATTGCCGAGTTAATGGAACACGATTTGAAAGCGCAAGGAGTGCCTGCAAATGCGATTGTGCCCTTGGCGCATCGCGGGACGAATACGCGCGAGGAAGCGGTAGCCGATGCCCAAGAAATCGCATTGCACGGCTGGAAAAAAGTTTTGCTGGTGACTTCGAACTACCACACTCGCCGGGCGGATTATATTTTCGCTCGCACGCTGCCCAAGGGCACCGAGCTTCGGACCGTCTCGGCGCCTGACTCTGAATACGATCCGAGCCATTGGTGGGAAAATCGCACGGGGTTCAAGAGATTTCTTTGTGAAACGGCGGGGTACATCGTCTGTTTATGGGAGTTGCGTCACAACGACGTGCAGACTTCTTGAGTAGCGGGATCGCTCATCGGGTCGAGCAGCCGTTATAGCAGGTTCATGTCTGGGTGAGCAGTGAGCCCGTACCAAATCGTCACTTATCCCAACGCCGCGATTTACTCAGGGACGCCTCTGTACTATAGTTTGGACATCGCTTGGGACCCTGGCCGCCCGGCGTAGAGAACCTAAGCATTCTGGGGGGAGAAATCTAATGTGGAATAAATCCGCCGAGGCCAAACCGTCTTCACAGGCGGCCGAGACCTCAGTTCCAGTAATACCAGCACCGACGGCAAACGCGCAGCCAACGCAATCTCAACCGCTCAACGCTGCCGCGACTCCGCCCGCGCCGCAGACTTCCGCTCAGGTGAATGCAACGTCAGTTTCTACTTCCAATGGCCTGACCACAATTGCGGCCGGGTTGAAAATCAGCGGCGAGATTTCGGGGACTACTGACCTATACATTGATGGTGAAACGCAAGGAAAGGTCCGGCTTCCGAATGCTCGGGTGACGGTGGGTCCGAATGGTCGCGTGCAGGCGGACATCGAAGCACGGGAAATTATTATCGAGGGAACGGTGCTAGGAAACCTTAAAGCCGGCGAGCGCTTGCACCTTGGCGCAGCTAGCCGAGTGCAAGGCAGCGCTCTGACCCCTCGGATTGCGATTGAGGACGGGGCGCGGTTGCGAGGCAAAGTGGAGATGGTTCGTGCGAGCGGCTCGCAGTCGAATTCGAGCCTTGAGACCGGCGTGGAAGTTGGAAAAGCGAAAGCCATGTCTGCAAGTGCCAAGGACGAGTAAACCACAATGAGCTGGCAAGCCAAACCTCGTCTGATTGCGACGCCGGTGTCTGACGCGCGCGCTAAACCTGGGCCATCGGCGGTGGCGACATCTTCCGCCAACGTTCGCGTCTCTAACGGTCTGAAGGAATTTTTGTGGCTGCTCAGCGATTCGAAACAAGGGCGGATTCTGGATCTCGGTCAAGTTTCGCAGGCCACTCTGACTTTCTTCATCGAAAAGGGATTCCGCGTTTCCACCGAAGATTTGTTGCGCTCGTGGAAGGAATTTCTAGTCGCAGAAGAGGAGAATTTTCGAAGAGCCCCGGTGGGAAATAGCGTCACGGAGGTTTCGCCGACAATCTTCGCGGATAAGTTTCTTGAGACGGCAGTACAGTACCCCGCCGAGCATTTTCACGGAGTGCTCGCCTGGGACATTTTTGATTACCTGGATGCGCAGCTTTTGCCTAAAGTGATGGACAGGCTGTACTCGATATTGCAACCGGGCGGCGCGGTCCTTTCGCTCTTTCACAGCCGGACTCCGGAAAGATTCTCGCGATATCGGATATCGGATCCGCAAACGATTGAACTTTTGCCGGCGTCCACGCTCTCAGTTCACGCGCGGATTTTTCAGAACCGCGAAATCCTGGATATTTTCGGGAAGTTCCGCTCGTCGAAGACCTTTGTGGGGCGCGATCAAGTGCGCGAAGGCCTTTTCCTCAAGTAGCGATTTAGCCGGATTGCTTCGAATATTAATCTTTTGCTGATTCCGCGGGATGGAGCGGAGTGCTGTTTTTACGCCCGCGCGCCTTCCATGCGTGATGAGCGGCTGGAAGAAGAGAAACGACGATAACCGCGGCGATTACATAATGAATATGTTTATCGATGTGCGGATCAGACTTGCCGATGGTGAACCCAAGCAGAATCATTCCCCAAACCCAGCAAATTCCTCCGATAATGTCATACACAAGATAGCGCGAATACTTCATACCTGCGGCGCCAGCCACCGGGGGACAAAAGGTCCGAATGATGGGCACGAAGCGCGCCAGTATAATCGTCTTGCCACCGTAGCGCTCGTAGAACTCGTGAGCCCGGGCAAGATGCCGCTTGTTGAAGAACCTGGAATCCTCGCGGCGAAATAAGCTTGGACCTGCCTCACGGCCAATGAAGTAACCCAATTGATCGCCGGCTATGGCACACAGGGTGACCAAGGAGAGCAGCCACGCCAGGTGCAGTTTCCCCGCGCCCGCGAAAACTCCGGCGGTGACCAGCAGGGAATCGCCCGGGAGAAAAAAGCCTACGAACATTCCGGTTTCGACGAAGACGATGATGCAGACCATCAGGGTCCCGCCCCAATCGAGCAGGCCGCGAATGTCGTAAAGACGGGCTAGAATTTGTCTCAGGAATTCGATCATTTAGCTTCTTTCTTGAAACTCCTCTGCGGCCAGACGGGCAGCAAGTCCTCTAAACACAATAACATTAAACTCCACAGACGCGGCCCCCCCCCGGCTAGTACTTTTCTCCTACCATCTATAGCCCCCTGTACCATTGGCCACTCCGCAGCCCTGTACGAAGATGCAGCTGTACGAGGAAAGAACCTGAAGGGGGCAGATCATGGAAGGTGGATACGCAGCCTGGATGGGTCAGCCGGTGGTTCTTCGAGTGCTAGCAGGCAACCTGCGAGTCCCGTTGCGCGGGCGGTTGATGTCCGAAACAAACGAGATTGTGAGATTGCGAATTGCGGATAGCTGGGACGTCGACATCTTTAAATCAATGGTCGCAGGGGTGGAGCACGACAATCCTGTTTACATAGTTAATTAAGGGGGCAGCGTGAGCGCACTGGCTAGCAACGGTTTCACGTCGGAAAGCGACAGAGAGGATGTGATGGCTCTCCCCGGTTCTTGGGAGGATAGCAATATGCGCGCCCGGATGGAGACCTTACGCGACACAATATTGGTGGTGGCACTTCAGATAATTTTTCGAGCAACCTTGGTTTTGCGGCGCTGGAACTACTAAGCCAAGGTTACCTAACTAGCTTCCCCGGCCCCCCCTCAACCCCCCGCCCCAGGCCTGTGCCCCCAGGCCTGGGGTTCTTCTTTGTGTGCCGAGCATGTTCGATAGCTTGGAGGTGAAAGTCCTCTTCATAGCCTGATGGAGGCGAAGTGATAGCGATGCGCAAGGGCCGAACCGCGAGGCGAGGTCCGAAAGAAGCGCGTAGCAAACACGCGAGCCGATGGACAAGAACTGGATTGGAGGACGTCGGTTGCGATCCATGATCTGGAAGCAATGGAAACGCGGTTCAACGCGCTACGGGAAGCTACGTCAACTCGGGGCCGGCAAGGATCTCGCCGCACAAAGGTGGGTAGTCCTCACGGCCCGTGGCGACTGGCGAATAGCCCCGCTCTGCAATACGCGCTACAAATTGCCTACTTTGAGGCCCGCGGTCTTCCTCGACTCCTCGATCACCTGGCGTAACCCACTGAACCGCCGTATGCGGACCCGCATGTACGGTGGTGTGGCAGGGGCGAGCGGGCGACCGCTCCCCCTATGCCGATTACGGCGGTAATTTCGGTTTGCTTCCCGTGCTAAGTATGGTGCCGCTTTGAGTTCGCACTGAGGATTTTCTTTGACTCTCTGAGTCATCCCCTATAAGACTAGGCCGGTTCCGTTCATACATGAGACTAACTCTCGCCGACTGGGCCGTGGTCGCGGCCTATCTCTTATTCACACTTCTGCAAGGATTATATTTTCGCAAACGCTCGAGCGGCAGCACGGCTGACTATTTTGTATCGGGGCGCCGCGCGGCGTGGTGGTTGATTGGCACCTCGATGGTGGCGACGACCTTTGCTGCAGACACTCCGTTGGTAGTTACTGGACTGGTTTACAGATTTGGAATTGCCGGGAATTGGATTTGGTGGAGCATGCTCCCGGCTGGCATGATGACGGTTTTTCTTTTCGCGCGGCTATGGGTTCGCGCGGGACTTCTGACGGACGTTGAATTTGCCGAACTACGCTATGCCGGCAATCCTGCTGCGTTCTTGCGCGGATTCCGCGCCCTGTACCTTGGTCTGTTGATCAACTGCGTGATTCTGGGCTGGGTCACAAAAGCTATGACTACGATTGTCAGCGTTGTGATGGGACTGGATGATCGCAGATCGCTCGCTCTTTGCGTGTTCTTTCTCATTCCGTTTACAGGGTTGTACGTTTCGCTTGGCGGACTCTGGGGCGTGTTGTGGACCGATTTATTTCAATTTGTTCTGAAAATGGGCGTGGTAATCGCGGTGGCCTGCTATGGTGTGCGCGCTGCCGGTGGGATGACCGAATTACTCTCCAAGCTCGCAGCGATGCAAAAGGCGGCAGGTCCTGGCGCAGCGAACATTACTTCGTTTTTCCCGGATTTTTCGCGGGGTTTCACCAGCGAGGCATTATGGACAATCCCTGTGATCACTTTTTGCGTATATCTAGGTGTGCAGTGGTGGGCCTTTTGGTATCCCGGGGCCGAACCCGGAGGAGGCGGCTATATCGCACAACGGATTTTGAGCGCACGCAATGAAAGCGAAGGGCTTCTTTCGGTTTTATGGTTTAATTTCGCGAATTATGCCTTGCGGTCATGGCCGTGGGTCATAGGTGCTCTTGCCGTTGTGGTCTTGTATCCGCACCTTGCCCGGTCGGAGTCGGGATATATTTTGCTGGCAGTTGACCACCTCCCGCGAGCGGCGCGTGGGCTACTAGTAGCGGGATTTCTTGCGGCATTTATGTCCACGATCGCGACGCACCTGAACTGGGGCAGTTCGTATCTTGTTTCGGATTTTTACCGCCGGTTTGTGAAGCGCGACGCGACCGAGAAGCATTATGTTTCTGTCTCGCGCTGGACCACCGTTCTTCTGGTTATTGCCGGCGCATGCGTTTCTTGGGAGCTGGGTTCGATCCTCGCGGGCTGGCAGATTTTGTTGGAAGTGGGGGCGGGAACCGGCAGCGTGTATTTGCTGCGTTGGTACTGGTGGCGGATCAATGCATGGAGCGAGATTGCCGCGATGACGACTGCGTTAATCGTCTCAGTTACCTTTCGCGCGATCGCGCCGTTCCACGGGTCGGAACCGGCTGTTTTCGCCAAGCAGACTCTGGCGACCACATTGATAACTACGACGGTATGGGTGCTCATAACTCTGCTAACGCGCGCCGAGCCTGATGATACCCTCGTGAAGTTTTACCGCCGGGTCAGGCCCGACGTATCCGGCTGGAAGCCGATTGCCGCTCTTGTAAAAGATGAATCGCCCACTAAAGACTTGGGCCGAAATCTGGTAGACTGGATTATCGGCTGTACCATGATTTACGCCGCACTTTTCGGCGTGGGGAAATTTTGTATATTGGAATTCTGGCAGGGGTCTCTGTTCGCACTAGTATCGATTTCTTGCGCCGCATTCATCTATCGGAGCCTGAATCAACCCTATTAATAGCCGGTCTTTTTCTGGATTGTGGTGGAAAGGCCCCGCCCGGCATGTGTTCGCAGTCTTTATAAGAAGCGCTAAAAGGTTCCAAATCGACCTGGGAGATTGTTCTGACTCGGGGTATTATGCGCAGTCACGCCAAAAATTGAGGGGAGAATAGATGAGGATTGCCAGCGTTGCGAGTGCTTTTCCTGAGAATTACTACAACCAGCAGGTCTTGACTGACGCTTTGAAAAACGATTGGCGGCACCGGCTAGCCAATCCGGATATTCTCGATCGCCTCGACGAGAGCATGAAAGTGGAGGGGCGCTACCTTGTTCACACGCTCGATTTTTACGAAAATCTAACCACCTGGGGTCAAGCCAATAACGCATGGATTGACCACGCGCTCGAGCTGGGCGAAGAAGCTCTCTGCAAGGCACTTCACGCGGCCGGCATGAAACCGAAAGAGCTGAGTGCCATTTTTGTGACCTCAGTCACCGGCATCGCCGCTCCCTCGATTGACGCGAGGCTGGTGAATCGAATGGGCCTTTCGACAAACATTAAGCGCATCCCCATATTTGGATTGGGTTGCGTAGCCGGCGCCGCCGGCATCGCTCGCGCCGCGGATTACGTACATGGCTATCCGGACCAGGCGGCAGCATTGCTCTCCGTCGAGCTTTGCTCGCTGACTCTGCAGCGCGACGATCTTTCCATGGCTCACTTGATTTCGGCCATGTTGTTCGGCGACGGCGCGGCGGCAACGATCGTAGTTGGATCTAACAGGAAATCCGACGGCCCAGAAATTCTTGCTACCAAATCCATCTTCTACCCACACACCGAGAAGGTGATGGGTTGGGACATCTCCGAAAAAGGCTTCCGCATCGTATTATCGCCGGAGGTTCCAGACACCGTTGTAAAGCACCTGGGCAAGGACGTAGATGCGTTTCTGGCCGAGCAGGGCCACAAGAGAAGCGACATCAAGACCTGGGTAATGCATACCGGCGGCCCAAAAGTTCTCGAGGCTACGGCAACGGCTTTGGGCTTGAATGAAAAAGACCTGGCCGCGTCCTGGGAATGTTTGCGCAAGGTTGGCAACATTTCGTCTACGTCGGTGCTTCTGGTTCTTGAGGATGTTTATATGAATCGGCGCCCGGAACCTGGGTCGCTGAGCATTCTCGCCGCCATGGGGCCGGGGTTCTGCTCAGAATTGGTACTGTTGAAATGGTGAAAGGCGGCCTCTTCTGGCCAATCATGCGGATGTCCTGGTTATTGGAGCAGGACCTGCTGGAATCGCAACTGCGATTGCAGCAAATCTTAGGGGACTCCGCGCAAAAGTTTTAGATTGCAGAAAGCCTCCGATTGCGAAATCTTGTGGGGAAGGATTGCTTCCCAGGGCCGTTACAAAATTAGTCGATCTCGGTATTAAATTGGATTCATGCCACGGATACCCGTTCCGTGGCATTTCTTTTTCAGACGAAGAATCTTCTACTAGCGCGAGAATTTCCCACGGCACTGGATATGGAGTGCGACGCAGCACGCTGCATTCGTTATTGGTGGAACGTGCAAGCCACCTCGGCGTGGTTTTTCATTGGGGCATTCGAGTTACAGGCTTTGACACGCGAGGCGCATTTGTCGATGGCGCGTATATGCCGTGCAAATGGCTCGTGGGCGCCGATGGACAAAATTCATGCGTGGGAAAATGGGCTAATCTAAATTCTAAACGTCCGCGGTTCTCCCGGTTTGGATTCTCTCGGCACTACGCCGCGTCTCCCTGGACCGATCTGGTTGAAGTTCACTGGGGTCCGGGCTGCCAGATGTTCGTCACTCCTACCGCTAACGACGAAGTATGCGTTGCGGTTCTATCGCACGATCCACAGTTGCGAATCGACCGCGCTCTAGTTCATTTTCCGGTCATCGCCGAGCATTTGAAGCAGGCGCGACCTCGCACAGCGGAATTGGGAAGTGTGACGGCGCTGGGCCGCGCTCGCGGAGTAGTCCGTAGGAACGTAGCCCTGGTGGGAGATGCATCGTTTACCGTGGATGGCATCGCCGGGCTCGGCTTGAGTCTTGCTTTCGAGCAGGCCATTCTGGTGGCGGATGCAATTGCGCACGAGGATTTGACCTACTACGAGACCGCGCATCGCAAAATCTCAGCGACGCCGTGGCGAATGACTCGGCTGCTACTTCTTATGGATCAGAGCACGTGGGTGCGAAGAAAAGTACTTCGTCTATTTGCGCGCAACCCTGCAATGTTCTCAAGAATGATGTCTGCACATTTAGCGCAAACCATGAGTGAGACCCTACATGCGACGGAGATATTAGGTGTCGGCTGGCAAGTGCTGCGAGCTTGATGGTGCTGAGATTAAAGGCCGCTTCCGCATCGACTTATCCTTCTAGGAGTTTTAATCGGGCGCTTTGCATTCGACCCTACATTGCCAGAAGTTTTGGCGCGCCATTCGTGCCGGTTCTCGCGAGCTTTCTTTTGTGGGCTTCGGTGGCTCATGCGCAAGCGACTGGCTCGAGCGTATTTAATTTAGATCCTGCAGAATCTACGATTAAGTTCACTCTGGACACCACTCTCCACACCGTTGAAGGAACATTCAAATTCAAAAGCGGCCACCTAAGTTTTGACCCGGCGACGGGGAAAGCGGACGGACAGATTACCGCTGACGCCACGAGCGCCGACACCGGCAACGGAAGTCGCGATAAGAAAATGCATCAGGAAATCTTAGAGAGTCAGAAATATCCCGAGATTGTTTTTATTCCGCAACAAGTGAAGGGTTCAGTCAATCCGCAAGGCGCGTCGCAGGTGCAACTGTCGGGGGCCTTTCGAATTCACGGGCAGGACCACGAGTCTAGCGTGATTCTTAACCTTCAGCGCCAGCCGGGCGGGGCGATTCAAGCCGACGCGAAAATTTCCATTCCGTATATTCAATGGGGTCTTAAGAATCCCAGCAGTTTTTTGCTGCGTGCAAGGGATACCGTAGAGGTTGAAATCCACGTCATCGGCCAGTTCGTTTCCGCAGCCCAGCATTAATCGTTAAATCCTTCCAAAAAAAAGAAGAGACTGGCGCCATCCTGAGGAGATTGGCGCCAGTCCTTGCTAGGGCTGAGCGACATCAGCCCCTCAACGTAGGTAAAAAGCTCTCACTTACCGCCGCCAGGGGCCGGCGCCGCTTCAGTCGAAGTGTTGAAATTGAACATCTCAAACAGATCGCTTAACGCCGGGCTGTTAGTCGGTACATAGGGGTTGGTGCCGGTCACTTTCGGATTGGGGAAATTATCGCGGCTGCGCTTCGTGATCGGGCCGAGTCCCCAGTTCCGTTCAACGAATTTCAGGATGGAAACATGATCGCCGTAGAGATGGGACACATGTCCGCCCTGGGTAAACGGTGAAATGACGAGGAGAGGAATACGCGTGCCGTCTCCGAAGAAGTCGAGCGGTTGAACGTAACCAGAATCGTAGTAACCGCCGCCTTCATCAAAGGTGACGAAGATTGCAGTGTCTTGCCAGAGCGTCGGGTTGGCTTGAACTGCATCCACGATCTTCTTCACGAATCCTTCGAACAAGTCCAGCTTGGACGACGCTGGGTGCCCGTCAACGAATCCGCTGGGTTTGACGAATGAAACGGCCGGCAACGTTCCTTTTTTGATGTCTTGATACAAATTGGTCGTATCCTGCAGATGTGCAGTGCGCACCGCTGCGTCGGTCATAATCGAAGTGGAATATTGGAACGGGTTGCAGATGTTGCAGTATTCATCGCTTTCCGTGCCGAAGTCTCCGTAGTTCAGTTGGTACTTGTCCTTGAGGTACCGATCCCACTGGTCGCCGTAGTATTTCCAGGAAATGTTGGCTTCCAGGAGTTCGTCGCCGATGCTCCGCACTGTCGTACCAGGGATGGTGAACGGAGTGTTGTACACGTAGTGGTCGGTGTAAGCGTTGCTGCCGTCCCCAAAGTACCCAGGGTTGTAGTTATTAACCAAGTAATAGTGCCCTGGCTCGCAATTAGGATTTACGTTGTAGGGCAGCTTGCTCAGATATTCCAGAACCGCCGGAATTCCGGGCTGAGTGATATCGGAACAATTCACATAGGATCCGCCGCCAGACACGGGAGATCCGAAGCCGCCGCCACCGTAACCATCTTCGGTGTACCAGTTATTCGAATTGGCTGCCGGGTTTGGATCTTCGATTTCGTTTACAACGCCAGCATCGGGCGTACCCTTCCACACCGTTACGTTTTCTGGAGGAGTGGCGGGGTTCCCATTGCTATCGCTAAAATAAATCGCGTCGCCAAAGCCGAGTGCGATGTGGTTTGCGCCGGTCCCGCCCATGATCGACTGATGGAAATTGTCGTCCAGAGTGTACTGCTGCGCAAGTTGCAGCATGTAGGGAGCATCGCCCTTCTGCACGTTGTAAAAGCCCATGGCTGCCGAACCTTCGCCAGTCGTCTCTTCTGTAAAAGGCGAGGGGACGGGCGAACCGTTGGAACCGGCTCCGATGGTAACTTCGACGAATGGGAACAGGTCTGCCTTGCATCCGACTGGATTAGTCTCGGTTGCGTACTCGATATTGCAATCGAGTTGCTGCCACATCTGGTAGAAGCGGTGCACCGGGCTCGCGGTGTATGCGTCGTAAGGCATGCCATTGCTAAGCTGGAAAGGGCCTGGCTGCAGATTAAATACATCGGGAATGCGCGTGTCGGGCGAATATTTCGGGAGACTGGTGCCGCCGGTGGTCAAATACTTGTAGTAACCCCCCGCCAATCCGTTTTCGTCTTTTTGCGCTTCCGGTACGGTCGGTACGTAGGCATCCGTCGGCGCGCCCGCAGTCAAAGGCGTTGGCAGCACTGGGTAAAGGGACTTGCCCATTGGACTGAGCAAGAATGGGTTGGGCTGCTTGTCAGCCGCATGGAAAGCGGTGGCGACAGAGAAATTCGGTCCTGGAGTTCCGTCGGTGTTGATGATCCCTTCCGAGAGAAGATTGTTAACTTTCTCTCCGGCTGGTGGTCGGTAAGTGGCATATACGTGATCGAAGCTGCGATTTTCACCGATGATCACAATTACGTGTTTGATGGGAGTCTTGGTGTTGCCGTCGTTGTTCTGCTGAGCTTGTGCGGAACTGGCCAAGGGGCCACCAAGCGTAAATTGGAACATCGCGAGAGACGTCAATCCGATACGGAAATACTTCTTAGACTTTGCAATCACCTGCTTGTAGGACATTCACCCTCCTCTTTATTTCTGCAAGTTTCCAGCGGGAGCAAGTAGTAGTCTCTCTGTGTTGCAGCAGGATTTTTCTTCTGTGAATGAACGATAAAGACGAACGATCGCACGAGGAAAAGATACAGTTGAGAAAAGATTTTATTTCTTTATTAAATTAGTCTTGGAGTAACACGCGGTTAACGGAAAAATGCTCCAATGATACTTGCGCGGTCAAGAGGGAGTTTTTGTTTTTGGAAGGCTTACTTGTTCGCGAGCGCGCGACCGATCGCGTCGTTTATCGGAGAACGGTCTTTCGCTGCACTCTGCCTCGCGGGTTCCACGCGGATAAGCCCCATCATTCCTCCGTCTTCATGTTCGAGAAGGTGACAGTGATAGGGAAATAGCCCGACTGCGTTTGGATCGCGAAAATCCATTCGCACTCTTACCCACGGATATTGAAGTGCCTTGCCATCGTAATATGGCACATTAATCGTGTCGCGCAGAAAAGGCTCGTTTACAGGAGTTCCAAACCAGGCGAGCAGCATAAAGTGGATTTGGTGAATATGGAACGCATGTAGCTCAGTCGAGCGATTCTCGATAATCCAATCCTCTACATCTCCTTGCTTCGCAATAATATTCGGAATGCCGGAACTTGGATCAAACGGCGTTGGAGTCTGTCCTTCCACGGTTATGTAAAACGTAGTCGCGCTATTGGGATCGTTGGGATCCAGCAGTTTCTCTGAAAAATACAGCCGTCGAGTTCGAACGGGGATTACGCTTCCTAGCCATGGCAAACTGGGTGGAGGAAGTGGTTGAGGCGAGGCGTCTAGAGTGGAGCGTGGCTCCGAGGCGTCTTCGGAAGATATGATTGTAGCGAGAGCCCGGTTCGGGTCGTTTTCTCCTCCCACGCCTGTGTCCACCGTTCGAGTCACCAATAATCCTGATACGCTCGATGGTGGTCCCTTTACTATGAATTCTGCGCGACCGCCGGGCGGCACACCGATGTGGTTCTCCCAATCCACATAATTTCCTAGCATTCCACTGCTATTCAGCGGAACGCCATCGAGCGCCACGATCCCGAGTGGCTGCGGGACTTTTTTATAAAGCACAGCCAAATTGAGATAGGTGATCGCCGAGGCATTCAAAACGCGCCAGAATTGTCGTTCGCCGGGTTTTATTTTGATTTGCGCGGTTGGATAATCCGGGTAAGGCACGGGCACGAAATTAATGGAAAGGTCTTTGGCGGGTTTGCCGAAGCCTGTGCCGTTGTTCGCCGCATCTCCATCGTGATCGATGAGCATTCGTCCGATCACCGGTTCCGATTTGCTCGGCGGAGCATTCGGATTCATCAAGTCCTGATCGCGAATCACCAGCACCCTCTCCGGTAATCCCGCGACCTCAGCATTGGCACGCTCAATTCCTTCAATGATCATGGCGCCCGACAAGCCGCCCAACACTTGCGCTTTGCTGAATCCATGAATATGCGGGTGATACCAATAAAGCCCGGGCGGCTCATTCTCTGGAATGCGGAAGCGGTATTCGAACAGGGGATCGCCCGGCTGAATGGAGGTCTTCAAAACTTCGTCTTGATGACAGCTAGCTGGCACCGTCAAACCGTGGAAGTGAAGATTGGTAGAGGTCAAAGTCATCGACCCGCTTGTGCAGGGATCTGATGTTTTCGCGCTACCGTTGTGATTGTTAGTGTGTGCGTCAGCGGCGGCTGCGAAACTGGCGTCTGCCAAATCATTCTTGAGATTCAAGATTAGAAGATCGCCCGGATGTAACCTCAGCGTTGGTGACTCGCTTCCGTCCTCCGCCACATAGCAAAACCGATCAGGTTTACCCGGTTCGCTCACACTGCGCACCGTCAAATTCACTTTCAGAATGCCCTTCTGGCTTCGCAAATCCTCAGGCTCTGGAACGGCACTCCCCAGGGACGGACGAGCGCAAATATCAGTCGGCATTTTCTGCGCAAAAGCGCTTTGTGGGAAAAAAGCAAGGCAGGGAACCGCGAACACAAGGAAAAACAGTCTGCGCATCCTGTGGCCTATTGATTGGTAAAGAGATCTCCAAAGCAGAAATCGCAGAGACATCGTTTTAGCTAAGTACAATCGGACGCAGCTAGCGGCTCAGTCTGGTAAACGTCCAAAAGAGAATCGCTGACAAGCATATGGATGCAGGAAGTGTGAGCACCCAGGCCATCAACAGATTTTTTACTGTGCCCCACTGCAAACCCGAATGGTTGGCCGCCATGGTGCCGGCCACGCCTGAAGAAAGCACGTGTGTGGTACTGACGGGTAGTCCAAAGCCGTCGGCAGCTCCGATCGTCGCCATCGCGGTGATTTCGGCAGCCGCTCCTTGCGCGTAGGTTAAATGTTCCTTGCCAATTTTTTCGCCAACTGTCACCACGATGCGCTTCCAGCCGATCATCGTTCCCAAGCCCAGCGCGATAGCTACCGCGACCTTTACCCACGTGGGGATAAACTTCGTAGCGTTGTCGATGTGTTTCTTGTAGTTCTCTATGACGGCGGCGTCGGCTGTTGAAAATTGTGGCTGGCCGGTCTTCTTCATAAGCCGCAGTGCTTCGCTCACCACGTACATGTCGTTGCGAAAGTTGCGAACCTTGTCCTGTGGGACGCCCTTGAGCTCCCCGTACTGCGAAATTTCCGTTCCTATTCCGTTCACCAGACTGCGCAACGCAAGCATGGTATTCGGCGTAAATTGTTTTGACCGAATGTAATCGGTCACTTCATCTCGTGGATCACCAATGACGGCGCTTGGGGAAACGTAATGGTCTAAGACTCCTGCCGTTTGGGTAGAAACTGCTACGAAGTCCTGGGACTGAGAATAGGTAACGGCATGATTCACAGCGTAAGCAGTCGGCACAGTGCCGATCAGAATGAGCATGATGAGCCCCATCCCTTTCTGGCCGTCATTGGAGCCGTGGAAAAAACTGACCCCCGTGCAAGTTGTCACGAGCAGCGCGCGAATCCAGAATGGAGGCGGTTGATCTCCCTTGGGAGCCTCATAGAGCGCCTTGTTCGGAATCAGTTTGCGCATCAGCAACAGCAATCCGCCTGCGACAATGAATCCCACTATGGGCGAAAGGACGAGCGATTTTCCGATGTTAGCCGCCTGTCCCCAATCCACGCCGCTCGTTCCGCTCTTCACCGACATCAATTGGTTTGCGATTCCCACGCCGATGATGGAACCGATAAGAGTGTGCGAGCTCGAAGACGGCAGACCAAAGTACCAGGTTCCCAAGTTCCATATGATCGCAGCAACCAACAGAGCAAAAACCATGGCGAATCCGGCTTTGCTCCCGACCTGCAAAATCAATTCCACCGGCAGCAGCGAAACGATGCCGAACGCGACGGCACCGCTGGATAGAACCACTCCCAGGAAATTCCACATTCCGGACCAAACCACCGCCACGTGAGGCTCCAGCGAGTGCGTATAAATCACCGTTGCTACCGCGTTGGCCGTGTCGTGGAAGCCGTTCACAAACTCAAAACCCAGTGCGATGAGAAGAGCGACGCCCAGCAAAACGTAAGGCCCGACTGAAGCAGAGTGCATTTGCGACAGGTCCGACAGCAGATGCCCTCCCGCGTAAATCAGGCCGATGACCAGTGCCACTCCAAACACGAGCATCCCGATGCGGCCTGGTCCCGCTCCGACCTTTTGATCCAGGACGCTTGGCGCCGTCGTGCTCATCCCTCACCTCGCAGAGTTTGCAATTTGAAATTTTAGATTCGATGAAACCAAGTAGACCCGACGCTACCGACTGATTGTTAATGGAATGTTATAGGCGTGTGAACAGTGCTGGAGACCCTAAAGGACCTGGGCGAAACACAAGCCTTGGGCGCTACGGGAGCTTATTCTTATTTTATTCTTTCAAACCTATAGCGACCACGAATTTTGGCTGAAAATTGTCACAGAAAATTCTTACAGGATGTATTGGAAACCAATGATTCGAGCGCATTTTTTAATTCGGAAGAACCAAACGTCGTGACAGTGCTGGAAATTTACGCCACCTGTTGTTCTCTTGCTCTTTGCAATCGCAACTTGGGCATTGGTTGCAGCGCGTAAGCGCACACCACGAAATTGGAACCTCAAAGAGAAATCGCTTCAGTATGTGAACGAGGTCGACCGTAACCGGCGGGATATCTGCGCGGCCCGCACCACGCTTTGAAAGATCTCCTTGCACCACGTCGAAATAAGTCTAATTCCTTTATAAATGTTCCAGATACAGAGGAAATTTGGCGTTTTTAAGGGTCGCACGGTATGCCGTTTTATGCCGTGGTATAGCTTAATACAAAGCCGAGGTCTGCAAGTATGACCATCTCAGAGTGAGATTGGGCAGCGGCCCGGAGGAAACTAACGTGAAGTTTGCGAAAATAGCATTGCTGGCGATTTGTTTTAGCCTCCTGTTATGCACACTAGCAGTCACAACCAAAGCGGACAACTGGGACAAAAAAACAACATTCACTTTCAGCAATTCCTTTGAGGTTCCGGGATCGGATGGACCTATCGTACTTCCCGCCGGCACGTACGTTTTCAAACTCCTGGATTCGCGTTCCGATCGTGCCATTGTTCAGATTTTCGACAAGGATGAAACTCATTTGTATGCCACCGTTTTGGCCATTACCGATTTTCGCAGAAACCCTGCAGGTAAAACGGTGATCACATTCGCCGAGGGACCCGAGGGCGCTCCCGTAGCGATAAAGACTTGGTTTTACCCCGGAGAAAATTACGGCCGCGAATTTGTTTATCCGAAGTCCCGAGCGGTTGAACTAGCCAAGTCCACAAACGAGCCGGTGCTCTCCACTGAAGCTAATAACAGCACCCCTATCAACAATGCACAAGAACCTGCTGCCCAGGCGCTAGAGAATGCTCCGGTGAGGGCACAGAAGCCGAGCGGAGAAGAAGTTGAATCCGGCGAAATCGTGATAGCGCAAGAGCCGGTTGCGCAGAACGCATTGCCCAAGACCGCGAGCGAGATGCCGCTTGCTGCCCTCGGCGGGATGCTCCTAATCGGGCTCGGACTTGGCCTTCGATTGCTTTCGCGCAAGCCCGCATAAATAGTAACGACCGTCAAAATGATCGGAGAAACAGGGCGCGCGAGCGGGGCGGAGGAAGAGAACTTGAGAGATGGCAATTGTTAAGCCTCGTTTTGTATGCGCCATGGCCCCGAAGCTTTGGCGCCCCTGCAACTCAAGTCAGAATCCTCACGGGTTTAGTGGCGCACACATATGTTGGTTATTCTGCGCGAGAATTGCACGTTGCTCAATGCTTCGTTACGAATCCGGGTGAGAAAGGTAAGATTCGATGACCTTGAATTCGTTTCTTCGTAAATGTTCGATTGTTTTTTCCGTCGCTGGCGCTCTGATCCTCGGCGGCTATGGGGTTCTCGTAGTTCAAGCGCACATGTACCGCGTCTCCGAAATTCGGCGGTTCAATTCCGAACTGGCGAGTAAAACTCCATCGCTTGAAGCTGTCACGGACGAGAAAGTTCCTGACTTAACGCCAGATTCAGCGCCAGTAGCCGAAGCGCCCCTGGCTGAACCGCCGGTAGAGACGAGGGCGGTAGAGGCGAGCTCAGGAAGCGTGCTTGGAATTTTGGAAATTCCTCGGCTTGGAATCGAAACACCAGTCCTGGAAGGCATCGAAGACGGTACTCTGCGTCGCGCCGTTGGACATATTCCCGGAACATCGCTGCCGGCCGATGGAATAGGGAATATCGGTATCGCCGGACACCGCGATACTTTGTTCCGACCACTGAAAGACGTAGAGCAGAAGGACGTCATCTTACTGAAGACACTAACGGGAAATCACAGATACTTGGTGAACTCTATACGCGTCGTCGAACCCAATAACGTAGCGGTACTGAAGAACATGGATCAGCGAACATTGACCCTTGTGACTTGCTACCCGTTCAATTTCGTGGGGTCCGCTCCGTTGCGATTCATCGTCCAGGCGCGCGAGATGTAAGTCTAAATTTAAAGGCACACGATCCTGGATTCCCGCCCGCTACATCCCAGCCCCACTTCACGAAGTATTTCGCAGTTGATCTAGTCGTGGATACCTGTCGAGTCGGCACTTGTGCCCGAATCGTGCAGAAATCTGCATCTGGCAGCCGGATGAAAAATCTTTAATTCGATGAAGTGATAGGAGATAATCCTCAACACGCGCCCGTAGCTCAGCTGGATAGAGCGTTTGGCTACGAACCAAAAGGTCGGGGGTTCGACTCCCTCCGGGCGCGCCACTTTCCCAAGGGGTCCCGCCCGGAGACATGGGTGACACAACGTATCTAAGACATAGGTAACACTTTTGGGCCGAAGGGATTTTCCAGCGGTTCCAACACGCGCGTCTCCAGATCGAAGTATCCTAAATCATAATCCATAAAGCTCACCAGCCAGGTATCGTCGTGGACTTCTTTGATGCCGACCGCTTGGCCGGCAAAAACCTAGCTGAAATTAATTTCCTTGCGACCGAGACAGATGCGCTCGCATCGGGTGACCACGATAGTTTTATCGTGGAGGGGATAGTCGATGTCCGGCAAGCCGGTGTAGGGGCGCGGGGAAGGTTGGTAGACCTCCGCGAGACACTTCATGTCCAGAGCTTCGTGCGGGCGTTCGTTGTTGAAGACATCCATGAACTTGTCGAAGCGCGCCTGCTGCTGAAGGAAATTGGCGGCGGCCGGCTTGGTGGCCTCTTTCTTCAAGGTCAGATGCATGCGCTCATGACGACCATTCTGCTGGGGATGGCCCGGCTTGATGCGCTCAATGCCGATACCCAGCCTGAGCCACCAGACCGCGAGTTTGCTCAGGTTGAACAAAGCGTGAGCGGAAGCGAAGGGCGCACCGTTATCGCTGCGAATGTTGGCGGGCAGACCGCGCTCTTTAAAAAGCCTTTCAAACACGGTAAAAGCATAGTCTTCCTTGACTGGTGGCACCTCGTTCCGCGGAGTATATCTCTGGCTAACGGATAGCAACAAGAAATCTCAGCTGCTGGCCCAGTAGGTCGCAATTCTACGCTCATAATCTCCAACAGAAGACTAGTGCCAGCCCGTCACTCGGACGGAATCCCGAGAACACGCTATGATCCGTTGCGAACTTGGTCACTTCTGAGGATAGGCGAATAAACATCAGATGCACGCTGCGAACACCAGGTGCGCAACTGTTTTGATGCCTTACTTGACTTCATTGGGGTCGCGACCAAGAATAGGTCGCACGGATTCTTAACTAATCGGCGTATTCATTCCAGAGGGCCTATTTAACAACCAAGGAGACCAGCATGAAACGACTCACTTTCATTTGCATGGCGCTGCTTGTGGGCGTGTGCGCCGCATTCGCGCCACCAACGGTTGCCCAACACGAGCATCCCGCAGGCGATCCGGGCAAACTCGGCAAAGTGAGTTTCTCCGTTTCCTGTGAACCATCGGTTCAGCCGCAATTCAGCAGCGCCGTAGCGATGCTCCATTCTTTTTGGTACGAGAAGGCTAGCGACACTTTCGCTGCTATTGCACAGAAAGACCCGTCGTGCGGCATGGCCTACTGGGGAATCGCCATGACGTACTACCATCAGGTCTGGCAAGCGCCCGGCCCGGCCGATCTAGAAGCAGGAATTGCCGCGGTAGAAAAAGCAAAGTTAGCTGGTGCCAAGACACAGCGCGAACGCGACTATATTGCGGCGATTGTGACGTTCTACAAGGACGCCGACCAACTCGACTACCGCACTCGCGCTTTGGCTTACGAAAAGGCCATGGACCAGCTGCACGCGCGCTATCCTGACGACCACGAGGCCGCGATTTTTTATGCGCTGGCACTGCTCGCCACCGCGCCGCCAGCCGACAAAACGTATGTGAATCAGAAAAAGGCTGGCGCGATCCTTGAGCCACTATTTGCAGAACAACCAGAACACCCCGGCATAGCCCACTACATCATTCATGCCTACGATTATCCACCGCTGGCTGACAGGGCTTTGGACGCGGCGCGACGTTATGCCCAGATTGCGCCAGACTCACCGCACGCGCTCCACATGCCGTCTCACATCTTCACGCGGCTGGGCTTGTGGCAAGAATCTATCGATTCCAACCTGGCCTCGGCAGCTTCAGCCCAAAAAAACAACGCGCCGGGTAACGAGCTCCACGCGAAGGACTACCTGATCTATGCCTATCTCCAGGGCGCACAGGATCGCGAGGCGAAAAAGGCGCTCGCATCCCCGGCGCCAGGGCGCTCCGATGACCCGCAATACATGAACTGGCTGTACGCCATGGGCGCTTCACCTGCGCGCTACGCTGTAGAGCGGCATCGCTGGGCAGAAGCCGCCGCGCTCCTTATACCGCCGAATACTTTTCCCGGCGGAAGGGCAGCGTGGACGGAAGCGAACCTGCGTTTCGCGCGAGCCCTCGGCGCCTCACATACGGGGCAAATCGATGTTGCCGAAAAAGAGGTACAGCAGCTCGCATCCCTGCGTGACACGCTTACGCAAGTCAACGACAGTTATTGGGCCGACCAGGTGGATATCCAGCGCCAGACCGCCACCGCATGGATCACGCTGGCCAAGGGCAATCCCGAAAACGCTCTCACCCAGATGCGTATTGCCGCTGAGCATGAGGACCGGACCGACAAAAACAACGTCACCCCAGGAGTCATCCTGCCAGCTCGCGAACTGCTTGGGGAGATGTTGCTGGAACTGAAGCAGCCTGCGCAAGCGATGATTGAGTTCGAAGCCACGCTGCGCACGGCACCAAATCGTTTCAACGCCCTGTCCGGCGCCGCGCGTGCGGCCAAGCTTTCGGGCGATCAAGAGAAGGCGAAAACATACTTTGCCAAGCTCCTGGCCATCTGCCAGCATGCCGATGGAGACCGGCCCGAACTTCGAGACGCACGCTCCCTGTTGGCCCAGAAATGAGCTGGTGCTCGCGTAGCGGCAGGTGAACGAACTGGCAACCCAAGACGACCTGAACGGGGCTTGGCCAGAGTTATGGAAGTATTGTTGGCAATTCGGAAGTAATCGCCTAGGTCCTGGTAAACGCACAAACCGGACAAGTGGAATCCCGGCCAAAACCACTTCTCCGATTATCCGACTAATCAGGAATGCGTACTACAACATCTCGCCCAACCACGGAAAGGCGTACCAGGCGAGCCATGCAAACAAGATCCAGTGCAAGATTAGGCTAGTCTTGAATGAGGATTTTCCCTTCCTAATCTTTAAGAAAGCAACCGCGAGAGAAGATACAACCGCGAGGTTTACGATGCCTACTGTGTACGTGAATCGCGCCCCCTGATAATCTAGTCCATACTTCCATCCCGCGATGAACCAGAGAACACTGAGCACCGTTGCAATTGCCAAAAGAGCGTATGACCGCTTCGGGATTTTGTCTTCGCCGTGGAATAGCCCTGGAAGCCAGAAGAAAAAAAGCAGCATCGGCACAGCCATTGCGGCTTTCCATATATGCCGATCCCAAGAAGCAAGGGCTAAGGCGGGGAGTACGGTCAAAGCCGGAAGCGGTCCGAGTATGGTCGGGCCATTGTCATTCAACCCGATCGCAGCAGGAACCAGCAAACCCAATCCTGACGCGGCTGTTATAGCGGCACTCTTGAGAGAGTTCACGAGACCTCCTGACAGCTATATATCCTACAGCGTTTCGCCGCTAACTCCTTCCATGAGAAGGCCGGTGTGAGTCAAGATAGTTTTTTCTTTTTTTTCTCTTTTTCTTCCTGTGGATCCTAACTTTTTAACCGAGCCGCCTCTGTCGCCATCCTTCCATCCGCAGTCTTTTATGAGCGATTGTCGCTCGCTGCAAGGTGGGCGTACTCAATTCAGTAGGTGCTGCGACCTGATTAGCGACCTCGGCTCCGATCTCTTCGACCGGAGTTGGGCCAGGAGTTGGCGCAGTCACCTGATCTCGGCGGATGAGCTCGGCTATCAAAATCCACACTCTCCTATGCTACTGCGGTTACCAACTTTCGGTTGTTCCTCAGTGGTTCATAGACTTCTCCGCTGACCCACAACTTGTGAAGCAGTACGGCCAACTTCCGCGCTACGGCAACCACCGCTCGTTTCTTGGCATTCTTTCCTCCCCGCTCGGCTAGCTTCAGTCCCCAGCGCCGCAGATCACTGTCTTCTCCGAAGGGACCCAGAATGTAGTGCGCCCCCTGCACCAGCAACGTTCTTAGATAACGGTCTCCTTCCTTGCTGATGTGTAGCTGAGGTTCGCTCATGCCAGAGTTCCGGCGCCCAGGACGCAACCCCAGAAAACATCCCACGTCCCGGCTGCGGCGAAAGCGCTGCGGGTCGTCCAGAGTCAGAACGAAGGTCAACGAAATCAATGGTCCTACTCCCTTCACTTGTCGCAGCAGTGTGACCTCTGGATGCACTTCCTTGGCGATTTGCTCGATCCGCCGGTCGTATTCCGCGATGCGTGCGTTGAGCGATTCGATTTCTGCTAGCAGTGGGTCCAACGCGTCCCGTAACTCCTGGCTCAGTCCCTGGGCCATCTCCCGATCCATTTGCTCGGTCCCGCACTGCGGCAGTCGCGCGCCATAGGATTTCGTCAACCCGCGTGCCGCATTCACCAGTGCCGTGCGCGCGCTGACCAGTGCCGCTCGGGCGCGGATCACCGTCAGATGGATTTGTGCTTGGGCACTGCGATGTCGCACCGGACCCAGCAACCCGGGATCGATTCTGGCTAGCCGGGCCAGCGTCCGGGCATCCAGCCGATCATCTTTTCGGCTACTCTCCCAGATCAATCGTACCTTGCGTGCATGCGCCACGATCGCTTCATGGCCTAACTGAGTCAACTGCCGGCTGACCCAAGGGGAATGCGTCCCGGTTTCTAGTGCGATCCGACTACGCGGAATCCTGCTGAACACTTCCTCGATTCCTTTCGGCGTCGTCGGAAAGTTGCTCTCCACGATCACTTCGCCCACCTCATTCAACACGCAGTAATGGCTGGTGCGATCTCCCAGATCCAAACCAATCGTTAGCTGCTTGCCCTTGAAAATCCGGATTTTCTCTATCGCCACAGTGCTAATCTTCTTCATTGCCGGTCTCCTTTGCGCCTTGAGCGCGTCGATCACTGGGAGCGTATCGCATCCCGCTGGAGACCGGCCTTCTCATCCCATCTGATTAACGCGCAAACCGTACAAGTGGAATCTCGGCCAAAACCACTTCTCCGGTTATCCGACGATACGTCCACTGGCCAACTGGTTAGGCTCGGTGGGTCGGCACGTTCATCGAAATAGTGGACTACGGACGCGGTCAGTGCAAACCGCCGCTTCTGAGTCGGTGTCCGAATTTGGACATTGACAGCCGAAAACGGGCATCCTCTAACGACGCGGCCCATGGTAAGTGATTTAGAATGTGAGTCTTTCTGCTTGGCACCCGTGGTGCAGATGAAGCCGCGAGGACAACAAACATGTCATTTTTCCGCGATCTTAGAGTTGCGTTCCACTCGCTGATGCGCAGCAAGGGGCTTGCGGCCATTGTGATCCTCACGCTGGCGCTCGGCATCGGCGCGAACGCCGCGATCTTCACGCTGGTGCGCGGAGTCCTGCTCAAGCCGCTGGTCAACCGTGACGAGAACCGGCTGGTGTACGTCCGCCAGAGCGCCCCCAGCGGCGGGCAGGACAACACCACGTTTTCAGTGCCCGAAATCAAGGATATCGAGGGTAGCGTCCACTCCCTGAGCGAGTTCGGCGATTTCTCGCAGATGGACTTTACGATGGTCGGACTCGGTGAACCTCGCGTCGTTCACGGCGGCGTGGTCAGCGGAAACTACTTCGATGTAATGGGACTGCGTCCTGTTCTCGGCCGCCTGGTCGGGCCTCAGGACGACGGTCCCGATGCAGCCGGCGTGATCGTGCTGACGTATCGTTTCTGGTCCGCCGTTTACAAAAAAGATCCTAATGTGATCGGCAAAACAGTTCGGCTCAGCAGCCTCGGCGATCGTTCCGCCACAGTCATCGGCGTCCTTGAACCCAGTGTGCCGTATCCCGCGGATACAGAGATTATCGGCAACTTGGTCATCAGCCCGCATCATCTTTCCGCCACGATGGTCACGGGCCGCATCCATCGCATGACCGAACTCTTCGGCAAGCTTGCTCCCGGCGCCACTCTCGATCAGGCTCGCGACGAGTTGCGCACCGTCTACGCCTCCATGGAGAAGGATCACCCCGATGCGTATCCCGATAACGACGGCTACCGCATTGATGCCAGGATGCTCCGCGACGAGATCACTTCCGGCGCGCGGACCGTTCTCCTCGTGCTTCTCGCTGCCTCGGGCCTGGTCTTCATCATCGCCTGCTCGAACGTTGCGAACCTGATTCTGGCGCGGACGGTTCGCCGCGAGGGCGAGTTGGCCGTCCGTGCCGCGCTGGGCGCAAGCACCGGCGCGCTGCGGCGCATGTTGTTAGCCGAAAGCCTGCTGCTCTGCGGCGCGGGCGCAGCGATCGGCGTAATTATCGCGCAGCCATTGGTCACAATTTTGGCTCGATACGCCTCGCGCTTCTCTGTTCGCGCGCTGGATTTGACGGTTGACTCCAGCCTGCTCTGGGTGGGAGTGGCGCTGGCAGTAGTGGCTGCTGTGATTTTGGCATTTGTGCCGCGCCTGCCCTCGGCGAACGCATCGAATGGCATGAACCTGGCGAGCGGCAGCGTCCGCATCACCAGCAACACCAAGCGCCGCCAGCGTATCTTCGCGGTCACGCAGATCGCCGCATCTTTCGTGCTGCTCGCGGGCGCATGCATGTTGATCACTACGCTGATCGCGTTGCAAAGGATCCAGACCGGTGTTGATACGCGTCACGTCCTCGCCATCGACGTTCCGGCGCCGTCCAACGGAAGAACGCCTCAGCAAGTCGTCGATTTTTACAAGGAATCCATACGTCAAATCGATGCGCTGCCCGGCGTCAGAGAGACAGCCGTCGGTATGATCGCTCCGTGGCGTGATGCCGACAACTTCGGTCCAGGTTTGCAATTCTCTGGTGATGGTCACATCCATGGCAAAGACGATCCTCGCGCGCTGTGGCGTACCATCTCTCCCGGCTTTTTCAGCGCGCTTGGCATTCCCATTATTGCCGGGCGCGATTTCAACGCGCTCGATGACCAGACTCGAGAGCCCGTCGCGATCATCAGCGCCACTCTCGCCCAGCAGATGTTTCCTGGCCAGGAGCCGATCAATCGCCATGTCTACTGGACCGATCCGGTGCTCGAGTATCTTCCCGGCACTGCGGCAGAAAAGGCGCGAGTTACCTCGCCGCAACGCATCGTTGGCGTCGTCGCCGATGTGGACGACGAACATATCGTTCCGGTGCCCACCTCCACCATTTACAGCTCCTATGCCGACGGCGGAATGTTCGGCGGCCACCTCTTCATTCACACCACCGGAAATCCTTATGCGCTGGTAACGCCGGTAACGAAAATTATTCGGGATATGTCCGCCGATGAACCCGTGGAGAACGCCGCCACTCTCGAAGACATCCGCGCAAAAGTGCTGGCGCCAGACCGCTTGAACTCCCTGGTCTTTGGCGTGTTCGCAGCGGTCGCGCTGTTGATCGCTGTCGTTGGCGTCGCCGGCGTACTGGCGTTTTCTGTCAGCGCGCGCACGCGCGAATTCGGCATCCGCTTGGCGCTTGGGGCACAGCCGGGAAATCTTCTCAGACGTGTTGTGACGGAGGGCGTCGTGATGGCTGCCCTGGGTGTTCTGGCGGGCGCGGCGTTCGGGCTCATCGTTGCGCGCGTGGCGGGCAGTTATTTCGGCGACTTAAAAATGCCGGGCGCATTGCCCGTGATCGTTTCTGCGTTTGTGCTGCTCGGCGCTGCGGTCGTTGCGTCGATGCTGCCGGCGGCGCGCGCCGCGCGCATCGACGTCATACAAGCGCTCCACTCAGAATAATTTTTCCGGCGCGCGAGTTTCCTGTTAGTCGATGAATCGTCGAAATGGAACGACTCCGGGGCATAACACGGGATGGTTTTGCCGAGGTTACTTCGCGGAGGTAATCGGCGCCCGCGCAGCACGTCCAGGGAATACCCCTTCTACGAGCTTGCCGTCCCTTACGACCGCCGTCCCATTCACAAAGACGAATTGTATGCCCTCTGAATATTGCAGGGGCTTTTCATAAGTCGCTTTGTCGATGACTCTATCGGGATCGAACACCGTGAGGTCCGCATCGGCGCCAATTCGAATGCGGCCCTTGTCGCGAAACATCGGTGCATGTTCCTCAAGCCGCTGGGCTGGCATCAGCGACATCTTCCGCAGCGCCGTCATTAGATCCAAAGCCTTTTCCTCTCTCACGTAGTGGCCTAGCACGCGGGAAAACGTGCCCTGTCCCCGAGGATGAATATTGGGCCCGGTAGCTTCTAGTCCATCACTCGCAATCATCACGATCGGATTGGCCACAGCCGCTCGCGCTGCGTCAACCGGAATCTCAAAAAGGACTACATTCCCACCCTCCTTGCGATACCTCGCAAAGGTATCTGCCGTTAATCGTTCTCCAGTCGCGCTCCACTCAACATCCTCATACGTTATTCCCATTCTTTCTTGCCAACCGTCATCGAAAACTGCCGACTCCAGTGCGGTGCTGGCCGCGGTGTACGGATAGCATTCGGTCGTGACGTCCAATCCTCGCTTCTGCGCATCCGCCACCATCTCAATCAACTGAGGCGTATACCTTAATCCCATGCTGCTGATGTGCACGACATGCAGAGCCGCGCCTGTCACCGCGGCATCTGCAATGACTTCCTGAATTCCCACAAGGCCCGTCTCGGGTTCTTTCAATCCGGAGTAGCGTAGATGAACATGAACGGACGCCTTGTATTTTCCCGCCAGTCGGAACATTTCTACGATTTCCCAGCGGGTCGCCGCTGGGTGTAGGCAATTCCCATTCCAAGAGCCAAAGCACCACGTTGCAAGCCCGCCTCAATTGTTCGCTCTATTTCCTGGAGTTCTTCGGATGTCGCTTCTCGGTGCGCTGCGTCGCCACGAGGCACAAAGCTTCCGGGATCGTGCATTACTTTCATCCGCACCGGAATATGGCCAATGCTCACACCGAAATTAATCAGCGCTTTCCCCTGCCGTTCAGCGTACCAGCGGTCAACATCGTCCGTGCCGACTTCAAGCTCGAGCGATGTCGTGACACCGTCACGGGCTTGATACCTGTACTTTTCCGGTGTCTGCCCATGTTCGTGCAAATCGATGAAACCCGGTGCGACGACAAGACCCGTGGCGTCGAAGTTGGTTTTGCCGGTGAGTAGCGCTGCGGAAATGGCTCGGATCTTCCCTGCAATGATCCCGATATTGCGGATTGCGTTAAGGCCCGATTCAGGGTCCATGACCCGTCCGTTTGCAATCACGGCATCATAGGTGTCTTGTGCACGCAGTGGGACATACACCCCTGCCGACCAAATGAGGAAAAAAACAATCAGGAACGCCGCCTTGGAGTGAGAAGGGAGTTTCATTGTTATCTTTCTGAATCGATTGCGGCGATACGGTAGCGATACGTGATCTCGCCGGGGAACGAATCAGTCGCCACCATTGGCCGGACATCTTAGGTTGTGTTTCAAATCAAGTCAATGAAGCGCAAGTCACATACGCAAAAACAAAAGCCAACATAAGCAGACGAAGCATCGGGACGTCTCCCTTCACCGTGCGAATCGTTTTGGCCAGCGCGGCTCACTTATAAATCGCGACAGGGGTAGGGTTTGAGCTTCTCCGCCATGGACGACAGGGACTCGTGCACCAAATAGCGTAAGCAGCTTGTTGAACAAACATCTCACGCGCAATGGTCTTCTGATCCTGAATTTCGCGGGCGCTCATGATGGAACCTCTTGTTATTCTCTCGTCTCGACTTCCTGCTACCCGAAGTGAGGTTACTTCTGCCCAGTGCTCACTGCTGAAGGAAAGCTGGATTGCGCGCCGAAATAACACTCAATGGACTGCAACTTTCCGTTCTTGACTCGGAGATACTCGACGTTCCGGAGCGATTTACCGTTCGTGGTGTAGCAAAGATACTTCACAAAAGCATCATCGGGGCCAGCGGCGACTCGCTCCAGGTCAAAGTGCCCAATGAAATCGATCTGTGTTTCCCAGCATTGCTTTTTGAAAGCGCTCTTGCTGATGTGGTCGTCACCGGCAGCGCTTGAAAAGGTGAAGTCATCGGCGAGCAGGCTATCCAGTGGGCCCCAGTCTTTCTGCCCCCAGCCTGCATACCACTTCCGGACTACCTCCTCGGTCGTTGAGTTCTGCCCGCCGCCCAATGCGCTGGCACTAGCCAGTTCCGGCAGGCTCACGGCACCAACCAGCGCGCAGGCTCCCGTAGCGAGCAGATTCCTTCGTGACACTGCGATCCTTGTCATTGTTGGTTCTCCTTTTCTAGGGATGTAGTTTGAAGCGTTTCGTCCGATAGCGATGCCGACTGTCCGAGAATACGAACCGGTTGGTATCTAACACAACGCAACACTGCTCCTTGTGACACCGATGCAATCAGACTCGTTTGCGGTTGCCCGGCTGGCGCAAAGACCTCAGCCAGCCCACGATATTTTTGATCCCGGCCTTTATCACTTTCGGATCCTGAGCATTCTTTGCCAGCGAGCCATAGCCTTCGACCATCGCAATCAGCAAGCCGGCGGCGTCAGCGGGTTCCACGTCGCGGCGAACGCTTCCGTAGATCTGGCCCTCTCGCAAAACGTGGGCAGCGGCCTCACGCCAGGCATCGAAGATTATCCCCAACCGCTTCCGGAATCCCGCGTCAAGAGGAGACATTTCCTGCGCCAGATTGTTCAGTTCACAGCCACCGCGGACATCCTCGCGGCGAACAGATATACCTCGAACAATGCCGATCAGAGCGTTGATGGGATCCTTGACGCTCTGTAAAGGCTGAACCCACATGCGGCGGACGTTGCGAAAGATGACCTCTTCGACCACGGCATATCCCAAGGCTTCCTTGTTTTTGAAGTGGTGGTACAGCGCTCCCTTGGTGACGCCGGCAGAGGCCAGAATTGTTTCCAGGCTTGCGCTCTGGAAACCCGATCTGTAGATTTCGCGAGACGCCGCTTGCAGCAAGCGCTCCCGCGTGCGCTCAGGATCACGGAACCTAGTCGCCCTATGTTTTGGATTCTTGCGTGCCGCCAACATACCAACCAGCATGTATGGTAACTATCAGAGCGTCAAGAGAGATCTAACGCGCGCTCAACAACTATGAAAATCCATGGTCTTCCGTCGCACTTATTGAATTGCGTAGGCAGGCCCTGGATGGTCGTGACTCGTAGTGTTGTGCCGCCCGATCATTAGATTCGCTTCTTCTCGTGAGTGAGGTGCTTAACATACAGACTGGTATGTATGTTAATCTCCTGAAAGTCAATCACAATTTAGCGGCCATACTCGCCGCGCCAACGAGGTTCGATGCCTCCGCCTCGGGACACCTGCCACTTCCCGGCAGCAGTGGCCGGAAGCACATTGACAGCGGTACCGGTCACAAGTGATGGAACTTTCGCAGCGGGCAACCCCACGCCATTGTTCCGCACTCAGTTTCGAGCCCAGGTTTCTTCAACCGATCGGTTCTCGTATGATGTAACCAAGGATGGCCAGCGCTTCCTGGTGAACCGCTACGCCAAGCCCACGCAAGTTGCTCCGTTGCACATCGTCCTCAACGCCACCGCCGGCTTGCAGAAGTAAACGTGTCGTTTTCACATGCCTGATCGACGCAGTTATCGTATGTCCGGTTATCGGGAATTAGAGGCCTGTTTCATTTGCGATTGGCCTACGGGCCATGTTTGCCGTGATCTCGGTGAGGGGCTGCTCAGTCGCGAATTCGTTGTGTCCAGGGCCGGAGAAGCGTACGATGCCCGAGCGAGAGGTCCAAGTCCGAATTTCCGGATGAAACGCACTGGAGCGTATAAGCAGGCGCACATGTGCTGCAAGTTGACTCCGGACCACGAGGAATCTTTTTCATGCAACCGGCCGTCGAGAAGAAAAATCCGCACTTCAATCGAGCCTCAGAGAGCACACCCGGTTTCGCACGCCATCCTCCCGCCGGCGGCGGCAAGCTCATCGTTCTGACTGCACCGCTGACGGAAACGATTGACCACGCCGGTTTTTTCATCCAAATGGCGCTGGCCTCGATACCACAGTGGCTCGAGTTTGTTCTGAATAGAAAGTATCCAAAGTGGCGCGAGGTGGAGTGCAATGAGGATGGCACGGCACGCTACATGCCTGCCGGAGTGCGTGTGTTGGAGAAGTCCCTGCTGCGCGAATTCACGGCGGACGAGGTGGCGGCTTGCTTCCCCGACGACCTGGACAAATTTGTGGGGCCCAACACTCGCGTGGTTGGCGTTTCCACTCACAACCCGCTGGGCGTGACGTTTGCGGCAGGCGTATACACGTCGATTTATGGCTCGTCAAAAGAGCCGTTGAATTCGATTTACACCCGCGTGATGTTCAATAAGATCAAGTCCAGCCCGTATCGCAAGAATTTTCAAGTGATAGTGGGCGGATCAGGCGGCTGGCAGATCGCGCAAAACAACGCTTTCCAGGAACTGGGCGTGGACTGCGTCGCAGAAGGGCGCAGCGAGTCCAGCGACACATTGGTGCTGTTCCAGAAAGCCATTGCGGGAGAAGCGCTGCCACGAAAAATCAACTTGGCCCACCCCACCTCGCGCGATGCCATCCAGTTTCCCGACAAGCGCACCACTTTCGGGGTGGTGGAGATGACTACCGGGTGTGGTCGCAGGTGCCAGTTCTGCGTGCCCGACTTGAACCCGCAGATTGACTTGCCCAAGGGGCGGATCATGGACGCGGTGCGTGCCAACGTGCGAGAGGGCAACAAACTGGTCTCCCTCGCCACTGAGGACATGTTCATCTGGGGCCAAGTGCATACGCACACGCCATTCTTCTTTCCCAACCGCGAAGCACTAGTGGACCTGTATACCGAGATCGTCAACACGCCAGGGGTGGAGCAGCATCTGCTGAGCCACTGCACAATGGCGCCTTTCGTGGTGGATCCGGAGTTGATCCGCCAACTTTCGGAAGTGTTGCTTCCGAAAAGTCCGATTCATTTGCCCCGGCTTAGCACCCACCCGGAAGGGAAGGCCCTGGTCCCGCTTATCGGGCTCGAGACCGGGTCCGTGCGCATGGCGCGACAGATCATGCCCAGCAAAGGCATTCCATTTTCTATCGACGACTGGCCCAGCATTGTCCTCGAAGGCCTGCGCGTTGCCAACAATAACAACTGGTTCCCCATGATGACGCTGATGATTGGGAATCCGGGTGAATCTGATCAGGACGTTCGAGAGACGCTCGATCTGGTGTACGAGATGGACCGCCGCGGCCTATTTGCGTTTCTGGTGCCGTCAATTTTCACTCCGTTGCACGACACTCGAATGGAGCACCAAACCGGCGTCACTCGCACTCGCCAGCTCAGCCCTCTGCAATGGCAGCTCATGATGAAGTGTTGGAAGCATAACTTGGGCCCCGGACAGTATAGCTGGTGGGGCCCCCTGGCTTGGCGCGCCGGGTCAGTGTTCATGTGGCTCTACCGTCTGCGCAAACTGAACGGGCCCGATTTCACCTGGCCACTGATGATGTTCGCGGGAGTGGCGCCGGAAACGGTCCTTGAGCGCACTGGCAAGATCTATGTTGGCAAGCCACTCGTAACTAAGGGCCGCCGAGAACTGATTGCCTCCCTTCGGCCGAACTACCTAAAGCACCTGCGGGCCGATAATGGCGACCTGCCCAAAGAGTTTACACGCCGTGGGGAGGGTCTTCTCGATCAGAGCCAGATGGACCTGGTGCCTGGCGGACGAAGCCTCAAAGTCCTCTCCTAGCACTGCCAGCTTCTTTGCTACCTGGCCGCGAGGTCAATGGCAACGAGCGAATAAAGTTAAAGCGACGGTACAGTTTGGAGGAAACCGATCATGAACCTTGCCACCCGACCAAAGCTGTCACTCCGTCCACGGAGAGAGGAGATTGCTTCCCTTCTCAATTTATCCACCCGGGTCGGTTGTAACCCTCAATTGGTACAAGGCAATAATGGGAACATATCTTTAAAGCTCGATGGAGTTCTATGGATTAAGGCTTCCGGCAAATGGTTGGCGAACGCAAAGCAAGAAGATACTTTTGTTCCGATTGAACTCGCAGTAGTCAAAGAATCCTTGCGGAGGAACGTGGAAATTGCGCAAGTCTATACATCGAGTGACCAGTTGCGGCCCTCAATTGAGACGGCGATGCATGCCGTCTTGCAACACCGAGTTGTCCTGCACGTACATTCTGTCAATACAATTGCTTGGGCAGTACGCCGAGATGGACCTAGCCAGCTCAGTAAACGACTTGCCGGTCTAGATTGGCAATGGGTTCCTTATATATCTTCGGGCATTCCGCTGGCCAAGAAAATTGAGAAGCTTCTCTCCGCGGCTCCGGAGACAAACGTTTTCATTCTGGGGAATCACGGTTTGGTCATCTGCGGAAATGATTGTGAAGCCGCTGAAGCGCTTCTCGATGACGTAGAACGACGCCTAGCAATCATTCCTCGGCAGTCGCCCGGGTCTGAGGCCGCTCTTTTGGCAGTGCTCACTGGTTGCTCTCACTGGCGCTTTCCGGATATCCCCGCGTTGCATGCGCTGGGTACTGATCCAGTTTCTCGGATGATTCTAAAAGGGGGCGTGCTCTATCCATGTCAGGCGATTTTTTTAGGACCGAGAATCCCGATGTTGCCATTCTCCGTTCCT
The DNA here is from genome assembly GCA_963714785.1 of uncultured Acidobacteriota bacterium. GTDB lineage: Bacteria > Acidobacteriota > Terriglobia > Acidiferrales > UBA7541 > Palsa-295. Next base: position 247,140 of record CAVQQE010000012.1, read on the forward strand.
TTGTCCCGGTTCGCAGGATACTCTAACGGCGAGGCTGAAGCTCCGACTTACGCTATCATCGAAGGCGGGGGAGTGGTCGTCAACGAAAAGATAAGCAGCGCAGAGTACGCGACGCTGATAGGTCTCATGCAAATCGTACAACGAGTCGAGGAATTCGCCCCGTTGAGATATCTGACGGTGACAGAAATCGCGAACGTCTTAGGCGACGGGACGAATCGTTACCGCCAACCTCCTTCAGATAAATACCGAGTATCTTTCTCCCGTTGATAGGTCTCGCGGCCCTCGTGTACTGCTGCTGCGATTTTTCTCGTCTCCTGGCTGACCACTTCCTTGCCGCGCTCAACCAAATCTTCAGCGCGCACCCTCAGGTCCTGCACTTTCTTCTGGGCGTACTCGCTCCCCCCATTTACTTTCCGCGACAAATGTTCGCGAGTATCCTCACCGGATTTCGGCGCAAACAGGATCCCGATCAACAATCCGACACCCAATCCCACCAGGAAATAGCTTATTTTCGAATCGATCTCTTCCATGGCTCCTCCGATTTCAAAAGCAACAGGGGATTTAGGATTTGAACGGAATCGGGTTTAAGTTGACCGACCGCCAGTGCCGAGAATGTCCAGGGGACGGGCGCCTTTTGCATTGGAAGTGACGAAGGACTCTCACTGACTCGGTGAGCCGCTCATGGCAGCAAGTTGAGCACGGGGTTTCCGCAGATCGACTGAGACGTGACACGAGTCCGATTCACCCAACCATCGATCACTAGCGCCCAGCCTTCCGACATCCTCTTCTATCCACGGCCCGCCGCGGCGGCACGTTTCTTCATTTCTTCTGGCGGTACGTCCTCTACGTGTGTCGCAATGTGCCATTGGTGGCCGAAGGGATCCTCCAGACTGCCGGATCGGTCGCCGTAGAACTGATCCTTCACAGGTCTTACGACCTTTGCCCCGGCAGTGATCGCTTGACTGGTCAGGGCATCGACGTCTTGGACGTAGAGAAGAATGCTCACCGGTGAGCCACCGAGCGACTGTGGGCTCCGCGCGCCCATTTCTGGGAATTCGTCGGCAAGCATGATCAGCGAATCGCCGATCTTGATCTCGGCATGCCCGACCCTCCCGTCGGGCTGCGTCATGCGCGTCATCTCCGCTGCTCCAAACGCCTTTTTGTAGAACTCGATGGCCTTGGCGGCGCCCTTGATGATCAGATAAGGCGTCGCTGTGTGATATCCCTTAGGAATCGGTTTGGCTTTACTCATGATTCATGCCTCCTTCCTCATTCGCTGAAGATTTGTTAGCCCTACTTCATTTCGGCCTACCGCCGAATCGGCGCTACCCCAAGCCGAAGTCGATGGACAGGCTTTATGCCTCGCCGCCCTCCTCACCAGAGGGCAGCACACACAGATGCCACTCATCATCCTCGGCGAGGGCACCGCAGAACTATCTCCCGCACGTCGGGCAGTGCAACGTCGTTGGGTGACCGCAGGCCTCCTCGTCAGGCGACCCGCCCTGACACACGCGGGCCAGGTCCGCGCTCTTGACTGCTTCCTTCTCTCATTGGCAGAACCTTCTTGGACAAAGGCGGATGAATCCCGTTCTTGATCACCGGAAGCAAGGATCGAAGCTTCAGCGCTGCACGGTTAACCGCAGATATTCTTCTGGCCCAGGTGAAACGCAACGGGGAGCCTAGAGGCTCCCCATTTGCGTCACTTTGCTTTTGCATGGCGAGATCCGTAAGAGATGCCGCCTGCGTACACCGCAGCAGCGGTGTTGTTTTGAGCTGTGATTGGTCCTAGATCCGGTGGAGTCATGCCTCCTCCGCAGCTCTAGAGCTATTTTCCGTTTTACCTCCGTCTAAAGCGAAATGCAACCATTTCCCGATAACTCCCTCGGCCAATTAAAATCCAGTGTCTAATGAAAGGCGCTTATCGGAAAATGGGACCCAGTACGAAGATGTCCGGCACAACTTATCGGGACTTATGATCGCCTTCGTTTGGCGTCTACCGTCGGAGGGTGCGATCGTTCTGGCCGAAATGATTGCCACTCGCGGATTTGCTCGGACAACTCCTTCTCGCGTTCGTCAGTCGCATTTTCCAACCAACGACGAAGTTCTTCGAGTCGGGCGTCCACAAGTCCGGCTCGACGGCGGAGCGGCAGCGAGAGCAGCAGCGGGCTCGCGACGTAGAAGTATCTCCGCTAAGGCGATACAGTCGAGGCAGGTTTGCGCGAGAGGGATTGCAGCTGGGCTTAAGAATTTCAGCCAAATCGCCGCCGCTAGGACAATACAGAAACGAGGGCTTTATAGACCCTACGGGATTCTCTGTACATGCTCTCCAATTGCATCTCACAGGATTAATCGTAGAATGGGGTCGGGCGTAATGTCGTCCAGATCAATGGCCCACTATTCCACAGCGACGCAGCGGGAGACCTACACGCCGATGCCGGACTTACCAATCGACGGACGACAGCGCGTCATAGTTGCTCGAGTTTCGCCCGAGATTGACGGCGGACGATTCCCCATTAAGCGCGTTGTAGGTGAAACTGTGATCGTGGAAGCCGACGTCTTCGCCGACGGCCATGATCAGGTCTCCTGCGAGATCCTGTACAAGCGAAACGGTTGTGAGTTGCAACCTTCGCCCATGAAGTCCCTTGGCAATGATCGCTGGCGCGGCGAGTTTACAGTCGCGGAGTTGGGTAGCTATTGTTATACGGTAGAAGGCTGGATCGACCGCTTTGCAACGTGGCGCGGAGATCTGGAAAAGAGAATCTCGGCGGGACAGGACGTTTCTGTCGATTTGCTCATTGGAGCCGACCTGATCGAGCGCGCCGCCGCGCGAGCTACATCTGAAGATACCGGGCTCCTCCAGAAGTGGGCACAGCGGTTGCGAGAAAACGCCGGTAACGACTCGGGCGCAACTATTGCTCTCGATTCGGAGCTCTTCGAACTCATTCACCGTTACCCTGAGCGCGATTTCGCTACCCGGTACGATAAGCAATTGCCCATTGTTGTCGAGCGTGAGAAGGCACGTTTTTCCACCTGGTACGAATTGTTCCCGCGATCATGCTCGCCCGAGCCCGGACGCCACGGAACCTTTCGCGATTGCGAAGAATGGCTTCCTTACGTGGCCTCGATGGGCTTCGACATTATCTATCTTCCGCCGATCCATCCGATCGGGAAAACATTTCGAAAAGGTAAGAACAACTCGCTTCCGGCCCTGCCAGATGATGTGGGAAGTCCATGGGCCATCGGATCGGTGGAAGGTGGCCACAAGTCTATTCACGCAGAACTGGGCACACTGCAAGATTTCAGAAGATTCCTCTCCAAAGCGGCCAATCACGGCCTGGAAGTCGCCCTCGATATCGCCCTCCAGTGCAGCCCCGATCATCCCTACGTGCAACAGCATCCGGAATGGTTCAGCATTCGCCCCGACGGCACAATTCAGTATGCGGAGAATCCGCCCAAACAATATCAGGACATTTACCCATTCTATTTTGAGGCTCCGCAGTGGCGAGAACTATGGCAGGAATTGAAGAGTGTTTTCCTTTTCTGGATCGAACAAGGCGTGCGGATCTTCCGCGTCGACAATCCTCACACCAAGTCTTTTCTCTTTTGGGAATGGGTGATTCGCGAAATTAAAACCCGCCATCCCGATGTGCTCTTTCTTTCCGAGGCATTCACAAGGCCGAACGTCATGTATCGGCTGGCTAAGGTCGGCTTTTCCCAGTCCTACACGTATTTCACGTGGCGCAACACGAGACAGGAGCTCACCGACTACTTTAACGAACTCATGCAAACCCAAGTGTGCGAGTACTTCCGCCCAAATCTTTGGCCGAATACGCCCGACATTCTCCCGGAGTTTCTCCAGGTCGGCGGGCACCCGTCCTTCATGGTCCGCCTCATTCTGGCCGCAACATTAGCCGCTAGCTACGGGATCTATGGTCCGGCGTTTGAACTCTGTGAGAACGCTGCCCTGGCACCAGGCAAAGAAGAGTATTTGAATTCCGAAAAATATGAACTGAAGCGTCGGGACGTAAACGCTAACAACAGTCTGAAGAATCTTATCTCCAGGCTAAACCGCATCCGCAAAGAGAACCCAGCGCTACAAAGCAATCGCAACCTACGCTTTCACGAAACTGATAATCCGGCGCTCCTTTGTTATAGCAAGGCCAACGATGATCTCTCTAGCGTAATCATCGTGGTGGTGAATCTTGACTGTTTTCACGTTCAGACCGGTTGGCTCGGCATCGATCTGAGTTCGATTGGCCTGGATGCGCGTCATTCGTTTCAGGTTCATGACTTGCTCAGCGAAGGCCGGTTTTTATGGCAGGGTTCCCGGAATTACGTGGAGCTCGTGCCGGGAAGCCTGCCGGCACATATTCTGCGTCTGAGGCGGTGGGTTCGGACGGAGCGGGATTTCGACTATTATCTCTGAGTCGCTCTGTCGAACAGGGCTATCAGGCTTACAAGCCCCAGCACCAGAACGGGAGAGCGTATGACGCAATCAGTGCTAAGCGAATTTGATCGGTATTTGCTTGCGGAAGGCACCTTCCACCGCGCGTATCAAAAACTTGGCGCACACTTCACAGAGCGTAATGGGCAGCGGGGAGTTCAATTTGCCGTTTGGGCTCCCAACGCAAAGGCCGTTTCTGTCATCGGTGATTTCAATAACTGGAATACATCGGCCAATCAGATGGAGCCCAGCTCGACAGGGGTCTGGGAGACTTACATACCCCGTATTTGTCAGGGGGACGTCTACAAGTATCACGTAGAATCTCAACATCACGGGTATCGGACCGACAGGGCTGATCCGTACGGTTTTGCGTCGGAGATTCGACCTCAAACCGCCTCTCGCATATGGGATCTGGAAAGCTATCCCTGGCAGGACGGATCCTGGATGGCCGCTCGGGCCAAGAACAACTCTCTCGATGCGCCCATCTCTATCTACGAGGTGCACTTAGGGTCTTGGAGACGCGTGCCCGAGGAAGATAACCGGTGGCTCAGCTACCGCGAAATGGCCCCTTTGTTGGCAGACTACGTCCACAACGCCGGTTTCACCCACATTGAATTGCTCCCTATAATGGAGCACCCCTTTGATGGTTCCTGGGGATACGAAACGACCGGTTACTTCGCTCCCACCAGCCGCTTCGGAACACCCACCGACTTCATGCATTTCGTGGACTATCTCCATCAGCACGGGATCGGCGTGATTCTCGACTGGGTTCCGGCGCATTTCCCGAAAGATGAAGCCGGTCTCGGCTATTTCGACGGAACTCATCTTTACGAGCACGCGGATCCGCGGAAAGGAGAGTATCCCGACTGGAACACTTTCGTCTTTAATTATGGCCGTAACGAGGTGCGCAGCTTTCTGATCAGCAACGCGCTGTTCTGGTTGGATAAGTATCACGTTGACGGGCTGCGCGTCGACGCCGTCGCGGCCATGCTGTATCTCGACTATGGACGTCGCGAAGGCGAATGGATCCCGAACCGCTATGGCGGCAAGGAAAACATCGAGGCCATTGAATTTTTGAGGACGCTCAACGAAGAGGTTTACAGCGCGTTTCCGGACGTGATGATGGTCGCTGAGGAGTCAACCGCTTGGCCCCAAGTTTCGCGGCCGATTTACCTGGGGGGCCTCGGATTCGGTCTCAAGTGGAACATGGGCTGGATGCACGACACGCTTAGCTATATGTCCGAGGATCCGATCTATCGAAGCTACCACCACAATCAGATTACTTTTAGCCTGGTATATGCGTTCAGTGAGAATTTCGTCCTGCCGTTTTCTCATGATGAGGTTGTCTACGGCAAGGGCTCTATGTTGCGCAAAATGCCCGGCGACGACTGGCAGAAATTCGCCAACCTGAGGCTGCTCTATGGGTACATGTTCGGGCATCCCGGCAAGAAGCTGTTATTCATGGGTTGTGAATTCGGCCAATGGTCGGAGTGGAACCACGACGCAAGTCTCGATTGGCATCTGCTAGGTACTCCGTTTCACTCTGCACTGCAACGATGGGTGCGCGACCTGAATACTCTGTATCGCGGCCAGCCCGCGCTGCACGAGCTGGATTTCGATGCCGGCGGCTTCGCCTGGATCGACTGCAGCGATGTTCAGCGGAGCGTCATCAGCTTCCTCCGACGCGGCCGAAATCCGGCTGACCAGCTGCTCTTCGTTTGTAATTTTACGCCGGCTGTCAGAGAGAACTACCGTGTTGGCGTGCCACAACAAGGTTTCTGGAAGGAGGTGCTGAATAGTGACGCGCCTCTGTACGGTGGCAGCGGTCAGGGAAATTTCGGCGGCTGCGAGGCCGTCCCCCTGCCTATTCACAGACACCCTTTTTCTTTGAATATGACTCTTCCGCCTCTGGGAGTTCTTATCTATCAACGTGAGTCTACTCTCCTCTCGTGAGGCAGGAAGAGATGGCCAAACGGCTGGGAAGCGCAGCGGACCCCCTCTGGTATAAGGACGCCGTTATCTACGAGCTGCATGTCCGGGCATTCAAAGATAGCAACGCGGACGGAATCGGCGATTTCCCCGGCTTAATTCAAAAAATGGACTATCTTCAGGACCTCGGTGTTACTTGTCTGTGGGTTCTGCCCTTCTTTCCGTCTCCGCTCAAGGACGACGGCTACGATATCTCCGATTATCTGAATGTCCATCCGATGTACGGCACAATTGACAATTTCCGTGACTTCCTGGCTGCCGCTCACGACCGCAACCTCCAAGTAATGATCGAGCTCGTAGTGAACCACACTTCCGACCAGCACCCATGGTTTCAAGCGGCCCGCCGCGCGCGGGCCGGCTCACCCGAGCGTGACTTCTACGTGTGGAGCGACACCGAAGACCGCTTCAAGGACGCGCGAATCATTTTCTCAGACACGGAGAGATCCAATTGGACCTGGGATCCAGTAGCTAAGCAGTATTACTGGCACCGCTTTTTCTCCCATCAACCCGACTTGAACTACGACAACCCAGTCGTAGTCGAGGAAGTTCTGAAAGTCATGCGCTATTGGCTGGATATGGGAGTAGATGCGCTGCGCATCGACGCGATTCCTTACCTCGTCGAGCGGGAGGGAAGCAGCTGCGAGAACCTTCCGGAAACTCACACGGTGATTAAAACACTTCGCCGTGAAATCGATGCCGGATATTCGAATCGCATGCTGTTGGCCGAAGCCAACCAGTGGCCGACCGACGTGCGGCCGTACTTTGGCGATGGTGATGAATGCCACATGGCCTTCCATTTTCCGCTGATGCCGCGCATTTATATGGCGTTGCGGCAGGAAGACCGCCTGCCCATTACCGACATCATTGCTCAGACTCCGGACATTCCCGAGACATGCCAGTGGGGCCTGTTCTTGAGGAATCATGATGAGCTAACGCTAGAGATGGTCACCAGTGACGAGCGGGATTACATGTACATTGCCTACAGCGCAGATCCCCGAATGCGCCTTAACCTGGGCATCCGTCGGCGACTCGCCCCTCTGGTCGATAATAATCGCAGGCGAATCGAGCTGCTCAACAGCTTGCTCCTTTCCTTCCCCGGAACGCCGATTCTTTACTACGGCGACGAGATCGGCATGGGCGATAACATTTATCTTGGCGACCGCAACGGTGTCCGCACCCCGATGCAGTGGAATGCGGATCGCAATGCCGGCTTTTCCGTGGCGAACCCCGCCCGCCTGTACAGCCCCGTGATCATGGATCCTCTCTGGGGATATGAGGCCGTCAATGTCGAGGCTCAACAGGGCGATCCATCGTCGCTCTTGAACTGGATGCGCAACATGATCGCTCTTCGGAAATTATTTAGCGTGTTCGGTCGCGGAAGCATGAGGTTCTTCGATCCGGCAAACCGCAAAGTGCTCGCCTATATGCGACAGTATCAGGACGAGCGGGTTCTGTGTGTCGCTAATCTTTCCCGCTTCGCGCAACCTGTTGATCTCGACTTGTCGGAAGCGGAAGGCGCCATTCCGGTCGAGATGCTCGGATATGTTGAATTTCCACCCATCGAGCGCCAGCCCTATCGCTTCACCTTGGCACCTTATAGTTTCCTTTGGTTCGAACTTCAGCAAAAGTCCCAGCCGACGGAGGTAAGTATGGACTTCGTCGAACGGGTACCCCTCGATGCGACCGCTGGCTGGGAGAGCATATTGAAAGGGGCAATCTGCCAGCGTCTTGAGACAGTCGATTTCGTGAGCTATCTTCCCAAGCAGCGCTGGTTCGCTGGGAAGTCTCGCCACATCAAATCCACGCGAATCCTTGACTGGGCCACGCTCCGGTCATCGCACTCCGTTCTGATGTTGCTCGAGGTATCGTTCGATACCGGGCGATCCGACGTGTACCTTCTCCCTCTCGCTATGAGCTTTGCCGAAGCGGCGGAGGAACTGCAACGAACTTCCCCCAACGCCGTCGTTGCCTCGGTTATCTCCGGTACAGGATCCGGGCTGTTGCACGACGCCGTCCTTGACGACAAGACGTGCCTGGAACTGCTCTCTGTCATTGAGAATGGGGGGCAGCTGGAAGGGCGCCACGGGCGCATTCGCGGTACGCCTGGCACGTCTTTTCGAGACATCCTCAGTACAGCTAGTGCACCTTTGCCAGTGCGGCATGGCTCGGCTGAGCAATCGAACACGTCGATCCTCTACGGTGATCGGTTCATCCTCAAAGTCCTGCGGCGTCAGGAACCCGGCTTGAACCCTGATGCTGAGATCGGACAATATCTCACCGACAAAGCGCACTTCGATCGCGTGCCGCTCTTTGCCGGTCTGATCGAATATGAACCCCGCGCCGATGTCGGGACCTCGACCATGGCGATGCTTCAAGGGCTAGTAGCGAATGAAGGCGATGGTTGGACGTGGACGACCGAGGAACTCGAGCGTTACTTTGAAACTTGTGCGGCACTCCCATTCCCGGAGAGCTTGCAGGACGGGCTGGAGGATCCGGTGGACCTCTCTGAGAAACCCGCCCTCCAGCTCGCCCGAGATCATGTCGGCATCTATCTCGATTCGGCGATCACCCTCGGATGCCGGACGGCCGAGTTGCACCTGGCTTTAGCGGCTGCGACCGACGATCCACAGTTCGCTCCGGAACCCCTGACTGCAGGCGACCTCCAGGCTTTGCTGGTGGACCTTCAGGAGCACGCTTCTAGCGTGTTGGACGCGCTAAAAGAACGTGTGCCTTATTTGCCGGACGATGTCCTTGAGATTGCCGCCGCGGTGCTGAGTCGGCGCACGCGTATCCTGGATTATTTCAAGGCGCTCAGATCGGAAACTTTTCGAACCTGGCGGACTCGAGTGCATGGGGACTACCATCTTGGACAAGTCCTGAAGGTGAAAACGGATTTTGTGATCCTCGATTTTGAAGGTGAACCCGCACGGCCTTTGTCTGCTCGGCGCGCCAAACAGTGCCCGTTAAAGGATGTAGCCGGCATGTTACGTTCCTTCAGCTATGCTGCTTATTCAAGCCTAATCAATTACGGGGCTCGCCGTGCCGGTGACAGGTCCAGCCTTGAACCCTGGGCCAAGCTTTGGGAGCGCTGTGTGGCGACAGAATTCTTGCGCGCTTATCGGCAAACCGCACACGGCGCCGTGTTCTTGCCGGAAGACGTCCAGGATTTTCGAAAGGTACTCGATATTTTTCTCGTCGATAAGGCGCTGTATGAAGTTCTCTACGAATTGAACGCACGCCCCGGCTGGGTGCGTATTCCGCTAATGGGCATCATGTCGCTTCATTTGTGAGCTCAGTCATGCTTCTTTCCGTTCGAAGAAAGAGACCGTTGCCCTATGCAGGAACTAACGAGAGACGCGAACGTGGAAGCTGACTCCGGCTTGCAGCCAACGGACCCGACGGCGGAACAGACAGGCAGCGCCGATCTGGTCGTGGGGATTCTCGCGGAGTCCGATTCTAACGCTATCGGAAAGGTGTGTGACGCTCTCCGTACGCTCCCCGGTCCCTTACGAATCGCGGTGTTGCACGACGATCAGCAGCAGAGTCCGGCCATGGCCAATTCAGAGGCCACGCAAGAGCGCGCCTTCGTGTTCCATGTTCCGTCACTTCTGGCAAAGAGGGACGTCCCCGTCACCGGGATACTGAGTGTGTCCGAAACCTATCAATCCGTCTTCTCGGCCGCCGAGAAATTGCAAGCTCGAGGCTGCTGCATCATCGCCAGCAAGCTGGAAGTGGCGACGCCGCCGTGGGCCTGGCGGATAGCGCAGCCTTTGTTCGAGAGTCAAGCTGATCTGGTTCTACCGCATTACGCGCGCCGCAAATTCGAGGGTTTGCTAAACGCGAGCATCATAGCGCCCATGATGCGCGCTCTGTACGGAAAGCGAGTCAACAATCCAATGGGGCCGGATTTCGCGGTTTCGCAGCGCCTGTTTGAAAAAATGCTGGCGGCAAAGGCGGGCGGGAACCAATTTAACTCAATGGCATCCCTTACGCCCACGGCTCTCTGTCAGAATCTGCAGATTATCGAGGTGCATTTCGGCAGCCGCATTTATCCCGCCACGGACTGGAGCAACATGAGCTCCGTGTTGGCCGATGTCTTGACCCCAGTGTTTGTCGACATGGAACGAAATGCCCCCTGCTGGCAACGAACCCGTGTTTCCGTGCCCGTGCGAGTAATGGGAGAGCCCTTGCCTTTGGATCAAGATTCGACCGTCGTGGACACACGCCCAATGCTCGAATCATTTCAACTGGGTAACCGGGAACTTCAGGAGATCTGGAGCTTGGTGCTACCGCCTGCCAGCTTGTTTGAGCTGAGAAAACTCTCGCGTTTGTCAGGGGAACAGTTTCGAATGCCTGACGAATTGTGGGTAAGAATTGTTTACGATTTCGCTTTGGCGCATCGCCTCCGCACGATTAGCCGCGATCACCTGCTCCCGTCCATGACCCCTCTCTATCTAGGTTGGGTTGCTTCGTACGCACATGAGTTGACGGTTGCCGGAGCGATGTCCCCGGAGCGCAGGCTGGAACATCTTTCTCTCGCTTACGAAGCCGGCAAATCGTATCTGGTTTCCCGCTGGCGCTGGCCAGACCGGTTCAATCCTTAGAGATCGCGAGCTGTATCGGAGGGTTTTATGTGGGAACAAGTGAAGCAAGCCTTGGTGGACTCAACGGCCCGGTTTCTTACCAGGTTCGCGAACTTCCTGCCCGGATTGGCGGCGTTGATTATCGCGCTGCTAGTGTCTGCAGTCTTGGCCTGGATTCTGGCAGCGATCGTGCGGCGAGTCCTTGCGGCCCTCCATTTTGACGAGCGGCTCGGACGATGGGGATTTTCCTCGTTGGCCGAGTGGTCGCCTATGAAGAGTCCAACGCGTCTAATATCTCGATCGGTCGCCGCACTGGTCATAATCAGCGGATTTCTTATAGGGATCGCCGCTTTCGATTTCGACTGGACCTATCTGTTCGTGCAGAAAACGTTCGCCTACATTCCAGATGTTTTGGCTGCACTACTGGTCTTGTTAGTCGGTAACGTTCTCGCTCGGTTCCTGGCCCGAAGCGTGCTGATTGGCGCTGTTAACTTGAACCTTCAGTACGCACGCTTCCTGAGCATCGGCGTGAAATGGATTGTGATCGTGCTAGCCTTCGCCATGGCTCTGGAACACTTGAGAATTGCCCCGAGCATCGTTGAGCTTGCTTTCGGGATTCTTTTTGGCGGCATTGTCTTGACCTTGGCGCTGGCGATTGGACTCAGCTCGAAGGACCTGATCGCGAAATCTGTCGAACGCGACGTCAAGAAAGCGTCTTCCGAACCTGTGGAGGACCCCCTGCGTCACTTATAGTCCAAGCTTTCGCGGAGAGGCCAACACAGCGCGCTCTGCTGCTGGTAGAAGAAACAGGTTCGATTCTTGAAAGATAGCGCTAGTTCTCTCTGCCGAGGGATGTAAGACCATGCGAGTCGGTTTATTTACCAGAGAATTTCCTCCCCAAGTGTATGGAGGCGCAGGAGTCCATGTCGATTACCTGAGCCGCGAGCTAGCGAAGGAAATCATAGTGGAAGTGCATTGCTGGGGTCCGCAGAAGGCTGATAATGGGAATCTGCATGTCCGCGGTTCGTTACCGTGGGAAGAGATTACAAACGGCACCGAAGGCAAGTTCAAAAACGCTCTTGAGGCTTTGAGCCTCAACTTGACGCAAGTGAAGTCTCTGAGCGGAATTGACATCGTCCACACTCATACTTGGTATACGTCGATGGCCGGCTATTTGGCCAAGAAGCTGTATAACATTCCTTTTGTCCTTACTACGCACTCACTTGAGCCGCTACGCGCATGGAAGGCGGAGCAACTCGGCAGCGGTTATGCTATGAGTTCCTGGATGGAATGCACGGCTATCGTCGATGCCGACGCCATCATCGCTGTTTCACAAGGCACCAAAACGGACATTCTACGCGCCTACCCGGACGTCAAAGCCCATCGCGTTCATGTGATCTATAACGGCATTGATCTTGCCGAATATAGGAAGAGCTCAGACACCAGGGCCCTGACGGATTATGGGGTCGATACGACCGTGCCCTATGTCTTGTTCGTCGGCCGTGTCACTCGACAGAAGGGCGTAACTCATCTGGTCGATGCAATTCGCTACTTGCCGCGGGAGACGCAGGTAGTGCTTTGTGCTGGGGCACCGGATACTCCAGAGATAGCTACAGAGTTGAGACAGAAGGTCGAGAACGCGCGCCGCGACCACCCGCGGCTTGTCTGGATCGAAAAAATGGTGACCAAACAGGAGGCAATCCAACTGTACAGCCATGCGCGCGTTTTCTGTTGCCCCTCGATCTACGAACCGTTCGGAATCATCAACCTCGAAGCGATGTCCTGCCGCACGCCCGTAATTGCAAGCGCTACAGGAGGGATTAAAGAGGTCGTCGTTGACGGAGAAACAGGGTACCTAGTTCCCTTCGATCAGGATCCGGTCACCGGGTTTCCCACTGATCCAGAAAAGTTTGCGCGGGATCTTGCCTTCCAGATCAATCGACTGCTTGGGGATCCAGAGCGATGCAAGCGCTTCGGAGATGCTGGGCGGCGGCGCGTAGAACAGACCTTCAGCTGGACCGCCATCGGCAAGCAGACCATCCGCCTCTACGAACAGGTAATCCAACAATGGTCGAAAGGCGTACGAACCTGAGCGGCAGCCGTCATTGGTTGGTAGGACGGCGGAGATCGAATTCAGCAAGCCGCGGAATTCGAAGGAACTCTGCGGTTTGCAGTGTCTGTTCAAGTCCTTTGCTGTCCGTTAAAGTTTGGCTACGAACCAAAAGGTCGGGAGTTCGACTCTCTCCGGGCGCGCCACTTCTTTCCCCGCTATTATGTCGGACTGGCACGATCACTGTATTCGGCGACCTAGTAAAGATCCGATTGCGGCTTTGGTTATAATTCCGCGACTCGGCGCTTCAGTTCACTAGCAATCTCGCCGGCGTCTTGGTCTGCTGCAAACCTGACTGGTTTACCTATCGTTACGCGAGCATGCCCGGGACGCGCGATGAGGCGTTCTGCTTGGCGCAAGTCGAATAGGCCGTCCAACCGGATAGGTATTATCGGCAGTCCCAGTTGAGTTGCCAGCAAGCCGATTCCCGCGCGAAAATCGTGGAGTTGGCCGTCTGGAGTCGTCAGACCTTCTGGAAATATCAAGACGTTCCATCCACGGTCCGCAAGGTCACCTGCAAAAGAAAAGCTGCGACGGAATCCTGATTCTCTGGGCAGCGGAAAAACGTTGAAAAGCGCAATCACAAGAAAGTAGCGCAGGCGTTCTACCAGGCGCTGAAACAAATTTAACTCTGCGGACGGATGGAGCATCTCCTTAAGCCGCTCGCCCCTCATGGCGGTTGCAAGACGATGGCGGAATCTCACCGGCAGCGCTGCGAGAATCCAGCCGATATCGATGTAGGTTACGTGATTGGAAACTACCAGGGCGGGACCACGAAGCCCACGCAGATTTTCCCGCCCTTTCACGCGAGGAGCGGCGAGGATATAAGTAGCGGGCCAAACTAGCAAGTAATAGACCGCGAGGCGTATCCATGTCACCATCCAGTTTTGTCCCCATCGCGGATAACTAGATTCGTGGCGCGAAGCGGCTGGTTTCTGCAACAACTCCTCCAGCTGGCCCACCGTTCTAATTTCACTGAACTTCTCTTCGTTCAAATCAACTTGGTAGCGCTCCTCGAGAGCACTCATTAGTTCCACGCGATCCAACGAGCTCATGTTCAATTCGGCGTCCCGCATCGTACCGGGAGCCAGAGCGCTCAATGGCTGGCCGGTAATGCGCGCCACAAGCTCACTGAGTGGACTGGCGCCCTGGGTTTCAGTCTGCATGCCAAGCTTGGCCTCCGCTACCGCGCGTATCCGCGGCAACAACGGCTTTTGAGTGGGCGTGCGAGGGAAGTCCAACTCGGGCCACACGACCCAGCGGTGAATCTGCTGGAATTCCGCGAGCGACTTGTTCGCGTTTTGAATCGCGAGCCCCGCATCCACGGTGGGATTTTCGAGCAGCAAAACCGCGCAAGGTTCCGCATTTCCATCTCGTTCAAGCGCGATAACCACGCTTTCCTTCACCCCGGGCTGTTCACGCAGTGCGCGCTCGAGGTCTTGCGGATAAACCTTCATTCCAGCAGGCGTGACGATTACATTTTTCTTCCGGCCTTTAAAAAAAAGACGCCCTTGATCGTCCACTTGAGCGAGGTCGCCCGTGTGGAACCATTCATCCTCGCCGACCACAGGCTGAAGCTGCTGACTACTCCAATACCCGGCGGCTATATTTTCACCGCGAACCAAAATCTCTCCGCTCGCATCCACTTTCATTTCCATTCCGGGGAAAAGTTTACCGATGGAGCCTTTGTCAGAGCGGAACGGATGGTTCAAGCTGATCAGGGAGGTGGTCTCCGTTAGCCCGTAGCCTTGAATCACCGCATATCCCAACCGATTCCAGAAAGTTTCAGTGGGAGCTGGAAGCGCGGCACCACCGGAAATGAATGCCCAGAATTTCCACCCCAGTTGGTGATGGATTCGCCGGAACCTCCACCAACGCAACAAGAAGTGTTCATTTTCCGAAGCCGCCAAGTCTTTTTTGAATTTTTCGAGTCTTCCTTCAGCCTCCATTTGTCGCTCAATTTCTCTCTCCAAAGACTCGATCAATCGCGGGACCGCGATCAATACCGAAACACGTTCGCGGTGTATGGTCTCCAGCAATTCCCCAGGTTTCAAGGATTCACGAAAAATAGTGTTGGCGCCCAATATTGGCGCGATGAACAATGCAAGCATCTGTCCGAAAATATGGCTGAGCGGCAACAGATTGAGAAAACGCAGTGGATGGAAAATCCTTTCGTAGCGCAGATATTTTTTGATCTCGCGCTCGAGCGGCTCCATATTCGCCAGAACGTTGCCGTGCGTGATCACCACGCCGCGCGGCTCCGCCGTTGTACCCGAAGTGAAGACAATCTCCAAAATATCCTGCCGCGAAATTTGAGGAGAAGCGTAATTCGACTCCGAACGCTGCGCGACGGCAGCAGGAATCGATTCAATAGCTAAGGAGGGAATGTCCAGACCACTCGCCTGTACCCGCTCCGAGTAAACAACCAATTTCACTTTAACCTGATTGGCCACGCGCGAAGAAAAGTCCCTTGTGGAAACCCGATCGATCGGCACCACCACCGCGCCCCGCAGTAAGCATCCCCAAAACACAACCGCCCATTCGGCGGAATTCTCCGCCCATAGCAGAACAGCGTCGCCCTTTGCTATGCCACGGGCTTCAAGTTCTCGAGCAAACCGTCGAGCATCGGTAGCGACCTGTTGATAAGTCCAGCGATTCGTTCGATAGCCGCGATGGGCTGTGAAAGCGACCTCATCGCCTTGCCGGCAATATTGGTCGAAGAATTCGACTAAAGATTGGCGTGCCATCGGAATGAGAATCCCACATATCTTACTTGAAGCGGGGGATTACGACCGTCGAGCTGTGTTGTTTTATGGGGTGGTGCGAAGCGAACGAATATGGGAATCGTGGTTTCTGAGGAGGCGAGTCGAGGAGGCTTGTTTCAAGCCTCCTCACCCGTATGATTGCCGACCGATTGCTTACCGGGAATATCGGTCTAGTTCGCTTATGAGCGGCTGTGCGGCCTCAGGCGCAGGAACTCGTCCCCCCAGGACGTCGTGGCGCGAAACGCCAGGGCCATACATTGACTCATCCCCGCTCTTATCCGCGTGTACCACGGTTCCGTCCAAACTTACGCCCGCGAAAATTCCCTTGCTGCGCGAATAGGACAGAATTTCTGCGGTCAACGAAACATCGGTGCCCGCAGTCGCGTTGCGGCCCACGGGGCCTGCCGCCACTGAAGCATCGCCGCCCAGTTTAAATTTGTCAGCCAACAAATGACCTAATGCGTGATCGTTCACGAACAGGAGAATCAGATCGGTGGACGAACCACCGGCCTGGTAGCCAAAGCTCCCGCCTTCCACGGCTAGGAAAATTGGCGCGCTCCATCCGTTCGCAGTGCGGCAAACCGCTACACCCCGCCCGTAGTTAGCACCGAATATGAATGCGAACTTTTTCTCCCCTGGGATGATCGCGATGCAGCGGGCCTTGTTAAGAATGCCAGGCGAAATAGCATCCGGGGCATTCATGATCTCCTGGAAAACTTGAGCCGCTCTCTGCGTGCGGTTGATATCGTCGTCCTTGTCAGACGCAGAAGTGACGAAAGGTAGAACCAGGAATACAGCTAAAGCCAAACAAGCTAGTAGATGTTTTTTCATTCTTATCACTCCTTAGATTCTTGCTGCGATTTAACACAGGCCCAGACTACAAACCGGGCAAGAAACGAGGTCCTAAATTTGAGGATTCTCTACCAAGACGCGCACAGCTTAGCCTATGCGGGCAATGGTTTCATATACCCTGAGACCTGTAAAAAGAGTAGGAATACGTGGTAGCCTTCCTGGAAGTGTCCCGTTTTCAATAACTTGCGGGAATAAAACTAAGGCTGGAGCTGTACCAAGTCCGGCTTGTGAGCTGTTTCGGGTTTAGCAGCTCTCCATCGTGCCGGACGCAATCCGCGTGATCTCAGGCGGCTCATCGCCAAGCCGACGCCGATCGAACTCCCCACGAAATGTTTCACCTTGAGCGGACCCACCACTTTCACGCCGCGAATCCAGTGCAGTCCGCTGCTGATGGCACAGCCACACTGCGAGCAATCCGGATTGCCTCCAAAAATGCAAGGTTCCACTCTGGTCTTAAAGTCCGCGGAATAATTTGCGGACATTTTCGCGAACAAGCACTCGTCCGGATTCGCCGGAGGCGCCAAAAATGTCCTTGCGATACCTTCATTCATCAGCAGCTTCGGATATTTCACGGTTAGCGCCGGTAGATCTCGCGCCAAAGTCTCGCGGTTCTCGCGAGTAAGCATCTCTAGAGTCTGCTCACCGATCTGGGGCGTATAGAGGCTCACCCATATTCGATTTACTTCAGGTCGAGCATTCCAGAACGCAATATATTCTTCCAGGTAGCCTGGCCGGGAAAGCATCGGACGTGTGATTGTCCAATGAATGTTTACTTCTCGCCCTTCGATATTTTTCAGAATGCGCTCATACGTGGCTGGCTTACGTCGAATGTCATGGTCTTCGGGTAAACCATCGATCGACACTGCAACGCGCACGCGCGGAATTTTCATCCATTCGGCTGGGATGGGAATCACAGCGCTGGTCACTACCAGCGTAAAGACAGACATCTCACTCAAGGCCGGCAGGATCTTGCTCAGCTCGCGATGCCGTACCAGCGGCTCTCCGCCAACCAGCGAGACATGCATAGGCTTGTGCTTGCGGACTAAATCAAGCACGCCGTCAACGAGAGCGTCTCCGCGTTTATCGTTCAGCTCGCGTAGCGTAACGCCGCCTGACAAATGCGTATCGCCGTAAGCGTAGCATCCGGGGCAGCTGAGAGGGCATTCACGAGTGATCTCGATGGAGAGCAGAGGCACTCTGCCCGCTAGAATCCGTCCCCAGGACGTAAGGATTTCGCGCGGTGTAATACTTGGATTAATCGCTGTCGAAGGCATATTAAGAGTAGATGCTAGTTTTACGGCAAGGGCTGCACGTTTTCAACTATGGGTGCTGGCGGTGTGTTTTCTTGCTAACGGCGGCTCCCATCGCGAATATCGCGCGGCGCAGATCGCGTTATTGAATCACGCCCTGCTGTTCTATGAAACGCAGCGCGTCTTCCGCGGATCTGCTTCCGGCCGCTGTCCCTATCTTATTCGACTCGGTGGTCGAAAACAATGGCTTGCGCCTCGGCGAGAATTTCGCCGGATCGAACGTTCCGCGTTTCGTATGGAACACCCACACGTACTCGCGACGATTCTTGTCCGCA
Source organism: uncultured Acidobacteriota bacterium (assembly GCA_963714785.1). Classification (GTDB taxonomy): domain Bacteria; phylum Acidobacteriota; class Terriglobia; order Acidiferrales; family UBA7541; genus Palsa-295. Next base: position 265,468 of record CAVQQE010000012.1, read on the forward strand.
TCCGACGGGGAAACCACGGCCGTATCTATCGTCGTTAGAGGAGTAAAGTCCGAGAATCCGTTCTTGTCGGTATGAACCGGCGCGGGCATGGTCCCGTTAAAAAAATCAGCGTCATGAGTGAAAATCACCACGAAATCCACCATCGAAGGTGAGGGGGCGGGACAAATGCCGGAAAAATTCTTGCCTCTATTTTGCGTCATCCATCGATACTGATTCGGCGAAAGCCCGTAGGCCGAGAAATAAATTCTGCAGTTTTCTTTTCGTTCCAGCGGCTCCATCAGGGGTTCTTCTTCCTCATCAGGATCGCGCGGGCTTGCTACATGAACATTTTCGACTGAGGGCACGGGCTGGCGGGCGACGTTGTCAGCCAACACAACGCTTGCATTGCTTACTGGGAGGGCTGGAGCTGCAGTGGCTACGGCTGGCTTAGAACTTGCAACCGTCTTGCTCGAGGATGTTTTCGAAATTGCCGCCCCAGAGGTCTTGGGAGCAGACGCGGACGAACTTGAAAGCGTAACGGTTTTTCCCGAATTCGCTTTTGCGACAGAAGTTTTGCTGCCAGAGTTCTCCGCGCTGTTCGACTCGGAAGATTTCGTTTTGTTGGAGCGCACGGGCACTGTTTTCTCAGACGCGCCAGCTCCATCGGAGGCTTTGGTGGCTGATCCCGTGGAAGTTTTCGTGCTCGGCTTGGCTAGTGAACGCACGGCGTTGGCCCCAGCATCCGGCTGTTTTGAATTTAGTGCGGTGGTGGAAGACGCAACAGAATTCTTTGATTCGGTCGGCGCAGGGATCGGCGTCGCGCTGTAAGCCGCACCGTCTGCCGATTCTCCTCGTGGAATAGGCGGAGCTAGCATGGCGGGTTTCGTCGCATCAGCGCTCGTGGGCTTTGTGACCGGCTTGACATTTACGCTGGCAACATTGTTGGCGGGATTCTTTGCGCGTGCCGCAGTAACAACCGATTGCTGTTCCGGCTGTCCTGGTTGCGTTTCGGCCCCACTCGCATTATTTTCCTCTGTAGCTGCGGGTTTTGGAATTGCTTTGGCTTCCACATAACCTTCTCTGCCGCCGGAAGTCCGAATCTTCACATAACCTTTTTCGCGGCCAATAACTTCCACCGGCTCGCCGCACTTTAATTTCATAGCTACGTCGTAGCTATTCAGCGAGTCATAAACCCATACTCGGTCTTCGTTCACACCGCACTTTAACGGGCTTGTTTCCGCTGCGTGTGTGGGAAACGCAGAACAAGCAGAAAGTAGGGCCAGTGTCAGCGCGATTTTTGCTTGCATTATTCCTACCTCCGTTAAGCGAAATTGGCTGTGCCTTTGCAGAAGCATCTGGTCATCCCTTGATTTTTCGTCTTGTGGTTCAGCGACAGTGCGTGACTTTGCGCGAAGGCTGCGAATGGGATGATCCAGCATGTCAAATCTTTCTAGACTGCTTTGAAACACCTGAATCTACATGGCAAGTATGCGCGGCTGGAAAACGAAGCCACAACTGGACGGAAGGACAGAACAAGGGCAGGGAAACGCCTTCGCTTTCTGTTCTAAAACTGCATGGGCTAGGCCGCTCGAGAATTAGCGGCCGTCAATATCAGTAAAGCAAAACTACTTCTTGGCGATATTTACTTTCATCTCTTGAAGCTCGGGACGATCCGCACCCGGCGCCGCGATTTTTGCTAGTCGCACAAAATAATCTCGCGCTTCCTGTGGCTTTCCAGCAGATTCAGCGGCTCGTGCAGCTCCGTACAACGAATCAAATCTGTTCGGCAAAATGTTCAGGGCCTCTTGGTATTCGACAAGCGCTTCCGAAGGCCGTTTGAGCTCCAGCAATAAATCCGCCAGCATCTCGCGTGCGGGCATCGTAAGCGAATCTACATGTTCAGACTCTTCGTGCTCGGCGGCCTGCCGCATGATTTTCACAGCTTCACCCTGTTTGCCTTCCGCGTATGCAAGCCAGGCCTCCGCTTCGCGTTGTGCAACACCTTCGCCCGGATAAATTTTGTTTCCCATGTCTTTTTCGTGTTTATTAGAGGCCTCATCGGCTTCGATTAATTTTTGAATGTCCTGCTTCGCGCTGTTCACGTCTCCGCTGCGTGCCGCGCCAATAGACTTTACCCAGTAAGTCGTCCCCAGGTCGCGCAACGGAATGTCGCGCACATTGAGCGTCGCAGCCACTTTCCAATGATGCAGCTCCAGCGCATTGCGAGCTTCAAAAATTGCCTGCATATTCTGAATCGTCCCTACACTCGCGCCCGGAACTGACGCTAACACTTTTAGTAAATCCTCCGCTTTCGCTTCCTGTCCACTTTGCAAATACGCATAGTCAAGGAAATCCATGGCGTGGGTCTCGTAATGTGCGTCGGCCATGTGCATTTGCGTGTCTTTTGCAGCCGCGGCCATCGCTGCCATGTTCGAATCGATCGATTCCTGCCACAAACCAAGGCGCGTAAAAATATGCGACGGCATGTGCACTGCGTGCGACGAATCCGGAGCAATCTTCGCGTACATGCGCGCAGCTTCCAGGCCCTGGGAAGCAAGCTCAGGCGTGTCACTTGCATGAATAATGTAATGAGCTACTCCGGGATGGTCTGGATCAGCGGTCAGAAGGGGACTGAGAATCGCAAGGGCTTTTTCGCGGTCGGCCAGATCGTGCTCGTTGTATTCGGCCAATGCGACTAGCGACAAGCCGTAAAACGCTGCTGCATCGATGTCCTTGGGATTGTCTCGATACAACTTCGCCATGGCTTCAGAATAGGCCCGCGCTCGAGCTTCATGACTCAGCTCCGAATTGTCCTGATAGAACGCGGCAGCTGCGGAAATATACTCGCGCTCTCGTTCCGTCGTTCCCTCGATCTTTGCTGCTTGCTCCAGATCCTCACGCCCTTCGCGCAAAGTATGCGGCCCTGGAAAATCCCAGAGCTGATGATAAAGCGCCATCGCTTTTCCCCAGAAAGCCATCGCGCAACGCGGATCTTCTTGTGCTGCGTCTCCAAAGGTCTGCTCGGATTGCTGGTATTGAAATGAATGCAGCAGCGCCACACCTTTTTCCATCATGGGTTGCGCCGCAGGCGAGCAAGAAGTGGGGAAGTTTATTTTGCCGAGTTGTGCCGCGCGGACGCCGACATGGACCGCGGAGTATTGCGACTGCCCATCAGTTCCAGCACGGAGCGCAAAGCTTAAACAGAAGATTCCAACAATTGCGAACACGCCAAAAGTCCATCGCATTACCGTGCACCTCCACCATCGTAGTCACAAGAATTGTACTCTCCAGCGAATGAACCGCGCAGGCACGAAAGCATCGTGCCACGCTGTTACTTTTTGTGGTGGCCGGCTCGTCGTTTCTTGTCGTATCGCGCCAACGCGTCCTCGATCACCGGGTAAGCCGTTTTGGCTGGAAGAATATCGTCCACTTCCACAACTTTACCCTCAAGATTTTTGTAATCCTGAAAAAAGCGGCGAATCATGGCCAGTTTGTGTGGTGGCAACTCGCTTGCCTCATGATACTCGTTGTATTCCGGATCGGCCGTAGCCACCGCGATAATTTTATGGTCCTTCGTTCCTGAATCGATCATGGACATCAACCCAATCGTCCGAGCATCCAGGATCGTGAGCGGCACGACCGGCACCTGGCAAAGCACCAGAACGTCAAGAGGGTCGTGATCCTCCGCGAGCGACTGCGGAATGAATCCATAGTTCGCCGGATAATAAACGGCTGAATAGAGCACGCGGTCCATTTTGATGATGCCGCTCCCTTTATCGAGCTCGTACTTCACGCTTGACCCTAGAGGAATTTCAATCACCGCATGGAATTTTTGCGGAACGTTTTCGCCGGGACTTAAATCGTGCCAAGGATGCATCGGAATACCTCCAGTTCGCGGACCAATTCTAGGTCAGACAGGATGGTTCGTCAGCACGACCTTGCCACCCTGTCGCGCAAATACATAAACGGTCTGGGGGTCCACGCCCTGCAGCGCTTGATCCTTTAAATAATCTTCGGTGAACAGAAAGACTCTCCCCTGGCCTTGCCACAAACGAGTGAACGACTGATTGTCTTCGAAAATATCGGGAGCGCCGGGAAAGAATGAGCCGTACCATAAATTGCCGTCGCGTCCATTCAACACGTGCAGTTCGATCCCGGTGTAGTAGTTCAGCGTTGAGCCGAATTCATATTTTCCGTTAATCACAATCGTGTCGCCCGGCTTGTATTCCTTCTGTATCTTCAGCGCAATATTTTTCGACGTAACTTCCGGCGAGAATATGACGAATCCCTGGTGCACGCAGAACAGCACCACCACCATCATTGCCGTAAGAGCAAGGTTGCCCTTGAATGGTGTTCCACGTCGGCGGAAAATCCAATTCAGCGCGGTGCCGAATAACAGCGCGAACCCCACTAGCCAAAGCGGAGTACGAAATAATCCAAACGCTTCGATTGTCAAATCTTCCATGTGCCCCAAGGACAAAGCGTATTGTCCGGGATGCGGAACCAGAACACTTCCAATGTCAGTTCCTGGCGAAAATGGATGAGTCATTGCAAGGACGCTCATCGCCGCGGCGAACCCCAGCAGGCCGATAATGAGCAACACCAGCGAAGCTGTTTTTCCCGCTCTGCGTTCACCGCTCCCCATCTCTGACTCGCGCTCTCGCTGCATCCATCCGCCGATCAGCAATGCCAGAGCGGGCAGTACTGGCAGCGAATAATATTCCTGTCGCGTGGAAAAACTGAAAAACAACATGATCACGCCCGCCCACACTCCAAAGAAAAGGTTGGTCTCCGCACACGCGCTCAGACCTTCGCGCCAGCGGCGCACGCTCCTTGGAATCTCCTTCAGCGACGGGAACAAAAATACGAACCAGGGAACTAACCAGACCAGCACCAGCGCCCAGAAAAGCAGCAGCGGCACTTTGTCGTAATCCCGCGGAATTCTTTTATTCAGATACCGCAGCACTTGTTCGTTCACAAAATAAAACCAAAGAAAACCTTTTTCGGGCCCGCTCGGCTGCGCTGGACTGCGTATCGCCGCCAGAATGTGCCACGGCGCCGCGACAATGAGAAACACCAGCATGCTGGACAAGGGCCGCATTGCCAGAAGCTTCTTGAAATTTCCAGCCAGCAGAAGAAACACAAAAATAATCATCCCGGGAAACGCGAGACCAATCAGGCTTTTGGTCAGGACATTGAGCGCCACCATAACTGCGAATCCCCAGCAAGCCCACCGCTCCGGCTTCTCCTGGTCGTATGCCACAAGGAAAAAATAAAGACTCAGAGTCAGCCACATCGCCACGATGGCGTCCGGAATCAGGAATCGCGTGTAAACGAAAATACCTGGAGCCGTGATCAAAATGAGCGCCGCGTAAAATCCCGCCTCTGCGCTCAGAAAGCGCCGCCCGAATATCCATGCGCTGAGCCCCAGCCCCAACACACTCAAGGCCAGCGGCAAGCGCGTTTGCCATTCCCCGACGCCAAAAAGTTTGTAGCTGACCGCTACGCACCAATACATCAGCGGAGACTTCTCCAAATAGCGTATGCCGTTCACATACAACGTTACCCAGTTGTGATTCAGCAGCATCTCGCGCGCCGCTTCGGCATGAATCGAATCCGCATCGTCCAGAAGTCCAGGTGTTGAGAGCGCGGGCAGGTAAATCAGCGTCCAGGTGACAAAGATAATCCCGAGTGCAGAAGCTTTCGACAGAAATGTGGAGGGTAGAGACGAGCGCGAGATTGAATTCACTGGAACATTTTCCGACGGTGCAATCAGTTCAACATTCTAACCGAATGTCCCGCGATTTCCGATTTTTCTGTGTCTCGGAACTTTTACTCCTGCGGAACCGTCCATTCGCCTGTATGATTCGAGCCTCATATTTCGAAAGGATGGTCCTCGATTAATGCATGCTGGCAAACAAGCGCGGTGGCAAATCTCGGGAAATACGATTTCACTCGCACTCGGCGTAGCAGCACTGTTCTGGATTCCGGTAAGCTTGGTCGCCCACGCACGATCGTCACAACAAGCCGCAGGGGCTTCTCAACAAGCCGCTCCTGCTGAGCAATCTTCTTCGTTGCCGCGTCTCGCGCCTCCAGGAATAAAAACCGCCGGCGAAGCCTTCAAGAATATCGAGGTGTTGACCGATGTTCCGGCTGACCAACTCATCCCGTCGATGCGTTACATCACCTTCGCCTTGGGCGTGCGCTGCGAGTACTGCCACCTAGAGGGTCATTTCGACAGCGACGAGAAGCCGGCGAAAAAGCGTGCCCGCGGCATGATGAAAATGATGTTCGCGATCGACAATACATATTTCAGCGGACATCGCGCGGTAACCTGTTACACCTGCCATCGCAATGCTGCGAAAGCCGCCGACATTCCGGTACTTGCGGACCTTATCTCCCCATCCAGCGTTCCCGCTAACAATGTTGCGCCGCCTCCACGAAGCGAAGCACCCGGCCCCGCAAATTCTCCTGCGGTAATCTCAGCAACAGCCAATCCGCTTCCTTCCGTAGAAGAGATCTTCGAGAAGTACTCGCAAGCTTTAGGAGGCGAAGCCGCGATCATCAAAATCAAAACACGCGTGGACAAGGGAACGCTCGATGTCCCTGCGCGCCACATGCATTCAGCCGTTGAAATTTATCGCAAGGGCCCCGACAAAATCGTCAGCATCGTTCACACTCCTCGCGGAGATTCGTCCCAGGGTTACAACGGCAGCATTGGATGGCAGGCGCTCGGTGACGAAGCAGAAGAAGTACGAGGCGACGACTTGGTCCGCCTAAAAGATTCAGCAGCACTCAATCCGGGTTTGAATCTGCAGAAGAATTACGCGCGGGTTGAAGTCTCCAGCATCACAAAAATTAATGACCACGACTCCTACTGCGTGAACGCCTCACGCGCCACCGGCGCCCCCGACCAATATTATTTCGACACACAATCCGGTTTGCTCCTGCGCGTTTCGACCCAGATCGACAGCCCCTTGGGTGCAATCCCTCAGGATACAAATTACCAAGATTACCGTGATGTAAGTGGAGTCAAAACTCCATTCGTCATTCGAGTCGCGCTCCCTGATGGCGAATCGATTTACAAGTGGGAACAGATTCAAGCGAATATTTCAATAGATGACAGCCGTTTCGATAAGCCTGCGGAAAAGCCGAAAGAAGCTGCTAAGGAACAGTCGGCGCCGAAGCACTAGCGTCGTTTTTAGCCGCGGAGGCATCGGCCCGATGCCCACCGCCACATTGCGCGTCCACTAACTTCTGCAGCGCGTCGTCCAAAGTCGCGCCCTGACGCGATTTTGCCGAGCAAACTTGCGACGCTCCCAGTTGAAGCGCACCACGCAAATCCGCGCCGTCTAGATTAGCGTTCTGCAAGTTGGCTCCGTTCAGCACCGTGCCGTTGAATTGCGCGCCGCGTAAGTCGGCACCGCTCAAATCAGCATCAATAAAAATCGCAGTAGCGAGCTGCGCATTCACCATCCGCGCGTTGGGCAATTTCGCAGACCACAAATACGCCTGCTGCATGTCCGCATGCTCCAGGTCAACGCCATCCAATTGCGCATCGCGCAGGTCGGCTTTCTGCATGTTAGCCCGAACCATATTCGCCGCCGAAAGATGCGCGCCATAGAGGCTCGCACCGTCCAGCCGTGCGTCCACCAGATTTGCATTGACCAACGACGAATAGGAAAGGTTAGCGCCCCGCAAATCCGCGCGCGCCAGATTCGCGCCGCCCAGTTGCGCGCGATCGAAATTCGTATGGTTCATCTTCGCTCGATCCAGAATCGCCAATCGCAAATCCGCTTGGCCGAAGTCCGCGCCCCGCAAATCCGCCTCCGACAAAAACGCGCCATAAAAATCCGAGCGCCACAAATGCGCGTTCGCCAGAAATATTCCATATGCCTGCGCGTAGCGGAAATGTGATTCGTTCAGCCGCGCGCCCTTCACTCCAGAAAGTTCGTCGCTTGTTTCGGTTGCATCCTCTCGCCAGTTCGCCGGCCTCGTCGAAACCGTAGCCTCTGTCAAATCCGCATAGGGGTCATATCCCAAGCTAGACAAAACCGCAGGAGCCCATCGTCGTATGCTCGCGGACGAGAATTGCGGCGCGCGATCTTTGCCGTGCGGAACTCCCGTGATCGTCCCTATCGAAAGAAAAGTCATAACCACGAAAAGGATAATCAAAAGCGTTGCCGGATTTAGCTGCCGTAACTTTTCGCCAAATGTTTTCTTGGTTTGTCCGGACACCACCCAGCGTTCCCGCGGGCGTCCAATCTTCGTTGTCGCATAGATCGCAACGCCTACGGCCGCCATCACCAGCGCCTCATGTAAAATTGTCCCGTGAATTTCCTGCAAAGTTAAATAGCGCCCCCAAAAGAAAACAAGCACTATCGGAACAATCCAGTAGGCCAGTAACGCCGAAACACTTTTCTCGATTAAACGCGTAGAAGGGGCGTCCTGATTCATCCAATGGAAATGTAATCGCAGAAGCCCTGTAATAATGCGCGGCTGCTTTTCGCCCAGAGCACGCCCGTCCGGGAATATCGCAGGCAGCTCCAGAACCGTATCCCACAACCTTTGCAAGTGATATTGAAATAGCAAATAAAGACAAAGGAGCAGCACGGGAGCGATCAGGTAAATTTCCGCCGTTGGAAGCGCTGCGGCCGCAGTAGGGGAGTGCAGGAACGGAAGCACAGCCGAATCCGAAACTAATTGCACATCTTTCGTCTTCCAAATCATCAGGCACGAAACCAGACTAGCCAATATCACTACGCTGAACGTTCGAGCTGATGTCTGTGAAGCCTTGGCGAATTCCTCCAGCGCAACAAATTCGGCAATCTGTGCGGGCAAAGAAGCTTCGCGTAAGTTTGTTCCCGCCAGTTGCCGCGGGACAAGACCCATCGCGCTTTCAAGCGACGCACCTTCCAAATTTGCGCCCTCGAGACTCGCCCCGACTAAGCAAGAATCCTGCAAATTCGCGCGGACCATGCAAGCGTTGCGCAAATCCGCCAACAATAAATCTGCCGCTTTTAAGTTTGCGTCCTGCAAATCGGCATATCGCAGATTCGCGCTGATCAATTCCGTGCCTTCCAGTTTGGCCGCACGCAGATTGGCCTTTTTTCCCTCCACACCTCGCGAATCCAGCCACTGTTTATGATTGCCCAGCGCTTCTTCGATCGCCCATTCCGATGAATCAATCCTCGCCGTTCCCGCCAAGTTCTCCGTCGACTCCAACGATGGAGTTACCGCGCCTTCACCGGTCTCAGCTTCTGCGTATTCGGATTCCTCGATTACATCTGTAAGCGTCGGCCTGAGCGCTTCCGGAATTTCCGTCAAAGTCGGTGGTAGCGCTCTTGCGACTCGCCCATCAGCGAACGCAGCTGCAACTTCAGGCGAATCCAGCGCCATAGAATCCACTTCGATTTCAGCCATCATTTCGTCTTCAGACGCCGGTGAAGCCGTGACCTGAGGGGCGCCTACATTTCCTGAAGCGAAGTCCGAAACCGCTGCGGCCCGCAAAATTGTTTCGGGATCGGAAATAGCTACGACATCCGTTGTGGCGACAGCGTCCTTTTGCCTGGGAGACAAATTCTGATCCACACGAGCTTCGACATCCGTGGGATCATCCGCACGTAGTTCCACGGCATGCGCTTCTTCTGCAGAGACGTCCTTTGTTGATATTGTTTCTTCTAGTGATGGCAAATCGCCTTCTCCCGCAATGATCGCCGGCATAAGCTCCGCAGTTACCTCCGACGAATTCGCCACTCCGCATTCCTGCTCTTGCGGAACCTCCGTAGGCTTGGCACCATCGAGGAAATTCTTATAGAGGAATTCTTTCAGCTCTTCTTCGGAAGGAGGCAATTCGGCCGCTTGATATTGCGATGCCGCCTGCTCGATAGTTTCTTCCGCAACGGACGCTTCGGCGCTCGGTTCTGCAACCTGCACGCTCGCGGTCTGCGTTCCGCCAGACGAGAATAGACGCTTGAAAAGAGAAACCATTTGGTGTGCCCACTGCCCCCGTGAAAGTTTCTATCGCGTGAAGCCTGCGCCTTTTTGTGCTGCATCAATTTTAGTCTTATTCAGCACGCGCCCCGAAAATCCTATCGTGGACGTTTCTCAAATCCATCCTGTACGTTAGTGCAGCCCCCGAACAGCTGCCCGCGCGTCCTTTCGCAAGATTTCAAGACAGGTTCAAATAGGCACAGTTAAAAGTGCCGCACTGTACTGCCTACAGATTGCTACCCACTATTACAAACAAGGCTGCGCAATTGGCGTTTCCGCAGTATCCTTGAAACGTACTTCGGCCTGTTCTGAATCGCCTTGCAGTGGGGAGGAACTGACCTTGGATGCCAAAGCGTGGCCTGCGCCGAACACGCAGATGCGGACCGAATCTGACAGCATGGGGAAAATTGAAGTTCCCTCCGACTGTTACTACGGAGCACAAACCGCTCGCTCAATAATTCACTTCGACATCGGCCGCGACACTATGCCGCCAGAGCTAATACACGCATTTGGTGTACTCAAGAAAGCCGCCGCGCTCGTGAACCAGGATCTCGGAAAACTCTCGCCTGAAAAAACTCGCTTGATTGTCCAGGCAGCCGAGGAGGTGATTGCCGGCAAGCTCGATGACCATTTTCCGCTCCACGTTTGGCAGACTGGCAGCGGCACGCAAACGAATATGAATGCCAACGAGGTAATTTCGAATCGCGCTATCGAAATATCCGGCGGCGTGATGGGCACCAAAAAGCCCATTCATCCCAACGATGACGTAAATATGTCGCAATCTTCCAACGACACATTTCCAACCGCAATGCACATTGCTGCCGCGTCGCTTGTCGCGGAGTTCCTGATCCCGGCAGTCACTGAATTGCGCGACGCCATCGATGAAAAAGCGCGCTCTTTTGCATCCGTAGTCAAGATTGGCCGCACGCACCTGATGGATGCGACTCCTCTCACCGTCGGCCAGGAAATGTCGGGCTGGGTGAACCTGCTCGATCGCGACATCAAATGGTTAAAAGATACGTTGCCAGGCCTCTACGATCTCGCCATTGGTGGAACTGCGGTAGGTACAGGCCTGAACGCTCACCCGGAATTTGCCGAGCGCGCCGCGAAGAAAATTTCCGAGCTTACGGGTTTGCCATTCCGTTCCCATCCCAACAAATTCGCTGCTCTCTCAGCCCATGACGAAATTATATTTGCGAGCGGCGCTCTTAAAACTCTGGCTGCTTCCATGATGAAGATCGCCAATGACATCCGCTGGCTCGCTTCCGGCCCGCGCGCTGGCTTCGGCGAATTAGTGCTTCCGGAAAACGAGCCAGGTTCCTCCATCATGCCCGGAAAAGTGAACCCCACGCAGTCCGAAGCCGTCACCATGGTCGCCGTTCAGGTCTTCGGAAATGATGCCGCCATCGGCTTTGCGGGTTCACAGGGAAATTTCGAGCTGAACGTTTTCAAGCCCGTGATCATTCACAATTTCTTGAATTCCGTGCGCTTGCTGGGCGACGCTTGCCATTCCTTCACTTCCCACTGCATCACGGGCATGGAAATCGATAGAGATCGCATCCAGCAAAATGTTCAAAACTCGCTGATGTTGGTTACTGCCCTAAGTCCCAAGATTGGCTACGACAAAGCTGCGGAAATCGCGCACAAGGCGCACCACGAGCACCTAAGTCTTCGCGAAGCCGCACTAAAACTAGGCTACTTAACCGAGAAAGAGTTCGACGAACTCGTGCGACCCGAAGACATGACCCATCCGTAGCTTGATGTAATCTTCGCAAACTTTTTCGGGCGGCAACAATTCTTTGTAATTCTCTTCTTCTGCCGCAAAACTGTTTCACATCGGTACAAAATCCTCTCCGTTTTGGAGGGCGTCCTGAAGCCTGAACCATAATTGTCAGTCGATTTTCAAACCGCTTGGCCGGATCAAAACGAACCGAATCGTTCTGGCGTATCGCTCAGACAGACGAATAGCGCGATCTGCTATTGCTCGGCCATTTGCCTCAGGTGCGATTCATCGCTCGGCGCATTCACGGTCGCCTGCGCCGCATGTTCTGCTCGACGATCTGATCCACGCCGGAGTACTGGGCTTGATCGACGCAATCAAAAAATACGATCCCGGGAAAAAAGTTCAACTTAAGCACTACGCTGAATTTCCGATCCGCGGCGTCATACTCGATAGCCTTCGTCAGGTCGATGGGAGCCCGCGAATGCTTCGCACCCAGGCTCGTAAGCTGGAAAAAACGGTCTTCGAGCGCAACTTGGGCGCGAGCCCACCGGGCCGGAAATTACCGTCGCATTGAAGACAGCGATGGTAAAGCCCATGCTCGCCCCGGCGGAGAAGATCAGGATCCTTACCATCAAACGTTGCGTTCAGAAATGCAGGGACTGCTCACCGGCGCAGTCAATCAGTTGCCCCTACTTGAGCGGGAAGTGCTCACGCTCTACGATTATGATGAGCTCACCATGAAAGAAGTAGCCAAAGCCCTGGGCATCGGTGCGTCTCGTGTGTCGCAAATTCACTCGAGCGCGATGCTCCACCTACGGACCCGCCTGTTTAAAACGTTTGCGCCGAGACCCCACTGCTACGAACGTCGCGATGATTCCCGCGAGCGTGGAGCGAAAAAATCCGCGCAAGTCGCCCTTGCGATGCGGCAAAACCGTCGCTCCTTTGATTCAAAAATTAACTGGAGGATGAGGTTCCCCGTGGAAGTAATCTACTGCTGATTCGAGGTCGGCGCGGTTGTGTCGGGAGCAGACGCAGGGGCCGGAGCGTTTGAAGCAACTTCAGCAACCACTTTTGCTGCAAGCTTCTTGCTAATCGGACAAAGCGAATCATTTATACGGCATTGCGCCAGCGTCAGACGGCATCCGCAATCGCAGCTTTCAGAATTCATCCGCCGCAACGCGACTTTCTTCAACTCTGGCGTCAAATCCTTGAAATCAACGTCGGGGAGTTCTGTTGCCAGCGCAGCATTCTTCAGGAAAACCTGTCCTTCGTCCTTGAATGTTTCGACAGTGGCGTTAATCGGCATTCCAAGCAGAGCGCGTACTTCAGTCTCATAAACATAGGTCGGATACAGCCCTACGTGTTTCTGTACAACTTTGCTCTCCGTGTTCACCACGAAGGAAGTCGGAAGCGCGGGAACGCCGCCGTACTCCAGAATTATTTCACGGCTGGCCATCACGATCGGATAGTTCACGCCTTCTTGCAGGGCGAATTTCTTTACCGTGCGCACGTCTTCCGGATCATCCATGGAAATTCCGATCACTTGCAAACGGTCTTTGTAACGGGTTTGCAGGTCGACAAGTTCAGGAATTTCTTCGCGGCAAGGCGGGCACCACGTGGCCCAGAAATTCAGCAGCACAACTTTGTCTTTCCATTCGGCGGTGGAAATCACGTTTCCGTCGATGTCGCGCGCCAGAAAAGGAGGAGCACCCTGCGGATTGCTGGCGAACCGAACAACCGGCATCTGGCCGGATTGTTGGGCGGCCACGTTTTTAACAGCAGGCGTGGCGTGCGCTGGCAAAACGTGCGCGCTTACGACAGAGGCTTTCGGCACGCGAATTAGATTCGATCGGCCCGCTGCTAGTCCGATCGCGATTCCCGCCAGTCCCGCTACCGCTACCAATACAAAAATAAAAGATTTCTTCATCCGCCCTCAACTGCCCCATTCCATTATGCAGCATGCCGCCGCGCCGAACAACGAGTAGCTCGCACGAATTGTAAGAGTGAACACGTGCCCTGCGCCAGCACGGGATAATCCGCGCGACTCAGTTCCGATCTGCTCTTGTGCCGGCATCAGGTGCCGCCTTAGTCTCCCTAAGTCATTGAAAATGGGAGTCTCCCAGACCGCGGCTCTTTTAGGAACTCTGATCTTCAGTAGATCATTAGACACTCATACTATATTCAAGCGACGGACCACTCTTCGGAGTGAGTGGAGAAGTTTGCTCAGAAAAAGCTCAAAAAGAGCTCAAAAAGAGCTTGACAGAGTCAGCATTGTTAGAGATGTCCGGTTATCCGACGTACCGGAGTTGGAATAGTGGGCCACCTGGTTGAACAACTGCTCGAGTTTCTTGTGCAGAGCCTTCCAATTAATCTGAGATTCGATCATTCGTATCGAAGCGCAATCAAGGGATCCACGCGCATGGCTCTGCGCGCCGGAATGTAACACGCCGCGGCCGCGACAAGAGTCAGTAGGATCGTGACTCCTGCGAACGTGACGGGATCCGCAGCACGAATTCCAAAAATCATCTTCGTCATCAGGCGAGTCAATGCCAACGAAGCCACGATTCCGATCGCAACACCGAACAGCGCAACCTGCATGCCCTCGCTTAGCACCATGCCGAAAATATCCTTCGGCTGCGCGCCTAGTGCCACTCGAACTCCGATTTCGTGCGTGCGCTGTCCAGCCAGGTATGAAATCACACCATAGATGCCAATCGCCGACAGCGCCAGCGCAAGCCCGGAAAACCCTCCGAGCACAGTCATGGTGAACCTCTGCGTGGCGATTGAATCGGACACGATTGTTTCCATCGGCCTGAAGTCATAAATGACCTGCTTGCTATCGAAATCCGTGGACGCTTTGCGAATCGCCGGCATGAAGGCATCCGAATTTCCAGACGTGCGGACAACCATACCAACCCCACCGGCAACGAGCGGGAAAATCTGGTCGGGAAGCTGCATTAGTGGCATGTAGTATTCGGACTGCAGATTCTGATGTGCGGTATCTCCCAGGCCCCAGTGGTTTACGTGTCCTACGATCCCCACTATTTCCGGCTGACCGCCAATCAATCCCATATTGATTCGCTTACCGATAGGATCCTCGTTCGGAAAAAATTGGTGGGCAAAGTTTTGATCGATCACCACAACCATTGGGCTTTTTTCTGTGTCTTGCTCCGAGATAAAACGTCCCCTTATCAAAGGGATTCCCATAACTTTCAGGTAGTCGGGATCCACCGGATACCATAGCGCAAGATTCATCTCGCTGTCGGTCGCAGGCTTAGGCTGACCTTCGAGCCAGAACGGCACTTCCGAATCACCTGCCATCGGCAAAGATCCAGCCGTTACGGAAGCCCCTTCCACGCCGGGCACTGACTTGAAACTTGCCTCCACAGCGCGCAGGCTTTGGCGGATCACGGTTGGACTAGTTAACTTCGCAGGAGATAACCCTAGCGAAAACGTAACCACGTGTTGTGGATTAAAGCCCGGGTTCACACTGCCTAGAGCCGCGAGACTGCGTATCATTAACCCCGCGCCAACTAATAAAACGAGCGATAATGCCATTTCCACCACGACAAAAACACGCTGCGTTGCGTGACGTGTTCCGCTCGAACCTCGGCCACCTTCTCTTAACGTTTCGCCCAGATTGGGACGTGCTGTTTTGATTGCAGGCGCCAGGCCGAACACAATCCCGGCCAAAATAGATACCGCCAGGGTGAAGAGAAGCACACGCCCGCCGAGATGAATCGCGTCTGCGCGAGGCAATGCCTCGGGCAGTTTAGCCAGAACAGCTTGCGTTCCCCACCTTGCGAATGCCAACCCAAACAATCCGCCGCAGACGCCGAGCAGCACGCTTTCTGTAAGGAGTTGGCGTATCACTCGCATCTGGTTCGCTCCTAGCGCGGCGCGGATTGCAAATTCGCGCGAACGCCCGGTGGACCGCGCGAGGAGTAGGTTCGCCACATTTGTGCACGCGATCAGCAGCACAAAACCTACCGCGCCCAACAGCACGAAGAGAGTTCCTTCGACATCTCCGACGATATCCTTCTTCAGCGGAACAAGTACCACGCCTGTATCTTTGTCAGCCTCAGGATAAGTAGCGGAAAGATTGCGAGCGACGGAATTCATGTCCGCCTGCGCCTGCTCCAGGTTCACGCCAGGCTTCATCCTCCCAATTCCTTGCGTTCCCATGCCGATTTTGCGATCGCGGAATGTGGGATCGTTCCATTGTCCGATCGGAACGTAGACGTCCATTCCCTGGCTGCCAAACATCGGCAAGCGCCCGGGAACTACCCCGACGATTATGTATTCCGTGTCGTTGAGCGTAAGGTTTTTCCCGAGAACGTCCTGAGAAGAACCGAATTTGGTTTTCCATAGGGCTTCACCGATCAGCGCAACGGGTGCGGCGCCCACTTGATCTTCTTCCGCGCGGAACGTTCGTCCCAGAATAGGCGCAATTCCGAGCGACGGAAAAAACTCGGCTGAAATTTGTTGTCCATGTAGCCGCTCAGGTTCGCCTGAGCCAGTTAAACTGAAATCGCTGCTCCGATAAGCAGCCATCGCTGAGAACGTATGGTTTTCTTTCTGCCAATCCAGGAAGTTCGGAAAAGTAATTGAACCTTTGTCAGACTGCGTCTTAAAGTACACCGCGACAAGTTGTTGCGGATTTGCGAATGGCAACGGACTCAGAATTAGCCCGTTGACCACGGAAAAAAGCGCAGTGTTTGCTCCAATCCCCAGCGCCAGCGTAAGGATCGCAATCAGCGCGAATCCTGGGTTTTTCACCAGCATTCGAACGCCGTACTTAAAATCCTGCGAAAATGTTCCCATGCGCCACCTCTTCATTCAGTGGTACGCGATTCATGCCGCATAGGTTCCCCGATTCTAATTACCTCGCACTTTAGCCATCCAAAATCAATACTTTGACGCTTGTACCTGATTAACGCAGTTTCAGCTACTACCCATTCGCCCCAATTTTGCGATCTTAACTTCCATGGAATTGCGCCGACATGGGATGTGTTTCGCCACCGGCTGGCGCATGCGATGGTGGAATGGTGCGAGTGTCGTTCACTTAGAGATGGCTCCTGTTATAATGCGGCGCATGACGTTAATGACCGCTACTTACGAATTGCAGGAACGCCTGAAGCCGGAGCATTTTCGCGCGCTCGGAGAGTTCTCGAATACTTACGGCCTCCAGAAATTTCGTTATGACGAGAAGAAAAATCTGCTCCATTTTGACTACGACGCCTCGCGTTTGACTGACAACGTAGTAGAGAGTGTTTTGCGCCAAGCGAGAATCCCCGTCTTGCGAAGATTGGAACCTGCTTCTCAGTAACCCATGAGTTGTCGCGGTCGCGTATCCCTTCATAACTGAACTTTGCGGAGGCGGAGGGCGTTTGCAATGACCGAGACGGAGCTGAAGGTCATCGCAGCGCTGGCCAGGATCGGACTTAGAAGCAAACCGAAGAAAGGATAGAGCACGCCAGCGGCGACAGGGACGCCAACCGAGTTATATACGAATGCGAAGAAAAGGTTTTGGCGAATGTTGCGCATGGTGGCGCGGCTCAGTGTCCGCGCGCGCGCGAGGCCGAGCAAGTCGCCTCGGAGGAGCGTGATCCCGGCGCTTTCCATGGCGACGTCGGTTCCGGTGCCCATAGCGATTCCGACGTTGGCTTGCGAAAGCGCAGGGGCGTCGTTCACTCCGTCGCCGGCCATGCCGATGATGTGCCCTTCGGCCTGGAGCTGCTTCACGATTTCGCTTTTTTGG
Organism: uncultured Acidobacteriota bacterium; assembly: GCA_963714785.1. GTDB lineage: Bacteria > Acidobacteriota > Terriglobia > Acidiferrales > UBA7541 > Palsa-295. The sequence continues at coordinate 282,924 of CAVQQE010000012.1, forward strand.
CCGGGCAAAATCTCTGCGTGGACCTGATCGATTCCGAGTTTTCGCGCAACGGAATCGGCAGTTGCACGACTGTCTCCCGTGAGCATGATGATGCGTATTCCGTCGCGGTGAAGTTTCGCGAGAGCTTCTGCGGTTGTCGATTTCACAGGATCGGCGACACCGATGATTCCGATGATGGCGCCATGCACGGCTGCAAACATTACTGTCTGGCCGTCGGCTTCGAGGGTCTTGGCAGTTTCGTCCAATTTTCCGATGGCGAGATTGATTTCAGCGAACAGAGCTCGGTTTCCGAGCGCGGCGGTCCGTCCGTCAACCTTTCCCAGAACACCTTTTCCGGTTCGCGACTGAAAATCAGTGAGGTTGCCGAGGTCGATGTCACGCGCTTTGGCTACCGTAAGGATCGCTCCCGCGAGCGGGTGTTCGCTGCCGCGTTCAAGGGTTGCAGCGATCCGCAGAATCTGTTTTTCATCCCAGCCCGCCGCTGGGACCACGGATACCACTTCCGGTCGCCCTTCGGTCAACGTACCGGTCTTATCTACGACGAGCGTGTCCACTTTTTCAAAGGTTTCCAGCGCCTCTGCGTTTTTTACCAGGATGCCAGCGAGAGCGCCGCGGCCAGTGCCGACCATAATGGCCATGGGGGTGGCCAGGCCCAGAGCGCAAGGGCAGGCGATGATGAGGACGGCGACGGCGTTGAGCAAGGCATGCGCCATCTTCGGCTCGGGGCCGTAGATGGCCCAAGCGATGAAAGTGAGGATCGCGACCAGGATTACTGCGGGAACGAAATAACCTGCTACACGGTCAGCAAGTTTTTGCACCGGCGCGCGGCTGCGTTGCGCTTCGCTGACCATGCGCACGATTTGCGAGAGCATCGTCTCGCTGCCAACGCGGTCGGCGCGCATGATGAAGGTTCCAGTGCCGTTCACGGTGCCGCCAATCACGCGCGCGCCGATTGATTTCTCAATGGGGATTGGCTCGCCGGTCATCAGCGATTGGTCCACTGAGCTTTCGCCCTCGGTGATAACTCCATCCACTGGAACTTTTTCGCCCGGGCGCACACGCAACAAATCGCCCACCGCCATGTGCTCGACTGGCACGTCGATTTCGGTTCCGTCGGCACGAACGAGGCGAGCTGACTTTGGCGAAAGTCTTAAGAGCGAGTTTATGGCAGTGGAAGTCCGGCTGCGCGCGCGCAATTCCAAAACTTGACCCAGTAGGACGAGCGTGGTTATCGCGGCTGCGGCTTCGAAATAAATTGGGACGCCGCCTCCCGTCATGCGAAATGAGTCTGGGAAAATTTGCGGGTATAAGACAGCGACCGCGCTGTAAACGTACGCGGTGCCGGTACCCAGCGCGATCAGCGTGAACATGTTGAGACTGCGGTTCACGATGGAAGTCCAGCCACGTTGGAAGAAGAACCACCCGGCCCACAGGACCACGGGCGTTGCCAGGAGTAGTTCTATCCGGGCGATCGCGCGTGGTGACAAAATATTCTGCAAGGGCTGGCCGGGAATCATATCGGACATCGCCAACGCGAGAATTGGAATGGTGAGTGCGACGCTGATCCAGAAGCGCCGCGTCATGTCGGCGAGTTCGGGATTCTCTTCCTCGGCGACTATTGCGTCGCGAGGCTCCAGCGCCATGCCGCAGATGGGGCAGGAGCCGGGACCAGGCCTAACGATTTCGGGATGCATCGGGCAGGTGTACTCGATACGAGTGACCGGCTGAGTTGGGATGGCGGGTTCAAGTGCCATTCCGCACTTTGGACACGCCCCCGGGTGGCCCTGGTGAACTTCTGGATCCATGGGGCAGATGTAGTCGGGAGCGACGGGTTGTTTTGTCGTTTTGGTTTGTGATGCGGGCGCCGTACCGGGTTGCGTTGATTCAATTCCTATAAGTTGGACGGGAGCACTGTGCCTTGGAGTGGCGTTCGCTGCGCCGAGATATTTTGCGGGCGAGGCGGCAAATTTTGTGGCGCAACTCCGGCAGCAGAAGTAGAAAGTCCTTCCGTCGTGGAGGGCTTGCGCTGCGGCGCGGTCGGGGTCAACCGTCATCCCGCAGACAGGGTCTTTTTCGACAGTCTTTATGTGCTCTTGCATTTCGCCAGGTCTGCTGAGGGATTAGATTCGAGCGTTTGGTATAAGACGCTGGACCAGGTTACTTTGCGACATTTCGCGCAAGCATGAGCACCCCAAAAAATAAAAATCTGGGAATGTCTAATCGCTGTTCTGGCCCCGGTTAGACAGGCTTTAGTCATTTGTTTTCTATAACATCTGTTTTTAGGCCAGAACCGGTTAGAAGTGATTTGACCACTTTCAAAAAGCGGCCCAATTCCGCGACTCTTTTTCCTGCCTGGAGCGGCCTGCGAGCTTGCCGGTTGCGTCGGCGACGGTCGCACGGCCATGGTCGCTGACGAGGGAGTGTCGGAAGGCTGCGTCCCGCTCTTTCTAACGTCGATCCTGAACCAAATTTTCATCGATGCGATGATAGGAAGTTAGAAGCGCAAATACAAGGGTGCGAGGCGGTGGACTTTTTGACCGGGCGACATGGCGAACGTTAGAAGTTGCGTTGCGCCTTCAGGAAGTCCGGTGAGGCTTCGCGCGCACCGAACTACGCTAATCCGTGCGGGGAAAGAAAAAGAGAGCGCGTGAAGATCGGGCGTATAACTTAGCTGGACCTGAGAGGTTCTATTCATGATCGCGACAATTATCGGCAGCACTGGGCTAACAGGGTCACTTCTGGTCCGGAAGCTCTTGAATGATCCAGCGATTAAGAAGGTAATCTCCATTGCGCGAAGGCCGCCGGAGATCTCGAATCCCAAACTGACGGAGATTTTAGTTCGCAATCTGGCGGAGCTACCTTTTCTTGCATCGACCGTTTGCGGAGAACTTTACTTCTGTTGTCTCGGCACGACGATCAAGGCTGCGGGGAGCAAGGAGAACTTTGAAAAAGTGGATCACGACGCCGTGGTGGCGTTTGCAAAAATCGCGAAGGCCCACGATGCAACATCATTCACGTTCCTTTCTGCTATGGGGGCGAATCTGAATTCGATGTTCTTTTACAATCGAGTGAAGTGGGCGGACTGAGAATGATGCAAGAGCTGTCGGACTCCATTCATTGATCATCTTTCGGCCTGCGCTGCTGGTTGGGCCGCGGCGCGAATTCCGTTTGGCGGAAAGCATCGCGAGCAAAACGCTGGTTCCGCTTTCGCGACTCCTCCAGACTAGGATTCGCAAGAGGCTCATTACGCCAGCCGAAACTTTAGCGGAACGGATGCTGGCCGAGGCCAAGGCGGCGCCTGCTGGAGTTCACGTCATAGAAGCGAAAGACATCTAGCTAGCCAAAGAGAGTCTGATCGAAACGAATGTTCGATCCTGCTTAACTCCTATCCCACAAGCGGGCAGTGCCGCACCGCCGGCCACCGAAGTAAATTTGCTAAATAATTCGCCAACAAGCGCTTAGGCCGATGCACAGGCGTGGATGGCGACATGCTCTTATCGTGTCAACACATCGGCCTAATACATCCCTGGAGGTGCGCAGATGACCTCATTTTGGCAGGACGTACGATACAGCCTGCGGATGATTACTAAGACGCCGGGATTCGCGGCGATTGCGATTCTGACGCTTGCACTTGGGATCGGCGCGAATACCACGATCTTCACCTGGATCAACTCCACATTGCTAAATCCAATTCCCGGGCTGGCTAGCCCGCGCGAGGTGGTGTCGCTGTCACTCGGCCGAGGCGCTGAAAATCCCTTCCCGTTTACGTATCCTGATTTGGAAGCCATGCGCGATGGACAGCAGAGTTTTGTCGGTATTACGGCCGCGAATATCACTCCGATGAGCTTGACGACGAAGGGTAAGCCGGAGCGCGTATGGGGCACGGTGGCATCTGCGAACTATTTCGATGTGCTCGGCGTGCGGCCGATTCTGGGGCGAGGGTTTCTGCCGGAGGAGGATGAGAAGCCGGGAGGTGCGCCGGTGGCGGTGATCAGCGAGCGCATGTGGCAGACGCACTTCGGCGCGAACCCGAACATCGTGGGCCAGACAATTGAACTCAACCAACATCCGTACACGATCGTGGGTGTAACTCCAGCGGTCTTTCAGGGCAGCCAGACCGGCGTGCGATCGGAGATTTGGATTCCGATCATGATGGAAGAGCAATTGATTCCGCGTAACGACCTGATTCATGACCATCACTATTTTTGGCTGGTGGTGTTGGGACGCTTGAAGCCGGGTGTCGGTCCGCAACAGGCGCAAGAGGAAATGACCGTGCTGTTGAAGCGGGAGGTGAAGAGTTATCCAGAGGAACACAGAGGACACGATAGCGTGACGGTCTATCCGTTGTGGCGCAGCCCGTTTGGCGCGAATCAATTTCTCTCCACGATGCTGCCGATCTTGATGACCATCGCGGGCTTGGTGCTTCTACTGGCCTGCGCGAACGTGGCGAATTTGATGTTGGTGCGGTCAGTGGGGCGGCGGCGGGAGATTGCCATACGCGTGTCGCTGGGCGCCAGCCGGTGGAGGCTGGTGAGACAGTTGTTGGTGGAAAGTCTGGTGCTGGCGCTGGCGGGAGGCGCGGTGGCCTTGGCAATCACGTTGTGGAGCGCGGGAACGTTCATGAAGTTCATCCCAACCTCGGATTTTCCAATTTCGCTGAACATGCGAGCTGACCGCACTGTACTGCTGGCGACGTTTGTGATTGCGGTGCTCACTGGAGTGATTTTTGGAATTTTGCCCGCACTGCGGACTTCGAACGAAGCGCCGGTGTCGGTGTTGAAAGAAGATACCGGAAGCGCGTCGGGTGGCGTGCGGAAAGCGCGGCTTACGAGCGGGTTGGTGGTGGCGCAAATTTCGCTGTCGTTGCTGCTGCTGGTGTGCGCGGGATTGTTTATACGCAGCTTTATGCGGGCGCAGCAGATTAATCCCGGATTTAATTCACACAATGTGTTGATGGTTTCTTACGATTTGTTTACAGCCGGATATTCGGAGGAGAAAGGCGCGGAATTCGATCGCGAACTGGTGGGAAAACTGGAAGCGTTGCCGGGAATGCAGTCGGTAGCGCTGGCAAACCGCGTGCCGCTGGGATTCGGCGGCGGTTCGACGGCCGTGAAGCCGGAGGGCTACGTTTCGCGGCCGAACGAATCGATGGAGACACAGGTGGCCATTATCACGCCGAATTATTTTCAGACGTTGCAGATTGCGATGGTGAAGGGACGCGACTTCACGTTACAGGATACGAAGAGCTCGCAACGCGCGGTAATCGTAAGCCAAGCATTTGCTAATCGCTACTGGCCGAATCAGGAAGCGTTGGGGAAGCAGCTGAACTCAGACTTGACGAACGAATGGTTCACGGTGGTGGGCGTAGCGCGTGACAGCAAAGTAAATGGTTTGAATGAAAAGCCCATGCCGTTTGTATATCTGCCGCTGTACCAGGTTTATCGCGCCGCGATGATCATCACTGCGCGAACGACCGGTGATCCACTGGCGGCCGGCAGATCAGTTGAGAGGGCGATACGTGAAATGAATAGCGACTTGGCGGTGTTTGACGTGACCACGCTCGAGTTGCGCGAAGCATTTGCCAGCTTCCCGCAGCGAGTGGCCGGAACATTTGTCGGCGCATTCGGACTGCTGGCGCTGGTCCTGGCGGCGGTGGGAATTTACGGCGTCACGGCATATACCACCCGGCAGCGTACGCATGAAATCGCCATCCGCATGGCGCTCGGCGCGAGCAAGCAGGATGTTTTGAGGCTCGTGCTCGGGCATGGGCTGCGGTTGACGCTTCTCGGCGTAGTGCTGGGACTGGCGGTATCGTTCGCGCTGACGCGCTATCTGGGGAGTCTGCTGCTGGGAGTGACGAGCACAGATGCGCTGACTTTTTCGACCGTGGCGATCTTACTCTGCGCTGTGGCGCTTTTCGCTTGTTTCATTCCTGCGCGACGGGCGATGCGCGTGGAGCCGTTGGTGGCGCTGAGATACGAGTGATAGGCTTGGTCGATCAACTCTCTTCTCGGCACCTTTCTGCAAAAACGACAGCTTCCAATTAATTCTCGTTCAACGGAAAGTTCCTCCTGACTCCCTCGACGGAAGCGAGCCAAGGCTACTTTTCGTTTAGCAGGGAATTGATGTAGGCGGTCATTTCGGGGCTGTTCCAATCCTGGGCGCCGACGATTTTGCGGTCGAGGCGGCCGTTGCGGGTGATGACATAGGTATCGGGATACATGGTGGTGCCGTAGGAGAGTGGGATTTGTTTGCTAGTGTCGCGATAGGTGGGGAAAGTGATGTTGTAGGTCTTCAAGAAGTCTTCGTAGGCTTGCGCGTCGTCGTCCACGCTAACGCCGAGGACGGTGCCGCCTAGCGGGGCGATGCGGTGCTGCAACTGATTCAGCGATTGAGTTTCTTCCACGCAGGGCGGGCACCAGGTGGCCCAGAAATTCAGTAAGACTACTTTACCGCGAAGGTCGGAGAGATGTGCGGTCTGGCCGTCTAGGGTTAGGGCGAAATTTCTGGCGGGCTTCCCGCGTAGGCTGGCCTCACCCTGTCGATAATCGGGTCGCGCGAAAAGGAAGAGCAGTCCCGCAATGAAGGCGAGAACCAGCCCAGTGTTTAGTTTCCGTTTCAGTCCTTTGTCCAAGCGACCTATAATACGAGTATCGGCGAATCGAAAGCGAGCATTTTGCGACGAGCGGATTTAGTCCTTCTGGCGCCGCAAGTGCAGGTCGATTTTCACACCCAATGGTTTCCGCGATTGTTCCGGCACGAAATGAAGAAGCCTCTATCGCGCGAGCGGTGGAGTCGGTGGCGGCACAGCCGGAGATTGGCGAAGTGATTGTGATAGACGACCAGTCCGCCGACCGGACTGGCGCGATTTTGGCTGAGCTCGCCGCGCGCATACCCAAGCTGAAAATTCTGAACACCGGGGATGCGTTGCCGCCGGGTTGGGCCGGCAAGAATTATGCCGTCTCGATTGGCGCAGCGGCAGCAACGGGAGATTGGCTACTCTTCACCGATGCGGATACGTACCACCTGCATGGGTCGACCCGACGTGCCCTTTGCGATGCGGTTGAACATGACGCGGTGCTGGTTTCGTATTCGCCAGAGCAGGAATTAGGATCTTTCTGGGAACGCGCGCTGATTCCGTTTGTCTATTGCAGGCTGGCAAATAAATTTTCGTTTGCGCGAGTGAACGATCGCCGGCAGCCAGATGCGGCTGCGAACGGGCAATTTCTTTTGTTATTGCGAGAGGTTTACGAAAAGCTGGGTGGGCATGCGGCGATTGCGGGGCAGATTCTGGAAGATGTGGCGCTGGCGCGTCGCGTGAAGGGCGCGGGTTATGGGATTTACTTCACCGCGCCGTTTGGAACTGTGCGTACCAGGATGTACAGAAATTTTCGCGCGATGTGGCAGGGGTGGACGAAAAATTTGTATCCGTTGATGGGGGGAAAACCGACGAGCGTTCTAGTTGAGATTGCGGATGTGTTCCCGTGGGTTGAATGTTTGCTGATTGGCCTGGTGTGGGTGGAATCAACGCGGCGGCACGTGGCGCCGGTTTGGTTCTTGCCCGCGTTGGCTGCATTTCTCCTGGTGGCGAGAGGATTTCGTTATGGAGTGGAGCTTTACCGGAATCTGTACCCCGTGGCATACATCAAATATTACATCCCAGGTTTGGTTCTTTACTGCGCGGCGCTGGTTGCTTCGTGGTGGAAGAACGCGCACGGAGTTGTTCACTGGAAAGGGCGGGCTTATCCCGCAGGGACTGCATGATACGGATTACTCGCAAACTTGAATTCAGCGCGGCGCATTTTTATCACAATCCTAATTTGTCGGCAGAAGAGAACCGGCGCATTTTCGGGAAATGCAATAATCCGCACGGGCATGGACACAATTACGTTTTGGAAGTGACAATTGCAGGCGAGCCGGACCCCACGACCGGGATGGTTCTGGATTTGAAAGAGCTGAAGGATATTTTGCAGACGGAAGTGATGGAGCGGATGGATCATCGGCATCTAAATTATGAGGTTCCGGAGCTGGCTGGGCAGATTCCTACGTGCGAAAACATTGCGGCGGTAATTTGGAAGCTGTTGGAGCCAAAGATCAAGAGTGGAAAGTTGGACAGGGTGCGGCTCTATGAGTCTCCTGAACTTTTCGTCGATGTTAAGGCTGGGAATGGGGCGCGGGCGTGAAAATCTCGTTGACCAGGCGCTACCGGTTTGCGGCTTCGCACCGGTTACACACGGCCAAGCTGAGTGAAGCGGAAAACAAGCGCGTTTACGGGAAATGCAGCAATCCTTATGGGCATGGGCACAACTACGTGATTGAGGTGACGGTGACCGGCCCGGTAGATCCTGAGACAGGAATGATCGCCAATCTGGGGGAGCTTGATCCGTTTGTACAACGGGAAGTGATCGAGCCGTTCGATCAGAAATTTCTGAATGAGGAAGTGCCGGAATTTCGGCAGCAAGTGGCGACCACGGAGAATGTTTGCCGCGAGCTTTTTCGGCGGCTGAAAAGCTTTCCGCTGGCCAAGTTGGAGCGGGTTCGCATCGAGGAAACCAGCAAGAACAGCTTTGAGATGGAAGCGGATGTGGATACGTTGGACGAGGTACGAGTATGAAGAGGAGCCACGACACAATGAGCGATACGAGTGAAATTATTATTCCGTCGGCGGCGGGGGCGGAAAGCATTGCGGACCTGGTGCGCAAGATGATTGTTCTGCTGGGGGAGAATCCGGAGCGCGAGGGACTACGGCGGACTCCGGAGCGGTTCGAAAAGGCGCTGCGATTTTTGACCAGCGGATATCGCCAGGATCCCGACAAGTTGCTGAATGGCGCGATGTTCAGCGTGTGTTACGACGAGATGGTCGTGGTGAAAGAAATTGAAGTTTATAGTTTGTGCGAACATCACCTGCTGCCGTTTTTTGGGCGCTGTCATGTGGCGTATATTCCGTCGAAAAAAGTGGTGGGACTGAGCAAGATCGCGCGGCTCGTGAATATGTTCGCGCGGCGCCTGCAAATTCAGGAGCGTTTGACGAGCCAGATCGCAGAGGCGATTCAGGAGCATCTGCGCCCGCAGGGAGTCGGGGTGATCGTAGAGGCGCGGCATCTCTGCATGGTGATGCGCGGGGTGGAAAAGCAAAATTCGATGGCCACGACCAGCGCGATGCTGGGTGCATTTCGCGATAACAAGCAAACGCGGGACGAATTTTTGTCGCTTGTCAATTCCCCTAAAGCTTGATTTGAGCAGGTGAAGAGAACCGAGCCAGCGGAAATTCGCTTTGAGCTAGACAACCTCTGTGCTAGCATTTTTAGTGATCGAAGAAGAGATAAGAGCGTAGAGCAGGGCACGACGATTCAGGGGGAGGGGCAAGTTGATGGAAGCTAAAGCGGAGTTGATTGAGCAGTTCCGGACGCACCCGAAGGATACAGGCTCACCGGAAGTGCAAATCGCATTGTTGAGCGAGCGCATTAGCTACCTCACCACCCACCTAAAGTCCCACGCGAAGGATCACGCCTCGCGGCGCGGGTTGATCATGATGGTCAACAAACGCCGACGGCTGCTGGACTACCTGAACCGGCGCGACCCGAACAGGTATCGCGAGATTGTGGAACGACTCAGCTTGCGTAAGTAGCGTGGTTTTCCTGGGCGGCCATTCGGGCTGCGTTGTCCATCCGCACAAAAGAACGATTTCAGGCGACACGCGAGCCGGGCGAAGCGTGCGGCGCGAGAATGTTAGAACGATAGTTTACTGCTCCTTTCTTCGCAATTGTCCTTCCTCGATGTACTTCCCGAGAGTTGTCTCTCGTATCTGAACCAAGCTCCGATGAATCGGAGAAAAAAGGACGTGTTTGATGTTTGAAAAAATAAGTTTAGAAGTAGGCGGGCGCACTTTATCGTTTGAGACGGGCAGGATTGCCCGGCAGGCGCACGGCGCAATAGTTGCGCGTTATGGCGATACGGTAGTGCTAGCTACGGCCTGCATGGATAACAAAGCTACCGACAAAGATTTTTTACCTTTGACCGTGGATTACCGCGAGTTCACCTATTCGGCAGGAAAAATTCCCGGAGGATTTTTTAAGCGCGAAGGAAGGCCTTCGGAGCGCGAGATTTTGACTTCGCGTTTGACGGACCGGCCGTTGCGGCCACTGTTTCCGGAAGGCTGGTCGACTGAGACGCAGATTGTTGCGATGGTGCTTTCGGCGGACAGCGAGAATGATCCCGACGTCATTGCAGTAACGGCGGCGTCTGCGGCGCTTTATATTTCGAAGATTCCGTTTGAGAAGCCCATCGCGGCGGTTCGTGTCGGATTGATCGATGGCAAGCTTGTCGTGAATCCTACAGTGGCGGAGCAGAAGACCAGCTTGATGAATTTGATTGTGGCGGGGTCGGACGAAGCGATTGTGATGGTGGAATCCGGATCGCTGGAAGTTTCCGAAGACGTGGTGGCGGATGCGTTGGAATTCGCGCATGCGGAGATTCGCAAGATTGTCGCAGCGATTCGCGAGCTGCAAAGCAAGGTAAAGCCACAGAAGGTTCAGGTTACGCCGCCCGCATTTGACGAAGCGATGTTCAAGCAGATGCAGAAAGAACACGGCGAGAAGTTGCGCGACGCGGTGGATACCCAGAAACATCCGAAGACAGAAAGTTACGCGTTGGTGGATGCTATTAAGGCGGAAATCATGAAGGCGATTCCGGAAGAGGACTCCGAAAAGCGAAAGCTGGCAGCCCGCGCTTTCGAACGGCTACGCGAACGAATCTTCCGCGACGACATGCTGCAGCGCAAACGGCGTCCGGATGCGCGTCCGTTTGACCAGATTCGGCAGATTACATGCGAGGTGGGCGTTCTGCCACGCGCGCACGGATCGGCGCTATTCACACGCGGCGAGACACAAGCTCTGGCGACTACCACATTGGGCACCAAAGAAGACAGGCAGCGGCTGGACTTGTTATTCGAAGAGGAAACCTTCAAGCGCTTCATGCTGCACTACAATTTTCCGCCGTTCTCGGTAGGTGAAGTGAAATTCCTTCGCGGGCCGGGACGTCGTGAAATTGGACACGGAGCATTAGCCGAGCGTGCGTTGGCTAACCTGCTTCCGCCGGAAGAGGATTTCCCGTACGCGGTGCGCGTCGTCTCCGACATTATGGAGTCGAACGGATCGTCATCGATGGCCACTGTTTGCGGAGCTTCACTGGCGCTAATGGATGCGGGGGTTCCGCTCAAGTCCGCCTGCGCGGGGATTGCGATGGGCTTGGTGGTGGAAGGCGAAAAGTACGCGATCTTGACGGACATTGCCGGAGCGGAAGATCACTACGGCGACATGGACTTCAAGGTGGCCGGAACGCGGCAGGGAATTACCGCCTTGCAGATGGACATCAAGGTTAGCGGCGTGAGCATTGCGATGATGCGCGAAGCGCTGGCACAGGCAAAACGGGCGCGGTTGGAAATCCTAGATAAGATGGACGCCACGATTCCGACTGGCCGTGCGGAAATTTCAACGTATGCTCCGCATCTTTTCATGTTGAGCATTCCAACGGATAAGATTCGCGACCTGATCGGGCCGGGCGGGAAGAAAATCCGCGGAATCATTGAAGCCACGGGCGTGAAGATTGACGTGATGGACGATGGCAAAGTTCACGTGTTTGCCTCGAGTGGAAAAGGCGCAGAAGAAGCGCTGAAGATGATTCGCGACGTTACGGCGACGGCTGAGATCGGAAAGACTTACCTCGGCACGGTCGTGCGCATCGCGGAGTTTGGCGCATTCGTGGAAATTTTCCCCGGGACGGATGGGTTGCTGCATATCAGCGAAATTGCGGAAGCGCGGATTCGCGCGGTTCGCGACGAGTTGAAAGAAGGCGATCAGATCCTGGTGAAGGTGCTGGCCATCGAGGGCAACAAGATCCGCTTGAGCCGCAAGGCAGTGTTGCGCGATCAGCGCGACAAGCTGCCGAAGACAGAAGCGGCGACCGCAGAAGGCCACTCCTAGATCGTTCAGAACGGCTAGAAACACCACATTTGAGCAAGTAATTGGAGAGGCGAGAAATCGATTCCCCTTTTTTATTGGCGCGATTACTTTTCTGGCCAGGAGACGCGTTCGATGCGGGCGCCGATGCTGCGGAGCTTGTCTTCGATGCGTTCGTAGCCGCGATCGATGTGATAGACACGGTCGATCCAGGTGGTGTTGTCGGCTACCAGGCCGGCGAGAACGAGCGAAGCGCTGGCGCGCAAGTCGGATGCGGTGACCGGGGCGCCACTCAGAGGAGTGGGGCCGGTAACGATGGCGAGATTTCCGTCCACGACGATATTAGCGCCCATGCGCATGATTTCGCTGGCGTGCAGGTAGCGATTTTCGAAGATCGTTTCGCGAACGCGCGAAACGCCTGTGGCTTGCGTGGCTAGGGCCATGAATTGAGCTTGCATGTCGGTGGCGAAGCCGGGGTATTCCTCGGTGGTGATGTCAGCAGCGACCAGCTTTTTCGCGGCGCGCACTCGAAGCTTACCGTTTCCTTCGCACTTAATTTCCACGCCACACTCTTTCAGTTTGTTTATTACGGCGACTAAGTGATGTGGCTCGCAATTTGTGAGCAGCAAATCTCCGCCGGTGATGGCTCCGGCGACAAGGAAGGTGCCGCATTCGATGCGATCCGGAATGATAGTGTGCGATGCGCCGTGCAAGCTCGGGACGCCTTGTACGCGAAGAGTGGAGGTGCCCACACCTTCGATTTTGGCGCCCATTCTAATCAGGAGTTCGGCGAGATCGGTCACTTCGGGTTCGAGCGCGGAATTCTCGAGGACGGTCTCGCCTTCGGCCAGAACCGCTGCCGTCAAAATATTTTCAGTGCCGGTAACAGTGATTTTCGGGAAACGGAATGTTGCGCCGCGCAGGCGCTTAACGCGCGCTTCCACATAGCCGTGTTCCATCTTAATTTGCGCGCCGAGTTTTTCGAGAGCTTGGATGTGAATGTCGATGGGACGGGCGCCGATGGCGCATCCGCCAGGAAGCGAAACGCGTGCGTAACCGAAGCGGGCGACTAAGGGTCCGAGCGTGAGCACCGAGGCACGCATCGTTTTAACCAGCTCGTACGGAGCTTCCTGCAACGAAACCGTTTCGGCTTGAATTGTAAATTCGCTGGGAGGCAGGTCCGGGCTTTCGACGCGGCAACGCATGTGCGCTAGGAGCTTGGCCATGGTGATAATGTCGCGCACGTGCGGAATGTTTTGCAGGGTTACGGGCTCGTTGGTGAGCAGCGCGGCGGCCATGCACGGCAAAGCGGCGTTTTTCGCTCCGCTGATTCGCACCGTGCCTTCTAGTTTGCGTCCGCCCTGAATTTTGAATCGGTCCATGCTAGTTCCTCTTCCTTGGGGCGCTCGGATGCTTTACTGCGCGTGATTCCAGTGCTTGTCGGAGGTGGCCGCCGGATCGTTGCAAACGTCTTCGCGCTTCGCGCACATTAGCGCCCGTTTTGAGCATCACGAGCGCTACAGGCAGATCGTGTTGCGATTGACGCAACGCCTGTTCCGCGGCTGACACAGTTGCGCCGGAAGCTTCCTGAAGGATTCTCGCTCCGCGCTGTCTTAACTTCTGATTTGTGAGCGCCACGTAAACCATCCAGTTCTCGTAAACTCTGCCAAGCCGCACCATCGAAGCCGTAGAGAGCAAGTTGAGAACCATTTTTTGCGCGGTGCCGGCTTTCAAGCGCGTTGAGCCGCTGACTGCTTCCGCACCCGTGTCCGGCGCGATTACAATATCTGTAGCGCGCGCGAGCGGCGATCTTGGATTCGATGTTACGCCGACGGTTACCGCACCGTGTTTTCTGGCAAACTGCATAGCGCCGATCACGTACGGCGTGGTTCCGCTGGCGGTCAAGCCAACGACTGCGTCACCACGTTTAACACTTGCTTTGCGCAAATCTCTCGCACCGTTTCTTGCAGAATCTTCAGCGCGTTCTACCGCCCCTCGCACTGCTCGCGAGCCGCCCGCGATGATGGCTTGCACCATTTTCGGCGAGCTGCCGAAAGTGGGCGGGCACTCGGCAGCGTCAAGAACCGCAAGGCGTCCGCTGGTTCCCGCGCCGACGTAAAAAAGATGTCCGCCTGCCCGAAAACTTTTAACGATAGCATCCACCGCGCGCGCAATTTTCCGCAACTCACGACCTACCGCAAGAGCGACGCGTGCGTCTTCAGCATTGAGAACGCGCAGAATTTCCAGCGTGGACTTCCGGTCGAGTCCGCGAGTACGCGGATTCCGCTGCTCGGTTTTTAACGCCTTCAAAGCGACGCGCCTCTCAAAGCCTCAAATGATTATACCGGGGGCAGGGCATGAGGTCGCGGGTGGCGAGATAATCTGCGGGGCGCTGTGACGTTGGAGTTATTGAACAGAAGCGGGCTGATTTGCCAGGCCGAGGGCCTGCATGACAGCGTCATGTACGGCGGGACGCAATTGGCGGATTTGCTCGTTGGCGCGGGTAGGATTCACGCGATTTGTGAGCAGAATGACGAAAAGATCGCGATCGGGATCGATCCAGAGTGATGTGCCGGTGAAACCGGTATGGCCGAAGCTATGCGACGAAAAATAGTGGCCTGACGAAGAAGGTTGGGTGACGGCATCCCATCCAAGGGTGCGGGCAGTATCGCCGATGGCCTGGCGCGCGGTAAATTCCTGGATTAGGGCACGCGTTAAGATGCGATGGTGGGCGTAGACGCCGCCGTTCAAGATCATTTGCGCGAAAATCGCCGTGTCACCGGCGGTAGAAAAAAGTCCAGCGTGGCCGGAGATGCCGCCCTGGGCCCAGGCGTTTTCGTCATGGACCTCGCCTTGCAGCAGCCGCTTGCGGAAATCGACGTCGTTTTCTGTCGGTGCAATCATGGGCCACAACTTGCGGGGCGGATTGAATTGTGATGCGTTCATGCCGAGCGGCGCGAAAATGTGCTGCTCGGCGTATTCGTCGAGCGGGATTCCGGTCAGGCGTTGAACGATTTCGCCGAGCAGGATGAAACCGAGGTCGGAATATTCCACTTTTGTGCCCGGCTGGTGAACGAGCGGCTCGGCTAGTACCAGCGCCAGAACCGCGTCGTGACCTTTGCCTTGCTTGTAAAAATCTCGATGCGCGGGAAGGCCGGAATCGTGGAGAAGGAGATTGCGAATGGTTACGCGTGCACGCCAAGTGGGATCGGGGTCAGATTTCGCGGCTGCTGACCATTCGGGCAGACAGCGCGCTACGGGCGAATCGAGATCGAGGCGTTTCTGTTGGACAAGGATCACGACTGAAGTTGTGGTGACGATAACTTTGGTGAGTGAAGCCATGTCGTAAAGCGTGTTCGGAGTTACGGCGGGAGATTTTGCGTCGCGCGTAAGCTTGCCGAATGGGCGAACGATTAATTGGTCATGGAGGCCGACGGCTAGAAGGCCGCCGGGAATTGCGCCGTCGGCGATGGCGTGATTCATTACGTCGAAAGCTGGCTTCAGGCGCGTGGCCATGTCGGCGGGCGCGGGCTGGAGCGTCATTGGATTCGCGGCGACGTGAATGCCGTCTCCGCGTTTCTCGGTGCCCGAGACCGTGACGGGAATTTGTGCTTGTGTTGCGACTTGGCCGAAGAGCGCACGGACGGCGGCGCGTTGCGAAACATCGTTAGTGGAAAATTCTGCGAGCCAGGTCTTCGCATGCGGAAAATTCTCGATTAGATACGGACTGCCGAAAGACATAACCACGACGGGCTTTCCGGTGGCGAGCATTTGATTCACCACGGCGCGCTGATTGTCCGGCAGACCTACATTTCCTTTTCTGTCAGAAACACGGACGAAGAGCGCGGCGATTGCTAGGTCGTAACTTTCGGGCGCGGGCAGCTTCAGCCAATTCGCGCTGGCGAATTCCGTGTCGGCGCGCAAAGCGGTGAGCGAATCCACGCGCCAGCGAATTTCCGGCTCGATGTTTTCGCCGGGATAGGGATCGGCATCGGCCGAGAGCGAGACGAGCAGGACGCGAAGAGGGCGGGTGGCGTCGAGCGGCAGAAGATGCGCGTTGTCGCGTAGAAGCGTTACTCCGCGGTCGGCGATGGCTTGCGCTTGAGCTTCGTATTCCGGCTTGGCAAATTTTTCGTTGAGATGGTCGATATCGACGAGACGATCTTTGTCGAGACCGAGGCGCGATTTGGCTTGCAGGATTCGGCGAACGGATTCGTCGATGCGCGCTGCGGGGATGCGGCCGGATCTTACGGCTTCCTCGAGCGATGCCATGGCGGCGTCGGGGACCGGAAGCTGGAGTAGCACGTCGGCACCCGCTTGGACTGCGCGCACGGCGGCGTCACCTGGAGCGAACTGCGAGGTCACACCGCCCATGTCCATGGCGTCGGTCACGATGAGGCCTTTGAATTTCAATTCATCGCGTAAGAGACCGGTCATAATATTTCGCGAAATAGTAGCGGGAACGGACGGATCGGGTTCGAACGCCGGGACATTGAGATGTCCGGGCATCACGGAACTGACGCCGGCGGCAATCGCAGCACGGAAAGGAACCAGCTCTGTGGCTTCGAGTTCTTTTCGGCTCCCGGGAACAGTAGCGAGCGATAGATGAGAGTCCACGCTGACGTTGCCGTGGCCGGGAAAATGTTTTGCGCTGGATAATCCGCCATTTTCTTCGACGCCGCGGATGAACTGCGCGACGTACTGGGAAACTTGCTGCGGGTCTTCGCCGAACGAACGAATATTGATGATGGGATTGTCGGGATTGTTGTTTACGTCGGCATCGGGCGCGAAAATCCAGCGGACTCCGGCGGCACGAGCTTCGAGCGCGGTTATTTTACCGATAGTGTAAGCGGCTTGTGGATCGTTGGCTGCGGCGACGGCCATGGGAGAAGGAAACGAAGTGCCTTCGTCGATGCGCATTGCTGTGCCAGTTTCGAAATCTGCGCCGATTAGCAGCGGAAGCTTCGCGTGCTTTTGCAATTCGTTGGTCAGCGCGGCGGTCGGATAAACCTGGCTGCGCTCAATGCCTAGCGAGCCGCGTTGCGTGCCGAGGATAAATCCGCCGACGTGATTTTGTTCCACTTGATGCAGAAGCTCTTTGTAATCGGCGCTCTCGGTGGAAGTGAAAACGCCGAAATAATATGGCATCAGCATCTGTCCAATTTTCTCGCGCAAGGACATTTTCTGGAGCGTGGCTTCCACCCATGCGGAACTGGCGGCAGGCCGCCTAGGATTTTTGGGAGAAGTTTTTTGTGCGCGAAGGGAAATTGTCATGAGAAGAAGCACGAAAAGCGCGGAAAGGCCGAGTTTACGCATATCATTCGTTGGAGGCCTTCCATGTTGACGCCCGCATCCCGCGGCTGTATATAGCACACGCCTGTATGACGCACAACGAAACGTCCCCACGCGTGTTTCGTATCCGTTCTCTTCATATTTTGATTCGATGTGCGATTTTATTTTGGTTTTGGGGATGTGCGACCCTGTTCGCGCAGGAAGAAACTGAGCCGGTTGCAGGTGCGCGTACGGAGACTGGAATGGATGTGTTGGAGGCTCAGCGTTTTGCGGCGTTGAGCGGAAAACATGTGGGCGTGATTACAAATCAAACGGGCGTGGATGCGCTTGGGCGTCGGACCATTGATGTACTGGCGAAGGCGGAAGGCGCTAAATTGGTTGCGATTTTTAGCCCGGAACATGGGATTGCGGCGCGTGCCGACGCCGTGGTGGCAAACGCGATTGACTCTGCGACCGGATTGCCGATTTATAGTCTGTATGGAGAGACGCGGCACCCGACGGATGCGATGTTGCAGGGAATTGACGCGCTGGTGTTCGACATTCAAGACGTGGGGGTGCGCTTTTACACTTACGTTACGACCATGGCTTATTGCATGGAGGCGGCGGCGAAACACAGCATCGCGTTTTTTGTTTTGGACCGACCTAATCCGTTGGGCGGAGAAATCATCGAGGGGCCGGTGCTGGATGCCGATAAAGTGTCCTTTGTGGGATATTTTCCGATGCCGGTGCGATATGCAATGACGATGGGCGAACTGGCAAAAATGTTCAACGCGGAAAACAAAATTGGAGCGCAGTTGCATGTCGTTGAAATGCGGAATTGGCGACGGAACGAAATGTATTGGATGACCGGGCTGCCGTGGATTCCGCCATCGCCGAATTTGCCGACGCTGGCCAACCTGGTTCCGTATCCGGGGATTGAGATTCTTCAGGCTGGCGGTGTCTCGGTGGGGCGGGGAACCGATTCTGCGTTTCTGGAATTTGGAGCGCCGTGGATTAAACCGCAGGAGCTGCTTGCGGAATTGAAACGGCGGTCGATTGCCGGAGTTACTTTCGAAGCGAAGACTTTTACTCCGAAAACCGGGCCCTATGCGGGGGAAAAATGTGACGGTGTTGGGCTGACTGTTGCAGAGCGAGATGGGTTTCGTTCGATGTCAATGGGGCTTGAGATTGCAGACGCGCTGCACAAGCTTTATCCGCAACAATTTCAAATTTCGGAAATGATTGCGCTGTTGGGGTCGCAGTCCACGGTGGAACGTCTGGAGCGCGGTGACGATCCGAAGGCGATTGAGGCAGGATGGCACGGCGATCTTGCGAAATTTAAAACCATGCGCGCGAAATATCTGATTTACCACTAATAATTGCAAACAGGCAAAGTCCATTCAAAATGATTTTGACTTTGAGTAGCGAGGTGATTGTGAGTTTGCGATCTAAAATGCGGAACGCTGATGAAAGCTAGAGCTTGGCTGGCTTGGAGCAGCGGGAAAGACAGCGCGTGGGCGCTGCATACCGTCCGCCGGGGCGCGGAATTTGATGTGGTGGCGCTGCTCACCACGGTGAATCAGACATACTCGCGCGTAGCGATGCACGCGGTGCGGGAAAGTTTGCTGGAAATACAGGCGGACGCGGCGGGCCTTCCGTTGATTAAAGTGCCAATTCCGTCGCCGTGCTCAAACGAGATTTACGAACAGGCCATGGCTGAAGCGATGGCGCGCGCCCAGAACGAAGGCGTTCGACTTGTTGTGTTTGGCGATCTTTTTCTCGAAGACGTGCGCGCGTATCGGGAGAAGCAGCTGGCGCGTTGTGACATGACGCCGGTTTTTCCGTTGTGGGGGCGCGATACTCGGGAACTCGCGGAAGAAATGATCGCGCAGGGGCTCTCAGCGTATCTAACCTGCGTAGATCCTCGCAAGCTCGACGGCTCGTTTGCCGGACGAAAATTCGATGCGCAGCTTTTGAGCGCACTGCCGGCCGGCGTGGACCCTTGCGGCGAAAACGGGGAGTTTCACAGTTTTGTGAATGGCGGGCCGATGTTCGATCGAACCATTTCTGTGACGGCCGGGGAGATTGTTGAACGCGAGGGATTCGTGTTTGCCGACTTTCTCCCGCAAGCCTTGGCGACGAGTGAAGCCTAGAATGGAATTTCGCTTTATTCGCGATTTCGTTCACAATCTCAGGCGACATATTTCGTAAAGGAAATGCGCTGATGCGGATTTGTTCTTTGCTGCCTTCGGCCACGGAAATTCTGTATGCGCTGGGACTGGGCGATTCCGTGGTTGGAGTGACCCACGAATGCGACTTTCCCGCCGAAGCGTCAAAAAAGCCTGCGTTGATACGGCCGCGCGTGGACCCACATGCTCCTGCCGGCGAAATCAACCGACAAGTAAGCGAGCTTGTCGCGCGCAGCGAAAGTATCTATGCGGTGGACGCGGAATTATTGCGTTCGCTGGAACCGGAGTTGATTGTGACGCAGGACCTTTGCCACGTTTGTGCGGCTTCACCAGATGACCTGGCTACGGCGTTAACGCGGCTGCCGAAAAAGCCGCGCGTTCTGACCCTTACACCACATTCATTGGGCGATGTTTGGAATGATATTCGCAAAGTTGCCGATGCTACACAGCGTCGGCGTGAAGCGCAAGCTCTGGCGATTACTCTGGAACAGAAAGTCGCCGCGATAGAAGCCAAGGCTGCGCACGCCAAGACGCGGCCGGGAGTTTTGTGTCTCGAGTGGCTGGATCCTTTTTATGTGGGCGGGCATTGGGTGCCGGAAATGGTGGCCAAGGCCGGCGGGGAAGATGTTTTGGGACGTGCGGGCGAGTCTTCGTTTCGAGTGAGCGACGAGCAGATCGCGGCAAGTGGCGCGGAAATTATTGTGCTGATGCCGTGCGGCTTTAATCTCAAACGAACGGTCTCGGAATACGGCACTGCGAATTTTCGTGATGGATATATGAATCTGCCGGCAGTTCGAGAGCAGCGTGTATTCGCGGTGGATGCGAACAGCTATTTTTCTCGCCCGGGGCCGCGGCTTGCAGAGGGAGTCGCGCTTCTGGCGCATTTAATCCATCCCGATTTGTTTCCGACTGCGCCTCCGGGAAGTTCGGTTCAACAATTCTAGGTTTCCCAAGAAGACTTTTACTCCGCGCTGCTTTCAGGTTTACCACTCCACAGACGGTAGAAAAATAGGCCGGACAGAATCATCGCAAGCCCGATCGAAGAGCGGACCGGGCGCTGAATCCATATGTTGATCGTCAACGCCAGCGCTCCTGCGACGAACAATCCAGGGACAACTGGGTAACCCCACGTGCGGTAGGGGCGTTTCATGTCCGGCGCAATTTTCCTAAGGCGGAACATGGCCACTACCGAGAGCGCATAAAAAATCCACGCAGCAAAGACGAATAGGGAGGTTAGTTCTTCGAAGGTCCCGGTGAGCGCCATTAGCGCTGCCAAAACCCCTTGAAAAATTAGCGCGCCGCCGGGCGTGCGAAAGCGCGGGTGCACGGTGCCGGTGAGGCGAAAAAACAAGCCGTCGCGAGCCATGGCGTAGGGCACACGTGCGCCGCTCATAATCGATGAGTTCAGCGTGCCCAGCGCGGCGACGATCATTGCGAGCGTAATCCAGAATGCTGCGCCATGGCCGGCGAAGCTTTCCACTACGTCGGAAGCGACGTGAGAGGAACTTGCGACCGCGCTGAAAGGAAGCGCGTAAAAGCAGACCGCGTTGAACAGGAGATAGATGCCCGCCACTAAAATCGTGCCGCCAGCAAGGGCACGCGGAAAGTTTTTCTCTGGATTTTGTATTTCGGAGCCCACACGATTGAGATCCTCCCACCCGTCATAAGCCCACAGCGCTGCCGCAATCGCGGCAAGAAAGGCGGTAACCATGCCGCCGCTCTTTTGCACGGGCCAGAACGGATGGAAATGCGAGACGCTTCCGTGTCCGAGCAGGAAACCAGCAGCCACGATGGCGAGCACCGCGCCAACTTTCAGAAGCGTGAGCGCTATCTGAACGCGTCCGCCGAGACGCACGCCGAGATAATTGATGAAAGTGAATAGAAGGATCGCGCCGGCGGCCATGGGATGCGACCAGGTGAAAACGAAATCGTAAGGCGCGCCTCCGAATGGCGATTTTAGATGCCAGGTGAAAAGAGGAACCGCAAGCGTGGGAATTAGAAAACTTGAAAAACGGGCAAGCCCTGCAGCAATGGATGCAGCAGAGCTGGATTCCCCGACGGTGGAATGCATCCAGCCGAAAAGGAAACCCCAGATGGGACCGAGGCCTCTGCGTAAGTAAGCATATTGGCCGCCCGCCTCAGGCATTGCTGCGCCGAGTTCGGCGAACGACAGCGCACCAAAAAGCGAAAGGAGCCCGCCCGCAATCCACGCGGCGTAAACCAAGCTGACGGAGCCGCCCGCTGCCGCCATTTCGCTGGGCTTTAAGAAAATTCCGGTGCCGACCATGGTGCCGACAACGATGGCAGACGCAGCCCAGGGGCCCAGGCCGCGTATCAACTCTAATCTTTCCGTAGGGCGCGGCCGCGTGGCGATAAACTTCTCCAATATTTCAGGATTGAAAAATCTACAAGGTCTGCGGCGCAACAACTTCTGCGCTTTTGCCGCTAGCAACCATGCTGGCCAAAGATCCGGCGGCAAACGTGATTACCGTGCCGACGAGAACGTACCAAGTCCAAGCGAGCGACGTTAAAAACTTAATTGCGATCATCGCCGTGAGACCAGTGATGAATCCGATCAGAGCGCCGGGTTCGTTGGCACGGCGATTCCAGGTACCGAGCAAAAAAACTCCCAGTGTTGCGCCGTAGGTGATCGATGCAATCGCCAGGCCGGCCACTAGCACGGGCCCCCAGTGAACCAGGCCAAGAACTCCCAGCACGATGCCCCAAACCAAGGTGAGCTTGCGCGAGCGAACGAGAGATTGCGTGCCGCCTTCGCCGCGACGAGCTGCGAGGTCTATGATGCTGGATGATGCCAACGAGTTCAACGAGCCGCTGGCATTCGACATCGCAACAGCAAAGATGGAAGCGAGGACGATACCCGCTAGTCCCACGGGCATGCTGTGAACGATGAATTGCGGATAAATTTTGTCCGGATCGCCGCGTGGTATGGTAAGTGCGAAATGTTGCGCGTACACAAAAAGCATCACGCCCAATACCAGGAACAACGCGAACTGCGCGAAGATAATTACGCCGCTCGCGAGCAACGCGGTTTTGCTGTCGCGTTCATTGCGCGATGCCAGAAGCCTTTGCACCATGGTTTGATCGGTACCGTGGCTGGCCATGGTTAGGAATGTTCCGCCCAGAAGGCCGGACCAAAAGGTATAACTTTTCGTCAGGCTAAACGCGAAGTCGAAGACGGTTAGTTTTCCGCCTGCTGCCGCGGCGGCCTGGGTCACCGTGGGCCAGCCTCCCGGAATTTTGTGAAGCAACAGAAGAAACGCGGCAACCGAACCGGTGATGTAAAGCGCGAACTGCAGCACGTCGGTCCAGATTACGGCGCGCATGCCTCCTTCAAAAGTATAAAAAAGCGTGAGGGTGGCGATGATCACTATGGATAATGTTTCGCCGGTGCCGAATGCGACGCTGACAACTTTGCCGATTGCGGAAATCCGGACGCCTTCGGCCAGCGCGCGCGTACCCAGAAAAATGACAGCTGCCGCCGACTTCATGCGCGTCCCAAAACGCTTTTCCAAAAGCTGATAAGCGGTGTAGAATTCGCCCTGAAAATATTGCGGGACGAGTACCAGACACAGAATCACACGGGCCACAAGATACCCAATCACAAGCTGGAGAAATCCCAGGTTTCCGGCATATGCGATTCCAGGCGTGCCGATGATCGTGAGCGTCGAGGTTTCTGTTGCGACGATCGAGCATGCAATAGCCCACCAAGGAGCGGTGCGGCCACCGAGGAAATAATCGCGCAGATTTTGTTGGCCACGACGAAAATGGGCGCCGAACAAAGTAACGCCCACGAGGTACACAATCACGATGGCCAGGTCGATTAAGCTGATTTGCATTGTGCTGTGCAAGTTCGTGCCGCGCGATGCTAACTGCGGGCTTCGAACAGTGTCAAGCTAGGTGAACAATATGCCAGAGACGACTCCACCTCGAGCTGCGGCCTATTATCTGGGACTTGATGGCGGAGGCACTAAGACAGATTGCTTTCTTGTCGATGCCGACAACAAAATAATGGCGCACGCAACCGCCGGGCCTTCGAATCCACTTCGCGCGGGCTATGCTAAAGCCTGGTTTGCGCTGAGCGATGCTGCAGACATGGTGCTTGAGCGGTGCCGCTTGAAATCGAGCGACATTCGCGGAATTTGCGCCGGCATCGGTGGCGCGGGGCGCGACTCAGTCGCCAAACGCATCGTCACGTTTCTTGAGCGTAGTTTTCAGCAAGCCACCGTGGTGGTGACGACAGATCTTGAGATCACATTGCAAGCCGCGGTGGGTGATGGCGAAGGCGTGGTCCTCGTCGTTGGTACGGGTTCGGCGGCCTACGGACGCGATGCGGAAGGACACGTGGCGCGCGCGGGTGGACGCGGTCCCTGGTTCAGCGATGAAGGGAGCGGCTTCGATATTGGACGACGCGCGATGGCTGCCGTGGTTCGAGCGGAAGAAAAACGCGGGCCGGCGACAGCTCTGTCGCAAAGAGTTTTGGATTGGCTGGGATGCAAGGATTGGAGCCGCGTTCTCGACTGGGTGGTGAAAAATCCGGATGATGTTTTTCCGCGCGTGTTTCCGCTGGTGGCTGATCTCGGGGATCGCGGCGATGCCGTTTCGTGCGAAATACTTTCAGGGGCTGCGGAATCGGTGGCCGAATTAGTCGCCAGCGTGCTACAGAAACTTGAACTGCAAGATCGCGATGTGCCGGTGGCGGTAACGGGCGGCACCGTGGGACGCAGCAAATTTTTCGACGCAGCAATTGAATCCTGTTTAGCAAAGTACGCGCCGCGCGCTTCGTTGGTGTCACTTCATGTGAAGCCGGCAGAGGCTGCTGCTCGCATGGCAATTCGTCTGGGGCAACGAAAGGCACATGCGGGGTGATGAAGACGCCGCTCGTCTTGAGCGCGCGCGATCTGCTTCGGGAGACGAGTTGGAGACCCTGATTCACGAAGGGGAGGCGGAAGTTTTACTCGCGCTGCTTGAAAATCCCGACATGCAAGAGCCGCAGGTGAGCCGTCTGCTCGAGCGGCTCGATCTTTCTGCTGAGTTGCTGGAAAGTGTAGCGAAGGAAGGGAAGTGGAGTTCGAGCGAAAGTGTACGGATTCGGCTTGCACGGCATCCGCACACGCCGCGCCGCGTGGCACTCTCAATGCTTCGGCAACTTTTCTTGTTCGACTTGGTGCAAGTTAGCCTGCTGCCGTCTGCTCCGGCGGATATTCGACGTGCGGCTGAGGAACTGATCGTCACACGCGTTCCGCATCTTCCCATTGGCGAAAAACTGACCCTTGCGAAGCGCGGTCCTGCGCGTGTTGCCGGTGCTGTGCTGGCAGAGGGGCATCCGCAGGCGGTGAAACTGGCGCTGGCAAATTCTTTTTTGACTGCGAGCCAGGTGCTGAAGATTCTCGCCAAGGTGGAGCTCCCGGCGCGCGTGGTTGTTGCCATCGCGCAACATCCGAAGTGGTCGGTCCAGTACAATGTTCGTGTGGCGCTGGTCCGGCATCCCCACACGCCGGTTCCGGCATTGCTTGAATTTTTACCAGATTTGACTCTACGCGATTTGCAGGACGTGGAAGGGCTGGAGCAACTGACAGCGCACTCGCGGAAATATGTGCAACAAGAATTGGCACGGCGCGGCAGTAACGTGAAATGACTTTGGGTCATGAAATGAGCGTGCGGAAGTAGCGCACGGAAATTTACGAGCGGAGAAAATGGCAGAACGCAAGAATCGAACGCGCCTGGTGATGATCATCGCAGCGACTGCTTTCATCATCCTGCTGGTTTATTTGTCGCGACAGCAAAATCAGAATCAGTACGAAGTGTGCGTCACCTTCAAAGGGGCTTCGCACTGTTCCACCGCCGCGGCGGCGAACCCTACGGAAGCGATACGCAGCGCCCAGGGAATCGATTGCGCGATGCTTACAAACGGCCGCGATGAAAATATGGTTTGCCTTGACACTCCGCCGACGAGTACCCGCCAGATAAAATAAAAAGCTTCCGTTGCACTTTTCTGGTGTCTAACACGGAGGGGTTGGTGTGCACTGAATTGACATGCAGCTTTGCGCTGCTTAGCATCGGAAAGGAGCAAAGACAACCCATTGATGACTCGTTGTCTGAATTGTGGGGCCGAGCGCGACGTGGACCAATGCGAGGCCTGCGGGCTGACTTCCACGGCCGCGGAAATGACACTGCGGCAGAAGCTATTAAACCGCACGGCAATTTTTCTTGTTGGCGCAATCGCATTCGTGGCTGCCAGCGAACGTTATCCGGCGCTAGAACTTGATGGAATCCTTATTTTTATCGGCATTCTTTTTTTTCTGACGCTGGGGTTGGCAATGTGGGTAGAGCGCCGAGCGTTGCGTCACGCCGAAGTGGAAGCGATGAAACGCGTTTATTACGGATTGATTCCGTTGCCGTGGCTGCTCGCGATTCTGTTGCTAGCCAACGGGTCCCTCGATCGTTACCCAACCCACATCGAACAGGCACGCGTGATTGGAAAATTTTCCATGTCCGGACCGATGGCTAATCGCAGGCTCATCGTTACGTCTTGGCGCGAGGGGCGGCGGTTCGAGCGCATTCCTGTGGACCGCGGAGACTTTGATCGCGTGAGCCGTGGCGACGTTGTGGACGTGCAAGTGCGCGAAGGATTGGTGGGCATCCCGTGGGTTGCGGGCGTATCTCTGAAATAGTTCTGCCAGCCGCAGGATTACTGCGAAGTAATCGCCTCGAAGGAATCTCCTCGACAGCACCGCGTTTCGTTGGGAAACTCGCGTCGTGAACGTGCCGGAACCGGTAGCCGAACGTTTTCCTTTCCTCGAAGCGCTCGAAGAAGTTTGGGAGCCAATTCCGCGAGCGGTTTTAGTTGCGTGGGTGGCGTTTTATTTATTGTTCTTGTATCAGGCTGTTCGGGGGTACGGGCTTTTGTTGCTGATTGACGGAGTGTTTGTTCCCATTCACGAAGGTGGACACTTACTTTTTGGGATGTTTGGCGAATTTATCATGGTGGCAAGCGGGACTGCGTTGCAACTGCTGGTCCCACTCTGGCTGGCGCTCTATTTTTTCTTTCGGCGTCAACCGCAAGGCGTGGCGTTTTGTCTGTTTTTCATGTTCGAGCAATTCCTCCCCATTGCCACATACATGGCGGACGCGCGTGCGCAAGAGTTGCCGCTGCTTACGGTGGGAGACGCGGACTACGTGATTCACGACTGGGCGTATCTTTTTGGCAAGCTCGGTTTATTGGAACACGATACGCAGATCGCGAGCGCGGTGAGAGCGATGGGGTGGCTCGGTATGATCGGCGTACTGATCTGGCTGGTATGGCGCGGGGTAAATGATGTCCCGCAAGCGAAACCTCCTGCAGCAGCGCTGTAAATTCCGAGCGCGCTGAGCGGTTTCGCATTAATAAAATGCGCGCAGATCGGGTGGATGCGGGAGTTCCACTTCGAGGACGCGGCCGTAATCGCCCAAAGTCAGCTTGATTAACTCCGCCGGGCCGACGTCTCGCACACTCCAACCGGAAGTGGCCAATAGCCGCGAAGGGACTGCAAAATTATCGCTCTCGATGTCGGGACCTTTTTTCTGAACGTCGGTGAAAGGCACGTTGTAGGCGAGCTTGGCTTTGATGTCGAGTTCGATATAGCGGCGGCCGAGCAGCACCAGCACGAAGTGAGAGTCCTTTTTTTTGTCCGGTTGATAAACGTTGAAAGCTAGCGGAGTTTTGTCGTCGAGCTTTACTTGGGCCAGGTTGATTGCTTTCCAGTGGAAGTGCTCCGTTTGAGCAGTGGCAGGGACCGCGCCAGCCAGTAGTACGAACAAGAGCGTTATCCTGATGGTGATGGTCGGAGAAGACTCGGAAAACGTCATGTCGGCGATTCTTGAAAACTAATAGATGCTGGATTCTCGCTTGCGGCCGGTGTAGTCCACATAAACGATCTTAGTGTCGGTGTAGAAATCGATGGCGGCGTGGCCCACTTCGCGGGGGCCGACGCTGGAATCTTTTGCGCCACCGAAGGGAACGTGGGCCTCGCCGCCAACGGTGGGCGAGTTCACATGGGTCATGCCGGTTTCGATTTTGTCCACAAATTCGAAAATCTTGTTTGAGTCTGTGGAATAGATCGAGCTAGAAAGGCCGTAGCGCACGGAATTTGCGGCCTCCAAGGCTTCCTCGAAATTCTTCACGCGGATCACGCTTAGCACCGGGCCAAAGATTTCTTCCTGCGCGATGGAACTGTCAGCGCGCACGTGATCGAACACAGTGGGCGAAACGAACCAGCCCTGGTCATATTTCGGACCGCTCAGGCGCTCGCCGCCGCAAAGGAGCTTTCCTTCCTTTTTGCCGATCTCGATGTACTTCAGGACCGTATTCATCTGATTTTCGTCCACCGAGGGGCCCATATCGACGCCGGATTCCAAACCGTCGCCGACTACGTATTTTTTCGCGCGCCCGACGAGAGATGTAACAAACTGGTCCGCGACTTTTTCTTCGATCACCACGCGGCTGGTGGCGGTGCAGCGCTGGCCGGTGGACGCGAATGCGCCGGCTAACGTTGACTCCATGGCGAGCTGCAAATCGGCGTCAGCAAGAACAACCACGGGATTCTTGCCGCCCATTTCGCATTGAATTTTTTTCAAGCGTTGCGCACCGGAAGCGTATAACGCGCAGCCCACTTCGTTCGAACCGGTGAAAGAAAGCCCATGGACGAGCGGGTTTTGCACCAATTCATCGCCAGTATCGCGGCCGGAGCCCATCACAAGATTCAGGACCCCCGGAGGCAGACCAGCTTGCTCGAAAATTTCCGCAATTTTCATCGCAGTGAGCGGCGTTAGGGTAGCGGGTTTGAAAACGACAGTGTTGCCGCAGACTAAAGCGGGAGCTATTTTCCACACCGGAATCGCAACGGGGAAATTCCATGGCGTAATTGCGCCGACCACGCCGAGAGGTTGGCGAATGGTGTAAGAAAAATTCTTGGGAAGCTCGCTGGTGAGCGTCTCGCCGTTCAGACGCCGCGCCTCCCCGGCCATGAATTCCGTAATGTTGATCGCGCGCTGCACTTCGCCTAGAGAATCCTTCAGCGCTTTGCCTTCTTCGCGCGTCAGCAGCCGCGCCAGCTCTTCTTTTTGTTCCTGCATCAGGCGCGTAGCGTTGAAAAGAATCTTCCCGCGGTTGGGTGCCGGCAGTTCGCGCCAAGCAGGGAAGGCAGCTTTGGCCGCGGCGATGGCTTCTTTCATTTCCTCGCGCGTGGAGAGCGGGATGCGCGCGACAAGTTCGTCCGTGTTCGCCGGGTTGCGGCGCTCGACAATTTTCGTCGAACGCGATTCCACCCACTTGCCATTGATATAGTTTCTGCAAAGCGTTGCTGTGCTAATCGCCGTCGCCATGTCCTTATATCCCTTTTGTCGCGGCCGTAGACGGTTTCTTGGATCTTCTGAGGAACGAAGTTGTTCCGATCAACACGACTGTGGCAACTCCAAAGATAGGCGCAACGTCCCACAGCCCCGGCGTCGACCCGCTGCGGAAGAATGGAACCGAGAAAATCAAAACAACAGACACAACTGCGGCTGCATAGGCATACATGAGCCATCGGATACCATCGAATGGCCAACGAACCAAGTAGTAGACGACCAGCACGGTTATGAGACCAGCCATTGTTATTGTCGTGAAGGCGTTTAAGGGATTTCCGACATACGCGCCGGTCATCAGACTCAGCGCGAGCGTCCCCGACAGCGTCCGTGTAGACCAAGCGAGAACTCTTTGGATTACAGCGTGGTGTGGTCCAAACAGCGGGATGATTTCGCTTGCAGTCTGGGTCACGCTCGGACCTCGCTGAAAGATTTGTCTAGGAGACGGATCCCTTCGTCCACATCGGCTTTGGTAATGTTCATAGGCGGGGCCATGCGGATGGTGTTGCTATACAGACCGCCTTTACCGACGAGAAGGCCATTGGCGCGAGTGCGCTCCATGATTTGATTCGTTTCCTGCGCCGCAGGCTCTTTCGTCTGGCGATCTTTTACGAGTTCGAGGGCTTGCATCATGCCCATGCCGCGGACGTCACCAATGAGCGGATATTTCCGCTGCAACTCTTCGAGCTTTTTTCTGAAATAGCCGCCGACCACGTGCGTATTCTCTAAAAGATTTTCTTCCTCGATCACTTCGATCACCGCGCGCGCGGCAACGGAGCTGACCGGGTTCCCGCCGAACGTAGCGATATTCAGACCTTGAAATTTTCCAGCTAGCTCGGAAGTTGTAATCGTCACTCCAGCGGGGACGCCGTTGGCCATGCTTTTTGCGGACGTGATGATGTCAGGCGTGACTTCCCACTGCTCGATGCCCCACCATTTTTTGCCTGTGCGTCCCCAGCCAGTCTGCACTTCGTCGGAAATAAAAAGGCCGCCATAATTTTTGACGATGCGATGCACAATTTTGAAATATTCCGGCGGAGGAGTAATGAATCCGCCCACACCTTGAATAGGTTCCGCAATAAACGCGGCAATCGAGCCGCTGGTAGTAGTTTGAATTACGCCTTCCACGTCGTTCGCGCAAGCGACGCCGCACTCGGGATATTTCAAATGCAGCGGGCAGCGGTAGCAATACGGATTCACAGCATGCGAGACGCCCACGCTGATCACTCCAGCTTTCCGCCAGGCGGCCTGCGCAGTGACGGATTTTGCAAGCGCGGAGCCGCCGGAATAGGCGTGGCGCAACGCCACAATGTCGTAGCTCGGGCTAGCGCTACGTGCGAGAAGAATCGCAGCTTCGTTCGCTTCGGTGCCGGAACTTGTGAAAAAGCTTTTCTGCAACTTGCCCGGCGTAATCTCCGCCAGTTTTTCCGCGAGCGCGACGATCGCTTCGTTTGGAAACAGCGTGGAAGTATGCTGAAGCTTGTTCACCTGCGCATTAATTTTGGAGGTGACTTTAGGATTGCAGTGGCCCACGCCGATGGTGACGATGCCGCCGAAGAAGTCCAGGTACCTGTTGCCTTCCACGTCCCATAGATATTGCATCGAAGCGTGATCGGCGACGAGCGGATGCTCGTAATAATTCGCCACCGAAGGCCATATAAATTCTTTGTGCTTGCGGATGGCTTCTTCGCTGCGCGTAGTGGTAAGTTTTGGCGTGGTGGTCATCACAATCCTTTCAGCATGGCCCAATCCAATTTTTGATTGGCAAGCAGTTTACTCCGCCGACACGCACGGCGGCAAGCAAGCGCGCTGGGCGCCCGGCGGAGTTGGCGGGGCGGAAAGTGCACCGAGTTGGAAGGCTGCAGCCCCCCAGAGTGCAGCGTGCGAGTTCCCGGAGAATCGAATTTCATGGGCTGAAATATGCGCTCCTTTTTGATGGTACTAACCGTATAATCCCGCCGACGCGATGGATCGCATATTGAACAGTTTGTATCGGGGGTTTACGCGCATATTCCCCGGCTGCGTGACGCTGAGCCAGGCGATTGCCTTCAATATGTTTCTGGCATTTTTCCCCATGTTGCTTTTGGTGCTGGGCATTTTGAGCAGCAAAGAATCTTTCCACGGGGCGCTGAGAGAGCTGCCCGAACGCTTGCGCATGATTCTGCCTCCCGGAAGCGAAGACGTAGTGGTGCAATATTTCACGCGCAAAGGACAGCATCCCTGGAAATGGTTCTTGCTAGGGCTGGGCGGAACATTGCTTGCCGGGTCGCAGGTAATGGCGGGGCTGATCGAAGGATTCCGCGTGATCGAGGCCGATGAATTCCGGCAAAGCTATTGGCGAATCCAGAGCCGGGCGCTGCTTTTGCTGGTCATTACGATCGTTCCTTCTCTGCTGGTTATCATTTTGACGGTCTTCGGCAAGCAAGCTCGAGCCTGGCTGATTCACCAATTTGGATTAGCAGTGCTGATTCACGCGCTTGCATTCATTTTTCAGGTAGGCCTGGTATTCGGGCTCTCGATGATCGTGCTGGTACTGCTCTATAGGATCGGACGCCCCGGCCATAAGGGATTTAAGGATGTGATGCCGGGAGCCGCGATTGCGACGGTGTTGTGGTGGGTGGTTGATATTGTGTTCGGCCTGTACGTCCGGAAAATGCCTTACAACGTGGTCTACGGCGGACTCGCCGCGGCGATTGGCCTGCTGTTATGGATGTACATGACGGCAATTGTTGTGCTGTGGGGCGCGGGATATAATGCGGAGTGGCGGGAGTCAGCGGGCGCCGAGCACTTCCCGGGAGGGTCATTCTTAACCAGACCTAGTCCGTGAGGGTGATGCGATGACCGAAATTCGCGTTGAATGCTATGCCGGGCAGCGGGCTGACGAGCGGCCTACGCGTTTCGTGTTGGGCGGGCAGCCGTTCGAGGTGAGCGAATTGGACGGGCGCTGGTATTCACCGGAAGCGAGTTATTTCCGCGTGCGCGCGGAAGACGGAAATTATTATGTTCTGCGTCACGATGAAGTGCAGGACCTTTGGACGTTGGATGGATTTCGCGCGGCGCGCTCTCGTCGCTAAACTGGATTCGAGCCTTCGTTTCTGCGGTCATACCTTTACGAACTGATTTTGACCCCTCGAAAAAGCTTGTTTTCCTCGATGTTCCTCGCGATGTTGACTATTAGGTTGACGCAAAATGCGGGTCGCAACTTTTGCCCCCTGTGAGGGTTAAAATTAGTGGAACAGTAGCCCCTTCGTTGTTCGTGATCTGAAGTCTCGAAGGACCCGGATCTGTACATGAAAAGAAAGACAATTCAAATCCACAAGCGGCTCGATACACGCGGCGCGGGATTCCTGGCCTCCACGTTGAGCCTGGCACTCGTGCTAGGCGCGATTCTTTCGGTCGGAGTTCCTCACGCGAATGCCGATCATGAAACTACAGAGGCTGTGAGCAATTCTAGCGAGCAGATGGGGGCCTCAGCGGGAGACTCAAAATCGATCAATTTGGATAAAAAGTTCAAGGGCCAGCTTCCGATTACGGAGCTGACCGTGGACGAGGCCATCATGCACGCCATGAATCGCCTCGGGTATGGCCCTCGGCCTGGAGATGTGAAACGCATTCGCAAAATGGGGCTGGAGAAATGGGTCGACCGACAGCTTCATCCGGACTCGATTGATGATTCAGCACTGGACCAGCGGCTACAAAGATATCCGACATTAAATTTACCGGCGAAAAAGCTGATTCAGGATTACCCGCAACCAGGGCAAGTAATCAAGCAGGAAGGCATCAGCAAAGAACAGTACGAAGAGCAGATGAAAAAAAAGCGGCGCGAGGCTGAGTCGCAGGTGATCGTTACCGGCAATGAAAATCTGGACAAGGCACAGCAGCAGCTTGCCAAGCTACAAGGGCCGGGCCGAATTGTCGCCGAACTTTCTATGGCGAAGGTGGACCGCGCAATTTATAGCAACCGGCAGTTGCAAGCGGTGATGGAAGATTTCTGGTTCAACCATTTCAACGTTTTTGCGCAGAAAGCGGAAGACAAGTGGCTGCTGCCTGCTTACATGCGCGATACGATACGCCCGCACACGCTGGGAAAATTTGAGGACTTGCTGTTGGCGACGGCGAAAAGTCCGGCGATGCTTATTTATTTAGACAACTTTGATAGCGCTGATCCGGCCGCAGTCCGCCAGATGGAAGCGGAAAAAGCGATGCGGCGCGCGCGCTATGGTGGAGCGTTTGCGGGCGGAGAGCCGCCTACGCCCGGAACATTTCCCGGGCCAGTGACTTCCACTTCCGCGCCAGGAGCTAACGCAGCGACCGCCGCGAAAAAACAGGAACACGGATTGAATGAAAATTATGGCCGAGAAGTGATGGAGTTGCACACCGTGGGCGTGGACGGCGGCTACACGCAGCAAGATGTGATTCAAATGGCCGAGTGCTTGACGGGCTGGACCGTTCGCACACCGCGCAAGGATCCCGAGTTTTTCTTCGACGACCGTATTCATGCACAAGGCAAGAAAGTGGTGATGGAGCGCACGTTCAGCTATGGCGGAGAAAAGGACGGAAAAGAAGCGCTGAAGATGTTGGCGAACCATCCGAACACCGCGAAATTTATTTCCATGGAGCTGGCGCGGCATTTTGTTTCTGACGATCCGCCGCAGGCTCTGGTCCAGCGCATGACCGAGGAGTTTTCCGCGACGCAGGGAGACATTCGCAGCGTGCTGCGGACCATGATCTACTCCCCGGAATTCTGGTCAAAGGAAACTTACCGCGCAAAAGTGAAGACGCCGTACGAGCTGGTAGCCAGCACAGCGAGAGCGTTGGACGCGGAAGTCACCATCACTCTGCCGACTGCGCAGTGGGTGGCGAGGATGGGCGAGCCGCTGTTCCTTTGTCAGACGCCGAATGGATATTCGGATAAGGCGGAAACCTGGGTGAATACAGGAGCGCTGCTGAACCGGCTGAACTTTGCGCTTTCGTTTGCCACCGACAAAGTGGCGGGCGCGAGGGTGGATTTGAAATCGATGCTCGGGGCTGAAGCTGCCAAAGATCCGAATGCGACGCTGGCGCAGGCCATTGACGATTTCCTGGGCAATCAAATCAGCGATCAAACGCGAACGACGCTGACAGCGCGGTTGAACGATCCGCAGATTTTGCAGGCGAGCTTGGATGACCCAGTAAAGCAGGTGAACGAAGGGCTGATCGCCGGGCTAGTTCTCGGCGCTCCTGAATTTCAGCGGCGATAGCGAAAGGAAGACGCTCGATAGGGGCATAGCATGCTGCGCCTGGCAGCGATGCTTGGCAATGCTCGGTGCCTCCAGAGAGAGGTCTTCTCGATTGCTTTGTAAGCAGGGAGAATTACGGTGAATATTTCCAGACGGTATTTTCTAAAAAGCGGCGGCGTGGCGATGATTGGATTGGCGTCGCTGCCGTCATTCTTGCAACGCGCAGTGGCAGCCACGACCGGACCGAGCAAAAAGAAAATGGTGGTGCTGTTTCAGCGCGGCGCGATGGACGGGCTGAACGTGGTAGTGCCGTTCGGCGAACCAAATTATTACCATATGCGTCCTACCATCGCGATTCCGCAGCCGCGGCAAGGCGGACTGGATGCGGCGTTGGACCTCGACGGATTTTTTGGTCTGCATCCCAGTCTGCAGCCGCTGATGCCGCTGTTCAGGAGCAATCAACTTGCGATTGTGCAGGCGGTAGGCTCGCCGGACCCTTCACGTTCGCACTTTGACGCCCAAGATTTTATGGAATCCGGGACGCCGGGTCTCAAGGCGACACCGGACGGTTGGCTGAATCGCACGATGCGAACGATACCGGAAGAACATTCCACACCGTTTCGCGCGGTTGCTTTCGGGCCCTACCTTCCGCGCACGCTACAAGGCACTGCGCCTGCGGTAGCCATTCCGGACTTGAAGCAATTTAAGATGTACGGGCCGCAGCAAACGGTGGAAGGTGGTTTCGAAGCCATGTACGCGCAAACCGTGGACCACGCAATGCGCGGAGTGGGCAACGAGACCTTCGAAGCTGTCGACCTGTTGAAAAAAATTAATCCCGATACCTATCAGCCGGAAAATGGAGCGCAATATCCCAAGGGCCGTTTCGGTCAGAGTCTTCAGGAAATCGCTCAGCTATTTAAGGCCGACGTAGGACTGGAGGTCGCATTTCTCGATAGCGGCGGCTGGGACCACCATGTGAACGAAGGCGGTGTGCAAGGCCAACTCTCAAATCTGCTGAAGGATTTGGGACAGGGAGTCGCGGCATTTCATCAGGACCTGGGCGATCGCATGGGCGACGTGGTGTTCGTCAGCATGTCGGAATTTGGACGCACAGCACACGAGAACGGCAACCGCGGCACCGACCATGGCCACGCCAACTGCATGTTCGTGATGGGCGGAGGAATTAAAGGCGGAAAAGTTTACACGCGGTGGCCGGGCCTGAGCGAAGGGCAACTGAATCAGGGACGCGATCTCGCCGTGACCACCGATTATCGCAGCGTGCTCGGAGAAATTATTTCGAAGCACATGGGCGACCGCGACTTGAAGACAGTCTTTCCGGGCTTTGCCAACGATCCGAAGCAATTTCTTGGTTTGGTGAAGACTTAAGCTCGAAGCTGGCTACTTTTGCGGTCGTTTGTCGGAAGTGTCTTCGCTGTTAAAAATCTTCTTAATTCGTTCGTAGTTTTTGTCAACGAACGCGGCATTTTCTGGCAACACCGAGTCCGGGTATTCCTTGATGGTCCCCGCCTTTTTCATCTGCACGGCAGCCGCGGAGTTAATCAACGTGTAGGTCATCACCACGAAATCGCGAGGAGAAAGGCCGGCGTCTTTTATCGCCTTTGCTGTCGGCGGATATTTTTCGATGGTTGCCACGCTGCCCGCGATCGTGTTGCTGGGATTGCGGGAGTCGTCGTCATCCATCTGTTTTTTGAGGGTGGGATTATCTTTTTGTACTTTGTGCACCGCTTTTACCGCGGCGTCATACTTATCTAGCTTGTCTGTGGTCAGGACGAAATTTTTGACTTCTCTTTTCTCCGCTTCCGCTGAATCTTTATCGTCTTGAGTCTGTGCGGCGGCAGCGATGCCAAGGCTCAGGAGCACGCCAAGCGCCAAGCGTAATGCAGTTTTCGCGTGGGCCATCTTTGTTCTCCTGAGCGGAGCCTTACTCTGCAGACTTAATGCGCATCCCGTAGAACGAACGGTAAACGAAAAAGAAAGAAACTAGAAAGAACGCGGCCGCCAGAACGTGCGTCAGCATGCCGCCAGTTTCAAGCGTCAACTTTACCGCCAATTCCACCGCAAGCAAACCGAAGAGCGTGGTGAATTTGATTACGGGGTTCAAGGCCACCGAAGAAGTGTCCTTGAAGGGGTCACCGACGGTGTCGCCCACGACTGTCGCGTCATGCAGCGGCGTACCTTTTTGCTTCAGTTCCACTTCGACGATCTTTTTGGCGTTGTCCCATGCGGCTCCGGCGTCGGCCATAAAGATGGCTTGGTAAAGACCGAAGATAGCGATGGAGATGAGGTAGCCAATGAAAAAGAAAGGCTCTACGAACGCGAAAGCCAGCGTGGCGAAGAACACGGCGATGAAAATATTCAGCATGCCTTTCTGCGCGTATTTGGTACAAATTTCGACGACTTTTTTGCTGTCGGCAACCGACGCTTTTTCCGCACTGGCGAGATTGATGTTGGCTTTGATGAACTCGACCGCGCGATAGGCGCCGGTAGTTACCGCCTGCGTGGACGCGCCGGTGAACCAATAAATCATCGCGCCGCCGGTAACGAGCCCTAAAAAGAAGGGCGCATGCAGGAGCGAAAGTTTGTCAACGTTTTCGGTAATACCGTTAGTGAGCGCCATGATGATCGAGAAAATCATGGTGGTTGCGCCGACTACCGCCGTGCCGATCAGCACAGGTTTGGCAGTGGCTTTAAAAGTGTTCCCCGCGCCGTCGTTGGCTTCGAGCAGGTCTTTGGCGCGTTCGAAGTTCACGTCCATGTTGTAGTCTTTTTTCAGCTCTTGCTTGATGTTCGGAATGGTTTCAATCAGCGAGAGTTCGTACACGGATTGCGCGTTGTCAGTAACGGGGCCGTAGGAATCGACCGCGATTGTCACCGGGCCCATACCCAGGAAACCGAAGGCCACCAAGCCAAAAGCGAAGACCGGGGCCGCGATCATTTGCGCTCCCAACCCTTGCAAGCTGACCAGGTAACCCACGGACATCAGTCCCACCA
Organism: uncultured Acidobacteriota bacterium; assembly: GCA_963714785.1. Taxonomy (GTDB): domain Bacteria; phylum Acidobacteriota; class Terriglobia; order Acidiferrales; family UBA7541; genus Palsa-295. The sequence continues at coordinate 319,974 of CAVQQE010000012.1, forward strand.
TGGCAAGTCCCAGGTAGTAACCCGAAAAATTTCCCGCCACGAAGCCGGACAAAATGCCCAAAGATGCCCCGCCTTCTTGCGCAGAGGCGACCACTTCGCGAACGTGCCGGGATTCCGTGGAGGTGAAAACTTTTACCAACTCCGGGATCACCGCGCCGGCAAGCGTTCCGCAAGATATGATGGTCGCCAGCTTCCACCATTGTGTTGGATCGCCGCCAAGTTCGGGAATAATTGCAGACGATACAGCGTAGGTGATAAGGATCGAAATAATGGAAGTGATCCACACAAGCGACGTAAGCGGCGATTCGAAATTCATTTCGGCCGCATTGGCGAATCGCGCTTTGGCGATCAGGTCGTTAATAAAATAAGCGAGCGCGCTGGCGACCAGCATGGCGATGCGCATCACGAAGATCCACACGAGCAGTTGCACCTGAACGGTCGGGCTCTTTACGCCCAGCAAAATAAAGGTGATGAGCGCGACGCCGGTGACGCCGTAAGTTTCAAAACCATCCGCGGTGGGTCCCACGGAATCGCCCGCGTTGTCGCCGGTGCAGTCGGCGATTACGCCGGGATTGCGCGCGTCGTCTTCTTTGATCTTGAAGACGATTTTCATCAAGTCCGAGCCGATGTCGGCAATCTTCGTGAAAATTCCGCCGGCAATTCGCAAGGCAGCCGCGCCCAACGATTCACCGATAGCAAAACCGATGAAGCAAGGACCGGCATAGTCGCCGGGAACGAAAAGAAGAATTAAGAGCATCATCAGCAACTCGACGCTAATCAACATCATGCCGATGCTCATGCCCGCCTTCAGCGGAATCTGGTAAAGCGGAAACGGTTTGCCGCGTAATCCGGCGAATGCGGTGCGCGAATTCGCAAACGTGTTCACGCGAATGCCGAACCAGGCCACGCCGTAGCTGCCGGCGATTCCCAGCACGCTAAACAGGAAGATGATGATGACGCGCAAAGCCTCGTAATGCAGCAGCACGCCGAAATAGAGCACGATGACTACGGCGATGAAGAGTTCCAGCAGCATTAGAAACTTGCCTTGAGTAATCAGGTAAGTTTTGCAGGTCTCGTAAATCAGCTCGGAAATTTCGCGCATCGCGCGATGTACTGGCAGATTCTTTAGCCGCGTGTAAATCACCAAGCCGAATACCAAACCGAAGATGCAAAACAAAATGCCGAAGAGCAGGAGCTTGTGGCCGTCGATGCCGAGAAAATTTACCGACGACAAATCCGGCAACTTCAGATTGGCTTCGCCGCCCGGCGCTTCTGCCTCCACAGGCGCTTGCGCAAACGCTGCGGCAGCACCCAAGAGCACCACAAAAAATCCTGTAACTAATTTCAACACAGTGCGGAAGAAATTCGAGAGGTTCAAGGAGGGCAAAGTCCGCATTAAAAAGCCCCCAGTACGCAGGCGGTCACACGTTGGGCAAGACAGAAGCACATTCGATCTTCCTCCGGATAAAGACTCCTTGGCGGGAGCCTACATATTGCGAGAAATTACGACACAGAATCGACCTTTGTATCAGGAATCACCCTGTTTCGTCAAGAAAATAGGCGGTTTCGTCGCCATCGCACCTTTGGGACGCGAACGGGAGGCCAGACGCGGAAGCTCAATGTTTTACGACCGATAATCATTCCGCGAGGGGTAATGGAGACCGCACAGGGCTCTCCGCAATTTTATGACTCGCGGTCGTCCGCGGCTAGACTTTAATCGGAGGGACTGAGCCCGATGAGACAAAAGCTTCTGCTCGCATGCCTAGCGCTGTTGCTGCTTCCGAAGCCAAATCCCGGACAAAGCACACTGCAATCGCATACTTATCGCTTCGAGGATTTAACTTCCCAGAAAGAGGCCAACGCTACCTTTCGCCCGATCCTCGACGGTATGACACGCAATGGCGTTCATTTGCACGTTCACGAAGTTTTCCTGCTGTCGGGAAGCTCGCCGCAACACGCACATCATCATCAGCAGGAAGAAATGTTTCTGGTAAGTGAAGGCGAAGTGCAGGTAACGATCGCTGGCAACATCACGAAGCTAGGTCCCGGCTCGGCAGCCTTCGTTGCGGCTGGTGACCAACACCAGATCGCAAACGTGGGAACGCGCCCGGCTCAATATTTTGAGATTATTCTCGATCCGCCGGCAGCACACTAAAACGCTAGGGAGCTCGCCCCGCTAACGGTCCAGGAAAGCGCGGAGCCGTGCATAGCCGGCGCGACTGACGGGGAGTTGAGTTCCGTTCGCGAGGACCGCGACGTGCGTATCTTTTGCGTAAGGCTCGACCTTCACCACGCGCTCCAGGTTCACAATGTAGGAGCGATGAATGCGCAGAAACCGCGACGGATCAAGCGCGGATTCCAGACTTGAAATGGTTTGCTGCTTCAGATGTTTTTTGCCTTCGGTTGCCAGCGCCACATAGTCGTCCTGCGCTTCCACGTAATCCAATTTTGCGGTCGGGATAATGAAAACTCGTGTGCCATCGCGCACCGCAATGCGATCAAGATGCTGCGACGGAGGCCGCGCTGCAGCGGCTAGATCCACGGGCGGCCTCTCTGCATGCGAGGATTTGCTGGCGAGGCCTTCTTTCGCGCGATTCAGAGCCGCTTCGAAACGGTCAGCTCCAAACGGTTTCAAAAGATAATCCACAGCGTGGACTTCGAACGCTTTAATGGCGTAGCTGTCGAACGCAGTCACGAAGATCACTCGCAAATCGCTGCCAATCAGTTCGAGCACCTCAAAGCCATCGAGCTTGGGCATCTGTATATCGAGAAAAAGCAGGTCGGGCTTCAACTCTGTAACGGATTTCACTGCTTCGAAGCCGTTGGCACATTCGGCGACCAATTCGATTTCGGGATGCGCACCCAGAAATTCGCGCAGAACCTGACGAGCGAGTTCTTCGTCGTCCACGATAACGGCGCGAATTTTGGTTCCCGCTTCGCGGTTCATGTGTTTTGCAACTTCTTTTCCGCCGGGAAGGTTAGCGCTACGCAGTAGGACTCGGCTTCCGCTTTCACGGCAAAGCTGGCTCGGTTTCCGTAACGCGTTTGCAAGCGTTGCCGGACATTGGCGAGTCCGACTCCGTTTCTGCGCCGCGCGGGAGCTTCAGGATCAAAGCGATTTTCGACCACGATGGAAACGTCGCCATCCCGGGATTGAATGCTGAGGCGAATCCATCCGCCCTCCACCAGATTCGCAATGCCGTGCACCACAGCGTTTTCCACCAGCGGTTGCAACAGCAGCGGAGGCACCGGAACGTCCAGCGCGCTCTTGTCTATATTTTCTTCCATTTGGATGCGCGCGCCAAAACGCACTTTTTCCACCGCAAGGAATGCGTGAATCAGCGAAAGTTCTTCCTCCAGCGGAATTGAGGTTTTTTCCCCGAGCCCGAGTGTACGGCGAAGAAAATCTCCCAGCAGAATGCACATCTCGCGGGCTTTGGCGGAGTCGGAAGTTGTGAGCGCGCTGATGGAATTGAGGCTGTTAAAAAGAAAATGCGGATTTACCTGCGCTTTCAGCGCTTTCAGCTCGGCATCGCGAGCTAGCACGCTGGCTTGCATCACGCGGGCTTCCGCATCCCGCGAGAGTTCCACCGCGATGATGATGTAGTAGAAGGTAACGGAAAGCAGATAGAGCAAAAGTCCCGAGCCAAGGATCACCGGAATTTCAGGGCGAAAGCGAACGTTCAGCCCAATAAACGAAGGCATCTTCGAGAGGCTGCTAGCGATTCCCACCGCCACAAAAGCCCAGACAATGCTGGCGATCAACCCGGCGGTCACTTGGGTTGCAATCAGACGTCCTATGCCAAATTTCTCAAGAGAATTTCCGCGGCAGGAGTACCAGGAAGAAAGGCAGATAAATGCATAGACCAGCGACAAAGGAATGGAGAGGACCACCGCTTCTCTTAGCGTAATCTGCCCTGGAATAGTGAGCAGGTAGGCCAACATTCCCGCAATCGGCATCCATGCGAGAAGGTACAGGGCGAGCCGGCGAATTTGGGAGAATATCGGGTGCATACGATTTCTTTAATTCTTTATGACCACGCCGCCCATGAACGCGATGCCTTTTACAATTAATTGCTGGCGGGGTGCGGAGTCCGTGGGCGGAATCTGATTTGTCTCGTCAACATACGCGCCCATAATTCCCATACCTTCGATGGAAACAACCCACGACGAAGGGACTTTAATTTCTCCGCCGCCCATGACGGAGGTAGCGTCGATTACGGCGGCATCGCCTTCGATACTGGCTTGCCGCAAATCGATGTCGAAACCTCCGCAGATCGTCAGGATATTGCCGCCGCGAAAATTCTTACCGCTGAAACGGCGCTTGAATCCGCCCAGAATTGCGACCTGGTTAAAGTCGGAATCCGTGGAGCTGCCTCCGCCCCATCGGCTGATTCGTTCGCGCCAGGTTGCTACGTTTCCGGTTAGAGGATTGGTATGCGGCGCGATTGCTTGCCACATCATCAAACCGCCGATCGCAATAATAATTAACGGCCAGATGGGGATGTGCGCGGCGCCCGAATAATCCAAAGCGAGAAGAATGCCGATGACCAGCAGAATGCCGCCCCACATACGGCGGCCGCCGCCCTGGAACAGGTATATCGTTCCAAATGTGACGCACATTGTCGGCCAGAAATATTGAAAGACCTTTCCGGCATCCAGAACTCCTTGTTGGTCGAGCAGCAGAACCACACCCGCAGCGGCAACAAATAGCCCAAAAGCGAGGCTCCAGCCAGCGGACCTGGGCTTACAGGCCACGAGAACCTTCCTTGCGGTTGCCGGACAACCGGCGGGAATTGTTCTGGCGAGTGGCTAGCATAATCGCCAAGCCCAGGCTCACCAGCAGCAGTGGCCAGAATCGTAGGAAATCTTGCATAGCGGAGACATTCATGCGCAGCGAAAGGATATTCCAAATGTTCGACGCGAGCACAGAAAACAGCCAGGAGTTGTCCGGCTGAGCATGTCCGGATCCGAGTTCGGCCATCTGGAATACCAAGCCCACCAGAATCAGCACGATTGCCGCCACTGAAATGGCTACCGACCCGCTTACCAAAAATCTCGTCTGCTGATTCGCTTTTGTCATGCTCTCCTCCCCCACCGAAACATTGTTGCCGTTCATGAAGCGAGATTAGAGTCAAACGCGGAGCAGGTCTCTAACTTTTCGGCCAATGGCGGCTGGTTACCGGCGAATGGCGGGAAAAGGGGGGAAGCCGTTAGACTGCAGGCAGGGACTTCAAAGCCGGTCGGATCGAGATGCGTCTATGCGGCTATGACGAAAAGACCATGCCGAGCCAGAATGCCACGATCAACAGGGCGGATAGCACGAGCAGTACCCGCATTCGCTTCTTGCGCACGGCAAACAGAACTACAGCCAAAGCGCAAAGCAGGAAACCCAACTCCGGCCAGAACAGTCCGGATCCAAACGCGCTGCTCCATTCCCCAGCAGCATCCTGCATTAAGAACGAAGCAGACGAGGTTACAGCGGTGAGCAGAGCGCCCAAGGCTCCGGCGAGCGCCAGGCCCTTGGCCCAATCGGGCAGCACCCAGTCTTTGCGTGCATCGCGCCAGTCGAGCCACGTCTGTACGACTACGACTCCCACAATCAACATAACGAACAGCGCCACGTCCCCCTCCTTAGCGCGAACCGCTTCGGCTATCGAACTCACCGCGCTAGGTCCCCTGCTGGGCGAAGCGCGAAAGTTCTAACGACTGCCAAATCGGTCGAGGGCCGCTGCCGTCGAATCCCCTCAGCGCATTGCCGCGCGTTCCCTGTGCGGCAATGTTGCTTCGACAGACCCTGTTGCCTTTGCTTCTAAACAACTTCGATCTTGCTTTCCCTACTTTTCAACTTGCGCCATTACTGCTGCGCATTTTCGCGTCTACTCTACGACGGATTGAACTCTTCGGTAACAATCATTCTTTCGCTCAAGATCCTCGCCTGTGTCAATCGCTCGATTGCTTCTTCAGACCTGCCGGCCGGAAGCTCGCCGATGATCCGCTTCAGCTCTTCGTCGAACAGACGAGTAATAAGCTCCGGCGTGTGCGCGATGGCACGGCCGTTATCATCTTCGATGCTTACCAGGTCCCGATGACGCATTCGCTGAGCAATCATCAGCCGGTAGATTCGATCGGTCGCGAGGTCCTCCATATAGCCTTCCAGCAAACTCGCCCCGCGGCCGTTCAGCACGCCGTTGCGATAGCGAATCACAGTGCGAATTGCCGCGCGCGTGCCGGCGAGCGTTCGCTTGCCTACGTTAGGTGGAATGGGGCGCAGATCGGGATGCGGGTTCTGTCTGGCCGGCCGCGCATTTGTTTGGTTGGGAGCGGGGAACTGTTTCACGGCTATTTCGTTTTGATCGGGGTGTCCAGTCCATGCGCCATCCATTAGAGACGCAGCTTCATTTTTCTTATCTTCTTCCAGCACGGCCAGCGCGCGGGCGTTCAATTCGGCATTCTCGCGGCTCGGAAACAGTGCAGTCATTCCACCAATGGCAAGCAAGCCATGTTTGTGGCAAAGATCGGGCATCAGGTTGCGCAAGTTCTGAAAGAAAGCGACATTGTGCGGAATCGCGTTGCGGTCCGGGAGCACCCAGTTAGGATCGTGCAGGTTGAAATGAATAAGGCTGGCCATGTAGTCCCAGCGGCCTAGATCGAGCGCGAGCAAATGATCGCGCAAGTGGTACGCGAATTCCTCCATTTGATAGGCGAGTGGGTGCGCCTCCACCAGCGCCATGCACTTGATGTAGTCGGCAGGCCAGCCCTTTTCGCGCGCGATGGCCTGAAACAGGCCGCGCCACCAAATCGACTCTTCGGCAGATTCAGATTTCGGGATGTAAAAAGTGGGCGGATGGCGCAACTTTGCGGGGTCTACTTGAAACGCTATGAGCGCGACGTCAAACAAGGGAGCCGCCAGCTTTTCACCGTTGAGAACTTTGTCTTGGCGAATGTGCAAACCACGCGGCCGCAGCGAAATCACCGTATCGCTGGGCTGGATTCCAACGGTGCGATTTCGCTTGCGATCGAAATAAGTTAGCTCACCGCGCAACGCTGCAAGAATATTGGCTACGCCCTGCATCACGTGCGACCACGTATTCGCGGTGGAGTCCTCCAGGTCCAGCATCACACCGGGCGCGCCGGAATTCAGCATTTTCACCACGAGTTCCGCGTCGTCGGCAGGACCCGTCATCTGATTGCGTTGATCCTGGCACCATGCAGGCAATCCGATTTTCCAAGCCTCCGTGGTGGCAGGCGAAGGAGCCAGATAATTCGGCAAACGGCCCTGATGCGAAGCGGCAAGAGCTGCGGCGCGTTTGTCGAGCAGTTCGCGCTGGCGAGGTGTGAAGGAACGGTGAAGAGGAAGCAAAAATTCCAGGAAGCCGGCTGGCAAATCGCGAGCGGCGTCAAAATCGTCAGGAGCCGAGTTCATCGGCTGCAAGGGCTCGAGTGTCAGGCTCATCTGCGATCTTGCGCTGCTCATTGTGGAGCCTCTGGTCTTTGACGCAATGATGCGGGCAATCCGCTTACCAAAGGGTACTATTGCGCACGGGGACAGCGGGCAATGCTATGTGATAGCAGAGAAGCAAGATAGTTAATTGTGACGTCGCGCACGAAGATCAAAATCCAATATCGGTGTCAATCCATTGACGCGCCTTCCGCGCTGAGCAAAGCATTGTCCTATTTGGGAAACGATTTGCATGGTGCGCGCAGGCACGCTCAACAGGACAATCTGCACTTTCTGCTCACCCAAAGGACAGTTGCAACTTCCACAACCCCGGTCGCCAGGACAAATTGTCGTGGTTGCGTTATCTGCTACGATAGCCCCACGCCATGCGAAAACCATGGGTCATAGCGCATCGGGGAGCTTCCGGCCATACGCCTGAAAATACGTTGGCAGCGTTTGAACGCGCGGTCCAATTGGGCGCCGGTTTTATCGAGACCGACCTCCATCTCACGCGCGACGCGCGCTTCGTTGTCATCCACGACTCGACGCTCGAGCGCACTAGCAACGGACGCGGCGAAGTTCGCGATTTTACCTTGGCGGAACTTCGAAAACTGGACGCAGGCATGTGGTACGACCGCGAACACATGGGCCAGCGTATTCCTACGCTGGAGGAAGTCCTGGAGTTCGCACGCAAGCACGACGTGATCTTTTATCTGGAAGTGAAGTATGACGCGTCTTGGGGCATGCATCATTCGCTGATCGCGGCGTTGCAAGCCTCGGAGTATGCCGGGCGCACGATTGTGATTTCTTTCGACCAAGCTACGCTAGCAGCGCTTCGACGCGTGGACGCGTCTGTAATGATGGGTTTTCTGGTGCAAGAAGCTGGAACCGATTGCGTGAAAGAAGCTATCGAGCTTGGCGCGCGGCAACTTTGTCCCAAGGCTTGTCTTGTAACGCGGGAATTGGTGGAGCAAGCGCACGGAGCGGATTTACAAGTCGCCACCTGGACCGTGGACCATCCCGAAGAAATGCGCAGGGTGGTTGCGGCGGGCGTAGACGGAGTCATGACAAATTTTCCGGATCGCCTCGGCGCCGTGATCGAAGACTTGCAAGAGGCTGAAAACCTGAAACTAGGTAAGACTCGCGAATAGGGAAGCGAATTGCGCCAGCGTCAATTGTTCGGCGCGAGAATCGGGACGCAATCCGGACTCTACTAACGCTTCATGGATTTTCCGGTCGGGTGCGAGCTGCTTCAGGTTATTTCGCAAAGTTTTGCGCTTCTGTTCAAAGCATCCCTGAATAAATCGCAAAAACTGTTTGTCGTTGCTGACGCTTAATGTGGCACGCTGGCCGGGCAGCGTCATTCGCACGAGCGCGGATTGCACTTGGGGCGGTGGGCGAAATGCGCCGGGCGGAATGCGCAAGACGATCGTCGGATTCGCGTAATACTGGCAGAGCGCGGATAGATAGCCGTACTCGCGCCGGCCAGGCTCGGCCACAATGCGTTCCGCAACTTCAAGCTGAATGACGATGTGAATGGAAAGAATCTGGCTGGCATATTCGAACAGGTGATGCAGGATTGGCGAAGTGATGTAATACGGCAAGTTGCCATACACATGAAAATTGCCGCTGGCCAGTTCGCGAAAATCGACTGGGAGGACATCGCGGGAAACAATTTCGACCTTGGGCCATTCGCGCGGATGCAAGCTAACCTTTTCTTGCAAATCTTCAGCCAGCGGCGGATCGGCTTCGATGGCAACCACTCGACGTCCGTCCGCGGCAAGCACCTGGGTCATTTCTCCATGGCCCGCGCCGATCTCGATCCATGTTTCGTTCGCGCGTGGAGAAAGAATCTTGAAAATGCGATGCCGCCACGCAGCGTCACCAAGAAAGTGCTGTCCCATGCGCTGTCGAGCCATGCCGATGCAGAGTGTAGCAATGCAGCGCGGAGCGCGGCGAAGAATTCGTGGGCGAAATTCGTTGCGCTGTCTTTGAAAAGCGGTTGGCAACACGCTTGACGAAGCTGGAACGTTCCGCTACCGTTTTTATTTCGTTCGAGGACTGATGAAAATTTTATTCGTGGCTTCGGAAGGCTTGCCCTACTCGAAAACGGGCGGGCTCGCGGACGTGGTGCAAGCGCTACCCAAAGCGCTGGTGGAAATGGGCCACCAAGTCGCCGTGCTGCTTCCTCGCTACCGAGGCAATAAGATTACCTCTACGTTAGTTTCAAGCGTTACCGTTTCGCTCGGCGATCAAATTCGCTTTCCTTCGATTGCGGAGGGAGTTTCGGTTGCGGGCGTGCGCTATTTCTTCGTTGACGACCCCGGCTATTTCGAGCGCGAACATCCTTACGGTGACAAGTCCGGCGACTATCCCGATAACGCCGAGCGCTTCACTGAATTTTCGCGCGTAGCAATTGAATTCGCGAAGCGCGTTTTGCTGCCTGACGTGATTCATTGCCACGACTGGCAAACGGCGCTCGTGCCGGTTCTGTTGCGCACCCAGCATGCCAACGATCCGGCGGTGCGCTCGCTTCCCGTGGTTCTCACCATTCACAACCTCGCATATCAGGGGATTTTTCCGCAGTCTGCTCTTCGCAAGGCAGGTCTGCCGGCCAACCTTTTTTCGTTCGACGCGTTGGAATTCTACGGCCGAATAAGTTTCCTGAAGGGCGGTTTGCTCTTCGCCGATTATCTTTCGACGGTTAGCCGCCGCTACGCCAAAGAAATCCAAACACCGGAGTATGGCGCGGGACTAGAGGGAGTAGTTTTGCAGCGCGCGGATCGCTTAGTGGGAATTTTGAATGGCGCGGACTATTCGGTCTGGAATCCCGAGACGGATAAACTCATAGCGCAGAATTATTCGGCGCAAAACCTGGAAGGCAAGAAAGCTTGCAAGAAAGATTTGTTGAAGATTTTCAGGCTGCCGTCGGATAAGCCGGAAGATTTGGAACGCCCGCTGATTGGAATTGTCTCCCGTTTTGCCGATCAGAAAGGTTTCGATCTGATAGCCCAAATCGCCGCCGAAATGATGAACGAGAATCTGTCGCTCGTGGTGCTAGGCAATGGACAGCCGGAATACGAAAGCCTGTTTAAACTGCTGGCGCAAACCTATCCATCATCGGCCGGAGCTAAGATCGGCTACGATGACGCCCTGGCGCACAAAATTCAGGCTGGCGCAGACATTTTCCTGATGCCATCGCGTTACGAACCCTGCGGCTTGAACCAAATATACAGTTTGCGATACGGTACGGTCCCTGTGGTGCGCGCCACCGGAGGATTGGACGATACTGTCCAGACTTTCGACCCCCCAACGCAGCAGGGAACTGGCTTCAAATTCGATGCCTACGATGGGAAGGCATTGCTTGACTGCTTGCGGACGGCGTCGAAAATGTACCAATCCGAACAGACCTGGCAGACAATTCAAAGGAATGGCATGGCTAAGGATTTTTCGTGGAAGACTTCGGCGGCATCCTATGTCACGCTATATGAAGCAGCTAAGAGGTCTAGAATCCCGCGAGTTGCTGGAACATCTAAAAGCTAGGCACAGACGCGGTTCGGCTCCTGGGCTGACCGGAACTGCGCAACAAGGAAAAAACGAAAATGGCAGACATTCAAGCAGTGAGTGATGCAAGTTTTGACAAAGATGTGATTGAAGCGAGCAAGACGCAGCCCGTGCTCGTGGATTTCTGGGCCGATTGGTGCCGTCCATGCCACATGCTTTCTCCCACGGTGGAAGAGATTGCCAAGGACCACGCGGGCAAGCTGAAAGTCGTGAAGTTGAACGTGGATGAAAATGTCAACGCGGCCGGGAAATTCAACATTCGCGGAATTCCGACGTTGCTGATTTTCAAGGGCGGACAGGTGGCGGACCAGCTGGTGGGAGCAGTCCCCAAGGACGCGATCGAGAAAGTTGTTCAGCGCCATATTTCGTAGCGCAAACTCCGCAATATAAGGGCGGTGGCGCATGCGCGCCAGTTTTACTGGCCCACAAACTGTTGGGAACTCGCCGACGCAGAAGACCTGCGAAGCTTGCGGAGAGAAGTTTTCCTGCGGCTCGTCCATGGGAAGTTGTTGGTGCGAAGGCGCGAAGCTCGAGCAGAAAACTCTGAGTGAGCTTCGCGCGCGCTACGGCGATTGTCTTTGTCCCCGTTGTCTTTCTGCGGCGCAAACCGGCAGTTCCTTCGACAAGTCGTCGTGAACGCTGCCGATCCTTCCCCTGAAAGACCGCCTGTGACGAAAAAAACGAAAAAAGAAATTCAGCGCTGTCATTGGGCTACCAAGCCTCTCATGGTCGAGTATCACGACGAGGAGTGGGGCAGACCGGTGCACGACGACCGCGTTCTTTTTGAGTTTTTAATTCTGGAAGGCGCGCAGGCGGGTTTGAGTTGGGAAACAATTCTCAACAAGCGCGAAAATTATCGCCGGGCCTTCGACCGGTTCAATGCCGCGAAGATTGCTCAATATGACAAACACAAAGTCCGCGCGCTGTTAGCCGACCCTGGCATAGTCCGCAACAGGCTGAAAATCGCTTCCTCTATTTCGAACGCGCAAGCATTCCTAGCAGTGCAGAAAGAGTTCGGCACGTTCGATCGCTACATCTGGCAATTCGTCGGCGGCAAGCCCAAGAAAAACGATTGGCGAACTTCTCGGCGCTCGCCTGCGCGCACCCCTGAATCCGATGCGATGAGCGAAGATTTGAAGAGCCGCGGCTTCCGCTTCGTCGGCACCACCATTTGTTACGCCTTCATGCAAGCCACCGGCATGGTGAACGACCACGCCCGCGACTGCTTCCGATACGCGGCTCGTCGCTGACGATGGAATGCATCCTCCAGGGGCGAACGAACCCGCCGCGTGATGGGCTTGCGTTTAGAGTTAAGCGCGGCGTAGGATTGTAGGTCGTTGTTCGTCATCCAGGCCCACCTGTAAGGCTTAAGCTTTTGAAATGGCTCGGCAAGGTGCGGCCTGCGGACGAAAATGGGAGCGCGAGTGGCGCAGAAGGCCCGAACAAAGGCGGTCGTCGTAATCGGAGCGCAGTGGGGCGACGAGGGCAAAGGCAAAGTCGTTGACTATCTGGCTTCATCGTTCGATTACACCGCGCGCTATGCCGGCGGACACAACGCCGGCCACACCGTTATCTTCGATGGACATAAATACATCCTGCAGTTGATCCCCAGCGGTATTCTTCGACCTGACAAAAAAGCTGTGATCGGCGCCGGAACGGTGGTGGATCCCGCCGCGCTGGTCACCGAGCTCGAAAACCTGAAAAAATCCGGCGTCGAAGTTCGCGGGCGCCTTTTTCTGAGCAACCGCGCGCACGTAATTTTTCCCTATCATCGCGAAATGGATAAAGCCGCGGAATCAGCGCGCGGCGAAGCGAAGATTGGCACCACGTCGCGCGGAATCGGTCCAGCGTATGAAGACAAGATGGCGCGGCGCGGCATTCGCGTTTGCGACATGCTCGATACCGAGCGGTTTCCGGAAAAGCTCGAACGCGTGATCGTCGAGAAAAATGCGATCAGTCAGGCCACCTACGGACATCCGCTGGAAACCGTGGGATTGCTCGAGCAATATCTGGAGCTGGCTGCGCACATTCGCGGATTGGTTGCCGATACGGGAGTACTCCTGAATCGCGCGCTCGATAATGGCGAGAGCGTTTTGTTTGAAGGCGCGCAAGGCACCATGCTGGACATCGATCACGGAACCTACCCGTTCGTTACTTCGTCAAATGCCACTTCCGGCGGCGTAGCCACTGGACTTGGCGTGGCGCCAACGCGGTTGACAGGCGTGGCCGGAGTCACGAAAGCTTATACAACGCGCGTCGGCAGCGGCCCATTTCCCACCGAGATGCCGGACCTCGACGCGCAGGCAGTCCGCGAACGTGGCAAAGAATTTGGAGCTGTCACCGGGCGTCCGCGACGTTGTGGATGGCTGGACCTGGAAGTCTTGCGATTTGCGAAAATGCTGAACGGCATAGATTCCCTGGTCGTCACAAAACTCGATGTCTTCGACGCGCAGAAAGAAATAAAAATTTGTACTGGATATCGTCATAAAGGAAAACGCCTGACGGAAATGCCGCCTGATGCCGAAACGCTGGCGGAAATCGAGCCTGAATATCACTCCATGCCTGGCTGGCAAACGCCCACGCCCGGAATTCGCGACGTGAAAGAATTGCCTCTTGCGGCGCGCGATTACTTGAATTTTATATCCGACCAGCTGCAAGTTGAAATCGGGATGATATCCACGGGCCCCGAGCGCGATGCTACAATTGTCCCGCGAGGAACCAAGCTGTCATCCTGGCTGTAGTGCTGCAAACATACCCCCATGCTTTCCCACGAAGCGGCCCGCGCAAAAGTGATTGAGGTTGTGACCGCGCGTGCAACCGCGCCTCCAGCAACGGAAACAATCGAATTCGCCGACGATCCATCTCGGGCGCTCGGCCGCATCCTCGCGGAAAATGTAATTGCAGACCGCAACTATCCTCCTTTTGATCGTTCCACGCGGGACGGGTTTGCCGTCCGCGCCGCCGATGCCGCCAATCCCGGAACGCATTTGCGATTGATCGGCGAAAGCCGCGCCGGCCGCGCATTCCAAGGCCAAATGGAACCCGGCTCCTCTGTGCAGATTATGACTGGTGCGCCGTTACCGCGCGGAGCGAATGCAGTGGTCATGCTCGAAGATGCCCGCGTAGAGGGCGATTCTGTAATCATCCAACACGCCGTCCGTCCCGGACAGCATTACGTTGTGGAAGGTCAGGAAACGCGGGTGGGCGAGAGCGTAATCAAGCGCGGCAAACGCCTCGGGTATGCCGAACTTGCCATGGCCGCGCAAGTGGGACGCTGCAAAGTGGAAGTAGCGAAGAAGCCGCGTGTCGCAATTCTTTCCACCGGCGACGAAATAATTTTCGCAGGCGATTCTCCGCAGCGATTTCAAATCCGCAACAGCAACAGCATTTCGCTCGCCGCGCAAGTTTCGCTGGTGGGCGGCGAACCGTTGGTGCTGGGCATTGCGCCCGACAATGTGACGGAGCTTCGCACTCGAATCGAACAGGCGTTGAAAGTCGATATCGTAATTTTGACCGGGGGCGTGTCAGTGGGGAAATACGATCTCGTCGAACAGGTTCTGAAAGAAATGCGCGTTGAATTTTTCTTTGACGCGATCGCCATTCGCCCTGGCCGTCCTGCGGTTTTTGGCGCGTGCAACAACACTCCCGTGTTCGGGCTGCCCGGAAATCCGGTTTCGACCATGGTGACTTTCGAATTACTAGTGGTACCGGCAATCGAAGCGATGAGCGGACATACGCCAGGGTCGCTGCACCTGTTCAAAGCCAAGCTGGCACATCCGTTGGACGAGAAACCGCCGCTCGCGCATTTTCTTCCAGCGCGAGTGAAGTGGCCGTCCGGCGAAGCCACGGTGGAAGCATTGCACTGGGAAGGTTCGGGCGACATCGGCTCGGTGGTTCGAGGCAATTGCTTTTTAGTGGTACACGAATCGAAGCTCAAGCTCGAAGCCGGCGAAATAGTCGATATCCTGCCCCGCCGCGGACTTTTTTGATATGGCGAAAAAGTTGGTGGCCAGGAAAAAACTTTCGCATTACGACCGCACCGGGCGCGTACGGATGGTGGATGTGTCCGCGAAGCCGGCAACATCGCGCACCGCGATGGCCCACGCATTCGTACGCATGCAGCGCGCGACCGTCGCCAGCGTGCGTGGACTGAAATCGCCAAAAGGAAATCCGCTGGAAATTGCGCGGATCGCAGGAATCACGGCCGCCAAGCGAACTTCCGAGCTGATTCCACTTTGTCATCCCCTCGCGTTAACGCACGTAGATGTGGCCGCAAAGCTATGCCAGAATGGAATTGAGGTGACCTCGGAAGCTACCACGACTGGCCCGACCGGGGTCGAGATGGAAGCGCTGGTGGCCGCGGCGGTTGCGTCACTTACGATTTACGATATGTGCAAAGCTCTGGAACGCAGCATCGAAATCACCGAACTGTACCTGGTGAAGAAGTCGGGCGGACGCAGCGGTGACTATACCCACGCAGGAAAACGTGTGAAGCGATGACGCTCGGGAAAGATGTGAAAGTCCTGGTGGTCGATGATAACGCTCTGATCCTCGACCTCTTGATGAAAGGGCTGATGCCGCACTGCGACGCGCGCGCTGCCGCGGATGGCGCCGACGCGCTTCTGAAAATAGTGGACGATCCGCCTGACCTCGTGGTTTGCGATTATCGCATGCCGGGCCTCGATGGCCGCCAGCTGTACGAAAAACTTCGCACGCGCCAACAAACCAAGCAAATCCCTTTTATTTTTCTCGCTAGCCGCGGTGATATCGAAGAAAAACTCCGCCCCATCGTTGAAGGGGTTGAGGAGTTCATCTCCAAGCCATTTTTTATTAACGATCTAGTTCGACGCACGAAGAAAGTTGTAGACCGTCTGCAACTTGAAAAACTGCAGAAGCGCCAGGTGCGGCCTGGAGTGATTCAAGGCCGCCTGGAAGAAATGAGCATCATGGACTTGATGCAGTCGCTGGAGATGGGCCAAAAAACATGCCAGCTAGGCATCCATCGCGGCGGGGAAACTTGTGAGTTGTTCTTTTCCTCCGGGCAATGCAAAGACGCGCGGTTTGGTTCCACCGAAGGCGAGGCGGCGGTGTTTCAGGCCGTGCGTTGGACGGACGGCGAATTTGAAATCGATTTCAACGTGGGGCCTACGCGCTCCACGATTTCTCGCACCACCACCGGCCTGCTGATGGAAGCCTTGCGCCTGATCGATGAAGAGCAGAATCAGTCCACCACGGAAGATCAGAAAGTAACCGAAGGATAGTTCGCCGCAAACCCCGCCATGCGCGTTTCCATTATTACAATAAGCGATTCTGTGAGCACGGGAAAATCGGAAGATCGCTCGGGCCCTGCGGTAATGGCGCGTTGTAAAGAACTCGGCTGGGAGGTCGTATCCTCAAAGGTCTTACCCGACGACCATTGTGCAATTCAGACGCTCTTAGAAGATATTTCCGACGCGAGCGAGTCTGACGTGATCCTCACCACGGGCGGAACCGGCGTGGGTCCGCGCGACATTACGCCCGAGGCCACCATTGCCGTTGCCGAAAGGCTCATCCCCGGTTTCGGCGAGCATATGCGCTTGGAAGGTGCCAAGAAAACTCCTCGCGCAATTTTGTCGCGTGGTGTTGCCGGAATTCGCGGCACCACCATCATCATTAATCTCCCGGGGAGTCCTCGCGGCGCTGTCGAATCGCTCGACGCCATCTCTGAATTTCTCCCTCATTCGGTTTCAATTCTCCACGGCGCACGCCACGATTAAGAACTAGGCAAGACGCATTTGAGAACGTTGGCCCTAATAGGCCGCCTCACGTATAATCCCGCGCGTAATGCCGCTCGCTACCGGAACTCGCTTAGGCCCCTACGAAATTATTGCGCCTATTGGCGCAGGTGGCATGGGGGAAGTTTACAGCGCGAAAGACACGCGGCTTGATCGTACCGTGGCGCTGAAAGTTCTTCCGCCACACTTGGCGGATGCCCCGGAAGTACGCCAGCGCTTCGAACGCGAGGCGCGCGCCGTCTCCAGCCTGAACCATCCAAATATTTGCGCGCTCTATGACATTGGCCGCCAGGATGGCACCGACTATCTCGTCATGGAGTACATCGAGGGCGAGACGCTCGCGAAGCGTCTGGAACGCGGTCCGCTCGCCCCGCTGGAACTTTCGCGCATAGCCATCCAAATCTGCGAAGCATTGGAAAAAGCGCATCGTCAGGGAGTGATTCATCGCGACCTGAAGCCCGGCAACGTGATGCTGACGAAGTCCGGCGCGAAGCTCCTCGATTTCGGTTTGGCCAAAGCGACTGCACCGGTCGTGACCGATCCCGCGTTGTCTCCTACCATGAGTCAGCCGTTGCTGGGCAGCACTCAAAACGCCGCGCTCACCACGCAGGGCACCATCGTCGGCACGCTCCAATACATGTCACCCGAACAACTCGATGGCGGGGAAGCGGACGCACGCAGCGATATTTTTTCGTTCGGCGCGACGTTGTACGAAATGGCGACAGGGAAAAAGGCCTTCGAAGCTAAAACGCAGGCGAGCCTGATCGCCGCAATTCTAAGAGAAGAGCCGCGCCCAATCAGCGATCTACAGCCGCTCTCGCAGCCGGCGCTTCAGCGCATCGCTAGCACTTGCCTCTCCAAAGATCCGGACGACCGCTGGCAAAGCGCCGGCGATTTGAAGCGCGAGTTGCAATGGATTGCCGACGCAGGCTCGGCTGTAGGAATTCCCGCGCCGGTAGTGGCCCAACGAAAGAGCCGCGCGCTATGGTCTCAGATCTCACTAATCGTATTGGGAATTCTTACAGCGTGCGCAATTGCCGCCGCAATTTTTTACGCTCGCAAAGCTTCCGAGCCGAAACCAGTGATTAGCGCCGAATTGACTCCACCCGACGGATTCGCATATGGAACGGTCGGCAAAGACAATCAGTTTGCGATTTCGCCGGACGGTTCTGCAATCGCATTCGTTGCCGACGGCCAAGGCAAGCAGATCATTTTCGTTCGCCTGCTGAATTCCGCCACGGCTCAGCCGTTGCAAGGTACCGACGGCGCCTCCTATCCTTTTTGGTCAGGCGACGGCCGAAATCTGGGCTTTTTCGCCGACGCAAAGCTGAAGCGCGTTCCAGCGGCAGGCGGAGTGGTGCAGATTCTTTGTGACGCCACAGCCGGTCGCGGCGGCACTTGGAATCAGGATGGCATAATCGTATTCACGCCGGGACTGAAAGAGCCGCTATATAAGGTTCCAGAAAGCGGTGGAACTCCTGTCGCAGTTACAGCGGTGAAGCAGACTTCAGCCCTGCAAAGCCATCGCTGGCCTTCTTTCCTTCCCGACGGCAAACATTTTCTCTTTACGTCTGACGACGGCATTGCGGTCGGATCATTGGATTCGACGGATTTCCACGTAATCCTGCAAACGAAATCCAATGTACAGTATTCGAGTGGCTCGGTTCTCTATATGACGGACGGGAATTTGGTGGCCCAGCCGTTTGATCCGGGTCATCAGTCTGTGCGTGGCGTGCCGGTCCCGGTGGTGGGAAACGTGGAATACGCAACAGGAAAATCGCTGGGAAATTTTTCGGTGTCGCAGAATGGTACCCTCATTTATCAGCGAGACCAATCTCCAAAGCACCAGATTATATGGCTCGATCGCAATGGCGCCGAAGTGGCCAAGTTGGGAGAGCCGGACTATTATTTTGGTGCAAGTATTTCACCCGATGGTCGTCAAATCCTGCTCACACGGGGCCAGCAATCAACCAAGCGCGACTTGTGGATCATGGATTCCCAACGGGCGACGCTGTCTCGAGCGACATTTGATCCTGCCGGATTGTTCGTTGGGGTATGGGATCCCAATGGGCAAGATTTCGCTGTCTCGGTCAATAACGGATTCGAGATACGGAAAACTGGCCGGCAAGGCAGCGCGACTGAACAACTGCTCGCCCCGGACCAAATCTCGAAGTATCCGTCCGACTGGTCCGCCGACGGTCAAACGCTCGTGATGACTGTTCAAAATTTGAAGAGCAATCAGGACGTAGAAACTTTATCGGTGACCGGCGAGCATAAGCTCGTACCGTTGGTTCAAACGCCGGCTGTTGAATATGCCGGGAATCTTTCTCCCGACGGCCATCTGTTGACCTACGCTTCTAACGAGTCGGGCCGCCCGGAGCTCTACGTCACCGACTTTCCCGATGCCAAGCAAAAGTGGCAAATATCCAGCCAGGGTTTGAGTAACGTAGAATCTATTCGATTCTCAGCGTGGAGTCACGACGGTAAGACACTGTATTACATTGACGCGGGCGGTAGCGTCATAGCGCTTCCGGTTGAAACAAAGAATACATTCAAGGCCGGTCCTTCGAAGAAGATCTATTCAACGAGTAACGGAGTAAGCGAGATCGCTCCCGCGCCGGACGGCAGGCTCCTGATTCTCACACCAGTCGGCGTCCAAACCGGTACAGCGGCATCGATTGTGGTCAACTGGCCCTCGGCCCTGAATAAATAGACCGAGGCTGGTTGTTAAATTGCTCCTGATGGCACTGGCTGGCTCTCGAATGGTGTGCTAGGATGCCGTCTTAATTCGGAGATGCCGAGCCAATACATCCCGATTTTGATTTACGCACTTCTCGCCGCGGCTTTTCCCGCAGTCACACTGATTATTTTCAAATACATTCGGCCGGAAATGCGCGCTACGGGCGCGAAGTTGGAACCCTACGAGTGCGGTGTGCCGCCGGAAGGAAGCTCGCGCGGACGCTATTCGGTGCGTTTTTATATCGTGGCTATTTTGTTCGTTATATTTGACGTCGAAACAATATTTTTATTTCCTTGGGCGATAAAGTACAGCCAGTTAGGCGCATACGGCTTGGTATCCATGCTCGTCTTTTTGGGCATCCTGCTGGTCGGCTACGTGTGGCTGTACCGCAAAGGCGCGCTGGATTGGGTGTAACGGGCGAATTTTGCCTGTGCCGGCCAACGCGCTACAACGCATTTAAATCTCAACTCGTTTGACGCGGTTTTTTGGGGTGTGTTAAAAAGGCGGGCTGTTCGCGGCTCTTGGGGACCGGCAGCTTGTTGAAACGGAATCGATGGCCAACGACCCTTCGGAAAAAGATCCAGTTTCGAAACCGCCGGCTTCTGGGGCGGATGAAAAGCCCATGGCGCAGAAGCCAGCGGAGCCTTCCCAAACCGCTTCTGCTGCTGACCCGCCTAAATCGGGGGATCGACCCGCGCCGAAACCGCCGGCACCAGCGGGAACAACCCCCGCTGCTCCGGGAACACCTGCCGCAAAACCTGCCGCCCCGGCTGCCGCTGCGCCAAAAGCTGCCGCACCTCCGGCTAAGGAAGCCGCGTCGAAGCCTCTACCTCTCGACAACGAACTCGTGCAAAAGCTCAAGGCGCGTTTTGGTGATGCCATCCGCGAGGCCACGCTCGATCGGAAGCAGGCCATCGTCACAATTGCCGCCGACCAACTCCGCGAAATCTCGCGCTATTGCCACGATGAAGAAAAGTTCGACATGCTGGTGGATTTAACCGCCGTGGACTGGCCGAAGCGTGAAAAGCGCTTCGACGTAATCCTGATTTTGTATTCGTTCGCGAAAAATGAGCGTGTCCGTCTGAAAGCGCACGCCGGGGAGACCGAGCCAGTTCCCAGCGTCTGCGAAATCTGGCCCGCCGCAAACTGGCTTGAACGCGAATGCTACGACATGTTTGGAATCGTGTTCGAAGGCCATCCGGACCTGAAACGCATTTTGATGCCCGACGAATGGCAAGGCTATCCGCTGCGAAAGGATTACGACATTTTGAAGCAAGACACCGATTGGGTTCGCGAGAACCTGGGCATCGAGAGCGGCCAATAGAGATGAGCGACCCGCGCATCACCGAACTTTCCAACGTCAGCACCACCGTGCTGGGCGCCGACGAAATCATTTTGAACATGGGCCCGCAGCATCCTTCCACGCACGGAGTACTGCGTGTGAAGCTGAAGCTCGACGGCGAGCGCGTGGTGCACTCCGAATGCATCATCGGCTACCTGCACCGTGGCGTGGAGAAAATTGCGGAACATCGCAGCTACCAGCAGTTCGCGCCCTATGTGGACCGCATGGATTATGTCGCCGCAGTGTCAAATGGTTTGGGTTATTGCGAGGCGGTGGAAAAATTACTGGGCACGGAAGCGCCCGTACGCGCGCGCGTAGTTCGCACCATCCTGACTGAGCTGCAAAGAATCGCCAGCCACTTGCTCTGGCTCGGTACACACGCTTTGGATATCGGCGCGCTCACCCCGGTCTTCTACTGTTTCCGCGAGCGCGAAGAAATTCTTAAAATCTTCGAGAAGTATTGCGGTGCACGCCTCACCACGCACGCATTCCGCATCGGTGGTCTGCAGTACGAAACCTACGACGGTTTCGAGCAGGATGTGAAGCGGTTCTGCGACGACTTCGATCGCAAGATTGATGAGTACGAAACGCTGCTCACAGAAAATCGCATTTGGGTCGGCCGCACTAAGGGCGTCGGAATTCTTTCCGCTGCGGATGCCATTGCTCTGGGCGTTACCGGGCCAGTGCTGCGCGCGAGCGGTATGAAGTGGGACTTGCGCAAGGCCATGCCCTACGCCGCCTATGACCAATATAAATTTGAGATTCCCACGCGCGAGACGGGCGACACCTACGACCGTTACGTTGTACGAATGGAAGAAATGCGGCAATCGCGCCTGATCTGCCTACAGGCCATCGAAAATATTCCGGCCGGACCGATCATGGCGCGCATCGGAAAAGTTTTGAAGCCACCGCCGGGCGAGGTGTACCACTCAATCGAAGCGCCCAAGGGCGAGCTTGGTTATTACATCGTGAGCGACGGCACCACCCAGCCGTATCGTGTGCGTGTACGCCCTCCGTCATTTATTAATTTGCAGGCATTCGACAAAATGGCGCGCGGCGCGCTGGTCGCCGATGTAGTCGCCATCATCGGGACCATCGACATCGTGCTCGGAGAAGTGGACCGCTAATGAGCCATTTGCTTTCACCGTCGATCATGCGGCTGGTTTTGCCGGTTCTTTACGCTGTGGTGATCGTTGCGGTGCTGCCGTTGCTCGCCGGTTACATCGTTCTAGTGGAACGAAAAGTGATGGCGGACATGCAGGCTCGACTGGGGCCAATGAGAGTTGGTCCGCATGGCTTGTTGCAGCCCATCGCCGACGCGGTGAAACTTCTTTTAAAAGAAGACATCATCCCGGAGAAAGCTGACCGGCTCTTGTTTTGGTTGGCGCCGCTCGTAAGCGTCACCATGGCTTTGCTCGCCTATGCCGCGCTTCCGATTGGTCCGGCGTTTCAGATCGCGGACCTGAACATCGGCCTGCTCTTCATCCTCGCAGTCAGCTCGCTGGGAATTTACGGCATCGTCCTTGGTGGATGGGC
Organism: uncultured Acidobacteriota bacterium; assembly: GCA_963714785.1. Lineage (GTDB taxonomy): Bacteria > Acidobacteriota > Terriglobia > Acidiferrales > UBA7541 > Palsa-295. Next base: position 342,371 of record CAVQQE010000012.1, read on the forward strand.
TTCCAACAGCCATTACTCGCTGCTCGGTGCTCTGCGTAGCGCCGCGCAACTGGTCAGCTACGAAACCGCCGCCGGACTCGGATTGATTTCCGCTCTGCTCCTGGCCGGCTCGCTTTCGATGAAAGACATCGTAATGGCCCAGTACGACCAGGGCATATGGTTCATTTTTTATGTTCCCATTGGATTTTTTATTTATATGGTCGGCTCGATTGCGGAAACGAATCGCGCTCCCTTCGATTTGCCTGAGGCGGAATCGGAGTTGGTCGCCGGTTACATGACGGAATACAGCGGCTTTCGCTGGTCGCTTTATTTTCTGGCCGAATACGCGAACATGATCATTGTCGCCGGAATCGCCACCACGCTATTCCTGGGAGGCTGGCTGCGGCCCTTTGCCAGTTCCCACACCGCGTTGCCCGGGACTTCCATCGAATTGCTGGATGCGTTGCCATCGCTGCTGGTCCTCGGTGTCGCGCTGTACTGTTTCTATCTGGCGCCGAAGCAACCGGTGAAAATCCAAAAGCTCGTGATGGCCATGGCCGGCGGCCTGTGTCTGATAGTAGCCGGAGCTTTGGCTGGCGCACTTTTCGCGCCTCCGGCTGTTTTGCAAGGCATTCACGGCGCCTTCTGGTTTCTGGCCAAAGTATTTGCCTACATTTATTTCTTTCTGTGGTTCCGGTTCACTTTTCCTCGCTATCGTTTCGATCAATTGATGCGCCTCGGCTGGAGATTCCTGATTCCGCTGGCGCTTGTGAATTTAATCGCTAGCGCAACAGCCCTGCTGGCGACTCGCGAATGGGGCGGGAGTTTATTCTTCTATACGCTTCTGGCAGATGCCGTGACCCTCGCGGTGGCCATGTTCCTGGCAAAAAACGACGAAGTGGATAGCGTAGTTGCCGTGGCGGACGGTGAATAAATGGGCTTGAACGCAATTCTCTTTTATTTTTTCGCCGTGCTCGCGGTCGTTTCGGCGATCTTGATGGTCACACGCCGAAACGTCGTGCATGGCGCCGTTTATTTAATTACAACGCTACTCGCGACCGCCGGCGTCTTCCTGCTACTGCAGGCTGAATTTCTTTTCATAACGCAAGTGATCCTCTATGTCGGCGGCATCATGGTTCTCTTTGTATTCGTGATCATGCTCGTGAATCTGGACGTCTCGCTCTTGCAGTATCAATTCAACCGCCAGCGATTTGTAGCTGGTGTGCTGGCCCTGGCGCTGGCTGCGCAATTATTTATCGTCATAAAAATGGGAAAAACATCGCTCTTCCCCCAGGCGCGCGTTCCGGAAGTCTTGCCTAAGAACACGGAAGCGGTTGCCGACGCGCTTTTCGGGCGTTTCGTGCTGCCTTTCGAAATTGCATCAATTTTACTTCTCGTGGCCATGATCGGAGCGGTAGTGATGGCGAAGCGGAGGGTGTAATGGTTCCCGTGGATCATTATCTTTGGCTTAGTCTTGCGCTGCTCACTATAGGCGTGATCGGTGTGCTCACACGTCGCAACGTGATCATCATTTTGATGTCCATCGAATTGATTCTCAACGCGGTAAACATCAACCTGGTCGCGTTCTCGCACATGTTTGGCTCCGTCGATGGTCAAGTCTTCGCAATTTTTATCATCACCGACGCAGCCGCCGAAGCTGCCGTTGGGCTCGGCATCATCCTGGCCTTCTTCCGCAATCGCGAGACGCTTCTCGCCGATGAAATGGACATGTTGAAATGGTGAAAATCCGAGCATGAACGCGCAGCCATATTTCCTCGACCACATATGGCTGATCCCGCTTTTCCCGCTGGCGACAGCGGCGGTGATGCTTTTCTATGGCCGGCGGCTGAGCAATCAAATCGTAAGCTGGCTTTGTTCCGGCAGCGTTTTCCTTTCTTTCATTTTCTCCGTTGGCACTTTCTTCCAACTCATCGCCAAGCCTTCCGGTGAACGAATCGCCACGAAGATATTGTTCCAGTGGATTCCCGCCGGCACGTACCACATGCTCGACGGAAGAATCGCAAAATTCATCGCTGACTGGGGTTTTCAAATCGATCCCTTGTCCTGTGTGATGATCCTGATCGTGACTGGCGTTGGATTTCTGATTCACATTTATTCCACCGGCTACATGGCGCACGAAGGGGGCTACTACCGCTTCTTCGGCTACTTGAATCTGTTCATGTTTTCGATGCTGATGTTGGTGTTGGCCAACAATCTTTTGCTGCTTTTCGTCGGTTGGGAAGGAGTGGGCACCTGCAGCTATCTCTTGATCGGATTCTATTTCCACAAGAAATCCGCTTCAGACGCAGGCAAAAAGGCTTTCATCGTCAACCGCGTGGGCGACGCCGGGTTCCTGTTGGGAATTTTTCTTACTTCCGCGCTTCTTGGCACCATTCGGTTCGTTGAGCTTGGACCAGCTCTCGCCGCAGGCGGTTTCGCCATCGGCGACCCACGCATTACCGCGATTGCTCTGCTATTTTTCGTAGGCGCAACAGGAAAGTCAGCGCAGATTCCTCTTTACGTCTGGCTCCCCGACGCAATGGAAGGCCCCACGCCAGTCAGCGCGCTGATTCACGCCGCCACCATGGTCACCGCCGGCGTTTACATGGTCACGCGCACCAACGCCATTTATCAACTTTCGCCTAAAGCCATGGGAGTGGTCGCGCTAACCGGCGCAATCACCGCGCTCTTCGCCGCGTCGATGGGCGTGGTGCAAAACGACATCAAAAAAGTTCTCGCCTATTCCACTGTTTCGCAACTCGGCTATATGTTCTTGGCCTGCGGCGTCGGCGCATTCACCGCTGGAATTTTCCATTTGATGACCCACGCATTCTTCAAGGGCTTGCTCTTCCTGGCAGCCGGAAGCGTGATTCACGCAGTCTCCGGCGAGCAGGACATGCGCAAAATGGGGGCGCTATCGAAAAAAATTCCTGTCACGTATTGGACCATGCTGATCGCCGCGCTGGCCATCGCGGGAATTTTCCCCTTCGCCGGTTTCATCAGCAAAGATTTGATCCTCGGCAAGGCTTACGAAAAAGACGCACTGCTTTGGGCTATCGGCTACTTCACCGCGGGCATGACCGCGTTTTACATGTTCCGCCTGATCTTCATGACCTTCCACGGTACTTCGCGCGTGGACCACGAAGTCGAGCATCACATTCATGAATCTCCGAAATCGATGCTGGTCCCGCTGGTGATTTTAGCCGTGCTGTCGGTCGTCGGGGGCTGGCTGAGCTGGCCGGAAATTCTTGGTGGCAACAGCCACTTCATCCATTTCCTCTCCACCGTAGTCGCTGTCCCGCATGAAGCCCGCCTGGAACCAATGAAGGGCCCTAGCTCCCCGCACGGCGAACTTTTCCTGATGATGCTCTCTGAAGGCCTGGTGATTTCGGGAATTTTGTTTGCGTGGTTTTTATATGTGAAGCGTACAGATTTGCCGCAGAAAATCGCGCGTAGCTTCGGCGGATTCTACCGTCTTGTTTACAACAAATATTACGTGGACCAGCTTTATGACGCGCTCTTCGTGAATCGCGCAAAGGATTTGGGCCTGACGCTCGGCGCGTTCGACCGCAATGTAATCGACGGCGTGGGCGTAAATGGCGCAGGCTGGCTCACTCGTGCCATTTCAAAACTTTCCATGTGGTGGGACACCTGGATTGTGGACGGCTCCGTGCGTCTCGGCGCGCGCATCGTTTGGATTTTCAGTTATCCAGTGCGCCTGATTCAGGACGGCTTGGTGCAAAGCTACATGCTTCTGATCGTAATCGGCTTGATTGGATTTTTCGGCTACTACTTTTATATGGCGCGTCACGCCATACATTAGATAAAGGCGAGGGAATGGATGCTTTTCTCCGATAGCCACATTTTAAGCACGATCTTATTCACGCCGCTGGTGGGCGCGATTTTGATGCTCTTCATTCCCAGCAATCGTCCTGACCTGCATCGCTGGATGGGAAACATCTTTGGATTTCTCGGGCTGGCCGTCTCGCTGCCGCTCCTTTGGCGTTTCGATTCCGGCCCTAACTCCCCGCGCTTCCAGTTCGTCACAAATCATTCCTGGATTCCTTCGATTGGCGCGCACTTCAGCTTGGGCATCGACGGCCTGAGCTACCTGTTAGTAATGCTCACGACGGTCCTCGGCCCGCTCGCGATTCTCTCGTCCTGGTCGGCAATTAAAAAAAGAGAAAAAGAATATTACATCCTGCTTCTGCTGCTGCAGACTGGCATGCTCGGCGTTTTCATGTCCCTCGACTTCGTCCTCTTCTACGTCTTCTGGGAAGTAATGCTGGTGCCCATGTATTTCCTGATCGGGGTTTGGGGGAGTGAGCGCCGACTATACGCAGCAATAAAGTTTTTCCTTTATACGCTAGCCGGTTCGGTACTGATGCTCCTCGCGATCTTGGCGATCTACTACTACCGCGGCACTTTCGACATACGAGAAATCCTGATTCATCCATTCACGCCACAATACGGATGGCTGGAGAAATGGCTGTTCTGGGGATTCTTCTTCGCCTTCGCCATTAAAGTCCCCATGTTCCCGTTTCACACCTGGCTGCCCGACGCGCACACCGAAGCTCCCACCGCCGGTTCCGTTATCCTCGCCGGAGTCCTGTTGAAGATGGGCACCTACGGGTTCTTGCGCTTCTCGGTCCCAATGTTTCCCGACGCGACAGTGAAGTATCGCTGGATCATCATCATCCTGTCGTTGATCGGAATCGTTTACGGCGCTTTAGTCTGCCTGATGCAGAAGGACATGAAAAAACTCATCGCCTACTCGTCGGTGAGCCACATGGGCTTCTGTACCCTCGGCATTTTCGCACTCACTCCGCTCGGCCTTTCCGGCAGCATCATTCAACAGCTCAACCACGGAATTTCCACCGGCGGCCTGTTCCTAATTGTCGGCATGCTTTACGAGCGCAGGCACACGCGCTTGATCTCCGAATTTGGCGGACTCGCGACGCCCATGCCGAATTTCGCCGTCCTATATCTGATTATTACCCTGAGCTCGCTCGGTATGCCTTTGTTGAACGGTTTCATCGGTGAGTTCACCATTCTGCGCGGCGTCTTCGAAGTCAGTTGGAAGTGGGCCGCTTGGGGCGTGCTCGGCGTGATCCTCGGTGCCGCTTATCTGCTCTGGCTGTATCAACGCGTGATGTTTGGCAACGTAACAAATCCTGCAAACGAACATTTGCCTGACCTAAACGCACGCGAATACGCCACCATACTTCCGCTCGTGGCTTTGGCTTTCTGGATCGGAATCTATCCTAAGCCGCTATTCGATATTCTTGACAAGCCTGTGCACGAATTGGTCGAACGCGTGCATCCCGGCTATTATTCCGGGTCTGAGCTGACCCCACCAGCAGCGCCCCCGACCGAGGTACGTACCAAGGCTTATCCGGGCAACGTGCCACTGGCGCAGCTAGAAATATTGAAGCCGCCATCTTCTTCTCGCGCTGAGGTCCGCTAGAAATGCAAGTCCCCTGGCAGGATGTTTTCGACCAAACGCGCCGCGATTTCGTTTTTATCTTGCCAGAGGTAATGCTCGCCTGCTTCGGCCTCGCCACGTTGCTTCTGGATTTTTTCCTGACCAAAAAAGAAAAATCCTGGAATTCGTTGACGGCGATGCTGGGTGTGGTCTTCAGCGGTGGCGCCCTCGTATTGATGTATAAAATGCAGGGTCAGGCCTACGCCTTCGGAAATTCCATCATCATCGACCCGTTTTTTATCTTTTTCGGATTCATTTTCCTGGCTTCCACCGCGCTAGTAATTTTAATTTCCGTTAAATACATGGAAATTGAAAAAGAGCAGCACGGTGAGTATTACGCTCTGATGCTTTTCGCGACGGTCGGCATGATGTTCCTGGCCTGTGGCGACGACCTGATCGTCCTGTTCGTCGCGCTGGAAACCATGGCGCTAAGTTTCTACGTGCTCACCGGATTTTTGCGCCGTGACCGCAAGTCAAACGAAGCCGCAATGAAATACGTGCTGATGGGGGCTTTCAGCTCCGGCATACTGGCGTACGGCTTCTCAATCCTTTACGGAATGTCCGGATCCACCAACCTGATAGCGATCGCGAACGCCGTCACTGAACGCAGCACGCGTTACGGCCACGGCGATGTGCTCACAATATTAGCTCTCGGCACAGTATCCGCCGGGGTGTTCTTCAAAATTGCCGCAGTCCCGTTCCACCAGTGGGCGCCGGACGTTTACGAAGGCGCGCCCACTCCGATCAGCGCTTACGTTAGCGTCGCTTCCAAAGCCGCCAGCTTCGCCTTGCTACTGCGTCTCTTCCTCACAGTGTTCTGGCCGGTCAACCTCGACTGGGTTGTGGTCATGGAAGCAGTGGCAGTTCTTTCGCTAACCATCGGCACGCTCGCCGCGATCACCCAGTCAAATATAAAACGCCTGCTCGCGTATTCCTCCATCACCCAAGTGGGTTACATTTTGCTCGGCCTTGTCGCCTCAGTGAATTCCGACGGCACGCTCCACGAGCGCGGCTTGCAAGCTATGGCTTTCTATCTTTTCGTATACGCGTTTTTCAACACCGGCGCTTTCGCCATCGTGATTCTGCTGCGGCACAAAGGTGTGATCGGTGACGACATCGACGACTTGAACGGACTCATCCAACGCAATCCCGGCGCCGCAGTCTTGATGCTTATTTTCCTGCTGTCGCTTGCAGGAATTCCACCCACCGCAGGTTTCTTCGCCAAGCTCTTGGTTTTCTGGTCGCTGATTGAGACCGGGCATACCTATTTGGCCGTTTTGTCCGTACTCTATATTTTGCCGGCGGTTTACTATTACTTCCGCTTGGTTGCCGCAATGTGGGTGCGTGAATCCACCGATCCCGTACGCCCGGTGATCTCGCTTGCCCAAAAATTCGCGCTCGCTGCGATGGTAATCGTCACATTGGCCGCCGGAATTTTCCCGGAGCAGTTCCTGCGCTTGGCCACCTATTCCTTGCTGATCCCGTTCGGCCGCTGAGCGCGGTAAAACAATGTCCTCGCCGTCTCCTTCACCGCGCAAAAATCCCAGCCGCCCGATGAATCAATTGGCTATGGCACTGGAGCTGCCCGTCATCATGATTGCTTGCATCGTAATCGCAGGCGGCGCCGGTTATTTGATCGATCGCTGGCTGCACACCTCTCCGGCGTTTACACTGATTTTGGGTTTCCTCGGCTTTGGCGGCGGAATATGGGACATTATTAGGCGCCTCTCTCGCTCTGATCCAGGTTGAGAGGCGATTTCGATGAAGAACAATGTCGACCAATGACACTTTCTACGCTGCTGCGGAACGGCGCATCGAGTACCTCGCCGTTGCGATAGGGGTCATTGCCTCCATCGCGGTGGCGATTCATTGGGGCGTAAGATCCGGTGCAGGCTTGGCCGCCGGTGCCGCGCTTTCCTGGATCAACTATCGCTGGATGAAGCAAGGTGTAAACGCGCTGGCAAGGCTCTCCACCGCGCAAGCCGGTGCGGAAAAAGCGCGCGTCCCGACGAGCGTGTACTTCAAATTCATCGGCCGCTACGCGTTGCTGATCGTCGTGGCGTATGTTATCCTTCGAGGCTTTAGTTTGCCCGCTGCCAGTGTGCTGGCTGGCTTTTTCGTGGTGGTAGCCGCGGTAATCGTGGAGCTGATTGGGCAGCTTTTTCGGGGCGGCCCGCTCCCGCGCGCGCAATCGTGAAAGGGAAAAATGGAAGAACGAATTCTGTGGGTTACAGTTCTGTTGAATCGAATCTTTGGCAAGGCAGCTTTGGCGTTGCTCGCCGTTTTGCACATTAAACCTTCGAATCCTGAGTATCCCATCCCCAATCAAGTAGCGCTCGAGATTGTAGTTTTTTTGGTCGCCGCCCTTTTCTTTCTTTGGCTGAAGAGCAGAATTTCCGTTGATCGTCCCGGTGCCACTCAGCAGTGCATGGAAGCGCTTCTCACTAACTCGATGGGCGTCGGCATTTGCGATCTTCTTGAAGACAACATTGGCCATGAAGGTCAAAAGTACGTAGTCATGCTCGGCAGCATCGGGATTTTTGTTCTCTGCTGCAACTTGCTGGGATTGCTTCCCACACTCGGCTCGCCCACCGCTGTGGTCTCCGTTCCGCTGGGATGCGCCATCGTCGTGTTCCTCTATTACAACTGGGTCGGAATTCTGAAACACGGTCCTGTTGGCCATGCCAAACATTTCCTGGGGCCGGTGCTGGCGATGTCTCCGATCATGTTGCCAATCGAGATTGTCAGCAACCTGGCGCGCCTGCTTTCATTAACCGTCCGGCTCTGGGTCAACATGCTGGTCAGCGAAACGCTCTATGTTCTTTTTCTGGGTCTGATGATGTCGCTTTATGTGTATGGGGCGAATGTGAATAAAGTGCTCTACATTTTGGTTGTAGTTCCACTGCTCGGGCCTATCGCGTTCATTTTGTTGCACGTGTTCGTCGCCGTTTTGCAGGCTTTCGTATTCACGATTTTGCCCGTGATTTACGTCGCGGGAGCTGTCGCCGAAGAGCACTAATTCATACTGGCATTATCGCTGTCCAATGTGATCCCGGCTGCTTGAGGATGACGGGAGCCACCGCTTGGCGGCAAATTCATAACTGGGAGAAACAAATGAAAAGGTACGCGTGGTTTCTAGTGTCCGCGATTGCGATAGGCCTGTTCGCGCCCGCGGCATTTGCGCAGGAAACAGCCGGCAGCGCGATGACTGCCACCAACTGGGTGGCCATCACCTCGGGCTTTGCTATGGCCATTGCTTCGGCGGGCGGTGGGTATGCCCAGGCAGTAGCCACTGCAGCGGCTTGCGAAGGCTTGGCGCGAAATCCGGGCGCAGCAGCGGCAATTCGTTTTGCGCTGATTTTGGCGCTCGTGCTCATTGAGTCGATGGCGTTGTACACTTTTGCTATCGTCTTCCTCAAAGTTAAGTAAGAATCCGAAAGTTTCAAGGCCCGGGAACTTGGCGCAAGCATCCCGGGTCTTTTTCTTTTCGCTTGGACTTTGATGCAGCGACGGAAAGCAGAATTCAACGTGAGGAACTAACGCAGATAGATCGAATCGGCAGCTACTTTTGCGAGGTTAAGAACACGCGCGGGAAGTATACCTAGATACAGCGTTCCAATGGCCGCGATCGTAAGCGCGAACGCAAGTGTAGACGCCACCTTTGATGGCACGTACTCTTTCGACGGCTCCCAGAAGTACATCGCTATGATCACGCGCAGGTAATAATAAGCGCCGATCACGCTGTTGATGGCTGCAATCACCACCAGCCATACGATCTTCGAATCCAGTGCAGCCTGAAACGCAAAAAGTTTGCCCAGGAATCCGCCGGTCGCCGGCAATCCCAGCAGCGAAAGCAAAAAGAGCGAAAAACAGATTGCCAGTACCGGCTGCCTGCTGCCCAATCCCGCATAATCGGTAATTTCCAGCCGCTTTTCGCCTGGCTGTCCCAGATGCGCGATCACCAGAAACGCGCCAATCTTCATCAGCGCGTACGCGGCCAGATAAAAGAGAACCGCGGCGATTCCAATATCCGTGCCCGCAGCGAACGCGACCAAAATGTATCCGGCGTGCGCGATGGACGAGTATGCCAGCATCCGCTTCACGTTCGTTTGTACCAGCGCCGCGAAATTCCCAACGATCATCGTTAGCACCGCGGAAACCCAGACCGCCCAGAACCAGAAGTTTCCTGCCGACCCGAAAGACACGTAGAAAATCCGCAGCATCACCGCGAAAGTCGCTGCCTTGGGTCCCGATGCGAGCAACGCCGTCACTGGCGTGGGCGCGCCTTCATAAACATCGGGTGCGTAAACCTGGAACGGAGCAACCACGACCTTGAAACCCAGACCCACGAACATCAGCGCGAGCCCTAGAATTGCTAGCGACGCAATCTGCCCCTGGTCGGTAATCATTTTCTGCAGCGCGCCGGCAATCAAATCAATACGCGTAGTTCCCGTCGCGCCGTACACCATGGCAATGCCGTACAGGAAAAATGCCGTAGCGAACGATCCCAGCACAAAATATTTCAACGACGCTTCATTCGACTCGATCGCGCGCCGCCGGAAGCCGGCCAGAACGTAAGTGGAAATTGAGCTCATTTCGAGCCCGATAAACGCGGTAACCAGCTCGTTCGCCCCCGCAAGGATTCCCATCCCTGCCGTTGCGAACAAAATTAGCGCATAATATTCCCCCCGTTGGATGTTCTCTCCGTCCAAATAATTGAACGACCCCAGAATCACAAGCGCCGCGGCGCCGATCACCAGCACGTGCACAAAAATGCTGAACGCATCCGCCCGAATCAAATCGCTGTAGGCGTTGCCGGGATCATGCGCCATCAAATGGACTCCCGCCAAACCGCTCAGTGTTCCGATGAAGGCAAGCCACCCGAGCGCCCGCTTGTGCGCAGCTTGAACGAACGGGTCCGCGACCATAATCACGATGCCAAACGCGCAAAGAAATATCTCCGGGGCGAGCCGGTGAAAATTCCCGATTTGTTCGCTGGGGAACGGAATCACGGCTGAACGCGCCTCAAAGAGATTTTCTTGGCAGACGCATTCTTGTGCTGCGTAAGCTCAATGCCAGTTTGTTTTCCTGCAAGCCCAGGTGTTGCGGTTTGACGCCAAGCGCTTTGCACGCGGTCCATCTGTTGCAGCAAGCTATCCGTGGAGCTTTGCATGCGCCGCGTAAAGAGCGGGGAAGCCACGCCCATGAAGATAATCGCCACTGCCATGGTCACAAGAATCAGCCGTTCGCGACCCGACGCATCTGGCAAGCTGCGATTCTTCTCCACCGTTACTTCTCCGAACCCGACTCGCTGATAGGCCCACAATAAATAGATCGCCGAAAGCACTGCACCGCTCGCCGCCCATGCTGCCCACGCGTGATGATTTTGAAACGTGCCAATCAGGATCAAAAACTCGCCGATAAATCCGTTCAGCGGCGGCAACGCCAGCGATGACAGTGCAATAAAAAGAAAAAATGACATCAGCACGGGCATCGGATTAACCAGCCCGCCATACTCCTTGATTTCATAGGTGTGCCGCCGGTCGTACAGCATTCCTACGCCAAGGAAAAGCGCGCCAGTCGAAACCCCGTGACTCAACATCTGAAAAATCGCGCCCTGAATTGAAATTGTGCTGAAGGCGAAAATTCCCAGCACCACAAACCCAAGATGGCTCACCGACGTGTATGCCACCAGCCGCTTCAAATCGGTCTGCGCCGTGGCCACCATCGCGCCATACACAATCCCAATAATCGCAAGCACACCAATGAGCGGTGCCATGCGATGCGCTGCGTCCGGAAACAGCGGCAAACAGAATCGCAGCATGCCGTAGGTTCCGAGCTTCAACATCACGCCTGCCAGAATCACGGAACCTGCCGTGGGAGCTTCTGTGTGCGCGTCCGGCAGCCAGGTATGCAAAGGGAACAGGGGCACTTTTATCGCAAACGCCAGAAAGAACGCTCCAAAAAGCAAAAGCTCGGATCGTGCCGGCAGCAAAACCATTCCCGTTTGCAGCTTGGCCTGAATATCCGGCAGATCAAACGTGCCGGCCAGGTTGTAGAGCCACAAAATTGCCACCAGCATCAGAATGGAGCCGAACATGGTGTACAAAATAAATTTCACCGCGGCATAAATTCGCCGGCCGTGTCCCCAGATTCCAATCAGGAAGTACATTGGGATCAGCGTGAGTTCCCAGAAGAAGAAAAACAGCAGCAGATCGAGGGAAACGAAGACGCCGATCATGGCCGTCTCGATCACCAGTAACGCAATAAAAAATCCTTTTACGTTTTCTTGAATGGCTTGCCACGAACAGAGAATCGCGAGCGGCGTCAAAAATGTGGTAAGCAAAACCAGAAACAAGCTGATGCCGTCCACGCCCAGGTGATAATGAATGCCAGCCCGTGCGATCCAGTCGTAATATTCCTCGAATTGGTACCCTGGGTTAATCGCATCAAACTTGGGCAGGAGATAGTAGAGTGAGATAACGAATTCAGCGACCGAGATGGCTAGCGCAATTCTCCGTATCCAAGTGTGATCGTCCGCGCGCAGCAACAAAAGTGCAGGCACGCCGAGCAGCGGTAAGAACACAATGACCGTTACCAGATGAGAAGGCATGTCCACGCTAGCGCACCATCCCCCAAACTCCCAGCATCAACACAGTGAATCCCACAGCGCCGATCACCACCCAGGTGGCATAACTTCGCGCGTTCCCGGACTGTATTTCGCGGGCCTTCCTGCCAACCTCGCGCGCCACAGTAGCGACGCCGTTTACCGTGCCGTCGATCACGCGCTCGTCCACCACGTGCCAGAACATGTTTGTCGAAATCCAAAGAAACGGACGAATAATCAACGCGGCATAAATTTCGTCCACATCATATTTATCCAGCAAGAGTTTGTAGATGCCGTGCGCGCTCTCGGCAAGTTTCTTTGGCGCGTCCGGCTTGCGAATATAAAACCACCAAGCCAGGAGCAACCCGATGATCGCAAGCACCACCGGCGGCCCAGTCAAAGCGTGAAGCAATTCCATCGCCGGACTCGGCGATATTCCGCCTGCTTCGCCAGCCGCGCCCGCCAGCGAAGTGCCTTGTTCAATTCCAGCCTGCACTCCATAAGACGCGAACACCGGATGCAGAAATTGCTCGAAGCGATCTGGCCCGCCAATTAGGTGCGGCGCAGCAAGCCATCCGCCAACAATCGAAAGCAGCGCGAGAATCATCAACGGCACAGTCATGCTGCGCGGCGATTCGTGAACGTGCACTTTGTGCTCGTCAAATCGCGGCTTGCCGAAGAACGTAAGAAATATCAGCCGGAACATATAGAACGACGTCAGTCCAGCGCCCGCCAGCCCTAGCAGCCAAAGTGTGATGTGGGCGTTGGACCCCGAACCAGCCGCGTCCAGAATTTCGTCCTTACTGAAAAATCCGGCGAACCCGGGAATTCCCGCAATAGCAAGCGTCGCAATAAACATCGTCCAGTAAGTCACTGGAATTTGTTTTCGCAGCCCGCCCATGCTGCGCATGTCCTGCTCACCACTCATGGCATGAATCACGCTGCCCGCAGCCAAGAAAAGCAAGCCTTTGAAAAACGCGTGGGTCATCAGATGGAAAATTCCGGCTGCGTATGCGCCCACTCCGCAGCCGAGGAACATGTAGCCCAGTTGCGACACGGTGGAATAAGCCAGAACTTTTTTGATGTCGGTCTGCACCAGCCCGATCGTCGCCGCATAAAACGCAGTGATCGCGCCAACCGCCGCCACCACCAACATTGCAATCGGCGCCCGCGAAAAGAGGGCATGCATGCGCGCCACCATGTAAACGCCCGCGGTCACCATGGTTGCCGCGTGAATCAACGCGCTCACCGGCGTGGGCCCTTCCATCGCATCCGGCAGCCAGACGTACAGCGGCAGTTGCGCCGATTTTCCAATCGCGCCGGCAAAAAGCAGCAGACAAATCCACGTGAGCACGCCCGCTTGCGTCGCGCTCTCGGCCGGCATATTCGCGGCCTTCGCAAACACGGTGCCGAAATCCACGGATCCAAAAGTCCAGAAGAGCAGCAGAATTCCAACGGTAAATCCGAAGTCGCCAATCCGCGTGGTAATGAACGCTTTTTTCCCAGCGCTAATCGCAGATTGTTTCAGGAACCAGAATCCAATCAACAGATAACTGCACAGTCCCACGCCTTCCCAGCCCACAAACATCAGAACGATGTTCGCCGCCAGCACCAGCGTAAGCATGAAAAACACAAACAGATTCAGGTAAGCGAAGAACCGGTAATAGCCCTCTTCGTGCGCCATGTATCCGGTGGAATAAATATGCACAAGCAAACTCACAAACGTGACCACCAGCAGCATCACAATGGTCAGGTGGTCCATCTGCAGTGCGAAGTCCACCTTGAACGATCCCGCCGACATCCAGTTGAAATAATTCTTGAAGAACGATGGCTGTCCCGCCGGCAACAGAGAAAATTCGCGAATGGCCTCCAGCACGGAAAGGAAGGCCAGCGAAACGGAGCCAATCCCAATCGAATTTACAATCGTCTTGGACCAATCCTTGCCCAGCAAACCATTCAGCGCAGCCCCGGCCAGAGGCAGCGCGAGAATAATCCAAAGATGTTCGAGTATTGGCATCAGAATTTCAGGAGGTTCACGCGCTCGATGTTCAGCGTTTGCCGGTTCTGATAAATCCGTATCACAATTGCCAGTCCCACGGCCGCTTCCGCCGCTGCTACAACAATCACGAAGAACACGAATACCAGCCCATCCGATTGTCCCCAGGCGCGCGCAAATGCCACAAACGCAAGATTCACCGCGTTCAACATGAGCTCGATGGCCATCAAAATCGTGATGATGTTCCGCTTGAACACGAACGCCACCACGCCCAGCCCGAACAGAACGGCGCTCAGCACCAGATAATAGGAAACCGGAACGACGCTCATTCGTCCCTCTTCGCTAAAACCAGCGCGCCCAGAATGGCTATCAAAATCAAGATGGAAGTGGCTTCGAATGGAAATAAATATTTCTGGAAAAGTTGCACGGACAAATCTCGCGTCGAAACCATCACGTTTGCGGACCCTGCACCATTCGCCGGCGCTCTGCCAATCAGCGAATGCGCCATCCAATGCGCCAAGTCGAGCAGCAGCAGAATGCCCAGCGGAATCCCCACATATTTCGCCATTTTGCTGTAGTCTGTCCGCTCTTCCACGCCCGCATTCAGCAGCATGATCACGAAAACAAAAAGCACCATGATCGCGCCTGCATACACAATAATCTGCACCGCTGCCACAAATTCTGCGCCAAGCATCAAATACAAACCAGCTAGTGACATCATCACCAGAATCAGCGACAACGCGCTGTGAATCGGCTCGCGAGCCAGAATCAATAGCACCGCCCCGCCAATCGAGATCAGCGCAAAAACAAAAAATAAAATGAATGGCAGAGTCATCCGTGTTTCACCAACAAGGGGAAAATAATCCACAGTGCGGTTCCCACCAGGTTCGCCAACGAAACCGGCAGCAGCAGTTTCCATCCCAGCGACATCAACTGGTCATACCGAAAGCGCGGCAGCGTCCCGCGCGTCCAAACATAAAAGAAAAGCAGTCCGCCCACTTTCAGTAGAAACCAGAACGGCCCCTGGATTATCGGTATAACAGCGGGAAGCAAACAAAGCGCGCCAAGCACGAGAGCTCCGCAAGTAATTACGATCAGTTGAATTCGCGCGATCCCGCGCGCTCCCATCAGTGCGTCGTACGCCAAATACACGCCCAACCCCAGCAACACGACCGCCGGCAAATATTGCAAAAATGTCCAGCTCTCCGGAAAAGGAGATAGCCATCCGCCCAAAAACAAAATCGTCGCCAGAAAAGAAACCGTGAGCATGTTCGCGTATTCCGCCATAAAAAACATCGCGAACTTGAAACTGGAATATTCAGTGTGAAAACCGGCTACCAGTTCCGTTTCCGCCTCGGGCAAATCAAACGGAACGCGGTTGGTCTCCGCAATAGCGGAAGTGAAGTAGCAAAGGAAACCGATAATCTGCGGAAATATGTGCCAGCGCGGAATAAACGGCAGGTAACGATAGTATCCCGTCTGGTCCGAAACCATCTCGTTGAAATTCAAGGTCCCCGCCAGCAGCACCACGCCGACTACGGAAAGTGTGAGCGCCACTTCATAGCTGATCATTTGCGCCGAACTTCGCAGCCCACCCAGCAGCGGGTACTTGCTGTTCGAAGACCAACCGGCCAAAGCCACGCCATACACGCCGATCGACGTAATGGCGAAAACAAACATCAAGCCGATATTTACGTCCGCAACTATCAGCTGTGTCGGCTGCCCAAGAATCGTAATCGTCGCTGGACCAAACGGAATCAGCGCAATCGTGGTCAACGCGAGCGACAACGCCAGAAACGGAGCGAAGATGTACAAAAATTTATCCGCTCCCGGCGGCGTCACATCCTCTTTAAATAGGAATTTCAGCCCGTCCGCCAGCGGCTGCAGCAATCCATGTGCGCCCACATAGTACGGGCCCCAGCGCGACTGAATGTGCGCCACGACTTTCCGTTCAAACCAGGTAAGGTACGCCAGCGTCGTCAAAGTCAAGAAAAGCAAAATGACGATCTTTACTAGCGATACCACCAGGACTGCGTGCTGGGTGAGGAACTCCACGGCGTATCTTTAGCCTCTTTTGTGGATACGAGCCTGGAACAATAGCGCCCCAACGTTCCGCTCGTAAATAAATAATCGCGTGAAGAGAAAACTGTGCCTGCTGGCAGGTTGTAGTTTAGTTCCGGTGATTTGCAACTTGCTGTTGTGAGTTGCGCGCCCCCGGCCAGTAATATTGCGACAGAGACTTCATAACCGGCCACGTTCTGCCGGATTTCGTCAAACGCCGCTTCCGGCGTGCGCAGACGAATCGGCGATCCCAGCCCAAGCATTCCGAGTTGGTGCGACAAAATGCGCAGCAAATCGAAATCGCTGCGCGGTCCTTGTGGATCGATCGAGCGATGTGTCATCTGCACTTCGCCCGCGGTATTCGTCAACGTGCCGTCTTTTTCATAGGATGACGCAGCTGGCAGCACCACGTCCGCGCGCAACGCCGTCTCGGTCAAAAACATGTCGTGCACCACCAGAAGTTCCAGTCCGCCCAGACGGTCGTGCTGCGCAACTTCAAAAGTCTTTACCGGATTTGCGCCCACCACGTACATCGCTTTCAGTTTTCCAGAAACCGCGGCTTCCATCATGGCGCGTGCGGTCATCCCAGACCCGCCCGCAATCTGGCAGCCCCAAACCTTTCCAAACTTCCTTCGCTCTGATTCATCAGCCAGCGAAGCGTATCCTGGCAACCGGTCCGGCAAAATACCCATGTCGGCAGCGCCACGTGAATTCGAGTAATCGCCCAAAGCCATATAGCGCGTCGTCCCGCCAAGACGCGAGCCCAGCGTCACCAAATCGCGAATCGCCGCGTCTTGGATGTCCGCGCCAAAAAGAATTACAACGTCCGATTCTTTTTCCAGCGCGGATTTCATTTCCGCCAGCGAATCCGCAACGGGTTTCTCAAACTGTCCTTCGCCGCGCGCCAGCCAGCGAACCGCGGCAGCCTCACCGCCCTTAGCGGTTTCCACGCCGTGCGCCGCTTGCCGATGAATTTTGCTCGGCTCGCCGTTAATCACATACAGCCGCGCCTGATGGTGTCGCACACCAGTCCGAATCTGCCACGCGACGAAAGGATTCTGGTTCGTCACATCGTTGGCAATCAGCAAAACCGCATTCGCCTTGTAAATATCCGCCATGGTCGCTTGCGCGTCTGCGGCTTTCGGTCCCAAAGCATCGGCCAAGCCCGCGTAATCAGCAGTCCGATGATGATCGATGTTGTTCGTCCCCAAAGTCCCGCGCGCGAAGCGGTTCAGCAAGTAATTTTCTTCGTTGGTCGTATGATTCGAACCGATCACGCCAATCGCGTTGGCGCCATGCTTCTCGTGAACTTGCTTCAGCCGTCGCGCGATTTCCTCCAGCGCGTCTTCCCAACTCGCCGGTTCCAGCTTCCCATTGCGCCGAACTAGTGGCTGTCGCACGCGCTCGGGATTGTGCGTGAAATCAAATCCAAAGCGGCCTTTGGCGCACAAAAACTCGCCGTTGATCCCCGAATGGTCTCGATTGTTCGCGCGAAGAATCTCATTGTTGCGCACGCCTAGTGTCGTCTTGCACCCGTTCGAGCAGTGCGTGCACGGGTCCGGGACATATTTCATTTCCCACGGCCGCGTTTGATAACGATACGTGCCGCTGGTCAGCGCGCCCACCGGACATATATCGATGCACATGCCGCACTCTTCGCAAGCCAGTTCGCCGGGCTTGTTCGGCAGGATCACAGAATTCACGCCGCGCGCGCCCACGCCGAGCGCTTTCACGTCCATACCTTCATCGCAAACGCGCACGCAGCGAAAACACAAAATGCATCGCGGCGCATCGTAATAAACCAACGGCGACCACTTTTCTTCCGGGTAATGCAGTTTTTCTTCATTGAAACGGCTATGGTCCAGCCCGTAGCGAAAAGTCATGTCCTGCAATTCGCATTCGCCGCCTTTGTCGCACACCGGACAATCCAGCGGATGATTCGACAGCAGAAATTCAAGGATGTCCTTGCGCGCTTTGTGCACCTGCGGCGTATCGGTCTTCACCACCATGCCTTCCACCGCCACCAGCGTGCACGCCGTCTGCAGCTTCGGCGTCTTCTCTACTTCCACCAGACACGTTCTGCAAGCCGCTTGCAGCGAAAGCCCCGGGTAGTAGCAGAACGAAGGAACCTCGATGCCTTTGCTTTTGGCCGCTTCGATTACAAGCGTGCCCGCAGCGGTAGTAATTTTCTCGTCGTTGATCGTAAACGTAACTTGTTTCACTTCAGGCATGAGTCCTAGGAAGCTCCCACAATCATTTCCGCGGGCTTGAACGCGCATTTCCCGCGCAAATGGTCTTCAAATTCGTGCCGCCACTTTTTCACGATACTAATCGTAGGCAGCGCTGCGGCATCGCCAAGCGGGCAGAAAGTCCGGCCCAACATATTTTTCGACAGCTCATCGATCAGAGAAATATCATCGGGGCGTCCTCCGCCCTCATGAAACCGGTCCAGTAATTTCCTCAGCCAGGTAGTGCCTTCGCGGCATGGAATGCACCAGCCGCAGGATTCGTGCGCGTAAAAATGCATGATGCGCCGCGCCAGATCTACCATGCAGGTCTCTTCGTCAATGATTACGGTACCGCCGGAGCCCAGCATCGACCCGATTTTCGCCACCGAGTCATAATCCATGGCCACATCAATTTCATCCGCAGAAAGCAGGGGACAAGAACTCCCGCCCGGAATCACCGCCTTCAACTTCTTGCCATCCTTCATTCCGCCGGCTACGTCTTCAATCAAACGCTTCAAATTAAATCCCAGCGGCAACTCGTAAATTCCCGGCTTATTGATGTGTCCGGAAATTGAATACAAACGCGTCCCGCCATTTTTCGGCGTTCCCAACGCAGCGTACCAATCTCCTCCTTGTCGAATCACAGCGGGCACGGTGCTGAGAGTCTCAACATTATTGATAACGGTCGGGCAGCCGTAGAGCCCCACCACGGCAGGGAAGGGCGGCTTAATTCGCGGATACCCCCGCTTGCCCTCCAGCGACTCCATCAACGCAGATTCTTCGCCGCATTCGTATGCTCCCGCACCTGTATGCGCCGCAAGCTCAAAATTAAATCCGCTGCCCAAAATATTTTTACCCAGATAGCCGCGCTCGTACGCTTCTTTAATCGCGCCCTCCACAATATCCAGCACGTATCTATATTCCCCGCGAATGTAAACGTATCCTTGCTGCGACCCGATCGCGCGCCCTGCAATGATCATGCCTTCGATCAATTGGTGCGGGTCCATCTCCATCAACGGCCGGTCTTTCGATGTTCCCGGCTCGCTCTCATCGCCGTTCGCCAGAATATATTTCGGCTTGGGGATGTCCTTGGGAACGAAACTCCATTTCATCCCGGCAGGGAAGCCTGCTCCGCCCCGCCCGCGCAGATTCGACTTCTTCATTTCGTCGATAATCTGGTCCGGAGTCATCTGCTTCAGCGCTTTTTCCAGCGCCTGATAGCCTTCGTTCTGCAGATACACGTCGATCTTCGTCGAATTCGGTATCCCAAACCGTTTGCTGATCACCGGAATTTCGGCAGGATTGCGCGGATGCAGCGAGCCCGAAGTCACCGCGACGGGTTTTGGTTTCTTCCCATCCTGAAGCTGCTCGAAAATCGCGTCCACTTTGTCCGGATCGAGATTTTCGTAGTAGTCATAGTTTACCTGCATCGCCGGCGCGCCTGTACATGCGCCAATGCACTCCACTTCCTCCAGCGAAAATGTACCCGACGGGGAGACTTCCTTGTTGCCGATGCCCAGCCGCTTCTGCACATGCTTGTACAATTCGTTTGCACCGCGCAGCATGCAGGAAATATTCGTGCAAACTTGAATGTGATAGCGCCCGCCCGGCTTGCGCCGCAACATCGAGTAGTACGCCAGCGTCTCCGTCACCTGCAGTACGTTCGCGCCAACTCGTTTGGCAATCTCTTCCAGCACTTCATCGCCGAGAAATCCAAACTGGTCCTGCGCGTACATCATCATGGGGATCAGCGCAGAACGTTTAACCGGATAGCGCCCCAATAATTGCGCGAATTTTTCTTCCAGGGTGGCAGGAAGTTGCATTAGCGGTCCACTTCTCCCAGGACGATATCGGTCGTCCCAATGCATGCCACAACGTCGGCGATCAAGCGGCCCACCGCCAGCGTCGGCAGTGATTGCAGATTCACAAACGAAGGCGCGCGCACTTTTACGCGATACGGCTTTGCCGAACCATCGCTGGCCACAAAAAATCCCAGCTCTCCGCGTGGCGATTCGATCACTTGATACACTTCGCCAGGCGGTGGCGCAAACCCTTCGGTATAAATTTTGAAGTGATAGATCAGTCCCTCGATCGAAGTCTTCATCTCTTCGCGCGAAGGCGGAATAATTCCTGGCGCCTCGGTCTTGATCGGCCCGTCGGCTTTGGCCACTCGTTCCATCGCCTGCCGCACAATCTTGATGCTTTCACGAATCTCTGCGACGCGCACTTGATAGCGCGCGAAGCAATCGCCTGCCGTCTGCGTCTGTACCTCAAAATTAAAATCCTGGTAGCTCGAATAGGGGAACGCTTTCCGTACGTCGTACGCCACGCCGCTCCCGCGTAGCATTGGTCCCGAACATCCCATGGCGATCGCATCGTCCGCGCTGATGATCCCTACGCCCTGCGTACGCCCCAGCCATATGCGATTGTTCGTCAGCAAATCTTCGTATTCATCAACGTGCCCCGGCAGCGCTTCCATCACCCGCCGCACCGTATCCAAAAATCCGGGAGGCGGTTCCAGAGCCAGCCCGCCGATGCGAAAATAGCTCGTCATCATCCGCTGGCCGGATACGTACTCAAAAATCTTCATTATTTCTTCGCGCTCGCGGAAGGTGTAAAGGAAAACCGACATCGCGCCTAAATCAATCGCGTGCGTCCCCAGCCAAACCAGGTGCGAAGCAATCCGCGTCAGCTCCGTCAGCAGCACGCGAATATATTGCGCGCGCTTAGGGACTTCGATTCCCAGCAGTTTTTCCACCGCCAGGCAGTAGCCCAAATTATTTGAAAGCGGAGCCAGATAATCGATGCGATCCGTCAAAGTAATCGCTTGCGAATATGTTTTCGCTTCACAAGATTTCTCGATGCCGGTGTGCAGATAGCCGATCACCGGCTCTGCCTTCAATACAATCTCGCCGTTCAACTCCAGAATCACGCGCAAAACTCCGTGCGTAGAGGGGTGCTGCGGTCCCATATTCAGGACCATCGTTTGCGCGGCGCCGGTGGGCGTTTCAATCGTAGTAGTCATTAATCTTCAATCTTCCAAATTCGCCAAAAGCTCAGCGAGGTCCTTCTGTCGGATAATCTTTCCTCAACGGATGGCCTTCCCAGTCGTCCGGCATCAAAATCCGCTTCAAATCCGGATGCCCCTCAAAGCGGATCCCAAATAAATCGTAGTTTTCGCGCTCGTGCCAGTTCGCCGTAGGCCACACCGTAGTGACGGACGGCAGCACCGGATCGTTTCCCGCCAGCCTCACTTTCACTCGCAAACGGTCGCTGCGCGCAATCGAAAGCAGGTGGTAATTCACTTCAAAACGAGGCTCCAGCGGAAACTTGTCCACCGTAGTGATGTCTGAGAGAAAAGAGAAATAAAGAAACGGCTCGGTAGCAAGATAGCCCGCAGCTCGCTGCAAGTGTTCCCGCGGAATTACCACCGTCGTTTCTCCGCGAAATTCGATCACTTCTGAGACAGCTTGACCTTCCCACGCTCGCAGTCTTTGCACTACGGGATTCTTATCGGCTTCCAGTGATTCCATTATGAGTTCGTTCCCGGGGTACGTCGCTCAACGATTCCAGTCGAGCGCGCCCTTCTTCCAGAGGAATATGTAACCGGCCAATAAAATTATAATGTACAGCAACATCTCCACAAAGCCGAACACCTGCAGCTGCCGGTAAACCAGCGCCCACGGATACAAAAATATCGCTTCGATATCGAACAAAATAAAAAGCAGCGCCACCATATAAAATTGAACGGAAATCGGCTCTCGCGCGTCCCCGGTCGGGTGAATTCCGCATTCATAAGGCTCATCTTTCTCACGCGATCGCTTGTGCCGCCCCACCAAAGTGGACACCACTACCAGCGCCCCGGCCAGTCCCATGGCCAGCACAAACATTAGTAACAACGAGCCATACGAATCTAGGTAATTGCTATTCATTTTCAGTGCGCTGTTATAATAACGACCCGAGTGCACTCGGTCAAATGAACTCTCGAATAATCGCGTCGTCGAAAATTTCTCGCAGCCGCATCGACGGGGAGCGCCTCACTCGATGAGCTCCGGTTTCAACACCGATATCAAGGTCGGCGACCAGGTCTTTCACGTCCAAACTGAAGACCGCGGGCCTGCGCATCCCATCATCGACACGGCCGTCTATCAGAATGGCCGAATTTTGCATCGGCGCGCGTTCAATTACACGGAGCTGTCCAGTACGGATTCTTTTACCGACGAGGACCTTCGCTTCCGAGTGGAAGAACAGCATCGTGCCGTCATTGAAGATATTCGCTCGGGCACTCTCGATTCAGAAATTGCTTCGGCGTCCGCCGCCACGCAGGCTACTCGCCCTGGCGGAATTCAATTGCAACTTCTAAATCCGGCCTCTTGGCTATCGGCAGGGAAGGTCTCTTTAGAAATCGAAGTCTCGCGCCGTGCCGACCGCCAGCCGCATGTCGGTGCCAGCGTCGAAGCGCTGATTGAAGGTTCGCTAGACGGCACTCACCACTCCGGGACCAGCGACGATCAAGGCCGAGTCCGCATTCAATTTCCGCTCCCGCCACTAGGGAAGGGCGATCTCGCGCTCGTCATCCAAGCCCAAGCCGAGACCTGGAAGGACGAAATTCGTTTCATCATGCGCTCGCGCCCCAAAGAATCGTCAAGCTCATCGGCTACTCCCGCGCCATAAGTTGCCATGATCGTAAAAATAAACGGCGACCCTCGCGAACTCCCCGACGGCCTCACCGTAAGCACCCTGCTGGATTTTCTGGAAATGCGCAACGACCGCGTAGCCATCGAGTACAACTTAAATATTCTTCCACGCGCAATGTGGAACGAAACAAAAGTCCAGCCAAACGATAATTTCGAAATTGTCCACTTTGTAGGTGGCGGTTAACTCCCAGGTTTCGCCGGATTGGTAGCCATGATTTTGCGGGCCGGATCGTTATCGCAGTAAACGCGCCATTCTGCTACAAGCCCATCTTTCACCACGGCCTTCCAGGCAGCCGGTATTTCCCAAAAATTCTCGCGCGACAACTTGCCATTCACGGCAAATGTTCCGCGTGCAGTTCCAAACATAGCCACAACATTGTTTCGATCTAACTCATCCCTCACCTCGATGGCATAGTCCGGGAACATGGAGAAGTAGGCTTTCCATCCCTGGCGCATTTGATCCGCGCCGCGAAATGTAGTGTTCAACGCATCGACAAAGACATGATCGGGCGTCATCAGCGCCACTAATCCCTCCACGTCATGCTCGTTAATCTTGGTTACGAACACCATTGCGACATCGACTGGATTTTGCGAATTCATTCCTGGCGACTCCTCGGCCTCACCGGCGGGACCGCGCGCCGGCTATATTCCCGAATCCTTCCGATAATATTGAGGCCGTCCTCTGTCATGGACACCGCTCGTTCTCTCGTCTCGCTAAGCCTTCTTGCGTGTGAAGTGGAATGTCAAAGCCTGCTGGTTGCCGATCATGCGCATGGTCCACGTTTCCGTGAAGTGATCGGCGTCTTCGATCTTCAGCGTCATCTGATGCATGTGCATGTCGTCTGCATTCGCCAGATTTGTCGCGCTCACAAACGCAAATGGAAACCCATTTGCACCCGAGCTCACCGCAGGCGTTTCCATATGGGGTTGGTTTCCGATAGAGCAGTAGTGTGTCAACGCAACGCGGTCGCCGTCCGCCATATAAAGCGTCACCATCTGACGATCCTTCTCATTTTGAAATGTCTCTTCCAGCGCCGTGTCATTGGAAAGCAGCGGGAAACTTGACACGAACGGCTTCGCATCCGGTGCGGTGACATCCCACTCGCCCACGAGCGTCTTCAATCGATCAAATCCATTCGCGGTTTTAGTTTCCGAACCTGCATTTGCGGCAAACATTCCCGCCACGAGAATTGCCATGGCTAGCTTCGCGAACGTCACGTTCATCTCCGCCTCCTCTTTAAATCAAATTTTTCACAACCAATAGCCAAATCTTTACTGCTCAACATGGCGTTTGAGCGAATCCAGGCAGAACGCCCAACCATTGTTGTGCTTGTCGCGCGCATCGCTGTTTGCGAACCGTTCGTGAGTCATGATCAGTTCGCTCTTCTCCCCCAAGTCCACAAATTCCAGCGTCACCAACATGTTGCCGTACTCCGGTTCCGTTTCCCAAAACCACGTGAACATTAGCTTCTCCGGGGTCTTGATTTCCAAATACTCTCCACGCACTTTGAAAACTTTCCCGTTCGCATCAGAAATATCGAACCCGTATCGCCCGCCGGGTCGCACGTCCATTACGATTAGCTTTCCGATCCTCTCCGGCTTGGCGTGGCAAAACCATTCGGTCATTTTCTTGGGATCGGTCCACGCTCGAAAAAGTCTTTCGCGCGGCGCGTTGAACACTCGCCGTATATGCAGCGTTGTAGCTGGACTTGCAACTGAGCTAGCCATCCAGTTCCTCCTTAAATTTTCTCACCGATGACTCGTAAACTTTTTTTGATCAATCTGGTTGCGCCATTCGCTGGTCGAGTTGAGCCAGCACGAGAGGCCATGCGTCTTCATGGCGCTTCCTTAACTCCTCATTGGGAAAGCCCGCATGCGTAAGTTTCAACTTCGTTCCGCGGCCATGCGGCCGCAGTTCCACGGTTACCACCGTCTCAAACCCATTCGTTTCCGTGGTCACCCAAGTCAATTCCACCAGCCGATCTCTTTCGAGCCGCAGAAATCTTCCGTAGTGCGGATGCTGTCCTCCTTCAAATTCCGTTTCGAAAAAGAACGGCACGTTCAGTTCGCCCTTCATCAGTACCGACCCCGGCGCCGCAAACCATCGATCGAACTGCTCGGTCCACGCTCGAAATAAAACGTGCGGTCCGGCAACCATCGCCCGCTCCAGCGTCAAGCGGAATGGCCTTGCTGACAAATCCGGCGTCGTTACGGCCGTCATAAAATTCTCCAGCAGCACTAATAAATGCCCACCGCTACTTCTTTAAATATTCCGCAAGTTTGTCGAAGCATCCTTCCCAGCCCTTCTTGTGGCTCTTGCGCGATTCCTCGGTCTGCAGCATTTCGTGCGTCAACACTACTTCCGTGGAATCGGCGCCGCGCTCGAAAAATTCCACCGTGACCAGCGAATCTTGCGCTTGAATGCTGGCGTCCGGTTTTTCCGGCGCCCTTTTCCAAAGCCATGTGAACGACAGCTTTTCAGGAGCCTTTACCTCGCGATAAACGCCGCCACCAATGTAGGTAACACCTTCCGGCGTCTTCACTTCCATCTCGTATCGCCCGTTCGGACGCACATCCAGCTTCAGATGACGCACCTGATGTGACTCAACATCGCGGCACATCCAATGGTTCAGCGCTTCCAGTTCCGTCCAAGCGCGAAAGACTATTTGCCTCGGCGCTGAAAACGTTCGCCGTACTTGCACGGTCGTTCCTGAACTTGCAGTTTGCGTTGCCATGGTAGCCTCCGCTTCTCTCCCAAATTCTCGTGCTACGCTTCTAGTGCCTTCTCAAGAGCGTCGAAGCAGCCGTTCCAACCCTTGTTGTGGTCCGCTCGCGCTTGGGCATTGGTGAAGCCCTCATGCGTCAGAAACACTTCCGTAAAAGTACCGCGCGGCTGAAATTCCACGGTCACGAGCGTCTCATCCTGCTCGCTGATCTTTTGACCCGACGGTGAAAATTTCTCCCAGGTCCAGGTAAAGACTAGCTTTTCCGGAGGCCGAATCTCTCGAAACGTCACTCGCTGTTTGTAAGTAGTGCCATCCTGGCTCCTAACCTCCATCAAGTTTGTCCCACCCGGACGCGCATCAAACGCCGAATAGCGCGTTTCGTTCCCAGGAAATCGACACATCCATTTTTCTAGCTTTTCCCGTTGGGTCCATGCTTCGAAGACTTTTTCGCGCGTGGCCGCGAACATTCTCCGGATTTCGACTTTGGTTTCGGGTCCGCTGATGGAGCTTGCCATTTTGAAGCCTCCTCTTTTCTCGATTCTTCTTCCAAATAATCTGCCAAAGCGTCAAATTGGTGTTCCCAGAACTGCCGGTATCGTTCGATCCATTCCGCCGCGTCTTTCATCGGCTCAGCCACCAGCCTGCAGCGATGCACGCGCCCATGCTTGTGCCGCGTAACCAGTCCGGCGTTTTCCAGCACGCGCAAATGTTTTGACACCGCAGGAAGCGACATCTTGTAAGGCGCCGCCAGCTGGCTAACTGAGGTTTCGCCCTGAACCAGCCGCGCCAAAATCCCCCGCCGGGTAACATCCGAAAGCGCCGCAAACGTAGAGTCCAAGTCCGCCTCTGAATACTTAACCATATGGTTTAGTATCGTCACGCAGGTTTTTTTGTCAAGTTAAATTTTTGTAGGGAAGCAAGTGCCGTGGAAATTGGCCGTAACGCGGGAGATTTGCGAGGTTCGCTTCAGCGATCTGTTCCCCTGAAACCGGAACTCGAGTCGCCGCGGTTCGCGCCTTAGGTTTAAATGTGGCGCCGGGGCTTGAAGCCCGGCATGGGAGCCAGCCTGAGCTTCAATGTAGCGAGAGATTCAGCCTGCCGGTGCGGCAGTCAGGCCCGCCATCTTGCCTTAGTTTAACATTGTCATCCCGAACCGCGCAGTCTGCGGACGAGCGAAGTCCCGCGCGCCTTGTCTTTCCCCTGGTTTTCAGGGTGTGGGACGCAGTTCGAGGGATCTGCTGCGGGGTCTTTCGCTGGTGACTTGCGGATCTTGCCGTTGTACTGAATCTCACTATTCCAGACCGCGGACTATGCTAGAAGATGCCCCATCTTGTCTTTCTTCGTTCGCAGATAAAATTTTGAGTGGTGACTCGTCCGCGGCCGGCAGGGAACTCGCTCCACCACACGAAGCCCCGCGCTTTCAAGTTGCTCCACTTTATCCGGATTATTCGACAGCAATCGCAGTTCGCGAATGCCCAACGCCTTCAGCGCCGCCGCCGCAAACTCGTAATCCCGAGAATCCGCCGCAAATCCGAGTTTGCTATTCGCCTGCACCGTATCGAGCCCGTTATCCTGCAGCTCATAGGCCTTCAATTTATTGATCAACCCAATCCCGCGTCCCTCCTGCGGCAAATAAAGCAGAACGCCCGCCGACTCCTTGGCTATTTGCCTGAGCGAAAATTCCAGCTGCGCCCGGCAATCGCATCGCTCCGAAGTAAAAACGTCCCCGGTCAAGCATTGCGAATGCACGCGCACCAGCGGGGCCTTCCCGCGCCGCGAACTCCCTTGCGAATTCCCTTGCGATGTTCCGTGCGTTGTCTCGCGCGGCTCACCACGGAGAATCGCAACAGCCTCTTCGCCCGGACGCCCCTCGATCCCCACAACCCTAAAATCCCCAAAGCTAGTAGGCAATTGCGCCCGCGCGACAAGCCGCGCCCCCGCACGCACAGAATTAGTGCGCTCCCGCGCCGTTTGCGTGCGCCGTTTGCGTCCTGCCGCTCGGCCGTTCGCGCTCTTACCAGAATGTTTTCTCTCTTTCACAGTAATCGATCATTATAGCAGCCCTGCAACGTCAGCGTTTCCACGACGCGCTAAGAAAGACCCATCCAAGCCCCGCCGTTTTAGGTTTTAATGTAGCGCCAGGGCCTCCAGCCCGGCATCTTTTTTCTTTTCTTCTTTTGCCTTGTTTTAACGCTGTCATCCCAAGCGGAGTCCTGCGCGCCTTTTTCTTGCCCCGGTTTTCCGGGGCGCGGGACGCAGCCCGAGGGATCTGCTTTTCCTTTTCCGGGAATTATTTGCCATTACGTCGCAGTCGTAGCCCCGTCATGGCACGCCTTCAGCCGCGTCGCTTTTCAGGGAGTCGGAGCTTTAGCTCCGACAAAAACAGCCGCGCGTAGCGCCCATCTTTCGCGGCGAAGTTTCCGGGAGTGCGCGCTCTACAGCTCCCACAAGAAGCAAACGCCGCCTCACGCCATCTCTTTACATCCCCGCCAGCTTTGGCTAACGTAACTCGAAGCATTCAGCTTCCGCAGCTCGCGAGAGAAATGGGCACACTTTTTGGCCTACAAGACTTGCTGTTCACCCTGGTGCTGAAGGTCGGATTCGCAGCATCGCTAGCCGCATTGCTCGTCCGTTTCCGCTCTTTCCGCAGCATGCTGTTTACAGAAGTCCGCGACTCCGACCAAAAAGTCATGCTTCTGCTTTTCCTCACTCCGCCGCTCGCCATCGGAGTCGTCCTGCGCATTTTCGGCTACCGCTTCTTCGACCTCACCTTCGAAGGCTCATTTCTCATGGGCCTCATCGGCGGACGAATCGTCGGCCTGCTAGGCGGCTCGCTAATCAGCCTACCCGCCTTTGGCAACCACGAATGGCTCGCCAGTCCCACCGCTGCGCTCGTCGGACTCGTCGCCGGAATGGTCCGCGAAATCATCTCCGAAAAAGAAGACATCTGGCATTTCGGCCCTTTCCTTTTTCTAAGCATTCCTCAATGGATCTGGCGTCTCGTGCGTCACGGAAAAGCAAACTGGGCCATGCTCCCGCTGTTCACCTGCGCCGCGCTGGCCGTAGGAAAATTGGAATTAGCTAAAGCCGTCCCGTCGCACTGGCTCTTCGATTTCCGCCCGGAAAATTGGGGCTACGATCTACTTGTCGTCCTCTCGTCCGTGATGTGCGTGGCCATGGCCATCAAAATTTGGAACAACACGCGCATCGAGATGAACCTCGAAGCCAATCAGCAGCTCCTGCTGAAAGCTCGCATGGACGCGCTCACCTCCCAAATCAATCCGCATTTCCTTTTCAACACGCTCAACACTGTTTCCTCGCTCATCCGTTTCGATCCCGACATGGCCCGCGGCGTGGTCCTAAAACTTTCCAACATTCTCCGCCGCCTTCTGCGCAAACACGAAACCTTCGTTCCTCTGCGCGAAGAGCTCGAATTCATCGACGATTATCTCGATATCGAAGTCATACGCTTCGGCCGCGACAAGCTCCAAATCTTCAAGGAAATCGACGACGAGACTCTCGAGACTTTCGTCCCCAGCATGCTGCTTCAGCCTATGATTGAAAATTCCATCAAGCACGGACTCGCTCCGCGCCTCGAAGGAGGCGAAATCCATCTCCGCACCCGCCGCCTGGAAGGCCGCCTGCTCATCGAAATCGAAGACAATGGCATGGGCATCTCCACCCAACGCCTCGCCGAGGTCTACGGCGGCGGCATCGGCATCAGTAACGTGCACGAACGCCTCCGCCTACTCTACGGCGACCAATTTAAGATGGACATTCACAGCCAGGAAGGCCAGGGCACCCAAATCCACATCGAAATCCCCGAACTGGTCACCGCCGAACCCTTCATCTTTTGAAAAAACCGCGCTCAGCTTTTTTCACCCTGAACGTCTTTGTAAAGGCTTGGGTTCCGCCCGGCATCCTTTCTTTGGTTCCTGTGGTGTTTGCGTTGTCATCCCGAGCGAGGCCGCTTTCTGGCTGACGAGGCCGGCCTGCCGGAAGGCGGGACCCGCTGTCTCCTTCGTCTTTTCTGGCCTTTTCTTCTACGTGGTCATCCTGAACCGCGCAGTGTGCGGATGCTTTGCGGGATCGGCCGTTCTCTTTATTTCATTATTGTTTTGTACGCCACCGGACATACCGAAACCCGCCAGCATGCTATACACCACCAACCGCAGTTTTGGTAAAATACGTACATTCGTTCGAACTTTGGCTGAAATCCTGGAGAAGCCTATGAGCGACCTTCAATACCCGTCGTGGCAAAGACCTTTGCAGGACGCCATTAACGAAGCTGACCTGCAAAAGCTGCCAGAAAAACTGGCGATTGCCGAGACCGCGATCTTTCAACGCATGCAGGAGCTAGTCACCTCGCCCCACGGCAATCACGAATCGGCGACCATTCGTGAGGCCTGTAAAAAATTGCTCAAAATCCAAACTCAGCGCCTTAAGTGGCCCGCCACCGACGGCATGCTCGCGGACTGCCAGGAATAAGTTCCTCGTAACCTTTTTCCACTGTCTAACATTGAACATCGCAGCGTTAACATTTTGTGCTACACGTGTGTGTTAGCCGGGAGGCGCACACAAACTACATGATCGGAAAAAATAAAGAGCGTTGGCAGGAATTGTGTGAGTTAGCCGAAAAAGAACAAGACCCCGACAAGCTGATCGCCCTAATAAAAGAAATCAACCGCCTGCTCGAAGAAAAACAATCCCGCCTGACCCACAATCGGAAAGAATAAACCTCGTGGCGCACGCACATCCTTTTTTTCTTTTAACGTTGTCATCCCTTTCGCGTGGTAAGCGAAAGACCCTGCTTGCTCTGACGAAGGAAGGGAGCGAGAAGCTTTTCGCCAACGAGGCCGGCCGGCAGGACCCGCTGCTCGCTTTGTCTCTCTCCTCCCGCACGCAAAGTCATGAGAAAATAACGTTCGAGAGCCGAGTATATTGGCCGCCTGCCGCGGTTAATTGAGTAACCCAACGACGACGGAGATGAACATTGAGACGACTCCTCCCAACCCTGAGCGCCTTCGCCCTGCTAACACTCTCAACGGCAGCGCAGACCGTCCTGTCCAGCGAAGCCCAACAACCAAGCACGCCCACCATTAAAGCCGTCCTCGACCACGACCGCACCGCCGTCTTCTCCACGCCTCAAGACTCCTGCTCGTCCGACGACATTCCCGACGCCATGGCCCGAGCATTCCGTGATGACACAGGCACAATCCATTTCATTTCTGCCAGCTCGATCACTTACCAAAGCCTCGGCCCAACTCTCGAGAGTCTCCAGCATAGTTGCGAAGCGGCCTACGTTTCGAAGAACGAAGCGGATCCAGCGGACTACAACGATCAAGTCTGGCTCGATTCTTTCTACACTCTCAATGGGAAAGAAATCGCGGCTCTTTCGCACACGGAATACCACGGCTGGTCGCATCCCGGCGAGTGCACTGAACAGAATCCCAACAACTATTTTTATTGCGAATACGATTCCGACACCTATCACCAGTCTAGCGATGGCGGTTACCATTTCAACGGTTTCAAAGCGCCCGCAAATCTAGTAGCCGGAGTTCCCGAGAAGTATCAAATAGACCGCGGCCCCATGGGTTACAGCGTGGATTCCAACATTATTTCCTACGGCGGCTGGTATTACGCCATTGTCACCGATTGGCCCTGGCCCCGGAACTGTTCCGGCACAACGGGCCCGCATCATTGTGTTGTTCCACTGGGCGGCGCCCCTCTGCGTACCACCGACGTATTCGATCCCGGTTCATGGCGCGCCTGGAACGGCGCCGATTTCTCCGTCTCTTTCGTCGATCCCTACGTCGGTCCAGTAGCCAACCCGCAGCAGCACATCTACACCCCGGTCAAGTGGATGCAATTTATAAACGGCTTGAACGTCTATCAGCCTTCGAATGTGGTCGTCGCCACTCTGTGGGATTACTGGGACGATGAGTTAGGTCCCCCAGGTCTCTACTTCGCCACCTCGACCGATCTAATTCATTGGACTACGCCCAAGCTCGTGGTGACTCTGGCCAAGATTCGCGCAAACGATCCCGCCGGCAGCTTCCTATACGCCTATTTTTCCCTAATCGATCCCAACGCGCCCGACCCAAGCTTTTCCATCATCGGCAACAATCCTTACCTGTACTACGTCCGCCTGAACAACGATAATGTGTATGAGCGCGTCTTATTCCGCCAAGCCCTCACGCTAAGGCCATCTCAATAGCAACACGCACGTGTCGCAGCGCCTTCTTCAGCATTCGCTTTGTCTTTTTGTTTTTTCTTTTAACGTTGTCATCCCGAACCACGCATTGTGCGGATGTTTTGAGGGATCTGCTGTGTTCGCCGTTGTCTTTGGATTTGCCTTTGTGGCGGCCATCTTCAGACGGGTGCCTTTCTCTTGTATCCTTCACGACGAAACTTAGTCCAATGCCGAGGGTTGCATGCCCGCATGCAAAGAAACAGCGGCATCAACAGCGGTCCCCCCGGGAACGACCGATGTAATCTGAACGCTTGCGGGCCGTGAGGTAGTCCGATGATCTCGACTTGGCATCTAATCCCCCAAAAACTTCTGCCCTATGCTATTGCTGCCGGCTTTCTTCTTGCCCCTGCGTCAACAGGCCAGCTTGAAGTTGGCGTGAACGTTGTAAATCCGATGCGCGCAAGCGTAGCTAACCAAAACGCCCTGATCGACCAGCTAAAAGCCGCCCACGTTCGCCTAATCCGTGCACCTCTATCGCCTGACGATAAAGCCATAGACTTTGTCAATCGTGTGTACGCCCAAGGGATCAGGATCGAATTCCAATTGAGTCCTCAATTTCCCCCGAATGCGCCCACGCGTGCTTATCAAGCAAAGGAATTTCCCAACATGTGGGGCGGCCATCCTCTATCTTCCGCTGACCCGCAACTCTCGAAAATTTATTTTCGGTCTGTAATGGACAAGCTGGAAGCAAACGGCATCGTTCTGGCGGCCTTGGAACTCGGCAACGAAATTAACTGGACCGCTTTCAATCCGGAATTTCCCTTGCCAGGTAAAGGAATGAATTTCGGACTCGATGACCTCTACCACGATCCCGAAGCCAAACAAATCGCCAAAGGCTACCTGCAATATCTGAAAATTCTGGCGCAACTGAAAGATGTGCGGGACCATTCCAAACTAAACCAGCACACGCCCATCATCTTAGCCGGCCTTGCCGATGACGGCGCTGAAGGCCTGCGCCCCAAATCCAAAACCGATAGTGTCAGTATCAATGCCACCATCCAGTTCCTTCGTGCCAATGGCCTCGACAAACTCGTGGACGCCTACGGCATTCACACCTATCCCTGGGAGAGCACTCCCGCGCGCCGCAAGATGCATTTGGAAAAATATGCGGTAGCGGAATGCAGTCCGGAAAATTCCCGCGAAGGCAAACCTTGTGGATTACCGAGTGGGGCATCGCCAACAAAGATATGTCCTGCCCCATCAACGATTCCGCGCGCATCGTTCTCATAAAAGAAACCATGGAAGATTTTCGTGAACTCGCAAAGCAGCGCCGTTTAATCGCAGCAATCTACTTCGCCTGGGATTCTGATCCGTGGTCAAAGACGGTAGACCCCCTAAGCATCTATCGCTGCGGCTCCTTGACCGAAGGCGGCAACCTCGCCCTCTCACCGTAAACAGTGTCGGCGATCGAGATCCATGCCTATTTAGATTTGTCTTTGTAGCGGCCGCCTTCAGGCGGGCGCCTTTCGCCTCGTCCATCCCTTTACCCTGTTATCGCAAACCGCGCCGCGCGCGAAGCACAAGCTCTCCTGCACTGGGCTACGAACTCGCCGAAGGAGGCCCTCCGGCACTAACCCGCCGTTGTTTTGCATTAGTTTTTTTCGTTCTTTCCCTACCTTGTCATCCTGAGCGAGGCGTCTTTTGCCGACCGGGACCCGCTGTTTTCTTTTGCTTATCCTGCACTAAAAAACTCTCACCTTGACATTCTACTGGAAGCGATATACCTTCACCTAGCATGTCTACTAAAGAGCTACGCGAACGCATCGAACTCTTGCAGGGAACCCTGGACCTCCTCATTCTTCGCACACTGCTGCGAGGCCCGGTCCACGGCCACGCCATCGCCAAAGCCATCGAGTTCAACTCCGACGAGGTTCTGCAAGTCGAGCAAGGCTCGCTCTACCCCGCGCTACATCGCCTCATCAAACGCGGATGGATTTCTGTCGAAGAAGGCACCTCGGAAAATAATCGCCGCGCCAAATTTTATAAGCTAACCGCCAAAGGCCGTCGCCAACTCGCAGTCGAGACCGGCAAGTGGGACAAGCTCGCCGGAGCCATCGCGCGAATTCTCCGGCCAGCCGAGCAGGAGGGCGAATCATGAGCCGCCGCAAACGCATTTTAGAAAATCTCGATCAGGACATCCGCGAGCACATCGAGGCCGAAACTCAAGACAACATCGCGCGCGGCATGTCCCCAGAAGACGCTCACTACGCCGCCATGCGCAAGTTTGGAAATGTCACTCGCATCAAAGAAGAAACCCGCGAAGTCTGGATTTCAGTCTGGCTTGAACAACTAGTCCAGGATGTTCGCTTTGCTCTGCGCGCACTGCGAAAAAATCCTGGCTTCGCGCTCACCGGAATCTTCACACTGGCGCTCGGCATCGCCGCCAACGTCATCGTTTTCGGTGTTTTGCAAGGTTTAGTCCTGCGCCCGCTCGAGGTCCCTCATCCGGAACGCGTAATGACTCTCGAGCCCACTAACAAAGATCGCGGCATTTTTTTTGCCTATCCCGAAGTACGCGATGTGCGCGACATGAATTCAGTTTTTTCCGCGGTGGCCGCTGATGCGGTCCGCAGCTTCGGCCTGGAAGCCAACGGCGCCACGCGGAATATCTGGGGATACGAAGTTAGCGGCCAGTACTTTGAAGTTTTCGGCATCCAGCCTTTCCTCGGACGCCTTCTTGAGCCGGCGGACGACGATCATCCCGGTGCATCTGAAGTCGCCGTACTTTCCTGGCCCGCCTGGAATAGCCTTTTCAATGCCGATCCCGACATCGTGGGCAAGAACGTTCGCGTCAACAAACACACCTACACCATCGTCGGCGTCACTCCGCGTGGATTCTACGGAACCGAAAAGTTTCTCCAACCGGACATTTTCGTCCCGATGCAAAACGAGGCGGAGTTGGAAGGCATCGACTGGCTGGAATCTCGAAAAGACGGATATGTCCTCTCCGTCGTGCGTCTCAAGGAGGGCATCACGCTGGCGCAAGCGAACGCCGACCTAAAGACGATCGTCGCTCGCATCATCCGCCAAGATCCGAAAGAAGAACAAACTCTATCGGTCAAGCTGGCGCAACCAGGCCTGATGGGGGATTTTATGGGTGCGCCGGTACGCGCCTTCCTCATCGCGGTTATGGCACTGGCCGGCATCGTGTTGCTCGCCGCCTGCGCCAATCTTGGCAGCCTGTTTGCAGCGCGCACGGCCGACCGCGCCAAAGAAATCGCCATTCGCCTCGCCATCGGATCGAGCCGTTGGCGCATTCTTCGCCAGATCATTACCGAGGCGTCTGTGATTTCCATCCTTGCGAGTGCGTGCGCCTGCGAACTTGCGTGGATCGCGCTCACAAACTTGTCCAACTGGCGTGG
This sequence comes from uncultured Acidobacteriota bacterium, assembly GCA_963714785.1. Classification (GTDB taxonomy): domain Bacteria; phylum Acidobacteriota; class Terriglobia; order Acidiferrales; family UBA7541; genus Palsa-295. The sequence continues at coordinate 377,765 of CAVQQE010000012.1, forward strand.
GCGCGCACCAATTGTTTTTGCTGTGCAGCCTCAACCTTCGCTGCTCCTGGCTTCGTTCGTCATCGCTATCTTCGCCGGCACAATTTTCGGCATCATGCCTTTGCGCCAAATCTTCAAAGCCGACCCGAATGACGTCATCAAAGGCGGCAGCGGCCAATCCACCGCCGGACGCCGCTGGGCCCTGCGCGACGTTTTGCTCGCCGCACAGATCGCTTTGTGCTGCATCACCGTCACCGCCGCCTTCGTCGCACTCCGGGGACTGCACAAATCGCTCAACGCGGACATCGGTTTCAAACCGCAGAACGCCGTAGTCACGAAGTTCGATCTCAGCCTGGCCGGCTACTCCAAAGATTCCGCTGAACATTTCCAGCGCCAGCTTCTTGAACGCGCCGCGCAGCTTCCTGGCGTCGAAGCGGTGGGCTATGCCAATACCACGCCCCTCGGCATGGATACCTCGAACGAGGTGTTCTTCTCTCGCGACGTCACCGATCTTCGTCGCACCAACGAAGCCTTCGTCGCGCCGCTTTTCTGCGTGTCCCCCGGTTATTTTAACGCTGCTGGCACCCCGCTGCTGGAAGGCCGCGACGTAAGCTTCACTGACACCGCCAAGGCCCCAGCCGTCGCCGTCGTGAGCCAGGAATTCGCGCGCCAGATGTTCCACACCGAGCACGCCGTCGGGCAATATTTCAAAAATCAATTGGGAGATTTGGTGCAAGTCGTGGGAATCGTGGGCGACGGAAAATATTTGTTCGTCAACGAGCAGCTGCAGCCCGCTGCGTTTCTCCCCATCGCGCAGCGGCCGGACACCGGCACCGCTTTGGTCATACGCAGCCACGCCGACGCATTTAGTGTGGCCGCCGCTTCCCGCCAACTCGTAGGCGATCTCGACCCTGCCGTGCCTTTCGAAGACTCCGGCGCATGGAGCAGCCTGCTTTCTCTACAGGTCCTTCCGGCGCAGGCTGCCACCGTGGCGCTCGGCATCTTCGGCGCGTTTGGATTGCTTCTTTCCATCACCGGAACCTTCGGGCTGGCGTCCTACAGCGTCAGCAAGCGCCTGCGCGAACTCAGCATCCGCGTCGTGCTCGGGGCACAAGCCAAGCAAATTCTTTCCACCGCGCTAGGACGCATGCTTGTCCTGCTCGGGAGCGGCGCCCTCGTCGGCATCGCGCTGGGGTTGGCTGCCAGCCGCCTGCTTTCTTACGTTGTGTACGGGGCCTCCGCGCACGACCCGCTTGTGCTCGCCGCCGTCATAACCACGATGATGCTCACCGGAATCTTGTCCGTCGCAGGCCCGGTGCGGCGCGCGTTGCACATCGACCCGGCAAAACTCCTGCGCGAACAATAATTCTTAGCCTCATGACCGGCAAACTACTCGGTTGGAGCACCGGGTACGTTGTCAAGCCACAGTATGTTTCGCAGATTTTCGCGCCGCGTCCATCAGCGCTCGGAGAGGCATTCTAGTAGTTCGTACGACGCGAGTCTCCATGCTAGAGTTAGCGGCTCGCGACGGCGCGCCAGCGCAAGAGCGAGTAAAACAATGGAGGCGAAGTGGCTTATAAGGGTTTGAGGGATTTTGTCAAGATACTGGAGAAGAAGGACCAGCTAGAAAAAATTTCGGCGGAGGTGGATCCGCTCCTGGAGATTACGGAGATTACCGACCGGGTGGTGAAGGCGGGCGGGCCGGCGCTGCTGTTCGAGCGGGCGAAAGGGTCGAAGATTCCGGCGGTGACGAATCTTTTGGGGAGCGAGCGGCGCATGTGTATGGCGCTGGAAGTGGATACGCTCGACGAAGTGGCCGAGCGAGTGTATTCCTTTCTGGATGTGAAGTCACCGCAGGGAATTTTGGAAAAAGTGAAGATGCTGCCGAAGCTGGCGGAGATGGGGTCGTTTTTTCCGAAGGCGGTGCGCAACGGCGCGTGCCAGGAAGTAGTCCGCTCGGAAAACTTTTCGCTCGATTATTTTCCGATACTGAAATGCTGGCCGCAGGATGGCGGACGTTACATCACGTGGCCGATGGTGATCACGAAAAATCCCGAAACGGGCAAGCGCAACGTAGGCTGTTATCGCATGCAGGTGTACGACGGGCGCACGACTGGGATGCATTGGCAGACGCAGAAGCATGGCGCGGAACATTTCCGCAACGCGCGGGCAAAAAATCCGAAAGGGAAGATTGACGTGGCGGTGGCGATTGGAGCGGACCCGGCCACGGCGCTGGCGGGAATTTTGCCGGTGCCTCCGGACATGGACGAATTTTTGTTTTCAGGATTCATGCGCAGAGATCCGGTGGAGCTGGTGCAGTGCAAGACGGTGGACCTGGAAGTTCCGGCGAACGCGGAGATTGTGTTGGAAGGGCATGTGAATTTGGGCGAGATGCGAACGGAAGGGCCGTTTGGCGATCACACGGGATTTTATTCGCTGGAGGGAGAGTTCCCCGTTTTCCACATCGACTGCATCACGCATCGCGAGGAGCCTCTATATCTGACGACGATTGTGGGGCCGCCTCCGCAGGAAGACTATTTCATGGGGCACGCGATCGAACGGATTTTTATGCCGGTGATGAAGATGCAGTATCCCGAGATTGTGGACGTGGCGATGCCGGCGGAAGGGATTTTTCAGAACTTGATGATTGTGTCGATACGGAAGAGCTATCCGGGGCAGGCGCGCAAGATCATGAACGCGATATGGTCGCTGGGGCAGGCCATGTTCACGAAGGTAGTAGTGGTGGTGGACCACGATGTGAATGTGCAGGACTCGCGCGAAGTGGTGTGGAAGGCGCTGTGCGCGATCGATCCGGAGCGGGACATACAGTTTGTGATGGGGCCAGTGGACACGCTGGACCACGCGGCGCGTCGGCAGGATTACGGGTCGAAGATGGGAGTGGATGCCACGCGGAAGTGGAAGGAAGAAGGGTACGCGGGGCGTTGGCCGGATGAGATAAAGATGGATGAAGGCACAAAACGGCAAGTTGACAAAATCTGGAAGCAAATAAAGCTCAGAATGCCTGGCAGAAACGAATGAGATTGACCACTCGCGGCAACGGCAGCGCGAAAGGAAAGCGCTGACGCGCCGTTGTTTTTGTCGGAGCTGAAGCTCCGACCTTCCGAAAGCGGGGAGGCGCTGTCGCGCTATCGCCCCTTTTTGCAGATGGAAGCTCCGACCCGCTAAACGACAGACCAAGGCACAAAACGGCAAGGTGACAAAATTTGGCAGAAAATAAAAGACCCCATGGAGCCAAAGAAGAACTAGACCAGAGCGACACAGGCATGCGGCAACCCCTTCGCCTGAGCCTCGCGTTTCGCCTTTCTCCATAAGGGTTTCAAGCACTTACCTGTACTTTTGACCTGTACGTTTTCGCCTTCCTGTCCCCTTGACCGGGTTTTTACCAATAGCACACGCGACCAACATGTTGATTGACACTCGCCGAGGTGGATGCAATAAACAGTAAAAGCGCACGGTACCGGGCGTAGCAGTACTAACGGGTAGCGAGCAAAGAACGAATAGATTCCGAAAGAAAATAGAAGGGTAGAGAGAAGGCGGGTCCGACCTGCGAAGCGGGACGGAGTGAGGAGCGAGGGGCCGCGCGATGTTCAATCTGGGGAAAACGAAATCATTAATCGGCCTGGATATCGGCTCGAGTTCCGTGAAGGCGGTCGAGCTGAAGAAGTCGAAGGCAGGCTACGAGCTGGTGAGTTACGGGATCGAGACGCTGGCGCAGGATACGGTGGTGGACGGCGCCATCATGGACGCACCTTCGGTGGCCGAGAAGATTATCTCGATATTCGACAACCAGAAGATCAAGGCCAAGGACGTGGCGACGTCGGTATCGGGGCATTCGGTGATCGTCAAGCGGGTAAGCATGCCGCTGATGACGGAAGAAGAGCTGTACGACCGAGTGCAAGCGGAAGCGAGCCAGCATATTCCGTTTGATATTGCGGACGTGAACCTGAGCCATCAGCTGCTGGAAGCGACCGAGAACCAGATGGACGTTCTGCTGGTAGCGGTGAAGAAAGACAAGATTTTGAATCACACGAACGTGCTGGCACAGGCGGGGAAGACTCCTGTGGTGGTAGACATCGACGCGTTCGCGCTGCAGAACTGTTTTGAAGTGAACTACGAGCCGGACCCTTCGCAAGTGGTGGCGCTGCTGAATATCGGCGCGAGCGTGATGAACATCAACATCGTGCGCGGGTGGACGCCGCTGTTTACGCGCGACGTTTCGGTGGGTGGAAATCAGTACACCGACGCGTTGCAGAAGGAACTGGATCTGAGTTTCGAGGATGCCGAGAAATTGAAGATGGGCGGAACGCTGGCGGGAGTTAGCGAAGAGCAGCGCACGGCGATTCTGCGATCGGTGTCTGACATTTTAATTTTGGAGATACAGAAGACCTTCGACTTTTTCCGCGCGACGGCGAGCGGAGAAAACATTCGCAGGATTTACGTAGCGGGAGGGACTTCACGCGTTCCAGGGCTGCTCGACTTGCTGAAGGAAGAGTTTGCGATGCCGGTCGAGGAGCTAGATCCATTTCGCAAAATTGCAATCAATTCAGGGCGTCATGATGAAAGCCAGATACGCGAGTTGGCGCCGCGCCTGGCAATCGCAGTGGGGTTGGCGCTGAGGAGCTTTGACACGCCATGATTCGGATCAATTTACTTGGCCAGGCTCGTCCGAAGGCCACCAAACAGGCGGTACCGCTGGAAGCGACGATGCAGATTATCTTCCTGCTGGTGGCGCTGGGACTGGCTGCGGTGGTGCTATCGGTGACGTATTTCCAGCAGAAGAAAGAGCTGGATTCGACGAATGCGCGAATTGCGGCGTTACGCGCGGAGAAACAGAGTTTGCAGCAGGTGAAGCAGGACGTGGACCGCTTCGAAACGCAGAAGTCAGTGCTGGAGCAACGCATTAACGTGATTGAAACCTTGCAGAAGAACCGCACGGGCGGTCAGGAATTACTGCAAATGGTGGCGAACACGGTGGTGAGGGTGGATGCGCTGTGGCTGACGTCGCTCGAGCGCTCGGGTGACAACCTGAAAATCTCGGGCGAAGCGGGTTCGATTAACGCAGTGGCAAACTTTATTACGCAACTGAGACGTTCGGGATACTTCGACAAAGTTGAAATTCAAGAGGCGAAAGAAGATGACTTCGTGAAGTCGGTGCAAACGTACAACTTCACGATGACGGCGACTGTGGCGCAATCCTCCAATCCTGAAGCGCAACCGCAAGCAAAGCCGGCATCCACGCCTCCTCCGCAGCTCGCGGCCCCAGGGAGGAGCTAGCAATGGCAACTTCTTTCAAAGATTGGCCCTGGCCGCTACAAGCGCTGTTCTACCTGGGATTGACGGTAGTGATCATCGCGGCTGGATTTTACATTCCGGGATTGCCTTTAGCGTCAGTGCGCGCGCAATTGCAAGACGCGCAGAAACAAGAGAAACCGCTGGAGCAGGAAGTTGCGAATTTGCGAGTTTACAAGCAACGGCGAGCGGAATTGCAATCGCAGATGGATGCGCTGCAAAAACAGCTTGCAACGTTACAAACAATCGTGCCGGAAGAGAAACAAGTTGACCAGTTCATGCTGATGATTCAGGCGGCGGCAACCAGTTCAGGAGTTTCGCTGCGCCGGTTGAAAGCGAATCCAGTGGCAGCAAAGACCTATTACTTCGAGCTGCCGTTCGAAGTGCAGGCTGACGGGCCGTATTTTTCGGTGCTGGATTTCTTTGCCAGGCTGGGGCGGCTATCGCGAATTATCAACGTGGGTGACCTAAAGCTGGAAGGGATCGGCAGTAAGAGCGCCGCACCCAACTTCCGTTTGAATCCGGGAGCTTCGGTGACGGGAACATTCACGATTACAACGTTCTTTACGAAAGCGGCAGACGCGCCGGCGGCTACAACGCCGACGTCCGCACCGGCAAAACGGTAGGCGATCACGATGACACTAGTGAAGACAACTGCGAATCTGATAGCAACCCTGGCGATGTCGTTTTGCCTGATGCCGGCGGCGTGGGGACAGAGTCCGACTAAAACCCCGGAACAAAGTCCAGCTCCTGCGCACAAGTCGGGCCACAAGAAAAAGGCTGCTGCTGCGCCGGCGGCGACAGACGCAGCACCGCAGGAAGGTGCGAAGCCTGACGGAAAGACCGACGCGGTGACGGGCAAGCGAGATCCGTTCGCACCGCTGGTAAATGACAAGAAACCGAACGGGCCGCCGCTGCCTCCGGGAAAAGCCGGACTGGTGATAGCGACGGTTCATGTGGATGGAACAGTGAAAGCAGCTAACGGGATGCTGGCAGTAGTGACCAATCCAGATCAACGGACCTATTTCCTTCGGGAAGGGGACCGTCTGTATGACGGCGACGTGGAAAAGATTGGATTAGATGGAGTGACGTTTAAAGAAAATTCCAAAGATGCATTCGGGAAACCGGTCGAGAGATTGGTTACCAAGCGAATCTACCCGAGCGCAGGAGAGCAGCAATGAGGATTATGCGGAGGGCGATGGGGGCGACTGCGCTGGTTGCAGCAGCCTTGATGCTGATGAGCGGAGCACTACAGGCCAGCGATGGGCCGGTGGTGCATGTGAAGGCGGTGGTAAAGAACGGCAACGTCACGCTGGAAGCACAGGCGAACGGGCCGTTCGAATACACCACCTATCGTCCGAGCGAAAGTTTGTACGTGCTGGAGTTGAGCGGAGTGTCTTCCGCCGATCCAGCCGGAGCGCGCGTGGTGGCCTCCGACCTGGTGAAGAGCTACCGAATGATGACGTACACTTCGGGAGCCAAGCCGGTGGTGCGGGTCGAGATTCTGCTGAGACAGGGCGTTGAGCCACGACTCGAGCGAAAGGATTCGCAAGAGCTGACCTTACTGGTCGGCCGCACAGACGATGCGGCGGGCAAGTCTGCGGTAGTGACAGGACCTGCGCCTGCCATCGTGCCGATTGCCGTCAAATCATCGGAAGCCAAGCTCCCTAGCTCAACGATTGAGGCCATACGCCAAGTGAATCTGTCGCAGAACGGCGAGCTGACCGATGTGAATGTGGTGGGAACGGGCAAGCTGAATTATCACGCAATGCGATTGCAGAATCCGGATAGACTGGTCCTGGATTTTTCGGGAGCGCACCTGAAAACTTCCGAAAAGCATATCGCGAGCAATCTGGACCCGATCCGCGAGATACGGCTGGCGCAATTTTCGCCGGAAGTATCGCGCATCGTAATCGATTTGCGGCAGGCGACGCCGTACAACATCACAAGCTCTGATTCGGGAATTACGATTGAGTTTTCACCGAAGCCGGCGAAGGGCGCGGTGAAATCCACTCCGCAAACACAGCCTGTGGACGTGACCACGACCAAGATCGAATCACCAAAGCCAACTCCAGCAATCTCTGCGGCTACCGAACCCAAGCAAGTTTCGGCTCCAGTCATCATTCTGCCGCCGGCTCTAACGCAGCCTACTGCGGCGTTAGCGACTCCGGCTGCAACAATACCGCAACCGCAGGATCAACAAGTTGGATTAGCGGCCAAACAAGTTGCGGCTCAGGGTGCAGCGAGCGTTTCTGATTCGAATGCGGCTGACGCTCCAGCATCCGCACCCGCTTCGAGCCAGCCTGTTGCAATCACCAATGCTACCGTGCAGGCTCAGACTCCTCCGCCTTCCGGCAAGTATTCGGGTGAGCCGATTTCGGTAAACTTGAAAGACGTTGATTTGCGCGACTTTTTCCGGCTGATACACGAAATCAGCGGACTCAATATCGTGGTGGATCCCAGCGTAAAGGGCAGCCTCACGATCGTTCTGGACGATGTACCGTGGGATCAGGCGCTGGACATCGTTTTGAAGAACAACGGTTTGGACAAGCAGCTTGACGGAAACGTGTTGCGCATCGCTACCAAGGACACATTAAAGAAGGAAGCTGATCAGAACCGCGAATTAGCCAAGGCACAAGCGGAAGCCGCCGACGTGGTCACAACCACCCGCCAGTTAAGCTACGCCAAAGCCGAGGACCTGGTCCCAACGCTGAAGAAATTCCTCTCTTCGAGGGGCGACGTGCTGGCAGACGTACGGTCGAACACGCTGATTATCCGGGACATCCCCAGCGTTCTGCCGGTGATGGACAACCTGCTGCGCCAACTCGACCGGAAATCGCAGCAAGTGGAAATCGAAGCCAGAGTGGTGGCGGCCAACCGGTCATTTACGCGCGACATCGGCACGCAGTTTGCGGCGGCAGTATCCCTGGGCGGCGGGCAGAGCATCCTGGGCGGCGCGAGCACGGTGGGCACCAGCCCGATCGTCCGCAACTCGCCACTGCCGTTGCCTCCGATCATCGTGGGGAATACGGGAGCGAACACAACCAGCGGCTCGATGCCTTTGATCACGAACTTGGGCGCCACGACGCCAACGAGCGCACTGAGCTACGCTTTCTCGTCCTCTAACTTCGCGCTGGACTACATTATCAGCGCAGCGGAGGAGCGCGGCGTGGGCAAGTTGATTTCGAAGCCGAAGGTCATCACGCAGAACAACCAGAAAGCTATCGTGAAACAAGGTACGAAGATTCCAGTCCAGACAATCGTGAACAATACGGTTTCGGTGCAGTTCGTGGACGCCGTGCTGGAACTTGACGTGACTCCGCAAATCACCGCGGAAGGCACGATCTACATGGACGTGACGGTAACCAACGATCAAATCGACACGGCTATTCCCCGAGTGCAGGGCATACCGGCTATCGACACGCAACAGGCGAACACCAAGGTACTGGTAAGCGACGGCGCGACGGTGGTTATCGGTGGAATCATCGTGTCCTCGCAGCAGCGCACAGTCGACCAAGTGCCGCTGTTCGGGAGCATTCCGGTGGTGGGCAATTTGTTCAAGCACACTCTTGTGAACACGTCGTCCCTGGAGCTATTGTTCTTCCTGACTCCGAGAATTCTGCCGAGCTAATAACGGCGGGAATCGACAAGCGGAGCATCAGGGGAAAGTGAAATCCAAACCGGTGCAAGTGAATTCAGGCCGGAGCCGAATCGATCGGCTCCGGCTTTCCTTTTCCAGCCTGCGAGCTGACGCCTTTCTAGTAACACACCTGCCGAACATTCAATATTTGTGTGGTTTTACGGGCAGCGCCGCAATCCTGCTGGTTGAGCCGACGAGGTCAACGCTGTTTACCGACAGCCGGTACACATTTCAAGCGCAGGAACAGGTTGAGGGGGCCAAGGTCCATATTGCCAAGCATGCACTGCTACGGGCGGCTGCGGAGGCACTAAAGAAGCGCAGAGGGCGGCTGCACGTAGCTTACGCGCCCAGCCAGGTGACGGTGGCGCAGAAGGCCACTCTGGAGAAGCTCACTGGCAGCGGAGTGCGCTGGGTAAGCGGAGGGGACGCGGTCGAAAGCCTGCGGGCGATTAAGGACGCCTCAGAGCTCGTCACGATGCGAGAAGCGGCGACTCTGATCAGCGAGGTATTTGCGGAGACAATGCCCAAAATCAAGGTGGGGGTTAGCGAGCTGCAAGTGGCGGCGGAGATTGAGTACGCGATTAAGCTAAAAGGCGGGAGCGGACCTTCGTTCGAGACGATTGTAGCTTCAGGCCCGCGTTCGGCTTGGGCCCATGCGCGTCCGAGCGGTAAGCTGCTCGGGAAAAACGAATTGGTCGTCCTAGACCACGGTGCTATACTTCGCGGTTATTGCAGCGACCTGACTCGGACGGTGTTTCTGGGACGGGCGCCGGAGAAAGTAAGGCGGCTGTATGAAGCTGTGCTAGAAGCCCAGCATGCTGCTAAAAACGCGGTCGGGCCCGGGGTGAAGGCTGGAGAGGTGGATGCGGCGGCCAGGCTGTCGCTGAAGCGACACGGGCTGTCTGAATACTTCACCCATAGTACAGGGCATGGGCTGGGCATCGAAGTACACGAGATGCCGCGGCTGGCCAGAGGCGAAGAAATAAAGCTCGAAGAGGGCATGGTAATAACGATCGAGCCTGGCGTATACGTAGCGGGGCTTGGCGGCATACGGATAGAGGACGACGTAGTAGTTACTTCAAATGGCGCTGAGGATTTGACCAGCGCATCCAGAGAATTCTTAGAACTCTAAATGGCGAAAAAATCGACTCCGCATACCCAGAGTAGTCCGCAAACAGGTGGCGTGGATCTCCAAGAAGTAGAGCGGCTTCTCGAGTTCATGGCGAAACATGGACTGGAGGAGTTCGAGTACGAGCGCGCCGGATTCCGCATACGGCTGAGGAAGCCATTCTCGCAGCCGATGGGGTTTAGCCGCGCGGTCTCGGCTCCGGAGATTGTGGTGGCGGCGGTTCCGGCGGTGGCGGCAAGCCATTCGGGAGCAGCGGCTGCCGGCGGATCGTCTGGCGGCGCGGCGGCTACCGGCGGGTCATCTAGCGGATCAGGTGCACAGGCGCAAGCGGCAGAAGCGGCACGAGCGGCCTCGGAGGATGTTCACGTGGTGAAATCTCCAATTGTGGGGACGTTTTACGCGGCGCCGTCGGTGGGCGGCGAACCGTTTGTGAAGCTAGGCTCGCGCGTGGAGGAAGGCCAGGCATTGTGCATCATCGAAGCGATGAAGCTGATGAACGAAATCGAGTCGGATGTGGCGGGAGAAGTAGTGCGGATTTTTGTGGAGAATGGCCAACCGGTGGAATATGGCGAAGCGCTTTTCGGAATCCGCGCGCACCGGAAGAAATAGCTCACCCCCAGGCGAAATGTTCCGAAAAATTCTAATTGCAAATCGCGGGGAAATTGCGCTGCGCATCCTTTCCGCGTGTCGGGAACTTAACGTCCGAACAGTGGCGGTTTATTCGGAGGCGGACCGCAATGCGTTACACGTGCGCTTTGCGGACGAAGCCATTTGCATTGGGCCCCCGCGAAGCAGCGAAAGCTACCTCAACATTCCTCAGGTAATCAGCGCAGCGGAAATCGCGAATGTGGATGCGATTCATCCGGGGTACGGATTCCTGTCGGAGAATGCGAATTTCGCGGAGGTGTGCGAAGCGTCGCACATTACGTTTATCGGGCCCACGCCGGATGCGATCCGGTTGATGGGCGAAAAAGATAAAGCCAAGGAAGCGATGGCGGCGGCGGGGATTCCGGTGATTCCGGGGAGCGCGGGCGTGGTGCCGGATGAGGATTCCGCGAAAGAAATAGCGCGCGACATTGGTTATCCGGTGATGATCAAGGCCGCGGAGGGCGGCGGCGGACGCGGGATGAGGATTGTGCGGTCGGCGAAGGAATTGATTCCGGCGTTTCGGACCGCGCGGACAGAGGCGGAGCAGGCGTTTGGAAGTCCGAACGTTTACATGGAGAAATTGATCGAACGGCCGCGGCACATTGAGTTTCAGGTATTGGGCGATAAGCATGGGAATGTGGTGCATCTGGGCGAGCGCGAGTGTTCGCTGCAAAGACGCCACCAGAAAGTGCTGGAGGAATCGCCGTCGGTGGCGCTGGATGCAAGTACGCGGCAAAAGATTGGCAAGCAAGTGGTGGATGCGTTGAAGAAAATTGGATATTCGAGCGCGGGGACTATGGAATTTTTGCGCGAGGAGTCGGGGAACCTTTATTTCATCGAGATGAATGCGCGGATTCAGGTGGAACATCCGGTGACGGAGATGGTGACGGGGATTGATTTGGTGAAATCGCAGATACGGGTGGCGGCGGGGGAAAAGCTTTCGTCGGTGCTGCCGCCGGTGGAATTTCGCGGACATGCGATTGAGTGCCGGATCAATGCAGAAGATCCGGAGACGTTTACGCCTTCGGCGGGGCGGGTGACGGCATTTCGCGTGCCGGGAGGGCCGGGGATTCGCGTGGATACGGCGTGTTATGCGGATGCGGTGATTCCTCCCTACTACGATTCGTTGATTGCGAAACTTATTTCGTATGGACACGACCGCTCAGAGGCGATTGTGCGAATGCAGCGGGCGCTCGACGGATTTGTGGTGGAGGGAGTGAAAACGACCATTCCGTTGCACAAACGGATTCTGGCGGACCCGAATTTCGTGGCGGGGAAATTTGATACTCACTTTTTGGAGCGCATGCCAGCATTAGAAGCGAAAGCAAAATAATCTAACGCGGAGGCGGTTTGTTCCCGGCCCTTTACGCCATCCTGGATGCCAGCCCCGAACTTGCAGGCCCTTCTAAATTTTCCATTCTTGAAATTGCTGAGCGGTTGGCGGGAGCGGGGGTGGAACTGTTTCAATACCGCGACAAGAAAGGCTCGGCGCGGAGAATTCAGGAGACTTCGGCGGCGCTCGTTGGGCGGCTTGCGAATGCCTGTAAGGGCGCACGGATTCTTGTGAACGACCGTGCGGATATTGCGGCGATTGTGAGGGCGGGGGGAGTTCATGTGGGGCAGGAAGACCTTCCGGTGGAGGCAGCGCGGAGGATATGCGGCGGGGCGCTGTGGGTGGGGGTTTCGACACATAATCTAGAGCAATTGCGGGCGGCCGACGCTAGTTCGGCGGATTATATTGCTGTGGGGCCGATCTTTCGTACGCGGACGAAAGAGAATCCGGGTCCAGTGATGGGATTGGAATTTCTGCGCGCGGCGCGGAGAATTACGCGAAAACCTCTTGTGGCGATAGGCGGCATCACAGTACAGTCCGCGCAGGCTGTTTATGAGGCGGGAGCGGACTCGGTTGCGGTGATTCGCGATTTGATGGCGGCGGAAGATCCAGCGGCGCGAGCGCGCGAGTATTTTGCGATTGCGAAATCTACGATGCCGGGCTAAAGCCCGCGCTACGAAACCGGTTCGCGCGTCAATCGGCGTTTACAAAAATGGAATGGGGACGAATAAGGCATACGTGAATGGCTGAACACGTTCAGACGATCGGGGTGGTGGCGGCGAGCAAGCAGCCGGAGCTTGTGAAGGGTCTGGGGCTGTTTGATTCGACGATGATTGTGGCGGGGTCGATGATTGGGTCGGGAATTTTTATTGTTTCGGCGGACATTGCGCACCAGGTGAAAAGTCCGGGCCTGCTGATTACCGTATGGCTGGTTACGGGAGTGATGACGCTGATTGGAGCGTTGAGCTACGGCGAGCTAGCGGCGGCGATGCCGCATGCGGGCGGACAGTATGTTTATTTGCGCGAGTCGTTGGGGCCGCTGTGGGGATTTCTTTACGGCTGGACTATGCTGCTCGTGATTCAGACGGCGACGATTGCGGCGGTGGCGATTGCGTTTGCAAAATTTACGGCAGTGATGCTGCCCTGGTTTTCGGCGTCGGACTGGATATGGAAAATTGGGACGTTTGGGCCGTGGCAGATGTGGTTTGGGTCGCTAGGGCCGTACAACGTGGGGATCAACCGGCAAAATTTGCTGGCGATTGCGTCGATTGTTTTTCTCACCTGGATTAATACGCGCGGGCTGCGGGTGGGAAAGATCGTTCAGAATGTGTTTACGGTGGCGAAGGTGGGGTCGCTGGCGGCGTTGGTGCTGCTGGGATTTTGGTTTTCTACGGATGTGGCACGCAGAGTGAATTTCACGGATTTCTGGCGCAATGCGGGGCTTTGGGTGATGCATCCGTATCCGCCGGACCATCCGATATGGACGATCAGTACGCTGACGCTGATTGGCGTGGCGATGGTGGGTTCGCTTTTTTCCGCAGACGCGTGGAACAACATTACGTTCACTGCGGCGGAAGTAAAAAATCCGAGTCGGAATCTGCCGCTTTCGCTGGCGCTGGGCGCGGGAATGGTCATCACGTTGTATACGCTGGCGAACGTGGCTTATTTGCGCGTGTTGCCGATTTCTGGTGATCCTAACGGCGCGACGGCGATTGCGCGAGGAATTGAGTTTGCGGCAGACGGGCGCGTGGGGACGGCGGTGGCGGAAGTGATTTTTGGGCCGGCGGGCGCGATTGTGATGGCTGTGGCGATTTTGATTTCGGGGTTTGGGTGCAACAACGGGTTGATACTTTCGGGGGCGCGGATTTATTACGCGATGTCGAAGGATCAGCTTTTTTTCAAGTCGGCAGGCAGAGTGAACAGCCATCATGCGCCGGCTGCCGCGCTGATCGTGCAATGTGTATGGGCATCGTTTCTGTGTCTCTCTGGTACGTACGGCCAACTTCTGGATTTTCTAATTTTTGCAGTTTTGATTTTTTACATTCTGACGCTGGGTGGCCTGTTTGTTTTGCGCTGGAAGCGGCCGGATATGGAGCGTCCTTACAAGGCGTTCGGCTATCCGTTTTTGCCGGCGCTTTATCTGGTGATGGCGATATTTATCGAAATCCAATTATTGAGGTATAAGCCACAGTACACTTGGCCCGGACTCATCATCGTTCTGCTGGGAGTTCCAGTGTACTGGCTGTGGAAGCGAGCCGGAGCAGGGACTGCCGAATCATAGATTTACCTTTTTGCATTGGACGGACGAGTCGGATTCTCTGAGAGGAGATACGAATGAGCAATCCGCTGTTCAAGAAGAAGCCGATGGACTGGCTGCTGAACGAAGCCAAGGCCACCGGCGAGCACACGCTGAAGCGGACACTGGGTCCGGTTTCGCTGACGGCTTTGGGCGTGGGCGCGGTGATCGGAGCCGGAATTTTCGTGCTGTCGGGATTGGGAGCGCACTACGCCGGGCCTGGCTTGATGATCTCCTTCATCATTTCCGGATTAGGATGCGCGTTCGCCGGTTTGTGTTATGCGGAGTTTGCGGCTCTGATTCCGCTGGCGGGCAGCGCATACACATACGCGTATGCGGCACTGGGAGAATTAATTGCGTGGATCATCGGGTGGGACTTGACGCTCGAATATGCGATGGGGGCCAGCACGGTTTCTTCGGGATGGTCGAACCACTTCATTGAGTTTCTGAAAATTTTTCATCTGAAGATGCCGCTGTGGCTGGCCTACGATCACTGGACCGCTCTGGTAACGGCGGAGAATATTATCGCCCGGCAAATGGCGCACGTTTCGGATCCTTCCCTGGTGGTGGGCAGCCAATCTTTTCTGATGCGGGTGGGCGATATTATCTCGGCGCAGTCACCCGAGCTGGTCCAACGCGCTCACGATATGGTGGCAGCACCCAGGCTGTTTGGCGTCGAAATTGGATTCAACCTGCCGGCATTTTTGATCGCACTGATCATCACGGCGGTGCTGGTGATCGGGATTAAGGAGAGCGCTACGTTCAATGCGACGATTGTCATCATCAAGGTCAGCGTGGTGCTGTTCATTATTATACTGGGCATCCATTACGTGAGTCCCAGCAACTGGGGACATGACTGGTCGTCTTTCGCGCCCATGGGATTCAGCGGAATCGGCAGAGGTGCCGCGTACATATTTTTTGCGTATATAGGTTTTGACGCGGTGTCCACTACGGCGCAGGAGGCCAAGAATCCACAACGCGATTTGCCGATCGGCATTATCGCTTCGCTGATTTTGTGCACCGTCCTTTACATTTTGGTGGCCGCGGTGCTTACGGGCATGGTGCCCTGGAAGGAAATCAATATTGAGGCGCCGCTAGCCGTCGCGTTTCTAGATCGCGGATTGGTGAAAGCGTCCTACCTGATAACGGCCGGCGCTCTGGCCGGGCTCACCAGCGTGATGCTGGTTATGCTGCTCGGTCAAACTCGCGTGTTGTACTCCATGGCGAACGACGGCCTGCTGCCGCGAAAATTCTTCGCCGCGATTCATCCCAAATATCGCACGCCCTATAAGAATACGATTCTGGTGGGCATCATAGCGGCAGTCATTGGCAGCATCACTCCGATTAATATCATTGGAGAGATGGTCAACATTGGCACGATCTTCGCGTTCATCATCGTTTGCATATCGATCATGGTTTTGCGCAAAACGAATCCGGTCCAGCTGCGTCCATTTCGTACACCTTGGGTTCCATTGGTTCCGATACTCGGGATCCTTTTCAATGGCTACATGATGTACAAACTCGGCTGGGTTAACTGGGCGCGGCTGATCATCTGGCTGGTTATCGGTTTGGTGGTTTATTTCGGTTATAGCCGACATCACAGCAGGGTTCAGAAGAACGACCGGAGCGCACTGTAAATTTTCGTTCACAATAATCCACAACGCTGGTGCGACCGCGAAATGGATGGCAGAGTTCCCTAGCTCCGTATCATGCGTCTGATGTCGTCGCAAGCGAAAGAAAGATGCCGCCCTGCAGGGCCGCGCTACGAAAGCATAAAGCACGACGGCGGCATAAAGCTGAGCAATGCATAAAATCGAACCACGGCGAAAAGCCAAAAGGGCCTATAACTGAACGAGAGCTTTAACCGCAAAAGATGATTTGCAGTTTCCGGCCTTGAACTTCCGCCCGCCACGTTATACTGAATTTCGGGAACGATAAACTTGCCGCAATTTTCTCCACGCCGAGGGCTCGTGTTGTTGCGGAGGACTTCGCCACTGGACCGTGTGGCGTTGGGCATTCTGCTTTTGACCCTGATCGCGCGCCTGGGCGCTTTGGCGGGCATCCATGCGCCGTATTCTACGTTCCTGGGCTTCCTAAGCTTTCTGGCCATTATTTACCTCGTGGTCCGGTTGATTCCCTGGTTTCGTACGCAGGTGATGTGGCCGCTGCGCAATCGCTTGATCGTGGCGTACGTGTTCATCGCCGTGGTGCCGGTGATTTTGCTGCTTTCGATGGCTGGCGTGGCCATGTACGGCTTATATCTGCAGCTTGGCGCGCATTTGCTTCATGATGATTTGCAGAATCATGTGGACGCGATTAGCGCGGATACGGATGCCGTGATCGCCGCCGTTCGACAGGAAATTGCGAAGGGGACCTCCACTCAGGATGAATCGATACTTTCGAAGCCGGATGTTGCGCGGTTAATCGCCGCAGAGAAAACTGAGAATCCAGAGCTTCGCGTTTATTTAAATCGCGGCATGCACTTAATTGAGAAGAAGGGCGATGGGCACCGATTCGCGGGACTGGTTGAGTGGAATGAGAAGCCGCTGATCGCTTGCGCTATGAAAGAGGAAAGCCCGGGGGGCGCTGTAACGGTTCTGGTAACCGAACCGGTGAACTCTAATTTCCTGGACAGCCTTTCTTCGCAGTTGGGGCCGATCCAATTGATTTTTCTTCGTCCTGCCGGCGGAAAAACAAACTTCAACTTTAGTTTCAATGGCCGAGATTATGTTCCGGGTGAGCAAGTGTCCAGCCGACGACGCACGCTTCCTCCACCGAAAACTTTTCTGGATATTCGGGTGGCGGGAGCGTCGACGATTGAATTGGCGCACCTGGAGGCGGATAAAGATCAGGCGTCCTCGGCAATACTCGCTTCGTTTTCGCTGCGGCCTTCGGCTGTGAACCAGGAGCTTCTCACCTCGGTGGGGGACGTGGGGCCATTGTTGGTGGCAGTGTTAGTGGGAGCGGCGATCATTTTCCTGGTGATAGAAATTACCGCGTTGATTACGGGCGTGGTGCTGACGCGGACGATTACATCTTCGGTGGGTGATCTTTACGAAGCGACGCTTTATGTGCGGCGCGGCGATTTCGCGAAACGAGTCCGAGTGAGGCAAAGAGACCAGTTGGGCGCGTTGGGTGAATCGTTCAACGAAATGACCAGCTCGATTTCGGAGCTGATTGACGAGCAGCGGCAAAGGCAGCGTTTGGAAAATGAAATATCGATCGCGCGCGAAGTGCAGTCACAACTGTTTCCGCAAACCTTGCCATCGCTTCCCGGACTGCAATTGGGAGCGATTTGTCGACCGGCGCGCGTGGTGAGCGGCGACTACTACGATTTCATCAAGACCGGGCCGGACCGGCTGGGAATTGCGCTGGCGGATATCAGCGGGAAAGGAATTTTTGCGGCGTTGTTGATGGCCAGCTTACAGGCGGCGTTGCGCAGCACGGCGATGCTGGATGGAGACGGCGGCACAGCCGATCTGGTGAGCAAGCTGAACCGGCACGTTTTCAGAAATACTTCGGACGATCGCTACGCTACGTTTTTCTATGCCGTGTACGACGAGCAGGCGCGGACGTTGACTTACACGAACGCGGGACATCTGGCGCCATTTTTTGTATGCGACGGCAACGTTCAAGAATTGGAAGAAGGCGGAACGGTAGTTGGATTATTTGAGGAATTTCCATTTACGCAGGGAGTGATTAAGGTGGGGCCGGGAAGCTTGCTGGTGCTGTTCAGCGACGGCTTGACGGAGCCGGAGAACGTTTACGGAGAAGAATTTGGGCGGCAACGCGTGCGGGCTGAAATTCTGAGGCAGATAAATCTCGCGCCGCAACGGCTGGCGGAGAATTTAATTGCGTCGGCGGAACAGTGGGCGGGATCGCCGGAGCAAGCGGATGACATTACCGTGGTCGTCGCGCGCATGGGATAAATACAAGCTACAACACAGACGCGTGGCCAGGCGCGATTTTGATTATACTGACGAGTTCCTTAAGGAGGGTGCAGCTTGCCTTTAAGCGAGCGAATAGCTTTGGTGACTGGCGGAAGCCGAGGTATTGGAAAAGGAATTGCGCTGGGGCTGGCGAGCGAAGGCGTGCGCATTGCGATTTCGTACCGCTCTAACAAAGGAGCGGCGCAAAATGCGTTGCGACAATTGCAGGAGCGCGGCGTGGAATGTTTTGCAGTGGAAGCGGATTCCGATGACCCGGGGAAAGTACAGTTTCTGGTGGACAAAGTGGTGGAGCGATTCGGGCGGCTGGATATTTTGGTGAACAATGTTGGGGAATTTAATTGGAAGCCGGTGGCGGAAACGTCGGTGGAAGAATGGAAAGGCGTTATCGCTTCGAACCTCTTCAGCGTTTTTTACGCCTGCAAGGCTGTGTTGCCAGTGATGAGGCGGCAGCATTGGGGACGCATCATTAATCTGGGCGCGTTGGGAGCGGAGCGGAGTTTTGGACAAGGGACGATTTCCGCGTATGCAGCGGCGAAAGCGGCGGTGGTTTCGTTTTCGCGATCGCTGGCGATTGAGGAAGCAAAACACGGGATTACGGTGAACGTGATCAATCCCTCGAATATCGACGAGAGGGAATTGACCGCTGACGAAGCGCGACGCATGCATGATTCGCGGTCGCCGATTGGACGGCCGCCGTCGGCTGAGGATGTTTCCACGGCGGTGAAATTTTTTGCGTCGGATGGCGCGGATTTCATTACCGGGCAGGCGTTGAACGTTAGCGGCGGGTGGATGCTGTAGCGCTCTGAAACTGCTTTTGCGAAAGATGTGCAAACCTGCGTTCGTGTTCTTGATGGAGTTTCGTCTTCCATGAGTGCCCAGCTATGAAAGTTCTGACAGCGGCGGAAATGAGGGAAGTGGACCGGCTGACGACGGAGCGCGCCGGAATCCGCAGCGCTGTGCTGATGGAACATGCGGGCGGGAGCGCGGCGCAATTTATCCGGCAGCGGTTTCCGAATCTTGAGCGAAGGCTAATTTTTGTTTTGTGCGGGAAGGGGAATAACGGCGGGGATGGGTTGGTGGCTGCGCTGCAACTGCTCGGTATGGGCGCGAGGCCGGAAGTGATTCTGTTCGCTGACCCGAATGAGTTGAAAGGGGACGCCGCTGACAATCTGCGGCGGTGGGAGAATGCGTCGGGAGAACTTCATGTGGTGCGGAGCTCGGCGGAATGGAACAAGTGGAAATCCCAGATTGCCCAATGCGACATTTTGGTGGATGCGTTGCTGGGGACTGGCGCACGCGGCGCGGTGGAAGGATTGTTGCGCGACGCGATTGAAAGCGTGAACGGGCGTGAGTCACGGTGTCCGGTGGTGGCGGTGGATATTCCCTCCGGGCTGCATGCGGATAATGGAGAAGTGCAGGGCGCGGCGGTGGAGGCGGATTATACGGTGACGTTCACGGCGCCGAAAGTTGGAATGTTCCAGGGGGATGCGCAGCGTCATTTGGGCGAATTAGCGGTGCGCGAGATTGGTTCGCCGGCGGAACTGATAGAAGATGTTGGCCGCGGAAATTTGCGATGGTCTGAGCCGGGCGAGTTTGCGCAGTTTGCGAAGCGGCGCAAGGCGGACGGGAACAAAGGCGATTATGGGCACGCGCTGATCGTTGCCGGGTCGGTGGGAAAGAGCGGGGCGGCGGTTTTGGCGTCTTGGTCGGCGTTGCGCACCGGCGCTGGACTGGTGACGGTGGCGACGCCTGAACCGGTTTTGCCGATCGTGGCGGCGCACACTCCGGAAATTATGACCGAGCCGCTGCTGGCGACGGAGGCGGGGAGCGTTTCGCTGCGCAGTTTGGAATGTGGAAAGTTCGAAGCGATATTAAGAGGGAAGCGCGCGCTCGGGATGGGGCCGGGACTTACTACGCAGGATGAGACGCAACAATTTATTCGCACGATCGTAGGCAAACGGAATTTTATTCCGCTGGTTCTGGATGCGGATGGGCTAAATGCATTTGCGGGACGCGCGGGAGAATTGAAAAATGCGGAGGGCCTGATAGCGGTGACGCCGCATCCGGGGGAAATGGCGCGGCTTACCGGGTTGAAGACGAGCGAGGTACAAGCGCGTCGGTTGAAGCTGGCGCTGGAATCGTCGGCGGCTTGGAATGCGTACGTGATTTTGAAAGGGCACAACACCATCGTTGCGGCGCCGGACGGCAAGGCGTTTATTAATTCGACCGGGAATCCGGGGATGGGAACGGGCGGGACGGGGGATGTTTTGACCGGGATGTTGTCGGCGCTCACAGCGCAGTTTGGGACAGAAAATTGGGAGCGAGTATTAGCGTTTGGAGTTTATTTGCATGGGCTGGCCGGCGATATTGCTTATGCGAATTTTGATGAGGCTCCGCTGATGGCGGGCGATTTGGTTCGCGCAATTCCTCGGGCTTACCAGCAATTTTATGCGGCGTGTAGTCGTGCCTAGCAGCGAAATCATCACCCATTCTTCGGACGAGACGATTGCTCGCGGGCGGGAGATTGGGAGGCGTTTGAAGCCGCGAGTACTGGTTCTTTTGTCGGGGGATTTAGGTGCCGGGAAGACTACGTTGACGAAGGGGATTGTGAGCGGGATGGGGGCGGCGACAGAAGATGAGGTGACGAGCCCGACGTTTACGCTGGTGCATCGGTACGATCGCGAGGGGCGCGTTTATCACGTGGATTTGTACAGGATCTCCGGGCTGCACGATTTGGAGACTCTGGGGCTGGAGGATGTTTTTTCGGAGAATGCGGTGGTGATTGTGGAGTGGCCGGACAAACTTGCTTTGCGCGTGGATTGGCCGGTTGTGCGGATTCAGCTGGAGCATCTGGCTGAGGTTAGTCGAAGAATTTCTATTGTGGACGATGCGGGGGTTTTGCTAGAGCTGTAAATTTGGGCGAGTACTGCGGAAGCGGAACTTCAGCGGCTGAAGCCGCTCGATTGATTGCTTCTTATTGTGGTGGCTAAAGCTACAACCCACAAGGATTTTCGAACGGCCTACAAGATATTCATGCAACTCGCAAGATACTCGAACAACTCCTAAAGATTGGAGAAAGGTCCACAAAAGGTCTTCGTGCGACTCACAAAGATTTTCGAAAAGCTGACTGTACAGACGGCAAAGACTTAGTGGGATATTGATGGGGTTACCCTGCTACAAGCCCATGATTTGGAAGCCGGCGTCCACGTAAATCACGTTGCCGGTCACGCCGCGGCCGAGGTCGCTGCCCAGGAAGACGGCGGTGTCGGCGACTTCGGTGGGGTCGGTGTTGCGGCGGAGCGGGGCGTGTTGCTGGACGAAGTCGAGCACTTTGGAGAAGTCTTTTATTCCGCGGGCGGAGATTGTTTTGATGGGGCCGGCGGAGATTGCGTTCACGCGAATTTTGGCGGCCCCTAGTTCGCTGGCTAAATATTTCATGGAGGCCTCCAAGGCGGCTTTCGCTACGCCCATCACGTTGTAATTTGTGACTACGCGCGTGGAGCCGAGGTAGGTAAGGGTCAGGATGGCGCCGCCGTCAGTCATGAGCGGGGCGAGCGCTTTGGAGACGGCTACCAGCGAATAAGCGCTGACGTCTAGAGCTAGTTTGAAACCGTCGCGCGAAGTATTTACAAAGGGCTGGTTCAAGTCTTCGTGATTTGCGAAGGCGAGGCAGTGGACGACTATGTCGGGCTTTTGGCCTTCAGCTTTGAGCGAGGCGGCGAGGCCGTCGATGTCGGACTGCTGTTGCACGTCGCAGGGGTAGAAGGCGACCGCGCCGATCTCTTTGCCGAGTTCTTCGACGGTGGGCTTGGCGCGCTCGTTTTGATAGGTGAGGAGAAGCTTGGCGCCTTCACGGGTGAAAGCTTGAGCGATCGCGTAGGCGATGCTCCATTTGTTCCAAACGCCGAGGACGAGGGCTGTTTTTCCTTCAAGTAGTTTTGGCATGGCCCGCCATTTTACCCGGAAAAGGACGGTTGAGAACTATCTTCTGCATGGAGCACGATGCGAAGTGCGGTCGGACTGTAGGCCGGTACTTTTCTGAAAGCGGCTGATCAATGCGCGTGAATCCAGCGAATCACCTCTCGCACAATGTCTGCGAGATAAGGCCAGATAACCGCAACGATGGCCAGGACAGAGGCGACGAATTTCTTCGAAGGCCGCGACGTGCCACTGGTCGCGCCGCTGGGTACGCCACCGGGTTGATGGATGGCGCAAAACCCGCCAGTCAGGGCGCGGCGGTTGCAGCGTTGACCACGAGGGCCGAAATAGAGGCAGGGGCCTTGGTCGGTGCCCTTGGACTCCATGGCGGTGGGCGAAGCCGTGACGATACCAAAATCTCGGCCATAATCGTCAGGTTTGGTGACCGAGCCTATGCCGAATTCGCCACCGGAAGCTATCCCGAATTCGTCATTTGGCGCGGTGCTGTCGCGCTTGGCATTAACGGTTACGACTCGTTCCATTGCGTCCCGCATTTTTCCTCAGATAGAGTGAAACTTGAAGCGAATTCCTGCGCCCGGCTTGGGTTCAGGATACGCGCATACGTATGCCTGAAACCCATATCGCGCCATCTTCCACGCATCCGGCTCGGATGAAGCTGGAGCCTTACAACGCCGAAGTTCGTCTCGATAGCCTGACGGTGGGTATCGACAACATCCATTATGACGTTTATTTGAGCCCGCGTTTCGTGGAATTCACGCGTAAATATCTGGTGGACTTGGTTCGGCAGACTGTAAACGTGAGCCTGGTGTATGGCGATCGCAAGCAGTCTGGCACGCCCGAGCACGGCGCGTTTCGAAAGATGCTGATCGAAGTGCTGCAGGAATCGATTACGCGGGCGAAGTTCCAGCAGTCGATCGAAACGGATTTGCTGCATCAATTGGCGCTGCTGAAACATATTTCCGCGGAGTTGAGTAACCAATTTTCGAGCATTTTGGTGGAGTGCAAGGAATGGATTCGCGGGCGAGGCGAGCTTTTCGAGCACAGCGAGCAGGCTCACGTGATGCGGTCGAAGATCGCGGAAATCCAGGCAGACAAGAAAAACATTTACCGGCAGGTTGGCGAGACACTTTGCCGGGTCTGGCGCGAAGTGGAAGAGGGCACGCTATCGAAATCGCGGCGCGCGCTTTTTGGCGAGGATTTCCATGAGGTTTATGCGCTGCTGCAAAACCGGTTTCTGTTTGTGGATGGCGGGAACGATGATCATTTATTTCTGGAGCATTACGTTCTGCTGGGAAACTTCGTTAACGATCCGGACCGCTTTGAGATTTTCGACGGGTTGCTGCTTGATTTCGTCCGCGATTTAATCCTTACTGGGGACAGTTCCGAAGATTTTAATAAAGCGCGGAAGAGCCACGACCGTCTTCTGGAACAGGCGCGTTTGTTGCGCTCGGAGATGGCCGTGTTGGAGGAAGAGCAGAACGAAGCCAGCAGCCGTTCAGGGGATAGCGGAGAAGGATTCCCATGGCTTTTCAAGCGAAAGAGTGGAACTCCAGAATCGCCCAAAGAAATCGCGTACTTACGAGAGAGGTCCTCATCGCTAGAAGCAAAGCTGGCGGAGCTCGGTTCGCAGATTGAAACCGCCAAGCAGCGCATGAATTTTCTTATCGAGGAACATCGAAACCGGTTGGGTGAGTATCTGAATCAACCCGAAAACGCCCGCAGATTATTTGACGCGCAGGGACCGTCGGTAAAAGGCGAATCGTCGGCAGCGACCCGGGCACAATTGTTGCAGGAATGGATGCACCGCCTGGAAGAGCGCGATCTTTTGTTTCACGTCCTGGCCAGTTACGAAGTGCGGAAGCTTCATACGGAATATTGCCCGCCGGTGCACTTGCAAGCGCTGAAGAAGGCGCTGGTGAATCGGGAAGAAGCCAAGCGCGTGGAGACGATTCTGGAGCAGTTTCCGGCGCGCAAGATTTCGATGAAGCGGCTGGAGGAAGCGTCGCGGGCCATACGGCGGCGGACTCCTGAAGAGCAATCCGCTGTGGCGTCGCAATTTGCCGAGGACTTGATGCGTCTGCGACGGGACCGCCGGAACTATCAGCATGTGGCGGCCTGGATGGAGCGCATCAACCTGGTCCGTTCCGAACATGTGCGTGAACTTTCCCGCGCGAACAAGAGCTTGTATGAATTTTTGCACCCGAGCGAAGGACGACCCGCGGACGATCCGGTTATCAATCACACAATTATAAAAGCGGACGTGCGCGGTTCAACTGGTATCACCAAAGACCTGCTGGAGCGCGGGATGAACCCTGCTTCGCACATTAGTATGAATCTGCATGAACCGGTGAAGCGAATTCTGGAGCGGTTTGGCGCGGCGACTGTATTTATCGAAGGCGATGCGATCATTCTGGCGATTGATGAGACGGAGTCCACGCGAGCAACTGCGCGCGGGGTGGCTCGCGCTTGTGTTCTGGCGCGGGAAATCCTGGCAGTGACGCTGGCGTACAACCAGCGCGCAAGAACCAGCGGACTTCCCGGGTTGGAGCTTGGTGTAGGAGTAGCGTTCCAAGATTCCGCGCCTTCGTTGTGGACTGACGGCGATTCGAAAATCATGATCTCTCGCGCGCTGAATCTTTCCGACCGGCTTTCAAGCTCTTCGAAGATAGCCAAGCGGCTGTTTCACAAGAACCCCTCGCCATTTAACGTGTACCTGCTGCAAACGTTGATGGAGGATGCCGAAGTTGGCGAAGAGGAAGAGCTACTGGTGCGCTATAACCTGAATGGAATCGAAATAAATGAAGAAGGGTTCAATAAATTAAACGCGGAGATTTCGCTGGGTCCACTGGGCGGCACTTTTCCGATGCCCTGGGGCAAAGAACGCGTGCAATTGTATTTCGGCGAAGTACCGTTGGGCGATTCTTTGGAGCCGATTGTTGTTCGAAAAGGATTCGTGCGCCAGTTGTTGCCGGGCGCGAAAATCGGAGCGCAGGGAACTCGCGCTTATTACGAAGTGTGCACAGATCCGAAACTGCTGGACCTCGCTCGCAAAAAGTTTGCCGCTGTCCCCGCGAAAAGTTGAACGCTTTCCGCTGCACACCTATAATTCCAGTCTATGATTTAACGCCGGAGGCGCATGGGGCCCGGTGGTCCCCGCAGCCTTCAAAGCTGCCGTTCGAGCCCTTCGCGGGCCTCGAAGGTGGGTTCGACTCCCACACGCTTCCGCCACATCTGTTTAGCTGGGTGACAGTTGCAGAAAAACGAGGCGGCAAAAGGCGGCATTAAGGGAAATGCATTCGGTTTTGTGCACAGTTTTCAGCGGCACGAGTGACAACCGGATCCAGAGATGCCCGAAATGTCTTCGAGAGTTCAACCTTCGTTGCGCGCTCAAGGAAGGGATATTGCCGATGCCCTGCGCACGTCAACCGGAATTCAGGGACGGTTGCCCTTCAAGCCGAAGGTCATGGGTTCGATCCCCACCGCCCCTACCAACCATCTTCCTGATGGATGGATACTTAGCAAATTCTCGCGGGGGCAAAAGGGGGCAGATAAGGCCAATGATCCGGTTCTTGTGCGTTAGTTTTAGGCGGCGCGGGTGACAACCGGATGCGTGAGACTCTCAGGTGTATCGCGCGTCACACAGAAGAAAGTTGTGTGGCACTAGAATCACGCGACCCTCCGCCTAGATGGCCTGAGCTACGGGCGCACCGCAGATTATCCTCATTCTAAAGCATTTTTCAATCGAACAGAAAGCCACAAAGTGAACAGCGAGTCACCGTGGTGACGCAGACGCTCATAGGTGAGGGGCACGCCTGCCTCTTGGGCAGATGTTTTAGCATGCTTTGAGCCGCCCGGGGCAAGAGGACGCCGCGCTGTGCACCGCATCTGTTCCGGGTAACTCGACGCGACATTGCGAGATAGAAATCCGAGGATTGGGGCAGGATTCTGGTGTGCGTGCCTCAACTGACCGCACGCGTTTCATGAGCCCAGAAGCGTTCGCGCAAAACTCTTTTCAATATCTTGCCGGACCCGCTTTTCGGTAGCTCCGTTTCCGAAAACTCTACGCGCCGCGGAATCTTGTAGCTCGCGAGGCTTCGCCGGCAGAAGGCGATCAGGTCATCAACTGTAAGAGTGCTTCCAGGCTTCAGCACCACGCAAGCCATCACTAGTTCGCCCCATTTGGGATTGGGTATTCCGAAGACCGCGGCTTCGCGAACTGCCGGATGCGCGTAAATTACAGCTTCGACTTCTCCGGAGTAGACATTCTCGCCTCCGGTGACGATCATGTCTTTTGCGCGGTCCAGAATGTAGAAGTATCCCTCGGAATCCTGATAGCCGATATCGCCGGTGCGAAACGAGCCATCTCGAAATGCGAGCGCAGTCTCGCCCGGATTATTCCCGTAGCCTCGCATGATGTTGGCGCCGCGAGCCACTAATTCGCCAGGCTTTCCAACTTCGACTTGCTTCCCTGAATCGTCTGTGACCTGCAGATCGATGCCAGGGCAAGGGCGACCGCAGGACAAAAGACGGTCGTCCGTGTGCTCCTGGTCTTGCGATGCCGGCGGTATTTGTTCGTTCAAGCAGACTGTCAACCTGTCGTCATCTGCGAAGACGTCAACTGGCGTCGGACAGCCCGCCGTCTTGAATTTGTCCCAGCGCCCGGCAAATGCGGATAAAAGAGGGTCAGCACGCAATGGGCGTCGCGGCGATGTAGGGTATGGAGGGGCAGCGTGCACGCGGTCAAACGGGTTGAAGAATTCAGGGCGCGCAACGGATGGCTACATTCGTTCACCAAATGATTTTTAACGCGAATTGAACCTGACGGGATGAAGTCGAAGTCGTGGTAATCAATCCCGCGGATGTTATCGGCACTCCGCTGACGTCGCGTTCATCCGCATGATCCCAACGCCCACCGGAAGGAAAATCCGGCTTGTCACTAATAGGCAGATTAGCTTCGTGGAAGCTTTGACCGACTCGCAATCACAGGCTTTCAACTTGACTGGCGGAGAGATCGACATAAACGAACAGGACAGAAGCAAGAGCACTGGCGTTTTGTTCCCGGCCGCGCAACTCGTGATCGATAAGCAAGGCCAGTTGCAAATTGATCTGACTCAAAACTCCTGGAAGCTTGTGGACGTACTCGACTGGAAAGGAACACCCGGGGTCAACTAGCGCAGTCAGCATCAAAATCGCTTTGGAAATGAGGTGTCTTTATGAAGAGAAAGCATAGTGTTACGATGT
>CAVQQE010000013.1:0-31077 GCA_963714785.1 uncultured Acidobacteriota bacterium
TTTGCCCATGAGCCAATTCAAGGACTATATTTTGGTGGCAGGTGGCGATATTAAATTCCTGTACAACGCTAAGACTGGTGGAATAGCTTCTCGATATTTCCGGCACCGGGTTTATGGCGATGTACATGATCGCCGTCAGCATGGATGGCCGCCATCTGCTCGATACCGTTCCAGCGACTGGCATACCCGGAACCACAGTCCGTGCGAGTCGCCAACTGAGAGTATTGAACAAAAAACAGCGCAGTGGATGACCCCGTTGCACGGGTTCCCAGTGGCACGGATCACCATGGGGAATCACGTGCTCCTTGTTCTTACTCGATGGTGGATTCCCGCAGAAGATGCACACTTTAGAAAGCATGAGTTGCGTCAGGTTTCATTCTAGGCGTTTAGTCTCGCCAGTGAATACAGGTGCGAACGAGCGCTCAACCCAATCGCCATTCTATGGGTGAAACAGTGTGTGCACCGGATATGGACTTTATCTGTGGCGGCTTTCACGCAACAACGGCAATTAGCAAATTGGGGGTGCGCAACGGGGTTGATATTTAATCCCTATAAAATACATTATCGGTTTACATTCAGTGGTTTATGGTTCCTGTTTCAGGAATGGCCAACTAGTGTGTAATCTCGTTAGCCGTGGCGTACGGAAATGTAAGAAGCGCAAATCGGTGAGCCGAGCGTGACGGTCCTGCAAGAAATTCTCGAATGGTCACAAGACCGCCCCATCTGGCAACGGGACGCGCTGCGCCGCCTCGTGCTGCAGGGCGAACTCATCGACGAAGATATTCTCGCGCTCGCTGAGATTTGCAAGAGCGCGCACGGTCTTGCGGAACAACAGGACACCTTGCCCCTCAGCAAGGAACACGTGCCGGACAAGACAGTAGGCGCGCCCGTCTCGCTCGCCTCGATTTTCCACCGCCGAGGCGTCAACGCACTGGCGGAAGATCAGACACTCAAATTCGGTTCGGGTCTCACGGTCGTTTATGGTGACAACGCCGCCGGGAAGACGGGCTATATCCGCATCCTCAAGAGCGCGTGCAGGGCGCGCGGACAAGAGAATATTCTTGGCAATGTGGTGTCTGGCATGACGCCGCTCACACCCGTCGTCGCCATTAAGTACAGGGTCGGCGCGGAAACCGATCACGCGAATGGGGCGGAAGTGGTGAAGACGAATTTGTCTCTCGCGTGAGCGTGTTCGACACGCACTGCGCCGCTGTCTATCTCACGGAAAAGACCGACGTTGCTTTCCGCCCCTTTGGGTTGGATCTCTTCGACAAGCTCGTGAAGGCATGCAAGACGATTCGCGCACGACTCGAATCCGAGCAGCGCGCGCTTGTCGTGAACGCCCTTGCCACCGTGCAGACAGCAATTCCGGAAGGCACCGCCGTCGCCAGCTTTCTTGCGAGTGTCAGCTCGTTGACGAAGCCGGAGGCTGTCGAGGCGCTCGCGCGACTCTCGGCAGAGGAGGAAGTTCGGCTCGATCTCCTGGAGAAATCGTTGCTTGACCTGCAAGCCAACGACCCCGAGAAGCTGATCCGCCAACTGACCGTGCGTGCGGGGCGCATCCAGGCGCTTGTTCGGCATCTGAAGGATGTAGAGGCGGCATTGTCCGATGGGGCCGTCAAAACGGTCTTCGATGCGCGAACCGAGGGACGGCGCAAGAGCGAGGAATCCAAGCGTCTGCGCAACGCCACGTTTCCGCAAGGGCTCCTTCCAGGGACGGGAGCCGATTCGTGGGCGGCGCTTTGGGAGACGGCACGCCGCTTCTCGCAAGGGCAAGCCTACCGAGATAAGCCGTTTCCCATGGTGGACGATGGCGCGCGGTGCGTACTCTGCCAGCAGGACCTCGACCACGCGGCGGCCCACAGGCTCAAGCAATTCGAGGGTTTCGTCGCCTCGACGGTGGAACGCGAACTCCGGCAGATCCGGGAAGACTTCGCACGGAGGCGTAAGGCATTTGCGGATCTGAAGCCGACGACCGAGGCCATCGAGGAAACGCTCAAGGAGGTACGCATCGAGCATGAGGCCGCGGCGGATGCCATCGGGGCGGCACTGGTGTCGAATGAGAGACGGCGGGCGGCTGTTGTTCTGGCTCTCAGTGACGACAAGGATCTGGCGTCCGACTGCCCTGCCGTCATAGCCGTCGTCTCGCACGCAGAGGCGCTCTCCACGCAGATCGACGAACGGATCAACACTCTGCGCACCAGCTCGAACGGTCAGGCGCGCAAGACCATGCTGGCCGAAGCGCAGGAACTGCGCGCCCGCAAGTTGCTCGGGGCGCATCGGCAGACAGTGCTCGATGACATCGAACGTCGCAAGAAATTCGCGGCCTACGGGCTGTGCCTCGACGAAACGAAGACCCAGGCGATAACCACCAAGAGCACGGCCGTCACGAAAACGACAGTGTCGCAGAAACTCAGGAAGAGGTTTCAGGAGGAACTAGGCAGGCTCGCATTCCGGCACGTCGAGGTGGAACTCAAGGAGCTTGGAGGCGCGGATGGCGTCTTTTACCACAAGCTGACCCTGACACGCGCCCCCGGCGTCGAGCTGCCGAAGGTGGTAAGCGAAGGCGAGCAACGCTGCCTTTCCATCGCTGCGTTCTTCGCGGAACTCAGCACGGCAGATGAGCCGTCAGGTATTGTGTTCGACGATCCGGTATCTTCGCTTGATTTCCAGTGGCGCAACGGCGTGGCTCGAAGGTTGGTCGAGGAGTCGAAAACCCGACAGGTCATAGTCTTCACGCATGACGTGGTCTTCCTGTTGACGCTCAGGCAATACGCGGATGATCTCGGCGTCGAACCGCTTGATCAGCACGTTCGCAATCTTTCCAAGGGCGCGGGAGTGTGCGAGGAGGAGCTGCCGTGGGTTGCGCTCCCCGTGAAGAAGAAGGTTGGATACCTAAACAAATGTTGGCAGGCTGCGGACAAGCTTTCGCGCGATGGGCATCAGGACGCTTACGAGAAAGACGCCAAATATCTCTACGGCCTCTTGCGCGAAGCATGGGAGCGTGCCCTCGAAGAGGTGCTACTGGGTGGCGTTGTCGAGCGCTACAGACCGAGTAT
The DNA here is from genome assembly GCA_963714785.1 of uncultured Acidobacteriota bacterium. Taxonomy (GTDB): domain Bacteria; phylum Acidobacteriota; class Terriglobia; order Acidiferrales; family UBA7541; genus Palsa-295. Next base: position 3,060 of record CAVQQE010000013.1, read on the forward strand.
CCAGACGCAACAGATTGCGCAGATTTCCGATATTACTCCAGAAGACTGCAAGGCCGTAGAGACGGCGATGACAAAGTGTTCGACGTGGTTGGCCGGTCACGACAAGGCCGCGGCGGCCCGCGTGCCCGTGCCAGCGCCTGCGGAACTCAAGGCCGACATTGATGCGCTCGCTACCTGGGTAGCGGCAATTCATAAGCGTCGAAAGTGAATCGGCGGTTTCCGATTGTTACTGCCGATAAATTCTGTTATCGGAAGTCAAGGTCACCAAAATCGTGAGGACTACTGGACAGTACCGTTCTATCCCCAGCGAGAAACCGCTGCCGGCATTGCCGCGGGTCATTGCTGGCGCACGCACGCCGGAAGTCGAATCCCCGCGTCGAAACCTTCTACAGTTCCGTCGCCGCAATCTTCGAGGTATGGGTCAACCGCCGCAAATCTTTTCACACGCGTCGCGCTTATCGTGGCGATGTAATGGCATTCGTGGAATTCCGCAGCTTGGCCTGGCCGCGCGATGCTAGGGTGTGAGGTATCGTGACAGATGGTCGTCTTCAGACACATTCGGAATGGCTCGGGTTAGCATCAACGGCCCGGTGGCGAACGATGAGTTGGTACCGAGGGGCGCGAAACCTACGCGCTAGGTCCTCGTGGTAACCAGTTTTCGAGAGGTTCTGAAGAGGTCCAATAATGGGAAGAAGCTGTGTAATGGCGCGGTTCAGAGTGTGGTCTGTGCCATGAAGGTTTTCAGCTTTAAGTCGCGTTGAAGCCGTTGGCTGACCCACCCGAAGTAGACAGCCTTTTCTTCACTGGTCTCGAACTCCCATCAAATGTGACGAATTTTATGTTTATGCATCAGATTGCAGGTTTGTACCAAGCGGCGGCTCACTTTTGGGCGGCTTTATTTTCACCGCGTGAGTCGAAAAGCCTTTTCAGTTGATTGTTCAAGCTGTATGTTGACCGAAAGGCTGCGAATCGTTTCGCGGATCGTCTGAGCGGACTCCTGATTTCGTTGCGATGTCGCGTTCCGCAGGAGAGTTCCAAATTAAGGATGAGTTCATCTGAAACATCGCGTCTTTCCACCTTATCGCTGGCGCAAATGAAATCTAACAGCGTTGATACAAACGCGCGCGATGTCACTGCGTTCACGAAACTCACTGATGAAGTATTGATGGCCCGGATTCGGGAGGATGACAAGGAAGCCCTTGGTCTCTTGTTCCGACGGTATGTGGGATTGGTCCGAAGCGTAGGACGAAGGATTATACGAAATGACGCCGAGGCCGAGGATCTGGTTCAGGAAGTGTTTCTATACCTTTATCGTAAGCGCACCGTCTATGACAGCTCTAGGAGTTCGGCTCGTTCTTGGATTGTTCAGATGGCATACCAGCAATCCATTCAACGCGTGCGATACCTTACAACCCGCCAGTTTTACACAGGCAAAGTCTTGGACGACGAGGCTGCTGCGACAATCGGCTCATTGACAACGGAGGACGACTATTCCGCCGAGGTAGTTTTGAGAAAGACAGGGCTGCTGAAGGCGCTCAAGGATTTATCAAATGAGCAGCGCGAGACTTTGGAGCTCCATTTCTTTGAAGGGTATACGCTTAAAGAAATTAGCGTCAAGACTGATCAGCCCCATGGGAATGTAAGGCACCATTATTATCGAGGTCTTGGAAAGCTCAGGAGCGCATTTTTTGGACACAAGGTACACAAGACGTGAAGCGTATGGAAAATGGTAACGACAAGCCGAGAGTAAAGCAGGGATCGTACAGCGAACCGCATGACGAATTTGTTGAGCTCTGTGCTCTTTCTACTTCAGGCGACCTCACGAATGAAGAGCAGATCAAACTACATGTACACCTTGAAGTTTGTGGCCAGTGCCGAGACGCTCTGAAGGAATTCCAGGTACTCGTTGACAAGGCGATACCGCTGCTTGCTTCTGATTCATTCGATTCGGAAGCTGAAAGAGAGCCTGCCGCTGACGCAGCAGCCGAGCTAGCGCTCTTTGAACGCCTCTCGCGGGAGGGAAGGTTCCAGGAATTGGATCCCGCAGAAGAGAATCCCGTGCAGGTGGCTGGAGTTACGCTGAATCGGAACGGCCAGCCGCGCGCCTTTGTAAATTGGAACAATGTCTGGATGCCGTTCGCTGCATGTATTTTGCTTGCCATCACGTTGGCAATCTATGCGTACCGCGTGGGCAGAACTCGTACACCTGAAGGCATCCAAGGAATGCCAAACACCGCTCACGCGCAAGTGGACATGCTCGAACAAAAGATGAGTGACATCGGCCACGAGCGCGCGATGTTGAAAGCTCAGCTCATTGAGCGCGATAAAGTCATTACCAACCTGCGAAAGCAAGCCGAACAACAGGCGATCTCACTAAAGGCGATAAGGAGCACTCAAGACAATTTGGAACAGTCGGTTCAAAGCGACCAAGTAGAGCAGCAACGCTTCAAGGACGAGCGATCTGATTTGGCGCAGAGACTGGATGCGGCCCAGGCATCTCTCCAAAAAGCACTGGGGGAACTTGATTCAGCGCAGCAGCAACGGTTACAAGATCAACTCCTGGCGACAAGTCTGGAGGCCCAGATCAATGACGTTTCTCGCCAACTTGGTGATCGGGAAAAAACAATTGAACGACAAGACGAATTGCTAAGTCACGACCGGGATATTCGCGAATTAATGGGAGCGCGAGATCTTTACATCGCGGAGGTATACGACATCGCGGGCAGCGGAGCGACGCAAAAACCATACGGGCGTGTTTTCTATACTAAGGGAAAGTCTCTTATCTTCTACGCCTATGATTTGAATCAGGAGTCTGGAGTACAGAACGCCAGCACGTTTCAAGTATGGGGACGCCGGGGGCCAGACAAGACCCAGGCGCTGAACCTCGGTATCTTTTACCAAGACAGTACAGCTAAAAAGCGCTGGGTCCTCAGATTTGACGATCCCAAGACGCTGGAGCAAATCGACGCCGTGTTTGTAACAGTGGAACCGAATGGTGGCAGCCAGAAGCCTAGCGGTAGGGCTCTGCTCTTTGCATCCCTGAGAGTGGAGTCAAATCATCCGTAGGACTCGACGGCCAAACTACTCTACGTGGGACGAACATGATTCTCCCGATTCCTGTTCCGTTTGTTCCGATTGGAGAGCGGGGGTAGCTGCAACGCATTGAGGGCACAAGCCTTATTTAGTAGCTTGTCCTTTCGACCCCCACCGCCCCTACCAAAAGTTTTTGTTTTCAATCTCTTAGGTCGCTGCCGTCTCGCCAATTGGAACACCGTTTCTGGTTGACGTTACACTCTGAAGTAGAAGAAGGACCGCGATTTCAATGATTTGCAACATTTGCGAACAAGTCTCACAGGTGCCAACGAGCACGAGAATCCCCACCGCGCTCACTATACTCTGTGGGCTCGGAAACTCGACAGCGGCCGTCGCGTGAGTTTGATCTGTCGCCGCAGGGCAGCGCGCCTACCTCGTGAGCAGGTGTGCCACTAATCCTCCTCAGGAACATTTTCCCGCGTAGCATAGTTCCTAATTATTGGCACGCTTACAGTTGCATGGACGATTATGGGTTAAATTGTGTGTGTATCGGCTTAGGTCTCAGATCCGCGCTGTCTTTGTAGCGGTAGCGACTCTCCCGGTTTCGTTCTGCGAGCGATCAGACGGATGTCGCCGTTAAGAGCCCGCACGCGCGATCTTTCGGTTAAGAGGTCACCAAGCGCGAAGACGTCGGAGATATGGAACGATTCAAAACTCGTCTCGGTTTTGGAGCAACTTCACTCACGCGCGTATGCCTTCCACTCCTTTTCCATCACTTCCGCCATTTGCTTGCCCGCGCGTCGCAGCCATTTCTTTTCGCGTCCTCGCAGGTCCTTTAACACGCTCTTCGTGCGTCTCGGAGATCCCAAATGCACATTCGCGATTTCCTTCCCCATAGCATGCAGCAGCGCGTACTCGTCGCGCTTCTTCGGCAAGTCCTCAACCTCAATCGGATTCGAATCCGGCGACAAACGCCGCACAATCCATCGTCTTACTACTTTTTGATAAGGATCATGCGACCGCACCGCCGACGCTATTAGCCTCTCGTAGTAACGCTCTCCGCGGCCCGACTCGCCGTCCTTCCAAACGCACGCCGACGGAACCGTCGCCTTCACTTCTCTCGCGATGCACCCGCCCGCATATTCCCCGAGCGCCACAAACCGCGGTTGACCAAGGCTCCCTAACCCTGCCTGTCGCCGCGAAATTTTGTAGTCAATGGCGGACGGCAGCGCGCTGGTCAACGCCGCCCTCGCATCCGTTGGAACCTCTCTCCTCGGAACGGGCGGCGCGTCCTTCAGCTTTTGCCAGAAATCCTGCGGCGGCTTGATCATTTCAATCCCCAACTTCTCCAGGTTCTTGTCATGCTCCGCCAGAACAAACGGGCAGCCCCCATCCTTCAAGGATTTTTCGTACCCTTCGAGGATCGCGTCGCATCCTTCGCGGTATTTAATCGTCAAACCCTCGGCATCGATCACCGTCTTCAAACTTGCCACCAGCCGCACTAGGTCGTTCGTATAAGCTAGGGGATATGCGTCGTCAAAATCATCCACGCCCCAGCACAATCGCCCCTCGCGATCACGCCAAGTCCCAAAACTACCGACATGGATATCACCGGAACAAAGAAGATTCGGCGCGTGCGCCACTTCTTTGCAAGCTTGCGGAAAAAGTTGAGTCCACCGGTAATACGTACCGCGAAAAAACAAGAATGCGTCTGACCGCATCTGCTCATGTTTTGATCGTAGCGCCGCATCTACGACCGTCGTGCAACTCCGCAGCCAAGTCTCATAGCTCGCCGTCGCTTCCCTTATGTCCAACTGAGCCTCCTTTGTCTCGCCTTTCCATTTTCGCGGCGCAATATGATGCGGCGGACGTTCCGCCTAATGTATCCGTTGAAAACCTTATGCACCTGGCAAAATCACTGTAACCGTTTGCAATTGATTTCTAGCTGTGTATTCATATTCTTCCTGAAGAGAATGCAAGGGAAGAGCATCTGTTAAAATTAATTCTAATCCGCTTCTTGGTCGGTGGCTTCTTCGTCTCCGGCTTTTCGATCCTGGGTACAATCTTCAAGCCCAAGAGTTTCGCCGCTCTGTTCGGCGCCGCGCCGTCGGTCGCCCTCGCCACACTCGCGCTAACTATCAAAACCAACGGCGCATCCTACGCGGCTGTGGAAGCCCGCTCTATGCTCGCAGGAGCTGCCTCGTTTTTCGTCTACGCCTGGTGCGCTATGATTCTCCTGCACCGCGAAAAGCCCGAGACGAAGCTCGCCACAGCCGGTTTGCTCATTATCTGGCTCATCGTTGCGATGGCCCTCTGGTGGGCTTTTCTCAGGCGAGGAGCTTGAAATGCCTGACGAGTGCTGAAAACGACGATGAGCATCGGAATAAATCCAGTAGCCCTGAGAGCAGCCAAATGGCATGAGTACGCCATCCGTTTTTTCTTCGGGGGCCTAATAACTGTCGCTACGGGGCTCATCGCCCAAAAATTCGGTCCGGCCGTCGGCGGCCTCTTCCTCGCTTTCCCGGCAATTTTCCCAGCCACAGCCACGCTGATCGCCTCTCACGAAAAGGAGAAAAAACGACGCGCCGGCCTCGACGGCACTCGGCGCGGCCGCGACGCAGCCGCTCTCGAATCTCGCGGGACAGCCCTTAGCACTATCGGCCTCTTTGCGTTCGCAGTGATCGTGTGGCAGCTATTACCAATGCATCGCGCGTGGCTGATCCTCACGGCCGCTGCTGGTTCCTGGTTCGTCATATCTGTCTTGGTTTGGCGATTGCGAATCTTCCTGCATCGCGCCTAAACGATCAAAGGCGATTAGTTGGTACCCCTCAGAACATAGTCTGCGACCGAAGGGGTCGCGACGACGTAGATGCGGCTGCCTCGTAAGCAGATGCTCTAACGCCATCCGATGTTTCAGCGTGTCCTAAGTAATAACAGAGCGTCTCAAAATGGACAGCTTTGTGTGCGAGAATACTCGAACCTTTGGGGGAATGAATGAAAAAACTGACACGCAAACAATTATCGTCCGTCTGCTGTCCTACGTGCGGCGTTGCTGCCGGTAAGCGGTGCGTTCTGGTTGCGGGTGGCCTGCGAAAAGAACCGCACGGAAACCGGAAGCTCTTGGCTGCCGAGGCTCTGGAAAAGGCACGAACTAAGAAGCGATAAACCAAAAGGGCATGCGTCAGTATAGAACGTGGCCAATAAAACGGAATCTGACGCGGCATTATTGGCAAGGCTCAAACGCGAGCTTCCGAAACCAATCCTCACGAAGTCAGTAAGGCAAAAGGCAACGAAGAAACAGATTGCATCAAGGAACGTTAAACAAAATGAGATTTGTCCAAACGGCTTCTAGGGATGCATTGAGTACCAGGTGGTAGATTCATATTGAAGCGCAGGTGGAATTGTTCAACGAAGGTCCTGAGGTTACTGGCGCTTTGTTCGAATGAAGCTAGTGCGATGTAGCCATCGGGCCGGACAAGGTAAAGAGCGCCCCGTTTGAATCCGGCATCTTTTGCGCTGTCGCTAAAGGGGAAGGCATGTAGAGGTAGTTGAATCTTACCACAGGTAATTTCGAGATCTTTGTGCACCTCGCCGTACACATGTGCTTGCCAATCCAGAGAACGCAAGGACTCGAAATTATCCTTTCCGTGAAACCCGGTCCAAGGAAGGCGGTCGCCGCCGTGGACATCACCGGCGACGGCTTGGCTAAGCGCGCTGTCTGGATAGTGAATGCGCATTTGAGAAATCGTGCGGAAGATCGCGTGACGACCCAGACTAAAGCGGGTGACGATATCGAACACGAGAGGCGCGACAATCTTTCTCGTAACCTCGCCTGCCACGCCTTCGCCGACTAAGCCCGTAAAAGCACGATCCGTCGTGGATACAAGTGAACGTGCAAAGCCGATCCGCTCGGGCTCGTAGGTGTCGAGAAGCGTTTTATCGGCGCGGTTCTGCAGCACATGCGCTATTTTCCAGCCGAGGTTGACGGCATCGCCGATTCCGGTGTTCATGCCCTGATCGCCTGCAGGGCTATGGATGTGGCCTGCATCGCCAACCAGGAAAGCGCGCCCGACCCGAAACTTGTCGGCAACGCGATGATGGACGCGATAAGTAGAGAACCAATTTACCTCTGCCACTTCAATATCAAGAAGAGGTTCGACGTGGGCGCGGATGTCTTCAAAACCGAGTTTATCGCGATGTGACAGTTCGGACGGTACGAGGCCGATCAGGCGCTGCATTCCACTCGACCGCACTGGGAACATCAACGTGAGGATGTGTTTACCGAGGTTGATGTACAGATCCCGGGTAAACCCGCGCGCGATCTTCACGTCGGCGACGTAGAAGAGTTGCTCATAGGTGCCACCTGGAAAACCGAGCTGGAGGGTGTCACGCACGCAGCTACGCGCGCCGTCACAGCCGCAGATATATGTGCTTTCCGCCTGCTCAACCCGGCCGGTATTGTGCTCGATGGTAGCTCTAACGCTGCCTTCACCTTCGATAAAGCCAATTAGCTTCGCGCCCCACTCGACTTTACAACCCGCATTCTTTAACTTCTCGATCAAGAACCGTTCGTGATCGTCCTGCGGATAAGCGAGCGCGAATGGATACGGGCTGAGGCCAGCGCCCATTTCTTTGAAACTGATGGAGAGAACTTCTCGACTTCCACTAGAGCCGCCTTCGCGCACATGAGCCGTTTCGGCGACCACGCCTTGTTCGACGACTTCCTCGGCAAAGCCATATTGGTCGTAAAATTCGAGTGTGCGCGCCTGCACCACCATGGCGCGCGATTCCTCGCCTGGGCCTCCAGCTTCAGAAATGAGACGGCATTGCACATTTCGGCGGATTAGACCCAACGCCAAATTTAGTCCGCTAGGACCAGCGCCAACGATGAGAACGGGTGCCAGTGGCATACTGTCAAAATACTGTAGGGACGAATGCTCTGTCCACAGCGCACACATCCGTCATGAAGAGGCAAGGCCGGAAATCCAGAGAGCTCCGCCAGGATTCCTATTTTAAGATCGCGCGCTACTACGAGGATTCAGTGATTGGCTTTTCTCTATTTCGGCGTTATACATAAGATGTAGGCTACTTTAAACGGTTGGCTTCTTATGCTTCGAAAGTCTACAAATGCCCTTCCTGAGTGGTCTCGGAAAATCTTGGCTTTTCGCCAAACTCTGAAACTCACCCAGGGCGAATTAGGCAAGCGATTGAAGACATCCGCTATGGCCGTTTCGCGATGGGAACGCGGAGACGCTGAGCCTCCTGCAGACGCATACATACGTCTTGGGAATATCACAGATGATCCTCTCTGCTGGTTCTTTTGGGGACGGGCGGGTCTTAGCACTGCGGATGTGATGCGGGTTCTACCAACCGCAAGCCGCCGATTGCGCGAAGGAAGAATTGCAACTGTGCAAGTCGTCCACGCTGGCGCAGTGGGTTCGCTGAAGCCTGCAAGATTTGTGGCCATTCCCATTCTCCCTGTTCGGGCAGCCACCCCTGGCGCTGAGGGAGACGAAGTGTCCGACCTTGATCAATTGAAACCCGAAGCAATCTGGGCAGCGCCTATCGAGTGGTGTCCCAACCCTGCGTCCACAATTAGCCTTCGGGTGGTAGGCAATTCAATGTCTCCACTCATTCTCGACGGATATATTATCGCTGTGGATACGTCCGATGTCTCTCGTGACGACTTAGTTGGGCAAATTGTCGTCGCACGGAACAATGAGGAGAAGCGACTGCTTGTTTCGAGGTTGATAAGATTTGACCATACAGAGGCCTTGGTTTCCGATCAACGCGAACATCAATCCATTTTATTGGCCAATGAATCTTCGTGGCGCATCATCGGTAGGGTCCTATGGTGGACGGGAAAAGCTAGATAACTTCGTGCGATAAGCTCGTCGAAACGTCGATTTCCGGTAGCCTTCATACCCACAAGAAGAATCCAAAGGTCTTGATTTTCAGGTCGCCCTATTGTAGTTTTTGGTTACCAGCAGCGATAATCCTCGCTGTTAGTTTCCAAGGGAGGGCGCAATGGAAAGAACAGGTAATATCTCACCCCAGGATGTTGACGCCCAGAAAGTCCTTCAGGAAAGTAAGATATTTGAGAAAGCTCTTCGCGAAAGTGAGGAGCGGCTGCGCCTGGCCCAGCAGGTTGCTCGCGTCGGAACCTTCGAGTGGAATATCAAGTCGGGCGTGAATCGATGGACCCCAGAATTGGAAATTATATACGGCTTGCCGCCGGGAAGCTTCCCTGGTACGCAAGCTGCCTGGGAAGAACTCGTACATCCTGAAGACCGCGAGAAGGTACTGCGTGCTGTTGGCAAGGCCATGAAGGACGGTGCCTTCGAGGAAGAGTGGCGTATTATTTGGCCGGATGGCTCGGTGCGTTGGCTGTTAGGCAGAGCTTGGGCATTCAAGGATCAAGCAGGCGATCCTGAGCGCCTGATCGGCGTCAACATAGATGTCACGGATCGTAAGTTGGCCGAATCTGAGTTGCGCGAGAGCCAGCGGCGGTTCCGTGAGATGTTTGATTTGCTTCCTGTCGCCATTTACACCACTGATGCCGAAGGTCGCCTCACGTACTTTAATCCTGCCGCAGTCCAATTCTCTGGTCGCGTGCCCGAACTTGGGACGGACCACTGGTGTGTGAGTTGGAAACTGTTCCATTCGGATGGCACACCGATGCGCCACGATGAATGTCCAATGGCCCTCGCGATCAAGGAGGGCCGCATTGTCGACGGTACGGAAGCCATCGCCGAGCGCCCTGATGGCAAGCGTGTGTGGTTTACGCCCTATCCCAGGCCACTACACGATGTTGAAGGGAGGATTGTAGGCGGCATCAACGTGCTGCTCGATATCACAGAGCGCAAGCAGGCTGAGCGAACCACCGGTCTGCTGGCCGCGATCGTAGATTGCTCGGATGATGCCGTCGTTAGCAAAAGTCTCGATGGTGTGATCACCAGTTGGAATAACGGTGCAGAACGGATGTTCGGTTACACGGCGGGAGAGGCTGTCGGCCAGCACATTAGCCTGATCATTCCGCAGGATCGGTGGGATGAAGAAACAGGAATTCTTGAGCGGCTGCGACGGGGCGAGCGGATCGAGCATTTCGAAACAGTGCGAGTAAGGAAAGACGGTACGCCCCTGGATATTTCCCTCACAATTTCACCAGTTAAGGACGCCGCAGGCCGTATAGTGGGCGCATCCAAAACAGCGCGCGACGTTACCAAACAAAAGCAAGTCGACCGAGCACTGCGCGAGAGCGAAGAACGTTTCCGCGCCATTGTTGAGACGACACCCGAATGCGTGACGCTCGTCGCCCCTGATGGCACTCTGCTTCACATGAATTCATCCGGCCTGACGCTTGTTGGTGCTGATTGTGCTGACATGGTCGTAGGCAAGAGCGTTTATGACCTGATTGAACTCAAAGACCGAGACCGGTTTCGTGCTTTCAACAAAAGAATCTGCCGCGGCGAGAAAGGTTCTTTGGAGTTCGATATTGTCGGACTACGCGGCGAGCGACGCCACATGGAAACACACGCCACACCCCTTCGGAATGCCGATGGGACGGTCGCGCAACTTGCGGTTACACGAGACATTACAAAGCGCAAACAAGCCGAAGAGGCTGTCAAGGAAAAGGAACTCTCTGCGCGTCTGCTTAAACTTCAAGACGAAGAAAGAAGGCGGATCGCCCGCGAATTACATGACGGAGTAGGCCAACTGCTCGCTGCTATGAGTATGAATGCTTCCAGGTTAGACGGGGAGAAGGCGAATCTTAGCCCCGATGCGGCACGATGCGCAGAGGAGAACTCCAAGCTGATCGAACAAGTGTCGGCGGATATTCGTACGATGTCCTATTTGTTTCATCCACCTTTGCTGGATGAAATGGGGCTGGATTCCGCTCTGAAGTGGTACGTCGACGGATTCGGTGAGCGGAGTAAGATCGCCGCGAAACTGGAACTCTCGCCGGACTGGGAGCGACTGCCACAGGATCACGAGTTGTGTCTGTTCCGGATTGCGCAAGAGTGTCTGACGAATATCCATCGCCATTCAGGAAGTTCGACCGCACTGGTGAGGCTGTTGCATTCTCCCGGAGAAATCAAATTGGAAGTCAGCGATGAAGGTAAGGGAGTAAATCAGGAAACTCAGTCGAAGATTTCCTCCGGCGAGACTACGGGCGTCGGTTTGCGCGGAATGCGGGAGCGAGTACGGCAGTTGGGAGGCAGCTTGGAAGTCCGGTCGAATGGTCATGGGACCATCGTGATTGCGACAGTGCCCTTTGAAGGATCAGTGCGGGACTCGGACAATGGAGATTCCCCAAATTACTGAAAACACAGAGAAGTGAAAGTAGTTGATGGAGCTGTTGGAGTCGGATAGTGCGCGCCCAAGGCAGGCTCCGCCCGACGTCTGTTCCGTTTGTTCCAGTTGGAGAGGGGGAGTGGCTGCAACACATTGAGGGCACAAGCCTTATTCAACAGCTTGTCCTTTCGATCCCCACCGCCCCTACCAAAGCTTTCTGTCTTCAAGGTGTTAGCTCGTCGCCGTGTCGCCAATTGGAACAGAGTTTCTGACCAACGTTCCGCTCTGCCGTAGAAAAGCACGGTGATTTCAATGATTTGCAGTGTTGCGAAGGAGTCTCACCGGTGCCAGCGAGCGCGAGAATCCCCACGGACTTCGCTAATATTCCGTGTGATCGGAACTCAACGGTGGGCCCCAGCGTGAGTTTGATCGGTCAAGGTCGGGCAGCTCGGCTGCCTCCTCAAGCAGACGCGCGCCCTCTAACGGGAGCACCTGCCTCGTTGAGCAGCTGGTCTGCTGACAACTATTGTTGGTGATTTGAAGCCGGGGAGAAGTCATCTAGAGCCTTCGGTCTGTGACCGAAGTGTTTTCACCACGCGAAGACGCGTGCCTCGTGTATTCGGCCGCGTAGGCTATGCGCCCGAGCAGACCGATACGTTACGCGCGTGATGCGAGCGTTGCGCTGTTTGTGAATGGCCTTTTCGATGTTAGGAAAAATGATCTCTTGGAGCCGGAGTTTATTACAACGGAATCAGCGGTCCCGTAAAAGTAGATATCGCACAACTCGCCGATGGAATCCGCTCACCGCCGAGGTGACGAAAAACCAGCGGACGGCAGATGTTTTCAGCGCGCGCATTACCATGTGCTGGTAAAAAACGTGTGCACTAAGCTTTAAGGCTGCCGCATGAGGACGCACTTCGGTTTGGGTGCACCAGGTGCGACTAGAAAAGTAAGAAGGGCTATGAGTCTCATGCAAGGTTGAGCGTATGATACGGCCTACGCTCCAAAGGTGAGACAGTAGGGTACGCAGGACATGAGGAGCACCGAATCTCGATATCGGACTTTGCTGGATGCCTCCAGCGCCCTGGCCGATCAGCCCACGGTCAAAGCCGTTCTGCACAGCTTGCGTGACGTTCTCTCCAGCACTTCGAGGTTGCACGGAACCGAACTCTACGTTCTGGACGACGACGAACAGAGTCTGCACGTGCTCGAATTCGATCGAGACCCCGACGCACCTGCGTTCAAGATCGGAACCAAAGTGTCACGAATTGGCGCGGCAGCGCGGGTGCTTGAGGAACAGAAACCAGTTTTCATCCCAGACGCAGCACAGGAAATGATGAAGCATCCTGAGCTGGCTCCGTTTGCCGGCGAAGTTGTCGGACGAACTTCGTATTTGTTTCCAGTTTCTGCCGCCCAGAAACGATACGGGTTTCTCGCCGCGACAAAGTTGCAGGGCGAGGAATTTGCACCCGAAGATGTCGAGATGCTCGGTTCTCTGGCGTCACACGTCGCGGTCGCGCTCGAGTGCGCTCTGGCGAGGGATAACGCAGAGCTGTACCAGCGACAGGTGGTGAAAGAGCGGGATCGCCTCAGGCTGTTGCTGGAGATCAACAATCACATTGTTTCCAAGCTAGACATTAACGAATTGTTCCGGTCGGCGTCGGCATCGATCCGGACGTATTTTCGGAACGACTTCACCGGATTCTGGTTGATCGATAAACAATCAAACCAGCTTCAATGCGTCGTATTGGATTTTCCCAGCGGCAAAGGTTCGTTAGTCGCTGTGCTTAAGTCCGAACTTAGCGACACCGATCACGAAAAGCTGCGTGCCCACACCCCTGAACTACTGTCGGTCGAAGAGATCAAGAACCTCCCGGACGGAATCGTTGAAAGGCTCAAAGCTGAGTCGATCAGCTCGATGGCGATCGCCCCAATGTCAACCGCAAGCGGACCTCTGGGTGTGATAACGATGGGTTGCCGACAACCGAACAACTTTCGACATGAAGACCTGGACCTCTTGTCGCAAATCAGCACTCAGATCGCGCTCGCGGTTGACAACGCGATTGCTTATGGACGCGTCACGGAGGCCCGGGATCGCCTTGAGGAAGAGCGCTTGTACCTTGAATCGGAAATTCGGGCGGAGCACAACTTCGAGGACATCGTCGGCAAGAGCGCCGCTCTCCGCAAAGTGCTCGACCAGGTTGCGATTGTCGCTCCCACGGGGTCGACAGTGCTCCTGCACGGCGAGACCGGGACTGGCAAGGAACTGTTCGCCCGGGCGATCCATAACATCAGCCCGCGTCGCGAGCGCACTTTCGTCCGACTTAACTGTGCCGCCATACCCTCCGGGCTGGTAGAAAGCGAACTGTTTGGTCATGAAAAGGGCGCGTTTACCGGAGCCCTGATGCAAAAGAAGGGCCGGTTCGAGCTGGCAGATCAGGGCACTCTCTTTCTAGATGAAATCGGTGATATCAGTCTGGATCTGCAGCCAAAGCTGTTGCGCGCTCTGCAGGAACATGAATTTGAGCGACTGGGGAGTACGAGAACAATTCGCGTCAACGTTCGCCTGATTGCCGCAACCCATCGCGATCTGCAGACAATGATACGTAACAACCAGTTTCGCGAAGACCTTTTTTACAGACTGAATGTTTGCCCGATTGAGATTCCTCCGCTTCGCGAAAGACGCGAGGACATTCCGCTCTTGGTGCATTATTTTGTTTTGCGCCATTCCCGGCAAATGCAAAAGCGCGTCAAATCAGTTCCGAAGCAGGCAATGGAGGCGCTGGTGAGCGCCGATTGGCCGGGCAATATTCGGCAGTTGGAAAACTTCATCGAGCGTTGTGTGATCTTCACGCAAGGGGACGAATTGAATGTCCTACGAGCAGAGTTGAAGAAACCATTAGTTCGGTCCGGCGCTTCAGCCGCACCAAGTTTCGAACAAGCCGAGAGGCAAGCCATTATAGATGCATTAATCGGCGCCTCCGGGAGAATAGCCGGCCAAGGCGGAGCCGCAGAGCGACTGGGACTGAAGCGAACAACGCTCCAAAACAAAATGAACAAACTGAACATCAGGCGTGCTGAGTATTCCGGGTAAGAATCGGGCTGTTCTGGAAACGGGCCCCAGAGCTTGCGGACTGGGCGGGATCAGGGCCTTTTGTTTTTATCGAATCACGCGTTGAGTCTCATCGGAACGGGTGCCATAATCTCTGCCACCGCTCGGCTACAAACATGGGGAAAATAGCTCCTTGCCGATCCGTCCTCGTTCGCTTTAGCCTGCCGCGCACAACACTAACGGCCATCTTGGCCGGTTATCTTCTTTATGTATTGTTAGGCACAGCATCGGTTCACGCCCTCGATGGGAACAAGCATCTCACCCAATACATACACACGGCTTGGCGAACACAAGATGGCTCTCTGCCGGCCGGCATGTTTTCGATCACGCAAACCTCCGACGGTTTTCTCTGGTTCCTATCTCTCCCGGGCGATGTCTACAGGTTCGATGGCGTTCGGTTTCTGTCTTGGCGATTGCCTGCTGGTGTTTCAAACGGACCAATAGGGAAGATTTTCGCCGACCACGTAGGTGGGCTCTGGGTAGTAGGGGATGAGCTCGTGCACTGGAAAGATGGAGTTGTTACTGCTCACTTCGAGCTGGAAGGGCTTCAACAGTTTCAAATCATCAGCGAGGATCCTGACGGCTCTTTGTGGGTAGCCCTACGCGCCTCAGATGCGCCCCTTTGCCATGTTACCGACAGCGCCGTTAAGTGTTTCGGAAAGGACGACGGAATACCCATTTCCAGCGTCAATTCTTTACTGGCTGACGGAAAAGGTGGCTTTTGGCTGGGGGGAGGGAACTTTAGTCCACTGGCATGCTGGAGTCTCGGAGACGTACAACGTGGGAAAACACGACCTCGCGAGCCTGGCATGTGGTCCCGATGGAACTTTGTGGCTGGGCACGGACGAGGGTTTAGGACTTGCACGTTTCAAAGATGGCGCGGTGAAGCCGTTCGTCACTCCCACCTTCGACGGAAGTAGGCTCGCCGTTACCAGCATGATGTTCGATCGTGACGGCAATCTCTGGGTCGGCACCGATGCAAAAGGGCTCTTTCGTATCTATGGAAATACTGTGGAGGCCTACGGTCATACCGAGGGTTTGTCCGGCGATTCCGTGTGGGCACTTTTTGAAGACCGAGAAGGCATTGTCTGGGCCGGAAGCACAAGCGGAATAGACAGTTTTCGTGATCCACGTATCGTGACGTTCTCGGCCGCGGAGGGATTAGGGAAGGATTTAGCGGCGGGCATTCTGGCAGGCAGAGACGGGACAATCTGGGTCGCAAATAATGGATCGCTCGATCGCATTAAGAACGGGACTGTCTCATCCATTCGCAGGAGCAATGGTCTTCCCGGTGATCAAGTCGCCTCCTTACTTGAAGACCGCGCCGGCAACATGTGGGTGGGAGTGGATGACGGACTATATCTGTTCAAGGATGGCCGATTCCACCGCATCCCGGAACCCGATCACCAACCGCTTGGAATGGTCGTTGGAATGGCCGAGGACATCGATGGCAATATTTGGGCAGAATGTGCAAGCAAACCCAGAAAGCTTGTGCGCATACGCGATTTCCAGGTGCGCGAAGTTTTCCCGGCCTCACAAGTTCCGCCTGGGCATAACCTCGCCCCAGATCCACACGGAGGAATTTGGATCGTCACATCAAAGGGAGACTTGGTGCTGTTCCGGAACGGCATTCTGGAAACAAAGGTTCCGCTCAGTCGAGGAAGTTCTTCGCTAAACCGCCAAATCTTGGTCGAGGCAGACGGTTCCATTCTCGTAGGCTCCGAGGACGGGCTGGTGGGATGGCGGGAGGGCAAACTGCAGCGCATGACGACGAAGAATGCTTTGCCCTGCGACTTCATCATCTCCTTCGTTAAGGATAAAGAGAAACGCTGGTGGCTTTACACTCGTTGCGGCGTAGTGGAATTCTCAGATTCTGAGCTGCAACGATGGTGGGCCAGCTCGGATGCGATGGTTCAAAACCGAGTCTATGACACATTCGATGGGGCACAGCCAAACATAGGTTCTTTCAATCAGGCCGCATACTCCCCCGATGGACGGGTGTGGTTTGCCAGTGGAGTTGTCGTACAGATGGTGGATCCATCCAATCTCTCGCAGAAAGCGCTCCCGTCACAGGCGTACATCGAATCGCTCGTCGCTGACCGAAAAGAGTTCAAAGCAACGCCCAACCTCAAGGTTCCGCCGAATCCTAGAGACTTACAAATTGACTACACGTCACCCTCCTTCTCGATTCCACAGAAGGTAGATTTTCGCTACCGCCTCGACAATTATGACCGTGATTGGCGCGATGCCGGTACCCGCCGGCAGGCGTTCTACACGGCGCTGCCTCCGGGCAAGTACTCATTTCGCGTGATCGCGTCCAATAGTGACGGTGTCTGGAACGACAACGCCGCCAAGCTGGATTTCTCGGTCGCTCCCGCGTACTACCAGACGAACTGGTTCCGTGCTCTGTGCGCAGCCGTGCTCTTGGCATTACTGTGGGCGGCTTACCAATTCCGCGTCCGGCAGCTGCATCATGAGTTCGCCATGACTCTGGAGGCGCGAGTCGGTGAACGTACACGGGTTGCAAGGGACCTTCACGACACTCTGCTTCAAAGCGCACACGGGCTGCTGCTTCGATTCCAAACGGTTTCCCAGTTGCTGCCGGACCGCCCGATGGAGGCGAAAGAGAAGCTAGACAATGCGATCGATCAGACTGCGGACTTCATCACCGAAACCCGGGATGAGGTGCAGGGATTGCGGGATTCCACGGTACAAAACAATGACCTCGCGCTAGCCATAAGCACTCTGGGGCAAGAACTCGGAACCGACCCAGCCAATCATCAACCTACCTTCCGTGTCGCCCTTGAGGGCGAGGCGCGAAATCTGCATCCCATCCTCCGAGACGAGATCTACAAAATTGCTGCCGAAGCGCTGCGGAACGCGTTTCGCCACTCTCAGGCACGGCAGATCGAGGTTGAAATCCGTTATGACAATGAGCAATTCCGACTTCGGGTGCGGGACGATGGAAAAGGCGTTGATCCAGCGATTCTCTCCAGCCAAGGCAGCGAGGGACACTACGGCTTGCCCGGGATGCGGGAACGCGCAACTCTTATCGGAGGTAAGCTAGTGGTGTGGAGCGAAGTCGATGCAGGCACAGAAGTGGAGCTGCGCATTCCTGCCCGCACGGCCTACGCGACAGCACAGAGGCGTCCGTGGTTTTCACGCAAAGCGACGGCATGAAGTAGGAGCTCATGAGCGCCGGCATCTCGCAAATTCGAATTCTTGCCGTTGACGATCATCCAATGCTGCGCCAGGGAATCGCCGGTCTGGTTGGCATTCAGACCGACATGATTTTGGTAGGCGAAGCATCCAACGGACGCGATGCCATTCAGCAATTCCGGACGCACCATCCGGACATCACGCTCATGGACTTGCAGATGCCGGAGATGAGCGGCATCGACTCCCTGATTGCGATTCGCAACGAATTTCCCAATGCAAAAGTGATTGTGCTGACGACATACGCAGGCGATACGCAAATTCTCCGTGCGCTTAAGGCCGGTGCTCAGGCCTATCTGCTCAAGAATACGTTGCATAAGGAATTACTGGAGACGATCCGCGCCGTGCACACTGGAAAGAAGATCCTTTCGCCAGAAGTCTCGTACCAGGTCGCCGAGCACGCGACGGATGACCTCCTGACGCCCGCAGAGATCCTTGTCTTGAGACTGATCGCAGCTGGGAATGCGAACAAGCAAATTGCGGATCAACTCTCGACCACGGAGGAAACCGTCAAGAGTCGAGTCAAGAGTATTCTTTCTAAACTAGGCGCCAACGATCGAACGCACGCCGCCATGATCGGCCTGAAGAGAGGAATCATCGAGCTGTAGTGTCCACCCACCTTCCTTGTATTCCGCAGGCGCAAAACCCCTAAAGAGGGACGATCCGGGCTCTATTTGGGGTTTCGGTTCGCCTCACCAACAACGGAAACTAATAACGTCTCGATGGGTGCGTTTTTGCGACGATTATATTCCACATTCGCTGGCGGTTGGCCTGGCGCAGGATTGCTTCTCATGCGCGTGGTTGTCGGCTCCGTGCTGATTGTGCACGCGGGCTTATGGCTGTGGAGCGATCTGCCGCCGATGAATATGACGATTCCCGCTGTGCTCTTGATGGGAGCAGGAATACTGCTGATCGTAGGACTATGGACACCCATCGTCGGAACGTCCATAGCAGTGATTGAAATCTGGAACATCCTTACGCTGGCCGGAGACAAATCGGTTTGGCTGCTGTTGGGAACCGCCGGTGCCGCTCTCGCAATGTTAGGACCGGGTCGATGGTCAGTCGATGCGCACCTCTTTGGATGGCGGCGCGTCGAAGCTCCACCTCGCAAAGCTAGCCCTAACTCTCTTTAACACGCTTCCCTTAAATTTCTTTCCCTCAGAAGAGGGTGAAATTGCCCACCCAAGAGTCTGCGATTTGGCTCCATGTGGGGTTGTCGGAAAGCGGAACTGAATTGGAGAATGGTTCATCACTAGACCAACAGGGTCTGCATTCAAGTTTAAGCCAATACGGTTGAACAAGCAGTAGGGAGGAAAGTATGGGAGACGCAGGTGTTGCTTTCACGGACTTCGGAGGCTTCGCAGGAACAAGTTTTCCCGAAGTGGCCCAGCTGGAAGAAGAGGGCCTTTACGTTGAATCGGAAATGGGCTCCGAGTACAATTTTGAGGACATCGTCGGCAAGAGCGCCGCTCTTCGCAAAGTTCTGGATCAAGTTGCGATTGTCGCTCCCACGGGGTCGACAGTGCTCCTACATGGCGAGACCGGCACTGGCAAGGAACTCTTCGCGCGAGCAATTCATAACCTCAGCCCGCGTCGCGAGCGCACTTTCGTCCGGCTTAACTGTGCCGCCATACCTTCCGGGCTGGTAGAAAGCGAACTGTTTGGTCATGAAAAGGGCGCGTTTACCGGAGCCCTGATGCAAAAGAAGGGCCGGTTCGAGCTGGCAGATCAGGGCACTCTCTTTCTAGATGAAATCGGTGATATCAGTCTGGATCTGCAGCCAAAGCTGTTGCGCGCTCTGCAGGAACGTGAGTTTGAACGACTGGGGAGTACGAAGACCATTCGCGTGGACGTTCGTCTGATTGCCGCAACCCATCGCGATCTGCAGAGCATGATACGTAACAACCAGTTTCGCGAAGACCTCTTCTACAGATTGAATGTTTTTCCGATTGAGATTCCGCCGCTTCGCGAAAGACGCGAGGACATACCGCTCCTGGTGCACTATTTTGTTTTGCACCACGGGCGACAAATGCAAAAGCGCATTAAATCCGTTCCGAAACAGGCGATGGAGGTGCTGGTGAATGCCGATTGGCGAGGTAACATTCGCGAGTTGGAAAACTTCATCGAGCGATGCGTGATTCTCACGCAAGGGGACGAACTGAATGTCCCACGTGCAGAGTTAAGGCGATCTGCTGCTTCAGCCGCATCAACTTTCGAACAGGCTGAGCGGCAGGTCATCATCCAAGCCTTGAAAGCCGTCTCGGGGAGAATCGCCGGCCAAGGCGGAGCCGCAGAGCGCCTCGGCCTGAAACGAACAACGCTCCAAAACAAGATGTACAAGCTGAACATCAGTCGCGTTGCGTATACCCAGTAACAATCCGTTAGCTCTTGAACGTTCCTTCTGAAGCTTCTCAACCCCGAACCCCTGAGGCCCACGCCCGCATGACGGCAGTGCCCGTCGGTCGGGCACAGGTGACCCCAGACACACCTCGACGGTTGCTTGTGCTTTCAACAACTTACGTAGACTCATTTCTGGCATAAGACCTGCAACAACTTGACATGATTCTCTCCAGCCGACTGCCGATGGCTGCTTAGATTCTCACGGAGGTGAGATGCTGCGCGTTGACATACGCGATTCCGCGAACGCCCTGAGCCTCAAGCTTGAAGGTCGATTCACGGGTAATGACGCACACAATACTTGTGCGCTCATGGGGCGTTGCCATGACGGAATGACACTGATCGTCGACCTTACCGAAGTCACGTTCATCGACTCGGTAGGGGAAGAAGTACTATCGGTTTTTGGTCGATTCGGGGCGAAATTCGTTGCCCCAACATCTTATACACTCGATACATGTGAGCGGCTGCATCTTCGCCTTGCTACGAGTCAGGCATCGGGTACGTCAGGCACTTCCCGCCCAAACGCTGGCCGACGGAAGCCCCGCTAAATGCGGCCCACAAACGCATTCTAAAACTCTCAGTCGCTCACGTTCTTGACTTGCTATGTGACTCTCCACTTGAATTTCCCTCCGGGTATTGCACCAATGAGCTTGCTGTTCTCCGCATAGACGTATCTCTGTGCATCCTTAATCCCTGTCGTCCATTTTTTTGAGCGAGAGATCTACCTTGCGACGCTGTCTGATCGCCCTGCCGAAATGAATCGAGACCTCAAGCCCCGCCGTAATCACGGACCCGCGGCACCTAGAAGCGGCATTGCCCGCATACGGGCAGCCCAGCGCGGCAAGAGCCTCTCCTGCCCATGTAAATTCAACTACTTGCGAGACACATGAATTGGCATGTCTTATGCACTGCTCATAACTGGGAGCAACACGATGAACTTAATTGCTTCGAAAAACAAAGCGACGCGCTGGCGAACAGGCCAGTCGATACAGCCACATTCACTCGGCGCCAGAGGATCTCGTAAGACGACCGCGTGGAAACGCCTGTTGCTGATTTTCGCGCTCTTGGCCGGAGCATTCCCGGAGTTGACATTGGGTCAACAACAACAGGTCTCCTCGGGCGATGTCGATGCTCAGCTTCTCACGCTCGATGACGCGGTGACGCTAGCACTCCAACAAAACCGACTTGTAAAGAACTCGGTGCTGGAGGCTCAGAAATACGACTTTCAGGTGAATACAGCTCGCAGCCGCCGGAAGCCCCAATTTCAATTCTCCATGCTGGGAGGCGAGCTCTTGCAGCCGTTTGACTTTACTATTCCGAAAGGTTCGTTAGGCACCTTTCCGGGAACTGGGCCAATCCCGTCAACGAACGCCAAAATCCACACGCCTGCGGTGTTCACTACCTACCTGACCGGCAGCATCGACCAACCGTTGACACAACAATACAAGATCGGTCTCGGGATTCACGCGACGGAATTGGGACGCGACATCGCCCGTGAAGATGTACGCGGCGAGCGCCAGAAAATCGCTGCGGAAGTCCGAAGCGCATATCTTCATCTTGTCGCGACCCAGGCGGGCGTCGATGCCGGGCGCGAAGCGGTCAAGACACTCGAAGAAGCAGAGCGCGTCACCACGCAGTACGAGACTGAGAAGAAAGCGCTACGGGGCGATGTACTCGATGTCGAGGCGCGGTTAGAGAAGTCGCGTTATGAGTTGTCCGTCTCAGAGGATGGCTTGGTAACACAACGTGAGGCGTTGAACCAACTGCTTGGCCGCGATCTAGCCACGCCTTTTCGTGTTGACTTCATTCCAGAGCAGGACGCCAGCGATCTCACGCTCGATTCGGCCCGCCAGGAGGCTCTGGCAAAGCGCCCGGAAAATCGGCAAGCGAGTCTGAAAGAAAAGCAAGCCGAGTATGAGCGGCGTCTCGCGAAGGCCGAATACATCCCGGACCTGAGTCTCTCTGTGCGCTATCAAGGGATCAGTAACGTGCAAGTTCTTCCTCAAAACGTTGCCACGGCTGGTTTTCTTTTGACCTGGGAGCCGTTCGACTGGGGACGCCGCCACAACAAGATTCTCGAGGCAAGCAAGACTATCGAGCAGGCTCGCAACGGTATTCAAGAGACAGAATCGCAGATCGCTGTCGAAGTTGGCGCGAAATACCGCAAATGGCGGGATGCATCTTTACTGCTTAAGGCCTCTCGGACCGCTCACGAAGCAGCTGTGGAACAGCTCCGTGAGACTAACAACAAATATAAACAGGAGGCTTCGCTTTTGAAAGATCTCCTCGAAGCCCAGGCCAGGAGTTCGGAAACCAATGCTCAGTATCAGGAAGCGCTTTCCTCATATTGGAGCGTCTTCGCTGAGCTGCGCAAGTCGATGGGAGAAGAGTAGCCATGAGAACAGTAGCCATGAGAACAGCCTCATCCCAAACCGGCAGCCGAGGAAGCCGAAGTGCAGTGCCAGCGAGCGCGTCCAGAATTTCAGAGAACCAGAGCAGAGTTCGAGAAAGCAATTGGAGCGGAGCAGAAATCATGGAAAACAAATTGAAGATCGGGCTCGGACTAGCAAAAGTGGCTGTTCTTCTGGTCTTGATGACAGTAACAAATGGCTGTCATCAACCCACGCAAGTCGAAGCCAAGTCTCCCACGCCAGTTCATTTAGTGGACGTGACTTTGGAATCGTCTTCACAAGATTTGCGCTACTCGGCTTCCGTCTTGCCATTCGCCCAAGCGAGCTTGTCGTTCAAATCCGCAGGCTACGTAACGGAGATCAAGCAGGTCGTGGGAGCAGATGGACGGCGTCGCGACATAGGGCCAGGAGATTATGTTAACCGCGGCTCGGTTCTCGCGCAGATTCGGCATCAGGATTTGAAGAATCAGCTTGACCAAGCCGCGGCAACGCTCGCTCAAGCCCAAGCGCAGCATGTGGAGGCAACGCAGGATTACGAGCGTGCGAAGGCGCTTTACGCTACACAGAGCTTGATCAAACCCGACTTCGATCAAGCGCAGGCCAGATTCGATTCAACCCGTGCAGGTGTGGATCAGGCCAAGGCTAGTGTGCACCAAGCCCAGCTGGCACTTGACGATGCCGATCTAACAGCGCCGTTCTCGGGATACGTCATTGTCCGGAACATTGAACTGGGAAACCTGGCAGAACCAGGGGCGACGACCTTTACCATCGCCGACACGAGCGCGGTCAAAATCGGCTTCGGCGTCCCCGAGTACGCTGTAAGGCATCTACGTTTGGGGCAACAATTCAGCATTCATCTCCAGGATGATCCGAAAGAATACAGCGGGCGGGTCACGAGTATCGCCGCGAGCGCTGACGAAAAGAATCGCGTCTTCGCTATTGAAGTGACCGTACCTAATCCAAAGAGCTATCTGAAGCCCGGGATGATCGCCTCGCTCACTGTGTCTGGAGTTCAAAAGGCTCCGGTTCCCGCAGTCCCGCTAAGCGCCGTTGTTGCCGACCCCGCATCGCCTGGACACTACGCGGTTTTCGTGGCCAGGGAAGAAGGGGGCAAATGGGTGGCGCATCTGCGTGAGGTCACGCTGGGCGAAACGCACGAGAGCGATGTGGCAGTCGACGGTGTAAAGCCAGGGGAAAAGATCGTCGTCGTTGGGGCCGCCGGTTTGAAGGACGGCGATTCGGTACAGGTTCTTCCATAGAGGCAAGGGAAAAAAATGACACACGAAAACGAGCAAGACATCACTAATCGCCGGAATGTTCCAAGATTCTTCGTCGAGCATCCGCACATCTCCTGGATGTTTCTGGCCGGAGTCCTGATTTGGGGTTGGTTCGGCTATAAGTCCATGCCGCAACGAAAAGACCCGGAAATCCCCGTGCGCGTCGGCGTCGCGGCTTGTCCGTGGCCCGGAGCGACCGCGCAACAGGTCGAGCAATTCATTACGCGTCGAATTGAGGATGTCGCCGCCGAGAATAAGACCATTCATCCGGGAACGGATGCGGACTACGGCATTAAGTCGATATCCCTTCCGGGCTATTCGTTTGTGACCATACAACTGGATGAGGGCATCGCCGATACGAAGCGGCAATTCAGCGATATTAACCTTAAGCTGAACGCCCTAAATTCTCAGCTGCCTCAGGGCGCGGGTCCAATCAGTTTCCAGAGCGATTTTGGAGATACCGCTGCTCTCATGCTCACGGTCGCCAGCCCAAAGGCGGACGACGTTGAAATTGCGGCTCGCGCCAATTCCGTTGAGGCCGCGATCCGCAAAGCTCGCGGTGCAAAACAGCAGAATCGAGAGGGACAGCGCATTACGGTGATAGATTCCTTTCCTCAATCCATCTCTGCAAAGGAAGTCCTCGACACTGGATACCTATTTCAAGCGGAAGCGCAGAGCGCTGGAATAATTCGAGACTCGGAAATCATTCAGGGGAGTGGATTCATCGGACTCGATGGTGTTTCCGATGCAGATGACAGCTCCATTGAAGCGTTCGTCAAACGGTTCATCTCGCAGCGCCTAAAACGGTCCGAGCTACATCCTGACGCGTGGGAGCCAACAATCATTCGCGATCCGAGCGAGACACGGACGAAACTAGCCAGCGTCGCCGGCGACAAGTACAGCTATGCCGAACTCGACAATTATTCTGACTTGATTGGCCGAACGGTCCAGGGAGCTCCCGAAGTTTCCAAGGTCGAACGGCGGGGTGTTTTGTCGCAGACCATCTATCTCGATTATTCGCAGGACCGGTTGGCTGCCTACGGATTGCGTCCTGCTGATCTCTCCAAAGTCATTTCGGCTCGGAACATCATCGCGCCGGGTGGGACGGTGGAAACGGGGGAACACAGGATTACGCTCATCCCTTCCGGTCAATTCGACAACGCCAGGAGCATCGGCGATGTAGCTGTATCCGCCTCGTCACAGGGTGCCCCAGTCTATTTGCGGGATATCGTCCAAATCAGCCGCGGGTACGAAGCTCCTGCCGCATACCTCAATTACTACACATGGCGAGACACCAGTGGGCACTGGCAACGTAGCCGGGCCATCACCTTGGCCGTTTACATGCGCGATAAGAAGCAAATCGCGCGCTTCGGACAGTCCGTGAATTCGAAGATTGAGCAGCTTCGCCAAGTTCTTCCCGCCGACCTGATTTTGGCGCACACGTCCGATCAACCGCTCCAAGTGAAGGAGAACATCAATCTGTTCATGCGCGCACTTGTCGAAGCCATCATTCTCGTGGTCATCGTTTCGCTGCTCGGATTTTGGGAGTGGCGCCTAGCGCTGATTATGGCTCTCGCCATACCGATCACGCTGGCGATGACATTTGGCGTCGTATATGTATTGGGAATTGATCTGCAACAAGTCTCCATCGCATCGCTGATCATCGCACTTGGCCTTCTCGTCGACGTGCCGGTAGTCGCTGGCGACGGCATAAAACGTCATTTGGCAGAAGGGTTCCCGCGCACGACAGCGTGCTGGCTCGGACCTACAAAGCTTGCAACCGCGATTTTCTACGCGACGATCACGAACATCATCGCCTACCTGCCATTTCTGATGCTGAGTGGCAATACCGGCGAATTCCTGAAGAGCCTTCCCATCGTAATGACGGCTTCCTTGCTGTGCGCGCTTTTTGTGGCGATGACGTTTGTCCCGTTCCTGGGTTACTACATTCTGCGCGCCCCGGCAAAGCCCGAACCAACCATCGAGGAGAGACGGCGTCGAGGGTTTTACGGCTTCTATAACAAACTCGTCGGCAGGGCTATAAAACACCGTTGGGCCGTCCTCGGTGGGTCTCTGGTTTTCCTAATCATAGGCGGGTTGTTCGGCTCTCGGCTTAAAACCCAATTCTTTCCCGAAGATGTCCAGTATTGGTTTTATCTGGATATATGGCTGCCGAATGAAACTCCCTTGAGCGTTACCAACGATGCTGCCGTGCAGGCTGAACGAGTCGTCCGTCAGGTCATTGAAAATTCAACCGGCGCCACAACCAAGGAGAACCGTGGTCATCTTCTTAAGTCGCTGACGACTTTTACCGGTGGTGGCGGGCCTCGCTTCTGGTTCTCGGTATCACCGGAAATGCCGCAGACCAACTACGCGCAAATGATTGTTGAGATTACCGACAAGGAAGCTTCGCCAAAGTTAGCTCGCCCGATCCAGGACGCGCTGGCCAAGGAAGTACCGGGAGCGTGGATTACGGTACGCCAGCTCCAAACGAATCCTGTCGAGAATCCCGTAGAGCTGCTGATTTCCGGGCAGGCAGACGTCGACGCGAGAAATGAAGCTAGCGATGTACGTACGCTGAGACAGATTGCCCGGCAGGCTGAGGATATCGTTAGTCAATCTCCCGGCATTTCCGTCCTTCGGGATGATTGGTTCCCGGATGATGTTCAGCAGAGGATTCAAATCGATCCTGACCGCGCAAACGTAGTGGGAATCACCAACGCGGATGTCGCGAACGCCTCGACCGCCGCCATGAGCGGCACGACAGTGGGCGTGTTCAAGGAAGGCGACAAGAACATCCCCATTGTGGCGCGCCTTCGTATGGAGGAGCGTGCCCAGCTAGCCGACATCAAAAACCTGTATGTTTACTCTTCACAAACGAACAATCGAGTACCTCTGCTGTCGGTCGCGACGGTCGGAAATTCTTTGGAAACAGGTCGCATCGTCCGGCGTGAGCATTTTCGTACCATTTCCATACTTTGTTATCCACGGCCCGGTGTTCTCGCCTCACAAATACTCGAGCCCCTTCTTCCAAAATTGCAGGAGTTCCAGAAAAATCTTCCCCCCGGTTATCAGCTTCGTATCGGGGGCGAAAGAGCAAAACAAATAGACGGATTCAGCAACTTGAAAATCGTTCTGCTGATTTCTTTGATTGGAATTTACTTGGCGCTGCTCGTTCAGTTCAATAACGCGGTAAAACCTCTTCTGGTATTCGCCGCGGCACCGTACGGTGTGATCGGCTCTCTAATCGCTCTCTCGATTATGCATACGCCCTTTGGATTTATGGCTTTTCTGGGCATCGCCAGCTTGATCGGCGTGATCGTTAGCCACGTGATCGTGCTGTTCGATTTTATCGAGGAAATGCATGCGAAAGGGGAACCGTTGGAGCAGGCGCTTCCGGACGCGGGGATCCAGCGTATACGGCCCGTGATGATCACCGTGGGAGCGACAATCCTCGCCCTTTTCCCACTAGCTTTGGAAGGCGGCCCTCTATGGCAGCCTCTATGCTACGCGCAAATTGGCGGACTTGCCGTCGCAGCCTTTACCACGCTGCTGTTGGTACCGGTGCTTTACAGCATCTTCGTTCTTGATCTGAAAATCATCCGTTGGGAAACGAAACAACCTCCCGTGGAGACTGAAGGTCGCCCGGCGCCTGAAATGGTGCCACACACCAGCTGATGACTAAGGTCAGTTGATTTGTCCCGGCTTTGCTCGCTCGACCGGGGTGTAACGGCCATGGAAAAGACGCTCGAATGAAACAGTAAGGATGTTTAGTTCGTTGAAGGATTTTGCGATGATTCTCTTTAATCAAATTTCTGCGGCTGCTCTTCTGCTGAGTCTTACGCTCTGCTTGCAGTGCGTCGGCGTGGTTATGCTCATCGAGTGGCTAAAGCGTGTTCTGGCCAGGGACGTTCACAAACATGGGCCAGTTTACTCGGCCACCCTGGTAGTGAGATCGGCGGTTTCGATTGTAATTCTGCACGGGCTCGTGATTCTTCTGTGGGCCACTTTCTACCGGATGCGTTGCTTCCCCTCATGGGAGTTGGCCTTCTACTTCTCCGCGGTTAGCTATTCCACTGTGGGATATGGTGATCTGATTCTCCCGTCCAACTGGCGACTCTTGGGGCCGCTGGAGGCGATAACCGGTGTGTTGATGTCTGGAATATCGGTCTGTGTTCTGTTTGCTCTCGTCACCCGGTTGCTCGATCGCGACACGCAGTCCTCGCTGAGGAATTTCAACTGAACAAAGCCATGCCTAAGGTCAATATCAAGACTCC
>CAVQQE010000014.1:0-37093 GCA_963714785.1 uncultured Acidobacteriota bacterium
TCCATCAAATCATCAATGTTTATGCGGGTCACAGAGACGGCATTTATGAATTGTAGTTATTTTGTAGTTGCTGCCGATCCAAGCACCTTCAAAACCTCCCGATCTAAAGCGTCCTGCCGGGTCTTTATCCACGGGCTGTAATGGCGTTGCGTGACTTTTATATCCGCATGGCCGAGCAGTGTGGATACATTCTCGATCGACAATCCTGCTTCCAGCATCCGAACAGCGAACGTATCGCGCAGCCTGTGACTGTGGCCGCCCTTGATGCCCGCACGGTCGAATACGTCCGCCAATCTTCGACGCCACACGGATACAGCGGCAGGCACTTTGGAACTTCCAGACCAAAAGAAATAGTCGGGGTGCTTATGTTTCACGGTCCGCAATGCTTCGGCCACATCATCCGGGATCGGCACATAGACGTATTCACCGGTTTTTTGCTGATACAGGCATAGCCGGTTACCGTTCAGATTACTCACGGCGAGGGTTGTCGTATCTGATATCCGTAAACCCGAATGAATCATGGTGAGAATAAATGCATGGACGCGCGGATCTATTGCAGCCTTGAAGATTCGATCAACTTCCTCTTGAGAATAAGGCAACGTTGGCGTGAGTTTCAGTTTTGGGGAATCCAGCTCGGAGGCCGGATTGTCGAGGATCCATTTACGACGGAGGGCGAATTTCAAAATACTGCGGAGTCTTTCAAGTTTCTTCGATGCTGACAGCGGCGCATCTTCCCATGTCGAGCGGAAGGCCGTGAGCACGTGAAGATCGAGCTGATTTACGAATCGGAAGCCCCTATCTTTCGCGAACGCATTGATCTGCTTGAAGAGTAGCTTGTATTTTCGGATCGTCTCGGAATTCAAATTTTTACCGGATGGGCTTGTTGCGTCAGCAAGAAAAGCAGTTTGCCAATCTTCAATCGTGATGCGAGATGTTTCCATGGGTTTCGCGCCGGTGTTGTCATAGTGACGTACGAAGGATTCCGCGCGCGTCCAATCTCTTAACTTCGTTGTTTCGTACACACGAACGCCCGCGGCATCAATTCCTGAAATCCAGATCGGGCATCGGCATTTGCGCTCGGCGCGACTCTTGTATTTGCACTTCAGTTGATTGTGGCGCCTCCAAATCGTTAGCATTACGCTGAAATCCTGCGATGTACACGCGCGGCAATTGAAGCGGGTATGCGAAGTGTCTTGTACTGCCGGCGGCCCGTAGGACCGCTCGCATTTTGCACTTTCAGTACCCCAGGTTCGTTTTCGAAGAGCCGACGAATTGTCTCTACGGACAAAGCCCACGTCTTGCCGAGTTCCGCCGGCGTGTGATGCTTTTCATCCACGGGGGAAAGAATGCCGTCATTCTCTTTATACAGAACTTGAAGGGCGAACTTGTTGCGGGATAGACGGCGGCGATGCCATCGGCGGAACTTCGGGGACCGGCGGGCGCGCGCTATCGCCTCTCGGCGGCTCAACGCAGATTTGGATTTCTGTTGCACGGGCGGATTATACGATGCTGGCTACGGGAATCAAATCGGCGGCCGGCGGATCAACCGCTTCATAGTTCTACGAGGGCACGATCGTCCATATCCCCATGCCCAGATTCTTCACTCTCAAGATTTCGCCGTCTGCGCAGAAGAGCCGATAAAAACCCTCTGGGAATCCTGTTCCAACTGTGGACCTAATGATTCCTTGACCGCGGAGCGTAGCCGCTACACGTGGAGGGTCTGGTATCTCGACAGTGTCAGCTTCGATCGCAAACCGATAGATGACTTCGTGCTGACCATCGGGCTGATCCCATTTTTCCAACTGCCCCGTTCCCGCTAAATGATCGAGCACTACGATTCTCCAGACCTACGTCCTTACATGAACGCCTCAGCCAGATCGCGCCGTCGCTGGACCCCATCAACCTTTCAACCGAATCGATTCAAATGCCGACTTGTAACTGAAGATGAGCATATGGCGGGAATCGGTTAGATCGCTCCCCGACAACCGCGATAGTTCTTTGTCGCGCATTTCGGTAGGCACACGAGCCTTCCTGAAAACGGCCTCCGCCGTGGCGGCCACATCTTTTATGGAGACAGACCCCCTGAATTCCTCAAAGGCATCTTTACAGGGTTCAATCTCTCGCTTTCGTGCGCGTCCGTTTAGGCCTGAGTAGTGGATGATCGGCTTGACGGGTCTTTGGAAACCGAGCCGCTTGAGATTCTTGGAGACGTCGTTGCCCACTGTGAAGATTGCTGCGTCTGAAGTGGCCACGAGGTTTATTTCTTCCTGCAACAAGGGGTACCACCTATCGTACCGCTGCGTCCTTTCTCGGCCAGCAACCTTAACGTGCATCGCTCCTTTGGACAAATCGGTGATGTGGTATTGCTGAGTAGGCTTGCAAAGATAGCGTCGAATGCAAAAGTGAAGAATGGATGTCTCCGTCGAGAAGAGAAAGTTTCTAAATCCCGCATCAACTTTCAACCTTGCATCTTCTGGAGAACTAGCCCAGTGACCCAGGGACGGTTCCATACATATGAAAATGTAATCGACAGGCCCTTCTGGTTCAGGATTCGGGAGAAAGATATGGCCATCGGCCTCTGCGAGTGCCTTCATGCGTCCTTCAAGATTCCTGTACGCGGCTTGAAAGCTTCCATCTACTCGCATGGCAAAAACTACCACGCGATGTCGGGACGGTCAATTGATTAAGCCGTTTGAAGACTCAGCACCCACGGCGTATGATCTCCCCGGAGGGCGAGAATATGGTTATTGGCGATCGATTGAGAATTTTAAGAGAACAGAAACAAATATCTCAAGGCGTCATTGAGAAGCGTACAGGTCTGCTTCGTTGTTATATTTCACGCGTAGAAAATGGCCATACAGTTCCATCCGTCGAGACGCTGGAGAAGATGGCCCGCGCATTGGAAGTTCCGATGTACAGGCTGTTTACGGATGAAGATCGAATCGAGAAGCCCATACTCACATTTTCAAAGGCGGATCCGGCGCGCAACACGAGGCTGGACGCCAAGCTTCGCCCATTTGCGAAGGCGCTGTCGCGGATGAATGGCAAGGATCAGAGGCTTCTGATTTATGTGGCTTCAAAAATGGCAAACCGCGCGTAGGGGACAATGAAGCAGCTACGATCGATCTTCCTACTCGCTCTTTGTTTGCTGGCGATTCCGAGTCTTCAGGCCTAGAACAAAAAGCTCACGGCTGCCGAAGCCAAGGATCATGTCGGAGAACAAGCGA
Source organism: uncultured Acidobacteriota bacterium (assembly GCA_963714785.1). GTDB lineage: Bacteria > Acidobacteriota > Terriglobia > Acidiferrales > UBA7541 > Palsa-295. The sequence goes on from CAVQQE010000014.1 coordinate 3,228, forward strand.
CGGTGTGCGGCAAAGTCGCGAATGAGGAAGGACCCGATCAGAAATGCTGCTTACTTGTGGACTTCCGCATCGGTGGGACAATTCGCAGTGTCAAAATTGCTGGGCCACCCATCAGACTTCACTTTATTCAGCGTGAAGTTACCCTGCTGGTCGGGAGAACCCTGACGTTCGACCGTATAGGTGCCAGTGATATCCGAATTGTTCCGTTGGCCGACGAAGGTAATCTTCCCAATCGCGCTTGTAACAACAAACGATATGTTCGCGCCATCGACACGACCAGTTAGCGGGCCGCTTCCGAAAAGGGGTTGGCGCACTCCCATGCAACCGGTGATAACGCCGCCCACGTCGTTGACAATGATGGAAAACTCAGCGGATAAATTCGCGGTCTTGTTGTGAACGATCCCGCCGTATTCTCCCGTCGCGGCTCGAATCGGTGTCTGCGCGACGACGGAAGAAGGTGAATCACCTTCGCTCGTCTGCGGCTCAGCTTCGTTAGGCAGATCGTAGACTTTCGAAAAACTAGGCAGAAGAAGAGGTTTCGCATCGTTAATCGGAATTGCGAAATTTAGGTTTTCGCCGCCTTTGAGATACAACGTCGTAATTCCAACTACTTCGCCGGCCATGTTAAACAGCGGACCGCCGCTACTCCCAGGAGAAATTGGCGCCGTGATCTGTAAATATTTACCGCCCTCGTCTTCAATGTCTCGGATTCCGCTTACGATGCCGCTTGAAACGGTCGATTCAAGTGAAAGAGGGTTGCCTATCGCGACAACCGCTTCCCCTACTTGGAGTCGGTCGGAGTTTCCAAGAACGACAGTACGAAAATTCTGTCCTCGGGCCTTGATGACAGCCAGATCGCGAGATCTGTCGAATGCGAGCATCCCTTCCACATCGTAAAAAGCACCATCGGGCAATTTAACAATCGCGGAACTCGCGTTCCGGATGACATGGTAATTCGTCACGATGCGCCCATCCTCGCGCACGAGGAAGCCGGTGCCTTGGGCAATAGGTTTACCATCCTTGTCGGACGTGATGATTGTGACGATGACTCCATTCGCAGCTTTAGCTATCGCTGGTATGTCCTTTCGAGGCGGCGCCGACTGCGAGGCAATGCCGCCAGCTGCGGGAGATGCTTGCTGATCCTCATCTTGTCCATCGGAGCCCACAAAGAACGATGGCTTGCCGCCACAGGCTTCCACGGCATGCTTAAAGGCTTTCGCAAATCTGACGACGTAATCGTTGTCGCTGCCGTAAGCTTCCACTGCGAAGATGACATACGTATCGTCGGGCTTCGCGCGGACATCAGGCTCCCAAGAGTACCCACTCGCTATTTTCTTCTCGTCATTTCGGGTACGTACAGTAATAAAAGAGGGCACATCAGGTCTGGAGTCTGGTCCTTTTGAGAACGTAATGTTGGCGGGGTCAATGTCGCCGAGTTCGAAGAAGTAGTCGATGTGGGAGGTCTTGTTGGGCTCCGGGGCGGGTTCGCCGTTCATATACGGCTCTTGGTGCGTTGAAAACGAAAAATGCGCCTTGCAACCGACAAAATCCTCAAGTCTCACGGAACGCACTTCATGGCCCACCCAGATGTCCCCTGAGCCGCTTTCCAGCGAAGTCTGCATCCAGCGCAGCGTCTCGCTTACGGTGGGATTAGTCTGACGCGTCGTCTGTGCTTCAGCGTGGGTGGGCGCACCAATCCGGATGGCGAGTACGGTACACAAAATAAGGATACAGAATGCGACTGTGTTGCCGTTAATTCTACTCACTCTCCGATCCCCCGAAAGATACTCAAAGTCTAGCTGATCTTTCGGTTGCGGCTTTGCCCTCTCACTGGCGAACGTCGCATCGGTCACTTGACAGACTCTATGTGTTCGATCATGGCCAGCCACACCGGATGCTGGAACGGAAGCGCAATTGCCTTAAGGCGAGCAACGGAGAATCTCACGGTGCAGCACTGCGCAGAAGTCGGACTGTTTGCAAATAACTTTTTGAGCAAGAACCATTGACGCAAACGTTCCTTCCCACGAGCCTAGTAACAACGGGCCGTCCGTAAAATCGGGTTATTTCCTAATCTGGCTTGGGGTAGATTATGAGAAGCGTCACCACCATCCGGTGGAGCATAATGGCTCTATTTCTGTGCACCGTCCCGGCGTTCGGCCAGCAGAGTACAACGAAGACAGATTGCGATGTGAGCGATCATTCGATTAACTGCACATCGAAGACAACCCCTCCTCCGCCTACCTTTTTAGATCAACTTCACAAAACTACGGCCGACTTGCGAGCACGGCAGGCACAAGCTCAGGAGGCTAATCGAATCCGTCAAGCTGGCGCCGAAGCAAAACAAGCTCTGGAAAACTACGCTGAGGTCAATATGGTCTACTGTAAGCAAAATCCTTCGGGCAGCGTAACGACCAGTGAAGGAAAGGATAGATCTTGCACCGATGAACTTGCTTACGAGAAAGCGTTTTGCGTGGTTAACCCGGAGGCAGATAGATGCAAACTTCCTGCGTCTGAGGCTGAAGTAGAGAAGGCGTTTGCAGATCTAATCGAGAAGTACAAAAACGATCCGAGCGCAAAGAAGCGCAGTACTCAATACTATTACGAATCGCTGTTCGTAAAAATGAGGGAGTGGGGTTGCAGGAGTTTTCCTGAAATGACGCTACCCGCTTGGGGAAAACCAGATCAGCCGTGCACCGGAGCCTCCGCAAGCGTGCTCGTAGCTGCGCCGGTTGGTACACCACCCAACAGGTGAGGTAGTCCGGAACTCATCGCTGCGAGCTGCTGTGTGTCAGAAAGAGGCGCGCATCGTCAGATCCTGCCGCCATCAGCTCCCTCGCCTAGCTTATTTGCCCAGACAGTCAGTAACTCATCGTGAAAGTACCATTGCCGCTCTTTCTGTTCCACGTCATTTTGGAATGACGGCGCAGGGGCTCGCGCTGCGAATCAAAACTAAGAATACGAGGAAGAGATGAAAACAGTCACAGCAATCTTGTCCCTACTGATGTTCTCCGGCGTGGTGTCGGCTCAAAGTCCGGACCCATCGAAATGGATGTGTCGGAATGTTGCCGACTCGGGCGGGTTCGTATACCAAGGCGAAACGATATTCGGGACCCAGGCATGTCGGCCAACTCCGCAGACGGCGGCTGCGACGGTTGCGCCAGCAGCGGCTAATGTTACCGCAGCTCCTCAGCGAGACGCTTCCGCCCCTTCCGCGCCAGCAGCGACACCGGCTGTTGCCCCATCTCCTGCTGCTGCCGCAGCTCCGGCCGTGGGATTCCTGTTGGAAGACGGAACGCCTGTTCATCTTGTCTTGTCGGAAAATCTCTCCTCCGCGGACGCAGTGACAGGACAAACAGTTGAATTTGAAGTGGTGGACGACGTTATCGTCAACGGCTTCGTCGTGATTCCGCACGGCGCGACTGCCTGGGCAACCGTGACTGATGCAGAACACAAGAGGCGTATGGGGCGTGCCGGAAAACTAGACCTTAACATTGACAAAGTTCGCCTCGCGGACGGAGAGAAAGCGATGCTCCGTGCTGTCAAGGACACAAAGGGCGGCGGCCACACCGGAGCGATGGTAGGAGCCATGGTCGCAACGTCCCTTGTTATTTGGCCTGCGGCACCTTTGTTTCTGTTGATGCACGGCAAAGATGTCACGATTCCGAAGGGAACAAATATTAGCGCGTTTGTTCAGGGCGACTTGACGTTGGATGAATCAAAGTTCCAGAGACAACTCGTCGTTGCGAGGTAGGCTTTGAGAGGAGAGGATTGCTGCTTAGGCATAACGGTACGGTTGTACCATTTCACCGCGCTCTTGTTATCTGAGATCGTTGAGAATCGGCATATTTATGCGATTCTCACGAACTACAGCACTTCTCGGACTAGCTGGCGTCCTGGTGTCGGCCAGCGGCTTCGATCTTGTGACCAGATGGAAAGATAGCCAGTCGCGCGAGCAAATTTGTCGCGATTGGAATTCCGACGATTCCGACGAACAATTCTACGTTTCCGGCGTGGATAATTCAGAGATCCACGTTGTGGTGCACGGGGCGCTGGCGGCCGATGCGGATGCAATTCTCGACGGGCTGACAAGTACGCCGGGATTTACCCACGAACTTCTCAAGGACGGCTTTATCTCGATAGAGTGCGGAGGCCGAACGGTCAATTTACGCCGCCGGGCGCCAAAATCGAATTCAACACATCGGGAACGCCGAGCAGGATCGTCATATACGGGAAATCAGGAGGTCTAGCCTCTATGAGCCAGTCGCGCGCTGCAACCCTTCTCGCGGACCAAATCAAGAACTGGATGCGCCCTTACGTTGTGCCCGCGGAGATCCTGGACAACTTGACGACGGCGGAAGTTCTTGAATTGAGAGCCATGAGCCGCTCTGCGAAGAAACAGAAACCGCAGGCGTACGCAGGCGTCAAGGACGCGGCGATCGGATTCCTGCGCTCACAGAAAAAGACGAAAGCCTAACTTATTTTTGGCGCGGGGCCTTCGCTCTTAAGCTTATCGATGTAATCGTCCAAATCTTGCTTGTCGATCAAATGACGTTTTCCCAGTATGACAACCGGCAAGACACGATCCCGCACCAAGGCGTCCGCGAAGCCGATGGTGCAATTCAGATATTTTGTGGTGTCGATGACCCGGAACAGACGGGGAGAAATAGACAACGGCGCCGACTCGACTGTTGAATCAATCTCGCTTTTAATCTTGCCCATCTCCGCCTCTTGCTGGCGCGCCCACGATATCGCCGGCGGACTAATATGGATACACCTGGCCCGTCTGGGTGCCGCCCGTGTTCGGAACAGGATAGAGTTGGCCGCTGTAAGGCGTGGTTTGTGTTGAGTCCCAGAAATCGCGCGTCAGAACGGCCACGTTTTTCAACCACGTCATTCCAAACCAACTCGCAAACAGCGGCGGAATTACACCCTCTGGATAAGGCGGAAACGGGGGTGGAATACTGGTTGGTTGACCAATATACACGCCATTTGAATCCATCCAATTACCCAGCGCGTCGTTCTGCCCAATCCACGGACGTGACTTCGTTGCGGGACCAAGATACGTTCCGTTGGAGTCCATCCAATTGCCGGAGGCGTCGCCCTGACCCACCCATTCAGGGTCGATCACAAAATTGACGCTCGTGAGGTTAGAAGCCACAATCGTTTGCGGCAAAGTCGTGGAGAATAAATATCCCGCATCCGCGCATGTCAACGTGTAAGTGCCGGCGCCCAAGGCCGATGTGATGTAGGCCCCGCCAGCGCCCGACGTGGTGCTCCCGGAGGAAGTCCCGATCCAACTGACCGTGGCGCCCACAACTCCGACGCCGCCTGCGTAAACTGTTCCTGCTATGGTGTTCGACATTTAAGTTTCCTTAGTCCCAGCGAAGTCCAACAGCGTTGAGATTGGCTGTGTCTCCGGAAAGCTGAGGATACACATACCACATAAGGTAGGTATGCTCGCTTCCGTAAAGAATAGTGTTCACCAGCTGACCGCTCGCGCAATCGCCTTGAAGCATAACGATTGCCGAAAGACACGGGTTGGCTACGAATCCGAGAATCGGAAAAATTGGAAGAGCAGGAGTTAATCCAGCCAAGGCAAGTGAAGTGGAACCGCTTGTTGCTATGGTTGGCCATGCGGGACCCGCTGAAGAAATCGGTGGGGCAACGCCAGCCCCGCCCCCCGGTCTGTACAAGACTTGTGAATAAGCGGATCCCCCGCCCTCCGAGATGTCCGTCACTAACAACACTTGGGTGTAAGTGTTGGTGTCATTCCCGTAGACATCTTTGCTCCGATCCAGAATTAAAATGGGAGCCGCGCCTGTGCCTCCCGCGATCGGCCCGCGCCACAAGCCCATCGCGAGACTTCCTTGATACTGGCTGAAATCACACTCAAAAGTCTTAACGCTACCCTGACTTGGGTTGTGATCCTCCACCCACACTATCTCCAATCCCGAATTGAAAAGATTCCCTGTCAAGTATCCGTTGCCGGACGATGCAGTTCCTATTTGAATGTAGATTGTCGGCGAGCTGAACGAGTCAGACAAATACAAAAGCCTTATGAAAAGCGGGCTCGTACCTGAAAGCGAATCGTTGCTTTGCCAAACTTCATAGTTGTACGGCAGCCAGTGGCCCAACAGGGACGTTGCATTGTACAAATCCGACGCTGGCGCCGTGTTCATCGTCAGCGTGCCGGAATATCCCGATCCCGTTGTGGGGGCGCTGCTGTAAGCCATTCCGACATAGGAGGCGTTGCTAAAATCGCAAGACGCAAGTGCAGTGAACGTTCCGTCTGCATTCGTGTTCCCTGTGAATCCCGCGGTGACGACTGACAATCCCGCGAGCGCGTTCGTAGCCCAAGCCGCGATTCCACTGGCATAACCCACGCTGAAGTTCGCGCTTGATGAAGTCAAAGTCGGGTACGTTCCGGACGCTTGCGCCGAACCACCTGCGAATTGAAGCGTTACGGACGTGGTGGTATTTGAAATGCAAATCGCATACGCGACGTTGTTGTTCGCCACACTTCCGCCGGATGCTGTGAACACGTAACCCACAAGCGAGTTCGTGGATGCGCCTGCCACGGACGCCGTGTACGTCACGGATGTGCCAGAAACTGAAACGCCCGTGGATGCCGTTGATGTCGTCGTATTCAGCACGACATTCGTTACGCCGGCGTATTGCGTCGGATTCATACAGATAAAAGTTAGGCCACTGCTCGTCACGACGCTGGATTGCGTTGCGCTCCCGGCAGTATACGCAGTGCCACCGGCCCACGCGGACAGAGCAAAAGACGATATGAGAATAGGTGTAGTACTACCATTGCTGCCGTTCACAACTTGCGTCACGTTCGCCCAATCCACCTGTCCCGCATCCGTACTACGCGACCATCCCAAGGTGGAGAGGGCGGAGCCAATGCCCTGCGCCCAGTTCTTGTAATTCGCGACTGTCGTGCAATCAAACAACAGAAAACTTTGAACTTTCGACATAAATCCTCTCGGAGAGTATTTGGAATCAAAACCAAAATTGTTAGAAACGCACCTTATTGCGTAAAAGTCACCGCAAGACTCGGGTATGCTGCTGAACCGGGCACCGCGGCCAACATCGCAGGAGCTATGAATTGCTGGAATCCAACGGCAGAAATTCTCCTATTGCCACTTCAACCCAAGGCCGTAAATTGACGCGACCCCACCAATCGCCTGAATAAAATTGGAATTGATCGAAACCAGATAATTCGTCCCTGACCCATAAACGGTCGATTGAACGACTACCCCTTCCGTGGCGTCAGTCACGGAATAAAGTTGTGCGACGGATAGAGGGTTACCGCACCAGCCCCGAAGGGGAAAGATCGGTAGGGCCGGTGTGATGTTGTTCACGATCTGCGAACCGGCCGAGTGAATATTTACACCCGAAACCCAAGCATTTCGAACAGAGTTCGTGGTGCCCAAGCCGTTCGTCAGAAGCAACGAACACTGGTGCCATACCGGAGTGGCCGCCATTCCGACGATGTAATCCAGAGCTTGATTCGTTGTGGAATAAACTGGTGCTCCAGAATTTTGTCCCGAAATACTGCGCTCAAACGCCACGAAATTCGAGCACGTAGCCGCGTTGCGCCATCCAAACATGCCGAACCAATTTGCGCCGTCGCCGGCGAAATCGCATTCGGTTGCCGCTAAGGTTGACGTACCCAAGATGCATTGTTCGACTTGGCTGACATTGCCTGAGAGAACCCCGGAGTTGGACACGTAGCCTGTGCCGAACTGGATAGAAAACGTGGGATCGCCCGCAGTGGCAACACATCCGTATTCAATCTTGAAGTAGATGTTGTCCAAACCACCGACCCCCACCATTTCCCAGATCTCCATCGCATAGGGCGCAAAATATGTTGCGCTGGAGGCGTTCCCCGCGGGCGGCGTCGTGGGGGATCCCGATGTGGCTGAAATGCAAATGAAAGCTTGCTGGCCGCCGGATGCCGGCGTGTAGTAGACAACCTGACCGGCCGTGTAGCTCGTCCCGGATACCCAGATACCTTGGAACGCCGTGCCCGACAGTTGGGCGCGAGCATTGTTCGTGGTCGTGGGGAAGCAATTCGTCCCGAACAGGTTTGCGCCCGTGAGAGGCGTCACATTGGGGTTACTGAGCGCACTGTTCGTCGCCATATTCGCCCAAGTGGATCCGCCTGCGGGGGTAGCGGAATAGGTATCCGCAACCTGAGTGAAGCCCAACTGGGCAAGAGCCGCGGAAATACCGGTGTTTCCCGTCGTGCCGAAGGTGCCGCCTGAGTTGCCGGCCCACTGAAGAAAATCCGTCCACGAGGCGTTGTTACAAAGAATAGTGCTCTGGCATGTCGCCATGATGAGTCTCCTGATAGGCAGACGAGTTTGAAATTGCCCAAAGGCACCCGATCTGCTTGAAAATGTTTTGGATCCACTGCGAATTAGGTTGGTTGGGAATCCGCGACGTAGGTAATTGCGGCCGTCAAAGAGACTGTGGTGACTCCAAGATTGGTGATCGAGCAATATACGTTCGTGGATTGCGGGCTATCGTCATTTGAACCAGGTGCCACGGGGGCCAGATTCCACAAGAGATATTGAGTGTTCGATGCCAAATAAAGATCACAAATCACACCGTGGTTTGTCCCCGGAGTAGGTGGCACAGTATTCGGCCGATTAAGATCTGCGGTTTGTGCGGCAGCCGTCGAGTAAAGACGAAGACGCAACGCGCCGTTGCAAACAACGCTAAGTACAGTGAACGCACGGGCCATTGTAAGCGTCGATTGCGCGATGGAACCCGAAGCCAACGATGTTGCAGCGGCCGTAACCGTAGAAATATTATTCGTCGGGGCTGCCGGTGTTAAATTCTCAACTGTCTCGTTAACAATAGTCTGTGCAATCGACTTGATTGCGGCGTTCGATGACGCGTTTCCAGCGGCGCCGACTGGCATCAATCGAATTGACGGAACACCGGGTGGATAGGACCCCGCATTCACGACGTCTTGCTGGAGAGAAAGGTTGGGATTCAGCGTACCGGATTTATACGGATTCGCGGCGGCTCCGGCATTTGGGACAATGTTACTTGGGATGATCGGAGGCACATCCACGGGAACAAAATTCTCCGGTAGCCCGTAATTTTCAGATTCCGGTGTTATAGCCGGGTTTTGTTTTTCGTTAGGCATCTTTTTTCTCCCTGCGCTTGGCAGTTTTCTTCCCGCGTTTTCCCTTTGCTGGTTTCACTTTGTATTGATCCAGGACAAAATGCGCGTGCGCCAATTCCCGAACTGCTTGATTCAATTCCTGCACAGTGGAAAAGTAACGATAGCCCGCGGTTTGTTCCGAATTAAGGACTGCGCGAAACTCGGCTTTGGGCTCGACATCGACACCCCAGGGGAAGAATCCGTAAACGTATTTTCCCCCGCCTGTGTCATCGCCTAGGGTCTGGAGAACTTGCCCCCACACATAATTGATGTGCTTATCCGGCTCTGTCCCAAGGAAAAATCTTCCCGTGAGATTTTCAACTTTTATGTCTGTCATGTTCCTCTCTCATGCCGCCAACCGTACGGCGGCGTTTCTTTTGAAATTCATCCGCTGATTGCGGATTCCCGTCGTCCCTGCCTCGGAGGCGTTTAAGGCCGCTTTAGAACAAATTAAGCCTCTGTATGCGGCTAAGTCATTAAGGGGCCGTTTTGGCAACGCCACGGCACCACATGCCCCTTTGCACGGATTTCTTGACTTGCGTCGCTAAAATGGCTCAAAAGCCCCTTGCTGGACGGGGGATGCGACATCCTAAGCGGGTATTTGGGGTGTCTGGGAGCGCTGGCGAGCCGCGAACGCTGCCCTAGCCGCCAGTTGTGCGGATGATGACGACCACATCGCCACATTCGTCGCGGCGAGTTTTTAGTCCGTGCTTTTCTGCAAATTCTTGGATTTTCATGGTTGTCCTGGGATTCGCCCGCGATTCCGGCGGGCTTCCGGGTATAAAATTTCAGGAATTAAGAAACGATCAATTGGCCTTGATAATGAAGCCCTGCCATTGCGCACACGTCGGCGGCGTCGTCTTTGCGACCTTTGACGGAAGTCGTAAATGATTCCAGCTGGCTGAACAAACCGTTCACATAATCTCCAGCGACAAATCGAACACGATCCCCGGCTACCAGATCGTAAAAATTCACAATCCTATTTGCTTTAGCATCTTTACGATTGCCCGCGTGGAAGAAATGCAGGTACGGGCTGTCATTGTTCTTTTTCGCTTCACTCAGGATCGCCGCTTGGAAGAGCTTCCAGAAACCGGCTTTTTCCAAGTATGTACTGCTGGGCTGGTGCTGGTGTAAATGCTTCGCAATCTGATACGGCATTTCCAGCTGATCCCACCGGGCCAGGGTCACTTCCAACACCCAAAGGCATAGCGGGGGCGTTGCACCCGTAGCTACTTTCGCGGTTACGTCTGGGCCGACTTTGAAAAATCCCAAGCTGGAAAAATCCGAAGTCTTCTCATCGGACAGTGCAGGATCGAATATTGCGAAACTATCACCAACCGGGACGCGGGATGGGTGAACCATTACAGCGGACAGATTCTCTTCTTCAAACTTGATCTCTGACATGGGGCTCCGGAAAAGAAAAAGGCGCCCGGATAGGCGCCTCGTTTGACGATAAAAACTTGTGAGAACTATCTGGTTGGCCCTCTTTCTCCTTTTTGCTCTGGGAAAGCTCTCCAACAGGAAGCAGTTTCACTTGCAAAGAAATAAATTTCTAAACTAAACTCCGGGACGAACCGCGTGGCGCGGTAGGAGGTGCCTTTGAAAGCACTTTTGATGCGTCCCGGAGTCAGTGGTGCAAGCGGTAACGGGACTTAGACAGGCGTACAACGCTACGCAATGCTTGCTGCTTCGCCGTAGGTGATCTTTACTCTTAGAGACTACGCGGCCCTGCGATAAGGGACACAATCCCCGATGCGCTGGACAAAGCACATCTAAATGGTGCGCTGACCCATTGACAACCGTTGTCGTAGGGTAATTCCCAAAAGGAAGTGCTCGACGTTAGGGGCGGATGAAAATACCATTCCGCCCTAAAACTTACCGTTCATCACCCAGTTAAGTCCGCGGTTAATTGGTCGCTACCAGAAAATTAAGGGATAACCAAATGCCTTATTTCAGCGTGCGTTGTAAAAATCCCGAAAAAGATTGTCAGACCTACATAACTACAAAGTATTTCACGGGCTGCACCGAGCCTGCCGACATAGCAAAACAGATGAAACAATGCGAGCCGGTTACACTCAAGTGCGGAGTCTGCGGCTACACCGCTACTTACATTTGGAGTGACCTTGGAGTAGCTGGTGATATGAAATAAATTTTCCGGTCGGTTTCGGCAATGTTTTCATAAACTCTTCATCTTCGATAGTCCACAAACCCTCAGAAATTGTGCGATATCGCGGCTCCCGATCCCCATCTTTCAGCAATCCTTCCTGCTTTAAGCATTCGATGAAATCCATGGTGTAGCCTTCCTTTCCCTGTAGAGGGAATCGAATCTGCCCGCAAGAAACGCGGGTGCCGGGTGGGTGCATACCCGTTCCCAGCAGTGGAGAAGACGGGATGGGCGGGCGGCCCCGGCATGCCGGCCGGATGGAGACCACGGCATGGGGTCACAATGTTGTTAAATTGGGGCGTAGTATCTTTGCCACGTAAGCTTTGGCGGTGGCGGGCTGGCCCGGGGGCGACCGCACCGGGTGAAGGAAAAGCGAAAGAATGCTTAAATCTTCTAGAATCAATCTCGCGGCCTCACACGAGCGATTCAAATACCAAATCGCCTCCCTCCCCAAAAATTTCCGTAGAGGCGCATGGAATCCGCTGCGTGCCCCAAGTCCACTGGTTGCGTTTGTTGCGGGAGGGTCACCCTCCGATTACTTTGCGCGGACGCACGAATGCGCCGACTGCGATCGATCAAGCTGCAAGCAGGCGCGATGCATGCGCGCCCAATGCGATCAGCTCCTTCAACGTGGAATCCCGTTTGATTATATTGGCGCGAAACGAAACCCACATCACATTGCCAGGAACATAGCCGAAACTCGAATCAATCCTGTCAAGCGATACTAAGTCGCTAGCCCAATATCTGGCCCACTTCCTGCCGTCCGAATGCCTGAGACCAATTCTCAGTTTTATCCACGGAAGAATTGGACAAAACTCTGGAACAACAGGCAAGTCGAAAAGGCCCAATAAACACCGGTGTTTCTTCGCTTTGCGCGGGTCTTTACCGCGAGCTACGTGCAAGCGAGTCTGTATAAAAGAAATGACTTCGCGTACTTCAATGCCCAAATTAGCCGCACTCGCTCTATGCTTCTCAAGCAAGTGGCGAAGAGTTAGATCGCCCGAGATCAATTCAGGGTGATTTTTAAGCACGTGAGCGCAGTCATAACAAGTGCGACTCGGCCATTTAGTTGACCGGCGATTCAGGTCCGGCAGGCTGGCCGATTTCCACCCGCCGCAATACGGACACAGTAGATCCGCGTAAGCCACCCGCTGTGAGTTGAAGCGCAAGTTCTTTGCGTCGGGATACAGCCTCAGCCACTTTTCTACGGTCTCTTTGTGAGATTCAACATATACGCAGGACTTGCAGAGTTCGAAGATTTTGCCATCCGTTCTTGCTGGACGGCCCTTTCCGCAACGAACACACAAATGCTGCTTTCTCACTGCTTCTCTTATATCAGTTTACGATGTAATGCCAATCTAAAGGACTTACAGATTGTCCTTTAGTAGAATGAATGACTTACAGGGAAATTACCGCTGCTTGAATCACAGAGTCTATCCATTTTCTGATATTGGATAAAACTACCCAATAAACAGTGCCATTCTACATCAGTTTTCTATTGACAAACAGACATTCACAGGAGTAGCATGATGTTCAAGGAGACAGAAAATGAAAATCACGAAGACCAACGAACCAACGCTTGATGGCGCCCAACGGCAATCGACAGAGATCAAGCACCTTAGTGCGGAACAACTGGAAAACTTCCTGCGCGTCGTCTTCGAACAGGGAACTGCGCGGGATCACGCGCTGTTCTGCTCGATCTATCATTGGGCCTTGCGCGCGAGTGAAGCCGCGGATCTCAAAGTCTCGGATATCAACTGGCAGACGCGCCAAGGGCACATCGTCGGCAAGAAGTCCGGACTGACTGCTGATCTATTCATCGTTACCGTGAAGGGCAAGCCGTATCTCGACCAAGAAAAGGCCCTGCGCCGCTACTTCGCCGATCGCAAGAAGACCAATGAAATCAGCACCTTTCTGTTTGCGTCTCGCAAGGGCGGCGGGTTGGATCCCGTTTCCATCAACCATCTCTTCCAGAAATATTTCGATCTCACCAACAAGGATCGCGCTGCCCACGATCTGCCGCTGATCCCGGAAGACGTGAATCATGTCCACGCGCTACGCCACACGTTCTGCACCCTGGCCGCGAACACCGGCATGAGCATTTACGCCGTGGCTCAGATTGCGCGTCACCGCTCGCTGAACTCGACCATGAAGTATGCCCACGGCTCCACGCTGCTAGCGTCACAGGCTTGGGCCGGCAAGGTCTACGAAGCGCACCAGTGAAACCGCGTTGCCAATTACGTGCGCCTTTGGTATACTGGAAACGGCGGGCGCGTAGTGTAATTGGCAACACGGGTCTCTGAACAAGTCCAATAGCGAGTTCGAATCTCGTCGCGTCCATCACGAAAAGAACACAAACAGGTGAGGTTAAACAGAGATAGCCCCACCCCAAAATCTCCTTGACGGACTCTCCAAACCATGATATCCATGGAGTGTTCAGAGACCTGTAGTAGCGACGAATTCAGATTGAACGGCAGGCCGCTCAGAAATGGGCGGCCTTTGCTGTTTCTGGTGCCGCGGCGAATCCACTTGAGACTCGCTCCCTAGACCGGGCCTTGAACGTCCGTCCGGCCCGCTAGGTGATACCCCAAAATCCGGCCCGCTTGCGAGTCCCGCGCTCCCTGCGCGCCCGCGACGCCGAACAGCGAATACACCCCAAATCGAGCCAACCCAAGCCCCGCAATTCGCCCGATCCCTGCAATTTCCCCGATGTAACGGGTGATTTCGGTACGCAATTTCCGATTGTCCCGGCACAAAATTCTCAAATCTCATACAATCAATCACTTAGAAACAGCGTTAATCGCTTGTAAAGCACGGTTTTACCACTCAAGTCATTCATTTTGTTTACCTTAGCTTGAATTTTGATAAAAAACAGCAAAATTCTCGCAAAATTGACACGACGATCCATGGTTTTTACTCAACACATGGATTCAGGAGCGAATCGATTTAAGCCTGGGCTGCGTTCTGTGTCTCGATGCCTCTCCGGACAGACAGCGCGTAGGCTGCTCGCGTCACCAACACGGCTTTCTGTTCCGGTGAGATCTGGCGCTTCGGCTTGACACCGGCGAACTTGATAGCCGCGCGGGCTTGAATCTTATCTTCAGGATTGAATACTGCTATGCCTTCCGTGTCGCCGTCCTGGCGAATCTGAAGGCCTGCGGCCAGCATGGCCTTCTTAGCAAAGGTCCACTTCTTGGGTGTTTCGAACTGGACGCAAACGCCTAAGCCGGATGTGTAGCCCTCAAAAATATGCCCCTGGCGCCCGGGAACAATCTGATCGCCACAGGCATCCTGGCGAACCTTGAAGCGATGGTGTCCTGCGAATGTGGTTAGCTCCATCTGAATCTCCTTTAAAGGCTTGTTTATTTAAAGAAAAGTACCTGTAGAAAGGCTGTTTGGAGCCGTTTTAGCCACGTGGAAGGCGAAATAGCCTCCTAGGACGTGTTGGGGAGGCTTAAAGCACCTTAAACGTGTAGAAACAAGACGCCTGGTCCAATTATGAGAACAATTGATTTGGTCTATTTAAGAGAGCAAAATCTGAAAACGCTCGGCGTTTCTACCAGATTGGCCTATCCAGTTCGGCCGCGATCGTGGCACCATTTCCCAGCTTGGCCGAATACTCCTCAAACATGGCCTCAATGCTGGGATCTCGATGCCTAACAATATCCGCCGCCGTTTTCCTGGAAGCCAACTGCGCGGCGTAACTCCAGATGTGCACCGTCGCTTGCTCACTCCAGCACAACCGGCGTTGATCCTGCGCTGCTTGGACGCCGCCCCGCTTCAGGGTGTAGGTATTGACGTTCAGGCCGTGCTTCCTGCATTCCGCGGCAACCTGTGCGAGATACTTCCGCGCCACTTCCGGTTGAGCCGGCAAGACGTGTTCCTTGATGAATGCCAGCGCTTCCTGATCGGAGAGTCGGGCGCCGCACCAAAACTTCGAACTGGGAAGGTTCGCCAGCTTCGCGCGCTCTTCGCGGATTGCCGCCAACTCCTGCTTTCGATTCGGATGGGCTGCTTTGAATCTGTCACGCGCCGATTTCCGTTTGAGCCGCTTGCGCTCCGCGCGCCCGGCTGGACCGATGCCGCGGCGGATCCGCATGGCGTAGACTCTTTTGGTGCTGGCGCCGGAAGGTTCCGGCCAACGCTTGTGCCGGCTGAGAGGCGCCGGCGGAATTGCTGTTTGACTGTCCACGGGTCCTCCTTGGGAATCACCTAGCGGCGAAAGGGTCCCCGACGCGCTCCGCGCTACCGGACCCCGAGCGCCGTACCGCGGGAAACTACCTCCCGGACGGCACGCATTTTGCTCCTGTCTGGTGTCGTTTCGGGATGCTCAAATCTCTGAGCGATAAACGGTACACGCACACACACATTTGGATACGGTACTTACATACAGTAAAGTGTGTTGTGTGTGTACCTTATCGCTCTGAACTCCCCGCTTTGCCACCCAATGATCCTAAAGGGGTTACACACAAATTCTCCAAGCGATAGATTTCCCCAAAACCCCGTTTATCGCTTGGTCTATCGCTTGGAGAATTGGGGTGTTTATCGCTTGGAGAATCGCATCGCTTCCCGCTTGGTCTATCGCTTGGACATCATTAGTCCCGTTCCGACGTGGGCGGTAGGTAACGCGTCACCATCTTATGATTCCTCGATTGCCGCGCTGGCAGCTTATCCAGGTAGTTTTTCCAGACCTTCCAGGCCCGAGTGAACTGCTCCCCCTCGTTGTTATTCCGGGCGCCTGTGTCTTCGAAGAAGTCCCGCTCGGACAGCCCGTATTCAAAGGGGTCGGCCCCGATACCTGCGGCTGCAATCTTCCGTGCCATCCTGTCCACCAGCCGCTTGATGGCGGCGAAGTAGTATTGCACCCGATCGCTTACCTCTTCCTGAAAGCAGGCAGCCCTCGTCGCCAAGTCCCGCCTGGATTCAATAATGGCGTCCTCTGCGTCCCGCAGCGACACTTCCATCCGACCGCGCCCCACGGCATTCAGGTAGGCATCCAGCAAGACATAATCTTTGAAGCGCACCTTCGTCTCGATGTCCTTTGGCTGAGCATCCCAATACTGCTCGATAGCTTTGGATGCCTCTGTTGACATGGTTACCAGCCCAGGCTTTATGCGTGTTCCCACCATGTCCAGGATTTTGTCCGCTTCCAGCCACCAGTCCAGGATGTCTTTAGTTTTGATAGCCGGTCGATCACCTGGCTTCACTGCCGTCTCGAAGCATGGTTGGTTGCGGTCGTTGAACCCAGCGACTTTGCGCCCCGCTGTTGCCGCCATGAATGTGAGACCGTCTTGGGCACATATGATGGTGACCAAGTGAGCATCGTTCTTCGTGACGGATCCCTTGCTCTTGCCCCGAGCTGCTTTGGTTCGGGAAAAAGAGTAGTCGTCCGCCAACTCACCTATCACGTCCAATATGTCGGGATTCCTGTTGTCCCCTGATTTGTGACCTAGCGTCAAAGCTTCAGCGACGTAACAAAGAACGGGCAAGTGTTGCGGCTCTTGAAGGAATAAATCTTTCAGCCCGACACCGCTATCGATGCTGTGTGTGATTTTAATTTGATCGTTGGCCATCCGACCCCGTGTCACCACTTCATGGGATCGCTTAAATGCCAAGCCTTTGCCGGAGCCCGTTTCTCCCAACAGCACTAATTTGCGCAGTGGCTGTGTTCCGGATAGTTTGTCAAATTCAATCCGTCCTGCCAGCAATGCACCGAATATGGTCTTGGCAATGTTGTAGGTGAACTGCGGGCGCATCGTTGTCCCGTCTGTAACTAGGTGGACAAATTTCTCGTAAATGGTTCCTTCCATCACGCGCGGATTGAAAGGCGGTATCGACGCTGTATCCGAATCATCGTCGGCGGATGGATTCGCAGGCTGTACTATAGTTGCCACCACCGGCGCCGACTTCGCTTTTGTGGACAACTGACGCACCGCTTCCAACTTTTCCAATCCTAGAAAATACTCCAGCAACGCTTCCCGTCCGCCAAACTCGTTGTCGTGTGCCCGGATAGCATCCGCCGCCGTTTTGAATCGGGGATAGATTTTGCGCCCGTAGCGCGTCTCCGGAATCGCTGCTTCATCCGCTGGCAATTCAAACAGAGATGCTCCGCCGCCGATAGCAGCCTTCAGAGTTTTTGTGGCAGCAGTCACGCCGAAAAGCAGTACTCGCTCGTATTGGCGCAGTACTTCTACGCTCTGCGTGTTCTGTTCCACACCCTTCAATCCCAGCTCCTTCATGTAGCTTGCTTCGTCCGCGGTTTCAAATACGAATGCGGTCATCCCCGCATAAGGATTCACAGGCTCGATCGACTTTTGCACCGACCCAAACAGAACTGCGCCTTCACTGTGCACGCCGAAAGTCAAACTGTGCCCGACTTTTTCTTCCATCCAGGGGCGTAGCTCTTTCCACTGGCGCACGTTCTCACAGTGCCCATGCTTGCAGCAGTAGGTAAGCATGCCGGACTCATACATAATGACTGCGGATGATGTGTCCGTTCGCTTGTCCTTCTTGTCCGTATGTTCGGATTCCCAGGGACAAACGATGCACCACATAAATGCGATGCCTTGCTTCCCGCCGTAAGATTGTCGTCCGTTGCAGCACTCGATTCCAGATTCTTCGAATGCATCTTCCACATAGCCGCTGATCTCTTCCTGGTCATCCGTGCCGATTGCGTTCCTATTGATGCGAGGCGCGTCCACATTCGCTTCCGGCGATGGCAGTAGCGGCGCGTCCAGCAGCACCGTGTACGGATTCCCAGACAGTGGATGAATCGAACCTGCCCCGACTACAAGGGCCCCGCGAGATCTAACTTCGCCCACGCTGTTAGTTTTTCCGTCTTTGGCTTCGACGGGATTACCGTCCTTGTCGAAACCATGCGTTTTCGCGCTGCCTGTGTAATAAATCTGAGTGCCGGGGATTCCGTTGTTCTTAGCTGCGTCCCGCCCTGTCCGAACGGTGTAAGTCGCTGCATTCGCATGGATGCCAAAAGGCAGGACTTTATCGAAGTCAAACACCACGAGATTGCTTCGCCCAAGGTCAATACCGATGTTGTATATCGGATTCTGCGTCCACCACGCGCGGATTTGTGCTTCATCGTTGGATGAATCTTTGTAGCCGTGCTCGGTTGCCGGCGCTTTGCTTTTCGGCCAGCAAGGAAATACGTACCAACCCCGGTGCACAGCGCCCAACGCGTAGTCCAACAGTGTCTTTGTCCCCGACGGCGCAACAGATGCCACGGACGCGGCGGCAAGACATTTTTCACAAGGTGCTATTCGGCCGTGATCGCAGAGTTGCACGATATCAAGAATGGGGCTGCTCACGAGTGCACCCCCTCCGCCGACCGTGTTGGTACCGACACAACATCGATCTCCAATGCTTGCGGCAGTTCGCCTTGATTCCTCGACGGACCTTCCACAAACGAGATCTGAATGCTGATCGCCAAAACGGCAGACGGATCCTTCCGGTTGTTGTTGTGCACGAAGTATTTATTCGGCGGCGTTGTCGGGCTCACAAATGCGTGCGCAATGCCATAAGTGCCGTACCACCTGCGTATTGTTGCTGTTTTGCGTGACATTTTGTTCTCCAAGATAAAGTGAAAGAAACTGCTAAAAATTACTGCGCGCTTGGCTCATGTTCTAGACGAACTACTTCGCCGGTTTCACGAACTAAATCATTCATCAAGCCGTCAATGACAGGTCGTAAAGCATAACTCGCAACTAACATGACTTGGCGGCGTAATTCGTTCGTCGTGCGGATTGCTTCATCGGATTTTCCTTCATCCCGTAAACAACCCACAGTTTTCAGCAACTTGGCGGTGTGCAGAACTGCGGCTTGCAAATCTCCCCGACGATCCATTTGCCAACGCGCTTTTTCTAGTTCGCTCATGCTGCCTCCGCGCCAGGTATCCGCATCTGATAATCATCAATGTCGGAGCCTTCTCGCCCTTCAATTAGCCGTACTTCAAGTTCGTCCTTGTGGAGCAATCCCAAGATGGCCCGGTTCTCTCGGTTCGCCGCCATTAGCAATGTGGCGAAGCGAATCATTTCTTTGTCCGCCGGCTGACCGCACGTTTTGTGACGTTCTTCTAGGAATTCCATGATGTCGGATTGCAGCGTCTTCACTGCTTCCATTTCCTCTCTGTTCTGCGCTTCCTGCTTGGTCATAGCGTTGCTCCCATCTCGACATCCGGATCACAGTTGCATTCAAATTCGTCGCCTTTCAGTTTCGCGCACCAATCATCGTGGAGAATGTTCACGATACTCATGGACCCGCGGGTAATAGGAATTTCCCCGGTCTCCACTTTATTCAGGACCTTGGTGATGTAATTGTTGTTCAGGATTCGCGCGCGTTTCCTCTGCTCGTAGCCTTTATTCCTGGACATTGTAATGCCTCCTATTTGACCAATTTGTGCGGCTGTGTAAACTGCGGTGCTTCCACCGCTATCGGCAGCAAATCCCCCAACTCACTAGCTGGCATCCCTCGCGACGCCCGGCGCCCGATCATCGAAGTGGATTCAAACGGTGATTTGGGCTCCAGCCCCAGCGAACGAATAATTTTGTTCAATCGCGTTCCCGGCTGTAATGTTTGAACCACATCCTCGACGCCAATCTTGCCGTTGGGAAATTTCCAGTAGACTCTCATCATGAATATCTTTGCGTTCCCCCATGCGCCCAGATCAGTAATGCCGACGCACAGGGCACCCCGCGAGTGTCCCGGTTGCCCATCATTCTCCATCACCGCCGTGGCGACGTGTCCGGATCGCGCACTTTTGCGCTCGGGTGTTCGCGTCTCCGTCACCGGCTCATCCGCCACGGCAGTGGCACAATGTGCCGCACAGCGATCTTCCAAGCCCTTCTTCCAATCTGTAAATGCTGTCATTTTCGTACCCTCGGCCGTTTAAGCCGTCAGTCTTTTGAATTCCTCCCCGAGATTTCGAAATTGGCTACACCGAAACCGAAGAAGTGCCTACAAGCTGTTGCCATTGATTTAATTCTTGCCTGTTGCCACTGCCGGAATCATCTGGGCAAGAGCGGCCCCGCTGACTCGCGGCGCCGTTTGTGTCCCGACATCCGAAAGTTCGTCTTTCAAAAATATCGGCTGCGGTATCAAGCCCTTTTGAACCGCTTCATCCACCCTGTTCTTGAATCGGGACTCGGAAAAATACCGGCGCTTCATCACCGCGATCGGCATGGAATAAAAATCCGCCGGTTCTTCCGGCAGCGTCGAGGCGGCGGTTTCATTCTCCGCCAACACTTTTTGGGTTACTTCTCGGCCGTAGCGATCGCAGACAACAGCCTCGTAGTTGCGGCTGCGCAAACTCTGGGTGAGCGAATCCGCCGCGCTGTACGCCATGTGCTCGGCTTGGGACAAAATTTTGGTGCCGCGCACATCGGCCTCATTCTCCCCGAACTCCAGGAAGAAGAAGTCTGCGTTAAGACGAACTAAATAATTTCCATCAGTCATTCGGATCTCCCTCCTCGTTAGTTTCATCGTCCGTTGTGGACGCCGGCAGCGGGATTTGATCCTGCATTGGTCCTTTTCCATCGTGCGTTTCCAATTCGGTCGTGGAATCAAATTTCGGTAAAGGCGGTAGCTTGCGCCCCTTCATGCGCTTTGTTGCGTACACTTCATCAACGTGTCCCGCTTGATTCGTGTCCAAGGGCAATGCGGCTGCCGCGTCCGCTTTTTTGCCATTCAATCGTTCTTGCAGCGCAAGGTACGCGGCGTATTCCTTCACTACGCGTTTTTTCACTTCCTTTTTAACCAGGGCTTCAAACTTGGTATAGGGCAGAGCGGCAGTTCCCGGTTTACTCTGCAATTCAAAACGTACGTCTTCCTCCAACATGAGGCGGAAATCTTTTTTCATCTGGGACTTGGTTAGGCCCAGCTGTTTCAATGTGCGCGCGCCCACATAATTGGGTTCTTGGCTGTTCGCTTGGCTCCCACCGGAAATATTTCCGGCCGCGATGTCCTTTGTTGAATCGTAGGAGTCCGGCCCGTTGGCTCCCTTGTTGTGTTCGCCGGTATCCAAATTAATGCGCTGGCTGCCCGCGGTGACTTTCTTCCCACCAATTTCCTTATCCCGTTGGCTGGCCGCATCGATCTGCCCCAACTTGACGCCGTTGCCCACACAAGTAATGAGCTTGTTCGTACCAGCCCACTTTCCTAGTCCCTCGGCGCCCAAAAGAATGTTGACGTCGCGGGATCCTCGCCGATCCCCGGGCTTCAGATCACCTGTGTTCTGAAAACTCAAAATTTCTTCGATTCTTTCTTCCGGTAATCCCTTGCGCCGTAGCTTGTCCCGTGCGTCACACGCGGGGCACTTCTGCTGCCAGCTGTAGCCGTCTTCGCAAACCCACTCGAAGATTTCGTCCTTCAGGAACTCCACGAGCCGCTGGCGTTCGGTTTCGATTGCCTGCAAATATCGCTCGTTGAAATCTTTTTGCCCCCGGAGCCCTACTTCATGCTCCCGATGATGGAATTCCAGACCGCCGGGGTGCAATTTGCCATCTTTGCCGATGTAGGGTTCCTGCCACTCTCCGATCACGGAGCGCGGTCCATCTACTTCAATGTATGCGCGGATTTGCTGGACTGTGGGCCCGCTGGCTAGAAAGTTTCGATGCGCTTCCAACTTGTGATCCAGGTTCGCGCGCTCAGCCGCTGCCTCTTCCGCCAGGACAATAGACAGGGATTTCCCCGGCTTCGCCGGTTCGGCGTCCAGGAAAGACTTGTTCTGTCCTTGGGATTTTACTGCGGCGATGCGCTCCGCAAGCGGGCGCGGCTTCTCGCGCGGCGGCGGAACGTACACACCGGCAGGCGGTCGAGTTGGCTTCTGGTACCCTGGCATTTATATGGAGTCCTATCCAGCGGATCCCGCCGGCTCGATTTACAGTGTTTCCGTAAAGCACTGACAGATAAGGACTTGAGTATTTCCAACCCGCCGGAAGGATATCGCTCACCCGGCTTTTTTCACCGCCCGGGGTCCCAGCGCGGATGTGTAGAGTCCAAGCAAGCGGTCCCTCGCATCCACCAGTTTCCGGAACGCCGCGCTATCCCCGGCGCCGCCGGCGGCCAAGTCGGGATGGACCTTCAGAACTGCGCGCCGGAACGCCGTTTTGATTTCGTCAACCGTGGCGCCCGCTTGCACCCCGAGGATTCTGTGGGCTTCCGTCGGGACTCGTTTCGCGGAATCAGTTTTCATCGCTTCGCGGAGTCCGGCCAAGGTCGAGTAGGGCAGTCCAAACTCCCGGACATGCGCATCAATCAGTCGAAGAATTTCCGCAGTCCGCAGTCCGGTGAATCCTGGCTTCGCACGGCCTTGGGTAAAAACGTTCGTCCATTGTGTCGCTGTCAAGGTGAGAGACCGCCCCAGATATAAAAGATGGGGACGAATTTTCCGCCCGGTGCGCACTGTGCGCGCGAGATAAAAGTACGTCTGCCGGCCAACTTTTTTCCTTTTGATAAACAATGCCCGTCCTCCGGATCACGCAGCCGACAAGACTTTGATTTTTGCTGCGCGCGCATTGACGGCCCTCGCATGCGCAAGATTCCGCGTATCCTCCGGCAGCCACGGGATCCGTGAAGACGAAATGTACTTCGTGATCTCGGGGGCCGGAACGAATTCACTCGTGTTTTCGCAACCGCAACTGCACTTTTTTGCGTCGAACATTAATTCTCCTTTGTGCGCGCCGGCATTCGCCGCCGGCTTGCGGTCGTGCGATTGCACAGCTGTTCCCAGCTATCTGCGGAATTCAAAATTTATGGAGATCAGATCAAACAAGGAGTGACTTGCGTTACCAAGCGGCTTGGCCGTATAACGTAGGCAAGTCGCACGGGGGCTCAATATCCTTGCTGTGACCAGGGTTGTCGTGACGTCACAAGCGCCACGGCAGCCCGCCTCTTCTAAGGTTCTTTATTAGCCTCCGGCTTCTGCGAATCCGATTTAATTTCTTCTTCCTGCTGCTGCGTTGCGGGCGGCTGCTCGCCACTACTCGCGGAATTTTTCTTTTCTTGCATGGTCTGCACTACACGCGCGGCCAGCTGCATCGCCTCTTCATGCTTTATTTGATTTTCCCAAAACTGTTTAACAGCGGCCTGGATGATGCGATCGACCATGGAAGCGCGCGATCGGCCATCCTCTTCCGCCATACGGTTTAAACCCTCGATAAATCGCTCCGGAATGAAGCTCACAACTTTGATACGTCGCTCCAATCGACGCGGACGTCCACGCACTGGTTGCGGATTCGGGTTTTCCACTTCGTCTGCCATAAGTGCATTGTCGCCTAAATTCGCGGCTCAGTCAAGACCTTTTGAGGACTATTTATGGGGTCTATTTAATCCTGTTTTAAGCCGTATATCCACCAACGGGCTTCCGGCTCCGATCCCCTCCGGCCGCTGGCCTTCGAGGCCCGGCCTTATAGATGTCCCCTCGCGCGCTCGCCAGCGAGGAGGCGCTGCACTCCAGCCGCGGCGGACATTTTAGAGGACATTTTAGAGGACATTTGTCTATTGACCTCTTCCGTATCACCATGTTATAAATCAGCATATGAAAGAAGAGCTTGAGGACATTAAGGCGGACATTTCGCCGGACATTTCCGTCTTTAACTCCAAGGATCGCTGCGAGGATCCAGCGAGCATGGAGCCAATGACGATCTCGGAAGGATCGCGCTTCCGGCGTGAACTTACGGATGCGGCCCTTAAACTCGCTACGCTATCGGCAGGCTTCAGGAGCCGGTTGCTGCCAGGTATCGCCATTGCGTTATCGGATCTGGTCCGCTCGATGAACTGCTACTACAGCAACTTGATCGAGGGTCACAATACGCATCCCGTGGACATCGAAAAAGCTCTCAAGGCGGAGTTCAGCAAAGAGCCGGAGAAGCGGAACCTGCAACTTGAGGCCAAGGCACACATCGAAGTCCAACGATGGATCGACGCCGGAGGGCTTCGCGGTCGCGTAGTGACTCGCGACGGCATTTGTGAAATACATCGCCGATTTTGCGCCGAGCTCCCACCAGAATTACTAGTAGTCGAAAACCCGGAGACGCATGAACGATTGCGCGTCGTGCCGGGTGAGCTGCGGAACGCAGACGTGAAAGTTGGCAGTCTGATCCCTATCAGTGCTGGCGCCGTGCCTCGGTTTCTCGATCGATTCGAAGCCGCTTACGCTGACCTTGGCACGACTGAATCGATTCTCGCCACCGCGGCAGAGCATCACCGGCTTGTTTGGATCCACCCGTTTCTTGACGGTAACGGTCGCGTTGCCCGCCTTATGTCGCACGCGGCATTACTCGAACTTCTCGACACGGGCTCTCTTTGGTCGGTTTCCCGGGGGCTCGCACGCAATGTCGATGAATACAAGCGTCACTTAGTCGCTTGCGATCAGACGCGCCGAAATGATCTAGACGGGCGCGGAAATCTCAGCGAGAAAGCATTAGCAGAGTTCACGCGTTTCTTTCTGAATGTTTGCATCGATCAGGTGAATTTCATGGAGGGTTTGATTCGGCCGGATCTATTGCGGACGCGCATTCTGCTTTGGGCCGAGGAAGAGACCAAGATGGGGAAGCTGCCCTCGAAGGCGACACCCGTTCTCGAAGCTTTACTTTATCGCGGAGAACTGCCACGCGGCGACGTGGGCAAAATACTCGGTCTGACCGTCAGGCACAGCCGCCGAATCGTTGCGGACTTAATGCGCCACAATGCCGTTGTTTCCGATTCTTTGGATAGCCCGCTGCGATTGAATTTCCCGGCTTCGTTGGCATCCCGTTGGATGCCGGGGCTTTTCCCGGACAAGAAAGAAGAAAAGTGAAACCGCAGCGCGCGGCTCAGGTTGCTGCGCAGGAAGGAGAGACGAAATGTTGATCGGCTGGCCCCAATCAGAAACCGAGAACACAGCTCACACGGCACTTCGCGCAGTGATCGCCAGCCTGGTGTTCAGTGTAGCGTTTGCCGGTTTCTTTCACGTCGCGGCGATGCACGACGAGGCATCGACGCCCATGGCCACCGCACCAGCTGCCCAGCCGGTGCCGGCGGAATGTTTGCCCAGCGGCAACGGCGGCCCGTGCATCCCTTTCGATAAGATTCAGGAAATGATGGACGCGCAGCCCGATGCGCCGGAACCCATCCCTGCGAATCCGGCAGCAGCAAATGAAGAGACAATATAAAAGGAAAGTGAGAATGGATCCGTTTCAATCGCAACCGGCGAAAAAATTGGTGCGTGCCACGAAAACTGTTCAAATCGTCAAACCCGTACACGAAGCGGAAGCAGTCGGTCGGGAGAGCATTAATGCCACAGCCCTTGCATTCATACGCGCTTTTAAGAAGGCGAGAGCAAATCAGCACTAACAGCGATTTTGGGACTCGCCGCTTCACGCTACAGACGAGCGCAGATCAAGGTCACTTGATTGCATAACAATGTCGGCCCCCTCGACATAGCCTCTATCGCCTGCTGGTCAACGTAGCCTTCTGCCTTCTTCTCTTTCCGGCTGTCAGTGTCGGAGGCACCATTCGAGACAGGATATTTCTGACTCGACTCCCAAAGTTCCAAGAAGCCACAGACATCCTAGTCAAAAGTGAAATGACCAAAGCGGATGATGCCGACATGGCTGCACATGTGGTCTCATTGCCACCGGGCTTTTCCGATTTGAATGTCGCAGACTACGTCCTCATCAGTTCGGCTAAAGGAAACATTACTGTGCGTTATTCCGTCAAAAATTCAAACGCGCTAAGTCATAGTGGTTTTATGTATCATTCAGACGACAGCGAGATAGACTTGAGCAAGGCGTACCCGAAGACCGGGTACACAAATCTCGCTCCGCATTGGTTCTTCTTCTCGGAGTGATGTGGCGGCCCGTTTTGGGTTAAGTCCTGGTTAACGCTAACCGGAGATGTGGTCTTTCGAGTTTTTCAGGCAACAGGAACAACGATTCGCCGAGCGTCTGAGCTACGAGGTTTTAAAAAATGCCGAAAGCGTAGATAAGTCAGGACGATCACCATCAAGACGACCAGGATTTCGACGATGCTGGCTTCGGGGCCGACCGTCCCTCCAGTCAGCCACTTCGGTCCGGCCAGCGTCGTGTGCAGCAAATGGCCTGGAGCCGGAAAGCCGCTATCGGCAACACCAAATAAGTACGTCTCGGTCCAATCCCAACCTGCGTGCAATCCAATCGCAAACCAAAGGTCGCCGGTCAGCCGGAGCGAGACGCAATAAGCCATCGAGGCGAGAAAGGTAGTCAAGCCACCAATCCAAGTTTCGGCCGGATTCAGCATGTGTGATGCCCAAAACAAGCCGGACAAAACAAATGCCGCCGGCCAAAAGCCAATTCCGGTTGCCATCGTGAACTGCGTGTAGCCGCGAAATTGAAATTCCTCAGACAAGCCCAGCAGGACAAATGCTCCGCCCCACGCAAAGGCGTAATAGAAAGCTGCGGCCCCGTGTATATCGGTTCCGTGAATTCGCGCGCTACCGGTAGCGCCAAGTATTCCCAAAGTGACGCACTGCGAACCAATCCCCCAGCCGATTCCTTCGATGAATCGGCGACCGAAGGCACCGCGAGCGGGAAGGCCATAATCAGCCAGAGATCGCTTCTCGATACGCGCCATAATTAGCGCCGCCACCATAGCTATGAAAAACGCGCCTCCGTCCACAATCGCGACAATGCGCGGGGTGATTTCGTCCATGCTGAGCGGAAAGTGAAAAAGGAAATGTGCTAAATACACCAGTCCCCAAAAAATCGCGCCGAAGAATAACAAGCGCCAAAGCGCGCGATATCCGTTCGGACCCCGCACAATTTTGCCTAGCAGTCCGACTTGCGTGCTTGTGAGATTTTCTGGTGTCGAGGGATTCACAATGGGCCGCATATTATCACTCGTCCAGGAATGACGCTGGGGGTTCGCGGCTGAAAGGCCAACCTTCGTGTTAGTGCCTGATTAACGCTGCCAGCTCAACCGGTCGATGCAACACCTTCTAGTGCATTGATTCGTCAATGCTTCCGCGGAAGAATCATCTATTTGGGTGCACTTAGCCAAAACCTAGCCAGCGCAACGGTCCTGCTGGTCTACCCCTAACCAACGAGTTTGGCTTTTGTATTCAATGCCAGGTGGGTTCAAGCTAAGTGTTGCGTCGACCCATTGAGACCACCCGACTAACCAGGCGTTGGCTGCTTACAAGGATGGAACTCCGAGCGACTCCGTGACGCCGACACGTCTCCGAGACGTTTCCGCTCTTGATGCCTTCCTGCACGATCTGCCACTTCTCTTCCGGGGATCGATCTACGCGTGGTTTCCTGCCCATGTTGCCTCCTGTGCGGAGGCCCTGATCTTACCTAACTAAGGTGTCCAGTTTTAGCGGGGAGCACTACACAAGTGCCGATCCGCCAATTCCCAATGTCCGATAACGCGACGCAATATAAAAGGGCGCCCCGATTGGAGTAGGTTTGGAGTGTTCGGCTCGAACCTACCTCAGAAAGGAGCGCCCTGTATGGATAACGTGAAGTATATCGGGATGGATGTGCACAAGGAAGCGATCTCGATCGCGGTTCTAAACTTCTCGGGCAAGCTGGTGATGGAGTGCACGATCGAAACCAAGGCCAGCACCATTCTGGATTTTCTGAAAGGCCTGCGCGGAAGCTTGCATGTGACTTTCGAAGAAGGCACCTGGGCCGCCTGGTTGTATGACCTGATCAAGCCGCACGTAACGGAACTCGTAGTGTGCAATCCCCGCCGCAATGCTTTGCTCAAAGAAGGCAGCAAGAGCGACCGCATCGATGCGCGCAAGCTAGCCGAGTTGTTGCGCTCGAACATGGTCCGCGCGGTGTATCACGGAGAGCATGGCGTGCGCACGCTGCGCGAGCTGGCGCGCAGTTACCTGACGATCAGCACGGATCTGATCCGGGTGATGACGCGCGTGAAGGCGATCTACCGCAGTTGGGGAATTCCCTGCCGGGGAAAACAGGTTTACGCAGAACGCTATCGCGCCGAGTGGCTGGGCAAGATCCAGGAGGCCGGCGTGCGCCGCCGGGCGGAGTTCTACTACCAGCAGTTCGATGCGTTGCGGGCGCTGCGCCAGGAAGCGCGGCGCGAGTTGCTCGCCGAAGCTCAGAAGCACGACGCCTGGAAATTGCTACGCGAGATTCCGTTCATCGGCCCGATCCGGGCGGCGCTGCTGATCGCTTTGATGCAAACGCCGCATCGTTTCCGCACCAAGCGGCAGCTCTGGACCTACAGCGGATTTGGGATCGAGACGCACAGCAGCGCCGAGCAGAGGTTCGTGCAGGGAGAGCTGCAGCGCGCGAAAAAGCCGGCTTCGATTCGCGGGCTGAATCGCAATCACAATCACGAACTGAAGAATCTGTTCAAGGGTGCTGCCACCGTGGCCGCTGCGAAGGCCGGCCCGTTCAAAGAGTTTTACGATGCGCTGCTGGCCAAGGGAATCAGGCCGGAAATGGCGCGGCTGACTTTAGCGCGCAAGATGGCTGCGATCACCTTGCTCGTCTGGAAGAAAGGAGTGCGCTTCGACGCCCAACATCTGAAACCACAAACAGCTTGAGTGTCTCGAGCCAATCCGTTCCATCCTGGAATTTCTTCCGGTGGTGGCAGTCGGGTTCTGGAGACATTTGGGTTCGAGGGCGAGTCTCAGCTGATTAGTTAGGCTCTGCGTGCCTCGGCACGCTGCGTCTCTCACGCGACCCTAGTCCCCCTCGGACAACCCGAAAAAGCTATGGGCCACGAGTCCCCAATAGAACCATGGTTGGCACCTGACAACCGCGCTGCTTGTGGTCTCCGAACCGACTGGCTTCGTCGCGCCCAAGTGATGAAAACCGCTGGCAGAGAAAACCAAACGCGCTGCCTGAATGAAGCAGCGTCCCGAGATCACGGAACGGAAGGCCACAGCAATCCTGCTCCATGGGGTGGGCTGGAAGGCAAGAAAACATCCGGCCGCCGAAGAAGTGTTTTTTTCTTGACTCCTTTTATAGAACTAATCAGGCAAGTTGAATTTGTTGGGGAAAAATGCAAAATGTGCCACACGAGGAAACCCCACGGCGCATTGGGCAATACATCCGGCGGCGGAAGCGGTGGGTGCTCGGTGCGGTGCGGAAGTAACAGCGATGCGTTCAACTGACCTGTTTATGGCCTGGAGCAATACGTTTCCGCATCACCAACGCTAACAGCCTGACCCCGAGCCCGTGCAGCATGACGCCGCCTCTGCCCGGCTAGGGGGTGGGGTCGAGCGACACAGTGGCGTACCCGCCGCCATTCACAATTGGCGGGGTGTGTAGGATGGAATGGGACGCCTCGGGTGCACAAGATGCAAGCCGTGGACACGAAGGAAAGAATGGAGTCGGTCACCCGCCTAGTGCCGCACCAGGTCCCGCCGCTGTACGGGGCAGAGAAACAAGCATTCGCGCTCGCTGATGCTTCACAGAGATCGAAACTCGGGGCCAAATCACCATACTGAGGCGCCCCTGGGAACTCCCGCGTCGGGACCTGCGCGCAATAACTACCGATGCCCAGCGAGGTGGAGGTTCCGTACAGCCATCCTAAGCCATCGCCTTTGAGTGCTTCCGGAAGAATCCGAGGGCTGCGAGGCCGGAAGCGAGCAGCAGAATGGTACCCGGCTCAGGCACGCCGGTGACGGCACTCTTCACGTCCACCGTGAAATCCACGTTTGCAAGCACATCGCTAAAGTCCGTAGCGCTAACGCCGCCAATAATCTGGAAGGTGCCGGAGTAGGAGCCGGGAGCGACGTCTAACGGGAGGTCTATGTCGAACAGGCCAAAGGGGCCGCTCGAGGCTCCGGGATCGAGAGACAGTGGCGCGTTGAGCAAGAACGGCGTGTCGTCGAGGGTGAGGGGGAAGCTGGCCGAGGAGCCGTCGCTATTAAGAAAGATCGTGTCCGTCACCGATGGATTTAAAATCGTAGCATCGAACGTCACTACCGTCGTGCCCTGCACGACGGTCTGGCTCGCTTCAGTGAGTGTCACAGTCAGCGAATCAGCGCGCACCGCGGGCGCTAGCAACGCAACCGTGGCCAGCCCTAGCAGTAGGTTCATCGTTAGTTTTCGATTCATTGGTTTCTCCAGTTACATTGATAGATTGCTTAAGGCCACTAAATCTTCTTTGCTCTTTGCGTCCTGTTGCTCTGTTGCTGATTGGGCGCGGCCGACGGTGACGGGAGTACTGAGGAGCACAGTGCGATCCGTGAGCGACCACGTGCCTTGGTAGGTCAAAGTCGTAGTCATCGAATACGTTCCTTGCAGTTTGAGCGGGACTTCTTTGCCTTCCGGCACGGGGTTGCCGTAGTAATTCGTCGGATAGTAGAGGGAAAGTGCGACGCATCCTCCGGGCTGCAGAAGCGTTCCGGGGTTGTTGAATATGATGGGCAAGTCGGGAATGCCTGCGCTCGTTAAGTCGAGGGGCTGGAATCCGCCTAAGGTGGCGGACGTCAGGTTGGCGTTGGCCGGGACATTGCCGGCGTTGTAGAGGTACAACTGCACTTGGAAGTAGCTAACACCGTTGCTACTCACGATCGGCGGAACGTTGGTGGGGAAGCCGAACACACCCTTCGGACATTGGCCAGACCCAGTAAAGCCTACCCCGACGATGGTGTTGGCCGGCAACATGCTGAAGGTGGGAGTTGCTATCGACACCGTCAGAGGCGTAGTCGGCGCCGACTTGCAGCCGTTTGAATCTGTCGCCTGGACTCCTATGATGGTTGTTCCGGCCTGAGTTGGAATCCCAGATAGCCCTGAAGAATTGGCGCTAATTCCAGGAGGAAACGGTCCGAATGCCGCGAAGGTGATGCTGCCAACTCCGCCCGATTCTGTGAACGAAACATTGTAGGACTCCCCGATTATTCCACCGGGTAGATTCGAGGGACCCACGGTAATTGTGGGGCACCCGACAGTGAACGGCACGGTCTCACTTCCCATGTCCCCGTTTGAATCTGAAGCCATCACTGCCACTTCAAATGGCCCAACCTGGGTTGGCGTGCCCGAGAGAATGCCGCCGGCAGACATCCCCATCGTTCCCTCCGGCAAGCCGGAGGCGCTGAACGATGCGCTCACGGACGTCCCACTGTTGGTCGCGGTAAACGTCACGGGACCGTACGGCTGGCCGGCTACGCCGTTGGTCAGCGAAGTGGGACTCAGGGTGAGAGTCGAAGTGGCGCATTTGGACGGCGGCACAATGTAAAAAAGAGAAGTGTTCGGAGAGACTGTCTCCGCGTCGTAGATGTACCCGCTGGTGAAATTGAATGCCGGTTGGGTGAGGGAGTAGGAGGTCGAGCTACCTCCCAGCACCTGATCCACTTGGATCGGAGTGCACGCAGTCAAAGGACTGGAAACTCCGAGAGCGCCACTGGGAGTGAACAACATCACGTCGTCCAATTTCGAGTTGAAAGTGAGCTGGCTCCAAGGTGCTACGCCACTGTCGGTAACGGCTGGAATGCTGAGATCATCCGCGAGCAGTGTCTCTTTGCCGTTAGACAGGTTGTAGCTGAACAGATTCCCGGTGGACGTAACCGGAACGATTGAGGAGCCTTTCTCGGTTGCGTCGTAGGCAAACGCATAAACAATTCCGTTCGTTGCGTCTATGTCTGCGGCGCTAGTGGCTGAGAAATCGAGCGTGGCGGTGATGACGTCGACGGCAGCCGCAGGAGGTTCGATGAACACGCGGGGCTCAGAGCCGCCGCCAGTGCCATCCGATTGCGTGTTCGAAAAAAAACTGAACTGAGTGGTGTCGAGAATCGTGAAAGGCGAACTAATAAATGTGAGGGCGGAGGCCGGCGAGGTGTTCTGGTTTACGATGATTAACTTCCCCTCGCCGTTCGCGAGCAAGGTCTGCGCGTTAATATCGATGTTTACCGTGGTCTTGGCCGGATTTACATAACCCATGACCTGCACGATATTGCTGGTCGGTGTGTTGGTGTTCTCCGGATCGTAGACAAAAAAACCGGGAGTGGCATTGAATCCGGGCGGACCATTCTGTGAAGCGCCGAAATCATTGATGTACACGGTGTGGCTCGAAGAATCGACGATGATGGGTCCGTAAGCCGCGGAATAATCGAGCCCCACTTGTGCTGGCGCAGCGCCAAAGTCAGAAGTGCTGAGGATAAACAGGGCATCGGCGACCGCTCCCTCGTTGGTTACCACAACATAAACGTTGCCCTGGCCAGTATGGACGCAGCAATCAAAGCCCAGTCCGACTCCTCCAAACGCTGGTATACCCAAAGTACCTGTTACTAGGCTTACGGCGCTGGGTCCTGAAGTGCACGAGCCATCCGCGTTGATCGTATTGTAGGTGGCCTTGGGGGGATTGCCCTGGGTGGCGATATAGACCCGGCTGCTGGACGCATCAAAGTAGATGGCGCCCTGCAGCAATGTGGTGCTGGTGAGGAACGCAGGACATTCACTAACCGTGATGCCAGCACTATTCAAGACGCTTACGCTGGAATCAGCGTTTAGGACATAGGTAGACGCTGAACCCGTGTTATTCGTGGTGAAGGCGATAGGAGTGCTGCTGTCAGTAATGCTCACGGGCGTTTGAGCGTGGATCGCGCCGGGCGACCACAGCGCCACGAGAACAAGAGAAGTGAAAGCTAAGAACCGCCGCCAGGAAGTTCGCTCAACGACCTCATCCTGCCCTCTCACGGTCATGCTAAACCTCCCTACCATTAGTCGCCCATTCTGGGATGAACCACGGACAACTGTGTGGCAATTCGCGACATCCCTGCCAAGCGGGGACGGATGCGCGCCAGAGTGCCGCAGGTAATGGCAGCGGGTCAATGGACCTGAGGTAGATTAGTTCTTAAGTGAATCTTAAGAGCTGACCGACAGATTATGTGGCACTTAGTTATGTGAGAAGCGGCGCTTTTGCGAGTCCTAGGTGCTTGGTGGGATCCCAATCGTCCCCGAAAGCACGACCCAAGGATAAGGCCGAGCTAGACCAGGTTGTCTTTCACGGGCAACAATTCTTGGCCCGAAGTATTCAGTCTCAACATGTACAAAGCGTCCGGCGCCGGCGGCGGCCGGGTTTTTCCGACCATGAGGCCGCCGCTTGGTGTCTGCTCGAACCGCATCCACATCGAACGTTAGCGATCTCCGGGCTTGACATCGATTCGGAGCGGACGTCGGACCTCGCAAATAATCCACATGCCTGATAAACGCCGAAACCGGACAAGCGCCATCGCTCTCAAGTATTGAGTTCACTGGCCGCTGGAAGATCTCCCCTGGGTGTCGGCCATGATCGCGGGCACCTCGGACGCGAGCCGTTCCGGCAAGCTCCCCGGCTGGCTCGCCGCTTATGTAGTACACTCACCACATGAGGCCCACGGATACCTTGTCCATCCGCGAATTTGCAAATCTCGGCTTCACGCCGAAAGCTGTCTTCGCAGCCATGCTAGGCGAACAAAAGGCGATGTAGTTATTTTGTCGTCGAGTCTGGTTTAACAGGGCATTCTAGTGAATCTAGTGGCATCTAAAAGGTGTAAATAGAGTGGGCTCAGTACTGTTGGCGGGT
>CAVQQE010000015.1:0-19436 GCA_963714785.1 uncultured Acidobacteriota bacterium
CGACGCATTGCTTGACCCATTGAGACCACCCGACTAATCGGGAGTTACGCGCTTTTTCACGGTGCAATTAGACCATGAACCACTTCGGACCGGCGTCAGTCCGGAAAATTCATCCGTCGTATGATGGCGACAAAACCCGGGTCAGAGCGCATGGAATCGAATCCCGGATCAGACCGCAGCCTAACCATCCCGCCCGACCGCTCAGCATAGGCCTTTTCAAGCCAAGTCAATGCCTCGTTCTTCTTTCCCATCCTGGCGTAAACGCGCGCAATCCGCCCTGAATCAACGCTCTGAGCGGGAGCCTTCAGACTCCCATCAAGTAAAGCCTGCAGCACACCCTGATAGCCAGAGCTTTCGTAAGCTCCTCCCAGTAACGAGGCCCCCGCAGGGTCCCCATATAGCTGCGCCATCGCCTGCCATTCTGCGGCAGCTTCCGAATACATTTTCTTTTGTTCATAAGTCAATGCCAGCCCAATGTGCGCTGCAATGAAATTAGGTTCCATTTTCAGGGTCGCTTTGTACGCTTCTATCGCCTGATCATATTTCCGCGCATAGTAATAAGTCTCTGCTACCGATCCGCTGACTGCCACTGAAAGTGGATCGAGTTCCTGTGCACGTTTTGCTTCCGCGGTCGCCTCATCAAATCGACCCACGGCATACAGGTACTCGGCATACCATTGGTGTGCAGTTGGGTAATTTGGATTCGCCGCAATGGCCCGCTGAAATTCCTGCTGTGCCTTCGGGAAATCCCAATCGTAATAAAGATACGTGTCCGCCAGCGTGGTATGGGCTTCCGCTAGAGAATCATCAATCTCCAAAGCTTTCAGAGCGGCAGCTTTCGCTTTCGGCCGCGCCTCTTGCGGAGTCAGGCCAAGATACTCCCCATTTCCGACCGCATAAGAGTCCGCCACTCCGGCATAGGCCAAGGCATAACTCGGATCCTTCTCGATCGCCTGCTGAAAATATTCCAGACCTTTCTTCACGCCTTCGTCGGTTCGCTGGTTCCAATAGTAGCGTCCCTGCAGATAAAGCCGGTACGCCTCCGGGTTCTCCGTATCGCGCTTGGCAATCTCCCGCTCTTCTTTCCTATTCAGCTCAATGCGCAGGTTCGTCGCGATGGCTTTGGAAATGTCTTCCTGAATGCCTTGGATGTCCGCCAGCTTCTTGGAATATTGATCGCCCCACACTTGCGACTCGCGGGCCACGTCCATCAGCTCCGCGGCTCACCAGAAAAGCATCGCCTCGCCGCGTCACTCTTCCAGTCACGACAGCGCGAACGTTCAGCTCCTGCCCGATTTTCTCCGGTGTGTTCTCTTTCCCTTTGTAACGGAACACTGTGCTGCGAGGCACCACTCGCAGCTGCGACACATGCGAAAGGCTGTTGATAACGCTTTCGGTTATGCCGTCGCTCAAGTACTCGGTATCCGGATCTCCGCCTCCATTGGCAAACGGCAACACCGCCACCGAATCCAGCGACCGTCCAGCCGATGAGTGATTCGCGCCGTAAAACCAGAGACCGCCTGCAACAACTGCGACGGCGATGGCAACCAGAGCAATCGTAAGTTTCTTTTTATGGCGTTTCGCGAGTCCGATGGCGATAGCGGTGTCGGATGTGTGTTCGATTTGCGTCTGCGCTTTCGATATGTGCGGGTCCGCATCAGCTGCTATATTCACCGTCGCCGAGCGGCTGGAATCGGTATCGCGCTTTAGCCTTCGCAAGTCGGCACGCATTTCGGAAGCCGACTGGCAGCGCAGATTGAGGTCTTTCTCCATCGCTCTGGAGATAACGCGTTCCAGCTCCGGCGGCACGTCAGGATTCAATCGGACTGGGGGCACGGGCGCGCGGTGAAGAATGGCGTCGGTGATGAGAGCGGAGCTATCTCCGCGAAAAGGCAATGTGCCGGTGGACATCTCGTACAAGACCACACCGAAGGAAAATAAATCTGTACGCGCATCTAAGTCCCTAGCACTTAACTGCTCGGGCGACATGTAGGCGACCGTCCCAACTGCGGTGCCTGGGCTCGTAAGATGGTCTTTGCTCACCCCCAGCGTCGCATCCGAGGCGAGCGTAGCCTCGGCCTCCGAGACCGCGCCTTCCCGCCTCGGCGCTAACTTCGCCAAACCAAAATCCAATATTTTCGCGTGCCCTCGTTTGGTTATAAATATGTTGGCAGGTTTGATGTCGCGGTGGACGATTCCTTCGCCATGCGCGGCTTCCAGGCCCTCCGCAATCTGGATCGCCAAATCTAGGAGACTTTCGATTTCCATTGCACGGCCGGCAATGCGATGCTTTAACGTCATACCGCCCAGGTACTCCATCACGATATACGCCTGACCGTTTTCCTCGCCGATGTCATAAATCGTGCAAATGTTCGGGTGGTTTAGCGCGGAAGCAGCTTTCGCCTCGCGTCTGAAGCGTTCGAGAGTCTGAGGGTCGTGCGCTAAATCTGGCGGCAGGAATTTCAAGGCGACGGAGCGGTCCAGGCGGGTGTCTTCGGCCTTATAAACTACACCCATCCCGCCACCACCAAGTTTTTCCACGATACGGTAGTGCGATATGGTTTTGCCGATCAGCGAGTCGGTGGCTGGCACGTGCAGCACATCTTAGGGCGCGTCAGGAATCAAGTCAACGGAGCGGGGCAGCTTGTAGGTCAAGTCCCGATTAACGCAGCTGACGAAGTTCTTCGGGAAGCGGAATCTATTCAGAACTCGCGCCATTTCATGCAGAGAATTTCAAGAATGAAACGGCACGGCGCGTCGCGCCAGCCACCGTAAACAGATTGCTTGGGAATCTTAAGCACATTACGTCGATGGCAGTGAAGTGGAAATTCCTATCCAGCAATCCATTTACCGATGTGAAGTTACTACACGTTCCGGAGCGCACCGCGCGAATCTTGACTCAGGCGGAGGAGGCGAAGTTACTGACGGCTTGCAATCAGATTCGCGCTCCTCATTTGAAGTCCACCGTCATAATCGCCTTGAATACAGGAATGCGAAAAGGTGAAATTCATGGTCTTCGATGGGAGCACATTGACCTCAACGATAGACTTATCGCGATAATTAACGGTAAGACTAGACAGAGTAATAGAGCTATTCCAATGAACGAAGCGACCTTCAAGGTACTATCCGATCTTTTTCGAGAAGCGAAAAAGTGAGTTTCCGAGTTCGCGTAAAATCGGCGAGCGGCTTCTCGATCCCAAAGTAGGATTTATGAAAGCCGTTCGGCTGGCCGGAATACCGCATATTCGGCTCCACGATCTGCGTCATACGTTTGCTACTCGTCTCGTGCGGACCGGAGTCGATCTCGTTACGATTCAACACTTGCTGGGGCACAGTAAAATAACAACGACGACCCGCTATGCTCATTCGTTCGCTGATGCTAAAATGGCTGCTGTGAAGCGTTTGGATTTCACTGGTGTTCGCTGATTTTTGATCCATACCAGACGCCAAACGGACGTTGAGCCGTTATTTGACGAAAGCAGCGAATCGCGTAAGATATTACCCACCAGTAAGATGGAAGTAAGTTGGGCCTGTAGCTCAGGTGGCTAGAGCGCGCCCCTGATAAGGGCGAGGTCGGTAGTTCAAGTCTACCCAGGCCCACCAATCAATTCAGTACTTTAACGGTATCGCTTGTATCGGCTGGAGTGGGTTGGTTCACGTTTTGGTTCACACCCCCCTCAACAATTGAGTCTACTGCGCTCCGCTTGGCTGTCATGCGTATGTGCGAGTAGTGCTCGATCATTCTTCGACTGACGTGACCTGCGATGGCCATTAGGGTCTGTTCACTCGTTTGTGACTCTGCCAGCTTTGTAATGCAGCAGTGCCGCAGGTCGTGAAAGCGCAATTCTAAGCCCGCACGCTTGAGAGCCGCACGCCAGGCCGAACGCCACGACTTGATAGGCTGGGACGGGTCAATGCGTTTGAGGTCAGGGTGCTCGCGCTCGATGCCTGCTGCTTCGCACGCCGGGAAGACATAATCCTCCGCCTTTGACTCGACCAGACGGCCAGCCCACTTGGTGAGCGCTTCGAAGGCTGGCTGATTCAGCGGTATGACTCGTCCGCTTCCTGATGGCGTTTTAGCTTTTCCAACTGTCACGGTGCGCTTCTCAAAATCGATTTGGTTCCAGCGCAGCGTTCGGATTTCGTTCTTTCGGAGGGCTGTGTTGAGAGCGATGCTTACAACCGCGTTGAGCAAAGTATTCGAGGCGCAGGCGGCGAGTAGTTTTTTCTCGTCTTCGCGGGATAAAGCCTTTCCGATATCACAGTGTTCCCGCTCGAATTTAACGTCACCTTGGAGGTTCATCCAGAGTTTGTGCCGCTTCAATATTTGGCGCAGGACCTGAAGTTCCTTGTTGATCGTTCGGGCCGAGGCATCTTTCGCTTTTCTTTTTGCTTGGTACCCAGCGATGGTAGCCGCATCGATATCACAAAGCAGGCGCGGTCCCAAGGCGGGAATCAGATGGCATCGCACAGCGACTTCATAGATTTGGTACGTACGCTCGGCCAAGTGCGGTTTCTCGGAAGCCAGCCAAGACGAAGAGGCGCGTTCGAAGGTCGGAGGCAGGGAGCGGCGCTGGATGCGATTCCAGGATAATTCCAATTCGCGCCGCCGCTGCCGTTCTGCTTCGCGAGCTACCGTTCGGCTTTTGGTTCTAGTGCTTTCGTGAACGAATCGCCCAGCAAATCTGAAACGCATCCACATTGTGCCTTTTTTCCCTCTGCGGTAGATCATTGTTTATCCATCCTTTCGCTTCGGCGGGCGTCCGCCTTTCTCACCATTCTCGCGAGCAATCGCCCGTAATTTCTCAATCCCAAATCTTTTCAGGCGGGTCTGATAGCTTCGCTTTCCCAAAAGGCTCGCCGCTGTGCTTACGGAGTTCATCGCCACGTTATATCCTAAACGTTTAGGTTATAAGTATCAAGAAAAGAATATGCTAATTTTCTACCCCTCAAAACGCCTTTGGATTGAAGATGTATCCCGATTCGGGGCTAGGGTTGTAATCACGCGGCGATAGCGATGCCAACAAAGACAAACGAACGTACGCGCATGATTGAAAAAGCGCTGCACGCCCATTTGGAAAGCGTCCTTATCGAGCAAGTAAAATGGAAGAAACCGCGCGACCGCGCGGCGTTCGAGGCCTTTGAAAAACTGGTCGAACAGGGCTGCGACCGATTTTTTCTCGTGGCGATGTTAAGCATCATCGCTGAAGCGCCTCGCCATGACACGTGGGAAGGCCTTACAGGCTTTAGTAACTCTAAAGCTTTGAGAACTGCCTTGAAACGGATGTGGGTTTGTGCAAACGACCTTGAAAAGCTTCTGGGTGCAGTGATTGGCAAGACGTTTTTCCAGAAGCCGAGCGAGCAAGGTTTACCTACCCAACTGCGCAGTTTCGCTCACCGAGTGGAAGAAAAACTTACCAAACCCAACCGGAACGTTACTAGTCGTGCGGCGCGGGCGAGCATAGTCCGCCACGTGGAAGAGAAAACCGGCGGTCCTCATGATCGGCTTGTGGCCGACATTCTTTACCCGGCGTTGGGATGCAACGAATCCGCACAAAACCAATGGCGTCAAGATAATGCCTCGATGATCGCCGCAATACCCCGAACATAAGACAAAACACCCAAAAATCTGCCCAACCAGCTTGTGGTTTCCCTCGGCATAGCCGTGCGACCTTGGCGTTGCGCAGTATCGCGGAGGCATTATGAAAGATATATCCATAACAACTGTGAAGCTTTTAACGTCTCAAGCATTTGCTGAAAAGCTTGGAATAAAAATTTCAACCGTGCGTTCGTGGCTACTCGCAAGACGCATTGCGAAGGTCCGAGTAGGTCGGCGTGCAATTCGGATTCCTGAAAGCGAAGTGGAGCGCATCATTCACGAAGGGTTTGTTCCAGCGCGGGAAGAGCAGCGATGAACTTGGAGGCTCTGCTTGGAAAATTACGGGGAGTGCGAAAAAGCGGAAGTGCCTGGAAGGCATTCTGCCCGGCCCATGATGATAAAAATCCGTCATTTTCGATCGACGTGCGCGAACAGAAGATTCTTCTTTTCTGCCACGCTGGTTGCTCGCAAGAAGCAGTAATCGCTGCGCTCGGGATCGAACCGAGCGATCTCTTCCTCGATGCTAACGATATCGAGCGGCGAATCGTAGCGATCTACGACTACCCAGACGAACAGGGCAAGTTGCTTTATCAAAATGTACGTTATCACCCCAAGGACTTCAGGCTTCGACGGCCAGATGGAAATGGCGGCTGGATATGGAGTCTGAATGGCGTTCGCCGGGTTCCGTACAAGCTTCCGGAAATAATCGCTGCGGATTTCGTCCTCATTCCCGAAGGCGAAAAAGATGCCAATACTTCTCAGGAGAAGCTAGGATTCGCCGCGACATCATCGAAGCACTGGCGGCATGAATTTTGCGAGTCCATTCGCGGAAAACGCGTGGTCATTATCGCGGACGCAGATGGCCCAGGGAGAAAAACCGCGCGTGAAGTTGCAAACTCACTCCTGGGAAAAGTTCCATCGCTCAAACTTATCGAACTGCCAGGCGCAAAAGACCTGACTGAATGGGTCGCCGGGGGCGGGACGCGCGATGCGCTCGAAGGCTATATTGAGTCGCAGCCGGAGTGGAAACCCCAGCGGGAGGCGCAAACACGAGAAACCAACT
Source organism: uncultured Acidobacteriota bacterium (assembly GCA_963714785.1). GTDB lineage: Bacteria > Acidobacteriota > Terriglobia > Acidiferrales > UBA7541 > Palsa-295. The sequence continues at coordinate 6,663 of CAVQQE010000015.1, forward strand.
CCTGGGTGGTTGAGAACATGGCGGATTTTCTCGCCAATGACGGCGTGGAACCAGAGCCGTTATATGAACGACTGCTTTACCCAGAGACGATCACCGAAGTTTTCTCTCCGCGCGGCCTAGGAAAGAGCGTTTTCGCGTTGCACATAGCAATCCGTTTGGCCCGAAACGGCAAGCGAGTCCTTTACATCGACAGGGACAATCCACGTCGCATAATGCGCGAACGTATGCGTGCCTTGGGCGCGGACTCAGAATTGGCCAGGCTCAAAGTTATCTCGCGTGAGAAGTGCCCGCCGCTAACGCGGTCCGATGCTTGGACGCAATTCCCTTACGGTGATTACGACCTTGTAATTTTTGATTCGTTCGACTCGATGGCTGAAGGTGTTGGTGAGCAGGATTCGAGCAAGCCTTCCCGAGCCATCGCACCGATTTTGGACATCGCGCACAGGGAAAATGGACCGGCAGTGTTGGTGCTTGGCAATTGCGTAAAAAGCGCCATGCATTCCCGTGGCAGTGGCATTGTTGAGGACCGCGCGGATGTCGTATTCGAAGTCCGGGATGCAACGGATTTTCATCCAACTGGCTCGATGCCTTGGGTTGAGGAGCTTCCCGCCCAAGGAGCGAGCGATTGGGCTTCGCGGTCGTCTCGCCGCAAACTGCGTGAACAATTTCGCCTTGCGTTTATCTGCACGAAATTTCGCCTAGGTGAGGAGCCTGCTCCATTTATCCTGGAAATTGATACCGCCGCCGACCCGTGGAGCGTGCGGGACGTGACGGATGCTGTTGATCGAGAGGGCGCTGGGGAACGTGAACGCCGCGCAAAGGCGAAAGACGACGCCGTTAGTGCTGCAATCGAAGCCCTGCGGTTGGAAATCGTCCGTCGTGAGCGGGCGGGCGAAGATGAAATTTTGAAAATGAAGGCAGAGGCATACCTTGCCGGACGCGACTTCAAACGAAACGTTGCTCGCAAGGCTATCGCTTCCTCCATCTTCACGACAGTAGAGGTAGGCGGGAAAGGCCACCCTAAGATTGTCCGGCTAGCAGATAAAAATCCGAGCGACGGCGGAAATAAGACTGTCGCGGAAACTGCAAAAACATTGCATGAAAGTGATGCCGATTTCCGCCACCCGCATAAACAGGGCACGGCGGAAATCAATGCGCAAAAACATCAATGTTTATGCGACTCACAAGCCGCTGGTATTTCCGCCAACGCTTTTATTTCCCTACCCTTTGAGAACGTCGAAATCGAACCGCAGGGCGATGTTGACGAAGGTGAAATTTGACACCGGAAGCCGTCATCGCAACCGTGAAAAACGCTGGCGGTGAAATTACCGTCTCCGGTGACCGCATCCGTTACCGGCTACCTAAAGACCTTCCAAACAAGGATTGCGTCCTAACTAGCCGAACTGCGGGACCATAAATCGGAAATCATCCGGTTGCTTTCTGGCCGACCACAAACCTGCGCTCCTTCGTGCTACACAGTGGAGCCGGGATGCTGGATTCACCGTCCGTGGGACGGTTGCAAAACTTGTTTGACTCCATTGCCCGAAGATTCGTCTGAAAAAGCGCGGACGGCTTGCTGGCATTGCGCCGAAAGCAGTGAATGCGATTGCATCACTTGTGGGCACCCTGGGAGCCATGGGGAGTGGAAAGCCGGTCCGTTGGTACCCTGCAAAGTATGCAAGCAAGCGTAAGTTCAAAGGTGATGAACACTCATCCTGGACGTATCACATCGCATATGCACAGGAAGCGTCCAGCTTACGCAAGAATGACGAATTAGCGCTGTATACGTGCCTAGATGCGTCAATTACCCCAGAAATGGCGTAATTAAGGCTTGTGAGCGGAAACCAAGCGCGGAAGTGCAGATGAGGAAGGAATGAACACCACGAAGCAACCCGACCGGCGATGGTTTAGCACAGCCGAATTCTGTGCAAAGTACGGGGTCATGCCGGGAACGGCGCGTCGTTGGGCCAGGCAGAGAAAGGTAACTTCGATCCGCGTACCGGCAACTCCGCGCGGCAGAATCTACATCTTAGATCCTGTATGGCTCCAAATAGACGCTGTGACCACCGGCGATCCCTCCGAATGGTATTGCTGCTTGCGGCAGTGTGAAGTTGCATTGTTGCTGGGTATCACCGCGCGTGGACTTCGTTACTTAGAAAGCGCAGGAAAGGCGCATTACCGGCTAGTTGGAGCTCGAAAACTCTATAGCCTATCGGAAGTACGCAGATTAATAGCTCAAAGCGCAATCGGAAACGGACGCCGTAATCAGCAAGAAACGCGTCGGGGAATGCTTCTTTGGGCTGCCTCGCAACTTAGGCAGAAATGAGCTTATTCTGCGGGTTAACCACCCTAAGAGTCCTAATTTCGGTCCCTAAGAGCGATTTCGCAGCCTATTTATTCGCTGTAAAAAAACGTGCTGCCGACGCTAACCGGCCAATTCATATGCACAACGTTGTCCTAAGTGGGACGTTAACCAAACATTTACCACACATTGCGTTTGTGCGCCGGATCAGTGTTTAAGCCGCCTTACGTGATTCCGGAACCAGAAATCTGAACTTCTCTAACCGGCGCAAAAAGCGCTCAAAGCCACAATTTATGCGAACTAATTGCGCGTCCAGCGGAGTGCCAAATTTCAGCGTTAAAGCCGGTCAAAGTGGCCGAAAACGACGGTTTTCGTTGCTTAAAGGCACTTCCAACGCGCGTTGGGCCAGGACGAAACCTTCATTACCGCAAACTGGGCCCCTGATGGCAAGGCGATCGCCGACATTCGCATTAGCGGCTACGGCCCTGGGACGCTAGAAACTCGGACCCTTCAAGACGGCAAATCGAGGGTTCTTCTCACGGATCATTCTCTAGTGGGCGGCGGCGCCAACGCGGTCGCGTGGCTTCCCGATGGCCGTATCCTTTTTGGTTTGTTCAAGAATAGCATTACTGATTCAGACCTCTGGGCGATTTCTTTGGATCCGAGCGGAGCCGCCGCTGGAAAGCCTGCCCGCCTTACGAACACAACTGGATCATACGTTTCGACGTTGAGCGCGAGCGCGGACGGCAAGCGCTTGGCGGTTCTGTCCGTACGGTACCCGTTTTCAATCTTTATCGCTGGCTTGAGCAAGACGGGTGGCAAGCTGGAACAACCGTTGCGTCTCACCAACGACTCCTGGAACAACTGGCCCAGGGCTTGGACCCCAGACAGCGAAACGCTGTTCTACACCTCCTCCCGCCACAACACCAGCATTTACAAGCGGCGAATCTCCTCGGACTCTGCGGAATTGTTTGCCGGTGGCCCGGAGCGCTATTCGTGGGCCAGCCTTACTCCGGATGGAGCGTGGGTCATAGTTAGTGCCAATCCGCTGGAGCCAAGCAAACGACGATTGCTCCGTATTCCAGCGTCTGGCGGCACGCCTGAAACTATACTTACGCCCGCAGGACCGGCCGAAGTGCAATGCGCTTTCTCGGGGTCCCGTATTTGCGTCCTTTCGGAAGCGATCGGGAAACAGGAAGTTTTCTCTGCCATTGACCCTGTTCGAGGGCGATTAGAGGAGTGGCGAAAACCGATAACCAGAGCACGTACTGGAGCCTTTCCCCCGACGGGAGCCGCATTGCTCTGGTGGAAGATCTCAGTGCCAGTGTGCATGTGCTGGACTTGAAAAGCAAACAAGTCCAGGTAATTCATCCAACGCCCCCGCGGACGGAACTTCAAGCGCCTGCTTGGTCTGCCGACGGGAAGCGTCTTTTCCTTTCGTCGTTTCCTGACGGCAAAGGCACCCTCCTCGAAATGGACGCGGGCGGCCAGACCCACCTCCTGCTGGAGAACCCCCAAGGGTGGATCGGGCTTCCTCTTCCCTCGCCCGATGGGAAGCGTCTTGCCTACATATATGCTGTTATGGAATCCAATGTGACGCTCTTCGAACACTTCTGATCTTCTGATGGATTTTTCCCGCGACCTCTCCACCATCGTCTATGCGCGTCCTGGCGGTCACGCCGACCTCTATCTTCTGGGCCAGAAATAACTCCCCGGTTCCCACCTCCAATGGCCAAGTGGTGCGCTTAGGCTATGCGAGGCGACACTGGAAAGACGCCGACCCCGACATCCCCATCCTCAAGCAAGCCAAAGCGGAGTACGCGAAACTGCAATAACTCAAATGAATCGTGCGGCCTTCGATTGAGTTGTTCGGGCTATCCGGCGCTAGTGCCCGGTAAGTCGTGTCGGACCAAGTTCGTCCTTAGTACTCCACATGTTCGCTTTGCGCCTTATCCCACTTGGGATGTCGCATCTGACTGTAGATTCTGATTTCCAGAGCGCGTAATCATGGGCGGGACGTTTCCGAACAAGCGTCGCACCGAAGAGTGTCGGGCATACGCACCCATGTAAATCCATGGCATTAGCTTGATTTCCGCGCCAGGCGTTATGGTAACGAGTTGCGACCAATTCTTATAACCGTCTTTGAATGTGCGAACGTAGTGGTGACCGGTTTTAAGACTTAATGTGATCGGCGATTTTCCGACAAAGGCATCATCAACGTAGACGTCGCCTCCGCTGGGGTCGGACGTAAAGAAAACAGTACCGAGTTTTTCGGGAACGCCAGTGCTGGCGGTTTCGCGGATCGCTGGGACGGACGTGGCTGTATGTTCCAGCGCAGCACCTCCTGTTTTCTGTTTGGAGTCTTCCGACGCCGGTGACGCGCTCATAGCCGCTGCGGTGGTCTGCTTAATTTCCGCTTCCAACTCGGCGGCTATACTCACCCGACCGCTCCTGATTTTGATTTTTCTTTCCCAAGGTTTGAATCCACTCTTCTTCACACTGACCGTGTGGTCCCCCGGCGAAACGCCTAAATTGGAGGGAGTGTTGCCCACGAAACTACCATCCAACTCGACATCCGCGCCGCTGGGGGTAGACGTAACTTCAAGTTGAGCGTCGTTGCTGGCTTGGGCTTGGCTCACAGAACTTGGCAGCGCACCCGATGGTGGCGGGTTCGATTGAGCCTGTTGGGTCGCGGACGCGGCTTGTTGAAACTTCGCCAAGTCCAACGGCATGTTCCCGTTCACGAAAGTGGGGACTTCCGTGTCTTTGGGAATCGTAATGTCCTTGCCATGCATGAACAGAAAAAAAGGTGCACAGACAAAACATACCAGTAACGCTGTAGCAACGATGCCCGCTGTCATCGCTCCCGTATGTCCGCCGCCCTGCGCACTTTTAGTAGCTCGGAGCGCGGCCTTTTCTCCGTCTGCAACGCGCACCGAATCCATGACGATTTCGAGTTTTCCGCCGCGTGCCATCCGTTTCTTTGGCTGCGCTTCAGTTACCGTTCCCAACGCCAAGCCACCCTTCGGGACAATTAACACTCCCTGAATTCTGATTTCTTCAAGAACTTCAAACTCAACTCGGTCATCCACGTGGGCGTCTGCTGAAGAAACGGTTTGCGCAATTCGCAACTTGATCGGGGTGCCGTCTTCCAAGCACGGCTGTTTGCACGCCGCCAGTGGAACTTGATCTTGCGCGGCTGGGGTGCTGTTCTGCTGAGCAGCGGCAGATACTTCGACCATTGGAAATATCACGAGCAGACAGCAGAGCACGCTCAAAAAACGGCGCATCATGTGTTCCTTTCGTATCAGTATTGCAAGCTTACTTAGGGGTTATTCCCACCAGGAGGCACTCGGACGATAATCTTGACGACGGTGGATGTCAAGGTTCAGGCAGGACTAGACAACGCTCGCACAAGTAATTTCGAAGTCGGCATGCACGGTTGTAGTCCCAATTGGGACGTTTCTGAATTCCGGTCGAAACGGTATGAAAAACTTGGCCTACGATTAGCGGAAGCCGCCTGAACACCCTTGAGTAGCTTTTCGAAGCCAACGCATGATGGAAGCTCCATATGGCCTACTGGCTTACAACACATTGGCCCCGTATCAAAGACCAGCCGATAGACAAACCGCGCTTCGGTGTGTGGGTGCAGCAGAACAAGCGCCATTTAATTGACCGCGTATCTGCCGAAGATCTTGTTTTTATTTACGAATCACGGTCCGGTCCAACCGTCGTCCGAACCTATATCGATGGTTCCACCAAACACATACCACGTAGGCGTGGACGCGAAGGTATAGTGGCGCTCGTTCAAGTGACCGACGTGGCGTCCGAGCCTGATGACTCCGAGCCTGAACAATTTGCTGACGGCCGGAAGGCATGGTGGCGTTATTGTGCCCCAACGCGCAGCGTCAATTCAGCCGGATTCATACCGCGACGGAAGCTCAATTCCCTTTTGGGTTACGCTCCCCATTATGTGTTTCACGGATTCGGCGAAGAGCATTCTGGGCTAAAGGAAATATCGGGGGACTTGTTCGACCGGATGTTATCAGAATTCAAAGCCTCCGCTCTCGAAGACGAACGAGAGCTTATTAGACGCGCTGCTGGTCATTGCTTTGGGGGAGGGGGCGAAGGACCAGAACACAAGGCACTCAAGTTGCGGATTGCCAATAATCCGGCTGATGTTCTGGGCGAACCAGGCCTGAAGCTGTGGAAGGTGGAATGGCCCCTGCCAACCGGAGATCAAATCGATCTTGTATTGAAGGACGCTCTTGGCCGATTCGTAGCCGTGGAAGTTGAAGTTCATTGCGGAGAGTCTGAATTAGCGGGACCGCTTCAATGCATGAAGTATCGCGCACTGCTAAGCTATTTTTTCAATCGCCCGCTCTCCGAAGTCCGTTGCATTCTCGTGGCGCATTCCATACATTCGGGCGTTGTGAGATGCTCCCCATCTTTTAGACAGAAATTCGGTCTTTTTAAGGTGGATCGCTGCCTTGAAATTTGACAACTGGAATTCATTTTTCCCGCTCTGCATTTGAAGCCAGGATGGGGTCGTAGGGGAAGGGGCGGCGTTTGAGCCCCTTCCCTTACACCCATCCCCGGAGAAGCCTGCGTTTGCGAAAGGCATTCGCCGCTCACCGTCCGGGATGGATTTTCTGACCATGCTGGTTTTCGAGAGAAAAAGTTTGCGTCAGGAACGTCTAGGAGCGATGCTTCCCATCTCCCGCGACCCCCAGCATCCCCCGTTTTCGACTTTCTAAGCAAGTGCATTTCACTTTTCCGAAGTACATCGCTGCTGGCGTCTGATAGCCCAAAGCCTGATGCGGACGCTCGTGATTGTAAAACCGAAAATAATCGCCCAAATTCTTCACCGCCTCCTCCACCCGCTCGTAATCGTGGAGATACACCTCTTCGTACTTCACACTGCGCCACAGTCGCTCCACGAAAATGTTGTCCAGCGCTCGTCCCCGCCCATCCATGCTGATCGTGATGCCGCTCTTCTCCAACCGCTGGGTGAAGCCCTCGCTCGTGAATTGCGCCCCTTGATCCGTATTGAAAATGTCCGGGCATCCCGTCTGCAAGGCCCATTCCAGCGCCGCCAAGCAAAAATCGCTCTCTAACGATACCGACACGTCCCAGCCCAGAACGTATCGACTGAACCAATCCAGGATCGCCACCAGATAGATAAACCCTTGGCGCAGACGTATATACGTAATGTCGCTCGCCCACACCTGGTTCGGTCGCTCGATCTTTAACCCCCGCAGGCGATAGGGATAGATTCGATGTCCGGGGGCGGGCTGTGATAACCGAGGCTTGGGATAAATCGCTTCCAGCCCCATCCCCCGTAGCAGCCGTCGCACCCGCTTCCCATTGACCCCGTAACCTTGCGCTCTTAGCCAATACGTCATCCGACGCACTCCGTAGAACGGCGTGCGCGTGTACTGCTCGTCCAGCAAGTGCATCAGCTTCCGGTTTTCCTCGCTTTCCGGAACCCGTGTGTAGTACAGGCCGGCCCGCGAGATACCCGTCAGTTCGCATTGCTCTACGATGCTGAGATCCCCTCGACCTGGTTCGATCCATCCCCGTCGCTCCGCTAACGCGAAAGTCCCGACTTTTTTTTAAGCCAATCCACTTCTACCTGTAATTTCCCGATCTGCTGATAGAGCTCGGCCTGCAGTTCCTCGTCGGCTTTGCCTTCTTCGGCCTTTCCGCTCGAGAAAACCTCCGGGGCTCCCTGCAACAACTGCTTCTTCCAGTGCGTCACCAGGTTAGGATGAACCTCGTAATGAGAGGCGATCTCTTGGACTGTGCGCTGACCCTTGATCGCCTCCAGAGCAATCTTGGCTTTCCAATCTGCGCTGAACTGCCTTCGGCGTCGTTTCATCTGCCCCCTCACAGAGGCAGCAGATTTTACACCTTAGCGACCTGTCTGAATTTTGGGGAGCACTTCATTGCGCCCGCTGCGCGGTTCATTTTATCCAGACAAAAACGGTGGATGTTTCCTAGTTATGCAGTTCTTGGCCGACACTGGGCACATCGCGGTGGCTGTAGATAGCTAAGTGCACTTTTACCGAAGAGCGAAGACGAAATAACTCGCCCAGTAATTTGCCATTCAAACGCGTTAAGCAATCACGGTGATGTTGGTGAGTGGATGAATGTATCACCACGGAATGGATTTTCTAATCTGGTCGGCAGCAATCCTTACGTCGAACCCAAGTTATCGTTCCGTTTGCCTGCAATTCTAGGACGTCAACGGGCTTTGCTATGGTTTCATCGCCAGCAACGTCTATAACTTTCTCCGCGAGATATAAAGCTTTGGCAGCATCTCTGTCTTTCCATTCTGGATGAAAATTCGAAGGTACGTGGGTATTCACGAGACCAGAAAAAGCATTCATACTTTTTTGTTTGGCAAGAGGCGGCAGAAATGGGTTGGAAGGATCAAGAATAACCAGTCCTCCACCTGATATTACGCCGTGGCCATCCCATACGACCTTAGGAAAATAAACCACCAGTGCTCCGCTAAGAAGCCTTCCTGCAAAAAGAACCTGCGTCAATTCCCGTCCAGTCTCCAGGGACGTAGTGTTCCATTGGCGCACCTGTTCTGCTACGAACGGGACCATCATATAAAGCCATTTCTCAGCCATCACCTTGGCGGGGTCTACTTCCATCGGCCCTATCCCCTCGGCCGCTTCTTTCGCAAATCGTAGCGCCATGTTCTCAGAATTGATGTCGGAATTCTTGGCGACGATTTTACCGGCAGTAGCAACGATGACGCTGTTGTTAAGTGCAAGCAGCTTACATTCGTTGTCTCGCTTGTTGACAATGACTCCCTCGCCGTTAGATAAAGCCCTGCGACTGTCAGCGGCAAAAATGACTTTATCGTGTGAATAGAAAATTACCACGATAGTTCCACCCTGCGTTTGACCGAACGCAGGATTGGGCCAACAGCCGACAACAAAAATCAACGCCACCGTCAATTTCATCCTGAGCATTATGCCTCCTTTCAGTTTAACGTTGGATATATCACTGATCAGCTAACCGTAAAAGAGGTCCTCTTATAGCGACGAAACGAGGTGCGTGGAATAAGATCTAATGGCAAAGTAATCGGAAGGCGCTACGTAATTGAATAATTAAGTTTGGGTTGACTTCGCCGGTTTGTAGACGCACACTCTGACCGCCAAAGAGCACCTTACCCTGGAAGGCGCTGTGGCTTCGGAGCAGCCTTTAGGCTGTCTTAAGAATCTCCGAACAGGGGGTTATATGCGACTTGGCCGAATCATTTTAGGACTTCTCGTCTTTGGGTTCGCGGCCCTTTGTCTGCTTCTCTCGCCGCAACCCGCCGCCGCTGGTTCAATGAACCCAACTGGAGACTGCTGCTCGGTCGAATCCGGCGAATATGTGGTCCGCACCTACATAGGGAATTCAGAAATATATTATCAGCAGTCAAGCCCGGTTGAGGGTGGATTCGATTTTGACCCTGCTACGAACTCTGTCGTAGGCCCGTGGTTGTTTTATTCTGAATTTCCTACCGGAGCGTTTTATTTCGCTGGCACTGGGGCGACTGTGATTGGGACCAACTTGCGTAATGATGAGTTCATTTTCGTGGGTTCAGGGGACCCAGAATACGGCGAGGCAATCTTTATCAATTTCGATCTCGTTTACAATACGATTCCTATAGCTTGCGGGAATCCACCGCAATATTGCAGTATTCAGAACGTATCATTGACGCCCGAGCCTTCCTCAATACTTTTATTCGGCATCGCGCTACTGGGTTTAGGTCCATTTATCCGACGGAGATGGCGGGTCATGTATGGGTAGGCCATCTCCTCGCCAAAAGCATACATTCGGAAGCTTGAGTTCAACCTTAACCTGAGCAAATTCCCCCTGGAGTGTAGGTTGGTGCGCAAACCCCGCTACTTGCTCTTACTTTTTTGATCGCGATTGCATTCAGCCGAAACCAGCAGTTCCAGCTTCGGATAGTCAGCGGCGATGACACAATCTTTGAAAGGGAAGATACCGATCGTGCCCCCATAGTCTAGTGTAGATTGCTCTACTGAGCTTCGTTCGGACAACTCTACGGTGGCGGGTGCGAGCCGCAACTTCCCGATCTTCAAAAAATGGATTTCCCCGACTCTTACCGGGTACCATCCGACCGCATCCTTTATCTCATCCTGTCCAGTCTGCACAAAGCCAAAGTCTCCTAATAAGGAGGATTGGTACAATAGGGCGTCAACGCGCGATTCATCCCCGGTGTCGAACATGAGTCTAACGGTCTTGCCATTGGGTAGGACGGCTTCAACGAAAGCAATCGTATGTTCAGAAATCAACTCCACGATCTTGGGGTTCGTCAACCCTTCAATTTTAGAGTTAGCGGGAAGAAATCCAATTTGAGAGTTCGGAAAGTCGAGCCAGAGAATGTATTTCTCTAGAAAGTCCATTGCCAACATGCCCCCGACCCGACGCCTATACCTCTTAGAGTAGTGAGATAGGTCGTCGACAAGAACCTCTAGGTTCTCGGTGCACTGCGAGAGGCTACAGAAATTCGAGATTAGCGTGGTATACCGTTGAGCGGCACCCGATGGAGTTGTGTAACCGGACATCTGATGAGGTGGGAGAGCTAGGTCCAGTGCGACGCTGGTGTCAATTATCGTGCGGTTTGAACCGGAATCGAGGTCGAAATCGACCGTCTCCGAGCGCCCATCAGGCCCCGTGATTGTGACCGGAACGAAGATGTTCATGCCTACAGGCTCGAATGTATGGAGGGAATCCTTCTGACGGTTGGCCTGCCCGAGAATTCTGCCAGATAGACCCACAGTGAGAAGGAATATGACTGCGATTCGGCAAGTGAAACGAGCACGAATGTTGGCCGGACTTCCAGCGATGCTGTCCCGGATAAGCATATACTCAAGCACAGCGAAATTGATTCGAGCGGACCATGTAGTTCGGTCAGTATTGCAATTTTACTAAGAGATTAATCCCGCCAGGAGGAAGACGAACGATAATCCTCAGGGTATGAAATTGTCAAGGTTGGGAGCAGTTGGCAATGCTCGCACAAATGTTTCGAGAGAAAGCGCCGCTATGGTTTGGGCGGCTAGCATCCGCAATAAAGCTCCAGACAGCCACTCCGAATGCGCCTTTCATTTGCGCAATCTGCAACACGAATGTTATATATCCTCACATGTATTGCATATGGAATTACGAATCGGCGGCCTTGGTCGTCGCCGTAGCATCGCTGGTAGTTGCTGGGGCTGCTCTCTGGTTCGCGGGAAGATCGCTAGGTCTGGCGAAGATGGATTGGAGGCAAAGAAAATGGTTCGAACTCTATTTCAACGCAAGTGAGTTCTGCGATGCGCTTGAGCACTTCCAAACCCAACACGACAGTACGTCGCTGAATACCAACGATGGGAAAAAAGATTTTAATGATCTGATATTTCTTGTTCGGAAAGCCTTCCACATGGCTCTCGTATTTCCCAGAAACCCAGTAGTAACAAACGTCCTTCTATCGACCGCCGTGTTCAAGGATCCGGTGGAGGCTCTGTCAAAGGAACGTCTCCAGAAGATTTCTGATGCCGTGGAAGACTTGCGGCAGAAGGCGTTGGTAGACACCGGTGTACTTGAACAGTAGTTCCCACCGCGATGAGGGAAGAAACGCTTAAAGCCAGGGCTTTTCACGAAGCCGGTCACGCAGTCGCTTGCTGGAGGTTCGGACTGCCCGTACATGGCGCGACGATTAGACCTTCAAATGGCAAGTTGGGCGGTGTCACACACGACACCCAGTTGCGGGATGCGGGAATCGGATGGTGTATCTCGACGCGCGGTCAAAGCGTGGTCGAAAAAAATGCGCTTGTCGCCCTCATCGGTCCCGCCGCGCAGCGAAAATTCAATTCCCACAGCCTTCGCACGTACCATGGCAGTAATGACCGCACCACTGCAATGAGGCTGCTTGCTACCTTGTGCGACGGAAACATGAAGGAAGCACGCGCATATTATCGATTCATGGAACTTCGCGCCGCCAGATTTGTCGATGATCTTCAGAATTGGTGGTCTATCTACGAGCTCGCAAGGCAATTACTTCTGTGCCGCACCCTTTCCGCGAAGCAGGTGAAACATAGTCTCTCTACTTTTGAGCAACCCCGAGACCCCCGGAAAATGCAACTTGATAGAAACAGCAAGCGGGGAAAAAATGATAATCGGCAAATTGTCGAAACAGCAAGCGAAAAAAATTAGCGGGCCGGAAATTATTTTTCTGGCCTCAACCCGAGCTTCCTTTTTGGCCGGTCGAGAATTACCTCCCTACCCCTTACCGATGATCGCGCATCGGTGTTTGGTCGCTTGGTGCACAATTTGGTGCACACCTGCATCGAGATTGGCAGCAGACAGTAGCAATTGTTCGGAGAGCTATTGCGGCCTAAGGCAAGCACGATAAAAGGCGTTAGTAATCCATCGCAACCAGTCGCATTCAGCCAGATGACAAC
>CAVQQE010000016.1:0-9471 GCA_963714785.1 uncultured Acidobacteriota bacterium
TCGGTCCGGCCTCATCGCGGATTTCACCACCGACCAGTTCAACAATCAGACGGCGATGCGCGCGATGGCTGCGGCGGCTGGCGGTAGACTCGAGCCGCTGGGCCAACTCGGATTGCTGGAACGCGCGGCGGCCGACCCTCTTTAGGGATTTGTGCGCTATGGACAGCTATTCAAAAGGCAATCCAGCTGAGACAAATGCATTCGTAACAGGTGCGGGCGCGAGTGTTGAGACAAAAGCCAAAGCGGCTGGATTGTCGCCTGAGGAAGTTTTTACGGAGAAACTTCGGGAGATAATCGCTCCGGGAGATTGCGTGCTGGATGCCGGTTGCGGGACGGGCAAATTTTTTGGTTTCGAATTTGCGAGAACTTCTGGCTGCCAGTTAGTGGGCACCGACCTGCGGGAAGAGATCACCGCGAATTCCGAGATGGATTTTTGCATTCGGTCAGAATTAAATCGCCTGCCATTTTCAGATGCGTCGTTCGACGTGGTGAATTGCCGGCTAGTGATCGAGCATGTGGATTTTCCAGACATAGTGCTGAAGGAATTTTACCGGGTGCTTAAGCCGGGCGGTAGACTCGCAATCTTCACTCCCAACCTGCTGCATTATTTTGGGGTGGCTGCAAGTTTAACTCCTCACTGGTTTCACGTGTGGTTCAACACCCGCGTTCGTGGATTCCATCAGGACGACGTCTTCCCGACTCGCTACCGCGCAAACACACGTCGCCGACTTCGAAGATCGGCGCTTGAATCGGGATTTAGCCGAGTAGAAATAACGTTGGTGGAGGGAGCTCCGAGGGTACTGGAATTCAATTCCCTGCTGCACCGCATGGGGTTGGGTTATGAATGGCTGGTGAATCGCTGCAATTTTCTTTCAGATTTTCGGCTGAATATCATCGCGGTGGCTTACAAGGGTTGAAGGGTTGATTGCTGTTTCCTTCCGGATTTCGCGTTGCTCCCCGAATGGTCCCTGACATAGCGATAAAAGGCAAGCCGAGCTTGGCGGAGGACTTCGGGATCGAATTGTTTGGCTCGCGCCAAATTTCGCTCAGACATCGCCTTCATGCGTTCAGGATTGGAGGTGACTTCCATAATTTTCTGCGCCAGGGCCTTGGGATCGTTGGCCGGGACGAGATCGTCGGCGGCGAGCAGTTCCGGTATTCCGCCAATATTCGAGCCTATGCACGGACATCCTCGGGCCATGGCCTCGAGCATGGCTCTTGGCAATCCTTCAGCCCGCGAGGGCATAACGAACAAATCTACTGAGTCCAGAAAATCAAAAACCGACTTGCCCGGAGGCAATCGCGGAACGAATTCTGTTCCATCTTCAACTTTTAGCCGATTTGCCGATCCCTTGATCTTTTCAGCGTAACGGCCATCTCCAACCATAACGAATTCAAGGTTACGGCCCGCCGCCCGACAGAGCGAAGCAGCACGCAATAAAACGTCGGGGCCCTTGTACATTCGAGCCAAGCTGCCGATAAAGCCGATGCGCACAGGCTTAGTCGGGCCGGTTCGCCTGAATCTTTCCTGAAGAGTTGGCACAGTCGCAAAAGCGGAATCCATTATCGCGTTGGGAAACGCGATTGTATAAGCGTTAGGGGAGGCAGGATAGCGCAATTGCAATGCGCTTTCGGTGACGTAGTGGATTGCGGTAGCTTCCCGGCACATCGTTTTCAACTCATGTGTTCCAGCCCGGCGAAAAACAGGGCGGAACAAGCTGGGCGATGAACCTGGTCCGAGGGCGTCCCACGGATCAGCCACAACTTCCAGAGCATAAGACCTCTTGAGGCGTCGAATCTCGTGCCAGGTCAAGCGGCCCACCAAACCGGGAACACGAAGGATATATGCATCAGACTCTCGGACCGCTAATCGCACGCTGTCCCTGAGTTGGATAAGGTTACGAAGGTACTGCCACGGCCCGTAATAATTGGACAAAGCACGGAATGACACCAAAGGCCCATCGGCTCTTGCCGTTTCTCGACAGGGACTAGAAGGTTCGCCGACTCGGGCTAGTACGGCCACTTCGTCGAATATTTCTAGATAGCAAGACCAAAATGAATAGTTCGTCGGTCCTTCAGCGCGGATTTCGTGCTCGATCCCGCGCACGAAGTGCACCTCAGATGTGGTCAAGAGACGCACTATTCTTTCTTAAACTCGTTTCGAGTCGAACATAAGTTTAGCGTCTCGCTTTTTTCGGGCAAGTAACGAAATACCTGTGGAACCGATCCATAATACCCCAAGGAATAAAAGACCCCAGACGACCGGGCGGAAAAAATTTGAAGAATCATTTCTGGTAGTCCACAGCAAAGGACCCAAGATTAGGCCCCAGGTTGCGAGGGCATACGAGCTACGAATCGAAACCTGCTCCAGCCGCACGAGAGCATATGCGAGGAGGAGGAAATATCCGACCACGCCCGCTACTCCAAAGTTCATATACGGCTCCGCGATTGCGGAAAAACCCATACCGCCATAATTCTTGTATGTCCAAGGGTCGGCAAGAGCGGTAATCCATAGATTGGGAGGCAAATCGTCCAGTACTTCTGTTGTTGACGCTTGCCACCGGAGAGCTAGGTTTGGAATTATGCTTTTCAGAGCGATAAGATATGTCTTGCCGTGACGGTAATCCGTGGGTCCAATACGGGATTCGGTTTCGATGAGCGGTCTGATGCTCTGACCCATTTCAATCGGGACATCCAAGATATTCACCGAATAGCCGAAAGTTCGCTCGTTCAAAGGTTCGTCCCTAACCATGCCGATTATCGGGATAGCGACAAGTAGAGAAAAGAAGCATAACCACGGAAACCAGCGTGGAAACTCTATTCCTTTCTTAAGTGACAAAGCGTAGACGACCAGACAGACAATAAGCGCAGGTCCACGGAAACCTAAGTAAAACAATACGGAGGCCCACACGCCCGTACATAAAAACGTGGTCCAAAGTCTACGCTTTGAAGCGCCAGCTACAGCTAAACACAAACCAATAGATGCAAACATTATACCCGCGCCGAAAAGCCGAGGATCGGACTCCGCGCGCAAGCGGAAAGTATCGTAATAGGTAAGTTTGTAATAGCCGACTGGATCCAGTTGAATCAACCCAAGTACGAACATTAAAGCGCCGACAAGAAATAGAGAATTACCGGCCGCAAATAACTTGGAATCTTCGAACTTCGAGTCGCGCTCAACGGTCGAGTCGTCAGAAAACGCTTCCCCGCGGAGAGCCGCAAGTAACCCGTACTGGTAAGCTAGCAATGAGTAAGTGATCAGCGCCAGCGAGCGAGTGAGACCATAGGGCGTAAACCAGGACACGCGATTGATGTCATACGCTCCGAGCGCCCAAGGTACGACGAGGCCCAAGTGAAAAAAAGCTATCAGAATCAAATAAAGCATCGGAGCTGTTGTGATTGGCAAGTGAAGACCAAAACTTGAGAGCAACAGAGAGGCCAATAGTACAGCGGCCGCTACCAGGACCGCAGATGTGTCGTTTCTTCCCACCGTGATCTGCCAAATCGCGAGTATTGAAACACAACTCCACACCGCAACAAAAATAGGTCTCATAAATGTGGTCTGCTGCTGCACTGCTATCCTCCGGGGGCTGCAGCATACAAATCTGATAAAGTCGACGTGCTTCGCTGGATACAAAAATCACTTTGAAATATCGCTTCCAGAGCGGATTCGTCTTTGCCTCTCTGGAGAGCCTCCACGGCTTTAGTGGCCCATTCCTCCGGGCCTTTAGACAGAGATAGCTGAATGAAGTGGTCGCGGAGAACGCCAGCCTCGGTCGTGACTGTGTCGGAGACGATGCAAGACAATCCTGCTGCCTGAGCTTCAATAACAGCGATTGGCAATCCTTCAAAGAGAGACGGAAAAACAAACAAGTCCATTGCGCCGCGCATAAGCCGAGGCACATCCCTACGGATGCCCGTGAAATGGATCTTATTCTGTAGCCCTCTTGCCCCGGACTGAGCCTCGATTTCAGTTCGGAGGGGACCATCTCCAACTAGGAGAAAATGAACGGTAGGTACCCTCTTTTGAATCTGGCCGAAGACTTCAAGAAGAAACTTATGGTTTTTTTGTAACTCGAACCGGCCGACATGTCCGACGACAGGAACGTGACCTGGCACGCCCAGTTCCCTGCGGACTCGGGCGCTTTCCACAGGCTCTTGAAACGGAACTAAATCAATTCCGCAATGAAGGACACGAAAGCGCCGATCTGCTACCCAATGTTCGCCAAATAATTGAGCAGCCGCGATTTCGGAAGCCGCTAATCCTTGAGTCGCATAGCGTTCAACCCAAGATTTCATCGTGCGACGGTAGTATCGCCGCGCTTGGCTATCAGGCTTGTCGTCTTCGCTGACGTGGCTGTGAGCGATGCGCATTCGAATGCCCTCTTGCTTAGCCCACCGCAACACTAGCCCAGAAAAAAGAGTTACGTGGCTGTGCACAGCATCGTACTTTCCCTCGCGCAAGATTTTCCGGAACCGCCGACGAAAAGACCATAGATTCAAGCCGCGTGGACAAGACAGCATCCGGCCCCCGAGCCTTTCTACTTCGCCTGCCAGGAGTCCCGCCTTGGAAGCGAATGTGCAGAAGTGGAATTCGAAGAGATCCCGGTCGATATATTTCAGAACGTTGAT
Source organism: uncultured Acidobacteriota bacterium (assembly GCA_963714785.1). Classification (GTDB taxonomy): domain Bacteria; phylum Acidobacteriota; class Terriglobia; order Acidiferrales; family UBA7541; genus Palsa-295. The sequence continues at coordinate 4,633 of CAVQQE010000016.1, forward strand.
AAGCCAAGTCTCGATGCCCCCGGGATCCATCGAGCCGATTGTGTGTAGAACTCTGATTGCCACGCCAATGCCCCACGGTCAAAAATTTCAGAAAGGTCTATACTTTTCCTGAGAGCTCAAGATGCGAGACTAAGCTTTTCCAACACTTATTAGATTTCTACTGAAATGTTCTTCGTTCCCAACTCCACATATCCTGTATATCACGCGATGAAGCGAGTTCTCGGCTAACAGACGCAACCACTGAGAGGCGTCTGCTGCTTTCCTTCGGACTATCTGGCATTCGCGAAACCCAGCACATTCCAAGAGTTGAAGGAGCGAGATGTCCGTGAAACCGCGGACATGGGTTAAGTCGATGTATCTCGCGTATGCGCCGATCACATTCGCCATATTCGGAACTTGGCAAATGAAGAGGCCGGAAGGCAGCAAGGAGTTTCTCACGCACTCCAAGAATTCGAGCATCTCATCATCCGTTTCGATATGTTCCAAAACATCGGTGCAAAATACTGCGGAGAATGACCGCGGGTTTCTGCTGAGGAAATCGGCGGCTTTCTCGTTAAGAAGCGTAACAGTTTTGGGTAGGTGTTTCTTTGCCAGAGTTATCTGAGACTTTGAGATGTCTACACCAACAAGTTCAAAAGGCTCTGGTCTGCTCTGCTGCAACCAAAATAACAGAAATCCTATGCCACAGCCGACGTCCAAGATTTTAGATCCCTGAGGAAGGCCTGAAACAATATGCCCAAAGCTAGCCTCGTAATCGGGCATACGCTCCTGGTAGCTGACCTCATTAAGAGAATCACTCTTTAGAGAATTGAGGCGCAAATAATGAGCCTCATATTCATCGAATAGCAATTTCCGCAACCGAGTCAATAGGACCTGCTTTCCTGAGAGGCGCATTCAGGGTCTGGCCTGCTAGTTCGAGAATCTTGTCGTAAATGGCGGCGAGGTCGCGGCCGGTTCTCTCCAGGTCCAGCAAATGGCGGGCGGCTTCCGCGCCGCGAGCAGCCCGTCTTTGCGCTTCGGCGGGATTTGATAGTGCGTCCAAGGCGGCTCGCGCAAGGGCTTCCGGATTTCGCGGAGAAACGAGCCAACCTGTATCGCCATCTCGAATTAAGTCGGGAATGCCGCCTACGTTTGTGGCGACGACCGGAACACCACCTAGGAGCGGTTCGACTGCGCTGTATGCCAAGCCATCCGAGTGAGTTGGGACCACAGCCAAATCCAGATCAGGATATATCGATGGTATGTCTGTCCGCGTCCCAGTGAAGTACAAGCCATCGCCGCATATTTTCTTGCCAAAGCGCCGGACGCGGTCTTCGTACCAACGGCCATTGCCCCAGGTTCCACCGATCACGATGCCGTGAACGTCGGGCCGCTCTTCGCGGAGGCGTGCCAGAGCAACGACGAAATCTTCATGGCCTTTGTGACCGCGCCTACTTCCGAGATACCACTTCGGCGGATATAACAAAGAAACCATCCCTACCAAGGGAACATCCGCGGGAATTTGGAATTCATTCCTTAAAAGACCCGTTCGATTGCTTGGATAATTCCTAAGATCGGTGCCGAGATAGGCAAGAAACACCCGGTTCGACGGAATACCCAAAGTTCCGTACTTGCGCTGTGTCCATTTGCAGGTAGCAACCCAATAATCTTGCGGGCCTGCGAGATGGGTGTCGAGCCAGGCGAAAAAATCATGTTCGAGATGCAATGTTCCGGTGACGCCGAAGACACGCGGGGTTTTGGAATTCTTTCCAAGCGCGAGGCGGGTTATGAAAGTTGGGCCAACATGATGAGTGTGGATCAGGTCGGGACGGACGTCGGCGACGAGTTGGCGACAGGAGCGAAGGGTGGCGGGAATGCGCCAAGGTTTTCGCGCGGGGAAATCGAGGTTGGCGCGGACGACGGTGGCTCCAGCTTCACGATATTTGGGGGCGAGGCCGTCGGTGTCGGAGGGCAGCGCGACGACTACTTCAATGCCGAGCGAGCATAAGACTCGCACTTGTTCGTAGGCCCAATTTGCGCCGACGGCGGTCTTTACGATGTGCAAGACCTTCATGGAGGCGACCATTCTAATCCTAAATTCGGGCGGACTCGAACAGATAGATACACTCTTTGCCGGGCCAAGTGTTGTAATTATTTTCGGCGGAGCCATAGGCCAAGCGGACCCATTTGTAGAGGGCTCGTTGGGAGAAGATACGGTCGATACCGGGCAGGCCGGGAAGCGAATACCGGTAAATATTCGAGAGCCGCAAGCCGCAGTCGGCGAACATTTCTACTACTTGAGCCGAGGTAGTAAGGGTGTAGCGATAGTTCATGCGGCCGAACGCTTCCAAGATCCGGCGGTAAGAAATTCCGATGCGGCTGGGGAAACCCGATGAGTCGGTGTTCTGCATAATGACGATACCGTTGGGACGTAGGAGCTGCGCAATTTTTTCGATCACGGCTCTTGGGGAGTCAGCATGCGCTAGAAAGCCCAGGCAAATAATTACGTCGAAGGAATGAGGCGCGAGATTTGCGGCGAGGAAATCCTGGTCGATGGCTTGCACATTTTTGCTGAGGCTGGGCGGGACCTGCGATTGGGCTATTGAGAGCATTTCGCTGGAGAGATCCAAGAGAGTGAGGCTTCTTTGGGGGTTCAGAAGAGGGATGGAGACGGAGCCGTCGCCGCAGCCAACGTCGAGAATGCTGGTGAATTCTTGATTGTGAAGGAAATATTGGACAGTGTCGGCGCGGATGTTGATGTTGTAGCGCCTGCGGTCGAGATAAGGTTGCGGCGATTCGAAGAGGGATTTTACTTCGTCGAGCTTGGGACTCATGGCGCGGAAGAAGATGGGAGGGACTTCATGGAGGCGACCATTCTAATCCTGAATGGGGAAGCCGGTGGGGGCAAATTCGCGTGCGGATGGGACAGGCCGGGCGCGCGACGGCATGTTTCAAAATTCACCCGGCGAACATTGTCAACGCAAAGTAGAAATGTCCGGGTTTTCGCTAGATAGAAAACGTCCGCTTCCATGATCTTCTCCAAGGGTGATCTGCAGGTACATGGTATTTGGGTTTGATTTTGTTTTTGGGTCCGACGGTCGCCTCGGAGCGGGCTGTGCGCAGCCAATGTGAATATGAATCGAAGAGCGTCCCGAAACAGATTTAAACAGGCGCCGGCAGAGAATTCCTCAGAATTGGTTGTCCATTAATGTACCGTATATGGTACACTCCCCTTGGTGGGTAAGAAACCCAAATCTCCGACGGGCGTTGATGCTGAGTCCAAGGCGCTCGAAAGACAAGGTAAACGGATTCCGGCGATCTTCTTTCGTACGGAGCGGGCGGAGAGCCCGTGCGGGATTGGCTGAAGAATCTTTCTTCACCCGAGGACTGAAAGTGGATCGGCGAGGATATCAAGACAGTAGAGTTCGGCTGGCCAGTCGGGATGCCGGTGTGCAAGCCCTTGGGTGATGGCATTTACGAAGTGCCGACACGCCTGGCGCAGAACCGAATCGCAGGAGTGCTCTTCTACATCGATAAGAAGGACCGGATGGTTTTGCTCCACGGATTCATCAAGAAAACGCGAAAGACGCCGGGCGAGGACTTAGTGCTGGCGAGGAACAACAAGAGCAAGCATCAAAGGGGACTCCGATAAACGTAAGGAAAAATCGCAATAGAACGAACCACAATGGTACGACCTTCGACAGCTTTCTCGAGGAAGAAGGGATCCGAGAAGAAGTCGAGGCGGTCGCCATCAAGCGGGTACTGGTGTGGCAACTTGAACAGGCCATGCAGAAACAGCAGAAGACAAAACAAGCGATGGCAAGGCAACTTCGCACGAGCAGATCACAACTGGATCGCTTGCTCGACCCTCGGAATGTGTCCGTGACGCTGGATACAATCACGCGTGCAGCCAAGGCGCTTGGCAAGCGCCTAATCATTCGCGTTTCGGACGTGAAGGCTAAACGAGCGTAGTGCGCGGGCCTGCCGACCCTCTACCGCCGGTCGCAAAGAAACATTTGGCGCCGTCGGTAGGGACGCCGGTCAACCCGACGCCCCCGCCCACACGGGAGGGTCCGAGCAAAATCTTAGGAGATGTTCACGTCAATCCGGGGCGGCAGCGGCTGCCCCGGCGCATTCGCTGCAAGCGCTCGAGCTGGTTCAGGATCTTAAAAACGGTACCGAGCGATCCTCCGAGTTTAGCGATAAGTTCATCGAATCCGAGGAAGATGTTGCTCTGATCGCTCGATTGACTCAAGACTATCCCGAGGAACTGATCTGAGGTGCGTAGTGCGCAGCGGCTATGGAGAATGCTCAAGTCCATAGAGGCCACGGGGCATGTCCGTTAGATTTCGAGAGACGTTAACTATTAGCCTTTTTAACAAATCGGGGAGTCTACTTGTCAGGGGCTCGCACGGGAAAATCAAGATTGGCGCGGACAACGCTGGCGCCTCGCGATATTTGCGCTCGCTCGGCATCGAAGTAGTCTGTTGCTCCCCTCCGACTCCGAAGGTCCTCGCACCTAAGGACTCGCACCTGCTCGCGCCAACGGCGGGGTTAACGAGGTGCCGAACCTTCATGGAGGCGACCATTCTAATCCTGAAAGAGAGAGGCGGGGGACTCAAATTCGTGCGAGCTGGGTTCGAAGTCTGGAGATGACTGGGAAAATACGGCCAATTGTAGTAGTTATCGTGGCTGGAAAACGTAGTCTAAACGGCGGGCTTGTCGAGAGTTGTAGCAACTTAAGGCTTCTTTGGGTGTTGAGAAGGGTGAAATCACGGCGCGTGTAATCCGCGGATGAAGAAACCCTCGATGATGGCTGGCGATAACGAGTAACCATGAAGCTCGAAACGAGTGGACCAA
>CAVQQE010000017.1:0-179145 GCA_963714785.1 uncultured Acidobacteriota bacterium
GCCCAAGGCAGGCGCGCTACCAGGCTGCGCTACGCCCCGACACTATGCACGTTGAAGATTCTACTGTACTTTTCGGTTTTCCTCCCAGCGATCTAAACAGCGACTGTGCACGAACTGTGCAAATATCGCTCGCATTTAAGTTACTGTGCACAATTGTCCGTGGCCCAAACCATTGAAAACAAAGAAATGCATTTCACGATGAGAACTGTTGGGGAGGAGCGCTGCTTGCCCAAAAAGCAGGTGCGCTCTTTTTGCTGAGGATTCCACAACCTCTATATATTCCATACCTTCTGAGTACGCGCGCGCGACGAGCAAAGAAACTGACACGGTCGAACTAGCGCAGGAGTCTGAGTAATTCACTGCCGGAGCAGGGTCTTCGCGCCAGCATATATGTATAAGGATACGGCCCACCTGCCTAGTGAGCAGGCGGTCTCTCATTTCTAACGTTAGTGAAATGGCTAGTGCCAAGGTCCGCCCGGTTCCCAACGTTTGGTGAATGGACTGCCGTCGAGAAAGGCCGCAGCGACCGGCACCAGGAAACGCTTTATATTTTCGATTACTTCCTTTAGTTCTATCTTTGTGACGTAGGTCGCGTTTTTGGTACAGAACGCCGTCCACTGGGTGGTGGCGGGTTTTGAATTGCCGGTCGGCGAAAAAATGGGGAATTGGCGGTCAAGCTGCTAGGATTCTGGCCGTTGAACGCGAGTACGATTTGTTTGAAAAGGTCGATGGTCATTCTATCTGGCGTTCGTCTGTGCATGGACACGAAAACGCCGTTCGTGTATTAAAAGAACTGGCGGAACAAACAAAAAACGAAGTCCGCGCAATGCATCTTCTAACCAATTCCGTTATGGCAACAATGAATACTTCCGGGCACTAGAGAGCGGCAGTCAACGTGCTCCTAATCCATTCCGAGGCGGATTCCCTTTAGGTATCCAAGTGCCTAATTAGTGTTGATCAGCCGGCAGCTCGATTCAAAGAAGCGCGCTAGCGCCTGTAGCGCGTTACGGACCGTAACAACTTTTCTGGCAAAACGCCTTCAAAGACTCATGCCTTCCCGCAGTTCTTCCTCCACAAGGTATATCTTTTGGCCCTCACAACGGTCATGTTGTAGGGCAAACTGTGCGGCCAGCAAAAGGCTCTAAATGTCAAAATTGCCGGATCAGGAGAAGTGCGGTAACTCTTCCCGGAGCGCGTGATGGTACGCTTCGTCTGACGCGCTGCGAATGAAACCAAGCGGCAGTGGCCTCACAGATGTATCAGCGATAGCGGGTAAGCATTCAAGGTCACTCACATGATTGAAATGCATCTCACGGGAGTGAAGGCCAGAAATGGAAAGTTAATCTTCGTATGCTCGACGTGCAGAGTGCCTCCGAGTTTTGCATTTGGAGCAGAAGATAAAGGCGAATTGGTGTACTTGATGTGTTGCCCGAAGTGCGAAATTGTACTGGGAGAGTGGGATTCTCTTGATGCTAGAGACCTTGAACTCCGCGAGTTTGCAAAGACGCTAAAACTGCGGCACTAACGAGATTGGCTTGGCCAGGGTTCCGTCTACGGAATTTGAGCACGTACATTTCTGTCGTTAGACGAGGTTCTCGGGCCCATCTACAGGATGTCAGGAATGTTCCGTAGTCGTGGACTGCGCCTCAAACAGATCCAGATCGCGCTCAACACTGCGCAGGACTTCATCGCTAATCTTGTCTTCGTTCCGGAGATGGAGAAGCGCGGCGCGCTGCAGGGAGCGAATGTGCCCGGACAGCTCCCTGAATCGCGCGTAATCCTGCGGCCGGTCGCCGCTCTCCGCGGACACTTTGCCGTCCAACAAGTTCAACTTGTGATGCTGCATTCGGATGAGTTCGTCATAGACCGAGGCAAATTCGGGGGCATCTTGATCACGGGCATGCTCAAGGTACGCAAGGGCTGCTTCAATCATCGCGGTGCGTGCTTGTTGTTCTTCCGGATTCTTGCCGGCAGGGATGGTAACTCCCAATCGGCGAATGAGCGGCGGCAGCGTGAGTCCCTGTAACACGAGAGTTACAAATATGACGCAGAATGTCAGGAAAATGATGATGGCGCGATGTGGGAAAGGCGCTCCGTCGCTCAGTTTTGTCGGTAGTGAAATCGCTGCGGCCAGCGCCACCACCCCGCGCATTCCAGCCCAACCTACTATAAAAATCGCCCCTGGAGAGGGGACCGTCTCCGGCTGGTCCAGCACTCGGCGCCGAATGAAGTACGAAATCCGCGCACCGGGGAATACCCACAGAAGACGAAGCGCAATTACCAAGCCGCTGAAAAGCAGACCAGTCAGTAAGAGTTTGCCTAAACTCGGGCCGCGAATGTCAGAGAGAATATACGGAAGTTGCAACCCAATGAGAATAAAAACGATGCCGTTTAACGCGAAATTGAGAGTTTCCCACACGGCCGCCGCTTGCAATCGCGCGCGCGTCGATAGATAGAGCGACGAGTTGTGGCCAAGATAGAGGCCGCACACGACGGTTGCCAGCACTCCCGACGAGCGAACGCTTTCAGCCGCCAGATAAACGAGATAGGGTGTAATGAGGCTGATTGTGATTTCGATCGGTGCGTCATCGATCTTCTTCTCAGCCCAATAAACGGCTTTACCGATCGCGAATCCGATTACGACGCCGCTGGCGATTAGATACAGGAGCCTGCTGATCTGCGAGCCGGCCGTGGGCACATTTCCGGTCACCACGATTGCGACGGCGAACTGCAGAGCAACCAAGCCGCTGACATCGTTGACTAAACTCTCCCCTTCGATGACGTCACGAATTCTGCTCGGTAAGCCAATCCGCCGGGCGATCGATGTGGCGGCGATAGCATCGGTCGTGCAAATCACCGCTCCGAGCACGAGTCCCAGGTGCCAGTTAAATCCGGGAAGAATCCAGGGAACCACCGCGGCAACGCAAAATACCGTGAAACCGACTAGACCAAATGCGAGCATCGAAATGCTGACCATGTTGTAACGGAAGTCGCGCCAGGAAGTCTGAAAGGCCGCGGAAAATAGTAGCGGTGGGAGAAAAACAAGAAATACAACCTCGGGATTCAGCTCCGCATGCGGCATACGCGGCACCAGGCTGAGAAACAGCCCGCCGATCACCAAAATGATCGGGTAAGGCGTTCGAAACCGTTTGGCAAGAACCGCGAGTACCACGACAAGGATCAAAAGAAGAATGAGGACCGGTTCGACGTGTTGAATGTTGCGTCCGTACATGTTCGCCGCGAACAGTACGATATCTTAGTTGTCCGATCATCGCACGCGCTTCGAATAATCGAAAAGTGGCACCGGCATAATTGACAGATAAGCAGTCGGTCAACTAACGATCGGCAGCGGAAGTGAAAGAGGCGCGCGCACGAATGGAATGGGCCTCCGGTTTATGAGAAGCGAGGTTTAACGCTAACGCGCAATCTCTAACGACGTCGGCGGTGTCAAGAGTTTTTAAGGTTTTTTTCTTTGCTTATCATTAAGTTTGCGCAGACTTCGGCGTCGACGCAAGAATTGCGTCCTTTCCCGCCGCTTCTGTTCATCTGTGTCACCCCGAACTTGCTCGGCCCGTCTTGGTTCATCAGCTCGGTGTTGCCCACCAGCCATCTCTTCGATCACTCTCGACCATGATGAATTATTCGAACTCCCCGTAGGGAGGCAGGTAGCCTAATCAACCGGCCGGTGACTCGTCGCACCATTGCGCGTTTCAGGCCTCCCTGCACAGGCGGCACCGCTGTTCTGCTGCTTCTGTCCACGACGACAGAACTCGTTGTACTCCATCTGATCCCGCAACATGATCCATAGCCGAATCCCGAGCTTGCGAGCTACAGCCACCCTCGCTTTCCCCAGGCCCTTCTGCACCAATTTCCGGCGGTAAAAACGCTGCAACGCCGGATCTCGGCGTACCGCATGTGCTCCCGCCTCACCCCAGAGAAAGCGCAGCAGCGCATTGCCTTGTTTACTCAATCCACCGAGCCGCTGCCTTCCTCCACTGGAGTACTCTCTCGGGATCATCCCTACGTAACTAGCCAGGGCCTTGCTGTCAGCGAATCGTGCTGCATCACCCAGGAACACCTCGGTCGCCAACGCCGTGACCGGCCCCACTCCGGGATGGGTCATCAGCAGACGTGCGCCGGCTCGTTCGCAGGCTTGCTCCTCCACTCGCTGGTTTAGTTTCTCGATCTCCGCTGCGAACTTCTGGTACATGGCCTGCAACTCACTCCGCCGATAAGCGGCATGCGGCGCCAAGGGCAACGATGCGATCATGTGTTGGCCTGCTTGGCTCCACAGGGCGGGGCCTCGTCTCAAACCATTCGCCAAGGCGATCGATTGCAGCGCATTTTGTATCCGCGTCCGCATGCGTACCCACTGATGACGGTGTCGCACCAAGGCCCGCAGATCCTGTAGCTCCTTGGAAGGCAGCCAGATCGCCGGAAAGCGGTCTTCCATCAGCAGCTTCAGAATCAAGCCGGCGTCTCGCCGATCATGTTTCTGCTTCCGCGGCTCGGCTGCCCGAATCACTGCCGGGCTACCAACTTGGCATTCAATTCCTAGCTCTTCCATCAGGTTCACAAACCACTGCATCGATCCCGTGGCTTCGATGCCCACACACACCGGGTGTGGAAGCGCAGAATAAAACTCTCGCACGTTGTTTCCTTCGTGCAGCAGAATCATTTTCACCAGCTCCCCCGTTTCGGTGTCCAGCATCGCCAATGTTTGCTGGCGAGTGTGAAAGTCACATCCTATAATTCTCATCTCGGCCTCCTTCGGTCCGAGCACTGTTAGGGTGAACACCGAAACAGTCTACTCGGGCCGGAGCGAGGCCGACGTCGTTATGACTCATCAGGAGTTGGACCTCGAAAGCCTGTAATCCTTGGTGTCGCTAGGACTCCGCTCAGAGATTCCTGCGCTCGCCAAAACTCTCGAGATATCACTTCGATTCTATTCTCGAAATTAAATGACGGGGCAAGCTTCTCTTAGAGCCTGATAGGCAACAACGTTGGCGGCCACCTTTCATTGATCGGTGCGTTTCTTCACATACTTCGTCACGATTGCGGCAATTTGGGTGTCAGTCATGCGACCGTCGGTGTCCCGGAGGCAGGAATTCGGATTCTATTGATCACCGTCCATTCGCGCCGTCCGACTGCCGGTCATACCCCACCCGAAATGAGCCATTGGCACCCAGCGGGCGAGTCAGCGGACAAGAAAAACCGTGTAACTTTATTTCGAATATTGAATCACACGAACGATTCGCTGGGTTTTATCTTCGTTGAGAGTGGAGGTCGGCATGCTTCGCGTGGTTATTGGCATGGTTTCGGTGGCTGTTTTAGGGGGATTGTTGCTTCCGCGTTTGGAAGCCGTGAGCGGGAGACACCCTGCGAACGACACTGCGCAACGTACTCCTGTGCTTGTGGAATTGTTTACCTCGGAGGGGTGTTCCGACTGCCCTCCTGCTGATTCCCTGCTGGAAAGATTAGACCGATCCCAGCCCGTTAGCGGAGCCGAGCTGATCGTTCTGAGTGAACATGTGGACTATTGGAACGATATCGGGTGGAACGATCCCTACTCCTCTCATGAATACAGCGAACGGCAAGGGGCATACGCGAATCACTTTCGTCTCGGGGGCGTCTATACGCCACAGATGGTCGTTGACGGAGAGTTCGAGCTCGTGGGTAGCGACGAGAGAGGGGCGATTCAAGCAATTAAAAACGCAACGAGAGCTGAAAAGATACCGGTAAACATCTCTTCGATTCATTTGGAGTCCGGCAACGTCGTCAGTCTGCACGTTGACGCCGGTCGGTTGCCTTCTTCCGTTGCAGCAGGGTCTCCGGAAGTGTTGATAGCAACGGCTGATGAAAGCGACGAGTCACACGTGAGCCGCGGAGAGAACGCCGGAAAAAATCTGAAGCACATTGCGGTTTTGCGGAGCCTCACCCCAGTCGGAACGGTGAACCGGGCCGGGGAATTTTCTCAAAATGTTAGGATCCATATTAATCGCGTAAATACCGGCAACCTAAGGTTAGTCGCTATCGTGCAAGAAGTGCCGGTCGGCAGGGTGCTAGGGGCGGGATGGGCCCGGCTTTCGAATTAGTAGCCCTGTCAGCGCGTCGTGTTCGGCGTCCAGTCGCCCATTGCGTCAATGTGACTGAATCGGGGGAGCAAATGAAGTACGGAGTTGTGCTTGGATTGTCAATCGCCATCTTTGCGCTAGCGAACATGAAAGAAAGCCCATCAAGCAAGTTGGCAGACTCACCCTCGATCGGACTGCAAGTGGGAAACAGAGCGCCGGCTTTTGCATCTCGGGACCAGTTTGGTCATGAGCAATCAATCGAGACGCTGAGGGGATCGAACGGCACGGTTCTTCTTTTCTTCCGTTCCGCCGATTGGTGACCGTTCTGCAAAGCGCAGCTCGTGCAGCTGCAAAGCGCCAAACAAAGGTTCGAAAAGCACGGAATCAAGGTCGCTGCTGTCAGCTATGACAGTCCGGCGATCCTCAAGGACTTCGCTGAGCGGCACAAAATCGAGTTTCCGCTGCTGGCCGACCCCGATTCCAAGATTATTGGCAGCTTTAACGTCCTGAACGCAGAAGCGACGGGGAAGAACAAAGGAATGGCGCACCCCGGATTTTTCTATATCGACTCGGGCGCCGTTATTCGTGAGAAATATTTCGAAGTGAAGGACGTCGACCGATTTACGCCGAACAATGTGATTGGGAAACTTTTCCCCGAACTGACCGAGGAAGTGAGCCAGAAGATCGAAGCGCCGCATCTTCGGCTCAGGCTTGAGCAATCGGATCGCGACGTCGTACCCGGCAGCCGGGTAAGCTTGATCGCAGAAATCGAGCTTCCGGCAGACACGCACGTCTATTCTCCCGAAGTGCAAGGGTACAAGCCGATCCAGCTCACCGTGCATGAGGTTCGGGGAATTGAACTTGCGCCTGTCACTTACCCGAGTTCTAAGATCCTGTACTTGGAGGCCATTCAGGAACACGTTCCGGTCTTTGAGGGTAAGTTCCGCATCGTTCAGGATGTCACGGTAAACTTCTCTCCGACTTCCGATATTGTTAGGTCGTTGGTTTCCGCGGGGAAGGCGATTTCGATCAGCGGAGAGTTGAGGTATCAAGCCTGCGACAAGAAGGTGTGCTACCCGCCGACATCCGTGCCCGTCATGTGGACTTTGAAGGTATTTCCCCTGGATCTCAAACGGTCTCCGGAGGGCATTCGACATCAGTAGGTGCTGTAACGATTCGGAAGCGACCAATAATTCATTGGGTTTCGAATGGAGGAAATAATGAGTGAAGTCGTCTATGTTTCGAAATCAAGTATCGAACGAAAGCAGGGACCGCTTCGCATCGCAAACCTGCCAGGGGAATCGCAGCCTGTTATCTTCAGCGTGCACGGGGCGATTGCAGAGCACTACAAGGTTGATCCGGCGAAGCTGAAGGAGTCGCATTCTTCGACGATTGATTATGTCATCTCCGCAACCGCTGGCTGAATGATGGGTACCTTTGGAGGTGCGCTGGATGCGCGCCAAATCGATGCCAGCAATGGAAAGCTGACAGCAGATGTCACCGGAGAGGTGGAGAAGGAGGAAGGCGTACTGGTGATCCGCCGGATCCATGTGGCGATGCGCCTAGTGGCGCCCGAAGATGTGAAAGAAACGGTGGAGCGCGTGCATGGGATTTACGCGATGCGCTGTCCCCTGTATCGCACGTTGCACAAGGCGATCCAGCTCACATCATCTTACGAGCTGGTGGCTCCGGCAGCGGCGTCCTAATGACACTCATGGGAAAAAAGCGAGCTAGAGGTTCGTACCAAAATCCGAGTCATGGTGAGGCAGTGTGAAGCACGCAATTCTGGGTGCGGGAGGGGTGGGTGGCCTGGTCGGAGCGAGCCTCGCTCACGAAGGTGAACAGGTTACGTTACTGCTGCGCCCCGAAAGCCTTGCCCAGCATCCCGGGTACCTTCGGCTCGAAGGACCCACGGGTAATTTCGAGGCAGCGGTCCGAATCGATGCAGAACTCCGTGAACCCGTGGATGTGCTCTGGGTGAGTGTCAAAGCGTATCAGCTTGTCGCCGCGTTGCAGGCAATCCTACGCATTGGCTCCTCGATTGGAACAATCGTTCCCCTGTTGAATGGGATTGATCATGTCACGCTGCTGCGATCACGCTTCGATCCCAAGGGCGTTGTCCCAGGGACGATTGCCGTCGAATCCGAGCGCGTCGTACCCGGTCACATTATTCAGCGTTCACCGTTCGCCCGTTTGGCGCTTTCGGCGGCTGGAGAGCGACAACTGGAGGGCGTCGCCGCACTGCTTCGGCGCGCGGGCTTTTCTTGTGAATTTCAAGCGGACGAGAAAACGATACTCTGGAGTAAACTCGCGTTCCTGGCGCCATTCGCGCTCACCACCACAGCGGGAAATAAGAGCAAGCAGGAGATCTGCGGCGACCCTGCGTGGCGGGCACGGCTCGAATCAACGATACGCGAGGCCTGCGCCGTTGCGGCCGCGGAAGGGGCGACTGTCGATCACGCAAGAATTGTGGCGACCATCGAATCGTTACCTCCAACGATGCGAAGCTCGATGCAAAAGGACGTGTCGGCCGGTCGCACGCCCGAACTCGACGCAATAGGTGGTCCGATCGATCGGGCCGGAAGAACCCATGGGATCGATGTGCCTACAACTCGCGAACTGATTGCCAGAATCGAAGACCGCCTGAGCCACTAGCCCTTGTTGCCGAATATCGCGATTTGTCGCATCGCATTCACACCATGGTCGAAGACGACGTTGCGGTGCCCCTGCGCGATCGAATCAATCTTCGGTCATCATGTTGTCAACATAGGCGCCGCGATTGTTAGACACGCTCGCGGAATAGGCCCCACCCACAATGATCGCCAGCAGCGCACCGGGCAAAGGGGAGGGAAAGATTTGAGCTTCGCGACGTCGCGGTACTCGACGCACGGGAACCCATAAGGATTGAATTCAGACGATGAAGATTTACCTCGGCTTTACCGTTGCCGGCGATCGTTCCTCGATTGAGGCGGCAAAGACAATCCTGAACGTGCTGCAGTCGCTCGGTCATGAAGTGCTCACAAGCCACCTGGTCCAGGAGGATGCTTGGGCTGCCGACCGGCGCCTCGCGCCGCAACAAATCTTTGCACGGGATATGGAGTGGCTCTCTGCGTGTGACCTCTTTATCGCTGAGGTTTCTGGATCTTCGTTCGGTATTGGCTTTGAAACCGGCTACCTCCTTGGAGGTACGGAAAAGAAGACGATCCTGTTCTTTCAGCGCGTCGCGGAGCAAAGAATCTCTCTTCTGATCACGGGGAATACGCACCGGAATTGCGCCATCGTTCCGTACGGGAGCATCGACGAGCTGGGCCAGCTGGTTCGGAACCAAGTGCCGGGATTGAAATAGTTCGCTACGCACCTTTCGGCACGCCGTCTGTTTGGACGCGAATGGCGACGGCTTTCCCGATGCCTCTCCTGTACCTTGGACCACGATGAACGTCTTAAAGCATTTGTGTCCCAAACTGCGAAGTGTTACGCGCGGGTGGATGGGATGGTAGGGTTCCAGGCTGGGTGTTCAGGGCGGAATCTTTTTCTCGAACCGGAATAGGTCGGGACGCGCAGAGTGGCCGGAAACATCGAGTGTCATCATTTCTCGATCGATGTCGGTGAGATCGAGGTCAGCAACGAGAAGATCTTCGCGCTCGAACACAGGTGGCACGATGTAATTTGAATCCGGGCCGATAATCGCGCTGCCTCCGCGCTCGATCCATCTGTCCTGACTCTCCGGGTGCGGGGTGGTGGCCGCCAGCTCGGCCGGTAAATCGACTCCGCGCATCGAGAGTCCTGCAGCCAGCACGAAACACCGGGCCTCGAACGCGTAGTGCCTGCTCGCCAGTGGCCATCCGTGCGAGCGGCATCCAATGTTCCCAACAGATCAGGCCGCCGACGCGACCGACGGAAGTGCCCACCGCCTGAAGACCCCGCCCGTCTCCCTGACCCCACACGAGGCGCTCGCTGAAAGTCGGAACAAGTTTACGATGGTGATTGAGAAGCTCGCCGCGCTCGGAAATCGTCAGCAATGTGTTGTAGAGGGTTCCATTTCCCGGCCCAACGTCGACGCGCTCACTAAGGCCGACGACGACGGCGATGCTGTGATCTTTTGCGGCGTCCTTCAGGATGTCGAGTTCTTTTCCCGGTACACCCATGCTGTTCGCTCTCATTCTGGCGAACACGCCCTTGGTTGCGGGGTTAGCCCAAAGCGCGGCTCCAGGACAGAGGTCCAGCCAAACGGGGTAGCCAGGTAGCCAGGTTTCGGCGAAGACAACCAGTTGTGCCCCGCGCCTCGCGGCTTGCTGAATGAGGAGCACCGCCTTGGCGAGACTGGCATCCAAGTCCAGATAGACCGGTGCTGCCTGCGCGATCGCGACGCGCACACGATTCCCGAAAGACCCTGTTCGTGACGCTTCCTGCATCATCCCAGCTCCCGCCGTACCATCTCACTCCGCGGAATTTCCCATCGGGATCAACAGCCGTCGAGTGGGGTGGAAAGCTGCGAAATCAAAGACTGCGGGCGACACTGTTTTTCTTTGATACTCTGACCCGCAATGCTGTTTCCCTGACATGAACAATGACCGCAGCTGGATCGATTTCTTCCGTGAATATATAAGCCTCCATCACAGTTCCAGGACTTTCGGAACCGGATTTAGGGTTCGCGCAGCTGCGTAGAACGACAAGGCTGCGACGCGTGAAGCTTAGGATCACCTGACTATCTTCCGGATACTGAATGTGCAGCTCGAATCCCGATGTGCTCGCGTTGAAATCGTCATAGAGCAACTGCTTCTCGGCTCGCAGCCAGTCCTCAACGTCGAAACCATCTCCCGAATCGCGCTGTTCGTAGAAGTGATACGCGCGTTGTGCGATGAATGTCCGGATGGCTTCCGCGTGAGCTCCAGCCGTTTCTTCGACTTGCACAACCCAGGATTGCGATACCTTCAGAGCACACGAAGCCATGGCGCACGACCCTCGCTCCCATCCATTCCAGCATCACCGATTTGTGCTTTGCCTTTGAACGCTGCGGGCAAACCGCATGGCAGGCAGATCCAATATGCCTTTGGGCTTGCGACCTTCAATGAGAGTTCGCAATCGCTAAAAGGTTCCCGAAATGCGAAGAATTTCATCGAATCCGGGCCCCGTGTCGCGTTTTGTTCTTGTAATCGGACCACGGACCAGGGCGTTTTGTTCTTAGGCGTAGTCTCATCAAACATCCTGAGCAGAGGTTTTTCCTGCCGGGTCATTCCACGACGACTCTCCAGCCGGATCCCGGGGTGCCGCTTCCAGAAAGGTAAGTCGCGGGGTGAGCCGTCTACGCATTCCACTTCTCGGTGCGCTAGTTCGATTATCAAATCGACAAAGAGTTACAAGGGCTGGCGAAAAACAATGGAATGGCCGGAGTTCGGGATATGAAATCTGTCCGGGATACACGACGCAGGGCGGCTTTCTTAGCGGTCCCAGAAATCTTTAACCTATTCTCTGTATCGCGACGAGGTATCTACGTATCACACGTGCTATGGAACACCCTCCCTTTTCCCGTTCCGCAGGAGCGAAGCTGAAAGAGCTTCGGCTGCGTTTGGGATTGACGCTGCGCGACGTGAAAGCGAACAGACGGCAACTCGCCGCGGAGCGGCGCAATCAGGATATTTTATCCCACGAGGGTGGTTGAACAACGTAGAGAACGGATGATACACGCCGAGCATTTATAAGCTCCGGTCCCTCGGTGCCATTTACCAGAAGCAGTGGTCCACCATCTTTTCGTTTTTTTGGCTTGAACGTGAGCGACCTCGGGCGGGATCAAGCGCTGTTTGGAGTGCCAAGGACTCAGATCATTCCTGATGCGGAGGAAGGCTAGACGTAACAATGGGTTCGGACAGCGAGGAAAATGGAGCTAAGCCCGAACACGTAGCCTTATGAATGAGCCCACTATAGAATCCCTCACCTTTCGTGGGCGGTCCGGAATCGCGCCGAATGCGACGCTAGAGCTTCCGCCCCTGCTCGGTGAGTGTTTTGGCCTCACGGCGAACGTCTGCCCACTTGATCGGGAGATCCAGTATCGTGCCCGGTTGTTCGCTCGACTCAAGCAAACCCAGCGCGGCGAGCACAACGCGGCGCTGCAGATCGCGATGGAAGGGCGCTCCAAAGTGATGACCCATCGGCCAGGGAAGAAACAATGCACGCGGAACTTTGATGGCCTCCGTAACGTCGCGCGCTACAGTGACCGAAACCGTGGGCACACCGCGCGCTTCGATGGCTCTCTGGATCAGTCCGACGGACTGATGACAGATTGGTCAAGCGGGCGCCAATAACGCACAATCGGCACGCTCCACTTCGACGACCGCTTCGGCAATTCCCTCAGCAACGGTTCGCTCAAACTTCTCGGGGTCCATGTTGTAGCCGATAAAACTGAAGAAATTCGGAGTCAACCCGCCCAGACGCCCTTCTTCCACGAGTTCCTGAAGACGTTCGATCGGAAAGATTACGTTAATGTCGAGGTCTGCATCGTCGTGAGGGTATTTCAACTGATGAATGATCAGGTCATCGTGCTTCGCCCCGGATGGCACGCGCATAAAACGGAAGTCGCCGAAGGGATGACAGACATCCAGAGGCTGATCGGTCTTCAGATGCACGCCGCAGGAGCTGACCAAGGTCAACCGGGATGCGGCCAGCAGCTTTCCCAATCGCGCCTGAGGCATGAAGCTCTCTTTGCGAATCATCGAACCGGGGTAGCGCTCGTTGATGGTGTGCCAGAGGCCCGGCCGGAGCTGCGTCCCAACCTCGCGGGGATCGGCTGCGGATGAAGTGTCCTTATCGGCTGCCGTCATGGATCCACCTCCCGGACCTGCGGATGAAATAAAAATGCAGATGAAAGAAAAGGAGGGCCAGAGTCGATTCATTCGTCTCGAGAACCCGGGCGATGAATTCATGGTCCACCGGTTCGTCGCGAAGCAGGATTTTGATGGCCTCAGCCCACGACCGGTCGATCTCTTCCTTGCCGACGGCTTCGTTGCCGTCGCCGAGGTGCAAACGAACGAATCGAACGAGCTTTCCGAGATCGTCCTGGGAAGCGGCCTCTCGCAGATACGGAACGGACATGGATCTCTCCCTCTAATGCCACGTGCCCTCGCAAATCAAATGACGCGTGGGCACAGGTATTCGAAGCGAGAATGTTCGGTGTTTCCTTCGTCCGACGTTGTCGCGGCCAAGCCGGGAAGGCTGCATCGTACGTCAGCCCTCGAGCTGCCGCAGAATGAAAAAACTTTGGTCGTCATCTCTCCGAGCGCTCGTTCGAAAATCCTGAAGTGCCGCGAGCAAACGGTCTGCCATGGCAGCCGGAGAATCGAGAGGCACATTTCGGAGAATATTCATCAGCCCATCTGTTCCGAGGACGTTACCTTGCACATTACTAGCTTCCGTAATTCCGTCCGTGTAGACGACCAAGACATCATTCCGATCGAGCTGCACAGCCAGCTGAACGTAGTCGGTGCCCGGAATCAGTCCGAGCGGGACCCCCTCGACAGACCGCGCGAATGGAGTTGTGGATTCGAGCCAATCCCAGGTGTCGGTGTTTGCGTGGTACCAGAGTGCCGCCGGGTGCCCGGCGTTGGTGAAAACAAGCTCGCGGGTCGGACGGCAATACGCAAAGAGGGTCGCCGTAGCGTACTGCTCGCCTTTCTTCTTAGTGTTTCGCAGCGATTCGCTCAACTCGCGCATGAGTTCGGACTGGTCCCAGGTATTGATGTGCTTGTTGATCAGTTTCCGGAGCAATTGAGCCATAACGCTGCTCGATCGGCCGTGGCCTGAAACATCGGCGAGAGCGAACCGCGAGATAATTCCCTTCGAACAGACAGAAATGTAATGAACGTCGCCGCCGAGCTCGGCTGTTGCGACGGGATCGGAATAAATCCAGCCAGCCAATCCGGGAAGCTCGACGGAGTGATTCACCCTGCGATTTCCGCCCCACACCTCCAGGCACGCCAATTGGACGATGTCTTTGGACTCCTGGGGAGCGACATTGGGCGAGTGTTTGGTCATGACCTTCTTTGTGTTGTGCGCTGAGTCTGATTCACCGAAATGAAAGAAGTTTCGGTAAATGAGGCCGGGAAATTTCTTCCGTTTCGTGAAACTTCGGGAGAGATTTCGAATCACACCGCAGGGCAAGAGGCGTCCCGGAAGCCAAGGTTTGCTGGTACAGGGCGGAGCGTGCATTGCGGAATCGTAGACCGCCACACAAATCACGACGAAGCGAAGCAACGGGGCTCGTCGCAGGCAGGTCGTTATTCCGCTGGCATTTGTTTCCTCCTCGGGGCTCTCGTTAGCCGATACGGTTGGATTTGGGCGGCCGGGCTTCCGCGCGTGACCCTCGCGCGCGCCTGACCTTCAAGGGAACGGTAAGAGAAGCAAGATAAGGGGTTGAGATCGAACCGGGCCGCTCCATGTCCGGAGCCAGATGGCTGTCGGAGACGTCGGAACGGACGTGCGAAAGAAATATCTCGACTGTGAAACTTTCCGGGACATCTTGAATCACACCGCTCGAAGTTCGGTCTGTCTCGTGATCGGGCCCACGTGGTCCGCGCGAACAACCAACTTCGACCTCGGAAGGTGGGAGCCGATTCGTCTCTCTGCGCTCTTTGAGGTTCAAACTCAGCGGGGAAAACGTGCTGTAGAGCAATATCTTTCGAACAGGAGGAAATTCAAGAAATGACAACATCAAAGAAAGCCTTAGTGGCGGGCGCCGCGCTTGCGGGCTTGCTTGCAGGTACTGCCGGGACGATTCAGGCGTCGAACACTCTTTCCGGGGTGCGCTCGTCGCTTCTGGGACAGGATCAATCGCAGAACTCTGACAAAAAGGTGAAGGAAAAGCACGCCTGTAAGGGGCAGAACTCGTGCAAAGGCAAGGGTGGTTGTAAGTCGAGTGACAACGGTTGCAAGGGCAAGAACTCTTGCAAGGGCAAGGGCGGTTGCGCCACCGACGGTTCAAAGCCGCCGGCCGACGACTCGTCCCCCAAGTAACGTCGACCTACACTGAACTCCTCCGGGGCGGCTGAACAACGTCCGCCCCGGGGGACGGTGTGCCTGACATGCCTCCCAACGCATATAACAATTTTACTGACTACGGAATCGGGATCGGATTGCGCGCTTCGCACTACGATCACATTTTGAGGCAGAAGCCCGTCGTGGACTGGTTCGAAATCATCTCCGAAAATTTCATGATTGATGGCGGACGCCCGCTAAGGATACTCGACCAAATCCTGGAGCAGTACAAAGTCGTGCAGCACGGAGTTTCGATGTACTTCGGATCGGCGCAGCGAGCTGATCGCGAGCATTTGCGCCGCTTGAAAACTCTGACTCGGCGCACGAAAACGCCGTGGCTCTCGGATCATCTTTGCTGGGGCAGCGTCGATGGCCGCTACACGCACGACTTGCTACCGATGCCTTACACCTTCGAAGCCGCGCGGATCACCGCGCAGAAAATTCGCGAAGTCCGCGACTTTCTGGAAATCCCCGTGGCAGTTGAAAACGTAAGCAGCTATGCCGAGTTTCACGTTTCCGAAATGACCGAATGGGAGTTCCTCAACGAGGTGGTCGAACGCGCCGATTGCGGCATTCTTCTGGACGTGAACAACATTTATGTTTCGTCGCAGAATCATAGTTTTGATCCCTTCACTTATGTGAACAGCGTTCCGGCTGAGCGCGTGGCGCAAATCCATATCGCCGGACATTCGAAGTATCGCAAATATATTCTGGACACCCACGATCACCCCGTAATTGACCCCGTATGGAAACTCTATGCGCGGGCCATTGAACGCGCGGGACTCACGGCCACGCTTCTTGAATGGGACGACAGCATCCCTTCGTTTGATGAAGTGCGTGACGAGGCGCTGAAGGCCAACCGTTACCTGGCGACCGCTTCGCTCGCTGCCGCCATATGAAGCTACTCACTCTCCAACGCAAGATGGTTCGCGCGGTAATGACCCCGCTAACGCGGTCGGAACGCATGCGGGCGATTGCGCCCGATGGCCGCTCATTGCGCGTTGTCGCATCTCAAATCATCAAACCCAATTCCCGCCTCACTTCCTTCGAGCGATTGGAGATTTACAACCGGCAATATTGGTTCCGCGTTCTGTCCGCTTTGGCCGAGGATTTTCCGGGACTGGAGGCAGTCTTGGGTGGCCGGCGGTTCTCTGCGATGGCGACGGCATATCTTGTCGACCGACCATCGCGGTCGTTCACATTACGCAATCTGGGCGCACGGTTGGCGGGATGGCTGGAAAAACATCCAGCCTGGGGCGACTCCCGGCAGGGGCTGGCTCTAGACATGGCTCGGCTGGAATGGGCCGAGATTGAGGCCTTTGATGGCAAGAAAGAACCGCCCCTTCAAGTTGAAGATCTCGCGGGTAGAAATCCCATCGGCCTGCGTCTCCGTCTGCAGCCTTGTATGAGCCTGCTCGCTCTGCGTTATCCCGTGGATGAACTACTTCCCGTGGTTCGTAACAACGGAGTCAGTTTTGGCACGGCGAGTAACGGAGTTAACGAGAGAAAGAAACGCAGACATGTAACGAGGGTCGCGCAATTGGAGCCCAAGCCTGTCTTTCTCGCTGTGCATCGCGTGGAAGATGAAGTCTATTTTCGCCGGCTCGATCGTAAACAATTCGTTGTCCTCTCGGCACTGGAGAGTGGGAAATCCTTGAGCGACGCAGTGACATTCGCGTTGGACGGGACACCGCGTTGCTTCGATCAAACGATTGAGATTAGAGGATGGTTCGAGAATTGGGCATCGTTTGGCTGGTTTTGCGCCGTGGAAAAGCATTCCAAAAAGAAAAGGCCGACCGCAGAGCGGTTAGCCGGATGAGGTCACGATAGCCGATGAGCAATGCTGCGGAAAGACAGGTGCTACGTCTGTACGACAGATTCGCAAAGGCGATTTCGAGCTTGCAATCCCCGTTTCTTTTGGCAGTGCGATTGTATTGGGGATGGCAAATTGCTCAAAACGGGTGGGGTAAATTGCACAACCTTCCGCACGTAGTGGAATTTTTCGCGAGCCTCGGCTTGCCGGCGCCGGGAGCGACAGCAGTGTTTGTTTCGACGTTTGAATTCGTGTGCGGAATTCTGCTGGCACTTGGTCTTTTTTCGCGGATCGCGGCACTGGGCCTGGTGATCGATATGTCTGTGGCGTTCTGGACGGCGGATCGCGAGGCGCTTTTGTCATTTTTTTCCGATCCGAGCAAATTCTATAACGCCGATCCCTTTATTTTTCATTTTGTGGGAATCCTGATCCTCGTATTTGGCCCGGGCAAGCTGGCACTGGACACTCTATTGAATCGGGTCATTCGTAAGAGATACCAAGGGACGGCCCCTATCGTGGAGTGCGGAAATTCATCGAACGGCGACGAGGAGTTACGATGTGCTCGAGGAGCGTTCCGGTCGCAGCCGCATTGCCAATGGGCGAGCACCGAGTCCGTGGACGAAGTGATTTGAAAGGGCAACCGAGCGGCATGATCTGCAACGCCGATTGAAAACCGCGAGCGAAAACACCCCATGAAGCTTGTGTTGAGACGAAGTTTGGTTGGGTTGGTGGCGGGAGGGGTGGCCAGCGTGGTGCTTCTCGCCGGTCCCGACCATCGGTTAGTTAGCGTTCTCCTTGGTATTGCCATCGGCGCGCTCTTTTCCACGAGCCTCAGTCCCACACGGGGCGCGTATGTTGATAGCCTCATGACCGGAGCCGCGCTGGGAATACCGCTGTGGGGGTTGATCAGCATAATCGGGATTCCGCTGCTTTTCGGACAGATGCCGCAGTGGACTTCGGGCGAAATGCGAATGCATTTTCCGGCGCTGGTTGTTTGGGTATCGTACGGAGCACTTTTGGGGCTGTTCAGTCAGGGGCTTACCGACGCCGCGGAAAGAGTGTTGGGGCCGGAGAGGACAGAGGGGTCACCGTCAACGGCCGAGAACGAGAAACAAATCGTGATCCTCGGAGGTGGCTTTGCTGGAATGCGCACGGCGGAGTGCTTGGAGAAAGAACTCCAAGGGATTCGCTCCGTTCGAGTCACGATCGTAAGCGACACGAACGCACTGCTTTTCACACCGATGCTGGCAGAAGTCGCGGGAAGCAGCCTCGAGCCCAGTCACATTAGCACTCCGTTGCGGAGCAGTCTTGCACAAACGCAGTTTATTCGCGGTTTGGCGATCGGCGTTGATCTTGAAGCACGCAACGTTTTGATCGCTGGTGGATCTGAATCAGGAGTCGAAAACCCGCGTGCCGTCCCGTTCGATCATCTGGTATTTGCGTTGGGTTCGGTCTCGAACCACTTCGGGATGTTGAATGTTGAGAAATTCGCATTCAATTTCAAAAGCCTGGTTGATGCGATAAGAATTCGAAACCAGGTCATTGACGTGTTCGAGCGCGCCGACCAGCAGAGGGAGCATTCTCTTCGAGTGCCTCTACTGACGTTTGTGATTGCGGGCGGAGGGTTTGCGGGAGTTGAGCTTGCCGGCTCGATCAATGATTTCGCGCACGGCATCCTTGCGGATTATCCAAATCTATCGAGTGAGGAGTTGAGCGTTGTCCTGGTCCATTCGGGCCATCGAATCCTTCCCGAACTGAGTGAATCGCTCGGGAATTATGCGCAGCACCAGATGGAAGCCCGAGGCGTCAAATTTCGGATGAACACGCGGGTAGCGGACGTACAGCCGGGGGTCGTCACACTCAGCGATGGCAAAATCCCCTGCCATACTCTGGTTTGGACGGCGGGAACAGCGCCCCATCCGCTACTGAAATCACTGCCGCTCGAAAAGGATAAGCGGGGAACGATCGTAGTCGACGATTCGCTCAATCTGGCAGGCCATGCGCAGTTGTGGGCGCTCGGAGATTGTGCGGCGGTGGTCGATTCAGTGTCGGGAAAATCTTGTCCTCCGACTGCACAATTTGCTCGGCGCGAGGCTGAAGTTCTCGCCGGGAACATTCGGGCTCAGTTCGAGAACCGTCCCAAAGAACGGTTCCATTTCGAATCGCTGGGGGCACTTTGCGTGATAGGCCATCAGACCGCATGTGCCGAACTGAAAGTGCCACTTCTTCGAAAGTCGCTTCGGTTTTCCGGGTTATTCGCTTGGCTGTTGTGGCGGGGCATATATCTCTCGAAGCTGCCAGGGCTCGAAAGGAAGATACGAGTTCTGGTGGATTGGACAATCGAACTTTTTTTTCCGCGCGATATTGTGCAGACAATCGACTTGCGGTGAGGAGCATTAATGGTTGAAGGCAAGTTGTCACTCCAGAATGCCGCACAGGAAGGTACCGGTAGCTCCAGAAAACGGGAACTTGGGACGGCTCTTGGTGTCGGTGGACTGGGCGGCATGCTCGGAAGTTTACTTCTCGCCACGTCTCTCATTCAGGGGCTGCTGCTCGGAGGATTGTTCGGGCTCGTTTTCGGCCTCCTGTTTGCAAGGAGGGCCAGCAGTGGGGGCGCCGGATTGATTTGGGGGATCTCATGCGCTTTGCTTCTTTGGATCGTTTTTCCAGCGGGATTGATGCCACTGGTTACAAATGCGGGCCACTCGATGGCGCGCATCAGCGATGCGCGTAGTCGCTTTCCGGAGCTTGTGGCATATCTTCTTTGCCTCGGAATGCCGGTGGGACTGGTGTTGGGAATTCGCGGGGGTCTGCAGAAGACTACCGGCAGAGTGCCATTCCACTTGGGCCGTGCCCTGGTCGTCGGAGGATTTGCCGGAGTGCTGGGCGGCATGATTTTTGGTCACTGGTCTTCTGCCGGAGATTTCTTTCCTTTGATTGCGGGGCTGGGAGAATTCAACTCGCGGTTCGCGAATACGACGCTTCAGTTTGCGGTCGCGATGCTGATCGGATCGAGTTTCGGTCTGTTATTTCAGTGGGACGTGCGTGGCTACGGATCGTCGATGGGTTGGGGCCTGGGCTTTGGCATCTTCTGGTGGTTTCTGGGGCCGCTTACGATCTTTCCGCTGGTTTCCAGGATGTCGCTCGACTGGTCGGCCGACCGTGGAAACGAAGTTTTCGGGTCGCTGGTCGGACATATACTCTACGGCCTTGTCCTTGGGATCGCGTACGCGACGATTGATCGGCTTTGGGTGAAGTTATTCATTGAATCCGATCCTCTGAATCGCGAGCCCGGGGGGCCGGGATTGCTGGTGTTGCGCTCGCTTGGCTGGGGTGCTCTGGCTGGTTTCGCGGGCGGAATCGTTTCGAGCCCGATCATGTTTGCTACCGGGGTACTGCCTCAAATCGCGGGTCTCGATACCCCCCTCACAATCGTGCGGGCACTAATGATCCATCTTGTGGTGAGCATGATCGTGGGGATGACATTCGGGCTCTTGTTTCGGCGCGAGTCTCCGAGCCTCGGGCTCGGCGTAATGTGGGGTTGGCTGTTCGGCTTGATCTGGTGGTATCTCGGACCCATAACGCTACTCCCACTTTTGCTTACAGGTGAGACCGACTGGCGCGCGAACGCTGTCTCTGCGCTGCTTCCGTCTCTTATGGGGCATTTGATATTCGGAGCTACAACGGCGTTTGTGTTCCTCTCGCTGGAGAGCCGCCACCGACACAAACTACTGTTAAGTCCACGAACGGCAGCTTATGAAATCCGTCGTATTCGTCCGGTCGGGACGCCAGCTCCGGCGCTTTGGATTTTCGCGCTGGGGATGGGTGTGTTGCTACCCATCATTCTCGGATAACTCTGACCGGTTCGGCGAAGAGTTCAAAACCTTGACACCGTCGTCCATCGCGAAATGAGGGAATTGGCAGGCAACTCGTATCATTGGATGGAAGGCTACTCGCGGATTTGGACTCATAGTGAAACTTTCCCGGAAAAGTTGAATCTACCTCACAGTCGCGACGCGGTAGCGGTTGATGTTTCGGAACAAAGTCAGAGGCTCGTGCAGTAAGTTTCACTTCAATTCTGCAGCCGATCTCGGCGTCACGCACGTGGGCGGTTCTGGGACTGAGGGATTTTTGTGGTTCTTAATCGATGGATGTGACCGAGCCTGAACTGAGTTCGAAAGAGGCGCAGCTCATCAAGCGCGTGTGCGGGGGAGAGCCGCAGGCATTTGAGGAGCTCGTCCGCCCTTATGAGCGCTTGGTTTACGCGACCGCGATTTCGATATTGAGAAACCCGCAAGATGCTGAGGAGGTTTCTCAAGAGGCCGTGTTCAAGGCATTTATACATCTTTCAAGTTTCCGCGGCGAATCGAAGTTTAGCACCTGGCTCGTACAGATCACTTTCAACGAAGCCAGGATGAAGTTACGAAAAAACCGGCAGCATCTGTTCGAGTCCATCGACACAAAGCAGCAGGACGCCGAAGGGGATTACTGGCCGAAGGACTTCGCGGACTGGCGGCCGATCCCTTTGGAGGTGCTGGAAACTGACGAAGCACGGCATGCGCTCGAAAGCGCAATTAACTCTCTCAGTCCTCGTTACAGGGACGTCGTCGTCTTAAGGGACGTCGAGAATCTCAGCATCAAGGAGGCTGCACTTATTCTCGGAATTCCGGAAGGGAGCGTGAAAACCCGTCTACACCGTGGCAGGTTGATCCTTCGAGACTTGCTATCTCCGGGTATTGACGGCAGATGGAGAACAGAAAATCGGTAATGGAACGGATCGTAAAAAGGGAAGGATGCAATGAGCATCATTGAAATCAGTTGCGTCGAAGTCTGGCGGGAGATTTCGAACTACCTTGATGGTGAGATCTCAGGTGAACTCCGCGAGCGGATGCGGGCGCATTTCGAAGCCTGCGCACACTGCGCGGCGGTGCTGGATGGCACACGGAATGTCGTACAGCTGGTCGGTGACGGAAGAACCTTCCCGATGCCGGAGGGATTTAGTGCGCGATTATACAAGAAGATTCATGATCTGGGATAATCTCGCATGTGGGGTAGGTTGCGGCGATTCTAAGTCCTGTCAGCGACATCCTGGTTGTCGATATACATCCATAACTTCCAACTTCCCTCCGGAGTCTTGCGCCAGACCTCCATGAAGCGGAATCGATGACGAACCGGATCGCTTCCTTGTTTCGGCGTGAGCGTCAATTCGTGCCAGCCGTACGCGTGAGCCACCGGGCCTTCGACTCGGATTTCCACTTCAATCACCACCAGCTTTGCTGTAAATCGGGTGAACAAACGGTGCAAGCGCGTTTTCAGTGCATCCAGTCCGGGCCGCCCGAATTCGCTTGGCTGACCTTCGGAGAAGCTCACGAGGTCGGGGTCCGCCATTGCCAAAATACGGTCCACATCACCGTCGGTGAAAGCATCTCGGAAATTGCTTTTGGCGGTATTGATCGCGAGTAAGTCGTCCATGGCAATTACTGGGTGTCCGCAGAGCACAGATGTGGAACGGTTGAACCAGAAATCTTATCACACCGAATCGAAACGGGTTAGCGCGTGGCGAAGACTGATTCGATTTGTTCGTTTGCACCTCGGAGACGGCAACGAGGACGTCGGCAGAGAAGAAATCGATCGATCTTGGGCCGAAACCGTAAAGATTTTGCTCAGGCGGCGGACCGCGAATTCATGATGAGCTGATCATTCATCAGTTGAAATACGCTCCAGTGCGGCGTCTGATTTCCTTAACGCCGTGTCCGAGATGGCGCCGCAGAAGTAACCGGAGTGTTACGCCATCCGAGTATCCGACGCGCGCAGCAATTTCCTCCACACCTTCCTGTGTCGTTTTCAGAAGATGCACGGCGCGTTCGACACGAAGTTCCTGGAAATAAGATAACGGCGTTTTTCCCAAGACGGTCTGCAACCGCCTTGCTAGTGTTCTCTTGCTGCATCGGGCAGCTTGAGCGGCGTCGTCAAGCGAAAATCCCAACATGAGTCTCCCTCGAGCCCAACGTTCGAAACGTTCCACGAGCGGATCTGAGTGGGCGAGGTGATCGCTGAGAATGTAAACAGATTGCAGCGGCCGCGAGTCGACGACCAGGTATTTTGCGGTCAACGCCGCGAGTTTTGGGCTCTTCTGCCGTACGAGCCATAGCGCCAAGTCCATGTGGCTGAGAGCTGCCCCGGCGGTAACAAACCTTCCGGACTTTACGATGATCTGCGATTCGTCCAGACAGACTCTCGGATATCTTCGCCGAAACAAGGGAGCGAGCCACCATGTGGTTGTCGAGTCTTGATTGTCGAGAAGTCCGGATTCAGCAAGAACAAACGTTCCGACACAGGCGGCGGCTATTGCTGTGCCGTGCTGCGACCACGATCGTAGCTCCGCGCAGGCGTCGCCCACATCGGATCTCGCAAGCGCTGCTTCAAGTGGCTCTGGGGTCTTGAATCCGATTGCCGGAACCACGACCCATTCAGGGATGGACCGCGAGGGGATGGGATTAACGGGGACGACGAGTCCTTGCGATGTCTTAACATTCTTGCGCACACCGACCATCGTCACGTCGAAGCGTGGCAGGGCGAGTTCAGACATTTCCGCAAGATCATTGGCGGTTGCAAACGCATCAAGAACGGTGGCCAGACCCGTATCAAAAACGCCATCCAAGACAAGGACATAGATTCTCATGGCAAATATACTATCAAATTTGGCGATTTTGCCAATGGCATATCGACCTGCCAAAGAGCTAGCGTGGCTACGCGAGATAGTTCACCCAAGGAGAAACCGATGCTTACAGTTGCACTGTTCGCGCGCTTGGAAGCAAAAGCCGGGAAGGAAAATGAGGTTGCGAAGTTCTTGGAAGCAGGACTTGCCCTGGCCAACGAAGAAGTGACAACACCGCTGTGGTTCGCGCTGCGGTTGGGCCCGACAACTTTCGGGATATTCGATGCGTTTACCGACGAGGGCGGACGCCAGGCTCATCTGAGCGGTCCAATCGCCAAGGCTCTCATGGCTAAGGCAGCCGAATTGTTTTCCAAACCGCCCGAAATCGAACGGGTTGAGGTTTTGGGAGTGAAGCTCCCACGATAGAGTCGCCGGTTCGATCTAGGGCCCGTTGGACTCAGGATAGGTTGAGCAGATCGCCGAGCATTCGGTCGCTAGCCGATTGCTCGACTGTCACGAAAATGTCACGGTAGTAGGGGCAAATGGTGAGGAATTGCGAATAAAAGGTGAATAAAGAAGAGAAGTTGACTCGTCCCGTTTCATCGCAACTCGCTGATCCTCCTCGGAAAACTCCCGCTCCGGCAAATCGTGACGAAGTTACTCAAGCGGCTGTTAACCGAATGCTTTTTGCAGGCGGAGATACGCGTGCCTAGTGAGCAGGTTCTTAGGCAGAACCAGGTGTCGTCATCGACTGTGCACGAACTGTGCACGAATCGAACGTTTTCATACCCCTGGGGTTAGCTTTGAGCGAAAAGCAGATTCCCCGATTTATTGGAAACGTTAGTAGTTAGAAGTAATGGACGGAGTTGTTGGAGTCGAGTGTCGTGCGCCCAAGGCAGGCGCGCTACCAGGCTGGCGCTACGCCCCGACATGAAGTGCGTGTTTCATTCTAGAGCACTTTCCGACTTTACTCCTAATCCCTACCATCGTTTTGACGCCCGACTGTGCACGAACGGGGCGGCCTAAGAGCGCCCCAAACAAAAGTCCCAATCCTTAAAGAATTCATGAACAATTATAAATAAGCCTAATCTGCCATTACACGCCAGAGGTCCTCACCAGAGAGCTTTAGATGCATGGCGCGCTCGTTGACAATATCGTCAAAACGAATCCACTCGGGACTGTTTTCTTCGTCCTGCAAAATAAACATGCCGTCCTCGCCTGGCTCAAGCATAACGAGGCCATCGACCATCAGCTTTCCTTTTCGCAAGACGATTCGAGCGCTGCCGACCCAGGGACTCTCATTACGATAATGGCCCACGTATCGTTCCCACTCTTTCGGATAGGTAAAAGTTTTTGGTCCCGTATATTTTGAATTCGTAAACCATTGGCCACCACATGAAGCCTCCACCACCGAACTGTGAGGATCCTTCGAGTCGGCACGGCCAAAGACCAGCATGAAATGCTGGAAATCCGGATGTGGCGCGATAAACATATCGCCATGCGCGTTTTCAAGCGCAACGCGGACTCCTTGATAAATCAAGAAAAGATTATCGCCGGTGGCCACGACTTCGAAGGTAGGCCCTTCAGAGCTTTCATACTTCCCTAGATAGTCGGACGCATTTTTTACCGAGGCCGGAGAATCCGTTGTCGGCATCGGTGGGAAAGATTTGGCGGAGCGGTTCGCACGCATGAGCTGAATGGCATACTGAGCGACGGGGTTTGGCCGATATCCTTGCATCGCATTGATTGAGGCGAACGTTCCCACGCCTTCGTCGATATCAACTTGCAGTGCCGATGCGAAAGACACCATGCCGCCAGTGTGCCGCAACATTTTGTGACCATCGAGCGTATCCACTGCAATACCGTAACCGTAGCTAGCGGTGGGACCGAACTCGTCTGCCGGGATGTGCGGATGCGAGAAAAGATCGAAGCTTTCCTTCGAGAGCATTGGACCTTTTGGGCTCTTGCCCAGATTAGCGATCATTTGGATATAAAGTCCCATGTCGTGAGGGGTGGAAGCGATGCAGCCTGCGCCGTCAGTCACCACGATAGCGGGCGCCTCCGCCAGCCGACCATGATGCGGATATGGGCGATCGTTCTGAAAGACCATGTAGTTCTTGGCAAGTTTTTCGCGAATGTCGAGTGAAATGAATGGTTCAGTCTGCGTCATACCCAGAGGATTGAAGATGCGCCTGCGAAAACTTTCTGCTAGCGGCTGACCATCCAACGTCCAGACTAAATGGCCGAGAGCTGCGTAACCGGTGTTGCAATAATGGAAATGGCTCCCTGGGGCGTAGGCCGCGCGATGTTTCGCGGCTGGATCCGATAGAAAGAGCGGACCATCGCCAGGTAATCCAGAAGTGTGGGTCAGAAGATGATGCGTGTCGATAGGTGAAAACTTGGATTGAATACGAAACCACGGAAGATACTCCGCGATTGGTTTTTGTAAGTCGAGCTTTCCTTCCTGATGCAGTTGCAACAGGCAGTTGGCCACGAAAGACTTGCTGATCGAGCCGATTTCGAAAAGGTCTTGCGGTTTGATGGCCACGTGCGATTCCGTGTCTCCGAAGCCGTAGGTTGCGACGCGCTGCACTCCATCGCGATCGGCCATGACCAGGGTCATCCCCGGTGCATTCATTGCCCGCATGTATTGCGCGACGAAAGCATCTAAGTCTTTGAAGCACTCCGCATACTGGCTCTTGGTTTCTTGCGGTTGCAATTCCAGGACAAAAAAACGAGCCGTAATCGCTCCGGCAACAGCCTGTCGGCTCAACTTCAAAAAGCCTCTGCGCGTTACTGAAAGCGACATCAGCTATCCTCCTGAAATTCAGAATTGAGTGGGGACTATAACATTCCGGCGTTCGCGTTCAGCAAAGCTGAACCGGATGTTGTTGTCACATAAGGCTTCAACGTTCTTTTGATATGTTCCATTTGTTTCACATCCGAAGCCGGCCTGGATAATAACGTAAAACAACTTGACAAATCTACATTGTGTGACTAGATTTCACGCCATACGGGACAGTAATGACATTGTGAAACACGCATTTCATTTGTTAATCGAACAGTTGAGCGTAAAAATACGTGGCACATTTCTCGCGTTTCCATTCAAGGATGGGAGAACATCTCAATGAGAATCGAAGAGAAGCGATCTTCCGCACGCAGTAGCGCCACCCGTAACAGATACCTCCCGCACTTCTGCGCACTATTAGCAGTGGGCGCTGCGCTTATGACCGTTCCGGTTGTCTCTGCGCAAACAGCGGAGACCGGAGCCATAAACGGTACGGTAACGGACCCGAGCGGCAGAGTTGTGCCGGGCGTCACGATCCGGGTCATTAGCGCCGCAACAGGGCAGACACGTGAAGCGATTACCCAGAGCAATGGAAGCTACCTGGCTGCGTTGTTACCGCCGGGCCGGTACAGCGTGGAAGCATCAACAACAAATTTTAAGAAGGCCACCTTCCCGAGCGTTGAAATTCACGTTACGGAAACAGCGACGTTGGACATCAAGTTGGAAGTCGGCTCGATCACAGAAACGGTAACGGTACAGAGCGCAGCTACGCAGCTTGATACAACTTCCAGCGCGCTCGGGAACGTAACCGATCAGCGCATGGTCGAAAATTTGCCACTGGTTACTCGAAATTACATGCAGATTCTGGGCCTTTCGCCGGGCGTTTCCTCTGACATTACTGACGCCGCTCAGATCGGGCGCGGAAATGTGGGAATTGAGTACTCTACGTCTGGAGACATTGTGAACGACAACAATTTTCAGATGAACGGCACTCAGGTCAATGATCTGATGGGTTCCGGCAGCATCAGCGGCGGCATTCCCGTCCCCAATCCTGATTCGCTCCAGGAATTTAAGGTCCAGACCGGCCAGTATGACGCTTCTTACGGGCGAAATGCAGGCGCGAATGTGGACGTAGTAACAAAATCCGGCACTAATGAATTTCACGGTGACGTTTGGGAATACTTTCGGAATACAGATCTAAATGCCAATAATTACTTCTTTAACCAGAATAAGTTGCCACGCGGCATTCTGAATCAGAATCAATTCGGTGGTACTGTTGGCGGTCCAATAAAGAAAGACAAACTATTTTTCTTTGGATCCTACCAAGGTACTCGAGAAAAAGACGGATTGAGTGTCGGCTGCGCCACGGGAGGTAGTTTGCCGGTGGGACTGACGAATGATGCGACCAGCCGCACTGCGACGGCGCTCGCCAGCACGTTCGGCATCACTACTCCAATTTCGCCGACGGCGCTCGCAGTTCTGAATGCGCAACTGCCCAACGGTCAATTCGTCGTTCCCGCCCCGCAAAACAGCGCCGGCACCGCGGCATTCAGCTCGCCTTGTCCGTATAATGATAACCAATACGTTGCCGATGTGGACTACGTGCAAAACCAAAAGAGCCATTTTTCCGTCAAGTTCTTTACGCTGAGCAGCACATCAACAGAAGCCTTTCCTCCAAATAATATCGGTTTGACAACGGTGACAGTACCCGGATTTCCGCAATCGTCACATAATGGGTTTCAGGATCTTTCGATAACCCACACGTATACTTTCAACGATCATCTTCTGAATCAAGCCGTTTTTGGATTCCATCGCACTGTTGGCCTGCTAGGACAGACATATCCAAATGTAAATTTTGCGAATAGTCCGGCATGTGCTGGAAGCGTTTCAGGAGTGATAACGCTGGCGAGTTTATGCGTACCTGCCCCACCGGCAGATAATGTGGTTCCGCAGATTCTTGTGCAGGGAACCTTCAATGTAGGCGGTAACGGTCAGGGAGTATCGGTTTATCAGAACGCCTTTAGTTTCGGTGATTCGGTCACCTATGTCCGCGGAAAGCATTCGTTTCATTTCGGAGGCGATATTGACCGAACCCAGATCAATCTAGAAACCTTTCACTTCCTTGCTGCGCTCGGCTATTTGTCGTTTAACGCCTTTCTTACCGGAAGCCCCTTCGTCAGTGTCGATCTGCCGGCAGAAACCGCCCGGCAATGGAGGATCTGGAATGGCGATCTATACGTCCAGGACGATTACAAAATACTTCCACGGTTAAACCTGAACCTCGGCTTCCGCTACGAACGTCAAGGGCAAATAGGAGAGCAGCTGGGACGGGCGTCAACGTTTAATATCGCGGCAGCAAACCCTAACCCGCCAGCCAGTGGGTCGCTGGCGGGCTATGTGGTCGCGTCCAACTTCCCCGGCTCGCTCCCAACAGCAGCGGACGGCAGTATGCCCACTCGTGCCAATACAAATACGGCACTCGATAATGACGGACAAAACGGATGGGAACCGCGCGTGGGATTCGCCTGGCAGTTACCGGGCACTGACCGTATGGTGCTTCGCGGAGGATATGGAATTTATTACACTCGGACGACGGGACAGCCGTTTTTGCAGCTCCTCACCGCTCCTCCTTTCGGAGTGTTGCGGGAGAATTTCTCCCTGACTTCGGTGGACACGGCGTTTCCGGCCTTCCCGCCGATACCATCGTTTCCGACATACTCCCCAACCACTCCGACAACCCCTCCTTTGACACCTATTATTTTTTCACCGCATTTCCGGCCGCCGATCGTTCAGCAATACAGCATGGATCTCCAGACCAGCCTCTCGCATAACTTTCTGTTGGATGTCGGCTACCACGGAGCGCGAGGGACCAAACTAATCGAGGAGCAAGCGTTCAACCAGGCGCTCGATGCCACTGTGACTCCCATACGTGGACAAACAACTAACACCGTGGCCAATATACCTTTACGAGTTCCGATTGAAGGATTTAGTCCGTCGGCTGCAACACTCGTCGCCAGCAATGGAGCTTCCTGGTACAACGCTCTGGAGGTAAGCCTCAGCCATCGGTTTAGCAACGGCTTGCAATTTCTGGCTTCCTATACCTGGGCCTCGGCTCTGGAAACCGATCCGGGCTACGTCCAAGGATTGATCGCCGGGGGCGTACTAACCGGCAATCAGACCAACGCTTCCAACTACGGATTCGACCCCTATATACGTCCGCAACGATTTGTCGTTAGCTACGTTTACGATTTTCCTTCCCCGAAAGATCATTTTTCGTTAAGCGGCCGCGTGCTATCCGGTTGGTCTGTGGCCGGAGTAACTACGGTCCAAAGCGGAGACAAACTCAGCATATATGAAACAAACACGCTGAATGCCTTTGGTATCAGCAGCACCGACCAGGACCGAGCTCAGATCGTGGCGGGCTGCTCCGGCGGCAATCTCGTCACGCATGGTTCCGTCACCAGCAGGTTGAATGGTTTTTTTAATGGAGCATGTTTTACAGCCCCGCCAGTTATAGGTGCCGATGGTTTGGCAACGGGATTTGGCAATGGCGGGCTTGGAAACGTGGTTGGTCCGGCGCAGCAGGATTTCGATATATCGATTATTAAGAAGACCGCGTTGGGTCACAGTGAAGTCAGGAATCTCGAATTCCGAGCGGAGTTCTACAACGCGTTCAACACACCCTCGTTTTCAAATCCGGTTCTTGATTTCGGGTCCGTCTGCGCGGTTGGATTAACCTGTCCGCCTGCAGGTTCGGGTGTGACCCTAGTCGGTCCCAATCCCGTGGTCAAATTAGCCGTAGATCCAGCGTTTGGTGTGATCTCCACAACAAGTGTGGCTCCGCGAATTATTCAGTTCGCATTGAAGCTGTATTTCTAGCTGCTCGTAATTCCTTGTGGGCCGCGACACACGTGGTAGCCCTGCGCGGAGAAGTTCAGTTGCAAGCATTGAACAAGAGGACTAATTGACGTGTCGCAAATGCAACTGGACCGGCTGGTACTTCGTGAACTGAACTTACCGCTGAAGTATCCGTTTGAAACTAGCTTTGGCCGAACTACAAACCGCCGCGTATTGATCGTTCAGGCAATCGATAGCAGCGGTGCTGCGGGTTACGCCGAATGTGTCGCCATGGAAGCTCCGCTCTTTAGCGGGGAAACAATCGACACGGCATGGATCATCATTGCGAAACACATTGCGCCGTTACTTGCATCGCAAGATGTACGAGCTGATAGCGTGTTCCAAAAACTTTCGTCAATTCGCGGAAATCAAATGGCGAAAGGCGCGGTGGAAGCCGCTGTTTGGGATTTGGAATCGAGGCGACTCAGCTTGCCGCTTTGGAAGCATCTGGGCGGTACACGTGCGGAGATCGCTTGCGGCGTTTCGATAGGAATTCAGTCCAGCATGGATGAGTTGCTTGAAGTAATTGCGCGAGAGCTCGACAGCGGATATCAGCGCATAAAAATAAAAATCAAGCCCGGGCAGGATTTGAAACTGGTTCAAGCAGTGCGTTCCCGTTATAAAGACATCGTCCTCTCCGTGGATGCCAACGCGGCGTATTCACTTGATCGCGATGCGCCGCTAATGAAAGAACTCGATAACTACGACCTGCTGATGATCGAACAGCCTCTGGCTCCGGGCGATTTAGTGGACCATGCAAAATTGCAGCGGCAGCTCAGCACACCACTTTGCCTGGATGAATCAATCGGCAGTGCGACAGATGCCCGATATGCATTGGAACTTGGCGCGTGCCGCATTATCAATATCAAGCTCGGCCGAGTGGGAGGATTTTCTCAGGCTCGCGAGATTCAAGCGCTCGCCCTTCGCCACGAGATCCCTGTCTGGTGCGGCGGCATGCTCGAGACAGGCATTGGCCGCGCGCACAATATTGCGATGTCGTCGCTGCCTGGATTTACCTTGCCCGGGGATGTTTCCGCGAGCCAAAGATATTGGAGTGAAGACATTATCGAGCCTGAAGTGGAAGTCAGCTCTCGCGGCACGATTGCAGTCCCAACTGCACCGGGATTTGGTTTTCGCGTCCGAACCGATCGCATGGAAAAGCTGACGGTTCGGTCGGAAACGGTTCCGGTTGGGAGCATGACGACTTCGACGAGCGCTGTTTAACGGCTGTGGCACGATTTTCTGAGAACAATGAGGTGACGCAAATGTTCTTTGAATGGGTCTCCGCACGCAGAGCGAACAGACGGCGCCAAGCCGCATTGATTCGCGCACAAAATGACTTGCGGTCCAATACCGGCGCGCGTGCCACGACGCTTGCGGCCGCCTGTTTGTGCTTAATCCTAGGATCTTCGTGGGCGCAAGGCCCCGCAACGAAAACCCCGAAAATCGTTCCGCAAACGCCGAAAGAGGCTACCTCGCCCGCGTCCACGCCGGCGTTGACGGAACCGGACTTGCGCGCTTTTGTGGACGGAATCGTGCCGCTGCAGCTCGAGCGCGGCAACATTGCCGGTGCCGTGGTCCTCGTCGTCAAGGACGGCAAAGTCTTGTTTTCTAAGGGTTATGGCTATGCGGATGTGGCGACAAAGAAACCGGTAACTCCGGACGGCACTCTTTTCCGGCCTGGCTCGATTTCGAAGTTATTCACATGGACCGCGGTAATGCAACTTGTGGAAGAAGGCAAGTTGGACCTCGATCGCGATGTAAACGATTATCTGGACTTCAAAATTCCACCTGCGTTTGGCAAACCCATTACGCTGCGCAATATCATGACGCACACTTCCGGGTTTCAGGAAACTGCCAAGGACCTTTTTGTAAAAGACGCCGGCGACATGAAGCCGCTGGATGAATATTTGAAAGCGCACATGCCCGCGCGGATTTTCCCTCCCGGCGAAATTCCGGCTTACTCAAATTACGCTACCTCGGTGGCTGGATACATTGTGCAGCGGATGTCCGGGCAACCGTTCAATGAGTACATCGAACAGCACATTCTGAAGCCGCTGGACATGGCGCATTCAACATTCGTGCAGCCATTGCCGGACGCATTGAAACCAATGATGTCGTCGGGCTACGCCATTGCATCGCAACCGGCTAAGGATTACGAATTCGTCCAAGCCTTCCCAGCGGGCAGCTCTGCCGTTTCAGCAATGGACATTTCACACTTCATAATTGCTCATCTGCAGGACGGGCAATATGAAGGTGCACGGATTCTTAAACCGGAAACTGTGGCGCTCATGCATTCTCGTCAGTTTGGTTACAATCCTGCTCTCAACGGCATGTGCCTGGGTTTTTACGAAGAAACGCGCAATGGTCATCGGATCATCGGCCACGCCGGAGACACAAGTTATTTCCACAGTGATCTTCACCTGATCCCGGACCAAGGCATTGGTTTTTTCGTTTCCTACAATAGTGCGGGCAAGGGCGAGGTCAGTAACCGCTCGGAGTTATGGGACAAGATTCTAGACCGCTATTTCCCCTATACACCGCCGGCGGCGGCGCCTGTGGCTGACCCCAAGGCCGACGTTCGGGCTGTCAGCGGTTACTACGAACCGAGCCGCCGCGCCCAGACCAATATTTTGAAAGTCACCTCATTGTTGGGTCAGTTGAAAGTGTCTCCGGACGCGGATGGAGGAATTCGCATCGATCCCCTTAAAGATTCTGCAGGGGAATTGATTCATTGGCAGGAAATTGGGCCTTTTCTATATCGACAAAAAAATGGACAGGATCTTGTCGGCTTCCGTCGCGATGCAACGGGCCGGATGGTTCTCTCAATAGATTTTCCATTCTTTATCTTTCAGCCCGTGGGTGGACTGGAAAGCAAAGGGTTTAATTCATTTCTTTTCATCGCGAGCGCTGTGCTGTTGTTACTTGTCTTAATTTTGTGGCCCATTGCGGGCCTCGTCCGCAAACACTATGGGCAGAAGCTCAATCTTAGTCCGCGAGATCGTCGCTTGCGCTTCCTGGTGAAAATCGTCTGCGTGATCGACATAGTGTTCATTTTGGCTTGGGTTATCTTGGCCAGCCGCCTGGATTCCGGTGCTCTGTCCGAGAGCCTCGATCCGTGGATTCATCTCATCCAGATTATCGGCGTTTTAGGTTGCGTCGGCGCGTTGGTTGCTATTTACAACGCTTACCGTTCTTGGTCAGACCGGGGACGCTGGATCTGGGCCAAGTTTGCGGAGGCTTTGGTCGCGCTGGCCTGCCTTGGCTTCGCATGGTTGATGCTGGCTTGGAATCTGTTGAATTTCAACTTGAACTTTTAGCTCTCGTGTCGGGGACCAAGAGAAAACTGATGAAGCGATCCGTCTCCAAGTCATTTCTGTTCTGCGCAGCCACAAGCGCAATTCTATTGCTGGGGCTTTCGGCGCAAGGACAGGAATCGCCGCAGCGGCCTGATCATAGTTCGATGTTCAACAAGACCGAGGCCATGACTCCCATGCGCGACGGTGTGAAGCTCCATACCGAAATTTACGTTCCGAAAGATGCGAAAGAACCTCTGCCTTTTCTCCTCACGCGAAGTCCCTATGGCTTAGCGGACGACAAGCAGGGTTACTCCCAATACTTGGGCCTATACACAGAAATGTTCGCGGATGGGTACATTTTCGTTTTCCAGGACATCCGTGGAAGGTATGGCTCGGAAGGAACCTTCGTCATGCAGAGGCCAGCACGCGATAGAAAAGATCCGCACTCTATCGACGAAGGGACCGATACCTACGACACCATTGATTGGTTGATTAAAAATGTCCCCCACAATAATGGGCGCGCAGGCGAGGTCGGAATCTCTTATGGTGGCTGGCTGACGGCGATGTCGCTCCTGGAGCCTCACCCGGCATTGAAAGCCGTCTCGGAGCAAGCGTCGCCGGCAGACATGTTCCTCGGTGATGATTTTCATCACAACGGAGCGTTCCGGCTGAGCTACGGATTCGAATACGCGGCCCTCATGGAGACAGGCAAGACAAATTTCCAGTTTCAATTCGACAAGTACGACACATTCGAATGGTATCTTGCGCTGGGACCGCTTTCGAATGCGAACAAACTTTATTTTCATAATTCCCTGCCAACCTGGAACGATTTCGTGGCACACCCAAATTATGACGAGTTTTGGCGAAAGCAGTCATTCGCAAGTTATTTCAAAGATCTAAAGCTGGAAGTTCCGAATCTCAACGTTGCCGGATGGTGGGATCAGGAAGATTTCTACGGTCCGGTAACAATTTACGAATTGCTGGAAAAAAACGATACAAATCACAACAACTATTTGGCGGTTGGTCCATGGAATCATGGCGGATGGGAGCGAGTGGCCGGCACGAAGCTCGGCAACATCGATTTCGGCAGCGACACCAGCAAATATTTCCGCGAGCACATTCAGGCTCCTTGGTTTGCCTATTGGCTTAAAGACAAGGGCGCACCCCCCGCACATAAAGTGGTGACCTTTGAGACCGGTACGAATTCCTGGAAATCCTGGGATGCATGGCCGCCCACAGACGGCGTGAAAAGGCGAAGTCTCTACTTCAGTGCCGGCGGCAAGCTGTCATTTGATCCGCCTTCGGAAACTGCAGACGAATTTGAAAGCTACATTTCGGATCCCACAAATCCTGTCCCCTATCGGCAAAGACCGGTGGAAGAAACGTACTCTTCTGGAAGCCGTTGGTATACCTGGCTTCTGGAAGATCAGCGCTTTGTAAATCAGCGGCCGGATACGCTCACCTGGGAGACGGACACCCTATCCGAAGGTATTTCCGTCGCGGGCGATATCGTTGCG
This sequence comes from uncultured Acidobacteriota bacterium, assembly GCA_963714785.1. Lineage (GTDB taxonomy): Bacteria > Acidobacteriota > Terriglobia > Acidiferrales > UBA7541 > Palsa-295. The sequence goes on from CAVQQE010000017.1 coordinate 35,071, forward strand.
CATCTTTTTGCGTCAACTACCGGCACCGATAGCGACTGGATCGTGAAATTGATCGACGTTTATCCGGAAAAGTACGAGCCAGACCCGAAGATGGGGGGGTACGAACTGATGGTCGCGGATGAAGTTTTCAGGGGGCGTTTCCGCAAGAGTTTTGAAAAGCCAGAACCAATCGTCGCAAAGGAAGTGACGCCATACACAATTGATCTTCACACGAACGACCACGTGTTCCTGAAAGGACATCGGATCATGGTACAGGTACAAAGCACGTGGTTTCCCATCATCGACCGCAATCCGCAGAAGTTCGTACCAAATATTTTTGAAGCAGTGGCGGCGGATTACCAGAAAGCAACGCAGCGAATCTATTTTTCGAGGAAATTCTCTTCAACTATTGAGCTTCCGGTCACTGCTCACTGAATCGTTTATCTGAATGCGAGACGACAGCTTCTGCGGCACAAATGCATTGCTTCGATAACTGACGGAGGTCCGGCATGAAAAAGTTATTCGCTTTCCTGGGTCTGGTTCTTTTCACATGTGCCGTGGTTCAGGCGCAAGAAGAAATGCCGCTGTTGATGCAAGGCCCCACCTTGAATGCGTCGCACATCGTCTTCGCTTACGGTGGCGAACTCTGGAGTGTTGGTCGCGAGGGGGGCATCGCGCTGCAATTGACGAATGGTGTCGGACGAAAATCCAATCCGCACTTCTCGCCTGACGGCAAGTTAATCGCGTTCACCGCGCAATATGGCGGCAATCGCAACGTATACGTGATGCCGTCGGAGGGAGGCGAGCCGCGTCAACTCACTTTCGCTCCAGGCCCTGATATCGCGGAGGGTTGGACTCCCGACGGCAAAGCTGTGCTTTTCCGCTCTTCTCGTGAAAGCTTTGCTCCACGTTACGAGCAGCTCTATACGATTTCAATCGATGGCGGGTTCGCAAAACAAGTTCCGCTGCCAATGGGTTACCAGGGCTCTTATGATCCGGGCGGCTCTCACCTGGCTTACACACCGCTTCCGCGCGAATTATTCTTCGTCGGCGATCCTCTGATTCACACGTTCTGGGCGCACTATCACGGCGGCCTGGCGCCTCAAGTGTGGATTGCCAATCTTTCGAATTCTGAAGTGATTAAAGTGCCTCACGAAAATGCGAGTGACTTCAATCCGATTTGGGTCGGAAACAAAATTTATTTTCTGTCTGCACGTACCGAGCCAATTACGCTATGGGTCTACGATACGAATTCCAAGGCCGTCTCACAAGCGATCGATAATCACGGTATGGACATTATGTCCGCTTCCGCCGGCCCCGGTGCAATCGTGTACGAACAATTTGGGTCGCTACACCTCTACGATCTTGAGAGCGGTCATGAACGGGAAGTCCACGTCGAAATACGTGGGGACTTTCCGGAAATTCGCACGCACTTCGAGAAAGTCGCGGACCACGTTTTGAACATAGGGATTTCGCCCACCGGGGCGCGCGCTGTCTTCGAGGCCCATGGCGAGATCCTCACTGTGCCGGCTGAAAAAGGTGATGTCCGCAATATCACAAATTCCCCAGCCGTTGCGGACCGTTCACCCGCATGGTCGCCCGACGGGAAGTCAATTGCGTATTTTTCAGACGCTTCCGGCGTTTACGCGCTGAGTATTAAGGATCAGGAAGGAATGAAAGCAGCCCGCACGATCAGCCTGGGGAACCAACCGTCCTATTTTTTCGATCTGGTCTGGTCTCCGGACAGCAAGAAGATTATCTACACAGACAAACACTTAAATCTTTGGTACCTGGACCTGGAACATTCTGCTCCGGTGAAGATCGACACGGATACTTTCTTTTCGTTCGAACGCGCCATTAACCCTTCCTGGGCGCCGGACAGCCGTTGGATTACCTACACCAAACTCCTCAGCAATCATATGCGCGCGGTTTTTATTTACTCACTAGGTTCCAATAAAACGACCCAAGTCACCGACGGAATGAGCGACGCAGAGTATGCATCTTTCGATAAAGGCGGAAAATATCTTTATTTTACGGCCAGTACGAATGCCGGCCCTTCACAGTTTCTTTTGGACATGTCCAGTGACGGTCATCAAGTTACCAGGAGCATTTACCTAATTGTGTTGCGCAAGAATATTCCTTCGCCCTTCAGACCCGAGAGTGACGAAGAGAAAGTGGCCAGTCCCGAGAATTCGAGTGCCTCCGATAAGGAAAAGTCTTCAGCAGGCAAGGACAAAAAAGACCCAGCGGCAGCGAATAACGTGGATATCGATTTCGATGCTATAAACCAGCGCATTTTGTCTTTGCCCCTTCCTCCCGCGAATTATTCGGGTCTATCCTCCGGTAAAGAAGGCGAGCTCTTGATCCAACAGGCAAAGTCTGAAACAGCATCGCTCGGTGGGCCCGGCCAAATGAGCTTGCTTAAGTTCACGCTGGCCGATCGCAAACCAACGCCCCTTGCATCTGGTCTTGACGATTTTCGCTTGTCTTTTAATGGAGAAAAGTATTTATTCCGCCAAGGTCCGAAGTGGGGTATTGGGTCCACGTCCGCGCCTCTGAAGCCCGACGAGAATCTTTTGAACATGGACGCGATGGAAGTTTCAGTCTCGCCTCGCGAAGAATGGAAGCAGATGTATCACGAGGTTTGGCGTATCGAGCGCGACTATTTTTACGCGTCAAACTATGCAGGCCTCGACATCGCTGCTGCTGAAAAGCAGTACAGCGCATTTCTCCCCGGAATCGTCAGTCGCGCGGATTTGAATTATCTCTTTCTAGAAATGCTCGGTAAGCTCTCAACCGGCCACACATTTGTGGACGGCGGCGATATTCCGGCTGTTCCTCCCATGAGTGTGGGATTGCTAGGCGCTGATTATAAGATCGAAAATGGACGCTATCGATTTGCCAGAATCTACGGAGGAGAGAACTGGAACCCCGGTCTTCGTGCACCTCTTACAGAACCCGGCGTAGACGTAAAATCGGGTGAATACCTGCTCGCCGTGAACGGACGCGAGTTGCGCGACACAGACGACATTTACGGTTTCTTCTTAAACACCGCGGATAAGCAGGTTCCTCTCAAAGTCGGACCTAACCCAGATGGGACAAACTCTCGCGAGATAATCGTTGTCCCCATACGAGAGGAAATATCTTTACGCCATCGCAATTGGGTCGAGGACAACATGCGCAAAGTTGACCAATTGAGCGGCGGGCGGATCGCCTATGTATATTTGCCCGATACAGCTACCGGCGGGTTCACCAGTTTCAATCGTTACTTCTTTGCCCAAGTGGGCAAAGAGGGCGTGATTATCGACGACCGTTTCAACAGCGGAGGACAAGCTGCGGACTACATTATTCAGTACCTGCAGCGCAAGTTGTGGAATTACTGGTACACGCCCGATGGCGCTCCGATGAACGAACCAAATCAAGCGATTTTCGGCGCGAAAGCCATGTTGATCAACCAGTACGCCGGTTCTGGAGGTGATCTTATTCCGTGGTTTTTTCATCACGTGGGGATGGGACCTTTAATTGGTGAACGGACATGGGGCGGGGAGGTCGGCATTACCGGATATCCGCCTCTGATCGATGGTGGCGGCGTCACCGCACCAAGCCTCGCGTTTTTCACTACGGAAGGACATTGGGCAATAGAAAATGAAGGCGTCGCCCCGGATATTGAAATAGAGATGGATCCGAAACTTTGGCGCGAAGGCCATGACCCTCAACTTGAGAAGGCCGTAGAAACAGTTTTGCAGGAACTCAATGAGCATCCCCTTCCAAAACCGAAGGTGCCGGCATTCCCGGATTACTATAAGTTGCCCTAAGGCTGTCAATCGCTCACGACTCAGTCTCGGGGTTGGAACGATTGTTTGGCAGTTCGAGTGGCGCTGAGGTTTTCGAAGGTTAAATTTAGAATCGGATAGTGTCGCCAGTCTTTGTAGTCGAAGTGCCACCATTCGAATTCATATACTTGAAAACCAGCTTCTTCCATTGCGTTGCGTAGAAGATTGCGATGCCAACGTTCAAGTGAAGTTCCGCCTGGATAGAACGGATACGAGCGTTCGGACATTTCGTCATAGACACCGGTCATCTGAATAGGTTCTCCAGTTTTAAGATCGTAGAGCGACAAGTCCACGGCACATCCGCGGTTATGGCGCGATCCTTCTTTTGGATCGGCTACGAAGATTCGCTTGTCATCCGGCGTGGCGTCCCAGAAGATTTTTGTTACGTACCACGGGCGATAGGCATCGTGAATCAACAGCCCGTAACCAAGAGCTCTTAGCTTGCGGCTGGCGCTTAGAAGCGCTTCCGCTGCCGGACGCTGCAAATAAGCCTTTGCCTGTGAATAGACAGGGTCGCCCAGGAAATTATTCTTTGTTGCGTAGCGAATATCGAAGTGAATTGCCGGGTCTAGTGTGGAAAGGTCCACAAGGTCTGGTTTAAGGAAATCGCCGGATTCAACCGGGGGTTGAACTGCCAGGGCCTCACGCCGCAATAGATCCAACGGTTCGCGCGGTTGCACGCGAAAGATTCCGCCTTCGATATCGCCAATCGCCCTGCGCTTAAAAACGACGCCGCTTACCTTTACTTGTGTGGCAATGCCGTCTGATCCGCGGGTGAATATAGCCTGCTCGCCGTCATACAAGCCGCTTTGAGGAAAATTGAAAACATCGCCGGAAACTTCTGTAAGTGGGGCGTAATCAAACCACTCAATGAGAGTCGTAAGCTTTCCATCTTTCTCGAAAACATAAAGCTTGTCGTAATCCCAGCCGTACTCGCCGATTAAACCCTTCCAACGCTTGGGCGCTGCTGCCGGCAAATTCTCCGTTACGCGCTCTAACGTCTGGTCAGCGATACGAATTCCGTTCGCGATGGGAGTGACTTTTAAGCCGTATCCAACTCGCCCGTCTTCAATGAGCGAATCGCCCAACTGGCGCAGCCGGACTTCTTCGCCGCCGGCTGTACGGAGCATGAATAGTTCTCCATTTCTTGCCGTCAGATCTACCGTGTCTTCGCCCTGTCCGTATCGGCCCGCGAGCTGCCGGATGTGTTCGGACGAAATTGGCGTGGCCGCCGGAATCTCAGGAAGCGACGAGTGCTGTTTGACGGCGAGCATCAGTTGCAAGGCTTCTTGAGCGACGTGGGAAGTAACGGCATTGGCCGCATCAATGGTCGTAACGGTGACTACACCGAGTTTTTCATCCGGCAATGCTGCAAGCTGCGTAGCGAATCCATAGATTGCACCGCCATGCCCTATTTCGCGATGCCCCTCAAGCTGCGAGATGCGAAAACCAATGCCATAGCCAGATGTGGCGCCAGGCTGCGCAAATTGCGGTGTCCACATTTTCTGGAGCGTCTCTGGTGTCAGGACCTGCGCATTCGGGCCGCGTCCTTGATTGAAGAGAACACTTTCAAATCGTGCCAGGTCCAGAACGGTCGAGTACATGCAGCCGGCCGGCGCCATTCCGAGTTCAAAAGTGGGCGCCTGAAACGACAGGCCGTCGTATGACCACATGTAAGCCTTGGCCAATTCTTGGATAAGCTCAGGCTGCGGTTGGAATGCGCTGTTGCGAAGGCCCATTGGGTCCAGAACGGCTTGTCGCAAATACGTGGCAAAAGGTTGGCCGCTTTGCTTTTCAAGCACGTAACCTACGACAGCCACGCCAGCGTTGGAGTATTTCGTATGAGTTTCGGGCGCATAGACGAGCGTGGTGTCGTTCAAGCTCTGGACCATTGCACCTAGTGAAAGTTCGGACGGGTCGAAGTAGTTCCCGATCGGAGGCTCACGCAGTAAGCCCGAACGATGTGACATTAACTGTCGCATGGTAATGGGCGTTCCAAAAGGGTTGTGCGGATGAAACTCTGGTAAATATTTCTGTACCGAGGCATCCAGGTCCAACTGGCCGCGTTCGACTAACTGCATCACGCCGATATCTGTAAAAAGTTTTGAAACCGACCCGATGCGATACACGGTCTCCGCTGTTGCCACACTCTTTTTATCCGGGTCGGCATAGCCGAAACCTTGTGCCCAAATAACCTTCTGATCGTCAACAAGTGCGATGGAGAACGCCGGAAGCTTTTTGTCCTGCATTTCATTTTGAATGAATCGCGACAAAGTCTCGGTAACCTTGGCGTAATCTTGCCGCGGCGCGACATTCTGTTGCAGCCCATGCAGTCGCGGGGTCGGGCAGACGAGAAGCAAAACAAAGGCACAAAAGAAACTGAGAATTGCCGAGTTCCTATTCCAATGGAGGCTTTTCATTGTTCCTATCCTTAAACTAATGCCGAGGGGTCTTTCAAAGAGTTCTAGAATTTGTTACACCGAACACGCGCTGTCTTCAACTGCAAGCTCTGCATTGGCACGACTCGCAATTCCGCCCGCAATATTCCTGTTCACTCGTGAAGTCGCGATTATGCAACATTTGCTTCACATCTTTAAACGCGCGACGTGCCTCCAGCTAATGTTGGTCAGGAGAATTGAACGTGCTAATAACATTCTTGCTGGGAGCAGTCGCTACAAATATCGCATAAACGGGTAGTCCAGAAAGAATGAGCCCCATACCGAACAGCGCGTGGAGTGGGGAAGATATCACGGCGCTGAGCGTAATTCCGAGCGCGGCGAGGGTGAACAAGGCGGGCAGCCACGGGTATCCGGGAGCGAGAAATGGACGCGGAATATGCGGCTGGCGGATACGCATTACGATTACAGCGGCAACTGCAAGTCCGTAAAAGATCCACGCTGTGAAAATCACATAGGTGAAGAGTTCTTGAAACGTGCCCAGCAGCGTGAGGCACGCGGCCCAAGCCCCTTGAATTAATATCGCAAAGAGAGGTGCGCGTGACCGAGACGTCAGTGTCCCGAACGAGCGGAAAAAGAGTCCTTCTTTAGCCATGGCATAATAAACCCGAGGACCGGTTAGGATCATTCCGTTCGTCGCGCCAATAATTGAAATCAGTATCAGCACAGAGACAAAGAGTGCCGCAGTCGTTCCCAATACGGAGCTGACCGCCGTTGCCGCCACTCGATCCGTATTCTGAATCTGACGCGGGGTCAACACGCTGTAATAGGCAACATTCGTAAGCAGGTAAGTGATCGCAACTAGCAGCGTGCCATAGAAGAGCCCGCGCGGAAGATCGCGCTGAGCATGTTTAAATTCACCTGCCGTGAAAGATACGACATGCCATCCTTCGTAGGCCCAAAGAACCCCCACCAGGGCGATCCCAAAATGAACGGGCTGTAATGCGAGCGGTGTTGATGGAAAAAAAGAGGCGGCCAGAAGCCCGGCGTGCCCTCGCAGGAATAAAATTCCGACCATCAGCGCTAACCCGCCAAATTTCGCAAGCGTCAGTAAGTTCTGTACTCCTTTCCCGGAGCGCACGCCGAAACAATTCACCGCAGTAAGCGCGAGAATACAAATAATGCCAGCAGACTTTTGCTGCAGAGATGTGAGTGGGAATATCTGCGCCAGGTAAATACGAAAAGCCACGGCCAGTGTAGCGATGCTCCCAGAATGAATCAACGTCAACAGGCCCCAGCCGTACAAAAAGCCTATTCGTTTTCCGTAAGCGTGCCGCAAATACACATATAAGCCACCGGCGCCCGGAAAAGCTGCTCCGAGTTCTCCTAAGGCTAGCGCCCCAAACAGACTCAGAAGCCCGCCGATCACCCACACGAGAAGGACAGCAGCAAATGATGGAAGTTGATTTGCTACGCTACTAGGGACCAGGAAAATACCGGATCCAATCACGGTACCTGCCACGATGGCCGTGGCATCGCGCAAACTCAACTCGCGAAGTAGCGTTTTCGAACCGGGGGGCGGGCCGATGGTAGAGTCAGCCATGAACTTTAGCTAGGTCTCGTACCAGCGGAAGCCCAGCCGTTGTTCCTTGTCCGCTTCACGCATGAGAGACAATGTTCGCGCTCGGCGATAGTTTGCACACGCGACCAGGATGACATTGAGAAGAGCCATTGGTGCGGAATAGGAAGCACCGAACGAGGTTGTTTCAACGGAAGCTAAAAAGGATTCGTCGCTAAAACGAGCCACAGGTGAAATGAAAGTATCGGTGATTCCGACGCAATAAGCCCCCTGCGCTTTCGCTTGCTGAATTCCTTCCACTGTTTGCCGCAACCCCCGACGAAAGCTGAGAGCGAAGACCAGGTCGCGACGGCTAAGCATTCTGACCAAATGCGCTGTGCGGCCGGGCGTAGTAGCTGTGAGTACCGTGAAACCAAGGAGTAAGAGGTGGTATTCGAAATAGGTCACCAGTGAAGAAGCCAGGTCTCCCCCGATCAGCAGGATGCGGTTGGCTTTATACACTCTGCGCGTCAATTTCTCGATGCGCGCGTACTCCAGGCTGTTTCGTAACCCCTGCAAATTCTTTGAATCTTGCTCGAGCGATTCACGTGCATAGGACGGTATATTTCCATCGCGCGTGGAACTCGATCGCATCAGGTCGAGAGAAGTTGCGTGAGCTATCGAGAGGTCATGCAGGAATTTCTGAAAGTCGCGATAACTTGGAAAGCCCATTCGCCGCACGATCCGCACGGTTGTAGCGGGATCTGAGTTCAATCTATCGGCCATGCTGCGCACACTTAGCAGCACAAACTCGCGTGGATTCTCCAGGACGGGACGAATGACTTCCTGCCGCTTCCTGGTGAGTCTTCCGATTAGTTCACCCAGGCCTACTCGCGGAACTCTGTCTTTCATAGCTAAAGTTGATCTCGGCATCTTGGGCAAAAGCATTGACCAAATGCCTTAGGGTTGTCAAGGCAGGTTTATCTTAATCTTCGAGCAGAGAGATAGAGCATTGCATAATATTGCATCAATTGTTTCATATGGGCAAAGCTCTTATAATACAATGGCGAAAACGCTTGACAAATTGGTGACGCACAAATAGATTACGGCTAATTTTCATTGGTATTTCATTATGAAACGTTCATTTCTTAGCTTTTATTGGCTCATCTTGGCCGTTGGGGATCGCGATAATTTGGTAACACTTCGAATTTACTTTTGGAGACCTGCACCACTATGGCCATGGCAAGAATGTCGCGATTGAGCACTCTTACCTCACTCGTTTGTTTTTGTATGTGCATGACGGTGGCTTCTCTATCGGCTCAGGATCGATCCTTCACGATCGACCGGGTGCTGAGCGCGCCGTTCCCCACGGATATGGTCGCCGCTCCTTCTGCCGGCAGGATTGCCTGGGTTTTCACTGCGCGCGGCAGCCGCAACGTATGGATCGCCGAGCCGTCTTCTACGGGACTCTACAAAGCCCGCGCGTTAACTTCGTATCAAGGAGACGATGGAGAATCTCTCGCCGAATTGGCATGGAGTCCCGACGGAACGTCGCTGGTTTATGTTCGTGGAGGAGACTTAGAGGAAGGGGGTCCCGATATTAACGCTCTGAGTTTGCCTCAAGGCGCGCCTGGGAAAGAAATTTGGGTAGTCTCTATAAATACTGGCAGTCTACGCAAACTCGCTGATGGAGACTCACCGACCGTTTCTCCAAAGGGTGATGCCGTAGCCTTTTTATCTCAAAAGCAAATATGGCTAGTGCCTCTAGATGGAAGTAAGAAGGCGGAGGCCATGGTCTCGTCGAAGGGGACGATCGACTCTCTCCGATGGTCGCCGGACGGTTCGCAGATGGCATTCGTCAGTGAACGTGGTAGCCACGCTATCGTCGGAATTTACGATCTAAGTAAAAAGTCGATCAGTTGGCTGACTCCTAGTGTGGACCGGGATATCGATCCGGAATGGTCGCTCGACGGCAAACAGATTGCATTCATTCGTATTCCCGCACATCAACCGGACGATTTCTTTTGGCAGCGCAGCGGCCAGCCCTGGTCGATCTGGATTGGGGATCCGGCCAACGGTCGAGGCCATGCTTTATGGAAGGCAGATGAAGGGACGGGGAGCTTGTTTCATGAAGTTGCCACTGAACGCCAGTTGTTTTGGGGCGCTGATAACCGCATTGTGTTCCCTTGGGAGCGCACAGGCTGGCTTCACCTGTATAGCATTTCCGCGAATGGCGGAAGGCCGGAACTTCTCACACCCGGAGATTTTGAGGTCTTCGAAACGACGCTAAGTCCTGATCGAAAGGAAGTGATCTACTCCTCGAATCAAAATGATATTGATCGACGACATGTTTGGAAAGTTTCGGTCAATGGTGGCCCTCCTTCGGAGTTGACCCCCGGAGAAGGGCTCGACTCCTACCCAGTGGTCGCGAGCGATGGGAAAACTGTTGTCACGCTGCGTTCGGATGCGAAAAACCCTCTGCTTCCGTCGGTGGTGACCTCGACCGGTGCGCCGCAAATTCTCGCAGCGGAAGCCATTCCATCCAATTTTCCGGCTTCGGAGATGGTGGTGCCGCAGCAGGTAATTTTCGCGGCAGCCGACGGTCTGATGATCCACGGTCAATTGTTCTTGCCGCCCAATCCATCCGGAAACGTGCGGCATCCAGCGATTGTTTTTTTCCATGGCGGACCGATTCGCCAAATGTTACTTGGCTGGCATCCGATGGACTTTTACTCCAACGCCTACGCGATGAATGAATACCTCGCTAACAAAGGGTATGTGGTGCTCTCAGTGAACTATCGGGGCGGCATTGGTTATGGGTTGAATTTTCGAGTGCCGCCAAACTTTGGACCCACGGGTTCAAGCGAAGTAAACGACATTGAAGGCGCAGGTTTATACCTCCGCAACCGGGCAGATGTGGATTCCAAACGGATCGGAGTTTGGGGCGGTAGCTACGGCGGGTTGATGACTGCCCTGGCTCTAGCGCGCAATTCCGATATTTTCGTCGCTGGAGTTGACTACGCCGGCGTTCACGATTGGAGCACTCTCCTGCCGTTTCTCAAGGCGCCCGGCGCGCCTCCCGAGGCCGCACGCGTCGCTTGGGAATCTTCTCCTCTTTCCTCCATGAAAACGTGGCGCTCCCCAGTGCTGGTTATTCAAGGAGACGACGACCGCAACGTAGAATTCTCACAGTCAGTGCAGCTCATAGAGAGCTTGCGTAAAGAAGCTGTCGAATTCGAGCAGATCGTCATTCCTGACGAGGTGCACGGCTTAATTCTTTATCGCAACCTTCTCACTTTCTTTGGAGCAACAGACGATTTCTTCGATCGCCATCTTATTCACAGTCAGGAGCAGAGATGAACATGCAGTCACGCCGTTTGCGGATGATGTCGGCTGTCGTTTTCCTTTTTGGATTTGCGACCGCCTGTCCGGCACAGGAAAAAACAGATTGGTCATCACTCGACGCCTCCATCAATTCTTCGATGAAGGATTGGAAAGTACCTGGCGCAGCGGTGGCCATCGTCCGCGACCAGTCGGTCGTTTACATGAAAGGGTTCGGTGTCCGTGAGATGGGCAAGAGCGATCCGGTTACGCCCGATACGCTGTTCGACATTGGATCGTGCACCAAAGCGTTTACTTCGGCGGCGATTGCCATCCTCGTGGATGAAGGGAAAATGCAGTGGGATGGGAGGGTGAATGAGTACATTCCGTTTTTTCACCTTCACGACTCACTCGCTGATGAAAATGTTACCATCCGCGACCTTCTCACACATCGCACCGGTGTACCACCCACCGACTTGCTTTGGTACGTTTATCCGGACGCTTCGCGCGAACAGCTGATTCGCCGATTGGCCGACGCCCATCCGAACGCCGGCTTTCGCACAAAGTTTCAATACCAAAACATGATGTACGTTGCAGCCGGTTATGCAGTTGGGCAAGTCACGCACAGCACCTGGGATGATTTCGTTCGCACCCGGATTTTCCAGCCGCTGGGAATGAACGAGTCGGACACCAGCTCTATCGACGCGGAAAAATCTTCCGACCACGCCTCGCCGCACGAGCAGAATCCGGATGGTTCGGTAAAGGTCATCCCGTGGCACAACATTGATAACGCGGGTCCGGCCGGTTCGATAAATTCAAGCGCTCGCGACATGGCCAAATGGATGACGCTCCAGCTCCATGACGGCATGTATGACGGCAAGCAGCTCATTTCCAAAAAAAACGTTCGCGAAATGCAGACCCCGCAAATGGTAATCGGTCCTGATGGCGAAATCCCAAAGGTATTTTTCCCTGATTCGACGCAACTTAGCTACGGCCTCGGCTGGTTTGTGCAGCAGTATCGCGGCCACCAATTAATTCTTCATGCCGGGGACATCGACGGATTTTCAACCATGGTGGTCCTGATTCCGGAGATTCACACCTCCTATTTCGTGGTGATTAATCTAGGCAGCTTCTACCGGCAGGTGCTGAGTTATCAGATCGCCGATCGTTTGCTGGGCTTACCAGATGCCGGATGGGATGCCCACTTCAAGAAACTTGAGGCGGACTTTAAAGCAGAAGAAAAATCCCAAGAAGAAGCTTGGGAGTCAAAGCGAACCCCGGGTACGCATCCTTCGCGTGATCTCGCAGCCTATGTCGGAACCTACACGAATTCGGAGTATGGCGAGGCCGAGATCGTTTCTGAAAATCAGAAGCTGGCCCTTCATTTTCACTCCATTAAAACGGACCTCGATCATTTCCAGTACGACACATTTGTGGTGAAGTTTGGCGGAAAGACCCGGCTGACATTCTGCCTGGACAACGACGGGAACGTCTCTTCATTTAAGGTCGATGATCTGGAATTTAAGAGAGTAGCGGAGTCAGCCCCTTCGAAGAAATGAGTGAGCGATGCTTGAAGCTCGTGATTCGATCGAGAGTGCAGAGGTCACGGAGAAACCATGAAAAAGAGATGGTCCATTCTTACCGCGGTATTTCTGATAGCTGCTGGAGGACTCTACACAGCATCGCGAACGCGTGCGCTACCAAGCCAGCGGAACGCCGGCGAATATGACCTAATTATACGAAACGGTCGCATTCTCGATGGCGCAGGCGGTCCATGGTATTCCGACGATATCGCGATAAGCAATGATCGCATCGTAGCGATTGGAAAGCTCGATAACGCGCACGCGAAAAGAGTTGTCGATGCGACCGGGAGAGTAGTTTCACCGGGTTTTATAGACATGCTCGGCCAGTCGGAAACGGCGTTGCTGATTGACAACCGCTCGTTAAGCAAGCTTTCTCAAGGAATTACAACGGAAATTACCGGCGAAGGCGGATCAATCGCGCCGCAGAACGCCAAGACTGTGGGTCCTATGAAGCCCTTTCTCGATCAGTATCACCTTACGATCGATTGGACCACGTTGGATGGCTACTTTCGCCGTCTGGAAAAATCCGGTACGCCACTCAACATCGGCACCTATGTAGGCGCGGCGCAGGTACGCGAAGCCGTCATTGGCGATGATGACCGAGCCCCCACCCCCGCGGAACTTGAGCAGATGCAATCCATGGTTGCCGAGGCCATGAAAGATGGTGCCCTCGGCGTTTCCACAGCGCTGATCTATCCTCCTGGACATTACGCGAAGACAGAGGAGCTGATCGCTCTGGCGAAAGTTGCCGGTCAATATGGCGGCATCTATGGCACCCATATGCGCAGTGAAGGCGCCAGCGAAATGCAGGCGATCGATGAGGCGATCCGCATCGGACGCGAAGGCGGCCTACCTGTCGAGATTTTTCATCTCAAGGTCGCCGGCAAATCGCGATGGGGTTCCATGCCGCATGTTGTCGAAAAGATTGACGCAGCGCGGGAGTCTGGCCTCGACATTCGCGCGGACGCGTACCCTTGGGTCGCTGGCGGGACTGCTCTTGCTTCTTGTTTGCCGCCATGGATGGCGGATGGAGGAGCCAGTAAATTCCTTGAACGGTTGGCGGACCCGAAGATCCGCGAGCGTATCAAGAGCGAAATGGCCACCGACCACCAGGATTGGGAAAACCTATATCTCGATAGCGGAGGCGGCGCAGGAGTTCTCATCTCGGGAGTAGTAAACCCATCATTGAAGAAATATGATGGGAAAACGGTGGCGGAAATGGCGAAGGCCGAACAGAAGCCGGAGCTTGATGCTTTGTTCGATTTCATCCTCGCAGACAAAGCACAAACAGGCGCGCTTTATTTCATAGCCGGCGAGGATGACTTACGATACGCCCTTAAACAGCCATGGACCTCGCTCTGCCTCGATGCCGGCGAACTCTCCCTGGACGGACCCCTTTTTGAGCCCCATACGCATCCGCGCGCTTTCGGAACAATGCCTCGTTTCCTGGGCCATTATGTACGTGACGAACATCTGTTGCCGCTCCCGGAAGCCATTCGAAAAATCACTTCGATGCCCGCACAGCGCGAGCATTTGACGAATCGAGGTCTGATCAAGATTGGCTTCTACGCAGATATTACGATCTTCGATCCGGCGACGATCATCGATCATGCCACCTACACCGATCCGACCAAACTTTCCGAAGGGGTGGATTACGTTTTGGTGAATGGTCAGCTCGAATACGATCACGGCAAGCTCACGGATTCAAAAAGTGGCCGCGTTCTCCACGGACCCGCATGGCAGGGAGGCGCCGAGTAGGAATTCGCCAATACTATTTATCTTTTTGTTCGTTGACCGCGGGAGGTTCGCTAGGTCCTAGAAGCGCTTCGATAATTCCTACCATCGGAAAAGTATCCGTTTTGGATACAACCGATCGAATGCCGGCGCTCAAGGCATGTTTCTCCAACTCAGGGCTGGCGTGCTGCGTAAACAATACGATCGGCATGGCCGGCGCAATTTCCAAGATTCGGCGCGCGGTTTCTAGACCATTCATTCCCGGCATTTGAAAATCGAGGATCACCAGGTTAGGGCGTGATGTTTGGAAGACTGCCACAGCCTCCTGGCCATTCGAGGCCTCGCCGGCTATTTCCCACTCAGGATTGGCTTGTAGGACCGTGCGAAGGCTCTGGCGGACAAGTTCGTTATCGTCAACGATTAGAAATCGAGTGCGCATCCAGACAATCCTTCTAGCTTTTCCGCTAACAACGCTACCGGCTGCGATTCAGATGCGCAGGAGGGAATACAAATCGATCACCCCCTATGATACGCCAACGGTCGCAGCAGTTGTCTCTGGGATCACCGCAGTAACAGTTGTGCCATTTCCATTCGACTGAATCTCCAGCGTGCCCCCGAGCTCTCTTACGCGCTCGCGCATACCGCTGAGTCCTACTCCGTTATTTGTTCCCAAAGACATGGACACACGCCGCTCTACGCCAATACCCTTCCCTTGATCGCAAACTTGCAGAGTAAGCATTTTCTCGTCAGACGGCCATATCTTTATAGCTGCCGTCTTGCTTCCAGAATGGCGATAAACGTTGGTCAAACATTCCTGCACGATTCGAAAAATCGAAATCTCCACCTTGGGTGCAAGCCGGCCGAGTTCGGGAGAGAGTTCAACCGTAACTTGTATTCCGCTACGCTCTGCGAAACCATCGGCAAAAAGCTTGATCGCGGGCAACAGACCGATTTCGTCCAGGAGAGGCGGGTGAAGCAAATGCGAAATAGTACGTATTTCTTTTGAAAGCTGTTTTACAATCTCGGTATTCTGACGCAGCGCTTCGCCAGCCGGCGGAGTGAGTTTTTCCGCTTGCATCAGTGCCAATCCATTATTCATGGACAGCGTAGCTACCAACTGGCCGACGCTATCGTGCAAGTCACGTGCGATGTGCCGGCGTTCCTCGTCCTGCATGGCGATAAGGCGAGCGGAGAGGCCGCGCAACTCACGATTTAAAACCTCCATCTGCCGCGTTTTGCGATGCAGATCTGCGAAGACACTCACCTTTGCGCGCAATAATTCCGGAACGATTGGAACGGAAATGTAATCCACCGCGCCCCGTTGATACGCTTTGAGCTGGTCCACGTCGGTGAGGTGCACAGCCGAGATAAAGATGATAGCGGTCTTCTGAAATCGAGGATGCTGGCGGATCATGTCCGCAAGTTCGAAACCGTCGAGCTCCGGCATACTGACGTCCATAAGAACTACGGCAATTTCGTTTTTAAGTAGCAGGTCCAACGCTTCCCGTCCGGAGTGAGCTTTGATCAAATTCTCGTTCAGCTCTTTCAGTATTACTTCATAGCTGAGAAGCTTGGCAGGCTGATCGTCCACCATAAGAATGTTCACTTTCTCTTGCTCGTTCATCTTTCTTGGTCACCCTGGCAAATTCCTACTGTGCGCCGACAATCGAGTTATCCAGATCCAGCAATGCTTACCGGTGAAACCACATCCGAAGCGCGGAAAGCAGCTGCTCGGTATTCACAGGTTTTGCCAAATATTCCGATGCGCCGGCTTCCATGCACTTCTCGCGATCTCCCTTCATGGCTTTCGCCGTTAGAGCCACAATGGGCAGGCGACGGAACGACGGATTTTGCCGAATTACCTGCATCGTTTCGTACCCATCCATTTCTGGCATCATGATGTCCATCAACACAATCGCTACGTCCGGGGTTGACTCCAACGTTGCAATCGCTTCACGTCCGGTACCGGCAGTCAGCACAAACATTCCGCGGCGTTCCAGCACGCTGCTAAGCGCGAAGATGTTGCGGACGTCGTCGTCCACTACCAGCACTTTCTTACCGACTAACGCTTCGTCCGAATGATGCAAGCGCTCGAGCATCTTCTGCTTTTCTGGCGGAAGATCCGTGACCACGCGATGCAGGAACAGAGCCGTTTCATCCAGTAGCCGCTCTGGCGATTCGACTCCCTTAACAACCACGCTGCGTGCGAGCGTGTGTAAACGAGCGTCCTCTTCAGGTGACAAATCTTTACCGGTAAAGACCACGACCGGCAAATTGTTTAGTGATGGGATGTCGCGGAAACGCTCCAGAATATCGAATCCCGACATATCCGGCAGGCGCAGATCGAGCACCACGCAGTCAAAGGATTTGTTGGTAACAGCTTCCAGCGCTTCCTCACCAGTCGCAGCGATTTGCACGTCAATGTCGTCATAGCCGAGCAGTTCCTGGATACTGAGCTGCTCACGAGGATCGTCTTCCACAACCAGCAGCCGCTTACGACGCGGTGCCGTATATTCCTTGATACGCGCGAATGCGGTTTCCAACTCCTCCGGGCTCGTTGGTTTATTCACGTAGGCGAAAGCACCGCTGGCCAACCCATGTTGCCGGTCTTCATCCATGGTTAACATCTGCACCGGAATATGTCGCATCGTCGGGTCTTGTTTGAAATGGTTCAGGACGGTCCATCCCAGCATGTCTGGCAGGAAAACATCGAGCGACACAGCGGTTGGATGAAACTCGCGAGCAAGTTCCAAAGCTTCCGTACCGCGCGAGGCGACCAAAACCTTGAAGCCTTTATCGCGAGATAGATCGCGTAACAATCTGGCGTAGTGCGGGTCATCCTCCACTATCAAAAGAATCGCATCGTCTTCCTTCAGATTTTCGCGATCGTCGGGAATCTGCTCGTTCGAACGCTCCGACGACACCACCACAGAGGGTCGCCGCTGAATAGAAACTGCGGACGTCTTCGCCTCGGCCGTAGCAAGGCCCGTGGATGGTCCGACGTACGTTTGAGGCAAATAAAGTGTGAACGTGCTTCCCTTCTCCGGCATGCTGCGCAGCTGAATTTCGCCACCGAGCAAGCCAGCCAACTCACGGCTAATTGCGAGTCCCAGACCAGTGCCACCATATTTCCGGCTGGTGCCTGCATCGGCTTGCTGGAAAGCTTCAAAAATAAGCCGCTGTTTTTCGCCCGGAATACCAATACCCGTGTCGGTGACTTCAAAAGCGACCACCGAAGCTAACTTGCCGAGCACCGGATGGTCTTCACTCCAACCGGTCTCTGCTGCAAACACACTTAGGCGCACGCTGCCATGCTCGGTGAATTTAAATGCGTTCGAGAGAAGATTCTTGAGCACCTGTTGCAACCGCTTTGAATCGGTAACCATGCTGCGCGTGAGGTTGGGATCGGTCTGTACTTCGAAATTTAAATGGCGACTTTCCGCTTCGTGACGAAACGGTCGCGCAATCATATCGAGCAAGCTGTTGAAGAAGACTTCTTCTGCTTGCACCGAAACGGTTCCAGATTCGATCTTTGAGAGGTCCAAAATATCGGTAATCAGGTTCAGTAAGTCGGTGCCCGCGCCGTGAATCGTGCGAGCAAACTCAACTTGTTTGGAAGTCAAATTACCGTCGGGGTTGTCGGTAAGCTGCTGGCCGAGAACAAGAATGCTATTGAGAGGTGTGCGCAACTCATGTGACATGTTGGCCAAAAATTCCGACTTATACTTGGACGTGAGAGCCAACTCTTTGGCCTTTTCTTCCACCGCTCTGCGCGCCTGTTCAATCTCCTGATTTTTACGTTCCACTTCGACGTTCTGCTCCGCCAGTTGCTGAGCTTTTTGCGCAAGCTGTTCATTGGTTTGCTGCAATTCGGTTTGCTGAGTCTGAAGTTCAGCAGCCAACTGCTGTGATTGTTTTAACAACCCTTCGGTCTGCATGGTGGCTTCAATACTATTCAACACGATGCCGATGCTCGAAGTCAGTTGTTCCAGGAACGCAAGATGCGAAGCGGTAAAAGCGCTCAGCGAGGCTAGTTCGATAACCGCCTTAACTCGATCTTCGAAAAGAACCGGCAATACAATAACGTTTCGTGGAACAGCCTGGAACAGGCCGGATCGAATCGGAATGGCATGAGAGGGAACATCGGTAATAAGCATGCGCCGTTTTTCGCCGGCGCACTGTCCGACGAGTCCGTTACCCACACGCAGGTGATCGGGATGTCCTTCGTCCGCACCATCCGCAAAGGCCGATAGTAAGGCCATGTTCCCGGTCTCTTCGCCCTCCATTTGATAGATCACGCCTTGCTGGGCATTCACGAGCGGAGCCAACTCGGACAGCAACATTCGACCGACCGTGGCGAGATCGCGCTGCCCTTGTAACATGCCGGTGAAGCGGGCCAGGTTTGTCTTCAGCCAGTCCTGCTCGTTGTTGCGATCGGTGGTGAGGCGGAGGTTGTCGATCATCGTATTGATGTAGTCTTTCAACTCAGCCACTTCGCCGCTGGCTTCTACTTGAATCGAACGAGTCAAGTCTCCCTTCGTAACCGCGGTGGCCACTTCTGCGATCGCGCGGACCTGATTGGTAAGGTTGTCTGCGAGGAGGTTCACGTTTCCGGTAAGGTCCTTCCAAGTGCCGGCGGCGCCAGGCACGTTGGCTTGTCCACCGAGTCGTCCTTCCACGCCAACTTCTCGGGCGACGGTAGTTACCTGATCGGCGAAGGTAGCCAGAGTGTCCGTCATATTGTTGATGGTGTCGGCCAGCGCAGCGACTTCACCTTTCGCTTGCACCGTGAGTTTCTTGGTTAGCTCGCCGTTGGCGACCGCGGTCACAACTTTCACAATTCCGCGGACCTGCTCGGTGAGGTTTGCAGCCATGACGTTTACGTTGTCCGTAAGATCTTTCCACGTGCCGGCGACGCCAGGCACTTGCGCTTGACCTCCGAGTTTGCCGTCGGTGCCGACTTCGCGCGCCACGCGTGTGACTTCTGCGGCGAAGGCGTTAAGTTGGTCCACCATGGTATTGATGGTGTTCTTCAATTCAAGAATTTCGCCCTTCACGTCCACTGTGATTTTGCGCGACAAGTCGCCGCGCGCCACGGCGGTGGTCACCTCGGCGATGTTACGTACCTGTGCGGTAAGGTTGCCGGCCATCGCGTTCACGGAGTCCGTAAGGTCTTTCCAGGTTCCGGCCACGCCGGTCACGTTGGCTTGGCCACCGAGACGCCCTTCGCTACCCACTTCGCGCGCCACGCGCGTTACTTCGGCAGCGAACGAACGCAACTGCTCCACCATGGTGTTGAGAGTTTCTTTAAGTTGGAGAATTTCGCCGCGCACGTCGACCGTAATCTTTCGCGAGAGGTCTCCGCTGGCAATGGCGGTGGCGACTTCCGAAATGTTGCGCACCTGACCAGTCAGGTTGCTGGCCATGAAATTCACATTGTCAGTAAGGTCTTTCCAAGTACCGCCGACGCCGGGCACCTGCGCCTGGCCTCCCAACTTTCCTTCCGTTCCCACTTCGCGCGCTACGCGCGTCACTTCGCCCGCAAACGCGTTCAACTGGTCCACCATCGTGTTGATGGTGTTCTTCAATTCCAAAATTTCGCCCTTAACATCGACCGTGATCTTGCGCGACAAGTCGCCGCGCGCCACGGCCGTGGTCACTTCCGCAATGTTGCGGACCTGGTCGGTCAGGTTGCCGGCCATGGAGTTCACCGAGTCCGTCAAGTCCTTCCACGTTCCCGCGACTCCCGGCACCTTAGCTTGGCCGCCCAGACGTCCTTCGCTACCCACTTCGCGGGCCACGCGCGTCACTTCACCGGCGAACGCGTTGAGCTGGTCCACCATCGTGTTGATGGTGTCTTTGAGCAGCAAAATTTCGCCGCTAACGTTCACCGTGATTTTCTTTGAAAGGTCGCCACTCGCAATGGCCGTGGCAACTTCCGCGATGTTTCGAACTTGGCCAGTCAGGTTGCTGGCCATCGAGTTCACCGAGTCCGTGAGATCCTTCCAGGTACCCGCCACGCCCGGAACCTGCGCTTGGCCACCGAGTTTGCCGTCGGTTCCCACTTCGCGCGCCACGCGCGTCACTTCCGATGCGAACGCGCGCAGTTGATCCACCATGGTGTTCAACGTGTCTTTGAGTTCTAGAATCTCACCCTTCACGTCCACCGTGATTTTGCGCGACAAGTCTCCTCTCGCCACTGCGGTCGCCACTTCAGCGATGTTGCGCACCTGACCGGTCAGGTTGCTAGCCATGAAATTCACGTTGTCCGTAAGATCTTTCCACGTACCTGCGCCGGGGACTTGCGCTTGGCCTCCCAATTTTCCTTCCGTTCCTACTTCGCGAGCCACGCGCGTTACTTCGCCGGCGAACGCGTTGAGCTGGTCCACCATCGTGTTGATGGTGTTCTTCAATTCCAGAATTTCGCCCTTAACATCGACCGTGATCTTGCGCGACAAATCACCCAACGCCACGGCCGTGGTTACCTCCGCAATGTTACGAACTTGTGCTGTCAGGTTGCCAGCCATCGAGTTCACTGAGTCCGTCAAGTCCTTCCAAGTTCCCGCGACGCCCGGCACGTTGGCTTGGCCGCCCAGACGTCCTTCGCTACCCACCTCGCGCGCCACGCGCGTTACTTCACCAGCGAAACGATTGAGCTGGTCCACCATGGTGTTGAGCGTTTCTTTGAGCTGGAGGATTTCTCCGCGCACGTCCACAGTGATCTTGCGCGAGAGGTCGCCTTTCGCGATGGCCGTCGCCACTTCAGCGATGTTGCGGACTTGACCAGTCAAGTTGCTGGCCATGAAATTCACGTTATCGGTCAAGTCCTTCCACGTGCCACCAACACCGGGCACCTGCGCCTGGCCTCCCAACTTTCCTTCCGTTCCCACTTCGCGTGCCACGCGCGTTACTTCGCCCGCGAACGCGTTCAACTGGTCCACCATCGTATTGATAGTGTCTTTCAATTCCAAAATTTCGCCCTTCACGTCCACCGTGATTTTGCGCGACAAGTCGCCGCGCGCCACAGCCGTGGTTACTTCCGCGATGTTACGGACTTGAGCGGTCAAGTTGCCCGCCATCGCGTTCACAGAGTCCGTCAAGTCTTTCCAGGTTCCCGCGACGCCCGGCACCACAGCTTGTCCGCCTAACTTTCCATCCGTACCAACTTCGCGAGCCACGCGCGTAACTTCCGAAGCGAAGGAGCGCAACTGATCCACCATCGTGTTGATTGCTTCTTTGAGCTGGAGAATTTCGCCGCGCACGTCCACGGTAATTTTGCGCGACAGGTCGCCGCTTGCCACGGCGGTGGCTACTTCGGCAATATTGCGGACCTGACCAGTGAGGTTGCTGGCCATGGAGTTCACCGAATCAGTGAGGTCTTTCCACGTGCCGGCAACGCCGGGCACCTGCGCCTGGCCGCCCAACTTGCCGTCCGTACCTACTTCGCGCGCCACACGCGTAACTTCTGAGGTGAACACACCAAGCTGCTGAATCATAGTATTCACGATTGTTGCGGACCGCAGGAACTCGCCTTCCAAAGGACGTCCGTCAACGTCCAGTTGAACGGTTTGCGTCAGATTGCCTTTGGCCACCGCGGCAATCGCCCGAGTGACTTCCGTCGTAGGCCGCAGAAGATCGTCCACCAACGTATTGACCGATACTTCCATCTCGCCCCAGGCAGCTTTCGGCAAATCAAAACGCATGCGCTCGCGAGTTCTTCCCTCCTTGCCGACCACTTGTCCCACGCGCTTCAGCTCTTTGGCCATTTGCTGGTTGGCGGTGACAATTTCATTAAAAGTGTCCGCAATTTTTCCAGCAAGTCCGGTCCAGTTGCCAGGAAGCCGCACCGAGAAATCGCCGTCGCGCATGGTCTGCAGGCTTGAAAGAATTATGCTCAGATCGGCATAGGAAACGTCCACCTGGACATTGTTTTGGCCGTTACTCTTCGCGTTTGACTTGCTGTCCGGTTCCGTATTCGCAGTTGTTATGGTTTGCTCGGATCGCTTCATACTTCCTCTCCCAACTTCAGTTTCACGCAACTCGCAACATTTCTCCCACAGCAAACACACCCGTACCTCGAAAGCTAAAATAAGGGCTCAAGTGAGGTATACGGGCCGCAAATTCTAATTTCATTCGATCGCGACTTATGTGAAACAAATCTAATACCACAAACACGTTGCCAGCCCTCTACAGGGATTACTGTATATATCTACGGCTGTTAGTATTCCAGCAACGGGCAGGGTGGCAAGACTGCAAGCACAAGTACTGTTAGACGGCCAACCCCCTATCAGGCGGCTCGTGTGGGGACACTAAGTTTATGATACTAAGTGTTTTATGAGCTTGTATTGGTCTAGCGAATACTCAATGGTCACCTTCCTGTCGCTTTTCGAAATTTCTTGCGACGTCCGGACCTGTTCTTGAATCCAGATTCTGCGGAGGCTCGCGCGCCATTTTTGAATTTATCCAATGCGTCAAAAATCTTCTGACCGTACAGTTCCGATTTTCGCTCACCGAATCCCGGCACCGCTAGAAGCTGGCTTATGGACCGCGGACGTTTTCGGCACAGCTCGTCGAGTGATGTGTCGTGCATCACCACAAATGCAGGAACGCCCTGCTCCTTGGCAGTGGCACGACGCCACTCACGAAGATATTCGCGAAGTTCGGGATCCACAGCAGAAGCGGTTGCCTTGGCGGATGATCCAGAATGCGCAGACGGCGGGGTGATCATCGCCGCTAGTACGCGAATGCCTGATGCTGAGTGTTTTGCGGGAATCGCTTCGGCTAACCAATCGAGGCCTGAACCACACGCGTCGCAAGCATCACATTTTTCAAATTTCGGATTTTCACCAAAATGTGAACAGATTTGCCGGTGACGGCATCGCTTCGATTCCACAAAATCTCGAATGATGTGGTACCGCTTCCAGGCGCGCTTCTTTTCTTCTGAATCGGTTAACTGCTCGACGAAATAAGTGAGCAGCCCCACATCGCGTTTTTGCCACAGCACTACACAGTCCGCCGGCAGTCCATCGCGGCCCGCGCGGCCTGCTTCCTGATAGAACTGCTCGATCGATTTTGGAAGAGAAAGATGGATAACCGCGCGAACGGCAGCTTTGTTGATCCCCAGTCCGAATGCCACAGTTCCCACCAGAACGCGCACTTCGTCGGACATCCAGCGTTCCTGATTTTCTCTGCGCGTTTCGTTATCCATTTTTCCATGATAAGCAATGGCCGAAATTCCATGTTCCTCGAGGAAATCAACCGTTTCCTCTACTTTGCTAATCGTCGGCGCATACACAATCACATTTTGTTCCGCGTATGCGCGAAGAGCCTTGAACAGAAGATTCGGTTGTTCGCGTCCAGTGCATTCTTTAATTATGTAACGCAGATTCGGCCGGTGAAAACTCGCGATGTATTTGTAAGGATCGCGCAGCTGAAGCTGGTCGATGATATCGTGGCGCACTCGCTGAGTGGCACTGGCTGTGAAAGCTGCGATTGGACGCTCTGGAAAATTGGCGCGCAACGAGCTCATCTGTCGGTATTCCGGGCGGAATTCGTGGCCCCATTCAGAGATGCAGTGCGCCTCATCAATCACAAAAAACGAAACAGGCACATTGCGAAGCCACTCAACAGTGTCTCGGCGTGCAAGCCGCTCAGGCGAAAGATACAGAAGGCGGTATCGCCCTTTGCTCGCTTCGCGCATGATCTCGGCCTGCTGCGCTGCAGGAACCGAACTGTTTAATAGTGCTGCCGTGATTCCCATCTGCGTGAGTTGCGCCACTTGATCCTGCATCAGCGCGATTAATGGCGAAACCACAATCACCGTCTGCTTGGAAAGAAGCGCAGCCGGAAGTTGGTAGCACAGAGATTTGCCGCCGCCCGTCGGCATCACCACGCAGGTGTCGTGCTTTTGCAACAAGCTTCGAACGATTCTCTCTTGCAGCGGGCGAAACGAGTCGTAACCCCAGTAGCGGCGCAGCGCAGGCAGGAGATCCATTTCCACATTCACGCAAGCAGTATAGTCCATTCGCTGTCGTGCCGAAGGTGGCCGATGGGTTTACAATATTGCGCTGCACCTAATCAATACCATTTGACACTTGGAAGGAGGTCTTCTGATGGATCCAAAGAGTTCGAAAGCTCCCGCCGACACCAGCCGCCAGTTTCTGCGCCACATTCTCGCGACCGTTGCTTACCGCGGTGGCAAAGCGTTGCGCGGAGCCCCGAGCACCTTCGCGGAATTTCATGCCAACGAATCTTGCCGGACGCCAGGCCAGATATTGGCGCACATCGGCGATGAGTATGATTGGGCGCTCTCGCAAGCGAAGGGCCAGGAGAAATGGAACGTTTCCAAACCGCTAGCCTGGGGTGACCAAGTGAAACGTTTCTTCGCTACGCTGCGAGCCCTGGATGATTATCTCGCTTCAGATTCGGCTCTCGGTTCTACGCCCGAACGGCTTTTTCAAGGAGCGATCGCGGACTCGCTAACTCACATCGGCCAGATTTCGATCCTTCGGCGGCTTGCCGGCTCTCCTGTGCGCGCTGAGAATTATTCCATCGCAGAAATCGTGGCCGGGCGGGTGGGTTCCGAGCAGGTTCCGCCTTCCCAGGAATTCGATGGATCGTAATTTCAGCGAGGAGAATTAGGAAATAATCTTCTTGGATTTTGCATCTGAGCGCGCTTCCCCGTAAAGCGTAACTTGGCCATCGAAAACCACCGCGAAATAGCCTGATTCACTCAGGAATTGCATCACCTGTTTGCCGGAACGCGCGAGCTGTGCCCAGCGGGATTTTGTATCGGGGTTCTGTTCAAGGCCGTGAAGTTCGCGCCCCTGAAATATGAAATCGACTTGCCGAAGACTCCGTTTTCGCGTCCGGTGCACGGGATAGCATTCGCCACCGAGTTTCACCACGGTCGAGTCGTCAACGAGCGCCTGTTGCCACACGGATAGAAGCGCTTCTTCAAACGTCACACTAAGTATTTTAAGCCAACGGAAGGTCTGCAAGAAGAGACCATAATTTAGAGGAAACTAAACGCGGGCGGTCGCAGGTATCTTCGCTAAATCGCAATTGAAACGAAATGCGCAGCTAGAAAAATAGCCGGGGGCTTAGGCTGAGGGACCCTAGCCACCCGGCTCTTCTCACCCATCTCCGCAGGGTCTGGGTAAGAAACTCGTTAAGCGGCGGATTCGCCGTTGCGCATAAACTCGTACCGCTCGATCGCTGCTGCCACTCCCACCTCGCCCGCATTTTCCGGACTGGAGCGCAGAACGCGTCCGAGACATCGGACCCGAACCGGACCTGCCTGAGTAAGCTCGTGCGGAAGAGTCATGACGATCTCGACCGGCGAGCCGCTGCGCAATCCTTTGGGCAAGTGAAAATAGAGGCCACGCGAGCTAACTTCTCGCGATTCCGTAGTAGCCTCGCCGACCACGTTTTCATCCGTCCAGCGGACGGTGAGCGGTAAACGCATTAAGAATCTCCGCGTTGCACGTCGCTCTTTTAGAGCCACAGGAAACTACCTCCCTGACTACGCGACTATCTTGCTGCTTCGGCTCCTTAGAACCAATAGAGCGAAAGCCTCAATTATCGGGGATCTCAAAGTACGGAAGTACTAGGATTGAAGGACAAACTATGCCAAATACGCCATTTTCAGTGGATTGCAGAACAGTCCTACGCTACAGGTATTTTCCGGAATGCCTTCAAGATATCGGCTAAAGTGACCACGCCTTCGAGCTTGCTCAGGTCCGCGCGGCTCAGCACGGGGAGTGCAGGCCAATCCCCAGCCCAATGGAGCGCCTCTTCCAAGGACATATCGCGAAAAACGAACGGCAAAGGCCCTTTGGAATTCGCCTCTCCTACGGTATGACTTTGCGAAGTGTCCGCTGCAAGCCTTTGAAGTTCGCTGCGTTCGATGAAATTCCATTCGCCCGGCCGCACGCGCAAAAAGGACAGTAAACCCTCTTTTCCGTCCAATTTTTTAATCGCGTCAGCTACCTTCTCTGCCTGCTCTAAGACCAGTGCAGCGTCAACGCGCATCGCATCTTCCACGGTAAGAATCATCTGTTCGCGTTGTTCCTCTACAGAGGGCAGCACCAGACCGTCCTGGCGCGCGAGTAAATCAAACAGGGGCACCTTGATGTAGGAGCGCGAGATTCCGTAGGCGATCAAGCTTGAAATCATTACCGGCAGAATCGCCGTGTAGTTCCCAGAAACCTCAATGACCATGAAGACCGATGTAATAGGGACACGCAGAAAGCCTGCGAAAAATGTTCCCATACCGACTAGCGCAAATGTGCCGACAGTCCCAGGCAAAGCAGGGAAAAAATGCTGTTCGATAGCGCCGACGGCGCCTCCCAACATCGCGCCAATGAACAGGCTGGGCGCAAACATTCCACCAGGGGTACCGCTGAGGAACGAAAATCCGGTGGCCAGGATTTTCAGAGCTGCCAATACCAACAACAACTTCCAGGTGAATTGGCCATGCATCGCCTGATCGATGATCGGATAGCCTGCGCCCATCACCTGCGGCAACCGGATCCCAATTATTCCGATCAGCAGCCCCGCAACCGCCGACTGAAAATGTTGCGTCCAGCGAGGAAGGGCTTGAATGCGGGGCCGTGCATAAGCCAGCCATTTCAGGAAAACCAACGAAGCCAAACCGCCGACGATTCCGAGCGCGATGTACGCCAACAAGTCTGCGGGCTTGGCCACACGAAACGGTGGTACGCGAAACATCGATTCAGGCCCCAGAAATGCCCGCATCGTCACCACGCTGGATATCGCGGCTAGAACGATCGCTCCGAGCACTCCTGCGCTCCAGGTTCCGATCACCTCTTCCAGAACAAAGAGCACCGCCGAAATAGGCGCATTGAACGCCGCCGCCAGTCCCGCCGCAGCTCCTACTGGCGCAATCAAGCGAACTTTCTCTTGTGACAGCCGCAAGCGGCGCCCGAGCAGCGAAGCGATCCCAGCTCCCATCTGCAATGAGGGATCTTCCGGCCCTAGCGACTGACCGCTGCCGATAGCTAAAGCGCAGGTGATGAATTTTCCAACTACCGTATTGAATGGGATGTAGCCGTTGGAAACGTACACCGCAGACTTCGTTTGATTCACTCCGCTCCCGCGCGCTCGCGGAAACGCGTAAATCACGAGCAGCGCTACCGCGATTCCCGCCAGTGTGGGCGCCAAAACGACGCGCGGAAATGTAGGAGACAGAGACGACCCGAGCAGCTCGATACGCGTCCACTCGATTGCAATGCGAAAGCAAACCACAGCCAGGCCAGAAAGTATTCCGATCAAGACCGCGAGAAACAAAAAGAACCGGTCTTCCCGCATGGTGAAGACGCGGCTTGTCCAACTTTCCCACATCGCGCGAAAGCCAGCCTTGGAGGCCAAACTTGCCGGCTCGCTCGTAGCGGGCGGAATGACGCCAGGCGAAGTAACAGTGGCAGGCTCAGTCACTGTGCCGAAACTCCCGGCCGCGACCCAACAGCCACAGCGCTCGATCCGCACCTTCAGGGTCTCCGCAGACCGCAGCGGCGGCATTCTCCATATCGAACGCATGATCCATTAATTCGTCCATCGTCTCAGGATGTTTGGCGATGTTTTGCCAACTCTCTTGGGCAGTGAGCTCCTTACTTTCAGCAAAAGCTTTCTGGAGCTGCGTCTGTGGAGGCGTTGCCGGAAGCGATTGGCCCACTTGGGTAGCGCACTGCTGAAGTCGGTTGGCGCCAAGGGAGAGAGCACTCGCTGCCCTTCGCGCTTTGGCCTCGCGTGAAAGGCCAGGGAGGAACGCGTTCATTTCATTTATCTGCTGCGCGGTCTTATGCATTTCGGCGACTCCCGGTGCGTCACGGTCCTTCTCCGGCAGTCGGTCGAAATAATCCAGCGCTGCACTGTACTGGCCAAGATTGAAAGCCGACGTCGCAGCTCCCAGCAGCGCATCCTCGTTGTTAGCATTTGCGGATAAAATCGTGCGGGAAACCTCCAGCGCTCGAGTCCATAGCTTTGCACTTAACAACAATTTCTCTACAACCCTGAGTTGTTCTGTGTCATTTGCGGGAGTGCTGTCGGCGAGGGCGATAATTTCGGGCACAGCCTGTTGCTGCAATCCGTGATCCAGCAAATATTCGGCAAGTTCGCGCCGAACCTGCCAGCGCCTGCCAATCGGATCATTGTCCCACTCACCGTATATCGCTCCGTGATAGTAGCGGAGGGCCTCGGAGGTCAAACCTTTGTGAGCAGCAATCCTGGCTAACGTAAGATTCACGTCTCCACTGCCCGGGGATTCCGACAGCAGATTCAGCAGATACGACCGGCCCTCGTCGCCACGGCCCGCCGCAGCCAGCGCTTGCGCCAAATGAAACTGAAATTTTGCGTTATCAGGAGAATACACCAGCGCATTGCGGTAGTCCGTCAGAGCGGATTTGATATCGCCGGCTCGGAAGCTCGCTTCGCCCTGATCGAACCAATTGTCAGCCAAAACATGAATACTCTTGTGATACATCCGCGAAACCGCTGCCGTGAAAAGCACGAATAATACCAGCAGCAGGATGCAACCAAACAGCACCGCCTCGCGCGAGTAAATCCGCGGACTCTTTTTACCGACCGCGATGGTGTTTGCCGGGGAACTCATACGATGCCCAATATTAAAGAATACCTTAACTTGAGTTATTGGCGCAGATGGCGTGAAAAAAACTGGAGGAAAATATTATGCTTGGTCGATCAATCGGTGGTGAATTGCGTAGAGTGCAAGTTCCAGACGATCGGAGACGCCAAGCTTGTCGAAAATATTGTGAAGATGATTTTTTACCGTCTGTTCGCTGATGAAAAGCTTCTCACCGATTTCACGGTTTCGAAAACCCTGAGCTACGAGTTGCACGATTTCCTTTTCGCGGTCGCTGAGCAGAGGCTTCTCGCGGCGCTGCCCGGATTCCGCGGATTTCTTAAAAGCATCGATCACTTCCGCGGTCATTCGGTTATCCAGCCAGATTTCTCCGTCAAACACTTTGCGTATGCTTTTCACCAGCAAATCGCTGGCTGACTGCTTCAGCACCACTCCGCGCGCGCCCAGGCGCATGGCGCGGACAACGTCGCGGTCATCTTCAGCAGCAGTTAGTACAATCACGCGGGTAGGCAGTGTTTCGAAATTTACTTCCTCCAACACGCCGAGGCCGTCTTTCTCCGGCATGCGCAAATCCAGCAGAAGAATGTCGGGCTTGAGCTTCGCCAGCATCTTGACGCACTCATTCCCATTGGAGGCTTCACCGACAATTTGTATTTCGTCGGCCGCTTCCAGCAGCTTGCGGAGGCCGTCGCGAAAGATAGCGTGGTCGTCCGCGACCAGGATTCGAATCACCTGTTTCGCTTTCGTCATTTTCAATTCAGTGGGATTTCTACCGTAAGACGCGCCCCGTGCCCGGGATTCGACTCCACCGTTAGCGTCCCCCCTACGCTCCGTGTTCGCTCTTTGATCGAAATTGGCCCGAGACGCAACCGGTCCAGCTCTTCGCTTTTAAATTGCCCCGAGAAGCTGAAACCACGGCCGTTATCGTCTACGACGAGTGAGACTTTCGCCTCGTCTTGTTCTAGTTTTACCACGACGTGGCTGGCCGACGCATGCTTTTTTACGTTGTTAAGTGCTTCCCTGTAAATCTGGAACATCTCGCGGCAGATACGGTCAGGCATGCGCAGACTGCGGTCCTCTATGAATAGATCGACTGCCAGGCCGGATTCGTTGCGGTATCGCTCCGCAAAGCCAAACATCAATTCCCGCATGTCGGCGCTCTCCACACGTACCGGACGTAGATCGGTAACCATCCTGCGAAGCTCTTCGCTTTCCTGTTTAATAGTGTTTTGAAGCGTTTCCAGCTCTTTGCCGGCCTGTTCTGGAGCCCAGGGGAACTTACGTTGCATAACGTCGAGTTGGATATTCAAGCTGAGCATCGTTTGCAGTATTCCGTCGTGTAGATCGCGCGAAATGCGGCTGCGTTCCGATTCCACAGCCCGAGCGCGCAGATGTCGAAGCCGAAAGACGTTCTCCATGGGAAGGGCAATATGGCGAACAATTTGTTCCAGCCAGTGCAGATCGGCCGGCTTAAATCGCTTCTCAGGGTTGATCAGCAGAACTCGGCCTGCTGGACGACCGCTGGCGTCAATCGTGACGGCCAGCAAGGAGCGAGCGCCGAACTCTTCGCGCGTGGAGCCTGGCGGCGCGAGTAACGTGCGAACGCGATGGCCTGTCCGCCGGTCCCATCCGAAGCCAGAATTTCTCCCGTCCTTGTATTCCCAGCAAATGGAGACTTCGAAAGCGTCGGTAAGAAACGTGTCAGATCGCGAAGGTGACAAGGTTTCTGGGCCGGAAGGCTCGGTTTCCGCCGCGCGAACTTTCCACACAAAAATACGCTCCAACTCGTCGTCACGAATCGCCAGGCAGGCTTGTTGGCATCGAAATTCCAGCAGCAGCTCTCCCAACGTTTGGCGAATTGACTCGGTTAAACCCCGATCGAATTGCAATAGCTGTGTTATTTTTTCCAGGAATTGCCGGCGTTCCAGATGGCTTCTTTCTCGTGCGCCAAGGAATCCGATGCCCAGGCCGGAAATTAAAGTGCCCAGTCCAATCGATAACCAATGCCAGATTCCGCGCCAACTGAATGTCTCCGTGGCAGCCATGCGCAGCACAACGCCGACAGCCGCGGCGCTCACCAATCCAAGCATGGCGTTCGTGTTACCTCGAGTGGCCAACGCGAAAACCACAAACAAGAATAGGAACCATGATACGGAGGCGGGTGGATTGAAAATCAGAAAAACAGCCAATGCAGCAACGTCGGCGGCGAGCGGAATCTGAAAATGTGCTTCGCTAACGATGCGCTGATACAAAACAACAGCCAGCGCTATAACTAAATAAATGGCCAGAAACAATACGGGGGCATGCCGTTGCGCTCCTGCGGACATTTCCAATAGCGCCACCAACGCGAGAGCTACAAGGACGACTCTGGCCAGGGTGACCTGACGTTCCAGATACAATCGTTCGGCGCTTTCGAGAGCCATCGTGGCGGGCGATTCAATCAAGTCTAACAAGCGCAGGCTATCAGCCAGTCAGAGCACGAAGTTGTGTGTATGCTTCTAGTAATCGGCGGATTGGCAACTTTATTTGTGTGCCTGAATCGATGTCCACACGAAACTCGTCCACACACAATTTGACAATGGGTGCATAATCATTCGCAGAAAGTGTTCCGCACGTGGGGGCTGCGCGCTTGACGAATCGTTATACCCGTACAGAAGCCGGGCGGATCTTGGGACTTGAAACAAACCGTCTGCGCTATTGGGAGCAGTTGCGCCTCGTGCGGCCCGAAGCACGCTGGGGCGAACGTTTCTATAGCTTTGGCGATCTGGTTGCCTTGCGTTCAATTCAACGGATCACTCAAAATCGTATTCCCGCGCGAAAATTGCGCCGTGCCGTTGCGCTGATAGAAAAACAGTTCGGGGGCTCTTCGCTTCCAATACAAGAATTGCATTTGGTCGAACTTGGCCGCGATGTCTTAGTTATCCCCCCGGGCGCGGAAAAACCATTCAATCCAATTCAGGGACAATGGGTATTTCCCTTCGACATTCCCACGCGACCGGCGAAATTGCACTCGATGGCCGGTCCCACGCCGGAACAATTCTTCGAGACCGCTCTCAGTTGTGAGACCAAGCAGGAAATGCTCCCGCAAGCAATTGAGAACTACCAGCGCGTGGTGGAACTCGCCCCTGATTGGATCGAAGCGCACATCAATCTTGGAGTGGCGTACTACCAGATGGGTCAACTTTCCGACGCACGCGACGCCTTCATCGCCGCCGTGGCGCTTGATCCTTTGAATGGAATCTCGCGTTACAACCTTGGCTGTACGCTGGAGGAACTCGGCGAATACGACGAAGCCATCGACCATTTGCGTCGCGCCGCTCGCGCCATGCCCGCCCACGCGGACGTGCACTTCAATCTTGCCCTGGCATACGAGAAGCGGGGAGAACGTCGCGCCGCTCGCGACCATTGGACGCTCTATCTTCGTTACGCTCCCAATGGCGCATGGGCTGAACAAGCGCGCGCGCGTTTGCGGCAATCTTCAACCCGGCGAAAAAATGTTGCGCCCATTCCCTTCCGCCGTCCCCGCTAGACGCATGCTTCTATTCACTTGAAAGGAATCTCAATGATCCGGGTGATGGTTTTATCAGTTTGCGCTACTCTGTGGCTGGGCTTTTCTGCGATGTCCGCCAATCCGCAAGAAACAAATTCGTCAGCAAAATCAGCCCAGGCTCAAGCCGCTCACAAATTTGCGGAACTGAGCGATCGCTTCATGAAAGATTCCCTCGCGCTTTCTCCCAGCAGTGCTTCACAGGCCGGCTATCACAAGCATATCGACCCCAAAACTGGTAAGACAATCGAACTCGACGCGCTGCTGGACGATATGAGTTTGGAATCCATAGCGGCGCAGCGCGCATTTTACGCACAATGGCGCGAGCGCTTCCGCATCGAGACACCGCTTTCGGCATTGGACTTGCAGGACGCGGCGGATTGGCAACTCATCGACGATCAAATCGGCTTGAACTTGCTTGAGTTCGACAAAATCCAGAACTATCGCCACAACCCAACCGTGCCCGTCGAGTTAATTGGCAACGCGCTGTTCCTCCCGCTAACACAAGACTACGCGCCACACGATGTTCGAGTCGGCCACGTCCTCGCAAGGGTCAGCGCTATCCCGCTGCTTTTGCGTCAAGTGAAACAATATCTCAATGACGCCGATCCGATTTTCATTTCAACCGCCGTTCAGGAAAATGACGGCAACATCGACCTGATCGAAAACACAATTGCTGCGGAAATTCCGGCCAGCTCGACGTTGAAAGCGGAATACGACAAGGTCGCCCCGCCAGCCATCGCCGCGCTGAAGGATTTTTCTCAATGGCTGCAAAACGACTTGGCCAAGCGGCCTACGCATGCAACTTGGCGCCTCGGCAAGGAACTCTACGCTCAGAAGTTCCGCCTAGTAATGGAAACAGACGTCACGCCTGAGCAAGTGCTCGCTGACGCCGAAGAAGGACTCCGCTCGGTACGCGCCGAAATGCTCGAGCTGGCTCTGCCGATGCACAAGCAGATGTATCCGGACCACAGCGATCACTCCGACCTCAGCGTTCACGACCGCCAAAACCTGATCATTACCGAAGTTTTGCGCAAAATTTCCGACGAGCATCCAGGTCCCGAAGATTTGCAGAAAACGATCGAAGCCGACCTCGAAAGCATCAAGCAATTCATCCGTGAGAAAAAGATCGTTTCGTTAGGCACGCGCGACAACTTGAAAGTGATTCCAACGCCGATGTTCGAGCGTGGAATTTATTCCGTAGCGGGATTTCACAGCGCGCCCCCACTCGAGCCCCAAGCGGAAGCGGAATATTGGGTGACCCCCATCGATCCCAAGATGCCGCCGGACAGAGTGGAATCCAAGCTGCGCGAGTACAACAATTACACGCTTTATTGGCTGAGCATCCACGAAGCTCTGCCCGGGCACTACGTTCAATTCGAGCATTTGAATAACATTCAGCCGGAGCGTCGCCGCCTGCTGCGATCGCTATACGCCAATGGAGCCTATGTAGAAGGCTGGGCCGAATACATCGCGCAAGTAATGATGGATGAAGGTTTCCTGAACAACGATCCGCGTTTCCGTATGGTGATGCGCAAAATCCGTCTGCGATTGCTGGCCAACGCAATCCTCGACGTAAAAATGCAGACCATGGGTATGACCGATGCGCAAGCCATGGAATTGATGACCAAAGATGCGTTCCAAACCCAAGCCGAAGCGGAAGGAAAACTCGTGCGCGCCAAGCTCAGCTCCACGCAGCTGCCCACATATTTCGTAGGACTTCGCGAGTGGCTCGCTTTCCGCAAAAAATATCAGGCTGCCGCCGGCAAAAATTTCGACATGCTCAAGTTTCACGACCTGGTACTGGATCAAGGACCGCTTCCGGTACCCGTAGTTGAAAAGCTCGTGATGCCAAGCACCCAGTAAGCTTGTTAGATCGATCATCGATCGCAGTTTAGGAGTCAGATTTGGCATATAGGTCCTGCCCACGCCATCTTCGACGGGAGCCTGCCGTATTCATCAATCTTCGCGGTACTTGCATGGTACGGCAGCGTACTAGCAGGTGCATCAATCGCAGTAGATTCAACCGGAAATTCTCGTCGATTTTCCTTAAGTCTTAGGCTGCCTCGCTGGCGGAATTGCGTTCGCGGAGGAGGCTCGACACAATGCCGGTGAATGAGAAAAAGCGACACCGCGATTCCATGTACCGAGACACTCAGTTGCAACGCGAAGCGCATGTTCCTCATTCTGAGACTTACATGCTTCACCTAAATCACGGATGAGGGCTGAGGTCTCAAATGGAATTGCAGGTTCATGACGGGCCAGCCATATGCCGCTTGCTATAGGTTCCGAGCAAGTTAGAACGATTGGTTCCCGCAAGCGTTCACCTGGCCGCAAACCGATTATCTTTACTCCAGCTTTCGTGTGGGCTGTTCTCGAAAGCCATTCGTTTAAGCGTTCAAGTAATTCTCTTACTGATAATTCCGGGCCTAAGTTAAGCCAATAAATATCTCCGCTGTGGCCAACACAATTTGCACGAAGAAGGAGGGTAGCAAGCTCGTGAGCAGTCAGATAGTATCGGCATGCATTCATATCGGTGACCGGAATTTGATGACCATTTCGAAGCGAACGTGCAACCACCTCAAGAAAACTTCCGTTGCTGCCTAGAACGTTCCCTGAACGTATGGCGAAGCTTCTTGCGCCTCCGGATGCGTGGGCATTTGTGATCAGTTCAGCGAGTCGTTTGCTCATGCCCAACATTCCCGTCGGTTGTTCAGCTTTATCCGTAGAGATCAGAATAAATGTTGCACCAGCTTCAGCAGCTTGGCGTGCCACGTACTCCGTTCCCAGCACATTCGTTCTCAAGACAGGGATGCAGTACCGCTCAGCGAAATGCACATGCTTGTAGGCTGCGGCGTGATATACAAGATCGATAGAGGGCTCGCTGAAAATTCTTCTGACGTCGGACTCACGGCTTATGTCAGCCACGATTGGCCGAATTACCACGTCTAAAAGCAACGAAGAGAGTTCTGATTCTATCCGAAAGAGATTTGTTTCCGCGCTGTCTACTATCACAAGGGATTTCGGGTGAGATCGAGCAACCGAAATTGCAAGTTCTCTACCGATCGAGCCACCAGCACCGGTTATCAGGACACCACGACCCCGAATCGATTCACGCTCTGCTTCCACGTCACAATATTCAGGTCGACCGAGTAGCATTTGGATCAGACTTGGATCCTTAATGTCGATGTTGACCGAGGCTGTTTCGCTAAAATTCATAGACGAGTTGTACTCCGCGAGCTGACGGTCAAAGTGAACTATAGACCTTAGTGAGTCCGGTACAAAACTCCATTCTGAGTGCTGCTAGATCCTCTTTTTGACGGGTTCTAACTAGATTGGACTTTATTGGGGATTCCGGCGAAGGTAATCGGGGTTCCGGGCGGATCGTGATCAGCATTCCGGAGTGATGTGATCAGTCGTCGGAGCGAAGCGACGCTGGCTGGAGGATTCTGCAGAAAGTGATCACGATCGTCAAGGGAAAGGTGTGGTCGCCGCCGTAGCTGTGGGAAAGTAGGAATCGCGAAGCGATTTCCAAGGGCGTCTTTTGCCCGGCTTTTCCACAGCTTTTTACCCGCCGACGATTTTTCATTTTTCTCCCTTCTCTCGTCGAGGTTTCCGCATCGATTCGCCGCGCATCTCGATACGATGGGCGTGGTGCACCAGCCGGTCGAGGATCCCGTCGGCCAGCGTGGGATCCCCGATCTGCTCATGCCAACGAGATACTGGCAGTTGCGCGGTCAGGATCATCGAGCGTGTCTGGTAGCGATCTTCCGCGATCTCCCAGAAGTCCCTGCGCTCCGATTCCGCCATCGGAGCCATGACCCAGTCATCGATAACCAGCACGTCGATCCGGTTCAAGCGTCTGAGCAGTTGGCGAAGACTGCCATCGGCTCGGGCCATGTTTAGATCGCGGAACAGCGCTGCAGCCCTGGTGTAGTAAACCTTATAGCCATCCCGGCAAGCTTTCTGCGCCAGAGCCGAAGCTACATAGCTCTTCCCGACACCAGTAGGTCCGAGCACGAAGATGTGTTCGTGATTCTTTACCCACCCAGATTCTTGGGCCAGCCCACGGATCACACTTTTGCTCAGCCCCCGTTCCAGGCGATAGTCGATGTCTTCCACGCAAGCAGCGCCCCGCAAGCGCGAAGCTTTTACTCGTCGCGTCAATGCCTGGTTCTCTCGCCAGTCCCACTGCTGGTCGATCAGCAGCGCCAGACGATCCAGGAAGCTCAGCTCTCGTGCCGCCTCATCTTGTTCCTGCCGCTCGATGGCTTCGATCATCCCGTGCAGCCGGAGGGCGTACAGTTTTTCTTTGGTAGGTTGTTGTAGCATCGCTCAGACCTCCTCACTGAAGTATCCGGCGCCCCGGATGTTGTCGTGAGGCGGCGGGGGAGGAGGCGATGGGTCTTCGGTCAACGGTTGTTGGTCCAGCGAGTTCTTCAGGATCGATTTCACGCTCTGGTAGCGGTAGGCACCGGCCCGCAGCGCCCGGTCCGCTGCCGCTTCCATCCTTCCCGCCGAGTACTGTTCAGCCAGCCGGATGATTCCCAAACAGGATCGATAACCCATCTCCGGATGCGGTTTCTCGGCCAGGATCCGTTCGAATAACCGCGCCGTGTGCGGTCCGATCTGCTCGGCCCAGTTCACCATGCGCGAGGGAGTCCACTCCAGATGCGCCTGGTGACTCTTGGGCCGATGCTCTCGCTCAGTGAGCACCTGCTCTCGACCACGCCCACGAAGATGCGAGGCCACGCGCTGCCCTTTGTGGAAGATCTCCACGGTTGTTGGAGTCGCTCGCACTTCCACCAGTTCTTGCACCAGCGTGTAGGGCACACTGTACAGGTTGGCCTCGAAGGCGATGTGGTAATCGATGTTCACCCGCGCGTGCGACCACTGGCTCATGTCGAATGGCTCGGGCGGCAACGGTCGTAGTGCGCTACGTTCCAGAGAAGCGAACAGACTGGCTCGCGATCCATCGCGCTTCCGGAATGGCCGCTGGTTCAACCGCTCCAGCAGCTCCCGGATCGCGCGGTTCAGATCTTCCAGCCGGAAAAACTGCCGGTGACGCAGTGCGGCCACGATCCAGCGTTCCACGATTTGTACACCGACCTCGACCTTGGCCTTGTCCCGCGGACGATACGGACGCGCCGGCACGACACCCACGCCGTAGTGCATAGCCATTTCTTGATAGGTGGGGTTCAGATCCGGATCGTAGCGACACGCGCGGCTTACTCCCGTCCGCGGGTTATCGGGCACCAGCAACCGAGGAACTCCACCGAAATATTCAAACGCATGGATGTGAGAACCGATCCAGGCGCTCAGCTGCTGATCGCGAGTCGCTTCGGCATAGGTGTAGGAACTGGCCCCCAGCACCATCACGAACAGCGAGGCTTGCCAGATCCCTCCCGTGTTCGGATCCTGCACCGGCATCGTCGCTCCGGCCCAATCGACGAAGCCCTTCTCGCCAGCCTTGTGCTCTTGGCGAAGAACCACGTCCTGCTTCCCTCGCCATTGCCGATACAACTCGCAGAACCAGCTGTAGCGATACCCCTCCGGGTTCTTTTCCCGGTACTCTTCCCAAGCTAGCTGCAATGTCAGGTGGGGATGTTGCTGGAGCTGATTGTGGAGAGCTGGAAAATCAAGAAAGGCACGCCGAGAGGATTCTTCGATCGAACACTGCTTCCCAAATACAGCTTCTTCAATCCGCTTCTCGTCCCAGCCTTCCGGCAGCGGCCACTGCATCCCCGCTTCTGCCGCCCTCTTCAGGTAGTTATGGACGGCACCCTGGCTAAGCGAACAAGCCCGGGCGATCTCCCGCTGCCCCAACCCCAGCTCAAATCTTAAACGTAGAACTTCCTTGATCTTGCGCATGGACGATCTCCTGGTTGGCACGCTGTCTGTCTCCTAAGTTACCTTTGGAGACTAGCTTGCCTTCTGTGATGTCCAGCGCCACTCCCTGTGGAAATCATTCCGGGGCATCGTGATCACCGTTCCGGGGATCGCGACAAAGTGATCACGATCACACCGGAATCCTGATCATGATCGTCCGGAATGCTGATCACCATCAGCCCGGAACCGCGATCACGATCGCCCGGAATCAGTGATCACCATCGTCCGGAATCCCCACTTTATTTTCGAAGGTCTTAAGACGCTCGTTTGTTCACTAGCTTAGACGAATAATAGACGGCGCATAATCGTTCCAACACTGAAGGGAGCTGTTGCAGAATCGTGGCTGGACCTTGAAGCGGCTCGGCGAAGTATTTGCGAAGGCGCAAAGTAGTAGAAAGTCGAGGCTGCTTTAGGTCAATCTTGGCGTGAGAAACTCCTTCAAGGTAGCACCGGCCTTGATCTTCTATCTCTATGTCAATGCGTGCTTTCATCCAAGCATCAAATGCCCCGGCTCGGGGCTTCTGGGCGGGAATCGTGCCGTTAAATCATCTAAATTAAATGGCTTAATGTGCAAACTTTTGCATGAATATTTCGGCCACGCGAGTATGAAGGATGGATGCCCTTTAGTTTCAATCACATCGGAACGTGCGCTGAATGGTAGGCAACATGCTGCCGAAGCGATTGCTCTCAATGAGGAGGTTCCCTGTGACGTCAACCTTGCAACGCCTATTGCTGCTCACCATTGGAGTCTTGCTTCTTGCATTTGCCGCCCACGCTGGCGACATTCCTTACAACAATATCGGCGCCACACCTTCAGGAGCCGACCCTATAAACCCTTTCGGTCCGCTGGCAGATTCCTTCAATTCGGGACCAACTGCTCTCAATCTGACCAGCGTCTTGGTACTGCTTGCAGGAAGCACTGACAGTACCGGTGGTGTGACTATGGAGCTGCTCAGCAGTAACTCCGGCCCGACCCCTGGCTCAGTGCTCGATGTTATCGGAACAATCGCCTCACCAGTCGCCGCCACGGGGGAGTACGCTTTCACGCCTTCGTCGACGATCACTCTGGCTGCCAACAAAACCTACTGGATTGAATTGCTTGCGCCCGGCACCGACGCGACAGATTGGTTTTGGTCAGGAGATACCTCCGGGCCCGGCGTTGCTGGCCAGTTTTACTCCAACATGAACGGCGTATTCCCCAATTCAGATGGTCCGTACCAGATGGAGGTTAGCGGCACCGCTATAACTGCGACTCCAGAGCCTTCGTCTCTTTTGCTTTTCGGCACGAGCCTACTGGGCTTGGCACCCTTCCGGCGGAAGTTGTATATAAACCGTCTTTTCAAGTTGTAGTATCCAGACCAGTCTCGAAATACCGACGCTTGACAATCCCCTATCACCGGGAATATCGTTTGTTCACTCCTTTGGAATTAACCTCTTAGCGAATCGCAATAATAGGCCGACCAAAATTTGAACATGTAGAGGAGACCTCATGCATAGACAGTTAGCTTCGAGAATGAACTCGCTTCGGAATGTTTGTGTGCTCGCTGTCTTTTCCGATACTTTCCAATTCCCCAAGAGCGTCCACAACGCAATACGAACGCCCATCATTTCGCTCGTTATAAATTTTCTCTACTCGGTCTACGATGGCTTTACCGCCTCGCTCGTAGAGCTGTAGACCCACTTCGGTCGAACCGAATTCGTAGAACAAGCGGTACTTCAAAGCCTCGATGTCTTCTTCTGTGTAGCCATGCGCCGGTTCGCCATCCATGCCGACTGCAAGCGCAAGCAATTGACTAATTTCAGAAAGTGCCATTTACGCTCCTTCATCCATAAAAGATTTGAAAGCCGCGGCGCCGCCTAGTTCTTCGAGCGCCGTTTGTTGCTCCCCTGTTAAGTCTCAATAGTTGCTTTATTGCGGAAATTGAACGAATTTGTCTGACCGCTCTAAAGGCTACGGTGTGCTCGGCTTGCGAAGCGCCGACGCGCAAAAAATAAATTACTTTCATTCCCGTGTCGCTATTGCATTGACAATCGGGCCGCATGCGCACACTGTGATTGCGGACCTGGGATTCTTCAGTTCACCTGCACGCGACGGAAGTTACCTGAACCACCCTCGGTTACACCAAACCGCAAGATGTTTAAGGAGATCCATGACTACAATTACGCACAGGGACCAATTACGTGGTCTTACGCTACAGAACGAAGTAAATCGTCTATTCGACGACAGTTTTATTCGCGACCGCTCGGCTCATGCTGATCTAGCGACCTGGGCGCCGGCCGTGGACATTTACGAAACCGAGAACGAATTGGTGGTAAAGGCCGAACTACCAGATTTTCAAGAGAAGGACATCGACGTCCGCATTACAAACAACACTTTG
This sequence comes from uncultured Acidobacteriota bacterium, assembly GCA_963714785.1. Lineage (GTDB taxonomy): Bacteria > Acidobacteriota > Terriglobia > Acidiferrales > UBA7541 > Palsa-295. Next base: position 75,912 of record CAVQQE010000017.1, read on the forward strand.
ACCATCCGCGGCGAGCGCAAGTTTGAGACCGGCGTCAAGGAAGACCATTTCCTCCGCATCGAACGCGCATATGGTTCATTCATGCGTAGCTTTTCGCTGCCGAACACCGTCAACTCGGAAAACATTCGAGCCGACTATCGCAACGGGATTTTGACCTTGCATATGGCCAAGCGTGAAGAGTCCAAGCCGAAGCAGATCAAAGTCAGCGTCGCAACAAACGGCAAGTAGTTCCACGCAATTCACATTCGGCGAGGCCGAGGTTCGTTCCTAGCGCCGACAACCGAGGAGGTTGCCATGATCGAACAGAAAGAATTAGTTAAAGAAGATATCGCTCACCGAGCATACGAGCTGTATGTGCAACGCGGCAGTCAGCCCGGAAAAGCTGTGGAGGACTGGGTCAGAGCAGAAAAAGAGCTGACCAGCGAAGTTGTTGTAGCCCCAGCAAAAACCATGACCGCTCAAGCCGGTCGCAACCAGAATTAATTGACGCCACAAGCGTCAAAACCCTAATCGTTCGGAAGGGGCGAATTTCCGCCCCTTCACACTCCTCCACTTCAAGTAGACCCTAATTCGTCATTAGAGCGGCGAGCACTCCGTTCAATGAATCCTGCCACGCATGGGCGATCATTCCAGGACGAACGCTTCCGCGCCAATAGGCCAGAATCCCGAACATTGCTCCGTACAGGCCGATTAGAACCACCATCCGCAAGCCCTGGTACGCGTGAGCCGCGCCGAATGCTGCGGCAGAAAGAAGAATGCCGGCGGGAGCACTCTTAGTCAGGGCCATAAACTGGCGTTGAAGGTAACCTCGAAAGATCGTCTCCTCGCAAATACCGGCGGTAACGGAGAGCACTATCCATAGCGTCAGTTCGATACCGCGATGCGGGAGCATGGAAACATTGCGACCCAGCGGGGCGGTGCGTAGGAGCCAGCCGAGTACCCAGAGGAGCACCCATGCAACCATCCAGAACCCAGCGGCAATTCCAATATCCCGCAGCACCTGGCGGACAGAATGCCAATGATTTCCGAGAACGATGAGAGCAGACACGCCACTACGACGCACGCCCGCGACTACCAGAGCGAACAAGAGCCATTCATAGAAAATGGTGGATATGTAAAAGCGCACGCGGCTCGGATTAGCCGTCGCGCTCAGGTGATGTACAAAAAACTTATGGCAGATCGCCCAAGCGCACATCGCGGCGAGCACTAAAATCGTGTGGATTGGGCTAGCGATTTGGGGATAGTGGTCTGACGAAGATTCGACTAGGGCAGAAGATTCCATGATTAGGTCATCTAGCTGAAGTGCCGCTTGCGTCGCAGTGTGTCATCCAATTCCGTCGTTAGGCCCTGTCCGAACAAGTTCCAAGCTATTCCCTTCTCAGATTAGCGCAATGACATTTTCGTCTGGCAACGTAGCTCGGGCGAAAGCGCGTTCCAAATCATTGCGGAGCGCAAACGACGTACTCTCGTTTGGCAACTTACCAATTGTTTTCCCGTTACTGTCATAGACTTCGACGAGCACCTTACCTTCATTTACTATGACCGCCAACGACGTAGACCCTCTCGGCAATTCCTTCCGGTATCGTATACCGATGTCTTGAAGCAATGCGGATAGTCGGGTGTATTCTCGTTGCTGTTCGGGTGTCGGCATGATTCCTTATCGAAGCGCTTCTGGTCGGGATGAAACGCAACGGGGAACCGCTAGGTTCCCCATATGCGTCACTTTTGCTTTTGCATGGCGAGATCCGCAAGAGATGCCGCCTGCGCACACCGCAGCAGCGGTGTTGCTTTTAAGCTGTGAGTGGTCCTAGATCCGGTGGAGTCATGCCACCCTCCGCAGCTCTAGAGCTATTTTTTCCTTTTACCTCCGTATGAAACGAAATGCAACTATTTCTGCTCGAAATCAACAATAACGAGGGAGGGCCTTTCGGCCAAGAATTTTGCGGCGGACTTGGCCGTAGGACCTGGTGCTGAGCGAAATTGCAGTCATTACTCAAGAAAAGAGGGAGCGAACCGAACAGCCGAACCGAACAGCTCGTAGGATTGTGTACCGAATTGAACAGATATGGCCAGGCCCACGGCCCAAACTGGCGTATCGATCCTGAATCCGAGGATCTATTCACTGGAGGCTTCAATGTTTGGGTACGGGATAGTAGGAACGATATTGATTATCTGTGTGATCGTTTGGCTAGTGCGAAGGGCGTAAGAACGGAATACCTATGAACTGTGAAGAATGCCAACGACTGCACGACCACGCACAAGAGCGCACTGGTGATAGAACCGTTTTAACGGAGGCAACATGACGAAGACAGCTGCTGAGAATGAAATCGTAGGGACCGTTCACGAAGTGAAAGGCAAGATTAAAGAAACGGTAGGTCATCTGACAAAGGATCCCGACGTGGAAGCTGAAGGCATTGGCGAACAAATTGCCGGCAAAGTCCAAAAGAAAATCGGCCGGGAGGAAAAAGTCATCGAAAAACGGTTTACGAATCAATCAGGAACTGGAGACTAGTCATGACTGATTCAATAACGGATTCTTTTAGGTGTGATCAGTGCGGTGCTTTATACAATTCTGAACATGAACTCGACGAGCATCAAAAGGCCTCACATCATGAGGAAATCTGTGACCGCCAACCGAAGATAGCTTATTGAACTCTGCGGAACTTTGTAAACACTCTACGCTCCATCACCGGAAAAAACTTTGGGAAGGAAATTAAGTATCCTTCCCGAATAGAAGTATCCGATGCTGACGCACCGTACTTCACGCCAGAACAAATGTCCCAAATTATAGAAGCCGCAAACAATTCTCAAATGAAGGCATTTTTCGCAACGGCGGCAGGGACTGGAATGCGTTCCGGAGAGTTGTGCGGTTTGAGGGTAGAGGATGTGGATTTGAACGGCAGTATCATTTCTGTTCGGCGTTCAGCCTGGGAGGGTGGTGAACAAACTCCTAAGACTAAAAATGCTGTTCGGAAAATCGGAATAGATGCCGACCTTGTATCAATCCTTCGGGAACACATAGCCCACCGGAAGATTGGCTTTGTGTTTCGAGCTAAGAATGAAAACCCATTGCGCGAGAGCAATATTCTCCGCAGACAATTACATCCTGTCTTGAAGCGCCTAGGGATTCCGAAGTGTGGACTTCATGCTTTCAGACATGGCCGGGTGTCATTCTTGGTCGAGAACAACGTTTCACTTCCGATGATTCGCCTGTGGATAGGTCATGGCAGTGACAGAATGGTTCGAAGATATACACATGCTCGACCTGAGTTCCATGCGAATGAAATCGCTAAGCTGCCTTCGATTGCAAACATGCAAACAAAAGCAGCCTAAGAAAAAAAGTGTTAAACTGTTTCCAATTAACGTGTGGTGAGCGTAGCTCAGCTGGTAGAGCATCGGTCTGTGGCTTGGAAAGTCCTCCGCTGCATCGAATGGTTTCAACAAGTTAGAGATGGTACTAGCAGCTTGTTGAAAAACCCATTTGTTCTGCAACTTTAATTGAAAAAACTCGTCTGAAACAAAGAAGGTCAAGGAGGCGAGCGAATGCGCGGAGACGATAACCAGCAGGAAGGAATGTTCAGTTACGTTTCGCCGGAGAAGAGAGTCCCGGCGGACCATCCGCTGCGGCCGATCCGCAAGATGGTGGATGAGATCCTGAAGGAAATGTCGCCGCAGTTTGCGAAATTGTACTCCGACGTGGGGCGGCCATCGATAGCGCCGGAGCGGCTGTTTCGGTCGCTGCTGTTGCAGATCTTCTATTCGGTCCGCAGCGAACGAATGCTGATCGAGCAATTGCAGTACAACCTACTGTTCCGGTGGTTCGTGGGAATGGAGATGGACGAGGCGGTGTGGAATCACGCGGTGTACAGCAAGAACCGGGAGAGATTGCTGAACGAGGAGATCGCGGCGTCCTTTTTCGCGCGGGTGCTGGAGAGAGCGAGGCCGTTCATGTCGGATGAACATTTCACGGTGGACGGAACGCTGATTGAGGCGTGGGCCAGCCAGAAGAGTTTCCGACCAAAGGATGGGAGTGGGAAGCCCGCTGGAGCGGGAGGAGAGGTCGACTTCAAAGGGGAAAAGCGAAAGAACCAGACGCATGAATCGAGCACGGATCCCGAGGCCCGGTTGTGGACGAAGTCCCGCGGCAGCGAGGCGAAGCTGAGCTACATGGGACATGTAATGATGGAGAATCGTAACGGCCTATTGGTGGAGACCTTTCTGACCGAGGCGAACGGAAGAGCGGAGCGAGATGCTGCGCTGCTGATGGCCGAGGCGCTCCCGCCGGGAAAGCGAGTGACGTTAGGAGGAGACAAGAATTACGACACGCGAGAATTCGTGCGAGAACTGCGCGGGATGAACATCACCCCGCACGTGGCGCAGAACACCACGAAGCGCCGGAGCGCGGTGGACGAGCGGACCACGCGGCATGCGGGGTATGAGGTGAGTCAGCGGAAGAGAAAACGAGTGGAGCAATCGTTCGGGTGGATGAAGATGGTTGGGATGCTAAAGAAGGTGAAGTTGAGAGGAATCGAGAAGGTGGGGTGGCTGTTTATCTTCACCGGAGCCGCCTACAACTTGTGCCGATTGCGAACCCTGATGGCCAGAACGTGACACGTGGCTTCGACGAGCCGGCTCGGTAGATAGAAAAACCCAAAGCAGTCCCTTACAACTCAGCGAAAACTCAAAACTGAGAACGAAAAAGCTTCGAAAACCAAATACTTCAACAAGCTGCTAGTTGGGGTGGTTTGGGTAGGTTTGCGGGCAATCTACTCGGATTTGTTATACGTCTTGCTACATTGCAGAGAGCCCAAGGAACTGGGAGAGATGATGACAACGACTGCCGCCGAGTCCTCAATGGCTTGACCTGTTTGAATCAGGTAAGAAAGACCGGGATAACTGTCACGTTCTTCCATGTTCTGAATCCCGATTCTTCTAGGAGGGCCGCCAATTCGAGGGCGATGGATTTCGTCCTCCTCGACATGACTGATGAACAGATGAGCCATACCTCTATTTTTGTGATCCTATCTCAATAACGGAAAATGAGAGCCATCTGAGACGCGGGCATTCTCAACCTCAATATTAGCCTTGTCAATACTGTTCGACTTCCAAGCAGCGAAGCACATCTCATCACGACCAGAGTGCATCCCGTAGGGATTTTCGGGCTAACGGGCGCCTGCTTCGTCTCAATGATTTTAGCTAACGATCAACGCACGGTGATCGAGAATCCGCTCGCATAAACTTTACGCATATAAGCGATAAGGCTGCGCCCAGCTTCACGACATCGGCCTTTTCTACTACCATCTGCCGCCACACTTCATTTAATACATCATCGAAGGAAGATTTCATCTGACTTTAGGAGAGCAGCTTTTACGCCGGCTGGATCAAATTCCCCGCAAGTACTGAAAAACTTCCGTGCTGAGGACAATTCAGTTCGACTTCCAATCAGGAGGCCGAATTATAGGCTCGCTGGAAAAGGCTGTCATCCCGCCGTCATACGGACACTCGTGGCCGCAAATAGGACACGTCTCGTATGAGCTTCCGTAGATGTGGACCACGTTAGACATTAAGGCGATTATACAGCCGATTCCTCTCGGTCCTCTATCTGGTCCAAATACAGGCTTTGATGTATCGCTAGCGGATCATGTTCCTGTTCAGCTTGGGCACGATGGACACTTCCTGGCGGACCTTGTACGAACTGGCGATTGCGGAGACTGATCCGACTAAAAAAGGTGCGTGCTTCAAAGCTGCGGAAGAAGCAATCAATGCTCGTGTTGTCGCGCTTGGGGGTCAGATATCAAGGGATGATTTGCTGGCGATGCGAGAGGCGTCTTCGAATTTGCGCACACTCAAACAGGAGTGGAAACAAAGTTCAGTACGCGATCTCAGAGGTGTCCGACCGGTGCGCGTGCTCATAGCCGACGATCAGCCGATCATAAGAAAGGTGGTCCGCTCGACATTGCAAGCACATCCGCACATCGAGGTTGTTGGCGAAGCTGAAGACGGCGCTAAAGCAATTGAAGAAGCAAAGAAGTTGAAGCCGGACGTTATAGTTTTAAATGTAACTATGCCGGTTAAGAATGGGTTTGAAGCTGCCCGAGAGATCAAAACGCTTCTTCCGGAAACCGCGATCGTCATCTTGTCTTCACACGCTGACCAACTTTTCATCGAGGAAGCCAAAAAGTTAGGTGTGCGGGCTTACGTTGCCAAGTCGAAAGCGGCTGAGGCGTTGGTAAGAGCCGTCGAGGCTGCTATTCAGAGTGAAGATTTCGTCCTGATTGACTAAGGCTGAGCCGGAAGTTTTGGTCTATTCGGCAGACCTAGGGGCCAGCCGAGTTTGTTCACTTGAATAGATAACAGAGCTGCACAAGCCACGTGTATTTCGCTCCGTTCCTCGTGATGGTCTGCGGACCCCGCCAGTTCTTGCAAGCGAACGAAGATTGCTCCCTCGGCAGCATAAACTAGCTCTGTCAACTTGTCTTTGTCGGTTTCTGCCAGCGCTGCAAGAAAAGGCTCCCTCCAGGGAGGGTTTGGCATCGTGCTCCCTAAATTGCCGGGAGAAAACGACGTTGTAATGGTAAGCACGGCAACTAGACGAACACGTTATAACGTTTATGTTAGTGAGTCAACGTCCCACATTGAACACTGCAGGGCTGCTCACGCTATTACTCAATTATTTAATTATTAGCGCGTGGCCAGCAGGATATCGGCGCACTGGACATATCCGAGCGTGGCATCCTGTGTACATGAAAAGAAAAGAACTCAAACCCAAGCAGATACTCTCTGTGTCCTGTCCCACCTGCGGCGTTCCAGTCGGAAAGCGTTGTGTACTGCATTCTGGTGGTCTGCGTTCAGAACCGCACATAGACCGAAAGTTTGCCGCTGTCGAGGTCATCGCGATGAAATGAAATTCGTACGGTCCACACAATCTGCCACATTAAAAGTCGCTCTTTCATCGGCCTCTTTTGCATATACCACACCTCGACATCAGATTACATTGAATGCTCTTTGACAACATCACGCGGGTTTTGATCGATCAGGCCTCGGGTGCCTAATAAGTCGGCTAATTTCATCGGCAACTGAACAGAACTTAAACGAGACGTTGCGCTTATGTACTCCAGCGGACCGATTAACTTCATAATTTATGGGACAGTTCAGCATGACGCTGAAAGGAAGCCATCGCCGCAACACCACATCTCTCTACTTAATCGAAAGCCGCGAAGCCGAGCGGAAGTTAGCAGAGGCGAGAAAAAAGAAGAAGGCTGTTGCCGCGAAAACCACTAAGCCCAATTAAATTTCTTCAGTGGAATATGATCGTTGCAAATGTGTTCGTTGAAACGCTGCCGCACTTCTGTCGCGTCGTGTTGCCCCTTAGTGAGCATGAGTGGATTCGAGTAAGTCCATGAACATTGAGTGCAAGAGTAACTTTCACGATGAGACGTCACGTGCCAGATTAATTTGCGCGCTCTCGTAACTTGCCTCACCGACTCGCACGTTCTTTCTACCCGGCTGACATAGCACTGACATAGCAACAAAGGAGTCCCGAGACTACACTATAGGTATCGGGCCCAGCAAGGATACGGAACATGACTGATTCAATAATGGATGCGTTCACGTGTAGACAGTGCGGTGCTCAGTACGATTCCGAAAAAGAATTAGAGGAGCATCGAAAGAGTGCCCATCATGGGGCCAATCTCGACTTCAAACCGCATGAGACGTCCGAAAAGAAATCTGGGAAAGCGGAGGATGCGAACCAACACGATAGGGCAAAGTCTAAGAACGCGTAGGATATTCTATTGCGTCCGCTGCCCGCTCGTACCGCTGACCATGAGGAAGCGCCCTAAACCCGTCACGGCTTGCACGATCTGTGGAGCGCCGGGATACAACATCACCGTGGTTGAGCATGCGCAGCAACAGGTTGGGAACGCGATAAGACGTGCAGTCGGTGCGAAGGCGCGGGTTGGTTGTTCATTCGTCGGTGAGGAGAAGACTGGATAGCAGTCGTGGATATTAGATGGGGGTGCAGCATGTTGAGAAGCCGGTACGCAGAATGGATAGCGGTGTGGAGTTGGTTCCAGACTACCGACAGAATGAGAGTCGTTCCGAAAGCAGACTGGAACGAGATTTATGAACTTCTAAATAGCATGTGGCACGAAGAGCGCGAGAAAGACGCGACTTCCGAGGAACTTGCCGCACACGCTGGAGCCATGAGTAAGTTTAGGCAATGAAGACGAACATGCACCTAGCGATCGACGTGTTGCCGGGAATTCTGGAAAAAATGGGTGTCGGGTGATGCCGCATTTTCGCAACGTGGAGAGGGCAAAAGTAATCATTCAAGACGGAAAAGAATTGTTTCTCAAAACATGCTTGAAGTGCCAGCGGGAGTTTTACGGGGATCAGAAAATTATGCGGTGCGATCTATGCCGAGGGCGAGGAAAGTAACTACGTCTCAACGATTCAGGAAAGTTTTTGTCGCGGACAAAATGAAAGATTCGTAAGTCTTTGAGTTCGTAGCAAGCGATTGAAGCCTCTTGCCTGATATTTTGTAACCCGAATGTGCCATCGCTCCTTAGTTGCTGAGCGACTTCGGCCTGGAGTCACGTTAGGAATTCGTCCTGACTCGAAGCGGGGGAACACCAGATGCAGGGCCGGTCTCATGGAATTTGCGCCGGTAGTGGTAGACCGTCATCCGGATGGCAGGCACGCCCACCAGGATTGGTAGCACCCAGAAGAACGTATTCATCTGAGTTCGCGCGAGCGCAGGAAACAATCGCGACGCGCCGAACACCAGGAAGGCGGTGTAGCCAGCAATGCCGGTGCCAACCATCGAGCCAAGATGCATGTACCACCAGTGCATGTGCGATCGTGGACCGCTCAGCAAGTAACGCAGATTTCGCACTCCCAGCAAGGGCCCAAGGGGACTCAGGCCGATGAGCGGACCGCTGCGGAATTTGATACCGAGGACGAGCACAGTCAAACCACCAAGGACGATTGCCAGGTTGAGGACCAGGCCGAAAGCCATGTTGACGTGTTTTGTCGCACGCCTGGTCTCGACGGCCCAGATTCCTTGCCAGCCCAAAGCTAGCGTAACGCCCGCTAGATAGGCAAGGAAGGTCGCGAAGATACGTTGTCCCCTCACAAATTGAGAGAGCTCCGCCGCTGAAAGGGGCCGCGTGAACTGCCGAATCGCAAGAGGGACGGAGAAAGCAAGCGCACTCATAACGAACGCCGTGAGGACAACCACGGACATGCAGAGCACGTAGAACCATCCCGCGCGAACATGAGTCCTACCACCCTTGGGTGAGATTACCGGAATCCAAAACAATATCAGCGCGATGCTGCCTGCGGCGACGTGCGCCCAGCGCAGAGACAGAAACAGGCCTGCCATTGCGATTCTCCTTTCGCATTCGTTCCCGAACCCTACGTATAGATTCATCACACCATGTGAGCCAGCGCCGTGATACGCATGCCGTCCCATGCGCAAGGTCAGGCGAAGCACTTTATAAAGAAGTTCCTCGCCTCCATCAACATCTGCTCACGCCTTTCAGTGGTCGAAATAACCCGGGCCATCGTCAGCACCCCGGCCATACTGGGGAACAACAACCTAAACTTCGCCAGTTTTTCTTCTCGCGTCTGACCAGGAACAAATGGCAGTAGGCGCTCACGATACGCTTCCAACGACGCCTCAATCCGCCTCCGCACACTTACCGGTTTCCGCGCGAGTTCCGGCCCAAGGGCGGAGAGCATGCAACCGGTCCCAAGAGAATTCGCGTGGCGCGCGCTTAGATAGTGTTCGATGATGGCCCGCAGAGCCTGACCTTCGGGCGCGGACTTTGCAACCTCGACCATCCCTCTTCCCGTTTTGTCGAATGCCTGTGCAACCGCTTCGACGAACAGGTCGTCCTTGCTCTTAAAATGCCGGTAGAACCCCCCCTTTGTCAGGCCTACCTTCTTCATCACCGTGCCGATGCCACTGTCACCACCGTGCTCGCGGAAAGAGCGAGCGGCCGCGGAAAGGATGTTCTCGTGGTTCTGCGCTTTGTGTTCCAGCGAGTACCGCATGACTTAAGAGTACGACCGTACTCTAATCACTGTCAAGGCCAAGATTTGATCTTGATAACGCCCAACGCGGCAGAATGGGATAATCGGACAAGTTAGATTTGATCCTTATATAAGGCCCAACTTGACTAGGCGAAGATAAAGCGAATATCATTTCCGAATGGAAGTGAAATTCTGCCGTGTAACGATCTCGGACATGGCGGGAGTTGCCCACACGGTCGAAGTAACCGCTGCAACCTTGTATGAAGCTGTAGCGTTGGGCCTCAAACAGCTTCAAGGAAATGAATGGGTTGAAAATATCGCGGGGGGCTTGAACGAGGTATGCGTTTCAGTAAAAAGCGTGCACGTGGAGCATAGAGTAAGAATGGCGGAATTCAAAAAATGGCTCGAACGGCAAGGTGGATCTCCAGCGGATATGACGCGAAGACGCAAGGTACGCGAGATCTTAGACATGCCAAGTTCTTTTTGACAGCTCGGAAACGAGAATTCCCATCTCCATACGGGTGCAGGAGGGATCGAACAGTGGAAATTCGTGAGATCGCGACGCATCTTCAGCAAGACTTAATCGAAGAGCCACAAGACAAACCGAAAACGCTACGGCGAGGAACCGAACTGAAATTTGTTCAAGGGTTTCTCGGGGATTGGGGATTTCAGTTGCCAACGAAAGGACTCAAGACTCTGGCTGCCAGAGCGAAATCGTACGAGGATTTTATGAGGTCGGCGACGAAATAAAGACGTGCCGAAAGGAAAGAAGAAAGCAGCTAAGGAAGGTTAGTTATGGGCTTACATCAGGTCGAAGGAAAGTTAACCAGCACAGGGGGAGATATCCAAATCGTTATGCTAAATGTGTCTACCCGCGTACTGCCTGGTGGTGGTGACGAATTCCCTTATGAAACTCGTCTAGCTACGACCGGCATTCCGGACGGTGATTACGTTTTGGAGTATCACTGTCTTGGATTCCATCGCGACCTGGTGCGTGTCAAATTCGGGATGTTGGTCGCTAGGTAGGCCAGGGTTTTCACGGAGGGGAAAGACGCATGACACAAGAGCCTAAATGGAAAAAAGTCGGGGCCTCCACCTACGCCTGCACTGTCTGTCCTAATTTCAAAATTGAGGTCATAAAGAACTTAAATGCTGGAGAGTTGAAAAAGCGTCTTGGGACGCGTCTAGCCGCACACATCAAAACGCACCACAGAGAAACATTGGTAGAAAGTGAATACTCAACTCTCACCTAGAAAAATTTCAATCCAGAGTTCAAGCGTTAAATCTTCTCTTTCCGGCCGCCCGAGATTGATTCGCATCTCCGTGTGATATCTATCGCGAAGGATTTCCGAAGACAATTTTTGACTCTTGAACAAATATTCTGCATCGTCCCGGTCTTTACCGCTGTTACGTTCAATTTTCGACAGAATCAAATCGTAAGGATCAGGCGCAAGAAGCCGGAGATTTTTGAATTGTCCGGGAAACATTTCCTCCAATCGCGTCACATACTCTTCCGGAATATTGTTAACGGCGACTCGCCGCAGATATACCCCATACTTTTTCGCAAGAGCGGAATCGGGTCCGGCGAGTTCATCCAGGTCAAGATTTGGTATTGCCGTCCAGTAATCAATGTCTCCAGTGGGTCGCGGAAGCCCGTAAAAGAGACTCACTACGAATCCGCCTACGCAATGTAGCTCAAGTGATTCAGGTAAAGCGGTGTCTACAGAGGTTAAGAACTCAAGCCAAGGGCTAGGCAGTTCGGGCATCGTATCCCAAATGTCCCGGCTGAAAATCCGTCACGAGATTCCAATGCTTCGCATCTTCAGGACGATTCTGCATCAACCACTGTCGTTCCGTTTGATTGCGCACTACTTTCGGAAAGTCCTCTTCGCGTACAAGACGGCTGCGATCCAACTTTGATTCCAAATCGGTCAACGCGCGAGTTCGAGATTCATTTTGAACGTCGTTTTCAGATAGTTTACGCGCGACACTAACCACATATCCTAGACGATTTTGAAGATCAAATTTCTTAGCTTGGTTTACAACCCAAGTGAAGTCCATATCCCAATACCGCAAAAGCAACCAAGGAAGTGCTTCAACCAGGCGTGGTTCAAGATTGTTCTGCGACAACGCAGTAAGCAAGACTTCTCCCGGATTCTTCTTTGCGACATGCGGACGAAGATAGGAATATCCCGGATATCCGAGTACGGCAGTCTCTTCTGCTAACTGTTGTGCCTCCGTTGGCGCCGGAACAAAAGTCTCTGGGGCCGGCAACACGGAAGGAGAAAGATCATAGACTCTCATAAGTTTTCGAGCGAGGTCTGGCGTTACAGGCCGCGTCCCTTTCTCAAGCATGACTACGTAGGGCTGAGACACGTTGAGTCGGCGAGCGAGCTCGTTTTGACCCCAGCCTCGGGTGACTCTCTCGGCTCTAAGTTGTTCTGGTTTCATGTCGATATCCTATAACAAGCATTGTTATATGTCAAGTATTTTAGACTTGTCTCTACTTATCTTCAGTGAATGGAGCCACTTAAGGGACATCGATCGCCCGAGGACTTCCCGCCCAACCCGTTGCAATTACTACATAGAATCTGAAACCCCGGAGGGTATCCGGCCTTCTTGATAAAACGCCATAATTGCGGGCCATGAAGCCGACGCTTACTCTTTCCTGCGTAGTGCTTTTTGCCATCGGCATCAACGTGGTCTAATTGCAAGAATCCTAGAAAAACGGTACGGCAACCTGGGCACTGACAAAACGGCACGTTGGCACCGCAGATCTTTCCGAAGACTTCCAATTTCAATTGGAAATTCTTGAGTCGCTGCACCTTGTTACGCGCGAGGCGTGCCGTTGTCTCGCGTGAAGCCTTCTTCATGTTCCGTTCCTTCATAAGTCAATTTCAATTGGCGAGAAACGGAATCGAAAATCACTCCCGTTGCTGTACCTCTAATAAGCCCATCCTGAAAGTTCTTTAGACATCCCTCTGGAATTCCGGGGCCATTCCTTCTAAATGCGATTGCCTTTTTTCTCTTTGAGCTCAATTCGGAATCTCCTAGTTAAGACAAAAAAGAAAAGGGCTCAAGCCGAAGCTCAAGCCCTTACTGAGTTATTCGTGCGAGCCGAAACTTTTAAGGTGAAGGCAGATGTGCGTCTAGTCGGCGCAACAGAGAGATAATGTGTTCCACAGAAGCACGCTCTTTTTCGGAGAGAGGCAACTCAGCGGCAAGCACTTCGAGCTCCGTCGCATTAAACTTCGTACCTTCGGTATTTGTCCACGTGTGGATGCCATTGCCGCTCGTGGATATAAAATTTTCTTCGATCATTGTGACTACTCCCTAAGAATGGTGCGTCCCAGTACTGCTCGTACGCGATTAAGAACGTGATTTAACTTGACTCCACATCGTTGCGGACGCAGACTCAGGCTCCTCGCTGGAAAAGGGCCCGTCCACAGAAGCGCGAGTTTAGGAGAGGCCGAAAATGCGAAAATCTCCGTGGATTATCTTTGCCGCACTACTCGCGACCGTTGCTGCGCCAAACGCCCACGCAGGCTCGATCACGATCAATTTCGATGCGCAAGCTGTCGGTCATCCCGTCGCCTTTGATGGCACTATCAATTCGCCATTGACCATTGGAATCGCGACGTTCACTGGGGGCGAGCTTCTGATCAATGAAATCAGTGGCATTGACGCGACCGGCGTCTATGCGACCACGAACGTAGTTACCGGTCCTTATGTCGATCCGCTCACCATAACTTTCTCGCAGGGAGTTAGCGCATTTAGCCTCCTGTTAACCAACAATCAGGTTGGCACATACGTAGTTATGGATAACTTTGGCGTATCCGCAGCAGCCAGCCTAGGCACGGATGCGAGCGAAACATTTAGCCTGCTCGGCACGGGAATTACTTCTGTAACAATAGAGGGCTCTACGACCATGGGCCAATGGGACTTCGCGATTGACAATGTCAGCTTCACTCCAAGCGCCACCGCCACACCCGAACCATCCACCGTGATTCTCTTCGGCACGAGCCTGCTGGGCTTGGTGCCTTTCCGGAAAAAGCTGTTCGGGCGGTAGTTCGAAACTTTAGGGGGCCTAAAATGCGAAGATCTTTGTGGTTCATCGCCCTTCTATTTATGGCCGCGCCGAACGCCCATGCCGGGGACGTCACTAGGGACTTCCATCTGTCCGGGACGTTTGCAGACGATTCCACGGTTTCGGGTACGCTCGCAATTGATGTCACCGATGGAAAGATCACGGCCGCGAATTTGTTTTATGATGGCCAGACCTATAATGTCATTCAATCGCAAGGGCCGTTTTTCGGTTTGACTAGTTCTGGTCAGACACCAATACCCGTGGACTATGGGTTCTACCTCGGTAGCAGCTCATCCACCCTACCGCAACTAGGTCTGTCCATGCCGGGCACATCGGCAGTCGACTCGCTCATTGGGTATGAGGGCGGGAGCCTGTGTTCTCTCAATGCTGAATGCGGTCCAGACCAGGAAGGCAACTTTTGGCTGTCTGCCTTCGAAACTGTCAACGAGTCGTATGTGCTACTCGAGTCGGGGCAGCTCGTCGCCACACCTGAACCCTCGACCGTAATTCTCTTTGGAACGGCGCTGTTGGGCTTGGTGCCCTTCCGGCGGAAGCTGTTCGGGCGATAATTCGAGAACTAAATTGCGAGATTTGCAGGGACGGGCGAGTCAGTTAGCTGGCTCGTCTTTTTTATTTCTGCAAACTCAACTTTCTATTCAGGCTACCAACTACAATTTCTAATGCTCAATCGCATGTCTCTTCTCAAATTTAATTGCCCACGACTGTCCAATGAGCGCCCCCGCTCCACTGCTTAAGCAATAAATCACGACGGCGAGCGCAAACAGATCGCGGCGGCCGGAATGGTAGGCTGTGAGCAAAAAATTACCAGCGTAGGATATGCTCATGATGAAAAACGCGGATGTGATAACGGTGGAGCAAAAATTGTACGTCTTGCTCGCAGAATTCTTCGACCGGCTGTTCACCGAGTTAGTTCCGGCAAATAGAATCGTGAAGATAATCCACAACAGGTAATTCATGTTGTCCTTAGAGAATTGTGGGTCCAGCTCGATTCCGGCAGGAGAATGCCTTGAGGCTGCTGAACCACGGGGGTTGAACCTCATTCGCAACCAATTTCGCGGTGACGTGCCACCGAAACACCGCGAAAACTTGTATGAATTTAATCTTCCGTCAATTCGGCTTCGGCCTCGAATTCCTCTTCAACTTCCTGCGGTTCACTATCGGTGTCTTCTTCGATTGGCTCGTCATCGTCGTCGTAGGCCACACGTAGGCGTTTTTCTTGAGCCTTTTGCCTAAGCAGATCGGCCTTCGTTCTCGCCGTCTCGACTTTGTGTAACTGGAGCCATAAGCTTTCTCTCTCTACAAATGGGATATCGAACCCTTCCACGAGGAAGAGACGTTCGCGAAGATCGCCATGTTGGGTGCAGACAAATGTTTTTCCCGCTTGGCATTCTCTGGCGCCGATTAGTTGATAGTTAGCTCCCGTGGGCTGATGGAAATAAGCGGGTGAGCGTGATCGTCGTCGTTTCATTTTTCCTCCGCTGAATCTGGTGTTGCTCGTTCGTATTTTGGTTTGCGAAAATAGTTGTCCCAGCCAAAAAGAAAAATCCTACTGCCGAATTTTCCATAGGCAGCAGCCGTACGGACTGCGAGTGACCGATCACTTGAAACTTGCACCAGATCTCTGCCTTGCTTTTCGGCGTACGTTCCGGCCACGATAGGAATCTCGTAATAGATTATTTCGTCCTCATCCTTCGAATGGCGGAGAAATCCTACAGTGTCGGCCCGTTTTGCTGAGATGCGAACCCAGCCCTGGCTCTGACGGGTTATCCGCCGAGGAGCGGACGGCACAAAGTTCGCAAATGAAAGTTCTTTCAACTCAACTTTCGAGACTTCGACTTGCGGCTTCTCTTTCTGTTGGTCCTGCATTGCAAAAAACATTTCTTTTCTAGTCCGCTTGCTCACAAAGACACCTCGGCACACCAGTCGTGCAGTTGGTCGCTGTGCCAAGTCCTGGCTATGTGTTTTCTGGCTGGCAGGGGTACACGGGATGTTCAAGCGATCCAGCTTGCACAATTACAGTCACCAGCACGGTTGCGATTAGTTTATCGTTCGCAGCGAGTCCCAATTTCACGCTGTCGGCTACGCCCTCGAGCGTGTCCGTCAATGCTGGCTCTTCGGCTACGGCTCAAATCGTCGCAACACCCACGAACGGATTCACGGGGACAATTCAATACTCGTGTTCGGATTCCGCTCCGATGTCGTCCTGTTCGGTTTCGTCGGCAGGAGTTCTAAATATCGCCACGATGAACACAGCCAATGTGCTCCCCGTAGCGATCGTCTTATTAATCGGGGGATTGATGCTGATCCCCACAAAAAAGAGAAAGACAACTCTGGCGGTCGGCGGCTTGTTACTCCTGTCTGCATGCGGAAGTGGAGGTAATACAGCCACGACGCCGGCAGGACACAAGACTCCCGCGGGAACTTACACGGTAATGGTCAGCGGTCAATCGGGCAGCATTTCGCGCCAGACATCGGTAACTTTGATCGTGGAGTAGTCCGGGACTATTTTTTCCCCGAAACGGTTTTCACTCTTTTTTGTGGCATGCTTTAAGTGCGGCCAAATCGTTAGCTAGTCTGAATAATCTTAGGAGAAGTAGTGAACACAATCTCAGCAGTTTTAGAACGCGCTCGCGCCTTCAAGAAGAAGCCAACGGATCGACCACGGGGGGATAGGCTCGTCCCTCTCGATCCTCTCATCAAGAATTCCCCATCCGTTCGACACGCGATAGAAGCGATGATAAAGGGAACCGGTTGTTCCCGCGAAGTTGCTGAAGACGCGTTGATGAGGGCTCGAAATTGTGGCGAGATATTGACACCCGAAGAACTTGCTGAACGGTTGAAGGTCAGTGTGGGATGGATTTATGAGAAGCGCCGGCCGCGGTGTGTTAGTCCCCTACCAGCGATCCCAATGGGTCGAACAATCCGGTTTGATTGGGATGCAATTGTGAAGTGGTTAGAAGAACAAGCAGCGGCGGATGCAGCGAACTTGAAAGCCAGGACTAACGGACGCGGGATGGCGAAGTCGGCAAGCCGAGCGAGAAAGTAAATGCAGAATGGTCGGATTTTCCAAAAGGGTCCCTCTTGGTTTCTCCATTACAATATTCCGCTATTGAAAGATGGGCAGAAGAAATGGAAAGGTATCGTTAAAAGACTAGCCCCGATTGATGACCGATTCCCTTCTAAGAGATCCGTAGAGCCTCGGGCTCGACAAGTCTTAGAGCCAATCAACGATAGTGGTGTGCGTCCGGACGCCACTCAGCCACTTGTCGATTTCATTGAATACGTTTACTTTCCGAACGTCAAAAAAGCATTCTCCACTATCCGGGGGTACAAACATATCTTCGCTCATCATCTAAAGCCGAGACTTGGAAAAGTTCGGATACTGGATTTCACGACAGGAAAGGGTCAAAAGCTACTTCGCGAGATAGCACGCGAGGAAAAGCTTTCTCACAATTCGCTCAAGCACATTAAACATTTTCTTACTGGCGTGTTTACTTTTGCCAAACAAGAAGAGGTTTTAAACGGCGAAAATCCGATGCGTGATGTGGCGATTCCGGAAGGCGTCGAAAAAGAAGGCAATCGAACCTATGCTTACAGTCTCGACGAAATCATCGACATGCTCGCTGCTCTGGATGAACCAGCCAAGACCGTAGTAGCAACGGCCGCATTCACCGGCCTACGGCGGGGGGTGAGGTCAGAGGATTGCGCTGGGGAGATCTACGTGGGGATGAGCTGCACGTCAGTCGATCCGTATGGGAAAGTCACATTCAAGAAAAAACCAAAACTCGGGCGAGCAAAGCGTCAGTGCCGGTCGTGGGAGTTCTTCAGAAGTGGCTTGAGGAACATCGGAATGGATTCATAGAGGATGGATTTATTTTCGCCGGCCCGAAGACAGGCGCTCCACTGAATCTTTCCAACCTCGCACGTAGAGTCATTGTTCCAAAACTAAAGGAAGCTGGTATAGAATGGCATGGATGGCACGCTTTGAGGCGAGGACTAGCCACTAATTTGTTTCGCCTTGGAGTTCCAGACTTGCAGACACAGCGCATTCTCCGTCACGCGAATGTATCGACCACGCGGGAGAGCTACATCAAGCCCGTTGTGGAAGACTCGCAATTAGCGATGGCGAAGCTCGAGAAGGCGTACAAGTCCGCAAAGAAGAAGAGGTAGTCGTTTGTTATATTTCTTGTCATACGACGGAGACAAGAAACCTAAAAATAGCCAATAAAACATTGGCGATGGTGAGCGTAGCTCAGCTGGTAGAGCATCGGTCTGTGGCACCGAGGGTCGCGGGTTCAAACCCCGTCGCTCACCCCAACCTTTTCAATAATTTATAAATTTTTTAAGCCTACTTCTTTGCACAGTCTTTGCACAGTGGCCTGACCCAACAGAATGCAGACTCACCAGTACCAGGTTACAGGTAGGTCACGATCGAAGATTCATTAGCTCTTTCGTGAGCAGTCCTTCAAGTGCTCGGATGTTCTCGTAGATTAGGCAACGCTGTCCCTTCACGTTGAAACGCAAGTCCCCCGTGTCCGCTGCTAGGAGAACCGTCGGGATGCCTTTTCCCCACGCATAGCCTACTTCCAGATATACATTTGGATTCGCCGTTGAGAGGTCCGCAA
The DNA here is from genome assembly GCA_963714785.1 of uncultured Acidobacteriota bacterium. Taxonomy (GTDB): domain Bacteria; phylum Acidobacteriota; class Terriglobia; order Acidiferrales; family UBA7541; genus Palsa-295. The sequence goes on from CAVQQE010000017.1 coordinate 94,683, forward strand.
CCAAGAGGCTCGCTGAATCGATTCTTCCCCTGACCCAGGCGATTACGTCCCCCGTAAACGTAGCGAGGTCTGCGCGCTCGCACAGGTATCCAGCCGAATTCACGGCTTGTTGAATACCGTAGTGGAATCGGTCATCGAATTCAGGTGCGAACGGCATCGCGACGAACACGTGCGCTTTGCCTTGCGACTTTGCGCCCGCGGTTTGGAGCGGCTCCAGTCGCGAAGTTAGGCGAGTGTCCTGCCCATGGCTAGCCACGGCGGCGGACCCGGCGGGCAGGAGTGCGCTCAACTCAGCTCGCAAGCGGCGGACTCGCCCAGCGTCCCGCTCAATGATCGTGACTCGCCGAAGTCCAATAGGACAGTCGCGACTTTCAAAGGCGTCGATGAGGCCCGCTAACTCGGAACGAAACGCCTCGGACTCATCAAGCCCGTACCCAGGCCCATGAACCGTCAACGCGATATGCGACGCAGTAGGCAAAGCTTCCGCCAACGATGCCAGCGCCCGCTTGGCAAACGCTCTAATTGCTTCGTAGTCAAATGCGCGAAGTGGTACAACACCAACAAAGAGAACCCTCGAAGCGCCCAATTCACCCATCGTGTCTATAAGGCTGCATCCGCCTGGCTTTGGAAGGCGCTCCTGAACTTGGGACCCGGCAGCCTCAAGCCGATTGAAGACTAGCTCGTCAACACCGTGGAGGTCTTGGGCGTACTTCAACACCAGTACGTCGGCGGATATTTCGAGAGCATCTCCCTCTACGATGAGAATTTCCATATGGGCTCAAAGGCAGTGGGTTGCTTATGGACTTGTTATATAAGATGTCAGTCCACACGACAACGGCAATTCATCGTTGCCGGACAAGTTATCCTTTGGAATTTCCGTTCGCATTATGGGCGTTCGTTTGACACCTCAAAACGCCTATGTCGGAGATCGATTTAATTCGGTTTTGTGCCTTCAGCGACCGCATGCTCTTTGCACAATGTTTCCAGCCGTTTCATGGCTTGAAGCGTGCTTTCTGGCACATCTTTAATATAGTGGCGCTCCGTGGTACTGACGCTTGAATGGAGCAGCAACCCCTTCGCTGCGAGAGAATCCGTCGATAGCGCTGTGACCGCAGTTGCCACCCCGCGACGCAGCGAATACCACCCGTGCGACGCAATGCCAGCCTTCCTCAAGGTGGGAATCACCACGCGATTGCCGAGGTTGTGTAGGTCGAGCGGGTTGCCGGAAGGACCTCGCAAGATTGGCCCCGAGGATGGGTTCTTGTCCGACGCGCGAACTTCGGTGAGGATTCCGGTTAGCGGCTCAATGATAGGCGCTGGCTTTGCGGACCCGCTAGTCTTGGGCGTAGTGGTGTGGGTGTGCTAGACGGATTGCCGGACCGTTGGCTTCTTTCCGTCGAAATCTTTCCAACAAGCGCCACGCGCCTCACCGGGCCGCAATCCCGCGAAGAACATTGACGCGACAGCCGCGCGAGCTTTTTTCTCGCCAGCTTTCTCCAGCGCATCCATAATCGCGTGGACTTCATCGGGCGTGGCCGCATGTGTCTCTGCGGGCGCGTGTGCTTTCTTGGGAATCATGGCGTCCCGAATTGGATGCACGCCGTCGAGCACGCCCTGATTTTTGGCGTACGTGAATACTCCGCTGAGAACCGATTTGACGTGCTTGAGCGTCGTGCGCCCTACGCCGTGCGCCCTGTGAACCTCCGCGAGCAACACAGCAGCATCTACCGTGCGGAAGTCTCGCAGCGCGATTCCAGCCAGCCGGGGCGCAAGGTACATCGCCCACAGACTCTTGTGGTCCGCAAAAGTGGACGGCTTGAAGTTTTCCTCGACGAATGGCAGATAGTGCAGCTCAACAAATTGCGCGACCGCCAGCGTGCTCTCTGGCCGAGTTCTGCCCTGTTTACCGGGCGCAGCTTTTCTGCAAGCAGCGGACGGACGTGGGCCTTCGTGCGAAATCGCTCACACACGTCGGCGAGTTTGGCCGAGCATTGCTTTCGGATGACCTGACCGTCTTCGACGACGTTGTCACGCCATCTTCCGTACCAGGACCCTCCTGCTTTCCAGATATAGCGGACTTGTTGGCGCCTCAATTTGTCCTCTCTTTTTGCGTGCTCTGTGCAAAGCTCGTGCAAACGGCCCCAGAAACACAAGTAAGTCAGCTACTTGCGACAGTCCTTCGGTCAGCCCAACCGAGACTCGCGGTAACGAAATACCCGGTCGTGTTTGAGATCTGCGGGCTCACACACCAAGGCAGTTGCCGCCTCGCGCGTGATTTCAAAAAGTGGTGAGGAATTAGGCTTAGGTCTGCGATGGGCTCCGTTCGCAATGCGATTGGGTCCCCGGCGTGGGGATTAAAATTTTGGAATTTTTGGATATATCGTTCTGAAATAAGGGCGAACGGAGTGTAGCTACTAGCTGCTTGAGTCGATGGGAAGGTTTATAATGCGACCGATGAAGTTTTGCTGGGATGGTTTCGGAGGGCGCTATGGGCCTCCAACTTTCTGTCCGCCATGCTGCCGATGTCGTCATCGTTGACCTGCAGGGAAAAGCAACGATTGGCCGTGCAAGCGAAATCTTGAACAACCAGCTGCGACAGCTGATTGACAACCGAACCGACAAAATATTGGTCAATCTCACCGATGTAACGCAGCTGGATTCTTCGAGCATCAGTACCATCGTGCGCGCGTATGTGTCCCTCAAGAACCAAGGTGGGAGTCTGAAATTGCTGCGACCGCGTGGAAATGTGAGGTTGGTTCTGGAGACCTTGCACCTGCTGGATGCAATTCCCAGCGCTGAAGACGAGGCCCAAGCGATTTCCAGTTTCCGCTGAACTGCAGCGCTTTCTCGCGACGAATCTGAAGAAAGGGAGGTGCTATCGTGTCAGACAGCAACAAAAGAGTACCAACTCAGGAAGACATAGCAGTGCGAGCCTACGAATTCTATTTGCAACGAGGCGGCGAGAACGGCGGCGAGCTTGATGACTGGCTCGCTGCTGAGAAAGAACTGAACGAATCGCTTCAAGTGGACGCGCACGAGCCCACAGTCCCTGACGTAATACCTTTGCGGAAGCGTGCAGCGGCTTCCTGAGCCAAGGACGTTACCGCTCACTTCAGCTTCGCGTACTCGGCCTTTGCAGCGATGAGGATGGGGATGTCGGGGTCGGCGTCTTTCCAGAGCGCTAGGAAATCTTCATATGCTGCGTGGGCTTTGACGGGTTCGTCCTGCAACGCGTACGCTCGTCCGAGACCTAGATGTGCCAGGGCTCCGGTAATGAAGTTCTGTACGACAGTTCGATTATCGATAATTGTGGAATTCGGTCGCAGCCTCTTTGCCTTGAGCCAATGCGAGGTAGGCCTGACCTCGTATATAAACCGGATAGAGAGTGGTCCCAACAGTGGGTACAATGTCGGGGGTAAAGAGTTCGTAGGGGGCGGCTGATTGAAAAATTTCGACGGCTCCCCTGGGATTACCGCGGTCTATTTCGATAGTGGCCCTTATGCTGGGCAACCAATAATCGGTCACGAGAGTATCTTGCGAATAACGCTTCGCAAAATCATCAGCGATCTTTTTAGCCGTCTCGGAATCTCCGGCGCGTGCGAAAGCTAATGCTCCGACGATCTGCGAGTTGTGCCCGTAAGCCAATGCGAGCGCTTCCCAAGCCAGTCGACGAGATTCCGCACTGTTTCCTAGTTCTGCTTCACGGAAAGCGACGTCCATCTGCCACATCGCCGCCGTTTCTCTATGGCCGTTGCCGGCATTGTTAGAGATGTCCGGTTTGCGCTGCCAGCTCAACCGGTCGATGCAACACCATTCAGTGTGTTGATTCGACAATGCTTCCCCGGGGAGAAGCGATCTGTTTGGCTGTACTCGGTCAAAACCTAGCCAGGATAGTGTTCCGGCTATCTAACCCTAGCGAGCGATTTTAGCTTTTGTTTTCAATGCAAGTTGGGTTCGACCCGAGTGTTCCATCGACCCATTGAGACCACCGCGTCAATCAGGCGCTACGTTTTGCCTACTCGCCGGTTGGAGAGATTTTTTTGAATAGGTAATGAAAGACTAGTGGCGTAGGTGGATTCGGGCTCTGGTGGTAGCATTTCCTAAATGTTAAACCCAAGAGCCGATAAACCGGGTCAGCCTCGGGATTTCTACTTTCGACGAGCCAATGACCTAGGGATGGAGGCGGATGAAGCCATCCAACTCCGAGGCTGGTACCAAATGGGTTTCATTTCTCTTGGAGTTCTGGGCTGTATTTTGCTTTACCAAGCTCTCGTGATTAAGAGCCTCCCGGTTTGGATGCCCTTCTTGCTGGTTCCACTTGGCGCCTTAGTCGCTTCGCAGATGAAACGCTCTCAAGACAAGGCGCGCAAGCTACTCCGGATTGCCGATTACTACGACAAAGGAATGGCACGTCTCGACCATAAGTGGGACTCGTTGGACGAGGGGCGAGAATTTGCCGACCCAGACCATTTCTACGCCACAGACCTTGACCTGTTCGGTCGCGGATCGCTTTTCCAGCTTCTTTGTTCGGCTCGGACCCAGGCGGGTCGAGAAACCCTCGCCCGTTGGATGAAAGATCCTGCGAAGGTGGAAGAAGTACTAGCGCGGCACGGAGCGATCTCGGAACTTCGAGGACGTCAGGACCTGCGCGAAATTTTAGCCGCTGTGGAGAGTCTGGAAGTTTCGAACTGTCACCCAGAGACTTTCCGGGCATGGATCGCATCAGCGCCGGCACCCTTCCCTCTCTGGGGATCTCTGCTGGCGGCCTTGTTGGTACTCGTCGTAATACTGCTCCCTATTCTTTATGGAATTGGCATGATCGGCTTACATGCACTCTTCACAAGATTGGGTGTCGCACTCTTTCTTGAGGTATCAGTCGCCGCGATCTTTTTTCGACGAGTGCGGTCGATTGATTCATCGGTAAGGCCACTTTCGGTCGAGCTTCCTATCGTGGCTGAAATCCTCGGAATTATTGACCGGGAAAGCTTCTCCTCCCCAACGCTGGCGGCCCTCAAGGAGCGTACGCGAGAGGCGGGAAAACCGATTGCCAGATTGCGACTTCTTATCGGCCTGCTTAAGGAACGCGATAACCCGTGGACCGCTTACTTTTCGTTTCTATTGATGTCCGGCACACAATTGACCATGGCCATCGACCGATGGCGCCGGCGTTATGGAACCCAAATGTTGGGGTGGCTTGCGGATGTAGGAGAACTAGACGCGCTGATTTCGCTCTCCGCATACGCTTATGAGCATCCCCTCGATACCTTCCCAGAGCTTCGCAGCGAAGGCCCGGCAATAGAAGCCGAGGGAATCGGACATCCTCTTATCCATGAAGATGCGTGTGTGCGAAATGATTTCCAGCTTGGTGGAGACGTGCGGTTTGTCATCATCAGCGGCTCCAACATGTCCGGGAAAAGTACATTTGTGCGGGCAATCGGACTTAATACCGTGCTCGCATGGATGGGAGCACCCGTGCGCTGTAGGAAGCTCAGCCTAACGAGGCTAGCAGTTGGAGCGTCGGTACGTGTCCAAGACTCAGTAGTAGATGGGCGATCGCATTTCCTCGCGGAGATGCAGCGCCTACGTCGCATGATTGATGTGGCGAGCGAAACTCCGCTGCTCTATTTGAGCGACGAGATCATGAGTGGCACGAACTCTCAGGATCGCCGAATTGCGACGGAATGGGTCGTCCGCGCGTTGGTATTGCGCGGCGCCATCGGAATCATCACAACGCACGATCTCGCTTTAACCGAGATAGCGTCCAATGGACTGCCTGGGCGCAATGTACATTTTGAAGATACGGGTGAGGCTGGGAATCTGGTGTTTGATTACACGCTACGGCCAGGATTGTTAACTCATTCTAACGCGCTGAATATCGCCCACATGCTCGGGATCGACTCTGCAGCACGGACCACCGGATGAAGAAGATCAATCTCAGATACCCCACAACAGAAAGCTAACTTATCACCTTGCGATTCCACTTGGACGATAAGTCGGATAGTGCGGCGCCCGGACTTTTTGGATGTTCTACTGCCAGCGTGTCTATCGTGTCTGCCTTGCCGTTGAGGCTTTTCGCCGCAGCTACTTTCGCGAGACCGAAGTCGAGAACCTTGGCGTGCCCGCGCTCGGTGACAAAAATGTTGGCAGGCTTGATATCGCGATGGACGATTCCTTTGACGTGGGCCGCATCCAGGGCGTCCGCAATCTCAATTCCCAACTCCAGCACTTGCTCAAGCGGCAGCGACCTCCCAGAAATGCGATGCTTCAGCGTCACGCCGTCCAAGTACTCCATGACGATGAAGGCTTGTCCGTTCTCCTCGTCAATCTCGTGAATGGTACAAATGTTCGCGTGATTCAGGGCCGACGCGGCGTTGGCCTCCCGCTGGAAGCGGCCGAGTGACTGAGTGTCTCTGGGTACAGCATCCGGAAGGAATTTCAGGGCGACGAAGCGATTGAGTTTGACGTCCTCCGCCTTGTAGACAACGCCCATCCCGCCGCCACCGAGCTTCTCGATGACGCGGTAGTGCGAGATGGTTTGCCCAATCATGATTCGTTGTCGACCAAGTCAACATAAGGGAGAGACTAGTGGGCTCAGGCGCAGCTAATTCAGCATCGATTGTGCGTAAGTCGCGCGAATAAGGCGAACGTCTCTAATTGGAGCGGTGAGAACGCTGTTCCCGAACTCCAGCCGAAGGCCGAGCGCAGCAATGATGTCCTGCTTGATGGCGCTGCCGCCCCAGGTGCAGCCGTTGATGGCCATTCTCTGGGGCGCGATGCGTTGGAGGTCAAACCACCCGCCAGAGACCCGATACACACCATCATCCAGTACCCAAATTTTGTAAAGGGAGTTTCTGGTCGTTACCATAACCCGGTCGCCAGAGCGCAGGTCTCGCTTTCGGACTTCCTCAAGGGAATGCGCGTGGTCGGTAGTTGATTCCAGCGTCTGGGACACGTCAGTCGTCTCAATTTCTCGTATGGATATTGGACCGCTTTAGGCCGATAAGTCAACGCGCGACCGATCGCGCTATTGCTGAACGTTATGCGGCCAGGTCTCTGCGCGCGGAGTGCTGACCTCGATTTCCAGGTTCGCGCAGTGGACTTGCGGCATGGTACACAAGACCAAACAACATCAGCGGAATGCCCTCGAGGATGCTGTATCTAGCCGGACCGAGCAACCCCGCAAAAACCGCAAACCCGCCTATCAGATGGAAGGCTGCACAAATCAACCGGTTTTGCGGCCTGAGGTGCCGTGATGACACGAAAAGGACAAACGCAATCACGGCCCACGTGAACACCGGAAGAGTGAGCGGACTGAACCGGAAGATTGGAAAACGCGGCCTAAATATTGGAAAGCCGCCGATTTATTCCTGTTCATGGTAGTGACCTCGAAGGTCTCGAATTCGAGCTGACCGAATGAAGCAGTTAGCTCCCCAATCCACTCTTTCCGGTGATGACGCACAACCGCACCGTCTGGAAGTTCGAAGGTCCCGTAAGTTCCGTATTCCTCGGCGTAACGTTTGTACCTTTCAAGATTCCGCGGATCGCGGTTTAGAAGAAGATCGCTGATGTAGAGAACACCACCCGGACGAAGCACTCTCTTGATTTCACGCAACAGGTCGCGCTGATCCTCGTTCCGAGGTATGCAAGTAAGTACGGCAAAAAGCAACGCGAGATCCACGGAATGTGTCTGTAGCGGAATCGTCTGTTCGTAATTCTGCGCTAGCCTCACATCCGGCAACTGGGAACGGCAGCACGCGAGCATCCTGAATGAAAAATCAACTCCGATGATGTTTTCGTAACCGGCACACACAAGGTCGGCAAGCGTCCTTCCACACCCACATCCGAAGTCGAGAATGCGCGCCGTTGGGCGGATTTGGCGTGTCAACCACGCAAGGCGGAGCGGATGCCAGAAACGCTTTTCACCCGCCACGCCATCCCAGTAGCGTACTTGCGCCGGTACGACTCGGCGAGGACCCATGAACCCAAGCTTACACCCACAGACTCACCGCACCTCCTTGCCCGATCAGGAACACGATTTTTGCGAATTTCATACCGCTTCGGAAACGGAAGCCAGCACTCACAACACCAAATCGAAAATTACATGTTCAGTTTCCGCGCTAATCAGATGGGATGTATCTGACCATCACCAAAGATCTCGGACGGGTCATGTCGCGGGTGAAGGCCATCTATCGCAGTTGCTCAGTAGCAGGCTTGCTCGATAATACGAACGCCCGTCCTAAGGAGTGATGCTGACACCAATGTTCTTTTGGGTTAGGCTGACGACATGAGGCCGGAATGAAACTGCAGAAGCAGGCCAAGGTTCCGACAATTGAAATCGATCTCTCAAGAATCCAACAGCTTTCACAAGAGCACGACGACGAAAACTGGAAATTCCGATCGTGGCTAAAGCAGTACGCTCCAGATGACATCGATCGCCTTGTCAGGAACTTGAGCCAGAAATACTTCGCCCTCATCGACTGCACGCAGTGCGCAAATTGCTGCCGATCATTGCACGTTGAATTCAAGAAAAGTGAGCTTCACGCTATTGCAAAAACGCTTGGCCAGTCGATAGAAGAATTCAAGAAACAATCTATGTCAGAAGGCACGGTGAATCCGCCCTGCCCGATGCTCAACGGAAAGCTGTGTTCCATTTACGAGAATAGACCAGGCGTTTGCAGGTCGTTTCCTCACCTAGAACAACCAGAATTCACATCCCGACTGATAGGCGTAATTGACAATGTTGCCGTTTGTCCGATCGCGTTCAATGCGTTTGAGGAACTAAAAGCAAAACTCGCATGGCCACGCCCCTAGCGTGCTGAGATGCACGATGCTGTTCCAAATAAATACGATCTTGTAATGTCCTACAGCAAGGGAGTAGGTCCGTACCAGAACCCACATTTCCGATTAGCAGGAGCGGCGGGAGGTGACCACGACTCGCGCTACCTCCGAAGAGCGAGAAAAAAGAAGAAAACAGTTGCTCGTAGTTGACGGGTCATTCCATATCAGAACTTACCAGGACTTACCCCATAGCTCGCACCAGTAGCGGGACCATCGATCTTTGACCTGGTCTTCTGGATCGCCTCGGTCGTAGGTGGGAGAGATCAGGGGCAGTGCACGCTCGACACGAATTAAAACCACGGCTCGGATTTCATTGGTTAGTCCTGTGTCCCGATACATCTGGCAACCACGCTTGAAGACCTCGCCCGAGCGATGCACAAATCCTCGCCCCTTGAATCGCTACCCTTTGCGAACGAGCGGATCGACGACATTTACTTCCACGGAGGGATTATGCTCGATGTTCTGGACCGATTGCGGTGACCGGATATCGGCAAGCACCAGATGATCGTCGTCCCATACAGCCGTTGTTCCTTTGGGCGACAGATTCGGCGTTCCATCAGGGCACAACGTTGCAACGTAGCCCAGTCGTTGCTCATGCACGATGCGCTTCATGTCATCAGTCAGAATGCCCATGCGAATTCTCGCCCCTACAAAGGGCTCCGCAAGATCGATCCCTAACTCGCCGACCTTCAAAGTAAACGCGCCACGGACTTTCTGCAAGATCGATCTCCTCCTAAGCTCTTGATCAGCGCACTTACCGAAAAAGTGGATTTGACTGGTCCAATCATCCGACTCATCGGGAGTTGGCGAATCGGAAAAGTTTATGGATCAGCATCAAGGGGCAAGGTTGAGCTTGCGCAACACCGCTACGAACCGCGGATCCGCGTTCAGGGGGTCGTAGATTGTTGAGCAAATGAAAGTCGGAAGGAGATCATCGCTGTTCTCAGCGCACTTTTCCAGCCACGTAACAGCCTTCTCATGGTCACCCAGTTGCGCCCAGGCATTTGCCTGTAAGATCCGCACGGTCAAATCTTCCCTCGAGGATTCTGACCACAGCCGTGCAATCTTAATTGTTTCTCGTGTCCTCGTAATTGTCATTCGTCTCGACCCAGATTTACCGGGCAGAAAGATGAGCAGAACTGACGTTCTCCGTACGAAACAATGACGCCTAGAATCCCTCAGACGAGGTGGAGCAGGCTTTCAATCTTCGTGGTCAGTCCTTCAATCGGTGCCGTTTTGGAGAAGACGCTGATGCCTGCATCCTCTATATCCGAAGGTCTCAGCGCATCGGCATAATTTGTGCAGAGAATCACCGGCACCTCTTTCATCCTGGATTTCAGCACTCGCGCCGCTTCCAATCCGTTCATTCGCGGCATCGACAGATCGAGAATGATCAAGTCCGGTTTCAGCTCCGTCGCTTTTTCAACGGCGTCTACGCCGTCAACGGCTTCTCCGCAAACCTCATAGCTGGGTCTTGATTCAAGGAAGTTCCTGATCAGCCGTCGAATCATCGCATTGTCATCTGCTATTAAAATGCATTTGGGCACAAAACCCCACGTTTAAGCAAATAGAGGCTCGTATCATCGCCAGAATCGGCTTATGTGCGGTAGCGTACGCTCATATACAGGGCAATAACAATACACACAACTCTGTACTAATCACACCGTTGTGCAGAAGGTGGGAGAACTCCAAAGCGCTTATAAAGGCTTTAAAAACCGTTAGTTGCTTTGAGTGTAACGCAGCGCATCCCGTTGCAAAGCACGCGGATTAGATAGTGCATCTGCAATAGTTTCTCGCTCGTGGTTCGAACCGCGGCCTTCGGAAAGGGTCTGAATTCGCGAGAGGATCGCAGCATGAGTCAGCGTGCGAAGTCTCGTGGGGTTGAATTCCAGAAAAGCGACGCTGTATCTGCTCGCTTTGCGTACCAAACTTTATTTTTCCGCTTCGTTGCGCCAAATCTGCGCCTGCCGCACGATCGTCTCGTAACATTCGCACGCTGCGTTTTCCAGTTCTTTGCGGTTTTCTATTTTCACTTCTCCGCGCGTGTACTTAATTAATCCGGCCTTTTGCAGCATACCCGCCGCTACTGTTACGCTCGCCCGCCGAGTGCCCAGCATATGCGCCAGAAACTCCTGCGTCAGCGGAACTTTGTTTCCCCCCAAGCGGTCCTGGCACATCAGCAGCCATCGAGCCAGCCGTTCATCCACTTCATGGAGTCTATTGCAGGCGGCTATCTGCGCCGATTGCACCGACATTTCCTGCGACAGTCGAAATAACGCTTTCTCCAGTTGCGGGCATTCTGGCAACAAAGCCGAAAAATCTTTCGCGCGAATCCTGAATGCGCTGCCCTGGATCTGCATCACTACGCGGCTGGGACTGGTCTTGAATCCAACCAGAAGCGGTATGCCCGCAAAACCTTCTTTGCCCATTAACCCGACTTCCACGCTTTTCCCATCTTCCATTATGTTCAGGACAGAGGCCAAGCCGCTTTCCACAAAATAGGCGAATTCAATCGGCGTGGCCGTCTCATTCAAGATAGTTTTTGTTGGAAGTTCTACGAATTCGAGGACTGCAAGAACGGCTCGAGATTCTTTGCCGGGGAGGCCGCGCAGAATCTTATTTTGCGTGCTGCGTTCGTTGCCGTCACTCGAAACCGCCTTCGAAAGATTCTTCGGAATCGACTGAGTGGATCCGTTGGACATAGTTCGCCCTCGACTGATTTGAAAAAGTAAGCCCCATTTGGCATGTGGAGGGACCCAGCGAAGAAAGCCGGTCCTTCGAACGAGACCTGACTAACCATACTCGTTCGTAACTCTAGATACTAGTCGCAAATGTTAGAGAAGGCCGCGGCCTTGCGTCTTGCGCTTTGTACGGTGGGAGCATATTGTTAATGAGAGAATATTTTGGAGAAAACGCCCTATAAATCGCGAATTGCCGCCACCCCGAAATGGGCGAAAGCTATTCTGGAGTTGCGTCACAATTTGCATCTTGATCAAACCGCCCTCGGAGAAAGGCTGGACTGTTCGGCCATGACCATTTCTCGCTGGGAGCGCGGCGCTCAAGAGCCCCCTTCTCACGCCTACATCGAGCTTGGTAATTTAGCCGGCGATCCGGATTGCTGGTTCTTCTGGGGCCGCGCGGGACTTCGCAATGAAGACTTGATGCGCGTGGTCCCGGGTTTGCGTCAACGCCTACTGAAAACCACCGCGCCTGAGTTCGAGATCGTGAACGCCGGCGGCGCCGGCAAAAAATCTTCGCGAGGCAAAGTTCAGCTGGTTGCCGTTCCCTTGCTGAAAGTTGTTGCAGCCTCACACGGCGAGAGGGGTGATGACACTTCCCTACTTCATGGCGCTGCGCTGGAAAGCATGATTGCCGCCCCCAAGGACTGGTGCCCCAATCCCGCCGCCACCAGCTGTCTGCGCGTGAAAGGCAATTCCATGATGCCTTTGCTTCAAAATGGTTATATCGTTGCGGTCGATTCCTCGCAAAGTGAGCGCAGTAAGCTCAACGGAAAAATTGTTATTGCATGGCATAAAGATATGGGTCTGACTGTATCGCGCTTAGAGCGTTATGGACATACAGATACCTTGCAGCCGGAAAATCGCGAGTATCAATCGATCACCCTCGACAGCAAACATAAATGGAAAATTTTGGCGAAGGTTCTCTGGTGGATTGGCAAAGCCCCTTAAAGAAACTTCAGAAGAAAGCTCCTAAACGAAAACAGACAATGGCGAAATCTCCTCATAAAATTCTTGTGCTCGACGTGGGCGGCACAAACATAAAAGTGCAGGCCAGCGGACAAAAACAGCCGGTCCACATCCCCTCTGGTCCCACCATGACGGCCAAGAAAATGGTCCGCGAAGTAAAGAAAGCAACTCAAAGCTGGAAATACGATCGCGTCTCCATCGGCTATCCCGCTCCGGTAACAGCCGGCCATCCCATGCGCGAGCCCGTAAATCTCGGAGGCGGCTGGGTGGGCTTCGATTACAAAAAAGCTTTCGGCCGCCCGGTCAGAATCTTAAATGACGCAGCCATGCAAGCTCTTGGCAGCTATCACGGGAAGCGGATGTTATTTCTCGGCCTCGGAACCGGCCTCGGCTCTGCCATGATTGTGGACGGAGTTCTGGAGCCCATGGAACTCGCTCACTTGCCCTACAAGCATGGCAAGACGTACGAGGACTATCTCGGAATCAGAGGCCTCAAACGTCTGGGAAAGAAAAAGTGGCGCAAAGAAGTATTTAAAGTTACGAAAAGATTGATCAATGCTCTGGAAGCCGACTACGTCGTCCTGGGGGGAGGAAACGTAAAGAAACTCAAAAAATTGCCGCCCCACACGCGAATGGGACGCAACGAGAATGCAATCCTTGGAGGATTTCGGATGTGGGAGGGAGCATAAAGCTCGTACCTTTTCTCAACCACCTTCCATTGTCGCTATGTACCCGTATGAACTACTCCCGAATTAGACATGGCTTACGAAATTTAAGCCGCCGCGCTCGATTCCACGCCCCGCTCCATGTAGGATATCGACGATGACTTCGCGGCTAATTCTAAAACTTCTTCCGATTTTATTTTTTTCGCCGGCGATAGCATCAGCCTGCACCTGTTCAAAAGCTCCTCCGGGCATTTGTCCGGGATTGCAGTCTGACGACGTTGTATTCACTGGAACTGTCACGGCTATTGAAAACGTGTCGCCTGCAGCGGCTTCTGAAGCCAATACCACAGATTCAGAATCCGCGGCGCCCGCAGTTCCCGCATCTGATGCTACGCCAATCATTCGCTATCATTTTAAAATTGATGAAAAGTTCGCCGGGCCCGACACCGCGGAAATTGATGTTTTTTCCGGCGGCGATGACGGCGATTGCGGCTATCACTTTCGCAAGGGCGACCAGTATATCGTTTTCACCCAACAGGAAACGGAAGGCCGGCTTTTCGCCACGATTTGCAGCGGCACGCGTCCCGTCGCCGATGGCCGTGCTTTGATCCCGCAATTGCGCGCTATGCGCAACCATCAGCAAATCGCCTCCGTCTTCGGAGTTCTTCGCCGCGCCGATCCGCCTCTTCTTGCTCCCGCGGACGACCCGGATGATCCTCTTCCTCACATCAAACTAAAACTTCGCTCCAAATACGATCGCTTTGCCACCAGCACAGGACCAAACGGTGTCTATTCTTTCTACGACGTTCACTCCGGCGAATATCATTTTTCTGCCAGCCTGCCGGCTCGCATGGAACTATCCGAGAGAACTTTGCCCGGCGCTTTGCCGCCTTTCAAAATTCCGAATGGCGCTTGCTACGAATACAACGTGGACGCCCTTCCTCTCGGCAAAATCCGTGGCGCCGTTCTGGGTGCGGATGGCAAACCTTTGAAGATTGCTTCGGTGGAGCTTTATCGCGCGGAAAAGTTCAAAGATACTGAACCAGGCCTCTGGGGATTTCAGGGTTCCAAAGGAGATTTTGAGTTCGATCACATTGGTCCGGGCGATTACATTCTGGTTTTCAACCGCCTAAATCGGCTGGATCCCAATTCGCCGTACCCGCGCGCATTCTATCCCGGTGTAGCGAATCAAAGCGAAACCAGCGTGATCACGCTAAAAGACGGCGAACAACTTTTGAAAGCCGATATACAAGTCGCTGACGGATATCCCACTCGCAAGATTCGCGTGCAGTTGAAATGGAAGGACGGCCGCCCTCCCGGCGAAATCACCATCATGGCCAAAGCCGATCAGGGTGAAAATCCAGCGGCGCAACGAATTGCCGAGGGCGTCTATGATTTCACGCTTCTACAGTCTACGCATTACACAATTTCTGCGTGGGAAGATTTGGACCCGCAGCACTTCAGCCAGCGCCGCGGCAAGGAATCGTGCAGCATCCCCGCTCGCATCGACGCAGAACCGGTTACGATCGACGGCGCCGACGCCGAAACAAACGACATCACCGTGACTTTCCCCTCCATAGCCTGCGAAAATCAGTAGAATCCAGCCGCAACTCACAGGTCCACAAAGAAATGGAGAATTGAATTTTTGCGGAAGTTAATCCGCAGCCTTCGCCGGAGGAATAGCCGGGCCTTCACCCTTTACATAGTGCCCGTACCAATCTAGATACCGATGATAGCGATCTTCGATAAACGACGGACGCGAAAATTCGTGGTATTCCCCCGGATAGACCACAAGCAGAGTCGGCACGCCTAGCCGTTTCAAGCTCTGATACATTTGCTCGCCATTAATAATCGGGACGTTCCAATCAATCTCTCCACCCATGATCAGTGTTGGCGTTTTAATTTTCGTCACGCGATTGAAGGGCGAAAGCTTTTCCCATAACTCACGGTTTTCCCACGGCAAACCCAATTCAAGTTCCCAGTCGCGCGAATATAAATCGTGCCCCCAATTTGTAATGTAAAGAAAGTCTCCGGCGCCGGAGATCGCCGCCTTGAATCGAGTTGTCTGCGTAATAATAAAATTCGTCGAGATACCCCCGTAAGACCATCCCCCAACGCCAAGCTTGTCCGGGTCAGCGATTCCCTGCGCGACCGCGTAATCCACCATCGCCATATCATCTTCGTAGTCTTTATGGCCCCAGTCCGCCCATATCGCTTTGCAGAAATCCTGCCCGTAGCCTGACGATCCTCGCGGGTTCGGAGTCAGCACCACATATCCATTGGCCGCAAAAAGTTGCGGATCGAAATTAAATTCTGCGTAATAAGCCCACACCGGCCCACCGTGCGGACGTAATATCGTCGGATAGCGCGTTCCGGGTGTGTAGTCCGGCGGCTCGTAAAGATACCCTGCCACGTTGGTTCCATCCTTACTTTTGAAATGGACGTACTCTACATGTGGCAGCCGAATTTGCGCCATCAAAGCATCGTTTGTCGTCGTTAAACGCTGTAGATCTCCGCCGTCCGCTGGCAGAAAATAAATTTCAGCGGGATGCGTCACCTCTCCGATCACCGCCACTGCAGTTCCGTCCTTGCCCAGCGAGTATGATTCCACCATCCGCCGCCCGCCAATCGGCCGCGTGATTTCCCCGCCCATCGCCGGAACTCGCATTAAATTCTGGGTGCCATCATCATCCGCGATAAAGTAAATCCATTTCCCGTCCGGCGAAAAACGTGGTTCGCTCGCGTTGCGGTCGAGCTTTTGGGTCAACACTTTCATTTCGCCGCCCGTCGCGGGCGCAATCGCAATGTGAAACGTCGCGTATTGATAGAGTTTTGGTTCCAGTTGAATAGTGAAGGCGATCCATTTCCCGTCGGGCGACCACGCTGGCGCTCCTTCGGTACCGGGATGAGTCGTCACATGTACCACTGACTTGCCTTGATCCGTGTTGTCAGCCGCCACTGTCCAAATATCTGTGTTGTAGTTGCGATCCGGATCTTCAAAATCCGAGCGATTGCTCACGAAGGCGATCGAACTCCCGTCCGGCGACCAGGCCGGGGCGCTATCGTCATAATCTCCGGAAGTAATCTGCGTCATTTTGTGGCTGGCAAGCTCGTAAACGTAAAGATGCTTCCTTCTTCGGTCGAGATAGCCGATTTCATCTTCTTTGAAATGCAGCCGGTCGATCACCCAAGGATGCAGCTTCGGCTTTGCGTCGGCTTTGTCTTTGTCCTTCGCCGCCTCAAGTTCGTTGATTGAAGGGTCTTGCAGCTCTAAGACAATACGGTCCCCCGACGGCGACCACGCGTATGCATCCACATCTTGAATCGTCTCGGTCAGCTTTTGCGCTTCTCCTCCTTCGCGATTCAGTATCCATATCTCTTTCTTCTTTTCTTCATCCTCCTTATCGCTTTTGCTTCCGCTTCGTCCCGATAAAAACGCCAAGTATTTCCCATCCGGACTCCAGCGCGCATGCTCCGAAGATACGCCCTCGGCAGTCAGAGGAATCGGAGCGCCGCCCGATGTTGAGATCATCCAGATGCGCGTTTTATCTTTGTCTTCTTTCAAATCATGAGTGGTTACCGTGTAACAGACCCACTTTCCCTCTGGGCTGATATGCGCGTCCTCGACTTCCACCATTTTGAAATAATCGTCCACCGTCAAATCTCGAGTTGGCCCCGTTTTTTCGGCGGCACTGGAACTCGCCTGCGCCGCAGCGGAGGAGTCCTGCGCCGCAACCGGGTTCTGAATCAAAACCGGACAAACGAGCAGAACGATCAAAATCAAAAATGCGAATCTAAACCTCATAGCCAGCCCTGCTTTCTAAGGAATTTGCTCAACATTCGACGCGTAGTATACAGAACTCACCGCCAATTGGTTTCAGAATCCTAACACCTGACTCACCCGACCGTCGCTATCCTCTATTTTTCACGCTAACTTTGACTGACCTCCCGACGTCCAATTGGCCAAAAGGAGTTCCATGAAAGTCCTCCCCTTCAGCTATCCCAAGATAATCTGTCCACTTGCCTTGACACTCGCGTTCGCCAGTTCAACGTTCGCGCAACTTCAGCCCAGGCCACCGGGAAAACTCGTGGACTTGGGCGGCCACCGTCTTCACCTTTATTGCACGGGGAAGGGCTCCCCAACCGTTGTCGTGGAGAATGGATTCGGCGACTTTTCTTTCGACTGGATGCTCGTTCAATCGCAGGCTGCCCGTTTTACTCGCGTCTGCACCTATGATCGTGCCGGATACGCCTGGAGCGATCCGGGACCCATGCCCCGCACTTTGGCCCAGATAAATTTGGAGCTGAGAGACGCCCTCAGGAAACTAGGCGAGCAAGGACCTTTCGTTCTCGTGGGCCACTCGTTCGGTGGCACGGTAGTCCGGAACTTTGCGCTCACTTACCCCAAAGATGTCGCTGGAATAGTTTTTGTAGATGCTACTAATGAAGACCAAAGGTATACGTATCAAGGCAAGGCCATCCTGATTCGTTCCGGTGCACAGGGCCGAACCATCCCGCCCGCTCACGAAAATATGCCAGCTTCCGGCAAGCCGCCCGCTCCTGCGGCATCAGATCCTCAACAGCCGCAAACTCTGGATCCCATGTACAACGTACTCCCGCCAGCCGAACAAAAGCTGCAACTATGGGCCCAGGCGCTTCCCGAAATGCAGGACGCGGAAAATAGCCAGCGCGAATGGACGCCGGAGTCCCTCGCAAAATGGCACGCCGAACCGCAAGCCGGCATCCTGGGCTCAATTCCAATCATCGTTCTCACACGGCCTAAGGGCGGATATGGCGACGACCTCGATGTTCCCGCCGCTCAACTCGGGCAGGAACGCAAGGACGGCCAAGCCACACTCGCCAAACTCTCTTCCAACAGCAAGCTGATTATCGTCGATAGCGGCCATAACATGCAGCTCGAAGTACCCGATCAAGTTGCCGCCGTCATTCATGAAGTTGTGGCTGTCGTGCGCGAGCACAAAAAACTCTAGCCCGTTTTTCAGCTGCTCGAAATCCACAACTAGAATCGCGCGATTCGATTGACATGCCAGGCATCCCAAATTACCCTCGGGTTCCATGCCTATCGCGCCAATTCTCTCACCGCAGTTTTCGCTCCGCTTGCAACCTCACATCTACGAAATAAACGCATGGGCTTGGCTCGAACAGCTTTCCACCAAGCTTGGACGCAAAATCGATCTAGCCTCCGTGCCCGACTTGGAATGGGACGCAATCGCCCAGCTCGGATTCGACGCTGCTTGGCTCATGGGCGTTTGGCGGCGTAGTCCAATCTCTCGCAGCATCACTTTGGACGATCCCGCAAATTTTCCGACTTTCGAACTCGCCCTGCCCGGTTGGAAGCCCGCGGACGTAATCGGTTCTCCGTATTCCGTGGTGCAATACGTTCCCGACCCCCGCATTGGAACCTGGGACGCACTCGACCGCGCTCGCGAAAAATTGTACACGCGCAAAATGGGTCTCTTCGCGGACTTTGTCGGAAATCATACCGCCCGCGATAATCCCTGGGTCCGCGACCATCCGGAATTTTACGTGCAAGGCTCGCAGCAGGATTTCGAAAAAAATCCTTCTCTCTTTTTTCAGGCAGACACGGTTCGAGGTCCGCGTTACATCGCGCTGGCCAAAGATCCTTACTTCCCTCCCTGGACAGACGTAGCCCAGCTAAATCATTTTCAGCCCGAAATGCGCGCCGCCCACCTAGATGAATTGCGCGTCATTGCGCAACATGCTGACGGCGTCCGCTGCGACATGGCCATGCTGCAATTGAATGACATTTTCGAAAGGAACTGGGGTCATCTCCTGGGAAATATCCCGCCGCCGCAAAAGGAATTTTGGACTGAAGTGCAGGAAGCCGTGCCGAACCTGATTCTGCTCGCCGAAGCCTATTGGGGAACCGAGCCTCGCCTCATCGATCTGGGCTTTTCGTTTGCCTACGATAAGACTCTCTACGACGCAGTTCGCAACGCAGACGTGGGCGCTATCCACGCGTGCTTATCCGGCGTTCAGCAGGAACAAAATCATTACGCACGCTTCCTGGAAAATCACGACGAGCCCCGCCGCGCCGAAGCTTTCCTCAACGACCGATTGCCTGCCATAGGAACGCTAATGGGAACATTGCCGGGAATGCGTTTTTATCAACAGGGCGAGATCGAAGGCAACAGAATCCGTTTGCCGATTACCTTGCGTATGGCCGCGGACGAACCCGTTGACCTCTACAGCAGCGCCTTCTTCCATAGAATTCTCAGCCTCACCAACCAAAATATTTTTCACGATGGAAAATGGAACATGCTGGATGTAGCCGCGGAAGGATACACCTCGCCCGCTGGACTTCTCGTGTATGAGTGGCATTCGAACGAAGCGTGGAAAATAATTGCCGTCAATCTAGTGGCAGGCGCCTCACAAGGCCGGGTGCACTTAGCGGACCGCGTTACAACGACAAAACAGTACATCTTCTACGATCAGCTGAATGAAGTCCGTTACGACCGCAGCGGCGCAGAATTGCACGACGTCGGCCTATTTATACGCCTGGAAGGATTCCAGGCCCACATATTTGACATCACGCCCGTCTAAATCTCGACCGCGCCCAAAACCAAGCGGCATCGTTCAGCGTGTGGACGCTGCCCGCAGCTATTGCACCTTCAGAGTCAAATTAACACTCGAAGTCGCCCCGTTCGGTGCCGTTGCAGTCACAACCAGTGGGTACGAACCCGGAGGCGTCGCCGACCCGCTCGGTGATTTCGCCACGTTGCTGCACGCCGTCATTCCCACCGAGAAAATTATCAGCAATCCAAACGAAACTGCCCAGCGCGGTTGCTTCTTGTAACTCCATGCCATCCCGCACGCACACAATGTCGCCAGCAAGAGTCCCAACCCAGTTCCAAACCCTCCAGGCATCGGCACAAAGTTTGGCACCGATCCTTTGCAGAACGTCTCCACCACGATCGCCACATTGATCGCTTTCCCTGTCAACGTGATTGAACTCGGCACAATGTTGCAGGTGATGCTCTTAATAGGACTCGAGCAGGTTAGCTGCACCGTACCAGTCGTCCCCGGCAAAGCAGTAAGCACTAACCCAAACGCCGCACTGTTTCCAGGGGTGGTCGTCACAGTAGAAGAGCTGCCCTGCCCAATTCCAATCGTCACCGGGCTATTCCCGCTGTTGAAAGTAGCCGTTACCGTAGTCGCCGCAGTCACCGTAACGACGCAAGTTCCTGTACCGGTGCAACCGCCTCCGCTCCACCCCGCGAATGTCGAATTGGCCGACGCAGCCGCCGTCAACGTCACTTGCGTCCCACTCGCAAAGTTTGCCGAGCAAGTAGTCGGACAGCTAATCCCCGCCGGAGCACTCGTCACCGTGCCACTCCCCGTTCCCGTTTCGCTAACCGTAAGCTTAAAGTTATTTGTGTTGGAGTTGAATGTGGCCGTTACAGTAGTCGCGGCGGTCAAGGTAACCACGCAAGTCCCAGTTCCCGTGCAACCACCACCGCTCCAGCCCGCGAACGTCGATCCATTCGCAGCCGAGGCCGTCAGCGTCACTTGCGTCCCACTCGCGAAGCTCCCCGAACAAGTTGCAGTGCATGCATTAATCCCAGCAGGATTGCTGCTCACCATCCCAGATCCAATTCCTGCAAACATCACTGTAAGGCTGTCATTGTTGCCCGAGTTAAAAGTGGCTGTCACCGTCACATCGGCAGTGCCGATCGGCACGGTGCAGGTGGGCGGATTCGTCTGTGGATTGGCGGGGACGCAGTTCGAACTGAATTCCGCAAATGTAGATCCTTCCGCGGCGGTAGCCGTCAATATCACATTGCTGTTGTCTGGAAAGGCTGCCAGGCAACTCGATGGGCAACTGATACCGCTGGGCGAGCTCGTTACTGTCCCTGTCCCCATTCCCATATCTGTAACCATCAGGTTGTTTGTACCGACGAGTTTCTCACCGAAGACCGCTACACCTGACGCTTCGGCTGATGGGCTAGTGAAAGTCACTAACTGAGTACCACTTGGAATGTCGAACCTGAAAATATTCCCACTAGCTAAATCGGCGGTCCAAAATGAAGTGCCGTCCGGATCAAGGTTCAGAGCGAACAGTTCATCGGCCGACGGGTTTGGGGTATAGGTCATAACTTGTTGGCCGCTGGAATTCACCTGGACTACGACAGTCGAATCTGCAACTAAGAGATTCCCGTTGGGCAGCACACGAAACGCGAAGGCGGAAAAACCTGGCAAGTTATCGGCGAAATCCGGGTTTTGAGTATTTGTGTTGATGTTAAAGCTCAACACTGAAGTTCCCTCAGAGGTGTACAACAAAGTTTGCTGATCAGGAAGCAGTTCTATCCAGTCCGTTCCACGACACTGTCCCGCCACCGTAATTGTATTAAGCAAATTCCCGTTCTTATCGAACTCAAAAGCCGGCACTGGGCCCGATGTCACCTCGGGCGGACTGCAGCCTTCCAGATATTCAGCAGTAGCGGCACCGACAAATGCATCGCCGGCCTGGTTGAACAATGTCGACTCCGGAAAAGCGGTTAGGTCGTCGCCAGTTGGAAAATTTCCAAACGGCCCAACCAAATTCCCATTGATGTCGAATTCCACAACGCCGACAGGCGGAGTTGATTGCAATCCACCGAAAGTCGTTACGTATAAATTGCCGGTTTGAACGAATGCCATTCCAGCTGATAGGAGTTGGCCGGTGTTCAAACTTCCTAAGAGGGTACCGTCCGGTTTAAACACGTCAACCAAACCCGTTCCGTCCGAGACAAAAACTTCTCCGGGCGCGTATGGTCCAGTAAAAGCCGGCGCAGCATTTTGGGGCCTTACGCGTTTCGGCAAATCGGGATCCCAACCGCTTGCTTTTTTGTCTGGAGGGGCTACTCCATCAGATTTTGTCTGAGACTGAGTACTCGCCTGTTGCGGCTTAGCCGAGGCGGTTGACACCGCAAGGAAACCCGCAATGACCGAAAACAACATCGCAAAAGTGAATAGAAGGACGCGTGATATTCGCACGTAAATACTCCTCGGCGACCGTAATGCCTTTCTACGTTTCACTGCGTTAGCCTGAATCCGACTTTGTTCGCCTCTAGCGGTGCTCGGGTTCGTTTGGCCTTAAAGAAGAACTGTCGCTAACCGGGCACCCAATCGAACCTGCTCGCGCCGAAGGCCCGGCTCATTAAAGGGAAAATATTTACCCACGGGACGGCATGCCGCTCGCTCTGGCGAGAACTACTCGAACCTTCGTCCGCAGGTTAGGTCATTGTTTTAACTTGACTTAGCGCCGCAAACTCAAAAATACCGTCCGGCAATCTTCTCGCCCTATGCTGAAAACTGCAACTCCGAAACCAAACCGTGCCCCCGCCGCAGCCCAATGCTATTGCACTTTCAGAGTCAAATTAACACTCGAAGTCGCCCCGTTCGGTGCCGTTGCAGTCACAACCAGTGGGTACGAACCCGGAGGCGTCGCCGACCCGCTCGGTGATTTCGCCACGTTGCTGCACGCCGTCATTCCCACCGAGAAAATTATCAGCAATCCAAACGAAACTGCCCAGCGCGGTTGCTTCTTGTAACTCCATGCCATCCCGCACGCACACAATGTCGCCAGCAAGAGTCCCAACCCAGTTCCAAACCCTCCAGGCATCGGCACAAAGTTTGGCACCGATCCTTTGCAGAACGTCTCCACCACGATCGCCACATTGATCGCTTTCCCTGTCAACGTGATTGAACTCGGCACAATGTTGCAGGTGATGCTCTTAATAGGACTCGAGCAGGTTAGCTGCACCGTACCAGTCGTCCCCGGCAAAGCAGTAAGCACTAACCCAAACGCCGCACTGTTTCCAGGGGTGGTCGTCACAGTAGAAGAGCTGCCCTGCCCAATTCCAATCGTCACCGGGCTATTCCCACTGTTGAACGTAGCCGTCACCGCAGTCGCAGCAGTCAACGTAACCACGCAGGTCCCCGTCCCAGTGCACCCACCTCCGCTCCACCCCGCGAATGTCGAATTGGCCGACGCAGCCGCGGTCAACGTCACTTGCGTCCCGCTCGCAAAATTCGCAGAGCAAGTAGTCGGACAACTAATCCCCGCCGGAGCGCTCATTACCGTCCCACTTCCAGTCCCCGCCTCGGTCACAGTAAGCGTGAAATTGTTATTCGTACTCAAGGCGAAATTGGCTACCGCAGTCGTTGCTGCAGTGATCGTGAATGTACAGGTGCCGGTTCCTTCGCAAGGCCCCGCTCCCCAGCCGGCGAATGTGGAACCGTCCGCAGGCGTAGCTGTCAGCGTGACTACGGTCCCGCTTGCAAAGCTGGAAGAACACGTCTCTCCACAATTTATGCCGGCTGGAACGCTACTCACTATCCCTGTCCCGTTGCCTGTAGGGGTTACTGCTAGCGTTACGTTGTTGCTTACGCCGACCTGCATCAGCACTGACACGGTGTTTGAACCCGAATTAGCCACCGCGACATCCATTAGCCCGTCGTTATTAAAATCGCCTATGGCCGGAAAGACAGGTCCCGATCCAGTGGCCGGAGGTGATGCGAGGGGAACGAAGTTGCCGGCGCCGTCGCCCAGTAAAATCGTCACAGTGTTGCTGTCGTTGTTTGCGATGGCCAGATCCACTTTCCCATCACCGTTGAAATCACCCGCCACAATTCCGTAAGGGCGAAGGCCGGTGGCCGCCATCGAAGCGCCGGCAGTGAAGTTGCCCTCACCGTCTCCCAACAGAATCGTGACCGCTCCATTTGAAGTGCAGGTACCGCTGGAGCCGCAATCGCTGGGTACTGCAAAGTCCAAATTCCCATCTCCGTTGAAATCTGCAACCGCCATGCTAACAGGACCGGATCCAGTCGCCGGAGAATTCTCCGTCGGCGTAAAGTTGCCGCTTCCGTCGCCCAGTAAAATCGTCACCGTTCCGTTGCAGCCGTCACCGGTGCCGCATTGATTGTCCACAGCCAAATCGAGCTTTCCATCATTGTTGAAATCGCCCGCGACGATCTGAGCTGGAAAACTGCCTGTGGCTGGCGTGCCCTCGGCAGTCGTAAAACTTCCATCCCCGTTCCCAAGCAGAATCGTCACGTTGTCGCTGCGATAATTCGCCACCGCCAAGTCCAGGTTCCCGTCGTTATTAAAATCTCCAGCCACCATGGAAAGCGGATTTGAGCCGGTGCTGGAAGTATCCACATCGGGGACAAAGAAGGTTCCATTTCCGTTCCCCAGCAGAATCGTCACATTGTTGCTGCCACCGTTGAGTATCGCCAGGTCGAGTTCCCCATCACCGTTGAAATCTCCAACCACCACATCGTCAGGCCCCGAAAACGTGCCCGGAGGCGCGGCCGCCGCCGTAAACGTACCGTCTCCGTTGCCCAGCAGGATCGTCACGCTGTTGCTTCCGTCGTTTGCGATCGCCAAGTCCTGAATACCATCGTCGTTGAAATCTCCTACAGCCACAAACAGAGGATTGTTTCCAACCGTCACAGGCGAATTCGTAGCATTGGCGAACGATATGGAAGCTGCAGGGTTCGTCACCGTAAAGAAAACCACGTTCGACGTGCCTCCGCCCGGGAGAGGATTGACCACCGTAACCGAAGCAGTGCCAACCACCGCAATGTCCGCCGCATTGATGGTCGCAGTCAACTGGCCGCTGCTCACGAACACAGTGGTTCGCGGGCTCCCATTCCAATCGATCGTCGCGCCGGAAACAAATCCCGTGCCATTCACCGTGAGGGTAAATCCCGCACCGCCAGGAGCTGCGCTCGTCGGTACAACAGGATTGTTGATCAAAGGAATGGGCTGCGGAGCAGTTTGGCCCCACGACATCGGGACATAAAAAACTAAGAGCGACAAAAGCACTGTTACGATCCCAAGTACACAGTGGACAGCGCGCTTCGTAGAATAATTCAACAAGCCCCCTGGGCAGCCGAGACAAACACTTCCCCACGTTTCTCCGACCTGAAGTGCGAATATTCCTCAGTTGTCCACGAACGACGTTTCGTTTGAGGGGGAAAAACCAGCGCAAATTCTCTAACTCGGCAGCCTTGCCCGTCAAGGAATAGTTTTAAATCTCATTGAAAACACGCGCTCGCTCTCATATCATGCCGCTCCTTACGCAGGCTTAATGCCCAAAACCCTAAGTGAAGCCGAGAAGTCGCTTCCTCCCAAGGATCCGCATCTCCTCCAGATTGGATTCCTCCCGCTTCTGGCCCTTTTTTACGGCTACACCGCCGGCGGTCCCTTCGGTTATGAAGGAATCTTCCACGATTCCGGCCCCGGTATGGCGATCTTGTTTCTCGCCTTCGTCCCCTTTTTCTGGAGCATCCCCATTTCTCTCGCCTCCGCCGAACTCAACAGCATTCTCCCCGTCCAAGGCGGTTTCTATCGTTGGAGTCGCGCCGCGTTCGGTGATTTCTGGGGATTTCAATGCGGCTGGTGGAATTGGACCGGCACGTTCTTGCTGAACAGTCTCTACGGCGTCCTGGTAATGGATTACCTCAGCGAATATCTACCGTGGATAACCGGAAACACAAAATGGGCGGGCGCCTGCCTGGTTCTCTGCCTTCTCGCTTACATGAACGCGCGCGGCATTCAAATCGCCGGCTGGTTTTCCGTAGCCTTACTCGTAGCTGTTTTTATCCCGGTCGCGTGGCTTTGCGCCGTCTCGCTGTTCCATCTGCATTACAACCCAATGATTCCAATGGTCCCGCCGGACCGACCTTTCGGCGCCGCGTTCGGCCGGGGTCTCGCACTCGCTATGTGGAATTACGCCGGCTACGAACAACTTTCCAGCATGACCGGCGAAATGAAAAATCCGCAGAAAACCTTCGTGCGTATCCTCGCCTGGAACACGCCGATGAACATCCTCACCTACATTCTCCCTACCACGCTCGCCCTCGCCGTCCTTGGCAACTGGCAGGAGTGGAAAACGGATTACATCGTCACCGCTTCGCGCCTGATTGGTGGCCCAGCGCTCGGCGCTGCCATGCTGATCGCCGCCATGATCGGCACTCTCTCGCTGTCCAACAGCACGATTCTTTACACCACCCGCATCCCGGCCACTATGGCGCAGGACGGCTACTTGCCCTCCTGGCTCGGAAAAATCCATTCGCGTTACGGCACACCCGCGCGCGCAATCGCCCTCTCTACCTTGGTTTATTGCATTCTCGCGAAGTATCCGGTGGAAGATCTGGTGAACATCTACATCTGGACGCGCATCGCCACTACGCTACTCACACTTCTCGCCGCCTGGCGCATGCGCCACAAATTGCCAAACGCGCCGCGCAGCTTCCGAATCCCCAGCGGCGCCGCAGGAATTGCCTATATCCTAATTTTTCCGGTAATCCTGTGCGCTGTAAAGGTTTACTATAGCGAACCTCTGGTCCTCCACTGGGCTCCGCTGCTTCTCGCGTCCGGCCCCGTCGCCTACGCCATCCTCCGCTGGGGTTTCCACATGAACCCGAATCCCGCCCGCGTTGATTGATTTCTTAAAGGCGTCCCGTTGTTAAGCGCTAAGTGTTGCGATGTCGCGCGATCAGTAGGTCCCGATCTTAATTCAAAACTTTATTCTTTTTCGCTACTAATACCGGCTCAGGGTCATGAACTGTCATCACCATTGAAGCGTCTTGTTCTGCAAAATTGATTCGAACCGATGGAACTCCCGCCGGATAAAACGAGCGCTCACCCACGTGTACCAGCGGACGCCCCAACATGCCTGTTCGTGTCCAGGTTAAGGGGCTGTACATGGACATGAATCCTTTGCGCTCTTCAGCCATGACTTCGATTCTCTGGCTCTCGCCGTACCCAAACACGTAGGTTCCCAGCAGCAGGCTAGTTTCGCGGTCGGTGAGAGGTACAGACGGTTGTGCGTCAGCATCTCCGAGCGTCTGCAAAAACTCCGACACTGAACGCGCGCCCTCGCGGCCAGCTTTAGCGTGCGCCATCAAACTGATCCCGTGTGGTCCTCGAATACGCTGCGCTCCGGAGTTCGCCGCGATTATTGCTTTTACGACCTCAAGCTGCCCGAGCATTGCCGCAGAAAATAGCGACGGGCGCGCGCCACGCGAAATCAAGTACTCAGCAATGGGCTGGTTGCCCATGTGAGAAGCGGCGCCAAGTGCCGTCTCCCAATCACCAAATCCCCAGTCCCACGACGCTCGCGAGAGGGATGGGTGTGCCTCCACTAGCTCCTTTACTCGGTTCAGATCGAAATGCGACACGGTAACGATTTCTCGCGCCAACTCTGGCGGCTGCGTGGGGAACGTATCTAACACCGGCTCGAGGTTTGGTGATCCGGATTTCTCCGCGGATTCTGGTGTGGCCGCCGTTGCCTGCAATCCAACACACCATAATGGAGCCATAACCGTCGCCATCTTTAGCAAATTCCGTCGCGACCAGAGGTTTAACATTGCAATTTTCCCGTTGGATGCTGGCTCGAGAATGTGCTGCTTGTCGGCGCGAGACGAGCTAGATGGCCGTTTTTTTCAACCAGGAAAATGTTAGGCAGTAACTTTTGGAAATTCAGTGGCTTGGAGCTTCAGGTAAGGGACTTCCGCTGGAATCTTTCACAATGCGTTCGGAAAATTCCGCGCCGACTTTCTGGGCCGCTTCGGATTCGACCTCCAAGGAATCCGAATTCGCAATCGTTCGGTCTAGCCGGGCCACCCATAGGTGCGTCTGATCCGGCAAGCGGATCAGGTGGATAAGGATGCGATTCTGAGCGCCATTATTTTGAACTTGTCCAAGGACTACGTACGATGCGTGAAGCGATGACCCAATCGCAGTTAAATCCCGCTGATCGCGTGGCAGTCTCAAAATGCGCGCGTTTCCGATCACGTCGTATTTATCGTGGCTCAACGTAGTTAAGCGTTCTACGACACTGTCCGTAAGATCGTCGCTGAATTGAGCCATGGTGACGTCGTTCGTTTCATTATCGAATCTGAGGACCGCAACGATCGGTTGCCGACGCGAGCTTTGCCACGACCGAAACAGGTAGCCAGCGCTCGCCGCGAGTCCTAATAAAGCTATGGCTGCGCATACGGCGGCAGCCGCCACAAATCGAATTCTTTTTTTGCCGGCGGCTCCATCAGCTCCGTCTTGGAGCACACTCACCTCGATTCGTTGAGGACTTTCGTTCGCTGGATCCTTGAGGCCTTCCACAGGAGCGATGAACTGATATCCAAGCTTGGGAAGCGTTCGGATGTAGCGCGGCGCAACTGAATCATCATCGAGCGCGGAGCGAATCTGTCCGATGCAAAAATTGAGTCCGCGGTCGAAATCAACGTAGGTATGGGCGCCCAAAACCTCTTTGATCAGTTCCTCACGAGTAACTGCTTGGCCGGCGTGCTCGACCAGGCAGGCGAGAACTTGGGCGGGTTGGGATTGCAATCGTAGGAGAACGCCCTCACGCCGGAGTTCGCGTGTGTTGAGGTTGAACTCAAACAGGCCGAATCGAACGCGTTCTGAACTCATTTGTTGTTTGCGATCGCCGTAACGGAAAACCGAGGCATGTTATTTTGTTGCGCCGACCTTCTCCGAAACGGTCTTCGCCTGCAAAAACAGCAGCAAATAATCCTGCCCGCCCGACTTTGAATCTGTCCCCGACATATTAAATCCCCCAAACGGATGCGCGCCAACAAGCGCCCCAGTGCATTTACGGTTCATATACAAATTGCCGACGTGAAACTCATCCTCCGCGCGCTCAATCTTCTTCGGATTCTGCGAGTACACCGCCCCCGTCAGCCCAAATTCGCTGTCGTTGGCCATCGAAAGCGCCTCGTCAAAATCTTTCGCTTTTGTCACCGCCAGCACCGGCCCAAAAATCTCTTCCTGGAAAATTCGTGCCTTGCGGTCCACGTCTGCGATCACCGTCGGCTCCAGAAAATATCCATCGCCCGAAGCCTGTTTCCCGCCGGTTATCAAACGCCCTTCTTTTTGCCCTTGATGGATGTATCCAAGAATGGACGTCATCGCCGCCTTGTTGATCACCGGACCCATGTAGTTGCTGGGATCTTCCGCCGGACCCACTTTAATTTTCTTCACGCGCTCGACGAGCTTGCCAAGAAACTCGTCGTAAATTTTTTCCGCCACAATCGCGCGCGAACACGCCGAGCACTTCTGCCCCTGGAATCCAAACGCAGACAGCGCCACACCTTCCACCGCGGCATCCAGGTCCGCTTCTTCGTCCACCACGATTGCGTCTTTGCCGCCCATTTCGAGCACGGTACGCTTGATCCACTTCTGCCCTGGCTGCGTCTTGGAAGCTTGCTCGCTAATGCGCAGTCCCGCTTCTTTCGACCCCGTGAACGCGATGAACCGCGTCTTCGGATGGTTTACCAACGCTTCGCCCGCCGTGCCACCCGGCCCGGTAAAGAAGCTCACCACTTCGCGCGGCACGCCAGCTTCAAACAAAATATCGATGAAGAGCGCCGCGACCGTCGGTGAATCGCTTGACGGCTTCACGATCGCTGTATTTCCTGCCACAATCGCCGCCACCGTCATCCCGCCCATAATCGCTGCAGCAAAGTTCCACGGCGGAATAATCACTCCCACGCCCAGTGGAATGTACTTCAAATAATTTTTCTCGCCGCGCATGGGAACCAACTGCTGCGGCGTCCCCAGACGCATCATTTCGCGCCCGTAGTATTCGCAGAAATCAATCAGCTCGGCGGTGTCGGCATCGGCCTCAGGCCACGTCTTTCCCACTTCGTACACCAGCCAGGCATCCATTTCATATCGGCGCTTCCGCAAAATATCCGCCGCGCGATACAAACAAGCCACGCGTTCCGCCACCGGCACTTTTCGCCACTTTTCAAACGCGCGGTCCGCCGCTTCCACCGCCTGGTTGGCCATCTCCACGCTAGCCCTCTGAAAAATTCCAATCACTTCTTCCGGATGCGACGGATTGGTGGACTTGATTTTGTCGGTAGTCGTGATCTTTTTCCCATCGATGATCAGCGGATATTCGCGCCCAAACATTTCCTTCACCCGCCGCAGCGCGTCTTCCATGGACTTGGGGTTCTCAGGCTTGCTGAAATCGATAAACGCCTCGTTCTGAAACTCGCCGCGTTCCAGCAGCGTTTGCGGCGTCGCAGTGGATGTCATAGCCAACTCCTCCCAGAAGATAATCGAGCCATCATTTGACCCTCAATTGTATCGCGCCCCGCATGCACCCACAACACACCGCACCAACTGGGCCGCTTCGCAAAAATGCAATTCTGGTTCCGATAGACTCGCCCTATTCGTTTGTTTTCTGTCACTTTGTCCTAGGTTTGTGCACCTTGAACCGGCAGTTTCGCGGATTCCCACGCCGCGAGGCCGCCAGCGATTTCGCAGACCGAATCAAATCCGCCGCCTTTCAACAGACTTGCAGCGATTGACGATCGGTAGCCCCCGGCGCAGTAAACCAGCAGCGCACGATTTTTCGGCAGCGTTTTCAGATTTTCAATCAGATGATTGAGTGGAAAGCTCAGGCTGCCGCTAATATGTTTCTGTTCACGCTCGCGCGGCATGCGCACATCGATAGCCAGCGGCGGGTCATTCGAAGCGAGAAGTTCCGCTACAAACTGTGGGCTGAGCCGTTCCGTGGAAGAGATCAGCTCCGGCCGTGATTCCAGGCTTTTCAACCCGTTCTGCAAGTATCCAGCGATGTGATCGAAGCCGATGCGGCCAAGCCGGATGGCTGATTCACTTTCCCGTTCCGGAGCCGCAATGATAACGATCGGATGCACACGGTTGAGCACCGTTCCTGCCCACGTTGCATACTGCCCTGTAAGACCAATGTTGATACTGCCGGTTAGGTGAGCCGCTCCAAATTCTTCCGGATCACGCGTATCGACGAGCTGGGCACCTTCCGCTTGCAACGCCAGCACCGCATCCAAAGCCAGCGGTTTCAGTTCACGCTCCAGCGCTTGATCGAGCGTAGGCCGCTCTTTACTGTTCAGCACGGCATCGTAGGTGAAATACGGCGGGGCCTCGGGTTGGTCAGCAGTAACCAATTCGATGAACGCTTTCTTACTCATGGGCTGCAGGGCGTAATTCAAGCGTCGCTGCTCTCCGATAGTCGATACCGTCTCCTTACTGATGGCCTTGCCGCAGAGTGACCCAGCGCCGTGAGCCGGATAAACCAGACTTGCGTCCGGCAGCGGCAGCAATTTGGATTGCAGCGAATCGTAGAGCAAAGCTCCCAGGTCTGTGGATGACCAGCCCAGTGAAGCACGAAGGTCCGGACGTCCGACGTCGCCAACAAATAATGTGTCACCGGTTAGTACCGCATACGGCGCGTTCTGGTTTCCTTGGAGATCGTACACAAGAATCGAAATCGATTCCGGCGTATGTCCTGGTGTTTCGAGTGCTTTCAATCGCACGCGGCCGAATTCGATCGTGCTGTTATCCCCGAACGGCGTAAAGCGGTACTCTGCTTGCGCTTTGGCGCCAAGATAAATCGTTGCGCCCGCGCGATCCCGCAATTCCAAATGTCCGGCCACAAAATCCGCGTGCAGATGAGTCAAGATCACGTGCTTGATTTGAACTTTTTGTTCGGCTGCAAATTCCATATACCGCTCGACGTCACGCTGGGGATCAACGACGGCAGCTGTGCGGGTCTCCTCATCACCGATCAAATACGAGGCGTGCGCGAGGCAATTGAGGTAGAACTGCTTGAAGATCATGTTTCCTTGGCTTGGTTGAAATGGCGATGCGATATCATATCGCATCGTGAGTAGTGAGGGGAATGCGGCGCCGTCGCGATGGAACGACACCGCAAGCGCCCACAACACGCGGTCGGGCCAGCGCGCGCGCTCGATTTAGCCTTTTAGAGTTTGGGGAAGGCCGCGCGTACTCGTGCTGGAAGGACGTTTGCGCTCAGCAGGGTCCCAATCGTCGGATGGAAAGGTAATTCGCCAGAAATGCGGTGATGGCTCGATAAATTCCAAGCCCACTTCCGCCTTGCCGGAATCCTTCTGCCCAACAAATGTTACCGTGCACGGCAGCTCCTCCACCGTCTTGGGGTTGACGATTGCCACTTCCTGCCCTTTTACCACTTTTTCTGCAAGCCGCACCATGCAGCCGTGTGCGTTCACCGAGGCCGTGCGCGTTTCTTCGCTGAACGTCTTTTGGCTGTTCTTCCCGCGAATGATTACCGGCATCGTGATGTAAACGCGGTGTGATCGCCGCCGCTCCGCACTGTTCTCGGCGGTGGTCGGAGATGAAGAGGCTTTTATCTCTCGCATGAGGGTTCCACATTCATAAAATAATCTGAACTTCGCAGCATAAGGCTCCTAACAATTATTTTGGCTATCTGACTATCGTTCTTATCAGGATACGTTTCCCTGCTTCGGAGCTTTCCGGGGACGCTTGCGCGCCCACGATTTGCGGGGCACTTGCGCGCTCAACGCTTCTTGTGCCGCTAAACGAATCTTCGCGTCCAACCTCTCAGTATTGCCCCCGCAATTCTGAAGCGCCTCAGCAACGGTCACCGCGGTTTGTTCCGTTGCTTGCTCGGTCACCGCACTCAAAATGCGCTGGACGATTCGCTCTGACAGAGATTTGACCGTATCCTGCATGGCCTCCTGAAGCTGCGTTTCAAGACCCTGGCGCAACAGCGCGATTTCTTCGCTCATCGCCGCTTCGACGTTCGATCTCACGATTTGCCGGGCGATCTTTAGCTCCGGCTGATTCGTCTGCCAGGAAGCCGCGTGATCGAGAGTCATGGCCTCCGATGGAGTTGGCGAAGTTGATTCCGCCAATAATGCGTGAGCAGTCTTCGTCATGTCAGCTTCTAATTTTTCTGCTTGCAGCGCCGACCCGACCCGCGCAAGCACCGGTTCGCCTTCTTCCGGATACACCGGAATAATCAGCTCCTCGTCGTCTGGATGCGGGAACCAATCTTTGGGCGGAACTTTGATGTCCCAAACATTTCCGGGAACTTCGAATTCCACCGCGATATGGAAGATTTCGCGGTAAGTGCGCGGACGCTGGACCCATACAACTCGAGCGGGGAATATTCTCGAGCCCGATCCACGCTGCCGAGCGCCAATTTCGATGGTGAGTCCGGAGCCTTTCGGGATGTAATGCTTCGACTCGTACTTACAGCCGTTGCAGTTGACCGTAACAGTTGATGTGAATTCTTCGAACGATTGGCCAAGCGCGTCCTGCGCCCGTATGGTCACCGGCACGGCATGAATCACTCGAGTGCTGCGACGGTTTTCTGCACCACCGCCGTTGGGTGGCAAAGACGCGGACACGCTTACCTCCGAAGGGGGAATTTAAAGATTAACATTCTGTTCCGACGGGAACCGATACGTCGTAACGCTGATGTGCGAAAGGGTAAAGGAGAGCTCACCATCATATCGCAGCATATCTGAAGGGTGTATGCGGAAGTTGTATGGAGCCAAACGCGTTTCGCAGACTACCGGCGCGAATTCTAATCTTTACCGAAGTTTTTTGAAGCTTTTACCTTTCTTGGCCAACACACAACACCGTGGTCGTTGTAAGATGGACTGCGCAAATTTTGAAGTGGGGGGATTTAGCGATGGCTTGCCGTTACGAAGTAGCACGAAAAACTACGCTGGTGCTGTGGGGATGTCTTGCCCTCGTTTTATTTGCCGCGGGATGCGGAGAGCAAAAGCCGCCCGACACACGCGCCGCCGATGAAAAATCGATTCGCGATGCAGACGCGCAATGGTCCAAGACGGCCGCCGCAAGAGACATAGATGGCACCGTCTCGTATTACAGCGATGACGCCTCTTTGCTAGCACCCAACGCTCCCATCGCCAGCGACAAGCAATCAATTCGCGCCGCCTGGGCTGGCCTTCTCACTCCCGATACTTCCCTCTCCTGGCAGGCAAGCAAAGTGGAAGTCGCCCGTTCCGGTGATCTGGCCTACCTGATCGGTACATACCAACTCACCACAAAAGATGCCCATGGCAAACCAGTCTCCGACAACGGCAAGTTTGTCGAAGTTTGGAAAAAGCAGGCGGATAGTAAGTGGAAAGTAGTAGCCGATATTTTCAACTCAGACATGCCACTAGTCCAGCCGCGCCCCGTCGCAGAGAAAAAGCGCCCGGCTACCCGTCATCATACGCAAAAGAAGAAGCACCGGGGTTCGTCAGCCGAGTGAGAACTAGCAAAGCTTGGGTCGAACGAACGATTGTGCACCCAGAATCTTGCAAGGTATTACCTGCACCTGGAATTTAGCCGCCTGACATCAAAACTCACGCTCTTCCGAGTCTGAAGCGCACGACACTTTAAGTCTATTTCCGTCTGCGTTGCGGATATTTCAATACAAAGTTGTCTGCGAATTCCGCCGTCCATCCCGAGACAGTCCGTGTCGCAACTCCGATTTTCGCCAGGGCACGACCAGTCGTGCCCTAAGTGACCCGATATCAGCACGGCTTCAACCGCTGAGGGACAGGATTTGCAGGTGCGACACAGCCCGAAAGTCCCGGAAAACCAGGGTAATTTGCGCGGTATTTCTGAAATCACCTGTACTCGTCCGGCAGCATCGTGCGTCCATCAAACTGTCGTAAGTAACGGTGCAACGCATCCCCGGGCCAAGTGGAACTAGATCCATGCTTCGCGGGAGCCACTATGAAACTCCTTCTCGTATTTGTTCTGCTGACATTTCCAGTATTTGCGCAAGATACGCCCCCCACTTCCGTCGGCGCATCTGCATGCGGGCCAGCGAATATCAATTTTGACGCCAAAGAGGACAAGGCCAAACAATCTCTCGCACAAATCGAACCCGGCAAGGCGGCCGTCTATGTGATTAAAGATTACGCGGCAAAGTGCCTGGGCGGATGTGTGACCGTCAGAGTAGGACTCGACGGAGCATGGATCGGCGCGAATCATGCCCGAACTTACTTTTTCTTTACGGTCAGTCCCGGCGAGCACCATCTCTGCTCGAATTGGCAGTCCATTCTCATATTCTTCAATGTATTCATTAGCTGACTTCACTGCGGAGGCGGGAAAAACTTATTACTTCAGAGCTCGGGTTTGGTTTTCGTACCAAGTACCGCGTCTCGATTTAGACGTAATAAATAGCGATGAAGGAAGCTATCTCGTCGGTGCCTCCCCACTGGCCGTTTCTCATCCGAAGAAATAAAAGGCAGCGAGCTTGAAGCTTACTTGCGGATATGTTTCAGGATTTCGCGCGCCGCATTGTGACCGGACGCGCCGGTGAGGCCATTCCCCGGATGCGTGCCGTTGCCGCAGAGAAAAAGTCCCGTAACCGGCGTCGCGTAACGTGCCCAGCCGAGCAGCGGACGCATGGTGAAAATTTGATCCAGAGCCAGTTCGCCGTGGAACGGGTGCCCGCCCGTGAGCCCGTACGTGGTTTCCAGATCCTTCGGCGTGATGGTTTGCACCGCTAGAATTTTCTGTGTCAGATCGGGCGCATAAGCTGAAAGTGTCTTCAAGACCGTGTCGCGCAACGCGTCGCGCTGCTGCGTCCAATCCCCCTGTTTTAATTTATACGGCGCGAATTGCATGTAGATCGACATCACATGCTTCCCCGCAGGCGCGAGCGACGAATCCAGAATCGACGGAATAGAAATGTCGAGATAGGGCGCACGCGAAAATTCGCCATACTTTGAATCGTCGAACGCGCGCTCCAAATAATCGATGCCCGGCCCAATGTGAATACGCCCCGCTAGAGCTGAATTTCCTTCCGAAGAATTTTTCAGCGCCGCAAACGTTGGCAGCGCGTCTAGCGCGACATTCAATTTCGCGGCAGTCCCATGGCAACGGTAATTCTGCATCTTCACTACAAAACTTGGCGGCAAATGCACGGGATCGAGCAGTCCGAGAAACGTCCGCCGTGGGTCGGCTCCGGAAACCACCGCCTTCGCCGCAATCTCTTCTCCGTTCGCAAGCGCAACCCCGGTCACGCGTCCGCTTTTCACCAAAATTTGTTTTACTTCCGCGCCCGTGCGAATCTCCGTGCCGGCTTCCTTCGCAGCCGCAGCCATGGCGGCTGTCAGGGCCCCCATTCCTCCGCGCGGCACCGCGGAATTCCCCACCGGATATGGGTCAGCGCCCGCACGCAATAGCAAAAGTGCCGTGGAACCCGCTGACCACGGCCCCATGGCCGCGCCGAAAATTCCTCGTGCCGCAACTGCTGCGCGCAGCACATCCGTCTCGAAAAATTCAGCGACGAAATCCGCAGCAGCCATCGGGCCCCACCGAATCAGCCGCATCATTTCTTTTTTTCCCAGCCCGCGAACCCGCCTCCCAACTTTCAATAATTTCCAAATATCCTCTTTCGAGGGCTTCTCGATCACCGGCGGCGTCAGCAACAGAAGTTGCTCGATGATTGTTCCGACGCGCGCGAGACCACCCCCAAACTCGCCATAGCTAGCCGCATCTTTGGCAGAAAATTTCTGAATGTCCGCCACCGATTGCTGGGTGTCGGTGTAAAGCGTCAACGCGCGGCCTTCCAAAGTGGGAGCAAAAACGCGCACCGGCGATTCGAGTTTCTCCAGCCCGTGTCGCGCAAGCTGCATATCTTTCAAAATCGTACCAAGAGGCGGCCCTCCGGCGTGCGCCAACGTGGAACAGCGAAATCCCGGATGAAACTGTTCGGTCACCGCCGCGCCGCCTAGCACTTCGCGCCGCTCCAATACCAGCGGGTTCAGTCCTTTTTTCGCAAGATAATACGCCGCCACCAGCGCGTTGTGGCCGCCGCCCAGAATCACGATTTCGCGTTGCGCGGCCAAGGTCAGTTTTTCCCCTTCCCCGTGTCCTTCAAAATTTCCAGCGCCGCGAGACGTCCCGGAGCCCCCATGATTCCGCCGCCCGGGTGAGTGGCCGACCCGCACATGTACAATTTTTTGATCGGCGTGCGATATCGCGCCCAGCCCGCCGCCGGACGCAAAAAGAAAAGTTGTTCCAGCGAAAGTTCGCCCTGAAAAATATTGCCTTCGGTCAGACCGGTCTGCCGCTCGATATCCAGCGGCGTGATGAACTGTTTGCCGATAATGATGTTTTTTATATTCGGCGCATATTCCGCGATCGTATCGATCACCGTATTGCCAAACGCCTCGCGCTGCTCATCCCAGTTTCCGCTGCTCAATTTGTACGGCGCGTATTGCACGAAGCAGGAAAGTATGTGTTTCCCCGGTGGCGCTACGGATGGATCGGTAAGTGTCGGAATAACCATGTCGATATAAGGACGCCGTGAAAATTCCCCATACTTGGCTTGGTCGTAGGCGCGTTCCATATATTCCATCGAAGGTGAAATCGACATCGCCCCGCGCAAATGGTGCCCCGGCCCGGGCAAGCATGTGAAATCCGGCAACGCGTCGAGCGCGAGATTCACTTTCCCGGACGAGCCGCGATATTTGTACCGCCGCACTTCTTCCAGAAAATCTCCGGGCAGTTCGCGCTCTTCGATAAATTTCAAAAATGTAAGATTGGGATCCACGCTGGAAGAAATCACGCCCGCATAAATTTCTTCGCCGTCTTCCAGCACCACGCCCTGGGCCACACCGTTCTTGATCAGAATGCGATTCACCGCTACTTCCGTGCGAATTTCCACGCCGGCTTCTTTCGCCGCGCTGCCAATCGCGTTGGAAATCGCTCCGGTGCCGCCGCGGCTGAATCCCCACGACCGAAACGCACCGTCAATTTCTCCCATGTAGTGATGCAGCAAAACGTATGCGGTTCCCGGCGAGCGAATCCCCAAAAACGTTCCAATGATTCCTGACGCGGACATCGTGGCCTTCAACACGTCGGTCTCGAACCATTGATCGAGAAAATCCGCCGCGCTCATGGTCATGAGCTGCACCAGATTGTATTTGTCTTCGGCTGCCAGCGATTGGAAGCGCTTGCCCAGGAACGCAAGTTTTTTCAAATCTCGCGGATCGAGAGAACTGGGATCCGGTGGAATCATTCCAAGTATGGGCTTAACGAAACGGCACATCGCCACCATGGACTTGCCGAATTCTTCATACGCTTCGGCATCCAGCTTCGAGTGGCGCTCCAGCTCACGCCGCGTTCTGCCATGATCGTTCTCGCGCCACAGATAATCGCCGTTCTGCATCGGCGTAATGGTTCCGTCCAGCGGAAGAATTTCTAGCCCGTGGCGCGGCAAATCCAGATCCCGAATAATTTCCGGACGCAGCAGCGAAACCACATAGGAAAAAACAGAAAATTTAAATCCGGGAATGATCTCTTCGGTGACGGCCGCGCCGCCCAGAACGTATCTGCGCTCCAGCACCAGGACCTTTTTGCCCGCCTTCGCGAGGTACGCCGCGTTCACCAGGCCGTTGTGGCCGCCGCCAATTACGATGACGTCGTATCGTTTTGCCATGAGATTTAAGTGATGAAACTTGCGGAATATTGTGCGCCGCAGAAGTCGAGGCATTCTACAAGCGCAGCCGCAGACTCACAACTAAGAAGAGAATCGCCTTGACTTAGGGTCAGGCAAGTCGCGAAGGGCTGTGCATGGAGACCTTCACTCGTGCCGTATTCCAATTCATAAAACGAACCAATGTTGAGGTAGAATGCCGCCGTCCTCCGCACCAGTAAATTCATCTCGGCTAATGTGTAAAGAAACAGGGGAGAGAACATGGCTACGTTTTTTCTGTTTTTCATCGCCATCATTGTTCTGCTGGCTTTGAGCATAGTTCTCGGTTCGTTTTTCACCGTTGAGACAGCACAGGTAGCCATCGTCCAGCGCCTCGGAAAATTTGCGCGCGTGGCCGGTCCCGGACTGAATTGGAAGACGCCCTATCTCGAAACAGTTGTTCGCCGCCTAAGCATGAAGGTCCAACAGTTCGATGTTCAGGTGGAAACAAAAACTCAGGATAACGTATTCGTCCAAATACCCGTGTCGATTCAATACAAGATCATGCCCGACGCTGTTGAAGCCGCGTTCTACAAACTTTCCGACCCCGTCAAGCAGATCGAATCCATGGTGTACAACGTGGTTCTGGGCCACGTTCCAAAAATGAAGCTGGATGATACTTTTCTGAACCAGGCGGACATTGCAAGCGATCTGAGAGACAACTTGGACGCTTCGATGAAGGAGTACGGATACTCTATCGTCAAAGTCCTGATCTCCGACATAGTTCCCGACCAGAAGGTGAAGGCCGCCATGAATGACATCAACGCCGCACAACGCGAACGTGAAGCTACGGTTTCCCGCGCGGAGACGAACAAAATGCTTTTGGTGAAGCAGGCGGAAGCTGAGGCCGAATCAAAACGCCTGCAGGGCGAAGGTATCGCCAATCAGCGGAAGGCCATTATCACCGGCTTAAAAGATTCGGTCGAGGATTTTGCCAAAACGGTTCCTGGTTCCACTCCGCAGGATGTGATGCAACTCGTCCTAATGACCCAATATTTCGACACACTCAAGGAAATTGCTGCGAACGATCACAGCAACACGATTTTGATCCCGCACACGCCCAACACGCTTACGGATATTTACAGCCAGATTCGCAATGCCATCATCGCAGGTAACGAGCTTTCCACCCATGCCGTAATCCCGCCGGTGACGTCGGCGCCGCAAAAATAACCCTCCTTCCACTGATCCGTGGCTCACTTCGCCTTGCGATAGCGCGTACCCGCGAACTATAATCGCGGGCCGAGTTTTCTCGGCAGTTTGCGAGCGAATTAGCGGCCATCCTTTAGGGATCATTACCACAGGAGCGATTGTGCCGATCGGAACAGCGGTCCACGACAGAACTTCAAAACTTTGCGAGAGCATGAACTATCGCGAATGGTCGGGGTACTACGCCGTCAGTGTTTACGAAATGCATCACGACCACGAATACAATGCGATCCGCAATGCCAGCGCCATGATCGACGTCTCTCCGCTCTACAAATATCTTTTGACCGGCAAAGACGCGACCAAGCTAGTGAACCGCGTGATTACTCGCGACATCAATAAAGTCGCCGTCGGACAGGTCATTTATTGCTGCTGGTGCGATGAAGAAGGCAAAGTAATCGACGACGGCACCATCTCGCGCCTCGCTGAAAATGCCTATCGCTGGACCGCCGCCGACCCCAGCATGCGCTGGTTCCATCAAAACGCCCTCGGCCTCGACGTGAACATCGAAGATATCTCCAACAAAGTCGCCGCGCTTGCCGTGCAGGGACCCACCTCCGGCCGCTTGCTGATGAAAACCGCGCAAGCCGACATCGCAAATCTGAAATATTTTCGTTTCACTCACGGGAAAATTGCAGGCCTGGATGTGGATATCTCGCGCACTGGCTACACCGGAGACTTGGGTTACGAAATCTGGATGCCGTGGAACGAAGCGCCCAAAGTTTGGGACGCACTCATGGAACATGGCCGCCCGTTCGATCTGCATCCCGCCGGCATGCTGGCTCTAGACGTGGCGCGAATCGAAGCCGGACTCATCCTGATCGAAGTCGATTATTTCAGTAGCAAGCGCGCGCTGATCGAATCGCAAAAATATTCGCCGTACGAAATCGGCCTCGGCCGTATGGTCGATTTGAAGAAGGAACATTTCATCGGCCGCGAAGCTCTCGCCGAAGAAAATCAGCGCGGCGCCAAACGTCATTTGATGGGACTGGACATTAACTGGGAAGATGTTGAGCGTCTCTATGATGCCGTCGGCCTCGGCCCGCAGGTGCAAAGCACGGCGTCGCGCACTCCGGTTCCCGTGTATCGCGGCGGATTACAAGTAGGCAAAGCAACCTCCACAACCTGGTCGCCGACCTTAAAAAAAATGATCGCGCTAGCGAGTCTGAACCGGGAACACGCCGCACCAGGTCTCCAGCTGCAAATGGAACTTACCGTCGAGGCCGTGCGTCACAAAGTGAGAGTCACGACCAGGGAATTGCCATTCTTCAATCCACCGCGAAAGATGGCCACGCCGGTCACTTGAAATTTGCGAAGGGAGTAAGATTTGAAGATAAGTTCCACCGAAGAATCCTCGACAGAATTGCCATCGTATTTTCTGCAATCCATATTCTTTCCAACAGGCCAGCGCCGGTTTCGATCACCACTCCATTTAACCCTGATCGCATTCATCGCCGTAACGGCTGCGCCAGTGACGGTGTACGCCACTGAAATGAAGTGCCCGCCGTCAACGCGTGTAAACGACGTAAAAGAAACAATCCACGGCGTAGTGGTAAGCGATCCGTATCGATGGCTCGAAGATCAAAACAGCCCTGAAACACGCGCCTGGATCGATGCGCAAAACGCCTGCACGCAAAATCTGCTGAAGACGCTGCCGGGAGCCGCAGCTATTTCCAAACGCCTCGCGGAATTAATAAAAGTGGACACCGTCGGCCTCCCCGTCGAACGGGCCGGCCGCTATTTTTATTCCAAGCGCGCCGCGGGCCAGGATTTGTTTGTTCTGTACATGCGCCGAGGAGCGGCCGGAAGAGAGGAAGTGCTTCTCGATCCCGCCTCGCTCAGCGCTGACCACACCACCAGCGTGAATTTTGAAGGATTTTCCGAGGACGGAAAACTTGTTGCCTACGGCGTCCGCAAAGGCGGCGAAGACGAAGTCTCTATCCATTTGATCGACACCGGCATGTTAAGAGAAATTCCGGATTCCCTTCCCCGCGCACGCTACCTCTCGGGAGTTGCATTCAAAAGCGATAAGACCGGTCTTTATTACTCCAAACTGACGGACGCCGGCCCCCGCGCCTACTACCACGCCATGGGAACCAACTCCGAACAAGACAAGGAAATTTTCGGCGAGGGCTATGGCCCCGACAAGATTCTGTCCGTGGATGTTTCCGAAAATGGCCGCTACCTGCTTCTCATGGTCTTCTACGGCTCGGCATGCGAAAAGTCCGAAGTTTATTTTCAAGACCTCGCGCACAGTGGCCCAATCACACCAATCGTCAGAACGATTAACTCCTGCTTCCAAGGCGAAATTGCGGGTGACACGCTGTATTTGGAAACAAACTGGAAGGCTCCAAACTGGCGCTTGCTAGCCGTGCCGTTAAACAATCCCGCGCATGAAAACTGGAAAGAAGTGATCCCCGAAAGCGAGTCGCGGCTGGAAGATTTTCGATTGGCCGGCGGAAAAATCATCGCTCAGTATTCGCACAACGCATCCTCTGAACTAAATGTTTTTGAAACCGACGGCAAACCCGCGGGAGGTATCGCGCTGCCAGCATTGGGAGATGTAAGCGGAATCACCGGAAGATGGAGAAATTCCGAAGTGTTTCTATCGTTTCAATCTTTCGCGATTCCCGCCACTATTTATCGCTACGATATTCCGCTGCATACGCTCGCTGTGTGGGCTAAGCCCGCCGTTCCGGTAGACGCCAACGAGTTCGAAGTAAAACAGGTTTGGTACCAGTCCGAAGACAAAACTCGCGTCCCCATGTTTCTTTTCTATAAAAAGGGACTGAAGCTCGACGGTTCGAATCCCACCTTGATGACAGCCTATGGCGGCTTCGACTCCAGCGAAACTCCCGCGTTTCGCGACGATGCGGTCGTGTGGGCCGAACACGGTGGCGTGTTCGCCATGCCCAATCTGCGCGGCGGCGGAGAATTTGGCGAAGCCTGGCACCACGCCGGCATGCTCGAGAAAAAACAGAACGTCTTCGACGATTTTTTCGCGGCCGCCGAATGGCTGATCGCGAATCACTATACCAGTCCTCAGCGGCTCGCCATTACCGGACGCAGCAATGGTGGCCTGCTAATGGGTGCCGCGATGACACAACGTCCCGATCTTTTTGGCGCCATCGTGTGCGGCTACCCGCTTCTTGATATGG
Organism: uncultured Acidobacteriota bacterium; assembly: GCA_963714785.1. Classification (GTDB taxonomy): domain Bacteria; phylum Acidobacteriota; class Terriglobia; order Acidiferrales; family UBA7541; genus Palsa-295. Next base: position 137,594 of record CAVQQE010000017.1, read on the forward strand.
TGCGCTATCAGAAATTTCTAGTGGCGCGATTTTGGGTCCCTGAATACGGCTCGTCCGACGATCCCAAACAGTTTCCTTTTCTGTACGCCTACTCGCCCTATCATCACGTAATAAAAGGCACGATATATCCGGCGGTGCTTTTTCTAACGGGCGATAGCGACACGCGAGTGGCCCCGCTGCACGCCCGTAAGATGGCGGCAGAAATGCAAGCGGCACAAGGCGGCGACAAACCGATTCTGCTGATGTACGACACGAAGTTGGGCCACAGTGAAGGCCGCCCGGTGAGCAAGATCATTGAAGAAGACACCGATGTGCTCCAATTTTTGTTCGCGCAGGTAGGGCTTTCGAATTTCTGAAATGAATCATCACCTATCGTCTCGCTCTCTAAATAATACGTAAGTCCAATTCGCCAAAATACGGCACGAGAAGAACGGGGGAATAATGCGCAGAGTAATTTCGATAACGGGACTCTTTCTCGCAACAATTTTCGTTTTCACCAGCGCGAGTGCACAGGCGCAAACCCTGGCCGGCCCGATTCGCTTAATAGTTGACGCTTCACAAGCACCGCAGAAAATTCTGCACGCGCATATGGAAATTCCCGTCTCGCCCGGTGAGCTTACTCTGTATTACCCGGAATGGCTCCCCGGAGAACACATGCCGGATGGCCCCATCATCGAAGTTGCCGGGCTGAAGTTCAGCGGCGCGGGCAAATCAATTCCATGGCGCCGCGACTTGGTGGAAATGTTCTCCATCCATTTGGACATCCCGGCCGGCGTCACCAAATTAACCGTGGATTTTGATTTCCTGCTTGCCGCCCCCGCCGTAGGATTCTCTGCTGGAGCTTCAGCAACAAATGCCTTGGACGTCCTTAGCTGGAATCAAGTTTTGATGTATCCCAAAGGTTTCGACATACGCGAGATCACTTTCGTGCCCAGTCTGAAGCTTCCCGCCGGTTGGAAATACGGCACGGCCCTTCCTGGTCCCAAACAAAATGGCGACATGATCGATTTCTCGCCCGTCACGCTGAACACCCTCGTCGATTCCCCGGTAATCGCCGGAAAATATTTTCGCGAGATTCAGCTAACGCCCGGCCAGGATCCTCCGCATTTCATGGACATCGCCGCCGACAGCGAAGCAGCCCTGGCAATGTCACCGGAAACGCAAACACACTTTAACCAGCTGGTAACGGAAGCCGGTGCGCTTTTCGGCCCGCGTCATTATCGCGATTATCATTTTCTCGTTACTCTCAGTGACGACGTCGCTCACTTCGGCCTGGAGCATCACGAGTCCAGCGACGACCGCACCAACGAGCGCAGCCTCATCGATGACTCCGAACTGATCGCCTTCGCCGGACTTCTGCCCCACGAATTTGTGCATTCCTGGAATGGCAAGTATCGCCGTCCCGAAGGGTTGGCCACCGCGGATTATCAGCTGCCCATGAAAGATGATTTACTTTGGGTTTACGAAGGCTTGACGGAATATCTCGGCAGTTTTGTTCTCACCGCGCGAAGTGGACTGCTCACGCAACATGAAACTATGGAAGATTTAGCCGAGCTAGTTGCCACGTACGAACATCGTCCCGGACGCGACTGGCGCAACTTGCAGGACACGTCCGACGCCGCTCCGTTCCTCTACAACGCCACCGAAGACTGGTCGAATTGGCGCCGCGGTACCGATTTCTACGAGGAAGGCCAGTTGCTCTGGCTCGATATCGACGGCACCCTGCGCAGTCTCACCAAAGACAAGAAATCCATGAACGATTTCTGCCAGATTTTTTACGCCGGCTCTCCGAACGTTCCCGCGCTGAAAACCTATAAATTCGAAGACGTCGTAGCCGTTTTGAATACCCTGGCGTCCTACGACTGGACCGGGTTTCTCCGCGTGCGTCTGGACCGTGTCTCAACCAGAACTCCCATCGAAGCCGTCGAAAATAACGGGTGGAAGTTGATATACAGTGAAGAGCCCAACGAAATGGAAGCGATCGAAAGCGGCCTCGCCAGGCGATCGAATTTAACTTTCACCATTGGAATGATCGTCCAGGATGACGGAACCGTGGACGATGTAACCCACGGCGGTCTCGCATACGATGCCGGAATCGGCCCCGGCATGAAAATCATCGCCGTTAACGGAAAGCAGTATTCTCCGGACGAAATGAGACAAGCCATCGCTGGATCGAAATTGTCCACGGGCCCGATCCAGTTGATCGTCGCAAACGGCGCGCAATTTCAGACGCGTTCCATCGATTATCATGGCGGCTCGCGTTGGCCTCACTTGGTACGTGACACCAGCCGCCCCGATTATTTGAGCGAAATTGTAAAGCCAATGGTCGCCGCAATCGGCACGGCGCAAGCGACGCCGGCGAATTAATCATGACGCGCAGGAGAATATTGCAATGAAAGTTCACCCGTTCGTAGTGATGGGCGTGCTTTTAATCGCGCTCGGCATTGCCGCGTTAGTTCATCCCAACCTCAACATGCCGTCCAAGAAAAAGGAAATGGAAATTAGCGGCGAGAGAACGATCATTGAAACCACGCGAATAATCCAGCTTCCGAAAGCTTTCGGCATACTTCTGCTGGTAGCCGGCGGCTCGTTCATTTTTCTAAGCACGAGAAAACTGTAGTCCGTAATTGGGTCAGCGAGGAAAAATGAACGTGAGTCCGCAAAGCATCGGCAAAGCCTTGGCCGCGTGTCTCGCCGTCACGGCCCTCGCGGTAGCGCCCGTTTCTTTAAACGCGCAAACAACTAAGAAACGCGCCATCACTTTTCAGGATTTAATCTCCATGCATCGCCTCAGCGAGCCGCAAATCTCTCCCGACGGCAAATGGATCGCCTACACTGTAGCAACTCCAAACCTGGAAACAAATCACACCTCGCGCGACATATGGATCGTCAGCGTAGCCGGCGGCGAGCCGCGGCAATTGACGCATGGAGGCAGCGACACGCGCCCCCGCTGGTCGCCCGACGGCCAGAAGCTTGCGTTTATTTCCGCCCGCATCGAAGGTAACCAACAAGTTTTTTCGATGGATGTCAAAAGCGGTACCGTGAACCGCATCACGTTTCTTTCCACCGGAGCGGACAATGAAATTTGGGCCCCGGACGGAAAGACCCTTGCCTTCGTTTCCAGAGTCTATCCCGATTGCACAAACGAAGCGTGCAACGCGCGTCGCGATGCCGAAAAATCAAAAAGCAAAGTGAAGGCGCACATTTATGACAAGCTGCTGTATCGCCATTGGAACGCGTGGTCCGACGGTAAGCGCAGCCATCTTTTTATCATTTCAGCCGAAGGTGGAACTCTCCGCGATCTCACGCCGGGCGCCGACTACGATGTGCCGCCCTTCAGCTTGGGCGCCCCGGAAGCGATCGCCTTTTCTCCCGACAGCCGCGAAATTTGCTTCACCGCCAACGCTGATCGAGACGAAGCTCTCAGCACCAATGGCGACCTTTTTACCGTGCCTGCCTCCGGCACCAGCGCTCCCGCGCGAATCACCCTCAATCCCGCCGACGATTGGGGACCAGTGTATTCCCGCGACGGCCTGTGGATCGCCTACCGCGCGCAAACGCAACCCGGCTACGAAGCTGATCGCTGGCGTCTCATGCTTTATTCTCGCAAAGACCGGAAAGAAGCGAATTTGACGGAAGGTTTCGACCGCAGCGTGGAATCCTACGAGTTCGCGCCAGACAGCAAGACCATCTTCTTCACCGCTGAAGATAAAGGCGAGATGCCGATCTACTCGATCTCAGCCGCGCCCGGAAATTCTCCAAAGATTATAGTGAACGGAAATTTCAACGACGAATTCGACATCAACGCCGATGGACGCATCCTCGCCTTTGCCCGCACTAGCCTGACCATGCCCGCCGAAATTTTCGCCGCGAATTCAGACGGCAGCGACGTTCGCCAGCTCACGCATCAAAACGCGCAGCTACTCTCGCAGCTCGATCTTCCCAAGCCGGAAGCCTTCTGGTTCGAAGGCGCGGAAAAAACCCAGGTCGAAGGTTTCGTATTCCGTCCGCCGAATTTTAATCCCGCGAAAAAATATCCTGCCTTGCTCTTGATTCACGGCGGCCCGCAAAATTCCTGGACCGATGCCTGGGGCTATCGTTGGAACCAGCAGGTGATGGCCGCCCCCGGATACGTTGTCCTGGCGATCAACGCGCGTGGTTCCACCGGATATGGGCAGAAATTTACCGCAGAAATCAGCCATGATTGGGGCGGCAAGGCCTACGAAGATTTGATGTCCGGCTTGGACGCAGCCATTGCGAAATACCCTTTCATCGATGGTTCGCGCGTGGCTGCGGCGGGCGGCTCTTTCGGCGGATACATGGTTGACTGGATCGCCACGCACACCGGCCGCTTCAAATGTTTGATCAGCCATGCCGGCCCTTACGACGCCGTCAGCATGAACGCAACAGAAGAATTGTGGTTTCAGGAATGGGAGTTTGACGGTACGCCTTGGGCGAATTCCGAATTCTACAAAAAATGGTCGCCCAGCGAATTTGCGGCCGCGCTCGGAAAATATAAAACGCCTACGCTTGTCGTTGGTGGCGAACTGGATTTTCGTGTGCCCTATACCCAAGAACTTGAATTCTTCACCGCTTTGCAGCGCCAAGGTGTGCCTTCGAAACTCTTAATTTTCCCGGACGAAGGCCATTGGGTCCTGAAGCCTCAAAACAGCCAGCTGTGGCACAAAACATTCCTGGACTGGCTCGCCGAATACTTGAAATAAGTCACGCAGCAGCCCGCCTGCTCGTTTGGCGAAAGGCTGAAAGTCACCAGTTCGCCTGCTGGAGCTAAGGTCGAAATCGACGGCGTCCTGGTCGGCGTCACTCCCTACAAAAGAAATTATCCCGGCGGCTATTTTCACAAACCTCACACCGTGTTTGCCGCGCGCCTCGGCCATGCTATGGTGGTCCGCTTCTATAAAGAAGGATACGCGTCACAGGAGACCACCATCACCGAGGGCCCTTACGAGTGGCTGGACCTGAAAGGCCATAGTCGCGGCCGTTACTGGCTCGTAAAAGCAGATGAGGTACAGGCTACCCCGCGTCCTCTCACGAAAACGGCGAGCTGCGACACCCGAGCAGGCCCCATTCCTGCCAAAAATAATGATTCAGGAACCGAGCGCCCGCGGGCAGAAGCTCCCGCAGCACATGCGTTCTCTGCCACGCCTATAATCTCTGAGCTGTTTTAATTCTTTCCTCAGAAACAACCGGAGCGGAAATTTACATCGACGGGAAATTCGTGGGCGACACACCCGCAACCATTTCGTTGGCAAGTGGCACGCACCAAATCACCATCAAGTCCACAGGCAAAAAAGATTGGTCGGGCGAAATCGAAGTGATGAAAGGCGACCAGGTCACTCTGCACGCAGTTTTTGCTCAAGCACCTTGAAGGTTTCCGGCGATTCCCGCGTGATTAAGACTCCTACGCCGACAAGCCGGTGTAAGCCCAGGCCTTCCGCAAATAGTGGTCAAGTTCCGGCACGCGCAGTATTTTCAGCAAAATCATCAGAAACGCAATTCCCGTAGTTGTAACGATAACCAGCAGCTCCAACGCCCCCCAAATCTTTTGCCACGGTAAGTGGTTTTCGAGCAAAAGCGTGAGCCGGTAGCAGACCATACCCGCCACGAGTGACGCGCCGGTCATCTTCAAGAAGAAAACCACTAAGCTCCCCTCTTCCGGATTTTTCGTGCGCCGGTTCAACAAAATAAAAAGAGCCACGGTGTAAGCAACGATGCCGAACGAGCTGGCCAGCGCCAAACCCACGTAACGCATGCGATGCGCCAGCCACCAATAAACCGGAATGTTCAGCGCCGTCATCACCGTACCGACCACTGCCGGCGTAATAGTGTCTCGCGTCGCGTAAAAGCCGCGAGCCAGAATGTATTGCGCTCCCCAGGCGAACATCCCAATCGAAAAATATGCGAGCGTCTGCCCCGTCGCGTAAAGATCGTACCCATGCATGCGCGTGTGCGAAAAAACCAGATTCACGATGGGGACGCTTTGCGCAATGGTCAAAGCCGAAATCGGAAGCAGCAGAAAGATCAGCCCTTTGAACGTGGTATTCAGGACGCGATTTAACTCCTCAAATTTCTTCTCCGAATATAACTGGGCGAGGAACGGGAACGATGCCACACCAACACCTTGTCCCACGAGACCAAGAGGCACGCGCATTAAATTCTTCCCGTAAGTTAGCCAGGTAATCGACGCAGCCTGCAAATACGATCCAAAATATCGAATGATCCAATCGTCCGCGAAAGACACCGAAACAGCCAGCATGATCGGCACCGAAAGCTTCAGAAAAAGCCAAAATCCAGGATGCCTAACATTAAAGCTCGGCGAAAACACCGCCCCCGCCCGGTAGGCCCCATAGATTTGAAGCAGAAAATTTCCCGCGATGGCTCCGCCCAGCACTCCAACCGCAAAGCCAGTGATCCCAATTCGCGGAGCCAGCAAGACACCGCCGAGAATAATCCCGATGTTGTAAATCAGAGGTGCCAATGAAGGCACCACAAATTGCCCCTTGGCATATTGCACCGCGCTCAAAATACTTCCCTCGTAAAAACAAATTTGCGCCGGCAGCATCAATCGCGTCAGAAAAACAACGCGCGCCCGTCCGCCCGGGCTGAATCCAGGAGCAATCCAATTCACAATGTGCGGCGCGAAAAGCTCTCCCAACAAAACAAGTCCTACCAGGACAAAGCCCATCACCGTAATCACGGTGGAAAAAACGCGCCAGCCCTCTTCTTCCCGCTTCTCCGCCGCATACTTTGCAAAAACGGGGATAAACGTGACGCTCAACGATCCCCCCGCAATCAAATAATTCAGGAAGTCAGGCAGGGTGAACGCCGCGTTGTACGCGTCGGTAATCGCGTTCGACCCCATCTGGTGCGCCAGAGTCCAATCGCGAAAAAATCCCAGCACGCGACTCAACAGAACGCTGGCCATCACGATGCCAGTGGCCGCAGCGATGCGTCGATGCATTGTTCCGGTATCTGAAGCGGTCGTCACGAACGCAATGGTAGATGGTTTGGCGTGTTTGAACTAGAGCGTTAACGCGAGGTGTTTCCGATGCGAAATGATTCGCAGACCCCAGAAAAAGAAATCCCAGGGTTAGTCTTATTTAGAAAAGTGAGGATCATTATTCCAGATTTGCGTCGTGCTCCGCCAACGCGTCCATGCCTTCCGGAGGACGAATCGGTTCGCGCGTAGGTGTCCCGTCCGGCGCAGCCCGCAAATATTGCACCGGCCACGGTATCGGAAAACCCAGGTCATGAGCCACTTGAAGCGGCCAGTAGGGCTGCCGCAGAAATTCACGAGCCATGATTACCACGTCCGCGCTCTCTTCCCGCAAAATCGTGTCGGCTTGATTCGCAGATGTGATCAGTCCTACCGCTCCAGTCATCACATCCGTTTCATTGCGAATTTCTCGCGCGAACGGAACCTGGTATCCAGCCCGTATAGGAATGTTGGCCCCCGGCGCAATTCCGCCCGACGAACAATCGATTAAATCCACGCCCAACGGCGCAATTTTTTCCACCAATTGGACGGACTGATCCAGGTCCCAGCCGCCCTCAATCCAATCCGTCGCGGAAATTCGAACGAACAGCGGATAAGCCGCTGGCCACACTTTGCGCACCGCCGCGACCACTTCACCCAAAAGACGGCAGCGATTTTCCAGCGAGCCGCCGTAGGAATCCGTGCGCTTGTTCGAAATAGGCGAAAGGAATTCGTGCAACAAGTAACCATGCGCCGAGTGAATTTCGATTACCTGAAACCCAGCTTGCAGCGCGCGCCCGGCAGCCGCAGCGAAAGACTCCACCACGTTCTGAATTCCCTTCTCGTCCAGCGCAACAGGCTGCGGGTAAGTGGCGGAGAACGGAATAGCGCTGGGAGCCACCGGCGTCCAGCCCCCTTTTGATTCCGGCACCGCCGCATTCCCCTCCCACGGACGCAGTGTGCTGCCCTTGCGTCCCGCGTGAGCCAATTGAATTCCCGGGATGCTTCCCTGATCGCGAAGAAAAATCGTAATCCGCGAGAGCCGCTCGATGTGCTCGTCTTTATAAATCCCCAAATCCTGCGGACTGATGCGCCCCTCGGGAGAAACCGCCGCCGCTTCCGTAAAAATCAACGACGCGCCTCCCACCGCTCTGCTGCCCAAATGCACCAGATGCCAATCGTTGGCAAATCCATCCGTGCTGGAATACTGGCACATGGGAGAAACCACGATACGGTTGCGCAGCGTCAGCTCGCGAATAGTCAATTCATCAAATAACATGGATCTCCCTTTTAATTTTGCGGAGGATTTGGCCACAGCACGGTGATAACCAATCAATCGTCGCGGCGATGGGTTTTCATATGCTTGTGATCGGCCACCGGGTCAAGCAGTCGCAAAACGTGCACGCCCTGCTCGGGCTCGAATCGATACGCAATAGTCGCGTCCGCGGCCTCCTGTTCGCGGGCTAATTCCAGTTCCGGATTGTCGATAATGATGTCGCCCTTGTTGTTGATTCGCAGCTCGCTTCCCACCTGCAAAACGATTTTCGTTTCAGTTCCCTGGGACTTCGCTTGCGTTGCCTTGGATTTCATTGTGAGCTCCAGCGGACGATAGCTAAGTACGCCCAGTTCTTATTGAGTATGGACACCAGGTTGGATGAGGAAACGCAGCGAAAGGTGCCAAAAATTACTTCGAGCCGGCTCGGGCACTTTTTTCTTTATGCTTATCTTGCTTCTTGGGTTCGGGGTCCAGCGCAGGCGGATCGCTGGCGGGAAATGATTCGATGGAAGCCTCGTCCACTGGATCCACAGGCTTCGGCTCGGCGGGCCTGGAGGCCGGCGTCTTTTTCTTGTCAGGTTCTGGTTTTGGTCGCGAACTTGAACCCATCAGTTTTCCCTCCGCTCGGCCCACCAGCGCGCCTAAAACTTAATTACAATTCCCGCCGTAACTTTTGGACTGTATTGATAAGTATTGTAGTAGTGCGTCCCCACCATGTCGGCTTCAATGCGATACGCCAGTCGCCGATGATGCGCGTTGATGTCCACTCCGCCGCCAGCCTCAAACGCCGGTGCGTGCTCGTCTCCGAATGCCGTCTGCGGCGTCAAATGGGAATATCCGCCCAAAGCGTGAGCCCAGAGTTCCAGTCCGCGCGGAGCCGACCACCGAAACCGAGGCCCTCCTCCGCCCATCAGAAACCATCCGTCCGTGCCGAACTCGGTTAAGTGCGTAGCGTCGAGCTCGCCATCCAAGCCGAACCAACTCTTGATGTAATACACCATGCTGTATGTAAACCCGTTCGTGTTTTTCGTAATGGCGGGAACTTGATAAAGGCGCAAATACTCATAGCCTACATAAGCTTGCCAGGCGTAGTTTTCATAAACGCTCTGCACGGACTGCGGCGGCTCCGCAGCTAGACTCGTCGCTGGTGAAGGTGTGCCAGTGATTCCCGCTGTCGCTGCCGGCCACCCGGTGAAGTTGAACGATTCTCCCGATGACGCCATCAGCGCCACCTGTGGAAACGCCTCGTTCGCTGGCGGATTTACGACGTTTACTTGCGCACCCGCATTTATTCCTACCAGTAGAATGGCCCCGAACAGAAAAGAAACATATCGCATCGCCGAGCACCCCCTCAAGCTACCAACACACCAAACCCTGCACCCATAATTTGACCGAGAATGGGTAGCCCTGTCTAGCCTAAATTCGCCGGACTTGCCCTACTGGACGTAAATGTTTACGACAACTGCAACACCTCGTCCCGCCTTCTAGATTTAAGTCGCCTCGATGTGACTCCCAAAGACTCTATTATCGCTGAAGTCCCAAAAACATTGGCATCGATGATAGGGTAGCTGTGCCAAATAAAAGGACGGCCACCTGATGGCAGGACTTTACGGTGAGATCAACTCCAAGCTCGATTACCAACGTGTTCTTCGCGAAGCCACCGATGTCGTCACACGCATCCTCGCGCGCACCCCAAACAACGAGACCATGCAGGGCATCAATAAGCAGCTAGCCGCCATGAAGCGCTGGACCGATAGCGGCCGCAAGCCCACTGAAATCGAACGTCGCAATATCGACGTCGGCCTGATCGCCGCCCGCGAACTCTCCGACGAAGCCGGCGAAATCGGCGAACTCGCCAAAAAGCTTTTCGCCTTGAATAATTATTTCGAAGACTGGCCCACCGACGCCGAAGCCGCCAGCGCCAACGACGAAGATTTCTTGGACGAAGACGACTAAGCCCTGCTAACGCGTTTCAAATTCCGCTATACTTCCGCGCGCCCTTCGCAACAGGACGAATTCAGCGTGAGGCTGTGCAAGAGCTATCGATGCCAGCGATGAGATAGTGTTAGCTGCTGCGGAAATAAAGAATAAAGTTGGACTGCGCTGCCTGTCGCACGTGCCGGTTGCAGATCTGGAGAACGTAAGCTGAATACCAAGACCCTCTTTTTCGTCGGATTAATCTTATGTGCCACCGGCATAATTTCCCCGCCCATCGCTCTCACCCTCGGATTGATTTACGGTCTGTCATTCGCCCATCCCTATCAAGCTGATAGCCGCAATCTTTCAAAATTCCTGCTGCAAGCGTCGGTCGTAGGCCTCGGCTTCGGAATGAACTTGCACGAAGTGCTCCGCGCGGGCCGAAGTGGGTTCGTCTATACCGCCGCAAGCATTTCTTTCGCGCTGATTTTCGGACTTCTTGCCGGCCGTCTCTTGCGCGTTAACAAAACCGCGTCCATGCTCATCTCCACCGGCACGGCCATTTGTGGAGGCAGCGCGATCGCCGCCGTCGCTCCTATCATCGGAGCCAACGACGAAGAAATTGCCGTTTCGCTCGGCACCGTCTTTATTTTGAATTCAATCGCCCTCTTGATTTTTCCGCCCCTTGGCTGGGCTCTGCACCTGACCCAACAGCAATTCGGCCTGTGGGCTGCGTTGGCAATTCACGACACCAGCTCAGTCGTCGGCGCCACCGCGCGTTACGGCCCCGTTGCGCTCGTCGTTGGCACCACCGTAAAACTCACGCGCGCGCTTTGGATCGTCCCGGTTGCGATTGGCGCCGCCGTCCTCAAACGCTCCCAAACCCGCATTCAATGGCCCTGGTTTATCTTGTTTTTTTGCTTAGCCGCAGTCGCAAACACCTACCTGCCCGCGCTCACAAATCTCTGGCACGTGTTAAGCAATCTGGGAAAGCTGGGGCTGACCGCAACTCTTTATTTGATAGGAACCGGAATTTCGCGCGCCACCCTTCGCGAAGTCGGCTGGCCTCCGCTCTTGCAAGGCATAATTTTGTGGATTCTGGTAGGCGTCACATCCCTGTGGCTAATTTTCGCAGGATGGATCGCACTCTAACCGTATCGCTGGGATTTGACTTTGTAGCGCCGGCATCTTACCGGCTCTTTTTCCGTGAAAACAACTACGGCGGAGAACTTTGGTCGGCCAAACGCCTTGTATGCTTTTTCCCCATGCGAAATCCGACTAGCGCTTCTTTTCTTTGTCCTCTTTCAAAAACATCGCAGACTGTTGGTGCGCCTCCTGCGAAAACTCCCAGGCTTTCCGGGCATGTTCCATCGCCTGTTTGGACTGCTCGTGCCCGCTAAAATGGTCGCCTTTTCCGTGGCCTGCAGCCGCAGCCCGATGCGCGTGCGCCGCCTGCTCGTGAAACTCAGCCGCTCGTTGATGCGAATCATTCGCCATTTTCATTCTCCTCTGAATGCATCTTCAACGTTAACGCGCTCGTCGCGCGATGTCCATCAACTCATAAGTGCGGATCAGATAGGGTATAGTGCCGAGCACCTATCAGACTTGGCTCAACGAGAGCGCCCGAAACTGCGCCTCTACCCGAATCTATTCTTTTGCAGTTACATCCAACAACAGCAACAGGAGCTCGTGCGCACATGACTACCAACCATAATCTGGCCAATCTCCCGGAAGCAGCCGGAATGAGCGGCAAAGAATTGATGCAAGCGATGATCGAAGGCCGCCTGCCCGGGCCATCGATTGCTAACACCATGTCGTTCCGGCTAGTCCAGGTCGGCGACGGCATCGCTGTTTTCGAAGGCGACCCCGGCTCCCACTTGCTCAATCCGATGGGCACCATCCATGGCGGTTGGGCGCTAGCTCTAATCGACAGCGCCACCGGATGCGCCGCGCATACCTTGCTTCCCGCGGGCACTGCCTACACCACCATCGAAACCAAAGTAAATTTTTCGAGACCAATTACGCTGGAGACCGGTCGCGTGCGAGTCGAAGGCCGTGTCATATCCCAAGGCCGCCAGATCATTTCCGCCCAAGCGCAGTTGCTCGCGCCGGACGGCCGCATATTGGCCCACGGCACCTCCACCCTCATGGTTCTCAACCCTGGATCAGCACCAAAACCGGCCGCGAATCCCGACCCTGCGTCGCGCTAAAATTTTTCGCTTACCGCCCCACGCTGTCTTGAACGATCGCATTCACCGGCGGCCCGGGCAAAATCCCCAAGTTAATATAAATCGGTCGAATTGCTTTTCGTATCGACTTCAGTCGCGAAGCAAACCAAATCGCGCCCGCGATGCAACAGGCCCCGCTCACTATGACCGTCCGAGGAGCACCTATCGCGTGTGCCATGGCCCCCGCCAACAAACTCCCGAACGGCGCCATGCCCACAAATGCCACGGTGTAGAAACTCATCACGCGCCCGCGCTTGTCTTCATCCACAATCGTTTGAATGATGGTGTTGCTCGCCGCCATCTGCTGCATCATTCCAAATCCACAGAAAAGCATGCACACCAGCGAAAGCCAAAAATTCTTCGACAGTCCAAAGAAAATCAGCGCCACTCCAAAAAGTCCCGTCGCAATATAAATCATGCGCCCCAGTCCCAGTACGCTCTTGCGTATGGCCAGCGACAGCGCCGAAACCAGCGCGCCAACTCCTACACCTCCCATCAGGAATCCCAACGTGTGCGGCCCGCCTCCCAAAATCTTCGAAGCAAAAACTGGCATCAACACCGTAAACGGCCAGCCCATCAAGCTCACCAAGGCAAACAAAGTGAGTATCGTCCGTATCGGGAAAAACGCCGCAACGTAATCCCAGCCTTCTCTCAGTTGCACCAGCATTGACGCCGTCACGCGTTTTATCGCAGTAGTCTTCAGCCGCATGGCCAGCAACGACGCAATCACTGCCAGATAACTAATCCCGTCGATCAAGAAACAAGCGCCTTCCCCCGAAACCGCAATCACCATTCCAGCCAGCGACGGCCCCACCAGCCGCGCCATATTCACCATCGACGAATTCAACGCAATCGCGTTCCCCAGATCCTGTCTGTCTTCCACCATCTCCACCAGAAACGCCTGCCGTCCCGGCATGTCAAACGCATTGATCATTCCCTGAAACACGCTCAGCCAGATAATTTCGTGGATGGTGATGTGCTTCGTCAATGTAAGCACGGCCAGCGCAAACGATTGCAGCATCGCCAAAATCTGCGTGACGATCAAGACGTGCCGGCGGTTCAGTCGGTCCACCCAAACTCCCGCAAACGGCGCCAGCAGAAACGTCGGTATCTGCCCCGAAAATCCCACAATGCCCAACAAGAACGCCGACCCCGTCAGTCGGTAAACCAGCCAACTGGTCGCCAGCCGCGTCATCCACGTCCCAATCAGCGAAATACTCTGCCCGCCGAAAAACAAACGGAAATTCCGGTGCCGCAGCGCGCGCCACGCGCGCGAGAGCCCAACCTCAGTCTCCGCCGCAACAACACTCGAGTTGGTTTCCGCGCTCATCAGTGTCGAACTTCTCATTCTACGATTAAATCCAACTCGTTCGAGTGGCTCATTCGCCTGAACTTTGTTGAAACGATTTGACCGACAAAGAGGCCGGAGGAATATCCGCGCAGCGGCCATCAATGAGGGCTCTTTAAATAAAACATTCGTTAGTTATCGCAGTGGTATAATCTGCTCCCACATGCAGCAATAGCTCCCAAGCAGTAGTATCCCGCGCCGTCCTCGCGGCGGCATCGAGTCCATGCTCGACAATGCCTTGGAATTGCGTATGCTCAAACCGCGAAGTCCCGCACATCCTCTGCTAGTGTGGAGCTTCTTATTCCATTGGCTCTGCGTCAGAGAACGAGCCCTGCAAGGTGCTGACGCGGGTTGGTTCTTAACTTTCGTAGTGATGTTTCTTTTTGCTCGAGATGAGAACCGCGGAAATTCTCCGTGGTGGGCATTCATACCTTGGGTCACTGCTCTCTTGCTGATCTGCGCGTGGAAGGATCGACGCCACGCGCTTTTCAAACCTTCAGCGCGTCACAACTCTCTCACTATTCAGTCGGCCGGCGAATTTCTTCTTTTCATTTTTCTCTGTATTGTCTTCCTCTCCGGCAAACGTCGCCCCGACTAGGTATCTTCCCGGCTTTGGCGAAATCTCCAGGCCATCTTGTTAATAGTCGGGTGCTTGACCGCATCCCTCCAAACTCGCGAACTGCTCAAGGTGCTCCATGCTTCAGCCATCTCCTTCTCCGAGCAATTCCATTTGTTACAGCGCTGGTTCTCTTACTCGACACATATCCTCCACGGGTTGTTTGCTTGCAGAATCGGCATGCTTCTATCACTGCGCTGGTGGTTTACTCGAAGAAATCCGGAGCAGGTACCGGCCCCGTCCCAGTAGTTTGTAACTACTCGCGTTTGACGTGACGCACAAGCACCAATAAACTCCTCCGATGTCTCCCTCTTCGCATCGCACCGTCGAAGTGCCCACGCTCGAAACCGAACGCCTAAAACTCCGCGCCCACCGCCTCGAAGATTTCCTGCATTGCGCCGCGATGTGGGCCGATCCCGAAGTCACGCGTTACATCGGCGGCAAACCGCACACAGAAGAAGAATCCTGGGCGCGATTGCTGCGATACGCCGGGCATTGGTCGTTCCTAGGTTTCGGTTATTGGGTCGTCGAAGAAAAATCCACCGGCCATTTCATCGGAGAAGTAGGCTTCGCCGACTACAAACGTGACCTTCCCGCGCTCACAGGCCTCCCGGAAATCGGCTGGGCTTTCACAACCCAGGCACATGGAAAAGGCTACGCCACCGAAGCCGTCCGTGCGGTCATCACTTGGGGCGACACTCATTTCCCCTCGCCGCGCACCGCCTGCATCATCCACCCCGAAAATCTCGCCTCCATCCGCGTCGCAGAAAAATGCGCCTACCGCGAATTCCAGCGCACCACATACAAGTCCCACCCTACAATCATGTTCGTCCGCCAACGCACGAAATCCGCACCCTAACGCCCGTCGCCAATGATCAGGAGTTAGGTGCGTCCGTGATTGCCGCAAGCGAAGAAAATCCCATACCGGCCTTAGTCGCTGGCGATCCTACTCGGACAATTCGGGCTTAAGAGTTTATTTCTCTTTTATTGAGTGGCCGTGCGTGTCCGCTGGTTTCGTGTCGTAGGCTCGGACGAAAACAACGCGCCAAGACCCTCCGCAAGCGTTGGGTGAGTGAGGACAGCGTCGCGAAACGCGGTATAGGGAAGCCCAGCGATCATAGCAACCTGAACAGATGACATGATTTCCCCTCCCTCGACGGCGAAGGCGGTGAAGCCAAGGATGCGATCGCCATTGATTTCAACCAGCGCCTTTAGAAACCCGCGAGTTTCAGAAAGCGTTCGCGCGCGCAGAACTTGTTCCATCGGGATTTTGAAAAGGCGATATGCGATGCCTCGCGCTTTAGCCTCCTTCTCGCTTAGGCCGACGTGAGCGAGTTCAGGATCCGTGAAAAGACAGAAGGGGACTTGCCTGCCGGTTGTCACGCGGTTACCCCCCGTGAGGTTGTCATGGACCACGCGGAAATCGTCAATGCTAATGTGGGTAAACTGCGGGCTACCCGCTGCCTCACCGATCGCCCAAACGCCGGGCGCGGTCGTCTGAAGCCGCTCATTCACCTTTATGTATCCGCGATCAGTCAGTTCAACACCAGCCAACTCCAGTCCGATCCCCTCCGTGTTCGGCGTGCGGCCTCCCGCAACCAACAGATGACTGCCTTCGATCGTTCTCTCCACTCCATTCTGTTCGAGGAAGACTTTGACCGACTGGCCCGATTTCCCCGATATCCGCTTGATCTGAGCATTCAAAAGAATGTCGATGCCCTCGTCCTGGAACAGACAGCGGAGAGCTTCAGTCACATCTTCGTCTTCGCGATCGACCAGGTGTCTGTTGTGTTCAATCAACGACACCTTGCTGCCAAACCGGCGCATGGCCTGGGAAAGTTCCAATCCGACGTAGCCCCCGCCGAGCACCAGAAGATGTTTGGGGACCTCATCCAGTTCGAGTGCTTCCACGTGCGTGAGTGGCTGTGCGTCAGCAAGACCGGGAACTGGCGGTAACGTTGCGCGCGTACCTGTGCTGATGATCACGTTGGTCCCGCGGAGTTGACGCTTTGTTCCATCAGAAAGCGTAACCTCCAGAGTTCGGGGCGCGATGAAGCGTCCCGAGCCGAAAATAAGTTGCGCGCCGGTCTTCTTGTAGATGTCTAGGTACATATCGTTCAAGTCCGAGACCATCTTGCGTTTGCGGCCACGCACCTTGGCCATATCAACCGTGAAGCCTTCTTTGGCGATGCCGAAATCTTCACTGCTGCGAACGTACGACGCAACTCTCGCGCCGTGAATAATGTTCTTGCTGGGCAGACAGGCGATGTTCGGGCACGATCCGCCAATATATTTGCGATCGACGACTGCGACACGCTGTCCCTGTTTGGCAAAGGTCCATGCTGCGATTGTCGATCCCGTGCCACCGCCGAGGATCACAAGCTCGTACTCTTCCAGTTTCATGTCCTTACGCGATTGACCCGGAGTAACGTCTTCCACGATGTTCATATGAACTCCTTTCTTAGAAGTGTAAATATGAGTTAAGAATTAAAGACGCTTACGATAACGAGGCGATCCAGTGAGAACGACCGCTCCGCCTGCATCACGAACTTCGATGCCACGTATTTAATGCTCTTGTGAATCGATCGATGGCAGCGAATCTACATCCTGATAATCTCGATCGACTCCTCAACCGTCGCGGCGCAGTCACCGACGGTAGGCCGCCACCTTGTGGCGGTTCCCGCAAAGCTCCATGCTACACCAACGCCGATGATGTGATTTGGTGTTGTCGGAGAACCAGAGCACGCAGGTCTCGTCCTCACACCGTTTCACCAAACGAAAGTCGGCCGTCGCAAGCAGATCAGCAGCAGCTTCCGCCACGGGTCCAAGAACCGCCTCCAGGGTATTGTTTTGTCCGGCATTTCTCGTTTTGGCGAGCCGGAAGAGATTGCGGATCTTCTCGCTTACTTGGTGTCACCTTCGGCGAAGTGGATGACTGGAGCCTCGCTACGAATCGACGGGGGCGAATTCAAAGGAATCTGACACAAAGTTGCACCAGTACTAGCCCGTCCACACACAGGTCCTTGAATTTCCCTCAACAGCGTGCTAGGTTTCCCCGTGATCATTAATAAAAAAGTTGGCGGACGGAATTCAGAACGAAATCCGACGATGCGACAAGCATCGGAGTCCCGAGCGAGCAACGCGACGCGAGGGATCTGCTTTGCACTTACCGATCCTGCAACACAGCTGTCTAAATTTCGATGCAATCCTTGCTCGTTCCCTCACAATACACTTTCAAGACCGCCGATTCCCAGCGCGACCGACGCCAGATTAAATCGCCAAATCCATGAATTAGAACTCAACGTAATTTGCAGAAAACAAAAGACAGCGGCCTGCTCAAATCGCCAAAAAATAAAAAAATGCACGAACGCGTTTTTGACCGTTTTTCCATCTGTGCGAACTCCACCGAGGAGCCTGAATGCCCCAACAGAAAACGAATTCTGAAGCGGCAGAAAGCCCATCCGCGCGACAGGCCGAGAGCACGGGGTTCGTTTATATCGCTGCTGCCATCGCCGCTCTGGGCGGCCTGCTCTTCGGTTACGACACAGGTGTAATTTCCGGGGCCCTCATTTTCATCCAAAAAAGTTTCGCGCTCACAACTTTTCATCAGGAACTGGTCGTCAGCGTCGTTTTGGTAGGCGCAGCCGTCGGCTCCCTTGGCGGAGGCAATCTGGCCGACCACATTGGCCGCAAAACAAACCTTTTGATCACTTCAATAATTTTTATTCTCGGCGCGGTAGTATGCGCCTCCGCCGGATCGGAAATCACTCTGATCGTCGGACGCACCATCGTCGGACTCGGCATCGGCCTGGCCAGTTCCACCGTCCCTCTTTACATTTCGGAAGTATCGCCCGCCAAAGCCCGCGGATGGCAAGTTTCCCTTTTCCAACTGGCCATCACCATAGGCATCCTCGCTGCCTACCTGGTGGATTACGCCTTCGCTCAATCCGAACAATGGCGCTGGATGCTGGGCCTCGCCGTGGTTCCCGGCGCGATTCTGGGGCTCGGAATGTTGTACATGCCCGAAACACCGCGCTGGCTGGTGAAAAATGGCCAGTCTGATAAAGCGTTCGCCGTGTTGAAAAAAATTCGCGGTACACAAAATATTGAAGCGGAATTTCAGGGGATTCAGGGCACCCTGTCGGAAACGGACGAACACGGCCAATGGTCCGACCTGCTCAAGACATCGATTCGCCCCGCGCTTGTCGTCGGAATCGGCCTGGCCATATTTCAACAAGTCACCGGAATTAACACGGTGATTTACTACGCGCCCCAAATCATTCGTTCCGCGGGGATCTCTTCGGCATCGGGAGCAATTCTCGCCACCGCTGGAATCGGCTTGGTAAACGTAATTATGACTCTCGTTTCCATGTGGCTCATCGACCGCGCCGGAAGACGCCCGCTGTTGCTCACCGGAATCGCTGGCATGACAGTTTCTCTCGGCGTTCTCGGTTTCATCTTTCGCGCCTCCGCCACCCAGCACGACGCTGCCTTCGGCCAGCTCGCGGTCATAACGCTAATGGCCTACGTCGCCTGCTTTGCCATTAGCCTGGGCCCAATTTTCTGGCTCATCATCGCCGAAATTTATCCGCTGAAAACCCGAGGCTTGGCTGAAGGAACCGCCGCTTCTTCCAACTGGGCCGCAAATTTCGTAGTCTCTCTAACTTTCCTCACTCTGCTCGACAAATTCGGGCCCACATCAACATTCTGGCTCTACGCGCTACTCGCCGTCGCCGCCTGGGTCTTCTCCTATTACTTAGTGCCCGAAACCAAAGGCCGCACCTTGGAAGAAATCGAATCCTTCTGGCGTAAGCGCCAACTCCTGAAAAAATAGCCGTTCGATGCTGACAAAAATATGGCCGATGGATGTATTCAAGAATGCGCCGCAGTATTTGTGCCAGGCGCTTCACGAGATCGCTTGGCGATCTTTGTCAAGCGACGGGTGGGACGGATCGCGGCGCGCAATCTGTGGACACGCTAAGCGCCCGGCCGCGAACAGCGCAAACTAGCCCAAGGATTTTATGGTGACTTTGGGTAGTAGGTCTTGCACGTCGCTCGCTGAGATGCGCCCTTCCAACTCGGCCAGGCAGTTCGCCGCGCCGCAAGCCGTCGCAAATCTGAGGGCCTCTTCGCCGCTCAATCCTCGAAGCGCGCCATACGCGAAACCGGCCAGCGTCGTGTCCCCGCATCCCACGGTAGAAATCGTTTTTAACTTCGGCGGTTGCGCAAACCATGCTGGCCCTGCTTTGCTTTCGAGCCACACCAAACCTTCCGCGCCGAGCGTTATCGCCACACTTCCAGCGCCCTGCGAAATTATTTCGCGCGCAGCGGCCACGACAGCTTGCACATCAGGCAACGCGCGACCGAGCAGAACTTCAACTTCCTTGCGATTCGGCTTTACGAAATTCGGCTTGGCCGCAATTCCCTCTTTCAACGGGTCCCCACTCGTATCCAGAAACACCGTGGAGCCGGCTTCCATCGCGACATCGATCAACTGCGCAAAAAAATCCGCCGGCAAGCCTAGCGGTAAACTCCCCGAGATGGCCACCAACACCCCTTTCCAGTCTCCCCTTAACCTTTGCGCGAACTGCCGAAGCATTTCGGCCTGCTCGTCGCCAGTAATCTGTCCACCAGGTTCCAATACTTCCGTAATTCTTCCCGAATCTTCGATTACTTCCAGGTTCACGCGTGTCGCCGCCGCCGTTCGAATCGCTCTCACCGCGATGGCTAGTTTGCGCAACTCTTTTTCGACTTGTTCGCCAATTGCCCCGCCAAGAAAACCGATCCAGTTTGCTTCTACCCCCAGGGCTCGTGCTGCCATAGCCACATGGGCGGCCTTCCCGCCAGGCATGGCGAGCGAACTCCGCCCGCGGTTTACTTCTCCAAGAATAAGCGCATCCACGAACACGCGGCGGTCCACCGCTGGGTTAGCGCTAACGCACACGATCTTCGAAGAAACCATAAACTCTTGTCCTGCCACGGTATTTGTGTCAAGCTACTATAGCTAAAATAATAACTAAAAGAAATGAATCGAAACCCCGGTCCAGAAGGGGTAAATCCCAGCGTGTTGAGCGAAGAACGCCGACGAAAGATTTCCGAGCTAGTCCAGCGCGACGGCCGCGTGGTCGTCACCGACCTGGCCCGCCGCTTTTCCACTTCCCTTATTACTATTCGCAAAGACCTGGAACATCTGCACGAACAGGGACGCTTGCAGCGCGCTCACGGAGGCGCGCTCCCCGTTGACAATGCGGCGCTGCGCGACCCCTCGCTGCACGAGAAGGAACGACTGCACCGCAAAGAAAAACTGCGCATCGCCGAAGCGGCCGCTCGCCTCATAAAGCCGGGCCAGGTGATCATCCTCGATTCCGGAACCACCAGCACCGCCGTAGCCCGCGCTACGAAACATATCGGCGATTTAACGGTCATCACCAACGCAGTGAATATAGCAGCAGAACTCGCCGGAACTGGTATCGAAGTGATCCTGACTGGCGGCGTGCTGCGAAAAAATTCATTTTCGCTGGTGGGACCGCTCGCAGAGGATTCGCTCCGACATATAACCGCCGACCTTCTTTTTTTAGCGGTGGATGGATTCGATGTCAGCTACGGTCTAACCACGCCCAATATTTTAGAAGCTAGGGTTAACCGCGTGATGATGGAAAGCGCCAAAGCAACTGTAGTGGTTTGTGATTCCAGCAAATTTGGGCGTCGCAGCCTTTCGCTCATTGCTCCCACATCCGCGGTGCATCACACAATTACGGATAAGAAGATTTCGTCGCGAGATTTGCGCGGCCTTCGCGAAGCCGGAATAAAAGCCATCGTCGTTTAAACAACTTTTGGGAGGCTTGTTTGACCTTTTCTAGTTCAACCGAGGGCGTGCACACGATTGCCGAAATCCTGTCGGAGCCGCAGACCTGGACGCAATGCCTCTCTGAACTCCTGGATAGCGGTCAACTTGCTAAGATAAACGAAAAACTGAATAAGAATGTTGAATGGATTTTTGTCGGATGCGGTTCCAGTTTTTATCTCGCGCAGATTGCGGCATCCAGTTGGTCCATTTTGACGGGAAGTCCGGCGCGCGCCATCCCGGCATCGGAAATTTTGCTCTTTCCGGAGCTTTTTCCAGCTCCCTGCCAACCTGTGTTTATTTCTCGCTCGGGACGCACGTCGGAAATTGTCGAAGCCGCTCAGTATGCTGAAAGCGATCTTGGAATTCAGAGTTTGGCTATCACTTGCGGAATTGGAACTCCGATCGAGGAAATTTGCTCGAACGTGATCCGCCTTTCCCCGGCAGATGAGAAAAGCACGGTGATGACCCGCTCTTTCACCTCCATGCTATTAGCATTGCAGGCGCTGGCAGCCGACCGCGCGAGCAACAAAAGTTTTCTGACCAGCTTGCGATCGCTTGCGACACAAGTTGCGCTGCGACTGGATAGCATGCAAGGTACGGTTCGTTCCCTGGTCGACAAACAAACCTATGCCGATTACGTGTTTCTGGGACAAGGTCCCTTCTTTGGCGTGGCGCAAGAATCCATGTTGAAAGTGAAAGAAATGTCCTGCTCCTACGCGCAGGCGTTTCACACTCTGGAATTCCGGCACGGGCCCAAAGCGATTGTAAGTCCTGAAACTCTGCTGACGTTTTTTGTGAGCGAAAGCGGATTTGCTGATGAGATTTCGGCTCTACAGGAAATGAAGGAGCTGGGTGGCACGACGTTTGTGATTTCGAATTCGATTAACGCCGCCATCCGCGCTTCAGCAGATTATTCCATTGAATTGTCGCTGGACGTTCCGGAAGTAGCGCGAGCGGCCGCCGCCGTGATCGCCGGACAGTTCCTAGGTTTTTATACCGGGATGCGCAAAGGATTTAATCCCGACCGGCCGCGCAACTTGTCGCGGGTGGTGATGCTCGACGGCAGGGATGGAGGTTCTCATCGTGCCACGACCTGATGTCTGCGTGGTGGGAGAGATCAATCCGGATTTAATTCTCTACGGCCTTCCGAAAGAAATAAAACCCGAACAGGAAACTTTAGTGGAGGGATTTCGCCTTACGTTGGGAAGTTCCTCGGCAATTTTCGCGCATAATCTTGCCGTGCTTGGCACTCACGTAGGAATAGTTTCGAAAATTGGCGACGATCCATTCGGGAAGATGGCAGCCGCCTGGCTGGAAGCTGGGGGAGTGGATGTAACTCATGTCTCCGTCGCGAAAGCTACAGCGACGGGTCTTTCCGTAATTCTGGCCCACCCGCATGAACGCTTCATTCTCACCTATCCCGGCACGATGTTTGAACTGAGCTACGCGGATCTCGATTTTGATTACATTCTGTCTGCTCGCCATCTGCACCTTTCTTCGTTTTTCCTGCACCGAGCTCTTCGGCCGCAAATCCCAGAATTATTTCGCCGCGCAAAAGCGCAGGGCCTTACGACTTCTCTGGATACCAACGACGATCCCGAAGACCGCTGGGGCGACGATTTGCAGCAAGTTCTGAAATTCGTGGATATATTCTTCCCCAACGAGCGCGAAGCCAAGAAAATTTCGCGAACAGAAGATTTGACGCAAGCGATTGCAAAACTCTCGCAGACTGTTCCGCTTGTAGTCGTGAAATTAGGGCCTCAGGGGGCTTTGGCGCGAAAAAGCTCGCAGGAGTGTCGCGCCCCACAGTTGCGCATGAACGTAATCGATGTTGTCGGTGCGGGCGACAGCTTCGACGCCGGTTTTATTCACCGCTTTCTTGAAGGAGCGAGCGTCGAGGAGTGCCTGAAATTCGCAAATATTGCGGGAGCTTTTTCCACCACGCGCGAAGGAGGCACCGAGGCTTTTCGCGATCGCGAAGAGGTCACCCGCTTTTTCCGCGAGCAATCCCAGCGCCAGTAAATATTGCTGGCGAATTCAACAGCTATTGTTTGGTCGCTTCCAGAAGTAAGTTATCGGTAAAATCAACCTTAAGTTTTGCGTCCGGCGCTGTAACGATTCCGTAGTCCTTATTGTTCACATAATCGACTACGTGATATTTGCCCGACTGCAGGCCTCGCAGCTCCACTTCTCCTGACCAATTCTGCGGCGTATTCTTTTTTGAATCGTCAGCCGGTGCAAAAAAAGCGTAGTACATCGCGCCATCTTTCTCAATGGCATAAGCCTCCGGCACATCGTAGCCATAAATATATAAGTTTTTGAACGTGCCGCGCGAGAGCATCTCCTTGTTGTAGAGGCCGATCCACTTTTTCCAGTGCGCTTCCTTTTCCGGAGTCAGATACACATCGCTCAGTTTCGGTCCGTAATCCGGCCAGGCGAATTTCGTGCCCAGAACGCCGCCAGTGCCGAGCGTGGAAGCGAAATCCGAACCCAGATCGCGCTCGTTGCTATCGGGATTTTGGATCCGCGTGAGTTCCACGTGATCGCCATACACGGCCGCGCGCGGCCCGAGCAACGCCTTGTACATTTTCACTCGCTGGCGAACCTGCACGGAGCCTACCGGATCGGCGGTGACCGCCTGATCGAGGTAGCGCAGCCACGCGATGCTGGGAGGCGTGCCGCAAGGACAACTTTGCGTGACGCTTTCGGGTTTCAGCGCGCGCGTGGATTCAAAGATTGTTTTATAAATTTCGCCCATGGCATAAACGGAATCGAGCGGAGATTTGTGATGATGCTTGGGGTTATAACAGGCCGGCACGCTGTAAATATTGTCGAGTTTGTGGCCGTCGAAATCCCAATCGTGAATAAACCGCTCGGTTAACTGCTTGTAATATTCGCGAACTTCCGGCACAGCCGGGCAAAGCGTGGCGAGATTGCGCGTCATTCTTGCAGGCTTGCCCTCCTTGTCGAGCACGAGCCAGTCCGGATGATCTTTGACCACTTGCGACACGCCGTATTTATGGGATTCGTATCCCGGCCCGCCATCTTCCACCGCCAACGGCAGCCACCAAAGCTGAACCTTGATTCCCTGGTCATGAAATTGCTGAACCATTTTTTGAATTTCGCCATCCGGAAATGTATCGGCGCGAGGCTGCCAGTCTCCGTAATTGTTGAACCAGCGATCGTCGAGCGTGGCCCAATGAATGCCCAACTCTTTCAGCTTCGGAATGGTGCCCAGCATTTGCTTCGGCGTTACGTCCGCCAGATAACCCCAGCCGCACCAGCTCACGGCGTAATCTTCGTTCGTGCTGGTCGCTTTGGTGAGGCCTTCACGATCGATCACGTCGGAATACATTCGCAGCGGTTCGTAATAATCGCCGGAGTAAACGGCAATAAAAGTTCGCGGCGTAGCGTATATGTCTCCAGGTTTCAGCACCATCTTGGGTGACACGCGAACGGAAGCGTCCACGCGCCCATCGCTTTCGGTTTTTACTGGAATCGATAGAACCAGCGGAAGAGTTTCCACGTGCCCGATGGCTTCGCCCACTTGTCTGGTCCAGAAAGAGACAACAGGGATGCCGCCTCCGACGCGTCCCAAATCACCTTTCACTTCAACCATGGAGCCCATCTGATTCTGCTGCTGAAAATTCTTCGGTATCTCGAAGACGTTGTCTTTACCCCATTGAATACTCGCGCCATGGAAAGACCACATCTGGTTAGGAGCAGACTTCGCGTCCATTAACCCGGCATTCAAACGATGGCGATCAATGTCCACTTGATCGAGCGAAACATCGCGAGCGCTGCCATTCAGAAGGCTGACCGAAACTAGCGCAAGGTTGGGTAAATCGTCATGCACTTCGACGGCCAGAGCCACCTCCAATCCAGCGCTTGGACTCTTTCCCTGGACTACGACGCGCTGGCCTCGCCCGCCGAGCTTTCCTTCAGGCCTCACAGTTTTAGCGTTCGCAAGATCGAACACGAAATCTTTCACTTCTTTGCCGGCCACCACTGCCATGGCGCCAGGATCAGTACCCGGATCGTCGAGCGAAAGTTTTTGCTGGTTACTTAAAAGCTTCGCGGCGACGTAACCATCGGGCGCGACAGTGAATTCGGCGGTGGGCGATTGAATCGTAATTGAACTCGCGTCGGTCGAAACGTGTATCTGCGTCGGGGGAAGAGCGGGCGCAACAGGTGCCGAGGCCGACTCCGCGGCGGGTTTTCGGGAGCAGCCGCCACACCATCCAAGTATTACCACCAGCAACGTCATGGCAGCGCACGATGGAAGTGTAATGCCAGCGCGCTTATTCCGATTCGCGCGACCCGGAAATACCCTCATGGCTTTCCCTCGTTTTGGCGAGATGTTCGATCCTACGAAATCTCAGCCGGCAAACTCTATAATAGACCTCATCGGCAAGCACATTTCGCACGCCAGGCTAGCTCGAGCAAAAGGCAAGCTTACAAGGCCTCCATAATAAACACGCCGGTTGGTTTTCTTCTTGACACACAAAGAAATCGAAAGTAAAAGTAGCAAATCGAAACACCCGTGGCAAGCGACTTCGAGCGGTATCTTTTGCGCGAAAACCGCACGCGTCCGGCCTGCCGACCCTGATCGATCAGTACTCGGAAGGAGAGACGTTCGATGAACCGACTGCGCAAACTGCTGCGATGTATCTTCATTCTTCCGCTGATCCTGTTCTTCACTTCGCAGATAGATGCACAAAAAGATACTGGCAGTATCGTCGGTGTGGTGAAAGACGCCGGAGGCGGGGTCGTCCCAGGCGCGAAAGTGACCGCGCGCGACGTCGATCGCGGAGTTGAATTCACAACCACCACGGATTCCAACGGAGAATACGTCGCCGGGCCGCTCAAAGTGGGACGCTACACCATCACGGTGGAAAAAGATAAATTTAAGACCGCCGTGGCCGGTCCCCTGCAGTTGGATGTGCAAGGCAGAGTGGAGGCCAATGTGCGGCTGGACGTTGGCGAAGTTACGCAAAAAGTTGAAGTGACGGTGCAGAGCCCATTGCTGGAAACCGAGACAAGTTCGATGGGCCAGGTGATGGACAAAACGCGTATCGAAACTTTGCCGTTGAATGGACGCAATTTCGCGCAACTGGCGCAACTGGGTGTGGGCGTAGTGCCCAGCGAACCTGGCTCGCGCGAAAGCGGAAGCTTCGGATTCAGCGTCGATGGCGCGCGAGCTTTACAGAATAATTTTCTACTGGACGGAATCGACAACAATTCGAATCTCGGCGACTTGCTGAACGAATCTTCTTACGTGATCCAGCCGCCGGTGGATGCCATCGAGGAATTTAAGGTTCAAACAAATGATTACAGCGCTGAATTTGGAAGAGGCAATGGAGCAATTTTAAATGCCGTAATTAAATCCGGCACCAACGGGTTTCACGGAGATGTTTTCGAATACCTGCGCAACGACGATCTCGACGCTTCTCCTTTCTTTGTCGTTACGTCGCAGAAACCAGCGTACAAGCAGAACCAATTTGGGGGCACCATCGGCGGACCCATTCAAAAGGACAAAACATTTTTCTTCGGCGACTACGAAGGGTTCCGTCTGCGCCAGGGCATTGCGCAGACTGCAGTAATCCCCGACCAACTTATGGACCAGGGCAATTTCTCCGAGCTGCTCACCAATACGCCGGCGATGGCCATTGATTTAAACGGCAACCTGACCGGCGCGGTAGCTTTTGATTGCAGCGGCAACCCGACATTTGTGGGCGAAATTTTTAATGGCAGGCAAACTCAGGTGGTGCCGATGACCGTTCACAATCCAACCGGATTGTGCGGAGTGCCGATCGGCACTTCCGCCGGTGTCCCGACCAACATTTTCCCGAACGGTTCGGTAGATCCTCTGGCCGCGCGCTTGTCCGCGCTGATTCCCCCGCCGAATTCAAGCAATCCCGGATTCAACTACCTGGCGGTGCCAACACGAGATGAAACCCGCAACAACTTCGATGTGCGAATCGATCATACGTTTTCCCCCAAGGATTCCATCTTTGGACGCTTCAGTTATGAAAATCAGCCCAGTTTCATCCCGTCACCCTTTCAGAATGTTCTGGATGGAGGAGGATTTTTCGACGGCAACGAGAACTTTTCTTATCGCAGCGTGGCAGTGAGCGAAACTCATATTTTCGATTCTACTCACATCAATGAACTTCGATTTGGTTACAACCGCATCAACGCGCATCGCTACCAAAACAATTTCAATGAAAATGTGTCGGCCCAGCTTGGTTTTCCAGGAGTCCCTTATGAGCCCGGTACATTTAACGGTGGGCTTCCAGCGCTCACTTTCGGTGACGGCTCTGCGCCGGAACTTGGCAGTTCAGGTTTTCTGCCCTCGATCGAGAAACAGAATAGTTACGTATTCACCGACAACTTCACTTGGATTAAAGGGCGGCATTCGATCAGAATCGGCGCGGAGATCCGCTACGAACAGTTCACCATTTTTCAGCCCTCGGCCTCGCGTGGGACCATGGATTTCAGTTCGGGATTTACGGATAATCCCGCGGCTGCGGGAACCGGCGGCTATGGGTTCGCCAGCTTCCTGCTGGGCATTCCTGATAGCGGTTCGATCGTAAACTTGCACAACGTCGATTACCGGCGGCAGATTTATGCTGGATACATACAAGATGATTTCAAGAAATCTTCGAGGCTTACGCTGAATCTGGGATTGCGCTACGAACTTTACACCCCGGTGAAAGCGGCTGGGAACGAACAGGCCAACTTTGATTTCAACTGCGACTGTTTGGTCGTGCCGAGTGGACAGAACGCACAACTCACTCCCACACTCGCTTCGCAACTTACCATCAACCGCAACGGCTCGCCCGGCCTGGTTTCGCCTGACCTGCACAACTTCGCGCCGCGTGTGGGCTTGGCGTACCGCATCACGAACAACCTCGTCTTCCGCACATCATACGGAATTTTTTACGGCGGGCAAGAAAATGGGCCGTATTCGAATCCAAGTCCGGGATTCAATCCTCCATTTTTCGTGACGCAATCGTTCAACATGCCGTGCTTGATCAATTCCGCCAACCCCAATCCCGGCCAGGTGAATTGTTCGATTCCCGGCCTCAGCTCATTGCAACAAGGGTTTCCGGCAAACGCGCTCGTTGATCCCAACACGCCAATATTGTTTTCAATCGATCCCCATATCGAGACGCCGTTTATGCAGCAATGGTTCATGGGATTCCAGTACGAGCTTCCCGCGAATACAGTTTTGGAAATTTCTTATGTAGGTTCGCACGGCGCGGATCTGTTTGGTTTATTCAACGGAAACGAAGCCGTTCCAACGGCAGATCCGAATATTCCCACCGCGCCTCGGCGTCCCGATCCCAATATCGACGCGGGAATTGACACACTTCGCTCCAATCTTTTTTCAAACTATAACGGCTTACAAGTGCGTCTAGAAAAGCGTTTTTCTCACGGCCTGCAATTTGAAGCTGCCTATACCTACAGTCACGCGCTGGACGATGCTTCGAATGCGAACCTGGGTTCGCAGAACCAGGGAGATTTTCGTCTGCAGACAGCACCCTTCTTGGAGTATGGCAACGCCGATTTTGATGTTCGCCATCGCTTCGTTCTCAGCTACATCTACGATCTTCCCTTTGGGAACGGGCAGCGCTTCGGCGGGAATGCAACCGGTGTCCAGAATCAACTAATCGGAAACTGGCAAGTGACTGGAATCGTCTCCGCTCAGACCGGGAACTGGTTTACTCCTACCGACGATCTCGTAAATATCTCTAACTCCGATTGCGGCGGAGCGGTGTTCAATTGCGCCCGTCCCGACGTGGTTGGAAATCCGAACGGCACGCCTTGCATTCCCGGCACGATATTCAATACTTGCGCATTCGTCGCGAACACCACATTCGGAACTTTCGGCGATGCGGGGCGAAACATCATTCGCGGTCCCGGCCTGCAAAACTGGGACATGTCGTTCATAAAGGAATTTCCGGTGCACGAACAAATGCACTTTGAATTTCGGGCGGAACTGTTCAACATCTGGAATCATCCGAATCTGACGTTCGCCGACGAAATGACTACGAACGAGAATTTTTCCACTGAGCGCGGAACCTCGCAGTTCGGCTTTCCCACTGCGTCGCGAGCCCCTCGCTTGATTCAATTCGCGCTGAAATTTTATTTCTAAATTTCCTCTGGCGCAGGCGCGCGAGAAGTTGTCGGTCTAAACTTCCACGCGATACGGATGTGGAGGCGCGCATATCGCAGAATGGCGAGGATGCTTCAGGGTTGTTTGGATGTTATTCGATGAATCGGGAGGTTCGGCGTCAGTTTCGGGATGATAAATTCCTGAATGATGTTGGAGGCTGCGGCTCCGCCGATTCCGATTATCTCGTTTTCAAACACCAGTCCAGCCCCGCGATCCTTCGGCGGATAGTAAGCATTCGAGATGCCACCCGCGGCTAAACCTCCAAGAATTCCGGAGTAATACACTTGCCAGTGTCCGTTGTCGCCCCTGCAGATGACTGACATAGCAATCGCATACAGAAGCCTAGAACGTACGCTCCCGGTTCCCTTGTAGAAATATCGCGGATCTTGCTTCATCAAAGATGGAAACAAGGCATCCCCCAGAAAAGTGCCGGTAACGGTATCAGCGTAGTTCGCTCCATAGCGCTTCCCGTAGCCCTGCGCGCCCTGCCCGTATTCGCTGAAGTTATTTTCCGCTTGCTGAAGTCCGGCAGTGGCCCCCACGATCACGAATGTGACTGGATCAATAGTCGTCTTCCAGGCCAACTCAAACTTTTGCTTCGCCGTGAGTGGAACTGCATCTGGAATATAGCTGACATAAAAGTTCGGAATAACGCCCAGTACCCGCTGCTTCTCCTGTTCCTTGATCTGCTCTTCCGCTAATTCGGTCGATTGCGGTCCAACATGCACTTCGGTGACTTCGGTCGCAACAGATAACGCGATCGGCGGGACGATGTAAACGCCTTCCGGCGTCAGAATTCCGGAAGCTTTTTGCGTAGTGAAGCCGGACAAACTAACCGTGAGTTGAAAAGTGCCTGGAGCCACGTTTGCAAATGAGAATTGACCATCGTTTCCGGAGAGAACTTCGCGATCAGGAGACCCTTCGCTGGTAAGCGTCACCCGGGCGCCGGCAACGACGGCGCCAGTCTGATCCAAAACCGTTCCGGTGACCTCTCCTATCGATCGTTGGACGGATTGCTGCTCAACCGTTGCAGTTGGCCGGTCCGCTAGCGGGGTATTCGGCTGAGCGCTCCCGTCTCCAGGGACTGAAGCGGGCCTCTCGGACTGTCCCAAAGTGGAACAGGTGCAAAGCAAGACGGCTAACGTCAGCCATAATAAGCAGCTAGGCCGGCAAAGCCTGTTCCCGTGCTTTCCACTCAACCAGTTCTTGGATAAGCCCTTATTACTCTGATTCACGTCTTTTAGTCTATACCCTTCCCTCTTCCTTCAACTGAGGGATGCCATTGGATTTGCCGGAACTAAACCACTTACTGCCGGTTACTTGGATTACCGGACATCTCCATAGGGATGCTTTGAGCCGAAAAACATCTGCGTTAAAGCCATGTCCTGCTCTAGAGCCCAGGACGAGGAACCGCGAACCGGAGAAAGAAGTGGTATGACCGAACTTGCGCCTCTGATTTACAGCACTTGCCGGGCTAAGTTGCACTGGCAATATTCTTGGGCACCGAACTCGTAAGTTTCCAGCAATCCTGCGCGATCGCCCAGTCTTCCTGGGCATGAACCACCAGGACACGCACGACTGACTCGGTAGCAGCAACGTCTCCATCTTTCGTGCAATGTTGATTCCGATTCGAGTCTAGCTTCATGCGCAAATATTCAAAACTGGAACAAGTTGCGGCACGAACTTCCGATGAATTCTCGCCGATACCCGCCGAGAAAATCAGCGCATCAATTCCACCTAATGCGGCGATCATCGCGCCAATGCCGGCACTCAAATGGTGTATGAACATGTCGAAAGCGAGTTTCGCGCGTGCCTGGCCCTTTTTTGTCGCTGCTTCAATCTCGCGCATGTCGCCTGAAATCCCGGAAATGCCCAAGAGTCCTGATTTTGTGTTCAGCAATTCATCGAGCTGCTGAGCGGTGTATTGTCCCTGACGAATCACATAGGTCATGATGCCCGGATCGATGGAGCCGGAGCGTGTTCCCATCATCAGGCCTTCGAGTGGAGTGAATCCCATGGTGGTGTCGATGCTCTT
This sequence comes from uncultured Acidobacteriota bacterium, assembly GCA_963714785.1. Taxonomy (GTDB): domain Bacteria; phylum Acidobacteriota; class Terriglobia; order Acidiferrales; family UBA7541; genus Palsa-295. The sequence goes on from CAVQQE010000017.1 coordinate 169,040, forward strand.
CCCACCGCGAATCGCCGCGAGAGAACAACCGTTGCCGAGATGGCACGTAACCAGCTTCAACTCGCTCAGATTTTTGCCAAGCAATTGTGCCGCGCGACACGCGCAATACTGATGATTGATCCCGTGAAATCCAAATCGGCGAATGCCTTGCTCGAACCATTCATATGGCCCGGGATACACAGCTGCGGCGTCAGGCAGCTTCGAATGGAAGCCGGTATCAAAGACCGCGAGCTGCCGAACCGCACCCAGTTTCTTCTCAACAAGCTCGATTCCTTCAAGCTCGGCTCGATTGTGCAGCGGAGCAAGTTTGGACATTCGCGCGATGGCCGATTTCACTTCAGGTGTGATCAGCGTAGGCTCAGTGTACTCATGGCCTCCGTTAACGATGCGGTGTCCAACAATATCAATTTCAGAAGTGGCGGCGACTGCTGGGACTTTTCCGGAGGACAACAGATCGAGCAGACGCTCGGTGGCTGCGGCGTGAGATGCCATCTTTAAACTTTCTTTCAGCGTAGCGCCCTGCGAATTTCGAAGACGAATCTCCGCCTTACCGTCTTTCCACTCGATCTTCCCTTCCCACAGCGGGTCAGGCGGATGCGCAGGCAGCGCATCGCCAATTTCGTAAACACAACTTTTCTGGCTGCTCGAACCGGAATTTAGAACAAGAGTTTTCATGGCCTAGTAGGGCCATTTCCAGTCGCGGATCTCCGGCATATCCTCGCCGTACTGGCGTGTATATTGATTGTGTTCCACGAGTTTGTCCCGCAGGAACTGCTTGAAATGCCCGCCGATAGTTCGCAACCGAGGCACACGATCGACCACATCGCCTGCTAAGTGATATCGATCCAAATCATTCAGCACAGTCATGTCGAACGGCGTTGTAGTTGTTCCTTCCTCTTTGTAGCCGTGGACGTGAAAGTTGTCATGATTGGTACGCCGGTAAGTTAGGCGGTGAATCAGCCACGGATAACCGTGATAGGCGAAGATCACGGGCTTGTTTGAAGTGAACATCGAGTCGAACTCCGTATCAGAAATCCCATGTGGATGCTCCGACGGCGTCTGAATCGTCATCAAGTCCACCACGTTAACCACGCGAATCTTGATGTCCGGAAAATGTTGCCGCAGCAAATCCACAGCAGCGAGAGTTTCCAGCGTAGGAATGTCTCCGGCACAGGCCATCACCGCGTCCGGCTCTGTGTCGTTGTCCGTGCAAGCCCACTCCCAAATTCCAAGTCCGTCCGTGCAATGTTCGATGGCGGATTCCATGTTGAGCCACTGCAGCGCCGGTTGCTTTCCTGCAACAATCACGTTCACATAATTGCGGCTACGCAGACAATGATCGCCCACTGACAACAACGTGTTGGCGTCCGGCGGCAAGTAAACTCGCACGACGTCCGCTTTTTTATTTACGACGTGATCGATGAAACCCGGGTCTTGATGCGTGAAACCGTTGTGGTCCTGCCGCCACACGTGCGACGTTAACAGATAGTTCAGCGAAGCAATAGGACGCCGCCACGCAATCTTCCGCGTCACCTTCAGCCACTTCGCGTGCTGGTTGAACATGGAGTCCACGATATGTATGAAGGCTTCATAACAGGAGAAAAATCCATGTCGCCCGGTGAGCAGATAGCCTTCGAGCCATCCCTGGCACATGTGCTCGCTGAGCACTTCCATCACCCGGCCATCTCTGGAAAGAAACTCGTCGGTGGGCAAAATCGGTTCCATAAAGACTTTGCCGGAAACCTCATAAACCGCATCCAGACGGTTCGACGCGGTCTCATCAGGGCCGAAAACGCGAAAGTTTGTCCACTCGGCATTCGCTTTCATCACGTCGCGCAAGAATTTCCCGAGGATGCGAGTCGCTTCCTGGTTTTCCGTGCCGGGCTTCGAAACTTCCACGGCATAATCGCGAAAATCCGGCATGAGCAGATCTCGGAGTAGTAATCCGCCATTCGCATGCGGATTCGCTCCCATCCGGTGCTCGCCCTTCGGTGCAAGATCCGCAAGCTCGGAGATCAGCTTTCCGCCGACGTCGAAAAGTTCCTCCGGTTTGTAACTCTTCATCCAATCTTCCAAGATTTTCAGATGCCCGGGTTTCGTTGCGAAATCCGTTACTGGAACCTGATGCGCGCGCCAAGTATCTTCCACCGGTTTCCCATCGACCACTTTCGGTCCGGTCCAGCCTTTTGGCGTTCGCAAAACGATCATGGGCCAGACGGGAAGGCTTTTGGATCCTTCCTTGCGCGCGGCGTGCTGAATGGAATGAATTTCCTCGACGATAGTATCGAGCGTTTGCGCCATCAGTTGATGCATGGCTTCCGGCTCGCGTCCCTCCACAAAATAAGGTCTGTAGCCGTATCCACTAAAAAGATGAGTTAGTTGCTCGTCACTCATTCTTCCCGGAACGGTGGGGTTCGCGATTTTGTATCCGTTCAAATGCAGAATCGGAAGCACCGCGCCATCACGCGAAGGATTCAGGAATTTATTCGAATGCCAGCTAGCCGCCAGGGGCCCGGTCTCCGATTCCCCGTCACCAACCACGCAGCACAGCAACAGATCGGGATTATCGAATGCCGCGCCGTACGCATGAGCGAGCGAGTAGCCCAGTTCGCCGCCTTCATGAATCGAGCCGGGAGTTTCGGGCGCCACGTGACTCGGTATGCCGCCCGGAAAAGAAAATTGTTTGAACAGTTTTCTCAGACCTTCTTCCGTCTGTGAAATTTCAGGATAAATCTCGCTGTAAGTTCCCTCCAGAAATGTATTAGCGACAATCCCCGGCCCTCCGTGGCCAGGTCCCGCAATGTACACCACGTTCAAATGATATTTTTTGATCAGCCGATTGAAATGCAAGTAGATGAAATTCAATCCCGGAGTGGTGCCCCAGTGTCCCAGTAGCCGCGGCTTGATGTGTTCCACCTTTAGCGGCTCGCGCAGAAGCGGATTCGCGTACAAATAAATTTGCCCCACGGAAAGATAATTCGCTGCGCGCCAATACGCCTGCATCTTGCGCAATTCTTCAGTCGATAGAGGCTGCTCCGCGATCGGAACTTTCAAAGGTTCTGGCGCTGTAGAAGCCATGGCTATTGCCTCCTGCTATCCGGTGGCCCGGACCAAGAGACATTTTACTGCAAGGCGGCAGGCTCGTTGCATTACGATTCCGTGAATTCGGAATTAGTCTCTTCGTCGACGGGTCGTTACCTAGGAGTAAAGCATTCTCTCCGAATTCAAAACCTTCCTCCGTGGCCTAGCGCGTTCAAATGTTACAATGCAACCAAGGCTGCGCCCCTAGCTCAGTTGGAAAGAGCGTCTGCCTTCTAATAAAAAACTGGAAAATTCCTTCTCTACGTTGACAGGGCGGTACCGGAACAGGGCAGATGTGGTTTCTGGAACAGCATAAGAGAGGTATATGGATGCGCGGCCACCACCGTAAGAATAGCGCGAGTGAAATCAAAAAAGAGTCTCGAACTGTTCCGGCGACTCGAAAGTCTAGTTTTTATTAGCCATTTTTGATGCCATGTGAAACAAAAGGCCGAGTTTTTTATCATCCATTCGAGAGAATAACTTGGCGAAAGCCTGAATCTCGCGGTCTTGTTTTGTGGTGACCGACCGAGTCGGAATCTTTTGCTGCGGTATATTTGGCTTCTTTATATGCGCATCATCAGTGAAAAGCCGGTACAGCGGAATTTCCAACGCACGGGCCATCTTCTCCAAAGTATCAACGGATGGCACCGTGTGGCCATTTTCGACTCGTGATATGTAACACCGAAGCAAACCGGTGCGCTTTTCGACGTCCCCTTGCGACATCTTTTTCAGTTCACGCAATTCCTTCAGGCGTTTACCAATGACCATGTGTAACGTCTCCAATCGTTTGCAGGAATTTGACGCAGAGCTATCTCCGCCGTTCCGAGAAACAAATCCGAAGCGTCTCGTACGCCGCTCATCTCCAGGACGGCAAATCGCTCCACAGGATGTAAGGAGCCTCCAGCGGCACGATTGCGCCTTCGTGATACCCAATCAGCCGCGGAGTATAATCGGCCACCGGACGAGTGGCCGGAACGCGAGCGGTATACACGACGCCGTTCACGGAGCCGGTGAGGCGCTCGCCGCGTTTCATGGGCTGCCGAACGCGAGGAAGTCTATCCCGATTTTCCGCGTAGAGCTCGACGCCCACGCTATTGGGATCGAGATCGTCAAGAAATACCTGAACCTGAAACAAATCTTCCTGCCCATTTCGTTCAACTGTCGCCGAACCGAACCGGACTTTCGGCCAGTGCTTCGCGAGTTCAGCAACCCAATTCAGCAATTGTGCGCCTAATGATCCTTGGCCAGCAGCTCGATTGCGAAAGGCCGTGGCGGACGAAATGTAATGTTCCTCGGTGTACTGGCGGACCACGCGGTTGGTGGAGAAAGTCGGAGTTAACCGCGCCATGCTTTTCCGCATGCGACCAACCCACTGGAGTGGAATGCCTTTGTCGTTGCGTGTGTAGAATTCGGGAACAACCTCGCGCTCGAGCAGCCCATAAAGAGCTTCGGCTTCCGCCGCGTCCCAACCGGGATCATCACCGTGCTCGCGGCCATCGCCGATGGCCCAACCGACTTCTGGAGAATAAGCTTCCGCCCACCAGCCATCCAATTCGGAGAGATTTAGTCCGCCGTTGACAAGCACTTTCATACCACTGGTGCCACTTGCTTCCCAAGGGCGACGCGGAGTGTTGACCCATACGTCGACCCCCTGAACCAGGTGCTCGGCCATTAGTGCGTCGTAGTCGCTGAGGAAGACCACGCGGGATTGAATCTCTGGGCGATTGGCAAACTCGATCCACTGGCGGATCATGTCTTGTCCCCCACCATCTTGAGGATGCGCCTTGCCTGCCAGAACGAGCTGGACCGGACGGCCTCTGTCGGTCAGGATGCGCACCAGCCTTTGCGGGTCGTGCAGGAGGAGGTTCGGACGCTTGTAAGTCGCGAAACGGCGGGCAAAACCGAGAGTCAATGTGTTGGAATCAAGTACCTGTGCGGCCTTAGCGACTTCCTCGGTCGGAGCGCCTCGGACGGCCATCTGGCGGGCGTGCAGCATGCGAACGTAGTCCACCAGTAACTTTCGACTATCGGTCCGAAGCTGCCAAAGTTCGGAATCGCTGACCTTGCGGAAATCGGATTCTGCGTTTTCCATCTCTTCGTACCACCGCTGCTTTCCGCAAGCAGCCTCCCACAGTTTATCTGCTTGCGCAGAGTCCCAAGTGGGGGTATGCACGCCGTTCGTGACATGAGTTACCGGTACTTCAGCCTCCGGCCAGCGCGGAAATAGCGGCTGGAAAATTCGGCGGCTGACTTCACCGTGTAGCTTACTGACCCCGTTAACGGCGCCGCTACCCCGGATGGCCAGGTAAGCCATATTAAAGGGTTCGGATGAGTCATTCGGATCGCGCCGCCCGAGGGCGAGCAAATCATGATATGAAATTGAAAGTTGCTCCTCGGCGTAGCGCTTGAAGTATTGCTCCATCAGCTCCGGTGTGAAACGGTCAAAGCCCGCAGCCACGGGAGTGTGCGTTGTAAAAAGGTTTCCGGCCCGAGTTATCGTCAGAGCGAGATCGAATGACTGTTTGCTGCGCGCCATGTATGAGCGCGCTCGTTCCAGCACCGCAAACGCGGCGTGGCCTTCGTTCAGGTGGCACACTTCCGGCTGCAGGCCCAGAGCCTCGACCAGCTTCCAGCCGCCAATGCCGAGAACCAGTTCCTGTTCCAACCGCAGTTCGGAACCGCCGCCGTACAGTTCGCTGGTGATGCAGCGGTACTCCGGGATATTCGCGGGATCGTTGGTGTCCAGCAGATACAGTTTTGCTCTGCCTACCTTCGCCTCCCATACGCGGATCCAAAGCTTGGAACCGGACAGATCTATTGGCAGCCGCAGCCACTCACGATTCGCCTTGCGCAACGGCTTGACCGGCAGCTGGCCAGGGTCGTTGAAGGGATACAGCGCCACTTGTTGTCCGTGCGCGTCTATTTCCTGGCGAAAATATCCTTGTTGGTAAAGCAGGCCGATTCCCTTCACCGGAACGCTGAGATTGCTTGCCGCTTTGAGTTGATCTCCAGCGACGTTGCCAAGTCCTCCCGAATAAATCGGGAGTGCTTCACTCAACATAAACTCCATGGAGAAATAGGCAACCGCCGTAAGACCGGAGCGCAAGTGTGCCTTTTGAAACCAACCTTGAGACTGTTCAACCGCCTGCTTTTCGGTGTGGAGATCGGCGACTAATAATTGGAAATGCGGATCTGTGGTCACGCTCTTCAATTTTTCTTCGGACGCCGTCTGCAATACGACCCACGGGTTGTGAGTGAGATCCCAAAGGTCTGGATCGAGGCGCTCCCAGAGTTTGTCGGCGGAATGGTTGAAGGACCAGCGCAGGTCCAGCGCTAGCTCCCTCAGGGCGTCCAGGGTGGTGGTTTCAGAAGGGGGACTGCTGAAGGCCGGAGAGCTCATGATTGCATCCTCCTCGGAATCTAGACAGCGGCGGCTGCGGAGCTGCTCTTCGTGAGCGCCTTTGAAACGATGCTTTGGGCTTCCTCTTCGATTCTCCGCAAGTGGTCCTGGCCGAGAAAACTCTCGGAGTAAATCTTGTAAATCTCTTCGGTGCCCGAGGGGCGCGCGGCAAACCAGCCGTTCTTGGCGATTACCTTGATTCCGCCGATGACGTTGCCGTCTCCAGGGGCCTTCGTAAGAATTTGCTCGATTTTTTCGCCTGCGAGTTCGGTGACTCGCACGTCGCTTGGCGACAATTTTGCGAGAGCGGCTTTTTGTGCCGCTGTGGCGCGTGCTTCAATGCGTTCGTAAACTGGGTCTCCCAGGTCGCGCGTGAGTTCGCAGTAGACATCGCTTGGATCCTTTCCCAGACGAGCTGTGATTTCCGCAGAGAGCAGGCACGGAATGATTCCGTCCTTATCCGTGGACCAGACTCTGCGGTCACGGCCGATAAACGACGAGCCGGCGCTCTCCTCGCCCGCGAAACCCAAACGGCCGTTGAGTAAGCCTTCGACGAACCACTTGAAGCCGACTGGAACTTCGTAGAGCGTGCGTCCCGCACGCGCGGCGACGCGGTCTATCATGCTGCTGCTCACTACGGTCTTGCCGACGGCGACTTCTTTATCCCATTTATTCCGGTTGGTAAAGAGGTAATGAATGCAGACGGCGAGATAGTGATTCGGGGGCAGCAAGCCGCTGGCCTTGGTGACGATGCCATGACGGTCGTGGTCCGTATCGGCGGCGAAAGCGATATCGAATTTATCTTTTAGGCCGATGAGCCGTTGCATGGCGTACGGCGAAGAGGGATCCATGCGGATTTTGCCGTCCCAGTCCACGGTCATGAAGCGAAATGTGGGGTCTACAGTTTGATTTACGACTGTCAGATTCAGTCCGTACTTTTCGGCAATCACGGGCCAATAATCAATGCCCGCGCCGCCGAGCGGGTCCACACCGAGCGAAATCTTTGCGTTACGGATCGCCGCCACCTCAATGACACTTTCGAGATCGCCGATATAGGTATGCAAGTAGTCGTGCCGGTGAGTCGTCGAGCTGCGCAATGCTTGATCAAAGAGTACGCGCCTTACGCCTACCAACCCGCCGCATAAAAATTCGTTGGCCGTAGTTTCGATCCAGGACGTTACCTGCGCATCGGCCGGCCCTCCGTGCGGCGGATCGTACTTAAACCCGCCGTCGTCCGGAGGATTGTGAGACGGCGTAATCACGATGCCGTCGGCGAGTCCTGTCTTCCGGCCCTCGTTGTAGCGAAGAATCGCGTATGACACGGCTGGAGTTGGCGTGTACCGAGTCCCTTCGGAAAGCATCACTTCGATGTTGTTCGCCGCAAGGACTTCCAACGCACTTGCAAATGCAGGCTCCGACAACGCATGAGTATCCATTCCAAGGAAGAGCGGACCGTCAATTTTCTGCACCTTGCGGTAGTCGCAAATGGCCTGAGTGATTGCAAGGATGTGCCATTCGTTGAACGCTCCGTCGAAAGCAGACCCCCGATGCCCAGAGGTGCCGAAGACGACCTGTTGTCGCGGGTCGCTCGGGTCGGGCCGTAGCTCGTAATAGGCCGTGACCAACTTCGGAACATTCACCAAAATGGAGGGGTCAGCCGGTTTCCCGGCGGCGGCACTAATTTTCATCTGTCACCTCTGCAAAGAGCAGCTTTCAAACAGGCTGCTAATGAGTGACGCACCCCGTTGACCGTTCGTTTCACGGACGCTGCATGCGGCGCCCTTGCCAGGTCTCCTCGTTGCCGAGCGCTGTAAACGGAATCCAATTTTTAAATAAACCACTTCTGCGCCATTCTCAGACTTGACGTGCAGCCGCGAAATTCGGGATAAGTGCACACCGCGCAAGGGCAACCAGCTAATGCGAACCTTACGGAATCCGTGGCTGTCGACATTCAGCGATGAGCCTAAGACATGGTCCAGACAGGCTTATCGCCCTCGTGATATTCATCGCCTTCGCACAGGGTGCCACAGATGTGCAAATACGCATATGGGGTTTCCGCAACATTACTCCATCCAGTGCGGTCCCATGGGAATGGCGGCACCGGTTCGATCTGAAGGATCCTGAGAACAAAGCCTGTCCGCACGCAAGTGGAGCTAGTATCGGGACTTACACTCAGCGGCACTTAAGTCTGCTTGTCGGCTCTCCAAGGATAGCGCGTGATTTAACGAACTGTTTAATAGGATATTTTCGGTTGGCGGTCACAAACTTCCGCATGATGAGCGGCCTCTTGGGTGCTCGTGGAGTTCATGCTCAGAATTGTATATAGCGCCACACTGATCGCAAGTAAACGAATCCTTTATTGAATCAGTCATTTTCGTATCATCCTCCTACTCACGAAACCTTTTGGAGTATTTGCAGACAAGGAATCGGAATGATCTTGAGCCATCTTGGATCTCCCTAAACGTCACGCGCTATTCCCTTATTCATTTTCCTCTCGACGGCTTCAGTGGCGGCAAATTTCCGCTCTACGTGTGGTTCTGAACGCAGAGCACCGGAATGCAGCTCACAACGCTTCCGGGCAGCGACACCGCAGGTAGGACAGGGGACGGCGGATAATTGTTTGGGCGTGAGTTCTTTCTTTTTCATTCAAGCAGAGTGCGATACCACCCAGTCTCGAAACTGCTCAATTTTGAACACTCTGCGTATTGGCCACTACCAGCTCCGAAGGGCGCTTTTTTCCTAAGTCGCGAAAATCTAAATCAGTCGTGTAGAACAATGTTGAGGAGAGAATCGTTTACGTGGATCTTGCCGTTGTATTGAATGAAGCCCAGCTTCCGGAATTTGTTCATGAAAAAATTGACTCGGGATCGCGTTGTCCCGATCATCTCCGCCAGCATCTCTTGTGATACCTTGGGAAGCGTCTTTTGAAGATCGCCTGGCTCTCCATAGCGCGCGAGCAGCAAGAGCGTGCGCGCCAGTCGTTTCTCGCTGGAGTTGAATAGCTGGTCTACCAGGTCCTCTTCCACCCGAATGTTTCGTGCCAGCATGTAAGCAATGAACCGGTCGGAAAATTCGTGCTCCCCGTGGAGTACCCGAATCATCTCACTTTTCGCTATGATGAGCACAGTCGTGGGCGGAATCGCGGTCGCAGTCGCCATACAAATGTCTTGGCCCGCGAGGCATCCTTCTCCGAAAAAGTCTCCGGGTCCCAGAATTGCTACAACGGCTTCCCGGCCGAGCGCATTGACGACAGTAAGCTTTACGCCGCCGTCCTGAATGTACATTACGTTTTTGGCACGATCGCCTTGCGCGAAAACGGTCTCTTTCTTTCGGAACTTGCCAACTTTTCTCCCCAGACCGGTCGAGTCGAGAAACAATTTCACATCGAAGGCGCGGCTTCTCGGATTTGTTTTTTGAGGAGAACGAAGAGCCTTGACAGATACGCTTCGAACTGCGGAAGACGCCATAGGTGACAATAGCATGCGGCAGGATTCCCAAACTGTCCAATATTGTACAGTTTTACTGAATCGCCGCAGCGCATCTCGGAGAACGACTTATCAGAATTTCCCGAGCCAACACTCAAGGGAAGATCGGCTACCTGCTAGCTAAGCCGCTTTACAAACGT
>CAVQQE010000018.1:0-177292 GCA_963714785.1 uncultured Acidobacteriota bacterium
GACGACTTCAGGTTCCCTGTCTTTGGCTATTCGTGCCTTCATGCGGGCAACAGCAGATGCGCGCAATGATTGAATGCGTTTACGTGCATTCTCACGCTCTGCATCAGATTTAGTGATATCTGAGGCGATAAATTCCAGACGATGACGTTCGTCCCTTTCTTTTCGTGAATATTGCGTGACTCTCATGCCGCTTGCTCCAGTGTCATTTGGTTGTGGTACTCATGAAGCCGTTTCATTGCCGCTTTACCTTTCTTTCTGCTTCTTGTTCTGCTTGGGTGCCCCACTCAACATTTCTAGGCTCGTAATTTCCTGTGTCGAGGCGTCTCGATAGTGAATGCTTCGATGAGGAACGCTTTCCCATGTCGGACAAGAAAATCTAACGAATGGGTTCCATCCCTCGCAAACATTGCCATTTGCGTATACTGGGTGTGAAGTGCTACGGTTCGCGCCACGCCCCAACATCGCTTGCAAACCTATGTAAGTGGCAGTGAACAGCCGCCCGCGAGTATGACCGTGCGTGAGACTTCTGACACTGCACCGCATACAGGAGTTTGAATTGCCCGCTCGCAACATGCTGCCGCGAATTACATCCTCTGCACCACAAACACAGCGGCAAGTCCAAGCGACAAAACGCCCAAGATAATTCTCCGCGCGACGAAGCACGGTTCGCTTCCCGAATAACTTGTCCAGTCATGTCCGCTACTGCTCGGCTGCGGTAAGGACGACATCCGTTGCCACATGATTTGTGTAACCCCGCGGCGCAACTGACTGAACCGCGAACTATTTTTTCAGTCCCGCATGCGCAGATGGAGAACCACTTGCATCCCCAAGATGGTTATTCTTGGCACGGCTAAGAACTTTCAGCCGTCCAAATGTCTTGCCCGACTAAATCTATTAAGTCGCTTTCCCATGATGGCTCCTCTTGAAAAGTTTTGTATATGCAGAACAAAATCGGAATTCGCATACCACCTTCGGAAAAAATGGTCAGACGGGGAGTGGATTAGGTTCCCTTCAAAAATATTTTTGCTAAGAGATACGCTCGCTGTTCTGCTACCTCGGAGCAGGTGGTTGTAGCCACTGCTATCGGACAAGAGCGAGATGGCATCATCGGCTGGGACGTTGTAATATTTGTAACTCGAACCATCTCCGAATGTGACTATCAGGGTCACGCCTTCCGCCAACTCCTCTACTAGGACTGCTGGCGCAATCTCACCTGCCGTTGCGGCTTCAAGTGCCTCCATGATTTCTTCTGATTCGTCGGCTTCAATCGAAATGCTCATGTGTGAGTTCCTTTAACAAAGTTTTTGTGCGGTTGATTTAGTACGGGGTACGAGCGATTGCCTAGCCACCCCCCTCTTGGGGTAGCGCCTGCCAGTGACTTAGGTTCCCCGCCGAAGAATTTCTTAGTGCTCAAAAGTTTCAGAGCACATTTGCTGCATTGAATCCCGAACCTGAAATCACAGCGAGGGAAATAATCGCCGCCGAGGAATTTACATCTCGAGCCAACGATCGACGCGCGACGGGATGGAACCCCCGATTATGGCAGCGAAAACTAAAGTCCTATTGCAAAGCCCAAAGGACAGGTTTAATTCGGAGCATGAACAAGAAATTGCTTTCCGAAGTAATGCTATCTGGTGCGGGCTCGGCGGCTAAAACCAAAGCATCCCTATCAATGGACGGAAAGGCGGACGCCCCAAAAAGGTGAAACATAATGCAATCCTCACACCAAATGAAATGCTAAAAGTCCTGAAAGACTGCAAGCACGTCCAAGCGAAACCACGCCATGATTCTATGTGCTTTCCGTTTCGGCATGAGAGCAAGCGAAGTCTGCGACTTGCGGCTGTCTGACCTCGACATCAAGAATGGCGCAATCACAATCAGGCGGCTGAAAGGCTCTCGGACAAGCGTGGGTGCTCTGACAAACGTTCAAGGTCAACCACTGCTATCCGTCGCACGAGTCTTGAATGCATGGCTCGAAGAGCGAAGAACTTGGCAGGACGATAGTGATTATGTGTTCGTCTCCCAGAAAGGCGGCAAATTAGACCGTTCGGCGTTCTTCCGCATGTTCCAATCCGTCGCTACTTGAAGCGGGTATGCCTCTGAGAAGCGTCATCTGCCACTGCTGTAAGCACACGCTGGGTTTCGTGATGGTTGCCGCCAATCGCAGCCTTACGACCGTTCAGAACGCTTTGGGACATCGCTCTGTGGCATCGACAGGCATCTACGCTCAACCCAGCCGTGAACAGGTAGACCATGCCGTCCAAGCCACTTTGCTCGAACTCTTCTAGGCGCCTTCTTCTCCTGTTTTGAAAAGGCATCAATCTATCCAAAGTGGTGCGTTATTTCCTGATTCACGTCCGCAAGTCGTTTGTCCTGCCGCCTACCAATTTCGGGATACCTTCGCAAGTGGTGCGTTTCAGCCTCGGGAATCCACTGTGTACCGAAGGGGGGGGGGGGGGGGGGGGGGAGAGAGAGAAAACATACGGAAGTGCAAGAGGGGGTGTTTTACAGTGCAGCAGCGTGCCCCGCTAAACCAAGCCGCCCGCTAAACCCAAGCATGCTCCGCAACACGCCAAAACCATGGACTCTGTCCTGCCCCGAAGGGACAAACCCAGGATAAGCCCAGGAAAACGACGTAAGTCATTTAGAATTAGAAAACATTCACTGGAAACTAACAACTTAAGCAGAAAGTGACATTTTTTGTCCGAATATTTTCTGCGAGGAAATCTTTTGGAGAAGGTGGGTCGCACCAGACTATCCTCTCGATTTCAGCAATTCCACAAAAAATCGGCGGATGCCGTATCTCAACCCAACGGATTGCTTGGAAGAAAACTGTCTCGTTTTCTGTTCTCCAAACATCGCCAGTGTTTGGTTCTTCCCACTATAGTGTGGGAAAGACCCGCACACTCTGGTTTCTGATAAGTCAAATTCGACCTATCGGGAAACCGCAAACTCCTACCGAACTAAGACTTTAGAACCTCCCGACAAGCCTCCGTTTCCCGCTAAAATAAAACCTCCCGACGACACACTCGTTTCCCGACCAAATCGGGAGGTTCTTTTCGGTTCAATTTCCGCTTCTGTTTTTGAGGGCTTTTCTGGTTCGCCGCCCTGATTTCTTGCGGATTGCCTAATAAAAAAATAGAGTGACGGCTCAGGCTTCCAGCCGACCAGCGAATACATGACGGCATTTTGCTTGCCAGGGTCGAATGTCCAAACGCCGTCCTTGGCACCTGTCGTAAGAATCAACACCGCCTTTTCCTTGCTGATTCCCTGAGCCTGCAGCACGTCCACAAGGTGTGTCTTTTTCATGGGTGCGCCGTCGTTGGTTTGATGGTAAGACGCCAAGATGCCCGCCACGGTCTTGATGTTCGCGACCGCCTCAATCTTATATCCGTCCTGGGCGTTGTCTTTCAGCACCGTGCAGGTCCAAGGACTGGACTTGAAGTTGTACGCGATATCCATCTCCCAGGGAGCGCACATCCTGAAGCGTTCGGTGCGAATTTCAATGACTTCCGTCCGCTCGTTTTTGGCAATCTTGACTGCCATGTCGGAGCCTGCTGGAATCGCCGTCAGCTTCATATCCCGCGCCGTTCTTGTTGTCGTGGTGCAGCACGATGACGCCCGCGCCCAGTCGTGCCAATGGCGGAACTTGCGGGACACTTCCGTCATTTTGCTTGGGTCGTTTTCTGATTCGCCTTCGAGCCAATCAGTCAGGGAGTCGAAGATGAGGATGCCTTTTTCCTTGATGGCAAACTCAGCAAGACGGGGGTCATCAAGGTTTGGCGTTTCCTTGCCGTCCGTCCAATCGCCCCAATATCGAATCTGGTTGTCAGGGATGCCCAGGTTTGCGCGGCGCACTCCGATAGTTTCTTGTGGGTTCTCGCGGTCGATGTATAGCACGGGTGTTTTCCCAGTGACCTTCCGCCCCAAGATTGTTCCGCCAGTTTCGATGCCGTGTGCGAGGAGCAAAGCCGTCAATGACTTCGTGCCTCCGAACTTTCCTGTGATGAGCAAGTAGCATCCCCACGGGAGCAACTTATCAATCACCCAGGTTTGCGGTTTGCTCGACAACGCAGACACGAAAGGAATGTTATGCGGAACCAACGACGCAAAAATGTCCTTCTTCAATTCTTCCCACTGGTCCTTGAAAGTGCCGCCGAGGAATTCATTTGCCTTGGCTGCAACTGCCCACTCGCCTACATCCTTGGAATCCGCGAACGTCATGCGATAGATTTTCTCGGGGGTAGCAGTTTTGCAAGATTGTCCATGCAAATCTGCCCAGGGACATCTTGGTCACCCACCATAAAAATACGTGCAGCCTTGGTGAGCGCCTTCAATACTTCTGGCTCCAATTGCGATTGCTTGGCATTAACAACTGAAACCGCGATGTAGCCGTTTTCGTGAAGCACCGCCGCATCCAACTCGCTTTCTACGACGTATACATCGCAGCCAGGAGTCACGGCATTTATGTTGAAGAGTCCCTTCTGGGAAACTGAATTCTCTTGAATCAATTCTTTCGTTGCGATGTTTCGCGCCTTGATGGTGTGGAACACATCGCCCAGGCGGAACGGAGCCGCGATAAAAACTTGCTTGTACATTTCTTCGGCGCGGAACCCCATCGCGTTCAATGTGGCTGCCAAGGGAGTAGCACTCGTTGGTCGGCTGGCTGCCAACTTCTTAATATCTTCATCAGTGACTGCGCGTCCAGCCTTCGACCACGCTTGCGCTGTCATTGGTGATGCTGGCTTCGGCTTGTGAAGAACAGATGCGGGTGCCTCGCCGTTCTCTTTGACGAGTGCAACCAATTTGCGAATCGCTTCGCCCGTCTTCACGTCATCATGCTTCGCCACAAACTCGATGGCATCGAAACTTTTGCCGCACTCTGAAAAGCAAGTGCCGATGAATGCGCCGTTTTCTTTCTGAACGATGTGGAATGATTTTTCACTGTTGCCGTTATGAAACGGGCAGGCTGAGAAGCCATCGTTGTCGAGAGAGATACGCTGGTCGAAAGGCGTGATGCCAACTTGCTTTTTCAATTCTTGCAAGTCATATGATGCTGGTTTTTCTTGCGACCTCACCCCATTCGGGGCTGCTACCTAAGGTTTATTGCTGTGTTGCGTTGAAACCGCTCCTGTTGTGTTAACGCTTGTCATTGGATTAACCTTTGTTCATCTCCGCTCATTGATATTGCTCATGAGTTCGGAGTTTGCTGCATTCCGCCAACGGTTGGGACGACAAATGCCAACTCAGTCGGTGAAGATTTACGCCGCATGCTTGGCTGCTTCCTTCACGGCTTTCTTTACTGCTCGTTTTCGTTCTGCTTCTTGCATTTTGCGAATCCGCTTCCAGCCGCCTAACCCTGCAACTTGTCGTGCGTACGCTCTGCGGAATGACGCTTCCGCCATTCGTTCCAGATGATTCATTTGATTTGTCCCTTATGAACTATTCCGTGGGACAAATCCTCTGTTGCCCGAGAAACCAGTTCTAGATTTTTGTTGCAAAACAGTCCGCACACAAAGAACCATCATTATGTGGGGCGTCTTTCAGATGCCACCTTTGGTTGCCACCCGCGCTGAGTCCTTCTTCTCGAATGCGAGAAGATAGCAGTACGATTTTCGCTGCTTGTCGCTGTAGTGCTGTTACAACTTCCCCCGATGTCATGCCTTCAGGACGTTGCTCCAAAATGTGAGCCTGTCGGGCACCGTGGGGGATATGTTCTTTTAGAAAATCCAGCAACCAAATTTCTGCTGCTCGATACTTCATTTCTTTGGCAACACCTTTCATTTGAAAATCTCCTCTGTTAGATTTTGGATTTCAAGCCAATCCTAAAATCCCGCTTTTTGGCGTAACTCATCGTCGGCGGGAGCGGCAGCATTCATGGCTGCTTCAAAATTCGCAATGTCAGCTTTAACTTTTGCACCCTCCTCGTCTAGATACTCTTCAAGTTCTTTGATTTCTTCTGGAATTAAGAAATCCCAACTCGTTCCAAGCGGGAGCCTACATAGTCGTAGTGGTTAAGGAGACTACATGAGATGCTGCCTGTACCAACGTCGTATGCGTTGTCGCACGTCTGCTTCATCAGTGCGTACGCCAATAGCACCAAGTCATCGTGAGTTGGAATAAACTCAGGAACTAATTTATCGCCAAAGCCTCTTTCGGTAATCCACTCGGCGTCGGTATAAATCTTGCCGCCATTTGTTGTGACATCTTTCATTTGAATCTCCTCTGTTAGATTTTCATTTCTCCTAAACCTTGGTATTTCGTCATGGCTTGCTGCAATGCGAATGTCGTCTCAACTTCGATTGGCATGTGCTTCGTAAAAGAATCGTCGATTATATTTTCTTTCTCCACGTCTGTGATTCGTGCCCAAACTGACTGCGTCCCACGCTGTTGTAGCGTCCATCAAACTCCATACTCCTGTCGCCATGGTTGTAAGCGAATTGAATGTCGCCTATTTGCATACGGGATTCCTCCACGGCTTGTCTTTCACGCAGTCGAGATGCTGTGGGTGGACGCAGACGAAATGCTGCTACTCGACAAGCACCACAGCAAAATTTCTTGCGTGCCAGATTCAAACCACAATGCAGACACATATGCGAAGTCGGCACCTTAACAGGCTTCTTTCGTTTTTCTCGTGGCGTGCGACGCATAACGTCACGGTAGACTTGAATCGCAACACTACTTTTTAGCGTTACACCAATTTTTTCGTCTGGGTACACTTCGTGCCTCACAGTTTTCACTGGTGGATTGTTGGATAAAATCTCCTGTAAACGCACAAACGCCCACCACCTGCTTTTACCATTCTTGGAAGAATGATTTAGGCAAGTGCTGGGCGTTTGATGGACTCATCTTTCGTCTGGCACGAAGGATATTTGTGAAGCAAGATTCTAGGAATGTGCCTATTGGAAAGAATGAGTCGTACAATCTCGTCTAACACGCAGACTTGCCAGAATGCGAAACAGTCAGGCGAGGGGGTGAAACTAAATCAATTGCAGAAAGTACAAGTACAAGTTTGGGAGTGTCTTGCGAGGACTCCCTTGCAGACACGCCTTTACGTCAACTGACGGGCGACTACAGGATAAAACGGAGAGTAGCCCTCATAACTTCAGTTTATCAGAATCACGCCGATTGTCAATCACTTTCTTTGGAGCGTGCCTACGGCTTTCTACCTTACATGACAATTATAGCAGACCATCAATACAATAGCAAGCAAAATCGTGCGGATACTACGCTTTTTCTTCAAGAAATAAATTTGCATTTGCAGTGGTCGATTATGGGATTCGTGTTTAATAAAATCCCAATAGCGCACACTTTGGCTACGACAGATTAGCAGCAGTGTGCGTCCCGCGCCAAGCACACGCCAGTCTTGACGCTGTGACGCCCAGTCAACGGAATGGTAACGTCCCGTTCAGCGACCGTTCAGCGACCGTTCAACACAGCAGCCCCGCATTCTGTACCCGCGTGATATTATGCCGCGTATGCACAGTGATATCATGCTGCGTATGCAGCGAGGATACATTTTCCGACATCGAAACGGCTGGTACCTCCGCTTCTATGAATCGCAAAACCTTGACGGATGATACGCCAAGACTCCGCAATCCAAGTTGTACTGCTTCGCGTTGGGATTGACTCTGGGCGCGGCGGAATTCAGGGGCCGCTCTTCGCAGATGGGTCTTTCGAGTTCATCCCGATAGATGACCGACGTGGAGACAGTTTGGAGACTTATGGCAACACCAAAGGCCTGCACGGTCGAATGCTCATCGAATATTTCCCTGAACATTTACGAAATAGTCGTCAAAACCAGTCAATCCATTCTGACCCCGAATTCACAACCTTCACGTATGGTGACCCAACGCTGCCCAAAAGAGGATTGCAAAGATTACGGGTTGGCTCGCTCTTGGTGTTTTACGCTGGACTAGAAAAATGGCCAGAACGGACAGATGCAGGACTCTACATCATCGGCTACTTCGAGGTTGCAAATGCTGGCCTTGCCGCCAATTTCCCTTCAGCAGTACTGAAAAAATACTTTCGCAGGAATTTTCACGTTCACCACCGAAGTGTCTTCGAGCGTCAAAAACAGAAACTGGTGCTCATCAAGGGCGGTATGAAGAGTCGCCTTCTCAAGAAGGCCATGCTAATAAGCACCATAGGCAAGGACACCAAAGGTCGGCCTCTGAAGGTGCTGTCACCAACGATGCAGAAGATTTTTGGAGATTTTGACGGCCATGTCAGCATCCAACGCAGTCCGCCCCGATGGGTGATGCCGAAATTTGTTGAAAGGGCTGCGAAATTCGTCAGGTCACTCAAGTAGGCGACCGTACATCACGAAGACTGCCCGATTGCTTGATGGTACGACAGGACGGTCAACAGGCAACTGCGACGACTCGCTCAGCATTTCTTCCGCATTTGTCGCCGCACGGAGTGTCTGGCACCGCTGTCTTTCGATAAACCCAATGGATGTTCAGCAACTCATCTACGAATTGCCCGAGTTCTTTGCGCAATTCGGGGGATTTATGGTTTACGCGGTGTCCTAGCCCCAAACCTTCATTCATTACCGTAACATGAACTTCGAGCCGAGACACTTCTTTGTGAAGCGAAAGTTTGTTTGTAAAATGTCGGCGTGCCGCGAATCGTCGGGATAAAGGCTGCTGCCAAGAGTGCTGGCATATCTGAAGAATTGCTGGCCTTGTGGCTGGAAACGGGACGTATAACGCCTACCGAGAGCACTCCGAAGACGTATCTCCCAGTGCCAAATCGCCCAGGCGCAGTGCGTGAAGACTTCATGTTTCCTGCCTGCTATATGTTCGATGATGCTGCCATCAAGAGAATTCGTGCGCTTGCTGAGAAGCCGCAATCGAAGCGTGAAACTTCCGCGTTGCCAGCCGTCAAAGATTTCTACACGGTTGCAGAAGTCGGCACTCTGCTGAATCTATCGTCGGATACGATACGGAGACTGTTCACGGACGAAGCAGGCGTCATCGCTCTTGGGGAACAGCACCCTCGGGGAAAGCGAAAGCGAATCACTCTCAGAATTCCGAAAGACGTTGTTGAGCGAGTGAAGCGTAAGCGAGCGAAAAAATGATTAAAGCGTTCCGCCGACACAGCAAGGTTTGTCCGCATCGGGACAGAAATTATCGACGCTGTTCATGTCCCATTTGGGTTGACAAGGTTTTCAAAACGAAGCGGACACTGCAATCTCTCCGAACACGCAATTGGGAAGTAGCGATGAAGCGCGTTCTAAAGATGGAAACGGATGGCGAGAAGGCGGCAGAAGACTATTCTCGAAGCAACTGAATCTTTCATTCGTGACGCTGAAGCACGGGGGCTGCGCCCGCCGAGTATCTATAAATATCGCCTGCTTTTCAAACAGTTGAATGCTTTTGCTGATGAGAAGGGTCATGACCCATCTCGATCCAAATCCGGGCGTCCACGATACTACGTCTTCTTTTTCGTGAGTCGTGGAAGAACAACAATTTTCTCGGCACGAAAGAAACTGGAAGCACTCCAGGACATTCTTTCGATTTTGCTTGGGAGTCTGGGTGGGTTGCGAAGAATTACGGCTCTGTCAGGATTACTCCACCAAAAATAAACCAGCCGCCAACGATGCCGTACACGAGAGACGAATTCAATCGAGTGCTGGCAGCGTGTGACCAGTACCCGAGTGCGAAGCACCCCAATGCTCACTGGGGCTCACGACTAAAGGCACTTGTTCTGCTATTGCGGCACTCGGGACTGAGAATCACAGACGCAGTAACGCTCACGAAACGCCAGTTGAAAGACGGAATCCTGATTCTACGAACCGCAAAAACAGTAACGGACATTCGAGTCCCGATGTGACCGAAAGATGCCGTGTCAGCACTGGATGCTTGAAGTGCAGCCGAATGGGTATTATTTTTGGACGGGGCTTTCCACAACAAAGTCGTGTGTCCGCGATTATCAGCGAGCGTTTAAGACGCTGTACGAACTAGCCAAGGTCGAGAACGGTCATGCACATCGTTGGCGTGACACCTTCGCTGTCGAACTGCTGCTCGCTGGGGTGTCGCTTTCCGACGTTTCTGTTCTGCTGGGGCATCAATCAATCAAAGTCACTGAAAAGCACTATTCCCCATGGGTTAAAGCACGCCAAGACCAACTCGAAGCCACAGTTCGTGCTGCTCAGCAACGATACAATTCTGAGACACGAGCAAATCAACATCTAATGAAAACGCACTCCTGCTTGACGATTTGATGGTGGACGTGGGGGGGCTCGAACCCCCGGCCTCATCGTTGCGAACGATGCGCTCTCCCAACTGAGCTACACGCCCACTGCGCGTTTTATTCTAACAAACCAGTGGAGAGGCACCAAACGTCTTCAGGCTTGACGGTGCGTCAGGTCGCAGGTGTTTCACTTTTGGCGGCGGAGCTTGAAGTCGGCGGGAGCCAATAGCTTGCAAGAATCGGGATAACAAAAAGGATTGCTAGTGGCGAGGTGACCATCCCGCCCACCACCACACGCGCCAGTGGCTGTTGCGCCTGGACTCCAATACCCGAAGAAAGCGCAGCCGGTAAGAGACCCAACCCGGCAGCGGCGCAAGCCATCACTACCGGCCTCATCTCCGCCAAACCGCCAGATTCGATGGCAGCGAGTTTTGACCCAGCGCCCACTTCCTTTCGTCGAATGCCAGAGACGAATACAACTCCGCCCAAGGTGCACACGCCGATGACGGAAGCGAAGCCTACGGCAGCGGAAATGCTGAAGGGGGTATGGGTTATCAGTAGCGATAGTATTCCACCAGTGATGCCAAACGGCAGCATGGCCATCACCAAAAGCGCGTGGCGCAAAGAATTGAACGCGGTAAATAACAGCCCTAGGATTACGAGCAGGCTGAGCGGCAGTACCACGGCAAGCCGATGCTGTTCCTTTTGCAAGCTGTCGTATTCCCCGGCCCACTCGACATGGTAGCCCTCAGGAAGATGAACTTGCTTGTTCAGGCGTTCTTGAACATCTTTTATCGTTCCCGCGAGATCGCGGCCGCGAACGCTGAATTTTACCGGAATGTAACGCTGTCCGTTTTCGCGGTAGATCATGAACGCGCCTTCGTGAAGCGAAACGTCCGCGACTTGTCCGAGCGGCACGCGGCCGCCCTCTGGAGTAGGAAGCAGAATATTGCGAATCGCTTCCGGCGTGCTGCGAAATTCAGGCTTATAACGGATCACGAAATCAAAGCGGCGGTCCCCTTGCAGAATCTGTGTGGGCGCGATGCCGCCAACCGCGGCCTGCACGGCGGTGTTGACGTCGGAGGCCATCAAGCCATAGCGCGCACTGGCACCACGATCGATTGAAACGATCAGCTCAGGCTGTCCGGTTTCCTGGAAAACCCCCAAATCCGCCACGCCCGGCACCTTGGCCATGATGTCCCGGATCTCGCCGGCCTTCTGGACCAGGACATCTATATCGTCGCCGAAAAGCTTTAAGGAATTTTCCCCTTTAACTCCGGACATGGCTTCCTCGACATTGTCCTGAATGTTTTGCGAAAAATTGAAGTCGACCCCCGGGAATTTTCCCAGTTGGGTATCCATGCGGTGAATCAGTTCAGGTTTTGTCAAGCCTCCGGGCCACTCAGAAGGACTCTTAAGCGAAACCATAAACTCGATGTTGTTAAAAGTTGTGACGTCGGTTCCGTCATCGGGGCGGCCCAACTGCGAGACGACCTGCGTGACGACAGGAAAGCCCAGCAGAATTTCGCGAATTTCGTGCGACATCTTTCCCGCCGATTCATAGGAGACATCCTGCGGCAGCGTGGCGCGAACCCATAAGTTCCCTTCTTCGAGTTTGGGCATGAATTCGCCGCCGAGAAAAGAGCCCAGAATCAGGGTCGCCACCAGAAGACACCCGGCAATCGTCAGAGCGGTTTTGCGATGAGTTAATGTCCATCGCAGGGACGAATCGTAACGTTTGTTGAGCCAAGTGACCACGTACGTGTGGTGCCCGCGTACCTTCTCCGGACGCCTCCAGGAGGCCAGCACGGGCGCCAGAAGGATAGCGAACAGCGTGGCGCCAACCAGCGCGAATCCGTACGTCTCAGACATGGGCGCGAAAATCTTCCCCGGCACACCCTGCATGGTGAAAAGCGGAATCAACGCCACGATGATCACGAGGACAGAAAACAAAACCGGACGCACAGCTTCCGCTGTGGCATCTGCGATCAAATCGTACGTGGAATCTCCCGCTCCAGCGGCCTGAAAGCGTCGGTAGATGTTTTCCAGCACGATTACGGAGGCGTCCACCAAAATCCCGAAATCAATCGCGCCAATGGAAATAAGGTTTGCAGATCCGCCGGTGAGCACCATCACGGCAAAAGCAAAGAGTAGTGAACACGGAATCGTAAGCGCTGCGATCAATGAAATGGGTATGTCGCCAAGGAAAATAATCAGGACCAACGTCACCAACGTTAATCCCATGATCACGATGTGACGCACGGTAGAAGTGGTAACGTGAATCAAATCGGTGCGGTTATACAACGTGATCAGTTTCATGCTTCGCGGAAGCAGGCCGCCGTTCAGTGCTTTGATTTTCTGTTCCAACTGGCGAAGAGCGGGCAGAGACTGTTCGCCTCGTTGCAAAAGGACGATTCCCTCAATGGCGTCGTCGTCATGATTTACACCCACTTGTCCCAACCGCGGCTGAGATCCTTCGCGGACATCCGCAACGTCGCGCAGGTATACCGGCACGCCGTTTCGCTCGGTGATCAAAACGTTTTGCATTTCCGGAATGGAGCGAAGTAGCCCGAGGCCGCGAATGTTCACGCTCTGTTCGCCCATGGTCAGATAATTTCCGCCGACGTTGGCATTGCTCGTACTCACGGCGGAAACCACTTGAGGCAGCGTGACGTTGTATTGAAGCAGTTTTTGCGGATCGATCTCCGCGATATATTCCCGCGTGCTTCCCCCAAATGATGTCACGTCGATAATTCCCGACACTTGCTTGATTTCCCGCTCGACGAACCAATCTTCCGTGGCCTTCAGTTCATTGAGCGTGTATCCAGGACCGACCAGGCGATAGCGATAGATTTCTCCCACCGGCGACCAGGGCGAAAGTTGGGGAGAAAGGTTTGCAGGCAGCGTAACCAGTTGCAGGCGATTCAGGACTTCCTGGCGATCCCATAAATAATTGCTGTCGTAACCGAAATAGAGTTTCACGTCGCTTAAACCGAAAATTGTGATGGAGCGGACATATTGAAGATGCGGAATTCCAAAGAGAACCGTTTCGACCGGAACGGTAACCTGGCGTTCCATTTCTTCAGCGGACCAGGACGGATTCTGGGTGATGACTTCAACCAGCGGCGGCGACGGATCCGGATAAGCTTCAATGTCCAGTTGAAGAAAGATAAAGATTCCGCTCGCAATCCAGGCAAGCAACAGAACAACCATCAGCGGCCGATAACGCAACAGCGAAGCTATGAAGTTGCGCATGGTCGATCAGCTCTGGGAGGCGTCACGCAGAAGCAAAGCTCCTTTTGAAACAATCGAATCACCAGGATTCACGCCTGACAGAATTTCTAATGAGCCCTCGAATGTGCGGCCCAACTTGACGCTGCGCCGTTCGAAATGGCCGCCGCCTTTGTCCACGAAAACGTGCGCTTCGTTGCCTTCCCGGATTACCGCCGAGGCTGGAACAACGATTCCTTGCGAGGATGAACGCAGCACACGTATCGATCCGAACATGGCGGGCTTGATGCGCCCGTCCGGATTCGACAGCACCACACGCAAATGCAGCGTTCGAGTGGTGGGATCAACCGCATCGGATAGCACGCCCACGCGGCCGGGCCAGTGTTGGTTCGGATATGCGTCCAATGTAACTTGAGCCTCTTCGCCCATTTTCAAGCTCGCAAAATCTCTTTCGTAGATATCCCCCAAAGCCCAGATGGTTGAGATATCCGCAATAGTGCAAAGCGGCTGAGGCGCGTCGAGAGATTTGGAATATTCACCGCTGGCCGCGCCGATATCCAAAATTACTCCAGAGCGAGGCGCCACAACGCGCAATTGCGTGGAGGCATTTTCGGGATCCAGGCCAAAAACGCGGATCTGTTGAGCGGTGGCGTCCATTTCAGCCTGGGCCATTTTGGCGTCACCTTCCGCTTGCTGATAATCCTTCTCGGCGATTGCGTGGTGAGCAAGCAGATCCTGAGCGCGAAGAAGCGCTGCGTGTTTCACTTCGGCGTCAACCTTTGCTTTGTGATAGTCGGCAACGGCCCGCGAAACATCGTTGCTCTCGAGCAAAGCGAGCAATTGCCCCTTCTCTACGCGGTCCGAGGGCCGCACCTTCATCTCGACAATTCGTCCTCCCGCGGGAGGATAAACGTGCACCACGCGCGTCGGGTCCGCTTCGATATGCGCCGGAAGCTCCAGATATTCGGGAACCGAGGAAGTCTTCACGGTAATGGTCTGAATGCCTTTGGCGTCAGAGGCAACGTATTCATTGCCGGTTGGATTCGCGGATTCCGCGGCTTGCGGCTGGCTGGCACTGCCCTGGCGCTCGCACCCGCAAAGCATTACGCAGAACAATGCGAAAATAACAGCTGCTGACTTCACTTTAATAATCTCCAGTGCAACGTTGATTTCTCAAACTGCGCCGGTTAAAGATTGGTCTGAGGCGCTTAGGTTTCGGATGGACGCACTCAAGCTAAACTTGGAATTTCTAACCGTTCGACAGGACGCCGCCCATATGGATCGGCGGCAACCATTTACAAAGATACATACGGAGGAGAACGGCCTGTGCGGATGCACAAATCAGCGGATGAGGACGAAAATTCTTCAACAAGAACAAAACTCTCGAACCTCTTCCGAGGATCAAGCGGCGAAATAATAGGCTGCTCCGCCGGGTTCGAGAAGTTCGCGAACCTTCGATGCAGGCTCAAGTCATGATAGCCACTTACAATCAGCGAGTGACGCGGGCTCCCAGCACACTCTTCCAAAATAACCAATTCAGAATGAAGATCGTCGGTCAGCGAAACCGCGAAAAACAGGAGAACCAGCGCGCAGGCGA
This sequence comes from uncultured Acidobacteriota bacterium, assembly GCA_963714785.1. GTDB lineage: Bacteria > Acidobacteriota > Terriglobia > Acidiferrales > UBA7541 > Palsa-295. Next base: position 15,026 of record CAVQQE010000018.1, read on the forward strand.
ATGCCGTCCATTCACGCAGAGGATTGCGGCGATTTTCGGGCCGCCCGCGCAACCATCGCGTCCGCCAAATGCCAAAGGCTACGACCGCAATTGCGACCCACAAAAGATTGAGAAATAGTTCCATCACTTCCCTTACTTATACTTAGATGCGTGATCGGCCTCCGCTGTTAACCGACCGGAACGCGAATCGCTACAATTCAATTTACTATGCAACGGATTTTCAGTCCAAACAATTGGTCCTCGCGTAGCTTAATATGGCACGCACATCGGCAGGCGGCCTCTGACTCGTCTGAATGAGCTATCTCGGCCTACTTTCAAATGGCATTGCACATATCACGATAGAATAGACGCATGGCAATAAAACTAATCGCGATGGATATCGATGGCACTCTGCTCGATAGCCACGCGCAAGTTCCGGAGAAAAACGCGCAAGCTGTGGGAGAAGCGGCCGCGCGCGGAGTCGAAATTGTGCTGGTTACCGGAAGGAGATTCGGTTTTGCGCGCCCAATCGCGGATGCCTTGCCATGCGACCTTTACTTAATCGTCAGCAACGGCGCGCTGATTAAGAGCAAGAGCGGAGAAACACATCAGCAGCTTTTGCTTCCGAGCCGTACCGCGCGGCAAGTGATCGATTCAACCGAGGAATTTCGCGCGAACGCCGCCGTGATTTTCGACCGTCCTATGGAACGCCAAGTAATCTTGGAAAAAGTTGAGTGGGAGGATCCGCTTCGCGGCGGATATTTTCGCAGGAACCGCGCCTACATCGCTGAGGTTTCTCCACTGGTCGATTGTCTAAATGGCGAGGATCCGATTCAAGTGATGTTCACCGGAGGCTGCCAACCGATCCGGAAAGCTATGCGCGAGCTTGCCGCGCTGCCGATTGCCGCCGACTTCACGCTTGCGCTCACCGAATACGAACAGCGCGATTTCTCAATCCTCGACGTTCTCCGCCCCGGAGTCACCAAGGGTGTGGCCCTGAAAGAATGGGCGCGCCGCCGAGGAATTCACCGCCAAGAAATAATGGCCCTGGGCGACAATTGGAACGATCGCGAAATGCTCGAATTTGCAGGCCTTCCGGTAGTGATGGCCAATAGCGTGGCTGAACTGAAATCCTTGGGATGGGCCATCACTTCATCGAATGATGAGTGTGGAGTGGCCGAAGCCATTAATACCTACGTCCTCGGAAAGATATGAGGTCGCACGCGGCAAGCGGTCCGCGGTATAATTGCATAGTGAATCGCAGCGGGCTGCGAAGGCAAAGCGAAGTGGAGTCACAGCCAGGAATGTCCGGTTCGAAGAAAACCGTTACGATATTTGCGGCGTTGAGCTTCGTTGCTGCGGCTGCGCCTACCGTCCGAGCCGACTACGCCGTTCTGCGCTCCGGTGTGCGCCTGCATATTACCGGATATGAGCGGACCGGCGATCACGTGCACTTGTCGATGACCGGTGGCAGCGTGGAAGTACAAGCCGACGACCTCGTTTCCATCGAACCCGAAGATCAATTCATTGCGCAACCTGCTGCTCCGCCGGCTGCCGGTCCTTACGGCAACTTGATTCGTGCAGCAGCCTTAAAACACGGATTGGATGAAAAACTAATTACCGGTGTGATCGCAGTGGAATCGAATTTCAATCCGCGCGCCGTGTCTCGCAAGCAGGCCCAAGGTTTAATGCAACTAATTCCGCAGACCGCCGCGCGTTATTCGGTGGCAAACATATTCGATCCCGCACAGAATATCGACGCCGGCACGCACTACTTGAAAGATCTGCTGGAAAAATATCGTGGCAATCTTTCGCTGGCGCTGGCCGCTTACAATGCGGGCCCGGAAATGGTGGAGCGATACGGCGGCGTTCCTCCCTTCCCCGAAACCCAAAAATACGTGAGGCTGATTACCGCTCGCCTGGCATCGTCTCCCGCTCTTTTGCTGACTAAGTAATTCGTTGTTGTTTCGACTCTTAATTACCAATCAGACGAAATTTTTCGCCGCAGCGCTCGTACTCCCCAACGTGAAAATAAACATAAATCGCCGCACGCACGAAGCGGTTTGTCGCACGCGTGAGAATCGATGGATTTTACTGAGGCTGCTGTTGCTGCGGTTGTTGTGGTTGTTGCGGTGAAGAACCGAACGATCCGGATCCAGTCGTTCCAGATCCGATCGATATACCTGAGGAAGCTCCAAAACTATTGGTCAAGCTACTTCCGCCCACTCCGGGTGTTGCCCCCGCTTGGCCCGGCAATAAGCCGCCCTGCTGGCCGCCGGGCTGCTGGGCTGCTACCAGCGCATCTTCCAGCGGATTCCATATGAATTCCCAGTCTTTGTACTTTTTCGCGCGGCGGTAAACTTTCACGCCCTTGGCATCCGTGGTACAAGCAACGCCGGTAAAAAAAGCGCCAAGCACAGGGCTGTCAACTGGCCCGGTCGGCTTCAAAGCCAGCAAGGGGCTCAGGGTTAGTGACGATTGGCTCGACGACCCGAGTCCCAATTGGCCAGCCGACAATCCGAGTCCTGACTGACCATTTTGTCCTGGCGCCGATCCAAAACCGGCTTGTCCGTTTTGTTGCGTCGGATTTTGCGGATTTGGCGAACTACCCCCACCTTGCTGCAAATTCTGAATGTACTGAGTTACTTGATCCTGCGTCACGCCCGGCGGGAGTTGCATGCCTTGAACGTACTGGGCTACCTGGTCTGGAGTAATTCCCGCAGGAAGCTGTCCATTCTGCAGAAACTGGTTCACTTGATCTTGCGTCACACCCGGCGGAAGTTGTCCCGCCAAATTACCGGGTAGCTGAGGCGCCGTTCCGGACTGCGATGTGTCGGTCTGTGATGTGTCAGACTGCGTAGTCCCTGAACTGCCCGACGAATTTCCTGCCTGAGACGTTCCATTTTGCGAACTGTCTAAAGGCGGCAGTTGCGTCCCGCTGTTTGACTGGTCAGGAGTCGTGTCCCCCGGGTTTAGAATTCCAGCCAACACAGTCTGAAGTTGTTGCTGTTGTTGCAAGCTTGCGCCAGACAGGCCACCGGCAGCACCGATGCCACCGAAGCCCGCGATCCCGCTGGTGCTCGCGAGGCTCGCGGCCGAAACTCCCATCCCTTGGCCTGGCATCATAGAACCGGTCGGCGACGCTCCCGGAATCAGGCCGGCATACTGATCGATCAGGACCATTTGCTGCAGATTGTTGTACCGCGTGCTGCCCATGATTTGGCCGGCGGCATTTACGTAAATGAACCGCCAGGTTCCATCTGTTTTATTCATCGGATTTTTGTATTCCTGGCGCAGGAAGTGAAGATTGAGTCCACCCTTTTTCAGGTCGTCGATTGTTTGCGGGTAGCGGCCCATCTTATGGTAATAGAGCCGCACGGCGCGCTCGTATTGTTCACCGCGCCAAATGGTTTCCTCTTCGCGCGTGCGCTTGCCATCAGTAACAAAATTCTCAAGGATGACCAGCGACAGAGCAAGCGCTATAAAAATCATTCCCAGCGCCATCAGGAACGCGAAGCCCGATTCTTGCGAATGGCGTCCGTGAGCGCGGCGTTGGACGTCGTCGCGTGTGCCAGCTTGAGGCCCGCCGGAATGTCGTGCATCTCTCATTGATTTGGCGGCGGCTGGTCCCCGCCCGGAGCGGGAGTTCCGGCAGGCGGCGCCACCATCGGCACGCTCGCGTGGCGTCCGCTGGACACTTCTTCCACGTCGGCTGAATCATTTCCAATTTTGTCCAGCCGGAAACGGCCAAGAAAAACCGATCCTTCCTGCACCACCAATACTTCGTCGCCATTCAGGAAAAATGCCAACCGGTGCGGACTACTTCGCATTGAAGCGTATCCAAAAAATTGCGCTGGAACCTCCACAGGAGGAGGTGGCGGCGGATGCTGCACCGTCGGATATTGATGTTCCTGACGTCTTTTCTCTTCTGCCGTAAGTTGCGGAGGCAGAGCCACGTTGGTAAATATGTCGCGATGCGCTCCGGCCGGATAATCTAGCTTCTGAAGTTTCGCAAGCAAATCAAGCCGCAGCTCGGGCTCGTCAACGTTCAACGGCTGGAACGAACTGTCCGACGCCATCACACCCTGAAGGCCGGGCATTTGCGGCCGGTTGGAGATATACACAACCAGCAGCAAGATCACCAGCCCTATCAGCACTCCGATTTGTGTTCGCCGCGACATTCCTCAGGTCCTAAAATATGTGCGCAGTTCCAAACGCAGCCGGATGCCTCCCAGGTTAGACGTATCGAGCTGAAGATTATTCAAAAGATAAAAATATTTCGAACGCTCCAGGCCATTGATGAATTTAATGATCGCGGGGTAATCGCCGTCTACGGACTCCGAAATAGTGATCAGCGTCACTCCCCGGCCTTTCACTTCTTTCTGGTTCAGCGTCAGGCCGCCAACCCGCAAGCCTGATTTCACGGCGATATTTCCCAGGTCCGATTCAATGTCCGAATAACCCGTGCTCGAATCCAGAAACGCGTCGTGATAGAAAGCGTCGCAGTCCTTGCCTACGGTCGGTAGCGATGCCCTGATTTTATCGCCGCGAGCGACATCCGCTTTCAGCAGTTTGGCCTGAGTCTCCAGACGGGCCCGTTGCGCGCGCATGCTATCCACGCCTTCGCGCGAAGCTTGCCAAAGAACGAAGACCAGCGCCAAGTCCGCCAGCAGCAGAAGCCCAAGCGCCGAAAGAATTATTTTCTTCCAAGTATCCCAGGGGCGTGTTGTGTTCATGTAGTCTCGTACAATGCTGTAAGTTGCAGCACGATTTTGTCGGAAGCCGAAGCCTGCTCCAAATGCCGCTCTTCCTGCACTTGGACGTTGGAAAACGCCCGCGATTTTTCCAGCGCTTCCAGGAATTTGATTTTGCTCTCGTCGTTTGTGGCGCCCACGGTGATCTGAACGACCGCCCTTCCGTTTTTCAAGGTCGGCGCAATATTCACCACGCGAACACCGGCCGGCAAAGTGTTCTCAAGGTCCATGAAGATCTTGGTCCACGGAAAACTGCGCTCGCTGATCAACGAGTTTAGAAACGCGGCGCGGTCCAGAATCTGCTGGGCCTGCGGCGAACGAAAATAATCCTGCAAGACCCGCTGTCTCTGTTTATAAACGTCGATTTCATTTTCCCAATGTGCGATATCCGCGCGCAAATCGCGGTTCGCGCGCCAGGACTTGTAAGCGCCATGAGATAGCAGAAGCAACAATAGAATTCCGACCGCGGCTAAGGTTCCGGCAGCGGCAAGGAAGGGCCGTTTATTTTCAAGCGGCTTGGTTGCGAGATTTAGCCGAAGTTTCATGAGTTACAAACGCACGCAGCGCTTAAGAGCCTCCGTTCATCATCCAGCCCACCAGACCTTCTTGATTCTGGCGGAGCAAATCTTTTGCGCCGGGATCCAGACGCGACGCGCCTTCCGACTCAGCGAGCGATCCAACCGAACACTTTAATTCTTCCGAGAGAGCGCGGCGAAATGTTTCTTCACGCTGCCCAAAACCGGTGAGCCGCACCCAGTCCACCGCGCCGCCCCAGGTATCCTGATAATAAGCAACCGCCGGAAAAATTTCGTCGAGCATGGCTTGCGGATTTAACGTAGCCGCTTCGCTGGTCATATCCGTGGAACGATACACGCAAAGGCTTCCCTGCCGCACCATCACAGTAGTCATGGTCTTGCCCGACATGCGCACCAGAAGCGTGGCGCCCCGCTCTTCCAGCAAAGGCAGCGTTGCCAGCGTCGAACTCAAGACCACTCCCACCTTCGCATCCAAACTTTCCAGGATTTCTTCGTACTCGCGGATAATTTTCTGACGCGCGACCGCCGTGACGACTTCCAGATTACCCGTGTTCCCGGCTTGCCGCATCCAGGACACCACCGTCTCGTCCACATCAAACGGCACGCTTTTTTTCAAGCGCCAACGTAGGAGCGGCATCGCTTCGTTCGCACTTCGCGGTAAACTATCGAAAGGCAAAATAAAAACGCGGACCACCAAATCAGGGATCAAAAGCACGATGCCGTGTTCGCGAGCAGGAACACGGTCAAAAGTCCGGCGCAGCGCGGTCTTGACGGCGTCCGGCTGGGCCACGTTCATTTCCACCGGAGAGGGCATCACCGATCCCAGCGGCAAAGGCTCTACAGCAAAGGAATCCAGCGAGCCGCCAATTTTCCCCCAGCGAGCCGCCGCTACGTGTGTGGACGCGATGTCAACCACCAAAGGCGGATGCGGCATCGCAGTGAGCCAGCGTTCGATGCGTCGGACAGGGCCAAGATCGTAAAATTGAGTTGTCAGGCTAGCCGCGCTAGTCAAGAAAAGTCACCTTGTTTATCTCGCGCAACGTTGTCACGCCCGCGCGAATCTTGCCCAAGCCGGAGTCGCGCAGAAAAGTCATCCCCTCTTCCTTCGCCACGCGCTTAATTTCCGAGGTGGGCCGCCGATTGATAATCATCTCGCGAATCCGGTCGGAAAGATCCAAAAGTTCCGTGATCGCGCTACGTCCTCGATAACCGCTGCCGGAGCATTCCAAACAGCCCGGCCCTTCGTAAAACGGAACCTGCATCCATTCTGCCGGATCCAGGCCGGACTCTTTCAAAACCTCGGGCGAATATTGCACCTTCTTTTTGCAATTCTCACAGATCACGCGCACCAGCCGTTGCGCCAGGATGCAGTTCAGCGCGGAAACAAAGTTGTAGGGTTCCACGCCCATGTTTATGAACCTGCCGATTACGTCCGTCACGTTGTTCGCGTGCACCGTGGTAAACACCAGATGCCCTGTGAGCGCAGAATTGATCGCAATTTGCGCGGTCTCCTGGTCTCGAATTTCGCCGACCATGATTTTATCCGGGTCGTGACGCAAAATAGACCGTAACCCGCGCGCGAAAGTGAGTCCCTTTTTCTCGTTCACTGGAATCTGCGTAATGCCGCGCACTTGATACTCGACCGGATCTTCAATCGTGATGATCTTGTCTTCGTCGTTCTTGATTTCGTTAATGGCCGCGTAAAGGGTGGTTGTCTTTCCAGAACCGGTAGGGCCGGTGACGAGCACCATGCCGTAGGGCTCGTGAATGTAGCGGCGGAACCGCGTCATGTCCTGCTGGTCGAAGCCCACCACATCCAACGTAAGATTATGGAACTTTTCGCTCAGCGTCTCTTTGTCCAGGACGCGAAGCACAGCGTCTTCGCCGTGGACCGACGGCATAATCGAAACGCGGAAGTCGATGAAACGCCCTTTATAGCGCACGCGGAAGCGGCCGTCCTGCGGAACACGGCGCTCGGCGATGTCGAGTTCGCTCATCACTTTGATACGCGAAAGAATTGTGGCGTGCCATTCTTTAGCCAGCGGCTGCATGGCGTACTGCAAAACGCCGTCAATGCGGTATTTCACCACCACTTCCAGGTTACGCGTCTCGATGTGAATGTCGCTAGCGCGCCTTTCGAGCGCCGTATAAATAACTGTATTCACCAATCGCACGACTGGGCTGACGCCCGTATCGCCGCGCGACAGCTTGTCCATCGAAATGTTTTCTTCGCTGTCCTCTTCGTCGCCAACCACTTGCAGCGTGAAGCCTTCGGTGGCTTGATCGAGCACGCGCTGGGATTGTTCTGTGCGCTTCAACAAGTCGTCAATCTGCGAGGTCGTTGCCACTTTTATCTGCAGACGCTTTCCCAGCAGAAGAGAAAGCTCGTCGGTGAGCTGCAATTGGCTGGGATCCGCCATGGCCACCGTCAAAGTGGTGTCACGCGATTCCAACGGCACGAACTTGTAGCGGAACATCAGTTCGGCAGGAATACTGCGGAAAAGTTCGGGATCGATACGCTGCTCTTTCAAATCCACAAACGGACAGCGATAGCGCTCCGCCAACTTGCGAGCTTGTTCGCGCTCACCATCATTGGAAAGATTGCCGAGTACCGGATTGTTATTCAGCGTTGCCATTGAACGTTAGCCCCCGTTTGAACCTATTTGGAGGGAGAACAGGGGGAGATACAGCGATATTAGGATAAACCCTATCACCACTGCCATCACTACGAGAATTGCCGGCGTTACCCACACAAGAGTTCGCTGCAATCGCGTGGCGACTTCCTCTTCATAAAATTCCGCGACGCTCGTGAGCATCGCCGGAAGCGCTCCCGACGCCTCGCCAACCTCGATCATTTCCAGAGCCAGAGGCGGCACGAGATGCGTTTCCGCCAAGCTCTCGCTCAGCGTTTTCCCTTCGCGAACGCGTTCGGAAGCTTCCTCGACCGAAGTTGCAATCAGACGGCTTCCAATTGCGGCTGAGGATGTCTGCAAGCCTGAAACGAGCGGCGTTCCACCGGCCAGAAGAGTCGCCAGCGTGCGCACAAATTGTGCGATCTCGCCTTTTAGCCAGATGTCGCCAAGTACGGGAACTTTCGGCTTCAGACGATCAATCGCCAGTGCGCCCTGCAAAGTCCTGGTCCACAGATACAGTGCAGCAAAACCAAAAACGAAAACACCCGCGAACACGAAGAAATAATTGCGGAATGGTACAGACAAGTCTAGCAGAATTCTGGTTGCGTTCGGCAGCGGCACGCCTAAGTCCTGATAAAGTTTCGAAAATTGCGGCATGGCATAGGTCACCAGATACGTGACGATCACGATGACCGCGAGTACCAGGATCGCTGGATAAATCAAAGCCGTTGCCAACGCGCGACGAAAGCCCGTGCTCACGCGCAAATACGAAATGTATTGGTCGATAACGCCAGTAAGGTTTCCGCTGCGCTCACCTGCGGTCACTGCCGTCACATACACAGCCGGAAACGATCCCTGCGCAGCTAAAGCTTCAGACAACAAAGCGCCGTCGCGAACGCGCTGTCGAACGTCGCGAAGAATCGGCCTTAAACGAGGCGCTGCAGCTCGCTCGGCCAGCAAATCAAGTGCTTTTAAGATCGGCAGCCCGGCCTTGATTAGTGTGCTGAACTGCTGGTTGAAGATCAGAAAATCCGCAGGGCGTATTCTGCTATCGGTTTTCGACCCGCTGAACCGCGTCAGCAGGTCGAACTGCGAGCGAACCGAGAAGACAAATAGTCCTCGGTCGACGAGCCTCTGCCTCGCCTCCGCCTCTGATTGTGCCGTTTCCAATTGCTGGAACGTGCGCCCAGAGGTATCTCCAACTTTGCAGACAAATTCGGTCATATTAGAACTTAGACGCCTCGCCCACCGAGACGTTTGATATCCAGTTTACCATACCCCTTCGGGAGCATGTCGCGAGCCCAACAACCCTGCATTACTAGGATGTTACATGGCCTAAAACAGGCTGGATGACGGCTTTAAACCACGCAATGCGTGATTTGGCTGCCGTTGAGTTTTGCTAGTAGCTGGGGAGCTGCAACAGCAGGGTGTTATGACTCACTTTCGACAAATCTCAGTGCAGAGCTCCGGCTAGGGTGGATTCGTCCACCACCGCCACTCCGGGCGGCGGCACGAAATGAAATTTCGCCTCCGGAATCGGAATGTTTTCTTCCCAGCCTCCGAATCGAAACTCCGTTTCAAGTTTACCAGGTTGGCGGATTACAATTCGAACGAGTCGATCCTCGGAATCTGCCTCCAACAAAACTTCACTAATCTGCTGATCGGGAGCGTCCGAACTCAGGCGAGGCGCGCAACGTAAGAGCGTGTCGCCAGGATTCGTGGCGTGATCGTCGGAACTACTTTTAACCCCGTTCGCCGCGTTCACGATTTGCATGCTACGGCACAGCCGGTCGAAATCACTTTTCCCCGTAAGGAACGCCAGTGGAGTTCGCCAATCCGAACTCGCGCCAATCTTCGCGCGGCTGGCCGTGCGATCGGCTGGAATGTAGAACCAAACGTTCGCGCCATCCACAATGAACAGTTTTTCTTCCGGTGATTCATACTCCCAACGCATCCGCCCAGGCTTCGAGAAATAAACCGTTCCGGATTCCGCGGAAACGCCGCCGCTGCCGTCGGAATACTTTTCGAAAAAGTGAGCTTTGAGTGTCGTGGCCCGATGATAGTGCGCTTCCATCGCGCGAGCCACTTGACGCGCATCTTTGGTATTTTTCGCTGCGGGACGAAATGGCACGAGAAATACAAAAAGGAGAAAGCAAATCACCGTTAGATCTTAGCAAGATTCAGCTGTGTAGACGAAATTCGGCGCGGCGAGAAGATTATTGCAGAGTGGGTAGTGCGACGCATGCGCCGCTACTGGCGATTACGGTGCCGTTGGTGTTGTAGTGAATCACACCCGGCTCCTCGCTACAAAAGCTCTGGTTGCCCGTGAAACCGGCGATCATGGGAACTGCGGTCACCAGGTAGGCGTTGAAGCCTGGAGCGGAGCACCCGCCTGCAACCGGCACAGGAGATGACCCGGCATAAGTATAGGTGTAGCCGCTCTTCTGAAACGGAGCCGTGGTGAGAATTGGGTCGATCAGGTCCGCAAAGTCGCACGTAGCTTGACCGCCCGCGGGTGGTCCCAAAGTCGTTATGGCAGGCGGATACCCGTTTAAGTAGGTCGTGGAATATACAACCGCCGCAGTGGTAATAGTCCTTATGCTGCTTGCTGCCGCCGCTTCATTTGCCGATATGCGAGCCTGAATCAAATTCGGAATGGCAATTGCCGCGATGATCAGAATGATCGCGATAACGATTAGCAGTTCGATCAAGCTGAACCCGCGCGAATCGTTACCGCGACCTTTCTGAGTGCGTTTGCCGGCCGAATTGTATTTTCCTTCGACTCGCATAACCCTACCTTGTATACCTCACCTACTGCAGCGGAGGACTGGCGATCGTAGGAGCGCTGCCGTCCGTGGTGTATCGGATCACGCCGCTCTGGTCGCTAAAGAATCCGCGCTGGCCGCTCTGTCCTACCGTCGCAGGCCGCCCTACAACCGTGTAGGTCTGGAAACCCGTGCATCCGCCGACTGCTGGAGTTGCCGTGGCTCCCACGTACGCGAAGTAATAACCGCTCTTGGCCGTCGCTGCTGCCGTTGCAGCGGCCAAAACCGGATCAATCAAAAGAGCCGCGCCACAAACTGCAACGCCGCCCGGTGCGCCAGCCATTGCCGCCATCGACGCTGGGAACTGCACGCCCCAGGTCGACGAATAGGTAACCGCTGAAGTGTTGATGGTACGAATGGAACCGACCGCGGACGCCTCATTGGCCGCCATGCGGGCTCGCAGCAAGTTCGGAATTGCAATAGCCGCGATAATTAAAATGATTGCTACAACGATCAACAGCTCAATCAGCGAGAATCCCTTCTGATCCCTTTTCATTTCCTCTCTCTTTTGACCCAATGTGAACAAAGGGGATTCAGCTGGATAGGAGCCCTGTGAACCCTGCTTATGGTCATTTTGAATCAGGCCGAATATTGGATTGTCTTCTCTTTTAACTAGCATCTACGCACTCCCTGTATGATTTTGTGCTTGAAAAACTGAACGCAGGGAGGAGTTAGACTCCTCCCTGCGACAGTAGACAAGTATTACTGGAGCGGGGGGCTGGCGACTGTTGGTGCGCTGCCGTCCGTGGTGTAACGGATGACGCCGCTCTGGTCGCTGAAGAACCCGCGCTGACCGCTCTGTCCCACCGTTGCAGGCTGTCCCACAATCGTGTAGGTCTGGAAACCGGTGCATCCGCCGACTGCCGGGGTTGCCGTGGCTCCCACATAGGTGAAGTAATAACCGCTCTTCGCCGTGGCTGCTGCTGTTGCCGCGGCTAGGACTGGGTCAATCAAAATCGCCGCGCCGCAAACTGCAACGCCGCCCGGTGCGCCAGCCATAGCTGCCAAAGACCCTGGGAACTGCACGCCCCAGCTCGAAGAGTAGGTAACCGCAGAAGTGTTGATGGTACGAATCGAACCGACCGCGGAGGCTTCATTGGCCGCCATGCGGGCGCGCAGCAAGTTCGGAATTGCGATGGCCGCGATAATCAAAATGATCGCGACGACGATCAGCAATTCGATAAGTGAGAAACCCTTCTGTTTCTTATTCATATCTTCATCTCTCCTTAGATGACTTACTGAACTCTTTGTACTCCCTGGCGGGGTACACCCCTTAGTGGCAAGCCGTCTGCCAGAACGCTGCACGCTATGTATCGACACGACACAGCCTAATATGCCCTTTGTTATCAAACGGATGTGAGCAGCTTCCGTTAGGCTATCGCACCGTCGCCCATGGGGACGTTTCTCAAGGGCTCAGTTTTGGACTATTTTTGGCTGCCCAAAACGCCGCGAAAGGGCTCCTAAGCGCTGATTTGGAGAGCCTTAGGGACTCTCACAAGATGAGAAGTACAGAACAATTGAGCTAACCTTATAAGGAGGGTAGCCGGGGTTTTGGATTAGCAGAAGGAGAGGTTCTCTTCCCTGTTCGTTATTCAGTGCCGCTTGAAGCTAACTACTGAAGCGGCGGGCTGGCCATCGTCGGTGCTGCAGCAGTGGTGGTGAGGTGAATAACGCTACTCTGGTCTGCTCAGGCAGATGCACAGACCAGGAGAGAACGCTGGCTAAGTGGAGTGTTGCCAACTGCTTCGCGCGCGGAATTTCCAGGCGTGAGAGGAAATAGCTGCTCTGTTTCAAATCGGAAATAAAAAGACGGAAAAAGTCGGCAGCAGAGACTTTCACAACCCCGCACCAATGTGAAACGTTATTAAACTCCGTGTTTTTTTGCGTAGTGGCGGAACGATCGGTAGGTCATCTTCAACATTTCTGCAGCGCGTATGCGAACCCCTCCGGAACATTCCAGAGCAGCCAGCAAATAGGCTCTTTCAGTGGAAGAAATAAGTTTCTCGAGATCCATGCCGGCATCCGGGATCAGATAAGGTTTTGTTTCATGCTGCCCGTTGGAATGAGATTCCTGGTAGAAATTTGTAACGCGCTCTGGCAGCCCTTCCAGCGATACACGCTTGGTTGTTTCCAGCGCCACCGCGCGTTCAATCGTATTTTCCAATTCGCGCACGTTTCCAGGCCAATCGTAAACTTCCAGCCTCCGCATCGCTTCCGGCTCGATCCCCTCGATCTTTTTGTTCATGGACTTCGCGTAGCGGTCCAAAAATGCCCTGGCCAAGAGAGGAATATCGTCCCGGCGTTCTCGCAGTGGCGGAAGATGAATCGGGATCACGTTGAGCCGATAGAAAAGATCTTCACGGAAGCGTCCTTCCGCAATCTCTTTTTCCAGGTCTTTATTCGTCGCGGCAATCACGCGAACGTCAACGCTGGTTTCCTCCGTGCTTCCGACGGGACGGACCTTGCCCTCTTGCAAAATGCGGTAGAGTTTCACCTGCATGGTCAGGCTCATATTACCTATCTCATCCATGAAAAGCGTTCCGCCATCCGCCGCCTGGAACAGTCCCCGGCGGTTTTCGTTGGCTCCCGTGAACGCACCCCGCATGTATCCGAAGAGTTCCGATTCCAACAGCGTTTCCGGAAATGCTCCGCAATTAATCGTGACGAACGGCGTCTTCGCGCGTGCACTATTCTCGTGAATCGCGCGCGCCACCAACTCTTTGCCGGTTCCGCTCTCGCCCGTAATCAACACACGGCTCGACTGTGGCGCGATCGTCGCAATCATCTCGAAAAGACTGCGCATCTTCGGACTTGTTCCGATGATGTGGTCAAACCCGGTGAGCCTCCGAATCTGGCGGCGCAGTTCTCCTGCTTCTTTTTTAAGCCGTTGGTTCTCCGTAATCTGTTGAACGGCAGGCCGCAATTCGTCAAGCAAGCGGTCGCCCTTAACCACATAACGATCCGCGCCAAAATTTACAGCATCGATGGCCGTGTCGATCGTAGGCACACCCGTAATCAGAATAAAAATCGTGGAAGGACAAACTTCCTTGCTGTACCGAAGCAATTCGACGCCATCCATATCCGGCATGCAAATGTCGGACACCACGATGTCGAATATCTGGGCCGCTAGCCGCGACTTCGCGGCCTCTCCCGAGGAGGCCACTTCCACCTTGTGGCCCTCCTTGCGAAAACTTATCTCCAGAAGCTCGCGTATGGACGGCTCGTCATCGACTATAAGTAAGTGAGCCATCGCCCTAGCCTTTCCCTGCCGCAACTAATTCCGTTTGCTTGCGTTTTGTAGGCCGCTGCGGTGCTCGCGATGTAGTAGAACGCGGAAGTTCCACAATGAACTCCGCTCCCTCACCCTTTTCCGTCTCCACTCGAATACGGCCGCGATGCGCTTGCAGAATCTGATACACGATGGCCAACCCAAGGCCGGTCCCACCCGTGAAGCCGGATTGGAAAGGCTCAAAAATGCGCGTCAGTTCGCGGGAATCAAGTCCAATGCCCGTATCGCGAATTGAAATGCGCGCCCAGGACTCGTCCACTGACAGTTCAACATGCAGAACTCCGCCGTTGGGCATGGCACGCAGCGCGTTATTGCAAAGATTCCAGAAAACCTGCTTTAGGGCGTCGCGATCGACCAGCGCGCGGACGTTCCGCGCGGTAATCTGCCGGTCAAAGCGGTACTTCCCTTTTGCCGTGGCGTCGCGCTCCAGCAGCAGAAGTGTTTCCTCGATAATCGGGACCACATCCAAGTCCGCGAACGTATAGGTTTTTTCGCGAGAGTAATCCAGGAAATCGGTGATGATTTGATTTAGCCGTTGCGACTCGCGGCTGACAATATTCACAAGCTTTTTGTCGTCATCTTCCAGCGGAGCCAGCCGCGCCAATTCTTTTAGCGCGCCGGTCATCGCCGTCAACGGCTGGCGAATTTCGTGCGCAATGGCCGCCGAAAGCCGTCCCAGCGCAGCCATGCGCTCCTTGGTCAGCACCTCGCGTTCGAGGCGTTTCAATTGCGTGAGGTCTTGAAAGTTGTAAACGAAGCCACTGTTCTGATTCTGGCTCGTGCGCAACGGCGAAATCGATAGACCGAGGAACCTCACCGTTCCGGTCGGCGTTCGAAACTCGATTTCTTTTCGCGCTGCAACCGGATTCCCTACGCCGTCCATTTCCACCGGCCAGAATCCCGGGAACAGATCTTGTACTTTTTGCCCGCGAAGCGGTTCAGCCTCGCGCCCCATAATTTCCGCACCCGCGTGGTTAATCAGCAGTATCTGGCCTTCCAGGTCGGTGGTAAGCAAACCGCCGCGCATGGATTCGATGATGTCCTGATTGAATGCTTGGAGGTCCTTGAGTTCTTCACTCTTGGCTTCCAGTTCAACGCCCTTCTTACGCAGTGTTTGCGCGAGCAGACTTCCCAGATATGCCACAGCGATAAAGGCGAAGAAGTTGCTGGCCAGCCAGGAATCCAAAATGCGGGGCGTGGGGTCAGAACTTGCGGTATGAGGAAAGACACCGTAATAAGTCAGTTCGATTACGCTTGCAAGCAACGCGAAACTTGCACCCGCCACCAGAAATACTCCGCGCCGCGAAAACAGCACGCTGGCCATCAGAATCACAAGTAGATACAGCGAAATGAAATAACTGTCCTGCGCTCCCGTGGTGTACACCACGCCGGTGATAACAAGCAGATCGCAGATAATCTGAACCGGAGCATGCGCGCGCGCCTGCGGCGCCCATCGCTGCAAAATCACGTAAACGACCGCAAGCATGTACCACAGCGCCACAAGTGGAACAAAAGATCGGACGGATATTGAAATAGGTGTGAGTTGCCGTGCGGCCACCACGATGCCCAGCAGAAAGGTAATGGCTAAAAACCGGACGCGGCCCAGCCAGGGCAGCCATTCACTTACGCTGGTTGCGGATTTCATCTGCGTTCGTTGCCGGGCCCGCTGACTTCACCGGCCGGGTCCTCACGGAAGAATTTTTTACCGCAAATTACAGCGAATGGGACTGCCGCATAGCGACAATCCCACTTCGCGCCGGGCGGCCCGGGTTTAGTGACCGGCGAGTTTCCCGATCAACGAGAATAGTGGCAAGTACATGGAAATAACGATTCCGCCGACGACCACGCCCAACACCACGATCATGATTGGTTCCATAGCCGTCAGTAGGTCCTTCACCGCCGCGTCAACTTCATCCTCATAGAAGTCCGCAATCTTTTGCAGCATGGCGTCCATCGCGCCGGTTTGTTCGCCAACGCCAATCATCTGCGTCACCATGCCTGGGAACACGTCTGTTTCTTTCAGTGGGTCCACCAGCGAGCGCCCAGCTTCCACCGCTTTTCGAGTCGCGGTGATGGCCCGTTCAACCACGGCATTGCCCGAGGTGCGTGCCGTAATATCGAGGCCCTCTAGAATGGGCACGCCGCTCGAGATCAATGTTCCCAGTGTTCGCGTGAATCGTGCTACCGCGATCTTGCGCAACAAAATTCCGATCAACGGCAGCCTCAGTAAGATGCTGTCTATCGCGTACCGACCCTGTGGCGTGCCGTACCAGAACTTCAAGGCAAAAATGATGCCCACAAAAAACACCAGGATCAGCAATCCGTAAATGCTGCCGATGAAGTTGCTCATCATGATCACGATTCTGGTTGGCAGCGGCAGGTCCACACCAAGGCCGTTGAACAAAGTGATGAAAATCGGCACGACCTTCCACAACAGAAGGATGATGACGGCGCCCGCGATACCCAACACGGCGACCGGGTAGATCATCGCGGACTTCACCGCGCGCTTCAGTTTTACGTTTTTCTCGATGTAACTCGACAAGCGCTGGAGAATCGTGTCCAAAATACCGCCGGTCTCGCCCGCTTCCACCATGTTGTAGTACAGCGCGTCGAACACTTTGTCGTACTGCTTCATGGCAGCCGACAGCGTCGTGCCGCCTTCTACAGACGCGCGCGTGCCGTTCAATATTTTTTGGAACGTCTTGTTCTCCTGCTGGCCCGCCAGGATTTCCAGGCATTGCACCAACGGCAAGCCGGCATCGATCATCACCGAGAACTGACGCGTAAAGATGGCCAGTTCCTTGGAATCCACACCGCTTCCGAAGCTGGGGATGCTGAATTCTTTCCCCTTCTCGGAAAGCTTGCTCACGTTGATCTGCTCGCGGCGCAGCGAGGCCTTCAGTTCGTCCTTCGTGTTAGCAGTACGCTCGCCCGTGACCTTAGTGCCCGCCTTATTCGTTCCTTGATAAGTAAATACCGGCATGATCTCTTCCCTCCTCTAGCTGAGCTGCAATTAACGTTTAACCGGTTGCCGGCCAGTCATAGGCGCCGACGTTACTCCACGGTTGATCAAGTCTTGTAATTCGTCTGGATTCGATGAACGCGCGAGCGCCACTTCCAGCGTGATTTGTTTCTGTTGGAAGGCGTTCGCCAAACTCTGGTTGAACGTCTGCATTCCCGACGTGCCCGTGCCCGTCTGCATCGCCGAATAAATCTGGTGAATTTTGTCTTCGCGGATCAGGTTGCGTATGGCCGCTGTCGGAATCAGAATCTCCATCACCATCGCCCGCCCGCGTCCATCCGGCTTCGGCAATAGCGATTGGCAAAGAATTCCTTCCAGCACCATCGAGAGCTGCGCGCGAACCTGCGGTTGTTGGTGCGCCGGAAAAACGTCGATGATACGGTTGATGGTGGAAACCGCGGAATTCGTGTGCAACGTAGCGAACGTCAAGTGGCCTGTCTCAGCAATTCGCAGAGCCGACTCAATCGTTTCCAAGTCGCGCATTTCGCCGATCAGCACCACGTCCGGGTCTTCGCGAAGCGCGGCGCGCAGTGAATTGGCGAACGAATGCGTGTCGGAGTGCACCTCGCGCTGGTTCACCAGGCATTTCTTGTGGTTGTGAAGGAATTCGATCGGGTCCTCGATCGTTATCATGTGCTCTTCATGCTCGTTATTGATTTTGTCGAGCATGGCCGCCAGCGTCGTCGATTTGCCCGATCCGGTCGGTCCCGTTACCAACACCAGGCCGCGCGGCTTGTCGCACAGCCCGCGCACCACGTTGGGCAGGCCCAACGCGTCGAAGCTCTTGATCTCCCACGGAATCGTACGAAACACGGCTGCTACCGCGCCGCGTTGGTGGAAGATGTTGCCGCGAAACCGAGCCAGGCTCTTCAGCCCGAACGAGAAGTCCAGCTCGAGATTTTCCTCCAGCCGGTGCTTCTGCACGTCGGTCAGCACGCTGTAGGCCAGCGCTTTGGTGTCTGCCGCCGTCAACGGAGGCATGTCCAACGGGCGCAATTTCCCGTGTACGCGAATGCGCGGCGCGCTGTTGGTCGAAAGGTGCAAGTCGCTGCCTTGCATCTCGATCATCTTCTTCAAAAGTTCGCTTAATGTGATGCCAGCCATTATTTCCTCCGCTTACAGAACGGTTTCTCGTAATACTTCTTCCATCGTGGTGTGCCCCAGACCGACTTTTATTAAGCCGCTGCGACGCAACGTAATCATTCCGGTTTCCAGCGCTTTCTTTTTCAATTCCAATGCCGAAGCTCCCACAAGAATCAGTTCGCGCAATTCGTCGTTAATTTCCATCACTTCATACAAACCCACGCGGCCTTTGTATCCCGTGTTGTTGCAAGTCGCGCAGCCGCGTCCATGTTGAATAACTACTTTTTCCGATTCTTCCGGCGTGTAGCCTGCCTCAATCAAAGCTTGCGGCAGAATCTGCAACGGTTCTTTGCACCCCGAACAAATGCGCCGCACCAGCCGCTGCGCACATATGAGGTTCACAGAAGTAGCCACCAGAAAAGGCTCGATACCCATATTCATTAATCGGCTGATGGTTGAGGGCGCATCATTTGTGTGCAGCGTGGAAAGAACCAAGTGGCCCGTAAGCGCCGCTTTTACAGCGATTTCTGCCGTTTCAAAGTCTCGAATTTCTCCTACTAATATAATGTTCGGGTCTTGCCGCAAAAATGCGCGCAACGCCGACGCGAAGTTAAGCCCAATCTGTTCCTTCATCTGGACTTGATTGATCCCGGCCAGCTGAAATTCGACCGGGTCTTCGGCGGTCATAATGTTCGTTTCAACCGTGTTCAAGCGCGCGACCGACGAATACAGCGTGTTCGTTTTTCCAGAACCGGTCGGCCCGGTCACTAGCACCATTCCGTAAGGTTTCAGAATCTGCCGCTCGAACTTCGTCAGCGACTCCTGTTCGAAACCCAGCTTGGTCATATCCAGCCGCAGATTTTCTTTGTCCAACAACCGCAAAACGATTTTTTCGCCGAATAGTGTTGGAACCGTGGAAACACGGAAGTCGAGTTCTTTCCTCTTCCCGTCTTTCAAATACTTGATCATGATGCGGCCGTCTTGCGGCAGCCGCTTTTCGCTGATGTCCAGCTTGGACATGATCTTCATGCGGCTCGTAATCGCATCCTTCAATTTCAACGGCGGTGCCATCACGTTCTGCAGCACGCCGTCCACACGGAAACGCACGCGCAGCTCTTTCTCATACGGCTCCACGTGAATGTCGCTCGCTCCGCGCTTCACCGCGTCCGTCAAAATCAAGTTGACCAGCTTGATAATCGGCGCTTCTTCGGCGGCCTTTTCAAGCGTGGCCAAATCCATTTCCTGCTCTTCGGCGGAAAGTTCCAGCGAAGCTTCATCGCCGGCAAGGTCCTTCATCACCTTGTCGAGCTCTTCTACGCTCTCCACATCGCCGTAAAACTTGTGAATCGCCTCGCTGATTGCCGACTCAGACGCCACCACCGGTTCCACGTTGAAGCCGGTCATGAACTTGATATCGTCCATGGCGAACACGTTGGTCGGATCCGTCATCGCAATCGTCAACGTGGAGCCCACGCGCGAAAGCGGCACAATCTGGTAACGAATCGCGGTCTCTTGCGGGACCAGCTTGATGACTACGGGATCTACTTCGTAGAACTTAAGGTTGATGGAAGGCACGCCGTACTGGCGCGAAAGCACTGCAGTGATGTCGTCGTCGCTGACCAGCCCCATTTTTACCAGGCAAGTCCCCAGCCGCCCGCCATTCTTTTTCTGGTAGTCGAGCGCCTGCTTCAACTGATCTCCTGAGATCAGGCTGTCTTTAACGAGTATTTCGCCGAGTCGTGAAGACATGAGTGTGCGCCCGCGGATACAGCTCCGCTGGAATAATTCAGCGTAGCACGCTGCCACGCGAGCCTTCGCGGCGTGTATGTCATTCGTGGTGAATCAGCTAACATCCGTTACGCTGCGTGCAAAACTGGCACACCGTACAGGGCATTTTTTTGTACCTGTACGGAAGTACAGGTACGGTCAAAAAATGTTAGGCAATCCGACGAATCAAGAGGTCTCTTGAGCGGTTATGGTGTCTTACAGATAGAATGCTGCGCGGTGGGTGGTAAGGTGTCCGATGGGACTGGCTCACGCCCACTTACGCATCCTACCGCCTGCAAATTCATTTGTATCCGGGACGAGAGTAGCGCTAGGATGCGCAGACCCAAGTCGCAAATGGGATTCCGGTGAACACTTTTCCCGTAATGCTGGGCGCGCTCTGTGTTTTCGCAATAGGTTACCGCTATTACAGCGCCTACATCGCCGCCAGAGCGCTGGAGTTGGACGATCGGCGCACCACCCCCGCCCATCTTTTCGAGGATGGCCACAACTATGTCCCATCTCCCAAGGTCGTCCTATTCGGCCACCACTTCGCCGCCATCGCCGGTGCCGGGCCCCTCGTCGGACCTACTCTAGCCGCGCAGTTCGGCTTTGCTCCAGGTTTCATCTGGCTACTGGTCGGCGCTGTCCTGGCAGGCTGCGTCCAAGATTTCATCGTTCTGGTAGCTTCCATGCGACATGCCGGCCGCTCTCTCGCCGAAATTGCCCGCACCGAAATCGGGCTGTTCGCCGGCATGGTGTCCATGATTTCCATCCTTTTCATACTCGTGGTCTCCATGGCCGGCCTTGGAATCGTGGTTGTCAACGCTCTTTCCAACAGTCCCTGGGGCGTTTTCACCATCGGCAGCACAATTCCTATCGCGATTGGCATGGGCCTTTACATGTTCAAGAGTGCACCGGGCCAAGTGCGGGTCGGCCTGCCCAGCGCGGCGGGCGTGGTTCTGTTGATCGCCGCTGTTGTTCTAGGCCGTTGGATCGCCTTGACGCCATTCGCCCTGCATCTCACTTTCACCCCGCACCAGATCACAATTCTTATGGCCGCTTACGGTTTCATCGCCTCCGTTCTGCCCATCTGGCTGCTTCTCGAACCGCGCGATTATCTCTCCACCTACGTCAAGCTCGGCACGATCGCTGTTTTGGTTGTCGGAGTTCTGTTCGTTCACCCCGACATCAAATTCCCTGCCGTAACACAATACCTCCACGGTGGCGGCCCCATTATTAAAGGCGCGCTTTTCCCCTTTCTCTTTGTCACCATTGCTTGCGGCGCTATTTCCGGTTTTCACGCGCTCGTGGGATCCGGCACAACTCCGAAAATGATCAACAAAGAGACCGACGCTCGCATGATTGGCTACGGCGCCATGGTGGCCGAATCTCTCGTCGGCGTCCTCGCCCTGATTGCCGCGTGCTCGATGTTTCCCGGAGATTATTTCGCCATCAACGTTCCTCCGGACGTTTACGCCAAGCTTGGCTTGCATACCGTAAACCTCGATATGTTCTCCGCTCAGGTGGGCGAGAACCTTGCTGGACGTACGGGCGGCGCTGTTTCACTTGCAATTGGCATGGCGCAAATATTTCGTGGCTTGCCGGGAATGTCCGCACTGATGGGTTATTGGTATCACTACGCCATCATGTTCGAGGCGCTCTTTATTCTCACCACCATTGACACCGGCACGCGCGTGGCTCGTTATGTCCTGCAGGAAATCCTCGGAAAAGTGAGCAAGCCATTTGCCGACACCAGATGGCTGCCAGGTAATTTAGTCGCCACCGGACTGATCGTGTTCGCATGGGGCTACCTGATTTACACCGGCTCGATTTCCACCTTGTGGCCCATGTTCGGAACAGGCAACCAACTCCTCGCCACCATCGCACTGGCGGTTAGCACCACTTTTTTGATTAACATGGGCAAGAAGAAATACGCCTGGATTACTGCTCTTCCCATGCTATTCGTCGGCACTACCACGATTACCGCCGGTATCCTTTCAATTCGGAATATTTTCTGGCCTCTCACTCGCGCGCCCAAGACTATGTTCACCGGTTATCTAAATACGATCTTGATGGCGATGTTTATGCTCGGTGTTGTTCTTGTAGTGGCAGACGCGGCTCGTCGTTGCTGGCTCACTTTACACGGCACGCCCGTTCCAAAGGATTGCTTCGGCCCTCCCGTAGTGGATGGTGAGATTCGCATGGGCTGCTGCTGAACCGCAGAGATTAGAGATTCTGGCTAAAGGATGATCGGAAGGACCCACGCTAGGTAACGGAGGCAGACGTGGCAATTGCGATGCAACGGGAAGGGACCGGTACTTCAGAGTACGGCATATGGCGCGTGATCATGGCTTCAGCAGTCGGCACCATGATCGAGTGGTACGACTTCTACATTTTCGGCAGTCTTGCCGCCATTTTGTCGCTCAAGTTCTATCCGCCGGGTCATGACACGTTCGCGTTAATCGCGTACCTCGCCACATTCGCCGTGGGATTTCTCGTGCGTCCATTCGGCGCGTTGTTCTTCGGCCGCATCGGTGATGTTGTCGGTCGCAAATATGCGTTTCTCGTAACGCTCACCATCATGGGTCTGTCCACGTTTGCGATCGGCTTGATGCCGTCCTACGTCACGGCCGGTTGGTTCTCGCCTATCGTTCTGATTCTGATTCGCGTTCTGCAAGGATTGGCGCTCGGTGGAGAGTATGGCGGCGCTGTCGTCTATGTGGCCGAAAATGTTCCCGACAGCAAGCGCGGCTTCTACACCAGCTTCATCCAGATCACCGCCACTCTCGGTCTTTTCGTCTCGCTCATCGCTTTGGAGGGTTGCTCCCGCTCATTGGACTGTCGTCGGTCGCGGCTACCGGCAAAATTTATGCCGGACTTTATTACCCAATGATTGTGGCCGGCTTGACGTTCATCATCGGTAGCATTTTCCTGAAGGAGACCCACAACACGCGGATCTGGGCCGAAGCCGGAGTCACGGCCGCTACCCCCGCGCGAGTAGTCATACCTCGCCGTTGGCCAATAGAATCTATCGAGCTAACGACCCGCGAGCCGCTCCAAATTTTAAACTTCGCGGGTTTACGGCTCTCCCGTCAAGTTACTTAAAATACTTGTCCGACAAGTTTATGGACAGGTCGTTTCATTTTCAGGCCACATTTAGCTTCGATGCCACCCGTGCTTCACGGAATATGCTCGACATATTTGAAATCGGCAGGCACGTCGAATACGTCCGGGTCAAGCGGCGCTTCCACTAACTCCGTTACCTCTGATTCATAGACCGACCCTGGAGAATTCCTAACACCTGGAAACGTTGTCTTTGTTGAAGTTTGAATCTCTTTGACCGCAAATCCACGCTCTCGCGGTCCGATGTACTTGTATTCAGACCTTCCTACTGGCACCGTCGATTTGCCAACAAACAATAGCGCATAGCCGTGCGTCTTGTTTTCCTTACTCGGTTTCGGTTTGCATGAAATATTCTGGTCTAAGTCGATGTACCAACCGTCCGTGATGGACTCGGTCGTTGTCGGATGCAATGAATCCAAGTCCGTTTGTTTTATCGTGGTGATGACGTGCCTTGCGACATGCCCGAAAATTCTCTCGCGCTCTCCTGTATCGATAGTCGTTATCTCCACCCGCTTCGTAATCGGCAGGGGCGCCTCTGTGTTGTCTTTTGTCGGGTTATTAAAGTCCGCTAAAGGTTCCGGGGCTAATCGACGAGCCGGATATACCGCTGACGTATATTCCTTAACCTTAGTATTCAACTCAAAACTCTGTCCGAGGTCACATCTGCCAATAGTGACGTCTGCAAGCGGGTCCATGTACTCAATTAATCCATCGGCATTCCTCTTGCCTACGGAATTTCGAGATTCCACGCGCCACCGGTCCCGCATTGTGTAAGTCGTAAACTCACTGGAATGGTCGCCCGAGGTGTAATGCACTACTACTTTCGTACCGGTGGCCGTGGTTGTGATTTGTTGCGCTCGAAGCACGCCGGAAGCGACAAATGCGAGTGCAATTACCCCCACTATCAAAGGAAGCGAGCGCATGATGGAAGCGTACCGCAAAAACAAGATTGATGTCATCCCGACTCAATAATGCATCCATATTTCGGGCAAAACTTGTTAACCACTAATTGGATTATCGGATTTTGAAGTAACTCTACTTGTCCGTTTTGTGCGTTTATCAGGGACTACCTGCGACCACATTGTTCAATATAACCGTGCGAGCAAGAGCGTGGTCGCTGCGTAGCCAGCGGCCCTTGCGATTAACGATGCAATTATTGTTGATTCGAGGCCGCGACGTAAGTAAAGCCAGCCGAAACCAATGCCAGCGGGGACCATTTTCAGGAGCAGACGTGTGACAGTCAGCCAGAACGGGTTGTTTGGCAAAAAAATTCCGCCGATAGCGTCGGACATAAGCCTATCGAATATGGATTGCCAAGTGAGATAGAGAATCGCGCTCGCAGCTATTGTGAGAAGAATCGCAATCCAAAGTAATGTCTGGGAAGCCGTATCCGCAGCAGTACGGATAATCCTCGTCAAGACCCAGATAAAACCCGATAGAAAGAAAAGGCGCGTAGTTAATTCCCCTGGGATTGCCTGGCACGCGTAGGAAACAGCCAGATTGGCAGAGGTCAGCGGCGGCCCGCTCGTTCTGTTAGCAAATTCGGTGAGTTTCGCTCCGGCAGACGAGTTGAGAAGGTTCTCGCCCTCGCGGTGTAACGATTGTCTATGGGGATGAAGGAAAGGGAGATTGGGAACGAGCGACCATAGGCCGATTAATACGCCTACGGTCAGCGCCGAGACGAACACGGACCGTAGGTGCGGACGGATTGGTCGGCCGCGGAGCCAGTTCTCTAAGATTGGCGCACCGAAACCCGTCGAGCGCGCAGCCCATAGGCCCAAGCCAACGATGACCGCGAGATTGATGACAATCTCTGCCGCTGCGATGCTTAGCATCTCAGGTCTTGGTGGGTTGTATTTTACAAACACGTACATAGCGACTGGCGTGGTTGGAAGATGCGAAATGGCCACGAGGACGGCGTCGGCCGTCACTCCGGCACCGAACAGTACGCAGAACTCCCGGCAAAATAATCTCTTCGCTGTCGTTGAGCCCAGGATTTTCACGTACCCAGTATATTTTGGATTGTTGATTTACTCACCGCAATGCTCTCTAAAGGTGGTGTTGTATGAGCCGAGGTAAACGGTTTGGGCTTTCTGCGATGCAGAAGAGCGACCTGTGGCGCCGTTGGAAGGCGGGACAGTCGCTGCATGAGATTGGGCGTGCGTTCGGCAAGAGTCATTCGTCGATTCGCTGTGATAATCGAGGGTTTAGCCCCTAGCTAGTTGGACTCACTCGCTAAGTTTGGACTCAGTTGCAGTGGAAGCTAAAGCACAGTAAGATGTTTGAGTTGCAGAGAAACAACAGCAGGAAGTAATCGGGCGGTTAGCTCAGCGGTTAGAGCGTCCCGCTTACACCGGGAAGGTCCGCGGTTCAAATCCGTGACCGCCCACCATAGCCCGCTCATTTTCAACGAATTGCAAGCATACCGAAAACGGCTGATTGGTGCGGAAGTCGAATGTAGCGGCAAATGTAGCAGTTCAAAACCCGGTAGTGTCTCAGTTTCAATCTCGGGATTGGGAAACGGACCTCCGGTTATTGGTCACACCGACAATGCGGCGCGCAGATAGTGTTCAACCTCACCTCCGCGCGACGTCGGCTCAAACTATTCTGAAGAACGTGGGAGGGAGATTTGCAGCATGGCAAGACTTGTCTACGGATTGAGCCAGTCCCTCGATGGCTACGTCGACCACACGAAGCTTGGGCCGCCTGTACCCGCGGGATTCCGTCACTTCATCGAGCTGGTGCGTGGCCTGGCGGGCCTCATCTACGGTCGCCGCATGTACGAGATCATGCGTTATTGGGACGAAGATCTTCCTGATTGGGACGCGGAGGATCGCGACTTCGCGGTGGCGTGGCGGAGCCAGCCGAAGTGGGTCGTGTCGCGGTCCCTCAAGTCAGCTGGCCCCAACGCCACGCTTGTCGCGGATGACTTCGAGAAGGTGATACGCGGGCTGAAGGCTGAGCTGGCTGGCGAGATTCACGTTGGCGGACCAGTCCTGGCGCAAAGCCTGACCGAGGCCGGTCTTATCGATGAGTATCGACTCTACCTCCGCCCCGTCGTGCTTGGTGGTGGCAAGCCATTCTTCGCCGGCCCCCGGCCGCCGCTCCACCTGGTGGCCAGCGATTTAATCGCCGATGACTTGATTCGGTTGACGTACGTTCCTGCTTAATCGCGCGACTCGCCCGACGGACTGCGCTTAGAAATTCAAACTGAGACACTACCCAAACCCAAGACCCCGCAAAAAAGATGGTGTCTCAGTTTGAAGTGTTGAACAAGTAGAGCGCAATATAGAAAATGCCGCCTAAACAAAACAGGGCTATACTCAACCAAAACTTCTTAGGTTCTTCGGCACGGAATACCCTAAAGCCGAAGGGTGCCCAAGATTCTCCGGCGAGTGTGAAGACCACCGCGATGACCAACAAGATGATGCCAACAAGCAGGTCTCTATGTTGATGGTCAATCAGGTATGAATAATGGTCCATTTCCCGCCGTCGCTACTTCGCAATAGTCACAACCTTCGCGCGTTCCGCCTCACTGTACTTCTCGACGCTCTGCATTGCTTTGCGCAAATCGCTTTCGGAAGTTAGATTGTAGCGTTTGAACATCGCGTCGGTTTTCCAACCGCCAATATCTTTGACCACATTCGCGTCAACGCCTGCTCGAATTGCATTTCGGGCAAAACTTCGCCTCAAGTCATGGAAGAGTCGATTAACACCGGCCTTCTTGCAAGCGCTTGCCCACGCCTTCCTGAACTCGGCGATAGGCAGGCCCTTCCGATGAAAGACGTGTAAAGCAAACCGCATCCCGTCCGGCGTCTTGTATGACTGCGCTTCTTTGCGGCGCTCGTGACCGCCCACCACTTACGCCCAGGTCCGGCCCGGAGACATGGGTGACACAATGTACCTAAGACATATGTAACATTTTTGGACCGGAGGGATTTTCGAGCGGTTCGAGCACCCGAGTCTCCAGATCGAAGTATCCCAAATCATAATCCATAAAGCTAACCAGCCAGATATCGTCGTGGACTTCTTTAATGCCGACGGCTTGGCCTGCAAAACCGTGCTGAAGTTAAATCCTCTTGCGACCGAGACAGATCCGACCGCAATTGGTCACGACGAGGGTCTTGTCGTCGAACGGATAGTCGATGTTAGGCAGTCCCGTGTAGGCGCGGGTCGAGGGCTGATAGACTTCGGCCGGGCACTTCATGTCTAAGGCTTCCTGAGGACGTTTGTTGTTGAAAACTTCGATGAAGTCCTCGACCGTCGAGCGTCACATTCCCGCTTCCGTAAGTGGTATATGTAATGGGCGCGCCGCTCGCGCCGCTGTTGCGGATGCTTACCTGCTCGTGGTACATGTGTCCACCTTGGATATGCACAGTATCGCCTGCTTCGGTACCTCTTTTTTGTTTCGAGTAGCCGTCTTAACGGCAGGTCGTTATGGGCGCCACATCGGCGGGCAGGTGCGCAGAAGTAGAAGTGTCGCTATCGAGGTCGCTGGCGCGCTTGGCGTGTGAGAGGCTCCTGCCCGTGCCGCTGCGAAGTTATAACGTGAAGCATCACGACAGGTAGCCTTTGTTTGGACAACTGATAAGCAATCATCTTAGCGTTGCGCCGCCCACCATTTACATCCACCCGAAAACTTGGTCTAGTCGGAATGCACTGCCGAAAAAGGCAAAGAAGAACCCGGCATAAATGGCTTTTTAGTAACTAATGATAGACTGCCGTTCGGTACCGATGGTCTGAAGATTTTTGGCTTACTCGCCGGCAACTCGAAATAGCTTCAATCTCTTAGCCAAAGTTCGGGAAGTTCAATTTCGAGTTAGATTGTTGGAAGGCCGGTTGTCGCTCTTCAGTTCTGAATGCTCGCCTCGAAATAGTTTCTTCGAAACCTTCAACATAAACCCGAATGGCCGCCAAATGGTCTCTCTCACCACAGCGACCTTTCTGATTGGTTCAGTCACGCGCCACTTGCAGTTCGTTCCCGCCGCTATTACCGCGATGTCTCCTGCGCCAAAGCGGTGCTCCTCGCAGTTGTCGTCAGTCATGAACGCCTCGCCAGCCAGGAAAAATACAGTCTCGTCCTTGCTGTAATGCCATTTAAAGGATCCAGGCGTGCATTCCCAAAGCACAACAGACGAAGTCCAGTCGCGGCTGGTCTGCAGGTTCGTCACACGAGCCTCGGGCGTCCCTGCCAATATCCACTCGGCGGGAATCGGATCAGGCTGCAGATCCAGAGCTTCTGTATCAACACGTAAGACTGATTCGGCCACAATGTTCATTCTTGAATTGCCGCTAGGTATCGTACTGGTTTCCATATCCGCCCTCGGGGTTGAACCCCTTTTAGAAGTGGAAGTTTCGACTGGTTCCAACACCTCAGTCGAAAGTCTTGAACTTATATTGTCTGTTACCTCATGTGGTGGGCTGGACATTACCAGGCGCGTACCTCCATGGTTGCCGAAATGGGGACTGAAGGCCGGGCTTACCTCCCGTATTCCGAGCATAACCACAGATTCGAACTCCATCAAAGTCTCCTTCCGGCAATGATATCAACTAGTAATGGGGATGCTTTGGCGAAGGGACAAAAGAGGATCGATATGTAAATGTTCAGCAATAAACAATTTAGAGCTTCAACGCAAACCTTTTCATGTCTTAAATTACAGAAGGCCATAAGTCCGCTAGAATTGCAATGAAAGCTGCCGGATTTTACGGCCCCCAGTCGGAATCATGGACGGTTATCATCTCGTAGCGACCGTGATATAGTGGTTTGGAACTGGCTTACACTGGAAGGCCTGCGGATCATATCCGCGACCGCTCTCAAGTAAGCTCAACAATCGCGGGGACGTAGTTCAGTTGGTTAGAACGCTGCCCTGTCACGGCAGAGGTCGCGGGTTCGAGTCCCGTCGTCCCCGCCATTCTTTCCAAAAGAGTTGCATGGATTTCGACGAAACCATCGAGGACCCAAAAGGGCACGTTTTCGTGCCCTTTTTTGTGTCCCTTTTGGCCGTCGTTTTGCCGCCGCGTCGATGCCCTCACGCTGCAACATCGCCAGACGACGATTGTGACGCTCCATTCCCTTCGCTTGAAAACACCAAGGACAAGACCGCTGCCTGAGCTGCATGTTTCGCAG
The DNA here is from genome assembly GCA_963714785.1 of uncultured Acidobacteriota bacterium. Lineage (GTDB taxonomy): Bacteria > Acidobacteriota > Terriglobia > Acidiferrales > UBA7541 > Palsa-295. The sequence continues at coordinate 44,164 of CAVQQE010000018.1, forward strand.
GCGTGATTGCCTGGGTGTACACATCCAAGGTTGATCGCAGAGTCGAATGCCGCAAGAGTTCCTGCATGACTTTGAATTCCGTACCCACGCTTCTCAAAAGCGTCGAATACGTGTGACGAAACGTGTGCCAGCCGATGCATTTCTGGATTCCGAGTCGTTGCGCAACCGGTCGAAGATATTTGCGCAGGATCGCCTGTCCCCAATATGGCCTCCGCCCTCGGTGGCGCTTGCTGGCAAAAACCCAATCGTCTGGCTTGGTGTAAGCGCATTGTTTTCGCCAGTCTGATAAAGCATCAGCAAGGAGCGGATGAACGGGCACGGGCTTTTGCGATGACTCAGTCTTGCATGGTCCGACTACGCCGTAGACTATGGATCGCGTTACGTTCATCGTGCCTTGAACGAGATCGATGTCCCCCCATTTCAAACCAAACAACTCGCTCTGCCGCAAACCGGTCGATACCGCAAGGAGAACCAAGGTTCGTTCTCGAATGCTTAAAATTATCCAACATTGCCTTGATTTCATCGGGCATCAGGACGGTTGGCGCTCTGCGGCGCTTTGCACTCTGACGAACGAGGTAGATCGGATTGCGGTCGAACAGTTCGTATCGACAGGCATGATTGAAAAGAACGGACATCAAATTTCGGATTTTAGCGCAACTGCTCTTCGCCAATGGCAGTGTGCGAAGCCAGGACTCGACCTGTACGGTTCGGATCTCAGCCAGTTCGTAATGCCGCCAGTGTGGACGAATCCAGCGGGTCAGGTACGCATGATACGTTTTCTTGGTTGCGTAACTGCGCCACGTATTGTCTCTTGCCAGTTCGCGTTGCTCGAAATGATCGCAAAGCTGCGCTATGGTGATCGAGCGCGAGCCCATTCTCACCTTGTCCGAATTGATTTCCGCCAGCAAGACAGTGACGGCAGAACGGGCAGCGGCTTCGTTCGGATAGCGTTCAACGGAACCAATGACCCGCTTCCGCTGGACGCGCACTCCATGCAAGTTCTTCTCCGACCATCGAAACTGCCAAACACCGGGTGATTCTTTGCGACTGACCATTGCCAGGCTTCCGCGTTGCATCGTGATCCTCCCGCGCCAATATTTGGCGTAAGAGAATCTTCGTATATCGACCGCGAGGGGATACGAGTGAATTGCTTTGCGGCGGCAATACTCTCGTTGGTTCAAATCAGGCCCCCGCAACCAAAAAATCGTTTCCCTTCAATCACTTCCGCGAACCCTGCAAGCATCCGAATTGGTAGTATTGTTCTTGCAGAGCGCGACCTAGAGTTGGTCTTTTCCTTCCCAAGAGTGGGAATCCCAGCACACCGTCTGCTGTCACCTCAACCGGCTGCGCTCGCCTGCTCTTTCCATCTCGGAACGTTCACGCCGACGACGATGAGCCATAGAGTCAGTGATATTTCTGCAACCCCAGCGGGTAGCATGATGTAAGGAAAGAGATGGATTCCAATCTCGGGTGGAATTGCAGTCGCCAAAATGTTGGCCACATAACCGATCCCCCCAATCGCCAGCCCTACGCCCAGAATGCGAGGGAAAAAAGTCGCTCTGAAAATAAGATAACCGACTAGAAGGCAGTGAAAACCGAAAAACACTAACGCGATGTCGAAGCCGAACGTGCGGAGCCTGATGAACACAAGGGCGAGTGCCTGTAACTGATCGGACTTGAACGCGCTAAGGTAAGCTGCGCCACTCAGGAAAATCAACGGCGCAAAGTGGTTGAACATGTTGGCACTGGCTATGGCCACAAAAACGAGCCGGAAGAATGTCGCGAGTAAGGCGACATTCCTGCCGACTGGCTTGAGCAGTTCATAGAAGATCAGGGCAACGCCGACATCGCATGTATACACAATCAGCTGGGCGGCGCCACCGAGAACATACAAGGGCTTTGAGGCAAGGATCCTGGCGGTGGTCGGCAACGCCGCGTCGCCAAGCATCATTCCGGAGGGTGCAAGTGCGAATGGGGCAAATAGGCCTCCGATTATGATGAGCAGGTACAGGTAACCGGCGACTCTGGCCTGCAGGCGCGGCGACGATTCTGCAATTCGTTCCAGCATGATTGCTGTGTTCATACTCTGCCCTCCTTACTGCGAAGTATTGAGTCAATCGCGCATGAGAAATAGGTCATCCACGATGTCGGAGCCCAACCGCCGCAGGGAATCCCATCGTAATGGACAGAAACAGGCCGTGAGCGGCTTTATTCTAACCGGGAGCAACGCCCATTTCTTGTCTGGAGGCAATACGGGGATGGGTGTCCGAGAGTTTCACTTTCCTACGCCAGACTCCGCACCAACGACTTTCAGGCCATGTCAGAGAGTTTGGGTCTACCGTCCGGCGAACGGCAAAATCCTGGGTAGTCGGCTACCTGGAGGCAATCGCAAACCTGTGACTTTTCACGCTGGCTAGGCTGCGACCCGAATCAGTTACAACCTAAAGGGCAGCACTAAACAATTCGGATGGTTGCGGGCCTCTGCAATCAATTGCTTTTTCCTGTGAACGAGTTCCCAGTATCCTGCAACCATCCGAATTTGTAGGGGAATTCGTCCTTCAACAAGTTAGATCAGGAGGGTGACAAGACCCGTGGCCACGAGCGCCGCAGCCCATACCAACTCAAAGTTGACCCATGCCTTGCGGAGAAGCGCGAGGCCAACCTTTCGATAAACGACCCAAGCTATCAACCCTGTCACCGCAAGATAAGCAGCCGTATGGACCCCGGTCGCGAGCATGCCGGCCAGCGGACTAGTGGCCGAGGCCATGTGATTATGACCTCCCATGCGGCTGCCTGCTTGGGCGGTAGTGCTGCCCAGCAACACGGGCACCACCATCAAACCCGCACCGTGCGCCGAGGCCATCAGAAACGACCAGACAGTCAGGTCTCGGAATCCTACCTGCATACGGACCCACCGCGGGTGCCAATGTCGCACCAGGCAAAAGATTCCAAGGCCGATCAAGATCGCGGCGACGAAGTAGCGGATGACTGTGAGCGGCAGCGTCATGCCAAGAAACAGTGCGATCAGCACCGCACTGCCAATAGCCAGCGCGTGGCCGAGTGCAATGGGGACGAGCGATTTTGCCACCGCGCTCCCCTTTTGCTCCTGCATCCCCAGCGCTACCGCGAACAGCCAACCCATGCCGGGGTTGAGTCCGTGGTAGGCGCCAAGGAGCAGCATCAGCCACAACGCCGTCGAAGTCAGTCCGTCGTGCGTCATTGCTAGTCCGAATAGCAATAGGAATCGGACGAAGCGTCGCCCCCTTGCAGCCGTAGTTGGTGCGCGCGCAATCCGTCGAACTCGACGAAGAACTTCTCATCGAGTTTCATCCCGCCCTCGGGCTTGGCATCGATCTTCACCATCCAACTCTTCACGCCGTCGGGGTAAAACTGCTCGTCCCATGGGGAGTAAAGCGAGTTCGTGAAATAGACGCGTTTGCCGTCGCGGCTGATCTCGACCATCTGCGGACCGCCGTTGAGAGCCTGCTTGGGTTTCTTCGGGTGAGCCGCTCGGCCTACAATGCCGCCGAGATGGATCGAGCCCGTCTTCTTCGGGTTGGCCGGATTCGAGACGTCATACTGGATGAACTCACCGGTCCCCCAGCACGAGACGTAAAGGAAGCGGTCGTCGAGTGAGAGGTTGATGTCCGACACCAAGGGCGGCACTGCCTTGAAACCCTTCAACAGGGGCGGCAGCTTTTCCGGATCAGCCGGCTCAGCGGGAATTTCGATCACCTTGCGGACTGCCCATTTGCCGTTCTTACCACCCTCGTCGCGGTGCCACATCCAAATGGAGGACGAAAGATCTTTGAGAGAGATGACCACACCGACGAATCCGAAAGTCTTTTTAGGGTCGTGTGAGGGCCGAAGCTCGAGCACCATCTGCTGCTCCGCGCCCAAGTCAATTTCCTGCAAGTGACGCCGCTTATCCAGGTCCCAGATGTGCAGCCTGCGGCCATACTTTCCGCCAAGCAGCAACTCCGCATTGAGGCCGTTCTTCACCATGTTCGGTGTGCCCCACTCGGAACTGATCAAGGTGTCGTGCCCAAGGTGCCACCAGAAATCGTAAGCCAAATTCTGAGGGCCGTGATCCTTCTCCCATGGGCCCTTCAGCTCAAACGTGTCGGCATCCATCAGGAAAATCCCGCCGGGACCATCGCCGCTGGCCGAACCGAGCGCGCTGCCATAAATGCCGTCAGGGCCACAGTGGATCGTGTGCGGCGATGTGTAACCAGTCTTCCTGATGAACTCTTCCGGCTCGATCACCTTCACGATTTTGGGGTGCTTGGGGTCAGCTTTCGTATCCAGGATGTGAATCCGCGACGACCCGATGCCCGGAACGACAAGGTAACGACGCTCCATATGCGGATGCGGATTCTGGGGGCAGAGGCACGCGCTGCACGCGTTCCACCCGAAGTGATGCAGCTCGTTATCGCCGTTGGGAAACTCCACTTGGCCGAGGAGCTGACCGTACGTGGAGGAACCAGGCTCGAGGTCAATGACCCCCATGGCGTCACGCTTGCCGTTCTTGCCCACATTGAGCAAAGCAACGTAAGCGATGTGTTCCGGCGTGGCTTTCATCGCCATGCCCGGTGAGGGATAAAAGGTTGGATCCGGCATCAAGGGCATATCCTGGTCTCCTTTGGTGAAAGTTAAGGCGAAGGATTCTTCGAGTCCGTAAGCATACTCCTCCGCCTTATCACTGGGCCACTGTTCCTTGCAGATTGTGCCGCCGGTAAGCGGCTTGCGGCGCTCCGATGCATTCTGGCCGGATGACGATACCCGAAAGCAATCGCCAACCTGTGACCGTTTGACCTCGCACGTCGTCTACGCTGCGAGCCGGATCAGTTCCAACCTAAAGAGCAGCACTAAACAATACGGATGGTTGCAGGCACCGGCAACCAAAATCTCTTTTCTTTCAGCAGTTTCCGCAGACCCTGCAACCATCCGAATTTGTGGATCGAAGATTCCAACTGCTCAAATGGCCGCATCGTCGCAATCATTGTCCCAATGTGTTCCCTTTCGCACAGAAAGCCGCTCTCCCGGTGACTAACATTGGCGGTTAGGGCATCCGTTCTTGATCAGAAGTAGGTCTAAAACGTGAACACTGTGAATGCCGAGACGTGCACACGAGGGACAGGCGCGGCTTAAGCACGCTATCGGGACATCGGCGCACTGGAGAACTTCCTGCCGCAACTCTAAGAGCGAGACGCTAGGGAAACCGATCCGCACGAAGTGGAATTTCAAAAAGAAAAGAGAGGAAGACTGAAATGGCTCCCGTAACTGAAGTGAAAACGAATCCAAGTCCCGCCGTGATCGACATGACGACGGCAGGGGAAGTAACTCCGTCTACTTCCGCGTCGTTCTCGTTTCCAATCGGCTATTACGACTTGCACCCTGACATCAGCATCAATTTTCAGCTGAACCGCTTCTATGGCTGGGTCGGCGAGGACAGCATGCTGACCGAGATCCGCGGGGCGGTGGCCGGCGTGAACGATTATCCGACGTTCACGAAGATCGTTCTCGACTTGGGAGAAAAGGCGCTCGCCCGGCACGAGGTGCGCGAAGGGGCCTACTATCTGCGTCTCGCCGAGTTCTTCTTGCTCTTTAGCGACCCGCGCAAGCTGCCCACACGCCAGCGCTTTGTCGATCTGCTCCTTGACCATCTCGAAATTGAGCCATCTGCCTATAGCAGAATTCCTTTTGAGACCGGCTGGCTTCCCGCCTATCGCCTTACCCCGGCGCAGCCTAAGGGCACGCTTGTCGTATTTGGCGGATTTGACAGTTACATTGAGGAATGGCTGCCCGCAGCGTTGGTCTTTCGCGACGCCGGCTACGACACGATCCTATTCGAGGGCCCCGGCCAGGGAGCGGCGCTCGAATTGGCGCACCTGACCATGACTCCTGAGTGGGAGAAGCCGGTCAAAGCGGTGCTGGACCATTTCCGCCTTGACGCGGTCACGTTGATGGGCTTCTCCCTCGGCGGAGGGTTGGTCATTCGCGCCGCCGCTTTCGAGCCAAGGGTGCGCCGGATAATCGCATACGACATTGTGACCAACGGGCTCGAGTGCTTTCTTCGCCCTCTGCCTCCGCCGGCACAAAAGGAGCTCCTTGACTGGATCGACACTGGAAACGAGGGAGCGGTCGACAAGTTCTTCGCCGATGCGATGGCCAAGAGCCTGCTTCTGGACTGGATGGTGACATTGGCGATACACAACACTGGAGTTAAGACGACGTATCAAATGATGAAGCACTATCAGAAATATGAAACCGCTAGCATCTCGTCCCAGCTGACCCAGGACATACTCCTGATGGCAGGCGCCGAGGATCATTATGTCCCCGTGCACCAGCTGCCTGACCAGATCGCGAGCCTGACGCATGTACGCTCACTGACCGCGCGCCTGTTCACGCGCGCGGAGCAGGCGCAGAATCATGTTCAAGTGGGCAATATGGGCCTCGCGTTCCGCATAATGATCGATTGGATGACGAGCCTTGGGCCGATTCGTAAATGCTACACCGCGACGAATCAGGCAGAAATATGACAAGAAAGCATTCTGCCTCTCGTGATTAAAACTCGGCTGCAAGGAGTAGTGCGTGGAGATCTACCTTAATTCGCTCATATTCAGAAAAACAAACAGTAGTTGCCGATTCGGTCAATCCACTGCAGATTACGCGCGATGCGTGGCTCGAAGTCGGTCGACGCGCTCAGGCGATCACTATGGAAATTGAGATCATGTGTTCCGATTCGCGTGAGCACCGCGCCCGAGTGGAAAGACGCAAACCAGATATTTTCGGATTAAGGCTACCAAGTTGGTGACAGGTAATCTCTCGCGAGTATTATCCGTGGGACAGCGAGCGTATTGTGATCGACACTGCGAATCGAAGTCTCGAACAGAACATCAAAACCCTTCGAGAAGCGCTTTCGCCGCAAATAGGTCGACGGCATATTCCTCTCGAGTGACGGGCAAAGCGGACTTGTCGTGTTGAGCTGGCAGCGTTAATCAGGCATGTCGATTACTTCGAGTGGTTCTTCACTCGAAAGCCGCGCTAGCCTGCTCCTTCCATCGTTGGACGTTCACACCCCTCACGATCAGCCAGAGCTCTAATGGTATTTCCCCGAGGGCGGCGGCGGAGGCGATATAGGGGACGAACAGATAGTATGCGAGCGGCGGGTACAGATAGGTCACATATCCCAGACCACCAATCGCCAACAGCACTCCCAGAATTCGAGGCAGGAAGGTGGACCTGAAAATGAGGTAGCCGGTCAGTACGCACCACATTCCGTAAAATACCAGATCGATGTTGAAGGCGTATTGATTTAATTTAAGAAACAGGAGCGCGAGCGCCTGCAACTGTTCCTGCGTAAATGCGCTCACGGCGCTGCCGCCTTGCAGGATTAGCAGAGGAGCGAGGTACAAGAGGCTGGCAAGCGCCTGGATGGCGCATCCAACGAGAATGACGAACGCTCCGAGTAAAGAGAGGCTCTTGTTTACAGGCCTCAGCAACTCATACATGAGAAACGCCCATGCGATATGGAACGCGACGCCGATAAGCGAGAGTACGAACCCCAACCAAAATAACCGCTCGTGACGCAGGATATTGGCTGCTGTAACTGCGGCGTTGCCAGCTACAACAACCTTGCCGAGAACAATCACCTCGCCGTATGTTGCCGTCAGGCCTTCGAGCAGTTGAAAGACACCGGCCATCCTGGCCTTAAAACGCGGCGACGCTTCCGCAATACGGTCCGTCATTTTAGAACCTCCAGAACGGGCTACTTTAAGGAATGTTGTATCACCAATGTCGGAAACGGCGTCAAATCCTCACTGCTGGGGGTTTAGTCCGACGCGCCGCCCCGTTGCCGCCACCGCCGAAGAAGCAGGCTAGGCCGAACAGGTAGCCAAAGTTATACCAAGCTCCGTTGTTGTGGACCTCGTAGATACTGAGGTTGCTTTTGAACAGTGATACCACAAACACGAACGGCGCAATAAAGCCTTGCCAGAGCCCAAGCCAAAAGCCCGCAACGCCGTGATCAGTCGCCATTCCTTTGGATTGGTTAGGTCCCGGGGCACATCCAGCCAGAATGTTCAGCAACAGTAGGACAAGCACCAGCACGATCAAAGAGAATTTCATCGCTGTGGCTCCTTAACATATGTACGAAGCAGGAATATAAAAAGTCTCACAACGACCGCCAAATCAGCTCTTGTAACGCCTTTCGCGACATCCTTGGGATCGCAGTCAAAAGCATATGAAACAATAAATCCTCGCGCAGTCTCATATTCTGACGAGCACCAATGCTGTTTTCCTCTACTACCCATTCACATCGCCGGCGGCATCCTAGCAGCTAGGAATACTCTCTGGGACCGCAGCACTGTCTCGAGCAGCCCCGCCACATGGCCATGATTCCGACGCTGAAACTGTTCTCAGGGAGTGGTCACATCGATCGCATCCGAGACATCGTGATGCGGTTCCACGTAGCAGGAGGAATGCTCCTCTTCGGTACAGATACGGGCTTCCTGACCGACTACGACGTGAGCGAGGAGTATCGGCAATTGGAACTGGCCGGACTATCGTTTCGGGATGTCCTCTCCATGCTTACGACCAATCCGGCGGCCGAGTTCAATGTCTCCTCCCACTCGGGTTCGGTAAGACTCGGCGGCGATGGAGACCTAACGGTCCTCACGGCAGACCCTGCGGTCGGAAACCTGCGAAATTTCGCTCACGTGCTCTATGCCATCCGCGCCGGAAGAGTGATTTTCGAGGCGCCTACCCAGCATTGAGTTGCTTATCCAGAAATCCTTTGGAATTGGCGCTATACAGCACACCGAAGTTTGCTGCTCTACGGCTATGCGGCTTGTGGGCAGCGATCCACATGACTTCCGAATCACGGGCAAACCGGAAACTACTCGCCCGGTACGATTGACAGAAGCTACGCGATACACATCACGATACACAATAGCGGTGTCTTCGATGTACTTCCAATGACTTACAGTGCCGTCCGTGCTCTTCCATGTCGTTGAAAGTACTGATAAACCGCTAACTGTCACGGCAGAGGTCGCGAGTTCGAGTCTCGTCGTCCCCGCCATATTTTTCAGTGACTTAGTTGGGTCTCGCGGTAGGATGCGTTGCACAGTCGTTGCACAATTTTTCGAGAAGTTCCATCGCAGAAAGCGTATTTTCCGGCACATCGTGGATGTAGTGTCGGTTTGTAGTCGCCACATTGCGATGCCTTAAAAGTCCCTTCGACGCAAGCCCATCGCCTTTCGTTAGGCCCGCTAGAGTCGTCGCTACGCCACGCCGGAGTGAATACCAGCCGTGCCACTTGGGCAGGGATTCATCTAGCTCAAATTGATGTTCGGCCTTGTGCGCTGACTCTTGCTCGGAACAAATCGCGCAGCGTTTGAGCGACGGGATAACAACCCGCTTTGAAAGATTATCCAAGATCATCGGCTTGCCACTAGGCCCGCGCAGTATCGGGCCGGTCGGGGGATTCCCGTTTCGCTTCCGCAGGTCCACGAGAATTTCAGCGAGGGTGTCAATCACGGGTACCGGGCTTGCGGCGTCTCCGGTCTTCGGGGTACCCGCGAATTTGTGCCAGACGGATTGTTTTACGAAAAGCCGCTTACCTTCGTAGTCTTCCCAACGTCCCGCAAAAAACATTAATGCGACCGCAGCGCGCGCTTTCCATTCTCGATCCTTTTTCAATATCTCCAGAATTACCAGAACTTCATCCGGCCTTGCCGCATGCGTCTGGTCGGGAGCCGCAGCCTTTTTAGGGATCATTGCGCCTTGTATCGGGTTCGGTGAGTCAAGCGCACCTTGATTCCGCGCCAACGTAAAGACTCCGCTCAAACGGCTCTTGCAATGGAGAAGAGTTGTTCGTCCAATTCTCTGCTGACGATGAATCTCGGCAAAAAGGTTTGCAGCATCCACGGTGCGAAAGTCTCGCAAGCTGATTTTTTGAAGGTATGGGGCAAGGTAGGTTTTCCTAACAGTCTCATAACCGGCGACTGTCGAAGGTTTGCAATTCTCACGCGCCCGAGGCAACCAGTGATTCTCAGCGAATTGGGCGATGGATAAGGTGCTCTCAGGTCTCACGCTACCATTGTTGATAGGCGACAAAATTTCGTCTACCAGACCCTGAAGATCCTTTCTAAGCTGCGAGGTTCCTGGTTCTTGCGCTACCGGGACAATTTCATCGTTGACGGTGTTGTTGTGCGTCGTCAAACCTGCAAGCGATTAAGGTATCCGCCCTGCGCCATGACTTCCTCCCTTCACCACTATTCAGGCGTGCGAATCGCGATGCTGCGCAAGTACTCCGAAATCGTTAAGCCGGCTTTCTTTGCTTTCCTGCGAATCTGTTCGGACTCTTCTTTGGTCGCCATAAAACGAAATGTTTCTCCCCGCCGCTCGCTTGGTTTTACTTTAGGGCGTCCTACTCGTTTTCCAGCTACGTAGACCATTTTAATGGTAATACTTTTACTATAATAAATAATTGGAAGTCAACAGTCTTTTTTGCTCATCCACTCACAGACCTGAATCCAGTCGAACCTAAGGTATTTGCCCAGACGAATGCAAGGGAGTGGTTTCTTGGACCGGACCTTCGCCCGTTGGCGCGTCTGTTCGTAGATCGCTAATCGCCAAGCCGAATGGCTGGGAAATAGGTAGTGGTTGAAGTTGCGCGAAAATGTCCTAAGTGGGACAGGCCGTAGTGCGATTTCTCCGCATTTATGCCCCAGATTCACCGCTTAGAGACGCTTTAGCCTATTTCGGAGCCAGCAAGCTGGGACTGTTCTAACGGGCGAAAAACGCGCTCAAAAGCACAGATCACGCCACGTAATTGCGACTAGCTTTGCGGCGACAATGCATTCTGCTATGTGGCGAGAATCAGCGCTCAAAGCCGGTTAAAGTGTACGTAAACGTCGGTTTTCAAGCCTTAACCCGCATCCGAGGCACAATTAAAGTGATCTTTGCCAATGTGAGTAGTGCGAAAATAACGTGCAGGAATAAACCGTTAGATTGTGTGTCAGCACTGACCGGCACATTCGTTTCAATTGGGACGTTAGACGGATTTGGAGAGTGACTCTGTTGCGCTGAATTGCAGTTTGATGTAATTGCATTTTCCTCAGGCGTTCCAGTACTCCCCGATATCTGTGGACGCAGACTGCCTCCCGCAAATCAGGACTTGTTCACGAATCGCAAGCCAAGGAGATTCTTGTGCGCAAACAATTGAAACTGAGATCGCGGTTTGCCTTTTCGATTTGCTTGGCGGGGCTGCTGTACTTCATGCTGCCAGGATCACTGCGGGCAGGTTCTATCACCTACACCAGTTCTGCAGCCTTTTTAGCGGCAACAACGCCTAATGTTACAGAGAACTACAGCACCTTTACTAACGGGCAAGATATTTCCTCGGGATTCAGCGCCAACGGCTTTACCTACAGCGCCTTCGTACTGACGAATGGAGCCACCGCGCTCGACATTACGAATAAGTACAATAGTATCTCCGGATTGAGCCTGGGCGCGGATCACACGGCCCTCGGATCGAACGAGACCTTTTTCTTCGGAGGAGAAGGCGCGACAATTACCTTTTCGAAGCCCGTAACTGCGTTCGGGATGTTCTTTAATGTGAACCTCGATTCCGGGACTTACGGCTTTTGCAGCATTGTTGAATGCGCCAGCACGGGTAGCGCCTCCTATGACACGGGTACCTTCGTTTTCGCCGGACTGACCTCCAGTACGCCGTTTAGCTCGATCACCTTCGACAGTACGGGTGCGGACGCAAGCTACAACGTCCCAGAGCTTCTGGCGACAACGTCCACGTCCGCCACCCCTGAACCGTCGAGTTCGCTCCTGTTCGGCATTGGACTAGTGGCCCTCTTGGTGTCGGTAGCGCGAAGCAAACGCCGCGCACCATCGACTGCAAACTGATCGAGGATGTTAGTGTGCCGGTGTTGCAAAAGCGTGAGTCACGATACCAAGGAACTGGGGAATGCTAGGGTCAATCGCAACCCATCGTGTGCGCAACGCTGAACGGCAAGTACGCGCAGACGTAACACAGGTTATAGCGCCCCCGTTTCTACGAATTCAGCTAGAAAAAAACGCACTGCCGACGCTGACTGGCCAACTTATATGCACCAGAGTTTGTCCCAAGTGGGACGCGCACTTACCTTCGATTTTCAAAGACCACGTAAACCTCTGCTCAGATATTTTCGGATAACTAGGGCAACGGTCTGCTTGCTGATATTCTTCCTGCAATATGCGGAATGGAACCATTCCTCTAGCCCCTTAGGTCCTCTGCTGGCATTACAACAGCCGCAACACAGAGCAATGTTCCACACTCTTGGATGCTTGACGGCGTGATCGTCCATATACTCCCAGCTTGCCAGATTCTTGCGGCTCCGCGCTCCAATCCTAAATTTCAGCTTACAGTACACACAGGACTTGTTTCTCCACGCTACATGTCTCACAACGAGGTCCGGAATGGCGTACTTCCTTGCGTTTCTCCGGACCCGAGATGAAATTCCCCACCTATTTTTCATTCGGATTCTTTGGCTCCGGTGGATGCGCGGCGAGGAATTCCATAAATCCTCCAACCCGCTCAAGCACCCCTAGAGCTTCCATTTCATTGTACGGCTTCAGGTTCTTACCTGATCTATCGATTGCGACCGTAAAATGATGTGTGGGGAAACCAAGTCTAACGGCTGAAATGTCGGCTAAACCGAACTTGGCCGGTTTGCGCGTTACCAGGCACTATGACTCATCTTCTGCACAAGTCACTTCAGCCGTTGCCCGTGTCTCGACGCGTACGTTTTCGTTGATTCGGTTCGCGTGAGGGGCGAAATACCCCATGGAACGCCGCAAACTAACGCGGGTGCTATGGTTCTGGGTTGTCTTCGTCACCATTGCCGCCTACTCTAACCGCGCGTTGTGCCAAGATCCCCACGATAATGTTCTGAATCTGCCCTATACCGCGCAAGTCGTGCAAACGTACACGGAAACCGAACCGGACGGCACTCGCGTGCGACGCCAAGAGAAACTGGTCGAAATGCGCGATTCTCAGGGAAGAACGCGCATCGAAACGCCGGGTGTAGTGAATTTATTTGTTCCGTTGCAGCGTCAGTTCATTCAGCTTTTCCCCGGACGGAAAACCGCTTCGGTGATGACCTGGGACGTACCGGTCCCCCGACAAGGAGACCCGAACGACAAAAACATCAAGAGGGAGAGTCTTCCGGGAAGAACGATCCATGGGATCTATTGCGAAGGCACCCGGGTCACGTTTTTAATCCCCCACGACGACGGACGCGCTGCCGAAGTCGGGTGTGTGGAAGAAACGTGGGTTTCGCCCGACATGAAGATCGGAGTCCTGACCAAATCCGCCGGCACGTGCGATGAAACGATCACAGAAATTCGCGAGCTTGACCGCAGCGAGCCTGACGCTGCACTCTTCGAGATTCCGCCGGACTACAAGGTTGTGACAGTGACGGACGGGGCGCAAACAGAACCACAGCCCAGCTTTTCGAACGCCAAGCAACACTCGATCCAGCCATAAAGGCGAACACAACCGGTCGATGCAACACCGTCCAATAGGTTGATTAGACAATCCTTGTCCGGGAGAAACATCTGTTTAGCAGTACTCGGTCACAACCTAGACAGGATAGTGTTCCGGCGATCTAACGCTAGTGAGCGATTCTAGCCTTTGTTTTCAATGCAAGTTGGTTCGACCTGAGTGTTGCGTCGACCCATTGAATCCACCGCGCTAATCAGGACTTAATAGGACAACTTGCGCCTTTAGACGAAGGAGCTTCCAATAATCAATTAACTTCTTATATACTATACTAGGGTATATTATATTTTTAACTTTCTGGGGGGGGGGGCGAATGGCACACACGACAAAGGACAAGACGAAGCTTCTGGGCCGTGTTCGCAGGATTCGCGGACAGGTGGAAGCTATCGAGCGAGCACTCGACGCCGATCAGGAGTGTTCCAGCGTGCTTCAACTCATGGCTGCTTGCCGAGGCGCGTTGAACGGATTAATGGCGGAAGTGCTGGAGGGTCACATCCGGTTCCATGTGCTCGATCCGAAATCCAGCAAGAACTCTCCGCAGGCGGAAGCAGCCGAAGAACTCATCGACGTCGTTCGAAGGTATCTGAAGTAGCGGCTAATCCTCACAATCTTGCAGAAATGGTGGTCCGTCATGAAGCAAGCGCAATTGAAACAAACGGAAGTTGCAGGGAATGTGAAAGCGGAGGAGCTACAGTCGTCAGATCGTCATGGCCACGAAGAAAGCCATGAGCACGAGCATGCGCTGAATTGGCGAGAAATCAACCGCGTGCTGTTTGTCGCCGTCGCAGCTGCGGCCATTTGGTTTCTCGGTGGGGCGCGGAATCCCTACATAACGGGCATCGGCGTAATCTGCACACTCGTCGGTGGATTCCCGATATTCCATGAAGCGTACGAGAACATCGTCCAGCGACGGATGACGATGGAACTCTCGATGGCCATTGCCATCGTGGCGGCGCTCGCGATTCGCGAAATCTTCACTGCACTCGTTATCACCCTGTTTGTGCTCGTCGCCGAAATTCTTGAAGGACTCACGGTAAACCGTGGGCGCACTGCAATCCGCCATTTAGTTGGTCTGCTGCCCACGACCGCAACGGTACGCAGAAACGACAAATGGCAAAATGCTGAGACCAAAGAAATCGCTGTTGGCGACATCGTCCTCGTGAAGCCGGGGGCTCGAATCCCGGTGGATGGCCTTGTCGCTGGAGGTCACTCGTTCGTTGATCAGGCGACGATCACTGGCGAATCGATGCCTGTGGAGAAGACCAGGGGATCGGCGGTTTATGCCGGAACGATTAATCAGTCCGGGGCGCTCGAAATCCGTGTTGACCGGATGGGTCGCGATACCACGTTCGGCAAAATCATTGACGCCGTGGAGCGGGCGGAAAAATCGCGTGCTCCCATTCAAGGAATCGCGGATCGTCTTGCAGGCTATTTGGTTTACTTCGCGCTTGGAGCCGCAGTCCTTACATTCCTGGTTACCCACAACGTGCGCTCCACGATTTCTGTCGTCATCGTTGCAGGTGCGTGCGGGATTGCTGCGGGGACGCCCTTGGCGATTCTTGGCGGAATTGGACGGTCTGCCCAACTTGGTTCAATCATCAAAGGCGGCCTTTATTTGGAATCGCTCGCAACCATTGACACGATCCTCCTTGATAAGACCGGCACCCTGACATACGGCACTCCTGCTGTCGTGGACGTTCATCCCGCGAAAGGCGTTTCGGTTGCCTCTTTGCTTCAAGCCTCAGTCACCGCCGAATCACATTCCGAACACCCCGTGGCTAAAGCGATCTTGAAGAAAGCGTCAGACATGGGCATTCCAATCGAAGAGCCGGAAACGTTTGAGTACACCCCCGGGAAAGGAATCGTTGCGACGCGAGACGGTATGGAAATCATCGTAGGCAATCGACTCTTTCTGGAAGGTCATCGGGTTGTCCTTCCAACGGGCGCAAACTCGCAGACGGATTCGGAGGTATTTGTGGCGCGTGAAGGCAACTTCCTCGGAACTCTCGACGTTGCCGACATGCTTCGGCCAGAAGCAACGAAAGCGATACAAGATCTCAAATCAATGGGATTCAAGACCGTTCTACTCACCGGGGATTCTCGCAGTGTGGCCGAGGCCATTGGAAGAAAGCTCGGTGTGGACGAGATCGCCGCTGAACTGTTGCCCGAGGACAAGCTGGAATTTGTAGATCGCCTCACTCGCGAAGGGCATAACGTCGTCATGGTGGGCGATGGAGTCAATGACGCTCCTGCCCTAATGAAGGCGACTGTAGGCGTCGCGATGGGTGCTGGCACAGATGTCGCACGCGAAAGCGCAAACGTCGTCTTGATCGGCAATGATCTGTCAAAGCTGGTAGAAACTCTCACAATCGCTCGGCGATGCCACCGCACCATTATGCGGAACTTTGTCGGAACTCTGGTTGTGGACAGCATCGGTGTCGGTTTGGCTGCTTTTGGATTTCTCAATCCGCTGCTCGCTGCGTTCATTCACGTTTCTTCCGAAATGACCTTCATTTTGAACTCCGCAAGACTCCTTCCTCCCTCGTCGGCGAACAAGCTTGCTGCCGGATTCATTGGCCAATCGTCAGCAGTCGCACGCGATTAGAGGAATTCTATGGATCAGACGAATAAATTCTCGCTGGAAACAAAGCGGTTTGTCATCGGGCACGTCATGGTGTGCCAAGGATGCTGCTGTGGGAACATCGCCAATGGCAGACCTCCCGTTCCAGTAGACTGGCTCAAGAAGGAATGGCGTGCGAGAGGCTTGCTGAAGCGGGTTCAGCTAACAATCAGTGGCTGCCTAGGACCGTGCGATCTTCCAAATGTGGTTACCATTTCGAACGACAGCGGGACGCTATGGTTCGGCGGAATAACGGAGTTCGGCCAGTACAGAGCCATCGTCGATTGGGCCACCCGCTCAAGAGATGCAGGTAAACTTCTTCCTCTCCCCAAAGAATTCCAGCAGCACACGCTACATCCCTTCCGTTAGCCGGTAGTAGCAGTTTGGAAGGCGTGAAATCCTGGATCACTCCTGATAAGTCCTAGTGCTGTATCGGAAGCGCGAAGTGGCAAGAGGGATACACGAGCATCGCGTGATTGCGCGCTTTCGATAGAGCGACTTGAAGGGAGCCGCTTGTGTTTGCGGCAGATGCGGGGCTATGGGAATTGAATCGATTCTTGCCTGTAACCAACAGATTTTACAGCAGTTGTAAAAATCGACGGAAAATGAAAATGGCGATTCAAGGCGTCATGGTACAGCACGATTTTCAGAGACTAGCACGCGAAGCGTCTGCCGCACAAGCGGCTTCGTTCAAGTCGGATTACCCCTTGGCTATATCGCGAATCGACGAACCGGAAGCGAGCCCTCGAGAAATGTCCTCGAGTACCAGCAGTGAGCGCCGACGAACCGCTGGAACAATCCCACCGTGCTGCGATAAAAAACCGTGAATGGAGTTATGTGGCTTGCCGAAGGCGCGCCCGATCACGTGCAGCGACTGCCCCGCCTTCCAACGGCTCCATAGCTCGGTCCGTTGCGCCGCAGACAGCGCCACCCGCTTTCCTTGAGTCATACACACCACCTTTGAACAGAAGTTTCATATTAGATGGTGTTGCATCGACCCATTGAGATCACCGCGTTAATCAGGACTTGGGCAACTAGCAGCTTGTTGAAGTATTTGGTTTTCGAAGCTTTTTCGTTCTCAGTTTTGAGTTTTCGCTGAGTTGTAAGGGACTGCTTTGGGTTTTTCTATCTACCGAGCCGGCTCGTCGAAGCCACGTGTCACGTTCTGGCCATCAGGGTTCGCAATCGGCACAAGTTGTAGGCGGCTCCGGTGAAGATAAACAGCCACCCCACCTTCTCGATTCCTCTCAACTTCACCTTCTTTAGCATCCCAACCATCTTCATCCACCCGAACGATTGCTCCACTCGTTTTCTCTTCCGCTGACTCACCTCATACCCCGCATGCCGCGTGGTCCGCTCGTCCACCGCGCTCCGGCGCTTCGTGGTGTTCTGCGCCACGTGCGGGGTGATGTTCATCCCGCGCAGTTCTCGCACGAATTCTCGCGTGTCGTAATTCTTGTCTCCTCCTAACGTCACTCGCTTTCCCGGCGGGAGCGCCTCGGCCATCAGCAGCGCAGCATCTCGCTCCGCTCTTCCGTTCGCCTCGGTCAGAAAGGTCTCCACCAATAGGCCGTTACGATTCTCCATCATTACATGTCCCATGTAGCTCAGCTTCGCCTCGCTGCCTCGGGACTTCGTCCACAACCGGGCCTCGGGATCCGTGCTCGATTCATGCGTCTGGTTCTTTCGCTTTTCCCCTTTGAAGTCGACCTCTCCTCCCGCTCCAGCGGGCTTCCCACTCCCATCCTTTGGTCGGAAACTCTTCTGGCTGGCCCACGCCTCAATCAGCGTTCCGTCCACCGTGAAATGTTCATCCGACATGAACGGCCTCGCTCTCTCCAGCACCCGCGCGAAAAAGGACGCCGCGATCTCCTCGTTCAGCAATCTCTCCCGGTTCTTGCTGTACACCGCGTGATTCCACACCGCCTCGTCCATCTCCATTCCCACGAACCACCGGAACAGTAGGTTGTACTGCAATTGCTCGATCAGCATTCGTTCGCTGCGGACCGAATAGAAGATCTGCAACAGCAGCGACCGAAACAGCCGCTCCGGCGCTATCGATGGCCGCCCCACGTCGGAGTACAATTTCGCAAACTGCGGCGACATTTCCTTCAGGATCTCATCCACCATCTTGCGGATCGGCCGCAGCGGATGGTCCGCCGGGACTCTCTTCTCCGGCGAAACGTAACTGAACATTCCTTCCTGCTGGTTATCGTCTCCGCGCATTCGCTCGCCTCCTTGACCTTCTTTGTTTCAGACGAGTTTTTTCAATTAAAGTTGCAGAACAAATGGGTTTTTCAACAAGCTGCTAGTTCCGACACAGACCCGGAGTGGTGGCCACTTCCGTGGCATCGAAGGCTCGGGTGGAGCGCCGGAGACGACACCGCGGCGAGGCGGCCAGAGCAAGGATTAAACGTCGTATAATCTTGTGCGCGCAACTGGGGAGCAGAACATATGAACGTACAAGAACAAATCAAGAAGTATATTACCAGCCAACCGGAGCCAAAACGCAGTGACATGCGAAAGTTGCATCGGCTCACACTTCAAGTGTCACCAGAATGCAAATTATGGTTCTTCGATGGTAAAGACAGCAAAAATCATACTGTTTCCAACCCTACGATTGGATATGGATTTCACACAATACAATATGCCAATGGAAAAAGTGGAGAGTTTTTTCAAATTGGTGTGAGCGGAAACGAAACCGGAATCTCTGTCTATATTCTTGGTCTCAAAGATAAGAAGTACTTAGCCAAAACGTATGGAAAAAAACTAGGCAAGGCGAGCGTGACCGGATATTGCGTTCGGTTTAAAGCTCTGAAGGATATAAACATCGATACGCTTGAAGCGGCAATACGATATGGGCTTGCAGCTCAGAATGAAAAAGGCAAGCTGATGAAATAATTCCACTGTTAAAGGCAAGCAGTTAACCTCTACGGATCTTGGGGCTGCACTCCAAACAATTCTTGAAATCCGCAATTCTCGAATTCCGTTCACGCCATGAGGAGAAACACATGGAAATCAGCGTCAACTCCAGATTAGAGTCGGATAACCGGGCAAGTCGCGTACTAGAACTTAACTTGATTGGTCGGGTAGGGCAAAGGCGCGTAGCGGGCTTCGTATGATGCCGACGTTTCCATTGCCCTCCCTAAAATTCCGTACGGCGGGTTTTCCCCAGTACGGCTTCAAGGCCGGTAGATCAGACAGGGCCTTCCCGTTCGACGCTTCCTCGCCTCGGACGGTTTGCCATTGTCCTTCGTGCTTCCCGCTTCCCTCGTCAGTTCCCCGTTCTGTGCCGGGGGACGTTGGGCGCTGGAGCACCTCCGTTCGAGCGGCCGCTGCCGCTCTACCCCAGGGGCCCTCGCTCCAGACCGGGTTGTTCTGTTCCGGTCCATCCACGCTTAATCGGCCCCATCCGCCCCACTCGCAGGCACATCCCGATTTCACCGCTTTGCGGCTTATACCGGATGCCTTCGCTGTGCACACTGCGCCTAGGCGACCTCCGAGTGGTTCCACGCTTTCGCTGTCGTTCCTTCCTAACATGCCACCCTCTACGACTCCGGGGAGATCGGAAACCGGTTGGTTCCAGACATGCGGTCCCGACATAGGCCTTCGCCATGTTATGAGCGGCTCGGCTCTCCCGACTATCCTGCAATCCGCTTCACGCAGGGCCGACTTTTCGGAGCTTCACTGGTTCGCTTTTGCTGCGGCCTGTCAGGTTGCTCGCCCCCTGTGCAGATCTGACCAGAAGCTCTTCCGGCCACCGGGACTTTTACTTCCAGGCTTCCGACGAGTCGGTCACCCTTCTCGCCGCTGGATATAACTACGACAGTCACTGGACCGTTCTGTCGATGGGACTCTCACCCATTGGAGTGACAACTAGCGTTGCTGCACCATAACAACGTCGGCTCCTTAGACCCGAGTACACTGTGGTTTGTCGATGACCAAAGGCTCGGGAGAAAGGAGCCGAACATGATCATTATAGGCGTGGATTATCACCCGAGCGATCAGTACATCGCGTTTGTAGATACAGAAACGGGAGAGTATGAGGAACGACAATTGAACCACAGTGATGGAGAAGCCGAGAAGTTTTAGTGCGCCGGGATAAACCGGCATGAAGTAGAGAATGCAAGAGTCTTACGGGAAAGGAGTAGCGATCCGCCCGGCCCCGAGTTTTGCGCTGCGGTACCGCGAGGTGCACAGCGAAGCGTAAACAGGGGCATAGGTGGGCTGGGTATTGAGCTCCGAAAACTCGAGAATCAGGACGCCGACGTTCTTAGAATAAACGGAAGGCAACATGGCCGGAGGCGCAAGCGCGAGCCACTGGACAGTCCTGCGTAGTCAGAGACCCCAGACACGCCTAGAAACTTCATGCACGAGAACCGGGAGGCCTCGAAGGCACCTGCTGCGAAATACGGCAGCAGGACGGCGGGAGAAGGCCATGGCCATACGGCCCGCATGCACGCCTTCAAGGAATCGGACAGCGGAATAATACCTATGAATCATTCGAACAAGGACGGGAAACCGTACGCGGAGAGTGAGGAGGGAAGGCCGCTGATCAAGGAGAACACTCGCCAACCTAACACGTACCCGACACAGAGCGAGAAACGCGTGTCCCAGGGGCTGGCGGATGTGCGCAAGGCAGCAAGGGGAAATAAGAAGATGAAGTTCACCGCCTTGCTCCACCATCTGACCGTCGATCTGCTGCGGGAAAGCTTTTACTCGTTGAAACGCGAAGCTGCACCCGGAGTGGACGGTGTAACGTGGCAGGAGTATGAGGCCGGGCAAGAAGGTCGACTTGTCGATCTGCACCGCCGGGTCCATCGCGGGGCGTACCGAGCGATGCCATCGAGAAGAGTGTACATAGAGAAAGAAGACGGGCGGAAACGCCCACTGGGGGTCGCGGCGCTGGAGGACAAGATCGTCCAGCAGTCGGTGGTCACCATCCTCAACCAGATCTACGAGGAAGACTTTCTCGGCTTCTCGTACGGATTTCGCTCGGGGCGTAGCCAGCATCAAGCGCTGGACGCGCTGTCGTATGCGCTTCTGAGGAAGAAGGTGAATTACGTACTGGACGCCGACATTCGAGGATTTTTCGATAACCTCGATAAAAGTTGGATGATCAAGTTCGTCGAGCATCGCGTAGCCGACCCCCGGATCCTACGGTTGATCCAGAAATGGCTAAACGCCGGGGTGATGGAGGAAGGCAAATGGTCGCAAACGAAGACAGGTACTCCGCAAGGGTCGGTGATTTCGCCGATGCTTGCCAATATCTATCTGCATTACGTTTTCGATCTCTGGGTGGACGTTTGGCGTGCGAAATGTGCGCAAGGCGAAGTGGTGGTTGTCCGCTACGCGGACGACACCGTCTTAGGTTTCCAACATCAGGCGGAAGCAGACCGTTTTCTAGAGAACTTTCGGGAACGGCTGGGAAAGTTTGGATTGGAACTGCATCCAGATAAAACGCGCCGGATCGAGTTCGGGCGGTTCGCCGAAGATCGCCGGAAAAGAAGAGGGGAAGGAAAGCCCGAGCCGTTCGACTTTCTGGGTTTCACGCACATCAGCGGGAAGGACCGGAATGGGACGTTTGCGGTAAAACGCAAGACTAGCCGCAAGCGCATGAGGTCGAAGCTGCTAGCGATCAAGCATCAGCTCCGACAGCGAATGCACGATCCCATGGAGCAGACCGGAGAGTGGCTCCAGTCGGTGGTGCAAGGCTACTTCAACTATCACGCGGTACCGGGAAATACCGACAGCCTCGGAATATTTCGCCAACGGGTGACTCGGCTCTGGCGGTGGGCTCTCCGCCGTCGCGGCCAAAAGCACCGGCCCAACTGGGCCCGAATTCAGAGACTGGCGGCACGGTGGATTCCTGAGCCGCGCGTGCTCCATCCTTATCCTGAGCTTCGCTTTGCTGCCAACCATCCAAGATAAGAGCCGTATGCGCTCGTGAGCGCACGTACGGATCCGTGCGGGGGGTATCAGGCAACTGATATCCCTACCGCGACTCGGGAACTGGCGAGGCGAGGAGTCCGCGTACGCCTGGGGAAAGCGAGGGTGGCTGTAGCTCGCAAGCTCGGGATTCGGCTATGGATCATGTTGCGGGATCAGATGGAGTACAACGAGTTCTGTCGTCGTGGACAGAAGCAGCAGAACAGCGGTGCCGCCTGTGCAGGGAGGCCTGGAACGCGCAATGGTGCGACGAGTCACCGGCCGGTTGATTAGGCTACCTGCCTCCCTACGGGGAGTTCGAATAATTCATCATGGTCGAGAGTGATCGAAGAGATGGCTGGTGGGCAACACCGAGCTGATGAACCAAGACGGGCCGAGCAAGTTCGGGGTGACACAGATGAACAGAAGCGGCGGGAAAGGACGCAATTCTTGCGTCGACGCCGAAGTCTGCGCAAACTTAATGATAAGCAAAGAAAAAAACGTTAAAAACTCTTGACACCGCCGACGTCGTTAGAGATTGCGCGTTAGAACAGATTGCCAAGACGAAGCGAAGAAAATACAATCAACAACTGTGTCCGTTCACTACTTCAATGAATAAAAATTTGAAGAACGTGGTGTATGCGCTCTTTGCAGGATGTTTCGGGGACTACTCCTGCCTTTAGTAATGAAAATCCCGTCCAGGTCTAGCGCTGCGAACGTCTTAAAGTAGGTCGCGTCAGTGTTGGCAATTCCCGAAGCTTTTCTGACTGCTCTAGTCAACGGCTTCAAGCCGAAGCGAAGTGGTCATGTTCTAACGCGCGCGAGTGGCTATTGTAATAGACGACTAAGCGAAGTAGTTTTTCTTTGTATGAACGCGGAAACCATGATTGGACAGTCTCCCGGGTGTGCAGCTTGATTGTCATTGGGGTGCCGTCTCAAGGACTAGCCTGGCAGTATTCGACGCCGCCAAAACAGAATCTCAACCATCCATCGCAGAACGCGATGAACTGCAGGAGAAATAATTCACCACAAACTGGAACGGATACTTTCATATGCAGGTAAGCTGGCCAATGCTCCAGGGATGATCGGTGCGAGGAGTGAAGTAGAGTCAAGGAGGTCACCTTGAAGATTTATCGCCGTACGGCGACCGTTATGGCGTTGCTGATCTTGAGTCTGGCCATTCCGGGATTGTCAACTGGCCAGTCTGATCAAGATTCGGGGCACGGAACAACTCAAATCGATAGTGCAACTCCCGGCGTCCATGACTTCGATTTCTTAGTAGGACAATGGCGAGTTCATCATCGAACGCTGAAGGAGCGGCTCGCCAACAGTCACGAGTGGATCGAATTCGACGGGACATTGGTCAACCAGCCGCTGATGGGGGGCTACAGCAATGTCGACGACACGGTGTTCGAGAAGCCGGGCGCTCCCTTTCGTGGTGTCGCTCTGCGATCCTTTGACTCGAAGACCCAGCAGTGGTCAATCTGGTGGCTCGACAGCCGGACGCCACTGGGACCTGTGGACCCGCCTATGAGAGGAGGCTTCCGCGACGGCGTGGGAACGTTTTACGCGGATGAAACCTTCAACGGGAAACCGGTCCGCACACGATTTTTATGGACCAAGATTACTCCGACATCGTGTCACTGGGAGCAGGCGTACTCGCCAGATGATGGCAAGACGTGGGAGACCAATTGGGTGCAGGACATCGTACGAGTTCGCTGATCGGGGGATAGATGAATAGCCAGAATCACATCTTGCACCCACCCTCCCAATAAAGCCGCACTGAAAAACTTCTTCAGCCGTCGTTACGGAAACCGAATCCGTATTTCAGCCTTGAAAGGGCATTGTGCTAGAACACGACGAAAAGCCAACATCCGACATCAACTATGTGGGTCAAGATTCATGACATAAACTTTCACTATCGTTGATTTTGGCAATTTTTTTTACCCGACCAATCAAGTCAGTCCCAGTACTCCACGTATCTGCTTTGCGCTTATCCCACTTGTGACGTGGCATCTGATTGCGATTCTGATCTCGCACGCAGATAATTCTGGGGTGAAACATTCGATGAAATGCTGCTTTCCATCCGGCGGCAGGTAATGGTGGATGACTTTGCCGTTGTTGTTCTACACGATCATGCGCGGTTGGTGAAAAGAACGACAGGGCGACGGTTTCGCCAAGTCGATTTTCAATTCGACGAACTCCTTTATATAAGCCTTGCAAGAAGCAACATCTCTGCAGCCTTTCTCATGTGCGAACTCAGCGAAGTAAAACAGCAGCGGCAGCCGGCGGTACACAACGAGTCGCGAGTACCCATGCGCTTGCAACCACTCCAAGTAGCTCTCTATTTGCGGAGCCAGCCAACTACCACGGACTCTGTCGATGGTTGCAGGCTTAACGTAATAATCTTCGAGCATGAACAACCTCCATTCGGAAATCTCCGATGGAGGTCAATGATGCGCCTAACCGCAGCCGTTATGTGAATACGGACGCGTCGAACGCAGGTGAGTGGCGTGCTAGATCGGCAGTGCTCGGAGGACGATGAATCGTGGCGGATTGCGAGCGCGTTTGGTATCGTTCTTAAGTTCTGTTTCTGTCGAATTCAGGGCTGGCGAGCCGTGTTCGGCGAGTGACTTGAACTCCACCGATTTATGATTCTTCTCGATCAATCGGGCGCCGCAGCAAAGCAGTCAAAGCTCTTCGCGCCGTCGCGCAATCTCGCGCAGTTCGTTGAGCACTTCTGGGTCCAGCAGAATGCTTCGGGATCACACGGCTCTGCATTCTCGTCTGATGCAGCAGGTTGGTTTATCACCCAAGCGTCTGCTTCGCATCGAGCGCCTCCATCGTGTCCTTGCCAACTGTCAGCTTCGTTCTGTTCCTTGGGCGCAGCTGGCGGTGACTTGTGGCTTCGCAGATCAGGCCCACATGATCCGGGAATTCCAAGAGCTTCTTGGTGAATCCCCCACCGTTTGGAGCAACCGATCCGCTGTGCCGATTTGTTCAAGACAACGCGGCACGTCCCACCCTAGTTTGTCCGAAGAAGCTTAGGGAGTAGGTTCACCCGCAAAGCTTCTGTAGTTCATGTTTAATGACTTTTCAAACGGGGGCTCGACTTGCATCACGACCGCCGATTCACAAATGCTGCCATAAATCCGTCGCTGTGCGTATCACTGCCTCTCTTGGCGTCGATAACACTTGCCCTAGTCCTGCATGCTCGCAACCTACCAGCTCAGGAACTGCAGCATCCTTCAGCATCAACGAGGACTGCCCCTCTTTTTGATTTCCACAGCAATTTCTGGGTCAATCTGCATCAGGTTCTGTTGAACGAAGCATGGCTACGCGTACGCGCGGGCAAGCCCGATCGTCTTCTGCAAAGCACCCCTCCGCTATCTGCCGCGGGCATGAGCAAACAGGACGAGGCGGATTGGAACGCAGCAGTAGGCTTCTACGCCGCACATTTCGGAACCCGCCAGCAGCATGGGGACGATCAGCTCGTTAATATCAACGACGATCTCGCCGAGCAGCCGGACAACGGTGCGCATCTGAATCCAGCGGACTTGCCGCCGGAAATGGTCGCGGTCTTGCAAAGCGCGGCCATCATTTATCGCAAGTACTGGTGGCCGGCTCACAACGAATCCAACGAAAATTGGATCGCATCGCAAAAGGAACGAGTGCAAGATCTCGGACCGAAACTTGCTTCAGCGATGACAAAAGATTTGTACCAGCAGTGGCCCGCAGCGCCGATTCGCGTGGACGTTTGCTACTATGTCGCTGCACTCGGCCACGCCAATACAACTCTCCCGCCGCATATTACATTTTCGAACAGCGATCCATCCCTCCAAGATCTTAGCGGATTTGAGCTGCTCTTCCATGAAGCTTCGCACACTTATGCCGATACATTGATAAATGCTCTCTCTGCCGAAGGCCGCACGCAGCATAAAGATGTCGGCGACCTATGGCATGCAGCGCTGTTTTATACCTCAGGCGTGGAACTTTGCCGCCTGCTGCCAGCGCCTGAACAGGCAAGCTTCACACCTTACGGTTACCGATATAGAGTCTACAGTGGCGGCAACTGGCCAAAATACCAGCGAGTGCTGGAGAAAGACTGGCTGGTGTATCTCGATGGCAAGACGAGCTTCCAGACCGCCATCCACTCGATGGTTGCAGACCTGCGATGAAAGCTTGCAAAAGGTCGGACAGTGGGACTTCGACGAGCGGGCACTCAAACCCGATGACCGAGCTGCCCACCCCCCGACATGTCAGACTGCAGAAATGGTTCGGAAAAGCAACATGGCGCCCAGGCCTAGTACGCTGCCATTTCACCCGATAAGCTGGCGAAGCCCTAGAACATTTTCTCCGACTGAACTTCTCGATGCTCTGGGGTGTGCGATCAGGAATAGTCGGCGGTTTTTCGTTGACGGTCAAACCAGAAATTGAGCCTTGGCCGAATCTGATAACTTCGACGCGTTTTCACGGCCGCGTATGTACGGTCAAGTTTCGGCTATCACGTTATGTGCCCTTCGGAAACGCGAATCACCATTTCTAGGCGCCACTGGGCGTTCTCGGCCACAAAATGACCAACGAAACATAAGGCCGCCAGCTTCAACACGCAGGGGATTCTGGCCCCCCTTTCTTGTACGCGAACTGGAGGAGAGCAAGTACGAGGTTGTAGCCGGGGCACCTCGCCTCAGAGCGGCGAAACTGGCGGAACTCGAAAAACTTCCTGTCCGCGTAGTGAAGCTAACCGATGCCAAGGCCATCGAGGCTCAGTGCGTTGAGAACCTGCAACGCGAAAACATCCACCCGCTTGAGGAGGCTCTGGGTTTCAAGTCGCTGTTGGAACTCGGAGAGCCTGCCTACAGCATCGCCATCATCGCGTCACGCGCTGGCAAGAGCGAGGCGTATGTCTACGGTCGTATTAGACTCGCTGACCTTATACCGCCGGTGGCCGAGGCAATTCCTGAAAGACCAGATCACCATCGGCCACGCTTTGCTGATCGCCAAGCTCCCGGTTTTCGGGGCTTGTGGACCAGCGAGGGCAATAGCCAAGTCCTTCATTCCAGTGCGGGAGTTGGACTTATGCGGTGGCACCGCATAAGGCCAATAATGCTGAGTGCGTCGTTATGCAGAGTGCGGCAGCGTAACAGGGGATGAGCTTCTTTAGGGCCAGCATCATGGGCTGATCGTTAGAGAGTGACAGCTTCGCATAATCGGCAATGGTCTGAACTTGACTTGACTGACTGACCGATCGAATTGCTCTCGAACTGCGCGCCAACCAGCTAGCAGGAGCCCAACTTCGGGTGATGCCGATGGAAGGCACGTCGGTAGTTAACCGCCTTAATAGAAAGGAAGCGCCGTTTCTCCGACGCCTTCCGCGAGTGCCACGGCTGACTTCCCAAATCGAGAATTAAGCCGAAGCACGCGACAAGACGCCTTCTCATCGCGATGCGTATTGCTCGATCAGATCGGCCATCGCTTCCGGCTGGTCCTCGACCAAGTAGTGTATGGCACCGCGGATTAACCCAGTCTCGACATGAGTGCATCCGTTTGAGCGGAGCCCCTCAGCCATCTTGGGAATCAATTGTGCAAATGGTGACCCGTCCCCGGCGCCCACGAACAACGGTACGTCACATGGCCCATGGAGTGCCGCGTTGAATTGCGCATTGGCAGGAAAAGCGCGGTACATTTCAAAGACCGCGTGAAGCTGTGCAACAGTGGCGTAGGCCTTCACGAAATGAGCCACATCACTTGTCGTGAATTTGCCAAACTTGAAGAAGTAGCCGAGGTAGTCGGCCTGCCGTCCCGCGATAAGCTTTTCTGGGAGGTCCGGGACTTGCATAAACCGGACGTGCCACATGGCGGGATGGCATTGAATCTCTTCCCACCCCTCGACTCCTGGAATTGGAGTATCAAGGATCATAGCCCCGCGCGTCGCTTCCGGATAACGGCGAGCGAACGCGTAAGCCACGTGCCCGCCGATGTCGTGACCGACGATGTAGACGCGCTCCAGCTTGAGCGCCGCTGCAAGCTCATGCACATCCGCTGCCATGTTGGCGGCATCATAGCCACCTGGCGTCGCCGTTGACCCTCCCACACCGCGCAGATCGACCGCGATCACCGTGAACCGTTTCGCCAAACGTGGCATGATCGCGTGATACTCGAACCAGTCTTGCGGGAACCCATGAATCAGGATCAGGGGGGCCCCCTTACCCCCGCGAACGTAGTGCAGTGTGATGCCGTTCACATTTGCTGTTTCCGATGCGAATTCCTCGCCTAGCCCAGTCGCTGCTGAAGTCAGTTGACCTTGTGCTTGCGCAGAAGAAAAAGAGGTAATCCAACCCAACAAAAAGTACAAGGGGAACAAAATCAGACGGCCGATAGGTCCGTTCATGCGGAGCTGCGTAATAGCGTCAAGCCGGTGGGGCCAAATTCCTTCCAACCAGTTGTTCACGGATTTTCTCCTTCACCCCTGTCAAGATAATGCGACATCGAGATCGTATCGCAATCTCAGTTCAGATTGTTGCTTACTCACGCATCTGGAAACGCAGTCCCTAAGGGCAAGAAAAAACCAATATTCCGCACTTGCTTCCGAACGGCAGCGTAGCAGGGGATGAACTTCTTTAGGGCCAGCATGATGGGGTGATCGCTAGAGAGTGACACTTTGAATAATCTGCAATAGTCTGAAGTTGACTTGACTAACTGTCTGATTGAATTGCTCTCGACCTGCGTGACAACCAGCTAGCGAAAACTCAACTTCAGTATTGCCGACAATCCTCCTACAATCGAAGCCCAAACCACTGAAGATGATCTCCCGTAACCGGAGAAGGCTCAATGCGAGCTGAATTATGGCTTTGGAAGTCGCACCGACAACGCTAGTAAGTCGGCATTTCCGAATCGACGCTTACACCTTCTTCTCATCTCGTCATTCGCGACACCTGCGCCAAGCCATCGATGAATCAGTCTCCCAAGCCGTGCAGGACCGCAACGATCCAAAGATTGCCAGAGCGCTTGAAGAGAACCGCGAAGAACATGCCAATTGAGAATATCGCCGCAAATATCCAAAGGTGAGATGGATTCGTCCGCGCCGCTCAGAAGTGGTACGCGTGGGGTGGGCCGAAGGTGTGGCGCGCCTGGCTCTGGTTGTACTGGATCGTTCTGAGGCGCGCGCCGCATCCGGCATAAACACGATCTACCACAGGGAACTTCCGCCAGTTACCCTTAATGGCTCGCAGATGACCGTCCTTGAGTTAACCTTCCCACCTGACGCGACTTCGCCCAAACATGCTCATCCGGGTTTCATTCTTGGCTATATCCTTGAAGGGGAGTACCGCTTTCAACTGGAAGGTGAACGGGAGAAGGTACTGTCGACTGGCGATGTTTTCTATGAAGCGCCCGGCAGTATCCATCTGCGTTCCGGCAACGCCAGGATAACCAAGCCAGCGAGAATCCTAGCCTTGGCATTTACTGAAAAGGGAAAGGAAATAACGAAACGGCTATGAACAATGAACGTGTTTTGCAAATCGCTAGAGTGTTTTTGCGCCTGGCCCTAGGCATCACCTTTCTCTTTTCGATCGGTGATCGCTTCGGCTGGCTGGGTGCCTACGGCAGCAAGAATGTATCGTGGGGCGATTGGGCCCACTTCGTGCAATACGTCGCCGTGCTTAACCCGTTTGTTCCGAAAAGCCTGATTCCTGGACTCGCTGTCCTGGAAACAATCATCGAGCTCGGCTAGGCATCGCGCTCTTGTTGGGAATCTATCAACGGGTAGTCGCTTGGAGCAGCGCAGCGTTACTGATGTCGTTTGCCCTAACCATGAGCATTGCCCTTGGGATCACCGCGCCTCTGAGTTATTCGGTGTTCACAGCGTTCGGCGCCGCACTGCTGCTGGGCGCGGTTGCCGTGCCGCACGACGCCCATTCCGAGGCCAGAACACAATCCACAGCCAATTAACCACCTCAACCGTGCGGGACAGTCGGACTGCTGAACAGCGGCTCAACGTGGGATAATTCCGACGGCGCGAATCGAGTTGGGAAAACGGCGGCGCGGAACGGTGGAACCCGATCGGACTGACAATCCTAATCGGCAGACTTGTCGCGAGGAGGAGGCCTGCAGACGACGTGACACAACGCATTCAAATCGCGGTCGTGGGAGATTTTCATCCTTCGGTTCCATCTCATCAGGCAATTCCAATCGCGGCAAAGCTGGCCTCGTCGTCCTTGGGAGTGGAGGTTGTGGCGGAGTGGATAGCGACAAGAAACATTGGACATGCGCCTACGGATCTCCGGCCCTACGATGCCGTCTGGTGCACCCCTTGTCCACGCCCATACGAGAACCCGGAGGGCGTGGTTCGAGCGATTCAGTGGGCGCGAGAACAACAGGTCCCATTCCTCGGAACCTGTGCCGGGCTTCAATTTGCACTCATCGAATATTCGCGCCATGTTCTTGAGGCCCGCAATACGGTACACGCCGAAGTGGATCCAACCGCTCCCGATCCCCTCATCGCTCCGCTGGTTTGCTCGCTGTTTGGCACCGAGGGCGACGTCACTTTGGTTGTGGGCAGTATTCTTCACAAAGCGTGCACGCTAACCATCAAGGAGCCTTATCGCTGCAGCTATGCGCTGAATCGGAACCGCTACGAAAGTGTGTTTGGGGGCGATCTGAAAGCCACAGCACACGATGCGACTGGGGAGGTACGCGGCATAGAATTGTGCGGTCATCCCTTCTACGTTGGCACGCTTTTCCAGCCTGAGCAGCGAGCGTTGAAGGGTGAATTACCGCCCATCGTACGGGAATTAATATGGGCGGTCGAGCGATGCAAAGCAACACGATCCCAAATCTAGAACCTATCACCTATCTCATAGACACACTCAGGCCGGCTTGCGCTGTCGCACATACATTCGGTTTGCACCGTGATCCGACCACAATCGTACAGACAGCATTCAAGGAACTCCGAAGCCCTTCTGACCCACTCGGGAGGACCTCGATGTCGTGTCCACTCCAGTACAATTGATTCCATATGTTGGTCGCAGCTTTCGTTGGGAACACCCTCTGGAGGTTTGATGCCTTCAATTCGGAATGCTGTTCGGACTGACATGCATCTGCTCAAAACTCTAATCCATGAAATGGGAGAGTACGAGCGGAAACCTGTGCTACTTCGCGTCAGTTTGACCGGTGCAGCAGTATAAAGGCGCACAGATTAAAATTCTGCGGCTTAACCACCTTACGAGCCAAGTTTCGGCCCTTAACGCTCGATTTCGCGGCTTATCTATGCGGCAGGAAAAACGCAAAGGCCGACTCTAACCGGCTTGCATCAATTGCCTGTGCGCGGGTGCTAGCGTACAATGCTCGTCCCATGCCTGATACTTCCGCCGTTACTGGCCGCACCATCTCCCACTATATCGTCCAGGAAAAGCTGGGTGGCGGAGGTATGGGCGTCGTTTACAAAGCCAAAGACACCCGACTAGGCCGCAATGTTGCGCTGAAGTTCCTGCCGGACGATATTTCGCAGGACCCGCTGGCCATTGAACGGTTCCGCCGCGAAGCCCGCGCTGCATCGGCGCTAAATCACCCCAATATTTGCACCATTTACGACATCGGCGAATTCGAAGGCCGCCCATTTATCGCCATGGAGCTACTAGAAGGGCAAACCCTCAAACACCGCATCTCCGGAAAGCCCATCGAAATATCCGAGCTTCTGGAAATCGGCGTTCAAATCGCCAACGGACTCGATGCCGCGAATTCGAAAGGAATCGTTCACCGTGACATCAAACCTGCGAATATTTTTCTGGTGGAGCGCGGCCAGGCCAAAATCCTGGATTTCGGTTTAGCGAAGCTAACCCTCACCCATCAGCACACCCCCGAATCGGCGGGCGCAGCGTCCATGCGCACACAAACGCAAGTGCTGGATAAAGAGCAACTCACTAGCCCGGGTAGCGCAATGGGAACAGTCGCCTACATGTCACCGGAACAGGCGCGCGGTGAAGACTTGGACGCGCGCTCGGATTTGTTTTCGCTCGGGGTGGTACTCTACGAAATGGCAACAGGCTCGGTTCCCTTCTCCGGCGTAACCTCTGCCGTTATTTTCGACGGAATTCTGCACTCCGCAGCAGCTCCGGCAAAGCAACTGAATCCGCGGCTGCCCGTGGCGATTGAGAATATTTTCAGCAAAGCGCTGGAGAAAGATACCGACCTTCGTTACCAGACCGCTGCCGAACTCCGCGCGGACTTGAAGCGCCTCAAGCGGGACCTGGATTCGAGCCGCCGCCCCGCAGCCGAAAAGAGCGTTACGTCAAACACCCCTGCGACCGGCACAGCGAGCGCAAAGAAATCTGTTGCCGTGCTCTATTTCGAAAATCAGAGCGGCGCGAAGGAAGATGAATATTTGCGCGATGGCATCACCGAGGACGTAATCACCGAGCTTTCCAAAATTCGGGGGCTGAACACTTTTTCGCGCCCTACCGTTCTGGCCTTCCGGGACAAGACGGTAACTCCAGCGCAGATTGGCCAACAGCTCGGCGCAGCTTACGTCTTGACGGGCACTTTACGCCGCGCCGGCGCCCGCGTGCGCATCAGCGCGCAGCTGGTGGACACGCACACCGATTTTCCGCTGTGGTCGGATCGATTCGACCGTGAAATGAAAGATGTTTTCGAAGTACAGGACGAAATGGCACGCAAGATCGCCGAGGCTCTACGAGTAACGCTTTCTCCGCAGGAACTCGAAGCCCTCGCCGACAAGCCCACGGAAAATCCGCAAGCATACGATCTCTATCTACGCGGCAAACGCTACGCGCGGCGGCTCACACGCCAGGACGTGGAGTTCGCTCTGCAAATGTTCGAAAACGCAGTGTCGCTGGATCCCAGCTTCGCCCTCGCGTACGCCGCTTGTGCCAACGCTTGCGCGATGTACTACTCGCTGTTCAGTCGCGATGCGGTGTGGATCGAACGTGCACGCGAGGCTTCCGGCAGGGCCGTGGCGCTCCGCTGGGACCTGCCCGAGACGCACCTGAGCCAAGCCTGGGTGCTCTACGCCGCGGGCCTCTACGACGAAGCGGTTCGCATGGTGAAAAAAGCGATCGAGCGCAAACATGACTGCGACGGCGCCTATTACCTCTACTGCCGCGCGCTTTTTGCCGCCGGACGCTATCAGGAAGTTATGGACCTGGCGGAAGCTGCCATCGAATCGAGTGGCGAGGATTACAACGTGTATGTGCCGATCAGGAACTGTCTCGGCGCGATGGGCAAAGAACAAGCCAAATTGAAAGTGAATGGCAGATTCTGCCTCGCGCTTGAGCGCCACTTGAAACAAGTGCCCGAGGATGCCAGAGCGCGCATTCTTCTGGGCGGCAACTACGCCGAATTGGGACGCACGGACGATGCTTTGCGCGAACTCAACCTGGCTGTCACCTTGCGCGCCAACGAAGCCTCCATTCTCTATAACGCAGCTTGCGTGTACTGCCTGCTCAACAAAAAAGCGGAGGCTATGGACTCCTTACGTAGGGCCTGGGAAGCAGGTTCCAAAGACGCTGTGTGGACGCGACGTGACCCGGACCTCGCCCTGCTTCATGGCGACCCGGAGTTTGACAGGCTGTACCCAGAGACGCCCACCACATCTCAGTCCCCCATCTAGCTGGATTCAATTCGCAGTTGTTCGGGGTTGCTGCCAAACATTCGTCGCTCAAACTGGTACTCACCGTCGACTTCCACGTCAGACACAACTACCGCCAGCATCTTTTTATGAACATCGATTCCCGCTATCCTGTAGGACATCACTTCCTCCTGGCGGGAGCGGAGAGCGTGCTGCGGTTACTTTAACCAGGGTCGCGGGCTGTCGCCGCTCCCTCAGGGGAAAACAACGACGCCCAATTATTCGCTCAATCACGCACGCTCCGGATCAGACTGAAACACAGCTTCGCCTTCTCCAATGTAGATTCGATCTCGCTTCTCCGGGCCTTCGCAATCTTACCTCGGAGTGATTTTCATAACCTTTCGCGGGCCGTTGGCCCAAAAGGACTGAATCGAATACACCCAACTTGCACCGAGCGACCATCGCTCAACCAAGAGTGCGGATGGAAGGGTGGCGACAGAGGCGGCTTGGCCCAATGGGAACAATTTGGAAGAAGAAAGAAATAAAGAAGAAAAGAGAAAAAAAGAGAAAACGCTTGACACTCGCCGGCCTTCTCATGGAAGGAGTTAGGCGGAAAGTCTTGCGGTAGACACAATTGTTAATGCTGCTAGATACGCTGGTTCGCGCGCCTTCGGGTTCTACGCTTTCTCGACCTATATCGGCCAGTTGACATTGCCCGCACTCCCAGCCCAATCAGGCTGAATAAGCAGGCCACCCAGAGCAACATTCCAAACAGTACAACAACCCAATCGCCACCATCCGACAGCCGGGCCCAGGGAATGGGAAATGCCGTTGCGATCATCGATTGGCCTTAGGATCAGGTCTCAAAGTCTTCCTCCGGCTCGGGAAGCTTGTCTCCTTCCCGCGCGAACCAAACGTAAAAGGTGGGCAAAATGAAAATGCTCATGGCCAGATTCACCATCAGACCTCCCACGATGACGATGGCGAAGGGCCTTTGTGAATCGGAGCCGATGGCGTGCGACAGCGCAGCGGGTAGCAAACCCAGGGTCGCCACCAGCATGGTCATCATGATCGGGCGCAGCCTGAGGACGGCTCCTTCAATCGCAGAGTCTTCAATCGAGTGACCGCGGGCGCGGAGCTGGTTAATGTATTCCAACATGATGACTCCGGTCTGGACCGAAACGCCGAAGAGCGCCAGGAAGCCCACGCCGGAGGAAACGCTAAAATGAGTTCGAGTGAACAGAAGGGCTAAGAGGCCGCCCACGCTGCCCATGGCAACCGTGACCAGAATAAGCCCTGCCCATTTCGGCGAACGAAACATGGTGTAGAGAATCAGGAAAATCACCAAAATGGTTAACGGGACAATGACGAGCAGCCGCGCTTCGGCGCGCTTCTCGCTTTCGTATTCACCTTCCCACTCGATGTGATACCCACGTGGCAGTTGCACCTGCGCGTTTACCTTATTGATGGCTTCCTTGACGGCGCTGCCAAGGTCACGGCCGCGCACGCTGTATTTGATCGCGACATACCGCTGGTTCGCCTCGCGATAAATTTCCGAGCCGCCATCCTGTTCCTGAATTTTGCAAAGTTGGGACAGCGAGACTCTTTCGCCGGAGGGAGACAGCAAGCGAATATTTTCGATGGCCGCTTTCGTTGCGCGGTACTGTGGTGCGTAGCGCAGCACGAGGTCGTATCGCGCTTCGCCTTGCAATACTTGCGTGAGAGCAGAGCCGCCGGCGGCGGTCTGGATCGCGTCTTGAACGTCCGCGACGTTGATTTGATAGCGCGCGGCTTGCTCGCGGTCCACTTGGAAGTTGATGTTCGGTTGACCGAGAGCGCGAAAGACCCCCAGGTCCTCGATTCCGTTGATCTGGCGCATGGTGTTGACGATCTGGTCGGCCTTTTCCTCTAGAGCCTTCAAATCGTCGCCATACACTTTGGTAGCCAGCTCGCCTTTCACTCCGCTGACCGCCTCCTCCATGTTGTCTTCAATGGGCTGGGAAAAACCCCAGGTAATGCCGGGAAGTTTTTCGAGTTCATGGTCCATGGCGGCAATCAACCTGTCCTTGTCTTCGTGGAACACCGGCCTCCACTGTTCTTTGGGTTTCAAATCCACGAAGTACTCAGTGTTGAAGAATCCCGTTGTATCCGTCCCGTCATCGGGGCGCCCCACTTGGCTGGTGCACTGAGGCGCTTCTGGAAAAGAACAAAGCAGGACGCGGGCCTCGTTCATCAGACGGATGCCTTCCGTCGGTCCAGTGCTGGGAGCAAGAGTGCCGCGCACCCAGAGCGTCCCTTCGTCGAGATGAGGCAGGAATTCGGAGCCGATCACTCCACCCACGGTGAGAAAAGTGGCGAGAGCCAGCCCGGTGGCGGCCACGCTAACCGTCACTTTGCGATGCTCGATGGCCCATTTCACAGATTTGCGGTATCTCGTTTTCAAGAATTCCATTACCGGGTTGTGCCTCTCGCTCACGCCCTTGCTGAAAAAGAAGCTGCAGAGCACCGGCGCGATGAGCATTGAAAATATGAGCGCGCCAAGCAGTGCAAATGCCACAGTCCAAGCCATGGGCTTGAACAACCGTCCCTCAACGCGCTGCAAAGTGAAAATGGGCAGGTACGCGGTGATGATGATGGCAATGGCGTAAAACACCGGGCGCTGGACTTCGTGCGCGGCCTCGCCAATCACCTGAAGCACCGGCTTCGGATTATTTGCGTTTTGGCACTGGGTCATATGGCGAACGATGTTTTCGACCATCACCACCGCACCATCCACAACCATTCCGAAGTCCAACGCGCCAAGAGACAGCAGGTTTGCGGGAATCCCGCTTATGTTCAAGCAGGTTGCGGCAAACAGCAGCGCAAACGGAATCGTGAGGGCGACGATAAAAGCTCCGCGGATATTTCCAAGAAATAGAAAGAGAATGATGGCGACTAGAATAATTCCTTCGGTCAGGTTGTGCAGGACCGTGTGAGTGGTGTAGTGCACCAGGTCGCTGCGGTCGATAAAAGGAACGACCTTGACGCCGGGTGGAAGGATGCGGTCGTTCAACTCCTTGACTTTTGCGTGGATTCCCGCGAGCGCTTCGTCCGCATTGGCGCCTTTGCGGAGAAGCAAAATGCCAGAAACCACATCGTCGTTATCGACGATCTTGCCATCTTCGCGATGAAAGGCACGCGCGAACTGCCCGAGCCGAACCTTGGGACCTTGTGCGACGACTGCAATATCTTTTACACGCAGCGGAGTGCCGCTCTTAGTGACGATGACGGTGTTTTCGATGTCCTGTACGCTCTTGACCAAGCCAACTTCCCTGATGTTGACTTGCTGGAGGCCGGCTTCAATGAAGCTGCCGCCCGCATTCGCGTTGTTGTTGGTGAGTTGCTGCTCCACTTGCGCGAGGCTGAGTCCGTAGGCGATCAGCTTGTTGGGATCCACGCGAACCTGATATTCGCGCGTGGGGCCGCCGAAGCTGGATACATCGACGACGTCGGGGACGGCCTTGAAGTTTTTCTCGATCACCCAATCTTCAATGGACTTCAACTCCATCACATCGTACTGAGGGTTCGTGCTGCGCAGCGTGAAGAAATAGATTTGGCCGACCGGACTCCAGTCAGTTCCCATCTGGGGCTGCACGCCAAGCGGCAAAGTAACCTGCGAGAGCCGTTCGAGAACTCTCTCACGGTCCCAGGCATTCGCTTCGTTATCGTCGAAGATTAACTTCAGATCGGAGAGCCCGAACAACGAGAACGAGCGCAAGTGCGTGACGTGAGGAATGCCGTTCATCACGATTTCAAGCGGAATGGTGATCTGCTGCTCGATTTGTTCCGCCGAAATTCCCGGCCACTGCGTGATGATTTCAACGTAATTGTCCGCCACGTCGGGATAGGCTTCGACGGGAAGTTGATGGAACGAGATCGCGCCCCATCCAAACAGCACGAGCGCCGCCGCGAGGACGAGAAATCGATTCTCCAATGCAAAATCGACGAGTTTTCGAATCATTTACTGGTCCACCGTGTTCTGCAGTACGAGCGCCTTCTGAATGACCTGTTCACCCGGGTTGATGCCTGAAATAATTTCCTGCACGTTTCCGGGAAGCGTATTTCCAAGCGTGATTGCGACGCGCCGAACCTTGTTGTCGCCCGCGGCAACAAACACCCAGTCGCGGTCGTGCAAGTGCAGAATCGCCGTCGCAGGAATTACCGTGTGAACTTCCTGCTTCTGACCGTGGAACGTCGCGCTCACGAACATACCCAAGCGCATCTGGCCCGCATTGTGGACTTCGATGCGCACTTTGGCGGTGCGAATATTCGGATCGAGGATCGCGCCGATGTTGCTGATCCTGCCCTTGAGGACCTCGCTGGGGTAGGCGTTCAAGCGGATTTCGGCGGTGTCGCCCATGCTTACGTTGGGCAGATCGCTCTCGTACACGTCGCACACAACCCAGACCTGAGAGAGGTCCGAAATGGTGAATGGGTTGCTGCCTAACGCCTGGACACCCGCGGAATTCGTGACCTGTTGATCGGTGATAACTCCCGAGACAGGCGCGTAGATGTCCACGATGCTGTTTGGCTTGTCGGGGTCATTGCCAAGCAGGCGCAAGCGTTCGGCTGAAGTTTCTACATCGACGATTGCTTTGTCTTCCGTGTCCTGGGCGACTTGGAGATCGTTGGTTGAGATCGCGCCGTGGGCGTGAAGATCTCTTGCGCGATTCAGTTGCGTGCGCGCGAGCATCTCGTCGGCCACTGCCTTGCGGTAATCGGAGTATCCGCCGGCGACATCCGTGCTTCGCACGCGCAACAACAATTGGCCTTTTTCTACCGTGTCGCCCAAACGCGCGTGAATATCCACCACGCGTCCGGAAGCCAGCGTGATCACCGGCACGTTCCGCGAAATATCGGGAACGACCAGGCCGGTGACCACCAGCTCCGGCTTGGAATTGTGCGCAACCGCTGTGACCAGCGGAAACTGTTCAGGATGATCCACCTTGACCACGCTGCCATCCGCTTCGCGCTCGACCGTCGCCGCCGGAGGCGCCTCCGACGCAGGATCATCTTTGCTATTCCCGCAGCCTGCTAAGAGAGATGTGGCGAGAATCGCCAGTGCAAATCCACCCCACTTCATGCATTTCATGAACGACCTCACACCTGGCTGCTCACGTCAGCCAGTTTGTAGAATAGTTCTCAAAAAGGGCAGAACCCTTCCGCGAAGTATGGAGTTGGAGAAAATGCACGGCTCCGTCCGGCGGACCTACGCAGAAAAGCGTGACCACAGGTTTACCGATCGAGAAGCCGAGCGACTAGGAGTAGTGAACTTCGGAGGGAGGCGCTCTTTCTGCGTGGGAGATTACGAAAGAACTGAGAGGAAATCCTGCATTTGAAACCGCGATCGGATCCGCGCGGTGTCCGAAATGACGCAAAACTTTGGCCTGCAAGCAGGGTCCGGGCTGTGACTGCGGCGGACCACCAACAGCGTCTATCGCGAGGTTGGAGGTTGAACTCAAGTGCGGCGCGAGCGCGTTGAATGCTGCAGGGAAGGTAGCCGGTTCAGCTCGTGAAAAAATGCCGTGGCCATCGTTGAGAAATATCGCCACCGGCCTTCTGAACCATGCAGTAACGAGAACCAGGTCAACGGCGCGATCTCCATTCACATCGCGAGCTTCGATAAGGAGGCCGCCTGTCGGTGCGGCGAGTCGAATCGATTGCCGCCCGGAGGCCGAAAGTTGGAGCTGGATCCAGTAGTCAGTGGTACCGGAGTTGTTCGGTCCAGTTTGGATGCTGGCTAAATCCGGGTGAAGGTCTCCGTCGAAATCCGCAATTGCAAACGGCAGGCCCGGAGCAACGGAATTAGACGGCGGATTCTGATCGTTTTCGCTCGCTGCGGCGGATCCACCAACCAGGCCGAGGAGTAGCAGCAAAAACAAGAGGCGGAAGAAGACAGCGCTTCTGGTTGAGAGCCTGTCCTCCAGCATCGGCAGACCGAAGTTAGAAGAGAAGTTGTTCACGCCGTGTGCCAGAAAAAATCCAACATAACGATACCATCCCTCAAATCCTTTGGAAACGAGAAACTCCGCATTTGTCTTAGCTACATAATTCTGTCACCCCCTAACAGCAACGTGAAAATGTCACCCCATGCGACAGGAGACATTCACGTTGACTCAGAAAGAACTGAAGCGTGTGACCGTTATCTCACAATGCGTTCAAGGGAACCTGGCGTGTGCCAGAGTCGCGGAGCTACTCGATCTATCGCCTCGCCAGGTCAAACGTCTCAAAGCGTGCTATCGGCAAGGCAGCGCAGCGGCTCTGGCACACGCCAGCCGCGGCCGGCCTAGCCCGCGCCGCTTGCCCGAACGTACGCGCACCCGTATTTTGCAGCTCGCGCGCACTCGGTATGCTGGCTTCAACGATCATCACCTACACGAGAAACTGATCGAGCAAGAAGAATTCTCTCTCAGCCGCGAGACCCTCCGCCGTTTGCTCCGCAGCAACGGCATCCCCTCGCCCCGCAAACGCCGCCCGCCCGCTCATCGCCAGCGCCGTTTGCGCTCCGCTCGCGAAGGAGAACTGGTGCAACTGGACGGCTCCCCGCATGACTGGCTCGAAGGTCGCGGTCCTCATCTCAGCGCTCTCGGCATGCAGGATGATGCCAGCGGCAAAATCCTCGCCGCCCAATTCTTCCCTTCTGAAACGGCCGAGGGCTATTTCCTCCTGCTCAAAACCCTACTCCGCCGATTCGGCATTCCCGTGGCCTTCTACGGTGATCGCAGCGGCATCTTTGTCCGCAACGATGACCACTGGACGAGGGAAGAAGAATTGGCCGGAAAACGCCAGCCCCCACAATTCGGACGCGCACTCGATCAACTCGGCATCACCTTCATTGCGGCCCAGAGTCCACAAGCCAAGGGGCGTATCGAACGCCTGTGGGGCGTCCTGCAGGATCGCCTCGGCAGCGAACTCCGCTTGGCCGCTGCCTGCGATCTCGACTCGGCCAATCACGTGCTGCGCCGTTTCGTTTCCAACTACAACCGCCGCTTTGCTCGCGCCCCGCGGGAGACCGTCAAAGCCTGGCGCCCAGCTCCGGAAAATCTCGAACGTATCTGCTGCTTTATACAGGAACGCATCGTCAGCAACGACAACGTGGTGCAATGGGACGGCCAGCGGCTGCAGATCCCGCCCCAAGCGCGCCGCTTCAGCTTCGCTGGCGCGAAAGTTCAGATCTGCGAAGCCCTCAATGGCCGTGTCTCGCTCTACTACGGCGATACACGCCTGAAACACGGAGCGCTTTGAAAAACAGGAATGTACAACTCGAGGGCAGCCAGAGAAATCGTCCTACGGGCTTCTAAATCGCAAATTTTCAGGCAAAAGGGCAAGAGAAGAGGGAAAACAAAAAAACGAGAAAAGGAGAGGCGCCCCAGAAACAAGCTGAACGGCGTGCGATCGCGAACCTGGCACCGCTCTGGTCTCGCGGGAAACAGACCGAGGTGACATTTTCGTGTTGCCATTAGGGTGACATTTTGATGTTGCTACAACACGAGAAACTCCGCATTAACCGGTTACACTGTGAACAACTCGCATACTCCTAAGTTTGGGTCACAAGAAGGCATCCCTGTGATCCATTTAGGGTCATAAGCGACCGTAAGATCGAGGATACCGACAAGAAGAACGGTAAGACAGTCGCAACTCTAAGATGACGGTTTCGCCGGACGGCGACACGTTAACATTTGAATTTAGCGACAGCAGTCACTCCAACGGAGCACCGGTTACTGGCAAGGGTGAGGAGACCCGCACCGCCAAGGGTCCCACTGGATCAAATGCTATTTCCGGTTCGTGGCGAATCGTGAAAATCGAGACCCTTTCCGAGAACGTGACTACGCGGACACCTACAAGGTCAACGGCGACGAATTAACCATGACCACCCCGACTGGCCAATCCTACACCGCGAAACTGGACGGGACGGAAGCACCGTACAAGGGTGATCCTGGCACCACAAGTGTCTCTGCCAAACAGATGGGCAAGAACAGCATCGCACAGATGTGTCATTAAGCATCCCTGTGGGCAATTGGACCATGAGAGCATCTGGCCAAATCCGTTCGTCGAGCACAATGGGCGTCAATTACTGTACTGCTAGATAGCTAACTAAACAGATATCTTGCTAGGTGAGGTCATCAGTCCACTCGTTTGGTAAACGCACAGGTTTATGGAGAGTCGGATAACCGGACACCTGCCTGTCGCTGCCACAGACGGAGTTCAAGTGAGTCTCACCCGATGTGTATCGCTTCTCTTCAATCGCCGTTAGGCCTGACGGAACGCAATGCCGTTCTCTTCGCACCATTCGATGGCCATTTGCCGGAGTTCGACTTGCTTGAACCGATTCCACGCGTCCCACAGGTTGTATTCGGTTAGTAGGTGTTTGAATAGGCGGAAGGCGCCTGCACCGCGGATGCCACCATGGAAATCATTCCGCATCTGCGCGTCTTTCAGTGTCTCGGAAAAGCGGTCCATGATGGCCCACTCGTGGACATCGAACCTATCAGGTAAAGCCAGGTATCGCTTGTCCTCCTGCTCCTGGACACTCCGCGCTAGTTCGACCGCCTCTCGCTGCCACTCCGGCAAATCCTCGATGACTGTCTGAGGATCCTCCGCAAGGTCGAACTCCTCTTCGGTGATGGAGCGCAGTTCGCCTGTTTCCACGTCCAGATAGGACGAGATCGAGTCGTCGGCCATTTCGAGTGCTTCGATGATTGCGTCGAGCTTCACTTCGTTAGCCACGTCATGCCGATTGTACTGCGAATCCGGCCTCCACTTGTTCAGTTTCCGCGTTAGAACGAAGCCGCTGGCGCGGCGGACGCTTCGCGTGTATGCTCCTTGCGTCGAACGCGCGAAGAGCACCTCGCCCGACTTCACGCCTTTGCGAAAACGCGCCTCCAATAGAGCACTCACGTTTAGCAGGACCTGACCTGTTGCTTCCGAGTAGGCGGCGACTCGGAATCTGACCGTCGATGAATGTGCGGTTCCGCAACAGTCTTCTCCCGCAACCGAACAGTTCCGGGCGTTCCGCGTTGTCGATTTGCCGGTAAATCTAGACGACAAATAGACTTAACTAAGAGCAAGTGCGGAAGGACATCTGCGCTCAGTTCTTCGGATTTCAGGGGGTGCGCAATATGCGGACGCTCCGGCAAGATTTGAAATACGGCCTGCGCATGCTGGCGAAGTCGCCGGGTTTTGCGGCGATCGCGATTCTGACGCTGGGCCTCGGCATCGGCGCCAACACCGCCATTTTCAGCGTCGTGGATGGTGTCCTGCTCCATCCCCTTCCCTTCGCACATTCTGACCGCATCGCGTGGGCTTGGGGACAATCCCGTTTTTCAGCTCAAGACTTTAGTTCGACAAAAGCGCCTTTCTCTCCGCTGAACTTCGACGACTATCGTGCACAGAACCATTCATTCCAGTATTTCGGCGCCTTTTTTACCCTGGGGTCCGAACCGGAAAACCTCATCGTCGCCGGCCGCGCTGAGAAAATTCCCGGAACCATGGTCACAGCCGATTTTTTCGAAGCGCTTGGCGCCAAGCCTTTGCTGGGTCGTACGTTTTCAGTGCAGGATGAGCAAACCAAGTTGCCGCAGGCAATAATCCTCAGTTACTCCCTCTGGAAACAGAAATTCGCCGGGGACCCGAACGCCATCGGACGCACAACGATCTTCGCGGGCGATAGCACAACCATCATCGGCGTGATGCCGCAAAACTTCGATTACCCTCCCAACACTCAAGTCTGGTATCCAACGCCGATGCTCAATCCAGGCATGCGGCCGCGCACTTCCGGCATGTTGTGGCCGATTGGTCTGCTCAAATCGGGTGTATCGATGACCCAAGCACAGGCAGATCTCAACGTCATTTCTCATTATTTGAACCAGCAGTACCCGGATGCGGACAAGAACTGGGGCGTGCATCTGGTTCCTATGCAGGAAGCGATTGTAGGCCCAGTTAGGGAGCCGCTCCTTTTGCTGCTGGGAGCCGTAGGGCTGGTTTTGCTGATCGCCTGCGCAAACGTCGCAAACCTCGTCCTCGTCCGCAACAACACTCGCCAAAGAGAAATGGGCATCCGCACGGCCCTTGGAGCAAGCCGCATGCGTATCGTTGGTCAGTTGCTCAGCGAAAGTCTTGTGTTGAGCTGCGCGGGCGGCGTTCTCGGAGTGCTTTTCGCCAGTTGGGGAGTCGCCGCGCTTCGCGCACTCGGCCCGGCCAGTCTGCCGCGTCTCGACGAAGTGCAGCTCAGCGGAAGCGTTCTCGCCTTCACGGCCGCGCTGTCCATCTTTACCGGCTTCATCTTCGGCCTGGCTCCCGCCCTTCATTCTGCGAAAGGCAACGTGCACGATTCGCTCAAGGGAGGCAGTCATTCTTCGGCTGGGGGCGCGCGTCAAAGGCTGAGAAGTGTCCTGATCGTTTGCGAAGTCACCCTCTCCGTTGCGCTTCTCATTGGAGCGGGTTTGATTCTCAACAGCCTGTGGCGCACTCTGCGCGTAAATCCGGGATTTAACTCGCAGGGAATTCTGACCACGTCGCTGGGCCTCTCGGACAAAAAGTCCAAAGCAGAGCAAGTTGTTTTCTACCGCGACTTGTTTGAAAAAGTTCGGGTTTTGCCCGGTGTCACAGCCACCGGAGGCG
This sequence comes from uncultured Acidobacteriota bacterium, assembly GCA_963714785.1. Lineage (GTDB taxonomy): Bacteria > Acidobacteriota > Terriglobia > Acidiferrales > UBA7541 > Palsa-295. The sequence continues at coordinate 88,516 of CAVQQE010000018.1, forward strand.
TCTCCGAGCTTCCGCTAAGCGGCCAGATGAACGATGATTTTTTCACTCCTGCGGTCGTTCCACCGGCATCGCCCCGCGACGCCGACGACGCTGATTATCGCGTTGTCGCAGGCAATTATTTTCAAGCTATGGGTATGCCCCTGTTGCAGGGCCGCTTCTTTTCTACACAGGAACAGCCGGAAACTTCGCGCAAAGTTATCATTGACGAACCCCTCGCACGCAAATATTACGCAGGGCAGAATCCTATTGGCCGGCATCTGTGGGTCTGGGAAGGAAGCGCCGGTTTCGTGAGCGCGGAGATTGTCGGCGTGGTGGGTGGTGTCAGGCATGGCTCTCTGCAACTTCCGCCGTACCCCACAATGTATTTCCCGCTGCCGCAAGATCCGCGCTCCTCCATAGCTATCGTCGTCCGCAGCTCCGTGGATCCCGCGCAGCTCGCTTCCGGCATTCGCTCCGCCGTCGCCAGCATCGATCCCAGCGAGGCTGTCTCTCAATTCCAGGACATGCAACGAATCGTTTCCGAGTCCGCCGCCGGTGACCGCTTCAATACTATTCTCTTTGGGCTCTTCGGCGCACTGGCACTGATTCTCGCTGCTGCGGGAATTTTCGGCGTGATGTCCTATGCTGTTACTCAACACACGCACGAAATCGGCATCCGCCTCGCCCTTGGCGCTCAACCCTCCGCCATTTTGCGCATGGTGATCGGGCAAGGCATGACTCTGGTAGCGGTCGGTGCGACTCTGGGATTGGCCGCCGCCGTCGGCCTCACGCGTCTGATGGCCAGCCAGCTTTTCGGCGTCACCGCCACCGACCCTGGGACTTTCGCCGCTGCCGTGATTGTTTTGGGACTCGTCGCTGCTCTTGCCTGCTATATTCCCGCCCGCCGCGCCATGAGCGTCGATCCCATGGTCGCGCTGAGATACGAATAATCCTTCACGCAAGTCACCGGCAATGTTCCGTATTGAGCGACGGTGTACGTCTGTATTTCGAAGTCCGTGCGCTCGATGACTTCTGCCGCCATCTCCAGAAAAAGGGCTTCCACATGACCCAACTGCCACGCATGATGCCTTGGGGACCTGTTGCCTGGGGCCCTGCCTTAATATACCTTGACACGTATATACTCCTTGGGGTATATCAAGGGAATGGAATCCGTATTCGAAATTATCGCGGAGCCGAACCGCCGCGCGATACTGAGTCTGCTGGTCTCTTCCCAACAGTCGGTGGGAGAGATCGAGCGTCAACTTCGTATGCCGCAGCCGGCCGTGTCAAAGCACCTGCGCGTGCTGCGCGAGGCGGGTTTCGTGGAAGTCACGGTGGACGCACAGCGGCGTCTCTACCGGCTGAAACCTGAACCACTTCAGGAGGTCGCTGCCTGGCTGGACCCGTTCCGTCGGTTCTGGTCCGCTCGCGTGGATGCTCTCGAACGCCACCTCGACCGCATGGATCAATCAGCACTGCCGAAGAGGAAGACGAGTAGAAGACGCCCAAAACCGCGAAAGTAATAAGTCGGGGTAGGGATCATGATTGCTCACAACCGCCACCACGGAGCCGCACAAGCGGGTTTCCCGCATCCGGCTCTTGCCTCAGGGAACGACGCCCTTGCGACGCAAAGGGTAGGGATGACAGACAGAAGGCAGGGGCAGCCAGCGAGTGTTCAGGCGCCGCATGCGAGATGGGGCCTTCCGCTTTCTCCTACCGCGTCGGCATCCCGGAGTAAGTTTCTTACGCGGCTCAATACCCGGCCGCACGTTCCCCGGTCAACGCTTCGACGCCGCCCTCACGACAGGCTCCGCATGACTCGGGGCCGATGTGGGTCGCTAGGTCACATTCGTATGACCATTTCATCCACTACACCTCGCCGGTTTAACCGGCGCACAGGAGAAACCAAATGAAAATCAAAGTGACCAGCGTATATGTAGACGACCAGGACAAGGCCCTGCGCTTCTATACGGAGGTACTGGGTTTTGCCAAGAAGACCGATTTCAGTCAGGGCCCATTTCGCTGGCTGACGGTGGCCTCGCCCGAAGAGCCGGACGGCACGGAGCTGCAGCTGGCACTGAATAACAACCCCGCAGCCAAAGCGTATCAGCAGGCGATCTTTCAACAGAACCAGCCCGCGGCCATGTTCTTCACCGACGACGTCAAGGGCGACTACGAACGGATCAAGGCCCGCGGCGCCGAGTTCACAATGCCGCCCACCGACGTGACCGGCTCCACCATAGCGATGCTGAACGACACCTGCGGCAACCGCATTCAGCTCACCCAGCTGGCACACCATTCACGCTAAGGGAGAAGAAGGTGACCGATCGCAAGCAGTACACACCGGGTCCCGCCAGCGGGGCGCAGATACGAAAGGACGGCGAGAAGTGGACGCTCGTTCTGGTTAGAGAACTGCGCCACCCGCCGGAAAAAGTCTGGCGGGCGCTTACCGACCCAGCGCATCTGCGCGAGTGGGCGCCCTTTGATGCCGATGGAAGCCTGGGTTCGGTGGGAACCACGGTGAAGCTCACTACTGTAGGAGCGCCCGCGCCGCGCGTGACAGAAACCAGAGTGACGCGAGCCGACGCTCCTGAGATGCTCGAGTACAACTGGGGTGATTTCGATATGCGGTGGGAACTCGAAGCCCTTGGTGCTGGCACGCGCCTGACGCTGTGGACCAACATCGGTCGCCGCTTTATCGCAATGGGTGCTGCCGGGTGGCACATTTGTTTCGATGTTCTGGATCGCCTTCTCAGCGGAACTCCCATTGGCCGCATCGTCGGCCCGGAGGCCATGAAGTTCGGCTGGCAGCGGCTGAACGCGGAGTACGCCAAGCAGTTCGGTATTGAAACGTCCAACCGGCCGCCTCAGGCGGCTCAAAACTCGTGAATAAATGGAGGACAAATCATGCAAGAAGCGACCAAACGTTCGATTTTTCGCTGGATTCACATCGTCTTTGCAATACCCATACTCGGTTATATTTATAGTCCGTTTGAACAAATTCCAAACTACGCGCCCGCTACTCGGTTTGTCTTCGTTCCTGTACTTGTCCTTTCGGGACTCTGGATGTGGAAAGGCCATGTCGTTCGACGACTTGTTTCGAAGAGATCGGCCAATAAAACTACTGGCATGAAGACGGGACAAGAATTGGAGGCATAAAGATCCAATGAATCCATCGGAACGTATTGACCAACTGATCGTAGGACTCACAGACTGGCGTGGCAAAACGTTCGCCAGCATCCGCAAGAGCATCCTTGAGGCTGACCGGGAGATCATCGAGGAATGGAAGTGGATGGGAAGCCCGGTGTGGTCTCGCGACGGAATCATCGCGGTCGGCAACGCCCACAAAGACAAGGTGAAGCTTACCTTTGCCAACGGCGCGAACCTCCCAGATCCTGACAAGCTCTTCAACGCGGGCCTCGCAGGCAACAAATGGCGAGCAATCGATTGTTTCGAGGGCGATAAGATTAATGCGCGTGCTCTGAAAAATCTTATCTGTGCCGCCGTTGATTACAATCAGACCAAATTGAAGAGGAAAGCGCCCGCGGGCACTCGAGCGAAAGTACATAAAAGGAAAAAGTGACGAAACTATGGCTTTTAAGAGCTCCAACATATCCAACCGTATTTCAGAAAAACTCTCAGGCATGTTGCGGCGGCGTTCGTCAAAAAACTGAGATCTCTCACACTCCTGAAAACATTCAGCTTCTTCCCCGGCCGCTCGACGGTTAGACTTCTCCCCATACCGGTACCCTAATCACACATGCTGGGAACGCCTCTACACATCTGGATAATTTTCGGCGCAGCAATAATCATCGCACTGGGTCTTGACCTCGGCATCCTTCATCGCCGCCCGCACACTATCGGCCTGAGAGAAGCCCTCGTCGAAGGCGCCGCCTGGATCAGCGTTGCCCTGCTCTTCAACCTTTGGGTTTACTTTAGCCGCGGCCCTCAAGCCGGCACAGATTTCCTCACCGCCTACTTGGTTGAAAAATCGCTGAGCATCGACAATATTTTTGTCTTCCTCCTGATTTTCCGGACCTTCAATATTCCCTCCGCTTTGCAACACCACGTCCTTTACTACGGCATCGCCGGGGCCCTCGTCTTGAGAGCCGTTTTTGTTCTTGCAGGCATCACGCTCCTCCAGAAATTTCATCCCCTCGTTTACTTTTTTGGCGCCATTCTTTTTTTCACCGGCCTCAGAATGCTTCTTCCCAGAAAACGCGAACTCCATCCCGAAAGTACTTGGCTAGTCCGCATCACGCGCCGATTTCTCCCTGTCATAAACGAATTCGAAGGCCAAAAGTTCCTAGTCCACAAAAACGGAAAATGGAGCGCCACTCCTTTGCTCCTCGCGCTAGTCGCACTGGAAGCCATGGACATTATTTTCGCCGTGGACTCTGTCCCCGCCGTCCTGGCCATCACGCGCGATACCTTCATCGTCTATTCCTCAAACGTCTTCGCCATCCTCGGCCTCCGCGCCCTTTACTTCGCCCTCGCCGACATTCTTCCCCGTTTCCGCTTCCTGCATCAAGGCCTCGCCGCCATAATTATTTTCGTCGGCACAAAAATGGTCCTGAGCGACCACTTCCCCATCCCCTCCGTAATTTCCTTGGCAGTCGTAGCCACAATCCTGGCCGCCACAATCGCCGCCTCGCTCCTCTTCCCCTCTCGTACTTCTGCTCCATCTTCCAGCTGAGCGTCGCGGCTGCGACAATCTTTGTTCATGGCCGCCCAAGCCGCTATCCGTTTTACAATCTCCTGCGTCTACAGACCACATAGGCTGGCTGAACCAGGCGTAAATATGCTATTTCTGTCCGCGGCTGCTTTCTGAGGTGCGACCATGCAAACGCTTCTGCAGGATCTGCGTTACGGCCTTCGCATGCTGGCGAAATCCCCGGTCTTCACGGCCATCGCCGTTCTAACATTAGCCCTCGGCATTGGCGCCAACACCGCGATTTTCAGCCTCATCGACGCGGTCATGCTGCGCTCCCTCCCGGTCAGCAGTCCGTCGCAACTAGTAGTCCTCCGATGGAGCGCACATAAAGCTCCCAAGCTTCACGGCTACATGTCCTCCGGCGATTGCGCCACCGAAATGCGTTTCGGCGCTCCGCTTACGTCCGGCTGCTCGTTTTCCGAGCCTATGTTTCGCGAGATTGAAAAGGCAGGTGTCTTTTCGGGAGCCGCCGCTTTCTCCAACACTGGCCGCCTCGATCTCACCGGCAATGGCCCCGCCAGCGTGATCAACGGCCAGGTCGTCTCCGGCGATTATTTCCGCACGATGGGAGTGAAGTCTTCCCTGGGCCGCGTGCTTCAGCCCAGCGACGATCAGCCATCCGCCGCCCCTGTCGCCGTTCTCAATTACGGTTACTGGCAGAGCGCATTCGGCGGCTCGCGCGATGCAATCGGTCGCACGATTCAGTTAAACAACGTTCCCTTCACCATTGTCGGCGTCGCCGAACAGCGGTTCACTGGAATTACTCCGGGAAGCGATTACGATATTTGGCTTCCGCTCGCCGATACACAACGAATCACCAACCCCGCGCGCTGGCAGAATCGCCAGAGCAACGTCGCGTTCTGGTGGCTCACCGTCGTCGGCCGGCTGAAACCAGAAATTCCGGTGCCACAAGCGCAAGCAACACTCAACGGAATTTTCCGCAACGAAATGCTTCACGGCGCTGTGCCGATGTTTGATGCCGGACTCGGGACGGCTCCCCTCCACGGCCCAGCGCCTTGGGGCCTGAACTCAGTTCCGATCGGCGCAGGCCCAATTCCCTCTGGCCCCGCTCCGACCGGCGCGCCCGCTGGTCCAAACATGGCTTTGAAGACGATGCCTCGGGCCCCCGGAAAGAAACCTCTGGGAAATGTCCAGCTGCCGCCTCCAGCCTCATCGCCGAATACTGCAAAGGGCCAAACGTTAAATGCTCCGTCAGCCGAAGCTGAGGCACGCGCCCTATCTACTCCAGCCGACGAACCAACCCTCAGCCTCGTGCCCGCGCACTCTGGATTAAACGGCACAAGCAGCCACTTCGCTCAGCCGCTCTACGTTCTCATGCTCGCCGTAGGAATTATTTTGCTGATCGCTTGCGCCAACGTTGCCGGATTGATGCTGGCGCGCTCCGCCGCCCGACGAAAAGAAATGGCCGTGCGTTTGGCGCTGGGAGCAGGCCGCATGCGCATCATCCGCCAACTCCTCACCGAAAGCCTGATGCTTTCGGTAGTCGGTGGCGCGTTGGGGATTTTCTTCGCTTACTGGGGCGCGCACCTAATCGTGTCGTTCATATCCACCAATCAAACACGTGCGCTCGGATTCGCCGCTGGCCTCGACATGCGCGTCCTCGCCTTCACCGCCACGATTTCTCTTCTCACCGGAATTATTTTCGGCATGGCCCCGGCCTTTCGCAGCGCGCGAATCGACTTAACTCCGACTCTAAAGGAAGGCTTCGGCGTCTCGGCCGGCGTGGCGCAAGACGGAGGCCGCCGCTTCAGCGTCGGCAACGCGCTCGTCGTAGCGCAAGTAGCTCTCGCGATTGTCGTGCTCGTTGGTGCCGGATTGCTGGTTCGCACTCTTCAGAATTTGCGCAACATCGACGTCGGCTTCGATTCCCACAACCTGGTCGTTTTTGAAATTGACCCATCCATCGCTGGTTATAAAGACACGCAGATTGATAGCTTCTATCGCGACCTGCAAGGCCGCCTTTCTGAAACGCCGGGCGTTAAGTCCGCAAGCTTTTCGTCAGTCCCACTTCTCAGTGGCTTCCTGATGATCAACGGTTTCCATTGGCCCGGAACGCCTGAAGACCGCGAGTCCGAAGCGAATATCTTGCCCGTCGGCCCCGATTTCTTTCACACTATGCAAATCCCGCTCTTTGGAGGCCGCGGTTTCACTCCTTCCGATTACGTCATCGCGGCGTCGAACCGCGATGACACCAATTCCAGTTCGGCGCCCACGCCTGTGATCGTCAATCAAGCTTTCGTCGCCAAATTTCTCGGTAAAGAAAATCCATTGGGAAAACAATTTGGACAATCCGCTGGAGACCAAAACGGCCCCAAAAGTTCAGGTTACGAAATCGTCGGCGTGGTTCGCGACGCCAAATACAGCGCTTTGCGCCAGGAAATCACCGCCACCATGTACGTTCCGCAAAGCGGCATGCCCGCGTCCTTCGAAGTACGCACCGCAGCCGACCCGCAAGCCTTGCTTCCCGCAATCCGCCGCGTCGTCGCTGACCTGAACGCAAACATCCCAATCTTTCACATCACAACCGAATCCGAGCAAATCGACCGCCTGCTGTTTCAGGAACGCCTCATTGCACGCCTATCCGCCTTCTTCGGTTTACTTGCCCTGGTGCTCGCCTGCGTCGGCCTTTACGGCCTGCTCTCATACGAAGTCTCCCGCCGCACCCGCGAAATCGGCATCCGGATGGCCCTAGGAGCGCAAGAGCGTGACGTCCTTCGCCTGATAGTGAAACAGGGTCTGATGCTCGCGTTCGTCGGTGCGGTAGCAGGTGTCGCCGTAGCGTTAGCCGTCACCCGCTATCTCACTTCGATGCTCTACGGCATCCACGCCAACGACCCGCTAACCATCGCCGCCGTCGCCGCCTTGTTGTGCCTGGTCGCGCTAGCCGCCTGCTACATCCCCGCCCGCCGCGCCACCCGCGTCGACCCACTGGTAGCCCTCCGCTACGAATAGAGAACGGGGTGTTTTGTTGACAATCCACGGGCCCAGGCATATACCTGCTGGGAAACTCAGCGAGCCGGCGCGCTTCAGCAGAGGCGTGAATGCTCGCCACCCCCCGGCGAATATGCCGGGCAAGATCTTGATGTCCGAGCAATCTCCGAACGTTGTCATCTCGCGCGCGACCATAGCCCGGCGTTGTAGAACCTGTTCAAGACACCCGTCACCGGTCCCGAGGCCAAGGCGCGCGCTTCAGAAGAGCCGTGGATGCTCGCCATGCCCTCTATCCGTTATTTTCTCCCGCAACTGCCATCGCTTGCGTCACGCACGAGAACTGCGGTCGTCGCACAGTTCCGCGCCGGAGGCGCGACAGAAGTTAGCCCCGCGGTAATCAAAGACAAGCGTCCGAGCACCGTATTGCGACACATCCCCTCAACTGTTGCCTCTGCCGGGTATGAGCGTTGTCGCTAGAAATTGTCATCCCGAGCGAAGTCCCGCGCGCTTCTGCCTTTCCCTTGGTTTTCAGGGGCGCGGGACGCAGTTCGAGGGATCTGCTGTTTTCCGTTTGGCCTTTTGTTCTTTTTGTTCTTATGCTGAGAATCCCGTTAAGTATTTCCGACTAAAAAGATCACAAAACCTCATGCACACAGCACATCGGTCCTTGAATTACGCAAAACGAAGTGCTAGCGTTTTGTGTGATTAAAATAGAACAGGTTCGAACCAGCGATAGACACCCAGAGAACTCGCACCTCGTCTGTCTCCAACCCGGTAATGAATTAACCCCCGGATCTACATCCCAAATCACCAAATTAAATCGCCAAATTGATGAATTAGGACCCCACGTAGCTCACAGAAAACGAACGGAAGCGCCCTCCTCATATCGCCAAAAAATCAAAGTCCCCCTGCACATAGAAATCACACTTTCCGCCGACTGAAAAATGCCCAAGAATAAGCCCAGTCAACTACACCCAAACCCAAAACGTCCCGCGTCCAGGCGGCCTGTCGCCGTCATTCCGACGGGCGTCAACGAAGCCGAACTCAGCGTAGAAGGCGGCCCCGTCAGACTTACGAACTTACAGAAAATCTTCTGGCCTCGGCTAAAACTAACCAAGCGCGACCTCCTCCAATATTATCTCGACGTCTCCACCTGGCTCCTTCCCCACCTGAAAAATCGCGCCATGGTAATGAAGCGCTATCCCAACGGAATCTCCGGAGAATTTTTCTTCATGAAACGCGCGCCCTCACCGCGCCCTCCATCAATTCCGGTCTGCGCCATCGAACATCATTCCGGCAACGTGATCGACTTCCCCCTCATCGATCATCTCTCAGCCCTTCTCTGGGTCGTGAATCTCGGATGCATCGACTTAAATCCCTGGTACGCGCGCTGCGATGACCTGGACCGCCCCGACTACCTCCATTTTGATTTGGACCCCACCGAAGGCGCCACCTTCAATCAGGTTCTCGAAACGGCACTCGTCGTCCGCGATGCCCTCGCCTCGTTAAAAATAAAAAGTTACGCAAAAACAACCGGGTCGCGCGGCATCCACGTGTACGTTCCCATCGCGCACGGCCCTTTGCAGAAACAGGTGTGGGCCTTCGCCAAAGAATTCTCAAAAGAGCTCGCCCTGCGCAATCCAAAACTCATCACTGCCGAATATCGCATCGCGAAGCGTCCCGCCAAACGCGTCCTGGCCGACTACAATCAAAATGCCTGGAACAGGACGCTGGCCTCGGTCTACTCCGTGCGTCCCAAACCCGAAGCCACCGTTTCCACTCCGCTGACCTGGGAAGAAGTGGAGCGCGGCGTCCGCATGACGGATTTCACCGTGTTAAACGTTCCCCTACGCCTGCGCAAAATCGGCGACCTGTGGAAGCCTTTGCTAGCCGAACGCGGCAGAGTGAACCTCGGAAAATTCCTATGACCCTGCCGCTAACGAAAAAATATTTGCCCATGGAGGCGCTCCCGGCGGCCGAGTTACCAACCGGTCCCGAATGGCAATACGAGCCCAAATGGGACGGCTTCCGCTGTCTCGCCTTCCGCAACGCCGCAGGTGTCGACTTGCAATCAAAATCCGGAAAGCCGTTAACGAGATATTTCCCCGATCTCGTCTCCGCATTGAAAGAGCTGAAAGCCAGCAAATTTGTTCTTGACGGCGAAATCGTGATTCCCATCGACGGCAATCTCTCCTTCGACGACTTGCTGCAGCGCATCCATCCCGCCGCCAGCCGCGTCCTGAAATTGAGCCAGAAAACACCCTGCGTCTTCATCGTCTTTGATCTACTGGTTGACGAAAAAGGCCGCTCGCTCGTGAAACTGCCTCTCAGCGAACGCCGCAAAGCCCTCGAAGCCTTCGCAAAAAAGTACTTGGACGAAGACGGTACCGTCCGCCTATCGCCCATAACCGACGACATCGCCCTCGCCCGCAAATGGTTCCACATGGGCGTCGGCCTCGACGGCATCATGGCCAAACGCGGCGACTTGCCCTATCAGACCGGCGAGCGCACCGGCATGCAAAAAATTAAAACCAAAAGAACCGCCGATTGCGTGGTGGGCGGATTCCGCTACCTCGAAAAAAAGCCCTTGGTCGGTTCCCTTCTCCTCGGTCTGTACAATGACAAAGGCAAACTAGACCACGTAGGCTTCTGTTCTTCCATCCACGATCAAGATCGCCCCGCCCTGACCAAGAAACTCGAAAAAATGATCAAGTCCCCCGGATTCACCGGCAAAGCCCCCGGCGGACCAAGTCGCTGGAGCACGAAACATTCACTGGAATGGCAGCCCCTTGACAACAAACTCGTCGCCGAGGTCCAATTCGATCACTTCACCGGCGGACGCTTCCGCCACGGCACCAGATTCCTCCGCTGGCGTCCCGAAAAATCCCCACGCTCCTGCACAATGAAGCAAGTTCAACGCGAAAATCGCTCCGCTCTGGGCTTGCTCTAACTATCAGGAAAATCGTGGAAGAAAATCCAGATCGCGCCAGTGGAAACTCAAGAGCGTTGTGGCGCAGCCAACGGTAGAACTCAAGCGTGGCGCGGTGCAGCTTCCAGCGATTCCGAAACGCTCAGCAGCGCGTCTTCCAAAATGCTCAAGCCTTCATCGAATTGCCCGTCCGTGGTTACCAGCGGCATGAGCAGTCGCACAACATTCCCATAGGTGCCCGCGGAAATCAGAATCAGGCCGTGCTCTAAGCAATATCGCAGCACCCGCTCTGTTTCTTCTTTGGCCGGCTCGCGATCCGTTCCTGGCCGAACCAGTTCCAAAGCGCGCATCGCCCCAAGTCCGCGGACGTCCCCAATCAGCGGCCAGCGCTTCTTCCACTCTTGCGCTCGCATATCAAACTTCGCTCCGAGCTTTTCTGCCCGCGCCGGAAGATTTTCGCGCTCCATCGTCTCAATCACCGCGAGCGCGGCCGCGCAAGCCAGCGGATTGCCGCCGTAAGTGCCGCCCAGCGCGCCCAAACCTGGCGCGTCCATAATCTCCGCGCGCCCAGTCACCGCAGCAAGAGGCATTCCGTCGGCAATCGACTTCGCGCTGACCAAAATGTCCGGCGTGATCTCGTATCGCTCGCACGCAAACATCGCTCCCGTGCGACCGAACCCAGACTGCACTTCGTCGGCGATGAACAGGATCTCGTGCCGCCTGCAGATGTCCGCGATGATGCTGAAGAATTCCCCAGGCGGCGCGATAAACCCGCCTTCCCCAAGCACCGGCTCTACGACTACTGCCGCCACGGCCTCCGCAGCCACCATGCGTTTGAAAGTATCTTCCAGGTGATGCGCGCAGAAAACTTCGCACGAAGGATATTGCAGCGAGTACGAGCACCGGTAACAATAAGCATACGGAATACGATAAATGTCCGTAGCAAACGGCTCGAACCCCGCCTTATACGGATGGGTCTTGCTCGTCAGCGACATCGTGAGCATCGTCCGTCCGTGGAACGCATCCTCGAAACAAACGATTGCGGGGCGATGTGTGTAAGCCCGCGCGATTTTCACCGCATTTTCGATAGCTTCCGCGCCACTGTTCACCAAAATTGTTTTCTTGGGAAATTTCCCAGGAACCAGGGAGTTCAGCTTCTCCGCCAACTCGATGTATTTTCCGTACGGAGCCACGCTAAAACACGTGTGTACAAACGCGTCGAGTTGTTTTCGAATCGCTTCCACAACGCGGGGCGCGCGATGCCCGACGTTAACCACGCCGATGCCGCCAGCGAAATCTATAAATTTGTTTCCGTCCACATCCTCAAGGACGGCACCTTCGGCACGCGCAGCAAAAATCGGTGTTGCATGCCCAACGCCTCGCGCCACCGCTGCTTGTCGGCGTCGCATCCATTCCTGCGATTTAGGGCCCGGTATCGGTGTACCTAATTGAATAGTTGGCATATCAGTACCATCCGATCGGTTGTTCGTTCAGGTTTATGTGAACTTGTTTCGTCTCCAAATATTCTTCGATTCCCCAAGGCCCGAGCTCGCGCCCGAATCCCGACTGCTTGTATCCGCCCCAGGGCGCTTCCACATAAGTTGGCTGCATGTGGTTTACCCAAACAATTCCCGCGCGCAAAGCCTTCACCATGCGGAACGCCTTGAAAATATCCCGCGACCAAACTGCCGCGGCCAGGCCATAGGGCGTGGCGTTTGCAATACGCAGAGCTTCCGCTTCGTCCGCAAACGGAATGACGGCTGCAACCGGGCCAAAGATTTCTTCCTGCGCGATGCGCGCAGAATTATCTACGTCGTAGAAAATGGTAGGCTCAACATAGTAGCCCTTCTTGAAAGATGCGGACCGCCCTCCTCCCGCTGCAACCTTCCCTTCTTTCTTACCGAGCTCCTGATAGGACCGCACGCGGTCAAATTGATCTTTGCTGACCAGCGGCCCCATCTTCGTTTCGCGCTCCAGCGGCGGACCCAACCGAATTGTTTTCGCCTTCGCGCTCAGGGCTTCCACAAATTTCGGGTAGATCGCTTTTTCCACCAGGATGCGGCTTCCCGCGGAACACACCTCCCCTTGATTAATAAACACGCCAAAGAGCGCTCCATCGATGGCTGACTCAAAATCAGCATCGGCGAAAAATATGTTCGGGGATTTGCCGCCAAGTTCGAGTGTGACGCGCTTCACCGTGTCAGCGGCTGCCCGCATGATGGCTTTGCCCACTTCAGCGCTTCCCGTAAAGGCGACTTTGTTTACCTCAGGATGTTTAACCAGCGGAGCGCCGCAAGTTTCTCCGAAACCGGTAATGATGTTCACCACCCCCGGCGGCAGTCCCGCGTCAGTAAGATAGCTTGCAAATTCCAGAGCGGTGAGCGGCGTCTGCTCGGCGGGTTTTAGAATGCAGGTACACCCTGCAGCGATCGCGGGAGCCAGCTTCCATGCGGCCATCAACAGCGGATAGTTCCACGGAATAATTTGTGCCGCCACACCGATCGGTTCGCGAAGTGAAAGACTCAGCGCGTTGTCGGGGACAGGGTTCACCTGGCCCAAAATCTTCGTGGCCATGCCGCCGTAGTATTCGAAGCAAGTCGCGGCGTCATTGATGTCGTACTCGGCTTCCACGATAGGCTTGCCGGAATTGCGCGCTTCCAGTTCGGCCAAGCGCGGCGCCTCTTTGCGAATTCGTTCGGCTAGCCGGAAAAGGATGCGTCCGCGATCTTGCGCCGTAGTCTGCGGCCACGCTCCAGAATCGAAAGCAGCTTTCGCCGCGGCAACAGCGCGGTTCACGTCTGTTTCATTTGCTTCCGAAACTTCGGCCATCACTTCTTCGGTGGACGGATCCACCACCAGAAAATATTTTTTGCTCGCGCTATCTACAAACTCGCCGTTGATATACATCCGATATCTGCGAGCACTCGGCTTTGCTTCACTTGCCATAATTGTCTCCAAGAATCATCGTCGGATATAACTGCTAGATTCTACCCTCCGCCTTTGCCGCCGTTTTCCTGCGGCCATACACAAAGAAAAAGAATACCGCCAGTCCAATAAATGAAGCCGTGCCTCCGAGCATCCAAGCTTCGTAGGACCAAACTGAACTGATCTGCTGCGCCGGCGAGAAAGCGAAAATCATGCCGAGAATCGTCATCAATAACCCGCTTGAGCCCGACAGCCAAAGTACAGTTTTGCTGTAATGCCCTTTTTCCCACAGCGGATCGGCCGCGATTTTCAGCAGCGCCGCAAACATGTAGAGGAATGGAAGCAACTGCAGCACGACCGCCAGAGACAACAGCCGCTGAAACGTTTCCTGCACGCCCGAACCCAGAAAACTGATCAGCACTAAGATCGTGGACACGACAAAGTGCACGATGAGCGCGGCGTAAGGCGTGCCATAGCGCGGATGAACTTTTCCCAGCCAGTTCGGCAAGTACGAATCGAGTCCCGCGACAAACGGAATGCGCGCCGAGCCCGCCAGCCACGCAGAACCAATACCCGCAATCGAAATACTGAGCATGAATGCGAACGGCGCAACGATCCAGACTACTCCAACTTTTTGCGCCATGTGGCTCACAGCCTGCACAATTCCCTGCAGCACATTAATTTCGTTTTTACTCACCGCTACAAGCAAAGTGAGCGTCGTAGCAATATAAAGCAGGCCCGAGATCACTCCGCCCCACACCACCGCCCCCGGCAACGTGCGCTCCGGATCCTTAATCTCGTCACCCATCACAGACGCAAGTTCGAGTCCCACGAGCCCGAAACAAATCACTCCGAAGGAGTTCAGCAGGAATCGCGGATTCGCCGGAATACGAAAATCCTCCGCGCTAACAGTAGTTCCATATCGCAGCCAAACGATCACGCCTAATCCAACGAGCACAGCCGCCGCGATCACCGTGCCGATGCTGCCCAGATTGTTAATCCATTTTCCGACGCCAAGCCCCACAATATTCAGCACCACCAGAATCGCCAGCAGCCCCAGCGACGCCGACACCGCAAACAATTTGTTGTCCGCCAGAAATTGATGGCTCGGAAAAACGAATACAGACACGCCAACGAAGTACAGCATCACGGTGGGAACGTACATCATGTTGTTCGTCCAGTAGCACCAGCCCGACAAAAATCCGTGAAACTCGCCGAACACTTCCTTGGCCCAAAGATAAACACCGCCTTCTCCCGGATAGCGATGTGCCAGTTCGATCACAGCAATTCCTTGCGGCCAGAAAAACAGCAGCAGCGAAATAATCCAAAGCCAAACCGTGACACCGCCGTTCGCAGCAATGCTCGGTACCACGTTGAGATTGAAAACAGCTACAACAAACAGCGCGACGAGATCCCAGCGCCCAAGCGCCCGTTTTAGATGCGCCGTTTCAGTTTGCGGCGAGATTAATTCTGCCAACGGCTCCTCGATAAACGACAGACGCGCTGTTCAGAAAAGCTTTCTATCGAGCGCTGGTGAACATCAACTCAGTTCTTAATGAGCGCTGCTCGCGGCCGCGTGCGGCTCCTTTTGAGCTTTCGCCAAGTCCGGAGCAATCTCCGCAAAAACCGCGAGATGGCGATCGATGTCAGCCTCGGTATGCGCCACGGACACGGTCCATTGTTCGTCCCACCAATAAGGCTGGGCCATCACTCCGCGATTCACCATCGCAAACCAGTAATGTCGCCACAATTCGCTATCAATCTTTAACCAATCGCGGTAATTGCGAATGGGCTTGGGACAAAACATCAGCGAGCCATTCGAACCGGCTCCAACCACGTAAGCCGTCAACCCAGTCTTGCTGATTTCTTTGTTGTAGCCGTCGAGCAATTTTTTATTCAGACGATTTACGTGTTCGTAGGCTGCCGGCGTCAGCACTTCTCTAAACGTGGCGAGCCCCGCAGCCATGGCCACCGGGTTCGTGTTGTACGTCCCGCCGTGAAACACTTTATGGTCAGAAATAAGGCCCATTACTGCGCGCGTGGACGCGAAAGCTGCCAGCGAAAATCCGCCACCGATGGATTTCGCCAGACAAACAATGTCCGGATTGATCCCGAAATATTCGCAGGCTCCGCCGCGAGCAAGCTTCGCCCCTGTTTTCACTTCATCAAAAATCAACAGCGCGCCATTCTTCTTCGTGATTTCACGAAGCGCCTGGTGATACCCCTCGTCCGGCATCAGTATGCCGACGTTCATCATGATCGGTTCCACGATAACGGCCGCAATTTCTCCGGGATATTTTGTAAAGAGACGCTCGACTCCCGCGACATCGTTGAACTGGGCAATCACAGTATTTTGCAGCGTGCCCTTCGGTATTCCTGCTCCGCCGGGAACGGACGCCGGAAAATTCATATCGCCTACTTCTTCCGCTTTCGGCTTCACTGAGACGAGCACGGCATCGTGCAAACCGTGATAACCACCTTCCATTTTAATAATTTTATCGCGGCTTGTCGCGGCACGCGCCAAGCGAACCGCGTGCATGGTGCATTCCGTCCCGCTATTGCTGAAACGCACCATCTCGACGGGAAATCTCTTGCAGATTTCTTCCGCCAGTTCCCACTCCATATCGTGCGGCATGCCGAACATTGTTCCGGTCCCGAGTTTTTTCTGCACCGCGCTGATTACGGCTGGGTTGCAATGACCTGCCATCAGCGCGCCGAAACACAGGTTGAAATCGATGTACTCGTTGCCATCGATGTCGTGAATGTGTCCGCCTTTTCCGTCGCGAACAAAAATTGGATACGGATCGTAAGCGCGATAGTTGCTCGCAACGCCGAGAGGCAGTCTTGTTTCGGCGCGTTTGTGCGCTTCGCGAGAGCGTGGCGTGCGCTTTTCGTAAGTGGCGATTTCCTTGGCGAGACCTTCGTGCATGACTTTCTCCGTACAACATCGGCCGGCTAACGGCCATGAGATTTGACGCTAAATCTTCTGAGGATTTAATTTCCAACGCCGGAACGTGAATCCGCGTTTCTTCAGCTCGTTGAAAAAGAGTTGCGGGGGCACCACATTTTCCGGCGCCTGCACACCCGCGCCGCGAATTTCGCCGCGCACGAGCATCGCAGCAGCAATGGCCGCCGGGAATCCCGTATCGCGAGCGACAGCCGATAGCTGCGGGCGCGTGGAATAGTCCGCCCACATTTCCATGGCAGACGCAACGCGGCGATTCTTCATGCGGCCGCTGACAACCACCCGCAAGGCCTCCACATCGCGCGCTGTTTTCTTTGGCGCACGTTGCTGCAGCAGAGACAGAAGTACTGCGCGAGGCGCGATGCCTGTTCCGTTCACTGCCACCGGCTCGCGACTGGTAAAGCCTGCCTGATCCAGATCTCGAACTAAACTCACCAGGCGCGGATCGTAGTTAATCTTAAAAAATACTTCCTTCACGCCTTTGCTCCGAAAACTTTCCGCAAGCGTGCCAAGCTCCGAGTGAATCGAGTGGCGCAAAGTGATGGAGCCGATTGGCGCGCGAAATTGTCCGGACTCAGGATCCGAGAGCATGGCCTTTTCAACGTAGCGGCCGCGTTCGAATGCTATAGGCGGCATGGTCAGCTCATCCAATATCGTAGCAATCGAAAAGGTATAAGCGATAGGGCTGTCGTAGTGCTGCTTGTCGGCACCCGCGTTATAAACGTGGATTGTTTCCACTCTCTCGAGCGGATCAGCCAGCGCGCGCGCCATCACGTTTGTAATCCCCGGTGCCCCTCCCATTCCTGGTATCGCCATGCGTCCGATTTGGCGGAAATCTTTGTCGAGCGCAAACTGCTTGCGCGTCATATGGTACAGGCCGCCCAGGTCCATATAATTTACGCGAGCGGCGAGGGCGGCGCGCATCACATCGAGATTCCAATTGTATTGTGTGCAGTTCAACAAAACATCGTAGCCCTGCGCGAGCTTTGCAAGATGTTTGGTGTCTCGCACGTCCGCAAAATGAGCGCGAGTTTTGCCGCGGCCGAACGAGCGCGTGACTTCGTTGGCGCGATCACGATCGAAGTCCGCCACAGCAATAGATTTCACGTCCCGTGCGCGGCCCAGATCGTAAACAACCGCGCGGCCCATCATCCCAGCGCCCAGAACAAATATTTTCACAACGTTTTCCCAATCGACTAAATCCGCTCGTTTAATTCGCCTCTACGCAACAAAGCGAGAGCGCCGCCCAGGCGACACTCTCGCTCTGCCCTACCCTGCGGAACTTCTCAGAACAGAAACTTCAATCCGAACTGCATCACACGCGGTCCTTCGCGTGTATTCAGAATCTGACCAAAGGTGGAATCGGCGAAATTCCCATCCGGATTGCTGAACTGGGTGTGATTCCACGCATTGTAGAACTCGGCCCGAAACTCACTATCCCATCTTTCGCTGATTCTAGTCTTCTTCGATATCACCATATCTGTATTACTAATCGCAGGTCCGCAACAAAGAGCGTGCGGTGTGTTCCCGAAGGTTCCGTATGGCGTTGGGCAGGTCACAGTGGGATCGCAAAAATTACTAGCATTGAACCAGTAGTTTCCGTTCGTTTTCGGGTTCACAAATTGCACGGGAGCCGTTTCGGTTGGAGT
Source organism: uncultured Acidobacteriota bacterium (assembly GCA_963714785.1). Taxonomy (GTDB): domain Bacteria; phylum Acidobacteriota; class Terriglobia; order Acidiferrales; family UBA7541; genus Palsa-295. Next base: position 106,629 of record CAVQQE010000018.1, read on the forward strand.
GTTGGCAGACTCAAAAAACTCGCTGCTTTCGAGCTCAGTATCATTAGGATCCCAGACGCGAATTGGGAAACCGCTCTGGTAGGTGATGATCGCAGAGACCCCCCAGCCGTCGGCAACTTTCCCTTTTACGCCGTCGTATTTCGGAATTGGGATCTCCCAGACCGGACTGAAAACAAAGCGATGCTTCGCAGACAAGAGAGAATTCCCTCGTGTTGCATCTAGATTCAGCGGGTTGAGTTCGTTCTCAAACGAAGCACCCTGATCGATTGCTTTGCTGAAGGTGTAAGACGCCTGAAACAAAAGCCCGTGAGACATGCTCTTTTCCACCGAGATCTGCAGCCCGTTATAGTTGGAATTGGCGATGGTATCTTCTGCGAAGATGTTGCTTATCACCGGAACACCGTCCTGTGGGCATCCGGTCATATTTGCTCCGCTTAAGGGCTGGCAGTTTGGCGATGAATACGGTCGCGTACCTACCAACACGATACCCTGGGGCCCTACCGTACTGCCTGCTGGAATACATTGTGGAGTATTTCCCGGCGCTCCGGAATAAGGCAATAACAACCCGTTGCAACCGCTTTGCGGAACTTTAAACGGCTGCACTGGCTGAGTGACCGAAGGAATCACCGTACCTGGAGCAACGTAATATTCACTGTCCGACCCGAATGAACCGCAAGTTGTCGTCGAGCCGCCGGGAGCCGAAAGAACGTTGTTCGGATTGTTGTTGGAGATGGCAATGAGGCCCAAGCAGGTTTGAATATTTCCGGGATCAAGATCGCGGGACGCAAGCAGGTGGTGCGCTTGGGTGCCAACGTACGACACTCGCAGCAACATATCCTTCGTTATCTGCCGTTCCAATGTCAGGTTGTATTGCTCGGCATATTGCGACTTCAGGTGCGGCGCAAATTCACCAAAGAGCAAAATAGGCCGGAAAGTGGACCAGTCCACGCAACCTGCAGGGCCACCGGGTGTATCCACGGCGCAGGGCGTCTGCGGTGTTTGGTTGATGACTCCGCTAAACGGATTGGGAGTCACCGTTCCGCCCTGTGAAAGATAGGGGAGGTTGAAAAGCGGACTGGAGACGAAAGAGCTTCCTCCAAAAGGTGGCTCGGCGCTGAATTGTTCGAGCACGAGTTGTTCGATTGGGTTGTAGAAAATTCCATACCCAGCTCGAATACTGGACTTGCCCGGCCCACCAAAGAGTTTCCCGAGCCAACCATCTGTGAAGCCCGGGCTGTACGCGATTCCGATACGCGGAGCAAACGCCTTGTAGTAAGTGGAGGTGAGACCGCGTGGAACTCCTTTGTCGTTGGGGAAAACGATACCCAGAGGAAAGATCGCATTGTTGGTCCCACTGTTCTGTCCGCAATCTCCTGGGCTCAACCCCAAGTTGGCGGCATTTTCCATCGAAAGCCAGCAGGGATATTGCGTGGTGGCTTGACCGGGTCGGAACGTCTGCAGACGGTTACCGTTGTCGTAAAACGGCGTGTTCAACTCCCAGCGCAAACCGTAATTGATAGTGAAATTGGACTTAATTTTGTAGCTATCTTGCACGAAGAGATAAAGCGCTGTGTTGCGATCGTTTTCAGCCTGTGCTGCACCTTGCGAATACGTATTCGGCGTACCCAAAAAGAAGGCGGGAAAAGCATCGGCACTTCCGATCTGATCTGAGACCGGGCTAGCCATAAAGGTGTAAAGACCATTGATGTTGTAATAGAGAAATTGATCAAAGCGAGCGCGGCGCACATCGCCGCCGAACTTGATCGTGTGCTTTGAGAATGTCTTGGTGTAATTATCTGTCCACTGAAATGTATTGCCAACCTGCGGCAGTTCGCCTTCGGAATTATTGCCGATCACAAATCCCGAAGTTGCAATATAGGGAACGCCCTCGCGGCCCGGCAGTTCAGTTGTAATTCCCAGTTGAGAAGCTTGCGTGCTGGAAATCGGATAACCAATGCTATTTAGAAGATTTGCAGTGCTGTTGCTCTGGTCCTGGAAACATTGCCCCGCAGCAACAAGCGTTCCGCAGGATAGATGTACTCCGCCTGTAGGTCCTGAACCGGGCAAAATAAAACTTGGATGGTCCAAACTCTTCTGTCCCTCACGGAAATAATTGAAACGAAATTCATTGATGGCCGTTGAGCCTAGAGTCCAGGTATGGCTCAGATTCCACTGCTGCACACGAGTACCGAATATATCGCCGAAGCCTGGGAGCGTTGCACCGGCCGCTTGAAACGTAGAATAGGGATCCGTGCGGTGATCGTTGTTGAAATAGTAGTATGCCGTGAATTGCTGCGAATTCGTAATTTTGTGGTCGAATCGGACAGTGAACTGATCCGCAGTATCTCTGGTATTTTGCAATACCGATACTTGGCCAGTGCTGGGATTGGCGATAGCGCTATACGGCGCCACGAATTGGCTATAAAGCGCCGCGGCGGTCGGATCAAAGCATGAAGTCGGGATTTTTGAATTGGGGAATATGGTGGCATATGGATAGCCGGCGGGGGGAGGCGGCGCGTTCAAATTAATCCCACTGTTCGACATTACTGCCGTACCGCAAGCTCCTCCGCCTCTAGCGGCGAGTATGGCAGCAAAAGACTGATCGACAATCGCTCCCGTGAACGGCTGCCCTTCGGCAGTAAAGTCACCGGTTGCCTCCGCGGGCAAAGGAACCGACACATTGCCGGCATTAACTCCTTGAATGAGTCGATTTCCCTCATAAGATCCAAAGACAAACGTACGATCTTTCTTTATGGGGCCGCCCATGGTCGCCCCGAATTGATTCTGTATGTAGTTCGGAATAGTGGCGTCAAAATAGCCACGCGTGTTCAGCGCTTTGTTTCGAAGGAAATCGTAAAAATCTCCGTGGATGTCGTTGGTCCCCGACTTCGTCACCACGTTCACAATGGAGCCGGAATTCCGCCCATATTCAGCGTCAAAAGTGTTGGTGAGCACGCGAAATTCTTCAATAGCATCAGGAGAGGGCTGAATCGCAGGGGCGTTGACGAAGATGTCGTTTCCGTCGCCGCCATTGACCATGTAATTGTTTGAGCGTCCGCGTCCGCCGTTTACGGAAACCACTCCCGCGTTATCGCTGCCGTAAAAAAGGTCTGCGCCTAATTGTGACTGCACGCCCGGCTGCAATTGAAGGAGCTGATACGCATTGCGCTGGTTCAGCGGTAACTCGCGAATCGAGGCGTCCGTCATTACACCTCCCAGTTGCGAACTGGTAGTCTCCACTTGCGCAGCGTTCGCTTCCACGGTTACGGTCTCGGTCGAACCGCCCAGCTGAAGATTTACGGTAACGAGATTTACGTGACCGATGGTGACGGGAATATCCTTGGAAACAAACTTCTTGAAACCTTTGGCCTCGGCACTGAGGTCGTAATTCCCGACCGTCAGTTCGGGAATATCAAAGGCTCCATCTTTATCGGACGTGACGACTCTGGTGGCATCAGTTCCGCTCAGTACGACGGTGATCACGACGCCGGGCACCACCGCGCCGCTTTGATCCACAACTGTTCCGCGAATTGTTCCGTTGGTTTGCGCCCTAACCGTCACGCTCGAAAGTATCGCCACAAACACAAATAGACACACCCGTGCCCATGCTTTCGAAGTCATCGCCGCTCCTCTAGGAAAAGCTGGCGCCACCGACCCCCCGAGACGCCTCACCCAACTTTTTTCGGTTGCAGCTTTGGAAAAAACCTTACTATAATCCGGGAACCTTAGAAGAAGGCCCACGGGTTGTCAAGGGAAAATTGAATTGATTCCGCCTCACAAGCGTTCGCCTAAAAAAGCGCGCGCCAACGGCCAACTGCGCATTGGCGACGTCGCGCGAATTGTGGGAATTTCGCCATCCATTCTTCGTTCTTGGGAAAATCTCGGACTCGTTTCTCCTGTTCGTACTCGCAACCGCTATCGCATGTACACCCCTGCCGACATTCGCCTCCTGAAACGTGCGCAGTTCTTGCGTCGCGCGCGGGGAATGAACGCGCCGGCCATCGCGCACCTGCTGAAGACCCAGAAAATGTTGCCGCACGCGAGCAGCCGTCCGAAGGCAAGCCCGGTCGGTCCCCGTTTGCGGCGCTTGCGATTGGAGCGCAAAGCCTCGCTTTCGAAAGTGGCCCGCGCGGCCAATGTCTCGGTGGGATTTCTGAGCGCGCTAGAACGCAGCCAGATGACCGCTTCAGTCGCCACGCTGCGGCGCCTCGCCCGCTTTTACCGGGTAAATATTCTTTCTCTTTTTAACCCGTCCGAAGCCAATCCAGGACGCGTACGACCGTCGGATAGAAAAGTTCTGGAGGCCGGGCCCGGCGTTCGTATGGAACTTCTCTCCTGGGGCAGCACCACCATGATGGAGCCACATCTATTCCGCATCGCCCCGTCAGCCGGCAGCGGAGAATCCTATGCGCACGAGGGCGAGGAATTTCTTTTCATCCTGAGTGGCTCGCTGGAAATCGAGTTGGACGGCGGCGAAAAGCACACGCTGGAAGAGGGTGATAGTTTTTATTTCGAAAGCAGCAACGAACATCACTGGAAGAATCCCGGGAAGAAAGAAACGCTCGTTCTTTGGGTGAACACCCCGCCAACATTTTAAGTTGGCGATCGGAATCCGCGCGAGACAGGGAGATGTACCAGTCAAAATCCGGAGCAGCGAAGGAAACCGAATCATAGCCATGAGAAAGAGTTCCATACTAATTTCGCTCGTCGCCGCCACTCTAATTTCCGCCGCGGCGGGCTGCTCGAAGAGAACACCCACGCTGAGTTTGCTGGTATGGGAAGGCTACGCCGATCCGCTATTCGTGCGGCCGTTCGAAGAATCGCATCACTGCAAAATCACGGCCGCCTACATGGGCACCAGCGACGAGCTAGTAGCGAAGCTCCGAGGCGGCAGCGCGAGCAATTACGATGTGATCTCTCCTTCGAGCGATGTGGTCACCTCCATCGCCGCAGCGGGCTTGGCCGCGCCGCTTGATCTTTCAAAACTTCCTTCTTATTCGCAGCTCTCTGCTCGGCTGCGCGATGCGCCATTGGTCCATGTCAACGGCAAGGTTTATGGCGTGCCCTTCGTGTGGGGTCCGAATCCCCTGCTGTACGACACTTCATATTTCAAAACTCCGCCGGACAGTTGGTCCGTGCTCTGGGATCCAAGTCTAAAAGGAAAAATCTCTGTTTGGGACGACCTTTCAACCATCTGCATGGCGGCGCAGGTTCTGGGCTACGACAAACCGGATCCAAGCCATCTTTACAACCTGACCGATCGGGAGCTCGACAACGTTAAGAAAAAACTTATCGAGCTGAAACCGAATATCCGAAAAGTGTGGGCCACGGGCGGCGAACTTACCAACCTATTTGAGAACCACGAAATTGTTGCCGGAATGGGTTGGCCACTGATGACCAACAATCTGCGCAAAGTTGGATTCCCCATCGCTGAAACAATCCCCCAAGAAAATACTACCGGATGGATCGACCACCTGATGATCACTTCCGCTAGCGAGAACAAAGAATTGGCCACAGATTTTCTGGAATACATGATTGAAGCCAAGACCCAGAAACTCGTCGCAGACGTCACCGGTTACGATCCCGCCAATCCGCAGTCGGCGCAGTTCATGAGCGAAGATCAGAAAAAGTCTCTGCACCTCGATAACGTAGATGAATACATGACGCACATTTATTTCTGGCAGCAATATCCGCGTCGCGACAAGTACAACGAAATTTGGAATGAAGTCAAGGCAGCCCAGTGATTTCAAGGCTTTCCAAGCGTCCCGGCACCGCTACGGCGTCTTTTAACTACGACGATGCTTGCGGGGATCGTTCTTGAGCTCTGCTCTCACATCGGCACCCGTAAGAAGCGCTCCTTGTGAGGCGCTTCTTTCCATCCGAAAAGTTGAAAAACAGTTCGCGAAGCGTCCCGTTCTCCGCGGAATTTCCCTTGCAGTAGCCTCTGGAGAATTCCTCACAATCCTCGGTGAAAGCGGCTCAGGCAAAACCACTTTGCTTCGCTTGATTGCGGGATTTGAACAATTGGATGGCGGTGAAATCTGGATGGGCGGCGAACGTCTCGACGAAATTCCTGCCTACCGGCGACAGGTAAACACAGTATTTCAAAGTTACGCGATTTTTCCGCATCTTTCCGTATTTGAAAATGTCGCCTACGGGCTTCGAGCGAAGTTGGTTGCGCGGAACGAAATTCCAGGCCGCGTCACACAAGCGCTGGCCATGGTGAAGATGAGCGAATTCACGCAGTCCGTCCCTTCCCGACTGAGCGGCGGACAGCAACAACGTGTTGCACTGGCTCGTGCGCTCGTCAATCGCCCTCGCGTTCTGCTGCTCGACGAGCCTCTTTCAGCCCTCGACGCTAATCTCCGCCGCCAGATGCAGATTGAATTGAAGTCGCTCCAGCGCGAGGTAGGCATCACTTTCATTTTTGTCACCCATGACCAGGAAGAAGCCATGGCGCTTTCCGATCGCATCGCGCTCTTGCGTGCCGGAAGACTCGAACAAGTTGACGAGCCGCGCGAAATCTACGGATGTCCGAAAACGGCGTACGCCGCCCAATTCATCGGCCAGACAAATCTGCTTCGCGCCGAGGTTCGCGAAGGAACCGCTTCCGCTGGCCCGATCACCTGGCCGGCTTCGGGCCCGCCAGGTCCAGCCATATTTTCTCTGCGGCCCGAATCCATACGTCTCGCTGCGAATTCTCAGCCTGCCGCCGCCTCGGGATCCTCGGCCCGCTTTCAAGGCCAAATTAAAAATCAAACTTTCGGCGGCGCCATGGACCTGCTGGAAATCGATTGCGGCAATTCGTACGTAATACGCGCGCGCGTTCCGAGTCCCGGCTCCCTAACCGGCCAGCAGAAATTCGAGTTCAACGCCGGTGATGCAGTTCGCGTGGTCGAAAGCAGCGACACATAGAATATGTATTCTCGCGCATACAAATCCGCGGTGACCGTCCCCCCGCTCTTGTGGGTCACCTTTTTTCTTCTGGTGCCGTACGCGATTCTTTTCTGCTACAGCTTCTGGTCTGTGTCGTCGCTACAAACCATCATCCACAATTGGAACCTGCAGAATTACGCGCAGCTATTTCGCAATCCGCTCTATCTAACCGTATTGCTCCGCTCCATCAGAATTGCTGGCGCGGTAACTTTGCTGGCTCTGCTGCTCGGCTATCCGCTCGCTTATTACCTCTCGTTCCACGCTGCGAAACGAAAAGATCTGCTCTACCAACTCGTGATTATTCCGTTGTGGGCCAGTTATCTGGTGCGCGGGTACGCCTGGAAAACGATTCTTGGAAGCGATGGTGTGCTGAACGGATTTCTTCAATATCTTCACATCACGCATCGGCCCGTCGAATTTTTCCTGTACAGTCCTTTCGCCGTCATACTCACGCTCACGCACATCTATACCCCCTTCACATTCCTGCCAATTTACGCTTCGCTCGAACATGTGCCGCGCAATCTGGTGGAGGCTTCGCACGATCTTGGAGCGTCTCCATTCTCCACCTTTCTCCACCTGATCCTGCCGCTCTCGCTGCCGGGGATTCTGGCGGGCGCCACGTTTGCATTCGTCCTCACGCTGGGAGATTTTCTCGCTCCACTACTCGTGGGCGGCCCCAGCGGCATCATGATTTCCAACATCGTGGTCAGCTTGTTCGGCGCGGCTTATAACTGGCCGCTCGGCGCGGCGATTTCTTTCTGCATGCTGCTGCTGGTAGTGACGCTTCTGTTCGCCACCGAGCGGTTGGAAAAAAGGTTCACAATTTCATGAGCGGCGCATTCGAGTCCTCACGCGCTCCGTTTCTCGGCGCCTACGCGTTGTTCGTCTATCTCTTTCTGTATTTCCCGATCGTCGTTTTGATTGTGTATTCATTCAATGGCTCCGGCGTCGGAGGATTTCCCCCGTCGGGTTGGACTCTCGACTGGTATCGCCAGCTTTTTGCAGACTCTGCTCTTTGGGATGCGGTTCTGAACAGCGTTATTGTCGCAGCCGTGGCCGTCGCTATTGCGCTCGGCCTTGGTTTACCGGCCGCTCTGGCGCTGGACCGGTCTCAGTTTCCCGGGAAAGCGCTTTTTCGGCGACTCGTCCTTCTTCCGTTAATTCTCCCGGGAATTATTACTGGGCTTTCGCTCCTGATGCTTTTCGTCGGCGTAGGGATGAAGCTGAGCTTGGGCACCGTGATCCTGGGCCATGGCACCGCACTGATTTCCGTTGCCACCACAGAAATTTTCGCAGGACTCCAGAAAATGGACCGCGCACAGGAAGAAGCCTCCTTGGACTTGGGAGCGAATCATTGGAAAACCTTCTGGCGAATCACGTTCCCAAACTTGCGGGTCTCGCTGATTGCCGCTGCTCTTCTGATTTTCACGCTCTCGCTGGACGAAATTGCTGTCACCTTTTTTTTAATTGGGCGTGACAACACCCTGCCGCTCGAAATCTGGTCGCGCCTGCGCCGCGGAATCACGCCTGAAATAAACGCGATCTCCACCCTGATTCTTTTGTTCTCCATCGCCACAATTCTTATCTGGTACCGGTTGCGCACACCAACACAGCACGCCGGCGATGTCCAAACGGCGACAGCTTTGTTGCCTTCATCTCTGGAAGGAGAAAGTTCATGACCGATAGTCGCAGGGATTTCCTGAGGTTTATCGTGGTTGGCTCTATGGCCGCCGGATGCCCGGTAGATTTATCGCTCCTTGCCGCCGAAGATTCCCCTGCTCCGCAAGTTGACGGCGACCATTTCGAAATCTGTCATCAGGTCCGCGACGGTCACACATTCGCGAAGCCTCCGGTTTCAAAACGCCACGATGTCGTAATTGTCGGGGGTGGGGTTAGCGGACTAAGCGCCGCTTATTTTTTACAGGGCCGCGATTTTCTGTTGCTGGAAAAAGAAGCGCACTGGGGCGGCAATGCAACGATGGAAGAGTATGAGGGCCAGCCATTCTGTACTGGTTCCGCTTTCGACTACACCGGCACCGCCAGCGATCATCTCGCGCGCGAATTAGGACTCGCACCACTTCCAATCAATTGCGCCGATCCCACGATCGTGAATGGGAAATGGGTTGCTGACACCTGGGGCGCTGGTCTTGACGAACTTCCCTACCCCGCTACGGTGCGGGAGAGTTTCAAAAAGTTCCGAAAAGACATGCTTGTGCTGGCAAAGGACAAAAATCAGGAACAATTCGATCATACTCCGCTCTCAAGATATCTAAAATCCTACGCAGGGGAAGTAAAGCTGTGGTGGGACACCTACGGCCCCTCCAATTACGGCGCGACGTCGGACGATACCTCCACCATGGTGGCCCTGGATGAACTAAGAGACATGGCCGGCGCAGCCGAACACGATTCGCGCATCACGCTGCCCGGCGGAAACGCTACCCTGGCTCAAAAACTCGCCCAAACTCTTCAAGTGAAATCCGCCGATAGAATGCTCGCCGGCGCCACAATCGTTTCCGTGGACCCGCAGAAAACCGAAGTTCACGTTACCTACATGCAAGACAAAGCGTTGCACACCGTTGCTGCAAAATTCGTAGTAATGGCTACACCGAAGTTCATCACCTCAAGAATCGTGTCGGGCCTTTCCGACGATCAGACTGACGCGATGAGGTCGTTCCGCTATTGCCCTTATCTCGTGATCAACGTGATCTACGACAAGCCTGTGTACAACCGCGCTTACGATACCTGGTGTCCCGGCACTACGTTTTGCGATGTGGTCGTCGCGGATTGGGTGATGCATAGCCAACCGGGTTACAAACAAAAAAACAATATCCTCACGTTTTACACACCGGTATCCGAGTTACATCGCGACAAGCTGCTGCAAATCTCCGGTTGCCAAAAAATCGCACAGAATGTTTTGCGCGACTTTCAAAAGCTTCTGCCCGAATTTTCCGCCGATCCGATCGAAGTACACGTCTACCGCCGAGGCCATCCGATGTTTCTCTCCGCTCCGGGAATCTTCACTAGAGTAATTCCGGTGGCGAACCAGCCGCTCGAACGCGTTGTTTTCGCCAACACAGATTCCGTGGGGCCTGAGTCCCTGGTCTACGCAGCAGTGGAAGCTTCGCGCCGCGCTGCGGATTGGACCGAAAAACGTATGGCCGGCTCTACTCCAGCAGCAGCGCGCACAGCCGCAGGCCTCCCAAAGTAATCCACAAAATAAAAAGGACACCCGGGAGAGAGAAAGTGGGTGTCCTTTTCTTATCTTTCCCCGCCAGAGAAAGATTGCTACAAACTCGCTAAACGAAAATTGTTATGGATGCGTCTTCAGATTCATATTGTGAACCCCAGCGAAAAATGACATCCCCGTGCTCGCTGTTTGCGGCACCCACCAGGTACGCCGTTCAAAGTTATATTGGCTGCGCTGCATGTGGCGCGCGAGCACGTCAAATAGAACTGGCCCCACTTGTAACGCCGCATAGATTGCCGGCGAATGCGCGAACGGCCGCATCAGCGGATCCCCTTCCACAGCGCCACGAGAGATCGACTCGCGCGTCGAGTAGGCGTCAAATGTTGCGGCGCCATGTTCCAGCACGGAAAGCACCAACCAGTTTCGTCGCGCAGGCGCCGATTCTGCCGAGCGAATCGCGTATCGCTTGTCATTCGCTTCCGGAATCCGCATTGTCGAAAACTGTTGTGAATTCTGCGCCACCAACACGCCGGTCGAAGCTGGGTGCGCGTTTTTGTCGTCCGAATAAATGGAATCCATCTTTACCGGAGCTGCCGATGAAGGAAAGCTCGATTCTCCGGCCAATTTTTCATGGGCATCCGAATTTGGATTGGCCGGAATCGCAGTCGAGTCCGCAATTGTCGTATGCGTCCGATCCGCTGACGCCGAAGTGTCCGCTGCCAACGCCAAAAATGGCGCCAGCCCGGTCGGGACCGCTGCTTGAAACTGCAATAAAAAGCACGCAACCGCCAATAGCATGGAAGGGGCACTCCGGGCCTAACTTCACTTGTATGAAAGCATTGCCAGCACCATCGTGGGTTGCTACTAATTCATTTATTTACAATGAATAGCAGGCAGTTCAATATCCTTCTAGCCCGAACAATGCCCTTAATTTCGAGTCAAGCGGGAAAAGTGTTTCCCAGCCACATTGCGGCATTCGCAAATTCGCCCTCGAGCCTCTTTCGCCTAAATGTTGTGAACCTTAACGACTTTCGCGCTCAGCTAAATTCGTGCGCATCACATCCGCCAGTGTCATCGGTCTGTGAAGGCGTGTACCGCGCTTGCGCTCGAGGTTGCGCGTCTTTAAGATGACTCCTAACAATTAGGGCCGGAGCGCGATCAACCAAGGGAGCGAACGTCTTTCCATGGCCAGCGGAGCGATGAAAGATACACAAGGTTCGAAGGCTCAAAATACCCGCCCGCGTTCCACAGAGATTTTCGAACGCGGCAAGAAAATCCTAGTCGGCGGAGTAAACAGCCCCGTTCGCGCATTCCGTGCCGTCGGTGGCACCCCACTAGTAATTGACCATGCCAAAGGCGCACGCCTATTCGACGTTGACGGCCGCGAGTACATCGACTTCGTGTGCTCCTGGGGCGCCCTGATTCTAGGCCACGCGCATCCTGATGTCGTCGCCGCCATTTCGGACCAGGCCGCGCGCGGCACCAGCTTCGGCATGACTTCCCCGCTCGAAGTAGAACTCGGCGAAAAAATCACCAACGCAATTCCGTCTGTAGAAATGGTCCGCTTCGTAAATTCAGGAACGGAAGCCGCCATGTCCGCCATTCGCCTGGCCCGCGGTTTCACGCACCGCGATCTGATAGTTAAATTTGAAGGTTGCTATCACGGACACTCCGACAGTTTCCTTTCCGAAGCAGGCTCCGGGCTTGCCACGCTCGGCATCTCCGCGTCTCCCGGCGTTCCGGGCACCTTCGCCAGTCTCACGCTGAATACTCCCTATAACGATCTGAATGGCGTCGAAAGAATCTTCAAACAATATCCCGGAAAGATTGCCGCCGTGATTGTCGAGCCGGTAGCCGCAAATATGGGAGTGGTCCCGCCCGCTCCGGGTTTTCTCGAAGGCTTGCGCGCCATCACAAAAAAAGAAAACTCCCTTCTGATCTTCGACGAAGTAATCACCGGCTTCCGCCTCGCCTACAGCGGCGCGCAAAGCGTTTTCAAAATCGATCCAGACCTCACGGTGATGGGGAAAATTATCGGCGGCGGCCTTCCCGTCGCGGCCTACGGTGGCAAACGCGAAATCATGGAACACATCGCGCCTCTGGGCCCCGTTTATCAGGCCGGGACACTCTCCGGAAATCCTCTCGCCATGCGCGCAGGACTGGGCACGCTCCCCAAACTAGAAGTTCCAGGATTTTACGAGGACGTGGATCGCAAAACCCAACGCCTCACCGAAGGTTTACGTTGCGCATTGAAAGAAGCAAAGCTGCACGGCGAAGTCAACGTCGCCGGCTCGCTCCTCACCATGTTTTTCACGGCTGCACCAGTGCACAACTATGCCGACGCGAAAAAATCCAACTCAGCGCTCTTCGCCGCGTTTTTCCAAAATATGCTAAGCCGCGGCATCTTCATAGCGCCTTCGCAATACGAAGCCTTATTCGTCTCCGCCGCGCACACGGACGCAGACATCGACCGCGCCATCGCAGCAGCTCACGAAAGCCTTGCGTCCATGCAGGAACATTAGCTGGCAGGAAATTCGAGTCTACAAGTCGAAGCCCAGAAGTTTACAGCTCCGCGGTCAGCAGGCCTTCAACCAGCGGGCAACGTCTTTCGCGTGGTACGTCAAGATCATCCCCGCGCCCGCTCGCTGAATTCCCGTAATTATCTCCAGCACCACGCGCTTTTCGTCCAACCAGCCGCGCTGCGCGGCAGCCTTCACCATCGAGTATTCCCCGCTCACGTTGTAAGCCGCCACCGGAACGTCAAATTTCTCGCGCACGCGTTGGATCACGTCCAGATATGGCATCGCCGGCTTCACCATAATCATGTCCGCGCCTTCTTCCAAATCGAGCGCCACTTCGCGCAACGCTTCACGCGCGTTCGCCGGATCCATCTGGTAGCTTCGCCGATCCCCAAACTGCGGCGAAGACTGCGCCGCTTCTCGAAACGGCCCATAGAACGCCGAGCAATACTTGGCCGCGTAAGAAAGTATCGCCACGTTCTCGAATCCATTTTCATCCAGCTTTTCGCGGATGGCTCCCACGCGCCCGTCCATCATGTCCGACGGCGCAACGATATCTGCGCCTGCCCGGGCATGCGAAAGCGCCGCATCCGCCAGAATCGCCACGCTCGGATCGTTCAGCACTTCTTCGCCCTGAATCACGCCACAGTGTCCGTGGCTGGTGTATTCGCACAAACAAACATCCGTGATCACCAACAAATCGAGTTTCGCTTTTCGTATAGCTTCGATGGAACGCTGCACCGCACCGTTCGCGTCGTAAGCTTCCGACGCAAGCTCGTCCTTGTGCTCCGGCAGCCCAAAGAGAATTACGGCCGGAATTCCCAGTCCTGCTACTTCGCGGCACTCTTCCACAATTTGATCCGCCGATTGTTGATAGATCCCCGGCATCGAACTCACTTCGGTGCGCACCTTCGTGCCCGGGCAAGCGAACATGGGATACACCAGACCGCCCACGCTAAGCCGTGTTTCGCGAACGAATCCGCGAAGCGCTTCGCTGCGCCGCAGGCGTCGTGGACGGTGCACTGGAAACGTCACGCTGGCCTCGCTGCCGAATGCTGCCGCTGATAATATTTCGCAATAGAATCCGCCAGCCCCGCAGCCGAGGATTGGGTAGCTTCAATTTCCACGCGCATTCCCTCTTCCCGCAAAGCCCGTGCCGTTGTGGGGCCGATCGCTGCGAACTGCACGCGGCTGGAAAGCTCGGCAAGCTCCGCTGCGCCCACACATTCCGAGAGAAACCGAAATGCTGACGGACTGGCGAAGACAATCGCGTCCACTTGAGCGTCACGAATACTTTTCAGGATTTTCGGATCGAGCGAATTGGGCGCGGCCGTACGATATGCGACGATCTCCGTTACATCAGCTCCTGCTTCGCGTAAGGCCTGGGGCAAACGATCGTCGGCGCGGTCGCTCCTAGGGAGCAGAATCTTGCGGTCGCCAATCGCAGCCCATAATTCCTGCGCAAGGGCTTCGCCGCTATGATTTTTCGGAACTGTATCCACGCGCAATCCCTCTTCCGTAGCTGCGGCCGCCGTTGCCGTGCCCACGGCTGCCACCATCGGTCGCGGCTTTTGCAATGAAGCCATTTGCAATCCCAATTCACGAATCCGCTGGCAAAAGAATCGTACCGCATTCTGGCTCGTGAACAGAATCCAGTCGAATTCCGCGAGACGCCGCAAAGCCGCATCGAGCGCCTGCGAATTCTCCGCCGCAGCAAAACTCACCGTGGGTAGCAGAACAACTTCCGCACCCAGCGCTTCCAGCGAATGCGCCAGTGCATGCGCCTGCTCCGCTGCACGCGTCACCACTACGCGCTTCCCGGCCAGCGGCCTTTTATCCGCGTCCAACAGAACGTCCCGCGAGGCGCAGAATTCTGTCTGCGCCCGCTTCAATCAGGATTTGTCCCAAGCGCACGCCAAGTTTTTCCGCATCTTCCACCCGCCCGCGCAGTTCCTTGCGCACGAATTCTTTTCCGTCCGCGGAAAACACACACGCTTCCAGTCGCAACTCGCCATTTTCTTTTCGAGCCCACGCGCCCAATGGGAGCTGGCAGCCGCCTTCCAGTTCACGCAACAGCGCGCGCTCAGCAGTTACGGCTGCATGGCTTTCGGCATCGTCGAGCGCGGCGACCAAGCCCAATGTTTCGCGGTCGTCCGCGCGAGTTTCAATTCCGAGCGCGCCCTGCCCCACAGCAGGTAGCATAATTTCCGGCGAAAGAATTTCCGTTATTTTCTCGCTGGCTCCCAGACGATTCACTCCAGCCGTAGCAAGAATAATGGCATCAAATTCGCCCGCCGCAACTTTCCTCAATCGCGTATCCACGTTGCCGCGCAAGTCGCGGGGTTCAAAATCAGCACGGTAATGCAGAAGTTGCGCCTGGCGCCGGAGACTGCTTGTGCCAACTCGCGCACTACGCTTCAGATCTTTTAGCTTGGCGCCATCGCGTGAAATCAAACAGTCGCGAACGTCTTCGCGTTTAGCTATCGCCGGAAAAACAAGCCCTGCAGGGTTTTCCGTGGGCACATCTTTCATGCTATGAACGGCCAGGTCCGCGGTGCCAGCAAGCAGCGCTTCTTCCAGTTCCTTGATGAAAATTCCTTTCGTTCCGGTCTGCTCGTTCAATCGCGCAACCGACGCACTTTGGAAATGATCGCCTGAAGTTCGAATACGTATCAGTTCGGATTCAAGGCCATGCAACTGCACGAGCCGTTCGCGAATGTGATTAGCCTGCCACAAAGCAAGTGCGCTGCCGCGCGTGGCGATCCGCAACGGCTTCACTCTTTGTCCTCATCGAGGCCGAAAAGATGCCGCAACGCTTCCAGTCCGGCGAGGCGTCCGCGCATGCCGCGTCCATAGCGCACTTTGTCCGACGGCTGCTTCAGCACCCGCTCGATCAATTCTTCCGTGATGTGCGCGATGCGCGCGCGCTCGTCCGGCGAAACGTCATCCATCTCCGCCAGTTTTTCGCGAATCAACAGTTCGCGCTGCTTGTGAAATCTCCCGCGAAGGTCGTCGACAATAGAGCCAGCCTCCAGCGCGGCTCTCCAGGCTTCAAATTTCGCGATGTGCTCAGAGATGATCGATTCGGCGCGTGGAATTTCCGCTTCGCGCGCTTTTTTATTTTGCCCAACGATTTCGCCCAGGTCATCAATGTTGTAGAGATAGAGGTTGTAGAGCCCGGCCGCTTCGGGAGCCACGTTGCGCGGAACAGCGAGATCGACCACGAACACAGGTCGCCCGGACCTCGCAGCGATAGCGCGCTCCAAAAGTTCGCGAGTAAGGACCGGCCCCGTGGAGCCAACCGATGTAACAAGAATGTCCGGCAGGCCCAGCACGGTTTCCAACGATTCCCAAGCGATCGCTTCTCCACCAACTCTTTTTGCCAGCTCCGCCGCGCGGTCAAGCGAGCGGTTCACAATACGCAAGCTGCCTATCCCACGATTGCGCAGGCACTCAATCACCTGCTCGGCCACCCCTCCCGCGCCCAGTATCAGCGCCGAATGACCTTTCAAATTTCCGAAAACCCGCTCGGCGAGTTTCACTCCCGCGAGCGCAACCGACATCGGCCGCGTCCCAACTTCGGTCTCACTGCGTACCCGCTTGCCAACCTCAAGCGCGCCTTGAAAAACGCGATTCAGCACCGGCCCAGTCGCGCCGTGATCGAGCGCCTGGCTATAGGCCGCGCGAAGCTGCCCCAAAATTTCTGCTTCGCCCAACATCATCGAGTCCACTCCCGCGGCTACGCGAAACAGATGACGCACCGCGTCCGGCCCCGTCCAGCGGTAAACGCGCCCGGCCAGATCTGCTCTGCCAACGCGATGGAACGACCGAAAATAATCTTCCATGGCTTCCGCGGGAGTAGGATTCGCGTCGCCCGGGACGCCATACAATTCGCTGCGATTGCACGTCGACAGCACCAGCGCTTCTTCCAGAATCCCGCGGTCGCGCAATTCGTCGGCGGCTTGCAGCGCTTGCTGCGGAGTAAACGTAATCCGTTCGCGCAGTTCCACCGGAGCGGTGCGATGATTGCAGCCAATTAGTGCAACCTGAATCCGAATTGCGCCAGACTGCCCCGAATTAGCTTTTGTCAGCGAAGCCATTAAAAGAACCGGTGAAACTTGGTCAGATACAAATTCACGAAAGTATAGCTAAACATCACGATTACGAAATTCATGGCGCATAGCGTGGCCGCCCGTGCGCCCCGCCATGTGGCGTTGCGCGAGAGCAGTAAATAGGCAGCGTAAACCACTACAATCGCAAACGTGACGATTACTTTCGGATCGCCAAACGAATAAGTGCCACGCAACCGATGTTCCCACACAAATCCCATCGACGCCCCCAACGCGAGCGCCACTAAGCCCACATAAACGCTGCTGCGCGCCATGCGGTCCAGCACATCCAGCGCCGGAAAACGCCAAAACGCCGCACCCAATCGCCGCGATCGCAAAACCTGATCCTGCACCAGATAAACCAAGCTAAGCACAAAAGACAGCGCAAAAGCCGCATAAGCCCAGGTATTCAGTGTGACGTGAAACGCAAACAGAGGCCCTCGCGCGGGCGCGCGCACAGTCGGCGCCCCAGCGCTGATAAAACCCAGACTCGCCACCCAGGCCACCAACAAAAGCGTCACAAACGCGCCCACAGACCGCTGCCCGTGAAATAATTCCAGCCCCAAATATGTGATTCCCAGGAGCCAGGCGAAAAGGGACATAGACCCATACAAGTCATCATAGGGGACCGAGTGAATCACAATCGACCGTTGGTAAAGCGAGAAATATTGCGCCACAATTCCGCTGGCGAGAAGAAGTGTAGCCAAGCGTCCGACCCACAGGTTAGGCACATACAAATTCCAGATGTAGCAAAGAAAACTCGCCACGTACAGTGCC
Organism: uncultured Acidobacteriota bacterium; assembly: GCA_963714785.1. GTDB lineage: Bacteria > Acidobacteriota > Terriglobia > Acidiferrales > UBA7541 > Palsa-295. The sequence goes on from CAVQQE010000018.1 coordinate 124,157, forward strand.
AGGCTCAGGTAGCCCAGTTGTTGTGCCATTAAGGGTGAATGCTCCCCGTTGCCTGCCTATTATACCGCCGAATCGGGCCGATTCGGGACAGCTACCACGATAGTAAAAAGCCGCAGAGGCGTGCGGGCCTTTACGCCATCTGCTATCATGGCACAGAACTTATGCATCAAACGACGCGCGCGAGCCTCACCAAAAAAGACCTTTTTCTGCGGGCTTGCCGGTTTGAGCCCGTCGAGCGCGTCCCCGTTTGGATTATGCGGCAAGCTGGCCGGTACTTGCCGGAGTATCAAGCCGTCCGAGCCCTTCACTCGTTCCTGGAAATCTGCAAGACGCCGGAATTGGCCGCCGAAGTATCACTACAGCCCTTTCGCATACTGGACGTGGACGCCATCATCATTTTCTCTGACATTTTGATCGTCGCAGAAGCGATGGGCATGCCGCTGGATGTTCCCGATTCCGGCCCGGTCCTTTCAAATCCGGTCCGAAACGCGGAGGAGGTGCGGCGTCTGCGTGAATTCGATCCCGAGCGCGAAACCAGATTCGTTGGAGACGCCATGCGCGCTATCCGCCGCGAAGCCGGCCCGGACGTGCCGCTGATCGGATTTGCCGCCGCCCCCTGGACGCTCGCCTGTTACATGATCGAAGGCCGCACCCGTGGCGACATTTCGCAAGCCAAAAAAATGCTGCGCACGGAGCCTGCCATGGTGCGCGAACTGCTTGAGCGTATCGCGCGAGCCACAACTGCCTATTTGCAAATGCAGCTCGCGGCGGGCGCCTCTGCCATACAGCTCTTTGATACCTGGGCCGGGGAACTCACCAAACAGGAATACGAAGAATTCGAGCTGCCCGTGACCCAAATGGTGCTCGAATCCCTGACGAAAACCAGCGGCGGTGACGCCATACCGAGAATTTTGTTCGCGAAATGTTCCGGCCATTTCCTCGAAAGCTTGCCGAAATCCGGAGCGGACGTCATCAGCGTGGATTGGCTGACGGACCTTGCTGATGCGCGGCGCAAGTTTGGCCGTCGAGTGGCGTTACAGGGAAATGTTGACCCGCACATTTTGCTCGGCACCGAATCCGACATTCGACAGGCCGCGCGTGACGCGATTCAGAAAACGGGAGGCTTGGGCCACATTTTGAATCTCGGCCACGGAATCTTGCCGAGGACGCCGGTAGCCAACGCGAAAGCATTTGTGGAAGCCGGACAGACCGCGCCGATAATGGCGCCGGCACAAACTGGCAGTGCGAACTAACAATGGCTCACGACGCGACAAAATCCGCCGAAACATCTCTTCACCCTCACGAGATCGCCCAGATTTCCGACGCCTTCCTGGAAAAATATAATCGCCCTGGCCCGCGCTACACCAGTTATCCAACCGCGCCTGTCTGGAAAGAGGATTTTGGCCCCGACGATTTGGAAAAGTATTACGCCCGCGCTGAAGAGCTGGCCACTCCGCTTTCGCTCTACATGCACATTCCGTTCTGCGAAAACCTCTGCCTCTTCTGCGCCTGCACCGTTTCCATTCAAAAAGACAAGAAAGTCGCCATCCCGTACCTCGACGCGCTAAAACGGGAAATTAATCACGTCGGAACAAAAGTTTCGCGCAAACGTCCGGTCATCCAGTTTCATTGGGGCGGCGGCACGCCAACGTATTTGTCCGTCGCGCAAATGGAAGATCTTTTCCAATACGCGCACGACCGCTTTTCTTTCGCCCCAGACGCCGAAATTGGAATTGAAGTGGACCCGCGCGTCACCAGCCGCATTCAACTGGAATCCTTGCGCCGCCTGGGTTTCAACCGCCTGAGCATGGGTATTCAGGATTTCCAGCCAAAAGTTCAGGAAACCATCCATCGCGTCCAACCCTATGAAATGACGCGCGAGCTGATCATCGCCGCGCGCGAAATTGGATTTCAGAGCATCAACATCGATCTGATTTATGGCCTGCCCTATCAGACCGCCGATAGCTTCCGCGCCACGATTGACCAAGCCTTAACGCTTCGTCCCGATCGCGTGGCCATGTTCAGCTATGCCCACGTTCCGTGGCTAAAAAAACAGCAAGGCTCCTTCGAAGGTCATTTGCCGGAAGGAATGGAAAAATTCCGAATCTTTCGCGCCGGACTCAAGAAGTTTCTTAGCGCGGGATACCTGTACATCGGCATGGACCATTTCGCGCTGCCGCAGGACGAATTGTCCGTCGCGCAGCAAAACCGTACCCTGCACAGAAATTTTCAGGGCTATACCACGAAAGCCGGCGCAGATTTGTACGGAATGGGCGTCAGCGCCATCAGCTCCGTCGGCGAAGCCTACGCGCAAAATCGCCGTGAAGTCCCCGCTTATGAGTCAGCCGTAGGCGCCCGAGGCCTCGCCACCATGCGCGGCTATCGCCTTTCCCCAGACGACGTGCTGCGTCGCGCAGTCATCGGCCGTCTGCTCTGCCACACAATAATCCCCAAGCACGAAGTACAAGCGGAATTCGGCATTATCTTCGACGAATACTTCGCCGCGGAGCTGCTGCGCTTGGAAACTGTGCGCCAGGAAGGCCTCGTCGTTCTATCGCGCGACGACATCCGCGTAACGCCCCTCGGCCGAATTTTCATCCGCAACATTGCCATGACTTTCGACCGCTACCTCCAGGAGCAGCAAATGGACCAGCGTCCTCTCTTCTCCAAGACGCTTTAAACAACAACAATGCCCGGTTCCAAACACGTCATCGTCATCGGCGCCGGAATTTCGGGCTTGTCTTGTGCGCACCGCCTGAGCCAAATGGGCGCCGAGGTAACCCTGCTTGAATCCACAGATCGGCCCGGCGGTCTACTCGGCACCATCCGCAAAGACGGTTTTCTCTTCGAATCCGGGCCACAGAGTTTCCAAACCACCGACCTCGTTCTCAGCCTGATCCGCGAACTCGGCATCGAGGCCGACCTCCAAAAAGCCGATTCCCGCGCCGCGCGTTACATTTTGCTTCACGGCAAGCTTCAAAAGATACCCACGTCTCCGCAAGCGATGCTCACCAGTTCGCTGCTGGGAGTCGGCTCGCGCTGGAAAATCCTTTCCGAGCCATTTCGCAAAACCTTCCCACCCTCCGATGAAGAATCCGTGGCCAAGTTTGCGCGCAGAAAATTCGGTGACGAAATTCTGGAATACCTGGTCGCTCCCTTCGTCTCCGGCGTTTATGCAGGCGACCCCGAGAAGCTCAGCATTAAAGCTGCCTTCCCCTCTCTAGATGAATGGGAACGCGAGTATGGCAGCGTTCTCCGCGGCGCAAAGAAATCCCGCAAAGCCCCAGGCGCAACCCCGTCCTCACTCTGTTCGTTTCGCCAGGGTGTAGCCCGACTTCCCGATGCCATTGCAGAAAAACTCGCCAGGCGCGTGCAAATCAGAACCACCGCAAAATTGGTAAATCATCTCGGTCAGAATGGAGAGGAACATTTCGAACTCCACACCGAGCGCGCCGGCGAATCAACGACGATGCGAGCTTCCGCAATCGTGCTCGCAACGCCCGCCTACGTTTCCGCTCACTTGATCGCGCCAATCTCAGAACAACTAGCTCACACGCTTTCCGGAATCGCCTACGCTCCCGTGGCGGTCGTCGCCTCCGGCTATTACCGCCAACAGGCCGGCGAAGCAATGGAAGGTTTCGGTTTTCTCGTGCCCCGCAGAGAAAAACTGCACACCCTCGGCACAGTGTGGAATTCCTCGCTCTTCCCCGGCCGTGCGCCAGAAGGAGCCGTCACAGTAACGAGCTTCACCGGCGGTGCCACAAATCCAGAAATCGTAAGTGAGCCGGAAGATCAGATCGCCAAGATCATTCAAAGCGAGAACGAACACATACTAAAAATTGTCGGCTCGCCTGTCACCTCTGCGGTTTGGAAGTATCCGCGCGCCTTGCCGCAATACAATTTGGGGCACGCACACATAGTAGAGACAATTCGCGACGCCGAACGCCAGCTCCCCGGAATTTTCTTCGCTGGGAATTATCTGGAAGGTCCTGCCGTCGGCAAGTGTGTGGAAAACGGTTTCCAAACCGCGGAAGCCCTGAAGAATTACTTGGAAACGAAAGCCTGAAGGTGTTCTCCGCCGCGAATAGACAACGAACAACGATGAACTAAGCGTCCGACAGCGGCCTCTTATGCCGCATGTTCAACCGCACCCGCCGACGCTCCCCAGCCTCGCGAAACCGCCTTCGATCACCCTCCGTTTCCAAAATTAGCGGCGGAACCGCATGTGGCTGTCGATTCAGATCAATGGCCACAAACGTAACGTACGCGCTGCTGGTATGTTTGCGCTCTCCGGTAAGAATATTCTCGGAAAAAACTTTGACGCCCACCTCCATGGAAGTACGGAATACTCTGTTCACGCTGGATTTCAATACGATGAACTCGCCCACGCTGATCGGAAATCTAAAATCGAGATAATCCACCGATGCCGTCACCACATGGCTGTTCGAATGGCGATGTGCCGCCAACGCGCCCGCAATGTCGATCAAATGCATCACGCGTCCGCCCAGCATATTCCCCAAAGAATTCACGTCGTTCGGCAGCACCGCTTCGACCATCTCAGACCGCGAAGCGCTAACCGGCTTTCCCGGAAGCCCCTCAGTCGCAGCTGACTTTTCCGCTCTAGGGCTCTTCGATTTATCCAATCCGGCCATCAAAAATTGGCTCCTGCTTCTCGCGCCGCTGAATGCTTGGCGCGCATCCACAAGCCCGCTATAATACGCGCATTCAACCCATGACCCAAACACAGAACTCTCGCCGCGAAGTCCTGGAAAAATTTGTCGCTGAAAAACCCACCGACGCGTTCGCGCGCTACGGCCTCGCTCTTGAATGCGCCAAGCTCGGTGACGACCAAGCGGCCACCGACAATTTCAAGAAGCTCCTTGAAACGAATCCCGGCTACGTTGCCGGATATTTTCAGTTTGGCCAATTTTTGGCGCGAATAGGCCGCCTGGAAGAAGCCCGCAAGTTGCTCTCAGACGGCGTGGTCGCTGCTCAAAATGCCGGTGACATGCACGCAAGAGATGAAATGCAAGCCGCGCTCTCCGCATTGCGCTGAGCGCGTAAGGCTGTTAGTTCCACATCATGAGACCCACTCGCATTCCGTTGTTCCCTCTTGAAGTGGTGCTGTTCCCTGGCATGCCGCTCCCGTTGCACATTTTCGAGCAGCGTTACCGAGTGATGGTCGCGCGATGCGTGGACGAAAATCTCGAGATAGGTATAATTCTGGCGGCTGAAACTGGAATCGTAAAAGTCGGTTGCACGGCTGAGATCGTAGAAAAGCTGAAGGAATATCCCGATGGCCGGACCGATATTCTGTGTGAAGGCCGCGCTCTGTTTCGCGTCGTCGAAATCTTGAATGAAAGGGAATATCAGGAAGCCATCGCCGAATATTTGGTGGAAGACCTCCTCCCGCAGGATCCCGAAAAGGAAAATCATCTGATCGAACGCTTCCAGGTCTGCCACGCTCTGGTTTTCGGCCAGCCCTGGATTGCCTCCAGCCGTGACGAAGAAATTTCTCTCGCTTTCCAGATGGCCGCCCGGCTTCCGCTGGAACTGGAAGCCAAACAGAATTTGCTCGAGATCCCCGAAGAAAGCGCGCGGCGGGCTTTTCTGCTTCAGAAAATTAGCGAACTCCTTCCCCAACTCGCCCAAAGGCAGCGTTTGCGGCAAGTCTCCGGCGGCAACGGCCACGGTCTCAACTAGCCTCCGCCAAACGAAATTATGCTCGCGCCTCGCGTTCCACTATAATGACCTCTAGCGTCGTTTTCCCTGGCGCGTCTTGTTTAAGAAAGATGGGGCCTTCATGACTTCGATGCCAAAGACTCTTGGCGAACTTCGCCGAAGCAACTGGTCGGAAGAAAAAATCGCGCACCGCTCGGTGCGCCAGGAACTTCGCGAAAATCTGCTGGAAAAAATGGAAAACGGGGAGCCGCTTTTTTCCGGGCTCCACGGTTACGACGATACGGTCATCCCGCAAATCATCAACGCCATACTCTCGCGCCATCATTTCATCCTGCTGGGCTTGCGCGGACAGGCCAAGTCGCGAATCTTGCGCGGTCTCTCCGGTTTCATGGATGCCCAAGTCCCCGTCGTGGAAGGCTGCGAGATTCACGACAATCCATATTCCCCGCTCTGTCGCGCCTGTCGCGAACGCATCGCGTCCGAAGGTGACGCTACGCCCATCGCTTGGCTCACTCGCGAGCATCGCTTCGTGGAAAAATTAGCTACGCCGGATGTAACTATCGCCGACATGATTGGCGACGTTGATCCCATCAAAGCCGCGCGCGGTGGCCGCAATCTTTCCGACGAGTTGACCATTCACTACGGCCTGCTTCCTCGAGCCAATCGCGGAATATTTGCAATCAACGAATTGCCGGACCTCTCTGGGAAAATTCAAGTGGGCCTTTTCAACATCATGCAAGAAGGCGATGTCCAAATTAAAGGATATCCCGTGCGCATGGCCCTGGACGTCCTTCTCGTCTTCACCGCCAATCCCGAAGATTACACCGCGCGCGGAAAAATAATCACTCCGCTGAAAGACCGCATCGGTTCTGAAATTCGTACGCACTACCCCGCCACGCTCGCGGAAGGCATGTCCATCACATCGCAAGAATCGTGGACCACGCGCGACGGAAAACGTGGCGCCGAGTTGCCCGATTACATTCGCGAAGTCGTGGAAGAAATTGCGTTCCAGGCCCGCGAGGACAAGCGTGTCGATCGCCGCTCCGGCGTCAGCCAGCGCCTTCCAATCAGCACACTTGAAAACGTGATGAGCAGCGCTGAACAACGCTCCGTCAGGACTCACGATTCCAAAGTTGTCGCGCGTGTTTCCGACGTGTACGCAGCAATCCCCGCCATGACCGGCAAGTTCGAGCTGGAGTACGAAGGCGAACTTCGCGGCGCCGAAAATATCGCACGCGAATTAATCCGCGCGGCTGTGGGGAAAACTTTTACCAAGTATTTCACCGGAGCAAATTTCCAGCCCGTCGTGCAATGGTTCGAACTGGGCGGCGAACTGAAAGTGCCCGCAAATGCGTCCAGCGCGGAATTGATGGCGCAACTGAAGAAAATCCAGGGCCTCTTTGACAATCTTCCAGCCCTCGATGTCGGAGCGAAAGACGATCCCGCGGTGGTCACCAGTGCCGCCGAATTTATTCTCGAAGGTCTTTGGGCGCACAAACGCATCAACCGTAGCGAAGAGCGCGGTTACTTTGCCGAAGCCCGCAAGACTCCCGAACCGCGCGATCCGCGCGAGCCATCAGGACGCATGCCGCGGCGCCAGTTCAATTAGAGTAGCGGCAAAACTGCCATGAAGTATATTAAGTATTCAAAATACGCTCCCGGCGCGGCAGACGACATCGATCTGCAGGAGTTGATGAGCCGCCTTTCCGACTATTTGCTTCAAAGCGGCTTTGAAACTCAGTACGGGATCTACGAGCTCGACAAGGAGCGTTCGCGTGAGCAAATTATGGACGATCTGCGCGAAGCCATACTCCGCGCGCTGGAAGAAGGCGACCTCGTCCCGCCCGAGATGATGGAGCAAATGCTCCAGAATCCGGACTTATCGCAGAATCAGGAACTCCGCGACTTCATCGAGCAAATTATCCAGCGCATGGAAGCGGAAGGTTATATTTCGCAGCCAAATCAAACTGCGCAAGTCACGCCGCCTCCCACGCAAACTCCCGGCGGACAAGTCGGCGAACCGCAGCCTCACACCGAGGCGCGATTTGAGATCACCGACAAAGCGCTCGATTTTCTCGGATTCAAAACGCTAAAAGACCTGCTCGCGTCGTTAGGCAAGAGCAGCTTCGGCCGTCACGACACGCGCGATCTCGCCACCGGCGTGGAATCCGGCGGCACCTCCAAACAATACGAATTTGGCGACACGCTGAACATGGACATCAGCGGAACGCTTTTCAATGCCGTCCAGCGCAATGGCGCGAACATTCCCATCGAGCTGGATTATCCCGACCTGATGGTCCACCAGTGTGAATATCAAAGCTCCTGCGCCACCGTTCTGCTGCTCGATTGCAGCCACAGCATGATTTTGTACGGTGAAGATCGCTTCACTCCCGCAAAACGCGTTGCGCTCGCACTTTCGCACTTGATCCGCACGCAATATCCCGGCGATTCGCTTCACTGCGTTCTGTTTCACGATAGCGCCGAAGAAATTCCCCTTGGCAAACTCGCTCGCGTTCAAGTTGGCCCTTATCACACCAACACCCGCGAAGGCTTGCGCCTGGCCCAGAGAATTCTGTCGCGCCAGAAAAAAGACATGCGCCAGATCATCATGATCACCGACGGAAAGCCTTCTGCCCTCACTCTGGAAGACGGCCGCATTTACAAGAACGCCTTCGGCCTCGATCCCCTGGTCGTCACGCAGACCCTCGAAGAAGTCGCCAAGTGCAAACGCGCCGGCATACTGATCAATACTTTCATGCTCGCAAGCGATTACAGCCTGGTCCACTTCGTGCAGAAAATTACTGAACTCTGCCGCGGCAAAGCCTACTTCACCACTCCCTACACGCTTGGCCAGTACTTGCTGATGGATTACGTCGGGAAGAAGACGCGTAACATTCACTAATTTCACTTGCCCGGTTCTCCACTTTGCTATACGCGGCTTCCGCTCAGATTGACGCTAAGAATTCCGCGGCCTAATATAACGTCGCAAAGTTCACAGGAGACACGCGCATGAAGATTGGCCACCTGGCTCTGATTCTCATTTTTTCGCTGACCGTATTCGCCTCCGATTCTCCCGACACTCGTGAGATCACGGATCCAAAATCTCTCAGCTCGCTCGCCGAACCCGGCGCGGCTCCTGTACCGATTGATGATCTCTTCTATACTCGGTCTGTGACTGGCGGTGCTTGGTCACCCGACGGCAAAGAAATTGTCTTCACCACGAATTTAACCGGTCGCTTCAATCTTTGGAAAGTAAACGCAGAAGGCGGCTGGCCCGTCCAGCTCAGCCAATCCGATGATCGACAATACGGCGGTGCGTGGTCGCCGAATGGAAAATGGATTGTTTTCGAATCCGACAAAGGTGGAGGCGAAATCTACGATCTCTTCGCCATCCCTAGCAACGGCGGCGAAATCGTCAACCTGACCAACACACCCGATATTTCCGAAAACAGCGCCGTTTGGTCGCCCGATGGCTCGCGCATGGCTATCTCGTATAAGCCCAAGACAGCCTCCGCCATCGACGTCGCTATCCTCGATTGGAAAACACGCGAAGTTCACAACCTCACTCAGGAAAAAACCAAAGATCACGTGTGGAGCGGCACATTCTGGAGTCCGGACGGCAAATACATTTACGCCACACGTTCGGACGCGGGTTTCAACGACTCTGACGTCTATCGAATTGACGTTGCAACCGGAGCATCCGAAAACCTTACCCCACATCAAGGCCAAAATCGCAGCAGTGTAAGTTCTGTCTCGCCCGACGGTCGCACGCTGCTGATTACCTCCGACAAACCGGGTGGCTATCCGAACGTGGCGTTCCTCGATATCGCCGCCAAACAAATTACCTGGGCCACGGATGTGAAATGGGAAGCGCAGGCCGGAGATTTTTCGCCCAACGGCGAGCAGTTCACTTACATCGTCAACGAAGATGGCCGCTCGGACGCCTACTTGGGCGACGTTTCCACTCATCACAGCGCAAAGATCAATTTTCCCGCCGGGCTTAACATTTACGCCGGCAGCCCAAGTTCGTTTTCGCCGAGGGGAAGCCGCCTTCTCGTCAGCCATCAAAGTTCCACTCAGCCGGGCGATCTGTGGGTTTACGATATTTCAAAACAAGACTCCCAACAGCTCACCATATCTGCTGTCGCAAGCCTGGCGTCCGCGAAAATTCCTCCATCGGTCTTGGTTCATTACAAAAGTTTCGACGGCAAGATCATCAGCGCCTTCGCATGGATCCCTCATAATTTGAAACGCGACGGCTCGAATCCAGCAATCGTGCTCCCGCACGGCGGCCCCACCGCTCAGACCACCGATTATTTCAGCCGCGCCACTATCGCCCTGGTTTCTCGCGGCTATATCTGCATCGCTCCCAATGTCCGCGGATCCACCGGCTATGGCATAGATTTTCAAAAGGCTAATAACAAAGACCTCGGCGGCGGAGATTTGCAGGACGAAGTGTACGCCGTTAAATTTCTGGAAGCCTCCGGCTACGCCGACCCCAAGAAAATCGGCATCACCGGCGGATCGTATGGCGGCTTCATGACCCTCATGGCCATCGGCAAAACTCCCGTTATATGGGCCGCCGCGGTCGAGGAATACGGCATCATCAACTGGCTCACCATGATGAAAAATGAAGACCCCTTCCTCCAGGAGTATGAGAAATCCATTTTGGGCGACCCAGAAAAAGACCGCGCCATTTATGAAGCCGATTCGCCGCTCGCCTACATTCGCAACAGCAAAGCTCCTCTGCTCGTTTTGCAGGGCGATAATGACATTCGCGTGCCCAAAGAAGAAGCCGAGCAAGTGGTTGAAATCCTGAAGCAAAACGGCAAAACTGTAGATGTGCATTATTATGCGGCGGAAGGCCACGGTTTCACCAAGCGTGAAAATCAAATCGACGCCATGCGGCGGATGATCGATTGGTTTGACCGCTATTTGAAGAACACGCCGTCCAACTGAGACCGGCTAGGGAATCGTTCGGCGTTTCAACGAAGCATGCATGAGCGTAAAGAGCCACCTTCGAGGTTTTCTCGGCGGCAAAAAGTTGCGCGCCTTGCCGTCCGGAGAAACTGCTCCGCCGATTTCGCTATCCGACACGAACGGAAAGAAACGTTCGCTCGCAGAAACGTTGCAGAACGGCCCGGTCCTCGCCGCTTTTTTCAAAGTAAGCTGCCCCACCTGCCAGTTCACCATGCCGTTCCTTTCGCGCTTACAACAACGTTACGGTGGCCCGAAATTCAGCATGCTGGGGATTTCGCAAGACGACGCGCGAGACACGCGCCAGTTCTGCGAAGAATACGGCCTGCAGTTCCCTGCCCTCATTGATGAACACGACTTCCCCGTGTCCAACGAATATGGCATCACCAATGTCCCGACTATGTTTTGGATCCACACCGACGGCCAAATTCAGCAAACCACCGTGGGATTTTCAAAAGCTGACCTCGAAAAAATGGCGGCGCAAGCGGCTCAAGTTACCGGGCAGCCGCCCGCGTCTCTGTTCAAACCAGGCGAACTCGTCCCCGCAACGAAACCCGGCTGAGGCTCCAAAAACTAGGTTCCGGGCGAACCTGCTTTCCCACGACACGAAGAAATTCCAAAATTACACTGGACTTGAATCCAACAACGACTTCTTGTGCTTGGGAGGTTTCAAGCGCTTGTCCGGGATCAGTCTCGCAGCTGGAGGCATCCCAATGCCCGCCCGCGCTCGCCGCCGCGTTTCTTTCGAAATATTTATTCTCTTCTTCTTTTTCCGCATACAAGTGTCGCCCGATCCGCGTCGGCGCCCTCGTCTCAAGCTACATCCTAATATAAGCCTCCGCCCTAGTCGCACCTGTAAAAGAAATACTGGAGCTTAAGCCTCGCTGTACCTAAAATTCCCAAAGCCACGTCAAACTTGCGAGTCGCCAGCCACAGAGCTTCACTCATAACAACATGAAGAACGCTTTTCGTTCCGCCACGACTTCGCTTTCGCTAATCCTCTTCATTGCCCTAGTGCTGCGCGTCAGCTTTCTCTGGCAATATCAACACGACCACCCTCGGCAAGCCGTCAGCGTCGTCCCATTTCTATTCGAGTCCGGAAACATCGCCCATTCACTCGCCACCGGACAAGGTTTCGCGTCGCCCTTCCGCGTGAACACCGGCCCCACTGCGTGGATGCCCCCGGTTTATCCGCTGCTGCTTGCCGCCATCTTCCGAATCTTCGGACCTTACACCTTCCGCTCATTCCTCGCCGCCGCTCTCTTCAATATTTTTTGTGCAACGCTCACTTGCATCCCAATTTTCTTCGCCGGCAAACGTATCGCTGGCCTGAGCGTAGCTGCAGCAGCCGCTTGGCTCTGGGCCATTTTCCCCAACGCAATTCTCATCCCCGTTGAAAGCATGTGGGACGCGTCTCTCTCAGCCCTCTTAGTCGCCACGATATTGTGGGCCACCATGGCGCTGGCCGAATCACAACGTGCGCGCGATTGGGCCGCCTACGGATTCCTCTGGGGCTTCACTGTTCTCACCAATGCCACGCTCATGGTGCTTCTCCCGCTCCTCCTCGCCTGGCTCGCCTATGGTGCACACAAACAAACTCGCAAATGGTTCAGCAGTCTTGGACTTTCACTAGGAATCGTAATCCTGTGCTGCATGCCCTGGACAATCCGCAACTACAAAATCTTCCACACCTTCGTTCCGCTGCGTTCCGGTTTGGGCCTGCAGTTATGGCTCGGCAACAACGACGACACGCGAGACATCTTTCGCGCCGAGCGCCACCCAATTTACGACGCTACTGAACGCACGCAATACGTCCAGATGGGCGAAGTCGCCTACATGCACGAAAAACAAACAGCAGCCGTTCGCTACATGCTGTCGCATCCCGCAAGAGAAACGCATTTAGTTACTCGCAGAATTATTTCTTTCTGGTCCGGAGGCACTCCCACTCCGCTGAAGGATTTCCTGAATGTGGATTCAACGTGGTTTCGCTTCGTGCTTCTGTTCAACTTGCTTGCTGCGCTCGGCGCGCTCTTAGGAATTATATTTCTGATTCGCCGCCGCAGGCCCTTCTGGTTTCCTGTCGCAATCTTCCCGCTAGTTTTTCCCTGGGCTTACTATTTAAGTCTCGTTCTGCCGCGTTATCGCCTGCCGATTGATCCGGTTGTGCTTCTGCTCACCGCCGTCGCGCTCGAAACTTTATTCCGCGGGGAAAATCGCGCCAGCCTCAAGAAAGTTTAATCTAAACTTCCAATTTACGATTTCCCCTCAAGACTTTTCTTCAGATCCGGCCCCATGCGCTCCACAATAGGTTCCTCCGGATCGTCTCCCACATATTGCTGAATCACGGCCCCATCCCGGCCAATTAAAACGTAAGTAGGCAGCGCGCTAGCTCCATACTGACGGATGATCTGGTGATTCGAATCTAGCTTCTGCGTCCAGTTCATACTGTTTTGCGCCACGAACGAGCTCCACGCCGCTTCATCTTCATCTTCGCTGATACTCACCACCTCCACTTGATCGCCGCCATACGTTGCTTGCAACTGTTTCAATCCCGGCAAAGCGTGTCGGCAAGGCCCGCACCACGTCGCCCAAAAATCCAGAATGATCACCTTTCCGCCAGAGGACGAGCCTCCGGACGGCCCCGAAAAATCCGGAGCCTTCTGCCCCGCGCTGATCGGCGCCCGCGGCATATTCTCATCGTCAAATATTTTTACGGATTTTGCCTGAGTACTCTTCTGCGCACGCGCTCGTCGCGCCAGTTCCCCCAGGGAAACCGTCTCATCCTGTTGCGTCCAATTATTTTGGACTACGTTCTGCGAACTTAATGCTGTTGCCGCGCTGGTTGACTTCTGCGCAGTCTTCGTCGCAGGCGCTGAAGTCACCGACGCCGCTGGATCGTTCGCGCCCGGTGATACCGTCTGTCCCGCAGCAGCCCCGACAAACACCCACGCACTCGCAATCAACATGAATGAACCAGCAAAGAACTTTCCGCGCATGACGACCTCCTGCCAGAACCACTTCGTCTTTTTCTAGTATGAGTGCAACTCAGGCGAGAGAGCCCAGCTCGGCAAATTCAGTAGTCAATTGAAGACTGTACGAAAGGACAGGCGCTGTTTACATCAGTTGCATGATTGGCAGATCCTGCTTTCTCCCATAAAAGCAGCGCTTTGAAATGCTCTTTCCAGGAAGCCTACAACCGTGGATTCATAAAGCTGTGGATTCGTTGAATACGTCGTGTCGTGTTCGGCGTTGGGCACGATCAATAAAAACTTTTCAGGACTGCGCGCCGAGTTGTACATCCTGTCGGCATTCTGCGGAGGGCAAATTCCATCCTTGGCGCCCGAGATAAACAAAATGGGACGCCTGCCCATGCGGGAAATTGGTACCAGCGCATCTGCTTTCTTGCCTTCCAGCCATACATGGGTTCGCAGATAGTAGATTGGCTTTACGGCCCACAACGTTACGCGGAATCCCGCCAATCGCAGCCCCAGGCGCTCCCAAAACGAACGCTCCGGGTCTTTTGCCAGTAAAATTGTCGCGCGGCTCACCATGTCTTCAAACGAAATAAAAGCACTATCGGCAATTACTGCTGCTATCTCCGTTGATTGTGATCCCGCATAGAGCGCTGCGACAGCCCCATAAGAATGGCCCAGTACGGCGATCGGTCCCATTTCCTCCCGGTCTCGCAGATACTTCAGAGCGCCCAGTATGTCGCGCGCTTCTATATAGCCGGGACCAGCATACGTTCCGCCGCTCTCACCATGATCGCGCAGGTCGATTAGTAGCGTGTTGTAACCGTCGCGCACTAAAAATGCTCCGCGCGATAGCATGTCCGAGCGATTACCATTGATTCCGTGTGCGACGATCAGAGTTCCACGAACAGTCCCCTTCGCGCGTATATACCAGCCCTTCAAGGAAATCCCATCAGTCGACAGGAAAGATACGTCCTCCGCTTTCAAACCGAAATCCTCAGGCCGTCCTCTGAACGTCCTCCAATAGCCGTGATTTCCTGCCACTGGAATCGTAGCCAAGAATCCAGCAACGACCCACACGATAACGACAATGATAAAAATGAGGAGAAAATGTCGTGCTCGGCTTTTTCGTGATGAGCCGTTCGCTTTCCAGGGTTCAACCATCGCAGCAGCAGACTATCATCGAAACGCAAGTTGGGATGTGACGTACGATCGATCCCCAACGGGATTTCTCCGGGAGGTGCAAACTTGAAAAAGCGAGTTGATTTGCTTTGGGCAACTTTGGGAGAGGGCGGGCTCGTGCTGGTGTTGGCCGCATTCGGCTGGGCGACTAAGCAGCCTCTGATTTTTGCCAGTTTGGGCCCCACGGCTTACGAGTTGGTGGAGCAGCCGCAACTGCGTAGCGCCAAAACCTACAATATAATCGTTGGACACTTGATTGGCTTGGGCGCCGGCTTTTTCGCCGTAGGTGTTTTGGGTGCGTGGGCTGCGCCAAACGTGATCGCAACGGGCATTGTATCTTCGCAGCGGGTTTGGGCCGTGACTATAGCTGCAGCGCTCACCACCCTCATCACCCTGATTTTAAAAGCCGGTCAGCCCGCCGCCCTGGCGACCACTCTGCTCGTTTCACTTGGATCGATGCAAACACGTCGCGACGCCATGGTCATCGTCGCAGGCGTCCTACTAATTGCTGCCATCGGGGAGCCTATTCGCCGGTTTCGTCTTAAACACACCGAGATCCGCCCAGCTGCAGGAAAAATATAATTACATTCCGCCCTGTTGCCATGAAAGTCTCGGACTGACTAGGACTTAGCGAAAGAGCTTCGTTTGACTTTAATTTTTGTTTTGTTAAGGCCATACAAAAAGTTGAATTGCGTAATCGGTATGAAAATAACTACGCTCAAGTAGTAGCAACAACACGGTTGGCAGAAGCGAGCGGGAGTCGAACCCACAGGACATCTCACAAGTCCCGGGGTATTACGGCACCGCTTCCCACCGCTCCCGATCAGAATCTGTTCAGCTTCTATATAGTTTGAACTGATTTAACCTCCGACCACGCCTATTGTGAAACAACGAGCTGTTTTTGAAACCTCGACTCATCTAAAGTGAGATCGCCCTGAACAAACGCACTGATGTTCGTTCCTTTGGGAATTGTTACGTCTTTGCCGTGCATTAGCAGGAACAATGGTGCAGCAGGCCAAATGACTAGAGATGTTGCCACCATCGCTCCTAGCATTGCGCCCGTGTGACCGCTTCCTCTCGCGTCCTTCACAGCGCGAAGCATTGCCTTCTCTCCGTCAGCAAGACGGACCTTGTCGATGTTGAGGTCCAATTTTCCGGCGCGTCCCATTCGCTTCTTGTGTTCGGCATCTGTGACAGTTGCCCACGCCGTCGCGCCGTGTGGAATCACGACGAACCCGTTCACGATAACGTCATCCACAACCTCAAACTCAACCGTTTGTCCTGTTACCGCATCCGCAGACGAGAGATTTTCGGACAAGACAAGATGCACTGGCGTCCCGTCCTCCAGCAAAAATCCCTTTGGCGCGATGCCGGAGTCGGCACTGTTGCGGCAGCCGTGACTGAGGGCTCCGTTGCTGTTGCCGCGGTAGATAGAGTGCCCGCCGCAGACACGGTTGCAGGGGCAGTAGAAGCCGCGGGGGCAGTCTGCTGAATCGGACGGCATGCTCCAGTACCGAAAACCGTTTCGCCCTGATACAGATATCCTCCAGACTGCGCGAGATTTCGGCACATCCACTTGGACGGGTCGGGACTCTGAGCTGCCGCGACACCCGCGAACATCAATAAAGACAAAGTCGTCGTGATTGTTTTCATGTCTTCCTCGTTTTCTTAATTTTGTTAGGCCTGACGTTATTGACACTTTGCGACGGTGAATATGGGGTTCCGTGCCCGCTCGGAGAGATCCGTCACTATCAGATTTGAGGGCAGGGTCGTTAACGTCAATGGTTCTTATCGAAAAGATTATTTGCAGACCGGAAAGATTTCCTCGCGTTCTAGCCCTTTAAGTTATTCAGTTGCAGCCTTTTGAGTGGTCTGCGCGGCAGCGTACCTAGAGGCGAATCGATGAAAACACTATTGCGTAAAGTTGGCGCAAGCGAGTGGGAGCCGACCTCTCAGGACATTTCACAAGTCCCGTGGTTTGACGGCGTTGCATTCCACAGTTCTCTCCAATCGGTACGAATCGGTACAAGAGTAAGTTGAAGGCATCTTTGAGCAGCTCCTCCGGGATGCCCAGAAAAACAACCTGTAGATTTTACCGCGTGGGCTTGCCGGGCATAGACGGCCAACCAAGTTTGTGAATCTTGATAGTTAACAAATCCGCGTAAGCCGCGTCGATCTCATCACGTTCTTCATCATGGTCCGCAGAGTCCCCGAGTTCGAACAAACGAAGCAATATTGCTCCCTCTGTGGCGTAGACAAGCTCGCTCAGCTTCTCTTTATTCGATTCTCTAAGTGCTTCAAGGTAAGGGAGTTTCCAGGACGATGAGTTAAAGTCTGGCATAAATACTCTCTCGATGCCGGTGACTACGACTTGAATAGGCCCGGCAACGTCCTTGGCGGTACGCTACAATTACAGTGTTAGGAAGTCAACGATCCAACCAGTTCTCAGGTGTCCTACATTGAACAACGTATTCCTTAACAAGTCATATTCGCGTAGCGTCATGGAGTGAGGCCGCCCACCTCCAAAAAGGTTCCGATATGATGCCCCAGCAGATTCTTGTGGCAGACGACAGTGACGCCTTTCGCAGGGTTATTCGCACGTGTCTCGCCGAACGAGATTTTCGCGTTTGTGGCGATGCCTTTGATGGCGAAGATACTATAGAAAAAGCGTGGAAACTGAAGCCTGATTTAGTTCTCCTAGATTTGGCGATGCCCCGGACTAATGGCATCGTGGTGGCATCTGTGCTTAAAGAGATGATGCCGAGCGTGCGGATAATCCTCTTTACCATGTATAGCGAGGCCGTCCGCAGGACATTCAGTCCCAAAGGAATTGCTGCCGACGCGGTGATTGATAAAGGGGACGGCATGAACAGCCTGATGGAGTGTATTCAAGCCTTGCCGCCCTCATCATATTAAAAGAACAAATTTGCGGACGCTCAAGCAGGCCCGTTTCGTATCTTTGGATTCCCATAGGTCAAAACATCGTTGATGCTTCATTCAAAAGTAGCCGACGAGCCGAAGTTCGTAGTGAGTCATTTTGGTGGAACCTTGAGTTTTAGGTTTTGCAGAAGGTGATCGGCTTACTCAAAGAAGCTTCGCATATCGCGCAGTAAGACGCGCCTCTTCTCCGGGCCTGAGGCGTGCTGAGCTTTCGCCGGACAAGTTCGAAATCCTTGTGGATTTCACTGGGCGTCTTGGGCCTGGAGCAACATTCGGCGTACGTCCGCTACCTTACACGTTAGCATGATCCCCAGGTGGTCAAACAGCAGCGGCCAAGCCCGACAATGTAGCGACCTACATTGAACAATGTATAGAAAAAGGGCTGTCCGATTCTGTTTGGTCCGGGATTCAGCGTGGAATAGAATTCAACGTGCCGAGGTCGCTCTCCGATCTGTTCCGAACGCCATCGCGCGCAGCGTTATCCATTCGTGGCCGGAATTC
The DNA here is from genome assembly GCA_963714785.1 of uncultured Acidobacteriota bacterium. GTDB lineage: Bacteria > Acidobacteriota > Terriglobia > Acidiferrales > UBA7541 > Palsa-295. The sequence continues at coordinate 142,411 of CAVQQE010000018.1, forward strand.
AAGTCACCAATCTCAGCACGGAAAAACAACTTGCGGCACACAGAAGACTTGAATCTGTTCGCTTTGTAGAGACCACCTCTCCGTTCCAGAACGGAGCGAAAGTCAGATTACGAATTTCATATCACGGAGTGAATTTCTTCGCCCAGGGCCAGGTCGCCTACTCGCGGCCTGATGCTGGGATGGGAATTGCATTCACTTCAATTGAGCCAAGCAGCCTGTCAATCCTAGATGATTGGCTTGGAGAACTTAGAAAATGAAGGGTTCCATATCACCAAGAATCGCCGGAAGGGGGCAAATCGTCTACGCCTTCTTGGCTTTCGCCTTAGCCTGCTGACTCAGAGATTCTTTCTCAGATGTCTCGGGCGGCTTGCGCTCACTACTGACCGCATGGTGGGCAGCTTCTCGGTGATCCCGCAATTCTCTTTCTGAATCGTACAGAGCACCGCATCGATTGCACTTGAAAGCATCCGTTATTGACTGAGTCATGTTGCCTCCCTATTGGGCAAGACACCTCTTCAGAAGGAATTGGTTTCCGACTAACGATTTCGAGAGCGCTTCAAGCGAACTTTCTAGCATCAGCCTCGAATGCGTACACCCGACTATCGCAACTCTTGCAACGAAAAGGTCGAACCGGGGTGACCCGACAAGCAAGCCGCTCTGCAATACCTTTGCGTTTCGAGCGATGAATATCGGTGCTACCGCAAATTGGACACTTGTGAGACCGGATTATGTAGAGAATTTTCATAAACGAGCGAATCCCAAAGAGCTGTAGGCTGGTTGGAAAAAGGTTAGTCCCTGGAATGTTCGAAGTCAAGATGAGGCCGCGTTTAAATAGAGTAAGATTCACGCGAACGAGATTATCGCCATTGGGCACCAGAGAATCGGCTATGAATGCTCGGGATTTGAACAGGTACAAACGATTGCTACTGGCGAAACAGCGCGAGTTGTCCGCAAGTAGAGCTATGCTACCGGCGGCAGGAGGCGCGCAAGGCGATCTCATTGATGAAGCCAATCTAGACAGCGAAGCAGAGCTTCAGATCAGAATCCGGCAAACCGATGTTCGTCTCTTGCGAGCCATTGAAGACGCCCTGACTCGTACTAAAAAAGGCACATTTGGAATCTGTGAAGTATGTCGGCGCCCCATCTCGCGGGCGCGCTTGGAAGCCGTCCCGTGGGCGCGGCTCTGCCTCAATTGCAAGGAGCGCGAGCACGCTTGATTTCCTGAATCTAAAAACCGTGGCACGAGTCGAGTAGTGAAATTGGTATCCTTCGCCGCGTCACAATGGGATGAAACTGTCCTATGTTGCATAGTATTCTTCAGGTCTTCAATAACACCATGACAATGTGGCCGACAAACACGACAAGAAAGACTTAGCGCGGCGAATTCTCGCGAGCGTGGTGAAACAAACGACAGCATGCGAAATGCCTCGCTTAACGGCGACGTTTCAATAGATGAGCGATTGGAAATGGCGGACGCGCTTTCCTCTTTGCGTGTGCTGAAACATGAAGCGGTGAGCGCGAGCTTGCGAGTCCAAGCGCCGAAAATCTGCGTCGCTACCGGAAACTAAAATCCCCTGGCAACGACACTGTTACTTTTTGGTGTCCACATTGAACGCTGTAGATCTAAATGAATCACACCCACGTAACTTACTGCGGCAATATCGATATGCCGAAACGAGTGCTCATAGCCGACGATGACAGTAAAGTCCGAGAGGCCATGAAGGCTTTTCTTACAACCGGAACCGACGTGGTGGTTTGCGGTGAGGCCGTCAACGGACTGGAGGCCGTGGTGAAAGCCAGAACACTCAAACCGGATTTGGTGCTGCTCGATCTGGCAATGCCAGAAATGAACGGTGCGGAAGCCGCGTCTGTGCTGAAAAAGAGAATGCCGAAACTTCCGATTATTCTGTTCACCATGTTCAGCGAAAACATCGGTAGGTATTTAACGTCTGCTGTCGGCGTGGATATGGTGCTCTCGAAGCCTGACGGCATGGCAATGTTGGCCGAATCTGTTAATGCTGTGCTGACCCTCAGTTCCAAACCCGATTGATGAGAAAAAATCATATGTTAAGCCGACTCGGCGAGCGTGCGGCCCCGAGTCCGCGCGGAGGATCGCCAGCGAAGATGGGCATGAACTCCGTTTGCCAAGGCACTTAAACGCACGGGTGAGCGCAAACAGAGACTCTTTCCGTACGTTGCGCAGGAAATGGCACGCTGCAACCGTGCATCTTGAGAAGTTGCCTAAATTTCTTTGACCACACTCCGTGGGTCTTTAATCATCCCGAAGCGCCAAAAAACGAGCGTGGCGGAGATGATCCGCTCCGGTCCATTCCAGAAACTCTACTTGAGCAACTAGCTTAGGACGAACCCACACGCACTTCTTCATATCTTCCGCAGTAAGTCCCTGACCCCATCGACCTTTGTGGTTCTCCGGCAAGTTTACGAAAGGGCATTTTCCGATAACCAGATTCTTTAATTTTTCGAAAAATCTCCCTTCGAGTCAGTGGCACGAAACCATTCTTAATTTTCGCGACATGGATCAACTTGCTCTCTCGATAGAAGCCGACGATTAACGACCCCACGGCGAGCGATCCCGGCACAAACGCCTATTACGAACATGTCTAGTCGGCTATCAGAAATTAATGTATCGTTCTCAGCGATATTTTGCGAACTCGGGGAATTTTGATGGATTCCGTCCGACGCACCTTTCTCCACGTGCTGATAATGCTGTCGATGTTGTTTGGATTAAACCTGGTGTTCGCCGACAACCAGGTCCGAGCCGACCAAGCGGCGTGCGAGCAGATCAAAACCGCATGCAAGAATGCGGGATTCGTTCTAGGCGGCGGAGCGCACAACGGGCTGTTACTGGATTGCTTCCAACCAATCGTCCAAGGGACAGGGCAACCGAAGTCGGCATCGAGACCTCTACCGACCATAAACCCGCACTTGGTGAGCGCATGTCGGGCAGCGAAAGAGTCAGCCCCTGTCGCAGCGCCTGCGAACGCACCGCTGACTCCCGCCGCCGATGGACAGACCGTCTATGATCCCAATCTAAAAGTCATCTGGCTCGCAGACGCCAATTTGGCCGCCACGCAAACGTTCGGAGTTTCAAACATCAACAAAAGCGGCTCGATGGACTATGCGACAGCGGTCAGATGGGTGGCCGCGATGAACCAATACGAGCACGGCGCCGGTTACCTCGGTCACAACAATTGGCAGCTTCCGACCGCGCCACAGAAAGACGAGAGCTGCGCACGCACGGGACGGAACGGCGAATCGTTCGGGTTCAACTGTTCGGGCAGCGCGCTGGGATCTTTGTATTACGGCTCGTTGCGTCTTCGCGAGCCGAACACGGCCGTTCGCATACCCGCCAATACGGTCGGCCCATTCAAGGATTTCCAACCCTATTTATATTGGTCCGGGTCTGCGGCCGCCGATCCGAAGCAGGGATTTGTTAGCTTTTCGTTTAACAGCGGATTTCAAGGGGCCAACGTGTGGCGGAATTATCTTTACGTGTTGCCGATGATCAAAGGCAAGCTGGCGGGCACGCCCCCGGCTGCTGGTGAGGGACTGCAAGCCAACCCCGGCGGGCAAACCGTCTATGATCCAATTGCACAAATCACTTGGCTCTCGGACGCTGATTTGGCGGCCAAACAAACATTCGGTGTTGCGGGCATCAACCCGGATGGTTCGATGGAACACTCGGCAGCGGTCGAGTGGGTCGCCGCCATGAACAAAGCCGATCGAGGGCGCGGATACCTCGGCCAAACGAACTGGCAATTGCCTGAGACTGGGCCGCCCGATCCGTCATGCAGCATGAAAGGGACGACCGGCTTTGACTGCACAGGTAGCGCGATGGGAAAGTTGTTTTACAAGCAATTGGGGCTCCAGCGGGGCGAGCCCGTGGTCGCGGCTCCGGATGTGAAGCTCGGCCCGTTCCACAATATTCAACCTTATCTCTACTGGGCGTGCGAAGCGGAAAGCGCTGAATCCGCTTGTCAAGCCGGCGGGCCGTCCGATGGCTTCGAGTGGAACTTCTCCTTTGGAAACGGCTTTGAGGGTACGAATCTCTTGGGAAACAATCTGTACGTGATTGTTTATTACCCCGGTACTAAATAGCGTAGGGTCGTCCTCCACGGCGGAATATTTTGCAGCTTCGCGAACCGTAGTTGCTTGTCAATCCCTCATAAACGGGCTAACCGGACCGGTGAGTCCGATATTGAAAATGTCCGGTAATTCCGGTTCGTGCACAGCCCTTCGACAAATTCATCGAACTTTTCCCCTTCCAGTAGCTCGTTTAGGCGCCGATAGAAAGGATGACTCGGAGCCGAGGCGATCTCTCTATGCGCCACCCAGAAATCTTCTTGCCGCTCCCGCTGCTTGCGTGTGCCCATGGCCATGCGCGCATTCTTACGCACCATCCCTGTGGATCAAAAAGCCCTTTTTCTTCAGGAATCCAGACTTGCAACGGCTGGCCAAATGTGAAGATTACTTACCGACGGTATAGTGCAGCTTGACCACGCCGTCTGGGAACTTCGTGCAGGAGATGAGTTTTAGTGGCACGGTGCGACGGCCGGGCGCCATCAATGGAATGCCTTCGCCTATAAACGTGGGAATCACGTGAATCATAAAATCGTCGATCTCTCCTTCGTCGAGAAACGACGCAATGATGCCAGCGCCACCCATCATCCAGATGTCTTTTCCCTTTTTCTCCCGCACACGGGTTGCGAACACTTTGATGGGCTCGCTCACGAACTCCACGCCCGCAGGCGTTGACGATTGCAGGGGACTGCGTGTGAAGACATAGTTTTTAACTCTTGTATCGAAGGCCGATCCGGTCACACCTTTCTTTTGAAAGTCGAGCGCTATATCGCATGTCTTCCTGCCCCATAAGACCGTGTCGATCGATTTATAGAACGCACCCATGCCGTAATTGCCCTTCGGACGTGGACGGTCGAGCCAGTCGACCGAGCCGTCGGGTCGGGCAATAAAGCCGTCGGCGCTAGTGGCGATGTAGACGATGATCTTGCGCTTGCGCATCATGGCGGTACGGCAGTGGTCAAATTCTAACCCGGAGCACGTTAGGATTTCCATCAAGTAGAGTCAGGGAAGAAGGCGGCTCACCTTGCACATCCCCCTCGCGTTTCCTTGAGAGATCTAGACTTTCGCCACGGGCTGCTAAGAGAACCGACCTGTCCGGCTATACGCAAGCGGATTTGGATAAAGTGCGCTGCGCTTAAATCAGTCCAAGAAAAACACCAGGATTTCAAACTCCTGCGATTAAACTTCAAGAAAGTGTTGCGTCGACCGTTTGAGCTGGCAGCGCTTACCGGACAAGCTAAGCCCTACTTCATATGTGCCATTAAATTCTTGCGACATGAACGACCGAGAAACCACTCGACGACGTGGCGCAGTCCTTAGCGGCGTGCAACTTACATTCGGTGAGACTAAACTAAAGCTGTCCAGCCAGTCGCGACCCATTTGGGAGGATGCGAACATGACCGACTCAATAATGGATGCGTTCGAGTGTAATCAATGTGGGGCTCAATACGATTCCGAAAAAGAATTGCTGGAGCATCGGCGAGCGGCTCATCATGTGAATGCGGTTATTCATGAGCGCGAACCGGGTGAAGTATCCAAAGAAAAACCTAGGAAGCCAGAGGAAGTGAGACAACACGACAAGGCGAAGTCTAAAAACGCATAATACTGGCGATTGTTGCTGGAAAAGTGAATCGAGGCAGTGAATTCTCGCGCGCACGTTTGGCTGCCGCTGTGATCGAAACGCCATTGCAAATCCCCGTACGACTGGGCGAGCAATCTCGCTAATCGCACGATACTACGGCAGCGCCCCGTAATTTCTAGGGAGAAATGCGCAGGCTGTGGCGACTGCGCAGCCAGGTGTCCCGTGGCCTGCATTCGACCCACTCGAGACGGTGTCTTTAAGATCGATTTAGGGAGATGTGTTGACTGCGGTTGTTGTCTTACAGTGTGTGAGGAAGGGGCAGTGAGTCTCACACACGTAGGTGTGGCAAGAACAATGCACTTCTTCATCAACCATTTGAACGTAAAGAGTTCGTCTCGAATGGCGTTGCCAAGCCCAAACACAACCAAGGAATTCTCAAAGTGATCGGCGCAGTTTCGATACTTCCATCCCGTGATCGTTTCGATTGTAACTCTTAGGCAGAACGGCATCCGCCTTGCCGTTCTACAAACCGCGTCTTTCTATTCTCTCCACTCTCTTCTTCACCAGAGTTTCGCGTTTTCGTCACCTTTTCATTTTCCGGTGTGGTCTGTCATGCTCTGCCGCACAGTCTCGGCGCATCTCGACACCGCACCGTCCCTCCATTGATGTTTTGGATGAAGCAGGCAAAATCATTCTGGAACAGAAAGTGTCGAGGACACCGGAAGCGATGAAACAGATATTTGGAAAGATACCGCGGAGTCTCATCGCCCTGGAGACCGGAACACATTCCCCGTGGGTAAGCCGGCTGTTGAAGGAGCTGGGACACCAGGTGCTCGTGGCGCACGCACAAAAGGTGCAATTGATCAGCAAGAGCAAGCGCAAAGATGATCGACACGATGCGCGGACACTGGCACGGCTGGCCCGCATCGATCCCGAGCTGTGGGGGCCGGTGCGGCATCGCAGCGCCCAAGCGCAAATCCACCTGACGGTGATTCGGGCCCGGGCGGAATTGGTGCGTGCACGAACCGCCCTGGTGAACGCGGCGCGAGGGTTAGTGAAGTCCTATGGGCAGCGGCTGCCCAAGTGTGGCACGCAGCAGGTGAACCGGGAGCTGGCCGCGGGATTGAAAGCGGAGTTGCGCGAGGTGCTGGAGCCGCTGCTCCAAGAAGTCGAATCGTTGAACGAGCGCATCCAGGAATACGAAGTACGGATGGAGAAAATCGCCCAGGAGAGCTACCCGCACGTCGAACTGCTCAAACAGGTGAAGGGGGTAGGAACGCAGATCGCGCTGACCTATGTGCTGACCTTGGAAGATCCGCATCGGTTCCCGAAGAGTCGCGACGTCGGCTGTTTTCTGGGGTTGCGCCCTGGGCGCAGGAATTCCGGTGAGAGCCAGCCGCAGATGCATATCAGCAGCGGCCACCCCTGCGGGGTGGTTGTATGAGTCTGAAACTCCGTCAGAGAGCTCGATGACCATGGCGTGGCGGAGCTACAATCCGGGACACAACATGGCTCGACAGCTAAGGCCGTTTTTTCCTTGGAGCGTTCCTGCCCGAATATCAGCATGGCTCCGGTCTTGGCGATTGTGTGGATGGTGGCGGGCGTTGTCCTGAAAAGGATAGCGGCCCGACCCCGATGAGGAGATTGCGTAGGTTTCGCCGACCGGGCCGGGCCACGTTGAATTCAACGTGGAGAGGTTAGCATGAAATCCAGACCACCGGAGAAAGCCCAGAAAGCTACTGACCATTCGACGCGCGGACATTGGAATGAGATGAACCGCAAGCAACGTCGGGAGATGATGCGGAAGATCCAGAGCCAAGACCTCAGCTTAGAGGTTGTGCATCCCGATGCCGCTGGCATCGATATCGGCAACGAATTCCACTACGTAGCTGTACCGCCGACGCACGATAGCCAACCGGTACGACGATTCGGGTGCACTACCGTTGAATTGAAAGCGATGGCCCATTGGCTGAAGCAATGCGGGATTCGGACCGTGGCGATGCAATCCACTGGCGTCTATTGGATTGCCGTATACGACATTCTCGAACAAGTTGGTCTGGAAGTGTACCTGGTGAATGCTCGGGACACGAAGAATCTGCCGGGACGCAAAAGCGACGTGCAGGAAAGTCAGTGGCTGATGAAGCTACACACCTACGGGCTATTGCGCAATTCGTTCCGGCCGTCGCAGGAGATCCGCACCATGCGGACATACTGGCGGCAGCGCAACGATCTGGTACAGGCCGCAGCCTCGCACATCCAACGGATGCAGAAGGTGCTCACACAGATGAATATCCAGTTGGCGAACGTATTGAGCGATATCAGCGGAGTGACCGGACAGGCCATCATCAAGGCCATTCTGGCGGGCCAACGCGATCCTCATAAGCTGGCTGAGCTTCGGGATCCTCGGGTGCGGGCGAGCGAGGAACAGATCGCGCGGTATCTGGAGGGCAACTGGCAAGAAGACCTGCTGTTCGTGCTGAAGCAGGACCAGCAGGGTTACGAGTTTTGCCCAAGAGCAGATGGCCGCATGCGATCGGCAGCTCGATCAGTATCTCCAGCAACGAGAAGACCGGAGCAAAGGTACCCCTCTGCCAGAAGAGAAGCGCAAAGGGAGGCTCAAGAAGAAGAAAGGGAGTGCACCGCAGTTCGACTTGCGCGCAGAGTTGTTTCGCATGAGCGGTACGGACCTGACCAAGATTGACGGCATCGATGTGATGACCGCGACGACCATCCTCAGCGAAGCGGGATGGGATATGAGCAAATGGGCGGACGAGGGCCATTTCGTTTCCTGGCTACGGTTGTGTCCGGACAATCGCATCAGCGGCAACAAGATCATTGGCAAAGGTCGGCTGCCGACGAACAATCGGGCCAGTATCGCTTTGAAGATGGCGGCCACCAGCTTACGGCTAAGCAATACCTATCTGGGAGCGCAGTTTCGTCGACTGCGAACCAAGCTGGGCTCTCCCATTGCGATCAAGGCCATGGCCGCCAAGCTGGCGCGCTTGGTCTACCGCATGCTGCGTTACGGGATGAAGTACGTGGACCAGGGAGCACAATTCTACGACGCCCAACACCGCAAGCTACAGATCACCCAGCTCAAGTGGAAAGCCGCCAAGCTGGGATTTCGCGTTGTTGAAGCTCCCGCAGCCTAAACCCCCGGAGTTTCTGAGGAGTAAAGAAGGAGACCAATACCGACTTTGCCATCAACCAGTTATCGCTGACAGATGGCGTATCCACCACTCCAGAGCCTGCGTCCCTCCTTCTTTTCGGCACGAGTCTCTTGAGCTTGGCGCCCTTCCGGCGTAAGGTGTTTGGGCGATAGTTCCAGATTTACATTTGCAGGGATGGGCACTTACATATTCGGCTGGTGAAATTCGCGCTGCTCCCAATCGACCGCGATGGACCAGAACTCTACGCCTCGCCGCTCTCCTCACCAGAGGGGAGCACACACTGGTGCCACTCATCATCCTCGGCGTGGGAACCGCAGAACCGTCTCCCGCACTTCAGGCAGTGAAATGTCGCTGGGTTACCGCACGGCTCGTCGTCAGGCGACACGCCCTGACACAGGCCCGCTAGGTCCGCGCTAGTGAATGCCTTTTCTTTCATTGCAGAACCTTTTTGGACAAAGGCTTCTTCTGGTCGGGATGAAACGCAACGGGGAACCTAGCGGTTCCCCATTTGCGTCGCTTTGCTTTGCATGGCGAGATCCGCAAGAGATGCCGCCTGCGCACACCGCAGCAGCGGTGTTGTTTTTAAGCTGTGATTGGTCCTAGATCCGGTGGAGTCATGCCTCCTCCGCAGCTCTAGAGCTATTTTTCCTTTTACCTCCGTATGAAATGAAATGCAATTATTTCTGCTCGAAATCAAAAATAACGAGGGAGGGCCTTCCGGCCAAGGAATTTGCAGCGGACTTGGCCATACGACCTGAGCTCAGCGAATTAATCCCCCATTTTTATAGAGGATTTGTGGCGGAAGCGAGTGGGAGTCGAACGCAGCGTAGGTACTGGAACCATTGAACTTACAAGTAGTTAACAATCACCAGAATCAATAAGAAGGCTCAACTAACAAGATGCAGGAACAATTTTTGTCTTTCAACGTCGCGCCCAGCGCTACGCGCGGCCGCCGATTCAGGTGGCTCGCCCCGTGCGACGTTGGATCAGCGCTCGCTTGGGGCGTGTGCCGATCCCTCTCAGTGATTGCGGCGTCCATCTCTTCAGTTTTTTTTGCGGTCTGTGCCTCTCGGTGTGCAGTGCTACTAGTTGGTTGGATTGGAGTCTTAGGCGCTAACTCTGAAGAATCCATTATCATGCCGCCGATCCGGCCGCCCGTGCCTTTGAGTTTCGTTTCCGCGGCTCTCCGTTGAACGTTTGGAGATCGGTTATCGCGTATATGTTTTCGCATTCACACAGTTTGCAGCGAGCGATGAAAGAATGGGTGGCACTCGCCTCGGATTCAAGTTCATCTTGCAGTCTCGCGATCTTAACAGAGACAGGAATTGGCTCTCTGCATCGAATGCAAGACACTCCACGATAACTCTTCATTAGTTCAGCCATGATTCAAGCCTCGCGAGGAACCCGACAGCAGTAAATGCAGACGTTTGAGTGACACGAAACGAGTCGTGCTGCGATTATTGTCTAAGCAATCTGTCGGCTGGAGTACCGCAACAAGTTTCTTTGCAAGGCGTGCAGATTAGACAGCGCGTTTGCAATGATCTCTCGTTCGGGGTTCGAATCCGGGTTTTCGACGAGATCTTGGATTCGCAAAAACATGGCAACTTCCGCCTCGGTAATTCGAAAGCGAAGCTTTATGGGATCGTGTTCAACGAGCGCGTGTGAGTAAAGCGTGTACCATTCGGCCTGATTCACATAGCACCTCAGGTCTTGAATGTGGGGCGCCAGAAACGTATCAAGAGCTGGAAAATCTGACTATACGGTTTATCCTGTATAGACAGCCTTACATGGACTTGCTTTGCGGTTTACTTAACCCCTGCGATGTTCGGTGAAGCGCCGGTGAACCTCGGCCTCATCGTGTTGTTGCTGCGTTAACTTGGGTTTGGGAACGTCCACGAGCAGCCGGTGGAAGCGAAACATCCGTCTCTTATCTGCCACATTAAAAGTCGCTTTGCCATTGCTCATTCGCATATACCACAATTCGACATCGGATTACATTGAAGGTGCGCGGAATTCCCTTTCCTGAGCCACGCGCAAGAAGGCCAGTTGTGCGCTTGGAAACTGGTGTGGCCGAGTACTATCGCTCGCTGCAGATGGGCTCCGGAAAATGGAGGCTGGCTGCGCGTTTCCGCTGGGCTGGGCGACGAGCTGGAGTCTGGCAGAAATTGGAGGCTGCAGAAGATGGGAAAAATGGCCGCGAGTTGGAATTTGGCCCGGCAGAGCATGGCGCTTTTGGCTTCCGACAAGGAATTGATCTTGTTGCCACTGACCTCGGCGCTGATTACGATGCTGACGCTGGCGCTCCTGTGCGGATGGTACGCGGCCGCGTACTGGCCGGAACTTCGCGCGCTCCCGCCGCATAGCTCGGCGGGCCTTCCTCATCGGGGCTTCCTGTATGTGCTGCTGTTCCTGTTCTACACGATCGGCTATTTTGTGATGACGTTTTGCAACGTGGCGCTGGTGGCGGTGGCGAACAACCGCATGGCCGGAGGCTCCTGGAGAATGCACGAGGGGCTGGCACTGGCATGGCAGCGGCGGTTTACGATTTTGCAATGGGCGATTCTGGCGGCGACGGTCGGGATCGTGCTGGAGATGATTTCCGAGCGCGTGGGATTCCTCGGGAAGCTTTTGACCAGGCTGGTGGGATTGGCCTGGGGACTGGCGACATACTTCATCGTGCCCGTGCTGGCGTTCGATAACCTGTCTCCGATCGAGGCCGTGCGAAGGTCAGCGCAACTGTTTCGCAAGACCTGGGGCGAAAACGTAGTGGCCGGCGTGAGCACCGCTCTGATTTTTATGATTCCCTTCTCGTTCGGACTCTGCCTGTGGTTTGCGGTGCGGAACTCCGAGTCGCTCTCTCCGGTGGCCCTCATGGCGATAGGTGCCGTGCTGCTGGTCTATCTTCTCGTGGTCATTGCGATGATGTCGGCGACGACGTTGATTTACAAAGTGGCGCTGTACAACTACGCGCTCGGCGGAAGGCTCCACGGAGGTTTTTCCGAAGAGCAGTTCCAGTCCACCTGGGTGCCGAAGAGCTAAATTGGTGCGCGGTGGCTGTCCCACCAAGGTGATACGCTTAAGTCCGAGGCGCTAGATTGTTCAACATGAATGCTCTTTGACGACATTGCGCGGATCTTGGTCATTTCTTAGCTCGACCCATCGTGCGTGCCGCAAATGATCCGCTCCCGTCCATTCAAGAAATTCTATTTGGGCAACTAGCTTAGGACGAACCCAATCGCATTTCTTCATATCTTCTGCGGTCAACCCTTGGCCCCAGCGGCCTTTGTGACTCTCCGGCAAATTCACAAAAGGACATTTCGCGATCACTTGCGTCTTAAGCTTTTCGAAAATTTCCCTTCGAATCAGTGGCACGAAACCATTCTTAATTTTCGCAACGTAGATCAACTTCTTTTCTTGGTAGTAGCCCACGATGATCGACTCGATTCCCAGTGATCCCGGAACGAAGCCGCCTATTACGAACTCCTGGCCTTGATTCACGCGCATCTTGACCCAGCGCCTCTACGCTGACCGGGCTCGTAAACGCTATCCCGTCGTTTACCGATCACGCCTTCTAATCTGTGCCCGCCAACCGCTGCCAACATCTGCGAGGCTGTTGCCTCCACGTATTCAGAAGATTTTATGTGGGGCGAAGAAAGGTGGAGGATTTCCTTCAACAGGGTGCGCCGTTCGATGTAGGGAAGCTTTATCAGCGAGTGATTCTCCAGGCACAAAAGATCAAAAATGTAATAGTGGATGTCTGCCTCTTTGCTTCGGAAATTCTGCATCAGATTAAAACTAGGATGTCCGCTCTCATCTATAGCGACAAGCTCGCCATCGACGACGGTGCCTTCTGGAAGTTTCTGCAAAGCTTCGACGATCAGGGAAATTTGTGATTGAGAAGATTCTTCCGGCGAGAGTAAAGCATGGCGTTTCTTTCTTGCTTTACCGCAATCGCTCTGTCTCCATCGAGTTTGATTTCATAGAGCCATTGCTGGCCTTCGGGAAGCTTTGTTACAGGAAGGCATTCCATCGGTTCGATGAAGGCTGCGACTTTCGTTGGAAGAGAGATCAGTCTTTTTGGTGTGGTCTTGAGCATTTAGCCGTGCTTTTGAGTTCTAGCTTTACGGCTAGACCGTTAGAGATTACCGCATTGCTAGAAGAAATCAATGCCGCTTGAGGCGAATCAAACAGTGGAAATATGGAACCTGGGCCAAAAATAAACCGTTGAAAAGATTGAATTCTTGTTTCAATTGAGACAGCTAACCCCTCCCTTTTGTAAAGCCCGTGGAGGTAAGGTTAGCCGAGGAATATGAATAAATCTGTGGAACAGCTCAAGATCCTAGTCGCGGATGATTCGGCCGTGTACCGAAAGCTTGTAGAGCAAACGCTCTCGCCAGATCAATACTCAATCCTGTTCGCCGAGACAGGTCAGAGCGCGATCGACCTGTTCAAGCAACACCGCCCAGCCTTGGTCATAACGGACTGGGTTATGCCCGATCTTACCGGGATCGAAGTGTGTCGGCAAATCCGCGCGAGCGCCAAAGACTCGTATACGTACATCATTATCGTTACAAGCGCCTCGGAAAAAGAGAACATGGTCGAAGGACTCGAAGCCGGCGCCGACGATTATCTAACAAAGCCTTTTCACCCTAAGGAATTGTTAACGCGAGTGGGGGTTGGCAGGAGGCTTGTTGACCTGCAGCAGCAAATTGAGTCCCAAAACCGACTCTTGAAAGAGCTGGCACTTACAGATGCACTGACAGGCTTACCAAATCGTCGTTCGGTGGAGCATTGGGCTAAAGGTCAGTTGAGTGCTGCGGTCCGGCATGGCTATTCGTTCTGGGTAGTAATCGCTGATCTGGATAACTTCAAAGTTATAAATGCCACCTACGGTCACGACGCGGGAGATACAGTTCTCAAGGAATTTGCGCGAATCCTGAAAAGAAGTGTGAGGTCTTCGGATACCTGTGGCCGGACGGGCGGTGAGGAATTCATCATTATTTTTACTCATGCTGACGAATGCAATGTTGGAATCGTCGTGGCGCGTGTTCTGCGGGAGCTTCGAGAACATGACTTTTTGTTTGGCACGAAATCCGTTCAGGTGACCGCGAGTTTCGGCATTGCGGGGTTCCAGGGAAAGGGTAGCCCAGAATTCGCGAAGCTGATGAACCAGGCTGACGCGGCGCTCTACACTGCTAAGCGTGCAGGACGCAACCGTATCGAAGTTGCTCCAACTACCGGCCAAGTAGTAATTATGTGACAAAAAAGCGCATATCCTCGTTGGCGAATATAAAGTGAAGATGATATCCCTCGGCGGATGGAAGTAAAATCCTGCCGCGTGACCATTCAAGATATGGAAGGTGTCGCCCACACGGTAGAGGTGACGGCTGCGAGTCTGTACGAATAGTCCATTCGAGCAACCCCGGAGAAGCTGATGGAATCAGAGTGAAATCATCAACGTCTACCCCAAGTCCGCGTCTCGGGAAAGCAATGAAGCGACAAACCGCAGTCATACACCTCTAGGAGGAACTCAATGAGGCGTACGAGATTCACCGCCGTTGCACCTTGGTTGTTGGTGCTGGCTTTTGTTTTCGGATCGGCCGGGCTGATGCCGGCGCAAGATGCCAAAAATCCCTACCCCAGCATGGCGCCCCTCGAGCAATACCTTATGGATCGCGATGCCGAAATCGCCTTGGCTCGAACCGCGGCTCCGCCATCCGTTTCCAAGGACGCCACAGTTATGGTCTTCGGAAGGCACGGCTATGAAACTGCGGTCGAAGGCAAGAACGGCTTTGTCTGCATGGTAGACCGCTCATGGAATGACCGGCTCGACAAACCAGAGTTTTGGAACCCTAAGAATCGGGGCCCGGTCTGCTATAACCCGGCCGCCGCTCGGACGGCGCTGCCGATCACTTTGATGAGGACAAAATTTGTATTGGCTGGACAATCGAGAGATGAAATGCATGAGAGTATGAAGGCCGCGGTTGAGAAAAAGGAACTGCCGGAGTGCGCGCCTGGCGCGATGGCCTATATGCTGTCGAAGCAAGGGCACCTTAACGACCGCTGCGGGAACTGCGCCCCCCATCTCATGTTCTACGTTCCCCTGAAAGACGCTAAGACTTGGGGTGCAGACGCGCCTGACTCCCCGGTTATAGTGAACACACACTTCAATGGTGATCCGGAGCCAGTGACCGAGTTCCTGGTTGTGGTGTCCGAGTGGTCGGACGGAACGCCAGCGGATGATCACGCTCACTGACGTCGATCTCAACGCGAATTCAACGAATGACCATGCGAAAAAGATCGGCGAAATCTTAAGGCTCAAGCCTTTGCAACAGAGAGATTATGTGTTCCACGGATGCTCGCTCTTTTTCGGAGAGAGGCAACTCTGTTGATAGTTCTCTAGATCTGCCGCGGTGAACTCTCCTTCTGCGAGGAGGCGTTCGCCCACCGGACTGTCAAGCACAGCGTCCTGCGCAGCCGCACGCAGTTGGCTCAACTCTTCTTCAGTGTGGCCCCACCGGGGCTCCCAAGATCCGTATTCGGTCGCGGAAAAAAGTTCTCGGCTGATTCAATCAGGGACGCGGAGCAATCAACACGGAGGCCAGCCTTCAGTGGTCCTACGCCCGGATGCGTCATCAGCCGCAGCACCTCCGGCCACTTCCTGGCTTCCCGCTCGACTGCTGCCGTTAATTCTTCGATCGTGGGGTTCATGCGCTCCAGCAGCTCGAGCAGATCCTTGCGACGCCGGGAGGCCTTAGGTACCGAGCGCAAGCTTTTCCAGCTGGGCTCGTCCTGGCGCGCTCCACAGCTTCTTCTTCCGTCGCCGGCCTTCATTCATCGCCAGGGCCTGCCGCTGATTCATGATCCGCGTGCGCATCTGCACCAGCCGATGCCGGTGTCACAGCAGTTGTCGCAGGTCCCGATTCTCCGGACTGGCTACCCAGATCCGAGGAAACCCACAGTGTACTCGGGTCTAAGGAGCCGACGTTGTTATGCAATCAAGTCCTGTCCCAGTACTGGGACTTCTGGTTAGCGGGTCGTCCCGACTTGAAGTCGTCGCTCAAAAAAAAAGTAGCGGACCGAACAGCTCGCAGGATTGTGTGCCAAATTGAACAGATACCTTCAGACGCGTGGCCCAAACTGATGTATCGATCCTGAATTCGAGGATCTATTTACTGGAGGCTAAAATGTTTGGGTACGGGATAGTAGGAACCATATTGATTATCTATGTGATCGTGTGGCTGGTGCGAAGAGCGTGACAAGATGACTGATTCAATAACGGATTTTGAGTGTGATCAGTGCGGTGCTTTCTACAATTCTGAAC
Source organism: uncultured Acidobacteriota bacterium (assembly GCA_963714785.1). Taxonomy (GTDB): domain Bacteria; phylum Acidobacteriota; class Terriglobia; order Acidiferrales; family UBA7541; genus Palsa-295. The sequence continues at coordinate 158,588 of CAVQQE010000018.1, forward strand.
ATGAACTCGACGAGCATCTAAAGGCCGCGCATCATGAGGAAATCTGTGACCGCCAACCGAAGGTATCTTACTAAGCTGGCGGAAGAGGTAGCCAAATCCTATGAATGTTCGCGCGATGTGTTCGAATTCCGAATGCACAGCTTTTGGTGTTGAAAAGTCTGTAGCGGTTGGCACCGTGATGGGATACGGTGCGCCTAATGACCGCGTCAAATGCGCGACGTGCGGAGGACTTATGACCACCACCAAATCCATCAACACTTCAAGTAAGGGCCGAGGCAAATCGAGTTCGCACCGTTCGTCCTACAAGCGAAGTCTTAAAGGGTAGACTCAAAGGAATTATGGCCCGATGGAACTAAGATTGGTGACCGAGCCGCTATTGACAGACTGTCCCGGCCGGAATCTCGAGCGTGCACCACCATTCCATCAGCGCGACAAAAACGCTAATCCGGGGTTCACTATATATGCGTAGATTATGGGCTGACTTTCTTTTACTGTCGATGCCGCGTTTGTGATTACAACTCTGCCATTCTCGTTGCTTTGGCGGCGGCTATCGCAAAAGAGTAGGACATTCCTCTATGATTCTTTTTGACTCATACGTAGCTGAGTCGCGAGTCAGAAAATGAAAATGGGGGGTCCGGCCTCGCGGGCGTTGCTAAGAGTATTGCTCGGATGAAAGTGAAGTGCCCATGCCAGCATTGATTCGCCGGAAGAAATGATTTTATAATCCGGTATCGGCATGCTGTGCTGATAAGGAGGTGATCCCTGAGGTACACGAATAATTGATTCATTATCAGTAGAGGCGCGTGTGAGTCTGCCATGCGCCTCCTTTTTTCCCCTCCTCCCGATTTGAATTGCAGGTTGATTCCGCTGCGTTCTCCACATGCGTTCCAGTACTGCCCGTACATAATTAAGATGGCAGTTAACTTGACTTCACTTATTTGCGGACGCAGACTGCGTGCACTGGGGAGCTACCAATGAGAGTGCGAGTGTTTATGCTTATGCTGTCCCTGTTCTTCGCTGCAGGACAGGCGTGGTCTCAGTGCGGGAAATTAGGTGGTCCTTCGACTACTTGGAACGATGCCAACGGTTTCTGGAGTGTTGCCGGTAACTGGACAAGTGGCGCTCCGAACGCTTCCACAAACGCTTGCATCTTGGATGGCACAAGTACGGTCACCCTAGATACGAACGGCAAGGCTGAAGGCGTGCAGCTTGCCAGCGGCAACAGTTTGAATATCAACACTGCCAGGAGTCTAAGTCTGATTTCCGGTGCCAGCTTCAACTACGGCGCGATTACCAACTCTGGCAGACTTCACATCGATTCCATCAGCACGCTCGCCAACTACGGCACGCTCGCCAACTACGGCACGCTCACCAACTACGGCAGGGTCAACGGCAGCGGCACGATCTACAACATCTTGGGTGCGAACCTCACCAACTACGGCACGATCAACGGCGGCACGATCTTGGACAACTCTGGCGCCTCCCTCATCAACTACGGCAGGCTCAGTGGAGGGTCCATCGGCATCGATGATGGCGGCCAACTGTACAACTACGGCACGATCAGCAGTGGCCCGAACCTGAACATCGATGACGGCGACCTGTACAACTACGGCACGCTCACATACCACGTCGGTGGCGGCGCTGCCGATGCCGCATCCCTCATAAACTACAACACACTCACCGTCGCCTCTAGCGCCCAGATAACATTTGGCGAGGATGGCGGCTTCCTCGATAACGTCTCCGGCAACCTCACCAACGCTGGCGCGATAGTCTTCTTTGACGGGTACGGCGCCAACTCCGGCACCTTCAACAATCGCGGCACGATGATTATCGACTCTCTTTTCCAATCCCGTTTCAGCAACTCCGGCACATTCAACAACTCCGGCACGATTACTAACTTCAACCTGTTAGCCAACAGCGGCACGATCAACACCAGCGGCACGATCAACAACACCGGGGGCGCCGCGGAGGACCCCTACGGTTGCCCTGGCGCCTATTGCGGCCAATTCGGCAACACCGGCACCATCAATATCAATAACCGCGGCACGATCAACAACGAAGATTTCGGTCAATTCAGCAACTCCGGCACGATCAATAACCGCGGCACGATCAACAACTTCAGCAACTTGCTCATCTACTCCAGCCAATTCAGCAACTCGGGCACGATCAACAACCGCGGCACGATCAACAACGAAGAGTACGGCCAACTCAGCAACTCCGGTGCGATTAATAACAGCGGCAGGATCATCGACTCCGGCACGATCAACAACAACGGAATCTTTACGAACTCCGGCGCCGTGACAATATCCAGTTCGGGCCTTTTCACAACGAGCACCGATTACACGCAGACTGCAGGCAGAACGGTTGTTAACGGCACCCTCACCGCCGCGACCGGCAGCGCCATCTTGGATGTCCAGGGCGGCTCCCTCAGCGGCATCGGCACAATCAACGGCAATGTTGTGATGAGTGGAAAGATAATGCCAGGTACTTCTGGCATCCCAGGCATCCTAACTATCAATGGCAACTACACCCAGACTAGGTTTGGCATCTACGACGCAGAGATTGCTGGACTGACGCCCGGCCTCGCCTATGACGAGTTGTTGGTCAGCGGCACGGCTGACCTCTACGGAAAGCTAGACGTAAGTTTCCTTGACGACTTCACGGTCACTTTGGGCGACAGCTTCATTCTGATGAAATATAACAGCGAGACTGGGACCTACGACATTGGACACCTGCCCGCGCTTGGCGCAGGGTTGAAGTGGGACCTAAGCTATGACCCGGGCTACCTCGATTTGTCGGTCGCCAGCGGGTCCGAGACGCCAGAGCCTTCAACGTATCTGCTATGGGGCACTGCGGGTTTGTTGGGGCTTGGCATTTGGGCTCGCCGCAGATTCCGCGCAACGGAGGGCCCGGGTTGGAATCGCGAGGATGTGTAGTGTCCACAAGCTGTTTGAGAAACGTGCGATATTTCCGCTTAAGTTCCTCAATGTAACGCCGATGCGTCGTAGGCTTTCCCCCTGTGACGCATTTTGCATTTTTCACCAATGAACTTATCTTGCCTGTCGGACAATTTCGCCTCTGATTGCAGCCTCGCCAATTATTCCTTTCGTTCCGGTAACTCTGAAGGTATTTCCGTAGACGGATTTTGGGAACCTGATAACCCGACGAAACAAAATGAACTTGTTCCGGCTGCGACTCACATTGAGTGTTATCGGCATGGGGGCAAAAGCCTCGTCGGAACAGACGTTACTTGCATAACTGCTTCAGCGAGGGCTTATTCCGATTATCTATGGCAATCGCTGTCGCGTCTGCTATCGCCCGAGTGAGCATTTCTGCGGTGTCAGAATGCATAGACCTCTCCTAAGTTTAAGTTTTCCTTGGTAGTAAAAAAACCACAATGGAATGAGTTAAATAGTTGTAGGATTTTATGCTGTCTTTAAATCAGTAGAAGAAGCCTTCAGGGTTGTGGCCTTTGCGTTTTCGCACCGCGAAAACTAGGCCTACTCCGAACAGCAGGAGGCTTCCTGGCTCAGGGGTCTGCGTCAGAGTGAGTGTTTGAGGAACACAGCCTCAACACTTCTGCCGCGTGGAAAAAACCTGGAGTGGTGGCGACTAGCCCCCTCCGGGTGCGGGGGTCTGGTCCCTCAAAAAAAAAGCGCGGCGTCACCTTGGCCGGGTATTACAGAGGAAGTCGCAAAACCCTCCTTGGGGCGCCTGCGCCCGGCTGGCATGCCGGGGTCTCGAAAAAAACTCGGCCCACCGGGAAAGCAATCACGACTCAATCCAAAGCACTTATGTCGAGCAGATCATAATCAATACGAGATTGATTCTGAGAGAGCGATTGCCGTTCTCGGCCTTTCTGATTTATTGCGAGAAATAGCGCAAATCTGAGCGCGCTAGCTATTGCCCGAATCTGCTGGACGAACGTGAACGCTGCTTACGGCGGGGATTACGCAAATTTCGCGTTAAGCAAACCGGATTAGAATAGAGGCATCCTTGAATGTAGCGTGTACGCGAGGATGTAGTCTTGAGGTAAGAAGTGCCGAGAGGCAAGAGCTGGCAATGAGACTTTGGATGTTTGCGGTCTTGGTCGGATTTACTTGCTTAAGCGCTGTGGCACAGGACGAGCCTGCATCAACGGGCGCGAAGGTTGAGACTCTAACTCTCGCGGTGCCCAAAGGCACCGCTTTACAAGTCGCGCTGGACAAAGAGGTGCGAGTGCAGCGAGTTGGACAGCCAATTCACGGACACATCGTAGAACCGGTATATGCGTTTGACCGGCTGGTGGTTCCGGTCGGTTCTGAAGTAAATGGAAACATCACGGGGATTGAAGGTGTTTCGGCGGGATTACGGACGCTCGACGCGCTGGATGCGGATTTCACTCCTGCTCGTAAAATCAGCGTGAAATTTGCAGAATTAGTTCTGGCGAACGGCGAACACATTCCGGTGAATACAATTGTGACAACTGGTTCGGGAGAGCCGATACGTTTTGTAACGGCTGCGGACGAAAACCCCAAGGGGGTGAGGGACGCGGCGTCGCAAAAGGCTCACGAAGCGAAAGAAGAAGCCAAGAAAGAATGGAATACCGCGATGCAGCAGGTGAAAGAACCTGGGAAGGTTCACAAAATTGAACGATACGCGATCGCGCAGCTTCCCGTGCGTCCGCAATACATCGATGCCGGGACAGTTTATTTCGCAGAACTGCAAGAGCCGCTAAATTTTGGGACGGAGCCGCTTACACCGCAACTTGCTGCCTCGATTGGTTCAACTCCGCCACCCGGGAGTTTCGTGCATGCGCGGCTGTTAAGCTCACTAAGTTCGTCAACTTCTCACAATGGCGACGAGGTGGACGCCGTTATTTCCCGGCCACTCTTTGACGACGGCCGTTTGATTTATCCCCAAGGCACCCTGTTGAAAGGCACAGTGCTTCAGGCGAGACGCGCCGGTTATATGAGCCGCAGCGGTCAACTGCGAATCGTCTTTCACGATGTAGTTCTGCAAGACGGAGTGGCGACTATAGTCCAGGCGAGTTTGGAAGGGGTGCAAAGCGCAAATGCGCAGAATGTGGCGCTCGACGCGGAAGGCGGGGCAAAGGCAAATCCTCCTAAGACCAGATTTTTAACGACAACTATTTCTGTGGGGCTCGGCGCTGCATCGTTTCTAGGCGACACCTTCGGAGATACCGGGCCTCGCGCAGCGGGCGGCGCTACAGGATTTAAATTGGTCGGAATTGTAATCGGGCTCACAGTGCATTCAACGGCTGTGGGGATGGCTATGGGAGCGCTCGGGGGCACGCGGTCTATTTACACGAATTTCATAGCACGCGGCCGGGATGTTGTTTTTCCCAAGAATACGGCAATGCAAATCGGTGTGGGTGTCCGCGAATCACGTCAACCGAAGGCGTCAAAACAATAACTGCAATTGGAGGACTTGAAACCCATGTCCTTCGTAGAACCACACGGCATAACCCACGGGAAGCGGTCACCATCAACAATCCTAAGCACTTACGGCCGGCGGCGACCACTCATAATCCATACGGAATTGACACAACATCTGCCCTAGACTGGCTGCTTCGTTCAGATATGCAAGCTGATGTACCGAGCTAAAGCGCAGTTGAACTTGTGGTTATGGCTACCTGACAGAGGCTTGACAGTCTCAATGCTGGTTCGCTTTCAAAAGCGGGGCTGGCATGCGTTAACTTGGAAACGTGTCCCGGATCGCCCCCGGCACAGTCTCAGAATCATGGCTGCCCCACTTCTCTTGTCCCGGCTAAGCCCTCAGAATCACCCAAAAAAACGGCTGTGTAAATACGAGATTTGTGTGTGCTAATGAATTGTTAGAACAAACCCAACCGACACATGGCCGACTTCATTCGCAAGCAGTTGACGAAGGGATACGGGCCGAACACCACCTATCGTCACATTGTTTATTCGCTCACGGATGAAGAGATTATCGAAGGTCAGCGGGCTTTTAATCAGGAAAGAAAAAACTATCTCGAGCTCAAGCAGAAGGCGGCGAAGATAGCCCACGAAGAAAAGGCCTCGCCCTTCGCCAAATTGGCTGCACGGCATTGTTGCAAGCATGGCCTTCGGATTTGGAAAGCGTGCTGCGGAATTATTTGATGGCACACTGGAAACCCAACTCGAAGGGGATTCTTTTCCCTAACAAAAGCGGCACGCTCCCGCGGTCGCGTAACAATGTGGTGCTCGTCGGGCTGCATCCCGTGTTGCGGAAGCTAGACATTCCCATTAAGCGCACCGGACTGCACGCTTTCCGGCACGGTCTGGCAACGCAGCTAGTCGAGGCAAGCGTGCCGCTTTCCGTGCTTCAAAAGCAACTGCGGCACTCGGACGTTGCAACCACACTGCGGATCTACACACACGCAATACCGCAGAGCCAACGTGACGCCATGGAGAACGTAACGCTTCAATCGGTACGAAACAGCGAATCAGTACTGAAATTTGCTGCTAAGTAATTGAAGAAAGAAAGGTTGGCGGAAGCGAGTGGGAGTCGAATTTACTTGGAGCTGATTATCCAAGTACTTAAGAGGAAGGCCTTGGACGGAATTGGAAGGATTTAGCATCCCTCGGTACCGCTATTGCCGCCTTTTTGCCGCCTCGTTTTTTCATCCCACTTTTCTCTTTGGAAGAACCATTTCGACGACTCGACTGTTGGCCTCCCGCATCGCATCGGGCACCGCCTGTGTGTAGATATTCATTGTTGTGCGAATGTCCGAATGCCGGAGAAGTTCCTGCTGAACCTTCAAGTCCACTTGCAACGAGCGCAGCAACGTGGAGTACGAGTGCCGAAAACTATGCCAGCCAATAGGACCTAGTCCGGCACGTATTCCGGCGGGAAGCAAGTGATCGCGCTGAATCGTCCACGGCCATCGTGGACGCCCGGTCCCGTAAGGACTCGGGAACAACCAATCGCAGTTCCCTGCTCCTGGAGCCGTCTCGGCCTTGTACTCAACCAGTAGGTCCGCCAAGTTCGGATGCACTGGCAGTCTCCTGTTTGAGTTCGGCGTCTTCACTTCATCCACGCGGCCAGTGACGACTCCCCGTTGGATATGGACTTCAAGAGTTTTCCAATCGAAATCGCCCCACTGCAAACCCACGAGTTCGCTTGCTCTCAAGCCGAGACACGCCGCCACGATGCACATCGTTCGAATTGGTTCTTGCAATTCGTCAAGCAGCACCCGGAATTCTTTGACAGACAGGATCCTGGGTTGTCTGAGACGCTTCGAAGAACCTTCCACACGGACGAGACTCATGGGATTCATCCTGTCAATATCGATGAATTCCCATTTCATCGCCCAGTTGAACAGAATATGCATGATGCTGCGTACATGTCCCTTGCTCTTCGGTGCAAGATCGAGGCTCATGAGCCATTCCTCGACAAGGAGGGGTTTCACTTTTCTTATCGGAGTGTCTCCCCACTTCGGCTTCACATGATGCGTGATCCACGAACGATACTTGCTCGCGGTGGAATGACGCTTCGGGAGCTTTTCGCGCACGTAACGGTCTACTAATGCCCCAAACAAAACATCCTCGTTTTGTTTTTCGGAGTTCACCGCTATGCGGAACGACTCAGCCGCTCGCCATGCCTGGGCTTCTGTGGGGTATTGGTCGACGGTTCCGACAATCACTGTTTCTCTCTTGCGCCGTCCATCCGGTCCGGTAGCGTTCCGCTCCCAAACCCAGACATCAGGCTTCCTCTTGCGAGGTTTCCGACGCAAATAGCCGAACTGATATCGCGCTCGCTTGAACATGACGATTTCTCCTTAGTCTGTTCTAGCGGCACGAGTGACGCGATGAATGTAACTCTGTTCGCATCCAGCAGTCCAGCTCCGATGCATAGAAGAACCAGCGACCAAAGCGAAAATGCCCTGGCACCTTGCCACCACGCGCCATGCGCTTGACGGTCTTGGGATGAACACGCACGAGTTCGGCTGCTTCTTCACAAGTCAGCGGACGTTCAATGCCGGATCGTTCGCCGCGCCCGTTCAACTCAGTTGCAAGACCGGTGGCGTCGTCTCTAACTTCTCTTGTGGCCCCGTTTTCTGGTTCGCCTAGGGAGAGATGGACCGTCTCTGCTGGTAGGGACACCTGCGCTGGCGATTGCTTATCTTCAGGCGCGTTTCCTGACGGCTTTGCGGACTTCAAGAGCGACGAACTCGATACAAGGCGCGAGGCATGCTGTCTTGAGGACGCTGTATTCTCGCGCACACCGAATTGGGTTGGACGGGAGTTCATATTTGCTAAGCGGTCTTTGTAAGAGCGTCTCCTTGCGTTTGTTCTTGGTTGCCGTTGTTCGGATGTTGTCCTAGCCAATGCTTGAACTCCTCATCCTTCCGAAACAGGAGCTTGAGTGCTTCACTCACCACGTAGGAAGCGTTGGCGTCGATGAATTCGACGTATTTGTCTAGGTTGATTCTGACGCCCTCCTCCAAGCGAACTTGAAGGGTTGTAGTTCTTGGTTGTTTCGATGGTGTTTTCAGTAGTGCCATGTCCTTTCCTCCTTCTCGCTTTCGAACTGTAGTGCAGCCTGCATTACAAATTGTTTGCCGCATTCCTGCGCGGCAAACCTAGCGCACGCGATCAGCGTGTCGGGCGGGAGCGACCCCACGAACTTTTTGGGCGGCTGGAAGCCGAAAAAGTGGGGTCGCTCCCGCCCGATTTGATGTTTTGTCCATAGCGTCTTTCCTCTTCGCAGCGTTTCCGTTCCTCTGTCGGACAAGGACTTCGCTGCTCCACAGGGTGAAGAACTGGCAAGGGAAAAAGTGCAGCGCGTCATTTCTACCTTCTTCACCCTGTCTCGCGGATTCGTCGTCGGCTGCGGTGACTCGCCGAAGGACCTGCACAGCAAAATACACGGCATAACTGCGGTCGTTGTCTCGCTATTCGGGAGATGTATACCTACGCTAATCGCACAGCCTCCTACCCGCAGGTGTTCGAATTGCTCCCGCAAGACCTGCCCGTGGGTCTCCCTAAGTGCTTCGCAGGTTATAGTGTCGGTCCCACGCTCGTGGTTGAGCATTGAGCAAAAACTCCCCTCATCTATACAGAGGGGGAAAAACGGGGAAACCTCACCAACAAAATTCGGTTTTCGGTGATCTTTACGGTTTGGGTCATCGCTGGGGAGCGGGCTGCCACGCATGACTGGGCGTCCACGCGCTGTCTAGGGCTCGCTCCTGTTGTACTGACTTGATGACAGGGACCAGGAACGATGCAAGGTGAGCAACAACGTCTCTGAATTTCGTTTGCGGAACGTACGATTTGTTCTTGTTGCAAAAAGCGCTCCACTGTTTGACCTTGTTTTCATCCTCATAGAATTCTGGTGTGAACGCGAGGGGGACGCCTCCCGCTGGCAACTCCGTGCCGCGTTGTTTGAAGGTCGCTCGCACAGCTTCAGTCAGCGTTTTCCCATCAAATTCAAAAGTGATGGAAAGGCTGTGCAGATCGTGGAAGTCCTTCATGCGGCTGTTGGCGATGCCCAGCTTTACCATGGCTTCGAGCTTTTCCGAGACTACGGTTTCGCGAGGGTAGGCCAGCAGACGAGGGTTGGTGACCAGCCCGAGTTTTTGTACCACGGTGAGTGAGAGAGCTTACATCACAACCTCATCGGGTAATGCAAATGGTGGCTCGCAGGGAGCCGTAGGCGACCGGAGAGCCGCCATTTGCGGCGCGAACGCTGCCGGCGCCGGCGGCCTGTAGCCCAGCGCCGAGTGCGGACGCAGCGTGTTGTACACCACCCGCCATTTCTCGATCACCACCTGTGCCTCCTTCAGCGAATAGAAAACCTCTCCGTTCAGGCACTCGTCTCGCAACTTTCCGTTGAAGCTTTCGCAATAGCCGTTCTCCCAGGGACTCCCCGGTTCGATGTACAGCGTCCCCGTGCCCACCTTTGCCAGCCACTTCCGCAGTTCTTCGGCCACGAACTCGGGGCCATTGTCCGAACGAATGTTTTCCGGGATTCCTCGATACAGCATCACGTCCGCCAGCGCTTCGATCACTTCGTACCTCCCCAGCCTTCTGGCCACCCGGATCGCCAAACACTCCCGCGTGTACTCGTCGATCAGCGTCAGCATCCGCAGCGTACTTCCGTCGTGCGTCATTGCGCTCACGAAATCGTAACTCCACACATGGTTCGCTCGCTCCGGCCGCAGCCGAAGGCAGGATCCGTCGTTCAGCCACAGCCTCCTTCTCGGCCTTTGTTTCTGCGGCACTTTCAACCCTTCCCGCCGCCAGATTCGTTGCACTCGATCCTTGCCCACATGCCAGCCCCGATTCCGCAGCAGAGCGGTGATCCGCCGATAGCCGTAGCGCCCGTATTCGCTGGCTAGCGTCACGATCTCTCGCGTCAACGCATCTTCGTCCGTTCGGTAGATTACCTCGTAGCGTTGTGTCCCTCTCCACTGCCCCAGCAGCCGGCAGGCATGCCGCTCCGATACTTGGTAGCTCTCGCGTGCATGCCTGACCGCGCCACGCCGCCGCTCAGGGCTTAGAAGTTTCCCTCTGCCACATCCTTCAAAATTTGCTTCTCCAAAGACAGCTCCGCCACCAAACGCTTCAGCTTGGCGTTCTCCCGTTCCAGTTCCTTGAGACGTTTGGCTTGATCGAGTTTTAATCCGCCGAATTCCTTCCGCCAGCGGTAGTAGGTCTGTGCGGTGATCTCGGCTTCTTTGCAGGCTTGCGGAGTGGTTTTCCCGTTGGCCAGTTCCACTTCAACCTGCCGCAACAACGTCACGATCTGTTCCGGCTTGTATTTCTTCATCGGCATACCAGCTTCCCTCCAGAGTGAATTCTCTCTCACTCCCGCTGGTACAAAAACCCCCGGTCACGTCAAGCCGGGAGGTCAGACGACATGACGGCCGCTCTGCGTATCGAGCCAGTCAGGCGGACGGCGAAGCCTGGCAGTCGGCCTTGCGGCCCAGGCGCTGCCTCTTTCCATCCACCTGAAGTTGCGGAACATGGTTGCGAGTAAACTGATTCGGGACTGGTCGCCGAAGCAGATTTCCGGCTGGCTGAAAACCCAGTATCCCGATGATGAGAGCATGCGTGTGTCCCACGAAACCATTTACCGAAACCTGTTCATTCAAGCCCGTGGAGCGCTGAAAAAGGAGCTGCTGGAGCACTTGCGATCCATGCGCCGCATACGCCGGTCTCAGCACTCTCGTATCTTCAAAAACCGGCGCGGTCAAATCCCGGAGGCCATCTCCATCCGCGAAAGGCCCGCTGAAGCGGAGGACCGTGCCATTCCGGGTCACTGGGAGGGCGATCTCCTGCGCGGCTCAGGGAACAGTCACATCGCGACCCTGGTGGAACGCCATTCGCGCTTTGTCCCGCTGATCAAGGTACCCAGCAGAGATACGGCGGAGGTTGTGGGGGCCTTGAGTAGACACGTTCGTAAACTTCCCGCAACCCTGCGGCGCTCGCTGACCTGGGACCGCGGACTGGAGATGGCCAAACACAAGGACTTTACGGTGGCCACGGATGTGAAAGTCTACTTCTGTGATCCGCAGAGTCCCTGGCAACGCGGCTCGAACGAAAACACAAACGGGCTCTTACGACAATACTTCCCGAAGAACACAAACCTAACCGACTATTCCCAGTCGGATCTGAACAAAGTAGCCCTGCGCTTAAATCAACGCCCACGACAAACTTTAGGTTTTCAGACTCCTGCGAGTAAACTTCAAGAAAGTGTTGCGTCGACCCATTGAGACCACCCGGATTACCGGACAAGTCCCGTCCTAGTGCTCCGCATGATTTCGAGTGAACCGAAACCATTTCCTTTGGTTCTAAGGCAATAGTTGCATCGAAGTAGAATTGGCTCTGCCGCTTAGACTCTGTGAAAAGGGCTTTCGGAACAGAGTGGAAACACCATGGGCGGCAGAAAACAGTTACGAGACATCACTTTGAGCGGGATACTCGGTTCCCGTAGCTAATAGGGAATTCAAATCGATAGGTTCGCAAATCGTACAGCTCGGGGAGCCAACTTTCCAACTGTCTTACCTTATGACTTGCGGATGATTACTCCAAGGCCGCATTGCCTCAGAAAGGTGCAATTGTCCGAGTTCTGTCCGAGTTAAAACTTTTCTCAGCGTCTGCCGTTTATTGGGCAAGTAAGTTCTGGTACGTGACTTTTCCGGTTATCGGGAGTCAGCCGTTGGCAAGCGCGTTATTTTGTTTGATCGGTCATTACGGCTTTGCCGCTGGAGTGGGTGGTACTGGTTTTGGAATCCGCAACGTCCACGAAAAACCGAAAACGAAAGTGCGGCCTTCGGGACGTGCGAGTGCACGGTACTCATCGTAGTATTTGAAGAAGGCCGAAAGATTCTTCGCGGGAAGAATCAAATTGGCCTGAACACCAATCGCATGGACGGAGTAGAACGGAATCGCGCCCTCAGGAATAACGATGGGAGGCGGACCAGGAGAGACTGTTAACGTCCCGCTGCTGTGCGAGACTTGCCACTGGTCGTATCCAACCACGCCGAGCTGAGCGAGCATGCTCATGTCTTTTTTTATGGGAAGAACTTGCCCGATCCCCCACTCATCTGTGAACGCCTGCCCCGGCGTAATATTGGTGCCGCTCTTCTGTCCGTGGATTTCCCAGGCGGTGGCTAGGTTTGCAGTGGTCCCGTGGTTCTTGGTGAGGTAGAAAGTGGTGCCAGTCGTAATATCGTTACCCCAATATCCGGAGCCCACGTTATCGCTGGCTCCCTGAGTGAAGCGGCCCGTGGGAGCAACGAAAGCGTACCCCGCGTTGAAGTCCACTCTCTTCCCAAAGTGCCAGCCAATATTCAACGGCTCAACGAACATGTCAGCAAAGCCGGATCCGCCTCCGGCGGCGTTCAAGTTAGTTCCCGTAAAGCTGGCCACCAACTCTCCGCTCGCATAGTTCAGCGCGATATAGGGCATGAAATATCCGCCGAGGATTTTGTGCTCCGGGACATAGTAAAAAACGTTTTCATCCACCCAGAAGGAATAGGTCCCTGTAATACCTGAAATGGCGTTTCCATTGGGGCCATTCAACTGGCTGGCGGAGTAATTCAGCGCCAGGTTGGCGTAGGTAATTCCGGGATCCGGAATCACTCCGGCATTAAGACCAAACTGCCCAGGCACCCATTGCCCCTTCTGCTGAGCGAACAGGGGCGAAGCGCACGCTAGAATAATCGTAGCGAGAACCATGAGAACGAACCTGATTCGGAAAGTCATGCCTTTCTCCTTTTTCCCGGACGAAACTGATTGTTGACGGCTCGGAGTTAACCCAACCTGATCATAAATACTGATGATGTTGCAGCAACTGAACCGAAACACGCGCTTCAGGGAACATCAAAAAGAGAACTCTGCTCCCACAATCGCGCCCTGCTGGGTCAGACGTAGTCCGATCCGGTTGGCGCTCGCGCTGTTGTTAACTAGCAGTCGGGAGCCAAGCTGATAGCCAGCATTGAGGCTGATGTGCTTAGTCAACGTCAACCCTATGGCGTCCGTCGTCGACAAAAAATTACCATAGCCGAAGAAGTACATCCCGTAAAATGCACCCTCGACGAAAAGCCGCGGTGAATTCGTCAAATAAACCCGAAATTCGGGACCGGCGGCCGGGATGGGCGCCAAAAGCGATCCGCTCGCCGAAAGCCCTCCACTGCCGCCGCCCGACACCGCCGCCGCACGTATTTTCGCGGAGGTATTAAAAAGATCCACTTGTATGCCAAGTCCAAGGTGACCACGTTTCCGCCGGATAATGTCGTATTGGTAGCCAGGAGCAACCAGGAAAGCGTGCAGATAGCTATTGACGGTAGACCCCGCATCAAATGTTTGGCCTTGGAACGTAATGTCTCGAGCAAGTACGGTTTGTCGGGAGGTATTAAAACGGCTTAGCGCAACGTAGAAATGATTTTTGCGGGTGAATTTCCAGTCCACCTTTACCGTGAAAGTGGAGTAAGTGTTAAAGCCCAAGTCCTTCTGAAAATCGACGGGCACTGTGTCACTGTTGCCCTGGATTGATCCCGACGGATCTGAGTAAAACCAGAACGTATCGACACGCAGTTTGTACTGATCGAAGTCTTCCCGCTGGGCATGCACGATCCCAGGGTGAGCTAAAAACAGAAAACAGCCGATAAGAATCGTTTTGCGAAAATGTTTGAACACCAGTCGATTTCCTACGCAAGACATAGCCCCCCTTTTTTCACAGAATTACGAAGAACTCGATCTCGCGCTTATCGATTCGTAATTGCTGAATCGATTCAACGGCGCGACCTAGTTTGATCACACCCGACTAATCCAACCTATCCGGACTGACCAGTTCAGTTATCAATGTGCGGCCACGCTCTCTGCATGACAGAGAAAAGAAAAGCAGTCGTCAGACCAAATAAAATCCAACCGTTCAGCGATTCGAGGGCGCCCATTAGCTGCCATCGCGGCTCGAGAATAAGACCGCCGTGGCCGTAACTCGTCATGGCATTCAAGGAGTACAGCATCGCGGATTTGTTATCTCCCCTGGCGCCAAGAAAACGGTACGCGCTGGCCCAGATGAATCCCTCAAATCCGTGCAAAATTGCTGCCGAAAGGGCGGTTGCTCCCATGACGAAGATTGAAGCCCACGAGAAATTCCGGAGACGTCCTCCATGACCGAGCATCGATGAGACTTCATAATGGATGCGTCGAAGCCCATACGAATGGATGACCACGGTCAATACGATGAGCGGCAAGCCCCACGCCCAATCCAAGCCCCAATTATTCGTGAGAATTTCCGGGTCCATATTAGGCTCCAACTAAATTGCTGGAACCCAGCCATCGCCTGGGTTGTATTCCGGCATGGCAGCGGCTAGGTCAACGGTCTTTTCCCCCAAATCTTTTTGGTACACGGTGCCATCCTTGCCGATGACGAAGGTCATGATTCCGGAATTCCTGTAGTCTGCTGGATAAGCAAGAATCGCGAACCCGCCGGTCATTTTTCCGTTTTGGACGAACTCCTTCGCACCTCCTGGAGCTTTGTCTCCTTGTTTGGTGAGAATTCGGAAATAGTAACCGTTGAACGGCTGAGGTTTGTCGCCGGAATTGGTGTACCCTGCGGCCTTGGCAAAATCACCAAGCTGGCCGAGTGGGCTCGGGGTCTGACCTTCCGGCACATGCCAATACAATCCGTTTTGCTTTCCTTCGTCAGCGACAAACTTCTGCGCGAACTGGTGTGCCGTGTCACCGTCGTGAGTCTGGCTGAAATATTGTTGCTGTGCGTCGGCGATAGCATCGCAGGCAGCGATCGCGGTCAACTCGCCGTTGCCGACGCGGCGCGCAATGATCTCGTCCTCTCCGGCAGCAGTGTCGAAATACCATTGGCCGCTGGAGTTCTGCTTCAGCGGAATAGGAAACGGATAATTGTCTGCCCCAACATAGAGCATCTGTCCGCCTATTTTAAGTTTGACCCAGCGATTCATTTGGTTGTAGGCAGCAACAAAGTCTTGCGCGGTATCCTTGTCCTTTACGGCGTCGCCAGAGAACAGGACATCCTTAGACTCTGGGCCAAAGGTGGCGAGCCACGCGGCCTGATCGCCGGACTTGGCGGCGTCCAGAACTGCGGCTCCTGCCTCGACTGGCGAAGCAAATGTCTTTTGAACGACTTTGGTGTCTGATGCTTTGTTGCAGGACGCCAGCGAAGTGATCAGCGCGAAAAAAAACAAAAATCCCCAAACACGTTTAGACGGAATCTTTTGGTTCGAAATTAAGCGCTGCATGTGCCCTCTCCCTATCTTTAAAATCTGCGGTCCTTGTGTCGTCACCAGGCGGCTCAGCGCCGACCGCCGCCGCGAAATCCGCCGCCACGAAATCCACCGCCGCCGGCACTACCCCAGCCGCGACTGCTATCGGCTCGCGACGACCAGCCACCACCGCCGGAATCACCAAATCCACCGGAGTGCCCGCTCATGCCGCTGAACGCATTCGATCTCCCACTGCTGTCGCCGGAATGCTGCGACCATGAATTCGAGCCCGAAGAATGATTGGAATTAAAGCTCTGGGCATTTTGCTTGTTCACGTTAACCGTGTTTCCGCTTACGTTTTTGTTATATGTGTTGCTGCTATTTTTGTAATTGCTGTTGTAGTTTGAGTGGTTGTAATTGTTGTAGTTATTGTGGTTGTAGAAGTTGTTGTAGCCATAGCCGTTGTGATAGCCGCCGTTGTAATAGCCGCCGTGCCAAGCAGAGTTTCCGTAGTAAGCGCCGCCGTGATACACCACTGCAGTACCATGCCAGCCACAATTCCAACTGCTATATCCCCAGCCGCAGCATCCGCCGCTCATCATGGCGCCCACCGCGATTCCGGCTCCGAATCCGATGATTCCTGCGGCAACCACCGCGCCCGGGGTATAGGTGTAGGCCGGAACTACATACGGGTAACCGTAGACAATTGCAGGGTTGTACTCCGGAACGTAGACGACTTGAGGGTTGGCTGGTTGGATGACGATTACCTGAGGCGACTGTTGAACCACCGTAACTTGCGGCGTTGTTTTTAGATTGCCCTTCGCCTTGGCTTGCGCGCGCAACGTCTGGACCGCTGCCATCACTTCAGCTTGCTGGTTGTGAAAGGCCTGCCCCAGAGATGAAGTCCAACTGAGATTTTTCGCCATGTTATCGAGCACGGAAGGAAATTGTGTGAGCGCTTTCACACTTGCATCCCAAGATTGTTTGTCAACCGCTTGCATTAAAGCACTTCCCGTCAAACTCTTGTTCTGCTGTACCCAGTAATCGGCAATCGCAACCTGATCCGGAAAAGTAGCGGCGCTGAGAATCTGGGCCACCAATGAATCCGGGTACAGCGCAATTGGCGCCACTAACGATTGAAGCTCGGTCGCGGCTAAAGGAGCAGCTTCACTCGGGCTTCCATTGTCGTCAGCCGGAGGTGGCGTTAGGCTCTGGTAACCGTAAGCCATCTGTGATGATGACGTAACAAAAGCCAAACCGAGAACTACTGAAAATATCTTCTTCAAATTTTTCGAGATCATTAGAACCGCTCCCTTGATGTGACTGCCCCTCTAACGACACCGGCGTTCGAGTCGTTCGCTCAAACGGCCGCTCCGTTCACGGATGCGATTGCTTTAGCACGGCGAGGGCGGCCTTGCGAGCCGCCCTCCGGTGTTAGTTAGCCGCCGCCAGGGACCGCCTTCGGCATTTTATTGGGATCCAGCGCGGGCACCGGGTTTTCCGGATGCTGAAGATTCGGTATCAAGTCGTTCGAGGCACCGCCTGGGGAGCGCTTGATGCTCGGATACTTCATGATGGACTTGTCGAAGTCGACCAGCACCGGCGCATACAGCGCTCCGGCCCAGGAGTTTTCTTCGCCGGAATACCTTCCCGGGGAAGTGGTAATTCCACGGGTTGGCACGGCCCCATTCATGACCATGTCGTATCTCTCATAGGGATCCATGGTGAGGTTATAGAACGCAGGTAAACTCAGGTTTTGATCGGGTCCCAGCCAGGACTCCTTCGCCGTCCACATGAATTTCCAGGCGACGTTCACCCACGGCTCTTTGGGATCGCCGGCGAGGTCAACGCGGAGAGCATTGAGATTTTCGCCATCGATAAAGACCCACGACCGACGTGCGGAGTGTTGTGCCTTGCCTAGAATGTAGGCGCTGTTGTCAATACTGTCGAAGTAGATGGGTTTGCCGGTGTTGTCCTGCCATTCGCCATGGGGCGGCGGCGTGAGGCCAACCATCCTGGCCAGCGTTGACCAGCAGTCAATGTGCGACATCATTTCGTGGTATTGCACCCCGGCGGGGATGTTGTTCGGCCACCACATAATGGCCGGGACACGCCAACCGCCTTCAAACGCGGTGCCTTTTTCGCCACGGAAGGGCTGGGTTCCGGCGTCGGGATAGGCGTCCAGCCACGCGCCGTTGTCGGCTGTCAGGATGACGATCGTGTTGGGCGCATCCTTGCGGATTTCATCCATGACTTTGCCGATGTCAGCATCCATCTCCATGAGCGAATCGGAGTAGTCACCGAGATGCGACTTGCCGGCAAAATCCGGCGCCGCATGGGTCGGGTTATGCATTTTGATCCAGTTAATGTCCATGAAGAACGGCTTGCCGCCATTCGCGTGCTGCTTGATATAATCCACGGCGTAGTCGGCCTGCCGTTCGTCCATTGTCGCCATGTAGGCGTAGTCAATCGTGGCGACCCGTTTTGCGGGCTGGCCGGCCACACCTTCCCACTCGCTCAAGTTCACAATGTCATCAAACATCGCGTTGAATTCCGGGTTATAGGACGGGAACCACGGATGAAACCACTTCGAGGTGTCTTCCCAGGTGTAAGCGCCCGCATAGTAGGCGGCGAACTCTTTCATCTCGTCGAAGCCGTGCTCGATCGGGTAGGAGCTCGCTTTGTCACCCAGATGCCATTTGCCCGAGAAGTAGGTCGAGTAGCCGTTCTTCTGGAAGAACTCGGCGATGGTCGGCGTTTCCTTTCGGAGGTAGTTCTCGTCACCCGGAACCACCACGACGGAGAGCGCCGTGCGGATGGGAATGCGCCCGGTCATGAACGAAGCCCGGCCCGCCGTGCAGCTGGCCTGGCCGTACCAGCTCGTGAACACGGCGCCCTCCTTGGCGATGCGGTCGACGTTTGGAGTCGGATGGCCCAAGGCCGCGCCTCCCCCGTAGGCTCCGAAGTCGCCCCAGCCGGTGTCGTCGGTCATAAGCACAACGATGTTG
>CAVQQE010000019.1:0-25816 GCA_963714785.1 uncultured Acidobacteriota bacterium
GAGTCAGCTGCTCTACCATTGAGCTACCGGCCCAGCAAAGGATACAGTGTAACACGACAAAATGCGGTCCCAACGAACGCGGATTTACTTTGAACGGCGAAGAGTGGTCGCGATCTCCTGCGCTACCTGACGCGCACGAACAAGATCACCCGGCCCCAACGATATCGCCGCCACGCGCGCATGTCCCCCGCCGCCATATTTTTCGCATAGCGACGCCAGATTCACATCCGCGGCAATTTCTTTCCACGGACTGTGCCCACAGAAACCTTCGTTCGCGTGGGCGACGCACTCACGCCTACCGAATACACTGCGTCCGGATACAAGGAATAAGGAATGAACTTGTTGTAGCCTTCCAGGTCCAGATCGCTGACGTCGAAATAAATCACACCGTCTCGCGAATTGGTGCGGTCGCGCAGAATATCCAGCGAACGTCGATGTCGTTCCAGCAAGCTGCCTAGATGCTTCTGCACCATCGGCAATTCCACCATCTCGGCCAGCGAAAGCTTGGCCATATACGGAATTAATTCGGTACCCGGTCCGCTTCAGGTGCCGCTTCAATCACCAGCGCGAGCTGCATAGCAGTTTCCGCCAGTCCCACGGCAATTTCAGGTGTCGCAAATTGCGCGCCATCAATAATATTTCCCCAATGGATCAGTTCCGCGAGTGGTTCAGCGTTGAACTCGAATTTTTCGGAAGCAATGGTGGCTAGAAATTTCGTGCAGGACTTGTATTCTGGGTCGTAAAACTTCTTGCCGGAGCGGTCGCGACTAAAATGTTCGGCATCCTGCGGCGTTAGGAACGCGCTCTGATGATGGTCGAACCACCAGGTTAGCAGCGGCGAGCTGGAATACTTGAAGTCCACAATGGCATTTTCGTCGCCGTCGAAAATTCCATCCTCAAATGGATGCGAAGCCTTGTCGGTCATTCCCGTGTAGAAAATTTGCGCGTCGGGATGAATACGTTCGCCGTAGAAACGGGTAAAAACAGCGGCCGAGGCCGCTCCATGAAACACCTGTCATGAAAACAAAGGCGAAGCTTCACTCACGTCTCCCGCGATACACGCACGCATTCAGTACCTTGCGAAGGAAAGCCAATAAAGATGGACCTCGACCGCCGGATGTCAAGAGCTAACGCAGTTTAACCGGCGACGCTCTACTCTAGGGGAAAATAGCTTTCGCCGAACGTATTCGGCGCTGCGAGGACAATCGGATGTGACGTGCCTGGAGAGTGCTGAATCGATTTCCCGGCCAACTGATCGGCAAAGTCTGCGGCGATAGGCACTCGAAACCGTTCACCCTCATAGGCCTAACCATGAGCATATCCAAAGAATTAAGCCCACTATAGAAACCAAACCGGAAAGCATAAGCCCCAGCGAGAATCCCGCGCCAATTCCTGCCAGGCCACTTGTCACGAACATCATGCCAATAATGATGCGATTTATCATCAACGTCCCGAAGACCACAATCGACTGGGCGGCGTGAAAACGAACGAACGGGCGCTTGTCCTTAAGGAAAAAAATCAAGCCAGTAATCCAGCCCAGAACGTAGCACAGCAGCCCTGCCACATTTTCAGCCAACCCGGATTGCGACGAGGCCGCTGGTGCAGAGGGGGACGTGCCTCCCTGCGTCGCGCCGCAACTCGGACAGAACGCAGCATTGTCCGCAACATTGGCCCCGCACTTCGTACAGTGTGGCATCGGTTCCTCCAAGGACAGTTGGTGCTTGTTGGGTCGGAAGCCTAGCAAACAGAATAGGGCCCGCAAGTGCATTCCAGCACAGCCTAAAACAAATCGACGCGCCTATAAGTGGTTTAGTCGTAAATGCTAAAAGAACAAGGCCAACTTTACCCCTCCGCACCGTTTACCTTCCTCCGTTTACAAACGCCTGTATAATCGGAGGAGCCAAGCAATGCGGAAGTGGCGGAATTGGCAGACGCGCCAGCCTTAGGAGCTGGTGGCCGAAAGGTCGTAGGGGTTCGAGTCCCTTCTTCCGCAGAAATATTTTGAGACGGCGAAAGAATCATAGCGTTCACGAGCTTCGTCCGGTTGACGCGCGAGACTCTCTTCCCTATACTGATATTTCACTCGCGGTGAACGCCCGCCGCACTTCCCTGCTCTGCTCCTGGAATTTGGAACGGGTGAAAGGCAAATTGGGCTAGAGTTTTCTTTAAATTGTTCCCAGCAAATTTCAATGACTGAAGCCACATGCAAACGCGAACTTGAGCTGGAAATTCCGGCCGAGAACGTAACGAAAGCAACTGAAAAAGTAGCGCGTGATCTCGCCCGCGTAGCTCGAGTTCCCGGATTTCGTCCCGGTAAAGCGCCCGTCACGCTGATCCGCCGCCGCTTCGCCGAGGATATTCAAGGCGAAGTAGTGCAATCCCTGGTTCCTGAATATCTCGAGAAGGCGCTCGGCGAGAAAAACCTCACTCCCGTGACGCGTCCCGAAGTGGATAAAGTGGATTTCAAAGAAGGCGAGCCGCTGCGGTTCCGAGCCGTCTTCGAAGTGCTTCCGGAATTCGAGCTGGGCGATTACAGAAATCTCACCGTTAATATCGACGCGGTCGAAGCGGGCGACGCAGAAGTAGACAAGGCCATCGAAGAAATGCGCGAGCGCACCGCCGCATTCGTTCCTGTGGAAGGCCGCCCGCCAAGGACGGCGATTATGTCCTCATTAAACTTTCCGGCATGCCTGTCGGCGAGGGTGAACCTGTACAAGCCGACAACATCTTGTGCCACATCGGTGCGGAAGAAACTCTGGAAAGCTTCACTGAGAATTTGCGTGGCGCAAACTCCGGCGATACGAAAAAATTCCGCTCGCAGTATCCAGATGACTATCCCGATCAGAAGCTTGCAGGCAAGACTTACGACTACACCGTGGAAGTTCAGGGCCTCAAGGAAAAGAAACTGCCCGAGCTGAACGACGAATTCGCCAAGGATGCTGCCGGCGAAAAAGGCGGCTTCTCAACCGTCGAAGAAATGCGCCGGCTAATCACCAAGGATCTCGAAGCCGCTAACGAAGACCGGCAGCAATCGCAAGCTCGCGAGAAGATTTTGGAAGCTCTGGTGAAACAGCACGATTTCCCGGTTCCGGAAGCGCTTGTCGAGCATCAAATGGACGTAAGGCTTGAGCGCACCGTTCGCACCCTGGCGGCTCAAGGCGTAGATCCTCGGGCAGTAAATGTCGATTGGGTCGCGCTCCGCAAGCGTCAGCAGGATCGCGCAGTGGATGACGTAAAGGCTGAGTTGCTTATCGATCGCATCGCCGAAGCAGAAAAAATCGATGTGACGGATGAAGAAGTTGAAAAACAGATTGAAGCCCTCGCGGAACGCAGTGGCGAATCAGCAACCGCGTTGCGCGCTCGCTTGACAAAGCAAGGAGCGCTCGATAGGATGAAATCTAAGTTGCGCAGTGACAAAACGATAGATTGGCTCTACCGCAACACCCGGATCGAGACGACGGCCAAAAGTGAAAAGTAGGTTCGGGTTCCTCAGCGCGCAAACACACTCCCTATGAGACATACAGACGACCGCAGTCCGCGTGCCACAACGCTGGTTCCGATGGTCGTTGAACAGACCAACCGGGGCGAGCGAGCATACGATATTTACTCACGGTTGCTGAAGGACCACATCATCTTCATCGGCACGCCGATTGACGACCATGTGGCCAACCTGGTGACCGCCCAGTTGCTATTCCTCGCATCCGAAGATCCGGAGAAGGACATTTCGGTTTACATTAACTCTCCCGGCGGCTCGATCTCAGCAGGAATGGCCATTTATGACACCATGCAGTTCGTGCGTCCCGACGTGGTGACCTATTGCATCGGCCAGTCCGCATCTATCGCGGCCGTGTTGCTTGCTTCCGGCACGCCCAAGAAGCGTTATGCGCTTCCCAACGCTCGCGTGTTGATTCATCAACCGTGGATGTCCGGTCTGTCTGGACAGGCCACCGACATTGATATTCACGCCAAGGAAATTCTTCGCACTCGCGAAGCGCTCAACAAACTTCTCGCCGGACATACCGGCCAATCGATTGAAAAGATCGAGCGCGACGTGGAACGCGATTTCATCATGACGGCAGAGCAGGCCAAGGCCTATGGAATTGTCGACGAAATTATTTCGAAGCACCGTTAGTGGGTTCCAAAGGGTTAGTATCTAAAGCGATGATTCTCTGCAGCCGGCCCGCCCTTCGTCTTACAATAAGGAATAGATTTGTCGTCGCTGTCGTAGCTTCCAAAAGACGAGGACACACTTTGTGAAGCGGTTCACCCCAGAAGAGCCGTTGCGATGTTCCTTCTGCCATAAAACGCAGGAGCAGGTGGAGAAGCTCATCAGCTCTCCTTCTGAGTATCCGCGGTCCTACATCTGCAACGAGTGCGTGGGCGTCTGCCAGCAAATCCTGGAAGACGAGAAGCGCGAGCAAGCCAGCCCGGTCAATCGCCGCCTGCCCCGCCCTCCCGAGATCAAAGCCTTTCTCGACGGCTATGTAATCGGCCAGGACAAAACGAAGAAGAAGCTCGCCGTGGCGGTCTACAACCACTACAAGCGCATCTTCCTGAACAAGCAGCCCGGCGATGTGGAACTCGCGAAATCCAATATTTTGCTGATTGGTCCCACCGGCACAGGTAAGACGCTCCTGGCCCAGACTCTTTCACGCATGCTCGACGTGCCATTCGCGATCGTTGACGCCACAACGCTCACCGAAGCCGGTTACGTCGGCGAAGACGTGGAAAACATCATTTTGAAGCTGCTGCAGGCTGCCGATGGCGATGTCGCGCGCGCCCAGCAAGGCATCATATATATCGACGAGATCGATAAGATTTCCAAGAAGGATGAAAACCCTTCGATTACCCGCGACGTTTCCGGTGAAGGCGTACAGCAAGCGCTGCTGAAAATCCTGGAAGGCACTGTTGCCAACGTTCCGCCGCAAGGTGGACGCAAGCATCCGCATCAGGAATTTACGCCAGTGGATACCACGAATATCCTGTTCATCTGCGGCGGAGCTTTCGTAGGCATGGAAAAAATTATCGAGCGTCGCGTAGGCCAGAAATCATTGGGCTTCCACGCGGATGTGCAGCCAACTACCGCTACGCGCCGCAATATCGAAGTGCTCGAACAAGCACAGCCAACCGACCTGATCCGCTATGGTCTGATTCCCGAATTCGTGGGCCGCTTGCCGGTCGTAGGCGTTTTGAGTGATCTCGACAAATCAGCTTTGGTCCGGATTCTCACCGAGCCTAAGAACGCGCTTGTGCGCCAATATCAGCGCCTCTTTGAATTCGAAAACGTCCGCTTGCGCTTCACCGACGATGCGCTGGATACCGTCGCCGAACTCGCGCTACAACGTAAAGTAGGCGCACGCGGCCTGCGCATGATTCTGGAAGATCTGATGCTCGAAATGATGTACCACTTGCCCGCCCAGCGAAAACTTCGCGACTTCGTTGTAACCGGCGATATGGTGAAAGGACGCGAAATCAACTGGAGTTTGTTGGAAAAGGCTGGTTAGACTCTTGGCGTTAAAGGAACCGATGTTCAACCGCGAAAAAACTGAAGTAAAACGCGTGCCTATGATGCCGGTGCGGGAAATGGTTATTTTCCCGGAGATGATGCATCCCTTCATCGTTGGCCGCGAAGCGTCCGTGCGAGCCCTGGAAGACGCGCTGGCCGGCGACAAGAAGATTTTCCTCGTCACGCAGCACGATGCCTCCGTGGACGATCCCAAGCCCGAAGAAATCTATCAGGTCGGGACTCTTGCCAACATCGTTCAGAGCGTAAAGCTGCCTGACGGGAACATCAAAGTTCTGGTGGAAGGCACTGTCCGCGCAAAAATCATCCAGGTCACCAGCGACGAAGGCTTCTTCCGCGCTTCCATTCGCGTAGTTACTTCGCCGGTGGAGTCCACGCCGCAGCTTCAGGAAGCTTCCAGCCGCGTCACCACGCTCTTTGAGCAGTATGTGAAGCTTTCGCAAAGCTTGAATTACGACACTATGATCGCCGCTGTGCGTGTGGAAGACGCTAGCAAGCTTTCCGACGCGATCGCCGCAAATTTGCAGATCCCCGTCGAGGAAAAACAGGAACTCCTAGAACTTTTTGACTCCCTCGAGCGCCTGAATCGCATCGCGGACATTCTGGAAGTAGAAACCGAGAAACTCAACGTCGACCGCTCAATCAATACGCGCGTAAAGCGCCAGATGGAGCGCGCCCAGAAAGAGTATTACCTCAACGAAAAGTTGAAGGCCATCCAGAAAGAGCTTGGCCGCGGCGAAGCAAACGAGATCGAGCAGCTCAAGAAGAAGATCGAAACCTCCGGCATGCCTGAAGGCCCGCAGGAAAAGGCCATGCAGGAGCTCAAGCGCCTTGAAATGATGCCGCCCATGTCAGCGGAATCCACGGTCTCGCGCAATTATCTCGATTGGTTGCTGGCTGTACCGTGGAAAAAGCGTTCCAAGGAAGTTCGCGACATCAAGCGCGCCGAAACGATCCTCTCTGAAGACCACTACGGCTTGGAAAAAATCAAAGAGCGCATTCTCGAATATCTCGCGGTTCGCCAACTCGTTAAGAATCCCAAAGGCTCGATTCTCTGCTTTGTGGGGCCCCCAGGAGTCGGCAAAACTTCACTGGCTATGTCCATCGGCCGCGCCACGGGCAGAAAATTCGTGCGGGTCTCGCTCGGCGGCGTTCGTGACGAAGCCGAAATCCGCGGCCACCGCCGTACTTACATCGGCGCCCTGCCCGGCCAGATCATTCAGATGATGCGCAAAGCCGGCACAGTGAATCCCGTTTTCGTGCTCGACGAAGTGGACAAAATGTCCATGGACTTCCGCGGCGATCCGTCCGCAGCCTTAATGGAAGTCCTCGATCCCGAGCTGAACAACGCTTTTACCGATCATTACCTCGATGTCGAATACGACCTCTCCAAGGTCATGTTCATATGCACCGCTAACGTGCTGCACACGATTCCGCAGCCCTTGCAAGACCGCATGGAAGTCCTGCGCATCCCGGGCTACACCGAGCAGGAAAAACACCAAATCGCGCAGCGCTTCCTGGTGCCGAAAGAAATTGAAGCCACCGGCCTGACCAAGGCGAACCTGAAATTTACCGACGAAGCCGTCACGCACATCATTCGCCACTACACTCACGAAGCGGGCGTGCGCAACCTGAGCCGCGAAGTTGCCAACGTTTGCCGCAAAGTGGCTCGCAAAGTCGTGGCAGACGGAAAAGGCGTCGAAATCGCCGTCACCGATACGAATGTCAACGATTTCCTCGGCGTTCTGAAATATCGCGATTTCCTGGCCGAAAAGAAAAACGAAATTGGGCTCACGACTGGCTTGGCCTGGACGGAAGTCGGCGGCCAGGTGCTCTCCACCGAAGCAATGCTGATGCAGGGCAAAGGCCGTCTCACCCTAACCGGCAAGCTCGGCGACGTGATGCAGGAATCTGCGCAAGCTGGGATGAGTTACGTGCGCTCGCGCACCCATCTATTCGGCCTG
Organism: uncultured Acidobacteriota bacterium; assembly: GCA_963714785.1. Taxonomy (GTDB): domain Bacteria; phylum Acidobacteriota; class Terriglobia; order Acidiferrales; family UBA7541; genus Palsa-295. The sequence goes on from CAVQQE010000019.1 coordinate 7,489, forward strand.
CCGAAAGATTTCTACCGGCACCTCGATATTCACGTGCACGTTCCCGAAGGCGCCATCCCCAAGGACGGCCCCTCGGCTGGCATCACGCTTTGCACCTCGATCGTAAGCGCCCTAACCCGCATTCCGGTTCGTTGCGACATTTGCATGACCGGGGAAATCACCTTGCGTGGTAAAGTGTTACCCATCGGCGGAGTGAAGGAAAAGCTTCTGGCTGCGCATCGCTTGGGCTTCCGCAGCGTAATTCTTCCCAAAGATAACGAAAAGGATCTGGCGGAGATTCCGCCGGAGATTCAGTCTCAGATGTCGATTCATTTTGTGGAAAATATGGACGAAGTGTTGCAGATCGCGCTCGAACATCCGCTGCCGATTCCAGGGCATCCGCCGGTCGCCGGCGTAGACCCCAAGTTTGTTTCAGATGTAGCGCAAGACAGCGAATTAACCAATTGAAACCCTCCGGCTCTCTCCCGTCCTGCTAAGCAGGTTCGGCCCGCAACCGGGGGATTCAGATTGTCTGTCGTTCAATAAAAGTTCAGTCCAAGAAGCGACCCGGTTTTAATTGGACAGAAGTGGCAGGTTCGAAGTTGCGCCCGCCCGCAGTCCATTCAGAAATAAATCACGCCTGAAAATCAGGCTTAAGAAGGAATAAACTCGATGAGCATTAGCCTTGCAGAACTAAAAGATAAGAACATCACCGATTTGGCCAAGATCGCCAAGGAACTCAACATTCCCGGCGCCTCGGGCATGCGCAAGCAGGAGTTGATCTTCCAGATCCTCCGCGCGCAGACCGAGAAAAACGGCCTGATCTTCTCCGAAGGCGTGCTGGAATGCCTCCCCGACGGGTTCGGCTTTCTACGCGCCCCGGAATATAACTACCTCCCGGGCCCCGACGACATTTACGTCTCGCCCTCGCAAATCCGTAAATTCGATCTGCGCACCGGTGATACCGTCTCTGGCCAGGTCCGTCCACCCAAAGACGGCGAGCGCTACTTCGCCTTGATTAAAGTGGAAGCCGTTAACTTCGAAGATCCAGAAGTTGCGCGCAATAAGATTTTCTTCGACAACCTCACCCCGCTCTATCCCCAGGAACGCATCCGCCTGGAGACCACTAAGGAAAATCTAACCGGCCGGGTGCTCGACATGCTTTGTCCCATCGGCAAAGGCCAGCGCGGATTGATCGTAGCTCCCCCGCGCACCGGTAAAACCATGATGCTGCAATCGGTCGCCAACTCCGTCACCACCAATCATCCGGAGGTCGCGCTGATCGTTCTGCTTATCGACGAGCGCCCGGAAGAAGTTACCGACATGCAGCGCACCGTGAAGGGCGAAGTTATCAGCTCCACCTTCGATGAGCCGCCCCAGCGCCACATTCAAGTTGCTGAAATGGTCCTCGAGAAAGCCAAGCGGCTGGTGGAGCACAAGCGCGACGTCGTGATCCTGCTCGATTCGCTCACTCGTCTAGGCCGCGCTTACAACGCCGTTACACCGCCCTCGGGCAAAGTTCTTTCCGGCGGTATTGACGCTAACGCTTTGCAGCGCCCGCGCCGCTTTTTCGCCGCCGCGCGAAACATCGAAGAGGGTGGCTCGCTTACCATCATCGCCACAGCCCTTATCGATACCGGCAGCCGCATGGACGACGTCATCTTCGAAGAATTTAAGGGAACGGGTAATATGGAAATCAATCTCGACCGCCGCCTGGTCGACAAGCGCGTGTTCCCCACCATCGATATCAACCGCTCCGGAACCCGCAAAGACGAACTGCTCTTGCCGCCGGACGAGCTGAATCGCATCTGGGTACTGCGAAAGGTCCTGAGCCCGCTCTCGACCGTGGAAGCCATGGAACTTTTGTTGGGCCGCCTCTCCAAGACCAAGACAAACGCGGAGTTTCTTTCCTCCATGTCCAGCCCAGCCTAAGTTCCGTCGCGCCGATAAGATTCGGGAAAAAATCTTCTTTGGTCGCCTTCCGGTTGATTCTGAAAGACGAAATTCGGGCGTGAAGCATTTTTTCGTGCAGACTTCTGCGCGAATTTACCGTAACGCAGCTCATTGCTGGAGCCCTATCGATCCGAAAAATCCCAGGTTATTGCTGCTGAAGTTGCCGATGTGTGAGGCAGGTAACGCTTAAAGGGACACGCGTTTACAAACTTGTCTGTCTTAAGTGCGTGTGCTATTTTCACCGCTTATTTGGCTGGGTCGCACGCCAGACGGTCGCGATCCTGGTGGGAAATAATCGATGAGTACGCTGTCGATTCGGGGAAGACACACGCTCATTTTGGTAGTCTTTAAGCGATGTGTTTAACCCCCTAAGGACCAGTCGAAATGATCCGCTCTTACCAAGGTCACACGCCGCAAATCGCTGCAACCGCCTACATCGACCCGCAAGCCGTAGTCATCGGCGATGTCGTCATCGGGGAACATTCCAGCGTGTGGCCCTGCGCCGTCCTTCGCGGCGATGTAAACATCATGCGTATCGGCGCGCACACAAATATCCAGGACGGCTCCGTCCTCCACGTCATGCGCGACACGAATCCGCTCATTCTCGGCGATAACGTCACCGTAGGCCACGCCGTCGTCCTGCACGGTTGCACCATCGAATCGCGCTGCCTCATCGGCATGGGCAGCATCATCCTCAACGGCGCAAGAATCGGGACCGGCAGCATTATCGCCGCCGGTACCCTGGTCCCGGAACGCACCATCGTCCCCCCCGGCAGCCTGTTCATGGGCCAGCCCGGCAAATTGCGCCGCGCGCTCACGCCCGAAGACCTCGATTCCATCGACCGCTACGCGCAGCGCTACGTCGAGTACAAAGAGACTTATAAGTCCGAGTCCGGAATTTAACCGTTCGCTGTTGAGGATTCCCCACACGCTGAAGTTTGCTTGCCTACGTGTTGTAAAATGTTCTGATGGGCAGTGCGCCTAATTTTAGGCAGAGAGTCGGCACCGGCAAATTCCCTGCCGGGAACCGACGAAGCGTCCAACAATTCTCTAGTCGCGAACGGACGATGCGACAAGTATCGTCATCCCGAGCGAACAACGCGATGCGCGGGATCTGTTCTGCACTTTCTAATCGCGAACACTATTTATTAGAAACCATCGTAAGCTATAGCAAAGAAAGGAGAGCGTGCCGTTCTAATCGCGAATTTTGAACCATTCTGCGCACAACAAAAAGACCTCATCCCATGACCGAAAATAAACGCCAATTCAAAGCCATCAAAGGCACCCGCGATATCTTGCCGCCGGATTCCACCCTCTGGAATTGGTTCGAGCAAACCGCCCGCAACACCTTCGAATCCTACAATTTCCGCGAAATCTGCCTGCCCATCTTCGAGGAGACCGAACTTTTCGCCCGTTCCGTAGGCGCTGACACTGACATTGTTTCCAAGGAAATGTTCACCTTCAACACCGGTCACGATGCCGGTTCAAAGGAAGAGCCCAGCCAAACCTACTCGCTAAGGCCGGAGGCGACCGCAAGCGTAGTTCGCTCCTACATCGAGCACGGAATGCAGATGCTGCCTGGGAACGTAAAACTCTACTACGTCGGACCGATGTTCCGTCGCGAACGCCCGCAAAAAGGCCGCTACCGCCAGTTCTATCAAATCGGCGCCGAAGTCCTCGGACATTCCGACGCGCCTGCTATTGATGCCGAAGTCATCCAAGTGTTGATGGCTTTTTTCAAACGCGCGGGCCTCACGCGGACGACTCTCCAGATCAATTCGATCGGCGACAGAAATTGCCGCCCTCAATATGTAGAACATCTCCGAGAAGAGTTGCGAGAAGTTGCAGACCAGCTTGGCCCCGACAGCCAGCGCCGGATCGAAACGAACCCGCTACGCGTTCTCGATTCGAAACTACCGGAAGAGCAGGCGATCATCGCAAAACTACCGCGCATCTCGGATCACCTTTGCGACGCTTGCCGCGAGCACTTCGCCAAACTGAAAGAAGAACTCAACCTGCGTGGAATTGCTTACGAAGAAAACTGGCGACTCGTTCGCGGCCTGGACTATTACACGCGAACCACGTTCGAAGTCATAGCCGAAGGCTTGGGCTCGCAGAACGCAGTCTGCGGCGGCGGCCGCTACGACGGCCTGGTCGAACTCCTGGGCGGCCCGCCAATCAAAGGCATCGGCTTCGCCATCGGCACCGACCGCGCGATACTTTCCCTGCAAGAAAGCGGGAAATTGCCTGCGCTCCCTGCCCTTGCGGTTTTCATCGCATGGATGGGACAGGCCGCGTATCCAACAGCAGTGAATATCGCTCGCAAACTTCGCGAAGCGGGCCTCGCCGTCGAGCTGCCTCCAGAAGAAATGAAATTCAAGAAATCGCTTGGCTTAGCGGACAAACTTGGCGCGCGCTACGCCCTAATCATCGGCGAAGATGAGGTCAACTCAGGCACTTTCACTTTGAAGCGCCTGGCCGATTCCGATCAGAAAAAACTCTCGGAATTTGATCTGCTCGAATATCTTGAATCGGAAAGAAGAGACACTCGTGGCTAGCTCCGCAATCGCGCGCCGCCGGGCCGATTCCCGGTGGCTAAGGTCAGAATCTCAGTTCGAGGACAACAACATTGCTTGAAGCGCTCGGAAATTTGAAACGCACAAACTATTGCGGCGACCTCCGCGCATCGGACGCAGACAGAGATGTCGTGCTAATGGGCTGGGTCCACCGCCGGCGTGACCTCGGCCAACTAATTTTCATCGACCTGCGCGACCGCGCCGGAATCGCGCAAATTGTTTTCAACAAGGAGCTGCATTCCGAGGCCCACGCCAAAGCCGAGCAACTGCGTTCGGAATTTGTCGTTGCCGTCGAAGGCCGTGTCCTACGCCGCCAGAAGGCCAACCCGGAAATTCCTTCCGGTGAAGTGGAAGTAATGGCCACGCGTCTCCATATCCTGAACAACTCAAAGACGCCTCCCTTCCAGATCGAAGAAGAAGTCACGGCCAGCGAGGAAACGCGGCTGCGATACCGCTACCTCGATTTGCGACGCCCCAAACCGCATCGCAACCTGGAGTTGCGCCACCGCGTCATCCTCGAAATTCGCAAAACGCTCGACCAGCTCGGCTTCTTCGAAATTGAAACACCCATGCTCACGCGCTCCACGCCGGAAGGCGCGCGCGATTGCCTGGTTCCAAGTCGCATCCATCACGGAAAGTTTTACGCGCTGCCGCAATCGCCACAAATTTTCAAGCAGATCCTGATGATTTCTGGCATGGATCGCTATTTCCAAATTGTGCGCTGTTTCCGCGACGAAGACTTTCGCGCCGACCGCCAGCTTGAATTCACGCAGCTGGACCTGGAAATGTCCTTCCCGCGCCAACAAGACGTTTTCGAAGTAATCGAGTGTGTTATGGAACGAACCTGCGCCGTTGTCGGCGTGCAAGCCAAAGGACCGTTTCGACACCTTGACTACAAAGAGGCGCTTCGTCGCTTCGGCTCGGACAAGCCCGATCTGCGTTTCGGCATGGAATTGCACAACGTTACACAATTCTTCGAAGCTAGCCGAGAAAAACTGCAACTTGCCGGAAATGTACAGGCGGTCATCGCGCCCGGTGGAGCCTCGTGGTCGCGCAAACAGCTCGACGAGCTTGGCGAGTTCGCGAAGTCAGCCGGTGCGCGCAGTGTTTACACAGTGAAAGTAGCGGGGGAAGGAATCACATCTCCGCTTGAGAAAACTCTTGGCCCGGAGACGCTGAAGAAGCTTGCAGAAGCTGTGGGCGCGAAAGCTGGCGATTTGATCGTCGCCGCAGCAGCCAAGGAACAAATTGAGCACAACGACATGTCGCTAAACGTAGCCGGCCAGATTCGTCTGTATCTTGGCGACAAGCTCAACCTGATCGATCGCAGCAAATGGGAATTCGCATGGATCACCGGCTTCGCACTCTTCGAGTGGAGCGCCACAGAAAAGCGCTGGGTCAGCGCGCAGCACCCGTTTACCGGAATCGTCGAAGAAGATTTGGATAAGCTCGAAACCGCGCCATGGGAATGTCGCTCAAAGGGCTACGATCTGGTCTTAAATGGCAACGAGCTGGGCTCCGGAAGCATTCGAATTCATCGCCAGGACGTGCAAGCGCGCATGTTCAAAGCTCTGGGACTGACTGACGAACAAGCACGTCAGCGTTTCGGCTTCTTCCTCGACGCGCTCACGTATGGCACGCCTCCCCACGGCGGCATCGCGCTGGGTATCGACCGCGTGGTGATGCTGCTAGCGGGCGAAAAATCCATCCGCGAGGTGATCGCCTTCCCTAAGACCACCGCGGCGGTAGATTTGATGGCCGACTCGCCCTCTAAAGTCGACGCGTCTCAGCTCGACGAATTGGGTATCGCAATCAAGCAGGAAGAAAAATGACAGTCGCTTTTGCCCAGAGCGCGATTTCCTATCGGTTATTGCTGCTGATACCGATTGCGGTGGCGGCCGGCGTGATTCTTTTGATTCGGGCGATGCGCAAGCTTGCGCTTCGCCCGCGATTCATGGTGCTGCTCGTTCTGGGCGTCTCGATTGGCTTTATTTTTCTGATTATGGTGCAAATGCCTGAGTTCCCGCAGTGGCTCGGTGTTACGCTGGTGGTCATCGTGTTTATAGCAAGCTTGTTCGGCACACGCATTTTTTTGCGCAGCCTCGCGCAGGACGAAAAGGACGAGAACGACAAGATTCTCGCTGAAGATGCTCGCAATGCGCTCGATCCCAAGTTTCCGAACATGAAGCCGACGAAGCACACTTTATGAGCCGTATACGCATACTCGCGGAAAACGTGGCCAACAAAATCGCTGCAGGGGAAGTCGTGGAACGGCCCGCCTCGGTGGTGAAAGAGTTGCTCGAAAACGCGCTGGACGCCGGCGCGCGTGCGATCCGCATCGAAGCCGAATCTGGCGGCAAGCGCATGATTCGCGTGATCGACGACGGCATGGGAATGAACCATGACGACGCTTTGTTGGCCTTCGAGCGCCATGCCACCTCTAAGTTGCGCAGCGCGGACGATTTGCTCTCTATTTCAACGCTGGGTTTTCGTGGAGAAGCGCTGCCTTCAATTGCTTCAATTTCGAGGCTTGTACTTGAAACACGTTCCGCCGAGGACGAGCAAGGCACGCGCGTTGAGTTTGCCGGCGGAAAACTCGTTAGCGTGAAGCCTGCGGGCCTGCCCGCGGGTACCTCGATCAGCGTGGCGGATATTTTTTATTGCGTGCCGGCGCGGCGAAAGTTCCTTAAATCAGAAACTACCGAGCTCGGCCACATCGCTTCCCTTGTGACCCACTACGCGCTGGCGCATCCCGACTGCCAATTTCTGCTGAAGACCCCCACGCAGGAAATTCTTAACTGCACGCCAGTGGAAAAACTTTCCGAGCGCGTGTATCAGATTTTCGGACGTCAGGCGCTAAGCGAGTTGACCCAAATTCCGCTCACAGAAGGCCCCGTGCGAAGCGCTATCACCGAGCCGCCGCTCGAAGCCGAAGAGCGAGCGGCTACTCTCCGCGTGAGCGGATTCACATCTCGGCCGGAAGTGCAGCGCACCAACCGGAATGGAATTTATATTTTTGTGAACCGGCGCCTGGTGCGCGACCGCCTTCTGCTACACGCGATCGGCGAGGCTTATCGCAACATCATGCCGCCTGGAGTTTTCCCTTGCGTGCTTCTGTTCCTGGAATTGCCATACGAAGAAGTCGATGTGAACGTTCACCCCGCGAAAATCGAAGTGCGCTTCCGCCATCCGCAGTTCGTTCATGATTTCACGCGCGATTCGTTGCGATTGGCGCTTTCGCATGCGCGTCCGGTTCCGGGGTTTGCGGCCACGCGTGCGGCTGTGGCGGGAGATGGGAACGCCAGTGGTTTATCCTCTTCGTCGTCCGCGGGAAGCATGGAAGGCTACGCGCCGATGCCGGAGACGAAGACGTTTCCGGGTCCACCTCGAGCTGAAATTCCGATGGGGTTCGCCGCGTCCGCTGAGAAGGCTGAAGGATTCGAGCTTTCCGGAATGCCCGACAGACCGGTTCCTCAACGCCTGCAGTTTGGAACCGGCAATGGCAGCGAATTCTCTGATGTGCGGAGGGATGCACTGGGCGGCCCAATTGCCGACGTAGCTCCGGCGGCCGCTCCTGGCACTTTGCCAAGCCCCGATCAAATTGTTGACTTGAAGCCGCTGGGACAAGTAAGCAGCAGCTTTATCGTGGCAGTAAACGCCGAGGGCCTATGGATTATCGACCAACACGTGGCTCACGAGCGCGTTCTATTCGAGCAGCATTTGCGCGCGCGGCGCGAAGGCGAACTTGGCGGCCAGAGAATGCTGGTGCCGCTGATCGTGGAACTAAATCCGCGTCAATTGGTTATTTTCGAGCAAATAGGAGATGAACTGCGCGCGAATGGGTTCGAAGCTGAGCTGATGGGCGCACGAACTGTGGCGATCCAAGCCGCGCCTGCGGGCATCTCAAGCGGAGACGCAGAGAAACTGCTTTATGAAATCCTGGACGGAATCGCGCGCGAAAACCAGGCAATTTCGATCGATTCACTGCAAGCGAAAATTGCCGCCTCCACCTCGTGCCACGCGGCAATCAAAGTGAATACCCCGCTGGACCACACAAAAATGGAATGGCTCCTCGGCGAGCTGGCGAAAACGCAATACCCGATGAGTTGTCCGCACGGCCGCCCAATTGTTTTGCGCTATTCCGTACGTGAAATCGAAAAAGCTTTCAAAAGAATCTGAGACTATCCCCTAATGGCCGCGCCGCCTAAAAAATTGATTATCGCGATTGACGGGCCCGTCGGTTCAGGCAAGAGCACGCTCGCACGTCGCGTGGCGGAAATGCTTGGCTACGTCTACGTAGATACGGGTGCAATGTATCGCGCGCTTGCGCTGAAAGCGTTGCGCCACACACTTTCACCGAATGATGCGGACGCACACGCTCTCGTCGATCTCGCGCAGGACACTCGCATCGACTTGCGCGCGGAAGAAGCCGGCCAGCGCGTGTTTTTGGATGGCGAAGATGTGACCCAGGAGATTCGATCGCCTGAAGTTTCGCAGGCCGCGTCAAAAATCGCGGTGAATCCCGGAGTTCGGAAGGTACTTGTGGCCGAGCAGCAGCGCGCGGGTCAGCAGGGCGGCGTGGTGATGGAAGGGCGCGACATCGGAAGCGTAGTTTTCCCTGACGCGCAATTGAAAATTTTCCTTACTGCTTCTCCCGAAGTGCGCGCGGAGCGGCGATGGCGAGAGCACGAGCAAAAAGGCGACGCCATCGATCTGCAGAAAACGTTGGAGGAAATTCGGGAGAGAGACCGGCGCGACTTGGAACGATCCACTTCCCCACTGGTGCGTGCTCGTGATGCGGTAGTAGTGGACAGCACAGCCATGGAACCCGAAGAAGTCGCGCGACTGGTAGTGATGCTAGTGGATGGCAACGCGACAGCCCAAAAAGCACATTAGTAACCGGACTAGTCTCCCCCATCATAGCCCTTGTCAACCGCGGTCAATTAAAAGTCGAAGATCGTAGCGCTAAACTGCGTTAACCTTCGCCACTACAAAATCTGGACAACCGGAGCCCTGGCAGATTGGTTGACGACTTCGACCCGCGCGACGACATTGCGAGCCATGGCATAAATGCTCTTACTGCCAGGAGCATCTTCCGCGAGCGAGGCAACGGGCTTACCGGTATCGCCACCGATGCGAATCTGCGGATCATTTCAATCTCGCCTAGGAACGGAACGCCGAAAGTTTTCGCCATGTGCTGGCCTTCGCCGTGGCCGAATACGTCGATGCGACCTTTGCAATGCGGGCAGTTGAAGTAGCTCATGTTCTCGACCACGCCAAGAATCTCGACATTCACCTGTCGGAACATCTCGATCGCTTTGCGCACGTCGGCAAGCGCGACGATGGAAGGCGTGGTGACGACTACGGCGCCGGTAACGGAAACACTCTGAATCAGCGTGAGCTGAACGTCACCCGTTCCGGGTGGCAGATCAACGATGAGGTAGTCCAGCGCGCCCCATTGCGTGCTGCGCAGAAATTGTTGGATCACGCTGTGAAGCATAGGGCCACGCCAGACGAGGGGCTTGTCACCAGGATTCAGCAGGCCCATGGAAATCATTTTTAAACCGTGAGCTTCCACCGGGATGATGGTGCGTTCGTCCACGGCGCGCGGCTGTTCGTTAGTGCCGAGCATTACCGGGACGTTGGGACCGTAAACGTCGGCATCAAGTAAGCCCACCGCGTTGCCCATATTTTTGAGCGCGATCGCAAGATTTACGGCCACGGTTGTCTTCCCTACGCCACCTTTGCCACTGGCTACTGCGACGAGATTTTTCACGCCGGTGATTGGCGCTTTATCCTGCAAACGCTTGCCTGCCGCTGGTCCCGTTGGTCCGCTTGCCATGGTTTTCCTTTCAAATAAGTACAGGCTACTTCCAACTGCAACTCGCTTTGTTGAGCCTTCAATGATAGACCTGTGAATCGATGGCAGCAAGGGAGATAGACGGTCTCCGTAGAGCTACTGAGCGACTCAGAAAAGAAGTACGGCAAGGCGGAAGCGCGAGAAGCCCGACGAGCTTGCGGGAGGGCATGCGGCTACAGTTGCACTGCGAAATGAACGGTTTTGAATTTTCTGTTCTAAGGACGCCGGGAGGGTGCTGAGGTCTGTAGTTTCGAAACGCAGGACGGTGGCCGAGTGGTTCCCCATGTACCCGCGCTGCGCATTACAGAATTGTTGAGCTTCCGGAGAAGCACTGGCTTGCAGGCCACGCGCGGCTAACAGTGAGACCATTCGTTGTTCTTGTTGATTAAGATCCAAATTCCGAGAAGTTTGTGCGAAATCTTGTACGGCGAAGAGGCCTTCTCTTCCCTGTACCACGGCAATGCCAAGTGCATTGAGCTCCGGTCTGAGAATATTTGCTCGATGGCCAGGAGAACGCATCCAAGCACTATGGATGGTGAAGGCGTCGGGACCGATGGCTACGTTTTCCGCGATAACGCTGAACCGAACGCCAGCGGCGTTGGCGCGGGCGATCAATTCCGGCTCACCGGGAAGCTGGTGAGACATTAAATTATGCAGCGCCATCTGGCTGGCGTGATCGCGGGCGGCGGTGGCTAGCGCGTCGTCCCATTGCAGTATAGAAAGGCCCTGGGCTGCGCGTTCACGATTTGCGGAATTAAAAAGCTGGCCTTCAGGAGATGTGGACTGTGGCGGGCGAGCAAATACGGCTGCCGGAGTTAACAGGCTGATAGCCATGAACAAGAGCGCTATGCGAGCTACGCGGGACATGCGAAACTCCGGACGAAAAACAGGCCTGCGGCGCCAGGACTTCGTGACTTCCTATCTAAAGGCTAGCGAATAGGTGCGGAAAAAGATGCTGGTCGGAAGTCCAAGTACGAACGTACTTTTCGTACAGGCCCCAAAAACAGGGGAAAAACAGGCGAAAACGATGAGGAAGGCGGGCGCTTTGCACGCAGGCGCGCTAGCGGATACAATAGAGTTTTAGGTTTGCGGGATTGAAGATACTGGCAGGCCTCCGCGCGTAAAGCACAATCTAAAGGAACACAGCGGAAATATGGATGTAGAGAAACTTATAGACGGCGTAGTCGCGCGGTTTATTGGGACGAAGCACGAGCGCGAACTGCTAAGGCCGTCCAGCCGATGGTGGCTGCGATTAACGAACTTGAACCGGAGATGAAAAAACTCTCGGATGCGGAGATTACCGCGCGAACTCCAGTGCTCAGGGCCGAAGTCCAAGCGCGCATGGCCGGCCTGGAACGTGACGATCCGGACTACAAGAAGAAGCTACAAGAGGCGCTGGAGCCTGCGCTAATTCCCGCATTCGCACTGGTGCGCGAGGCGGGACGCCGCACGTTGGCAATGCGTCAGATTCTGAACGTTCAGCTGATCGGCGGCATCGTCCTGCACGAGGGAAAAATAGCGGAGATGAAAACGGGCGAAGGCAAAACGCTCGTTGCCACGCTGCCTGCATATTTAAACGCGCTGACGGGGCAAGGCGTTCACATCGTGACAGTGAACGATTATCTAGCCCGACGCGACGCGGAGTGGATGGGACCGATTTACAAGATGCTGGGGCTGACCGTGGGTGTGATCGTTCACGATTTGGACGACGTGCAACGACGAGCGGCTTACAGCATCGACATTACATTCGGCACCAACAACGAATTCGGCTTCGATTATCTGCGCGACAACATGAAGTACGATTTGAAAGATTGCGTGCAGCGCGGACACCACTTCGCGGTTGTGGACGAAGTGGACTCGATTCTGATTGACGAAGCGCGCACCCCGCTGATTATTTCGGGGCCGGCCGAGAAATCGACGGACAAGTATTACCGCATCGACAAAATCATTCCAAAGCTGATTCTGGATATTGATTACACGCTGGATGAAAAGCATCGTACGTCGACGCTGACGGAAGAAGGCGTGTCGAAATGCGAGCGGCTGCTGAACCTGGGGAATTTGTACGATCCGGCAAACATGGACATCATTCACCACGTCTATCAAGCGTTGCGTGCACACGCTCTTTTTCAGAAAGACGTTGATTACGTGATTAAAGATGGACAGATCGTGATCGTGGATGAGTTCACCGGCCGGCAAATGCCGGGTCGGAGGTGGTCCGACGGTTTGCACCAAGCGGTGGAAGCAAAAGAAGGCGTGAAAATCGAGCGTGAAAATCAGACGCTCGCGACAATCACGTTCCAGAATTATTTCCGTATGTACAAGAAACTCTCCGGCATGACCGGTACAGCTGATACGGAAGCGGCCGAGTTCGACAAAATTTACAAATTGGAAGTCGTCGCTATCCCTACGAATAAGACGCTGATTCGGATTGAAAATCCTGACGTGGTTTACCGCACCGAGGCTGAAAAATTCGAAGCGGCGGTTAACGGAATCATTCAGGAAGACGGTACGCGCGTGGGAGGCATCCGACAATTTCACGAGAGCGGGCAGCCGGTGCTGGTAGGCAGCATTTCGATCGAGAAATCGGAAAAGATCGCGGAGATATTGAAAAAGACAGGCATACCGTTTCAAGTGTTGAACGCGAAGCAGCACGAGCGCGAAGCCAAAATCATCGCGCAGGCTGGACGCAAAGGCGCAGTGACAGTTTCCACTAACATGGCCGGACGCGGTACGGACATCTTGTTAGGCGGAAATCCGGAAGCGATGACGCGCGAGTATTTTCTGAAAAATAAGATGGCGAATACCGGACGCGCCAGCGAGCGCGGTGATCGGAGCGACTCCGCGGACTGAAACGCCAGCGCAAGCTGACGCTGCAGCGGCGTCTTCGGCTGTCGGCGGAACAAGTATTGCCTCAACGTCTACGGCGACGGCCACTGCGAACTAGCACCTCAACATCAACTTCCACTTCTACCGGCGGCTTAAATGGATCGAGCGCCACAGCCAGCGCGATGGTGCTATTCCAACAGGAGGGCAAGATTTATCAGGTTCCTCTCGATCAGTGGAAACCAATATTCGATCAGTTTGCCGAGCAGTGCAAAGCGGAGCACGACGAAGTGGTGGCGATGGGCGGCCTGCACATTCTGGGGACAGAACGGCATGAAGCGCGGCGCATCGATAACCAGCTGAGAGGACGCGCGGGACGTCAGGGAGATCCCGGGGCCTCGCGGTTTTTTCTCTCGCTTGAAGACGATTTGCTTCGCATCTTTGGCGGCGATCGAGTGAAAGCTCTGATGTTCCGCTTGGGTATGACCGAAGGGGTGCCGATCGAATCCAAGTTAATCAGTCGCCGGATCGAGAACGCGCAGAAGGCGGTGGAAGCCCAGAACTTTGAAGCGCGCAAACATTTGCTGGAATACGACGATGTGATGAACAAGCAGCGCGAAACGATTTACGGTTTGCGCCGCTCGTTCCTGGAAGGCCGCGATCAAAAGGATTACATTTTGGAACGCGCCGAAGCCATTGCGAACGAGTTAGTGGAAACGTATTGCCCGCGCGAGCAGCATCCTGACCAGTGGAACGTGACGCAGTTCAGTAATGAAGTGCTGAATCAGTTTGGCTTTGACCCCAAGGCGGCGGGTATGGATTTTGTGGCGCTGAATCACGACACGCTTGCGGAAGCCATGGTGGAGAAAACGAAAGCGCGTTACGGAGAAAAGGAAACTCTTTTCGGCGCGCAGACTCTTCGCTGGCTCGAACGCCACATCCTTTTGGACGTTGTAGATGCTCAATGGAAAGATCATCTCCTTACCCTCGATCATTTGAAGGAAGGTATTGGCCTGCGCGGTTACGGGCAGAAAGATCCGCTCGTAGAGTTCAAGAAAGAAGCCTTCATTCTGTTTGACTCCTTGATGGACCGCATCGACACGGAAGCTGTTCGTTTCTTGTTCCTGATGCAGCCCGCCAGGCCCGAAGATGAGGCCAAGAAGATCGAACAACGTCAGCAACGCCAGCAACGAGATTTGCAGTTCCAGGCAGGGCCGGCACAAGCGGAAACGGCTCCCAAACCGGTTCGCGCTGCAGCAAAAGTCGGGCGCAACGATCCTTGCCCTTGCGGCTCGGGTAAGAAGTACAAGAAGTGCCACGGCACAGCCGCCTAGCGCGTTAAATTCTGCGCTCACCTGAAGGGTTTTTCTCCGTCTTTACTTTTTTCAACATATTGCGTACCTTTTGCCTAGACAGCACCAATCCGCATAGGAGGAAAATGATGAAAGTTCGCATCCGCGCAGTTTCGGGATTGCTCGTAATGGTGGCGTTGGCTGTTGCTATAGCCGCGTCTCCGGTCATCGCAGGAAGCAGCCAAGGGCATTTTGATCGCACTTTGAATGTAACCGGCGCCGTAGATTTGGACGTGCAAACCGGTTCTGGTGACATTACCTTGCGCACCGGTGATTCATCCAAAGTAGAAATTCACGCAAGGATCCACGGCAGCGGCTGGGGCGATGTGGAGCAGCATATCCACGAAATCGAAAACAATCCTCCGATCGAACAAAGCGGGAATACGATTCGCATAGGACACATCGAAAACCGCGATTGGAAACACAATATTTCGATTAGCTACGAACTGGTTGTACCGTCACAAACGAAGCTGCGGTCTGAATCAGGATCTGGTGATCAAAGAGCGGACGGAATTAGCGGGCCAGCCGATATGAACAGCGGCTCCGGTAGTTTGCATGTGGGAAACATTGGCGGCGAAGTGCGCGCTCGGACGGGATCGGGCGACATTGAACTGGAAACGATTCGCGGAAATGCCCACGCGTCCGCAGGCAGCGGAACGATACGAGCGATTGGGATTGGTGGCGGGCTGATCGCCTCAAGCGGCAGCGGCAACGTAAAATTGGAACAAACCGCGGCCGGAGATGTGGAGATCAGCACAGGCTCGGGCGATGTGGAGATAAAAGGCGTGAAAGGCGGAGCCAAGGTCACCACAGGCAGCGGAAGCATCACTGCTCAAGGCGATCCGACCGGCGACTGGAGACTCCACAGCGGTTCAGGAAGCGTTAGTGTGGATTTCCCGCCGCAAGCTGCATTCAACTTGGTTGCGCGAACCAGTTCCGGAAATATCGAGACGGCCCACGATATAAGTGTTCAAGGCAAGATCAGCCCTCGAGAGTTACAAGGTAAAGTAGGAGCGGGGGGTCCCTTGGTGGAACTCAGCACAAGTTCGGGAACCATCGAAATTCGTTAAACAGCATTGAGAAAAAGGGGTGCGATTGAGCGCCCCTTTTATCATTCGGTGTGAAATGCCTCGAATATTGGCGACGTTTCGATACGCTATTGCGCTTTTCGGCGCATCTTCGCTCGCTTCCAAAAAAAATGTGTTACTCTCGCGCCTGGCTTGAGGTAATAACTACTCGAGAACCTGGGGTGTAGTGATGGACGAGAAGGTACCCGGAAAATGTCAAAGGGCCGGGTGTGCTAACTCGATTCCGACCGCGCTCGCTAGCCTAGAGCTATGCCTGGATCATTTTGTGGATGAAGCTTTTGTACGCACGGATCTGGCTCTGGGACACTGCCGTGAAGGGCGCACAATTGATCCGACCGGACTTCAGTGGCTGCTCTCGGATGCACTGACGATTGTGAATAACCTGGAAGAGGGCGCGGACGAACCGAAACCCGAGCAACGAGATCGCATGCTGGAACTGCTTTTGATTCTCGCAAACCTTCACGAATACGTTGCGCATCATTCGGTACAAATTGAACGCCCTGTTTGAGCATTACCCCCGCTCTTGACGTTTTCTTCCTGATAGGTCGCGCTGTTTGTTGAATTGTTGCTGAGCGCTTGCGTGCTTCTCATGAGTTGTCTACGATGTTGGTGCGAATGTTGGGCGAAACTATATCGCATTACCGCATCATCGATCCCTTGGGAAGCGGCGGCATGGGCCAAGTTTACCGCGCAGAAGATACGCGGCTCGGCCGCCAAGTGGCGCTGAAATTCCTGTCCGAAGATCTAGCGCGCGATCCTGGATCTTTAGAGCGGTTCCAGCGTGAAGCTAGAGCCGCATCTTCGTTGAACCATCCTGGGATCTGCACGATTTACGACGTGGGCTCGCATAACGGGAGGCCATTTCTCGTGATGGAGCTGCTCGAAGGCCAAACTCTGAGGGAGCGAATTTCCGGGCGGCCTCTGGCCACCGATGTTTTGTTGGACTTGGGCACGCAGATCGCGGACGCATTGGATGCGGCCCACGCGCGCGGCATCGTACATCGCGACATCAAGCCGGCAAATATTTTTATCACCTCTCGTTCGCAGGCCAAGATTCTGGATTTCGGTCTGGCGAAACAAACGGCGTCACCGCGCGTTGCGGAATCCGTAGGCGCTGGTCGCACCGCCACCGACATCACTTCAAATAATCTTTTGCTTACAAGCCCCGGTTCGGCAATTGGAACCATTGCTTATATGTCACCCGAACAAGCGCGAGGTGAAGAGTTAGACGCGCGCACTGATCTTTTCAGTCTGGGCGCGGTGTTGTACGAGATGTCTACAGGACAGGCGGCTTTTACCGGTAATACTTCGGCGGTCATTTTCGATTCGATTTTGAATCGAACTCCAGCTGCACCCACTTCTTTGAATCCCAACGTACCGCCGAAACTGGAAGAGATCATTGGCAAGTCCCTTGAAAAAGACCGAGAGCTTCGTTATCAAACGGCCGCAGAGCTTCGCGGAGATCTGAAACGTCTCAAGCGTGATTCGGACTCCGGGCGCGCTGCCAGTGGCAGTGGAAGTGCATGGTCTGGCGCAGGCGGTGGAGCTCGATCGGGAACTCATGCGGCGCCATCGACAGCCACGGTCCCTCCCACAAGTGCGGAGACTACCACCGCTGCGGTCACGCCTCCGACGCCAAGCTGGCGCACTCTCGCGAAAATCGCTCCCGTTATCGTGGGACTCGCTGCGATGGTCGCTTTGTTCCTGCACTATCGAACCCCACGCCACGAAAACCCATCGTCTTTCTCGCAAATGACGATTACACCAGTAACCTCGACGGGCAATATTCACTCCGTTGCGATATCGAGTGACGGCAAATGGCTTTGCTATGTCGCGGATGAAAAAGGCACACATGCAATATGGATTCGCCAATTAGCCACAGGAAGCACCGTGCAGGTTGAAATCGGTTCCCCGGGAGAAATCGAAGGCCTCACGTTTTCGCTGGACGGAAATTATCTTTATTTTGTGAAACGGGATGAATCTGCCGGACTTGGAACGCTATTTCAAGTGCCTTCCTTGGGTGGCTCTCCGCATCAAGTCGTCGCGGATGTGGACAGTCCCGTTAGCTTTTCCCCGGACGGCAAGCGTTTCGTTTTTGTACGTTTTGCCACGAAGCTAAAGAACTCAAGCTTGCTGGTTGCGAATGCGGACGGGACTGGGGAGCAAACTCTGTTCACCCTTAATCGCCCGAACTTTTTGTCCGGCGACGGTCCGGCATGGTCTCCAGACGGTAAGCGAATTGCAATCTCAGACAACCCCGACGGCGAATTCAACAAATATGCGATTGAGACCGTGGACCTGGACTCCAAGATCAAGACACGCCTCGGCTCAAGCGACTGGATAGTCCCGGACCAGATGGCTTGGCTACCTGAGGGCTCTGCCGTTCTTTTTCCTGCGCGCGTCAATAAGACGTCTTTGAACTCTCAGTTATTTGAAGTGAGTTATCCGGGAGGCGACTCGCGCAGAATCACAAACGATTTGAATTTCTACATCGACGCAAGCATCACGTCGGATGGATCGACTCTTGCCACTGTCCAAGTAGGGCTCACGGGAAACCTCTGGATCACGAATTTCGGCAGCAGCGCGTCGCTGTCGCCGCCACGACAAATTACCAGTGGCATCAATCGTGCCGACGGTATTTCCGGAATTGTATGGGTTCCCGGGGACAAGATTATCTACGGTTACTACTCGTCCGGA
>CAVQQE010000020.1:0-36109 GCA_963714785.1 uncultured Acidobacteriota bacterium
GAGTCCGCCCAATGACAATTGAGACTGAGTGTGACGGTTCGCTATGGTGTTGATTTTCCGCGCCAGTAAGGCCGATTTCCCTTCCTGTCCATTGCTACCAAGAACGATGGTTCCTGATGTAGGGTGGGCACAAAATGGGGCACATTCACTTCGCGCCATATTTTCTGTGACGCGGCACTTTTATAGGCAACCCATCACCGAAATTCCGGCCACTCCTCGCTCACTCGACTCCGGGCGCTTTGATCCTTCTTAGAGGGTGTGAGTGGTAGGAGTGGAATTCTATCTAAGCCGATTTGGTGAATCAGCTCACTCTGCGATGTAGCTTTGTCTGAACACTCAATCGGAACCTCTGCGCGGTCGAGCTAATGAGCAATCGTCGTTGCGCACTCACGCTGGACCCTCTCTACGTACTCTGAGAACTCGGGGTAAGATCAAAACTCTTCACGAATTCCTGCCCATTCTCGAACAAAGAGCGGGCTAGACAACGTTCTCTTTAACTCAGCTTCCCATATTCCCCAGACGTCGCTGGAGAGGTACTTCCTTCTGCAGAGGTAAAACTCCTCAGAGCACAGGTTCAGATAGCGCAATGCAGCGAGTGAAAGCTCATCGCTCGTCTCGGGCGGCGTTGCCAGAATATTCAGGCGCGCCTTTAGGCCCTCCGAGGGAAATCGGTTCATGATCTCGCTATATCGAGTCGTATACTCGAGGAAAACTTGCGCGTTGCACTGACGACGGTACTGTACGACTCCGACAACAATACTCGCCGCTGTGAAACCCGCGAGGAGCAACGTGGCATATGCCAGGATCTGGTCGTTGGTCATTCGAGACCTCTCTCGGGATTTAACAAAATTAACCTAATCGCGATTTAGTTCTACTTCTGAGGCCATCGACCACTCGGCCGAAAGTGCTTCCGCCTGTTGTAGAACGATCTGCACGGCGGCGTCCTGAAGGTCCGGAGGGTATCCGTACTTTGCTAGGCGCGTTGGCACAATGAGTAGCGCAATTGAAACACGGATCACATACAGCACCCGTCAACCGGGAAAGCCAAATCAATTCCAATCGACTTCTCCATGGGAATTCCTTGGAAAATCCTTGTCGATCTTCGTCCAATAACGTGGCTTTTCACCTGACTTCTGTTGTCTTAGTACTCTGATTGCTTGGACCCATTCCCCATTGATCTTCTTGCAGCGGAATTCTTCACTCCAATCCCCGTTCAACGACTGAAAAAAAATGTTCAGATCATGCTCGTCACCGATACCTAAGAAGACCGGGCCTATGATGGCTACGTGGTCAGGAACTAAGGTTTGGGTAACATTGAAGGAGATGTCATTTGCTAGTAACGCATGCGCACTCTGCTCTCCGGTAAGAGTTTTATCTGAGACTATGGCTTTTGTTCTCTGGACATCAGTCACGCGGACGCTGATGCCGCGCAATGGGAAGTCTCCGACGATAAGTAATCCGATTCGATAGCTACCAGAGGGAGGCTTTGTAGGGTCAACATCGTTTGACCATAACACCGCATAGCAAAAGGTGTCACCACCTGTGACATTGCCAACCACCTGAGTAGTGTCCTTATGTTGATTAGTGGCTAGTTCTTGACTCTGGCGAATAACAACTTTGGTGAGGCCCTCTATCGTGTCCTCTTTCGCTGCGAGTTTCAGATTAGCATCGCTGTTCTGGGTTTGAAGTTCTTGCACCTGCGACTGGAGTTTGGGGATACGATTAAGTTGCTCGAGGTCCTTTTTTTCTTTAGCCGATTCTTCAACCTTTTTTGATGTCCATAATGTTGTTACCCAGATGACTGCGAACGCGAGGACTAACCCTATCGCGAAAGGGACAATCTTCCTGTCCGAGGTGTGAATGTGCGTAGCATGCGCCCATTTCACACACGCGAGAACCATTGCCACCGCGAAAAACCCATGTGCTGGCCAATATGCTCCTACTCCCATTAGCGCACCCCATATGCCGATGAAAAGAGCGACATACCATCCGACCGAATTCCACGAGGTAACATCGCTCCACCGGATAGGACTTGAGGAGTTATCTACAGACATGTCAGAATCTTCTCATATGGCTACTTCAGCAGCGCTCAGGAGGCGGGTCGGTATTCTTCAAACGGTCAAAAGCATCTTGGCTTTTGTTCTTACCAAGAATGAACGGAAATGGTTTGGAGAGGTCCAAATTAAATGGGTCCACTGCCGCCTACTATTTCGTCGGCCATCCCATTTGATAATGGCCAAATAGACCACCAACTGTCCTTCGAGTCCTCCTGCAAAAAGGACTTGCGTCCATTCTTTCTCTTTTCCCGGAGGTTTCAAGCTGGGGTCGAATCCAGCATCCAGGTTGTGTTAGTCACATCAATTTACCGTTTGCACGACTGCGGCCGAACTCCCACTGATGTTGGAAGTCCCGTTGTACGTTGCTGTGACCGTGCTCGTCCCGGCAGGCAAAGCTGACGTCGTTAGACTAGAGTCCCCTCCGGCTAGACTGACGGTACTTAGTGTCGTGGTTCCAGTCGTGAACGTGACGGTGCCAACCGGCTGTACAACGGTCTGTGACCTGACTTTCGCAGTGAACTTTACGTTCTCTCCAACAGTGGAAGGGTTCGGAGTAGAAGTGACTGTGGTCGTGGTTGTGGCCTGATTAACAACTTGGCTCAGCGTAGGCGACGTGCTTGTGCTGTTTAGGGCGTCGCCACTATAGGTTGCCGTAATCGACAGCGTGCCTGCAGGTAAATTCGTTTTCGTTAGAAGCGCGGAGCCATTCACAAGTGAAACGGTCCCCAACGAAGACGACCCGTTCTTGAACGTGACCGTTCCGGTGGGCTCGTTGGGGGCTGCGGACGTGACCTGAGATGTCAGATTAACCGTTTGTCCATAAGCGGATGGATTGAGGCTGGATGTTGCGCTCACATTACTTGTGTACTTCACCGAGTGCATCACCGCGCCGGAACTCCCCGTGATGTTGGAAGTCCCGTTGTACGTGGCTGTGACCGTGGTCGTTCCGGCAGGCAAAGTTGACGTGGTCAGAGTGGCTTTCCCTCCCGATAGAGTGACCGTACCGAGTGTCGTCGTTCCAGTTGTAAACGTGACCGTGCCAACTGGTGTTGTAGTTGGTGACTTGACGGTTGCAGTGAAGCTTACTTTCTGTCCACCAACCGACGGGTTTGGAGAAGAAGTGACTGTCGTTGTGGTTGTGGCCTGATTAACAACTTGGCTCAGCGTAGGCGACGTGCTTGTGCTGTTTAGGGCGTCGCCACTATAGGTTGCCGTAATCGACAGCGTGCCTGCAGGTAAATTCGTTTTCGTTAGAAGCGCGGAGCCATTCACAAGTGAAACGGTCCCCAACGAAGACGACCCGTTCTTGAACGTGACCGTTCCGGTGGGCTCGTTGGGGGCTGCGGACGTGACCTGAGATGTCAGATTAACCGTTTGTCCATAAGCGGATGGATTGAGGCTGGATGTTGCGCTCACATTACTTGTGTACTTGTTCACAACCTCAGTCAGTGCGTTTGACTTCTTGCTGGGGTAATTTACGTCTCCCGAATACAGGGCTATTATGGTTTGGGAACCGATGGTGTTGTAGGAAGTGTTGAATGACGCAATGCCATTGACGAGTTGAACGCTACTGAGCACCAGTGCTCCAGATTTGAAAGTCACCGATCCAGTAGGGACGACTCCATTTACACCGACCACCGTCGCAGTAAACATTACTACTTGCTGCACGTAGGACGGGTTCGGGTTCGATCCCAGTGTGACAGTGACCACGCCTTGGTTCACCGCCTGGAATACAGGAGGCGAAGTACTGGGCAGAAAGATGTCATTTCCACTGTAGGAAGCCGTTAAAACATTTTCTCCACCCTGCAAGGCAGAGGAAACTAGCTGGGCAGCGCCGAGACTAAGGCCAACGGTTCCTAAAGACGTCGCTCCATCGTAGAAAGTCACTGTGCCCGTCGGGGTTCCATTATTGACAGGGGCTACTGCCGCACTGAGCGTGACGGCTTGACCGAGACCTGAGGGGTTTGGAGCAGAAGTAAGACTGGTGGTCGTCGCTCCCGTCGCACCATTGCCGTAGAGATTGACACCCAGCAGATTGTCATTAGTACTTTCAATCGTTACCGCACCGGTTCTAGTTCCAAGTGCCGTCGGGCTGAAAGTGATGGTGATGTTGCAATTGCCACCTACTGGAACGGTTGTGCCACACGAGTTGCTTTCGAAAAAGTCGCCGCTGTTGGTTCCGGTAACTCCAATGGACGTGATGCTCAAAGTAGAGTTGCCCGCATTGGCTAGGTTTGAAACCTGTGGAGTGCTGGACACGCCTACAGTTTGGTTCCCGAAATCGAGGAACAAAGGAGTCAGTGTTACAGCCGCCGCCCCAAGCTTGGTCACGAAAGCGCATTCAACGCCAGAAACCGTTTGGAGCGCGCCGAATGTCGTCGGGAAGTTGGATGAATCGGTGTTCCCAGTGACATAGAAACCGCCGGATGAATCTAGAGCGACACTCAAAGCCCCATCATCGCTGTCTCCGCCGAGGTACGTAGAGTACACAAGTGTTGAGTTGGAGGTGTTGAATTCGAGAACGAAGGCACTGCCATAGCCACTGCTGCAGCTACTGCCGTCATAGTTGCAGCTGGTCTGAAAAGCTCCGGGCGTTACAGGGAAGTCATTTGACTCCGTGTAACCGGCAAGAAAAGCGACGCCTGGGGAATTTATAGCGATGCTAAGTCCAACATCGTACCCACCGCCGCCAAGATAGGTGGAATAGACGAGAGCCGAACCTGTCGGATTAAACTCGGACAAGAAGGCGTCCCCATTAAAGGCACAGCCCCTACCGCCATTGCAGACTGTCTGAAATGCTCCGTTGGTAGTCGGGAAATCGTCGGAGTTAGTTACGCCTGTAACGTAGGCGTTTCCGGAGGTATCGACTGCAATGGCAGTCCCGGCGTCTTCAACGGTCCCACCCAGGACCGTGGAATAGATCAAAGCCGAGCCTGTCGAATTCAGTTCTGTCACAAAAGCGCCAGGGTTTTCACGTAAGCTCGTTTGAAAAGCCCCAGGGGTTGTGGGAAAGTCGGTTGAAGAAGTTTGACCCGTCACGTAGGCGTTTCCATTAGAGTTCACTGCGATCCCGGCGGCCTGATCGTCGTTGCTGCCGCCGAGGTAAGTCGAGTAGACCAGCGCGGATCCGGTCGGATTAAGCTCTGTGACGAAAGCGTCAGACGTGCCCCCTGCACAGCCGCCGCCGCAGATTACTTGGAAGGCCCCGGAAGAAACAGGGAAATTAGTCGAAAACGTCCAGCCCGCCACATAGGCGTCCCCGACGGAATCCAAAGCAATCGAAATCCCCTCATCCCTGTCACTACCGCCGAGATATGTAGAATAGACGAGCGCAGAACCATCAGGGTTCAACTTTGTCACGAAGCCGTCTGACTCCCCTCCGCCAAGAGCGGTTTGAAAAGCCCCAGCGGTTGTGGGAAAGTTCGTTGCAAAAGTTGTACCCGTCACGTAGGCGTTTCCTGACGAATCCACTGCAATGCTGAACGGATTTACGAGATTGTTAGCGCCGAGATAAGTTGAATAAATGAGCGCAGTTCCCGTAGGATTGAGCTTAGAAACGAATCCATTCCACCCGCCGCTGGTAATCGACGTCTGAAACGCCCCTGGAGTAGTTGGAAAGCTGATAAATTCTGTGTCACCCGTCACATATGCGTTCCCCAAAGTGTCCACAGCAATGCCGGTGGCACCAGTGGCATTTCCACCGAGAATCGTGGAATAAACAACAGTCAAGTTAGGGTCAATGACAAGAGGTTTCGTCTTGTCGTAATAGGGAATGTCGAAGACCACGTTGTGGCCACCGATGAATTTATAATGACCATCAATGATGACTTTGTCCCTTTCTACTTGAGTTTGGTAGATAATTGGTTTATGGAAACGGATGTATTCGCCACCCATTTTCACCAGCAAGTCGCCCGTCTTCTTATCTAGCTTGATACTGCGGGCACCTGTGAAATTGAGGCAGATCGCCCGCGGGTCGGCACCGGGAGCAACGACAAAGTCGTATTCCAGCCGACCCCGCATGCCGTAGTAAACCAAGTCAATACCGGAATAAATTCCCTCGTACTTAACCTTCGCGTAAGTTGGAACACCGCTGAGCCACTTCGCGGGGTCACTTCCAATGAAGTAGTTGGCCTTGCCCATCAATTCATCCTCTCCAACAATCTTGGTCGCGGGATTTGCATTGCGGAGTTTCATCCGCAACACTTCACCGACTTTGGTTGAAGAGGACTGCAACGTGTGAGCGATACCTGCGGTCTTCGCCGTGCTTATATTCGTTTTGCCGTGCAACGTGAGCACCACTTCATCCTTAGTGAGGAAAAGCGAGTAATCGCCAGTACGTGAAAGAAACTTCACCTGCCCATCAGTCTGCCCCTGATTTGCCTCGAAGCTCAGCGGCAGCTTGCCGTATTGGTTGAGAATCTTGGCTTGAGCTTTCGGGTCGGCTTGGGATGCACTGTTCGGAGAGTCAACTCTGGCGCCCTGATTGATGAGGGGAACCGGATTCGACTGCCCGGCACCCGTTCCACAGATTGTTCCGCAAGCAAGGCAATACAGGATAACGCAAATCGCGCGCGCTCTCGTTATCACGGCTCGCCTCCGCAAAAGCTGGCATTCTATTTATGAATCTTGGAAAACGTGACGGGACATTTCAAACATCACAATGGCTGAGATTAATGACCTCGGGCACAACTTAATGTGCTCACGGTCACTCATTGCATGTGAACGAACTTTTACTTACAGGTTAATGGCCACCAGGAGGTAAACAAAACATAATCTCTACGACAGAGGATGTCAAGCTAACGGCGTACCCGCTTGCGATGCTTGTATGGCTGTTTGCGAGTGTGGGACATCCTAGCGCAGCAGCCTGCCAGCAACCTCGCGTCGCAGGCCGCGTTTTCGCTCAAAGCGAATCGCGCCCTGCCTCGGGGCGACATTCGGATGTGTGGATTTGAAAGCAAGAATCGACTCTCCGACTGCGGATTGCCTATCGCTCAATTCAGAGTTGTGAACCTTGTTCAGAGGACAAATACCGAAGCAGAATAAGAACGTTTCGTCTGCGATTCATGTTCGACCTCGGGTTTGGCGCTTCGGCGGAAAGGCCATATGTGGGATGTGGCGCAGGATGCGCTTCTTGGGAAGCGCAAATGAGGTAGCTCTCTACGCACGCGTTTCCACTACCGTGGGAAAGCCAAGGCTGCTTGCCGCGCCGATTAGTGTGGCCTTTCAAGAATGAGACGCCCGTGGGGGTAGTCGAATATGACAATGAAATTCTTCAACAGACCTGCGCCTATTTGCGAGCCTCCAAAAATAGCCTTAATGCAGCAATCGGATCCTAGATTATCCACTTTTAGTTTTTCTAGTTCGATGTATTCAAATTGTCCGACTTCAAGAACATGATTACGAGTGTCAGATGAAGATTTTTCGGAGGATTGCTCAGAAAGGAAAGGTATTCGACTGAACTTGGAGTCTGCGATTGCTGCAGGCATGCCAGTGTTGATCCAGTAGTATGAATATGCTGGTGAAAATCCGGCAATCACTACTTCAATTCCAACCAGTCAGGTCATTGCCAACAGCCACCATTGCAACATCTGAAACTCGTCGCGAAGCACTAAAGTTCGGCGCGGGCTGACGCTGAGCGATGCTTGCAGTGTTACACTCCCGAGAAAACTTGCGCCAACACTTGCTTCGATTTGATGGCCGCGGCTTTTTGGTCGGGATGGCAATATTGCATGGTGCTGGAAATCGCCGAGTGACCCAGCAGCGTCTTGACGATGAAAATATTATCAACCCTGGATGCCAAGATCGTGGCAATCGTATGCTTGATCGAATGAAAGTGCATTGCGTTTTGAGCGATAGGGGCAAGCCCACGTTCTACCCGAGCCTTTGAAACCTTTTCGCAGTACGAACGAAACATCCGAGTCAGAGTCCAGCGCTTCAAAGCACCCTTCTGACCAGTGAACAACATCCCCGATCCGTCATCGATACGAACCTTTAGAAAGGCTTTGAGCGCGGCTAGTTCGGACAGGGCGGGCCTACCGCGCATTTCCATAAGGGGCTGGGTCGTGGTGAGTGAACCTTTGAGCCGCCGAACAGTAATCGTCCTGTCCTTCCAGCTGATGTCACCTTCGACGCGGAGTTGAAGGCATTCAGTGACGCGCATGCCGTGATTGAAAGCCAGTGCGAAGATTGCCCACGCGCGCGCGTCGGTCTGCCGGGCCAGTTCGAGAATCTCAAGCATCTCCGATTCGGTCAGGTGCGTACGTTGGTTCGCCGAGGTTGCGGCCTGCTGTTCATTGAAGTCCATATGGGCCTCCCCATCAGGTGTAATTATAACCGAAGCGCTTGGGTTATACAAGAAAGATGCACCGTAGAGGTGTTCTGTGCATTGCTGGACGGCACCTAAGTCCTTGTTTTTGATTCTAAGAGGGTGACTTCCGGGACCGATAAACCGCAAAATGTCCCACAACACTAAACCCAAGCGCATGGGTAAAATAGTAACATCGACCGTAGCGTTGACAGCTCTACTGGGTCAGTTTAGGCTGCAAACATGGATTTAAGAAGAATTGCGCGTCAGCTCGGGAAACTCGGAGGTTCAGTCAAGTCGAAAGCGAAGGCAAAAGCCGCCAGAGAGAATGGAAAGCTTGGCGGTCGGCCGAAGACTCGCTCCAAACCCAACCATAGATAGCTGCAAGTCTTGAACGAGCTATTGCCGATGCCGAACGATGCGCAAGAAAAGAGAATCCCTTTGGCACGCAACCTCCGCAATTGCGAACATTCTCTGTAGTTGTATGAGCAGCCCTATGAGGGAACAAAGGCGAAGCCGTCGTATCTTGGCAAGCATACCTCTAGAGATTCGAATCGGATGGAGGGCCCAAACCTGCGTTGCCCGCTGTGATAAATCTTAATGGAGCTTTGATTCTCTCTCCCGTTGACTGGCTTCCGGGCAGCGACCTCAGAATCAGAAACCCCGAGACAGGGTTGCAGGACATGGAAGAAGCGCACTAGCGCAAGATGTGGGTAGGGGTGGCTGGGAATGTATCTCCAGAAATCCGCGATTTGTATCACTGGAATGGAAAAAATATTTGCTTGCCGCTACTTGTTTAGCGTAACCCCACACTCATATAATCCAGCCTAGATGGCAGGGCATCAGCATGTCGGATTGCTGACGGATGAAGCACTCCTTCATAACATTGCGCATAGCTGCCAAGACTGTTTTGACTTGCTTTTCTTGCGTTTCTTCCGGCCGCTATCGAACTTGGCGTTTAAGATTCTTCGGGATAGATCCGAAGCGGAAGATATCGCTCAAGATGTGTTTCTTGCCATTCACCAGCAACGTGCAAGATTTGATCCTTCTGTGGGTAGCGCGCGAACCTGGGTCCTTCAATTCGGCTACTACAAGTCATTGAAGCGCCGCACGTACCTCTGGAGGCGCCAATTCTACGCACCGCATGTGGATGAAGATGGCGATGGTCGCGATCCAGCACTAATCCAGCCGGAGTTTATTCAGAGAAGCGTCGAAGAGAAAGAGATCGTCGAACAAGGCCTCGCCGGCCTGACTCCGGCGCAGCGTCGAGTCGTGGAGTTGTTGCATTTTGAAGGCCACACATTGCGGGAAATTTCACAGCTGGAAGGAAAAGAATTGGGCGCAATCAGGAATAGCTACTACAGAGGGCTGAAAGAGTTGAAGGCAATTTTGAATGACGGAGCCCGCCGAATCGAGGTTCGAGGTGCAGCTTCCACAAAGCGACGGGACGACTATGAAATCAAGCTTTAGTTCAGATTCACACCAGGAAAGATTCGAAGAACTTGCAGCCCTTGCTGTAGTGGGCGAATTGAATCCGCTTGAGCTGGAGCGTCTCCGCAAGCATCTCACGGACTGTCCCGCGTGTAGGGAGACGTATGCAGCGTTCGCAGATGTCGCTTTGAACGATCTAGGAGTAGCCGTTGCGGGCCGTAATTCCATCGAAGATATCGATCTTGGCGATGAGACGAGTGCGCGGGAACATCTTGCTCAGTTCCGAATCCGACTGGAGACGGAGGCGCCACGGTTACACGCTGTATCGAAGCAAACGCGTGAAGACACTCGGGCGGACAATAGTAATGACGGAAGTCATAGGCGTCCGAGGGGCTATCGCCGAGTTGTGTACGGAATTGCTGCAGCGATCTTGCTGACCGGTTCCGTCGCGACTGGAATTGCAGTCTGGCGCACAGTGAAAAATATTTCTGCCGAGCGGGCGCGTTCGCGCGAATTGCAGTCGGTCGTGGATTCGCTCAAACGAGCTAAGATCCCTAAGTGGGCCACACCCGACAATGCCGTTGTGAGGTCCCTCGAAGAAAGCCAAAGAGCGCGGGATATCCTGCAAAAGTCCCTCAAAGCCTCTGAAGCTAAGAACGACGAACTGCTTGCACGCGAAAAGGCCAGCCAGGAGAAATTGGCAGCAACGATTGCAACTGTCGAACAGCTCAGCCAGCAAGTAGCGTCGAACGATGGAGACCGTGAACGACTGGCAAAGCTTCAGCAGGAATCCGACGCAAAGTTACGCGAGGCGCTGGCAGAGTTGTACCAAGCTCGGCAAGCAAGTGTTCAAGTCGCTATGAAAACCGAAAGCCGAGAAGATGGGAACCTTGAAACAAACTCGCAGCCTGCTTCGCCTAGCGAAGTCGAGGCGCGAAACTTATTTGGCGCCCGCGATCTTCACATTGTGGATGTATACGACGTCACTGGTGATGGAAAAACAAAGCGTACCTACGGACGTGTCTACTACGTCGAGAAGAAGCTCCTTGTGTTCTACGCCTTCGATCTCCAGGATCAACAGAATCACAAGCGGGTTGTCTTCCAGGCTTGGGGTTATCGTGAGGCCAATGTCGGGGAACCTTTCAATCTGGGTGTCTTCACCGTTGATGACAGTCCGACGAGTCGATGGGTTCTAACTGTCAACCGGGCGGATGTGCTCTCCCACATTGATGCTGTGTTTGTCACTGTCGAGCCCGCCGGGGGGAGTGCCGCACCGCGCGGTAAGAAGGTCCTCTACGCAAACCTAGTGGGCCCGCCGAACCACCCGTAAGGCTTATTCGTCCCTCAACGAATTTTCACACACCTGACACAAATCGCCCCAAATCGGGAATAGCCTATTTGACGGTCTAAAATCACAACTATGTGGACGGAGATATGCTCGTGAGACGATTGTCGATGCGAGCGCACGTGTTGGTTTTTGCATGCATGATATGTTTGACAGTCGGTCGCGCCGATGAGTTGGCAGCAGTTACTGGACTCGTCACGGATCCGGCCGGACGAAGTGTTCCAGGCGTTACCATCATTATCACCAATCTCAGCACTAATGTAGCCGCCCGAACAACCACTAACGATCAAGGAATCTACTGGATCCCCGCTCTCCAGCCCGGGATCTACAGGATGACTATCGATAAGGATGGGTTCAAGAGCGTCGTAAAAAGTGGCATAGAATTGCACGTCCAAGACGTCGCATCGATCAATTTCGAGTTACAGATCGGCTCTGTCAACGAGACGGTGACAGTCGAAGCGGGTGGCCTTGTCGTGAACACCACCGACGCGACGGTGAGCACTGTTGTAGATCGGCAGTTCGTGGATAACATGCCGCTAAATGGCAGGAGCTTTCAAAGTCTTCTGGCACTGGCGCCGGGGGTCGCATTGGTTGGTAATGCCGGTAGCGGCGGCAATACAGCCGTCGGCGTCGGTGGCGAGTTCACTGTAAATGGTCAACGCACGGAGGCGAACTATTTCACCGTGGACGGTGTTAGTTCCAATTCGGGTACTGGCCCGGGAAGCTTTGGTGCCGGTGCAGGCTTTGGTGGTGGAGTCCCTGGAGAAACGGCTCTAGGCACAACACAAAGCCTCGTTTCCATTGACGCCCTGCAGGAGTTCCGGGCTACTACCTCTACGTACTCAGCCGAGTACGGTCGCACACCTGGAGGTCAGTTCTCCCTTCTCACGCGCTCCGGGACGAATGAATGGCACGGCTCGGCATATGACTATCTGCGCAACGACGCCATGGATGCGAACAACTGGTTTGACGATGCGGCAACCCCCCCGATACCCAAACAGGCGGAGCGGCAGAACGATTTTGGGGGCACGCTGGGTGGCCCGCTGATCATCCCTAGTGTCTACGATGGCACGGATAAGACGTTTTTTTTCTCTTCCTACGAAGGTTTGCGTCTCTTGCAACCCCAAGCGGTCACCCAGGTTTCTGTTCCAGATATGGGCCTGCGTCAGAACGCCCCGAGTGCACTACAGCCACTCCTGAATGCCTTCCCTTTACCGAATGGAGGCGAGGACGGACTAAATGACGGCCTTGCTTTTTACAATCTTGTGGTTTCGATTCCCGCGAACTTGGACAACATCAGTGTGCGCGTTGACCATAACTTGAGCAAGACGTTCAAGATATTTGGCCGCTACGCGAGCACTTCATCCGACAGCGGCTCGTACTTTCAGACCACTAAGATAACGAACATCTTCAACATTCGCACGCTTACGCTGGGGGCGACGAGCCTCATTACGATGAGACAAAGCAACGACTTTCGGTTCAACATCACGCAAAACAACAGCAGCTACGTGGACGATCCGGTGGTGCTGGGTGGAGCGGTACCTTTCAGTCTTAGCAGCATACCGGGTCCTAGTGGTGCGGGATTCCCGCCTCCCGAACAGGGGGCGTCTCTTTTGGTTTGCCTTTGCTATGGTGGATTTCCAGAGTACAACGTGGGCCAAGGACCGGCATCGCAGCGACAATACAATGTGGTCGACACCTACAGCTGGACGGTTGGCAAGCATAGCCTGAAGTTCGGTGTGGATTGGCGTCGGCTGGCCACAAAGGCCACTCCGATTCGCATAGAAGAGTCTGCAATTTACTTTAGTGAGGCTTCGGTTCTAGCAAACACCGCGGACTCCGCTGGGGCACAGTCGAACGCTTCGGCCGTCATCGAACCGTTGTACACGAACTTCTCAGCCTTTGGACAGGATGATTGGAAGGCAACAGAACGGCTGTCTCTGTCGCTGGGCTTGCGCTGGGACGTGAACCCGGCACCGACCACCGTTACAGGCCCCGGACCCTACACTGTAACGCAAGTCACCGATCTCGCTACGACGCAACTCGCCCCCGCAGGCACTCCCCTCTGGAAAACAACCTGGAGCAATTTTGCTCCCCGGCTGGGTATGGCATATCAATTACAGCAGAGTGCCGGACACGAAACCGTGATTCGAGGCGGTTTCGGGATGTTCTATGACACGGGGAATACACAGGGTACAGAGGGCTTCTTGGGGGTCGGCCTCGGCTCTCAACTTCAATATTCCGGAGTCAGCTTCCCGTTAACCTCCACGCAATTACAATTGCCTGCGCCGAGCGCTGCGGCCCCGTACAACAATACTGTCTTTGCCTTCGACCCGAATCTCAAACTGCCTTACACGCTGCAATGGAACTTGGCTGTGGAGCAGGCTTTGAGTGGTAAACAAGCCCTAACCGTGAGCTACGTTGGTTCTGCTGGGCGCAGGCTGCTTACACAGTTCGATTACTTTCCTGGCCAGCTTGGCAATCCGAATTTCACCCAAACGCTAGACCTTCAGCTTACGACGAACAAGGCCACCTCGAGCTACAATGCGTTGCAAGTGCAGTATCAGAAGCAGGTCTCGCATGGCTTGCAGGTATTGGCTTCTTACACGTGGTCGCACTCGATTGATGACGCGTCGATTAACTTTCTGCTCTATCAACTCCTGCGTGCGAGCTCAGACTTTGATATCCGACAAAACTTCCAGACCGCATTGACTTATGACATTCCGGCAGCCTACTCCAATCGCGTGGTATCGACGGTTCTAAAACATTGGGGTGTTGACACGCGGATATCTGCCCGTTCTGGTCTTCCCGTCAACATCGTTGGTACAACTTCCGTCGCACCGACAACTCATCAGTTCGAGAACTTTCAACCAGATCTTGTAGCTGGTCAACCGCTCTATGTCTACGGTTCACAGTACCCGGGCGGGAGGGTGATCAATTTCGATGCCTTCATACCCGCGCCAGTAGGCGTCAACGGGGACACTCCGCGCAACTATGCACGGGGTTTCGGTGCAGTTCAGGCAGACTTAGCCCTTCGCCGCGAATTCCCAATTCACGAGCGTCTTCGATTGCAGTTCCGAGCCGAAGCCTTCAATCTCTTGAATCATCCCAACTTTGGCACGATCTACAACCAGTTGTCATATGGTGCTGGTCTCTTCGGGTACGCCTATGAAACGCTCAACGGCTCGCTGGGAGGGCTCAGCCCTCTCTATCAGATTGGCGGCCCCCGCTCACTTCAAGTCATGCTCCGACTGAATTTCTAATATGTGCGCAAGGAACGATCTATAACTTTCTCTTGTAAGCGGCAGAAGGCGATTCGTACCTTGGACCTGAGATTCTCTCGATCCATCAAAGCGTTACTAAGGACTGTTTTACTATGAGCTTACTCGAAAGAACTTCTGTAAGAAGAAAAGCCATCCTCATAATCGTCGCTTACTATTTCCTTATCCCTCACGTACTGCGTGCGCAAGGCTCGCTCAGTATCGGACCCAACGTCCAGGTGAGCAAAGCGCGCGCGAATTTTCCGCACGGTGAAGTGCAACTTGCTGCAGACGCCAAGGACCCCAACCGGTTGCTAGGTTGTTCCATGATCAGTTCGGAAAAAGGGAATAGAGGTTGGACCATCATGTATGTGTCGTCGGACGGGGGCTACTCCTGGACACCAACACTCGAGACATCTGGTTTTTATGTCAGTTTTGATCCTTCTTGCGCGTTCAGCGCCCTTGGCGCGGCATACTTCCTGGCCGAGGCTCATCCGGAACCGGGCAAGATGGCCTTGGCTTTATTCCGGTCGACCGACTATGGGAATTTATGGTCGGTGCCCACAATGATTCCCAACCAATTTCGTTGGATCGATCGGAATTACGTCATTGCGGATACGAGCGGCACCAAGCATGACGGGCGAGTTTATATCCACGGTTTCGGAAATGCCCTTCCGATGGATAATGACACGCGAGAGTTTAGCGGCATTAACCTTTTTTACTCAGACGACGCTGGAATGCACTTCGCGGGACCAGTGATAAGGCTTTCTACAAGTGGTCATGAGATCGCCGCGATGGGTAATAGCGTGGTTCTGTCCGATGGAACGTGGGTAACTCTGTTCGGCGAAATGAAGAATTTGTTACTCGACGAAGCACGAATTCCCATAGGGCTACGTGAAAGCAAACCCGATGAGCCAAATGCACTGCTTAAGGTTGTCTCTTCCAACGATGGCGGTGAGACGTTGACACCCGCCGTCACGGTCAGTGATTTCTATCTTGACTGGCCGGCGACGTTCACAAGTGTAATTCCCTATCTCGCCGCCGACCCTGGAAGCTCTTATTTTAGAGACCGGCTATACGCTGTGTGGCCAGACCGCAGGTCTGGCCGCCTCGAAATCTTACTGGCTTATTCGACAGACAAAGGAAAGACATGGTCTAGTCCGGTAACTGTAAACGATGATCATGCTTTCCCCGAGGGACAGGCTGGGCCGGATGACTGCATGCCAGTTGTCGCCGTCAACAAGGACGGAGTGGTGGGTGTCTCGTGGCATGATCGCCGGAACAATCCCGACAACCTAGGCTGGTGGATCCGTTTCACAGCATCGCTCGACGGCGGACTCACATGGCTTCCTAGTGCGCAAATCTCGGAGGCTCCGAGCTCCTTCGGAAAAAACATCTTCCCTCAGGTTATCGCCATCGAGGACGATCACTTACTTGGGCAACGGGTCAGCAGATTAGGAATTTATCTGGACAACTTTCATTTCACCGGGGGGGACACTGGCGGCCTTGCAGCAGACGCGGCCGGAAGGTTTCACCCGTTTTGGATCGATAACCGTACCGGCATTCCCCAAGTCTGGACGGCTACGGTTACGGTCCGCGGGCTTGCTTACAAGAATGGATCTCCAGAACTCGATGATCTTGTGGATCTTTCCGACAGGGTGCGCTTCGAAATGACACAGACCACCTACGATCGAACAAAGCATGTGGCCACATTGACTGTGCGGATCAAGAATATCTCCACCCAAACAATCATCGGACCGCTCAAATTACGAGCAACTTCGCTTCAGTCGGAGCTCGGAACGGTCGAAGTTGCCAACTCGGATAACGGCCAAATCGGCGCGGGGGCGATTTGGAACTTCAGCCCTACCCTGGAAAACAACAAGCTCCTGCAAGGGGAAACATCCAACGATAAAACCCTAATTTTTCATCTTTCGGATTTGCGCCCCCTGACGGACGGAAAGATCTTTCATAATCTGATGGTTACGTTCGAGCCACACCTTTATGGCAAGTCGTCTGAATGATGTCCCGAAGACTCGCTTCTGCCTCAAGTCGGACGGTCAGCAGAGGCTAAGACAAAAACTTCCCACGCTTGACGTCACCGGTGCGATTAGGCTTCCTAACGAAGAACTCTGGCAGCAAGCTCGCATCGCAGTCGCTCCCATTCGGCACGCACTTGCGGCTTCCAGATTCGTTGCTTGGTGTTTTCGGCTACGCTCAAGGAATATCCGGCAGACAGGGCGGCGTCTTTGTCATTGAGTCCGACCAGTTTCTCCAACACGAATGTGCGTTGTCGGCGAGTTAGCCCGTTTCGCAGCTCCGACCTCTTGGTCTCCACGAACTGATGTTCGTTCGCCTGTTCTGAGGCACAAGCTTCGTCCGACTCTGAATCTCGGAAAGCTCGGTGTTCTGTCGCTGTTAGCAGTGATAGCTTCATCCGACCTCCTGCCGTGCTTGACGTGTCACGGAAATCCTCGGCAACCTTAGCTTTTGTTAACAGTTTTCATCCGACCTATTTGTGACTGAACGACCTGCTCCGATCAGCATTCGTCGTTTTTGCCGAATCCTGCAGACACTGCGTCAGCCGGAGAAGAAAAAACATAGGGGTACCAGGGTCCGGGACGTGGGCTCGACAGGCCCGAGAGCGGGCGAAGCATCGCGAAGCGCGACCGAAGTACCAGCGCACCGCCTTCCGAAGCGTATCGAAGCCCGGCACAAGTTCGGCACCGCCAACTGCAGGTCTGAACGCTGGAAGTGTACCGTCCCCCTGGCTCCCATCCGTACAGGGCGCGCCGAGGTGAAGAGCAGAAAGGACAAGAGAGCAAGATTCCATATCCGCCATTTCTGGGCACCGACCACTTGATAGCGCGAATATGCGAAACGCTTCCGTCCGTGCGCTTGACTTCTACAAACTCGAGACCAGAAAGCCAAGGGGACGGCGTGAAACGAATTACGCGCACGGCTTCTTTGATTTCGCCATCCTGCTCGCTTTTCCAGGCTAGAAGGTAGGGGATATTTCGCGGATCGCCTAGAACACATCTCACCACCTCAGCGGGCAACGCGGGTACACGCTCGCAGTTCACCCTGCGCCCGAAGAACCGTCCCCCTCGCCTGTATCGAGGGCATATCCGTTCGTTCACCATCTAATCCCCGTGTTAATTCTTTGCAACGAAGTCCCAGTTACGGGGCGCGTTTTCAAAGAAAGCGTCAAGGTCTGCACGCCTAAATCTCCAGCGTCCACCGATAATTCGGCCCTCGACCTCCCCGCGTTGAACGTATTCGCGCACGGTACGGGGATTCAATCTGAGCATTTCCGCTGCCTCACGGAGAGTGAGAAGTCGCTCTCCAATCGGTTTTGCCGGTATCTTTTTTTCTTGTGTCATGGTCTTCCGCTCGAATCAATAAAAGTAAATATCCTGATTCTCATGTTGCGGCTCTTCTGGGACGCTTAACTATCTGCTTCGGCCTGCGCTCCCGGCTATAACCACCGCGCGTTCCTGCGTGTGTGGTGAAGCTTCACACGGCCACCTCAGCACGCCCCCCGGGGCTTCGTGAACCCTCCCTACTAACATCGACTACAGCGCCGACGACGGGCTTTCGACCGCAATGAGGACAACGGCGACCATCCAGTCGTGCCCTCTTGGCTTGCAAACGCTCCCGCTTGTCGATCTTCAGGCACATCGCGCCACAGAAGTGCTTCCGATAATCTGGGCTGCCATCTTTCGCCAGGATTCGTTTCCCGCAACCTTCCCTGTTGCAAATCCTCGGCATGATTCAGGTTCCTTCGGTGTCGCTGGCGTTCACTGAACCCGAGCCTTTCCACACTTGCAAGCAACGCATTCCCCCGAAGCCCATACGGTGGAAGGTTTCATCACGCCGCATGCCGAGCAATTGCATTCGCCCGATCCGCCGCAATGCCAGCATGTCGGCATCACTTTCCGTGGAAGCCGTGCCATCTTTCCGGAAGACATTTCCCAAGAGTGCGATTGCCCGCAGACGGCCCTCAATGCTTCAATCGCTTTCGTCACGCCTTCATTGATCGCCATTAGCTACCCCTGGGAGAAGGGCGCCCGATCCGCAACACCCGCAACGCCATTGATTCTTAAGTCTTTGTTTTCTTCGGGTGTTGCGCTTGTTGCGGATAACCCAGCTCTGTACCGAGAGGCAATCTCGCGAATCCTGCGCACTTCGTACCCACGTGGGGTTGCGTCTCCGTCGCGAAAGGGTTTAGAGCGAATGCCGAATGGCCGAAAGAGACGCGCTAGTCGCCGGGCGTCGAAATCTTGGCTGCTCCATGGCGATTCTTCAATTGCTTTCAGACGAGCGAGCAAATCAGCGCTTCTAACGTGCTCTACGCTATCGCACAGTGTTCCCTCTGCGTCCAATAGCGCGCGTACGGATAGGGATTCGTCTCCTGCATCTTCCTGTTTCTGACCTGAAAGGAGTTCGGCTGATTGCCGCAACTCTTTGAGTCGTTCCGGATCGGCAACAGCAAGAATGGCGAAAAGCGGCATCCACGCCTCGGCGTCGCGGTCTCCCAGAAAATCCAAATCAGGCGCGTCAGCATAGGCAGCCTGGAGCGTATTTCGATGGTATTTCGCCCATCCAGCGAATCGCTCACGAATCTTGCGCGCCTCTGGTTCGACCTTCTGAAACAGGAATCGCTCGATCTTCTCTTCGCGGATTCGACGTTGCATCTGTACGCAGATTGAGCGGTCAGTGATCGTGTCGGGTAACGAACCAATTGCTGCAAGGGCTTTTGGAGAAAACACATTGCACCGCTCAATCCTCGCGCCTCCTTCGGCGCATCGAATCGCCACGGCATCTCGACGGTTCCCTGCGTTCAACAAATTCCGCAGAATCTGCGCTCGCTCGCCTTTCACTTGGAGTTGTTCCATTTCATCAAGAAGTAGCGTCGGGTGGTGTAGGTCAATTAATCGAAAGAGCGCGGCCTCCGAAATGTTTGAAGTCCGCTCAGCGTTGGAGCACATCAGTCCGAGGACCTCTAGCAATCGGGTTTTCCCGCACCGCTTCGTCGGCGAGACCACGGCTAAGTAAGGGAAGCAATCGAAGACTGAAAACAGATGTGTCCCTTTTCCCCAAAGCACAATGGGAAGCAGTGCGCCCGCGGGTAACACCAAATAGCGGCGGACGAACGCTTCGGCGTCTCGTAGAAGCGCGGCACCATCCTCGCAAGGCGGAGCAGCTCGGTGCTCCGCGTCGTAAATGATTCGGGCCCGACCATCCGATGAGACTTCTTCCATGCGCCCCACTCTCATACACGTAGTTCCTTAAGGGTCACCTGAACAATCTCGCCTTCGACCGCCAATGCCAGAGCGCGAGCAATCGCAGGATCAGGGTTTTCGCGGCTTGCGAGCACGACCGTCGTAGACCGCTCGCGCTCAGTCGGCGTCAGGCGACTGCGAAGACCCTTGATTTGGCCGTACGCGAATCGAACGATGTCCGGCTCTCGCCTATGAACATTTTCCGGTTTTTCGAACAGGTCCCTCACCGCGATCCCGAGTGCCTCGCAAACCGCGTCAACCGTACATCCGGCGAAGCAGTGCAACAGGATTTTCCCGTTGCTCTCACGAATTGAGAGCGACGGACTGCGATCTTCATGGGCCGGACACCGCGCGATCCATCTCTCGCCGGAGTGCCGGACGGACTTAAGGCGCGAGAGGATCGCTTCCAAAATCATCGCCGCTCTTCTCTTGCGGGGATTGTGTTTCGCTCGATAAACTCCGCGATGGCCGCAGCCGGGATGCGCACAGCCCGGCCACAGTTCACTCGTGGCAACTTGCGTTTGGCAATCCACGCACGCACGGTTGAAACTTTGAGGCTGAGCGCGTCAGCCGTTTCCGCTACTGTAAGCAGTTTTCTCATTTGCGCCCACCACCGCTTGATTAACTTTGTGATCGATCGCGATATTTCTAGTAGACGAGGCGAGAATAGCGGGTAATTCGCAAATGGCAAGGTGGTTGATTGCGGGTCAGTTCGGTTTGCTTCGGGTTATTTCGGGTTTTCCGGTGGAAGATACTTTCTGAGCGACTCGGTCGTAATCTTCCGGTTGTGTCCCTGTCCTTCAACAGTAAGTGAACCGCGTTTGATGAGGTTTTGGCGTTGTCTCTCGGTAACGCCAAGATATTCCTCAGCGATCCGAAACGTCACTCTGTCCTTGCGGTCGAGAAGTGAAGGATCCCCTTTCCGGCCATCTGCGGGCTCGGTGCTTTTAGGCGAAGAACTCCGACGGCCGACAACTGCGTTCATTCGTTTGGCGCGACGCGCCTTCGGTTTAACCGATTCGGAGAGCGCTTCCGACTTTAGGCGTTTGCTAAGTTCGAGAAGAATACTCTCGCGGTCCTTCTGCAACCGTCGTATTTCAGTGTAATACGCTGGGAGTTCGTTGCCGGGGCCGTATCCGCTGCCGCAAACTTTCCAATCGGGAAACCGTTGCTCAAGGTAATGAAACCTGCCTAGGATTTCCGTCAGCCTGTTCTCAAGCGTCTTAGTGCGAGCTTTCGAATACGACGTCGCAGGTTCTGGTCTGTCTTGAGTTGTGCTGCGGCCACCTGCACTCTCAACGAACAGCATGACCCTATCTCGATTTGGTGTTTCCGCTGGATCGGCTGCTTGCAGGTCTAACGCTTTTTTTTCAAGCCGAGAACAGAAGATCGCCGAAGCCTCGCAGACCTCCGTTATGATCCCGCCGGTATCGCTAGGCGCGAAGAGCTTCCGACTGTCCGTTATTCTTAGGTCAAGGCAAAGACTGTGTAGCCAAAAGTCGAGTGCCGTGGTGCCACACGGATGGCCAAGTTGCGTTCCCGCACGTGTCGCCTGAGCTACGAAACTAGCCTTGATTTCCTCGCTTGGGCCCTTGCTGATGTCCCATATCCCCGATTCGAGCCTGTATAGCAAGCAGACAATCCCCGCCTGAACTAACTGAGACTCATGGGGCGTCCTATCCGAATTGTAGGTACAGTAGACACGAAGACGGCGATCTTCTCGGGTCTTTCGTAGAATTGACCTTTCCTCGTTTGCCAGTGACTTGAATTTGTCGTGGAATTCCCGCCACAGATCAGCAGTCAAAACCACCAAACTCTCTCCGTGTCTCTGGGTGACGCTGCTGATAACCGAAACGGCTCGCGAATTAACTGAAAGCTCCGCTACTTTCGCCGCTCCTAGCTTCGCTTGCAACTCTAGCTCGCGCGCTTCTATTTCGTAGCGGTTGGACCAATCACTTTCGAGCTGCCCCTTCTCGCGCATAAGATGACCAAGCACAGGAGCCAAGCCCAAGAAGCGAGTGCGACGAGCCATCAGCTCGATCTCCCCTCGAATCGAAGCGCACGAAGCACGAATTGTTGCCAAAACTGCGAAGTTCCGTATTACCTCGCGAACAAACGCTGGGGTCAGAGTTCCGCCCTGCGCCCGCCATACTTCCCGACAGATTCCGTCCACGTCCTCAAGATGCTCACAAAGAACTGCGATGCGCGCGTCCGCTAGCTTTGCATAGAAACCAACGCCTTCGCCTTGACCAATCCTTTTCTGCTCAGCGCGAACACGCGTTGTAGCATCTCGGGTTTTCTTGTGCCACCCGCGAGAAAGTTGGCCAATCTTGAGTGCGTATAGGCTTTGGTCAAATCCCCGCCAGTGCATAACAACCCCGCGGTGCCCCGCAGACAGGACGGGGATGCGCCCGCTCCTCGGCCCGCATAGCCTAGCCGCGCAACTAATTCTATCATTCAAAAGCTTGACTTAATAACCCAAACAGATCAGGATATGAACCATGAAACAGAGTGAGATTCAGCGATTCACAAGCTGGCTCGGGAAGCGCAGCTATGCTGCGCGCGTCAAGCGTTTGGGAATCGAGCGTATTCGAGAGATCGCACGAGAAAACGGCAAGAAGGGCGGACGTCCGCCGAAAAAGGATGGTGCATGATGAGTGTTTATAAACGGGGAGAGGTTTGGTGGTATAAGTTCCGGTTTGCGGGCCAAACGATCCGCGAATCTTCGAAGAGCGAGAGCAAGACCGTTGCGAAAGACGCCGAGCGCGTACGGCGGCGCGAGCTGGAAGAAAGCTGGAACCAGATAAAACGCCGCAAACTGCCGCCTCTCTTTTCGATTGCCGCCGCAGACTGGCTCAAGACCCGAACTAACATAGCCCACTCTACCGAGCGCAGCTACAAACTCGCCATCTCTCAGCTTTCGACTGACTTTGGTAGGAAGTTGCTGTGCGACTTTTCTGCTGGGGACTTGGCAGCCTACCAGACGCGCCGGAAGCGTGATGGAGTGAGCAATCGCACAGTCAATCTTGAGATGGGCGTTCTGCGGAGTATTCTGCGTCGCAACAAAATGTGGGAATCCATCTCGGGAGATGTAGGATTTCTCAAGGAGAGCCCGTCACCCGGACGAGCGCTATCGGCGGATGAAGAAACCCGGCTCCTCGGTGCAGCCTCGAAGAGCCGGTGCCGAAGCCTTTATCCGGTCGTGATACTTGCCCTAAATACTGGCATGCGGGTTAGTGAGATTCGCGGGCTCACCTGGGGGCAAGTGGACTTTCTGGGGAGTGCCCTCACTGTCGGCAAGTCGAAGACCCAAGCAGGTACGGGACGAGCGATTCCTCTCAACTCTCGCTCCGTTTCTATGTTGAAGCAGTGGCGCGGCCTGTTCGTCGGCGCACAAGCGGAACACTACGTCTTTCCTCACGAGAAATATGGCCTCGCGGGAAACAAGCGCCAGCCGTGCGCCTGGGAGATCGACCCGGAACAGCCGATGCATCGCTGGAAAGTTGCCTGGGAAAACGCGCGCAATGTTGCCGGTGTGGCCTGCCGATTTCACGACCTACGGCACACATTCATTTCGCGTCTCGCCGAGTCCCAGGCTTCGGATTCCACGGTCATGGCCCTCGCCGGTCATGTCTCCCGCGCGATGATGGAACGGTACTCCCACATTCGTATGGAAGCAAAGCGCCACGCGGTGGACTCTCTCTCAGGAGCTGATTTTGAACCAACTGTGGCACAAAATTGGGCACAATTTTTTATTTCGGAGAAATCCGATGAGTCTAACTCATTGAAAGGAAAGAGTGAGCCGGGCAGGACTCGAACCTGCAACCCGCTGATTAAGAGTCAGCTGCTCTACCATTGAGCTACCGGCCCAGCAAAGGATAGATAGTGTAACACGACAAAATGCGGTACCCAACGAACGCGGATTTACTTTGAACGGCGAAGAGTGGTCGCGATCTCCTGCGCTACCTGACGCGCACGAACAAGATCACCCGGGCCCAACGATATCGCCGCCACGCGCGCATGTCCCCCGCCGCCATATTTTTCGCATAGCGACGCCAGATTCACATCCGCGGCAATTTCTTTCCACGGACTTGTGCCCACAGAAACCTTCGTTCGCGTGGGCGACGCACTCACGCCTACCGAATACACTGCGTCCGGATACAAGAAATAAGGAATGAACTTGTTGTAGCCTTCCAGGTCCAGATCGCTGACGTCGAAATAAATCACACCGTCTCGCGAATTGGTGCGGTCGCGCAGAATATCCAGCGAACGTCGATGTCGTTCCAGCAAGCTGCCTAGATGCTTCTGCACCATCGGCAATTCCACCATCTCGGCCAGCGAAAGCTTGGCCATATACGGAATTAATTTCGGCACCAGGTCCGCTTCAGGTGCCGCTTCAATCACCAGCGCGAGCTGCATAGCAGGTTCCGCCAGTCCCACGGCAATTTCAGGTGTCGCAAATTGCGCGCCATCAATAATATTTCCCCAATGGATCAGTTCCGCGAGTGGTTCAGCGTTGAACCCGAATTTTTCGGAAGCAATGGTGGCTAGAAATTTCGTGCAGGACTTGTATTCTGGGTCGTAAAACTTCTTGCCGGAGCGGTCGCGACGAAAATGTTCGGCATCCTGCGGCGTTAGGAACGCGCTCTGATGATGGTCGAACCACCAGGTTAGCAGCGGCGAGCTGGAATACTTGAAGTCCACAATGGCATTTTCGTCGCCGTCGAAAATTCCATCCTCAAATGGATGCGAAGCCTTGTGGGTCATTCCCGTGTAGAAAATTTGCGCGTCGGGATGAATACGTTCGCCGTAGAAACGGGTAAAAACAGCGGCCGAGGCCGCTCCATCGAAACACCTGTCATGAAAACAAAGGCGAAGCTTCACTCACGTCTCCCGCGATACACGCACGCATTCAGTACCTTGCGAAGGAAAGCCAATAAAGATGGACGCTCGACCGCCGGATGTCAAGAGCTAACGCAGTTTAACCGGCGACGCTCTACTCTAGGGGAAAATAGCTTTCGCCCAACGTATTCGGCGCTGCGAGGACAATCGGATGTGACGTGCCTGGAGAGTGCTAGTTCGATTTCCCGGCCAATTGATCGGCAAAGTCTGCGGCAATAGGCACTCGAAACCGTTCACCTTGATAGGCCTTAACCATCAGCAGTATCCAAAGAATTAAGCCCACTATAGAAACCAAACCGGAAAGCATAAGCCCCAGCGAGAATCCCGCGCCAATTCCTGCCAGGCCACTTGTCACGAACATCATGCCAATAATGATGCGAATTATCATCAACGTCCCGAAGACCACAATCGACTGGGCGGCGTGAAAACGAACGAACGGGCGCTTGTCCGTAAGGAAAAAAATCAAGCCAGTAATCCAGCCCAGAACGTAGCACAGCAGCCCTGCCACATTTTCAGCCAACCCGGATTGCGACGAGGCCGCTGGTGCAGAGGGGGACGTGCCTCCCTGCGTCGCGCCGCAACTCGGACAGAACGCAGCATTGTCCGCAACATTGGCCCCGCACTTCGTACAGTGTGGCATCGGTTCCTCCAAGGACAGTTGGTGCTTGTTGGGTCGGAAGCCTAGCAAAACAGAATAGGGCCCGCAAGTGCATTCCAGCACAGCCTAAAACAAATCGACGCGCCTATAAGTGGTTTAGTCGTAAATGCTAAAAGAACAAGGCCAACTTTACCCCTCCGCACCGTTTACCTTCCTCCGTTTACAAACGCCTGTATAATCGGAGGAGCCAAGCAATGCGGAAGTGGCGGAATTGGCAGACGCGCCAGCCTTAGGAGCTGGTGGCCGAAAGGTCGTAGGGGTTCGAGTCCCTTCTTCCGCAGAAATATTTTGAGACGGCGAAAGAATCATAGCGTTCACGAGCTTCGTCCGGTTGACGCGCGAGACTCTCTTCCCTATACTGATATTTCACTCGCGGTGAACGCCCGCCGCACTTCCCTGCTCTGCTCCTGGAATTTGGAACGGGTGAAAGGCAAATTGGGCTAGAGTTTTCTTTAAATTGTTCCCAGCAAATTTCAATGACTGAAGCCACATGCAAACGCGAACTTGAGCTGGAAATTCCGGCCGAGAACGTAACGAAAGCAACTGAAAAAGTAGCGCGTGATCTCGCCCGCGTAGCTCGAGTTCCCGGATTTCGTCCCGGTAAAGCGCCCGTCACGCTGATCCGCCGCCGCTTCGCCGAGGATATTCAAGGCGAAGTAGTGCAATCCCTGGTTCCTGAATATCTCGAGAAGGCGCTCGGCGAGAAAAACCTCACTCCCGTGACGCGTCCCGAAGTGGATAAAGTGGATTTCAAAGAAGGCGAGCCGCTGCGGTTCCGAGCCGTCTTCGAAGTGCTTCCGGAATTCGAGCTGGGCGATTACAGAAATCTCACCGTTAATATCGACGCGGTCGAAGCGGGCGACGCAGAAGTAGACAAGGCCATCGAAGAAATGCGCGAGCGCACCGCCGCATTCGTTCCTGTGGAAGGCCGCCCCGCCAAGGACGGCGATTATGTCCTCATTAAACTTTCCGGCATGCCTGTCGGCGAGGGTGAACCTGTACAAGCCGACAACATCTTGTGCCACATCGGTGCGGAAGAAACTCTGGAAAGCTTCACTGAGAATTTGCGTGGCGCAAACTCCGGCGATACGAAAAAATTCCGCTCGCAGTATCCAGATGACTATCCCGATCAGAAGCTTGCAGGCAAGACTTACGACTACACCGTGGAAGTTCAGGGCCTCAAGGAAAAGAAACTGCCCGAGCTGAACGACGAATTCGCCAAGGATGCTGCCGGCGAAAAAGGCGGCTTCTCAACCGTCGAAGAAATGCGCCGGCTAATCACCAAGGATCTCGAAGCCGCTAACGAAGACCGGCAGCAATCGCAAGCTCGCGAGAAGATTTTGGAAGCTCTGGTGAAACAGCACGATTTCCCG
Source organism: uncultured Acidobacteriota bacterium (assembly GCA_963714785.1). GTDB lineage: Bacteria > Acidobacteriota > Terriglobia > Acidiferrales > UBA7541 > Palsa-295. Next base: position 26,613 of record CAVQQE010000020.1, read on the forward strand.
GTTCCGGAAGCGCTTGTCGAGCATCAAATGGACGTAAGGCTTGAGCGCACCGTTCGCACCCTGGCGGCTCAAGGCGTAGATCCTCGGGCAGTAAATGTCGATTGGGTCGCGCTCCGCAAGCGTCAGCAGGATCGCGCAGTGGATGACGTAAAGGCTGAGTTGCTTATCGATCGCATCGCCGAAGCAGAAAAAATCGATGTGACGGATGAAGAAGTTGAAAAACAGATTGAAGCCCTCGCGGAACGCAGTGGCGAATCAGCAACCGCGTTGCGCGCTCGCTTGACAAAGCAAGGAGCGCTCGATAGGATGAAATCTAAGTTGCGCAGTGACAAAACGATAGATTGGCTCTACCGCAACACCCGGATCGAGACGACGGCCAAAAGTGAAAAGTAGGTTCGGGTTCCTCAGCGCGCAAACACACTCCCTATGAGACATACAGACGACCGCAGTCCGCGTGCCACAACGCTGGTTCCGATGGTCGTTGAACAGACCAACCGGGGCGAGCGAGCATACGATATTTACTCACGGTTGCTGAAGGACCACATCATCTTCATCGGCACGCCGATTGACGACCATGTGGCCAACCTGGTGACCGCCCAGTTGCTATTCCTCGCATCCGAAGATCCGGAGAAGGACATTTCGGTTTACATTAACTCTCCCGGCGGCTCGATCTCAGCAGGAATGGCCATTTATGACACCATGCAGTTCGTGCGTCCCGACGTGGTGACCTATTGCATCGGCCAGTCCGCATCTATCGCGGCCGTGTTGCTTGCTTCCGGCACGCCCAAGAAGCGTTATGCGCTTCCCAACGCTCGCGTGTTGATTCATCAACCGTGGATGTCCGGTCTGTCTGGACAGGCCACCGACATTGATATTCACGCCAAGGAAATTCTTCGCACTCGCGAAGCGCTCAACAAACTTCTCGCCGGACATACCGGCCAATCGATTGAAAAGATCGAGCGCGACGTGGAACGCGATTTCATCATGACGGCAGAGCAGGCCAAGGCCTATGGAATTGTCGACGAAATTATTTCGAAGCACCGTTAGTGGGTTCCAAAGGGTTAGTATCTAAAGCGATGATTCTCTGCAGCCGGCCCGCCCTTCGTCTTACAATAAGGAATAGATTTGTCGTCGCTGTCGTAGCTTCCAAAAGACGAGGACACACTTTGTGAAGCGGTTCACCCCAGAAGAGCCGTTGCGATGTTCCTTCTGCCATAAAACGCAGGAGCAGGTGGAGAAGCTCATCAGCTCTCCTTCTGAGTATCCGCGGTCCTACATCTGCAACGAGTGCGTGGGCGTCTGCCAGCAAATCCTGGAAGACGAGAAGCGCGAGCAAGCCAGCCCGGTCAATCGCCGCCTGCCCCGCCCTCCCGAGATCAAAGCCTTTCTCGACGGCTATGTAATCGGCCAGGACAAAACGAAGAAGAAGCTCGCCGTGGCGGTCTACAACCACTACAAGCGCATCTTCCTGAACAAGCAGCCCGGCGATGTGGAACTCGCGAAATCCAATATTTTGCTGATTGGTCCCACCGGCACAGGTAAGACGCTCCTGGCCCAGACTCTTTCACGCATGCTCGACGTGCCATTCGCGATCGTTGACGCCACAACGCTCACCGAAGCCGGTTACGTCGGCGAAGACGTGGAAAACATCATTTTGAAGCTGCTGCAGGCTGCCGATGGCGATGTCGCGCGCGCCCAGCAAGGCATCATATATATCGACGAGATCGATAAGATTTCCAAGAAGGATGAAAACCCTTCGATTACCCGCGACGTTTCCGGTGAAGGCGTACAGCAAGCGCTGCTGAAAATCCTGGAAGGCACTGTTGCCAACGTTCCGCCGCAAGGTGGACGCAAGCATCCGCATCAGGAATTTACGCCAGTGGATACCACGAATATCCTGTTCATCTGCGGCGGAGCTTTCGTAGGCATGGAAAAAATTATCGAGCGTCGCGTAGGCCAGAAATCATTGGGCTTCCACGCGGATGTGCAGCCAACTACCGCTACGCGCCGCAATATCGAAGTGCTCGAACAAGCACAGCCAACCGACCTGATCCGCTATGGTCTGATTCCCGAATTCGTGGGCCGCTTGCCGGTCGTAGGCGTTTTGAGTGATCTCGACAAATCAGCTTTGGTCCGGATTCTCACCGAGCCTAAGAACGCGCTTGTGCGCCAATATCAGCGCCTCTTTGAATTCGAAAACGTCCGCTTGCGCTTCACCGACGATGCGCTGGATACCGTCGCCGAACTCGCGCTACAACGTAAAGTAGGCGCACGCGGCCTGCGCATGATTCTGGAAGATCTGATGCTCGAAATGATGTACCACTTGCCCGCCCAGCGAAAACTTCGCGACTTCGTTGTAACCGGCGATATGGTGAAAGGACGCGAAATCAACTGGAGTTTGTTGGAAAAGGCTGGTTAGACTCTTGGCGTTAAAGGAACCGATGTTCAACCGCGAAAAAACTGAAGTAAAACGCGTGCCTATGATGCCGGTGCGGGAAATGGTTATTTTCCCGGAGATGATGCATCCCTTCATCGTTGGCCGCGAAGCGTCCGTGCGAGCCCTGGAAGACGCGCTGGCCGGCGACAAGAAGATTTTCCTCGTCACGCAGCACGATGCCTCCGTGGACGATCCCAAGCCCGAAGAAATCTATCAGGTCGGGACTCTTGCCAACATCGTTCAGAGCGTAAAGCTGCCTGACGGGAACATCAAAGTTCTGGTGGAAGGCACTGTCCGCGCAAAAATCATCCAGGTCACCAGCGACGAAGGCTTCTTCCGCGCTTCCATTCGCGTAGTTACTTCGCCGGTGGAGTCCACGCCGCAGCTTCAGGAAGCTTCCAGCCGCGTCACCACGCTCTTTGAGCAGTATGTGAAGCTTTCGCAAAGCTTGAATTACGACACTATGATCGCCGCTGTGCGTGTGGAAGACGCTAGCAAGCTTTCCGACGCGATCGCCGCAAATTTGCAGATCCCCGTCGAGGAAAAACAGGAACTCCTAGAACTTTTTGACTCCCTCGAGCGCCTGAATCGCATCGCGGACATTCTGGAAGTAGAAACCGAGAAACTCAACGTCGACCGCTCAATCAATACGCGCGTAAAGCGCCAGATGGAGCGCGCCCAGAAAGAGTATTACCTCAACGAAAAGTTGAAGGCCATCCAGAAAGAGCTTGGCCGCGGCGAAGCAAACGAGATCGAGCAGCTCAAGAAGAAGATCGAAACCTCCGGCATGCCTGAAGGCCCGCAGGAAAAGGCCATGCAGGAGCTCAAGCGCCTTGAAATGATGCCGCCCATGTCAGCGGAATCCACGGTCTCGCGCAATTATCTCGATTGGTTGCTGGCTGTACCGTGGAAAAAGCGTTCCAAGGAAGTTCGCGACATCAAGCGCGCCGAAACGATCCTCTCTGAAGACCACTACGGCTTGGAAAAAATCAAAGAGCGCATTCTCGAATATCTCGCGGTTCGCCAACTCGTTAAGAATCCCAAAGGCTCGATTCTCTGCTTTGTGGGGCCCCCAGGAGTCGGCAAAACTTCACTGGCTATGTCCATCGGCCGCGCCACGGGCAGAAAATTCGTGCGGGTCTCGCTCGGCGGCGTTCGTGACGAAGCCGAAATCCGCGGCCACCGCCGTACTTACATCGGCGCCCTGCCCGGCCAGATCATTCAGATGATGCGCAAAGCCGGCACAGTGAATCCCGTTTTCGTGCTCGACGAAGTGGACAAAATGTCCATGGACTTCCGCGGCGATCCGTCCGCAGCCTTAATGGAAGTCCTCGATCCCGAGCTGAACAACGCTTTTACCGATCATTACCTCGATGTCGAATACGACCTCTCCAAGGTCATGTTCATATGCACCGCTAACGTGCTGCACACGATTCCGCAGCCCTTGCAAGACCGCATGGAAGTCCTGCGCATCCCGGGCTACACCGAGCAGGAAAAACACCAAATCGCGCAGCGCTTCCTGGTGCCGAAAGAAATTGAAGCCACCGGCCTGACCAAGGCGAACCTGAAATTTACCGACGAAGCCGTCACGCACATCATTCGCCACTACACTCACGAAGCGGGCGTGCGCAACCTGAGCCGCGAAGTTGCCAACGTTTGCCGCAAAGTGGCTCGCAAAGTCGTGGCAGACGGAAAAGGCGTCGAAATCGCCGTCACCGATACGAATGTCAACGATTTCCTCGGCGTTCTGAAATATCGCGATTTCCTGGCCGAAAAGAAAAACGAAATTGGGCTCACGACTGGCTTGGCCTGGACGGAAGTCGGCGGCCAGGTGCTCTCCACCGAAGCAATGCTGATGCAGGGCAAAGGCCGTCTCACCCTAACCGGCAAGCTCGGCGACGTGATGCAGGAATCTGCGCAAGCTGGGATGAGTTACGTGCGCTCGCGCACCCATCTATTCGGCCTGCCGAAAGATTTCTACCGGCACCTCGATATTCACGTGCACGTTCCCGAAGGCGCCATCCCCAAGGACGGCCCCTCGGCTGGCATCACGCTTTGCACCTCGATCGTAAGCGCCCTAACCCGCATTCCGGTTCGTTGCGACATTTGCATGACCGGGGAAATCACCTTGCGTGGTAAAGTGTTACCCATCGGCGGAGTGAAGGAAAAGCTTCTGGCTGCGCATCGCTTGGGCTTCCGCAGCGTAATTCTTCCCAAAGATAACGAAAAGGATCTGGCGGAGATTCCGCCGGAGATTCAGTCTCAGATGTCGATTCATTTTGTGGAAAATATGGACGAAGTGTTGCAGATCGCGCTCGAACATCCGCTGCCGATTCCAGGGCATCCGCCGGTCGCCGGCGTAGACCCCAAGTTTGTTTCAGATGTAGCGCAAGACAGCGAATTAACCAATTGAAACCCTCCGGCTCTCTCCCGTCCTGCTAAGCAGGTTCGGCCCGCAACCGGGGGATTCAGATTGTCTGTCGTTCAATAAAAGTTCAGTCCAAGAAGCGACCCGGTTTTAATTGGACAGAAGTGGCAGGTTCGAAGTTGCGCCCGCCCGCAGTCCATTCAGAAATAAATCACGCCTGAAAATCAGGCTTAAGAAGGAATAAACTCGATGAGCATTAGCCTTGCAGAACTAAAAGATAAGAACATCACCGATTTGGCCAAGATCGCCAAGGAACTCAACATTCCCGGCGCCTCGGGCATGCGCAAGCAGGAGTTGATCTTCCAGATCCTCCGCGCGCAGACCGAGAAAAACGGCCTGATCTTCTCCGAAGGCGTGCTGGAATGCCTCCCCGACGGGTTCGGCTTTCTACGCGCCCCGGAATATAACTACCTCCCGGGCCCCGACGACATTTACGTCTCGCCCTCGCAAATCCGTAAATTCGATCTGCGCACCGGTGATACCGTCTCTGGCCAGGTCCGTCCACCCAAAGACGGCGAGCGCTACTTCGCCTTGATTAAAGTGGAAGCCGTTAACTTCGAAGATCCAGAAGTTGCGCGCAATAAGATTTTCTTCGACAACCTCACCCCGCTCTATCCCCAGGAACGCATCCGCCTGGAGACCACTAAGGAAAATCTAACCGGCCGGGTGCTCGACATGCTTTGTCCCATCGGCAAAGGCCAGCGCGGATTGATCGTAGCTCCCCCGCGCACCGGTAAAACCATGATGCTGCAATCGGTCGCCAACTCCGTCACCACCAATCATCCGGAGGTCGCGCTGATCGTTCTGCTTATCGACGAGCGCCCGGAAGAAGTTACCGACATGCAGCGCACCGTGAAGGGCGAAGTTATCAGCTCCACCTTCGATGAGCCGCCCCAGCGCCACATTCAAGTTGCTGAAATGGTCCTCGAGAAAGCCAAGCGGCTGGTGGAGCACAAGCGCGACGTCGTGATCCTGCTCGATTCGCTCACTCGTCTAGGCCGCGCTTACAACGCCGTTACACCGCCCTCGGGCAAAGTTCTTTCCGGCGGTATTGACGCTAACGCTTTGCAGCGCCCGCGCCGCTTTTTCGCCGCCGCGCGAAACATCGAAGAGGGTGGCTCGCTTACCATCATCGCCACAGCCCTTATCGATACCGGCAGCCGCATGGACGACGTCATCTTCGAAGAATTTAAGGGAACGGGTAATATGGAAATCAATCTCGACCGCCGCCTGGTCGACAAGCGCGTGTTCCCCACCATCGATATCAACCGCTCCGGAACCCGCAAAGACGAACTGCTCTTGCCGCCGGACGAGCTGAATCGCATCTGGGTACTGCGAAAGGTCCTGAGCCCGCTCTCGACCGTGGAAGCCATGGAACTTTTGTTGGGCCGCCTCTCCAAGACCAAGACAAACGCGGAGTTTCTTTCCTCCATGTCCAGCCCAGCCTAAGTTCCGTCGCGCCGATAAGATTCGGGAAAAAATCTTCTTTGGTCGCCTTCCGGTTGATTCTGAAAGACGAAATTCGGGCGTGAAGCATTTTTTCGTGCAGACTTCTGCGCGAATTTACCGTAACGCAGCTCATTGCTGGAGCCCTATCGATCCGAAAAATCCCAGGTTATTGCTGCTGAAGTTGCCGATGTGTGAGGCAGGTAACGCTTAAAGGGACACGCGTTTACAAACTTGTCTGTCTTAAGTGCGTGTGCTATTTTCACCGCTTATTTGGCTGGGTCGCACGCCAGACGGTCGCGATCCTGGTGGGAAATAATCGATGAGTACGCTGTCGATTCGGGGAAGACACACGCTCATTTTGGTAGTCTTTAAGCGATGTGTTTAACCCCCTAAGGACCAGTCGAAATGATCCGCTCTTACCAAGGTCACACGCCGCAAATCGCTGCAACCGCCTACATCGACCCGCAAGCCGTAGTCATCGGCGATGTCGTCATCGGGGAACATTCCAGCGTGTGGCCCTGCGCCGTCCTTCGCGGCGATGTAAACATCATGCGTATCGGCGCGCACACAAATATCCAGGACGGCTCCGTCCTCCACGTCATGCGCGACACGAATCCGCTCATTCTCGGCGATAACGTCACCGTAGGCCACGCCGTCGTCCTGCACGGTTGCACCATCGAATCGCGCTGCCTCATCGGCATGGGCAGCATCATCCTCAACGGCGCAAGAATCGGGACCGGCAGCATTATCGCCGCCGGTACCCTGGTCCCGGAACGCACCATCGTCCCCCCCGGCAGCCTGTTCATGGGCCAGCCCGGCAAATTGCGCCGCGCGCTCACGCCCGAAGACCTCGATTCCATCGACCGCTACGCGCAGCGCTACGTCGAGTACAAAGAGACTTATAAGTCCGAGTCCGGAATTTAACCGTTCGCTGTTGAGGATTCCCCACACGCTGAAGTTTGCTTGCCTACGTGTTGTAAAATGTTCTGATGGGCAGTGCGCCTAATTTTAGGCAGAGAGTCGGCACCGGCAAATTCCCTGCCGGGAACCGACGAAGCGTCCAACAATTCTCTAGTCGCGAACGGACGATGCGACAAGTATCGTCATCCCGAGCGAACAACGCGATGCGCGGGATCTGTTCTGCACTTTCTAATCGCGAACACTATTTATTAGAAACCATCGTAAGCTATAGCAAAGAAAGGAGAGCGTGCCGTTCTAATCGCGAATTTTGAACCATTCTGCGCACAACAAAAAGACCTCATCCCATGACCGAAAATAAACGCCAATTCAAAGCCATCAAAGGCACCCGCGATATCTTGCCGCCGGATTCCACCCTCTGGAATTGGTTCGAGCAAACCGCCCGCAACACCTTCGAATCCTACAATTTCCGCGAAATCTGCCTGCCCATCTTCGAGGAGACCGAACTTTTCGCCCGTTCCGTAGGCGCTGACACTGACATTGTTTCCAAGGAAATGTTCACCTTCAACACCGGTCACGATGCCGGTTCAAAGGAAGAGCCCAGCCAAACCTACTCGCTAAGGCCGGAGGCGACCGCAAGCGTAGTTCGCTCCTACATCGAGCACGGAATGCAGATGCTGCCTGGGAACGTAAAACTCTACTACGTCGGACCGATGTTCCGTCGCGAACGCCCGCAAAAAGGCCGCTACCGCCAGTTCTATCAAATCGGCGCCGAAGTCCTCGGACATTCCGACGCGCCTGCTATTGATGCCGAAGTCATCCAAGTGTTGATGGCTTTTTTCAAACGCGCGGGCCTCACGCGGACGACTCTCCAGATCAATTCGATCGGCGACAGAAATTGCCGCCCTCAATATGTAGAACATCTCCGAGAAGAGTTGCGAGAAGTTGCAGACCAGCTTGGCCCCGACAGCCAGCGCGGATCGAAACGAACCCGCTACGCGTTCTCGATTCGAAACTACCGGAAGAGCAGGCGATCATCGCAAAACTACCGCGCATCTCGGATCACCTTTGCGACGCTTGCCGCGAGCACTTCGCCAAACTGAAAGAAGAACTCAACCTGCGTGGAATTGCTTACGAAGAAAACTGGCGACTCGTTCGCGGCCTGGACTATTACACGCGAACCACGTTCGAAGTCATAGCCGAAGGCTTGGGCTCGCAGAACGCAGTCTGCGGCGGCGGCCGCTACGACGGCCTGGTCGAACTCCTGGGCGGCCCGCCAATCAAAGGCATCGGCTTCGCCATCGGCACCGACCGCGCGATACTTTCCCTGCAAGAAAGCGGGAAATTGCCTGCGCTCCCTGCCCTTGCGGTTTTCATCGCATGGATGGGACAGGCCGCGTATCCAACAGCAGTGAATATCGCTCGCAAACTTCGCGAAGCGGGCCTCGCCTCGAGCTGCCTCCAGAAGAAATGAAATTCAAGAAATCGCTTGGCTTAGCGGACAAACTTGGCGCGCGCTACGCCCTAATCATCGGCGAAGATGAGGTCAACTCAGGCACTTTCACTTTGAAGCGCCTGGCCGATTCCGATCAGAAAAAACTCTCGGAATTTGATCTGCTCGAATATCTTGAATCGGAAAGAAGAGACACTCGTGGCTAGCTCCGCAATCGCGCGCCGCCGGGCCGATTCCCGGTGGCTAAGGTCAGAATCTCAGTTCGAGGACAACAACATTGCTTGAAGCGCTCGGAAATTTGAAACGCACAAACTATTGCGGCGACCTCCGCGCATCGGACGCAGACAGAGATGTCGTGCTAATGGGCTGGGTCCACCGCCGGCGTGACCTCGGCCAACTAATTTTCATCGACCTGCGCGACCGCGCCGGAATCGCGCAAATTGTTTTCAACAAGGAGCTGCATTCCGAGGCCCACGCCAAAGCCGAGCAACTGCGTTCGGAATTTGTCGTTGCCGTCGAAGGCCGTGTCCTACGCCGCCAGAAGGCCAACCCGGAAATTCCTTCCGGTGAAGTGGAAGTAATGGCCACGCGTCTCCATATCCTGAACAACTCAAAGACGCCTCCCTTCCAGATGAGAAGAAGTCACGGCCAGCGAGGAAACGCGGCTGCGATACCGCTACCTCGATTTGCAGCGGCCCAAACCGCATCGCAACCTGGAGTTGCGCCACCGCGTCATCCTCGAAATTCGCAAAACGCTCGACCAGCTCGGCTTCTTCGAAATTGAAACACCCATGCTCACGCGCTCCACGCCG
>CAVQQE010000021.1:0-289293 GCA_963714785.1 uncultured Acidobacteriota bacterium
ACTGGGAGCTTCGAAAAAGTATTCTCTAAGCCTTTTCGTATACCGACTTTCGGCTCCCAGCCAATTACTCGCTGGGCTATAGCGCACTTAAATTCGATATGAGGCCTGATGCTCCGGAGGCGATAGATTGTAAGAGGCGCGTTAATGCGCGCAAGCGCACCCAAGCATTGCATTCCGGCGGCTGCGCAATAAAGCAACGACATTGGCATGTGGTGCACCTTGATCTCGTGCAATCTCGTTAGACAGTATTTCAGATATTCCTGCTGAGTAATTTGCTCTGCGTCTACCAGTTGGATGATTTGACCGTTCGCCTCATCGCATTCGGCCGATTTGAGTAAGGCGTCAACTACATCATCAACATAAACCAACGGCAGAAGTGCGTTGCCACCACCCATCACAATCCAACGGTTTCCAATGGGAACGATCCCATAAGGCGGCACCTTTTCCGCTCCCGGCCCAAAAATGCTACCCGGCCGCAGAATTACAGCCTTCAAACCATGTTCCCGTACCGCCTCCATTACTATCTTTTCAGCTTCCAATTTTGCGTTAGCGTAATTCCCTCGTTTCTCTGGGAAAGATTCCAACAATGCGGATTCATCCAATTGGGTGCGCGCGGGCAGACCAGCGTACTGCAGAACGCTGAGTGAACTGACATAGACAAGCTTTTTGACTTTATGCCGCAGACAGGAAGCGACCACATTCTTTGTTCCCCATATCGTGCCGCTCTCAAAAGCTGCCCAAGAGCCATTCGTTGCCGCGCCCACATGATAGACCGTCTCTACGCCTCGAATCGCACGATCCACAACGTCAGGATCGCCCAAGTCCCCCGTAATGACGTCTAGCGACGAATGATTCTCAGAATCAAGAGTAGATCTCCGATGTACAAGCAGGCGCACTCGCTTACCTTGAGAGAGCAGCGTGTTCACCAATCTACTACCCAAAAATCCAGCCGCACCCGTGACCAGTATGGGAGCCGGGGTTAATTGCGATGAAGTTATGTTAAACCGGCGTTTGTCGGCATCGGCTTGTCGTGCGGCCTGTTCTACCCACGCGACTATGCGTTTGCCCTCCACAGCGGAGACGGGAGGTTCGCTTCCGTCGGATAGAGCGCTGTGAAACTCGCGTACGGAGCGGTGAATATCAGATCCCCGCACCATTCGTCCCGTGGCAATGCGAATGCTGTTCCAGCAAACCTGCACCACGGAGAGGACCGCAGTCCCAATGGAATTTACGATCGCCTCAACAGGCTTCGGGGCCGGCAACTTTTTACATACCACGCAAGTTTCTAAATACATGTCCAACAAAATGGTTCCTCTAGTGGTGTGAATCGCCAAGGTATGCGTGATCGGCCGACTGGTCCAGGATAGTTGGAAGTGTCCCACCCCGTTTTCGCATTGGACCAAACTGCTCCAAACATCAAACATAAGGTGAGGGTCACGACCGGTTCCACGATGCGACGTCTCCACCTTGCGGATCTCGACCCAGGAATGCCTCCATCAAGTAAAGAGCATGAACTCCGATGTCACGATAAGGATATCCGCCCTCTTGAAAAGGTTGCGGCATGGGTCCGCCCCGATAGGGGGGATACTCGGAGCTGCGAAAGTAATCCACAGACAACACATCTCCCACGGCACCGGTCTGAATCAGTTCAAGAGCCTTCCGTACAGCAGGACCAAATCTCGCCGAATGGTCCACTGAAAGTAGCCGTTGGACAGAAGCGGCCTTTTGGATCATCAAATCGCATTCTTCTTCGCTGACCGCCATTGGCTTTTCTACAAACACATGGCAGCCCATTTCCAGAGCTTCGATCGCAACTGCACAGTGGGACGAGGGAGGAGTCAGCACATGAACTACGTCGGGCTTCGTCGAGTACATTTCCTGTGTCGTCTTGAAGAAAGGAATCTTAAAGTCAGAGGCGACTTTTCCACCGCGGTTGGGATCCAGGTCGGTAATCCCGACGATTTCGACATTTTCCAGGCTTTGAAGAGCACGGATATGGTAGGCACTGACTTGACCGGCTCCAATGATTCCGACGCGATTGATTTTCACAAACCCATTAGCCTTTCGGATATAAGGGCTCGAACCGGTGACTGCTCGTACTCACAGTATTGAGTTGATCCCTTTTCCATTAATTTAGAATTTGCGGTCATTATTCAGGCGCGAGTGTCTTTTAAAAACTCCGAATAATTCCACAGTACATCACTGACAAGTTCCCAATATACAGCGTGAGGAAAAGATTCCGATTGAGGCGCCCGCTCCGGAAGAAGCTCTCGCATTTCGCGCCACCTTATATTCAATCGGGCCGGCCGGTCGCCGTGTTTCAGTAAGCATGGCAGCCGAAATGCGACTTCAGCAGCCGCCTGGTACACCAAATATCGAGGCGTTGAATAAGAGGCAAGTCTGATCCAGCGAGGCCACTGCGGACTGCTTTTTAACAATCCCCGCCGTTTAATAAGCGACAACCATCCGCGAAGCCTTTGAGCCGGCTTCTGTTGTCTCGCGAAGGAAGTTAACAGTCCTGCAATCGTCAAATCATTGCGTTCATTTGTCAGCTGAATCATTTGCCAGCGCCACAACCGACGCATGTAGCGAATAGCGTCACGCCATAGCTCTACGCGACTATCGCGACCTGCCTCATCACCGGTAAGCTTCCAAGAGGTACACTCTGCGACTCTTGCTGCAAACTTGCTAACGGAAAAAGGAGCCTCGTTGTTCGGCTCTCTAGCAAGCTTTGTTAGACGCTCGGCTCGCTCCCGATAAGTTGGCGCATAGCACCCCATGAACGTCAGGTAGGATGTGGCCATGTCCAAATAGAGCTTCACTGTCGCGTAGTGCAGACGAGGTGTCAGTTGTTCCGGCGATCTCTCCAAATCGACGACGAACTCCAGCTGTTCAATCATCCGATTGCATAACAATCGCCAAGCATCTTCACGCGAAATGTCGCTAGCCGTAAATTTAGGAATGAGCTCCAATACGCTGGGATCGCCACAGACCACCCTTCCACAAACGCGCAGTTCGTAAGAGAAAATATAAGGCGGTAATTTCTTGAAATAAGAAACTTCTACGACTGCTAGATCGATTGATACTTCGATTCCCTGCCTGCGCAGTTTCCTTTCGCTCTCGCGCTTGACGCTATCTGTACAGCGAACATCCAGGGATCTGGCTGTTTGTTGAACAACGATCAGAAATTCCGCATCGCCCAAAAGCTTCCACCCATCGCCGGAATTCACGATGGTCGCTTCCGCGCGGGCAACGCTGCCGGTTACGATTAGAGAAATGACACGATTGCCGAACGCAGTTTTGCACTCGGCACTTACGACCTCGCAAATCTTCTGGACTACTTCGATTCTCCGCGCCACGAGCTCATCTTGGATCTCGTGACGGTAGCACCGATTTTCTCCGCTCGACTCTGAGGCCCGTTTCAAATCGGGTGACTCGAAATCCGGAATTTTCGACACTAAATTTCCTCGGCTCGTACAGCCTCCTCCCGAGACAAATCCATCATCGAGCGGGTTCTGCGTCTCCATTCGGACAGATACAGATTTGATGTTTGTTCGACCTGGCGTTGGATTGTAAAACGCTTTAGAACCCAGTCCCGACCCGCGACCGCAAATTTGCGTCGCAACTCCGGCTGACGCGCTAGCTGCCCGATGGCCTCGGCTAGCGCGGCGGGATCGCCGGGAGGAACCAAGTACCCTGTCTCGCCATTAATGACAACCTCCGGCGTGCCGTCGACTGCTGTTGCCACGAGAGGAATCCCTGCCGCTAACGTCTCTACTGCCGTCAGCGGAAGACCTTCATAAAAAGAAGGGAGAACACCAATATCCACCGCGGCCAGCCAATCGCCCACATTTGAGCGAAAGCCGACGAAACGCACGATCTCTTCCAAGCCTGATTCCTGGACAGACTTGGCCAGTTCGTCCTTCAACGCGCCAGTGCCAAGGCAAATCAGTCGGAGGTGGGGAAACTCCGCACGCAGTAACGAAAGGGCCTGAAACAGAATAGCGTGCCCTTTCTGAGGCTCCAGACGTGCCATCACAAGTAGCACTAGGTCACTCTTCGAAAATCCGAGGGATTCCCGGATTCCTTCCGGGTGAGCTGCAGCGGGATCCACCCGTTCAATGGAGCAGCCATTCTGAATGACAGAAACTTTCTTTTCCGGTATTCCCTTGGGTCCGATTAGGTACCTGGAATTCGCCTCAGATACAGCGATGTAGCGATCGATGAAATGGCCGACAGCTCGATCGACAATAAATTTTGATTTGAACCATCCCTTTCGCCACGTCTCCCGAACGTGCGTTGTTTCGATAATGACAGGAACGCTGCAAAGCTTTCCTATGGGAGACGCAAACAAACTGGCACGAAACATATGGGAATGCAGGACATCGATCTTCTGTTCTCGAAGAACTCGCGCGAGCCGAACCGCGCCGCGAATATCGTAAATATGATCGAGCATAATCGGCGTGACATGGACATCTTTCGGAATGTCCTTTTCATATTTTCCGAGAAGCACATCTGGGCAAGCCAAATGAAGCCGAAAGAGACGCCGATCCAGCCTGCGTAATAATTCGAGGATGTGCTCCTCGGCGCCGGCTCGCACAACGGCGTTTGAAAACATCATTACGGCAAGGGGTCTGGTGCTCATACTTTTTCGCGCTGAACCGTGTCCCACATCCACTGATGCACGTCCTGGATCGATCGCAATGGGGTCTCAGGCGTTCGATTGCTCAAGAACACTCCGTCGGAATAGGGGTCATCCGGATGGTAGCCATGCATTCCAACCGGCTCCCAACTGGAGCCATTGAAATCGCTACGGGAGAGCAGCCATCCGGGATGCAAAAGGAAAATAGCTTCTCCGAATCTGCGATCTGGAAAAAAGACTCCAAACTTTTCCAACTCAGCGTCTGAGAGTAAGCGGCCGCAAGGAACTCGATTCAGAATTTCAAGAACCTCTTTGCGTGCCTGATCATTGAAGAACCAGAATCGTGCCATGGTCGAATCGAAAACCGCCAAATAGTCCTCTGGCATCCGAAGACTCAAGCCCTCGAAGTGCTTCAGCAAATCATATTTCTCACTTACATGGGCCATTCCATGGTCCGAAGCTACAGCGAAATTTACATCAGCACTCACTTGCCGAGCAGCCGCATAGATTTTCCGTAAACCGCTGTCGTACCAGCGAAGTCGATCTTCGACTTTTTCCGGCGCATCACAATGCATATGAAGAAACATGTCCATCTCGCTCAAATACAGGAAGTAAAACGATGCCACTCGATTTCTGATGTCGCTTTCTGCCTGGCGCAGAATTTCAGCATCCGTAGAATGATGATAGGTGTACACGCGAAAAGGCACGCTATTTTCATGAAGCTGGTCGAAGATTGACGGAGCCCCGCTGATGCCGCCCCGCTCGTAGATGTCGCGCCGTTCAACCCAATTGAAATGGAACAGAAGTCGCGGTGACACGCAGCATTCGAACAATGGGCCAAGTCCAAGTAAGCGCTTTCCTGTCTCTTTGAGGAGCTTTCGCGTAATTCGCTGGTCCAGCAACCAATCAGGAAGAAACCGGAAGTATCGAAGCCAACGAAACGGTGAGCCTACGGGATCATAGTAAAAAAGATTCCAATGACCGTTCACGGCAGGTGGCGTGCCGGTTAGCATCGCCGGAATCGCCCCAGAGCTAAACCCCAATATGGTGCGCAGTGGCTGCCTATAGCCCAACAGATCCGAGAGAAAATCGCTCCCTTCCACATACTTCCAGCCGAGGGCATCAATCAAGACAAATATAGATATATGCCCCTGCGGAAGCGTTCGCTCTTCCGGCAACGCGGCGGGAGCACTCATATCTGTGCCACCTGCTTCAAAAAATTGACTGCCTGGCGGGCGGTGTTCTCTGTTGTTTGTTCCGTTAGCATCAGATTGACAACTTCGTTTGCCGCTCGTTCACCTTCGGTGCAAAAACCCTGACGATACCCGAAGGCTTCGGCATTAGCTTCCCGAGGGTGTAAAGGATGGTTGAACCAATCTCCAATTTCGATTCTACGGCGTCTCGCCTGCCGAAGGACTTCATCCTTATTCTTCACGCGGACTGGATAGCGCAAGAGCACGGGATCGGCATTTTCTGAAATATGTAGTGTGGGAAGTCCGCATGAGTGAAGGGCTTCGTCGTAGACAGATTTGAGATTTCGTCGACGGACGACTACGTCTTGATTGGCCAGGCGTCGCCTGAGCAGCCATTCCTGAAGGCGGGACATCTTCTTCGCATATCGTTCGGGCATCCGCCCCTCAAATTCGCCGTCCTCATTGGTGCCAACAAAAATTCCGAGGTGGGAAAGCATACGGAAAGCCCCCACTGCACTCCAATACATGCGCGGAGATGAAAACATTTCCCGGGCCGTGAATTGTCCCGTCAGGAGGGAAAGTTCTCGAAAAGACGGTGCACTGCATTCATGCTTTTGAAAATGGGCCATCCGTTCGGCTAGGCCACGGTCGGAAGTCACCAACCAGCCGCCTAATCCGGTGGAAATCGGCTTCGACCACTGCGAGCTGAAGAATGCGGCGTCCCCTGCGTTTCCGACTTCCTGCCAGCAGCCATCTTCTCCGCGATAACGTGTTCCCATGGCGTGAGCGCAGTCCTCGATTACAGCTATTCCCTGGTTTCGTGCCCAGCCAACAATTCGCGGGACGTCCGCAGGGATGCCGTAAGTATGCTGCAGCATCAGCGCTTTGACACGCGAACGCGAATGCCCTTCCAGGGCATCCGAATACGTAGCGAGTGAAGGACTATACAATTCCGGATCGATATCGGCGTAAACGGGAGAAGCTCCTACAAATTTGACGGCACCTGCGACCGCGGCGCAGGTATAACCTGGCACAATGACGCTGTCGCCCGGTCCGATACCTAGACCCTTAAGGATTCCATACAGTGCAATACGACCCTTCCAAAATGTGAAAATATGGTTGGCTGGCGTACTGCCCATTAGAAACTCTTGCTGCGCCTCGGATTGTAAGATTTGAACCATCTATGCTTGATTCGCCATCCGGTACGGTTCCCTATCCGGATTCATTCCGGAAGCAGGCACCATGCGCAATAACCCGTTCACAAGTTCAACTCGAGTGGCTTTTCCGGCCGCTGTCTCCCCTCGAATCAGTCCTTCGAAACTTGTAATCTCGAATTCATCGAGAAGTCGCTCGATTTTGGGCTTCGTAGATTTTAGGTTGACGTAAGATTTGAATCGTCGCTTCCAATTCATCGACAGTCGTGGATGATCCGGATCAATCTCACGCGGATGCACGTAAAAGATTACGCACCTAGGCTCGGCGAGAATCCGGCGCGCCATTGTCCGAATCACGGGGTAGGGAAAAAGCCGGAGGTGGCCGCCGCCAAAGAAACAGAAGGGCTTCCCAAGGACTTCCGTGACGCTGACGGGAAATTCAGCTAGCCTGCCGGAAGCACGCTCAATCCAATAAGGTGCCCGATTTCCATCCTCCATGGCGCCATGACCGTGCTCTGCCGGAAAGACTGAAGAATCGTAGATATATTCAGCTTCAATGAGCTTATCGAAGAACCATTCCGTCTCGTGCGTTAACGAAAAACCTGCCGCGCGATAGCCCCAAACGGCCTCACCAGTCACATCCTCAAGAATTTTCTTGGCGCTTAGGGCATCCTGGTAAAAAGCCGCTGCACTCATGCGATAGACCAAGCTATGTGCATATCCGTGAGAGCCGATCTCGTGGCCACGCTTTGCAGCTTCCTTTACTAAATGGGGAAAGCGTTTTGCGACCCACCCTAGAAAAAAACAGGTCACGCGCACGCTCCGCTGTTCGAAAATATCAAGGAGACGCAAGAAATTCTGTTCCACACGTGATGGCAGACTATCCCATTCTGTGACGTCCGGAGTGGAAGGCAAGTCCAGAATATGAAACCAATCTTCGACATCGATGGAAAACACGCATTTCGAGGGCATTGAAGTTTTCGGTGATTCTAGTGAGCGTTGCATAATACGGTTACATCAAGAGAGAGTTAGGCGTCCTCCTGTCCACGCGAATAAGCAGCGATCTCCCAAACGGCGAAGCGCCTCCCGATGCAAGCCTGAAATACCCCGACGACTGCTGCTACATTTACCACCAGGAAGTAATAGGGCATGCTAAAAAACGCGCTTCCCTTTCGTCCCGCCAGGTCGAACAGCCAGCCACCCAAAGCTAGGACGTAAAACACCACTTGCAATGCGAGCAAGAAAGCGAAAAATGGATGGGGCAAAAGCATAACCGTGGTCAACATAATTACCGTCATGGGAATTAACGCTAGCCAGCGCAAAACCTTCCGCGAAAAGAATTGCCAGGCCCGAAAACCTCGAAGGCAGCGGCGCAGCCGCCAGAACCCGAGAAAGCCCTGTCCGCAGATGCGCCGTTTCCGATTGTATTCCTCGCGAGAAGACCTCATTGCTTTCTCGATTGCGATCGCGGACGGATCGCATAGAAGCTTATAGTCCGCGTCGCCTATCCAAAGCGGCAGCTCAAGATCATTAGCAAGGTCCGGTTGCAGCTGATGAAACAGTGAGCGGCGCACCGCAAATAACGAACCGTCACACACAATGACTGATCCCAGCCGACTTTCGAGCCGGCTAATCATTAATTCGTAATCGAGATAGGCTCGGGTGCCCGAACTTACCGCCTGTTCTTGGTTGTTGCTCTGCGTATGTTCCGTTCCAGTCACACAACCGACTCTGGGATCAGCGAAATAGCGCACCATCCCGCGTAAGCAGTCATGCCCTATGTGGGTATTGGCGTCAGTGAAAAGTAGGAGATCGCCGGTGGCAAGCTGGGCAAGACGGTTTAATGCTTCGTTCTTGCCTACTCGAGTTTCCATTCGCAGATATTTCAGTCGCGAATCCTTAAAACTCTCTAGGATCTCATCCGTGCGATCTTCAGAGGCGTCGGAAGCGATGATGAGTTCAAGCCGATCTGAGGGGTAATTCCAAGAAAGCGTTTCAGAGACTTTCCAGCCGATGTCCTTCTCCTCATTGCGGGCAGAGATCAGAACAGACACTTTAGGAAAGTAGTCATCTCGAATCTCAGGCAGGAACTCACTCCTAAGGCTCGCTAGCCAAAGAACGAGAGGATAACCAAAGTAAACGTAAGCCAGCCATGAAACACTCGACCAGAAGAGAATCGCCCAGATATAAGTCACCGCGAGCCCCGATTAAGCAGCAAGATTTTGATTGTCTTTAACAAAATGAGTATGTCGAGACCGATGGAGTAATTCTTGATGTAGAAGAGATCATAAGCTAATTTTTCTTTGTTATCGTCGATAGAAAAGTTATATCCGCGATTGACCTGAGCCCATCCAGTAGCGCCCGGCGTGACGTGCCAGCGCTGCTCGTAATACGGAATCTTCTCTGCGTATGTGCGCTCCTGCTCGACAACAAATGGCCTGGGACCGATGAAGTGCATATCTCCACGAAGGATGTTGAAAAGCTGCGGTAGCTCATCCACTCGCGTGCGTCGGAGAAGCCTGCCTACACGCGTACAGCGGTTATCGACTGCTTGCGCTGGGCGATGACTGTCGACTGGGTCGGTACTGCTCCACATGGTGCGGAACTTGTACATAGTGAAAATCTTTCCTCCTTTCCCAACGCGTTGTTGCCGGAAGATCACAGGCCCTTCGGAGTCCAGGCGTATGGCCAATGAAATCAGGCCCATCAGCGGCAAAGTCACGATAAGAGCGAGGAAGGATAGAACGAGCGAACACACGCGTGTATACACCACCATCGACCGAGAGAGTTGAAAGCCGGAAGAAAAAAGTAGTTGGCTCAAACCGAAGGATTCTATCGGAACTTTTCCGGTTACGGCCTCGTATACCTCACATACGTCCTGAATTTTCACCCCTCGGCTTTTCAGGCGAAGCAAACCTGTTACCGGTGTTTTTCCTCTGCGTTCTGACAATCCCACGATAATGCGATCTGGTCGGTAGGGCTTGACCCAGCTCAGCAGTGATTCCACTTGGTCTTCACTCGAAACCTTGTCGGGATTTTCCGAGGGCGCCAGCTGTCCAACTACGCGCATACCGAATTCTGGACGAGCGCTCAGTTCTAACGCGAGTGATTTGGCTAGCGCACTATCGCCGAGAATCAACGTCCGTTCGGCAAATTGTGGCAGAGTGTTCCACATGAAAAACAAACGCCTCCAGATCGATAGCATAATCGCTACCAGTAGGAAGCCGATTAGAAAAATTCCGCGCCCTAATTGCAGAGGAGGATAAACATAATAGATGCCGGCAAGGATTATGCAGACGGTTCCTTGCATTTGGATCATGCGGGTGAGAACTTCGCGCTGATTGTTTAAGATAGCCGAATCGTACAAATCGAAATAGTACATACAAGCAACAAACGCCGTGGCTACAGCCAGGATTTTGTACAAACCCAGCTCGTAGTTAATCATGATGGAGGCGTCGTTCGCCCCCAGCCTCGCGACGCTAGCCACTACGAAGGCGGCTGCAACCAAGCATGCTTCCGAAATTCCAAGGAAGAATGTACGCGCGGGAAAATAAGCATGTAAGAGCCGGATCAACGGTGGACCTCTTTACTTT
Organism: uncultured Acidobacteriota bacterium; assembly: GCA_963714785.1. Lineage (GTDB taxonomy): Bacteria > Acidobacteriota > Terriglobia > Acidiferrales > UBA7541 > Palsa-295. The sequence goes on from CAVQQE010000021.1 coordinate 10,583, forward strand.
ATTTTCTGAGATCCGGAGGCGTGGGTCCCGTCCTTCGGCACGGTGTGGTATTGATCTTTATAATCCACTTGATCGAATTCTGAAGTCTCGTTGAGAACAATGCCGACAAATCTCGGATTGTCCAAACCCGCCAGTCCCTTCTTCAATGAATTCACCGGCGCTAATCCCTCTCTGACCACTAACAAGGTACCGTCAATCAATCGCGACCAGAGGTTCGCGTCCACAGTTGGCGACATAGGCGTGGAATCAACGATGATCCAATCAAAGAAACTCCCGAACTTGGCGAAAGCCTCAGTGAATCGCGTGGATTCCAAGATCCGAGAAGGCTGTTCCTCAGCGAGTCCCGCGCTCAGAAACCACAAGGGTATATCATTCACCTTGCAGGCGTAGTGCGAAAGGCTCTCATCTTTGGCGGACCACCAATCCTTTAAGCCTTTACGCTGAGCTAGTCCAAATAGTGAGGCCAGGGTCGGCCGATACAAGTCCCCTTCCACTAGCAAAATGTTGGAGTCGTAGCGTTGAGCAAGCGTTACAGCTAAATTTGCCGCGACTAACGACTTGCCCTCCTGACGTACGCTGCTGGTTACTTGCAATGATTTAAGCTCTTGCTGAGAGCGCAAGTTTTCTAGACGTGTTACCAGTCCGCGAAATTTTTCAGCGCCTAAACTCTTGGGATCCGAAAAAGCAACCAATCGCGATCCGAATGGAACGTTCACTTGCACCGAAGAAGTTCGTTCAAGTTCAGTGGGCTCTGCGATAGCACCGGTCACCAATTCCACTGGTCCTACGGTCTCGGAAGCCATAGGACTCGCCTTACCGTTCTCCTTCTCCATCTGCCGCAAGGCTTCATATAGACGGCTCATTCTGATTTCACCCCAGTATTCAATTCGGCCTTATTGACGTGCTTGTCGCCAGATCCGTTCCGTTCACTGATTGCTCCGGATAGTCCGGCTACATTATCGTTTGGTTTGTTAAGCTGCTCCGAATTTGAAGCAGTTGTCTCCGGCGCGAGATTCAAACGCAGATCCGCGGCAACCTCAGCCACGATCGCTGGCGTAATCCGTTTGGTCTGTCTGCCATAGCCGGTAATCAGAGAATTCTCACACAGAATATTTGCAAGTCGTGGAATCCCGTGAGAGTACTTATGGACGGCCGCGATCGTTTCGGCGTTGAGGATAGTTGCCCCATGAGAATTCGCTCCCGCCAGTTCCAACCTCCGAAGCAGGTAACCTTGAAGCTCCTCTAAGGTCAACGGTTCCAGACTGCAGCGCATGCAGATGCGCTGTTTGAGTTGGCGTAACTCGTGCGAGTCGAGTCTTCGATCGAGCTCCGGCTGGCCCACCAGCACGATTTGCAGAAGTTTGTGCTTGGAAGTTTCTAGATTCGTGAGCAAACGAATTTCTTCAAGCAGCTCCCAGCTCAGAAGTTGAGCTTCATCAACAATGAGCGCGGTCGTCCCACCGCGGCCCGCCCGTGCTAGAAGATAATTATTTAAGCGGGATAGCATTTCAGATTTTGGTCGCCCATTCGAAGGCATACCTAAATCTGTCAGCACTTGCCCAAGAAACTCTGGCGGCGAAAGCAAGGGGTTGTATAAGTAGGCGAATTCCACGCGATTGCGCGTTAGCGAGTCCAAAAGACATCGCACGAGTAGTGTCTTGCCGGTGCCCACCTCACCTGTGACTACTATGAATCCTTTACGTCGAAGAACCCCGTAGCTCAAAATGGCCAGGGCCTCATTATGGCGCTGGGTCGGATAATAAAAAGACGGATCGGGGCTAAGCTCGAAAGGATTTTGCGTTAGCCCGTAAAATTTTCTATACACTTTTCAACCTTTGTAAATCACGTAAAGATTGCCTGCCACTATCAATAGGAGCATGCCCACTACCGCACTGATTTCGAGCCTGCGACGGAAAAGTCGACGCTCTTGCTCCCCTGGCACAGCAAGGTGCGGAATTCCGACAAGCACCCGGGTCGGCACAACCTCTATTAAATCGCTTTCTTGCCTAACACGCACATTCGTCATCTCTCTGAATGCGGCTAAACCAAATCCAAAAAAGATTCCGAGCGCCAAGCCCCCAAGGCTGCATATAAGAGCGATCGGGATGGCCGGTGTGTCTGGCAAGCTCGACGGGTCAAGGATGCTGAACTGCCCGCCCTGCTGACGTTGTTCCAGACTCGTCGCAAGTTGCGACTGATCTTGCTTCTTCAAGAGCGAATCGTAATTCGCCTTCGATTCGTCATATCCGCGGGAAACATCGGCTAATTCTTGTTCCGTCTCGGGGGTTAGGTTTAGGCGCGCCCTGTACTGTGAAATCTCTGCTTCGAGATCGTCTACCCGCTTCTGAAAATTTTTAGTTTGCAGTTCGTTCGCCTTGATTTGGCTACGTATCTGCATAATGGGGGTGAGGGAGCCCGGCCTCACCTCGTCTGCCGCCGCGACATTATCATTTGACTTGTCTGATGGATTGTCCGATGACTTGTCTGATGGATTGTCCGATTTTCGTCGGGAGGCACTAGCTTCATCCATCTGCTTCTTCATCGTTTCCATTTTAGCAATTTTGTCTTTTAGAGAGACGATGTCAGGATAATCTTCGGTGTACTTCGAGCGCTCGTCGGCAAGACGTACCCGCATATTAATCAACTCTTTTTCAAGGGCGACACTTGAAACTGACGACTCTGAAGTACTCTGCTCTTTTTCCGCCGAGTTATATTGTTGCTGTATTGATTCCAAATAAAGCCCTTGTTGCCGCGCGTTATCTAGAGCCACTTGGGCAGACTGCAACTGTCCCTGTAGCCCTGAGAGGATCTGCACATTCGTTTGAACTTGACTGGGGAGATCTCCAAAATGCTTTGCCTTAAAGTCGCGAACCTTGGCTTCTTGCTGATCGAGTTTAGTTCTCGCATTTGCGAGCTCACTGCTAAGAAAATCGGTGGTACTCTGGGAAAGTTGCTGCTGTGACTTCAGGTTTTCCTCGATAAACATCGATGTTAATTCACTGTTTACCCGCTGCGCGAGTTCTGAGGAATTTGCTGCGTAATGAATCTTAAAAGCGGTAGGAGGAGGGGTTATACGGCCAGCTGTTTTTTCCGGGGCTACGAGTTCAATTTTTATATCTTTTCGCATGCGCTCAACCGGGTCCGCGGGCACTAGTAGACTGGTCAGACCGTGGGTCTCAGGATAGAGGTGAAAACGGTCTATGGTGGACTGAAGACGAGGTCTACTCAAGATTTGTTGCGTCATCGTCTGGACGCGATTCTGCAGATCGCTATTGTTCACGTTGGGTTCCACGTACTGCTCAGGAACCTCTTGCTGTTCAATGCCTATAATCGCTTCGGAGACGTAACTAGCTGGAATGAGACGCCCGACAATCCATCCGACCATCCAGAAGAGAAAAATAGACAAAAATATCAACCACCGACGACGTTTCACCATCGCCCAGTAACTACTTAAACCAATCTGTCCACTACCCTCTTGAGATTCAATAGCCATCCGTAGTTCCCTCACTCCCTAGAGAATTGTGTGGTGCTAGAGACACACGCCCCGTACATCCCGTAATACTGCATTCATTTGCAAGACACAATCCAATTCGGTCCTTTCGAATGGGCGTATCGATATACCGCTAAGTATAACACTAATAGTCATTTAACTGAATATTGCGAAAAAGCGAACATACTGAGCTCACTGAAAATTTGGGTTTGTATGAAAAAAACTTCCTATTCGAGGCACAATTTCAACAAAGCAAGTTCCTAAAGAGGTAGCCCCGCATATTGACGGGGCATAACCGGTCTAGAAATCTACAATAACACGCTCACAGAACTGAATGCCATGTTCTTGTTTGACCGGAGGATAGTCTAAAGCCATTGAAGCTGAGCCGGTGCCACTCAACCAAAGGGACCGTCCCCCGGCGCGGATTCCCGGAAATTCGAAAGAAGTCTTTTCTCGCGACCCCGAAACATACTTTTCGGGTCTAATTCGACTACGGTTTCTTCGTGGAATACTGTTTGATCAACTCCTTGAACTCTGGCGTGCTTCGAAGGCTGTCGATGTTCGGATCCGCCGCAGCGAACTCAGCCGGAAAATTCTTTTCCAAGGACTCTCGGAAGGCGCTCAACGCCTCTTTTGTTTTTCCCAACAATGCGTAAATTTCCGCCTGATTATAAATGTAATTCACATTGTTCTTATCAATTGCGCGTGCTTTCTTTATGAACATCTCGGCTTGCTGGCCATCGCCTAAGTTCGCGTAGCACAATGCAATTTGTGCCATCACGTCGGATTCCTGAGGGTTAGTCTGAAGTTCCTTGTATCCCAACGAAACAGCTTGCTGGTAGGTAGTCCGCGCTTTGTCGTGCTGTCCTTCTCCCCGATAAGCGTCTCCCAAATTCGTCATCATGGCCGTATCATTCGGATTAAGTTCGACTGCCTTTTCGAACATTTCTGCCGCTTGCGGGTATTGCTTCAGAAAAAAGTAAGCGGTGCCCAGATTCGAATAAGTGGAATAGTAGGGCTCAATTTGCAGGGCCTTCTGATAGTAAGGGATCGCTTCTTGATACTTCCCCTGCTGGGAGTAAACGTTACCAATATTTTCGTAACCGGCATCTACGTCGGGTGCTAAAACGGTAACCTGCTGGAAAGCCTGCAAAGCCTTGGAGTATTCCCCCATTTGAAAATAAGCGTTGCCGAGCTCGTTCTGGTTCACCCAGAAATAGGAGTTGAGCTCAACGGATTTCTGATACGCCTCGATCGCGAGCGCGGAATTACCGCTGGAAAGATACGCCGATCCGAGCCGTCTGTAAGCGTCATCTGAGCTGGGAGCTAATGAAATAGCGCGCTTGAGTTCGGTGATGGCTTCGCCGTACTTACCTGTTGCGATGTAGGCGTTGCCGAGAGTGGAGTGAACTTCAGGTAGCCTATCATTTATTTGTTCGGCTGCCTTGGCGGAAGTCAACGCCTTCTGAGCCCAGAAATTATCTTTTTTGAAACCATACATGCGAAGACTGGCGTCGGCCATCCCGGTAAAGGCAAGAGCAAACTTGGGATCGGCCTTTAAGGCCTGATCGAAATAATCAAGAGCTGACTGAATGCTTTTTATGTCATGCCCACGCAGAGAATTGCGGCCCCGCACGTAGAAATCGTAAGCCGCGGCATTCTCGGTTGGGCGAGCTTTAGCAACGGCGACTTCATCACTGGTAAGGCTCACGTCCAATGCGGAGATCAGATCGCCGTAAATCTGATCTTCAAGGGTGAAGAGGTCTGAAGAAACTCCATCGAACTCCTTGCTCCAAACACGCTTGTCATGTAGCGCATCCTGAAGGCGCATGGTGACGCGGATCCGGTCTCCTGAACCTTGTAGCGTCCCTTGAACCAGATAGTTCGCGCCCAAGGCGCGCGCGATCTTTATCGGCGACTGTTTTTGATCGATCTTGTCGGCTTCATCACTGGACGTGACGCGAACGTCTTTCACCTGAAAAAGTTTGGTAGAGAGAGCTTCTTCCACACCTTGCGCCAAATAGCCAATCTGCGAAGCATCGCCTAGCACCTGAATGGGCAAGATGGCCACGAATCTTCCGGAGGAGAGGGGAGGAATTCCTGATACGCTCGTTTCTCCACCACCACCACCCCCTCCCCCGCCCTTCTGAATAAAATGACGCACTAGAAACACGGCGCCAACGATGAGCAACACGACAGCGGCTGCGCTAGGGATCCAGACCGACCGCCGACTGGCAAATTCTGGAAGCTGGATTTGTATGCTGTCACCGCTACGCGAAATACCGCCGCGGGGCCCACTGCCGCCGGAAGATTGGGTCTTGGCTCCTTGTAAATCGGCGAGAATTTCATAAGCGCTTTGATAACGATCCGCCGGCTCCTTTTCCAGACAGCGCATGATGATACGCACCAGCCAATTGGGGAGGTCCGCGTTGATCAACTTCGGACTCTTTGGTTTTTCCTGGATCCTCTGGTACATCACTTTCAGCGTGGATTCGCCGGTGAACGGGACGTCACCGGTTACCATTTCATAGAGGATCAAACCGAATGCATACAAGTCAGCGCGCTGGTCCGCAGGCTTGCCCTCAACTTGTTCCGGGGACATATAACGCGGAGTGCCCAAGAACGCGCCGGTGCGCGTCATACCAATGGCGCTTTCTTCAAAAGATTTCGCGAGGCCGAAGTCGCAAACGAAAACTTGATCGTCGTTACCGATCAGCAAGTTCTGAGGCTTCAGATCGCGGTGGACCACCCCTTCGGCATGCGCCGCGGCCAGCGCTTCGGCAATTTGTTGCGCAAATTTCAAGACGCGCTCAAGCGGCATTTTGGGGTTTTCTTTAATGATGTGCTGCAGGTCCTTCCCCTGGATATAAGCCATGGAAATGAACCGCACACCGGCCACTTCGCCCATATCGTGAATGCGCAAAATATTTTTATGCGAAATCTTGCTGGCGAGAACGAGCTCTTGCTTGAACCGTTTTAGCGCGTCGGCTTGTCCAATGGCTCCCTCGCGAACCACCTTGATCGCAACCGTGCGATCGAGTTCTTTGTCGTACGCCTTGTAGACTCGACCCATGCCGCCCTGTCCTAACAACGATTCAATCCGATAGCGCGTACCAAAATCGCTTCCTAAAGCGATAGCGGAAGGGTCCACCATCTGTATCGTTTCTGAATCAGAATCATTGACGGAAAGAAGAGGGGTGCTGCATTCCTTGCAGGAGGTTGCGAAGTCCGGATTGGCAGTGCTACAGTGCGGACAATTCATCATAACAAGCGGCCAGGGCGGCTCGAATGAGCTCCAGTGGCTGAATTATCCGCCATCGCAGGCTTGTCCGCAACCGTTAGCAAATTTAATATGTCTTTAGACGTATGCACGGGCGTACGGTACGGACTTCATCGAGGTTTGAGTTACAATCGAACATGATGGGAATCCGCGGGAGCTGAAAAAGCCTTGAGCAGAATCTGGGACATGCTGAAGGAAGCTGAAGCGCAAGCAGCGGCCTTATCTCGCTCGGAAGTGGTCCACGATATAGCTGAGCAGATTTCAGACCGCAGGCATGGTGATCGAGTGTGGGTATATCTGCCGGTGTTGGTCTATGGACGAACAATCGAAAGTGAACCGTTCCATGAGGGAACCGAAGCACTTCGCGTGAACGCCGGCGGTGGACTGATCACTCTAACCTCGCCGGTGACGCGCGGCCAACGCCTTCTTCTCATCAATAAGGTAAACCAGAAAGAGCATGAATGCCATGTCGTTGCGGAACGATCGAAATATCTGCAAAGGACCGCTGTGGTGATCGGATTCGAGGAGCCGCTGCCGGATTTTTGGGACTAGTGACCTGGTTTTTCTATCAGACTGGGGCGCTTATTGTCTCGGTGCAGGCAAGCCAACGCGGTGCGTCAGGTCAATGAATCGCGGATCAGAATCAAGATGCTAGTTACTTAGGGCGGACATTAACCCAGAATCAGTCCGCCCTTGCAGTATTGGTGCGCCTTCTCCAATACGATCAGTGTATTTATTCAACGTTGTCACTAAGATACTCCTGCATTGCTAGATCTCGGCCCGAACTTGGGCGCGCCTACGGTCGGGATTTCAACCGATCCTTTAGGTCAATTCATTCTATTCCACCATAGCCCTTTCCCGCTAATGCGCTGATAGCGCTGATACACCACGCTCCGCTTCACCATCCTCAACAACGTCGTGCGTATCACACGAGAAGATCCTGTCTCCTTAAGTGTGGATCCAGTAATGTTGCATTTCAGTCCGAAAAGAAAAATGACTACTCTAAATTATCTTCGTCTTGTCGTTCGTCACCTAGAGCGGATAGTTTCGAGGGTCTAACCTCGAGCGCCTAAGCCAAAGCAATGATGTTTAACAATCCGATATTACGCTCACCAGGTTCAACGCCGCCGACGTAGTTCCATGGAGGTTGGCGAGCTCAGCTAATTTTTCTTGAGAAAGCTTCCGTGTCGCAGTGCGCACTCTCTTTCCTGATAAGGGACAGAGTAATAAGAAATCGGATATACTGCGCCAAATTCAAACCGAAGCGTGGCGCCGTGCCGAGACACCATTATGTTGAAGCTGATTCTCCAGCCGGATTTGAAGCCATCTCCCCAGGGTGGGGTGAAACTTCGACCCGGCGGTTCCGTTCCCAACCTCGCGGTCCCGCGGAAGCTAGCCTTCCACGGTTTTTTCGCCAACCTAAAATATCTTCTCTTCGAGAGGCACTCGAGAATTCCAGACCACCCCCAAGCGGGCGTATTTCTCCCGCGACATTCCCGAGCGAGCCTTGTCGATAATTTGAAGGAATTTTTCCGGCCCGCGCCGAAGTTCGCCAACGACGAAGTAAAATCGTTAACGGGAGCGGCATCGCCGGGCACCAAAGCCGAATCGCACACGCTTTATCTTTCGCTCTTTAGAAATATTCGCGACGTCATCCTTCCACCCAGGTTTCCTCCCCTAGAACTCACCAGCAAACCAGTGGACGTCCCTGATATATGGAGTAAACAGAAAGCGTTTACCGGATCGAGGGCAGTCTCCGCATTCTTGCATGCGTTCTTAATTGCTGCTGCCCTCGTCTGGAGCGTACGTCAAGTGACGACCCTGGATGCGCCCAAGACTGTGACGGTCTTGGTTGCTCCGCCTCTATTGGGGCCTTCACCTCCGCTGGCGCCCACAGCGGCCCCACCGGCCGCAGCGCTGCCGCCAGCCATGCACCGGGCGGCGTACACAAAGCGCAAGTCATTCTTCGTGCAGGGAAAGCTGACTGCCCCCACCGCAATCCCGAAAGTTGTCAGCGCACAGCACACCGTCGACGACGCTGGTGTACCCGATCTGAATCTTCGTGGTGCCCCGGGAGGGGGCCCCGGCGGAGTGCCTGGAGGAGTCCTGGGCGGAGTGCCTGGAGGTATTCCAGGAGGAATTCTCGGCGGTGCTCCAGGCGCACCTCCAAGCGCTCCAAAACCATCGCCAGGAATCCTGCGCATCGGGGGAGATCTCAAGCGGCCAAAGGAAATTTATACCCCGCCACCGGAATATCCCGACATCGCACGACGGGCGCACGTGTCGGGCTCAGTGTTTCTCGATGCTGTGCTCGACGAGCACGGGAATGTTGTTAAGCTGCATCCGGTCAGCGGCCATGCGTTTCTGGTCAGCGCCGCACTCAAGGCCGTGTCGCGCTGGAAATACGAGCCGACCTATCTGAACGGCGTGCCCATTCCTGTCGAGATGGAAGTCGAAGTCAAGTTTAACTTGCCGAGGGACTGATCGACCGCAGGAAGAACGGGGAAAATGTCTCGTCCAGCAGGAAAACCAAATCGGGAATGAAGAACTTTAATATGTCCAATACTTACGGTATCCCTGAGGAAGATGAGAAACAAGTTCGAGCCGGAGATAAGATTTGCGTATATTGCGATATCATAAATGAAACAATTTCCCCAGGGGATGTGCCCGACGGGAGCAACTATCGAGCATTTCAATAATGATGGGAATCTAAAGAAGAAGAGAACGTAGCTATCTGCTGCCGTGGTTTGTAATTCTAGTAACTTAGATATAAGGGACATTATGCAAGACTTTTGCAAGAGATTTTGAACCGTGGCTATGAAACTGCATATTTAAGGTCCAGTCGTTGTCTAGGCGGTACTCCCACTAGATTTTATCCAACTCGGGGGAATCGAATGAAGAACGGGCGGAGTGTATTCCGGAATTGCCGGAGTCTTTTTTTCACTGTGATTATTGCTTTGGCGCCAACGGCGCTGAAGGCCCAAACGGCAACAGTCAGCGGAACGGTTTTAGATTCTTCCGGCGCAGTTATGTCAGGAGCGACAGTCACAGCGACAAACGTCGCAACTGGGCTTGAACGGAGCACTGAAAGCACCGACACCGGCGCTTACACCATTCCCAGCCTGCCTCCGTCCGTATATACGGTGTCCTTCTCGAAGTCGGGTTTTAAGACCACGAAATTCGACGGAATTGCGCTTACGGTGGACCAAGTATTGACCTTAGATTGCAAGTTTGAGGTAGGCGCCATTTCGACTACCGTGGAAGTCAACTCCAGCGCGGTCGCGCCAATCGACACGGAAACCCCGACGCTAAGCAACGTTGTAGAACACACTCAGATGGTTGAGCTTCCATTAATTCTTCGCGATCCGTACCAGCTCGTTCTGCTGGGCCCAGGAGTGACCCAATCTGATAGCTCCCTGGGGGGTGTATCAATAAATGGCGGGCGGGAGCGCAACAACAACTTTTTGCTGGACGGGACCGACAACAACGATGCCGATGTCCCTGGCGCCCTGGGCGGGCTCACTGCACAGAATCCCGATTCTACGCAGGAATTTCGCGTTCTTACCAACAATTTCGCCCCGGAATATGGGCGCAATAACGGCGCAATTATTGATGTGATTACCCGGAGTGGTACCAATGATTATCACGGCAATTTATTTTATTTTGGCCGCTGGGATGCGCTGGGAGCGCGCGACTATTTCAATCATCAAATTGATCCGGTAACCGGAGATATTGCTCCGAAGAATCCCTACGTACGCAATCTTTACGGCGGATCGTTCGGAGGCCCGATAAAAAAAGATAAAACTTTCTTTTTTATCAACTATCAAGGAAATCGGTTCGTTACCTCATTAACAAACACTACAACAGTGCCGACGGCTGCATTCAAGAGCGGGACATTCACCTATACAAATCCGACAAACGGTGTATCGCAGACACTAAACGTGACCACACCAGGGACGGCTAATAACGGCACAATGGTAGGTCTGGATCCTAGCGTGCAGCAGATACTGTCGTTTTATCCGGCGCCCAACGTCGTCAACGCCGATGGAATCACCGGACTGCTGTTCTTTCCAACGGAATCGAGAGAAAAGGACGAAGACGCAACGATAAAGATCGATCAGAAACTGGGTAAAACTAACGATCTGTATGTTCGGTACGTGTTCAACTGGTTCCACGATCCCGATCCCTTCCATTCCGATACGTTGCCAAACGGGATTGGTGCGATCGCTGAAGCGGCTCGCACGCAATCGTTGTCAATCGGCCTGACCTCGACTCTTGGGGCCACGCTGTCGAATGAGTTTCGATTTGGCGCCAATCGCAACAACTCAGGCTTCACTTGCAACGGAAGCTTGGCTGACACTATTACGAATTCCACTGGAAACTTCATTGATCCCACGGGTCGGGGTGCGGATTTTAACCTACCTGGTCTCAACGCGCCCGGTGAAGACTTCGGCTGCGCCTCCCTCAGTGATTCGAACAGTCAAGACCGCCACACCGGGACTTATCAGTATTTGGATTACATGACGAAAGTGGTGGGATCCCACACTATTAAGTGGGGTGGGGAATTCCGCGATGTCTATTCAAATAACAATAACAATTTCAGTTCACGCCAGGCCTTTACATTCAATGTGAACACCGACTTTGGGACCACGGGCACCGTACTGATGAACGTAAACCCTCTGGTGGACAATCAGACTCTGGAAGATGAGGTTTCCGGACTTCTTGGAATCGTCGCGGTTGCAAACCAGACCCAGTATTTCGACCTCGCCGGAAATCGCCACCCGACGGACGAGTTGAATTTCGTACAGCATGAAGTTGGTGGGTTCGTTCAAGATGTCTGGAAATTCAAATCAAACATATCGATCACCTATGGGATGCGGTACGAGTGGTATGGCGTGCCCTATGAAAGAAACGGCGAACTATCAAACTTATTCGTCAATCCAAGCGGACCCGCTCCTTTCACGTTCACGCCGGTAGGGCCGGGCACCGGTCAGCAGCTTTATAAGGATTATTATTCGAATTTTGAGCCCCGTCTGGGATTCGCATGGGACCCGTTTAAGGATGGCAAGACGTCCGTACGCGGTGGTTTTGGGGTGTTTAGCGATCGGGTCTACGGCAACCTGTTTGGCGATGCGCGCGGCAACCCCCCATTCCAACCCAGTTACTTCAATTTTCCTATATTTACTTCGGGCTTGGGTCCTGGGACACAGCTTCAGAATCAGACTGCACCTCCTCAACAGGTTCCTTCCGCGGTAGTACAAAACGAGGCCGGGACTTTTCCCGACATTTTCTCGAATAACGTCAAGCCACCAATAATTACAACGTGGAACCTGGGAGTTCAGCGCGAACTCGCGAAAAACTTGATTTTTGAAGCCAACTACGTCGGTAATCACGGGACGAGGATACTTCGTGTAGTAGATGCTGCCCCGCCTCAGCCTGGTCTAGTCGCAGAACTGGAAGCGTATTGCATACCGACCAATCCTTTCAATACGGTAGGCTGCAGCGAATCAACGCTCCAGTTCAGCAATCTTTATTTCGGAGAAGAAAATGGTGTCTTGCCACGCGACGCGGTGAATAACAATGCGTTTGAGGACGCATTCTTCGATGAGAGTAGCGGACATTCCTGGTACGACGGGTTACAGATTCAAGTGACGGAACGGAATTTTCACGGTTTGCAAATTCAGGGTTCATATACCTATTCGCATGCTCTCGACGATTCTTCAGATCCCCTGGTAACAACAACGGGGAATGGTAATTTCCCCATTGACTCATTTGATTTGAGGCGCGAGAAGGGGAATTCTGGCTTTGACACTCGCCATCGAGGAGTGATCAATTTTGTATACCCTTTCAATATTGGCCGTGGCAGGGCACGCTTCACCGAAGGGGTTGTGGGCCGTGTACTGGAAGGCTGGGAGCTAAGTGGAATTGCTGCATTCCAGACAGGCTTACCCTACGACATCTTCGGGATCGCTGATACGCTTCACACGAACTTTGCTGACCGTGCTACGGTCATCGACCCCTCCATACTGAAGGCTACGCCTGCTATGGGTAAATTTGTTCCGAGCACTGCGGTCTTCACCGGGGAAAACCCGGCGGCATTCAATCCAGATAACGCTGCCATCATGCCAATTCCATTCGACATTCCCTCAAATGTCGGCCGTAACCACTGGTATGGTCCCGGGATCAACAACTGGAATCTCAACTTGGCAAAGACGACTGCAATTAATGAGAGGATCAATTTTCAACTTCGATTTGAAGTTTACAACGTGTTCAATCGGACCCAATTCGCAAAGCCTGACGACGTTATTGGTGATCCCAACTTCGGTTATTCCACGTCTCAGGTAGGGCAGAACGATGGAACCACCGGTTCACGGCAAATTCAAATTGGGGGCAAATTGAATTTCTAATTTACCCCATTTGAGATGTTGCTAGATTTTCGACCACTTCCGGCAAGTTCGTCGGAAGCGTTTTCTTTATAGTCCGGGATTGCCACTCAACAAAGACGCGAGCAATATTTCAAACGGTAGCTGCGGAACGTCACGCGGATCCTTCGAGTAAATTCGCATATGTGGCCGATGTCGGGTCAACCGCGAATAACATCGCCGCCTTCGGCACTGGTCAAACCACCAGGGACCTGAGCAACATCTTGGGTCAATCCGCAGTGCCCACAGGCATGACTTCCGTCTCTATCACGACGAGGGGAACAATTCAGTTGTTCAAGCCGAACTACATTTATTCGGGTTAAGGCTTACGAGTTTCGACTGCGTAATGTGTTTGCAAATATTTAATGATTACTGGTTGCACGTCTTCAGGAATCGGTTGGCCCATCACTTTCACCATTTTATTAACTTCCGCGGTCCAGGTTTCCGGTGGAAGCGGCGGCTGCATAGTGACGTACCGCGTGCTGTGACACGTGGAACAATAGGATTGGAGTTGTTCGCGGCCCGGGCCTGCAGCTAATTCGGGGGGATATAACGGATAGGCCGTGACGGCATACGTTGCGCCGTCAGTTTCCTTCAGTGGAGAAGGCTGCGCGATAGCCCCCGAGTTTCTTTGCGAATAGTAGCCGGCATTGAATTGCGCAAAAACCAGACTGCCGCCCGTAGCGGCCAATAGCGCTAAAACCGCGATGAACCAAGACGTGCCGCGTCTCATGTGTTCTCTCAACTCGCGTGTCCGACCACAACCTCTTGCATCTCAACGCGATTCCACAAATATCCGCCGGGATTCCAGACGCCATCGTCGGGCTGGACATTTCCGCTGCCGTCTGTGGCGCGCGCAAATATAAAGTAGCGACCTGCCTTTGGCGGCGTCCAAGTATAAGACCACGTGCGGAAAGAATACGGGCCGTGATCTTCGCCCAGGTTAGCGGGAATCCAAGATTTAGTGGTAAGTCCGGAGACAGCGGAAAAAGATTCGGTAATAGAGATTTCCATTTTTTGCACCGAGCCGTAACCGCTGAACGCGATCCCGCAAATCGTTAAAGGCAATTGTGCTACGAGCTTGGTTGCCCCGTCAGGCGTCACAATGAAGGAACGCACTGGCATACGGCTGATGGGCACGGTCTTTACATTTCCCGCTTTTACCTCTTCCGGTGTGGTATTTCCCCGCGGTGTGTCGGGGACGCGGTATCCCGTCTTCATCCAGAAGTTTTCATCTGGCTTGTCCAGCACGCGAATCCAACTAAGACCTTTCATCCAATACGTGGCGAAATAACCGGGAACAACCAGGCGCACGGGAAACCCATTTAACATGGGCAGTGGCTCCTCATTCATGGCGTACGCGACAATACAATCGTCGAGAACAGGATTTTTCAAGTCGAGAGACTTCAGAAATTCGTGCGAGCCATGCCCCTCGGGTCCTTTACCTCTATCCAGGCCTTGAAATTGAACGGACAATGCATCTTGTTTTATTTTCGCGGCGTCAAGAAGTTCGCGTAGAGGTATACCTGTCCATTTTGCGTTGCCCATAGCACCGTGGCCCCATTGTCCGCCGGGGACACGAGGCTGGAACTTGCTGCGGCTGTTTCCGGAGCATTGATTAACTGCCGCTACGCTGACGGGTTTGAACCTACTGGTCAGATCGCTCATCGAGAATTTCAACGGGCGTTCCACGCTGCCTTCTATGCTTAAACGCCAAGTCGCCAAATCGACGCTATTCGGAATTTCGTCTAAGTGCCAGCGAACGTAGAAGGCTTCGTTGGGCGTGAAAGCCGTTTCGAAGTAATGACGCGAAGTTTCAAGCTGCACTGGGCGGTCGGTGAGCAGCACCAAGGGGACCTTCTGGGGATACTGAACTGCTGGCCCAACCGAATTCCAGTATGGATTCTGCGATGGGCCTGTGAATGTGGGGAGAAGCCTTTCATCGCCGGGAACCCCAGATTGGTGACCGAACCCGTTTGTGATGGCGCCAAATCCGGCGCTCGCTACTGCAACGGCCGCGATCCCCGCTGTGTGCAGCAATTTGCGGCGCGACATCTCGGAATGTTCATTCATGATTTCTTTGGCTCGTGGGCTGACTTTAGCATCATTTTAGATTCTAAAAGGATCCGGGCTTTTCGTTCCCGAAAAATCCTAAATTTTTCGTTAACGCTTATCGTCGCAGATGTCCGCCAAAGAAGTGTGATCCAGAATGCCAGCTGCGGCATTCCGAACCGACAAGAGAACGCGAAAGAGCGCACTGTGCTTCTTGTCGTGCTCAACATGGCGACGCAATCCTTCGGCATCCTCGAACGGGGCTAGCGGGCCATCGATCGTACGGATGATTTCTCCAAGAAATATCTTCGAAGGCGGCCGCTTGAGGCGATAGCCGCCTCTGGCGCCGCGCACGCTCTCTACGATGCGTGCATGCTTCAGTTCAAGCAGGATCAATTCCAGGAACTTTTCGGGCAAATCTTCAGTAGCTGCAACTTCGCGTATCTTGATGGCGCCTTTTTCGTACCGACGAGCCAAAAAGATCAAGGCTTGAAGAGCGTAAAGGCCTTTTTGAGATATTTTCATTATTTTGTGCTACGAATTTTGTTCCTACCAATCTCTATCGAGTTAATATCCTTAAGCTGAGAAGATTAGCACGATGATAGCCCATCGCCACCACTGCTAGAGAAAAGCGTTCGTGAGATTATTGTGCCCGGACGCTACTGTCGGTTTCGTGTTGCCTGTTGCCGCAACTGGACGGCTCAGCATGCTCGGCAGGCGCGCCAACTGTGCAGAACCCCATCAAAATGGCTCGAATTACCCCGACTACGGCCGGCTCTTCAGACGCTCTTGTCATGCGGGCTGTTATACCATTCGCGGCTGCGCCTTACCGAGATTGTGAAATAAGTTGCATACAATCAATAACCTCGTCTTGCGAGGAGCTCTCTCGTCAAAGAAAACAAGCAAATTACGCTGGACTGTGGTACTTCTTTTTTGGTATCAAACGTGCTATAAGTATTCCGCTGCTGATATCACATAACGCCTCGGAGGCATGTTCATGAGATTCGCAAAGATACTTTGCATGGCGGTGCTAGTTGCGATGTCGGCGGCGGCAGTAAAGGCAGGTTCTATTGCCAATGACAACGGTACTGACCCCTCGGTCACAATCAACCGTTGCCCCAAATGCGACCCGATCATTTTTGGCAAATCCGTACAGTTCAAAGCCACTCCGTTGGATATTCCCTTCGCGGATATCGGCATGGGAATAATTGGATATGAGTACGAAGGACCACCAGCGTCTATAAAGAATATGTGGGTCGAGATCACTGGTATTCCCGTAACGGGCCCAGGTTCTGAGCTAGGCGATCAGTTCTTCTGTAGTTCGGATATCTTCGTAAGCACCATAGGCGGTATGTGCATTGGTTCTGGTGCGCTAGTAACCTCGTCGGGTACAGTACTGTTCGAGTTAAAAACTAAAGGAATGCCGATGCAAATGCTCGACAGCGGCAGTATAATCGGGATAAATGTCTCGGGAGCAACACCGGAACCGAGCACCCTGCTGCTGTTTCTGTCCTTGGCGCCCGCAATTGGCTTCGCCAAGAAGCGCTGGAATTCAAGGCAGCCAGTCTAATATCTCCATTTCTTAGCGATCCCTCCACCCGGCCACTCACTTGCCGGGTTTTCGTTTTCGGTGGTTTAGTTTCGCTGAGATGTCATCTTCCTGCTTGAAATTCCATTGTGATTATTTCTCTTGCCCTTCGGAGTGCTGCTCCCTCGAGCCTCCTCGTCGCCGATCTGAGTCGATAAAAATATCTATAACCAAAAGTTAAAACGATTGTTAACCCAAGGAAGCGCACTTCCCCGGGGTCCAACTTTGTGTAGAGAGTGGGGGGATATGACCTGCCCCCAGATCACTTCCGTCGGCTCAACCTTCTTATGTAGTATGATTTAAGCCTAGCGATTTAGCTCCGCGCTTGTCGGCCTTTGGAACGGCACGTGCAATGCAGAAAGCGAATTCTGTGCGGTCTTAACCTAATTTGGAGTTTCCTTGAGCCTATCAGCCATCGAGACCTTCGGAGCAATAGAGCGTCCCGCTTCTCGTGTTCGTGCGGGCGAATGGGTCCGCTCGCACCGATGGCCGCTCCTCGCAACCATCGCGGCGATAGCAGTGCTCTACACCTCCAATTTCGAGCAATTGTTCTCTGTGTGGTCGAGCGACGAAAACTACTCACACGGGTTCTTCGTGCCGATAGCGTTTGTCTGGATGCTATGGAGGCAAAGGCGTGAGCTAGAGAGCACAGAAGTATCACCTCGTTCGTGGGGGATTGTAGTTGTGCTGTTAGCGTTGCTCCAACTCGCAGCAGGAACGCTGGGAGCAGAGTATTTCGTGGCGCACTCGTCGCTGCTGGTTCTGCTATGCGGAATCACTCTATTTCTGTTTGGGACAAAAATGTTACGACTTGTGGCGTTTCCTATTGCCTGGCTTTTGTTCATGATTCCTTTGCCGGCAATTATTTTTTACTCGATCATGTTTCCAATGCAGCTACTGGCAACGAAGCTCGCTGTGAGCATCTTGGATCTGCTTCGCGTTCCGAGTGTGTGCGAAGGAAATGTGATCTACATGGCAAACTTTACCGCGGGCGTAGTGGAGGCTTGCTCAGGGATTCGTTCGGTCATCTCCATGCTTGCGTTTGCAGTTTTGATGGGGTACCTGCTGAGCATGTCTGTGCGCTCGCGATGGATCCTGGCAATCACCGCGGTGCCGATTGCTTTAGGTATGAATGCCCTGCGTATCGCGGCCACCGGCCTTGCTGGCAATTACTTGGGCGCACGCTGGGCCGAAGGTGTTTTCCACACTTTTTCTGGCTTAGTTCTATTCGTGGGTTGTCTCGGGCTGCTGCTGGGGGTAGTGGCTATACTGCGGCGTTTCGAGCACAGTCCGGCGGCAGGAAGGCCGGCATGACGGACAAGTTTCGTTTCGGTTGTTTAATTGGTTTACTTTTATTGACCACAGCGGATTTGCGTTGGGTTTCCCACGGGCATCCGGTACCCATTCGCAGCGATTTTGGAGCATTTCCTACTCATCTAGGAGAGTGGTCCGGAAAAGATCTGCCCGATTTGGATGAAAAAACGAAAGAGGTTCTCCGCGCTGACAATTATCTGCTGCGGGACTATCGCAACAATACCGCAAGCACCCAGGTCAACCTCTTCATCGTTTACTATCGTTCGCAACGAAGCGGCGATGCACTCCACTCTCCAAAGAACTGCCTGCCTGGCGGTGGCTGGGAACCCGTTTCCTCGGGAGCCATTCGAATCTTCAGTCCGGACAATCCCGACTCAGGCTTCCGAGCGAATCACTACGTTATTGAGAAGGACGGTGTGCAACAAGATGTTTTGTATTGGTACCAGGCACATGGCCGCAGGTTTGCTAGTGAGTATCTCGGAAAAATTTATCTTGTTTGGGACGGCATTACTAAGGGACGCACTGACGGCGCTTTAATTCGAATTACCACGGCTCGAGCCCCGGGAGATACTCAGAGCTTCCCGGCGATGGTGAAGTTTGCACAGGAAATCGCTCCCGTTCTGCCAGTATTCTTGCCCAATTGAGAGTGCGCTTCGAACCTTTCCGGTAGGTAGCCACAGGGTTCTCCGGTCGCTGCGGTCAGGCCGATGAAAGTGGAGTCTAGGACCCATATTGTGGAAAAACGTTTCCGTCCAATTTAGACGGCGTGTAAAACCACCTAATGATTCAAATATCTTGCCTATTTTCTTTTACTTAGAGAGTCCCCCAAAAGCGAGCATGGAAGGTTGCTTGCTCTGTAGAGTGTCATATCGACGAGTATTCATGTTAGGAGTCGTGCTTTGAAACCTAAAGGCCCTGAAACAAGATTCGTCCGAACTAGGTCCTGCCTCCTATTTGTGACTCTTCTGTCCGCTTGCATTGCATTTGGCATGGGTTGTGGCAGCGCCCAAGAGAGGTCCAAACGGCATTTCGAGCAGGCGGAACACTTGGCGGCGCAAGGCAAGACAAACGAGGCAATTGTTGAGTACCGCCGAGCTATTCAACTGAATCCGGCCAACCCCAAGGCTCATCTCGCATTGTCCAAGATCTTCGTGGAGCGGAGCGAATTTCTTAGCGCATATCAGCAGTTGAGTTTCGTAGGCCAAAACGATCCAAATAATCGCGAGGCTCAGGAGATGATGGCCGATCTTAGGCTCAAGGCTCACGATTTTGCTGGAGCGCGAGACCTAGCGCGTACGCTGGTTGGGAAGTACCCGGGCGACACCCAGGCGCTAATGGTTCTGGCCGAGAGTTCTTTGGCTTTGAAAGACCCAGACCTCGCGCGATCCACGATAGATCATGTCTTGCAGATTGACCCAACGAACAGCCAAGCATGGTATTTGAAAGCGATGGTTCAACTTTCCGACCAGAAGAGTTCGGAAAGTGAAGAAAGCCTGGCGAAGGCGATTGCATCCAAACCTGATTTTCTTCCGCCGGTAACTGCCTTGGCCGCTTTAATGGCACGGCGTGGCGATTTAACGGGCGCGGAAAAGGTTATTCGACAAGCCCTTGAACGAGATCCCCAAAGCATTCAAGTGCGCTACTTGCTGGCTACTTTTCTAATGGCTCAGAAGCGTGGTCCGGAAGCTGAAGAAGTTTTCCGGCAAATTGCTAAACTGGGTGACTCAGATCCGGAAAACCGCGGGGCCCTCGCTCGCTACTACGTCACATCTGGTAATTTCCAAACAGCGATAAAGGAATATCAGAATATTCTCAAGCAACATCCGGATGACATTCAGAACTCTCTCCAATTGGCGTCCGTGTACATCGAGCAGGGCAACACGTCGGGTGCAGAAGAGCTCGTGAATGCGGTCGCTAAGAAGAAGCCAAACGATCTTAAGACGGTGCTCTTTCGAGGACGCTTGCGCATCCAAAAGGGCCAGATCGATGAGGGCATCAAAGATTTGCAGCACGCTGGTCAACTGGACCCTCAATCAGCTTTGCCACTGTATTTTCTGGGATTGGCTTACCTGCAAGAAGGTAAAGCGGAGCTTGCCGAGGACGCTCTGAACAAAGCCACGCAGCTCGGACCAAATTATTTACCCGCGCATTTGGCTTTAGCAAACCTTTTACTGCAAGAAGGTAAGCCAGATAAGGCCATCGCGACAATCGAAAAATCAGTTGAGCAGAAGCCCCAGGTCGTCGACCCTTATTTAGTTCGTACTCTTGCTCTGGTGGAACAGGGACACTTTGACGAGGCGGAAAAGGAGACGATGCCTCTTGTCGAGGAGTTTCCTCAAGGTCCTGCGCGAGCAATGATTTACCAGGCCCTGGCTAAGGCGAAGTTTGCTCAAAAGCGATTTGAAGAAGCGCATGATTTTGCAAAGCAATCTCTTGGTTACGAATCCGCTTCGAAGGACAGCCTCTATATTTTGGGCGCGTCGAAAATGGCGTATGAAAAAGCCGGATGAAGGATTGGCTGAAGTGGAGGCCCATGTTCACGCCAGCCCCAAATGGGCACCGGGTTACGAAGTTCTCGGGCAATTACAAGTTTTGGCTGGTCGCACTGGCGACGCGGAGAGCTCGCTCAAAACCGCCATCAACATCGATCCCAGCCTAACCGGCGCACAATTACTCTTGAGTGATCTCGAGAAATACCAAGGAAACCTCGATGAGGCAATGAGTCAGCTCTCAAATCTTGCTCGCTCTCAACCTCAATCTGTCGAGGCGCAGGTACGTATGGGGCAAATTGCGGAACTCAAACAAGATTGGAATGCAGCCGAAAGTTATTATTCGAAAGCCTTGCAATTAGCTCCTACGAACGTAATTGCAAAAAATAACTTGGCCTGGGTTTATGCCGAGCATGGCGGCAATCTCGATATAGCCTTGAAGCTTGCACAAGAAGCTAAAGCCGCGGATCCCAACGACCCCAACATCTCAGATACTCTCGCATGGATCCTTGTTAAGAAACAGATATACGGTACCGCGATTCAACTCTTGCGTAACAGCGTCCAAGAAGACCCCAAGAATGCTTCATACAGTTATCATCTGGGCGTCGCGTATTACGGCGCAGGCCAGAAAGCCGAAGCCGAACGATCGCTGCAGAGTGCTCTGAAATTGCAACCAGACTTCGCCAATGCCGCAGACGCTAGGCATCTCCTAGAAGCGATAGACAAATAAAACGGGAAAAATGTTAGACGGAACTCTCGACGCGGTTGCGAATTCTCGTTATGAGAATTTAAACCCGCTACTAGGACTACCAGAACTGGCGAAGCTTAAGTGAAAGTAAAGGAACAACTTACGTGCAAAGAATTAGCGATAAAATGAAAGCTCTTTCCGCTAGACGCAATGTGACTCTACCGTGTCGCTGTGATTCCAAAGTACTTAAGTGCTGAATCGAAATGGCGTGCGTCTTGCTAGTACCCTGCTGACGGAATGTATAGTTTTGCATGCTCGTTACGGGGGCTAGTGTGAACTCACTGAGACGCATGTGTTTGGTGTTGCCGTTTGTACTGGTAGTCCTGGCTCCCGCGAGAGCGGGTAGCAAAAACATCGATACTGTCTATTTTGATGGTCAAGTCGCGTTCGGAAATCACGGCGTCGGAATCCCTCCGTACGGCGGAACTCTCAACGGTGAGGCTGACGGAATTCTATTGCGTGGATTTTACGCACGACATCACAGGCAATAAGACTTGGTACGTCGACGCGCTGAATCTGAACTCTTCGGAACAGCGCATTCGATTCCACGCGGCTGAAGAACAAGGACGAATATCTTGAGATGGCATGGCTCATCACACAGATGGAGTCCGTGTCGGCAATACGACGAAGGCAGATACGCCTGAAAGCAGAGTACCAATGGGCTATTTGGAGTTTTACGGGCGCGGTTAGCCCCTACGCCAAGGGTCTCGAGACCACTCTCGTTAACGAAGCCGTCACTGCGGTCGAGGATGGGTTATTTAGTGGGAAAGGTTGGGAGATTCTTACCCCCATCGGAACTTACGGACAGGAGTTTTTGGTGGACCCGCCCCAGGTTGCATCTACTCCTGAACCTTCTAGTATGCTGTTATTCGGCAC
Organism: uncultured Acidobacteriota bacterium; assembly: GCA_963714785.1. Taxonomy (GTDB): domain Bacteria; phylum Acidobacteriota; class Terriglobia; order Acidiferrales; family UBA7541; genus Palsa-295. Next base: position 32,842 of record CAVQQE010000021.1, read on the forward strand.
GGGTCTAATTGGACTTTCCTTTGCGATCCGCAAGAAATGGCCCGCCAAGAGCGTCTAGTCAGATCACTCCAAAGGACCGTAACACGTCGGCGTTAGCCTTGATCTTCGTTGATTAGTTCCCCTTTTGTATTTCGATTGCACTGAAACTCTTCAAGGAGCGACATTTGGCCTTGGCTCTAAGGCGACGTTTGTCTCACAATCCAATTCTAGATCCGATCTTGGGGTAGACTATTCGCAATCTTCTCTCTGCTAATATTCGAAAGACTGACATTGTATATTCTCGGCCTATCCTCGATGAGACATGACCCCGCCGCAACGCTAATAGGCAATCAGGGTGTGATTGCTGCGATTGAAGAAGGAAAACTCACACGGACCCGGGTAGCTGATGGAATTCCTCGCGCTGCGATTCAATTCTGTCTCGAGCGCGAGGGAATAAGCATAAAGGATCTTGATCGGGTCGCGATTGCTGGCCCTACCAGTGTTTCTGCTGCCAGTCAACGATCTATTGCCAAGGTGCTTAATGAAATAGGAACTGGTTCTAATATTTTAGGTTTCGCCCAAAAGAACGTGAAAGCTGCGGCCCGCAGCATTCGGAACTTTGATCATCATCTTTGTCACGCCTCGAGTGCCTTCTTTGCTTCTGGTATGGATCACGCTCTGATAGTCACCCTTGACGAGCGTGGCGGCGGACGCTCCGGCCTTGTCAGCGTTGGCCGCGGTACACACATTCGCGAAATTGAGTCGATCGCCTTCCCGAATTCGCTCGCGTGGTTTTATTCAAAAATTACCGGCCTTATTGGCTTTCGCCCGCATAGCGATGAACACAAGACTCAATGGCTTAGTCTGACGGGTGAGCCCACTTTCGCGGAGCTTTTCCTTGACGTATTGCGCCGGGTACCCAGCGGCCCTCCGCGACTGAATCGAAAATATTTTCAGCGACGTTATGGGGACGAGCTCTCCTTTAGTGATGAATTCTATCGGTTGCTGGGAATCCCAGATGAATCCCAATCACATATTGAAGATTCCGTCCGAGCGAATATTGCCGCGAGCCTCCATAAAGTCTGTGCCGTAATTCTATGCGATTGGCTGGAAGCGCTGAGGTGCAGGACTAAACTGCGCTCACTATGTCTTGCCGGAGGCCTGTTCTTAAATCCACTCCTGGTGGCTGCTATCGAGACGAACACCAAGTTTCAAACTGTGTTTGTTCAGCCTGCAGCGGGAAATGAGGGGACGGCAATTGGCGCAGCTTGGCTTGCATGGAACCGAAAATCAGATCAACCACGTATTCCGGCAACCGGAAGTCCTTATTGGGGCCCAGAGTATTCCAACGAAGCGATAAAAGGCGTGCTCGATAATTGCAAGGCATCCTACCGTTGGTGCGACTCCGAAAACGATAAAATCAACGAAACCGCGCTCTTGCTTCAAGCGGGTAAGATTGTCGCTTGGTATCAGGGTGCAGCCGAATTCGGACCACGCGCCCTTGGTAACCGAAGTCTGTTGGCCTCTCCGTGGTCAGCTTATGTGAAGGAGAATTTAAACGAATACGTTAAACATCGCGAATCTTTTCGGCCTTTCGCCCTTGCCATGCCAGAAGAAGATTGCGCCAGTTATTTTGAGTATACGGCGAACTCGCATTTCCTCACTACCATGGCTACTGCGAATGAAAAAGGTCGCAAGCTGCTGGAAAATCTGCCTCCAGGATTTCTTTTGAAAGGCAACCTCGTCCGTCTCCACGTCGTAAGCTCCACGGAAAACCCGCTTTTTTGGAAGTTACTAAAACGTTCGGGAGAAAATGCTCCTGCGCCTCTACTTGTCAACACTTCATTCAATCTGTTTGGTGAGCCCTTGGTTATAAGGCCGCGGGATGCCGTTCGAAGTTATTTTTGTTCAGGCGTTGATGCCTTGGTTGCGGGCAGCTTCCTCTTGAAGAAAAAATAGAAATCGGAATGAGAAGAATCCTCAGAGCTAGGTGTGAACTCGACCTTCGTTGCCTCGCGGCGAGCGACGCTAGAACCAAAGACCGCATTCTAGCTGTGCTTGACATACACCTGCCTATTGGATAACACTCACGCGGAAACTTTTTTTGCTGGGGGGTTGGCATCCGCCGTTGATGCCATGCAAATTAACAAATAACATTCGGTCCGCGCTGTCCGTAGTCGGCGGTCTGTGCCCAGCAGATCGCAACGCGAGCCGGTATTTTGTTAGCAGCTCAATTAAGCTCGCAGGGATTCTAATGTCTTCGGGGCCGCGATCTTCCGCAGAGGTCGAGTTGTCCATTCATTTCTCTTTCACGGAATTCTGCGCCGCATCGAAACACCAAATGCCTCCCAGAACACGCTTGCATCTTGCGATATTCTGCACTTCGCTGGCCGCCTTGACATTGTTGTACACACCCACCTCTCGCGCGCAAACCTCGCAACCTGACGCTAATCCCGCCACTCCCCCCGCGCACTCCGAAACAACCGAAGACTACAATCGCCGGCTCGAACAACTCAATCAATCGCTCTCAGCTCGCCCCGCAGCCGGCGAACAAGCTGAGTACCGCATCGGCGCGCACGACCTCCTGGAAATTAATGTCTTCGAAGCTCCCGACCTCAACCGCTCTCTTCGCGTGTCAGCCAGCGGAGAAATTTCCATGCCCCTTCTCGGCGCCATCCAATCCACCGGCCTCACAGCGCGCGAACTCGAAGGCGTGATAGAAATCAAGCTGCGCCAATATATGAAAGACCCGCACGTCGGCGTTTTCGTCACCACTGTCGAAAGCCATCCCGTTTCCGTAGTCGGCGCCGTGAAGAAACCGGGCGTCTTCCAAATTCGCGGCACGAAAACCGTTCTCGAGATGCTTTCCATGGCCGAAGGTCTGGCCGACGACGCCGGCGACGAAGTCCTCGTAATGCGCGGCGCCGGCTTGCAATTCGGCTCGGACGCAACTCGCAGCAGCGCAAAACCCGACGTACTGCTATCTTCCGCGCCTCAGCAAGTCGCGCAAGACCCTCCCAACGGAGACACACCCGCGAATCCTCAGGGCAACGAAACCATTAAGATTAATTTGAAGGATTTGCTCGAGTCCGGCGACCAGCGTTACAACGTGCCCGTTTATCCCGGTGACATCGTCAAAGTCACTCGCGGCGGCATCATCTACGTTATAGGTGACGTCAAAAAGCCTGGTGGCTTCGTTCTCAAAAGCGACCAGTATATGTCTGTTCTGAAGGCCGTCGCTCTCGCGGAAGGCTTGAACGCAACCGCGGCAAAAAGCCGCACAAAGATCATTCGGACGGACGAAAAAACCGGCCAGCGCACCGAGTTCCCTATTGATCTGGGGAAAGTTCTTGCGGGAAAGTCTCCCGATACTCCGCTCAGGCCGGCCGACATCGTGTTTGTTCCAAATAGTTCTGGGAAGACCATCCTCTATAAAGGATCCGAGGCTGCGGTCGCAACCGCCAGCGGCCTCGTCATCTGGCGCTAATGGATCAGGAAACTAAACTCAGCCTTTACGATGCCGCCTCCAGCGCTATCGCAAAGCGTCGCGCTTCCGCGCTTCCTTCCTTCGAAGCGGACGAAGCCGAAAAAGTTCCTGGCTTGGTCGAATATGCGCGCGTCATTCAAAAGCGTCGCGCCACCATACTGACAATCGCCTTCATCGTTTTCGCCATTGGCCTATTTGCAACTCTTAAGGAAAAACCGGTCTATCGCGCTCGCGTACTGGTCGAAATTCAGAAGGAAAATCCCGACATTCCATCCCTCCAGGAATTATTTCAGCTCGAAAGCATTTCCGATACCTATCTGGAAACGCAGTACCGCATCTTGAAAAGTGAAAATCTCGCGCGCCGCGTGATTTCCGATCTCAAGCTCGACCAGCTCGCTGAATTTAACCAGCCGCCACACTGGTGGGCGCGCCGAAACCAGGAGGCTTCGCTACAACCAGCGCTGACAACTCCTGAAAATTCTTCTCCCGAGTCCATGATCGACAATGAAGTTCTAAAAAAGTTTCAGGACCGTCTCGACGTCGAGCCTCTGAAGCGCAGCCGTTTGGTGGAAGTCAGCTTCGAATCCAACGACCGTAACCTCGCCGCGCAGGTCGTCAACACGCTCGCCTCCACCTACATCCAGCAAAATCTCGAATCTCGCTGGCAGGCCTCGCAAAAGGCTTCCGAATGGCTCTCCCAGCAGCTCATGGGCATGAAATCAAAACTCGAAAAATCGGAAGACGACCTCCAACAGTACGCTCGCGACAACGGCTTGCTATTTCTCGAGACCGATAAAGGCACTTCCGAAAATATCGTTACCCAAAGGCTTCGCCAGTTACAGGAAGAGCTAACCAAAGCACAAGCCGATCGCTACGAAAAGCAATCTCTCTATCTCCTCGTGCAGCAGGGAGACTTCTCTTCCCTGCCCGGAATTTTTAATAACAAATTGATGCAGGACCTCACCGAAAAATTAGCGGAGCTCCAGCGCGAACGCTCGCGCTTGTCTTCCATCTTCAATCCTGATTATCCGCAAGTAAAAGAAATACAGAATCAAATCGACGAAGCTCAATCGGACTTATCCTCCGAACGCGAACGCGCTGCCAAGGCCATCACCAATGACTACCGCGCCGCCGTTGAACGCGAAAATATGTTGCAGCAAGCTTTCAAAGACCAGCAACACGACGCCGACCTCATCGCTGAAAAATCCGTTCAGTACAACATTTTGAAGCGCGAAGCCGACACCAATAAACAGCTTTACGTCGGCCTTCTCGAAAAATTAAAGGAAACCGGCGTCTCCACCAGTATGAAAGCGGCCAACATCCGCGTGATTGATCCTGCCTATCCGCCGAAAAAGCCGGACAGCCCTCGCGTCCCCCTGAATTTATCTCTCGCCATGCTCCTGGGCCTAAGCCTCGGAATCGGCGCCGCATTCTTGCAAGAGCACCTGGATAATTCGTTTAAGACTGCTGGAGAAATCGAACGCTTCCTGCAATTGCCCGCTCTCGCGTCCGTTCCTGCAGTCCAAGCTGCAACGAATGGCAACGGCCATAGCCTCTATGCCCGTGCGCGTCATATGGCCGGCGAAAAATATCCTTCGAGCATCGTTCCCTCTTGGAATCGAATCGAAGGGAACGGCCAAAACACCGCTCTGGCCGAAGCGTTTCACGAATTGCGCACTTCCGTCCTGCTCTCAACCGCGAAACACCCGCCCAAGACTTTGCTGGTCACCAGCGCCAAGGGTGGAGAAGGCAAGACCACCGTCGCCGCTAATCTCGCTGTCTCGCTCGCGCAATTGGGAGAAAAAGTTCTGCTCATCGACGCGGACTTGCGCCGTCCCAGCCTCCATAATTTTTTCGGCGTTCCCAACACTTCCGGTCTTGTTAATTTCTTGACCGGGAATCCGGATTGGCGCAGCTTGCTGTCCCATCCAGCTCCGATCGGACTTTCCGTCCTGCCCAGCGGTCCAGTTCCTCCGAATCCGGCAGACTTACTTTCATCCGAATACATGCCCGCACTGATTCGCGAAGCTTCCAAGGAATACAAATTCATCGTGCTCGATTCTCCGCCTCTCTTGAATCTGGCGGACAGCCGCATTCTCGCCACTCTCGTTGACGGCGTCATCCTCGTCGTCGGAGGAGGTATCACCCCGCGTGAACTCGTCCATCGCGCGTATGCTTCCGCCGTGGACGCTGGCTCGCACGTCCTCGGGGCCACCATCAATTTTGCCGACACCAGAAGTGACTACTATTCTTACGGGTATCATCCGGATAGCAATGGGCACAAAAACGGAAGTGGCTAGCACACATCAGTTCGGAACTGATTCTTGATTGAGACGCCATGTCGAAATTAGCTGAAATTTCGCTCATCGTCGGATTGGCTATCGCAGTTCTCGCATTCGGCGGCGTCGAAACTATTTCCTTTTCAATTGTGGAAGTTATCTTCTTCGGAACAGCAGCTTTGCTGCTTGCGACTTCTCCAGAGATTACGCTGCCGTCGTCGAGACAGACCGCGTTCATTCCCGTTGTGCTGAGCGGAATAGTGTTGCTTCAGCTCTGCCCGCTGCCTGCATCTCTGCTGCATCGCGTTGCAGGTCGTGATGTGCCTCAAGCCCAAATTCGTGCAGGATATTTGAGCTTTGAGCCTTATGCCACGCGCACACACTTTCCTGATTCTCCTCACCTGTTTCATCGCCTTCTATTTCGCCCAAGTAGTTAGTCAGGATCGCCGGCGCAAACAATTTTTCATTGGCGCGCTCGTTGCCCTGGGAACTTTCGAGGCGTTCTATGGCCTAGTGCAATATCTCAGCGGCTGGCAGCAGATCTTCACCTACGTGAAGAAATTTGATCTGGAAGAAGCCACTGGCACCTATATCAATCGCAACCATTACGCCGGCTTTCTGGAAATGATTTTGCCGTTCGGCCTGGCATTCGCGCTTTATGAATACGCAAAACTGCGTGGTGATCGCGGCTCGAAAGTAAGTCTTAAAAGTTTAATAGCAAAGTCTGCGGCTCAACGATTAGTTTTGTCTCTGGCCGTCTCCGTAGTGATTTGTGCCGCACTCATTTTCTCCCGCTCGAGAATGGGCATTCTGGCCGCAGCCTCGTCGGTCCTGGTAATTTTCGCCCTCGTAGCGATTTCCAGATTTCACGTACGTATGGGTTCGCTGCTGGCCGCCACATTTATTCTCCTCACCGCTTGTATGGCAGTTTGGATCGGCCCCGGTCCGATCGTTTCCAGATTTCAGACCGTGAGCGAGGAGTATTCCCTAGGCGGACAAAGCCGCGTTTCGATGTGGCGCGATGCCCTGCCATTAATAAAACATCACCCGTGGCTCGGCACCGGCCTGGGAACTTTTCCTATCGCCTACACCGGCGGCCAAACCGCGTTCCTCAGCCAATTCGTGAATCACGCGCACAACGATTATCTAGAGGTTGCGGCGGATCTTGGCATTCCCGGAGCGCTCATTCTCTTCGCGTCAATTATTTTCATCCTCATCCGCGCAATCCGATCATTCCTTTCCGGCGAACGAAATTTCGAACGCATCGTCGCGCTCGGTTGCGTAGGTGGCATCGTAGCGATCTCGCTTCACAGTTTTGCCGACTTTAATCTGTACATCCCCGCGAACGCGCTTCTTTTCTCGACGATATTAGGCCTGGCCGTCTCAGTGCCCACGCCACCCTCAAATGTCCGGAGTAAACCAATTGCCGCGTAAACTTCAGCTCGCGGCCAAGCGTAATCTGGATATCACTGGAGCGGCTCTCGGCCTCCTTGTCTTGGCTCCAGTTTTCGCATGTGTTGCTCTTTGCGTGTTCTTCGATTCGCCGGGCGATATTTTCTTCAAACTGCACGTCGCCGGACGCGATGGCAAAGCCTTCGATCAATGGAAATTCCGCACCATGGTACAGAATGCTCGAAACACCGCTCACAGATACGAAACCTCTGCGACAGACCCGCGTATCACCCTCGTGGGACGTTTCTTGCGCCGCTGGAGCCTCGACGAACTTCCGCAACTCTGGAATGTTCTCCGCGGCGAAATGAGTTTCGTCGGTCCTCGTCCAACTTTTCTTGAAATCGCCGAACGTTATTCTTCGCAGCAGGCCCGTCGTCTTCAGATGCGCCCGGGACTGACCGGCCTGGCACAGCTGCAAGGCCGCAATCTCATCCCTTGGGAACGAAGAATCACCTTGGATATCTTCTATATTGAGAATTTTTCTCTGTGGCTCGACGCCAAGATTCTCTGCCGCACGATTCCTCTGTTACTTAGAGGTACAGGTGTGTACGGAGAAGGCGGCGCGGTTAAGATGCACGACTTGGCGTGACTCCGAGAATGAAACAAGACAAATGCCGGGTCATTGTTTGGGGCGCGGGAGGTCACGGCAAGGTGATTGTTGATGCTCTGCTCGCATCCGAATCTTGCGCTTTGGTCGGAATTCTGGACGACGATAAAACAAAAGCTGGAACGGGGGTGTTAGGGATAACGGTTTCCTACTCACCGGGCAGTTTGAGAACCTTTAGACAATCTCTCGATTTCGACAGTGTGGCGATTGGCATCGGCGACAACTACATTCGGAACGAAAAATTTCAGCAAGTGAAAGCTTGCGGCTTAGAACCGATGAACGTGATCCACCCGAGCGCGCATATCTCACGTTTTGTTGAATTGGGGGTCGGCGTCACGATCCTGGCCGGTGCTGTCGTTAACCCCGGCACCGTCATTGAAGACAACGTCTGCGTGAATACGGCAGCTTCGGTCGACCATGACAACTATCTGGAAACGAGTTGCCATATTTTTCCAAATGCCACTTTGACCGGTGGCGTGCGAGTTGGAAGATTTGCTTATGTTGGTTCGGGCGCGGTCGTTGCACCATATCTCGTCGTAAATCAATATTCTCAAATCGGTGCGGGCGCCGTTGTGCTAAAAAACGTGGCGGAAGGCACGCTCGTGGCAGGCGTTCCGGCAACCGAGATCGGCAAACAACCGAAACGCCCAGAACAGTTTGGAGCGGAAGCGTGTCGGTAATGGAGGCCAATATTCCGGCAATTGCAGGGGGCCGCCCGATGTTCGGTGAGCGCTTGCCTATTGTGTCGCCGGAAGGACTTCCCGGCGGAGAATTCCTCCGCGACGTGCGAAAGATTCTGAGCAGCCGTCAACTCACGAACGCGACCTTCGTGCGCCAGTTTGAAGAGGCCGCTGAAGAATATCTCGGAGTTCCGCATTGTGTCGCAGTGTCCAGTTGCACGGCGGGACTCGTACTTACTCTGCAGGCATTGGGTCTGCAAGGCGAAGTGATCCTTCCCAGTTTCACTTTTCATGCTAGTGCCCACAGCCTCCTCTGGAACAGCCTCAAACCCGTCTTTGCGGACTGCGACCCCGAAACATTTTGTATCAACCCGCACGCAATAAAATTTCAATTGTCTTCGAAGACGACCGCAATTCTCGCCGTCCATCTGTTCGGAAATCCCGCCTCCATCGTGGAACTCCAGACCATCGCCTCCGACGCCTCGATTCCTCTGATATTCGACGCTGCTCACGCATTCGGGAGCGACATAAACGACAAGCGAGTTGGAAATTTCGGTGCAGCTGAAGTCTTCAGCTTTTCTCCTACAAAACTCTTGGTCGCCGCTGAGGGTGGAATGATCGCCACGCGCGACGCCGAGCTCGCACGAAAATTGCGGATAGCCAGAAATTATGGCGACAGCGGTAATTACGATCCTGAAGTGGCTGGTCTAAACGCGCGGATGAGCGAATTTCATGCCGCGCTCGCCCTTCGCGGTCTTCGTGGTCTCGACGCGCGCATTCATCGCCGCAATCAGATCCGCCTTCACTACGAGCGGCGCCTTCGGACCATCCCCGGACTAAGCTTCCAGCACATTGCAGCCGGCAGCCGCAGCTCATGCAAAGATTTTGCGGTTTTGATCAATGAAGCCGTATTCGGCAAATCGCGCGACTGGCTCGTCGACGCCTTGGAAAAAGAAAATATTCAAGTCCGTCGCTATTTCTACCCTCCCGTTCACCGCCAAAAACTCTACCGCGAAATCTGGGACAAGCGCTCTCTGCCGGTCACAGAAAGCATCTCCGAGAACATCTTGAATCTTCCGATTTATTCCACGTTAAGCGATGAAAATATAGAAAAAATCTGCGATGCCATCTTGCGCTGCCACGAATTCGCCAAAAAGAAAAAACTAACCAAGGCCCATCGCGCATGAGAACGGCTCTCCTACGTCCCTACTTGAGTCTGCGGATGCAGTCCCGCGTGAACGTAGGATTCGCGACGCAAACGCCATTGTCTAAAGCACGGCATGCCTGGACACGATCCTTCATTGCTCACGGATTCGTAAAGCAAGAAACACTGGCTTGGGCGGTACGCACATGAAGACCACCAACATCCGCTCATACTGGATTTCGCTGCGAAACGAGGCGCGTGCCTATCCCTGGAAGAATAGCCTGCTGCGTATGGTCGCGGACGTGATCCTCGTCAACTTTTCAATGCTCACCGCTTTTGCCCTCTGGTTTTTGTTTTATGTCGTAATTCTGCGGACACCAGACCCGCAGGGCCTGGCTGAACGCTTCAAAAACTTTGTAACGCATTACTGGTTGCTTTGGTCTTTCCTCGCGCTGCTGGTATTTCAGCTCAGCGGCTTTTATCCGCGAACGCGGGACGCTAATGGGGTGCAAAAGACAATCGCCGTCCTCCGCGCCGTCAGTTCGTTCATCGTGCTGTTCGTATTTGCGGATTACTTTTTGTACCGAGGATCTCTAGTACCGCGCGGCGTGGCCGTAATCGCATGGCTGCTGACGCTGGCCACCGTAGGCGGCGTCCGCCTGACCAAACACAAAATCCTGAAGCGCTACCATTTCGAACGCAAAGCCGATCCGGAGAGCGTTAGGCAGGTTCTGGTGCTGGGCGGCGGGGGGTACCTAGGGTCGGTGGTAGTGGCGCGGCTCCTGGAGCGCGGATTTAAGGTCCGCGTCCTGGATTCGTTTCTGTTCGGGGAGGAGTCCCTGGAGGACGTACGGAATCACGTTGGGTGCGAGCTGGTGCGGGGGGACGTGCGGGACATTGGGGCGGTGGTGAAGGCGATGCGGGGGTGCGACGCGGTGGTGCACCTGGCGGCGATCGTCGGCGATCCAGCGTGCGACGACAACAAGCAGCTCGCGATGGAAGTGAATCGCGCGGCGACTCAGATGTTGGCCGATGTGGCGCGGGGATGCGGGGTGCGGCGGTTCATGTTTGCGTCGTCGTGCGGCGTGTATGGCGAATCGGAATTCTGGCTCGACGAGACGTCGGCGGTGAATCCGCTTTCGGTGTACGCGCAGACGAAAGTAGACTCCGAAAATATTTTGCTGGCGGCGTCGCGACGTCACGGCGACGGTCCGGCCGCATCGGGTGAGGGATTTTGCTCCGACGATTTTGCGGTTGGGGACATTGTTTGGGCTTTCGCCGCGGATGCGCTTCGATTTGGTAGTGAATTTATTTGTGGCGCGGGCGGCGTCCTCGGGGAAGATTACGGTATTGAATGGGGACCAGTGGCGTCCTTTCCTGCATGTGCAGGATGCGGCGCGGGCGGTGGCGAGGTGTCTGGAGGCGGAGACCAGCGCGGTTTCAGGCGAGATTTTTAATGTGGGCTCGGCGGCGTTGAACTTGCAGATCGAGCAACTGGGAGCGGCGATCGCTCGCGTGGTGCCGGGGACGGAAATTGTGCGGGTGGAGAATGCGGACCGGAGGAATTATCGCGTCTCGTTCGAGAAGATCGAGAAAGTTTTTAATTTTCAATGCGAGCGGACGCTTGAGTCGGGGATTGAAGAAATTTATGCGGCGATCCAGTCGGGAGTAATTGCCGATTTTACGATCGAGCAGTTCAACAATCAGACGGCGATGCGGACGATGGCCGCGGCTGCCGGAGGGACGCTCGCTCCGATCGGGCAACTCAGCATGCTGGAGCGCGCGGAGGCGAAGCCTCTTTGAGAATTTTTTTGGCGCGAGAGACGAGGCTGAAGTTCGGTAACTTATTAACTAGCGGGCTTCCCTTCCGGACTTCCCGTTGTTTGTCGAATGGTCTCTCACGTACTGATAAAAAGCGCGACGCGCGGCACGTAGAGTTTCGGGGTCGAATTGTTTGGCTCGCGCCAGATTTCGTTCAGACATAGCTTTCATACGGTCAGGATTGGCGGTGACTTCCATAATTTTCTGCGCTAGGGCCTTTGGATTGTTGGCCGGAACGAGATCGTCGGCAGCGAGCAGTTCAGGGATTCCTCCGACGTTTGATGCAATACAGGGGCACCCTCTAGCCATCGCTTCATACAAGGCTCGCGGGAATCCCTCTGCACGAGATGGCATCACGAAAAGATCCATGGAATCCAAGAAATCGAAAACTCCATTCCCGGACTTTAGCTGGCCCAAGAAGCTCACCTTTTGCGAGATGGAGAGCTGATTGGCAAGCAACCCCATTGCTCGGCGGTATCGCCCTTCGCCGACGAAGATCGTCTTGAGATCAAGATCGCGCGGACAAAGAGAGATGGCGCGGAGAAGTGTGTCTGGTCCCTTATAGAGCTGAGCTAAACTGCCAACGAATCCGACGCGGATAGTCTTCTCACCACCAGCACTGTTCAGAGAAGGTTTCAATCCAGTTATGTGACGTAAGCGTTTCACCATGAGTTCGTCGGAAACAAATCCATTCGAGGCAACCAGCGAAGGAGATACTGCTACGTAGCTGCCGTTTCCGGTTGGATACCTTCGCGGGAGCACCGAACCATTCCAATAAAGAGCTGCGACGGCCCCACGACAAATCGTTTTCGTGTTCCGGGTCGCAATATGTCGATACGCAGGCCGGAAGGGACTCGGCATGGTTCCCGGGCCGAACGCATCCCAGGGATCGCCCATAACTTCCACGGCATATTTTTTTTGGGCTCTTGTAAGTTCCTGCCAAGCCAGGCGGCCTACTAATCCAGGTACACGAAGAATAAAGTGATCGGCCTCCGCCACGGCTCGCTGGACGCGTGGTTGCAAAACAGGCAGATAGAAAAGATATTGAGAAGGGCCCAGGTAGTCAGGCAATTCACGAATTGAAACGGATGGTCCATCAATCGGCTTGCCGTTATCGATACGAAAGCTTTTTTTCCTTACGCGCGCGAGTAGGATAACGTCATCAAAATCCTGAAGTAGTTGCGACCAGAGCGAGTAATCGGCAGGGCCATCGATATAAAAGCGGCCGTTATTACCTCTCCACAAGTGGTCTTCAAGAGTAACTAATACTTTTGGCAGGTCGATTCCCCTTTCTTGCGCGCCGGTCGGATGCGAGAAATATAGCTGTAGTGACCAGCGCTCCCTGCGTCACTCCTGCGAAGACAAGGTTATCGCTGTCACTAATAAGAGCTACTAGGAACATTAGAGCGAAAAACGGTGCAAGGTACATTCGAGCATCTGCTCGATCCCAACTCGCAAGCTTTTTTCGGTACCATCCGAGGATGGTACCGAATAACGCGAAGATACAAATCACACCGAGAGGCCCAAAGTTCAACAGAGCCTCACCGCTTAAACCGTAAACCCGAGATGAGGCCCAAGATGCAGCCTTGCCGAACTGGGCTTCCGTTCCGGCATCGACCTTAAAGTAAGGGCGATCGCGCCAAATTTCGGTCGGGATCAAGATGGCGAGGCCCCCGACATATGTAAGTCCCCAGCGGTAGTCATAGTCCCCCGGATCTTTGACAAGATTGTGGAGGATGAAAGCATTGGAATCGGCACGAGCCAAATCACCTAACAACAGATATTTGAGATCGCGCGAGTAGCCTCCGGGCTCGAACCACATGGCGGGCGAGCGCAGAACTTCGAGACTGTCGCGTTTTTGTTCTTTGTAGAAGCCGTAGAAGTACATGAACGTGATTAAAAAAATCAGGCCGATCGCCATCATTTTTGCGGGAAGCTTGCGGAAACGATAATGAATGATACCGGCCATCCAGAACAGAGCCCAAACCGTCGCGCATCTGCTTCCGTACCAGCCGAGTAACGCGAAATGAACGATTCCGGCCACGCTCATCAAAAGCATGCCGGTGCTAAGCCGATATCGATCTTTTCTGCTTCCGTCAGTCCAGAGATAAACGACGATGATGAATGAGAGGACAGCGAGCGGCCATGCAAATACAAGCAGCCAACCCTTGCCGACGAAAGCTTCCTGATTTTTCTCGTAGGCGTCAACGACCCCGGAAATTCCGCCAAGCTGCCACAAATACGTGAAAACGCCTGCAATCGACAAGGCTAGTGCGAATGCGAATACGGGATAGAATCTCCTGCGGTTTATCCTCCAGCCAGTCCTTGACGGAGCGGCCCGACTAAACGCTTGATTGTGAGCCGCACGATAGGCGAGAAGGCCAAGAGCGTTTAACGCAGCCATGCCACCCAACCACGGTCGCCAGTCCCCAAACATGACCATTTCGTCCCCGACGCCGAATCGATCCCAAATCACATGGAGAATTGGAGCCACGAAGAAACCATAAAATGCCAGACCGGCGATAATTGTTCTTGGATCGAAGAGCTCCAGGCGCCCGCGCAGCCAGCGCACGATGTCCACGCCAGCCAGAATTCCACAAGCCATGGCAGGCAATATGAACCAATGGAATACCGACTTGTTAATCGCGATGAAGATCAAAGACAAAGTAGTCACGCTTACAACGGCAATTGCGTAGTCTCCGCGTATGCGGTGATGAGCGAGGCGTCCGAAATCAGCTGCATCGAATGTGCGCGTTGTTAGAGACAGAGTGTCAGACATGTCGTTCCGAGGGATTTGACGTTTTTTGTGTTTTTGCCGCCAAGTAAAGGCGGGTTAGGTCAGTCACTGATTGCTGCACAGAGATCTTGTTTCGGGAGGCAGCGTCGGGCGGCGAAACTCGCCGTAACCGAGAAAGCCTTAGTTGTGTAATTAATTGTTCCGCCCAATAGTCTGGTCCAGCGGAAAGCGGGAGAAATTCGATAAATCCGGTAAAGCAACTGACTTCGCGCGGGACACTATCAGACACTAGACAGAGAAGTCCCGCCGCTTGGGCCTCAAGTAAACTGACTCCGAAACCTTCATTGAGGGATGGGAAAAGAAAGAGGTCCATGGCGGCGCGCATTAGACGGGGTACATCAGTCCGGGTGCCGACAAAATGCAGGTGATTTAACAGACCTCTCGCGGCTGCTTCTGCTTGAATTTGAGGACGGAGCGGCCCATCGCCAACCAAAAGAAAATGAATCCCAGGATGGCTCCTTAGGACTTTGGCAGCAACGTCCAGAATAAACGCATGGTTCTTTGTCTTAAGGAAATTTGCAACGTGCCCCACAACTGGTGCATCCAGTGGAAGACCTGCCTCTTTCCGGATCGCGTCTCGGTCTATGATCTCGTCAAACGCACTTAGATCGATCCCGCAATGAAGTACGCGGGAACGACCTTCCGAGTTCCAGTTTTCTCCGAAGAGCTCCACTGCGGCAAGTTCAGACGTTGCTAAACCGTAAGTCGCGTAGCGATTGATCCAAGCCTTCATCAGGCGGCGATAATAACCGCGCGCTTGAGTATGGGGCTTGTCATCTCTACCGGCGTGACAATGAGCGATGCGAATTGGTATACCTTCGTCTTTGGCCCAACGCAGTAGCACTCCTGAAAAAAGATAAACATGGCTGTGCACAACGTCATACTTTCCTTCGCGCAGCATTTTTCGAAAGTTACGGCGGAACGACCACAGATTGGGACCCTTCCGGCATCGAACGACGACGCCACCCAGACTTGCGACCTCATCGGCGTAGAGACCGGCCTTAGACCCGCACGTGCAGAAATGAAATTGCAGAAGATCTCGATCAATATATTTCAGAACATTGAGAAGCCAGGTTTCGACCCCTCCGGGATCCAAGGACCCGACGATGTGCAGTACTCGAACCTGTTTGCGCTCGCGGACGGGCGAAACTTCACGCTCGTAAACCGAGCCACCTTGGACAGCTGTGGACTTTTCGACGTTCAAAAACTCCGGTTTAGTTTCGAGCGAAGACGTAAGAATGCCCTCCTGCCCAAGGCAAGATACGAAGCTCAACGGAACTGAAACCGCAGTTGCGAAGGGCCCCGCTCAGCCAAACGAAATCGAATACCCTATACTGGTCGATTTTCCAAGGTAAACGGCGAAGTCCAGCTCTCATAAGCCCGCGTGTTATCGCCAACGCGACTTCTTTCACGGATTCCTTCGCACGCCTTAGGGCCACTTCAGTAAGACTTCCAGTCATGCCATGAGCTCCTATTACTGGCACGTGAATGAGAGCGATCCCCCCAGGTCTCAATACGCGAAACATCTCGCGAAAATAATTCTCGACAACACGGAGATCAGAAACATGCTGAAGAACATGAATGGAAATGCAGAGATCACAAGTGCTATCGGGAAGCGGAATATTCGGTTTCTGCAATAGATGGAATACGATATTTTGAGAATTCGGGACACGGTTCGTTAGCGTCGAGCGATGTGGCGACACATCGAATGCATGCACGACCGTAAAGTCCTGGGCGAGAGCATTGGTAAGACGACCGGAGCCGCAGCCGAGCTCTACACAAGTGTGCATTCGGTCCAAACCGACTTGGCCCAAATGAACCTTTAGCAGAGACCATTCTTCAAGACCTGCTGAGAGATCATCAGAAGCTCCGTAATCGAGTTCGCCATAAATCCGCCACTCGATGTCGGACGCACTGGACTTAATCATTGTGCGGCTGCTCCCCGTGCAATTTCATTCTCGGCTGCCTCCGGAATAACGCGACCTTGAGACTCGAGGGTATTGAAAACATCAGAACGAGATTGCGGGACAAGGATTTTTTCGTAAATACCGGCGACTTCGCGGCCTGCCCTTTCGACATCAAATAACTTCTCTGCGAGCTTTTGACCCTCAATAGCGCGACGGCGGGCTTCAGCAGGATTTTCCAGGGCGTCCAATATTGCACGAGCCAAAGCTTCTGGATTTCTAGCTGGAACCAGCCATCCCGTTTTCAGCTCTTGAATTAGGTCCGGAAGGCCACCCACTCTGGTCGCGACGACTGGCACGCCGCTCAAAAGCGGTTCTACCGCTCCACCACAGTTTTCAGAATGAGAGGGGACAACTGCCAAATCTAAATCCGGATAAATCGCGGGAATGTCTGATCTTGTACCCAGGAAAGTGAGAAAATCGTTGCAGAGCCGCGCACCAAGTTCCCGCAGACGCAATTCGTACCAACCAGCGTTTCCCCATGCCCCGCCGACTATAACCGCGCGGATTTCCGGACACACTTGCTTGACGATTCCGAGTGCCGCCATAAAATCCTCATGGCCTTTCAATCCCCGCTTCTGGCCCAAGAACCGCATGGGAGCATACATATATGCAACCATCCCGATCAAAGGCGTAGTGGGCGAGATTCCGATCTCCTTGCGAAGAGCTCCCGTTCGAACACCTTTGAAAGGCTTCAAGTCAGTGGCGGCATAGGTAAGAAAAACTCGTTCGGGCGGAATTCCGAGTTTCATGTATCGGTCCCGCGTCCATAGACAAGTAGCAATCCAGTGGTCTCGTGGCCCTGCCAACGAAAGGTCGAGACGAGCAAAAAAATTGTGTTCCAAATGGAGAGGTCCTGGTACCTGAAATATACGTGGGATCGGAGAGTGTTTGCCCAGAGCAATTCTCAAGGCGAATGTCGTGCCAACGTGATGAGTGTGAATCAAATCAGGGTGCACTTCTTTTACGAGTCGCCGCAAACTTGCGCAGACAGCGGGTACCCTCCAAAGATGCTGCGCGGGGAAATCGAGGTTGGCACGGCGGACGGTGGCGCCGGCTTGGCGATATTTGGGGGCTAGGCCTTCAGTGTCGGAAGGGAGCGCGACGACTACTTCGATGCCAAGCGAACAGAGAACTCGCACTTGCTCGTAGGCCCAATTTGCGCCGACGGCGGTCTTCACAATGTGCAAGACCTTCATGGAGGCGACCATTCTAATCCTAAATTCGCACGGACTCGAAGAGATAGATACACTCTTTCCCCGGCCAAGTGTTGTAGTTGTTTTCGGCAGACCCGTGGGCGAAGCGAACGTAATTATTCGACCGCATGAATCCGGCCATCGAGGAGTTCCATCGTGTACATGACCGCATGGCCTATGAACTTGGAACAGATATCGCTTTCGCTGAGGTCTTTCTTGTTCGTAATTCGTCGGGTCGTACACGGGTTATGCAACATCGGACGGCTTAAGCTTTCGCCTTGCCCCGTGACGGATGTGGAGCACTTCAACTTCCTTTTGTTTCTCCAGGACGCGGTATATCACACGATAGATATGAGGCTTGTTGCCGTAGAGCAAATGCCTCAACTTGTCACTCTTACGCGTTACAAGGCAGCGACTCGGGTGCTCCTCCAGGGTGAGAATCGCCGCTTTAAGCCCCCGATACCATTTCAGGGCTGCGTCAGAATACTCGGCGTTGATTTTCCCATAGAGGTGGGCAAGATCGCGCTCAGCGCGGGAAGTGATGTTAACGAGGTATGCCACGCTCAACTTCGAACTCGTCGAAAAACTTCCTCACAGGCCGGACTTTTCCTTTTTTCGCATCCTCCAGTCCCTGCCGAAGGCCTTCCTTGGCATCAACCAGGGCGGCGATGTCGAGCAGACGTTGGTATGCTTCGGCGTCCTGCACGATGGCCGCAGCCTTTCCCTTCACAGTTAGCACCACAGGGCGCTTACTTTTTTTCAGCTGCTTCATGAAGTCGCCGGAACGGCGGCGGAAGGTCGTTAGCGATTGGATGTCCTTGGTTATGTCAAGCATCGGTCAGCTCCTAATAAAGCACCTTTTTAGGTGCTACCAGAATACTACAACTCCATCCACGCCGCCATCAGTGTCAGCCATATACACCACATTGAGGCGCGTAAAGAAATCCGTGAAGCGAGCAAGCCGGATAGACTAAAGACGGAATTCAGTTTTAGAAGAAAAAGTGGATTAGCAGAAAGACAGAATTCTGGCTTTCTTCATACAGTCCCGAGTCGAAGGCCGGCGGCGGCAAAGATTTGAACAACTTGAGCCGAAGTGGTGAGGGTGTAGCGATAGTTCATGCAGCCGGATGCTTCTAAATGTAAGTCTCGAACTTATTTCCCGAACAGCTTTCGTCGGAAGGGTGCCAAGCCCAACAGGCTCGTGCCGAAAAGCAGCAGGGACGAAGGCTCAGGCGTGGCCGTGACCGCGGTCACTTGCATGGTATCGAAAACACCCGTGTACGTTCCGGGCGTAATATAATCGGCGAGCTTAAACCCATCCCCCCAGCCGCTCAAGCCCGATTGCTCGCAGCCGCCGATTAAATTGATTGTCGTTCCTCCCCGGTAGAGAATAAAGCCTGTGAGCATACACCCCACAAACCTGCTGCCCGTCAATGAGTAGGAGGAAATGTCGGCGGCCGGGAGAAGAGCATCACTAAGGCCCGTGATGGAGATGGGCACGGTGGTAAACGTGAATCCGTAAAGGTCGGCGTCACTCGCCGAGTATGTGAGCGTGTACGTGTTTATGCTACCCGCCTGGGCCTTCGGCGCGACGATGGCCGCGACCATTACCGCAAGGATGATCCATGATGATTTTTGCATCTTGGCTTCTCCTAAATTCGGCCTCATTAATGGTTCTTGAGTGCGGAAAAGTCTGCGCCCTCGAAGATATGGAGTCAAGCTGAAATCGTTCTCAACAATCGCGTATGGGCAGTACTGGAACCGTTGATGGGGTGACTAACGTTAGTGCTCGATCGGAGGCGCGTTTTCGCAAAAGTGTGAAGTCGGGCGAGGTGCTCTTCGCGCGTTCGATAGAGCCGTTAGAAGGTGGCCGCTGGCGGTTGCGGTGGACGCGGGCTGATGGCTGGAGCCGATCTAACGGCTATGGGAATTGAATCTTTTTCCTTTGTATCCTATTAATTTTGCATGACTTAGTAAAATCAGAGAAAAGCGAAAATCGCTGTTAAAAGCGCTAGCTTGCTGCATGACGTGAGGAACACAAACCCCAATCTCACGCCATTATTCTCGGCGCGGAGCTACTTAGGCTGGGAAAATCGTCTTCTAGTTGTGGACGAGTTGGCAGAGTTTACTTGCTGACAAAAACGAGTAAAGATGAAGCTCGAAACGAGTGGACTAAGCGCGAGAATGATTTCCTTCATCAATCGTCTGGTGGTGTGCAGCGCTTTGGTTATGGTTGCGAGCTGCTGGCCGGTGAGCGCGCAGAACGTGGTGTTTACGGGGTCGCTCGGAGGTCGCGTCACAGACTATAGTGGGGCGGTGGTGTCAGGAGCGTCTGTGGTGGTGCGGAACCTGGCGACGGGTGCACAACAGTCTGCGAGTTCGAACAGCACGGGACTTTACCGCTTTCCGGTGCTCGTACCGGGGACTTATTCGATCGTCGCGAGTCTCAAAGGGTTTCGCGATGTGCAAGCGCTGGTAAGCGTGCAGGTAGGAAACGCCACGTCGCAGGACATCAAGCTGCAGGTAGGGGCTAGCGCAGATACAGTCAAAGTCATCGGCACGACGCCGCTGTTGCGGCCGGAAGAATCCTCAGCCAGCACTGTGTTGGAGCGGTCGTTTGTCAGAGACTTACCGCTCAACGGACGAAAATACACCGACTTTATTATGCTGACGCCGAATACCAGCTACGATGGTGACACCGGCCTGGTGAGCATTGCCGGACAGCAGGGCGGTGAGGACTCGGGATACGCCAACGGAAATGGCTCCAATGCCTTCACCGTGGACGGAACCAATGCCACCAACAATTACTTCGCCGACATTGTGGGCCGTAATCGCATTCCTTATCTGTATGGCGAGGACGCGATCGAGGAGTTTCAAGTCTCGGTGAGTCCGTACTCGGCGGTCTATGGAGGTGGAGCGGGCTTTGTCAATGCCGTGACCCAATCAGGTAGCAACGCGTTCCACGGCAGTGCATTCTATTACAATCGGAACTCCGTGTCTGGAGCCAATGACGCACTCGACAAAGCCGCCGGCAATCCAAAACCGGAAGATGCGTTGCAGCAATTCGGCGCCGGGGTTGGCGGGCCCATCCTGCGCAACCGTTTATGGTTCTTTGTGGATTATGAGCAGCAACTGCGGAACGATCCGATTCCCGTCATTAACTCAGCATTGGCGACGACGCCGGCAAACCTGGCCACTTTCTTGACTGCTAATTTTGGGATTCCGGCGGGGATGAAGCTGCCTCTGCCGAATGGACTGTGGCCGGTTCCCGGCAGCGACACGGCACCCGATCCGAGCAATCCGGTATACCTCCAGCAAGTGTCAAACACGGTGAATGCCCTGAACTCTAATCTCGGTCTCAAGCCGAGAAAACGTAACGATCTGGTGCTTACGCCCCGGCTGGACTATCAACCCAATTCCTGGGATGGTCTGTTCCTCAGCGTAAATTTGAACCGGTTCAACTCACCCGGAGGCGTGATCATTGACCCGACTGTCGGCAATTATGGCCTGCAAACGTTGGCCAACGCCTACGTGCATACCTTCCAAGCCACCGTGGGATGGACACACAGCTTCTCCTCCGATCTCTTGAACGAATTCCATGTGGGTACCTCGCAGGATAACGAAATCGCAACGCCCACCGGTTTGGCTCCAAGCACTCCGACGGTGGTGTTGGATAGTCCGGCGGCTTTCATTTTAGGCAACGCTCCGTTCTCTGTGGGAAGAGTTTTTGAGAGACAGTACTCTCTCTCCGACCGTGTTGACTACGTGATCGGCAAGCACACGCTGCAATTTGGTTTTGATTGGAACTACTCTTGGGATGCGGATACCGATGACGGCGGCGCGGACCCGAATGAGGCTATTGATTTCGGATCGCCGCTCGGCCTTTATGAATTTCCGAATCTAGAGGCTTTTGCGCTCGGGGAATATATCCAATTCAGTCAGGCTTCGGGAAAACCGACTTTTTCTTTTGCCGTACCTTACTACGGATTCTACGTGCAGGATACGTTCCGGGCTTTGCCGCAATTGACGCTGGAAATGGGCTTGCGCGAGGACTTCCAAGTGTACCCGCAGCCGGCGGAAAACCCGGCGTTCCCACCGACTGGACAGTATCCGAACCAGTTTCAACGCCTGGCACCGCGCTTCGGATTTGCCTGGCAACCTATTTCGAAGACTGTAGTGCGCGGAGGATTCGGAGACTTCTATACCAATATGAATGGGCTGAACTACCGGAACGCAGTGATCTCGAACGGACTTGCCTCACAGCAATCTTCGGTAAGCATCAGTTACGTCGGCGGTCCGCCGAACCAACAGGTGCCAACGTTTCCGAATATCCTTCCAAGTAACTCTCCTCTGTTTGGGGCTTCTCCGGATATTTCTCTGGTTTCGCCGCACTTTAAGGTGCCCGATATTTTACAGGCCAGTCTGCAGGTTGAGCGGGAGATTTTCCGTGACACGACGATAACGATCGGCACTATGTGGAACCACGGGTTGCACATTCTTTCGGGCAGCGCCTACGATTTGAATCTGAATCCGCTGCAAGGTACGACGACGTACATCGTCTGTCCGCCCACCGCAACTACGGCCCCATGCACCGGACCGTCAATCACGCTGCCAAATATGGACAGTGGTCTGCTGACAGAAGGCCGCATCAACACGAGCCTGGGCCAGATCAACGAACTCGTCAGCCCGGCGCAAAATTACTACGACTCTTTGTTCGTGCAGGTGCAGCGCCGCATGCCACAAGGACTTTCGTTACAATTCTCTTACACCTTCGCCAAAAGCATCATGCTGGACGGGATGGACTTCAACAATCAGTTCGACTTCAGCAACACCCACGCTCCTTCGCTGTTAGATCAGCGGCATCGAATAAGTTTTGCCGGCGTCTATCGGCCGCGGTTGGAAAGACTAACGAGTTCGGACAATGGTCGTGCGCTGCTCGCGGGTTGGACGCTGAGCAGTGTTATGGAATTCTCTTCCGGCCGCCCGTACGCGGGTTTGTTGAGCCCCGCATGCACCAGTTCAACCCTGTCATTCGGCAACTGTAACGGCGCCGACGACAACCTGAACGACACAGCCTTTAACCAAGTGACCGCGAACACCGCCGCTGGCATCAACGGCGCCGGGCCCACGCCGGGCATCGGGCTAAATTCTTTCTACGGGCCATGGCTCCAAAGAATCGACGTTGGCTTGGCTCGAAATTTTTCAATCAATGAAAGCAAGGAATTGCAATTTCAGGTGCAGGCGTTCAATCTCTTCAACCACGGCAACTACTACGTACAGAATGGCAACGGGATTAACCAGTTGCAATACAACCCCATCGGGACGCACTGCGGCGACGGCATAACGCTGAACCAAACCTGCTACCTGGTGCCGAACTCGGGTCCTGGCAATTTCGGAACCTTTCAAGAAATTAGTCCAAACGGCCTTCCCCGCGTTTTGCAGTTTTCGGCAAGATTTATGTTTTAGTAGCCCGAATTCGGGTGAGCCGACATTCATATGATGAAAACGTTCCGAAGTTCATTCGATGACGACGGGGATGAGAAATAAAGCCTTACATCTTGATGGACAAAATAAAGCGGGAATGGTACATAAGCAGCGGTGGGTGGTGAGCGGATCGCGCTGGTGATCGCGTAGCCGCAGCTCCAGGCCCGCCTCGACGGTAAAGTTGAGAGGGATGCCGTGACTTCAAGTTTGGCAACTTCGAGTTCGATCCTGCGGGAAAGTCTGAAACGGAAAACACAGAAAAACTTTTTTGCGCGATTGCTAGCGACTGGCGCTGCGGCAATTTTGGTGATGGCGGCGGGAGCGCAGGCGCGCACGCGTTCGCAGGAGCACCAGCCGCTGGGCTCACTAAGCAGCGTGGGCGAGGTGTACGTGAATAATTCGCCGGCGCCGGCGAATGCGACGATTTTCAGCGGCGATACGATACGGACAGGCGCGACGGGGACAGCGACGTTTACGAGTAGCGTGGAGGGAACGTTTCAGGTGCTGCCGGGGAGCCAGATTGCGTTCAATGGCGGCGACCAATATGTGGCGGAGCTGCAGACGGGCGCGGTGGTGATGAGTTCGCAACGAGGCCCGCAGGGGCTGAGCGTGCGCGCGGGAAGCTATACGGTGGTGGGCGCGACAGAAGGGGAGTTAACGAGTTCGAAGATCGAGCGCGGGGCAGACGGGTCGTTTATGGTGACGTGCCTGGGCGGCAGCGTGATTTTGGTGCCGACTGGTGAAGGAAGCAGCGGGCTGTTGATACAAGCGGGACAAATGGTGGATATTTCGGCGCAAGGGAAATTGTCGTCGGTGAAGGAGGCGGCTGCTCCACCGCCAGCGCCGGGACAAGCGCCTTCGACGCCGACACCGGCGCCAACTTCCACAGGGATAAGTAACACTACGAAATGGATCATTGCCGGAGTAGCGATCGCGGGTGGGGCGGGCGCAGCGTTGGCGCTGGCTGGAGGGCACAAGTCTAGTTCGGTGAGCCCATCGGATCCTTAGAAGTTTCGGTTTTTCACTTCCTAGTAAAGCAAATGCTTTAAATTAATCTGGGCGGGTGCGTTCGTAGGTAGAGCTGCGTGCGAATACGTGTGCGATTCTGGGTGCGCGTGTGACATGGTTGCGCGGACGAGTGTTAGTTTGCGCGTGTGGATTGCAAGCGGAAGGTTATGGTGATGGTTTCGGTAGCTTCAACAGGCTGACCGCCAAGCGAGGTTGGCTTATAACGCCATTGGCGGACGGCGTTGGCGCCGGCGGCGACGAGCAGAGGCGGGCCGGACATTTGGTCGATGTCCTGGATGCTGCCGTCGCGGGCGATGATGGCGCGCAATTTTACGACGCCTTCGACGCGCTGATGCTGGGCGTCTTCGGGATAGGTAGGATCGACACGAGAAATTAGCTGGCCAATTTGAAGGCTAGCTCCTTGTTTGGATATCTGAGATTTCAGCTCGGGAGGGACACGGATGGAGGGAAAAGGGCTTGCGTTTACGGAAACTGTGGCTTTGACGACTTCGGCCGCGGCAGTTGGCGTCGATGCGTTGGCGGCTGCCGGAGGTGGCGCGCTTTTCGCGACGGAGGGTGGTGGGTTTGAGGAAGCCGAGGCTACGGGCAAAGTTGGCTGCGCCGGTTGCGGCTGCGCCAGGTTGGTTGCTGACGAGGATTTTGAGGCCGGCGATGAGCTGACCGAATTGGGCTGAGATGCGCGCGACGCGCTGGGCGGCGGGGTGTTGTTCGCGGCGAGGCTAGGCTTGTTGGATGAAGTTGGGGCGTTAGACAAAGATGAATTTGTGGCGCTCGGCGCGGTGGACGAAGCTGCTGAGTTGGGCGTTGCGAGACTTGGATTATTGGCGCGCGGCGTGGCGTTGGTCGCAGTGCTGTTGGCGGCGACGCTCGGCGGATTAGGTGAATTTTTGACGTTCGAGGCCACGGACGAAGACGTGACGGCGTCGCGTTTTGCGGCTGCGGATTTTTCCGGCGCGCTTCTTGCAACATTTCCGGCGCTGGCGACAGTCGGGTGTGAAGTCTTGGAGGCAGACTCCGGCAATGCGCTATTCGCATGCAGAATTGGCAATGGGGGTTGTGTTGAGACGATCGGCGAAGCTTGCGGTGCGGGCTGCGTGGCCGCCGGATTTGTTGTTTGCTCGGGCGAAGCGGTTGCTGCGTTTGACTGAGGCGAGCCGGCGTCTGGGACGGGAGCGTCGGTTTGGGCCGAATTTGCTCCAGGATTTTCAGGTGGCTGCGATGAATCGGACTGCTGGCTGACGAACTTATCGAGGATTTGTTTTCGTCCGGTTGGTCCGGAGGCGATCCATCCGGTGGCAAACGAGAGCAGAACGACAACCAAGATGGCAGCAGCCAAACTTTTCCAGTTAAGGGATGAAGCAATTGCGGGACTTTCGACCCTGTGAGTGGCTAAAGTCGTTTGCGTTGCAACTTCCGCGGCGGTCGTTTTTTGCGCGCCAGCTGTCAGCGTAAGATCCTTTCGGCGGTCAGGTCGATTGGAAACCGCATTCACCACAGGTGATTCTGTGATTGGCCAATTCAGATCCGAAGAGGCCGCCGATATATCACGCGCGGCATTTTTTCGGTCGTCTTTTGGAGCCGGCACATTCGGCGCGACAGGCTTTTGTTTCGAAGGAGCATTATTTACCCGAATCTCAGCAGGCTTTTGGACCATGGGACTCGCAACATTGGTGACGGGCGGTTTCCGATCGGAGTCCGCTTGTTTTGTAGAAGCCAAGTCGGCAGAAATATTAGCGGCGTTTTGGACGCTGGATGACGCAACTTCGGCAGCCGGAAGCTTTGAAACGGAATCCGGTTTCTGGTCAGAGGAGGACGGAATAGCTGGAGAGTCAGATAAGGCCGGCGGCGATTTAAGTGCAACGTTGGGTGGCATCCCGACCGATCGGGCTGGTTGCGCTGCGACTCTATCGGCAGGTTGGCGCGGTGGGCGAGAATCCCGGCGTGCGGGAAATTCTAGAGCGACCCATTCCCGAATTTTCAGGCGAGCTTCTTCGGGCAAGTTTTCGAATTGGATGCCGGCATCTTTTCTTGATTCTCCAACCCACACGATGTTTCCGCTGGTCTCTACCTCGTAGCCGAAATCAGGTATTTTAAAACTCAAATTAGAAACGCGTTCAGGAGAGAGACTGGCGACGGCCTGGATGTACATGCCATCTTCGCTGAGATTCAGAATGATGCCGCCGTTGGAGTCACCGAGATCGAGATATTCGAGCGAGAGAACCCGACGGCGTGGATGAGAACGGCGTTCTGGGAGTGGTGCAGCGCTAGGAGCCTGAGGAGGTTCTTCTGCGACAATCGGCACCTGCTGGACGGCAGGTTTTGATCTCGTACTTTTCGATCCGACCAAGAAAAGCCCGGGGTCGGCAAATATCGATTTCAGAGCTTGGTCTCCTTCAGGAAGAGCGCCGGAAGTACTCGGCTGAGAACCAGCGAGCGCGTTACGAACCGCGTCACGCGCATCGGGAGGAACGGGGCGCAAAGGCTCTTGCGAAATCCAGTTGCGGATTTTATCGCGGGTATCTTCCATCAAATCGACGAAACGCACCCCTGCTTCTCTTTGTGATTCCGCGATCCAGGCTACTTCCCCGCTCGTTTCTATCCACTCTTTGGAGTCCGGGAGCTGAAAGCGCATTTTTGCGACGGCGCCGACAGCCAAGGTGAGAGTTCCAGTCGGTGCGAAAACCAATCCGCTTTCGCTGATGTTGAAAACAAAGCCGTAGTTATTAGCGCCAAATTTGACAAAGGCTTGGGGCGTGACAGGAGTGCGCGTATGGAGACGCCTGTCTCCAATAGCGAGGGGTTTCTCGGCTTGCCGGTGGTCCGACATGACTTCCTTTACGCGCGCTGCGACGAGCGATATTGAGCGGCAATATCGCCCAATTACCAGGATTCAAACGAGTATACGCCCGCCTTGGCGCGGCTTACAAGACGGGCAAGGTGAGGTGTGCTCAATTTGAGGTTGGATTTGGAGGCCATCTCCCTAGTTTATCTATACCAAGGAAGTTGCTGCTAGAGCAAGGGTTAGAAGCTCAAAGATGTGGCCGATATAGGCGGGTTTAGCCTCCGCTGACCGATTGCGCCTTTTGTGCGGTCAGTGCGAACCCATGCGCGGTGGTTTCCTGCACCAGACGCTTGAGCGTAGCGCGGCCCTCGCTCGTTCGGCCGCTCGCGATCTGCATTTCGCCCAGGGCCAGGCGCGCGTCATATT
Organism: uncultured Acidobacteriota bacterium; assembly: GCA_963714785.1. GTDB lineage: Bacteria > Acidobacteriota > Terriglobia > Acidiferrales > UBA7541 > Palsa-295. The sequence goes on from CAVQQE010000021.1 coordinate 59,969, forward strand.
CGATTTGAACCAGGCCGCTCGAGCGAGCGTCCTTCTCCGCGGCCTCGAGAGTTTTCAAGGCGGCGTCAGCTTTTCCTGATTTTGCATCGAGGAGCGCGGCAACGATTGTGGCGTCGAGTTTGGTTCCGCGATCACCCGATCGTTGGGCGAGTTCGGTGGCCTTATCGCTTTGCTCGCGTGCTCCCGGGAGGTTTCCCAACGCGAGACTCGCGCGCGCCAGCACCAAGCGTGCTTCGGCTTCGTCACCGGTATCTTTTTCGGCGGAAAACTCGGTGACTGCGTCGGTGGCATATTTTGCGGCCTCATCGAGCTTATGCTGTTCCAGCGCAAGTTGAGCAAGCAAAATGCGGGTCCAAGCTGCGTCGTTTTTGGCATTCACCGACTCCAGGGCGGATAACGATTCCTGGAGGGTTCTGCTGGCACCCTCTAAATCCCCCTGTTGCAACTGGACATTTCCGAAACTCGCGAGAGTTTTGCCGATGTCCGCTCGATTGTTTATTTCCCGGCGGATTTTCAGTGAGTCCTCGCAACTTTTGCGCGCATCGAGGAGCGCGCCCACCGCGAGCGAGGTGGCACATTTGCTGTTGAGAATCCGTGCTTCAAGGTTCCTGTCGTTCAGGTCGCGCGAGGACTTTAGGGCGGCGGAAAACATTTCACTGCCACGCGTGTGATCTCCCTCGGCGTATAGATCGAGTGCCATGTTCTGTTGCGCGAGCGCCACGTCACCCAGCTCGTTGCGCTGGCGCGCAACCGTGATGGCCTGCTCGTAAGACCGCACGGCAGCGGCATGATCGCCACGAGCAGACTGGCTATTCGCAAGATTGTTCAGAGCGCCAGCCTCATCATACGCATCGCCGATGGTCTGCGCGATACTCAAGGCTTCCTGATATAGGGGTTCGGCCGCAGCATAATTTCCGGTGAAGTAATAGGTGTTGGCGATGTCGTTTGTTGCGCGCGCGGCACCCAACTCGTCTCCCGCGGACAAATTGATTTTTTTGGCCTCTTCGCAAAGCGGCCGGGCTTTTTCGGCGTCGCCCAAATTTAGTTGGGCGAAGCATTGAAGAATTCGCGCACGTGCGAGGAGCAAATTTGCTCCCAACGATTGCGCCGCGTTCGCCGCGGACGTGGCCACGGTGAGTTCTTGGTTGTAATCCGCGAGGTCTCCATGCGCACGAGCCTCGGCCAGGTCTGCCTGAGCGCGAATCCCGACCGGGAGCTGCTGACCGCGAACCTGTGCAATCGTGGTCAGGGCATCTTTGGCTTTTCCGGCACGAATCTGAGTGTTGGCAAGCAAGAGGCCGTACTCGGGCTCGTCACGATACTCGGACCAGAGTTGAGCATACTGCTGGATCGCTTTGGTCCACTCACGGTTGGCGGCGTAGTATTGCGCGGTTATACGAACGCGTGCTTCAGTGGAAAGACCGCCGGCGGCGGCGAGCGCTTTTTTGGCTTCTTCTGCCGCTTTGGCCTCAAAGCCGAGCGCGTCCCAAGATTCCGCCAGCGCACTATGAGCCTGGGCAAATTGCGGATCGGCTTCGATGGATTGCTCGAGCAATTTGGTCGCAGCCAGTACATCGAAAGTGCGCCACTTCTCGTGCGCTTGGGAAAAATTGCGCATGGCGTCGGCATTAGTGGAAAGCGAAGCGTCCATGCGCGCTTCTTCCTGAGAGGACAAGGTAATTCCCAGCTGCTGCCGCACCAGCCGTCCGGAATGTATTAGCAGCGAATTTAAGTCAGCTTCGCTAGCGGACTGCGCGACCGAGCCCAGACTTTCGCCGTCTTCTGCATTCAAGAGATGAATGTTCCATTGGATTGTGGGGTGGTCGGCGGCGCCCGTGAGCATATACGAGCCAGTGACCAAAATGTTGGCACCCAGAAATTTGCGGACGGCGGCAATCTGGTCTTTGGTCAGATCGTGCGCGACTGCCAGTCCGAGGTTTTCCTTCATCTCGTCTACGCGACGGAAGGGAATGATCCGCACCTGCGCGGTATCGAGTTGTGACCACAAACTGTCGGCGAGAATGTTCCCTAATGAATCAGCATCCTTTCGCCCAGAAAGATTCTGAAAACCGAGGACTGCAATTGATTTGCGGGCGTTCACGGCAGGTTGGTTTGCGGTTTCTTTCGCTTGATTGGAGCCCCTCTGGCGCACACGCTGGCGGAGCTCGAACATTGCCAGACCTGCAAGCGCTAGCACGATTGCCACGATTGCGACCGGAACGCGCCAACGTTCTAAAATGCCGGTGGAACTTATGAACCCCGAAGCCGCTTTCGATTCGTGGGACGCGGGGACTTGCGCAGGGGTTTCCGGCAAATCCGGTGGCGCGGGCATGACTTGATCGCCGCGCAACGCTTTCACGATATCGTCAGTGCTGCCATAACGCCTTTCCGGAGCGCGCTCCAGGCATCGCGCCACGACCATCTCCCATTTCGCATCGAGATCTGGGATACGAACTCGAGGTGACGGCGCAGGCTGGTTCAGTCGTTTCATTGCGGTTGCAAGCGGCGTATCCGCGGAGAAGGGCAAGGAGCCGGTCAACATTTCGTAAATTACAATTCCGAGAGAATAGATATCCGTCGCCGGCGTGATGGCTCCGCCGTTAATCTGTTCCGGGGCCATGTAGGCGGGTGTGCCCACGATGTCTCCGAGCCTAGTGAGAGTCGCCCCTACATTTTCTTCGGCGTGGGCAAGTCCAAAGTCAGTGATGACCGCTCGAAATGTTTCCGATGGGCTTTGCGGGCGGAGCGCCGAGCCTGCTTGCTGCGGCACCAGCATCACATTGCTACTCTTGAAGTCCCGGTGAACTATGCCGACTCGATGCGCGGCAGCGAGGCCAGCGCACATTTGCTCCACTAGCGGGAAAGCTTCGGCGGTATTGAACGCTCCTCGGCCGCGGATGCGCTTGTCGAGCGTTTCGCCCTGCAGGAGCTCCATGCTGACGATCAGAATCTGTGATGGACCCTCGCCGGAGGAGATCGCTCCATGACGAAATACGTCGAACGTGCGGCACACATTCGGGTGAGTTACTTTTCGCGCGAGCTGGATCTCCCGCCTGAATCGCTCGACTTCGTGGAACGTCTGGACATTTTCGAAACGCGCGGTCTTTACCGCGACGCGTTCCGTCAACTCCTGGTCCTCGGCTTCGTAGACTTCTCCCATGCCGCCACGAGCTACGAAGCGAATCACCCTGAATCTGCCGGCTAAGAGTTGATTGGGTTGAAATACCGCGGTGACAGGAGTTCCAGCAAGTACTGGCGCTATAGGCAGGTTCGACGCGGCCAGCTCGTCGCCAGGGAATCCTTTATCGGCGGTGCGATCCGGGTCTGCGCTGGGTAAGTGGGGTTTGAGATCTTCCATCATGAATGTAACCCAGGCTTAGCGGACGCATTATGCCACAACGATGAACTGAAAGCGGACGCGGCGGCGAGGGCGAATCTGAATCGAAAGACGAAAATGTGCGAGGATAACTCCGTCCTAGTACCCGGCGAGTTTCGAAACGTAGAATCATGCAATACTTATCGAGATTCTCTTGACACCGTCCGTGACAAGTATAAAAATCCGCCAGCACATTCCACTAAAGGGGTTTCGCTCATGCTCAAACGTTCAACGATTTTGGCATCCGCTCTCGCAATATCCGTTCTAGCTACTGTTCCCGCACGCGCCAACAGCATCCACGGGGAGAAAGGGGCTTCCGGTCAGGGCCTCGCCAGCGATGCACACTTTAATCCGTCCACTATGGTGAATGGAATCACGGTAACCCCGTTTGTGAATTCAAATACGACTGCGCCCTTTGACGCATTAGACATATTTCAAATTCCGGGCGCATTTACGACGGGCACCAATTACACGCTCACCTTTAAGAGTCTCGCCCTTTTTGGCGGCGATCCAGTTTACGGCATTTTCGATTGCGACAACGGATCGAACACCTTTGCAATTTCGGAAGACACGCCCCCCGTAAATCTCGGGAGCACATGCACGCCAGGACCATTGGAGTCGAATGATCAATTCGTGAGTTTCAGCGAGATTGGGAATAAGTCCACGATCAGCTTTCTTGGCGGAACTGGAGCGCCTTCGATTTTTTATTTCTGGACTACGAACGGTAACCTGACGGGCATCGCACCGGCGGTAACTACCACGCCGGAACCTTCCACGTTTATGCTTTTCGGTTCCGTTCTCGTAGGACTGGCGCTGTTTGCCCGCCGTCTAGCCCATTCCTAGGATTTTCGAAGCTTTCGTCAGGACGAAAAGAATCTTGGAACGGTAGTAGATACGCTTTTGTTGAGTTTGATGAGAGCAGCAAAATCGTGGCTTCTTCTTTGGGTCATTCCCTCTGGGTATTGATACAGAGCCGCACGACTAATATTGTATTTAGAGCTTTGTGATGCGGTTACGCTAACGGATGCTTCAAGATATCCGCCAAAGCGTGCAAGCGTGTGGAATCGGACGGGCTTTTTACCGTGGCGGCGCTCTTATCCAGGGACAGTGCCATGCGCTTCAACTTCGCAAGATCGCTTTTGCTCATGTGCGAAGTTTCGGCGGCGTCAATGGCTGCGCGCAGAGTTGCGATGCGGTCCGCGGGCAAAGCCTGCGAGCGCTCCAACTGATCTACGTAGGCCTTGGCTATGACCAACTGCGCAGGCCAATCGATCTTCTGCTGGTCTTGGACATTCAGCTCAGAGACACGAACCGTTTTTGCTGCGTCGATTTCGTTCTGCGTGAGGAACTTGGTTGGCGTCAGTTCGAAGACGTCGAGGCCGCGCGCGATTTCTGAACCGTAGATGTTGCCGTTGTACCAATAGGCTGACCAATCGCCGCCCAGAATAAGCGTCTTCGGATCGATCGGGCCGCGGTCGAAATAGGCGATCTCAAATGGGTGAGCGGCGTCGGTAAAGTCCATCACGGAGATGCCGCCCTGATACCAGGCCTGCACTTCGATATCGCGCCCGGGAACCGGGACGAGCGAGCCGTTGTGCGCCACGCAATTTTCCGTGTCGCTCTGCGCGGCGGGGAGCTTGTAATAACTGGCGAAGGTTAGCTTGTCATCTTTCAGGTGGAAAATTGCATCTGCGCCCCATTTGTTGGGGTCGTTCGGACGGCAACGCGCGCCCAAGCCGCCGCCCCACTCGTCGGTAAAGACTACTTTCTTCCCGTCGTTGGAGAAGGAAGCTGAGTGCCAGTACGAGTAGTTCGGATCGTTGACGGCATCGACGCGTTTCGGATGTACGGGATCCTTGATGTCGAGGAGAATGCCGTTGCCCGAGCATGCGCCGGCCGCGAGACCGATTGCGGTGTACACGGTGATGTCGTGACATTGGTTGGAGTCGGTGGGCTTGGCTTCTTCCTTGTCGTGGCTGCCGCCGTTGCTGAGACCGTTGAGCGCGCCTGTGCGGGGATCGATAAACACGCGCGGGCTTGAGACAACTTTTGCGTCTTGTGGGGCCGCGACCGGAACTTTGATCACTTCGATGCGAAACAGCGCGGTGTTGGGGTCTTTGTCAGGCGCTTGGCCAGAGCATCCAGGTAGTTCCTCGGCTTGACGGACGAACGATGTTCCCGAGACGTAGATGTAAACGTTGTTCTTATCGTTGGGATCGAGCACGAGCGTATGCGTGTGCGAGCCGCGGCAGGTCTGCACGGCTGCGACTTGTTTGGGATTCTTGATGTCCGAAATGTCGAAGATCCGGACGCCGCGGAAGCGATCCTTTTGTGCTGCGGGTGGACGACGTTCCTTCTCATGTCCTGCGGCTGGCGGCGGTTCCGGCGGAAAACCTTGCGTGCCGCAATCGAGGCGGCCGTTGGGCATCTCGACCGACATGAAGAGCAGGTTTTTATAGACCGACACATCGCCCTGGCCGCCCGGGCACACCATGGAAGTTACCAGCGCGGCTTGCGCGGGATTGGAGATGTCGTAGATATTGACGCCGTAAAAGTTTCCCTGGAAAAGATGGTTGCCCTGAAACGCGAGGTCGGAGTTGGCGAAGGCGAGTTGTGCGATCTCGAGCTGAAGCGATTTCGGCATCTTGGAGACCATATTACTTACGCCGAGTTGGCGGACGGTTTTCTCGACCTTCGGATCGTCAGGATCCGTGGTGCCGAGTTGGAAGGCGTCAGGCTTCTTGAGCAGCAGCAGGTGCTTCATGCCCATGGACACTTCGCCGGCGTCGTACATTCCCGGCGTCAGGCTGAAGCGTGGATCGTTTACGTCTGACCCGGTCATTCCCGGAGGGAGCGGGGGAGCTGGCTTAGCGGCAAACGGATTATCGTCGTCTGCGTCCGGCGCTTTGGCGGCATCCGACTCCTTGCTGGCATCCGGCGCAGGAGTTGAAGACTGAGGCGCCTGCTTCTGCGCCTGTATTGCGCTTACACCGGAACACAAAATAATCGCAGCTACGGCGGCGAGACGGAAAGCAACGCGCTGCACTCGGCTCATCATTTCTCCTTTGATTTCTTGTCCAACATGGACTGCATGATTCTGATCTCGGCGCGTTGACCGCTGTCCACATCGGTGGCGAAGTTGAACACGTCGGCGTCTTGTCCTGCGCCCGGCGTGTCGAAGAGATCCTTCACCATTATCAGCGCGCCATTGTGATGCTGAATCATTCCCAGCAAAAATAATTTATCGAACTCTGGACCCTTGGCGTCGCGGAGCGCGTCCATTTGCTCGGGTGTGAGCATGCCGGGCATCAGCGGCATCGCTTGACCGGACTTTTCCATGTCCGACATGCCGGGCATGGCCATAGAAATGGGTTCTCCGCGAGCGGCTAGCCAGCGGCGCATAAACTTGATCTCGTCCGATTGCGACCGACTTATTCGCGCACCCAGCGTCTGCAAATCTTTGTTTTCCGTGTGCGACGGGATGAGGGCAGTCATTTCCACGGCCTGCGAATGATGCATGATCATGCCTTGCATGAACTCCACATCGGCTCGTGACCATTGTGGCGGAGTGGCTCTGGTGGAAGACGGCAGAGTTTTCGTCGGCTTTCCGGGCGCGCCGGGCTGCACTACGACGGGGGTCGAGGCGGAATCAGACTGCTGCGCGTGGGCGGGAGAAGGAAAGAAACTTGCGCTCACAGCGATGAGCATGGAGCACAGTACCGCAAATCCTCTTGTACGACGGAGGATGTGCTTGCGGCCCGAGCAGCAACGATTCCAGTTCGGTACATCGCTGAACATTTTCAGTTTTCTCATACTAAAAGCTAGCGGCAAATCGCGGACGCAGAAATGCGGCCCACAATCAAAATCTTCCAGGAATCTTTTACCAAATCCGGGCAGGCGGGCATAGCTCGAGGAGCCGCATGCGACCGCCTACAGAATATCACTTGCTGCGTCTTTTGCCGAACGTTCGTAGATGCAAGCTTACTTGGGCACAAGTGACACGCGAGCGATCCAGACTGCGCCGCCCAGCTTGTTGTCGAATTTGTGACTGGCGGGGCGGGCGACTCTTACGATCAACAGGCGGGTGTTGGCTGGGGTTTTAAATTCCAATTGATGCGGCGACCAATCGGAGGTACCGGTTACGTTTTCTGTGGAGATCGAAAACCTGATTGGACTCGCGGCCTTACTTGATACCTCTATGAGTTCTGCGGGATCGTAGGCCTCTTGCAGAAGGAACCTGGGGCCGCTATCGGTGGTGATTCCCTGCGCGCGCATGTAGGCGGAAAATTTGTAGGTCGTGTCGGGTGTGACGGGAACGTATTGAAGGACGTGCCCGTACTCCAGATTTTGAGTGCCGTCGAAATTGATGCGTAGCGATTTGCTGCCATCGAAGGCTGTAGACGCGTCCACGGCCGCAGAGGCTCCTGCCGCAGGGATGATGCGCCAATCGAGGCCACCGTTTAGAGATGCGAATGCGAAATTCCCGTTGGTGATTAAGTTGGGCTTGGATTGGCGGATGCCGATCTGCTGGGGGAAACGAGCCGAGAGGGCGGCCCACGCTTCGGTGAGATGGTCGACATCTTTGTGCTGGATCAACGCGTCGAGGTAAGCGAAGGTGCGCGCTGGATCGAAGGGTGAGTTTAATTCGAGCAGGGTGGCCCAGGTTTGAGCGGCGGGCTCGAGGCGGTTGTTCTCGACTTGGAAATCGAGATAGTCGAGCAATAGTGGCGTGCTGCGCGGCAGCATCTGTTGCAGGATTTGCTCGCTGTCACCGGTGGCGTTCGAGGCCAGAGAAAATACCTGGCGCTCCTTGCTGGGGTCTTCGAGCAAAACTTCTTTGAGCGACTGGAGTGCATCTGAAATTTTTCCGGTGCGGACGTAGAAGTTTGCGATTTTCCAGTTGATCTCGGGTGCGTTGGGGAACAGGGCATGGGCGCGGGTGAAGGCGCGGAGAGCTTCATCCTTGCGGCCGACCCATTCGTAGGCTGATGCGAGATCGGCCCAGTAGAAGGCGTTATACGGGCTGAGTTCTGTGGCTTTCTCGCAAAGGCGCACGACCTCGCTAGGATTTCCGCCGGTGGCGTAGAGGTGCGTGAGGGTGGCGAGTGCGTCATAATATTCAGGGTTTCCTGGGTCCCATTTGATGGCGGATTGAATGGCTTGAGGAGTGCTTTTGCGAAAGTACCAGGCCGCAATTCCCTGTCGGACGGCGAGATACATACAAAAGAGCAGGCAGATTACCAGCAAGGCGCGCGCAAGCAAATTCAACGTAAATTTATCGCGCAACTTTCTTTCTCACGGCGAGTTTAGACATTGCGAGTTTCCCTCGGGCGGCTGGCGTTAACGCGCCAGAAATACGGACATGCGAAACTTCAACCGCTCGGGAAGCCAAGCGAGACACAATATCACCGGCGCTGGCATTCGAGATGAGAATGTTAGTGAAGGAAATATGTCTGATCGAAGAACTTTTCTAATCCAAGGCTTTTTGGTGTTGAGCGGAATCAGTGCGGGGACTTTTACCCCGCTGGAGGCGGCGATGAACGTGAGAGGGAGGCGAGAATTTTTGGCGGCGGTATCCCCGGCTGTGGCAGCGACCGGCGGTACCGTACCTCAGGATCCCGTGGTGGGATTCGGATGGGAGATTGTGAATATTAATAATAATGGCGCTGACGTTTTCTTTGAAGTGCGCGATACGATGATTCTGAACACGATCAATATCGATGTGTCGTTCATGATTACCAGTGCGCCGGCTCAAGCAGGTTTCGCAGAAATATTGTGCGATGGAGGTGTTTCGCGCGGAGCCAAGCCGACTTTCAACACTTCTCCCGCAGCGTACTTGAATTTACCGCCAAGCGCGAATTTCGGAGAGTTGACGCCACACAATCCCAATAAATTGAATATTGGATTAGGCGGTGTGGTTCAGGATTTATTTTTTAACGTGATTTTGAAAACTTGGGTGCCTGCCGATGGGACGGGAGGCTACACTTCGCGGCAAGTGTATGCGCAACCGTCTTTGGCGTTGAATAAAGGCGACTACTTGATGTTTCACATGGACCATGCGGGAGTTGGCGGGGATGTGGAGATGCAAGCGGTATTGCAATACACGGTAGTTTAAACATTTCCGCAGTTTAACTTTTTCTAGACAACTGTAGAGATTGACCTTCGCTCGCGTGTAATGGAGCGCCATAAAAAAAGCCCCAACTTCTGTGAAGAAGCTGGGGCTTTCGTGTTTCTTAGAGCAAGATGAGAAGCGAACTAGACTACGACGATTAGCGCGAGCCGAACTTGCGGGTGCGCCAGATCGATCAGGTAATATTGCCCGTCGATGAAGTCGACATAGAACTCATCATCGTAACCCCAACCTACCGGCCAAGCTTGAGCATAGGAGAACCAATAACCGCCGTAGTTGAAGCGATACTGGCCGCTTACCATTTGCGGATGACCAACGTGGAAGGTGTGCCCGCGTCCAAAGTGGGCATGGAATTGAGCGTCGGGGATGCGGCCGTTCTCGATGGGGCCATGCTTTACCGTGGTCTTCGTCTCAGTCTGCGTGCGCGTTTCAGTGCGTTCTTCCGGGCGGGCCTTACTGTCGTCTCGCGGAGCCTTCTCATCTTTTGGCGGCTTCGCTTCCGACGGTTTGGCTTCGTCGTGGGGCGGTTTGGCTTCTTCGGAAGGCTTTGCTCCCTGATCGTGTGGTTCCGCAGGCTTGGCGTCGTCTGGATGCTCTTCTTGTGCGCGTAATACGGGAGTCGAGACGTAGAACAACAGGAACATGGCCGAGGTACCGAGAATAGTGCTAATGATTCGAACCGGTTTCATGTGGTGTCGCCTCCTTATAAATTAATTAGCTTTTAGCAGCCCGAGCCCCTCAGAACCCGAACGGCTCGAAATTCTGGAGCCTTCTCTTTAGATGTTCGGTATATGCAAGAAGTGACATTCACCAGGCAGGGCGGTCACCACGAGACTCGCTGCAATAATTCTTTGAGATTATTTTGAGTTGGCGGCTGCGGCCGATAATTTTGCGGCGGCTGATGAAACTAGAACGGCTTCGTCTTGAAGAACGGCAGCAGCGCGACGCAGTGCGTCGTCAGCCTGCTTCCAATTCTTTTGTTCGATGGCTTCGCGAACGGCCGGGATCGCTTTGGCTTCGTAGCCGGTGTAAACGCCGGGAGCGTAGATTTGGTGTTTGTACCAAAAGCGGCCGGGCAGGCCTTCGGGCGAAGTTAGCTTTCGTTCGCTCTGAATTAGTAGGCCGTTAATTTCGGCGATGGAGGCGGACGCGAGCGCGCTACCGCCATTCGCTTCAGCGGCGTCCAGAGCTTTTTGGTAATCGGCGGCGCTGCGCGAAAGTGCGTCGGCACTATTTTGAAGCGGGGCGAAATTCAGATAAGGAGGGACGTCTTCCTTCTTGGGCGGGAAGTACGGCTTCCGAGGATCCGCACTGGCGGTGAAAACACCTTCGTCAATTTCCAGGTTGCGCTCGCGAATGTCGTCTCGCAACTTGCTAGAGAATGTTTGCAGCCCGTGGACGTAGGTCTGCACGGTGTCGGCAAAATCGGAGAAATCATAGGGCAACAAATCCGCGTCGGCAAGACGCATGACTGTAGAGCCGGCTACTTGGGCCAACGCGCGGCCATAGGTGAAGTCGGTGTCGGCAAAGTGGGTGTACCAGTAGAAGTCATCATAAACGGAGTGATAGATTCCGCCGCCGTCTTCGCCACCGAAGGACATGTCCACGACGGCAATGCCAAGGAAGTTCTGGAAAGAAGCGTGGTCGGAACCGCCACCGGAAATTCCGATGCGAAGGTCACGACGTTGGCGCAGTTCCTGGCGGTCTTCGGTGGAAGTGGCTTTGTCGAGGCTGTGAAGTTGCCAACGTTTCCAAACGGAGAGCTGAGTTTCGGGATCCGTGACGTCACGGGTGACGTCATTTACGAGTCGTTCCAGGGTATGCGAACCCTCGGCGTCAAAGAATCCGCGTCCATTGGAATCTGAATTGATGTAGGCGACGGCCTTTTTGCGAAGTTCGTCGGCGTGCGTTTCGGCCCATTCAGTGGAGCCGAGCAAGCCGGGCTCTTCGCCGTCCCAGGCGCAATAAATAATGGTGCGCTTGGGCTTCCAGCCGGATTTCACCAAGGCGCCAAGAGAGCGAGCTTCTTCCATAAGGACCATCTGCCCGGAGATCGGATCTTCTGCGCCGTTTACCCAGGCATCGTGATGATTGCCGCGAAGAACCCATTCGTCGGGATATTGCGAGCCGGGAATTTTTGCGATGACGTCGTAGACCGGTTTGATATCCCAATTCGAAAAAACTTTCAGATGGACTTTTCCGGGACCGGGGCCGAGCCGATAGGTTAACGGAAGACCCCCACGCCACTTGATTGGAACGACCGGGCCTTCGATAGACGCGAGGAGAGGTTCGGCGTCAGCATAAGAAATCGGCAGCACGGGAATTTTTGTGATGGTGGGAGCGTCTTTTATAGGGAGGCGCTTGGCACCGACGGTGGCGCCGATTCCGGGTGTGAGAGGATCGCCCATGAATTCGGTGCTGTCTTGAACGCTGCCACGTTGCACGCCGTCTTTCGGACGATAGGGGCCGGCGGGATAGGTTACGCCTGGGGAATAACCGTCGTCGCGCGGGTCGGAATAAATGATGCAGCCGATGGCGCCATGTTCCGCAGCGACTTTGGGTTTGATCCCACGCCAAGAGTGGCCATAACGCGCTATGACGATAGCGCCTTTGACCGAAACGCCGTTGCGCTCGAGAGTTAAGTAGTCATCGGGGATGCCGTAATTGACGTAAACGAGCTGGCCGGTGACGTCACCGTCGGCGGAGTAAGCGTTGTAGGTGGGAAGCTGCTCGGATTGCTGATTTGAAGTGGGATCTTCAGGCAGGGCTGGCTCCTGGAGTTTGGCGACAAAGTGCGGGCCACCCGCGACGAGTTCGACAAGGCGTTCTTTTGGCGTGGGAAAGAGCACATTGAAAGATTCTATGTGCGCATCGAGGCCAAATTCTTTGAACTTCGAGAGAATCCATTCGGCGTTGTCTTTGTCATAAGGCGAGCCGACATTGTGAGGATGCGCTGAGAGACGCTGCATGTAAGAGCGAAGGTTTGCGGGGTCGGGCGTGGCGCGGTATTTCTGTTCCCAGTCGCGTTCAGTACGCGAGGACTCAGCGGAGTAGCCGGCGAGCGGGGCGTCGTCTGCGAGAACGTATGTGACGGCGGCTGCGAGCGGAGTTGCCAGTAGAAAGATTCCTGCGAGCGCTTTGCGATTCATGGTCCCTCGATTCGGGCCATATTCTGCCTGAAGGTTGAGGCGAAAGAAACACCGCAAGGTGAAAAAAGAGTTGGATCGTGAGAGCGTTCCCCGTGAGTACTTGTGCGGCGGCAGAAAATCATCAGATCTGATGAGGTGAATTCAAATAACCAGCAACGCGACGTAACCTTCGATGCGGTTGTTAATCTAACTTGCAGGAGGACAGACAATGCCATCGAAAAAAGGTTCGCGAAGGAAATACGGTAAGGCTGCGGGAAAGAGCGTGAAAAGCGCGATGCACAGAGAAAAGCGCGGCACGCTTTATTCCGGCAAAGGCGGAAAAGGCGGCAAGGTGACTTCGCGCAAGCAGGCCATTGCGATCGGACTTTCCGAAGCGCGAAAGAAGGGCGCCAAAGTTCCGCGGAAATCGAGCTAGTTGAAAAAATGATCGAGAGCGTTCGGCAAACGGCGCGCCCGCCTAGTGGCACTTTCCGGGACAGCATCCGGATGATGGCTGCATCCTTTTGCAACAGCTTCGCCTCTAAAAGCGGTACGGACGTACCATTGCGAGGTGAGTGTGCCGATGTAGAATTTGTGCGCTATGGCCACCAGGCCCCAATGTTCGCTGCTCGAACAGCTTCAGGAAGAGATTGTTTCCACCTTTCAAGAGGCGAGGAAAATACGAAGGTCGAAAGACCTTTCGTTTTCCGAAGACGCCGAGCTGACGCGGGGCGAGCACAAAAAAATTGACGAGCTGGTGAGACATCTGCTTACCGGGCATGACGGGAAGCCTTGTCCCGCGGGTGACCGACCCATTGTAGGCGGTCCGAAACGCTCCGATTTTTTCCGTAACAGTCCAGTCGCTTAAATCTAACTTATCAGAAATATAAGCGGGAGTGCGGCCAGTGGTGAAAAAACTACCGGGCATCGGGAATTATTTCACTTTGCGTTCGTTAGAGCATTGCGTGGTTTGAGCGCATGGATGACCCGCGGAATGGGATGTCGTCTAAGTGCTGTACTTTTGGCAGCTTCCGACTTCACTAACAAAGCACATTTAGAAAAAAAGCGAAGATTGAATGCCGGAGCGGCATAGTCATTGCTTGGACCCCTAGTGATATCAATCTCCTGGGGATGGGCCATGCAAAAAACTTTTTCTGTGATTGGCAACGAACAAAAATTGATGGAAGTGCGGCTTTGGCAGGCAGTAATTGTAACCACGATTCAGGAATGGATCTCCGGGCCGCTTCGACGCAAACGCGAAGCGGAAGAATACCTCTTTAAAGACCAGCGCGATTTTCCGATGGTGTGCCAATCGGCGGGGTTGGACGTTGGGCAGTTGCGGACAAAACTCGCGCGGCTGAAGCCGGCGGAAGAAAGCGAAGCCTCCCGACTGCGCCAAATCTGGGGCACGTTGGTGACGCAGTAGCGTTTACCTCGAATTACGAGACGCCATCTTGAAATCGCGGTCGAGCCATATTCTCCTGATGTGATCCTCTGCGGCACCCATTTCTCTCCCGGGTTGCGTTTCCGGGTCACTCGGGCCAGTCGATTTCGTTCTCTGCATACAGCTTCAATTGTTTGAAGTCCCCCGTTTTCCAGTCACTCAGGTCGGCTTCCCTGAGTACGTGTGCCGTCTGCAGCGTCCAGCACAGTTCGGTCTTATCCATGAAGCGCACTCGCACGTATAACATCCCTTCCTCGAAGACATGCTCGGCCCAGTCCACGATCTTGCCGTGGACTCCGGGATACTGCTTCCCAGGCCTGGGTAAATCCCTCGTTGTTTTCTCCACTGCTTTTTTCTTTGTCATCGGCTGGCTTTCATTTCCCCCCGCGAAACATCGCCGGACGGCTTTGGATACTGCCGTTCCCATTCGCGTTGTTCTTCCGGTGTGAAGAACCTCACTTTCGGCGGTTTGCCCTCGACGCGCCGGCGATCTTCGACAGCCCGCACGTCCCGGTAGACCTGCACTTCGTCCAAGGTGTTCTTCTCGTATTCGCGGTGCTGCGTCTCGAACCGGACCGAATCCCGCTGCTCCGACCGCTGGAGGGCGGTGCAGAAATAGGAATTGAGCCGTGCGCGGTGATCTTCGAAGAGCACCAGTTCTTCGTCGAAGCACGACGAATCAAGCTGCGAGCCCCTGGCCCGTTTAAGGCGTTCGAGGCCGCGCACGGCCTCGTCCACGCCTCGATTCACTAAGAGAATTGCTTCGTAGAGATGTGCCTTTTGCATTTGAATCTCCTCGTTGCTTGCGGCGGGAAGCCGCAGTCCGGCAGTTGATAGAAGTATTGGCACACATGCATAGCGAGCCGGTCGGAAGTCCGACCGGGCCCGACAGCCACGATCGGAGCTAGCTAAGGAGGAGATTCTGAGAACGGCTCAGGAGGGAGTAGAGCCGGGAAAAATGATCCCGAGGCGAGTTGCGCTACAAACGAGAAATAGATAACTTCTTTTGCAGCCATCGTTGCACCTTAGACGTGCGACCTGGTCAGGGTCGCGCTCGTGTTGATTGCACGGGCGCGTCCCGCTTATTTCTTCTTGGCCTTCTTACCTGTTCTTCTGTCGATCCCTTTGCCCCAGTAGGATTCAGCCATGTGCTTTTTCATTGCCGCGAGCAGTTACATCAGATTAGTCCGAACTCTCGCCAATCGACCATCAGCGACGCCCGGCTTTGGCAACTGGTCAAGCTGTTTCGAATCCAACGGTAAAGGGTCTTTCTGTCTATCCCTAAGAGTTGTGCGGCCTCTGAGGATTGAATAAGTCTTCATTTTCAATAATGCCACACGTGTGGCCTTGATTTGTCAAGTAAAAAAGCGAACCCGGACTGGCGCCTACTCAATGCGCCGATCCGGAGCACCGGAAGAATATCTCAATTCTTGCAGGAATGAGAGCGCTGAAGCGCCCGCCGTCGAAATCTTACGCACTATTCCACGTAGGGTAAGCATCGAGTTCCGTCACGATAGGGGTAGACATGTATGCACAAATGTGCATGTCCTTGCCTGTGAGCTATGAATGGGATCCGGCTAAGGCTCAGGCAAACTTTGAAAAGCATGGAATTCATTTCGCCGATGCCGCTATAAGGCTGGAGGATGACCTCGCGCTAACAGTGCGCGACCCGTTCTCAGAAGACGAATAGCGTTGGATCACTCTCGGCAAGGATGCTGCTGGCCGGCTACTCGTTGTGGTTTACACCTGGCGAGGGACCGTGCGCGCTTGATTTCACCACATCTAGCAACGCCGCGAAAGAAGAGTCAATACGAGGAACATCATGAAGCGTGAATACGATTTCAGTAAAGCAAAACGTGGCGCTGTCGTTACCGTTCCAAAGGGCAAGACACGCATCACGATCCGTCTCGATAATGAAATCCTAGCTTGGTTCCGGGATCAAGTCGAACGCGCAGGCGGCGGCAACTACCAGAGCGTCATCAATGAGGTGCTGCGACAACATGTACAGCAAGCTCGTGAGCCGCTGGAGAAGATCATTCGGCGGGTCATACGCGAAGAACTAAGTCGAGCCTCGTAGGATTTCATATAACTGCGATTATGAAGCCCAAGTGCAACGTCCGAACACTTTTGCCAAACCTTGCCAGAGGAGTAGCTAACGGAACTCGGGAGCGACGAGATTTCCTCTATTTGACAGCGAAATATATACCATTCCCGGGAATAACAAATGAGTGCAAGGTCTGCTACACTTTTCTTCCCTATTCCGGGGTAGTGCAATTGGTAGCACGCCAGCCTTTGGAGCTGGTTATCCTGGTTCGAGTCCAGGCCCCGGAGCCACTTCTTCTTGTTCTTTAATTCGTCAATAGAGACGACTTTCACCTCCCTTTGTCCGTTCAAGTCTTAGGGAAATGTGGTGCTGCGCCGACGGTTCGGGACTTGGGTGGCGCGACGCATGTTGTTCGACCGCCTGCGGTGCGACGCCACTCGCGAGGGAGTAAGAAGACGTTTCCACCGATTGTAGATCGGTTCTCGGAAGTAAGATATCGGCGCTGTTACCGTTCCCTCATCTATCAGGAAATACCATATTCGGTGCTGGCCTTGAGTATGGTATAAGGAGACCTTATGGAGACAGCGCGCAAAATCACCGTGGAAGTGCCTCTCGATCTTCTCGAGAAGGCGCAACGAGCCAGCGGTACGGGCGTCACCCAGACCGTCCGTGCAGGGCTGCAGCTAGTTGCGGCATCGCGTACGTACGCTCGCCTGCGACGCCTACGTGGCAAGGTTCGCTTCACGCGGACGTTGGCAGAATTGAAGGCAGACCGGTGATTGCCGCCGATACGAGCACCTGGATTGCCTTTCTAGAAGGCAGCGCAGGCGAGGATGTAAAGTTACTCGACAGGGCGCTTGAGGACCGGCAGGTACTTATGGTCCCGGTTGTACTCACCGAACTCCTGAGTGATCCCAAGCTCCCTTCAGGTGTTGCCGAGATGCTCTCAGAGGTACCTTCCATCGAGATCGCATCCGGCTACTGGCAAAGGGCCGGAGGGTTGCGAGGAAAGGTGCTGGCGCGGCGTCGCAAGGCGCGTCTCGGTAATGCGCTGATCGCCCAGAGCTGTGTCGACGGAGATGTGCCTCTTCTCACGCGGGACCGGGACTTCAAGGCATTCGCCGAAGCTGCAGGCCTCGATCTCGTCCTTGGGTTCGGAACGAACTGACTCAAGTCATCCAGTCGAGATCGGTGAATCATGTCGCGTTTGGGCTTTTCACGGTTTGGGTGCTGCCTTGGGTGCAACCAAACCGGGGAGAATGGCTCCCAGTTTCTTGCAAGCGACAGCATATGGAGCATTTAGATTTTGGACCTCATCGGCTGTTAACCGAAGGGTTGCTAGTTCGAATCTAGCCCCGGAGTTTCTTCCTTCGATACCCATTCCTTCCTACATTTTCAGAAGCCAGTGGTATTCGCGCAACAGCAACACGGCTATGCCGAGCACGGTAAGCGCCAGGGTGAGCATCACTAGCCGGCGAAATAGCGCGGGATTCTTCGCCTGTCGCTGAACGATTGGCAAATTGATGAGGGCGCTGGCTAGCGATGCAAGAACTACTCCCGCTCCCGCAACTCCGGGCTGCAATTGTCCGTGGGCGACCATGTTTGCCGCTGCTGCGGTTGTGCTGGCGCTGCTCACCAGACCACCCAATATGCTAATCCCAAGAAATCCGAACTTGCCTAGGTGGCGTTCGCCGAGAGTAGAAAGAACCTGAATCAAAACGAAGAGGCCGGCAAAATTCAGAACGTGGGCCAGCGAGACGGGAGATTCGAGATGGATTTCCGAGGGAGCATCGCCGGCGCGCGCTCTAGCGCGGCGAACAAGAATCAGGGCGCCGAGCGTCATGACCAGCAAAGGTCCGGCGGCAGTGCTTACTGCGGACGGAGAAAAAATAGCCAGGATGAAGAGATTGCGGACGAACATGGCCACGATGGTGAGTAAAAGTGCGGCGACCGCTACAGTAGAGGATGTGCTGCCTGCACCGAGAGGCCTGGCTAACTCAGCGGCCGCAGCGGTGCTATTCACCAGCCCGCCAAGAAACCCGCTTAGATAGATACCACGCGTGCCATACAGTTTGAGCAGGACGTAGTTCACGAATCCGACACCGGCTATCACAATCACGATGACCCAGGCATCGCGGGGATTAATCAATTGCCAGGGGTCAATGAAGCGGTTCGGAATGACGGGATAAATCACGAACCCGAGGAGGCCAAGCAATACCGCACTGCGAATTTCCTCCAAGGTAAGACCGCCGGCGAATTTTCGCAGCTCGAGCTTCCAGGCAAGCAACATTGTAATGATTATTGCGGAGGCCACCGGAGTGAACACGTGGCCGATACCGACTAGATATCCGGCAGCGAATACCAATAACACGGCCATGGAGGTGGTCAATTCAAGAGGACGGGCGGAGAGTAAATTTCGGACGTCGGAGGCCGCGATCAGCAGCAAGACGCCGGTAAAGGCGATGCAGGCAAGCGGTATGGGAAGATGCGCACTCAGCATTCCAAGGACTGAAACGAAAGCAAAACTGCGCAGGCCGAAATCTTTGTTAGCCCACTCGCGTTCGATACCGACGAGCATTCCGATGCACAAAGACGCCGCGAGTTGTACTGCGATGGTGGGCGTCGGAATCCTCAAAACGCCCGTTTGCGGCTGCTGCCACATCATCGCGTTAGTATACGAACGGCTGTTCAAACGTTGCGAGAGAATTCTTCGGGCGCAGGCGATCTAAATTACGGCGTCGCAAAGGCTTGCGGAAAAGGCGGCGAGGCTCTAGTCTATGCGCCATGCCGACCGCAGCAGAGATCACACCGCAATTCCTGATCCTCGGAGTGATCTGGTATATCGTCTTTCTTTTCTCCACGACTTGCCATGAAGGCGCGCATGCGCTGGCCGCGAAATTGGGCGGAGATACGACCGCGTTTCACGGCGGGCAGGTAACGCTGAATCCGATTCCGCACATACGGCGGTCGCCGTTTGGCTTGCTGGTAGTGCCGATTATTTCTTATTTTGTGGCGCACTGGATGATTGGGTGGGCTAGCGCGCCGTATGATCCGACCTGGCAGGAACGTTATCCGAGGCGTGCTGCTTGGATGGCTCTAGCCGGGCCTGCGGCGAACTTCACACTGGTGATTCTTTCGGCGATCGGGATTCGCATTGGAATACAGCTGGGATATTTTCACATGCCGGGATACGCAGGCTTCACGCGTATTACGGAAGCTTCCGGGTCGGGGATAGCGGGTTTCGCAGCTACTTTTCTGAGCATTATTTTCCTGCTGAACCTTTTGCTGGGGACCTTCAATCTTTTGCCGGTACCTCCTTTGGATGGAAATACAGGGATTACTTTGTTCATGAGCGAAGGGACGGCGTTGAGGTTTCTTAATTGGTCACATAGACAAGGATTCGGAATGCTAGGTTTGCTGTTGGCCTGGTACTTGTACGACGAAATGTTTCCCTACATCTTTAGGTTTGCTTTGGCTGTGCTGTATCCCGGCTCGCACTGGGGCTAGCGTTACAGCTTTTTCGTACCTTGCTTCCGACCTGATTCAGAACCGCTGAGATTGTGTGACTCGGGGAGCGCGACCTTGCGAGCGTGAGGTAGGACGCGTCGTAACGCGGACCCGGCGCATGGCTCGGCTGGAAAGACCACGCACCAAGTCCTTTTCGTCACGCAAGAGAACCAAGGCAAAATCGCAGGCCCGGACCATCATCCTGCAATCCGCTCATTCGCACTTCGGTCTCTTCCCTACTTTCCGCTGGATGTGTAAGCGGCGTTATGAAGCAACGATGCCGGCAGTGCGATCGTGGAATCCATACGGACCAGCATGCCGGTTTGCGCGGGAAGATCCAGATCCTTACCTTTCTTGATTGCAATGTAGGCCGAAGTGCCGACGATACCGATCACGGTTCCGCGCGCGACGTTGCTGAAGATCACGCCAACCAGCGCGCCAGCGCCAGTGCCGAGGCCGGCGGTCATGATGTCGCCTTTAATGTCACGCTTCTCTTCCAGCACGACACCTTCGGTGGTTTTCACGTCTTTGCGGTTCTTCTGCGCTTCGGGACCGCCGCTGTAGAGCGAAAGAATGCTCATCTGCACGGGGAAGATGCGGCTTTCTACTTCGATTGAATTGAATACCAAATTCAAGGAAGCGCCGCCGCGGAAAAGGCCGAAGAACTTCGGACGCGTGACGCCGGTTACCGTGCCGTGAACTTTGGCGCCGGCCGGCAATAGGAGTTGGTTGCCGACGAAAACGGGCTCGGCAACTACAGCAGTGAAAGGATCGCCATCATGGGCAACGTTGGTGCTTAGTCCGCTGGACATGGTGAGACGAACCTGAGTGCCGGGCTGTATGGCATTCGATTGTTGAGCATGTACCGCGGGTGTAAGCCAGAGCAAAAACGACAATACTGCAGAAACACTGATGAAACGCTTCATTGGATCCTCCGGGCTTTGCAATTTGGTCATGCCAAGCCATCCCCGTTTCGTGGGGTTACCGCTGGCGCCGCGGTGCGAGTGCGGAGGATGCACCCGCAAATAAGATACTCCGCTGCCGCCAAGGGTTTCCCGAAAATCAAGATGGTGTGTTCCTAATCGCCAAGGCCCGGGGTTACCGGGATGGGGGGGAAAGGCCTGTAGGAGCCTCCAATTCGCGCACTGTCCCTTCGTACAGTTACACCGCAGGACAATGTGTTCCGTTCCGATACTTTCGCACGCCATTAGGAATGGCTAATCTCGTTTACAGGCGGGCTTGCAAGGCTTCGCCAACTTCCGGAATCGAGCTGTGGGTAAAACAGAATGCGAAATCGACTGCTGATCCTTTGTGTCTCACTCGTTTGCGCCGCGTCGCTGGCGTTCGCCACAGATTTTGCCGTGGTGGTGCATTCCTCGAATCCGGTGAAGGCGATGACCTTAGCCGATCTGGGAAAGATTTTCCGGGCGAAGACACCTACGTGGCCAAACGGGCGGAGCATCACCGTGGTGCTGCGCGAGCCAGATTCGCCGGGAATGAAATTCGTGATCGAAAAGGTGTTGGGCGGCAGCGCGGAAGAGGGACGCGCCATTCTGAACGACCCCAGCCGCAAGACGACCGTGCCAGTGGTCTTTGTTTCCAGTGACGAGGAAGTGGTGAAGGTGGTTGCAGCAAACTCCGCAGCGATCGGCGTGGTGGACGTTTACAACATCACCAGCGGAGTGAAGGTAGTGAAGATAGACGATAAGCAGCCCTTCGATCCCGGCTACATTTTGAAAGGCCATTAACCAATGCAGAGAAATTCTATGCGAGGAATCATGAACATCCGAAATTTTTCTCTATATTCAATCATGGCTGTGATGGCCGCAGGCGCGACCGGCGGTTCGGTACGCGCGCAGGACCGCAGCGTTCCCTACACTACGTCGTCGGCGGAAGCGGGCCGCTGGTATGAGCTGGCCATGAAAGAGCGCGAAGACTTGCTGTTCGTTGATAAGGGAATCGATTCGATGCGCGAAGCGGTGAAAGCGGATCCGAACTTTGCGTTGGCGCACGCTGCGCTGGCTTACTTCACGAACGATCCGGTGGAAGAGAAACGTGAACGCGCATTGGCGCAGAAGAATATCGCCAATACGTCGCCGGATGAACGTTTGCTGATTACCTGGATGAACGGCACGAAGGACGGGAATCTGGTTCCGGGCATCGCCGCGATGAACGATCTGCTGGCCAAGTATCCGCACGACGAGCGGCTTGCGAATATGGACGGGGAATGGCTGTGTTCCAATCAAGGCGCGTTTGAGCACGGCGAGGCCGTCCTGCAACACGTACTGAAGAACGATCCGAAATATTTTCCGGCTCTGAACAACCTGGCCTACTGCTACGCGCTGAGCGGCCAACCAAAATTGGCTCCTGCGCTTATGGAGCAGTACGTGGTGTTGCTCCCAAACCAGCCGAATCCGCAGGATTCCTACGGCGAAATTATGCGTATGCTTGGCGATTATCAGGCGGCGCTCGAGCATTACACCAAGGCCTTGCAGATCGATCCCGATTTCAACACTTCGAGAGTGGGTATCGCGTCCACCTATGCGCTGATGGGCGACCAGGAAAAGGCTCGCGCACAATACCTGATTGCAATTGCGGGCACCCAGGAAAGGGCCACGAAGTTTGATTACCGCATTCTGTGGGCCATGACGTATTACCGCGAAAATCAACCGGAGCAAGCGCGGCAAGAGCTGATGAAAATCTCCGTGGAAGCCGAGCGCGGCGGGCTGGCTATCGAGCATGCCGAAGCGCATCGGGACATGGCGCTTTTCAATCCAGAGCCGCAGGGCGCGCTGAAGGACATCGATCATGCTCGCGTAGCGCTTCTAGGACATGATTTCGCGTGGGGGGACCGCGACAATGAGCTAGCCACGATCCTGTTTACTGGGGCATTTATTGCCGCTCGCGCCGGCCTGCAGAAGGAAGTTCAAAAATCTGTAGAGCAGCTCAGCGTGGTAGCGCGAACGAGCCGCAGCGATGTGGTGCAACGCGCGTATCACTCCGCAAACGGAGCCTTATTGTCAATGCAGGGCAAATATGATGCGGCTATCAAGGAATTAGAAGACGACGCGCAGAACCCGCTGTCGTTGCAACTGCTGGCGGATGCGCAGGAGAAAGCGGGGCAAGCTGCGGAAGCGCAGAAAACTCTGGTCACCCTGGCTGCGATCAATGACGAACGGGTAGAGACGGCCGTTACTGTACCGCAAGCCCGCGCCGCGTTGAAGGCTAACCATCCGACAACGGCGGAAGCTACACCGTTCCACGTTCGCCCGTAGATTCGTTCGAGAGAGCCTGCTAGCACTGATCTCGGTAACTGGTAGCGGCGCGCCCTCACTTCGCAGAATAACCAAGACGACCTCGGAATCGTGCCCGGGTAAATTTCCCCACCTTGATTTCAGTAAAACTTTCTGCTGTGCTAGACTTCGCTAGCGGTGCTGGGAGAAATTTTTCTGCAGCGTCGATCGGTGGAACTTCGGGCTCTGTGCGACGATTCCCCGCAAACCCCGCCAGGCCCGGAAGGGAGCAACGGTAGCGGGTCAGCTTCGTGCGCCGCGGAGTACCCGAAGTTCCTCTTATCGCGCGAGCACCGGAGGCGAGACCAACCTTCTGATGAGCTATAAAGTCATTGCGCGAAAGTACCGTCCCCAAACATTCAGTGAAATTGTCGGCCAGCAGCACGTGACGCGAACGCTGGCTAATGCGATCGGCTCCCACCGTGTGGCGCATGCATACATATTTTCAGGCGTGCGCGGCGTGGGAAAAACCACGACTGCGCGCATCCTGGCCAAGGCGTTGAATTGCGCGAGCGGGCCGACCGCTAATCCAGATAATACTTGCGACTCCTGCCGCGAAATTTCCGCGGGCACGTCGCTCGACGTGCTGGAAATCGACGCGGCTTCCAACCGCGGCATCGATCAGATCCGCGAACTGCGCGAGATGGTGCGTTACGCGCCGGCTTCCAGCCGCTACAAAGTAGTGATTCTGGACGAAGCGCATCAGCTCACCGGCGAGGCGTCGAACGCTTTGCTGAAAACGCTCGAAGAGCCGCCGGAGCGAGTAGTTTTCATTCTAGCGACGACGCGCGCGGAAGATTTGTCGGAGACGATTAAGTCGCGAGCGCAACTCTTTCAGTTTCGTTCGCTGACTTTCAAAGAGATTGCGGAGGAAATCGAACGGATTGCGCGCGCGGAAAATCTACAGATCGAACCTGGTGCAGTCGCGGTGCTGGCACGCGCAGCGGAAGGCAGTTTGCGCGATGGGCTTTCGCTGCTGGAACAAGCGATTTCCTATAGCGGCGAGACGGTGACCGATGCGCAGGTGCGCGAGCTGCTGGGCGTGGTGGCCGAGAGCGTGCTCGATGAACTGGTGGAAGCGATCGCTACGCAATCGGCAGAGCGCGCGCTGGGGCTGGTACATCGGCTAATCGGCGAGGGACAAAATCTGCAGCATTTTTGCCGAGAGGCGATTCGACACTTTCGCAATCTGCTGGTGTCGCTCGTGTGTGGCGCTAACTCTGATTTGGTGGCAGCACCTGCGGATGAACGAGTGCGTCTCGCAGAGCAGGCAGCGAAATTCAGCGAAGAAGACCTTACGCGTTTTTTCAACATATTGCTGATCACCGATGATGACTTGCGGCGAAAACCGGATCCGCGATTACATCTGGAGTTGGGACTGCTGAAGCTGGTGAACGCGCAGCGGCTGGCTCCGTTGGAAGAAATCCTGGCGGATTTGCGTGGGGGGAATGCCGGGACCAAGACGCCCGCTCCGCCGTCGGGAGCACCGCCCAGGGCCATGTCTGCGACGCAATCTGCGTCTGGATCGGGGACCGTTGCGCCCGTGCGCGAGCCGCTTAAAGCTAGTGCCGCTCCCACGGCAACTACCAGTGTTCCTAGTGCAAGCGAAAAACTGAGTGTGAGTCCAGCTTCAGCGCCAGCGGTGAGCGTTCCAAGTGCTCGGGTGACTTCTTCCCCCGGGCCATTTTCTGCGACGCCAGTTTCTTCTGGGCCGGTGCCAGCGTCGCCGCCGCGGGTCGTTGCACGTGCTGCGGGAGACGCGGCAGGCGGGCTGGCCTCGGCACAGGTGGAAGCGATCAAAGCGGCTCTGCACGGACAAAAATTTTTGTGGTCTATGGTGGAACACGCCACGCGCTGGGAAATTGAGGGCGGCGAACTGCATCTTTTTTTCCCGAGCGAGAGCCGTTCGCTAGCGGAGATGTTGCAGGCGCGCGACCCAATGGAACGATTGCGCACAGTACTGAACCAAGTGGTCGGCAGACCACTGCGCGTATGTGTTAAGCTTGAGAATGGCCGTGCGAGTGCGGCTCGCAGCTCGGAATTGCGCGCGCGGTTTGAAGAAGATCCGATCGTTAGGGCCATGCTTGAAAAATTCGGCGGCCAGATTTCCAAAGTCAAGCGCCCGGGCGAGGAATAAAAATGGAAGTGAAAGCTCTACAGCAGATGTTGTCGCAGTTCCGGCAAGTCCAGGAAAAGCTCGAAAAGCAGCTTGACGAGATTTCCGTGGAAGCTTCGGCCGGCGGCGGCATGGTAACTGTGAAAATGAACGGTCAAAAACAATTAACCGAAGTGCGCGTGGAGCCGGACGTTTTCAAGAGCAAAGATCAGGAAATGCTGCAGGAGCTGATACGGGCGGCGGTGAATGAAGCTGCGCGGCGGGTGGACGAAGAATTGTCCAAGCAGGTGAAGGATCTTACGGGCGGTTTGCCCGGAATCGCGGGAATGAAAATTCCCGGCATGTTCTAAGCCGAGTTCGGCAGGGCCGGTCTCACGTGCAATAGCGGTTCCCTTCTCTTTGAAATCCACGTAACAGGAAGTGATGCATGCCTGATTTTGCGCCCTCCGTGACGCGATTGATTGACGAATTAAAACGATTGCCGGGGATCGGACAGAAAACCGCGCAACGTCTGGCGTTCTTTTTGTTGCGCGTGGATAAGGACCAGGCGTTCGCCTTGTCGGACGCGATTCGCAATGCGAAGGAAAAAGTGCGCGAGTGTTCGGTCTGCAACAATATTACGGATGCTGATCCTTGTATTTTCTGCGCCAGCGCGTCGCGGAACAGAGCCATCATATGCGTGGTGGAAGAAGCTACGAACATACAAGCGGTGGAAAAGACGCGGCAATTCAGCGGACTTTACCATGTGCTGGGCGGTTCGCTATCGCCTCTGCAAGGGATTGGACCGGACCAAATCAAGATTAAGAGTTTGATAGAGCGATTGAAAGGCGGGACGGTGGAAGAAATTATCGTGGCCACCAACCCTACGGCGGAAGGCGAGGCCACCGCGGTTTATCTTTCAAAGCTGATTAAGCCGCTGGGTGTTCACGTCACGCGTATTGCGATGGGGATTCCGGTAGGGTCGGATCTGGAGTACGCGGACGAAGTTACTATGTCGAAAGCGATGGAAGGTCGCCGAGATCTTTAGGCTTTATTTTTCAGGGATTTAGTGGTGTCGATCCAAACCGAATACCGGATGATCTTTTGTTCCGCTGATCTTAATCGGTATATCGGTTCCTCCATTCTTGCCTTTGAAGAACGGGTCAACTGCCTTCAAGAAAAATGATTTCACTCCAGTGGTGGTCTGCGAGAGCTTGGCGTCCAGGTGCAACTTGCCGTGAAAATCCATTTCGCCGGTGGTCATCTGGTAGGTCCCGGCCAATTGCACCAAAGCTCCCTCGACTGAAAACGTCAATTCCTGGAAGGTGATCAGACCTTGATCCTGAATGAACTTCCCTTTTAGCTCGGAGACCGCGGTTCCCAAGTCCGTGGCTTTCGGCTTGCCTTGCGCCTTTTTGCTGAGCGTGTCGATCCTTCCTTGCACCGTGGAACTGGTAAATTCCGCGTCGCCCACACCGAATTGTCCGCGAATCGTCATGCGTTGAAGGATGTCCGTCTCCGCCTCACCGATTTCGATCTGCGCTTTCAGCGTGGCGGAGCCAGTCATTATGGGAGGGTCGGCCTTCACTGTTAACCAAAGGAAATCCTCTATGCGCGCATTACTGGAGAGCACATCGAGTTTGATCGTGCGGCCTCGCACCCCGGGCTTCAGGTCCACCACTTCGCCTTTCACCTGCAGGGTGCTATTGCGAAGCTTGGTTAGGACGCTGTTCAGGATGACGTTGCCATTCGTGCCGTCAACGATTGCGTCGTAATCGGTATGCAGCGGTTCGGGATGGCCGGCGATATTCAACGCGAAGTTTGGAGTATCGGTTTCCCCGTGCACTGACAAGTAGTTCAGAGGGCCTTTGAAGGCTCCCGTGGAGTTCATGGTGCCGGAGATACCTTTGATGGTGCTGAAATCGGCGTTTTGGAAACCGTATTTCGCGTCTATGGGGAGCGTGCTGGGGTCTTCAGGCTGCCAGGGTCCGAAGAGGCCCTTAGAGTCAATTTCGCCTCGGGGAACAGGGTTGGTGAGAATAGCGTGAAAATTGGCTGGACGGTCAAAACTGAAATTGTTGATTTCCAAATGATGAATCTCAAAATCTTCGGGCTTTTTTCCGGGCTGAGCGCGGAGAATCAGCAGGAGAACGTCGTCCGCATGAATGTCGTCAATGACCAGGGGATATTTTTTGGAAAGATCCTCATCGGTTTTTTTGAAAACGGGCGGGGCTCCAGGTTGAGGAGGAGGAGTGTTAATCTGCAAGCCGATCAAGCGGACACTGGAAATATGCATCTTCGGCCGCAGGAGTTCGCGCAGGGCGGCATCGACGATTATTTCTTTCGCCTGAATGAGCGGCGGTATGTCGGTTCGGCCGTTATGGCGCAGCAGCAGGCCTTCGATGGTTACCCGCGTGCGCGGAAATAGCGCGACGTGAAAGGCGTCAATCTGAACGTCGCTTTTAAAATGTGTGCTGAGAATCTGGATTGCGCGCTTGTGCAGGTAACCTGGCAGGCGGCCGGAGGCGACATAGAGACCGACCGAAAGGATAACAATCAAAATTCCGGCGACCAGAATCAGAACGCGAATGAGGGAGATGGGCGGTTTTTCGGTCAGCTCTGAGGACACCTCAGCATCATAACGAAGGTCGCAAAGCTTTGCCAGAAAGGCGCGCAAGTTAACCTGCGCTGCGCAGCGCGATTCGCTCTTCCTTTTCTTGATTCTTGGGAATGCACGGCGTATAGGTATAGGGAACAGCACGGAGGCAGCGCCATGGCGGCACTTCAGAAGTACATGGCACAGTACGATCACGAGCACACGAATCCATGGAACAGCTGCTTCACGGAATCGGGATTCCGATCATTTTTGCGGGAATCATTCTGACGTGCTTTACGCTGTGGCGGATTGGCCTAGCGCTTTTTCTAATCGGATGGGTCATGCTGTTTCTGGGACATTTCATCGAGGGGAATAAACCTGCGTTTTTTCAGGGCTTGATTTATTTTCTGGTCGGGCCGGTGTGGATCGCCAAGGAAATTAGGGACGTTCTGCTTGGGCACTCCGGCCATTCTTCTGTTTCGCGTTAAACAAGTAACCCTTTCGCACAGTCCCTTGATGCGGCTCGACCCTTCCTAGCAGCAGTGCTACCCTAACCAGACACCCCTCTTGGAGGAATGCGTGACGGATTCATCAGCATCGATCGATCCAGACGCACAGAAGCGCCGCAGCACGCGCATCGTGCAGGCCGTGCCTATTACGGTCACCGGTGTGGATGCGCTAGGTCAACCCTTCAAGGAACGCACGACGACCGTGATGGTGAACTGCCACGGGTGTAAGTACCAATCAAAACATTATGTTCCGAAGAATTCCATGGTTACGCTGGAAGTTCCTCGGCCAGAAGCGGGGCAGAAACGGACTACGCAGGGGCGGGTGGTTTGGGTGCAGCGTCCGCGCACGGTCCGCGAGCTATTTCAGATTGGGCTTGAGTTTGAAATTCCCGGTAACGTCTGGGGTATAGCGTTTCCACCTGAGGATTGGTTCTCTTCGCCGTACGAAGCAGGGGTGGAAACTTCGAAACCTGCTGCCGCTCACGAGCCGAAATTGTCGGTTGCGCCGCCGAGCGCTGCTCCGGCATCGCCAGCGCCGACCGCTATCCCTCGAGAGAAGAGGACAGAGACGCCTGCGCCGGTTCTAAGAACGCCCGCAAGCGCGCCTACAAAACCAGTGACGCCTGACGAGCCCGCTTCCGTGCCGTCAGGTGTAGCGGGCCTAGGGACGCCTGCCGCGCCACGAACCCCGCAAGAACTTTTGTCGCAGAAACCACCTGTCCCGACTGTGCCGTCGCCTTCACAGGGCGCCGCTACACCAACGCCTGTCGGCGCACCTGTGGGTGTGGGCGATGAGGGCAAGATTCACGTGGTTCCTACGACCTCTGCGGAATTGCAAGGTCCGCTGGCACGCCAGATGGCGCAGATGGTGGACGAGGTAAAGGAAAAGCTCGACAAGTCATTGCGCCGGGGCGCGGAAGCGGCCATCACCGAGGAAATGGCGATCGCGCGGCAGCAACTCGATTCGCAACTTCATGAAGCCATCGAGCGAGCCATCAAGGTTTCGATGGAGCGCGTGTCGGAATCGTCGGTAAGAAAAGTTGTGCAACAGGCGACGGACCGCACGACGGCGATTGTGGAAGAGGCGCGCAAGGCGACGGAAGCGTCGGCAATTCATTTGGACCAGAAAATTCGAGATGCCGTGCAGCAGGCTGTAAGCGGTGCGGCAGACCAAGCTGCGCAACAAGCGGCCCAGCAGGCGGCGGAGAAAACGGCGGCGCATAGTCTGAAGCAAGCGGTGGATGAAGCGGTCGATCGCGCTCTGGTGGAACGCGCCGCGTCAACGCCATCGCTGGAAATTCTTTCCTCTCCTGAAGCAGCCCAACAGCATTTAGATCAGTGGCGCAAAAATCTGGAAGAAACGGCGCAGAGCGTTCGAACACAGACGGTGGAGCAATCGCAGGCGGAGATCGCGGCGGCAAACCAACGTTGGCAGCAACAATTCGAGGCCAGCCTGGCGGGCGCGTCACACGAATTCGATGAAAAGGTTACGCAGGCGTCAAATAAAATCGGCGAGAAAATTTCGGAAGTATCGCAGCAGGCGATAGCGCAAGCGGAACAGAACGTGCGGGAGCGTAGCCAAAGTCTGCGCGCTTCGCTGGACGAAGCAATCGATGGCGCGGCTACCACCATCGAATCGCTTGGGAACAGCCTGAAGCAGGAGCGCGATCGGGCGGAAGAAACGAAATCTCAACTTCAGAGCGCGGCGCGAGTCACGCTGGAACAGACGCGCCAGCACCTGGATGAACTTTTAGCAAAGCAGCAAGAAGAGATCGGGCGTAGAGCGGAGCAAGTGATCGCTGAACGCACGCAGCAGATTGAACCGGCGCTGGATGCGTCCGCACAGAAGGTTCTGGCGCGGGTTTCCGCGGAACTCGATCAGAGAATTACGCCGAACCTCGAAGCGGTGGAAGGCCTGGCGTCCAGACTGGACAATGTGGAACAGCAGGCGGCGAACCTGCAGAACCACATACGAGAGCAGATGCGCCAAGCCACCGAACAGGCGGCCCAGCTGCAACATTCCACCCGCGAGCAAGCACAGCAATCTTCGCAGCAAGTGATACAAGAAACGCTTCAGCAGCTCCGCACGGAGTCCTCCAAGGTTCCTGCCGAGGTGGAAGAAGCTTGCCGAGCTTCGCTTTCGAAAATTCAAGAGGATTTGCAACAGAAGAGCACGGAGACGCAGCACGAAACGTACGAGGCGCTTTCGAAGGCATCGGAGTGGTATCAGAAAAAAGCGCAGACTACGATGCAAGGCTCGCTGGAGAAAGCGGTGGAGCAATCCAGCACCGCTCTGCGCGACCGCGCGGCGGAAGTTTCCAGCATGCTGGCTTCCGAGCTTGATCATTACCGGCGCACATACCTGGAGCACAGCACGGCGCAGATTGAAGACGCGGCGAGCGAAATAGTATCGCGCGAGCGTGAGAAGCTGAACGAGACTTCGCAAATTGCGACGGCAACTTTCTCCGACCAGGTGCAACGGGTGACTAGCGAATCGTTGCGGCGGTTTGAAGTGAGTTCCCGCCTGGCGCTGGAAAAAGCGCGTTCCGACATGGAGTTCAACCGCGAAGGATCACTGGCTGAATTCCAGCAGAAAATGGACGAGCGCATGATGGAAGGCGTGGAGCAGGCGCGTACGTTCCTGCAATCGCAACTGGCGCCGTTAATTGAAACCTGGGAAGAGAAGCGCGAAGTTGAGAAAGAAGAGTGGATGCAGCAATTGAAAAAGTCCACCGAAGAGTCGATTGAAGAGTACAAGGCTCGCCTGGAGAACGCTTCGAACTCATGGTTGCTGGCTTCCGCCACGACCCTGGGGCAGCATTCCCAGGCTGTGCTGGATACCATTGCCAAGGCTGCGGAGAAGAGGCTTCGCGAGACTTGCTCGCAGGTTCTCGCCGGCATGGGCCATACGCTCAAAGAAAAGCTCCTCGGAATTTCCACAGATTTCAACACAGAAGAGGATCAGCAGGAACCTCCCAAGCATAAGAAGTAGCTTTAAGATCCTCACGGTTAACCCATTGGCGACAGATAGACGGTTACAGGTGCGCTCGATTCGCACAGTTGCCGAGTAATGATGGCGAGTCCCGCATGCTGCGCGCCTACTGAAATGCAGATAGGTCGCAATTTTGCTCGATTTCGGTCTCGCGCGGCATCCCGGTATAATGCTCGGCATGTCGAATCAAGCCTACTTAAGTATTTGGTGCAAGGATTTTCCGGAGGAGCTGATACTGCAGAGATTCGCAAAGTTTCTTTCCAGCGTTCCCTTCTCCGCGAAAAATCCTGGATTCACGCATCTGGAAATCCGCGCCGTGGATTGGACTGAATCGCCCGTTTACGAGCAGGATTTAAGATCGGTTCCCTTGGACGCGGCGAGTATTGTGGAATTGTGCCAGGCTTATGTGCATAACGACTGTTGCATCTCGGTTCGATCGCATTGGGATTTGTGGATTTATGAAGGCGATCCGGCACGCTGGCAACTAGAAACGCACCCTGTGGAGCTTCTTTGTTACGGCGAGGATTTCGACCAGGGAGTCTGGCGGCAAGACGGCCATTTGGAAGTGAATTTTGGGTTCGAGCATCTGTTTACCGGGCACGCAGGGTTGCTTGGCATTCGGCAAATTGCCCGGCCGAAAGCGGAGAGTCCGGAGGAAGAGCGTTTTTTGGAAGCCATGGCGCGGCCCGAAAATCTGCACAATTATTATGAGAAGACTCGCGACAACATAAAGAAATTATTCGACTGGGTTCGCAGCATTGAAAAAGAACTGCCGGTCGCGAAGTTGCGGCTGTGGTCAGAGGGGGAAGAAAACTTTGAAGCTCGCCTGGAGGAAATTCTGGCTGTTCGTTAGCTTGGTCGCAATGCTTTCGGCGATTCCGTTGGCATGGGGATTGACGAATTCTAAGCGCGCGAATGAACTTGCGCTCGCCGGATTGCGTCCGGGGCACGACAAGATGGCTGCGCCGCAGAAAAGTTTCCGCGAGCTGGAGCGTGACGAATCCGTAACGGATGCGTTGTTATGGGGCGATATTTGTACGCATCGGCAACTTCGCGTGGAACTAGACGCCAATAAAGTGGTTCAAACGGTGACCGTCGACAACAATTACAAGCCTGAAATCATGGCCAAATGCCTTCCGATTGTGATGGCCCCCGGCAGACTGAAGCTGCTCGCGACCGGCCACCGCTTGCAACTGGGAGATTCGTGCGATCGCGTAGCGGAAATCTACGGCAAGCCGGAATCTGAGAGTCCTTCCGTGAGAGGAAGCGAACAGCTAGAATTATGGTTGTACTCATTTGATTGGGCCGGCGCGGGTGTGCCGCAGGTGATGGAAGTATCGTGCGACGCTTCGTCGAAAAAAGTGGTGGCGATCACGCTTGCGGCGTCGACGCTTTGATCGAGCAGCGCAAAGAAATCATGAAAACAATCGCACTTGCGGCGGTAACCCTCACGGCTCTTACCATGCTTTCCTGTGGTAGTTCAGCTTCCAGGTCTCCTGCGGCGAAGGAAGAACCGGCCGCTCCAACGGCGCCAGCCAAGCCCGCAAGTCCGCCCGATATACAAAAAGCGGCGGAGTCAGCGTTGGGGTCGGAGACGGAAGTTTTGGCATATGGCGATCTTTCCAAGGGCGGGCCGCAACAGATTCTGGCAATAAACCGCTTGAAAGCGGCTCCGCCGGGAGTTTCGGCGGAAGGCATACTGCTCACGCGGGCAGTGATTCTTCAGAATGAAGGCAGTTCGTGGAAGCAGATTTTTCTTTGCGACGAGCATCTGAAGAACACCAAGGGATTTCTAGGCGGATCACCGCTGGCTCCGGTGAATGGCTGGCGGTTGCAATACGAGCAGCATGACCAAGGGCTGGAAATGTATTTTACGCCGCTGATGTCGCCCAAGGGCGAAGGCGGACACGTACTGCCGGTGGGAATTCGCTGGAACCCGAAAGTGAAACGGTATCAATCGCTGGATCGAACGTTCGAAAATTTTCTCGGTGAGTTGCCTTCGTTGGAGACTCCGGAGTCGCAGATTC
The DNA here is from genome assembly GCA_963714785.1 of uncultured Acidobacteriota bacterium. Taxonomy (GTDB): domain Bacteria; phylum Acidobacteriota; class Terriglobia; order Acidiferrales; family UBA7541; genus Palsa-295. Next base: position 93,110 of record CAVQQE010000021.1, read on the forward strand.
GATAATGAGCGCGATTGCCCAACCTGTAGTGGCCACGGCGGGAAAGCCCGAACCGCAGACTTCCGGTTGGAAAGAGTTGAAGTCGTTGTGGCCCTATGTGCTGCGTTACAAAGGGATGACCGCACTGGGACTTTTGACGCTCGGGCTCATGGGGCTGGTTGGTGCTCTTCCGCAACTGATTATCGGCATGATTACGGATTTGCTGCAAGGGTCGCCGCGAACACTTTCTACCTTAAGCGGGTTTTCCCGTGCCCTGCTTTCGCCACTTTTTTCGTTCTATGCGCCATTCAGCCGCCACGCTCTGGGAATTTACTGCGTAATACTTGTGGCGGTAATGCTGATGAAAGGATTCTTCTCGTTCTGGACCAGATGGATATTGATCGGGGTTTCGCGCGAGATTGAATACGACCTACGCAACGATTTACTGGCGCGACTGGTTTTGATGGAACCTGAGTTTTACGTGCGCAACCGCACGGGAGATTTGATGTCGCGCGCGACGAACGATCTGAACGCGGTGCGCATGGTGCTGGGCCCAGGGATTATGTACAGCGCGACGACGATCTCAACCATGGTGCTGGCGATTTTCTTTATGTTGAAACTTTCGCCGGCGCTGACAGCATGGGTTTTGATCCCCGTGCCGATCGTAGCGATTGTAACGCGCTACTTCGGACAGATCATTCATCAGCTTTCGGAGCAGATACAGGCAGCGCTGGGTGTGCTGTCCACGCGGGCGCAAGAAAACCTAACGGGCGTGCGTGTGATTCGCGCGTATGCACAAGAAAAGCAGGAAGTCGCCAAATTCGACCAGGCCAACCGCGATTACGTAAACCGGAACATCAAGCTCATTAGCACGTGGAGCCTGTTTTTTCCAGGACTCTCCACACTCATTGGCATGACCGTACTGATTTTATTGTGGCTTGGCGGCAAACAGGTAATCGATCATCGCGTTTCGTTGGGGACGTTTAACGCGTTTTATATGTTTTTGATCCAACTGGTGTGGCCGATGATCGCGCTTGGCTGGGTGACGAACATTTTTCAGCGCGGCGCGGCGTCCATGGGCCGGCTGAATTACATCATGAACGCGGAACCGGGGATTCGCGATGCGTCCGCTCCCGCGCATACTCCTTCGGATCGTTACAATATGCGGCCGAATGGCGATGCGCCGCCTGCGCAGGAAAAGTCAACCATTTGCGGGGAAATTGAATTCCGCAATCTCACTTTTACCTATCCGACTTCGGGCTCGGAAACGCAGTCGGGCGAGCCCGTTCTTCACGACATTAATTTGCGCGTTCCGGCAGGTTCGACGTTAGCTGTCGTGGGGCCAACGGGAAGCGGCAAGTCCACCTTGGCGGCTTTGATCGCGCGTTTATGGGAGGCGCCTGCAGGTACTTTGTTCATCGATGGACGTTCGATCCGCGAATATCCGCTTACTGAACTTCGCAGCGCGATTGGGTACGTCCCGCAAGACACCTTCCTGTTCAGTGAAACGATCAGCGAGAATATTGCCTTCGGCGTTACTGATGCGGTGGAGGAACAAGTCTTCCAGGCAGCCGAAATCGCCAGCATCTCGGGAGAAATAGAAAGCTTCCCGCAGCGATTTGGAACCATGGTCGGCGAACGTGGCCTCACGCTCTCGGGCGGGCAGAAGCAGCGAACGTCTCTGGCTCGCGCCATCCTGCGCCAGCCGCGAATATTAATTCTGGACGATTCCTTGGCGAGCGTTGACACCGATACCGAAGAACGAATCTTGCGGCGCCTGCGCGAGGTGATGAGCCAACGCACGACGATTTTGATTTCGCATCGCGTTTCGACGGTGAAGAACGCGGACATGATCATCGTGTTGCGCGACGGGTACATCATCGAGCGCGGCACGCACGATGAATTGCTCGCGCATAACGGCTATTACGCAGACCTGTATCAGAAACAACTTTTGGAAGAAGAGCTCGCACGCGAATGAGCGATTTCCGCGAAGAAGAGAAATTAGGCAAGCTTTACGACTCGGCGCTGACGCGGCGATTGATGAAGTATCTGCGCCCGTATCGCTGGCATGTGGTTGCCGCGGTCTCCATTACGCTGGGTGTCACGGCTATGGAAATCGTATCGCCCTATCTGTTCCACATCGCGGTGGATCAATACATCGTTCCTGGATTTAGTTCTACGATTACGCGGCATCAAGCGCTGATGGGTCTGTTGTGGGTAGTGGCTGCGTCTGCGGGCGCGCTGCTGGGAAGCTTTGGACTGCAATACGCACAAGTGCGAATTATGCAGTGGGTAGGGCAGGAAACAATGTATGACCTGCGCAAGGAAATCTTCGAACACCTGCAGCGACTGCCCATGAGTTTTTTTGACCGCAGTCCGGTCGGGCGCCTGGTAACGCGAGCGACTACGGACGTGGACGCGTTAAACGATCTTTTTGCTTCCGGTGTGGTGGCCATGCTGAACGATTTTGTTCTCCTATTTGCCATGGCCGCAATTTTATTCAAGTGGCATCCATTTCTCGCCTTCGCCACACTGTCACCGCTGCCGTTCATGATTTTGTTGACCTATTTTTTTCGCAACAAAGTGCGCAACGCGAACCGCCGCATCAGGACTGCTATCGCGCGTATTAACGCATTCCTGCAGGAACATATCAGCGGAATGGCCATCGTGCAGCTCTTCAACCGCGAATGGAAATCGCGCAAGCAATTTGAGGAATTGAATCGGACGCACATGGAAGCGTACAAGGAGGCCATTGACGCCTTCTCGTTCTTCTACCCCGCGGTAGAATTTCTCAGCATGGCGGGCCTCGCGCTGCTGTACTGGGTCGGCGGACTAAGGGCTATTGCCGGGACCATTCCGATCGGCGTGCTGCTGGCGTTCATGCTTTACGCGCAAAGGTTTTTCCGGCCGATTCAGGACTTGAGCGAAAAATTCAATATTTTGCAGACGGCCATGGCCGCGTCCGAACGAATCTTTAAACTGCTGGATGAGCCATTTACGATCGTGTCGCCTGCCGAACTACGGTCGCTACCATCGGCGCGCGGGGAAATTGAATTTCGCAATGTTTGGTTTGCCTACACTGGCGGAGCTACACCGAAAGAAAAGGATTGGGTGTTGCGCGACGTTTCGTTCCGGGTTGATCCGGGGCAAACGCTCGCAATTGTCGGACACACAGGTGCAGGTAAAACTACCATCATTCAACTTCTGTTACGGTTCTACGATATTCAGCGCGGCGAAATTCTGCTCGACGGCGTGGATATTCGCACGATGGAATTGCAGGAGCTGCGGCGGCTTTTCGGCATTGTATTGCAAGATCCATTCTTGTTTACCGGAACGCTTGAATCGAACGTGAAGCTTGGCACTGAGAGAATTACTCGCGCGGGTACTGAAAGCGCGTTGCGCGAAGTGGGGTTGGGTCCGTTTCTTGAATCACAACCGCAAGGAGTGGAGACGCAAGTCACCGAGCGTGGCTCGACGCTTTCCGTGGGCCAGCGCCAGCTTGTGAGTTTTGCTCGCGCCCTGGCTCACGATCCGAAGTTTTTGATTCTCGACGAAGCGACATCTAGCGTGGATACCAAGACCGAGCTTTTGATCCGGGAAGCGCTCGACCGACTGCTGCAAGGGCGCACGGCGGTGGTAATCGCACATCGACTTAGCACCGTTCAGCATGCTCACCGCATTCTCGTTTTCCACAAAGGCAGGTTGCGCGAGCAGGGTTCGCATCAAGAGCTTCTGGGACTACGCGGGATTTACTATCGCTTGTATCAGCTTCAATACGAAGAGCAGGAATTGGCCGCACCAGTGGGGGGCGGCGGGCCGGGATATCCACATGCTCTGCCTGCCGATGATTAGCGACTGGCCGCAGTCTGCTTATGCGAGGTTTTTTGAGAAGATCGCATCTATCCTCACCGCAGTCGGTCCGCATCCGCGCCTTCCATGACCGAAAAACAAATTTTGATTTCCGCGGGCGAAGCGTCTAGTGATATGTACGCCGCGCGGCTGGTCACGGCTTTGCGGGAGCGGGTTGGCCCAGACGCTCGGTTCTTCGGCATGGGCGGCCCTCGCATGGCGGAAGCGGGAGTGGAATTGATTGCCGACTACCACGAAGTCGCTGTGCTGGGCATCGCCGAAGTGCTCCACAAAATTCCGACGGTGATAGGCGTTCAAAACCGCCTGAAGCGCGAAGCGAAGCGGCGCAATGCTACGCTTGCCATTCTTGTGGATTCGCCGGGGACGCATCTGGGCCTCGCTCGGCGGATGAAACAAATTGATGTGCCGGTGGGTTATTTTATCGGTCCGCAGATTTGGGCTTGGCGCGCGGGGCGGGTTCGGATTGTGAAACGGCGCGTGAATCGGATGGTGGTGATATTTCCATTCGAGGAGAAAATTTACCGCGAGGCAGGCGTGCCGGTGAGTTTCGTAGGCCATCCGCTGGTGGATGTAGTGCGGCCGAGCATGACGCGCGCGGAGTTTGCAGCTCTGCACCAGCTGGACGCGAACAAGCCCATCATTACGATCCTACCCGGCAGCCGTGCGAATGAGATTCGCCAGAATTATGGCCGGATTCTCAGCGCGTGCGAGAGGCTAAAACGAGGCAACCGCAATATACAGTTTGTGCTGGCTGTGGCGCCCAATTTGTCGGCGGACATTTTCTCGGCTTACGCCAGTTCTGGCGTAGAGATTAAACACCTCACTGGCGCAACGTATGACGCTCTGGCAGCCGCTGATTGCGCGATTGTAGCCAGCGGAACGGCCACTATCGAGGCTTCCCTTCTAGGCACGCCGATGATGGTGATCTACCGGGTTTCTCCCGTCTCGGCATTCATACTTGGGCGTATGATCCGGACACCGTTCTTCAGCATGGTGAATCTGATCGCGGGACAGGGCGTGGTGCGTGAGTTGATCCAGGGCGATTTCACACCCGAGGCGGTGGAAAGCGAGGTGCGCAGACTGCTGGAATCGTCGAGAGCTCGCGATGAGATGAAGGCGAGCCTCGCGGAAGTGCGCGAAAAGTTGGGTCCCGGCGGAGCAATGGAGCGCGCTGCGGACATTTTTGCGCAGATGTTGTAACATTTTTTGGCGGATTGGTGCGGGCAACTGCCCGCGGCGCCCAGGTATCTTAGTTAAAAGTAGATAGCCTTCTGGAGAGGTTTTCTTGCTCAAAATTCATCGGCTGCTAATTCCACTGACCCTGTCGCTCCTCTGGGCAGCCGCCGCGACAGCGCAAACGCCGCATCGCTTCCCTTTTCGCGCGGACCATTACGACGTGCAAGTGCTGCTGCATCCGGACGATCAGACGATCTCCGCTCTGGCACGCGTGGATTTTATTGCCAATGAAGTTTCGCGCACGGTGGTGGTGGAGTTACACCAGGATTTGAAAGTGAATTCGGTTAAGCTTATCGGCGGCAAGCCGCTGGAATTCGAGCGCGACAGAACGTACCCGCTGCTGCTTACAATCGGGCTCCCTGATGCTGTAGCTCCGGGGAAACCGATGAGCCTGGAATTCGATTACACCGGGCCGATTTCTAGCGAGGACGATAGTCCGACGAAAGGCGTGCGCTTCGCTTCGGTAGACAAAAATTCGGCATACTTGCTACTGCCTGCGCGGTGGTTTCCGCTAACAAATTACCCGGCCAATCGCTACACCGGAACTTTCAAGGTTATTACGCCGGACACCATGTACGTAACCGGGACCGGCAAAGCGGATCCTCCGACCATGCAACCTGGCATAGGAAAAGGGCCGGGGCAGGCTTCCTACGTGTTTCATTGCGATCGCCCTGGGCCAGTGGGGACTTTCGTGGCTGGCCCGCTTCAGCTGAATCCAATTCAAGTAGAAGGATTAACGGTTTCGGTATTCACGCCGCCGGTTCAAGCCTCGACTGCTACGGCTTACGGAAATTCTTTGGCGCGTATCGCGCTGTATTTCACGGATGCGTTTGGGCCTCTTCAGGAGAGCGGGCCTCCGCCGATTACAATCGCGCAAATGCCTGACGGCACGCTTCCCGGGTATGCCGCGCCGGGGTTGCTGTTGATTAGCGCGCGTCAATGGACCACCAAAGCCAACGATCGTTTGCTTTCGCAACTCGCGGCCGAGCAATGGTGGGGCGATCGGGTTCTTCCTGAAACTCCTTCAGACGCTTGGCTAACCGACGGGCTTTCGCGATACGCAGAGGCTATGTATGCGGAGCAGAGCGACGGAAGCGCAGGTTTGCACCGGGCGCTGGAAGATTTTGCGGTGGGCGCGCTGATGTATGAAGACACTGCTCCCATTTCACAGGCCGGACGTTTGCAGGCTTTTTCCAATGAATATCGTTCGGTGGTTGCCGATAAAGGCGCTCTGGTTTTTCACATGCTGCGCACGGAAATAGGCGACGATGCCTTCAATGCCCTGTTGCACGATTTCTACAAGAAATATGAAGGCAAAAACGCGACGGTCACAGAATTCGAAAAGATGGCTATTGCAAAGGTTCCGCCCCCCAAGAAGGGTGAGCCTCCCGTAAATCTTGTTTCGTTTTTTTCGCAGTGGGTAAACTCCACGGGCATTCCGGAATTCAAGCTGGAGTTCATCGTATATCGGACCAGAAAAGGTTTTAAGGTGGTGGGAAAGATTCACCAGGATCTCGATACCTTCCGCATGCCTGTTGAAATCCGCGTGGACACGGAAGGAAATCCTGAATACAAGAAAATCCTGGTGACCGGAACCACGCAGCAATTTGAGATCGATACTTTCGGACGTCCGAAGCCGAACGGGATCGTGATCGATCCGAATAACAACATGCTGAAATCCAGCGCGCGGCTGCGTATCCGCGCGTTCGTGGCTCGCGGCGAATGGTTCGCGGAGAATGGCCAATATTACGAGGCCATACAGCAATACCAGCATGCGCTGGATTTACAGTCCAGCAATTCGCTCGCGCACTTCCGCATGGGCGAGGCGATGTTCAATCAGAAAAATTATCAGTCGGCGGCGAATGCTTTCCGAGCGGCGCTCGGTGGTGATCTGGACCCCAAGTGGGTAGACGTTTGGAGCCACATCTATATTGGGAAAATTTACGACATTCTGGGACAGCGCGAGCGCGCCGTTAATGAGTACAGTCTGGCGCAACACCTCGGTGACGACACGGCGGGAGCGCAGGAAGAAGCTGGGAAGTTTTTGCAGCGGCCCTATACCGGCGATGCTGCGCTGGACGCTGCGCCCGCGGGCACGCCGCCTTCAACTCCCACGACAAACGCCAGCACTCCTGCTGATGCGGATCCCAACAAGCCTGTTCTGAAGAAACGGCCCTGATAGGGAGGACCGTTACAGCGGCTCTAATCCAGCTAGGCTGGGCAGCACGATTCCTTTGTGTTGAATAAGAACTTGAAACGTCTCGCCCATTCCTTCCGGGTTGATCAGAGTTTTGAAGAGAAGGCGGCGTTGGATTTGTTCCGCCTGGCTCAACTCCTGCAATTGTAAATCTGCGAAATCGCCGTGACGCGCGAGAGCCAGCAGGAAATTGCATTGGGAAGTGCAGCCGGTGCGGACGAGGCCGCTGTTTTGTCCGTATAGATCCAACGCGCTGAAATTGACGTGGGCGGTTAAATCCTGTTCGCCAGGGGCGCGATACACATTCTCCGTGGCGCGGTGGCGTTGGTATGCTAATAGAGTGCCGCGCATGTGGCGTTCGTCGTAAAGTTCAGAAGCTTGGTGGCCGTAATCGATGGTTACGATGAATCCGCGCTTGAGCTTCTCGCCGGCTTCAGCGATCCAACGACATGCGGCGAGATTTACTTCCCCTTGTTGCTCTTCTTGTAATGAGATCCGTTGCTCTGAGAAATATGTCTCGAGCGCACGGGAAGAGAGCGTCCCCCATTCATCACAAAATCCGTTATTGGCTAGGCCAACATAAATTTCTCGTAGTTCTCTGCCCTCACGGATTACGCGATGGACGGGCATGGCATCGATTAGCTCGTTCGAAAAAATGCAGCCGAACGGGATTTCGTCGGGCAATTCTTGTTGTGATACGAATTTGGCATCTTGGATATGGGTCTCGAGAGCTTTCGATTGCAAAGCGCGGCGCGACGCTGAGCGCTCGACTGCAATGAAGCGCAGCGCCGTGTACAAATCCGGCCATGATGCGGCGACACAATCGAGAATCTGTTTCGCTAAATGGCCGGCGCCTGCTCCGGCTTCAACAAGCCAGAAAGGCTCCGGGCGACCGAGCAAATGCCACATTTCATGGAACTGGCGAGCCAGCAATCTTCCAAAAAGCGGGCTCGCATCAACACTCGTAAAATAATCGCGCCTCGCATGCTGCTCCGGCTTCGTGTAATAACCGTGGAGCGGATGATACAGGCACGTCTCCATGTATTTCGCGAAGGTGATGGGACCGTGCGGGCGAATTTGCCCAGCGAGTAGCAGCGCGAGTGGCCTGGGCTCGCTGCGCGCAACCATTAATTCACGCGCTGCGGATTGCGAGTGAACATTTCGATGATGTAGTCGTGAAGGCAATCGTAAAGCTGCTTCTGGAAAGTCCAGGGAAATTGTGAATTTTCTATCTCGCGTGGTTGGAGCTGGAAAGTATAATTGTGAACTTCGGCGTTTGTGGGCTTGTAACGAATTTCAACTTCCACTCCCTCTCCCGTCGAACGAGCCTCGAAATCAAACAGGGGATGTTCGTAGCGCACGAGCTGGTGGCGGACTTTGTCTGTGAGTGAATCGCTCATTTGAAACCGCCCGCTTGCAATTCGCTCCAAACACTGCTGAAACTTGCCAACGCGTCTTTATCGAAGAGAACGAAAGTAACTTTCTCGAGCGATGTGGGTTGCTCGAAATGCCGGGCGACTTCGCGCAACATAATTTCCGCGCACTCGCGCAAAGGAAATCCGGCAATACCGGTGCCCACGGCCGGAAAGGCAATGATCTTGAGTCCTTTTTGGGCGGCTATACGGAGCGAGTGGGCGGTGGAACTTCGCAAAGAATGCGCGGAAGTTTTCCCGCCAAGCTGCATGCTCGCAGCGTGAATCACATGACGCGCTTTTAATTTGCCGCCCGTGGTGATGGCCGCTCCGCCAACGGGAACTTGGCCGATTTCGTCGCATTCTTTCTGGATCTCCGGACCGCCCTTTCGCCGGATTGCGCCGGCGACACCGCCGCCAAGCTGCAAATCATTGTTCGCGGCGTTGACGATGGCGTCCACATCCATTTCGGTCAGGTCGCCTTCGATGATTTGAATTCGTTCAGCAAATTTCATCTGGGAGAAAAATCCTTTCTGGTCTGAGCAGCGCAATTTGCCGGATGCGCCTATTATTTCTTGACCCCATTATGGCCGTACTCGTACACGCCGCGACCCGATTTTCTCCCGATGCGTCCAGCCTTTACATATTGAGTCAGAAGCGGGCACGGGCGGTATTTTTCTCCCAATGTTTTATGCAAGTATTCCAGAATATTCAGGCGGATATCCAGTCCAACCAAGTCAACGAGTTCGAATGGGCCCAGGGGATGATTCAGTCCCAGTTTCAAGGCCTTGTCGATGTCTTCAGCGCTGGCAACGCCTTCCTGCAGCATGTAAAAAGCTTCGTTGCCGATCATGGCGTTAATGCGGCTGGTCACAAATCCCGGGGATTCACGAATCACCACAACCTCCTTGCCCATTCGTCTTCCGACTTCCACGCAGGATTGCAGCGTGGCCTCAGAAGTTTCCAGTGCGCGCACGATTTCCAGCAGCTTCATCTTGGGCACCGGATTGAAAAAATGCATTCCGATACAATTTTCGGCGCGAAAGGTGATGGAAGCCATTTCGGTGATGGACAGTGATGACGTATTGCTGGCGAGAATCGCGTCAGGCTTTGCAAATTTATCGAAAATTGTGAAGATTTCCAGCTTCACTTCCATTTCTTCCGGGACCGCTTCGATCAGTAAGTCCGCTTCACGGCAAACGTCTTCCACCGAGCGCAAGGTGGTCACATTGTCCAGGGCTTTGTCTTTCTGCTCTGGTGTCACCTTTCCGCGCGCTACTCCGTCTTCCAACGCCTGGGAAATGTAAGCAGTTCCTTGCTCTAACACTTCAGGGGAAACATCTTCGAGCACGGTGCGATAGCCGCCGAGGGCAGCGGCGTAAGCGATTCCCCGGCCCATGGTTCCCGCGCCGATTACCGCGATAGTTTTTATTTCCATTGAGCGACCTCACTCAGACGGGAAAAAGACGAGCTGCATTGTCATACAGAATTTTCTGTTGCGCGAGCGGTGAAATTGGAAGGGCACGAAACTTTTCGATATTTCCGCGCACTGCGGGTACGCCGGGCCCAGGCCAGTCCGTACCAAACAGGACTCTGTCGGCGATTTCCTCGATGCGCGGAAAATACTCCATCAACCGTTGCGGAGGAATCCCGGAAATGTCCATGTACATGTTCCGATGACGGCGGACCAGAAAAAATGCTTCATTCATCCACAAGGGGCGCCCGCCATGCGCCAAAATTACAACCAGATCAGGAAAGTCCACACCGATATCGTCGGCGAGCATGGGCTGCGCGTACACATTTCGGGCACCGGGAAAAATCGAAGTGCCCGTATGAATCATTACCGGTAAGCCAATTTCCTGGGCCGTCTCATACATCGCGCGCAGAGGGCCCAGGCCGCAGCGATACTCATTAGGCGCAAATAACTGATGAGAGGGATGAACCTTCAAACCGCGAATACCGATTCTCTTCAGGCGTCTGACTTCGGCGCCAGCATCGTCAACATACTTCGGATGCACGGACCCAAAACCCAGTAGGCGGCGCGGATCGGCCGAACAATATTTCGCGCACCAGTCGTTGACTTCGGAAGTGAATCCGATTACATCAGGACTGACGTAATTGATAATCCCTGCGCGCTCGATTTCCGCGCTATCTAAGAAGTTCAGGAAATCTTTCGGGCTGGCGGAATATTTCATTATCTCGTCGTAATCAAGACGGCCGTGGCGAATCAATTCGTGCGCCGCCGGCTTCAGCATCTTGTCTGGCTGAATATGGATGTGAATGTCGATGATTGGCGGCAATCCGGATTCCTCTGAAGAACGGCGCTGCAAGACTCGCGTTAGACTCACTACTTATAACCGAGCGATTCCCTCTTTGTCGAAGCCAAGCACGATGCGGCCGCCCGCGAGAATTACCGGTCGACGAATCAGATTCGGCTCGGCTGCCATCAATCGAATGGCTTCACTGCGAGACGGCGGATTTTCCTTCATATTTTTCCGGCGGTAAAGTTCGTTGCGCGTATTCAGGAACTGCGTGTGGTCGCGGTCACCGATTAATTTCTCAAGTTCTTCAGGGCCCAGCCGCTCTTTGCCAAGATCGCGAAATTCCATGCCCCAGCCGCGTTTCTCCATGTAACTGCGTGCTTTGCGGCAAGTGCTACAGGAGGGTTTATGCAGAAATTTTACTTTCGCTCGTTTCTGAGTTTTCTTAGCCAGCTTGCTGGCGGCCATGGTTTATTCGCCTCGCAATTCCCGAAGTTCAGTAACGCGGTATCGCCGGATCGATCTCCGTAGCCCAGAGATCAATCCCACCCGCCATCGAACGCGCGCCTGCGACACCTTGCGAACGCAACCAAACCGCGGCGTCCATGCTGCGCATACCATGGTGGCAAAAGAGTATGACTTCGTCCGCGGATTCCAGCCGCGGCAGGTTGGTGGGAATCTCGCGAAGAGGAATCAACACGGAGCCTTCAATATGAGAAGTGTCATATTCCCACTGCTCACGAACGTCGACGAAAAGTATTTTCTCGCCGCGCGCAAGCTTCTCTTTCACTTCGCGCGGAGCAACTTCCATATTTGCGTAGAGGTTTTCAGCCATGGACCCAAACTCCAACGAAAGCTTGTCAGTTTTTGATGTGAGAAGCCCCCTATTGTGGCGGCCGACTAATCCATGTTCCCTTTGGGCGCTACCCACTTCGGCTCGTTGTCCTGTATTTCGTTTACCAGCTTGATATCTTCGGGCTGCGGCAATGTTTCCTTCAGGTGTTCGGCGTATTTCTCGGGTGATAAGAGTTCGCCGGTCACGCTATATGGCTGATCCGCAAACTCGCCGATGTGACGGTTGAACTTCATGTCCGGAACATAGAGTGGTTGGGCGCCCGTCGGAACGTGCTTGTTGATTTGCTCGATCAGTTTCTCGCACTCCAGGAAATACAAGTGGCGATTGTGCTCGTTCATATGGCCAAGGTCAGCTTCTTTTTGGGTTTGAGCTTCGTCGTAACGACCTTTCAAGCCCCAAATGTAAAACCAGTGCGCGGAACTCGACTGGTCTACACCAAACAAGTCGTAGCTAACCGGAATCCATTTGTTCACGTACTTCTGAACGATCTGGAGCGGCACGACTTCCGCCTTCACAATGCGTTTGAGGCCGTCATGCCCGGTGCCCAGATGAAACGATTCTTCGCGCAACATCGGGTTCATGGACTGGGCCAACGGCTCAAAAGCGGAATAGCTCAGCATGGTGAGCTGAAATTTTCCGTCGCGATCCACGAAATCGGTGTAGGTGAAGAAGTCGAGCCAGTTTGCGACTTCCTGATTGAATGCGCCAAGCAGTCGCTTGGATTCAAACGCGCGGCGCTCGAGCATTTTCTGCGCTTCCACTTTTCCGCTGTAACCGAAGTGGTTGATGAGCAGGTGACACATCTGCCAGCCATGGCGCATTTCTTCGGTTACCACGCGGCAGAGTGATTTGCGGTCGTGTTCGCTTGGCGCATGCTCGAACAGGCGACGTTGCTGCTCCACCGAAGCAAATTCGGTGTCGCCCTGATAGATGATCAGGTTCATCAGGCCGTCGCGAATGCGCTGGTCTGGAATATCCAGCACACGACGCCACTTGGGGCGTCCTTTGAAGGCCCCAAATTCAATTTCGTTCGAGCGTGTGGGCCCGAACTTGGCCTCAAAATGATAGCTGTCAATTTCAGAATAATTCACACCGATGTCGCTGCGCCAAACGCGGAATAAGTCCACCCAATCATCGAAAGTTGCGATCCGTGTCGCGGACATTTATAAATTCCTCCCGTCCCTGCAAATCAATAAATTCCGGAAAATCAGTTTTCGAGCGAGCTCACAATCAGTGGCCCTTAAAATTCGGCTTACGCTTCTCGAGAAAGGCGTTGAGCCCTTCCATACAGTCTTCGGACTGGAAGCAGTGAATCTGGAGTCGTATTTCCTCGTCGAGCGCGGCCGTGAGTTCGGCACGATTCGCGGTGGTCATGGCATGTTTTGAGTCTCGCACCGAGAGCGGAGCCGCGGCAGCCACGTCCTGCGTAACTTTCTTGGATTCTTCCTCGAATTGCGCCGCTGGAATGACGCGAGAAACGATTCCCATCCTGAGTGCGTCTTCCGGCGAAAGCTTGGTCGAGGTCCAGAATAATTCCGCCGCGCGCGCTCGTCCTACGAGCCGCGGCAAAAAGAAAGTGCCGCCGAAATCCGGATACAAGCCGATCTGCGCAAAACCTTCGGCAAACTTGGCCTGATCGGAAGCTACACGGAAGTCGCATGCGATAGCGAGATTCATTCCACCGCCGGCTGCCGGACCGTTCACCGCCGCGACCACAGGTTTTGGCATACCTGCAATCACTAGGCAAATCTCTTTTCCGGTGACCAGTAAATTTTCGATTTCCCTGGCATCTTTGCGTTTTCGCAGGTCCCGGAGCAAGGCCAAATCGCCGCCGGCGCAAAAGCCGCGTCCAGCTCCGATAAGCCTGATAGCAGAAACACCTTTATCTTCTCCAGCGCGTATCAGCGCATGCACAAGCTCGCGGCCAAGCTCGACGTTCAAGGCATTCAGGCGATCAGGGCGATTCAGGCGCAGAGTGACGATATTTCCGTCGCGCTCTTCGAGCACGAATTGGTTTGTGGGGTTTTGTTGCGTGGTTGCCGCCATGGCGGTGACTCCCTAGTCCTTCAAATTTTTCAGCAGCGCAGCGAGCTTCTTGAAATAACGCGTCTTCACGCCGCGATCGGTGGCGCAATTCGAACCGCTGGTAGACGGCAACACGAAAACATAGGCGCCGTAGAGTTTTTCTTTCTGTAAACCCAGCTTGCATGCCCGGCCGGTAAATTTCGTGTAAACCATTTTGCCGTTGAACGCGATCACGCGGGGCCGCAGATCTTCCAACTTTTGCGCCAGCAGGACTCGGCCTTCGGAAAATTCCTGCCGTTCGATTTCTTCCACCGCGCGCGTGGGGCGTTTTACTAAGTCCGTCATGCCGATTCCGAATTCCAGCAGACGACGGTCATCTTCGTAGCTCAGCGGTTCGGGAATCACTCCCGATTCATACATCACCGGCCAGAACTGGTTGCCACGCCCCGCATAATAATGGCCGACGCGGGCCGAACGGTCACCCGGATTGGCGCCGATCAAAATCATTTTCATCCCTTTGCGAAGGTAATCCGGCAGTGTGCGCATTCAGTCCTTTAGTTGCCCCCGTTGTATTTCGCCTACTCGCTGAACGATCGAACTGTTACCTGTTACTTTCCTTTGAACTCTGGCTGCCTCTTTTCCACGTAGGCTTTCAGACCTTCCTTAGCGTCCTCGCTGGTGAACAAAAGCTGCTGTAGCTCGCGCTCGATGCCCAGCGCTTCTCCGAATCCGACTTCCGAACCGGTGACTACGGCGCGCTTGATGCGTCCCACTGCACGCGAAGCTTTGTTTGGCGGACAGAATTGCTTTGCATAGGCCATCACTTCTTCCCAAAAGTTTTCGCGCTCGTAAATGTAATGAATCAGGCCGAATTCGAGGGCCTCTTCAAAACTGAAGGTGCGTCCGGTGGCCATTAACTCCAGGGCTCGCGAGCGGCCAATCACGCGCGACAAACGCTGCGTTCCGCCGGTGCCAGGAAGCACGCCGAGATTCACTTCCGGCAATCCAATCTTTCCGCCTTCCTTTTTTGCGATACGAATATCGCAAGCTAGGGCAATTTCCAAGCCGCCGCCCACGGTGTGGCCGTTGAGGGCCGCAATCACTAGCTTGGGAGTTTGCTCGAAGCGGCTAAGGGTCTCGTTGGCATGCAGGCAAAAATAATATTTGAATGTGGGATCGGCCTTGGTAAGCATCGGAATGCTCGCGCCTGCGGAGAAGAATTTGTCGCCTTTGCCGCGGACAACTATTACGTGCGCGTTTTCGTCCATGCGCGCTTTCAAAATGGCAGTGTCGATCTGCTGCATCATTTCATAGGTATACGTATTCGCCGGGGGATCGTCCATTTCGATGATCGCCACTCCGGCTTCCACACGGTAATTAATCAGTTGCTTCTGCTCCACGGCCTGCATGGTTGCCATCATTTCCTCCCGTTTTTGAAAGCCTTCGATTTTAAAGATTATCCGCCCGCGCGCGCTGGTTCCGCAAGGTCGCCGCAGCAGGACGCACCGATCTTGGACTGCCGTTTCCGTGCCCGTTTGTTACGCCGTGCAAAAACATTCCCGCGATCGTTTCCGCCAACGCATCTGCTTGGGGGTCCGTTTCAGAACGGTGCCATGTGTAAGTCCAATTCATCATTCCAAAAAGTGTCAGCACTGCCACTCGAGGATTCAATTGCCGGGCCGCGCCTGTTCGCCGCATCTCTTCGAAAATTCCGAGAGCGATTTTCACGTAGCGTCGTTTGACTTCCAGGACTTCTTTGCGGAACGCGCCTTCGAGCGCCTCGTCCTCGTGCGCGAGGACTTTCATCTCCACCGGGTGCTCTAGAAAATAATCGAGATGGTTGTGCACGAGAAGGCGCAGTTTCTCTACCGGGGTGGGGGCTTCAGGAAGTCTTTTCTCAAGGCGCGCGACGATCGTTTTAAACGTGTGGATCTGAATCAGGTACAAAAGCTCTTGCTTGCTCTTGATGTAGTAATACAGGCCGGCCAAGGAAACTCCGCTGGAACGACTGATATCGCGGATGGAAGCGCCTTCGTAGCCTTTCTCGCAGAACACCTGGGCCGCATGCCTCAAAATGACTTGAAGCTTTTCCTGAGGTTCGCGCTGAGGGATAGAGAGTCTTGGCATCGCTGACAATATCCGTTCGAACGTTCGTTCGATAGTAGAATACTGCCCGCCAGACGGGCTGTCAAGCCTGCTGGTGTCCTGCCTCAGCTGGAAATGGAGAAAGCGTTCGTCCGTTAAGATAACGGAGCGAACAGATGAAGAAGCAGAGGAAGCACTATACGCCGGAAGAAAAGGTCGCCATTCTGAGGAGGCATTTGGTGGAAGGAGTGCCGATCTCGGATCTGTGCGACGAGCTGGGGCTTCAGCCGACGGTGTTCTACCGCTGGCAGAAGGAGTTTTTCGAGAACGGAGCGGCGGCTTTTCAACAAAGGGGACGCACCAACCATCAGCCTGAACAGGAACGAATCGCCTATCTGGAGCAGAAGATCCAGACGAAAGAGGAGGTTTTCACTGAACTGATGGCGGAGCATGTTGCCCTAAGAAAAAGAGTTGGGGAACTCTGACCGGGGTCTGGGTTCCGCACGATACGCGGGACCAGATTGAACAGCGCCATCGGATACATCACGCCAAAGGACATGCTCGCCGGGCATCAGCTGGAGATTCAGGCCGAGCGTGATCGGAGGTTGGAGGCGGCGAGGGAACAGCGGAAGAATCGCCGCCAGCGGGCCGCGTGAAGAACGAAGAAGCCTGGTCTCCGGACAGCCCGAGGAACGGATAAAGCGGATTACTTCCGGATAGCCGACGCACCGTCCGGTAAGAGCGGTATTTTCGCCCCTCACAGATTGCAACGAATGCTACCAATGGGATAGAAACGAAGGGCCATCGAATACCCCGCGTGGGAAAGCATAGAGCGACGGGCAGGTGGCGCGAGACTCAGCAGACTGATCACTACAAGAGGAACACCACATGGCATTTGAGGACATCAGGGTGCACGTGCGGCTCAAGCTGTTCGCGTTATGGTCGTCGGTCATGTTTTTTTACATCTATGGAGACTATTTCGAGCTATACGAGTCCGGAAGGTTGCAGGAAATGATCGCGGGAAGGATGCCCTTCGCTGCTATTTCTCAGGGAGTGTTGCTGGGGATGGCTGGCGTGATGGTAGTTCCCAGCCTGATGCCCTTTCTTTCACTCGTGCTGCCGGTGCGACTTAATCGCTGGCTGAATATCATTTTCGGCGTGATATATAGCCTAATTATGGTTGTCGCGTTCAAGAGCAGCTGGTACTTCTATATCCTGTTCGGCGTAATCGAAATCATATTGACACTACTTATCGTCTGGTATGCGTGGACCTGGCCCAAGGAGGCAAGCAACCGGTAGCAACATCAGATATCCAAACGGACGGACCGGATAATTGTGGACCTCTTCTTGTCGCGACGCTTTGCCGCCGTTCCGGTTTGTCAATCACAAGCCATCCGGAAGTTGAAACGGACGGACGTGGTGGAGCTACAATGAGCTTGCAAGGGCGGAATACTCACGAACGGAGAGCGCCCTCTTTCCATTTCAGGCTGAACCAACGCAAGTGCATCCGGCCGGGAACACCGTTGTCGCTGGAAGATGCGCGGCGTCTGGTTAAGGGTTACGTCGAGCATTCTGTTAGGGGACAATCTTGTCTGTATCCATCTTCCACATCGGGCTATCGCTGGATCACCCCTTAATCCCGGTAGAGGAGCGCCCAAAGATCAAGAGAAGGTTGCGTGACCTGCAGGAACGGATGACACGCGCTGGCTATAAGTACGAAATCATCCAGGCAACACCCGAGACCGGCCTCGATGGGTTCAAGCATAAATTGAAGACACAACCTTGCGATGGTGTGCTAATCGGAGGTGGAGTTGTGGGCAACGAGGCGATGTCATACTTCATGGAACAAATCATCGACGCAACGCGTGAAGTGGCCCCCCAAGTGAAAATTATGTTCTACAACCACTCAGTCGATGTACGTACAATTGTTGAACGCTGGTTCCGGCCCCGGCCTGCCTAAAGGCCCGTTGTCCCGCAAAGCTACTTCTCTTCCGCCTGTTGCGCTCCGGCAGTTGGAACCCACAAAGTCGCGCAGAGTTTACTAATTCCGACGGGATGACGGGCAATCCGGAAGTTGAGACCGATGGACGTGTGGGCTACAATGACCTTGCCCAAGAGGCGGAATACTCACTAAAGGAAAGCGCCGTATCTCCATTTCCCGCTGAACCAACACACTGGTACCAGGAGTGGACTGGGTTTTGGATGGGAGAGAGATTTTTGCATCCGCAGACTTCCGGCGCGCATCCAAACACCCACCTGCGGGGCGCGGACGCCGAACAAACTGTGCTACCCTTCCGCGCGTGAGTATGGTCTAAATGAGCACCCCGAAAATGAACCCTACCGGCGAAAAGTCGGCGCAAACACGGGCGCCGCTTCCTTCTCAAGTGGTCAAGGAGGACGAGCCGATACTGGTAGCTGCGGCCAAAGCCGGGGACATCTCCGCTTTCGAAACACTGGTCAGCCGCTACGAGCGCAAAATATTCCGCTTGGCTCAGAACATCACGCAGAACCGCGAAGATGCAGAAGACGTGATGCAAGAAGCATTTCTGAAAGCCTACGAGCACCTTTCCGGATTTCAGGGCAACTCGCGTTTTTATACCTGGCTTGTGCGCATCGCGGTGAATCAGGCGCTGATGAAGTTGCGCAAACGGCGTCCCAATCAGGTCTCCATCGATGAAGATGTGAACACCGGGGACGATTTGATACCACGCGAGATCGAAGACTGGGGTCCTTCGCCTGAAGATCGCTACAAGCAAAGCGAACTGGCCGGCATCCTGAACAGCACAATCGCAGATTTAGATCCTCCTTTTCGAATCGTTTTCCAGTTGCGCGACATCGAAGAATTATCAACAGAAGAGACGGCCGAAGCGCTGGGACTTTCGGTGCCGGCCGTGAAATCGAGGCTGTTGCGAGCGCGGTTGAAGCTGCGCCAAAAGCTAGACCGATACTTTCGAGGGAGTGAAAATCAGTGAACTGCAAGACGCTGGTCGTTGAGTTGGAAGACTATTTAGACGAAGAATTGGACTCGGAACTGCGCGCCTCCATCGAAGTACATTTGGCGAAGTGCAAGAATTGTAAGCTGATTGTGGATACTACCAAGAAGACGATCCAGATCTATTGCAACTCCGAACCCGCCCCGCTTTCTGAAGATACGCGACACCGTCTGCATGACGCGTTGGTCAAGAGGCTCGGTCGCACGCACGCTTAGAACGGCGCCTTCAGTAAGCCCATTTCAACTGACTGTCCGCACACGTTGTTCGGCTTCGGCTTGTTGCCACATCGGAATCTGTCGACCGATTCCGCGCTCACGCGCCATCTCAAATATTTTTCCCGCCACTACGATGTCCTCGATAGCGATTCCGTTCGACTTAAAGAGCGTAATTTCGCTCGCATTCCTGCGTCCGGCTACTTTTCCGCTAACCATGTCGGCGAGTTCTCCTAGGTCGTTCCATCGCTCGGCGTCCTCACCGAAAACTTGAATTAGATCTCCTGCTTCCAGTTTCGACTGCTCGCGCGAATCGGCCACAATCACGTGGCATCGTTTTACGGCCTCAGCATCCAACTCACGCTTCTGCGGGAAATTCGCGCCGATGGCATTTATGTGCACGCCCGGCTTCAGCCAACGGCCCTCCACTACGGGGTTCGTGCTGGTGGTGGAAGTTACGATAATGTCCGCGTCTCGCACGGCAGCTTCCGCAGACTCGGCGGCCGACAC
Organism: uncultured Acidobacteriota bacterium; assembly: GCA_963714785.1. Classification (GTDB taxonomy): domain Bacteria; phylum Acidobacteriota; class Terriglobia; order Acidiferrales; family UBA7541; genus Palsa-295. The sequence continues at coordinate 112,746 of CAVQQE010000021.1, forward strand.
TGGAATGTCGAGAGCCTCGGTCATCTCTTTAGCAAAGATTTCTCTTTTCGCTGAAGCGCGACTGAAGACGCGGACTTCCGTCAACTTCCGGACTTGGGCGATCGCGTGCAACTGCGTTCGTGCCTGCAGGCCTGTTCCAACAATGCCGAGTGTCCGCGCGTCCTCGCGGGCCAAGAGCCGCGTGGCTAGACCACTGGCCGCGCCAGTGCGCATTTGGCCGACGAAATCCGCTTCGATCAACGCCAACAAATCGCCTGACTCCACGCTGAACAGCGTAATCAGGAAACGCAAACCCTCGCGGGAACTGGTATAAATCTTCAGCCCCATGGTGCCGCTCGCGCCGTCGGCTGCGGCCATGTAATGCAAATAGCTTTTCGACGGCAAGTGCAGGCGCTGGCGCGAATGCAGGAGCGCAGAGCCATCGGCGAGACGTTGGAACGAATCTTGCACGCATGCAAGCGCCAGGGGCATGGTGAGGAGCGATTTCACGTCTGATTCGGTCAGCAGCAAAGGCATAAGGTTCTCCGTTTCCTACCACATTAAATTCTGGTGGATGATATCGCGATGCGAGGCCGGTCGAAAGCGGTCTGAATATTGCTAGAAATTTATGCGGTAGCGCAGGACGCGGCGCTCCGGTGCGTCGAGGACGAGCAGTTCATGGTGTGTGCTCACCGCGAGCGGAGGCGCGGGACGCGATCCTTGCCCGAGTTCCGGAGCAAGATCGACATCCGTCTTGGGTTTACCTTCACTATCTAGGATATGAAGCATTCGGCCGTCACTATCCATCACGAAGATTAAATTGTTTGAAACCGCGAACCCATCGGTCGGATTCCATTTGCCTTGAGTTGCTGCCGGAGCTATTTCTGAGACGAAATGGCCATCACGCGTGAATTTTGAAATATTACCGGAAGAATTCGCGATGTAGAGGAACCCGTCATGACCGGTTTCAATGGGACCCGGAATTCTTGCCGGGCGCGAAGCGCTTGCTGGAAGTACCCAGGTTTGCTCCAGCCGGAAACGCGAGTTGTAGGCAAATACTTTCGAGGCCTCGGAATCGAAGACGTAAACGAGACCGTCATCCGCTACCACCACACTTAAAAAGTTTGCTGTGCTTGAACGCGTTCTTAGCCTCAGTTCTCGATAATGGTCGCCACCGGGAAGGAAGATGAAGACACTGGCGCGCGCCGGATCGGTAACGTAAATTGCTCCGAAATTATCCACCGCAATCGACTGCGGATGTTTCAGTCCATCTTCCTGAAATGACAACAGCGCTTTTCCATAGGACGCGAATTTATGAATGAAGCCGGTCCCAGGATCGGCTATATAGGCGTTGCCGAGGTTGTCAGCAGCGATGCTTACAGGGTCTTGTAATTCACCCGGGCCGTCGCCTTTGGTGCCCCAAGCTCCCAAATATTCCAGCGCAGGTGCGGGCGGCTTCAGTTGGACTGCTTGCGTTTCGGTTTGCAAGCATCCCGCAATCGAAAGAAAGCAGAAAAGAATTAAGCAGATGCCCAGACAGGAATTGTGATTGCACATAAGAACAAATTTAACGCACTTCAGGAACCAGCTTCGTTGAAATGGAAGGCCATGAAGCGCTCTGATTAACGCTTGTGCTTGTGAGGATTCGGCTCGCCACCTTCGCGGACGCGCCGAACAACGGTTTGCCGCATCACGTAGGTGCGCTGCTCGGAACCTTTCCCGGTTAGATTCTCGAACTCAAATTTCACTTCGCCGCCCGGCATGGTGGCCTTCTGTAATTGAATGGGCAGTTTGCCGCATAGGTCACTTTCCACGAAGGCGGTTTCGTATCGCTCTTTCTTTTGGCCCCAGGTATACACGCGCATCAAAGAAAAATCGCACGGCTGGCCCTCTGGTCCATGCGTGCCTACCAAAAGATATTGGGGCTTGGGCTTCCCCGCATCCGCAACGTGATTCAGCTCAAGCCACGCGACGATGCGCATACCGGCTGAGCTGGCGTAGTCCCGAAGCGGCGCTGGTACGTCAAGATCGATGAAACGGCCCACGAGCCAACCTGTAATGGTGGCCTGCTCTGCAATGTGGGCGCGAACGAGCCACCAATCTTCTTTTTTTCCAGAAGCCGCGCCGGAATTTTCAGCGGTATTAGTGGCGCGCACCGAGGCCACAGGTACACTCTGACGCTCCAGCACCTGCAGAGGAACATCTTTATTCAATTGGCGGATTCGAAGGGATTCGATGCCCGGCGCGATGTGGAGATTGCTGAGAACTTTGGTATGTCCGACCGCTTCCACCGGCATTCCTGCGCCTCTTTTCTCCAGGTCCTTCGATGTTTGCCACAAATCGGTCGAAAGCAAATCGCGCTCGGGTATCCATCCAGTGGTTCCATTTCTGGTGCGCACCTGTACCTGATCTTGAAAACGCTGCAGCACATCGAGCTTTTCACCGTAATTTACGGTGGCTACAGGTTCGCGCACCTGCGCGGAGGTACTCCAAAGCGTTACTTCGCGATTGCCCGCGTAGCCGACTTCTATGGGTGCTTTCGCGTGATGGCAGCGAAGGTAAGCGGCCGTGCCGATAATCAACAACGCCGCTAAACCTATTAACACTTTCCGTATTGCGTTGCGCGCCGGCATTTTTCCTTTTACTTTCCAGAACTCGAATATAGAACGGAATTTTACACTAATGCCGCTCGACCATTTGCTCGCAGTGTGAGCTGCGGTTTCCAGGGTGCCCAGGCATCCGATGCCATGGGGACGTTCTGATACAATGCGAACGCTTTGAGAAAGCACATGGAAGGCCTGCAGAAGCTAAAACCGATCGCACTGCTTTTTTTGCGTCTAGCTTTAGGAATGATTTTTATATTTCATGGGTATCCTAAGCTTTTCACCCATCCCCAGCAAACCGCCGAAGCCTTTGCCAAGATGGGACTCCCTGCTTACTTTGCTTACATTGCCGGAGTGTTGGAATTCTTTGGCGGAATTATGTTAATTGTGGGGCTGTTCACGCGCATCGCGGGATTACTGCTTGCGGCAGAAATGGCGGTAGCCTTGGTAAAAGTGCACGGCCTGCTGTCCAATCCAATGAACGTCCATAACTACGAATTCCCGCTGGCTTGTGCTGTGGGCTCGTTCGCATTAGTTGGGGTCGGAGCAGGATTAATTTCGTTGGATCAGGCAATTTATAGCCAGAGGGGAAATTCCCCGAATAAAAGCAGAACTAAGGGAAGAGATTAGCGTCAAGCTAATCCTAGCCCGGGGCCGAAGGTCAACTCACCTTCCCGAACCTGAACTCACAAATAGATCGGCCAAATCCTACTGGCGCAGTCAGTTTGACGCAGGTTGAGTGAAATTTGACGGTGGCGGAGCGGTGACGTTCACTGCCTCTACTACCACCGCCGGCGCTTCCGGCATCACCAGCCAAGCGACGAGATAGGCTAGCAGTCCTGGTATGACCCCGGTAAAAAACGTAATGAGGACCCAAACCAGGCGCACAACTGTGGAGTCCACATCCAAATACTCGGCGATACCGCCGCAAACACCAGCGATCTTGGAATTGACCGAAGAACGCATGAGTCGCTTCTGGACCGGTGGCGTTCCGGATGGAGACACGCCCTGCGGCGCTCCACAGTAGTAGCAGAAATTCGAATGCTCGGTTAATTCCCGCTTGCAGTGATTACAAATCATTTTCAGCCTCCTGCTCGAAAGAGCATCTGATCGCGTGGGTTCCTATAGTTAGATACGATCCTACCACTCAAAAAGTTTCAGAAAGCTGCCAGATCGCGAACCGCGCGCACGATGTCTTCCGTCTGAGGCAAAATCGCGTCTTCCAGCTTGGGCTGATAGGCGCAGAAGGTATCGGTAGCGGCGACGCGACGGACCGGAGCATCGAGTTCCTCGAATAACTCATCCGCGATACGCGCCGCGATTTCCGCTCCGTATCCCCAGGACAAAGTATCTTCGTAGGCCACGATAACCCGATTCGTTTTGCGCACGGTGCCGGCAATTGCATCCCAGTCGTAAGGACTGAGCGAACGCAGGTCGATGATTTCAGTGGAAATTCCGGCGCGCGATAGTTCCGCAGCGGCAACTTCGGCACGATGGACGAGGGCGCCGTAAGTGATGATGCTTACATCCGTACCTTCACGAACCACACGCGCTTTGCCGAACGGAATCGTAAAGTCTGCACCCGGGTATGGCGAGCGATTGTATGGCTGGCGGTAGAGATGTTTGTGCTCGAGGAACAGAACGGGATCGTCGGAGCGAATCGCAGTGCGCAACAAGCCGCACAGGTCCAAAGCGGTGGAAGGCATCACGACGCGAAGCCCGGGAATGTGGGTGAAGGTAACTTCGCCGCATTGGCTATGGTAGATCGCGCCGCCGGTGAGATAGCCGCCGATCGCAACACGCACCACCATAGGAGCCTTAAAGTGCCCCGCTGAGCGCCAACGGAGAGTAGCAACCTCGTTGCGGAGCTGCATGGTGGCCGGCCATATGTAATCGAAGAACTGAATCTCGGGCACCGGCTTCATGCCACGCAGAGCCATTCCCGCAGCACGACCGACTATGTTGGCTTCAGCGAGCGGCGAATTGAAAACTCGCGAGGAGCCAAACTTGCGTTGCAAGCCCGCTGTAGCTTTGAATACTCCGCCCTTCCCTTTCACCAGAGACAGGCTGTCTTCGCGGCTGCAGTCGGCCACGTCCTCACCGAAGACAACGATCCGCTCATCGGTTTGCATTTCATCCAGAAGCGTGGCCGAAACCATTTCGACCATCGTCTTGGGTTCGCCTTCGAACTTCGGCTGGACGTCGAATTGGTTCCCGCGCGCGTCAACGTCTGGCGAATAAACCCATTGATAAATGGAATCCGGCGACGGCAATTCGGCGGCCAGAGCGCGGTCAGTAGCTTCTCCAACTTCGCGATCGACTTCGGCTTCCAGGGCGTTAAGTTCGCTCTCTTCAAGAATACCTTCGCGAACGAGGAACAGCCCAAACTTCGGAATAGGGTCACGACGCGATTCTTGTTCGCGCTCGCCATCACAACGGTAGAGCTTCTCGTCGTCGGAAAGAGAATGCGAGTAAGGACGAATCACGTGTGAATGGACCAACGCAGGGCCTTTGCGCGCGCGACAATGCTCGACGGCGCGTTTCATGGCGGCATAACTTTCCAGAGGCTCGGTGCCATCGCACTCTTCGATATGCATGTGCGGATAATTCGCGAGCAACTTGGAAATATTTCCGCCGGGGGTTTGGCGCTCCACCGGGACAGAAATTGCGTAGCCGTTGTCTTCTACGTGAAACAGGACCGCAAGACTCTCCATACTAGCGGTGTTTAGCGCTTCGTAGAATTCACCTTCGCTGGTAGTGCCGTCGCCGGCTGAGACGTACATCACGTCGTCTGGCTCGTATGCCACCGTGTCGCCGAGCGGCCCTTTGCGGGCTTGGTCGAAGGCCTTCGGGAATTTCTTGTAATAGATCGAAGCTTCCGCAGCCCCCACAGCGTGAAGGAACTGCATACCGGTGGGCGAAGAACGCGAAACGATGTTGAGCTTCTGATTGCCCCAGTGGGAGGGCATCTGGCGTCCGCCCGATGCAGGGTCGTCTTTGGCGCCGACGCCTTCGAGCATCATTTCGTAGGGCGTTACGCCCAGAGCGAGCATCAGAGCGCGGTCACGATAATGCGGAAAAAACCAGTCGTAAGCAGGCTTCAAGACCAGACCGGCTGCCACCAGTGCCGCTTCGTGGCCGGCGCCGCTAATCTGAAAATAAATTTTGTTTTGGCGCTTGAGCTGGATTTCGCGATCGTCCAGACGCCGCGACAGGAACATTAGGCGATAAATTCGAATGAGCGCGTCGCGATCGAGTCCTTGATATTTTGAAGCGTCAAATTTCGCGGTCTTCGTTTTTGTCTGTGTCGGCATGCTGTGGCTTCGTCCGCAAACCCGAGCGGTTTTTGAGCAAGTTGCATTATATCGAATCACGCGGCAGGAGGCCAAAATAACGAGAAGCAAAGCAGGACCGATCTTGGCGGGCGGTTCAGGGCGCCTTGCAGTGCGGTCAAACTGCAAAGGCCCCCTAGGACCACCGTGTGCAGTCACTCCCTTTTCTGGGACCAAGCTGCCAGTCCTGAATGAATCGATGCAGCTTGGAGAATAGGCTTCTTGGTCAGAACCTCAATCCAGCAAAAGCTGTAGGTATTGGTTGGATTCTGCGCACTCATGCGCGCTTTCTAAAACCATTCAAAAGATGCGCTAAGTTCTTAATTTTCTTGCATCAGCGAGAGCACGCAAAACGGCAACCGCTTCCCTGAACGGCGCGTCCAATAATATAGCAGGCGAAAATGAGTTGAAGAGTGGAAGCTGCTAGAAAGAGGGTCAGTATGAGTCACACTTCATCGATAAATCATTCGCATGGACTTGATAAACATCTAGGAAGGGCTGAAAACGAACTCGAAATACATCCTGAAAGTCAGCAGCCAACCCTGGACCAAATACAACTGCGGGCTTGTCGGATTCACTCGCAGCACGGTGGCGTTTGTGGTGGGTACAATCTGGACGACTGGTTCGAGGCGGAACACGAATTAGAAGACGAGAATCAGCTGTCTTTGAAAAAAGACCGCGTGCAATAGTGATCGCACCAAAAATTTAGCCCACGCAGCAATTGCAGGGCGGCAATACTTCGTGAATTACTGTACCTGCGCGTCGAAGACGCCGGTCTGCACTTGGCCCGCGCGTTTCACCTGCACAAAGATCCGGTAATCTCCCGGCTTCGGGAAGCCGTAAGGGAAGCTTACTTGAGCCGGCAATGTGCCCGTTGCCGGCGCCATTGTCATCCCGCCCTGCATCCCTGACCTATCGCCAAGCAATTCCGCTTGGGCCATCTCCAGGGACGCCATCGACACTGAACCTGCCGGGTGGACGTGCGCGAAGACGCTTAAGTCCGAGCGCACAAATTCCGCGTGGCCTGCCATGCCCATGTACGGTTGCAGATCTTGCGCTGGTTTTCCGTCTTTGCCTTGCACGCTGAACTTGAATTCCATCGCCGTGTTAGCGTTTAGGGGACCAGCGGCCCGCTCCCAAACCATCCGGCTTCCATCGGGAAGCTGCGACACAAGTTGATCTTGCTGCGAAGCGATCGTTTCTCCGGTCCAACCGGAGTCGTCGCCGCGTAAAGCACGGCCATCGATTTGCGGCAAATCGACAGTTCCCACCAGCGTCCAAGGAAATCCTCGCGCGTCTACCACGTCGGCAAAAACCTGATAACGCCCCGCAGGCATGTCCGGCAAATCGTCCGCAAATGCGCCGCCCTCTAAAAGCGTGGGGTGAAGATGCCACATGCGGTTCATGCCTGGAAGCTCGATCAGAAACAGATGCATCAGGTGGTTGTGGTCCGGAATTACTTTGCCCATATTAATCTTTGCCGACCACGTTGGGTTCTCGCTCTTAGCGCGAATCACCAAGCGCTTGCCGTTTTCCAGCGTGGTCTCCGCGGTGGGCGATTTGTAGAAAGCTATGCGGTTTTTGTAGTTTGCCTCCTCTAGGCCCCACCAGGCTTTGCCAAGGTAGACAAGTCCAGCCACCAAAACAATCGTTACTGCGATAGCGATCTTAGCGCGGCGCGCACTCGCCGGTCCCGGCATCTCGCCGCGTTCCAAGCTGGCTTCGCGCGCGCCTGCGCCGACTATCGAAATCACTCCGATTCCCAGAATCAGCATCAGCACAATCATCAATCCGGCCAACGGCTTTTGCATTGGGTAAGTGCGCTGTGCAAACGAAGCCACCGGCACGGACAGTTCCCCTTTTCCGTTCGTACCATCGACCGTGATCCGCACCTGCAAAGCGCCGGATTCCATCAGCCAAAGACTGCCGGTAAAGAATTGCGCGTCGTCCTTGGATCGCACGGCGAAATCGGGTGTAGGTGGATAGGTAGATCCTGGTCCGCTCAAGCTCAATGGAACGATTTGTACGGCGCTGACATCGCCGCTTGGGCAGCGCACTTCGATTTCGGCCACACCCGGGACCACTTGCGGGATTCGCACGGTGACAAACAGGTGATAAGGGCCGGCATCACCCTCGTAATACACGTCCGGGCTGCCTACGTGCGCGAGCGCAGGAATTGCAGCGGCGAGAAAAAGAATGCCCAGGAGCGTGGTCGGACGCTTGAATTCTTTCATCGACGGATTCGCCGCATCCATTCACCCCAGGCCATGCCGATTCGCACCATCAGAATCGCAACGCATAGCGCGATCAGCATACGTATCCAAAATTGCGCGGGAGTCTGCTCCGTGGGAATGTAAAGATTGCGAACCCAAGGGGATGTTGGCGGAACAAAATAAGGATAATTGGTGGTCTGGAAAATTCTATTTCGCGAGGCGGGGGACATAAGGAAGCTAGCAAATGGCCACTGCACAGCGACGAAGCTCACCAGGTAAGCTGCTCCCAATGTGGCGGCCTGTTTCCAGCGGCTCCAAACGGCCGTGTGCTGCCGCAGCAGGTCAAAAATAATGGCCGGAATAATCAGCAGCGCTGGAAAATCCGGTGGAACCAGATGCGTGATGTGCTGATACACGGGGCCGAGTTTGGGTTCCGCGGGGACCAGTGGGAATCCCCAAACGAAACATAAGTGCAAAGCAGTGAACATCGCCGTCATGATGGTGGCGGCCCACCGATTCTTGGCCACCCATGCGACAGTGGCTATCCAGATCGGCGCGGCGATCATCATCACCAGGTAGAACTTTGCTCCGTGCATGAATACGCGGTTTGTGAACTCTTGCGCGATTCCGACCGTCATCCCCATCAGAAAAACAAAGGTAACAAATAAAATTCGCTCCAGCCTCTGGCGGTATATGCCTTCGGCACGATTCATTTCCGCCAGGACCATCACCAGCAATCCAAATCTGATTCCGATCATGCCCAAAGCCAGCAAGACGTGGGGTGGGCTCAGAATTTTTACGTCGAGCCCATAGGAGTTGTGCCACCAATTGTCGAACGGCGCCGAAGCGATCATGGCCACGCCGCCCCAAGCGCATATAAACGCGCCCAATGGTCCGCGAAATCCCCACATCGAAATCGAAACGTCGTAGAGCGGCGAGTTTTTGCGGAAGGTGGTGGAAAGGATCAAATAGCCGCAGGAAATTCCTGCCAGCACGCCGGACAAATAAATGAGCATGTGCGCCGCAGTCCAGAACGAGTCGCGGCCAATGCTCTCATGCCAGGAAATGTCCCAGGCGCTTCCGACCACAGAGGAAACCACAGATGCGAGGCAGCACCAGATATACCACGGGATCGACGCAGTTTCGGCGTAAGCGCACTCGGCGGGTCGAGCGTGAATTCGCTCGACCGAAATTGTTCCGGCCATCTGTGTTTCTCCGATGCGTCTAGTTTACACCTGCAAAGACTGCGGCAGGTTACTCAAACACTCACATTCGATAAAGGGACTTGCTGTCAAATTGCGGATTCTGAGGGGAGAAACTCATTAGCATCGCAGTACTGCCTTTGCTGCGGCTTTAGGAGGCCTTCTCCTGCGCATAGACAAGATACTCTGCGTACGGGCCTTTGAAATCTTCAACCTTGCCACCAGCTACAAAATGCCAGATACGGGTGGCGACTTCGTCGATCACGTCATAATCGTGTGTTACGAGTAACACCGTGCCGTCGTACTTTTGCAGCGCAATGTTCAGTGCGTTGATCGACTCCAAATCCAAGTGGTTGGTAGGCTCGTCTAGCACCAGGGCGTTCGGCCGTTGCAGCATCAATCTGCAAAAAATAAGCCGCGCCGATTCGCCTCCGGAAAGAGCCTGCGTGGGCTTCAGAGCATCATCGCCGCTAAAGAGCATCTGCCCCAGCACTCCGCGCAGTTCTTCTTGGGTGGCCTGGGGCTTGAACTGATGCAGCCATTCCACCACCGTGGTGCCCTTCACGATGGAATCGCTGTGGTCCTGTGCGAAATATCCCGCAGCCACGTTGTGGCCCCAGACTACGGTTCCGCCATCCACGGGGAATTGGCGATCGACATCGTCGATGTAACCTGTCGCATTGCGCACCAGCGATTTCAGCAGCGTAGTCTTGCCCGCGCCGTTGCGACCGGTTAGGGCGATTTTTTCTCCACGCGCCACGCTTGCAGAAAACGGCGAGAATACCTTCAGGCCGTCATAGGATTTTAAGATGCTCTTGATTTCCAGCGGATGCCGGCCGGAATGTTGATCCATTTGGAAACGAATGTAGGGCCGCGCGATATTGGATCTCGCCAGTTCCGCGGTCTGCAAGCGTTCCACTTCTTTCTTGCGCGAAGTAGCCTGTGCTGACCGCGTGCCAGCGGAGAACCGCGCGATGAACTCATTTAATTGCGCGATTTTCTTTTCGCGTTGCGCATTTTCGGATTCGATGCGCGAGCGGATGGACGTCTTAGCCACCACCATGTCGTCGTACCCGCCGTTGTACATAATCACGGTTTGATAGTCGATATCCGCAGTATGCGTGCAGACACTGTTCAGAAAATGGCGATCGTGCGAAATCACGATCAACACGCCTTCGTATTCGCACAAATAATCCTGCAGCCAGTGGACCGAATCCAAGTCCAAGTGGTTGGTAGGCTCGTCCAAGAGCAAGGCTGCCGGACTGCCGAATAAAGCCTGGGCCAGCAACACGCGGACTTTCTGGCCGCCTTGCAGTTCGCCCATTTTCCGCTCGTGCAACGTATCGTCCACATCCAAACCGTCGAGCAGAACTCCGGCATCCGCTTCGGCGGTGTAGCCGCCTTCTTCACCGACGATTCCTTCCAGTTCCGCCAAGCGCATTCCGTCTTTGTCTGTCAATTGCTCGTGCGGTTTCGCGTACAGAGCGTCGCGCTCTTGCAAAGCTTGCCATAGAGCTTTGTGGCCCATGATTACCGTGTCGATTACCCGAAATTCGTCAAATGCGAACTGATCCTGGCTCAAAATTCCGAGCTTCTTTGGCCGCGTAACGTCGCCCTTGGAAGGTTCGATTTCGCCGGTCAGAATCTTCATGAGCGTGGACTTCCCGGCGCCGTTTGGACCAGTAATAGCGTAACGCCGGCCGGTGAGGAACGCGCAGGTTACGTCCTCGAACAGTATTCGAGGACCGAAGCGCATCGAGATGTTATTAACGGAGAGCAAAGGAGATTTCATTGTATCACAGCCGCGGAATTGGACTGGCTAGGCCGCTCCGATATAGCGCTTTGTCGCAAACCACTGGGTATCGATAGTTTGTTCCGGTCCTTTACCGTAGCGACCGACAATCGCGAAAGAGCTAGGTGAAAAAATGATGAGTCTTTTGACCTTTGCCGTTCGTAAATGCAGAAGGTCTTGTAAGGTTTTGCAGCCGACTTTTGGTTGGGCAAGCGGGTCGGCTCATGAGGTGGCAACCATGAAGCTGAAAACTGTCTATCTGCTCCTGTGTTTTCTCGGCCTGGGGCTGACATACTGGCAGTTCGTGCCCTGGGCAGCGCAGAACGGCCTGAACATGTCGCTGTTCTTTCATCAGCTTTTCGCAAACCGCATCAGCGCCTTTTTTGGCCTGGACGTTTTTGTTTCCGCCTTGGCGCTGGTGGTCTTCATGCGAGAGGAGAGTTCGCGCCTTCGCCTCACTGGGCGATGGTTGCCGATCCTTGCTCTGCTGTTAGTCGGTGTTTCTCTTGCACTTCCTATGTTTCTTTATATGCGCGAACGCAAACTGGCAGAGGCAGGCGACCGCCTCACGACTGAATCTAGCAGGCCGATCAAAGCCTTCTGAAGCTGCCTGTTGAAAAGCAGGTAAGTTGCTTTAGATAGATTCGGTGCCTTCCCTACAGGAAATATTGTATGGAGAATTACTCGCCCAACGGGCAGATTAGCAATGCTGGTTGATTTTATTTAGTGAAGAATTATGGGGACAAAAGCGCCATGCAGGCTCCTTACCAGATTTTCAAAAGACTCTCGGATAATAGATTTATTTGGGTTGAAAACATCGAGGAACTTCAAGAGGCCCGCGGACGTCTCGCCCACCTAGCCGCAAATTCCGAGGCGCATTATGTGCTTTTCGACCCTCGGGCGAAAAGCGTAGTCGCTCACCAAATGTAACAGACGCTAAGCTGCCTTCTTGGAAGGCCTAGGGGAGATTTGTGTCTCTACCGCCGAATTTTAGGCCCCTGGCAGAGTTATCTGGCTTCGCCTTGATCGGCGTCGTAAACATATTGAATGTAGACTTGCGGGGCTGAGTGACCTGCGCCGTACGCGCTAGCGTCGATGCGGATTGTTTCGTATAGCTGTTGCCCATTGGGCGCCAATTCATAGGTTCGCGAAAATTTGCCTCGCGAAGTTTTCTCGTCGCTCACCAAACTTCGACCGTCCCACTTGGCCTCAATCTCCTGATAGGTATCATCACTGGACTTCGCTACTTTCCTGCCATCGGTCAAGAAGACTCTTTTGCGCGCCAAGTCGTCAGTCACATCGACTTCCGCTCCCTTGGGATCTTTCTGGACGATGCTGAGAGCCTCCGGAGCATCGGTTAGCTCCCTAAGCTCGGAGCGGTCAGCGTCGCTTATTGAATTCATTCCACCTTGACGCCCGCCACCACCAGGATAGGTATTTCCGCCTCCGCTGCCAGGATAAGGATTACCGCCTCCACCTCCACCTGGATAGGGATTACCGCCTCCTGCACGCGGATTTCCGCTCCTTCCGGCGCTGTTTTGGCTCTTGGCCTGCGCCTGTTCCAACTTTCGTCGACCGTCGTCGCTCTGGTCAGTATTAAGCTTCCAGGCCCCCAGGATGGTAGTTCGAGGCGGCATTGGCTTGGTGCTAGCTCCATCGGCTGAATGCGTACTCGGGCCGGGTTCAAGTGGCGGGGCTTGCGGCGGGGTGGCGGGAAGCGGTCCTGGCGTCTCTTGCGCTAGTAATGTACCCGGGGCCGCCAGCCCGAGAACCGAAAAAAAGCCCAACAAAATCAATTTTCTAGCCACCGTGCCATTCATCTTGAAACCTCGTGACCTAATATAAACAGTGTTGTCCTACTACATCTTGTCATAACGTATTTTTCGATGCACCAATCCCCGAGTAAGATGTCATGCCTTGGCCCGTGAGCCGAATTCGTGTGGATTCGACGATACCGGGCTTCTTCCTGCGTGCCTAGAGGCTCTAGCGGCTATGCTATAGTTTTCACATGACTCGTGAGTGGAGAATTCGAATCCCTCAAGTGAACCTCTGACATGCTGCCCCGTAAGCGCGCGAAACTAGCATTGGCATTGGCTTTATCGTTGATCCTAATGGGAATATCGGGCGCCGGCATTACCATGGCGCGTCTTTCGAGCAGCGCAAAATGGGTAACCCATTCCTATCAGGTAGAACTCGCTATAACCGATGTGGAATTCTTCCTATCTGAAGCGGCGCGGGCCCGGCTGAACTATGTCAATTCTGGCGACGAGTCGTTTGTGCAATTGTTCAATTTGAAGGACGACCAGACCAAAAAAGATCTGCAAAACATACGTCATTTGACCCGGGATAATCCCTGGCAACAGGACCTCTGCGATCAACTTGAACAGCTAGCGAACCGACGATTGGAGGTGCTGAAGGAAGGCATCAACTTACGAAAGTCCGGTCAAACCGACGATGCCAAGCAGGCTATCTTGAGCCGCGACAATGTCGCGGTCGCCACCGAAATCGACAACGTGATGCAGCAGATGGAGCATGAAGAGGACGCGCTCTTGCATCAGCGTTTGCGGCGTTCCAACACGCTGTTTGTGGTTTTCTTGATTATTTTGAGTGCGGCGTTTGCGGTCGCAGTGAGTTTTTTCTGGATTCAATATCAGTTGCTATTGCAAGAGTTGTCCGCGCGAGAACAGGCGGAAGCTAGCGCGCACAGACTCAGCGCTCGTGTTCTCCGCCTGCAAGACGAAGAACGCAGACGTCTGTCACGGGAGCTTCACGATGGGTTGGGACAAAACCTGGTAGCGGCGAAATTGTCCCTTTCCAATTTGGCGACTTTGAATCCGGATGACAGTGTGGTGAATGAATGTTTGAAATCGATTGACGCCTCTCTAGCAGAAGCTCGTACGATTTCTTATCTGCTCCACCCGCCGCTTCTCGACGACATCGGCATCGCTTCTGCGGCTCGATGGTATGTCGAAGGATTGTCAAAACGCAGCGGAATTGAAGTTTCAGTTGATATCCCGGACCAGCCGGACCGGATGCCGCATGCTGCGGAGCTCGCTCTGTTTCGCGTCCTGCAAGAATCGCTCACCAATATGCATCGCCATTCCAAGGCTTCCCGAGCGGAAGTATCGCTTCGGATTGTGAACCACAACGCGGTTCTTCGAGTGCGAGACTACGGCAGCGGAATTGCGCCGCAGACACTAGAACGTTTTCTGAAAGACGGAACACATGTGGGGGTCGGCCTAGCGGGCATGCAAGAACGTGTGAGAGAGCAGGGCGGAACGTTTACCATCCAGTCGGACGAGACTGGAACAACCATCGAAGTGAACATGCCCCTTTCGACCGCTTCACAAGTCGCCGATCAGCAAGCTCCTACGGCCGCGAATTGAGTTGTTTCCGGAAATGGCACACGACTCGGGCAAGCGAACTTCTAGCTCACTCTTCTGCGCGTCGATGATCGGGAGTCGAGAAAATGGCGCGGCGGACGCAAAAATCGCTTTTCGCGTCTGCCGCGCGAAGGAACTTTAGGCAGCCAATGCGAGGCAATGCCACTTACCGCCGATGGCCTTCAGTTGGTGAACGCGGCCGTCGTCAGCATGCAAGAAGTATGTGCCGTCTGGAAACCTTTGCGCGTGAGCTGATCGTACCGAACACTTGGCCCAGCGCGTTGGCTTAAGTCCACGACCGTACTGCGACGTTTCGGGAACTATATCAATGCCAAATTCCACCTTATACTCAACACCAGTTGCTTGTGCGGGAACTAACCGTCCCCTGCCTTTCACTTTTTCGCTCATAGTTTGATTTGATGCGGGAAATAACCGCAGGTTGCTTGATTTACCAGGACATAGTACCAGTAAGTCAACCCATTTTCAAGGCCTCAATGCACAACTGTTTCGCAGCGTAACTGCATGTAAAAGAACGGTTTATCTTCTGAGTTGTCACTGGGGTATACATCTATCGGATGGATTTAATGGTTTGCCTGTATTTTCTCCCCTAAAAGACCTGATTTTACAGGATATGCAGGTTTTCCAAAGCTTTTGAACAGGCTGGCGCTCTGTAAACACGGTTCTTCAACTGAACACTTATGTGAGTTCCTCAAACAATTGATTCGTCGTGGCGAAGTCCGGATCATTGTGGCGAACGATTCTGGCATCCACTGCCTTGAAAGGCTCTTCGCTGGGAATTCGATCCAGCCAACGTTGCAGAGATAGCTTTTCATGGTCGGAAAAATTGAGGCGGATTATAAGGCGTACGTTCCCGGCGCTATTTTCCTCATGGTTCCCGGATTCTTTCGATTTGCCGCCTCGCGAGGGCGACTTTTTCTTTGCGCCACGCTTCCCTTCACCAGCCGGCTCTTTGGAACCTCCCTCTATTTCTTCGGCTTGGTCATGCTCGTGCGGTTCGGCTTGGTCGCGCTCGAATTTAATCGTGAGTTTGTCTCCGAGCCGAAAACCCTGTTTCCAGCTTTCCAGCTTATGGCGAGCCTGTTGAGCGTTCTGCTCGTCTCCTCCGAAATCAAAAATCAGATATGAACTAGGCATATATGTTCTATAGCGGTAGGCGGCCTTGGATGTCAAGGTGCTGCCAATTTTTATTCAGACTTGGGCGCTGGCGCAGACGAACATATTTGGCGGCTTTCACTTCTTTCGAATCAATTCGTGAAAACAGGCATTGTACTGGGTGATTTCCTGTGTTAGCTTAAGCGAATAAAAGGCGAAAATAAAAACTAGGGCGAAGCTCTGGCCGGATGAGGGCATGGATGAGAACCGCAGCGACGGCGAAGGATTTGACACTCGAATCGAGGGGATTTGCGGGACGGGCCAAACGTCCGCAAGCGACTATAAATACCGTCCATGAGGTTCTCAGCGCGCTAGCGGGCCGCTATAGGGCTGATGAGGTGTTAACCGCCGTGCGGCATATTCCGGCGCGCGAGGTGCACTTCGTTCCAATGCCGGGATGGGTGCGGCCGGAATTGGCTGCCGCATATGGCTGTAAAGGTATCCAAGAGCTTTACTCTCATCAGGGGGCGGCAGCCAAGTTAGCGAGGTCGGGCAAGGATTTTGTGGTGGTTACGCCGACCGCTTCGGGAAAAACGCTCTGCTACAACTTGCCGGTGCTAAACACGATCCTGGAAGACGCGGACACTCGCGCCCTTTACCTCTTCCCCACTAAGGCACTGGCGCAGGACCAACTTGCGGAACTGCACGATCTTTCTATCAGACTGGATGACTGCTTGGGGGTCTTCACCTACGACGGTGATACGCCCAGCGACGCGCGCAAAGCGATACGCGAGCGCGGGCACATTATTTTGACCAACCCGGACATGCTGCACACCGGAATTCTGCCGCATCACACCAAGTGGACGCGTGTATTTGAGAATTTGAAGTATGTGGTGCTGGATGAGCTGCACACATATCGCGGCGTGTTTGGAAGCCATGTGGCCAATGTGTTCCGGCGCCTGGCACGTATCGCTCGGTTTTATGGCTCGAAGCCTCAGTTTATTTGTAGCTCGGCGACGATTGCCAATCCGGGGGAACTCGCGACGCAACTGATTGAACGCCCGGTTGAAGTAGTGGAAGAAAACGGAGCGCCCGCTGCGGAGAAGCTTTTTGTTTTTTACAACCCGCCGATGGTGAACCGGAAACTGGGAATTCGGCGCAGTTATCTGAATGCGACCACACGCGTGGCCAAGGAACTTCTTGCCCGAAAACTGCAAACCATTGTTTTTGCGAACAGCCGGCTGCACACCGAGGTTTTGCTTACGTATCTGCAACAGGCCAACCGCCCGCAACCTGGGCAGTCCGAGCCGGTGCGCGGATATCGCGGAGGATATTTGCCTGGCGAGCGGCGCGAAATCGAGCGCGGTTTGCGGGAGGGCCAGGTGCGCGGCGTGGTTGCGACGAACGCACTGGAACTGGGCATCGACGTCGGTTCACTTGACGCCGCGGTGATGGCGGGATACGCGGGTTCGATTGCTTCCACCTGGCAACGCGCAGGGCGGGCCGGGAGACGGAGCGGAGCATCTTGCGCGGTGCTCGTGGCCTCGTCCGCGCCGCTCGATCAATTTATCGTGCAGCATCCGGACTATTTCTTCGGCCGCTCTCCGGAGCACGCCTACGTGCAGCCGGACAATTTGGAGATTCTGATCAATCACCTGAAATGCGCGGCTTTCGAATTACCTCTTGCGCCCGACGAACGGATTGGCAGCGTCCCTTTGCAGCAAATTTGCGAGCGGCTGGCGGAAGCAGGATATCTCCATCGCAGCGGCGGAAACTGGCATTGGGTGCAGCAGGCTTATCCCGCAGACACGGTGAGCTTGAGATCGGTGACCTCGGACAATTTCGTGATCATCGACGTAATGGGCGAGAACGAAGGTGAAGCGGAAGTGATTGGAGAGGTGGATTTCTCTTCGGCGCTGACGACGGTGCATCCGAAAGCCATATACATCCACCAGGGTCAGCAGTACCACGTGGAGCGGCTGGATTTTGATCAGCGCAAGGCCTATGTGAAGCGCGTGAACGCGGATTATTTCACGGACGCTATTCGTTACACGCAAGTTCGGGTGCTGGAAATTGCGGAGGAGCAACGCGTGGCGGGACCTGCGGCTCGCGCGCATGGTGACGTGCTGGTGCGTTCGCAAGTTGTGGGATTTAAGAAGATCAAATTTTTTACCAACGAAAACGTAGGCGCCGGGAAACTTGAGTTACCGGAAAACGAGATGCACACGACGTCGTTCTGGATCACGCTCGAGCGCAAGCTGCTTGTTTCATTGTCTTTTGCGTTGTCTGACCGGCAGAGCGGGATTTTCGGTTTGCTGTACGCGCTAGAGTCCATGGCCACGCTCTTGCTGATGTGCGACAAGCGTGACATTGGAACTGCCCTAGGCGAGCGGCCGGCGAGTCCTGGAATGGAAGAGGATTGGCAGGATTTCACAACGGCGATGACCGACCCATCACAAATGAAAGAATTCTTTGAGCCTAATTTGTATCTCTACGATGCCTATCCTGGCGGAATTGGATTCAGCGAGCCGCTATTTCACGTTCACGATTTATTGCTGAGGCGAACGCGCGAATTGATCGCAGCGTGCCCCTGCGAGCAAGGATGCCCGTCGTGCGTGGGACCCGCCGGAGAGAACAGCGAGAGGACCAAGGAAGTGGCACTAAAACTCTTGGAGCATCTCTGCGCATGAGTAAGACATTGCTGGATCGGTTCGCGCGAGTGAAGGCGCTGCAGAAAACGTCCAACGCAGGTGCGCAAAATCCCGCGAGTTCCGGTCCGATGACAAAGTCCGGTCGGTTGCAAGAAAACTTCGTCGAGCAAGGGCTCGGATATTCTCCGAATATTCCCGAAGGCGCAGAGCGGTTGGCGGAACTCGTCGGCGCCAAGCTGGTACAGAACCAATATGGCGAGCATCTGGCGTTGCGAAAATGGTTTTCGGATGTAGCCAAGGGCGTGAAAACGGATTGCTCGCCATTGAGCCACGGCATGGCTGACGAGAGAGTGGATGCGTCGGCGCTGCGTTTGTTGCTACCGGGCGCTCCGGAGGTGGTTGCCGACCCGCGGCAATGGCTCTTCTTGGACACCGAAACCACCGGGATCATGGGTGGCACGGGAACCTATCCGTTCATGGTGGGGATCGCGTGGTGGGATGCCGGCGGCTTGGAGGTAGAACAATTCTTCATGCGCGACCATGGCGACGAGCACGCGCTGCTCGTGACGCTGGCAGAGCGAATGGCCGAGCGCTGCGTGCTGGTAACTTTCAATGGCAAATCATTCGATTGGCCATTGCTTGAAACGCGCTATCGCATGACGCGAAGGCTAGCACCGCCCACGCCGCAAGCGCACCTGGATTTTCTGCACCCGGCGCGAAACCTTTGGCGGCTGCGGATAGGGTCGGTACGTCTTTGGGAACTTGAACGGCACGTGCTGGGTTGGAATCGCGGGCCTGACTTGGTGTCGGAATTGATCCCGGAGATTTATTTTGATTTCTTACGCGGCGGTCCTGCCGAACCGCTGGTGCCAATTTTCCTGCACAATCAAATGGACCTACGCGGCCTGGCCGCGCTTTCCAGTCGCATCGTATCGCTGCTGGCAGAACACGGGATGGAGGAAAAAGACGGATTTGAGCTATTCGGACTTTCACGGATATGCGAGCGGCGCGGCGAAACCAAACGGGCCCGCAAGCATTACGAGCAGTCGATCGCATTGTCGGAGTTGCCTCTGGAGAAAGATCGAGCTGCGAAGAAATCGCTGGCGCGGCTTGCGAAGCGCGAAGGCGATCTGACGCTCGCGCGCGATCTTTGGGAAGGCCTGCTTGGAAACTCTCGCGAAGGAGTGGAAGCGTACGAACAATTGGCGATCTCTTACGAACGCCACAGCGGAGAAACAGTTCGGGCTGCTGAAATTTCGCGCGAGGCGCTGAATGCCCTTCAGCAGGCCAAGCGTTCCGGGAGTATTGCAACCGGCGCTTATCAGAAGCTGCGAGGGCGGTTCGCACGCCGATTAGCCCGCGTTGAACGCAAGGCCGCAAATCTGCCGCTGAAATCGATGGTTGTGGAATCCGCAGCCCCCCCTTGCGAATCGAATAGGACAGAGAAACCCAGGGGATTTCATGTCCGAATCGGATAGCACCGCCGCCAGAGTTGCGAGAACCCCGGAAGTGGAGGAAATCACCATGTCCGCAGTAACCGACCCGTATATTCGAGAGCAGCTTGAGAAAAGGCGCGAAGAAATAACCTTGGCGATCTCGTCTGCAACGCCGGAGGTTTCTCCGGCGCCCTTCGTAGATGCGCTGAGTGAAGTGAATTCGGCGCTGCAACGAATGGAGGATGGAACGTACGGAATTTGTCCTGCCTGCAACGATACCGTTGAGAAGGACCGCCTGCTGGCGGACCCTCTGGTACGTTTTTGCCTCGATCATCTGACCAGCGGAGAGCAGCGCGCACTCGAACGCGATATGGAGCTGGCGGCACGAATCCAGCGCGGGCTACTTCCAGAAGCAAAAGTACGGTTCAACGATTGGCACATCCAGTATCACTACAAACCGGCGGGACTAGTGAGCGGCGATTATTGCGATTTGATTCCGCCCGCGAACGGCGACGGCAAGCTCGTTTTTCTATTCGGAGACGTTGCCGGAAAAGGCGTGGCGGCTTCGCTTTTAATGACCCATCTGCACGCAATGTTTCGGTCGCTGTCAGGGGTGGGATTGGAACTCGACGGCCTGCTCGAAAGAGCGAATCACGTTTTTTGCGAGAGTACGATTGCGGGTCAGTACGCCACGCTTATCTGCGGGCGCGCTGGTGCTGCGGGCGAAATTGAAATCGGAAGCGCTGGGCATTTCCCTGCTCTGGTCATCGAGAAAAATGGAGTGCGGAAGATTTCTTCCACCGGACTTCCGCTCGGAATGTTTGCGAAGAGTACTTACACGATCGACCGTGTAAACCTTGGGCCAGGGGACAGTTTGCTTTTATATACCGACGGAATTTTGGAAGCGGCAAACGCGAAAGGCGAGGAATACGGCGTGTCGCGGATTATGCGCGTAGCCGGCGAACGCCACGGATGGAAGCCGCAGGAATTACTGGCGGCTTGCCTGAAGGATGTAAATAGCTTTTCGTCGGGAACGCGGCAGGCGGACGATCAGACCATGATGGTGATCCACCGGACGGACCCCACCGGAATATCGCTCAACGACTAAAGCCCGGAGCCGAAAAGGTCCGCGATATTTCGGCACTGGACTCGTCGGCAATCAGATTCGACCGGACCCTGCAACCGGGTGATGGATCGGGGCGGTTTGGAATCCGCAGCAGTGGGAGCAGGAGCAGCGGGCAACGCTAGCGCATGGTTAATATTTTCAAAAGTTTCGCGCCTGGCATTCTCCACGACCAAGCAGCTGGTTGCGGCGCAGTGTAGAAAAACTCCGCCCGCATCCGTTTGAAACTGGAAAAAGTTAGGACGGCGATAGAGTTCCTTGCGATCCGGATGCTTCAGCTCGAGCAGTTCGCTGTACTGCCCGAAGAAGCGCGCGGCGTCGTCCGGATTGTCCAGTACGATGCGAAACACCAGCGAAGTATTTTTGTTTTTTGCGTTCTCAAATATGGCATAGCGGTCGCCTTTCCAAGCAGAGGAGGTCATGTCCGCGCGCTCCGGCCCGAGGAATTGTTTCAAGACCTCGGCAAAGCCAAACTCTCCCAAAACATTTTCTTCCAGAAGCTTCCAATCGTCGGGAGCAAGATTTTTCCAATCGGGCAGCGTGACGGCTTCGGGTTTAACGTTCGACAAATAAAGATCAGGATGAATGATCTGCTGGGTGGAAACAGGCGGATTCTGAAAAATCAGATGCAGGTCTTTCCAGCCTGCATGGGCCTTCAGAAATTGCTGTGAAAATCCGGTCCCCGCCAGATAAGGGAAAAGCAACTCGTCGCGAATATAAGGTGGAGCTTTTGAGAGCTTGGGGTCTTTGTCCATTTCGGCCACGGCGCCGGAACGAATAATCAGCGAGACGTCCGGCAGATCGCGGACGCCGACGTTCTGGTCCCGCATGGTGTAATCCACCATAGCGGCAAGCGCCGAGCCTTCGCTGACGGCTTCGCGCGCGAGTTCAGCGTCATCATTGGGACGAGCAGCTTTTATCCATGGATCGATGTGAAACGACTGGTCCTCGAGCGCGTGAGTCAATTCGTGAGACATCACTTCGCGCTGTTCGTCGGCTGGGATCCAATCCGCGATGTAAAATTCTTTCGCTTTCGGGTCGTACAGGCCAGCGACCTGGTCCGTAAGAACATCGAGCATGAACGAATCCAGAGGAAAATCTTTCGGTATCAAGCCGAAGGCTTGCAGAGTTTTTGAGTCGGCGTAGCGTTCTTGATCGGTTCTGTCCTCTTTTTCCTCGCGGATGAGATAGTCGCGAATTTCCTGCTTTGAGCGAAGACTCTTTTTGAGAGGCTCCTTAATAGGCAAGTCCAGGAGTTGGCTCATTTGCGCCAACACTTCGTCCGCAGCTTTCAGAAATTCAGGATTGGAAGGAGTTGCCACTTGCGCGGGAGATGCTGTGGGTGCCGGAAGCACGGACGTCGCGGTAGGACGCTGCCCGGCAGCAGCAAAAAGTCCGCACGAGATGGTCAGAATCAAAATACCGAATTGCTTCAATATTCACCTCCGGCACGGTGGACAAACAAGGTACAGGAACTTGGATGACAATCCAGAATAACAGGTTTTCCGGGCGCTTCTTAGGCGAGAGCTCCAGGCCTCGACGCTGCCGGATCAAAAAAGCTTAAGCGGCTGTGGAAACCATCGAGTGTTCCGCCACGATGGAGTTGAGGATGACGCGGAGATTGGAGCAGAACAACTCGCGAAGGTAGGCCGGAGTGCCAATGGGAACCCACATGCGGAAGTATTCAAGTTCGAGCCATCGGCTGGCAATCTCGAAAGCGGGCGCGGCGATGTTACAAAACATCTGGCGCAGGTCCGCTTCCTGCTCCTGGAGCGTTTTCTCCAAAACCTTGTCAAAGAGCTCTTCATGACAATACTGCAAAGCCTGGTGGATAGCCGGATCAGAAAAGGCTCCGCGCAAGCCCGGGTGATAGTAAGTACCGGTAGAAACGTTGCCAAGGCTTGCGACGTGATGGAGGCGCGCCAGATCGGTAGGGACGCCCACTAGCCAGTGCAGGGCAAAGTGTTCGATGATGCGCCGATTTTGCGCAAAACGCTCGAGTGACTCCACAGCAACTCCGTTGACCCGCGAGGATCTTATCGTCTGTGGGCTTCCGAGTCAACATCCATTCGGTAAATAATGGAACATTTAACGGTTTAATGATTTGTCCCATGCGCAGATAATCGAGTTCCTGATCGATTCATGCGGTTCTTGTGCGAGGCTTTAGATGCAAAAGGCTCGCAGCATTGGTGGCTAGCGCGTGAATACATTCCTGCTTCTCGGCGCAGTAACTCTAGCCGGCATGCTGATCGGATTGTTGCGCTTTCTAGGCCAACCTTTAGCGGAGGAAATATCGACTGGTTTCGAAACGAAGATTGAAAACTTGCTCCCCTTGCATTCTCAACACCTGCCTCAGTTGCGGCAATCTTTGGCGTCCACTGACACTCGATATGTGCGCCGCAATACATCGGCGGAGGTTGAGCGAATGTGGCGGGAAGAGCGACGACAAATCGTGGCACGCTTTTTACGGGGTGTGGCTGCGGATTTTGCGCGCACCGAACAGTTCGCCAAGTTGGTCGCGTCGCTCACTCCGAATCTTTCAAGAGGTAACCAGGTATTTCGCAGGTGGCTCAGATTTCGTTTTCGTGTCTCTTATCGCCTGCTCTCGGGCTGGATGGCCGCCGGAAAACCGGTCTCCATTGGCCCTCTGATACATCTTACGAATTTGGTCGCGAATCTTTCGGCCGATGCAGAAAACGCGATGGAACAACTGGAGCTTCCGGAGGCCAATAGTTAAATCGCCTGTAACAGGTTCTGGTTAAGGCATTGCGCAAACTAGCACTCTGCCATAACAAGTCAAGCGGGACCGGATTTGGCGTGGATTATACTGAAGACCGATACATCCCGGAGTGGGCCGTGGAACGAGAAAAAATCCTGGTGGTGGATGACGAAGAAGCGATTCGAGAAGTAGTGTCGACGCTGCTCGATGCGCAAGGCTATTGCTGCACCGTGTGCCCGAATGGGCTGGTTGCGCTCGAAGCCTTTGACAATGATTCGTTTGATTTGGTCTTAAGCGATATCGTGATGCCCGAAATGGATGGGATCCGTTTACTTTCGGAGTTGCGCGCGCAGGACCCGGATGTGCCGGTGATTATGGTTACCGCGATGCACGACATCTCCATCGCCTTGGAAGCGATTCGCGCGGGAGCCTACGACTATATCCTAAAACCGTTTGAGAAGGATCAGCTGCACCTGAGTGTGCGACGCGCGTTGGAACATCGCCAGCTCGTGCTGGAAAATCGGACCTACCAAAGCGATCTCGAACACTTAGTGGCGGAGCGCACGCAGCAACTGTCGATCGCTCTGCAAGACCTCGAGCAATCTTACGACTACACGCTGGAGGCGTTGGGCGGAGCGTTGGACGCGAAGGATGCGGAAACCGAGGGCCACTGCCAGCGCGTGACTGCGTTTACTATAACGATGGCCAAGCTCATGGGCGTGGACAAAGGGCTGATGCGGCACATCGCGCGCGGCGCATTTTTGCATGACATCGGAAAGATGGGAATTCCGGATAGCATTCTGCGAAAACCGGGACCTTTAACGGCTGAAGAACGCGAGATCATGCGCACGCACTGCGGGATTGGATTTGCAGTGCTGAAGCGAATTCCTTTTCTAAAAGACGCGGCGGAGATCGTGTTGACGCACCAGGAATGCTTCGACGGTTCGGGATATCCCCGCGGCCTGAAAGGAGAACAGATCCCTCTAGGCGCTCGGATATTCGCAGTGGCCGACACGCTGGATGCGATGATTTCCGATCGTCCGTATCGTAAGGCTATGCCTATCTCTGTGGCGCGCGAAGAAATTCGCAGATATTCCGGGCGACAGTTCGATCCGCGAGTCGTCGAAGTATTTTTGTCTCAAGCGGACAGCGTCTGGCTGGAACTTCATGACAAGGTTGGCGATCCGTTCCGGCTTGCACAACTCGAACACGTTTAGAATTTTACGACGCGCAATGTTCCTGCCTTGCGTCCCCTAACGCTAGCGGGTAGTATCCTGCGACGGAGGAATTCAGATGGGATTGGTTCCGATCAAAACTGCTTCGACAACTGGGTATTGCGACTGCGTTTGCGAATGCTACGAGCTGGCCAGCCAGCGCGAAGAAGAAACTGGGAAGGGATATTGCCCACGTTGCGCCAAGGAACATCTTGAAATGAATCGCGGAATTGGAATTCCGCAGCTTCCTCCCTCTAAACTGCCAGACCATGAAGGGCCAGAATTGAATCTCGAAACACCTGAAACGGCCGACCCCCCAGGGCGCTTGCGCTAATCTTTCCATTGCGGAAATGAATTCGAACAACCGGCCAAGTGGGGACTCTATTCTGCGCCGACAAGTCTCGCGCGACTGCTTTCTCACTTTTATATTTCTTGTCTTTTTTCTTCCCTCATCGATTTTTGCGCAAACCGCCCCCCGCAACTTCGCAAGGCTGGACCACTTACCTGGAAAGCCTCTAGCTCGAATACACCTTCGGGCATGAAGACGCCATCAAGTACCTCCGCGGGTACAAGCCAAAGGTGCAGAACCAGCGACCCATTTATCGCCGAGTGCGCTATTAAGGCCGAGCCGCCCCAAGACATGTACTTCAAAGGGGCGCTCTTCCTCAACACACTGCGCAGCATAGTGAACGACGATGCGCGCTGGTGGAAGCTGCTGCACGATTTCTACCAGCACTTCAAATACAAAAACATTATGACCGAGGATGTGGTTGCCTACTTCAATCAACACACGGGCATGGACCTGACACCAATCTTCAATCAATACCTTCGACACCCAGCCATCCCTACACTCGAGTTGAAGTTTGACGAATCGGCGCGCACGGTTTCCTATCGCTGGCAAGTGGACCAGGCAAGCTTCAGCATGCCCATTCGCGTGGGGAAAAGAGATAACTGGCAGATCATCGAGGCCACGACTGAGTGGAAGACCATGTCGGCCTCACTCCAGAAGGAAGATTTCGACCTCGCCACTGACCTGTACTACGTGAAGGTAGCCAAAGAGTAGCCGTGTGAGTGGAGCGCTTGGATCCGAACGCAACTCGTAGAGTTCTAGAATATCGACAGCAAGCGCTTCATTCCCTCACGGAAATCATGTTCCGGCACGATCAAGCTGACAATTAAATGGCCATCTGTTGGAAAGTCATAAAAGTGGCCGGGATGGACGTAGATTTCTTGGGTATCTAAAACCTCGATAGCTAGGTCTCCGTCCGAGCGGGTAACCGGAACACGAAGTATCGCGTACCAACCTCCTTCTAATTCTAATCTGGAGCACGAACTCTGTGCCGCCAGCTGTGCGTCGAGCTTTGTCAGATTTCTGCGCACGCGCGTCATCAACTGATTTTGAAATCCGTGGCGAAGTTCCAGAAAACCGGGAATAGCAAGCTGTACCAGCGTGTTCATCGATAGGAAAGTATCGGCTATCACTTCGAGACGGGAAAGCGCCTGGGCCTTCAATTCCTCCGGACCGCTGGTGACTAGCCACGCGGCTTTCATTTGCGGAAGACCAGCAATCTTGGAAAGGCCACTCATCGTGAATGTAAGACTTGCAGCGTTCGCGGAGAAACTGGAAGGCCGCGTGGCACCGAGATGGAAATCCAGGAAGACTTCGTCGGCGATGATGGCGATCTGGCGAGCCGAGCAAATTTCGTTCAATTTTCTCATTTCGTCAGCTTTGCAAAAATGTCCTGTGGGGTTATTGGGATGAACGACGATGATTCCGCGAGTACGCGGTGTTACAGCGTGCTGGAGAGCGTGAAAGTCAATCTGCCAACCGTGGTCGTACTGTAGCGCATAGCCAACAAGTTTTGCGTCGTTGATATCCGCGAGAAAACTGAATAGAGGATAACTTGGCTCCGGGATCAGAAGTTCGTCGCCGGGATTGCAAAGAATTCGGAACACGAATGAGTATGCTTCGCTCGTGCTGGTGGTGAGAATTATGTTCTCAACCGGGACCACGATATCTCGGGCCGAATAATATTCGGCCACCGCTTGACGAGCGGCGAGCAAGCCCTTGGGATCGGGTTCATAAGATAGCGAACCTCGATTTGCCAGGGATCGTAGGATGCTTCCTCGATCGTACACAAAACCACATCGGGTGGGATTGGAAACTGTCAAATCGAGCAGGGGCTTATTGGCTGCACGATGCTTGGCAAGAGCTTCACTGAGGCGATTGGATTTAAAATTCCAGTTCGTGCGCTCGGCAAACATCGCGCGCTCAGCGCGCGACGTTCCGGCGGCGGTAAATCAGGCCGAAGATACCGCTAAAGACGGTCACCGTGGGAAACAAGAGGATGAGGATGCCATGACGAAGCGCCTGACTTCCCTGCGCGCCGGTGGCCGAAGCATTCTGGTAGCACATGGCGCAGCCTTGCGCCAATGCCGAAGGCGCGAGCGAGACACTCAGCATTACAAAGGCCAGTACAAACAAAGTCGCAAATCGAATTGTCAGGCAGCTCTGCATATGTCCGTCAACAAGACAAAAATAAATCCCGCAACAATGCCGCCAGCTAATGTGGCCGCAGGTTCATGAGCCGAATGCTGTCCGGGAAGAACATGATCAGCATCATGCAAATGCAGAATACCATGGCTGGGACGAGGAGTAGAAATAGCCCCAAGCGCTCAAATCGCAAGTGCATGAAGTAGGACATGATCAACGCGGCCTTGATGAGTGAAAGGCCGACCAGAATCGTGATCATTAGATGGACCTCGAGTCTCTCGTAAGCGAGAAAAACTTCCAAGGCCGTCAGCAGCAGCAACCACAGCCAAACCGTGGCAAAAAGTTTGGTGCTGCCTACGGAATGTTCGTGCGTAAGTTCGGCGTGTCCGTGCGCGCTCATTAGGCAGTGCTCTCCTTGTTACTTCGGATTCACGCTCAACAAATAAACCATGGGGAAAATAAACATCCAGACTAAGTCAACGAAATGCCAGTACAGACCGCTCACTTCCACATGCTCCGCGGTGTACTTCCCTTTGCCAAAACCCCACGCCATGATTGCCAGATACACGACGCCGATCGTTACGTGCAGCATGTGAAGGCCGGTGAGGCCAAAAAACGTGCCGCCAAACAACGGCACACCCCAGGGATTTCCCCAGGGCGTCACACCTTCACCGAACAGCGTGACCCATTCCGTGGCGTGGATCAGCACGAAAGCGATTCCGCAAATTATAGTGGCGATCAGGTAGCGGACTGTTTTCTTGCGGTCGCCCTTGAAGGCGGCATTCACGCCCAAAACCATAGTCAAGCTACTGGAGAGCAAAACGAACGTCATCAACGACGACTTCGCGATAGCCGGCCAAATCTCAAACGGCCGGGGCCAGTTGGGGGTTTCCAGACGGACGTAGGCGTAACTGACGAGCAAGGCCGAAAACGTGAGCGAATCGGAAACGATGAAAAGCCACATCCCCAACTTTTTGGAGTTGATGGCGAAGGGAGAGGCGCCGCCCGACCAAGGTGACTCCACTATGCCTTCGAATTCCGTGTCACTCACTTTTCACCGTCCCAGAAGGAGGAGTAAGAACAAAAAAACCCAAAGTCCGTCCATAAAGTGCCAGTACATCGAAACGATTTCAGTGGCCGTGCCGCGTGTGAGGTTGTGAGTTGGCCTGAGAGCGACCAGAAGAAGTGCCAGAACGCCGCCCAAAAGGTGAAGGCCGTGCGCGGCGGTGAAAACGTAGAAAAAGCTGCTGGCTGGATTGGTCGCTAGAAAAAGTCCGGCGGCGGCAAGTTGGCGCCAGGCGATTACTTGACCGATCAAAAAGAAAATTCCGAGGATGGTGGTGACACCCCACCAGTGACGGAAGCCCGCGTCGTCGTTTGCGAGAAAGCGACTGCGGGAACGGGCCAGTGTGAAGCTGCTAGCAAGAAGAATCAGCGTGTTCAGCCAAAGGATGCGCGGGACGTTGAGCTGCACCCAGGCGCTGTTGGGCATGTCCTTGCGGACAATGTAGGCGCTCACGAGCGCCATGAAAAACATAAGAATGCCGCTGAGCGCGATGACCATTCCGGTAACGTAAGCGCGCTGCGGGACGCGAGCGGAGCCGGACGAACCTTTCCAATCGTCGCCGCCTCCACCAAAGCCACCCTGGTCACGGGACGAGTCTCCACCGCCCCCTTTTCCGGTACCGATTAGCTCGACTTCTTCAGTGACAGTGCTGCCTGGCATAAAAACTCCCTGCCTCTCGGGGCTATTTCAACTTTAACAGCGCCGCTTCCTCCGGCGTCAGATTCTGCGGAATGAAATCTTGCCGGTAGCCTGGAACGCTAAATTCGTAGGGGCCACGATACACGCTGGGATAATGGCCGCCGAAATTGTCGATCGGAGGCGGCGAGTCCGTGATCCATTCAAGCGTGGTGGCATTCCAGGGATTCTTGCCTGCCATGGCACCGTGCTTCAGGCTCCAGAAAAAATTGAAAAGGAAAACCAGTTGGGCTGCAGCGGTGATGAATGCCGCGTAGGTCATGAACATATGCAAGGGCTGAAGAAGGGCTGCGTAGGTGGTGCCCGTGGAATCAGCATAGCGCCGAATACCGCCCGCGATTCCCACAAAATGCATGGGCATGAAGATGCAATAGGCTCCTACAAAGGTGAACCAGAAGTGCAGCTTAGCCAATGGTTCGCTCATCATGCGACCAAACATTTTCGGGAACCAGAAATAGGTGGCGGCGAAAATTCCGAAGATGGCCGCGACACCCATTACTAAATGAAAGTGCGCTACAACGTAGTAGGTGGCGTGAAGCATATTGTCCACCGCAGGTTGCGCTAGGAACAAGCCAGAGAGTCCGCCGCTGACAAACAGGGAAACGAAACCAAGCGCAAACAGCATGGGCGATTTGAACTGAATTTTGCCACCCCAGAGAGTTCCAATCCAGTTGAAGGTCTTAATGGCGGAAGGAACGCCAATCGACATCGTCAGCACGGAGAATGTGAAGCCTGAATACGGGCTCATGCCGCTGAGGAACATGTGATGGCCCCAAACCATGAAGCCCAGGAAACCGATGGCGCAGATCGCCATAGCCATCGCGCGATATCCGAAAACCGGTTTGCGCGCAAAGGTAGAAAGAACATGCGAGGCCACTCCCATGCCGGGTAATATCGCGATGTAAACCTCGGGATGCCCGAAAAACCAGAAGAGGTGCTGCCAGAGGAGCGGAGAGCCGCCGCTGTGAGGCTGCAACTGATCGTTTACAACCAGACCGGCGGGCAGGAAGAAACTCGTTCCGGCCGAGCGGTCGAGAAGGAGCAAAATTCCACCAGCTAGAAGCACTCCGAAAGCGAGCAGGCCGAGAATCGCGGTGACAAACCAGCCCCATACGGTGAGCGGCATGCGAAAAAGAGTCATGCCCGGAGCACGAAGATCAATTGTCGTGGCGATGAAGTTCAGAGCGCCCAGCAGAGACGCGAGGCAAAAGAGGGAGATGCTGATGATCCACAGGGTCTGGCCCCAGCCTTCGCCGGGCCCGGTGACTTCGCCCATGCCGCTCAGCGGAGTGTAGCCAGTCCAGCCGCTGATTGGAGCGCCACCGGGAACAACAAACGCCGCAAGAATTGCGATAAATGCGAGGAACGTGAGCCAGAAGGACAGCATATTCAGGCGTGGGAAAGCCATGTCCGGCGCGCCAATCTGAATAGGGAGAAAATAATTGCCGAAACCGCCTTGAGGAGCTGTGGTCAGAACGAAAAACACCATGATCGTCCCGTGCATGGTAAGCAGCGCGAGATATTGTTCAGGAGTGAGTATTCCGCCGCTTACAAAGGGGAGATGTGCTCCCGGATAGACAAGGTGAAAACGCATCAAGAGCGAGAGAACGATTCCGACGCACACAGCGGTGAGAGCGAGAAGGAAATACTGAATACCAATTACCTTGTGATCGACGCTGAAAATATATTTGCGAATAAACCCGCGGGGTTCTACTACAACCGCGTGCCCGGTGTGGGCGTGCGAACTCATGCATGGCCTCCTGACATATGGATCGGGTTCACTGGGCGGCACCCTGCTGTTGCTGCTTCAGGAAATTCTGGTACTCGGCTTCCGATACGACGTCAAGAAAACTGCGCATACGGTAATGCCCTAGCCCGCAAAGCTGGGTGCACATAATTTCGTAATGGCCTGTTTGGTTTGCGGTGAAATGGATCGGAATTATCATCCCCGGAACCGAGTCCTGCTGAAGCCGCAACTCTCGAACGTAAAAATTGTGAATCACGTCCTGGGAACGGATGAGCAACTCGACCTGCTGATCCACCGGGACGGTGAGCGTGGGCATCACGATGTCGTCTTTTCCGGCCGGATCATTTTCGTCAATGCCAAGCGGGTTTCCAGTGGAAGCACTCACTTGTTTTGGATCGAGCCTGCCGAATTTGCCGTCCGGTCCTGGATAGCGAAAGTTGAACACAAACTGGTTTGTGGTAACTTCCACTCGCACCGCATCTGGCTCCGCGGGAGTGAACCGCACTTCGGCCCAGGCTTTGCGCCCCAGCAAACCGAGGCCCAGGAAAAGAATGATCGTCGCCGTAGTCCAGATCATCTCCAAGGTGTTATTGCCACGCGTGAAATGCGCTTGTTGTCCGTGATCGCGGAAGCGCCAAATGGCGTAAGCAAGTCCAAGCTGAGAAAGAATAAAAACGGTGCCCGTGACGCACAGGGTGAGGAAGTACTGATGATCGACCGCCTGACCCACGGCCGTTATGGTGGAAGGCGGCGGGTACAGTTTTGCGACAAAAATGTATACGGTGACGGCCACTAGAATCACTATCAGTAGTGCCAGCAGACCCGCTGTCGCTGCGGAACCGCTCTCACTGTTGCGATTGCCGAGTCGCATCGCTATTGCTCCCCTGGCACCGTGCGCAGGAAGCGCTCGATGGGATTGCGTTCTAATTTTCCAACGGCATCATATACAAGCGGTGCCGAATATCAAGAGTGATTGTGAAGGAAAGATTTCGACACCTGCCGTCGGAATACGTTCAAAAGCATTCCATTGGGCAACAAACAGCAAAATGAAACTCATCCGCGCGCTTTGCGACGCGTTGGCTTGGGCAGTTTCGGCGGTCTGGGGCCGTGACGCTGCGCTGTTGCAACCGGCACGTAGGTCAGTTGAATGTTCTCACGGGCGCACCTCAGCATCAAACCACCACGGCTCATATCTCCGCGCCCTACAAACTCCGAGGGAAAGAGCAGGCCTTCGCCGAAAATTCCGAGCAACGGTTCCACGTATTTCGGCGTGGCAATGCTTCCTAACAGCACAACCTCGCAATCGGGACCGACCGTTTTGCTCAATGCGCGAGCATCACGTTCAAGGGGCTCGCGGAACCGTGCGTCACGGTGATCGATGGGTACTCCTGAAAGCTTTCTCAAATCTTCTTGGCTAACAATCGTGTGCGGCGGAATCAGGCCGCGTCCGGCCATAATGACGTAGGCGCTCGGTGTGATTGAGGAAGCTCCGCCGAAAGCGTTGGCATAAGCTATCTTTCCCCGAAAATAAAGCCCGCTGATGAAACTGAATACGTCGCCCAGAGGCACGCCTTGCTCGCGCAACTGTACCGCCAGCTCAAATTTAGCTTTTTCACTGAGAATCATTTTCGCGCGGACGCCGGCGGCGTTGATCGGCGATAACAAGAATATGCGACGCGGAACAGAGGCCTGTTCGATTTCCCAATCAAGTTTCTGCGAATCGGAGTGCTGTTCTAGAAGAGCTTTCAGGATGGTGGTACCCACGAAAATGACCCTTTCTAGGCCTACCTGACTACTTCCACGCGATCACTCACCATGATAGCGCAGGTTGGTTATGGCGTTAAATTCGCATCCCCGGCCCGCCGACTACGCTGGTAGTAACTCTTAGAAAATTCTAGTGCCGATTTGCCCGCCAATCTCTGCTAGCTGACTTATCCTAAGTTTCCCAGTACTGAGAGACGAATATGTCTAATAGCTCGGCTGCCTTCCGGCCAGCGCGGCGCAGCACGCGCGTAGAACACGCCATTCCTCTGAAAGTGGAAGGAGTGGATTCTTTCCGCGGCCCTTACAGTGAAGAAGTATCCACTGTGGCGATCAGCTGCCATGGCGTCAAATATCTTTCCAAGCACCAGGTGTTGACCAACGCCTTGGTCGTTCTTCAGCTAAAAAATCCAAAACAAAATTCTACGTCAATTTCGGCGCGCGGGCGCGTGAAGTGGGTCGATCGTCCGAAGGATCCTAGCGGGCTCTTTCAGACCGCCGTAGAATTGGAATCCCCCGAGAATATTTGGGGCATCGATTCTCCTCCTCAGGATTGGCTGCCTTTTACTGGACCTCGTAACCTGGAAATGGATACCTCAAAGCCGAAGCCCTTTGCCGTGCCAAGGCCGGAATCGATCGGTATCGTAGTGGAAGACAAGCGCGGAAAAACTAGCAGTGCGCGACAGGTTGAATTGCCAGCATCGGCGCCGCCTTCCGCCAGGCCGGTTAGCCAGTTAATGAGCGAATTCCAGCAGCAGATGGAAGGCATGTTGGCGGAAGCAGCAGCGTCTTCGGTTCGCGAGAAAGCCGCATCGATGCTGGTCGAACTGCGCGCAACACTTCGCGAAGAGGCCAAACAAATTCTATCGGATACGAGCGCTTCGCAGGCCGGACCATGGATCGAACAATCCATCAAACAATTAAATAAAGCCAGCCAAGAAAGCGCTCGGATTCTTTACGGCCAGTGGAAGAAAAAACTGGAAGCCGACGTGCAACAAGCGTTGGAACGAGTGGAACAGCGCACGCGCGAACTCGAAGATACTTCATTGGGACTGGCTGCAAAAGCGACGGAGCGCGTGCAGGGAGTGATCGAAGCGTCTCGAAAAGAAGGCGTGGCCCGAATCGTAGCGCGCATGAAAGAACAGATGGCGCCCAGCATTGATAACGCGCTGAAAGTGACATCTGACCTGGCTAAGCAGAAGGGCGAGCTGGAACAAGCAGTCGAGCGATCGGTGGAAAAATCAGCGACGCGAACCGAAGAAATCTACACGCGTTTTGAAAAACAGTTCGAGACGGCAATTCGGGAAAGGCTCGATGCTGCGAAAGAAGAATTGGAAGCGCAGAGCAAACAGGCCACTCAGTTCGCGCTGAACAATCTTCGCGCTTCGGGCCAGAAGTACTCGGCTGAGGCGGAACGCCACTTCCGCGAGGCCTTTCAGCCTATTTTGGACAAGGCCTTCAGTTCGCTGAAGGAGAAAGCAGCTGAGACTTCCCAGCACTTTGCGAGTGAATTGGCCACTTACAGTCGCAGCCATCTGGAGTTTGTGGGTGGCGCGATTTCAGAACTTGCCAAGGGAATGGGTAAAGCGCCGAAAGAGAAGTAAGATGAACCTGTTAGATTGCTGGGGCGTACCGTGGAAGATCAAATAGAATCACACAACCTGCCACAGACAATGGAGGACGCCGTTTGCAGTTCCGGCTCGTGCGGAGAACCGGCCGCCGCGGATTTCGACGCCCAGCGCCTTTGCACCGAACACTTCCTCGCCGCTTGTTTTCAAGAACTGGAAGCGCGTAATGACAGATTGAAAAGCCAACCCGCTGATTCTGAAATCGAGTCCTTCAGGAAATTTTTGAATTTGAGCGTGGAACAAGCGCGGCGAATTTCCGACGGTCCTCCAAATGTTGACGGAGAAACGAAGACTCAACTGCTCGAGTTTCTTCTTCGTGCGTCGGAATTAAGCAAGCGGATCCGACGCAGTCCGCGGCTCACTTCTTCGGTACCGGTCTGGCTTCGACGCGAAGATCCCGCCCGCACATGGGAAGAAGAAACCTGGACCGTAACCACCAGCCGACATGGCGCCGGATTGGTTTGCCGGCACGCAGTCGAAGCTGGCGGCAGAGTGGTTCTATGCCGAAGAGACAAAGGCAGCCGGGCACAAGCGCGCGTAGTTTACTGTCGATATGACGGTGACGGACGCAGACAAATCGGAGTGGAGCTTCTGGACCGCGACGACTTCTGGGATTAACCGCAGAATTATCTTTCCATCCAACAGCGGTGTTCTTTCTGGCAAGCCAGATCTGACTGACGTTGAGGAATCGCGAAGCGCTGCTTACGCTTGCGTTTAAGTGTTGGTGCGGCTGAGTGGATTCGAACCACCACGGTCTTGCGACCGCCAGCCCCTCAAGCTGGTGCGTCTGCCAATTCCGCCACAGCCGCAATGGGGGGCTACTTCCTAAAATCTAAAGCACTCGGTTACTTCTTCGGTGCAGTCGGCTGAGCCGGCGGAACTAACGGAATCTGTCCGCCGCTGGGAACAGCAGGCTTGTCTGGCTTCGATGCTGGGTGCTGCGTGTCCTCCATAATGGAATGGACGCCCGCCGCTTCCGACGGGGCGCGCTTCACAGACAGAGTGAGCGAGGTCATCATGAATACGATGGCGCACCAGGTGGTGGCGCGAGACAGAAAAGTCGCCGCGCCCCGAGGACCGAAGGCGGTTTGGCTACCGGCGCCGCCAAAAGCTCCGGCCAAATCAGCAGCCGAACCACTTTGCAACATGATGACGATTACCAGCACGAAACAGACGGCCACGTGCAGCGTCACCAGAATAAACGTCATTCGCCAGCCTACCCAAATCAGGGCGATTGCCAGGAGTAAAGATAATCCCCACTTGGTCCAAGACGACATTCAGAACTCCATTATGGCCGCCGCTGAATTCCCCCGGGCAGTCGGCGCTAAAAATTCACGATCGCGGCGAACGACTTCGCCTCCAGACTCGCTCCGCCTACGAGCGCACCATCGATTTCCTCTTGCGCCATCAACCCTTTTATATTGTCGGGCTTGACGCTACCACCGTAGAGGATACCAAGTGCGGAGGCAGATTCCGGCGAAAATCGCTTCCTGGCTAACTCGCGTAGGAAACCATGGGCGCTTGCCGCGATTTCCGGCGTAGCTGTTCGCCCCGTGCCGATCGCCCATACCGGTTCGTAAGCTAACAGAATACGCGAGAACTCCACATCGGTCAACGCGGCAAAACCGCCTTCAAATTGGCGCTTTAATACCGCGTGAGTCAGATTGGCGTCGCGCTCGGCAGCTAATTCTCCTAGGCAAACGATAGGAGTAAGACCAGCCTGAAGCGCCGCCTTGAGTTTGCGATTCACAGACTCGTCCGTCTCGCCGAAATACTGGCGTCGCTCGGAGTGTCCGATGATTACGCCGCGGCAGCCAGTCTCCACGAGCATGGGCATGGAAACTTCGCCTGTGAAAGCGCCTTCGCGTTCCCAGTGAGCATTCTGGGCCGCAATGGTTATAGCGCTTCCAGCGGCGGCCTCGACAGCAGTGCAGAGCGCAGTGAAAGGCGGCGCAATGACGATGTCGCAATGATGCGAGGCGGCCACGAGCGGTTTAAACGCGTCAAAAAATTGCCGGGTGTCTGCCCGAGTCTTGTACATCTTCCAGTTGCCGGCAATTACGGGGCGGCGAGGCAATTAGAAATCCTTTTGGCTTCCGGATTTATTTGTAAGCGCTTCAACGCCCGGAAGCTTTTCTCCGGCTAGAAATTCGAGGGAAGCGCCGCCACCGGTCGAAATGTGGGAGATTTTTGAGGCTACGCCAGATTGTTCAATTGCCGCTACCGAATCGCCCCCACCGACAATCGAGGTCGCGCCTGCCACGGAAGCCGCCGCTACCGCGCGTGCAATCGCCAAAGTACCCTGAGCAAACGCGGGCTTCTCGAAAATTCCTAGCGGGCCGTTCCATACAATCGTGCGGGCACCTTTAATTTGCTCGTTGAACAAGGCGATCGTCTTAGGGCCGATGTCGAGGCCCCTCATGTTCTCCGGCGTTTGCGCGATATCTACAATGCGTGTTTCGGCCGAATTTGGCGACTCCGCAACCACGTGATCTAGGGGAAGCAAAAAACGGAAATTGCGACGCCGGGCGTCTTCCCGCAGGCCGCCAGCAAGATCAAGCTTATCGTTTTCGACGAGCGACTTCCCTATTGGCAGCCCTTGTGATTTGAGGAAAGTGTAAGCCATGGCTCCGCCAATCAGGAGAGTGTCTGCAAGCTTCATCAAATTTTGAACCACTTCAATTTTGTCGGAAACTTTTGCTCCCCCTAGAATGGCAACGAACGGACGATCGGGATTCGATATAGCTTTTCCGAGATAAGTGAGTTCCTTTTCCATCAGCAGACCAGCAGCGGCCTGGCGAACAAATTTGGTTATACCCACTACCGAAGCGTGCGCGCGATGGGAGGAGCCGAAAGCATCGCAAACAAAAAGCCCATCGCACAATTGCGCGAGTTGCCGAGAAAATTCCGGGTCGTTAGCCTCTTCTTGCGGATAAAAGCGCACATTCTCAAGAAGCAGAACATCCCCATGGCCCAAGGATTTGCTTTTTGCTTCGGCATCAGCACCCACACAATCGGAGGCGAAGGCGACAGGCTTGCCGAGGAGTTCGCGCAAGCGGTTCGCTACCGGTGAGAGCGTGTATTTTGGGTCTACTTTTCCTTTTGGACGGCCCAAGTGGGAAGCGAGGACTAACCTTGCGCCCTGCTCGATGGCATAGCGGAGCGTTGGAAGCGTTTCTCGAATGCGTGTGTCGTCTTCGACCTTATCGCCGGCCATGGGGACGTTAAAATCCGCGCGTATGAACACACGCTTGCCGCCTAGTTCAAGATCGCGAATGGAAAGCTTATTCATGTTCGCGGACAGAGCATGCGGCGTTCTCCTCGGTGGCTTAGAGCTTGGCAGCCAGAATTTTGATCAGATCGCGGCAGCGGCTCGAGTAGCCCCATTCGTTGTCGTACCAGGCTAAGACTTTCACACAGTTTCCACCTACCACGCGCGTGTATCCAGAATCGACGATCGCGGAATGAGGGTTGCCGCGAAAATCGACGGAGACTAGTTCTTCCTCGGTGTAAGCAAGAATGCCTTTCATTGGCCCGCTGGCTGCGTTCTTCAGCGCCGAATTCACCGACTCCAAGGTCGCGGGCTTATCCGTCATTACGGTCAAGTCCACTACGCTGACGTTGGGCGTGGGCACGCGCAGCGAATAGCCATCTAATTTTCCCTTAAGTTCAGGAATCACCAGGTGAAGCGCCTTGGCGGCTCCCGTGGAGGTGGGAATCATGGAAAGAGCGGCAGCTCGAGATCGGCGAAGATCCGGATGCGGCAAATCGAGGAGTTTTTGGTCGTTGGTATAAGAATGCACCGTGGTCATCGTGCCGACGTTGATGCCAAAAGTTTCGTGAATTACTTTGGCAACCGGAGCCAGACAATTTGTGGTGCAGGAGGCGTTGGAAACCACGTGGTGCTTCGCAGGGTCGTAGGATTTGTCGTTCACGCCGAGAACGAAAGTGGCATCGGGGTCGGTGGCGGGCGCGGAAATGATTACCTTCTTCACAGACCCGCGAATGTGTTTGCGGGCATCGACGCCTTTGGTAAAAAGCCCGGTAGATTCGACAACGATGGAGGCCCCCACGGAGGTCCAATCGAGCTCAGCGGGATCCTTCACGCGGAAAACTTTGAAGCTTTTCCCGTCAACGGCGATGGAGTCTTCCGTGTGCGTAACTTTATTGGGCAGGTTGCCCAGAATCGAATCGTACTTGAGCAAATGGGCCAGCGTTTTCGGGTCAGTAATGTCATTGACGGCTACAATTTCAATTGACGGATCTTCGAGCGCTGCGCGAAAAATGTTGCGTCCGATACGCCCGAATCCGTTAATCCCAACCTTGATCGACATGAGGCCTCCCGGCACGTGCAATGAAATGCGGACGACGAACTCGAAGCGTCCTCGAGGTACTTACCGACTGGTGATGCTAGGGTGCGCAGGGAAAAAAGTCAACGCGGTTACTCGTATTCTTTCACGCGGATTACCTTATCGCCATTAAAAGTGACGAAGACTGTCCTGGCAGGTGGATTCCCGTAAATCCAATCCTCCGTCTCTGCACCGTCCGGATCGCGCTCGCGAACTTTGTGATCCGGACGTCCGAGCGCCGCCAGCACCATTTCGTGATCCATGCCCACGACTGCCTTCTGATCCTTGATGGCGTCCTTAAATTGAGCGGGCAAGGTATCCACCCAATTCACCGCAGCCGATTGCTCTTTGGAAAAGCTCAAGAACGCTTGCAACGCGGTCATCACGTCATCGGCGCTCAGATCCGGAACAGGGCCGCCGTAGTCCAGGATCAGCGTCGCGCCCGGTTTCTCTTGTGGGCCGCTCGGCGCCGTTCCCGGGGCTTGTGATCCTCCGATCCCGACCTGCAGGTGTTCGCGAACATTAAAATGTTTTTTGCCGCCGCCGTTCACTTGGACGACAATTTCTCTAGTGCGGAACTCCACGCTAGTGACTTGTACAGTTTCGCCCGCGTTCACCGCGGCGCCCTCCTGGTGTAGCGCCCTCCTCAACTCCACCTGGTTCAATTTCTCGCCCACAGGAATTCTGAATCCCTTTCGTCCTCCGGGAATCGGCGACACCGTTTTGGCAAACTCCCCTGAAACGTAGCGGATAATTTCCAACCGAGATTGCGGTTGGAGCGGAGTCTGTTTGTTGGAAGCTTGCGACCCCACGGAAATAAACATTCCAGGACCAAATAGGTCCACGGAGCGAACGGGGGTAGGCAGCGTACCAACGTCCGGCGTGTCAGGAAGCACGGGCGTGCGGTAGCGATTGACATCAGCGGTGTCACCACTGATACCCATGGCAGCAACAATTACGAGAATGCAGCGAATGTACATGGATACTCGTTCCAAGCCTATTTTATTGTATTTTGACGATTAGATGAATATGGATTCGCGGCAAGCTTGGATGGTTGCAGGTGAGTGGCGGCTCGTTGGAAGAGCATTCCGGCTGCAGGCCCACGCACAACAGGAGAGGTCAGTGTACTTGCCGTACTCGCACACCGCGACGGTCGATTCGTACAGGCAGCACTTGTCCACCTGCAGAGGTCGCGGCTTCTTCCACCCGGGCCCGCGAGCCAGGCTCGATTAGCAGCGCAACGCAACCTCCACCACCGGCTCCGCAAACTTTTCCGCCGAGCGCGCCGGCTTTTCGCGCTTGGGCAATGATACGATCTATAGTCGGCGTCGAAATCGTGGGCAGATTGCGTCTGCGGTAGTTCCATTCTTCGCGCAACAATCGCCCAGCTTCCCTCCAGTTGCCGGCGCGGATGCTGGCGGGCATTTCTTGCGCGATCTTTGCGATTTCTTCGAGGTTTCGCCAAACCCGGCGGTCGCCGTCGATGTGAGCCTTCACGATTTTCCAATTGTTGATCCCGGACCGGCGCGGCTTGCCGGTGTAACAGACGACCAATCGCTGTTCGAGTTCGTCAACGTCCGCGCCAAGCTCCGAGCGATTTTCGTCGCCCAGGCCGTATGAAATCAGGCTAACGCCGCCAAAGGCTGCCGGGTAATGGTCCTGCGTCCCAGTTGTGACACCCAAAACGACGCATTCAACGTCGCGACTTAGGTGGATCCAGTCAACGCGACTGGCTCCCCAGTTGGTGAGTCGGTCAAAGGCAGCCGAAAGCGCTACCGCCAATGCACTCGACCCGGAAATACCGGCGCCAGCCGGAGCCTGGGAATTTGTGGTAATCGTCAAACCTCGCGAGAAATGAAAATGTTTCGCAAATTGCGCCAGCAGAGGAAGGCGGTAATGTGAGGAATCTGCCAGCGCGCGCAGGGACCGAAATTCTTCGCTTTGATTTGTGTCGAGCGAAATCAGCCTGATGGACTCACTGTTTCGTCGCGTTTCCAGAGTGCAGGAGGCGTGCAAGTTGATCGCACAATTTAAGGTAAACGCGGGCTGATGAAATAAATATAGCGGCCAGATGTCCAGGGTGCCGCCAGCCAAATCAATTCTTGTGGGAGCGCGCGCTTCAATACGCATCTTGTTTGAAAACTCCTTGGCGGCTAATCTGAATGTGGTGTCGATGAAACGAAATACTACGAGTTCGAAAGAACTCGCGCATCATAACAGATGAGCCGATGACTCCAGCGCAAGTGTCAGCCGAGGTGCTCGAAAAATTAATTGTAGGTTTCCACGGCCGTGACATAACGGGAGAATTGCGCGATCTTCT
This sequence comes from uncultured Acidobacteriota bacterium, assembly GCA_963714785.1. Classification (GTDB taxonomy): domain Bacteria; phylum Acidobacteriota; class Terriglobia; order Acidiferrales; family UBA7541; genus Palsa-295. The sequence goes on from CAVQQE010000021.1 coordinate 153,567, forward strand.
GGCCCAAGGTCTGGGCGGCGTGGTTCTATTCCCCAGAAATTTTAGCGGGCCCGCGGAATTGCGTGCGCTCACAGGTGAAATCAAACGTGCCGCAGGCCATCCGGTCTTGATCGGAATCGATCAGGAGGGCGGCACGCGATTTTCGCTGCCCGAACCTTTCACGCCGTGGGTCTCACCGGAAGATCTCGGCAAATTGGACGACGGAGAACTGGTCGAGACGCAAGCCAGGGCGCTCGCACGGGAGTTGCACAGCGTAGGTTGTAACTTGAATTTTGCGCCGATGCTTGATTTGCACATGCATCCGGACAGTCCTGTAACACCTGTCCGCAGCTTCGGGTCGGATGCAGAGAAAGTGTCCCGCCTGGGCCTGGCTTTCGCGCGCGGGCTTGCCAAAGAAGGAGTCCTGGCGTGCGCGAAACATTTTCCAGGCCATGGAGACGCTACCGTCGATCCGCACCTGGACTCAGCGGTTTTTCGGGGCGACTTGAAGCGCCTGAAATCTGCCGAGCTCATCCCATTCGAGGCGCTTATATTCGCGAAGATCCCGATGATTATGACCGCACACATTTTTCTTCCGGAAATTGATCTCGAGTTTCCGGCAAGCCTGTCAGGCAAGTTGCTTAACGGTATTTTGCGTGGCGCCAAGTTCGACGGAGTGATTCTGGCCGACGATTTAGCCATGGGAGCAATAGCCAATACCTGGACGCCTGCGGAATCCGCTGTACTGACTTTTCAAGCGGGCAGCGATATGGCGCTGTACTGCCACGATTGGAAACTAGTGAAACCTTCGCTCGAACGTCTCTCGTTGGCGCGGAGTCGAGGGGAATTTGACGACGCAGAATGGCAGGCGAGCCATAAACGAATCGAGCGCTTGTGGCAAAGATCGAAGTTAGCGGACCAGACTCCGCCTGCGCTCGAAGTCGTGGGATGTAAGGAACACCGGGCAATCGCGGAGGAAATACGTTCGCAGCTCGCGAAAAAACTTGGAAAACTTAGCTGATCGCAGCCCGAACTTTCGGCGGAGCGGCGGCTTTTTCTTCTTCCCTCTTCTGAGCTGCCAAAAGCGGTTCGAAGCAGCGGCGGCAGCGCGCTTCATACATTCCGCCCGCGCCAACAACGATCAACTCTTCAGAAGCAACCAGCCGCTGCGTATGCACAGCAGGATTGCCGCAGCGCATACAAATTGCCAGCAGCTTGGTGATTTCTTCGGCTACCGCCAGGAGGCGCGGCATGGGCTCGAATGGACGTCCCATAAAATCCGTGTCGAGACCTGCGACGATCACTCGTTTGCCCAGATCGGCGAGTTTCACGCAGCTTTCCAGGACGCTCTCGCCCAGGAACTGTGCTTCGTCAATTCCAACCACTTCGGTGCGCGGCGCGACCTTGGCGAGAATCTCTTCGCCCGTTTTCACCAGTTCTGAATCCAGTTCGAGGCCGGAATGGCTGACGATTCCGTTCTTCGTGTAGCGTTGGTCGATTACCGGCTTAAAAATCTGAACGCGCTGTTTCGCAATCTCCGCACGCCGCAAACGCCGAATCAGCTCTTCGCTTTTGCCGGAGAACATTGGTCCGACGACAACTTCGATCCAGCCCATGTTCCCTTTTACAATGTCCACGCTTCGTCTCCTGACTTCAGGCTAGCATATACACGGGTGAAAATTCAGCGCTCTGAATCCGGCTAGCAATGGAATCTCGTCGTCGCGGACTACACGCCACGCTACCCAATGCCGCGCTTGAAGTGCTGCGAATATATCTCGCTATGAAAGAACGGTGCGAAGGCATTGGTGACCGCAGCCTGAAAAGCGTCTTGGCGTGTGATCAGGTTGTGCGTCAGGATTCCCCACGCTCCTTGCGCGTCACGTATTCCGTGGCTGCCAGTAAACGCATCGATGGCCTCCGATAATTCCACACCTTGATCCACCACCGACCTAACGAGCGCATCCGGCAGCGGCACCGCTCCGGATTGTCCGAAAAATCCCAGCCGGCTGCGATCTGCTACATAGGCCCAATTCTCAAGAAAGACTAATCGATCGGAACTGTCGCGAATGACGTCAAGCCCTCCTTCGAGGCCTACAAAGTATTCCCAGTACTTATTTTTTTCTCGCGCCAGATTCAGCAGGGCTTCCGCTCGCTGACGCGCGCCAGTCATGGTGTCTTCACGCGTCAGAGGAGTAGAGCGAACGCCGCTCGGAACATCGATCCCTTCAATTTCAAATTCCGCGCTCGCATTCAAGAAGGAGCCGAAGGACCGGAGCGCCGCGGACACCGCATTCATCTTCACAAGACGCGCGCTACCCACGGCGATGATAATTTTTTCCATCCGGCGCGGATTCTATCAGGATAAGGATTTAGCGGCGAGAAGTTCTCTCCCTTAATGACGCAGAATTCTTAAGCGAATATATTTCTGCTAATTGGTTTGAGGACAGTAGCAGGGCGCCGGGGCTGCAAGAAACTGCCAGAGCCTATTTCCAAAGGTGGGTCTGCTTTTCGCGCGAGAACTTAAGCGCCAAAAATTCTTTTAATTCTTCTAGGGACTTGAATAAATGGTCGGAGCAAGCAAGCATCCACCCACTTATCTGTTCCAGCGCAATCGGCGTCACCAGGTAGACTGGAATGCCTTTCCTATACGCTACCGTTAGTTCGGCTGGAGTGCCCCCACTTTGAGCGTTTGCCGAAGGCCAGAAGCAGATCACGTAATCTGCTTTGTTTTCGATCAGGTCCAGGTCGAAGGCGATGATTTTGCGCACAGTTCGGCGGAAGCGTTCCATGTCATTCGTCTTCCATTCACGAAAGTGGGCGGCTTCTTCGGCGGTAAGGTTTTTCAATTCGTCTTCTGCCGGGTCGTAAACGCGGTGGCCTAGTTGCTGTCTCAAGAACGGCGCGAGTTTCTGCCGCCAGAGTCTGCCACCGTCCTCGGCGAATTCGATTGGACCGCAGAGATATGCCAGCATGATCTGAACGAGACTCTAACACGAGGTCCGCATCCAAATCACACTGCTAGGAAAAACAAGGGCGATGGACGTTGCCTATCGGATGTAAGCATATAAGCGACATCCGGAAGGTTCCCACGTTGACTTTCATAAGTCCGATGCGAAGATTGAACATACGAAATTCGCTTCGAACAAGGAAAAACTAATGAATCTGTTGAAACGCATTTTGGTGGGTCCGCTTTGTTTGCTGCTCTGTTCTTTACCGGCATTGGCCAGCCCACAGACAGGCGCCCAACACGCCGGGCAGATCAGCGCTATGATCCCGGCCGCTACCCGCAATTCTCAGCCTGCGAAAGTGAAAGACGACCTGCAATGGAATGATGTGTTGAAGACTACGCATTCGGGCCGCGTGCGCGCGGGATTGGATGATGGCTCAATTCTGAGCTTGGGCTCAGACAGCGAACTTCGCATCGTGCAGCACGACGGCGCTTCCCAACAAACTTCGCTGGAGATGAATTTCGGGAAAGTGCGAAGCCAGGTAGTTAAGATCACGCAGCCCGCAGGCAAATTCCAGATCACCACGCCTAATGCGGTGATCGGCGTGATCGGTACCGACTTCTATGTTGCCTACGCTTCAAACAAGACCACCGTCATTTGTTACGAGGGAAAAGTATCGGTCACTCCAACCGGTAACGCACAGGCGCAGAACAATTCGGGACAAACAAGTTCGACCGGAAATTCGATTGTAGTCAGCGCCGGCGAAATGGTCGAAATCGTCTCAGTAATTCCTCCCGGCGGGTTTCAAACGTCACAAACTCCCGTAGCCGTGTTGCAGAGCAGCCAATTGTCCACGGATGTTCCCGAGAACGGACCGCCGCCGACTCGCGTTGGCAAAAATCACGTTCTGCGCAATGTTATTATCGGTACAGCCATCGCCGTTGGTCTAAGTGTGGGTATCGGTATCGGCACCAGCGGAACTCAGAACGGCAATCCGGCCAAGAGTAGATAGACCAGAGGCCGTGAAAATCATACGGAAGCGGTAAAAGCCGCGAACTGTATCTGCTGTCGCGATATTTATGACACTGCAGGAAGAGCACTGGTCTCGCTGGGCGGCGCGACTTAGAAAGTTTCCCTTCGTTCGTATCGATATCGCCCTAGCCCTCCTTGTTACGCTGAGCGGACTTACACTCTTTGTTTTCTCTGGAATTAATGGCGACAATCGCGCAGGCTTTGTTTTCCTCCAGAATATTGAACAGAGCTCGCTGGATACCAGGTTCAGTCTGCGCGGAGCGCGTCCTGATGACCCACGAATCGTCATTGTCGGTATCGACGAGAGAACGCTCCAAAAAATCAATTCGTTCCCTCTTCCACGAAGTAACTATGCAACTTTGGTCGAGCGGCTAAACGCCGGCGGAGCGCGCGTCATCGCGTTTGACGAATCGTTCCCCACTCCGGAAAGCAATTCGGGGCCGCAAGCACTCCAACAATTGCAGAAAAATCTCGGCGCCTCTATCTCGCCAAATGTTCTGAAGCAGGTAAAAGAACTGGAACTCTCTACAGACCAAGATGCCAACTTTGCCGCAGCACTAAAGAAGGGCGGCAACGTTATCTTGGGCCACCTATTTCTCAACCCCGAGCGCGCAAAATCAGCCGATACGAAATCAGCCGAGGCGTACTTCAACATCGTATGGGCTCAAACATTTCCTCAAGTTGTGCCGGTCAAGTCGAAAGACGGGAGAGCCTTTGACCTGGGAACTGCGTGGGTTCAGAACGGCGGAACAGTTGCCGCCGGTGTGGAAGCAAACATTACGAAGATTGCCGAGTCAGCAGCGTCTTACGGCTTCCTGAATATTAATCCCGATGCAGACGGCACTCTGCGGCGTGCTCTGTTGATGATCCGCTATCAGGACAAGGATTTCTTTCCTTCCCTGCCGTTGCAAGTAATTCGCGAATACGAAAAAATTCCCGACCAGCAGATCGTGGCCTACATCGCCGAGGATGGCTTGGAGCGAATTCAACTCGGCGAACATATTTTGCGGCCGTCGCGCAATGGCACCGCTCTGATCAATTACACTGGCCCATACAATACCTACCCGCACTATTCCATGGCCGATGTCATAGAAGGAGCGACTCCATCCGAGGCGTTTCGTGACAAGATCGTACTCGTCGGCGCGACCGCGCTGGCCACCGGTGACGTTCGTAATACTCCCTGGCAGGACACCGGCTACATGGGCGTGGAGGTGCATGCAAACATCATCGACAATCTGTTGCACAGCGGGGAAAAAGGCCGCGGATTTCTAAACCGCGGAACGGACGAGGAAATAGTGGACGTGGCCTTTATTCTAATCTTCGGTCTCCTTTTCGGATTCCTCTTCAGCCGTATCGCGCCGCTCTATTCCACCATCACGGTGATCGTCACACTGGTGGCATTCGCGTGGTTTGTCTATTTCAGTTTCGCCAGACACGGAAGGTGGCTCAGTTTCGTGATCCCTGCCGGCACTCTGGCAGCCAACTATGCAGCCATCACTAGTTTTCGAATGATTCGCGAGGAGCGTGCCAAACGGCAAATCCGAAAGAGTTTCTCGCAATACTTGTCGCCAGGCGTGATCGAGTTGATCGAGAAGGATCCGGAAAAGTACATTCGGCCTGGCGGCGAGATGAAAGAACTGACCATCATGTTCAGCGATATCCGCAGTTTTACAACGCTGTCCGAAGGATTATCGCCGGACGACCTCGTACACTTGTTGAACGAATACTTCGGCGCGATGACTGAAATTATCTTTTCGTATCAAGGCACACTGGACAAATACATTGGTGACGCCATCATGGCCTTCTGGGGATCGCCTTATCCGCAGCAAGACCACGCCTTCCGGAGTTGTAGTTGCGCTCTGGAGATGGTGCGAGGCCTCGAGAAATTGAATTTGAAATGGCGGAACGAGGGACGTCCGCCGATTGCGGTGGGAATTGGATTAAATACCGGGCTCGTCAACGTGGGGAATATGGGCTCGGACCGGCGTCTGGCATGGACCGTGATGGGCGACAACGTAAATCTTGCTTCGCGCCTGGAAGGGATCACCAAGCAGTATCACTCCAAGCTGGTTATCAGCGAGGCCACCTACCGCGAGGTCGCGTCCCAATTTGTCTGCCGCGAACTCGACAAGATAAAAGTGAAGGGAAAAAACCAGCCTGTAAATATTTACGAATTGCTCGATGTAGCGGCGGAAAGACCGAAATACGAAGCGTTACTGCAACAATTCGATCACGCCATGGCCGCATACCACAACCAGGATTGGCAGGAAGCCGCTGACAGATTCGCTCAAATTCTCACGATATATCCGGACGACGGTCCGACCCAGGCCTTCCTGGAACGCGCGGAGGAATTCATAGAGGAAGCTCCGCAGGCCAATTGGGATGGCGTGTACGTAATGAAAACCAAATGAAACGTTGGGGGGTCTTGGGCCGCGATCGAGCAATCTGAAATTCGGAAGGTTTCGGGCGCATGTTCGTTAGCGCTGAGGGAAATTCATGGCCGTATCTCCCACAACGACACTAATGGCGGAAACAGGGTTGGATCCCGCCGCAACCGATCCGTACATAATCGCCTCTCGCGTCTTTGAAAGTGGCGCGTCATCCACAAAATGGATTTTCCCACCTTCGACCTCGATGCCTAATTGTTTCCATATCGCGGGAAGGTCCACGTCATAAGGCTGATCTTTCATCTTGTCGTAGAGTGGCCGCAAAACTTTCACGCCAACTGCTTGATCTGCGATATCGAGAGCCTTGGTGAGCTCCCAGTCCTGGCGAATGTCGCCTCCCGCATTAAGGATTCCCCGAAGCGCATCGTCCAAACCTTTTTTGTTTTGAGTTTGCCGGTGGATATCAATATCGGCGAGAAAACAGTAGAGTGCACCGCCCCAATACGTGCGCCCCCAAGTATGAGTGTTGTCAAGCCCTCGATCTCCGGCCGCGGGAAGACCCTGATGCAAGTCGCGGACTAATTCTCTCCACATCTCCGTGGCGTCCAGATGTTTCGCTCGCACGCGCGCGATCGGTTCCACGTAGGTTGCAATCCCCTCTTCGATCCAATGATGTTCATCAGCAACAGAAGGAAAAGCCAGGTGAACCATTTCGTGCGTGAGCATCCAATCGTTCGAGAGATCTTCGAAGGTGGAATTTGCCCCCACGTGAATGCTGATGAATCCGCCTCTTTCTCCGAACGTGCGGCCGTTCCGCACACCTTTTCCATCCGTCGGAATAATGCGCAGCAAAACATGAGGGAGAGGAAAACGTCCGTAATAGGTACTAACAGACTCCGCGGCCCATTGGACCCACTTCAGCAAATCGTCCTTCGATACCTGCAGCGTCCCTTTCTCCAGCACCACATCAATTCGTGAATTTCCAATAACGATGGTCGACGTCATTTGGTCAGTTCGAAAGGACCCTGCCGAGATTATCAAGAATATGCAGATTGCGGATGCAAATAGAACCGCGCTTCGAAATTGTTTTGATTTCATGCGTGCCAGGCCTGCCTCGCTCGCGGAAGCCGCTAACTTATTTGGCGAGTATCAAGCCGCGGAGGAGCTGGTCTCTGCGGAGTCAGAATATTTCCCTTTTCCCATCATTCGTTTCGAGAGCGTATCGAGCGAGAGTTTGCCCGGCCCGAAAATCAATAGGAGCAGGCCCACGAACAGAAAAATAAATGGATCGGCGCCGTAAAATTTCCCTGGGTTTGAGAAAAATGCGAAAAAAGAATCTCGATCCGCGGTCAAATACGCCATGGTCATATCAATTACCAGGCCCACCGCGGCAATTCTCGACAACAATCCCACGGCCAGCAAAATTCCAGCCGTGAATTCAAAACTGGCGACAAACGCCGCAGTAAATCCCGGCGCTGGCAGCCCAAGACTCGCAAAGAATTGCGTCACATGCTGCAAGTTGTGAAGTTTGCCCCATCCATTTTGGGAGATTTGCCAGCCCCAATACACCCGAACCACCAGCAAAAATGGCGATTGAAGGCTGGAAACAGCTCGTACAAAGCCGTTATAGAGCCGCAGAATTGGATTTGCTGCGTCGTTCATTTATTGAAACCTTTGCTCCCGGCGCCGCTCGTCCTGCTGAATTTCGTTCTGAGTCATCATCGCCGACCCGGCAAAACCAACCCAGCGCCGACCAAGTTTGAAACCAGTGTTGCACCTGGGCCGGCCGCTCTTCCGCCGGGATCGAACTCTTTTTCAACGCGGATTCCACCGCGGTATTGAGCGGTTTACCACCACGCAGACCGCGCAGAATGGCAAACTCTTCCGCCTGCAGCCGGCGAAAATAAACGGAATCGTCCATGCGATGTACTGCCAAAAAGATCGGCTCGGTTTTTAATCTGGCGACGGCAGAAACGCGTTTTCGATGATGTCGCTCGCTGAATGCATTGCTGGCGAAATCCGTGTCCTCCTCAACTTTGCGAACTTCCAGCAACAGGTCGTCAACCGGGTAGTGCAAATCCAGAAGCTGAATGTAAGGCTGAAGGCGCAAACGCAACTTCGCTGGATTCGCGCCCGCGAGATCTTCAGGTTTTAGCGGAGGCTCAGCCACACCATCGAAAGCTTCGATATCAGCCCATTCCAGCCGCACCATATCGAGAGCGAGCAACTGCCGCGTGCCCGCCCACTGAGGATTTTTTCTCAACCAGCCTTCCAGACGCGCTCCTAAATTGCGCAAAGTAAACGATTGCGAAGGGCAGTCGGTGAGATAGGCTTTCGCCATGCGATCGAATTTATTTCCTCCCAGCACGCTGCGCAAGCCCGGAAAATCCTCGGCGAATCCTGACAGAATGCGAAACCAATATTGTCGATTATAGATTTCCAGGCGCTCGAAAGAAGTTAGGCGATCGTTTGGCTTGATAATTTCAGATGCCACCGCGCGCATCGAGCGTCCATTGGGCGTAACCGAACGCATATGCTCGGACGGCGTTAACGGTGTCATTACCGCGCGTGCCATGCGACGTTGGAGAGCAAGCAGCTTCATACGGCCGTGGCCAAAGACGCACTGGCCAGGAATCTATTCGCTTTCAAAGCTTCGTCGTGAACTTCGTCAAATGATGGAATGCTGTCGTCCCACTCTAACAGCGTTGCGGTGTGGCCCATGCGTTCAATCGCGCGGGAGTACAACTTCCACACCGGGTCGATCACCGGATGATCGTGGGTGTCCAAAATATATTTCCGATACTTTGAATGACCAGCGATGTGAATCTGCGCAACGCGCTCGGCCGGAACACTGTTGACGTACGTAAAAGGATCGAAATTGTGATTTTTTGACGAAACGTAAATATTGTTTACGTCCAGAAGGATTCCGCAGTCGGCGCGCTCCACGACTTCGTTCAGAAATTCCCACTCCGTCATCTCGGAAACATGGAATTCCGCATAGCTGCTCACGTTTTCCACCACTACCGGGACTTCCAGGTAATCGCGGACTTCGCGAACCTTCTGCGCCGTGATACGCACGGCTTCGAAGGTGTACGGCATGGGCAGCAGATCGTGCGTGTAGCGGCCGTCCACACTTCCCCAGCAAAGGTGGTCCGATAGCCAGGGTGTATTCGTGCGTTTCACCAAAGTTTTCAGCCGGCGAAGATGCTCGCGGTTCGGACGTTCCGCTGAACCAAAGTACATCGAGACGCCGTGCTGCACAACTTTGTACTGCTCCAAAATTTGATCGAGGATGCGCAACGGCCGGCCGCCATCGATCATGAAATTCTCAGAAATTATTTCGAACCAGTCCACTACCGGCTTGCGCGTCAGGATGTGATTGTAATGCGTGGCGCGCAGACCAATTCCGATTCCATAGTCCGTAAAATTATTAAAGCGATTCGCAGGCATTCGCTACTCCGGTAAATCGAAGGGGATGTCGAGGGCCGCTAAGTTCCAAGCCGGCCCTGGACACCAGAAAGCTTGCGCTTTCTTATTCCGGCATCTTGGAGCCGTCGGTTGCGCAGCCGCCCTTGCCTTTGCAAGAGTTCTTGCCTTTGCAGCCGTTGTCGCTCGATTTACATCCACCCTTGCCCTTGCAGGAATTCTGACCCTTGCAAGCGTGCTTTTCCTTCACCTTCTTGTCGGCTGGCGCCTGATCGGACTGCGCGGCAGCTCTCAAGCCAGGCAGAAGATTGGATGCTTGAATCGTTGCGCTGGAACCAGCAAGCAAACCTGCGAGTGCTGCACCAGCTACCAGAGCCTTCTTTGATTTTGTCATTTCCCGAATTACCTCCTGTTGAGTTTGGACATCAGACTTCCACCACTCCTACTGCTATTACGCCATCCGGACGAATTCGGATGTTTCTGTTTGGGTTGGTTTTGTAAAACTGGGCCGGTTCCAAGCCCCGGTGGAATCCGGGGGAGTGCGTCGGGGAGCATACTCCAACAAATCGGTCGCCCACAATAGATTTCGGGCGCAGGTCCGGAGAATTTACATTCCCTTCCGCGAGCTCATTCACCGTGCTTAGACGCGCGAGATTAGCCTTCAGCTTGCGGAAATAAGGGCTTTACTGGGGTTTTACAATTCTATACGACTGCGTGACAGGCAGGGAAAACCGGCTTAGATTGACTGACCGAGCAATTTTACTGGAGCGGGATAAGAGAATCGAACTCTCGCCTCGACCTTGGCAAGGAAATCACTGTGCTTGGATATGCTTGAAGTGGTTTGTTTGCAGCAATCATGTTTTAGGGACGATTGGTGAAGGTGCCGGATCGAAACCAGGCGAGATAGTGGCGGTGTGATCCGAACTAGACTCTCTGCACTTTGGACGAGCGCCGTTGCAGAGTCTCGGCTGCGTAAGACTGTCACTTTTGACACTTCCACCCCGCGCCCCCGAATGGCACAATCACCAAGCGTTATCAGGTTTAGAGGAGCGCGCCGCGCGGAGAACTCGGCTCGCCTCGCTGTCTTTGTGAACTCAAGAACGAGTTCGAGTTCTAATAGGAGAGAGAACATTATGAAGAAACTGGTAGCGGGAATTTTGTTGGTTTTTGTATGTGTCGGGCTGGCCATCGCGCAAGCACCGACGCCACAAGCCAAAGGCCCGAGCGCTTCGGAATCTATCAAGCAACTTGAACACGATTGGGCTGATGCGGCGAAAGTCGGCGATACTGACAAAGTCAGTCAGATCCTCGCCGATGATTGGATAGGCGTTGGCTACGATGGCAGCAAGGAAACCAAGCAAAGCCATTTGGCGGACATGAAAACGGGCAAGTTTAAGCTCGAGTCCTTCGAATTTGGGCCAATGGATGTGAAGGTGTTGGGAAACGTTGCTGTCGTCCAGGGCACCAACACCGAAAAGAGCACCTCCGTCAACGGAAAAGATTCCAGCGGGAAATATGCGTGGATGGACGTCTTTGTTAAGCGCGACGGCAAGTGGGTGATCGTCCGCTCCCAAAGCACTGAGGCAGCAGTTAGAGAATGAAGTTTGGTCGCGAATAGTTCTCCCTCGTCGCGACAGCCCGGAAGCCGCGCTCGACGGCACATGGAAACAGCCGCCACTCCATCGGACTGAAGCCTACCGCGAGATTACGAACGAACCGTAGTCGTCCAGGCCAAGAAGAAAGCTACGTAAGGAAGCAGAAGAAAAACTCTTTTAAGTGGAATGGAGAAGTCTGCTCAAAAAGTGTTTGACAGGGCCGACATTGTTGGGTCAATCAGGACTTAACTCTGCTAGGAGCAGTACTTCATCACTTTTCTGCGAATAGGACAACGAGTTGAATGTTGCGGCTCCTCGGATCGAGATGAAGCCATTCAATTCAGTTTGCGCGAATGCGCATGGCTACGCGCCATGCACCTCGTCCAAGCGGGCGCGAAATCCCTTTGCCCAGGACCGGAACGCGGCCTCGATGTCGCCCCATTTCTTAACGGTATTAAGGCCGCTGAACCATCTCCGGCCACTTTTACCAGTCACGAACGCTACCAAGTGCTCGCCCGACACCGAATCGAGAATTTCCTCTTCGATATTGACCTTGCCTAGGCGAACCCTGGGAACCAACAGACTTGCGCCGGGTGCTACTCCGATGGTTGCAGCGGTCGCAGCTCCCTTCACCGCTGCATTCTTCCCGCCGCCCGTGGGCTCTACATTCGTGATTCCTACGCGCAGCTCGGTACGTCCGGACCTGGGGCCTTCACGATTTGGTAGCTTCCGTATTTCGCAAGTTCATTGATGACCGCCTTATGGAAATACTCCGCCAGTCGCTCCAAATCGTCCGGGCTAATACCGCGATCTTGAGCCTCCGGAAGCAAATAGATCGTAATTGGGTCAAAAATGAACTTATTGTATTTCTTAAGGACCGTCGGGTCCTTCATATAGAGAAGCAAGTCCCTCGCATCGGGAACAAGCCCAGAATAGTCACCCAAGAACGGGTCCGATGTTTGTGGTTGGTTGGGCGGTATCCTGCGCACGCACAGCGAAACCGTTAGCGAGGGCTGAGACAGTCAACAGGCTCAGAAAAGCCAAATGCGAAAACAGTGTTGCACTGATCGTTCGAAAATTCTGTGACCGAGGGCCGATTCCGCTTTTCGCGAGGATTGTTCTTGTAGAGCGTTGCTTGTTCATATCAGCCTTCAAATGCAACGAATCGACACCTCGATGAATGAGTACTCTCGCTCAAGCAGGTTTCTTCCCGCGCGCCTCTCCAGAAACTCTCACGACATTATTTTGCGGACGAGTCTAGCTGTTGTCCCAAACTGTCCAGTTTTGCTTTGTTCTGCCCATAATCGATCGTCGCATCGATCTCATCTGCGAGATCGCTGGCGATTCGCGAATTCGCCTTCAGATATTCAGGGTAAGGCGGCGCTGTGGGGTTCTTGCTCTTATTCAAGCGATCGATGGCGGCGTTCATGTTTGTCGCTAGATCATTCGCGAAGCCGGTGATGCGGTCAATGGCTTCTTGTTGCCACGGGCTGGCCACGGTTCGGTGGGATTGTAAACCCCGCATATTCTGCTGCAGCTCATTTACGTCAGCCTTAATTTTCTCGAGCGCTGACGCGTGAGTTTTCCAACTCGGCCCGCTGGCTCGCGCGTAAGACTCCATTTGCACAGCATCTCTCTTAATTTTGCCACGATTGTTTTTGCATCATTCAACTGCGCAGCGACGCTGGGGTTGTCACTCGTGGATTGCCCATACGAGGTGGTCGGGATCACGGCACAACTTAGCGATAGAGCCAAGTTGCACAGCACCTTTCTTGCGTTCATATTCCTTCTTCCTCCTTTTTAAATCTCCGGCGAAACACGAATCCTCGTTGGCTTGCTCTTTTTAAGTCGGGCCCGGAATTATGTCCATTGTTACTATTAACAGGGGGAAAGGTCGGCCGCAAAACTTACATTGGAGGGCAGCCCCCAGCCTAACTCCCGATTGGGCGTTAATCAGGATTCAATCCGTGGGGTTTTTACCCAGCTGAAAGCGACCTGTCAATTTTAACAATGACATCGCGCCACTTTCATAAATACAGTGCACTTATCAGTGGGTTTGGACCAGTAGTGTCCCAACATTGTGCCTCTTGCCTTCCGTAAATTATTGATGAGAAACGCATAAGCGGCAAATTCTTTTGGTCTCGATTTGAACTCGGTTCTGCGACCCTGCGGAGCATAGCTTCGTGGGGGGCATCGATGAACCGAGGCAAGCTGGTGTTTGCGCAACTGATGCAACATCTTCCGTTGACCACCTTTCGTCGTTGCGTCGCCCGCTATCGAGGCGCGTTCAAAGTGAAGTCCTTCTCGTTCCTGGATCAATTCCTGTGCATGGCGTTCGCTCAGTTGACCTTTCGGGAGAGCCTTCGAGACATCGAAGTATGTCTCCGCGCGCAAAATTCCAAGCTCTATCATCTCGGGATTCGTTCGGCGGTGGCTCGTAATACGCTGGCCAATGCCAACGCTGTGCGCGACTGGCGCATCTATGCTGATTTTGCGCAGAGCCTGATCGGCATCGCCCGGCCGTTGTATGCGCAAGAGTCCTTCGGCGTCCATCTGCAAGAAACCGTCTACGCGCTCGACACCACGACTATCGATCTGTGTCTGTCGGTATTTCCGTGGGCGGTATTCCGCACGGCCAAGGCAGCCATCAAGCTGCATACACTGCTCGATCTGCGCGGCAACATCCCTACCTTCATTCACATCAGTGAGGGCAAGGTGCACGAGGTCAACATCCTCGACCAACTGCTGCCCGAGCCCGGCGCCTTCTACATCATGGATCGTGGTTTCCTCGACTTCGAGCGCCTCTATCGCTTTCACCAAGCCGGCAGCTTCTTCGTGACCCGCGGCAAGTCGAACCTCAAGGTCCAACGCCGCTACTCGCATCCGGTCGATCGCAAGACGGGGTTGATCTGTGACCAAAGTGTCGTCCTTACTGGCTTCTACTCGCACCAAGGCTTCGAGGCACCGCTGCGCCGCATTCGCTTCAAGGACCCCGAAACCGCCAAGACCCTGATCTTTCTTACCAACAACTTCGTCTTGCCAGCATTTACGATCACCGAACTATACCGCTGCCGCTGGCAAGTAGAGCTCTTCTTCAAATGGATCAAGCAGCATCTGCGAATCAAAGCTTTCTTCGGAACTTCGGAGAACGCGGTCAGGTCACAAATCTGGATCGCCGTCTCTGTCTACGTTCTGGTCGCCATCGTCAAAAAGCGATTGCATCTCTCGGCCAGCCTGTATGAAATCCTACAGATCCTCAGCCTGACCATGTTCGAGAAAATCCCGCTGGATCAACTACTTGCACAAACGATCAGCGACGAAATTCAACCGGTTTCCGATAACCAATTGATTTTGTTCGCATAACGTTGGGACACTACTGGGTTTGGACTGTAACTGAAGTTTTGCGCCATCTCTCGCGCAGCGATCTCAATAGGTTTTAACAGATGACCGTGCTGGTTCATTTCAGGCGTTCGCTGATTTCCCATGCCGTTCCGACGACGCGAATCGCTGGAACGGAGGAGAATATGACTCTTCCACTAAAAGTAGTGGCCATGCTGATGAGTTTCCTTTTGGTTCTGACGACGATCCCCATCGATGCGAGCGCGCAGGCTCAATCTCCACCGGCGCAGTCGGCATCGGCCAGCAAAGGGGAGGAGTATGCACCGCTTACTCCTGACGAACTCGACGGGCTGGTCGCTCCGATTGCACTTTATCCTGATGCTCTGGTGGCGCAAGTTCTCGGCGCTGCCACTTTTCCGTATGAAATAGTGGATGCAGTTGTGTGGCTCAAACAAAACTCCTCTCTGACGGGCGACGCGCTGATGAAGGCTGTCGATCAACAGTCATGGGATCCGGCAGTGAAGGCCCTGACGCAGTTTCCATCCGTCCTGGACAATCTGGCGAAGAATCTCGCTTGGACCTCGGCGCTGGGCGAAGCTTCCGCTACACAGCAACAGGACGTGATGACGGCGATCCAAAGGATGCGCGCGAAAGCTCAGGCCGCGGGTAACTTGAAATCGAGTCCAGAGATCAAAGTTGTACAGGAAAGCCCGCAGACAATCGTCATACAACCGGCGAATCCACAGATCGTTTACGTCCCCGCATACAATCCGACTGTAGTTTATGGCTACCCGGTTGTTGTGTACGGATATACGCCCACCTACGTGGCAACCACGGCTGTGATTGCCTTCGGCGCCGGCATTGCCGTGGGTGCGATGATCCATGGCGGTTGCTGCGGATGGGGCTGGGGATATTGGGGCACGAGCTGGCACCGCCACACGATTATTTACAATCGCAACGTTTATGTCGGGAACAGTTACTGGCGCGGGGGCTATTACGGAGGCGGCTATCGTCCCCCCGGCTATATGCCTCCGCGGTATCCGTCACATCGTCCTCCCAGTTATCCCGGGTATGGCCGGCCTTCGTATCCATCTAACCGACCACCAGCGACGACTCTTCCCGCGAACGCGGGCAATCGGCCTCCGGCTACAACTCTCCCTGCGAACGGCGGTAATCGCCCGGACGGGGGCAACCGCCCCAACGGAGGAAATGCAAATACCCGACCGGCTACGGGAAATCGCCCGAACCAAACACCTTCTCAACTTCCCGCAACGACTGGGAACACGCGGCCCAGCACCAACGAGGCGCGCGGCTATCAACGTCCGCAGACATCGAATACTCCGGCGGCTCCAGCCACGCAGCAGTCGCGTCCTAACGCGCTCTCGGGATCGGGTGGAGGTCGCGCGCAAAGCGCTCGCGGAAATCAAAGTCTAGGCGGGGGCGGCGGAAATCGTGGTGGAGGAGCGTCTCGTCGATAGCGACTGACGACGCGAATTCCCGTGAGAGCACAAAACAAAGCTCCGGAACGGTTTAATGTGAACGATGGAGGAATTGGGATGACATGCCTAAGGCTTATCGAAACGAAAAACTATTCGCGGTGCATCCGTCTTCTCGCCCTGGCCGCGATCATCGTGCTCCCGACAGGATGCCAGAAATCGCAGCAGGCGCAGGCCCCGGCAGCAAGCGGACCGAAAGCATTCGCTTCACCGGAGGATGCGTCCACGTCCCTTTATCAAGCTGCAAAAGCGGGGGACAGCGATGCTCTGTCGGCTATTTTCGGACCGGGCGCGACGGAGCTAATCATTTCCGGTGATCCAGTTCAAGACAAAGCGGCTCGCGACAAATTCGTGACTAACTATGATGAAATGCATCGCTGGGGAGCGCTGACCAACGGCAAGGTCCTCAATATTGGCGCCGAGAACTATCCATTTCCTTTCCCGTTGGAAAAGAACGCATCGGGTCAGTGGTATTTTGACAGCGACTCAGCCAAGGCAGAGATTTTAGCTCGACGTATCGGCGACAGCGAGCTGGCAGCGATTGAGGTGCTCAACGCTATGGCCGATGCGCAAGCCGATTATTTTGCGCAGACCCACGACGGCAGCAGCGTCCATCAATATGCCCAGAAAATCGCTAGTGACGAAGGCAAACAAAACGGTCTGTACTGGAAGTCCGCTGACGATCAAGCAGACAGTCCGCTTGGGCCGCTCGCAGCTAGTGCTAGCGCGGAGGGCTATGGCGGCAATACCCAACTGTCACCGCAGCCATTCCACGGATACTTTTATCGCATCCTTACTAAGCAAGGTAGCCACGCGCATGGCGGGGCGAAAGACTACGTCATGAACGGAAACATGACCGCTGGGTTTGCGATCCTCGCCTATCCCGCCGAATATCGCAATTCTGGAGTGATGACGTTGATCATCAATCAGGATGGTCAAGTGTTTCAAAAAGATCTCGGTGAAAAGACCGCCGATCTCGCCAAGGCCATGAACCAATTCGATCCCGACGACACTTGGACCCCGGTTGAGTGACTTATATCCGAAATCTGTTTCGCGTGTACTTGGTCCGTTACAGAGTCGGAAGCCACCTCTTATTCGCACTGTCACTTTTGACAATTGAAGCCCGTTGAACCCTAGAGATAGCATGAGTGTCTTCTCTTCTAGGAGTAAACATGAAGAACTTCAGGCTTTTGCTCGGATGGCTGGTTGCACTGGCTCTACTTGCATTCGGGGCGCGGATCGTCTACTCGCAGGAGAAAGCCCCGGCATCAGGCACCGTCCAGGTTCACATGGTCATCACGGACCAAGCCGTTCGCGACGACGCCGAAATACCGATCCTTCGCCCGGAAAATGTGCAAGTAAGGCAAGGTAAGATTCCCCTCAAAATCGACACGGTGATTCCTGCTCGGGGAGATAATGCCGCGCTACAGTTTTTCATTTTGATCGACGATACTTGCGACCCGAGTATCGGAAATAGTCTCAATGACCTCCGCGATTTCATCAATGCGCAACCTGCAACAACGGCTATCGGTGTGGGTTATATGTCTAACGCCACGATCCAGATCGCACAGAACTTCACTGCCGATCATGCGCTAGCAGCTAAAGCTCTCCGTCTGCCGCGTGGCAATCTGTCCGCGATGGATAGTCCATACTTATCGCTCATCAGCCTACTCAAAGGTTGGCCTGAGCAGAAAGTACGTCGCGAAGTCCTAATGGTGAGCGATGGCATTGACCGTCTGCGCAATGAGAGGATGTCTAACCGCCAAACCGCTCCTAGCGCCAGCCGGGCGTCTCCCAATACGATGCCCAGTATGTCCATGTCCACCGGTATGACTACCATGAGTCCGGATGTGGATTCCGCCAGCACCGCGGCCCAGCGCTATGGCGTAATCGTTCACGGAATCTACGCTACCGGCGTCGGGCGCGCCGGGCGAAATAGTTGGGAAGCGCAGATAGGTCAGTCAGGCGTGGCCAAAATTACCGACGAGGCTGGTGGGGAATATTTCTCTCTAGGAACGCAAAACCTGGTCAGCTTTAAGCCTTACCTCGACCGCCTTCAGAGAATTCTAGACAACCAGTATTATCTCGTTTTCCGGGCCACCCCGAGGAGCAAGGCCGGTTTACAGCGCATCAACATTTCAACCGATGCACCAGCTTTCGAAATTGCGGCAGCCGATAGCGTGTGGGTGCCGGCCGCGAATGAGACCGCTCCCTCGAAGAAGCAGTAGTGGCCTGGGGGGAATTCTAACAACATTGTTATTTTGCGGACGAATCTAACTGTTGTCCCAAACTATCCAGTTTTGCTTTGTTCTGCCCATAATCGATCGTAGCGTCGATCGCATCTGCGAGATCGCTGGCGATTCGCGTGTTCGCCTTCAGATATTCAGGGTAAGGTGGCGCTGTGGGATTCTTGCTCTTATTCAGGCGATCGATGGCGGCGTTCATGTTTGTGGCTAGATCATTCGCGAAGCTGGTGACCCGATCGATGGCATCCTGTTGCCAGGGACTGGCCACGGTTCTGTGCGATTGTAGACCCCGCATGTTTTGCTGCAGTTCATTTACGTCAGCCTTAATTTTCTCAAGCGCTGAAGCGTGAGTTTTCCAACTCGGCCCGCTGGCTCGTGTGTAAGTCTCCATTTGCGCAGCACCTCTCTTAATTTTGACCATGATCGTTTTTGCATCATTCAACTGCGCAGTAACGCTGGGATTGTCACTCGCGGCTTGCGCATGCGAAGTGGTTGGGATCACGACGAAACCGAACAAAAGAACCAAACAGCAGAGCATTTTTCTCGTCTTCATCTTACTTCTTTCTCCTTTTTGAATTCCCTAAAATGCCTGGACCGCAGCGAGGACCGTAGCACATGCAATCGATTTCGCTTCACTTCCGTGACCAGCCAACTGTGCGGCCCGAACCTCGATAACTGCCTGATAAGTCGTCAATCAGGCAGTTGGCGGTTTGCTGGGCATAGTTTCCGACTTACGGCGAACGTTGAAAGCTGCATGCGTCAATCTTCATCTAGTAGGGCTGAATCTTCACCGTCAGCGATGGCCTTTTGATCGGCCGCGCTCAATCCAGCCGGTGATATGTCAATCGTCACTTTGACGATCATTCCGGTGAACTTGTTGTCCCCTTCCTTGTAGTCCTCGGACACCGCAGTCTCGGCGTCTAATCCGACGTCCGCGCCCTCGTCTGCTGAGAATGCGAACGGCACGGTTTTAGGAATTTGTCCTTGAGCCACCTGCTTTCCGTCCACGAAGAGTATGCACTTCCCGCCCGTACCAGGCCGTGCCGCATCGGGCACGAATTCGTACTTGATCACGTGTTTGCCGGCGGAAACTGCTGAGGCATCGGCGATATTTGTTCTTTCCACTCCAAAGAAGTTGTATTCGTGATGGACCTTCCCGTCTTTCATGTAGAGCGTCCAGCCAGCGAATCTTCCACCCTGCGCGATGATCACGCCGTTGGTGTTGCCGTCGCGCAGTTCCACATTTGCAGTGACCGTGTAGTGACGGTTTTTTACGTTGATGAAGGCATTCTCCATCATGCCCACCATCCCGGGATACACGGTCAGCGACGTGCGGTTTCCCATGAGGTCCGGTCGTCCTGCCATTGCGGGGTTAAACCGCTCGGACCGGCGATCGTCGATGGGCAACACATGATTTCGGATCGCCTCCTTCATAAAGAGGTCTTGCATCTCTTTCAGCTTGACGGGATCTTTCGCTGCAAGATCGTGGGCTTCGCTGAAATCTTCAGTGATGTGGTAGAGCTCCCAGACGTCTTCGGTGAGCGGCGGATTTTGCACCTGGATCCAAGGGATGGAGTGGCGCGTTGCTGCGATCCATCCGTCGTGATAAATGCCCCGGTTGCCGAACATCTCGAAGTACTGCGTGGTGTGCGTCTCCTTGGCTTTGGGGTTGTCGAAAGTATAGATCATTGAGGTTCCATCGAACGGCAGCTGCACGGTCCCGTTCACGCTCTTTGGAAACGGCAGACCTGCGGCTTCCAGGACTGTTGGCCCAATATCGCTCACATACGTGAATTGCGAGCGAAACTCCCCTTTCGCCTCGATGCGTTTTGGCCAGTAAAAAACGGCGCCGTTCGTGGTCCCGCCGTAATGCGAAGCGATCTGCTTGGTCCACTGGAAAGGAGTGTCACCGGCCCACGCCCATCCAATCGCATAATGGGGGAATGTACTCGGGCCGCCCCAGTCTTCCAGGTGCGGCATGTTGATTGTCGCATCCTGGGGGATGGCGTTAAGCGCCATCATCTCGTTGTAGGCTCCTAACGGGCCACCCTCCGCGCTGGCGCCGTTGTCGCCGACAATGTAAATAAATAGGGTGTTGTCCATCACTCCCATGTCATTCAGTGTGTCCACCAGTCGTCCGATCTGCTCATCCGTGTGCTCACCGAATCCGGCAAAGGTTTCCATCTGCCGTGCTTCGAGTTTTTTTTCGTCTGGCGTTTGCGAATCCCAGGAAGGAATCTCTTTGGGACGCGGAGTCAAGTCCGCGTTTGCCGGAATCACGCCCATCTGCTTTTGGCGCGCGTAAGTCTCCTGGTTGAGCTTGTCCCATCCCTGATCAAACTTTCCTTTGTAACGCTCGATGTATTCCTTGAATACATGGTGCGGCCCGTGAACTGCGCCTGGCGCGAAGTAGACAAAGAACGGCTTGTCCGGCGTTAAGGCATGTTGGGCCTGCATCCAGCCAATCGCCTGATTGGTCATGTCAACGGTGAAGTGGTAATTCGGGTCGTGGGGCACTTCCACACGGACCGTTCCGTCAAATACCGCAGGTACCCACTGGTTGGTCTCGCCGCCGATGAAACCGTAGAACTTGTCGAAGCCGGAATGCGTGGGCCACCGGTCATACGGCCCGGAGACAGAAACTTCCCAGGCTGGCGTCTCGTGATATTTCCCAAATGCCGCAGTGCTGTAACCGTTGAGGCGCAGCATTTCCGCCAACGGCGCTACGCTCAGCGGACGAATTCCGGTATTGCCGGGGAATGATGTAGCGAGCTCCGTGATGGCGCCCGCGTTAGCGACGTGGTGATTGCGGCCAGTAAGCAGTGCGTTTCGTGTGGGCGAACAGAGCGCTGTCGTATGAAAGTTGTTGTAGCGCAGTCCCTGGGCCGCCAGCATGTCGAGCGTAGGCATGTGGATGGGACCGCCAAAGGCGCTAGACTGCCCGAAGCCCATGTCGTCCAGCAGCACGATAACAACATTGGGAGCACCCTGCGGGGCGGTGACTCTAAAGGGCGGCGGCGCTTTCACGTTGCGGGCATCGAGTTCCGTGATCACCGGAGGTTGTGGTTCAGGAATAGGGAGTATCGTCCGGTCTAAAACTTCCTGAGCGCTCGCCGGTAAGATACATCCCAATACAAACAGCAACACAAAGAGCGCCCGATGACCACACACACTTCTTCTCATAATCCTCATGGATTTCTCCGCCTCGATGTCGGCATAGGGAATCAGGACTCAACTCTACGGCATGGAGGTTAATTGGAGGCGACAACATGAGGTATTGTCAATTCTTACATATACGAGGCTCTAACTCCCGATTAGTCGGGTGGTCTCAATGGGTCGACGTAACACTCGGGTCGAACCCAGTTTGCATTGAAAACAAAAGCTAAAATCGCTCGCTAAGATAGATCGCCGGAACACTGCCCTGGCTAGGTTTTGACCGAGTACAGCCAAACAGATCGCTTCTCCCGGGGAAGGATTGTCGAATCAATGTATTGGATGGTGTTGCATCGACCGGTTGAGCTGGCACGGATAACCGGATATGTAAAGTAACACTTCATTTTGTCTGATAAGTGAGGTAGTCAGGCGCTCTGGCTTGATGCAAGCATGTCGTGATCCAGGAAAGATCTGCTGCAAAATCGCTGCGGGACGCTCAATAATGGAAGTTTAGTGTAAGTCGGGCAGGGTCAAAATAACTGAAATTACAAATACCCTTTGAAACACTGACTAAAAGTGGAGCGGGATAAGAGAATCGAACTCTCGCCTCGACCTTGGCAAGGTCGCGTACTACCACTATACGAATCCCGCGTTAAGCCGACGTTCAGTCTCCAATATTTATAACATGAGGACTATAGGCGAACAAGGGCTCCAGGACACATCTGGAACGAGTCGAAAACATGTGGTGCGCGGACTGCGTGGGCGCCAGTAGGCTTCAATCCACTTCAAGGATTCTGGTAGCTTTGACAATCGGAGATTTCTTCTGACGGGCCGCGAAACGTTGGGCACGATCGCGATCGATGTAGACACGCGCAAAGCGTTCCCCGTCGTGGTAGAACACGGTAACCTGCCAGTGCTGGTGCTTCCTTCGCTTATCCCGCTGCATCCGGTTCGATTTCTTTGCTCTCTTTTTTTTCACGTTGGATGGGCCTCGGTCATTCGGACTATGGCAAGTTTAATAAGCTCGCGCAAGTATCTAGTTAATGGTTAACGCTCCTATACCTTCCCGTGGACTTCTTGGGGAACGCGGCCTGGCCAGATTGAAACAAACTAGGGGGCCAGGACCTCCGCGCTGGAAACTATTATGACAGCCCCCACGTAATAGTAGATGAAGGACGATATAGGGCTGGAGGAACCCATGGTGATGTGTTCAGAGCGCGAGTTGGAAATCGAAGATCTCAGAAATCACTCACAAGAAATGATCACCCGCCTGCGCGATGTGTTGGCCCGCGGAGCGAACGTCATTCCCGACCCCCAGCGCCCGGGTTTCTACGAGGTCAAACTCCGTGGACAGTTGTATTTCATATACATCTCGCCCCATACGGGAAAAGTCTTGCTAATCGCGGGCTGGAGCCATGATGAATCGGTCCCCACGGAAGTAGAAGCAACGGCGTAGGTTCGTGAATACTTCCGATCGCGGCGCCCTAGGAAGTTGGGTACATGTTGCGGAAACTCAAATCGCTAAGAATTTGCTTTTTAAATTTATAGATTGCCGGGCCGTCGCTGGTCTTCGCGTACACGAACCCACCTGACTCTCCCGATATCTGAACGGTCAATTTCTTTCCAGATTTGTCCGTTAAAGTGGCCTCGAACGCCGGCTTAGCCAACTTAGCGCGTAGCTCGGCCGGGGGCTGGTCGAAAACCTGTTCGGCTATAGCCTGCTCCAACGGCAAAAAGACCTTTGAGATCTCAGGCGATTTTCCTTTCTGATCGGCAGGCGCGTCGATTGTCCAGTCGCGCTCGGATTTCCGCGTACAGATAAACGTCCCGCTGGTATTGTGTATTTCCACGTGATTTATCGCCGCAGGATCGAAGTGCGCGAGCTTCTTATCTCGAAGGTCGCCCAAATTTTGCGCGAGTTTCTTGTAAAGGTCTTCATCCATGCGAAATATAGTGGGCCTCGAAATATCGCGCGCGAAATATTGGCCGTCTTCCTTCTTCCCCACGATCAGTGTGGATGTTTTTCCTTTGCCGTCCAGGGCAGTGAACATTATTGCCGGACTCGCCAAGCCATACTTGGCCAAATTATCCGGCGTCTCGCTGGCGATGGCGGTCATTTTTGCCGAGGCGATAGTAGCGAGCAGGCTGTCGACACTGTTCCCATCGCCTCTCGCTTCGGTGGGCTCCGTAAACTTCCATTCGTCTTTCTCCTTCTTTGCCGAAAGCTGGCCGGAAGGATTTTTCAAATCGAAGGAGGCTACATCGCCGTTCACGATAGGAAGCACATTTTTGTCGCGCAAATCCTGGAGACCTTTGCTGGTGCTAACGAGCAACGATTCCGGAAGCAGAGCCACATCTTTCGCCCCATCGATGATCGCATACACCGAAATTCCGGTGAAATCCTTATTGCCCAAAGCCAACGTGTGTTGGGTGCCATTCTGAAGCTGGAATGCAACTAAAACTGCTGGCGGGTCGAGGCCAAACACTTTCAAACGATCCGGCGTTCCCGGTTCATTTTGTGCAATCCGTGCGCTGGATAGGCTATCAACGATTCCCTCCAACGAACTCTCATCCGCCAGCGTCCCGAGCGGTTGGGTAATCTGCCAATTTCCGCTGCGTTTTTCGAAATGCAGCGCGGGTTCTGCGGAATTCCCCGGATGTTTGATGGTGAGCGAATTTATATCTTGCGGCTGGATGGCATAGGCCAGCTTCTCAGCATCAGCAGGAGGCTTTTCACTTTCTTTTTGGCTCTTTCGCCAGTCAAAAAAATATACAGTAGCGCCCAAGACAATGGCCGCAAGCAGCACCACTAATGTTGATTTTCTGATCATAGGGATGGTCGGCCTGCGATCTCTAACGGCGCTTCCACCAAATGTACACTCCCGACAAGATTACGATTCCTGGCAGAAAGACTAGATCGAGCCATGTGAGGGCGCTGCTTTGGCCTTGAGTCAGCGTGACCCGACGATTGGTCTGAGATTTCGGACGAATCGAAATCAGGTTCTCGTCTTGCGCGAGCCAGTTAATCGTGTTGTAGAAGAGATCCCCATTCTTCTGTTGATTCAAATAGGGATTCGCGGCAAATTCGGAGTTGCCGATCACCACAAGTCGAGCTTCGCCGCCGGATGATTTCTGCGAACCAGCTAGGCCCAATGAAAGCGGACCTTGCATGCCCGTCTTCGGATCAAATGCCACTTTCTGCTGGCCTTCCTTCAAGCTGGGGATGGTGAAGCTGCGTTCTGATGTTTTCAGAAGCTCGACCATCGGAGGAGATGTTTTCGACTTATCCGCAATCGACACCGTGCGAGCCAGCGGAAAGAAAGTCATCATGCCCGTAAAGTTTTTGGTAATCGGACTTTGCCCGAAGGTGGTAACCAACGGAATGGCCGGGCCCGCACCGATGAGACTTCCCACTCCGCTTGCGTCGATCACCACGTTGTTTGCAACGCTCGTATTCCAGGCATTGAAAATATCACCCAGCTTGGGGTCCGTTTGGGGATCGACAAGTATCAAAACCTTGCCGGTGCCCTCCAGATATTTTTTAAGCATTCCGGCTTCTTGCGGGAAGAATTCTTGCGTCGGCCCCGCCACTACGACCACGCTACAGTCGGGCGCTACGCCGTTCTCGGAAACGAGATTGATCGTTTTGGTGTTGTAGTTCTGCCCTTTCAGTCCGGCATCCACGCGGTGGAAACCATTCTCTCCGCTGTCGCTTAACGACTTCTCGCCATGGCCAGTCACGAAGCAAACTGTCTTAGCAGTGTCTTGGGTAACCTTCATGATCGCCCGCGTGATATCTTCTTCCGAGACTCCACTTTCCACCCCAGGTTCCAGATGTTCCCTGTGTGAGCCGGAAGCAACAACCACGTCGCCCATACGCGTGGCGCCATATTGCTGCGCGACCTCGGGCTTCTGCTGGGGATCGATGTTCTGGAATTTCAGCCGCTTACTCAGGTTGGTGTACTCGGCCATCTCATCGTCCAACGCAGGATTGCGCGACTTATCGAATCGGACGATGGTGACGTCCTTCTGCAATCCGCCCACGACCTGTTTAGTCTGGTCCGAAAGCGTGAAAAGCTTTTCAGTGGTTAGATCGAAGCGCTTGTGATGACGGAACCCGAAAAAATTTACCACCACCAGGATTGCGATCACCGCTAGAGTTAAAATAGTTGTGTTCGTTCCGAGTTGCGAGGAGCGCCTGGAGAAAAAGCGAATAATGAATTTGTAGCCGATAACTAGCGAAGCCAGCACAAACAAAACGCCGAGTATTAGTACAACTTTGCTGAAGGTGAGAAGCTCGCCCTGGATCGAATAGCGCAAATATCCGGCGATCAACATCGCCACACCCATCGTTCCAATGAATCTTGCTAGTTCTTCACGATCCCATTTCATCCGGCGAATTCCTCCATGGTATTGCAAATCCCCAATTGCGATTTAGGCCCGGCGCCAGCGCATGGAATCCACCGAGCGCACCGTCAAAAAAATAAAAAGTACGATAAAGCTGGAGTAATAAATCAGGCTCGAAGTATCAATCACGCCTCGCGTGAAATCCTCGTAATGCCGTATGACTGAAAGATACTGAAGCACCGCGCCCGCCCCGGTATCCGAGCTACGCGCAATATCAAGAACCCAAATAAATAAAGAGGCAGCGAAAGTGATCACCGCGGCGATCAACTGATTTTCGGTTAGGGAAGAAACAAAAGATCCCAAAGCCAGCAACGATCCGCCGAGCAGCAGGACTCCGGCATATCCGGCCAGCAACATGCGCCACGGCAACATTGGCTCACTGCGAAGAACCATGAAAATCAAGTAACTGGCCGTGGGCAGCAGCATGATTGCGAACAAGGACAGCGAAGCCAGAAATTTCCCTAGCACAATTTCCAGTTCGCTGACCGGAGAGGTCATCAGCAGCTCCATGGTGCCGCGCTTGCGCTCCTCCGCATAAACGCTCATCGTCAGAATCGGCGTGAAAAACAAAATCAATGTGGAGAGCAATCCAAAGAAACTGCGCAATACGGCTGCCGGAACGTCAAAACTGGAGGGCTGCCCAAACTGCATGCTTTGCATTTCCATCTGAAAAGATTGTTTGATTACTTCGGACAGAATCACGTTGAAGAAAAACGCGCTCAAAATCAGAAAAAGTCCGATAAAGATATAGGCGATGGGCGAAACAAAATAATGGCCCATCTCTTTGCGGTAAATTGCGTACAAACCGTGCATCGTTCTCTCCAATCCTACGGTGCGTTTTGATTAGTTGGATGGCTGCGCGTGCGTAGCGTCGTCCGTGGTCAGCTCGAGGAAGATGTCTTCCAGGCTTAAACTAACTCCACGCAACTCGAAAAGCGGCCAGCCATTTTGGACAATTTTCGCCGCGATGTCGCTGCGGATGTCCTTCCCTTGCGCCGCTTCCACGGTAACCGCCAGGCGCTCCCCCGCGCGTTCTGGCTCGACCTCCACGCGGCTGGCTCCAGGAATTTGAGCCAGCACTTCGCGAAGACGTCTTTCCGGGGCCTGCACCTCGATACGAATTTTCTGCCCACCCTTTAGTTGAGAGGTGAGGTTCTGCGGAGTGTCCACCGCCGCGATTTTCCCCTTGTTGATGATCACCACCCGGTCGCAAGTCATGCTCACTTCCGGAAGTATGTGCGTGGACAGAATAATCGTGTGGTTTCCCGCAAGGCCCTTGATCAAGTTACGGACTTCTATTATTTGTTTTGGGTCCAGCCCTACGGTCGGTTCGTCCAGAATAATCACGTCAGGATCATGCACAAGGGCTTGCGCGATGCCTACACGCTGCTTATAACCGCGCGACAATCTTTTGATTAACTCTGACCGCCGGTCTTCCAGGTTCGTCTTTCTCAGCGCGTCGTCTATGCGTACGGCTCGCCGTTCGGCCGGGACGTTCTTGATACGAGCGACAAAGTCGAGATAAGCCTCAACCGTCATGTCTGGGTAGAGCGGGGGATTTTCGGGCAAGTAACCGATGTGACGGCGGACTTGCATGGAGTCGCGGAAAACATCGAACCCGGCGACACGTGCGGTGCCTGATGTAGCGGGCATATAGCCGGTCAAAATGCGCATGGTGGTAGTTTTGCCGGCGCCATTAGGTCCCAGGAAACCGAGAATCTCGCCTTTGTTTACGGTAAACGAAACGTCATCCACGGCTTTCACCGCGCCGTAAGATTTCGTCAAATCCTGAACCTCGATCAACTTACTCCTCCTGATCAGACACTCAGCCGCCCGGCATGTGCTTCCGAATCAACCTTTATACTAAAGACGGACTAAAATTGAAAATGCTGCGGCTCGATTTCCGTGGAAGTTAATAGCCGGCGGACATTACACCTATGAGATGCCATGAAGGCACGGAAAAGTTGTGGCCTTCAAAAGCGAATCCGCGTTTCTGCGACAAGCCATCGAAGGAGATAGCAGGCAACGGCCTATGGATTAGTCGCATCCACAAGGCTGATGAAAGGGCTTGTCCGTCGACTGCGGATGTCCGACGAGTCGAAGCCAGGGGCCATGCAAATGGTTAACCGCAATGCAGCGGCGAACTCAGGAGATGTGCGTTGACACTTTGAGGCCGTTTTGTTATTCAATTTGTTTCGCATTCTTCGTGAATAGTTCGAGAACGGGTTCTGACCCACCGGTCTGGGCGGATCTGAAAAAGATATCCAAGGTGATATGACAACTTTGAAGGCGTATGCCCAGATTTCGAAAGCCGCTGCACGCCAGTGCAGAAATTCAACAGAAGGCTCAAATTCCAGTATGCAACCAGGTCGACTCCGATTGTTCGCTCTAGTGTTGCTGTGTTCACTTGCTGTTTCATTTCTCGCTGGTTGCGGCGGTGGCACGGGCGTAACGCTGGAAGTTATCCCCAATACATCCCAGACAGTCGATCAAGGTCAATTAATACAATTTAACGCGATCCTAGGGAATGACCCCAGTAATTCGGGAGTCACGTGGAAGCCCCTCACCGGTACAGGATGCGCGGGGACCGGGTGCGGAACTTTGACCATGGTAACCAAGACTTCGGTCCTTTACACCGCGCCCACCAACAGTTCGGTGGCACTGACGGTTAGTTTGGAAGCAGTCGCCAACGCGGATAGCGGCGTCACGGTAACGACAACGATTGATGTGGTCCTGCCCCCGACTTTTACCACTACAACTCTTCCGAACGGATCCAACGGCGTCAACTACAGCCAGCAAATTGTGGTAACTGGCGGCGTTACACCGCTGGTTTTCAGTGTGGTATGTCCGACCAACCAGAACAATTGTCTCCCTCCCGGTTTAACGCTGAATCAGACGGGAAACTTGGTTGGAATACCGACCACTCCCGGAACCTACACGTTTTATGTGAAGGCCACGGATCGAGGCGGCATTCAAGTGCCCAACCAACTACCGCCGCTCTCCGTCACGTCCACGCTCTTTACAGTGACCATTAACCCATCCACCCCTCTTTCGGTTACCACAACTACCCTGCCTCCCGGATTCATTGGCCAGCCTTATAGCGCGACTTTGACTGCTACGGGCGGCGTGACGCCTTATACTTGGACCATACCCGCAAATGGTTTGCCGCCCGGCCTGGCTGTAAATATGTCCACCGGCGTAATCTCAGGCACTCCGACAACCGTAGGCACTTATCCCTTCGTAGCAACCCTGCAGGATTCCTCTGTGCCGCCGCAAAAAGCTACTTCCGGCACACTTGTGATTTCTGTTCAAACACCACAACCATTGCAAGCAACCACTGCGCCACTTCCTAATGGAATGACCGCCACGCCTTACAGCGGGACCTTAACCGCCACCGGCGGCATTCAGCCTTATACCTGGAGCCTAGTTACCGGGCAGCTTCCCGCCGGTCTGATATTGAATGCTCAAGCCGGCACAATTACCGGGACCCCCATTCTCACCGGCACTTCAGTATTTACTGTTCAGGTGCAGGACCATTCGCAGGGCGCCGCTGGCCCAGCCAAGGCAACGCAGCAGCTTCAGATCACCGTCACGACAGGCACGACGAGCAGCAACGGTTTAATCATTAATTCTTACAGTTTTCTGTTCAACGGCTTTGATGACAATGGAACTGTTTTGATTGCAGGTAACTTCTCGGCCGACGGAAATGGAAATATTTTAAGTGGTGAGGAAGTTATCAACCGGGTTAACCCCGGTGGTTCCACATACGCCGTGGTTTCTGCGACCTTGACCGGCACTTACGCACTAGGAACGGACGGACGCGGCACCATGCAGTTGATTGCGACGAACCAAAAGACGGCCATATTCACCGCAAATTATTTGCTGGCCATCGATTCGAACCTCGATCTGCACGTGATCGAGAACGATACAACCGGAAACGCGGGCGTAGGAATTACGCATGGCTCGGGAATCATGAAACCTGTTGTGGGAACATTTTCCGCTGCGAATTTCAGTGGAAATTATGCGTTTGAGTTCAACGGGCTGGACTATTTGGGCGCACCAGAAGTGTTGGCAGGAGTGGTGCTCTCTGACAACGGCGCGACTCTGACCGGTATGGGTGACTTTAACGATGCCAGCGTGTACAGTTCCCAGCTTTCGCTGATCGGCAATTTTGAGGTATTTTCGTCGGGTTCAGAAGGTTTTGCAAGTATGTTCTTCCAGCCTCCCGGTAGGGCATTAATAACTCTAGGGTTCGACTTTTTTTTCGTTTCATCCACAGAGATTTTCTTTGTCGAGACAGACATTGCCACCGCGAGCACTTCCTTTCCAAGGCTGAGCGGCGAGATGGTTCTTCAAAACACATCCACACAATTCACGAATGCTGTTTTGCAAGGATCGGGAGTGGTAACCGGCACGGGGTTGGCTGGATCGAACTCGACCGTATTCGCCGGTCTGTTGGCTTCCACTCTCGGCAACGGCAGCGCGACGCTGTCTTACATCCAAAATGACGCCGGTACAGTCACAACGAACTCTTCGTCCGGGTCTTACCAGGTACAGTCGAATGGCCGTGTGGGATTCACGGGTCTAGGATCACGTCTGGCCGCAGCGTATCTCACTGGCCCGAACCAAGGATTCATCATCGGTTCCGATACGGCTGTCACATACGGCCTTCTTGAGCAGCAGACCGGCGCGCCTTACTCTGCGTCATCCATTCAAGGCAGCTATGCCCTTTTCGCCCCCAAGGAACCGGATACCAACGTCGTAAATATGATCGGCCAGCTGGATGCAACCGGCGTCGGCACAATTTCTGGCACGTTGGATGAATTTATTCCACCCAGTACACCTTCTACGAATCAGGCTTTGGCTGGAACCTACACGGTGGCTTCAGATGGCAGTGGAACGCTGACGCCGAACCATATCAACGGCTTCCCTGGGAATCTGGTGTTCTATGTAGTGTCGCCGAGCAGCGTGCGAATGATTCCTACGGACCCAGCCTCGGGCGATCCTCAACCGCAGGTCATATTCCTAAATCATTAAAATAGCCGGAACGGAGGAATTGTCTTCAATCGGCGTCTACACGCAGCTCTTAATGTAAGACTGTGCCGAAAGTAGGCTTTACTTCTTCTTTTCTTCTAGGCGCAATGCGGCAGAGTTGATACAGAAACGGAGTCCTGTGGGTTTGGGACCGTCTTCAAAAACATGTCCCAGGTGCGCATCGCAGCGGCTGCAAATGGCTTCTGTCCGGACCATTCCATGGCTCATGTCGCGCTGCAGCTCCACATTTTCGGCTGCGACCGGCTGATAGTAGCTCGGCCAGCCGGAGCCGGAGTGGTATTTCGCCTCTGAGCCAAAGAGCGGCTGTCCGCAGCACACGCAAACATAGGTGCCCTCTTTCTCCGTGTCTGCGTATTCGCCGGTGAATGGAGGTTCCGTCCCTTTCTTACGCGTAACTTCAAACTGCTCGTCGGTAAGCTTCGCACGCCATTCCGCATCACTCTTTTTTATTTTTTCGTTCATACAACACATTTTACACCCATGCCTCGCTCTTGGAAATCCCGCTTCAACCGTTCGAGAGCCGCTAAGTGGAAATGTAAACCTCGTCAGTTATACTGGAAGCCGAATTCGGAGAAGATCTAGTGAGCGAAGTTTTTATCTGTGATGCGATACGCACGCCCTTCGGACGCTACGGTGGTGCTCTCGCATCGATTCGCGCCGACGATTTGGCAGCCATTCCATTGCGGGTATTAATGGAGCGCAACCCTCGAGTGGATTGGATGGCGCTCGATGACGTTGTCTTCGGCTGCGCAAATCAGGCTGGTGAGGACAATCGCAACGTAGCGCGGATGGCCCTTCTGCTTGCTGGTCTGCCCAAGGAAATCCCCGGCTCCACCGTGAACCGCCTTTGCGGCTCCAGCATGGATGCTATCGGCATTGCCTCTCGGGCCATTAAGTCAGTAGAAGCAGAACTAATAATCGCGGGCGGAGTGGAAAGTATGACGCGCGCTCCTTTCGTGATGGGAAAAGCGGACACTCCGTTTAGCCGGTCAAGCGAAACTTTCGATACCACCCTCGGCTGGCGCTTCGTGAATCCGTCGATGAAGTGCAAGTATGGCGTGGATTCCATGCCGGAGACGGCCGAAAATGTGGCCGAAGAGTTTCACGTCTCGAGAGCGGATCAGGATGCTTTCTCTTTGCGAACACAGCAACGCTGGGCTCACGCCCATGCAGCAGGATTTTTCAAAAACGAAATTGTCGCGGTTCCGATTCCTCAAAAAAAAGGCGAGCCTAAGATTTTTGATACAGATGAACATCCGCGGCCTGACACTACGCTCGAAGCCCTTTCGAAGCTCAAGCCTATAGTAAAACCGAACGGAACGGTGACCGCGGGAAACGCTTCCGGAGTGAACGACGGCGCATGCGCGTTGATCATCGCGTCTAAAACGGCGGTTTCGAAATTCGGTCTCACGCCTCTCGCTCGCATTGTCGCGACCACCGTCGTCGGAGTGGCGCCGCGCATCATGGGATTTGCTCCCGCGCCTGCCACGCGGAAAATCCTGGACAAAACCGGGCTGAAACTTTCACAAATGGACGTGATCGAGTTGAACGAAGCCTTCGCCGCGCAGGCTCTCGCAGTTACCCGCGACTTGGGCTTGCCGGACGATGCAGAGCATGTGAATTCCAAGGGAGGCGCTATCGCCATTGGACATCCCCTCGGCGCCAGCGGCGCCAGGTTGGTGACCACCGCGGCCTATCAGTTGCGAACGACCAATGCGAAGTATGCCCTCTGTACCATGTGCATCGGAGTGGGCCAAGGGATCGCCACAATCATTGAACGTTGCTAAAATCCCGCTGCTCTTGATGCCGCTCGCCGGAATCGCAAGGAGGCGCTTGCTACAGTTTCTAATGTATGGTTTAGTGACCCGAATTGCGGTCATATCACGCGGACTAGAACGGGAGGCAGCATGAAAGCCGTCGTAGGAGTTTTCAAGTCTCGAGCGGATGCGGAGGTTGGCGCGGCGGAGCTCGTGCCCCTGGATATTCCACGAGATCGAGTTACGATTCTCACCCCTCATGCGACCGATCAGCAGGTCGCGGCTGTGCCAACCGTTGCAGGCGAACAGCCAGGGATGGGTACAGCTATAGGTGCGGTTGTCGGCGGCGCTATGGGAGTTGCCGGCGGCGTGGGCCTGCTTCCAATGATCGCGAGCTTTCTGATTCCCGGCGTGGGCCCGGTCCTTGCGATTGGAGTGGCTGGCGGCGTGATACTCGGAGCCCTGGGTGCGGTGGGAGGCGGAGCCGTGGGCGGAAAGCTGGAGGGCGACGTTTTCGAAGGATTGCCGGAAGATGAACTGTACGTCTACGAGGATGCATTGCGCAAAGGCCGCTCCGTTGTCGTAGTAATGGCCGATGATGACGAAGCTGACGCAGTGCGCGGCGCGCTGGAGCATGCCGGAGCTGAAAGTATTGATCGTGCGCGTGAAATGTGGTGGGTGGGTCTGCGCGACGCCGAGAAAGAAAAATATGAGACCGACGGCAGCAAATTCGAAAACGACGAGCGCTATTTTCGTTGTGGATTCGAGGCCGCCGTGCTGCATAAGAACCGCGACCGAAGCTATGAGCAATGCCATCGCGAGCTGGGTGATCGCTACCCGCGCATGCACGAGAGCGGGCCATTCAAACGCGGATTCGAACGCGGCAAGGAATATCTGAAGACAATCAGTAAACATCAAAACTGACATTTGTAAGCCGCTGGGCGATTCTTATGAAAAAATAAGCGTTGAATCACGGCGGCGGGCAATGCTCATTTCCATTCTTTTCGCATTCCCATTCATCTTTGTTATCGGCATGCTCGCCTTTGCGCCGCGAGAGTGCACGATTGTCGGCAACAAGCTAAGAGTCAAAACGCTGGTATGCACCCTGAAGTATGACCTCACAGAAATGCGCGGCGCCATGCCCGTGAGTCAGGAAGATATTCGCCTTGGAAAAACGATTCGATTGTTCGGCGCCGGCTGGGGCTGGCCGCTCAAACCTTACGGTTATTTCTCGAATGCGAAGCTGGGAAGGTTTCTTGCGTTTGTAACGGATTGGCAAAAAATGGTCCTCGTTGTATTTCCTAACAAGAGGCTTCTGGTTTCGCCGGATAATCCCCAGATAATTCTGGATCGATTCGCGGTCTGACAAAATCCCTCGCAGGATTCCCGTCGCGCAGAATGGACCCACGCCCGCCATTAATTCTCTTTAGTTGAGTATAATGATCTTTCATGACTGCCGCCTTCCCTCTGTGCATTCGGGAGAACGAGTGACATCCTGTTCTAAGCTCCTTCAAAACTATGTGAACGGGCAATTTGTCCGCGGCCCACACGAGTTCGCAGATATCAACCCCGCAGATGGTTCTGTAATCGCCCAAGTTTCAGAAGCTGACGAATCCTTAGTAAATCAAGCGGTAGAGTCGGCCCGCCGGGCACTGCACGGAGATTGGGGCAAACTGACAGTTCCAGCCCGCGCCGCCGTTTTACACAAAATCTCCGACGGAATTGAAAAACGATTTGACGATTTCGTGCGGGCCGAAGTGGCCGATACTGGCAAGCCCATCTCACTGGCTTCGAAGATCGACATCCCCAGAGGAGCCGCGAATTTCCGCATCTTTGCCGACCTCGTTAAATCCGCTGGGCTGGAAGCCTTTCGCACGGAAACACTGGACAACGTCTCGGCACTCAATTATTCGGTACGGAAGCCGCTCGGAGTAGTCGGCATCATTACGCCGTGGAATTTGCCGTTGCTGCTTCTCACATGGAAGACCGCTCCGGCGCTGGCTTGCGGAAATTGCGTGGTAGTAAAACCTTCCGAAGAAACTCCGGCGACAGCGACGCTGCTGGCGGAGGTGATGCAATCGGCGGGAGTGCCTCCTGGAGTTTTCAATGTAGTTCACGGCTTCGGTGCCGGATGCGCAGGCGAATTTCTAACCAGCCATCCTGACGTAAACGCGGTTACATTCACCGGCGAATCAAAAACTGGATCGGCCATCATGCGTGCCGTGGCGCCCACCGTGAAACCGATTTCGTTTGAACTTGGCGGGAAAAATGCCGCGATTGTTTTTGCCGATTGCGAATTCGATGAAGCGATCAACGGCCTCGCCGATGCTGTCTTCCTGAATACGGGCCAGGTCTGCCTCTGCGCCGAGCGTGTTTATGTGGAACGACCGATCTTTGAGCGCTTCGTTTCTGCGTTGAAGCAAAAAGCGGAAAGTCTGTTCCTTGGATGGCCCACTGAAAACAAAACGACGACTGGTCCGCTGATTTCGAAAGAACATCGCGCCAAAGTCCTCTCCTACTACGAGCTCGCAAAAAAGGAAGGCGCTACAATCGTGACGGGCGGCGGTACTCCGGAATTTGGTGACGCTCGGGACAACGGATTTTATATTCAGCCGACGATCCTAACCGGCCTTTCGGAATCGGCTCGGTGCGTTAAAGAGGAAATCTTCGGGCCCGTCGGCCACATCGCCCCGTTTGATACGGAAGAGGAAGCCACTGCCAAGGCAAACGACACAAAGTACGGGCTGGCCGCTTCTGTGTGGACGACAAATCTGAAACGCGGACACCGCGTGGCCGAAAAGTTGCACGTCGGAATCACCTGGGTTAATTGTTGGTTCCTGCGCGACCTGCGCACGCCGTTTGGTGGCGCTGGGCTGTCCGGGATAGGACGCGAAGGCGGCATGCATTCGCTGAATTTTTACTCTGAACTGAACAATATTTGTGTCAAGTTGTGATTCGGTTTTCTGCGTTTCAATTGGAAGGATCTTGAATGGAAAGCAAGGTCGTCGAAGGAAAAGCCAAGCCACGCGGCCGGTTCCCGCACATTAAACGCGCCGGAGATTTTCTGTTCGTGTCTGGGACCAGCTCGCGGCGAGCCGACGATACGATCGCCGGAGCAGATATCGATAAGTTTGGAACCACGCACCTCGACATCCGCGAGCAAACTCGCGCCGTAATCGAAAATATCAAAGACATTCTTGCTAGCATGGAGGCGAACCTCAAGGAGGTCGTGGAAATTTCCGCATATCTCGTCAACATGGACGATTTCGAAGCCTACAATGAGATTTATGCGCAATACTTCGATGAGCAGGGGCCCACGCGAACCACCGTTGCAGTCCGGCAATTGCCACATGCCTATCTATTGATTGAAATGAAAGCGATTGCTTACAAGCCTTTGTCACCCGAGAAACCCAAGCGCTAGCCCGAGAGGAGAATGGAATGCCATCCGTAAAAACGCTAAAAGCTTTTAACTTCCAGGGGTGGATCGACGCGAACCGTGAAAAACTAAAACCTCCCGTGGGAAATGCGCAAGTCTGGGAAGACGGCGAAATGATGGTGACGGTAGTCGGCGGACCCAATAACCGCAACGATTATCACGATGATCCCACCGAAGAATTTTTCTACCAGTTAAAAGGAGATATCTTTCTGCGCCTGATGCCAGAGGAAGGCAAGCCGCCCGTCGAAGTTCCCATTAAAGAGGGCGAAATTTTTCTTCTGCCAAAACACGTGCCGCACTCTCCGCAGCGGCTGGCTCCCGGAACGATCGGACTAGTTGTTGAAATGCCGAGGCCCGCGGGAGAGAAGGATGGCTTCGAATGGTACTGCGCGAAATGCCACCATCGCGTGTATCGCGCGGAAGTACTGCTGAACAGCATTGTCACCGATCTACCGCCGCTGTTTGAAAAGTTTCACCAGAATCCTGAGTTGCGCAAGTGTCCGCACTGCGGCGAAATCCATCCTGGCAAACAGCCAGCGAAGGCCTAACGCGACAAATATAAAATGCCAGTCATCGATATACACACCCACTTTTTTCCTGAATCTTGGCCAGATCTAGCGGCCCGATACGGTACGCCGGATTGGCCCTCGATTAAACACACTGGACCGGGCAAAGCCGACATCATGCTGGGCGACCGCATGTTCCGGCAGGTTACCTCCGCCTGCTGGGACGTGAACGTGCGTCTTGAAAACATGGACCGCAACAGCGTGGACATGCAAATTATTTCCGCCACGCCGGTGCTTTTTGCCTATGCCCGCGAGGCGAAGCATGCTCTAGATTGCTCGCGCTTGTTTAACGATGTTGCGCTGGAGATGTGCCAACGTTCCAAAGGCCGGCTGAAATCTTTTTGCCAAGTTCCGCTGCAGGACATTGACCTCGCTTGCGCCGAGCTTGACCGCTGTATGCGCGACGGTCACCTCGGCGTCCAGATTGGAAATCACGTTGGAGAAAAAAACCTCGACGATCCGGGCATAGTGAAATTCCTGCAGCATTGCGCGGCCCAGGGCGCGGCCGTGTTCGTGCACCCCTGGGACATGATGGCCGGCGAGCGCATGCCGAATTACATGATGCCTTGGACTGTGGCCATGCCCGCAGAAACTCAACTGTCGCTGGTCTCGATGATCCTCAGTGGAGCTTTCGATCGTTTGCCGCCGAACTTGCGGATCTGCTTCGCACACGGCGGAGGGAGTTTTGCTTTCCTGCTAGGACGCCTGGAAAACGCTTGGAAGAATCACGAGGGAGCGCGCGGGGTGTCACAGTTTGCTCCCAGCCACTATGTGGATCGTCTTTCTGTGGATTCTGCCGTATTCGAACAACGCACTTTGCAATTCCTCGTTTCGATACTGGGCGGCGATCGCATACTTCTCGGCTCCGACTATCCTTATCCGCTAGGCGAATTGCGCGCAGGCACGCTGATTCGCGAAAGCCAATTCTCGCCAGAAGTGAAGAAAAAATTGCTCGGGGACAATGCGGTTAGATTTCTGAACCTGCCGAGTTTAGATGCGCCGACGAAGGAGGCCAGTTTCCCGGCATCCGCGACTGCAAAGAAGTCAGAAGCTGCCGGGGGCTGCCCGTTCGGTGGCGGATTGGCAACGGAACAGAACTTATCTTCCGGGACCGCTACGCAAGCGCCCGAGAAGCGGCTTACTTACAGCTCTTATCTTCGAGTGCCAGAATTATTGGCGCTGCAGCATCCGGTGTCTTCGCCTGCACATCACGACGAACTGCTCTTCATCATCATTCATCAAACTTACGAGCTTTGGTTCAAAGAATTGCTGCACGACCTGGACGCGGTGGTGGCGAACTTGCGCGCGGCTGCCGCCGATCGTGGTTCTCGCGATGGAGTGTATGAAGCTGCGCGATTGCTTCGCCGCTGTACTGAAATCATGCGCGTGCTGGTGGAGCAGTTCACAATTCTGGAGACCATGTTGCCCACTCATTTTCTTGCCTTCCGCGAAAAGTTGAATCCGGCCAGCGGATTTCAGTCGGAACAATTTCGAGAACTCGAATTCCTGTGCGGCTTAAAAGATGAAAAGATGTTGCGTTATCACGAGCTTACTCCCGAAACGCACGCTGTTTTGCATCGTCGACTGCGTGAAGATTCCCTTCATGACGTTTTCTTCGACGCTCTAAAAACCCTGGGTAAGCTCCCCGGACTGAATAGCACAGCCACCGACCGCGAACGTTTCCAGGCCCGTGCCAAAGCGGTGCAAGCGCTATACCAGGACGAGCGCAATCATCGCGATTGGATTGACGTGTGCGAGCGCTTGACGGAATTCGACGAACTGGTGGTGAGTTGGCGGCTGCGCCACATCCAGATGGTCGAGCGCACCATCGGCGTGCGCATGGGCACAGGCGGGAGCACGGGTTCTTCGTATCTGAAACTTACGCTGGAGAAAAAATTCTTTCCGGAACTTTGGGAAGCACGTTCGCTGTTGGAAGATTAGGCGCCGCGCCGTTCACCCGCGGCGATTGAGATCCCGCGATACATGCCGAGTAGGTCCGATACAGTCACTATCGTCGGCGCCGGGCTTACCGGTCCCCTGCTCGCGATCTCGCTCGTTCAGCGCGGATTCCAGGTCAGCATGTACGAACGTCGTCCGGACCCTCGCCGCGTTCGTTTATCAGCAGGGCGCTCGATCAATCTCGCCATTTCCGTTCGTGGAATCCACGCACTACGCGAAGCCGGGCTTTGGGAATCCATGCGCAATATCATCATTCCGATGAAAGGCCGCATGATGCACTCGCTGTCCAGCGAGCTTACTTTTCAGCCCTACGGAAAAGATGAAACAGAAGTAATCAATTCGATTTCTCGCGCGGACTTGAATGCCGCCCTGATGAACGACGCCGAAAAATGCGGCGTCAAAATACATTTCGAGGAGCGTTGTATAGGGCTCGATTTGCATTCGGGGACCGCTCGCTTCCGCAACGAACAGACCGGCTGCGACACTGATGTCGATTCCGGCGTTATCATCGGCGCAGACGGTGCGTCTTCTGCGGTCCGACTCGCCATGCTCAAGCTCAACCGCTTCAATTTGTCACAACAGTATCTCGACTACGGCTATAAAGAGCTGACCATTGCCGCTGGGCCAGATACAAAACACGTTCTGGAGCCGAACGCTCTGCACATATGGCCGCGCGGATCGCACATGCTGATCGCACTGCCCAATGTGGATGGCACTTTTGCGTGCATACTTTTTCTGCCGTTTGAAGGAAAAACAAGTTTTGCGATTCTCGATTCAGAGAGCAAGTTCCTGGAATTCTTCGAGTTGAACTTCCCTGACGCTGTAGCATGGATGCCGCAGCTCCGCGAAAACTTTCTCGACAATCCGACTGGCTCGATGGTGACTGTGAAGTGTTCGCCGTGGCACCTGGATGCGAAATCGCTCCTGATCGGAGACGCCGCCCACGCCATCGTTCCCTTCTTCGGCCAGGGCATGAATTGCGCTTTCGAGGATTGCACCGCTCTGCTGGAACTTCTCGATCGCCACGGATCAGATTGGGCGGCGATATTTCCCGAGTTTGAGAACTTGCGAAAAGCAAACACCGACGCTATTGCCGATTTAGCTCTCGAAAATTTCGTGGAGATGCGCGATCGTGTCGCTGATCCGAGGTTCCTGTTCAAGAAAAAAGTGGAGCTTGCGCTCGAAGCCAAATATCCACGCTTTTTCGTTCCCAAGTATGCGATGGTCACGTTTCAGCGCCTTCCCTATTCTGCGGCTCTTTCGCGGGGACGCGTTCAGGACGCGATGTTGACCGAATTGTGCCAATCGATCGATCGCATCGAAGATATTGACTGGCAAAAAGCCGAATCTATGATTCATCGTCAGCTAACTCCACTGGAGCAATTCTAAGTGCCTGCCATCGCATTCGAGACGACCAAGGAATTCGCCGCAGAACATACGGCCCGCGACCCGCTCGCAGCCTTTCGTGAACGTTTTCACATTCCAAAAATGGCGAACGGCTCCGATTGCGTCTATCTCTGCGGACACTCCCTTGGATTGCAGCCCAAATCGACGCGTGAGTATGTGGAACAGGAACTGGAAGACTGGGCGCGACTCGGTGTCGAAGCCCATTTTCAGGCGCGAAATCCGTGGCTGCCTTACCACGAGATTCTTACCGAATCCGTTTCACGTTTAGTGGGCGCCCTTCCCATCGAAGTGGTGGGGATGAACTCGCTCACAGTTAACCTGCACCTGATGATGGTTTCTTTCTACCGTCCTACCGCGAAACGAAACAAAATACTTATCGAAGCGAACGCCTTCCCTTCCGATCAATACGCGGTGAAGTCACAAATTCAGTATCACGGCTACGATCCGGCAGAAGCACTGATCGAAGTAAAGCCGCGCCCAGGTGAAACCTGGATTCGCACCCAGGACATCGAAGAATTAATCGCCCGTGAAGGCGACAAAATCGCGCTGGTCATGCTCGGCGGCGTGAATTATTACTCGGGACAGGCATTTGATTTTCGCCGCATCACTGAAGCCGGGCAGGCGAAAGGATGCGTTGTCGGCTTCGATATGGCGCACGCAGCTGGAAATCTTCCGCTGAGATTACATGACTGGAATATCGACTTCGCAGTCTGGTGCAGTTACAAATACCTCAATGCTGGTCCTGGGGCTATAGCCGGATGCTTTGTACACGAACGCCACGCGCGAGATTCCCAATTGCCGCGGTTCTCCGGCTGGTGGGGCCACGACAAGGGAAATCGTTTCCGCATGCCTCCGGATTTTGACGCCATCCCAGGCGCCGAAGGATGGCAATTAAGCAACCCCTCCATTCTGTCGGCAGCCGCGCTACGGGCTTCTCTGGATATTTTCGATGAAGCAACCATGCAGCGCTTGCGTGCGAAAAGCGAACTACTGACAGGCTATCTGGAGTTCTTGCTGAATCAGACGTCTTCGAAGGCCTTTTCCATCATCACGGCACGAGATAGCGCGCATCGAGGAGCACAACTGTCGTTGCGAGTCAGCGAAAATGGCCGCGAAGTTTGTGACGCTCTCGCGAAAGAAGGAATTATTTGCGACTGGCGCGAGCCAGACATCCTTCGAGTCGCGCCAGTGCCTCTCTACAACACATTCTCAGACGTTCACACTTTTGCCGAGAAGTTCCTGGCTGCGATACGCACCTAACCTCGCTTTCACGCGAGTGCCTTACCTGCCAACCAATTCCAGCGTCGCACGTCCTAATGGCGTCTGCCCGTCAGCCAAACCCAAAACGATGTCGAAGTGATTCGCGCCAGCCACTTCAAACGCCGAGACCGGAAAGCCTGCCTCATGCAATCGCGAAGCGTAGCTCTTGCTTTGACGCTTGGACTCGCTTGTCTCGTTTTCTCCCCACGCTACGATGCCTGGCACCGGGCAGCCTAATGCCAAGTTCATGGGACTGAGGCCGTGGGCGTCCGCGGCTGTAAGGTTCAACGGTTTCGAAATATAGGTTCCCACCAACGGTTCGAGATCGTAGATGCCGCTAAGTAAAATCGCGCCCGCGACGGCATGGTCGGAAAGGCCCACCGTCGTTTGCCACCCTTTCAACAACATCATGGCCGCCAAATGCGCGCCGGCTGAGCTGCCTGAAATAAAAATCCGGTCGCGATCGAAACCCAGCGCATCAGCTTGCCGATGCAGCCAGGCTACCGCTCGCCGGCATTGATCCACGATTTTTTCCACGCCAGCTCGCGGCGCCAAGGTGTAGTTGATGGAGGCAAATGCGATTCCGTTCGCTACGCAATCGGGCGCGGGAAACAACGATTCATTTTTCGACAATTCTTGCCAGTATCCGCCGTGGATGAAAATGAGCAAGGGAGAATTTTTCGAAGGCACGGGGAAGAAATCCAAGGTTTCGTCGGGATGCCCGCTACAACGTAGATCCTTCTGGCAAGTAAGGGTCTCTTCGGCCTTGCGGCTCCGGATCGCATACTCCGCCATAAACGGCTCGGCGGACGCCACGCAACTGCTTGGCGAATATTCTTTCTCGATTCGCACCAGCGGCCAATTCCGCCAAGCCTGATCTTTCTCGCTCATACTTTCCCCAGCATGATGAACCTGATTCTGCACTCACTCATGATTAAGAATCGAGAGGAAACTCTGCTCTCCAATTGTCAGTGAACTTTATCAGCTTTGCAGATAGAATGTCGGCGCTAGAGAGCGCGAGTTCTTCACAGTTGGCTTCGCGCTGATCCAGAATATTTTGCTTTGAGGACTTGCTCAAAACCTATTCGCATGAATTTTTCCCCTCTTAATTTCCAGATACAGTTGGTTCATCTTCGCGTAGCGGCCAAATTTAAGGCGCTAGTCTCGGAGAAGCTCTAGTGATTGTAGGAGTACCGCGCGAAAGCTTCCCGGGGGAGTTGCGAGTCGCGTTGACGCCGACGGTAGTTCCGAATCTCACGAAAGCTGGTATCGAAGTTGTGCTAGAAGCCGGCGCGGGTGTGGGCGCTGGCTATCCTGATGCGGACTACGTGGCCAAGGGTGTAAAGATCGTTCCCCAGCGCGCTGACGTTTTTCGTACCGCCGATATCATCGTCCAAATATTGTGCTACGGCTCGAATGACAAATCCGGAAGGGGCGACCTCGCGCTGTTACGTCGCGACCAAGGATTAATTGGATTCCTACGACCGCTGGGAAGCCTGGAGACGGTGCAAGACATTGCCGCCACCGGAGCAATTTCGTTTTCCGTGGAATTGATGCCGCGAACGACTCGCGCGCAAAGCATGGACGCGCTTTCCTCCATGGGCACAATCTGCGGTTACAAAGCGGTGCTCATCGCGGCTGACACTCTTCCCAGAATGTTTCCCATGTTGACTACCGCTGCCGGCACCATTACGCCCGGACGCGTTTTCGTAATCGGCGCAGGTGTTGCCGGCCTCCAGGCCATCGCCACCGCCCGTCGACTTGGAGCCGTCACGTCTGCTTACGACATGCGGCCTGCCGCCAAAGAGCAGGTACAGAGTTTGGGCGGTCGATTTGTGGAGCTTCCCATCGAAGCTACGGACGCGCAGGACGCAGGAGGTTACGCGCGAGCGCAAAGTGAAGATTTCTACAAGAGCCAGCGCGAATTGCTCGGTCGAGTGGTGGCTGAAAGCGATGTGGTCATAACTGCTGCCGTGATTCCAGGACAAAAATCACCGGTTCTGGTCACGCGAGAGATGGTCGCGCGCATGGCGCCGGGATCTGTGATCGTCGATTTAGCTTCAGAGCGCGGAGGAAACTGCGAACTTACCAGGCCGGGCGAAGTTGTAATCGAGCATGGTGTCAGCATTATTGGCTGGATCAATCTGGCTAGTCGCGTGCCGTATCACGCGAGCCAGATGTATGCGCGCAACATCAGCGCTTTTTTGCTGCACCTGGTAAAAGACGGAAAGCTACAGCTAAACCTCGAAGACGAAATTATTCGCAGCACGCTGGTAACCAGGCAAGGTGAAATAGCCAACCCGCGAGTTCGCGAGTTTTACAAATTGCCGGCGCTCGCAGCAAAGCAGGGAGGAAATTAGACTCTATGAAATTAGATTTGACGACCGATCTGTACGTCTTCATGCTCGCCGCTTTCATCGGATTCGAAGTGATTCGGCGTATTTCTCCATTGCTGCATACGCCGCTCATGTCATTAACGAACGCGCTCGACGCGATCGCCGTCGTCGGCGCCATTCTTCTGGTCGGCGCTCATAAAAGCACACTATCGACCGTGCTCGGCACCATCGCGATTGTGGCAGCCACAAGCAACGTTGTCGGCGGCTTTCTAATCACGGATCGAATGCTCAAGATGTTCAAGTCCAGCCGCCCGCAAAAACCGTGAACTGGATGCACGTTCCCCCATACATCATCGAACTCACTTATCTGGCTGCCACTGCTCTGTTCATTCTCTCGCTGAAATTGATGAGCGCGCCGACAACTGCCCGCCACGGCGTATGGGCCGGCGAAGTAGGCATGGTTCTAGCTATCGCCGGAACTCTTCTAAATCACGGCATTGTTGATTACAAGTGGATCGCCATTGCTCTTGTGTTGGGGACGATCATCGGCGTCCCACTCGGTATGGTTCAAATGACGGCGGTGCCGCAGCGAACTGCGCTTAGTCACGCGTTTGGAGCGCTTTGTGTAACGCTCGTCGGTACCTCCGAGTTTTATCTTCGCGGCGCTGAGGTTTCACGATTCACCATGTCAGTTCTCTGCATGGAAGTGATTCTAGGTTCTCTGACGTTCACTGGCAGCTTGATGGCCGCAGGAAAATTGCAGGAGGTCCTGCCACAGCGCCCGATCACCTTTAAAGGACAGAACATCCTCAATCTTAGCGTGCTCGCTGTTGCGATTGGATTGGCAGCTTACGTTGTGACACGTTCTGGCCACACGCATGTCTTTCCTTTCATTGTCGGGATTCCCTTGCTGTTTGGCGTCCTGATGATTATTCCGATCGGCGGGGCCGACATG
Source organism: uncultured Acidobacteriota bacterium (assembly GCA_963714785.1). Lineage (GTDB taxonomy): Bacteria > Acidobacteriota > Terriglobia > Acidiferrales > UBA7541 > Palsa-295. The sequence goes on from CAVQQE010000021.1 coordinate 198,306, forward strand.
CCGACCGTAATTTCCCTGCTGAATTCATACGCGGGACTTTCAGCGGCAGCAATGGGTTTTGTTCTCGATAGCAAACTGTTGATCGTAGCCGGCGCTTTGGACGGCGCTTCAGGCTTCATTCTGTCTTTGAACATGTCGAAGGCCATGAACCGTTCGTTTACGAACGTACTGTTTGGTGCCTTTGGCCAGGAACAAGCGACGGGCGCCAAGGCTCAAGAGACTCGTAACGTGCGGAGCGCCACTGCCGAAGAAGCTGCCGCGATTCTTTCGGCAGCGAGCAAAGTTGTAATCGTTCCCGGATATGGGCTAGCTGTCGCGCAGGCACAGCACAAAGTGCGGGAGCTTTACGATGCGTTAACCAAGCGCGGCGTGGACGTGAAATTCGGTATTCACCCCGTAGCGGGCCGCATGCCCGGGCACATGAACGTTTTGTTGGCCGAAGCGGATATCCCCTACGACAAGCTGTTGGACCTGGATGAAATTAACGGCGATTTTCCTCAGACAGACGTAGCGCTGGTAATCGGCGCGAACGACGTCACAAATCCCGCAGCTCGCAGCGATCCCAGCAGCCCGATCTACGGCATGCCAATTTTGGACGTTGATAAAGCTCGCACCGTAATGGTGATCAAACGCGGCATGAGTCCTGGCTTCGCCGGAATCGATAACCCGCTTTACTACCTGGATCAAACGCTGATGCTTTTCGGAGACGCCAAAGCTTTCGTAGGCGCCATCGTTCGCGAGCTCAGCGGCGCTGCCCAGGATTAATCCCGCCCGACACTCTCAACCTCGGTACGAAATTCTGCCGCTAGCGCCGGAACAAATACTGCTTCTAAGGCACAAAAAGGCCCGTGGAATTGTCGTGTTTCTGGCATCGCGTTTGCAGCTTAGCCTACGGATTTTTCTTGACTTGTTATCAGCCTAAATATAAACCGCAACCAGGCAATCAGATAACGCCACTGGGGGTGTTACATGGTTTCTCACCGTACTACCGATAATTTAGAACTAATCCGATTTGTCATATTGTTCGCCTACGTCTTATTGGCAACGATGACAACGCGGGCGCAGAGCACTACTGCTACCGGAAACGTCCAAGGTACCTTGACGGACCCCAGCGGCGCGGTGGTGGAAGGCGCGAAAGTCACCATCACCAATAAGGATACTGGCCAGTCGATCGCCGTCACTAGTTCATCTGCCGGGGCCTATAACTCCGGCACACTCGTTCCAGGAAATTACTCCGTTCGCGCCGAAGCTGCCGGCTTTAAAACTGTGGAACAGGGCGTGATTGTAAAGGTAGGCGTAGTTTCAGGCGTTAATTTCAATCTTCAGGTGGGCGCGACTTCCACCGTCGTAGAAGTGGCCGAGCAGTCCGTAGCAGTCAACACCGAGCAGGCTAGCGTCCAAGGAGTTTTGAACAAGGAACAGATCGAGAACTTACCGGTGAATGGCCGAAACTTCCTCGACCTGGCGCAGCTCGAACCGGGCGTACAAATCCAGGATGGCGCCGATTTCGACCCCACAAAAGTCGGGTTCTCCTCCATATCAGTGGGCGGCCGCTTTGGACGAACCGCACGCATTGAAGTCGATGGCGTGGACGTAAGCGATGAGACCGTCGGTACCACGACTGAAAATATCCCGGCCAGCGCGATCGACGAATTTCAAATCAGCCAGTCTACCCTGGACCTCTCGAACGAACTGACTTCTTCGGGCGCAGTGAATGTCACTACACGCTCTGGAACGAACAATTATCATGGCGAGGGCTTCGCTCTCTTTCGTGACAGCGATTTTGCAGCAGCTCTTCCCGGGCCACCTTCGCCCTATCAGCGAAATCAGGACGGTGGCAATTTCGGCGGCCCCATCCTCACGGACAAGCTCTTCTTCTTCCTGGACGCGGAACATACAAACCAAAATCTTTTGGCACCCATCGTCCCGGCTCCGCCATTCGATGTTTATACCGGGAACACGGGTACTCCCTTCCGGGAGACCGATTATGATGCCCGGCTCGATTGGCAATTTTGGAAGAACGTTCGCATGTTTTACCGCTATAGCTATTTTGACAGTTTGGCGGTTGCCACCGGCGGCACGATCGGTTATCAGCCGTTCGAAGACAAAAATTACACGCGAACGCATGTAATAGGTGCGGATTTCACAACCAAGGGCGGGTACACTCACAGTTTCCGCTTCGAATACCTGAAATTCATAAATAATTTGGGAGATACAGTTCTCGGGTCGAACCTGCCGTTTGCAAACTTCCCAGTCAGCTTGAACTTCACAAGCTTCGGCTTTCTCACCGGTCCTAACTTCCTGGCACCTCAGCAGACCTATCAGACCGATCGCCAGCTTAAATACGACGGCAGCAAATTGCTCGGCGCACATATTTTGCGGTATGGCGTGGCATACAATCGGCTACGCGGGGGCGGATTGTTCTCGTTCAGCGCAATTACCGCGAACGTCAGCCCGATTGGAAGCACTACGGAGATTAACAATGCCATGAACGGGCCGTTCGCATGTCCTGGTAGTATCACCGGAGCATCTTGCCCGCTCAATTACCCTGTGGATAACGTGACCCTCGGCAACGGGGAGGAGTGCGATACTGAAATCCCGGCGTTCAATGCGCCTTGCAGCGGTACTCCTCCCGACAACCGGCTCGGCCTATACGTCGGAGATAGCTGGAAGATTAAACCCAATCTCACGGTGACTTATGGGGTTCGCTACGTTCGCGACACGGGACGGGCAGACAGTGACCTTCCAGCGCTTCCAGCTCAGCAGCTAAACCTGATACAGCCGGGTCTTACCAAACGAGTGCGTCAACCGGATCACAATTTCGGTCCGCAGTTGGGCCTTGCCTGGGACCCACGCAAAGACTCGAAAACGGTTATCCGAGCGGGCATCGGTGTGTTCTATGAGAATGCTATCTGGAATAACGCTGAGTTTGACCGTCCGGAACGGCTTGCAACAGGAGCGTTTCTTGCAAATCCGACTCCCTGCTTCAACGGAACTGCGTCGGGCGTTCCTTTTCCCAACAACCCGAATCCCCAGTTCCTCGGCGGCAGCCAGAACGCGGCTAACTTCATTTGTGGTTCTTTAATCGGAGCAACCATCGCTGACACGTCCAATCCCGATAACTGCAATGGTGTGACCGCAGCACAGTGCATCGCGACTTTTCAGACAACCTATCAGCAGGCTTCCGCAGCTGTTGGCAGCAAGGCGCCGAATCCGAACTATCTTCCTAATCTGATTGCAACCGGTACGGAAATCCCGCTCGGAGCGTTGGCCCCGAATTATAGGACTCCCTACTCAGTTCAAATGAATGCAGGAATCCAGCGAGAGATAATGCCGGGCATGGTGCTGAGTGTGGATTATGTCCGCAACGTGAACCTGCACTACCTGATTGGGATCGACGCCAACCACAGTGGTGACGTGAACCCGAAGTATTTCAACCTGGGGGCGGCTCAGCGGGCCATCGCGACAACCAACTCGCAATTCGGATGCCCTTTCTCCTTTAGTGCAGCAGCGACCAATTGCGCGCTGAACTCTCCCGTGGTGGACGTATTTACCAACCTTCCGGGAGCTTCCATTGCCAGCTATGCCAACAATGGGCTTGATTCAGCGGCCGACCTGGGCGTCGGAGGCTGCTCTATCGCACTCGGTTTTGCGTGCGCGTTCCAGGGGATCAATCCGAATGTGGGGCCTGCGATCTTTCTTTATCCAGTTGGCCGCTCGGTATACAACGCCATGGACATCAAGTTAGTGGACAATGTGAAAACCCCATTCCGTGGCGTACGGTATTTAAATTTCCAATTCGCATACGCTCTTTCCCGCTTCACCAATTGCGGCGCCGCTTTGACCACATCCGCAGGCACATCCCCAGCTGCGGCGGATCAGGACTTCGTCAATCCCACAATCGACAACAATAAACCCTGCGGCTTCAGCGGTCCTTCCGCACTGGATCGCACACACCAGTTTTCGTTCGGCGGCTACGCAGATCTGCCAGCGCACTTCCGCTTGGGAACGATTTTCCATTTCGATAGCCCGCTGGCTAGTGCCCTCGCTGTTCCGACTACCGGCATCGGACCAGGGGAAATCTTCCGCACTGATTTCACCGGTGACGGCACGGTGGGTGATCCGATCCCGGGAACTAAACAAGGCTCGTTCATGCGCAGCGTCTCTCTCGGCGATTTGCCAAACGTCGTAAATAATTACAACAATACTGTTGCCGACAACCTTACACCCGCAGGACAACTGCTTGTCTCTGAGGGCTTGTTTACGGCGCAACAACTCGGAGTAGGCAATCAGCTTTGCGTAAATAATCCAGCCAACGTTTCGGCTGGGGCAGCTTGTGCCGTAGCCCCCCTTCTCTCTCCGGTGGTGCCGGGAGAAGTCGGACTCACGTGGTTGAAAACCTTTGATATGAGTCTCACCTGGGTGGGCAAAGTAAACATCAAAGAGAGAGAAATCTCGATCGAACCGAGCGCAAGTTTCTACAACTTGCTTAACTTTGCGAACTTCAATATTCCCGGCAACGTGTTAAGTGGAATCCTCACCGGGGGACCCGGCTCGCTGAACGGTACAACCTATGCAAGCGCCAATTCCGTGCGCGTCGGGGTAGGCACAGGCGTTTTTGCGCTGGGAGCGCCGCGAACGATTGAGTTCGGACTAAAGCTGACGTTCTAAACTCGAGGCCGTTAAAGCCGGTACCAACGCGCAAAGCTAGCTAGCGCTGGTACGGATTTTTGCGCTGCGAACTGCTGTCTAATTTATGAACCATGTCTTCCAGCTTTCGCATGTTTTCGGTGAGCTGCCTTATCTGACTTTCCATCTGGCTCAGGCGTTCGAATATTTCAACCTGCTTGTTGCGCACCGCATTGAATTCTTTTTGAAATTCCTCTGTTGACGGTGAGGCCATTTCGCCCCCGATTGGGTCTAGATTTAAGTCTGCTAACTAAGCCGCGTGCCGGTTCACAGCTTCCTCGATAGCTGGTACCAAATCCGTCGTAACCAAAGACTTCGTTACGTAGCCGCTCGCTCCCACCTCCGCAGCTAAGCGCGCCGCTTCCAGCGAGTGATGACTTGTGACGATCAAAATCTCCGCCCGGGGCGAGCCTTGGTGTATCAGCTGGGCGGCCTTCAAGCCGTCAAGAGTGGGCATGCTTAAATCCAGCAAAATCACGTCGGGCTTAAGCTCGAAAGCTTTTTTGATACCTTCGAGCCCATCTGAAGCTTCGCCACAGACCGTCATGCCGTCGTGTAGTTCCAAGAGCAAGCGCAGCCCGTTTCTCACCAGCTGTTTATCATCCACGATAAGGATTCGAACATTTGACATAACTCGAGCCTCCACCTACATGTTGAATGCCAAACAATTCATGCGTAATAGGGTCTTTAGTGTATGTGTCAACTAAGGTTAGCAGTCACGACACATGCGAAAACTCCAGGAACTGCATTTTTAAGATTTGTATTTATTGCGGCAGGAACTCTGCCTGTCCCAAATAGGAAGGGAGGCGCTTACTCGGTCCAAATTGCCTTCAACTAAACGATGAGGCGGGCGTGCGGTCAGTCATCGCTCGTCCATTCACCGAGCGCGGCCATGTGACTAGAAAAATTGTTCCAGCACTTGACGTGCGTTCCACCGTCACTGTCCCACCGTGGTCGTGAATCACTTTGCTTACGATGGCGAGCCCGAGGCCCGTGCCGTTCGATTTCCCCGAACTCACAAAGGGATTGAAGAGCGTCCCACGGATCGAAGCCGGCACCCCGGCGCCATTGTCCGCAACACGAACTTTAAATAATTCACCGGATGATCCGACTTCAATTTTTATTTGTCCTTCAGACTGGGCCGTAGCTTCGCAAGCATTCAACAGCAGATTGAAGAACGCACGTTCCATTTTCTTCGGATCGAACACGCCGTTCATGTCACCGGATGTGCTGATTGAAATCAGACGGCTCCGAAGTTCAGGCCTCGCCCGAACAGAATCGATCGCCCGCCGCACACTCTGATCCAGGAAGGCCGGCACCGGAACAATCGAACTGTCTGTACGCGCCAATTCACGCAGCGAATCCAATAAATCGGTCATTTGATCCGACGCCGTTTTGATTTCGTCATAGATTTCGTCTCGATTAAGTTTCAGTTTCTCCGCTTCGTACAGGAATTCCGCATTGGCCACAACGGCCGCGAGATAGTGCCTAAGATCGTGCGAAATCGAACTAGCCGCGGTTCCGAAAGCCGCAATGCGCTCGGTAGCAAGCTGTTGTTGTTGTGAAGCGAGCAGTTCGCCGCGCATTTTTGAGAATGCCTCGCCCAGCTCTGCAACCTCGCTGCTCCCACGCGGCGTAATCGAGTACGTGTAATCCCCCGCAGCCAGCGCGCGAACCCCCGAAACCAGATTATCCAGAGGGTGCGTAATAGTCCGTGACACGAAAGTCAAAAGCAATGCCGCCAACACCACAGCGGAAATCGCAAGTATGAAAATTGTGCGATTCAGCCGCTTGATGAAACCATTCGCCGGCTGCAAGGACATGAGTACGTAGGACTTTACCGGTGCAGGCGGTCCCCTTTGAATTAGTATGGACGCCACCTGGTATTGATTCGACCCCAGTGTCATCTCCCGCGAATCATTATCTGCGTTGAAATTCCGTTGCAGCGACTGCTGCAGTTCAGCCTCTTCTTGCCGCGAAAGAGTCGAAGCTATGATCTTGTCACCCGTCGCGAGCGCAATTTCGCTGCCTGATACTTCGGCCAGCTGCTTCGCCATGGTTGAATCTATCTGATAACCGATGGCGAGTATTCCAACTTGCCTCTGGTTCTCCGCCGTGCCGGCTGTTATCGGGTGCAAGAAAACTCGATAGAGTTGTCCGTTGGTGTACCACCAAGCGGCGTCTTCTCCTTGTTCCAGAGAGCTTTTCAAATCGCGCGCCGCAACCTGCGCATCCCACCCCGGCTTCGCAACGTGAAACCCAAGCAAGCTTCCATTCGATTTCGCCAGTAGAAAGAGATCACTGCCGGCCAGCTTCCAGAATGGTTCCGACGCATCTTGAATAGTCAGTGCGTGCTCGGTCGTCATGGAAGCCTTCAGCGTTGGGAGCTCTGCGAGAAGCGCCGCAGTGCGAGATAGTTGAAGCTCACGTTCGCGCTGCACGTTTTCGAAGGCCAGCAGCGACGCGTCGGTGCTCTCTAGTACCTGTTTAGCGATTTCCGAGCGTACCGTGTAGCGGACGATCAAAAGCAGGCCACCGGTCAGTGTGCAGATTATTAAAAGGGATGCGATCAGTAGTTGTGATCGTAGTCTGAGACGGGCCATTCAGCTCCTCGCGCTATTTTTCAGGTACCGCAACGAGATCGCCGGGCGAAAATTTGTATCCGGTGCCGTGCATGGTCAGAAAATACCGCGGGCTGCCGGGATCGGGCTCAAGCTTCTGGCGCAGACGCAGCACGTGATTATCCACCGTGCGCGTTGTTGGATAATTCTGATACCCCCACACAGCGTTCAAGAGTTCTTCCCGCGAAATAACTTTTCCAGGCGAATGCGCGAAAAACTTAAGTAGCTTGAATTCTTGCGCCGTGAAAGTGAGCGATTTTCCCGCGCGGGTGGCTACCATTCCGGTAAAGTCAATCTTCGCGTCGCCAAATATCAGCAATTCATGCCGCGGTGTTTCCTGGACAATTTTCCCGGCGTCCACTGCCTGCGCGCTCGCACGACGCATCGCACGTCTCACACGCGCCAGAAGCTCTTTTGGGCTGAAGGGCTTGGTAACGTAATCATCGGCCCCCAGCTCCAAAAGGAGGACTTTGTCTTCCACTTCGGTATTTGCGCTTAACACTACGACTGGCACCGCCGCAGCATGAGTTTTGAACGCGCGGCAAAGCTCCTTACCCGGAAGACGCGGAAGGGTTAGGTCCAGCACGACGACGTCAGGAATCTGCTTTCTAAAACTTTCCAGTCCTGCGACGCCATCAGAAGCGATCTCTACTTGCAGTCCATCGGATTCGAACAGCCGCTGCAATGTCCGCTGCATGGCGCGGCTGTCTTCGACAATTAGAACGGTATCCATAATTTAGTGTCCTCGGTCACGCAAAGCGGTGCGCGATCGGTAAAAGGAAACGGGGAGCTTTTAATGCTAGACCGTTCACTTTAGACCGTCAATGCACCAGGCACTTAGCGGGTAGACGCGACCCTGAAATAATAGCTGAGAGTCGGCTTAGCGCTAAATCCCGTAGTATCAGACACTAGATTGAGAGAGAGTGTCGTAACCGTTGTCACCGCCGCGTTTGCAAATTGTAAAAAAATTGTAACTTCTCTCGGCAATCGGCCAGCTCTCTCTATCTCAATAACACTATGGCTGCACGTACCCCGCGTTGGGCGGCGGAACGTAATCCTGGCCATACTTATTCTTGTGCGCCAAGGTGAAATCGGGGTTGTCCATTACGCGGATCGGAGATAAGGCACGAGTCGATTGCGAAATTATAACTGCGTGAGTGAGACTCTTCAGGCTTTCCGGTGTGCCGCGTTCGTCCCAAATGTGCATCTCATAGCGCCCATCCGGAACATTCGGAATGCTCACTCGCCCCAGGCGATCGGAAATCGCGAAATAGGGAGTTTCGACCGCAACGACGGCAGCGCTCATTTCCGCATGTATATTGCAAAACAGAAAGCTCACGCCTGGGCGGTCGAAGCGAACCGATCGTGTGGTGCCTGCTTCGTATAATCCGAGATCAAATCGTTTGCCGTCATATAACGAGAAAATATTGTGGAAGAACGGGTCACGGTTTGGAAACTGAACCAGCGTGCCGACTTTCACTACCAGAATATGGGGGACAAAAGTTTTGTCTTGTTGTACGAGTTGGGGGCTTCGCGCCGCGGCTACCTGGTTCGCAGATTCTTGCGTCGAATTATCCAGTGGGCTGAGCCACACCACAACATTCGGAGCATTTGAGACGCTATCAGTTCCCTGCTTCACCTCCACAACCTTGGCAGTCACCGCATTGTCCTGAGCATGCGCGGCAAGGGGAAACAAACAAAACCCGAACAGCACTATCCAGTCGCGAATTCTCAAGAATCGAGCTGTTCCCAACGATTTCATTAGAATATGTACCCGATGCTGATTCCGAATTGATTGGCCGCGTTGAAATTGCTATCGAGCGTGTAAGTCTGGATCCGTCTATATTCGGCTGAAAACAACACGTCCGAACGCACCTGATAAATAAAATTGATGAAGGGGCTAAGATTCCGCGATATGGAATAGCCATAATAATATTGCGTGGCTGGAAAACGCCTCAATTCGCTCGCGAACGGGTTATCAATGCCTAGCGCGGCATTAACCTCGAATTTAGCGCTCGGCTTGAATTTTAACTGCGTCCAGCCACCGATCGAATCCAGTCCGTGGATACCGGTCGTCGAATCCGTAAGCATACCTGAAAGCAGAATATCCTGGCCTACTCCGCCCGAAAGCCCACCCACGGCGCGCCCGCGATAGAATTCCCCGGTCACCGAAAACAATCTGCTCAACGGCATCGAAACGTCTGCCGTGGCCGCCCATCCATCCACATCGCGACCGAAACCCCAGTTCTGGCGCCCATAGTAGCCGCCCACGCCAGCAGTAAAATTTCGTTCGAACAAATGGTGACTCCAGGCAATGCGCCCAGCATACGCCGGCTGTCCGGATTGTTCACCTGCCGTCGGAGAGCGATAGCCCTGCGCCGGGATGTCCCCTGTTAGCGAATCCAAAACCCCCGCTTGAAACAGCAAGCTCGACGTCTCATTCAAATCCTTACGATGTTCGATGCGTACTTGAGGCGTCCAGCTCCAAAGATTTCCGGCATAAGCCAATGGAGGAGTAGCTATTGAAGCCAGCGAAGTTGGGATCAAGGGTGCGAAAAACAAAGAATCTTGGCCGGCGATGATCGAAGTGTTGGCCCAGTCCATCCGGATGGTGCCTGTGCGCAGGCGAACCACTCCCATTGAAACTCCGTTCGGCAGATCGGCAAATCCGCCCGCAAAATCAAATTTCACATTCGCGCTGGTGCGCGCCCCAGCAATCTCCGGACCGAACACCTCCAGCCCAATCTGCGATTGGCGAATTGTGGCCGCGAAAGCATTTGAAGAGTTCCCAAATGTCGGAGGAACCGCCAACTGCGGGAAGTCCACATTATCCACAGGCCCGCGAGTATCCAATAAATTCAATAGCACGATGCCCGAGAGTCTCACGCGATACTTTGAGCCACTTTCCACTTTTGTTTGGCTCTGCTCGTTAATCTTGGCGTCCAGCAGATCCTGATTGTCTTCCAGTTTGGCTAAGCGCTCTTCAAGAGTTGGCGCAGAAGGAGTTTGGTCTGTCACCAGAGGATTAGAATTCACATTTGAATTCGACGATGGCGCCAGGAATTTCTGTGACGAAGTGGATGATTCCGCGTAGTTCATCGCGTCCGGATGCGAAGCCAGCTGCGCCCGGCTGAGTTCCAGCTCGCTCCGCAGCTCGCGAGCTTCCGCGTGCCAACGCTGCTCATCCGCGCGCAACTCGCTCACTTGAGAATTCAGCATCTGCACCTGAGTTTGCAAAGTCCGAATGGCGTCCGCCAAGGCGCGCACGTCAGACGCCAAATCGGCCTGCGCGGGCATAGGCGCCGTCTGCGCTGTCGGTTCTTGGCCTCGTGCGAGGGCGCAGCTCAGCATCAAAATAGTCGCACCAATGCAGACTTTCAGAAGCGAGCCTGGAATTTCGTTGCCTCGCATGTTGCACCTCCTCGCAAGTTATCCAGGAAAGACTATTGCGGAATACAGTAGCATCACGTTTCGCTTGGGATGTGATGCGGTCAAACTGCGCCACGGACTCAAGAAATATCACATTTTGGCACTTCGCTACTCCTGCAGGTCCGTTAAGAACAGAGATGTCCTAGTTATTCTTGCCGAATCGTTTCGGCCTACTTCCTTGCTCGGAGTTAACCGATAGGTTAGTGTACGCCGATGGCTGGTTCCCCAGACGAACTCGAAGCTTTGAAAGCTCAAGTTGCCGCACTAACCGCACGGGTGTTCCAATTAGAACGAAGCAACGGAATTTCAGCAGAGCCTAAGGCGCAACCAACTCCTGCCACACCACAGCAGCCTCTGGTTCCCGCTGTCGGCTCAATGCCTCAACCATCTTTATCTCAGCCTGACGCTCGGTTGCATCCACCGAACACCGCGGCAGCGCCCCCCCAACCCTTTATGCAGTCGAAGCTGAATCTACAGTCAGCTCTGACGAAACAAGATGCTGGCCTCGAAAAAACGATTGGGCAGTTTTGGCTAAACCGAATCGGCATCGTCGCTCTGCTTGTCGGAGTCTCTTACTTTCTGAAATATGCTTTTGAAAACAATTGGATCGGCCCGGCAGGTCGTATTGCGATTGGCCTTTTAGCGGGCATCGGATTGATTGTATGGAGTGAAAAGTTTCGCTCGCGGGGGCACCTAGCATTTTCATATTCCTTAAAAGCTGCCGGCATCGGGACGCTCTATCTATCGCTCTGGGGCGCTTTTCAGGTTTACCACTTGATCTCGGCGGCAGCGGCATTCGCCGCCATGGTAATCGTAACTGCAGCCACTATCGTTCTGGCCTTAACGCAAGATGCGGAATTGCTGGCGAGTTTTGCATTAGCGGGAGGATTCGCTACCCCGGTACTGCTTTCTACCGGAGAAAATCACGAGGTAGCGCTCTTTTCATATGTCGCTCTGCTGGACGTTGCGATTTTGGAGATGTCCATTTTCAAGCCCTGGCGGCGCTTGCTCTGGGGAAGTTTTGTGGGGACCATCCTCCTCTATATCGGTTGGTGCTCAGACTACTATTCCAAAGACCAGCGGATTCCGACCGTCTGTTTTACCGCGTTGTTTTTCGCTATCTTTGCGGCGATTCCGTTGCTATCCCCTTACGAAGAGTCGAAACGATTCATCGGTCCTCCGGTTACGCTTACTTTAATTCCGCTATTTAACGCCGTCGCATTTTTCCTAGCCCTCTATGAAATGTACCTGGGTGAGAACGTCACACTCACCTGGTATGCTCTGGCGCTTGCCGCTTTTTACCTGGGCATCGCGGCATGCTTCAAGAAGCGCTTTCCGAAGCAAGACACGACCTTCACGCACTTATTGCATGTAGCTATCGCCATCACGTTCATCACGATCGCGATTCCGCTGAAGCTGGAAGGCCAGTGGATCACTATTAGCTGGCTCGTCGAATCTGCCGTACTTCTGTGGATTAGCGTCAAGACCCAAACTAATTTCTTGCGCTACCTCGCCTCTATAGCCCTAGTCTTGGGTCTTTTCCGGCTGCTGTTTTACGACCACTTTCAAACAGAAACCTTGCTATTCAATCTGAGATTTTTCACCTACTTGATCGCCATTGCTGTCTTGGGCGGAATTGCATTTTGGGGGAAGAGACTTGCCTCGGAACAGGAAATGCCGCTCATCCACTTGGCTGCAGTGGGCGTGAATCTGCTCGCCTTGATTGCCCTCACGCTGGAAGTCTCGGATTATTTTGCCCGACGAATGCAAGCCAGCGGAGACCGTTTTCTCTTTTATCATCAGAACCAATTAACCCTCGCCCGCGATTTTACCTATTCAGCGATCTGGTTGATTTACGGTGTCGTCTTGATGACGATCGGCTTCCAGAAACGTTCGGCCTTTGTCCGCTGGCAGGCTTTGATATTAATTGCATTCACGATCGCCAAGGTTTTTATGTATGACGTTTCTCAACTTGGTGGCACGTACAGAATTGTCAGCTTTATTGCCCTCGGTGCGGTACTGCTTGCGATTTCTTTCATTTATCAACGCGATTGGCTGAAGCTTTCTTCGGATTCCTCGGAGAAATCCGCTCAAAGGACTTAATGATGAAGACCGCTCTGGGGATGGTGGCAGCGCTTTTAATAGCCCCAGCCTCTATTTCTTATTTCAAATATGAGCGGCTGCTGCAACCAATACCGTCCGGCGGCCAACACTACATTGTATTGGACGAAACCATTTGGCCTCATGCTCGCCCCGATTTAGAAGACTTGCGCATTTACTCAGCGGAAAAAGAAATTCCATACATGTTAACGATCGAGCGCGGCGGTTTGGCGATCGAACAGAAAAAGATAAGCGTGCTGCAGCCCGGTACTCTGAATGGAAAAACTCAATTTCTTCTGGATATGTCCGATATCTCGCGCTACGACCGCGTTGAATTAAAACTGCGAACTGAAAACTTTGTGGCTCATGCTCGCGTCGAAGGGAGTGACGACCCACACGGAGTTAGCTGGTCCAGTCTCGGTACTACAACTCTCTACGATTTGTCAGACGAGAAACTTGGCCACAACAGCGCGCTGCACATTCCCGTGATAACTTACAAATACTTGCGCGTCTGGATAGACAATTCGGTAAAACCTCTGGACCTGGAAAGTGCGTCAGCGGGGATGAATTTGGAAGAAAAGGCCGTGTGGCGTGACCTGAATAGCGAGCCGCAACACACCCAGCAAGGCCGCGACACAATATTCATTGTTTCGATTCCGAAGAATGTTCCGATCGAAAGAGTGCTTTTATCGATTGATCCCTCGCAAACCAATTTCCGCCGTGACGTCGAAATTCAAAGTGATAACGGAATGTGGTTCGGCTCCGGCGAGCTCAGCCGCATTCACATGAACCGAAATGGTCAAAGAATTGATGTGGAACAACCATGGCTTGACGTCGGGAGGACCGGCCCAGGGCCATTCAAAATCATTGTCCATAACGGAGATGACGCGCCGTTGAAGATAACGGGCGTCCATCTGCAGCAATACGAGCGCCGCATCTATTTCGACTCCGAACCCGGCGCTTCTCTTAGCCTCTATTATGGAGACGAGAAACTCGGACCTCCGATTTACGATTACGCCAAGCTATTTCAAAGAGACGCGAGCGCCGATCAGGTCCAACTGTCTGCTGAAGAAAAGAATGCTGCCTTTAGCGGTCGTCCCGACGACCGCCCCTGGTCGGAACGTCACCCAGCAGTTCTATGGGTGACCATTATCGCGGCCGTTATGATTCTCGGCGGAATTGCACTGCGCTCGATGAAGCCCACCGCCACCTAATCGAGGCCTGTACTCACCATTACTTTCGGCCTACTCGTTTTCACATCTTGACACCGCGCTGGCTTATCGCTAGAAAAGACAGCGGACCCCGACCCATCGTGTGGTCCTGGCTACACTCGGTAAAAGGTCAATTTCTTCGTCCCCACTCCGGAGGATTTGTGCTTGGAGCCTGGTCGCGCATCGCTGTGTCCGTGCTGTGTCTTTCGTTTTTTGCGCGGTTGATGGCGCGAGCTTCGCGCAAGGACAACCACCGCAAGGACGACCAGCCCCCGGTCAGATCACGCAGCCTACACCTACGGCCTCGGAAACACGCATGGGCATGTGACGCGGGCGACCGGTCACCCGGCAGGTCGCAGCGTCGCCGGTCCACGGTGAAAAAAGCATCGTGTACGGGCTGACGCTCACAGAAAAAAATGCCTGAAAGCGCCGGTGATTTTTTGGAAACCGCATTCCTAGTCGCAAAAACAGTATTTTCCGGCCAACATAAGAACTCGTGGTGACTCGTGGTTCATAGTACCGCAATCAAATTTCAATGACTTTTTGCTACTTTTCAGTCAACCCAGTGTTCAAGGATAACGACTGGACGGCCAGCGTCGCTCGACGAAAGGAATTTGTGATATGTCTCGGCGACCGGAAAGTGCGAAGCGGAAACTACATATGCTTGGCCATCTTTTCTCGCTGGCGTTAACCGTTTGTTTGATTGGATATGTCGGCGACGCCGCACCTACAGTAGCCGCTTCTGGCCAGGCACAGGCGGAATTAACCGGCGGACTTGAGCTGGACAGCCCTCCTCCTGGAATTGTTCCGTCTTCGCAGTACACCGTGCGCCTCAGTCAAAATGATTCGTGGATCAGTTCGTTTGTCTATCAAGTGCAAAACCCAGGTTTTCTACCCAATGGGCAACCCAGTGGCATCAGCAGTTCTTCGACCTCGGAGCATGCCAGTCGTGGACGTCGTTTTCCTTCGCCGGTTCCGTGACTGTCCAGGTGACCAACAGTAAAACGTTCACCTCAGCTCGTATTCTGCCGAGCCATGCGCAAATTATTCCCACTGTCAGCGGCAATACCGTCTCGTTTAGGTTGGACCAACCCGGGCAATATGCCGTTGATTTCTGCGCTACTGGTGAAACCTGCACTGAGGCCAACGATACAGATCTGACAAATCCGATGTTGGTGTTTGCCAATCCAATTGCAACGAATGCGCCGAATCCCCTCGCGGCCAACGTGTTTCGCGTTGCACCAGGCCTCTCAGTTCCGTCGGGAGAAGCGCTCCCGCAACTGAGCGGCTTTCAGAACACTCTGTACTTCGGGCCAGGGGTTTACGATTTGGGCTTCACGCCCTTGACCATTGATTCGAATCAAACAGTCTATTTAGCGGCGGGCGCTTATGTGAAAGGCTTCTTAGCTTTTAAAACTAAAGCGCGTAACGCAACAATTCGCGGAAGAGGAATTCTCTCCGGAGAGGACCTGCCCAAAGCTCAATGTATAGGAACGCCCGCAGGTTGTCCTGACATGGTCAGTTCCAAAGGTAATGTCCAGAATTTGCTGGTCGAAGGGATCACTTTCATCCAATCGCCTTTTTACAATGTATCAATCAATGGCGGCAGCGGCAACACGGTGGACAATGTGAAAGTGATTGCCTGGCTCGGCAATTCCGACGGAATTCAAGCAAGTTATGGAGCGCAAGATACCGGTAGCGTGATTGAAAATAGTTTTGTTAAGAATGGTGACGACTCTATCAAAATCACGGCAAGCAATCTGTTGGTTCAAAACTGCGTGGTCTGGAAATTGAACAACGCAGCAGCGTTTGAAATAGGAGCGGGCATTGGAACCAATGTAACTAATATCACAGTTCGAAATTCCGATGTGATACGCGGTGAATATAACTGGCCCAATACTTCTGACGCGGTGTTTTCCGCCAATCAGGGTGGTTCTGGAAATCTGAGCAATTACACTTTCGAAGATATTCGCGTGGAAAATGAAACCTGGCAACTCTTTAAAATTGAGATTCTTCCTAGTAACTTTCAACCCGACAACACACAGCTTGGCTCCATCAGCGCCCTCACTTTTAAAAATATCCAAGTGACCGATGCTCAGCAGTTCCCCGCGGTTTTTCGGGGATTTGATCTCGTCCATCAAGTTTCGGATGTGAATTTCAACGCTGTAGTGGTCGGGGGCGTGCCGACGCCCAATCCCACAATCACTTTAGACGCCAATCGCAATATGAGTTATGCGGGGAACACAGTGGGCGATCTTCTTTTTAGAAATCAAAGCAATCCAACTGAGTTTGAAATTCCCGTATTTAGCTTGGCCACCGCCGCCAGCCCACTGCCATATTCACTTTTTTCGATTTCTCAGCCGAACCTCACCGCAAAGTTTGAAGTTCAAGGCAGTGGCGACTTTTTCGGCGACGGTTACGCGAGTGCCGTCCTCACGGATACCACCACTGGTTACGTTGGCATATGGAAGGAGCCATATAGGAATAGCGCCAACCCGTGGAGCGCACAGTACAGTCAGGTTTACAAACTTCTGAGCACTGACGGCGCGGTCGCCGGTACCGGCGATTTTAACGGAGATGGTTACACGGATATCCTTCTTTGGAATAGCAGTACCCAGACGGGGAAGATTTTATTGATGAATGGTGATCGAGTTATCCGGCAGCGAACTTTTCAGCCAGCGACAGTCTCGAACTGGTCCCTGGCTGCCGTGGCCGATTTCAACGGCGATGGATATTCTGACGTTTTGTTGAGGGATACCGGTGGCAACCTTGAAGTTGTTTATTTCTATCCATCAGTTCCGCCGACGACGACGGATTTTAAAGTTGCGAGCCTCGGTTATTCCTCAACCGCTGATTACACGTCAATGTATGGCAGCACATCGGGGCGATTTGATGCTACTTGGAGCGTTGCTGCAACCGGAATTTTTCAAACTCTGGGAACGGCTTCTGCCAGCATCGTATGGATCAACCCTTCAACCGAACAGTTGGGAATCACCAATTTCAGACCTTTCCTGAAAACTGCTTTGTCGAGCCAAGTCTTCGCAAAATTGCCCGCTGATACTGAAATCCAGGCTGTGGGTGACTTTAATGGCGACGGCGCCAAGGATCTTTTGTTGTGGAACACCAGCACGTCGCAAAACACGATTTGGTTTATGAATTTCGACGGCGGCACCTATTATCAGACGGGCCCAACGTTACAGCCGAGCCTGGCCCCAGGGTGGCGAGTCGTTCCCGATTAAATAGAAGGCCTTCCGGACTATCCGAACAAGCGTCCTGTGTCTTGGCGCGGCTTGCTACGAAGGTGCGCCATCCTGGTGCACGTACTTGATTACTTCTACTTCCTACAGTGCGATCAAACCTTCATCGACCATCGCATCCAGAAATGGGACTAGCGTCTGAATCTTTTCCTCAGAGTCGATCACGCTGACCATAATGGGTGCGTCCGACCTTAAGAGCCGCGGAGGAGAAATACTGAGATCCTTCAGCCGTGGAATCAGCTTCGAGACCTTCAGGAAGATGGATGTCTATTCAGGACCAGGAACGTCGGCGCATTGCCGGTGAGCTGCACGACAGCGCTGGCCAGAATCTGGCTGCTCTAAGTAGGAGCATTGTCGACTCAACTCACGTTCGATCTGCTTACGCCCAACGACATCACGCGCTATTTTCGTGCCGAAAGCACATTATTTTGACCAGGATTATTTGCCGAGGGAGGTCAAAGCTAGGGGAAAAATGCTATGTCAATGAATCAGCCAACTTACCAATCGTGCGGTCCAGATCTATGTCCGTGCGGCGTAGGGCTTCGATCTTTTTGATCGCGCTCAAAACCGTAGTGTGATGTTTTCCACCGAACTCTCGGCCGATCTTGGGAAGAGATGCCGACGTAAGGTGTTTGACTAGATACATTGCCACTTGGCGGGCCAAGACGATAGCGTTGGATCCGCCCTTCAACTTCAGGTCGGGAGGAAACACGCCGAAGTACCACCCCACGCGTTTCTGGATCATCTCAATAGTCACGCGCTTGCTTTGCTGATGGATGAAGTTCTTAAACGCTTTGTGTGCGTCCGTCAGATCTAGAATAGAGGGTGGTGCCGGAGATTCCGGCTCCGAGCACAGAAACTCCAACTGAGTACCGGACAACCCCACTTCCTGCAGGACCGCCTGGAGGAGTTCGCCGTAGGTTTCCGTGAGTCTTTTTTTATACAGGGGCGTGGGAACTCGAACTAACAAACGCCTGTCGTCAGTTCCTTTCAGCCGAGTTGGACGGAACCAGGTTTCGAAGTTGTATGGATTGACGCGGCGTTTGGTGTGTTGAAGAACTTTCGCCCAATCGTTCATAGTAAGAACACCCATCCTCTAAGCTAGAAGAACATACTCGCGTTGATGAGGGAAAATCTGTTCAGAATTGCACAGGATCGAGAAATTAATCGGAAAATGGCCCCACTGAGTATCGAACCTTCTGTGATGAATGAGGCCGGCGAGGAGGCCATCGGTGGCACGATAAACCTATACGATTGCATCGGCGCACCTAACCTACTTTTACAACAGTGTGCAGAAGTATACAGAACCTAAGAAACGATTCCTCTATTCTCCCCTTACCCAAACAGGAGACCTGAACATGGACCATACGCAATGGAAATGGGAAGAAACCTATCTGCAAGCATTTCTAGAGACCAGCCCTTTGAATCTTCCACATCGAGTCGCTGACGCAGAAAGAGCAATTTCTTTGCGTACGACCGAGCTGCGCACAAGTTCAAGCGCAGAATTGGAGTGGCAGGCTATCGAAGATGCCGTGCACGGTTTGTCGATCCTCAAGAGAGAGATCAAATCTCAGATTAGAATTAATGCCTTCGGCAGACTTCCAACAAGCAACTTTTGAGAAAGAGTCCGAGAATAGCTCAAGATCATTTCTACTTCGTGGTCTATCGATGTCCTAAGTGCCGCAAGCGGCAAGCTAGTAATGTCCGACGTCGTTGTCGTGGTCTGTGCAGAAGCCGTCGAAGCGGCGCCAGACAAAGCTCCCAGATACTTGCAATAATTTAACCCTGTCGCCCAAAGCCACAAAAGCTTGTTCGCTTATCCTGCTTACCGGCGCTCGATTGCCCACTTATTGCGGGAGATCAAATTGCGTCGATCGGCCAAGGCGCTGCATCAAATAACGAATCGAATGTGTCTCAATTCGAGCGGGCATCGAACACCGCGAGCGGATACGGAACGCCGATCCCTGGAAAGTGTTAGCGATTAGCGTGGAGCGTCAGACTTTATTTTGAATCCTGTATGGAAGAATCTCCTTCGATGAACGTGCCAAGCCTACCAAAATCCTTCTCGCATTTCCTCATTCTGGAAAAGCTTGCCGATGGGGGCATGGGCGTGGTGTACAAGGCCGAGGACACGCGGCTCGGCCGCCAGGTCGCGTTGAAATTCCTACCCGAGGGATTCTCGAAAGACCCTGCGACGCTGGAACGATTTCAACGCGAGGCACGCGCGGCTTCAGCGCTAACCAAAGCATCGCAATCACACCCGATGAAAAATCGTTCGTGTATTCCTATCGCAGAAGGCTCTCCGATCTATACCTGGTTGAAGGATTGAAGTAGCCACAAGCCAGCAACAACAAAAAGGCGACTCGGAAGTCAAACAACTCGATTCGGAGCCAACTAGACACTTTTTAGACACTGCGAATTGGCTCGACGTGAAGTCACAGAGAACAAAGGTCCCTAAATTCTTGAAATGCTTTGGAAAGAGCTGGTGAGCCGGGCAGGACTCGAACCTGCAACCCGCTGATTTCCGCAGAAACGCCATCGTGTTGAATCGTCTAGCCGTTATCTGTGTCGTAGTTCTCGTTATAGCACCGTGTTTGGGGTGTTTTGTTCTCAAGTTGTTCTCAGATTTATGGGGTGCACCCCGGCAGTGGTCGTGACTAATGCAAAAGGTCGCACCGTACGAGCGAGGATCGGTCAACGGTGAGAACACCGAACGGAACACCGATAACAAGGTCGTCAAAAACTTGTTCGAAGGTGGAAAAATGGCTGATGATCTTCGCTGCAGTTTGGTTTGCCGAAGCACTAAAAAACTCGACGGAATCAGTATAGAAACGTCGCAATTAAAGAGGCGACGTTCGAATCGTCCGCGAGGACTAAGCCGCCGTCAGCGTGCTTTTATCCGGGAAAAAGTTCTCGGGCTGAATGATAAAGACGCCGCGCTCGCCGCGGACTACTCGCTCAGCGTTGCCGAGAATACCAAGCAAAAGATTTGGAGAGCCCCACCGGAAATCGCTCACACCTGAGCCACCAATAAGAAATTGTTTGGATGCATCCCTCTCGTGAATATCTTTCGCTGTTCCAGACATAACTGCTCCTTGCCGCGGATGCGGCGCTTCAAAGATTTGCTGCGAAAGAAATTGTTTGCTTTTTCTATGCAAGTGGCGGGAAATCCGAATCCGAAGCACATCTCAATTAGCTTCACGCAATGTCAGAATTTAACGATGCGAATGCGAATTGCGGCGGATGACTTGGCTATCGGGTAATATCCGTACTATGCCTAGCGAAACCCTCATTACGAGAAAAATTCTAAATTCCAATTGACACGCCTATCTCGGCCGACGTACCTTACCCCTAAATTTCCTCAGTAAATCACATGTCGGGAGGACAACCATCATGCGCTCACGTAACATCATCGTCGGGACTTTGACAGCCGCAGTTCTACTTTTAGGTGCTGCCTTGTATTCCAGGAAGTCCAACTACAATATCGTAATACCCAAAGTACTCACTTATCCCGCCACCACCTTATCGTTTTCGGTCAAGTCTATGCTTCCCGGATCTCCATCCGTAGCAGCGGACAAAGTTCACGTTACTTTCGACGATCCGAATTGGGCCGCCACAGTCTCAGAAGTCCATTTGGTGACGAAGACCGGTGGCACATATTTCAAATTCGCTTGCCAACCTTCGTCAACAGCTTGCCTCGAAGCTACCCGCGGCTCGGGCTCCTATACTTATTCGCTCGTGCCCTCCACGCTTCCGGCACCGTCCGCGAAAGGGACCTACGCTCTGGTTTGGGATGTGAATCCGCCGGGTGATACGGTTACGGACGTCTTGGCAATGCCTGAACCTAGCGTTCTCGTCATGCTCGTCCCGGGCTTGTTCGGATTGTTGGGCTTGCGTCGCTGGTCGTCCAATTCGCGACCTCGCGATTAACAAACTCGAATCCAAACTACAAAAAGTTGCAGCCTTGTTTTCGTCAAGGCTCGGCGGGGTCCTTTTCGTGCATCGTCATTCCTTAGTACCGCACTGTTGTGAGTGGTCCTCCCTCGATAGCGGTGCGGAAGGCTGTGGCCACTGAACATTTTTCTTTTCTTGCGGTCTGACGAATGATGGCTTCATTTTCCAGCGTGTCGTATGCGCGCCACTCTCGGGAGTTGTTTCTGAAATCTACTATCGCGGCATCAAGTAGTGCGTTTAAGTCGGGCTCGGGCTCCATAGAGTAGGCGGCTTGATCTAAGGCGTGGTAAGCGCGAGAGTCATACAGTGCCATGTTGTAGCCACGGCTGCGTTGCCACGAATGCTCTATAAATATCTGCACGGTTTCTGCCCCAGGTAAATCGAAAAGATCGTTATAGTCTCCCCAGCAGGAAGCTTCGAAATTCTCCCGACCATCTTTTTCAATTGCTCGGCGAAGATGTTTGTTGCTGCATTTACGGAGGCTAAGATGTTCCTCGGTTCTGTCCAGCCAGTTTTTGCCTTCTTGATAGACAATTCCTATGTAGACTTTGTTATCAAGCTTATTTCGTATCTTGTACATCTGCATCATGGAAATCTCGCGAGCAAAATTTCTGTAGATTTTTTCAGCAGAACTGGAAATTTTAATTTTCAATTTTTCTTTAGGGCCGGTGCCCCAGTCTGCAAATTTTTGAAAATTTCCTGTTTGGTTTCGAGAAAAGCAGGAGTCCCGCTGCGACAATGGAATGCTCCGGTGTAGGCGCAAAAAGGCATGGTCGTACTACTACAAGAATGGTTTTTCCGAAACTCGCTCCGTAAAAACGTAAACAGGCTTTGGTCAGGCGTGGCAATTTCAATTCCAGAGCTGTTGCAATTCAGATCGGCGGTTTTCTCTACCTGGAATGCGCTGCGAATCGCTTAGCGAACTCTAGAGAGATGTCTCGGCGAAGCAAATCCATTTCCCTCGACCGGGTCATAGCGCCGTCGAATCAGGCTGTACCAAATTGTTTCGCAACCGCCGTCCGTAGAGTATAGAAAACTTAGACGCGAGTTTCGGGAAGAACATGCGTACCAAGCCGCACGATAGTGGGCAATCAGCACACGTACTTACGGCTCGAAATGCAACATTACGCGACAACCGATTCTTGTGTCGACTTGCGCAACCCTTGAAGAATAAACGCACCGTTCCTGCTGAATGCAATAGAACTGACACTTTGTTGCTTCGATAATGGGCCATGCACGTTCAGCGTGAATGGTTGCTGGAAATTTCAGAACGCGGCAAGCGGGCTTAAAGACAAATTATCCCGCATTTCTTGCCACGGTCCAGAAGTACGGAATGGAGTTGTTTGTCCTTGGCGGTAGGGAGTGTTGAGGACGCGGGACGTTTGAAATGATTTCGATCCGCTTCCTGGTGTCTCGAATGTGCTCTGTGCGTATTCTTGACATCGCGCGCAATTCGGGCGATCCAATCGGAAAGTTCCCCGGGCTCATGAACTGCTACCCGCGACGTGAATTATTTCCGTTACTCCACCTTCCCAGGAATTCTTCGAGGTAAAGGCAAACAGCTACGGGTAGGAGTACCAAGAGACCGCGCACTTGCTGAAGACCAACCAGAAACACCGCCTGCAGACTTTTTGTTATCGAATACTGTGATAAATTGTAGGCCGTGTGAGGCTCTCGTGTGGACGGTAGACATTGACGTCGGCGGGACCTTAACGGACGGCATCTTCACTAGTGGCGCGGAAGTCTTTTGCGTGAAGGTGGATACAACGCCGCACGATTTGACCGTTTGCTTGTTTGACTGCTTGTCGCAGGGAGCCGCAAAACTCGGTTTCCCGGGCGCGAATGAATTTCTCGAAAATGTGGATCTCATTCGCTGGTCCACCACCATCACCTCCAACGTACTGGCCGAATCGCGCGGTCCCCGCATCGGTTTGCTTGTCTCTGAAGGTCACCAGAATGACCTTTACGGTCAAGAATCCCGCAGTAGCGTTTTGGATCGCCTGATTTCCGAGCGGGATGTAATCGGTGTGAATGCCTCCGCGGGCGAATCGGAAATTATGAACGCCGCGCGCAAGCTGCTGGAAAGAGGGGTGCGGCGCATCTGCGTCAGCCTTGAAGGATCGCATCGCGATGCAACTAGGGAAATCGCGATCAAACGAACCATCGACCGGCAGTACCCGGATCATTTTCTGGGTTCAGTGCCGGTTCTGGCCGGCAGCGATATTTCGAAATCCGCGGATGACCGCACGCGCACATATTCCGCGCTAATCAATACGTATACGCATGGAGCATTGGCGGCCACGCTGTTCAAGGCCGAAGATGAGCTTCGCGAAACTGCCGGATATCACGGAGCTTTTCTAGTGAGTCACATCAACGGTGGCGTGGCGGGAATTGCCAAGACCAAAGCGATTGACACGATCGAATCAGGACCGATTTTGGGAGTTCATGCGAGCGCCTATGTGGCGAAGACTTACGGTTTTAACGACGTGATCGCCATGGACATCGGCGGAACTACCGCGAAGATCAGTGTGCTGCGCAATGGCGAGCCGGTCTACCGCAAACCATCCGACTTCTTCGGCATCCCCGTGGCTATTTCGTTGCCCGATTTACATTCGATCGCCTTGGGCGGCGGTAGCGTCGTTAAGCCAAAAGTCAACGGACACAATGCGGATGTCCAGTTGGGCCCGGAAAGCATGGGCTCCTACCCTGGACCAGCGTGCTACGGACTCGGAGGGGATCAGCCGACTCTCACCGATGCGTTTGTCGCGGCAGGACTCATCAACCCGGATTTTTTCCTTGGTGGAACCAAAACGATTGACCTGGAACTGGCTCGCAAGGCAATTACTGAATCAGTGGCGCGGCCACTAAATGTAACCGCGGAAGAAGCCTGCCGCATCATCCTCGACCGAGCGTTCGAATCCGTCGCGAACTTGATCGTCGCCGCAAAACAGGGGCTGAAGCAGGATTTATCGAAATCGATTCTCTTTGCTTATGGAGGCAACGGCAGCTTGTTTGCCAGCGGTGTAGCGGAAAAAGCCGCGATCGACCGCGTGCAATTATTTTCTCTGGGACCCGTATTCAGCGCCTTCGGCTCTTCTGTCTCCGACATTTCTCATCTGTATGAAGGGTCGCTAGCGAGAGTAGCGATTTCAGATGCCGGCCTCGTCCGAATTCTGCAGATGATTAAGGAAATGAAGGCTGAAGGCGTGAAAGATCTGCTCGGCGAAGGTATTCGTCCTGATGCAATTACTTACGCTTATGAGCTGGATGCATCGCGAAATGGCCACAGCTCAATCACAGTGCCTTGCTCCGAATCGTCACTGCGCAGCGAGAAAGATCTGCAAACAACCCTCGCTAAATCTTTCGGTGTTCCAGGAGATGCGCCAAACGGAAGGATTTCTCTCGAGCTAATCCGCGTTTCAGTGAAGAAAGGGATGCCCAAGCCGCGGGTGATCGAACGCCCGTTACAAGGGACCGATTCTGCGCCCGCGCGTAAGGGGACGCGCAAGGTCCTCTGGGGTAGCAGCAAAGGCGAAGCGGAAATTTACAATTGGGAAGCCTTGCGGCCCGGAAACCGAGTGACTGGCTGTGCGGTACTCGAAGACGTGAACAGCACTTACTTTATTCCCGAAGGATGGGAAATGGTAATGGACCGTTTCGGAAACGGCTCGCTCAGCCGCGTTTCGCGAAACGCTTAGCCCGCGTCTCCGAATGAGGAAACCCCGATGGCGACATCACAGAAAAACCGTCTGCGCATCACCGAATATCTCGATCTGGATCTCGATGCTGAACAGTGGATGTGTAACCGGTGCAATCGCGTAATCGGCCCGGCACGTGAAAATTATAAGAAGGGCTGTCTGGTTCACGATCGCGACCCTCGGGAAATTCATCCGCCGCTGGTGTCCGGGGTATTCAATTTTTCTCCCGATCCGCTCTGGGTCCGCATCGTCGAATTTTATTGCCCCGGCTGTGGCACGCAAGTAGAGACGGAATATCTGCCGCCCGGACATCCCATTACGCACGACATTGAAATTGATGTCGACCGTTTGAAAGAAAGACTGCAAAAAGGGGAGTTTGTGATTCGCGACCAACGCCTCGAGGCCGTCGAATGAATTCCATTGATATCGACGTCGGCGGAACCTTTACCGATCTGGTCCTCAACTACAACGGGAAGGCTCTGATCAAAAAATCTCCGACGACTCCCTACGACCTCTCCGTCTGCTTTACGCGCGTCATTGAGGACGGTGCAGCTGCGCTCGACATGAAGATCGAAGACTTACTGCCTGGCATCGAAATGATCCGTTACTCAACCACCATCGCGTTGAACCGCTTGATCGAAAAGAAAGGTCCGCGTTTAGGGCTGATCACCACTGAAGGCCACGAAGACGTCGTGCTACTTGGTCGAGGGGCGCAGTGGATCGACGGCACTCGAGTTTCCGAGCGCAGAAATCTAGCCGTCCAGAATAAACCCGACCCGCTGATACCTCGGGACATGATCGTCGGCGTAAAAGAACGCGTGGACTCGCGCGGCAATGTGATCCGCCCGCTCGACGAAAAAGACCTGCGCGAAAAAGTTCGCTATCTCACCGGCCGAGGCGCTCGCGGATTTGTCGTCTCGTTGCTTTGGGGGTTTCTGAATTCGGTGAACGAGCGGCGCGTGAAGGAAATTATCCGAGACGAGTACAAGGAATTTCACATTGGTTATTTGCCGGTCGTCCTCGCCGGACAAGTGGTTGGTAAACTCGGTGAATACGAGCGAACCATGGCCGCAATTCTCGATGCATATCTGCAGCGCTCCATGCAGATCGAACTTTCCGCCATGTGGGACAAGCTGCGCGAGAAGGGCTATTCCAAACCATTGCTCATGATTCAAAGCTCCGGCGGAATCGCCGAGGTCTTTCGTACCGCCGCCAGCCGCACGTTCAACAGCGGACCCGTTTCCGGACTAATGGGCGCGCATCACGTGGCCAAGATCCTGGGCTTTCAGAACGTTGTGATGACGGACATGGGCGGCACCAGCTTTGACGTGGGCTTGGTGGTGAAGGACAGCGTGCGTAGCTACGATTTCCGGCCCATCATCGACCGCTGGATGGTCGGCATCACCATGATCAAGACGCTTTCTATCGGCGCTGGAGGCGGCTCGATCGCTTACATCAACAAGCTTCTCGAAAATCGCGTGCAGGTGGGACCGCGAAGCGCGGGATCGATTCCCGGCCCGGCTTGTTTCAATCTCGGCGGCAGCGAACCCACGGTGACAGACGCGGATGTAGTGCTCGGCTACCTGAACCCGGAATACTATTTCGGCGGCAAGATGCGTCTGGACAAAAATCGCGCGATTCAGGCCGTGCGCGACAAAATCGCCAAGCCGCTCGGAATAGGCGTGGAAGAAGCCGCGGTAATCATTCGAAAAATCGTAAACGGCAATATGGCTTCCGCGATCATGAAGGAAGTCCACCTTCGCGGCTACAGCCCGGAAGAGTTCATTCTTTTCGTCGGCGGCGGCGCAGGCCCCACGCACGCTGAAGGATATAAGGCCGATATTCCGAAAGCTGTCACTTTCGCGTTTTCTCCGGTGTTCTGCGCTTTCGGATCTTCGACCATGGACATCATGCACGTTTACGAAGTCTCGAAAAAACTAACACTCATGGAGCCGCGTACGCAAAAGCTCTCCGACGAATTCACAGTCTTCAACGAGACGGTAGATAGCCTCATCGAGCAGGCACGCCGGGATTTGACCGGCGACGGATTGGGTTTGAACGATGCGTCTTTCGTCCTGGAGTTGGATATGCTCTACGGTGGCCAGTTTCACGTGAAAAGGGCGCTTTCCCCTCTGCTGGCGATTCACTCGGCGGAAGACGTCCGCGCCATCTGCGACGCCTTTAACAAGGAATTCAGCGAAGCCTTTAGCCCTTTTGTGGTGAATCCGGAAGGCGGAATCTTCATCGAGAGTTTCATCCTGAAGGCCATCGTGCCGACGAAAAAGGTTGAATTACCGAAACTAGCGCTTGATGGGCACAGCCCGGCGGCTGCGCGGAAAGCCGAGCGGCTCGTGTACTGGCCTCCCGCAAAAGATTTCCGCACAACGCCGATCTTTACATACGAATCCTTGCGCCCCGGAAACGTGGTGGAAGGACCTGCAATTGTCGAAGGCGAATACACCACGCTCGTTGTTCCGCCGACGATGCGTTTTTCGATTGATGAACGAGGCCTCGGCATATTGGAAAGCTAGCTCGCCGAGAAATCGAGGAGGCATATGCCCATCCCAACACTTGCCGA
This sequence comes from uncultured Acidobacteriota bacterium, assembly GCA_963714785.1. Taxonomy (GTDB): domain Bacteria; phylum Acidobacteriota; class Terriglobia; order Acidiferrales; family UBA7541; genus Palsa-295. The sequence goes on from CAVQQE010000021.1 coordinate 225,843, forward strand.
AAAACTGGCCTGGCTCAAACCTGCCTCCGCCACGCCGTATGAAAAAGAGTGCGCTGCAAAAATCCCGCAGGGCGATTACGAAATTGGCCTGCAGGTGACTAACGATATTCTCGATGAAGCCATGGAAGTCTTTGTGCGCGCGTCGCGAAGCTATTTCGGCGTTTCCGGTGACTCCATGGTGGCTCTGTTCACTGCCGGCGGTGATTTAATCAACGCATCCTGCGGCACGTACCTGCACGCCATCATTCAGCCTATCGTCATCAAATTTATTTTGAAATATTACGAAAACAATCCCGGAATTCGCAATGGCGACATCTGGTACACCAACGATGCTCTCTACGGCGGCATTCACAATCCCGATCAAGTTGCGCTTATGCCCATCTTCCATAAAGGGCAGCTTCTTGCATGGGGGACTGCGGCGCTGCACACCACCGAAACCGGCGCGATTGAACCGGGCGGCATGCCGGTCAGCGCCAAATCGCGGTTCGAAGAGGGGCTGAATCTTCCTCCCATTAAAATCGGAGAAAACTTCGAGATTCGCAACGATTTTCTCGAATTTTACACGGTATACGGCCTGCGCGCGCCGGCCATGTTCATCTCCGATTTGCGAGCGCGCTGCACTACTGCCGACCGCGTGCGAGTCCGCGTGCTCGAGCTCGCCGAAAAGCGCGGCCCGGACTTTGTAGTCGGGTTGATGCGGAAGATGTGCGAGACAGCCGAAGCCGGAGCCAGAAAGAAAATCAAGACTCTTCCCGACGGCAAATTCCGGGCGGTGGTCTTTAATGACGCAATCGGCTGGACGCCCGCTTTGGTCCGCGCCTGCTTTTTGACCCTCACCAAGAAAGATGGCGGACTTGTTTTCGATTTTGAAGGCACCTCGCCGGAAAACCCTTCTTCCTACAACGTTCACCCACAAGCGGTCGTCGGACACATCGCCAATTTCATGTACGAATATATTTTCCACGACCTGCCGATATCCAGCTCCACTTTTGCTCCCATCGATTTTCTTTTTCCCGAAGGCACCATCCTCAACCCGGACAAAATGGCGGCCACGAGCTGCTGCGTGTATATCGGAATGCAGGCGCGCAATGCGACACATAACAGCTTCGCGAAGATGGTATTTTCGAGCGCCGGACTTTGGAGACAAGTGGCTGCGGCGCCCGGTAGCCAACATACAGCACAAATTTGTGCGGGACACTCACAGTGGAACCTCGCCGTTTCGGATGTGCTTTCGTTTTCGTTGAATACGCAAGGACAGGGAGGCCGCTCCGCTGAAGACGGTATGGACGCTTACGGTTTTGCTTGGTGCGCGTTTGGCCGGGCGCCAGATTCCGAGCAGGTAGAAAGCGAACTGCCCGTAACGGTGACGTTGTCGCAGCATTGGAAAGATTCGAGCGGCCCGGGGCTTCATCGCGGCGGTTCCGGCGGTGTGCAGCAATGGATGATTCACAAAGTTCCCAACCTGGTTTCGCTGTGCATGGGAAACGGTAGCAAAGTGCCGCTGGGCCAGCCGCTTTTCGGCGGATACGCTTCCTCGCCCATTCCTGGAATTAGCATACGCAAAGCGGATTTGCTGAAGCAGATGGCAGACGCCAACCCAAACCTCACCATGGACTCCCGCACGATTCTGGAAGGACACACCATCGAAGGCAATTGGACTATGGAATTAATTGCGCGTACCCCTAAGGTGTACGAAGAAGGCGATCTGCTATTCGGATTCAGCGGCGGCGGCCCGGGCTATGGCGACCCGCTCGAACGTGATCCCCTGGAGATTCTGGAGGACGTGAAGAAAAAAATCATTTCGGACGGGACGGCACAAAATGTCTATCGCATTGCATACGATCCCGTGCGGCGCAAGCTGGACACGGAAAAAACCAGGCAGCTCAGGGACGAAGAGCGGCGCGCTCGCCTGGCACGTGGTAAGTCCTTTGATAAATTCCAGAAGCAATGGAGCAAGCTGAGTCCCCCCAAAGAAATCTTGCAGTGGTACGGCACCTGGCCGGATGCTAAGTCCACTGGCCCTTGCTTCCGGCCGTAGGCGATGACGGAGAATTTCACTCCGCGTCAGATGCTCAAAGGACTGTTGCAGGGAATTCCGCAGCCTCGGCCTCTCTTCTTGCCGATAGTTTTTTCGCTCGGCGCCAAAGTGGAAAATCTCTCCTTGCGGGATTTTCTCGGGAACCCCACAAAAATCTCCAATTCACTAAGGCAAATCCGCAGCCATCTGCGCTCGGATGGAGTCGCGTGCTACTTCGATCCTTATCTCGAAGCAGGCGCGCTGGGCGCAGTGCTCCAATGGCAAATCGGCGACCAGCCGCCCAGGATTCAGTGGTCACAGTACGCAGAGAATGGCGAACTGCCTGGCGGCCTTCGGTCGCCCGAAGACGCAGCGAAAAACCACCGCGTCACCGTCGCGGTCGAAGCAATCCGCCGGCTCAAGACATTGCTGCACGATGAGCCGCTGCTCTTGGCCGGAGTCGCAGGTCCGTTCACGCTGGCTGCGCGAATCGCGGTACCGCAACAAGAAGACGCGACGCAACAGAATTTCTCCGATCCAGCACTGGAACTGGCGGCCGCAACAATCATGCAGATCGCTTCCAAATTCGTGGAGGCGGGCGCAAATGTAATTTTCATCCAGGAAGATATTCTTCCAACGCTTTCGGTCGAATACTGCGAAGCCTGGGCGTCATCGCTCGCGCCGCTATTTAATATCATCCGATTTTATGAAGCGCTCCCGGTTCTCCAGATTACAGACAGCCTTTCGTTTGACCGAAGCAAACAAGTTCTCTACCAGCAGAATTGGGATTGCATCCTTTGTCCGGAACTGGCTGTATCTGCATCCAGAGAATCGCAGATTGTTCGTCCTCCGACTTCCGCCAATATGGGCATTGCCCTGCCCCCTGAATTATTTCAGCGAGACAGATCAGCCGCGGAAAACTTTCTACAATTCCTCCCTACTATGATCCGGGAGTTGCGTCCCTCGATCGTGACAACCGCGCGCGATGTCCCAGTGGCAACAGACATCAAACTCCTCGCAAGAGTCTGGGAGGCAGTCCATTCCTGGGCATAATCCCAAGCGGGTGGTCCGGATTCCATGAAACGAGTGCCGTACTTTCGTCGCATCCCTGCATCCTCCTACAGAGGGCACCGGGATGGACCAGTAGGCGCCGGTGCAATCTGCCTAGTGCCCAGAAATAGTTCTTTTTGAGGCAATAACTCCAAAAAATCTCGTGGAAGCTAGAGCGCTCGGACCGAACCTGACGATCGCGGCGAAGAAGGGAGGATATAAGAGGCCGCTGCACCGAGAATTTCTGGGCGAGGTGCTTCTTCACGAGAACGCGGACGAGTCCAGGCGAGTGGCTCCAAGGGATTCGCCGACTGGCGCGAGCATATGACTGTACGTTCTTAATGGTGCATCATTCGCGGAAAACGAGCAAAGACATGGCGACAGCTGACCTCGGATCCTGCAAGGTCGAAACGTGGTTGCAGGAGATGGAAGGGCCACGCGCGTGGGTGAATCAAACCGATGTCCGCATAGCAATCGCTCAAGGTAACTCTGAGCCCACGGCCCTAGAGATGAAATGGTCCCGCCGTGTTCACAGAGACGCGCCAGTCCTATCGTTGGAACGGGTCTTCGGCGAGAATGACCAGCCTGCCGGATATAAGCGCTTGACTGGTTTCGCCCTTCTTCGTCCAGAGAAACGAGCGGTTTACGAAAGGTTGGCCAGGAATTCTCCTCTTCCGACGCTAAAGAGGCGAGGCTCGCTTGCGGATTGGGAAACGGAAACGACCCAACCAATAAGTTCTTGGTTGAGGGCTACCAACTTCGCCTTATTGAGAAGCAGCGTAAGAGGCGCTGGCGCAAATTGGCATCGTGAACCGGTAGACTTGATAGACGTTCGTTGAAACACTGGCTAACAAATTGATTGTGATGCCATTAAGACCTCTGTCCTTCCTATGAACACGGCGAGCCCTGGTCGCCAAGGTCAGTAAGGAAACGAACGATGGTATCGTCTACCAAGTCTGGCTTGGTCTCGCCATGGTGCCACAACCATAGACTCTTTATCTTGTTGACGAGATTATTGATAGGTATCACTTCTAAGGGATGTCTATCAGGTCTATCAACTTGGCCTTAACGTACTTCGACAGAAGGCTCGCCCTAGACTCCTGGCAAAATCTGCTTCGACAGTACTTAAACACGCCCAGGAGGAACCTTGATGAGGCTGAAAATGAGTTGCACACGATGGTCGGTAATCCGTCGTCAGCCCGCTGTTTCAATGAGTTACGCTTGGCTTAGGCCATTTTCGCTGCCAGCGGTCTGATAACGGTACGGTGGAGGTTTTTCGGCGCGAGCGACGAGCTTAATCTCTGTTTGCCCTGAGTTTTGAGCGGGTTAGCGGTCGGCCGAAGCGGTTTTTTCGCCGAATTTCTGAGCGACACCTGTACTCTAGGCTGTTCTGAATTTAAGGGCTACTGCACAAAGTAGACCGAAGCCGAGCATAAGTGGTAGTGCAGGCTCTGGTGTGGTTACGTACGCTCCGTCACCAGAAATAACCAAATCCCCACCGTTTATCGTGATGCCTGCTGTGTCGGGATAGGTGATATTGAACTGAAAACCGTAAATCGCTGCGTTCAACGCCAAAGGTGGAGTGAAGCCAACGATAAAGGAGCCATTTGAAGCATCTGCGCTTCCAAGTTCGATTGGTGCAAACAGCAACTCGCCGTTCTGCCCGATGAATGTTCCAGTACCGGTTGCGAACCCCGGAAAAGTGGAATCATTGGTTTGCAGTATTACTCCGGCAAATAAGGGAACTTCATCCTCGTAAATCCATTTAGCGTTGGCAAACTGAAATGTGAGTGTTTGCGTCTGGCCAGACAACGGAGTGTCGCTCAAATTCGTGAACGGTACTGTCAGTTCTTGTGCCTGAAGTTCCTGAAGCGGCCCCAAGTTGACTGTGACGGTTTGGTTGCTATCTGCGCTACACTGTCCGCTTGCAAAAATCAACACGAGCAACGCAATGGCTAGGACTTTCTTCATCGTCGTTTTCTTCCTTACAACCATTGCTACTTCGCGCGACCTAAGCGCATTCTTTAATCAACTGCTGATGCAACCGTACCACACTTTAGCGCGTTAGGACTTGTCCTACAAGCTGGCGTAGAAAGGTCCTCCCGCTCCCATTTCCGTTTTTCGATTCTCTGGAAGACCTGGAGGCTACGATGACCGAAACCGTGCGCACGGACAATTCCCAAGCGGGCGTCGCGACGTTTGCGGAAGAATTCTTGACAGTCCGCGAAGGCGCCGCACTGCTGAGACTTTCGGAGGTTTCAATCAGGAGGTATTTGACGCTAAAAAAATTGAGACCGTTTAAGGTTGGTAGCCGACCGCTACTTAAGCGCGGCGATGTTCTGGGGCTCGTTCGCGAGGTGTAGGGGAGGGAATTTCGGGGACAATCTACACTATTGTGGTGCATCGCCCGGAAAGAAAAACTCACACAAAAACTAGGGCATCGAGCAGCTTCGTCAAAACTCACGTCGGAATAGTGCGGAAACAAATGTCAGAAGAAAAATCTGTACCGGATTCGCGTCAAGCGCGTTTCAGTCAGGCCGCGGTTCAGCCGTGGGTGAATTACTGTGTCACGCCGCGTTAGGTAGCCAACTTTGTTGTAGCCCGTTTCATCGACTCCATACCAAATGCGGTCATAATCCCGAAAGCCGATGAGATTTATGCGGTATTAATCGAGACTTGGCCGCATTTTGGACTACCAATCGTACTCGCGGTCGGGCGCAGTGCGCAGGGTCGAGACCCTCCCATCGGAAGACGACTCAATGAAGATCAAGACTGCGTCGTCCCCCTTGCTAAGGCGGAACACGGACGTAGGCTCGTCAGCCGGGTCAGGAGCAGGCATGCGTTTTACGAGTGTAAGCGCACCTCCGGGCCAAAGGTTTGCGAGCCTATGCCGGACCCATTTGCTGTCAGGAATGATGCGTGCAGCGGTCCCGTCTGCGGTCTGTGAAGGAACGTCCTGGCCAGCCGCCAACTGATCCAGCAATTTCACCAATGAGGCCGCAAGTGCCGGCTGCGTGTCGGTGATGGGCGCGAGCTTCGGGGGCAGCAGCGGAGGATCGACCAAGCCGGCGATCACGTGGGCAATCGGCCCTGGATTGGAATGGCCGGCATCCAGATTGGTGAGCACCACGACCGTAAGACTGTCGTCGGGATAGCGGGAAATTCTGCAGGTAAAGCCTTGCCAGGCTCCGCCGTGCTCAATGCGCTTGTGGTCGTTCTGCTTGCCGATCATCCAGCCAAATCCATAACCAGCCGGGTTTGGCTTGCCGTCATTGAGGGGATACACGGTCCAGATACGGTCCAGGCTGGATTGTTTGAGAAGTTGTGTGCCATACAGCGCGTGATCCCATTTGTTCAGATCAATTACGTTGAAATACAGCGTGCCATCTGCGGTGGAATTAAAAGTGGGAGAGACCCAGTCCTGGTTTTTGAGTTCCCCGTTTTCGATCTCATAGCCAGCAGCTCGATTCGGGATGATGTCGCGATCGCTGATGAGCCGTGTGGAAGTCATTCCAAGCGGTTTGAAGATGCGCTCGCTGAGAAACTCGTAATAGGGCGTACCGGTGACCTTATGGATCAGGATGCCGAGGAGAGCGTAATTTGTATTGCGGTAGTCCCACTTTTCTCCGGGAGCCTCTTCTATGGGCAAGGCTTGGATTTTCGTTAAAAGCTCATCTTCGGTGAAATCAAGCCTCAGGTAAAAGGGGCCTTTGGGCCCAATGCGATCCCCACTTTCGTACTCCGCCAGGCCCGAAGTGTGCGAAAGAACGTTCTTAATCAGAATGGGCTTCCAAGTTGCGGGCGCATCGGGAAAGTACTTTACAATACTGTCGTCGAGCGAGAGCTTGCCTTCCTCCACCAACATCATGATGGCGGCAGAAACGAATTGCTTTCCGACAGAACCAGATTGAAAGATAGTCTCCGGCTTGACTGCCACGCCGAGTTCCACATTTGCTTGGCCATAGCCTTTAACTAGCAGAATCTCTCCGCGACTGTAGATTCCAACTGCAAGGCCAGGGATCCTCTGGTGAGCCATTTGAGTTGTGATGAAGGAGTCGATGGACTTGAGACGTTGTGAATCAAGGGGCAGAGTTGGGGAAGGTGCGGAGTTCTGCGCGAAGGGTACCGTGGCAAACCCTAGGGTAACGACAGTGAGTAACAAGACTCTGGCAACGCTCATGGAGCCTCAAATGATTCAAAGTTCCGACTCGCGGGGAGTATAGGAAGCTCGAACGGAAACCTCAGAACTATCTAAGTAGGCCCTGGTAAACGCACAAATCGGACAAGTTAAGCGTCACTTCAAATCGTCCGCCCGCGCTTATTGAACCTTCACCGGTTCGAGTTCCCACATTGCAGCACCTTGTTTTTCGCGCTCGGATTTCAGGGCCAGTTCCACATCGCCCACGGTCTTGAGTGCCGACAGGTACAACGAGCACGTACCCGAGCGAGTATTCGTCGGGCACGAAACAATACTGCATTGTCAACACAATCAGCGTATCGGTTCAAGGAGTTCGCTGGGTCTGAGCCTCAGGCCGTGGGCCAACTTCACGATGTTGAGGAGACTGACGTTTCTTTCGCCGCGCTCCACTCCGCCCACGTAGTTGCGATGCAAGTCGGCCAACTCCGCTAATTTTTCCTGCGAAAATTTCCGCTCCAAACGAAGCTCGCGGACACGATTTCCAAATATTCTGCGTGGGTCAGAGGACGGCACCGCGCCATGATTGGCGCTTGACCACGATGAGTCTACACACTATAAGTGTTGAACACTGGCGGGAGCGGGAGTCATCTCTGCAAATTGATAACAGTGGCTCGGAACGATGCTTCTCTTGCTTGAAGTCGGCGCAATCATTTTCGTGGGAGGGATGGTCCTTTTTGCTTTCGTAAAGTGGGTAGAACTCAAACACTCAAAATGGCGCAACCCAGTCGCCTTTTTTCTGGCGCTTGGGCAGCTTATACTGCTAGTTTCGCGCTAGACATGATCGTTGGTGCTCTTGCAGGCGTTTACTCCTTCAGTCCGCTCACTCTTCCGGTGTTCACTTGGGCCGTGATTGCTTTTACCCTTTTCGTTTTATCACGGCATGTCAGGCCACAAAATTGCTGGATTTGTGCAGCCTTCTATCTGATAGGCGGGATTGCGGTTTTTGCCGGGCTGCTCGGTCCAGCTAGATACGGCATCCTGGTGGGTATTCCACTTATGCTATTTGCTTTGGTGTTAGCTTCGGCAAGCCCGTTGCGAAACAAAGGTGCTAACGCTCGGTCGCTGGGAGGTGTAGCAACGACACCGGAATTGCCTGACGAACTAAATGACTCCACTGCTAATCAGTCTTCAGCATCAACGCGAATCACTAAGGAAGAAAGAGAACGCGTAATTAGAGAATTCGGGGTGGTACTGGAGAAGGGCCTGAACCGTCCCTCGAGGCAAGAGCCTTCTCCCAGTGTGGTCACGGAGAGCGAGGAGCTCCCACGCTCTTACTGGAAAACGAGAATGCCGCTCGTTGCGGCATATCTCATAAGTTCCGTACTTTTGCTGTTACCGTTATGCTTGTTCGTCGCTTTTCTGATCAGACGAAGCTTTAACGCGAGAGGTTTCTATTTTGGATTACTCCTTTTCGCATTAATTTTTCATTTCCTATGGAGAACACTGATTTCCCCTTTGAATAGGTTTCTTCTTACGCGCCGAGAGGCTGTTTCGAAACCCAGCAATTCAATGGTCCTACTGAATCTCATCTGGTTGTTGTGTCAGACGTATCTTTTACTCGGCTGGTCGGCATTCGCGGAACAGTTCACGAGGTTTCACTCTGGCTTTCCCGGCGTGTCACAGCACTGGGCTTACTGGCTGTGGGGTTTCATGCTCTGCGCAGCGCCAGTCTCTGAGACTTTTGACCAGACTAAAAACAATAACTTCTGGATAGCAGGAGCCAGCTTTGTCGTATTTGCGTTCTGGCGAGCAGCGACGGCTCCATGGATGTGATTTGTCGCTCCTATTTTGCGATTTGTAGGAGTACAAACTAACTCGTGAGAACCTACGAATCCTATTGCGACGAGGCATATTTCCTAAAAAAGGTCGTTCTTGGCTCAGCGTTAATGCTACGCGTTGACTTGTCATCCTAAGCAGTCCAACATCCATCTCGGAGACTGAGAACTTGACCGCCATCCCCCAGACTCTGAAAGCAATTACCGACCACGCGCGTTCCCTTGAGCAGGTTCGAAAGCGCGACCTGCGTTCGGGCGACCGCGTGATGGTAACCACCAGAAACTCCCTTTACAAGATTTGGGTACTGGATGAGGGTGTGTATCGGGTGTCTGGAGGGTGGTTCGACCTTCAACGCATAGCGCCTCAGAGAATGGACATTAACGGTTGCACCTGGGGCGGAAGCGCCATAAAGCAGGACATCATTGCTGCGCCCGGCCTCCGGCTAGAATTTGGGAATCGAGTCCTCACCACTCCAATTAGACACGTGTGTCTTATTCGGGCCGCTGACGCACGATTAGCGCTGAATTAGCGAATTAGCTGCGGTTGACCCATTAGCTTCCGCCTCACGTTGACTTGGTTGGCGATGGAACCTAAGATTGCGCCAATCTCCGCCCATGATTGGCCAAACCATTTCGCACTATCGAATTGTCGAAAAGCTGGGTGGTGGCATGGGTGTCGTTTACAAGGCCGAGGACACCAAGCTCCGCCGCTTCGTTGCTCTGAAGTTCCTTCCTGACGGGTTCGCGCCGGACTCGCAAGCTCTAAGCCGCTTCGACCGTGAGGCACAAGCTGCATCCGTCCTGAACCATCCCAATATTTGCACCATCTACGAAATCGGTGAGCACAACAGCCAACCTTCATTGCGAATGATATAGGGTCGGACTCAAAGTCCCGATGCAACACCATCTAATATGGAACCTCTGTTCAAAGGTGGTGTGTATGACTCAAGGGAAATATGTGGAGCTCTCTGCGGCGCAGCGGACTGAGGTGTGGCGCCGCTGGAAAGCGGGAGAGTCGTTGCATAGGATTGGGCGCGCCTTTGCCAGGCCGCATACGTCCATTTCACTGTCTGTTGGCGCATCATGGCGGGATTGTTCCGCCCGTCCGTCGGCGCTCACTTCTCGTACTCACTGCGGTTGAGCGCGAGGACATTTCTCGAGGGCTCGCTTCCGGTTCGTCGCTTCGTGATATTGCGAAAGGTTTGGAGCGCGCGGCATCGACGGTGAGCCGGGAAGTCGCACGTCATGGCGGCCGCCCTGAGTATCGAGCCCAGGAAGCGGATCACCAAGCCTGGGAATCAGCCCTGCGGCCCAAGCGTTGCCTTCTGGCCATCCAGGTGCAGCTGCGGAAGGTGGTTGCGAGTAAACTGATACTGGATTGGTCGCCGCAACAGATTTCCGGATGGCTGAAGATCCAGTATCCCGCGGACGAGAGCATGCGCGTGTCCCACGAAACGATTTACCGCAGCCTATTCATCCAAGCCCGTGGAGTGCTGAAGAAAGAGCTGCTGGGGCACCTGCGATCCAAGCGCCGCATCCGCCGCTCGCAGCACGCGCATATCTTTAAGGACGCACGCGGTCAAATCGTAGATGCCATCTCCATCCGGGAAAGACCTGCAGAAATCGAGGACCGCGCCGTCCCCGGTCATTGGGAAGGCGATTTAATTGGGGGCAAAAAAAACAGTCACATCGCGACGTTGGTGGAACGACATTCGCGTTTTACGGCCCTGGTCAAGGTGCGCAGCAAAGACACAGCTGTGGTCGTCGCCGCACTGAGCCGACAAATTCGCAGGCTTCCCACATCCCTGCGGCGCTCGTTGACGTGGGATCGCGGGCTGGAGATGGCTAAACACAAAACCTTCACGGTCGCCACGAATGTGAAAGTCTATTTCTGTGATCCGCACAGCCCCTGGCAACGAGGAACGAACGAAAACACCAACCGCTTGCTGCGACAATACTTGCCGAAGAAAACCGACCTTTCCGGCTACACACAATCCCAACTGGACAAGATCGCGCTACGTCTAAATCAACGTCCACGAAAAACTTTGGACTTTCAGACTCCTGCGAGTAAACTGCGCGCAAGTGTTGCGCCGACCCTCTGAACCCGCAGCGCAAACCGGACAAGTAAAGTTCTAGTACGTAACTTGCCCGATTATCCGACTAACCAGGCAAGTGGAATTCGATTGATATACTCAGCCGCACGAACGGATATCTATTGAATTTCGACCACGAATATCAGGATTGTGAAATTGAAATGTTCGCTGACCCGCGCCAAATCGAATCACTACAAGGTTGGAGGATCGGAATGCCTAATCATTTCTCGCTCAAACCGCGCGACGCCAAGGCTCACATTCGAGAACGCTCTTAATCTTTACCTGCGGGCACTTTGCGGCGGAGCTCGTCGAAGAAGTTCAGGAGGACCGTGACACTGTCGGTGGACCTCACTTGCGTCCCACCTGGATTCAGCACCACCGCGAAACGTTTCCCGTCGGGCGCCAAGTCGTAAGGGTAGTTACCGCCTAGCGACAGCAAGTTCTCCCGGGCCCAAACCTGGGGTTTTCCGGCGGCAAAGGAATCGCCTTTGGCGGCGCAGCTGGTCACCATGATGAGCCAATCCGGACCAAGGAAAAAAAGCTTGCGCCCATCGCGCGACCAGAGGGGGTACGACCCGCCGCCGGTTGAGACCTGTGACTTGCCTCCCGGTCCTGGGAAGGGTCGCACGTACACCTCTTCTTTCCCCGACTCATCCGAGGAATACGCCAACCAATGGCCATCCGGCGAGAACGCCGGATCCCACTCGGAAAATGATGTGCGCAGAAATACCTCCGCCTTTCCGAGCCGCGGATGGTCCCGGTCGCCTTCCATCGGTGCGGTCCAGATCTCCGCACGGAAGCCGGAACTCTGCTCAGAATAAGAGTAAGCGAGCCTTTTGCCGTCCGGCGAGAACGAAAGCGGATCCTGAAAAGTTTTTAAGTCCGACACGGTCAGCCGTTGCGCCTCGGCCACACCGTCAGCGCGGATCCAATATATGCCCGAACCTGCCCAGTTCCACGATTCGAAAACGATGTTTTTGCCGTCCGGGGTCCACACGGGAAAATTGTTCCGGCCCGGCAGGTTTGTGAGACGCGACACGGTGTCGCGCTCGAGGTCTTTCACCCAGATGTCCGCTCGCACCGAAGTAGTTGCCAACTCAAATGCCAAGCGCTTACCGTCGGGTGAAAAACGCGGATTCTCATACAATCCCGGGGGCATCTGTAACGCCTTGGTCTGACCCGTGCTCTCTAGCCACCAGATCGAATAGGGAAACGGAATCGGCATTCTCGAGCTGACATACGCGAAAGTTCCGTTTTGGGAAAAGTCGAAATCGCCGCCCCCACTAACGTTGCTATTGACCTCTTCGAGCACGGGCTGCGGGGCTGCGGTCACATCCAGCCGACGGAGGTCAAACGGAGCGGCCCACAGAGTGTTCTGATGCATGTAGACCAGATGTCCGCTTGGCAGGTACCGGCCGAAGGAGGCGCCAGCATGAAGGGTCTTCCGCTCGCCAGTCTTGAAGGTAAAGACGACAATTTCTCCGTCGTCATAAGCGCCACTGCCGTAGGCGGTGAATAGAACCGCCTGGCTGCCCGGCAGAACCTGCGGCCAAGCGTGCGCGGTTTCGCCTTTGTCGTTGCTTAGCTGGGTTACCTGCACGGGTGCGCCTCCGCCTGAAGGAACTCGCACCAGCCCGGAAGTGCCTTGGTTGAATGCCGCTATGATGTTGCCATCGTCACCCCAACTTGCACCGCGGGAGTATCCGGGCGCGTCAATTAAAGTCACAGGCGCGCCTCCCTCTACTGGCAACTTCTTGAGCTTGTGATCGTCAAAGAAGGCAATCCATTGACCATCAGGCGAAAAGAACGGCTGCGATGCGTTGTTAGCACCAGAGAGCGGCACAAACTGACTCTGATCCAGACTGCGCATGGCCAGGCGCCAGTTGTGGTCCGGCTCGTCCTCGGAAACAACGATGTGAGTACCGTCAGGTGATAGCGCCAGCTGAGCGCCAAAGAACCGATCAATCGCTGCGCCAACTGGCAGTTCGGCACTGAGCTGCATCGGCGCGTATGTCTTGCGTGAGAAAAACCACCAGCCTCCCACGATCAGTCCGACAATCACAATTGTTGCACCGGCGGCCGCCCACAGAAACGGCGAGTATCTCTTGGCGCGCTTTACCTTAGCCTCCGGCTCACCAGATCGGGCTCCTGAGTCCAATGCCGTTGGCAGGGCAACGGGGAAGATGAACCGGTAGCCGCGGCGAGGCAGGGTTTCAACATAGCGCGGGACATCCGCGGAATCGCCCAGCGCCGCCCTGAGCTTGGCCACCGCGACGTTTACGGCGTGATCAAAGTCGCCAAAGGAGTCATTCGGCCAGATTCGGCGTTTCAGTTCCTCGCGGGTAACCACCTCGCCGGCACGTTCCACAAGGGCGTTCAGAACTTTTAGGGGTTGATCTTGCAGGCTAATCCGAGTGCCCGCTTTGCGAAGCTCCCCTGATCGCATATCCAACTCGAAGACCCCGAATCGAATCTTGGAATCTCGAACGGACTCAGACATTCAATACCTCGCAAGTTACGCCCTTTACGATTCGGCGCCTCGGTGCAATTGCGTGCGGAGACAACTAAACCTAACTGGCTGCGTTATCAAATCATTGGGGGTTAACAAAGTCAATACAAGCAGGAGAAGCTGGGTGCATTGAGGTACCAGCTCGTCTGCTCGACCCTTGGCCCAAGCCGCTGCTGCGGCCGAGGGGTGCGGGATGCATCGTTGGATGCGCATTGCAAGCAGGACCATTCTAGTCCTTGGAATGATTTCCACCCCCCCGGCACGTGCCCAAGACGTAGTCGGATCCAGCGTTAGCCTGACGATGCCTTTCGAGTTAATTTCGGGATTTCTGGTGGTTGTAAACGGGCAGATCGGAAATCTAGGAGTGATGAGGTTCATCATAGACACCGGCGCCACCACTAGCGTGATTGATGCGAAGGTGGCTGACAGGTTACGGTTGCCGCGAAGCGCCGGGAAAGTTATGACCTTTGATCGACGCATTCCCGTCGAGTGGGCGGAAATTCCGGAATTCAGGGTGGGGCCGATTGTTGCTAAAACGCTCCGGGTCATGGTCATTGATCTTGCCAGATATTCACGGTATGGGAAGGGCGTTGACGGCGTTGTCGGCCTCGATCTGTTAACCAGAAGCGAGCACTTGGGTATTGATTACGATCGAAGGATCTTGTTGTTCCAGTTGGCGGATGGACGCCCTGACGAGCGTGCCCCGGTGCGGGGTTTTAAAATTCCAATAGTCGTACAAGGAGCGCCTGTACAGCTCCTTGTGGATACAGGGTTTCAAGGCATCCTGCTATACCGAGACCGCGTTCGGAAACAGTTGCCGAAGATGCGCACGGAAGGCGAACCGAGAGAGGTAGTAGAGAGTGGCGTGCGAGCTACCGAGGTCACACTGCCTGGCGTACGAATCGGTGGATCGGACCAGGTGAGGATTGTGTTTCTGATTGATGGCCCCGGTCAGAGCGACCTTCCGGGAGTGGACGGCGTTCTTGGTGCCGCATCTTTACATGCAAAACGCATCGATTTCGACTTCACTCATATGGTCTTACGCTGCCAGTGATTTACTGACGACCCGTTAATCGAACTCAACTCCCGATTAACGCGCAAACCGGAAAAGTGGACTTTCAAGTTTCCGGTTATCCGACTTACCAGATGGGATGAGAAGGCCGGTCTCCAGCGGGATGCGATACGCTCCCAGTGATCGACGCGCTCAAGGCGCAAAGGAGACCGGCAATGAAGAAGATTAGCACTGTGGCGATAGAGAAAATCCGGATTTTCAAGGGCAAGCAGCTAACGATTGGTTTGGATCTGGGAGATCGCACCAGCCATTACTGCGTGTTGAATGAGGTGGGCGAAGTGATCGTGGAGAGCAACTTTCCGACGACGCCGAAAGGAATCGAGGAAGTGTTCAGCAGGATTCCGCGTAGTCGGATCGCACTAGAAACCGGGACGCATTCCCCTTGGGTCAGCCGGCAGTTGACTCAGTTAGGCCATGAAGCGATCGTGGCGCATGCACGCAAGGTACGATTGATCTGGGAGAGTAGCCGAAAAGATGATCGGCTGGATGCCCGGACGCTGGCCCGGCTAGCCAGAATCGATCCCGGGTTGCTGGGTCCGGTGCGACATCGCAGTGCCCAAGCACAAATCCATCTGACGGTGATCCGCGCCCGAGCGGCACTGGTCAGCGCGCGCACGGCACTGGTGAATGCGGCACGCGGGTTGACGAAATCCTATGGCGCGCGACTGCCGCAGTGCGGGACCGAGCAAATGGATCGGGAGATGGCCCAGGGACTGAGCCAGGAGTTACGGGACGCGTTGGACCCACTGCTAGCAGAAATCGAATCGCTCAACGCACGCATCGCGGAATACGACCGGCGGATCGAGCAAATCGCCAAGGAAGTGCATCCAGAGGTCACACTGCTGCGACAAGTGAAGGGAGTAGGACCATTGATTTCGTTGACCTTCGTTCTGACTCTGGACGACCCGCAGCGCTTTCGCCGCAGCCGGGACGTGGGATGTTTTCTGGGGTTGCGTCCTGGGCGCCGGAACTCTGGCATGAGCGAACCTCAGCTACACATCAGCAAGGAAGGAGACCGTTATCTAAGAACGTTGCTGGTGCAGGGGGCGCACTACATTCTGGGTCCCTTCGGAGAAGACAGTGATCTGCGGCGCTGGGGACTGAAGCTAGCCGAGCGGGGAGGAAAGAATGCCAAGAAACGAGCGGTGGTTGCCGTAGCGCGGAAGTTGGCCGTACTGCTTCACAAGTTGTGGGTCAGCGGAGAAGTCTATGAACCACTGAGGAACAACCGAAAGTTGGTAACCGCAGTAGCATAGGAGAGTGTGGATTTTGATAGCCGAGCTCATCCGCCGAGATCAGGTGACTGCGCCAACTCCTGGCCCAACTCCGGTCGAAGAGATCGGAGCCGAGGTCGCTAATCAGGTCGCAGCACCTACTGAATTGAGTACGCCCACCTTGCAGCGAGCGACAATCGCTCATAAAAGACTGCGGATGGAAGGATGGCGACAGAGGCGGCTCGGTTAAAAAGTTAGGATCCACAGGAAGAAAAAGAGAAAAAAAAGAAAAAACTATCTTGACTCACACCGGCCTTCTCATGGAAGAGTTAGCCCGACGCTCGATTACGGCCCGCAGTTGATTGCCGAGGCTATCGGTGGTTGCGAGTTCGAACAGAAAAATAATCCCTGGAAAGTTCAGCGTGTGACGTTGCAGGACTGTGCGTGAACTGCCGGCAAAACTCGATTGACTAGCTCGTGATCATTCTCGAAGTTCTTTGGGATTCCCCATGCCGTGAACACAACGATCAGATCTTCTTCCGGGAACACCATGAGCCGCTGCCCGCCAAGACCCGCGGCCTCCCAGACGAACCCCTTTCGATCCGTGCGCGGAAGTAGCCACCATAGATATCCATACTTGAAGTCCTCCCCCCACAAGGTGAGGGGGACATCCATGGACGGAGTCAGCGAGTGAGCCACCCAGTCTTTCGACACAATCTGCTTGCCGTCCCATGTGCCGTGCTGCAAGTACAGATATCCGATCTTCAGTAGGTCCGTCGTTCGCAAAAACAGTCCTCCCTCTGTGTCGGGCAATCCCAGCGGAGTGCGCTTCCAGAAATGATCCATGCCCAAGGGAGCGAACAGATACTGCTCCCCATACTTCTCAAGGTCTTGTCCCGTTTCCTTCTCGAACACGTAAGCGAGCAATTCCGCCACCCCACTGCTGTAATTGAAGATCTTTCCAGGCTCTTGAGCCATAGGTTTGTCGATCACGTACTGCACCCAATTGTCCGTCGCTTCCATCAGACTAAAGTCGTTCTTAGGATCGTCGTCGGCCACATCCTCATGCCAGTCGAGCCCGGTCGACATCGTTAATACGTTCCGCAGCGTGATACTCCGCTTTCTTTCATCGACGTTCTTCACCTTTGCTTCGTCGAAGTACCTGAGCAGTGGGGTCTCGAGGCCAGCCTTGAAATCGCCGCGAGTAATGGCGATTCCCATGATCACTGACGAAACCGTCTTCGTGACCGATTGCATGCTGTGGAGGTCGGTGCCATGAAGGTAAGGGTGCCACGCCGGGTCAAAGTAGTTGTACCAACCGGTTAGATGAGCGTTCAGCGGCCCTTTGGTGTTTGCCTCTTTCGCGTAGATGACACCGTAGTCGTGGGAGTAAGATCGCTCGAAGACCTCGCTTCCACATCGGACTACGGCAAAGCTGTCTACCAACGGATATTTTCCCTTCCGCAGGTCAGAATCTAGCGCGGCAAGAACTTTTTCATCGAGTCCCTCATCGCCTGGCGCAGTCTTAGCCCATGCCGGGGTCGGCCAGTTTGTTCCAGTTGATCTGGTGTTGGGGGCTTGCGCTCGGAGGAGTTCGACCTTCAGGAAACTGATACAACTCACAAGTATCAGCGCAGCAGCGGTCATTCTCATTCGACTATCTCCACTCCGTGAAGCAATTTTTCAGCCGCCGATCTCCAGGCACTCAGGATATGACTAACGGGCCGTCGAAGTAACGACGTTAGGTCTGATGTGAATCAGCTGAAGACAAATCGTATTCTGGCGCCATTCTACTCCAAGTTACTGCCCGATTAACGCGCAAACCGTACAAGTGGAATCCGGCCAAAACCACTTCTCCGGTTATCCGACGCGATATAAAAGGGCGCCCCTTTAGAGTAGGTTTTGAGTGTCCGGCTCGAACCCACTACAAAAAGGAGCGCCCTATATGGATAGCGTGAAGTATATCGGGATGGATGTGCACAAGGAAGCGATCTCCATCGCGGTTCTAAATTCCTCCGGCAAGCTGGTGATGGAATGCGTGATCGAAACCAAAGCCATCACGATTCTGGATTTTCTGAAAGGTCTACGCGGAAGTCTGCACGTCACGTTTGAAGAAGGTACCTGGGCGGCTTGGTTGTATGACTTGATCAAACCGCACGTAACCGAGCTGGTGGTGTGCAATGCCCGCCGCAATGCTCTGCTGAAGGAAGGCAGCAAGAGTGACCGCATCGATGCGCGGAAGTTGGCCGAGTTGCTGCGCTCGAGCCTGCTTCGTTCGGTGTATCACGGGGAGCAGGGAGTGCGGAAGCTGAAGGAACTGGCGCGCAGCTACCTGGCCATCAGCAAAGATCTCGGACGGGTGATGAGTCGGGTGAAGGCGATCTACCGCAGTTGGGGGATTCCCTGTGGGGGCAAGCAAGTCTATGCGCAGCGCTATCGCTCGGAGTGGCTGGACAAGATCAAAGAAGCCGGTGTGCGACGCCGAGCAGAGTTCTACTACCAACAGCTGGACGCTCTGCGGCCTCTACGCCAACAAGTGCGGCAAGAACTATTGGCGGAAGCTAAGAAACATAGCGCGTGGAAATTGTTACGCTCGATTCCGTTCATCGGACCGATTCGGGCGGCTTTGCTGATGGCTTTGATCCAGACACCGCATCGGTTCCGTACCAAGCGACAGCTCTGGAGCTACAGTGGGTTTGGAATCGAGACACACAGCAGTGCCGAGCAACGTTTCATCAACGGAGAGCTGCGACGCGCGAAGAAGCCGGTCTCGATTCGTGGGCTGAATCGCAATCACAATCATGATCTGAAGAATCTGTTCAAAGGTGCCGCAACCGTGGCCGCTGCCAAGGCCGGTCCGTTTCAGGAGTTTTACAATGCGCTGGTGGCCAAGGGAATTCGACCGGAAATGGCGCGCCTGACTCTAGCGCGGAAGATCGCCTCCATCACCTTGATTATTTGGAAGAAAGGAGCACGCTTCGAGGCCCAACATCTGAAACCACAAACAGCTTGAGTGTCTCGAGCCATCCGTTCTATCCCTGGGATTTTTCCCAGCGGTGGCGAGAGTTCTTGAGACACTCGGGTTCGAGGGCGAGTCTCAGCCGATTAGTTAGACCTTGCGTGCCTCGGGCCGCTATGTCTCCTATCCGACCCTAGTCCCCCTCGGACAACCCGAAAAAGCTATGGACCACGAGTCCCTAATGGAACCATGGTTGGCACCTGACAACCGTTCTGCTTGTTGGTCTCAGAACAGACTGGCTTCGTCGCAAAGATGCGATGAAAACCGCTGGTAGAAAAACCAAAGCTACGAATGTTGTAGCGTCCCGAGTCTGCGGAACGGAAGGCGAAAACAATCTTGCTCCATGGGGCGGGCTGGACGGCAAGAAAAACTCCGGCCACAGGAAAAGTGTTTTTTCCTTGACTCCTTTTATGGAACTAATCGGGACTTAGGTCGAGGTGGCCACGATCTTTTCAACCTAGCACGCGAAAGAAGCAGTTTAACTTGTTGCGCAGGTCGGAGATCTCTAACACAAATAGCGCTGCCCGAGATAAAGCCGTTCACTGATACGTCGGATGCTGAAGAGTTTGCAGTAAAGAAGGTAATGGCTTTTCGGCTTGGACCTTCAGCACCATTGAGTATTGATACCAACGATAGGCCGGGGTCGGGCCTAGCTTTTCGTAATTATCGTTGAAGTATGCTTGCGGAGATTGGCCTTCGGGGATTGGATTCGGCATCGCCTCATAGACAGTAGCCATTCTTTTTGCGGTACGTTCCATAAATGTCGGGTCTTTCAATCGCCAGTATGCGGCGGCGATACGGTTTGCGCCATACTCTACGGAATAGTGATTCTCACCAGTCTTATGCTGGCATGCCTGCCACCAATGGCCCAGTTCGTGGACGAAGACCCAGCGATGCACGCCTTCCTCAAATACCTGCTCTGCTGATTGCCCACCGCCCAGCATCGCGGCCACACGCGAAAATCGAGCTTGGTCTTCTGGAGCGAGAGCGGCCCACGCCGCGATGTGCAACAGATTCTTGTCATCTTCATAATTGCCGTAGGAAGGCGGGTTGTCGAGAACGACTGTCGGTGGCGGGAGGCTGGGCTGAAATCCCTCAGCTTTGACTTGATTCACGAAGGAGTCTCGCAAAGTCATGAGCTGACCCATCAGCGCCTCCGTTGACGAAGTGTCCCCCGAAGGCGGGGTCGCAGTCTGTGCGGACGAGCTTGCGGGTACGACTACGAAAATACACATGGTCACGAGTTGGAGATAAAAACTGCGATACATCGGGGTATTGTAACTAAAATCCCACAACGCAGGTCTATCCAACTCCTTCCATGAGAAGGCCGGTGTGAGTCAAGATAGTTTTTTCTTTTTTTTCTCTTTTTCTTCCTGTGGATCCTAACTTTTTAACCGAGCCGCCTCTGTCGCCATCCTTCCATCCGCAGTCTTTTATGAGCGATTGTCGCTCGCTGCAAGGTGGGCGTACTCAATTCAGTAGGTGCTGCGACCTGATTAGCGACCTCGGCTCCGATCTCTTCGACCGGAGTTGGGCCAGGAGTTGGCGCAGTCACCTGATCTCGGCGGATGAGCTCGGCTATCAAAATCCACACTCTCCTATGCTACTGCGGTTACCAACTTTCGGTTGTTCCTCAGTGGTTCATAGACTTCTCCGCTGACCCACAACTTGTGAAGCAGTACGGCCAACTTCCGCGCTACGGCAACCACCGCTCGTTTCTTGGCATTCTTTCCTCCCCGCTCGGCTAGCTTCAGTCCCCAGCGCCGCAGATCACTGTCTTCTCCGAAGGGACCCAGAATGTAGTGCGCCCCCTGCACCAGCAACGTTCTTAGATAACGGTCTCCTTCCTTGCTGATGTGTAGCTGAGGTTCGCTCATGCCAGAGTTCCGGCGCCCAGGACGCAACCCCAGAAAACATCCCACGTCCCGGCTGCGGCGAAAGCGCTGCGGGTCGTCCAGAGTCAGAACGAAGGTCAACGAAATCAATGGTCCTACTCCCTTCACTTGTCGCAGCAGTGTGACCTCTGGATGCACTTCCTTGGCGATTTGCTCGATCCGCCGGTCGTATTCCGCGATGCGTGCGTTGAGCGATTCGATTTCTGCTAGCAGTGGGTCCAACGCGTCCCGTAACTCCTGGCTCAGTCCCTGGGCCATCTCCCGATCCATTTGCTCGGTCCCGCACTGCGGCAGTCGCGCGCCATAGGATTTCGTCAACCCGCGTGCCGCATTCACCAGTGCCGTGCGCGCGCTGACCAGTGCCGCTCGGGCGCGGATCACCGTCAGATGGATTTGTGCTTGGGCACTGCGATGTCGCACCGGACCCAGCAACCCGGGATCGATTCTGGCTAGCCGGGCCAGCGTCCGGGCATCCAGCCGATCATCTTTTCGGCTACTCTCCCAGATCAATCGTACCTTGCGTGCATGCGCCACGATCGCTTCATGGCCTAACTGAGTCAACTGCCGGCTGACCCAAGGGGAATGCGTCCCGGTTTCTAGTGCGATCCGACTACGCGGAATCCTGCTGAACACTTCCTCGATTCCTTTCGGCGTCGTCGGAAAGTTGCTCTCCACGATCACTTCGCCCACCTCATTCAACACGCAGTAATGGCTGGTGCGATCTCCCAGATCCAAACCAATCGTTAGCTGCTTGCCCTTGAAAATCCGGATTTTCTCTATCGCCACAGTGCTAATCTTCTTCATTGCCGGTCTCCTTTGCGCCTTGAGCGCGTCGATCACTGGGAGCGTATCGCATCCCGCTGGAGACCGGCCTTCTCATCCCATCTGGTTAACGCGGTGGTCCCAATGGGTCGACGCAACACTCAGCTCTGACCACATTGCATTGAAAACAAAAGCTAAAAACGCTGGTTAGGCGATCTTAGCCGAAACGTTACCCTGGCTTGGCTTTGACCGAGTCAGCCTGGCAGATCGTTTCGTCAAGGGAAGTATCGGCGGATCAAATGATTAGATGGTGTTGCATCGACCGGTTGAGCTGGCAGCGCAAACCGGACAAATAAAGTTCTTAGTACGTGACTGGTCCGGTTATCCGACTTATCAGGACTTAGCAATATCAACGCCGAGCGTCGAGCTGTGCGAGGCCCTGGCGGGCCGGGCCGATGGAAGCCCACCAATAACCTTCACCCTGAGCTTCGGCCAGACGTATCGATTCGAGATATTCGCCGCGGGCCGCGGGCAGTTGCTTTGCTTCCACTAGAATCTGGGCTAGCGACAGGTGCGTATCCATTGCCTGCGGAGCCAGTGCAACCCCCGCGTGCGCTTCGGCCAGGGCTTCCTCCATGCGTCCTTCACCGGCAAGAATCTGCGCTAGCGCCGAATGGCTCTCGGCTGAAGGCACCGGCAAGTCAAAGCGGCCTTGGAAAACGAGGCTGTGACCACCGAGCCGCGCGACCGGCTGCACATGATGCAGGGGTCCAAACGGATCTATTTCAGGCGGACCCCATGCGTATCCCATAAAATCCGCCACACTAACAATGAGGGTACCTTCAAATGGGCGGGGAAGCGCGCCGGCACGCTTGCTTGGATACAGGGCCAACACTTTGCACGGAACGCCATAGTAGTCCGGGTCCAGAGGACCATAGTAATCGATCCAGCAATCGGTGATGCCGTTGCGCGCCAGGTAATCGCGGTCGTCGATCAAGCCCTGTGCCCAATCCGAGTTCGTATCCAGAAGAGAGCGGTAGGTTTGCTGCGGGCCGCCGAAGGATTCGTTCGAATAGGAAAGATAATATGGGAAGGCGCGTAGCGATGACGCGCAATGGAGTGCCGCGAACAGAACTACGGCGTAAAGCCAAACACGGTTGCGACTCGCGAGATAGCACGCGGTCCCCGCGGCAAGAACAATCAGCAGCGGAAAGATCGGAAGTAAGTGCCGGATGCCAAAATTGAGCTTCGAAGTCATGCTCACGGCAAGGAAAAAAATCGAGGGAATCAGCAGAAATAGCGTCTCTCGTTTTTTCTCGCGCCACAAATAGCCCGCTGCGGGAATTGTGAGAAGGAGAAGGAGCAAGAATCCCAGCGTAGTTTTGACCACGAACGCAGCCGGAAAGTAGAACCACTTTCCCGTGGTATAGAGCCGACCGAAAACAAAGGCGGTGCGGCCCACAGAATTGTCGATAGCGATGTCCGCCATGCCGTACACATAGGATTTCGGCAGCACGTACGCCAATAGCGGAATCACGCGCGTCAGCATCACGCCGTGGGCGTGGCGATACTCGACTCCATCCTGGATGAAGGCCGAGAGTGATTCCGACATTCCATACCCGCTCGGCCGCGGCGCGTGACGTAAACGATAGAAACCCCACAGCGTCACAAACGCGATAATAAAAATTACAGCCAGAGCCGCCGCTTGCCGCACCAGTTGTATTTTCAATTCGTGCTCGTGGCCGGACACTTCATCCCCTGTCTCGCGTCGCCACAGCCAGAGATCCGTTGCGGCCAGTAAAACGAGAGCCGGCAGCAGGAGAACCCCCGAGTGTTTCGCTGCGAGTGCGAATCCTACGGCCACTCCAGCAACGATCAAGTGCAAATTGGTGCGCTGTTGGGTGTAGCGGTAAAATGCGTACACCGCGGCAAAATAACAACAAGTCTCGGCCAAGTCAGTAGTGACGAGCGTGCCGTGGCCAATGATTGTGGGCTCGAATACGACCAAAAGCATGGCGAGCAGTCCGGCCCAACCACCAAACATTCGACGTGCCGTTACGAAGACCAACACGGCCAGCAACAGAGGGAACACTCCGATGAACGAACGTGTTTCGGTAAGGATTTTGCGTGCGTCATTTGAATAGAGGAATTGGCGTCCCTCTGCAAAGTTACCCGATTTGTCGGAATTATCTGAGCCGCACGCGGGGCCGGGATTTTTCGGATGGTCAAACAACAGTGGAATGGTTGCGACGAGCTTTGCTAGCGGAGGGTGCTCGGGATTGATGCCGTAGTCGCCACACCAATGCCGGTAGCCGGCGTAGATGTGGATCGCTTCGTCAACGGTCTGCGATTCGCGGCGCGCAGTAAAGGCAAGCTCCGCCGCGAGAATCAGTAAAAGCACAGCGGCCACGGCATACTGGCCTCGGCTGCCGGAAACAAAGCGGAAGTAAGTTGCTTTCATCGGCGGCACGCAGGCGGGATTCTAGCATTAGTTCTGGGGTGCGGCACTTTTCCAAAACGCGCGTAAAGGAGTTTAGAACGGGGGCTACTCAAAATTAAACGAGTCGAATAAAACCTTCCACGAACCGTCCACGCCCTTTTTCCACACCGTCAGGTAATTGCCTTTGCTGGTCACCGTTTTGCCGGATGCGTCTTTGAATGTCAGGTCGGTCGTGCCGCTAGTATAGCCAAGTTCACCCGAGTCGGCGACGCCGACTTTGCTCGGATGCCAGGTGGTCTCGCCGTGCGCGAAATCACTCGCAATCGCCTTCGCGAGGGCTTCCTTCCCAGTCGCAATCGGAGCGTTTGGCACTAACATGGAGCCATGTTCATCGCAAAACGCCACCGCTTTGGCGAGGTCCTTCGCGGCATAAACCTTTTCCCAAGCCACGGGTCATGCCTCCGATTCTCCCGGCAGGCGCAATTCCATCCGTTGAAGTATCTGGCGGGTCTTTCACGTGCGATCAAACGCCTGGACGGTCGCCTGCTTGGCGGAGCCGAGGCAAAGGAAATCAAAGGCGGCAAGACCGTAAAGATACACACCAAAGGACGCGCGATCGTTTCTGCCGGCGCTGTGGTCGTCGCAACAAACACACCAATCAATGACTTGGGAAAGATATATGCCAAACAGGAGCCCTATCGAACATATGTCATCGGCGCGCTGGTGCCGACGGGTTCGACTCCGAAAGCGCTGTACTGGGACACGGAAAACCCTTTTCATTACGTGCGGCTTCAGCAGATGCATGTAAACGGCAAAACGCAAGACGTGTTGATTATTGGAGGCGAAGATCACAAGACCGGCCAGGCTGACGGAATAGAAGGTCGATTCGCACGGCTAGCGACTTGGGGACGAAAAAATTTCCCTGGAATTAAAGAGATTGCGTTTCGATGGTCGGGACAGGTGATGGAATCGACGGACGACCTCGCTTTCATCGGCCGCAATCCCCGAGACGATACGAATGTGTATATCGTAACCGGGGATTCAGGAGCCGGACTCACACACGGAACAATTGCCGGGATTCTTTTGCGCGATCTAATCGTCGGTCGTGACAATCCATGGGCTACTCTATACGACCCTGCGCGGAAAACTCCTCGCGTGGCGGGCGCCTTTCCGCGGGAAAACCCTAAAGTCGGGGGAGAATATGCTCATTCGCTGACCCCGGGCGAAGTGAGCACAGTCGAAGAAATTAAACCTGGGATGGGCGCGGTGATTCACCGGGGTTCGTCCAAGCTCGCGATTTCTCGCGATGACTCTGGCAGGCTGCATCAATGCTCTGCCATCTGCACGCACCTGGGTTGCATCGTGTCTTGGAACTCGACGGAGCGCAGCTGGGATTGCCCCTGTCACGGCTCGCGCTTTACGCCCGATGGGAACCTGCTCAATGGACCCGCACTTGAGCCTCTAAGAAGAGCCGTTAAGTTGGCCAAATAAACTTCGCCGGAGGAAACAGGGTAACAGTGACAGACATTGTTCTGATTGCTAACTCTAGCCCTTCGCCGAAATTCTGTCGCCCGCTGAATCAGAAACGTACGGCAATGATTCGAAGATTGCTTCTCGCTTGTTAGCCAATGAGATTACATGTTTCAGGGTTTGACACGGCCCTGGACCGCTTATGTAAAAAATGCTTTCAGAGGGCATCATTGCGGCAAAGTTCCTGCATCGCGCAGCAGGATGACGTCCGCGTCGAAGTGGAACCGCTGCACAGCCAGCGATTTGCCGTCGCGCGACCACCGAAAATCAAAAATCATCTGCGAAGTGAAATTCGTGATCTGTCTGCCCGGCGAGCCATCCAGCGGCTGCACCCAAACATTATCGACGCCCTTGTCCGTGACGATGAACGCGACCGCCTTCCCGTCCGGCGTCCAATGGAATGCGGTCGCCGAGGGAGGCCCCGGCTCGCGGACTATAACGTTGAGGTTGGGATCCACTTTGATCGAGCGGGTGGAGGCGTTGCCAGGTGCTCCCAGATCGAGCAGCACGATTCTGTTGGTGAAGGTTTTCGTTTCGGGGACAACTTGATGCACGGAGACGGCCAGCGTCTTCCCGTCAGGCGAGAGTGCCACGCCTTGCGGGGAGGCACCGGGAAGCTCCATCCCCGGCACAATTTCCGATTTCCCGTCGGACGGGGAGACGCGCCGCACGCCGGGGTTCTGCGGCAGATCGGAGTAATACAGCCATTTGCCGTCGGGCGAGCAATTCCAGAGAATTCCTCCGCCGCCGACGGAGACGAGAGGGGCGAGGGCCGATCCGTCAGCATTCGCGCGCCAGATTTTCCAGGCATTACCGCCGCCGTGGAATAGCCAAGTCAGCGCAATGGAGCGTCCCTCGTCACACGATAACGGATCTTTAATGGCGCCGGCAGAGTCTTCCAGAATGGTTACGGAGTCTGTACCGTCGGTTCGCATCCTCGCCAAGCGAAAGGTCGAAGCGACCAGCAATTGGCCGTCCGGCGTCCAGTCAAATCCGGAAAGAGGTGACTGCCGTGGAATCCCGGGAACAGTCGTAGAGGATCCGGCGCCTGTTCCGGGCAAGATGTCAATTTCGCTCGCAGATGTGGACTGGACGGTGGCCAGGGTCTTGCCGTCGGCGGAGACGCTTAGGCTTTGATGAACGGTGAGATCATTGGTAATGGTGTGGAATTCCGCGCCGGGAAACGAATACTCTCCGACCTGCGCCTCCGTGATGCTTTGCCCTCTGCCTATCGAGTCCACGAAAAGCCAGCGGCTGTCCGGGGACCATGCGACGTAAAAGGGAAGCGCCTCGTTGGTGCGGACAAAAGGTTCGACGAGATTGGAACTGAAATCGAACATGTCGATCAGGCCGAGAGAATCTCCGCGAAAACTAAAATAGGATATGGCGATCCGTTTGCCGTCCGGAGACCAGGCCAGCGAGACTGGCGACTCCTTGGCGGGCCCGGTAGCCAGGATCTTTTCGCCGCTGCCGTCCGCGTTGGCCTGGAGAAGCTGCCATTTTCCAATCTCCGGGTCGTTGTCGCGGCAATAGGCGATGGTTTTTCCGTCCGGAGAAAACGTGGAGTTGCAATCCACATCTTTAACGACTAGTTCGGGCCTACCGCCAAGCACGGGCGCGCGAAACAGATTGTAGGCATCCGCCACTCCCGTAATACTTTCTCGAAAATAAATATGGTTGCCGTCGGGAGAGAACGCCAAGGAGTCGAAATACTGTCCGGATCCGTGAACGACCTCGGTATCGCTGCCGGTGGCAATGTTGCGCAGCCAGAGGCTCTCCTGGCCCGCATCGGACTGCACGTTAAGAAGGAATTTTCCGTCAGGAGAAATCGCGGTAAGCCGGGCCATTCCGGTGTTGGTCACCTGAGTGACTTTATAATTTTGGAAAGGTTCGCGCGAGAAACGGTGAAGGTACTCATATAGCCCGAACCCTCCGGCGGCGACGAGCAACAATACGATCAGGCTGACGACGGCGAAGCCCAGCTTGTGCTCTCGAGCGACGTCAACGACCTTCGAGGAACCGGAAGCCCTCGTGGCGGAATCAGAAGATCCCGGAGCGCCCGCTGATGCTCCGGCTCCAGAAACGCTCGGCCCTGACGACACCATCGGCAAAATTGTTGAGGAGGCTGAATCCGAGGAAGTTGGGGTGCGATTGCTGGAACCGAAATCGCGTTTCATGCGCTGCAAATCCGCGCGCAAATCCGAGGCGTGCTGATACCGAAGGTTGCGATCCTTCTCCAGCGCTTTGCAGATGATCTCTTCAAGCTTTGAAGGCAATTCAGAATTCAGACGCACCGGCGCGACCGGCTCGCGATTTAAGATGGCGTCAAAAATTACGCCGGATGTGTCGCCGCGGAATGGCAACGCTCCGGTGGCCATTTCATAGAGAACCACTCCGATGGAAAACAGATCCGTGCGGGAGTCCAGTTCCTTGCCGCGAACCTGCTCGGGCGACATGTACGCAATGGTGCCGACCGCAGTCCCCGGGCTCGTCAACATTTCAGGCGCTGTGACAGTGGCGCCGGCGGTTGCACCGGCAGCTTCGATGTTCAACGCGAGCTTTGCCAAGCCGAAGTCCAGGATTTTAGCGTGACCACGTTTGGTGACGAAGATGTTCGTGGGCTTGATATCGCGGTGAATGATTCCCTGTGCGTGGGCAGCGTCCAGAGCGTCCGTGATTTCCACTCCCAATTCGAGCAATTGCTCGAGCGGAAGGGGCCGTCCGTTGATCAAATGCTTCAGCGTTTGGCCTTCGAGGAACTGCATGGCGATGAAGGGCTGCCCGTCGTGCTCGCCAATTTCGTAAATGGTGCAAATGTGGGGATGATCGAGCGCGGAAGCTGACTGCGCTTCGCGTTCGAATCTTTCCAGAGTGGCGTGATCCCGCGGAGTCTGGTCGGGAAGAAACTTAAGAGCTACGAAGCGGTGCAGCCGGGTATCCTCGGCTTTGTACACCACGCCCATCCCGCCACCGCCCAATTTCTCGATGATGCGGTAATGCGATATTATTTGCCCGATCATGAGCTACGCATCATCTCCAACGAGAGCCGATCGTTGTAGTTACTTGATATCGCGAATCAGCACTACGTCACTGTTCGACGAGTTGCGATCGATAACAAGTTTCTTGCCGTCTGGTGACAAGTCGAATGTCCGCACGAAGGCGTTGCCGAAATGAGTGATTTGCTCGGGGTTCCACCCGAGATTGGCTGACTCCAAATGTTTGAATGGTCGCTTTCGGTTTTGTCGTACAAGAGTGACTGGCCGTCGCGGGACCACCGGACGATGGTCAAGCCAATGTCGAACCGCTTTATCGGTTCACCTCCGTCGGCGGACATGACTGCGACCCCTCGCTGCGGTGTTGCGTTCGGATCCCGGTAGGAATAGGCAATCCATTTTCCGTCCGGTGAAATCGCGGGGATGCGTGCGTCCGCATCAACAAGCCGAACGGAATTGCCGCCCTCCATGGGAACTTTCCAAACTCCCTTGTCTTGCCCGCGCCCGCTGTAAACTATCCACTTACCATCCGGCGAACAATCTGGAGCTGAATATACAAACAGGGTGTTGGTTAACTGCTTGGGATTATTACCGTCGATATCCATCTTCCAGATCTGGGTGGTCCCTGTGCGGTTGGAGTCAAAAACGATGTAGCGGTTATCCGCTGTTACTCGCGGATTGAAGTTTGCTCCGGCAGTGTCTGAAGTCAGCTCCTTTAGGTTGCTTCCGTCTACCCCTACTATCCAGACATTTGAAGGCTCTTTGCTGCGCGGGTAATTGAAGTACACAATTTTGCCGTCCGGGCTCCACGACGGGCCTCCCGAATGACCTCCGGATGTGATCGACTTGGCGCCGTCCGAACTCATCTGCGTAGTCACCCAAACGTCGTCTGAAGGTTCTCCCTGCACGGTGGCCAGAACGTCCGAGCCGGAAGTGAGAGTAACGCCGTAGTCAGTAGTGTCCCAACATTGTGCCTCTTGCCTTCCGTAAATTATTGATGAGAAACGCATAAGCGGCAAATTCTTTTGGTCTCGATTTGAACTCGGTTCTGCGACCCTGCGGAGCATAGCTTCGTGGGGGGCATCGATGAACCGAGGCAAGCTGGTGTTTGCGCAACTGATGCAACATCTTCCGTTGACCACCTTTCGTCGTTGCGTCGCCCGCTATCGAGGCGCGTTCAAAGTGAAGTCCTTCTCGTGCCTGGATCAATTCCTGTGCATGGCGTTCGCTCAGTTGACCTTTCGGGAGAGCCTTCGAGACATCGAAGTATGTCTCCGCGCGCAAAATTCCAAGCTCTATCATCTCGGGATTCGTTCGGCGGTGGCTCGTAATACGCTGGCCAATGCCAACGCTGTGCGCGACTGGCGCATCTATGCTGATTTTGCGCAGAGCCTGATCGGCATCGCCCGGCCGTTGTATGCGCAAGAGTCCTTCGGCGTCCATCTGCAAGAAACCGTCTACGCGCTCGACACCACGACTATCGATCTGTGTCTGTCGGTATTTCCGTGGGCGGTATTCCGCACGGCCAAGGCAGCCATCAAGCTGCATACACTGCTCGATCTGCGCGGCAACATCCCTACCTTCATTCACATCAGTGAGGGCAAGGTGCACGAGGTCAACATCCTCGACCAACTGCTGCCCGAGCCCGGCGCCTTCTACATCATGGATCGTGGTTTCCTCGACTTCGAGCGCCTCTATCGCTTTCACCAAGCCGGCAGCTTCTTCGTGACCCGCGGCAAGTCGAACCTCAAGGTCCAACGCCGCTACTCGCATCCGGTCGATCGCAAGACGGGGTTGATCTGTGACCAAAGTGTCGTCCTTACTGGCTTCTACTCGCACCAAGGCTTCGAGGCACCGCTGCGCCGCATTCGCTTCAAGGACCCCGAAACCGCCAAGACCCTGATCTTTCTTACCAACAACTTCGTCTTGCCAGCATTTACGATCACCGAACTATACCGCTGCCGCTGGCAAGTAGAGCTCTTCTTCAAATGGATCAAGCAGCATCTGCGAATCAAAGCTTTCTTCGGAACTTCGGAGAACGCGGTCAGGTCACAAATCTGGATCGCCGTCTCTGTCTACGTTCTGGTCGCCATCGTCAAAAAGCGATTGCATCTCTCGGCCAGCCTGTATGAAATCCTACAGATCCTCAGCCTGACCATGTTCGAGAAAATCCCGCTGGATCAACTACTTGCACAAACGATCAGCGACGAAATTCAACCGGTTTCCGATAACCAATTGATTTTGTTCGCATAACGTTGGGACACTACTGCGCCGTAGTAGTAGTTCAAATCATTGCTGATCCTGCGCACTTCTCCATCGGGGTAAGAGACGTAACTGATTTGAACTACTCCAAAGACCTCGTCTTGCGTGTTGACCACGAGGCCGCGACGACCGGACATCCATGCAAAATCATAAATTCTATACCATGGATTGTTTGTGATCGGATGTTCCGAACCACCTTCTATTGGAACTTCAATGAGACTTTCATCATGGGCATCCAGAGTGCTTCTAATAGCCGTCACGGCAATGGTCTTTCCGTCGGGCGACCAACCAACACTGTCTCCGAATCCGCTGGGCATTTTACGCACGGCCAGCTGCTTTTCTCCGCTGCCGTCCTCATTCGCCACCATCAGCGCCGTCTCGTTTCTTTCGGCAGAATTCCGGACGAATGCCAACCGCTTTCCCTCCGGCGAAAAAGTCACCTTACTGTTTATCCCGGTAATCACTCTTTTTGCAGCACCTCCCAGAGCGGGGATTTTGTATAGAATTCGAACACCCATGTTGCTGCTTTCGGCTTGCACAAAATACAAGAAGTCGCCGTTGCGGGAGAATTTCAGCGCGCTGTAATGCACCTCGGCAGGGGGAACAATCTGCACATCGCTGCCGGCCCCTACTTGTCTTACCCATAAGCTTTGCTTGCTATGTTCGAAATTTTGTCCCAACAGCCCGCCTTCACCCAGAATGTATGAAACGTATCTCCCATCCGTCGAGATAGCTGCTGAGATCACCTTGCCAATGATGGTCAGTTGCGTGACTTCTGTTTTTTGGAATGGTGCCGGCTTTGGAATGAGCCAATGATAGACACCCCATGCGATTCCCGCCATTATCACCAGCACAATAGCGATTCCCGGCCATAGATTCCATCTACCACTTACCGGAGACGTTTCGCCTCCTTCTGCCTGGGATCTTGATTCCGTATCGCGTTTCAGACGCTTCAAATCCGCCCGGATTTCTCCAGCGGTCTGGTAGCGTAGATCGCGCTCCTTTTCGAGCGCTTTATCGATTATGCGTTCCGCCTCGGCCGGCAAGTCCGGGTTCAGCCGCACCGCAGGGGCGGGAGCGCGATTCAGTATCGCTTCGGTGACAACCGCCGAGCTTTCTCCGCGAAAAGGCAAACTACCCGTAGCCATTTCGTAGAGCACCACGCCAAAAGAAAACAAATCCGTGCGAGCATCCAGATCCTTCGCCCGCAACTGCTCCGGCGACATGTAGGCGACCGTGCCGATGGCACTTCCGGGGCTGGTGAGAGCCTCTTCGTGAACCCCCGCCGTTGCGTTCGTAGGCAAGGTAGCGCCTTCAGGTGCAGGTCCCTTCCGGGGGGTCAGCTTCGCTAGGCCAAAATCAAGAATTTTTGCGTGGCCGCGATCGGTGACAAAAATGTTTGCGGGTTTGATATCGCGGTGAACGATTCCCTTCAAGTGCGCCGCATCCAGAGCCTCCGCAATTTCAATTGCGAGGTCCAGAAGTTCGTCGAGCGGCAGAGCTTTGGCGGAGATCAGATGCTTCAACGTATGACCGTCCAGAAATTCCATGGCCAGATACGCGCGCCCACCTTCTTCCCCGATGTCATAAATCGTGCAGATGTTGGGATGGTTTAAAGCGGATGCGGCGCGGGCTTCACGGCGAAACCGTTCGAGCGCCTGGGGATCCTGCGCCACATCTTCGGGAAGAAATTTCAGAGCGACAAACCGGTCCAGCCGTGTGTCTTCCGCCTTGTACACTACACCCATCCCGCCGCCGCCCAGTTTTTCCACAATGCGGTAATGCGAAATGGTCTGGCCAATCATGCAGCGTTTACGACGCTCATGGCAGCTATGTTATGGACAAAGAAGTTGCCAGTCAACGCATCACGCTGCCATGTCGTGCGTCGGCTTCCGGATTAAGGTTGGTCTGCATCAAAGAACTGTCCTACATCACTGCGGGGAGGCGTGGCCAGTATCGCGGAGGATGACGGCGTCGGATTCGTTATGTCCCCGCACCATCAGAATGGCCTTGCCGTCCGGCGAGTAAACGAAGCTCTGGATTTTTTCGCTGTGGAAATCGGTGGCCTGGCGTCCCGACGAACGGAGATGCTCTACGGCAAGCTTCCGGATTTCTTTAAGAATGAAGCCCAGCTGCGCGCTTTGTGGAGCGTTCCGGATACGCGCTCTAAACTTCTAAAAGGTTTAGCCGAGAAGGGTATTGGCGCGGAACAAATGGCCGAAATGCAGAAAATCATCAGTGCGGAGAAAAGCGACCTTTTTGATGTGTTGGCGCATGTGGCCTATGCGTTGCCAACGCTGACCCGCGAGGAGAGAGCGGGCAATGCCAAGGTGGGGATTAGCACTCACTTCAATTCCAAACAGCAAGACTTCCTCGATTTTGTCCTCTCGCATTATGTGAAGGAAGGCGTGCAGGAACTGGATCAGGACAAGCTGACACCGTTGCTCCTACTGAAATATCACCACTCCCTGCAGGACGCTATGGCCGATCTAGGCAAGCCAGAAGAGATTGGGACGGTCTTCGCTGGTTTTCAGAAATACCTCTACCAACCGGCAGCTTAAGTTTGTCGGGCCGCCCCAGTCTCGCTGGCGTAAGCGTAAACTGCGCAATAACCACCTGGGTGCAGCCTCGACTAGCCTAACCGTCGCGAAATAGGTTCTGGTATGTGTGGAAAGTACGCCCACTCGCTACAGTGTATCCGCTACATCGACAGAACCCGTACCTTTGGGATTATCTGTAACCAATTGAAAATGCTGGTGAGCCGGGCAGGACTCGAACCTGCAACCCGCTGATTACTCCGGAAACGCTATGTTGCTGAATCGTCTAGCCTCTATCTGCGTCATAGAGCTTGATTCAGGACGGTATTTGGGAGGTTTTGTTCTCGAGTTGTTCTCAAGTTCGTTGAGACCTGCTCGAGTCGAGAGGTCGTCACGCCGGAAAGACCGCGAGGAGAAACTAATATGAGCCTTGACAGTTTGTGGTTGTGCCCAACATTGGCCCGCAACAGCTGGACGGAAATTGTGCTCGGCCTAGACGACACCGCTTCTAGGCACGCGGCCTTCGTAAAGGCCCAGGCTTACGGTTTGGACGAGCACCTCGAAGGTGGGAGATTTATTGTCTACGTGAGCGCGGGAAAGAATTTCATGTTCGATGAAGAGTACATGTTTCTGAACCTCAATGACACTGACAAGTTCTATGAGCATGACGTGAATAAGAGACAATTTCTTGACGAGGACGGCGGCGGATATGGATTCCAAGAAGTCAGCTTGTATGTGGACGGGGTGCTGTCCAAAACCCGAAGCCATCCGCCGGAGCCGTAGTGCGACGGGAAAGGCATTGGGCTGCAGGTCGCTACCTGATGGTTCTTGGATTAGGCGCGGATTTTGTGAGGCAATCAGAAGAAAGAGGGGAAACAATCACCGAAATTATTGAACGATCTACGGGCCGCTGAATCCTGAGAAAGTAGAGGGGGCAACGTCTACCAAGCACAAGAAAGGTCGGACGCAGTCATGGGCGACCCGATTCCTATCCGGTAACGATTCCAGATACGAAAATAGACGGCCGGGAGTTTTCCAAGAGGTCGGATTTCGTTAACTCTGCTAACAGCGTGTGAACCAGTGTTACGCAGTCTTGCGAAGGCGGACGACAGGATCGCTCCTGGTTTAACAGAGGAACAGAAGATAGCCCGCATGGAAAGGAAAAGGTCGGATGGCGCCCAGTCTCGAAAAGCGGCAACATCCGATTGAGCCTGATCACTGGTAAAAGTGACTGAAACCTGAAAAGCAGGAACGAGGAAATGCAGAAATTGGCGAGAACTGAGGCTCAGAAAGGTCGGACAACGAGTGATCGTCGGTAATGTCAGGCATATCCTCCATGAAGCATAAGGCCAGATAGCAAAAAAGCTGGAGTGACACGAATGCGATCGATGAGGACATCACGAAAAAAGGCTGTTCGAATTCGCGGACTAACCCGCAAGCAACATGCGTTTTTACGTGAGAAGGTACTTGGGTTGAATGACAAAGAGGCCGCGCTTGCAGCAGGCTACTCGCTGAGCGTTGCCGAGAACACGAAACAGAAGATCTGGGTGAATCCGGAAATGCAGTCGCAGTTCGAACGACTTATTGAGTCGCTCCGACTCAAGGGTATGGACCAAAATTCCATCGCGGAAGTGCGCGAGATTATGAACGTGGGGATTCCGGCGAAGGTAATCGGGGTTCCGGGCGGATCGTGATCAGCATTCCGGAGTGATGTGATCAGTCGTCGGAGCGAAGCGACGCTGGCTGGAGGATTCTGCAGAAAGTGATCACGATCGTCAAGGGAAAGGTGTGGTCGCCGCCGTAGCTGTGGGAAAGTGGGAATCGCGAAGCGATTTCCAAGGGCGTCTTTTGCCCGGCTTTTCCACAGCTTTTTACCCGCCGACGATTTTTCATTTTTCTCCCTTCTCTCGTCGAGGTTTCCGCATCGATTCGCCGCGCATCTCGATACGATGGGCGTGGTGCACCAGCCGGTCGAGGATCCCGTCGGCCAGCGTGGGATCCCCGATCTGCTCATGCCAACGAGATACTGGCAGTTGCGCGGTCAGGATCATCGAGCGTGTCTGGTAGCGATCTTCCGCGATCTCCCAGAAGTCCCTGCGCTCCGATTCCGCCATCGGAGCCATGACCCAGTCATCGATAACCAGCACGTCGATCCGGTTCAAGCGTCTGAGCAGTTGGCGAAGACTGCCATCGGCTCGGGCCATGTTTAGATCGCGGAACAGCGCTGCAGCCCTGGTGTAGTAAACCTTATAGCCATCCCGGCAAGCTTTCTGCGCCAGAGCCGAAGCTACATAGCTCTTCCCGACACCAGTAGGTCCGAGCACGAAGATGTGTTCGTGATTCTTTACCCACCCAGATTCTTGGGCCAGCCCACGGATCACACTTTTGCTCAGCCCCCGTTCCAGGCGATAGTCGATGTCTTCCACGCAAGCAGCGCCCCGCAAGCGCGAAGCTTTTACTCGTCGCGTCAATGCCTGGTTCTCTCGCCAGTCCCACTGCTGGTCGATCAGCAGCGCCAGACGATCCAGGAAGCTCAGCTCTCGTGCCGCCTCATCTTGTTCCTGCCGCTCGATGGCTTCGATCATCCCGTGCAGCCGGAGGGCGTACAGTTTTTCTTTGGTAGGTTGTTGTAGCATCGCTCAGACCTCCTCACTGAAGTATCCGGCGCCCCGGATGTTGTCGTGAGGCGGCGGGGGAGGAGGCGATGGGTCTTCGGTCAACGGTTGTTGGTCCAGCGAGTTCTTCAGGATCGATTTCACGCTCTGGTAGCGGTAGGCACCGGCCCGCAGCGCCCGGTCCGCTGCCGCTTCCATCCTTCCCGCCGAGTACTGTTCAGCCAGCCGGATGATTCCCAAACAGGATCGATAACCCATCTCCGGATGCGGTTTCTCGGCCAGGATCCGTTCGAATAACCGCGCCGTGTGCGGTCCGATCTGCTCGGCCCAGTTCACCATGCGCGAGGGAGTCCACTCCAGATGCGCCTGGTGACTCTTGGGCCGATGCTCTCGCTCAGTGAGCACCTGCTCTCGACCACGCCCACGAAGATGCGAGGCCACGCGCTGCCCTTTGTGGAAGATCTCCACGGTTGTTGGAGTCGCTCGCACTTCCACCAGTTCTTGCACCAGCGTGTAGGGCACACTGTACAGGTTGGCCTCGAAGGCGATGTGGTAATCGATGTTCACCCGCGCGTGCGACCACTGGCTCATGTCGAATGGCTCGGGCGGCAACGGTCGTAGTGCGCTACGTTCCAAGAGAAGCGAACAGACTGGCTCGCGATCCATCGCGCTTCCGGAATGGCCGCTGGTTCAACCGCTCCGGCAGCTCCCGGATCGCGCGGTTCAGATCTTCCAGCCGGAAAAACTGCCGGTGACGCAGTGCGGCCACGATCCAGCGTTCCACGATTTGTACACCGACCTCGACCTTGGCCTTGTCCCGCGGACGATACGGACGCGCCGGCACGACACCCACGCCGTAGTGCATAGCCATTTCTTGATAGGTGGGGTTCAGATCCGGATCGTAGCGACACGCGCGGCTTACTCCCGTCCGCGGGTTATCGGGCACCAGCAACCGAGGAACTCCACCGAAATATTCAAACGCATGGATGTGAGAACCGATCCAGGCGCTCAGCTGCTGATCGCGAGTCGCTTCGGCATAGGTGTAGGAACTGGCCCCCAGCACCATCACGAACAGCGAGGCTTGCCAGATCCCTCCCGTGTTCGGATCCTGCACCGGCATCGTCGCTCCGGCCCAATCGACGAAGCCCTTCTCGCCAGCCTTGTGCTCTTGGCGAAGAACCACGTCCTGCTTCCCTCGCCATTGCCGATACAACTCGCAGAACCAGCTGTAGCGATACCCCTCCGGGTTCTTTTCCCGGTACTCTTCCCAAGCTAGCTGCAATGTCAGGTGGGGATGTTGCTGGAGCTGATTGTGGAGAGCTGGAAAATCAAGAAAGGCACGCGGAGAGGATTCTTCGATCGAACACTGCTTCCCAAATACAGCTTCTTCAATCCGCTTCTCGTCCCAGCCTTCCGGCAGCGGCCACTGCATC
The DNA here is from genome assembly GCA_963714785.1 of uncultured Acidobacteriota bacterium. GTDB lineage: Bacteria > Acidobacteriota > Terriglobia > Acidiferrales > UBA7541 > Palsa-295. Next base: position 263,257 of record CAVQQE010000021.1, read on the forward strand.
CCCGCTTCTGCCGCCCTCTTCAGGTAGTTATGGACGGCACCCTGGCTAAGCGAACAAGCCCGGGCGATCTCCCGCTGCCCCAACCCCAGCTCAAATCTTAAACGTAGAACTTCCTTGATCTTGCGCATGGACGATCTCCTGGTTGGCACGCTGTCTGTCTCCTAAGTTACCTTTGGAGACTAGCTTGCCTTCTGTGATGTCCAGCGCCACTCCCTGTGGAAATCATTCCGGGGCATCGTGATCACCGTTCCGGGGATCGCGACAAAGTGATCACGATCACACCGGAATCCTGATCATGATCGTCCGGAATGCTGATCACGATCAGCCCGGAACCGCGATCACGATCGCCCGGAATCAGTGATCACCATCGTCCGGAATCCCCAAAACGAGCCGAAGTGGTCCAGGCTGAGAAAAGCCCAGTGAGGAAGTGCAAGAAAAACTCTCTTAAGTGAATGGAGAAGTTTGCTCAAAAAGTGTTTGACAGAGCCGACATTGTTAGAGATGTCCGGTTATCCGACTTATCGGTACTTACGGAGTTTTGGAGACTGCGGCTGGTCACAGAATGACCGAGGTCGATTTCATGTGCTAGGATGCCTCCCTGCGGGTACCAGCATGGAGGAAATTCCAATACGGAGGAAAAAAGGATATGAATGCGCCAAGAATTCTTTGTTGCTTGGTTCTTTTGTTCGGTTGCGTCGTGATCTCATTCACCTCGCATGCGCAAGCCACCAGTGACAACGCTAGCGTCACAACGCAGTTGAGCGATGCGAAGACGATCGTGGCAAAAATCAAGAAAGATGCCACGCAGATGGAGACCTACACACGAACTGGCGGCCCGAGTTGGAAAACTCACGCGTCAGCTCTCGAGAAAATTAAGGCTGATGTAAATGAATTGCAACAGAACATGCGCGGTTTGCAATCCCACCGCACCGTGGCAAGTTCGTGGCAACAAGAAGCCATCGATCGGATCACGGCTTTGGCGAATGATCTAGCCACAAACATGAACGCCGCCATCGATCGCCTAAACAAGAGCAAGACTCCCACAGCAGCGCCCTACCCCGAATATCTTAAGGCCAACACGCGTATCGCTACCGATCTCGCAGATGAGATTGATGCGACCATCGATTACGCTCAGAACAAAGCAAAAGCGGATAGTTTGGGACAACAATTAGATTCGTCCTCAAAATAATATCGCGAGATTTTCCCGAGCCCGAGGCAAGTTCGCTCCACCGTGAGGGGCTGCCGTCCCATCGATACATTATGGGTACGGGGTTCCCGGCCTGAGACTGAACTGAGCCTATTTTTTCAAATACGCGATCCTAGTTGTAACAATTTTCCCATTGAAAGCGAACGGAGCCTGGTCAAAATAGTCGAGCGACACGGGTGAGCCGAGGTCGCTGCCGGCACGCGTCCTTGTGCTACCACCTGACCATTCACCTTCAGCGTGACGTCCATAGGGGCGCCCGGTTTCGGCGCGACGAGTTTCGACTCGACCTCAATCTTCACGGTGCCAGTTGGCAACTTCTCCTTCGCTGCGATATGTGTTCGATCAATCTCGAACAGGTTGTATTCGTAGCGGAGTTCGGCCCAAAGTTGCCACGGGTCATTATAGGTAAAGCCCAGAAGGCCTACCGGCCTACAGCCCGAATAAACCACTTCAAACAATTCTCGGACCTTCGCTGTCGGTTCAATCTTCCGTGCCCGCTCACTGCGATGGCGCCCGATCTTGGGCCGAAATCCTTTCTGATAAGCCGAGACGCGGCGATCCGTGTCTGAGCCGATGACGGTAAATCGCGCGTGGATGGGCGACAGAAGTTCGACGCCATAACGGTTCTTGTGCCACATGGGCAAGGCATTCAGGAATCCGCCGTAATTATGTGCAAGTTCAATCGCCTCATTTACCTTCGCGGCGAGGTCAAGAGTCCAAGAGCGACGCTCGACCATTGAAGATTGGTTTCCGTATCTCGTTACCCATTTCATTGCCGTAGACACTAGGCTGCTCGTGTTAATGAGCGTTGCGTCGAGGTGAGCTGTATTGTCCCCGCGCATGTCACTTTCGCGCTCGACAAGATGGATGCCTCCGACAAGCAGGGACCACAATGCCATGTTGGCAGGCAAACCGAGAATCTTCAGTGAGTGAAAGCATTGGTCCGCGCGAGCTTCGATCTGGCGAATCGATTCGATTAATTCCGCGGACGCGTTTCTCTTGAGACAGGGGGCCATGGGAAGCACGTCGGCAACTACGGCGGGATCGGCCATCTGACTATTCTACTCGCCCCATCCAGCTCTGATAAACTCTCACGATATGTTCTTCATTCGACGCGACAGAATCAGCGTGGATCGCTCGCGCAACAGTGGACTAAGCTTTTGAATGAGATCGGATTTCGTCACATCATCTTGCAGGAACTTTCGCCACCGGCATTTCCGCCCGAGTTTAGGCGAGCCCAAGATCATCTGAAGGAGGCGTGGCGCCATCATCGAGCTGGCCGCGAACGTGCTGCACTACTCTGATGCTTCAATGCGTTTGAGTGCCTGGGTTTCGATCTCATGGGAACACCCGATCTGAAGCGGGTAGATGTCCTGGCGCTTTTGATGGATGGCAAGGAACAAGAGAAGCAGGAAAAAATTAAGGCGCTGTCGGCAGCGGTTGGCAACTATTGCCACCTTGGACGCCATGACAAAGGTCCACCCGTTCAGCTTTCACATCAAGATGGTGAGCTTGCACTTGTCTCCGCAACCGTCCTCTTGAAATATTTGGCAGGTTAGGAAGGAACCATTCGTGGAATCAGTTCACGTTTTCGGAGTGAATCATTTCCTTCAGTGCGTCGCACCGAATTGCTGGACACCCGCGGGACGTGCCGTCGAAGCTGAACAGAAGGCTGGCTTACGCGCCACATTGGAAGAGATCATCATGAGAAATCGAGTCGGACTGATCGCAGAGGAAGAGAGGCCAGCCCGTCGAGATTTGGGAGCGGTCCTAGCGGACGAGCACCACACGGCATACATCGAACTGACAATGCCCGTTCTCGAGCGAGAACGGTGTGGGATCCGCACACCGGGTTACGATCGGCACCCTGATAGTCGGGCTCACGCGTATCGAGAGTTCGAGCGATACATGTTTGAACAAATCGCACGCGTCAACGTGCCGGTGACGCTCGCTATCTGTGGTCGCAGACAGTGCGTGGTCTGGCACAACGAATCGAAGTCGCCGGAGTGAGGGCACTCGTCTACGACGTTTACGAGTACGACTGGTATCGCGGCGTGCCGCAGGAAGATGGGGTCAACATCATTGCCTACGAACGCGAAGACGACGGCTGAATTTCTTACGGGCAGGTTAATCTAAGTTAGGCCCTGGTTACCGCAATACACTTTGCGTGCTAAAACTGACGTTCTTAACACCTTTCGATTGACGAGAATCAGTGGCCCAATAGATTGTTTTCGCTCAGCTGACTGAAAATGGCGCGCCCGGAGACATTCGACGTGCCGACCCTCCGCTCAGGAGCTGGCTGACGACCTCAGTCACATCTTACCGGCACTGGGCTGGGATGCCCTAGGATGGTTGACAAAGTGGCACCTATGTTGTAATGTAACTTAGTCAACCAAGGAGTGTAGCATGCCTGCCCAATCGACTACGATTCGTCCAAAGACCCTCAAGGAGATCCGGCAAGCCTTGATCAATTGGTGGGGGCAAAGCCACAAACGGCTGCCAGCCCATGTACGTTTTTCGCAGCCCTCACATTCTGAAGATCGGTTGCGGATGTGGTCTCAACTAGGGTCCAATGTCCGACTCCAATTCGATAAGAACGAGCTGTTGTGCGAGCGTGCTGGGAGAAAGTTTCACTTGCTGTTGGACGATTTTGATGTCAAGGCCGAGGTCGATGGTCGGGTATTGCTTTTCGAGTTCAAGGTGTCCGCGAATCTGACTCGCCCTCTCAAAGACAGACTAACTTCTGCTCAGAAGACGAAGCACCCAATATTCTTTTCTAGAGGCATTAACGCGTTGGAAGAACTAGAGAAGGCACTGCCAAGGGACCTTATTGACGAGGCGAGTGCGGCTTCCAGTGACTTTATGGTCCTTGTAGAAGCATTGACGGCACGCCCCCTGGCCGCTGAAATTGCTGCCAATGATCCGCTCGCGACGGCGAGACTGCGAGGAGTGGAGCGGCAACAAAGTCTTGTCGAGAAGTCAGGTGGCATGCTCAAGGGTGAGAAGGCGGCTAAGGTTCTAGGTATCTCGCGGCAGGCTGTAGACAAGCGTCGCCGTCAAAATCGCCTCATCGGGCTGACACAAGGCCGACGAGGATACGCCTATCCGATTTGGCAGTTCGAAGGCGGCAAGACGCTCGCCAATTTGGAGACGGTACTCGATCGACTACAGGATCACGACCCCTGGATGCAGCTGACGTTTTTCCTCAATGCCAATGATCGGCTGGAGGGACGCAGTCCTCTCGAGATGCTCCGGTGCGGGAAACTGAAACCCGTCCTTGAGGCAGCGGCAAGCTATGGTGAGCAAGGAGCTGCGTGACGCACTTCCCAGGCGAGCACCCAGATCCGCCTAGTGACCTTGGTGCTCGCTCTCCCTTATTCCTCAAGATCACGCCGGGAACTGTCTTCTCGCGTATCCACAATCGAAGCAAGGGGCCAGTCTTTTTCGGCAAGACTGGCGGCAACCGTTTTGACGCGCCAGATGGGAGTTTCGGAGTGTTGTACGTTGGGTTCGACGAGCATTGTGCTTTCATCGAAACGTTCGGCCAAGACACCGGAATCCGAGTTGTGACGCGACGGGCACTTGCTCAACGTCACCTCTCTTATCTCGAAGTTACCGAACCTTTGAATCTTATTGATCTGGCGGCCTCCGGTGGTCTGGCGCGAATTGGTACTGATGCTCGTCTGTTGAGTAGTTCCCACGCGATCGCCCAACGTTGGTCAGCTTCGTTACGCAATCATCCTTCAAAACCCGCGGGCCTTGTCTATCCTGCGCGCCACGACACGGCTAGGAACGCCTGTGCCTTATTCGACCTTCCCGATTCCATTTTTCAAGTAACGAACGCTGGATCGTTGCTTGACCCTCAACATGCGCTGCTTCTCGCGACAATTCTCAATACCTACGACTTTGGTTTAGTTGACTAAAAATCCTGAAGATGTCTGCAATAGTTTGTGCGTTCATTCCTTGCGGATCGGTGCGGCCTACACGAACATAACATTTCATGTTCTTCCTCCAACCATAGGTGATGAAATCCGGCAGCACTCGTATTCATTTGTCGTATATCGGCTAACTAATATAGGCTTCGGTCATGGTCGGGCGGGGCAATACGACAAATGTGGGCGGCGCCGCCGCCCAAGAGGGCATTAGCTATCAAAACCGGGTAGCCGCTTGGTTCGCGGTGCGTATTCTCGCCGAGGAAGCAGTCTCTCGTCCGTGGGACTTTCCTGAGAGGCCGGAATTCTTGCGATGCGAGACCGAACAACCTGTCGACGACCTACTGCTAGGCCTCTCGGCTCTCACTGCTTTGCGGAACTCGCCGCCGTAGGGTGCGGCTCGCCGAAATAGGGAAAATCCGGGCGCATCAACCGCATATCGGGTGCCACCCCATCGCCGAGGGCCGTGTTCGTGACCAGGGTGAGAATCACGTCCATCACGTCGTCGCAGAGGCCGCGGCCGTTGAAGCCGGCAAAGCTGAATGAGGCGGGCGTGTCCAGTTCATACGGCAGGACCGATGGGCAGAGGCGCGCGAGGAGTTGCGTAGCGTAGGCGGATGGGTCGGCCGCTGAGTGGGCGAGCGCCGTGACTTTTTCCACGAAGTCGCGGATCGGTTTGGAGAACAGCGCCACTTCGTCCGCCGGGACCGCGCGGTTGTAGTTTTCCGATGCGTCGTGCAGCGAAGGATCGGAGAGCAGGAGGTGGGTGATCATCGGCAGGCCCCAACGCGATACCTGCACCTCCGGCGCGTGCCCGTAGAGCGATGCGGTGGCCCAGGCGTGCACCAGACCTCGGCCGATCAGGCTGCTGGGGACCTCAAGGACGATGGCGGTGACATTCTTGCCGGCGAAGAAGTTCTGGCGATTCAGGAACGCCTCCGGGGCAAACCGGTTTTCGGACCACAGAGCTTTTCTGAAGGCACCGAAACCGGCGCCATCGGAGGCGAACAGATCGGGCGCGAGGCCTGCGTACGCCAGGCAGCCTTGATCCGCTTTCACCACGTGTTCCGTATTCCCGGAAATGATGAGTTCGCCGGCGGCACCCTTCAGAGCGTCCACTCCGGTGGCGCGCCGGACCGCGAAGGTCTGAACGTGCCGGTGCTCGCCGCCATCGGCGTGGGCGGGCGCGCCGAACTGGACCTTGAAGGCGACGTCTTCGCGAAGATCGCGATTCGTGTCGAAGCGAAAGGCGTAGAGACCTTCGTCGCGGAAGGTGTCGGGCGCGCCGACGCCGGCGTTCGGATTCACGGTCAAAGCCATCACCGTTGTGCCCGGGCGGCCGCGAAACAAGTAGAAGTCGCAGACGTTGATGCGAGGGTCTTCTTTTGCGGTAGGCGTATCGAAATGATGGGACATGGCGAATCTCCTCCTGATGGGTTAGACGCGAGGCGAAAAGGTCGATCAACCGCCTAAGCGTCTGCCGACTTCGCCTCGCTACCGAGCGGCCTAAATACGTCCTGAAAAATGGGAGCTCCAAACGGGGCACCCGTGAATCCGCCATCCACTATCAGCTCGACAGCGTTGACGTAGGAGGAATCATCCGACGCAAGGAAGAGCACGGCTTTGGCAATTTCTTCCGGCTCGCCCCAGCGGCCCTGCGGAACCGCAGAAGAAAAGAACTTCGCCAACTTAGCGGAATCCTCTGCGGAAGCAGCGGCGCGGGGCCCGCGCTTCCAAATGGGAGTTTTGATCGCGCCTGGTGCGACGACGTTCACGCGAATGTTGCGCGGTGCGAGGTCGGCGGCGATGCAACGCGCCATCGAGACGAGACCACCTTTGGTGGCTGCATATGCGGCGACGCCAGGCTGGCCGAGATAGTTCTGTACCGACCCACTAAAGATGATGCTGCCGTTGTCGTTCAGCACAGGCGCCGCTGAATTCACCGTAAAGAAAGCGGCATTAAGGTTGGTGCGGATCACGTTCTCAAAAATGGCCTCGTCGGTCGAGCCGGTAGGAGTCTGGCCGGAGATGCCGGCATTGGCGAAAACAATGTCGAGCCTCCCGAAATCTTTGGCCAGGGCTGCGAACAGCCGCTTGCGATCCTCCGCAATGGTGACGTCAACGCGGTAGCCACGCGCGCTCGATCCAAGTTCGGCGATCGCTTCATCGAGCGTCTTCTGGTCGCGACCGGTAATGGCGACCTGCGCGCCCTCCGCAACGAAAAGCCGGGCTGTGGCCAGACCGATGCCACTGTTACCGCCGGTGATAAGAGCCTTTTTCCCTGTGAGCTTCATAATCCCTCCTTTTTGAAGAACCCTAACACAAAACGACGGTCGGGAGCATTAAGTCCTGGTAAGTCGGCTTGTAGGGAGTGATCTTCGCGCTCAGCAACGACCCTGGACGGATCACGGGCAGCTCGAAATTAACGAGGAACGCTTTCCAAGTTGCGAACTGGCCTACCGCACACCAGGAATGTACCGACCCGAACGGCATTCTGGTGGATGAGTGGATCAATTGAGTTCAAGCATCGAATCAACGAGTTCCCGAGGCGGTCGCAAAAAGCTCTTGACGCTCCAGCACGCACCTCTGGACCGTCCCGATCGACGTATCAAATCTCTTTGCCAGCTGGCGGAAGCTGCCCTTCCGACTCCAGTACGCCTGTGCAATCAATTTGCGATCCTCTGGAGTAAGTTGTGTCCGGGGTGGTCGGCCGATTTTTTTTCCTTTCGCACGAGCGTTGCGCATGCCGGCACGGACACGCTCAACAATCAGGCTGCGCTCAAGCTCGGCAACGGCCCCCAGAACAGTGAAAACCATCTTGCCGGTCGGCGTGCTCGTGTCCACCTGCTCGGAGAGCGAAACGAATTCGATGCCGAGAGTTTTGAACGCTTCAAGAGCACGCAGCAGGTGTGATACCGAGCGCGCGAAGCGGTCGAAACGCCAGACGACCACAGCATCGAATCGGCGCCGGTGCGCGTCAGCCATGAGTCGGTCGAGCTCGGGACGCTTTTCCTTGCAGCCCGAAATCCCGACATCCACATACTCACCGACGACTCCCCATCCGCGACGTTGAGCGTATTCGGTCAGCTCGCGAGTTTGCATTTCTGGGGATTGTCCGTTACCGGAGGTTGAAACTCGCGCGTAAATTGCCACGTGGAGCGTTGTAGAATTTGCGTTAGCCATGTTGCACCTCGCCGTGCAATGTGGTTAGGGGCGCGCGCGGTCTGAACACCGGGCGCGTCCCGTTGTTGTTTCTATTGCTTCAGTTTTGGCTTGCGACCTCGACCCTTGCGGTGAATTTGTTTTTTGGTTTTGGCCAAGCGTTCGATGTCTCTCGCCGTCCAAAGGCGGTATCCCACAGCACCTACTAAGATTGGCTTCGGAGCCTTCACTTTTCCAGCGGCGATCCAACGTTGAAGGGTTACTGGATGAAGCCCCGCCTTCCTTGCAGCCTCCGATGTCGTTAGCTTTCCATTAAGCACGGTTTTACCTATAGCGTATTTATCTTGCTCTGTCAAGCGCCTCGTGGTAGAAGTTCGAGCGAGCAAAGCAAAAGTCCGGTTCGTCGCAGGGGCTCGGGAAATTCAAATTGCCTCGACGGAACAACATCACAAAAACCCCTGCCGAGGATCCGTGGCGGAAATTCCTGCGCTATTTCGATGAGAACCCAGATGCCGGAAAAATGCTTCGCGGGTACCTCACAGCTGGCTGCGACCTCCAGACTATCGGAACTCTTCTCCGGAATTGCATTCTAGGCGGCCCGGATCTCTATGAGGAGCGACGCAAGCGCCGCGATCGCACTAACGCCAAGCTGAAAAGCGCGATCAAGGGGTTGGCCGCTGCCGCCGAGTTTTACCGGGACTGGGGCCAACTTGCTGACGCCGCAAGGATGGAAACGGAGAAAGCTCGATTTGATGAATTCCTCGTGCGCGCGAAGAAGGCGTTCGAGACGAAGCGTCTCGGGGCATTGAACGCTAAGGAACTTCCCGTCGCGCTCATCTTCTTGGCTGTTCTAGACGATTACATCATGGCGAAAACTACAAGACATCCAGCCGCGAGAGAACTCTCGTGGCTTATGGAAGCCATTTTTGTAGCTTTAGGTCATCCGAAAGAGGATGTTGACCCCAACCTGCTAGCCATAAAGCTCAAGCAGTTTCGCGAACGTAACCCACACATAGCACGAGAAATAGCTGCCTACGCCACACAAATCTAACGATCCGAAAACATTTTACTTCGATTTTTGCAGGTTTGTGCGCCCTCGCGTATCGTCGCGCAATGGCTCTACTACTGGCGAGCGTTAAGAAGGCCGCTCTTGCTCTGGATGTTTCTCCCAGAACTGTTTGGAAAATGATTGAGCGGGGGGATCTTCGAGTCAAGAGGATCGGCCGCCGTGTGCTCGTGCCTATTTCGGAGCTGCAGCGGATTGCCAAGCTGTCCTGAGCTGGAGAGACCTCCGTCCGAGTGGATTCTCGGCGGAGGGTAATCCTTAGTTGCGGAACCACGGAAGAACATCGACATGACAAGAATAGAGCATTCCCAAAGCGATTTCAAGAAGCCCTTTCCTCAGCGATCTGCCAGCGTCGCCGCCTCGAGAGAAACGATCGCTGCGATCAAAGCGGTTCCGCTCATCGATATCATCGAGCCGTACGTTCAGCTACGGCACGCCGGGACACAATTCGTCGGACACTGCCCGTGGCACAAGTGGCGCTCAGGGCGGAGTTTCACTGTCAATCCCAAATTGAATCTCTGGCGTTGCTGGTCTTGCAATATCGGCGGCGACGCGATCGCATTCGTGATGCGGATCGAGAGGCTCTCGTTCCGGGATTCGGTCAACAGATTGGCGCAACGAGCTGGCATTGCCGTGAAGGGAACGGTGGATCCCGGCAAGCTCGCGCTCTACACCGAGCTACACGCGATCAATGAGCGAGTTAGGCAGATTCTCTTGCATGAGGGAATCCGGTGCGCGAAAGAGCTCGATCGGCTGCGGCGTGTTTGTCGCTCTCGCACTCTGGAGGACATGCCTGCTGGTATTTACGACGAACTACGACGTGCGGACGTCCGTTACGTCCTCGTGGCGCTCACGTCGCAGGAGCAGGCCGAAAAGTTCCTGTGCGTTTCGGCCGCAGAGCAGGCCAGTCACATCGATCAGGCTTTGGACGAGGGATATGTAAGTGACCGCAACCTCCTCTGGGAGGTACCTCTACAGTGACATTCATCGACACCTGGGAGGATCCGCAGGAACTTGGGTGTGAGCTCCCGCCGGTTTTGCCGTTCAACGGAGACCTTCTTCCCACAAATCTTCGCCCGCTTGTCGAGGACGTAGCCGAACGCTTGCAGGTTCCTCCCGACTTCCCCGCGGCGTCCGCAATTGTGGCTCTAGCCGGGGTTGTCAACCGCAGAGCCCTCATTCAGCCGAAAGTGGAGGATCGCGCGTGGAAGGTTGTGCCTAACCTGTGGGGAATCATCATTGCGCCACCCGGATTTTTGAAATCGCCCACGCTGCGATACATCACGCGACCGCTTGTGCAGATTGAAGAACTGTGGCGCCTGGACCGTGAGGTAGAGCTCGAAACGTTCGAAATATCACGGAAACGCGCCAAACTCGATCATGCCGTGTACGAAGAACAGTACAAGGCTGCGAAAAAGAAAAATCTACCGCTGCCTATCGAACCGGACACCTCGCTGGTTGAGCCGTCGGAGCGCAGGCTCGTCTTAGCCGATTGCACATTTGAAAAACTGCATGAAATACTCAGCGACAATCCCGCCGGCGTTATGTTCATCCGCGACGAATTGACCGGGTGGTTAGCGGATCTAGAAAAAGCCGGTCGCGAATCAGAACGCGCCTTCTTTTTGCAATCGTGGTCGGGTGACGCTGGATTTTCGGTCGATCGAATTGGTCGCGGAAGCGTCTACGTTCCGGCCGTTTGCGTCAGTCTGATCGGGCTTATCCAGCCGGCCAGAGTCAGGTGGTACTTCGCTGAAGTCCTCCGTGGTGGGCCGGCGGACGATGGACTCTTTCAAAGATTTCAGGTGATGGTTTGGCCGGACATGCCCGCGGGCTACCAGTACGTGGACCGCCAGCCGAATGTCGAGGCGGAACGAACCGCAGAAGCGGTCTACAAGGTTCTTGCAAATCTGAGCCCGGATTTCCCGGTTCAACTCCGATTCTCGCCGGGCGCCCAACAGTTCTTTGTTTTTTGGCTGACGCAGCTCGAGACCACGAAGATCCGCTCATCACTACATCCGACCTTGATTGCACACCTAGCTAAGTATCGAAAATTGATGCCGGCTCTCGCTGGTCTCTTCCAGTTGGCCGATGAAGCCTCAACTGGATCAATTGCCACCGACTTAACCATCAACACTAAACACGCCATGAACGCCGCAGAACTGTGTGCCTACTTCGAGTCACACGCCAACCGAATTTATAGCTGTGTCGTGTCTCCAGAGCTACAGGCAGCGCACGAACTCTGCCGGCACATCAGGCGCGGCGACCTCGAAGAAACTTTCACGATGCGGACGGTGTATCGAAAGAAATGGGCTGGCTTGGACTCGGCGGAGCGCGTCGAGGCTGCACTCGATCTGCTCGAAGATGCCTTTTGGGTAAGGCGAGTCGAAGGCGAATTGTCACAAACAGGCGGTCGACCAAGCGACATTTGGATGCTCAACCCGAAAATCGCGCAAAGGTGCCAAAAGTGACGAAACTAGTTTTGGCAGTTCGTAAGAGGGGCGTGCTTCTATTAAGCCTGTTTAAACACCCTAATTTAATAGGGCGATCATGCTGGGGCGGAGTGCCAAAAGTGACAAAACCCACGCATGCACCGAATTTTTGTGAGTGTTTCAACTGTCCGACAGGATTGGGTAGCAGATTGGAGCCCGGGCCTTGCCGAGCATGCGTTGGCATCTGGCTACAGTTGCGCCGGAGCGGACAGTGACGCCCGCTACGCGAGGGAACCAAAATACCTCGATTGTTGAGGGGCCATCCAGGTCCGTCGCAGCTCCTCTGATGACTGTCGAAGAGGTTGCCGAGATGCTTAGCGTTCCGGTCTCGTGGGTGTACGAACGCACTCGGAGTCGTGGTACAGATCGAATTCCCGGTTTCCGAATGGGGAAGTATTGGCGCTTCCGCGAAACAGATGTTCTCGCGTGGGTTGAGCGGCAGCGCATCGGAGTCCGGCCAAATGCTTGACTCAGCGAATATAATCCTCACCGACGCAGATCGAGGCGGACGAGCCAGCGGAAAGGAAACAATGGCTCGACCGCGGTATCAGGATGGCAGTCTTGTAGTACGTGGAAAAAGAAGGAAGGTTTGGCTTCTTCGCTGGAGGGAGGACGTGATTAACCCGGACGGAGCGGTAAGGAGAATCCAACGTGCCGAAACGCTTGGGCCGATCAGCAAGATCACGCGGCAAAAAGCACGAGCCATCCTTCAGGACCGAGTAGGTGCAGTGAGTCAGGGCCAGCGTCGGCCGCAAGCAACCATGACACTCGCCGAATTCGTGCGAGTGGAATGGCGACCGAACGCTGAATTGATTCTGAAGAGAAGCAGCGTGCGATATTACGTTTTCCAACTCGACAGGTACGTCCTTCCTACCCTAGGCTCAAGTTCGCTCTGCGATCTGAGCCGCGGGCAGATTGAGTCGTGTCTATCGAATCTGAGGCAGAAAGGTCACGCGGCCGCCACACTTCGCGGCGTTCGGGCAACACTCTCGACAGTGCTGCGGCTGCCGTAGAGCGGGGCTACCTTGAAAAGAACCCGGCGCATGGCATCCGTATTCGCGGGGCAGATGCCAAAATCGAGCGTCGGTTCTATTCACCTGTTCAGGTGCGCCAGCTTCTTGCGGAATTGACGGAGCCTTGCCGTACCGTTGTACTGCTCGCAGTACTCACCGGAATGCGAATCGGTGAAATTCTCGCTCTTCGGTGGAAACGTTTAGACCTGCTGCTAGGCACAATCGAGATCGCCGAAACGTTTTCGGACGGGCAATTCGGCTCACCGAAGACTCGCAGCAGCAACCGCGTGATCCCGATGAGTTCAACCCTCCGCAACGAACTTAATACCTATCGCACCAGTGCGGTACTAACCGCACCGAACGATTTGGTGTTTTGCACGCCGAAGGGCACTCCACTCAATTCGAAAAACCTTTACAACCGCGCTCTCGCGCCGGCATGTGATCGGATCAAACAGCCACGCGTGTCGTGGCATTCGTTCCGGCACACACATGCAACGCAGCTCGCGGAATCAGGCGAATCGCTCAAGACCGCGCAGGCGCTACTGGGCCACTCGGACCTTGAGACCACCCTCAACCTCTATACGCACGCGATCCCGGACTCGCAGCGGCGCGCGGTAAACCGAGTCGCGGGGGGTTTTGTTCTCAGATGTTCTCAAGTTGGACCCGGACTCGAATAAGTCCGGGAGCATAAACTAATGCAGTTGCTACAGTTGCGGACAAAGAGTGGTGAGCCGGGGAGGACTCGAACCTCCAACCCGCTGATTAAGAGTCAGCTGCTCTACCATTGAGCTACCGGCCCAGCAAAGGATAGATAGTGTAACACGACAAAATGCGGTACCCAACGAACGCGGATTTACTTTGAACGGCGAAGAGTGGTCGCGATCTCCTGCGCTACCTGACGCGCACGAACAAGATCACCCGGGCCCAACGATATCGCCGCCACGCGCGCATGTCCCCCGCCGCCATATTTTTCGCATAGCGACGCCAGATTCACATCCGCGGCAATTTCTTTCCACGGACTTGTGCCCACAGAAACCTTCGTTCGCGTGGGCGACGCACTCACGCCTACCGAATACACTGCGTCCGGATACAAGAAATAAGGAATGAACTTGTTGTAGCCTTCCAGGTCCAGATCGCTGACGTCGAAATAAATCACACCGTCTCGCGAATTGGTGCGGTCGCGCAGAATATCCAGCGAACGTCGATGTCGTTCCAGCAAGCTGCCTAGATGCTTCTGCACCATCGGCAATTCCACCATCTCGGCCAGCGAAAGCTTGGCCATATACGGAATTAATTTCGGCACCAGGTCCGCTTCAGGTGCCGCTTCAATCACCAGCGCGAGCTGCATAGCAGGTTCCGCCAGTCCCACGGCAATTTCAGGTGTCGCAAATTGCGCGCCATCAATAATATTTCCCCAATGGATCAGTTCCGCGAGTGGTTCAGCGTTGAACCCGAATTTTTCGGAAGCAATGGTGGCTAGAAATTTCGTGCAGGACTTGTATTCTGGGTCGTAAAACTTCTTGCCGGAGCGGTCGCGACGAAAATGTTCGGCATCCTGCGGCGTTAGGAACGCGCTCTGATGATGGTCGAACCACCAGGTTAGCAGCGGCGAGCTGGAATACTTGAAGTCCACAATGGCATTTTCGTCGCCGTCGAAAATTCCATCCTCAAATGGATGCGAAGCCTTGTGGGTCATTCCCGTGTAGAAAATTTGCGCGTCGGGATGAATACGTTCGCCGTAGAAACGGGTAAAAACAGCGGCCGAGGCCGCTCCATCGAAACACCTGTCATGAAAACAAAGGCGAAGCTTCACTCACGTCTCCCGCGATACACGCACGCATTCAGTACCTTGCGAAGGAAAGCCAATAAAGATGGACGCTCGACCGCCGGATGTCAAGAGCTAACGCAGTTTAACCGGCGACGCTCTACTCTAGGGGAAAATAGCTTTCGCCCAACGTATTCGGCGCTGCGAGGACAATCGGATGTGACGTGCCTGGAGAGTGCTAGTTCGATTTCCCGGCCAATTGATCGGCAAAGTCTGCGGCAATAGGCACTCGAAACCGTTCACCTTGATAGGCCTTAACCATCAGCAGTATCCAAAGAATTAAGCCCACTATAGAAACCAAACCGGAAAGCATAAGCCCCAGCGAGAATCCCGCGCCAATTCCTGCCAGGCCACTTGTCACGAACATCATGCCAATAATGATGCGAATTATCATCAACGTCCCGAAGACCACAATCGACTGGGCGGCGTGAAAACGAACGAACGGGCGCTTGTCCGTAAGGAAAAAAATCAAGCCAGTAATCCAGCCCAGAACGTAGCACAGCAGCCCTGCCACATTTTCAGCCAACCCGGATTGCGACGAGGCCGCTGGTGCAGAGGGGGACGTGCCTCCCTGCGTCGCGCCGCAACTCGGACAGAACGCAGCATTGTCCGCAACATTGGCCCCGCACTTCGTACAGTGTGGCATCGGTTCCTCCAAGGACAGTTGGTGCTTGTTGGGTCGGAAGCCTAGCAAAACAGAATAGGGCCCGCAAGTGCATTCCAGCACAGCCTAAAACAAATCGACGCGCCTATAAGTGGTTTAGTCGTAAATGCTAAAAGAACAAGGCCAACTTTACCCCTCCGCACCGTTTACCTTCCTCCGTTTACAAACGCCTGTATAATCGGAGGAGCCAAGCAATGCGGAAGTGGCGGAATTGGCAGACGCGCCAGCCTTAGGAGCTGGTGGCCGAAAGGTCGTAGGGGTTCGAGTCCCTTCTTCCGCAGAAATATTTTGAGACGGCGAAAGAATCATAGCGTTCACGAGCTTCGTCCGGTTGACGCGCGAGACTCTCTTCCCTATACTGATATTTCACTCGCGGTGAACGCCCGCCGCACTTCCCTGCTCTGCTCCTGGAATTTGGAACGGGTGAAAGGCAAATTGGGCTAGAGTTTTCTTTAAATTGTTCCCAGCAAATTTCAATGACTGAAGCCACATGCAAACGCGAACTTGAGCTGGAAATTCCGGCCGAGAACGTAACGAAAGCAACTGAAAAAGTAGCGCGTGATCTCGCCCGCGTAGCTCGAGTTCCCGGATTTCGTCCCGGTAAAGCGCCCGTCACGCTGATCCGCCGCCGCTTCGCCGAGGATATTCAAGGCGAAGTAGTGCAATCCCTGGTTCCTGAATATCTCGAGAAGGCGCTCGGCGAGAAAAACCTCACTCCCGTGACGCGTCCCGAAGTGGATAAAGTGGATTTCAAAGAAGGCGAGCCGCTGCGGTTCCGAGCCGTCTTCGAAGTGCTTCCGGAATTCGAGCTGGGCGATTACAGAAATCTCACCGTTAATATCGACGCGGTCGAAGCGGGCGACGCAGAAGTAGACAAGGCCATCGAAGAAATGCGCGAGCGCACCGCCGCATTCGTTCCTGTGGAAGGCCGCCCCGCCAAGGACGGCGATTATGTCCTCATTAAACTTTCCGGCATGCCTGTCGGCGAGGGTGAACCTGTACAAGCCGACAACATCTTGTGCCACATCGGTGCGGAAGAAACTCTGGAAAGCTTCACTGAGAATTTGCGTGGCGCAAACTCCGGCGATACGAAAAAATTCCGCTCGCAGTATCCAGATGACTATCCCGATCAGAAGCTTGCAGGCAAGACTTACGACTACACCGTGGAAGTTCAGGGCCTCAAGGAAAAGAAACTGCCCGAGCTGAACGACGAATTCGCCAAGGATGCTGCCGGCGAAAAAGGCGGCTTCTCAACCGTCGAAGAAATGCGCCGGCTAATCACCAAGGATCTCGAAGCCGCTAACGAAGACCGGCAGCAATCGCAAGCTCGCGAGAAGATTTTGGAAGCTCTGGTGAAACAGCACGATTTCCCGGTTCCGGAAGCGCTTGTCGAGCATCAAATGGACGTAAGGCTTGAGCGCACCGTTCGCACCCTGGCGGCTCAAGGCGTAGATCCTCGGGCAGTAAATGTCGATTGGGTCGCGCTCCGCAAGCGTCAGCAGGATCGCGCAGTGGATGACGTAAAGGCTGAGTTGCTTATCGATCGCATCGCCGAAGCAGAAAAAATCGATGTGACGGATGAAGAAGTTGAAAAACAGATTGAAGCCCTCGCGGAACGCAGTGGCGAATCAGCAACCGCGTTGCGCGCTCGCTTGACAAAGCAAGGAGCGCTCGATAGGATGAAATCTAAGTTGCGCAGTGACAAAACGATAGATTGGCTCTACCGCAACACCCGGATCGAGACGACGGCCAAAAGTGAAAAGTAGGTTCGGGTTCCTCAGCGCGCAAACACACTCCCTATGAGACATACAGACGACCGCAGTCCGCGTGCCACAACGCTGGTTCCGATGGTCGTTGAACAGACCAACCGGGGCGAGCGAGCATACGATATTTACTCACGGTTGCTGAAGGACCACATCATCTTCATCGGCACGCCGATTGACGACCATGTGGCCAACCTGGTGACCGCCCAGTTGCTATTCCTCGCATCCGAAGATCCGGAGAAGGACATTTCGGTTTACATTAACTCTCCCGGCGGCTCGATCTCAGCAGGAATGGCCATTTATGACACCATGCAGTTCGTGCGTCCCGACGTGGTGACCTATTGCATCGGCCAGTCCGCATCTATCGCGGCCGTGTTGCTTGCTTCCGGCACGCCCAAGAAGCGTTATGCGCTTCCCAACGCTCGCGTGTTGATTCATCAACCGTGGATGTCCGGTCTGTCTGGACAGGCCACCGACATTGATATTCACGCCAAGGAAATTCTTCGCACTCGCGAAGCGCTCAACAAACTTCTCGCCGGACATACCGGCCAATCGATTGAAAAGATCGAGCGCGACGTGGAACGCGATTTCATCATGACGGCAGAGCAGGCCAAGGCCTATGGAATTGTCGACGAAATTATTTCGAAGCACCGTTAGTGGGTTCCAAAGGGTTAGTATCTAAAGCGATGATTCTCTGCAGCCGGCCCGCCCTTCGTCTTACAATAAGGAATAGATTTGTCGTCGCTGTCGTAGCTTCCAAAAGACGAGGACACACTTTGTGAAGCGGTTCACCCCAGAAGAGCCGTTGCGATGTTCCTTCTGCCATAAAACGCAGGAGCAGGTGGAGAAGCTCATCAGCTCTCCTTCTGAGTATCCGCGGTCCTACATCTGCAACGAGTGCGTGGGCGTCTGCCAGCAAATCCTGGAAGACGAGAAGCGCGAGCAAGCCAGCCCGGTCAATCGCCGCCTGCCCCGCCCTCCCGAGATCAAAGCCTTTCTCGACGGCTATGTAATCGGCCAGGACAAAACGAAGAAGAAGCTCGCCGTGGCGGTCTACAACCACTACAAGCGCATCTTCCTGAACAAGCAGCCCGGCGATGTGGAACTCGCGAAATCCAATATTTTGCTGATTGGTCCCACCGGCACAGGTAAGACGCTCCTGGCCCAGACTCTTTCACGCATGCTCGACGTGCCATTCGCGATCGTTGACGCCACAACGCTCACCGAAGCCGGTTACGTCGGCGAAGACGTGGAAAACATCATTTTGAAGCTGCTGCAGGCTGCCGATGGCGATGTCGCGCGCGCCCAGCAAGGCATCATATATATCGACGAGATCGATAAGATTTCCAAGAAGGATGAAAACCCTTCGATTACCCGCGACGTTTCCGGTGAAGGCGTACAGCAAGCGCTGCTGAAAATCCTGGAAGGCACTGTTGCCAACGTTCCGCCGCAAGGTGGACGCAAGCATCCGCATCAGGAATTTACGCCAGTGGATACCACGAATATCCTGTTCATCTGCGGCGGAGCTTTCGTAGGCATGGAAAAAATTATCGAGCGTCGCGTAGGCCAGAAATCATTGGGCTTCCACGCGGATGTGCAGCCAACTACCGCTACGCGCCGCAATATCGAAGTGCTCGAACAAGCACAGCCAACCGACCTGATCCGCTATGGTCTGATTCCCGAATTCGTGGGCCGCTTGCCGGTCGTAGGCGTTTTGAGTGATCTCGACAAATCAGCTTTGGTCCGGATTCTCACCGAGCCTAAGAACGCGCTTGTGCGCCAATATCAGCGCCTCTTTGAATTCGAAAACGTCCGCTTGCGCTTCACCGACGATGCGCTGGATACCGTCGCCGAACTCGCGCTACAACGTAAAGTAGGCGCACGCGGCCTGCGCATGATTCTGGAAGATCTGATGCTCGAAATGATGTACCACTTGCCCGCCCAGCGAAAACTTCGCGACTTCGTTGTAACCGGCGATATGGTGAAAGGACGCGAAATCAACTGGAGTTTGTTGGAAAAGGCTGGTTAGACTCTTGGCGTTAAAGGAACCGATGTTCAACCGCGAAAAAACTGAAGTAAAACGCGTGCCTATGATGCCGGTGCGGGAAATGGTTATTTTCCCGGAGATGATGCATCCCTTCATCGTTGGCCGCGAAGCGTCCGTGCGAGCCCTGGAAGACGCGCTGGCCGGCGACAAGAAGATTTTCCTCGTCACGCAGCACGATGCCTCCGTGGACGATCCCAAGCCCGAAGAAATCTATCAGGTCGGGACTCTTGCCAACATCGTTCAGAGCGTAAAGCTGCCTGACGGGAACATCAAAGTTCTGGTGGAAGGCACTGTCCGCGCAAAAATCATCCAGGTCACCAGCGACGAAGGCTTCTTCCGCGCTTCCATTCGCGTAGTTACTTCGCCGGTGGAGTCCACGCCGCAGCTTCAGGAAGCTTCCAGCCGCGTCACCACGCTCTTTGAGCAGTATGTGAAGCTTTCGCAAAGCTTGAATTACGACACTATGATCGCCGCTGTGCGTGTGGAAGACGCTAGCAAGCTTTCCGACGCGATCGCCGCAAATTTGCAGATCCCCGTCGAGGAAAAACAGGAACTCCTAGAACTTTTTGACTCCCTCGAGCGCCTGAATCGCATCGCGGACATTCTGGAAGTAGAAACCGAGAAACTCAACGTCGACCGCTCAATCAATACGCGCGTAAAGCGCCAGATGGAGCGCGCCCAGAAAGAGTATTACCTCAACGAAAAGTTGAAGGCCATCCAGAAAGAGCTTGGCCGCGGCGAAGCAAACGAGATCGAGCAGCTCAAGAAGAAGATCGAAACCTCCGGCATGCCTGAAGGCCCGCAGGAAAAGGCCATGCAGGAGCTCAAGCGCCTTGAAATGATGCCGCCCATGTCAGCGGAATCCACGGTCTCGCGCAATTATCTCGATTGGTTGCTGGCTGTACCGTGGAAAAAGCGTTCCAAGGAAGTTCGCGACATCAAGCGCGCCGAAACGATCCTCTCTGAAGACCACTACGGCTTGGAAAAAATCAAAGAGCGCATTCTCGAATATCTCGCGGTTCGCCAACTCGTTAAGAATCCCAAAGGCTCGATTCTCTGCTTTGTGGGGCCCCCAGGAGTCGGCAAAACTTCACTGGCTATGTCCATCGGCCGCGCCACGGGCAGAAAATTCGTGCGGGTCTCGCTCGGCGGCGTTCGTGACGAAGCCGAAATCCGCGGCCACCGCCGTACTTACATCGGCGCCCTGCCCGGCCAGATCATTCAGATGATGCGCAAAGCCGGCACAGTGAATCCCGTTTTCGTGCTCGACGAAGTGGACAAAATGTCCATGGACTTCCGCGGCGATCCGTCCGCAGCCTTAATGGAAGTCCTCGATCCCGAGCTGAACAACGCTTTTACCGATCATTACCTCGATGTCGAATACGACCTCTCCAAGGTCATGTTCATATGCACCGCTAACGTGCTGCACACGATTCCGCAGCCCTTGCAAGACCGCATGGAAGTCCTGCGCATCCCGGGCTACACCGAGCAGGAAAAACACCAAATCGCGCAGCGCTTCCTGGTGCCGAAAGAAATTGAAGCCACCGGCCTGACCAAGGCGAACCTGAAATTTACCGACGAAGCCGTCACGCACATCATTCGCCACTACACTCACGAAGCGGGCGTGCGCAACCTGAGCCGCGAAGTTGCCAACGTTTGCCGCAAAGTGGCTCGCAAAGTCGTGGCAGACGGAAAAGGCGTCGAAATCGCCGTCACCGATACGAATGTCAACGATTTCCTCGGCGTTCTGAAATATCGCGATTTCCTGGCCGAAAAGAAAAACGAAATTGGGCTCACGACTGGCTTGGCCTGGACGGAAGTCGGCGGCCAGGTGCTCTCCACCGAAGCAATGCTGATGCAGGGCAAAGGCCGTCTCACCCTAACCGGCAAGCTCGGCGACGTGATGCAGGAATCTGCGCAAGCTGGGATGAGTTACGTGCGCTCGCGCACCCATCTATTCGGCCTGCCGAAAGATTTCTACCGGCACCTCGATATTCACGTGCACGTTCCCGAAGGCGCCATCCCCAAGGACGGCCCCTCGGCTGGCATCACGCTTTGCACCTCGATCGTAAGCGCCCTAACCCGCATTCCGGTTCGTTGCGACATTTGCATGACCGGGGAAATCACCTTGCGTGGTAAAGTGTTACCCATCGGCGGAGTGAAGGAAAAGCTTCTGGCTGCGCATCGCTTGGGCTTCCGCAGCGTAATTCTTCCCAAAGATAACGAAAAGGATCTGGCGGAGATTCCGCCGGAGATTCAGTCTCAGATGTCGATTCATTTTGTGGAAAATATGGACGAAGTGTTGCAGATCGCGCTCGAACATCCGCTGCCGATTCCAGGGCATCCGCCGGTCGCCGGCGTAGACCCCAAGTTTGTTTCAGATGTAGCGCAAGACAGCGAATTAACCAATTGAAACCCTCCGGCTCTCTCCCGTCCTGCTAAGCAGGTTCGGCCCGCAACCGGGGGATTCAGATTGTCTGTCGTTCAATAAAAGTTCAGTCCAAGAAGCGACCCGGTTTTAATTGGACAGAAGTGGCAGGTTCGAAGTTGCGCCCGCCCGCAGTCCATTCAGAAATAAATCACGCCTGAAAATCAGGCTTAAGAAGGAATAAACTCGATGAGCATTAGCCTTGCAGAACTAAAAGATAAGAACATCACCGATTTGGCCAAGATCGCCAAGGAACTCAACATTCCCGGCGCCTCGGGCATGCGCAAGCAGGAGTTGATCTTCCAGATCCTCCGCGCGCAGACCGAGAAAAACGGCCTGATCTTCTCCGAAGGCGTGCTGGAATGCCTCCCCGACGGGTTCGGCTTTCTACGCGCCCCGGAATATAACTACCTCCCGGGCCCCGACGACATTTACGTCTCGCCCTCGCAAATCCGTAAATTCGATCTGCGCACCGGTGATACCGTCTCTGGCCAGGTCCGTCCACCCAAAGACGGCGAGCGCTACTTCGCCTTGATTAAAGTGGAAGCCGTTAACTTCGAAGATCCAGAAGTTGCGCGCAATAAGATTTTCTTCGACAACCTCACCCCGCTCTATCCCCAGGAACGCATCCGCCTGGAGACCACTAAGGAAAATCTAACCGGCCGGGTGCTCGACATGCTTTGTCCCATCGGCAAAGGCCAGCGCGGATTGATCGTAGCTCCCCCGCGCACCGGTAAAACCATGATGCTGCAATCGGTCGCCAACTCCGTCACCACCAATCATCCGGAGGTCGCGCTGATCGTTCTGCTTATCGACGAGCGCCCGGAAGAAGTTACCGACATGCAGCGCACCGTGAAGGGCGAAGTTATCAGCTCCACCTTCGATGAGCCGCCCCAGCGCCACATTCAAGTTGCTGAAATGGTCCTCGAGAAAGCCAAGCGGCTGGTGGAGCACAAGCGCGACGTCGTGATCCTGCTCGATTCGCTCACTCGTCTAGGCCGCGCTTACAACGCCGTTACACCGCCCTCGGGCAAAGTTCTTTCCGGCGGTATTGACGCTAACGCTTTGCAGCGCCCGCGCCGCTTTTTCGCCGCCGCGCGAAACATCGAAGAGGGTGGCTCGCTTACCATCATCGCCACAGCCCTTATCGATACCGGCAGCCGCATGGACGACGTCATCTTCGAAGAATTTAAGGGAACGGGTAATATGGAAATCAATCTCGACCGCCGCCTGGTCGACAAGCGCGTGTTCCCCACCATCGATATCAACCGCTCCGGAACCCGCAAAGACGAACTGCTCTTGCCGCCGGACGAGCTGAATCGCATCTGGGTACTGCGAAAGGTCCTGAGCCCGCTCTCGACCGTGGAAGCCATGGAACTTTTGTTGGGCCGCCTCTCCAAGACCAAGACAAACGCGGAGTTTCTTTCCTCCATGTCCAGCCCAGCCTAAGTTCCGTCGCGCCGATAAGATTCGGGAAAAAATCTTCTTTGGTCGCCTTCCGGTTGATTCTGAAAGACGAAATTCGGGCGTGAAGCATTTTTTCGTGCAGACTTCTGCGCGAATTTACCGTAACGCAGCTCATTGCTGGAGCCCTATCGATCCGAAAAATCCCAGGTTATTGCTGCTGAAGTTGCCGATGTGTGAGGCAGGTAACGCTTAAAGGGACACGCGTTTACAAACTTGTCTGTCTTAAGTGCGTGTGCTATTTTCACCGCTTATTTGGCTGGGTCGCACGCCAGACGGTCGCGATCCTGGTGGGAAATAATCGATGAGTACGCTGTCGATTCGGGGAAGACACACGCTCATTTTGGTAGTCTTTAAGCGATGTGTTTAACCCCCTAAGGACCAGTCGAAATGATCCGCTCTTACCAAGGTCACACGCCGCAAATCGCTGCAACCGCCTACATCGACCCGCAAGCCGTAGTCATCGGCGATGTCGTCATCGGGGAACATTCCAGCGTGTGGCCCTGCGCCGTCCTTCGCGGCGATGTAAACATCATGCGTATCGGCGCGCACACAAATATCCAGGACGGCTCCGTCCTCCACGTCATGCGCGACACGAATCCGCTCATTCTCGGCGATAACGTCACCGTAGGCCACGCCGTCGTCCTGCACGGTTGCACCATCGAATCGCGCTGCCTCATCGGCATGGGCAGCATCATCCTCAACGGCGCAAGAATCGGGACCGGCAGCATTATCGCCGCCGGTACCCTGGTCCCGGAACGCACCATCGTCCCCCCCGGCAGCCTGTTCATGGGCCAGCCCGGCAAATTGCGCCGCGCGCTCACGCCCGAAGACCTCGATTCCATCGACCGCTACGCGCAGCGCTATGTCGAGTACAAAGAGACTTATAAGTCCGAGTCCGGAATTTAACCGTTCGCTGTTGAGGATTCCCCACACGCTGAAGTTTGCTTGCCTACGTGTTGTAAAATGTTCTGATGGGCAGTGCGCCTAATTTTAGGCAGAGAGTCGGCACCGGCAAATTCCCTGCCGGGAACCGACGAAGCGTCCAACAATTCTCTAGTCGCGAACGGACGATGCGACAAGTATCGTCATCCCGAGCGAACAACGCGATGCGCGGGATCTGTTCTGCACTTTCTAATCGCGAACACTATTTATTAGAAACCATCGTAAGCTATAGCAAAGAAAGGAGAGCGTGCCGTTCTAATCGCGAATTTTGAACCATTCTGCGCACAACAAAAAGACCTGATCCCATGACCGAAAATAAACGCCAATTCAAAGCCATCAAAGGCACCCGCGATATCTTGCCGCCGGATTCCACCCTCTGGAATTGGTTCGAGCAAACCGCCCGCAACACCTTCGAATCCTACAATTTCCGCGAAATCTGCCTGCCCATCTTCGAGGAGACCGAACTTTTCGCCCGTTCCGTAGGCGCTGACACTGACATTGTTTCCAAGGAAATGTTCACCTTCAACACCGGTCACGATGCCGGTTCAAAGGAAGAGCCCAGCCAAACCTACTCGCTAAGGCCGGAGGCGACCGCAAGCGAGGTCGCTCCTACATCGAGCACGGAATGCAGATGCTGCCTGGGAACGTAAAACTCTACTACGTCGGACCGATGTTCCGTCGCGAACGCCCGCAAAAAGGCCGCTACCGCCAGTTCTATCAAATCGGCGCCGAAGTCCTCGGACATTCCGACGCGCCTGCGATTGATGCCGAAGTCATCCAAGTGTTGATGGCTTTTTTCAAACGCGCGGGCCTCACGCGGACGACTCTCCAGATCAATTCGATCGGCGACAGAAATTGCCGCCCTCAATATGTAGAACATCTCCGAGAAGAGTTGCGAGAAGTTGCAGACCAGCTTGGCCCCGACAGCCAGCGCCGGATCGAAACGAACCCGCTACGCGTTCTCGATCCGAAACTACCGGAAGAGCAGGCGATCATCGCAAAACTACCGCGCATCTCGGATCACCTTTGCGACGCTTGCCGCGAGCACTTCGCCAAACTGAAAGAAGAACTCAACCTGCGTGAATTGCTTACGAAGAAAACTGGCGACTCGTTCGCGGCCTGGACTATTACACGCGAACCACGTTCGAAGTCATAGCCGAAGGCTTGGGCTCGCAGAACGCAGTCTGCGGCGGCGGCCGCTACGACGGCCTGGTCGAACTCCTGGGCGGCCCGCCAATCAAAGGCATCGGCTTCGCCATCGGCACCGACCGCGCGATACTTTCCCTGCAAGAAAGCGGGAAATTGCCTGCGCTCCCTGCCCTTGCGGTTTTCATCGCATGGATGGGACAGGCCGCGTATCCAACAGCAGTGAATATCGCTCGCAAACTTCGCGAAGCGGGCCTCGCCGTCGAGCTGCCTCCAGAAGAAATGAAATTCAAGAAATCGCTTGGCTTAGCGGACAAACTTGGCGCGCGCTACGCCCTAATCATCGGCGAAGATGAGGTCAACTCAGGCACTTTCACTTTGAAGCGCCTGGCCGATTCCGATCAAAAAAACTCTCGGAATTTGATCTGCTCGAATATCTTGAATCGGAAAGAAGAGACACTCGTGGCTAGCTCCGCTATCGGCGCGCCGCCGGGCCGATTCCCGGTGGCTAAGGTCAGAATCTCAGTTCGAGGACAACAACATTGCTTGAAGCGCTCGGAAATTTGAAACGCACAAACTATTGCGGCGACCTCCGCGCATCGGACGCAGACAGAGATGTCGTGCTAATGGGCTGGGTCCACCGCCGGCGTGACCTGGGCCAACGAATTTTCATCGACCTGCGCGACCGCGCCGGAATCGCGCAAATTGTTTTCAACAAGGAGCTGCATTCCGAGGCCCACGCCAAAGCCGAGCAACTGCGTTCGGAATTTGTCGTTGCCGTCGAAGGCCGTGTCCTACGCCGCCAGAAGGCCAACCCGGAAATTCCTTCCGGTGAAGTGGAAGTAATGGCCACGCGTCTCCATATCCTGAACAACTCAAAGACGCC